>CAVZHC010000022.1:0-267038 GCA_963774905.1 uncultured Actinomycetota bacterium | reverse complement strand
GGAGCCCCCTTACGGAATCGAACCGTAGACCTTCTCCTTACCATGGAGACGCTCTGCCGACTGAGCTAAGGGGGCGCGGCGGGCACCAGCCCGCACGACCGGCGCTTACTCCGACCAGGCAGCCTAGAACCCGCCCTCCGGAGCCGCGCGCTACGCGAGCATACACGATCAGCTACCCCTGCGCTGAATCCGGTACAACAACGTCCGCCACTGCATCGCTCCCCTGGTCACCAGCCACCTCACCCTCCCCAAGGCCCCGACACCACCCCCTCCCCGGGCCTCGCGGCACCGCCATAGCACGCTCCCCCTGCACGAACACCCCTGGCCCCCGAGCTCAAGATTCAGTCCCCGTCCACCCGGCCACTTCCACCGACGCCAGCCACCGCCCGGAACGCAGCCATCACCTGCGGCCACTCCGCTGAAAGCGGATCGATCAGCTCAAAGTGCCCCGTGCCAGGCAGCAGCACGCACGTCGGCGCGAGCCCCCCGGTCGCGCCGCCCGCCCGCGCCCTGACCGCGTAGTCCAGGCTCATGTGCCACGGCACCCGGTCGTCGCCGGTACCGTGCACCAGCCACACCGGCACTCCGGCTGGCACCAGACGGCTCGGATCGACGGCGTCGTACCGGTCCGCGAAGTACTCGGCCCCGCCGCCCATCAGGGCTTCCGCCGCCCACTGACCGAGCCGCCAGCGGTAGCTCGCCGCTAGGTCGCTGACTGCCGCAAGCGCCACAACGCCGCACCCTGCCTGACCCTGCGCACGCCATGGCGACCCGGCGGGCAGCAGGTGCCGCGACGCGGCCCAGAGCGCAAGATGGCCGCCCGCCGAGTGGCCGGCTAGCACTACTCGGTTCGGGTCGATCACGCCTCCGGCGGCCTGCGCGACCAGCTCGGGCAGGCGGTCAACCGCCACGGCCACGTCATCGAACGTCCCAGGCCAGCCGCCGTCCGGCTGCCCGGTCCTGCGGTACTCGGGCGCGCACACGGCGAACCCGGCGTCAGCGAGCGCCTCGGCGAGCGGCGCGGTGTGCTCGCGCCCGTACTCGGCCCGCCAGAAGCCGCCATGCAGGAATATCGTCAACGGGACCAGCCCGGGGACCAGCCCGGAGACCAGCCCTCCAGTCCCAGAGGCCAGCTCGCCAGTCCCAGATGCTAGCCCGCCAGCCCCGGCCCGCTCTGCCCTGGCGCCATCGGGCCCGGGCTCAGGTGCGGCGAAGCGCGGCAGATGCACATCTGCCACGTGCTCGGCGCCGTCGCCATAACGCAGTACCAGGTCCGGACTCCTGGCCGGCCTGGTCAGCACATCGAGCGGGTTCCTGACCGGGCCCCCAAGCTGACGCTGATTGTTCATCTCACCGCCATCTCGATGATGCGCGCCACGCCGTGTCGCACCAGGATCATTATGGGCTGAACAGGCCATGTTACGCCTAGTGATCTTCGCAAACCCGGCATGTGGTTCCGAGGACGGGGGGCCGCAGGATCCGAGGGCGAGGGCCGCAGGTTCCGCGGACGGGGGCCGCGAATCCGGGCGGATGGGATTCTTGACCTTGATCGTGAATAATGGGAAGGGTCAGCAGGCCGGAGCCGGCCCGAGGCAACTCGACTGACGGGGAACTGCCGTGCCGATGGGCATCCTGCGTGCCGGGCGGATCGTTGTAGCCGCCGCGGGCGCCGGGTTCCTGGTCTCCGGCTTCTCGGTCGCGCCCGTGCTGGCGGCCCAGGTCCACACGGTGCACTCCCCCTGCGCGGGCGGCTCGACCTCGGCGGTGTCGGCCACCCTGCTCACGAACACCGGCGCGGCCAAGAACCCGAGCCCGTCAAGGAGCCCGTCCAAGAGCCCTTCAAAGAGCCCGAGCGCCAGCCCGTCGAAGACCCCGAGCCCGTCAGGCAGCGCCAGCTCGTCCAAGAGCCCGAGCAGCTCACAGAGCCCGAGCCCGTCCAAGAGCCCTAGCCCTAGCAAGAGCCCGAGCAAGAGCCCGTCCAAGACCCCGAAGCCGTCCAGCAGCCCGACGAAGTCCAAGAGCCCGAAGCCCTCCCCGACCGGCTCGCACAGCCCGAAGCCCTCGCCGAGCCCGTCACCCACGCGGTCGCACAAGGCAGGGGCACTCTGCGTGACCGCCCAGGTCGTCAAGGACGAGTCCAGGGCGACGGCGGGCGGGAAGATCACCTACTCGATCTGGGTATGGAGCACCGAGCCGGCCGCGCGGGTGTCGGCGACCGTGGCATCGGACACCAAGATCATGCAGCCGCCGCTCTTCACGCTCTGCCCCAAGGCGCACAACGCCTTCTGCTCGCTAGGCTCGCTCCCCGCTAACCAGGCACTCGAGCTGGTCATCACCGACAAGGTCCGCAGCACGGCCGCAGCCGGCCGCGAGATCACGCTCCTGGTCAGCGTCTCGGGCACCGGGCTGTCCCCCGCCACCGCGAGCATCACGACGCTGGTCGCCCAGCTGGGCTTGACCACGCCGACCTCGGGCTCCACGCCGCCGCCGGAGACCTTCCCGAGCTACACCTACCCGAGCACGACGGTGACGCCGGGCAGCCTGTCCGGCCTGTTCCCCACGGTCACCCCGAGCGCCAGCGCGGCGGCGGCCGGCCGCCAGCACCACCCGGCGCGCAGGGTCGCCGCGGTCACCTCCTCGGCGCTGCCGCTCGACCCGCGCCTGGTCGGCGGCCAGCTGGCCGGGCTCGCGGTGCTCGCCGCAGCCATCACGATGGTGGTCGTCAGGCTGTCACTGCGCACCCCGCAGGCCGCATCCACATCCGCTAATGCTTCATCTTCCGCAACGCGGACCAGCTCCGCTGATCCCGTCAGCAAGGCCGACGCCCCGCAGGCGCCGGACACCGACGAGCCCGCGGACTAGCTGGTGCCGGTGCGCCGCGGCTAGCGCGAGGCGCGCTCGATCTGCGGCCGCATCGCCCGCATCTCGGCCGCGAGCTGGCTGGCGGTCAGAGTGGCCGAGATGACCACGCCGAACGTGTCGCTGTCCGCCCACGCGCACTCGGCCGGGCCGCCGGTCGAGGCCGGCGCGCAGGCAGCCTGGCCGCCCAGGCTCCCCGGACTCGTGCTGAACGCGCCGCTCAGCCTCGCGCTGAACGCGCCGATCAGGCTCCCCGCGGACGCACCGCCGGCCAGGTTCCCGCCGATGAAGACCACGACCTGCGGGCCGGCGGCCGTGCCCGGGCCGGTCGTGCGCTGGTAGACCGCGGCGACCACGTTCTTGACCTCGCCGGACGCGCCAGCCACGATCTTGTTCCTGAACTGATCAGCCGAGGTGCTCGCCTGCGCGGGCTGCCTGACGTAGCCGCCGATCGCGCTCGGCAGCGTGATCGAGTGGCTCGGCTGCGGCAGCAGCAGGAGCACCGCGGCGACGGCGACCAGGACAGCGAGCGCCGGGCCGACGATGATCAGCGCCTTGCGCCGCACCCGGCCCCTGGCGCGGCCGGGACCGCCGCGCGCCGCCGAGGTGCTGGCCTTGGCAGGTCCGCGCGCGGCGGCACCCTTACGGCCGCCGCCGGCGGGCCGGGCGGCAGGACGCCGGGCCGGTCGGCCGGTACCCGGCCGCTTCCTGCCGGGGCTCCTCTTGCCGGGCCGGGCTGGGGCGGGCAGATCGCGTTCTGGCGACTCTACGGTCTGCGTGGCATCGGCCGACGTCGGCCGGGCACCCCTTGAGGAAGCCCAGGGCTCAGGGATCCCGGCGCGGTCGCCGGTTCCCGCCGGCGCCGGCGGCGCCGGCGCTCCAGCGCGGATGCGCCGGCCGGTCCCGGCCGGCGCATGCGCCAGGTCAGCGCCCGGCCCGAGAGCCTGGCCCAGCGGCCCGGTCCCGTCCAGCCCGTCCGGCCGGTCAAACGCCGACCCGCCCTGACGCCTGTGCGGGCCGGTCCCGGCCGCGTCTCTCCCTAGGTCAGACCCGCTCGGACGGCTGCCCAGGTATGTACCGTCCAGCGCCTCGGCCGGGTCAAGCGGAGGCCCGCCCGAACGCCCGCGCACGTCGGTCCCGGCCGCATCTCGGTCACGGTCGGGCCCGCCGAACCGGTGCGGTCCGGTCTGGGCTGGCGAGTCCGGCCGGGCGGGACCGGAGCCGACGGGGCGATCGCCCAGGTCGGCCCTGGCCAGGGCGTCCGGCGGGCCGAGCCGGAACGACGAGTCGGGCTCGTCGGCGCCGCTGGCCCGAGTCCCCGCGGCGACGTTGTCCGGCCAGGCGAGGTGCGAGGGCGGGTCGTGCTTGGCGGGCAGGTCGGGCTCGGCCCGCCGTGAGCGCCGACCGCGCGGGTTCGGTTCCTCAGGTCCGGCGACCTCGGGCAGCGGATCGGTCAGCGCCGACACGTCGGGCAGGCCCAGCCTGGAACGCCAGTCGCGCTTGGCCGGCCTGCCCGGCTCGGCCGATCCGGAGCGCCTCCGCCCGGTGGTCGGCGAGCGGGAGTCGGAGACCCTGGCCAGGGGGTCGGTGTGGTCGGCTCGCCCCTGCTCGGCGGCGGCTGGGCGCCGGCCGCTCGCGGCCGGCGCCTCGGGCTGGCCCGCAGCCAGGTTCGGGTCGGTCCAGTCGGCGTAGTCCCAGTCAGGCGCGTCCCAGTCCGAGACGTCCCAGTCGGCGCCCCAGGCCGCAGAGTCCGGTCGGCTGCGCCCGGGCCGCTCGCGGTCGGCTGACGCGTCTCTCGGCATCTCGTCCCAGTCGGAGGGACCTGGTCGGGCGCGCCGCGACAGCGGCCCGGTATCGACGGAGCCCGAGCCGCCGCGCAGGAGCGGATCGCCGCCCGCCAGGGCCTGCGGACCGCCGCGCCGCGACCGGTCATCGGGGTCGAGCGCGCTCGGGCCGCCGCGCGTGGACGACTTCTCCCAGGCCGAGAAGCTCGACTGACCAGGGTCGGTCAGGTCGTCGCGGTTCGCGGGGCCCCTGGGGACTCGCTTCGGTTGCGGGCCAGCCGCACCGGCGCGACCGGACACCGACGGCGCATCTAGGCCGCCTCCAGCGCCCGGCCTGACCCGCCTCGGCGGCGGCTCGGAGCCCGCGCCGCCCGGCCGGACTCTCCGCGGCAGTTCATCGGAGCCCGCGGAACCCGGAACGCCGCGCCGCGGCAGCACATCCTGCTCCGCCGCACCAGGCCCGGCACGCCACGACGGCTCATCTGCGCCCGGGGAACCCGGGCGGCCGCGCTGAGACAACGACTCCCGGTCCGCCGGACCGGACCGCCCGCGCCACGACGGCTCATCTGCGCCCGGGGAACCCGGGCGGCCGCGCCGCGGCAGTTCGCCGCCATCCGCCGGCGACGGCCGGTCGCCCCGCGGCACCTGGGCTCCGGCCGCCCAGGCTGGCTGGTCCGGCCCCCCGGGCCCGGGTCGCATAGATCCTGGCGGCCGGGCCTGCGCACCAGTCCCCGGCTGCCAGTCCGTCCGGCCGCGGTCCGCCTGGCCGGGCTGGTCGGGCCGCCCGCGGGTCCGCAGGTCCTCGTCGACGGATCGGGCCAGCGCGCCCCAGCTGGCGGGGGTCTCACCAGACGGCTTGGGCTCCCGGTCACGGACCGGCGGCAGCGGGCCGCTGTCCGGCGGGTAGAGCGGCTGGCGCCAGATGTCGGAGTCAAGCCACGGCTCGTCCCGGTCAGGGAGCGGCGGAACCAGCCCGGCCTGCTCGGGATACAACGGCGCGGCGTAGTCGGCCAAGCCCGTCGACGCGCCGGGCGACTGCCCGGCGGCGCCCCATGCTCCGCGTTCGCCGGGCAGCACGGGCGAGCGGTCATCCGGCCAGGAGTCCAGGCTGGCCACGCCAGCGGAACGGCCACCAAGGCGAGCACGCGTCGCCGTGGCCGACTCGCCGCGGCCCGCGGTCGCGCCGCCGAGCGGCCGCCTGGCGTCCCGCCCGGCTCGCTGCGGCGGGGCCTCAGTCCGGGCCGGCGGCGACTGGTTGCCCCCGGCCGACCGGCCCTCACCCAGATAGCGGATCCAGTCGTAGTCCTCGTCGCCGATCCCGGACCCGCCGCCGGGACCAGATCCTCGGCCCTGATCGCGGCCTGACCGGCGGTCCTTGTCCTTCTTCGGCATCCGGCCAACCTCCCAATCCCGGCCGTGTGCCGACCTCTCACCTGCTGCTGGTTCGCTGTCCTGCCGAGAACCATCATGCGTCAAGTTGGGCACGCGCGAGTGCTGTTCGGCCCGCCAGCCACCGGATCTCCGGCCCGCGGCCGCCTGCGCGCAACCGCTCGGCCATGTGCGTTTGCCAACGTCAGGAGCGTCGGCTCGGCCGCAAGCGCAAGATCTTCTCTCTTGCGGCAGGGGCGGCAGCGATGGACGATGACAGTGCGCAGACATCTGAGGAGCAACCCATGCAGGAAGGCCTCTCCGTTCCTGTCGTCGGCCCGTCGACGATCTTCCCGCGTGGCTTCCTCTGGCAGACGCCGCTGTGGTACGCCGCCGCGCTGGCCGGGCTGGAGTACGAGCGCTGGCTGCCGGTCTGGTACCGGCTCACCGCGGCCGGGAGCCTGCTGATCGCGATGGTGACCTTCCTCGGCGTGCTTGCCGTGTTCAGCACCCGGTCGTTCTACGCCGACGTGCACGGGGTCAGGCTCGGCCTGCCCTCATCGACCCGCCGCCGCGGGCGCCGCCGGCGCCAGCCCAAGTACCTGCCGTGGAGCCAGATCGACAAGGTGCGCATCGCCAAGCGGCGTGGCGGCGCCAGGATCGAGCTGATCCTCAGCGCTGACGCGCCGCTGGCGCTGCGCGGTTACCGGCACGGGCCGGTCTGGCGTGCGTGCCGGGCGGTGCTGCTGCTTGTCCCGTTCTGGTACCTGCTGCGACCGACCGGCGTCGCCACGCCTCTTGACGGGCCGCCGCGCTACCAGCTCCGGGTCCGCGATACGACCGTCGACGAGCTGCGGCTCACGCTCCGGGCGCTCGCTCCTGGCAATGTGGTGATCGCCCTGCTCGTCCGCCAGCGCGCCTCCGTATCATCGGCCACAACGGCACCTGGCACGATCGGCAGGGCGGCCTAGGCAGCACCACGCCGGTCGGCCCGCGGCGACCAGCGGGCCGGGATGTCGTTATGAACGCCGAATGAGAGGCATGGACCCGATGGCACATGAGGTGAAGGGCGTCATCGCCCGGAGCAAGGGCGCTCCCGTCGAGCTGACCACCGTCGTCGTCCCCGATCCTGGGCCGGGCGAGGCGCTGGTGCGGATCCAGGCGTGCGGCGTGTGCCACACCGACCTGCACTACCGCGAGGGCGGCATCGGCGACGACTTCCCCTACCTGCTCGGGCACGAGGCGGCCGGCGTGGTCGAGGCGGTCGGCGAGGGCGTGTCCGGGCTCGAGGCCGGCGATTTCGTCATCCTGAACTGGCGCGCGGTCTGCGGCCAGTGCCGCGCGTGCCGGCGCGGGCGCCCGTGGTACTGCTTCGCGACCCACAACGCGACCCAGAAGATGACGCTGGCCGACGGGACCGCGCTGTCCCCGGCGCTCGGGATCGGCGCGTTCGTCGAGAAGACGCTGGTCGCGGCCGGGCAGTGCACCAAGGTCAGCTCGGCGGTCAAGCCCGAGGTGGCCGGCCTGCTGGGCTGCGGCGTGATGGCCGGCCTCGGCGCCGCGCTGAACACCGGGCAGGTAGGCCGCGGCGACTCGGTGGCCGTGATCGGCTGCGGCGGCGTCGGCTGCGCCGCCGTCCTCGGCGCCAGGCTGGCCGGGGCCCGCACGATCATCGCGGTCGACATCGACGACCGCAAGCTCGCCTGGGCGCGCGAACTCGGCGCCACCGACACGATCAACTCGCGCGAGACCGACCCGGTCGAGCAGATCAGGGCGCTCACGCAGGGCAACGGCGCCGACGTGGTGATCGAGGCGGTGGGGCGCCCCGAGACGTACAAGCAGGCGTTCTACGCCAGGGACCTGGCTGGCACGGTGGTGCTGGTCGGCGTGCCGACGCCGGAGATGGAGCTCGACCTGCCGCTGCTCGACGTGTTCGGCCGGGGCGGGTCGCTGAAGTCGTCCTGGTACGGCGACTGCCTGCCGGACCGCGACTTCCCGATGCTGACCGACCTGCACCTCGGCGGGCGGCTGCCGCTTGAGAAGTTCGTCTCCGAGACCATCGCGCTCGACGCGGTCGAGGAGGCGTTCGCCAAGATGCACCGGGGCGAGGTGCTGCGCAGCGTCGTCACGCTCTGACTGCCGGGCCGGGCTGGTGACCAGCGAGGCCGCCGGAACCAATCACGCCGCCGGGGCTGGTGTGGCTGCCCGGGCTGATGGCGCTGCCGGGGCTGCGGTGTCGGGTGCGGGGCGCGAGGTCACCAGGATCGCGATGTGGTCGGGGCCGCGGACGCTCTCGACCGCCCTGATGCGCTCGTTCGGGAACCGGGCCGACACGGTCGTGGTCGACGAACCGCTGTACGGCTACTACCTGGCGCGGACCGGCATCGCGCACCCGGGCAGGGACGAGATCATCGCGTCGATGCCGGACGGCTGCGCCGAGGTGATCGAGCAGCTCACCTCGGGCCCGCTGCCGGCCGGGGCGACGGTCTTCTACCAGAAGCACATGACCCACCACCTGCTGCCCGAGGTGGACCGCGCCCGGCTGGCCGGGCTGCGGCACGCGTTCCTGATCAGGGACCCGCGGCGGCTGCTCGCCTCCTACGCCAAGGTCAGGCAGGCACCGACGCTCGCCGACCTCGGCCTGGAACAGCAGGTCGACATCTATCGCAGGTTCGGCGGGCCGGTGATCGACGCGGCGGACCTCGCGGCCAGGCCGCGAGCCACGCTCGAGGCGCTCTGCGCGGCGCTCGATATCCCGTTCGACCAGGCGATGCTGGCCTGGCCGGCCGGGCCGCAGCCGAGCGACGGGGTGTGGGCGAAGTACTGGTACGCCCGGGTGTGGGAGTCCACGGGGTTCGAGCCGCCGCAGCCGAGGGCGGCCGGCGAGCCGACCGCCTTGCCGCGCGAACTCGAACACCTGGCAGCCCGCTGCGACCCCTACTACGAGGAACTCTCGCCCCAAGTGCTCCGGACCTCATGATCACGGTGGGTTTCTGTCGCAGGTGCGGCCTGACCGGCGCGACCGTGGACCGGCTGGCCAGGACCGGCCGCTGGCTCGTGGTGCAGCGCGGCGTGCACTCAACATCGCGCCGCTGCCCGGCGTGCGCCGGCCGGGGCGCCGCGCGCGGGCCGGTTTAGCATCGGCGCTGGAGAGGTGACTGGCATGCTGCAGGTGTTCGACGAGCGGAACCGCGACATCATCGTGAACGTCGGCGGGCGGCTGACCCACCGGGACCAGGCGGCGGTCAGCCCGTTCGACTCCGCGGTTCAGGGCGGCGACGCCGTGTGGGAGGGCCTGCGCCTGCACCAGGGCCGGATCTTCCGGCTGACCGAGCACCTGGCCAGGCTGCGCCGGTCGGCGCGGGCGCTGGCGTTCGACTCTGTGCCGTCGGACGAGGAGGTCACCGAGCAGATCAGGCGCACGCTCGCCGCCAACGCGATGGCCGACGGCGTGCACATCAGGCTGACGCTGACCAGGGGCGTGAAGATCACCAGCGGGATGGACCCGCGGCTGAACCAGTCGGGCCCGACGCTCATCGTGCTGCCCGAGCACAAGCCGCCCGTGTACGCGGCGACCGGGATCACGCTGGTCACGTCGAGCGTCAGGCGGCCGCCGCCTGACTGCCTGGACCCGAAGATCCATCACGCCAACCTGCTGCCGTCGATCCTGGCCAAGATCGAGGCGAACGTCGCAGGCGCGGACGACGCGATCATGCTCGACCAGCGCGGCTTCGTGGCCGAGACGAATGCGACGAACGTGTTCTGCGTGCGGGACGGGGTGCTCGGCACGCCTGCGCCGGCCGCGTGCCCGGAGGGGATCACCAGGGCCGCGGTCCTCGAGCTCGCCGCCGGCGCGGGGATCGAGTGCGTCGTGGGCGACTATTCGCTGGTCCAGCTGTACAACGCCGACGAGGTCTTCGTCACCGGCACCATGGGCGGGATCGCGCCGGTGATCAGCATCGACGGGCGCGCCATCGGCGACGGCGGGCCGGGGCCGGTCACCGCGCGGCTGACCGCGCTGCTCGCCGAGCTGACCGCGACGACCGGCACGCCGGTGGTCTGACGGCCAGCTGCCCGCCAGGGTCAGCCGCCCGCCAGGGTCAGCTGCCGGCCAGGGTCATGCGCAGCGCGATGACCCGCTCGGCGGCGGCCTTGAACGCTGCCTGCACCGACGGCGAGCCTGCCAGGTAGTAGCTGCTGAGAGCGTGCATCGCCGCGTCGCCCTGCTGGTACTGCTCGGCGGCGCAGAGCAGCAGGTCCATGCCGGCCTTGGCGGCCAGCGTGGCGCGGTTCGCCGTGTTGCCGAAGTTCTTCAGCCCGTTCGCCTCGAGCGCGTCGGTGATCGTCACCCCGCCGAACTTCAGCCGCATCCGCAGCTCGCCCTGCACGATCGTCGGCGACAGCCCCGCCGGGTACTTGGGGTCGAGGGCGGGATAGGTCGCCCACGAGACCATGACCAGCTTGACCCCGGCCGGGATCGCCGACTGGTACGGCACCTCGTCGATGGTCCTGATCTGCCTGAGAGTGAGGTTCAGCGTGACCGGCCGCTCGTCGGTGTTCTGCGACCTGGTGGCGGCGCCGAGGCCGGGGAAGTGCTTGGCGGTGGCCGCCACCCCGCCTGCCTGCTGCGCCTTGATGAACGCGGTCCCGAGCTTGGCGGTCACCTGCGGGTTGTTGCTGTAGGACCGCTGGAACTCGTCGATGAAGTTACCCGGCTCGCGGAACACGTCGAGCACCGGCGCGAGGTTGACGTTCAGGCCGTAGCTGCGCAGGTTCGATGCTGCGCCGCGGCCCGCCGTGGTCGCCGCGCCGACCGGGTTGGCCGACAGGCCGATCTGTTTCTCCGACTTGTCCGGCGGCCCTGGCAGGCGCCTGACCAGCCCGCCCTCCTGGTCGGTCATCAGCAGCAGCGGCGCGCGGACCGGGTTGGTCGATGCGCCGTCGGCCGCCTGGAGCTGCACCACCACGTTCTTGAAGTTGGCTAGGTCGGCCTGGGTGGTGCCGATGTTGTCGGTGAAGAAGATCACCCCGGCGACCTCGCCGTGCCTGATCAGCCAGAGCAGGCTGGCCGGCGGCGTCATCCCCGGGTAGCTGTAGATCACCCGCTGCCCGGCGAGCTGAAGGTTGCTGAGCTTCGGCAGCGCGGCCATGGCCGCGGCGATGCCGGCCGCGCTCGGCGAGGTGACGCCGCGGGCGAGCCCGATGCCGGCCGACACAGGGGTGATGCCGCTGCCTCCCACGCCGCCTCCGTGTCCGTGGCTGGTACCGCCTCGCTGCGGCGTGATCGCCCCGCTCGGCCCGCCCGCCGCGTGGTGCCGGCCGAGCGCACCGGTCGCGACCACGACGACGGCAGCGACGACGACCGCCACGCCGGCGACGATCGCCACGAGCCTGGCTCCGCGCACCGCGTGGATGCCCCTCCCGGCGCTGGCGAGGCCTGAGCGACGCCCCCGTCCGCCGGCATGACCGGGGAGTCCCGTCCCGGTGGCCCGGCCTCGCAGCGGATCGCGCACCTGGTCATGCACCTGGCGGCGCGGCTGGCTGGCCCGATACCCGGCTAGCCCAGTCCGCTGGGCCCGGTGGCTGCTCATGGCTGCCATGCTACGGACAGGCACCGCCCGCCGCGCACGAAGCGACGCCCTCGACGGTGCTCAGGGCCCGCCGTGGCGGGCAATGCGGAACAAGCCCGGCGCGCGCCACTGAACAAGCCTGGCGCGTACCGCGCAACGAGCGCGGCAGTGCAGGCTCATCTGCTATCTGCCTGACCGAACGGCGGAGACTGGATACGCTGCGAACACTGGATACGCTGCGTAGTCCAATCGTTCTGGCATTCTCAAGCCATTTCCCAGAGGGATTCCGCGCCTCTGGAGTATCTCTAGCCTCCTGGAGGAACCATGGTGCAGCGCGACACCGCGTGGCCGACCGGCACGCCCTGCTGGGTCGACCTGGCCGTCGACGACGTGGCAAGGGGCACGGCGTTCTACTCCTCGCTGTTCGGCTGGGACACGCAGGTAGGTCCGCCGGAGTCAGGCGGCTACGTGATGTGCGAGGTCCAGGGCAGGCCGGTGGCCGGGATCGGGCCGAAGATGGGACCGCCAGAGGAACCCAATGGCTGGACGACCTATCTGGCCAGCGACGACGCTGACGCCACGGCCGGCAAGGTCACCGCGGCAGGCGGCCAGCTGCTCGCTCCGCCGTTCGACGTGATGGACGTCGGCCGGATGGCCGTCGCCACCGACCCGGGCGGTGCGGTGTTCGGGATCTGGCAGGCCCGCGCCCACACCGGCATGCAGCTGGCCAACGAGCCTGGCTCGGTGTGCTGGAACGAGAACATGAGCCGCAGCCTCGACGGCAACAAGGACTTCTACCACGCCGTGTTCGGCTACGGCTACGACGACATGAGCAGCGGCGACTTCCATTACGCCACGTTCAAGACCAGCGGGGACCCGCTCGGCGGCATCGGCGACATCAGCGGCATGGCCCCGGCCGAGACCCCGGCGCACTGGATGACCTACTTCGCCGTGGACGACGCCGACGACACGATCGAGCAGGCCGCCAAGCTCGGCGGCCGCGTGATCCGCCCGGCATGGGACAGCCCCTACGGCCGGATGGCCATCCTGGCCGACGACCAGGGCGCGGTCTTCGCGATCATGGGCCTGGCCCAGGCGAGCGGCGAGTAAGCCGGATGAGCGGCACCTAGCCGCCCCGGCCGGCACCATCACTCGGCCGCGGGCGCGGCAGGTTCAGCCCTGGCGGGTTCCACCCCGGCGTCCACGACCCCGCCGTCCTCGACCGCGGCAGCTTCCATCTCGGCGTCCGTGCCGGGCTGGAACCGCGCCGCGACCAGCTGGGCGCTGTGCCGCGCCCGCGCTCCGGTAGTGATCAGGCCGACCGCGAACACCAGCATGCCGCACCCCGCGATCAGCCACCACCCGACGTGGCTGGCCGCCACGAAGCCGGTCCTGATCGGGCCGACCATCGCTGAGACCACCGCCGACCCGATCAAGGCGACCCCGAGCGAGGAGCCGACCTGCCTGCTGGTGGACGCCACCGCGGCGGCCACCCCCGCCTGCGCCCTCGGCATCCCGGCCATCGCGGTGTTCGTGATCGGCGCGTTCACCAGCCCGAAGCCGAGACCGAACAGCAGGTAGCTGACCACCAGGCTGGCCGACGAGGTGCCGGTCGCCAGCCGCGTCAGCGTGAGCGCGCTGACCGTGATCGCGATGCTGGCGCCGATCAACGGCAGCCTGGGGCCGCGGCTGCCGACGATCCGCCCGGACAGCGGACTGCAGATCGCCGTCATCGCGGCCATCGGCAGCATGTACAGGCCGGCGTGCAGCGCGGACAGGCCGCGGACGTCCTGCAGGTAGATCGTGGACAGCAGCAGGAACCCGCCGAGCGCCGCGAACGCCGACACCGCGATGATCGTCGCCCCAGAGAACGGCGCGCTCCGGAAGAACCTGATGTCCAGCAGCGGCTCGTCGTGCCGTGACTCGTAGCCGGCGAACCCGGCCGCGGCTGCCGCCGCGACCGCGAAGCAGCCGATTATCAGCGGCGAGGTCCAGCCGCGGCCAGGGCCCTCGATGATCCCGTAGACCAGCGAGGCGAGCGTGACCACCACGAGCAGCTGCCCGACCGGGTCGAACCTGCGCGCCCGCGGCGCCTTGGACTCGGGCACGAACAGCGCGGTCAGCACGATCGCGGCCAGCCCGACCGGGATGTTGATCCAGAAGATGCTGCGCCAGCCGACCGCGGTCACCAGCGCGCCGCCGACCACCGGCCCGAGCGCCATGGACAGGCCAACCACGCCGCCCCAGATCCCGATCGCCCTGGCCCGCTCGCCCGGCTCGGTGAACGTGTTCGTGATGATCGACATGGCGACCGGGTTGAGCATCGACCCGCCGACCGCCTGGAGCATACGGAACACAATCAGCGCGCCCAATGTCGGCGCCAGGCTGCACGCCAGCGACCCGAGCGTGAACAAGGCGAGGCCGACCTGGAACGTCCTGCGGCGGCCCACCCGGTCGGCCGTCGACCCTGACAGCATCAGCAGGCTGGCGAGCACCAGCGAGTAGGACGCGACGACCCACTGCAGGCCGGACACCGAGGCGTGCAGCTCGCGCTCGATCGACGGCAGCGCGACATTGACGACCGTGACATCAAGCCCGACGATGAACAGGCTCATGCAGCAGATCGCGAGCACGAGCATCCGCCGGGAGTGGCCGAGCTCGCCGGTACCCATGCCCTCAGTATGCATTCACGACATTTGCCCGGCTCACCTGTGTCCATTCGCGGGGACAGGGCCGGGACCAGCCGGAGCCGGGCAGGCCCGGCATAGCCCTGCGGCGCGGCCCGGGGCCGGTCGGGTCGCTAGGCCAGGATGTCGCGGCGGCGCAGTCCGATCAGGCCGGCTGCCGCCAGCGCCACCGCGATCGCGCACAGCCAGATCAGCGCGGCCGCGCTGACCACTCCCCCCGGCAGCTTGGGCGCGTGGGTGAACGGCGAGACGTCGAGCACCCAGTGCGACCACTGCAGGGTTGCGCCGAAGAACAGCAGCAGCACCGCAACGCCGAGCACGCTCCAGCTCGTCGCCGCGCTCGCCCGCGGCACTAGGCCGAACAGCGCGACGGCGAGGCCAGCCACGACCAGCGCGGAAGGTGCCTGCGCCAGCCCGGCGCCCACCATCCTCGCGACCTCGCTGCCGAGCGAGCCTGTCCGCGCCCCATACCCGAGGCCGACACCGAGCCCTGCCACCGCCAGGATCGCCACCGTACCGACGACCGCGATCACCAGATGGCTGAGCGCCCAGCTGATCCGGCCCGCCCTGGTGGCCAGCACCGGGTCGGCGCGTTGGTCGGTCTCCTCCGTGCGCAGCCGCAGCACGGCGGAGATCGCGAAACCGGCCACCGCGAGCCCGGTGAGGCTGATCAGCGCCGCCAGGTAGGCGTTGGTGAGCTGGGTCTCGCCGCCCATCCTGGCGATGACTCTCCGGACCTGGGCGCTGCCGAGCAACCCGTTGATCCCCTTGGCCGCCGACCCGATGCCGACGCCGTACACCAGCGCACCGATCACCCAGGCAAGCACGGTCGCGCGCTGTAGCCGCCAGGCAAGTGCGAACGGCGACCGCAGCGAGGCCGGGGCACCGGGCCGCCCGTTCCTGGTCGCCAGCAGCCCCGAGTCGTAGTCGCGCCGGACTGTGAGCAGCGCGGCCGCAACGCCGACCAGCACGGCGGCCGCCAGCGGGAGCACGAGTACCCACCAGCGGATCGTGCCGAAGGGCCTGGTGAGCTCCGCCCAGCCGATCGGCGACAGCCAGCGCAGCCAGCTTGGCCCGCTCGCGCCGACCGAGTCCCCGATCGCGCGGACCAGGAACATGACCAGCAACACCCCGATCGCGAGCCCTCTCGCCGAGCGGGCCGACTGCGCGATCTGCGCAGTGACCGCGGTCACCGCGGTGAACGTCAGGCCGCAGAGCCCTATCCCAGCCCCGAACACGATCGAGCCGGCCGCCGGAATCCCGAGCGCGATCGGAACCAGCGCCATCACCAGGGCGACCACGACGTTGGCGAGAGTGGCGACCAGCATGCCGGATACCAGCGCCGCGTGCCGGCCCACGGCGGCCGAGCCGACGAGCTCAAGGCGCCCGCTCTCCTCGTCGCCCCGCGAGTGCCGGACCACGATGAAGATGCTCATGATCCCGGCGAGGAGCCCGCTGAGCACCGTGTCGCGCCAGGCGGTGAACGAGCCAAGCGAGTTGCCGTAGAACGGGCCGTAGATCGTGAGCAGCGCCGCGTTGTGGTTCGAGGCCACCACGAACTCCTCCCGGCCGGCCGCGGTCGGGTACAGCTTCTTGAACCCGTACACGGCGGCGCCGGCGAAGGCGGCGAACGCGTAGATCCAGATGACCAGCATGATCCGGTCCCGGCGCAGGCCGAGCTTGGTCAGCAGGCCGGCTCCGGCGAGGGTATTCATGCCTGCGCTCCCTCCGGTGCCGCGGCCGCCGCCTCGTGCCGCTCCGGGCCGTCGCCCGCGTAGTGCCGCAGGAACAGTTCCTCCAGCGTCGGCGGCTGGCTGGTCAGGCTCCGCACCCCGGCCGCCGTGAGCGCCTTGAGCAGGCCGTCCAGCTTGTCGGTCTCGACCTCGCAGCGCACCCGGTCCCCCTCGACGTCGAGGTCGTGCACCCCGGGCAGCCGGTCCAGGCCGTCCGGCGGGCTGGCGAGCTCGGCCGCGATCGAGGTCCTGGTCAGGTGCCGCAGGTCGGCGAGGCTGCCGGTCTCCACGGTCCGGCCGAGCCTGATGATCGTGACCCGGTCGCACAGCGCCTCGACCTCGGACAGGATGTGGCTGGACAGCAGCACGGTGCGGCCGCTGTTGCGCTCCTCCTCGATGCAGTCGCGGAACTTGGCCTCCATCAGCGGGTCGAGACCGGCGGTCGGCTCGTCGAGCAGCAGCAGTTCGACATCGGAGGCCAGGGCGGCGACGAGCGCGACCTTCTGCCTGTTGCCCCTGGAGTAGGCCCTGGCCCTGACGGTCGGGTCAAGCTCGAACCGCTCAAGCAGGCTGGCCCGCCGCCCGGCGTCCAGGCCGCCGCGGAGCCGGCCGAGCAGGTCGATGATCTCGCCGCCGGTGAAGTTGGGCCACAGGCTGACCTCGCCAGGCACGTAAGCGAGCCGCCGGTGCAGGCTCGTGGCCTGCGACCAGGGGTCGCCGCCGAGCAGCGTGGCCGATCCGCCGTCGGCACGCAGCAGGCCGAGCAGGATCCTGATCGTGGTGGTCTTGCCCGCGCCGTTGGGCCCGAGGAACCCGTGCACCTCGCCCTGCGCGACGCTCAGGTCGAGCCCGTCAAGTGCTTGCGTTTTGCCGTAGGCCTTGCGCAGGCCGGCCACGTCGATTGCCACAGTCATGGTTCGGAGATTACACTAACTTCACAAAACCATGAAAGTTATGAACGCTATAAATCCTGGTGACTCGCCGCCGCCAGGCGCGAGAGGAGGCCAGTGGCCGCGGACCGTCGCAGGAGCGCGCCACGTCGCGCAGAACTGGATCCCGGCACGGGGCCAGACGAGGGTGACGGGCGCCTGCACGCCGCGCTCACCGACCGGGACGAGCAGGCGCTCGGCCGGTTCGTCGAGCGGTTCGCCTCGCTGCTCGTCGAGGCGGGCATCCCGCGGATGCCCGCGCGGGTATTCGCCGCGCTGCTCAGCTCCGACGCGGGAAGGCTAACAGCGGCCGAGCTTTCCGACCAGCTCAGGGCCAGCCCGGCCGCGGTGTCCGGCGGCGTCCGCTACCTGATCGCGGTGGGCATGGTCAGCCGGGAGGGCGAGCCGGGCTCGCGGCGGCACTCTTACCGGGTGCCCGACAACGTCTGGGACGAGGTCGTCAGCAGCCGCGACCGGGTGATGCTGCGGTGGACGGCCGCGCTGCGGGACGGTATCGAGCTGCTCGGGGCCGACACGCCGGCCGGGGAGAGACTGGCCGATTCGGTACAGTACTTCGAGTTCGTCAGCGCCGAGCTGCCGATGGTCAGGGTGCGCTGGCAGGAGCACAAGGCCAAGCTGGCCCGCGACTCAGCCGCGCGGGAGTAGGCCGACCTGACCTGGCGCACGCCGTGCCCAGGGCCGGGCGAATTGCCGCTCAGGTGGCCGATTAGCTCCGAGCGTAGGTAACACTGGTTAGGACGCAATGGCTGAGGAGGCTGCCGACGTGGCGCGCGATCCCGGAGACCTCTATCAGATGAGTTCCGAGGCGCTCGGGCCCGACTCTGATCTGGTGATGCTCTACTACCTGGACGGATTCGTGGACGCGGGCGCCGCTGGCCGGCAGCTCGCCACGCACCTGCTCGGCACCCTCGAGCACACCGAGGTGGCCAGGTTCGACGTCGACTCGCTGATCGACTACCGGTCACGCCGGCCGCCGATGATCTTCACCAAGGACCACTGGGAGAGCGTCGAGGTCCCCGAGATCGCCCTGCACCTGCTCAAGGACTCGGCCGGGACCCCGTTCCTGCTGCTGAACGGGCTCGAGCCGGACCGCGAGTGGGAGACGTTCAGCCGGGCCGTGCTCCAGATGTCCGACGCGCTCAAGGTGCGGCTGGCGGCCAGCTTCCACGGGATCCCGATGGGCGTGCCGCACACCAGGCCGCTCGGCGTGACCGGCCACGCCACCCAGCCGACCCTGATCGACGGCTACCAGCCGCTGGTGGACAGGCTCCAGGTGCCGGGCAGCGCGTCCGCGCTGATCGAGTTCAGGATGGGCGAGGCCGGCCGGGCCGCCGTCGGGTTCGCCGTGCACGTGCCGCACTACCTCGCCCACGCCTCCTACCCAGCGGCCGCGCTCTCGCTGCTCGCCGCGGTCGAGCGCGCCACCGGCCTGGACCTGCCGTCGGACGCGCTGCGCGATGCCGCGCAGCTCACCGACGCGGAAATCGCCAGGCAGGTGGCGGGCTCGGACGAGGTCACCGAGGTGGTCAGGTCGCTGGAGGAACAGTACGACGCGTTCACCGCCGAGCGGCAGAACCTGCTGGCCGGCCAGCCGGAGAACATGCCGACCGCCGACGAGCTCGGTGCGCAGTTCGAGCGCTTCCTCGCCGAGCAGCAGCAGCTCGGCGGCGACGGCACCGAGAGCTCCTAGACGGCCTCGCAGCGCCCGGTCCGTAGCGCTCCGGCTACCGCCGGAGCGCTACGGACGGCCGTTTAGCTCACCTCGCGCAGCAGGCCGGCAGACACGTCGTAGACGAAGCCGCGCACCGCGTCGGTGTGCGGCAGGAACGGGCACGCCCTGACCCTGGCGATGGACTGCCGTACGTCCGCGTCCGCGTCGGTGAACGCCTCGGTGGCCCACGGCGGCCTGATCCCGGTCTCGGCCGCGACCTCGGCCTTGAACTCATCGTCGGTGAACGTCTGCATGCCGCACTTGGTGTGGTGGATCAGCACCACCTCGGTGGTGCCCAGGTGCCGCTGGCTGACCGTCAGCGACCGCAGCGCGTCCTCGGTCACGGCGCCGCCGGCGTTGCGGATCACGTGCGCCTCGCCGGGAGCCAGGCCGAGCAGTGCGTAGACGTCCATTCTGGCATCCATGCAGGCCACGACCGCGACACCGCGGGAGGGCTTGCCCGGCGGCTCAGCCGGGAACGACTCGGCATACCGGCGGTTATTCGCGATCAGGTCGTCAGTTGCGGACATCGTGGTCCTCTCGGTCGCTAAGGCAGAACTTAACCAGAACTTGGCGATCTGCGGTGCGCGCCTTCACTCTCCGCCGGGCATGAACGCAGTACCGGCGCAGCGGCCGACCGCACGGGGAGCATGCCGCTGGCCGGGCCACATGTGCGGGGGTCATGTGGCCACGGGACAGGGCGGCGATGGATGATCGGCGGACCGCGACGCTCCGCGCGATCAGGTCGCAGCGATGCGGCGCCGCCGCCCTGTCCCTCTCCCCAGCAAGCGCGGTCCGGAGACCGCGCTCTCAGCTGCGCAGGAAGTCGCCGAGCATCCCGCCGGCGATGCCGCCGCCCACCGACTCGGGCGCCGTGTCCTTCGCGATGTACGGCGCGAGCGCGCCGGCCAGCAGCGGGAGCGGCATGGACTGCAGCCAGACCCGGCCGGGGCCGGTCAGCGCCACCAGGTGGAAGCCGTCGCCCCCGAACAGCATGTTCGTGACCCCGGGCACCCGGGTGATCGAGAACTGCACGGTGCCCTGGAACATGCCGATGTGGCCGGGGTGCACCAGCACGGTCTGGCCGTTCGGCAGGTCATAGGAGGTCACCTCGCCGCTGAGCTCCACCCAGGCCCGGCCCTCGCCGTCTAGCTTCTGCAGGATGAAGCCCTCGCCGCCGTAGATGCCGCCGCGGAAGCTCTGCTGCAGGCCGACGCTCGGGGTGATGCCCGGCGTGCCGCACAGCCAGCCGTGCCTGTGCACCAGGTACGAGTGGCCGCCGGTGATGTCGACCGGCACGATGTGGCCGGGCACCTTGGCCGCGAACGTGATCGAGCCCGGGCCCTCGTAATTGGTCAGGAACAGCCCGCCGCCACCGATCATCCGCTTGAGGCCCTGCATGAGGCCGCCGCCGCGGCCACCGCCGCCGCCACCGCCTGTGTTCATCGTCTGCGACATCCTGATGCTCGTGGTCATCCACGCAAGCTCGCCGTGCGGCGTCACCACGGACTCGCCGTTCTGCAGCGAGACCTCCAGGATCGGCATCGTCGAGCCCTTGACTTCGGCCTGCATTGCGTTATGCCTCCAGCTCGCGAAGCGGCGCCGTGGCCACGACGCTCACAGACAAGGTACTGGCCTGGTGAGGTACGGGAAAGGCCAGATCAGATGTGCGACATTACCCGCATGGAATACTACGGAGCGGTCAACCGAGCGAACTGGGACGAGCGGGTGCCTGCCCATGCGGCCTCACCGGACTACGGCGTCCAGCGGTTCATCGCCGACCCTGCCTACCTGAGCGCTGTGGTGCGTTTTGACCTGCCCAGGCTCGGCGACGTGGCCGGGCTGCGCGGGGTGCACCTGCAGTGCCATATCGGCACCGACACGATCTCGCTGGCCAGGCTCGGCGCCTCGATGACCGGGGTGGACTTCTCCGCTCCCGCGGTCGCGCAGGCGACGGCGCTGGCCGGCCAGACCGGCGCCGACGCGGTCTTCGTCGAGTCCGACCTGTACGAGGCGGCCGGCGCGGTCGGCCGGGGCGCGTTCGACTTCGTCTACACCGGGATCGGGGCGCTGTGCTGGCTGCCGAGCGTCGCCCGCTGGGCGCGCGTGGTCGCTGACGTGCTCAGGCCGGGCGGCTGGCTGTTTATCCGCGAGGGGCACCCGGTGCTCTGGTCCGTGGAGGACGGCCGCGCCGACGACCTGCTGGTGATCAGGTACCCGTACTTCGAGCGAGACGAGCCCGAGGTACTCGACCAGGCCGGCACGTACGTCAGCACCGACGTCGAGTTCGCCAGCACCGTGACGCACGAGTGGAACCATGGCATCGGCGAGATCGTTGCGGCGCTGCTTGACGCGGGCCTGACCGTGACCGCACTGACCGAGCACGACAGCGTGCCGTGGGAGGCGCTGCCCGGCCTGATGGAGCAGGCGGGCGAGCTCGGCGAGTGGCGGTTGAAGGACGCCCCGTGGCGGCTGCCGCACAGCTACACGCTGCGCGCGGTCAAGCCCGGCTAGCGGTTACCGACCTGATGATGCCGGCGTACAGCCGGTGCCAGCGGATCGACCGGAAGCCCGCCGCGACGAGCAGCCTGGTCGCGAGCAGCGGCGTCCTCGCCCTGTCCCGCCGGGAGCCGACCAGCGTGGGCAGCAGCCAGGAGGAGAACAGGTCGGTGAGCACGAGATGGCCGCCCGGTGCGAGCACCCGGCGGCACTCGGCCAGGCCGGTTCCCTGGTCGGCCCAGTGGTCGAACGACGTCGTGCTGATCACCAGGTCGAACGACTCGTCGGGGAACGGCAGCTGCTCGGCGACCCCATCCAGGTAGGCCGGGCGCTGGGGCGCGGGCTCGTCCGCGGCGCCGGCCCTGGCCTGCTCGATCATCTCCGGCGCGGCGTCCACGCCGGTCAGGCTGGCCCCGCCGGGCAGCCGCCGGGCGAGCTCGCGCAGCAGCAGGCCCGTGCCGCAGCCGACGTCGAGCACCCGGCCGGGCGGCGGGAACCACTGCAGCGCCAGGTCGATGGACCGGCCGATGATGTCGCGGTGCATCCGGCCGAGGTACCCGTCCTCGTAGCTGGCGGCGCGCTCGCCGAAGGCCTGCACGTCGCGGTCGGTGGGCACCACCTGATCCTCGCCCGCCCGGCCGGGCCCGCGCAAGGCCGGGCCCGCGCAAGGCGCTAGGCTCGGCTCGCTGTTCGGGATCTTCGGGCAGGTCAGGGGCGATCAGGACGGATCAGGCTGGCAATGGCGCGGCGGACAGCACAGCCCAGGCTGCCGCGCCGGGTCAGGACGCTGCTCGCATTCGTCAGCGCGCTCGTGTTCACCGACACGATCTTCTTCACCGCGCTCACCCCGCTGCTTCCGCACTACGTGCACGTGGCCGGGCTGTCCAAGGCGGGGCCGGCCTGCTGGTCTCCGCGTACCCGTACGGCACGCTGGCCGGCGCGCTGCCGGCCGGCCTGCTTGTCGCTCATCTCGGCGCCAGGCGCGGCGTCTTGCTCGGGCTGATCCTGATGAGCGCGTCGACGCTGGTGTTCGGCTGGTCGTCGGCGGCCGTGGTGCTCGACTCGGCACGATTCGTCCAGGGCGTCGGCGGCGCCGCCACCTGGGGAGCCGGGATGGCCTGGCTGGCCAGCGAGTCCCCCGACGAGCGGCGCGGCGAGCTGCTCGGCACCGCGCTAGGCGCCGCTGTGGGCGGCGCGCTGTTCGGGCCGGTGGTCGGCGCGATCGCGAGCCGGATCGGCACCGGTCCCGCGTTCTCGGCCGCCGCGGTGATCGGCATCGCGCTGATCGCCGCCAGCTTCGCGATCCCCGCGCCGCACCGCGCCGAGCCGCAGGGGCTGACCGCCGCGTTCGCCACGGTCAGGGACCGCGGCATGGCCATGGGCCTGTGGCTGACCACGATCGCCGGGCTGGCGTTCGGCGTGCTCGACGTGCTGGCGCCGCTACGGCTGAGCAGCCTCGGCGCGACGGCGCTGGTCATCGGCGGGACGTTCCTGGCGTCGGCGGCGATCGAGACCGCGCTGTCGCCGATGTTCGGCCGGCTGTCTGACCGGCGCGGCCCGTACTTCCCGGTCAGGATCTCGCTGCTGGCCGGCGTGGTGGTCAGCCTGCTCGCGTCCTGGGTGGCCCCGGCCGCCGCGCTTGTCGCGCTGCTCGCGGTCGGCATGCCAGCGTTCGGCAGCCTGTTCGCGCCGTCCAGCGCGATGCTCAGCGGCGCGGCGCACCGGCTCGACCTGCACCAGGGGCTGGCCTTCGGAATGGCGAACCTGGCCTGGGCGGCCGGCCAGTCGGTGTCGGCGTCGGCCAGCGGCGCCATCGCCCAGGCGACCAGCGACTTCGTGCCGTACGCGCTGCTGGCCGCGATCTGCCTGGTGACCTTGCTCGCCGTCGCCGGCCGGCGGTCCGAGCGCGACTCGGCCGCCTGACCGCCCGGCATCGCGCTAACGTAAGCCCTGGTATGTCACGGTCCGGCGAGAGGTCACCATGGCAAGTCCGCTCTTCCCCACGTCGCTGGTCGGCAGCTACCCGCAGCCGGACTGGCTGATCGACAGGGACAAGCTCAAGGGCAGGTTCCCGCCGAGGGTCAGGGCCACGGAGCTGTGGCGGGTCGACCCCGCGTACCTGGCGCAGGCGCAGCGGGACGCGACCAGGCTGGCCGTCGCCGACCAGCTCGAGGCCGGCCTTGACATCCTCACCGACGGCGAGATCGGCCGGGAGAGCTACTCGAACGCGTTCGCCACCGCGCTGGACGGCGTGGACATCGACAACCCGGGCACGGCGCTCGACCGCAGCGGGCACCCTAACCCGGTGCCGCGGATCGTCGGCCCGATCAAGCGGCGCCACGCGGTGAACGTGGCGGACCTGAGCTTCCTTCGCTCGCTGGCCGGGCCTGGCGGCATCGTCAAGATCACCGTGCCCGGCCCGTTCACGATGGCGCAGCAGGCGCAGAACGACTACTACCCCTCGGTCGAGGAGGCCGCCTACGGCTACGCCGAGGCGGTGCGCGGCGAGATCGCCGACCTGTTCGCCGCGGGCGCCGACGTGGTCCAGGTGGACGAGCCCTACCTGCAGGCCAGGCCAGAGGCCGCCAAGGAGTTCGGCGTCGGCGTGCTGAACGCGGCCCTGGACGGGATCACCGGGACCACGGCTGTGCACCTGTGCTTCGGCTACGCCGCGATCATCCACGAGCGGCCGAGCGGCTACTCGTTCCTGCCCGAGCTCGCCGCCTGCACCGCGAACCAGATCTCGATCGAGACCGCTCAGTCCGGGCTCGACTGCTCGGTGCTCGCCGCGCTCGCCGACGCCGGGAAGACGGTGATTCTCGGCGTGCTGAACCTCGGCGACCCGGCCGTGGAGAGCGCCGCCGAGGTGGCCGACCGGGTCCGCCGGGCGCTGCCCTACGTGCCGGCCGAGCAGCTGGTGCTCGCCCCCGACTGCGGGATGAAGTACCTGCCGCGCGAGTCCGCGCTCGGCAAACTGAAGTCGATGACCGCCGCCGCCACCGACCTCCGCGCCCACCACTAACGCGCTAACCCGCGCCCCGCCCGGCCGCGCACCCCGCCCGGCCGTGCACCCCGCCCGACCGTGCAACGTGGGCACCTTACTGCTGTCCGGGCCCCGCCCCCGTCATGACGTCGGCACCCAGCTGTCGCCAGGGCAGCAGGGTGCCCACGACTCGCGCGAAGCCGGTGGCGCCGGTGGCTTCAGCCCGTGGATGGGGCCGGGGTGGGGGATGCGACCGGGGTGCGCGGGTTCGGGGTGCCCGGGCTGACGGGGGTGCGGGTGGCGCCGACCCAGAGCATGACCTGGCCAGGCGCCCAGGGGTCGGCGCCGTAGACTCACCACGAGCCGGGGACAGCCACAGCCGCGCCTCGTCGCCCGGCGGCACGTCGTCAAGCCGCCGCCAGGCGGTCAGGAACGTCTCGGCCACCACGTCGGCCGCGTCGTCGCCGTTCGCGGTGCGCCGCAGCGCGTAGCCGAGTATCGGGCCGCAGTTGACCACGTAGATCGCCTCGAACCGGCGGCGCCGGTCCGCCGGCTCGCCTGATCGCTGGTGCCGCAAGGCCCTTCCTCCGATCCCGACTCGCTCGTGCCGCCGGTCTTTCCGGCACCTGGCACATGTCCGGGGCCGCCGTAGCATTTCAGATCCAACGAAACCGGCCGCAGCGCTGTCTTAGGCACTGACAGCATCAGACGACAGTCAGACCGCAACTCCCGCCTGGAGGCCACGGTGATCACTCTCGGAGCCCGCTCGCGGGCCAGGCTCGCGGCCCGGGCGACCGCCGCGGCCGCCATCGTGGCCGGCCTCGCACTAGCCGGCTGCGGCACCGCGTCCTCGTCTTCGCCCGGCGGCTCGGGCACCCAGTCGGGCAGCACCGCGACATCCGCCCCGGCGTCCTCGACCTCGCTAGGCTCGACGGTCACGCCGACCAGCTCGCCCGGCGCCTCGGCCGGCTTCCAGGTGCTGTCGATGACGTTCGTCGCTCTCGACCAGGGCTTTGCGCTCGGCACCCAGGCCTGCGGCTCGAAGCGCTGCCTCGCGCTGCTCGGCACCACCGACGGCGGCGGCCAGTGGCACTCGCTGACCGCGCCGACCAGGCAGGCCGGCGGCGTCTACAGCACCTGCCCGCATTCCGGCCCCTGCGTGCAGCAGGTGCGGTTCGCCACGCCGCTGATCGGCTACGCCTTCGAGCCCTCGCTGTTCCTCACCACCGACGGCGGCCTGCACTGGCACCGGCTGTCCGGCACCAACGTGAGCTCGCTTGAGGCGGCCGGCGGCACGGTCGTGCGGGTCGTCTCCGGCAACACCGGCTGCGCGGGACAGCCCTACCAGGTCCAGTCGGCCCCTGACGGCAGCGACACCTGGACCGACCTGGCCCCGCCCAGGATCGAGATGATCTGCCCGCCGGTCCTGTACCGGCAGGGCAGCAGCATCGTGCTGGCGGGCTACGGCAACCCGGCGGGCGGCGTTCGCGCCACCGCGCAGATCGACCGCTCAGCCGACGGCGGCCAGACCTGGTCGAGCGGCCCTGACAGCTGCGGCGGCAAGGACGGCTACGCCTCAAGCGTGGCCCTGGCCCCGCCCGACGTGCTGGTCCTGCTCTGCCAGCACCAGATGCCCAAGCCCAACGGCACCTTCGGCCCGGCCTGGGTCCGAATCTCCACCAACGGCGGCGCCACCTTCGGCCCCGACCAGGTACTCCCCGCCCCGCCCCGCTCAGGCGGCTACTACCGCTACCAGCTAGCCGCCGCCTCGGCCTCCCGCCTGGTCGTCACCGAAACCGGCCAGCACGGCAGCCGACTCCTCACCACCCAGGACGGCGGCCGCACCTGGAAACTCACCCTCACCATGCCAAGCACAGCCCCGGTCCTCCTGGTCGGCTTCGAAGACCCCCACACGGCCCGAGTAGCCCAAGCAAACACGGTCTGGACCACCACGAACGGCGCCCGCACCTGGCACCCCGACAAGTTCGTCGCTGGCTAATGACGTAGCCCAGTTCGTCGCTGGTTAATGAAGGGGTCCGCCCCGTCGGTCGATCGGCCAAGGGGCCGTGGGGCTCGTCCGGCAAGCCGTTCAGGCGGCCGGACGAGCCCCCGGCCCCGCGGCGTCCAGCTCGTGCCCAGGTCTTAATCCCCCAACTCACCCCGCCGCCGCGTCACATACTCCTCAAGCTCCGCCCGCACCGCGTCATCAAGAGCAGGCTGAACGTACCCCTCCAGCGTCTTCTCCACGATATCCGCCGCCCGGGCCGTCGCGTCCTTGCCGCCCAGCTTCAGCCACCGCTCATAGTTGGCGGTCGAGGACAGCAGCGGCCGGTAGAAGCACTCCCTGAACCGCTCCATCGTGTGCTGTGCCCCGAGGAAGTGACCGCCGTGCCCGACCTCCTCATGCGCGCCGAACGCGAGCGACGCCTCGTCGATCTCCAGCGGCGTGAACTCCACCTGGAGCATCCGCAGCAGTTCGATGTCCACGATGAATTTCTCGTAGCAGGAGACCAGCCCGCCCTCCAGCCAGCCGGCCGAGTGCATCACCCAGTTGGTCCCGGCGAGGAACGTCGGCAGCATGGTCATCAGCGACTCGTACGCGGCCTGCGCGTCGCAGGTCTGGCTGGAGGTCAGCCCGCCGCCGGTGCGGAACGGCAGCCCGTAGTGCCTGGCCAGCTGGCCGGTGCAGAGCAGCCCGATCCCCGACTCCGGGGTGCCGAAGCTGGGCGACCCCGACTGCATGTCGATGTTGGAGAGGAACGAGCCGAAGATCACCGGGCAGCCCGGCCTGATCAGCTGGGCGAGCGCGATGCCGGACAGCGCCTCGGCAAGCTGCTGGGCGAGCGCGGCCGGGATCGACACCGGGGACATCGCGCCCATCAGCAGGAACGGGGTCAGCACGACGGGCTGGTTTGCCGCGCAGTACTCGAACTGGGCGTCAAGCATCCGGTCGTCCCAGCGCAGCGGCGAGTTGCAGTTGATCAGCGAGATCGTCGCCGGGGTGGCCTCGATCGCGGTCCTGCCCTTTCCGCCGGCGCCGCCGAACAGGATCTCGGTCATCCTGATCGTGTCGGCGGCGTTCGGGCCGGACACCACGTTGCCCATGTAGATCTTGTCGGTGAGCGTCTGCAGCGCGTAGATCATGTCCAGGTGCCGTGAGTCGAGCGGCGCGTCGTTCGGCTCGCAGATCACCCCGCCGGCCGTGTCGAGCTCGGCGAACGACTGGGACAGCATCGCGAGCGCGCGGAAGTCCTCGAGCGTGGCATCCCTGCGGACGTCGCCCTGGCGCACGAACGGCGAGCCGTAGACCGCGCCGAACACCATCTGGTCGCCGCCGATGTGCACGCTGTTGGCCGGGTTCCTGGCCTGCACGTTGAACTCGGCGGGAGCCTTGGCGACCTGTTCGAGCACGAACTCCGGGTCGAGCCTGACGACCTCGCCGTCCACGTCCTGGCCCGCCTTGCGGAACAGCTCGACGGCCTCAGGCTTGGCGAACTGGACGCCGATCTCGGAGACGATCCGCCGCCAGCCCCTGTCGAGCACCCCGACGGCGTCCGGCGACAGGATCTCGTAGCGGGGCATCTGGTTGCGGAACATCGCCACCTCGGCTGGGTGCGGAAACGAATCGGGCAGGTCAGGGCTGAAGGTCTGGGCTAGGGACAGTCTTGACCGTTATGGACTGGAAATCTAGGATCACATCGTAGAACTCGGTTCCGGAATATGGAACAGCCATGGGAAGGACCGGCCGTGACCAGCCCTAACGGGACCCAGGCCATCGACCGGGCGGCGATGCTGCTGGCCCGCGTCGTACATGGCGCTGAGCCCGTGAGCTTCACCGAGCTGACGGTGAGCTCCGGGCTGGCGAAGTCGACCACCTCGCGGCTGCTGATGGCGCTTGAGCGGCATCAGCTGGTGCGGCGCGGCGACGATGGCAGGTTCTGGCCTGGAGCGCTGTTCGTCAGGTACGCCTGGCGTGGTACGGCAGGGGCCGACCTGATCGCCGTCGCACAGCCGTTCCTCGAGCGGCTCGGCGAGCAGACGTCGGAGACCATCAATCTCGGCATCGCCGCAGGCGGCGCCGACGGGACCGGCCGGGCGGGCCGCGACAGCAGCGGCGCCCCGGCCAACGCGGGCGTCGCTGCCCGCGCGGGCGGGGGCGGCGCGGGCAGCGACGCCGGCGGTGACGCCGGCGCGGACGGGCCGCGCGGCGACATGGTGGTCGAGCAGATCGCCCAGGTGAACAGCCGCTACATGATCGGCGGCACCAACTGGGTGGGGCTCGCCGTGCCGCTGCACTGCTCGGCGCTCGGCAAGGTGCTGCTCGCGTTCGGCGCGGCGGCGATGCCGTCCGAGCCTTACCAGGCAAGCACGCCGCGCTCGATCACCACCAGGGCCGCGCTCAAGGCCGAGCTTGCCGTGGTCCGCGAGCGCGGCTACGCGGTCACGGACGAGGAGCTCGAGCCCGGCCTGGTCGCCGTCGCAGCGCCGGTGTTCGCCGGCGGCCCGGCCGCCATCGCCGCGATCTCGGTCTCCGCTCCGGCATCGCGGATGACTGGCGCGCAGGTGCAGGCGACCGCGGCGCGATGCGTGAGCGTCGCCCAGGACCTGTCGGCGGTACTCACCGGCCCGTCCGGGCTGGGCACCGGACGCAGCAAGTCGGCGGCATGAGCCAGCGAGATCGCCGGCCGTCAGCCAGCCGCCGGGCCTACCCATTCAGTGACCGGTGACCGCCGCGACAGAAGGTGCCCGATGACCAACGAGGAACTGCTGCGCCAGCTCTACGACCTGACCCTGGTCGGCAACGGCCCGGCCGTGCTCGACCTCACCAAGCAGGGCCTGGCCGGCGGGCTCGGCCCTGAGACGCTGCTCTACGAGGCGCTGATCCCCTCGCTCGAGGAGGTCGGGGCCCGGTTCGAGCGCGGCGACTTCTTCGTGCCCGAGATGCTGATCGCCGGCAAGGCCATGGCCGGCGCGCTCGAGGTGCTGCGACCGCTGCTCGCCGAGACCGGCGCCGAGTCGATCGGCAAGGTCGTGATCGGCACGGTCAAGGGTGACGTGCATGACATCGGCAAGAACCTGGTGAACATCATGTTCGAGGGCGCCGGGTTCCAGGTCATCGACCTCGGCGTCCAGGTGGCGCCGGAGAAGTTCGTGGACGCGGTGATCGAGCACCAGCCCGATATCGTGGGCTTCTCCGCGTTCCTCACCACCACGATGCCGATGTTCAAGGCCAACATCAACGCGCTGACCAAGGCCGGGCTGCGGGACAAGGTGGCCGTGATGGTCGGCGGCGCTCCGGTCACCCAGGAGTACGCCGACGTGGTCGGGGCCGACGGCTACGCCGCCGACGCGTCGGCCGCCGTGGTGCGGGCCAAGCAGCTCATTGCCGCGCGCCGGTCCGCGGCTCCGCCAGCTTTGCTGGCCCAGCCAGCCGGGCCGGCCTGACGGCGGGGCACGCCAGCCGTGGACACCGTGCTCCGCTCGGCCACCAGGGACGTCCTGATCGGCGCCGACCGCCCGTTCTGCGTGATCGGCGAGCGGATCAACCCGACCGGCCGGCGGATCTTCCAGGAGCAGCTGCGCCGCGGCGACCTGTCCAGGGTCGAGATCGACGTGGCCGAGCAGGTGGCGGGCGGCGCCATGGTGCTCGACGTGAACATGGGCGCCCCGCTGGCCGACGAGGCCGAGCTGATGACCAGCGCGGTGCGGCTGATCCAGTCGCTCACCGACCTGCCGCTCTGCCTGGACTCATCGATCATCGAGGTGCTCGAGGCCGGCCTCGCCGCCTACCAGGGCAAGGCGCTGGTCAACTCGGTGACCGCCGAGGACGAGCGGCTGGAGGCCATCCTGCCGCTGGTCGCGAGATACGGCGCCGCGGTGATCGGGCTGCCCAACGACGAGGAGGAGATCCCCGAGGACCCGGCCCGCCGGCTCGAGCTGGCCGGGAAGATCATCGACACCGCGACCGGCAGATACGGCATCCCGATCGAGGACGTGCTGATCGACCCGCTGGCGATGCCGGTGGGCGCGGACACGTCGGTCGTGGTGCGGACGCTGGAGACGCTCGACCTGCTCCGCTCGGCCTACGGCGTGAACACCACGCTCGGCGCGTCCAACGTCTCGTTCGGCATGCCGGACCGGACCGCGATCGGCGCCGCGTTCCTGCCGATGGCCAGCGCCGCCGGGCTGACCAGCGCGATCATGGACGCCCGCTCGCCCGACCTGGTCCGCGCCGTGCGCGCCACCGACCTGCTGCTCAACAGGGACGAGTGGGGCGCCACCTGGATCGCCGCGCACCGGGCCGCACAGGCCGCCCACGCCGCCCGGCCGGCCCAGGAGTCGGCGCGGGCGGACGCGAGCGCGGCCGCTCCGGCAGCGACCTGACCCGGGGCTGCCCATGACCTCCGCCGAGCTCGCCGAGCCTGGAGCGGCTATGGCGCCGCGAGTGGACCTGGAATTTGTTACGAATGGAAACAGGGTCAGGGTGCCGTCGGGGGTCACCGTCTTCGACGCGGCCAGCTGGAACGGCATCGCGATCGACTCCACCTGCGGCGGGCACGGCACCTGCAAGAAGTGCAAGATCAGGATCGCGGCCGGGTCGGTGCCCGCGACCAGCCTGGACGCGCGCGCGTTCTCGCCGGACGAGCTGCGCGACGGCTGGCGGCTGGCCTGCCGCGCGGTGGCCACCGGCGACCTGCAGGTCGAGGTGCCGCCGCTGACCACCAGGCCGAAGGCCGCCACGGTCGGCGTGGGCCGCCAGGTCATCCTGCGCCCCGCGGTGCAGAAGCGGTACCTGGAGCTGGCCGAGCCTTCGCTGTCGGACCAGCGCAGCGACATCGAGCGGGTGCTCGACGCGCTCGACGACCTGGAGCTGAAGGTCGACCTGGCGGTGCTGCGGTCGGTCGGCCGGGTGCTGCGGGCCGCTGACTACCGGGTGACGGCCGTGGTGGTGGACGACGCGCTGATCGACGTCCAGGCCGGCGACACTACCGCCAGCCGGTACGGCATCGCGTTCGACCTCGGCACCACCACCGTGGTCGCCACCCTGCTCGACCTGTCCACGGGAACGCCGCTCGCCGTCGGCTCGATGCTCAGCAAGCAGCAGCCGTTCGGCGCCGACGTGATCAGCCGGATCAGCGCGGTGATGCTGGAGCCGCAGAACCTGGCGCGGCTCACCGCGCTCGCGCACGAGTCGCTCGGCGAGCTGGTCGGCGAGGTCTGCGAGCAGGCCGACGTCGACCCGCTGGACGTATACGAGATCGCGCTGGCCGGCAACGCGACGATGACGCACCTGGCGCTCGGCATCGACCCTGAGCCGCTCGGCGTGGCGCCGTTCATCCTGTCCGCGCGGCTGCTGCCCGAGATCCTGGCCGCCGAGATCGGCCTTGACGTACACCCGCGGGCGCGCGCCGTGGTGTTCCCGGCGTTCGGCGCGTACGTGGGCGGCGACATCACCGCAGGGCTGCTGGCCTGCGGCATGAACCGCGACGCCAGGGTCAGGCTGTTCATCGACATCGGCACCAACTGCGAGATCGTGCTCGGCAGCCGGGACTGGCTGCTGGCCACGGCGGCCCCGGCCGGCCCCGCGTTCGAGGGCGCGGCGATCAGGTGCGGGATGCGGGCCGCCGACGGCGCGATCGAGGGCGTGCTGCTCGACCCGGCCAAGCCCGCGGACGACGCGGTCAGGCTCCAGGTGATCGGCGACCGCGAGCCCGCCGGGCTGTGCGGCTCGGGGCTGGTCGACGCCGTGGCGGGCCTGATCGATGCTGGCCTGCTCGACCGGTCGGGCCGGTTCGTCCCCGAGGAGGCAGCGGCCCGGGTGGCACCTGGCCTGGCCGGCCGCCTCACCATGCTCGGGGAGGAGCGGGTGTTCGTGCTCGCCTGGAAAGGCGACCCTGGCGACGTGCCTGACTCTGTGTTTCTTACGCAACGGGACGTACGGGAACTCCAGTTCGCCAAGGCGGCGATCGCCTCGGGGTGGAGCGTGCTGCTCGAGGAGGCCGGCCTCGGTGCTGATGACGTCAAGCAGGTGCTGCTCGCCGGCTCGTTCGGCAGCTACCTCTCGCCGCAGAACGCGATCAGGCTCGGGCTGGTGCCGCGGCTGCCGGTGCTGAGGGTGGTCAGCGCGGGGAACGTTGCCGGTGAAGGGGCGAAGATGGCGCTGCTCTCGATCAGGGAGCGGGCTGCCGCGCTCGCGCTGCTCGGGGAGGTGAGGTATGTCGAGCTCTCCGACCGGGCGGACTTCAATGACAGGTTCATCGAGCAGCTGCAGTTCCCGTAGTGACGGCGCGGTCGCGGTGATCGCGTGCGGCGCGCTCGGCGGGCACCTGCGCGAGATCGCCGGGCGGCGCGGCTGGGACATCGCGGTCCACTGCCTGCCGTCGATCCTGCACAACGCGCCGCGCGAGATCGCCCCGGCGGCCGGCCGGCTCGCCGTCAATCTGCAGCGCTCTGGTTTCCGGGTCGCCCTGGCCTACGCCGACTGCGGCAGCTACGGCGAGCTCGACCGGCTGTGCGAGCGGCTGGGCATCGCGCGGCTGCCCGGGCTGCACTGCTACGACGTGCTGGCCGGGCCGGACCGGATCAGGGCGGCGCTCGAGGCCGAGCCGGGGACGTACCTGCTGACCGACTTCCTGCTGCGCAGCTTCCGCTACTCGGTGCTCGTGCCGCTCGGCCTTGACCGGTACCCCGAGCTGTGGGCCGACTACTTCGGGCACTACCGGCGGCTGGTCTGGCTCGCGCAGTCCCCGACGCCGGAGCTCGCGGCCGAGGCCGAGCGGGTGGCTGCGATGTTCGGCCTGCCGCTCACGGTCATGCCGGTCGGCACGGCCAGGCTGGAGTCCGAGCTTGAGGCGCTGCTGGCCGGGGCCGGTCGTGGTGAGGCCGAGACCGCTGGGGCCGAGACCGCTGGGGCCGGGACCGCTGGGGCCGGGACCGGAGCGGGGGCGGCACGGTGAGCCCGGCCGGGCCGCGGCTGATGGGCGGCCGGGTGCGGCCGGGCGGCGGGCTGCGGCAGATCGCGCCGCTGCTGCGCCGTGCCAGGTACGAGGTGCTGCCGACGGCCAGTGCCGAGCGGGCGGTGCTCGACTACGTGCCGCGGGACGTGGTCGTGACCGTGACCGCGTCGCCGACCAAGGGGCTCGAACCCACCCTTGGCCTGGCCGAGCGGCTGGCGGGAGCCGGCTACGGCGTGGTGCCGCACCTATCAGCGCGGCTGGTGCGCGGTCCCACGCACCTGGCCGAGATCGTGGCCAGGCTCACCGCCGCGGGGATCGACGACGTGTTCGTCCCGGCCGGCGACGCCGACGCCCCGACCGGGGAGTTCTCCAGCGCGCTCGAGCTGCTCGAGCGGCTGACCGAGATGGGCAGCCCGTTCTCTCGGGTAGGCATCACCGGCTATCCGGAGACCCACCCGAAGATCGAGGACGACGTCACCGTGCAGGCGATGTGGGACAAGCGCAGGCACGCCACCTACATCGTCAGCAACCTGTGCTTCGATCCGGCCGTGCTGCGGCAGTGGATCAGCCGGGTCCGGCGCCGCGGAATCACGCTGCCGCTGCTCGTCGGGCTGGCCGGGCCGGTGGAGCGCACCAAGCTGATGCAGATGGCCACGAAGGTCGGGATCGAGGACTCGGCCAGGTTCCTTGCCGGGCACACGTCGACGTTCCTGCGGCTGTCCGCCCCCGGCGCCTACCAGCCTGAGCGCCTGCTCGGGCGGCTGGCGACCACGCTGGCCGCACCCGAGTCCGGCGTCGACGGCCTGCACATCTTCACGTTCAACCAGGTTCGCCAGGCACAGGAGTGGCGCCAGGCCCTGCTCGCCCAGCTAGCCGACCGCCCAGCCCGCTGACCGCCTGACCGTCTCCGCCCGGCCGCCTCTGCAGCCTCGCCCGCGCGCCCCCGGGTTCCGGTTCATCGTGGGCACTTCGCTGCTGCCCTGGCGCCACCGAAGTGCCCTCGTCGCGCAGGGACGCGGTCGGGACGCCTGGACGCTGGCGGGACGCCTGGACGGGAACCAGAATACGGCCGGGAGGACCCGGCCGGTCATGCCCGGGCGCCACCGAAGTGCCCACGTCGCGCGCGACTGCCGGGGCACGGCGCGGACCGAAAATGACGTGGGCACCTTGTTGCTGCCCTGGCGACAGCAGAGTGCCCACGAAGTTCGGGCGAGATCAGGAGCCGGCCGGGCGGGCCACCGCCGGGGCGGGCCACCCACCGGGGCGGGCCGCGGCCGGGGGCGGGCGCCGCAGGAGCGGCGCCGAGAGTTCACGGGCTGGCGGACGGAACCTGGGGGGCGGGGTGATGCTTCTATCTGGTTGGGAGGGAGGCTCGGTGGGCAGGGAGGACGAGTTCGCGGCGTTCGTCGCCGCACGCTACCGCGCGCTGGTGCGGACCGGGCTGCTGCTGACCGGCGACACCGGGCATGCCGAGGACCTGGCCCAGTCCGCGCTGATCAGGACCTATCTGGCCTGGGGAAGGCTGCGCGAACCTGCCAGTGCTGAGGCCTACGCCAGGCGGACGCTGGTCAGGCTGGCGGTACGGGCGCGGCAGCGCCGGTGGACCGGCGAGGTGGCCGCGGGGAACCCGGTTCCCGGCATGGCGGGCGCGGCCGGCATGGCGGGCGTGACTGGCGCGGCGGCCGCCCGACAGCCTGGAGAGCCAGTCCATGACCTCGCACTCGACGTGCGCCGGGCGCTCGGCGCGCTCCCGGCCGGCCAGCGGGCCGTTCTCGTGCTTCGCTACCTCGACGACTACAGCGAGGCCGACACCGCGCGGCTGCTCGGGATCTCGCCCGGGACGGTGAAGAGCCGGGCGGCGCGCGGCCTGGCCAGCCTGCGCCAGGCCGGGCTGCTCGATCAGGAAGGAGACCGGCGTGAGCGATGAACAGCAGGTCAGGACGCTGCTCGCGCAGGCCGCCGAACTGCCGGACGACGTGCAGCCGCCGGTGCACGCGCTGCTCGGCCAGGCGCGCCGGCGGCGCGCCTGGCGCAACGCGCTCGCCGTCGCGGCGGTCGCGGTCGTCGCGGCCGCGGGCTTCACCCTGCCCGCCGCCATCCGCGGCATCGGCTCAGGCGGCCTGCTGCCCTCCGGTTCGCCGCCCGGCGACCTATTTCCTGCCGGACCCGCCAGGGGGAGCGGACCAGGGCCGGGCCCGTCCGCCGCAGCCCTGGCCGGCTTCCGCTGGTCGGCGCTGCCGTCATCGCCGCTCGGCGCGCGATCCCAGCCACTGCTCGCCTGGGCCGGGCACGAACTGATCGAGCTCGGCGGCTTCAGGAAGGGGGCGAGCCAGTACGACGGCGCGGCGTTCAGCCCGGCGACCGGGCGCTGGCGGCTGATTGCCCCCATGCGCGAGAACGTCGGGTTCGTGAACGCGGTCGACGTCTGGACCGGACATCAGCTCTTCGTCGCCAACGGCCAGTACGAGTCCTGCCTGCTCGTGCGGCAGGCGAAGCCCGCACTCGCGCGCTGCCTGCCGCACGCCGGGCTCTACGACCCGGTCACGAACACCTGGTCGGCCACCTTGCTGCCGAAGCAGATGGACGGGCTCAGCCTCACGGCGGCGGTCTGGACCGGGCGGGTTGTGGTCCTGGCCGGCGTCAACACCCACGCCAGGCTCGGCGTCGCCGCCTACAACCCGGCAACCGGCCGCTGGCGGATGATCACCCCGGCGCTCTCTGCCGACCACCCGCCCGTCGCGGTCGCGATCGCCGCCACGCCGGACCGGCTGATCCTGTGGTCACTGTGGTCCAAGTCCACCCGGCAGTCGGCGACCAGCGGGGCGGTCGCCTCCGGCATCGATGTGCTGGCGCTTGGCCCGAGCGGCCAGTGGCACACCGTCACAGGCAACTGGCCGCAGCACCAGGTCGTGGCCGACCCGGCCTACTCCGGTGGCACCATCCTGATCCCGCCAGGTCAGATCTGGTGCGGCGTCTGCAGTCACCCGAGCTTCACCTACCAGGCCGAACTAACCAGCCCCCGTACCCTCACCAGGACCACGATTCCCGCCGGCCCGCTGGCCGTCCACCCCGGCATCGAACCAGGCATCTGGCTCTGGGACGGCCGCACCGCCCTTGCCGCCAACACCAGCTCCTCCTACCGCCCCGCCGCCGAAGAGCTGACCACCCTCGCTCAGCTAGGCTCCTACAACCCCGCCACGAAACACTGGCACGTCCTGCCACTCCCGCCCGGCAACCCCCCCATTGCCGGCCCTCCAATCTGGGCACCCACCCAGCTATTCCTGCTCACCGCGACCGGCAAGCTCCTAGCCTTGCGCGCCAGCTAATGTGCGCAGGTCTTGATCTTGGCAGCGGTCTTGATCTGGCCAGGTCTTGATCTTGATTTGTCCGTCCCTGTCGTGGCACGGAAGGTCGGTGCCGACCGTTGTCCCGGCCGACGCGTTCGAAGCGCGGCCGGGACCATCCGTCGGTCCCGGCCGTCACTGCATGCGAGGTCTTAGAACCGCCCCCAAGGCAACAGCGCCGTCACCGCCACCGCCGCGAACAAGAACGTCAGATACCCGATCGACAGGTGAAACAGCCGCATCGGCGCCGCCGCGACCCCGCTGGCGACCCGCCCCCGCATCCGATGCGCCTCAACCAGGAACCACGCGCCAAGACCGACGGCGCAGACCCCGTAGATCCAGCCCGCGTACGGCGTCAGCGCGAGCGTCGTCGCGACCATCACCCAGCTGTAGGTGACGATCTTGCGCGCTACCACCGCCGGCCCGGCCACCACCGGCAGCATCGGCACGCTAGCCGCCGCGTAGTCGTCCTTGAACTTCATCGCCAGGGCCCAGAAGTGCGGCGGCGTCCAGAAGAAGATCACGGCGAACAGCACGATCGCTGGCCACGCCACCTGACCGGTGACCGCGGCCCAGCCGACCAGCACCGGGAAGCACCCGGCCGCGCCGCCGATCACGATGTTCGACGCGGTGCGGCGCTTGAGGCCGAGCGTGTAGACGAAGACGTAGAACAGCAGCGCGGCGTCGGCCAGGGCCGCGGCCAGCCAGTTGGCGAGCAGCCCGAGCATCAGCGTCGCGGCGATGCCGAGCACGATGCCGAAGACCAGCGCCTCGGCCGGCCGGATCGAGGCCCCCGACGAGCCCTTGGCCACCAGCGGCCTGCGCGCCGTCCGCCGCATCACCGCGTCGATGTCGCGGTCGATGTAGCAGTTGATCGTGTTCGCGCTGCCGGCCGCCAGCGCCCCGCCAACCAGGGTCACTGCCATCAGCCCGACCGGTGGCAGCCCGCGCTGCGCGAGCAGCATCGTCGGCAGTGTGGTGACGAGCAGGAGCTCGATGATCCTCGGCTTGGTCAGCGCGACAAGCGATCGCGCGATCAGACCGGCGGACCTGCGGGTAGCCTGCGGCGAGCTCCGCTCGCCCGCCACGACCAGATCGGCCGCTTCGGGAAGGGCACTCGCCGCCTGTGTCACTCGCTGTCCTCCGTGCTCTCCGATTCGGGCTCGGGCCGGTCCGCCGTCACCGTCGCGTCCGGATCGGCTGGCTTGGCCACCGACACAGTCTGCTCTACCGATGCCGTCGGCTCGTCAGCGGACAACACCAGACCGCTCGCTTCGGCGATGGTCGCGGCCTCCGGCGTCACGGGCCGCCCACCCGCCCAGCGGCTCGCCGCCAGCGACACGTGCCCGGGTACCCGGTGCGCGCCGCGGAAGCGTAGGTAGAGAGCTCCCGCCACGATGATGAACATCAGCATCGGGAACGCGAACGTCCAATTGTACCCATGCGGAGTGTTATCAGGGTGGACCGCCGCTGCTAGTAGCGCTCCGTGCACTGCTGCCTCCTGCCCCAATCACTGGGCCTTGCTCGCCACCCGGCCCGCCGGCAGGCGAGCCAGGCCCTGCCTACATGTTTACCGCCCCGTCAGTGCACGAGGTAGAAGAGCACCCACATAACGAGCGCGGCCAGCGCAAGGAAATTCCAGAACAGCGTGAAGGCGCTCAGCGAACCCTGGAACCGCTGCACGGCGGCGGCCTCGGCGAACGTGGGCGGCTGCTCGACGAACGAGATCGCCGGCAGCTGCCTGCCCCGCACCACCAGTGTCTCCAGCCAGACCATCGTGCCGAGCACAAGGAGAGCGAAGACCGGCGACGCGCCCACAAACACGCTGGCGAAGCCGCTCGCCCCCGGCGGGAAGGGCAGCGAGGTGAGCTGGTAGATCTGCACCGCGGCGGCGGCCGCCCCGAGTATCAGGGCCAGCACCGCCGCACCCCACCAGGCGTCCTTCTTGCCGCCCTTGATCATCTGCAGCCCGACGGTCTGCACGATCGCGCTGACCACGATCAGGCCCATGATCGTCCCGCCCAGCGCCTGGCTCGGGCCCTTGAATCCTGACGGGTACCACAGGCCGTGCGAGTTCAGCGAGCGCAGGTAGAAGAACGAGAACACGAATGCGCCAAGGCCCGAGGTCACGACGCCGATCATCAGCCGGGATCCGGTCCAGGCCGCGTTGAGGGCGGCCTCGTGGTAGAAGGCGCTCTCCTCCTGCTCCCTGCTCAGGCCCGCTGGGCCCGCCGAAGCCATCTCGGCCATCTGCTATACCTCCGCTCGTGCGGTATCGATATCAGAGACGGCGGCAGCCAGTACCCCGACGGGCGGGTTCAGGTCGGCGACCGGCGGGGCGTCCTTCACCCCGTACTCATACGGGCCGGACAGTACGACCGGCACGTGCTCGAAGTTGTCTATGGGTGGCGGGGACGAGGTGAGCCACTCAAGTCCGCGGGAGTTCCACGGGTTCGCCGTCTCGCGCTCCCTGACCACCACGGTCGACCAGACGAAGTTGATCACGAAGAGCAGGATCGAGAAGCCGAGCACGTACGACGAGATCGACACCCAGTCATTGAGCGTCTGGAGGTGCCGCGCGTACTCGAACACCCGCCTCGGCTGGCCGAGCAGCCCGACCGCGAACAGCGGCAGGAACGTCGCGTTGAAGCCGAGGAACATCAGCCAGAAGTGCCACTTGCCGAGCGTCTGGTTGAGCTTGATGCCCATCATCTTCGGCAGCCAGTAGTAGCACCCGCCCATGAAGGCGAAGATCAGCCCGCCCATGATCGTGTAGTGGAAGTGCGCCATCACGAAGAAGCTGCCATGCTCGGTGACGTCGGCCGGGGCGTCAGAGTTGTACACGCCCGTGACGCCCCCGATCAGGAAGTTGAAGTAGAACGCCAGGGCGAACAGCATCGGCACGGTAAGGCGGATCTTGGCTTTCCACAGCGTGCCGATGCCGACCAGGAAGATGAACCCGGTCGGGATCGAGATCAGCTCGGTGGTGAGCATGAACAGCGGGCGCATGTCCGGGTTGATCCCGCTGTCGAACAGGTGGTGCTGCCAGACGAAGAAGCTCAGCAGCGTCACGCCGATGATGCCGGCCGCGGCCATCCGGTAGCCGAACAGCGGCTTGCGTGTGAACACGGGCAGCAGCTCCATCACGATGCCGAAGCCGGGCAACGCCAGGATGTAGACCTCGGGATGGCCGAAGAACCAGAACAGGTTCTGCCACAGGTAGCTGCTCCCGCCGAGCTGGTCGGAGAAGAAGGCCGTCTGTACCGTGCGGTCGGTCAGCGACATGTAGCATCCGCCAACCAGGATTGGCCCGGCCAGTACCATCATCACCGCGGTGCCGAGCAGGCCCCAGACGAACATGGGAAGCCGACCCCACCGCATGCCAGGCGCCCGGTAGCAGATGACCGTGACCAGGATGTTGAAGCCGGCCAGGATGATCGAGATGCCCATCAGCCCGAAGGCGAAGAAGTACGCGTCCGCGCCCACGGTGTCCTGGATGGACAGCGGCGCGTACCCGGTCCAGCCGAAGTTGAACCCGCCGAGCGGCAACGCGCTCAGCAGGATCAGGAAGGCCGCCGGCGTGAGCCAGAAGGACAGTGCCTCAATCCTCGGGAAGGCGACCCGCTTCGAGCCGATCATCAGCGGCACCAGGTAGTTGCCGAACGGGCCGAGGATGACCGAGGTCATCAGCATCATCATCATCGTGCCGTGCTCGCCGACGATCTCGATGTAGACCGCCGAGCTGAACACGTGGTGCACCGGCGAGAGCAACTCGGTCCTGATCGCCATGGCGAGCAGCCCGGCGGTACAGAAGTAGATGATCATGCCGACCAGGTACTGGATGCCGACCACCTTGTGGTCCAGGGTGAACCTGAAGTACCTGGCCACGCCGCTGGCCTCGGCGTGCTCGCCGTTGACCGGACGGCCGACGACCAGGCGGCCCAGGTCGTTGAACACGCCCACGCCGGCCAGCCAGCCGATTACCAGGAACAGGTAGCCGAGCACGATCGGGGTGTCGTTGCTGTCCGGCGAACCGCCGCCGGTAGCGGCCTGCGGGTACCCCGACGTGATCAGGTTGCCCAGCCAGTGGCCGAACGCGTAGCCGATCACCGCGGCGATGATCCCGGTAATGATCCCTGCCCGCATCCACCAGGCGCGGGTGCGCACGCCGCCCGCCGGTGCACCGCCGCCGGTCCCTGTCCTGCCCGGTTCTGTTTCGATGGCCATCAAGTCACCTCATCACATCAACGGACGGCTGGATGTGCATCACAAAGCCCGGGCGGGTCATGGCTGCACCGGATCCTCCGGCGAGCCCCAGCCGCCGCCCGCTGAGGTGATGCCGAGCTTCTGCATCACGGGCCCGGAGCACTTGGCCGCGAACGTCGTCGGGTCGTAGGTGGTCGCGTAGGGCACGCAGCGGTTGAGGATGCTCGTGACGCTCGCGAACTGCGTCTTGGTCGCCGACACCCAGGACTCGAACTGCGCCACCGACCTGACCTTGCCGTAGTCGAACATCGCGCCGTGCCAGAGCCCGCACAGCTCAGCGCACCGGACCGTGAAGCCGCCGAGGTGCTGGGTCTTGGTATAGGCGACGTTGTCGACTCCGGGGTTGGCGTCGGCCTTGACCCCGAGCTGGTAGGCCCAGAAGCTGTGGATCACGTCGAGCGAGGTCACGTCGAACTGGATCCACTGGCCCTTCGGCAGGATCAGGTTGGGCGTCTCGAACCCGCCGAACTGCGGGTACCGGTACGTGAACTTCCACTGCTGCGCGATCACCTGGACAACCAGCACCTGGCCGGGCGACCACGGCGCCTGCTGCTGCGCCACGGTCAGCCGCGCCCCGGGCGGGTTCCAGATCGGGGCCGGGCCCTCGCCGCCGCCGGCGCCGTTCGGCGTGATCAGCTCGTAGGTGCCGAACCCGAACAGGCTCAGCACGATCACCGTCGTCACGGTGATCCAGGTGGCCTGGATCCTGGTGTTCCCGTGGATCGGCGGGCCGTCCTCGTCGTCGTCCTCGCGATGACGCCACACCGTCAGCGAGTAGCCGAAGAACACGAGCACCATCAGCATCACCGGAAGGCACATCACGGTCATGACGTTGATGTCGAACCGCTGGCCCTGCGCGGCCGAGCCGAGATCGCCTGGCGGCACGTTCGGCCCGATGACGAACCAGAACAGCAGATCGACGGCGAGCGCCAGGACCAGCCAGATGATGAAGATCCGCAGGCCGTGGTTGGGCTCGCGCTCCGTCGCCCCGGTGGCCGGCGACTGAGTTTCGGCCATCAGGAACCCACCTCCATGTCTCCGGTCATGTAGCCGATAGTCTGCATCGGGCCGCCGAATCCGGTGAGGTAGCCGCCGCCGCAGGGGATACGGCACTGCCACATGTAAGAACCCGGTGTCGTAGGCGCCTTGAAGGTGAACGTCATCGTGGCGTGCGGGACCGGCTTACCACCCTCGACGGGCGTGCACGGTGACGTCGTGCACAGGTTGTTGTTCTCAGCGACCGTCGTAGGCGAGCCCATCGGCACGTTGAGCCCGATGCCAGGGATCGAGAACGTGTGCCCGATCGCGCAGTTGTACCAGCCGTTGAGCGTGCTGACCTTCTTGCCGTTGATGAACTCCACGTTCCCCACCGTGCCGGTGACCTGGCCGAAGAAGAGGTTGCGCGGCGGCGTGCATCCGTCGTAGCCGTAGATCGTCATGTGGACGGTGGCGCCGGCCGGGACCTCGAACAAGGTGGTGTGCACCCACTTCTTCGTGGTCGGGTCCTGGATGAAGTAGGACACCCAGTCCGGCCTGTTGGTCACCGTCGTCTGCGGTGCCTCCTGCATGACGAGGTGGACCTGGTTGCCTGGCGCCGTGGCGGCGGTGATCACCGGCGGCCCGGCAAGGAAAAGATGGATGACGACGAAGATCGCGCCACCGACCACGGCGAGGAACGCCACCAGCAGGGTTCCCACGCGGACCGGCAGGGACATCAGTCACCACCTCGCTTCTTCGCGGCGCGCAGCGCGCGACGCGCACGACTCGGCCCGGCGGCTGCGGCTGCCCGCGCTGCGCCGGATGGCAAACGACTGCACCGATACTGCGGCTACGGCAGACCCGAGGCAATAGCCGGCGATCGGAATGACGAAACTGTCATCATCCGCAACTCCCCTCACGGGCCGGCCACAGCGGCGGCAGCTTACGGGCGCAGAGCGGCATGAACCTTATATGACGTTTAGGTTCCTTTAGTCTTGACTTGCTGTGGATTCAGGAGTAGACCGAGTGCCGGAGGACTCGTGGCTCGTCAGCGGTGACAGCCTGCCCACCGCCGCCCTGGCCGCTAGGCTGCTCGAGGGATGATCGAAGGCGCCATGACCGCCGCACGCGAAGAGTACCGGCCGGCCGGATCGGGCACCGCCCTGTCCGGCGTCTTTGCCGCGCCCGCCGCAGGCTCCCCCGATATCGCTGGCCAGCGCATCCTGATCGTCGACGACGAGCCGCACATCACGAATTTCGTGCGCCGTGCGCTTGAGAACGAGGGCTACCAGGTCGCCGTGGCCGACGGCGCGTACGCCGGGATCGGCCAGGCCGCAACCGGGGGCTTCGGCCTGGTGATACTCGACCTGCTCATGCCCGACCTCGACGGCCGCCAGGCGCTCGCCGAGATCCTGCGTGCCGACAGCTCGCAGGCGGTGCTCGTGCTGTCCTGCAACGCCGACACCGCCACCAAGGTGGAGTGCCTTAACCTCGGCGCCAGGGACTACCTGACCAAGCCGTTCTCGCTGGCCGAGCTGCTTGCTCGGGTCAGGGCCAGGCTGCGCGAGAACGCGATGCGGGGCGAGGTCATGCAGGCCGGCGACGTGAGCCTGGACGCCAGGCGGCTGGTGGCCGACAGCGGCTCTGGCCCCGTCGCGCTGACCAGGCTCGAGTTCCTCTGCCTGCGAGCGCTGATGGAGCGCAGGGGCGAGTCGGTGACCAAGAGCGAGCTGCTCGCCTCGGTCTGGGGCATCGACTTCGATCCAGGTTCGAATATCGTCGACGTCTGCATCAGGCGGCTGCGGGCCAAGCTCGGGTTCGCCCTGATAGAGACGGTGCGTGGTGAGGGATATCGGCTCGCGTCCTGAGCAGCCTGACTCGGCTGCCGGCAGCCAGCCCGAAGTCGCCTGGCTGCTGCTCTGGCTGGTCTGCGTCGTGGCCATCGTGATGTTCCCTGCCTGGCAGGTGATCCCGTTCGACCTGATCTGGATCAGCCTGGCACTGTTGTTCGGCTTCCGGCTCTGGCCGAACCGGCGCATGCTCGCCCTGACCGCGACCGCCGTGGTGACGACCGCGGCGGCGATCAGCGACGACGCCATGCGGCACCTGCGGTTCGGCGAGGCGGTGGAGCAGATCCCGCTGCTGGCCACCCTGTTCGTGGTGATGGCCTGGCAGGCGCACCGCAGGACGGTGGCCAGGGACCGGGCCGAGATCGCGGCCGAGGCCGAGCGCCTGCTCGAGCAACAGCGGCAGTTCCTGCAGGACGCCTCGCACCAGCTGCGCACCCCGATCACGATCGCGCTCGGGCACGCCGAGCTGCTTGCCCAGGTGCTCGCCGGGCAGCAGCAGCGCGACATCCACGTGGTGGTGGGCGAGCTCGAGCGGCTGCGGGCGCTCAGCGAGCAGCTGCTGCTGGTGGCCGCGTCGCAGAATCCGGAGTTCCTCGCCCCGGCGCCGGCCGACCTCGACCTGATCGCGACCGAGCTGCTGCACCGGTGGCAGCCGACCGCGCCGCGGCGCTGGCGGCTCGGCCCGCTCGAGCCGGTCACCGCGCTGGTCGATGCCGAGCGGCTCGGCCTGGCGCTTGACGCCCTGATTGAGAACGCGGTACAGCACACCGCAGAAGACGACGAGATCGCGGTCTCGGTCAGGCGCGGCGACGGCGCCCGCTCGGCCAGGATCGTGGTGCAGGACAGCGGAGAAGGCATCGCAGCGGCCGACATCCCGCATATCTTTGACAGGTTCAGGACCAACCCGGGCAGCTGCGCCCGCGGCACCGGTCTCGGGCTCGCGCTGGTCCAGGCCATCGCGGCCGGGCACGGCGGCGAGGTGCGGGTGCAGAGCGAGATCGGCAGCGGCAGCCGGTTCGAGCTCGTGCTGCCCACCCTGGGGCTGCACGGCGCGACGACGCACGGCCACGGGCTGCACCCGGGCACCGCGCCCGGCCGCGCGCTGCCCGGCGGCACGCAGCGCGGCTCGGAACGGCCGGCGCCGCGCACCGCGGGCCTGGCCAGGGAGATCGTGGAGCGGGAGGCATGGTGAGGCTGCCGGGCGCCGGCCGGATCAGGCGCAGCACGCTGCTGGCCATGCTGGCCGGAGTGGTGCTCGTCGCCGTCGCCGCGGGAGTGCTCACCGCGAGCGCCTCGCCGCGCGGCGGAGCGCTGAAGCCCGCCAGGCCGTTCAGCCTCGTAAGGCTCGGCGCGCCAGGGCAGCAGGTGGCGCTGACCCAGTACGCCGGGCGCCCCGTGGTGGTCAACTTCTTCGCCTCCTGGTGCACCCCGTGCCAGAAGGAGACCCCGCTGCTTGCGAGGTTCTACCGCGCCCACCGCGGCGCGGTGCCGGTGATCGGGGTGGACGCCAACGACGAGAGCGCGGCGGCGCTGAAGTTCCTGCGCGCCCATGGGGTGACCTACCCGGTGGGGTTCGACCCGTCGGCGTCGGTCGCCGTCTCCTACGGCGTGCTCGCGCTGCCGCAAACCTTCTTCCTCAACGCCAGGCACCAGATCGTCAGGCACGTCATCGGCGCCGTCACTCAGCGGGATCTGACGGCCTGGGCGGACAGCCTGCCACACTCGAACAGGGCGAGCTAGATGCAGCAGACCAGGACCGACCCGCCTTACATCCCGATGCGCGCCCGCGGCTGGCCGACCCGCCGCTCGCCGCGCTGGCTGTTCGCCGCCGGCGCGGTGCTGCTGGTCATCGCGGTAGCGGTGGGGCTCGCCCACCACCCCACCAAGGGCGAGCGCGCCACCGACCTGCGCGGCCTGCTCCAGACGCTGAACGCGGACGTGGGCTCGTGCGCGGCCGGCGTCAAGGAGGCACTGACCCTGCTGCGCGACATCGACACCGGCGCCAGCCACAACCTCACGATCGCGCTCAGCGAGGTGAACTACGGCGCGGCAAACTGCTCGCCCGCCAACAACGAGGAGCTCGACGACCTGACCGGCGTCCAGGTACCTGAGTCGCTGAGCAGCTACCACCTGGCGAACGCGGTCACCGCGCTGATCAACTGGGCGGCGCCCGACGCCATCAAGGTGCAGGCCGACGTCGCCACGGCGCTGTCCGACCACGGCAAGCCAACCCAGGCCGCCGCCCTCGCCACGCTGCACAGCGCGCTGCGTAAGCTCGATGCGCAGCGGGCGGTCGTGTACGCGGAACTGCGGCCGGCCATCAAGGCGCTGGCGCCCCACGCCAAGCCCCCCGTGCTGTACGGCTAGCCGCGGCGAGCACCGCAGGCCACAGCAGTCAGGCGGCATAACCAGAGCACCGGAGGAGTAGCGAGCAGATGCCAGGAATGCACAGCGGGCTGAACACAGCCAACCAGGTGCTCGTGGCCGCGTTCCGGTCCGCGCTGATGCACCAGGGTCTCGTCGCGCTGCTGGTGCTGGCCACGCTGGCGATCCTCTGGGCGAGCCTGCGCGAGTGGCGGCCGCGGTTCGTCACGGCACGCGCGGGTGCCGCCGCGGGGGCGGGTCTGGCGGACCGGCTGCCCGAGCATCCGGCGCGACGGCTGGTGCGGCTCGGCTTCGGCCTGATCTGGGTGTTCGACGGGATCCTGCAGGCACAGCCGGCGATGGCGGCAGGCCTGCCGTCGAAGGTGATCGCCCCGACTGCCGCCACGTCCCCGGCCTGGGTGCAGCACCTGGTGAACTGGTCAGGCACCGCGTGGTCCTACCACCCGGTGCAGGCCAGTGCCGCTTCGGTCTGGATCCAGGTCGGCATCGGGGTCTGGATGCTGGCCGCGCCGCGCGGCCCATGGTCCAGGCTGGCCGGCCTGGCCAGCGTGGGCTGGGGCCTGGTGGTCTGGGTGTTTGGCGAGGCGTTCGGCAGTATCTTCGCGCCCGGACTCACGATCTTGTTCGGCGCGCCAGGCGCAGCCGTGTTCTACTGCACCGCCGGAGCGCTGGTGGCCCTGCCCGACCGGGCCTGGGACGGCACCGCGCTCGGGCGGCGGCTGCTGGCCGGCCTCGGTGTGTTCTTCGTCGGCATGGCCGTGCTCCAGGCCTGGCCGGGCCGTGGCTTCTGGCAGGGCGCCGTGCACGGCAGGCCGGCCACGCTGGCCGGCATGGTCGGCCAGATGTCGAGCACCCCGCAGCCCGCCCTGTTCGCCCGTCTGGTCAGCGACTTCGGCTCGTTTACCGCGAGTCATGGTTTTGGGGTGAACGCATTCGCGGTGGCGGCTCTGGCCATCATCGGCGCTGGCCTGCTCAGCCGGCGCAGGACGCTGCTCGGCCCGGTCGTGATCGCCGCGGTGGTGTTCTGCCTGGCCGATTGGGTGCTGGTGGAGGATCTCGGCTTCTTCGGCGGGCTCGGCACCGACCCGAACAGCATGATCCCGCTGCTCCTGGTGCTCGGATGCGGCTACCTGGCGCTGACCAGGCCGCGGCCGGCCGCCGAGCCAGCACTCGAACCTGCGCCCGAACCGGTGCTTGCCGCTGACGAGGCGCCAGACATCGCGACCACCGGCCCGGGTGGCGGGCCCCGGTGGCGCGAGCTGCTCAGCCCCGGTCGGCTGGCGGGGCTCTTCGCGGCGTCGAGCGCGACTGGCGTGCTGGCGGTCTGGGCCGCGGGGCTCGTGCTGCTCGGTGCCGCCCCGATGGCGGCGGCGCAGGCAAGCACCAGCACCGCAAGCCCGATCATCGCCGAGGCGCTCGGCGGCCAGAGCTCGACCCTGGACGTCCCTGCGACGCCGTTCCAGCTGACCGATCAGAACGGCAGGCCGGTGTCGCTGGCCAGCCTGCGCGGGAAGGTCGTGCTGCTCACCTTCCTCGACCCGGTCTGTACCACGGACTGCCCGCTGATCGCGCAGGAGCTGCGGATCGCCGACCAGATGCTCGGGCAGCGGGCCGCGCACGTAGAGATCCTGGCCGTGGCAGCGAACCCGCTCTACTACACCGCCCCGTACCTGCAGGCCTTCGACCGGCAGGAGCGGCTGACCGGCCTGCCGAACTGGCACTACCTGACCGGTCCGGTCAGCGTGCTGCGCCGGGTCTGGAACAGCTATGGCGTGCAGGTCGAGGTGGTCCCCGGCGGGCAGATGATCGCGCACAGCGACCTGGTGTTCGTGATCAACGGGCGCGGGGTCATCAAGACCGAGTTCAACGCCGACCCCGGTGCGGGCACGGCGAGCTCCAAGTCCTCCTACGCTGTCCTGTTCACTCAGGCAGCGGAGCGGGCGCTCTCCCCCGGCGGCGGCACACCTAGCTGAGCGAGGCCCGATGAACTACCTGCTCGACAACTGGTCGTTCGACCCGTTCGCGATCGTGGCGGCGGTCCTCGTGGCCTGGCACGAGATCGGCCTGGCCAGGCTGGCGCGCGGGTCACGCCCCGAGCAGACCAGAGAGCGCAGGATCCGCTCGCTCTGGTTCTACGGCGGGCTCGCTGTGCTGCTGATCGCGGTGCAGTCGCCGATCGACTACTGGTCGGATAGGTACTTCTTCGTGCACATGATCCAGCACCTGCTGCTGATGTTCGCCGCGCCGGTGCTGATCGTGGCCGGCGCGCCCTGGCAGCCGCTGCTCGACGGACTGCCCGGACGGCTCGGCCGGGACACCACTGGGGAGTTCATTACCGCGGGCTGGGCGCGGCCGGTCCGGGCCGTCGGGGGATTCCTGCTCCGGCCGTGGGTGGCCGTGGTGACCTTCAACGTGGTCATGGTGTTCTGGCACCTGCCTGGACCGCTCGACCTGGCGACGACGAACCGGACCGTGCACATCTGGCTGATGCACGGCAGCTTCTTCCTCGCCGGGGTGCTGTTCTGGCTGCAGATCATCCCGTCGGCACCGTTCCGGATCAAGATGACGCGGTTCGCCCAGGCGATGGCCCTGATCTTTACGAACGTGACGATGTGGGTCCTCGCGATGTCGATGAGCTTCCTGACCCAGACGTCGTGGTATTCGGTGTACGCCCACGTCCGAGGCGTGACCTTCCCGCCGTTCGCCGACCAGCAGATCGGCGCGGCGATCCTGTGGGTGTGCGGCGACTTCTGGGCTATCCCGGCGATGATCTACGTCGTGCGCAAGCTGATGGCCGAGGACGGCAACGTCGGCCAGGCCGTGGACCGGATACTCGGCCGCGGCTCCCGCCGCTACCAGTGGGAAGGGCGTCAGTAGCACCTGATGGCGGCCGGTCACCGCGCGGTCACCATTTATGCCGGTGATGTTCGCGTGTCGCTGCCAGCTTCAGAGCACCTGGTTGGGCATCCTGTGATCAGGCCCCTCCAGGTATGAGCTGGAGGGGCCTGATGATCCTGGGCTGGTACCTGCGCTGCCGCGACTACCTGCGCTGCCGCGAGCGAGCGCCAGGTCAGCCCGCCCAGGTCACAGGGACGCCGTGCGGCGGCGCGGTGCCGAGCACCCGGTGCGTGCCGCCTGGCCAGGTCTGCAGCTGGACCGGCGTGTCGACGGTCCCCTTGACCAGTTCCAGGCTCACGTGGGCGAACCTGGCCGACCCGGTGGCCGTGTCGGCCAGCGCGGTAATGCCGACGGCGATCGCCTCCGCCTCGGCGGCGTCCAGGTACTGCTCCATCACCGAGTGCCAGAGCACGGTCCAGGTCCCGGGCTCGAGCCGGAGGCCAGCGATCGTCGCCGACCCTGGCTCGGCGCGCACTCGCGCGGGAACCTGCCGGGCCAGCTCGATGGCGCCGCGCAGCCGGCCGAGCCTCTCGATCTGGTCGGGCCAGACGTAGGCGGTCAGCCGCAGCCCGCCGTCCTCGCTCAGCGGGTCGATGGGCGTCAGGTCGCCGCCACTGCGCGACAGCACGGTGACCGGGCCGCCATGAGGCGGGCGGCCGAGCCAGCCGCCAGCGAACTGCACAGGAGAGGCGGCCGGGCCGAAGCTCACCCCGGCGCCGGTGATCCTGAACCGGTCGGCCCGCAGGTTCAGCCCGGCGCTCGCGCCGATCTCTACCAGCCTGACCGGCAGGTCGGCCTCGGCGGCCAGGTGGCAGAGCGCGCCGGCCAGGGCCGCTCCCCTGCCGACCTCGTTGGTCTGTGGCGGCCGGTCCAGCCAGCGGCGGACCTCGTCGGCCTGCTCGGCAAGCACCCGGCGCAAGGCCGGCCAGGCGCGCTCGGCCCCAGGGCCGGGATCGGAGGTGCCGCCCGCCGACGGGTAGAACGCGGCCAGCTCACGAGCCCGTCCGGTCAGGGCAAGCGCGTGAGCGCCGCCGAGCATCCGCAGCGCGAGCGCGCTGCGGCCAGGGTCGGCCAGGTGGCCGTCCAGCACGGCTGCGGTCGGGCCCTCGGCAAGCAGGTCAGCCGCCGCGTGCCTGAGCAGGCCCGCGTAGATGGTGCTGCCGAGCGTCTCGCAGGCCAGCGCCTGGATGCCGAAGCGTCGCGCGGTCCGCTCGAGCGGGCCCTCCGCCGCCGCGCCCTGGTTCGACTCGTCTGGACCTGCTGCCATGCCTAGGTGCTCCCGTCGACCGTTCCCGGTGCGGATCATAGGCTGCCGGAATGGACGTGAGGACGCCGAGGTGCTGGCCATGATGGCGGTTGAGTCCCTGCGGGAGCGGCCGATTCCGGGCACGGCCAAGGGGTTCGGCGTGCTCGCCGCCGACGGGTCGGTCAGCGCCGCGGCCATCGCCGGGCGCCGGCGCCCGGCGCTCGGCGGCGAGTTCACCACGCCGCTGCTTGTGCTGCGGGACTCGGCAATCGAGCACAACATCGGCGCGATGGCGCGCTGGTGCGCGCAGGCCGGGGTCTGGCTGGCGCCGCACGTCAAGACCGCGATGGCACCGCAGCTTGCCGCCCGGCAGCTAGCCGCTGGCGCCTGGGCGGTCACGGTGGCGACGATCGGCCAGGCGCAGGTGTTCCGCGCCTTCGGCGCCGACCGCATCCTGCTCGCCAACGAGCTCACCGACCAGGCCGCGATCGGCTGGCTGGCCGCGGAGCTGTCGGCGGATCCTGGCTGGGAATGCTATGCCTACGTCGACAGCCTGGCCGGAGTGCGGCTGCTCGACGAGGGCCTGCGGGCTGGTGGCGCGACCCGGCCGCTGCCCGTCCTTGTCGAGCTCGGCTTCCCCGGCGGCCGCACCGGCTGCCGCAGCGTGGCCGACGGGCTTGCCGTCGCGGCCACGGTCCAGGCAGCCGGGGCGGTCTCGCTGGCCGGCGCGGCGGGCTACGAGGGCGGCCTTGGCCACGACGCCGCTCCGGCGACCCTGGCAGCCGTCGCCGCCTTCTGCGCCGACCTGCGCTCGCTCGCCCGCCGGCTCCCCGGCGAGCCTCCCGCCCGCCAGCCCTCCGCCCTCCGCGAGCGCCAGGGGGCGAACCCGACGTCCCGGCCTTCGCGCTCGTGGATCGTCTCGGCGGGCGGCAGCGCCTACTTCGACGTGGTCGCCGCCGAGCTGACGGCAGGCCGCGGCGACGATCCCGCGCTGACCGTGGTGCTGCGCAGCGGCTGCTATCTCGCGCACGACCACGGCTTCTATGCCAGGCTCAGCCCGGACGCCAGGCGCGGTGGCCCCGCCCTGCGCCCCGCGATGGAGCTGTGGGCACCGGTCCTGTCCCGGCCGGAGCCTGGGCTCGCGATCCTGTGCGCCGGCCGCCGTGACGCCTCGTTCGACCAGGACCTGCCGGTCCCGCTGCGGGTACGCGGGCTGACCGGAGACGAGCGGCCCGCCGGGGATCTTGCCGTCACGAGGCTGGACGACCAGCACGCCTACCTCAGCGTGCCCGACTCCTGCGGAATTGATCCCGGCGAGCTGGTCTGCCTGGGCATCTCGCACCCGTGCGGCACGTTCGACAAGTGGCGTGCCATTCCGCTGGTGGACGATGACTACCGCGTGGTCGACGTGATCCACACGTTCTTCTGAGCGCGGCCACGCTCATCACGGACCCAGCCCGAGTACTTGGCCGGCCAGCCGCCTGCGCAGCACACTGGTCGGTGTGAACCCGCGCGGCGCCGTCCTGATATCAGCGGCGGCGCTGCTGCTCGCCGTGAGCGGCTGCACGGTGACGGCGAACGTGCCAGCCGGGCTGGTCGCCGGGTCGGTGCTTGCCCGCCGCGGCGGGGGCGCGACCTGCGCGAACTGCCTGCGCCCCGACCCGGCCAGGCTCCAGTTCGTCGCGGGCGGCAGGGTCAGGCGGACCGTCAGCACCAACGCCAAGGGCATGTTCCGCGCCAGCCTGCGGCCTGGCCGCTACTCGGTCAGGGTGATACCGCTCTTCGGGAACGCGCCGCCGCCGAGCGCGGTGCGCGTCCGCGCGGGCGCGACCGCGCACCTCAGGCTGATCTGCCCCGTCACGATTGGATAAGCCGATGCCCGCAGCACAGCTCGTGATAAGGAACGCGCTGATCGCCGATGGGACCGGCGGCCCGCTGACCGCTGGCGACGTCGCGGTCGCCGACGGGCTCGTCCTGTCGGCCGGCGCCGAGCCAGCGCCGGCCGGACCAGGCACCGTGGAGTTCGATGCCCGCGGCGAGCTTGTCTGCAGTCCCGGATTCGTTGACGTGCACACCCATGACGACGCCGCGCTGCTGCGGCACCCGGACCTGGAGTTCAAGGTGGCGCAGGGCTGCACCACCCTGGTGATCGGCAACTGCGGGTTCAGCGGCTTCCCTGCCACCGGCGTGGACGACATCGAGTCGGTCGCCGGGGCCGCCTGGCCCGACCTGGACGGCTACCGAGGCGCCGTGCAGCGGGCCGGCTTCGCCTGCAACGCGATCGCGCTGATCGGCCACAACACGATCCGCGCGATCACCATCGGCCGCGAGGAGCCGCGCCCGGCCACCGCCGCCGAGCTCGCGACGATGCGCGATCAGGTGAGCCGCGCGATGGAGCAGGGCGCGTGCGGCCTTTCCACCGGCCTGATCTACACGCCGGGGAAGTGGGCGCCGACCGAGGAGATCGCGCAGATTGCCTCGGCGGCGGGCGAGGCCGGCGGCCTGTACGCCTCGCACATACGCAACGAGGGCGACCTGCTGCTCGAATCGGTCGCCGAGGCGGTGCAGATCGGGCGGGACTCGGGCTGCCGGGTGCACATCTCGCACCACAAGGCGGCCGGCAGGCAGAACTGGGGCAAGGTGGCCGACTCGCTCGCCGCCATCGACCGGGCGAACGCGGCTGACGCGGACGTGACGCTCGACTTCTACCCGTACACGGCCAGCAGCGGCCCGATGGCGGAGTACGTCAGCCCGGAGACCGTCACCAGTGACTGGGCCGAGGCGAACCAGTTCGCGACCTGCCCGCCGTTTCCCGCCTACAGCGGCCGGCGGGTCAGCGCCGTCGCCGCCGACGTCGGCATGAGCGTGCCCGATCTGCTGCGGCAGGTTCTCCAGGCGCCGGACGGGCGGCGGACGATCACGATCGGCTTCGGCATGTCCGAGGACGACCTGCTCGCCAACGTCCGGCACCCGATGATGATGATCGGCTCCGACGGCATCCCCGATCTTGACGGGCTGCCGCATCCCCGGCTGTACGGTACGTTCCCGCGGATCTTCGCGCAGTACGTGCGCGGGCGGCAGGCGCTGTCCCTGCCCGAGGCGGTGCGGCGGATGACCAGCCTGCCTGCCGACCGGTTCGGCCTGGCGGGCCGCGGCAGGCTGGAGCCAGGAGCCTGCGCGGATCTGGTCGTGTTCGATCCTGCGACGCTGCGCGACACCGCCACCTACGCTGACCCCAAGCACGAGCCAGACGGCATGCACCTGGTCGTCGTCAACGGCCAGGTCAGCTACGGCCGCGGCCGCCAGACCCACGGCCGCGGCCGCCACACCGGCGCCAGGGCCGGCTGCCTGCTCCGGTTCGCCCCGCCACGCGGCTGACCTCCGGATTCGATGCCGCATCCACTGCGAATACCGGGACTTCCGTCACATCCATGGCAGGGGGGCGGGTTAGGCGCGGGCTCGGAGTGCCTCGATCAGAGCGGGGATCACCTCGTGCAGGTCGCCGATGACGGCGTAGTCCGCCTTGGCCACGATCGGCGCGCCGGGGTCGGTGTTGATCGCCACGATGGTCTTCGCGCCCTGGCAGCCCGCCATGTGCTGAATCGCTCCGCTGATCCCGCAGGCCAGGTAGAGCTCCGGGGTGATCTTGGTCCCGGTCTGGCCGACCTGCTGCTTGTGCGGCCGCCAGCCCTGACTGGTCACCACCCGCGACACCCCGACCGCCGCGCCGAGCAGCCCGGCGAGTTCCTCAAGCACTGCGAAGCCCTCGGGCCCGCCCACGCCCCGCCCGCCGCCTACCACGACCCTGGCCGAGGCAAGCGAGACGCCGGCCCGCCGGTCGGCCGACTCGGTGGCCATGACGACCAGGTCGCCGTCGGAGAGCACCGGCTCGTAGGTCAGGACGCCGACCTCGGCGACCTCGACCCCCTGACCAGCCGACTCGGGGACAGCCGCGCCCGGGGAGGCGGCGCCGGGGGCGTCCGCGGCGGGGGCGGGGGCAGCCGCGGCGGGGGCGGGGGCAGCCGCGGCGGCGCCGGGGGCGTCCGCGGCGGGGGCGGGGGCAGCCGCGGCGGGGGCGGGGGCGACGGCGTCGGCGGCGATGGTGAGCAGTGCCATCGGAGCGTCGAGCACGGCGTCCTCGATCAGGCTGCCCGCCCAGCGCTGGCGCACCAGCCGGCACTCACCGGGCGCCGAGCGGACCGCGGAGACGCAGTTCGCCGCCATCGGCAGCCCGGTGATCGCGCCGAGGTGGGCAAGTACCTCGCTGCCGCGATCGGTCGCTGCCGCCACGACGGCCGAGGCAGGCCCGTGACCGCCGGGCAGCTCGGCGGCCAGCCCGGCCAGGGCCCGCGCCCAGGCCAGCGGCGCATAACCGGCAAGCTGAGCCGATCCGATCGCGTACCCGCGCTCGAACCCTGCACTCGCGAGCTCGTCCGCGCCGACCGCCTCCGGGGGACCGAACCAGGCGGCGGCCAGGTCCTCGCCCGCCGAGCTGGCGAGCTCGGCCGCGACGATGGCGGCCCGCACCGAGGCGTCGGAGGCACCGCCGCCCGCGTCGGTCTCGATCAGGCACAGCACCGTCATCGCAGCACCCCGAGCTCGTCGAGCAGGCCGACCAAAGCGGGGACGGCGGCGGCGCCGCTGCCGAGTATCTTCGTCTGCTTGCTCGCGGCCTGCGGCACCCGCAGGGCCCGCTTGGCCAGGCCGTCGGCGGCACTGGTCACCTCGATTGTCTCGATGGTCGCGCGCTTGGCGCGCAGCCTGCCGGGCAGCGAGGGATAGCGCGGCAGGTTGATCCCCTCCTTGACGCTGACGACCGCGGGCAGCGGCACGTCGAAGACCTCCTCGGCACCGCGGTACTCGCGGCTCGCAGCGATCCGCCAGGCGCCGGCCCCGTGGGCGTCTGCTCCGTCGCCGCCGGTCACCTCGAGTCGCTTGATGCCGGTCACGCAAGGCAGCCCGAGCGCATGCGCCACCCGCACCGGCACCTGGTAGCCGCCGGTGTCGGCCGACTCGTTGCCGAACAGCAGCAGGTCGTAACCGCCGCCGCCCACGGCCTCCGCGATCGCGCCGGCCGTCGCGACCGGGCCCCACTCGGCGCCGTCAGTCTGCAGCAGCACGCCACGGCTGGCTCCGAGTGCCAGCATGTCGCGCAGCTGGTCGGCCGCCTGCGGCGGGCCGAGCGTGAGCACGGTGACCGAGCCGCCGAGCCGCTCGGCGATCCGCACCGCCTCCTCGACCCCGCACTCCTCATGCGGGCTGACCGTGAAGCCCGACATGGAGACGTCCACGTCAAGCCCGTCCGGCGTGACCGCGATGGCACCGCCGACCATCGGCACCCGCTTCACGCAGACGCAGATCTCCACGCCGTCACCCCCTGTCCGCCGGGCCCGCGCGCCGCGGCCGCGCTCAGCGCCTGATCCGGTCGTTCGCCGGGTCGAGCAGCGGCGTCGAGCCGGCCACGGCGATGGTCACCGGGTACCGCTCGCCGAGGTACTCGACCGCGAGCTTGCTGCCCTCGACGGCCTGGCCAGCCGGCAGGTACGACATCAGGATGTGCTTGCCGACCGACGGGCCCGAACCCGCGCTTGTCACGTACGACGTCCGGCCGCGCGCGTCGGTCAGCACGACGCCGTCCTGGCCGAGCACCGGCTCGCCGCCCATCATGTAGCGAAGCTCGCCCGAGCCCGAGGCGTGGTCGTCGACGGTGAGCGTGCACAGCACCGCCGCGGGCGGCTGCTCGCGCTGCGCGAGGTAGGCGGCCTTACCCACGAAGTCGGCCGCCTTGACCTTGGGCCTGGTCATCCCGGCCTCGACCAGGTTGAACTCGGGGGTCAGCTCGTTGCCGAACGCACGGTAGCCCTTCTCCAGCCTGCCGGTGGTGCCGTAGACGCCGATCCCGGCGGCGATCAGGCCGGACGGCTGGCCGGCCGCCCAGATCGCGTCCCAGAGCTTGGCGCCCTGCTCGATCGGCACGTAAAGCTCCCAGCCCAGCTCGCCGGTGTAGGAGATCCGGGACGCAAGCACGGTCAGTCCGGCGGCCTCGATCTCCTTGCAGGTGCCGAACGGCATGCCGGGGTGCGACACGTCGTCACTGGTGACCCGCTCGAGCACCTCCCTGGCGGCCGGGCCCCACAGGCCGAGCGTGGTCCACGCCGACGTGACGTCGGTGACCGCGACGTCCACGCTCGGCGGCAGGTGATCGGTGATCCACTTGAGGTCCATCATTCCGGTGGCCCCGCCGGTGACCACACGGAACCTGTCGGTGCCCAGCCGCATGATCGTCAGGTCGCCGCGGAAACCGCCGCGATCGTCGAGCAGCGAGGTGTAGACCACCCGGCCCGGTGCGACATCCATCTGCGCCACCGCGAGGTACTGCGCGGCGGCGAGCGCGCCGGGGCCGGCGATGTCGATCACGGCGAACGCGGTGAGGTCGATCAGCGCGGCGTGATCCCGCATGGCGAGGTGCTCGGCGTTGATGATCGGCGACCACCAGCGCGATTCCCACTCGCCGGTCCGCTCCATCAGCCGGCCGACGTACCGCTCAAGCAGCGGCGCGTTGGAGGCGTACCAGTGCGGCCGTTCCCAGCCCGCCGTCTCGTAGAACACCGCGCCGAGGTCGCGCTCACGGTCGTAGACCGGGCTGAGCCTGGTCGGCCGCCCCGACTCCCACTGCTCGGCGGGGTGCACGATGCCGTACATCTTGTTGAAGGCCTCGGCGGCCCGGGCGGTCACGTGCGCGTTCGTCCGCTGGTGCGGGTAAAAGCGCGCGATGTCGGCCTCGTGGATGTCGATCTCCGGCGTGCCGCCTGTCATCCACTCGGCCGTGGCGCGGCCGATCCCGGGCCCCTCTTTGATCCAGCTCGCCGCGACCGACCAGAGGCCAGCCACCTCCGGCGTCTCGCCGATCGCCGGGTGCCCGTCCGGCGTCATCGAAATCAGCCCGTTGATCGCGTAGCGGATGCCCGCATGCTCGTCGCCGAGCAGCTCGGGCATCAGCTCGAGTGCCTGGAGCAGCTGGGGGTCGAAATCGTCCTGGGTGAACGGCAGCTCGGTCGGCGACAGCACGGCCTGCTCGATCGACGGGATCGAGTCCGCGTCGACGATGATCGGCCGGTGCGCATAGGAGCCGACCTCCATGTCGCCGCCGTGCTGCCGCTCGTACATGTTGACGTCCACGTCGCGCACGATCGGGTAGCCGATCTCGCCTGGGGTGTCGGCGAACAGCGCGATCGGCCCGACGCTGATCATCTGATGCACGACCGGGGTAAGCGGAATCCTGGCCCCGGCCATCCTGGCCAGCCGCAGCGACCAGACGCCGCAGCAGATCACGCAGATCTCGGTCTCGATGTCGCCGCGCGAGGTGCGGACCTTCGCGATCCGGCCGCCGGACCGGGACGCGCCCGCGCCGTCGCGCGCGGTGTCGATGCCGAGCACCTCGGTGTTCGCCAGCACGGTCAGCTTGCCCTCGTGTTCAGCGTGCTCGCGCATCAAGGTCCCGGCGCGCAGCGAGTCCACCACGCCGACGGTGGGGAAGTGCGCGCCGCCGAGTATCACCGAGTCGTCGAGGAACGGCACGAGCTCGCGCACCTGCGCAGGGGTGAGCAGCTCGCCGGGGATCTCCCAGGCCCTGGCCTGGGTGGTACGCCGCGCCAGCTCGACCATCCGCTCCGGGGTGCGGGCCACCTCGATCCCGCCCGACTGCGTGAACACCCCGAGCTGCTTGTACTGCTCGGTGCTGTCGCGGGTCAGCTCCATCATCATCTTGTTGTATTCGATCGGGAAGATGAAGTTGGAGGCGTGCCCGGTCGAGCCGCCGGGGTTGGGCATCGGCCCCTTGTCGATCAGGACGAGGTCACGCCAGCCGAGCTCGGCCAGGTGGAAGGCGAGGCTGTTGCCGACGATGCCGGCGCCGATCATGACGGCCCGCGCCCGGCTCGGAATGTCGTTCATGCGTGCGTGTCCCCCATATCCGTGCTGGCCCGCACATCCGTGCCGGCCCATTCGTACTGGACCATTCGTGCTGGCCCAGTTCGCAGCGATGGCCCGCCGATGCTGTCAGGGCACCGACGGGCCGCCGCTGTGAACGCTCGCCCGGCTACTCGACCGGGATTTCCTTGTTGATCAGGCCGAGGTCGATGCCCTGACGACGGCGCACGAGCCTGGCCACCACGTAGATCACGATGGCCAGCACGTACATCGCGCCCATGTAGTACAGCGAGTCCTTGCCGTTAACGCCGTAGGCGGCATTGGTCAGCCACTCGTACAGGTTGTAGCCCAGCAGGCCGATCGTCACCCAGCCTGCCACCGGCACGATCGGGACGCCGAAGAGCTTGATCCTGCTGGCGGGCGATGCCTGCCAGAGCTCCTTCTTGATGAAGGGCAGCAGCACCACGGCGATCGCGGTGAACAGGTAGGTCACGGCAATGACCAGGGTGGCGTCGAGCGTGTAGGTGTAGAACTTCGACCAGTACGCGTACAGCGCCGACAGGCCAACGGCCGGGAGCAGCATCAAGATCAGCGAGTAGAGCGGCACCTTGCGCTTCTCCGAGACCTCGGCCGCGCGGTCGGGCAGGATCCGGTCGAACGCCGCCGCGAAGATCACCCTGGTGGACGACAGGAACAGCGTGCCCACCCAGGCGAGGAACCACAGCAGCATCACGATCAGCAGCACGACCTGGAAGATCTGGTTGTGCACCAGCCAGCCGATGAACATCACCGGGTACGGCCAGATCGGGATGGCCGGCGTGGCGGCGTGCGGGGTCGCGTAGTACGAGGTCCAGTAGACCGCGCCGGTGTCGTTGTAGAACGACTGGCCCATGGTCTTGTTCACCAGCAGCAGGAAGAGCACTGACAGGCCGACCGTGATCCACAGTCCGCCGAACATGCCGCTGAATACGCGCCTGAAGTCGCTCGCGCCACGGATCTCGCCGTACAGGGTGGAGCCCCAGTTCGGCCAGAGCAGGTAGAACATCATCATCGGGACAAGCAGCATGCTGGCGGCGAGCGGCGTGAAGCCGAACGCCGGCGAGACGTAGCCGTCGGTCTTGGCACCCGATGTGGTCTTGCTGTAGGCGTTGCTGACGCCGAAGATCTTGTGGGCCTCCAGGTTGAACGAGCTCACGAAGCTGCCGTGGCTGTTGACCGCGAGCAGGATGAGGATGACCGCGAAGCCGACCAGGCCACCGTAGAAGCCCCACTTCTGGATCTTGGCGTAGCCGGCCATGCCGAGCGAGACCAGGATTCCGGCCAGTCCGATCGTGATCACCGACACCAGGAAGATGCCGTTATGCCCGCCGAACCAGGTCGCGGCGCCCGGATGGCCGAGCGTGGCGAGCAGCGGCTGGAAGAACTCGGCCGACAGCACGTTGCCGTAGATCGGCGCCCACAGCCAGAGGATGAACCACCAGCCGGTGGCGGCCATCACGAAACCGAGGCCGCTGCCCAGGATGCGGGTCTGCCACACGTAGTCGCCGCCGGCCCGCGGGATCGTCACGATCAGGCCGGCGTAGGCGATGACCAGGAACGAGACCCAGACCGCCGAGATCAGAACCGCTGTCAGCAGCTGGCCCTTCGGGAAGAACGACTGGTAGGAGAACTCGAAGATGCCGAGCGTGACCACGTTGGTCGACAGGCACGCATAGATCATCGAGTCTCGGACGGACCAGCCTCTGACCAGGCCAGTTGCTTTCCTCAGGAAGAGTGTCGGCGTCTCGCCGCCGACGGCTTCAACCGCCATGTACTACTCCGTCTCCGGTTCATGTGTGCGACGACCGCTGCGGGCCGCGGGGTCGGCCAGTCAGGCTCCGGCGCACCGCGGCCGGATTCCTGACGGAGGGATGCGTCACTTTGCGTACAACTGTGGCACCTCCGGCACGCCCTGTCACGGGCGTTGGGCAACGATTTGAGAGTCTTTCCTGGCGGTATGAGGAACAGTCGATTGCACGTCCCGAGCCGTGGGTGCAGGCAGCAGCCGCTGCGCCACCCGGCGGTACCGCCGATGCTCACTGGCCTAGCCGTTCACCAGCAGGTACCTGCTGACCTTGGCTTTCTTTGCGTCGAGCTCGATGACCGCGCCCTGAAGCACGCCGTCGCCGTAGACGCTGCCAGGGTTGACCGCGAGGGTGCGGCCCATCTTCTTCACGCCGCGGCTCTCGTGGATGTGTCCGTGTACCGAGAGCAACGGCTGGTGCGTCATGATCGCGTCCCTGACCGCGACCGAGCCGACCGGCTTCATGACCGCACCACCGTGCGTGGGCCGCAGGTTCTCATCCAGGGCAGGCGCCTCGTCAAGCCCGGTGCCGTAGGGAGGGGCGTGGAAGTTGAAGATGGTGCGCCCCATATCAGGCACGTGCCGGGCGACGGCCTCGATCTTCTCGGCGAGCTGGTCCTCGGGGGCCTCGCGGAAGGTGTCCCACGGGGTGGGGTTCGTCCAGCCCATCGAGACCAGGCTGAACCCGCCGAGGTCGAGCACCTTGCCCTCGGCGAACGTCACGCACGGCGAGGACTCGATCATGTCGTCGATCTCGAAGATGTCGTCGTTGCCGCCGTTGAGTATGCAGCCGATCTGGCCGCCGCGCAGCTTGGTGTCGGCCATGTCCAGCCAGCGGTCGAGTGAGTGCATCATCTCGGCACTGAACCGCTGGTCGACCGCCTCCTCCGTCTCGCTCAGGTGCGTGAGCTCGTCCGGGGTGACTATCGCGGGGTACGAGCCGCGGTTGCGGATCTGGCGCTGCACGTCCTCGAGCACCTCGCGGGACTCGATCCGCTGCGTCTCGCCCCGGACGGTCACCTGCCAGTACCCGTTGTGGGCGACGATCGGAATCATCACCTTCCCGGTGACGTCCCCGCCGAGTATGACCATGTCGGCCTTGTAGAAGGCGGCGGCGTTCAGGAACTTGCGCCAGCAGATCTCCGATCCGTGAATATCGGTGGCAAAGAAGATCTTCATCTGCCGAGAACGCCCCCCTGCACACGTTTGCCTACGCAACGGTGTAGCAGTTGACATAACCAGGCGTCAAGCATCAGCCAAGGCACAATGGCATCACGCCGCACCGGGCCGGCAGGTCAGTGCCGGCCCGCGGTCGGCTAGGTCAGTGCGCGACTTCCTCGGGCAGCTCGTACCAGCGCACCTTGTCGCCGACGCTGGCGCGCATCTTCCACTTCATGCCCTTGGGCGTCTCGTCGGCGAGCGCGCGCAGCCTGGCTGCCTGCTCCGCCGGGTCGAACGGCATGCCGGGCTGGCTCAGGTGCTCGCGCTCACTGAGCAGCGCGGGCATCCGGTCCAGGTTGCCGGTGACCGTGCGCCACCAGCCCCAGTCGCCGGCGAGCACGGAGCAGAACCGGTCAGAGTCGATGCCGAGCTCGCCAGCCGCCCGACGGCCGGTGATCGGCATGCAGGACAGCAGCTGGACGACGTCCCTGGCGTCCTTCTCGTTCAGCTCGACGATCTGGAGCTTGGACAGCAGCAGGTCGACCACGTCGACGGTGTAGGGCAGCTGGCCGAACGCCGGCCGGAAGTCCAGCGTGTGGCACATGGTGAGCCGGTCCACCATGACGTCGATCGGGCGCCCTGACGGGGCAGTGAAGTACATCTGCCGGTCGCCGTTGAGGTTGTTGAACCTGCGGTCCGGCTGGCAGCCTGCCTGCTCCAGGTGGGTGGCCACCGACTTGCGCTCCTTGGACAGGCAGGCGAAGTCGATGTCCTGGTCGCGGCGCAGCCTTGGCGGGTAGTCGGGGCAGACCACCCGGACGGCGAGGCCGCCGAGCAGCTTGAGCCCGACCCTGGCCTCCAGCGCGCCGTGCGCGATACGCATCGCGTCGGTCAGCGGGTCCTGCTCAGAACCCGGCACCGGATGAGCGTCGGCGGCTGGGCTCGCTGCGGCTGGGCTCGGCGCGGCCGATCCGCCGGCAGCCTGGGCGGGGGCCTGGCCCCAGGCGGGATCCGATCCTGTGATGTCCACGTGCGTACTCCCTAGCGACGCGGCGGTGTCCCAGTCTATGCCGAAGCGTGCCGGTCTCGGTGCGCGCAGTCGCGGCTCAGGTGGCGATCTCGAACCAGACGGTACGCGCGCTGTCGTCGCCGCCGATGCCCCACCTGGTCGCCAGCGCGGCGACGATGGCCAGGCCGTGGCCGGGCTGGACGCCAGGCTCAGGCTCGCCGAACCACGGCCCGCCGGCGTCGCCGACCTCGACCCGCAGCCCGTCGTCGGCCGCGGTCGCCCGCACCTCGAACGTGCCACCCTGGTGCCGCGACGCGCTGTGCCTGACCGCGTTGGTGGCGATCTCAGACAGGCAGAGCACCGCGTCGTCCCGCAGCGGCGACGCGCCGAGCAGGCCGACCAGGAAGTGGCGCGCCTGCGCCACCTGGGCAGGCACAGCGCTGAAGGTGCGGACCTGCCACGCCACGGGCGGCGTGGCGAGCGCTGGCGTGGTTCCGGCTCCGGGCATCAAATGCGCCCCCCTGTCTGCGCCACGATCAAGCCGAGATCTGGTCCGCTGCGGTGCCGGACCAATCCAGAATGACATCCGCGAGTGCGTGCATGCAAGATTCTAGCGACTCTTTGTGCGCTTTCGGTTGCTCCAGGTAGCCAGATGGGGCAGGATGACTGGCAGCAGACCGGAAGAGGCGGATGCAATGGCAGATAAACGGGCGCCTTCGGTGCGGTCCCGGCAGCTTGCCACAGTGCTGCGGCGCCTCAGGGACGCGGCGACCTTGACGGGCGAGGAGGCTGCCGGCCGCCTCGGCTGGTCGCCATCGAAGATCTCCAGGATCGAGACCGCCCAGACCGCTCCGAGCCAGGGCGACCTGCGCAGGCTACTTGACCTGTACGACGTGACCGGCACCCAGCGGAGCAGGCTTGAGCTGCTCGGCCAGACGACCGGGCAGCGCGGCTGGTGGGACGCGTACTCCGACGCGCTCGGACCCGAGTACACCGCGCTGATCGCGCTGGAGGACGAGGCCGAGTCGGTGCGGTGCTATGCCGTGCAGAACGTGCCCGGGCTGCTGCAGACCGAGCGGTACGCGCACGAGGTCGCCAGGGCACTGGCGCCGTTCGCGCCGCCCGGCGAGATCGATCGGCGGGTTCAGGTGAAGATGGCGCGGCAGCGGGTGCTGACCAAGGAACGGCCGCTCACGCTGACCGCCGTGATCGACGAGGCGATGATGCTGCGGATGATCGGCGGCCAGGAGGTCATGGCCGAGCAGTTCGAGAAGCTGGCCGAGGTGGGGCAGCGGGACAACGTGAGCATCCAGGTCCTGCCGCTCGACATCGGCAGCCATCCCGGCCTGGACGGCGAATTCTCCATCGTCAGCTTTGCCGATCTGATCGCCCCCGACGTGGTCTACATCGAGCACATGACGAGCGAGCTTTACGTGGAGAACGAGGCGGCCGTCTACCGGCACGTCATGGCATTCGATCGGCTGAGGACGCTGGCTCTCGACATAACGGAGTCTGCCGCCATCCTCAAGGAAAAGGCCGGTACTCTCAGGTAACCGGGCAGTTACGCCCGGACAGTTGCGACGCAAAGAGGCAGAGAGGAGGCGCGGAAGAGCGATGGAGATGTCAGGTCTGAGCCGTGCTGAGTGGCGGAAGAGCACATTCAGCGCCAACGGCTCATGCGTTGAGGTCGCTCGGAACCTGCCAGGAATTATCGCAGTGCGTGACTCGAAGGATCCTGATGGGCCCGCGCTAGTTTTCACGCCGGCCGAGTGGGATGCCTTCGCTGCGGGGGTCAGGGCCGGGGAGTTCGACCTCACTTAAACGATTGCATCTACTGCTCCGCGTGAGGCAAGGGGCATCGCCATCCGCCGACGGTGCCCTCTTGCTGACCGGCCGCTGAGCGGTCGCACCGCGCAGCCGCCGGAGACATAACCGCCGAGAAACAGCCGCGGGAATAACAACCGCCGGAAACTCAGCCACCAGAATATTCAGGTGCCGTGGTGACGGCGACGTGCCACGATTCGGTCGGTGGACAAGGCCGCGATCACCTCTGAGCTTGTGTCGCGGCTGGTCGCTGCCCAGTTCCCGCGCTGGGCCAGCCTGCCGGTCAGGCCGGTGCCGCGCGACGGCTGGGACAACACCACGTTCCGGCTTGGCGACGACATGTCGGTGCGGCTGCCGAGCGGCGACTTCTACGTGCCGCAGGTGAAGAAGGAGCAGCGCTGGCTGCCTGTGCTGGCCGACGCGCTCCCGCTGCCGATCCCGCGGCCGCTCGGGCAAGGCTCGCCCGGCTGCGGGTTCGGCCGGCCGTGGTCGGTGTACGAGTGGATCGCAGGCGAGACGGCCGGAATCGCACCGATCGGCGACCTGACCGCGTTCGCGGCCGACCTGGCCGGCTTCCTGAACGCGCTTTACCTGGTCGACACGGCTGACGGCCCGCCGCCAGGCAGCCAGAGCTGCTACCGAGGCGGCCCGCTGACCACCTATGACGGCGAGGCGCGGCAGGCGATCAGGGACCTGGCCGGCCTGATCGACACCGACCTGGCGGCGCGGGTCTGGGCGGCGGCGCTCGCGGCGGACTGGCACGGCCCGCCGGTCTGGGTGCACGGCGACGTGAGCCCGGAGAACCTGCTGGTCACCGACGGCCGGCTGAGCGCGGTTATCGACTTCGGCTGCTGCGCCGTCGGCGACCCGGCCTGCGACACGGTCATCGCGTGGACCTTCCTGTCAGGAGCGAGCCGGGCGGAATACGTGGCCCGGCTGAATGTGGACCAGGCGACCTGGGTCCGCGGCCGCGGCTGGGCGCTGTGGAAGGCCATGATCGTGCTGGTGCGGGCGCTTGAGTCTGACCCCGCGGACGCGATCGCGACCAGCCGCGTGATCGGGGAGATACTCGCCGACCACCGCGCGGCCGCCTGAGCGGACCGCCCGACGCCTCGGCGGGCCGCGCGCCGGATGGCGGGCGGCCCGCGGCCCGCGCCCGACCAGGGCGGCGCTAGCGCGCGATGACCCTGAAGGTCTCCAGCGAGGGGTCGGCCGCGTAGGCGATCCTGCCGCCGTCGGCCTTGACCTCGCGCAGCGAGTCGATCGCCTCGGCGGTGATCAGCTCTCCGGGCGCCAGCACCGGCACGCCGGGCGGATATGGCGCGATCAGCTCCGCGCTCACCCGGCCGACAGCAGCCTGCGCGCTCACCGTCTCGTTGTCGGCGAAGAACGCCTCGCGCGGCGACAGCACGGTCTCAGGCACCACCGTCCACGACGACGCAGGGGCCGGCCGGCGCGGGGAGCCGCGGTGCCGGTCGATCACCTCGATCAGGTAGTCGACGAACGTGTCCACGTGCTTCTGGTCGTCGGCGATGGTCACGATCGGCACGACGGTGTCCCGGTCCGCGCTCTCCACCGGCATGCCGGCCGCCACCAGGTCGGCCTCGACCGCGTAGCCGTGCGCGCCGGTGCCGGCCAGCAGCACGACCAGCTTGGCGGGCTCCACGCCGGGCCCGGCCAGCACAGCGACCCCGGGCACCTCGGACAGCCGGGCCCTGGCCGCCGCGACGCACTGCAGCAGCCTGCCGCACAGCTCGTGTCCGTCCCTGGCCAGCAGCGCGCGCGAGGCGTCGATGCTCGCCATGATCGAGCCGGCCGGGCTTGTGGTGTGGGTGGCCTCGAACGCCCGGTTCAGCCGGGCCGCCTCCAGCCGCTCGGTCCTGGCCAGCACGATCGCGCCCTGGCTGTAGGCGGGCAGCGCCTTGTGCGCGCTGGTCACCATCGCGTCGGCGCCAGCCGCCAGCGCGTGCGGCGGCAGGTCAGGATGGAAGCCGAGATGGGCGGCCCAGGCCTGGTCGACAAGCAGCGGAACGCCGGCCTCGTGCGCGGCGGCGGCGTGGCCCGCCAGGTCCCCGGTGGTGCCGACGTAGGACGGATCGCCGAGGTACACGCCGCACGCGTCGGGGTGCTCGCGCAGCGCAGCCCGCACCGTCGAGACCGCGACCGCGGCGGGCAGACCGGTGGCCTGGTCCACCTCGGGCCTGACCCAGACCGGCCGCAGGCCCGCCAGCACCAGCCCGAGCAGCAGCGAGCGGTGCAGGATCCTGGTGACCACGATCTCGCGGCCGTCCGCGCCAACCGCCAGCGACAGCGCCTGGTTGCCGTGGGTCGAACCGGCCACCGAGAACCGGCACCAGTCGGCACCCCACAGCGCCGCGGCGCGGCCCTCGGCGTCGGCGAGCGGGACGTCGGCATGCTTGATCGAGTCCACGCCGCCGTACAGCGGCGCGTCGCCGGCCACCACCGCGCCGGTCAGGTCGAGCCGCTGCTTGTGGCCGGGTACGGACATCGGCGTGAGCTCGCCGGCCTCGGCCCGGGCAGTGAACGCCAGCCAGCCGTCGAGCAGCGGAGCGTCGCCGCGCAGGCCGCGCGGGTCGCGGGGATCGACCTGGCCGGCGTGGTCACCTGGGGGGTGCTGCTGAGCTTGGGTGGTCACCGCCCTAGTCTGCGGTATCGCCGCCGGCGCAGGTCACCGGGGCTGGCGCCAGGCCTGCCATGCCAGAACCTGGCGCGGCACCATAATCTGGCGCGGCCCCATAATGATGCCGAGCTCACCGCGATCGACCTGCCGCGCGAGCATGCAGCGCGGACAGCCCACCCGCACCCCATGGAGGACGCCGTGAACTGGCGCAGTGATTCTGAAGGCCTCGATCCCGAGCTGGCCGAGCTGATGCGGCTTGAGGAAGAGGAGCGGCAGGCGATGGGCACCAGAACCCCGCTGCCGCCGGGCGAGCTCGACCCCGAGCTGGCCGAGCTGATGCGCCTGGAAGAGGAGGAGCGCAATCGCGGCCTGTGATCGTGCGATGATCGGGCTGACCCCGATACCAGCGGGCAGGCACCGGCGGGACGGAGGCTGGCATGAGGGCTGCGCTATACGAGGGTTACGGGCCGAGCGCCGAGGTACTCAGGGTGGTCGACATCGACCGGCCTGAGCCCGGGCCTGGCGAGGTCAGGGTCAGGATCGAGCTGTCCGGGGTGAACCCGACCGACTGGAAGTCGCGCGGCGGGTCCACGCCGCGCCCGATCGACGGTTTCCAGATTCCGCACCACGACGGGGCCGGCGTGATCGATGCGGTTGGCGAGGGGGTCAGCCAGGACCGGGTCGGTCAGCGGGTCTGGACCTGGATGGCCGCGGCCGGCCGCAAGTGGGGCACTGCGGCGCAGTGGAGCGTGCTCCCGGCCAGGCAGGCGGTACCGCTGCCGGACGGCATCTCGGCCGAGCTTGGCGCCAGCCTCGGCGTGCCCGCCATGACCGCGTACCGGTGCCTGTTCGCCGACGGGCCGGTGACCGGCAAGACCGTTCTGGTCGCCGGCGGCGCCGGGGCGGTCGGACACTACGCGATCGAGCTGGCCAAGTACGCGGGCGCCCGGGTGGTCACCACCATCAGCGGCCCGGAGAAGGCCGAGCTCGCCACAAGGGCGGGCGCCGACCTGGTGGTGAACTACCGCGAGCCAGGCGCAGCCGACCAGATCGCGGCGTTCGGGCCGGTGGACCGCGTAGTGGAGCTCGCGCTCGGCGCGAACCTGAGCCTCGACCTGGCCGTCACCGTGCCCGGCGCCGAGATCGTGACCTACGCGGCCGAGCCTGCCGACCCCGTGCTGCCGGTCCGGGCGTGCATGAACGCCAACGTGTTGCTCCGGTTCGTGCTGCTGTACGGGGTACCCGCCGACGCGATGGACCGGGCGGTGACCGAGATCACCGCGGCGCTGACCGCGGGGGCGCTGACCGAGCTGCCGGCGCACAAGTTCGGGCTGGACGACGTGGTCGCGGCCCAGGACGCGGTCCAGGGCGGCGCCGTCGGCAAGGTGCTCGTCGTCCCCGGCTGATCACACCGAGCGGACGCCGACGCCCTAGTCGGACATGACCTGCGGGCATGAAGGCTGGCCGGGTTGCCCGGGGCGGGGGGCGCGAGCTGTTCAGGCTGATGGGTTGGAGTCGGCTGCCCGCTGGTCGGCCGACGGCTTGCCGCCGGGATCGTGCCGGTAGAACTCGGCCTGCTCCGCGGGCAGCGGCTGGTTGCCGAGTATCAGGTCGGCCGCCTTCTCGGCGATCATCATGACCGGGGCGTAGATGTTGCCGTTGGTGACGTACGGCATCACCGACGCGTCCACCACGGCCAGCCCGTCGATGCCGTGCACCTTCATGGTGGCCGGGTCGACCACGGACATCGGGCCGGTGCCCATCGCGCAGGTGCAGGACGGGTGCAGCGCGGTCTCGCCGTCGCGGCGTACCCAGTCGAGCACCTGCTCGTCGGTGGCGACCGAGGGGCCAGGAGAGATCTCGCCGCCGTTGTAGGGGGCGAGTGCGGGCTGGCCCAGGATGTCCCTGGCCACCGCAATCGCCTCGACCCACTCGCGCTGGTCGGTCTCGGTGGACAGGTAGTTGAACCGCAGCGCCGGCTTGACCGCCGGGTCGGCCGAGACGATCCTGACCGACCCGCGCGAGTCTGAGTACATCGGGCCGATGTGCACCTGGTACCCGTGCCCGCCGGCCGGGGCCGAGCCGTCGTAGCGGATCGCGATCGGCAGGAAGTGGAACATCAGGTTCGGGTAGGCCACGTCCTGGTTGGACCTGGCGAAGCCGCCGCCCTCGAAGTGGTTGGTGGCGCCTGGCCCGGTCCGGCCGAACAGCCACTTCGCGCCGATTATGGGCCGGTTGCGCAGCTTGAGCGCCGGAGCCATCGAGACCGGCTGCTTGCAGCTGTACTGCACGTAGACCTCGAGGTGATCCTGCAGGTTCTCGCCCACCCCCGGCAGGTCGGCGATCACGTCGATGCCGTGCTCGGCCAGCAGCGCGGCCGGGCCGACGCCGGAGAGCTGCAGCAGCTGCGGCGAGTTGATCGAGCCGCCGCACAGAATGACCTGGCCGGCCCTGACCTGCCTGGCGGGCCGACCGGCCTGGGCGGGCTGGGCGGGCTGGGCGGGCTGGGCTGGGCTGCGCGGCGCCGCCGCGGCCGGCCTGCCGCGGGCCGCCGCCGATCGCCGCGTCGTGGTACTCCACGCCGACCGCACGATTGCCGTCGAACACGATCCTGGTGACGAACGCACGGCAGCGGACGGTCAGGTTCGGCCGGCGCATGACCGGGTGCAGGTAGGCACGGGCGGCGGACAGCCTCCGGCCCCGGTACACGTTCCTGTCGAAGGCCGCGAAGCCTTCCTGGCGGTAGCCGTTCACGTCCGAGGTCAGGGCGTAGCCCGCCTGCTGCACCGCCTCGAAGAACGCGGCGAACAGCGGGTTCGTGGCGGGCCCGCGCTCCAGCTTCAGCGGGCCGTCCGTGCCGCGGTACTCATCGCCGCCGGCCAGGCAGGTCTCCATCTTCTTGAAGTACGGCAGGCAGTGCGCGTAGTCCCAGTCGCCCATGCCCGGGTCGGCCGCCCAGCGCTGGTAGTCCATCGGGTTGCCGCGCTGGAAGATCATGCCGTTGATGCTGCTCGACCCGCCGAGCACCTTGCCGCGCGCGTGGTAGATCCTGCGGCCGTTCATGAACGGCTCTGGCTCGGACTCGTACATCCAGTCGTAGTACTTGCTGCCGATCGGGAACGTGAGCGCGGCCGGCATGTGGATGAAGACGTCCCACAGGTAGTCGGGGCGGCCGGCCTCGAGGACGAGCACCGTGGCTGCCGGGTCGGCGGAGAGCCGGTTCGCCAGCGCGCAGCCAGCTGAGCCACCACCGACGATAACGAAGTCGTAGTCCAATGCCGCCACCACCGCACCCCGTTCCCGGCGTCGCTTCCCCGGCGCCGGTTCCGGGGCGTCGCTGTCCGCCGTTTCGTGCCATTATGCACCCCGCGTCGGGTCCGGCGGCCGCGCGAACGGCGCCGCGGATCACAACGGTGGCCCATCGTTGTGCGCGGCCTGGCCGGGGCGGGGCGGGTCAGGCGGGAGCGGTGGCGGGCTCGGGCAGGCCGGCCAGCAGGGCGGCCGGGTCATGGGTGGGCTGGCCGGCCACCATCGTGGCCAGGACCCTGACCGACCCGATCCGGTCGGTGCCGATGTCGGTCGGGTCCTCATCGAGCAGCACCAGGTCGGCGGCGAGCCTGGGCGCGAGCATCCCGAATAGGTGCTCGCTGCGGCCGGCCCAGGCGCCGCCCCTGGTGAACATGGCCAGCGCCGTCATCGGGTCGACCCGCTCGTCGCGGCCGTAGATGCGCCCGCTCGCCGACTCGCGGCGCACCATCGCCTGGATCCCCTGCAGCGGCGCGCCTGGGACAACGGGTCGGTCGGAGCTGCCGGCCACCACCACCCCGGCGTCGAGCAGGCTGCGCACCCGCAGCGCGTCACCGAGGCGCTGGGTCCCGAGCAGGTCGCCGAACATGTCGCCGAACTCGCTGATGAACACCGGCTGGGTGGCAACCGTCATCCGCATCCTGGCCAGCCGCAGCACCTGGTCTGGCCTGATGAACGCGCCGTGCTCGATCCGGTGCCGCAGCCCGGCGCCGGGCAGCGCGGGGTCGCCGGCGGAGGTCACGGTGAGCGCGTCGAGCACCAGGTCGATGGCCTGCGAGCCCATCGCGTGCGCGGCGACCTGCCAGCCGGCCCGGTGCGCGGCGATGATGTCGCGGCGCAGGATCGCCGGGTCGTTGTCGAAGTCGGCGGGCTCGGACCCGTCGGCGTCAAGGCCAAGGCCGTCCACCCAGATCTTCATGGCGCCAAGGCTGAGCCACGGGTCGCCGAAGCCGGTCTTGATGCCCAGGTCCAGGCCGCGGTCGATGGCGTCGGCCGGGTGCGCGGCCACCTCGTGCAGGATCTCGTTGTGCACCATCAGCTGGGCCCTGGCGTGCAGCCGCCCGGTCGCCCTGGCCAGCTGGTAGGCGGCGATCTCCACCCTGCTGTGGTCCATGCCGGGGCAGCCGACGCCCGCCTCGGTAAAGCTCGTGATCCCCTCGGCGGCGTAGGCACGGGTGGCCGCGTCGATCGCCCTGGCCAGGTCCTCGGCGGATGACTGGCCGGCCTTCTCCTTGATCAGGTCCATGGCCGCCTCTTCGAGCAGCCCGGTGGGCCGGCCGTTGCCGTCCACGCCGATCCGGCCGCGGCATGGTTCCGGCGGTGCGTCGGCCAGGCCGATGAGCTTGAGCACCGCGCTGCTGGCCACGCACTGGTGCCCGGAGTAATGGGTGAGCCAGACCGGCCGCCCGGCGGCGGCCCTGTCCAGGTCGTCGCGGGTCACGTGGTCGCCGAGCGCCATTCCCGCGCCGTAGCCCATGCCGATCACCCAGGCGCTCTCGGGCAGCCGGGCCGCGTACGCGGCCACCGCCGCGAGCGTGCCGTGTCGGCCGCGGATCTCGGCGAGGTCCAGCACCGTCCTCTGCAGGCCGAACGAGGTGGTATGGCAGTGAGCGTCGTGGAAGCCGGGTGCCACCACCAGGCCGGCCGCGTCCACGACATGCCTGGCGGGCAGGCCGGCGACGTCATCGTCCAGGCCGACGATCAGGCCGTTCCACAGGCCGATGGACATCGCCCTCGGCCGCCGCGGGTCGATAGTGATGATTCTGGCGTTGTGTATGAGCACGTCGAGCATGGATGGAGCCGATCTCCCGGTTAACCAGCGGGATGGACCGATACTCCATCACATTCGCATCCGTTGTGCAGGGCCGGCCCGTGTTCTCGTGCCGTTTGCCGGATCGTCGCCCTGCGCGCCGACCAGGCTCAGGGCGGTCGCCGGGCGCCCGGCCAGGCCTCAGGCGGTCGCTGGGCGCTCGGCCAGCGCGCCGCCGGACCGCCGTGCGCCGATCAGCGCGATCACCGCGCGTGCCGTGGCCGCCGCCATGATGACCGTGACGAGCAGCCACCCGCTGAGCGGGCCGCCGGGCAGGGCGTCGTTGCCCAGCACGATCCCCCAGGCGATCGTCGCCCCGGTCGCGACCAGCATTGCCGCGGCCACGACGGCGGCCATCACCCCGCCGACCCGCCAGGTCATCTCGTCGAGCTCGCAGGTCCTGGAGATCGTGATCACGGCCTGCGTGGACACCGCGACCCCGGCCGCGCCGAGCAGCAGCCACAGCACTGCGAACCCAGAATCTCCCGCCGATCCTGGCCCGCCGGGCAGCAGCTTCAGGCCGCCGATCCAGAGCAACGCGGCGACGGGCGGAACAGCCATCAGGTAGTAGATGCTCCGCTTGCCGCTGGCGTGCGCGAAGCGCGCCGCGGCCACCGCGAACACCGCCGCCGCGACCGCGGTCGCCACGCAGCCGACGATGCCGGCCGCGAGCAGAACGTGGTAGGTGTCGGGCACGCCAGGGTCTGTCACGGCGATCTGCCTGGCGGCTGAGCGGTTCGGGAAGATCGACAGATCGTGGCCGAACCAGGCGGCCACGGCCGCGAAGGCGACCCAGCTCCATAGCACCGTATACAGCGCGCCTCGGGAACGCTCGGTCATGGCGGATCCTCTCCTGGGTCGCAGCCACGCGGCCACCGCGCCGCGCAGCAGGTCGACAGCCATCGGCCTGGGTCGGCGGCCGCTGGCCCGCAGGTCGCTGACCAGCGCTTCGATCTCGTCGCCGTAACGGGCCCGCCAGTTCGGCGGATAGGCGGCGAGCAGCCCGGCCGGCCACGGCCGCGCTGCGGACGGCGGCGCGGCCTGCCGCGTTGCCGACGGTGCGGACGGCGGTGCGGCCAGCGGCGTTGCCGGCGGTCCGGCCGACGGTGCGGGCTGAGCCACGGACGCCGGTGCGGGCTGGCCGGTCGACCGCGGCTGGCCCTCTGGGTCAGGCAGACCCGAGCGCGGCTGGCTCATCGGGCGGGCCGCAACTCGAGCCGGCGCAGGCCCGTGGCGGTGACTCGCTGGGCGGTGGCCAGGTGCGCCGTGAGTCCCTCGGCGCCCGCCGAGGTGATCTGGTACGGCCGCCTGCGGTCCAGCGCCGGGAGCGCCTCGATCCAGCCACGCTCCTCCAGCCGGCTCAGCGCGCCGTACAGGGTGCCCGGGCCTAGCTTGATGCCTGCGAACGACTCGATGTCCTTGGCCAGCGCGTATCCGTGCTTGGGCCCGTCGGCCAGGCTGGTCAGCACCAGCACGACCGGCTCGGTGAGGTCCATGTTCTCGCTCCCGCCCGACACCGCCGCTCCAACGGTTACTACGCGTGACGATACTACGTAGAACGATGTATCGCAAGCGGAGACAGGAGGGCGGCGGGCGGCGGATTGGGGCGCGCGTAGGGCGCGCGTGGGCCGCGCGGGTCCGCGCGGGTCCGCAGGGGCGCGCTCCGGCGAGTGTGGTGGGCACTTCGCTGTTGCTCTGGCGACAGCAAAGTGCCCACGTTAATCGCAGGTGCGGCCGCGCGGCACACTTCCAGCCGCTGCAGCGACAGCGATGTGCCCACGTCGCGCGGCGGCGGCCGGACGAGGCCAGGGCTGGGGGCCGGGGTTGGCCGCTGGCGACAGCGAAGTGCCCACGTACCGCGGCGGCGGCCGGGACCGGGACCCAGGCTGGGCCGACAGCGACGGCGAAGTGCCCACGTTGCCGGAAGACGGCCGGGCGGGGGGCGAGCGGCGGCCGGGGCCCGGGGCAGGGTTGGCCGCTGGCGACAGCGAAGTGCCCACGTTGCCGGAAGACGGCGGGGCGGGTGGGGCCGGGGGCGGGGGCGAGTGGCAGCCGGGCGGGGTCGGCCAGCGGGCTCGGCCGGCGGGCTCGGCCAGGGGTGGGGGACGAGCGGCAGCCAGGGGCGGGGGACGAGCGGCAGCCAGGGGCTGGCGCGGCCGGCGGCGGCGCGGCCGGCGGGCGCGGCCGGCGGGCGCGGGCGCTAGGGCGCTGTCTGGGTCCAGCGCTCGCGCAGGGCGGCCAGGCCTTCGGCGCTGACCTCGCCGAAGGCGCGCAGCCTGGCCACGCCGCCGTCCGGGATCACGTCGAGCCGAAGGAACGCGGCCTCCCCGTCATCATCGACCAGGAACCTGTGCCTGGTGTCCGGCTGAACCGCGGTCCGCGGCAGGATCTCGCGCCAGCCATCGGGCTGCGCGCTCCGGGCGGCCGCCAGCCGCACCCAGCCTGGCGCGTTGCCGACGAAGCACGAGGTGTCCACCTCCACGTGCCTGATCCGGCCCGGCGCGCCGAGTCTCAGCTCGACGTAATCGTTGCCGGGCCCGCGCCGCCTGGCGTTCTCCCAGCCATCGCTCATGACTCGCGAGAGCCCAGGCATGATCAGGTGCCCAGCCGAGGAGTAGAACGCGTCAGAACAGCCGGTGACCCGCCCGCCGTTCTCCATCGCCGCGAGATCGACGGTGCCGGCCAGGAAAGCGGGGTCGGGCACGACCTCGCCGTGCACGCGCAGCCTGGCCACGCCGCCATCGGGGTAGATCGACAGCCGGACGTGGGTCCAGCGGTGCCGGTCGGCCACGGGGTAGCGGTTCGCCGTGTCACCGGCGGCGGCCGACCTGCGCACCAGCGGGTGCCACGGCAGGTCGGCCAGCTCGGCGGGCGACGGGTAGCCGTCAGCGCAGGCGGCCTCGACGGAGATCTCCGGCGGGTAGTTGCCGCGGAAGAACGCGGTATCGACCACCACCCCGTGCACGATGCCGCAGCAGCCCAGCCGCACGATCACGTGATCGTGCCCCGGCTCGCGCCGCCGCCTGGTCTCCCAGCCGTCGTACACCTTGCCCTTGTTGCCGAACTCGGCCGCCGCGAAGGCGGGCGGACCGGGCTTGATCAGGTTCTCCTTCTCGGCGAACAGCTCGTCGTTGGCGTAGACCACGCTCCCGCCCAGGTCGCGCGACGCCAGGTCGGGCAGCGCAGCGAAGCCCGCGTCAGGCTCGCGCATCGGTACCGTCCTCCAAGCTCGTCGGCTCCCGCCAGTCTGACCCGGACGGCCGTCGCCGCTCACGACGCCTCCGCCGGACGACGCCCCAGCCGACGACGCCCCAGCCGACGACGCCCCAGCCGACGACGGCCAAGCAGACGAAGACCCCGCGCCAGCCGCCCGCAGCAGCGACCCGGCCGGGCGGCCAGGCACCACGGGCTCGCCGCGCAGCCAGGTCCGGCGGACCACGCCGCACAGCCGCCGCCCCGCGTAGGGAGTGAGCCGGTGCCTGGTCAGCAGCCGGGCGGGATCGACAACGAACTCCTCGTCCGGCGCAAACGCCACCAGGTCGGCATCGCGGCCCGCCGCGATCTCGCCCTTGGCGCCGAGGCCGGCCAGCCGTGCCGGGGCCGACGACATCCAGCCGACCGCCTCGGGCAGGCCGATACCCCGCTCGCGCGCGGCGGTCCACACCGCGGGCAGGCCGAGCTGCACCGAGGAGATCCCGCCCCAGGCCGCGCCGAAGTCGCCGGCGTCGAGCCGCTTCAGTTCGGGCGGGCACGGCGAGTGGTCGGAGACCACGCAGCCGATCACCCCGGCCGCCAGCGCCTGCCATAGCCGGTCGGAGTTGGCGGCGTCGCGGATCGGCGGGCAGCACTTGAACTGGGTCTGGCCGTCGCCGACCTGCTCGGCGGTCAGGCAGAGGTAGTGCGGGCAGGTCTCGGCAGTGATCGAGACGCCGCGGCCCTGCGCGGCGGCGATCAGCGGCACTGCGTCAGCGGCCGACAGGTGCAGCACGTGCACGCGGGCGCCGCTGCGCTCGGCAAGCTCGATCACCCGCGCGATCGCCGCGACCTCGGCTGCGGCCGGCCGGGAGCGCAGGAAGCCGTCGTACCCGCGGCCCGCGGCGGCGGGCGCCGCGGCGATCTGGGCGGCGTCCTCGGCGTGCACGACGAGCAGGCTGCCTAGCCGGGCGACCTGCCGCACGGCCGCCGCGAGCGCGCCGTCGTCCAGCGGCGGGAACTCGGGCACACCCGAGTCGGCCATGAAGCACTTGAAACCGAAGACGCCGGCCTCATGCAGGGCGGGCCGGTCTTTTTCATTTTCCGCAACCGCTCCCGCCCAGAACCCGACGTCGCAATGGCAGCGGCCGGCGGCTGCCCGTCGCTTGACGTCGAGCGCGGCGACGTCGATGGTCGGCGGGATCGAGTTCAGCGGCATGTCGATGATCGTGGTGACGCCGCCTGCTGCGGCAGCGGACGTGGCGGTGCTGAAACCCTCCCAGTTCGCGCGGCCTGGTTCGTTGACGTGGACGTGGGTGTCGACGAGGCCGGGGAGCAGGATCTCGTCGGGCTGGAGCTCGATGACCTTCGCGGACTCGGGAAAGACCTCGCTCGGGGGGGTGGGCCGGGCATCGGTACCGTGCGTGCCGACTGAACGCGGGCCGCGCGGCACCGACGTCGGGCCGTTGAGTGCCGTCACGGAGATGATCTTGCCTCCGGCGATTGCGAGCTCGGCCGGGATGATGCCGGCAGGGGTTACGACCTGGGGGGCGCGGATCAGCAGGGTGCGGGACCGGGCGGCTGACGTGGGCGCGGGCTGGTCTCGGCTCATGGGCCGGCCTGGGCGGGGGTGGGGGTGTGGCCGCGGCGGGAGGTGACGGTTAGCTGGTGCGGGGTGAGGGCCGTGAGGTGCTGTAGTTCTTCTGCGGTGGTGGCGCCGGCGTGTTGGGCGCGCAGGAGGTGGGTGGCCAGGGCGCGGGCGGTGGCTGGTTCTTCCTGGCCGGTCTGTGCGCGGGCTGCGTAGTCGCGGAGGCGGGCGCAGGCGGCCGGGAGCGACTCGCGGTAGAAGGCGTAGGTCGCGGCGTAGCGGGTGACAAGCTGGGCCGGGTGCAGGTCCCAGCCCTGGTAGAGGCCGCGCTCCAGGGACCGCCTGACCAGGCGGGCGTGCAGCCGCCAGGCGGCGATCACCTCGTCGCGTGAGCCGACCGGCAGGACGGCGGTCGAGCCGTCGGACAGGTGCACGCCGGTGCCGGCGGCGGCGACCTGCATCACCGACTTGGCGTAGTCGGCGGCCGGGTGCTCAAGGCTCTGCTGCGCGGCCGCGATCCCGAGCGAGGCAGTGTAGTCGTAGGTGCCGAAGTGCAGGCCGGTCAGCCGGCCGGCGCCCGCGTGCACGCACCGCGCGATCGTCACCGCGCCGTCCGCGCCGAGTATCACCTGCGGGGTCTCCACCTGGATCTCGAACATCAGCCGCCGCGGATATACCAGCCCGTGCGCGGCCTCGAGCCGCGCGCAGACCAGCGCCATAGCCTCGACCTGCGCGGCCGAGGTGACCTTGGGCAGCGTGATCACCAGGCCGGCCGGCAGCGGCCGGCCTCGGCCAGGGCGCCGAGGAAGACGCCAAGGGTCCTGACCGCCCGGCGCCTGGTGGGGCGCTCCAGGCTCTTGCAGCGCAGCCCGCAGAACGGCGGCGCCCCCTCCTCGCCGAGCGCCGTGACGAGCGCGCGGGCGGCCGCCCGCGCGTGCGCGTCCTCGGTCTCGTCGCCGCGGACGCCGTAGCCGTCCTCGAAGTCGATCCGCAGGTCCTCCACCGGCTCGCTGGCCAGCTTGGCCAGCACCAGCGGGTGCACCTGCTCGGCGACCTCGGGGGCGAGTCCGGTGGCGGCGGCGAACTCGGCGGGCCCCGGGGCGTGCTCGGCCAGTGCCGCCAGCGCCTGGGCGCCCCAGTCGGCGGGGGTTGAGCGTTCGAAGCGATGGGCGGGCACGTAGGCCGTGTGCACCGGCTGGCGGCCGCCGAACTCGCCAGGGTAACCGGACTCGAGCTCGGCGTCCGCCACGGCGAGCAGCCGGTCGAGCTCGTCCCCCAAGAACTGGACGGCCTCGCCGGCCGGCCAGCCGGGATGGCTCACGTGGTTCCCGTTATATCTGAGGGTCTGACCGGGACTCGCGCGAGATCGAGTCCGGTCGCGGCCCGGATCGCCGCCACGACCGCCGGTCCCGAGGAGATCGTCGGCGGCTCGCCCACCCCGCGCAGGCCGTACGGGGCGTGCGGGTCGGGGTACTCAAGCACGTCGACCCGCATCGGCGGGACATCGAGCACGGTGGGGATCAGGTAGTCGGTGAACGACGGGTTCCTGATCATCCCGTCCCGCACCTGGATCTCCTCCATGATCGCCAGGCCAAGGCCCTGGGCGCTGCCGCCGTGGATCTGGCCGACCACCGCCTGCGGGTTGATCGCGCGGCCGACGTCCTGCACGCAGTCGAGCGCAACCACCTTGATCAGGCCGAGCTCGGTGTCCACGTCCACGACCGCGCGGTGGGCGGCGAACGCGTACTGCACGTGCGCCCGGCCCTGCCCGGTCTCCGGGTCGACCGGCTCGGTGGCCCGGTGCCGCCACTGCACCGTCTCCTCGATCACCTCGTCGCCGAGGAAGACGGCGACCGGGCCGAGCGGCTCGTGCGGGTCGATCGAGTCCGCCCACACCTGGCCGCCGGCCAGGCGCAGGTCGGCGATCTCGTGCCCGGCGCCCAGGCGTTGCCTGACCCGCGCGAACAGCCGTTCCCGCACGCGCTCGCAGGCCGCCTTGACCGCGCCGCCGGTGACGTAGGTCTGCCGTGAGGCGGAGGTAGATCCCGCCGAGCCGACGCCGGTGTCCTTGGGCAGCATGACGACCTCGGCGACGCCGAGCTCGGTGCGGGCGATCTGCTGCTCGACCGTGATCAGCCCCTGACCGACCTCGGCGGCGGCCGTGTGCACGGAGACCACGGGCTCGCCGGCCACGGTCTCCAGCCTGACCCGGGCGGTCGAGTAGTCGTCGAAGCCCTCGGAGAAGCCGACGTTCTTGTATCCGACGGCGTACCCGATGCCGCGGGCGATGCCCTCACCGTGCGTGGTGTTGCCGACCCCGCCGGGCAGCAGGCGCAGGTCGTTGCCGTTCGCGGCGCCCGTGGGCAGCGGCATCTGGCGCACCCGGTCCAGCATCTCGGCGACCGGTGCCGGGCTGTCGACGACCTGGCCGGTGGGGGCGGTGGCGCCCATCTCCATCGCGTTGGCGCACCGGAACTCGACGGGGTCCATGCCCAGGGCGGCCGCCAGCCGGTCCATCTGTGCCTCGTAGCCGAACGCGGCCTGCACGTTGCCGAAGCCGCGCATCGCGCCGCACGGCGGGTTGTTGGTGTAGACCCCGTACACGTCGATGCGCACATTCGGCACGACGTACGGCCCGGCGCCCATGGTTCCGGCGTTGGCCACCACCGCCGACGTGCTCGACGCGTAGGCGCCGCCGTCCAGGTGCATGGTCGCCTTCACGTAGACCAGCCTGCCGTCCCTGGTGGCCCCGTGCTCGTAGCTGATCAGCGCCGGATGCCGGTGCACGTGCCCGAAGAACGACTCCTCGCGTGAGTAGACCATCTTGACCGGCTTGCCGGTGTGCAGCGCGAGCAGGCACGCGTGCACGTGCATGGACAGGTCCTCGCGGCCGCCGAAGGCGCCGCCGACCCCGGCCAGCACCAGCCGCACCCGGTCGGGCGGCAGGCCGAGGGCGGAGCACACCTGCTGCTGGTCCACGTGCAGCCACTGCGTGGAGACGAACAGCTCGACCCCGCCGGCCCCGTCAGGCACCGCCAGTCCCGCCTCGGGGCCGAGGAACGCCTGGTCCTGCATGCCGATCTCGTAGCTGCCGGTGACGACCACGTCCGCGCGGGGCGCGGGGTCGCCCTTGCGGATCTTCAGGTGCCTGACCAGGTTGCCGTCCGGGTGGACGCCAGGCGCGGCGGGATCGAGCGCGGCGACGGGGTCGGTGACCGGGTCGAGCACCTCGTAGTCCACGACGATCTTGCTGGCCGCCAGCCTGGCAATCTCGGGGTGGTCGGCGGCGACCAGGGCGACCGGTTCGCCCGCGTACCTGACCACGTCGGCGGCGAGCACGGGCTGATCGGCGTGTTCCAGCCCACAGGCATTGCGGCCGGGGACGTCGTCGCAGGTAAGCACGGCGTAGACCCCGGCGGTGGCGAGTGCCTCGCCGATCGACACCGACTTGATCTTGGCGTGCGGGTGCGGGCTGCGCAGGGTCGCGCCCCAGATCATGTCGTCCATCCACAGGTCGCTGCCGTAGGCGAATTCCCCGGTGACCTTGAGCCCGCCGTCCGGCCTGGCCGGGCTGGCGCCGATCGTCCCGCCCGCAGTCGTCCCGCCGACCTCGGCCTGCCCCGGCGCTCGCCCAGGGGCCTGCCCCGGGGCCTGTCCCGGCGCCTCGGGCGGGCGGACCGGCGTCCGCGTCGGTGTGCTCACGGCGCGAGCTTACGATCGGCGGCCCGAATTGACCATGGGGCGGCCGGATCTGGACCCGCGTTGCTCAAGCTGGCGCTGGCGGGCCGACTCGCGATGGCGCTGGCGAGCCGGCCCGGCGGGTGCCGCTGGCGAGTCGGCTCGGCGGGGTGGCGCCAGGGCCGGGTCGATCCTGGATCAGGCTGGCGGCGGTCGGCAGCCCGCGCAGCCCCTCACCGCCGCGCGCCCCGAGCACCCCCGGCGGCCCGATCGCCCCGCCCCCCGCGCCCCGCGGCCCAGTCCCCGCTCCCACAGCCCCCTCCGCCGCGTGGCCGAGCGCCCTCGCGGCGCCCGCTACCGCGGGTGCAGGCTGGACGGGTAGCGCTTCGGGGTGCGCATCCTGGCTGGGTCGATCCTGATCAGCTGCTCAAGCGTGGGCACCCAGACGGCGCCGGGCGTCGCGTAGATCCGCGAGCAGGGGCTGTGGCCGCAGGCGCCGGCGGGCACTGGCACGACCCCCAACTGCTGCCCGGTATGCGGGTTGACCTGCAGCACGCCGCTGAGCGGGTGGCCGTCGGCGAGCAGCCACAGCGATCCGGAACCGACCGCGAGCGCGGTCGGCGCGCCATCACTGCCCGGGTCACCGTTGCGCTGGGTTAGCACCCTCTGCACGATCCCGGTGGCCGGACTGACCCGCGTGATGCTCTCGTTGTCGTCGAGGGTCCAGAGCGCGCCGAGGCCATAGGCCACCGACAGCGTGGAGTCGTAGCTTCGCTGGTACGCGGGGTCCTCGGTCGTGACGGCCGGCATGGTGGCATCGCTCGCGCCGATCAGCGTCCCGATTTTCATGAAGTTGATGACGTACCAGACCGACCTGGGCGCGACGGCGACGGAGCTGATCTGGCCGGGGCCCGCGCTCTCCTGCCAGGCGACCTGCCCGTTGAGCGGATTGATCCGCACGAAGTCGGTAGCCAGCGGCCCCGAGATCTCGCAGTTCGCCAGCAGGTAACCGGTGGTGCTGTAGCTGATCGAGTCGCACTGGCCACCCGGCAGGTGCAGCGTCCTGATCACCCGCCCGGTGGCCGGGTCCAACTGGGCGAGCTGCCCACGCGAGCGACCGAACGGCGTCGTCAGCCACACCGTCCCGGCCGCCGCAGCGACGGCTCGCGGCTGCGACCCGACGTTCACCCGCAGCGTCACCTTGTTCGTCCGCAGGTCGATCCTGTCCAGCTGATACGACTGAACTTTGCCGAGCCCGGTGATCGTGCTCACCGCCCAGGCGCTGGTGCCATCGACGGCCAGGCTGATCACCCCGCTCACCGGGATGCGCGCCACCACCGCCTTCGGGTAGGCGGGCGGCTCCCCGTACGGGCTAGCTGCGGATCGGAGCATCGGCCGTCCGTGGCCGCGCAACTGCGCCGTGATCGCCGGATAGCCGACCGCGAGGCCCGTGACCACCACCACCGCAACGGCAGCCAGGCTGATCCGGCGGTTCCGCGCCGCACGGGACCGCAGCGCATCGAACTCCCGCCACGCCCGCCGCAGGTCGATCGCCTCCCTGGCGCCGACATCCACGGAATCGCCGCTGCTCTCCGTGCCAACCTCCGGCTGGCCCCAGCCGCCGCCGAGCCCGTCCCGGCTGCCGTCTTGCCCGTACCGGCCACCATCGAGCGCGTCCCGGCCTGCCTCCATTCCGACCCGTCCACCAGCCGAGCCGTGCCGGTCGCCGCTGATGCGCTCACCATAACCGTCCAGGCCGAGCGGTTCGTTGCCCGAGCGCCCCTGCGCACCATCTCTGGGCGCGACCTTCAGGAGCGCGCGGCGAAGGTACAACCAGGCCGCCTGCCTGTCCTGCGTCCACTTCCCGCCCGGCTGCGCTCCGCCGGGCCACGCCAGCCTGGATCGGCGCCACAGCCGCAGGAACGCCTGCTGCGCGAGCTTCTCGGCCGGCTCCAGATCGCCGCCCAGGGCCAGCGCCGTTTCGACAAGCCGCGGGTAGTGCGCGCGGAACAGCGACTCGAACGTCTCCCCGGCGCTCTCCTGCGCTGGCTCGCGGGCCTGGCCGACATCGCCAGCGCGGCCAGGCCCGCCGATGGTGATGATGTCGTCCGCCACACCACCAGAATGCGCCATGCGGCGCAGGTCCCGCGCCCCCGCTCTGTCTGGCGGTCAGGGTATGCCGGTCAGGGCTCAGCAGGTCAGGGTATTGCCGGTCAGGCCTTGGCCAGTCACGCCGCCGGCCGACCTGCCGCCGTCGGCACGGACCTGATCGGCAGCGGCGCCCGCCCGCTGCCGGACTTCAGCGCCGACGTCAGCTCGGCCACCACTCCCGCGGGATCCGTCCTGATCCGGCTCGGCGGGAAGTGCAGCACGATGATCCCGTGCGCGCTCATCCGCGAGTGCCGCGCCATCGTCCGCTGCCAGGCCGCGGGCGACAGGTGCCATTCGCGCGAGTCGACCTCGGCCGCCACGCCTGCCCGTGGCCACCAGGCATCCGGCTTGGCCAGGAACTCCTCCCCCGCAAACAGCCGAGCGTTATACATCGGCTCTGGCAGCCCGCTCCCCTGCACCAGCGCCCGGAACTCGGCCTCGGCCACCGACGCGATCCCGTCCGCCACCGCCGCGAGGACCTCGCGTAACGCAGCCGATCCCTGTCGAGGTCCTTCCCGGAGCTCCGCCGAGAGTTGCCGCACGGAGCACCTGTCCTGCTGTACTGCCGCAGCGACTAGGTCGCTGATTGCCTTGACGTCGGCAAGGCTGCGTGCGGCGTCCGCGACCGCCCGTGCGGGCGGCGCCCAGCGGAGGTTGTCGATCATCCACGGCCGCGCGGGCATCCGCGCCGTCCGGTGAATGCTGACAAACCCGCGGCTCTGCCGTCTCTGCGTGTGCGGAACCAGGACATCGACAACCTCAGTGACCGGAACCCGCACGCCGTACCTTGCGGCGGCAGCGTGGCCAGTGATGACGCTCTCACGTCCGCCGTAGAGAACGGCGGCGAGCTCGCGCTGACCGACCGTCAGGAATCCGTTGTGCGAGAGATAGACGCCGGGGAGTACTACCCTCCACGGGCCAGGCGGGCGCAGCTTGTGTCGCAGCTCGGCCTCGGACACTCCCGCGGCTAACGCCTGCGAGCGAGTGATCAGATCGCACTGCCTGCGCAGCACATCGGACAGGGCCCTTCCGGCCGCCTGACTCTTGCTCATGGGCCGCAGCATCCCATCCGGATCTGACAATCTCGCCTGCCTCCGGCCCATCCAGTCCCGCCGCCGACCATCCAGAAATTAACGTGGGCACTTCACTGCTGCTATAACGACAGCGAAGTGCCCACGTTATACGCGCGAGCGACAGCGAAGTGCCCACGTTGTACGGGCGTCGCCTCGCGCGGCCGCGGTGATGCGGTCAGAGCGACAGCGAAGTGCCCACGTTGCGCGCGCACCTCCGGGCGCGGCCGCGGTGATGCGGTCAGAGCAACAGCAAGGTGCCCACGCGGGGTCCGGGCCGCGTCACCGACGCGGCGCGGCGGCGACCGCGCGAGGGCAGCGGGGCCGATCCCGTGGTCGGTGGCGCCGCCCGATGGCGGGCGGCGGGCGGCGGGCGGTGGGCGGTCAGAGGGTGCGGTTGAGGCGGGCTGCGGCCGCCACGGCGGCGGCGGCTGTTCGGGGCTCGTCGACGGTTACGACATGGTCGCGCTCGACGACGGTCTCACCATTGACGGTCAGGAGTTCGAGCGGCGGCCGACCGCCCAGGACGAGAGCGGCGACCGGGTCGGCGATGTTCGCGTGCTGCAGGCCGTCCAGTCGCCACAGGGCGATGTCAGCTAGCTTGCCGGGTTCCAGGGAGCCGAGTTCGGCCTGCCGGCCGATCAGCCGGGCGCCACCGAGGGTGCCCAGTTCCAGGGCCTGGCGGACCGTGATGGCCTGCGGGCCGCCGACGGCCCGCGCCATCACTACGGCCTGGCGTACCTCGCCGAGCAGCGAGGACTCCTCGTTCGACGCCGACCCGTCCACGCCGAGCCCGACCGGCACGCCCGCGGCGAGCAGGTCGGCGGTCCGGCAGATTCCGGCACCGAGCCTGGCGTTGGATGACGGGCAATGCGCCACGCCGGTCCCGGTCGCCGCCAGCCGCGCGATCGCGGCATCGTTCAGGTGCACGGCGTGCGCCAGCCAGACGTCATCGGCCAGCCAGCCGAGCGAGTCCAGGTACTCCACCGGCGTGCAGCCGAACCGCTCAGCGCAGAACTCGTCCTCGTCCGCGGTCTCGGCCACGTGGGTGTGCAGGCGCACCCCGTGCTCGCGCGCCAGGCCGGCCGCCGCCCGCATCAGCTCGCCCGTCACCGAGAACGGCGAGCACGGGGCAACTCCGACCCGCACCATCGACCCAGGTGACGGGTCGTGGAAGGCAGAGATCGCCTGCTCGGTCGCGGCCAGGATGGTGTCGAGGTCCTCGGTGACCTCGTCGGGCGGCAGGCCGCCCGACGAGGCGCCCAGGTCCATGGAGCCGCGGGTCGGGTGGAACCGCACGCCGACGTCCCTGGCGGCGGCTACGGTCGCTCCGAGCACGTCACCGCCGCCGCGCGGGAACACGTAGTGGTGGTCGGTGCTCGTCGTGCAGCCGGTCCTGGCCAGCCAGGCCAGCGCGGCGGTCGCCGAGTCCCTGACGACCTGCTCGTCGGTCCGAGCCCAGACCGGGTAGAGCTCTGTCAGCCACTGGAACAGCGTCGAGTCGACCGCCCGGCCGCGGGTCGCCCACTGGTACAGGTGGTGGTGGGTGTTGATCAGCCCAGGCGTGGCCAGGAAGCCGCTAGTGTCGATGATGCGGGCGCTGCGATAGACCTCGGGGACCGCGCCGGGCCCGACGGCGGCGATCTGGTTCCCGTCCACGGCGACGTAGCCGCTGGCGTGCTCGGCTCGCTCCCCGTCCATGGTCACGACATGGCAGCCGCTGAGCACGAACTGCGTCACCGCCGCCCCTCGGCCGGGGGCGGGAAGGCAGGGTCTGACGCGTCAGGCGGCCCCGAACCAGGCGGCCCCGAACCAGGCGGACGCGAACCAGGCGGACGCGAACCAGGCGGACGCGAGCTAGGCGGCCGCGGCGAGGAGGCGTCCGTGGCAGCGGCCGAGTCGCGGATACCTGCGACCGATTCGGAACCGGACAGCCTGGCGGCGGCCAGCCGGACCGCATCAAGGATCTTCTCGTAACCGGTGCACCGGCACAGGTTGCCGGCCAGCGCCTCCCTGATGTCCTCGTCGGCCGGGTCGGAGTCGCGGGCCAGCAGGTCGTGCGCGGCGACCAGCAGCCCGGGCGTGCAGAAGCCGCACTGCACCGCGCCCGCCTCGATGAACGCCTGCTGCACCGGGTGCAGCCCGCCGTCATCGCCGGCGAGGCCCTCGATCGTGACGACCTCGCGGCCCTGCGCCTGACCGGCGGCGACCAGGCACGCGCACACCGGCACGCCGTCAAGGTAAACCGTGCACGAGCCGCATTCGCCCTGCTCGCAGGCGTTCTTGGAGCCTGGCAGACCCATCCGCTCGCGGAGCACGAACAGCAGGCTCTCCCCCGGCCAGACGTCGTCGGCCTGGTGCCGCACGCCGTTCACGGTCGCCGTCACCCGCATCGCCGCTCACCCCTCCCGGTCCGCCCAACTCCAGCCGCCCGCCCAGCTCGAGCCGCCCGCCCAGCTCGAGCCGCCCGCCCAGCTCCAGCCGCCCGCCTAGCTCCAGCCGACCGCCTAGCTCCAACCGACCGTCCGACTCCAGCCGGCCACCCCACTCCAGCCGCCCGCCCCACTCCAGCCGTCCGCCGCGCCACGAACCAACGCCGCCTCACCCGGCACCCCCGCCACCATCCCCGCCGCAGTAGTCATGCCAGGCCCAGGTCAGCGTGCGCCTGGCCAGCACGGCCAGCGCATGCCGCCGGTAGGCGGCAGTCCCCCGCACGTCATCAATCGGGCTGGCCGCCGCGGCCACCAGCGTTCCGAACTCCCCGACCAGGGACTCGCCGAGTTCCGCCCGAGACTCCCAGTACCCGCCAGCCTCAAGCGCCGCCGCGAGGAACGTCTCGGCATCGCGCGCCCGCACCGGGGTCGGTGCCGCCGACCCGATGCCGGTGCCCACGGTCCGCCGATCCGGATGCAGTGCCAGGGCGAACGCGGTCACCGCGATCACCATCGCGTTCCTGGTGCCGATCTTCGCGAACTGCTCGGGTCCGGACGGCGGCCTGATCCAGACGGCCGCGATCAGCTCGTCGGGCGCGAGCGCGTTCCGCTTCACCCCGAGGAAGAAGTCGTCGATCGGGATCCGCCGGACGCCGCCCCGCGCCGAGGCCACCTCCACCTCAGCGCCCGCCGCCAGCAGCGACGGGTGGCAGTCCCCGGCCGGCGAGGCCGACCCGAGGTTGCCGCCGATCGTGCCGCGGTTCCTGATCTGCGGCGAGCCGACCGTGCGCGCCGCCATGGCCAGCCCGGGCAGCCTGGCCTTCAGCCCGGCCGGCCGCGACCCTCCAGCCCCGCCGTGTCCGCCGTCCGGCAGCGACCCGGCGGCCCCGCCCTGCCCGCCAGCCCGCTCCCCGGTCAGCTCCGCGTAGGTGAGCCCGGCGCCCAGCCGCAGCCAGCCGTCCGCCTGAGCCCAGCCGCCAAGCTCGCTCACCCTGGTCAGGTCGAGCAGGCCAGCCGGGCGCCGCCTGGCGAAGTTCAGCTCGACCATGACATCGGTGCCGCCGGCGATCGGCACCGCGTCGGGCGCCGCGGCCCTGGCCGCGAGCGCCTCGTCCCAGCTGACCGGCTGCAGGAACTCCATGCGCACCTCCCGGCGTTCAGCGTGTCACACCCGACCGCTATGCCGACAGATGCCCGTTACCCGCGCCGGCCTCCGCAGGCCCCGGGCCGGGCCGCGGAGCGCCCCGCCGCTCTTTCAGCGGTCAGGCGAAGGTGGCCGGCGACTCCCAGGCCGGGCCGGCCGGCGGCGCGCCCTCCCTAGTGACCGCACACTGGATCAGCCCGTAGGGCCGGTCGTCTGCGTGGAACACCTCGCCGGGGTTGTCCAGCCCGAACGGCGCCAGGTCGACGAGGAAGTGGTGCTTGTTCGGCGCGGACAGCCTGATCTCGGCGATGTCGTCCCTGGCAGCGAGCACGGCCGAGCCCATCTCGTACAGGGTCTGCTGCAGCGCCCGGCTGTACACGGTGGCGAACCGCTCAAGCAGGATCTGCCGCACCTGCCCGACCGCCTCGCCCCACGCCACCTGCGCCGTCGCGTACCGCCAGCGCACGGTGAGCGAGGTCGCCAGGATCCGGTCGGTCGCCTCGGCCAGCGTGGTGTAGCGGTCCTTGAGGAACCCGGTGAACTGCGACCCGGTCGACTTGAGCAGGACCAGGTCCTTGATACCCGAGATAACCCATTCGGCATTAACCGCTCGCTCGGCGTCGATCGTGACCGCAGCCGTACGCACCTCGTGGCCGGTCCTGACGAAGGTGTGGGCATGTTCGGCGCCCCCGACGGTCACCCGGTCCCACCGGTACTCGTCGACCTCGACGCAGGCGCGGCTGACCGGCGCGATGTCATCGACGAAGTGGCGGGCCAGGACCAGGGCGTAGTCCTCGATCTCGCCGACGCCGTGCTCCTTGGCGTACGCGAAACAGGTGTTCTTCTGGGTGTCGGTAGGCAGCACGCTTGCCTGGTCGCCTGTGGTGTGCGCGGCGGCGAAGTCGCCGCGCACCGCGGTGCTCACGTTCAGGTCGCGTATCTCGTGCCGGTCGGTGTCGCGGTAGATCCGCACGACGCGGGTCTCGGCTTTGCCGTACTGGTTCTGGCCGAGGACGATCGCCATGGCGTCAGCTCCCGCGGTAGGTGGAGTAGGAGTAGGGACTCAGCAGCAGCGGCACGTGGTACCTCGGCCGCCGCCCGTCGGCGGCGAACGTGACCACAACCTCGGGGTAGAACGGCGCCGCCACCCCATGCTCGGCGCCCAGGTAGCGTCCGGTCTCGAAGGTCAGCCGGTACGTCCCGGCCGGCAGGGTCCCGGTGCCGAAGTCGGCGATCCGCCCGTCCGCGTCAGTACTTCCGCGGCCGATCTCCTCCGCCTCGGACCCCGGGCTGACCCGGTCGAGCCGCACGACCACGCCGCCGGCCGGCTCGCCGCGCACCGTGTCGAGTATGTGCGTGCTGATCCCGCTCACGCCGCGGCCCCGACCAGCTTGCGCAGCCGGATCTGGTTGATCTTGGCGAGCTCGGCCGCCACCACCCGCCACTCCGCGGCGTCGTCGTTGCCGAGCCGCTGGCGCAGGAAGTCAAGCAGCTCGGCGCCGCCGCGGCCGGTGGCGCAGGCCAAGTAGATGTGGCCGAACCGCCGCTCGTACGCCGCGTTGCCGTCGGCCAGCGCCCGGCGAGTCTCCTCCGCAGCGCCGCTGACCCCGGCCTGCTCCTGGCTCGACCAGGACGCGGCCGCCGGCCGCTCCCCGATCCTCGGATGCCCGTCGAGCGCCGCCCGCAGCTCGCCCTCGCCCAGCGCGGCGACCGCTGCATCCGACGCGGCCAGCAGCTCGCCGACCCCGCCGTACGGCCGCCCGGCCGCGACCGCCGCCACCCACCCCGGGCTGGAGCAGCACTCACCAAGCCACTCGCGCGCCGCCGCCTCGTCAAGCGCATTGAAGGCGGCGAGTCCGGTCACGGTGACCAGACTCTCACCCGCCGGCGTGACAAGGCTCTAGACCCCAGCGAATTGTGTTTCGTAACGGGAACTCGGCGCCCAGGGCCCGCGCACGTGCGGCATCCGCGGGCTGCAGGCGTTGCGCAGCCAGCCAGCAGCCCGTGGTTGCCGTGCGTGCGCCCCGAGCGAGGTCCTAATGGTTTAGCCGCCACCCCCGAGGAGGCCGAGGCATGCCAGGCCCAGTCCCGCCCCCGCCATCGACCTCACGCAGCTCCTGGTCAAGATCCGCGCTATCCCGCAGCCACGTAATCATCGAGAAGTACACGACAGGCACGAAGCACACCGCGGGAATCGCCCACAGCACGCCGGCCGCGACCTGCTGATCCGCCACGGCGCTGAGCCCGTGCCCTGGCACATGCGTGAGCGCCGTGAACCACGCCGTGCGCGAGAACCCCATCACGTACGCGCTCGCCCAGATCGCCCACATGGGCAGCGCGGCGGACAGCGCACGCTGCGGCTTGGAGATCCGCGGCAGCATCGGCGGCGACTCCACGAGCTCGAGCCAGAGCGCGCCGCCCGCCGCCAGCAGGGTGACCGCCTCGACTGCGACCAGGACCGGGTGCCGCACCATCGCGTTGACCGCAACCGGCAGCCGCCAGGCCATCGAGATCGCGAGGAACGCGACCAGGACCAGCCAGCCGCGCGCCGCGCCGCCGCGATGCGACCTGGCGCTCGCGATCCGGTCGGCCAGCCGGCCGGGGCCCGCCAGCCCGGCGGGCCGACGCCCTAGCCGCCACGGCGCGCCGAGCACGATCAGCGCGGGCGCCGCCACGGCGAGCACGGCGAACTGGAGTGCCTGCGCCCACACGTCGTGCAGGGCGGCAGTGCGCCCGGGCGGCAGCAGCACGGCGGCAGCAGCGACCGCGCCGGCCAGGGCTAGCCATGGCCGGATCCGGCTGACTTGGTGATCCACGGGACCTGCCATCGGGGGAAGGGCTGCGGCTTGTGTGCACTGTCCTACGCGCCCCGGCGGCCGCCCGTCAAGGCCGCTGGCCACACGCGGGCGAGCCAGGTAGAGCAAGATAGGCCTCATGCGCCTGCCAGTGCTGCCGCCGGTCGCCCCGATGCTGGCCAAGTCAGTCCCCGCGATCCCGGGCGGCGCGATGAGCTACGAGCCCAAGTGGGACGGGTTCAGGTCGATCATCTTCCGCGACGGCGACGAGGTGGAGATCGGCAGCCGCAACGAGCGGCCGATGACCAGGTACTTCCCCGAGATCGTCGACGCCGTACGGGCGAGTCTGCCCGAGCGATGCGTTATCGATGGGGAAATAGTGATTCCCGATGGCGAGGGCCGGCGGCTGGACTTCGAGGCGCTGCTGCAGCGGATCCATCCGGCCGACAGCAGGGTCAGGATGCTGGCAGAGCAGACCCCGGCCGCGTTCGTGGCGTTCGACCTGCTGGCGCTCGGCGACACCGACCACACCGGCGATCCGTTCTCGGCCCGCAGGCGCGCGCTCGAGCAGGCCCTTGCCGGGGCCAGGCCGCCGGTGTACCTCACCCCTGCCACCACGGACCCAGGGCTGGCGCAGGTCTGGTTCAGCCAGTTCGAGGGCGCCGGCCTCGACGGAATTGTCGCCAAGCCCCTTGACGGCACCTACCAGCCGGACAAGCGGGTCATGTTCAAGGTCAAGCACGAGCGGACCGCCGACTGCGTGGTGGCCGGGTACCGGCTGCACAAGGGTGCCGCCGACGCGATCGGCTCGCTGCTGCTCGGGCTGTACAACGCCGAGGGCAAGCTGGCGAGCGTCGGCGTCATCGGCGCGTTCCCGCTTGCCACCCGCCGGGCCCTGTTCACCGAGCTTGCCCCGCTGGTTACCACGTTCGACGGCCACCCGTGGAACTGGGCGGCGCATGAGCAGGCGCAGGCGGAGACCGAGGCCGCGGCCGAGCCGCAGGGCCGGGCCAGGCGGCCGCGTGACTCCGAGCACAGCCGCTGGAACGCGGGCAAGGACCTGTCGTTCGTGCCGCTGCGGCCCGAGCGCGTGGTCGAGGTCAGGTACGACCACATGGAAGGCACCAGGTTCAGGCACACGGCGCAGTTCGTGCGCTGGCGGCCCGACCGCGAGCCTGAGTCCTGCGGCTTCGAGCAGCTCGAGGAGCCGGTCAGCTTCCACCTGGCCGACATCCTGGCCAGCTGACCGGCCGCGCCGACATCCTGGCCAGCTGGCTGGCCGCGGCCGCGGCGGCGGGCAGGCCGCGTGGCCGGCGAGTTAACCGGCTGGTCAGGGCACCGGCCGGCTGCCGGGCTCCCGCCCGCCAGCAGTGACCGCGAGTGCCGCGAGCACGAAGCGCCTGATCACCATCGAGCCCTGGCCGGGAACGGCATCGACACCCTGGCCCGCATCGCCAGCCGGGACGGGCGAGCCAGCCGGTGTGGGCAAGCCGGTCGGGTCCGGCGAGCGGGTGGGGCCGGGCGAGCCAGTCGGGCCGGGCAACCCGGTCGGGCCGGGCAAGCCGGTCGGGCCGGGCGAGACGGCAGCGGAGGGAGACCCTGACGTCCGGACGCCGACCGCACTACCTGGGGAACGGGCCGCGCAGCCGGCCACCGCCGCCAGGCCGGTCACTGCCGCAGGAGGGCCACAGCGACTCTTAGGGCACGCTCGGTCATGTCTCGCCCAGCCCTATCATTTCCGGCTCAAGCCGGACTATCCATTCCGTATGCGGCCAGGGTAACCAACGGGCGGGCATTACAGTTGCTGCCATGACCAGCCCCGGCGAGCGCAGGAGCGTGCTCGCCATCCTCGCCGCGCTCGGCGGCAGCCTGCTGGCCTGGGCTGGGCTGCTCACCGCCTGCACGGCGCAGGCGCACCTCGGCGCTACGACGCCGTCGCTTCACGCGTCGCGGTCCGCCGGGACCGCGACGGCGCACGTGGCCGCGCGGGTCGGCACGATCGGGACCTTCGCGGTACGCAAGCGCGGCATGAGGTTCGTCGAGCCGGCCCACGCCGGCGTGACCGGCGCGAGCCTGGCCACCAGGCGGCTGCTGACCGAGGTCTATTACCCTCTGGCCGGGCCCGCCCCGGCGGCCGCCAGGGCGCCTGCGAAGGGGCCGCTGCCCATGCTGATCTTCGCGCCCGGGTTCATGCAGTGCGGCGCGCCGTACTCCAAGCTGCTGCGGGCCTGGGCGAGCGCAGGCTACGTCGTGGTGGTGGTGAACTTCCCGCTGTCGGACTGCGAGGTCGGCTCGGCGGCGACCGAGTCCGACATGGTCAACCAGCCAGGCGACATGTCCTTCGTGATCGCCAGGATGCTCGCGCTGAGCGCGGCCGGGCACGGCTTCTTCTCCGGGCTGATCGACCCGCGCGATATCGCGGTTACCGGGCAGTCCGACGGCGGCGACACCGTCGCTGCCATGACCGCCAACACCTGCTGCACCAACCACCGGGTGGCCGCGGTCGCCGTGCTGTCGGGCGCGGAGTGGCCGCCGATGCCCGGCCAGTACTTCGTGCACCACCCGGTCCCGATGCTGTTCACCCAGGGCAGCGCCGACACCATCAACCCGCCGGGCTGCAGCGTCACCATGTACCGCGCCGACCCCGACGTGGATCGCCACTACCTGGACCTGCTCGGCGCCAGCCACACCGGGCCCTACTGGGGCGCCAACGCGTACGAGCGCATCGTGGCGCGGGTGACCACGGCGTTCTTCGACCGCTATGTGCTCGACAGGAACAAGGCGGGCCGGGCGATGCGCAGGTTCGGGAACGTACCTGGGCTCGCCGTGCTGTACAACAACGGGCAGGGGCAGTTCCCATCGCTGTACTGCAACACCTGACGCCGACAGAACGAAGGACGCTTATGAAGCCGATGCCGGAGGACTGGGAGCGCGCGGTCGCGGTCGTCGCCCATCCCGACGACCTGGAGTACGGCGCCGCCTCCGCGGTCGCGCGCTGGACCAGCCAGGGAAAGTCGGTCTGCTACCTGCTCGCCACCAGGGGCGAGGCGGGCATCGCTGGCATGGCCCCGGCGCAGGTGGGGCCGCTGCGGGTGGAAGAGGAGCGGCGCAGCGCCGCCGTGGTCGGCGTGCAGGATGTCCAGTTCCTCGACCACCCAGACGGCATGGTCGAGTACGGCATCGGGCTGCGGCGCGACCTGGCGGCGGCGTTCCGCCGGATCCGCCCCGACGTCGTGATCACGATGAGCTTCGACCTGAGCTGGGGCGAGGACGGTCCGGTGAACCACGCCGATCACCGCGCCGTCGGCCTGGCGGTGCTCGACGCCTGCCGGGACGCGGCCAACGAGTGGGTGTTCCCCGAGGCAGGCCCGGCCTGCCCGGCGATCGGGGCGGCCTACGTGATCGCGTCCGGCGAGCCCACCCACTTCGCGGACGTGACCGACACGATCGACCTCGGCATCGCCTCGCTGCGCGAGCACCGCGCCTACATCGAGGGCCTCGGCAGGGAGTTCGACCCCGACGAGTTCCTCCGCGGCATGGCGGGCTACGTCGGGCTCGGCGCCGGCTGCGACTACGCGGTCGGCATGCGCCGCTACGTGACTGGCTGAGACCGGGACCCGCGGCCGCGTAGCTGCCGGGGGCGAAGCCGGGGGCTGCGGGCGGCGCGATGGCTTGGAGCCGCGGCAGCGGGTAGAACTGCCGGCGTCATGACTGCCACGCGGACCGAGAAGCTGGCCATCTACGCGGCCGGGCTGGTGCAGGGGATCACCCTGGTGACCTTCCCGGCCGCGAGCACGATCCTCACCTCCCCCGCCTCGTACGGCCTGTCGGGGAGCCAGTACGGCGCCATGTTCGTCCCGCAGGTGATCGCCGCGATCGCCGCCTCGCTGGCCGGCGCCGCGCTGGCCGGCCGGTTCGGCCGCAAGGCCGTCTATCTGGCCGGCCTGGCCGCCAACGTGGCGTCCATGGCGCTGCTCGTGGTCAGCCGCCTGGTCATGACCGACCAGGCCGCGGCTTACCCGATCCTGCTGGCAGCGACGGCCTGCCTCGGTCTCGGCTTCGGGCTCACCGTGCCCACGGTGAACACCTACACGGCGGCGTTCCACCCCGGCGCGATCGACCGCTCGATCCTGGTGCTGAACGCCCTGCTCGGGCTCGGCACGGCACTCGCGCCGGTGTTCGTCGCCATCTTCGTGGGGCTCGGCGCCTGGGTCGGGCTGCCGATCCTGGCGGCGCTGCTGCTGCTCGGGCTGCTCGCGGTCAGCCTGCGGCTGCCGCTGCAGGCGGACGAGCCGACGGCGGCCCGGACAGCGGCGGCCGGGACAGCGGCGGCCGCGGCAGCGAGCCGGGCACCGGCGCCGGGCGGCGGGCGGCACCGCGCGGTACCCGGGCCGTTCCTGGCGTTCGCGGCGTTCGCCGTGCTCTACGGGTTCTGCGAGACCATGAACGGTAACTGGTCCCAGATCGACCTGACCTCACTGCACGTCTCGGCGGCCAGCGCGTCGGTCACGCTGACCGTGTTCTGGGTCATGGTGACGGCCGGGCGGGTGCTGTTCGCGCTCCTGCAGCGCTGGGTGCCGAGCCGGCTGGCCTACCACGTGCTGCCGCTGGTCCTGGCCGGCGCCTTCCTGCTGATCGCGGCGCTGCCCGCCGGCTCGCCGGGGCTCGGGGTGCTGGCGTTCGGGCTGGCCGGGCTCGGCTGCTCGGCGCTTCTGCCGCTGACGATCAGCTTCGGCCAGGAGAAGCTGACCGCCGTCTCGGCGTCAGTGGCCAGCTGGGTGATCGCGTGCTACCAGTTCGGGTACGGCCTGGCCGCGTTCGGCGTCGGGCCGCTGCGCAACGCCGGCGTCACGCTGCCCGCGATCTATACGGCCAGCGCCGCGGTGGCCGTAGCGCTCGGGCTGCTGTCGCTGGCCATCGCGCACCGCCGCCCGTCGCCCGCGTCGCTACACCCGCGCCCGGCCAGCCACCTCGCGGCGGACTCGCCCAGCTAACCGGCGCCCCGCCCAGCCAACCGCCGCCCCGACTACCAGGCAACGCTCCCGTCGCCATCACGCCGCACCGCGGCAAAAGTTCGGCCGGCAATTCTCTATGCCGCAACCCACGGCGCTGGAACAGCCCTAAGATGACTGGTCACAGGGCCGCCGTCACGGAGCCCCGCACTTCGCAACCAGACCGGCCGGCGCACGGAACGCACGCGAGAATTCCGCATGAAATTACCGGTTTGTAGTATTTAGTACTTCTGATATTGCATTATCTAAGGATCTAGGCGACAAGAACGACCAGTTCTGATATAGATATAGGCTGGCGTGATTTCTTCGTGTCACCGTGCCACGCGCCCATATCGGAGGAACTGTGCGCATAACGCGTCTCACCAGGCAGGCTGCGGTGCTCGCCGCGGTCGGCGCGCTGGGGGCGCTCGGCCTGGCCGCGCCCGCCATCGCCTCGGCTGCCGCGACGACACCGGCGAAACCCGGGCTCACGCGGCCTGCGGCGCACGGCCCTGCCAAGCTGATGCACGCTGCCGTGCGGCCGACGCTGCCTGCGGGCGAGCGCTACGTCTGCCCTGCGCCCTCTCTGCCGGGCCAGATGACCTGCATGTCGATCGTCAACACCCGCGCGGGATTCGGCTTCGCCGCCGCGCGGCACGCGGCCAGCGAGGCGGCGCTCGCCAATGACTTCTACGGCCCGTCCGACCTGCGCAGCGCCTACAAGCTGACCTCGGCCTCGGCGAGCGACGGCAAGGGCAGGACGGTCGCGATCGTCGACGCCTACAACGACCCGAACGCGGCGCGCGACCTCGCGAAGTACCGGTCGCACTTCCACCTGACGGCCTGCGGCACGTCCAACGGCTGCCTGAAGATCGTCAACCAGAACGGCAACAAGAGCCCACTGCCGGCGGCGAACGCCGACTGGGCGATGGAGGAGTCGCTCGACCTTGACATGGTCTCGGCCATCTGCCCGAACTGCCACATCCTGCTGGTCGAGGCAAAGGGACCGTCGACCCTCGACCTCGGTACCGCCGAGGACACCGCGGTGAGGATGGGGGCGAAGTACGTGTCCAACAGCTGGTCAGGCGGCGAGTTCGTCGGCCAGGCCTCCTACAACCAGTACTTCGACCACCCCGGCGTCGCGGTGGACTTCGCCTCGGGCGACTTCGGCTACGGCGCGGCCTACCCGACCGACCTGCAGTACGTGACGGCCATCGGCGGCACCTCGCTCACCCATGCAAGTAACAGCCGCGGCTGGAACGAGTCGGTATGGGGGCCGGGCCCGGCGGCCGACCCCGAGGGCACCGGGTCGGGCTGCTCGACGCTGGAGGCCAAGGCGACCTGGCAGCGAGTCGATGCCAGCGAGCCTGACGGCTGCCTGAACCGGACAGAGAACGACGTGTCAGCCGTGGCCAACCCCGATACCGGAGTCGCGATCTACGACAGCTACAAGGCCAACGGCCTGTTCGACATCGGCGGCACGAGCGCGGCGACCCCGATCATCACCGCGGTCTACGCGCTGGCCGGAACGCCGACGCCGAGCACCTACCCGGCCGAGTACCCCTATCTGCACTCCTCGCACCTGTTCGACGTCACCACGGGCACCAACGGCAAGTGCGAGTCGTTCCGCCAGTACCTATGCCACGGCGAGAAGGGCTATGACGGGCCTACCGGCCTCGGCACCCCGGACGGCACGGGGGCCTTCACTGACGGCGGCGCGCACCGGGTGACCGTGATCGACCCTGGCACCCAGGACGTGCCGGCCGGCGGCGCGGCCTCGCTGACCGTCACCGGCCTGTACTCGGCGGGCGGCACAGGCGTGCACTACAGCGCGACCGGCCTGCCGGCTGGGCTGAAGATCAGCACGATCGGCGGCTCGACCAACGCCGAGATCTCGGGCACGCTGAAAGCCACTCCCGGCGACCACCCGGTGACCGTCACCGGCAAGGACGGTTCGGCCACGAGCACTACGCACTTCACGTTCGTGGTCGTGCCAGATGTGAGCCAGTCGGCCGCCGCGGTAGGCGAGATCAGCAGCGACGCCGGGCAGTGCCTGGACGACGGCACCGGGACGCCCACGGCGGCCGTGCGGATCCAGCCCTGCACCGTCAGCGCCAGCCAGGACTGGAAGTACACCTCAGACGGGACGCCTTACGCCACGGGCACGATCACGGTCGGCACTGACTGCCTCGGCCTGTCCTCCGAGGACGCGCAGGTGCAGGGCTGCGCCCCAGGCGCGGCCGACCAGGACTGGGCGTACCTGGGCAGCGGCGTGATCGACAACCTGTCCGACGGCGAGTGCCTGGCGTCGACCAGCCTGTCGGGAGGCGCGCGCGTCGAGGTGGCGCGGTGTACGGGCGCGGCGGACCAGACCTGGTCGCTGCCCGCCGGGCCGATCGTGGCCGGGACCTCGACCTGCCTGGCCGACCCCGGGATCAGCGCGATCCCGGGCACCGCGGCGAAGATGCAGACCTGCGGCAACTCAGGGAGCCAGCAGTGGGAGCTGAACGGCGACGGCACGATCGCCTCGTCCTCGTCCTCGTCCTCGTCCTCGGGCCTGTGCCTGTCGAACGGGGGCAGCCTGCTGTCAGAGTCGGCGATCACCGTGGAGCCCTGCGACAACTCGCCGTCCAACCCGGACTACAGCGAGATCTGGATCCCAGGGCCCGGCGGTGAGCTGATCAACGCGCAGTCCGGTCGCTGCCTGGACGACAAGGGCAGCGGCCCGGCGGGCAGCGCGGTCATCCAGTACGACTGCTATGGCGAAGACGGCGAGGTCTGGGGCCTGAACTAGCCCGCACCCAGCTGGCGTTAATACAACGGTGGCCCGCCGATGTCGTGAATCACGGCATCCACGGGCCACCGTTGTGAGAGGACACTGGCCGGTGCCGAGACCGGCGATAGTGGCGGGACGAGCGGACACGCGGGGCGGGACGAGCGGGCTGCTCCGCCCGGCGGGATTGGGACGGGCGGGCGGGGAGTCAGTGCAGCAGGTTGGCGGCGATCGAGATCACGCCGGGCCCCACTACCACCACGAGCAGGGCGGGGAACAGGTAGGTGATCAGCGGGAACATGATCTTCACCGGGATCTTCTGCGCCTTCTCCTCGGCCCGCTGGCGGCGCCTGATCCGCATCTCCGATGCCTGCTCGCGAAGGACCCTGGCCACCGGGACGCCGAGCTCGCCCGCCTGGACCAGGGCGGAGATGAACGCCCGAAGCTCGGGGACGCTGCTGCGCGACACCATGCCGCGCAGTGCCTGCGTCCTTGACAGACCGATCTGCATCTCCTGCAGCGTCCTGGCGAACTCGGCGGCCAGCGGCCCCTCGACCTTGCGTGCCACATGGGCGAGCGCGGCGAGTCCGGTCTGCGCAGGCGGTGAGGGACACGCCATGCGGGGCAGACCCCGGTCGGCGCCGCCGTCCTCGGGCCGACCCGCTGCCCGCCGCGCTCCGACGGACTCCGTCGCTGCCCTGCTAGAGGGCGTTCGTCACGTTGTCGAAGACCGTGACCAGCTTGTTGCCGAGCACGGTCACCGCAACGATGATCACCACGGCGATGAAGGCCACCATCAGCGCGTACTCGACCGAGGTGACACCCCGGTCCTCGCGGAGCATCGAGAGTCGGTTCGTGAGCGTCACAAAGTGCTTGACCATGCCTCCTGGCAAAGGCGCAGCGTATAAGGTCAGTGATGACATAATTTATATGACATATCATCCGATCGGACGACACGGGTGGCACGTGACACAGGTAACATGCGGGAGGCTGACCACCGAATGACCCGATCGATCGTCTATCACCGAATACTTGCCAGATTTGCCTGACGCTGTGGGGCAGAGTGAATCTTCTGTGGGCCGCGACGGGCGCCATCGCCGCCCTGCCAGCCGGGACCGCGCTGCGGGGCCAGGTCTACCGCTTGTCCGTGCGCTCCGGCGAGCCCGACGAGGCGACCTGCCGGGAGTGCGGCGCCCCGCTGCCAGGCTCGCTCGTGCCCAGGTGCCCGCACTGCGGCAGGTGGCTCGGCGCGGCCGGCGCGATTGAGCTGGTCGCAGCCGCGGTGGCCGGGCTGCTGCTGGCCAGGTTCGGCGGGCAGCCGGCCGTCGCGGCCTTCGCGTTCCTCGGCGTGCTCGGGGTGGCGCTGACCCAGATCGACGTCGCCGTGCACCGGCTCCCCGACCGGCTCACGCTGCCGGCCTACCCGGCCCTGATCGTGCTGCTCGGCGTCGCCGCAGCGATCGACGGCGATGGCTCTGCCCTGGTACGCGCGCTGCTCGGCGGCCTCGTCCTGGCCGCGGTCTACTTGCTGCTCGGCCTGGTCAGCGGCGGCCAGCTCGGCGGCGGCGACATCAAGCTCGCAGGCCTGATCGGGCTGGTGCTCGGCTGGATCGGGTGGCCGGCGCTGATCTTCGGTGCGTGCCTCGGATTCGTGCTGGCCGGGCTGGCGGGCCTGGTGCTGCTGGTCGGCAGGAGGGCCGCCAGGCGCAGCATGATCAGCTTCGGTCCTTTCATGCTTTACGGAGCATTGCTCGTGATCGTTGCGGTTCGGTCGTGATCTAGTCAGAGCTGTAGATAACGGTCACAGGACGATAATGATTAGATAAACTAGCAAAGCTGGCACATCCTGGCGGCCGGTGCCGTACATTTGTGCGTCAGACGGACGCGGCTGCCCTGCAGCCGCCCTGACGGCCGGATGACCTGGTCAACGATGACTGACTGCCGCCAGAGCACGCGGCCGGTCCGCGCCGCGCCCGCCACTCGAGCCCCGGGGGGAACGGTGACGATCCGCGTTGCCATCGTCGATGGCCACACACTCATCAGGTACGGCCTCAGACAGCTGCTCGCCGGTCAGGCCGACATGGAGATCGTCGCCGAGTGCGGCACGGCCGCCCTCGCCCCGGGCCTGATCGCCGACGCCTGCCCCGACGTGGTGACTGTGGACAGCGCGCTGCCCGACGGCGATGGCATGCGGCTGGCCCGCGAGCTGCGCGACAGCGATCCGGCGCTTGGCATCGTCATGCTCACCTCGCGCGGCGAGGACGACATGCTGTTCCGGGCGCTGCAGAGCGGAGTCTCTGCGTTCGTGGCGAAGACGGCACCGGTCGAGGAGGTGCTCGCGGCGATCAGGCACGCCGCGGTGGCAGCCTCGGGCACGCAGGCCTACCGGCCGCCCGGGGCTTGCCGACTCCGACTCAAGCCCGGCGGTAGCAGGCGCCTTATCGCCCCGCCCCGCCGCATCGCGCCCTGATCTAAGGCGGGCGAGGGCGATAGATAAGACATCCTCCCGATGCGGAAAGGGCGGCCTTAGCACGATTCTGGATCGTGCCGGGCCAGATCGGCCCGCCCTCGGGAGGTTGCAATGCATCCGGAACTCATGGCTCAGCTCGCGACCCAGCATGTCAGGGACATGAATGCTCAGGCCACCGCGGCGCGGCGTGCTCGCCAGGCACGCCGCGCCCGGCGCGGCTGGATCGCGCCGGCCACCCAGCCGGCCCCGCCGACGCCAGGCCTTGCGTCTTCCCGCCTTGAGCCGTCCCGTGCTCTGCTGCCGTGCACGCCGCTGGCTACAGCCCCGACCGGTGCGCGATAGCGGCCGCCTCGGTGCGGCTGGCCGCATTCAGTTTGGCCAGAATGTTGGAGACATGAACGCTGACCGTCTTCGGCGAGATGAACAGCTCGGCACCTATTTCTCTATTGCTGTGGCCGGCCGCTAGCAATCGCAGCACCTCCCCCTCCCGCCCGGTCAGCCCTGCCAGCGACGCCCGGCCACCCGCCTCGCGGCCGTCCGGCCGACCGTCGGGCCCGCCCGCGCCGCGACCTGAGCCCGCGATCCTGGCCCGGCGGCCGAGGTCGGCAAGCGCGGCCCGCAGCGCCGTGGCCCCGAGTCCGTCAGCGGCGACGGCGGCCAGCAGCCACTCCTGCCGGGCGGCGTCCCGGTCGCCGGCCTCGGCCAGCGCCTCGGCGAGCCGCCATCGCGACCTGGCGGACTCGTACACGAACCCATCGCCGAACTCGCGTACCACCGCCCGCCATGCCTCAGGGTCGTTCTCGCCGGTCACCCGACCCCACTCGGCATGGGCCCTGGCCAGCCAGCCGCGGCCGTCCACGCCGAGCTTGAACCCGGGAACGACGAGGTTGGCCGCACCCTGGACCGCGGCGCCGATCATGTCCCCGGCGCGCTCGGTGATCTCGGCGACCCGGGCGAGGTCGCCTGCCGCCCGCGCCGCGACCGCCTCGTCGGCTAGCGCCCAGAGGCCGACGGCCGCCACCCTGATGGCCTCGGGGCCGAGATGGCCGTCGTCCATGTCCTGCACGGCACGCAGGGTCAGCCGCACCTGCTCGAGCGCCGCCGCTGGATGACCGCGCCAGAGTTCGTGCTCGGCGAGCGCGCCGCGCGCGATGTACTCCACGAATCGATCGCGCTCGAACATGGGCTCGAGCCAGCCGAGACGCTCCTCGACCACCGGCAGACTCCGCGCCACGGCGAGGAAGAGCGCCATAGCCGACAGCCGCGCCTCGGCGAAGCTGGTGACCCGGACCGCGAATCCGGCGGCGATCCGCTGCGCGTGGTCCCATGACCCGTCGGCGACGTGCGCGAGATAGTGCAGGTACTGAAGGTCGATGCCGTACTGCGCCAGGCCGAGGCCCGCGCCCTGAGCCCGGGCGGCACCGTCGCTGGCCGTGCGGGCGGCGCCGGCCAGGTCGCCCTGCTCAAGCGATACCCGCGCGAGCTGAAACGCGGCCCGCAGCTCGACACCAAGCACCCGGGCCGCGGCGGCCTGCTGGTGCGCGGCTGTAAACAGGCCGATTGCCTCGGCGATCATTCCCGACCGCTCGCTGATCAGGCCGAGGGTGACTCGCGCGTCCGCCTGCACCCACGGCGCGTCCGCGGCCCTGCCCGCCGCCAGCGCCTGCTCGGCCCGGGCCTTGGCCGGGCCGAGATCCGGCCCGGACAGCAGCGCCCGCGCATGCGTTGCCAGCGCCCTGGCGTACTCCCAGCGCGGCGGTTCGGCAGGCAGTGCGTCCACCGCGGCCTGCCCTTGGGCCGCCGACGCCGCTAGCTCGCCGAGGTCGTTGAGGAAGTAGGCCAGCCGTTCGCGCGCCCGGCAGAGCAGCACCACCTCGCCGCCGCCGGCCAGGTCATCGAGCAGCCGCCGGAGCTGGCTGGCCGCCTTGGCCAGGTCGCCGCCGTCGGCCGCGCTCAGCGCGGACCTGAGCGCGAGCTTCCCGCGCCCGATTCCGGCCAGCTTCTCCGCGTCGTCGACCCGGTCCCACAGCGACAGCGCCTGGTCGTAGTGCCGGTGCGCCTCGGCCGGAGCGGCGAGCCGCTCGGCCTCCTCCGCGGCCCGCACCGAGGCGGAGAACGCACCGGGTATGTCGTGACTCGCCAGGCGGTGGTGTGCGAGTTCGGCGGCGCTCCCCGGGATCTCGGTCAGCCGGTGCTCGTCGTCGAGCAGGTCGGCCAGCCTGCCGTGCAGCGTGACGCGCTCGCCGGGCAGCAGGTCGGCGTAGATCGCCTCGCGGAGCAGCGCGTGCCGGAACGAGTAGCCCTGCGCGCCGTCCGGTACAAGCAGCTGATGCGCCACCGCCTCCCTGACCGCGTCGTCGTAGGCCGACTCGTCGAGCCCTGACGCCCGCCGCACCAGGTCATCGTCGGCACGCCGCCCGGTGACCGCGGCCGTGCGCAGCACCTGCTGTGCCGCGGCGGAGAGCTGCTCCATCCTGGCGAGCAGCAGGTCGGCGAGGCCCGCCGGAAGCTGGGAGCCGACCGACGAGGCGGCCAGCAGTTCCTCGGCGTAGTACGCGTTGCCCTCGGCCCGGCTGATCATCCGGCCGATCGCCGCGGCCTCCAGGCGCCGCGGCGACAGCGCTGTGAGGTGCTCGGCCATGGCCGAGGAGGAGAGCGGGCCGAGCTCGATCGAGGCGACGCCGGGCAGCCGCTGCAGCTCGGCGATCAGCGGCCGCAGCGGGTGCCTGCGGTGCATGTCGTCGGTGCGGTACGTGGCGACCACGGCCAGCCGCTCGGAGTGCAGCATCCGGCTCAGGAACGTCAGCAGGTCGCGGGTGGACTGGTCGGCCCAGTGCACGTCCTCGAGTATCAGCAGGACTGGGCTGGTGCCGGCCAGCTCGGCCAGCATGCCGAGCACCGCGCCGAACAGCTGCTGCTGCACGAGCCCCGGCATGTCGCCGCCGGCGCTGGCCCTCGTCCCTGTCGGGCAGCAGCCGGGACAGCACCGGGCGCGCGGCCAGCGCGTCGAGCACCGCTCCGCCCGGAGACGGCCCGGTGGTGGCGTCCCGCAGCGCGTCGGCCAGCGCCAGGTACGGCATCGCGTCGCCAAGCTCGGCGCACCGCCCGGACAGCACGGTGAATCCCGCCGCGCGAGCCCGGCCGGCCAGCTCGGTGACCAGGCGCGTCTTGCCCACGCCCGCGTCGCCACCGACGAGCGTGACGACCGGCCGGCCGTCCGCCGCCGAGTCGAGCACGCCGAGCAGCTCGCCGATCTCGTGATCACGGCCGACCAGCCTGGTTTGCGGGACTCCGAGCACTTGTCCAGTATCACAGCCGATGCCGACACTCCCGAATGCCGCAAAGGCACGGGACCCGGACGCCGGCCGCCGGGCGGTGTCGGCACTAGCTGGCAGAATTCCGTTATGCCCCGTCCCCTCCGCGACCTGTACGCAGGCCTGCCGCGCGAGGTGGCGATCCTCAGCTCGGTCTCTTTCACGGTCGCGCTTGGGTACGGCATCGTGGCGCCCTGCATCCCGGCGTTCGCCCGCCAGTTCGGCGTGAGCACCGCGGCGGCGGCGAGCGTGATCAGCGCTTTCGCGCTGGTGCGGATCGCCGGTGCGCTGCCGGCCGGGCGCCTGGTCGACCGGCTCGGCGAGCGGACGACCATGGCGGCGGGCATCCTGATCGTCGCGGTCAGCAGCGTGCTCGCCGGGTTCTCCGGGTCGTTCGCGGAGCTGATCGCGCTGCGCGGGGTTGGCGGCTTCGGCTCGGCGATGTTCGGGGTCAGCGCCCAGACCCTGCTGCTGCGCAGCGTTCCCGGCGAGCAGCGCGGCCGGGCCAGCGGCCTGTACACCGGCGGCTTCCTGCTCGGCGGGATCAGCGGCCCGGCCCTCGGCGGGCTGATCGCCGACTGGTCGCTGCGGGCGCCGTTCTTCATCTACGGCGGGATGCTGCTGATCCCGGCCGGCATCGCCGCGGTGGTGCTGCGGGACAGCGCGCTCCGCCCGGCGCAGGCCGCCGCCCGCCGGGGAAGGTCGCTGGCCGAGATCGGCGCGGCCCTGCGGAGCAGGGCGTACCGCGCGGCGGCCGCCGCCAACCTGGCGGACGGCTTCGCGGTGGTGGGAGTCCGCAGCGCGATCGTGCCGCTGTTCGTCAGGGACGTGCTGCACGCCTCGACCACCTGGACCGGCATCGGCTTCCTCGTCGTGGCCGCGGTGAATGCCGCGACGCTGCTGCCGGGCGGGCGGGTCGCCGACACGCTCGGGCGCAAGCCGGTGGTGATCAGCGGCTGCCTGATCTCCTGCGCCAGCATGATCATGCTCGCCGTGCTGCCTGGCAGGTGGGGCTTCCTCCTCGCGCTCGCCGTGCTCGGCTTCGGATCCGGGCTGCTCGACGTCGCGCCGTCGGCGATGATCGGCGACCTGATGACTCACGTCAGCCCCGGCCCGGGCGCGGGATCCAGCGCCGCCCAGGGCGGCACGATGGTCGCCTCCTACCAGATGGCAGGCGACATCGGCACCGTCGCCGGCCCGGTCGCGGTCGGCTTCCTTGTCGACTCGGCGTCGTACGGCGCAGCGTTCGTGCTGGCCGCTGGCGTTCTGGGGCTGGCCGCCATGGCAGGCCTTGCCGCACCGGAGACTCGCAGGGGCGGCCATCGCCCGGCCGGGCCGACTACCGGAGAACTCGCCGGGCCCCAGCAGCCGCTGCCGGATGCCCCAGCGTCGGCGTGCTGAGCACACGCCCTGGCAATGTCAGCGTCGGCTGACAGCGCCGGGCCAGATCGCGTCGGCAAGCTCGGCGGCAGCCGCGCCGCCGTCGGTATGCTGGCCCGATGGCGGCGGTGATCAAGTCGGTGACGTTTGACGCCGCCGACGCACTCGTGCTGGCCACGTTCTGGGCCGCTGCGCTCGGTTCCGACGTGGACGAGAACTCGACCAGCGAGCGGGCGTTCGTGGAGGCAGCGGGCTGGGGCGGGCCGAACATCTGGTTCGCGCGGGTGCCCGAGTCCAAGACGGCCAAGAACCGGATGCACTTCGACCTGCGCGCCCCAGGCACCGTCGACGCGGAGGTGGCCAGGCTCAAGCAACTCGGCGCGACCGTGCTGGATCCCGGCGAACACCTGACCGTGATGCTTGACCCTGAGGGCAACGAGTTCTGCGTCGAACCAGGGCCGGGGCGCTGACGGCTGGCGCGCCTTACGCCGCCTACCCTGGCCGGCCGATGCCGCCCGCAGGCCGCCCACCCGGAGGGATGCCGCGGTACGCCGACCACCCGGGCCGAGGGATGCCGCGGTACGCCGCCCGCCCCGGCAGAGGGTCAGATCGTGTAGGCGAGGTTGGTCGCGATCTGGCGGGCCAGCGCGGTGTCGCCGCCGAGCTCGACCCGCCCCAGCGCGGCCTCGGCGTCCTCCCGGCCCCCGGCCAGCCGCAGGAATAGCGACGAGGACAGCCGCAGGCTGGCGGTCGGCTCGCCGCCGATCGACTCGACCAGCTTTGCCCGGCCGTCCACGGACAGGTTCAGGTCGCGCTCGATCGGCCCGGTCAGCTCGATCCGGACGGAGCTGCCGTCAGGTGCCCGGCCGCGCTTGCCGACGATGTAGCCGAGCGCGAGCAGGACCTCGGCCAGCGCCTGCTCGGCGATCGGCCCGCTCTCGTTGCCGGGCTGCGCGACAGCGGCCCTGATGTCCTGCTCGTGCATCCAGCAGTCGAAGATGCGGATTCGCATGAAGCGGGCGTAGGTCGCCTGGCCGGCCGGGGTCCACGAAGGGGCGTTGAACTCGGCCGCGGACATTGCCCGCAGGCTGGCCAGCCGCTCTGCAGTAATCGCGCGGAAGTCGGCGAGCAGGTCAGCGTGCGGCCGGTCCCGCAGAGCAAGCACCCATGCCTCGTTCAGGCGGCCGATGTCGTTGCGAACGTGGTCCGGGCTGTCGCCAGCCTCGGGGGCTGGCGGGTGTTCAGCGCCGGTCAGCGTGCGCTCGGTGCCGATCATGTGGCTGAGCGTGTCGTGCACCGTCCAGCCGGGCAGCGCCGGCGCGGTCCAAGCCTCGTCGGCCAGCCCGTCGAGCAGGCCGGCGATGTCCGCCCACTCCTGCCCGAGCAGGTCGACGATGCGATCCTGCTCCGCCTGCTCGTCGGGCCCTGCGGCAGTCGCGGCGGCGCTCGGCTCAGTCACTGGCGGTCCTCTCCAAGTCTTGGCGGTCCGGCAGATCGAACTCCACGACCGTGCCGCGGTTGATGCTGAGCCAGTCCCGGCCCGCCAGGTACGGCCGGAACACCTCGGCGATCTGCTCGTAGTCCGCCTTGCTCTTGGGCCGCTGGATCTCGTACAGCTGCGGGAACGCGGTCCACGCCACGACCGCGTCCCAGAGCCGCTCGGCCGCCTCGCCGTGCGGCGGGTCGATCAGCACGGGCCCAAACAGGCACTGCCCGTCGGGGAAGAACAGCGTGGGCACCCCGAACCCGCCGGCCTCGACCACCCGCCGGTGCTCGGCGTGCACCTCGTCGCCGGTGCTTGGGTCAGCGATAGCCTCGTCGACCAGCCGCGGATCGAGCCCGAGTTCGGCGAGGATCTCCTTCGCGACCTCCGGCCGGTGCGGCTTGCGCCCCTCGACATGCAGCGCGCGCCCGGCGGTCGCGTACCACGCGTCCAGCTGGTCCATGCCCTGCCTGCGCAGCAGCGCACCGACCCGCATCATCGACCAGCCGTAGGACCAGTCCCGCTCCCACGGGTGCTTCTTGCCCTCAGCCCGGTTGATCTCCTCCAGGCTGAAGAACCGCCAGTTGACGTCAAGCCCGGTCCGATCGCGCACCTCGCGGATCCACAGCGACGTCTGGTAGGCATACGGGCACATCAGGTCGAAATGAAAGTCCACCCAGGTCACTCCCGCACGGTAAACCGTCGAGATCACCAACCACAACTCCGCCCAGCCCGTCCGGGCCGGCCGGGCGGTCCGGCCTGACCGCCACCGAATCCGCTCCCCGGGGCACGTATCATCCGCTAGCGCCTCACAAACCATCCCAAAAGCCTCGTGATCATGACGCTAGCGGATGAAAACATGACGCTAGCGGATGAAAAGAGACCGTGGCGGATGCAAAGAGGCCGCGGCGGGCCCCCAGCATGGATTACAGGTGGGCGGAGAAGGCGGCGAGGAGGGCGGACTTGGAGCGGGCGCCGACGATCTGGTGGACTAGCTGGCCGCCGGAGAACAGCGCGATCGTCGGGACGTGCAGGACGCTGTACCTGCGGGCGACCTCGGGGTTCTCGTCGGTGTTGACCCGCACCACGTCGAGCCGGTCGGCCTGCTCAGCGGCGATCGCGTCGAGTACCGGGGCCACCTGGCGGCACGGACCGCACCACGGCGCCCAGTACTCCACGATGACCGGCCTGGAGCTGGACAGGACATCAGCGTCGAAGCTGGCGTCGGTGACGGCCTTGAGCGCGGACATGGATCGGGTTCCTCTCGTTCGTCCTTACGTAACGGCGATCAGCCCGCCCGGCCCGCCGCGGCCCCGACATGGACGGACTCCGGTTCGCCTAGGTGCAGCGCCACGCAGTCGTCCTGGTTGCCGCCCGCGCAGACCCTGACCAGGCGCCGCAGCCGGCACTGCACCGCGGCGAGCTCGGCGATCTGGTCCGTGATGGCCGCGAGCTTGCCCTCGGCGGCCCTGGTGATGTCCGCGGTTGACCTGGCCTCGGCCGGGCCGAGCAGGTCGGCGATCTCGGTCAGGGTGAATCCGAGCGTCCTTGCCCGCCGGATGAAGGCGAGCCGCCACTGGTCGGCGTCGGAGTACCGCCGGTAGCCGGCACCGCTGCGCTCGGGTTGGGCGAGCAGCCCCCTGCGCTGGTAGAAGCGCACCGTCTCGACGCTGACGCCCTGCGCCGCAGCGAACTTCCCGATCGTCAGCCCAGTCATGCGAGCCAAGCTAACAGCCGTACCTGGGTACGGAGTCAAGCCCGGCCAGCGGCGGCCGCGCGGCATGAATCGGCTTCCAGTGCGCGAAAAACGGCCAAACTATCCGACCTGCGGACCATCACCACCTCTATGCTTGACACCATCATGTGCTCCAGTGCCGCGCTGGCTCCGGCGGGAGCTGCCATGAATCGCGGGCAATCAATGAGTGAGCGAGAGTTGACAGGACCGGCTGAGGTCGTCGCGGACGCACGTACGCGCGCAGATCATGCCCAGGCGGGCGGCCGCCAGCCGGACGCTTTAGGAGACGGAGCCAGGATCGGCTTTCACCCGAAGTCCATTAGCGTCGACGCCGGGTTCTTCACCTGGGACATTCCGTCGGACGAGGTCGTCTGCGACCCGAATATCAACCGGATGCACGGCCTGCCCGACGACGTGCCGACGACGATGGACAAGTTCTTGTCCAAGGTGCCGCGCGACGAGCTCGGGCAGGTGCGCCAGGCGATGGCCGGCATGCTGGCCGCGAGCGGCACCTACCAGCTCGAGTACCGGGTCGAGACGCCGGACGGCGCGCTGCGGTCGATGGAGGCGCGGGGCAGGATCATCGCGGGCCCGGACGGGCAGCCGGCCAGGATGATGGGCCTGGTCATGGACACCACCGCGCTGCGGGCAAAAAACGAGGCAGAAAAACGCAGGCTGCGCGAGCTTGCCGACCGGGCCAGGCGGATGCGCGACTTCACCGCCGCACTGGCCTCGGCGGTCACGGTCAGCGCGATCATGGAGGCTGCCGAGGTCGGGCTGCGCGCCTACGGCGCTGACAGCATGATCCTGGTCGAGGCGCGCGACGGCAGGCTCGCTGTCGCGGTGTCGTGCGGGCTTGACGACGAGGTCGTCGAGGCGCTCTGCGGGCTGAACTCCCCGCGGCCCGCCGTGATCTCGGCAGCGATCCAGTGGGGCTCGCCGGTCTACGTGAGCTCGCCTCAGATACTCGCCGAGGACTACCCGCACCTGGCCGGGGCGCTGCGGAGCGCCACCCAGCAGGCGTGGGTGGCGCTGCCCGTGCACGACTCGGACGGGCAGGTCGGGGCGTGCCTGTTCGGGTTCCCACAGCCGCAGGAGTTCCCGCCCGACGAGCGGGCCCAGCTGTTCGCCGCGTCTGGGCTGCTCGCCATGTCGCTGCAGCGGGCGAGGATGTACGAGGTACAGCGCGCGCTGGCCGCGGAGCTGCAGCACGGCATGCTGCCGCGCGGCAAGCTCACCGCACCCGGCCTGACGATCGCGACCCGGTACCTGGCAGCGACGTCGGGCATCGAGATCGGCGGCGACTTCTACGACGTGGTGCACCTGAACGACGGCCGGGTGGCGCTGGTCATCGGCGACGTGGAGGGGCACAACCTGCTCGCCGCGTCGCTCATGGGCCGGCTGCGCACCACCGTGCACGCCTACGCTAGGGAAGGACACAGCCCGGCCGAGGTGATGACGCGGGCCAACCACTGGCTGGCTGAGCTGAACTCCGATCCCGACCGCGCGCTGTTCGCCACCTGCTGCCTGATCGTGGTCGATCCGGCCACCAGGGAACTCGCGATGTGCCGGGCCGGGCACCCGCCCGCGCTGCTGGTCACGCCGGCGACCAAGCCCCGCCTGCTGGACTGCGACGCCGGGCTGCCGCTCGGCGTGGACGCCGGGGCCGCCTACACTACGTCGCGGCTGCGGGTGGCGCGAGGCTCGCTGCTCGTGCTGACCACCGACGGCCTGCTTGAGACCGAGGCGGGCGACGAGTACAACCTGAGCGCGCTGATCGGGATCCTTCGCCTCGGCGTGCCCGACGACCTCGAGGTGCTCGCCGACGACCTGCTGAGCAACCCGCGCAGGAAGACCAGGCACAGCGACGACGCTGCGCTGCTGCTCGCCAGGCTGGAGAACGGCACCGACCGGGATGCGCTGGCGGCCCATCCGGCTGCCCGGTCCGTGCCGGCCGCCCAGCCCGCTGGCCGCCCTGGTGACCACCTGAACGGTGTCCCCGGAGCGCACGGTTCGGCGGTCTCCTTCCCGCGGCCGGACTGAGGCATCGCCAGGGGCAGCGTGCGCATCTTCCTGGCCGGAGCGAGCGGGGTCATCGGGGTACGCCTGGTTCCGCTGCTTATCGCCGAGGGTCACGCGGTGGCCGGGATGACCCGCTCGCCGGACCACGCCCGCCTGCTGGCCGGGCTCGGCGCCGAGCCCGTGGTGTGCGACGTGTTCGACGCGGCGGCACTGACCGCGGCGGTCAGGGCATTCGCGCCCGAGGTGGTGCTCCACCAGCTGACCGACCTGCCGGACGAGGCCAGGCTGGTGGGCGCGTTCGGCCCGAGGAACGCCGCTACGGCCAGTTCTACGGCCCGGGCACCTACTACGAGATCGAGCCGCCGCCTGCGCCGCGCATCCACATCGACGAGGCGGCCAGGCAGACGGTACCGGCGCTGTCTGTGCCGCCTGGAACAACGATCGTGGTGGACGACCGCGCTGCCGCGCCGTGGTGACGCAGCCGCGCAGCGGTAACGCCGCCGCGTCGCGATGGGGCCGCCGCGCCGCGATAACCTGGCGTCGCCGTGCCCTGACGCGACCCCCGAGAGCGGGCCGGCGGGAGCGCGGACATGACCGACCTGACGGGCAGGACCTTCCTGATCACCGGCGCGAACTCCGGCATCGGCTACGCGACCGCGGTAGACCTGGCAGGCCGTGGCGGGCGGGTATTCATCGCCTGCAGGTCGCGCGCCAAGGGCGAGCAGGCGGCAGCCGCGATCGCGGCGCAGGCCGGCACGGGCCAGGACCAGGTGAGCACGCTGGCGCTCGACCTGGCCGACCTGGCGAGCGTGCGGCAGTGCGCGGCCGAGTTCGGCGCGCTTGGCGAGCCGCTGCACGTCCTGATCAACAACGCCGGGATCGGCGGGCAGCGCGGCCTCACCAAGGATGGCTTCGAGCTGCACTTCGGCGTGAACCACCTCGGCCACTTCGCGCTGACCCAGGCGCTGCTGCCACTGCTGCGCCGCAGCGGCCCGGCCAGGATCGTGATCGTGGCCAGCGACGCGCACCACCAGGCCAGCGGGATCGACTTCGACGCGGTGCGGTCGCGCACCAAGAGCGTCACCGGGATGCGCGAGTACGCCGTCTCCAAGCTGGCCAACGTGCTCTTCGCCCAGGAACTCGCGCGCAGGCTTGATGGGTCGGAGGTGGCCGCCTACGCCCTGCACCCGGGCGTCGTCGCTTCCCAGATCTGGCGGCGGGTGCCGTGGCCGGCCAGGCAGATCATGACCAGGCGGATGCTGACCATCGAGCAGGGCGCGCGGACCTCGCTGTACTGCGCGACCTCGCCCGACGTGGCAGGCGAGTCAGGCAGCTACTACGACGACTGCAAGCGCGCCGAGCCGAGCGCCGTGACCACTCCTGAGCTCGCCGCGCGGCTGTGGGAGTACAGCGAGAAGTGGACGGCGCCGCAGAGCTAGCCGCGCCGCAGTGCTTGCCGCCGAGCTAGCCGCCGAGGTCACTGACCGGCGGCCGGCTGAGTCAGTCTCCGGCCTCGTCGGAGTCAGCGGATGGCTGTCCTGCTCCCTGGCCTTCCGGCGGCCTTGAGGCTGGCGCGAGCCCGTGGTGGCCGGGGACCTTGTGCGGGCGGGAGACCTGCGCGTACAGCAGCCCGGCGACGACGATGAACAGGCACATGGGGAAGATGAACGTCAGCAGGGAACCGCCCAGGCTCCACGCCGAGCTCAGGTTCACCGGAAACGATCCCGCCACGAGAGCCCCTTTCTCTCGGTCAGTGCACCAGGTAGAACAGCACCCACATGACGACGGCGACGGCCGCCAGGTAATTCCAGACCAGAGTGAACGAACTCAGTGACGCCTGGAACCGCTGCACCGCGAACGTCGCTGCGTAGGTGGGCGGCTGCTCGAGAAAGGATAGCTCCGGCAGCGGCCGGCACCGGCCGATCAGCAGGTGCAGCCAGACCATCGCCACGAAGACCAGCGCGGCGAATACCGGGGAGAAGCCCACGAACACGCTGGCGAACCCGGACGAGGCGGGGAAGAACGGCAGGTGCAGCAGCTGCCAGACCTGGACGCCGATCGCGGCGAGGCCGAGCACCAGGGCCGTCAGGGCCCCGGCCATCCAGGGCGCCTTGTGACCGTGCTTGAGCCGCTGCAGGGCGAGGGTCGAGATCGCGGCGCTGGCCACGACCAGCGCCATGATCAGAGTCCCGAGCGCCATGCTCGGCGCACGGAAGCCGGCCGGATACCACCGGCCGAACGAGTCGGTCGAGCGGAGGTAGAAGAACGCGAAGACGAACGCGCCGAAGCCGAACGACAGGGCCCCGAGCGTCAGGCGCGAGCCGACCCACGCCGCGTTGAGGCTGGCTTCGTGATAGAAGGCCGCCTCTTCCTCCCGGTAACTCATGCCTTCAGGCTGCGCTGATGCGATCTCGGCCATCGGACTACGCCTCCGCTCGCGAGTTGCCGGCGTCGGCGAAGGCCTCGGCGAGCACCCCGTCCGGCGGCTGCAGGTCGGCGACCGGCTGGCTGCCGGGGACGCCGTACTCGTAGGGGCCGGCGAGCACGATAGGGACGCGGTCGAAGTTGTCCGCCGGCGGCGGCGAGGCGACCTGCCATTCCAGGCCGCGCGAGCGCCACGGGTTGCCTTCCTCGCGTACCCGCCAGAACACCGTCGACCAGACGAAGTTGATGACGAAGATCAGGATCGACACGCCAAGCAGGAAGGCCGAGATCGAGACCCAGTCGTTCAGCCCCTGCAGGTTACGGGCGTACTCGAACACCCGGCGGGGCTGCCCGGCCAGCCCGACGGCGAACAAGGGCAGGAAGGTCGAATTGAAGAAGATGAACATCGTCCAGAAATGCCACTTGCCGAGGGCCTGGTTGAGCTTGATCCCCATCATCTTGGGCAGCCAGTAGTAGCAGCCGGCCATGAACGCGAAGATCAGACCGCCCATGATCGTGTAATGGAAGTGCGCCATCACGAAGAAGCTGCCGTGCTCGGTGGTATCAGCGGGAACATCGGACAGGAAGACCCCGGAGATCCCGCCGATCAGGAAGTTGAAGTACATGCCGAGCGCGAACAGCATCGGCACGCTGAACCTGATCCTCGCCTTCCAGAACGTGCCGAGCGCCACCAGGTAGATGAGGCCCGTCGGGATCGAGATCAGTTCCGTGGTGAGCATGAACAGCGGCCGCATGTCCGGGCTGATGCCGCTGTCGAACAGGTGGTGCTGCCACACGAAGAAGCTCAGCAGCGTCACGCCCACCATTCCGGCTGCGGCGATCTTGTAGCCGAACAGCGGCTTGCGGCAGAACACCGGCAGGATCTCCGACACGATCCCGAACCCGGGCAGGGCGAGGATGTAGACCTCGGGGTGGCCGAAGAACCAGAACAGGTCCTCGTACAGGTAGCTGCTGCCGCCGAGGTCCTGGACGAAGAACGCAGTCTGCGCGGTCCGGTCGGTGATCATCATGTACATGCCGCCGACGAGTACGGGAGCGGCGAGGATCATCAGCACCGAGGTCGCCACCATCGCCCAGACGAACATCGGCAGGCGGGACCACCGCATCCCCGGCGCCCGGTGACAGATCACGGTGGTCAGGATGTTAGCGGCCGCGAAGATCATCGAGATGCCCATCAGGCCGAACGCGACCGCATAGGAGTCCGCGCCCTCGGTCGCCTGGATGGACAGCGGCGCGTACCCGGTCCAGCCGAACGGGAAGCCGCCCATGAGCAGGCTGGACAGCAGGATCAGGAAGGCGGCCGGGGTCAGCCAGAAGGACAGTGCCTCGAGCCTGGGAAAGGCGACCCGCTTCGAGCCGATCATGATCGGCACCAGGTAGTTGCCGAATGGCCCCAGGATGACCGAGGACATCAGCATCATCATCATCGTGCCGTGCTCGCCGACGATCTCCAGGTAGGCGCCCGCGGTGAACACGTGATGGGCGGGCGACAGGAGCTCGGTGCGGATCGCCATGGCGAATAGCCCGGCCGTGCAGAAGTAGATGATCATGGCGACCAGGTACTGGATCCCGACGACCTTATGGTCAAGGGTGAACCTGAAGTACCTGGCCAGGCCCGAGGATGCCTCCCGCTCCTGCATCTCCTCGGCGGTAGGGGCCGGGCGCCAGGCGAGCTGCCGCAGCATGTCATTGAATACGCCGAGCCCGGCGAGCCAGCCGATCGTCCCCGCCGCGTAGCCGAATACGAGGGCCATGTCGTTCTGGTCGCCCATCGCAACCTGGAAGTAGCCGGCGGCCATGAAGTTGCCGAGCAGGTGCCCAAGCAGGTAGCCGATGACAGCGCCGAGCAGGCCCGTGTGCACGCCCTGGCGCATCCACCACGGCCGGTGCCGGCAGGCCGAGCCCGGCGAGCCGCCGCCCGGTCCCTGCACCGTCGCAGCCTGAGTCTGCATGGCCATCAGGTCACCTCATTCAGTGAACGGGGGAGCACCACGAGATCCGTGCACCGGTCCGGGCTCACGGCTCGTAGGGGTAGTACTGCGCGGGGTAGTAGCCGCCGCCGGCTCCGGGCAGGCCCGCCTGGTAGTAGAGCTTGTTCAGCCCCTTGATCTCGTTCGGGGTGTAGATCAGCGCGAACCGCGGGAGCGTCTTAGTGACCGCCGCCAGCTGGGCCTGCGTGGAGCGGGCCCAGGCCTCGAAGGCGGCGGAGGGCACCACCTTGCCGTCGGTGAACATGGCGCCGTGCCACAGGCCGCACAGCTCCGCGCACCGCACGTTCACCGTCCCCGTCTGCCTGGTGGTGGTGTAGGCGACGTTGTTCACCTGCGGGTTCGCGTCGGCCTTCACCCCCAGCTGGTACGCCCAGAAGCTGTGGATCACGTCCAGCGACGTCACGTCAAACTGGACCGGCGTGTCGACCGGCAGCTCAAGCTTGGGCGTCTCAAGCCCGCCGAACTGCGGATAGCGGAAGGTGAAGAGCCACTGCTGCGCGATCACCTGCACGACGAGCTCATGACCAGGCCGCCACGGAGCGGTCATCTGAGCGACCGTCAGCCGCGCTCCCGAGGGGTTCCATACCGGCGAAGGGCCCTCACCGGAGCCGGCTCCATTGGGGGCGATCAGCTCGTAAGTGCCGAATCCGGCCAGGCCGAGCACGAGCACGGAGCTGATCGTTATCCACGCCACCTGAGCCCGCACGTGGCCGTGGATCGGCGGGCCGTCCTGCTCGGGATCGTCGTCGTTCCTCGCCCGCCACGTCACGAACGCGTATCCGGAGTAGATGAGGACGAACAGCACCACCGGCGCGCCCAGCACCGACATGACCCTGAAGTCGAACTGCTGGCTGGCCGCCGAGGTGGACATGTCGCCGGGCGGCATGTGCGGTCCGTAGACGAACCAGAGCAGCAGGTCGGCCGCTATCGCGGGGACCACCCAGAGCAGGAAGATGCGCAGCCCGTGCCTGCGCTCGGCAGGATCGGCGGGATCGGCGGAGGCCGGCGCGGCTGGCGTCTCGGTGGCCATCAGGACACCACGTCCAGGTAGCCAGTCATGAAGCCGATCGTCGACATGGCGTGTCCGTTTCCGTCCACCGACGCCAGGCCGCACGGTATGAAGCACTGCCAGCGGTACTCGCCAGGGCCTGGCGTGACGAAGCTGAACGTAGTCGTCGTATGCAGGAAGGACATCGCGCACGGCCCGTGCGAGCACGTGCGACTGAGCGGCACGGCGTACGGGACCCCGGAGAACGGGACGTTGATGCCGAGGCTCGGAACCGTGAACGTGTGCGCCACGCCGCACGTGGTATCGGAGTTCACCAGGGAGATCTTCTTGCCATTCAGGCCGATGGTCTCGCCGCTGACCGACATCACGCCGCCGATGGTGCCCGTCACGTGGCCCATGAGCTGATTGCGCAGCGGGTCGCAGGTATCGAACTCATACGCGGTCACGTTGATCCTGGTGTGCGCGGGAAGCTGCCAGATCGTCGAGTGGACCCACTTGCCGGTCTGAGGGCTCCGCACGAAGTACGAAACCCAGTCCGGATGGTCGGAGACGTCGTTGACCGGGTCAGTCATGATCGTCATGTCCACCGGCCGCCCGGCCACGTGACCGGCCGTGAAGTCCACCGTGGGCGGCTTGGCCAGCAGGATGTGGACGACCACGAAGACGATGCCCCCGGCCACCGCCAGGAACGCGACGAGCAGGGTCATGCCACGGGCCAGCAAGGACACTGACGGTCACCTCGATCTCCGCGCGCTAGCACACGGGTACGGCTTTCGCAGAGCCAGCGTCCACTGAGCCAGCGCCCGCGCGGCGAGGTCCGAGATCGCGACTCCGCGAGGCCGCCGACTCGGGTGACACCGGCCGATTGCGCCTGTTATGTGTCACCTGGTGTCTGCAGGGTCAGTCAACTCCGGCGCCGAAAAAAGATCGCGAAATGTGAAAACACTTTCATATAACGAATTGATCACGCTCGTTGGCCGGGCTGTCCGGGCGGACCAGAGTGAAGCATGGAGCGAAACCACGCGCGATCACCGGGGACTGAGCGCCCGCGTGATCAGTGCGGCGCACGATGCCTCGCGCCGGGCAGCCAGGCGCCCTGACCGACCCGACAGCGCGACGTCCGACCGTCGGCCGGGTGCTGGTCGTGGACGATGAGAAGCGCATAAGGGACGTCCTGGTCCGGATACTCGGCGATCATGGCATTGCCGCCGAGGCCGCCAGTGACGGCGCGGCTGCCATCGCCATGATCGCCGCTAGGTTCTACGACCTCGTCGTGCTCGACCTGCTGATGCCTGGCCAGGACGGTTACAGCACGCTGAGGGAGATCATGCGCCGCAGGCCTGCGCAGGCCGTCCTGATCCTCTCCTGCCTCAGTGACCCCAAGTCGGTCATGGCCAGCCTCGGCCTCGGAGCCGACGACTACGTACCCAAGCCCTTCCATGTCGGCGAGCTCGTAGCGCGCATTCAGGCCAGGCTCCGGTCGGCCGCGCGCAACGGCGCGCCAGTTCTCGTGTGCGGACGCCTCAGGCTCGACGTCGTGCGCAGGCAGGCCGATTCCGGCGGCGGGCCGGTCCCGTTGACGAGCAGGGAGTTTCAGATCCTGTGGGAGCTCATGCACCAGCCGGGAGTTGTCATTTCCAAGAACGACCTCCTCACCCGGGTCTGGGAGAGCCAGTCGGAGACGATGTCGAACGTCGTCGACGTTTACGTCAGGCGGCTGCGGTCAAGGCTCGGAGCCGACACGATCACCACCGTGCGGGGCGAAGGCTACTGTGTCGAGCCTGGCTGAACACACACCGCTGACGAGCCGGCTCTGGGCCTCGCGCTGGCCGGAGGCAGCGTGGGCGGCGTTCGCCCTCGGCAACCTCACGTGGATGGTCCTGGTGCCGTCGTGGTCGATGTTCCCCTACCACCTGACCTGGATGAGCCTGATCCTGCTGTACGGATTCGGCTTCCGGGTGTGGACCAAGCCGCTGTTCTGGTGCCTGCTCATCCCTGTCATGGCCGCGACCATGCTGCTCTTCATCGACCCGACGATCCGCGGGACGCAGCCCTACGACGAGGTGATCGAGCTGCCGTTCATGGTCGCGCTGTTCTCGGCCATGGTGATGCACTCCAACCGCCGCAAGACCGCGATGACCGCACTCGACGAGGTGTCCAGCCACAATCTGGACCTGCTGGAGAGCCAGCGCAAGTTCGTCCAGAACGCCTCGCACCAGCTGCGCACCCCGATCACCGTTGCCCTGGCGCATGCGGAACTGCTGCCACGGCCGTCGTCGGATCCCACCGCGGCCAGCGACGCGGCGATCGTGGTCGATGAGCTGACGCGGCTGCGGAAGCTTGTCGATGAGCTGCTCGCGCTCGCCACGATCGAGCAGAACGACAGCATCAAGCCGGTGCCGACCCGGCTCCTGCGGGTACTTGACGACGCCTTCCGGCGCTGGAGCCCGACGCCGCGCCGCTGGGTCGTCGGCGAGCGGCACGACGCGACCGTCATGGTCGATCCTGACCGCCTGATGCTCGCGCTGGACGCGATCCTCGAGAACGCGGTCGAGTTCACCGACACCCCGGACAGCATCCAGCTTTCGGCTCTCGTCAGCGATCACGAGGCCGGGATCGTGGTCGCCGACTCAGGTCCCGGCATCCCCGACGGTCAGATCGGCTCGGTCTTCGACAGGTTCTCCCGCTCCGACCCTGCGCACGCGGGCCTTCACCTCGGCCCGCCGCAGGCCGACTTGCCCGCCGACTCGCCGAAGGCCGACTCCCCCGCCGACTCGCCGCAGGCTGGCTCTCACTTCGGCCTGGGGCTGTCGATCGTCCGGGCGGTCGCGCAGGCACATGGCGGACGCGTAGCTGTCGAGCGCGGTCCGCTCGGCGGCGCGGCCGTGTCGCTCTGGCTGCCGCTGCACGATCAGCAGCCCGACGATGGTCTCGTCCCGGTCCGCGGCCGGACGCTCGCTGACACCGATCAAAACCATCGTTCATAACACATCGCCCCCCCGTACTGCGCTGCGCAGGTTACTCCACGTCACTCGCGATCCTGCGGAACCCGAGTCCGGCCCTGGGCACCCGCGGCGCGCTCTGGCCGGCGGTCACAGACCGCCGGCCGACCGTTGCCGTACTGCAACAAAAAAACGGACTAACTTCCCTCTGGGGAGCGCATCGACCATGTGTACTAGTCATGGTCAAAGAGTAAACAGCGCGCAACAGGGTTCATATCGGCTAGACGGAGGGGGCCTCTTGTTGGAGCAAGGCGTCGTGCGCGCCCGCCGTGTGCTGCACCCCGTCGACGGCAGCGGCACCGATGCCCTGGAGTGGGCGGCCGGCTACATCCGCCTGGCCAGGATGGCGGACCTCACATGCGCGCTGGTGGCCGGCCTAGCCGCCTACCTGCTCAGGTTCAGCGGGATCGCTCACTACAGCTCGGCCGCTTACCTGCTGACGAGCCTCGGCCTGCCCTTCGCCTGGCTGCTGGCCATCCAGTTCGCCGGCGGCTACGACCAGCGTTTCATCGGTGTCGGCACGGACGAGTTCCGGCGGGTCGCCAATGCCGGGGCCTTCATCACCGCGGCCACGGCGATCGTCTCCTACGCCGCCAAGCTGGACCTGGCGAGGGGCTACGTCGTAGTCGCGCTGCCGCTGCTGACCCTGTCTGACCTGCTCGTGCGGTTCGCCATGCGCAAGCACCTGCACCGGCTGAGAAGGCTCGGCGCGTGCATGCGCTCCATGGTGGTGGTCGGCCACCCGGCGACGATCGCGGAGATCGCCACCATGCTCCGCCGCGAGACTCACCACGGGCTGAGGCTCGTCGCGGCATGCGTCGTCGGCGATGCCGAGGCAGATCACGTGGCGGGCATCCCGGTCGCCGGAGGACCCGATGACGTGGCCGCGGCCGTCCGCCTGTACGGCGCTGACACGGTCGCCGTGCTCGCCTGCCCCGAGATGGCAGGCAGCAGCCTGCGGCAGCTCGCGTGGAGCCTGGAGAAGACGGGCACCGAGCTGTGCGTGGCGCCGGCCCTGCTCGACGTCGCCGGGCCGCGCACCACGATCCGGCCCGTGGCTGGCCTGCCACTGCTGCACGTGGACCACCCCGAGTTCAGCGGCGCCAGGCTGGTCATCAAGGCGACCTTCGACAAGGCGATCGCGCTCGCGGCGCTGGCGGCCGCCGCGCCGATGCTGGCCATCATCGCCGTCGTCATCAGGATGGACGATGGCGGTCCCGTGCTGTTCAGGCAGCTGCGAGTCGGCAAGGACGGCCGTCAGTTCGCCCTCTGCAAGCTCCGGACGATGGTGCCGGACGCCGAGGCGCGCAAGCTGGGACTCGCCGCTCGCGCCGAGCAGGCCGGCCCGCTGTTCAAGCTCAGGGACGACCCGCGGGTGACGGGACCTGGTCGGTGGCTGCGGCGATGGTCGCTGGACGAGCTGCCACAGCTGCTGAACGTCCTGTCCGGCGAGATGTCACTGGTCGGGCCGCGCCCGGCGCTCCCCGAGGAGGTGGCGGCCTACGGGGACTACGTAAGGCGCAGGCTGGCGGTCAAGCCGGGCATGACCGGCCTGTGGCAGGTCAGCGGCAGGTCCGATCTTTCCTGGGACGAGGCCGTCAGGCTCGACCTGCGGTATGTCGAGAACTGGTCGCTCATGCTCGACTTGCAGATTCTGTGGAAGACGATCGCAGCGGTCCGGCGCGGCAGAGGTGCCTATTGAACAGCGAGTATCGCTCATCGCGCTCGCGCATGGCGGCCAAGGTCGGCATCGTAGCCATGGCCTTCGCCAGCGTCATGCAGGCAGGCAGCCCGGCGCACGCACGGCCAGCGGCCGGCCCGCCGCGCGCCACGAGCTCACGGCCGGGCATCGTGGCGGCCGAGCCGACCCCCGGCACGCCGCACTTCCCGGCCACGACGGCGACAGTCGAGCAGGTCAGGCAGCTTGCCCAGTGCGGCCGCACCATGTACGCGGTCGGCAGCTTCTCGGTGGTCGAGCAGGGTGGCCGGACCTACACCAGGCACAACGCATTCAGTTTCGCTGCCAGCGCGCCGTTCACGATGACGTCGTGGGATCCGGTCGTCAATGGCACCGTGAACTCGATCGCCTTCAGCAGGGGCCAGTGCGCCGACGCTTACCTGGGCGGTGACTTCACCAGCATCGACGGAACGCAGGCCGGCTACCTGGCCGAGGTCAGCACGGCCGGGTCGGGCCCGCTGGTTCCCGCCTTCGGCCACGCTGCCAACGCGCGGGTCGAGACGCTGGCCGCCTACCAGGGGCACCTGCTCGCCGGCGGATTCTTCACCACCGTCAACGGCAGCTCAGCCAATCCCTACCTGGCCAGCCTCAACGCTAAGACCGGCGCCGACGACGGCTTCGTGACCGCGCGGATCGGGGGCAACGTCGAGTTTCCCGGCGTGTCGGTGAACGAGACCAAGGTCTACAACCAGCAGATCAGCCACAATGAAAAGTACGACCTCGTCGAGGGCGACTTCACCTCGGTAGGCGGCCAGCGCCGCAGCCAGATCTTCATGCTCGACCTGGCAGCCAGGCCGACGGCACAGCTCACGAGGTGGACGTCGCCGCGGTTCGACGGCTCCATGGGTTACCCGCCGGATGGCTATTACTACAACTGCACGATGCACGAGCCGTTTTACGTCCGGGCCGCGGCATGGTCGCCTGACGACGAGACGATCTACCTGGCGACGACGGGGTACCGACCATGGAACCACACGGGGCGGCAGGCCGCCGGGCTCTGCGATGCCGCGTCGGCGTTCACCGCCAGTCCGACCGGGGCCCGGCTGAAGTGGATCAACTACACGGGCTGCGACTCGCTCTACTCGGTCGCCGCGGGCCCGGGCGCCACCTACTTCGCCGGGCACGAGCGATGGTCGCAGAACCCGGTCGGCTGCGATAGCCCGGGCACCGGTGCCGTGCCCGCCCCTGGCCTGGAGGGACTGGTTCCCACCTCGGGCAGGCTGCTGCTGAGCCCGTCGGGCTCCAGTGGCCTCTACAGCAGAGGGCGGGGCCTCGGAGCCGACGACATGCTGCTGACGACAGCGGGCCTGTGGATCGCCAGCGACAACTTCAAAGGAACGCAGACGTGCGGGTCGATGGCGGGACTTTCCGGCATCTGCTTCCTGCCCTATCCCCATTAGCGAAAGTTCCTTAACTCCGATGCATGTGGCCTAAGAGACGCGAGTGACTGATGAGCGGAGATGTCCGGATCATCTATCTCGCCGGGCTGGGCAGGAGCGGGAGCACGCTGCTTGAGCGGCTGCTCGGCGAGCTGCCCGGGGTCTGCGCCGTCGGCGAGGTCGTGCACCTATGGCAGCGAGGCATCGTCGATGACGAGCGGTGCGGCTGCGGCGAGAAGTTCAGCGAGTGCGACTTCTGGCCGCGCGTGGGCCAGGCCGCGTTCGGCGGCTGGCGCTCGGTCGATCTGGCCAGGTTCGCGCAGCTCAGGCGGTCGGTCGACCGGACCAGGTTCATCCCGGCCCTCGCCAGGGCCGGGATGAACGACGGCCGGAGCGCTGACCTCGCCGAGTACACGGCGTTCTATGCGCACGCCTACCGGTCGATCGCGCGGGTGAGCGGCCGCGCGACCGTCGTCGACTCGAGCAAGCACGCCTCGCTGGCCTTCTGCCTCAGCCTGTGCCCGGAGATCGACGTCCGGGTGGTGCACCTGGTGCGTGACAGCCGGGCGGTGGCCTTCTCCTGGACCACCTTGGTTCCCAGGCCTGAGGCTTCGGGCAGCTACATGACGACCTACCAGCCGACGTCGGCCGCCGCGCACTGGAATGCGCAGAACGGCGCGCTCCAGCTCCTCGCCAGGCGAGGATCGCCGGTGCTGCGGGTGCGCTACGAGGACCTGGTGCATACCCCCGGGCCGGTCCTGTCCCGCGTGGCACGGTTCGCCGGCCTGCCGGCCGACGAGGCGGCGATGACCTTCCTGCAGGCCCGCGGGGACGTGCCGGGGGCCATGCTCGGCCCTGACCACACCGTGTCGGGCAATCCCATGCGCTTCGGCACCGGCTGGACCGCCATCCGGGGCGACGAGCGGTGGCGCACGGCAATGCCGAGGTCGCAGCGCCGGGCGGTCACGGCTATCACACTGCCGCTGCTCGCCCACTACGGATATGCGTGGCGAGCGGCATGAGCGGCTGGCCATCGGTCGCCGTCGTCGTACCCACCAGGGACCGGCCGGTCCAGGTGCGCCGGGCCGTCGCCTCGGCGCTCGCCCAGGACTACCCGGGCCAGCTTGACGTGATCGTGGTCGCCGACGGCATGCCATCCGACCCTGGCATCGCCTTCGACGACCTGGTCCGCGTGCTGGCCAACGACCGCACCCCGGGGCTGGCTGGCGCACGCAACTGCGGCGTCCTGGCCGCCCGGTCCGACCTGGTCGCCTTCTGCGACGACGACGACGCGTGGCTGCCGGGCAAGCTGCGCGCGCAGGTCGGCGCCCTGCTCGCCCGGCCTGGCGCGGAGTTCGCAAGCTGCGGCATCGTGGTGCGGTTCGAGCAGCGGTCCACCGCCAGGCTGGCCGGCCAGGACGAGGTCACCCATGCCGACCTGCTCGCCTCACGGATGGTCATGGTGCACTCCTCCACCTACGTGTTCTGGCGCCGCGCCCTGCTCGACGGGATCGGCCTGGTCGACGAGACCATCCCAGGCAGCCAGAACGAGGACTGGGACCTCGCGTTGCGTGCCGCGCGCAGGCGGCCGATCGTGCACGTAGACCGGCCCCTGGTCGAGGTGACCTGGGGAGCGGGCTCGCACTACGCACGGCAGTGGGAGACCAAGGCGAGCAGCCTGCTGTGGATGCTCGACCGGCATAGCGGGATCACCGCCAGCCGGGCCGGCGCGGCGCGGGTCTACGCTCAGATCGCCTTCGCCTACGCGTCCCTGGGCAGGCGGGCCGACGCCTGCCGCTGGATCGGCCGCGCGATGCGGCACAACTGGCGCGAGCGCAGGATCCCGTTCGCGGTGGCAGTGGCCTCGGGAGCCGTCTCCGCCGAGCGGGTCCTGCGGGTGCTGCACGCGCGCGGGCACGGGATCTGACCATGACCAGGCGGGTGCGGCTGGCCGGCCTCGACTTCGACGCGCTCACGAATGCCCAGGTCGTCGATCAGGTGACCGAGGCACTCGACCGGGGGGCGGGCGGCGTTATCGTGACGCCTAATATCGACATCTGCCGTCAAGCGCGCCGCGACGCCGCCTACGGGGATCTCGTGCGCGCAGCGTCGATCGTGGTGCCCGACGGCATGCCGCTCGTGTGGGCGGCACGGCTGACTGGCCAGCCGCTGGCCGGGCGGGTCACTGGTGCCGACCTCATCTACTCCCTGTGCCAGGCCATGGCGGCCAGGTCGTGGCCGGTGTTCCTGCTTGGCGGCCTGCCCGCGCCCGATGGCGCGCCGGGCACAGCCGAGCGCGCCGCCGCCGCACTGGCCGAGCGCTACCGCGGGCTTGCGGCGGCGGGCGCCTGGTCGCCGCCCGCCGCCTTCGACGCACTGTCCGGCGACATCGAGACGCTGCGCAAGTCGCTGGTCGAACTCGAGCCTGCGGTTGTCTTCGTCGGACTTGGCTTCCCCAAGCAGGAGCAGCTCATCGCCAGGCTGCGCGCTGACCTTCCCGGCGCCTGGTTCCTCGGCTGCGGCGCAGCAATTCCGTTCGCGGCCGGGGAGATCGCCAGGGCGCCGCAGTGGATGCAGCGCTCCGGCCTGGAGTGGGCCTACCGGCTGCTCCGCGAGCCGCGCAGGCTCGCCAGGCGGTACCTGATCGACGACCTTCCGTTCGCGATCTGGCTGCTGGCCTGGGCCGCCAGGCAGCGCCGGTCGGCTGCCGCCTGACCGCCTGCGCGCGGGCTAGCTCGCTGAGTGCCTGCGCCAGCTCGGCGCCCGGCCGAGCCACGGCACGAGCTGCTCGTCGAAGGGCTGGAAGTAGTCATCCAGGCGCGCGCGGACGACTCGCGGCATCGGCGAGCGCGGCCTGGCGTTGTGCCGCTCGAATTCCGGGTAGCCGTTCCGGCGCAGGCCGAGGAAGTCGAGCACGCCGTCGTAGACGGGCTCAGGATCGGTGAAGAAGTCGCCGCTGTCGACGACATGGACCCGGTCGGCACCGAACAGGCGCTCTAGCCTGCTCAGCTGCTCGGCGTACCGGCCGCGCGCGCAGTAGGCGTGATGCTGGTGGCTGAGGCTGACATAGCCGGGATCGGCGGCCATCCGCTCTTCCTCCCCGGCCAGCCGGGTCGTTTCGAGTTCCAGCGAGCGCTCGAAGGCCGCGGACTCGAATCCCCTGGCAGTCTCGTGCGCGTGGGCGGAGTAGGCACGCTCCACCGGGTCGCGCACCAGCACGAGCAGCCGCACTCCCGGCAGGTCGCGCGCGATGCGCTCGGCGGTCTGCGGGTGGAAGAGGTAGTACGGGCTTGACTCGAAGGCCTGCGGCCCCGGCTGGTCCCGCGGCTGCAGCGGGAAGTGCGCCCGGTACCAGCTCATCCCCCGCTCGTAGTTCATGTCGAAGTAGTGCACGCCCTTGTGCAGCACCGCCTTGCGCACGTCGGGGTGCTGGCTGAGGGTGCGGTACATCGACGTCGTGCCGCATCGCTGCGCGCCGACGATGAGGAAGCCGGGCAGCATCCTGGCCCGGCTGGTCAGCCGCCCAGCGGTGACAGACACGACGTGAACAGCCCGACGGGGCAGCGGAGACACCGAGCGTGCGATGGTAGCGCCCTCCCTAGCGTTTCTCATTGCTGGCCGATCGCCGCCGAGATCGCCGGGATCAGCCACCGGCCCGGCGAGCCGAGCCGGGCGCCTGCCTGCTCCTGCCGGTCCGCCAGGTACCTGACCGATAGCTCGGCCAGGTAGGCCAGGGCCGTCAGGCGGGCCTCCCGCGCGGCGACGCCCACGGGCCCGACCAGCTCCGCCGCTCGCCGCACGCACTCGGCGGCCGCCTGCAAAGGATCGTGATGGCCAGGCACGACCCTGGCCTGCAGCCAGTAGTGCAGCGCGTCGAAGCCGAAGGGAACTTCCGCGGCGAACCGCTCCCAGTCCCATACCAGCAGGCCGCCGGGCGTGCTTGCCATGTTCCACGGCGTCCAGTCGCCGTGCCAGGCACCGAAGCGCAGCACCTGATCGCCTTCGCGTCGCGCGAGCTGGTCGAGCGCGGCCCGCAGCGCCGCGCGCTCGGCCCCGTCGGGCGCCGCGTCAAGCCGCGCCAGCAGCTGCTGCCAGAAGCGGCTTGTCGCAAGCGGGGCCCGCCGCACCGGCATCGAGCTGGCCAGCTCGGCCATCGCGCCGGCAAGCTGGCCGGGCCGCAGCGGCGTCCGCCTGGCCCGCACGGGAAGCGCGGCCAGGATGAGGACCTCGTTGTCCCGCCAGCGCCCGCTGGACAGCACCCGCGGCGCCTGCAGGCGGGTGAGCCCGACTGTCGCGAGCCGAGCGAGCGCCTCCCGCTCGGCGCCGACCAGGGTCCTGGTCAGATCGTTGACGCCGAGCTTGACGTAGGCCACGGTCATGCCTGCCGGTGTCAGCACCTGCAGCACCGGCTTGCGGTTCGCGCGGGGTGCGGTCAGGTGCATGCTGATCACGACGGGCTCGCCGAGCGCGTCGCTCAGGTAGGTCTCGATCAGCGCACCGTGGCCCGGTCCCTCGATCACCAGGCGATCGCGCAGCACCATGCCGCCGAGCCCGCTCGCCAGCAGCAGGGTCAGCGCCTGCGTCGCCAGCCTGGTCCGTGCCGAGCCGCCCTGGCCGTAACCGCGCATCGCGGCGGCGGCGGCCCTGCGGCCCGGGGGGACGAGCAGCCTGGGCGAGCGCCGCGACGGGAGGACGATCAGCTCGCTCTGCCGCCGACCGCGGGCGGACGCACGCGGGCCGATCCGGGTCCTGGCGGGCTGCGGCCAGAGCAGCGCGCAGACCTCGGTGAGGTAGTCAGCCTGCACCGTCTCCGCTACGCGCACCTCGGCCATGGGTCAGCCCGATCCGATGAGGGGCTGGAAGGTAGGCCAGGTCAGCAGCTGCGCGAAGGCTCGCAGCGACGCGCCGTGGCCGCCGAGCCAGTACCGGAACGGATGTCCATTGCTGTCGGTACCGTTGGCGTCGAAGTACGCCATCGCCTTGATCTGATGGTCGATGGCCGGGAGATCGCCGGCGGCCCGCAGCCAGCGCGGCCACGTCGAAGGGCTGCCGCCCACGCCGAACTCGCCGATCAGGATGGGCTTGCCGGTGTGCCTGGCCCAGCTCAGGAAGGGCGCGGCAGCGTCCTGCAGTGACTGAGCGGCCGACGGCGAGTAGATGTCCGCGCACACCCAGTCGACCTCCTTGTCGCCCGGGTAGAAGGCCTGGGCGCGGCCGACCGCGAAGCCATATCCGGTCGGGCACCACACCCAGCCCACGTTGGTGGCGCCGACCTGGGCGAAGATGGCCCTGATGTGATCCCACGCCGCGATGTAGTCGGTGGGTCCATGCACGGCCCACTGCAGGTTCGGCCGGTCCATCTCATGCCGGAACTCCATCAGGATCGGCCCGCCGAGTCTCTTGACAGCCTGCGCCCTCGACCTGATCAGCGCGTCGTAGTCGCCGGCGATGATCTTCCTGGTGTCCGGCGTCCCTGACCAGGTGAGCAGCAGGACCTTGCCGCTCCGCACGAAATACCGGTCGGCGGCGTCGGGAAAGGGGCTGCCCCATCGGTGGTACACGTGGACAAGCGCGATCGGCCTGCCGAGTGCGTGCTGGAACGAGTTGACCGCGGCGATCTCGTCGCTCGCCGTGTACTCGGCGGGCTCGACGTAGGCGCCGAGGAAGGCGCCGGAGGCCGGGATCAGGGCGGCGGCGGGTCCGTGGACGCCGGCCAGGGCGCCGGCCGAGGGATCGCTGGAGGGCGCCTCCTTCGAGAGCCCTGCGCAGCCGCCGATGCCAAGCCCGGCGGCCAGCGCGGCGCTGACGGTAACGGCGGCGCGGAACCTGGTGCCGCGAGGTCGCCAGGGCGGGCGGTACTCACTCATGCGGGACGGCCCCGGTGACCGTGCGGTCGGCCGCCGGCCGCGGGCGCCGCTCGCCGTCGGCCTGCTCGGGCGTCCGGCTCTCGACGAACCGGACCGCGGCGATGAACGCGCACAGCAGCAGCCCGCCGTAGAGCAGGCCGCTGAGCGCGTCGGTCAGCCAGTGCAGCGACAGGTAGACGCGGCTGTAGGCCTCGTTGAACCCGAGCGCGGCCACGGCGCACGCCGCCCAGATGGCGGCCGGCCGCCGGCCGCTGAACTCGCGCCAGAGCAGGTAGGCGATCAGGCCGTAGAACACGATGCACCGGTCGCAGCCTCCGGAAGGGAACGTGCCAAGCGGGCTGGTGGGCGGTCCGACCCGGTGGAACACGTGCCGCAGGGCCAGCGTCGTGTAGTGGTCGATCACGACGAGAGCGGCGAATGCTGCCGGCGGCAGCCAGCGGCGGCGCCTGGACGCGACGGCCAGGCACACCGCCGCGGCGCCGGCCGCGCCCCACACGGTCCACGTGTCACCGATCTTGGTCAGCCGCTTCATGGCGGCAGCCACCGCATGGACCTGATGGCCGTGCACCCAGGTGAAGACCGGCCGGTCGATGGCCAGCCCGTGGTTGACGACCAGCACGCCCACTGCGCACATCACGGCGAACACCGCCGCCGCGCCGACCACGGTCAAGGCCACGAGCAGGGCGCCATCCCTGGCGGCGTCGCGTGCATTGCGGTGCGCGCGACGCAGACCGCTGCCCGGTGCCGGCGTGACCATCCTGCCGCGGGTGAGTAGCCATCCGCATCCCAGGATCGCTGCCATTCCGGCGGGCCAGATCAGGACGACCAGGTACTTGCTCATCGGATAAAGCCCTTCTCAACCTTGTTGCTCTATGGACGCTTCCGGCCCTGCACGGCGATGTTCCAGCCGCACCCTCCGGCTGCCCCGGCGGCCGAGCCGCCCGAGCCCTGGCATGGCCGCCAGGTGCAGGGGCTCGCGCAGCCGCCACAGGCCGGCGGTCATGACCACGGCTCCCGCGGCCGTCGCGGTGAGCGACACCACCGGGCCGTCGCCACCGACTGCCCGCAGTGCCAGCGGGATCGCCGCGAAGCTGACGCCGGTCAGCAGGCAAGCCCAGGCCGTGCCCGGCCCGAAGGGGTGCACCCGCGCCGCGAGTGCGACCTGGACGAGGGGTACCAGGTTGGTCAGGCCGATCGCCGCGGCCCAGCCGATCGCCGCACCCAGGATCCCGAGCCTGGGAATGAGCAGCAGGTTGAGCCCGACGTTGACCCCCATGGCGGTCAGGCCGTTCGCCAGGCTCCAGCTGCTGCGGCCGGTGGTGATCAGCACGAGGTCGACCTGGCCGCATCCGGTCGCCACGAGCATGGCGAAGGCGAGCACGACCATCACGGTCCCGCCGGCGTGGTAGCTGCGTCCGAAGATCGCGAGCACGGTGGGGCCGAAGACGATGGCCAGCAGGTACAACGGCCAGGTGAGCAGGATCAGCCACGCGGTCGTCACCTGGTAGATGGCGTTGGCTGCCTGGCGGTCGCGGATCGCGAACACGTGGGTGAGCTGCGGCTGGGCAGCCATGCTGATCGCGGCATTGCCAAGCTGGCCGGCCACGAGGAACCGGGTGGCCGCGGTATAGACGGCCGCCTGGACCGGGCCGATCATGATTCCGACCAGCACGATGTCGAGCCGCTGGATGATGATCTGAGCCAGGCTGGCGATCGACCGAGGAGCGGTGAACCGCCAGAATCCGCGGGCGTCGATCTCCGCCCCGGCCGCGGGCTCGGCCGAGGCCAGTGCCGGGGCCGCCTTGAGCAGCGCGGCGCGGCGGCGCATGACCCGGCGCAACCAGAGCGCCGCGGCGACGGCCGCCGGCAGGTACGGCAGCGCCCACAGCGGAGCGAGCAGCGCGGAGACGCCGGCTGCGGCGGCCGCGGCGACCCCGAGCAGCTGCAGCGACGACCGGCCGAGCCGGTCGATCACGACCGTCGGCCGCATGTCGTGGTAGCCCCTGGTCACGCCGAGCATCGTGTCGGCGAGCGCGGCGAACGGCAGCGCGACCGCGAGCACCCGGAGGGCACCGGCCATCGCGGCGACGCTGACGCCGGTAGCCACATGGCCGTCGAGCAGCAGCCGCGCCAGCGGGTGCACCAGGGCGACCAGCGCCGCCGCTCCGACCAGCGAGGCGATCACCACCGGCACCACCGTGGCCCGGATGATCGCAGGTACTCTCCGCTCGGAATGCAGCGCCCTGGCCCGCGCGATGAAGTAGATTGCGCCGTTGTACGCGCCGAGGTTCGCGACCGTCTCGACGATCAGGAACAGCGATGTCGCGACGAAGAACGTGCCGACGACTGACCGGGGAAAGCTCCGCGTCACGACCACCGTAAGCACCAGGGTGCACGCGGCGGAGACGCCCGCGCCGAGCAGGTTGACGATGCCGCCCCTGGCCACGCGCGCCAGGCCGGCGCCGTCGGCCGGAAGCCGGGCCGAGGTCACCGGAGCTGCTCGGCTGCCCACACCGGTCCGGGCGCCCGGTCTGGCCGGCAGGAGTCGTTCTTCCATAGCAGGACATAAGCCAGCACCGTGAATCCCAGCGGCGCTCCGGTTGCGTCATAGGCGATCATGAAGATGAAAGACAGCAGCAGGACAAGCACCCCGGCCAGGCCGTAGGGGGTGGTGTCGCGCCGGAACCGCCAGATCGCGTAGCCGAAGAACGACAGGTAGAGCGCGGCACCGACGAAGCCGTCGCAGGTCAGCAGCAGCCACAGCTGACCGGTGCTGCCGACCTCAAGCTGACCGCACGCCGGGCATCTGGCCGACGGTCCGATGGCGATCGACGACGGGCTGCCTTGCTCCTGCCTGGTGTCACCGTAGCCAATGATCGGCGAGGCAAGGCCGTCGGTCAGCGCCAGCGAGTCCAGGTGCTCCCTGAGATTGTTGCTCTGGCCGTTGTGCAGCCGGCCGATGATCACGTTGCCGAGCGGCGTCACCGCGATGGCGGTCCCACCGAGCAGGAGGCCCGCGCACATCGCGCCGAGCAGGGCGGTCTTGCCCCGTGCCGCCAGCCGGACCGCCAGGTAGCCGATCGAGAGCAGCACCGCAACCCAGGCGTCCCGGTTGAGCGAGTACAGCAGCGGCGGTACCGCGAGCACGAGCGTGCCGCCAGCCACCAGGCGGCTGCAGCCGGCCGTGCCACCACCGGCCGAAGAGCAGGAAAGGCAGCAAGATCGTCAGGCAGTTGCCCCACGTGTTGGTGTAGTCGAAGGGTGCCTTCGGGCGCCCGCCGGGGGCGCCGAGCACGTTCTGCACCTGCGTGAGGCCAGGATGCATGGACGCCTGGATGAACGAGTTGGCCTGCACGCTCCTGGGCAGTACCGCCAGGAACGGCGAGCTGAATGCGGCATGCGGCAGGACCATCCCGGCCAGGCCGCCGACCACCGTGTACAGGCCGACAAGGCCGAGCATCCAGGCGAGCGCCCGGCGCGACAGCTCACGCTCGGTGAGATTGCCGGCATAGAGCAGGAGCACGGTGACGCCGAGGTAATCCGACGTGCGGTCTGCGTAAGAGAGCAGCCGATGCGAGATCGGGCTCGTGACCGTCCCTGGCGCGGTCAGCGTGATCGTAGCGAGCCCGGCCAGCACCACGACGAGGAACATCAGCCAGAGCCCGAACCCCGGCGGCACCCGGATGCGGCGGGTTCCCCTCATCTGCCAGGCAATCAGCCTGGCGAGCATCGGCACCGCGAGAATCATCCACATGAAGTCGGCAAGGCCGAGCGCCCACCAGATCGGGTAGCCCACCAGCAGCGCGGTCACCGGCCATGACGGCCGGCTCGCGAGCGCTCCGATCCCGAGCAGGCCGCGCCGCCCAGGCCGCGCCCCGGTCTCGGCAGGCCCGGGGCTGGCGGGCCTGGCGTCGGCAGGCCCGGCGTCGGCAGCCCCGGAACGGGCGCGGAGTGCTGAGGTGGTCACCGCCGCCTACTTATGGGCGCCCTTGGCATCCATGACGAGCCTGCCAGTGCCGCCGCCGTCGTCGATCACCTCGGTGACCGGATGATCGGCGATCGGCGGCTCGCTGCGCACGACGCTGTCCTTGGCTGGCATGCGCGACCTGGGCCTGCTCGTGCGCAGGATCACCGCGCCGAGCACGCGCGTCTGCAGCCGACCGAGCCGCTGAACGCATGCCTCGAGGTCGTCCGGCCGCGTCACGCCTTCCTCGACGACCACGATCGCCACGTCGGCGACCTCGGCCATCACGAAGGTCTCTGCGGCCTGTCCGACCGACTGGAGCTCGATGACCACGTACCGCGCGTCGTCGAGCGACTCGGCGACAAGCTGCCGCAGCTCCCGGTACTGCAGGTCTGGCGCCAGGCCCGCGGTGTCCAGACCCGGCGTAATCAGGCTGAGCCGCGAGGTACCCGCCGGCCGGCAGGACACCCCCTTCACCGTCCGCGAGCCAGCAAGGACCTCGACCAGGCCAGGCTGCTGGCCCACGCCGAGCAGCTGCGGCACCGCGGTTCCGCGCACGTCGCCGCAGATCAGCACCGTCTCGTCGGTGTGACGCGCGAGCGCTGCGGCCAGGCTGGCCGCCACCACGCTGCCGCCCGATCCCGGCGCGCTGGCGGCGATGGCGATCACGTGCGGGCCGGCCTCCAGCGCCAGGCTCGCCTGCCTGGCGAGTTCGCCGAAGGCGAGCTCAGCACCGGCCGCGAGCGGCTCGGCAGTGCTGAGCCCGCCGCTGGCGGTAAGGTCCGACAGCACGTCAAGGCCGGTCAGGCGCTGCGTCTGGCGGGCGGAACGCACGCGCGGGTCGCGGCGATCCCTGACGAAGGCCACGGCCAAGCCGAGCAGCAAGCCGACGATCAGGCCGCTGGGAAGCACGAGCAGCTTGCGCGGGCTCGACGGCTTGTCCGGACGCAGGGCAGGGCTGACGATGGTGCCGACGATGACGCTGTTCTTCGCCGTCAGGCTGTCGTACAGCGGCATGGCGACGTCGATGTGCGCCTGCACGGAGCGGAGCGTCAGTTGGGTGACACTCAGCTGCACATTGTCGCGTTCAATCGCTGCCGAAGGTGCGCCAAGCGCCGGCCTGGCCGCGGCGATGAGCGTCTTCAGCCGCTCGACCGTGGCCTGCAGTTGGGTTGCCTGCGTCTGCAGCGCCCGGATGCCCTGCCCGATGAGGACCTGCGTGGTGATCCGCCGCTCGTACAGGTAGGCGCGGGCGACGGCATTCGCCCAGCGCTGCGCCGCGCCGGCCGTCGCCTCGTCGACGGTGACCTGCAGGTACGTGCTGTTCGCCGGAATGATCAGATGGATGTTCTTCTCGATCGCGGCCAGCGACAGCGAGCTGTGCATTGACGCCCTGACCACCGCGGCCACGGCCACGGACTGCAGGAACTGGCCCTCGTTGTCCATGTTGACCGGGCCGGCAGTGCGCCCGCCGACCGCGTTGGCGTTGTTGGGCAGCGCGTTCACCTGGATCAGCACGGTGGCCGAATAGACCGGCAGGGCCGCCGCGAGGTAGCCCACGGCGAGCACGATGCCGAGGCAGGTCAGTGCGGCGATGCTCCGCCAGCGCCGCCTGAGTACGGCCGTGTAGTCCGAGAGCTCAAAGTAGTCCGGTGCAGCCGGGAGGCTCATCGGCGATGCTCCTCACTGAGTCTTTCTGTTCGGAGAGTCTGGCCCGCCGACCGGGCAGCCGCGGTGAGCCGGGCGCCCGGGCGGCGTCGTGGTGCAGCGAACATCGGTCAGCCGGACGGGTAAGGCAGCAGGCACAGCCCGGCCAGGCCCTCCGTCCCGCCGCACATCTCGCTGCCGTCGAAGTTGTCGCTGGCGATCCAGAGCCCGGCCGAGGTCACGAGCATGTCGTCGGCGCCGAGTCCTCGGCTCCTGCTGTAGAGCCCGGCCGTACCCTGGCTGTTCAGCATGAGGTCGCCGGTAGCGGGGTCCAGGCCCTCGATGCCCGGCGCCGGGACAGCCCCGGGTCCCTGGGCATCGCAGTCGTTGGGGTTCTCCGACCACCTCTCGTGCCCTGCGAAGTAGGCGGCGCTGGCGTCAGCGGCGACGGAATACAGCGAGTCGCAGCCGGTGTAGTTGATCCAATCGGAGTAGACGGTGCCCTGGGTGGACGGGAAGGCCGCGGCGGCGTCGCACAGCCCGTTGCGCGGAGTGGCCCCGATCGGCCAGCCGTTCGGGTGGTAGCCGGTCGTGCCGATGTAGACGGTCGAGTCGTCGGGCGACCACGCCGCGGCCTGGATGTAGAACGGCTCCACTGTGGCGCACTGGTACGGGTACCCGTCGGTCGGGTCCGTCGGCGTCGCCTCGCCCTGGCTGCCGTCCCACTGCGGCGAGGTCCAGGCGGTCACCGTGGCCGGCGTGGTCGCCAGGTTAAGCATGAAGATCTGCTGCCGCGGCAGCCCTCCGACGGACGTGAAGTCGCCCATGACCAGGTCCAAAGTTCCGCCATGGCTGATCGCCTGGTTGTAGACGTTGGTCGAGTTCGCCGAGACGCCGGCGTACTGGTAGCTGCCGGAAATGTTCAGCCGGATGAACCCGTCGTCCTTGCCCGTGACCGGACTCAGGCTGGTCAGGTAGGGGTCGGCCGGGCTGCCGTTGATGGAGGTGTAGTAGCCGCCCACGATGATGTGGTTGCCGTAGCTCGCCAGGGTCTCCACCTTCGCCGAGGCGCTGTGGCCGAACGTGGTCACCACGTTGCCGACCGTCGTATCGATCTCGGCGATGTTGCGCACGCTAGTGCTGCCGATCTCGGTGAACTTCCCGCCGATGTACGCGTCTGCGCAGTTGCCGCCGCTGAACGTGATCGAGTTCACGATCCCGTTGACGTCGGGGGCCCAGGAGGTCATCGCGTACGGCTTGGTGGCGCTGAAGCTGAACACGTTCTCGCGGGCATACGTGGTGCTGTTCCGCCTGATCTGGCTGAAGGTTCCCACCGCGTACATGGTGTCCCCGCACTGGACGATCTGCCGGATCTGGTCCGAACCGTTGGGCAGCAGGTGCGGCGTGCTGGTGACCGGCGTGCTCAGCACGGGGCCCGACGGAGTGGCCGCCGGGCTAGCCGACCGCACGGTCGCGGCCTGCGCGGAAGCGGACGGCAAGACCAGCCCGACGGTGAGCGCAAGTACCGACAGGCCTGAGAGACCCGACAGAACCGACAGAGCCGGACCCGACAAATAACTATATATAGAGAATTTATGAGTTCTAGATAGCAACAGACCCCCCCGGCCGCAACTTCAGGTTGAGAAGCAAGATGTCCGGTTTGACGGACGACTTCGGGAAGGTTAACAGATTCGATACGGTTGATCACGCTATTTTGGTCACGAACCGGACACAGACCTGCAAAACGCCCCGGGGAGCGCGCGCTCCTGCCTGCGACCTGATTCCTGTACTTCGCACGCCTAGCTAACTCCTGTGCTGAGCACGGCGGAGAGTGCGTCAAGGGCGGTGGGCACGAGCGCGTAGTAGGCCCACTTACCGCGCTTGTCGCGGGTGAAGATCCCGGCGTCCACAATGATCTTGAGGTGGTGCGAGATGGTGGGCTGGGTCAGGCCGAGCGGGTCGGTCAGGTCGCAGACGCATGCCTCGCCGCCCTCGTGCGCGGCGACCATCGAGACGAGCCGGAGCCTGGTCGGGTCGGCCAGCGCTCGGAGTTTCCGCGCCAGGTCGGCTGCCTGACTGGCTGTGATCGGCTCGCGGACCAGGGTCGTGCAGCAGTCATCGGCCAGCAGCGGTAGCTCGGGACGGGTCCTGGTTGCGGTCGCAGCACGGCTCACCCGCTCAGTATGCAGCACGCATTGACAAGCGTCTATTCGTAAGCAAGGCTGATCGCATCGACAGATGTCTATGCATAGGAGTGATTGTAATGGCTGACCAGGCCAGCGCCGAGCTGCGCGAGGAAGTCCGGTCCCGGTACGCCGAGGCTGCACGCGCGGTCCTGTCCCCCCGACCTGGCGCATCGGCGACCTGCTGCGGGGATGCGGCGGGGGGCTCGTGCTGCGGCACCGGCTCCGCCGCCCTGGACGCGGCCGACAGCTTCGGCGCGCCGCTGTACGGCAAGGGCGAGACGGACGGGCTGCCTGCGGAGGCGGTACTGGCCAGCCTTGGCTGCGGCAACCCGCTGGCGGTCGCTGACTTGCACGAGGGCGAGCGGGTCCTAGACCTCGGCTCGGGCGGCGGCATCGACGTGCTGCTGTCCGCGCGGCGGGTCGGCCCGTCCGGGTTCGCCTACGGCGTGGACATGACCGACGACATGCTCACCCTGGCCCGCGCCAACGCCGCCAAGGCCGGGGCCGCGAACGTGGAGTTCCTCAAGGGCGAGATCGAGGCGCTGCCGCTGCCCGACGCCGCCGTGAACGTGGTGATCTCCAACTGCGTGATCAACCTGTCCACCGACAAGCCCGCCGTGCTCGCCGAAATGTTCCGGGTGCTTGTCCCCGGCGGCCGGATCGGCATCTCCGATGTCGTGGCCGAGGACCACCTCACCTCGGCCGACCGGGCCGCGGCAGGCTCCCACGTCGGCTGCATCGCCGGGGCCCTGTCCCGCACCGAGTACCTCGACGGACTCGCCGCTGCCGGGTTCACCGGCGCGTCCGTGACCTTTACCCATGAGGCCGCGCCGGGCATGCACGCAGCGATCATCCGCGCCACCAAGCCCGCATGACTGCTGCCGTCGGCAGGCGGCTCGCGGCCGAACCGCGGACTGGACCCTGAGCCGCCGCACCCACCACCGCTACAGCCTGGGCGAGGCGGCGGCCACCATCACTGCCCAGGTCACCGGCGCCATCGGCGGTGCCGCGCTCGCCGACGCCATGTTCGGCCAGCCAGTTCTCAGCCCCTCGCACACCGACCGGACCGGTCTTCCGCTGCTGCTGTCCACCGCCTCGACCTCGTTCGCCAACCCCGCCGTCACCATCGGCCGGACCCTCACAAATACCTACGCCGGGATCGCACCCGGCTTGGCACCTGCGTTCATCGCCGCCCAGACCGTCGGCGCTATCCTCGGCAGGCTGCTGGCCGTTGTCGTCCACCCGATCACCAGCGCGCCCGCACCCGCCGACACGCCAGCCCAGCTCGCCGGATAACCCCGCGGAGGCACCTGCCATGGCCGACATCCCCGAAGTGCTGTTCGTCTGCACCCACAACGCCGGGCGATCCCAGATGGCCGCCGCGCTGCTCGACCACGAGGCCGCCGGAGGCGTCCGCGTCACGTCCGCCGGATCAGAGCCAGCGACCCAGCTCAACCCTGCCGTCGTCCAGGCGATGGCCGAGATCGGGCTCGACATCTCCCGTGAGTTCCCCAAGCGGCTCAGCACGGAGCATGTCCGGGCCGCCGACATCGTCATCACGATGGGCTGCGGCGACGCCTGCCCCGTCTACCCCGGCAAGCGCTACATCGACTGGGACCTGCCCGACCCCGCCGGGCTTACCACCGACCAGGTGAGGCCGATCCGCGACGAGATAAGCAAGCGCGTAACCGAACTGCTGCTCGACATAAGCCAGCAGCGGTAGACGGCACGTGACGGGCACAGTACCCGGTGGCAACCCTCCTCACCCTGGTTGGCTACACGGTCGTCTTCGCATTCGTCGCCGTTCGGTACTTCCGCTGGGAGTAGGACAGCTACCGGGCCGCTGGCGTCGCGCGGCGGGCACTCAGCCCGGGACGGCGACGCCCGATCCGGCATGACTGTGCCTAAACCCGCGGACTTACCGCTTTCGCTTAGGCGCCCGCCGGGAGGCATCGACCAGTGACGCAAATTGCGGCGGCTCGACGACCGGGCGGCCCCGCCACGGCGACATGCTCGTCAGATCCGCGTCGGCTGAGACGATGAGGAACGCGCCGACCGCGACAGCCAGGTCCAGGATCCGGTTGTCCTCCCAGCCCGGGCAGTCGTTGACGGTGTGCGGAGGGTCAGTGATCCCGCCGCCGGACGCCTCGGACATCTCGGCCAGTACCTGCAGGTACTCGTCGATGTCCTCGTCCGGAGTCTTGACCACCGTTGCGAGGACCCGGCCCGTATTGGCCAGAATGTGCGGCGACAGCCACAACGCGAACTCCGCCGCGTCGTTGATCACGCCCACGCAGTCCGCGCTCGGATTCCCCGAGGTCGGCGGTGGCGAGGGCCAGCTCCGGAACGGGGACTCGCCGACCGCGACAGCGAGCACGAGCACGTTCACGTCGAACACGACCGGCACCGGGACCGGGCCGGGCAGGGTCAACGCTCCCGCGTCCCGTCCTTGTAAGCCTGGCGGACCTCCGCCAGCAGCGACTCATAGTCCTGGCCCGCCGCAGCGGCCCGCTCTGCGTTGCGCGCCTGCAGCTCACGCAGCCGCTCCGCCCGAGCCAGCGACTCCATGACCGGAAGCGTCGCCCGCAGGTATGCCGACCGGTTACCGCCCCCGAAGTGCTCCACCAGGCGGGCCAGCCGCTCCTGATCCTCGTCCGCAACCGCGAACCCGACAGTCGATGTAGGCACACATCTATTGTACTCAGGTTGCATCTGTAGATGCAATCCATCGCACCCAGCGGTCGCTTTAGCCGCAGTACCTCGCAGATCCATCCTGGCGAGCCTCCGTGCCCCAGCTAGCGCGTCAGCGCCTGACGGAGTCCGCGGCTGGCCCACCGGATGCGGTCGCAGGCCGCCGTGCCCCGGTGCAGGCTCGGCTCCAGACCGGCCGATGCCGCGATCGCCGCGGCTAGCTTCGGCACAGTGAGATGGTCCGTCCGCAGCTGGGCCGCGAACTCGGGCTGGCTGAGACGACTGAGGCAGAGGCCTAGCTTCCGCATCGCGGAAGTGTCGCGGAAGAGCGGCACGTCCTGCCCCCGCAACCGCTGGATGGCATGCACGACCGCGCGCTCGCGCAGCCGGCGCTCGATCACCCGCGCGTCCGCCAGCAGCGCGAAATGCCGGACGTCATGGCCAGCGTTGATCCACAGCAGCATGAACGTGGATCTCAGGTGATATCACGGGGGCCTAGGGCCGTGGCGTGTGTTCAAAGCCGCAGCGCACGGATGACGTAGAACGGCGACCTGCCCTCGAGGGGTGCACCGTTCCAGTCGCCGCTCCACGCGATGTCCGTGAATCCTGCGACGTCAAGCTCTCGCGCGAACTCCTCGGCGGTGCGGAAGAACAGGATGCTGGGGTAGACCCGGTCTTCGCCGTCCGGGAACACGTTGTGGGCGTCGAAGACGACCCGACCGCCGCGGGCGTCGGTGACGACGAGCCATTCCCGCAGGTGCCCTACCGGTGTGAGGCGCTCGCGGTATGTGGCCTCGGGCGTCCAGCGTTCCCATCCGCGGTAGGCCGGGTTGCGGGATTCGAAGCTAAGCGTCCCGCCGGGGCGCAGCGCCGCGGCAAGAGATCTGAGAGCCGAGGGCAGCTGCTCTGGGCTGATGTGCATGATGGCGTTGCCGGCGCAGATGGCGAGGTCGACTGTTCGGTCGGACGCGAGCGCTGATGCGTCGCCGTGTATCCAGGTGACGGACTCGCTGCCAGGCTGCCGACGGGCATAGTCCAGCATGGTGCAGCTTGGATCGATCCCGATGACGGTTCGGCCCGTCCTGGCCAACGACCGTGTCAGCAGCCCGGTGCCGCAGCCCAAGTCGACGATCGAACGCGCATCGATCTCGTCGGCCAGGGCACGGTAGTAGGCGTGGTCCTCGCCAGCAGGATTGTCGATGTCGTACAGCCCGACAAGCTCCGCGTCGCGATAAGGATCGTCGATCACCGCCGGACACTAGCAAGCAGCCATTTCCGCAGGCTAGTCATTAAATAGAGAGACTCCTTCGGTGAGCGAGCAACTGCCAGGGGGCGGGATCGAGCTGTCACCCGCCGAGATCGAAGCACTCGACGTCAGGTGGTCATCCAGCTGGTCCCCGAGCGAGGTCGCACGCCACCTGGCCGGCGTCACCACGCCCTGGTGCGTGGCCGCGGGCTAGGCGCTGGACCTATTCCGCGGCAGGCAGACACGCCCACGCGGGGACATCGCGATCCCGGCTGCGGGTTTCCCTGAGGTCCGCGACCGCTTTCCTGGATACGTCTTCTACGCGGCTGGCAGCGGCCGGGTCTGGGAGGACGCCACACGTGATGTGCTGGCCGCCGTCTATCAGACCTGGCTCCGTGATCCGGCCACGGGCAACTACCTAACGGCATCCCGTACCTGGCACCCGAGCTGGTCCTGCTGTTCAAGGCCAAACACGCCCGCCAGAAGGACCAGGCAGACTTCGACGCGACCGTCCCGCACATGACCCAGGCTCAGCGCGAGACCCTGGCCGAGCTACTCGCCCGCGCACATCCCGGACATCGCTGGCTTGCAGATCTGTCGGCCTCGCACGGGTCAGTTCCCGACGCTGTACGGCGGTCTATTTACCGTGGACCGGGCAGAGGCCGGTTAACAAATCCGTTGGCATCCGGCAAGAGAAAGACCGCTTCCGGAGCGTCGTCAGGACTGGTTGCCCATCGTTCCCTGTCATGGCGTGATCGCGATCGCGATCGGGGTCTTTCCTGTTCTGATGGCGGGTCCCGCCTTGTTGGTCGCGATGGTGATCGGTGTCACGGTGCCTGCGTTCCAGTTCGTCACGTAGAGAGTTCTGCCGTCGGGGGTGATGGCGATGTACTCGGGATCGGTTCCTGCCCGGATGGCGAGTCCTGCCTTGTTGGTCGCGATGGTGATCGGTGTCACCGTGCCCGAGTTGAAGTCCGCCACGTAGGCGGTCTTGCCGTCGGGGGTGATCGCGATGGAGGTCGGGCGGACTCCCACTTTGATGGCATGTCCTGGCTTGTTGGTCGCGACGGTTATCGGTGTCACCGTGCCAGAAACGTAATTTGCCACGTAGGCGGTCTTGCCGTCGGGCGTGATCGCGATCGCGTACGGGGTTCTGCCCGTCCTGATAGCAGGTCCTGGCTTGTTGGTCGCGGTGCTGATCGGTGTCACCGTGTTTGAGTCGAAGTTCGCCACGTAGACGGTCTTGCCGTCGGGCGTGATCGCGATCGCGCCGGGGGCGTATCCCACCGGGATGGCGGGGCCTGCCTTGTCGGTCGCGATGGTGATCGGTGTCACCGTGTTGGAACCGAGATTGGCCACGTAGGCGGTTCTGCCGTCGGGCGTGATAACCATCGCGTCGGGGTACATTCCTGTTCTGATGGCGGGTCCTGGCTTGTTGGTTGCGATGGTGATCGGTATCACCGTGCCAGAGGCGAAATTTTCCCCGTAGGCGGTCTTGCCGTCGGGGGTGATCACGATCGCAATCACCCCAACTCCTTTGATGGCAGGTCCTGGCTTGTCGGTCGCGGTGGTGATCGGTGTCACCGTGCCAGAAACGAGATTGGCCACGTAGGCGGTCTTGCCGTTGGGGGTGATAGCGATCGCTAGAGGGTTGTCGCCCACCTTGATGGCGGATCCTGCTCTGTTGTTCGCGATGTCAATCGGTGTCACCGTTCCCGATCTCGCGTTCACCACATAGGCGGTGGCGATCCCGGGCCGTGTCGCGTGGATCCGGTCCGCCGCGGCTCGGGCCGGCATCCACCGCATGGCCCCGGCCGTGCCCGAGCACCCGGTGGTGCCGGCGCTGGCCAGGCCGAGCGATGCGATGGCGACCGCAGCCAGCCTGGCCCGCTGGACGCGGACCGTAAGACGTGAGAGTCGTGCCCGGCCTAGCCCGCCGCGCTTGACCATGGAAGCAGCACGGAGTTTCAACATCTCACTCACCCACTTAGCAGCGTAACTTCTTAGAAGCAGAAGAACCGTGCGCGGACCAGGGCGGGAAGGACCTGACAACGCGGACCTGAGGTAGATCGCTGGTTAGTCAGTCGCGCTGGGCACGATGTCCGGCGGCTCAAGGCGCATCAGGTCGTCTTTACTCAGGTGCCGCCCCAGCTTGGCATACAGCCATCGCAGACAGCCCCGTCGATGTCCTAGACGGCGCGGCCGCCGATGCAAGGAAGCACGTAGTACCTGGCATAGTTCGGCCAGTTCTGCGCCATCGAAGGCTTGATCGAGTGCTCGATGCGAGCCAGCCATTCAGTGACTGCCTCGCCGACTTGCCGCCCGGATGCCCTGACAAGCTGGCACTTCTCGTGCTCCAGCCGGACGTCGGTGGACCGCACCGGGGCCGGTTAGCAAATCCGTTAGCATCCGGCAAGAAAGGGGCCCCTTCCGGAACCGGAAGAGGCCTCTGACCTTGGTAGCGGGGGCAGGATTTGAACCTGCGACCTCTGGGTTATGAGCCCAGCGAGCTACCGAGCTGCTCCACCCCGCGTCGGTGATTCCACTGTACGGGGATCCCGGGCGGCAGGCAAATCACCAGGCAGCCCGGGCCAGACCGCCAGGCAGCCCGCGGCCCGACCGCCGACTGGCTCAGATGCCGACCCCGGTCGGGCTGGCGACAGCCATCCAGATCACGTACCTGGCGGGCCACGGGGCGCCGGGCGGCTGGGTCAGCGTGTGCGGGCTCTGCGTGGTGACCAGGTTCATGATGAGCATCGGCGTCCCGCCGAACGCGCCGACCTGGCCGGGCTTGGCGCCGAGCACGACCGGCCGCCGCCCGGTCCGCAGGATGCCGCCGAGCACCGCGTCGACCTGCGCTTGGGACGAACGCCGCCCCATCCACGCCACGGGCACGCCGCACATCCCGCGTATCACCTGGCCGAACACCTCGGCGGTGCGCTGGTCGACGATCAGCACGGACGACGACCGGCCGAGCGAGGCGCACAGGTCGCGGACGGCCGTGTCCTCCCCCACGCCGACGCTGTGCTGTGCCAGTCCGCCCGCGCTGGCCCGCAGGCCGCCGCCGGGCCCTGAGTGGCTGAGTCCGACCCCGAACGAGGTGGTCACCGACGGCAGCGCCATCGCCGCCACGCAGAACGCCCCCACCGCAGCCGCCGTGGCCAGCCCGGCGCCCCGGTCCCTGGCCCGTCGGGTCAGCCACGCCGCGGCCCAGGTGCCGAGCAGGATCAGGCCGGGGATCACCACGGGCACCAGCCTGCGGCTGGCCCACGGCTGGTCGGGCAGGGTGAACGGCTGCCAGAGGACAGCCGCGGAGCCGCCGACCACGACGGAGAGCGGCAGCGCCCAGTTCAGCCCGGTGCCTGACGCGTCCTGCCAGGCCAGCAGGGACCGCAGGCAGCGGCGCAGCAGCACGGCTGCGCCGAAGGTGCCGAGCAGCAGGGTCGGGATGCCCGCGTACCAGATCACCCAGTACAGGGTGTCCTCCGAGTACAGCCGGGTGGGATCGACCTTGAGCCCGGCGATCCGCTGCAGGCTGGCGACGTAGTCGGCCTCCGCCTGCCCGAGCGCGCCGCGCACGGTCTGGAAGTACGGCCGCACCGCGAGCACCGCGACGGCGGCGACCAGCAGTACCGCAGCAAGCCCGGGCAGCCAGCGCAGCGGCCGGCGGACGAGCACCCGGCGGACCGCGCCGAGCCAGCGCGGCTGCAACCGCAGCAGCAGCACGGCGACCGTGAGCAGCAGCACGCCCCCGGCATCCTCCCCGATCACCCGCAGCGTGGGACCGCCGGAGTCGGCAAGCGGCCGCGCGAGCAGGTATGCCGCCGCCATGCCGTACCCGCACCCGACGGCAACACCGCTACAGAACGCAATCCCCGCCTTCCGTCTCGCCACGACAAGCACGCCCGCCACGACGATGACCGGAACCAGGTAGACCAGCGAGGCCAGGCTCAGCAGGCTGGTCAGGCCCAGGCACAACCCGCCGAGACCGGCCAGCATCGGCTCAGGGGTCAGCGCGCCAACCGCCCGCGAGGGCAGGTCGGGCGACCCGGCCAGCGGGATGCGCGCAAGCTCGAGGGTCGGCGTGTCGGCAAGCGCCCGCGCACGCACAAGCTCCAGCTCGCCGCCCGCCCCGTCAGGCCCGTCCGCCTCGTCAGCCCCTTCAGGCCCGCCCGCCCCGTTAGCCCCGCCAGCCCCTTCAGTCCCGCTCGCCCCTTCAGCCCCTTTAATGCTCTCAGTCCCGCTCGCCCCTTCAGCCCCTTTAATGCTCTCAGTCCCGCTCACCCCGTTAGCCTCGCTAGCCCCGTCAGTCCCGTCCGCGCTGTTAGTCTCGCTCGCCTCTCTAGCTTCACTGGCCCGGTCAGTCCCGCAAGCCTCGTCGATCCCGACAGCCTCGTCGGCCCAGGCAGATCCGTCAGTCCTGGCGGTCCTGTCAGCCGCCATCGCCGCATCAGTCGCGTTAGTCTCAAGAGTCCCGTCAGCATCATCGGCCGCACCGGCATCGTCAGGGGGACCCGCGGCGGGGGCCGCCGCGCCTGCGGCGCGGCGGCCGAACGTCAGCGCGTCGATGACGAGGCTCATGCCGCCGAAGAGCAGGATCTGCACCGCGGGCTCGGCGAAGGCATCCCGGCTGGTGTAGAGCTCGGGCAGGGTCAGCGCCAGGGCGAGCGCCCCGGCAGGCGCCCAGCGTCGGCCGGCCAGGCGGCCGACCAGGCCGCCGAACGAGAGCACCGCAAGACCGCCGAGTATCGGCGCGATGACCTCCCCGCCGCCGGTCCCGCTCGTCCAGAACCCGCCGGCCAGCAGCATCGGTAGCCCCGCGGTCACTGCGGGGACGACCGAACCGCCGACCGCGGTGAACCCGATGCTGGACAGGTGCAGGCCGGGATGCGGGCCGCCGAAGGCGTGGAGCGACCCGGGGATGACGAGCGATCCGTGCTGCGCGATCCAGTAACCCGCCTGGAAGTAGGCGCCGGGCGTCCTCGTGTCGATCACCGAGGGAGAGCTGCGCAGCAACTGCCAGGCGGCGAATAGCGCGGCGACGATCTCGGTGCCCAGGATCCCGAACAAGGCGGTCCAGCTACGCTCGCGGACCCGGCCGGGCAGGTCGAGTGGCCACGAGCCAGGTATCCGGTGCAGCACGTTGACCGCGAGCGCGGTCGCCAGTGGCGCGGCGATCAGCAGCATCGGCACCGGGGTGAACTCGCCGCCAAGCAGCAGCAGCAACCCGGGGAGCAGCCAGGCGAGCATGACGAGCGCGGGCAGCACGGTGAGCCTGGCGAACCCGCGCCCGGCTTCCTCGCCGAGCTGGCGCGCCCGGTCTGAGGCGGGCCCGCGCTCGCGGCGGGGGGCTGGGTCGGCCCAGGTCAGCGTCGGCAGGCGCAACGTCAGCGTCCTGGCGGGCGCCTTCGGCGCGCGCGGCTTGGCCGCGACCTCCGGGTCCGCCCGCTCCCCAGCAGCCCCCCGCTCGGAGATCACCGTCCGCTTCGCCGCGCCCGCTTGCGCGGTGGCTGTCGCCTCGCCCGGTTCCTTGGCGGCTTTCGCCGCGCCCGTTTTCGCCGTTCCTGCCGCGCGGTCTGCCGTCGAACCCCGGCGGCGCCCGGCGCTCGGGGCGGCTCTGGCCGTCGCGTCTGGCCTGTTCGTCGAGCCTGCGCTCGTCGCCTTGCCGGCACCCCCCTCGCCTGCGGTTCTCCCGGCACCGGGGTCCATCTCGGCACCAGGCGGATCAGGCGGGCTCACCTGCACAACTGTACGGGCACCACCGTGATCTTCACATAGCGCGCAGTCGCCGCGCGCCCTAGCGACCGGACCGTAGGCTGTCCGTTGCCCCGGCGCGGCGGCCACCGTAAAAACATGGTCAACTTGCGTGAATGCGCAGGCAAACTGACGCTTAGTGGCAGTTTCTGTCACGTCGCTGGCGTACCATGGGCCGGATAACGGACGGTTCGCCCGACGGCGACCGGAGAAGAATCATCGCTCGGAGGACACCCGATGCCGCGAACCGGCCTGCGCCGAAGCCGAGGGTCGCGTCGGTACTCGCTGGCGATGATGCTCACCGGCTGGACGGCCGTCGTGGTTGCGGTCGTGCTCGTAGGCGGCACTCTATACGCCTATGCCAAATACCGGGATGTCTGGGACGGCATCAATCAGGTAAAGCTTTCCGGCCTCGGCAAACGCCCGCCTCAGTACAAGGACGCGCTCAACATCCTGCTGATCGGGTCGGACAGCCGGGCTGGCAAGAACGGCAAGATCGGCGGGCCCGCCCAGGGCCAGCGGTCCGACACCGTCATCGTGGTGCACGTCTCGCCCGGCCGTAAGCGCCTGTCCGTGATCAGCTTCCCGCGCGACTCGGTGGTGCCGATACTCGCCTGCCCGAAGGAACCAGGTTTCCAGGGCCAGGCGGCACAGCCGGGCCAGATCGAGCAGTTGAACTCGACGTTCGCCTTCGGCGGCGCCAACTGCCTGCTGCATACGCTTGAGCAGACCACCGGCATCCGGCTGAACGACTTCGTCCAGCTCGACTTCACCGGCTTCATCAGCGTGATCAACGCGCTCAACGGGGTGAAAGTCTGCCTGCCGTACCGGATCCGCAAGACGCAGTACGACCGGCTGAAGCTCTCGGCCGGCGTGCACGTGCTCAAGGGATACCAGGCGCTCCAGTACTGGCGGCTGCGCGAGGGATACGGGCTCGGCTCCGACCTGCAGCGGATCCAGCGCGACCAGCTCCTGATGGTCGCCCTGGTACAGAAGGTGCTGCAGAGCGGGGTACTGCACAGCTTCAGAAAGACCTACGACATCGTCAGCGACATCGTCAGGGCGCACGCGCTGACCACGGACACCGGGCTCGACCAGTCAAAGATCCTGCACATCGCACTCAGCCTCGCCGGCACCTCGCGCAGGAACATCCAGTTCGTCGAGGTCCCGACCATCACCTACACGCCGAACCCGAACTGGGTGCAGTGGGACCCCGACCAGGCGCCCGCCCTGTTCTCGGCGATTGAGCATGACGCCAAGCTGCCCAAGATCACCAAGCCGAAGGATGACAAGAAGGGCAAGAACGCCAAGACGGTCGCGCCCACCCTGCTCAGCACGTCGAAGGTGAGCGTCGAGGTACTCAACGGCTCCGGGGTGAACGGCATCGCGGGCACCACGGCGACCGCGCTGACCAGCCGGGGATTCCACGTGCTCGGCGCTTCCGGCGCCACCACGGCGACCGGCGCGCCCGACTACAGCTACACCGAGTCGGTCGTGGAGTACAGCACGGCCAGCCAGCTCGCGGCCGCGCGCACCGTCGCCGCGCAGCTCGCCGACGTCGAGATCAAGCAGGTCAGCACGGTCCCGGCCAGCGAGGTCGACCTGATACTCGGGTCGGACTTCACGGCCCTCGCCAACGCGAACTCCCAGCCGACCGGCAACCTGGCCAGTCAGTACGGCGGCTACACCGGCAGCACGAACGTGTGCAAGGGCTACGGCACCGCGTTCCTGCAGGCCAGCGGCTGAGAGCTGGCGGCCCGGTCGAGTCGCGGGACGAGAATTGCGTTAAAACTCCGCTTTGATGCGGGCGGTCGGCAACAGATATCCCGCCGGGGGCCACAGCACGGTTAACCATGCCCGTGCTGGCTAGGAATCCCGCTGGGGATGAGCGAGTTCGGGGAATCGCAGCAGGACGCCGGGGGGCTGGCGCGCGGCCGGCGCGCACCCCGGCTGCTCGCCTGGGCCGCGGTAGCCGCGGCCGTCCTGCTCGTGGCCGGCGCGCTGACCGCCTACGCGGCCTACCGCGACGTCTTCGGCAAGATCCACCGGGTGCCGGTCACCGGGCTCGGCAGGCGCCCGCGCAGCTACGACAGCTCGATGAACATCCTGGTGATCGGCTCGGACTCGCGGCAGGGGCGCAACCGTAGGTTCGGCGCCCACGTCAGCGGCCAGCGGTCGGACACCATCCTGGTGCTGCACCTGTCGCCCGGACTCCGGCGGGCGGTCGTGCTGAGCATCCCGCGGGACTCCGTCGTGCCGGTGCTCGCGTGCGGGCGGGCCCCCGGGTTCGCCGGCCAGGCCGCGCAGCCTGGGCAGATCGAGCAGATCAACGAGACGTTCGCCGCCGGCGGTCCCGGCTGCCTGTGGAAGACGGTCGAGCAGACCACGCGGATCAGGCTGAACCACTTCATGGAGCTCAACTTCACCGGGTTCGAGCAGGTCATCGACGACCTCGGCGGGGTCACGATCTGCCTGCCTTACGCGATCAACGACCCGAACTCCGGGCTGCACCTGTCCCGCGGCCTGCATCACGTGATGGGCGCCCAGGCGCTCGCGTACTGGCGGGTCCGCTACATCGGGATGGGCTCTGACCTGGAGCGGATCATGCGCGATCAGTACCTGATGGCCTCGATCGCGCAGAGCATCAAGCACACCGACCTGCTCGGTGACCCGGTGCGGCTGTTCCGGGTGGTCAGCGACATCGCCGCCGCGCTGACGACCGACAGCGGGCTCAGCCAGAGCGCGCTGATCTCGCTGGCGGAGAACCTGCGCAAGCTGCCGCTGGGCGCGGTCCACTTCGTCCAGGCGCCGGTCGTCGCGTACCCGCCGAACCCGGACTGGGTACAGTGGGCGCCGCAGGCCGCCACGCTGTTCCGTGCGATCGCGCATGACCGCAAGTTGCCGAGGTCGCACCGGGCACGGCGGCGCGGGTCGCGGTCGCCTGAGCGGTCGCCGTCGCCGGCGGGCGGTCGGCGGGCGCCGGGGTCGGCGGCTGGACTGGCCGGGGTCACGAACAGGTACGGCGGGATCACGGCGGGGGCGAATGTCTGCCACGACTCGGGCGCGTTCGCCGGCCCGCTCGGCGGTCACTGACGACGACGCTGCCCGGCGCGCGCCCGTGCCCGCCGTCCGCACCCGCCACCGGCCGCCCGCACCCGCCGCCCGCGCCCCGCCGCCCGCGCCCACGCCGCCCGCGCCCCGCCGCCCGCACCCGCCGCCCGCGCCCCGCCGCCCGCGCCCCGCGCCCGCGCCCCGCGCCCGCGCCCCGCGCCCGCGCCCCGCGCCCGCGCCCCGCGCCCGCGCGAGAATGGCGCGGTGAGGATCTTTACGGACTGGCACACCGCGGCCGAGGCGGAGGCCGGCCTGCGCGAGCGGCTCCCGGCCGCCACCGCGGAACGGCTGGCCGACGCGGTCGTCTACGCCAGCCTGAGGCACGGCGACCAGCGACGGCTCACCGGCGTTCCTTACCTGGAGCATCTGCTCGAGGCGCTGGAGATCCTGGTGGTCGGGGCCGGCGTGACCGACCCCGACGTGCTGGTCGCTGCCGTGCTGCACGACGTCATCGAGGACACGGACGCGACCGGCGACGAGATCGCCGAGCGGTTCGGGCCGCGGGTCGCCGAGCTGGTCAGCTGGGTGACCATTCCCGACGCCAGGCCCGGCGAGGACAAGACCGCGATCAAGGAGGCGGCGCTGAGCAGGCTCGCCGGGGCTCCGCGGGACGCGGTGGTTGTCAAGCTCGCCGACCGGGCGAGCAACGTGCAGACGCTGCGCCACCTCGGCCCGGACCGGCAGCGCGCCTACTACGCCCAGACCGTGGCCTACATCGTGCCGCTCGCTGCGGGCGAACCATGGTTCGCCGCCTGGTACCGCGACTGGCAGTCCGCCCATGCCGACCTAGCCCAGACCTAGGCCAGACCTAGGCCCAGATGAGCACCTAACCCTGACCCAACCCTGACCCAGCCCCGGCCCCCCCGCCTCGCCCGGCCCCCGCCTCGCCCGGCCCCGCCTCGCCCGGCCCCGCCTCGCCCGGCCCCGCCTCGCCCGGCCCAGCGCGACCCAGCCCCGGCCCGGTCCAGCGACTGACCGGAGAGCAAACCGGGCAATATCGGACAAGTTTCTCGGCTGTGCGACTGCCGCCGCCAGGCGAGATCGTCTTATCATCCGCTAGCGCCTCGCAAATCAGCCCAAAAGCCCCGTGATCATGACGCTAGCGGATGATAAGTGGCTGTAGCGGATGATAAGTGGCCGTGGCGGATGGAAAGAGCTCCGGTTCCCGGGCCGACCTGGCCAGGAATCTGGGTTGCCGGGGCGAGCCGCGAACTCAGGTCGCCGGGGCGGGCCGGGGCTCGGCACCTGGACGGGCCGGGGCTCGATCGCCAGCGCGGGCCGGGAACCCGCGTCGCCGGGGGCGGCCCGGAACTCGGTCGCGGGCGCGGCCCGGAACTCGGTCGCGGGCGCGGCCCGGAACTCGGTCGCCGGCGCGGGCCGGAGCTGCCGAGTCGGCCGGAACGGGGGCGGCGAGCCGGCGCCTAGATCACGGGGGGACGGCCTGACCTGGTCATCTGCCAGGCGGTGCGCAGCTTGATCGGCTGGCGCCGGCCGGGATCGAGGCGCCAGCCTTCACGGAAGCCGCCGAACCACGCCCGCAGCGCGGCCGGCGACCGCTCCCTGAGCACCGTGATCGCCATCCAGTCCGCCAGGTAGGCGACGGCGAGCGGCCACGGCAGGTTCCGGCGCGCCACCCAGACCCGGTTCCGCGCCTCGAGCCGGTACCACATCGCGTGCCTGGCGTTGTGCGCCGGCGGGTGGCACATCACCGCGGCCGCGTCGTACTCCAGCCGGTAGCCGAGGTCCATCAGCCGCCAGGACAGGTCAGTCTCCTCATGCCCGAAGAAGAACGCGTCAGGCAGCCCGCCGGCCTCCAGGTACGCCGACCGCCGGATCGCGCATGCGCCGCCAGCGAACGTGGTAACCACCGATGACCGCTCGGGATCGCCGGCCCGCAACCGCGGCACGTGCCAGCGCGCCCCCGCGCCGCCGTCAGGATCGGCGACACGGAACGACAGCACGGCGAGCTGCGGTTCGGCCCCGAACCGGGAGCTGACGTGCTCGCCCAGCGCCACCCCATCGGGGTACCACCCGTCGTCGTCGAGGAAGAGCACCACGTCGCCCGCGCAGGCACGCACGCCGGCATTGCGCCCGCCGGCCACGCCGAGGTTCTCCTCGAGCCGGACCGTGATCACGCCGTCCGGCACCGGCCCCGCGTCGGCGCCGTTGGCCACGACCACCACCTCGCCGCCCGCGGCGCTCAGCGGCTCCGTGCTCTCGATGGCTCTGGAGAGCTCGACGGGGCGATTGCCCATGGTCAAGATCACAACCGACAATTTCAACGCAACCGCCTCGACGCAATGATGGCCACCAGGTGCGCGGCCACCATCAGGGCTGCCACGACCAGGCACGCGACCACGAGCACCCGCGTCGCGATCAGATCACCTCGTACCGAATCGATGATCGCCGCGGCCAGGATCAGCAGCGAGAGCTCGACCGCGTGGGTGATCCTGTGGATCCGCAGCAGGCTGGCCAGCTTCCTGGCCCTGGCCAGCCCCGTGCCGGTCGGCGCGAGCGCCGTGTCGTCGTGCCCGGCGGGCAGGCCGGCCTTGGCCCGCGCAACGACCACGTTGTCGGTCTCGGCCTTGACCAGCATGGCGAGCAGCGCCGCGGCGATGCCCGCGGTCACGTAGTCGCCTGCGATGGTCAGCTGGCCCTGCGCGCGGAAGCCTAGCCCGACCAGCAGGGCGCTCTCGCCCAGGTAGTGCCCGATGCCGTCCAGGTAGACGCCGGAGACCGACTTGCGGTCGGACCACCTGGCAAGCTCCCCGTCGGAGCAGTCGAAGATCAGGTAGAGCTGGACGAGAACTGCACCGACCACCGCGGTCGCCAGCCCGCCGAACGCGATCACCACGCCAGCCGCGATCCCGCACACGATGAAGGCGACCGTCACCGCGTTCGGCGACCAGCCAAGGCGGGCGAAGACCCAGGTGAAGTAGACGGACAGCTTGCGGCCGTAGAGCCGGCCAAGCCAGTGCTCGTCGTTCAGGCGGTCGAGCACCGCCTGCGGCTGGCCCTTCGCCCTGAGCTCAGTCAGCGATGGCCCTGACATACTCCTCCACTCGCTTGGCGGCCTCGTCCGGCGACATCGCCAGCCGTTCCAGGATCGTGTACCGCCCTGGCCTGGTGGCCGGGGCATGGCAGACCGCCGCTGCGAACTGCTCGGGGGACAGGCCGATGTCCTGTGGAAGCCTGGGCAGGCCGTACCGTTCCAGGCAGGACGATACCGCCGTGAACTGCTCGGCGTCCTCGCGAAGCAGCGCGCAGAACAGCGCCCCGATGCCGGCCAGCTCGCCATGGCCGGCCGTTCCTGGGAAGAGCTCGTTCACCGCGTGCATGATCTCGTGATCGCCGCCGCTGGCCGGGCGGCTGGATCCCGCTACCGCCATCGCCATGCCGGACAGGATCAGCGCCTCGGCCAGGACGGTCAGGAACTCCTCCGAGGTGCCCGGACCTGGCTGGTGGAGCACCGCGTGTGCGGCCGATCGCGCCATCGCCACGGCGAGGCCGTCCACGGCCTCGCCGGTGTCGGCCGCGGAGAGCTCCCAGTCGGCGACCGCGGACAGGTTGCTCACCACGTCACCGATCCCGGCGATCGACAGGTTGCCAGGGGCCTGCCGCACCCGGTCAAGGTCCACGACCACGGCGACCGGCGGCACCACCCCGTACGAGCCGGTGCCCGAGACGCGCCGCAGCGTGCTCACCGGCGAGGCGATCCCGTCGTGGGCCAGGCTGGTCGCCACCGAGACCATCGGGATCCCGGCAATGTGCGCGGCCAGCTTGGTGACGTCGATGGTCTGCCCGCCGCCGATGCCAGCCACCGCCTCGGGCGAGGTAGCCCTGAGCTTGTTGCCGAGGTCGACCGCGCTGTCGTAGCTGCCGTCGGCCACCCGGAACACCGCGCTGGCATCCAGCCGCAGATCCGATGCGATGGCCTCACCCTGACCGGGCCCGACAGCGATCGCGACCTGGCCGCGGCTGGCGATCTTCCGGTCGGCCAGCAGTTCGGCCAGCCCGGCGATCGCCCCGGGCCGGACGTCGATGATCAGCGGAGCGGCGAGCATTCGCGCCAGTAGCGGCATGGCCCTCCTCAGCCAGAGCGCCCGCGGGCGGCCTGACCCGGCGGACCCGCAGTTCGGCGGTCCCGGTCCGGCGTTCCCCGGTCTGGCGTCCCCCGGTACGGCGGTTGCCGGCCAGGCATGCGGCTCGGACGCCGCGGTTTCCCGCGAGACTAGCAGCGTCCGGCGATCTCCCTGGCCCTGCGCAGATCCGCATGATTGTCAACCTCGACCCAGTCCACCGCGCCGATCGGGGCCGCGAGCACGTCACCGCCCCGCGCGGCGAACTCGGCGAACCCGTCCTCGTAGTACAGGTTCGGATCGCGCCGCCAGGTGGCCTCAAGTGCGTCGGCCAGGCCGTCCGCCGCCGAGGGCTCGATCAGCGTGGCGCCGATGTACTCGCCGTGGGCGTGCGCGGGATCCATCTGCTTGGTGATCCGCCGCAGCATGCCGTGCTCGTCGAGCACGACCTTCATCTCTTCCTCGGCCAGCGTCTTGATGTCGTCGATCGCGATCACGATCCGGCCGAGCGGCGACCGAGGGCGGCGGTTCGCGGCGAGCAGGGCCTTCTCCACGCCGACCGGATGCACCGTGTCGCCGTTCACCATCAGCACGCCGCGGCCGAAATACTCGCGCGCGAGCCAGAGGGAGTAGGCGTTGTTCCACTCCTCGGCGCGGTCATTGTGCACCAGGTCGAGCGCAATCCGATGCTCGGCGGCCATCGCGGGGAGACGGTCGGCGACCCGGCCCGCGGCGTAGCCGACGATGATGATCGCCTCGGTCAGCCCCACCGCGGCGAGATTGGCCAGCGCGATATCCAGGATGGTCCGCTCGCCGGCCACCGGAAGCAGCGCCTTGGGCAGGCCGTCGGTGTCGGGTCGCAGCCTGCGGCCGGCCCCGGCGGCGAGCACCATGCCGATCAACGGCGCACTTCCTCCCTGGAATGCAGGTAGCCCGACACGACTGTCCGGCAGACGAGCGCACCGAGGTACGCCGCGAGCCCAACGTACCCGACGGTCGCGACGCCGAAAGTGGCCGCCAGGCCGATTCCGAACATCCGTCCTTCCCAGCCGATGCCGGAGGCAGCCATGCGCGGAGCACCCGCGATGACACTCGTGTACCAGACGGCCGTGAGCGCGCAAGCGGAGAAGATCACCGGACCGGGCACGGCGAGCGCGAAGCCCAGCGGCGCGAAGTAGGTGAACTGCGCCGCCACCAGCAGGGCAGGCACCAGCCAGTCGAAGCGCCCCTGGTGCGGATGACTCGACCCCGGCGCTGCCAGCATCATCACGACCGGCGGCGTCAGCGCGACGAGCGCGGACAGGCTGCGCAGGCCGAGTGTGGCCAGCATCGCGGTGGCGAACAGGCCGGCGATGGCCGGCGGCAGCGGGATCAGGTTGCCCTGGACCAGGCGGCCCGCCCAGCGTGCCACCGGCCCATCGTCGCGGCAGGCCAGCACAATCCCAGGGTCCGACCATCCCCCAACAAGCGTGCCCGTCGCGGCGGCCATCACTTCCGCGGCGGCAACTGACCCCGCAGTGCGCGCCGCGTCGGCGGCATACGCAGATCCGGCGATCGGTGCGCCCCCAGCACCCGCTACGGCTCCAGCGGCAGCGGAGGCTGCGGTCCCGGCGCCGCGTTCCGCACCGCTGGCCCTCACCGCACCGCCGACCCTCACCGCCCCGGCGCCACGTCCTGCCTTCGTGGCCCGGTCCGCGCCGGCGTGCCAGCTCGCCAGGGCCAGGACGCAGCCGACCCACGCCGCCTCGAAGACCGGCAGCGCGAGCAGCGCGTCCTTCGGCCCTGCTATCCACAGCACGGCAAGAACGAGCAGCACCCGCGCACCCGCGGGGACGCCCAAGAGCCGACCGGGCAGCCGCCGCGACACCTTGATCCACAGGGCCCCGAGTTCACCCCACATCGGTTCCCGCGCGAGTGCAGGTCGGGCATCGCCGTAGCCGCCGCTCGTACCATTTGCCTCACCAGCGCTCAGCCACGCGCGGCCACGCGACTCGGGGTCACAGTGCCCGGAGTCGACCGATCGACTGACCGCGGACCCGCTGCCGACCAGTTTGTCGCCGCCGGGCACTCCGCCGCCGCTGGCCTGTGCCGCGCCGATATGACCGGTGCTGACGGTTCCGACGCCGGTCTGTCCAGCACCGCGAACGGGATAGCACGCGCCGACCATCTCGGCGAGCGCAACAGATGCGATCGTGATGACGGCGACCGGCCACAGGCCCCGCCCGGCCGACTGGCCGCCGGCGGCTATTCCGCCGTAGATGGCGCACTCGGCGGTCATCGCGCAGACCGCCGCGAGCCAGCCGAAGCCACGAGCATGCGCGCCGCTCACTGCCGCGCCTGATCCCGCCACGCCAGGCACCGCTGGGCGAGTCCACGCCTCTCCGGTTATCGCCGCACTGGCCTGCGCCGGCCCAGTCCTTGTCGCGTCGGGTACGTCGCCTCCCCTGCCTGGCCAGGTCTGGCCGGCCCTTAGCGCGCCCGCACCTCGCCCGCCCGCATCTCGCCCGCCCGCATCTCGCCCGCCCGCATCTCGCCCGCCCGCACCCCGCGTGGCAGCACCTCGCATGGCGGCTCCTCGCATGGCGGCTCCTCGCATGGCGGCTCCTCGCATGGCGGCACCCAGGATGCCGTTACCTCGCGCGCCGGCCGCATCCGCTGCGACGGCTGGCGGTTCGTCCTCGTCTGCCACAGTCCAGGTCACGCTGGGAAGGACGAGCCAGTCGGTACTGCCCTCCAGCGCTCGGCTGGCTTGCCGCTCCGGATCCGATCGCCACTGCGGGCCTGCCCGCCACTCTTGACCGGGCTGCCGCTCAGCCCCTGCCCGCCACTTCGGGCCCGCTCGGAACTCCGGGGCCACGCGCCGCACTCGGTCTGCCTGCTGCCGGGAGCCCGCTTGCCGCTCCGATCCGCCATCGCGCAGCGGAGGCGGGCTTGCGGCCGGGGCGCCGGTGCCCGGCGCGGCATTGAAAGCTGCGACTTGTCGGGCGCCTCGCAATGTCAGGTACCAGCCGCATGCGGCGACCGCGCCGCGAAGCGTGTCCTCACCCTGGCCGCCGCTGAACCACGCCGCCGCGCAAAGGGCCAGCAAAAGCGAGACGCCAGCCAGCGAGTTGGGTGTTATGGACCGCGCCGCCGCCCAGGCGGTCGGCGCGCGGAGCACGCCGCGGAGCTTGACGGCGCACGCGCCAGAAAGGGCAGCAAGCCGAACCACCGTGCCGCCCCAGTCAGGCCGCCGCCCGGCGCCGCGGCCGACGACCGGCCTCCCGCCGCCCGAGCGCTTCAGTCCTGAGACGATTGCGGCCTCCATGACGCAAGCGGTATTGACCTGCTGCGTTTAATCAGCGACTCAGCGTACTTGGATGGCCGAAAGGGCTCCGAGTTTCCCGCGAAATCGGCGCGCCGAATGCTCCGAGGTGGCGACCGCACCGGCCAGTGTCCCCAGCCGACCCCGCCGACCCCGCCGACCCCGGCCGAGGACATCGTGGGCATATAGCTGTCGCGCAGCCACCGGCCGGAGAAGTTCGTGGGCACATAGCTGTCGCGCAGCCACCGGCCGGAGAAGTTCGTGGGCACTTCGCTGTCGCTATAGCAGCAGCGAAGTGCCCACGATTCCGGCGCAGGGGCCAGCCAGAGAACTGAGCGCCCGATTTAGGGTCCAATGCCGGGCGTTAGCCGGGCCGTTGGACCGGCGGGCCAGTCAGCGCGGCTCGGCACCGTGGCGCGTCGATGTCGCGATCTGCAGCTGCGACCTGCGGCATCAACTGGTCGCGATGTCCTGGGCCAGCCCTGGGCTCAGGACTGGGGTGAGCCAACTGCCGACGGCGCTGAACCGTCGAACTCCTTGCAGCGGCCGGTGGCGCGGGCCGCTGCAAGCGCTCGGTAGGGTCCGATCATGCAGACCGTAGCCGTGGTCCTGGCCGGCGGGTCCGGCGCCAGGCTCGGCGGGCCGACTCCGAAGCAGCTCCAGCTGCTCGCCGGCCGGACGCTGCTCGAGCATTGCGTCGCGGCATTCGACCAGGCACCAGGAGTGGACGAGGTCATCGTGGTGATGCCGGACGACCTGATCGGCGAGGCCGCTCGCATCCTGGGCGACCGCTATGGCAAGGTCACCAAGATCATCGCAGGCGGCGCGGATCGGCCGGGTTCCACCAGCCGGGCGATCGACCTGCTCACGGAAACCCGGCCACCCGGCACCGACTGCAATGTGCTCTTCCACGACGCCGCACGGCCGCTGGTTGACCAGCGCATCATCGCCGATTGCGTCGCCGGGCTGGCCGACTGCGAGGCGCTGGGTGTCGTGATTCCAACCTCAGACACCATCGTCGAGATGGCCGACGGCGTGATGACGGCCATCCCACCACGCGAGTCGCTCGGCCGCTGCCAGACTCCGCAGGGCTTCCGGCTCTCTGTGATCCGGCGCGCCTATCAGCTGGCGGCAGCGGACCGAACCGCGGAAGGGTTCAGGGCGACGGATGACTGCGGGATAGTACTGCGCTACCTGCCTGACGTCCCGGTCAACGTGATCCGTGGCAGCGAGCGCAACCTCAAGATCACCTTCCCGGACGACGTGCGCATCGCCGAGGCCGCCCTGACCGAGACCGGACCGCCCCCGACCGACCCATGACCCGCCGTACCCCGAAACCCAGCCAGACCAACCGGTCCGGTCCGATCCCGAAAACCCCCAAACAACCCCAATCAACCCTCCCTCCGGGTCTCCGTAATCCCAGGGCCGGTCACTTTGCATCCGCTGACGTCATGATCACATCCGTTATGCGGCTTATACGAAGCACTAGAGGATGCAAAGAGGCGCCAGCGGATGCAAAGAAGCCGTGGCGCCGAAGAGCGGGGATGGTGGTCACGCGGCTCGACAGAGCGGGACAGCGCACGAGCCACCCGGCTCGACAGAGCGGGACAGCGCACGAGCCACCCGGCTCGACAGAGCGGGACAGCGCACGAGCCACCCGGCCCGTGGGAGACGGCGGCGGTCAGCAACTTCGAGCCCTCTGGCCGGCCTGGCCGACGGCCGGCCGAGCCAGGAACCGCCTAGACCGTCGGCCGACCCACGGGACGGCCAGCAGGACGGCCACCAGGCACCAGGTGCCGCGGACTGGTCAGGAAGCCGCTCCCCCAGCAGACGTGCATGGTCGCGAGCGCGACCGGAAGCCAGGCCAACGCCTTACCCCGCAACTTGCCGAACGCGGTCGCGCCGACCGCGAGCAGCCCGAGCAGGTAGACCAGCGGCGCGGCGAGTCCGATCGTGAGCACGACGGGCGGCCAGCCGCCGTCCCCGGCGGCGAGCGCCATCAGCCCGGCGACGCCGACTAGGGTCCCCACCCCGAGCACCGTGACCACAGCCGGCGGCGCCAGGTATCGCAGGTTGATCGTCCCGGCGTGCTGCCTGGCCACCACCCGGCGCCACCGCCCGTACTGGAAGTACTGCGCGCCGAGCGCGACGACGCTGGTCCTTGGCCGGTAGCTGACCTGCATTGCTGGCTCGAACCAGATCAGCCCGCCGGCCTCGCGGATCCGGTGGTTCATCTCCCAGTCCTCGGCCCGCAGGTACCGCTCGTCGTAGCCGCCCACGCTCTCTACGGCGGCACGGCGGAACGCGCCAAGATACACGGTGTCGGCCGGTCCGGCACTGCCGCCGGTGTGGTTCGGCGCCGAGCCGACCCCGAACGGCGAGGTCATTCCCCAGGCGACCGCCTCCTGGAAGGGCGTCGTCCCCTCGGCCGCCATGATGCCGCCGACGTTGACCGCCCCGGTCTCGGCGAGAGTCCGCATGGCCGTGGCCACGTACCCGGGCGGCAGCATGCAGTGCCCGTCGGCCCTGACGAGGAACTCGTGCCGCGCCGCCCTGACCGCGGCGTTCAGCGCGCTGGGAATCTGCCCCGACGGGTTGGCCACCACGGTGATCCGGGGATCGGCCGCCGCGAGCCGTTTTGCGATCTCTTCGGTCTTGTCCTTGGACGGCCCGACCGCGAGCACGAGTTCGAGCTCACCAGCGTAATCCTGGCTCAGCACATGGCTGACCGATTCGCCAAGGTGCCGCTCTTCATTGCGTACCGGCATGATTACCGAAACGGGAACAGCGGTGCCGGTCCCGGCGGCAGCCTGCCCCCGGCTCGCGGTGGCTGTGGCCGGAGCGTGCGCGTCGCGGATGTAGCTCATGACGCTGATGACGGTACCGCCCCCGGGCCAGTGCGGTAACCCGAGGCCGGCAACGCGTCAGGCGATGGCGCCCGCGCCGACCGTGCCGGGCCGCGCCGCGGGCGGGTCAGGTCGGCTAGGTGACGTCCTCCAGCATCTCGGTGACCAGCGCGGCGATCGGTGAGCGCTCCGAGCGCACCAGCGTGACGTGGGCGAACAGCGGGTGGCCCTTGAGTTTCTCGATCACCGCGATGACGCCGTCGTGCCGGCCGACGCGCAGGTTGTCGCGCTGCGCGACGTCGTGGGTGAGCACAACCCGCGAGCCCGTCCCGATCCTGGAGAGCACGGTGAGCAGCACGCCGCGCTCCAGCGACTGGGCCTCGTCCACGATCACGAACGAGTCGTGCAGCGAGCGCCCCCTGATGTGGGTGAGCGGCAGCACCTCGAGCATGTCCCTGGCGACCACCTCGTCGATAACATCAGGCGTGGTGACTGCCGACAGCGTGTCGAACACGGCCTGGCCCCACGGGTTCATCTTCTCGGCCTCCGAGCCAGGCAGGTAGCCGAGCTCCTGACCGCCGACCGGGTACAGCGGCCGGAAGACGACGACCTTGCGGTGCTGGCGGCGTTCGAGCACCGCTTCGAGCCCGGCGCAGAGCGCGAGCGCCGACTTGCCCGTGCCGGCGCGGCCGCCGAGCGAGACGATCCCGATCTCCGGGTCGAGCAAGAGGTCGAGCGCGACCCGCTGCTCGGCGCTCCGCCCCCGCAGGCCGAACACATCCCGGTCGCAGCGGATCAGGCGGACCGACTTGTCTGGCTGCACGCGGCCTAGCGCGCTGCCGGTGCCGCTCGCCGAGTACAGCACGAGCCCGGTGTGACACGGCAGGTCGCGCGTGGCCTCGCTCTCGATCGTGCCGCTCTGGTAGAGCTGGTCGATGTCCGCGCCGGTCACCTCGACCTCGCGCATGCCGGTCCAGCCGGAGTCCAGCGGCAGCTCGGCGCGGTACTCCTGCGCGGGCACGCCGATGGACGCGGCCTTGATCCGCAGCGGGAGGTCCTTGCTGACCAGGACGACGTCGTCGCCCTCGGCGGCCAGGCTGCGCGCGACCGCCAGGATCCTGGTGTCGTTATCGCCCAGCCTGAACCCGGCAGGGAGCACCGAGGGGTCGGTGTGGTTGAGCTCCACCCGGACCGTGCCGCCGAGGTCCCCGATCTCGACGTCGGCGTCGAGCCGACCGTGATCAAGCCTCAGGTCGTCCAGGTGCCGCAGCGCCGCCCGCGCGAAAAACCCCAGCTCGGGATGGTTGCGCTTCGCCTCAAGCTCGGTGATGACCACCAGCGGCAGGACCACCTTGTGCTCAGCGAACCTGCCGATCGCGCCGGGATCGGCGAGCAGGACGCTGGTGTCGAGCACGTAGGTGCGGCGGTCAGCCCCGGCGCCGTTGTCGGCTCCGGCTCTGCCCTGCCTAGACCGGCTGACGGGCGGCCGGGTGGCGCCGTCGTCTGCCGGTGTCGCTGCGGTACTGCTGGTACGGTTGAGCCGCGATGCGCGGGCGGTTGCGGAAATAGCCACTCACTCTCCCCTGAGCGCACTGAGCGCCGCGTTGGACACAAGCGTGTCGGAGGGACCGGGACCGGCCGGCGAAGGACCGGGCGCCGGCCCTTTCGCTCATCTCGCCTGCGTGCCAGGACGCGAAGCTCGAGAATCTCGAGGGCCTTCCCGCCGGGCGGCTACACACCGCCCGTCAGACCAGACGGTACCTGGCAGATGGCGGTGTGCGGAAGTAGCGGCACGCCACGAACTCTCTAGCGCGGGTGAACTTTCCGCGGCCTGTTCATGGCGGGCGCGGCGTGCATGTGGTCGCCTGCCCGGCCCGCTGAGCGGATCGGGGCGGGCCGCGACTGGCCTGGTGAGCGGTTCAGGTGCCGTACCTGCGGTGCCTGCCCGCGTAGGAGCGCAGCGCGCGCAGGAAGTCCACCTTCCTGAAGGCGGGCCAGTAGGCGTCGCAGAAGTAGAACTCAGAGTGCGCGCTCTGCCAGAGCAGGAAGCCGCCGAGCCGCTGCTCACCCGAGGTCCTGATCACCAGGTCGGGGTCGGGCTGGCCGGCGGTATACAGATGCTCGGCGATGTGCTCGACGTCGAGGATCTCGGCGAGCTCCTCGATCGTGGTCCCCCTGGTGGCGTGCTCCTGCAGCAGCGAGCGGACCGCGTCCGCGATCTCGCGCCGACCGCCGTAGCCGACGGCGACGTTGACCTTGAGGCCAGGGAACTCGGCGGTGGCCTCCCCCGCGTCCTTGAGCACCTGGGCCATCTCGGCGGGGAGCAGGTCGAGCGCTCCGACCGGCTTGACCCGCCAGTGCTGCGCGACAAGCTGCCTGACGGTGTCCTCGATGATCTCAAGCAGGGGCTCGAGCTCGGATTCTGGCCTGGCCACAAGGTTGTCGGTGGACAGCAGCCACAGCGTGACCACCTCGACGCCGGCCTCGCGGCACCAGTCGAGCAGCTCGAAGATCTTGTCGGCACCCTTGCGGTGACCGCTGCTGACGTCAAGCAGGCCAGCCGAGCGGGCCCAGCGACGGTTACCGTCGCACATCACTCCCACGTGCCTGGGGATTACCGACGGCGAAAGCGACGCTCCGAGCCGCCGCTCGTAGAACCGGTAGACGAGATCGCGCAGACCCATCCGGCACCTTTCCTCGCTGCCGCCACGCCGGCCAGCCGCGTCGCCCTGGCTGCTCATCGCCCGCCTGGGCAGCGGGGAGTGCGGTAGCCACAGCGGCTCCATCCGGTTCTCTAAGAACCGTATCCAAGAACCTGACCAGTTCGGCCGAAGTCAGCACAGCCCGTACTCCTGTGCCACTGTCGCCCCACGCCTCAAGCACCGCGCGGCGGCTCAGCCGCCAGTATCCGGGGCCGGCCGGGCCGCCTCCGGGGCCCGCTTCTGCGGTGCTGGCGTGCCACTGGGCGGTCGAGCGCAGCACGCACCGCACCTCACCGAGACCAGGCAGGTCACCGCGATCGCGGGACTTGAGCGTGAAATACTCCCGCTCGCCGGGCAGGAACGCCGTGCGGGACTGAGCGGGGCCAGTCGCGCGGGAACGGGCGGCGCCGGGCGCCCGGATGCCGTGCGATTCGGGGAACCTGTCGTCCGGATCTGGCCAGTACCTGGCCTGCTCAGGGTCATCGCGCGCGGCCTGGACCTGCGCTGCGAGCGCCGCGAGCTGATAGCCGCACCGCTCGCCGACCACGGCGAACGGCTGCCGGTCCCTGACCAGCCTCAGCGTTACCTCGTACGGCTGCCCGGCCTTGTCATGACACGGGACAGCAGCGACGCCGAGCAGCGAGCCATCTACGCAGCGTAGTTCTTTCATAACGGAACGTTAACACCGGCTATGGCGGATCCAGGATCCCACACGCGGCGGGTTCGCCGGGGCGCGGAAGTGCGCCGGGGGGCCGGGCTGCAGGGGCCGGGCTGCCGGGGGCTTGGGGCTTGGGGGCGGGACGGCCAGCCCGCGGCTCAGCGTGGGCCGGAGCCGGGTCGCGGCCCGGCCCGGGAGCGGACCGTGGCAGCCCGGCCCGGCCCGGGAGCGGAACGTGGCAGCCCGGCCGGGGCCAAGAGCGGACCGTGGCAGCCCGGCCCGGCCCGGGAGCGAGCGGTGGCAGCCCGGCCCGGCCCGGGCCGCCACCGCTGGGTCAGCCGATCGACTTGACGATGGCGTCGTCGAGCCCGGGGAACGAGGCCAGGTACTCCCGGCGCTCCTTCTTGATCCGGTCGACCATGCCCCGGTACTCCTCCTGCCGACCCTGCCGCTCGTACAGCTTGCGTGGCTGCAGGATCTCGAGGTCGTCGATCCCCGGCAGCGACGACGCGACCTCATAGCCGAAGTCCGGGTCCGTCACCCAGTGGATCGAGTCCTCGACGATGGCCTGGACGATGGCCGAGGAGTAGGGGATCGTCACCTTCTTGGATGTGGCCTCGTCGGTGCCGCCGACCCGGCCGGTGTTGAGCACGTAGACCTTCAGCTCGCGGCTGTCGAGCAGCTCGAGCATCCGGTTGCCCATGTCGGCCATGTTCCTCGGGAAGAACGGGTTCGTCCCAGGCACCCGCAGGAACTTGCCCTCCTCGTCTTTGCCGCCCGCCGAGGTGCCCGTCGTCTCGCCGAGCATGAAGTACGCGGCCGCCTGCGCCCGGTCCAGCCTGGCCACGCCGGGCACGATGTTCTCGTTGCGGTTCAGGATCAGCAGGAACTCGGCGGGCGGGACCTCGTTGCCAGGCCACGGGTGGACGTAGGAGAACGGCCAGGTGGTACGGCCGTTCTTGGTGTAGGAGGTGTCGAAGAAGTCGACCTTGCCGTGCTCGTCGACGGACACGTTCTCTAGGTAGGCGTCCGGCTTGGTGGTGGCGTGGTAGATCGCGGGCTCGTACCGCGGGTCCAGGCCGAACGTCTTGGCGAAGCAGCCGTTCTCGGTCGTGTAGACCTTGCCGTCCGGCATCAGCGCGACGAAGTCGTCCTGGGCGGGCTTGCTCTCCAGCTGAGTGGTGAACGTCGTGGTGGTCTTCCCTGTGCCGGACAGGCCCACGATCAGGATCGACGTCGGGTCGCCGTCCCGCGGCATCACCTTGCAGCCGGCGTGCAGGGCCAGGCCGCCGCGGTTGTAGACGATGTTGTTCCACATCCGCAGCCCGCCCTTCTTGGACTCACCGAAGTAGTCCGAGTTGAGCACGCGGGTGATGTTGGCGTTGAGGTCTACGGCGATCACCCGGCCGTCGGGATAGCCGGGGGCCGGAAGGTTCGGCGTGTAGATGACTGTGGTGTCGGGCTCCCAGGTCGCCGGATCGTAGTCGGGTCTGACCGGGTAGTAGAGCTGCTTCTGCATGCCGGCGACGTTCGCGTTCGCCGCCTCCATGATCAGTCGCGCCCTGGTGCGGAACTCAGGATCCGAGCCGATGTAGCCGTCCACGACCACCATGTGCTGGCCAGCAATGTAGGCGTCCTGCTCGGCGGAGATCCGGTCGTATTCCTCGCGGCTGATGGTCTGCTTGGTGGCGTTGGTCGAATCGTCGACGACGAACGTCGACCTCGTGCTCCGCGAGTCCACCCTGGCCTTGACGACCACGTTTCTGAACTCAGTCACCTGGCAGTTGGGCATCTTCTCGGTCAGCTCGCGCAGGCGCTCAGTAGTCGGATTCCACTCCACCAACGCGGCCTTCACCTCATACACCACGGACTGCTCCTCCTCGTTGGCTCACCCAGATCGCTCCGCTCGACGGGTACCAGTCCAGGGCAGGCCAAATACGCCCGGACTGGCGGGATTGATTTGGGGAGTGTACCCCGGAGCAGCCCGGATAAAATATCCCCCCGTCGGCATACGTTTGCATGAGCGGGCGTGGCCGCGGACCGACGACTGGCGGACACGGCAGGTGCGGGACGCGCCGGCGGGCGTTCAGCCCGCACACGAAAAACTGCCGACGTGAGGTGGACGGGGCCCTGCGCGATGACCATTACAGGCCCGAGGACGGCACGGCGACCGACAGATCTGGCAGCGCGGTGAGCACATCGGCGTGGCCAGCCGGCGCGATGGGAACCGAGGCTGACAGCAGCCGGCGCGACGGGGAACCGACGCGGACAGCGGGCGGCCGACGCGATCACTGACGGCCTTGGATGGCCAATCGACGCGACCGGGAATCGAGGCGGGCGGCAGACGGTGGGAGCGACCCGAGGATCGAGGTGGACAGCGGGCGCCGACCCGGGCAGGGGAGGCCTGGCGGCCGTTGTACGGCGCGCCGTGCGGACGGCGGACGCGGTGGGTCAGGCAGAGCGCGGGCCCTCGGCCCTGATCTCCTCGACTCGGCGCAGCGCCTCGCGGAGGTCGCCGAGCCAGGAGTCCTCGTGCTCGCCGACCAGCCGGACGCACCAGGCGAGCGCGTCGCTTCGGCTCCGCGCGACGCCGGCGTCCACCAGCGTGTCCAGCACCAGTCGCTCGGCCTGCCTGAGCCTGGTCATCACGGGCACCGAGAACGTGGTGAACATGACCGTACGGTCGCCGTCGCTCACACCCCAGGAGACCTTGCGGCCGTAGGTGTGCTCGGCCTCGCGGGCGATCTCGATCCGCTGCTGCCTGGTCTCCTCGCGGAACCTGCGGCTGCGGCCCTCCCAGGCCGCGGCCCGCTCGGCGTCGGACGCGCCTTCGGCGGTCTGCGCAGGCGCGATCGGCACGATCACCGTGATCTCCTCGCGGTCAACCTTGACCTCGATAGCCCCGTCCAGCCACTCGCCCGGCAGCCTGCCGGTGAACCAGCCGCGCAGTCGCTCAGCCGCTGACCCTTGCTTGGTCTCGTCTGTACTCATGTAATTATAATTACACAACCTCTCGGAGGTGGCAAGCACGTCTGTCCAGCGGGCGGCGGGCCCGGCGAGCCCCGGCTGCGTACCCCGCGAGGCCTGGCGGCGGACCCGGCGAGCAGCGTTCCAGGCCGGCCTGGAACGGACGGCGCGCGCAGCGGGCGGCGCGCCAGTCCAACTCACGTCGGCATCGGTCGGCGGCGGGACCGTCCGCCGCAGGCCGACGAGGGGCCCGCTCGGCCATCGTCCAGCGTGTCGGGCGGGCCTCGGTCAGCTGGACACCGCGGTCAGCCGGGCGTGCCGGCCGCTACGGCAGCGGCGACCTTCGGGTAGACCCGGACGGCGCCGGCGAAGCCGGCGCCGAAGTCCGCCGGGACGATCTGGACGACCAGGCCTGGCTCGGGCGCCTGGAGCATCAGGCCGTTGCCGAGGTAGATCGCCACGTGCGAGATGGACTCGGGGGCCGTCGGGTCGGTGTGGTAGAAGAGCAGGTCGCCCGGCTCAAGTTCGCTGAGCGGCAGCAGCGGGCCGGTCCTCGCCTGCTCGGCAGCGACCCGCGGCATCACCACTCCGGCCTGCGCCATCGACCACTGCACCAGGCCGGAGCAGTCGAAGGTCGTCGGGCCGTCGCCGCCCCAGACGTACGGCATGCCGACCCTGCTCTTGGCCGCGGCGAGGAACCTGGCGAGTTCGGTGGCGGTCAGGCCAGGGCCCGCGCTGGCGGTCAGCCCGACGGCGCCGGCCGCAGCCGTCGTCACCGTCACCTTGCCGACGATCACCTGGGTCACCAGGGCTGCGACCGACGCGGCGGCGGGGATTTTCTTCTTGATCCTGGCGATCAGGGTGTCCAGCCTGGTGCGCGGCGCGCTGACCACGATCGCGTTGGCTGACGGCAGGCCGAGCGAGGCGGCGACGCGGCCGGAGACCACGGCGTCCACGCCGGCGATGCCGACGGTCCCGAAGCCGGCCACCGGCAGGTCAAGCGTCCGTGCGCCGGTTACCCGCACGGGCTTGGCCAGGCTCAGCCTGTCGTCGCTGCCCATCGTGTAGGAGATCGCCACGCCGCCCGCCGCGACGTTCTGCCAGAGCATGGTCGAGCGGGCCGTGGGCTTGGCGGCGAACGGCCGGAACGTGACCGGGTTGACGCCGAGCACGTTCACGAAGACGCCGTCGACCTTGATCCGGCCCGCTGAGACCGGCACAGCGGCCTGCACTCCGTTCATCCTGCGGACGCTGGCCAGCAGCCCGGCGGGCAGCGACTGCGGCGCCACCACCAGCACGTCGGCCGGGAACAGGCGGCTGACCTGGTGCCCCCTCCCCGCGGCCGGCTTCAGCGGCCTCGCGGCGATCACCGACGCGCTCGGGGCCCGGCCCGTCGCGTACTGCCAGTGATCACCCGGACGGGAACGCGAGCCTGGGATGGCGCCCACCTTCGCGCTGACCCCGGTGGCGCTGTCGGCCGTGATCCGCCGCGCCGGCCTCGGCGTGCCCCTGACAGCCGTGCCGTTGGCGGCGGTGGCGTGCGGCGACAGCGGGGACCGGTGCGGCGTGAGCATGCCCGTCAGCGCCATCGTGAGCACGACGGCGAACACGCCCACGGGGAGCAGCCAGCGCGCAAAGGAGCGCAACCTGACGTTCCTTCCGATCGGGGGCACACTATCGCGCTACCCGAATTATGCCCGGTTGGAACGGCTCAGGGAAAGATCTACTAATCCGGTAGGGAAACATGCTTATAACCCGCATGCGCACCGAAACTGGCTCGCGCGTGTCGGTGCGGTGACGCAGGGGTGACGGCTGCGCAGCGGCGGCCTGTCCTCAGGAGCCGAGCTGGACCAGCAGGTCGGCGGGGGTGGTGACCGGCAGCCGGCAGGAAAACCCGCGGCAGACGTAGGCCGCCGGCTGGCCGCCGACCAGGCCCCGGCCGGCGAGCAGCGGGATGGCTGGGCCGCCGTTCTGGCCGTCGCCGAGCGCGATGACCGCGCCGGGAGTGGCCGCGCGCATGGCGGCCTCGTGCAGCGCGCCGGTGCGCGGGTCCGCGCTCGGGCCGACGATCGCGATCTCGTCGGGGCCAGCCACGAACGCCTCGGCCACCGCCAGGCCCCACCCGGCCGCCTGGGGATACCGGGCGGCGATCGCCGGCACGCCGCCGAGTGCGGCGGCCGCCGCCTCGCGGTGCGCCGCCGACCCGGTCAGGGCCGAGTAACTGAGCAGCGCCCCGGCGATCGCGAAGGTACCCGACGGAGTCGGGCCGTCCGCCGGGTCGGCAGGCCGGTAGATCAGCCGCTCGCTGTCGTCGGCGGTGTCGTAGAAGCCGCCGTCGTGGTCGCGGAAGCGGCCGAGCGCGGCGTCGAGCAGGTCGCCGGCGAGCGCTACCCAGCGCGCCTCGCCGGTCACCCCGGCCAGGGTCAGGAACCCGGCAGCGACGCACGCATAGTCCTCGAGCACCCCGGCGCTCGGTCCGGCGACGCCGTCCCGCGAGGTCCTCGCCAGCCGCCCGTCGGCTAGGTGCACCCCGGCGAGCAGCTCGGCGACCCCGGTGGCGGCTGCCACGTAGTCCGGCCGGCCGAACAGCAGCCCGGCCTCGGCGAGAGCGGTGATCGCCATCCCGTTCCACGCGGCGACCACCTTGTCGTCCCTGCCAGGCCTGACCCGGAGCTCGCGGGCAGCGAGCAGCGCGGACCTGATCCGCTCGTACCGGTCGGCGTCGTCCGGGTCGGCGGGAAGCTGGAGTACCGAGCGGCCGTGCTCGAAGGTACCGGCAGTCGTCACCGCGAATAGTTCTGCCGCGTAGTTTCCTTCATCGGCCCCCAGCACATCGGCAAGCTCGGCCGGAGTCCAGACGTAGAAGGCGCCTTCGGTGCCCGCGCTGTCCGCGTCAAGCGCGCTGGCCAGGCCGCCGTCGCCGGTGCGCAGGTCGGCGATCATCCAGTCGCAGGTCTGCAGCGCGATCCGGCGGGCCAGGCCGCCGCCCGAGCGGCGCCACCAGTGCGCGTAGACCCGCGCCAGCTGGGCGTTGTCGTAGAGCATCTTCTCGAAGTGCGGCACGACCCAGTCGGCGTCCACGCTGTACCTGGCGAACCCGCCGCCGAGCTGGTCGTAGATGCCGCCTCGGGCCATGGCCTGCGCGGTGCCCGCCGCCATCGTCATCGCCTGCGCCGCTGACGAGGCCTCCCCGTCTGGCGAGGCTGGGCCAGCCGGAGACCGCTCGGCGTGCCTGAGCAGGAACTCAAGCACCGTCGACGGCGGGAACTTCGGCGCGCCGCCGAACCCACCGCGGCGGGCGTCATAGGTCCTGGCCAGCGCCGCCACGGCGGCATCGCCGAGGCCGGGCGTGATCGCGCTCTCCGCGGCCGCCCCTGGCCTGCCGCCCGCGCTCTCGGCGAGTGCGGCGGCGATCGCCTGCGCCCGGCCGACCAGGCGCTGGCGGTCCTGGCGCCAGGCCCTGGCGACCGTGGCGAGCAGCCGCACGAAGTAGTCGCGCGGGAAGTAGGTGCCGCAGTAGAACGGCTCGCGGTCCGGAGTCATGAGCACGGTCATGGGCCAGCCGCCCTGGCCGGTCATCGCCTGGGTGGCCGTCATGTAAACGGCATCCACGTCCGGGCGCTCCTCGCGGTCCACCTTGATCGAGACGAGGTTGTCGTTCATCAGCCGGGCGGTCGGCTCGTCCTCGAACGACTCGTGCGCCATCACGTGGCACCAGTGACAGGCCGAGTAGCCGACCGAGAGAAGCACGGGGACATCGCGGCGGCGGGCCTCGTCGAACGCCTCGTCGCACCAGGGCCACCAGTCCACTGGGTTCGCGGCGTGCTGGAGCAGGTAGGGACTTGTCGCGTTCGCCAGCCGGTCTGCCATTCCCCCATCCTCGCGCACGGGTAGCGCGCGGGGGCGCGATGGCGCGGGCGGTCCGGTGCGCGGACGGTCCGGCGCGGGACGTGCGGGCGGTCCTGGGCACCGCGCAGGGGACGGCGACAGGGCGGCCGGCTGCTACCGTGCGAGTTGTGAGCGTCTCCGAGCATGCTCCGAGCGGCAGGCCGCAGGGCGCCAAGGTCCGGGGCACCAGGCAGGCAGAGGCCGTGGCGGCCGTGCTTGACCGGCTGCCCGGATTCTGCAGCGCACAGCAGATCCATGCCGAGCTGCGCGAACGGGGCGAGCAGGTCGGCCTGACCACGGTCTACCGGCACCTGCAGTCGCTGAGTGAGAGGGGCAGGATCGACGCGATCAGGGATGCAACCGGCGAGACGCTCTACCGCCGGTGCCGCACCGACGCCCACCACCATCACCTGACCTGCCGGAACTGCGGGCGCAGCGTGGAGGTCGAGGGCAAGGCCGTCGAGCGGTGGGCCGACCAGGTCGCGGCGCAGGCCGGGTTCTCCGACGTGGGGCACACGGTGGAGCTGTTCGGCCTGTGCCCGGACTGCGGCGGCGCCCGGCCGACCGCAACGCCCGCCGACAGCTAGCCCCGAGCCGGGGTCAGCCGCACAGCCCGCCAAGTCGTGGGCACCTGGCTGTCGCCAGGGCAGCAGCGAAGTGCCCACGTCATTTTCGGGGCATGGCCGGCTGGCCGTACCAGAGCCTCTTCGCGGCTGTTTTCGTCACAGCCGCGCATGCCGGCACCAAGCCACGCTTCGATGGGTGCCCATGATCAGGAGGGGTGAGTGGCCGGTCAAGGTCCTAGCGACCGAATATCGCTAGGACAGCCCACAGCTAGCCCGGCCGCCAGGTAGCTCATGGCGGACGAGCGCCCCGCGGCGGCCGCTCAGCGTCCTGGCCACTGGCTCAGAACCCTCGCCTTCAGAACCCTCGCCCGCTCATCGCGTTGAAGTAGGCGCTCGACGGCCTGGCCCACAGCATGATGATCGCGACCAGCCCGATCAGCCACTGCAGCACCGCCGACCCGATCACCAGGCCGACTCCTGCGGTGCCTGCGAGCTTGCTTGCCTCGGCCAGGATCAGCAGGAGCAGCACGCAGTCGATGCCGAAGAAGACGGTGGAGGTCACGCGGGCCCAGTTGCGGCCCTGCCGGGCGGCCGTCGCCATCCAGAACCACAGGCCCGCGCTGATCACGGCGCCGAAGGCGGTGGCCCCTGCGCCGCCGATGATCGAGGTAATGGCTCCGATCGCCTCGAGCGCCCCGCCGACATACATGAAGGTGACGGCGGTCTTCAGCGTGCTCGGCAGCTGGGTGAGCTGCGACGGCGGGCTGCCGTAGGGCTGCGGGCTGCCATACGGCTGCTGGTTGCCGTACTGCTGGTTGCCGTACTGCTGGCCGCCGTAGGGCTCCTGGTTCCCGTAGGCCGGAGGGCTTCCGTACGGCTCCTGCGGCGGGCTTCCGTAAGGCTGCTGCGGGTCGCCATGGGGCTGCTGCGGCGGCTGCCAGCCGTAGGGCTGCTGCGGATTGCCGTATTGGTCTGCCATCGTGGCCTCCTCGGTGCCCGCCCGTTTCTGCCCGCGTGCCCGCGGGCCAGCGTGGCACTTCGGAGTCGCGGGCCGTTGCTGGACCGCGGGGGCGGCATGGTCGCCTGCGACTCTATATCTTGTGCCCTGAGTTTAGCTAGATTGTCGCCCGCCGGGCGGCGGGGCCGGGCGCAGGTCAGCGGGTCGGGTCCGGCAGCCAACAGCACGCGTGCCCCGCACAGCACGGCGGCACGCACAGCACGGCGGCACGCACAGCACGGCGGCACGCACAGCACGGCGGCACGCACAGCACGGCGGCCGCGCGGTGCGGCGGCCGGCCGGCCGCTAGCAGGCGCAGGCGGGGGTCTTGCCGGGCTGCGGGCTGTCGTACACCCCGTAGAAGGCGCTGTTGCGGCACCGGACGCCGGCGGTGATGCCGCCGTAGGTGGTGGACAGCGAGCCGATCGAGTCCGGCGCGGTCGGCAGCGGCGGCGCGAGCCTGGTGAAGCTGGAGCCAAGGATCAGGTCGATCGTGCCCGGCGTCAGGTCGGGCACGAGCTTCAGCTTGATCGTGGTGAACTGCTGCGCGAGCAGCTGCGCGGCCGGCAGGTCGGTCGCGCTGGCGTACTCGATCACCGACTTTTCGTGGGTCATCTCCGGCGCGGCTCCGGTCCCGAACACGTTGAAGCCGCGGCTGGTCAGCGCCGTGGCGGCCTGCGTGCTCCGGTCGGGCCCGCTCGAGCCGTCCAGCACCTCGACGTTGACCTGGGCCGGAGTGATCGACTCCGGCTGCCCGGCCGGGCTCGCGGACGGGCTGGCGGCGGGGCTGGTCGCCGGACTGACGGTCGGGCTTGCCGTGCCCACCGGAGTGACCGGGCTGGGCGACGTGCTCGGGCTGCGGCCGTGGCCCGCCTTGCCGTGGCGGTGCGTCGTGACCGAGGCCGGCAGCGCGCTGTCGTGCGCGATGGCCCAGAACAGCGCGTTGGCCTGGGGCTGGGCGAACTCGACCTCGTTGGGGTCGTACGGGTAGGTCGCCCACGGCGCGGTGATGAACTGCACGTGGTCAGGCGAGATGTCGTGCAGGCTGAGCGCGATGTGGAACAGCTCGGTATCGCTGGCGTCGGTGGTCATCGCGTCGGCGACGTCGCCGATCACGGTATACAGCTTCGTCGGGTCGTGCAGCAGGCCGTTGTGCAGTACGCCCTTGACGATCTGGGCCATCAGGTACTGGTCGCGGGCGATCCGCTCGATGTCCGAGCCGTTGGCGATGTTGTAGCGAGTGCGCCAGAACTGCAGCGCGACCTTGCCATTGAGGTGATGCTCGCCGGCGGACAGGTTAAGGCCGGAGCCCTCGGTCGGGGTGACCGGGTTGTCGATCGCGAACGGCAGGCACACGTTGACCCCGCCGATATCGTTGATGACTTTCTCGAAGCCGGTGAAGTCCAGCTCGATGACGTTGTCGATGAAGATTCCGGTCTGCTGCTCCACGGTCTCGCGAACGCACTCAGGCCCGCCGTTCGCGAGCGTGGCGTTGATCCGCTCCTCCGCGTAGAGGTCCGCCTGCTGCCCGGGCAGCCCGTCCGTTGGCGCGCAGGCGTAATACGGCACCACCGTGTCGCGCGGAATGCTGATCACCGTCACGCTCTGCCGGCCAGGCGAGATGTGGGCGATCATGAGGGTGTCCGAGCAGTCGCAGCCGGCCCGGCCGCCGACCCCGTGCTGGCCGACCCTCGTGTCCGATCCGATCAGCAGGATGTTCAGCGCGTTGGTGTACTTGGGCGGGCGGTGCTGTACGTCGATCTTCTTGATATGGGTGATTCCCGAGAGCTGCGCGCGGACCGCCACCGCCACGCCGATCGCGCCCAGCACGACGATCACCACTACACCGACAGCGCTCCAGCCGATGATCCGCGCCCTTCGCGAGCGCTTGCGCTTGGGAAGCTCCTGCGGAGCAGTGGCGCTAATTCAGCCCTCCAGGTCGAAGGACGCGCGGGCACGCCGTTGGTCACCAAGTGAACGGATCAGCCAACGCCGGCGTTCCCGTCGGCAATCGGGTCGAAGTGTCAGGTACTTACCCCTGAATGCCGATCTTAGACATCTTCCGCGATGGCACTGGTCAGCGCCTCGCCGTCAGGCCCAGGGCAGGCAGCCACCGAGTCCCGGCGCACGGTCGTCATCGGGGCCCGCACCAGCACGTCACGCTGCGCGTTCCCGTCGATCCGCGCGATCAGCGCGTCCACGGCCGCGGCGCCGAGCTCGTGCAGCGGCATCGCGATGCTGGTGACCGGCACCTCGAGGAACGCCAGGCACTCGTCCTCGTCGAAGCTGACCAGAGACATCTGACCGGGCACGGCCACCCCGGCGGCACGGAACGCGGCCATCGCGCCGAACAGCTGGTTCAGGCTTCCTACGGCGCAGGCGGTCGGCATCGGCCGCATCTCAAGCAGCGCCCTGGCCGCGCTCCAGCCGCCGTCCTCGGTGGCCGCCGCGTGCCTGGCCGCCAGGTGCAGGCCCCGCTCGGCGCAGATCCGCCTGGCCGCGGCGACCCTGCGGTGCACCGTATCGACGTCGGCGGGCCCGTCGATGATCGCGACGCTCCGGTGGCCGAACCCGGTGACCTCGTCGATGAAGAGCCGGACCGCGCCAGGCTCGTCCATCACCACGTTGTTGCCGCGCCCGGGCCCGCGCCGGTTGACGTACACGTGCGGCACCGCGAGCACGCTGCTCTCATGCCCGCGCACCCGCAGCGACGTCGCCATCAGCAGCCCGTCCACCCGGCTCTCGTCGACCAGGTAGCGGTAGCTGGCCGGCGGCCTGGGGTCGTCGGTGGGCTCCTCCATGATCATCACGACATAGCCGCGCTCGCCGGCCCGCTGCAGCGCGCCGCGCTGTAGCCGCACCCAGATGGGGTTCCGAAGCAGCGGTATAACAAATGCGAACGCGCCGGTCCTGCTCCGCTTGAGCCCGCGTGCGAGCGCGTTGGGCCGATAGCCCTGCTGCCTGGCGGTGCGGAGTATCTGCTGGTAGACCTCCGGCCTGACGGACTGCGCCGGATCGCCGTTGAGCACGCGCGAGACCGTCGATGCATGCACGCCGACTGCTTCGGCGATGTCGACCAGCCTGGACGCCCGCCTGCGCGGCCCGGCAGCCCGGGTAGGCCCGGCGTGGTCGGGCATGGGCTGGCCAGGCACGCCCCGGCCCGGCTCGGCCTGACTCGGCTTGGCCTGACTCGCCTTGGGCTGGCCCGGCACGGCCTGACTAGGCATGGCCGGGGCTACGCCGCTGTTCACGTCCCGATCGCCAGACAACTGCCCATCACCTGCAGCGAGATCACGCGGTAACGCCGCCATCGACCATCATCACAGTGCCGTACAGATAGCTTGCGCTATCGGAAGCCAGAAAGGAGACCGCGGCCGCGATCTCGGCCGGGCTGCCGATCCGCCCGCCCGGCGTGCCGGCGGCCCAGGTCCGCATTGCCACGTCGTCGTGCCTGATCCAGTCGGCCATCTCGGTGTCGATCAGGCCGGGGCAGACGCAGTTCACCCTGACCCCGTCCTGGCCGTGGTCGACGGCCAGGCTCCTGGTGAGCAGCACCAGCCCGCCCTTGGACGCACAGTAGGCAGCGCGGCGCCGGCCACCGCGTACGCCGGCGGTCGATGCGATGTTGACCACGCAGCCGTCGTGCGCCTCGATCATGGCAGGCAGGAACTCACGGCAGGTCAGGAACGGGCCCTTCAGGTTGGTGTCCACGATCCGGTCCCACTCCTGCTCATCCAGATCGGTCAGCCGCTGGATGCTGAACACGCCGGCCGCGTTGACCAGCAGCCACGGCGTGCCGAGGTCAGCACGGATCCGCTCCGCGGCCGCACGCACGGACTGCGCGTCGCGGACGTCCACACTGTAACCGCGGGCTGCGGGAAGCTCGCTCACCAGCCCGGCCAGGTCGGACTCGCGCAGGTCCAGGCAGGCGAGCACGAACCCGTCGGCCGCGAGACGCCGGCAGATCGCCGCCCCGATCCCGCCGGCCGCGCCGGTCACTACGGCGACCGCTCCCCGTTCGCCATCCGCCCGGTTCGTGATCGCCTGCCTGGCCCTGCTCTGCCCCGCACCCCGATCGCGCACCGCCGGGCGCGGCGGGGTGCTCACACCACCTCCGCGATCGACCGGGTCAGCATGATCGCGGCGCAGAACGAGCGGAACACCGCAAGCGGGGTGTCGCCGGTGAAGCGCAGCTCGCGCGGCCCGATCCGCTCCACGCCGCGCACCCAGGTCGCGGCCTCGGCGATGTCGCTGGTGCGGACCGAGATCTCCAGGACGGCGGAGCCGAGCGGCGGCGCCGTCGCCGCCGCGGCCCCCTCGACCGCCTGCTGCGCTGCCTGCATGATCAGCTCGCAGGCGCGGTCGGGGTGCAGGCTGTGCGCCGCGATCCTGCTGACCGGCTCCTTGACCACGGCCGCGTGCACGCCAGGGACCAGCGCGGCAGTCTCCTCGCAGGCGCACCGGTCCCCGGTCACCAGCACGACGGGCACGTCGTAGTGGGCCGCCACCAGCGCGTTGATGCCTGCCTCGCCGGTGACTACGCCGCCGAGCCTGGCCTCGGTCACCGCGCGCGGATTGTAGGTATGCGACAGGCCGGCCGGTGCGCCCATCGACCCGTGATAGGAGACGAACAGGACCGCGTCGAAGCTCTCGTCAAGACCCTGCATCATGTAGAGCGGCTTATGAGCGCCCGAGATGTACGAGGCGCCGCCGGCCAGCTCCCGCGGCGGCAGGTTGCGCATGGTCGAGTGCGAGTCGTTCACGACGATCTCGGTGGCGCCGCCGGCCAGCGCCCCCTCGATCGCCGCGTTCACCTCGCCGAGCAGCAGCCGGCGTCCGGCCGCCGCGGCTGGCCCGTCGCCGACGCACTGCTCCCAATCCACGACGCCCGCGGTTCCCTCCATGTCGCTGGACAGGAAGACCTTCATATCTGCCGTCTCTTCTCTATCCGGTAGCTCTCGTCTTCGGCGGTCATCACCGCGTAGGTCGCGCCCGCCCGGGTGGACGCACCGCCGTGGCTGCCGTCCGGCGTCAGGCACAGGGCAGAGAGCGGCGCGCGGTACTCGTCGGGCAGGTCGAGCGTCTGCTCGAGCGCGGCGGCGCAGGCCTCCTGCGGCCCCTGCCCGGCCTGCACGGCGAGCAGCACCGAGCGGGCGGTGCAGGCACGGATCGCGAGCTCGCCCCGGCCGGTGCAGGCGGCGGCGCCGAGCCGGTTGTCGCAGTAGTTGCCCGCCCCGATCACCGCCGAGTCGCCGACCCTCCCCGGGTACTTCCACGGGTAACCGCTGGTGCTCACCGCGGTGGCGAGATTCCCCGCTGTGTCAAGGGCGATCACGTTGACCGTGCCCCATGGCCCAGGCGGCGGTCCGATCGCGGCGAGCCGCTCGATCACCTGGCGGCGGTAGGCGACCTCGCCAGGGCCATGCCGCTCCGCCGCGTCGGCCAGGCCGTCCTGGCCGAGGCCGTCCAGCCACAGCTGCCTGGCCTCGTCGGTCAGCGTCTGCCCGCGCGGGATGCCGACCTCGTCGGCGAACCGCTCGGCGCCGGCGCCGACCAGCAGCAGGTGCTGCGGCAGCCGGTCGCAGACCGCCCTGGCGATCGAGATCGGGTGCGGGAACCCGGTGACCCCGGCCACCGCGCCGGCCCGGCGGGTCGCCCCGTCCATGATTGACGCGTCGAGCTCGACGACGCCGAGCAGGTTGGGCAGCCCGCCGACGCCGACGTAGTGGTCGGCCTCGTTCGCCTCGGCGACCCGGACCGCGGCCTCGGCCGCGTCCATGGCGCTCGCGCCGTCCCTGAGCAGGGCAATCCCGGCCGCCAGGCCCACCTCGCCGCGCTCGCTGGCGATGATCACGGGGATGATGGCTAGGCCCTCCCGTCCCGGTTGACCGGTACCTCGGCCGGCACCTCGGCTGGCATATCCGCCCTCGCCAGGCTGTCCCCGGGCGTTCCGGTGAAGGCGCCGGTGAAGGCGAAGTGGCAGGCCACCTCGTGGCCGGGCTCCCCAGGGCCGGTCCGCAGGACGGGGTCCTCGGTCTCGCAGCGCTCCTGCGCGATCGGGCACCTGGTGCGGAACCGGCAGCCCGCCGGGATCCGCAGCGCGCTCGGCGGGTCGCCGACGACCGCCGGCTGGCCATCGGCCCGCCCTGCAGCGCTGTCGCTGAGCCGCGGGATCGCGGCGAGCAGACCGCGGGTGTAGGGGTGCTGCGGGTTGCCGAAGAGCTGGTCGGCCGACCCGGTCTCCACGATCCTGCCCAGGTACATGACCGCCACCCGGTCGCAGAGGTGCCTGACCACGGCGAGGTTGTGTGAGATCAGCAGCAGCGTCAGCCCGAGCTCGCCGCGCAGGTCGCGCAGCAGGTTCAGGATCGTCGCCTGGACGCTGACGTCGAGCGCGGACACCGGCTCGTCGGCCACGAGCACGTCGGGCCGCAGCGCCAGCGCCCTGGCGATCGCGACCCGCTGCCGCTGGCCGCCCGAGAACTGCCTGGGGTACGCGCGCAGCGCGTCCTGGCCGAGCCCGACCAGCGTGAGCAGCCTGGTGCAGTACTCCTCGGCCTCGCCGGCGGGTACCACGTGGTGCACCCGAACCAGCTCGCGGAGCATGGAGCCGACCGTCATCCTTGGGTTCAGCGAGGAGTAGGGGTCCTGGAATACCATCTGGATCCGGCGCAGGTCGGCACGGGACCGATGCCTGGGCAGCACCCGGCCGTCGAAGCTGATCTGGCCGCGGTCGACCGGGCGCAGCCCGGCGAGCGCGAGCGCCAGCGTCGACTTGCCCGAGCCAGACTCGCCCACCAGGGCGAGCGCGTCGCCGCGGTCAAGCTCCATGTCCACGCCGTCCACGGCGCGCAGCATCCGCTCCTGATGCCTGGCCCTGGCCGCGAGCTGCGAGCCGACCGCGAAGTAGACCGCGATGTCACTGGCGGCAAGCAGCGGCCCGGTCCGCGGCGCGGCGTCGGCGTCAGCCATGCCCGATCCCATCGGCCGCGAGCGCCTCGGCGCAGCGCTCGTAGTGCAGGCAGGCAGTGGACCGGCCGCCGGGAAGGTCGCGCAGCGGCGTGGGCTGCACCGTGCAGTCGTCCTGCGCGAACCCGCAGCGCGGATGGAACCGGCAGCCCGACGGCGGGTTCACCAGGCTGGGCGGCGATCCTGGGATCGGCACCAGCGAGTCGCGCACGTGCTCCACGTCGGGCGCCGAGCGCACCAGGCCGAGCGTGTACGGGTGCCGCGGGTCGAGCAGCACGTCACGCACCTCGCCGCGCTCGACAAGCTGGCCGCCGTACATGACCGCGACCCGGTCGCAGATCTCGGCGACCACCGGCAGGTCGTGCGTGACGAAGATCAGGCTGACCCCGCTCTCCCGGCACAGCCTGGACAGCAGCCGCAGGATCTGGTCCTGGATGGTCACGTCCAGGGCCGTGGTCGGCTCGTCGCACAGGATGATCTCCGGGTCGCAGGACAGCGCGATCGCGATCATGACCCGCTGGCGCATGCCGCCGGAGAACTCGTGCGGGTACGCGCGGAACCGGCGCTCTGGGTCGGGGATACCCACCCGGCGCATCAGCTCGAGCGCCCGCTCGGCCGCCTCGGACCTGCTGTAGCCGAGGTGCACCCGCGGGCCCTCGGCGATCTGGTTGCCGACCCGCATCACCGGGTTCAGCGCGCTCATCGGCTCCTGGAAGATCATCGAGATCTTCGGTCCGCGGATCCTGTTCAGCTCGGACTGGCCGAGCGGCACCAGGTCCACGCCGTCCAGCAGGATCTGGCCGCCGGTAATCCGCCCCTCGGCGGGCAGCACGCCGATGATCGCGCGCAGCGTCATGCTCTTGCCAGAGCCAGACTCGCCCACCAGGCCGAGCGCCTCGCCGGCGGCGACATCAAGCGACACCCCGTCGACCGCCCTGACGACGCCGTGGCGCCCGGTGATCCGCACGTTCAGGTCGCACACCGACAGAATCGGCCCTGTGCCCGCGCTCATGCGGTGTTTCCCGCTCGCCTCCGGGAACCCGACCGGCTCGCTCATGCCTGACCAGGCCTGATCAGGTCGGCGAAGCCGTCGCCGATGAGCGAGAGCGCCAGGCCGACGACCACGACCACCAGGCCGGGGAACGTGGTCAGCTCCCAGTGCGTGGTCAGGAAGTTCTGGCCGTCGTTGATCATCGACCCGAGGTCGGGCGTCGGCGGCGGCACGCCGAGGCCGAAGTAGCCGAGCGTCACGATCGCCAGCATGTCCTGGACGATGTCGGACATGGCATAGATGATGGCCTGAGTGATGACGTTCGGCAGCAGGTGCCTGCCGATGATCCTGATCGCGGCCAGGCCGCCGGACTGCGCGGCGAGCACGTAGTCCTGCCGCTTGGCCACCAAGATCTCGCCGCGGATGATGCGGGCGTAGGAGACCCAGCCGACCAGCGTGATCGCGATGTAGATGGACCGCTCGCCCGGGCCGAGCACGAACACCAGCGCGATGATCAGCACGTAGAACGGGAACGCGACCACGATGTCGACCAGCCGCATGATCACGGTGTCCACCCAGCCGCCGTAGTAGCCGGCGACGCTGCCCAGCACGGTCCCGATGCAGAACGGGAACAGCACGGCGATGCAGGCGATCCGCAGGTCCGTGCGCAGCCCGTAGAGCAGCCTGGAGAACACGTCCCGCCCGAGCTGGTCGGTGCCGAGCAGGTGCTGCGCGCTCGGGCCGAGCAGGGTCTGGTTCAGGTTCTGCGCGATCGGGTTGTACGAGGTGAGCAGCGGGGCGGCCGCCGCCGCGAACACGATGATCGCGAACAGGATCAGCCCGGACATCAGCGCGGGCTGCCGGTACCAGCGGCGTGCCTGGCGCGGCTGCGCGTGCTCGGCGGTGACGGCGGCGAGCTCGGGCTCGGCCTGGCCGCCCAGCGGGATCGCGCTCACCGGTCGAACCGCACTCTCGGGTCAAGCGCGGCGTAGGAAAGGTCGGCGAGCAGGTTGACCAGCACCACGAGCACCCCGAACACCAGCGTGACGCCCTGCACCACGGGGAAGTCGCGCTCGAAGATCGAGTTGATCATCAGCTGGCCGATGCCGGGGATCGCGAACACGTTCTCGATCACCACGGTGCCACCGATCAGGAAGCCGATGTTGATGCCGAGCACGGTGACCGCGGGGATGACCGCGTTGCGCAGCACGTGCCGCAGGAACAGCCGGTGCGCCGGGATGCCCTTGGACCTCGCGGTGGTCACGTACTCGGCGCCGAGCACGTTGAGCATGCTGGCCCGCAGGCTGCGGATCACCACGGGGGCCAGCGCGATCGCCACCGTGAGCGCGGGCAGGAACATCGAGTGCAGGTGGCCGCCGAAGCCGGTGCCGTACCCGCTGACCGGGAACAGGTGCACATTGATGGCCAGGGCGTAGATCAGCAGGATTCCCAGCCAGAACGGCGGCATGCCGAGCCCGAGCAGCGGTACCGCCCTGACCACGTGGTCACGTATCCCGTCCTTGCGGCTCGCCGCGATCATCGCGAGCGGCACGCTGACCGCCACGGCGATCAGCCCGGCGTAGCAGATCAGCCAGAGCGTGGCGGGCAGCCGGCTGAAGATCAGCCCGGCAGCCGGGACGCCGTAGTACAGGCTCTGGCCCAGGTTGCCGTGCACCAGCCGGTCCATGAACAACCAGTACTGGCTGACCAGCGGCCGGTTCAGGCCCCACTGGCGGTGCAGGATCGCGATCGCCCTCGGGGTGGCGTGGATGCCGAGAATGGTCCGGGCCGGGTCACCGGGGATCAGGTGGATCATGAAGAAGACGATGATCGTCACACCGATCGCGACCGGCACCAGCATCAGCAGGCGCCGGATCACGAACGTCATCCGCCCCAACGGGACTCACCTCCGCGGTCTGGCGCAGGCTGCACGCTCCCCGTCGTGCCGCCCGCGCCAGCCGCCGGCATCTGGCCTTGCGTCACTTGCTCAGCCAGACGTCTTCCATGTGCATGTTGCCGAGCGGCGTGACGAAGAAGCCGTGCACGTTGCTCGTGGTGGCATACGGGTAGGGCGAGTAGTAGAGGAAAGCCATGAACGCGTCGGCCGCCGACTGCGCCTGGATGAAGTTGTAGTACTTCTGCCTGACCGCCGGGTCGGTGGTGGTCTCGGCCTCGTGGGTCTCCTTGACCACCTGGGGGTTGTCATAGGCGGTGAAGAACGACTTGGCTCCCGAGTTCGGGTCGACGGCGAACGTGGCCAGCTCGTCGGGGTCGGGGATGTCCATCGTCCACAGCGTCAGCACCATGTCGTACTTGAGCGTCTGCTCGTCGCTGTTCACCGTGTTCGGGTCGAGCTCGGTGATCTTGAGGTTGATGCCGAGCGGCTTGAGCTCGGACTGCAGGATCGTGGCGATGGTCACGTAATCGGAATTGCCGGCCGGCACCAGGATGTCGGTACTGAACCCGTGCGGGACGCTGGACTTGGCCATCTCGGCCTTCGCGGCGGCCAGGTTGTACTGCAGCCCAGCGGTGGCCGCCTGGTAGAACGGCACCTGCGGCGGGAACAGCGAGTTCGCCGGCTTGCCGTTGCCGAACAGGACGGCCTTCACCAGCGCGGCCCTGTTAATGGCGTAGGAGATCGCGCGGCGCACGTGCACGTCCTGGAACGGCTTGCGCAGCTCGTTGAACGCCAGGTAGTTGGTCTGAGTGGACGGGAACAGGAACATGTTCACGCCGGGGGTGGACTTCAGCGAGGACACCGTTGACCAGGCCGGGGTCTGGTCGATCTGCGCCTGCCCGCCCTTGAGCTGCAGCTCCCTGGTGTTGTCGTTGGGCACGTCGGTCCAGGTGACGCTATTCAGGTAGGGCTTGCCCTTCTGCCAGTAGAACGGGTTGCGCACCAGCTTGAGCGCCTGGCCCTTGTGCCAGTAGTCCCACTTGAACGGCCCGGTGCCGATCGGGTGGGTGTAGAACTGCGTCTCGGTCTGGCCGTCGTAGTTGTTCGGAATGATCCCGTTGGCGAAGATCGACAGGTCGGCGAGCAGCGGCGCCCACGGGTACTTCAGGTGGATCACGACCACGTCAGGCGACGGGTCGTCCACCGAGGCGATCGCCGTGTCCAGGTACGCCCAGCCCTGCGTGGCCTTGCGGTTCTGGTCGATGGAGAACTTCACGTCCGCCGAGGTCATCGGCTGGCCGTTGGAGAACTTCACGCCGTGCCGCAGCTGGAAGGTGTAGGTCAGCTTGTTCTTCGACATCGTGTAGCTGGTCGCCAGCCACGGCTTCACGCCCTTGCCGTTGTTGGTCACCGTGTACAGCGGCTGGAAGATCTGCTCGAAGATCCAGATCGAGTTGTTGTCGAAGACGGTCGTGTTGTTCATCGACTGCGCGTCCTGGACGGCCGCGAAGATGAGGTTCCCCCCGTGCACCGGACCCGAGGACGACCCGCCGCCCGACGACGAGCTTCCGCCCGATCCGCATGCCGCTAGGAGCAGGAGGGCGCCGACGGTGAGCATCGTCTTCGCCGCGGTGAATCGTTGTGTCACGGAAGCTCCCTTACGCCGGCGGCCGGGGCTCCCGACCGCACCGACGGCAAGCCACGCCGCTCGCCCGGACAGAACAAACCTTTGTTCTGCTTAATGTGGCCAGTAAGCGGCGGTTTGTAAATAGCGGGTGATACCTGGACCGATGGCGTTACCGTGTTGTAACGTTCCGAGCCGTGCGCTACCTGGTGCTCGGCTGCGGCGCGATCGGCGGCACGGTCGCCGCGGGCCTCGCGCGGGACGGCCACGACGTGCTGGTCAGCGACACCAGCCAGGACGTGGTCGCGGCCGTCCGCGCGCGGGGCATCCGGATCGACGGGCCGGTGGAGTCCTTCACGGCCAGCGTCGCCGCGGTGCCGCCCGCGGACCTGCCGCGCCTGATCGACTGCCCGGTGCTGATCGCCGTCAAGGCGCATCACACCGCGGCAGCGGCAGCCGCGGTCTCCGGGCGGCTGGGCGGCTCCGGCTATGTCGTCTCGCTGCAGAACGGGTTTAACGCACCCGTGCTCGCCCGTGCCGTCGGCCCGGCCAGGGTGGTCGAGGCGTGCGTGAACTTCGGGGCTGACGTGATCGAGCCCGGCGTGGTGCTGCGCGGCAACCGGGCCACGTTCGTGGTCGGCGAGGTGGACGGCTCGGTGACGCCGCGGGTCGCGGCACTGGCCGGCGACATCGCGGACGCCGCGGTGACCGGCAACGTGATGGGCTACCTGTGGGCCAAGGAGGCCTACGGCGCGATGCTGGCCGCGACCGCGGTCAGCGACCTGCCGATCGCCGATGCGCTCGCCGACCCCGCCTACCGGCCGCTGCTCACCGAGGTGGCCAGGCAGGTGCTCGCCCAGGCGCCCGCGGGCACCGAGCCGGTGCCGCTTGACGGCTTCGACCCGGCCGACCTGGCCGGGTCGCTCGACCGGCTGGCCGAGTTCAACCGCCGCTCGGCCAAGACCCACTCGGGCATCTATCGCGATCTCGCCGTGCTGCACCGGCCCACCGAGGTGCCGGCGATACTCGGCGGCCTGGACGGCGCGGCCGCCCCGCTGGTCCGCCGGGTGCTCGAGCTCATCGCGGCGATCGAGCAGGGCAGGCGTGGCTGCTCGGCGGCCAACCTCGACCTGCTGGCCGCTTACGAGCGGCTGGAACGGCTCGGCACGCCACTGAACGCGGTGGTGACCGCCATCGGCGCGCCGGACCGGGCTCCGGCCGGCCCGCTGGCCGGCCGACCCGTGGCGATCAAGGACATCGTTGCCGTGGCCGGCGTGCCGACCACGTGCGGCAGTCCAGCCAGCGACCCGGCGCCGGCGGCCGGCGACGCCACCCTGGTGGCCAGGCTGCGCGCGGCGGGCGCCGAGGTGTTCGTGACATCGCAGTGCCTGGAGTACGCGGCCGGGTTCGCGCACCCCGAGATCGGTGACACCCGCAACCCGCGCGACCCTTCCCGCACCTCGGGCGGATCATCGGGCGGTTCGGCCGCGCTGGTGGCGGCCGGGGTGTGCGACCTGGCGGTCGGCTCGGACACCGGCGGGTCGATCAGGATCCCGGCCGCGTACTGCGGGATCGTGGGGGTCAAGCCGAGCTACGGGCTGCTGCCGCTCGACGGGGTCTTCCCGCTCGCCCCGGACTGCGACCACGCGGGCACGCTGACCGGCAACGTGGCCGGCGCCGCCGAGCTGCTCGCGGTGCTGGCGGGCCCGGCCTGGAAGGCGGGGCCCGCCCCCGCGGACTCAGGCGGGCCCGGCCGGGCGGGGCCCGCGGGTCCCGCGGGACCCGCGGGCCCGTTCACGGTCGGCGTGCTCGCCGCCCAGCTCACCGACCCGTCGGTGACCGCCGAGGTCGGCGCGGCCGTGACCGCGGCCCTGGCCGCGCTGGCGGGTGCGGGCTGGCAGGTCAGGCAGCTGTCGGCGCCATGGCTCGACCAGCTCGCCCGCTGGGAGGAGACGCTCGCGGTCATCGTGGCGAGCGAGGCGTTCGAGGTGCACCGTGGCAGGGACCAGGGCAGGTACTGCGACGGCACCAGGGCGCTGCTGGCGTTCGGCGGGTCGGTGAGCCCGGAGCGGCTGGCGCAGGCCCACCGCGAGCAGGCCGAGCTGACCGCCGCGGTGCAGGCCAGCCTGGCCGGCCTTGACGTGCTGGCCGGGCCGACCGTCGGGTACCAGGCGCCGGAGGAGGACCCGCCGTTCGGCACCGGCGAGTCGAACGGCGAGAGCCGGTTCACCGGCCCCTACAACCTGACCGGCCATCCGGCCGTGTCGCTGCCCGCGCCGGCGGCCGGCCTGCCGGTGGGCCTTCAGCTGGCCGGACGCCTGGGCGACGACGCCGGACTGCTCGCCGTCGCCGCGTCCGCCGAGTCCGTGCTGCGGGCGAGCCGTGCCTGAATGCCTGACCAGTGGCGACCCGGCGCACCCACGACCCGACCGATACACGCCCGATGAGTGAGCCCGCGACTAAGCCCGCAACTGAAGGAGTGACCAGATGGCGTCCACCATGCACCGCCGCACGATCGACCTGGCCGGCCTCGACGTCCCCGTGGTCGAGGTAACGGGCGACGCGGACGGCCCGCGGCTGACTGTCATCTCCGGCGTGCACGGCTGCGAGTACGCCTCGATGGCCGGCGTGCGGCAGTGGTGCGCGGGCCTGGCCGACCGCAGCCTGCGCGGCAGCATCCTCGTGGTGCCGGTGCTCAACCTGCCGGCGTTCGCGGCTCGCAGCCCGTTCGTGGTTCCGCAGGACGGCAAGAACCTCAACCGCTGCTTCCCCGGCGACCCGGCGGGAACCCTGGCCGAGCGGCTGGCGCACGCCACCTTCACCAAGCTGATCACCGGCTCCGATGCGGTGGTTGACGCGCACTGCGGCGACCAGCCGGAGGCACTCGAGCCGTTCGCGCTCTACGAGACTGGCCCGGCCGAAGACCGGGCGCTGGCCATGGCGACCGCCTACGGGCTCGGCTACGTGATCAGGCAGGCGCCAGGCCCTGACCGGGCGGTCGGCGGCACCACCAGCTCGGCGGCGGCAGAGATCGGCATCCCGGCGATCACCGCGGAGGCCGGCGGCTGCGGCATCGTCGAGCCGGCCGCGGTCAGCCTGCATGTCCGCGGGCTCAACCGGGTGCTTGCCGTACTCGGCATGGCCGATGCGGCGGCCGATGGCGAGGCGCCCGAGCCCGCGCCCCCGACCGTGCTGAACCGGTTCATCTGGCTGCGCGGCGAACGGGGAGGCTGGTGGCAGCCCGTCGTCCAGCCGGGCGAGCAGGTGGCGGATGGCCAGCTGCTCGGCACCATCAGCACCATCGACGGTGCCGAGATCCTGCAGGAGATTCACTCCCCCGCCGCGGGCGCGCCGATGTTCATCACCAGCTCCCCTGCCGTGGAGGCGGACGGCCTGCTGCTCGGCCTCGGCGCCGTCTAGCCCGGCGAGGACGCGCAGGATCTGCCTTGCTCAAGGCGAGTATGCCGAGTATTGTGCTCGGCATGATTCTTGGCATAGTGGCGTCATGAGCGTCCCGCACGTCCTGCTGGCGCTGCTGGCCGAAGGACCCAAGTACGGGCTGCAGCTGCGGGAGGAATTCGAGGCCGGGACCGGTGAGGTGTGGCCGCTGAACGTGGGTCAGGTGTACAAGACCCTGGGCCGGCTGGAACGTGACGGGCTTGCTGAGTCCGACGGTGCCGGGCAAGACGGACCGCAGAAGCGGTTCAGGATCACGCCCCGCGGCGCGGAGGCGCTGGCGGTCTGGCTGCGCACGCCGCCGGACCTGACCTCCCCGCCCCGCGACGAGCTGGTGATGAAGGTGCTGGTGGCCGCGCGGGTGCCCGGTACCGACGCACATGAGGTGATCCTGGCGCACCGCCTGTACCTGCTGGAGCTGATGCAGCAGTGGACGAGGCTGAAGGAGGGCGAGGCCCGGGATGACCTGGGCCTGGCGCTGGTGGTGGACGCCGAGTTGTTCCGGCTGGACGCGGTGATCCGATGGCTGGATGTCGCCGATGCACGGCTCAGGCGGGCCGCTGCCGAGCCTTCCCGGCCTGCCCCTGTCCCGGCTCAGGTTCCGCAGCTTCGCCGGCTGGGGGCACGGCGGTGAACCGGCCTGAACAGGGCGGGGACAGTCACAGCGCGGTGCGCGTGCTGGAGCTGCGCGGCGTGTCGAAGATCTACGGGCAGGGGCCTGACCGGGTGCATGCGCTGGCCGGGGTGGACCTGTCGGTGCGGGTCGGGGAGATGGTGGCGGTGATGGGGCCGAGCGGGTCGGGCAAGTCCACCCTGCTGACCATCGCCGGGAGCCTGGAGGAACCCACCAGCGGGGACGTGCTGGTCTGCGGCATGGCGCTGGCGGGGATGCCGCGTGGCCGCAAGGCCCGGCTGCGGCGCCGGGTGATCGGGTACGTGTTCCAGGATTTCAACCTGCTGCCCGGGCTGACCGCGGTCGAGAATGCCGCCTTGCCGCTGGAACTGGACGGCGTCGCGGTTCCGAAGGCGCGCGCGGCCGGGCTGGCCGCGCTGGAAGCACTCGGCGTGGCTGGCCGGTCCGGCCGGTTCCCCGATCAGCTGTCCGGCGGCGAGCGGCAGCGGGTCGCCATCGCCCGCGCGGTGGTGGGGGACCGCCGCCTGCTGCTGGCCGACGAGCCGTCCGGCGCGCTGGACTCGGTGAACGCGGACGAGGTGATGCGGCTGCTGCACGAGGCCTGCCAGCGGGGCGTGGCCGCGGTGGTGGTGACTCACGACGCGCAGCTGGCCGCCTGGGCCGACCGCGTGGTAGTCCTGCGCGACGGGCGGGTGACCGGCCAGACCACCCGGCCGGCCCCGAGTCTCTGCTCTTGCCTGGAGAGGTCCGGTGAATACCGTCCTGCGCGACCCACCCGACCTGGACGCGGGCGCGGGCAGCGGCATCGTCGCCCGCCGCGCGGTGTTTCGCTGGGGCTGGCGGCTGTTCCGCCGCGAGTGGCGCCAGCAGCTGCTCGTGCTCGGCCTGCTCACCGTGGCCGTCGCCGCGACGACCTGGGGTGCAGGTGTGATCACGAACGCGCGGCTCGGTAACCCCAACTGGTCCGTGTACGGCACCGCTGCCGCGAGGGCCAAGCTGCCCGGCAGCGACCCGAACCTGGCCGCCGACATCGCGGCCATTCAGCGCCGCTGGGGCCCGGCCGATGTCATCGAGAATGCGAAGATCGCCACCGGCACCACTCAGTCCGTGCAGCTTCGCGCCGAGCAGCCGCACGGGCACTTCAACGCTCCGCTGCTCAGCCTGGTGAGCGGCGCATACCCGGCCGGCCCCGGTCAGGTCGCGCTGGCCAGCCAGGTCGCGGCACTGTACGGCGCGCACGTCGGCGGCACCTGGCGGGCCGTCGGCCGGACCTGGCGGGTGACCGGCATCGTGCAGGACCCGAGCAACCTGGCGGACGAGTTCGCGCTGGTCGCCCCTGGCCAGGTCAGGCACCCGAGCCAGGTGATCATGCTGCTCGGCCCGGCCGCCGCCCGGCTGGCGACCAGCAACGGCGACGTGACGCTGCCCGGCGTGCCGGCGGCGGCGCTGTTCGTTCCCACTCAGATGGTGGGCGGACTCTCTCAGGCGGTGCTCATCCTGGTGCTTGAGGTACTCGGCCTGGCCTTCATCGGCTTGGTGTCGGTAGCCAGTTTCTCCGTGATGGCCCAGCGCAGGCTCCGTGCACTCGGCATGCTCAGCGCGATCGGCGCGACCGAACGCAACCTCCGCCTGGTCATGATCGTGAACGGCCTGGTGGTCGGCGTGGCCGGAGCGCTGGCCGGGGTGGCGCTCGGCCTCGCCGCCTGGCTCGCCTACGCGCCCACGTTGCAGCAGGCCACCGGCCACGTGGTCGACGCGGCCAGCCTGCCCTGGTGGGCGATCGCCATCGGGGCCGTGTTCGCGATTGTGACGTCGGTGCTGGCGTCACGCAACCCGGCCAAGGCGATGGCCGCGGTCCCGGTGGTGACCGCGCTGTCCGGCCGCCCCGCGCCGCCGAAGGCGGTACACCGATCCGCCGTGCCCGGCGCCATCGCGTTCGCGCTCGGCCTGGCCATCCTGGCGTTCGCCGGCCTGACCGGGCTGCCTGGCGAAGGCGGAGGCCCCGGCAGCGGACCGCCCCTGCTCGCCGGCCTGGTTGGCGTGATCGCCGGCATCGTCCTGCTCGCCCCGCTGGGCATCAGCGTGCTGACAGCCGGCGCCGGACCGCGGCTGCCGGTCGCGATCCGGATCGCGGTGCGCGACCTGGTCCGCTACCGGGCCAGGTCCGGCGCCGCGCTGGCGGCGGTCACGTTCGCCATGTTCCTGGCCATGGTGATCTGCCTCGTCGGCAGCGAGCGGACCGATGACCCGCTCAGCCCGTCCGGCCCCAGCCTGTCAAGCAGCCAGCTCGTCGTCACCGCCGGGCGGAGCCCGGCCCCCGGCATGATGATGCCGCTCACCAGCGCCCAGGAGGCCAGCCTGGGCAGGCGGCTCAACAGCCTCGCCGTCAGCCTGCACGCGGGGTCGGCGGTGCCGCTGGAATCCGCCGCCGGGCTGTTCCAGGCGGGCACGTCATTCAACAGCAATTTCACCGGCTCCGTGTACGTGGCCACCCCGCGGCTGCTCGCCCTGTACGGGATCACGGCCAGCCAGATCGCTCCCGGCACCGACCTCCTGACCGCGCGGCCAGGACTGGCGGGCCTGCCGCACATGGAGATGACCTGGTCCGGCAGCGGAAGCGAGTCCGATGGCAGCAGCAGCCAGCCCGGTTTCAACGGCGGTCCGTCCTGCACGCTGAGCAACGACTGCCTGGCCAGCCCCGCGATCCAGACGATCAGCGGCCTGCCAAGCGGCACCTCCGCGCCGAATACGCTGATCACCGAGTACGCGGTGCGCAAGTACCACCTGCAGACTCACTTGAATGGGTGGCTGATCCAGGCACCTGCCCCGCTCACCGCCAACCAGATCAGAGCCGCCCGGCAGGTCACGCTCGCCTACCAGGCGCCGCTCGAGATCGCCTCTGGCGGGGCCGATTTCGGCGAGATCGCCGACGTCGGCACCGCGCTCGCCATCGTGATCGCGCTCGGCGTGCTCGCCGCGTCCGTCGGCCTGATCCGCAGCGAGACCGGGCGGGACCTGCGCACGCTCACCGCCACCGGGGCCGGCACCACTACGCGGCGGACCATCACCGCGACGACCGCGGCCGCGCTTGGCCTGCTCGGCGCGGTCCTCGGCCTGGCTTTCGCCTTGGTCACCGGGCTGGTCTGGGCACACGGCAGCCTGTCCGCCATGTTCGGCGACGTGCCGCTGACTGACGTGCTGATCTTGCTGATCGGGCTGCCGCTGATCGCCGCGGCCGGCGGCTGGCTGCTGGCCGGCCGCGAGCCGCCGCTGATCGCCAGGCAGCCGATTGAGTGAGGCCCGCAGGCCGAGTGACCTCAGATGCGGGAAGCCTCAGCGACGGGGACGGCCACCGGCGCGGGCGTCGGCTCGTCGCCCTCCCTGATCCCGTACCTCGCGTAGAGGCTGCGCAGCGGCTTCGGCGCCCACCAGTTGGCCCGGCCGAGCAGCCGCATGGTGGCGGGCACCAGTAGCACCCTGACGATGGTCGCGTCCACGACCAGGGCCACGATCATGCCGATCCCCATCAGCTTGATGAACGTGATACCGGAGGCCGAGAACGCTCCCACCACGATCACCAGGAGCAGCGCCGCGCTGGTGATCACGCCGCCGGTGCGCTGCAGGCCGCTGGCGACCGCCGCGGTGCTGTCGCCGGTCACGTCGTAGCGCTCCCTGATCCGCGACAGCAGGAACACCTCGTAGTCCATCGACAGGCCGAAGATGATCGCGAGCATCAGGATCGGCATCGACGGGTCGATCGTCCCTGTCGGGGTGAACCGCAGCAGCCAGGACAGGTGGCCTTCCTGGAAGATCCAGACCACCACGCCGAACGTGGCCGACAGGGACAGCAGGTTCATCGCGATGGCCTTGACCGGCAGCACCACCGAGCCGAACGCGAGGAACAGGAGCACGAACGTCGCCGCCGCCATCACCAGCGCCATCCACGGCAGCACGCTGGCCACGCTGGACAGCTCGTCGGCGACCTGCGCCGTCTGCCCGCCGACGAGCACGCTGGCGCCGGCCGGAGGTGCGACGGCCCGCACCCGCGCCACGATCCCGCGCGCCGCCGCCGACATCGGGTCAGCGCCGTAACGCAGGTCAACCCGCGCGACGTCGCCCCGCACGCCGGTCACCGACGCGCCGGTCACGCCGGGCACCGCGGCGAGCCGCCGCACGTAGGAGGTGAGCTCGGCACCGCGGGCAGGCGAGCCGGACAGCGGGCCAGGGAAACTGACGAGCGACTCGATCGGTGCGGTCGGGTTGCCAGCGAAGTCCCTGTCAAGCGCCTGCGCGACGATCCGCGGCGGCGCGGTGGCCGGGAGCACGCGAGCGTCGGTCCCGCCCCAGACGACGCGCAGGAACGGGGTGCCGAGCGCGAGCAGGACCACCACGATCACGGCGGCGTAGGCCACCGGGCGACGCATCACGCTCTGGGCGAGCCGGTACCAGCCGCCGCTGGTCTCGCTGGCCCTCGGCCGGCCGGCCGAGCGGCGCACGCGCAGTGCGTTCACCCTCGGGCCGAGGACGCCGAGCAGAGCGGGCAAGACGGTCAGCGCGGCCAGCATGTCGACAAGTACGGTGGCGACGCCGCCGTAGCCCATCGAGCGCAGGAAGACCTCAGGGAACAGCATCAGGCTGGCCAGCGCGGCAGCCACCGTGGTGCCAGAGACCGCCACGGTGCGGCCCGCCGTGGCCATAGTCCTGGCCAGGGCCGCGTCGGTCGAACCCGACTTGCGCAGTTCCTCGCGGAACCGGCCGACCATGAACAGCCCGTAGTCGATCGCGAGGCCGAGCCCGAGGATCGTGGTGATGTTGATCGAGTAGATCGAGACCGGGGTCGCTAGCGTGAGCAGCCGGAGCGCCGTGAACGACCCGAGTATCGCCACCCCGCCGATCGCCAGCGGCAGGCTGGCCGCGGCGAGCCCGCCGAACATGATCAGCAGCATGATCAGCAGCACCGGCATGGACAGGCCCTCGGCCCGCCCGATGTCGCCGGTCACCTCGTGGTTGATCGCCTGCTCGGTGGGGGTGAAGCCGCCCGCCTGCGAGCTGAGGCCGGGCGCTGAGAGTCGTCCGGCCAGTGCGTTATAGCTGCTGATTCTTGCGGCATCGGTGTGGCCGGTGAGCTCGATGACGGCATACGTCTGCCGGCCGCTCGGGCTGACGAACTGCGGCGAGCCCGTTGACCAGTAGGTGGCGTAGGAGGCGGCGCGGCTGCGGGGCAGGGCGGCCAGGGTGGCTGTGACGGCCGACCGGAACGCTGGCGCGCGCACGGTCATGGTCTTGCTTGAGTAGATCACCACGACGTCGCCGGCATCCCGGCCGAACGTCCGGGTGGCGAGGTTGGCCTCGCGCTGGCTCTGGCTGCCCGGCACGTCGAAGCCGCCCGCGGTCTGCAGCCGGGTGAACACGCCGGTTCCCCAGACGGCCGCCGCGACCATGCCGACGGCCGCGATCGCGAGCACCAGCCAGCGACGCCGGTAGACGGTACGTCCCCATGTCTCGAACATCTGATCCTCCGGGGGCTAGACTTCACCCTTATCACGACAGTTAACGCCGTATACGTTTACGATGTAAACTTGCCATACGATGTTTACTAATGTCAAGGCCGTTTACCAAGATGGTGCCGCGGGCTTTCTCGGCGGCGCCGGCCACGGCGGCCGGCGGGTCCGGGAGGCGCGCGGCCGGGCGGCGGGTGCGACGGGGAGGTCGGGAGCTGTGGGAGCCGAGATTGCGTCGATGAGCAGGCGGGATCGCGTCAGGGCCGCGACCACCAAGGAGATCATCCAGACCGCCAGGCAGCTGCTGCTCGCCGAGGGCAGCGCGGCGATCTCGCTGCGGGCGATCGCCCGCGAGATGGGCATGACGGCGCCGGCCATCTACCGGTACTTCGACAGTCACGAGACCCTGATCCGCCACGTGGTCGCCGACGTCTTCACCGAGCTTTCCGACCACGTGGAGGCCGCGGTCCGCGCGTCGGAGCAGGCGAGCCGGTCAGCCGCGGGCGATGAGAGCGGCCGGGCGGCGCCGACCGCGGCGGAGGGCGCGGCGGCGACCGCGGCGGCGCTGATCGCGGCGTGCCATGCGTTCCGCCACTGGGCGATCGCGCACCCGGCCGAGTTCGGGATGATATTCGGCAGCCCGCTGCCCGGCGTCGACCTCTACCGCGACCACATGCTCCTGGATGACCCGGCGGCCGAGTGCGGCCTGCGGTTCGGCGGGATCTTCCTGCGGCTGCTCACCGAGCTCTGGCGGATCCAGCCGTTCGCCGCGCCCGCGGATGAGGACCTCGACCCGTCGCTGCGCGCGCAGCTCGGCAGGTACCGCGAGCTGATCGGCAGCGACCTGCCGCTCGGCGTACTGCAAACGTTCCTGCGCTGCTGGGTGGGGCTGTACGGGATGGTCAGCCTGGAGGTATTCGGGCACCTGCGGTTCGCGCTCGACGACTCGTCAGGGATGTTCGAGCTCATGCTCGGCGACCTGGCCGCGATGCTCGGCCTGCGCTATCCGCTGCCTTCCTGAGGGTTGCTGTCAGGCGACGGTCGGGGCAGCGCCTGAATCACTGACCATCGGCCGGCCGGCGGCGGCCCAGTCCTGCATACCGCCGCCTACGTTCACCGCCTGCCAGCCAGCGCCGGTCAGCACGAGCGTCACCCGGGCGGAGCGGGCACCAGACCGGCAGATGACGTAGACGGTGCCGTCCTTCGGAATCTCGTCCACGCGGTGATTGAGCTGCGCGAGCGGGATGTGGGTTGCCGTCGGCACATGGCCAGCGGCCCACTCCCATGGCTCTCTGACGTCGAGCAGCCATCCGCCCTCAGGAACCTCGGACGCTGGCACCTCGGGCACCGACTGCGGCATGCTCATCAGCTAGCTCCTCGCGTTCGCCCTCTCCCCGCCGCCCCGCCGGTCACCGCGCACGCCACGCCGCGCCCTACGAGGTACCTGAAATGCTAGGCCACCAGCCCTCCAACTCCCCCACTTCCCGCACCCCCGCTCCCTACACCCCCGCTCCCGCCCCCGCTCCTCCCCGCCCCCGCTCCCCGCCCCGCCGATCCCGCCCCGCCGATCCCGCCCCCGCCCCGCCCGCTCTCCGCCCGGCCGACTTTTCATCCGCTACGGCTTCTTTTCATCCTCTAGTGCGTCACATAAGCCGTAAAATGGGCGTGATCATGACGCTAGCGGATGAAAAGTGGCGCTAGCGGATGAGAAGTGAGGTGAACCGGGGTGGCGCGGGCGCTGAGGGGCGGTGATTAAGATGGATTGGTGCGTATTCGGGCGGCCGGGAGCGCCGAGATGAGCGAGGTCGGGGAGATCAGGGTCGCCGCGTATGTGGCGGGCGGGTTCCTGTCGCCCGAATCCAGCTACGCGGCGACGCTCCGAGCGCTCGGCGCCGACGGCAGCGGCCACGTCCTGGTCGCGGTCGCAGGCCAAACCGAGCCCGGCGGGCACGCGCCTGAGCCGCATGGTCGCGCCGGTGCCCAGACCACGAAGACCGCGAAGACCGCGAAGACCGCGAACGGGCGGATCAGCGGGACGATCATGCTCCAGGTGTGGCCGCACGCGGGCCAGGTGACCGCCGGGCCAGGCGAGGCCGAAATCCGCGCGCTGGCGGTCCGGCCTGAGGAGCAGGGTACCGGCGTCGGCGGCCGGCTGCTGCGCGCGGTCATCGAGCTCGCCGCCGGCCTCGGGGCGACGCACCTGGTGTTGTCCACCGAGCCCGAGATGCGGACCGCGCACCGGCTGTACGAGCGGGCCGGGTTCGTCCGGCTGCCCGAGCGGGACTGGTCGCCGGTCCCCGGCGTGAACCTGCTGGTCTACGGCCTGCGCTTGGCGTAGCCGGTGCCGTCCGCGGTCCCGGCCGCCCAGCCGCTGCCGGTGTCCGCGGTCCAGTCGCCGCTCCCGCCGTCGTCGGCCCACTCCGACGAGCCTGACCCGCCGTCCGACCAGCCGCTGCCGTCGCCCGGCCCGGCCTGCTGCGCCCGCGCCGCCGCCTCTTCCTCGGCACGCGCGGCCATGGAGACCTTGCGCAGGTGCCTGGCCATCGAGCGGAACACGAAGAAAAGCAGGACGCCCATACCAAACACCACAAGGAACGCAACCGTTCCCGGCTGGTCGAGCACGCTCTGCGAGGTCTGCGAGGCGGCCAGGACTGTCACAGCCGCACCTTCTCCCTGATGCCGGCGAAGAGATCATCCTCTGGCTTGCCAGTATCCACTACGGACCTAGCGAGATGATAATCCTCGGTCGGCCAGGCCTCCCGCTGGAGGTCCACCGGGCAGGCAAACCAGCCGCCGTTCGGGTCGACCTGCGTGGCGTGCGCGAGCAATGCCTGGTCGCGCAGGTCGAAGTAGTCGGCGCACGGCACGTGGGTGGTGATCTCCCAGCTTCGCCGCGGCGGCTCATCCGGGTCGTCCTTGAGCCGGTCAGCGTACGGCGACTCGAGGCCGTGCTCAAGCATATTCTCGTGCAGCGCAGTGAACCTGGCCCGGTGGAACGTCACGAAGTAATACAGCTTCAACGGCTGCCACGGGTTACCGCAGTCCGGATAGCGATCAGGGTCGGCGGCGGCCTCGAAAGCCTCGACCGACACGCGGTGGGTCATGATGTGGTCGGGGTGCGGGTAGCCGCCGTTGTCGTCGTAGGTGAGGATGACGTGCGGCCGGAACTCGCGCACGGCGGCCACCAGCGGCCGCGCCGCGGCCTCGAGCGGCTGAAGCGCGAAGCAGCCGTCGGGCAGCGGTGGAAGCGGGTCACCCTGGGGCAGCCCTGAATCGACGAAACCGAGGAACCGCTGGCGCACGCCGAGTATGTCCCGAGCCGCGGCCATCTCGGCGCGGCGGATGCCCGGCAGGTCGGCCCGGATCTCCGGCCGGTCCATCGCCTTGTTCAGTATGTCGCCGCGCTCACCGCCGGTCAGCGTGCAGACCAGCACGTCGACGCCTTCCCGCACGTACTTCGCCATGGTGGCCGCGCCCTTGCTCGACTCGTCGTCGGGGTGCGCGTGCACGGCCATGAGCCGCAGCCTTCCGCCAGCACCAGCGTCGTCGGGCGGGGCGGAGAAGGATGGCTCGGCGGGAGACGCGGTGACGGTGGCCGTCTGGCCCGAGCGTGCTGACGTCATCAGCGAGTGACCTCTCGGCATTCTCGTGTGGACTGAGCTGGCCGGACGAGCCGCGCAGGTGCCGGCGAACCCCCCGCGAGCAGGCACGATACCAGCCGACTGACTTGAACAAGCGGCACCCGCTCCCTCATTCCGCGCCGGGCCGACTTCCGGTCCGCGGCGGCATCCGGCCGGTGGAGCGCGGCATCCGGCCGGTGGACGGCGGCATCCGGCCGGTGGAGCGGCGGCATACGACCAGTGGACGGCGCGGCATCCGGCCGGTGGAGCGCGGCATCCGGCCGGTGGAGCGCCGCATCGGGCCGGTATCCGGCGCGTGGTTCGGCGCCTGCCGGGCGGATCAGCGTCCCTCCCATGCCGCGATCGGTCCTAAACCTGGCACATGTTTCGTTATTATTTTCGAAAATCTGCTCTAACCTTCAGATGGTTGAACTGGCTTGCATGGACAAAGTAGTCTCGATGGATTACCCCCTACGGAGGGGCCCGGGACAGGGCCCGGCGGAGAGTTCAGTTCCGCACACGGGATACAAGGAGTGCTTGTGACCGAGACCCGCGACGACACCGTCACCTGGCTCACTCAGGAGGCGTATGACCGGCTCAAGGCCGAGCTTGATCATCTCTCTGGCCAGGGCAGGATCGATATCGCCAAAAAGATCGAGGCGGCCAGGGAGGAAGGCGACCTGCGGGAGAACGGCGGCTACCACGCCGCCAAGGAGGAGCAGGGCAAGCAGGAGGCGCGGATCCACCAGCTCACCCACATCCTCACGCACTCGAAGGTCGGCGAGCCGCCGCGCACCGACGGCGTGGTCGGGCCTGGCATGACGGTCACGGTCCGGTTCGAGGGGGACGACGTCGAGACGACCTTCCTGCTGGCGTCGCGGGAGGAGAGCGGCGCGCCGATCGACGTGTACTCGCCGCGGTCGCCGCTGGGCGCCGCGATCTCGGGCAAGAAGGTCGGCGAGACCGCGACCTACAACCTGCCCAACGGCAAGCGGCTGACGGTCGAGATCATCGACGCCGTGCCCTACGGCGGCATGTAGCCGCCGGGCTCCGAGCGCAGGCAAGCTGGGCGCACGCAAGCTGGGCGCACGCAAGCCGAGCGCAGGCAAGCTGGGCGCACGCAAGCTGAGCGCACGCAAGCTGATAGGGAGCGACCCCGGACCGGCCGGACCGGGGTCGCTTCGCTCGTACTCGTCGTGCAGCCGCCCGCACTTCCCCGCGTCAGTGCACCAGCTCTGGCTCAGGCGTGGGCTGGGCGCCCGGCGTGTCGGCGCGGCCGCGCAGCGGGATCTCCTTGATCAGCCACGCCAGGCCGAACACGATGGCCGCGGCAGGCGCCGCCCAGATGAAGACCGTGTCGATGCCCTGGCTGATGCTGTACAGGACGGCCGCGTGCAGCGGGCCGTGCAGGTGCTGCACCGCCGTCGGGTTGAGCTGGCTGCCGAATGTGGCCGGCAGCGCGGCGCCGAGCTTGCTGGCCATCGCGGTGCGCAGCGTGCGGTAGAAGACCACGCCGAAGATCGAGACTCCGATCGAGCCGCCGATCTGCTGGAAGAACGACCGCGAGCTGCTCGCCACGCCCATGTCACGTGGGTCCACGCTGTTCTGCGCGATCAGCGTGGTGATCTGCATCAGGAAGCCCATCCCAATGCCGAACACCACGAAGTAGGACATCGTCGTCCAGCGGGAGGTCTCGACGCCGAGGTTCGCCAGCAGCAGCATGCCGCCGGTCATGATTGCTCCGCCGATGATCGGCAGCGCCTTGTACTTCCCGGTCCGCACGGTCACCTGCCCGGCGATCAGGGACGTCACGGTGGAGCCGAGCATCATCGGGATCAGCATCAGCCCGCTGACGGTCGGGGACGCCTTCTGCACGGTCTGCTGGTACAGCGGCAGGAACGTCATCGCGCCGAACATCGCCAGGCCGAGCAGGAAGCTCATCGAGGTCGCCAGCGTGAAGTTGCGGTTCTTGAACACGTGCATCGGCAGGATCGGCTCGACCACGCGGTTCTCGATCCAGATGAACGCCACCACGGCAAGGACCGCGATCACGATCAGGGTCATGATCGGCGCCGACCCCCAGCCGTACTGGGTGCCGCCCCAGGTGGTGACCAGGACGATCGCGGTGGCGCCGAGCGCGAGCACCGCGGCCCCCAGGTAGTCGATCTTGTGCGCGACCCGGTTCCTCCGCAGGTGCAGGGTCGCGATGATGTACGCAAGCGCGGCGCCGCCGATCGGCATGTTGATGTAGAAGATCCAGCGCCAGGACAGTGTGTCCGTGATGTAGCCGCCGACCAGCGGGCCGGCGATCATCGCCATCATCATCGCGGCCATCATGTAGCCCATGTACTGGCCGCGCTCGCGCGGCGAGACCAGGTCACCGATGGTGGCGATGGCGCCGACCATCAGGCCGCCGGCGCCGAGGCCCTGCAGGGCGCGGAACGCGATCAGCTGGTCCATCGAGTGCGCCTGGCCGGACAGCGCCGAGCCGACCAGGAAGATCAGGATCGCCGCGATCAGCAGCCGCTTGCGCCCGTAGAGGTCGCCGAGCTTGCCGTAGAGCGGCGTGGTGATGGTGGAGGCGAGTACGTACGCGGTGACCACCCAGGACAGGTGGTTCAGCCCGCCCAGGTCACCCACGATGCGCGGCAGCGCTGTGGAGACCACGAGCTGGTCGAGCATGGCCAGGATCAGCGCGAGAAGCAGCCCGGGCAGCACGATCAGGACCTCGCGCCGTCTCCCGAGCGGCTGCGCCGGCTGAACGCCGGCCACCGCCTCAACCTCTGACATGACGAAAACTCCCTCGTTTCCGAATTCGGAGAACTGTGCGCGTCGCAGGAGCGCAACCTACTTGCCGACCGGCTAGTATCTTTACGGACGGCAGGATATGCTGTTAACTAACCGGTCGTCAAGTAGGTTATCTCTGAGGGTGGCGCGCAACGATGAACGACATCGCCGAGGTCGGATGGACCACGGCGTCTGACGGTGGGCTCGGCGGCCCGCCTCGTCACGCGGCCTGGGCCCCGAACGCCGGGGATCCCGCGACCGCCGCAGCCGGAGGCCCGGCGAGCACGGCCGACGGCCCGCCCAGCACAGCCGCCGGCCAGGCCGGCCCGCGCAGCACAGGCCCGGCGCCGGGCCATGACGGCAGGTCGCGCAGCGACACCCGCGCCAGGATCCAGCAGGTCGCCGTGGAGCTCTTCACCGAGCACGGCTACGAGGGAACCTCGCTGCGCGAGATCGCCGAGCGCCTGGACGTCACCAAGGCCGCCCTGTACTACCACTTCAAGTCCAAGGAAGACATCGTCGCCAGCCTGGTCGAAGATTACTACGGCCAGATCGACGCGCTGATCGAGTGGGGCAGGTCCCAGCCGAGGACGCCCGAAGTACGCCAGCGGCTGCTTGACCGTTACGTCCGGATCATGGCCGACGGCGACCAGGTCTTCCGCATGCTGCACCAGAACCAGGCCTCGGTGAACATGATGGCCTCGGCCAAGAGCAGGGGCGAGCTGTTCAAGGAGCGCTTGCACTCGCTGATCGAACTGCTCACCGAGCCTGACGCCGCGCTTGCCGAGCAGGTGCGGGCCGCGATGGCGCTCGGCGGGATCAGCGTGGGCTGGATGTTCTTCGCCGATCAGGCATCGGACCGGACCGAGCTCAGCGAGATCGTCTGCGGCTTCGCTGGCGAGATGCTCAGGTGCCGTCGGCCTGCCTAGCGGGTGGGCGCCGGATGTTCGCCGGGGGTCAGCAGCGGATCGCTGCTCGACGATGATGGGCCCGGTTAGCTGAGCGATTTGCACGCTGCCACGAGGTTCAGGTGGTGGCCGGGTATCCCGAACGCGGTTCGCCAGTCCAGCCGCCGGACGGTGACATCGGCGCATCCGGAAGCGCGCAGCGTTTCGGAGTACTGATCGGCGCGGTCGTCGACGATGCGCAGGCGACCGCCGGGTCGCAGTACCCGTGCGGCTTCGTGCAGTGCCTGCGTGCGCCCGGCGCTGTCTCGGATGTTGTGGATCGTCAGGTTGCTCACGACGACATCGAAAGAGCCTGCCGGGAACGGCAGGTCCCGTGCGTCGGCATCGATCACGTCGACCCGGTCGCGCACCCCCTCGGTCACTGCGTTACGGAAGGCGGCATCGCGGCTGTTGCCGCTTTGATCGCGCCGCCGCCACAGATCGACTCCCACGGCCTGGCCGTGCGGCACGCGGCGAGCCGCGAGGATCAGCACCGCGCCACGGCCGCATCCGATGTCCAGGACCCGCTCGTCGCCGTGAAGGCCCAGTTCGTCGAGCAGTTGCGCCCAGACTGCGAGCTTGCCGGGGCCGGTGGAGTACAGGTAGCCAGCGGCGAACCCTGCCGCTGCCGCGCTGGCCAGTCCGGCCGGCCAGGCCACGCCGGGCTTGCGCCGCCGTACCGCCCAGAGCGCCAGGCCCGCCAGCCCGGCCTGCAGCGGCCCGAGGAAGGGGACAGCTATGGCCCCGCCGTCTATGCCGTACCTGCCGCGCCCGTGGCGGCGCCGACCCCTGCTAGCCATGGCTGCTCGCCTCCCGGCCCGGCCTCGCGGTCGCGTGCACCAGCGGTATGGTGCGGAACGGCACCGCCGTGGCCAGCGCGATCACCGTGGAAGTCCGCACCACGCCAGGAACGGCAACGATCGCGTCGATCACTCGCTGCAGGTCAGCGTTGTCTCGCGCGACGACACGGCACATCATGTCGCCGGGCCCGGTGACCGTGTGCGCCTCCAGGATCTCGTCGATCACCGAGAGCCGCTCGGCCACCTGGTCCCGGCCGCCTGACTGGCGCAGCTCCAGCGTGACGAACGCGGTGACCGTGTGCCCGAGCGCCGCAGGGTCGATGTCCGGCCCGTAGCCAGTGATCACCCCGCGCCTGGCCAGCCGGTCGAGCCGCGCCTGCACGGTGCCCCTGGCGACTTGCAGCCGCCTGGAGGCCTCGAGCACGCCGATCCGCGGCTCGTCGCGCAGCAGCTCGATCAGCCGGGCGTCGAGCTCGTCAATCACGGTCAGTCCCTTGCTCGCAGCTTGCCCAGTTACGTCGCAGCCGCCCGCCGCCCGCTGAGCAAAGTGCATAGTCTCTGAGCAGACAGTTGCGCACCTTGTCCTACTGGTCGATCCTGCCAGAGACCGCGCAGCGTCGCCAGGCAGGAGCAGCACTATGACTGAGACGACCGCAGACGCCGACAGCGCCGTCAGGGCACCGGACGACTTCCCGGTCACCGGCATGGACGCCGTGGTCTTCGCGGTCGGAAATGCCAGGCAGTCAGCGCACTACTACACCACCGCGTTCGGCATGCGCTGCGTCGCCTACCGCGGCCCGGAGACCGGCTGCCGGGACGAGGCGGCATACGTGCTCGAGTCCGGCGACGCGCGGTTCGTGCTGCGCGGCCCGGTACGGGCGGGATCAGACCTTGCCAGGCACGTCGCCGCGCACGGCGACGGCGTGATCGACCTGGCCATCGGCGTGCCGTCAGCGGCCGAGGCGTTCGGGTACGCGGTCAGCCGCGGCGCGGAGCCGGTCGCCGAGCCGCACGTCGAGTCCGACGAGCGCGGCAAGGTCGTGCTCGCCTCGATCGCCACCTTCGGCGAGACCGTGCACACTCTTGTCGAGCGGTCCGACTACGCAGGGCCCTACCTGCCCGGATACGTGGCCGCCGACTCGCTGACCGCCGGCCAGGACAGCGTCGTTCAGGCCGGCCCATACTTCACCTCCGTCGACCACTGCGTCGGCAACGTCGAGCTCGGCCGGATGGACGAGTGGGTGGACTTCTACCGCCGGGTGATGGGCTTCACGAACATGAAGGAGTTCGTCGGCGACGACATCGCGACCGAGTACTCGGCGCTGATGAGCAAGGTCGTAGCCGACGGGTCCCGCAAGGTGAAGTTCCCGATCAACGAGCCCGCGGTGGGCAAGAGGAAGTCACAGATCGACGAGTACCTGGAGTTCTACGGCGGCCCTGGCGTCCAGCACATCGCGCTCGAGACGCCGGACATCGTCGCCGCGGTCCGCCACATGCAGCGGGCCGGCGTCGGGTTCCTGCCCACCCCTGATAGCTACTACGACGCGCTCGGTAACTGGGTGGGCGACACCCGGGTGCCGGTCGACGAGCTGCGTGACCTACGGATCCTGGCCGACCGGGACGAGGACGGCTATCTGCTGCAGATCTTCACCAGGCCGGTGCAGGACCGCCCGACCGTCTTCTTCGAGCTGATCGAGCGGCACGGCTCGCAGGGATTCGGCAAGGGGAACTTCAAGGCGCTGTTCGAGGCCATCGAGCGGGAGCAGGCCAGGCGCGGCAACCTCTGACCGCCGCGGTTCCCGGCAAACGCCTCATAGCTATCCGCGTTCTCTTAACTACATTTCGTAACCACTCCCGCCCGTGCATCATGGGCCCTGTGACGCACTCAGCGCAACCGGAGACTCAGGCCGCGGCACACGGCAGTCAGGCACCGGGCCGCGCTCTCCAGGAGGCCGGCCAGTCAGCGAGCCCAGACGAGCCGACTAGCGATGCAGGACACGCCGAAGCGGGCGGTCCGGCCGACTCAGGCGCCGGCCTCGCCCAGTGGTGGCGCAGGCTGCTCGCCTTCGGAATCGACTGCCTGGTCCTGACGGTCGCGACCGGCGCCCTGTGGGGAAGGCTGATCGCCTCGTTCGCCAACCGGCTCGCCAGGGCGCAGGCCACCGTCAGCAGCCGCGCGCCAGGCGCGAACGGCGCGATCGGGCGGGTGTACTCGCACACGCTCGGGCCCTACCTGATCGTGCTCGGCTTCACCATCGTGGTGGCGGTCGTCTACTACTGGCTGCTGACCGGCTACTTCGGCACCACGATCGGCAAGCGATCGCTGGGCAGCTGGGTGGTCAGGGCCGATGACCGGTCACCGGTGGGTCTGGGCGCCGCGTTCGTCCGCGCGGTCGTGTTCGTGCTCGGCGGCGAGGTCCTGCCGCTCTTCTTCGTGGCCGACAACCTCTGGCTGCTCGGCGACCAGCGGCGGCAGTGCCTGCACGACAAGGCCGCCCGCACCATCGTCGTACTGGCCGCGCCGGTCAGGCCGGCCGCCGCCAGCGCCACCGCCCCCCGCCCCGCCAGCGGTCCCGGTCCCGGCGAAGCTAGCACCGCCGGGACCGGCCCCGCCCAGGCCAGCACGACCGAGGCCAGCACCACCCAGGCCAGCACCGGCGGGCCAGACGACCCGTAAGTCGCCGCTCCAGTACCGGTCCCCGGCCACGACGAGCGCGGCAGCGCCCACAAGGCCGGCGTTCTGGCCGAGCGCGGCCGGGACGACCCGGACCTGCCTGGCGAAGTCGAGCCTGCAGTACTTCGCGAGGCTCTCTTGCAGCGGCTCGAACAGCAGCGCCCCGGCCTGTGACAGGCCGCCGCCCACCGCCACCACCTCAAGGTCGCACAGGCTAGTCGCCGAGGCGATCGCGATGCCGAGCGCACGGCCGGCCCGACGCAGCGCCTCGGTTGCGACCGGGTGGCCCTGCGCGGCGTCTCCGGACAGATCCTTGGCCGTCATCCCGGGCCGGTCAGGGCGCCAGCCCTGCGCCTGGGCCCAGGCGGTCAGCGCAGGGCCTCTGGCGATCGCCTCCAGGCAGCCACGGCCGCCACACTCGCACCTCGGGCCGTCGTCCGGGTACACCACCACATGGCCGACATGACCGGCGTTGCCCGACGAGCCTTCGATCAGCCGGTTGTCGAGTATCAGCCCGCCGCCGACGCCGGTGGAGACCACCATGCCGAGCACGTTGCGCCGGCCCCGGCCAGCGCCCCGCCAGTGCTCCCCTGCGGCCACGCAGACCGCGTCGTTGTGCACCCGGACCGGGATCCCGCCGGCTCCGAACCGCTCGGCCAGCCGCTCCCGCAGCGGGAACCCACGCCACCCAGGAATGTTCAAGGGCGAGACCAGCCCGGCCGGCCACTCCATCGGGCCGCCGCAGCCGCAGCCGATCCCGGAGAGCTGCGAGAATTCTCCGACCTGGGCGACGTCGAGCACCTGGAGCACCAGGTCCTCCAAGGTGCGCCACAGGTACTCGGCATCGGAGTCTCGCGGCGTCGGCACCTGCGACCAGGTGATCAGGCGGCCGCCTGGCTCGGCGACGCCGACCGCCATCTTCGTGCCGCCGATGTCGGCGACCAGGATCGGCCCGCCTTCCGCCATCACGCAACCTCCCGAGTTACGGACTACGCCACCAGGGACATAGTGCCGTACGCGGCGGCGCGCTCAGCGATGCCCGGCGGTCAGCACCCCGAAGATGTGCAGCCATTGCTCGGGCGTGACGTAGCCGACCACGGTGTCACGGCCGACGCCGGACTGCTGGAACGCCCGGTCGGTGGCGGCCCTTGGGTAGTGGCGGGCGAGCGACCGGTACAGCGAGCCGCCCGCGCCGCCGAACCCGGCCTCCACCAGGCGGCGGTACTCGGCGGCGAGGCCGGGGTCGACAAGCGGCCGTTCCCGCCTGGCCAGGTGCAGCACTCCGGCGTCCACGCTGGGCATCGGCCGGAACTGGGTCCTGGCGATCCTGGCGCGCAGCTCCCAGGAGAACCACGGCCAGGTCCGCACCGTCACCAGGCTCCACCGCCCGTACCCGCCGGTCCGCTTCCTTGCGTATTCGAGCTGGGTGATGATCGTGGCGCTGGAGAGCGAGGCTGCCCGCAGGCACCAGTCCACCACCGCGGACGTGATCGAGAACGGGACGTTGCCCACGACCGCGAACGGCTCGGCGGGCGGCCTGGCGGTCAGGAAGTCGCCAGCCACCACCTGCACGTTGCGCAGCCCGCCGACGCGCTCGCGCAGCGCGGGCAGCAGGTTCGTGTCGATCTCGTAGGCACGGACGGCGCGGCAGCGCGGCGCGAGCACCTCGGTGATCGCGCCGTCGCCGGCCCCGACCTCGAGCACCAGGTCCCCGGGCGCGAGGTCCACGGCCGCCAGGTACTCGCCGACAGCCCGCGGGCCGCGCAGGAAGTTCTGCGACAGGGTCCGGCGGTTGACGTCCCGCGCCGACCGGCCCGGCCCGGCCGGGCGCCGCGGCTCGCCGCGAGCAGCCTCCATGGCGGCGACCTCCCGATCGCGGCGGCGCGCCGCGGTGGACCGGTCAGAGTGTACCGTCACCGAGCGCGGCGGCGACCCAGCCGATCACCTCGTCGAGCATCTCGGACAGGGTCACGGTTGCCTCGAATCCGAGCACCTCCCGCGCCTTGGACACGTCGGGCGAGCGCATCTGCACGTCGTGCTCGAACGGCTCGTCGCTGCATACCCGCAGCGGCTCAGCGCCCCTGATCCTCGACCAGATCAGCCCGGCGAGCTCGAGCACGGTGGTGGCCACGGCGGTGGACAGGTTGAAATCCTCGTTCAGCGCGCGGTCGCTGATCATAGCCAGCGCGATTCCGCGCGCGATGTCGCCGCCGTAGGTGAAGTGCCTGACCTGGCTGCCGTCACCGAGTATGTGCAGCGGGTCCTGCCCGAGCAGCACCCTGCGCACCAGGTCGGGTACCACATGCGACATCGCCAGCGCGCGATTGCCTGACTGCGCCGCGGCCGGGCCGACGGCGGGCGTCTCGCCGGTGCCGACGCAGTTGAACGGCCGCACGATCGTGTACGGCAGGCCGTACTGCTGCCACGCCGTCCTGGCGAAGTACTCGACAGCGAGCTTGGAGAAGCCGTAGGAGGACGCGGGCGGCGGGATCGTGCGCTCATCGCCCTCGGCCGATGGCCAGTGGTCAGCCGACTCGTACACCATCGACGACGAGAGGTAGGTCACCTTGGCCAGGGTGCCCTCGCGGTGCGCCGCGATGGCGGCGTCGCAGGTGCTGGCCGTGATCCGCTCGTTGGCGGCCAGCAGGTCATAGGGACGGGCGTGGAAGTACCCGATCCCGCCGACGAGGGCCGCGCAGGCGACCAGGTGATCGCAGCCCTTAAGCAGGCCGGACAGCACGTCGGCATCGCGCGCGTCCGCCCGCACCAGCCGGTACCTAGCGTGGTCGTCGTGCGCCCGGCGCACCGGGCCGTACTTGGAGTAGTCGTCGACGCCGACGACGTCGTGGCCGTCAGCGAGCAGCTGCCTGACCAGGTAGCCGCCGATGAATCCGGCCGCTCCGGTGACCAGAACCTTCGCCATGCTCGCCTCCCCCCGGCGACGGCCGGGCGACCCGCTGCCGAGTCGCCAGGCTGCCAGTTCGCGGATAATGTCGAATGGTGCAGCCACATAGCGAGTCATCAGCAGCCACCGCAGCCTCACCCGCTCCGGCAATCACCACGCTGGGCGAGCTGCGCGCGGCCGGTTATCAGTACTCCAGCGTCAAGGACGAGGTCAGGCGGAACCTGCTCGCCAGGCTGCGGGCGGGCGAGGACCCCTTTCCCGGCATACTCGGGTTCGACGACACGGTACGCCCGCATCTGGAGCGCGCACTGATCGCCGGCCACGACGTGATCCTGCTCGGCGAGCGCGGCCAGGGCAAGACCCGCCTGATCCGGACGCTGACCGGGCTGCTCGACGAGTGGTCGCCGGTCATCACCGGGTGCGAGATCAACGACCACCCCTTCGCCCCGGTCTGCGTGCGATGCCGCCGTCTCGCCGCCGAGCTTGGCGACGACCTACCGGTCAGCTGGCGCGGCAGGGACACGCGGTACGGCGAGAAGCTCGCCACGCCGGACACCAGCGTCGGCGACCTGATCGGCGACATCGACCCGGTCAAGGTGGCCGAGGGCCGGACGCTCGGCGACCCTGAGACCATCCACTACGGCCTGGTGCCGCGCACCAACCGCGGCGTCTTCTGCCTGAACGAGCTGCCCGACCTGGCCGAGCGGATCCAGGTCTCGCTGCTGAACGTGCTCGAGGAGCGCGACATCGCGGTCCGCGGCTATGCATTGCGGCTGCCGCTCGACCTCATGCTGGTGGCCAGCGCCAACCCGGAGGACTACACCAACCGCGGCCGGATCATCACTCCGCTCAAGGACAGGTTCGGCGCCGAGATCCGCACCCACTACCCGCAGTCTCTGGAGGACGAGCTCGCCGTGGTCCGGCAGGAGGCCGAGATCGCGTGGGGCGGCGATGCGCAGGACGCCGTGCTGCCGCGGCACCTGGTCGAGGTGATCGCGAGATTCACCAGGCTCGTCCGTACCTCGCCGGCGGTGGACGCCCGTTCCGGCGTCTCGGCCAGGTTCGCGATCGCCGCCGCCGAGGCCGCCGTGGCTGCAGCGGTCAGGCGCGCCGCGATCAGCGGCGAGGAGCAGCCGGTCGCCAGGATCTGCGACCTGCCGGCCATCGTGAGCACGCTGCGAGGCAAGGTCGAGTTCGAGGTCAGCGAGGAGGGCAGGGAGGCCGAGGTACTCGAGCACCTGCTGCGCCGCGCCACCGCCGACACCTTCCGCGCCCACCTGGGCAACGTGGACCTGTCCGGCCTGGTGGCCAAGTTCGCCGAGGGCGAGAGCGTCGAGTCGTCCGACCTGGTGCCGGCCGCCGAGCTGCTCCGCCGGATCGGCGAGGTGCCCGGGCTGGCCAGGATCATGGAGCGGCTGGACGGCGACGGCAGCGAGTCGCCTGGCCAGGCGGCCGCGGCGGTCGAGTTCGCGCTCGAAGGCCTGTACCTGATGCGCCGCCTGTCCAAGGACATCGTCGACGGCGGTGCCGTCTACCGTGCCTGAGCGCGTCGAGGCACAGCAAGCGAGCCGGCCGGGTCACCCGGAGGCGAGCGGGGAAGCACAGCAAGCGAGCCGGCCGGGTCACCCGGAGGCGAGCGGAGACATACGGTGAGCAGGTACCGGTATGGCCCGTACCACGACGGGCCCGACCCCCTCGCGCCGCCGTACGACGTACGCGGCGCGGTGGACGCGCTCGGCGAGTCGGTGCTGAGCGGCGATGACATCTCAAGCGCGCTGCGGGACCTGCTCAGGCAGGGACTGAGCGACCGGCGCGGCCTGGACGACCTGATGCGCCAGGTCAGGGAGCGCCAGCGGGAGCTGCGCCGCAGTGGCCGGCTCGACGGAATACTCGAGCAGGCCAGGGCCCTGCTCGACACCGCGATCGGGCAGGAGCGCGCCGAGCTGTTCCCCGATCCGAGCGACGACGCCAGGATGCGCGAGGCCGAGCTTGACGCCCTGCCCAGCGACACCGCGGGTGCCATCAGGGAGCTCGCCGACTACCAGTGGCGCAGCCAGGCCGCCGCCGAGACGTTCGCGAAGCTCAAGGACCTGCTCAGGCGCGAGGTGCTTGATAGCCAGTTCCGCGGTATCAAGGAGGCGATGTCGCAGCCCGACGCCGAGGGCATGCAGCGGGTCCAGGAGATGATGGCGGCGCTGACCGACATGCTCGAAGCCGACTCCCGCGGCGAGCACACCCAGCAGGACTTCGACGAGTTCATGGAACGCTACGGCGAGTTCTTTCCCGACTCGCCGGAGAACCTTGAGCAGCTCGTGGACTCCCTGGTGCGGCGGATGGCGGCAGCCCAGCGGCTGCTCAGCTCGCTCACCGACGAGCAGCGGGACGAGCTGGCCGGGCTGATGGCGCAGGCGCTCGAAGACGCCGGGCTGGCCATGCGGATGGCGCGGCTTGCCGACGCGCTGCGGGCGCGTCGGCCTGACATCGACTGGAACTCGCGCGGCAGGGAGCGGATGACCGGCACAGACCCGCTCGGCCTCGGCGAGGCCACCAGCGCGCTGGCCGAGCTCGCCGACCTGGCCGACCTCGAGCAGGCGCTGCGCCAGGACTACCCGGGCGCCAGGCTGGACGACATCGACGAGGAGGCCGTCATGCGCGCGCTCGGCCGCCAGGCCGTGGACGACATGGAGGCGCTCAGGCAGATCCAGCGCGAGCTCGAGCGGCAGGGCTACCTGGTCAACAATGACGGCAAGCTCGAGCTCACCCCCAAGGCGGTGCGGCGGCTCGGCGACACCGCGCTGCGCAAGGTGTTCGCCAAGCTCGCCGAGGGCGGTTACGGCGACCACGACCAGCACGACGTCGGCCAGGCGGGCGAGCTGACCGGGTCAACCAGACCGTGGCGGTTCGGCGACGAGCAGGCCATCGACACGGCGGCGACCGTGCGCAACGCGCTGCTGCGCGGCGGTGTCCCGGGCCTGGCGCGCGAGTCCGGCGAGCGGGCGGGGACCGGACCGGGCGGGCGCACCGCGGTGCGGCTGTCGGTCAGCGACTTCGAGATCGGCGAGACCGAGCGCCGCGCGTCGGCCGCGATCTGCCTGCTCGTCGACCTTTCCTACTCGATGGCGCTGCGCGGCACGTGGAGCTCGGCCAAGCAGACCGCGCTGGCGCTCTACTCGCTGGTGCGCACCAAGTTCCCGCAGGACTCGCTGCAGGTCATCGGCTTCTCGAACTACGCCAGGGAACTCAAGGAGACCGACCTGGCCGGGCTCGGCTGGGACATGGTGCAGGGCACTAACCTGCACCACGCGCTCGTGCTGGCCGGCCGGTTCCTCGACCGTCGCCCGGAGCACAACCCCGTGGTGCTGATCATCACCGACGGCGAGCCGACCGCGCACCTGCGCAGGGACGGCACGTCCTGGTTCGACTGGCCACCGTCGCCTGAGACGCTTGAGCTGACGCTGGCCGAGGTGGACAAGATGACCAGGCGGCAGGCCACCTTGAATATCTTCATGCTCGCTGACGACGAACGGCTGACCTCGTTCGTTGAGGAGGTAGCGAGGCGCAACGGCGGCCGCGTGCTGCGCGCGATGCCGGACAGCCTGGGCGAGTACGTGGTCAGTGACTTCCTGCGGTCACGCCGGGAACGCAGGTAAGAACAGAGAGTTGCCGAAATGAACCGCTTTCGTGAAGTAAGCCCTTCTGTTCACCCGGTTCGTAGTAGCCTCCGGCAGTAGCCATCTCCCAGGCGAGGCGCGCGGCCCGCCCATATGGGATGGGAATCGAAGTAAATCCAACCCCTCATGGAGGAAGAAGTGAGTTCTGGATCCGTTGCCGGAAACTCCGGCTCGAGGCGGCCGCTGGTTATCGCCCTTGCCGTCGTCGGCGTGGTGCTGATCATCCTTGCCGTGCTGTTCTTCGCCGGCGTAGGCATGGGCCCGCTCGACTCGATCGGCCACTCCGGCAAGGTCAACAGCGGGAGCCACGGCATCCGCGGCTCGATCTGCGCGGTCGTCGGCATTGCGGCCATCGCCGGCGCGTGGCTGACGAACCGCAAGTCAAGCTGAGCTAGCTCGCCAGCGCACAGCCCCCGCTGCGAGAGCGGGTCGCATCCACGCCGCGGGCGTGGCAGGAGTGGGTTGGCAGCGCGGGGGTGCCGGGGCGGGCTTGAAGGCCAGGCCCCGGCATCGCCCCCGGCCCGCGCTTCGGGCCGATTGCCTGATGCCCTGATTCCCGCCCTGCGCTGATTCCCGCCCTGCCCAATCCTGCCACCGGCGATTCATAGCGCCCGATTCCCGCCGGGCAGGCCGCGCGCCGCGCGGCAAATGCGGACGCAGCGGTGAATCCGATCAGCTGAGTTCTAGACTCGGCCCCATGTCTTTCTCCCAGCACCTGGTCCTGTGGCTGCACGTCGCGTTCGTCGTGTTCACGATCGGCCCGGTGACGCTGGCGATCATGTCGACGCCGCGCTACATCAGGCAGCGCGAGCTGCGCATCGTCCGTTACCTGGCCAGGATCACCTTCGTCTTCATGCTCGGCTCGCTCGGCGTGCTCATCGCAGGGATGGCGCTGGCGTCGATGCTGCACGAGGCGAGCAAGCCGTGGATCATCATCTCGGCGACGCTGTTCGTGGTCGCGATCGTGCTGCTCGCCCTGATCGTCAGGGACCAGCGTAAGGCCATCAGGGCACTGGAGGATGCCGCCGCGGGGTCCGCCGCGGTCGCCGTGGCGGCGGTGACCGACGTGCCTGCCGAGCCTGAGGCGGCTGCCGAGGGCGCCGACCAGCAGCCAGGCGCGGCCACCACGCAGGCCGCCCAGGCGTCCGGGGACGGCGCCGTGCATCTCGCCACCGTGGAGCGCGGTCGCATCGCCATGATCGGTGGTGTAGTCAGCCTGATCTGGCTGGTCATCCTGGTGCTGATGATCTGGAACAGCTGAACCGCACGTAGGTCGCCGCCGGGCGGGTACTTACCCGCGGTGACATCGTGGACCATCCCGGCGCTGCACCACGCGTCATCGCCGTACCCGCCGATCGCCGACTACGCGTTCCTGTCCGACTGCGGCGTCACCGCGCTGGTCGCGCCCAGCGGCTCGGTGGAGTGGATGTGCCTGCCGCGGATGGACGGGCCGAGCATCTTCGGCGCGCTGCTCGACCGGGACGCGGGCTGGTTCAGGCTCGGGCCGACCGACCGCGCCGTGCCCGCCGACCGCAGGTACCTGGCAGGCACCATGGTGCTCGAGACCGTATGGGACTGCGGCGAGGGCTGGATGGTGGTCAGGGACTGCCTGCTGATGGGCCCGTGGCAGCATCGCGACCCCGGGCACGGCTCGCACCGCAGGCCGCCCACCGACTACGACGCCGAGCACATCCTGCTGCGCACCGTCCAGTGCATCAACGGCTTCGTCCAGCTCGCCATGGACTGCCGCCCCGCCTTCGACTACGGCCGCCATTACTGCCAGTGGAGCTACGCCGACCTAGGCTTCCACCAGGTGACCGCACAGGCAGGCGACGACCTGACGGTCACGCTCACCTCCGACGTCCGGATCGGCATCGAGGGCCCGAGCGCGCAGGCCCGCACCCTGCTACGCGAGGGCGACTCCCGCTACTGCGCGCTGTCCTGGGGCCACGTACCGCCGCCCGCCGACTACGCCGAGGCGCATGACCGCGAGGTATGGACCGCGCACCACTGGCGGCACTGGCTGGCCCGCGGCAACGTGCCCGACCACCGCTGGCGCAGCTACCTGACCCGCAGCGCGCTGACGCTGAAAGGCCTGGCCTTCGCCCCGACCGGTGCCATCGCCGCCGCGGCGACCACCTCGCTGCCCGAGGCGCCGGGCGGCGAGCGGAACTTCGACTACCGGTTCAGCTGGATCAGGGATGCCACCTTCGCGCTGTGGGGCCTGTTCACCCTGGGCTTCGAGTGGGAGGCGGACGACTACTTCGCGTTCATCACCGACCTGCTCGACGACGATCCCGACGATCTCCAGATCGTCTACGGCATCGACGGGACACGCCAGCTCGACGAGCTCGAGCTCGGCCACCTGCACGGCTACCAGGGCGCCAGGCCGGTCAGGATCGGCAATGCCGCCTACAGCCAGCGGCAGAACGACGTCTGGGGCGCGGTACTCGACTCGCTGTACCTGCACGCCGGGTCGAGGGACTGGCTGGAGGACCGGGTGTGGCGGCTGGCAAGGCACCAGGTGGAGCAGGCGCTCACCCACTGGCGCGAGCCTGACCGCGGGATCTGGGAGGTCAGGGGCGAGCCGAAGCACTTCACCTCGTCGAAGCTGATGTGCTGGGTGGCCGCCGACCGTGGAGCGCGGCTTGCCAGGATCAGGGACGACCAGGAGGCGGCCGGCCGCTGGCAGTGCGCGGCCGACGAGATCCACGCGGACATCTGCGCCCATGCGCTGGACGAGCGCGGCGTGTTCTGCCAGCACTACGGCACCACGGCGCTTGACGCGTCGCTGCTGCTGATGCCGCTGCTCGGCTTCCTGCCGCCCGACGACCCGCGGATCAGGGCCACCGTGCTGACGATCGCCGACGAGCTGTGCAGCGACGGGCTGATCCTGCGCTACCGAGTCGACCAGACCGACGACGGCTTCACCGGGGCCGAGGGCACATTCACGATCTGCTCGTTCTGGCTGGTATCGGCCCTGGCGGAGATCGGCGAGTGGCAGCGGGCGCGCGACATGTGCGAGAAGGTGCTGTCGTACGCCAGCCCGCTGCTGCTCTACGGCGAGCAGATCGACCCGCGGTCCGGTCGCCACCTGGGCAACTTCCCGCAGGCGTTCACCCACCTGGCCCTGATCAACGCGCTCATGCACGTGATTAGCCACGAGCGCGGCGTGCCCGCCCATCCGCAGCACCCAGCAAACGGCCCAAACAACCGCTAATCCCCATACGATCCGCCCACGGACTCCGGTCTCGCAAACATCGTGGGCGCCCAGCTGCTGCCCCGGCGACAGCGAAGTGCCCACGATAATCGGCCTCAGTGCTAGGGCGGGCCCGAGCGGCGGGCCGAGTGCGAGGCGGAGCGGCGGACGGAGGGCGAGGCGGAGCGGCGGACGGAGGGCGACGCGGAGCGGCGGGCGCAGCGGCCGGGCCCAGGTCCCTGTGCATCGTGGGCGCCCAGCTGCTGCCCTGACGACAGCGAAGTGCCCACGACGCCTGGAGCGGGCGCGCGCGGGAGCGCGGGGGCGCCGGGCGGAGGCCGGCGCGGGGGCGCCGGGCGGAGGCCGGCACGGGGCGGGTCAGGCTAGGGCGGCGCGGAGGTCCTCGATCAGGTCGTCGCCGTTCTCGATTCCGACCGAGAGCCTGACCAGGTCGGCGGGTACCTCGAGCGGCGAGCCAGCCGCCGAGGCATGCGTCATCCGGCCCGGGTGCTCGATCAGGGACTCCACCCCGCCGAGCGACTCGCCAAGGGTGAACAACCTGGTCCGGCCGCACACCTGCACTGCCGCCTGCGGACCGCCGGCGTGCCTGAACGAGACCATGCCGCCGAAGCCGCGCATCTGCTTAGCCGCCACCTCGTGGCCGGGATGGTCGGCGAGGCCCGGATAGTAGACCTGCGCAACGGCCGGATGGCCGGCCAGCATGACCGCCACCTGCGAGCCGTTGTCGCAATGCCGGTCCATCCTGACCGCGAGCGTCTTCACGCCGCGCAGGGTCAGCCATGCGTCGAACGGCCCAGCGGCCGAGCCGGTAGCGTTCTGCAGAAAGGCCAGCCTGGCGGCCAGGTCCGCGTCGGCGACCACCAGCGCGCCGCCCACCACGTCGGAGTGGCCGCCGATGTACTTGGTGGTGGAGTGGATCACGGCGTCGGCGCCGAGCGCCAGCGGCTGCTGCAGGTAGGGCGAGGCGAACGTGTTGTCCACCGCGAGCAGCGCGCCGCCGGAGTGCGCGATCTCGGCGAGCGCCGCGATGTCGGCGATCGACAGCAGCGGGTTCGTCGGCGACTCGACCCAGACGAGCTTGGCGCCGTGCGCGGCCAGCGCGGCGCGCACGGCCGCGGAATCGGAGACCGGTACCGGGTGATACGACACCCCCCAGGCCGCCATGACCTTGTCGAACAGCCGGTACGTGCCACCGTAGGCGTCATGCGGGATCAGCACGTGGTCACCGGGCTTGCACACCGTCCGCAGCAGGCAGTCCTCGGCCGCCATTCCCGAAGAGAACGCCAGCGCCCTGAGCCCGCCCTCCAGCGCGGCCAGGCATTCCTCAAGCGCTCCCCTGGTCGGGTTGGCCGTGCGGGAGTACTCGTAGCCCTCGATCCAGCGCCCCGGCCCCGACGTCGCGCCGGCCAGAGAACCGCCGCGCGAGCCGCCGACGCCGTCCTGCTTGTAGGTCGACACCTGGTAGATCGGCGGGACCACCGCTCCGGTCAGCGGGTCCGGTTCCTGTCCCGCATGGATCGCCAGCGTCTCGAAACCGTCGGCGGGTTCGATCTGTGCCATCAGCGCTGTCCCTCCGGTAGTCGGCCCGGCATCGGCGGCTCTGCCCTAGCCGGCCAGGTACGTGAGCACATCCTGCCTGGTGATCATTCCCGTCGGCTTGCCATCAACCAGTACAACAGCGGCCCCAGCTTTCTCAAGCGCGGCCACGGCAGCGCTGATCGGCTCACCTGATCCGATCATCGGCAGCGGCGCGGACATATGCGCGGAGACCGGCTCGCCTGGGGCGGCCCGCCCGGTCACCAGGGCGTCGAGCAGATCCCGCTCGGTGATCGACCCGACCACTTCGGCGGCCATCACCGGCGGTTCCTCCTTCAGCACGGGCAACTGGGAGACGTCGTACTCCCGCAGCGTCTCGATCACGGCCCTGACCGTCTCGTCCGGGTGCGCGTGCACGAACAGCGGAAGCTGGCCGCGCTTGCGGTCAAGCACGTCGGCGATCCGCGGCTCGGCGGTCTCCGAGGTGAGGAACCCGTAGTCGGCCATCCAGTCGTCGTTGAACACCTTCGACAGGTAGCCGCGGCCGCCGTCGGGCAGCAGCACCACGATCACGTCGCCGGGGCACGCGCGCTCGGCCACCCGCAGCGCAGCGACCACCGCCATCCCGCACGAGCCGCCTACCAGCAGCGCCTCCTCGCTCGCCAGCCTGCGGGTCATCAGGAACGAGTCGGCATCGCTGACCGCGACCACCTCGTCGCAGATCCCCTTGTCGTAGGTCTCCGGCCAGAAGTCCTCGCCGACCCCCTCGACCAGGTACGGCCGACCGGTCCCGCCGGAGTAGACCGAGCCTTCAGGATCAGCGCCGATCACCCGCACCCGGCCGCCCGAAACCTCCTTCAGGTACCGCCCGGTGCCCGAGATGGTGCCGCCGGTTCCGATGCCGGCCACGAAGTGCGTGACCGTGCCGTCGGTCTGCTCCCAGATCTCCGGGCCGGTGCTGAGGTAGTGCGACTCGGGGTTGGCCGGGTTCGCGTATTGGTCGGGCTTCCAGCCGCCTGGGATCTCGCTGGCCAGCCGGTCGGAGACCTTGTAGTAGGAGTCCGGCGAGTCCGGCGAGACGGTGGTCGGGCAGACCACCACCTCGGCGCCGTAGGCGCGGAGCACGCTGATCTTGTCCGGCGCCACCTTGTCCGGGCAGACGAACACGCACCGGTAGCCCTTCTCGGCCGCCACGATCGCCAGCCCCACGCCGGTGTTGCCCGACGTCGGCTCCACGATCGTGCCGCCCGGCCTGAGCTCGCCCGACGCCTCGGCGGCCGCCACCATCCGCAGCGCGATCCGGTCCTTGACCGAGCCGCCCGGACTCATGTACTCCACCTTCGCGAGCACAAGCGGCGCATCGGACCGCCCGGCGCGGTCAGCGGCGTGCCCGCTGGCCAGGTGCCTGGTCACCGAGCGCAGCTTGACCAGCGGCGTGTTCCCGATCAGCTCGGTCAGCGACTCGTGCACCTGCATGGCTCAACCACCCTCGATCGTTCCGGCGCGATGCGCGGTTACGCGCCACATGCCCGGTGCCGTCCGCTTGATGCTGCGCGGTGGCCGACAGGTTCCCAGCCTAGCCGCGGCCGCCCGCTCTGCCAGACGACCTCAGCGCAGGCCGGCGGTCACAACGGCCGCTAGCGGAACGCAAGGGATGAAGATCCATTGTCAACTACCGTTCGCAGTTGTGTTGTTACACTGCGTGCGCCACCCTTGCTGCGGGCGGCGCATCCTGCGCGCTGATCGCGTCATCGCGCGTGAGCCGAGGGGGATCTCGTGACACTCTGGCTGGCTGACCGGGCGGTCGCATCGAGCCGCCCGCCGCTCGCGGACTTCTCGCCATGCCTGCCGGCCCTCGGTCCGTACCGAGCGGCGGTCAGCGACCTGGTCAGCGAGGTCAGCGACTGCACCGCCACCGACGCCGAGTGCGCCGAGCGCATCGTGAGCAGGCGGCTCGAGGACGACGAGTTCGCGGCCGTACTCGAGGCCACGCCGGACGGCTGGGACGGGACAACGGCCAAGCTGCTGTTCGAAGTGCGGAACTTCGAGCCGAGCACGCGCAACTCCACCGCCACACTCGCCTCGCTGGTGCGGATCTCGATGCTGGCCCAGATCGACGCCGTCTGGTGGGGGCGCGCGGCGAGCTTGCAGAAGGATTCCGACGTGCGCAGCTCTCCCGAGCTGATCGACCTCGACCAGCTCGAGCAGGACGACCGACTGCGGTTCAGGTACCGCCACCAGGCGTCCGGCCTGCTAGGCAGGGCGGCGAGATCCGCCGAGCGGCACGCGGTGCCCGGGCGGTCGCCACGCACCGCTGGGCTGTCGATGGCCAAGGCACGCCCGCAGGCCGTCGCCTGGCTGAATCAGCTCGCCGACGAGTTCGCCCAGGTCGCGCCGGAGGGAACGCCGCCGCTCTGGGTCACCAGCCTGGCCCGGAGCGTGACCCACCAGCGGCACCTGAAGGCGCTCGGCTACATCGCCTTGCTGCCGAGCGCGCACTGCGTCGGGTACGCGGCCGACATCGAGATGCGCTGGTACCGCCGGTTCCATGCGCACCGCATCCTGCGCGGGCTGCTGCTCGACCGGCAGCGGGCCGGCGAGGTCAACGTCATCGACGAGGGCCAGGCATGGCATGTCTGCCTGAGCCCGGCGATCGTGGCCGGGCCGCGCCGGATACCGCAGCCGCGCCGGGCCAGCTGAACTGCGGTGTGCGGCATTGCCCTGATCGCCGGGCCAGGCGCCAGCACGGCCACTTTCCGCCAGATGCTCGCCGCGCTGCGGCCGCGCGGCGAGACCGAGGAGGTGGCGGCCGGCCCGGGCCTGCTGGCCGGAACGCGGCGGCTGCGCATCGTGGACCGTGAGCGCGCCGTCCAGCCGTGGATCTCCGCCGGCGGCCGGTGGCTGCTCTGCTACAACGGCGAGCTCTACAACTACCGCGAGCTGCGGGCCGAGCTCACCAGCCTCGGCTGCCGGTGGCGGAGCGAGAGCGACACCGAGGTCCTCGCCGAGGCGTTCGGGCAGTGGGGTGAGCAGGCGGTGCGGCGGCTGCGCGGCGAGTTCGCATTCGCCGTGGCCGACCGGACGGCCGGGCGCGTGTACCTGGCCCGCGACCGGCTCGGCGTCAAGCCGCTGTACTGGTCGGCCCGTGACGGCTGCCTGCACGTGGCGTCGGAGATCAAGGCGCTTGTGCCGGTCGGGGCGCCGATCGCCGAGGTGCCCGCCGGCGCGCACGGCTGGGCCGGCCGGGACGGCCAGGCCCTGGCCTGCTACAGCGACCTGCTCGCGCCGCGGACCGAGGATGACGGGCCGCCGCCGCTCGCCGACCCCGCCCAGGCGGCCGTGCTGGTCAGGGAGGCGGTCGCTGACAGCATCGCGGTACGGGCGCAGACCGACCTGCCGGTGGGCGTGATCCTCTCCGGCGGGCTGGACAGCTCCCTGACGCTGCTGCATGTCAGGGCCGCGCACCCGGACTGCGTCGCCTTCACGATCGGAGCGCCGGGCAGCCAGGACATCGCCTGCGCCCGCAGGCTCACCGGCGAGCTCGGCGTCCGGCACGAGGTGATCGAACTGCATCCCCATAAGATCCGGCTGGCCGACATCAAGAACGCGCTCGCGATCTCCGAGCTCACCGAGTACGGCGACATCATCAACGCGGTGGTCAGCGTGCCGCTGTTCCGGCGGGTGGCCGAGCTCGGGATCAAGGTGGTCTTGACCGGGGACGGCTCGGACGAGCTCTTCGGCGGCTACCCGATGTACGGGCAGATCGGCATCCAGGAGCAGCAGCGGCTGTTCCTGCACAAGCTCGCGAACCTGGGCCGGACCGAGCTGCAGCGGGTGGACCGCACCGCCATGGCGCACAGCGTGGAAGTCAGGGTGCCGTTCCTTGACCCCGCCGTGGTCGAGGTGGCGCGGCGGCTGCCGATGTCGCTCAAGGTGGCCGAGGGCACCGAGAAGTGGATCCTTCGCCAGGCGTTCGCTGGCGACTTGCCCGACTACGTCAGGCTTCGGCCGAAGAACCCCATGTCGCACTCCTCTGGCCTGCACGAGCGGGCCAGGCTGTACAAGCCGCTGTTCGCCAGGCTGCACCGCTCGCTCGGATACGACCTGCACGAGCCGGTCAGGCGGGACTTCTCCGTGCTGCTCGATCGCTGCGGTCACGACCTCGACCTGGCCATCGCCAGGGCGGCGCGGCCGGAGGACTACAGCGGCCGCGAGCACGCCAGGGACCTGGCCGGCGCGGTTCGGTGGAACGCCACTTCTCTGGTCGGCTCGCTAGCCGGCGCCGGCCGGGCTCATCGCTGACCGGCACCGGGCGCGGGTCGCCGCTGGCCGAGCTAGCGCAGCTCGTCGAGCATGTGCTCGCGGCTGACGTCGTGGTGGCCATGCGACCCGCTGGCGTGCTGCTGCACCGCGGCGATCAGGTGGTCGACGTCCCCGTCCGGATCGATCGTGAAGTTCATGCCGCACGGACAGGAGGCGGTGCGATGCCCGGCGGACGCGAGGGCGATGTCCAGGATGACGCAGGGCTCGTTGCCCTCGACCCACGCATCGTGCCCGGCCGGGATCAGGTGGGCGTCGCCCGGGCCGAGTCCGAGCTCACGGCCGTCCTCGGTACGCACCCGGAGGTGACCGGAGATCACGTAGCCGGTGTGCGCTGCCTGGCAGGAATCCGTGCCGGCCAGCGGCTTGACGTCGCCGGACCAGGACCAGCCAGGCTGGTAGACGCCGAGGCCGATCGTGGTGCCCCCGAGGGTGACCAGGCTGAGGGTGCCGTGGGCGAAGCTGCGCTTGTCGTCCGGCGTGTCGAGGTTCTTGGCTTCCAGGTTCATCGTTGCTCCAGCACTAATGGGTGATCCGCTTGCACCGCATCGTGCCGCCGGAGGCGAGGCTCGGACATCGGTAAGAACACGTAACCTCGCCCACCGGCTGGCTACGTAGCTACCGGGCCCTGACCTGGGTACCCGAGACCGCCAGCTGCGTCCGCGACCTGGCACCGGTCTTGCGCAGCAGGCTTTCCACGTGCTTCTCGACGGTCCTCGGCGACAGGAACAGCCGGGAAGCGATGTCCTTGTTGCTCAGACCCTGCGCAACCAGGTCAAGCACGTCCGCCTCGCGGGCGGTGATGCCGAGGCTGGCGAGCCACGTCCGGCGGCCGGGCTCAGCCAGGTCGAGCAGGTCGCGGCACCGCGCCGCCAGGCCATCCAGGCCTCGGGCGGCAAAGCAGGCCAGGGCCGCGGCCAGCCACTGCCTCGGCTGCCCCCACCCGTCGGCCAGCGCCGGCTCGACGGCGCACAACCTCGCCAGGTGCGGCCACACCTGAAGAACTCCCAGGTCGGCACCGGCCTGCTCGGCGAGCCGCGCCGCCAGGTCGGCCCGGCCGGCCCGGCCAGCGATGATCGCGTCGGCATACCCCAGGAGGCCCCGGTTGGTCCGCGGCACCGCGACACCGCCCGCCCGCGCCTCGGCGCACTCGTCCGCCGCCCGCTCGTCGCCGGTCACGGCAAGCAGCAGCGGCCACCATGCGCGGAACTGGCTGGGCTCGGCAGGCGGCAGGACAGCCAGCAGCGCGGTCCCGCGCTCGAACAGCCGGAGCGCGCCTGGCCAGTCGCCCTGCAGCAGCTCGGCCATCCCGCGGCAGCCCCAGGCGAAACCCTCTAGGTAGCGCTCGCCGGGGGAATCGGACGCCAGCAGGGCGAGGAAGCGCTCCATCTCATCGCGCTGGCCGCGCGCCGCGCAGTTTTCCGCCAGCGAGAACTGCGCCTTCGTCCACACCTCGCCAAGACCGAGCCGCCCGGCCATGTCGCTGGCCAACCGCGCATGCTCGGCACCCTGGTCGAGCTCGAGCCGCCAGGTGTCGGTGATGGCGAGCTGCAGGTCGATCACGGCGAGAGTACTGAGCGCCCCTAGCTCACTGGCCGCATCGCGGGCCTGGGTGATCCTGGCCACACCGACGTGGTCGAAGATCTCGATCGTCCCGAGTTCGTGCAGCGCGTGCAGGCGCCACAGCGGCAGCCCGGCGACGTCGGCGACGGCCAGCGCGCGCTCGAACGCCCGCCTGGCCGCCCCGAGGTCGCCGACCCGATCGATCCGACCGATCAGCGCATGGGACCGGCAGACCGCCTCCGGCCCGGCCTCCGGCGAGCCGAGCACCTCGGCGGCCAGCACCCTGGCGCGCTCGAAGTCGTCATCGGCGAGCGCAACCTCGGCTTCGAGCACGGTCGCCTCGGCGGCCAGGCGTGGCTGGCAGAGCACGTCGGCCATGAAGCCATTGTGCCTGCCGGCGGCGAGCTTGCGGACCGCCGTCAGGCCAGGGCTGACGCTGGCCGGACCGTAAGCTACTGTGCGGTAAAGGCAAGATTCAGCAGGAGCAGCCATGCCAGAGGCAGTCATCGTCGCGACAGCTCGCTCGCCGATCGGGCGCGCCTTCAAGGGAACCCTGACCAGCATCCGGTCCGACGACCTGACGATCCAGATGATCAAGGCGGCTCTGGCCAAGGTTCCGCAACTCGACCCCGCCGACGTCAACGACCTGATGCTCGGCTGCGGCCTGCCCGGCGGCGAGCAGGGCTACAACATGGCTCGGGTGATCGCCGTGATGCTCGGCTACGACTCGGTGCCCGGCACCACGATCACCAGGTACTGCTCGTCCTCGCTGCAGTCGACCAGGATGGCGTTCCACGCGATCAAGGCCGGCGAGGGCGACGTGTTCATCTCGGCCGGAGTGGAGTGCGTCAGCCGGTTCGGCAACGGCAGCAGCGACGGCATGCCCGGCACCAAGAACCCGGTCTTCGGCGAGTCCGAGGAGCGCGGCGCTGCGGCGGCCGCGGGCGGCGGGCCGGCCTGGCACGATCCGCGCGAGGACGGCAAGATCCCCGACATCTACATCGCGATGGGCCAGACCGCAGAGAACGTCGCCCAGCTTCGCGGGATCGGCCGGGCCGAGCAGGACGAGTTCGGCGTGCGGTCACAGAACCTGGCCGAGAAGGCGATCGCCGACGGCTTCTGGCAGCGTGACATCACCCCGGCGACCCTGCCCGACGGCTCCGTGGTCAGCGCCGACGACGGCCCGCGCGCCGGGACGACGCTGGAGCGGGTGGCCAGCTTGCAGCCCGTGTTCCGGCCGGACGGCACGGTGACGGCCGGCAACTGCTGCCCGCTCAACGACGGCGCGGCCGCGGTGGTCGTGATGAGCGACACCAGGGCCGCCGAACTCGGCATCGCGCCGCTGGCCAGGATCGTGTCGACAGGTGTGACCGGCCTGTCGCCGGAGATCATGGGGCTTGGGCCGGTGGAGGCCTCCCGCCAGGCACTGGCCAGGGCCGGGATGACCATCGAGGACATCGACCTCGTCGAGATCAACGAGGCGTTCGCGGCGCAGGTCATCCCGTCCTACCGCGACCTGGGCATCGACATCGACAAGCTGAACGTGAACGGCGGCGCGATCGCTGTGGGCCACCCGTTCGGGATGACCGGGGCGCGGATCACCTCCACGATCTTGAACAGCCTGCAGTTCCACGACAAGACGTTCGGCCTGGAGACCATGTGCGTGGGCGGTGGCCAGGGCATGGCGATGATCTTCGAGCGGCTGTCCTGACGTCGTCGAGCTGACCTGGCTAAGGGGCGTGTTCTCTGCAGCCGCCTCCGCGCAGGGTCGCGTTCCTCGGCATACCACGGTCTTCCTTGGGCGCCGCAGCCGTCCGGACGGCGCCCTTGAGCCGCCCGTGCAGGCACCGTGCCCGGCTTGCCGTGATTAGTCGGGCGGGCTGCGTTAATACCTTGGTTGCATAACGGAAGTGTCACGTTCAGGTCTTGCCAGCAGCCGTCGGGTAGTGCAGGCTCAAGTCAGGAGAAGCTCGGCCTGGAGGTGCCCCTTGTCCCTGATCCACTCTCCGGAAATGCACAAGAACCTGATCGCCCGCATCCCACGGGTCACTGGCAGCGATCTACGAGAGTGGTTCCACCGGCTAGAGTCCGGTCCCTCCTTCATGCGCCACGCCGAGCGCGCCACCTGGCTGGCCGACGAGCACGGGCTGACCCACGCCTACGCGGTAGCGATCGTGCACGAGTATGAGGTGCAGCGCCGCACGCGCCTGAACAGCGCCTGATCCGCAGGCATGTACCTCGAAGACGCCAGGGAGTTCATGCGCGCCAACCACCGGGCCGTGCTCGCCACGAGCAGGTCCGACGGGCGTCCTCAGCTCTCTCCGGTCACTGTCGGCGTGAGCGCCGACGGCAGGATACTGATCAGTACGCGCGAGACCGCACTCAAGACGAAGAACCTCGGCAGGGATCCGCACGCGTCCCTGTGCGTGATGAACGACGCGTTCTTCGGGTCCTGGATCCAGGCCGAGGGCACGGCCGAGATCATCCATCTGCCCGGCGCGATGGACCTGCTGGTGGATTACTACCGGAGGGTCGCTGGCGAGCATCCCGACTGGGACGAGTACCGCGAGGCCATGCAGCGTGACCGGCGGGTGATCGTGGCGATCACGCTGACCCGCGCAGGGCCCGACCGCAGCGGCTGACTGGCTCGCCAGGGACGGAGAACAGCCATGCAGTTACTCGCGCGCATTTAGGCCCCCGCCCCGGCCTCCCTCGTCAAATAGCACATGCACTTGCACGTGCATAAGCACAAGCTCGGCACCGCTGACACTATGTGATTCACATTTATTCCGATCGCCCAAACCAGGCCACTCACGATTAGCGAATCGCAAATCATGGAGTGGACAAAAAATGGCCAGGGAGTCCCGTGTCAAGGGTTTGACCTGCGGAAATGTAGATCGCGTCGCCGAGAGTCATGCTCTCGGCGAGTGGTACCCCCGGTCGGGCTCGAACCGACACTGGCGCCCTTTTAGGGGGCTCGCCTCTTCCCTTGGGCTACGGGGGCGCCGAAATCGTACCCCATCATGCGGTGTTCATTCAAACATTCCTAGAAACGGTCAGGCTGTCGATATTGACAAGCAACTAGACCATTCCTCTCAGCCGGTTCGGGCCCGGCCGCCGCACATTCGCGCCGCGGCCGACCCGGCAGTCCCGGTGCGGGCGAGCCGGGAGCAGCGCACGGCGGCGGGGCCCCCGCGGCCCGGGTACGGCGCCCACCGGCGACGGCGCGCAAGACCACCGGCGACGGCGCGCAACGCCCCGCCCGGGTCCTGCACGCAAGGCGCAACGATGGCCCATCGCTGTCGCGGATTACGACATCAACGAGCCACCGTTGTGAGGCGATCGCCGGCCGGCCCGCGTCAGGCGAGGCCGGCGCAGCGGCGGGCGCGGTCGAAGACCGCGTCGAGCATCGGGCCCGTGACGCGGCCGGTGAAGGTGTTCTGCTGGCTGGGGTGATAGCAGCCGATGACCGCCAGGCCGGGCAGGCCGACCTCGGCTCCGTGGCCGAAGACCGGCCGCGGCGCCGGCACCGGACGGCCGGCCCTCGCCAGAGCCCGCCAGGCCGCCGTCCACGCGAAGTGGCCGAGGCAGACGATCGCCCGGACATCAGCGGCGACCAGCGCGAGTTCGGCGTCGAGCCACGGCTCGCAGGTGTCGCGCTCCGCCACCTCCGGCTTGTTCGCCGGCGGCGCGCACCGGACCGCGGCCATCACCCTGGTGCCGATCAGGCGCTGCCCGTCGGCTGCCGCGACGCTGGTGGGCTGGGCCGCGAGGCCGCACCGCCACAGCGAATCGAACAGCACGTCGCCGCTGCGGTCGCCGGTGAAGATCCGGCCGGTCCGGTTGCCACCGTGGGCCGCTGGCGCGAGGCCCAGGATCACGATGGCCGGGTGCTCGGCTCCCCAGCCAGGAACAGGCCGTCCCCAGTACGCCTCGGCGGCGAAGGCGCGCCTGCGCTCGGCCGCCACCTGCTCACGCCAGGCCACGAGTCGCGGGCAGGCACGGCACACCGACTGACGCGCGGTCAGCTCGGCGAGGGTTCCCGCGCCCGCCGCGAGGTCGCGGACCGCGGCGGCATCTGCGGCCACCGGCGTCGCGGCCGTGGCCGGGTCGCCCGGCCAGCCGGTACCAGGAGCGGCCGGGCCGGGCGCTGCCGCCCTGGGGCTCGTGCCTGCGGGGGTCATGGCGGCGACGGCACGGCGGCCGTTATGGCCGAGGCGGCGCGGCGCCCGCGGCGTGCCCGGCCACGATGGACCAGGCGATGCCGTCGAGAATGTCGTGCTCGCTGGCCACCATCTCGCCGAAGCCGAACCTGGTCATGATCCGGTCGAGTATCAGCGCTCCGGCAGCGATCACGTCCACCCGGCCAGGATGGATGGTCCTGATCGCCGCCCGCTCGTCGTGACCCATCGAGAGCAGGCTGGCCGTCACCTCGTGCACCCGGCCGACGCTGATCCTCGCGTGGTGCACGGCCACGGGGTCGTACTCGGGCAGGCTGAGAGCGACGGCGGTCAGCGTGGTGACCGAGCCGGCCAGCCCCACCAGGGTGCGGGCCCGCCCCACCGGGATCGCGGCGGCCACCTGGTCGAGCGCCGCGTCGATGTCTGCGGTGGCCGCTGCCACCTGGTCCGCGGTCGGGGGGTCGTCGTGCAGGTGCCGTTCGGTCAGCCGGACGCAGCCGATGTCGACCGAGAGGGCAGCCAGGTCGCCAGCGTCGTTCTGGTCGTCCGACCTTGGCGTCACGAACTCGGTCGACCCGCCGCCGATGTCTACCACAAGGAACGGCGGCTCTGGCTGGCCGGCAGCGCCATCGGATGGCGCGTGACCGCGTAGTTCGCTGGTGGCGCCGGCGAACGACAGCTGAGCCTCCTGGGCGCCGCTGACCACCTCGGGCTCGATGCCGAGTATCCGGTGCACCCCGGCCGCGAACTCGGCGGCATTGGACGCGTCCCTGGTGGCGCTCGTGGCCACCAGCCGGACCGCGGTCGCGCCTGAGTCACCGATCGTCCTTGCGTACTGGGTCAGCATGGCGAAGGTGCGCTCCAGCGCCTCTGGCGCGAGCTTGCCGGTCGCGTCCACCCCCTGGCCGAGCCTGACGATCTCCATCCGCCGGTGCAGGTCGACGAGCTGGCCGCGGCGCAAGTCGACGTCGGCGATCAGCAGCCGCAGCGAGTTAGTGCCGCAGTCGATCGCCGCGACCCGACGCGGGCCTGGTGATGCCATGCCGCCTCCGCTGTGTTCGTGCCGAGCTAACTGCCCGGGCCTGCCATCGCCGGGCCGCCAGGACCACCGGGGCATTCGGCGACGGCGACGCACGGCCCGGCCGACCACCATCGCCCCATGGCCAGTATGGCCTCGGCGCCGAAGGGGTTCGAGCCCGGTACGGCCAGTTCGTGCGCGGCCAGGGCATGCAGGCACTTGACCCGGTCCGGCATGCCGCCCGCCGTGGCCGACCCCGGCGGCAGCAGCGGCACGCCGGCCCGAACGGCGGCGGCCTCCCGCAGCACCGCGTAGCCGCGGTGCGCGGCCAGGTAGGCCGCACGCAGGCCCGGGTCGGCCGCCAGCCGGGCGGCCATCTCACGCATCATGCCGCCGGCTTCCAGGCGGCTGGCCGCTGCGCAGGCACGTACGCAGGTCAGGTAGAACAGGGTCGGGAACGGCGTCCCGTCGGGCAGCCGCGGCGCCGTCTGGATCACATCGGGAAGTCCGCACGGGCAGCGGTGAGCCACCGCCATGGCGCCCCTTGGGGCCCGGCCGAGCTGTGCCGTGACCGCGGCCTCGTCGGCGCCATCAAGACCAGGCCCAGTCAGGCCAGGCTCGGCCTGGCCAGGCTCAGGCGGGTCGGCTTCACACGGGCCAGACTCAGCCTGGCCGGGCTCAGAGGGGCCGGGCCCGTCCGGGCCCGGCCGGGACCGACTTGGCCGGTCCTGACTCACCCCTTCCCGGCCCGGCCCGCGTGGTGTCCCTTGCGGCTGCCCGGCTGCGCACTGGCCTGCTGCGCGTTGGCCTGCTGCACCGACGACCAGAGGCGCCCGTACCAGGGAGTCGCGGCCTTGCGGGCCGCGACGTCCTTGGCCGACCGCGATCTCGGGTTGATGATCACGTAGCACATCTGCGTCGGCAGGCACATGTGCAGCCGGTCGCGCGCCTGCTGCTCGATGTAGACCGGCTCTTTCAGCCTGGCCTGCTCGGCCCGCAGGTAGCGCTGGCGCTGCGCGATCCTGGCGCCCTGGGCCAGCAGCACGTCGATCTGCTTGCGCTGCTCGAGGTACTCCCGCACCGGGTAGGCGAGGCTCAGCGCGATCGCGCAGAGCACCACGGCGAGCACGGCCGCCCGTCCGGTGAAGTGCGGACGGCTCGCGCCCGGCCGCGGTCCCTGACCGGCCGGCTGGGTCACGTGCCTGCCGACGCGAACCTGGGGAACGCGGCCGCTCCCGCGTAGGCCGCCGCGTCGTCGAGCCGCTCCTCGATCCGCAGCAGCTGGTTGTACTTCGCCACCCGCTCCGACCTGGCCGGCGCGCCGGTCTTCATCTGCCCGCAGTTGATCGCGACGGCGAGGTCGGAGATCGTGGTGTCCTCGGTCTCGCCCGAGCGGTGACTGATCTGGCACCGGAACCCGGCCCGGTGGGCCAGGTCCACGGCCGCGAATGTCTCGGTCACGGTGCCGATCTGGTTGACCTTGACGAGCAGGGCGTTTGCCGACCGCTCGGTGATGCCGCGCTGTATCCGCTCCGGGTTCGTCACGAACAGGTCGTCGCCGACGATCTGTACCCGGTCGCCGAGGCTGGCGGTCAGCTCCCGCCAGCCCGCCCAGTCGTCCTCGGCCAGCGGATCCTCAAGCGAGACGATCGGGTAGGCGTCCAGCCACCCCGCGTAGATGGCGGTCAGCTCAGCGGCGGTCTTGACTGACCCCTCGAACGTGTACCCGCCATCGCCGTGGAACTCGCTCGCCGCAGCGTCGATCGCCAGCGCGACATCACGGCCGGGCACCAGCCCGGCGTTGCCGATGGCCTCGACGATCAGGTCGAGCGCCGCCTGGTTGTGCGCCAGGTCGGGGGCGAACCCGCCCTCGTCGCCCACGCCGGTATTCAGGCCGTGCTTCTTGAGCACGGCCTTCAGCGCGTGGTAGGTCTCCGCGCCCCACCTGACCGCGTCGGAGAACGTGTCGGCGCCGATCGGGGCGATCATGAACTCCTGAATGTCGACATTGGTGTCGGCGTGCGCGCCGCCGTTCAGTATGTTCATCATCGGGACGGGGAGCACGTGCGCGTTGGGCCCGCCCAGGTACCTGAACAGCGGCAGGCGCGCCGACTCGGCGGCCGCCCTGGCGACCGCCAGGCTGACCCCGAGTATCGCGTTCGCCCCGAGCCGTGACTTGTCCGGCGTGCCGTCCAAGTCGATCATGGCGAAGTCGATCAGCCGCTGCTCGTCTGCTGCCTCGCCGAGCAGTTCAGGCGCGATCTCGTCCATGACGGCGAGCACGGCCTGCTCGACGCCCTTGCCGTCGTACTCCTCGCCGCCGTCACGCCGCTCTACCGCCTCGAACGCCCCGGTCGACGCACCGCTCGGCACGGCCGCCCTGCTCCGCGTGCCGTCGTCGAGCTCGACCTCGACCTCGACGGTCGGGTTGCCTCGCGAGTCAAGAATCTGCCTGGCGTCAATGGCATCGATGCACGACAAGGAGAGCTCCGGAGTGCGTCATGTGGCTACGCTCGGAGCCTAGCCGAGCCAGCGAACCCGGCCGCAGTCGGCGCGCCGGGAACGCCGGCGCACGAGCCCGCTCATCTGCCGGTACTGCTGGATCGCCTGGATCATCTGCCCCGACTGGGCCAGCGCGACGAGTTCGGCGGGTACCCGGCTGCCTGGCCCCTGCACGACCGGCGATGGCGACTGGGCGACGTCGTTGAAGCCGACCGCCGGCCCGAAGGACGCGGGCGCCGAGCCGAAGGCCGCGGGCGCCGGGCCGAATGAGCCGAGCCCCGGATCCGAGGCCTGGTACGGCCGGTAGGGGAACCCCGAGACCCGGCCGAGATGGCCCAGGTAGTCCTCGATGTGATCAAGGCGCCTGCTCAGCTCACGCAGAAGTTCGCTCTCGTCCATTGCCAGCTCCATCGCGCCGCACCGACCGGAGATGCGACTCTACGGTCACCCGCCGGCCCGCGCAATCTCGGTCAATCCCCGATCCCGATCCCCAGCCAGCGCCAGCTGCCCACTGCTAGCCCAGGTCCTCGCCGCCGACCGCCTCAGCCTCAGCCTCAGCCTCAGCCTCCGCCTCAGCCTCGGCCTCCGCCTGCGCCTGACCGCTCGCCTGCTCCCACTCCCGCACCCGATCGCGGAACACCCTGGCGGCCCGCCGCAGCTCAAGCTCGGGGTCCAGGCCCGCGGACCTGGCCCTGACGACCAGCGCGAACAGCTCGCCGCCGATCGGGCTGACCGACTCGGCGCCAGCGAGCTCGCCGACGCGCAGATCGGCGACGGGCAGGTCGGCGACGGGCAGGTCGGCGAGAGCGGCCGGGGCGCCGGCCCGTTCGGCCCGGCGCTGGAGCTGCGCGGCCAGCGACAGCGCCGGCTGGCCCATCGGCACCCCGTCCAGCGCCGAGACCGGCCCGCCGCTGGCCTCGGCCCGCTCCCGCGCCTTGATCGCGTCCCAGTTCGACTTGACCTCATCGGCACCGGACACGGCCACGTCCGCGAACACATGCGGGTGCCTGCGCACCAGCTTGCCTGCGATCCCCTCGGCCACGTCGTCGATCGTGAACCCCGTGCCGTCGGTGCGCTCGGCGGCCACCCTGGCGTGGAACAGCACCTGGAGCAGCACGTCCCCGAGTTCCTCGCGGAGCATGGCCAGGTCGCGCTGCTCCAGCGCCTCCAGCGCCTCGTAGGTCTCCTCGAGCAGGTACGGCGCCAGCGACTCGTGGGTCTGCCTGGCGTCCCACGGGCACTCTCGCCTGAGCCGGTCCATGATCGCCACCAGGTCGATCAGCGCGGCGCCCTGCCCCGCTTCACGGTCCCGCGCAGGGCTGGGGGACGCGAGCGGCTCGGGCCCGTCCCCGGCAGGGGTTACCTCGCGATCCCCGGCGGGGGTCAGCACGTGCTCGCAGGCGCCTTGGCGTGCGACTTGCTCGCGGCCGACAGCCCGGACAGCGTGACCACCGAGGGCACCACCTGGAGCGACGTGTAGTCGAAGGCGCCGTACTGCGGGTTCACCTTGATGTTCAGGCTCTTGGCCGCCAGGCACTGCTGGTGGCTGATCGCCGCATCGAGAGCGTTGCGGCCCGCCGTCGTGGTGGGCGCCACGCCGTGATCGAGCAGGCCCTGCAGGCTGCCCTCGATCGCCAGCCACCGGCCTACCTTGGACAGCATGTCCGGCGGCAGCCCGGACAGCACGGCGATCTCGCGCAGCGTGTCACCGGACTGGGCGGCGCTTGAGCGCTCGGCCGCCAGCTCTGCCTGTGCCTGCTCAGCGGTCACCGTGATGCCCTCGCGGGAGGCCACCTGGTTGGTGGTCGCGAACCGCAGCATCCAGGTGAGCACCTCCTTGGGCATGGCGGCCTGGGCGTAGGGGATCTGGACCTTCTTGCGGTACTGCTGATAACCGGCGTTCAGGTTGGCGACCTCGTCGGTGAGCTTGGTTGCCGAGATCCGCTGGCCGCCGTAGAGCGCGGCGGCGCCGAGCTGCGTCTGCCCGCACCCGGTCACGGCGAGCGCCACGGCGACCGCCACCGGCACGGCGGCAGCCCACCTGGCCGCGCGGCGTTGCCCGCTATTCGCCCGCACTACGACTCTCCTTCGCAACCGCCGGCGGCAGGTCGCCGAACACGGCCTCGATCAGTTCCTGGCACCAGGCGAGCAGCTCACCGTCACGCAGCGAAGGCGCTCCGATCGGGGTCACCGCACTAGCGCCAGCGCCTGCGCCGGCGACGTACCGGCCAGAACCGCCAGCACCGCGGGATCCAGGCCGGGAGCCCACCTTGGGCACCGGTACGAGCATGGTACGCACCGCGGGCTTGAGCAGCGTCCGCGGGTACAGCCGCTGCACCCTGACCTCGCGCGAGTCGGGCAGCTGCACCGGCGCGAACCTGATGTGATTGCCCTGCTGCGCGACGTCGGTGAGCCCGGCCCGCCTGGCTCGGGCCCGCAGCCTGGCGACCTCGAGCAGGTTGAGCACCGCGCGCGGCGGCGGGCCGTACCTGTCGGTCAGCTCATCGGTGACCGCGGCCACGTCGGCGTCGGAGTCGATCGCCGCGATCGAGGTGTACGCCTCGAGCCGCAGCCGCTCCCCCGGCACGTAGTCGTGCGGTATGTGGGCGTCCACCGGCAGCTCCACCCGCACCTCGGGCCGCTCCGCCGGGCCCGAGCCCTTCATCTCGCTGACCGCCTCGCCGATCATCCGCACGTACAGGTCGAACCCGACCCCGGCGATGTGCCCCGACTGCTCGCCGCCGAGCAGGTTCCCCGCGCCACGGATCTCCAGGTCCTTCATCGCCACGTACATCCCGGCGCCCATCTCGGTGTGCTGCGCCACCGTCGCCAGCCGCTCGTGCGCGGTCTCGGTCAGCGGCCGCTCGGGCGGGAACAGGAAGTACGCGTACCCCCGCTCCCTGCTGCGGCCGACCCGCCCGCGCAGCTGGTGCAGCTGGGACAGCCCGTACGCGTCGGCACGGTCCACGATCAGCGTGTTGGCGTTCGGTATGTCCAGCCCGGACTCCACGATCGTGGTGCAGACCAGGACGTCGGACTCCTTGTTCCAGAAGTCGATCATGATCCGCTCGAGCGCGTGCTCGTTCATCTGGCCGTGCGCGACAGCGATCCTGGCCTCGGGCACCAGGTCGCCGAGCCTGGCGGCGACCCGGCCGATCGAGGCGACCCGGTTGTGCACGAAGAACGTCTGGCCGTCGCGGAGCAGCTCGCGGCGGACCGCGGCGGCGATCTGCTTCTCGTCGTAGGGGCCAACGAAGGTCAGCACCGGGTGCCGATCCTCGGGCGGGGTCAGGATCGTGGACATCTCCCTGATCCCGGCGACCCCCATCTCCAGCGTCCGCGGGATCGGGGTCGCCGACATCGAGAGCACGTCGACCTGGGTGCGCATCGCCTTCAGGTACTCCTTGTGCTCGACCCCGAAGCGCTGCTCCTCGTCGATGATGATCAGGCCCAGGTTCTTGAACCTGGTCTCGGGCGACAGCAGCCGGTGCGTGCCGATCACCACGTCCACGGTGCCGTCGGCCAGGCCGACCTGGGTGGCGGCCACCTCGGCGTCGGACTGGAACCTGCTCATCGCCCGAAGCACCACGGGAAACGGCCCGTACCGCTCGCCGAACGTCTCCATGTGCTGCTGCACGAGCAGCGTGGTGGGCACCAGCACGACCACCTGCTTGCCGTCCTGCACCGCCTTGAACGCGGCCCGCACCGCGAGCTCGGTCTTGCCGTAGCCGACGTCACCGCAGATCAGCCGGTCCATCGGGAGCGGCTGCTCCATGTCGCGCTTGATCTCGTCGATGGCGGCGAGCTGGTCGGGAGTCTCGGCGTAGGGGAACGCGTCCTCGAGCTCGCGCTGCCACGGGGTGTCAGGCCCGAACGCGTGCCCGGGCGAGGCGACCCTGGCCGAGTAGAGCCTGATCAGCTGCGCCGCGATCTCCCTGACCGCCTTGCGGGCCCGGCCCTTGGTCTTGGCCCAGTCCGCGCCGCCGAGCCGGTGCAGGCTCGGCGCCTCGCCGCCTGAGTACCTGGTCACCTCGTCGAGCTGGTCGGTCGGCAGGTACAGCCGGTCAGGCGGCTGGCCGCGCTTGCCTGGCGCGTACTCGATCACCAGGTACTCCCTGGTCGCGCCCTGGATGGTGCGGCTGGTCATCTCCAGGTACCTGCCGACGCCGTGCTGGCTGTGCACGATGTAGTCGCCGGGCGTGAGCTGCAGCGGGTCGATTCCGCCGCGCCGCCTGCTCGGCATCCGGCTGCGGTCCCTCGCCCCCGCCCTGGTGCCCGCCAGGTCGCCCTCGCACAGCACGGCGAGCCTGATCCCCGGCCAGACGAAGCCGGTCTCCAGCTGGCCGGTCGCGACCACGGCCACGGCCGGCTCGGGCGGCGCGTCGAGGTCGGCGGCGCGGGCGCCGAGGTTCTCGCCGCGCAGGAGCTCGGCGAGGCGCTGGGCGGGCCCGTGCCCCTCGGTGACCAGCACGACCCGCCACTGGCCGGCCAGCCAGCCGCGCACGTCACCGATCGCCCGCGCGGTGTCACCGTGGTACGCCGTCGCCGGACTTGCCATTATTCGCAACGACTCGCGCCCGTCGGCCTCGTCCTGCTGGCCGGCCGGGAGCTCCTGACTCGCCTTCGCGGTCGCCCGGCCGGCGTCATTCCATCCCGAGCCGTCGGCGCCCTGGCCGGCCTTGCCTGGCGACGGGCTGGTGCGAGCCGTTATGCCAGAAAGGCCATGATGATCTTCCGCGGCGAACGGGGTGATCGTCCACCACCTGATGCGTAGCCCGCCCGCCGCCGCCCGCACGTCGGTGATCGGCCGGAACGCGGCTCCGCCCAGGTCGATCGGGACCTGCGCGCCGGCGGCCGCGTTCACCCACGAGGCCTCGAGGAACTCCTGGCTGGTGCGCACCAGGTCGGCGGCGCGGGTCCTGATCCGCTCGGGGTCGCAGGCCACCACGATCGCGCCGGGCGGCAGCGAGTCGAGCAGCAGCTCCATCCGGTCGGCGATCAGCGGCGCGAACGCCTCCATGCCCTCGACCGTGATCCCGTCCGCGATCTTGCCGAGCACGTCGCCGAGGCCCGGGTACTCCATGGCCAGCTGCTTGGCCCGGTGCCGCACCGCGGGGGTGAGCAGCAGCTCCCGGCAGGGCGGCGCCCACAGCGACTCGGCCTGGGTGCCGAGCGAGCGCTGGTCGGCGGCCCTGAACGGGCGGATCTCCTCGATCTCCGATCCGAAGAACTCCACCCGGAGCGGGTGCTCCTCGGTCGGCGGGAACACGTCGAGTATGCCGCCGCGGACCGCGATCTCACCCCGGTTCGTGACCAGGTCCACCCTGGCGTAGCCGATCTCGACCAGCCTGGTGACCACCTCGTCGAGCTCGGCCTGGCCGCCCTGGTCGAGCCTGACCGGATCGAGCTGGCCGAGGCCGCCGACCAGCGGCTGCAGCACGCTGCGCACGGGCGTGGTGACCACGGCGAGCGGGCCCGAGCGGGGGTCGCCTTGATCGGGCCTGGCCAGCCGCCGCAGCACGGCCAGGCGGCGGCCCGAGGTGTCCGAGCGTGGCGAGAGCCGCTCGTGCGGCAGCGTCTCCCAGGCCGGGAAGTAGGCGGCCGAGTGCGGATCGGGCAGCAGCGAGCCGAGCGCCTCGGCCAGGTCCTCGGCCTCGCGCGCGGTCGCGGTCAGCGCGAGCACGAACGGCCGCTGGGACGGGTCAGGGGCTGGATCGGCCGAGCCGGTTTCGGTGTTGGGGGCGCTCGCGGCCAGCGCGGCGACCAGCACGGGGCGCAACGCAGCGGGCGCGACCAGATCGACGTCGCCGAGCGCGGGCTGGCCCAGGTACTCGAGTGCACGCTCGAGCTGAGGATCCTGCGCGACAGCGCCGAGCAGTCCGGTGAGGCTCATCGCTTCCTTCTCGCGGGTGACTGGCTTCTCGCGGGTGGCTGGGTTCTCGCGGGCGGCCGCGGAACGGGCTTGGGTGCCGCGCGGCGCCTAGATGCAGGCTGCCCGGGCAGCACAACGAGCCCGCGTTCAAGCCGAACGCGGGTTGCTTGCTCTTAGTCTACGGCGCGTCCTGGTCTTATCGGCGGCATCGGCGGCGCTGGCAGGCCGCGCCTTCGCGGCCGCCGGACCGCGCCTTGATCACCGGAGGCGCGGGGGCGCAGGGGCGCAGGTATACCCTCGTGCATGCCGCGGGCGGTGATCGAACGGAGGACGCAGTGACGGCGCAGACCCAGGCCGAGCAGGTGGACCACGCGTCGCTGGCCACGATCACGCTCGACCACCGCCAGCTCGGCGACCTCGAGCTGATCCTGTCTGGTGCGTTCGCCCAGTTGCGCGGGTTCATGACGCGCGCCGACGTGGCCGCGGTGGCCGCCTCGGCGGCTCTGGCCGACGGGACGCCGTGGCCGGTGCCGGTCACCCTGGAGGTCCAGGCTGACGCCGTGGACGCCGACGCGGGCCGGGTGCTGCTTGCCGATCCCGAGGGAACCCCGCTTGCCGCGCTGGCGATCACCGAGCGGGCCGAGCTGCCGGGCCCGGCGGGCATGGTTCAGCTGGCCGGGCCGGTCACCGCGAACCGGATTCCCGAGCACGGCTCGTTCCGGCGGCTGATGCTGTCGCCTGAGCGAGCCAGGGCCGAGCTTGGCGACGGGCCGGTGCTGGCGTTCGCCACCAGGGCACCGGTGGGGCGGCGGCAGATCGGCCAGCTCAAGCACCTGGCCGGGCGGCTGCGCGCGCGGGTGCTGCTGCTGCCGCTGGTGGCCGGGCCCGCCGAGGTCGTGCGCCAGCCCGAGTCGCTGATCAGGGCGGTGCTTGCGGCGTCCGGCAGCCTGCCGCCAGGAACGCTCGTCATCCCGGTCCCGCTGGCGCAGCGAGGCGAAGCGGCCGACCCGGACCGCGAGCTTGCCGCCGCCGCGATCGTGGCGGCCGCGTACGGCGCCACGCACCTGATGGCTGACCGGTGGCGCGGCGCCGCGGCTGGCGAGGCCGGCGAGGAGATCGCCGCGGTGGGCGGCCTGCCCGGCGCGCCGATCCCGGTGCTCCCGGCTGGCGACTGGGCCTACGATCCGCGGGCCGAGGTGTGGCGGCCGGTCTCGCTGATCGAGGCGGGGACCGAGTTCGAGGACATATCCCCTGACCAGCTCGGCGACATGCTCGACACCGGCGCGGCGATCCCGACCTGGTTCGTGCCTGAGGCGGTGGCCGCCGAGCTCAGGCATGCCAGGCCGCCGCGGTCAGAACGAGGGTTCGTGCTGTTCCTGACCGGCCTGTCCGGGTCGGGCAAGTCCACGATCGCCAGGGACCTGCGCGACCTGCTCGCCGAGCGCGGCGACCGAAGGGTCTCGCTGCTCGACGGCGACCTGGTGCGCTCGCTGCTCTCGGCGGGACTGAGCTTCTCGCGTGCCGACCGGGATCTGAACATCGCCAGGATCGGGTATGTCGCCGCCGAGATCGCCAAGCACGGCGGCATCGCGATCTGCGCGCCGATCGCGCCGTTCGCGCAGGCCAGGGCGCAGGTGCGGGAGATGGTCTCGCAGGTCGGCGACTTCCTGCTGATCTACGTCGCCACCCCGGTCGAGGTCTGCGAGCAGCGGGACCGCAAGGGCCTGTACGCCAAGGCCAGGGCCGGGCTGATCGGGCAGTTCACCGGGGTGTCCGATCCGTACGAGGAGCCGACAGACGCGGCGCTTGTCGTGGACACCTCGGTGGTCAGCAGGGACGAGGCGGCCGCCGCAATCATGGCCATGCTGACGTCGGGCGGCTGGCTGGCCGGCTGAGCGCCGGCCCGCCGAGGCTAGGCAGGCCCTGGCCCGCCGAGGCTGGACCCTGGCCGACAGAGCCCCGGGCGGCAGAGGCTCAGCTGGCCGGGCCCCGCCCGGGAGGGTCAGTCCTCGTCCTCCGCGCGGGTGGCCGCGTCCAGACGCTCGCGGAAGCCGGTGAAGCGATGGGCGATCGCGCCCGACATCGCGTTGCGCTGCGGGGACAGCACGAAGTAGCTGACTACGCCACTGATCAGGATCGCCAGGGCGAGCAGCAGGATGCTGCGCGCGCCGGCGAGGTACAACAGCCCGAAGGCGACCACGAACAGGCCGAGCCGCAGCGCGGTGTAGGAGAATGTTGCGCGCATAACAGGAGCCAGCCTAGCCGCCGCCGACCGTGTCCGGCCCCGCGGCCGGCCCCGCGGTCGGCTGGTGCTGGCCGTCAGAGCCGAGCACCTCGGCAAGCAGCGCTGGATCCACGTTGCCGCCGGACAGGATCGCGACCCGGCGCCTGCCGCGCGGCAGCTCGTCCGAGCGGAACAGGCACGCGGCCACCGCCACGGCGCCGCCGGGCTCGGCGACCAGCCTCGCGCCGGTCGCGAGCAGCCGCATCGCCGCCCTGATCTCATCCTCGGAGACCGTCACGATGTCGTGCACCTGCGCGAGCAGGTGCCGCATCGGCAGCTCACCTACCTGGTCAGCCCGCAGTGCATCGGCGATCGTCCGCTGGGTGTCGGCGGCTGGCCAGGCCACCCGGTGCCCGGCGCGCAGCGAGTCTCTCGCGTCGGCGGCAAGCTCAGGCTCCACGCCGACGACGTGTGCGCCCGGCCGGGTCGCCGTGACCGCCGCGGCGACGCCCGAGATCAGCCCGCCCCCGCCGACCGGGCAGACCACCAGGTCCACGTCAGGGCAGTCGGCGGCGATCTCCAGGCCGACGGTGCCCTGGCCGGCGATCACCTCCGGGTGGTCGAACGGCGGAATCGGCGCATAGCCGTGCTCGCTGATCAGCTGGTCGACCGCCTGCGTGCGGGCGGCGAGGCTGGGCTCGCAGGCCACGATCCGCGCGCCCAGCGACCTGGCCGCCTCGACCTTGACCGGCGGCGCGTTCACGGGGACCACGACCGTCGCGGGGACGCCCAGCAGGGCCGCCGCATAGGCCACCGCATGCGCGTGGTTACCACTGGAGTGCGCCACTACGCCCGCCTTGCGAGCCTCCCGTGACAACGCGCTGATTGCCGCATAAGCTCCGCGTAGCTTGAACGCTCCGGTGGGCTGCAGCGACTCGGCCTTGACGAGCAACTTCGGTTCGACGCGCGCGAACGGCACGAGGGGCGTCCGGAACGCTATGGTCTCAAGCCGACTTGCAGCCGACATGATCTCAGTTAGTGACACAAGGTTTGACACGGACCTACCCTACGTGTTCAGGCAGTCATGGACAGTTCTCGGTCAAAGGATTACGAGAGGGTTGTGAGTAAATTTTTACGGAATCTAAGGAGTATTGTGATTCTTTCTTATTAAGATTAACCTCGGTGGGGGTCACGTCGAAGAGTTCTGAGGGGGGTCTAGAACACGAGGAGTACCGAAATGGACGGCCAAAGTGATCGCCTGCTTACGCCCGGAGAGGTCGCTGCCCTCTTCCGCGTTGATCCCAAAACAGTCACCCGGTGGGCCGCGTCCGGCCGGATCAGCAGCATCCGCACACCTGGTGGCCACCGACGCTACCGCGAGGTCGAGATCCGGGCACTGCTCGGCATCGACGCAGACCAGCCGTCCACTGAGGCGGCCAGTTAAGCCGCGCTCATAGATTCCACACGCACTGGTTCCATACGCGCTGTCAGCCCGGCAGGAGGAGTTGTCCCGGCCGGGAGGGGTCGCGGTCCGTACGGCGACACGCATTCCGCTAGGACCTGGCCTTGCCCGGGCACTCCCCCGCGCGGGGCTGGGCAGCAGCCGGTTCCCAGTCCTCGGCGCCGGATCTAGGTCCGGCCGTACCCCGGCGTTCGCCATCCGGCCGGTAGTCGCCGTACGGCCTTGGACATGCCTAGGTGACCGCCGCCCGCGTCCCGTCGGCCGCCCGCGTCCCGCCGGCCGCCCGCGTCCGGTCGGCCGCTGACTGGGCCTAAGCGACCGCCGCCCGGGCCGCCGCGGGCCAGGTAGTCAAGGAACTGCCGCCGGAGCGACTCGTCGCCCTCTCGCCAGCGCTTGGCGCGCTCGTCGATCTCTTCTTGCGTAAGCGCTCCCGCTGCCAGCCGCTCATAGTCATGATCGGCCGGGCCGATCTCGACATAAGCGTCACTGACCAGCCGACCCTCTCGCGCGATCGCCGACTCGGGAACCAGCAAGTTGCCGTTGGGCAGCCGTATCACGTACATCGCCGCACCACCCTAGATGCCGTAACGCACATTGAAGAAGAGCATCACGTTCAATGCCGCACGCGTGTTGCCGCCGACCATCTCCACCAGCGCGGGGCGCTGACTCGACGCGACCGCGGCGAACGCGTCGGCGAAGAACTCCCGCCGCCCGAGCTGGCCGGGCTGGCGATGGAAGTCGCTGCTCATCCACTCCAGGCACTGGTCGTACAGGCCGCGGAACTCCTCGGAGTCCGACTGCCAGCACCCGGTTGCGCCGTCGATGTCGTCCAGTGCGTGCCCGATCTCGTGGCACATCACATCGGGCGTGGGAGAAGGCCGCGAGCCCACGATGATCTTGCGTTCGCCGTAGGCGCCGGCGCAGACGTCCCAGGTCGCCCGGCCGGACGGCAGCGGCACCCCCGCCAGGGAGCCCATGTCGTCCAGGTTCGGCACGCCGCCGGATCCGAGGTGGATCGCGTCGAGCCCGGCGACCAGCTTCTCCTTGATCAGCTGCGGCAGTTCGGCCAGCCGGTCCACGGCCAGCACGATCTGCGGCGGCGGTGCCTGGTCAGCGTCCCACTCCCGATGCAGGATGCGCTCGAGCAGGCCGCAGTGCCTGCGCCCAGGCGCGAGCCGGTTGCTCCGCGCTCTCTCGTACCACGGCACGGCCGGTCGGGCCTCGGCCGCAGCCTGGCCGCTCTGCCTGGTCCGCTCGTTCGGGCGGCCCTGGCCGTTCGGCCGGGGCTTCGGCGGCGCCGCGGCGTCGGCTGCCGGTGCCGGCCTGACTGCGGCCCTGGCGTTCCCCTGGTGCCGAGGTTGGGCCCGGTGCGCCCCCTGGCCCGCCGGACCCGACCGCGGAGATGAACGTCGCCCGGATGGACCGGACTCGGGTCGCGCAGGCGCTGCGGGCCCTGGTCGCGCCGGTGAGCCGGGTCCAAGCTGACCTGGCGGTCCAGCCTCGGGACCGGGCCGAGCCGACCGTGCCAGCCCAGCCTGATCAAGACCACCAGGCTGGCCAGGGCCGTCGGGCTGAGTGTTGAGACCGTCGAGACCGGGGTGCGCCGTAAGGTCCGGCCGGGCAGCGAACCCCGGCTGGGCATGGCTTCCCTGCCGGTCACCGGTGCCGTGCCGGGCAGCAGGATGTGGTTGCTCGAGGCGACTGGGTTGCCCGGCGAACCCCTGCTGGGCAGGTGTGCCCGGCCCGACGGGCGGAACAGGCTGACCGGCGATGCCGTCCTGCCCGGCGATCCGCTGCTGGCCGACGATCCCATTCCTTGAGGGAGAACGCGGCTGCGCGGGCTGGCCCGGCTGCCCCGCTAGGCCGGGCGGCCGGGCGGGAGGAACGGGTTGTTCGCGCAGATCGAGAGACTTCGGCGAGCCAGGCGGGATCTGTCCTGACCACACCCCGGGGCCGGACCGGTCCGCGAGGCCAGGAGGGCCGACGGGGCCGCGTTCCTGTGCGTGGTCGCCCCTGGCCAGGTCGCTCCAGCGATTCCGGCGACTCGACGCGTCGCCGACCGGGAGGGTCGGCGCGCTACCGCGCCGATGACTGCCCGGCTTACCCCGAAGGTCGGCGCCGAGCCCACCCGTGGTGTGCCACCGGAGGCGGCGAGCCGCGCGGGAACGCTGCGCCTTGCGAAGTGCCGGCCCGGTGAGCCGACGGCGCCGCCCGTGGCGACGCCGCCACAGATCCAGTAACCGCCGCATTCGTGCTCCAGGACGCAGGACGCCAGGTCACCATCAACCCGGCAACTTCATCATCCCTCACGGACCAACCGCAACAGTGATGGTTGCGGATTAGAGGTAAAACCCTGGCGATCTGGTTACAAGAGCTCTCACCAGCGGCTAGGCTGCGTCCATGTTGCTGCTTTGCGTAACCTTTGCCCTACTTACGGTGGGTTTCGTGATGCCGTGCGTGATCGACATCGCGACCACGCCGCAGCACCTCTTTGACCTCCCGTCGAAGCGGACGTGGCTGGTGGTGGTCGTCGCATTCTGGATCTTCGGCGCCGCGGTCTGGCTGCTAGTGGGGCGTCGCGAGGTGCGGATGCGTCGCCACTGGGCCGACATGACGGACAGCTGGACCTGGACCGATGGCTACCAGGTGCGCCATCCCGCTGGGCGGGCTCCGAGCAGCGATTACCCCTTCGGTAACCCAAGGCGCGCCCGACAGGCCGCCCCAGCGCCGGCAGCGTTCATCGCGCCCGACGACAACCCCGAGTTCCTGCTCGAGCTCGAGCGGCGCATCCAGGGCTGGCGCGAAGGCGCCTGACCGCCCCAGGAGCAGGCAGCAACATCAGGGACGACTCCGGCACATCGGCCGCCGCCAGGTCCCTGTGGAAACCCGCGCGTAGCCCCTTGCGGGAACTCGGGTGCGGGCTCCCGCCAGGAGCCCGCACCCGAGAGATGCTGCGGCGGGCTACAGGCCTGCGTAGGAGTGCAGGCCGGTGATCCAGAGGTTGACGCCGACCAGGTTGAACATCAGGCACGCGAACCCGAACAGCTGGATGTACGCGGCCCGCCGCCCGCGCCAGCCTGCGGTGGCCCTGGCATGCAGGTACGCCGCGTAGACCAGCCAGGTGATGAACGACCAGGTCTCCTTCGGGTCCCAGCCCCAGTACCTGCCCCACGCGTGGTCGGCCCAGATTGCCCCGGCGATGATCGCGAAGGTCCACGCGGGGAACGCGAACAGGATCGTGCGGTAGGACAGCCGGTCGAGCAGCGTCGACCTCGGCACCTGCGCAAGCACGCCGCCGGTCGCCGGGATCTCGCCGGCGGCGACCCTCCGCTCGTGCCTGGCGACCAGCAGGTAAAGGACCGTGACCACTGCACCGAAGATGTACATGCCGATCGCGATGATCATGCCGGTGACGTGAATGGCGATCCAGTAGGACTGAAGCGCGGGCACCAGCGAGCCGACCGGCGTGTAGATGACGACCACATCGACGGCCAGCGCGAGGACCACGGGCAGTAGCACGAACAGGCCCATGAAGTAGGCGCGGAACCTGACCGACGCCAGCACGAGGACGATCACCGCGGCGCATGTGACCGCGGCGATGAACTCGTACATGTTGCCCCAGGGAACGCGGTGCTCGGCGATGCCCCTGGTCGCGATTGCGAAGAGCTGAAGCGCGAGTCCCGCGCAGGTCAGCGCGAACGCGGCGCGGACCCAGACGCCCTCTGGCCAGCGCGAACCCGCGCCAGCCGGCAGGGTACCGGCGGCCATGCCGGCACCGTGCCCGGAGCCTGAACCGGCCGCCGCGGCGCCGGCGTTGCCCGACGACACGCCGACGGCATCCAGGTCCAGGTCGGCGAGCTCGGAGGGGTCGGCGGGATCGGCGGGAAACGCGTGCCCGCTCAGATCATGCCCCGCCGTCGCGCCCACCAGCGCCGCGGTCGCGACCCGCTCGGGCTTCGACCGCGCCGCGGCGGCCGACGACCTCCTGCTGAACGCGAATTCGCAGGCGTAGGCGAGCATCGCGACCGCGTAGAGCACGATCGCCGATACCAGAGTCGCGTTGCTCATCTGAGCCAGTCCGGAATCGGGCACTGCTGCTCACTCTCCCTTTTGCCCGGCGAGGGCAACCTCGTCGTCAGCGGATGCAGGTTCCCCGGCCTGGCCGCCATCGGCGGCTCGCTCCTCAGCGGCCTGCGCTCCAGCCGCCACCCCATCTGCGGCCACTCCATCGGCAGCCATCCCATCGGCGGCCTCAGCATCAGTGGCCTGCACGTCAGCGGCCTGCACTGCGCCTGCCGGGGCGCCGCCGACCGTCTGCATGATCTCCCCGGCCAGCTCGGCGAACTCGGCCTCGAACCCGCCCGCGGCGTCCGACCTGGTGAGACCGCCGATCTCCAGCACCGTCCCGCCGGCGTTTCCGGCAACGGCCCTGGCGAACAGCCGGCGCCGGCGCACGAGGAACGACAGGATCAGGCCGGCCAGCGCCGTCAGCGCCGAGATCAGCGCGGGCATCTGACCGGGGTCGTAGGTGATCGCGAGGCTGGCCCACTGGACGTACCCGGTGAAGGTCAGCGTGCCGAGCCCGTGCGGCAGCACGATCGACTGTCCGGGCGCCAGCGGCCGCGGCGCCACGTCGAGCTGGCGCATGTGCTTGGTGACCAGGCTGTAGACGGACTGCGGCTGGCCGCTGTTCATGCCGAGGTTGCCCGCGTAGGAGACCAGGCTGACCCGCGGGATCCAGGCCGCGGGGAACGCGGATGCCAGGGTGCCGGCCGGAGTGACCACCTCGGTGGGCAGGAACACGCCGGCGAAGCCGAGCTCGCGCGGGCTCGCGCCGGGCACCTTGATCACTCCGGCCGAGGTGAGACCGGACTGCTCAAGCGGGATGAACGGCACCGGCTGGTCGAACACGACGCGACCGGTGCCGTCGGTGACCTTGAACTCGGGTGCGTACCCGTGCCCGATCAGGAAGACCTGGACGCCGTCCACGTTCAGTGGGTGGTTCACCTGGAGGTCGTAGCTGCGCAGCCGCCCGCCGTAGGTGGCCGAGTACGACACCCTGGCGTTGTACTCGAGCGGCTGGCCGCGCTGCGGCCCGGTCTCGACGTAGCGGGCGGAGAAGCTGCGCAGCGTGACGCTGAACGGCGGCAGGTCGGTGGCGGTGACCAGCCGGCCCGGCCGGAACACGTCAAGCCCGGCTGGGGTGTCGGCGAAGGTCTGGTGCTCCACGAGCAGCTTGTTCGCCTTGTAGCCGAACAGGCCGCCAAGGGCGACCGAGGCGAGCAGCCCGAGCAGCGCGATGTGGAACAGCAGGTTGCCGACCTCGTGCAGGTAGCCCTTCTCGGCCGACACCCAGCCGTCGCCGGTGCGGACACGGAACCTGCGCTTAGTCAGCAGCCCGGCCACCGACCCAAGCGCCTGGTCGGGCCCGCCAGGCGCGGCGAAGCTGGTCGCCTGCGGCAGCCGGCCGAGATGGCGCGGTGCCTTGGGCGGCGGCTGCCGCGCCGACCTGGCCATCCGGTACGCGCGCGGCAGCACGCACCCGGCCAGCGAGGTGAACAGCAGCAGATAGATGGCGGCGAACCAGGGCGCGCCGAACACGTCGAACCCGGACAGCCTGGCCAGGAGCGGCGCGAGCGCGGGGTGCGCGGCGTAGTACTGGCTGACCGCGGCCGGGTCGATGCCCTCCTGCGGCAGCACCGATCCGGGAATGCTGGCCAGCGCGAGCAGGAAGAGCAGCACAAGCGCGGTCCGCATCGAGGTCAGCTGGCGCCAGCCCCAGCGGAGCCATCCGCGCACCCCGAACGGGACGCCGGCCTGACCCCCCAGACCACCGCGGCCACCCCGGCTGACCAGGCCCCTCTGACCGGCCTGGCCAGCAGGGCCAGCCGGGTCGGCCTGCTCAGCCCGGTCGGCCCGGTCGGCTTGGCCAGCCTGATCGACCACGGGCTCGGCCGCCGCAGTGCGGCCCTGTCGGCCGGCCAGTCGCAGCGTCATGACTTCTCCGTCAGGACCTTGAGTATGAGCGCGCGCAGGCCCTGGAAGGAGACCCCGCCCACCACCCGCGCGGCGATGTGGCCGGTCCGGTCGATCACCAGCGTGCTCGGGATGGCGTTCGGCGGCACCGTGCTGTGGAAGGCAAGCACGACCTGCTCGGCCTGGTCGTTCAGGCTCGGGTAGCCGATGTTGAACTGGCGCTCGAAGGCAAGCGCCGACGCGGTGTAGTCGAGCACGTTGTCGCCGACGAACCTGACCGGGTCTTTCCTGAAGTACGTGGCAAGGGCGGCGAGCGCGGGCGCCTCGCGGCGGCACGGCGAGCACCACGATCCCCAGAAGTTGAGCACCACCACATCGCCGCGGTCGGCGGCCAGGCTGAACTTCTGGCCGGTCAGCGTCTTCGCGTGGATGTCGGGCGCCATCGGCCGCGATCCCGGGCTGAAGTACGTGCTCGTGTAACTCGCGCCGACGAAGCTCTGCCCGCTGCTGACCGGGGTGTTCGCGCCGATCGCGCCGCCCTCGCAGGCCGACAGCATCAGCACCGCCGACCCGGCGAGCAGCACCCGAACGGCAAGGGCCAGCCGGCCAGATGGGCGTGCGGAACTGTGCGGTCGGGTCACAACGCGATCTCCTACAGGCAGTAGTACCGAACCTATTGTGCAGGATGCGATGGGGGGCGCTGCCTCCGGCCTGCCTGGAAGCCGGTTCGGGCAGATCCAGGCTACGCTCCGGCCACCTTCGATCCGGCCGAACCTGAAGGCTCGGCATAACTCACCGACGTCAGCCGGTCGCCCACGTAGATCAGGCTGGTCACGCTGCCGAGCGCACACTGCCGCCTGCGCGGGTCGTGCCACAGCCTGCGGCCCTCCGCCGACCGGCGCGAGACCCAGATCGGCAGCTGGTGGCTGACGCAGACCGCCTCGTGGCCGCTGGCGGCCCTGGCCGCCCTGCCCGCGTCGGCGGCTGCCGCAAGCACCCGCGCGGCGACGTCACGGTACGGCTCACCCCACGACGGCAGGAACGGGTTGCGCAGGTAGATCCAGTGCCTCGGGGAGAGCAGCGCCCCGTCACCGACCCCGACGGTCAGCCCCTCGAAGTGGTTCCACGGCTCGATCAGCCGGTCATCGATCTGGACCGGCAGGCCAAGCTGCAGCCCGATCGGCTCGGCGGTCTCCCGCGCGCGGTCGAGCGGGGACGAGCGCAGCACGGCGATGTCCCGGCCGGCCAGGAAGTCGGCGGCGGCCTTGGCCATGACCTGGCCGTCGGCGGACAGGTGGAAGCCGGGGATCCGGCCGTACAGGACGCCGCCGGGGTTGGCGACCTCGCCATGGCGCACCAGGTGGACGACCGTCGTGGCCGGCCCCTGGCCAGGCGCGGCGGCCTCGCCGCCGGAAGCTGAGTCTGCAGTCATGGCTGGCTCAGCCTACCGCCAGCCCGGCCGGCTCCCGATGGGCGCAACTGAGGATAAAGTTGCGCAACCAATTCGCCACCGTGACCCCCGGCTGGAAGCCAGCGTGAACAGCACCGCCATCGCCTTGATCCTGGTGGCGGCGGTCGCGCACGCGAGCTGGAACCTGTTCGGCAAGCAGGCGGCGGCGGCCGGCGCCGCGTTCTTCACCTGGCTGCTCGCCGCCTGGGCGTCGGTCATCTACCTGCCGGTCGCGGTCGGCGCCGCACTGCTGACCCGCCCGCACCTGACCGGGATGAACTGGCTGTTCCTCGCCGGGACCGGGCTACTGCACTCGGGCTACTTCCTGTTCCTGCAGCTCGGCTACGGCCGGGGCGAGCTGTCGGTGACCTATCCGATCGGCCGCGGCACCGGCGCCCTGCTGGCCGCGATCGCCGGGATCGTGCTGCTCGGCGAGCGGCCCAGCCCGGTCGCGATCGGCGGGATCGCGGCGATCATCGCCGGCGTGGTGGCCATCGGCCTGCCCGCCCGCGGCTCGTCGGCGCGCGGCCTGCCCGCGCCCGGCCTGCCCGCGCAAGCCCTGCCCGCGCACCCGATGCGGGCGACGGCGTTCGCGCTCACCACGGGAATCTTCATCGCCAGCTACACGCTCTGGGACAAGTACGCGGTCTCGAACCTGCATACCCCGTCGGTGCTGCAGGGGTACGCGGGCTTCCCCGTGATGGCGCTGGTGTTCACGCCGTTCGTGCTGCGCGATCGCGGGCGGCTCGCGCAGGTCTGGCACACGTTCAAGCGCCAGGCGCTCGGCGGCGCCGTGCTCGCGCCGCTCGCCTACATGCTCATCCTGGTCGCGCTCAGCTTCACCGCGGTCAGCGTGGTGGCGCCGGCCCGCGAGATCAGCGTCCTGTTCGGCGTGCTGCTCGGCCGCCGCCTGCTCGGCGAGGGCCACCTCGCCAGGCGGCTGACCGCTGGTGCGGCGATCGTCGCAGGGATCATCGCGATCGCCGTGAGCTGAGCCAGGCTCGGTCGGCCCGCCGACCGAGCAGCGCTTATTCGAGCGAATCGGTGCCCACCGGCCGTGTGGCCATAAATACATTTCCGCAGCCCAGCTAAGTCGTAATTTAGGTCCGCGTTGGCCAGCCGGAGCGAGGGCCTGTTAACGTACCCCAAATAGCGTCACCCTCCAGGGGGGCACAAGCAAAAGGGGATGCTTAATGCTAGGTCGTAACAAGAGCCTGGCCGCTGCGGTAGCTACTGCGGTCACGCTGCTCGGACTGCTCATGGTCGGGCCTGCTACCAGCGCCGGAGCGGCCACAACGTGGCGGACGCACGTCTGCCACGGCACATTCAGAAGGCCGGGTATCCTTACCGGGCTTAATTTCGACGTCATCGTTCGCGGCCTTTGCCTAGTTAATGCCGGGCCGGTTCAGGTGGCGCATGACGTCATCGTTACGCGGGGCTCGTCGCTGATCGCGGACTTCGGTCGGCATCATTCAAGAATCAGCGTGGGGGACGATATTTTCGTGCACAAGGGCGGGACGCTGGTGCTCGGCTGCGAGCCGGTGCACTTCAACTGTGCCGACGACCCGCACCCGAAGCACCCGACGCTGTCCAGCCACGACACGGTCGGCGGCAGCCTCGTGGCCACCGACGCACTGGGCGTGGTCGTGCACGACAGCTGGTTCGGGCACGACATCGTCCAGCTGGGTGGCGGCGGCGGGCTCACCTGCAAGCCGCACGGAGCGTTCGCCCTCGTGAAGAGCCCGGTGTACAGCGACTACGAGGACAGCTGGATCGGCGGCAGCCTCTGGGTCAAGCACCTGAGGTCCTGCTGGCTCGGCGTGATCCGGGACTGGGTCGGCGGCAGTGCGACGGTCAGCAGCAACAAGATGAAGGACCCCGACGCCATGGAGGTCGTGACCAACACGGTGCTCAGGGACCTCACCTGCTGGCGCAACTCGCCGAAGGTGCAGTTCGGGGACTCGCACGGGCTGCCCAACCGGGTCGGCCTGCACGCGTTCTTCGAGTGCAGCTTCCACCGGCTGGTGCCGAACCCGGCTGGCCAGCACAGGCACTTCGAGCACATCTCGGTGCACCTGCACTGACCGGCGGCCGCGAACGCGGCAGGGGCCCTGCCGCAGCCTTTGGCTGCGGCAGGGCCCTCACGTCCGGACCCCGGGCTGCCGGGCTCAGGAGATCTGCAGGAACCGCTGCCGTTCCGCCACGATGTCCCTGATCCTGCGCACCCGGTCCTCGTATCCCGGCACGTCGACGGCCTCGAGGGATGGCGCGCTCGTCAGGTCGCGCGCGAGGGCGTCGGACTCGCCGACCAGGTTCCAGTCGAACTGGAGCAGGTCGTTCAGCCCGACCCGGCGTACCTGGTCCCACACCTTGTCCTGGTTGAGTACCGGCAGGCCCTTGATCACCCCGGCCACGTCGTCGATCGCCCTGACCAGCCGCTCGGCCTTGCGCATCGGCTCCATCACCTCGGCAGGCGGGAACGGCTGCTCCCTGGTGGACGGCGGCACGCTCTCGGCCCGGTACCTGGCGATCAGCGCCCTGACCGCAGCCGACGCCTCGCCGAGGCCGTGCGTGACCCGCTGCCTGACGAGCTGGTCGTCAGAGCGCATCTTGCCCTTCTGGGTGTAGACCTCAGATCCGAGCACGCTCTCCAGCATGCGGGCGAAGCTGCCCGGCGCGGTCACTACTGGGCCTTCCCGTGCGCGCCAGCGCCGTCTCCGAGGTTCGGCAGGCCTGGCACCGTGCCGAGGCCGGTGAGACCGATGTTGAACGGCTCGCCGACGGCCATGTTCGGCGCCGAGACAAGGCCGTGCTCGGCCATCTTCATGGCCACGTAGTAGCGCACGGCATCCATCTCGGACAGGCCGAAAGCACGGAGCGAGATCAGCTCGCGCATCCGCTCGTCACGCGGCCGCATCAGCACCTTGACGTCGTTCAGCGTGATGCCGTAGATCGCCAGGAAGTCCTGCAGGTGGCCGCGGACCAGCTCGGTGATCTCGTGGATCCGCTCGTTGACCATCTCAAGCGGCGTCAGCTGGACAATCTGGTTGATCGCCTGCTCGACCACGGGACCGGCGTAGGTGTTGAGCTGCTCGGTGGTGAAGAAGTGCCCCTGGTACGGCATGTGGGTCACCAGCTTGACGGCGTCCTGCGGGCTGTCGACGTGCACGTAGTAGTCCACGTCGTAGACCATCTCGGCGAGCTCGCGGGACAGCGCGAGGCCCTGGGCCTTGGCCACCGACTTGGCGCTGGTGACGAACAGCGCCTCGAACTGCCAGGGCGACTGGCCGCTGTAGAACGCCTGCTGGATGCTGCCCATCAGAGGCCGGTCGGTGGTCTGCACCGGGTACTGGCCGCCGCCGTAGACGTTCAGGATCGCGCCGCGCGACTTGAGCACGCAGAAGTGGTTGTTCTCCACGGTCAGCAGGCTGCCGGTGAGGATGTCGTTGTGCGGGTAGTGGTACATGAGGATGCCGGGACCCATCACCTCGGTCCCGTCGTCGTGCAACGTGCTGACGACATTGCGAATGGCCATCTGCGCTCCTAAGACTTCTCGCCCGGCCTTCCGCCCGGCGGTCCAGAAAGAACATACTCGCAGATCCAGACCGGTTTGCCGGTGTCGTCATGACAATGCGGACCGCACTGCCCAGGGCGGTAGATGACGGTCGCCGGCCGACCGACGACGGCACGGGCCGGGCCAGGCCGGCGCAGGTCAGCGCAGCGCGGCGGCGGCCGCCCCGGCCGCCGCCGGGAGCGCGTCGGCGATCTTCGCGATCGCGGTCTCGTCGTGCGCGGCGGAGACGAACCACGCCTCGTACGGCGACGGCGGCAGGTACACGCCGCCGTCCAGCATCGCGTGGAAGAACGCGGCGTAGGCGGCTCCCGACTGCGACCGCGCCTGGCCGAAGTCACGCACCGGGTCGGTGACGCCGAGGAAGAACGAGAACAGGTTGCCAGCCTCCTGCAGCCGGAACGGCACTCCGGCCCGTGTCAGCGCGGCCGAGGTCAGCCCGGCGACCTTAGCGGCCGCCTCGTCCACCCGCTGGTAGGTGTGCGCGGTGCACTCGCGCAGCGTCGCCAGCCCGGCGGCGACGGCCAGCGGGTTGCCCGACAGCGTCCCCGCCTGGTAGACCGGCCCGGCCGGGGCGAGCAGGTCCATGATCTCGGCCCGGCCGCCGAAGGCGGCGGCCGGCAGCCCGCCGCCCATCACCTTGCCGAACGTCATCAGGTCCCCGGCCACCCCTTCCCTGCCGTACCAGCCCGACCTGGTGACACGGAAGCCGGTCAGCACCTCGTCCATGATCAGCAGCGCGCCATACTCGGCGCAGAGCGCGGCGAGCAGCTCGTTGAAGCCCGCCGACGGCGGCACCACGCCCATGTTGGCCGGGCAGGCCTCGGTGATGACGCAGGCGATCTGGCCGCCGTTCTCGGCGAAGGCCTGCCGCACCGCCTCCGGGTCGTTGTAGGGCAGCACGACGGTGTCCGAGGTGACCGCGCCGGTCACGCCCGGCGAGTCGGGCAGCGCGAACGTGGCCACTCCCGAGCCCGCCGCGGCGAGCAGCGCGTCGACGTGCCCGTGGTAGCAGCCGGCGAACTTGACCACCAGCGACCGCCCCGTGTAGCCGCGGGCCAGCCGCAGTGCCGACATGGAGGCCTCGGTGCCCGAGCTCACCAGCCGCACCTTCTGCACCGGGGTGCGCGCGACCAGTTCCTCGGCGAGGTCCACCTCGCCCGGCGTCACGGTGCCGAACGACGTGCCGCGGCCCGCCGCCTCGGTGATAGCGCCGACCACGGCAGGGTGGGCGTGCCCGAGGATCATCGGGCCCCACGAGCAGACCAGGTCCACGTAGCGGGTGCCTGCGACATCGGTCAGGTAGGGGCCCTGGCCGCTGGCCATGAACACCGGCGTCCCGCCGACCGCGCCGAACGCCCGCACCGGCGAGTTCACCCCGCCGGGCAGCACCGCGCTGGCGCGGGCGAACAGGTCGGCCGACGACAGGGTCCGTGTCTCGTGCGTCGTCATGAAGGTATCTCCTCGCACGCGTCGGCCAGGGGAACGAGCAGCCGCAGCGCGTCGGGCAGCGGCTCGGCCGCGGCGGGGGCGATGATCCAGCGCGCCGCGAGCCCGCCGGGCAGCCGCGACGGCGGCGCGAGCACGTAGCTGTCGCGGCAGTGCCAGCGCAGCCCGGTCACCGCTGGCACGGCCTCAGGCACGCAGTCCAGGTGACAGGACCACCACTCGTCGTCCTCGGCCATGACCGCCCGGCTCGCGACGAAGAACAGCATCCGCCCGCCGGCGCCGGTCGCCACCGGGCCAGGCGTGACTCCGGCCCGCTCGATCCGGCGCAGCGCGGCGAAGCCGGCCGCCTCTGGCACGTCGAGCACGTCGAAGGCCCGGCCGGTGGCCAGCAGGATGCCGGCCTGGGGCACCAGGTTCCACAGCGCGCCGACGGCCGCGGGATCGCTGGTCGCCTGCAGCTTCCAGGCCGGCGAGAGCGGGTGCGCGCCGGGCGCCGGGCAGCCGAGCCGGTCGCACGAGCAGGCGCGGCCCGACGCGCCGGCCGGCGACTGCCGGTCGGGCGGCCACGCGCCAGGGCACACCGGCCAGCCAAGCGCCGCGTAGCGTGCCGCGGCGAGCACGGGCCTGTCGTGCCCCTTGCGGCGCCTTGACCTGGCTCGCAGTACCGCCTCGACCATCGGCCGCCTCCCCGCCGAGCAACAGGGCCCAACGCTAGCTGAGCCTGGCCGCCATCTCGGTGGCCCAGTAGGTGAGGATGATGCCCGCGCCGGCCCGCCGGATCGCGGTCAGCGTCTCGGCGATCACCCGGTCCCGGTCCAGCCAGCCGTTCGCCGCCGCCGCCTCGACCATCGCGTACTCACCGCTGACCTGGTATGCGGCCACCGGTACCTGCACCGACCCTGCCACCAGGCTGATGATGTCCAGGTAGGCGAGGGCCGGCTTGATCATCACGATGTCGGCGCCCTCGCCGACGTCGAGCAGCACCTCGCGCAGCGCCTCGCGTGCGCTGCCGTGGTCTTGCTGGTAGGAGGCGCGGTCGCCGAAGGACGGCGTGCACTCGGCGGCCTCGCGGAACGGGCCGTAGAACGCCGACGCGTACTTCGCCGCGTAGGCGCAGATCGCCACGTCGGCGAACCCGCCCACGTCGAGCGCGCCGCGGATCGCCGCGACCTGGCCGTCCATCATCCCGCTCGGGGCCACCACGTGCGCGCCGGCCCGCGCCTGGGCGAGCGCGATCGACGCGTAGCGCTCCAGCGTCGCGTCGTTGTCGACCTCGCCGGATGCGGTCAGGATGCCGCAGTGGCCGTGGTCGGTGTACTCGTCCAGGCACAGGTCGGCCATCAGCACCGTCTCGCCGCCGAGGTCGGCCGCGAGGTCGGAGAGGCAGACCTGCACGATCCCCGACGGGCTGTCGGCGGCCGACCCTCGGGCGTCCTTGCTGGCCGGGATGCCGAACAGGATCAGGCCGCCGACGCCGGCCTGGACGGCGTCCGCCGCGGCCTTGCGCAGGCTGTCCCTGGTGTGCTGCATGACGCCGGGCATCGAGCCGACCGGCTGCGGCTCGCTGATCCCCTCCTTGACGAACAGCGGCTGCACCAGGTCACCGGGGCGCACCGAGGACTCAGCCACCAGCCGCCGCATCGCCGCGCTGCGGCGCAGCCTGCGCGGCCGGACGGCGGGGAAGCCGGGCCCGGGAGAGCCAGCACCGGGGAGGCCAGCACCGGGAAGGCCAGCGGTCATGTGGGCGCTCCTTCGTCCTGCCTGGTCCGACTCTCTTGCGTCCCGGCCCGAGGAGGGCCGGTCGTTACCTGATCCTGCGGCGCGCGCCGCGGCGGCGCTCGCTCGGCCGCCTCACCGGCTCGCCCGCCTCAGCCGCCGCATCGCGTATCGACGCGCCGTACTCGGCGAGCGCCTCGACCAGCGCCGTCACCGACGGCGTCGGCGCGGTCACGTCCACCCGCAGGCCGAACTCAGCGGCAGTCTTCGCTGTCTCAGGGCCGATCACCGCGATCACCGTGACCGAGTGCGGCTTGCCGGCGATGCCGATCAGGTTCCGCACCGTCGATGACGAGGTGAACAGCACCGCGTCGAACCCGCCGCCCTTGATCGCCTCCCTGATCGGGGCCGGCGGCGGGGCCGCGCGCACGGTCCGGTAGGCGGTGACGTCCTCGGCCTCCCAGCCAAGGCCGGTCAGCCGGGCGACCAGCCCCTCGGTGGCGATGTCGGCCCTCGGCAGCAGCACCCGGTTGATCGGGTCGAGCACGTCGTCGTAGGCGGGCCAGCAGTTGGCCAGGCCCTCGGCCGACTGCTCGTCATCGGGCATCAGGTCAGGCGTGATGCCGAACGCACGCAGCGCGGCGGCCGTCTGCTCGCCCACGGCGGCCACCTTGACCCCGGCGAACGCCCTGGCGTCCAGGCCGTACTCCTCGAACTTCTCCCTGATCGCCCGGACCGCGTTAGTCGAGGTGAAGGCCACCCACTGGTACCGGCCGGTGACCAGTCCGCGGACGGCGCGCTCCATCTGCTGCGGGGTCCGCGGCGGCTCGACGGCGATGGTCGGGACCTGCTCGGGCACCGCGCCGTGCGCTCTCAGCTGGTCGCAGACGCTGGCTGCCTGCTCCTTCGTCCTCGGCACGAGCACCCGCCAGCCGAACAGAGGCCTGGTCTCGTACCAGGAGAGTGCGCTCTGGGCGCGTACCACGTCGCCGACCACGGCGACGGCCCGGCCGTACGCGGTGAGCAGGCTGATTCCCGCGGCCTTGAGGTCGGCCGTCACGGTGCCGAGCGTGCTCACCACGGTGTGCTGGTCGGTGGTGGTGCCATTCCAGGTGATCGCGAACGGCGTGGAGTCCGCCCAGCCCGCCGCGATCAGCATCTTGGCGATCTCGGCGATGCCGGTCTCGGCGCCAAGGATGACCAGCGTGCCCGCCCCCGCCGTCATGCGGCTGACCTCGCCGGCGTGAATGATCCGCACGTCGCCGCTGACGTCGGCGGTCAGCGGGATCCCGGCGTAGGCGGGCACCGCGGTAGCGGCCGAGATGCCGGGCACGATCTCGAACGGCACCCTGGCCTTCGCGCAGGCCGCTGCCTCAGCCGCGGCATTGCAGAACAGGAACGGGTCGCCGCCGAACAGCCGAAGCGCGAGCTGGCCGACCTTGGCGGCCCTGATCAGCAGCTTGGGCTCGGCATTGAGCGCGGCCGAGTCGGTCACGGTGGCATCGGCCGGCAGCAGGTGCGCGATCCGCTCGCTGACCCAGGGCGCCGCCACCACGAGGTCGGCCTCGGCGAGCAGCCTGGCCGCGCGAACGGTCAGCAGGCCCTCGTCACCCGGACCGACGCCAACCATGGCCACCAGGCCGGTCCTGGCAGCCGCATGCCCTGCCGCCTTGCCTGACCCGGCGGGCGCGGGCTGCCCGGCCGTGCCTTCCGTACCGTTGTCCGGCATGGAGTTCACTGCGCATCGTCCCCGTCACTGAGGTGTCCTGCGGACACGTCCGTGTACCTTCCGGCGCCGCGGCTGAGCAGATCGGCGGCCACCTGGCGGCCAAGTCGCTCGGCCTGCGCCGCCGGGCCTGCCGCGCTCGCGCGCAGCGCCCCTCCCCCATCGGCCGCCACAACGATCGCGTCAAGCCGCAGTGCGTCCGTCCCGGCAGCATACGCGCCGACCGGCGCCGAGCAGCCCGCCTGCAGCGCGGCGAGCACGGCGCGTTCGGCCGTCGTGGCCGCCCGGCTCGCCCCGTCGTCGATCAGGCCGATCAGATCGGCCAGGTCGGGACGGCCGGCCGTGCACTCGACCGCGAGCGCGCCCTGGCCGGGGGCCGGGAGCATCTCGTCGGGCTCGAACACCTGGCTGACCACGTCGAGCCTGCCGATCCTGGCGAGCCCGGCGTAGGCGAGCACGACGGCGTCGACCTCGCCGGCCTCGACCTTGGCCAGGCGGGTCCCCGCGCTGCCGCGGATCGGGACCGGCCGGACGTCGGGCCTGGCGAGCAGCAGCTGCGCGGCGCGGCGCGGCGAGCCTGTGCCGATCTTCGCTCCCGGCGACAGGTCGGCCAGCTTGGCGCCGGTCAAGGAGGCCAGCGCGTCGCGAGGGTCGTCGCGCGGCGGCACGGCAGCGAGCACCAGGCCGGGGTCGGTGCCGGTCGGCAGGTCTTTGAGAGAATGCACGGCGAGGTCGATCTCGCCGCTCAGCAGGCCGCGGCGGAGCGTGCTGACGAAGACGCCGGTGCCGCCGATCTGGGCCAGCTGCGCCTTGCTGACGTCGCCGAACGTCGACAGGCCGACAATCTGCACCGCGCGGCCGGTCCTGGCCGTCAGCAGGTCGGCGACGTGGCCGGACTGCGCCATCGCCATCGGGCTCTTCCGCGAGCCAATCCGCAGCGGCGTCCCGGTCACGGCGCGGCCTCTTCCTCCGGGCCGGCTGGCCAGCCGACCTCTGGCGTGATAAGCGACTCGACGGCATCCTGCTCAAGCTCGAAAAGCACACGAAGCGCGTCCTCGTAGGAGCCGACGCCCGGCGATCCGGCCAGCTCCTTCACCCGCACGGTGGGGCCGTGCAGCAGCTTGTCCGCGACCCGGCCCATGGCCTGGGCGATCTCGCGCCTGGTGCGCGCGTCCAGCCCGGCCAGCCGCCGCTCGAGCCTGGCCAGCTCGGACTCGACCACCGTCGCCGCCTTGGCTCGCAGCGCGACCACCGTGGGCGCCACGCTCGCCGCCCGGTCGGCCTTGGCATAGGCGGCGAGTTCCTCGGCCACGATCCGGCGGACGGCGGCGACGTCCTCGCTGGCGGCACCGGCCGCGCCCGGGTGGCCCGTGCTGCCGCCCGCCGCGCCCATCACGGCCAGGTCGATCAGCGCGACGCCGGGCAGCTCGCCGACGGAGGCCTCGACGTCGCGTGGCAGCGCGAGGTCGAGCAGGACGATCGCGGCCCGGCCGGCGTCGGTAGTACGCGCCCTAGCCGCGGCCGCCACGGCCGCCTGTGTCACCACGTGGCCGGCCGCCCCAGTGCAGGCGATGACGAGGTCGGCGGCGGCGATGCCGGCAGGCAGCTCGGCGAGGCTGGTCACGGTGGCACCGTACCTCGCCGCCAGCCGCTCGGCCCGGCCTCGCGTCCGGTTGGCCACCACGATCTGCGCTGCGCCCTGCCTGGCGGCCGTTGCGACGGCGAGCGAGCTCATCGCTCCGGCGCCGACCACGAGCACCTGGACGCCGCTCAGCGGGCCGACGGCGTCCGCCGGGCCGACGGCGTCCGCCGGGCCGCCGAGCCGTCCGACGGCGAGGTCAAGCCCGAGGGTGACCAGGTTCTGCCCGGCGGCGCCGATCCCGGTCTCGGCCCGGGCCCGGCGGCCGGCCCGCAGCGCAAGCCTGCTTACGTCCGACAGCTCGCGGCTCAGCGTGCCGAGCTGCCTGGCCACCCTGACGGCCTCGCGCACCTGGCCGAGTATCTGGCTCTCACCGACCACCATGGACTCAAGGCCGCAGGCCACCGCAAGCAGGTGCTGCGCGGCACGGTCCTCGTAGTACACGTAGGCGCTGCCGCGCAGCTCGGCCTCCGGCAGTCCGGTGTGCCTGGCGAGCAGCTCGCAGATCGCCGTGACGCCGCTGTGGAAGCGCCCGACCTCGGCGTAGACCTCCACCCTGTTGCAGGTGCTGAGCACGAACGAGCCAGCGACGTCGTCGGAGAGCTGCAGGTCGCGCAGCAGCTTGGGCAGAGCCTCCGCGGAGACGACAGCGCGCTCCAGCGTCGGCACCGGCGCGCTGGCGTGGCTCAGCCCGACGACGAGGACGCTCACGTCCCGACCGCCTCGGCGGACACGCCGCCACCGTCCATGACCGGCCTCCTGTGCCCGTCGAGCGAGGAGACCTCGCGGTCACCCCGGCGAAGCACCCGGACGACCGACCGGCGCTGCGCGTGGAAGGCAAGGATCTGCAACTCGATCGACAGGTCGACTTTACGCACGTCGACGCCGTCGGGCACGCTCAGCACGACGGGGGCGAAGTTCAAGATACTGGTCACGCCTGCCGCTACCAGTCGGTCGCAGACTGCCTGCGCGGCCAGCGCCGGGGCGGTGATGGCGCCGATCATGACGCCGCAGTCGGTTACCACCCGCTCGATCTCGTCGGCCGCGCGTACCTGGTGACCGGCGATCACGGTGCCGATCACGTGCGGGTCGGAGTCGAGCAGCGCAGCAACCCTGAACCCGCGCGAGGCGAACCCACCGTAGTTGGCCAGCGCGCGGCCGAGGTTGCCTGCCCCGACGATGACCACCGGCCAGTCCTGGGTCAGGCCGAGCTCCCTGGAGATCTGATAGATCAGGTACTCGACGTCGTAGCCGACTCCCCTGGTGCCGTACGAGCCGAGGTGCGACAGGTCCTTGCGCAGCTTGGCCGAGTTGACCCCGGCGGCGGTGGCGAGCTCCTCGCTCGACACCGAGGCGATATTGCAGTCGGCCAGCGCGTTGAGCGCCCGCAGGTACAGCGGCAGGCGAGCGATTGTCGCCTCCGGAATGCCCTGCGAGCTGCTGTTTGACCTGGTTCGGCGGGACATACGCCGGCAACTCCTGGGGGATCGGCATGGCGGGCGCGGGCGGCACCGGCCGCCAGCGCCATGCTCCTGCGTCACACCGTACGCCCTTGTGAACATTTGCACAAAGTCGCCGACGGCCATGCGGCCTCGGGCGGCGGGGAGAGCCGTCCTGGCCGGCGGGGGGAGCTGCCTCGGCCCGGCCAGCTCAGGAGGCGAGTGCCCGCCGCAGCCGCCGTTCGTCCACCCGCCAGAAGTCGTGCTGCACGCCGTCGATCAGGGTGACCGGGATCATCTCGCCGTACTCGCGCAGGTCCTGAGGCGACGCGGTGATGTCGCGCTCCTGCCAGGGCACGCCGAGGTCGGCGGCCACCCTGGCGATGACCTCGCGCACGTCGTCGCACAGATGACAGCCTGGCCGGGAGAGCAGCGTGATCGTGTGCGCGGTCACTGGTAGCCGGAGTCCTCGCGCCGCAGTTCAGCCCAGCCATGATAACCGGGCTCGTCGGCAGCGCCGTCCCCTGGCGGGTAATGGCCGGGAGCGGGCGGCTGGTCGTGCCAGCCGCCGTCTTGGTAAGGGCCGTCTTGGTAAGGGCCGTCTTGGTAAGGCGCCTCGGGGTAAGGAGCGTCTGGGTAAGGGCCGTCAGGGTTAGGGCCGTCGTGAGAGCGGCCGTCCTGGTAGGGGCGGTCAGGCTGAGGCGCCTGGTAGCCGCCATCGCGGTGAGGACCGTCCTGGTAGCGCCCGGCCTGGTACGGGCCGTCCGGGTAGCGGCCGTCGGGAGAGCGGTCGTCCGCGGCCGACCTGCCACCGCGGCCCTGCCGGGCGGGGTCGCGGTCCCTTCCCCGGCCCCGTGCGGACCTCGTGACGCCGGTCAGGTCGATGCCGGACTCGCTGAGCAGGTCGGAGATCGTGGAGAACGAAGGGAACGGCGACACCTTCGCCTGGCGCAGGTCGAGCTCGATCACGTTGGTCGCGAGCAGGCAGCGCCGCCGGTCGGCCTCGTACTCGACGATGTAGGGCCTGGCCCGGTGCTCGTCGTAGGCCTGGTGATCCTGGTAGACCTCGTAAAGTATCCGCTGCAGCGGCGCCGTCGGCACCGCGTGCACGATGTAGACGAGGGTGCCTGGCTCGTCGGCCCGCACCTGTTCCACGACGTGCTCGGTGAGCTGATCGAACTCGTCCACCCGCTCCTCGATCAGCGTGTAGATCGTGATCTGGCCGAACAGGCTGCGGTGCGGATCGTGATCCGGCTGCCAGGTACCGCCGCCCAGGCTGTCAGGGTCGCCGTACCCGTCGCGGTAGGCATAACCGCGGTCCGGCTCGTCCGCGCCGTCGTCATGGCGGTCAGGCTGGCGGTAGCGCCCGGTATCCCCATGGGAGCCTTTGTAACGGCCAGCGTCGGCGTAGGGGCGCGCGTCCGGGTAGGGGCCCGGGTCGGTGTGCGGCCCGGCGTCCGGATACGGTCCTGGGTCGCGGTGGGAACCGGTGTCGTCGTAGCGCCCGTCGCCGCCGTAGGCGTCAGGATCGCCGTGCCGCCCTGGCCCGCCGCGCCCGCCGGGCCGGCCTGAGCCGCCGGCCGAGCCCGGCGGCTCGGCCGCGAGCGCAGCCAGGCCCGGATACACGCCGTCTTCGTCCCTGTCGTCACCGTCGTAACGGCGGCCGGCCACACCTGCCCAGTCGCGGCCGCCATCGGAGTAGCCGTCGCCGGAGTAGCCGCGCTCCTGTCGAGGGCCGCCGCCTGGCCGGTCGCCGCGCTGGCCGTGCTGGTCGTCCAGGTCGGGCACCGGCCCGACGAGGCCGCGGTGCTCGGCCGCCCGCACGGCGAACACGATCAGCGCGGCGGCTAGGGCGCCGGACACGGCGAACACGTCTTTGGCAGGCAGCCCCAGGCGCGCGGCCATGTTCACACCTGGCAGCGCGGCGAAGGCCGCGGCCGTCGCCGCGAGCAGCGCCGGCAGGACGAGCTCGGCCCGCTGGCGGCCGCGGTTCCGCCTGATCAGCACGACCAGGGCAGACAGCACGGCGGTGACCATCGTGACGACCGCGATCAGCTCGATCAGGCCCTTGGGCACGAGCTGGTAGACGACCGCGGGATCCGGCCAGGCCTTGCTGAACGTGACGTTCGGGTTCAGCGGGTCCGTACCGAGAATCACCAGGACGACGACAATGACCGCGACGGTGGCCAGCCGCATCGCGAACCTGGCTGGCACGCTCCGGCCGACAAGCTCGACCAGGCCGAGGCTAAGTGCGAGCGGGCCGATCGCCTGGGCGCCAAGCTCGATCGCACGGAAGGTCAGGGCGCCATAGCCTGCCAGGTCGCCGAGCGTCTGGCCCGCCAGCGCAATCGCCAGGCCGAACAGCGCCACCGTCCAGGCCACGAGGAACAGGCGCGGCGCCCGGACGCAGCGCGCCGCGAGCATGCCGGTCCCTGCCACAGCGCCGACGGCGCCGAGCGCGACCACGATCAGAGAAGGTGTCATCCGTGCCCATGGCTGCGGCCGCCCGCCGTGCACGGGACTCCGCTGACCAGCTAAGTAGCGGTCCTTCCCAGGCGAGGTCCGCTCCGGGTTACCAACTGTACCCACTAGGCTCAGTTACCGTGACGGCGCTTGAGGGACGGCCGGACCGGGCCGCGATCGCGGGGGCGGCGGCCGCCGCGGCGGCCGCCGTGAGCCAGCCGGCAGTGGAGCCCGACCCGCGCGCGGGCGCGTTCTTCGACGTGGACAACACCCTGATGCGGGGCGCCTCGATCTACTACTTCGCCAGGGGACTGGCGGCGCGCAAGATGTTCGGCCCGTCCGACCTGGCGAAGATGATGGCAGGCCAGGTCGTCTTCCGCCTGCGCGGTGCGGAGAACACCGACCACATCGACGCCGCCAGGGAGGCGGCGCTGGCGTTCGTGGCCGGGCACAAGGTCTCCGACATCATCGAGCTCGGCGAGGAGATCTACGACGACTCGATGGCCAGCCGCATCTGGGAGGGGTCGCGGGACCTGATCAGGACCCACCTCGACGCCGGCCAGCGGGTCTGGCTGGTGACGGCCACGCCGGTCGAGCTGGCCGAGATCCTGGCCCGCAGGCTCGGGCTGACCGGCGCGCTCGGCACGGTGGCCGAGAACGCCGACGGCGTCTACACCGGCCGGCTGGTGGGCGGCCTGCTGCACGGCGAGGCGAAGGCCGAGGCCGTGCTGGCACTCGCCGAGCGCGAGCACCTGGACCTGGCCGCGTGCAGCGCGTACAGCGACTCGGCGAACGACCTGCCCATGCTCAGCCTGGTCGGGCACCCCAACGCCGTGAACCCCGACCCGGCCCTGCGCTCGATGGCCAAGGAGCGGGGCTGGCCGGTCTACGACTTCAGGAAGGGCCGCAAGGCCACGTTGGTGGCGCTGCCGGTCGCCGCGGGCGCCGGGGTGGTGGTCGGCGGGATCGCGGCCATCGCGGTCCGCCGCCACCGCGCCGCCGCCGGCTGATCGCCGACGCTGCTAGCTCAGCCGCCGAAGGCGGGACCGCGCTCGGCGAGCAGCTCGTCGATCTTGGACCCGATCACGTCCTTGACCTTGGCGGCGAGCTCAGCGATCACGTCCTCGTCCTCGCACTGATCGGGGGTGAAGCCGTCGGTCGGAACGGGGTCGCAGAACTCGATCATCCAGTTCGACGGCAGCGGGATCGCACCCACCGGCCCGAGCCAGGGGAAGAGCGGCGTGATCGGGAAATACGGCAGTTTGAGCCGCGCGGCCAGCTCCGGCCAGTCGGCGATCATCGGGTAGATCTCCTCGGCCCCGACGATCGCGCACGGGACCATCGGCACGCCGAGCCGCAGCGCCAGCCGCGCGAACCCGCCGCGGCCGAACCGCTGCAGCCGGTACCTGTTGACGAACGGCTTGCCGATCCCCTTGAAGCCCTCGGGAAACACGCCGACGAGCTCGCCGGCGTTCAGCAGCCGCTCGGCCTCCTCCGGGTTGGCCGGCACGTGCCCGCTCGCCCTGGCCAGGCGGCCGAGCAGCGGCACCGTGTACACCAGGTCGGCGCCGAGCAGCCGCAGGTTACGCCCGGCCGGATGGTTGTCGAGCACGCCGACCTGCAGCATCAGCGCGTCGAGCGGCAGCACTCCCGAGTGGTTGGCCACGACCAGGGCAGCACCACGGGCCGGCACGTTCTCCAGGCCGCGCATCTTGACCTTGAACCAGTTCTGGTAGAGCGCACGGGCAGCAGGCATGAACACGGCGCTGTTGAGCTCAGGATCGAAGCCCGACTCAGGATCGACGTCGAAGTCTCCGGCCAGCCGCCGCCGCACGAAGTCCGTCGCGCCGGCCAGCCTGGCCATCCAATCGCTGGCAAACGGCGTCTCTGGGTCGCTCATATTCGGATCACCGCATCGCCACCCAGCCGCCGAGACGGCCTGGCGGGCCAGGGCAGGCCCGCCGGGCCTGCCGTTACTTCTTGTTTCTGCGCTGAACGCGCGTCTTGCGCAGCAGCTTGCGGTGCTTCTTCTTCGCCATCCGCTTGCGGCGCTTCTTGACTACTGAGCCCACGAGACCACCCTCGATCGATACCCACGAGTAACGACGTGCCAACGTTCACGCCGCACTCGCGGCCGGGCACACGCCAACGCCACAGCGTACCCCGGCCCGGCCACCGCGGTCGCCGCCGCCCGGGTTTCCGAGCGGCCGCTGCGGCATCCGGCGCCGCCTTTATCAGCCCGCCTCGACGAAGGCGTCCCTGAGATACTGATCGACCGCACGCTCAGGCACCCGGAACGAGCGACCGACCCGAATCGCCTCCAGGTCCCCTGAGTGAACGAGACGGTAGACGGTCATCTTCGACACGCGCATGATCGTCGCCACCTCAGCCACCGTCAGGAATCGGACGGCACTGAGCGGAGTTGCCTCTGCTGCCATCGATAGCCCTCTCCGGCGCTCTGTGTTGCGCCAAGCGATATCCAGCGCACCAGTCACGCCCGTATCCAGCGTAATTGACACTCAGGAAAGGGCAACCCCCGGGCCGGTGCCGGATTAGCCGACCCTGGTGACCGGCCGGCGTCGATCCGTTATCGCTATGGCCAGATGAAACGGGCGGACAGCCCGTGGCGGCGGCTAGCCGGCGCCGAGCTCGCGGCCGCGATCGCGCGCCGCCTCGATCGCGGCAAGGAACGCCGCACGGACCCCGTGTCGCTCGAGCTCCCTGATCGCGTTGATCGTCGTCCCGCCGGGCGAGGTCACCGCCTCGCGCAGGATGACCGGGTGCTCGCCGGACTCGCGGAGCATGGTCGCCGCGCCGTAGACGGCCTGCTTGACCATCTCGAGTGCCGTGCTCCGCGGCATGCCGAGCAGGATGCCGGCGTCCACCATCGACTCGACGAGGAAGTAGACGTAGGCCGGGCCGCTGCCGGACAGCGCGGTCGCCGCGTCCTGCTGCGACTCGGGGATCCGCAGCACCTTGCCGACCGGACGCAGCAGTTCCTCGGTGCGGCGCAGGTGCTGCTCGCCGGCGTGCCGCCCGGGCGAGATCACGCTCATCGCCTCGTCGACGAGTACCGGCGTGTTGGACATGACCCTGACCACGGCCGCGTTCGCCCCGAGCCTGGACTCGATGAATCTGGTCGTGATCCCGGCGGCGACGGAAATGACCAGCTGGTCGTCGCGTACCCGCGGCGCGATCTCGTCGAGCAGGCCAGCCATGTCCTGCGGCTTGACGGTGATCACCAGCGTGCCTGCCTTGGCCGCCGCCTCCGCCGCCGAGGTCACCTCGATGCCGTACGAGCCGGTCAGCGCAGCCGCCCGGTCGGGGCTGCGGACGGCGGCGATCACCTCGGACGGCGCCACGCCCGCCCTGAGCATGCCGGAAAGCAGCGCCTCGCCCATCTGGCCGGCGCCGAGGATCGCGATCATGCCTCCGAGACTAGCGCCGGGCGTGGCTGGGTTCAGGCGCGGGCCGAGCGGGCCGGGCGGTGAGTCGGTCAGTGCCGGCCGGCGAGGGCGCGCAGGAAGAACGTCAGGTTGGCCGGCCGCTCGGCCAGCCTGCGCATGAAGTAGCCGTACCAGTCGCTGCCGTACGGCACGTAGACGCGGACCCGTGCTCCCTCGTCGGTGAGCCGCCGCTGCTCGTCGGTCCTGATCCCGTACAGCATCTGGAACTCGAAGCTGCCGTCGGCCCGCCCTGCGGTGGCCGCCCGTGACTTGGCTATCGCGATCAGGCGCGGGTCGTGGGTGGCGAGCATGGGATAGCCGGAGCCGTCGAGCAGGATCCGCATGCACCGCGCGTAGCTGCGGTCTACCTCGGACTTGGCGGCCAGCCCCACCCCGTCGGGCGCGCGGTAGGCACCCTTGCACAGCCTGACCCGCGAGCCTTCCGTGGCGAGCGCCTCGCAGTCCCCAGGGGTGCGCCGCAGGTACGACTGGAGCACGCAGCCAAGCTCCGGGTAGTCCTTGCGGAGCTGGCCGACCAGCCGCAGCGTCGCGTCGACGCGGGTGTGGTCCTCCATGTCCAGCGTGACCGTGGTCCCGGCGGCGCGGGCGGCGGCAGCGATCCTGGCCAGGTTCTCCGCCGCGGTCTTCTCGCCGCCGTCGGGCAGGCCGAGCCCGACCGCGGTCGCCTTGACCGAGACCTCGGCCCGGCCGCCGCCGGTCAGCCCTGCGGAGCTGAGCAGGCCGATCAGCGTCACGTACTCGCTGGCCACCGCGGCGGCCTGATCGGGGTCGGTGGTGTCCTCGCCGAGGAAGTCGAGCGTGACGCACATGCCGCTGGCCAGCAGCCGCCGCGTCACCGCGAGCGCGTCCGCCGCGGTATCCCCGGCCACAAACCTCTTCACGACGTCCCGGGTCAGCGGGGCGGTCGTGATCAGGTGGCGGACCCGGCGGCTGGCCGAGGCGGCCAGCAGAATTCTGCGCAGCACGGACCTGCACCTCCACCGAACCAGAGCGCGGGCCACAAAGTCCCGCCGGCACAGGTTACTCCTTCCGGAGTGTTTGCTCCGCTGGCCCCGATGGCGGCCCTTTGTCGACGTGCTGACCTGCGGCAGGTCGGGGCTGGCGCGGGTCAGGGTCCGCGGTGCGGGCCGAGGGCCGGCGCGGGTCAGGGTCCGCGGTGCGGGTCAGGCGCCGGTGCGCCGCCTGCCGAGCGTGATCGTGACGTTCGCACCCGCGTCCGGCGGCACGATCACCTCCTGGGTGGCGCTGATCCCGGCGGCCTGCAGCCTGGCCTCCACCGGGACGGTGCGCTTGACCAGCGCGAGCGCGATCGGGCCGAGTTCGTAGTGCCTGGCCGACGAGCCGACGAAGCCGACCTTGGCGATCTCGGTTCCCTCGGCGCCGTCGGCCAGCACGGGCTCGGCGTGCGGCGGCAGCCTGTCCTCGCTGCCGTCCAGGTGCAGCAGCACCAGGCGGCGGGGCGGGTGCCCGAGGTTGTGCACCCGCGCGACCGTCTCCTGCCCGCGGTAGCAGCCCTTGTTCAGGTGCACCGCCGAGTCGATCCAGCCGACCTCGTGCGGGATGGTGCGGTGATCGGTGTCGGTGCCAAACCGCGGCCGGTGCCCGGCGATCCGCAGTGCCTCGTGCGCCCACATCCCGGCCGACCTGAGCCCGCGCTGGCGGAGCGACGCGGCGACGTCGGCCAGCCTGGCGCGGTCGACAAGCAGGTCGGTGCCGAAGCCGAAGCCGAGCACGGCCACTGCTCCCGCGGCCGCCGGGAGGTCAGGCGGCAGGACCGGGCCCATCGCGGTGAGCACCGCCACGTCCGAGGTCACGTCCGCGGCGAAGACCCGGAGCATGAACCGCATCGAGTCGAGGAACGCCAGCAGTTCTGCCGCCTCGCCGGGCTCGACGTGGATCCAGGTGTCAGAACCGTCGTCGACCAGGCTCAGGTGATGCTCAACGTGGCCGTGCGGGCTGAGGATCAGGGACTGCACGGCAGCCCCGACAGGCAGGTCGTCGAGCTTCTGGGTGCTGATGCTGTTCAGCCAGCTCAGCCGGTCGGGGCCGCTGATCTTGATCACGTCGCGGTTGGAACGGTCCACCAGCCCGGCCGCCTCGGCGAGAGCGCGCTGCTCGGCGTACGGGTCGCCGTAGTGCGCGGCCACGCCAACGTCGGGGAAGTCGGCGGCGACGGCGCCTTGAACGGCTAGCAGCGGGCTCTCCATGCAGCAAGGCTATCCGTGGCCGGGTGACGCCGTGACGGGCACGGCGCTGGTGGCGGCCCCGACGAGGCGGACCCGGCGTGGCGGGCGGTCAGTCCTCGGTGACAGACCCGGCGCGGACGGTCACGGCCCTGGTGACGCGCAGGTTCTCGGCGAGCGCACGGTCGTGGGTCACCACGAGCAGCGTCCCGTCGTACTGGTCGAGCGCCTGCTCGAGCTGCTCGATCGCGGGCAGGTCGAGGTGGTTGGTCGGCTCGTCGAGCACCAGCAGGTTCGCCCCCGAGTGCATCAGCAGCGCCAGGTCGACGCGGGTGCGCTCGCCAGGCGACAGGATGGCGATGCCACGTCCGACATCGTCCGCGCCGAGGCCGAACTTGGCAAGCAGGGTCCGCGCGTCCGCCTCGGCCAGCCCGGACTCCGCCCGGAACGCCTCAAGCAGGCGCGCCTGCGGATCGAACGTCATCCTGCCCTGGTCGATCTCGCCGACCCGCACCGAGGCGCCGAGCCAGCCACGGCCGGCGTCCAGCGGGAGCCGACCGAGCAGCGCCTGCAGCAGCGTTGTCTTGCCCGCGCCGTTGTCGCCACCGATCAGCATCCGGTCGCCCCAGCTCACCTGCATGCTGACCGGCCCGAGCGTGAACCGTCCGCGCCGCACCACGGCCTGCGACAGCATGGCGACGACCTCGCCGCTGCGCTCGGCCGCGCCGAACCGCAGCCTGAGCTCCCACTCCTTGCGGGGCTCGGCGACCGGATCGAGCCGCTCGACCGCCCGCAGCGTGGCTGCGGCCCTGGCGCCGCCCGCCTGTGCACCCTCGACCCAGCCGCGCCTGATGTTCTTGTCAGGCTCCTTGCGGCGCGCGGCCGCGCTCTTCGCCGCGCGCTCCCCTGACCTCGACCACTCCTTCTGCCGCCTGGCCCGCTCGATCAGGTCGTCCCTGGTCGCCACGTAGGTCTCGTAGGCCTGGGCGGCGAGGGTCTTGTCGCGGTCGAGTTCCTCCCGGTAGGCGAGGTAACCGCCGCCGTACAGCTTGGCCTGCCTGGTGTGCGGGTCGATCTGGAGTACCGACTCAGCCATCCGCTCGAGGAAGGCGCGGTCGTGCGAGACGACGACCAGCCCGCCGCGCAGCCCGGCCAGGTGGCTCTCTAGCAGGTCGAGCCCGGTCAGGTCGAGGTCATTGGTCGGCTCGTCGAGCAGCAGCACGTCGAACCTGGCAAGCAGCACGGCAGCGAGCGCCAGCCGGGCCGCCTGGCCGCCTGACAGGCCCGTGGCTGGCCGGTCGAGGTCGCCGGGCAGGCCGAGGCTGGCGGCGAGTTCGGCGGCCCTGACCTCGAGATCAGGGCCGCCGAGCGCGAGATAGCGGTCGAGCGCGGCGGTGTACGCGTTCTCCGCCCGCGTCCCGGCCGACGGACCGGACGTTGTGCCCGCCGCCCCGGCCGCCGCGAGCCGGTCTGAGGCCGCGAGCATGGCCTGCTCCGCACCGGCCACCCCGGTCCGGCGAGCCAGGTCCTGCATCGCGGTCTCGCCGGCCCGCAGGTCGCGCTCCTGCGGCAGGTATCCGACCGTTCCGACCGCGGTGACCGTGCCAGCGTCGGGGTGCACCAGCCCGGCCAGCACCTGGAGCAGGGTGGACTTACCGACCCCGTTCGGGCCCACGACGGCGATCCGGTCTCCCGCCGCGACCACCAGGTCGACCTCGTGCAGCACGGTAAGCGCCCCGTACGACACCGACACACCGCGCGCGGTCAGCAAGGACACCCGGCCACCTTAAGAGCGGCGCACCCACCACGCACCTGGTTATCCCGCGCCCTCCGCAACGGTGGCCCGCTGATGCTGCGGATCACGACATCTACGGGCCACCGTTGCGCGGCCCAGAGCGCGGAGCGCACCTGGTAGTGCCCCGGGGGCCGGACGTGGGCTTAGCCGCCGACGGCGCCGTTGAGGTGCCGCAGTCCGTGGCCCACGTAGATCTGCCGCGGCCGGGAGATCTTCTGCTCAGGGTCGCGCGCGCCTTCCTGCCACTGGGCCAGCCAGCCAGGCATCCGCCCGATCGCGAACAGCACGGGGAACATCGTCATCGGGAAGCCCATGGCCTGGTAGATGATGCCCGAGTAGAAGTCCACGTTCGGGTAGAGCTTGTGGCTGATGAAGTAGTCGTCGGCCAGCGCGATCCGCTCGAGCTCCAGAGCGATGTCCAGCATGGGGTTGCGCCCGGTCACCCCGAAGACCTCGTCGGCGACCTCCTTGATGATGGTGGCCCTGGGGTCGAAGTTCTTGTAGACGCGGTGGCCGAACCCCATCAGGCGCACCTCGCCGTGCTTAACCCGCTCGATGTAGGCGGGGATGTTGTCGACCGACCCGATCTCGCCGAGCATGCGCAGCACCTGCTCGTTCGCCCCGCCGTGCAGCGGGCCGTACAGCGCGGCGGCGGCCGCAGCGGCGGCCGAGTACGGATCGACCTGCGAGCTGCCGACAACCCGCATGGCGCTGGTCGAGCAGTTCTGCTCGTGGTCGGCATGCAGGATGAACAGCACGTCCAGCGCGTGCTCAAGCACCGGGTCAGGGCGGTACCTCGGCTCGCTCATCTTCCACATCATGTTGAGGAAGCTCCCCGCGTACGACAGCTCGGCGTCCGGGTAGGCGTACGGGTGGCCTACCGCGTGCCGGTAGGCGAACGCCGCCAGCGTCGGCATCTTGGCGATCAGCCTGACCACCTGCTCGTAGATGAGCGCCGAGTCCGAGACCGATTTCGCTTCTGGGTAGAACGTCGACAGCGCGGCCAGCGAGCTCACCAGCATGCCCATCGGGTGGGCGTCGTGGTGGAACCCGTCGATGAACTTCTTGACGTTCTCGTGCACGTAGGTGTGGTGCGCAATCTCGCTCGACCAGGCCGCCGAGCCCTCCTTGTCCGGCATCTCCCCGTTGAGCAGCAGGTAGGCCACGTCGAGGAACGAGGCGTGCCGCGCCAGCTCCTCGATTGGGTAGCCGCGGTACCTGAGGATCCCCAGGTCCCCATCGATGAACGTGATCGCGCTACGGCAGCTTGCCGTGTTCAGGTAGGCGGGATCGTAGGCGAGCAGGCCGAAGTCGTCCTCTGACGCCTTGATCTGCCGCAGGTCCAGAGCCCGGATCGCCCCGTCGGTGATGGGTAGGTCGTAACTGCGGCCCGTGCGGCTGTCGGTGACGTGCAGCGTGCCGCCGGGCTGGCTGGTCTGCGTGGCTGTCATAACTCGACCGTAAGCCGCCAGAGCGACCAGCGAAAGGCCGTTCGGCCCTGGCGCGCGGGACGTCAGGCTCCCGTTCCCGCGCGGCACTGCCTGCAGGTGCCGAACACCGTCAGATGCCCCACATCGGTCTCGAACCCGTACTCGCCGTCAAGCGCCCGCACCAGGGGCCCGACCGCCGGCGGATCAAGCTGCGTGATGCCGCCGCAGACCCGGCAGACCAGGTGCACATGCTGCGCCTCGGCGGCCAGGTGGTAGCGCGGCGCCCCGTGGCTGAGGTGAGTGTGCGTCACCAGGCCGATCTGCTCAAGCAGTTCGAGCGTCCGGTACACGGTCGACAGGTTGATCCCGACGGCGGTCTGCCTGACGTCGGCGCAGATCTCCTCGGGGGTGGCGTGCTCAAGCTTGGTCACCGCCTCGAGCACAAGCTGGCGCTGGGGTGTCACCCGGTACCCGCTCGCCCGCAGCGTGTCGTCCCACGTCTGCGCCATAGCCC
>CAVZHC010000021.1:0-68032 GCA_963774905.1 uncultured Actinomycetota bacterium | reverse complement strand
CCACTGACAGCGCCAAGCCGACTCGGCGTCAGCAGAACCGGTTGTGCCTGATCACGTTGCGCCGACCGAAGTTGGCAACTGGACGCCCTGAATTCGGCAGGCACTGCCGGACGTGATTCAGGCCGATCAGGTTGCCGATCACGCGATTGCCGGTCGTCCTGGGCAGCAGGGTGACTCCGTTGCCGGTGTTGCCGCTGATCAGGTCGGCCGGGTGGCGGCGGACCAGGCTGCCGACGGAGTTGTGGTAGGCCGAGCCGCCGATCAGCACGCCGCCCCGGCCGTTGCCGAGCGCATTCAGGCCGCCGATCGTGGTGCCGATGAAGGTCTCGAACACGCGGTTGCCGTGGGCCGTGCCGGTGATCGCGAGGCCGTAGCGGGCGTTGCCGGAGAACGTGTTCTGAAAGATCACCGAGCGCAGCCGCCCGCCGACGATGTTGCCGTGCGCGTTGCCGTCGATCAGCACGCCGTCGCGGCCGTTAGGGAGCGCCGCGTTGCCCTTGGTGGTGAGGCCGGCGATGTCGGGGTCGATCGTCACGCCCCACGCGTTCCCGGAGACCTCAATGCCGTTGCCTCTGTTCCCGGAGAACACATTGGTCCGCGCCAGGTTGTCGCCTCCGGTGGACGTGATCAGCAGGCCATCACGGCCGTTGGGTGCGGCGCCCTTGAATGCGAGCAGCCCGCCGAACGTGTTGAACGTCTCGAATCCGCGCGCCTTTCCTGTTACCGCGATACCGTTGAGGCGGTTGCCCGCGGACACGTTCCCCAGCGGAATCACGCCGCCCACCTGGGTGTTCGCCGAGGTTCCTGCCACCTTGATGCCGTTCAGCGCGTTGCCGAGGGGGGTGGTGTTGTTCGCGCCGACGCCGAAGAAATTGCCCTGCACGACCGTGCCGTTGGAGTCGAAGACCAGCAGCCCGTTGCCGCCGTTCGCGCTGAGCACGTTGTAGTAGACGAACGGGTTGTTCACGAACTTGCAGCCCGTCAGCGAGTTCCGCCCGGCGTGGGCGATCACGACGCCGTTGCCGTGGTTGCCGATAGCGCCGTCGCCGTCGGCCGTGGTGCCGATGAAGTTGCCGTTCAGCACGTTGCCTGAGGAGCCGCCCGCGATCCGCACCCCGGCCCTGGCGTTGCCCGAGATGAGGTTGCCGAGCGGCGGCACCACGAAGACGGGGGTCTGCGTCCCCTTGTCGCCGGTCGGGTTGTTGGCCTGCCCGGTCGCCGAGTCAACGAACTCCGTCCCGCCGATCTCGTTGTTGTCGGCCCGGCGGACCAGCCGGAGGCCATCGCCGCCGTTGGGCACGGCCTTGCTGCCCTGCTCGTTGGTGCCGATCCGGTTGGCCACGAGCGTGTTGCCCCACGAGCCGTCGAGCACGATCCCGCTGCCCCCGTTCGCCGAGATCACGTTGGCGACCACACCCGACGCGCCCGATGTGTTCAGGCCGATCTTGTTTTTGCCTGAGGTCGGCGCGACGTACAGGCCCGCACCGCGGTTGCCGGCCGGACGACCGGCGAGGCTGAGGCCGATGAAGTCGTCGTCCAGCGTCATCGAGCCCGCCCGCAGCCTGACCCCGTCGCCAGCGGCGCCATCGACGGCCAGGCCGAGGATCTGGGAGCCCGCCGAGCCCGCGGCGAACGCCAGGCCGCGGTGCCCGGCAAAGTTGAGCTCCACGACCGGCGGACCGCCGTCCATGTGCCCGGGCGCCGAGGTGCCGTCGATCACGACCCGGGCGGTGACCGCGGGCAGCGCGGTAGCGAGCCTGATCACGCCACGGACGGCGAAGTTCACGAGCGTGATCCCGCGCCGCGGCCCGTGGTTGGCGGCCACGATCGCGGTCCGCAGCGACCCGGGTCCGGCGCTGTGCAGGTTGCGGACAACGACCACGCCGACCGGGGCGCGGACACCCGCTTGGCTCACCGGGCTGGCCAAGCCAGCGACGGCGGTGCCAGGTACTCCGAGTATCAGCGCCGTTACTGCCAGTGCCGGGACCAGCGTGCGCGCCCAACGAGCCATGTCGGCCTGCTCCCCCCGTAGCGTGCGGACGCCACGAAGTATGCACAGGTCACGGGGGGAGTGCCACTACCGCGAGGTCGAGCGAGCGGACGTGTCGGCGGCTCAGACTCCGGCGGGCAGGCCGCGCATCGCCTCCTCGATCGCCGCATCGGACAGCTCGAGGTCGGTCATCTTGCCGGATAGGTAGTCGCCGTACGCCTGCAGGTCGAGCAGGCCGTGACCGCACAGCGCGGTGAGGATGACCTTCTCCTCGCCGGTCTCCTTGCAGCGCAGCGCCTCCTCGATGCACGCGGCGACGGCGTGCGTCGGCTCCGGCGCTGGCACGATGCCCTCGGTTCTGGCGAACCGCAGGCCGGCCGCGAAGCACTCCGACTGCTGCTTGGCTACCGCTTCGATGAGGCCGAGCTCGTAAATGTGCGACAGCAAAGGCGACATTCCGTGATAACGCAATCCCCCCGCGTGGATCGGGTCCGGAATGAACTCGTGGCCCAGGGTGTGCATTTTCAGCAGCGGGGTGAATCCCGCCGTGTCGCCGAAGTCGTACGCGTACGTGCCGCGGGTGAACGACGGGCAGGCGGCCGGCTCGACCGCGCGGATCACCGGGTTGATCCGGCCGGCCATCTTCTCGCGCAGGAACGGGAAGATCAGGCCGCCGAAGTTGGACCCGCCGCCGGTGCAGCCCACGATCACGTCCGGGGTGTCCCCAGCCAGCGCGAGCTGCTGGATGGCCTCCTCGCCGATGATCGTCTGGTGCATCAGCACGTGGTTGAGCACGCTGCCGAGCGAGTACCTGGTGTCGGCGTGGCTGCCGGCCACCTCGACCGCCTCGCTGATCGCGATGCCGAGACTGCCGGTGGAGTCCGGGTGCGCGGCCAGCACCGCGCGGCCCGCGCTGGTGACGTCGGACGGGCTCGGGTGCACCCTGGCGCCGTAAGTCTCCATCAGCAGCTTGCGGTAGGGCTTCTGATCGAAGGACGACCTGACCATCCAGACCTCGAGGTCGATGCCGAACAGCGCGCACGCGAACGCCAGCGAGCTGCCCCACTGGCCTGCGCCGGTCTCGGTGGTGAGCTTCTTCACGCCCTCGGCGGCGTTGTAGTAGGCCTGCGGCACGGCCGTGTTGGGCTTGTGCGACCCGGCCGGGCTCACGCCCTCGTACTTGTAGTAGATCCGCGCCGGGGTGCCCAGGTCCTTCTCAAGACGCCTGGCCCTGAACAGCGGGGTCGGCCGCCACAACCGGTAGACGTCCAGGACAGGCTCGGGGATCGCGATGTGCCGGTCGCCGGAGACCTCCTGCAGGATCAGGGCGGTGGGAAAGAGCGGGGCGAGGTCATCGGGGCCGACCGGCTGGCGGGTACCCGGGTGCAGCGGCGGCGGTGGCGGGGTCGGCAGGTCGGGGATGATGTTGTACCACTGCTGCGGCATCTCCGACTCTTGCAGGACGTACTTGACCTGATTCGACATGATTACCTCCTGATGGTCGGATGATGAGATCGTGACGCGCGGGTGGCACCAACGCTAGTGCACGCCGTCACGACGCGGCAGATTGTGGCTGAACGTCCGCGCCGTGGCCGGAGCTGCTTCATTCCAGGCCCGGTTTGTAGTGCTGCGTCCGGCCTGTCCAGGCAGGCCATTCTGTGCTGGCTCGCCGTACCTGGCCGGACCTGCGTGACCTGCGGCGGATCGGTTGCGGTAGGTCCGACTGCGTGAAATCGTAGGACGGTTAACTCGTGACGGTCGGCTACCCTGCGTGGGTCGGCCAGCCGGACTGACCGTGGCTGGCGGGGTGCCGCCCGTGGCCGGTGATCGTTTCCGGTGACCTCGATTCGGGTCTCGCGCGGGGCCGCGAGCTAGCCGTAGCGGAGGTTGTGAGGTCTTGTCGGTGCGGGCGGTCATGTCGTGGTACGCGACCTGCCCTGCGTCCCGGCGGGCTGGCTAGTTATGGCCGGGGGACGCAGAGGCAGGCGCAAGCCTGGGCAGGACGAGCCCGCCGATCGCCGTCAGACCGAACGGGCCGAGTCCGATCCTGCCGTCGGCGACGTCGATGCCGACCAGTGGCTGTCACCTTTCCGGATCGGCCGGCCGGTCACGCCCGTCGTCTCGGGCCGCGGCGCGCCGGAGCGCCCGCCGCCGGTGCTGATGGAGTCTGTCCGGCAGGTCTGGCATGACCCGCCGCCCGAGCCCGGCTGGGACGAGCGCGAGGTCAGGCAGGTGTGGTTGGATGCCCGGCCTGAGCAGCCGCAGGACGGCGCCCGCGCGGACTGGGCCGGTCCTGGCGGCGCGCAGGGGCCGGGGCACGGTATCGGGGGAGCCGGCCCGCCCGGCCCCGGCTATGACGTCCCGCCGGTGCCGCACGGTGCTGGCCCGCCGGACTACCGGCCTGGTCCGGCTGGCTACGGTCCCGGTCCGGCTGGCTACGGTTCCGGCCCGCAGCACTACGGCCTTGAACCGCAAGCGCCGGGACCTCGGGAACTGCTTGAGCCACTGCCGCCATCGGCCCAGTGGCAGCCGCCGGCCGGACCGCATGACCGGCGCCAGCCGCCGCCGCGGCGCACGGGTCCGCAGCAGGCCGGAAGTTACCCGCTCCAGCCACCGGACCGCTTTCCGCCGGGTGCTGCCGGTCCGCAGCTAGCTGGGCGCCCAGGCGAACTGCCGGACGGGCCTAGGCCAGGCCGCGATTACGGCCCGCCGGCGGGCTGGCGTCCCAGTCAGCAGCTCGACGGGCCGCACGCCAGGGCCGAGTACGGGCCGCCCTGGGATGCTCCGGCCGGGCCGCCAGGCCCGCGCGATGACTGGGGCGCCCGGGGCGCTCCCGGCCCGCCCGCCGGATATGGTCCGGCGGGCCCGGTTGGTGGCGGGCGTGTCCCGGCGGGCGAGTACAGTCCGCGCGGATCGGACGGTGACTACGCAGGCCGCGAGTACCCGGGTCGCGGTGCTCCGCCCGCTGGCTACGTTTCGTCTGGTTCTGGCCCGGTCCGCGGCTACGGTTCGCCAGGCGGTTACGGTCCAGGCGGTTATGGGCCCGGCGACGGTTATGGGCTTGCCGAGGGCTACCGGCCTGCCGACGGTTACCGGTCGGCCGGGCCAGCGCCTGGCCGCTATGAGCACACTGACGAACCCGGCCGCGGGCCCGGTGCGCCGGCTTACGGTCATCCACCCGAAGAGTTCGGCCCGCCCGATGAGTATGGTCCGGCCGCGTATTACGACGCGCCCGGGGAGCATGGCCCGCCGGACGGCTATGCCGCGCCGGGTGGCTACGGTCCGCCGGGTGGCTACGGTCCGCCGGGTGGCTACGGTCCGCCGGGTGGCTACGGTCCGCCGGGTGGCTACGGTCCGCCTGAGGGTTACGACGCGCCCGGTAGCTACGGTCCGCCAGGAGACTACGGTTCACCTGATGGCCGCGGCCCGCGTGATGGGTACGGACCGCCCGGAGACTATGGCCAGGCCGGGACCTACGGGCCCGGCGGCGGTCGTCAGGGCTATGGGCCCGCAGGTCTCGGTCATGGCGACGCCTACCAGCATCCGGACGGCTGGAACGGCGGGCCGGATTGGCCGCCGCAGCAATACGGGCTCGCCGACGGTCCGCCCATCGCCGATCCGGTCTGGCGAAGCCAGGGCCCGCACGGCCCGAATGGGCCGGCCGATCGTCCGTTGCACGGGCCGCCGTCTGGCCCCGGGCCCGGCTACCGCCCACACCCGCCGCAGAGTCGGCGCGCGTCACCCAGCGGCCAGCCCTCTCAAGGTCAGCCCTTCCAGCCGGGCCCAGGGCCGCAGCACCAGCGCCCGCCAATCCAGGGCCCGCCCGTCGGGGACCCCCGGTACCAGGACCCGCGGTATCACGACCGGCGGTACGCGGGTCCGCCGCCGAACCAGCCACGCCGGCCAGCGCCGGGAGCCGCGGTGCCCGGGTACGGGCCCGAACCCGGATACGGCCAGCCCGCGCCGTACGGCCGCCCCTGGCAGGGCTACGGGCCGGAAGGTCAGCGGCCCGGACCTGGAGGTCCGCCTGCTGGTCAGCCGCGCGGCCGGTACCCAGACGAGGGTTACGGTCCGGTCGGCAACGGCACCTGGTCAGGTCCTCGCGAGTGGCGCGGGCCGGGCGGGCGGTCAGGAGGCGCGCAGCGCAGGCCAGGAGGCCCCATCGGGCAGCCGGGTCAGGCCGTGGGTCCAGGCGCGGACGGTTCGAGCGCGCCCGCGATCGGCCAGGGTCCGCGTCCGCCTGCCCGCCTGCCTGGTCCGCGGGCCGCGCTGCCCGCCGGTACGGGCCAGGCACTCCCTGAGTCCCCGGCGGCCAGCCCTCCGCCTGCGCTTCCAGCCGCGGTCGCGCCTGCTGCCGAGCAATCGTGGGAGGTCGCCCCGGTGCCCCGGCTGACCGTGTACCCGGACGACGGCGCCGCGGACGGCCAGGTCCTTGCGGATGACGACACCACGCCGATGCCGGCCGTCCCGTCGGGTCGGCCGCCCGCCGAGACCTCGGCGCCGGGGTCCAGTTCACCCTCGGGGCAGGTCCCGCCGCCCGGGCAGGCACCCTCCCGAGCGCAGGACGCGCAGGACGAGCCGGCCGATAGCTCGCGGGCACGCGGGCCGTTCGAGGCGCACCACACTCCGGCCGCTGAGTCTGGCACAGACGCCGAACCGGTGCCGGTCACTCAGTCCTCCGATGGGGTGCAGGTGCCTGAGGTGCGCAAGTCCGGGCCGGGGGCCGCCAAGCTTGACCAGATCAAGGATCTCTACCTGACGGCCGAGGCAATCGGCGAGGACGCCCTGTCCAGGCACTTCCAGCAGGTAAGCGAGCGGCAGCGGCAGCTGATCAAGGAGTACTTCGACCGGTCATGACGGTCGGCCAGACAGGACCGCGCGGCTAGCCGTAGCGGCCGGCACCTGGGGCTGGCGCGCGGACGCTGCGGCGGTAGTCGGCGATGTCTTCGTTGCCGGGCGGTGCAGGCAGCGCGGCCCAGGCTTCGGCGATGTTCGAGCTCAGGCTGGCCGCCTCGGCGGGCGTGGTGCGCGGATCGCTGATCCGAGATGCCGAGGTGCGGGCCAGCCGCTGCGCCTCGAAGCTCACCGCGGTATGGAACTGCACCTCGAACGGCAGCCCGCTCACCGAGTCGCGCCACATGGTGAAGACGCACCTGTTCTGGGCGCCGCTCCAGCCGTTCCTGCGCGCCTGCAGCCGGACGCCCTGCGCCTCAAGCGCGTCCTGGACGAGCCAGATGCCGTCGGAGTAGTGCTCGGCACTGAACATGAACGAGTAGGACAGCGCGCCGGGCACCCGGCGGGCGAGCTGGTCAGGCGTCCGCTCAGGGTGCCGTCTGATCATGTCGGCGAGCCTGGCGCGGAAGACCTCGGGCGGGAGCAGCGCGCGGTCCTCGGCGTCGGGTGCGAGCTGCCCGTGCTCCATCCGGTCGGCGATGCCGAGCAGCCGTGCGGTCAGCCCGCCCGTGTGCAATCCGCCGAACATTTCGCGCCCCTCGGCCTCGCGAAACTCGTCATACGCCTCGTCGGCGATCCGCACCTGATCGCGGCTGAGCCTGGCCGGTCCCCAGGTCCACGAGCCGTCGGCCTCAGAACGCGGCGGCCCGTGGTCGGCGCCGTTTCCGGCCTGGCCGGGGGGCGGTTCCGGGCGGCGGAACGGCCCCGTGCTGCGGAAGTCGTCGCCGGGGGGCGGTTCCGGGCGGCGGAACGGCCCCGTGCTGCGGAAGTCGTCGCCGGGGGGCGGTTCCGGGCGGCGGAACGGTCCCGTGCCGGGGAAGTCATCGCCGGGCAGTGGAGCGCGTCGCGGGTCGCTGCGGTCGGGCTCGCGGAAGCTGCGGTCGGGCTCGCGGATGACAGGCATCGTGCTCGGCGAATCGGCGCGAGCCACCCAGTCTGGTCGGCGCGGGTCAGGGCCCGCTCGGCCGGCCGACGGCAGGTAAGGATCGCCGCCCTGGGAGCGGCCCGACCGGTCGGACTGCTGGCCGGGCGTGGCTGGCCTCGTCGGCTCGAACCGCGTCTGGCTTGGCCGGGCCATGTCGGCGGTGCCGCCATTGCGCGGGATGAAGACCGGCGACCTCGCCGGGCTCCCGGCAGCCTCTGGGGCGATGACCTCAGGCCCGGTAAACGCTGACCCGGTCTCGGCACGACCAGTCACGGCAGACGCGGTTATGACAGGCGCGGTCACGGCAGGCACGATCTCGAGCGGCCCGGTCTCGTCATACTGGATCTCGGCAGGCTCGGCCTCAGCCAGATTGGGAACTGGATGACCAGCGCTCCTCAGGTCCGGCTCGACCAGGTCTGCGCCGGGCTCGATGCTTGCCAGGTCCGTGTCGGGCAGCCCTGCGTCGGTCAGATCCGGCTCGGCCAGGTCGGCGGTGACCGGAGCGACCGGCGACTCTGCGCTGGCCGGCTCCGCGCTGGGCCAATCTGCGCTGGCCGGCTCTGCGCTAGGCCACTCCGCGCTCGATGACTCCACGCTAGCCAGGTCGGCGCCATCGGCCAGCTCGTCCTGAGCCGCTTCGGCAGCGACCGGGTCCGGCTGTGGCAGATCAGGCTCTGCCAGATCAGGCTCTGCCAGATCAGGCTCTGCCAGATCAGGCTCTGCCAGATCAGGCTCAGGCAGCTCTGCCAGATCAGGTTCGGCCAGATCAAGTTCGGCCAGGTTGGTCCCGGCCAGATCGGGCTCGGGCAGGTCCTGGTCAGAGTGGCCGAGCGGTGGCCGGTCGAGCCCGGCGCGGCCCGGCGCCGGCGGGGCAAGCTCAAGGTGCCTGAGCCGCGGCGGCGGCGGCTTGCGCTGGCCGTCGACGTGGTAGGGGGAGGACGGGTGACCCAAGGGCAGCCGTTCGAGGCGCTGGCGCAGATCGGCGAGCGAACCAGGTACCGGGCGCTCGGTTGGCCGCCAGGCCAGATCGGCCGCCCCAACCTGCACCGCGCCGTCGCCCGGGCCAGCCTCGGCCCGTGAGCCGGCCTCATCCCGCGAGCCAGCCGATCCGGACGGCAAGGCTGGCACATCACGCTGGGCCACCGCGGGTCCCGGTCCCGGCCCAGGCACAGGCGCAGCAGCGCCAGGCCGGGCGGCGGCCGGCTCCGCTGGCACGTCGGGCCTGGGCGGCGCGGCATGAGAGCCGGTGCCCCGCACCCCCGGGGTCTCCTGCCAGCGCTCTTCCGGCCGCCAGTCCGGTGCCGCCGAAGCCGCTCCGTTGCCCGCCGGCGCCTGGCCGCGGCCGTCCGCATCGATCCGCTGCCGTACCGGCTCGATCATGCGGGTCAGGTCCAGAGTGGCATCGCGCGCGTGGAGCTGGTCGGAATGATCCAGCCCGTCCCATCGCTCCTGCTGCCCTGACATGCCTTTTCTCCCGCGTATGACGATGTGGTCATCGTAGCCTCGGAACGCAGGCAGACGTGCCGGTCTGACCGACCCCTCAGTCCTCGGTCGGCTCAGTCCTCGGTCGGCAGCGCGGGCGTGATCTGGCCGTGCGCGTCGCCGAAGCCGACCCGCGAGCCGTCGGGCCCGGCCGCCGTGGCGGTGATCACGACCTCGTCGCCGTCCTCGAGCCAGCCCCTCGTGCTCCCGTCCGGCAGCGCGAGTGGCCGCTGACCGGCCCAGGCCAGCTCGATCAGGGATCCGTACTGGTCGGGCCGCGGCCCGCTGATCGTGCCCGAGGCGAACAGGTCGCCCGTGCGCACCGAGGCCCCGTTGACCGTCATGTGCGCGAGCATCTGGGCCGGGCTCCAGTACATGGCCGAGTACGGCGGCCTGGACACCACGTGCCCGTTGAGCCGCACCTCGACGTCGATGTCGAAGCCCCAGTCACCGGAGTCGGCCAGGTACTGGGCGAGATCCGTAGCCAGGGACGGCGGCCTGACCCGAGCCTGCTCAAGCGCGGCAAGCGGCACTACCCAGGGCGAAATCGTTGTGCCGAAAGACTTTCCAAGGAACGGCCCGAGCGGCATCGACTCCCAGCCCTGGATGTCCCGCGCCGACCAGTCGTTCACCAGGCACGCACCGAACACATGCTCGGCGAATCGCGCGGCGGGCACCGGCTCGCCGAGCACGCTCGGAACGCCGACCACGAAGCCAAGCTCGGCCTCGAAGTCGAGCCGGCGGCACGCGCGGTACAGCGGCCCGGGCGCGTCGGCCGGCCTGGACTGGCCGCACGGCCGCCGGATCGGGGTGCCGGAGACCACCACGGTGCCCGACCGGCCGTGGTAGCCGATCGGCAGGTGGCGCCAGTTCGGGGTGAGCGGCTCACCGTCGGGGCGGAAGATCTGGCCGACGTTGGTTGCGTGCTGCTCGGATGCGTAGAAGTCCACGTAGTCGGCGACCGCGAACGGCAGGTGCATGGTCACGCCGCCGGCCGGGACAAGCAGGTCCTCGATCGCGCTGCGGTAGTGGTCCTGCGTCAGCCAGTCGGTGAGCGCGGCCCGCACCTGCGCCCAGGCGCCGTCGCCGGCCGCGAGGAACTCGTTCAGGCTGCCCGAGGCGAAGTCGGCGGCCCGGCCTGGCAGCAGCCGCTCGGCCGCCGCGCCGAGGTCGAGCACCTGGTCGCCGATCGCCACGCCGACCCGCCGCCTGGCCGGATGGTGCGTGTCGCTGAACGACCCGTAAGGGAGGGTCTGCAGTCCGAACGGGTGGTCCGCCGGGACGCCGAGCCAGTCGCACGCACGCGCGGGTGCCATCAAGACCTCCTAGGTGAACGCATTCTCACGGCCGGCTCAGCAGCCCGAGGCTGACCAGGTCGGCGACGGGCTCGTCGACGCTGCACGTGCCGAACGAGGTGAACAGCCAGCGGATCTGCCCGGCGGCGTCCTCGTCAAGCGCCTTGACCGCTGCTGCCACGCGGCCGGGATCGCGCTCCGCGAGCAGGCCGGCGACCTCGCCGGCCTCCGCTCCGGCCGCCGCGGCTCCGGTCGCCAGCAGCACGTTCAGGAAGCCGTGATGCTCGAATCCGGTGTCGGCGGCGGTGTGCCTGACCGCGTGGTGCAGTCCCGCCGTGCACTTGAACGGGATCCGCCGCCCGGCCACCGCCACCAGGCAGGCGGCCAGCGTCGCCTCGTCGGGGAACGCCTCGGCCACCGTGCCGCCGGTGCGCAGCTTCGGCCGGTAGCCGTGGCCGTCCGTGGTCGCGAGCAGAGGGCCGGCCGCGGCCGGGTCGCCCAGCGCGGGCAGCGGGATCTCGATGTAGCCCACGGCCCCGGCCAGCGGCACGGCGTCCAGGGCCGCGGTGACCTCGGCGACCGCCGCTGCCGGGTTCCCGCCCTTCGCGGCAGGCACCTCGACGGCGCGCAGCCGCAGCCGCGGGTCGCGCGCGACCGCGTCGGTCGCCGCGGCGATGGCGGGCGCGCCGCCGGTGACCACTACGGAGAGGTCGATCCAGGGCGTCGCCGCCACGGTCAGCACCGTGCTGAGCTCGCGGAGCCTGTTCTCCGGGCAGACGAACGGCCCGGTCAGCTCGCTGAACCAAGCCGTCTCGTGCCTGAAGTGCGCGGCTGCCGCCGCCGGCATCGGCAGGTTGCCTGGCGGGAACAGCGAGGCGTCGTCGAGCAGCCCCCTCAGCAGGGTGCTGGCTGCTCCGGTTGCTCCGGAGGCTCCGGTCGCTCGGGTCGGCGTCACTGCGCTGGCGGAGCCTGGGGCGGCTGCGGCTCCCACGCGGCTCGGTCCTCGGGCGCCTGCTGGCCCTGGTCGGGTGGGGTGCCACGGTTGACCGTGGTCTCAGCGCGCCGCAAGCCTGACCACCAGCTGGACGGCCTGACTGGCGGAACGCTCGGCGGAGGCGGGTCGGCGGGCGGCCAAGGAGCGACGGCATCAGCGCGCCGGCCTGGTGCTTCTGGCCAGGCCCTGGTGCCTGGCAGCTGGCTGGACGCCAGGTCGGCCGCCTCGGGCTCGGCGGGCGGCCAGTAACCTGCGCCCGCGTCGCGGGACGCGTCTTGGCCGGTCGGCGGCCAGGAACTCACGCCGGTCGGGCGGATCACCGTCTCCGAGGTCCGCGGCCAGCCGCCGGAACCGGAGCCGCGCGCGGCCGACTCCTGGCTGCCCGGCGGCCACGGGCTCGCCGCGGGCGGCCACGGGTTCGGCGCCGGCGGCCACGGTGCCGAGCCTGACGGATGCCCGGTCTGCTGCCCGGCCTGCTGCGGGGTCGGCGGTCCGGCCGCTGCCCTGGCCGCCGCCGCACTGGCCGCCGCGTCGATCACGGACTCCGAGCGCAGCCTGGCCTCGTAGGCACGCCTGCCGCCGCGCACCCCGAACAGCCGCCGGCTGACGACCAGGTAGACCACGAGGAGCAGGTTCAGGGCGAGCAGCAGCGACTTGGTGACGGTGATCGCCTTGTAGAGCTCATAGGCCTCGACCGGCAGCCCGAGCGAGGTTACGATCATCGCGAAGTACTCGCCCCAGCGCTTGGCCTGCCACAGCGCGAACGCCTCGATGCCGGAGACGACGGCCAGCCCGGCGATGCCCAGCGCGATCAGATGCAGGTTCATGGTGCTGATGTGCAACACCTTGTGCAGCCGGTCGAGCAGCGAGTTGCTGATCGTGAAGCCTAGCTGGCTGAACAGCGTGCGGACGATTGGCAGTTCCTTGTTGAACGCCTGCGCGATCGTCAGCCGCGCGCTCGCGAATTTCCAGATCCCGTAGGCGACGGCGCCGAACAACAGCACGCGGAACGCCCGCTCGATCGCGAACAGCTTCAGGATGAAATCGCCCCGGATCTCCCGGTCCCTGCGCACCGTCGGCGCGTCCGCGGCTGGCCCGCTCGCCTGCGGTTCGCCCGCGACGTAGGTTCCGCACCGCAGGCACTGCCAGAGCTCGCCGGACCCGGTGCTCGCGCTCACGTATTCGCGCAGGTCAGCCTCGTCGGGCGCGTAGGTCACGTGGCCCCTGCGGCCGCACCGGTGCAGGCTCCAGTCCATGGGTGCAGCCTACGGGAACGGGCTCGCGGCGTAATCGCCGCGCGAGCCCCGCGCGCACGCGCTGTACCCGCGCGCACACGCCGTACCCTAGCCCGATGGAGTTCAGCGAGGTGATCAGGAAGCGGCGGATGGTGCGGGCGTTCACCGGCGATCCGCTCGACCCGGAGGCCGTGCACCGGGTGCTCGAGGCGGCCAACCGCGCGCCGTCGGCAGGGTTCAGCCAGGGCTACGCGCTGCTCGTGCTCGACGAGCCTTCGCTGCTGGCCCCGTTCTGGGAGCTGCTGGCGAGCGGCGAGGAGGCCGGCGAGAGCGCTGGGTCTCGGCTCGACGCCGTGACCAGGGCGCCGCTGGTAGTCGTGCCGCTGTCGTGCAAGGACATCTACCTGGACAGGTACGCCAGGGGTGACAAGGGCTGGACGGACAGGGACGAGGCTCACTGGCCGGTGCCCTACTGGGACATCGACACCGGGTTCCTCGCGCTGCTGATGCTGCTCGCCGCCGTCGATGAGGGCCTCGGCGCCCTGTTCTTCGGCATATCGCCCGAGCTGATCGGGCGGTTCCGCGAGCTGTTCGGCGTTCCCGGCCAGTACATGCCGATCGGCGCGGTCGCGATCGGGCACCCCGATCCAGGCGCGGACCCCGGCGGCTCGTCCCGTGTCATCAGCCGCCGCAGCCTGGACGATCTGGTGCATCGCGGGCGCTGGTAACGGCAGACTGGTCACCGCAGACTGGTCACGGCAGAACGGAGCGCCATGGCGAGCATCGACATCAGCGCGGACTCGGTGACCGTGACGCTGAGCGCGGCCGAGAAGCTTGAGGCCCTGCACGGCGACGTGACCGTGCCGCGGTCGGCCATCACCACCGTCCGCGCCGTGCCCGACGGCATGGCGGAGCTGCGCGGCCTGCGGATGCCGGGCACCGGCATCCCCGGCATGCTCATGGTCGGCACGCTGCGCGCCAAGGACTTCGTCATGTTCGCCGTTTGCCACGCCAGGCGGCCCGCGGTCGTGATCGACCTGACCGAGGCGGCCTACGACCGGATCGTGGTCACCACGGACGAAGCCGAGTCGATCGCCGCAAGCCTCACGGGTTGAGCCGGCAGGCCGGGGGCCGCGATGCCGTCGGCCAGCACGATCAGCCGGTCGCAGATCAGCGACAGCGTGTCGGCGTCGACGCCGAACGCGATCACGGCCGTGTCGCGCTCGGTGTCCCTGATCACGTCGGCGAGCACGGTGCGGTCTAGCGGCGGCAGGTAGTCGAGCAGGCCGTCGATGAGCAGCAGCTTCGGTTGGTGCACGCAGGCCGCGGCCAGCCGCGCCTTGCGCGCGACTAGCTCGGGTGCCGCGCCGAGCGGCACATCGGCCCACGGCATGAGCGCCAGCCGGTCAAGGATCGCGGCCACCAGCAGATGCCGGTCAGAGCCGGGCTGGCCAGAGCGCCGCGCGGCGCGCTCCACCAGGCGCCGGATCCTGATCGCTGGCACCGGCCGGCCCGCCCGGCTTGCGGTGCCCACCACGCGACGGACCGCGGCGCGGCCCGATGCCTCGCTCATGTCGTAGCCGAGTACGCGCAGGCTCCCGTAGGTCGGGGCGAGCCGCCCCGACAGCGCATCGACCAGCGCCGACGTGGCCACCGACCGGGCACCAGCGATCCCCAGCGCCGCGGTGCCGGCAGCCGACCAGTCGAGCCTGAAGCTGGCCAGCCGCAGCGCCCAGCTCCCCGAATACCGGATGCCTACCCCCGCAGACAGCACCGGAGCTATGGCAGTCACGGCGTGACCGGACTCCACAATTGCCCCCTCGGTCCCGTCTCGGTCACGTGCTACCCAAGCACGGAATATAACTTGCTGATGGGACCTTCTCCAGCACTGTCCCACCTGGTAAAGCAACAGGTTGCGAATGGTCTTCCGGCGCGAGCCACCTCCAGCGGGCCGTAAAGGACTGGCCTGCGCGGGTACGTTGATGGCTGTGCCGAAGCCGATGGGCCTGCCGTTCGACCCGATCGAGCGAGCTGCCGCGATCTGGGAGCGCAGGTTCGGCGACGCCCGGGCGATGGCCGCGGTGACTTCGGTCATGCGGGCCCATCAGATCCTGCTCGGCGAGCTCGACGGCATTCTCCGGCCGTTCGGCCTGACCTTCGCCAGGTACGAGGCGCTCGTGCTGCTCAGCTTCAGCCGGGCGGGCGCGCTGCCGCTGCGGATCATCGGTGAGCGGCTGATGGTGCACCCGACCAGCGTCACCAACACGATCAACCGCCTGGAGCGCGCCGGGCTCGTGGTCAGGCGGCCGAACCCACAGGACGGCCGCGGGACGCTGGCCGAGATCACGCAGGCCGGCCGCGAGGTGGTGCGCGACGCGACAGCGTGCCTGATGGACGCCGGCTTCGGGATGAGTGGCTACTCTGGCGGCCAGCTCGACGAGATGGTCGGGCTGCTGCGTGGCCTCCGGGTGGCGGCCGGCGACTTCGCCGCCGAGCCCGCCGCCGGACGGCGTCAGGTGCACGGCCCCTGACTCGGCCCGGACAGGTACCAGCCCTGATCGAGCGGGATTACCTCCGTCCGGGTGAGCCAGCCGACCCGGACCCGGAAGCTGATCTGATCGATTCCTTCCGCGGAACCCTTCGCCAGGCAGGCCGTCGATGTCCAAAGGACCCGCACCTCGCGGGTCTGGTGCGGGGGGATGGCTCCGGGAAGGGTGAACCTGATGTTCCAGGTAGAGGCGCCGCGATCGATGTTCCGGTTCGGGACGGAGACCCCGATCCGCACCGGGTCCAAGGCCGGGCTGTCGGGCGTATTGCCTGGACCAAGAATCGTCTGCGTAACGTTGGTGGGGTTGTAGATGTCGATCATGTAGCCCTGTCGCTGCCCGGATCGGACGGGAACTGTGGTCTGCATCCGGCCGTCCGCGGAGGTCGTCACCTCGTGCAGGTAATCCCGCGGGTACCACCAGCCGGAGTCGTCGCCGAACTGGAGCGTGCCGACGGGCCCGGCCTGCTGCCAGACTGCGCCCGTGCCGGCTCCGGCGTACACGGTCAGGGCTCTGGACGAGACGACGTGGCAGGATTTCGAAGCGCTCGTAGAGCGCAACAACGGAATCTTCGGCGGCTGCTGGTGCATGGGTTTCCATCCGAAGGAGGCCAGCCAGGGTCCTCCCAGCGCAGCCCGCAACCGCGAGCGCAAGCTGAGCCGCGTCCGCGCGGAAACCGCGCATGCGGCGCTCGTCTTCGATGGAGACGACTGCGTCGGCTGGTGCCAGTTCGGCGCGCCGGACGAGGTACCGCGGATCAAGAACCGCGCCGCAGCCGAGAAGGGACAGACCAGGCCGCCGGACTGGCGGATCGCGTGCTGCTACGTGGGCAAGGGGCACCGCCGCCATGGTGTGCACGGAGCCTTACGGGTGCCTTGGCTATCCGCATTGGCCGGGCGTCTCGGCACCCTCCTCGGAGCTGCGTGGATCTTGGCGGCCACTTGCCGTGCAGGGCGGCGCCCGTGCCCTCCGGGAGGGCCGGCCTGCTGCGAGCCGCCGACGTGCTCCGCGGGCGTATCGATGGCGCGGCGGGCGTCTGATAACCGGGTGGCGCGGCCGGGCCGGCCGTGAGAGGGTCGCGGCATGGCGACGGACCGGGCGCGACCGGCTCAGGATGCGGGCGAGCGGGAGATGCTGACCGGCTGGCTGGAGCATCACCGGGGGATCCTGATCTGGAAGTGCGAGGGCCTGACTGCCGAGCAACTCCGGCTGCGCGCCGTCCCTCCGTCCACCCTGTCCCTGCTGGGGCTGGTCCGGCACATGGCCGAGGTGGAGCGCGGCTGGTTCCGGCAGGTGTTCTTCGGCGAGGAAGTGCCCGACCTGTACGACAGGGCGGCCGATGAGGACGCGGACTTCAACGACGTCGACCAGGCTGACCCGGCGGAGACTTTCCATGCCTTCGAACGGGAGTGCGCCGCGTCGCGGCAGGTGGTGGCGCGAGCCCCGAGCCTGGATCTGCTCAGCAAGCAGGTGTCTGAGCGCACGGGCCAGCCCTGGTCGCTGCGCTGGATCATCACCCACATGATCGAGGAGTACGCGCGCCACAACGGCCACGCCGACCTGCTCCGCGAGCGCGTCGACGGCAACACCGGCTACTACTGACCGGCGAGACTCGGGTGAAGCTCCTCCGCCCCGCACGCCGAGCTGAGCTATGCGCGCCGCGGCGCAACACGCGTCGCCGAGCGTGAACGCGTTCCGAAACCGCCGCCGCGCGTACCGCCGAATACTTGCGTGCTTGCCGTTCGGTCAGTTGCCATCTTCCCGAGGTACAAGATCAGCCCGTTCTGGGACTGTTGGCTGCTGCCGGGGATCCGGAAAAGCAGGAGCTGGTCTATCCGGTCTGGCCGCATCCGGGGGATGGCGTGAGCGGGTAGCGGGTTGGGTGGCTGATGCGCAGCTGCCCGAGGTCGACGTGGTTGCCGGTCAGGGTGTTGCGGCGCTGCAGCTCGGTCCAGTACGGGGGGTAGAAGTAGATGTCCGGGTCGGGCCACGTCGCGGTCAGGTCGGCGGGCTGGCCGGGGTACAGGCCGGCGTCGAAGGATCCGAGCCAGGTGCCGGCGGCGGGGATGACCGTGTCGCGCCGGTACCGGGACAGCCTGGCGGCCAGGCCGCCGGGGTCGCCCGCCAGGGGGACCAGGTCAGCGATGACGTAGATCCGCTGGCCGGTCTTCTGCTCGATCGTCTCGGTCATGCCGGTGCCGTGGAACAGTCCGGTCATCCCGTAGCACAGCAGCGCCCGCCGGCCCTTCGCCAGCACCTGCTTCTGCACCAGCGATGCGACGACAGCGTCGCGCGGGGGAATGGCCCGGAGCTGGCCGGGGGTCGTGATCTTCGCCCAGTCGATCGGCGAGTCGCCGGCCAGCACGCGGATGCGCCTGCTGGCGGGCAGTGTCCGGTTGACGGCCCGCACGGTCCGGTAGAACTGCTCGTAGACCGGCGCGTCCCAGGTTTCCAGCGGGGACTGGGTGGTGTTGCGCCACACCGGCCGCAGGTCGGCGTCGGCGACGGGCTGGCCCGCGGTGAGTCGGTCGATCACCTCCTGGTACAGCGGGTTGCCCCACTCGACGATGATGTCGTCGACCACTGCGGGCAGCCGGGGGTCGGTCAGCAGTAGGGCCAGGGCGTCGTAGTGATTCTGCAGGCTGTCCGCCGCGCCGAGAGCGACCAGCCGGTGCCGCGCGAATGCCGCCAGGACCGCGTCGGCGAAACCACGGCCAGACGCTGCCGGGCGGGCGGTCCCGGCGGCATGGCATGCCGTGACCGCGGAGGCTGCCGCTGCTCCCGCGCCGGCCGCGGCGGTACCCAGGAACCCGCGCCGGCTCAGCCTGGGGAAACGCTGATCATTCATGGTGCAGGGCTCTTTCGTGGTCGGCGGAGCGGATCGCCGGGCGAGCACCCCCAGCGCGACTCGTGCCCGCCCCCCGGGCGGGAGGGAACGAGCACGAGCACGCTAGCCACCCGCCCTGGGAGAACTATGCGGATCTCGCGTGAATCCGGCGTGAGCCTCGCTGCCACCACGGCACAGCCGTGATCGGCACAGACCAGGCCGGCCTTGCCCTTGATTGCTCTGGACGCCGAGCCCCTCGCCAGATCAGGGGGACGGTGATGGCGTCGGGCTGGAGTGGTGTTTTCGGGGCCGCGTGTCCGGGCGCGTCCTGCCCGTCGTAGGCCAGGTCGGCGGGGATTTCAGGCCGGTTGTTACTGCTAGGATGCCCGGCACAGCGAGATCACGGGACAATCCGTGACAGGGCCACCGTCACTAGCGTCACCCCCGATCCCCGACCCGGCAGCAACACCGCCACCGCCCCCACCAAGATCACCAGATAGTGCCCGGCGCGGCGCGGCGCGGCCGGTTCGCATCAAGGGATGCGGCCCTCGATGAGTTAGCAGCGCGCAGTTCGAGCAGATAGCCCACTGTCTCGGGGTCCTGAAAGTGCGTGCCGGCAACGGGAACGGCGGGGTCAGCGGACTTCGGTGTACTGGCTGCGGTCCAGCTGCACGACGTTGGTGTAGTCGCTGCCCCCTGGCTCTGCGACGTCGGTGTACTGGCTGCGGTCCAGCTGCACGACATGGAAGCTGCGCCCAGGGGCCAGCTTGCGCAGGTGCCGCAACCCGCTTATGCCCGCGAGCGCGACAGCTACGGCGGCGGCGAGGACCGAGCCGCCAGACAGCGCGAGCCCGCCGGCGACGTCGCCCAGCAGCATCATGACCACTCCGGCCAGCAGGGCCACCGGCACGGCCGCCACCAGCAGCAGCGCGAGCAGCGTCACGGCGATCACCGCCCTGGCGGACCTGCCCTGCGTCCGCTCCGCGTACCAGCCGGTCATCACGCTCACCTCTCAAGGTCCAGAGCCCTCAAGGGCCCCGGCCCGCCCAGACGACACGATATGTCGCGTCCTCCACGTCAACGCGCCTCCCGGTCAGAATCATCCCGTGACCCTCCGCCGCGCTGGCCGCGGCCGCGCCGGGGAATACTGCCGCGGCGGAGCTGTCCGCCCGATGAGCTGCGCGAGAAGTCCAGGGCTGGCAGGGCGCTGGAGCACCTCGGCGGCTTCGCCGTCGTGGATGTGGCCGACGAGGAGGCGACGCGGCTGTGGGCCGGAAAGATCGCGGCGGCCTGCGGCTGGCCGCAGGAGGTGCGGCGCTTCCCGGTCCCCATGCAACTTCCAGAGACTTCTTAACGCAGTCGGCGGTCGTTCCTGTCGCGACGCGGGAGCCAGAGCCTCGCCCGCTCATCGGCGCGGACGCCGGCTGCCTGCCGATCATCCTTGCCTCACGCTCTCATTGCGCGCGCGGTCACTGTCTGAGGGGCGAGCCCGTCGTCGCGCCGGGTTTTGTGAAAGGGCATGCTTCCGCGGTTCGGGGGCCGCCCGACTTGTCTGGGTCTTCTCGTGGCTGGAACGATGGGTGCGTGAAACTGGGGATCCTGTGCGGCGGCGGCCCGGCACCGGGGATGAACTCGGTCATCTCCGCTGCAACGATCGAGGCCCGGAACTCCGGGTGGGACGTCGTGGGGATCATGGACGGTTTCCAGCACCTCATCGAGGGCCGGATCGAGCAGGTGCGGCCGCTGTCCATTACGGACGTCTCGAGGATCCACGTTCAGGGCGGGTCGATCATCCGGACCTCGCGGGCCAACCCGACGGTGCGCGATCAGGATGCAGCCGACCCGGACTGGAGGCTGCACGCCTGTCTGGCGTCGCTGGAGAAGCTGGGGATCGGCGCGCTGGTGACGATCGGCGGGGACGACACCGCGTTCTCGGCGTCCCGGCTTGCCGAGGCGGCCGGAGGTCGCCTGCGCGTGGCGCACGTGCCGAAGACCATCGACAACGACCTGCCGCTGCCTGGCGGCTCGCCGACCTTCGGCTTCGAGACGGCCAGGAGCGTGGGAGTCGACCTCCTCAACAACCTGATGACCGACGCCATGACCACGGAGCGGTGGTACCTGGTGGTCGCGATGGGGCGCTCGGCCGGGCATCTGGCCCTGGGCATCGGGAAGGCGGCCGGGGCCACCCTGACGGTGATCGCCGAGGAGTTCCCCCGCGACGAGCCCATCCGGCTGTCGCGCCTGGTGGATGTCGTTGAGACCTCGATGCTCAAGCGGATCGCGCACGGCCGTCCGTTCGGCGTGGCGGTGCTGGCCGAGGGCATCGGCCTGCGCCTGCATCAGGACGATCTCCGCGCGGCCATGCCGGAGGTCGAGCGGGACGAGCACGGCAACATCCGGCTGGCCGAGCTCGAGCTCGACCGCCTGCTGGCCAGGCAGGTCAAGGATCGCTTCAAGGAGCGGGGGATGAAGGTCACGGTCGAGGGCAAGAACATCGGCTACGAGCTCCGGTGCGCACCTCCCATCCCGTTCGACATCGAGTACACCCGTGACCTCGGCTACGGCGCCATCGACTACCTGAAGCGGGTGCTGGACGGCGACGAGCCCGGCGGCATGACCACCATCCAGGAGGGGCACATGGTGCCGCTGCCCTTCGGATCCTTCACCGACCCCCAGACCGGGCGGGTGCGGATCCGCCTCGTCAACGTCGAGTCGAGCTCGTACCAGGTAGCCCGCGAGTACATGATCCGGCTGGACCGCCAGGACCTCGCCGACCCGGACAGGCTCCGCCCGATCGCAGCGGCCTCAGGGCTCACGGCCAGCGCCTTCCGCGACCGGTACGGCTACCTGACCGAGGGCTGAGCGTGTTCAGGTGGTGCCGCTGGGGGCCTGGAGCATGGCGAGGAAGCGCCGGGCGAACAGGTAGGCGTCTCCTGGCCAGCGCGCGGAGAGGTAGTTGCCGTCCTGGACGACGAAGGCGGGGCCGTCGTCGGTCGCGGTGCCGCGGGCGGTCAGGGTGAGGGGGCCGCGCTGGAACTGGGCGGCTGGGTTGGTGAGCGCAGCCCTGACTTCGTCTTCGACGTAGGCGGGGTAGGTGCGGTAGTAGCGGCCGAGTCGCCAGGCGGTGCTGTAGTACGCGGCGCGCTCCATGTACTTGGGCAGGCAGGTGGTCTGCCGGCTGGCGATGATGCTGCGGCCGTCCGCGCCGGGTGTCCTGGCCAGGACGAGCACGCCGTGGCAGATCGCGCCGACCGGCCTGCCGAGGTCCCAGAACCTGGCGACTTGCTCGCGTAGCACGGGCGAGCTGAGGTACTGGCGCATGCCAGGGGCGTGGCCGCCGGGCAGCAGCAGGGCGTCGAAGCCGGCCGGGTCCAGGTCGGCCCAGGCCGCGGCCGAGCGGAAGGCAGGATCGGCGGCGAGCCCGGCGTAGCAGGCCTTCGCGTCGGGCGCGGCGCCGAGGCGGCCGAAGATCACTCCGGTCAGCAGCCTGGGGTCGGCGGCCGGGACGGTCGCCGACCGCTCGGTAGCGAAGGCCACGTCGTGCCCGGCGTCGCGCAGCAGCCCCCAGGGCACCGCCACCTCGGTGACGTCGAAGTCCCGGTCCGGCAGCGGCATCAGCACTCGCACGTGCTCATCATCGCGTGCCAGCACGGTGGCGTTCAGGTCGGCACTGGAAAGCGAGCTCGACTGCCTAGCCCGAGGGCGTGGCGAAGGCCGTGCGCACCTCTTGCTTCCATGCCTGCCGGCTGAAGTCGTCGGTGAACGATGCGTCGAAGGAGTTGAGGGCGAGGGTTTCGAGCTGGCCGGGTGTGATGGCGCACTGCTCCTGGATCGCTGCGTAGTTGGCGTCCAGGTAGCCGCCGAAGTAGGGCGGGTCGTCGCTGCCGATGGTGACGAGGAGCCCTGCGGCGAGCATCGCCGGGAGCGGGTGATCGGCGAGTGTGCTGACCACCCGCAGGCACACGTTAGACAGCGGGCACACGGTCAGCGGCACGCGCTCGTCGCGGAGCCGCTCGACCAGGGCTGGGTCCTCCATGGCCCGGATGCCGTGGTCCACGCGCTCGACGTGGAGGATGTCGAGCGCGGCCGCGACGGTCTCGGGTCCGCCTTCCTCGCCGGCATGCGCCACCAGGTGCAGGTCTTCGGCTGCTGCCCTGGCGTAGACGTCGGCGAACAGTTCGGGTGGGTAGCCGGTCTCCGCTGAGTCCAGGCCCACGCCGATGATGTCGCCGCGGAACGGCAAGATCGCGGTCAGCATCTGGTCGGCGGCCTCGGCGCCGCGGTCCCGGAGGAAGCACATGATGAGGTCGCTGGAGATCCCGTGGGTGCGCTCGCTGCCGCCGATGGCGGCGGTCAAGCCCTCCATTACTGCCTCCAGCGGGACCCCGTTCGAGAGGTGGGTCTGCGGATCGAAGAAGACCTCGGCCCGCCGGACGTTGCAGCGGCGTGCCCGGTCGAGGTAGCCGGTGGCAAGCTCGAAGAAGTCCCGCTCGGTCCGGAGCACCCGCAAGTTGGCATAGTGCAGGTCCAGGAAGGACTGCAGATCGGCGAAGGAGTACCGGGCCCGCAGATCCTCCGCATCGGTCACCGGGATGGGCACCTTGTTGCGCGCCGCCATGGCGATGACGGCGGCAGGTTCCAGCGTGCCCTCCACGTGGACATGCAGTTCGGCGGCGGGCGGGCTCTGCCAGCCGGCCCGGCTCCCGGCGGCTGGCCAGGACCCGGAGTCGGGGGAGGTCTCGGCAGCGGGCACGGCGCACCTCCGTGGCGGGGCAGTCAGAGCAACGCGGCTACTCCCGCCATTCAACTCCTTCGCGCAGTACCGTCAGCGCCCGCCCGGCCCGCGCACAGCAGCTGCTGCATCACTGGGTGCGCGCCGGATGAGGCGCCGTTCGGGTATCTCGGCCAGTCGGGCCGGCCCGGCGGTTCCTGGCGGCGGGGTGAGCCGGGGACCGTAGCGGCTGGCCAGCGGGCCGGCGCTCAGTCCGTGCGCGAGGACGCTGAGCAGCACGGTGAAGGCGATCACGGTGGTGACTGGCTGCGCCGCGGAGCCGGCCAGGTCTTCGAGCGCGAGCAGCGCGAAGACGACCGATGCGAGGCCGCGCGGGCCGAACCAGCCTACGAACAGCACGGCGGGGCGGCCAAGCCGTGCTCCCGCCAGCGCGAGCGCCACCGGCAGCATCCGGATCAGGGTCAGGCTGAGCACCGCGTAGGTCACCGTCTGCCAGGTGAGGCGTTCCAGGGCCGGCACCGCGACCACCCCGAACAGCAGCCAGACCAGCAGCGACAGCAGAGCGCCGGTCTCTTCCACGAACGGGACCAGCTTCGCCGCCTGACCGCCGGCGGCGGCGAAGGCCAGGCCGCCGGTGAACGCGGCGATGAACCCGTTGCCGTGCAGCGCCACCGAGGTGGCATAGGAGCACAGCGCTAGGCCAAGCACCGCGGCTCCGGCGAATCCCTCCGCCACCCAGCCGCGGCCGCGGGCCGTCTTGACCAGCCAGCCGCCACCCCCTCCGACCACGGCACCGATGAGCAGGCCAACCGCCAGTTCGGCCACCGCCTTGGCTGGTCCGATGCTGGCCGCGTGCTCGGTGGTAGCCGCGCCGGCGATGGCGACCAGCACGAACGGGGTGGCGATGCCGTCATTGAGCCCACTCTCGACGTTGAGCAGCCGGCGGATCCTGCCCGGGACCGCCCGGTTGGCCATCACCGCCGCGCCGAGGGCGGCGTCGGTCGGTGCGAGCGCCGCGCCGACCAGCAAGGCAAGCCAGATGTCGCCCACCCCGGGCAGGATGAACGCGGCCAGCGTGCCCAGCCCGATGGCCAGCGGCAGCCCGATGCCCAGCAGCCGCAGGCACAGCCGCCGGTCCGCCCAGAGCGGCTGCAGTCCGACCCGGGACGCGTCCGAGAACAGCACCAGCGCCAGCGTGGCCTCGGCCAGCACCTTCACCACTTCGCGGCTGGGCGTGATCCCCAGCGGCGCCAGCGGGCCGTGGGTCAGCAGCATGCCCGCGGCGGTGAACACGATCGGCGCGGTCATATCGAACCGTTCCAGCCGCGCCGACACCATGCCCCACGCGAACACCAGGCCGGCGATGATCGCCAGATCCGCGACCGTCACCGTGTCACCCCCGCAGGGCGGCTGCTACCTCGGCGCGGCTTACTGGCGGGCCATGTGCATGCGCAGTTCGGCTTCGGGGTCGTGGATCAGCTCTCCGCTGACGTCGACGGTCACGGTGTCGATGGTGCCGGTGAACCTGAATGGGCTGGGGTAATCCTCAGTGACCGGCGAGCCGGGGTTGGCGCCGCAGGTGAGCGCGCCCGGGTTGAGCAAGAACGGGGTCGTGGCCGGGGCCTCGGTGTTTCCGGCCAGGGCGCCGTCCACGTAAAGCTGGAGCCTGCCGGGCGCGCCCTTGCCGTGCGGCACGTCCGCCTTGCCGGTCGGTTCGAACTCGAACCTGAGCTCATGCTTGCCCGGCTTGAGGTCCTTGTCGGACTCCACGCCGTAGACGGCCCGGCCGACATAGTTGTGGACGTAGCGGAGCCTGCCGTCCTTGACGAACAGGGAGTACCCGCCCGCGGAAGTTCCCTGGCTCAGCAGCACCCCTTCGGCCCCGCCCGGAGGGATCTCGACCTGCGCGGTGATGCTGTGCGGGCGGTTGAGCACCCGCGGGGCGGCGAAGAACGGGATCGACTGGGTGCCTGGCCGGTAGGTGTAGCGGTCGCGGGGAGCTGCCACCAGGGGCTTGTCGATCAGCACGCGGGCAACACCGCTGCCATCGACCGGCATCACCTCGAACTTGCCGGCCTCCACATACCAGGTGGCGATCATCGCGATCAGCCGGTCGCGGTGCTCGGCGGCCACGTCATGGTTCTCGGCGAAGTCCTCCGCCACGTGATAGAGCTCCCAGCCGGTGGCGTCCAGCTCCGACAGCTTCTCGGCGGAGATAGGCTGCCCGAAGCCCACGCCCGCCTCGGCGAACGACGGGCCGGGCCAGGGGCACACGGCCCGCCAGCCGTCGTGGTAGATCGATCGGTGGCCCAGCATCTCGAAGTACTGGGTGTGGCGGCGGCTGTCAGCGTCCGGGTCGTCGAGGGTGTGAGCGAAGCTGACGCCGTGCAGGGGGGACTGGGTGACTCCCCGGATCGTGGCGGGCGGCTCGATGCCCAGCACGTCAAGCACCGTGGGCACCATGTCGATGATGTGCGCGTACTGGGTGCGGACCTGCCCCCTGGCCTTGATCCGCTCCGGCCAGGACACGATGAACGGATCGCTGGCTCCGCCCCGGTACGTCTCGCGCTTCCACCGGCGGAACGGCGTGTTCCCGGCGAAGGTCCAGCCCCAGGGGTAGTGGTTGAAGTGCCTGGGCCCGCCGATCTCATCGATCAGCTTCAGGCTCTCCTCCAGCGGCTCCTGGGCATTGTTGAAGAACTGCGCCTCGTTCGTGGTCCCGGTCGGCCCGCCCTCTGCGCTGGCGCCGTTGTCGGAGATGATCATGACCAGCGTGTTGTCCAGCTCCCCCAGGTCGCGCAGGAACTCCATCAGCCGACCGACCTGGTGATCGCTGTGGGACAGGAAGCCGGCGAACACCTCCATCATCCTGCTGTACAGCCGGCGGGCTGGCGCCGGAAGCGACCCCCAGTCGGGAACGTCGGGATCGTGCCGCGACAGCTCCGCGTCCGCGGGGACGATGCCGAGTTCCTTCTGCCGCGCGAACACCTTCTCCCGGTAGGCGTCCCAGCCATCATCGAACGCGCCCGCGTACCGGTCGGCCCATTCCTTCGGCACTTGATGCGGTGCGTGCGTGGCGCCGAAGCACAGATCGAGGAAGAACGGCTTGGCCGGGTCGACCTGCTTGGCGTCGGCGATGAACCCGATCGCCCTGTCGAACAGGTCCTCGCTCAGGTGGTAGCCCTCCTCGGGCGTGCGCGGCGGCTCCACCTGGTGGTTGTCATACACCAGATCCGGATACCACTGGCTGGTGTCACCGCCGAGGAAACCGTAGAAGCGCTGGAAGCCGCGCCCCAGCGGCCACCGGTCATACGGGCCCGCGGCCGTCTCCTGGCTGCTCGGCGTCAGGTGGTACTTGCCGACCAGGAACGTGCTGTAGCCGTGCTCGACCAGCATCTCGGACAGGAAGCCGTTCTCGAACGGGATGACGCCGTCATAGCCGGGGTAACCGGTGGCGAACTCGGTGACGCAGGCCATCGCGTTGCTGTGATGATTGCGGCCGGTCAGGATGCACGACCGGCTCGGTGAGCACAACGCCGTCGTGTGCATGTTGTTATAGCGCAGGCCGGTAGCCGCGATCGCATCGAAACTCGGCGTCGCGATCGGGCTGCCATAGCACCCCAGCTGCCCGAACCCGGTGTCATCCAGCACGATGAACAGCACATTCGGCGCTCCGTCGCGTGCCCGCACCGGCGCCGGCCACGCCGGAGTGGACTCATCAGCGGTCCGCCCGATCACGCCAGGGAACGCCGCGCCCGGCTCGTACTCGGTAACTGGCACCCAGACCCTCCCACGGCTCCTCGCGCGCTCCCTGATGTCCGTATCCTGAGAGGCCGTGGCGGAGCCCACATCACCCAGCGGGGATGATCACTGCTCCGCTCGCGCGGGATGGAGTGCGCGAAGGCTACCTAACCGGCCGGTACCGCCAGCTGCGCCCGCCGTTCATGGTCACGAAGAGCCGCCCGCCGCCGGTCCCTGCGGTGATCGCCACGCCCTGCTGCGCGGTGGTCAGCCCGACGAAGGTGAACCCGCCTGGCGGCATCGCGCCGGACAGCGCGGCCCGGCGCCAGGTCGTGCCATCGGTGGAGTAGAAGATCCCGGTCGTGGTCGCGAGCACGACGGCGCCGCCTTGGATGGCGGCCAGTGAGGTCGCGGTGCCCTGGGCAGCGATCGGCCCGGTCCGCTGCCAGATCCGGCCGCCGTCGGCCGACTGGTACAGGGTCAGACCGGAGCCGGAGCCGCAGGCCAGGTAGATTGCGCTGCCTGCCGGGGCGAGCACGGCCGGCCCTGACGCCGGCTGGGCCGCGCCGCTCATGCAGCCAGGCGCGCTCGCCGCGACGATGCGGACCAGGTGCCATCCACCCGCCGTGACCGGCCCCTTGAACAGCCGCCCGCCGGCCAGCAGGTAGCCGCCCTGGCTGGTGAGCTGCAGGCCGCCTGGCACGGCGGGGCCGGCCGCCGCGGCGCCCGGTACCGCGCTCCAGGCGTTCGAGCCGATGGCCGTGCGGTAGAGCGCGAAGCTCGTGCAGTGCGCGAAGAAGTCCGCGCCGCCGGCGGTGCAGGTGGCGACCACGGCGAACGCCATGCTGCCGACCGTGGACAGGTCAATCACCCGGCCGGGCAGCGGCAGCTTCCGCCACGTCCTGCCGCCGTCATGGGTGGCGTATAGCCCGGGTCCGTAGGCCCAGCCGTCGGTCCGGTCCACGTTGAACCTGATCTGGCTGACGCCCGACGACCCGTTCGCTGGCCCGGCGTCGGGGGCGCCGAGCCTGGTCCAGGTCGTCCCGTAGTCACTGGTCTGCGCGGCCGCCGTGCAGGTGCCTTCGGCGCACGGCGCCTGTCCGATCACGGCGCCAACCGAGGTCCCCACCAACGTGACCGAAGTCGGGCTGAGGCCGGCCGCCGGTGCCACGGTCGGGCCGCCGGCGGCCAGGGCCGGCCCGCTCGGCAGCGCCGCCGGGTGCCCGCCAGGGGAGTGCGGGCTCTGGCTGCCGCTCGGCCGGTTCAAGCCGTGGGGTGCCGCCGAGGTGGACTTGGTGCCACTGACGCTGGCTGGCCCGCCGCCCTTCGGCAGCAGGTTCCCGGCGACCTGCGGCAGCACAACGGCCGCGGCGATGACGACGGCCGCGCCAGAGGCGGCGCTGACGGCCCGCATGGACCGGCGCCTGCGTGCCCGGCGGTGCACCCGCTCGTAGGCACCTGGCGGGGGCGGCAGCAGTTCCACGTCCGTGCTGAGCCAGCGCTCGACCGGGTCTCGTGGGTCGGTCATGAGGCCTCACCCACCGCAGCCTTGAGCTTGGCGCGGGCGTGGTGCAGGTCCGCCTTCACGGTGCCTTCGGGCCGGCCGAGCATGGCCGCGACCTCCTTCACTCCGAATCCCGCGTAGTAGTGCAGCAGGAATGCGCTGCGCAGCTTCGGCGGCAGGCCCTCGATCAGGGCGCGCACGTCGACGTCCTGAGCCGGCTGCCATGCAGGCTCGGCCGGGACCGTGGCCGTCATGGTCCGGATCGCACGGCGCTCCCTGCTCGTCTTGCGCCAGTGATCCCGCACTAGGTTCGTGGCGATCATGTACAGGTAGCTCTGCGGGTTGTCCAGGCTGGTCCAGCGTGACAGCAGCCTGGTGAACGCCTCGGCAGCGATCTCGTGCGCGGTCTCGTCGTCGTCGACCAGGCGCCTGACCCAGCCGGCCAGCCTCGGGTAGCAGGCGTTGAACAGCTCCTCCGCGGCCTCGCGGTCGGAGGATCGGAGCCTGGCCACTGAGCTCCTTCTGCTGGCCGTTGGCGCTGGCGGCGTGGCCCATGGTGCCTGCATGGTCACGACGTCGCCCGCCACCGTGAGGCAGCCGGCGTCGCACGCGAAAGTTCGCATTCGTTTTACCACACATTCCCCGCGGGCCTGGCCGATGCGGACGGCATGCGCGGACCAGGCCACCCGCAGCTATCAAGACGCCGGAGCAGCCACGATGGTTGGGACCCGCCCAGATCGCCAGGTCCCCAGGCGCGGACACGGCATAGACTGACATCGCGGTTAGTAGGACGTCCTACTAACCCTGCTCGGAGCCCCAGAGCGCGGAGGATCACGATGAGCACGCAGCCGGCTGCCGGTCAGCCCGAGGACGGACGGGAGCGCTGGCAGCGCAGGTTCGAGCGCTCACGGCTGCGCGACGCGGACTTCACCACGCTGTCCGGCCTGCCCGTAGACCCGGTCTACGGGCCGCCGGACGGCAGCGTGGTACCCGGCTTCGACCGGATCGGCTGGCCAGGGGAATTCCCGTTCACCCGCGGGCTCTACCCGGCCGGCTACCGGGGCAGGGCCTGGACGATCAGGCAGTTCTCCGGCTTCGGCAACGCGGTGCAGACCAACCGGCGGTACAAGATGCTGCTCCAGGCCGGCGGCGGCGGGCTCTCGGTGGCCTTCGACATGCCGACGCTGATGGGCAGGGACTCCGATGACCCGCGCTCGGCGGGCGAGGTCGGGCACTGCGGGGTCGCGATCGACTCGGCGGCGGACATGGACGTGCTGTTCTCCGGCATCCCGCTGGCCGACATCACCACGTCGATGACGATCAGCGGCCCGGCGGTGCCGGTGTTCTGCATGTACATCGCGGCCGCCAGGCGCCAGGGCGCGCAGGCCGGGGCGCTCAACGGCACGCTGCAGACCGACATCTTCAAGGAGTACATCGCGCAGAAGGAGTGGCTGTTCCCGCCGCAGCCGCACCTGCGGCTGATCGGCGACCTGATGGAGTACTGCGCGGCCGAGATACCCGACTACAAGCCGCTGTCGGTCTCCGGGTACCACATCAGGGAGGCGGGCTCGACCGCCGCGCAGGAGCTTGCGTTCACCCTCGCCGACGGCTTCGGGTACGCCGAGCTGGGGCTCTCCCGCGGGCTGGACATCGACGTGTTCGCGCCAGGACTCTCGTTCTTCTTCGACGCGCACATCGACTTCTTCGAGGAGATCGCCAAGTTCCGCGCCGCCCGCAGGATCTGGGCCCGCTGGATGCGCGACGTGTACGGCGCGAAGACCGAGCGGGCGCAGTGGCTGCGGTTCCACACCCAGACGGCCGGCGTCTCGCTGACCGCGCAGCAGCCGGACAATAACGTGGTGCGCACCACGATCGAGGCGCTCGCCGCCGTGCTCGGCGGCACGAACTCGCTGCACACCAACGCGCTCGACGAGGTGCTCGCACTGCCGAGCGAGAAGGCCGCGGAGATCGCGGTGCGCACCCAGCAGGTGATCATGGACGAGACCGGCGTGGTCAACGTCGCCGACCCGCTCGGCGGCTCGTGGTACGTCGAGGCGCTCACCGACAAGCTTGAGGAGCAGGCCGAGGAGATCTTCGCCAGGATCCGCTCGATGAGCACGGACGGGTCGATGACCGCCGGGATCCTGCGCGGGATCGATGAAGGCTGGTTCATGGCCGAGATCGCCGAGGCCTCGTTCGCCTACACCCAGAAGCTGGAGAAGGGCGAGAAGAAGGTGGTCGGCGTCAACTGCCACACCGACACCGTCGAGAAGCCGGTCGAGATTCTTCGGGTCAGCCACGAGGTCGAGCGGGCCCAGGTGCGTGACCTGGCGCGGCGCCGCAGCGAGCGTGACCAGCAGGCCGTGGACGCGGCGCTGGCCGCCGTGATCGGCGCGGCGAGGTCGGGCGCCAACATGATCCCGCCGATGATCGACGCCGCAATGGCCGAGGCGACGCTCGGCGAGATCTGCGGCGCGCTGCGGGAGGAATGGGGCAGCTACGCCGAAGCGCCCGCGTTCTGACCCGGTTGGGGTCTCGCGACGGCGTGCAGGGAGGCCTGATTGCTGCCCGCGATACGGCAGGATGGAGCTATGACACAGCCGCGTAACTTCTCCATGGCCGGCGCCGTCGACCTTGGTGCCAGGCAGGCCGCAGCCAAGCGCAGGCAGCAGGCGGCGCAGGCGCCGGGGGCGGCCAGTGAGTCCGGCTTCGTCATCGAGGCCACCGACGAGACGTTCAACACCGACGTGGTGGCCAGGTCGCAGGCCGCCCCGGTGATCGTGGACCTGTGGGCGGAGTGGTGCGAGCCGTGCAAGCAGCTCGGCCCGGTGCTCGAGCGGCTCGCCGAGGAGGCGGCAGGGGACTGGTTCCTCGCCAAGGTCGACGTGGACGCCAACCCGCAGCTGAGCCAGGCGCTCCAGGTGCAGTCGATCCCGATGGTGATCGCGGTGATCGGCGGACAGCTCGTGGACGGCTTCCTCGGCGCGCTGCCTGAGGAGCAGGTACGGCAATGGATCGGGCAGGTGCTCCAGATCGCCGACCAGCTCGGCATGCCTGCCAGGGTGCGGGCCGAGGCCGCGGTGAGCGGGACGGGGACGGCGGCCGCCGAGGCCGACCAGGATGGCGAGGCTGGTGCGGCGAACGGGGCGGCGCGCGCCGCCGGGCCAGCGGGTCCCGCGCCGCGCGCTGCCGGGCCAGCGGGTCCCGCGCCGCGCGCTGCCGGGCCAGCCGGGATGACCGCGGCCCAGGCGGCCGCCGCCGAGGTGCTCAGCGACCCGCGGATGCGCGCGGCGCAGGACGCGATGGAGGTCGGCGACCTCAACGGGGCGGCGAACGCGCTGTCCCAGGTGCTCGCCGACATGCCCGACCACCCGGTCGCCAAGGCGTGGCTGGCCCAGGTGGAGCTGATCCGCCGGGTCGGCTCCTACGACAAGGCCAAGGTTCGCCGCGCCGCGCAGGAGCAGCCCGACGACCCTGAGGCACAGGCGAGGGCCGCCGACCTCGAGCTGGCCGACGGCCAGGTCGAGGCGAGCTTCAACCGCATGCTCGGCGTCGTGCAGCGGACATCGGGCCAGGACAGGGACAAGGCGCGGGTGCACCTGCTCGGCCTGTTCGAGCTGCTGCCGCCGCGGGACCCCACGGTCATCAGGGCCAGGGGCAGGCTGTCCAGCCTGCTGTTCTGAGCCGCTCACCGGGCTGCTCACTGGGCCGGTCGCGCCCGCGCGGTCGCGGCCGGCGGGATGGGGCATCATAGTTCCATGCCGGAGGAATCCCGGACGGGCCAGCTGCTCGCCGCCACGCCGATGCTCGGCGATGCCAACTTCAGGCGGACGATCGTCCTGATCGTGGAGGACGATCCCGAGGAGGGGACTCTCGGCGTCGTGCTCAACCGGCCGAGCGAGATCCCGGTCCAGCAGGTGCTCGAGCCGTGGAGCGAGCTGGTGACCGGGCCCTCGGTGCTGTTCCAGGGCGGCCCGGTGTCGCCGGACAGCGCGCTGGCCCTGGCCCTGCCGCGCGGCAAGGACGAGCCGATCGGATGGCGCTCGCTGTCCGGGTCGCGACTGATGTCCAGGATCGGCCTGGTCGACCTCGGCGCACCGCCCCAGCTGCTCGCTGACGGGATCACCTCGCTGCGGGTGTTCGCCGGGTACGCGGGCTGGGGGGCCGGGCAGCTCGAGGCCGAGATCGAGGCCGGTGCCTGGCTGGTGCTCGATGGCCTTCCCGAGGACGCGTTCGCTGCCGACCCCGACCGGCTCTACCCGGCCGTGCTGCGCCGCCAGGGCGGCGAGATGGCGCTGCTGTCCACCTATCCGGACGATCCGGGCCTGAACTGACCGGGCGGCTGCGCGTAAGCTGGTCGCCGTGACTGAGGTAATCCCAGGCGGCGGTACCAGGCTGGACTCCGACACCAGGCCGGACCTGTCGACCGGCGACGGCGATCACGAGCGGTTCGCGCACTATGTCCTGAAAGACAGGATCATGGACAGCGCGGTGAACGGCACGCCCGTGGTTGCCCTGTGCGGCAAGGTCTGGGTGCCGAGCCGCGATCCCCAGCGCTTCCCGGTCTGCCCGGAGTGCAAGGAGATCTACGAGTCACTGCCGGACGCCGCCGGGTAGCAGCGCCGGGCCGCGGCACCAGCGCTCGGATGCATGGCCGGAGGCTACCGTGCAGGCGGCGGGGTCGGCCTGGCGCCGTCCGCCGCTGGCTCCATGATCGTCGGAATGGCGGGTCCGCCTGGGTCGAGCCACGAGGCGGTGGCTGGCAGCTCGGCGCGGGCGTCGCGGTGCCGCTGCCTGGCCGCCTCGATCGGCTCGGCGCCCACGATCTTGCCGTCGCGCACCAGCTCGCGCAGCAGCGGCCGCTGGCGCGAATCGCCGACCGGCCTGGTGCTGACCAGCTCGGCCATGGCGGTGCCGAGGTCATCGAGCGCCCGCGCAGCCCACTTGCGCCCGCCCAGGGTCGGCTTGCCCGCCGAGCGCTTGGCCACCGGCTCGAGCCTGCGGCCCGCCGACCTTGCCGCGAGCTTGTAGACGAGCGCCGCGGTCGGCGCGCCCGACCCGGTGACCAGCGCGGTGCCCACGCCGTAGCTGTCCGCAGGGGCGGCGGCGAGCCCGGCGATCGAGTGCTCGTCCAGGTCGCCGGTGACCACGATCCTGGTGCCCGCCGCGCCGAGCGCGTCGAGCTGCGACCTGACGGCCCTGGCCAGCGCCGCGACGTCGCCGCTGTCGATCCGCACCGCGCCGAGGCCCGGCCCGGCCAGCTCCACCGCGGTGCGGACCGCCTCGGCCACGTCGTAGGTGTCCACGAGCAGCGTGGTGCCCGCGCCCAGCGAGGCGACCTGGGCGGCGAACGCCTGCCGTTCGTCGTCGTGCACCAGGGTGAACGCGTGCGCGCTTGTGCCCGCCGTGGGGATGCCGAACGCCAGGCCGGCCCGCAGGTTCGAGGTGGCCGAGAAGCCGCCCAGGTAGGCGGCGCGGGCGGCGGCGACGGCGGCGACCTCGTGGGTGCGCCGCGATCCCATCTCGATGATCGGCCTGCCGCCGGCCGCGGTGACCATCCGCGAGGCCGCCGACGCCACCGCGCAGTCGTGGTTGAAGATCGACAGGGCCAGCGTCTCGAGCACCACCGCGTCGGCGAAGCTGGCCTGTACCACCAGGATCGGGGAGCCAGGGAAGTAGCAGTCTCCCTCGCCGTAGCCCCAGATGCTGCCGCCGAACCGGTAGGCGGCCAGGTAGTCGGCGGTGCGCTCGTCCACCACCCCGGTGCCGCGCAGGAAGTCGAGCTCGTCGCCGGAGAACCTGAACCGCTGCAGCGCCTCGAGGAACCGCCCGGTCCCGGCGACCACGCCGTACCGGCGGCCGGCCGGGAGCTGGCGGGCGAACATCTCGAACACCGCCTGCCGGCCCGCCGCGCCGCTGTCGAGCGCGGCCCTGACCATCGTCAGCTCGTAGTGGTCGGTCAGCAGGCCGGTGCCTTCCCCGTCGGCCGCTTCCCAGGCATAACGGCTCGCAGGCGCCGGCCGCCGCACCGTGGAATTTTCGGTCACGGGGGAAGCCTACGGAGTCGTCCGAAGTCAGCCGGCCTGACGTGTGGTTCCTGGCCGCTGCCGGGCAGTGGAACACTAAGAGGGGAGGAGGTGTGCCTGTGAGCGTCGCACCTGTGGAGGTCTCCCGACCGGAGACCGAGGAGCGGGCCGAGCTTGACCAGCCGTGGCTGACGATCGTCTGGAACGACCCGGTGAACCTGATGGACTACGTGACGTACGTGTTCCAGCGGGTATTCGGGTACTCCAAGGCCAAGGCGGAGAAGCTGATGCTCGACGTGCACCACAAGGGCAAGGCCGTGGTCGCCGCCGGTGCCAGGGAGTCCATGGAGCGCAACGCCGAGACCCTGCACGGCTATGGCCTGTGGGCCACAGTCAGCCACGACGCGTGAGCCGGGTACTGCGGCCGGGCGCACCAGGAGGAGCTGATGGCAGGATTCCGTGCCACCTCTGACGGCGTGACCGCGCGCTTCGCCAAGCCGGAGGCCGTCATCATCAGGGACTTGGTGGGCCAGGTGGTGGAGCTGGTGGCCGCCGACATGCCGCCGCCGGCCAGCGACGACCTGGCCGCGCTTGTCGGGCTCACCGAGGACGCCGAGCTGCCCGACGACCCAGTGCTCGCCAGGCTGCTGCCCGACGGCTACCGTGACGACCCTGAGTCCGCGCACGAGTTCCGGCGGTTCACCGAGTCGGGACTGCGCTCGGCGAAGGTGGAGTCGGCCAGGACGCTGCTCGACACCCTCCCGGCCGGCGGCGGCCGGGTCAGGCTCAGCTCCGACCAGGCCGAGGCGTGGCTGCGCTCGCTCAACGATGTCCGGCTCGCGCTCGGGGTGCGCCTCGGAGTCACCGACGACTACGACGGGCTGGGCGAGGATGTCCAGTCCGATGACCCCCGTTATGCCTATATGCAGGTCTACCAGTGGCTCGCGTACATCCAGGAGAGCCTGGTCGCCGCGCTGTCGTGACGAGCAATTACGATCACGCGCATGCTGACCATCTCCCGCGCCCTGATCGACCAGGTAATCGCGCACGCCAGGGCCGACCACCCGGACGAGGCCTGCGGGGTGATCGCCGGTCCGGCCGGCACCGACCGGCCTGAGCGGCTCGTCGCCATGACCAACGCCGAGCGGTCGCCGACCTTCTACCGGTTCGACTCGATGGAGCAGCTGCGGGTCTGGCGGGAGATGGAGGACCGGGACGAGGAGCCCGTCGTGATCTACCACTCGCACACAGCGACGGAGGCCTACCCGTCCCGCACCGACGTGTCGTACGCCAGCGAGCCGTCCGCGCACTACCTGCTGGTCTCCACCAGGGAGCCGGACCGGGCCGAGGTCCGCTCGTTTCGGATCGTGGACGGGGCGGCCAGCGAGGAGGAGGTCACAGTGACTGGCGACGAGGGTGGAATGATCGAGAGCTGACGCGAGTTGTCGCCATCGGCGATAGCGCGAGCGCCAGCTAACCGCGAGACCCTGGAGAGTTACTGATGGCCATCGAAGTCCGCATCCCGACGATCCTGCGCACGTTCACCGGTGGCGCGAAGTCGGTTGAGGGCTCCGGCGACACGCTGGACGAGCTGATCTCCGACCTGGACAGCCGGCACTCCGGCCTGCGCGACCGGCTGGTCGATGACTCTGGCCTGCGCAGGTTCGTCAACGTCTACCTCAACGACGAGGACGTCAGGTTCCTCGGCGGCCTTTCTGCCACGGTCAAGGACGGCGACTCGGTCACCGTGCTGCCCGCGGTGGCCGGCGGGGCGCGCTGAGCGCACCCACCGGCCGCGAGCTCCGGCGGCAGGCGGAGACGATGCGCTACGACTCGCTGCTTGACGCGGTAGGCGGAACGCCGCTGGTCGGCCTGCCGCATCTGTCGCCAGGGCCTGGGCAGCGGCTGTGGGCCAAGCTGGAGGACCGGAACCCGACCGGCTCGGTCAAGGACCGCGCCGCGCTGTGGATGGTGCGCGCGGCCGAGCGGGACGGCCTGCTCAGCCCGGGCTGCACGGTGCTCGAGCCTACCTCGGGCAACACCGGCATCTCGCTGGCGATGATCTGCCGCCTCCGCGGCTACCAGCTGATCTGCGTGATGCCGGAGAACACCTCGGCCGAGCGCACCCAGCTGCTGCAGATGTACGGGGCGAGGATCGTCTACTCGCCGGCGGCCGGCGGGTCGAACGAGGCCGTCAGGGTAGCCAAGCGGCTCGCCGCGGAGAACCCCCGCTGGGTGATGCTCTACCAGTACGGCAACGAGGCCAACGCCCGCGCGCACTACGAGAGCACCGGCCCGGAGATCCTGGCCGACCTGCCCGAGATCACCCACTTCGTGGCCGGCCTCGGCACCACGGGGACGCTGATGGGCGCCTGCCGGTACCTGCGCGAGCACGTGCCGGGCGTTCAGGTCGTGGCGGCCGAGCCTAGGTACGGCGAGCTGGTCTACGGGCTGCGGAACATGGACGAGGGCTTCGTACCCGAGCTGTACGACGACACGGTGCTGACCTCGCGGTTCTCGGTCTCGGCGGCCGACGCGCTGCGGCGCACCCGCGAGCTCGTGACCTGCGAGGGGATCTTCGCCGGGATCTCGGCGGGCTGCGTGGTGCACGCCGGCCTGGCCCTGGCCGCCAGGGCGAAGGCGGCGGGGGCGCGGGCCGACATCGCAGTGCTGATCGCCGACGGAGGCTGGAAGTACCTGTCCACCGGCGCGTACAGCGGGACGCTTGCCGAGGCCGAGGCCAGGCTCGAGGGCGAGCTCTGGGCGTGAGAATCTTGCGCGACGCGCGGTAGGGGAGCACCCGAGCATGACCATCTTCGACGAGGCCACGGCCGTCACCAGGCTCGGCGGCGGGCGCTACCTCACGCACCCCGACCAGCGGTTCGCGCTGGTCGCGCCCGGCGGCGCCACCCCGCCAGCGGTGAACGGCGGGGTGCTCATCGCGACCGTGCTCCGCGCCGTGCTTGACTGCTCGCCGCTGCCGCATCCGGTCGCCACCAGCGCGCACTTCCTGCGGGTCGCCAGGCTCGCCCCCGCGGAGATCGAAGTGACCTGGCTCAAGACGGGCCGCACCGCGGCCACGGCCAGGGCCACCCTGGTGCAGGACGGCGAGCCGGTGCTCGAGACCACGGTCACCACGGGCACGGTGCCGGTCAGCGGCCCCGCGGCCAACGGGCAGGACGGGAACGCCGGGCACGCCGAGCTGACCTGGACCGACGCGCCGCCGGTGCTGCCGCCGCCGCAGGAGTGCGTGGAGCTCGGCCCGTGGCCTGGCACGGTGGCGCCGGACGGCACGGTCGGCTATGCCGCCCAGATCACGATGCTGTTCGACCCCGCCGTCGTCGGCTGGCGGCACGGCGAGCCGAGCGGCCTGCCGGAGATGCGCGGTTACTTCGGCCTGCGCGAGGACCGGGACCCTGACGCGCTGACGCTCGCCGTCGCGGTGGACGGGCTGCCGCCTGTGGTGTTCGGGCTCGGCGCGACCGGCTGGGCCCCGACCGTGGAGCTGACCATGCACATGCGGGCGGTGCCCGCACCTGGGCTGCTGCGGGTGGCGGCCAGGTGCCGGAATGTCAGCGGCGGCTGGTTCGACGAGGACGCCGAGGTCTGGGACTCGGCGGGGAACCTGGTCGCGCAGAGCCGGCAGATCGCCCGCGTCGGCCGCGGCCCGCTCCGCGCCGGGCAGCTCGCCGTCTAGGGCACGCCCTTGATCCGCCAGACCAGCGTGGCGCCGATGGCGGCGGCGACCGCGGTGCTGGCGAACAGGGTCGGGTAGCCGCCGACGGTGACGAGCAGGGCGGCGAGCAGGCCGCCCACGGCGGCCGGGCCTGCGATCGCGATGTTGATCAGGCCGAGGTCCTTGCCGCGGTTCTCCGCGCTCGGCAGTACCTGGGTGATCAGCGCCTGGTCGACGGCCAGGTAGGCGCCGAAGCCGGTGCCGAACAGGAACGCGGCGATCTCGGCGGCCGGCCAGGTCTCCACGAACGTGAGCAGCAGGGCGGCGCAGCCCATCAGCGCGCCGGAGACCGTCACGATCATCTTCCGCTTGCCCAGCCGGTCAGAGATCCGGCCGCCGACGGTTGCGGTGATCACCACGCAGACGGTGTAGATCAGGATCAGCGTGGTCAGGCCGATCGTGGGGTGCTTGTAGTGGACCGCGTCGCGCAGGAAGTAGTACAGGTACAGCGTGCCCATCGAGATCGAGAGCGAGGCGAGGAACCTGGTAATCCAGGCCCAGCCGAAGTCCGGGTAGGCGCGCAGATCCACCCTGAACGCCTTGAGCAGCTGCCTGGCGGAGAACGGCTCCCTGTGCTCGCGGCTCAGCGGGTAGTCCGCGGTGGAGAGCACGAACGGCAGCACGAAGAGCACCAGGCAGACCGCCAGCATGCTGTAGCCGGCCACCCGGCCGAGGAACACCCTGGCGACCAGTTCCACGCCGATCACGAGGCCAAGCGCCTGCGGCATGCCGACCCAGCCGGCCACCGTGGCGCGCTGCGTGACCGGCACGTGGTCGGGGATCGATGCGCTCAGGGTGGCGTACTGGCCGTTGTTGAAGATGCTGAACAGGAACCACAGGCCGATGATCCCGACGACGGTGGTCTGGACCGAGATGAGCGCCAGGCTGATCGCGGCGAGCAGCGCCATCCCGAGCGTCCAGCGGTGCCGCCTGCCGTTCATCCGCAGCAGCGACCTGGCGTCGGTGGTCCGGTCCGACATCGCGCCGACCAGCGGGGTGGCCACGATGGCCGCGATCGCGCCGAACGCGTGGACCAGCCCGATGACCAGGAACTTCTGGTGCGGCGCGATGTCCTGCACCTGCTTGGGCAGCAGGATCTGCAGCGGCGTCAGCGAGGCCATCCACAGGCCCATGCAGCCAAAGCCGAGCTGCGCGATCCAGCGCTTGGGCACCGGCTCGGTCGGCTCGGCCAGTGCCCGCGGTATCAGCGGAGCCGCATCGGTCGCCTGCTCGGCCCCGACCCCATCGCTCACGGGCTGACTCCTTCGTTAGGGCACCGACTTGATCTTCCAGACGAAACATGAGCCGGCGACCGCGACCAGGAAGGTGCCGAGGAAGAGCGCAGGGTAGCCGCCGGCGAACTTGACCAGGACGGCGGCGATCGCGCCGGCGAGCGCGGCGGGTCCGACGATCGCTATGTTGATGATCCCGAGGTCCTTGGCCCGGTCCTTGGCCTCGGGCAGCACCTGGGTGATCAGCGCCTGGTCGACGGCCAGGTAGGCGCCGAAGCCCGTGCCGAACAGGACGGCGGCGACCATGGCGGCCGGCCACGTCTCCTCAAAGGTCAGCACCAGCGCGGCGATCCCCATCAGGGCGCCGGAGACCGTGACGATCATCTTGCGCTTGCCGATCCGGTCGGAGATGACCCCGCCGACGATGGCCGTGATCACCACGAACCCGGTGTAGATCACGATCAGGATGAACAGCCCCTGCGCCGGGTGCTTGTAGTGCACCGCGTCGCGCAGGAAGAACAGCAGGTACAGCGTTCCCATCCCGATCGCGAGCGAGGCGAGGAACCTGGTGAGCCAGGCCCAGGCGAAATCGGGGTGGAGACGGGGGCTGATCCAGTAGGAGCCGAGCAGGGTGCGCACCGAGAGCGGGCTGCGGTGCTCGGGCTCGAGCGGGGGGTCGGGCGTGCCGAGCACGAAAGGCAGCGTGAGCAGCGCCATCGGGATCGCGAGCGCCAGGTAGGGCGCCACGTAGCTGGCGTCGGCCAGCTTGGTGACCGGCGCGAACACGTACACCACCAGCGCGGTGCCGACGACCAGTCCGAGCGCCTGGGGCATGCCGACCCAGCCGGCCACGGTGGCCCGCTGGTTCACCGGGACGTGGTCGGGGATCGCGGCGCTGAGGCTGGCGTACTCGCCGTTCTGGAAGGCGCTGAACAGCACCCAGAGGACTCCGATTCCGATCGCCGCGCGCTGGCCGGCGATCGCCGCCAGGCAGATGGCGCTGAGCACCGCCATCACCAGGGTCCACCGGTGCCGCCTGCCGCGGAGGTGGAAGATGCCGAAGGAATGCGTGGTCCGGTCAGACAGCGCGCCAGCCACCGGCGTGGCCAGCAGCGAGGCGACGGCGCCGATGGCCGAGATGACCCCGAGCGCGACGATCTTGTTCCTGGGGTCGTAGGTCTGTAGCTGCTCGGGTATCAGCACCTGCAGCGGCGTGATCGAGGCCATCCACATGGCCAGGCTCGCGAGCCCGAGGCCGCCGATCCAGCGCTTGGGCACCGGGTCGGTGGGCTCGGCCAGCGCGCGGGGGATGACGTGCGGCGCCTGTGTCGCCTGCTCGGCCATGTGACCTCCAGCTATCGGGCCGGGCCTGGCGGCCACCGCCACGGCATAGTGCGGCTTGCCAGGGATCATGCCGCCTTTTGGACATTCTGGGTAGATGTAAGTTACATCGATTTCCAGGTGCGGCCGTAGCCTTGGACGCTATGGACCTGACGATAGTTGGCTGCTCGGGCAGCTTCCCAGGGCCGGACAGCGCGGCCTCGTGCTATCTGGTGGCTGCCGACGGGTTCCGGCTGCTGCTCGATCTCGGCAACGGCGGGCTCGGCGCGCTGCAGAACTATGCCGACCCGGCCGGCGTCGACGCTGTGTGCCTCAGCCACCTGCATGCCGACCACTGCCTGGACATGTGCGGCTACCACGTCTTCCGCACCTACCACCCGGCAGGGCCGCTGCCGCCGATCCCGGTGTACGGCCCGGCGGGCTCGGCGGGCCGGCTGGACCGCGCGCTCGGCTCGGACGCGCACCCGATGGCCGAGGTGTTCGACTTCGTGCCGCTCGGCCCGGGGACGATGCAGATCGGCCCGGTCACGGTCACGGTCGCGCACATGAACCATCCGGTCGAGACGTTCGGCTTCCGGCTGGAGCACGGCGGCAAGGTGATCGCGTACTCCGCCGACACCGGGCCTACCGAGCACCTGGTCGGCCTGGCCGACGGCGCTGACGTGCTGCTCTGCGAGGCCTCTTTCCTTGACGGGCCCGATCTGCGCGCCGACCTGCACCTGACCGCTCGCCAAGCCGGCGAGCACGCGGCGCGGGCCGGGGCCTGGCTGGTGCTCACTCACCTGGTGCCGTGGCACTCGAGGGAGCGGTCGCTGGCGGAGGCGGCGGCCAGCTTCCACGGCGACATAGCGCTCGCCGCACCGGGAATGGTCATCTAGCGTCCGCGTTCCGGCCGGCCGCGCCTTGCGCCCAATAGACTGCCGTGGCATGCGCGTAATCGTGACCGGCGGAGCGGGCTTCATCGGATCGCACCTGACCGACGCCTTCCTGGCCAGGGGCGACGAGGTCGATGTCATCGACGACCTGTCCACGGGCCGGCCGGCCAGGCTCGACGAGCGGGCGGTGCTGCACAAGCTGAGCGTGACCGATGCCGATCATCTCGGCGATGTGGTGGGGTCGGTCAGGCCCGGGCTGATCTGCCACCTCGCCGCCCAGATCGACGTGCGGGCCTCGGTGGCGCGCCCGGCAGCCGACGCCGAGTGCAACGTGATCGGCACCATCAACGTGCTCGAGGCGGCGCGGGCGGCCGACGCGCGGGTGGTGTTCTGCTCTACCGGCGGCGCGCTGTACGGCAGGGACGCGCCGATACCGTCGATGGAGGACGTACTGCCGCTGCCCGAGTCGCCGTACGGCATCGCCAAGCACTGCGCCGAGCAGTACGTCGGCCTGTACAACCGGCTGCACGAGACCGCGCACTCGATCCTGCGGCTGGCCAACGTCTACGGCCCGCGACAGGATCCGGCCGGGGAGGCCGGCGTGGTCCCGATCTTCTGCGCTCAGGTGCTCGCCGGGATCCAGCCGACCGTCTTCGGTGACGGTACCCAGACCCGCGATTACGTCTACGTCGGCGACGCGGTGACGGCGTTCCTGGCCGCCGCCGACCAGCGCAGGCCGGGAACCTGGAACATCGGGACCGGGGCCGAGGTCAGCGTGCTCGACCTGGCCAGGGTTATCGGCGAGGTAACAGGAAGAAGCGCGCAGACCGGCTTCGCCCCGCCACGGCCTGGCGAACTGCAGCGCAGCGCGCTGTCGGTCAGCCGGGCCGCGATGGACCTCGGCTGGCAGGCGCGGACGGCGCTGCCCGACGGCGTGCGCTCGGTCTGCGAGTGGATCGAGTCGGGGACGCCGGACCGGGCCGCGTTCTGAGCCGGGCTGCCGGAAGCCGCTACGCTAGCGGAATGAACTCCCGACCCGATGGCCGCCGTCCCGACCAGCTGCGCGAAGTGAAGATCACCCGTGGCTGGCTCGATCACGCCGAGGGCTCCGTCCTCGTGGAGTTCGGCGCGACGCGCGTGCTCTGCGCGGCGAGCGTGCTCGACGACATGCCGCGCTGGCGGCGGGGCAGCGGGCTGGGCTGGGTCACCGCCGAGTACGCGATGCTGCCGAGATCCACCAACACCCGCAGCGACCGCGAGTCGGTCAAGGGCAAGCTGGGCGGCCGGACGCAGGAGATCTCCCGGCTGGTCGGCCGCTCCCTGCGGGCCTGCGTGGACATGAAGGCGCTCGGCGAGAACTCGATCGTGATCGACTGCGACGTGCTCCAGGCCGACGGCGGCACCAGGACCGCCGCGATCACCGGCGGCTACGTGGCGCTCGCCGACGCGGTCGGCTGGCTGACCGCAAGGAAGCGCCTCAAGGGCAACCCGCTCGTCACGTCCGTGGCCGCCGTGAGCGTGGGGATCATCGACGGCGAGCCGCGGCTCGACCTGTGCTACAGCGAGGACGTGGCGGCCGAGACCGACATGAACGTGGTCTGCACCGGCGGCGGCGAGTTCGTGGAGGTGCAGGGGACTGCCGAGCGCGAGCCGTTTGACAGGAAGCTCCTTGACCAGTTGCTCGACCTGGCGGTTGCTGGCTGTGCCGAGCTGACCGGGCTGCAGCGCGCCGCCCTGTCGCCAGCCTGAGCCCGCGCGGCCCGATGTCTGGCGGGGCCAGGTCCGGCAGCACAGTCCCCAGGCTGGTTCTCGCGACCGCCAACCAGGGTAAGCTCACCGAGCTGAGCCGGATACTCGCCTCCGATCACGTGGCGGTGGAGCTCGCCGGCCTCGGGGAGTTTCCCGGCGCCCCCGACGTCGCCGAGACCGAGGCCACGTTCGCCGGGAACGCCCTGCTGAAGGCGCACGCGATCGCGGCGTACACCGGGCGGCCCTCGGTCGCCGACGACTCGGGCCTGTGCTGCGACGCTCTGAACGGGATGCCCGGCGTGCTGTCGGCGCGCTGGTCGGGTCGGCACGGCGACGAGGCGGCGAACCTGCGGCTGCTGCTCGCCCAGCTCACCGATGTTCCCGACGAGCGCAGGGGAGCGCACTTCAGCTGCGCCGCCGCGCTCGCGCTGCCGTCCGGGGAGGAGCACGTGGCCGAGGGCATCCTGCGTGGCCGGCTGATCCGCGAGCCGAAGGGAACGAACGGCTTCGGCTACGACCCGATCTTCGTGCCCGACGGGGAGGATCGCACCACCGCGGAGATGAGCGGGCAGGACAAGGACGCGATCAGCCACCGCGGCCGGGCATTCCGCGCCCTCGCGCCGGCGATCGCGTCCGTCCTGCGCTTACCCCGTGCTGACCACGCGCTAGATCTTCGGCATCGGCGCGATCTGGCTGGGCGCCGGCAGCTTGATGCGCAGCGATTTGTTGATCGACGTCACGTCGAACGTGGTGGTGAAGGTATGACCGTTCACGGTCTCGGTGTCCTTGGCCTTCCTGATCAGGTGCTGGCCGTCGATCCAGACCGTGAAGCTGACCGGCCTGGTGCCCATGTCCCGCAGCGTCGGCCCGAGCAGCTTGCGCAGGCTCGCCGGAAGCTGGGCGAAGGCCGCCGCGGGGGAGTACGTGCCCGCGTACTCGGTGGTCGCCACGCCGTTGACGGTCTGCGACCCGACGACCTTGACGTTCTTGGACGCGGTGAAGAGCCTGGTCTGGTCAAGCGGGTTGCTGCCCTCAAGGTTCTGCAGCAGCGAGGCGACACTGACCCCGGCCTTGGCGGACAGCTGGGATATCTTCACCGTGACCCAGGTTTTCCCGGCAGCCTTGGTGAATGCGGGATCCTTGAAGTAAACGGCCTTGCTGGTGAGAATCTCCTCCAGCTTAATGCTGCTCGATTTCTTTGCCGGGATCGTGAACTTCGCCGCGATGAGCGTGGTCGGCTTGAGCTGGATCTGGATGGTACCTGTCAGCCCGCTCATGGTGCCGCTTGTCGAGTGCGCGGTCAGCTTGGCGGTGAGCGTGGTCACCTCCTGCGACCTGCTCGCGGCCAGCTTGATGGCCTTCTGAGCCGGGCTGGTCGACGTGGCTGCCGAGCTGTTTGTGCCGCTGGAGCAGCCGGTGATCGCCACGGCCGATGCGGCGCCCATGGCGCAGGCGAAGACACTCCACCGCGTTGGGCGGCGGAATGCGTGATTGGGTGCAATGGCCGCGTAATCAGTCGACAGAATCATGAGGGAATGTTAGCAGTAAACCCCTGGGCTGACCTTAGTAAATGCGTAACTGGCACAGTTATGGAATTGCCTGTTTTCGCACCGAGTCTGACCGGGAATCCGCTCAATGCGGGTCTGCGGGCTTGGCGGGGCTTGGCGTGGGCTTGGCGTCCCATGCCGCGTCGCCAGCCGGTACGGTAGGAGCCGAGCGGAAGGATGTGGACGTGACGCAGACCCGGCTGGCACCAGGCGACACGGCGCCTGACTTCACCCTGCCCGACGACGGCGGAGCGCAGGTGAGCCTGTCCGGCCTGAAGGGCCAGCGGGTGATCATCTACTTCTACCCGGCCGCGATGACCCCGGGCTGCACCAAGCAGGCCTGCGACTTCCGCGACAGCAGGAAGGACCTGTCCGACGCCGGGTTCGCCGTGCTCGGCATCTCGCCGGACAGCCCGGCGAAGCTGGCCAGGTTCCGCGACCGGGACGGCCTGACGTTCCCGCTGCTGTCCGACCCTGACCACGCGGTGCTCGAGGCCTACGGCGCCTACGGCACCAAGATGCTGTACGGCAAGGAGACGGTCGGGGTGATCAGGTCGACGTTCGTGATCAGCCCGGAGGGCACCCTCGAGCGCGCCTACTACGGCGTCAAGGCCACCGGCCACGTCGCCAGGCTGCGCAAGGACCTGGGCCTGGCCGACTGACTCACTGGCGGCGAAATCTAGTTTGGCGCACAAGGGCCGGTAGGCAAGACTGGTTCACCCGGGGCCGTAGCCCAACGGCAGAGGCACAGGATTTAGGTTCCTGCCAGTGTGGGTTCGAATCCCACCGGCCCCACGATGGCTATGAGCTCCATGTATGCAGATACGAGCCAATCACCATGCGTACCCGTCGCCGCGAGCGGCCTCGGACTATGCGGTCAGTTAGCCGGCTGGCTCCTGCTGGCTCCTGCTGGGTTGATCTGCACTGGTGGCGTGAGCCGTCTCGTGCATGTGCCGTACACCCTTGACCAGGACGAGGATGGGGTATGGTGCGCGTCAGCGCTGATTCGCCCAGGAGCTGGGGCAGTTGGCGACGGAGTGACGCCTGAGGAGGCTGTGGCTGACCTGCGCGAGGCGCTGGTCTCGCTGATCGCCGAGATCGGCGCCCTGATGAGATCACGCTCGAAGTTGCTTGATGACCTAGCCGTGCTTGGCTTGGTGCATCACGATTCCGCATGACCGCCGACATCCAAGGGCCGCGCTCGCTGCGGGCCATGCTGACGAAGCCCAGCAGCGCTGCAGGGTAGACGAAATATCCCCAACGGCTCGCGGGAGCCAATGCAAACAACAGGGCGAGACTGACAGCGAGCCGCCACGCTGCCGCCTGGGTGTCCGCTGGTGGCCGGACGACTAGTGATATCCCTATCGCCAGGCTGGCAGCGCAGAGGAGGCCGATTGCAGCCCAGCGGCCCGCGGGTCCGGTGGCGGCGAGCAGGTGCCCGGGCAGCGGGCTGTCCGCTTCCGTCTGATACTTGGTCATGCCGAGCGGGAAGAGCACCGTGTTCTGAAAGAGTGCCACAGGCGCCGTCACTGAGGCCGGCGCCATCGCCGCGCCCAGCGCCGTCATGGTGATGCTGGCCGTGATCGCGAACCTGGTTGCTGCCCGGGCGCCGTCCCTGGCCGCGAGCATCGCGGCGATGACCGGCAGGGCGGGCCAGGCGGTGGCCTTGATGGCACATGCCGCGCCAAGGGCGATGGCTGCCGCCAGTTGTGCTCGCCGCCGCCGCGGGCAAGCAGCGGTGCAGGCGAGCGTCAGGCTGAGCAGCGCTAGCACCGGCAGATCGGTGAGCCCTGTCGTCAACGGCAGGGCCAGCACAGGCGAGCCGAAGGCGAACGCTGTACTGCGCAGTGCGCCGTCTGGCTTCGCAAGCCGGAACGCTGTGGCGAAGATCGCCGCCGAGGTGATGGCCATCCAGAGCCTGGGGTTGCCGGCCGCACCGTGCAGGCCGGCGGCAGCGGGCAGGCCGAAGATCGTCATCGCGGGCTCGTACGGGTTGTAGTCCAGGACACGCGAAATCTGGTCTGCTGGCAGGTACGGGGTGCCATGGTGCAGCAGGAGAACCGCGGAACGGGCCAGAACCTTTAGTGAGCCCTCGTCGACCTTAGACATCCTGCCGCCGAACGTCACTTGCCAGGCCAGCGGGGCCGCCAGTGCGCAGACCAGAGTTATGACCAGCGCGACCTCGCGGCCTCGCGACCGCCACAGCGCGACAGTGAGTGCGGCCAGCGCGTAACCCCCGGCGGCCCAGGTCGCCCAAACCCATTGCACCGGTTGGCCGGACGTGGCGAGGACCACCCCGGCGAACGCGGCGAACGCCGTATACCAGGCAACGACTTGTCGGCGGTCACCGACTGGCGCAGTCGCTGCCAACGCGGCGAACGCCGCGGACCAGGCAACGGCCTGTCGGGGGTGACTAACTGGCGCAGTCGCTGCCGACGCCGTGGCCGGGCGCTGCGCAAGCACCGGAACAGCGCCGATGCGATTCATGCGCGCGATGCGGTCCTTCGAAGTACCGGCGTCGGTCGGGGGTGTGTCCCAGCTGCCGCGAGAAGCGCTTTGCAAGCGTCAGTGCAACTGGACGCGTCAGTACCCTGCCCCCTGCGGCGGGAGCGTTGCCACGATCGGGTGATCAGAATGGATCTTTCCCACGCTGGCCGCGCCGCCCGGCGAGCCGAGGTGGTTGAAGAACTCGACGTTGACCCTGTAATAGTCCTTCTTTTCGCCAGGGAGGTCGGCTTCAAAGAAGATCGCCTCGACCGGGCAGACGGGCTCGCAAGCTCCGCAGTCAACGCACTCGTCGGGGTGGATGTACATCATGCGCTCGCCCTCATAGATGCAGTCGACCGGGCACTCAGCGACACATGTCTTGTCCAGTAGGTCGACGCAGGCCTGCGTGATGATGTAGGTCATCTGATGCTCCTATTCGACTATTCGACGTGCGCGCCCGGGGTCATGTCATGATCCTCGGCCACGGTAGGGCTCGCTTCGCTGCGGACAAAACTAAGACCGCCAGTCGTTTCAGGACACCGACGAATACCCCTTGGGGGACGTGGCCCCTGGATCCCCGGCTGAGAGCGGCGCAGTCGCAGTCGCGGGCAGCAGGCCGAACGCATCTGCGACGGCGAACGCCCCGGATCTGTTGCGCACGCCAAGCTTGCGGAACAGCCGGGTCTGGACGTTCTCGACCGTCTTCGGGGCAATCCCTAGCACTCGGGCGGTCTGCCGGATCGAGTACCCCTGGGCCAGGCAGCGGAGGATGTCACTTTCGCGTGCCGTCAGTTCTGGCAGTTCCAGCCTCCCGGCGACTCCGTCTTCCCAGCGGGCGCGGACTGCTCCGATCAGTGGTCGCATCGGCCTCGAGCCGACCACGAGGTAGCCCTGACTCACCATCAGCAATACCGAGAGGAAGTGGTCGGCGATCCGGTCGGCCGGCACCAGCGCGTTGGCGCCTGATGCCAGCGCATCGGCGAGTTCCGGCGGGTCAACCGACTTGCTGTGTACCAGGATCGCCGGAATGCCGAGTTCTGCGACCAGATCCCAGTCCTGCTGTCCCGGATCGACCAGGGCGGCCACGATCGGGCCGCGATGCCAGCGAGCCCAATCCGTTTCGGCCACCGGCCCCGGCGTCCGTACCAGCACGAACGGCAACCGGGTCGCGATCAGGACCGCCGCTACCTGATCGATGGCCGAGCCGTCCTCGCCGGACACCACTGTCAGCACGGTCGAATCCCCGCTGTCATCCGCGCGTGCTCTGGGAGCAGGGCTCGCACTGCGATCCAGCATCCCGAGCGAGGCAGCCCTGGATACGGCGTGCGCGCTGCTGCTGACATCCAGCTTCGCGAAAACGCGGCGCTTGAGGTTCTCCACCGTGAGCGGGCTGATCCCGAGCAGGGCCGCCATCTCACCAACGCTGTGCCCGGAAGCTGTCAGCACGACGATCTCAACTTCCCGGTCGGTCAGACCGCCAGGGGTTGTACGGGCGTGCCGCGCCTTGCGCGGTCGTAGCAGCGTGAGCAGGGCAGTAAAGCCGTGTGACTCGGGCACGAGCGAGGTAACACCCGCGCGGCAGACAGCGGCCAGATCCTGCTCGGTTGCATTGCGGTAACTCACGATCACATTCAGTTCAGGGAAGCTGCGTATCAGGTCGCCGACCAGCACGGCGATCTCACCAAGCCGGGGGCCTGCATCGAGGATTACGACATCTGGCTGGCGCAGCTCGCAGAGCGCAAGGATGCTGTCCGCCTCCGCAACCTTGCCAACGACTGTGATGTCAGGCCGAAGGGCCAGGCACGCGGACAAGGTGTCACGGAGCAGCCGACGGGACGACTGCACGGCTACGCGGACGGTGACGCGAGCGGGGGGCGCGGTCATCGTTAACCTAATTCCGTTATCTCCGCATCGGGGGGGTTAGTGAGGAATCGCAGTCTACGCCGAGCCGTTACCGGCACGTGATCTAATTCACTGTTTTGGACTGGGCCGAAGCGGCCGCATAATGGCCACCAACCTGCCATTGCCACCCTGACCTGCTCGTTTGTCAACTTTACGGCGGTCCTCGGCGCTGCGATCTCCTGGACATCCGCGGGTCGGACACTGGTGACGCGGTCTTTCGCTGACCCCGGCCAAGATCACAGCGATGGAGCCGCCGCGATCCGGCCAGGAGCACGTCGGCGACCGACCCGTGTGTAACCTTCCGTAACTCTTGGCAGCGCCCTCGCCAGTTAACCCCCCCAAGGGTTTTTCGTCCCTTACGGATTATTACGTCCCTGTGCGGGCGCTGCTTGGAGGGCCTAGCTTGTGGTCCGTAGGGAGTCAGCTCGATCTCCAGCCTCGCGCCGAGACCAACTCCTGGCCTTTGCGCGCTTACCTGTCGGAGGCCACGTGGTGCCCAAGCACCGGAGGTCTGAAATTGAGCCGTCGCTGCTGTCAAATGGTGCGCCCGTGAACACGGCTGAATTCTGGCCCGAGGCGGTCGGGTACGGCCCGGCCGCTCCCGCCGCCAGGCCCATGGCCGTCCGCGAAGGGTGGCCTGCGGGCAATGGCCACCCTGAGTGGAACGGTTACGACGGCGATGCCGCTGATCCAGGCTGGGCGGCAGCTCCCGACGGACACTGGGCGGCGGCCCCCGAAGGACGCTCGTGGCAGGAACCGCAGGACTGGCAAGACGGGCGCTCGTGGCAGGAACCGCAGGACTGGCAAGACGGGCGCTCGTGGCAGGAACCCCAGGACTGGAAAGACGGGCGCTCGTGGCAGGAACCCCAGGACTGGCAAGATTGGGGACCGCCGCCCGCACTGCCTCGGGAGCATCCGTCGGCGCCGCTACCGCGGGTCCAGTTCCCGGCCGACCATCCGTCCGGGCCCATGCCAGCCTTTCGCGCACCCGGTGCCCCTGACCTGCCGCCACGGCGGCCAGGGGGGTCGGCAAGGACGTGGAGCGCGCCACCGCAGACACCTGATGCCGGTTATCACAACGGCAACCGTCGGCTTCATGCCGTCCCCGACTACGAGCCCACCGTAGACCACGCGGCGCCTGTTCCTCGGACCGCCGACTACGCGGGTCGTCAGGTTCCAGAGCAACCAGCCGATCTGGCAGATCCTCCCTGGCGGGAGACGACCGGCTACCGGCACGAGCCCGGCCCGGCACGCCGCGAAGCGGACCGCTACCAGCGGCAAACTGGCCTCGGCCGGCAGGAAACCCCCGACTACCGCCGCGAGGCCGACCCATCTGGACCTGGCCCCGGAACCGAGACCGGACGGTTCCAGAATCGCCGCTCCCCGAACAGGGACTCGATTTGGACGGCCGGACGGGTCGTGCCGCTGGCCGAAGACCAGACGGCCCAGATCACCCGAGAGGCGCAGGACTATGCCGCCGCGATACGCGAGGCCGCGGAACGCGACGCGGCCTCGATAACCCAGCAGGCGACCAGCCAGGCAGTCGCGATACGCGAGGCCGCAGAGCGGGAAGCCGCAGAGCTAAGGGAACGGCTCGACTCGATGTCCGGCGAGCTGCGCCGGGTGGCTGCGTACGTCACCGAAAGCCTCGCCGCTCCCACGATCTCGGCGACCGCTCCGCCGCTCCCTGATGCCAGGCCAGCACCCCCCGGCACGAGGTCAGCTCCGTCGACCACTAGGTCGGCTCCGCCGGCCACCAGGCCGGCGAGGCCTGCCACCAGACCGACCGGGCCGGCAAAGCCGGGGACAACGCCTGCCAGTAAGCCGCAAAAGGCACCGAGGCAGCTCCAGGCCATGCGCATCGCAACGTACTCCACCGCGGCGCTGCTCTCGTTCGCCGTCATCTCCGGTGCCGCGGAGATGGGGATACACGGATACAAGTTCTTCGTCTTCCGAGGAGGCGGAGTAGGCCAGACGCCAGGCAACGAAACTGACCAGCAGTTCCTGGCGCGGGAGGCTGCTGCGGCGCACCACGCCGCGGAACCGAAGGGGCGTCACGCTAGAAAGTCACACCAGTTCGTCGTGCATCACAACTAGATAGCCTGCCAATTCGGCGACGGCCTGAGCCGGCATTCGGCACAACCGGAGGCTATAGAAGGCAAGAACCATGGTGGGAACGATGTTAGTCCTATCGAAGGAGAAGCTGCGAGATGGCTACTACCAGGGACTACGAGCCAGACCTCTATCCTGGCGATGCCTTGGATACATGGAACGAGAAAGCGGAGCCGACCGATGGCCACCAGCGGCAGGGGCGGGCGGCTAAGAGGGGTGTCGACGAATGGATGGAGGTGGAATTCAAGTTCGGCGGCTCCCGGATCAAGCGGAAGGCGGTCGCACTTATTCTGCTCGGTGCTCCTGCGGCGCTCCCCCTGTTCTTCATGCTGCCCGCGCTCCTGACGCTGAACGTGAACACCTTCTCTGTGTCGGTCGACGACACGCTGGGCACCGGGGCCGAGCTGTGCCTGTTCCTGTGCCTGCTCGTCACTCCCATCGTCACGCTCACCGGGCAGCGCTGGTTCGTCCCGCTGCGGCGCTGGTACGGGATCATGATGGCGTGCTGCGCCATCGGCGACGCGCTCGCTGCCGGTCTCACCGATACCTTCGCCGGAGGCTTTCTCGGCCGGGTGGCCGGGCACTCTTTCGAGCTCGTGGGATTCATAATGGTGATGCTGGTCATCCCGCTCCTGCTCACAGGCAACCACTGGGCGCAGCGCAAGCTCGGCCGGTTCTGGAAGCGGCTGCAGCGCCTCACCTATGTCATCTGGGGGCTGCTCGCCGTCCACCTGATGCTGCTTGAGGGATTCGGGTTCGAGCACGGTAGCGATGGCTCCGGCTTCGCTGGTGACGGTGACGCCATCTTCCATCAGCGCCTCTACCAGTACTCAGTGTGCAGCCTCTTCCTGCTCACCCTGAGGCTACCGCCGGTAAAGCGCTGGATCGCCGCTCGCCAACGGGAAGGCCGGAACTGGCTCGTATACCTCACCATCATGCCGATTTTCGCGCTCTTCGTTTTCGGACTCATCTTTATCGTTAACGAGGAGATCTTCAAGGGAATCGACTCCTTCACAGAACACCCAAGCAACGAGTAAGGCTGCGACAGGAAGTGGCTTCCAGGCGCCAGCAGAACAGGCAGGAGGAAGGAGCAGGACTTGATGAGCGAGACATATGCCAGAGGCGGCCAGGAGCAGACAGCTGACGGCCTCATAGTCGTGGTTATTTCTTTCCTGGCCGCTGTCTTGGTGATCGCGGGCCTCGTCTATGCCACGGGTACCAGCGAGCGTCATAAGGCCGCGCTTGCTGCCGCCGGGTGCGAGCCCAACCTATCGCCATCTGGCCTGCAATGTACGACCGCGCATATGCTGGACAGCCGGTATATGACGATCGCGACTCCGACCATCCGGCAACTGAATACCGACATGGCCGCCTACACCGCCAACGAAAGGCAGCACCTCGCCGCAGCCAAAGCGGCCTTGACAGCGGAAGTGACAGTCGAGAATGCGTTCGACACGAGCCTGGCGCGGTTCCCGTTCCCGCCCGCTATCGCCCCTATAGCCAAGGCGCTGATCCAGGCTAACCGTGCCCGCGCCAAGCTGACCGCTGAGCAGGCACGGTCGTCCTCACTGTCCCAGTTGCGGTCGTTCAACGACCGGGTTAAGGTCGCCGGCGCCGCCGTCCGGACCGAATTGACGCTAATCCGCAAGGCTCTTGATGCACGACCTGCGGCGAGTCAAGAGCCTTGATGTCGGTCATTTCCCGCTGCTGACGGCCGGTGACCCGAGCCAGCCGTACCGGGGAGCAGATCGCCCTTAAGAAAGATGATCTGGTTCGCCTGTTCCTCGCAAACCCTGCAGCGCGGCCTGCACGCCCGCGACCACGCCAGAATGCGCCCGGCCGCATGCCGTCCGCCGGCGGCGCACCAAGTCGTCCGCCGACGCAGGGTGGCTAGCATGGTCCGTGGCCGGTTCTGCAGCGGGGTCCCGGCGAGCGCAAGGATGAGGGCGTGAAGGAACTGGTGGTGAGCGGCCTGCGCAAGGCGTTCGGGACGCATCCGGTGCTGACGGGCGTGGACCTGGATGTGCCTGCCGGTTCGTTCACCGCGATCCTCGGGCCGTCCGGCAGCGGGAAGACGACGCTGCTGCGGCTGCTGGCCGGCTTCGAGCGGCCGGATGCCGGAGTGATCAGCATCGGCGACCGCGTGGTGGACGGTGACGGCGCGCATGTGTCTCCTGAGCACCGCCAGATCGGCTATGTGCCTCAGGAAGGGGCGCTGTTCCCGCACCTGACGGTCGCTGAGAACGTGGGCTTCGGGCTCCGGCAGCGGAACAGGGGCGGGCGACGGACCGCTGAGCTCCTCGACGCCGTGGGCCTGGTCGGCCTCGGCGACCGGTACCCGCATCAGCTGTCCGGCGGCCAGCAGCAGCGGGTCGCGCTCGCCAGGGCGCTGGCGATCAGGCCAGAGGTGGTCCTCCTGGACGAGCCGTTCGCCTCCCTCGATGCGCACCTGCGCGCCAGTATCCGTGCTGACGTGCTGCAGGTCTGCAGGGCCGCAGGAACGACCGCGATGCTGGTGACGCACGATCAGGACGAGGCGCTGTCGATGGCAGACGGGGTCGCGGTGCTGCGCGACGGCAAGATCGTCCAGTACGCAGCGCCGCAGGAACTGTACATGCGGCCTGCCGATCCGGCGCTGGCCGGGTTCGTGGGCGATGCCAACTTGCTCCAGGGCCGCCTGGCCGCCGCCGCGCCCGCGGGAGCGCGCCCGGCGGGTCGCGCAGTGGACACGATCCTTGGCAGGCTGCCGGTGGAGCCCGCCGGCGCGGCCGCGCTGGGAACCGCAGGAGCGGTGACCGTGCTCGTCCGGCCCGAGCAGCTGGAGGTCGATGTCGGCGTGCAGGCCGGCCTGCACGGACACCTGACCGGCCGCGTGGTGGCCTGCCAGTACTACGGGCATGACACGGTCATCCGGGTGCAGCCGGACGGGCAGCCGGACGGGCCCCAGATTGTTATCCGCACCGTGGGCGGGCCCCAGCTGGCGCCCGGCTCGCTGGTAGCGGTCAGGGTCCGCGGGCCGGTGTTGGCCTGGGCCGGGCACTGACAGGCGCTACCTGTCCGGTCGGCGAGCTGGCGGATGCGAGCCGGTCACCGGCCGGGCGCGCTGACGGCCGCGCGGGCAGCCAGGGGGCCGTCCGGCGGCTGGATGCTGTGGCCCGCCCGGGCCGGGAGACGGTCGAAGAACCGGCCGAGAGCATAGCCGGGCACGGCGGCGATGGCGATCATCGCCAGGGCGAAGGGTGCGGCCTGCCCGTAGGCGAGGTTCTGCTGGTAGTTCCAGAACTGGGTGGCCAGTGTCTGCACGGCGGTGGGGACCAGGATGAGGGTGGCGGTGAGCTCGGTGACCGCGGAAAGGAACACCAGGCAGAACGCGGCGGCCAGGCCGGGGGCGACGAGCGGGAGGGTGACCCGCCGGAGCACGCTGAGGCGGCGCTGGCCGAGGGAGCGAGCGATCTCCTCCATGCCGGGCGGTGCCTGGGCGACGGAGGCGCGGACGCCGGTCAGGGCGAGCGGAAAGAACATGATGGCGTAGGCCAGGATCAGCATCGGCGCGGTCTGGTACCACAAGCCGTCCGCGTAGGTCTCGCTGAAGAACGCGAGCGAGATGGCGATGATGAGGCCGGGTATCGCCAGCACGAGGTAGGCGCTGCGTTCCAGCAGCCTGCGCGCCCGGCCGCGGTGGCGGACGGCGAGTATCCCGACCGGCAGGGCCATGGCAGTGGCCAGCGCGGCCGCGCAGGCGCTGTAGAGGGCCGTGTACCCGGCGGCGCTGAGCAGGGGGACGCCGGTGAAGGGCTGGTCCGTGCCAGTGGCCCACCAGTACACAGCGGAGCCGACCGGGACGCCGAGCGCGAGGATGACCAGGGCGCCGAGCGCCGCCAGGGCGAACACGGCCCACCGGCCGAGGCGGTGCCGCGGGGTGGCGCGCTGGGCCTGCGGGCCGGTCCGGCTGATCCGGCCGCGGCCCCGCAGCACGGTCTCGCCGGCCAGCGCCGCAAGGCCGAGTGCGATGAGGACGAGGGACAGTGCGCAGGCGGCCGGGATGTCAAAGAGCGCCGAGGTCTCCGTGAAGATCTCGGTCGTGAAGGTCTGGTAGCCGAGGATCTCGAAGGCGCCGTACTCGGCGAGCTGGACCAGGATGACGAGCAGGCATCCGCCCAGGATGGCGACGCGGGCCTGGCCGACGGTGATGCGCCAGAAGGTGCGGAGTTTCCCTGCGCCCAGGCTGCGGGCGATTTCCTCCTGACCGGGGTCGGCGTTGCGCAGGCTGGCGGCAACTGGCAGGTAGACAAGCGGGTATACCGACAGAGTCATCACCAGGACCGCGCCGCGGTAGCCGGCGATGGCGGTGCTGAGGGAGGCCCAGCCGAAGCTGACCACGAAGTCGGGGATGGCCAGCGGCACCACGATGAGTACCGCCCAGATCCGGCGGCCGGGCAGGTCGGTGCGCTCAGTCAGCCAGGCCGCCCCGGTGCCGATCACGGCGCACAGGACGGTGACCACCACGGCTAGCCGGACGGTGTTCCACAGCAACTGCGCCGTCAGCGGTCGCCCGATCAGCGCGATGATCTTGCCGATCCCCGATCCCTGGGCCTCGACCAGGAGAAACACCAGGGGCAGCATCAGCACGGCCACTACCAGGACACTGACCGCGAGCAGCCCGCTCGGCCGTGCTGTCCGCCAGCGCCGCCGTACGCCGAGCACGCGGGGCCCCCGGCCAGCCGCGCCGCCGCCCGCCGGTCGCTCAGTGCTTGGACGGATCGTGACCGTCCCGGCACCGGGTATCACAGCATGCCGGCCTTGCGCAGCAGCGCGATGGCGGTCGATCCGTCGCCGAGTTCGGCGGTGGTGATCGGGTTAGGTTGGAGCTGGGAGAATGGTGTCTCGGGCGCTGCGGTCTTGACACCGTCGTCGAGGGGATACTCGAAGCTGGTCGAGTGCGCGATGATCTCCTGCCCCTGCTTCGAGACGATGAACGCAAGGAATTTCTGCGCGTCAGCTTTGTTCCTCGACGACCTCAGGATGGCGGCGCCCGAGACGTCCAGGACGTAGCCGGGGTCGCGGGGAGCGAAGTACGTGATAGCCGAGTGGACGTTGCCGACGCCAAGTTCGGCGCGCATCCGGTACCAGTAGTACTGATTGACCACGCCGAACGCGACGGCGCCGCGGTTGACCTCGTCGGCGATGGTCTCGTTGTCGGGATAGACGTGCTGGCCGGCGTTGGCCTTGATGCCCTCCAGCCACGTCAGCGCCCGGGCCTGGCCATAGGTGCGGGCCACGGAGGTGACAACGGGCTGGAAATCTGTCTCCCCCGCCGCGAACGCCAGCAGCCCTTTGTACTTCGGGTTCGCGAGCTGGAGCACGGTGGTGGGCAGCTGGGACCTGCGGATCAGGGCGGGGTTGTAGATGAGCACGCTGACCCGGGCGGACACGCCGACCCAGTCGCCCTGCGGGGAGTTGTACTGAGCGGGGGTCTTCGCCAAGGTTGAAGCGCTGACCGGGGCCAGCATGCCCAGGCCCTGAAGGTACTCAAGTACCGGCGAGTTCTCGGTGTAGAAGACATCGGCGACCGGGTGCGCCTTCTCGGCGATGATCTCGTCGGCGAACGCGTCCTCGTCGTCGTACCGGACGTCTACCTTGATGCCGGTCTTCTGCTCGAACGCGGTGACCAGCGTCTGAGTGGTCTGCTCATGCTGGCCACTGTAGAGCGTGATCGCGCCCTTCACGGACGTGCCGGACGCGCTGCCGCACGCGGCGAGCAGCCCCGCGGACAGTCCCGCGACCGCCATGACCGCGCCGGCTCGCCGCGATCTGCGGCGAGGCGTGCCGTGGTGCCGGGACGTGGGCGCTGGTGGTGCGGTAGTCAATTTGCTGCTCCCGGGCAAATCGCGTGGACGAGGATCGCGCGCGGCTGCGACGGCCGGGGGAAGCGCATGCCGGACTCCTTCGGCCATCAGCGAGGTCTTGCCGAGCACAGTGCTTAGGTTAGGCTCACCTAAGTTAGGTAGACCTAACTTAACGCTCCGGATGGATGTTCGCAAGGCGTCCGACGTCATGCGGGTGAGGCTGTCGTCTCGCAGGCCCCCGCAGGCCCCGGCGGCCGCGCCCGCTGGTGAATGGCCTGGTGACTTCCGCCCGCCCGGGTATAGAGAGGGCTTTCGGCCTGCGGGAATGGACTTTCGGCTCTGCGGTGGTGCCGGGCGGGCGGGTGAGGATGAGTGCGGCAAGGGAAAGTGCTAGAGAAGAAGGAAGCCTTCGAAATGACGAATATCCCTGTTGCAGTGATCGGTGACCCGGCCAGGCGGTCGAATCTGGGCGTGTGGGAGTGGGTCAAGCAGTCCAGGGTGCTGGCGGTGGGCTGGCTGGCGATGCGGGTCTGGCTGGGGTGCATGTGGATCCAGGCGGGCTGGGCGAAGCTGGTGGGCGCGGAGAACCCGTACTTCCTGCACCACGGCGGCGCCGGCGTGGCCGGGTTCGCCGCGCACGGCGTGCCCGCCTACTCCTGGTGGGGGACGTTCCTGCACAGCTTCGTGGTGCCGAACGCGGGGTGGATCGGGATCCTGGTCGCGGTCGCCGAGTTCACCATCGGCGTGGCGCTGGTCGCCGGGCTGTTCACCCGGATCGCGGCGCTGGGCAGCCTGGCGCTGCTGTTCACCTACGTGATGTCGGGGACCGCGAGCGTGTGCGCCTGGTACGCGCTGTTCGCGATCGTCGTCCTTACCATGTGGCGGACCTCGAGCTGGATCGGGATCGACGGCCTGATCGCCGGCTACCGCCAGCACCACCGCGCCGCCCCCGGCGCCCCCGCCCGCCCCGCCGCCGCCGAGCCTGGCCTGACCGGGACCGCCCCCGCGGTCAAGACGGCCGCATAGACGGTCCGCTTCCTCGGCCACGCCAGAACTGATGCGGCCCGCCCCCCCGCGGGCCGCATCACTATGCCCAGACCGCAACAACCCGTTCACGCTGACGATCGCATGATGACTCAGTTGCAGAGGGCTCGCACGAGCCTGCCATGCCCGCAAGCCGATCCAATGAGGGGCCGGCAAGCCGGTCCCCAGCGGAGCCGCCCAGGCTGGCGCTGCCAAGCGGCCCTGGCCATGGGCACCGAAGGCCAAGCGGCGCACCGCTCGGCCAAGGTAGCCTGCCTTCCCCGCGCTGCTCCGGCTAGCGCCCTACAGCCAGGTGGTTGCCAGCCAGATCTCGACGGCGGCGAGGGCGAGCAGGACGATGTTCAGCCCGATCAGCTTGACCTCACCGCGGCGGAGGTGCAGAGCAATCGCGCCGACCTGGATCAGTACGAGGCCGGTAGCTGCGGCAAGTGCAAGGGCCGGTGCGATGCCCGTCAGCGGGGGCAGGATCAGCCCGAGCGCTCCGAGCACCTCAAGCGCCCCGATGGTTCGCACGAGCCTCAGCGGCACGGTATCGACCCAGCCCATCATCGGCCGCAGCTGGTCCGGGGACCGCAGTACCTTCAGCCCGCCCGAGTACAAGTAGAGCAGCGCCAGCAATGCGGCGACGATCCAGTAGGCCACGGTCATGAAGCACGCCCCCTCAGTTACTGCCTGTAAGTAGCAGCATTATCAGCCAGAGTCGAAGAGCCTATCAAAAGTGAGCATTCCGGGTATCTCGCAGCGAGTGCTCTCCCAGACCCAAGGGACCGGGCCGGGCGCCGATCGGGCGGTCAATAGGATGACCGTATGCGATTCGGGCTCTTCGTACCTCAGGGATGGCGGCTCGATCTGGCGGACATTCCGGCCGCCGATCAGTGGACGGCGATGCGCGATCTAGCCCAGGCGGCCGACGCCGGACCGTTCGAGTCCATCTGGGTCTACGACCATTTCCATACTGTCCCTGTGCCCACGCAGGAGGCCACCCACGAGGCGTGGTCGCTGATGTCGGCGTTCGCCGCCGCGACCGGCAGGGTCCGGCTCGGCCAGATGTGCACCTGCATGGGCTACCGGAACCCGGCCTATCTCGCGAAGGTTGCCGCCACCATCGACGTGATCTCGGGCGGCCGGGTGGAGATGGGCATCGGCGGCGGCTGGTACGAGCACGAATGGCGCGCGTACGGCTACGGCTTCCCTGGTGCGGGTGACCGGCTCGGCATGCTGGACGAGGGCGTGCAGATCATGCGGCAGCTATGGACGACCGGCACGGCGTCCCTGGCGGGCAGGCACTACCAGGTCGACGGCGCGATCTGCCGGCCGCTGCCGGTTCAGGACGGCGGCATCCCGCTGTGGATCGCCGGCGGGGGCGAGCGGAAGACGCTGCGAATCGCCGCCAGGTACGCCAGGTACACGAACTTCGATGCGAGCGACCCAGACACCTTCCGGCGCAAGTCGGAGATCCTGGCCGGGCACTGCAAGGACGCAGGAACTGACTTCGACGCCATCGTCAGGTCGGCCAACTTCAACGTGGTGATCGGCGAGACGCAGGCCGACGTGGCCGACAAGCTGGCCTGGGCACGGGCGCGCTATGCGCCGCTGATCCCGGCGGACATGCTTGACCGGTCCGTGACCGGCCTGTCGTCCGGCCCGCTCGTGGGCACTGCCGAGCAGATCGCCGAGCGCCTTGCTGCGATCGGCGAGCTTGGCCTGGGATATGCGATCTGCTACTTCCCCGAGGCGGCCTACGACCGCGCTGGCATCGACCTGTTCGCCGACAAGGTGATCTCTGAGCTCGCAGGCTGAGGGCCGACGTAGCGGGGCCTCCGGTCCGGCGTCGCTGCCACTACCGGAGACCCCGCTGCCAGGCCTGTCACGCCGGCGGCGTGCCGCCGCAGGTGCTACCAGGTCTCGTAGAGGATTCCGGCGCCATTCCTCGGCGCGAGCGGCACCAGACTGCCGTGATCAATCCAGCCGTTGGCCAGCGCGCCTCGCGCGGGACCGGCATCCAGGATCAGGTAACGGCCGGACGGGTCGGAGCTGAAGAACTGGTAGGTGAACCCGCTGCCGGTGAGCATCCGGTACAGGATGGTCGGATGCCTGCCGGTGGACGTCGGCACCTGCTGCACCGAGACCGAGCTCTGCGCCTGAGGTCTGGCCGGGCCGCTCACCACGGCCAGCGTCAGCGTCGAGCCGTCCGGGCTGATTACCGCGTCGTTGATGTAGCCGGCCGAGAGCCGCATGATCCAGGCCTGCTTCATCAGCAGTCGGCTGGAGCTCAGCTGGCCGCCGCGGTCGGCCGGGCTCACGGCCCGCACCTCCTCGCCGCCGGAGACGTGGCAGGGCGGGGCCGCCGTCGCCTTGACGCAGCGCGGCTGGACGAGGAACGCGAGCTCGCGGCCGTTAGCGGTGAGCGAGATATCGCCGCCCACGCTGTACCAGACCTGGCCTGGAACCTTCGCGAAGCCGCTCCAGATTGCATGTGCGCCGGTCTTGGTGTTGATGACGATGACCTCGACGGGAGAGGTTGCGGCCACGGCCGTCGAGCCGCTGACCGCGAGCTCGGATCCGTCCGGCGTGGCGGTGATGCCGCTGACGTTGAACCCGGGCAGGTCACCGCCGTTGACCGGGGCGTAGCTGCCCGCACGCCCGGAACTGGTGAGGTTGAGCTGGTAGATCCGCGATCCGGTGATCACCGTGGTCTTGCCTTGCGCCGCCGTCTTCTGGCAGACGATGAAGAAGGTGCGGTGGTCGGCAGGGGCGATCGCGGAAGTGGCGACGCGCGCTCCTGGCCATGGGCATCGGATCGTGGCCGTGACCTCGCCTGTGGCGCTTGACCGAACGACGCCGGACGACGCGGCCGCCACGGCGATGCTCTGCTGCACGTAGTAAGGCGGCGGTCCTGCCTGGATCGGCCCGGTGGCCGTAGTCTGGCCGGTCACCTGCGCGGCGAGAGCGACACCGACGCCGCCGACCAGTACCACGGCCGCCGCGGCGGCCAGGCACTGTGCCGTCCGGCGGCGCGCCACTCTCGCGCGGACCGCCTCGACGCTCACCCGCCGTGGCGGCTGGTCGGCTGCGATGCTCATGAGTATCCGCAACTGCGTCTCCATTTCCCTGGCCGGTATCTCGTTCATCGGGTCTCAAGTCCCATCAACTCGGTCAGCCTCGGGTCGTGCCGCAGCCTGGCCAGCGCCTGCGCCATCGTGCTCTTGACCGTTCCGAGCGCGCAGCCGAGTACCTGCGCCACCTGGGCCTCGGACAGGTCATCGAACACCCGCAGCACCAGCACCGCGCGCTGACGGTCGGTCAGCGACCCCAGCGCTCCCCGCACTGCCATCCGCACGGCGACCTCGGTGGCGAAGTCACCGGGGTCCACGCTGTCCGGCACCGACGCGGCGGCGAGCTCACCCCGCCACCGGCGCCTGGTCCAGGTCGCCCAGGTGTTGACCAGAACGCGGCGGACGTAGATCTCGGGGTCGTCGCGCCGCCTGATCCGCGCCCAGTGCGGCCAGGTCCGCGCCAGCGCGGTCTGAACCAGGTCCTCGGCCAGCGCCCAGTCGCCGGTGAGCAGCCACGCGGTGCGCTGCAGCGCCCGCTCGCGCATCTCGACGAACTGCGCGAATCCTTCCGCCTCCCGGTTCACGGCACCTCCGGTCGGAGCGTTATGTCGCCTATCACGACTACCTGGCTGCCGCCAAAGGTTCAGCCTCGGTCCCTGAAAGCACGGTCGCTGATGGCACGGCCGCAGTCAGCACGGCCGCTGGTAAGACGCCCGAGCGCGGTACGCGGTGCCGGGCGGAGGCAGCTCCTGCGGTCTATTTCCGACTGGAGCGGCGGTGTCGGCGGGCCGCATTACTATGAATTCGTGTACGTCGAGAGCATGCCCGGTCCCCAGACGGACAGGGGTGCGGTCGGCGGAGCCGAGCGCGAGCGCCTGGCGCGGAGCGCTGAGTCGGGGGCCCTTGGCAAGGGGGAGCTGGACGTGGCGGCGGATCTTGGCGAGACGGAGTGGGCGGAGTTCGGTGAGATCGCGGAGGTCGAGTCCGCTGACGTAGAGCCAGCGGACGGCCGGGCGGCCCGCTCGCACCGGACCAGGCGCGCCATCGTCGACGCGATGCGCGCACTGCACGCCGAGGGCGACCTGCGGCCAACCGTTCCCCGGATAGCCGAGCGGGCAGGTGTCTCGCTGCGCACCGTGTGGCAGCAGTTCGCCGACCGGGAGGCACTGCTGATCGAGGCCGTCCGGCGGGACCGGGAGATCCAGCGATCGCTGGTGCGCAAGATCGATCCTGACCAGCCGCTCGCCTCCAGGGTCGAGGCATTCGCCTCCCAGCGGGCCAGGGTGCTCGAGGAGATGACGCCCACCTGGCGCGCGGCCCGGATCCACCAGCCGTTCTCCGACCAGCTCTCCCGCGACCGCAAGCACAGAAACTCGGGCTCCCGCGCTGAGGTGCAGCGGATCTTCGCCCCGGAGCTGAGCCAGCTTCCCTGCACCCAGCGGGACCAGCTCGTCGATGCGCTGCACGCGATCAGCCTGTGGTCGTTCTGGGAGACGCTGCGCACCGATCTGGGCCTCAGCCCGCTCGGCGCGAAGGAGCTGCTGACCAGAACGTTCTCCGCGCTGCTGAGCCAGGCGGGATTCGCGCTGGCCTAGCTGTCCGGGCCACGGGCGGCGGCCGGAACCGGCCCATTGTCCTGCTCCGCCCAGACTATTGATCTTGCACAGATAGTGCAGATATGTTGACCTCACGTCCGGGGCTGCCGGATGTATCACCCTCGACAACGGTGAGGTCCGCATGAGTGTGACCGCGGAGGAAATGGTTTCGAGTGGTCGCGGCGGAGCGTCCTGGCTGTGGCGCCGCCAGATGGACTCCTATCCCGACACCGGACCGCGCATCCTCTACCTAGCCATCACGGTGCTCGCCACGATCATGCTCTACTACGAGCTCTACGTGGGCGGCTCCGTATCCACCCTGATCCTGGTCAACCTGCACATGAGCTTCACGTTCTTCGTCGTGACGCTCGCGTTCGGCAACCTGCTTGGCGCCTTCGGCTCGCTGTTCGCCGGCCTCACCGACCGGCTCGGCCGCGCCAACCTGGTGGTGTTCGGGTTGTTCTTCACCGGCGTGTTCGTCGCCGTCATCTTGCCGAACGCGACCAACAAGTGGGCCTTCACGATCGAGGGCTTCGTGGTCGGCGTGGTCGAGGGCGTCTGCCTGGTGGCGACCCCTGCGCTGATCCGGGACTTCTCTCCGCAGGTCGGCCGCGCCACCGCGATGGGCTTCTGGACCAGCGGCCCGGTGCTCGGCAGCCTGGTGGTGTTCGTGGTGGCCAGCCACACGGTGCCGCTCGTCCCGACCTCCAGGTTCTGGACGCACGAGTACATCATCTGCGGCATCGCCGGGCTGGTGGTGTTCCTGATCGCCCTGGTCGGCCTGCGCGAGCTTTCGCCCGGCCTGCGTGACCAGCTGATGGTGACGCTGCACGACCGTGCGCTGATCGAGGCCAAGGCCAAGGGGATCGACATCGAGGCCGCGCTGCGGCACCCGTTCCGCCAGCTGCTGAAGGCCGACGTGATCATTTCCGCCATCGCGGTGGCGATCATGCTGCTGATCTACTACACGGCCGTCGGCTTCGCCGTCATCTACCTGACCTCGGTCTTCGGGATGTCGGTGCATAGCGCCGACGCGCTGGGCAACTGGAACTGGGGCTTCAACGCGATCGCGGTCATCCTGATCGGGGTGGTCTCCGACCGGTTCCGGGTGCGCAAGCCGTTCATGGTGATCGGCGGGGTGGGCGCGGCGGTGATGACCGTGATCTACCTGCTGCAGGCCGGCCACCATCCGAGCTACTACACGCTGGCGATCATCCTGGCCGTGCTCGCGTTCACGCTCGGCGTGGCCTACACGCCGTGGATGGCCAGCTTCACCGAGACGGTGGAGGCGCACAACCCGGCGCTGACCGCGACCGGCCTGGCGATCTGGGGCTGGATCATCCGGGTGGTGGTGTTCCTGGCGTTCATCCTGATCCCCGTCGTGATCAACACGGTCACCCCGCTGGTCAACTACAGCGGCGCGGTCGGCCAGTACGGCACGGCCCTCGCCTGGGCAGGGACGCACCCGTCGATCGTCGCGATCGCCACCAAGGACGCACCGGATATCGCGTTCGACAAGACGCACGCGAGCATCGTCGCGCTGGCCACGAAGGACGCGGTCCAGCTCGCCAACGCGAAGAAGTTCGCGCCCGAGCTCGCGGTGATCCAGGCCAACGCCGCGCTCTTCACCAAGCTGGCCACGTACCCGAACCCGGCGAAGATCCCAGCCGCTCTCTCGGCGAAGGCAGTGGTCGCCGCGGGCGGCGGCACCACCCCGGCCGACATCAAGAAGGGCACCGCGATCCTCGGTGTCATCGCCGCCAACAAGACCGCCATCGACGGCGTCATCGCGGTCGGCGGCGACCTGACGAAGATCGCGCCCTTCGCCGCGCAGCTGACCGCGCTGCAGGCCGCGGCGCCCGACCTCGCCAAGCTCACCCCATACACCAAGGAGCTGACCGCGCTGAGCAAGGTGCCGCCGAAGATCGCCAAGTACGCCGCCGCCAATGGTCCGACGGTGGCGGCGGATGCCGCGAAGACGGCGGGCCAGTGGCGCACCTGGTACTGGATCTGCTTCGGCGGGATCGTGTTCTTCCTGCTCTCCATCCCGCTGCTGCGCGGCCGCTGGAGCCCGTCGGCCGCCCGCAAGGACGAGCAGGAGCACGAGGAGATGGTGGACGCCGAGCTGGCCGCGATGAGGGGCTGACCCCGGGCCGGCCGTTCTGGCCGGGCGCGGGAATCGGCTGGTTGCTGGCCCGGCGGGTCCTGGAAGGACCCGCCGGGCCAGATCCGTACCCGGAGTCTGCGCCGACCGGACCGGCCGGAAACGGCGCAGGGCGGAACCGCGGGCGGCTCGCTTCTGCTGCCCCTGGTCCGGCGGGCTGTGGTTGGTTATGCCATCGTGAACAGCCGGTGCAGCATCGAGATGAGGGGGACGGCGATCATGCCCGACGACGTGCTCGACCTGGCCGACCGGCTGTGGCGCGGCGAGGTCACCACGGGGGAGTTCCACCCGGTCAGCCACCTCGGCGGGCTGGCCGAGATCAGCGAGGGCGTCGCTTTCGTCCCCGCGTTCGCTAACGTGTCCGCGTTCCGCACCGGCGACGGCCTGGTCCTGGTGGACACCGGCAGCTCGTTCGTGGCCGCGGCGGTGCACGCCGAGCTGCGCCGGTGGAACGGCGACCGGCTGAACACCGCCGTGTACTCACACGGCCACATCGACCACGTCTTCGGCGTGCCGGTCTGGGAGGCCGAGTCCGCCGAGCGCGGCTGGCTGGCGCCTGTGGTGGTCGCGCACGAGGCGCTGCCCGCCAGGTTCGACCGGTACATCGCGACCGCCGGGTACAACGAGGTGATCAACCGGCGCCAGTTCGGCGTGGACGGGCTGCACTGGCCGGTGGAGTACCGGTACCCGGACCGCACCTACGACGGCGAGCTGGCGCTTGAGGTCGGGGGAGTGCCGTTCCTGCTGCGGCACGAGAAGGGCGAGACCGACGACCACACCGTGACCTGGGTTTCCGGGCCGCGGGTGCTGTGCTGCGGCGACCTGTTCATCTGGGCGTCGCCGAACGCGGGGAACCCGCAGAAGGTGCAGCGCTACCCGCGGGAGTGGGCCGACGCGCTGCGCCGGATGGTCACGCTCGAGCCCGAGTTCCTGCTGCCTGGCCACGGGCTGCCGGTCGTGGGCGCCGGCCGGGTGAGGCAGGCGCTGACCGACACCGCTGACCTGCTCGACTCGCTGGTGGACCAGACACTCGCTGTGATGAACGGCGGCGGTCGGCTGGACGATGCCATCCACGGCGTGGTTCCGCCCGCGCACCTGATGGACCGGCCGTACCTGCGCCCGGTCTACGACGAGCCCGAGTTCGTCGTGCACACCGTCTGGCGGCAGTACGGCGGCTGGTGGGACGGCAACCCGGCCAGCCTCAAGCCGGCTCCCGAGCGCGTGCTGGCGGCCGAGCTTGCCGCGCTGGCCGGCGGGCCGCGGGTGCTTGCCGACCGCGCGCTCGCGCTGGTCGGCGGCGACGAGGCGGGCCGGGAGGCGGCGCTCCGGCTGGCCGGGCACCTGGCCGAGCTTGCGTGGCTGGCCGACCCTGGCGACCCCGGCATCGCCCAGGTCAGGCAGCGGGTATTCACCGTTCGTGCCGATGCGGCGACATCAACGATGGCGACCGGGATCTTCCGCTGGGCCGCCCGCGAGTCAGCCCCCGTTGAGCCCTGACCCACCTGCCGACCACGCCTCGATGAGCGGCGGCAACTCGGCCAGGTTCGCGATCGCCGCATCTGGCCGCGCGCCGTCGAAGGCCGGCACGTCGGCGTTCGGCAGCAACACGGCACGCATGCCGAGGCTCTTCGCGCCATGAATGTCGTCCCAGGGGCGGTCGCCCACGAACACGCAGCGGTTCGGGTCGCTGGCGCCGACCGCCGCCATCGCGGCGAGGAACGCCTCGCGGTGCGGCTTGGTCCAGTCGATCTCGCTGCTGTAGACGGCCCCGTCGATCAGGTGAAGCACGCCGTCCCGCCGGAACACGTCCTCGTGCCAGCTGCGCGGCCACATGGTGTTCGAGAGCACGCCGACGCTGATGCCGCATGACCGCAGGAACGCGAGCACCTCGGCGCCCTCGGGATAGGTGAAGGTGTGCGGCTCCCAGCTGCGCACATAGCTGGCCAGCAGCTCCGCGGTCGGCTCGATGCCCGCCCGCTCGAACACCATGTGCACGGTCGCGCTGCGCTGCTCGGTCCTGGCCAGCTCCCACAGCTCGAGCTCGGCCCGCCAGGCCGCCGCCGCCCGGTCCTGGTGATCGTCGGGAAAGTGCGGGGCGCAAATCTCCAGCCAGAGCTCGGCGCCGTCGATGGTGTGCCAGGGCGTCAGCGTCCCGCCCCAGTCGAAGATCACCGCGTCGATCGTCACCTAGCGATCATAACTGCGGTGACTGACACCTATCGGCGCTGATCAGCGGCATGTAGCAGAACCATCGCCAAACCGGGTCATTGAAAAAGCGACCACGTGCAGTTGAATAGATGACCACGTGAGGTGCGGTGACCCGGTGCGTGGCACCTAGCGGGCGCGGCGGCCAGCGGCATCGGGCCGGGGCCACCGCGCCGCGTCGCGCGAGGGCGTAATCTAGGCGATCTGCGGTCTAGCAGCACAGCCGTGGAGACGCCGGCGCGGGGACGGGCGGGGCACGCGCGCGTGAGGTGCGCGAGCCTGGGAAACTGGATGCAGGCGAGTGAGACCGTGCTCCGCCCGGAAGGGGATACGTGAGATGGCGGATCAGGACAGCCCGGCGCAGCCGTCAGGCACGGTCGCCGTGAACGGCCGGGCCGCTGCGGGCGAGGCCGCCGTCACTGGCGGCCACGCGGCGAGCGCCCGCGGCGCGAAGGACCAGGCGGGCGGCGGAGTGGCCGAGGGCAAGGGCGTCAACGGGAAGGTCGCCAAGCGCGACTCCGACGAGATCGTCGCGGAGATCGAGCGGACCAGGGAGAACCTGGCCCGCACCATCGACTCGCTGGCCGACCGGGTCAGCCCGTCCAGCAACATACGGCGGCTGCGTGAGCAGGCCGCTGAGCAGATGGCCAAGCCCGAGGTCCAGCTTGCCGCGCTGGCGGTCGGGCTTGCGGTGACCGGCATCGTCATCCTGCGAATCTGGGGCCGTCGCCGGGCCTGAGCCCGAAGGGAGCCGCAGCAGCTCGCCGGCCTATCGAACCGGGCGGCCAACGCCAAGGCTCGCCGGTCTAGCCCAGAGGTCATGTGGCCGGCGGAGCTCTTCGCAGCAGACGCTTCGCCACCGATCCGGTGCTCTCCCACCCCGGCGAGATC
>CAVZHC010000020.1:0-390614 GCA_963774905.1 uncultured Actinomycetota bacterium | reverse complement strand
GACTTTGCATCCGCTGGTGCCTCACAAAATATCCCAAAAGCCTCGTGATCATGACGCTGGCGGATGATAAGTGACCGGAGCGGATGATAAGAGCAGCTGGGCCGCGGCAGTCTGTGACGTCGCGCGGTCGCTGGGTCAGGGGGCGGTGCGAGCGGGCGTGGATTGTGATGGACAGATGCATTTATTCTCGTCAATGGGTGCATAGGAGGTCCGGCGATGTTCGAGCGCTTTACCGATCGGGCCCGGCGTGTCGTTGTCCTGGCGCATGAGGAGGCCAGGCTGCTGCGGCACCACTACATCGGCACTGAGCACATCCTGCTCGGTCTGATCAACGAGGGGCAGGGCGTGGCTGCTCAGGCGCTCGAGTCGCTCGGGGTCAGCCTGGACGCCGCGCGCACGGTGGTCCGGGAGATAGTCGGCGTGGGAGCGAAGGCGCCGGCTGGCCATATCCCATTCACTCCTCAGTCCAAGAAAGTGCTTGAGCTCTCGCTGCGTGAGGCGCTGCACCTCGGCCACAACTACATCGGGACCGAGCACATCCTGCTCGGGCTGCTGCGCGAGGGCGATGGGGTGGCGGTCCAGGTTCTCGTACAGCTCGGCGTCGACTTGAACGACGTCCGCCGCACGGTCATTCGGGTGCTGCAGAGCGGGCAGAGCGCGGGATCCTCGGAGCGCGGCGCCCCAGAGGTGCCGTCGGTGTCGCTCACGGTGGTGGCCGCCCGCAGGGAGCGGTCGCTGCTCACTGGCGTCCGCGCGCAGCTCATGGCGGTTGAGGCGCGCCTGGCAGCACTCGAACAACGGGTCGGCGCCGGGCCCGACGAGCGAGCCAGTGAGGGGGAGATCCGGCGGGTCCGCGCCGCCAGGCATGCCGCGGAGGATGCGGAGGACGACGAGCGGGCGGCGGCGCTGCGCGACAAAGAGCGCGAGCTGATCGAGCAACAGGAATCCGCCCGCGCGGATTGGTCGGCGGCGCATCCCAGCCTGACCGCACTCGCGGAGGCCGTGCGCCAACTCGCCGCGCAGGTCGAGCTCGCCGCGCAGGTCGAGCGCTTGACGGATTCAGCCGGTGCGGTAGGTGGCGAGCGCGTCGGCACTGAGGCGGCGGGCACTGAGGCGGCGGGCACTGAGGCGGCGGGCACTGAGGCGGCGGGCACCGCGTCGGCAGAGCTCTCCGAGCCGGGGGACTCGTGAGCGGGCGAGTGGGCGCTAGCTGACCTGGGTGGTGTGCCCGGCCCAGTAGGGCGCCCTGAGCTGGCGCTTCAGCAGCTTGCCCGAGCCCGTCCTCGGCAGTTCAGCTACGAACGACACCGACCGGGGTGACTTGTAGGCGGCCAGGTGCTCACGGGCGAACGAGATCACGTCGGCCTCGGTCAGCGCGGCGCCTGGCGCAGGCACGATGGTCGCGTGCACCTGTTCGCCCCACTCCTGCGACGGAATGCCGAAGACCGCGACGTCGAAGATGTCAGGGTGCTGCTCGAGCGCCGCCTCGATCTCGGCCGGGTAGATGTTCATGCCGCCAGAGATGATCATGTCGTTCTTGCGGTCGCAGATGTAGTAGAAGCCCTCGTCGTCCCGGTAGGCGATGTCGCCGACGGTGTGGAAGTCGCCCTGCCGTGTGGCCTCGTAGCTGTCGGGCTGCTTGTAGTACTCGCTGAACACCCCGGTTGAGCGGACGAAGAGCTCGCCGGAGTGATCGGGCCCGGTGCCGGTCACCTCGTGGCCGTCAGGGTCGAGCAGCCTGATCTCGACACCCGGTGCCGGCTTGCCGCACGAGCCCGGCTTGCGCATCTGGTCCTTGGGCTCCAGGATGCAGTTCACGCCGAGCTCGGTCGACCCGTAGATCTCCCAGAGCGACTCGGGCGGGAAGTTCGCCACGTAGCTCTGCTTGAGCGCGTAGCTCCACGGGGCCGCATTGGCCAGCATGATCCGCATCGACGACCGGTCGTAGCGTTCCTTGACCTCCTCGGGCACCGCGCACACCAGGCGGATCAGCGGCGGCGCAGAGAACGTCGAGCTCACCTTGTAGGTGTCCACCAGGCGCAGCCAGTCCTCGGGGTCGAACTTGCGCTGCAGCACGATCGTCTGGCCGAGCGCGAGCCCGGCGCCCATGAACGCGCTCGGGCCGCTGTGGTACAGCGGTCCAGAGGTGAGGTAGACGTCGTCGGGGGTGTAGCCGATGAAGCCGATCAGCGCGATGGCCGTGGACTGGTCGGTCATGTTCCGGTAGGCGCCCTTGGGCTTGCCCGTGGTCCCCGACGTGTAGATCATCGTGGCGCCCGGGACATCGCTGTCGGCCGAGGCCGGGGGGGCAGCCGACGCGCCGGCGACCACGTCCTCGCCCACCATGCCGGCCGGGGCCTGGCCGCCGTAGGCGAGCACGTGCCGCAGGCTGCCGGCCGGCTCGTCGGCGAGGCCGGCGAACAGGTGCGCGCACTCCACGTCCACGCACGCGATGCAGGCGTCGGAGTGCACGATGATGTACCTGGCCTCCTCGGGCGTCAGCCGGTAGTTCAGCGGCACGGCCACGGCGCCGATCTTCCTGGTCGCGTTCATCACCGCGACCACCTGCGGCGAGTTCGGCCCGCACCAGATGACCTTCTGCCCCCGGCTGGTCCCGAGCCCGGCGAGCGCGTTGGCGAGCCGGTTCGCCTGCGCCTCGAGCTCGGCGTAGGTCCAGGTGACCACGTCAGCGCTGCCCCGGTCGTCGATGACGGCGAGCTTGTCCGGCTGGGTGGACGCGTAGAGGGTCAGCAGATCAGGCATACAGCTCATTCCTTACCAGTCAGGGCACCGTATGAGACATAGCCTGTCGTGCCTAGGGTCAGTTGTCACCATCGGAGCGCGAGGATGGACGGGTGCCCGTGGCGGGCGGGAAGAGAAATTTTCTCCGCCTCTCCGCGCTCGTGTCGATCCAGCCCGCCGGAATTCGTAGCCATGGTGAGAGACCGGCTCCAGTCCGGTCAGAACACGAAGGGAACTGTCACCATGAAGCAGTACCTGCTCTCCGTCCACATGGTCGACGGCCAGTCGCAGCGCCCGCCCGAGCAGACGCAGCAGGCCTACCAGGACGTCGAGGCACTCAACGCCGAGCTCAAGGCGGCGGGCGCCTGGGTCTTCGCCGGCGGCCTGTATCCGCCGGACACGGCCACGGTCGTGCGGGTCAGCGGCGGCGACGTGATCACCACGGACGGCCCGTTCGCCGAGACGAAGGAGCAGCTCGGCGGATTCTGGGTGATCGAGGCCGATGACCTGGACGATGCCCTTGCCTGGGCCGCGAAGGCGACCAGGGCCTGCGCCGAGGCAGTCGAGGTCCGGCCGTTCCAGGAGATACCGCAGGACTAGCCGGAACCAGCCAGGACGAGCACGGTCATGACGCTGCACCCCGGCGAGGTCGAAGGTCACTTCCGGCGCGAGTACGGCCGGTGCGTGGCCGCCCTGATCCGCTTCCTTGGTGACATCGACCTCGCCGAGGAAGCGGTCCAGGAGGCCTTCACCGTGGCGGTCGACCGGTGGCCGCGGGCGGGGGTGCCGCCCAACCCAGGCGCCTGGATCACTACCACGGCACGCAACCGGGCCATCGACTACCTGCGCAGGGAGGCGACCCGTCATGACCGGCACGCCCAGGCCGCCCTGCTGTACGACGCGGGCGAGCCGTCCGGAGAGGCGGTAGCCGTGCCGGACGACAGGCTGCGGCTGATCTTCACCTGCTGCCATCCCGCGCTGGCCAGGACCGCGCAGGTCGCGCTGACGCTGCGGCTGCTCGGCGGGCTTGAGACCACCCAGATCGCCCGCGCGTTCCTGGTGCCTGAGGCCACGATGGCGCAGCGGCTCGTGCGGGCCAAGCGGAAGATCAAGGCCGCGGGGATCCCGTACCGGGTGCCCGGCGACGCTGAGCTGCCCGACCGGCTGGCGGCGGTGCTCGCGGTGATCTACCTGGTGTTCAACGAGGGGCACACCGCGACCGAGGGGGACGGCCTGCTCAGGACCGACCTGTGCGATGAGGCGATCAGGCTGGCGCGGGTGCTCGCCGAGCTCATGCCGGACGAGCCTGAGGTGCTCGGCCTGCTCGCGCTGCTGCTGCTCACCCACTCCCGCAGTGCGGCCCGCTCGGCGCCGGGGGCGCCGCTTGTGCTGCTGCCCGACCAGGACAGGACCCGCTGGGACCTGGCCCTGATCGAGGAGGGCCAGGCGCTGGTCAGGCGGTGCCTGCGCAGGAACCAGCCGGGCCCGTACCAGATCCAGGCGGCGATCAGCGCCGTGCACAGCGCGGCGCCGACCGCCGCGCAGACCGACTGGGGGCAGATACTCGCGCTCTACGACCAGCTGCTTGCCTGCACCCCGACTCCGGTCGTCGCGCTGAACCGCGCCGTGGCGCTGGCCGAGGTGGACGGTCCTGACGCGGGCCTGGCCGCCATCGAGGGCCTCGGTCTGCACTCGTACTACCTGTTCCACGCCACCCGCGCTGACCTGCTCAGGCGAGCCGGCCGGAGCGAGGCGGCGGTGACCGCGTACCAGGCCGCGATCGCGCTCACCGCGAACGCCGCCGAGCGCGACTTCCTCACCGGGCGGATGCGGCAAGCGATCGGCCGCTGATCGCCGGCCTGCCGCTGGCCGCCGACCTCGCTGGCCAGCCAAGCCAGGCTGGTCAGAGAAAGGCCTTGCCCTCGCCGCGGTAGGTTGGCGCGGTCGCACTGACCGTGCACCCCTCGATCAGGTGCAGCTCGTTGAACCGCTCGCACAGCTCGCCGGCCTTGGCGTGCCTGAACCAGACCCGGTCGCCCAGCCGCAGGCCGTCGGCTGCCGCGCCGAGCAGCGGCGTCTGCACCTCGCCTGCGCCCTCGTTGCCGTCCAGGCTCAGGCCGGCCGGCAGGTACGGACGCGGCAGCCGGCCGGCGTCGCCAGGGCCCGAGGCCAGGTAGCCGCCGCCGAGCACGGTAGCCACCCCCGGGCCTGGCCTGCGCACCACAGGCAGCGCGAACAGGGCGGCCGGGCGCCCGGAGAAGGACCGGTAGGCATCGAACAAAGCCGGCTGGTACAGCCCGGAGCCAGCGCCGATCTCGGTGACGGCGGGCTCGGCGGCGGTAGCCTGGATGGAGCCGGTGCCGCCGCCGTTGACGAACTCGAGCGGCGCCACCGCGCTGACCGCGGCGACGATCGCGGCCCGCCGGTCCGCCAGTTCGGCTGCCGACCTGCGCTGCATCGCCCGAACCGCCCTGGCGTCCACCGGCCGGCCAGGCGGATTGTCACCGACCCCCGCGATCTGGGCCTCGTAGGCCATCAGCCCGGCCAGCCTCAGCCCGGGCCGGGCGGCGATAGCCCTGGCCAGCGCCGCCGCCTGGTCGGGTGCTCGGATGGGGGACCGGCGGGCGCCTGCCCGGACCGCGCCGGCCAGCGCGCGGTAGCCGGCATCGATGTCTATCGCCACCCTGATCTGCTGCGGCTCGGTCACGGTGGCCGCCGCCCGCGCGATCAGGTCCAGGTGGTCGATGCTGTCCACGATCACCGTGACCGCCAGGGCCGCGGTCGGATGGGCGGCCAGCCTGGCCAGCGCGGCCTGGCCGACGGTCGGGTAGGCGACCACGATGTCGTCGCTGGCCCCGCACTCGGCCAGCCACAGCGCCTCGGGGAGCGTGAACGCCAGGATGCCGCGGAAGCCGTCCATCGCGAGCACGTCGCCGATCAGCCGCCGGCACCGGACCGACTTGCTGGCCAGCCTGATCGGCGTGCCGCCGGCCCGCCTGGTCATGTCCGCGGCGTTGGAACGCAAAGCCGCCAGGTCGACGACAGCCAGCGGCGGCTCAAGGTGCGCGGTAGCCGCGTTGAGCCTGCGCAGGTCGTCGGCCTCGGCGGCCTGCGTCACTCCTCCTCTTCCTGCGTGAGCGCCGCGTACTCGGCGGCCGACAGCAGGCCGGGCGGCACCTGGTCAGGGGAGTCGAGCTGCAGCTTGAACAGCCAGCCCGCGCCGTACGGGTCGGAGTTGACCAGGCCAGGGTCGTCGTCGACCTCGGGGTTGACCTCGGTCACCTCCCCGTCGGCCGGGCAGTAGATGTCGCTGACCGACTTGGTCGACTCCACCTCGCCGCACGGGTCACCGGCGGCGACCCGCGTCCCCGGCGCCGGCGCGCTGACGTAGACCACGTCGCCGAGGGCGCGCTGGGCGTAGTCGGTGATCCCGACCCTGGCGCTTGCGTCGCTGATCGAGATCCATTCGTGCTCGGCGGTGTAGTACAACTCTTCGGGAACGCTCACCAGTGTCACCCTTCTCGGGCCGGCAGTTACGCGCGGCTTTCCGTTAATCCCAATGCTGTTGTGGTTATCTCGCCGCCGGGATGGCCCGGCGGGAACCCTCGCTGCTCCGCTGTCAGCTCCGTTGGTAGAACGGCAGCGGGACAAGCTCGGCGGGCTCTGCGCTGCCCCTGATGTCGACCGCCAGCCGGTCACCGCCGCCCGCAGCCGCCACCTCGGGCCTGACGTAGGCCATCGCGATCGGCCTGCCCAGCGTGGGCGACGGGGCGCCGCTGGTCACCATGCCGCACGGCGCGCCGTCCCACAGCACCTGGTACCCATGGCGCGGCACCCGCCTGGTCTGGCCGGCCAGGCCCACGAGCATCCTGGCCGGAGCCTCGGCCGCCCGCCGCTCGAGCGCGGCGCGGCCGACGAAGTCGCCGGGCTTGTCCAGCTTGACCACCCGGCCGAGGCCCGCGTCGTACGGCGTGACGTCGCGGCTCAGCTCGTTGCCGTACAGCGGCATGCCCGCCTCAAGCCTCAGCGAGTCCCTCGCCGCGAGGCCGGCGGGCACCAGCCCGTCGCCCTGGCCGGCCTCGGTCAGCGCCTCCCAGAGCGGGACTGCGTCCAGCGGCGCGACGAAGAGCTCGAAGCCGTCCTCGCCGGTGTAGCCGGTACGCGCCAGCAGCGCCTGGCGACCAGCCACGGTCGACGGGTAGCTGGCGTAGTAGCGAACCTGGTCGAGGTCGGTCTCGGTCAGCCGTGCGAGTATCCCGGCCGCCCGCGGCCCCTGCACCGCGATCAGCGCGTACTCCAGGGTCCTGTCGGTCAGGACGGCGTCCCGGCCGGCCAGCCGCTCGGCCAGCTCGGCAGCCACGGTGGCCGCGTTCGACGCGTTGGCCACGATCAGGTACTCCGCGTCGGCCAGCCGGTAGACGATCAGGTCGTCGATGACCCCGCCGTCGGGCGCGCAGATCATGGTGTACCTGGCCCGGCCAGGCGCGATCGCCGACGGCGCCCCGACCAGCGCGTAGTCGAGCGCCTCCGCCGCCCCCTCGCCGGTCACGAACAGCTCGCCCATGTGGGACAGGTCGAACAGCCCGGCCGCGTGCCTGACGGCGTTGTGCTCGGCCGTCTCGCTGCGGTAGCGCAGCGGCATCAGCCAGCCGGCGAAGTCGGTCATCGCCGCGCCGAGGCCCTCGTGCACGGCGGCCAGCGGGGTGCGTCGGGGCGCCGGCGGCTGCGGTTCTGGCATCTGCGACTCCTGAAGGTGGCAGGGACGTCAGCGACAGCGGAGCGGCGGCAGCGGTGCGGCTGCGGGCGGCGTGGTGCCGCGGTGGCCAAGCCTATCGCTGCCCTGGACGGTCGTCAGGCCGGCGGTGCGCGGGTGCGCGAGCGGGTCCGGGCGGGTGATCCTGTGCTTTCCTGTGCCCTGCTGCCACGATGGGTCTCATGAGGCTGCTCAACGAGGAAGAGATTGCCGCCGAGCTCGGCCGCACCGCCGACTGGGAGCTGGCCGGGAACCAGATCACCAAGACCTCGGTGCTCGGCGGCTTCGCTGACGCGATGCTGTACGCCGGGGCCGTGGCGCACCTGGCTCAGGCCGCCAACCACCATCCCGACATCGCCGTCTCGTGGAACAAGGTGACGCTCACCCTGTCCACCCATTCGGCGGGCGGGCTGACCGAGGCCGACTTCGCCCTGGCGCGCCAGATCAGCGCGCTGCCGTGACCCGGCCCGGCGGGGCGGGCCCGGCAGCTGCCGAAGGAGGCTGATGCGGCATGGTGGAGATCAAGACCGCCGGGGAGATCGACGCGATCAGGGCGGCAGGGAAGGTGGTCGCCGAGGCGCTCGCCGCTGTGCGGGCGAGCGCGGCGGCCGGAGTCCGGCTGTCCGCGCTCGACGAGGTGGCCAGGGAGGTGCTCGCGTCGGCGGGCGCCACCTCGCCGTTCCTCGGCTACCAGCCGGGATTCGCCCCGGTGCCGTTTCCCGCCGTGCTGTGCGCGTCGGTCAACGACGCAGCGCTGCACGGCATCCCCGGCCGGGCCAGACTCGCCCGCGGCGACCTGGTCAGCATTGACTTCGGTGCGGTTCTCGACGGCTGGGTGGCCGACGCGGCGGCCTCGTTCACCATCGGCGAGGCCGGGCCCGCCGACGCCCTGCTGATCGGTGCCGTCGGCGAGGCCCTGCGGGCCGGGATTGCGGCCGCGAGGCCAGGCGCGCGGATCGGCGACATCTCAGCGGCGATCGGCACGGTCGGGCGGTCCGCCGGGTACGGGATCAACACCGACTTCGGCGGCCACGGCGTGGGCCGCACGATGCACGAGTCGCCGTCGGTGCCGAACGAGGGCACCGCGGGACGCGGGCTGCCAGTGCGGCCTGGGCTGGTGATCGCGATCGAGCCGTGGTTCATGGCGGGCGGCCGTGACGGCTACCGGATCGACCGCGACGGCTGGACGATCCGCTCGGCCGACGGGAGCCGGGCCGCGCATGCCGAGCATACGATCGCGGTCACCGAGGACGGCCCGGTGGTGCTGACGGAGGCGTGATCCTGGCGGGCGATAACGGCCTGGGTATCGCAGCCGGAAATGCCGGGCGCGGGACCGCCGGGCCGATGTGGATCTTGTCCTGCGAACGGCGCCGCGCCCCCGTGCGGCACCGTCCGCAGGACAATGACCCGGCCACCCGCCGCGACCTTCGTCAACAACGCGTGCCTGGCCCCGGCTGACGAGCCGGGACGGCACCGCGCCCCCCGGACGACGGTCCCCCTCCGCGACGTGCGGCTTCCCCCTTAACCCTGCGACGCGCTCCCGGGGTCCGGCAGGAGCCGGGCTGTGCGTCGCCTGGGGTTCCAGTTATACACGCTGCCAGGCATGACTACAGCTAGTTACGAAAAAGAATGGCGCGGTAACACAATGCGTCCGTGCGACTGCTGGCACCCGCCACTGGTCCCTGTGTTGCCCCGCAACGCTGGCCCGTCGATGTCGTGAATCGCGGCATCTACGGGCCACCGTTGTCCCGCAGGCGTCAGCCGAAGTCGAAGGGCAGGTGCTTGATGCCGTTGATGAAGTTGGACAGCAGCCGGTCGGGCTCGCCGGCGGCGTGGATATCGGGCACCCGGTGCAGCAGTTCGCGCAGCATCACGGTGATCTCGCGGCGAGCCAGGTGAGCGCCTAGGCAGAAGTGCGGACCGGCGCCGCCGAAGCCCACGTGCGGGTTGGGCGAGCGGCCGATGTCGAACCGCAGCGGGTCGTCGAAGACCGTCTCGTCCCTGTTGGCCGACCAGTACATCAGCGCCACCTTGTCGCCCTCGGCGAACTGATGCCCGTTGATCACCGCGTCGCGGGTCACCGACCGGCGCATCCAGATCACCGGCGATACGTACCTGACGATCTCCTCCACGGCGTGCGGTATCCGGTGCTCGAAGTCGGCCAGCAGCAGTTCCCTCTGGTCGGGATGCTCGGTCAGCAGCACGAGCGAGTGCGAGATCGCGGTCCTTGTGGTCTCGTTGCCTGCTACCACGAGCAGGATGAAGAACGAGGCGAGTTCGGCCGGCGTGAGCTGCTCGCCGTCGACATTGGCGGTGGCCAGGGCCGAGATGAGATCGTCGCCTGGGCGGCCCTCGCGCTCGGCCGCCAGGCCCGTGACCAGGCCGGCCAGGTCGGAGCCGGCCGTCAGGATCTGGCCGATCGCCTCGTCCATGTTGTCGCTGAGGAACTCGGGGTCACCGCCGGCCAGGATCACGTTGGTGTTCCGCAGCACCATCTCGTAGTGCTTGTCGCCGATCCCCATCATGTCGCAGATGATCTTCATCGGGAGCCTGGCGGAGACCTGGCTGACGAAGTCGCCAGGCCCTGCTGCCAGGAGACCGTCCACGATGACCTCGGCCGCTCGCTGGACGTCGTCCTCGAACTTCTTGATCATCTTCGGGGTGAACGCGCGGGACACGATCCTGCGCAGCCTGGCGTGCCGCGGGTCGTCCATGTTGATCATCGAGCCGAAGTACTCGTTGAACTCCGGCGGCAGGTCGACCAGGCTGGTCGCGCCCCTGGCCGAGGAGAACATGTCGGCGTGGCGGCTGGCCTCGACCACGTCCGCGTGCTTGACGAACGCGTAGTACCCGTCACCCTGCGTGGTGAACGGCGTCTCTGGGTCGGCGAAGTACGGCGGCGTGTCGAGCTTGCGCAGCTCGGCGAACGCCGCATGCCGGTCGGCCAGGGAAGCCGCCCAGAATTCGTTCGTTGACAGGTCAATGTCGCCGGCGGCCGGCGCGGACGGGGAGGATGCGGGCGAGGTCACAGCAGGCGGCCTTCCGGTCAGATCAGCTCAAACTCCATAGTGACAGAGCGATCGGGCCGATCGCTAGGCAGTGCTGTCCGGGGAGCTGGCAGTGCCGTCTGGCGGGATTGGCAGTGCCGTCTGGCGAGCAGGCTGAGCCGTCTGGCGAGCTTGCGGCGCAGCTCAAGCAGCGATCAGAGGCTTGCGGCCGATGCTAGTTCGCGCTCTGCGGCGACGTGACCTGGGGTGACTTGCTCATCAGGTCGGCCTCGCCCGGCTGGGGCACGGCTGCGGCGGCGACCCCGGTCATGAGCGCGAACGCCACCTGCCCGATGCCCGTGGCGTCCAGTACGGTGCAGGCGACGGTGGCCCCTGCGGTCCGCAGCACGAGCCACTCGACGTCCACCACGTACCGCACGCTGACCGCAAGGTCGGCCGGCGGGTCGTCCCGACGCAGGCAGGCCGACAGGGCGGCGGCCTGGGCCGCTCTCGCTTGCATGGTGGCCATCGACGCGGCCTGCTGGCCGGCCGCCGAGGCCGGCCGCGCGGCGCTCAGCTGTGCCGCCCTGGCCGGCAGGGCCGCGAGCATCGCCAGCCAGCCCTGGCCGTGGCCCGCACCGGCGGCGGCCAGCTCCACGTCGGCCAGGCTGGCCTGGTGCCAGGCCGCGGCGGCCGGGCCAGGCGCCCACACCCGGAGCGCCAGGCCGGCGGCGGGCTCGACCCCGGCCGCAGCATCCCGGCCGACCTGCACCCGCAGGCCGGGGCCGAGGCCGAGATCTGTGGCGACCCGCTCCAGGTAGCTGCCGAGCAGCGGCACCGGCCACGGCCCGGCGTGCGGCAGCGGCCCCGCGTCGCGCATCCGCAGCCCGCGCCAGGTGACCAGCGGCTGCCCGGTCGAGTCGGTGGCCTGCACGTCCCAGACCGTCTCGCCCCTCGCTGCCTCCGTCCCCGCTGCCTCCGTCCCCGCTGCCGCGGTTCGCGCTTCCTTGGTCTCGGCTTCCGATACCGGCCCGGCCTGCGCGGGCACCAAGGCGCGTGCGACGGTGAGCTGCCCGGGCGGGGCGGCTACTGCGGCCGCTGGCGGCCCCGCATCCACGGGCGGCCCTGCATCCACGGGCGGCCCTGCATCCACGGGCGGCCCTGCCTGCGCCGCGCGGATCGTGACCGGTCCTACCGGGAGTCGGCCGCTGCACGTGACCGACTCGCAGCCGGCCAGCGCCAGCCTGCGCTGCGGGACGCAGGCCTGCACGAGCTGCAGGGCCGCGTCGCCGAGCCCGGGGCTGCCGAGCACGAAATCGGCGGCTGGCTGATCGCCGGCCGTGCCTGGGCCGAACCACGCGAGATGGTCCTGCCCGTCGGCGAGCGCGCTCGCCAAGCGCGAGCCGACGGGGTGCACCAATGTCAGCCGCCGGAATCGCCCGGTCTGGAAGCAGACCGGCTCAGACCCGCCCACCTCCCCGCTGTACAGGTCAGCCCCGTAGAGTTCCGGCCCGTGCAGTTCCGGGCCGTGCCGTTCCGGGCCTGACGGCCTCGCGCCGCTCGCTGCCGGATCGCCGAGGCCGGACAGCAGCCCACCGGGCACCAGGTCGGCCGACTGCTGGCGCGGAATCAGCGGCTCCGCGCTGAACCTGGCCGTGCAGTGATCGACGGCGAAGTCGCTCTTGTCGCTGCGCAGCGTGACGGTGACCGCGTCGGCGTCCCGCAGCGCGCAGATCCTGAGCACGGTCGCGGCGCCTCCGGATGGCAGTACGAGTGGCGCGGTCATCGTCAGCGCGGTTGCCTTGCGTACGGGCCGGCCGGCCAGCACGGCGGCGGCCTGGGCCATCGCCTCGAGTGCCATGGTCGGCGCAAGTACCGGCACCCCATCGGGGCAATAGTCGCCAAGGTAAGGGTCGGTGCGCAGGGAGAGCGTCGCCTCGGCGATCAGCTCGGCCTCCGGGTAATGCACGAGTACCCGCTCGATGAACCGCCCGGCGGCGAGCCCGCCATCGGCCTGCTGCCCGGGCGCCGCGATCGCCCTGGGCGCCGGCACGCCAACGCGCCCGTGCACGGCCAGCCGGTCCGGCAGTCCGCTGGTGGCCAGCAGCTTGAGCAGCAGCCTAGTTCCCTCGGCCACCGGCAGGGCGGCGAAGCCGGCCGCCCGGCAGGTCGCGGCGAGATCGGCTCGCTCGCCGAGGGCGGCGCCCGCCCAGACGGGCCAGTCAACATGCAGCGCCCGGCAGCCCGCGCTGGCCTGCGCCAGCCGCCGCCCGTGCTCGGCGAGCGCGCCGGTCGCGAGCGCCAGCATCCCCTCGCCCGCCAGCCCGTACCGGCCGATCACCGAGCCGAACGTCACGATCAGCCGCAGCTTGGAAGGCCGTCGCAGGGCGGCGCGCTCTGCCGTGCGGACAGCAGCCGCCATCTGGTCAAGCGCCGCCGCCTGCCGCCAGAGGACCTCATGCACGTCGATATTGGTCAGCTCGGCGACGGCGAGGTGCGTCGCTGGATCTGTTGCGTGACTGAGTGCAGTAACGCGACCGAGCCTGGACTCGATTCGCGTCACCGCCCCGACCATGGCCCCGTGGTCGGTCATGTCGACCACCTCGTAGCTGATCCGCGCTCCGGCCGCGCGCAGCCGCTCGAGCTCGGCGATGACCCCGGCGTCCCCGAGCGGGTGACCGCGGCCGATCAGGGCGACGGCAGCGCCCGAGCAGGCGAGCACCTGGGCCAGCGCTAGGCCGGCCGCGCCCGAGCCACGGCTGATCAGGACCACGTCGTTGGCGCCGAACGGAAACTCGGCGCCGCCCGCCAGGGCAGCCGGGGCCATCACGGGTTCGCCCACGGCGCCGTCGGCGCCGGTGACAAGCTCGCGGAACTCGCCGGGCACGGCCGCAGCGACCACCCGGGCGGCCCTGATCCCCTCGCTGGTCAGCGGTGCGCGCACGGCCGTGATGCCGAGGTCGCGATGCTCGGCATGCAGGGTGGCCCAGAACCCGGCAAGTTCGGGACCGGGGCTGATCGCGACGAGCCGCCCCGTCTCGATCGCATCCTGCGCCGCGGCCAGCGCGGCGGCGCGGGTGGGGGCGTCGTCGAGACTGCCGAGCACGGCGAGCGTACGGCCGGCGTGCGGGTCGTCGCTGAACAGCTCGCCGATTTCTTTTCGCAACGGCTCGCATCCGCCGGTCCGCACCCGCCAGGGCCGGTCGTCCTCGACGGGCAGCCGACCCGCCAGCGGCCTGATCCGCTCGGCGTAGCACCTGGCCCACCGCGCGGTGCCCGCCGCGAGCGTGGCCAGCTCGCCAGCGGGTCGCGGGCTGGCGGGTCGCGGGCTGGCGGGGTGCGGGCTGGCGGGGTCGCGGGCTGGCGGGGGAGGGCTTGCCGGTCCTTGTCGCCGCGGCGGCCGGTCCGGCCCCGGTCTGCCCGGCGGGCTCAGCGGAGTCCGCGGGCTCGCAGTGCCGCGTGTGGCCGGAGTCCGGCGGCGCGATCCGTTCACTCCAGATGTCGATGGGCCGGCCAGGTCGGCCGGCGTACAGCGCTGCGGGCCTGGTCAGGGCGCCGGCGGCGAACAGCGCGGCGGCGGCGAGCACCACCTGCCGGTCATCGGCAGGATCCCCGTCGATGCTGACCACGGGGACCTGGCCGAGACTGCCCACCGCTGCGGCGAGCTGCCGGTCGATGCCGGTCTGCAGCAGCAGGCCGGCGCTGTCCGCCGCGGCCCGCACCGCAGCGGACAGGTGCCCGCCCGCCGGTGCCGCGGTGTCCAGCCTGGCGCCGAGCAGCTCGGCGCTGAGCATGTCGGCGATCGCGTGCGGCCCGCTCACCTCGGTGCCGAGGCTGCCCGACAGCAGCCGGCGGCTCGGTTGGCCGAAGCGGAACTGCGCGATCTTGTCCATCACGATGCTGAGCTGGCCTGGCCAGGTACCTGCCGGGGCGGCCAGCGCCGCGGAGCGCAGCGCGAGCAGCGCCCGAGCGTCTGTCGGGCTTGTGCACCCGGCCCAGACCAGGCCGGCCAGCTCGCCGATTCCTTGCCCGGCCGCTGCCGCCGCCTGGACGCCAAGTTCGTCGAGCCGGTCGAGCACGGCCAGGATCCTGCTCAGCTCGCGCTGCGGAAGGTCGGCGCTGCTTGGTTGGCTCGCCAGCAGCAGTGCGACCGGCGCGCCTGAGTTGCGTTCGTCCGCATCGGTGTCATCCATGGCGGCGATGCCCGGCCCGGTGGTCAGCGTTCCGGCCGAAAGCCCGGGCAGCAGGCCGGCGGCCTCGCCGGCCAGTTCGGCGAGCCGGTCCTGGCCCGCCGCAACGAAGGCGATCCTGACCGGGCGCCCTGGCGCGGACCCTGGTGCCTGCGCGGCGCCGCTCGCCAGGTGCGCGGTGCTCGCCAGGTGCACGGCCAGGTCCTGCATCTGGCCGTCAGACAGCCACGGCGCGACCTGCGCGATCCTGGACAGCACCGCGGCTGCCTCGGCCCGGTCCGCCGCCTGGATCAGGTAGCCGAACGGGTAGTGCGCCCCGGCCGCGTACGTGCCCGTCGGCGGGGTGCGCGCGGGCCAGGCACCATGCTCGGGCGCTGGCTTGGTCCTGGTCCTCGTGCTGGTCCTGGCCTTGGCCCTGCCCGGAGTCCGCGCCCTGCCGCGCGCAGCCTGCTCGGTCGGCGAGCTTCCAGAGCCGCCGCGCAGCGCCAGGTGCACGGCCAGGTCGCCGGGGCCGGCCGCGCTTACCCCGGCGTGCCGGGTGCGGGCGGACCAGGGCTCGGCGGCCGGGAGCGCGCGCAGGCCAGAGCCCGGCTCGGCGAGCAGCGGATGAGGCGTCCGGATGCCGGTGGATGGCGGCAGCACACCGTTCGCGACCGCGAGCACGGCCTTGATCAGCCCGGCGGCCCCGGCAGCGGCCCCCGCGGCGCCGATGTTCGCGCTCACCGCTCCGAGCGCGGCTGCCCGCCCGGCGCCCGCCCGCAGGGAACCGAGCGCGGCAAGCTCGGCCTCGTCCGTCGCCGGTACGGCTGAGCCGCAGCCCTCGAACAGCTCAACCTCGGCCGGGTCGAGCCGCGCCATCTCGTAGGCCGTCCGCATCGCGGCGAGCTGACCGGCCGTGACCGCGGCTCCCGCCGTCGGCTGGTCTTGGTGCGGGTGCGGGTGCTTGTCCCTGTGCGGCGGGCCCTGGCCTGGTTCTGCGGCTGATGCCAGTCCCCAGCCGAGTATCTCGGCGTAGACCGGCAGGCCAGCGGCCGCCGCGTCGGCGGCGCGCATCAGCAGCACCACCCCGCAGCCCTCGCCGGGCAGGAAGCCGGTCGGATTCCTGTCGTAGATCCGCATGTCAGCAGCGGCAAGCAGGCCCGCGCCGGCCAAGACGGCGAGGTCCTCGTCGGCGATGCCGACCTCGACGCCGCCCGCTACCGCCAGGTCGATATCGCCGCTGGCCAGCTCGGCGCACGCCGCGGCGACGGCGGCCAGCGAGGACGCGCCGCCCGCGTCGACGTCAAGCCCGCGGTCGGCGAACCCCAGGCACCGGGCCAGGCGGGCGGCGACCGTTCCTGGCGTGTCGTCATCCGGCCAGCCCGTGGCGACCGCGGCGAACGGTGCCAGGCAGCGTGCCGCGGTCCGCTGGGCCTGGGAGGCGGCCTGTTCTCGCCGTGCCTCGGCGGCCGCTGACCGGCAGCCGAGGATGACGGCGGACCTGCTGGCCGGCAGGTCTCGCCCGGCCGCGAGTCCCGCGGCGGCGAGTGCGCGCGCCGATGTCTGGAGCGCCAGGGTGGCCGCGGGGCTTGCTGGGTCCGCCGGGCTCGCTGGGTCCGCCAGGATCCTTGGGTCCGGCGGGTTCTCTAGGTCCGCCGGAAGGCCGCCGATCTGCGGGGCGGACGTGTCGGGCTCCCAGCGGCCGATCAGCGCGGCCCTCGGCCTTCGTGCGGGATCCGGGTCGGCAGCCCCGGCCTGGCCTGGCGGCATGCGCCGGAAGGCACGTCGTCCGGTGACCACCAGGTCGAGCATCGCGGCGCTGTCGTCGGCGTCGGGATACCGGCAGGCCAGCCCTACCACGGCGATTGCAGGCTGACCGCCAGGCACCGGGCCGGCCTCGCTGTGCTTAGCGGCCATGCCGTCAGCCCGCATCGCGGGTTCGGTTCGGACCCGGAGTGAGGCCCGCGCCGCCAGTGAGGCCCGCGCCGCCAGTGAGGCCCGCGCCCCCAGTAAGGTCCGGGCACGCGCACGCCGACCACCGCACGGAAAGTCGCATTCCCACCATTCCCCCGAATGTGGCCTGCCTGCCACTCGCCCCGTGGCCCTGCCGATCTGCCCCGCGGCCCGGCTACGCCGACGACCTGAGTATCCGCAGGTGGCGCATCCCGCTGCGGCTCGATCGAAACGCCATTATCGAGGCGCGTCAAGTGACGGTCAAGGCGCATTCTCGGACCCGGAGCAAGGGCACCGGCCTTGCGGTCATTGCGCCAGGATCGCGCTCTGCCGGCCGGCCAGCCCCGTGTTCTGCCGGTTCGCGCGCTGCCTGTCCGTGGGCCTGCATCACTCGGACAGGACCGGTGCTCGCGGCCACTCCCGGCTACTCCGGGCCACCCCGGACTCCCGGCTACTCCCGCCACTTGCGGCTACTCGCGGCAGGCCGCGGTTAACGTCCCGGCTAAGTCCCGGCGGGATTGATTCAGAGCATGTACACATTTAGCTATGATTTGCACGCGTCAAGCTTTCATGGCATGACTCATGTGAGTTGCGGGGGCCAGGTCGCCAGGCCGCCGAGGCGGCAGGACCACCGGCGCCGCGCTCGCGAGCACGCGGGACGGCCTGCGAAGAGAAGAGGGGTACGGCGTGCGCGGCTTGCATCCGGCCAGGCGCGGCCAGCGGATCTGGGCTGCCCTGCTGCCGGCGGGAGCGGTCCTGCTGCTCGCGGCGGCGGGCTGCTCGGCATCGGTGTCGCCGACCGCGGCCACATCGCCGCAGGCGAGCACCTCTCCGTCGCCCTCGCGGTCCCCGCTTCCCGCCGGGACACTGTTCCTCCACGGCAGCATCCTGTCCGGCCTCACCGCGACTTCGGCCAGCGACGCCTGGGCCGTCGGGTCCATACCAACGGCACGTCGGGGGTCCACGGCCGACAGCAGGTCTGCCGCGCTGATCGTGCACTGGAACGGCACGACGTGGCGGCAGGTGGCGGCTCCGGAGGCGGGCAGCATCGAGGCCCTGTCCGGCGTGGCCGCCGCGTCCGCGACCGACGCCTGGGCGGTGGGCAGCTATGACACAACCAGGACGCTGATCCTGCACTGGGACGGACGCTCGTGGCGGGCGGTAGCGAGCCCGACCGGCGGCGTGCTGACCAGCGTGGCCGTCGGCCCGTCGGGCGTCGCGTGGGCGGTCGGCCAGACCGTCAACGGCCGGCCGCTGATCTTGCGCCTGGTCGCCGGGAAGTGGCAGAACGTTACCGCGCCGGACCTGCCGGGTACGGTCCTTGAGTCCGTGGCCGCGACCTCGGCAAGCAATGCCTGGGCGGTCGGCATCAGCAACACCAAGCCGCTGATCTTGCGCTGGAACGGCACCGCCTGGAGCAGGGCCGCGGTTCCGAGCCCGGCGGGCGGCGGCACCCTGGAAACCGTCACGGCGGCGCAGGACGGTACGGCGTGGGCCGCCGGCACGTCGTTCGCCGCACCCGGCCGTACCTTCATTTTGCGATGGAACGGGACCGTGTGGACGCAGGTGCCGAGCCCGACCCCGGCCGGCGGCGCGGCGCTCGAAGGCGTCGCCGCGTCCGGCAAGAACGGCGCCTGGGCGGTCGGCACGGAGCTGGCGAACCCGGGCCAGACGCTCGTGCTGCGCTGGAACGGCACCTCGTGGACCCAGGTCCCGAGCCCGGATCCTGGCACGGAGGCGGACACTCTCACCCGGGTCGCGGCCGTCCCCGGCGGGCCCACGTGGGCGATCGGCTACGGGTCCGGCCTCGGGCCCATCATCCTGCGCTGGACCGGCGCAAGGTGGGCGGCGAGTCAGTAACCCGCCGCGCAGTGCGCTTCCCGGCCCGGCCCCACTTCGCGTGCCAGCTGCCCCATGATTCCCGCGCCCGCCCGGTCACGTGGCGCTGGCACTTCCAGGTGCGATATTCTTGCGCCGTGCGTAGCACCGTGCTGCTCCTTACCTAGCCGCGCCGACCTCCTGACGTTGGCGCGGCTGCCCCTCGTGGATCGAGGGGCTTTTTCGTTGGAGTCACAGGCAACCAGGTGCCTACCCGTACGAGCATCGCGAGGAAGCAATGACAGCCGTAGAGCAGGAGGGGTTGGCTGGCGCCGACCACCGGCAAGCGGAGGCGTCCGACCAGTCGCCTGACAAATGGGATCCGCGCGCGATCCAGGACAAGTGGCTGGCCAGGTGGCCGGCCATGAACCTGTTCCTGGCCAGCGACGACCCGGCGGATACGCGGCCGCGCAGCTACGTGCTCGATATGTTCCCCTACCCGTCGGGCGACCTGCACATGGGTCACGCCGAGGCGTATGCCGTCGCCGACGCGTTCGCGCGCTACTACTTCCAGCGCGGCCGCAACGTGCTGCACCCGATCGGCTGGGATGCCTTCGGGCTGCCGGCCGAGAACGCGGCGATCAGGGGCAACTCTCACCCGGCGGACTGGACCTATAAGAACATCGAGACCCAGGCGAACTCGTTCCGCCGGTACGCGCTCTCGTTCGACTGGACTCGTCGCCTGCAGACCTGCGATCCGGAGTACTACCGCTGGACGCAGTGGCTGTTCCTGCGGCTGTACGAGCGCGGCCTGGCCTACCGCGGCGACGGGCACGTTAACTGGTGCCCGCGTGACCAGACCGTGCTGGCCAATGAGCAGGTCATCAACGGCCGGTGCGAGCGGTGCGGCGCCGAAGTGGTGCGTCGCGTGCTGACCCAGTGGTACTTCAAGATCACCGAGTACGCGGACCGCCTGCTGGCCGACATGGAGCCGCTGGAGGGCAGCTGGCCTGACCGGGTCCTGCTGATGCAGCGGAACTGGATCGGCCGCAGCGTGGGTGCCGAGGTCGACTTCGCGATCGAGGGCCGGCCCGAGCCGGTCACCGTGTTCACGACCAGGCCCGACACGCTGTACGGCGCTACCTTCTTCGTGGTCGCTGCGGACTCGCCGCTGGCCGCCGAGCTATGTGTCCCAGATCGTGCGCAGGAGCTAGAGGCCTACCTGGCCCAGGTGCGCAAGCTGACCGACATCGAGCGCCAGTCGGCGGATCGTCCCAAGACCGGGGTGTTCCTTGGCCGCCACGCCGTCAACCCGGTGAACGGCGAGCGGATCCCGGTCTGGGCGGCGGACTATGTGCTGCCGGACTACGGAACCGGCGCGATCATGGCTGTCCCGGCGCACGACCAGCGCGATTTGGACTTCGCAAGGGTCTTCGGCCTGCCGGTCCGCGTGGTCGTTCAGACCGACCTGCCCGATCCCGGCCAGACCTGGCAGGCGACGCCCGGCGACGGCGAGCTGATCAACTCCGGACCGCTGGACGGGATGCGCAAGGCCGACGCGATCGCGGCCATCACCGCGATCCTGGAGAACAAGGGGCTCGGCCGGGCCGCCGTTGGCTACCGGCTGCGCGACTGGCTGGTCTCGCGCCAGCGGTTCTGGGGCGCGCCGATCCCGATCGTGTACTGCGATTCGTGCGGTGAGATGCCTGTTCCGGACGACCAGCTGCCGGTCAGGCTGCCCGACCTGCGCGGCCAGGACCTGGCCCCCAAGGGGATCTCGCCGCTGGCCGGCGCCGAGGACTGGGTGAACACCCAGTGCCCCAAGTGCTCGGGTCCGGCACGGCGGGACACCGACACGATGGACACGTTCGTGGACTCGTCGTGGTACTTCCTGCGGTACTGCTCGCCGCAGGACGAGAACGCGCCGTTCGACGTCGAGGCGGTCCGCCGGTGGTGCCCCATCGACTTGTACGTCGGGGGCGTCGAGCACGCGATCCTGCACCTGCTGTACAGCAGGTTCTTCACCAAGGTCCTCTACGACATGGGGATGCTGGACTTCGCCGAGCCGTTCACCAGGCTGGTGAACCAGGGTCAGGTGATCAACCAGGGCAAGGCCATGTCCAAGTCGCTGGGTAACGGGGTGGACCTGGGCGAGCAGCTGGCGACCCACGGCGTGGACGCGATCAGGCTGACCATGCTGTTCGCCAGCCCGCCGGAGGATGACATCGACTGGGCCGACGTGCGCCCCGAGGCGGCCGTCAAGTTCCTCGGCCGGGTGGCCAGGATCGCCGCGGAGGCCGGGGCCGCGGGCCCGGCCGTCCTGGCGGGCGTCAGCGAGCGGGCGGCTGCTGCCGCCGCCGGTGACGTCGCACTGCGCAGAATCACGCACCGGACCATTGACGAGGTCACCAGGCTGGTCGAGGGAGCGCGGCTGAACGTCGCCGTGGCCAGGCTGATGGAGCTGGCAAGCGCCGCCCGCCGTGCGATCGACTCGGGGCCCGGCGCAGCCGATCCCGCCGTGCGCGAGGCAGCGGAGACGCTGACCGTCCTGCTGTCTCTGTTCGCCCCCTACACGGCCGAGGAGTCGTGGGAGCTGCTCGGCCACGAGCCGTCGGTGGCGATGGCTGGCTGGCCTTCAGCCGACCCTGCCCTGCTGGTCCAGGAGCACGTCACCTGCGTCGTCCAGGTCAACGGCAAGGTGCGGGACCGGCTCGAGGTCTCGCCCGAGATCGGCGAGGACGCACTGCGTGAGCTAGCGCTGGCAGCTCCCGGCATCGTCCGCGCCCTGGGCGGGCGCGGGATCAAGGCCGTCATCGTCCGCGCACCCAAGCTGGTGAACATCGTCCCCGCGTCCCGGCTGAGCCCGGCCCAGTCGAGCCGGTCAGACGCGGCGCAGCACGGCCACGACCTTGCCTAGGACCTCGGCCTCGTCGCCCGGAATCGGCGTGTAGGCGGGGTTGTGCGGCATCAGCCAGATGTGCTCGCCTGAGCGCTTGAACGTCTTGACAGTGGCCTCGCCGTCGATCATGGCGGCGATGATGTCGCCATTCTCCGCGACGGGCTGCTGCCGGACGACGACCCAGTCACCGTCTACGATTCCGGCGTTCATCATCGAGTCACCGACGACCTTGAGCAGGAACAGCGTTCCCTCGCCGACAAGCTGCCTAGGCAGCGGGAAGATGTCCTCGATCGCTTCCTCGGCGAGTATCGGACCGCCAGCCGCGATCCTGCCGACCACAGGAACGTAGGCAGCCTCCTGCGAGGTGATGTCCATCGCCATGTCGTCGTCGATGCCGCTGTCCGGCCTGACCGCCGGATGCCCGGGCAGCCGGACCTCCACGGTGCGCGGGCGTCCGGCGTCGCGGCGCAGGTAGCCCTTATTCTGCAGGGTCGATAGCTGGTAGCTGACGCTTGAGGTGCTGGTCAGCCCGACTGCCTCGCCGATCTCGCGCATCGAAGGCGGGTAGCCACGGCGCTGCACTGAGTCGCGGATCACCTGCAGCACCTTGCGCTGCCGCCAGGTGAGCACGTGGTCGGGATCGGGCTGATCGGGTAGGTCGGGTACCGGTACCGGCACCCCCGTGCTGCCCTTTGGCTTCCGGCCCGGCCTGCCGCGCGGCCGGCCACCGGCCGCCGCCAGGTCGCCGTCGGCGCGGCCGCCGCCGCTCGGATCGCCGGTCAAATGGTCAGTGCCGACGTGATCGACGTCGGTGTAGTCAACTTCGGCCGCGGCGGAGGCGCTGCCGCCATCCCTGGCCGCCTGCTCGGCCTGCGCCCGCTGGTCCGGCGAGCGCCAGCCCGTTGTTCCTCCGCCTTCTGTGTCGCTGTTCATCTTCGGGCCTCCGGCTCGATGGCTGATGTCATGGCCGACGCTAGTGGTTTCTGCCGACAAGATCAAACATCTGTTCGACGGTTGTCGAAAAGTGTCGGACCCTTGCGGTATAACTTCGATCGTACCTTCGTTCGATCGAACGTTCGGACGATAGAACAGGGGTGCGATCGAACTGCCGTTCTTTAGGAGGCGTGCAATGACCATGACGAGTGCGGCTGAGTCGAAGCTCAACGCGAGGATCAGGCCGGACATTGCGGCGATGCGGTCACGCACCAGTTACCCGAAGCGCCGCCTCACCGTCGTCCCCGATGCTGGCACGGCCCAGCAGACGAACGCTTTCGTGACAGAGGCTGCGCCGCGGCCTCCTGCGCTGGCATCGCGGAGCCAGGGATCAGCGGACCTGGTACCCCAGGCGACAGCCGCAGGGGAACCGGCGGCCGCGGTGACCGCGGCGCGGGTGACCGCAGCTGCGCCGATCAGGCTGACCAGGCGAGGCCGCATCGTGGTGTTTTTGGCGGCCGTTCTTGGCGTGGTCGCGGTTGCTGGACTGGTCTGGATCTTGGTGGCCGGCCAGGCGCGAGCGGCTGCCCACGTGCGGCCTGGAGCCTCAGGCACTGGCGGGCTTGAGCGAGTCGTGGTCCGCCAGGGGCAGACTCTCTGGACGATCGCCACGGCCGCCGATCCGACTGCCGACCCCCGCGTCGTCATCCAGGAGATCGTCAACCAGAACGGCCTGTCAGGCACGAGCATCCAGGTCGGTCAGGTGCTGTGGGTTCCTCGCGGGTAGCCTGCCTGCTCTGCTGCCTGATGGGCGACGGCCAGCCGCTTGGGTACGACCATCAGCCAGCCGTCGGTGATCAGTTCCCTGGCCTCTGCGGGGCTGAGCGCACACATGTAGGCGTCGATCCAGTTGTAACGCTGACCGCTCGCGTGCTCGAGCAGGAAGCGGCTCGGCTCGGCGGCGATGACCGCCGGGCGCTCGTCCCTCGGAAAGCCGATGCCGAGGATGGTCTCGTCGGGCGAGATCGTCGCGTAGACGATCCGGCCGACCCGGAACTTGACATAGTCACGGATCAGGTGCTCCTCGGTGCGCGGCAGCGACATCGCGCACCGGCGCACGTCGTGCACGGTGATCATGTGACGACCTCCGCTGGGTGGCATTTCCCTATGCCATCAGCGTCTCACGTGCTGCCAGCGTCCCACCGGCTGCCGGGCGTGGCCTCCCGTGCTGCGGGAGTCACTTGCCGAGACTTCATGCCGGCGTACGCTCGGAGCGCCGCAAGCGCGCGGTGTCGGGGTGTGCGTGGCTGATCTGCGGGAGGGAGCCAGCTTCATGGCTGACCAGTCCGATGTGCGCCGGATCGTGCTCGCCCTGCCGGAAACCGCCGAGGCTGACGACCACTTCGGTTTCAGCGCACCAGGCAAGGGCGGCAAACGCCGCGGTCTGGTGTGGGCCTGGAACGAGCGGGTCGAGCCGAAGAAGCCCCGGGTGCCGAACCCGGGCGTCCTGGCGGTCAGGGTCGCGAACCTGCACGAGAAGGAGACTCTGCTCGCGGCCGACCCGGGGAAGTTCTTCACCGAGCCGCACTACAACGGTTACCCGGCGATCCTGGTCCGGCTCGAGGCCATCGACCAGGACGAACTTGCCGAGGTGATCACCGACGCGTGGCGCGCGATCGTTCCCGCCCGCATTGCCAGGGACTTCGACGGCGACCAGACGGCCGGGTAGCTGGCCCATCGGGCGCCGGGCAGGGCCGCGGCCGTCGCGCTCACGCACTCGGACGTGCCTCAGCGAACGAACGACAGCGTCCTGGTGATGTTGCTCGCTACGATCGCCGCCATCTCCGCGCGGTCGGGAAACTCCCCGTCGAGCAGCCGGAGCGGGCCGGCGACGAGCGACAAAGACAGCGCCAGGCCGTAGAACCGCAGGCGTCGCTCGTCCAGGTCACTGTCCCGCAGCCAGCGGTAGTGCCGGCCGAAGCGCAGCCGCAAGAAGACGTGTTCCCATTCTGGGTCGAAGTACATCGTGCCCTCGACGTCGATCAGCACCGGCTGGCCGTGCTCGTCAATGAGGACGTGGTCGGGTCCGAGCTCGCCGTGGACGAGCGAGTACTCCGACCTCGGCGGGACCGCGGCGGCCAGGGAGTCGAGCAGGTCGGCGAGGCGGCTGCGGACGGCCGCGATCCGCTCGACGCGCCCGGCTGCCTCCGCCAGCTGGCGGCGTGCCCGGTCGAGCACGGGCTGCTCGGACCGCCGGGCCGCGTCGTCGGCTGCGAGAGGTCGGCCTGGTCTGCCCACATGCGAGGACCGATGCCGGCGCATCGCGGCGACTGACCAGCCGAGCCGGGCTACGGACGGCTCGGCGGCGCGAGGGTCATCGCGCAGCCGGGACTCCAGCGACCCGCCAGGCACGAACTCGACCAGCGCGATGTCAGCGGGGTAGCAGCAGCGGCTGCGGTCGGCGTAGTAGACGCGCGGTGTCCTGACGCCGGCGGCATTCAGCTGCGCTCGTGCCACCTCGAACAGGTCGATCCCCGGATGCCAGATATATGCCGCAGCGGTCCAGCCATCGGCGAAGTCAAGCCGGTAGACGCCCTTCTTGCTGCCGCCAGCCAACCTGGACACCGCGACAAGGCATCGGCCCGTACCGAACGCCGCCCTGGCGACGTCGAGCAGCCCTTCAACGTCAGATGACCGGCGGGCTGGGCGCCCGCCGGTCACCGGATGCCGGGTGCGAGGTTGGCCCTGATCGTCGCGGCGAGGGCGGCCTGGGTGGCGTCGTCGACATCGAGGACGCCGTTCTCCGCCATCAGGGCATGGAACTGCTGGCGCCGGTACGGCACGCCGGGCGGCAGCGGAGCGATATGCCAGTGCAGGTGCGCGTTGCCCTGATGGCTGCCGAGACTGAGCGCGTACATCCGCTCCGTCGGCACGGTTGCGGCGACGGCCGCCGCGACCCGGCGGACGATGGCCTGGAAGGCGAGGAACTCGGGTTCGGTCAGGTCGTGCACCCAGCTCTCGACGTGCCGCTTCGGCGCGACCAGGCAATGTCCGAGCAGTGTCGGGTACCGGCTGAGGAAGCCGATCGTGTCGTCGTCCTCGTACACGTCATGGTGCGGGTAGTCCGGGTGCCCGGCGAGGATCGAGCAGACGAAGCAGGGGCCAGCTACGGACCGCTGCTCGTACGATCCGAGGCCGAATGGGATCCGCCGGAGCTCCCCAGAGTCTGTGGCGCGTGGCAAGCCGCTATCAGTGCTCATGGCCGTGCGCGCTTCTTGCGTGGTCCTCCATCCGCTCTTTGATCGCGATCAGGGCCATCAGGCCGGCCCGCAGGCCAGCCATGTCCTGCGCCGAGATCAGCTGGGCGAGCTCGGCATCCACCGCGTCGACCGCCGTGCGGATTGTGACGGCTGCCGCCCTGCCCCGCTCGGTGACCGCCAGCGTCTGCCTGCGCCGGTCCTGCGGATCGACGTCGCGTACCAGGTAACCCCTGATGACCAGCGTATCGATCAGCTGGCTGGCCGCCTGCTTGCTCACCCCGAGCTCGCGAACCAGGCCGGCCGCGGAGCCGCCGCGGTTGGCCATGCCGCCGAGCACGTACGGTCCGTTCCTCGGCACGTCGTCGAATCCGGCTGCGGCAAGGGCCGCCATGATCGCGTTGCCGTAGCTGCTGCGCGCCGCGCGCAGCAGGGCCGGGATGACGATCTCGTCGGCATCCGTCGCCTGCGGTTCGCGGTTCTCGTGGTTCCCCGTTGTCATGCGATCAGCCTGCCCGATAGTGGAAAGTTAGTCAAGTAACTTGACAGTCAAGAATGCTTAACGCTCAATCTGGGGTTCCGGTCTTGACCACGGTCTCCGGCTGGCGGTGCTCAGGGGGCGGCCGTCGCTGCGGCTCGGTCCTCGTGCCGTCCCCGGTCGTAACCTCATCCCAGGCCCTGTCCACGGCCGTGACCTCATCCTGGGCCCTGGTACCCGGATCGCCGGTGCGGCTCGGCGGGCGCTCCATCCAGCGTTCGGGACTTGTCAGGGCACCGTACCCATGCCTGCGGTACAGGGTGCGGCCCGGCCTGGTCGCCAGGACCTGGCGGATGCCGTCGACGTCGGGATGGCCGATGGCGGTCCGCACCAGGAACGTGCCGATGCCTTCCCCGCGATGCTCCTCGCTGACGAACACATCGCACAGCCAGGCGAACGTGGCACAGTCGGTCACCATCCGGGCGAACCCGACCTGCTCGCCGTCGGCCGCGTACAGCCCGAACGCGAGCGAGTTCTCGACGGCCCTGACCATCACGTCGTAGGGTCGGCCGATGGCCCAGTAACTCTCGCGGCTCATCCAGTGATGCGCGAGGCGCAGGTCGATCAGCGACTTGTCGTCGCTGACCCAGTATCCGTCGGGCCCGTTCCACCGCATCGCTGTCGTACCCCCTGCCGATAATTGGCTCATGCCCGCGCCGATTCTGGCAACCGGCGACCGGGAGCGGGGGATCGGACTTGTGCGACGAGACTCGGGAGACAGGACTTGGGAGAGCCGGCGGCCGTGAAGGACTGGGTGGCCTGGCACCGCGAGTATGACGATCCGTCGTCCTCGCTCAGCGTGAGGCTGGACTGCGTCAGGCGTCATCTCGCTGCCACGATCGATCGTCTGCCGCCGGGCCGCGTCCAGGTGGTGAGCCTGTGCGCGGGCCAGGGTCACGACGTCATCGGCGTGCTGCCTGGGCATCCGCGTCGCGACGACGTGCGGGCACTGCTTGTCGAGTCCGATCGGCGCAACGCCCGGCTCGCCGCGCAGCGCGCCGCCGCGGCCGGGCTTGGCCAGGTCGAGGTCCGGCAGGCGGACGCTGGTCGCGTGGCCAGCTTCGCTGACGCCCTGCCCGCCGACGTGCTTCTGCTCTGCGGGATCTTCGGCAATGTCGGCGAGGGCGACATCGAGCGGACCGTCCGCGCCGCTGGCTCGCTGTGCTCACGGGGCGGCACGGTGATCTGGACCCGGCACCGCAGGCCGCCAGACTTGACGCCGCGGCTGCGCGGGTGGTTCGCCGACAGCGGCTTCGACGAGGTGGCGTTTGACGCGCTCGACACCGCCAAGCTCACCTCGGTGGGAGTGCACAGGCGGAGGGGCGACCGGGTTCGGGCAGGGGACCAGCCGCAGCAATCCGCTCCGCTGCCGGATGGCCCGCTCTTCACCTTCGGCGGCGCTTAGATGCGGTCAATCGGGCCCGGACCTCGTTCGCCTGGGCATCACCCACCGGACGTCTGCGCGACACGCCGGCGACATGCTCGGGCCGCCGCCGCGACGTGCCCCTTCCGCCCCGGCCGGCGATCGCGCGGAAGTGCGCTACCTGGTCATTCGCCGGCCAGTCGGCCGCGAGCCAACCAGAGCCCCGCACAACCCGCTGCCGAGGGGGTTGCGCTCTGCCAGCCTTAGGACCACAATATCTAGTAGTTACAACGCTGTAGTTCTTCAACAGTTTGTGATCAAGGCAAGCGGCTTCAATGACGCGGCGCAGGGGGTGATCGCGTGTACTGCCCGTACTGCCGCCACCCGGATAGCAGGGTCATCGACAGCCGAACGGCCGAGGATGGCGCCGCGATCCGCCGGCGCAGGTCGTGCCCGGAGTGCGGCCGGCGGTTCACCACCCAGGAGACTGTGATCCTCATGGTCGGCAAGCGCAGCGGCGCGACCGAGCCATTCAACAGGGAAAAGATCGTCAGCGGTGTGCGGCGCGCCTGCCAGGGCCGGCCGGTCACCGACGACCAGCTGGCGATCCTGGCCCAGCGGGTGGAGGAGACGATCAGGTCGCGCGGCCTCGGCGAGGTCCCCTCGCATGAGGTGGGTCTGGCGATACTCGGCCCGCTGCGCGCACTCGATGAGGTCGCGTACCTGCGGTTCGCCTCGGTGTACCGGGGATTCGAGTCGCTGGACGACTTCGAGACGGAGATCGCTTCGCTCCGCGCGCAGCATGCGGGGGACGACCCGTGGCGGCCGAGCCAGGCGGACCTGGTCGGCACCTGGTCACCGGAGAGCGGCAACGGCAGTCAGCGGACGGGTTAGAGACGGACGGAAATGACAAGCAACGGGAACAAGGGCCGTAAGCGGCTCATGAGGGAGTCAGCGGTGATTCCGGAGGGGGATGACATGACCGAGACGGCAAGCGGGTCGGCGGCGCAGAACGGCAAGGGCGGTGACGCCCACGGCCTGCGGATCCGCAGGATCAACACTCGCGAGGGTGTGCATCCCTACGACGAGCTGACCTGGGAGCGCCGCGACGTCGTGATGACGAACTGGCGGGACGGCTCGGTCAACTTCGAGCAGCTCGGCGTGGAGTTCCCTGACTTCTGGTCCGTCAATGCCGCGAACATCGTGACCACCAAGTACTTCCGCGGCGCGGTCGGCAGCCCGCAGCGCGAGTGGAGCCTCAAGCAGCTCATCGACCGCGTCGTCGGCACCTACGGCGACGCCGGCCGCAAGTACGGTTACTTCGCCTCGGAGGACGACGCCAGGACCTTTGAGGACGAGCTCGCGTACGCTCTCGTTCATCAGATCTTTAGCTTTAATTCTCCCGTATGGTTCAATGTCGGAACTTCCTCGCCATGGCAGGTATCAGCCTGTTTCATCCTCGCGGTGGACGACACGATGGAGTCGATCCTGGAGTGGTACCGCGAGGAAGGCCTGATCTTCAAGGGTGGCTCGGGTGCCGGGGTGAACCTGTCCAGGATCCGCTCCAGCCACGAGTTGCTAGCCTCAGGCGGCACGGCCAGCGGGCCGGTCTCGTTCATGCGCGGCGCCGATGCGTCGGCCGGGACGATCAAGTCCGGCGGCGCCACCAGGCGGGCCGCCAAGATGGTGGTGCTTGACGTCGATCACCCGGACGTCGAGGAGTTCATCGAGACCAAGGCGCGCGAGGAGGAGAAGGTCCGGGTACTGCGCGACGCCGGCTTCGACATGGACCTCGGCGGCAAGGACATCAGCAGCGTTCAGTACCAGAACGCGAACAACTCCGTCCGCGTGACTGACGGGTTCATGCGAGCGGTCGAGGCCAGCGGCACCTTCGATCTGCTGGCCAGGCAGAACGGTGAGGTCGTCAGGACGGTCGGGGCGAAGGACCTGTTCCGCAAGATGGCCACGGCCGCCTGGGAGTGCGCCGATCCCGGCATCCAGTACGACGACACCATCAACGACTGGCACACCTGTCCGGAATCAGGTCGTATTACTGCTAGCAACCCGTGTAGTGAGTATGTACATCTAGATAACTCATCGTGTAATTTGGCCAGCATTAACCTGCTGAAGTTCCTGCGGGACGACGACACCTTCGACGTCGAGGGCTTCCAGGCGATCACCGAGCTGATCATCACCGCGATGGACATCTCGATCTGCTTCGCCGACTTCCCGACCGAGAAGATCACCCAGACGACGCGGGCGTTCCGCCAGCTCGGCATCGGCTACGCCAACCTCGGCGCGCTGCTGATGGCGACCGGGCATGCCTACGACTCCGAGGGCGGCCGGGCGATCGCCGCCGCGATCACCTCGCTGATGACCGGCACCGCGTACCGGCGCTCTACCGAGCTGGCCGCCGTGGTCGGGCCGTACGACGGGTACGCGCGCAACGCCGTCGCGCACAAGCGCGTGATGGCCAAGCACGCCGCGGCGAGCAAGGCCATGGCCAGGCCGACCGGTCAGGACGGCGCGATTCTGGACGCCGCGAACCAGGCATGGCAGGAGTGCCTTGAGCTGGGCGAGAAAAATGGGTACAGAAATGCCCAGACAAGCCTATTGGCGCCAACTGGCACTATAGGCCTTATGATGGACTGTGACACCACGGGTGTCGAGCCCGACCTGGCACTGGTCAAGTTCAAGAAGCTGGTCGGCGGCGGGTCGATGCAAATCGTCAACCAGACCGTGCCGCGGGCACTGAAGAACCTCGGCTACCAGCCAGAGCAGGCCGAGGCGGTCATCGAGTACATCGCCGAGCACGGCCACGTGATCGGCGCGCCTGGGCTGCGGGCCGAGCACTACGAGGTGTTCGACTGCGCGATGGGCGAGCGCGCGATCAGCCCGATGGGACACGTGCGGATGATGGCCGCGATCCAGCCCGCGCTGTCCGGCTCGATCTCCAAGACCGTGAACCTGCCGGAGAGCGCCACCATCGAGGACATCGAGAAGGTCTACTTCGAGGGCTGGAAGCTCGGGCTCAAGGCCCTAGCGATCTACCGTGACAACTGCAAGGTCGGCCAGCCGCTGTCGATCGCCAAGTCCAAGCCCGCCGGCGCGCTGGCGGCGGGCTCGGCCGTGGCCGCAGGCGGGGTTTCGAAGGGCGAGCCGGCTGCCGCGACGGCCAGCCAGGCACCGGCCGCGGCGGCTGCGGCGGCCCAGGCGGCCGGGCATGAGGAAGGGTTCGCCGGGCAGGCCATTCCGGTCGCCGCCCGGCCGGTCCGGCGTCGGCTGCCCAGGCAGCGCCCGGCGACCGTGACGCGGTTCTCGGTGGCCGGGTCCGAGGGGTACATGACTGCCTCCACCTATCCCGACGACGGCGTCGGCGAGGTGTTCCTGAAGCTCGGCAAGCAGGGCTCGACCCTGGCCGGCGTGATGGACGCCTTCTCGATCGCGATCTCGGTGGGCCTGCAGTACGGGATACCGCTGGAGTCCTATGTCGCCAAGTTCACCAACATGCGCTTCGAGCCGGCCGGGATCACCGACGACCCGGACATCAGGATGGTGGCGTCGGTGATGGACTACATCTTCCGGCGGCTCGCGCTCGACCACCTGCCCTACGACAGGCGCGCCGACCTCGGAATCCTGTCGGTCGCTGAGCGCTCGGCCGCGCTGGACGGCAGTGATCAGTCAGCGGCGGCCTACGAGGTCGACCCGGTCGAGCTTGCGCAGTCCGCGCCCAGGGAGGAGCCGGTGCCCGGTGCGGGCGCGAGTCGCGGGGCAGGCGAGACCCACGCCGGTTCCGCCGCGCCGTCGGCAGGCGCCGAGGGCTCGACCGAGCTGATCGAGTCGCATCAGGGCCGGGTGGCCGACGCGCCGCTCTGCCTGACCTGCGGCACGAAGATGCGCCCGGCCGGAAGCTGCTACGTCTGCGAGGGCTGCGGCTCCACCAGTGGCTGCAGCTGATCGGGCGCTCATTGCAGGCGGTGTGCCGCGTGGAAGACCCGCTCGTGGCTGGCGCCGGTCACTCCCGGTTGACGACGCGCCTGCGGCTTGAGCCGGTCGGCCCCGCCAACGCTCGTGACCTGTGGCTTGTGCATGACGACGACGAGGTGTGGCCCTGGTACGGCAACGGTAAGCCGAGCCTCGGGCAGGCGGAGCAGTGGGCGGCGCTCATGGGCGACTCGTGGCGCCTTCACGGCGTCCACAAGTGGATCGCATACGACCGCGTGACCGGCGAGGTCGTCGGTCGCGGCGGACTGTCGCGCACGCCGGTCGACGACGACTGGGGTTAGATCTACGCCTTGCTGCCGGCCGAGCCGTGGGTGCGCGTCGCGCATGAGAATCGCAGCCCACTCGTTGCGCACGCGAACTGGCTTGAGATCGGATGGGCGCTACGGCGCAAGTTCTGGGGGCGCGGCTACGCGTCTGAGATCGGCCGCGCCGGGCTGGCGTTTGCGTTCGGCGTGCTCGGCGTGCAAGCGGTGGTGTCGTGCACCGTTCGTCATAACGCGCGTTCGCGCGCCGTCATGGAGCGCATCGGCATGCGGTACGCGGGTGAAATTCGTAGCCGCGGCGTGGTTGAAGGGGCTGAAGGGGAGCAGGGCGATGCGCCGTTCGCGGTCTGTGTGCTGCTGCGAGGAGACTGGGACCGGTCCTACTGTGCTTTGGGCCAGGAGCCGGCGACGACCAGGCCTGACTCGTAGGCGACGACGACCGCCTGGGTACGGTCGCGCAGCCCGAGCTTGCCGAGCACGTGGCTGACGTGCGTCTTGACGGTCTCCTCGGTCACCACCAGCCTGGCCGCGATCTCCGGATTGGACAGGCCCTCGGCGACGAGCTTGAGCACCTCGGTCTCGCGGGGCGTGAGCGTGGCCAGGCCGGGCAGCGTGCGGTCCTCGGCCTCGGGACGCAGCCTGGCGAACTCGCTGATCAGCCGCCGGGTGACGGCCGGCGCCAGCAGCGCCTCGCCCGCGGCCACCACCCGTACCGCGTCGAACAGCCGCTCGGCGGTGACGTCCTTGAGCAGGAATCCGCTGGCCCCTGCCCGCAGCGCGGCGTAGACGTAGTCGTCCAGGTCGAACGTGGTGAGGATCAGCACCCGCGGCGCCGGTGCGCCGGCCGCCGTGAGCTGCCTGGTGGCCTCGATGCCGTCCATGGACGGCATGCGCACGTCCATCAGGATCACGTCGGGGCGGGTGTCGCGGCACACCGCGACCGCCTCGGAGCCGTCGGCCGCGGTGCCGACGACCGCGAAGTCCGGCTGGGTCGCGAGCAGCGCGGCGAACCCGGTGCGGACCACCTCGTGGTCGTCGGCGACGACGATCCTGATCGGCATCGGCTCGGTCACGTGGCCGCCTCGACAGCGGCCTGCGCCGACTCGACGGCAGCCGACTCGAAAGTGGCCGACTCGACCGCGGGCAGCGCGGCGGTCACCAGGAACCCGCCGCCTGCGGCTCGGCTGGTCTGCAGCGCGCCGCCGACCGCGGCCGCCCGGTCCCGCATGCCGGCCAGGCCAAGGCCGCCCTCGGGGGGCTCGTCCGGCGGGCCAGGGCCGTTGTCGCGGACACTGAGCCGCAGCAGGTCGTCGGCGTAGGCCAGTTCCACGTCCACGGCGGCTCCCTGGGCGTGGCGGCGCACGTTGGTCAGTGCCTCCTGGACGATCCGGTACGCGGCAAGCTCGACGGCCGGGTCGAGTGTGCGGGCGTGGCCGCTGACGATCAGCCGGGTGCCGGTCCCCGACGCCTCCCTGGACCGGTCGATCAGCTCGTTGAGCTGCGCCAGGCCAGGCTGCGGCCGCCGGTCAGCCACCGGGTCGCCGGTGTCCTCGCGGAGCACGCCGAGCAGCCTGCGCATCTCGGTCAGCGCGGTCCTCGCGGTGTCGCCGATCGATGACAGCCGCCGCGCGCCGGCTTCGGGCATGCCCGGCGTGGTCAGCCTGGCGGTCTCCGCCTGCACCGCGATCATGGACACGTGGTGGGCGACCACGTCGTGCAGCTCACGGGCGATCCTTGCGCGTTCCCACCGTGCCGAGTTCTCCAGCAAGGCGCCGGCGATGACCTGGCGCGCGGCGCTGTCCTGCGCCGCCTTGCTGCGGGCCTGGTGCGCGATCCCCGCCCACGCCGCGGCCGGCGCCATCCAGGCCGCGAGGATCGTGAGCAGTCGTGTCTCGCCGCCGGCCGTCTCGGCCAGGGCAAGCACGAGGAACGGCACGGCCAGAGCGGCCGCGACCAGCTGGCGCGGGCCTGCCCGGCCGAGCCGGTAGAGAACGGCCACCACGGTCACCAGCCCGGCCACCGTCAGCGTGCGGAACAGCGCGATCGACAGCACCGCGCCGGCGCAGGCGGTCAGCGCCGCCGCCGTCGGCTGCGCCCAGGCCAAGCCGGCCGGCAGCGTGGTGAACAGGCTGACTAGCACCAGCGCGATGACCTGGCTGGCCGCCAGCGCTGGCGCCCCTGACGGGACGGATAGCGCGCGGGCGAGCGCCTCGGCGGATCCGGCCGTCCCGAGCAGCGCGCTGGCCAGCAGCGGGGAGCGGGGCGCGGCGGCCATCCGCCGTGCCGTGGCGCCCCACCCGGCTGTCGTCTCGTGCACGCCGCCCACGTTAAGCCATTGTCGTCGCTGGTCGAGGCGGCGTCGTCCCCCGCGCGACGGTACTGGCCTCCCCCGCGGGAGGGACGGCAGAGCCCGGCCTCCCCGGTTACAGCGACGCCGAAGAGCGCACCGGCGCGGGACGCGCCAGGACGCCGACGCTCCCTACGCTGCCTGGCATGGAAGCAACGATCGAAGTGACCGGCTTGCGCAAGCGGTTCGGGTCCACGGTGGCACTCGACGGCATGTCGTTCGCCGTCCAGCCCGGGCAGGTGACCGGGTTCGTCGGTCCCAACGGGGCCGGAAAGTCCACCACGATGCGGGTGATACTCGGCCTGGACGCGCCCGACGAGGGCACCGCGCTGATCGGCGGCCAGCCGTACCGCAGCCTGCGGCACCCGCTGCACCACGTCGGCTCGCTGCTGGACGCCAGCGCCGTCCAGCCGAGCCGCACCGCGCGCAACCACCTGCTGTGGCTGGCCCACTCCCAGGGGCTGACCGGCCGCCGGGTCGACGAGGTGATCGAGCTTGCGGGTCTGGAGTCGGCCGCACGGCGCAAGGCGGGCGGCTACTCGCTCGGCATGCGCCAGCGGCTCGGGATCGCGGCAGCGATGCTCGGCGACCCGCCCGTGCTCATGATGGACGAGCCGTTCAACGGCATGGATCCGGCAGGGATCGTGTGGATGCGGGGCTTCCTGCGCTCGCTCGCCGCCGAAGGGCGAGCCGTGCTCGTATCCAGTCACCTGATGAGCGAGCTGCAGGACGCCGCCGACCACCTGGTCGTGGTCGGGCGCGGCACGGTGATCGCCGACACGAGCGTGGCCGACCTGCTCGCCTCAGCCTCGGGCGGCAGGGTCAAGCTGCGCACCACCGCGCGGTCGGAGGCGATGACCGTGCTCGCCAACCAGGGCGCCACCGTGGCGGCCACCGACCGGGACACGCTGACCGTCTCCGGGCTTGCATCCGAGCGGATCGTCGCGATTCTCGGCGAGCACTCGGTTCCGTTCTCGGAGATCTCGGCGCACCGGGCCAGCCTGGAGGAGGCCTACATGGAGCTCACCAAGGACGCGGTGGAGTTCCGCGCCAGGACCGCGCAGGAGGCCTCCCGATGACCGCCACGATGACCCCGTACCGCTCCGAGCAGCAAGCAGGGCGCGACAGCTTCGCCCAGCTGCTGCACGCCGAGTGGACGAAGTTCCGCACCGTACGCGGCTGGGTGATCGGCATGACGGTCGCGGCGCTCGCGATGATCCTGCTCGGGCTGTTCGCCGCGGGCACCCTCTCCGTCGCGTGCCAGCGCGCCGGGGGTCCCGCGGTGCACGGCCGGGGCTGCGTCTCCCCGGTGCCGCTCGGTCCGGCGGGCGAGCCGGTGACCGACAGCTTCTACCTCGTCGGCAGGCCGCTGGCCGGGAACGGCAGCATCACCGTGCGGATCACCTCGCTGACCGGCCGCTACCCTGGCGGCCAGGCCTCGAGCCCGGGCGGCCAGCCGGCCATGACCAGGGGCCTGCAGCCGTGGTCCAAGGCGGGGATCATCATCGCCGCCAGCCCGAAGCCAGGATCGGCCTACGCCGCCATGCTGGTCACCGGCCGTCACGGCGTGCGGATGCAGTACGACTACACCAGCGACACCGCTGGCCTGCCCGGCGCGGTGTCGACGGCATCACCCCGGTGGCTGCGGCTGACCAGGTCCGGCCAGACGGTGGTCGGCTACGACTCAGCCGACGGGGTGCACTGGACCAGGGTCGGCGCCGCCACGGTGCCCGGCCTGTCCTCTCGTGTCCAGGCGGGCCTGTTCGTGACGTCACCGCTGCACGCCGACATCACCACCGATTTCGGCGGATCGAGCGGGTCCGCCCTGCCGACCGTGGCCACAGGGACGTTCGACCGCCTCGCGCTGAGCGGTGCCTGGCCGGCCGCGGCGTGGACGGGCCGCGACGTCGGCGGCAGCGGTAACTACAGCGACCAGCTTTCCAATGGCGGGTATCACCAGGCCGGCGGTCGGTTCGTGGTGACCGGGTCCGGTGACATCGCCCCGATCCCCGCCGGGCACGAGAACCCAGGCCCGCCGACCGTGACGACCGAACAGCACCTGATCGGCGCGTTCGCGGCCCTGATCGGAGTGGCTATCATCGCCGCGATGTTCGTCACCACCGAGTACCGGCGCGGCCTGGTCCGCCTCACCCTGGCTGCCAGCCCGCGCCGCGGCCGGGTGCTTGCCGCCAAGGCCATCGTGGCCGCAGCCGTGACGTTTGTGGCCGGGCTGGCGGCGGGGGTGATCGCGGTCGCCGCCGGGACGCCGCTGGCCAGGTCGCATGGCTTCGTCGTCTACCAGGTGCCCGTGCTCACCGCGGTGCGCGTGGTGGCGGGCACCGCCGCCCTGCTGGCCGTGGCCGCCGTGCTTGCGGTCGCCGTCGGCGTGATCCTGCGGCGCAGCGCGGCCGCGGTCGCGGTGGTGATCGTGGCGATCGTGCTGCCTTACATCCTCGCCGTCGCCTCGATCCTGCCGGCCGCAGCGGGGGAGTGGCTGACCAGGCTCACCCCGGCGGCCGCCTTCGCCGTGCAGCAGTCGGTGCCTGCGTACCCGCAGGTCACGGCCATCTACACGCCGGCCAACGGCTACTTCCCGCTGGCGCCGTGGGCGGGCTTCGCCGTGCTGTGCGGCTACGCGGCGCTCGCGCTCGGCCTGGCCGCGATGATGCTGCGCAGGAGGGACGCATGACCCTCGCCGCGAGGGACGTGCTGCGGGCGGAATGGACCAAGCTCCGCACGTCCCCCGGCACGATCTGGCTGCTGGCCGGTGCCGTCGTGCTGACCGTCGCGCTCAGCACGGCCGCGGTCGCGGCGACCAGGTGCCCGGCCGGGACCGCCTGCCCGGCCGACACGACCAGGCTCAGCCTGACCGGGGTCGAGTTCGGGCAGGCCGTCGTGGCCGCCCTGGCGGTGCTGGTGATCAGCACCGAGTACAGCACAGGGATGATCAGGGTCACGCTCGCCGCGATGCCGCGCCGCAGCGCCGTCCTGACCGCCAAGGCCGCCGTGCTGACGGGCATGGTGCTTGGCGCCGGCGCGGTGGCCGTGCTCGCGGCGGCCCTGGCCGGGCGGCTGATCCTGCCCGGCCAGGGGTTTACCGCCGCCCGCGGGTTCGCTCCGCTCTCGCTCGCCGACGGGGCGACGCTGCGGGCGGTGGTCGGCTCTGACCTGTACCTCGCGCTGATCGCGCTGCTCAGCCTCGGCATCGCCGCGATCGTCAGGGACTCGGCGGCGTCGGTCGGCGCGGTGCTGGGCCTGCTCTACCTGGCCCCGATCATCGCGCACGCGCTGCTCACCAGCCCGCACTGGTACGACAGGATCGAGCGGTACGCGCCGATGCCTGCCGGGCTCGCGATCCAGGCGACCGAAGGGCTCCGGCACCTGCCCATCGGGCCATGGGCCGGGCTCGGCGTGCTCGCCGGGTGGGCCGCCGCCGCGCTGCTTGCCGCCTGCGTCGCGCTCCGGCTCCGTGACGCCTGAGCCCTCAGCCGGGGGCGGGCACGGGCATGGCGACGCCGTTCAGGAACAGCGAGGTGCAGTCCTGCGCGAACCTGGACAGCGGGTACTCGCGCGACGGCCGGAACCAGCGCGCCGACAGCCAGATCGCGTCCCGCATCAGCCGGTACAGGATGCTCGGCTCGACGTCCGCGCGGAACGCCCCGGCCGCGATGCCCTCGCCGATCACCGCGAGCCAGGCGCTGCGCACGTCGCCAGCCGCCTCCCGCAGGTAGCCGAACCGCTCGAACTGGGACAGGTAGTTGACGTCGGACTGGTAGATCTCCGTGGCGTGCGGGTGAGCCTCCACCACTTCGAGTGAGGCCACGATCAGGTCGGCCAGCCTGACCCGCGGATCGGCACCGGTGGCCATTACCGCCGCGTACGCCACCCGCAGGTCCCTCAGGTACGGGGCGAGGATCTGGTCGACCATCGCCTCCTTGGACTCGAAGTGGTGGTACAGGCTGCCGGACAGGATGCCGACCTCGTCGGCGATCTCCCTGACCGTGGTGGCGGCGACGCCCTTGCGGGCGAACAGCCCGGCTGCCACGGTGAGTATCTGCTTGTGCCTGTCGGCGCTCTCTCGGCTCATCACGCCCCACCGGGTCCCGGCGTCCGCGCGGATGACGCTGGCGCCGCCGCTGAGTATAGTGATCCGCGAACTGGGCAAACAAGCGCTTGCTAGGGCGCCCGCCGAAAGGGGCGGCCGATGGGGCAGAAGCTGATGACGGCCGCCGATGTGGTGGCCGGGCTGCGCTCGGGCATGCGGATCGGGATCGGCGGCTGGGGGTCGAGACGCAAGCCGATGGCGCTGGTCAGGGCCATCTGCCGGTCCGATCTCACCGACCTGGACGTGGTCAGCTACGGCGGCCCCGACGTCGGCCTGCTGCTCGCCGCCGGCAAGGTGCGCTCGCTGACCTACGGCTTCGTCTCGCTGGACTCCATCCCGCTCGAACCGCACTTCAGGGCGGCCAGGCAGGCCGGCGGCCTGGAGGTCACCGAGTACGACGAGGGCATGCTGCAGTGGGGCCTGTACGCGGCGGCCTGCCGGCTGCCGTTCCTGCCCACGCGGGCCGGGCTCGGATCGGACGTGCTTGTCGTCAACCCCGGCCTGAAGACCATCACGTCGCCGTATGCCGACGGCGAGGAACTCGTCGCGGTCCCCGCCCTGCACCTTGATGCCGCGCTGGTGCACGCCAGCCGCGCGGACGCGCGCGGCAACGCGCAGTTCCTCGGGCCCGATCCGTACTTCGACGACCTGTTCTGCATGGCGGCCGATCGGGCGTACGTGTCCTGCGAGCGGGTGCTGCCGACCGGCGAGCTTGCCGCTGCGCCAGTGCAGACCATCCGGATCCAGCGCTGGATGGTCGCCGGGGTCGTGGCGGCGCCGAACGGCGCGCACTTCACCTCGTGCGACCCGGACTACGCCAGAGACGAGCAGTTCCAGCGCGAGTATGCGGCCGCGGCCGGCGACCAGGCGGCCTGGGAGCGGTTCCGCGCCAGGTACCTCGACAAGGACGAGGCCGGCTACCAGGCGGCGGTGGCGGCCAGGCGGACCCAGGGCACGCGGTGACCGGCCATGCGCCTGATCGGGGCACCCTGGCGACCGGCACGCCGCCGACCAGGGCCGAGGTGTGCGCGGTGGCCTGCGCCGAGGCCTGGCGCGGCGATGGGGAGATCCTGGCCAGCCCGATCGGGGTGATCCCGTCGATCGGAGCCCGGCTGGCCCGCGCCACCTTCGCGCCCGACCTGCTGCTCACCGACGGCGAGGCGATGCTGGCGGCCGGGACCTGGGCGATCGGCGCGCGGCCTGACCAGATCGAGGGGTGGCTGCCGTACCGGGCCATCTTCGATCTCATCTATAACGGCCAGCGCCACGTGATGATGGTCCCGAGCCAGATCGACCGCTTCGGCAATGTCAACATCTCGGCGATCGGCGAGTTCGCCAGGCCGAAGGCGGCCTTGCTCGGGGTGCGCGGCGCTCCCGGCAACACCGTCAACCACCCGGTCAGCTACTGGGTGCCCAGGCACACCACGCGCGCGTTCGTGCCGGCGGTGGACATGGTGAGCGGCGTCGGCTACGACCGCGCGGCGGCGGCAGGGCCGTCGGCGCAGCGCTACCACGAGCTGCGCCGCGTGGTCAGCAACCTGGGCGTCTTCGACTTCGCCACGCCCGACCACCGGATGCGGCTGGCCTCCGTGCACCCGGGGGTGAGCGCCGCCGAGGTCGCCGCTGCCACCGGCTTCGACCTCGTGCTGCCCGGTCAGGTGCTGCAGACCAGGCTGCCGTCGGCTGCCGAGCTCGAGATGATCAGGACCGTGATCGACCCTGGCGGCGCGCGGAACGCCGAGGTGCCCGGTTGAGTTCGCCCGGAGGCGAGCGGGGAGACACCATGAGCCAGCCCGCCGAGGCAGCACTGCGCACCCGGGCCTGCGACCTGTTCGGCATCAGGTACCCGATCGTGCAGACCGGCATGGGCTACGTGTCGGGTCCCGAGCTGACCGCGGCGACATCGGACGCGGGCGGCCTCGGCATCCTTGCCGGCGCGACGCTGAGCTACCCCGAGCTCGCCGCGGCGATCGAGCGGACCAGGGAACTGACCGCGGCTCCGTTCGGCGTGAACCTGCGCTCGGATGCGCCAGACGCGGCCCGCAGGGTGGACCTGCTGATCAGCGAGCAGGTCAAGGTGGCGTCGTTCGCGCTGGCGCCGAGGCCCGAGCTGATCGGCAGGCTCAAGGAGGCCGGGCTTGTCGTGGTCCCGTCGATCGGTGCCAGGCGGCACGCCGAGAAGGTCGCGGCGTGGGGCGCCGACGCCGTGATCGTGCAGGGCGGCGAGGGCGGCGGGCACACCGGCCAGGTGGCCACCACGATCCTGCTGCCGCAGGTCGTGGACGCGGTCGGGATCCCGGTGATCGCTGCGGGCGGATTCTTCGACGGCCGCGGGCTGGTCGCCGCGCTCGCCTACGGTGCCGCGGGCATCGCGATGGGTACCAGGTTCCTGCTCACCAGCGACAGCACGGTGCCCGAGGCGACCAAGCGGCTGTACCTCGCCGCGACCGTCACCGACACGGTGCTCACCAGCGCGCTTGACGGGGTACCGCAGCGGCTGCTGCGCACGCCGGTGACCGACCGGCTGGCCGGGCAGGGGAGCCTCGCGAGGCTGGCACGGTCGGCCCGCAGCGCCGCCGGGTTCCGCAGGCTGTCCGGGAGCACGTGGCGCAATCTGTTGCGGCAGGGGATCGAGATGCACCGCACGCACGAGCTGCCGTGGGGTCAGGTGCTGCTCGCGGCCAACACGCCCGCGCTGCTGCGGGCCGCGATGGTGGACGGCAGGGCCGAGCTCGGCGTCATGGCCACCGGCCAGGTGGCCGGCGTGATCGACGACCTGCCGAGCTGCGCCGAGCTGATCGGCCGGATCGTGGCCGATGCGGTCGCGGTGCTCGCCAGGCTCGCCGATCCTGGGAATGCCGATGCCGGGAGCACCGGGCCAGCCGGGCGGCGAGAGGAGAGACCATGATCAGCTCGTCCGTCGGTGCCGACGGCGTGACCGAGGTGGTGATGGAGAACCCGCCGGTCAACGCGCTGCCGGTGGCCGGCTGGTTTGAGCTCGCCCGGGTACTGCGCGAGCGTGGCGAGGACCCAGCGGTCCGGGTGGTGGTGCTGCGCGCGGAGGGACGCGGGTTCAACGCCGGGGTGGACATCAAGGAACTGCAGGCCGCAACGGACTTCGCCGCGATCGTCGGGGTGAACCGCGGCTGCGCGGCCGCGTTCGCCGCGGTCTACGAGTGCCCGGTCCCGGTGATCGCCGCGGTGCACGGCTTCTGCCTCGGCGGCGGCGTCGGGCTGGCCGGCACCGCCGACATCGTGGTGGCCAGCGAGGACGCGACGTTCGGCCTGCCCGAGGTGGACCGCGGCGCGCTCGGCGCGGCCACCCACCTGTCCAGGCTGGTGCCGCAGCACCGGATGCGGGCCATGTTCTACACCGGCGCCACGGCGACCGCGGCCGAGCTGCACGGCTACGGCTCGGTGCTCGCCGTGGTGCCGCGCGCCGACTTGCACGGGGCGGCGCGCGACCTGGCCAGGCAGATCGCGGCGAAGAACCCGGCGGTCATCAGGGCGGCGAAGGAGTCGCTCAACGGCATCGACCAGGTGGACGTCAGGCGCAGCTACCGCTACGAGCAGGGATTCACCTACGAGCTGAACCTGTCCGGCGTGGCCGACGAGGTGCGCGACGAGTTCGGCCGGTGACGCTGCCGCTCAGGATGGCCCGATCGCGCTGGTGAACGCCGGCCGCTGGCCGCCGCCGTCCACGACCAGGTTCGCGCCTGTGATGTAGCCGGCCAGCGGCGAGGCGAGCAGCAGGCAGGCGTCGGCCACGTCGGCTGGCTCGGCCATCCGGCGCATCGGCACGGTCGCGGCCACGGCCGCCAGCGACTCATCGCCGCCGTAGTGCGCCGCGCTGTCCGGCGTGCGGACCAGCCCGGCGGTGACGCAGTTGACCCTGACCGCGGGCGCCCACTCGATCGCCAGCGCCTGGGTGAGCGTGAGCAGCCCCGCCTTCGCGGCGGCGTAGGCGGCTGTGCCAGGGGCCGGCCGCATGGCCGCCACGCTGCCGATGTTCACGATCAGGCCGCCGTCGGGCTGCTGCTGCATCACGGCGTTCGCCGCCTGGGCGACGAAGAACGGCGCAAGCAGGTTCAGCCTGACCACGGCGGTGATCAGATTGGGCGAGGCCGTCGCCGCCGGTGCGGACGGCGACCCGCCGGCGTTGTTGACCGCGATGTCGAGCCGACCGAGCCGGTCAGCCGCCGCGTGGACGGCCGCCGCCGCCTGGTCGGGATCGCGCACGTCGGCGGCGGTGAAGGTGACCCCGTCAGGCAGCGGCCCGGGCTGGGAGCGGCCGCAGACCAGCACCTGCGCCCCGGCGGCGGCGAGCCGCCCGGCGATCGCCAGGCCAATGCCGCGGGTCCCCCCGGTGACAAGCGCGCCCCGCCCGCTCAGGTCGGCGACGGCGGTCTGCTGGTGCGCGTTCATGCCCGATTATCCCGCGCGGCGACTCGCGCCGCCCGGCTGCGGGCCGGTCGGCCATTAACGTGGGCACCTTGCTGCTGCTCTGGCGACAGCAAGGTGCCCACGTCAATCGGACACCGGGGTGGCGGGGCGGGGAGCCGGTTAGGCGGCGGGGCGGGAGCCGGTTAGCAGTGCGGGACGCCCGGGGCCGGGTCACCGCCGGTGTTGAGCAGCCGGCCCGAGACGTATCCGGTGTGCGGTGAAACCGCGCGGTACCAGATCGGGTCCTCGAAGATGGGGGTGCCCTTCACATAGCACTCCACGGTGACCTTGCTGCCCACGCTGACCAGGTAGCCGGTGATGGTCGCGGTCGTCGACGGTGCCGTCCTGATGTGCAGGTCGGGCTCGAGCGCGTTGAACTGCTCGGTGAAGACCGGCGCGACGCAGTGCGGCACGCCGGCGGCGGGTGAGTAGTGCGCCAGCAGGTTGAACGCGGACACGTAGCCGGACACCGGCGCCGACACCTCGTACCAGATCGGCTCGTCCCGGTAGAACGCCCCGGTCGTCCAGCAGGTGACGCTGACCGCGGTGCCGCGGCCGCTGATCTTGCCTTTGACCGCGCCGCCGCTGGTGCCTGGCGCGGTGAATACCCGCACCGTGGCGAACAGCGTCGGGATGCTCCGGCCGGCCATCCGGCGGTGGCCCTGGCCCAGCCTTGCCGCCCCGGTGGCCGCCCGGCTGGCCGCGGCGCTGTGCGCCTCCGCGGCGCTGTGCGCCTCCGCGGCGCGGCCGAGCTCGGCAGAGGTCGCCGCTGTCGCTGAGCTTGCGATCACCAGGGTGGCTCCGATGGCCGCCGAGGCAGTGGCCGCCGCCACGAGCCGCCGCCGTGCGCAGAGCGCATGCGTCATTTCGTTCGCCCCCTTGTTCATGGCCGCCGTCCGTGCCCGCCGGAGCGCGCTCAAATGGCTGGCGGCGGGGACCGCAGGCGACATGACGATGCGTTACCTGGCAATTCTCTGGCCGCGACCGGGCGCCGGCCAGCGTCGGCCTGCCGTTCTTGGCCGCATCTAGGCGGGAGTTTTACCTGCCGGGGCCTAGCCCTTTACCCGGCGGCCGCGCACCCACACCGAGGTGATGTGCTCGGGCCGCGCCAGTGCCGAGACGTCGGCCAGCGGATCCGCCCCGACCGTGATCACGTCCGCGTCGTAGCCTGCCTCGAGCCTGCCGCTACGCGGTGCCTGCGGGCCGAGCGTCAGCGGGGCGGTCGCGGTGGTCGCCTCGATCGCCTGCAGCGGCGTCATCCCGAGCTTGACCAGGTGACCGACCTCGCCGCCATTGCTGCCCCACGCGTTCGGCAGGTCAGGGCCGGTGACGGCGATGTCGGTGCCCATCGCGATCGTGACCCCGCGCTCGATCGCGCGCGCCACGGCCTCGGCGTGCACGTGCGCGATGGCGGTGAGCTTCGCGGCGGCGTAGTCCGGCACGGCGGCGAGGTTGGCCAGGATGTCCTCCACGATGGTCCTGGTGGGGACCAGGATCGTGCCGGTCTCACGCATGGCGTCGCACACCTCGTCGTCCAGGTAGGTGCCGTGCTCGATGGTGCGGCAGCCCGCCTGCACCGCGGCCATGATGCCCGGCTTGCCGTGGCAGTGCGCGGCCACCACGCGGTCGGCCAGGCCGGCCACCTCCACGACAGCCCGCAGCTCCGCGGCGGTGAACTGCTGGTGGATGGGGTCGTCGATGACCGACAACACGCCGCCGGAGGCGCAGACCTTGATCACCTTGGCGTTACGCCGCAGCTGCTCGCGCACGGCCTTCACGCACTCGTCGGTGCCGTCGGCCAGCCGCAGCTCGCCGTAGTGGTGGCCGAAATCGGTGACCCACGACAGCGGGTAGGAGTGCATGTCGGCGTGGCCGCCCGTGGTGCTGAGTATCGACCCGGCCGCGTACACCGTCGGGCCGTCGAGCACTCCCTCGCTGACCGCCCTGGCCAGGTGGATGCCCTGGCCGCCGACCTCGCGCACCGAGGTGATCCCGGCGTCAAGCGCCGCGCGCAGGTCGCGCACGCAACGCGCGGCCCGCAGCGGCACCGGCTCGAGCGGCAGCTGGCCGAGGTCCAGGGTCCTGACGCCGAGGAAGTGGCCGTGGCAGTCCCACATTCCCGGCATGACGGTCTCGGTGCGGTGCACGGTGGCACCGGGGGTTGGCGGGGCTCCATGTGCCGGACCTGCGTAGCTGATCAGGCCGCCGTCGATGACGACGACGCCGTCGCTGACCGGTTCGCCGCTGCCGGGGATCAGCAGCTCGGCCTCGATCCGCTCCATCACGACCCTCCTCAGCCGTCCGTGAGGGGCATGCCTGGCCCGGCACGGCCCAGGACATCATGGCGGCTCGCGGCCGGCCGCCGCAACGGTGTCAGGGCGCCCTGCCGGGGATGCGCGGCCTCTTCCCTTCCCTGCCAGCCATAACGGCCGCGTTGAGGTGGCGCGCGGGCGGTTGTCGGGGAGAATGGATACGCGGGTACCGGATTGCCGTTCCAGCTGGGTGCGATTCCGTGGATGCCGCACGGTAATGCGTTATACAGGTAGCGGGTGCAAGGGAGCGAGATGCCGCCTTCTGACGTGTCTGTGCCCGCGGCGCCCGGCCAGGGGCCGGTCCGCGGCGGGCTCGACCGCCTCCGGGAGGTATACGACGGGGCTCCGATCCCGCTCAAGGCGCTCATACTCCTCTTCTGCAGCGTGCTCGTCATCGTCGCTTCCCCGCTGCTTGCCCCTTACGCGATCGTCACCGCCAGCCGCTCGATCTGGGCCACCGCATCCGTGGCGGTCGCGGGCCTGATCGCGGTGGGCCTGTGGGGGCCCGCCGACGCGGGTCCGCGCATCGCGTTCGTGGTGCCCGTGCTGATCGCGGCGTTTGCCGCGCACGCCGGAGTACTCGGCCGGTGGGCGGCGCCCTGCCGGACGGTCGGCTGGGTGCTGCTGCTCGCGCTCGTGCCGGGGATGCTGTGTTACCAGCTGATCGGCGGTGGCCAGTCGATCGCGGACGGTCCGCTCATCACCTGGCTGCTGGCGTTCGTGGTGCTCGGCTGGCGGCTGGCGAAGGCCTGGCAGGACAGCCGCCAGGACAGCCGGATGCAGCAGGTGCGCGGAGGGGGGCCGGCCGCGTCGGCGGCCTGGCCGCCACAGCCGCTGGCGCCAAGGGCCGACCGGCCGGCCAGCCAGCCCCCCGCGCGCCCGGGCCAGCCTCGTGGCGGCACCAGGCCGGCGCAGGGCGCGCCGCGGCCAGTCGCCGGGCCTGCCGCTCCCCGGGTACCCGCGGCCGGCCGGACCGGGCGGCCGCCCCAGCCGCCGCCCGGCGCCGCCGCGGCCGAGCACCGCGCCGAGTACCAGGCCGGGGCCGAGCTGCCGATGATCACCGTCGAGGAGGCGATGGCAGAGCTCGACGAGATGATCGGCCTGACCGGGGTCAAGGACCAGGTCCGCTCGATCGCGGCGTCCATCGAGGCGGCCAGGCGCCGGGCCCTGGCCGGGATCGGCGCCGATAAGCCGATGCAGCACCTGGTCTTCCTCGGCCCGCCGGGCACCGGCAAGACGGCCGTCGCCCGCATCGTCGCCAAGATCTTCTACGCGTTCGGCCTGCTCGAGATGCCGACCGTGGTCGAGGCCCAGCGCTCGGACCTGGTGGGGGAGTACCTCGGCGCGACCGCGATCAAGACCAACGAGCTGATCGACTCGGCGCTGGGCGGCGTGCTGTTCATCGACGAGGCCTACAGCCTGGTCAACGAGGGCGACGGGCAGAACGACAGGTTCGGCAACGAGGCTGTGCAGGCGCTGCTCAAGCGGGCCGAGGACGACAGGGACCGGCTGATCATCATCCTGGCGGGCTACGAGCGGCAGATGGAGTCGTTCCTGGCCTCCAACCCCGGCCTGGCCTCCAGGTTCGCGATCAGGATCAAGTTCGGCGGCTACTCGCCCGCCGAGCTGCTCGACCTCGCCGACCTGACGCTGAACAGGCGCGGCGAGCTGGTGGACCCGCAGGCGCGGTCGGTGCTGTGGCGGATCTTCGAGGAGGTCGGCCGTCGCAAGCTGGCGGACGAGCTTGGCAACGGCAGGTTCGTCCGCACCCTGCTCGAGCGGGCCGGCCAGGCCAGGGACGTGCGGGTGATGGGCGGTGAGGTCGAGCCTGCGCCCGCCGACCTGATCACGATCCTCGGCGCCGACCTGGAATACGCCTACAGCGAGCTGACGTCGCGTTATCGCGGCTACGACGAGACCCCGACGCTGGAGAGCGCGCTGGCCGAGCTGGACGCCCTGGTCGGGCTCGAGCCGGTCAAGCGCCAGGTGCACGAGATCGCGGCCCAGCTCAGGGTGGCCAGGCTGCGGGACGCGCACGGCCTGACCAGCCAGCCGCCGGTCAGGCACTTCGTGTTCACCGGGCCGCCGGGCACCGGCAAGACCACGGTGGCCAGGATCCTGGCGCGGATCTTCGCCGCCCTCGGGCTGCTGGTCAGGCCCGGTGTCGTGGAGGCGCACCGGGCCGACCTGGTGGGCGACCACCTAGGCTCCACCGCGATCAAGACGAACAAGCTGATCGACTCGGCGCTCGGCGGCGTGCTGTTCATCGACGAGGCCTACTCGCTGTACAACGACGGGTACTCAGGCGGCGACGCGTTCGGAGCCGAGGCGGTCGCCACGCTGCTGAAGCGGGCCGAGGACGACCGTGACCGGCTGGTGATGGTGCTGGCCGGCTACACCGACGACATGAGCAGGTTCCTGCGCACCAACCCTGGCCTGGCCTCGCGATTCAGCGTCAGGATCGCGTTCCCCAGCTACAGCCCTGACGAGCTGGTCAAGATCGCCACCATGCTGAGCGAGCGGGGCGGCGACCGGTTCGCGCCTGACGCGATCCCGGTAATCAACGCGATCCTGACCGAGGCCTGCGAGCAGCGCAGGATCGATGAGCTCGGCAACGGCCGGTACGCCAGGTCGCTGTACGAGCGGGCCTGCGCGTCGCGTGACCTGCGGGTGGCACAGCTCGGCGAGCATGCAAGCGCGGACGAGCTCACCACGATCGCGGCCGCCGACGTGGAGTCGGCCTACCGGGGCATCACGGGCTGAGTCCCCGGGCCGGCAGGTCGCCGGCCTGAGCCCTCACGCGGGCAGGTCGCCGGGCAGCTCGCCGAGCGCGAGCCTGATCGCCCGCTCGTCCTTGCCCGCCGACTCGATCGCCTCGATCAGCGCGTGCACTGCGTCGTGCCTGGGCATGCCGAGGTCCAGCATCCGCTGCGCAGCGTCCCACAGCTCGGGCGGCTCGCCGCGCCAGAGCCGGTCGGTCAGGGCCAGGTGCTTGTCCAGGTGCTCGGCGCTGGCAGTGCCGCCGCGCAGGTCGTCATGGTCAGCGGCGAGCAGCACCCGGCGGTCCTCCGGCCTCGCTGGGTCGAGCGCGCGCAGGTCGGTGCCGAGGTAGCTGCCGTCGAGCACGCCGAACGCGAACGCGCGGCGCGGCAGCGCCTCGAGATCGCGGTCCGGCAGCAGCCTGGCGACCAGGTCGGGCTCTAGGCCGAAGGATGCCGGGTCGTGGTAGACCCTGGCGAAGGTCGGCATGGCGTCGAAGACGGCGTCGAGCGTCTTGCCGACGGCTTCGGCGTCCATCCCTGACCGCTTGCCCGCCCAGCGTGCCCAGGCCACAAGCACATGCGGCATCGCGTGCTGCTCGGCCGGGGTCAGCATGACCTTCCTCGGCAGCCAGTCGAGCAGGAACGCCTCGGCCTTGGCCGGGCTGACCCGCAGCGGCCTGCCGAAGTCCTGGTCGCAGCCGTAGTCCACGATGTGGTCGGTGCACCGGCTGGCGGCGCTGATGTCGGACAGATCCTCGGCCTCGTCGGAGGCGAGGAACCCGGCGACCAGCATCGCCCGCCGGTCGGGGCGCCAGGACTGGTGCCGGCTGGCGCCCGGCCCGATCGGCGCGGCGCGGCCGCCTGAGTGACCCGAGTGACCTGGATGACCCGCGTGCCCTGAAGGGCCTGGCTTGGCGGCGTGGGCTGGCGGCAGCGTGCGGATCCTGGCTCTGATGAAGGCGTGGTAGGAGGGGAACGACCTGGCCACCGGCGGATCGGCCATCGCCTCGGTGACCACGAGCGCGGACTCGAGCAGCCGCCTGGCGTTCGGCGCGCACACGCCGCCGAACGAAGCCCGGGTGCCCGGCTGGCCCGCCTGGTCGTCGCAGTAGGCAAGCAGCTTGCCGACCTGGGAGGTCACCCAGCCGTCGCGGATCATGCCGCCCGCGTTGTAGTCCACGATGACGACGAGCGCGTGCTCTTCGCGGCCGGCATAGCTGAAGACGCAGATCACCTCGTCGCGGTCGCCGAACGCGTCGGAGTTCACGTAGCAATCGCCGGCTTCGACGGCGCCCGCGTGCTCGGCCCAGGCGGGCCTGGCGACACCCCGCTCCATCAGCTCGAGCGCCGCGTGCTCGGCCTTCTGCGCCTGGCGGGCGGTGCCTAGGCAGGCGATGCCGGACAGCAGCGCCAGCGCTGCCGGGCTGCCCTGCTCGGCGGCGTAGCCGACCAGGCCCTCGCCGACCAGTTCTTCGATGTCGGCCCGGCGCCGCCGCGGCGACCTGCCGTCCGGTCCGGGCGGCTGGCGCCACCACGTGCCGAGCAGCTCGCTGACCATGAGCTCGGCATCGAGCGGGCTGCGCACCGCGAGCAGTTCCCTCGCGGCCCGCAGCATCTCGGCGAACAGCGCGTTGGGCGGCGCCGCCGCTGCGCCGCGGACCAGTCGTCCGGCTGAGCCGGGCCGCCCCGAACCCCCTGGGGACTCGGCGCGTCGGCTCTGCGGGCTCATTTTCCTAGCTTTTCAGATCCAGTCGTGGCGATGCCACGCTTAACCTCGGCGCGCCGCGCTGAGAATCGGCACGCAGGCAGGAGACTACCCGCCGGGCCGCAGTGGTCACGACCGTTGCGCGAGGGAAGATCGGCTCATCGGCCGCGATGCCCCGTTGGCGGCGATAACTGGGGCCCGCGGCGGCTACGCGGCGGTATGCGTGATCAGGCGTCGCAGACGCCGGGCAACGACGGCGGATCCGGTTAAGCTGTACGTAGGTGCGGCTCCGGGCGCCGCTGGGCTCTGGCCGTAGTACTGGCGCTCGGGGAGTGCTGCCGTGCTGGCTGGAATCGGCGGCTTTCTGCCCAGGTAGCAGGGCTGATTGGCGGAAAGGCAGTTCCCTCCGCCGACGGCACTCCTTGAGGTCCAGATGCCGCTAGCCTTCTTCTGTCCGACGTCGCAGGGAGGGGATCGTCCATGGTAGCTCGCGCGACTGCGACGAGCGCCCGATGAGTGTCCCCGCGCCCGCGCCAGAGTCCGGGCAGGCCGGCCGCGGCGCGGCGGGACTCGACGCCGCCATGCTCGGCGCGCTGCTTGCCCAGGCACCGGTGGGCTTCGCCTTCGTCGATACCGAGCTGCGGGTGCGGCGGGTCAGCGAGTCGCTCGCGCAGATGCTCGGCATCAAGCCAGCCGAGCTTGCCGACAGCGGCCTTGCCCAGGCATGGCCCGCGTCGATGGCGCCGGCCGCCGAGGCGGCGGTGCGCAAGGTGCTTGCCGACGGGCTGCCGGTCATCGACAGCGTCACCAGCGGCAGTGTCACGAACGGCGGTGCCACTAACGGCGGTGCCACAAACGGCAGTGCCGCAAACGGCGGCGACCCGGCCAGGCGACAGGACGGCACGGTCGGCGGCGCCAGGCGGCTGGCGCTCTCCTGGTACCCGGCGCACGGCCCGGACGGCGCCGTGACCGGGGTGACCATGATCGCGGTTGACCTCACCAGCGAGCATTCGGCGGCCGAGGCCGTGCGGCGCACCACCGAGCGGTACCGGTCGCTGGTGCAGGCTGGCAACCAGGTCGTCTGGGTGACAGATCCGGTCGGCCAGGTGGCCGAGGACTCACCGGAATGGCGCTGGATCACCGGCCAGTCGGTCGAGGAGTACCTGACCGATGGCTGGCTGGCCGCGATCCACCCGGACGACAGGGCGCGGGTTGAGCGTGAGTGGCGCGACTGCGTCCACACCGGCACCGTCTTCGACGGCAGCTACCGGGTCCGCACCAAGTCAGGTTCCTACCGGCACTACGACGTCCGCGCCGTTCCGATCGAGCGGGACGGGACGATCATCGAGTGGATGGGCGCGAGCACGGACGTCACCGGCCAGCGCGAGGCCGACGAGATGCGCGGTCGCCTGACCGAGCAGCTGTCCGCCGCCGCGCTGCGCACGTCCAGGCTGCAGCAGGCCACCTCGTCTCTGGCCGGCGAGCTCTCCGTGCAGGGCGTAGTGAGCGTGATCACCGAGGTCGGCCAGTCGGCGATCGGCGCCGACCGGTCAGCGGTGGCGCTGGTGGACAAGGACCGGCTGCAGCTTCGGATCATCAGCCCTGCAGGCGCGGCCGGCGCAGCCGAGCCAGGCGGCGAGATTCCGCTCGACGTGCCGGCCGTGATGACGGCCGCGATCGCGCTGCGCCGGCCGCTGATCTTCGACAGCCCGCAGGCCCTGCGCCGCCACTTCGACGCCGATGGCGAAGCCGACCTGCTGCTCGCGCACCCGGACGAGAAGGCGTGGGTCGGCCTGCCGCTGATGACTTCGGGAGCGCCGATCGGCGCGCTGCAGTTCTCGTTCACCGCTCCGCGGCCGATCACCGACGAGGAGCGGGTGTTCCTCGAGGCCCTAGCCGGGCAGTGTGCGCTCGCGCTCGAGCGGGCCAGGCTGTACGAGCAGGAGCACAAGACGGCAGAGACGCTGCAGCGCAGCCTGCTGCCCGACAACCTGCCCGATGTCCCTGGCATCGCGCTGCGGGCCAGCTACCGGCCGGTCAGCGTCGAGGTCGGCGGCGACTGGTACGACGCATTCAGGCTCGCCGACGGCAAGCTGGCGGTCGCCGCCGGCGACGTGATGGGCAAGGGACTGACTGCCGCGGCCGGGATGGGCCGGGTGCGCAACGCGCTGCGAGCGCTGGCGCTCACCGACTCCCGGCCCGCTGCCGTGCTCGCCGGGCTCGACCGGCTGTTCATCGCCACGGAGGTCGACGAGCAGGTCACCACGGTGTGCTACCTGGTGGTGGACCCGGAGACCGGGGAGGGCGTGGCGGGCAACGCCGGCCACCTGCCGCCGCTGCTGCTCGCTCCCGGCCAGCCGCCGCGGCTCGACGAGAACGAGGCCGGCACGCCACTCGGCTGGGCCAGCCCGCGCCAGCAGTATCCGTTCAGCCTGCCGCAGGGAAACACCGCCGTGCTCTACTCCGATGGATTGGTGGAGAACCGCAGGCGCGGGCTCGACGCTGGGCTCGACGAGCTCGTGTCGGTGGCAGCGCAGGCGCCGCCAGAGGTGGTAGCCGATCCTGATCGGCTGATCCGGTATCTGGTTGACCGCATGCTGGCCGGTTACGAGCAGGACGACGACGTCACCGTGCTCGTCCTGCAGATGCCCCAGGGCGGGCGCGCAGGCAGCGGCGTACGTGGGCGCGCGCGCGGCTGAAGGCTGGTGAGGAAGGTCAAGCCTTGAAACTTGTGGGTACGCTTCGGGGGGTTCGGGCCTGGAAGTGGTACGACCTACCTCTCAACTCCACCTAAGGTGGGGGGCGGGAGCGGTGCAGGCACCTATCCGCTGCCAGGCGGGGCAGAGCGGGGGCTCTGCGGACGGCCGGAGAACCCGGGGCCTGCCGGTAAGGTCGGGTTCTCATGCCAGACGAGCGCAGGACAGTGCCGGGGCCGCTGGTGAGCTCGGTCGGGACGGATTGACCGGACTCTGGCGGCTCATCGGCCAGCGAAGGAAGGGGTGACCGCGGTGGCAGGCGCTGCAGGCTCCGCGGCGCGGAGGCCGTCGACGCCGGCAGGCGCGGGCCCTCACGTTCCGCAGCAATCCCGGGTAGAGCCCGCCGACTCCGACGGGATGCCCGCCGACTCTCCCGTCTCGCTCGTTGCAGACTCCCAGGCGGCCGAAGGCAAGGGCACGCGCAGGGCGTCGCGCAGGTCAGCCAAGAAGGATCGCGCCAGCGGGGCGATCTCAGCAGGCGGACCGGATACTGTAGTTGATCCAGCGATCCCGGCCCCGGCCAGCCCTGCGTCGCGGGCTCGCCGGCCAGCAAGGAACGCGGGCGCCAGCAATGGCGCCCGCGGCGCCGAGGCCGCTGGATCGAATGGCAGGGGACGTGGCCCGGCCGACGAGAGTGCTCTCGCTGGCCTCGCTGACATGGATGGTGACGTGAACCTGGCGGAAGCGACCGATCTGGACGGCGAACCGGATCTCGGCACGGCGGCGGACCTGAACGACGACCCTGATCTGATCGCGGTGACCGAACTGGACGGCGATCCCGATCTTGCCGACGCGCCGGACTTGGACGTCGATCTCGAGGACCTAGCCGACCTGGACGGTGAGGACGAGATCAGCGCCCTTGTCCTCGCCGAGGTAGAGGGCGACGACTCAGACGAGGCGGACTCCGACGAGGCCGAGGAAGCCGAGGAGGTCGCCGACGCCGACAGCGCCGCCACGACCGTCGGCGTCGTCGCGGTGGGCGTCGCCGTCGTGGCCGCCGGCGTCGAGGAGTCCGACGACGAGGCGTTTGTCTACGGCGACGACGACGAGGACCTGCCTGCGGCCCAGGTCGCTGTGGCCGGTGCGACGTCCGACCCGGTCAAGGACTACCTCAAGCAGATCGGCAAGGTTCCGCTGCTCAACGCCGAGCAGGAGGTCGAGCTCGCCAAGCGGATCGAGGCCGGGCTGTTCGCCGAGGAGAAGTTGGCCGAGGGCGGCCGCGGCCTGCCACCGGACGTACGCGGTGACCTGGAGTGGATCGCCGAGGACGGCCGCCGGGCGAAGAACCACCTGCTCGAGGCGAACCTGCGGCTCGTGGTCTCGCTTGCCAAGCGGTACACCGGCCGCGGCATGCTCTTCCTCGACCTGATCCAGGAGGGCAACCTGGGCCTGATCAGGGCCGTGGAGAAGTTCGACTACACCAAGGGCTACAAGTTCTCCACCTACGCGACCTGGTGGATCAGGCAGGCGATCACCCGGGCGATGGCCGATCAGGCCCGCACGATCAGGATCCCTGTCCACATGGTCGAGGTGATCAACAAGCTGGCGCGGGTGCAGCGGCAGATGCTGCAGGATCTGGGCAGGGAGCCGACGCCGGAGGAGTTGGCCGCCGAGCTTGACATGACCCCCGAGAAGGTCATCGAGGTGCAGAAGTACGGCAGGGAGCCGATCTCGCTGCACACGCCGCTCGGCGAGGATGGCGACAGCGAGTTCGGCGACCTGATCGAGGACTCCGAGGCCATCCAGCCAGGTGAGGCGGTCAGCTTCACGCTGCTCCAGGAGCAGCTGCACTCGGTGCTCGACACGCTGTCCGAGCGTGAGGCCGGCGTGGTATCGATGCGGTTCGGCCTGACCGACGGCCAGCCCAAGACGCTGGACGAGATCGGCAAGGTCTACGGCGTCACCAGGGAGCGGATCCGCCAGATCGAGTCCAAGACCATGTCCAAGCTCCGTCACCCGTCAAGGTCCCAGGTCCTGCGAGACTATTTGGACTAGCGCTGGACTAGCGCAGAGACGGCGAGGGCCGGGCCAGCGATGCTGGCCCGGCCCTGCTAGGTCTTCGTTTATCCGGCCGCTCCTGGGCTATCTGACGGTCGTGCCCGCCGCGCCCTCATCCGGCTTGGCCGTCAGCCTGGCCGTCTCGTCCTGGATCTCCACGGCCACCTTCGCCAGCGCGTGCGCGTGCTGGCGGTTGTGGTGCGCGCAGAACAGCAGTTCCGCTGATCCTGGGAGCACCACCCTTACGTATGCCGGGGCACCGCACCGGTCACACAGGTCGTTGGCATTCAGGGGCTTCGCTGGGGCCATCGCTCCGGTCATGTCCGCCTCCCTTGCCCGGTTCCCGCCGACGGGTTTGCCGACGGTTTCTACAACCTGCGATCTCTATGCATCACAACACCTAGCCCGTCTGGTGTCATCCCATGCCGACGTGGCGTACGCCGTGGGCGAACACATTACGGACCGCTGGTGTGATCTTTATACACGACCCGGCCAAGAGCAAGTTGTCCCAGGTCGCCAGGTATGCGGCCGGCGTGGCACGCCAGGTCAGCCCGGCTGGGCAGCTAATCTGCAAAGCAGGAAATCTGCGGTGCGCGGCCGGGTCGCCGGCCTGCCACCGGCACGGAGCCCAGGAGAAATGCCGTGACCGCCGCCCTGCGCGAGGCGCCCCCGTCGGCCAGCCAGCCCGACGGCTACTCGGCGCGCCATCTGACCGTCCTCGAGGGACTCGAGGCGGTGCGCAAGCGCCCTGGCATGTACATCGGCTCGACCGATGGTCGCGGCCTGATGCACTGCCTGTGGGAGATCATCGACAACTCGGTGGACGAGGCCCTGCACGGCACCTGCACCAGCATCGAGGTGATCCTGCACGCCGACCACTCGGCCGAGGTGCGGGACAACGGCCGCGGCATCCCGGTGGACATCGAGCCCAAGACCGGGCTGAGCGGCGTCGAGCTGGTGATGACCAGGCTGCACGCCGGCGGCAAGTTCGGCGGCGGCTCGTACACCGCATCGGGCGGCCTGCACGGAGTCGGCGCCTCGGTGGTCAATGCGCTGTCCAGTCGGCTGGACGTCCGGGTCGATCGGGAGGGCTACGAGTGGGAGTGCTGCTTCCGCCGCGGCGTCCCCGGCGAGTACCGCGGCGAGGGACCAGATGCGTCGTTCGCGACGGGCTCGGGCATCCGCAAGCTCGGGCGGGTCCGTAAGGGGCAGACCGGCAACAGAACCAGGTTCTGGCCGGATCGGCAGATCTTCGTGCCCGGTGCTGAGATGGACTACGACTCGCTCATCCAGCGGGCCAGGCAGACCGCCTACCTGGTGCCTGGGCTCGCCATCTCGGTGGTCGACGAGCGCCCGTCGGCCGGCGGGGCCGAGCAGGGTGGCCAGCGCACAGCCGAGTTCAGGTTCGACGGCGGCATCAGCGAGTTCTGCGCCCACCTGGGCACCGGCGATCCGGTCACCGACGTGCTCAGGCTGACCGGGTCCGGCAGGTTCACCGAGACCGTTCCGGTGCTCGACGACCTCGGGCACCTGGTGCCCACCGAGGTAGAGCGCGAGCTCGACGTCGACGTCGCGCTGCGCTGGGACACCGGATACGACACGGTCACCAGGTCGTTCGTGAACGTGATCGCCACCCCCAAGGGCGGCACGCACGTGACCGGCTTTGAGCGCGCGCTAGTGCGGACGCTCAACGAGCAGCTCAGGGCCGCCAGGGTGCTGCGCAGCGGCGACGAGTCCGTGCTGAAGGAGGACATACTCGAAGGGCTCACTGCCGTCGTCTCCATCCGGCTGCCCGAGCCGCAGTTCGAGGGCCAGACCAAGGAGGTGCTCGGCACCCCGGCCGCGTCCCGTATCGTCGCCGAGGTCGTCTCCACCGAGCTGAAGGGTTTCCTCGAAGGCCGGGTGCGCGGCAGCAAGCAGCAGGCCAAGGCGCTGCTCGACAAGGTCGCTGCGGCGGCCAGGACGAGGATCGCGGCCCGCGAGCACCGGGAGAACCAGCGCCGCAAGTCGGCGCTCGCCAGCTCGGCACTGCCCGCCAAGCTGGTGGACTGCCGGTCGGCGGACGACCGGAGCGAGCTGTTCATCGTGGAGGGCGACTCGGCGCTCGGCACTGCCAAGCTGGCACGTGACTCGGAGTTCCAGGCGCTCCTGCCGATCCGCGGCAAGATACTCAACGTCCAGAAGGCGTCCCTGTCGGACATGCTGAAGAACGCCGAATGCGCCGCGATCATCCAGGTGCTCGGTGCGGGCTCGGGCAACGCGTTCGACCTGGACGCGGTCCGCTACCAGCGGCTGATCTTGATGAGCGACGCCGACGTGGACGGCGCGCACATCAGGACCCTGCTGCTGACGCTGTTCCACCGCTACATGCGGCCGCTGGTGGAGGCTGGCCGCGTCTTCGCCGCGGTGCCGCCGCTGCACAGGCTCGAGCTGACCAGCCCGCGCAAGGGCCAGGACAAGTACATCTACACCTACTCCGACCCCGAGCTGCACCGCATCATGCTGGAGCTCGACCGCCGGGGTCAGCGCTACAAGGAGCCACCACAGCGCTACAAGGGCCTCGGCGAGATGGACGCGTCGCAGCTCGCCGAGACCACCATGGATCCGCGCCGCCGGACCCTGCGGCGGATCAGGATCGCCGACGCCGCGGCGGCTGCCGGGATGTTCGACCTGCTGATGGGCAGCGAGGTCGGCCCGCGCCGTGACTTCATCGTGGGCGGTGCCGCCGAGCTCGACCCGAACCGAATCGACAGCTGACCGGCCGGCCGCCGCTGCCCGGCCGGTCGGCGGCGGCCGGGCAGCACTGGCGGAGCGGCCGGACAGCACCGCGGCCGGCTACATGTTCTTGCAGTGATGCGCACCCTTCGGCGGCTTCATCGTCGGGTTCGGCGCCCGTGATGGGCCGGCGGGCGGCGATGTGCCCGGTGACGGTGACTTCGATTGCGCTGTCGCCGAGGTGGCCGTGTGCGCGGTCGTGGTCGCCGTGGCGTGCGTCGCGGCCGAGGCCACGCCCGCGGCTCCGGCCCCGAGGCCGGCCGCGAGCACCCCGGTCAGCATGAGGCGCCGCGCCCTGGTCGCAGTGATCGATGGCATGGGCTGCTCCCTTTCCCGGTAACTGGCGGCGGGCCCTGTTGGGCCCGCCGCTACCGAGAATCGGCGACCTGGCTTGAGTCAGGCAGAGCGCTGCCTAGCAGCGGGCTCTGAACCTGGCCGCCGCCTCAGGCGCGCGGCCCGGCCCCGCCGACCGCCACGAGCGGCTCGCGCACCCGCTCGCCTGAGCCGTCGCGGCGGCCGGTCGGCGGCGGGAGCTGCACCGGCGTGCCGGCGGCGGTCGCGCCCCTGGCCGGGGATGGCCCGGCCCAGGCCATCGCAAGCACGTCCTCGCCCTTGAGGAACCGGTGGCAGCGCACGCCGCCGGTGGCACGGCCCTTGGGCGGGTACTCAGCGTACGGGGTGACCTTGACGCTCGCGGCCATCGTGCCTGGCAGCGTGTCGGCGCTGCCCGCCACCGTCACCACGACCGGCTCGCCTGGCGCGAGGCCCTGCCCGCCGTCCGGTTCGCCAGCCTGCGAGCCCGGCCGCGGATCGACCGCGCCGAACCAGGTGACCACCGCGCCCGGCGCGAGCCTGATCCCGGCCATCCCGGCGGCCGACCGGCCCTGCGGGCGGACCGCGGCGGCCCCGAAGCGCAGCAGCTGTGCGTCGCTGGTGATGAACACCAGGTCCTGTTCCTCGTGCTCGAGCTGGACCGCTCCGACCACGCGGTCGCCGTCCTTGAGCGCGATCACGTCGAAATCCGACGCATTCTGCGGGTAGTCGGCGGCCAGCCGCTTGACCACGCCGTTGGCGGTGCCCACCGCCAGCCCGGCGCCGCCCGCGTCCGCCGCCACCACGGCGACCACGGTCTCGCCGCGCTCGGTCGCCACGAATTCGCTGGCCGGCGCGCCGCCGGACAGGCCAGGGGAGTGCGCGGTCGGCGGCAGGGCGGGCAGCTCGAGCACGCCGAGCCTGATCAGCCTGCCGCGCGAGGTCAGCACCCCGATCGTGCCCCTTGCCGTGGACGTCACCACAGAGACGATCACGTCGTGCGCGGACCTCGGCTCCCCTGACTGGCGGCGGGCGGCACCGGCCTGCCCGCGTGCAGCTCCCCGAGCGCTCCGTTGCGGCTCGGGAACTTCTTCGGTCAGCTCAAGCTGGCCGGGCCTGCCCGCCGCGGTTCGCGCCAGCAGGCCGGCCGAGGAGAGCAGCACCATGCAAGGGTCGTCGGCGACCTCGAGCGGCACAGCGGCGGTCCGCGGCGCGCCGCTGCCCTCGAGCAGTACCGTGCGGCGCGGGGTGCCGAAGCGCTGGGCCACGTCGGCAAGCTCGGCCGAGACGAGCTCGCGCAGCCTGGCGTCGGAGTCGAGTATCGCGGTCAGCTCGGCGATCTCGGCCTGCAGCGTCTCCCGCTCGCGTTCGAGCTCGAGCCGGTCGTACCTGGTCAGCCGGCGCAGCGGGGTGTCGAGTATGTACTGCGCCTGGATCTCGGAGAGGTCGAAGATCGCCATCAGGCGTTCCTTGGCTGCCGCGGCGTCGTCGCTGCCCCTGATGACCTGGATCACCTCGTCGATGTTGAGCAGCGCGATGACGAGGCCGTCTACCAGGTGCAGTCGGTCGGCTCGCTTGCGGCGCCTGAACTCGGTGCGCCGCCTGACCACCTCAAGCCGGTGGTCGACGTAGATCTGCAGCAGCTCGCGCAGGCCGAGCACCCGCGGCTGCCCGTCCACCAGCGCCACGTTGTTGATACCGAACGTGTCCTCCATCGGCGTGAGCCGGTAGAGCTCCTCGAGCACCGCCTCGGGGTGGAAGCCGCTGCGCACCTCGATCACCAGGCGCAGCCCGTGGTGCCGGTCGGTCAGGTCCTTCAGGTCGGAGATGCCGTTGAGCTTCTTGGCCTGCACCAGGTCCTTGATCCGCGCGATGACCTTCTCAGGGCCGACCCCGTAGGGCAGCTCCGTGACCACGATGCCGGTGCGCCGGGGTGTCACCTGCTCGATCCTGGTCGCGGCCCTGGTGCGGAACGTGCCCCGGCCGGTCTCGTAGGCCTCCCTGATCCCGTCCAGGCCGACGATCTTGCCGCCGGTCGGCAGGTCGGGCCCGGGCACGAACCGCATCAGCTCGTCAAGCGTGGCATCGGGACTGGCGATCAGGTGCCTGGTCGCCGCGACCACCTCGCCGAGGTTGTGCGGCGCCATGTTCGTCGCCATCCCGACCGCGATCCCCGAGGCGCCGTTGACCAGCAGGTTCGGCAGGCCGGCCGGGAGCACCTCGGGCTGGGTCTCTGTCCCGTCGTAGTTGGGAACGAAGTCGACCGTGTCCTCGTCGAGCGACGCGGTCATCTCCATGGCCGCCGCGGCCAGCCTGGCCTCGGTGTACCGCATCGCCGCCGGGGCGTCGTCGCCGCCGAGCGAGCCGAAGTTGCCGTGCCCGTCGATCAGCGGCAGCCGCATCGCGAACGGCTGCGCGAGCCTGACCAGCGCGTCGTAGATGGCGCTGTCGCCGTGCGGGTGCAGCCGGCCCATCACCTCGCCGACCACCCTGGCGCACTTGACGTAGCCGCGGTCCGGCCGCAGGCCCATCTCGGCCATCTGGTACAGGATCCTGCGCTGCACCGGCTTGAGGCCGTCCCGCGCGTCCGGCAGGGCGCGCGAGTAGATCACCGAGTAGGCGTACTCCAGGTAGCTGCCGCGCATCTCGTCGGCGACGTCGATGTCGACGATGTTCTCTTCGAAATCCTCGGGCGGCTGCGTTGTCGTGCTGCTTCGTGCCATGACCGCCATTGTGCCGCCTTCGGTGCCCCACCAGCGATGACAGCGCCGCTCGGCGCGCCGCGACTGGTTCGCCGGCGGTCATCGAGGGTAGTCGAGTCACTACGTGGTGAAGTTTCTGGCAAGGGGGAGCCATGGGATTTCCTGGTCAGCCGTACGGTCAGGGGCGGCCCGATGGGCGGGGCGTGTCCGAGTCTCCCGGGCGGCCGCCGGGTGAGAGCGTGAGTGGCCAGCCTGGCGAGCCCGGGTTTCCTGCGGACCCTGGTTATGCCGGAGACGCCGGCCATCCCGCTGAGGCGGGGGCTGCGCAGGCGGGCTACCAGCCGGCCAGTTACCAGCAGACGCCCGGCTACCCGGCAGGCCACGACAACAGGCAGTGGAGCGGCCGCGTCAACGGCATGGCCATCGCCGCCCTGGTCTGCGGGATCGCGCAGTTCCTGCTGTGGTTCTTCCTGCTCGTGCCGGGCTTCATCGTGGCACTGATGGCGCTGATCTTCGGGCTGGCCGGCCTGGCTCAGATCAAGCGGCGCGGCGAGAGTGGCAAGGGGATGGCGATCACCGGGATCGTGCTCGGCGGCCTCGGCGTGCTCAGCGGCGTGGTCTGGGGAGTCCTGTTCGCCGCAGGAACGTCGCATTTCCACTATCACAACTATTAGTCGACCATTTCGCTGCGGGACGGCGGGCCGCGGCGCTGCCCGCGGGCCGCGCGGTGCTGCCTGCCGTCCGGCAGCGCTAGGCTTCGGCCCGGGCGGGTCGGTGTTCTGGTGACATCCCCGCTCCCGCCTCGGTAGCATGCGATCACTACCGAAGCCGGTTTATGTCATTTCGGTAGCGTCGACGTCGTCGGCTTTCGTCGGCCTTCCTGACGTCAGCACGCGTCCAGGGCGCTGGCCACGCGGAGGGGAACCGGATGACCGAGATGTCGTGGGAGCACGCCGCCGAGGCCAGGGCGGCGCTCACCGCCATCGTGACCGACCCCGACCACGGCGTGGCCGCGCTGTCCAGCGCACAGACGATGTCTAACCTGCTCAAGGACCTGCTGCCGGACGCGCCGCGGGAGAAGAGCATCCTGGTCGCGGCGGCCGAGGCTGGCCTGGCAGGCAAGCTGCGCGAGCACGTGGACTCGGGGATGGACGCGAGCAGCGCGATTCGGCTCACCGCATCCTCGTTCTCGATCTCGACTCCGTTCACCCCCGAGGCCTGCTCCTGGGTGACCGGCGAGATCGCCCACGCGATCGGGATCGACCAGTCAGGTAACGGCCGCCACCTCGGCCAGACGCCGCAGGGCTTCGATCCGGTCGGCGGAATGCCCACCCAGGCCACGCCGTGGTCCGGGCTCGCCGCTGGTCAGGGGCCGGGATTCGGCCAGCCGCCGTTCGGCCAGGTCACCGGCCAGGTGTACGGCGGCCAGCCCGCCGGCCAGGGCTTCGGCTCTCCCGGTCCGGGGCCTGGCCAGCCAGGTGCCGTGCGGTACCCGCCGCCGCCGCGCGCCGGGTACCCGCAGCCAGGCGTGCCCGCCTACGGCCGAGCGGGCGGACCGGCCTTCCCGCCCGCTCCGGGGTATCCGGCGGCGCGCCGGAATGGCTTCGCGCTCGCCGCCCTGATATGCGGTATCGGCCAGTTTGTCCTCTGGATCGCGTTCCTGGTGCCCGGGTTCGTCGCCGCCGTGCTTTCGATCATCTTCGGGTCGGTTGCCCTCAGGCAGATCAGGCGCACCGGCGAGGGCGGCCGCGGCATGGCCATCGCGGGCATCGTGTGCTCCGTCGTCGGCATCGTGCTCGTGGTGCTGCTCGTCGCCATCGGCATCGCCACCCGGACGTCGCGCAGCGGCTAGCCGCCGCTGCGCTCAGGTGGCGGAGAAACCGCCGTCCACGAAGATCAGCTGACCGGTCACGTAGTCACTTGCCGCGCTGGCGAGGAACACGGTGACGCCCTCGAAGTCGGACGGCAGCCCGTTGCGCCCGACCATGGTCCGCGCGGCGAGCGCGGCCGAGCGTACCGGGTCTGAGGCCACGTGCGCCGTCATCGGAGTGGCGACGAATCCGGGCACGATGGCGTTGCAGCGGACTCCCGAGCCCGCCCAAGCCTCCGCCTGCGACCTGGTCAGTGAGGCGAGCCCGCCCTTGGACGCACCGTAGGCGCCGCTGTTGCCGAAGGCGCGGACGGACTGCTGCGACGCGACGTTGATGATCCGGCCCCAGCCGCGCGCGGCCATCGGCGGACCGAGCGCCTGGCCGAGCAGGAAAGGAGCGGTCAGGTTCACCGCTATGCAGCGGTCCCAGTCCGGCACGGTCAGCTCGTGCAACGGTGGCCTGATGTTGACCCCGGCGGCGTTGACCAGGATGTCCGGCTGGCCGAAGGCCTCGCAGATCTGCCTGGCCGCCTGCTGCACCTCCGCGCGTTCGGCCAGGTCGGCGCGGACCTGGCCGGCCGCCGCGCCCGCGGCGCGCAGCTCGGCCGCGGTCTCGTCGAGAGCCGCCGCGCCGCGGGCGACAAGCACGACCTTCGCCCCGGCGCCGGCCAGCGCCCTGGCCATCGCGCGGCCGATGCCCGAGCTGCCGCCGGTGACGACGGCCACCCGGCCGTCCAGCGAGAAAAGCCGGTCCAGGTAGTCGGTCATGGGCCAAGTATGGTCAGCGCGCGGACTCGGTCAGCGGGCTGGCCAGTGCACGGCGGGCGGTCAGCAAGGCGGGCGTCGGCCGCTGCCTGCCGCTAGAGCAGCGGCCTGGCGCCGACCAGCGACATGGCACGGGCGGCGAGGCGGCAACCGCTGGTCAGTGCCTCGCCAGCGGGCTTCTTATCCAGCCACGACGGCAGGAACCCGGCGCAGAACGCGTCGCCGGCGCCGGTCTTGTCCACGATCCGCTCGACCGGCGGCGCGGGCACCCTGAACGGGTCGGGGCGGCCGTTGGCGTAGAACAGCGCGCCGTCTAGCCCCAGCTTCATCACCACGTGCGGGTACCAGGCGTTCAGCACTCTGGCGGCCTGCTCGGGCTCGGACCGGCCGGTGAGCACCTTGCCCTGGTCGGCGTTGACGAACAGCAGCGTGGCGCCGTTGGTCAGCTGCAGGAACGGCTCGGCGCCGACTCGCTCGAGCGGCGCGCTCGACGCGCCGTCCACCGAAATGGTCATCCCGGCCCGGCGGGCCATGCTGATCGCCGCGAGCGTGGCCGGCCGGGACCCGGTGTTCAGCAGCGTGTAGCCGGACACGTGCAGATGGCATCCCGGGGTGAACAGGTCCTTGGGGAGGTCGTCGGGGGAGAGTGCGGCGTTCGCGCCAGGGTCGGAGAGCATCGTATGGTCGCCGCGGTGGGTGATCATGACCACGCAGGTGCCGGTCGGCCGCTCGGGGTCCATCACGAGCCTGGCGTCGACGCCATAGCCCATCAGCTCCATGTCCCTGTTGCGGCCAGCGATGTCCGCGCCCCGGCGCCCGACGAACGCGACCTCGGTGCCGTCGACCGCCAGCCAGGCGGCGATGTTGGCGCCCGAGCCGCCGCCGTGCATCGTGACCGTGGCTGGCGTGTCACTGCCCTTCGCTAGCGGCAGCATCGCGTGCGCGACGGTGTCGGTCATAAGATCGCCAACGACGACAACCCGAGTCAATGCCGTCACCACCTTGGTCGGACCGATCCAGGCGGATATCGGTGCGTCCGCCGCGGGAGGTCTAGCTCTTAGAACTTTACAGTTCCGCGGGGTCCGCCTTCGCCCGTTCGGTTCGGCGGATATCAGGTCAATGCCGATTTCCGTCACCAGTGAACGGTCCAGTGACGGGAGAGGCCAGGGTGACGTTACGCGGCCAGGCGGGGCGGCTCGCCGTCACGGCGGCGCCCGGTCCATAGTGTGAGGCATGACCTGGACCTGGCAGTACGAGAAGGCGGACGGCGCAGCGGCGACGTCAAGGAGCCTGCCGAAGGAGAACTTCGGCAGCCAGGGAGATGCCGAGACCTGGCTGGGCGAGCACTGGCGTGACCTGCTTGACTCCGGAGTCGATCAGGTCAGCCTGCTGGAAGACGGCCGGTGTGAGTACGGCCCGATGAGCCTGCATCCGCAGGACTGACGGACCGTCAGCCGCCCTACCGCCCTACCGCCCTACCGCCCTACCGCCTGGCTGCCGGGCTCCTGGTCAGCGCGGGATCCCGCACGATCGCAGGGCCGAGCACCTCGTCGATCCTGCGCAGCAGGTCAGGATCGAGCCTGACCCCGGCCGCCTTGACGTTCTCGCGCACCTGCTCGGGGCGGGTCGCCCCGACGATCGCCGCGCTGACGTTGGGGTTCTGCAGCGTCCATGCCACGGCGAGCTGCGGCAGAGACAGGCCGACCTGGTCGGCTAGCGGGCGCAGTTGCTGTACCCGGCCGAGTATGTCGCTGGTGAGGTAGTCCTTGATGAACGACGAGCCGCTTCGGTCGGTCGCGCGCGACCCGGGCGGCGGCGCGGCGCCCGGCAGGTACTTGCCGGTCAGGGCGCCCTGGGCGATTGGCGACCAGACGATCTGGCCGATCCCCTCTGCCTCGCAGAGCGGTATCACCTCGGACTCGATCACCCGCCAGATCATGTTGTACTGCGGCTGGCTGGAGACGATCCGGTCAAGACCAAGCTGATCGGCGATCCGCAGCGCGTGCGCGATCTCCTCGGCTCGCCACTCGGACACGCCGACGTACAGCACCTTGCCTGCCCGCACCAGGTCGTCGAACGCGCGCATCGTCTCCTCGAGCGGCACCCCGAGGTCGTACCTGTGCGCCTGGTACAGATCCACGTAGTCGGTCTGCAGTCGCCGCAGCGAGCCGTTCGCCGACTCCATGATGTGCTTGCGTGACAGGCCGCGATCGTTCTGGCCGGGCCCGGTCGGCCAGAAGACCTTCGTGAAGATCTCCACCGACTCGCGCCTGACGCCGTGCAGCGCCCTGCCGAGCACCGACTCGGCCGCGGTGCCTGCGTAGACATCCGCTGTGTCGAAGGTGGTGATGCCCTCGTCGAGCGCGGCGGCCACGCACGCCCTCGCGGCGTCCTCCTCCACCTGGGAGCCGTGCGTCAGCCAGTTGCCGTAAGCGATCTCGCTGATCCGCAGCCCGCTGCGGCCCAGTCGGCGGAACTCCATCAGATCTCCTGGCCTCGGCTGACCCTGGGCGGCGGTATACGCGAGCTCCTGATCTTGATCGCGCGCTTGCAGACGTACCAGGTGACGCCGCGGGTACTCTGCCCGGGCAGCCGCTGCCTGGCCAATCTGGTCACCCGGGCGCCGTGGTACAGGCTCTCAGCGGCGATCAGCGCGACGATGGCAAGCTCGATCAGCAGCACCAGGTAGGAGCTGCTGCCGCCGTGCTCTACCCGGCCGAGGAAGAACAGCGCAATGATGATCAGGAAGACCACGAACAGGATGTACTCGCTGACGATGACGCGGCGGGAGTCCACGTAGTCCCTGGCGAGCGCCTTCACCGGGCCGCGGTCCACTGGCCGCATGGCCCACTCCTCGCCCTTGCGCATGGCCTCCATCCGGCGGCGCCGGTCCGCGGTCTGGCGCTCGCGGCGCTGGCCGGCGGCGGTCTTGCGGTCGGCCGATGGCGGCGTGTAGGGCTCGCGCCTGCGCCGCTCCACCTCGCTGCGCTTGGGCGTGGGCCTGCCCTTCCCCGCCTGCCTGGCAGGCTGGTCGAGTGTGGTGTACTCGGGCTCGCTCACGGTCTCGGCGGGAGCGGCGCCGTCACGTCGTCGGAACACGCTGACAGCCTACCGGTGCGAACGGACGAACCGCCCGAAGCGAGGACGGTGCGGGCGCGAGCATTTGACGCGCATTGGCAGGCTGCCGTGATGACGTGCTGGCCGGGAGGTCATAGGCTGGGAAGCCAGCATCTGCGGAAGAATTCCCGTTGCTAAGCCGAACGGCGGCTGCGGCTTGCTGACCGGCGGAGCAGCGGTTCACACCGATGAGGGGACGGCCGCGCTTATGGGCGTGATGAAGCGGGTTTCGACGATCTTCAGGGCCAAGGCTAATAAGGCCCTCGACAAGTACGAAGATCCTCGGGAAACCCTGGATTACTCGTACCAGACCCAGCTTGAGCTGCTGCAGAAGGTGCGGCGCGGGGTCGCGGACGTGGCGACCTCACGCAAGCGGGTCGAGCTGCAGATGAACCAGCTGCAGCAGTCCTCCGGCAAGCTTGACCGGCAGGCGCGTGACGCGCTCGCGGCAGGCCGCGAGGACTTGGCGCGCGAGGCGCTGACCCGCAAGGCCGGCGTCCAGACGCAAATCAACGACCTTCAGGGGCAGTACGCGAACCTGCAGGGCGAGGAGGAGAAGCTCACCGCGGCCTCGCAGCGGCTGCAGGCCAAGGTGGACGCGTTCCGCGTCAAGAAGGAGACCATCAAGGCCACCTACACCGCGGCCGAGGCTCAGACCAGGATCAATGAGGTCTTCACCGGCATCTCCGAGGAGATGAGCGACGTCGGCCTGGCGATCCAGCGGGCCGAGGACAAGACCGAGCAGATGAAGGCCAGGGCTGGCGCCATCGACGAGCTGATGGCCTCGGGTGCGCTGACCGACGCGCTCGGCGGCGCGCCGCACGACGACATCCAGGCCGAGCTCGACCGGATGGGCGCGGGCAGCGGCGTGGATGCCGAGCTGGCCAGGATGAAGTCCGAGCTGGCAGGCAGCAGCGCGCCCAAGCAGATCGCCGGGTCGCCGGGTCCGGCTGACGCGGTGCCGCAGTCCGGGCCGAACTTCTCCAAGGAGCAGTCTGGCTCAGGGGAGGCCTGATGATCATCCGGATCATGGGCGAGGGCCAGCTGCGGGTAGATGACGCGAACGTGGATGCGCTGAACAAGCTGGACGCCAGCCTTGAGGCGGCCGTCGAGAAGCGCGACGAGGCAGGCTTCGCCGTCGCCCTGCAGGCGCTGCTCGCCAAGGCGCGGGAGGTCGGTACCGCGCTGCCTGCCGATGCGATCGAGCCGTCGGACCTGATCCTGCCTCGCGACGGAGCGACCCTCGACGAGGTGCGCGAGCTGCTCGGTGACGGCGGCCTGATCCCCGGCTGAGCGCGTCGGCCCGCGGTCAGTTCCGGGGCAGGCAGCCGGGGACTGCCTGCCCGCGCGGCGTAGCCGCGCTCGCTCCCAGTTGTGCCCGGTGCGCAAACCACGGGCACAGTTGAGATGTAATGAAGTCGTCGGCTTCCCGTGACTGACGGGGATCGAAACGGAGGCGGCGATGGCTCGCACGCGCTATGCGACCGATAAGGGCCTGATCGCCCGAATGGGCGCAACGATGTTCCTGATCGGACTCGTTTTCACTGCGTTCATCCTGGTCGTCGTGCTCCTGCTGACCAGGTACAGCACCGTCGGCAACGGCGGCATCATCTTCATCGCGATCCTGCTCGGCGGCGTCATGTGCTTCGGCTCGTACTACTGGTCGGACCGGATCGCGCTGTCCACGGCGGGAGCGCGGCTGGTCACCCCTGAGCAGGAGCCCGAGCTGCACGGCGTCATCGACCGGCTGTGCGCGCTCGCTGACATGCCCAAGCCGCGGGTCGCGATCGCGCCGACCGACATGCCAAACGCGTTCGCCACCGGGCGGAGCAGCAAGGTGGCCGTGGTCTGCGTCACCCAGGGCCTGCTGCGCCGGCTCAACACCAGCGAGCTCGAAGGCGTGCTCGCGCACGAGATGTCCCACGTGGCGCACAAGGACGTGGCCGTGATGACGATCGCCTCGTTCCTCGGCATCATCGCGGCGCTCATGGTCAGGTTCGCGTTCTACTCCGAGCTGTTCGGGGGTGGCGGCGGCCGCGGCCGCGGCCGCGGCGGCGCCAACCAGAACGCGCTGCCGGTCATCCTGGTGATCATGCTCGTCGGGATGGTCGTCTACGCGATCAGCTTCCTGCTGATCAGGATGCTGTCGCGGTACCGTGAGCTGTCCGCCGACCGATCTGGCGCGCTGCTCACCGGCCAGCCGTCCGCGCTGGCGTCCGCGCTGGTGAAGGTGAGCGGCGAGATAGCCAGGATCCCCACCAAGGACTTGCGCGCGGCCGAGCCGCTGAACGCGTTCTTCTTCGCCCCGGCGCTGACCACCAGGCGAGGCGAGATGAACATGTCGGCGATCTTCTCCACGCACCCGTCGCTTGAGAAGCGCCTCAAGGAGCTTGACAAGATATCCCAGCAGCTCAGCAGGTAGTACCACGTCCGGCTGCTGCGGGCCCGACGCCTGAGAGGTAGATCTGCCGTGGGGTTGCTCGACACGCTGCTCGGCCGGACCAAGCCGGTGCCGCCCAAGCTCGACTCGCTGTTCGCGCTGCCGTCGGCCGCAATCACGCTGCAGGCGGCCACGGACTTCACCCCGACCGGCACCGGTTCGGTCTGCTTCCGCGCCGTCGAGGGCAAGGCCTTCGCGGACATCGAGAAGGACGTGCGCGACCTGCTCGGCATGGAGGACGCGACGAAGGTCGCGGTCAGCTCGGACTCCTACGGCTTCACCTGGCTGGTCTGCACCCATGCCGCCGACGACGCGGAAGGCCTGGTCACCGACCTGCACGCGGTGAACTCGTCGCTGGAGGGCGGCGGGTTCGGCCCGCAGCTGCTGTGCACGATCGTCAGCTTCACCGACAGCAAGTCACGGCCGCTCGGCCTGGTGTACCTGTACAAGCGGGGCACCTTCTACCCGTTCGCGCCGCAGCCCGGCGAGCGCCGCGACAACGCGCTCGAACTGCAGGTGCGCGGCGTGCTCGCCACTGACCTGCGGATCGAGCCTGACCTCGGGCGCTGGTTCCCGGTCTGGGGCGCACCAGGCCTGTAAGGCATCGGCCGGGTCAGGGCAGCGCGAGCATCTGGTCCAGCGCGGCCCTGGCCTGCGCGGCCGTCTGCGGCTCGACCGTGACCTGGTTCACGACCTGGCCGGCGACCAGCGACTCCATCGCCCAGACCAGGTGCGGCAGGTCGATCCGGTTCATCGTGGAGCAGTAGCAGACGGTCCGGTCGAGGAACACGATCGTCTTGTCCTGGTGCGTCTGGGCCAGCCGCTGCACCAGGTTGAGCTCGGTGCCGACGGCCCAGGCGGAGCCCGCCGGCGCCTTCTCGATCACTGAGATGATCTTCTCGGTCGACCCGACCTGGTCGGCCGCGGTGACGACCTCATGCACGCACTCGGGGTGGACAAGGACGTTGACGCCGGGGACACGCCGCCGGATGTCGTTGACGTCGGCGAGGGTGAACCGGCCGTGCACGGAGCAGTGCCCGCGCCAGAGGATCATGGTCGCCCGGCGCAATTCGTCCGGCGTCAGCCCGCCGTCGGCTTTACGCGGGTCCCAGACGACGCACTCGTCCAGGCTCAGGCCGAGCTCGAGCACCGCGGTATTGCGGCCGAGGTGCTGGTCGGGCAGGAACAGCACCTTGCCGCCCTTGTCCATGGCCCAGGTCAGCGCGCGTCTGGCGTTGGACGAGGTGCAGACGGTGCCGCCGTGCCGCCCGGTGAAGGCCTTGATGTCGGCGGTTGAGTTCATGTAAGTGACCGGCACCACGGAGTCGGCCAGCCCGAGGTCCTCCAGGGTCTCCCAGCACTCTTCGACCTGGTCGTAGCTCGCCATGTCGGCCATCGAGCAGCCGGCCGCCAGGTCGGGCAGGATGACCCGCTGGGCGTCCGAGGTCAGGATGTCCGCCGACTCGGCCATGAAGTGCACGCCACAGAAGATGACGAACTCCGCCTCCGGCCTGGCCGCCGCGTCCCTGGCCAGCTTGAACGAGTCCCCGGTCACGTCGGCGAACCTGATTACCTCGTCCCGCTGGTAGTGGTGGCCGAGCACGAAGGCACGGTCGCCAAGCTCCGTGCGCGCCCGCTCGGCCCGCCTGACCAGGGAAGGGTCGGAGGCAGGCGGCAGCTCGCCAGGGCAGGACACGCCGCGCTCGCTGTGCGGGTCGGCGCCGGCGCCCAGCACGAGCAGCGGGAGCTGACGGCCTTGCGCCCGGCTGGCGTCCGGTTCGCCGGCCGGGCGGGGGAGGGTGAGATGCGGAGATGTCGTGGACATGGCCAGCCTCGCTTCGAGTACCCTTCGACCACTTATCGTCGAACTGACGATACCACCAGGATACGCCGGGCGTTAGCCTGGTGTTCACGGGGTGCCCGGCTGGGCCAGGAATGAGGGCGGCGGGCATATCGTTGGACTGGAGTGCATGGACAGAGAGCCGCGCCTGACGCGGCGCCGATGACCGCGGGAGCTAGCCAGATGACAGTTCAGGACGACGTGATGGCTCAGGGCGTCATACTCACCGACGTCGCGGCCGCGAAGGTGAGCGGCCTGCTCGCGCAGGAGGACCGCGACGACCTGCGGCTGCGGATCGCGGTGCAGCCCGGTGGCTGTTCTGGCCTGCGCTACCAGCTTTATTTCGACGAGCGCGAGATCGACGGCGACGTGGTCAGCACTTTCCACGGCGTGCAGGTGGTCACCGACAAGATGAGCAGCCCGTACCTCGCGGGGGCCACGATCGACTTCGTCGACTCGATCGAGAAGCAGGGCTTCACCATCGACAACCCGAACGCGACCGGATCGTGCGCCTGCGGGGATTCCTTCCACTGACCGGTTGGGGCACCCGGTAGCCTGATCGCGCATCTGGCCGCCCGGGTGCCGCACCGGTGCCGCCGGCCGCGATCGCCAGGCGGCGCCACGCCTGCAGAGGGACCGCCGTGCGCATTGCAGTCACCGGGTCGATCGCGACCGACCATCTGATGACGTTCCCCGGGCGCTTCGTCGACCAGCTGATGCCGGACAAGCTGGACAAGATCTCGCTGTCCTTCCTTGTCGACTCGCTGGTGATCAGGCGCGGCGGGGTCGCGGCGAACATCGCGTTCGGGCTCGGCTGCCTGGGGCTTCGGCCGCTGCTCGTCGGCACCACGGGCAGCGATTTCGCCGACTACCGCGACTGGCTGGAGCGGCACGGCGTGGATACCAGCGCCGTGCGCGAGTCTGCCAGGCACCACACGGCCAGGTACATCGGCACCACCGACGTCGACATGAACCAGCTCGCGTCCTTCTACCCTGGCGCGATGACCGAGGATCGTGACATCGACCTCGGCGAGCTGGCCGGCCGGGTCGAGCTCGTGCTTGTCGGCGCGAGCGACCCTGACGCGATGCTCGCGTTCACCAAGCAGTGCGTGCAGAGTCAGATCCCGTTCGCCGCCGATACCTCATGGCAGCTGGCGAGGCTGGACGGCGAGCAGGTCAGGTCGCTGATCACCGGTGCCGACTACCTCTTCTGCAACGAGTACGAGGCTGAGCTGACCGAGCACAAGACCGGCTGGAGCGCCGGCGAGCTCAACGACAGGGTCGGGATCAGGGTGACGACGCTCGGCGGTCACGGCGCCAGGATCGACCGCGCCGGGCATCAGACGATTCGGGTGCCCGCCGTGCCCGACTGCCGCCCGAAGGAGCCCACCGGCGCGGGAGACGCGTTCCGCGCCGGATTCCTCGCCGCCGTCTCCTGGGGCCTCAGCCTGGAGCGCGCCGCGCAGCTCGGCAACATCGTGGCCGTGCACGCGCTGGAGACCACAGGCACCCAGGAGTACCAGCTCGAACCTGAGCCGCTGGCCGCCAGGTTCGCCGCCGCCTATGGCAAGGGGGCGGCCGCCGAGGTCGCCGGGCACTACATCTGAGGCTCGAGGAACTCCAGCCGGTTGCCGAACGGATCGGCCGAGTAGAACCTGTCGAATCCCGGCATCTCACCGTCCCAGGTGACCACGGCACCGGCCGCCTCGAGCCGGGCGGCGAGATCGGCCAGCCCGGCCACCGTGATGCCCGGGTGCGCCTTGCGGGCCGGGGCGAAGTCGGTCTCGACCCCCAGGTGCACTACCAGGCGCTCGCCGGCGAACCAGCAGCCGCCGCGCGCCGCCAGGACGGGCGGCTTGTCGAGCTCGGTCATGCCCAGCACCTGACCCCAGAAGCGCCTGCTCGCCTCCTCGCCTCCGGCCGGGATCGCGAGCTGCACGTGATGCAGGCCGGTCAGGGCGAATGTCGGCTGCTTGGTCATGGCCTCATCGTGCCACGGCCCGGTCAGTAACGGCCCGGTCAGTAGTTGCGCCTGACGTACAGCGCCCAGCCCGGCACGCTACCAAGCTCGGCCGCGGCGACGAACTCGTGTGACTTCAGGCCGCACCAGGCCGGCACGTCGGTCCTGGCCGCCGGGTCATCGGCGAGCACCTCGACGATGGTCCCCACCGGCACCTCGCCGATCCGCTCGGCCAGCATGATGATCGGGATGGGGCACTTGCGGCCGAGCGCGTCGATGCGCAGCGCAGGCGCCTGCGCCGACCCAGCGGCGTCCGGCTGCGGCGGGGGGGTCACAGCTCACCTCCAGTAGCGGTTCGCCCAGGTAAGCCAGCGGCGAGCCCCGGCTGGCCGACCGGGTTGCGGCCGTCGGGGCCACGATCACGCAGGCGGGCCACGATCTCGGGCAGCACCTCGATGAACCTGGTCACGTCCTCGTGCGCCGCCCCCCTGGGCAGTGATACCCGCACGTTGCCATGGGTGATCGCGCCCATGGCGGCGAGCACGTGGCTCGGCTGCTGTGTGTCCGAGGCGCAGGCGCTTCCTGACGATACCGAGAAGCCGGCCTTCGCGAGCTCGATCACGAGCGCCTCGCCGTCGATGTACAAGCAGGAGAAGGTCACGATGTGCGGCAGCGACTGCGCGCGGTCGCCGTGAACCACGCAGTCTGGCACGAGCCTGGGCAATTGGTCCCTGATCTGGCTGGTCAGCACCCGGAGCGCGAGGTCCGCTGCGTCCCGCCCGGCGTCGAACGCCTCGAGCGCCGCCGCGGCGGCCATGATGGCCGGCACGTTGGGGAACCCGGGCACTCGGTGCGCCTGCCTGGCGTCGGCGGGCAGTGGCGAGCGCCAGCGCACCGCCTTGCGCACCACAAGGACGCCCACGCCGGGCGGACCACCCCACTTGTGCCCGCTCGCCGCGAGCAGCGACCACCCTGCGGGCAGCGGCTGCCGCCCGGCCGACGCCGCCGCGTCCACGAACAGCGGCACCCCGGCCGCCCGGCACTCGGCGGCGACCTCATCGACCGGCTGGACCGTGCCGACCTCGTGATTGGCCGACTGCAGGCAGGCGAGCACGGTCCGCTCGCGCCGCAGCGCGCGGGTGAACTCGGCCACATCGGCCCGGCCGTCGCTGCCGACCCCGGCGATCGTCACCGCACCGCCGGCCTGCTCGGTGAAGGCCGCCGCGTTCAGCACGCTGGAGTGCTCCACCGCGCAGGCCACGACGTGGCCTGGTCCGCGGCGGCCGCGCGGCTGCGCGGCGCCGAGCACCGCCAGGTGCACGGCGTGGGTTCCTGACCCGGTGAACGCCACCTCGTCGGCGCGGCAGCGCAGCACCGCGGCGACCCGCTCGCGTGCCTGGTCGAGCATCAGGCTGGCCCGGCGTCCCTCGGTGTGCAGCCGCGCCGGGTCGGCCCAGCCGTCATCCAGCGCCTCGAGCAGCGCCTCCCGCGCCTCGGGCAGCACCGGCTCGGCTGAGGCGGCATCGAAGTACGCCATGATCTGACCTTACGGCGGCCAGAGGGCCCCCGGCCGGTACCGCCCCCCGACTGCGCGGCGGGCCGGCCGCGTTGTACTGTTTGCACGACAGCCTGTAGGACAGGCCACGGGCCGGCCCGCTGGCCGGCTGGCCGCCGCTTGGGAAGGCGATCTGTGAGTTCCATCCGCACTGCCCGACGCCGTGACGGGGGCCAGCGGCCCCGCAGGCGCTGGGTCCCGCTGGCCGTGCTGCTGTCCGGGCTGGCCGTGGTGACGACAGGCTGCACGTCCAATGCCTTCACCAGGATGGGCATGCTCCCGCCCGTGACCAAGCAGGGGAATGTCACCCTAACGCTGTGGCAGGGGTCGTGGACCGCCGCCTGGGCTGTCGGCATCGTGGTCTGGGGCGGCATCCTGTGGGCCATCATCTTCCACCGCAAGCGCGGCGACGGGCTGCCGCAGCAGGTGCGCTACAACCTGCCGATCGAGATCTTGTACACCGTGCTGCCGTTCATCATGGTCGGCGTGCTGTTCTACTTCACCGCGCGGGACGAGAACTACATCACCAAGAATCCGGCGCATCCGAACGTGATCGTCAACGTCATCGCGGAGCAGTGGACCTGGGAGTTCCAGTACCCGCAGTATGCGGTGACCAGCTCGGCATCGCCCTTCAGGCACGTGACCGAGGTCGGCGCGATGTGGAACCCGGACAGCAAGACCCAGCACCTGCCGCTGCTGGTGATCCCAGAGAACGAGACGGTGCGGTTCAATCTCACCTCGCTTGACGTGATCCACGGCTTCTGGGTGGTGCCCTTCGAGTTCAAGCGCCAGGTGATCCCCGGCTTCAAGAACCGCTTCACGGTGACGCCGGACAAGACAGGGAGCTTTATCGGCCGGTGCAGTGAGCTGTGCGGTGTCTACCACGGCCGCATGCTCTTCAGGATCAAGATCGTCACGCCTGCCCAGTTCCGCAGCTGGATCAACGGGCAGCAGGCGCAGCAGGACCGCTCTGGGGGTGCTCAGTGACCGCGTTTCAGACGTCGGAGCAGGTGCGGATCGCCGCGCCGGCCAGGTACAAGAAGGGCTCCATCCTGGCCGACTGGCTGTCGTCGACGGACCACAAGATCATCGGCCACCTGTACCTGATCACCTCGTTCTGCTTCTTCCTGATCGCCGGGCTGATGGCCCTGATCATCAGGACCCAGCTATTCGAGCCCAACCTGAGCATCGTCTCTGACCAGCAGTACAACGAGCTGTTCACCATGCACGGCACGATCATGCTGCTGCTCTTCGCGACCCCGCTCTTCGTCGGCTTCGCCAACGAGATCATGCCGCTGCAGATCGGCGCGCCCGACGTGGCGTTCCCTAGGCTGAACCTGCTCAGCTACTACATGTTCCTGTTCGGCGGCCTGATCGTCACGTTCAGCTTCCTCACCCCCGGCGGTTCCGCGGCCTTCGGGTGGTACGCGTACTCGCCGCTGACCAGCGCGTTCTACTCGCCGGGCGTCGGTGCCGACATGTGGATCATGGGACTCACGCTTGCCGGCCTCGGCACGATCCTCGGCGGGGTGAACTTCGTCACCACGATCTTCTGCATGCGGGCGCCGGGCATGACCATGTTCCGGATGCCGATCTTCACCTGGAACGCGCTGCTCACCTCGATCCTGATCCTGCTGGCGTTCCCCGTGCTCGCCGCCGCGCTGCTTGTGCTCGAGATCGACAGGAAGTTCGGCGCCCTGGTGTTTGAGCCGCAGAGCGGCGGCGCCATCTTGTGGCAGCACCTGTTCTGGTTCTTCGGCCATCCGGAGGTCTATATTCTCGCGCTGCCCTTCTTCGGGGTGGCGACGGAGATCCTGCCAGTATTCAGCCGCAAGCCGCTGTTCGGCTATAAAGGCCTGATTGCCGCTACCGTCGCCATCGCGGGCCTGTCGATGACGGTGTGGGCGCACCACATGTTCACCACGGGCGCGGTGCTGCTGCCGTTCTTCTCGTTCATGACGTACCTGATCGCGGTCCCGACCGGGGTGAAGTTCTTCAACTGGCTCGGCACGATCTGGCGTGGTCAGCTGACGTTCGAAGCGCCGATGCTGTTCATACTAGGCTTCATGATCGTCTTCCTGTTCGGCGGCCTGACCGGGGTCATCCTGGCGTCACCGCCGCTGGACTTCGCGGTCAACGGCTCCTATTTCGTGGTGGCGCACTTCCACTACGTCCTGTTCGGCACCGTGGTGTTCTGCATGTTCGGCGGCTTCTACTTCTGGTGGCCGAAGTGGACCGGCAAGATGCTGGACAACAGGCTCGGCGTCTGGCACTTCTGGTTCGTCTTCATCGGCTTCAACACGACGTTCCTTGTGCAGCACTGGCTGGGCATCATCGGCATGCCGCGCCGGGTGCCGAACTACCCTGACCTGCCGCACATCGCGACCACGCTGAACCAGATCTCGACGGTCGGCGCGTTCATACTCGGCGTGTCTAACCTGTTCTTCTTCTGGAACGTGTACAAGACCTGGAAGCATGGCGAGCGGGTCACGGAGGACGACCCCTGGGGGTTCAGCAACTCGCTGGAGTGGGCGACCTCCTGCCCGCCGCCGCGGCACAACTTCACCTCGATCCCGCGGATCAGGTCCGAGCGGCCCGCGTTCGACCTGCACCACCCGAATGTGCGGGCCGGCCGGGATCCGGCGGAGCGCCAGGCGATCGGGGCTGGCCATCACTGAACGAGCAAGGCATCGGGGCCGTGCGGCACTGACAGGAACCGGACAATGGCTGGGGTAGCGGCATGAGGGTCGAGGGCTGGCTGTTCCTCGGCTGCGCGATCTTCTTCGGCGTGGCCGACATCTTCTACTGGAACCTCGCGCACGACCCGACCGGAGGCACGGCGCTCGCGATGGCGGTCGGGCTGGCGTTCCTGACCGGGTTCTACATCCTGTACACCGGCCGTCGGCTGCCGCTGCGGCCCGAGGACGACAAACAGGGCGAGATCGAGCAGGGCACCGGCGAGCTCGGCTTCTTCAGCCCGCACAGCTGGTGGCCGCTGTTCGTCGGCCTGGCGGCGGCGACCGCGGCGCTGGGCGTGGCGATCGGCTGGTGGCTGTTCCTGATCGGCGCGCTCGCGCTCGTGCTCGCGGTGATCGGCTTCGTCTTCGAGTACTACCGCGGTCACTACGCGCACTAGCCTTGCCGGCCGTCGGCCGGTACCGCGCGGAGGTGCGGCAGATGGACATCTACGAGGCCCTCTACACCACCAGGGCGATGCGCCGGGTGCTGCCCGACCCGGTACCGCCCGAGGTGCAGGCCGCCATCCTGGACGCCGCGATCAGGGCGCCGAGCGGCGGCAACTCGCAGAACTGGCGGTTCATCCTGGTCGATGACCCCGCGGTCAAGGCGCAGCTCGGCCCGCTGTACCGCGAGTGCATCGCGATGCTCTGGCAGACGGCCTACGCCGAGCGGCTCGCGCACGCCAGGTCGAACCCCGATGACCCGGCCAGCGCCTCGCTGCTGCGGGTGCAGGCCTCCGCGCAGCACCTCGCGGACCACTTCGAAGACGTGCCGCTCTACCTGATGGCCTTCAGCCGCAACGACCCGAGCGGCGGCTCGATCTACCCGGCGGTCTGGAGTGCCCAGCTGGCCGCCAGGGCCCAGGGCGTGGGCAGCGCCCTGACCACGGTCCTTGGCATCTTCCGCAGGGACGAGACGTTCCGCGTGCTCGGCGTGCCAGCCGACCGCGGCTGGGAGATGGCCTGCTGCGTCTCGTTCGGCTACCCGACCGGGCGCTGGGGAGTGGCCCAGCGACGGCCGGCGCACGAGGTGGCGTTCCGCAACTCCTGGGGCACCGAGCTCGGCATGGAGATTCCCGAGCCGCTCTGGACGCCCGCTGGCGGCCAGACCTAGCCTGCCTAGTGCTGCTCGGTCCCGTCCTCCTGGTCGCCGGAGCCGATCGCCGCGGGAGCGTGGTCCTCGTCGCCGTGGCCGTTGGCGCCGTAACCGTTGCCGTGCCCGTCCTCCGGCACGTTCTCGGTCACCACCTTGTTCATCCAGGCCTTGGCACGCCCCACGCCGCCGCGCATCCCCGGCGGCGGCACATCAGCGTCGGCACCGCTGGCGCCGACCGGGAGCGCGGGCCGCTCGGGGCCGACCAGCTTTGCCCGCAGTTCCTCGGAGACCGGCCTGGTCTCCTCGATGAACTCACCGCTCGGCAGCTGCCTGATGATGCCGGTCTCCACGCCGTGCTGCAGCAGGTGCTGGTCCTTGCGCTGCAGGCCGAGACAGATCCGCTTGGCGATGAAGTACGTCAGGATCGGCACCGCGAAGATCGCGACCCTGGCGATCTCGGTGATCGTGTACAGCGGGACGTCGAAATGGTCGGCGAGCACGTCGTTGGCGCCCTCAAGCCACAGGACGCCGTAGAACGACACCATCGCAAGTCCGAGCCCGGTCCTGGTGGGTGCGTTCCTCGGCCGCTGGTTGACGTGGTGCTCGCGCTTGTCGCCGGTGATCCACTGCTCGAGGAACGGCCAGAGCGCGGCGCCGGTCATCACGATGCCGAGTGGCACGAGCGCGGGGACGAACACGTTGAACGCGAACGTGTGCCCGAACACGACCCACTGCCAGGAGGGCATCATCCGCAGCGAGCCCTCAAGGAAGCCCATGTAGAAGTCGGGCTGCGACCCGGCCGAGATCGCGAGCGGGTTGTATGGCCCGTAGATCCAGATGGGGTTGATCTGGGCGAATGTAGCCGCCAGGGTTACGGCGGCGAAGGTGAAGAAGAAGAACGCGCCGGTCTTGGCCATGAAGTACGGGTACATCGGCGCGCCGACGACGTTCTTGTCGGTCCGTCCCACGCCAGGCATCTGGGTGTGCTTCTGGTGGAACATGATGAATAGGTGCGCGCCGATCAGCGCCATGAAGAGCCCGGGAATCAGCAGCACGTGCAGGATGTACATCCGCGGGATGATCAGGTGCCCCGGATACTGCCCGCCGAACAGGAAGAACGACAGGTAGGTGCCGACGATCGGGATCGACTGGAGCACGCCCTGGGTGATCCGCAGGCCGGCGCCGGAGAGCAGGTCATCGGGGAGCGAGTAGCCGAACAGGCCCTCGAGCAGGCTAAGCGTGAGCAGCACGATGCCGATCAGCCAGTTGATCTCGCGCGGCTTGCGGTACGCCCCGGTGAAGAAGATCCGCAGCATGTGCGCCATGATCGCGGCGACGAAAAGGTCGGCCGCCCAGTGGTGGATCTGCCTCATCAGCAGGCCGCCGCGCACGTCGAACGTGATGTGCAGGGTCGAGGCGTACGCCTCGCTCATCCGCACGCCGTCTAGCTTGATGTACGAGCCGTGGTACACCATCTCGGTCATCGACGGCTTGAACCACAGCGCGAGGAACGTGCCGGTCAGCAGCAGGATGATGAAGCAGTACAGGGCGATCTCGCCGAGCAGGAACGTCCAGTGGTCGGGAAAGATCTTGCGGAAGAAGACGCGGACGCCCCTGGCGCCGTGGAGCCTGTCGTCCAGCCAGCTCCCGGTGCCTTCCAGGGCCTTGTTCATGCTCATATCGACGGCCCCCGCTCCCAGAAACTCGGTCCTACCGGCTCGGTGAAGTCGCTCCTGGCCACCAGGTAGCCCTGGGCGTCGACCGTCATCGGCAGCTGCGGCAGTGGCCTGGTGGCCGGCCCGAAGATCACCTTGGCGCCGCGCGTGGCGTCGAAGGTCGACTGGTGGCAGGGGCACAGGATGTGGTGCGTGGTCTGCTCGTACAGGGCCGCCGGGCAGCCGACGTGGGTGCAGATCTTGGAGTAGGCCACGATGTTGTCGACGGTCCAGTTCTGGACCGTCTTCCCCGGCACCGGATGGTTATTCGTGGTGTACACGACCTGGCCGGGAGCGAACTTGATGATGATGACGGCGGCCTTGGCGAGGGCGTCGAAGTTGTCCTGGTAGCCATCGGGGACCACGGTGATCATGCCGCCGGGCGAGCTGAAGTCGGCCGGCCTGATCGGGGTGTTGGCGCCGTAGTTCAGCAGCCGCAGCCCCTTGCGCCAGACCGTGTGATCGAGCTTCGTACCGGGCAGCGGGCCGAGGTCGCGCAGCAGGATGATCGGGGCCACCGCGACAGGGACGGTGGCGGCGATCAGGGTGCGGCGCAGGATCGGGCGCTTGACGAACTGGCTGGCCTCCGCGCCCTCCTCGAAGGTCTGCTTGAAGGCCGCCCGGTCGGCCGCCTCGGAGCGCAGCGGGTGGCGCTGCTCGGTGAGCTCGACGTTCGGCATCAGCCGGCGCACCCAGACCACGGCGCCGACGCCGAGGCCGAGGAAGACGAGCGACATGGTGGAGCCGAGCGCGAGGTTGGAGTGCTGCGTGGCGGTGACCGTGTGCACGCCGAAGATGAAGTACGAGGCGATGAACGCCAGGCCAGCGAACATCGCGATCAGGAAGCAGGTGGCGACGATCCGCTCGGCGCGCTTGGCGCCGACCTGGTCGTCGGGCTCGGTCGGAAGCTCGCGCTGCACAGCGGGCGGCTGGCCAGCGCCGTTGCCCTCCGTGCCGCCGAGCAGGGACCTGGACGTGGCGGGCGACGGGGTGCCGATGACCCGGTGCGGTCCGGCGTCGTGCGCGGCGTCGCCCTGCCCGCCCGAGTGGCTGAGCCCGGCCATCAGGTCGTCGGGCTCGTGGCCGGACGGTTCGTGGTCGCCTGGCCGGTGGCCGGCGGTCGAGTCACTCATGAGCCTTCCCGTGCTTCGCAGTGATCCACAGCGCCACCATCACCATGAACAGCAGCATGCCGAGGAAGACGACGAGGCCCTCGGTGACCGGCCCGATCCGGCCGAGGCTGAACCCGCCCGGGTTCGGCTCAGTCCTGGTCTGCACGATGTACGCGATGATGTCGCGCTTCTGCTGCGGGGTGATGGTGGTGTTGTTGAAGACCGGCATGGCCTCGGGGCCGGTGAGCATGGCCTCGAAGATCTGCGTCGGCGTCGACTTGGTCAGCGGCGGAGCATACTTTCCGTAGGTCAGCGCGCCGCTGGCCCCGTCGAAGTTGTGGCACTGGGCGCAGTCCGCGGTGAACAGCTGCTGGCCAAGGCCATAGTTGGAGCCGTCCTGGCTGACCTCGGCCCTGGTCGGGATGGTGGGGCCGCCGCCGAGCGACTGGATGTAGTCGGCCAGGTCCCTGATCTGCCGCGGATGCAGGAGAAGGGCGCGCCGCGGGTTCTCGGCCCCTGGCTCCTTGGCCGGCATCCGGCCGGTGCCGACCTGGAAGTCCACGGCGGCCGCGCCGACGCCGATGAGGCTCGGCGCGATCCCAGGCACGCCCTGGGCGAAGATGCCGTGGCAGCTTGCGCACTCCTGAAGGAAGATCTCCCTGCCGTGGGCGATCTGCGCCTGCTGGGAGACGCCGCGCGGTGCCGCCGACGCGGTGCCCTGCGTGATGACGGCATAACTCAGGCCGGCCACCAGCAGCCCGACCAGGACGACGGCGTAGCCGGCCACCGGGCGCCGCCGGACGGTAGTCGATGACACTGGGCTCCCTATTTTCCGGTCAGTGGGAGTAGGTAGATCGTGGTGAACAGGCCGATCCAGACGACGTCGACGAAGTGCCAGTAGTACGACACCACGATCGCGCTGGTCTGCTGCTCATGGGTGAAGCGTTTAGCCGCGTAGGTGCGCCCGAGCAGGAACAAGAACGCGATCAGGCCGCCGGTGACGTGCAGGCCGTGGAACCCGGTGGTCAGGAAGAACACCGAGCCGTAGTTGCTTGACGAGAGCGTGAGGTGCTGCTTGAAGATCAGGTCCAGGTACTCGTATCCCTGGCCGCAGATGAAGTACAGGCCCATCAGGAAGGACAGCACGTACCACTCGCGCAAGCCCCAGCTCTGCCAGCCGTACCTCGGCGACCACGGCGCGAACCACCGGCCCTTGCGCCTGATCTGGCCGCGCTCGACCGCGAACACGCCCATCTGGCAGGTCACACTCGAGGTGATCAGCACCAGCGTGTTCGCGGTGGCCAGCGGGTAGTCCAGGTGGGCCTGCGGCCAGGGCTGGCCGAGGCCGGTGTCCACCGACTTGACCGTGAAGTACATCGCGAACAGGGCCGCGAAGAACATCAGCTCGGAGGACAACCACACGATCGTGCCGACGCTGACCAGATTCGGTCGGCTCGCCGGGGTACGCGGCACCACGGCCGTGTCTGATGCTGAGGTCACGGGCCCATTATTACGACACCCGGTAGGCGAACGCGCCTCGACCCCCTAATCGGGGTTCACGGGTTGCCCACGGTGACCGGGGGATCGGCCGGCCGCTCGCAGGCCGGCCGGCGGGGCTAAGCGGCCCGAGTCCGGGGGGCGCCCCCGGCGGGCGTCAGGCTCGGTAGCATCCAGCTATGAAAGTTGTCGTCTATAGCCATGACGCCGACACCCGGGCGCGCGTCAGGCTGGCCATCGGCAAGCGGCCGGCGCCCGACGTGCCCGAGGCCGAGGTGATCGAGGTGGCCACGCATCCGGCGCTGATCAGGCTGCTTGACGCCGGGGGAGCGGACGTCATGGTGCTCGACGGCGAGGCGCAGCCGTCCGGCGGCATGGGCGTCTGCAGGCAGGCCAAGGACGAGGTGTACGACTGCCCTCCTGTGCTGCTCATCATCGGCCGCGCCGACGACGGCTGGCTGGCGACCTGGTCGCGCGCCGACGCCGTGGTCAGCCATCCGATCGACCCAGCCGCGCTGGCCCAGGCGCTGGCCGGGTTGATGCGGCAGCGCGCCGCCGGCACCGCGGCCAGGGCGCCGGCCTGACCGCCGCCGGGCGGCCGGGCCGCCGGCCAGCTGTGCTTAGAACCGACCCCGACCCTGAGGAGTCGCCATGGACTCGTCGTTCTCCTGGCCAGCCCTGATCGGCCAGCTGGTCAGCGGCGAGTCGCTGACCGCCGATGCCTCGGCCTGGGCCATGAACGAGATCATGGACGGGGCGGCGACCCCGGCCCAGATCGCCGGCTTCGGCGTCGCGCTGCGGATGAAGGGCGAGACCCCGGCCGAGGTCGATGGGCTCGCCTCGGCGATGCTCAGGCACGCAGCGCCGCTCAGCATCCCGGGTCGGCTGACCGATCTGGTCGGCACCGGCGGCGACCGGGCCCGCACAGTGAACATCTCGACGATGGGCGCGATCGTGGCGGCGGCCGCCGGCGCGCGGATGGCCAAGCACGGCAACCGCGCGGCCTCGTCCGCCTGCGGCGCGGCCGACGTGCTTGAGGCGCTCGGCGTGGTCATCGACCTGCCGCCGTCGGCGACCGAGAAGCTCGCACTGGAGACCGGCGTGGTGTTCCTGTTCGCGCCGCTGTATCACCCGGCCCTGCGGCACACCGCGGCGCCGCGGCGCGAGCTTGGCGTCCCGACCGTCTTCAACTTCCTCGGCCCGGTAGCCAACCCGGCGCGGCCCCAGGCCCAGGCGGTCGGCGTCGCCGATCCGCGGATGGGGCCCGTGCTGGCCGGCGTGCTTGCCGCCCGCGGCAGCTCGGCGCTTGTCTTCCACGGCGACGACGGCCTCGACGAGCTGACCACGACCGGCCCGTCCACCGTCTGGGTGGCACGGGACGGCGCGGTGGCCAGCGCGCGGTTCGACCCCGCCGAGATCGGCATCGCCCGCTGCGCGCCCGAGGACCTGCGCGGTGGCGACCCGGCGCACAACGCCGCTGTCGCGCGTGCGGTGCTGGCTGGCCAGCCGGGCCCGGTGCGCGAGACCGTGCTCCTGAACGCGGGCGCCGCCCTGGTCGCCGAGGCTGGCGCGCCCGAGCCAGCGCAGCTGCCGGGGGCGCTCGCCGAGGGGTACGCCAGGGCAGCTGCCGTGGTGGACTCCGGTGCGGCCGCCGCTCTGCTCGGCCGCTGGGTGCTGGCCAGCCAGCGGCTGGCCAGCTAGGCGGTTTCCGGGTAGCCGATCGCGAACGCGGCCTCGAGGTCGTGCCGCGAGTACGTGCGGAACGCGATGTGCGTCTCGGTGTGGGTCACGCCGGGAACCTTGTTGAGCGTGCCGGGAATGACATCGCCGAGCTCGTCGTGGTCCCTGACCCTGACCATCGCCACAAGATCGAACTCCCCGGTGACCGAGTAGACCTCGCTGACCTGGCTGATCTGCGCGATCGCCTCAGCGGTCTCCGGGATGCGCGCAACATCCGCCTTGATCAGGACAATCGCGGTGACCATAGCCGCCTCCTTGATCCCGGGAGCCCGCGCCCCTGCTGCGGCGACATCGTAGCGGCTTCCGGCGGCGGCGGGCGGGCGGGGGCCGCGGCTGGCCAGCAGCGGCAGCAGGCTGGCCAGCACGCCGGCGGTGGTCCTGGCGTCGGCCAGCGCGCGGTGGCGGGAGCCATTGCCGGTGCCGAAGTGACCGGCGAGCGTGGCCAGCTTGTGATCGGGGACCTCGTCGGGGTCGAGCACCAGGCGGGAAAGCACGGCGGTGTCGATGACGACGCTGGGCGGCCAGGGGACGCCGCAGTCCAGGCACGCGGCCGTCAGGAAGCCGATGTCGAACGGCGCGTTGTGCGCGACGATGATGCCGCCGCGTGCGAAGTCAAGGAACCCAGGCAGTACCTCGCCAATCGCCGGAGCGCCGGCCACCATGGCGTCGGTGATGCCGGTCAGCCCGGTGATATCCGCCGGTATCGGCGTCCCAGGGTTGACCAGCGCGGAAAACTCGGCGGCCGGCGCGCCGGCCCGCAGCCTGACCGCCCCGATCTCGGTGATGCTGGCGGCCTCGTCCAGCCAGCCGGTCGTCTCCACGTCCACGACCACCAGGTCGGCGGTCCGGAGCAGGTCGGCCAGCCCCACCGAGCCGGGGGCAAGCATGCAGGGGATGAGCGGCGCCAACGCCGCCGCCGGGATCGGCGGGCTGGACGGCAGAGGTGCGCTCACACAGGCAACGCTAGGGCCGGCCACTGACAGTCGGCCGTGCCGACATGCCACAAAGATGAGACGAGAGTGTGCGAAGTGGTTGAATGCGCTAGCTGCGCTTCACTACGCTGGCTGACCAAGCCCATCGCTCGGCAGCCGCCAGCATGGCGGCAGTGATAGGCCGCTACCGTGCTCATCCACTGGTCTCAGGTCAGCAGGCGGGTCGGCAGCCTCCCGAAGGAGCGTGCCTGGCGCGTGCATACGCCGCTGTCAGTTCGCAAGGTCGCCAAGAGCCGGGTCGGGGCTGGCCTTCTTATTACCTGCAGTCTTGCCACGGCGGCCGCCGTGGTGGGGATCGGCGGGTCGGCCGCTGCCGAGCCGACGCGCACCGTGACTCAGGTGCAGCAAAGGCTCGCCAAGATCGAGGCCAAGGCGAGCAAGCTCGGCCAGCAGTACGACGAGGTACTGCAGGAGCTCTCGCTGGCCAAGCAGCGGCTGAGCCTGCTCAACAGGGAGACCGCGAGGTTCCGCGGCACCTTTGACTCGATCCGCCAGCAGATCGGCAAGCTTGCCGCCGTGGCCTACGAACAGGGCGGCGTCGACTCGCCGCTCGGCCTGCTCACCTCGGCCTCGCCGAGGCAGGTGCTCAGCCAGGCGGCCATCCTGAACGAGCTGACGATCACCGACGGCGCTCAGGTCCGCCAGTACGTGAGCGCGAGCAGGCAGCTGCTCGCCGCCCAGCAGGCCGCGGCGCGCACCAAGTCGGGCATCGTTACGATCAAGCGCTCGCTCGGCAAGCGGCTCGCGGTCCTGAACTCGTTGAAGACGCAACAGGAGCAGCTGCTCGCCAAGCTGAGCCCGGCCCAGCAGCAGGGCACCGGGCCTGGTGACAACGGCGGAGGCGGCGGCCACAAGTACACCGGCCCGACCAGCACGCAGGCCGAGAAGGCGATGGCCTTCGCCTACGACCAGCTCGGCTGCCCTTACGTATATGGCGGCACCGGCCCGTGCAACGACGGCTTCGACTGCTCAGGGCTGATGATGGCGTCCTGGGGCTACGCCGGGGTGTCGATCCCGAGGGTCAGCTACGACCAGATGAGCGAGCTGCCCGCGGTGGCGCTGCACACGGCGTCCGGCGCGTTCACCGAGCAGTACCTGCAGCCAGGTGACATCCTCGGCTTCGCCGGGAACTCGCACGTCGGGATGTATGTGGGCGGCGGGTACCTGATTGACGCCCCGGTACCAGGGGAGTCCGTCGAGAAGGTCGCGCTCTCCGGCTGGTACCTGCAGAACCTGGACGGCGCTGTCCGTCCGTGACGGCCGCCTCCTAGCAGGTCAGCCGGTCGATCCGGCGGCCCGGGCGCTGGTCAGGGACCCGTCGGGTTGCCCACCACGACTAGGATGATGTGCTGTTATGCCGAAGGTGCTGATCGTCACCAACGACTTCCCGCCGCGCAGCGGCGGCATCCAGTCGTTCGTGCACGCGCTGGCGAGCCGGCTTCCCGACGGCGGCGTGGTCGTGTACGCGCCCGCCTGGGCCGGGGCCGAGGAATTCGACGCCAGGCAGCCATTTCCCGTGATCAGGCATCCGTCCTCGCTGATGCTGCCGCTGCCGTCGGTGGCCAGGCGTGCCAGGGCGATCCTCGCCGAGTACGAGTGCGACGCGGTGCTGTTCGGCGCCGCGGCGCCGCTCGGGCTGCTCGCGCCCGGCCTGCGCCGGGCCGGCGCGCGCCGGATCGTCGCGCTGACCCACGGCCACGAGGCTGGCTGGGCCGCGCTGCCCGGCGCCCGGATGCTGCTGCGGCGGATCGGCGAGCAGACCGACGTGCTGACCTACCTCGGCGAGTACGTCAGGATCCGGCTGGCCAAGGCGCTCACCCCGGCGGCAGCGGCCAAGATGGTCAGGCTGGCGCCCGGCGTGGACAACCAGGCCTTCCGGCCGGGGGCGGGCGGGGCCGCGATCAGGGAGAGGTACGGCATCGCCGCCGACGCGCCGGTCGTGCTGTGCGTCTCCCGGATGGTCAGGCGCAAGGGCCAGGACAGCCTGATCAGGGCCTGGCCATCGGTGCTGTCCGGCCTGCCGGGCGGGCCGGGCGCGGCGCAGCCTGTCCTGCTGCTGGTCGGGGACGGCCCGGATGCCGGGCGGCTGCGCGGGCTGGCCGCCCGGCTGCGGGTCACCGGCTCGGTGATCTTCACCGGCCAGGTCCGGTGGGAGGACCTGCCCGGCTACTACGACGCGGGGAACGTTTTTGCGATGCCGTGCCGCACCAGGCGGGCCGGCCTTGACGTGGAGGGCCTCGGCATCGTCTACCTGGAGGCCTCGGCGACCGGCCTGCCGGTGGTCGGCGGGGACTCCGGCGGCGCCCCCGACGCGATCCTGCCAGGAGAGACCGGTTACGTCGTCGGCGGCCGGGATGCCGCCGCGCTGACGAGCCGGCTGATCGAGCTGCTCGGCGACCCCGAGGGCGCCGCGACGATGGGAGAGAAGGGCCTGGCCTGGGTGGACAGCGAGTGGCGCTGGGACCTGGTCGCCAGGCGGCTCGCCGAGGTGCTCGCGGGCTGAGGTCGGCGGGCCAGCCTGAGGCGGATCAGGTCGCCAGATTCGCTCGCACGGATCAGTGGTACAGGGCCTCGATCTCGGCGGCGTAGTCCTTGCCGACCACGCCCCGCTTGACCTTGAGCGACGGGGTCAGGTGGCCGCTGTCCTCGGTGAAGTCGCTGCTCAGGACCCGGAACTTGCGGATGGACTCGGCACGGGACACGGCCTTGTTCGCGTCGTCGACGGCTGCCTGCAGGTCGGCCAGCAGGTCGGGGTCGGCCGCGAGGTCCTCGGGCGTGGCGTCGGCGGGCTTACCGTGCTGCTGCTTCCAGAACTCAAGCGCCTCGGTGTCGAGCGTGATCAGGCAGGCGATGAACGGCCGGTTGTCGCCGACCACCATGCACTGACTGACCAGCGCGTGAGCCCGCAGGCGGTCCTCGAGAACCGCGGGCGCGACGTTCTTGCCGCCCGCCGTGACGATCAGCTCCTTCTTCCTGCCGGTCACGCTGAGGAAGCCCTCGTCATCCAGGGAGCCGATATCACCGGTGCGGAACCAGCCGTCGGCGTCGACCACCTCGGCGGTCGCGGCCTCGTTGCGCCAGTAGCCGCGGGACACGATCGGCCCGCGCAGCAGGATCTCGCCGTCGTCGGCGATCCTGATCGTGGTGCCCGGCACCGGCAGCCCGACCGTGCCGATCTTGTTCCTGCTCGGCCGGTTGACCACGGCGGCGGCCGAGGTCTCGGTGAGGCCGTAGCCCTCGAGCACGGTGATGCCGACACCGCGGAAGAAGTGCCCGAGCCGCTCGCCGAGCGGGGCGCCGCCGGAGACCGCATACCTGACCTGGCCGCCCACCGCGGCGCGGAGCTTGCCGTAGACGAGCCGGTCGAAGAGCGCGTGCCTAGCCCGCAGCCCGGCACCGGGGCCGCGGCCCCCCGAGTCGGACAAGGCCCGGCTGAATGCGATGGCCGTATCGGCGGCTGCGGCGAAGATCCTACTCTTGGCCGGGCTGGCCGCGGCCTGCTGCTGCGCGGAGTTGTACACTTTCTCGAACACCCGCGGCACCGCGAGCAGGAACATCGGCCGGGCCTCTGGCAAGCCCTGGGCGACCGTCGAGGCGTTCGGCCAGTGCGAGAGCACCGCCCCGCCCTCGATGCACGCCACCTGGATGATCCTGGCGAACGAGTGCGCGAGCGGCAGGAACAGCAGCGTCGATGAGCCTGGGATATCGAACAGGTCCGCCAGCGCGCCCTGGGCGGCGTTGCGAGCGCCGGAGAGCAGGTTGCGGTGGGACAGCTCGCAGCCCTTGGGGCGGCCGGTGGTGCCCGAGGTGTAGATGATCGTGGCGAGGTCGTCGGCTGACCGGTCGGCCATCCGCTGCGCGAGCTCGCCGTCGCTGACTCCTTCGCCCGCTGCGGCGAGGTCACCGGTGGCATCCACCCGCCAGACGTTCCCCAGGTCGTGCAGCTCGGCCCGTACGCCCTCGATGAGGCTGACGTGGCCGTCGGTCTCAGCGAAGACGGCCCTGGCACCTGAGTCCGACAGGATCCACTGCACCTGATCGGCCGAGGACGTCTCGTACACCGGCACCGTGACCGCTCCGGCTGCCCAGATCGCATAGTCGATCAGCGTCCACTCGTACCGTGTACGCGACATCAGGCCGACCCGCTCGCCCTGGCCGATCCCGGCCGCGATCAGGCCCTTAGCCAGGGCCCGGACGGCGTCGGCGAACTGGGCCGCAGTGACGTCGGACCACTGGTGCTCGGCCGCCCGCCTGCGCATCAGCACGGCGTCGGGTGCCTGGGCCGCCCGGTCGAATACCACATCCGTCAGGGTCGCCGTCGCGGCGATGTCCACCAGGGCTGGGATGCTGAACTCGCGCAACGGACCTCCTCGCGGTTCTCGTGCTGCTGACGGCCCGGTCTGTGTGGACGGTACTCCGAGTGTTCGCTCTCGCCAACCGCGGGTGGCCTGGATCGCGCGGGAACACTCTGCTTAGGGTTGGTCGATGCGGGTCCATGTGGTCAGTGACGTGCACGGCAGGTCCGATGCGCTATGCCGGGCCGGCGACGGGGCGGACGCGCTGATCTGCCTCGGCGACCTGCTGCTTTTCCTCGACTACGCGGACCACTCCCGCGGGATCTTCGCCGACCTGTTCGGCGCGCAGGCCACCGGGGAGTTCATCAGGCTGCGCACCGCGCAGCAGTTCGACGCCGCGCGCGAGCTGTCAGCGCGGCTGTGGGCCTCGCTGCCCGGCGAGCCCGCCGCGGCCATCAACGCCGCCGTGACCGCGCAGTACGCCGAGCTGTTCGACGCCATGCCGACCCCGGCCTACCTGACCTATGGCAACGTTGATATCCCGCGCCTGTGGGGGGAGCACCTGCGGGCCGGACATCAGGTCCTTGACGGTGAGCGAGCCGAGATCGGCGGGCTCACCTTCGGATTCGTGGGCGGCGGGCTCAGGTCGGTCTACCGGACGCCGAACGAGCTCGACGACGAGGTGTTCGCCGCCAAGGTCGACGCCGTCGGCGCGGTTGACGTGCTGTGCGCGCACATCCCGCCCGAAATCCCCGAGCTGCTGTTCGATACGGTCGCCCAGCGTATGGAGCGCGGCAGCCAGGCCCTGCTCGACGCGGTGCATATGACGCAGCCGAAGTACTTGCTGTTCGGCCACGTGCACCAGCCGCTGGTGGACCGGCTGACCATCGGGCGCACCCAGTGCGTGAACGTCGGCCACTTCCGTGCCAGTGGCACGCCCTACGTGCTGCAGTGGTGAGCCGCAACCCGTGCTGAGCGCGGGCCTCGGCCGCGTGCCCGGCCCGGGCGACGCGGGCGCCGGGGTACGCTCCGAGCATGGCCGACAAGACGAGCTCGACCATGACGATCGACATGCCAGGGTCGGTCATCATGGGGGTTATCGCAGATTTCGCCGCCTACCCGCAGTGGGCGTCGGGCGTGCGCGCAGCCGAGGTGGTCGCGGCCGGCTCCGACGGCCGCGCCGAGCTGGTCAGGTTCACCTTGGACGCGGGAGTGATCAAGGACAGCTACGTGCTGCGCTACCAGTGGCAGGGAGACGAGCAGGTGCACTGGGACCTGGCCGAGAGGGGCTCGATGATCACCCATATGTCCGGCGCCTACCTGCTTGACGCCGCCGACGCCGGCACCAGGGTGACTTACGAGCTCTCGGTCGGCCTAGCCATGCCGATGATCGGGATGATGAAACGGCGGGCCGAGAAGACGATCATCGATACGGCGCTCAAGGGCCTGCGCAGCAGGGCGGAGAAGGTCGGCGAGCAGGGCGGTGGTGCCTGATGAGCCAGCCATCGGGTGACTCGTGGGAGCGGCGGGCCGCCGGGCTCGCCGGGGACGTGCAGCGCTGGCTGATCCGCAAGAGCGCGCAGAACATGCGCGACGAGCTAGGCGATCAGGTCAAGAAGGCGCTTCGCGGCCCGCAGCATGACAAGGGACCTGACAAGGGAGACGTGTGGGCCACCGCGACCACCGAGCGGCGGCACCCCGTCACCGAGGCGCCCGAGTGCGCGTGGTGCCCGGTCTGCCGTGCCGCCCGGCGGGTCGCCGAGGCCCGCGCCGCCGGCGACGCCAGCGGTGCGGCGGCGCAACTGTCCGGCCTCAGTGACGTGGTGGCCGGCGCGGTCGCCGACGTGCTTGCGGGGCTGGACTCCGTGCTGTCCTACCGGCCGGGCGAGGGCGGCGCCACGCGGGCCGGCAGCGGTCGGCCGGGTGCGGCCCAGTCGGCTACGGACGAGTCGGCCACGCCTGGCCCGGCGGAGGATGAGCCGGCCGGGTCGGCCTGGGAGAAGCCGAGCACGGGCAGACCTGGCGGCGATCGAGCGGAAGAGGCTGAGGATGAGCCTCGCCATCGGGGTTGACGTCGGCGGCACCAAGATCGCCGCGGGCGTGGTTGACGAGCGCGGCAGCATCATCGAGATGGTCAAGAGATCCACCCCGGCCGCGAACGCGGCCGCGACCATCGAGGTGGTCAGCGACGCGGTCAGGGAACTGCTCGCCAGGCACGACGTCGAGGCGGTCGGGATCGGTGCGGCCGGCTTCGTGGAGGAGAGCCGATCCGCCGTGCAGTTCGCGCCGAACCTCGCCTGGCGTAACGAGCCGGTGGCGCGCAAGGTGGAGGAGCGCACCGGCCGGCCGGTGATCGTGGAGAACGACGCCAACGCGGCTGCCTGGGCGGAGGCCAAGCGCGGCGCCGGGCGTGGTCACGACCAGATCGTGCTGATCACGATCGGCACCGGGATCGGCTGCGGCATCGTGATCAACGGCGAGGTCTACCGTGGCCGGTGGGGCATGGCCGGCGAGCCTGGGCATTACCGGGTGGTGCCGGACGGCAGGCTGTGCGGCTGCGGGAACCGCGGCTGCTGGGAGCAGTACGCCAGCGGTAGCGCCCTGGTCGCCGAGGCCCGCGACTTCGCCAGGCGGTCGCCGGGCGCGGCGATTAGGATGCTCCAGCTTGCCGGCGGCACGCCGGAGGGCATCACTGGTCCTGAGGTGACCACCGCGGCGCGTGAGGGCGACGCCGCCGCGCTGCGCTGCTTCGAGATCATCGGGGCCTGGCTCGGCCAGGGCCTGGCGGACCTGGCCGCCATCATTGACCCTGGCTGCTTCGTGCTCGGCGGCGGCGTCTCGGAGGCCGGGGACCTGCTGATCGGCGAGGTCAGGGCTGCATTCGACGCGGGGCTCACCGGCCACAGCTACCGGTCGCACGCCGCCATCGTGCTCGCCGAACTCGGGCCTGAGGCCGGCATGATCGGGGCTGCCGACCTAGCCAGGAACCGCTGAGCCGACCGACACCGAGCCAGGCGCGGCTCAGACCACGGCCCCCTGGTCGGGGCCGTCCCGGCGGGACGGCCCGTCGCCCATCCGCGAGACGAGCACCACGAAGCCGGTGACGAAGGCGACGACCGCGAGCAGCTCGGCCCAGCCCGGCATCTGCCAGCCGAGCACGGTCGCGACGAGCAGGTAGCCCGGGCCGCCGAACAGCGCCAGCCAGGCGCCCTTGGCCACCGGGTCGATCTTCGGGCCGGGGGGCAAGGGCGGCGGGACGTAGCGGTTATCTGGGTCGCTCGGGTCGTCCTCATGGTCGAGGAAGTCGAGGAAGCTGGGCTCGGCGACGGGCGGATCGGACTCGCCGGCCGCGAATTTCGTCGGGCCCGCGGCCTGCGGTTCTTCGCCAGATTCTGGACCGCGGATGAGGCTGGCCGGCCGGATGATCCGGCGGCGGGTCGGGTAGTCGCGGCCGGGATCTGGCATCGCCCCGGGCGGCTCGGTACCCGGCGTCTCGCCCTGCGCTTCGCCGATGCTCGGTCCGGGCGCGACCGCGCCGGGACCGACCGTGCGTGAGTCGGCCGTGGTCGAGTCGGTCGTGCGTGAGTCGACTGTGCTCGGGCCGACCGTGCCTGAGTCGGTCGGGTCGGAGCCTGGAGCGGGCGATACGGGCATGTCGGCCGGGCCGCCGCCAGGCTGGCCGGAGCGGTGCCGACCGGCCACGGGACGGTTGCGTTCGGAATGATCGTGGTTGTCAGTGTCCGGCTCGGCGGGCCCCGTGCCTGGCGTTGCGCTGTCGGCGGAACGCAGGCTCTCGATGGCGGGGGCGGGGCCGAGGTTCTCGCGGTCGGGCCAGGGTGCGTGGCCAAGGTCAACGGGCGATGGCAGCTCGAGGCGGGCCACCAGATCGCGCCAGACGGCCTGTTCGCCGCCTTTGTCCCTGCTTGCGTCCCGCCCCACGGTGGCCCCCCGCTATCGCCGGTTCGTGCTTAGCCTTGGCTGCCGCGTATATCCATCGACATCCATCCTGTCATTCCTTTCCCGCATGGCTGTGTGAACGAACGAAATCCAGGCTTCCGGCGAAGATCGTCTCGGCATCGTTGTCCAGCGTGGCCACGTGGTAGCTGTTCGGGCACTCCCTGACCTCGAGCTGGTCGGCCGGGAGCTCGCGACGCAGGATCTCCAGGCTGCCGGGGCCCACGACGTGGTCGCCCGTGCTGCGATAGCACAGCACGGGCGCGGCGACCTCGCCGAGGTTCCGCGTAGTCACCCGCCAGAGGCCCGGCAGCGTCGCCGCGGCCTTGACCGGCGTGCGGTCGTAGGCGAGCTCGGTGACGCCCTCCTTCTTGACGTCGCTGCCGACCCCCTTGAGCGAGGGGACGACCAGCTTGAGCACCGGCGCGAGCAGGAAGAGCTTGGTGTCGGCGGTCACCGAGGGGTTGACGAGCACCAGTCCGGCGACGGCGTCCTTGCGCAGCTCGGCGAGGCGCAGGGCGAGGCAGCCGCCCATCGACAGGCCCATCACGAAGATCTCGGCGCAGCCAGAACGCAGCTCGTCGAACGCACGGTCCACCTCGGCGTACCAGTCCTCCCAGCGGGTTCTTGCCATCTCCTGCCAGGTCGTGCCGTGCCCGGGCAGTCTCGGCAGGCTGACGGTCAGCCCGGCGGCCGCCAGGTACTCGGCCCACGGCCGCAGCGACTGCGGGCAGCCGGTGAACCCGTGGCACAGCAGCACCCCGGTATGGCCGCCCTGGTGGCTGTATGGTTCGGCGCCCGGCAGTACTGGCATGGGCTTGGTCCTCTCCGACGATCCGACGACAGCGGGTTCGTACCCTTGCCGTTTCCCCCGATGTATCCCCTCAGTATCCCCGAATCGTCGCATGTCGCAGCATGTTCGCCGGCCGCGGGTCTAGCGGGGATCCGGCTGGCGGCTGCCGTGCGGCTGGCGCCTGCCGTGCGGCGGGGGTGCGGCCGGGGTGCGGCCGAATGGCCTGGCACAGGTGGTTCGCTTGGCGACCCTTGCCATGAAATCATGGGACGATGTTCTACTGGGTGGTCAAGGCGATCCTCGGCCCGATCCTGCGGCTGCTGTTCCGGCCGTGGTCCGAGGGCACCGACTACGTGCCCAGGACCGGGCCTGCGATCATCGCAAGCAACCACCTGTCGTTCTCCGACCACTTCTTCGCCCCGCTGCCGCTGCCGCGCAAGGTCGTGTTCCTCGCCAAGTCGGAGTACTTCACCGGCCGTGGTCTCAAGGGTCTGTTCAGCCGGGCGTTCTTCAGCGGCGTGGGCCAGATTCCGGTGGATAGGTCAGGCGGCGAGGCCGGCGAGCGGGCGCTGGCGACCGGGCTGCGGGTGCTCGCCGGTGGCAACCTGCTCGGCATCTACCCCGAGGGAACGCGGACGCCGGACGGGCGGCTGTTCCGCGGCAAGACCGGGGTGGCCAGGCTCGCGCTTGAGGCCAGGGTGCCGGTGATCCCGTGCGCGATGATCGGCGGCTTCGAGTTCCAGCCGCCCGGCAGGGTCACGCCTAGGCTCAAGATCCGGCCGGGCGTGCGGTTCGGCAAGCCGCTCGACTTCTCCAGGTACTACGGCCTGGAGACCGACCGCATCGTCCTGCGCGCGGTCACCGACGAGATCATCTACGAGATCATGCGGCTGTCTGGGCAGGAGTACGTCGACGAGTACGCCCAGCGCTACAAGTCGCTGCAGCATGCCGAGCGCCGCAGCCAGCGCCGCGCGGCGTCCGGTGCGTCGGCCGGTGGGAGTGCGTCGGCCGGTGGGAGTGCGACGGCTGGCGGGAGTGCGTCGTCCGGAGCGTCGGCTGGTGGTGTGGGGGCTGGCGCCGACGGTGCTGGCGCTGCCGACGGTGTCGCGTCCGGTGTCGTCGCCGCGGGTTACGCCCAGGGGCCGAACACGCGGTCTTCCTCCGACGCCGCCGGAACTGGCAACACGGACGGTCGCATGTCGTCGGCGAGCTCAGATGGCGGCACTGCCGCGGACGGCGTCCCGCCTGCTGCGAGCTCACCGCCCGAGGCCGCCGAGACTGCCGCTGCGGACGGGTAAGGCTCGGTGCTCGCGAAGCCGAACGCGCCGCACCGGGTCGCCCTGAGCAAAGCCAGCCGAGAGCTGACTGCGCGCCAGGCCTTCCGAGCCCGGGCAGCGAGCGGATTCTGCGACATGTCTTCCCAGCGCGGGCAGCCGAGCGGATTCTGCGCCGAGGTCCGCCAAGCGCACGCAGCCGGATCTGCGTCCAACCACACAGACCGCGACTGGCTCATCAGCCGCTTTCGTCACTCCAGTTCCTCAGGACCGCGCGATCGTCTGGAATGGATGCCACATCCACTGCGTATTCTGGGACTTTCATCACATCCATCATGATCATCTTCAGCGCCGCCACATCGCTGCGACGGCCAAAGCGCCTAAATAGGGCAAATGGTCACGTCCGACGTTGGCCGTGCACCCGATTCCAGGGCAACGGCGGCGCCCGGATGACTCGGCGACCCGGAGTGCGCGGACTACGACCGGGAGTGCGCGAATTAGCGGACTACGACCGGGAGTGCGCGAATTGGAGGAATGTGTCAGCCCCTGCATGATCGATTTCAGGCCCGAGCGCCGCGGTGGCTGGGTGTCGCTTTCCAGCGTGATAGGAATGCCGCCTGACCTCGGAGGACAGACGTCAGTCCTCTGACGTCAGAGGACTGACGTCGGAGGACAGGACTGTCAGCACCAGCTGGCAGCCTGCTCTCGTGGATGAAGTCGCAAATGGCGCGGTCGAAGCAGCATCCTTAGCGCGAACCGGTCGTCGACGGTCGGACGTCAAGTCGCTGGACAGGGTGCTTGAACAGCAGAAACTCGTGATCACGCGAGGTCAGGCGCTGGCGCTTGGCATGTCGGCGAGCGACCTGCACCGCAGAGCGCAGGCCGGCGGTCGGTGGCAGCGAGTCCTGCCAGGGGTGTACCTCGCTGTCACTGGCACTCCGACGCCTGATCAGAAAGACATTGCCGCGCTGCTCTACGCGGGGCACGGCAGCACGCTGACCGGAGCGTCGGCGTTACGTCACCACGGGCTGTCCGCGCCCTCGACCGGAGCGCTCGATGTCCTCATTCCGGCCCGTCGGCAGCGGCAGAACGCCGGGTTCGTGATCATCCACCGGACCTTCCGTCTTCCCGACCAGGTCTGCTATCAGGGACCTCTGCAGTTCGCACTGCCTGCTCGGGCGGTGGCTGATGCGGCCAGGATGACCGACGACCTGGCGAAGGTGCGCGCGGTCGTGGCCGGGTCGGTGCAGACCAGGCTCTGCACGGTGGATCAACTGGCTGACGAGCTGTGGGGCGGACCGGTCCAGAGGTCGGCGTTGCTGCGCATCGTGCTCAGCGAGGTCGCGCGCGGCGTGCGGTCGGTCCCTGAGGCCGATCTCATGAGTCTGATTGTCCGGGGAGAGCTCCCGATGCCGTTGTTCAACGCGCGACTCTTCCTCGGGGACAAACTGCTCGCAGTCCCTGACGTGTGGTGGCCCGAGGTCGGCCTGGTCGTCGAGGTGGATTCCAGGGAGTGGCACCTGTCGCCGCAGAGCTGGGAGCAGACCATGCGCAGGCACGCCAGGCTGACCGCACTGGGGATCCTGGTGCTTCACTTCACGCCGCGCCGTATCCGCGACGAGCCCGACGAAGTCCTGAGCACCATCCGCGTGGCTCTGAGCAGCCGAGGAGGCAGGTTCAGCGCGCCGATCCGCACCGTACCGGCGACTGAATAGGGGAGTGGCGGGCCGACCGCCGGATCAGGCGGGTGCGGACACATCCGCTGGGGATGCCCAGCCGAGGGAGCGGCCGACGGCCTTGCGCCAGCGGCGGTGAGCGGCATCGTCGGCGGGACCTGGGTCGAACCGGCGGTCGAGCCGCCAAGTGGCGGCGAGTTCGTCGGTGGAGGACCATACGCCGGTCGCGAGCCCGGCCAGGAACGCGGCGCCCAGGCCGGTCGTCTCGGCAAACACCGGCCGCTCGACCGGCAGCTGGAGCTGATCGGCCTGGATCTGCATTAGCAGGTCGTTGGCGGCCGCGCCGCCGTCGACGCGCAGGGGGGAGGAAGCACCGCTCCCGCCCGCGACCGCACCGGCGGCTGCGCACCCGCCCGCGACCGCACCGGCTGCTCCGCTCCCGCCCACACCGGCTGTCTCTGCGGTCATCACGCCCATCACATCGCGGACCTCGAAGGCGATCGCCTCCAGCGTCGCGCGGGCCAGATGCGCCCTGGTGGTGCCGCGGGTCAGCCCGAAGATCGCGCCCCGGGCGTCTGGGTCCCAGTCAGGCGCGCCGAGCCCGGTCAGCGCGGGCACGAACACTACGCCACCAGAGTCATCGACCGACCTGGCCAGCGCCTCGCTGTCGGCCGCCTGGTCGATGACGCCGAGCCCGTCGCGCAGCCACTGAATCGCCGCCCCGGTGACGAACACCGCCCCTTCCAGCGCGTAGGTCAGGACCCCGCTGTCGTCCATCCACGCCACCGTCGACAGCAGCCCAGCGCTAGAACGCACGATCCGCGACCCGGTGTTGGTCAGCACGAACGATCCCGTCCCGTAGGTGCACTTGGCCGACCCGGGCGCGTAGCACGCCTGGCCGAACAGGGCTGCCTGCTGGTCGCCGGCCACGCCGGCGATCGGGACCGACAGGCCGAGGAACTCGCTGGGATCAGTGATCCCGATCTCCCCGGTGGATGCGGTCACCTCGGGCAGTGCATGCGGTGGCACGCCGAACAGCTCGCACAGCTCCGCCGACCACTGACCGGCGGCGATGTCGAACAGGAGGGTTCGCGAGGCGTTCGATGCGTCGGTCACATGCCGCCGGCCGCCGGTCAGCCGCGCGATCAGGTAGGAGTCCACGGTGCCGACGGCGAGCGACCCGTCCCGAACCCCGGCCCAGACCGCGTCGTCGTGCCTGGCCAGCCAGGTCAGCTTGGTCGCAGTGAAGTACGGGTCGATCCGCAGCCCGGTGAGCTCGGCGACCCGTTCCTCATGCCCGGCGTCGCGAAGCTCGGCGCAGATCCTGGTGGTGCGCCGGTCCTGCCAGACAATCGCACGGCGCGGCGCTGCGAGCGTGGCGCTGTCCCAGATCACCGCCGTCTCGCGCTGGTTCGTGATCCCGACGCACCGGATCGGATCGGCCCCGCCATCCCCGCCGCCCCCGCCGCCCCCACCGCCCGCGCCGCGGCCAACCGGCACTCTGCCGCGGCCGGCCGCCGCGCCGTCGAGTGCCTGGCTGCACGCCGCCAGGGTCGCCCGCCAGATCTCGTCGGGCAGCTGCTCGACCCAGCCGGGCTCGGGGAAATACTGACTGAACTCTGCGTAACCACGGCTCGCTATGGCGCCGTCCGCGGTCACGATCAGTGCAGTGATTCCAGTGGTTCCGGCGTCTATGGCTAGCACACTCATGGGACTAGTGTGGCGGGCGGGCGCCGAAGCCGGCGAGCGCCACCGCGGACTCGTCGGCGCCCGCGCAACCGCGAGCCGGCAGTCGCGGGACGCCGGTCACGTGGAAGCCGGGTTACAGGGGAAGGGAGTCCTGATGCGAGTCGGAGTTCTCACCGGAGGCGGTGACTGCCCTGGCCTGAACGCGGTGATCCGCGCGATCGTGCGCACCGGCGCGCTCGACCACGACTTCGAGTTCGTCGGCTTCCGCGACGGCTGGCGCGGCCCGCTCGAAGCGGACACGATGACGCTCGACGTGAGGGCGGTCCGCGGCATACTCCCGCGCGGCGGCACCATACTCGGCTCGTCCCGAACCAATCCGCTCGCCGACTCCGCATCGCTCGGCGGCCGGTCAGGCCTGGAGCGGATCGCCGACAACCTCGCGAGCCACGGGGTGGACGCGCTCATCGCGATCGGCGGCGAGGACACGCTCGGCGTGGCCAGTCGGCTGTTCGAGTCGGGGGTCAAGGTGGTGGGTGTTCCCAAGACGATCGACAACGACCTGGGCGCGACCGACTACACGTTCGGGTTCGACACGGCAGTGAACATCGCGATGGAGGCAATCGACCGGCTGCACACCACGGCGGAGAGCCACCACCGGGCGCTGATCGTCGAGGTCATGGGGCGGAACGCCGGCTGGATCGCGCTGCACGCCGGCATGGCCGGCGGAGCGAACGTGATCCTGATCCCCGAGCAGCCGTTTGACATCGAGGAAGTCTGCAGCTACGTAGAGCAGCGCTTCGAGGAGCGGTACGCGCCGATCGTGGTGGTCGCCGAGGGGGCGCATCCGAAGACGATCGGCTCCTCGATCTCTGGCCAGCAGCTTGATGCGTTCGGGCACGTCAGGTACGGCGGGGTCGGCCAGCTGCTGGCCGAGGAGATCGAGCGGCGGACCGGCAAGGAGGCCCGCGCGGCAGTGCTCGGCCACATCCAGCGCGGTGGCACGCCGACGGCGTTCGACCGGGTGCTTGCCACCAGGTTCGGTATCCACGCGATCCGTGCGGTCGCAGACGGTGCGTTCGGCATGATGGTCGCGCTGCACGGCACCGATATCGTCCGCGTCCCGATTGCCGAGGCGACCCGCGAGCTCAAGCTCGTGCCGCCCGAGCGCTACGCCGAGGCTGAGGTTTTCTTCGGCTGAGCTTCAGGCCGCGTCAGCGTCGGCTAGCGCCGGAAGTTCCGGCCTCCCACCGCGCCGCGACCGCCCACGCTGCATAACGCGATCCCACGGGGTCGCTCAACGCCCGGCTGCAGACCTCCGCACGGGCGGCTCAGCGTTGTCGCTGCGGGCGCGATCCGCTCGGCCGTGGCAGGTGCGAGGGCGCGTCGGCCGGATCGGTCGCGAGCGTCGGGGCTCAGCCGCGGCGGGCGCGGAAGGCGGCGGCCTTGACCCTGTTCTGGCAGGCCGTTGAGCAGAATCGCCTGGTCCCGTTGCGCGAGGCGTCCACGTAGACCCGGTCGCACCGGTCGGCGGTGCAGATGCCCAGCCTGCCGTGCAGGTCGCTGCCGAGCACGACGGCCAGGCCGGTGGCGCAGCCGGCCGCCCAGCCGGTCACCAGCGAGTTGTTGGCGCCGTGAAAGTGCAGGTGCCAGGGCTCTCCGTCGTGCCGGTCCAGCCTCGGCCTGGCCCCGGTGCGCGCAAGCAGCGTGTTGACCGCGTTCGCCGCGTCGTCGAGTCGGTCGGCCGTGACGTCCTCGAAGATCGCCCGCAGCGCTCGCGCCAGGTCGGCGAACTGCGCGGCCTCCTCCGGCGTGACGGTCCTGGTGTCCCGTCGGCCGGCCCGCAGTGCTTCTGTGACCGCGGCGGGCAACACATCACCGCTGGGCGGCTGGAACGACTTGCCGCGAGCATCGCCCGGGGTCAGCAGGTTGACCAGGCGGACCGCGACCGTGACTACCGCGTCCATGTGACTACTGAAGTTCACTTGACCAGTGACACCCCGAGTCCCTATCGTGTAACTGTCTAACTAAGTATAGCCAGTTACGAAGGCGAGCGCGCGAAGCAAGAAGGGCGAGTGCTGGTGCTGGTGCGGTCTTGCTGGTGGCCGCGCCGACGCGTTGATGTCGCGGCGGACGGCGCGGGCACTCGCCAGCGCCGCTGGCTGGCCGGAGCAGGCCCGGAGCGGGCCGGAGCAAGCCGCTGGTGTGCTGTAAACGAGAGAGGGCGTTGGCCAATGGCAGATCCGACAGGCGTGCCCGCGGGGGGAGCCGTGGCCGTGCGGCTGACCCAGGCCACGGCACGGCGCTGGGTGGACCGGTGGGACGAGCAGCAGCAGGCCTACCTGCCCGACCGGGAGGACAGGTTCACTGCGATGATCGACGCGGTACAGGAGATCGCCGCCCGGCCCGATCCGCTCGTGCTCGATCTCGGCTGCGGGCCGGGTTCACTCTCGGTCAGGCTGCTCGACCAGATCCCGGCGGCGCGCGTGGTGGCGATCGACGCCGACCCGCTGCTGCTCGCGCTCGGCCGGACCGCCTGGTCGGACCGGCTGGCGCACGCGGGCGGCCCGGGTATCAGGTTCGCTGAACAGGACCTGAGAGCACCCGGCTGGTCCGGCGCGCTCGACCTGGCTCGGTCGGCCGACGCCGCCGTCAGTACCACCGCGCTGCACTGGCTCTCACCGGAGGCGCTGGCCGCGATGTACGCCGAGGTCGCGAACGCGCTGCGGCCGGGTGGGCTGATGCTGAACGGCGATCACCTGAGCGAGGACCCCGACACCGCGCCAACGCTGGCCAGGCTCGGACGGGCGCTCGTCGGCCGGGCCGAACGCCGCCGGCCAGCTCCCGCAGGCGCCGAGACCTGGACCGGCTGGTGGGAGGCGGCCAGGTCCGATCCCGACCTGGCCGACCTGGCAACCGCGAGAGAGCGCATCTGCCTTGAGTCCGGGCACCACGGCTCGCCGTCGGGGCGACTGGCGGTACACGTCGAGGCCCTGCGTGCCGCCGGGTTCGCCGAGGTGGGGACGCTCTGGCAGCGCGGCGACGATCGACTGCTCTGCGCCGTCATGCCTGGCTGAACCAGGCAGGGCCAGGATCAGGACTGATCTGGCGAGAGCGCACCCCGATCTGCGCCCCCGATCTGCGCGGCCCCGATGTGCGCGGCCTCGATGTGTGTGCCCCCGATTTGGCTGCGGACAGGTCATGCCCTATGAATGCATGCATGGACCTCAGCGAGGCGTCGGCCGACCTCATCGACCTCGTCAAGCTCGTGGTGCGGGGAGTGGCCGACAACCGGGACCTGAGCTTGACCGCGGTCGCTACGCTCGGCTCGCTGCAGCGTTGTGGCTCGCAGCGGATCACGACGCTCGCCGCGACCGAGGGCGTGTCGCAGCCGTCGATGACGCAGCTCGTCCAGCGGCTCGAGCAGCGCGGACTGGTTGAGCGCAGGTCCGATCCGGCCGACGGGCGGGTCGCGCTCGTATGCCTCACCGTCGAGGGCACCGACGCGCTGGCGGCCCGGCGCCGCCGCGCCGCGGACCGGGTGGCCGAACTGCTCGCCGACCTGCCCGAGTGTGACGTCCGGGCGCTGGCCGATGCGCTCGGCGCGGTGCTCCCGACCATCCGCGAGCGCGTCGGCGGCGCGGGCTAGGGTGACCGCGAGCCGGCCTCGGCCGACGGTGCAGTGCAGGACCAGGGGACAGTCCCGGCCTGATTGAGCCGGTCCCCGGCCGGACCTGATATGGCGGGGGCCGCCGACAGCGGCATGTCCGGCCGGGAAAGGTTCTGGTCTGGCCAACCGGCCGTCGGCCGGTTCGGCGGGTGCGGCGGCTGAGCTCGGGCCCCCGCCGCAGCGGCTTAGGTCCCGTCCCCGTCCGCGCCGCCCCGGATACGCCGAGCGGCCCGACCTACCCCGTGTTCCAGTCATGATCACGTCTGTTTAGTCAGGATTTGTGGTCACCCAATCCCGGCATATTCGGTTGGAAGACGTGACGCGCGCCCAGTCCAGGCAACCTGGTGCAGTCAGCTGTGGGCAGCGGGTCAGGCTGTGCGGGTCGGGCTGTGGTGGCCGGTCGGGCTGCGCTAGTTAAGCCAGGCCGCAGGAGGGCACCGGGCCGCGCGGGTCGAACAGGCCGGGCTCGGACGACATGTGCAGGTCGAACTCCTTGATCCGCCAGCCGGCCTGCAGCAGCGGCCGAACCGCCGGATGCGCGCCGGGCAGGCAGAGCTGCGCGCGCCCGCCGGGCGGCTGCAGCCAGGACAGTACGGCGAGCACCGCGTCGGCGATGTCGTTTCCGTCTCCGGGTGCGGTGCCGTCTCGGGTTGCTGTGCTTTCTCCGGCTGCGGTGCTGCTCCTAGCGGCCGCGCCAGCGGCGACCTCTCTACCGCGCAGGCTTGCGACCACGGCCAGGCCGCCTGGCGCGCCCGCCCAGTACCGGTGGTCAGCGGTACTGGTCCGCGCCGGTCCAGTCCCGCTCGAGCCCGGCCGCCACGTCCGGCGCGACATCGGCGACCGACCAGCCCATGGGCATGGCTAGCCGCCCGGTGTCGCCTGCCAGGTAGTACAACGGCCACCAGGCATCCATTCCGAAGCTGGTGTACAGCGGCAGCGCGTGGGCGTGCAGGCTGCTGAACGTCATCCGCCGCGGCTCATCGCGCAGCAGGACGTCGAGCATCGCGCGGCCGGTCCCCATTCCGTGCGCCGCCGGATGCACGAACAGGTCGGTGAGCATGCAGACGGCGTCGGCACAGCTGCCGGCACTGTTGCTGCCCTCGCCTGCGCTGCCACCGATCCGGACCGTGCCGCCGAGGCCCGTCACCACCCCGTCGCGCTCGGCGACCATGAACCGGCCGCGAGCCATGATGTGCCTGATATAGCCCAGGTAGGCCTCGTCGGCCGCCTCGTGCTGGCCGGTCGCGGTCGCGATCTCGGTGATCGCACCCAGGTCAGCCTCGCCGGCGTCGCGCACGACCAGAGTTCCGCTGCGTCCCACCGGTCCACGATGCCACGTTCGGCCCGTCGTGCCGTGCCCCGCTGGGTTTCCTGGTTGGGTTCGCTGCGTCGTCTCGCCGTGCCCGGCCGGTGACCTGGCCGACCATGGCCGGCGACGGTCGGCCCAATCCCGGCCGGACCTGACAGAATTCACCCATGACCGCCTTGCCCGCGGCCGCGCTCACCGACCGCGACCGGATACAGCATGAGCCGTGCGTGCTTCTCAAGCTCGGCGAGATCGTTCTCAAGGGCAGGAACAGGCAGCAGTTCGAGCGGCTGCTGCAGAACAACATCAGGCTCGCGGCGGCGGATCTCGGCGTCGGCCTGAGGCTCTGGCAGCGCGATGGCGTGATCGTGCTGACCCCGGTCGGCGCGGAGGCCACCGCGGCCGAGGCGGCGGCTGACCGGATCGCCGAGCGGATGCTGAGCCTGATGGGTGTGGTACGGGTCTGCCGCGCGGCGCGGGTCGCCAAGGACCCGCAGACCGCCATCGAGGCGGCGGTGAGCATGGCGGGCGGCCGGCCAGGGTCGTTCGCGGTCCGTGCTAGGCGGCGTGACAAGCGGTTCCCTGTCACATCGGCCGAGTTGGCGACAGTCATCGGGGCCAGGATCCAGCGCCAGTACGGCAATCCGGTCGACCTGCGAAGGCCCGACTTCACCGTCTGCCTCGAGGTCGACCAGTCCGAGGTCTTCGTCTACATCGACGGGCTGGCCGGCCAGGGCGGGCTGCCGGTCGGCATGAGCGGCCGCGGGCTCGTGCTGATGTCCGGCGGCATCGACTCGCCGGTGGCCGCCTACCGGATGATGCGCCGCGGGCTCTACTGCAGCTTCCTGCACTTCTCCGGCATGCCGCTGACCGGCCCGGAGTCGGTGTACAAGGCCTACGGCCTGGTCCGCCAGCTTGACAGGTTCCAGCGCGGCTCACGGTTGTACGTGGTGGCGTTCGGCCGGGCGCAGCAGCGGCTCGCTACGTCGGGGTCTGGCAGGCTCCAGATCGTCGCGCAGCGACGGCTCATGCTGAAGACCGCGCAGGCGCTCGCCTGCCGGGTGCGGGCCACCGCGCTGGTCACCGGGGACTCGCTCGGCCAGGTCGCCAGCCAGACCCTGGCCAACATCACCGCGCTCGACGAAGCTGTCACGCTGCCGATCCTGCGCCCGCTGATCGGGTTGGACAAGACCGAGATCATGGCCGAGGCGCGCCGGATCGGTACGCTGGCCCTGTCCGAGCTGCCCGACCAGGACTGCTGCTCGCTGCTGATGCCACGACAGGTGGAAACCAAGGCGCGGGTCGCCGACCTGCACAAGATCGAGGCCAGGCTCGATGTGAACGAGCTCGCCGACGAGCTGGCCGCCTCGGCCCAGGAGTACCGGCCAGGCTAGACGCAGGCCCCGGCGGGCTCGGGGGCCACTGCGAGCGTGCGGCCGAGCAGCGCTGGCATGGTCCGCACCACGCCGCCAAGCTCGGTGATGTCGTCACCGGTCAGCGCCTGGTCGCCGTCGCACAGCGCCCTGGCGGGCTCGGGGTGCACGTCCACGATCACGCCGTCCGCGCCGACCGCGATCGCGGCCCTGGTCAGCGGCAGCACCAGGTCGCGCCGCCCGCCCGAGTGCGACGGGTCGACGATCACCGGCAGGTGCGACAGCCGCTGGGCCACCGGCACTGCGCTGATGTCGAGGGTGTTCCTTGTCGCAGTCTCGAACGTCCTGATGCCGCGCTCGCAGAGCACGATGTCGAGGTTGCCGCGCTGGGCGATGTACTCGGCGGCCATCAGCCACTCCTCGATCGTGGCGTTCATACCTCGCTTGAGCATGACCGGCTTGCCGGCCGAGCCGACGGCCTGGAGCAGCGCGAAGTTCTGCATGTTGCGGGTGCCCACCTGGAGCATGTCGGCGTGCTCGCAGACCAGGTCGACGCTCGCCGGGTCCACCACCTCGGTCACTATCGGAAGTCCGACCTCGTCCCTGACCTCGGACAGGATCCGCAGCCCCGCCTCACCGAGGCCCTGGAATGCGTACGGCGACGTCCTAGGCTTGAAGGCGCCGCCGCGCAGCAGGGATGCGCCTGCCGCCTTGGCCATCCTGGCCGCGGCCAGTGTCTGCTCGGGAGTCTCCACCGAGCACGGGCCAGCGATGAGCGTGATAGTGGACGGCCCGATCGGAACGCCGGCCACCCAGATCACCGAGCGCTCGCGGTGATGCTCCCTGCTGACCAGCTTGTAGGGCACGGAGACCCTGATCACGTCGCTCACTCCGGTGGCGCTGCGCAGGTTCAGCGAACCGAAGTTGTCCACGTCGCCGACCAGCCCGATGATGGTCCGGGATACTCCGCGGCTCACGAACGCCTCGCCACCGGCCGACCTGACCAGTTCCACGACGGAATCGATGTCTCCTTGCTTGGCCCCCGGAGCCATCACGATCACCATCTGCCTCTCCTTGCCCTAGTAACACGAAAGCCCCCGGCCTTCCCGGCCGGGGGCTTGGAGTTCATTCCGCCACTTGCGTCAGGCGTCGCCTAGCGGGCTACCTCCCCGGTGCCGGGTGAGAAGCCATAAAAAAACCAGTACGCGTGACCCACGTTGGGTAGCTTAGCGCACTCTGGTACCGCTCCGGCGGCTGGTCGCTGATCAGCGCGTCGTGGCCGGGTGGCAAGATGGCTGCGCTGGCAGGCGTCGCACTGGCGGCCAGGTCGCGGCCAGGCCGACAGCAGTTCGGGGCCAGGCCGACACCAGGCCAACGCCAGCTCTGGGCCCCGCGTCGGGGCCAGGCCGACAGCAGGTCAGCGGTCGGCGCGGGCTCGGCAGGGGAAGCACTAGCGACGGAAGGGCAGGTAGGCCACATGAGGCAGCCGGACGCCGGCTCGCGCGGAATCCGCGCGGACGGCGGTGGTGCCAGCGGCATTCCTGGTCCCCGGCACGCCGATGATGACGAGGAAGACTCGAGGCCGCGGCTGCCGCCAGGACAGTACATTCAGGCCACGATGCCGGTGCTGCACTACGGGCCAGTGCCTGCCTGCAACCTGCAGACCTGGGACCTGCGGGTCTACGGGGCGACCGACGGCGGCGGCGAGCGCCGTTGGACCTGGCCGGACTTCGGCGCGCTGCCCAGGTGCGAGATCATCGCCGACTTTCACTGCGTGACCAAATTCACCGTGCTCGGCATCACCTGGTCGGGCGTTCCCGCCAGGGAGATCCTGCGGGCGGCCCCGTCGGCGGCAGCCGCAACCCACGCGATGATCTGGGCGGAGTTCGGCTACGGCGCCAACCTGCCGATCGGCGTGCTCGGCGCTCCCGACACGCTGCTAGCCACGCACAGGGACGGCAGGGAACTCAGCCCGGAGCAGGGTTATCCGGTCCGGCTGATCGTGCCGTCGCGATACGGCTGGAAGAACGTCAAGTGGGTCAGAGCGATCGAGTACCTGACCTGCGACAAGCGCGGCTTCTGGGAAGAGCGGGGCTACCACAACAACGCCGACCCCTGGTGCGAGCAGCGCTACTCCTACCAGGAACAGCCAGGTGAGGGCCCGGGTCTCTGACCGGACCCCGGCCGGCAGACCGCGCTAGAAGCCGCTGAGGAAGCCGACGTTCACGGTGATCACGCTGCCCTTCGGCTGCGGGTTGGTCGGGCTGTAGCTGCCGACTGTGTTGCCTGGGCCCTCGTGGTGCACGCTGACCTGGAAGCCGGCCCGCTCAAGCGCCTGGATCGCCTGCGGCAGCGGCATGCCCTGCACGTTCGGCACCTGCACGGCCGGCGGCCCTGGCGAGAAGTAGACGGTGACGACCTCGCCCGGGCTGATCGGCGTGTTCGGGGCCGGCGTCTGACTGACGATGGTGTTGGCAGGCTGGCTGCCCTTGGCCATCGCGACCGGGTTGATCGTGTAGCCGCTTGAGGTTGCCTCGTTCTGCGCCTGCGGCACCTGCATGCCCACGAAGTTGGGCAGGCCAGGCCCTGCGCTGACCACCAGGATGACCGGCTTGCTGCGCGGCACCTTCGTGAACGCCTGCGGGATCGTGCTGATCACGTCCCCGACTGGCACCGTGCTCGACACCTCGTGCCGTACGCCGGCCATGGCGAGGTGGTGGGCCTTCAGGCTGCTCGCGGCCTGGGCCGCGGTCTGGCCGCTGACGTCGGGCATCGTGATGATGACCGGGCCGAGGGAGACGATCAGTGTGACCGTGGAGCCGCTCGCCACCCGATGGCCATCGGCCGGCACGGTCCTGATCACCTCGCCCTTGGGCAGCGGGTTGTGCTCGGACGTGCCGAGCGCGGCGTTCAGCCCGAGGTTCCCGAGCTCGTGCCTTGCGACCGCGGAGGCGATGCTGTTCAGCGGCGGCACCTGTTCATACCGCCCCGAGGTTAGCCACCAGCCGACCAGGACCGCGACCAGGATCACGGCGAGTGTCCCCGACAGGATGAACATGCGCCGGCTGAACCTGGACTGCCCGGCCCGGTGCCCGGACCGCCCGCGTATCCGGCCGGTCAGCCTGCCGCCGGCCTGCTGCCCGGCATAACCGGCACCGCCGTACTCCCCGTACGGGTCGGCGCCGGACACCACCAGGGTGTGGTTGATCCCGGACGGCGGGTCGGCGGGCGGAGCGGGCAGCATCGAGCCGCTGACCGCGGGCTGCGGGCCGAGCGACGGCAGCGACGACGCGCCTACCGCTCCAGCCTGCTGCCACGGCTGGGAATTCCCGGAGTCCGCCCGGTCGGCCGGGCCGTCCAGCCCAGGGCCGCCCGGCGCATACGGATGCGCGCCGACGTCGGGGATCTGGCCCGGTCCCGATGCCGACGAGGGGTAGGGCCCCGATGGCGGGTAGGGCGCCGCGTAGTCGGCCGGCCCGAGCGACCCGTGCGGGCCAGAAAGACCGTGCGACCCGGGCGACCCGTGCGGGCCTGAGAGGCTGTGCGGTCCGGACAGGTCGAGCGGGCCTGAATAGCCGACCGGACCTGAGTAGTCCAGCGGCCCTGAGTAGTCCAGCGGCCCTGAGTAGTCCAGCGGCCCTGAGTAGTCCAGCGGCCCCGGGTAGTCGGACGGCCCCGGGTAGTCGGACGGCCCCGGGTAGTCGGACGGCCCCGGGTAGTCGGACGGCCCCGGGTAGTCGGACGGCCCCGGATAGTCGGACGGCACGGCGTACTCGGTGCGTTTCTGCCGATGCGGCGCGGTCCCGGGCAGCGACTGGCCATCCCTGACCTCGGCCACCGCGCGCAGGTACTGCCCGGCGTTGGCCGGCCGCAGGTCGGGGTCGCGGCTTGTGGCCATCGCGACCAGGGCGTCCAGGGCGGGCGGCAGCCCGGGCAGGACGCTGGACGGCGCGGGGACGACCTCGTTCACGTGCAGGTAGGCCACGTCGAGCGGGCTCGCCCCGGTGTGCGGCTGCGATCCGGTCAGCAGCTCGAACAGCATGATCCCGGCGGCGTAGACGTCGGTGCGCGCGTCCGACGTGCCGCCGGAGACCTGCTCGGGCGCGAGGTAGGCGGCGGTCCCGATGATCATGCCGCCCTTGGTCTGAACCGCCCCGGCGACCGCCCTGGCCAGGCCGAAGTCGGCGACCTTGACCGTGCCTGAGCCGGTGAGCAGCACGTTCTCCGGCTTGACGTCGCGGTGCGCCAGGCCAGCCTGGTGCGCGGCGTCCAGCCCGGCGAGCACGCCGGACATGATGTCAAGCGCCTCGCGCGGTGCCAGCCTTCCGCGCTCGTTGAGCAGCTGGCGCAGCGTCCGGCCTGGCACGTACTCCATCGCGATGTAGTGCAGCCGCTTGTCGGAGCCCTGGTCGTAGATGCCGACCACGTTGGGGCTGTTCAGCCTGGCCGCCGACCGCGCCTCGCCGATAAACCTGCGCACGAACTCGGCATCGTCGGACAGCTCGGGGTGCGCGATCTTGAGCGCGACCACACGGTCAAGGCGGGTGTCGGTGCCGAGGTACACCGTGGCCATGCCACCGCGCGCAATCCGCGAGCCGACGTGGTATCGGCCGCCGAGCAGCAGGCCCACGGGTGGCGAGAGGGCGGTATCCATCGGCAACAGTGTAGGGGCAGGTATGCCAGCCTGAGCGGGTTACGGAATTGCCAGCTGCCGGCCTGCGGACGGGACGAACTAGCTGGCCGCGGGGGGCGAGGAGGCCATCGCATAGGTCCGGCGCGGGATCCGCCCCGCCCGGTAGGCGAGCCGTCCGGCGACCACGGCGGCGCGCATCGCGGCGGCCATCAGCTCGGGATCGCGGGCCCTGGTGACCGCGGTCGCGAGCAGCACGGCCGCGCAGCCGAGCTCCATCGCCAGGGCGGCGTCGCTCGCCGTGCCGATCCCCGCGTCCAGGATCACGGGCACCGAGGCTGCCTGCACCATCAGCTCGATGTTGTGCGGGTTGCGGATGCCAAGGCCCGAGCCGATCGGGGCCCCGAGCGGCATCACGGCCGCGCAGCCTGCCTGCTCAAGCCGCCTGGCAAGCACCGGGTCGTCGCTGGTGTACGGCAGCACGGTGAAGCCGTCGGCGGCCAGCTGCTCGGCGGCGTCGAGCAGCTCGACCGGGTCGGGCAGCAGGGTCACCTCGTCGGCGATCACCTCGAGCTTCACCCAGTCGGTACCGAGCGCCTCGGCGCCCAGCCGGGCCGTCCGCACCGCCTCGGCGGCGGTGAAGCAGCCCGCGGTGTTCGGCAGCACCCGGATGCCGCGCTCGGCGAGCACGTCGAGCACCGAGCCTGGTGATGACGGGTCGACCCGGCGCATCGCCACCGTGGTCAGCTCGGTTCCCGAGGCGGCGAGCGCGCGGCCGAGCACGTCCAGGCTCGGCGCGCCGCCGGTCCCCATGATCAGCCGCGAGCCGAATTTCTGCCCGGCGATCACCAGCGGGTCATCGTGCGTCACCAGCGCCAGCTCGTCCACGTCAGCCTCCCTGCACCGCGGTGAGTACCTCGACCTCGTCGCCGGCCGCGAGCCAGGTGGACGGCCAGGACGTGCGGCGCACGATCTCGCCGTTGACGGCCGCGGCGATGCCCGTGGCAGTCTCGGTTATCAGCGCAACCGCTCGCTCCAGGCTGGTCTCGTCGGCCACCTGGTACCGCGTCCCGTTGATCACTATCTCCATGCCAGTTCCTGCCGTTCGAATCGCAGGGACGTGAACGGGGCGGCCGCCGGAGCCAGTGCTCCGTCGGCAAGGAACTGCGCGATCAGGTCGGCGGTCACCGGCGCGAGCAGCACGCCGCCGCGGAAGTGGCCGGTCGCCAGCACCAGGCCGGCCAGCGGCGAAGGGCCGATCACCGGCGCGTTGTCCGGCGTGCCCGGCCGCAGGCCTGCCACCGCCTCGGCGAGCTCGAGCTCGGTGATGCCTGGCACGATCGCCCGCGCGTCGCGCAGCAGCTGCCAGACCCCGCCCGCGGTGACCCTGGTGTCGGCGCCGAGCTCCTCCTGGGTGGCGCCGATCACGATCTCGCCGTCCTGCCTGGGCACGAGGTAGACCGGCGACCCCCGCACGAGTCCGCGTACGGTCCTGTTAAGCAGCGAAGGAGACGCGCTGGCCGCGAGAGTGGCGGGCGTCGGCCGCAGCCGCAGGATCTGACCCTTGACCGGCCGCAGCGGCGGGGCGGCTCCTGGCGGCAGGCCGGGCAGCGCGGTGGACGCCCAGCCTGCGCTGAGCACGACCTGCCCGGCGCTGACGAGCGCGCCGTCGGCCAGCTCGGCGCCTGCGGCACGGTCCCTTTCGACGTGCAGCGCGACCGCCCTGGCCGGCACGTGCACGACGTCGGCCGACGTGGCCGCGGCGAGCAGCGCGGCGGTCAGCAGGCGCGGGTCCACCGACGCGTCATCGGGAGTCAGCAGCCCGCCGCAGACCGCGGGGCCGAGCATCGGCTCGGCGCGCCGGCACTCGCGGCCGGTCAGCCGCTCGGCGGACGCGCCGAAGGACCGGCGCAGCGCCGCGTGCTCGGCGAGCGCCGCCATGTCGTCGGCGTCGTAGCCGACCGCGAGCGTCCCGGTCTGGCGGAAGCCCACGTCAGCGCCGGTGCGCTCGGCGAGCTCGGCGGCGAAGTCCGGGTACCTGCGCAGCGAGTCCAGACCGAGCTCGAAGAGCTCGCGCTCGGCGTAGGCTGCCTCGGTCACCGGGGTGAGCATGCCCGCCGCGGCGTACGAGGCGCCGCGCCCGGGCGCTGGGTCGGCGAGCAGCACGCTCATGCCGCGCTGCGCAGTCCTCCAGGCGATCGCAAGGCCTACGACCCCCGCGCCGATGACCAGGACATCGACGCTGTGGCGGCTGGCTGTCACATTCATCGCTGCATCTCGCTGCATCGCGCTCCCTTCGCCGGCATGACCCGGATCAGGTTCTGCGGTCGGCGGCTCGCAGCCGCCCTCTCAGTCCGTGCACTGGACTCCCGCGCGTCACTGCTCAGCGTAGTCGGTCCCGGCGCCGGCTGCCGAACGCCGCCGCCGGGCGGGGGCCAGGGCCGCGGCGAGGTGCCAGGTAGCATGCACCGCAATGTCGGGGGTGAGGAGGCCAGGTGGACCGGCCGGTGAGGCGGCGATGAGCGCGCCCGGGCAGCCGAACGAGCCGATCGTGATCGTCGGCGGCGGGCTGGCCGGCCTGCGCACCGTGGAGGAGCTCAGATCGCTCGGCCATCAGGGGCCGGTCACGGTGATCGGCGCCGAGTCAAGGCCGCCGTACGACCGGCCGCCGCTGTCCAAGCAGCTGATGGCAGGCTCGGTGGACGACACCTCGCTGCGGGCCGAGCTCGACTCGCTTGGCGCTAGGTTCCGCCTGGGCGAGCGGGCCGAGCGGCTCGATGACGGGATGGTCTACACCGACCAGGGCGAGTACCGCTTCGGCAGGCTGGCCATCGCCACTGGCGCCCGGCCCATCGCGCTGCCGGGTCCTGGCAGGCAGCGGTTCCTGCGGACCATGGATGACGCGCTTGCGCTCAGGGAGGCGCTGGTCCCTGGCGCGAGGCTGGCCGTGATCGGGGCCGGCTGGATCGGCGCCGAGCTCGCCACCGCGGCGGCGGCCCGCGGCTGCGCGGTCACTGTGGTGGAGGCGGCCGCGACCCCGATTGCTGCGGCCGTCGGCACCGAGGTGGGCGCGCGCACGGTGCCCTGGTACTCCCAGGCCGGGGTCGAGCTGATGCTCGGCCAGGCGGTCGAGTCGGTCCAGGACGGCGGGCTGGCCCTGGCCGGCGGCGGCTGGCTGGCCGCCGACCTGATCGTCACCGCGGTCGGCGTCCGGCCCGAGGTCGGCTGGCTTGACTCCTCCGAGGTCGAGCTTGAGAACGGCGTGGTCGTGGACGGGCAGCTGCGTTCGTCCGTGCCAGGGGTGTACGCGGTGGGGGACTGCGCCGCGTTCTGGTCAGCCAGATTCGGGCGCCGGATGCGCACCGAGCACTGGGACACCGCGCTGCGCGCCCCGTCCGTGCTTGCGGCCAATCTGGCCGGCGGGAGCGAGATCTACGATCCGGTGCCGTACTTCTGGTCCGAGCAGTTCGGCCGGATGCTGCAGTACGGCGGCGACCACCGTGGCGCGGACCGGCTGGTCTGGCGCGGTGCCGGCGGTGACGCCAGGTGGGCGGCGTGCTGGCTGGCCGGGGAGCGGCTGGTAGCAGTGCTCACCGTCGGCCTGCCTAAGGACCTGACCCAGGGCAGGCGGCTGATCGAGTCGGCCGCGCCGGTGGACGCTGACCGGATCGCTCACCCGGCAGTGCCGCTGCGCGACTGCACGCTCGCCAGGTGACGGCTGCCTCAGTGGCGCCGCGCGTAGACCACGTTGACCGCGCCGATCACGAGCCAGATGACCAGGAGCAGCCAGCTTGGCCCGTGTCCGTTGTTCATCAGCGACACCGAGGTAATGCCGCCGATCGCCAGCGAGCCGAGTGCGAGGACGGTCGTGTTCACCCCGGACGGACGGCGGGCGAGCTGGTCTGCGGCATGCCCGCGGGCTGGGCTGAGGTCGGGGCCGGGCCGTGCGGCCTGGCCCAGCCTGACGTCGATCCGCTTGTCGATCTCCTCGCCGATCCGCTCGACGAGTCCCTCGGCGACGGCGCCGTCGTAGTCGCGGCCGAGTTCCTGGTGCACCGCCGTTGCGGTGGCGATCTCGTCACGGGTGCCCTGGTCCATGGCGACACGTTACATCGCGAGACGTCGGCGGTCCATGTTCGGGAAGGGCGGTGCGGACGGTGCCGCGGGCAGTGCGGGTGTGGTGCGGGCGGCTGGCCCGGCGGTGGCGCGGGCGCTCGCATGGCGGTGGCCCGGGCGGTGGCCTGGGCGGTGGCGCGGCGCGACATCCCTTGGCCACCTGCCGTGCGCTCGGCAGTCGGTTGCCGGTTCCCTGGTTTGGGCGCAGGTAAGCATGGGGAAAGGATCGGGACGTGGCACAGATCGACCCCCCGTCCGACGCCATTGTCGGGCACTGGTTGTCCATTCCTGAGGTCGCCGAGCAACTCAGGCTGCCCGTCAGCCGGGTCAAGCAGCTCCTGCGTGACCGCAAGCTACTCGGCGTGCAGCGGCCGGACGGCTCGTTCGGCATCCCTGCCGCCTTCCTCGACCGTGACCAGGTCGTCCGCGGCCTGACCGGGACGCTGACCCTGCTGTTCGACTGCGGGTTCAGCGACGTCGAGGCGATGCGCTGGCTGTTCACCTCCGACGACTCGCTGCCTGGCAGCCCGATCGAGGCGATCGCCGCGCACCGCTGTACCGAGGTGAACAGGCGGGCGCAGGCGCTCGCGATCTGATCGGCCGGTCGATCGCGTCGCGGCCGTCGCCAAGGGCTACCGCCCCGCGGCGTGCCCCGCCGCGCGCTACCGCTGTTGGGTGCTCCTCGCGGCGCGCCGGCCGCGCTGGGTGTGCCTCGCCGCGCTCAGGCCGCGCTGGCAAGATGGGGGCGTGACCAGCGTCGGCGTTACCCGCCAGGTGGCTCTGCGTGCCCGGCTGGCCGCCGCCCGGCTGTACCTGTGCACGGACGCCAGAGAGCGCCAGGGAGATCTGCCTGGTTTCCTCGACGCCGTGCTCGGCGCTGGGGTGGACATCGTGCAGCTCCGCGAGAAGGGCCTGGAGGCCGGGCCAGAGCTGCGCCTGCTCGAGACCTTCCGCAGCGCCTGCGACCGGCACGGGGCACTGCTCGCGGTGAACGACCGCGCCGACGTGGCGTTCGCGGCCGGAGCCGACGTGCTGCACGTGGGGCAGGACGACCTGCCCGCGGCGGTGGCGCGTCAGATCGTCGGGCCCGGTCCGGTGATCGGGCTGTCCACCCACTCGCAGGCACAGGCCACGGCCGCGGCGGCCGACCCGGCGGCCGACTACTTCTGCGCGGGACCGGTCTGGCCGACCCCGACCAAGCCCGGCCGGCCTGCTCCTGGCATCGGGCTGATCAGGTTCGTTGCCGGGCTGAAGACCGGCCGACCGTGGTTCGCCATCGGCGGCATCGACGAGACCAGCATCGAGCAGGTGATCGAGGCCGGAGCGCGCCGTGCCGTGGTGGTCCGGGCGATCACCGAGGCCGAGAATCCCGGCCAGGCGGCCGGGCTGGCCGCCCGGCTCGCCGCCGCCTAAATGCACTCGGCTGGCCCTGCTGCTCCGGTCGATCAGGCCGCCCAGGGCGGGGTGCCGATGGCGGTGCCGTCGGTCAGGGCGGCTGAGAAACCGGCCCTGATCATGACGTGCGCGGTCGCTGGCTCGTCGGCCGGGTTCGCCAGCTGGATCGCCGTCCCGGCCGGGACGATGGCACAGTCGCCGGCCGACAGCGCGGGGCCGTCCGCGCTGAGCCTGATGGAGGCCGAGGTGACCAGGAAGACCTCGTCCTTGTCAAGCACGTGGGCGCTCTCGGACACCAGGCCGGGCGAGACCGTGATTTGCCACGCGCACAGCTCGCCGGAGCCGCGGCTCGGCGCCGGTTTATCTCTAGCGCTCCCTAGCCGATGCGCACCCTAGCCGAAGCGCTCGCTGGCCGAGGCTCGCCGCGGCCGACGGCCTTCCCCGTTCGCTGGCTCACTCGGCCCGCGCCGGCGACCATGAACTCATGGCCGACTTCGTAGTGCGGCAGGCCAGCCCGCAGGACAGCGAGCAGATGGCTGAGCTCTTCGCCGCCGTGGCGCAGGAGCGCACCGGGATCGCGACCGAGCCGCCGGTGGACGTGGCCCAGCTTGCCGCCAGGTTCGCGGCGAACGCCGACACCGCGGTCGTGGCCGTGGCCGTGGCCGGACCCAGGCTGGTCGGGATGCTCAACCTCCATCCGAACCGGCATGGCTTCGCCGACCTCGGCATGCTCGTGGACCGCGACTGGCGCGGCCGCGGCGTCGGCACCGCGCTCGTGGATGCCGCCATCGACAAGGCCCGCGGCGGCGGGCTGCACAAGCTGTCCCTGGAGGTCTTCGTCAACAACGAGGCCGCGATCGCCCTGTACCGCCGCTGCGGTTTCGTCGATGAGGGCGTGCGCAGGAACCAGTACCGGCGGGCGAGCGGCGAGCTATGGGACGTGATCATGATGGGGCTTGAGCTGTAGGAGCTGCCCGGCTGCGCCCAGGGTGTTACGCCCAGGGTGTTACTCGGAGCGCGAGGTGGCGGCGACCGCCAGGTCGGCGAGCGCTGCCCTGGACTCCGGCGTGATCGGCGCGGCCTCGAGCGCGGACAGCGCCTCCTTGACGCTGCTCTCGATCATCGCCTCGCACTCGGCAAGCGCGCCGGTGCCGGTGATCACGGCGCGGACCTGCTCGGCGCCCGCGTCGTCGAGCAGCGGATCGCCGACCGCCTGGTCGAGAACCAGGGCCTGGGAGCGGTCAGCACGCTCCCTGGCGATCGCCAGCATGACGGTGCGCTTGCCTTCCCGCAGGTCGCCGGTGACCGGCTTGCCGGTCCTTGCCGGGTCGCCGAACACGCCGAGTATGTCGTCGCGCAGCTGGAACGCCACTCCGATCGGTACCCCGTAGCCGCTGTACGCTGCTCGCTCCGGTCCGGGCTCTGGCGCCCCGGCCAGCGCGGCGCCCAGGTGCAGCGGCCGCTCGACGGTGTACTTGGCCGACTTGAACGTGACCACCCGCAGCGCGCTGTCCACCGCGGCCGCGCCGCTGGCCTGGCCGACCAGGTCGAGGAACTGCCCGGAGAAGACCTCGGTGCGCATCGCGTCGAGCACAGCGAGGCCGCGCCAGACCGCCTCGTGCGACAGCCCGCAGGTCCTGAGCATCTCGTCGGTCCAGGCCAGTAGCAGGTCGCCGACCAGGATCGCGGCGCCCGCGCCGAACCCGTCCGCCGAGCCGCGCCAGCGGGCCTCGCCGTGCCAGGCCGCGAACCGCCGGTGCACCGCGGGCTGACCGCGCCGGGTGTCGCTGGCGTCCATCACGTCGTCGTGCACCAGCGCGCTCGCGTGCAGTAGCTCGAGCGCGGCAGCGGCGGTGAAGATCCTCTGGTCGTCCGTTCCGCCGCATCCGCGCCAGCCCCAGTAGCAGAACGCCGCGCGCAGCCGCTTGCCGCCGGCCAGCAGGTCAGTCACGGCATCGGCGCAGGACAGCAGGTCCGGGCTAATCCCGGCCAGGCCGCGGCGCTGCCTGGCGATGAACTCGTCGAGCGCGCCGCCGACCTCGGAACGGATCCTGGTCATGTCCGCTGCGCTGGTTGCCATGCAGGTGACCCTAGCCGCAACCGGTGACCGCGCAGGCAGCGGTACCGCTAGCCTGTATCAATGGCTTCCAGGCTGTCGCAGCTTGCGCCGCCGATCAGGGACCTGCTGGCCGGCGGCGGCCGGTCGTTCTCGTTCGAGTTCATGGCGCCCAAGACCGACGCGGACGAGGAACAGCTCTGGCTCGCGATCAGGCGGCTCGAGCCGCTGGCCCCGACGTTCGTCTCGGTCACCTACGGCGCCGGCGGCACGACCAGGGACCGTACGGTACGGGTGACCGGCAGGATCGCCGAGGAGACCACGCTGACGCCGGTCGGCCACCTGACGGCGGTGAGCCACTCGGTGGCCGAACTGCGGCACGTGATCGGGTCGTACGCCGCCGTGGGCGTGCGGAACGTGCTCGCGCTGCGCGGAGATCCGCCCGGAGATCCGGTCGGTGAGTGGCGACCGCATCCCCAGGGCCTCAGCTACGCTGCCGAGCTTGTCCGCCTGGTGCGGGAGTCCGGCGACTTCTGCGTCGGCGTGGGCGCGTTCCCCGAGGGGCATGTCCGCGCCGCGAGCAGAGAGTCAGACGTCTCGTTCTTCGTGGCCAAATGCCGGGCTGGCGCCGACTTCGCGATCACCCAGATGTTCTTCTACCCAGATGACTACCTGAGGTTCAGGGACGAGGTGGCCGGGCAGGGCTGCGATGTCCCGATCATCGCTGGGATCATGCCGATCACCAGCGTGCCCATGATCGACCGGGCGCTGATGCTTTCTGGGGCCCGGTTCCCGCCGGAGCTTGCCGAGCGACTGCATGCCGGCGCCGGTGACCGGGCCGCTGTGCGCAGGATCGGCGTGGAGTACGCCGCGGAGATGTGCCGCAGGCTGCTTGACGAGGGCGTGCCCGGCCTGCACTTCTACACGCTGAACGGCTCGCGGGCGACGAGCGAGATCTACCAGATGCTCGGGCTCGCCGACCGCGGCCGGGCGGCTGCCCCGGCCGCATCGCGCAGCGGCAGCGGCGCGCCCATGACTGCGTAGGGCGGGCTGCCGCCGGGGAAGCTGTAATCGGTCAGCAGGTCGGTGAAGCCGAGCCTGCGGTACAGTCGGCGCGCCGTCGTGTCCCGGTCGGGAGTAGAGAGCAGGGCAGTGCGCTCCGGCCGTCCTCTGGTCAGCGCCATTAGCATGCTGGTCCCGATGCCGGCCCGCTGGTAGTCGCCGTGCACGTGCACCTCGGCGACCTCGAGGCAGTCGCCGAGCCAGGCCGCGGCCCGGTTGGCGCCCACCGCACGGGAGAGCGCGCCGCGGACCGCGTCGTACCACCACTGGCCAGGCTCGCCGTGGAAGCCGTAGGCGAATCCCACCACCGGCCAGCCGTCGCCGGCCGGCTTCGGAGTCCTGGCGCGTACGTGCAGCGCGGCGAACCCGGGGTGCTCGACATGTCGGCGCATCAGCTCGTGGCGCCCGGGCAGCAGGGCCTGGTCGGCCTCCATGGCGCTGGCGTAGATGGCGAGCAGCACATCGAGTTCGCCGATGAACTCGGCCGGACGGAGCTCGCTGAGCGCGGTGGCGATCGCCATTTGGCTCAGCCTACGTGACGGCCGCTCTCAAGCGGCCCGTGGCCGCTTCACCTAGCCCGGCGCCAGCCCTTCATCGGCGCGGCTTCGATGTCAGACCCCTTCGATAAGTTCGAACGCAGCAGCAAGGGAATGGACAGCGAGCCGAATTTATGTTCGAATATGGGGGTGGGAGAGCTCGCGGATCCGGTGCCACCGGGACCGCGGAACGCAGCCGGGCGTGGTGTGGGGAAGCGCCCCGCCCGGCCCTCCCGCCTCGCAGGGGTACGGCTCGCCGGCCTCGAAAGGGAAGGTTGTTGCCATGACGACGTTCACGCCAGTCGGGACCGATCGCGCGCGATGCAGGATCGCGCCGTCAGCGCTGGCGCTGCTCCAGTCGGCACGGCAGGGGCTCGCCTCGGCCGAGAGCGACATGTCCGCGGGAGGCCGCTACGTGGGTGCGCACCTGGCCGCGCTGCGCGCGGCGGCGGCGATCGTGGCAGCGCGGGCCGAGCCCGCAGCGCCGCGCCGCAGGCGGCCGGCGAGCGTGTGGGAGCTGCTGCCGAGGGTGGAGCCGACACTCAGCGAGTGGGCTGCGTTCTTTGCGGCCGGCGCGAGCAAGCGGGCGGCCGCCGAGGCCGGCCTGCCGCGCGCGGTCAGCAGCAGGGAGGCCGACGAACTGCTCCGTGACGCCAGCACGTTCGTCTCGCTAGCCGAGAGCGCGCTTGGCGTGCCCGTACAGGCGCCGCTTCCGCTGCCGACCGCGATCTGACCGGTCTCGGTTCAGATCGCAGGCGGTGCGGAGATCAGACGGCCTCGACGGCGCCGCGCGCGGCGGAGTCCAAGAGGCCCCAGCTGATCAGGTCCTCGGTCAGGTCACCGGGAGACTTGTCGTAGATCACGGCGAGCGACCGCAGGTCTTCCTGCCTGATGGACAGTACGCGGCCGTTGTAGTCGCCGCGCTGGCTCTGAATGGTCGCGACATAGCGGGCCAGTGGTCCGGCCTGTTCCCGTGGCAGCTGAGCCATCCGCTCGAGGTCGATGACGAGCTTGGGGGCCGCGGGAGTCAGGACGCCGGGCCCCGCGTCGCCGGGCAGCAGCTCGGAGACCGGGACGCCGTAGAAGTCGGCGAGCTCGGCGAGCTTCTGCACGGTGACCGAGCGGTCACCGCGCTCGTACGAGCCGACCACGACGGCCTTCCAGCGACCTCGGGACTTCTCTTCCACGCCGTGTAGGGACAGGCCCTGCTGGGTGCGAATGGCGCGCAGCCGGGCGCCGAGGGTCTTCGCGTAGTCAGATGGCATGGTCGGGATCCCTGGCCTCAGTTGGTCGTATGTCAGCGGGGCAAGTCAGCGGGCGGAAGTCAGCGGGGCGGACGGTGGAGTCCGCGGGCGGGTCGGCAATCGGCAGGTGAATCGGCGGCTGGCGGGGCGTGTGGGCGTCGGGGGGCTCCGGTTGGTGCGGGGCCGTCAGCGAGGGATGTGAGCATGGTTACGGACAGTGACGGTAGGCCGAGAGCAAGACAAGGTCAAGCCGAACGGCCAAAAGCGGTTCAACTTACGCGGCGACCCGCAACTAGGGGCAGCCACCCAAGTTGAACACAGAGTATCCCGAAACTTGCGCTGAGTTGCGCAATCGCGGCGTCGGCGGCTTAGTCGTCGAATGATCTGATTTGTCGGCGGCGCACGCGCATGTGACCAACATCACGCCCAGCCGGCCCGCGGGGTGCTTCGGCAGGCGGCCGCGGGGTGCTTCGGCAGGCGGCCGCGGGGTGCTTCGGCAGGCGGCCGCGAGGTGCTTGGGTCGATGGCCGCTATTCCCGGTCGCGACACCGGCCGTCCTTCTTAGGCAGGTCAGTACGGTGCTGATAGGTTGGAATCCGTTCGACATCCTTTAAGGCCCGTCCCGTGAGGCGGGGAAGGAGGTCCGGTGATGGCTGGCGTCCCAGAGCCCGCAGCAGCACGCACGGCGCGCCCGCCCGGCCGCGTGAGTGACAGCGGCCGAGGCATCGAAAGCGGCCGCGGTATCGACAGCGGCCCAACTAGCGTCAGCGGCCCAGGCAGCGACAGCGGCCTAATCAATGACAGTGACCGTCTGAGCGGCGGCAGTCCGCCGCGCCCAGGCAAGGCAGTGCTCGGGCCCGAGGAGATCCGCAGGGCGCTCGCCAGGATCGGGCACGAGATACTCGAGCGCACCGATGGCGCCAGCGACGTGGTGCTGCTTGGCATCCCGACCAGAGGAGTGCCGCTGGCCCGGCGGCTGGCGGCGCGGCTCTGGCAGACCGAGGGACTCGCCGTCCCCGTCGGCTCGCTGGACATCACGCTGTACCGGGATGACCTGAGGCTGCGGCCGGCCAGGGCACTCGGTCACACCGAGGTGCCTGACTGCGGCGTCGACGGCAAGATCGTGATCCTGGTCGACGACGTGCTGTACTCGGGGCGCACGGTCAGGGCGGCGCTCGACGCGCTCGGCGACATCGGCCGGCCGCGGGCTGTGCAACTGGCCGTGCTGGTGGACCGCGGCCACCGCGAGCTTCCGATCAGGCCCGACTACGTCGGCAAGAACCTGCCGACCGCCAAGCGCGAGTCGGTGCGGGTGCTGCTCGCCGAGACCGACGGCGAGGACCTGGTGACGCTCAACGTCAGCGGGGCGGTGACCCGGTGAAGCGGCACCTGATCTCCGCGGCCGACCTGAGCCTGGACGAGGCCGTTGCCATCCTGGACACGGCCGAGGAACTCGCCAGGCTCGCCGAGCGCCCGATACCCAAGCTCCCCACCCTGCGCGGTCGCACCGTGGTCAACCTGTTCTACGAGGACTCGACGAGGACCAGGATCTCGTTCGAGGCGGCCGCCAAGCGGCTGTCGGCTGACGTGATCAACTTCTCGGCCAAGGGCTCGAGCGTGGCCAAGGGCGAGAGCCTGAAGGACACCGCGCTCACCCTGCAGGCGATGGGCGCCGACGCCGTGGTGATCAGGCACAGCGCATCGGGCGCGCCGCACCGCCTGGCCGGGTGGGTCAGGGGCAGCGTGATCAACGCCGGGGACGGCACCCACGAGCACCCGACCCAGGCGCTGCTCGACGCCTTCACGATCAGGCGCAGGCTCGGCCGGCTGGACGGCCTGAAGGTGGCGATCGTCGGCGACATCCTGCACAGCAGGGTGGCCAGGTCCAACGTGTGGCTGCTGCGGACGCTCGGCGCCGAGGTGACCCTGGTCGCGCCGCCGACGCTGGTTCCGGTCGCGGTCGGCACCTGGCCGTGCTCGGTCAGCTACGACCTGTCGGCGGTGCTGCCGGGGTCCGACGTGGTGATGATGCTGCGCGTACAGCATGAGCGGATGACCGACGCGTACTTCCCGACCGTCCGCGAGTACAGCCGCCGGTACGGCCTGGACACCGACCGGATGGCGCTGCTGCCTGACCACGCGATCGTGATGCACCCGGGGCCGATGAACCGCGGCGTGGAGATCGCCGCCGACGTGGCCGACTCGGTGAGGTCGACGATCGTCGAGCAGGTGACCAACGGCGTCTCGGTGCGGATGGCCGTGCTGTACCTGCTGCTCGGCGGGGCACCGGAGGCCGACGGCCCGCTGGCGCAGGACGGCCAGGACAGCCAGGACGCCCGCGGCGGGCGCGCGCTCGCCGCGGCGGCGACCGGCCAGGCTGCCGGACGTGGGACGGAGGCCGGGCAGTGACCGGGCGCTGGCTAATCAGGGGCGCAAGGCCGCTGGGCGGCGAGCCAGCCGACATCCTGATCGAGGGCGCGGTGATCGCCGAGGTGAACGGTTCCGCTCGCGACCGCGAGCTGGCCGCAGGCGGGCAGGTCAGGGTGCTGGACGCCGACGGGCTGATCGCGCTGCCCGGCCTGGTCGACCTGCACACCCACCTGCGCGAGCCGGGCCGTGAGGACGCCGAGACGGTCGCCAGCGGCACGGCGGCGGCGGCGCTCGGAGGGTTCACCGCCGTGCATGCGATGGCCAACACCGAGCCGACCGCCGACACCGCCGGGGTGGTGGAGCAGGTCTGGCGGCTCGGTATCCAGGCCGGGCACTGCGACGTCCGCCCGGTCGGAGCGGTGACTGCCGGGCTCGGCGGCACCCAGCTTGCCGAGCTCGGCGCGATGGCCGACTCGGCGGCCAGGGTCAGGGTCTTCTCCGACGACGGCCGCTGCGTCGCCGACGCGACGCTGATGCGGCGGGCGCTCGAGTACGTCAAGGCCTTCGACGGCGTCATCGCCCAGCACGCCCAGGAGCCCAGGCTGACCGAGGGGGCGCAGCTCAACGAGGGCGTGATGTCGGCCAGGCTCGGGCTGGCCGGCTGGCCGGCGGTCGCCGAGGAGGCGATCATCGCCAGGGACTGCCTGCTCGCCGCGCATGTCGGCTCGGCGCTGCACATCTGTCATGTCTCGACTGCGGGCTCGGTCGAGATCATCAGGTGGGCCAAGTCCAAGGGCTGGCGGGTGACCGCGGAGGTGACGCCGCACCACCTGCTGCTCACCGACGAGCTCGCGGCCGGGTACGACCCGGTGTTCAAGGTCAACCCGCCGCTGCGCACCGCCGACGACGTCGCCGCCCTGCGGGCGGGCCTGGCGGACGGGACCATCGACTGCGTCGCCACCGACCACGCGCCGCACCCGGCCGAGTACAAGGAGACCGAGTGGTCGGTGGCCTCGTTCGGGATGACCGGCCTGGAGACGGCGCTGCGGGTGGTGCACGAGGCGATGGTCGGCACGGGCCTGCTCGACTGGGCGCAGGTCGCCGACCGGATGTCGACCAGGCCAGCGGTCATCGGCCGCCTGGACGGTCACGGCCACCCGGTCGAGGCGGGCGCGCCGGCCAACCTGGTGCTCTACGATCCGGCGCACGTGGCCGCGGTGGACCCGGCGGCGACGGCCTCGCGGAGCCGGAACACGCCGTTCGCCGGGATGAAGCTCCCCGGCCGGGTGGTCGCCACGTTCCTGCGCGGCACGCCCACCGTGCTGGACGGCAGGCTCGCCTCATGACGGCCGGACCGCGGCCAGGTGCGCTGCTGGTGCTCGAGGACGGGACCACGTTCGGCGGTACCGCGTTCGGCGCCGACGGCGAGGCGTTCGGCGAGGCGGTGTTCAACACGGGCATGACCGGCTACCAGGAGACGCTCACCGACCCGTCCTACTGCCGCCAGATCGTGGCCATGACGTCCCCGCACATCGGCAACACCGGCATCAACGACGAGGACAACGAGTCACGGCGGATCTGGGTCAGCGGGTTCGTGATCCGCAACCCCAGCCCGGTCGCGTCGAGCTGGCGCGCGGCCCGCTCTCTGGACGATGAGCTGCGGGCCCAGGGCGTCACGGCGATCGCGATCGACGGCACCCGGGCACTCACCCTGCACCTGCGCGAGCGAGGCGCGATGCGCGCCGCGATCGGCCCCGCCGCCTGCGATCCCGCCGCGCTGCTCGAACGGGTGCTCGCCAGCCCGCCGATGACCGGAGCCGACCTGGCCAGGGAGGTGACGACGCCGGCCGGCTACGTGGTGCAGCCGCCGCCCGGCACCCCGGTCAGGTACCGGGTGGCCGCCGTCGACCTCGGCATCAAGGCGGCCACGCCGCTGTCGATGGCCAGGCTGGGCTGCCAGGTACACGTGCTCCCTGCTACGGCCGCGGCGGCCGAGATCCTGGCGATGAGCCCGGACGGCGTGTTCTTCTCTAACGGCCCCGGCGACCCGGCGGCCTGCGGCTACGCCGTCGACGCGATGCGCGGAGTACTCGCCGCGGGCGTCCCGCTGTTCGGCATCTGCCTGGGCAGCCAGGTACTCGGCCGGGCGCTCGGCCTCGGGACCTACAAGCTGAGGTTCGGCCACCGGGGCGTCAACCAGCCAGTCAAGGACCTGCGCACGGGCCGGGTCCAGATCACCAGCCACAACCACGGCTTCGCCGTAGCGATGCCGGGCTCGCCGGGCTGGCCGGGCTGGCCGGGCTCGGCAGGCATGTCAGGTTCGCCGGGTTCGCCGGGCTGGCCGGGTTCGCCCGGCTCACCCGGCGACGGGCCCGCGCGGCCCGGAGGCGCGGACAGGCTGGGGCAGCCGCGGTTCGACACCGACTTCGGGCCGGCCGAGGTGACCCACGTCAACCTGAACGACGGGGTGGTCGAAGGCCTGCGGCTGCTCGACGGCCCTGCGTTCGCCGTGCAGTACCACCCCGAGGCCGCCCCCGGCCCGCACGACGCGGCCCCCCTGTTCGGTGACTTCTGCCGGTTGATGGGGTCGACTTCATGATCACGGTGGATTACCTGCTCCATAGGACAGAAAGCCACCGTGATCATGGAGGCCACTATGCCTAGGCGGGGTGACCTGCGGTCGGTCCTCGTGATCGGGTCTGGGCCGATAGTCATCGGCCAGGCGTGCGAGTTCGACTACTCGGGCACCCAGGCCTGCCGGGTGCTGCGCGAGGAGGGGATCAGGGTCAGCCTGGTCAACTCCAACCCGGCGACGATCATGACCGACCCCGAGTTCGCCGACGCCACCTACATCGAGCCGATCACGCTCGACGTGCTGGAGAAGGTGATCGCGGCCGAGCGCCCCGACGCGCTGCTGCCTACCCTCGGCGGCCAGACCGCGCTGAACGCCGCCGTCGCGCTGCACGAGGCCGGCACCCTGGCCAGGTACGGCGTCGAGCTGATCGGCGCCGACATCGACGCGATCAGGGCGGGGGAGGACCGCAAGGCGTTCAAGGAGGTCGTCACCGGCCTCGGCGGCGACGTGCCGCGCAGCGTTACCTGCCACTCGCTGGCCGACTGCGAGGCCGCCGCCGAGGAACTGGGCTATCCGCTCGTGGTCCGGCCGTCGTTCACCCTCGGCGGCTCGGGCTCGGGCATCGCCAGGAACGCTGCCGACCTGCGCAGGATGGCCGGCCACGGGCTGGACGCCAGCCCGGTCACCGAGGTGCTGCTCGAGGAGTCGATTCTCGGCTGGAAGGAGTACGAGCTCGAGCTGATGCGCGACCGCAACGACAACGTCGTGGTGGTCTGCTCGATCGAGAACGTGGACCCGATGGGCGTGCACACCGGCGACTCGGTGACGGTCGCCCCGGCGATGACGCTGACCGACCGCGAGTACCAGGCGATGCGGGACCAGGCGATCGCGATCCTGCGCGCGGTCGGCGTGGATACCGGCGGCTGCAACATCCAGTTCGCGGTCGAGCCCAGCACCGGCCGAAGGGTCGTCATCGAGCTGAACCCGCGCGTCTCGCGGTCCAGTGCCCTGGCGTCCAAGGCGACCGGCTTCCCGATCGCCAAGATCGCGGCCAGGCTGGCGATCGGCTACACGCTGGACGAGATCCGCAACGACATCACCGGGGAGACGCCCGCCAGCTTCGAGCCCGCCCTGGACTATGTCGTGGTCAAGGTGCCCAGGTTCGCGTTCGAGAAGTTCCCAGGCGCCGACCCGATGCTCACCACGCACATGAAGTCGGTCGGCGAGGCGATGGCGATCGGCCGCTCCTTCGGCGAGGCCCTGATGAAGGCGCTCCGCTCGCTGGAGCAGCCAAGCGCGCCGCTGAGCTGGCGGGACCCGCCGCCGGTCGGCGAGGGTGCGCTCGCCGGGCTGCTGGCACGCTGCGCGATGCCGCACGACGGCCGGATCTCCACGATGCACCAGGCGCTGCGGGCCGGCGCCACCGTGGCCGACCTTGCCGCCGCCACCAGCATCGACCCCTGGTTCATCGAGCAGGTCAAGGGCATCGAAGATCATGCTCAACATATCGCCGCCGGCGGCCCGCCCACCGCGGCGAGCCTGCGCGCGGCGAAGTCCGCCGGGTTCTCCGACGCGCAGATCGCCCAGCTCACCGGGGTGTCGGAGGCGGACGTCCGGGCGCTGCGCGCCGAGCTCGGGGTGCGCCCGACGTACCACATGGTGGACACCTGCGCGGCGGAGTTCGCCGCGACCACGCCGTACCTGTACTCCAGCTACGACGAGCGCAGCGAGGTGCCGCCGTCGGCCAGGCCGAAGGTGATCATCCTCGGCAGCGGCCCGAACCGGATCGGCCAGGGCATCGAGTTCGACTACGCCTGCGTGCACGCGTGCTTCGCGGCGTCGCAGGCCGGGTTCGAGACCGTGATGGTGAACTGCAACCCGGAGACGGTCTCCACCGACTACGACACCTCGGACCGGCTGTACTTCGAGCCGCTGACGCTGGAGGACGTGCTGGAGATCGTCGCCGCCGAGCAGGCCGCCGGCGAGGTGGTCGGAGTGATTGTCTCGCTCGGCGGGCAGACCCCGCTCGGCCTGGCCAGGGCGCTCGCCCAGGCCGGCGTGCCGATCCTCGGCACCTCGCCGGAGGCGATCCACCTGGCCGAGGACCGGGCCGAGTTCAGCGGGGTGCTCAGCGAGGCCGGACTGCTCGCGCCGCGCAGCGGCACCGCGCTGTCGGCCGCCGACGCCGCGGTGATCGCCGCGGAGATCGGCTATCCGGTGCTGGTGCGGCCCTCCTACGTGCTCGGCGGCCGGGGCATGGAGATCGTTTACGACGAGCCGACGCTCAAGGCCTACGTTCACCGGGCCACCCAGGCGAGCCCGGAGCATCCGGTGCTGATCGACCGGTTCCTCGACGACGCGATCGAGATAGACGTTGACGCGCTGTTCGACGGGGACGAGCTGTACCTCGGCGGGGTGATGGAGCACATCGAGGAGGCGGGGATCCACTCCGGCGACTCGGCCTGCGCGCTGCCGCCGATCACGCTCGGGCACGAGTACATCGAGGCGGTCCGGCGGTCCACCGAGGCGATCGCCAGGGGTGTCGGCGTGCGCGGCCTGCTGAACGTGCAGTATGCGCTGGCCGCCGGGGTGCTGTACGTGCTCGAGGCCAACCCGCGGGCCTCGCGCACCGTGCCGTTCGTCTCCAAGGCCACCGCGGTGCCGCTGGCCAAGGCGGCGACCAGGATCATGCTCGGCGCCACGATCGCGCAGCTGCGCGCCGAGGGGATGCTGGCCGCCAGCGGCGATGGCGGCACGCTGCCGCTTGACGCGCCGATCGCGGTGAAGGAGGCGGTGCTGCCGTTCGCCAGGTTCGCCGACGAGAGCGGCGCCGGAGTCGACACGCTGCTCGGCCCTGAGATGCGCTCCACCGGCGAGGTGATGGGCATCGACGAGATGTTCGGCACCGCCTACGCCAAGTCGCAGGCCGCCGCCTATGGCGCGCTCCCGGTCAAGGGCCGCGCGTTCGTGTCGGTCGCGAGCAAGGACAAGCGTGCCATGATCTTTCCGGTCAAGCGCCTCGCTGACCTGGGCTTCGAGATATGGGCGACACGGGGGACCGGCGAGGTTCTGCGGCGCAACGGCGTACATGCGACGATCGTGCGCAAGCACAGCGACGGCCGCGGCCCTGGCGGCGAGCCGACGATCGTGGAGCGGATCCTGGCCGGTCAGGTGGACCTGGTGGTCAACACGCCGTTCGGCGGGCCAGGCGAGCCCGGCCCGCGGCGGGACGGCTACGAGATCAGGACCGCCGCGGTCCGTCGCGGCCTGCCCTGCGTCACGACGATGGCGGGGCTGGCCGCGATCGTCCAGGGGATCGAGGCCATCGACAGGAACGAGGTGGGAGTGCGATCGCTGCAGGACCATGCCGCCAGGATCAGGGGGGCCGGGCCGGATGACGGCTAGCGAGCCCGACTCGGCGACGGGCCCGGTGCAGGTACGGGGCACGGTGCTGACCGTGCGCCGGATCGACGCCTACCACGCGATCACCATCGTCGCCCCCGGCGTCGCTGCCAGGTTCAAGCCCGGCCAGTTCGTGGCCGTGGCGGTCGGCGGCCCGGACACCTCGATGCTGCTACGGCGGGCGTTCTCGATCCACGACGTGCGGCCTGACCACGGCGGCACGGTGGAGTTCGTGTTCGCGGTGTCCGGACGCGGCACCCGGTGGCTGGCCGAGCGCAGGCCAAGGGACGTGCTCGACCTGACCGGCCCGCTCGGCCGGCCTTTCCCGGTGCCCAGGGATCCGGTGAGCTGCCTGCTCGTCGGCGGCGGCTACGGCAGCGCGCCGCTGTTCGCGCTGGCCGGCCGCTGCGCGAGCGCCGCTGCTCGGTGGACTTCCTGCTCGGCGCCGCCAGCGGCGACCGGATCTTCGGCGCGCTGACCGCCAGGCGGACCGGGCGGTCGGCGACGATCACGACCGTCGACGGCTCGCTCGGCGTTCGCGGGATCGTCACCGACATGCTCGGTCAGGTCATCCACGATGCGCGGACCGACGTCATCTACGCCTGCGGCCCGATGCCGATGCTCCGCCAGGTCACGGCGCTGGCCCGGCGCTACGACATCCCCGTGCAGGTCGCCGTCGAGGAGGCAATGGCCTGCGGGATCGGAGTGTGCATGACGTGCGTGCTGCCGGTGGTCGGCTCCGACGGGATCACCAGGATGGTCAGGTCGTGCACCGACGGCCCGGTCTTCCGTGGCGAGCAGGTCAGGTGGGACGACGTGGGCACGATCCCGTTCGACGCGTTCGGCGCTCCCGGCTGGGAGTCGCGCGGCCGGCGCGGGCCGCGATCTGACGAGGACGGCCGTGCCGCGGCCGCCCAGGGGCAGGGCCAGGTGCGAAGGCACGGCCATGGCGCCTGACCTGCGGACCAGGCTCGGCAGCGTCGAGCTGCCCAACCCGATACTGACCGCATCCGGCTGCGCGAGCTCAGGCCGCGAGCTCGCGCAGTTCATCGACGTCTCCCGGATCGGCGCGGTCGTCACCAAGTCGGTGATGCTCGCGCCGCGTGCGGGCCGCCCCACGCCAAGGATGGCCGAGACCAGCAGCGGCATGCTCAACTCGATCGGCCTGCAGGGCCCTGGCATCGACGCGTTCCTGCAGCGGGACCTGCCGTGGCTGCTCTCACGCGGCGCCAGGACCGTGGTCTCGATCGCCGGCGGCACCGTCGACGAGTACGCGGAGCTTGCCTTGCGGCTGTCCGACGCGGCCGGGGTGACCGCGATCGAGGTCAACATTTCCTGTCCGAACGTCGAGCACCGCGGCCAGGTCTTCGCCTGCGACGCCGCCGACGCCGCCTCGGTGATCGAGGCGGTGCGCGCCAGGACCAGGCGCGGCATCCCGGTCTTCGCGAAACTGTCGCCCGACGTGACCGACATCGTGTCGATCGCGCGTGCCTGCATGTCGGCGGGTGCTGACGGCCTTTCGATGATCAATACGCTGCTCGGCATGGCGATCGACACGGACACGATGCGCCCGGTGCTGGCCGGGCTGACCGGCGGCCTGTCCGGCCCGGCGATCAGGCCGGTGGCGGTGCGCTGCATCTGGCAGGTGCGTCAGTCGCTGCCCGATGTCCCGATCATCGGGATGGGCGGGGTGATGACCGGCAGGGACGCTCTTGAGCTGATGCTGGCCGGCGCCTCGATGGTCAGCGTGGGTACCGCGATCTTCCACGACCCGTCGGCGTGCGCCAGGATCCTGCGCGAGCTTGACGACGAGCTGGCGCGGCGGGGGATCGAGCGGGCGAGTGAGGTCGTCGGGCTGGCGCACGAGGTACGGGTAGCCGGCCGGAGCCGGGTAAGCGGGCCATAGCGGGGGAGGGACAGATCATGACCAGCCGAGCTCCGATCGCCGTGGCGCTCGATGCGCCCGACCTGAACACTGCCGCGCAGTGGGCCGCCCAGGTCACGCCGCATGTCAGCACGCTCAAGATCGGGCTTGAGCTGTACCTGCGATTCGGCCCGGACGCCGTGGCGTCCGTGCGCGGTCCGCGCGGCGTGGACGTGTTCTTGGACCTGAAGCTGCACGACATCCCGGCGACCGTCGGCGGCGCAGCCCGGGCGGTGGCCAAGGTACGGCCCGACCTGCTCACCGTGCATGCCACGGCGGGCACCGCCGCGATCAAGGCGGCCGTCGACGCGCTGCCGGACACCACGATCGTTGCGGTGACCGTGCTCACCTCGCTGAGCGACGGCGACCTCGGCCAGATCGGACTGGCTGGACCGGTGAGCGACGCGGTGCGCAGGCTCGCCGTGCTGGCCGTCACGGCGGGCGCCCGCGGGCTTGTGTGCTCGCCGCAGGAGGTGGCGGCGGTCCGCGCCGAGGTCGGCCCGGACATCACGCTCGTCACGCCGGGAGTACGCCCGGCGGGTCAGGAGAGCCACGATCAGGCAAGGGTGGCCACGCCGCAGGAAGCGCTGCGGGCCGGTGCCGACCTGCTGGTGATCGGGCGCCCGATCACCAGCGCGGCCGATCCCGGGGCGGCCGCGGCGGCGCTCGCTGCTTCCATCCGCCGTTCGTCACTCGGTGCGGGCCAGGCCTGAGCGCGGCCGGCTCCCGGTCGGCCGTTCGCCTGAGTAGCCGTTTTCGGCCCGGCGACCTGCTCGCGCGGTGCCGCGTGGTGGCGTTTCCTGCAATTGCGTGTGACTTGACGCAGACCGGCACAGCTGCCGCTGCGTCCCTGATACCGGGCCTGACGACCCTCAATTGCCTACGTGAAGTGGTCGAACATGTTCGCTAGGTAGTATTGGATAAATTGTGGCGCGACAAACGGAGGTTTGTGTTGTCCCGGCGAGCTGAACTCGCTAGTTTCCCCTCGCGAACAGAGTTTTTCGATACGAAACCCGAGGTGACCACGCGTGGCTCTTCCTCCACTGACCCCCGACCAGCGGGCCGCTGCTCTTGAGAAGGCCGCTCAGGCCCGTAAGGAGCGTGCTGAGATCAAGAACCGGCTCAAGCACGCTTCAACGACCTTGCCTGAGGTTCTCAAAGAAGGCCAGACGGACGACGTTGTGGGCAAGATGAAGGTGTCGGCACTACTTGAGTCCATGCCTGGCGTGGGCAAGGTCCGTGCCAAGCAGATTATGGAGCGACTGGGCATCGCCGAGTCGCGCCGCGTTCGCGGCCTTGGTGCCAACCAGAGGATCGCGCTCGAGAAAGAGTTCAGCGAAGTCTGACCGCGCCGCTGACGTCAGGTGCCACGTGCGGGGACGGGGGTTCTGCTCATGACTAGTCCGGCCGACGGCAGCCGGTCGGCAGCCAGAGTCCCTGTCCCCGCAGGCCTGACGGTGCTGTCCGGCCCGTCAGCGGTCGGCAAGAGCACCGTGGTGGAACAGATCAGGCGGCACTGTCCGCAGGTCTGGCCATCGGTCTCGGTGACCACGCGTCGGCCAAGGCCGGGCGAGATCCCCGGCCGGGAGTACTTCTTCGCCACCGAGGCCGAGTTCAACGACTTGGTGGCCGCGGGGAAACTGCTTGAGTGGGCCCGCTACACCGGCAACTTCTACGGAACTCCGCGTGAACCGGTCACCGAGCGGCTGGCGGCGGGGGTGCCCACCCTGCTCGAGGTGGATGTCGTCGGCGCCAGGCAGGTGCGCGCCGCGGTCCCCGGAGTGCTGCTTGTCTTCCTCGCCCCGCCGTCGTGGGACGAGCTTGTGCGCAGGCTGACCAGCCGGGGCACCGAGTCGGCCGAGGTGATGGAACAGCGGCTGGAGACCGCCAGGGTCGAGCTGCGCGCGGAGAGTGAGTTCGACATCACGCTTGTCAACACGTCCATCCGGGATGTGTGCGCTCAGCTGGTAGCCTTGATGACAGCCCAGCCGGCAGCAGAGCCGGCCGACTAGGGCTTGCGGATCGGGAAGGCAGACGGTGGCAGGGACTCCGGCGCTCGAGGGAATCATCAATCCGCCCATCGACGAGCTGCTCGATGTGGTGGACAGCAAGTACGGCCTGGTAATCATGGCTTCCAAGCGCGCCAGGCAGATCAACGCCTACTACGCCCAGCTTGGCGAGGGCCTGCTCGAGTACGTCGGTCCGCTGGTCGAGACCCGGGTGCAGGAGAAGCCGCTGTCGATCGCACTCCGCGAGATCGCCGAGGGCCTGCTGCACGCCGAGGCGGTCGAGCCTCCGGCGACCTGATCCCGCCACACTGAACGGTCACCCGGCGGGCGCCCATGCGCATCGTTCTCGGGGTCGGCGCCGGCATCGCCGCTTACAAGGTCTGCGAGCTGCTCAGGCTGCTGACCGAGGCTGGCCATGAGGTCCGCGTCATCCCCACCTCTGCTGCGCTGCGGTTCGTCGGCGCGCCCACCTGGGAGGCGCTGTCCGGCCAGCCGGTGAGCACCGAGGTCTGGGACAGCGTGCACGAGGTACCGCACGTGCGGCTCGGCCAGCAGGCCGACCTCGTGATCGTCGCTCCCGCCACTGCCGACCTGCTGGCCAGGGCCGCCACCGGCCTGGCCTCCGACCTGCTCGGCAACGTCCTGCTGACCGCGCGGTGCCCGGTGCTCTACGCGCCTGCGATGCACACCGAGATGTGGCAGCATCCAGCGACCGCCGCGAACGTAGACACGCTGCGCGCCCGCGGCGCGCTGGTGCTCGAGCCGGCCTCAGGGCGACTCACCGGCAGCGACTCAGGGCCGGGGCGGCTGCCCGAGCCTGCCGAGCTGTACCTGACCGTGCTCCGGGTGCTGGCCAGGGGCGCCGCGGCGCTGCGGCCCGATCTGGCCGGCCGGCGGGTTGTCGTCTCGGCGGGCGGCACCCGCGAGGAGCTCGACCCGGTGCGGTTCATCGGCAACTGGTCGTCCGGGCTGCAGGGCTACGCGCTGGCGAGGTCGGCCGCCGCGCGCGGTGCTCAGGTGCGGCTGGTCGCGGCCAACACCGGGCTGGCCGACCCCGCCGGGGTCGACGTGGTCAGGGTGATCTCAGCGCGCCAGCTCGCCGATGCGGTGCTCGGCGCTGCCGCCGATGCCGACTGCGTGGTGATGGCTGCGGCGGTCGCCGACTACCGGCCGCTGACCAGGAGCGAGGTCAAGATCAAGAAGACCGGCGGCGCGCCTGAGCCGATCGAGCTGACCGAGAACCCGGACGTCCTGCGCGAGCTCTCCCGGTCCGGGCGGCGCCCTGGCCAGGTCGTGGTGGGCTTTGCCGCAGAGACGGACAACCTGGTCGCCAACGGCATGGCCAAGCTGGCCGCCAAGGGCTGCGACCTGCTGGTGGTGAACCAGGTCGGCGACGGCCTGGCCTTCGGCACCGCGGACAACGCCGCGGAGATCCTGGCATCGGACGGCCAGCGGACCTCGGTGCCGCGCGGCCCCAAGGAGACGCTCGCCGACGTGATCTGGGACCTGGTGGCCGCCCGGCTGCCCTGATCCTGGTCCGGTCCGGTCCGGTCCGGCCGTGCGTGCCGAGCTGTGCCTGCCGGGCCGCCGTCGGCACCGCTGCCCCGGCTACACTTCGGCATGGCCCCGTCGCGTAAGAAGTCGCGTAAGAAAAGGATGCCAAGTGGCCCGTCGGCTGTTCACATCTGAGTCCGTCACTGAAGGTCATCCCGACAAGATGGCCGACCAGATCAGCGACACCATCCTCGACGCGATGCTCAAGGGCGACCCGCAGAGCCGCGTGGCCGTCGAGACCCTGATCACGACCGGGCAGGTGCACGTCGCCGGCGAGGTGACGACCACGACCTACGTCGACATCCCCGAGCTGATCAGGGAGAAGATCCTCGAGATCGGCTACGACTCGTCCGCGAAGGGATACGACGGAGCGTCCTGCGGCGTCTCGGTGTCGATCGGATCGCAGTCGCCGGACATCGCGCAGGGCGTGGCTCACGCCTTCGAGCACCGGGAGGGCGAGGGCGACGACGAGCTTGACCGCCAGGGCGCCGGCGACCAGGGACTGATGTTCGGCTACGCCAGCCGGGAGACGCCCGAGCTGATGCCGCTGCCGATCATGCTGGCGCACCGCTTGTCCCGGCGGCTTGCTGAGGTACGCCACAACGGCGAGATCCCCTACATCAGGCCGGACGGCAAGACGCAGGTCACGATCGAGTACTCGGCGGACGAGCCGGTGCGCCTGGACACCGTGGTGGTGTCCACGCAGCACGCGCCCGCCATCGACCTCAAGGCGCTGCTGATGCCCGACATCAGGGACAGGGTGGTCGAGCCGGTGCTGGCCGGCCTCGAGATCGACAAGACCAACTACCGGCTGCTGGTCAACCCCACCGGCCGGTTCGAGGTCGGCGGGCCGATGGGCGACGCCGGGCTGACCGGCCGGAAGATCATCATCGACACCTACGGCGGCATGGCGCGTCACGGCGGCGGCGCGTTCTCCGGCAAGGACCCCTCGAAGGTCGACCGCAGCGCGGCCTACGCGATGCGCTGGGTAGCGAAGAACGTGGTCGCGGCCGGCCTGGCCGACCGGTGCGAGACGCAGGTCGCCTACGCGATCGGCAAGGCCAAGCCGGTCGGGCTGTTCGTCGAGTGCTTCGGCACCGAGCGGGTGCCGCTCGAGCGGATCCAGGAGGCCGTCCTGGCGGTCTTCGACCTGCGCCCGGCCGCGATCATCAGGGACCTTGAGCTGCTGCGGCCGATCTACGCGCAGACCGCGACCTACGGGCACTTCGGCCGGGAGGAGCCCGACTTCTCCTGGGAGCGCACCAACAAGACCGAGCTGCTGCGGGCGGCCGCCGGGCTGTGACCACGCGCCGGGGCGGCCGAGGCGCGCGGGCGGTGCCAGCGGCGAGCATGCCGGTGGCGCGGGTGGCAGTGGAGGTGCCGCTGCCGCACCTGGACCGGCTCTTCGACTACCTCGTCCCCGAGGCGATGTCTGCCGACGCGGTGGCTGGCTGCCGGGTGCGGGTGCGCTTCTCCGGCCGGCTGGTCGGCGGCTTCCTTGTCGAGCGTGCGGCCGCCACCGAGCATGCGGGCAAGCTGGCGTTCATCGCCCGGGTGGTCTCCGCCGAGCCGGTGCTGACCAGCGAGATCGCCGGGCTGGCCAGGGCCGTCGCCGACCGGTACGGCGGGACCATGGCCGACGTGCTGCGGCTTGCCGTGCCGCCGCGGCACGCAGCGACCGAGGCCGCGGCACCTCAGTCGACGGTGCCTCAGGCCGCCGCAGCCGAGGTCGCCGCACCTGACGTCGCCGTGCGCGGCACGGCGACACCTGACGCCGCACCGCCCGGCTCAGTGACGCCAGGGCCGGAGCCAGGGCCGTGGGCGCGCTATCCGGCAGGGCCGTCGTTCCTCGCCGCGGTGCGCGACGGCCGGGCACCGCGGGCGGTCTGGTCCGCGCTGCCAGGACCCGACTGGCCGGACGAGATCGCGATCGCGGCCGCCGCGGCGGTGGCGGGCGGCCGCGGCGCGCTGATCGTGGTGCCCGACGCACGCGACCTGGACCGGGTCGACGCGGCGCTGACGGCGCGGCTCGGCGGCGGCCGTCACGTCAGCCTCGCCGCGCAGCTCGGCCCGGCCGAGCGGTACCGCCGGTGGCTGGCCGTGCGCCGCGGCCGGGTGGGCGTGGTGGCAGGCACCAGGTCGGCCATGTTCGCCCCGGTCGCCAGGCTAGGGCTGGTCGCGATCTGGGACGACGGCGACGACCTGCACGCCGAGCCGCGCGCGCCGTACCCGCACGCCAGGGACGTGCTCGTGCTCCGGGCGCACCGCTGCGGCGCGGCCGCTCTGCTCGGCGGGTTCGCCAGGACCGCGGAGGCTGCGCACCTGATGGCGACGGGCTGGGCGCGGGCGCTGGCCGCCGACCGGCCGACCGTCAGGCAGCACGCTCCGCTCGTGCGACCGGCCGGCCAAGACGCCGAGCTCGCCAGGGACGAGGCGGCGCGCACGGCCAGGATGCCGAGCCTGGCGCTGCGCACGGCCCACGACGCGCTCGCGGCCGGGCCGGTGCTGTTCCAGGTGCCAAGAAGGGGGTACCTCGCCGCCCTGGCCTGCCAGCACTGCGGTACCCGGGTCAGGTGCGGCAGCTGCGCCGGACCCGTGGCGCAGGCCGGCCCCGGGCAGCCGCTGCGCTGCGGCTGGTGCGGTGCGCAGGCCGGGCCGACCTGTGCCAGCTGCGGCGGCACAGGCCTGCGCGCGCTGGTCACCGGGGCGCGGCGCACGGCCGAGGAACTCGGCCGAGCCTTTCCCGGCGTTCAGGTCCTGACCTCGAGCGGCACTGGCGTGCTGGCCGCCGTTCCGGCCGCGCCGGCAGTCGTCATCGCCACGCCGGGGGCCGAGCCGCTCGCGCCAGGCGGCTACGCCGCCGCGGTGCTGCTCGACAGCTGGGCGCTGCTCGGCAGGCCGAGCCTGCGCGCCGCCGAGGAGGCAGTGCGGCGCTGGATGAACGCCGCCGCCCTGGTCAGGCCGGGCCCGGCCGGCGGCATCGTGATCCTGATGGCCGATCCCGCGCTCGCGGCGGTGCAGGCGCTGATTCGCTGGGATCCGGCGACGCACGCTGACCGGGAACTCGCCGAGCGCGCCGAGCTGGCTTTCCCGCCGGCGGTGCGGATGGCGGCGCTGACCGGCCCGGGCGATGTGCTCGGCGAGCTGCTCGGCTCGGCATCCCTGCCGGGCGGGGCGCAGGTGCTCGGCCCGGTCGCCGCCCAGCCACCTGGCCCGGCGTTCCATGCCGGTGCTCAGCCTCCCGACGACACCGTTCGCTTCCTGGTCAGGGTGCCGTATCCGGCGGGCACGGCGCTCGCCGTGGCGCTGCGCGCCGCGCTGGCCGAGCGCACCGCGCGCAAGGAACCAGGTTCCGTCCGACTTCAGCTCGACCCGGCCGAGCTGATCTGACGCATCGCCGATGAGGCCGTAAGGTGCTTGAGTGACAAGTTCACGGCAGCGGCGCGGGGCGCCGCGCGATGCGTCCGGCGGCCGGGGCCCGTCGGCCGCCGATCAGGTGACTGACCTGATGAGCGGCAGGCACGACATCGCGTCCGGGCCCAGACGGCTGCCGTCGGTGCGGCTGGCCCCCAGGGACGAGCTGGCCGGCCTGGCCAGGGTGGCGCCCCTGCTTCGGGCCGCGCGCGACATCGGCCGGTGGGCCACCGGCAGCGGGATTGCGGCCTCGGGCGGCGACCTGGATCCCGCGGCCGCCGCCGCGGCGGCGGCCGCGCTCGACCTGGCACCGCGCGAGGTCACCGCGGCCTGGCGGGTCGCGATCGCCGTCAGCGAGGCCGACCAGCCGGCGGCCGGCAGTTCCGCGCTTGCGGACTTGCTGGTGGACGGCGGCACCGAGGCGGTGCTCGGCGTCTGGGCCGCGGCGCTCGCGGTCGTGCTCGACTCCGAGGAGCTTGACGGTATCGCCACCGCGCTGTACACGGTCGGCGGCCCGGTCGGGATGGACGGGCTGTTCGACGCCTACGCCTCGGCGGCCGGCAACCCCGCGCGCGGGGCCGGCGGGCACGACAGCGGGTCCGCGCTCTCCCTGGCCCTGGAGACGCTCGCCGACCTCGCCGTGGTCGAGCTCGGCACCGACGACGGCGACCGCAGCCTCACCGTGGCACTGTCGCCGCTGGGGACCTGGGGCGTCCATCGCAGGCTCCGCGCCCAGGGTTGGCACGTGCCGGTGCTCGGCAGCGCGCGACGTGAGGGTGCGCAGGGCCTGCTCGCCGCGCTGGCCAGCTGCGACGCCGAGGACGGCGAGGCCGAGATCACGAGCTGGCTGGCGGGCCGGGATCCGGCGGCGGCCGCAGCCGAGCTGATCGACGCGGCGGCCAGCGGCTCCCCAGGCCAGCGCGGCGCGGCGTTCGCCGTGCTCGATCGGATCGGGCTGCCCGCGGCCGCCGAGGTGCGAGCCGCGCTTGACCGCCCGCTGCTGCGCGCGCACGCCGCGGTGTGGCTGCTCGAGCACGGCGAGGAAGCGCAGCTCGCGCCCCAGGACCGCACCTGGCTGCTCGTCGACCTCGGGGCCGGCCTGCTCGAGGAGGCCGGTGCCCAGGACGTGGTCGCCGAGCTGCTGCCCGACCTGCCCGCTGAGGACCAGGCCGAGATCGTGGCCGGCCTCTGGGAGGTCAGCCATCCGGGCGTCACGACGTTCCTGACCGCGCTCAGCGATCATCATCCCGATCCAGGCGTGGCCCGGGCGGCACGCAAGGCCGCGTTCAAGGCGCGCTCGCCCGCCGCGGCGCCGGACTAGGCAAGGGCCGCGTCGGCACCGCAGGACGCGGAGCGCGGACTGGGGCCAGCCGGGATCCGCGTGATGCGGGCTGGCGGGCGCTGGCTCCGTAAACTGGACCAGCCGCCCCTGTGCGCGGAGTCCCTCAGGAACTGGCTGGAGGCCATGCCGGTGAGTATCAAGACGATCCGCTTCTTCGGTGATCCCGTGCTGCGCACTCCGGCTGAGCCGGTCACCGAGTTCGACGCGGAGCTGCGCAGGCTGGTCGCCGACCTGACCGACACGATGCAGGACGCACCGGGCCTGGGGCTCGCGGCTCCGCAGATCGGCGTGGGCCTGCGGGTGTTCACCTACTACGTGGACGAGCAGGTCGGCCACCTGATCAACCCCGATCTGGACCTTTCGAAAGACGAGGAGACCGACGACGAGGGCTGCCTGTCCTTCCCCGGTCTGGCGTACCCGACGAAGCGGTCCTACGGCGTGGTCGCCAGGGGCTTCAACATGCACGGCGAGCCGGTCACGATCGAGGGCAGCGGGCTGCTCGCCCGCTGCGTCCAGCATGAGACCGACCACCTGGACGGCATCTTGTTCATCGACCGGCTCGACCCCGAGCAGCGCAAGATGGCGATGAAGGAGATCAGGGCCTCCGAGTGGTGGGGCGAGCAGGCGCCACTGGTGAAGGTCTCACCGCACCTGACCCACGGCAAGGCGCTGTAGCCGATGCGGCTGGTCTTCGCCGGCACGCCGGCCGCGGCGGTTGCCTCGCTGGACGCCCTGCTCGCCTCGCGGCACCACGTCGCCGCCGTGGTGACCAGGCCGGACGCGCCGGCCGGGCGAGGGCTCAAGGTGGCGGCCAGCCCGGTTGCGCAGCGCGGCGAGCAGGCCGGGATCGAGGTGCTCAGGCCGGCCCGTCCTTCGGAGCCCGAGTTCCTCGCCAGGCTGGCGCAGATCGCGCCCGACTGCTGCCCGGTCACCGCCTACGGGGCCCTGATCCCGCGGGCCGCGCTTGACCTACCGCGGTGCGGCTGGGTCAACCTGCACTTCTCGTTGCTGCCCGCCTGGCGGGGCGCCGCGCCGGTGGCGCACGCCATCCTGCACGGCGACGAGGTCACCGGGGCGACCACGTTCAGGCTGGTCGCCGAGCTTGACGCTGGGCCGGTGTTCGGCGTCGTCACCGAGCCCATCAGGGACCGCGACACCGCGGGCGACCTGCTTGACCGGCTCAGCGTCGCGGGCGCCGAACTGCTGGTCGCGACGCTGGACGGGATCGAGTCCGGCGAGCTCGAGGCCAGGCCGCAGCCCGGCCAGGGCGTCAGCCTCGCGCCCAAGCTGCGCCGTGACGACGCCAGGGTGAGCTGGAAGCATCCGGCACTGGCGATCGACCGGCTGATCAGGGCGTGCACCCCGGCGCCCGGGGCCTGGACGACGTGCGACGGTGCCACGGTGAAGCTGTGGCCGGTCACCAGGTCCGGGCCGGCTGCGTCGCCCGGTCGCGGCGATCCGGATTCCAGCGGGCCGGATTCCAGCAGGCCAGATCCCGGGCCAGGCGAGATGCTTGTCGTCGGCCAGCGCGTGCTGGTCCGGACGGGCACCACGCCGGTGCAGCTCGGTGACGTGCAGCCCGAGGGCAAGCGCCGGATGGCCGCGGCGGACTGGGCGCGCGGTCTGCGGCCAGGCCGGACCCTGGTGCTTGACTGACATGGCCAGACAGGCCGGGCGGCCGAGCACGAACCGGCGGCCGCGCAAGGACGGACGGCCGGAAGCGCGCCAGGCAGACGGTGGTTCCCGGTGGGCCAAGGGTGCCTCTCAGCGGGTCGGTGATGGCCCCGGCCGGGCCAGGGGCGGTTTGAGCCGGGCCGGGGCGGATCCGGCCAGGCGGACGGCGTACGACGTGCTCAGCGCCGTGACCAGCCGGGGTGCGTACGCGAACCTGCTGCTCGCCGCCACGCTGCGCGAGCGCGGGCTGAGCGGGTCAGACGCGGCGCTGGCCACTGAGCTGGTCTACGGCACCCTGCGCGGCCGCGGCAGCTACGACGCGGTCATCGGCCTGTGCTCCGATCGCGGCCTTGACCGCATCGACCCGCCACTGCGCGAGGTGCTGCGGCTCGGCGCGCACCAGCTGCTCGGGATGCGGATGAAGCCGCACGCGGCGGTCGCCACCTCGGTCGAGCTGGCCGCCGAGGTGGCCGGCCGCCGGCCGGCCGGTTTCGTCAACGCGGTGCTGCGCCGGGTCACCGCGCACGACCTCGCGGCCTGGATCGCGATCGTCGCGCCCGACCGGGCCGCCGACCCGATCGGGTACCTGTCGGTCAGGTACAGCCATCCGCGCTGGATCGTCGCGGCCATCGCCGAGGCACTTGGCGAGACCGTCACGCCCGCGGGAGCCGTCACGCCCGCGGGAGCCGTCACGCCCGCCGGAGCCGTCGCCGCAGCCCAGGCCGACGGCACCGCGCGAGACGGGCTGGCGCAGACCGAGGCGGCGCTGGCCGCCGACGCCGACCGGCCGGTGGTCACTCTCGCCGCCGTGCCCGGGCTGTGCCTGCCGGGCGAACTAGTCGCCGCCGGAGCGACGGCGGCCAGGTGGTCGCCGTTCGGCGCGTACCTGCCGCACGGCGACCCTGGCCAGGTGGCCGCCGTCAGCGAGCACCGGGCCGGCGTCCAGGACGAGGCCAGTCAGCTGGCCGCGCTGGCCGTCACTCGGGCGCCTGCCGCATCGGACCTGGCCTGGCTTGACCTGTGCGCAGGACCTGGCGGCAAGGCGCGGCTGCTCGGCGGGCTCGCCGCGGCGCGCGGCTCGGTGCTGGTCGCGGCCGACGCGCACGAGCACCGGGCCAGGCTGGTCGCCGAGGCGACCAGCGGCATCGGCGCGGCCCGTGCCCTGACCGCGGACGGGACGGTGCCGCCATGGCGGCCCGCCACCTTCGACCGGGTGCTCGCCGACGTCCCGTGCTCCGGTCTCGGCAGCCTGCGGCGGCGCCCCGAGGCCCGGTGGCGGCGCGGGCCCGGCGACATCCCCGGCCTGGCCGCGCTGCAGCGGCGGCTGCTGACGGCTGCCGTCGAGTCAGCGCGGCCCGGCGGGATCGTGGCCTACGTCACCTGCTCGCCGCACGTGGCCGAGACCAGGGACGTAGTCGGCAACGTCGTCGGCTCGCGTAGCGACGTCGAGGTGCTCGACGCCCCCGGGCTCCTGGCCGAGGTCCCCGACCTGCGCTGCCCCGAGCCGTTCGGCAACTACGCGCAGTTCTGGCCGCACCGGCATGGCACCGACGCGATCTTCGTCGCGGTGCTGCGCCGGACCGCCGCCGCCTAGTCTGGGGCGTTCGGCCCGGTGCTACCGGCCCTGTGCTCCGGCGAGAGAGCGGCCACGGGTGCGGGACAGGCGACTGGTCCCGATATCGGCGCGCTGCCCCTGGGAGTAGCCGTCGCGGTAGCCGCTGCCGCTGTAGGTGACCCTGGCCTTCCTGGTGACCGGGTACGCCTTCTCCACTTGCCTTCGGATGATCAGCGACCGGTCGGCCAGCACGAGCGCGGTGCGCTCGCCGCCCGTCGCGCCGTGCCCGGTCGCGGCGGTCACCGCGCCGTGCTCGGCCTCGCGGACCCTGGCGATCACCGCGGTCGCGAACCCGAGCAGCCAGCTCCGGCGCCAGGCACGCGGGCTGCTGCTCCACTCGGGCACCCGGGCGCCGGCCAGCCCGTGGGCCATCTGGATCAGCACGGAGGTGTAGAGCAGGTCGGTACGGTCAATGTCGGAGGCGAAGCCGAACAGGTGCACCCGGCTGCCTGGGCGGCTCGAGGCGAGCAGGATGCACTGGCAGCGCAGCGCCGACGCCAGCCCGCTGAGCAGGTGCGCCTTCTCACGCGCCCATGGGTTGTCGATGTCAAGTACCCGGTTGGCCGGCTGATCGGTCTCCGGCCGCTCGGCCGCGAGCAGCGCCCTGTCGATGCCGTACTTCGCCATCAGCGAGGCGGCCTTGGCGGTGAATGCCTGAGCCTCGGCGGGGGTGACCGAGTCGTCCTCTGCCTGTGCCAGCAGCTTGCGAACCCGGTCGAGCAGTCGTTCCGGTGCCTCGGTCAGCGGCACATGCCCTCCTTCGGTCGGGGTTCGAATATGTGAGCGAAGCTAGCGAAGGGGTCTGACAGCCGGGCGACCGGCTATCCCGCATCGCCCGGCGGCGGCAGCGCCCATAGACTGCCCAGTGACATGACCATGCAGATCTCGCCAAGCATTCTCGCCGCCGATTTCGCCAGGCTGGCCGACGAAGCGGCCACCGTCGGCGCCGTCGCCGACTGGCTGCACGTGGACGTTATGGATGGCCATTTCGTACCAAACCTTACGTTCGGCCTGGCAACTGTCGTTGCGCTGCTCAAGCACACCGCGGTGCCGCTCGACTGCCACCTGATGATTGCAGACCCGGACCGCTGGGCGCCGGATTACGCGGCCGCCGGCGCGCGGAACGTCACGATTCATGCCGAGGCGACCTCGGCGCCGGTGCGGACGCTGCGCACGATCAGGACGGCCGGAGCGCGGGCGGGCCTGGCGGTCAATCCGGGGACCGCGGTGGAGCCGTACGCCGACCTGCTGCCCGAGATCGACATGCTGCTGGTGATGACGGTGGAACCAGGCTTTGGCGGGCAGCAATTCCTCGATCTCGTGCTGCCGAAAATTCGCCGTGCACGCGAGCTGATCGGCCGCCACGGCGGCGAGATCTGGCTGCAGGTGGACGGCGGGGTGAGCGAGGAGACCATCGGCCGGTGCGCTGAGGCCGGGGCTGACGTCTTCGTGGCAGGGACGTCGGTCTTCGGAGCCGAAGATCCGGCCGGAGCGGTCGGGGCACTCCGCGCGATGGCGACCGCGGCTTCTTCCGGCGCGGCGTGGTCTGCCGCGGCCCACCGCCACGGGAGCGATCCGGCTTGAAGAAGAGCTCGCGCGGCCCTGTCGAATCCCGCGGCCGCCGTTCGTCGGACTGACGTTGGGTTCGACACGAATCAAGGGAGACGATCATGACGAAGTACGCGATCCTGATCTACGAGGCCGAGAGCGGCTACGCCGAGGGCGGCCCCGAGGTCTGGCAGGAGGTCGGCCAGGCGCACGGCCGGTTCGCCGGCCAGGTGGGCGAGAAGGGCAGCAAGATCCTGGGCGGCGAAGCGCTCCAGCCGACGAGCACCGCCACCTCGATCCGCGGCGACGTGGTCACCGACGGCCCGTTCGCCGAGACCAAGGAGGCGCTCGGCGGCTTCTACCTGGTCGAGGCGCGCGACCTGGACCACGCCATCGAGATCGCCAGGCTGTGCCCGGCTAAATTCGGCGGCGTCGAGGTCCGTCCGATCATGGACACCACAGGGATGGTCTGATCGCCCAGGTCCACCGGCGGTCGTGATGCAGCAGCATCCTGACGCACCAGGCGACGAGGCGCGCCGTGCCGTGGCCGAGGCGCACCGGCGCGAGTGGGCCTTCGTGCTCGCCGCCACGGCCAGGGTGACCAGGGATCTCGACATCGCCGAGGAGTGCGTCCAGGACGCCTACGTGGCCGCGCTGGACTCCTGGGCCCGGCAGGGCGTGCCGCGCAACCCCGGTGCCTGGCTGACCACGGCAGCCAGGCACCGGGCGCTCGACGGGCTGCGCAGGGACCGTACCCTGCGCGCGAAGCTGCCGCTGCTGATCGTGCCAGAGACCGGGTCCGAGCCGGCCGAGGCCGTGGACGGCGTGATCGCCGACGACCGGCTGCGGCTGATCTTCACCTGCTGCCACCCGGCCCTGGCCAGGGAGGCGCAGGTGGCGCTCACGCTTCGGCTGGTGTGCGGGCTGACCACGGCCGAGATCGCGCAGGCCTTCGTGGTCTCCGAGCCGACGATGGCCGCGCGGGTCACCAGGGCCAAGAAGAAGATCTCGGCGGCCAGGATCTCCTACCGGGTGCCTGAGGCCGCCGAGTTGCCTGACCGGATCGACGCGGTGCTCACCGTGGTTCACCTGCTCTACACCACCGGCCACACCGACCCGCTCGGATCCGGGCTAGTCCGTTTCGACCTGGTCGAGCGCGCCATCGCTCTTGCGCGCATGCTGCACGAGCTGATGCCCGACGAGCCCGAGGTCACCGGGCTGCTGGCGCTGCTGCTGATCACCGACGCGCGCCGGGCCGCCCGTGCCGACAGCGCGGGGAACCTGCTGCTGCTTGAGCAGCAGGACAGGTCGCTGTGGGACGCCGACGCCATCGCCGCCGGATGCGCCATGGTCGCCGAGGCGCTGCGCCGGGGCGCGCCAGGGCGGTTCGCGCTGCAGGCCGCGATCGCGGCGGTGCACGCCGAGGCGCCGAGCTACCCGGCCACCGACTGGCCGCAGATCCTGCTGCTCTACGACCGGCTAGTCCAGGTCTGGCCGTCGCCGGTAGTGGCGCTGAACCGCGCCGTCGCGGTCGCGATGGTGTGCGGCCCGCAAGCGGCGCTGGCGGAGATCGCCGCGCTTGAGCGGGACGGCAGGCTCGACGCCTACCGTTACCTGCCGGCCACCAAGGCCGACCTGCTGCGCAGGCTCGGCCGCCCGGCCGAGGCCAGGGCCGCCTACGCCGAGGCGCTCGGCCTGGCCGAGAACGCCGCCGAGCGTAACTTCCTTGCTGGCCGGATCGCCGAGATGTTGCAGGCGAACCCGGCGCCGTGACCGGCCACCTCGCGCGCACCGCCGCCGAACTTGGCGGACCGCGGTCCGGCGGCCCCGCGGGGCGTTACAGTCTGATCCGTGACGCGCAGGCCCCTTGAGGAGATCATCGATCCAGGCTGGGCGCAAGTGCTGCAGCCGGTGGCTGGCCAGATCGCCGAGGCCGGCGACTTCCTGCGGGCCGAGATCGCGGCAGGCCGTTCCTACCTGCCGGCCGGCGACCTCGTGCTGCGGGCGTTCAAGCAGCCGTTCGACGACGTGCGGGTGCTGATCGTTGGGCAGGACCCCTACCCGACGCCCGGTCATCCGGTCGGCCTGAGCTTCTCGGTGGCGCCTGGCGTGCGCCCGCTGCCGCGCAGCCTGGTGAACATCTTCCGCGAGTACAGCGCCGACCTCGGCTACCCGGCGCCGTCGACCGGCGACCTGACCCCGTGGACCGAGCGCGGGGTGCTGCTGCTCAACAGGGTGCTGACGGTGCAGCCAGGCAAGCCGGGATCGCACCGCGGCAAAGGCTGGGAGGCGGTCACCGAGCAGGCGATCAGGGCGCTGGCCGCGCGGGACGCCCCGCTGGTCGCCATCTTGTGGGGCAGGGACGCGCGCAATCTCGCGCCGCTGCTCGGCGGCGTCCCGCTGGTCGAGTCAGCCCACCCGAGCCCGATGTCGGCCGATCAGGGATTCTTCGGCTCCCGCCCGTTCAGCAGGGCAAGCAGGCTGCTTGCCGAGCACGGCGGCGAGGAGATCGACTGGAAGCTGCCATAGCGGTTTCTCCCGGTACCGGCTCGGCCCGCCGGGTCCGGGCATCGGCCTGTACCCGCGGTTTTGCGGCATGGCATACTGATTGGTACAAGCAAGCGTGCTCCGGGGTCGGTGAAACTCCGAACCGGCGGTGACAGTCCGCGACCCGGTCGCATGGCGGGTTTCCTGGGGGTGGTCCCCGGGGCCAGTACCGCCATCGGCCGGCTGAGCCGGTGAAATTCCGGCACCGACGGTTAAAGTCCGGATGGGAGGCAGCACGCACACGGCCTGGCCTGTGCGCCGCCGGGCGCCAGGCGACCGGCCCTGACCGGGCCGCTGGCCGTGACGACGCGCTGTCGCGCGCGCCCCGGAGCCTGGACAGGCTGGAGGGGCAGTGTTCACCGGAATCGTTGAGGAACTCGGGAAGGTCACCGAGCTCGGCCGGAGCGCCGACTCGGCCCGGCTCACCATCCACGGCCCGCTGGTGGCCGGCAGCGCGGCTCCCGGCAGCTCGATCGCGGTCAGCGGCGTGTGCCTGACGGTGACTGAGACCGGCGCCGGCGAGTTCACCGCTGACGTGATCGGCGAGACGCTGGCGCGTTCCAGCCTGGGCTCGCTCGGCCCGGGCAGCCCGGTCAACCTGGAGCGGCCGGTGCCGGCCGGCGGTCGGCTTGACGGCCACATCGTGCAGGGGCACGTGGACGGCACCGGGGTCGTCGTGAGCCGGCGGCCAGGCGAGCGCTGGGACGTGGTGCGGATCTCGCTCCCGGCCGCGCTGTCCCGCTACGTCGCCGAGAAGGGCTCGGTGGCGGTGGACGGCGTCAGCCTCACGGTGTCATCGGTGAGCGAGCCCGCCGCGCCGCCGGACGAGCCGGGCTGGTTCGAGGTGAGCCTGATCCCGGAGACGCTGGCAAGGACCACGCTGGGCACCAGGGCGGTGGGCGACGTCGTGAACGTGGAGGTCGACGTGATCGCCAAGTACGTGGAACGGCTGCTCGCGGCGGGCGGCGGTGCCTGGTGAGCGCCAGCATGGACGGCATCGCGCTCGACAGCGTGGAGCGAGCGATCAAGGACGTCGCGGCCGGCCGCGCCGTGGTAGTCGTCGACGACGCCGACCGCGAGAACGAGGGCGACGTCATCTTCGCTGCCAGCAAGGCGACGCCCGCGCTGCTGGCCTTCACAATCAGGCACACCAGCGGCGTGATCTGCGTCCCGATGCTCGGCGAGGACCTCGACCGGCTTGCGCTGCCGCTGATGACCACCCAGAACACCGAGCGGATGCGCACTGCGTTCACGGTCAGCGTGGACGCGCGGGACGGGGTCACCACCGGCATCTCGGCGGCCGACCGGGCACGGACGGTGCGGACCCTGATCGACTCGGCCACCGAGCCCTACGAGCTAGTGCGGCCAGGGCACGTGTTCCCGCTCAGGTACGCCGCGGGCGGCGTGCTGCGCCGGCCTGGGCACACCGAGGCGGCTGTAGACCTGGCCAGGCTGGCCGGGCTCGCCGCGGCCGGGGTGCTCGCCGAGGTCGTCAACGACGACGGGACCATGACCAGGCTGCCCGGCCTGCGTGCGTTCGCCGACACGCACGGGCTCGCGCTGATCTCGATCGCGCAGCTGATCGAGTACCGCCGGCACTCCGAGCGGATGGTCGCGCGGGTGGTGCAGACCATGGTGCCGAATGCCTACGGCCAGTGGCAGGCGATCGGCTACCTCAACGCCCTGGACGGCACCGAGCACCTGGCGATGGTGCTCGGCGACCTGCCGGAGCGTGACGTGCTGGTCAGGATGCACTCGGAGTGCCTGACCGGGGACGTGTTCGGATCGCAGCGCTGCGACTGCGGCACCCAGCTGAACGCGGCCATGGCGGCGATCGCGGCGGAGGGCGCCGGCATCGTGGTGTACCTGCGCGGCCACGAGGGCCGCGGCATCGGCCTGCTGTCCAAGCTGCGCGCCTACCAGCTTCAGGACGCGGGCGCCGACACCGTGGACGCCAACACCGAGCTCGGGCTGCCGGTGGACGCGCGCGAGTATTCCACCGGCGCCCAGATGCTCACCGACCTCGGCGTCTGCTCGCTGCGGCTGCTGACCAACAACCCGGCGAAGATCAGGGGGCTGTCCGACTACGGGCTGACGGTGAGCGGCACGGTGTCGCTGCCGGTCAGTGCCACGCCGCACAACCTGCGGTACCTGATCGCCAAGCGGGACAGGCTCGGCCATCTGATCGAGCTTGCCGAGCCAGGGCAGGGCGGTGCCGGCCTGGAGAGAAGCGCGCGGTGAGCGGGGAAGGACGGCCGTGCCCCGGCGCCGTGGCCGCCGGAGCGCTGCGACTGGCGATCGTGGCGACGCGCTGGAACGCGGAGATCACCGACGTCCTGCTTGACCGGGCAGTGGCCGCCGCGCGGGCCTGCGGCATCGAGAGCCCATCGGTGGTGCGGGTGGCCGGAGCGGTCGAGCTGCCGGTGGTGGCCGCGGCCCTGGCCGGCCAGCACGACGCGGTGGCCTGCCTCGGAGCGGTGGTCAGGGGCGGCACGCCGCACTTCGACTACGTCTGCGACGCGGTGACCTACGGCCTCACCAGGGTCGCGCTCGACACCGGGACCCCGGTCGGCAATGGCGTGCTGACCTGCGACACGGCCGAGCAGGCCAGGGCCCGCTGCGGCGGGCCTGGCAGCGCGGAGGACAAGGGCTGGGAGGCCGTCGTCGCCGCTCTGGACACCGCGCTTGTGCTCGCCGAGATCCGGCAGGCTGACCGGCCGCCAGGACGGGGCGGCCTGGCCAGGGAGGAGATCAGAGCCGACCTTAGGGTAACCTAACCTCCATCTGGCCCCCAGCCGCGGAGGACGACCGCCGATGCTCGCCACGCTCGTGATATTCCTGCGCGAAGGCGTCGAGGCGAGCATGATCGTCGCGATCCTGCTTGCGTACCTCAACCGCAGCGGGCAGCGCAAGCATTTCAAGGACGTGTACGCGGGGGTGGCGGCCGCGCTGATCCTGGCGGGCGGCGGCGGCCTCGCCGCCTACTTCACCATCCGCACCTACGCAGGCTCGCGGGTGCAGACCATCTTCGAGACGGCCACGTTCCTGCTGGCCACGGTGATCCTGACGTACATGACGTTCTGGATGCGCTCGCACGCCCGCGGCCTGAAGTCCGAGCTGCAGGCCAAGGCCGATGCCGTGCTCAGGGCGCACGGCACGCGGGCGGCCGATCCCGCCAAGGTGCCCGTTCTGGTATCCGGTCCTGAGGCAGCGCCCGACGGGCCAGGCTCGCAGGCGCTGGCCGGCCCGCCGACCGCGGCCGGGCAGCCCGGCGCCGTGGCGGCCACCGAGGCGGACCCGGCGATGAGCCGTGGCGCCAGGACCGGCCTCGCGCTGCTCGCGTTCCAGGCGGTCGGCAGGGAGGGCCTGGAGACCGTGGTGTTCACGATGGCGATCGCGTTCTCCACCAGGCACCAGGGCGGCCTGCTTGTCGGCGCGCTGATCGGCCTGGCGATCGCGCTCACGATCGCATTCGTCATGTACCGGCTCGGGCACCGGATCAACATCGGGCGCTTCTTCATGATCGTCGGCGCGCTGCTGATGGTGTTCGCGGCCGGCCTGCTCGTGGACGCGGTGGAGAACCTGCAGCAGCTCGGCTGGCTGCCCGGAGCAGGCCATCAGATGTGGCACACCGGGTCCATCCTGAGCGAGAACAGCGCGCTCGGCGACATCGCGCACAGCTTCTTCGGCTACGCGCAGAGCCCGACGGTCCTGCAGGCCGTCGTCTACCTGCTCTACCTGGCCTGCGTGCTGTTCGCCTTCTTCGGCGTGCGCCAGCGGCTGCAGCGGCGGGCCGCCGCGCACTGACGCGCGCCCCGTGCCGGCCGGGAATAGCCGAATGCCCGGAATTGCTGCCCGATCACGTCGCGGGATGTGACACGTAGGCTGGCTGTGTGCGCGAGAAGCCGAGGTGACCGGGTAGTGCGAGACATTCTCCACCAGATCGTGAAATGGTGGGATGCCAACGAGGAGTTCGGCCTGGCCACGGTCGTCCAGACGTTCAGCAGCGCGCCGCGCGAGCCAGGCGCGTCGATGGCCGTCTCGCCCGATGGCGAGGTAGTCGGCAGCGTCTCTGGCGGCTGTGTCGAGGGCGCCGTGTACGAGCTGTCCGGCGATGTCAGGGCCAGCGGGCAGCCGGTGCTCCAGCGGTACGGCATCAGCGACGACGCTGCGTTCAGCGTGGGCCTGACCTGCGGCGGGATCATCGACATCTTCGTCGAGCCGGTCAGCAAGGCGCAGTACCCCGAGCTCGGCGAGGTCGCCGCTGCCGTGGACGCCGGGCAGCCGGTGGCCGTCGCTACCGTAATCTCCGGACCAGGCGCGATCGGCGCCCGCCGGGTGATCTGGCCGGCCGAGCAGGACCGGCAGGCAGGCGTGCATGGGTCGGCGAGCGCGCCACTCGCGTCGGGCACGCTCGGCTCGGGCGACCGGCTCGACGCGGCCGTGGACGACGACGCCAGGGGCATGCTCGCCCAGGGCCTGACCGGAGTCCGGCACTACGGCGCCGAGGGCGAGCGCCGCATGGATCAGCTGTCTGTGTTCGTGCAGTCGTTCGCGCCGCCGCCGCGGATGCTCGTCTTCGGCGCCATCGACTTCGCGGCCGCGGTTGCCAGGATCGGCAAGTTCCTCGGCTACCGGGTGACGGTCTGCGACGCCAGGCCGGTCTTCGCCACCTCGGCGAGGTTCCCCGACGCGGACGAGGTGGTGACCGACTGGCCGCATCGCTACCTGGCTGGGATCAGTACGGACGAGCGCACGGTCATCTGCGTGCTGACCCACGACCCCAAGTTCGACGTGCCCGTGCTCGAGGTGGCACTGCGCGCGCCCGCCGCCTACATCGGGGCCATGGGCAGCCGCCGTACCCACGAGGACCGGCTGGACCGGCTGCGCGAGGCCGACCTGACCGAGGCCGAGCTCGGCAGGCTGCGCTCGCCGGTTGGCCTCGACCTCGGCGCGCGCACTCCTGAGGAGACGGCGGTGGCCATCGCAGCCGAGCTGATCCAGCTCCGGTGGGGCGGATCGGGCCAGCCGCTGACGCTGACCGACGGGCGCATTCACCACGACTAAGCGCCCGGGCCGCCAGCGATCTGCCTGGTGACCGTACGCTGGCACCGTGTGCCAGCAGCATGATGCGCCTGGCGAGTCGATCGAGCGGCACGATCGCGTGGCCGGCCTGCTGCTCGCGGCCGGCCAGGGGAGCAGGCTCGGTCGGCCCAAGGCGCTGGTCGAGGTCGGCGGCCAGACTCTCGTCGAGCGCGCCGTCGCAGTGCTGCGTGGCGGCGGCACCGACCCGGTCGTCGTGGTCACCGGTGCCGCGCCCGTAAGCCTGCCCGGCGTGATGACGGTGCACAACCCCGACTGGCACACCGGCATGGGCTCCTCGCTGCGGGCCGGGCTCGCGACCCTGCCTGCGGGCCACGGTGCCGCCGTGATCGCGCTGGTGGACCAGCCGCTGATCGGCCCCGAGGTGGTCAGTCGGCTGATCGAGGCCTACCTGCACGGCGCCGAGGTCGCGGTGGCCTGCTACCAGGGCCGGCCGCGCAACCCGGTGCTGATCGCCCGCGCGCACTGGGCGGCCGCGGCTGCCACGGCCAGCGGCGACAGCGGCGCTCGCGCCTTCCTCCGGTCGAGGCAGGACCTGGTCACCGATGTCGAGTGCGGCGACATCGCCAGCCCCGACGACCTGGACACACCGCAGGACCTGGCCCGCATCGCTGCCCTGATCGACGGGCCGGGATTGGTTAATGGTGAAGAACCTCGATGCCCCAGTGGTGCGTGACGCTGCCGCCCGGGTCAAGCGTGATCCTGTCTTCGCCGCTGGCGAACGCGTTCGGCGGGCAGGTCATGGGCTCGACGGCGAGCGCGCGCCGGCGCTGGGCGGGGCCGAGCGCGTCGCCGGTGAAGACCTGCAGCCAGTCGTAGCCCGGCCCGGCCCACAGCCCGAGCCGCAGGTTATGCCCGGCCAGGGTCGCCCTGGCCCGCCCGCTCCCGTCCCTGGCCAGGTCGGTCAGCGCGTGATCGAGCCTGGTGCCGCCGATCGCCCTGGCAGCGCGGAAGTCGTACTGCGAGCCGGCCACGTCCCGCGCCGGGCCCGACGGGATGCCCCGGTCGTCGGTGGGGAGCCAGCGGCTGGCCGGTACCTGCAGCTCGCAGTCGTCCACCAGCGACTCACCGGCGGTCAGGTACGGATGCGAGCCTGTGCCGTAGGGGGCTGGGCGGGAACCTGCGTTCGCCGCCGTGACCGCGACCGTCAGGCCGGAGGCGGCGTCCACCAGGTAGCTGACCGACAGCCGCAGGCAGAACGGGTAGCCAGGGCGGCCGTGCAGCACCAGCCGCAGCGTGATCTCCGCCGCTGACTGGCTGGCAGGCTCCCAGTTCGCCCACCTGGTCAGGCCGTGGATCGCGTTGCCGCGGGCCGCCTCGCTCAGCTCGAGCTGGTAGGAGGCGCCGTCGAAGTCGTACCGGCCGCCGTCGATCCGGTTCGGCCACGGCGCGAGCAGCTGGCCCGCCCCGGCCGGCGGCAGCTCGTCGGCGGCGTAGCCGGTGACCAGGGGCCTGCCGTCGTGAAGGAGGCTGCGTAGCCCAGCGCCGAGCTCGGTGACCGTGGCGCGGTACGGACCGGCCGCGATCTCGTACTGGGTTCCGGTCAGAGGCGTCGTCGTGTCCCCTTGGTCGCTCATGACGTCCATCCTTGCGGGCAAGGTCGGCAGTACCCAGCCCGACCCAGGGTCAGCGCGGACGGGTCAGATGAAGCGCTCGCGTGGGGCGAGCGCGCCGGTCCGGACGGCGTCGGCCACCAGCACCCCGAACAGGTAGAAGTACGCCGACTCCTCGTCGTCGAAGACCCGGACCTCGTGCCTGGCGCCTGCGGCGGAGTTGAACACCTCGAACCCCTCGTCCGTCCGCACCAGGCACATGGCGCCATCGACGTCCTCGCCGATCGCGTAGGCGCTCGGCGGTATGGCCGCCTGGGTGGCCAGGTCCGAGAAGATCCGCTGGGTCGGCAGCCTGCGCCTGGTGGCGCGTCGGCGCCTGCCGATCGTCGACGCGTGCGGCGACTCGGCCTGCCCGCCGACGTCACCGTCGAGCAGGCCGTGGCGGCGGCTGTCGACTCGTTCATCGGCGAGGGTGGAGTCGGCGAGGGTGGAGACGGCCAGGCTGGAGACGGCCAGGCCGTCGCTGACGATGCCGTTCGCGGCCTGCTCGGGGCGGGCTGCGCCGGCGGTCTTGGCCGGCTGTGTTGGCTGGGCCGGCTGTGGTGGCTGGGCTGGCTGTGTTGGCTGTGCCGGCTGGGCCAGCTGTGCGGGCTGGGCTGGCACGGGCTCGGCCGGCGGGGCCGACGCTGCATCGGCTGGGGCCACCGAGCCTTCGGGCAGCGCAACTGCGGCCACGGGCAGGGAAACTGGAGCCTCGGGCGGGGGAGCGGTGGCTTCGGGCGGGGTGGTTTCGGCGGGTGCGGCCGCGGCCGCGGTGGCGGGCGCCGGCGGGACCGGCTCGGCCGCCACCGGGGACTGGACCGGCTGCGCGGGCACCGGGGCGGCCTGCACGGTCACCAGGGCGGGCTGGGCCTGGACCGGGGCAGGCTGGGCTGGCCCGGCCAGAACAGCCGCAATCGGGCCGACCTTGGCAGGCGCGGCCGAGCTGGCGAACACAGCCGAGTCGGCCTGCGCAGCTGGCTTGGTCTCGCTCGGGGCCTGGGCGGGCGCGGTGCCGGCGGGCGCGGTGCCGGCGCGGGCCTGGGTGACGTCCGCTTGGAGCGGCGGAGTCTCGGGCTGGCTCGGCTTCTTGCTGGCCTGGGCTGGCGGCGCGGTGGCCTGCGAGTGGAGCGTGAGGGGCAGCGCGAGGCTCGCCACGGGAACGTCCGCGTCCACCCCGTCCTTCGGGTCGGCCGGGACCGGCGGCACCGCGTCGGGTGCGAGCACCAGCCCCGCAGGCCCTGGCTGCGCGGGTACGGCGGGCTGGGGTTCGGCCAGAACGACGCCGGCGGCGGGCAGCGGGCCCTCCGACGCCGACGAGCCCGCCATCATCTCAAGTGGCCCGCCGTGCGGACTGTCGAACGGCACGGCGACCACCGGCGGACCGGCGGGCGTAAATGTCGGGACGGGCCGCGGCGCATCGGCCGGCGGCGCGAGCGGGAGGTGGGCTTCCACAGCGACGGGCTCGGCCGGCGGCGCGGGCGGCGCCTGCGGCGGGACCGTGGCGTGCTGCGGCTGAGCCTGAGGAGTCCAGGACGGCACGGCGCTTGCGGGGTCCGACGCGCGCTGCGCGGCGGTCGGAGGCTCCGAGATGCCGCCCGCCAGGGACGGCGGCACAGACGGGGGCGGCGGCGCGGCACCGGGCCCAGGCTCTGGGGCGGCGAGGTACGGCGGCGCGGACGGGGGTGGCGGCGCGGTACCAGGCCCGGGCTGGCCAGGTTGCCCGGGCTCCGGGGCGGTTGCGGGGTGGGTCGGAGCCGGGTACGGCGCGGCCGCGAGATCGGCCGGCTGTGCCTTCTTGCTCCGCCTGGTGGCCGCGGTGGCAGCGCGCATCGCCTCGGCCTCGAGCGGCAGCGGCTGGTCGACCGGAGGGGCCGGCAGCCTCGCGTACTCAATCGGGCCGCCCGGGATGCTGCTCGGCCGCACGTGCTGCCCGCTCTGGCTGCGCACCGGGAGCGCCTGCCTGAGCTCGACGATGTCGTTGACCTCCTGGCGCGGCGTGATCAGCTCGAAGACGCCGCGGTCCACCTCCCAGTAGCCGAGCTGCTCGGCCCGGTATGAGTCGTGGCCCAGGTAGACGATGTGCAGCCGGTCGCCCAGGTCGTCAAGCACGATGCACCGCTCGCCGCGGAACACGCCGACCGGCCGTGACTCGTACAGCGTCTGCACGTCGGACCTGCTGACCAGCTTGCGCCAGTGGCCGGTGGCCGGCTCGAAGTGCAGGTCCTCGGGCGGCGGGCACGCGGCGAACAGGACCACCCCGTCCTCGTCAGGGCCGACACCGGCCTCGTAGGGAGCCCCCTGATAACTCGCAAGCAGCCGGTATCGCATCTCTCAGACCCCCTCAGCAGGGCGAAGCCAGACTTGCCCGTCGTAGCGCGCGATGAAGTCTGCCTGACCCTGAGTTATCCGGAAAATCTCGGTCCCGACCGGAATCGGCATCAGGTCCACGTAAAACTCAGGGACTGGCCGGCTCGGCCATGACGTGTAGCCCGTGCCGGTGAAGGGAGGCTTGCCTGTCCAGTCGCCGCCGCGGCCAGGTGAGTACGGCACCTCGTAGAAGTCGGGCGCAGCGACGAGCCAGCGGAGCAGGTAGAGCTCAGCCATGTCGGGCCGGAACTCGGAACCGTCGTAGCCGAGATCCAGGGCGAGATAGAAGTCGGCAGGGGAGCCGAAGGGGGTGTCGGAGGCGCGGTAAACGAACCCTGCGATCACTGTCCGCCGCCCGGTGAGATACGGCTCGACGAGCCGCGGCGGGATCGGCTTCTGCATGAGCGTTCCCGTCTCGATCAGAGACGATGCCTGTGGGTTGTTCCGCACATGCTCCCCTGTGGTCCCGACTTGCATGCACTTCAATGAAACTCTCAAACCGCAACTTGCGTACGTAAGTTCCGGTGATATCTAGAACTGCGTCGGGCGTCAGAGTACTAGTGCGCGATCTGCGGCTGCTGCCATCAGTGGAGGAAGAGGCCCGATCGCCACCACGAGGCCGTCCTGGCAGGTCTGCCCCGGTCAGGCGCAACTACAGTGGGGCGGATGCCTGAGATCACCGGGGGCGACCCCGCGTTCCGCCACGACGACGGCTCGGCCGACCCGGCCGTGACCATCGCCCTTGACGCCTTCGCGGCCGGGGCGTGCGGTGAGGCAGCTGCGCTCGCCGCGCTGGCCGGGAGCCGCCTTCTGGTGCCCGTGGTCGCCGTCCCGGCCGACCTGCTCGACCAGGACGACCGAGAGGACCAGGACGACCGGCATGGGGCGGATCGGCGGGCCGGGGAGCGGGCCAGGGGGCGGGCTGGGGGGCAGGCAGGGGAGAACGCCACCGAGATGGCGATGCCGACGCTGATCGGGCTCGACGGACGCCGGGCTGTGCCCGCGTTCACCTGCCTGGAGTCGATGCGGTGCTGGCAGCCGGGTGCCAGGCCGGTTCCCGTGGCGGCCGCGCAGGTGTGGCAGGCGGCCGCCAGCGACGGCTGCGCGGTGGTGGTGGACGTCGGCGGCCCGGTGCCGATCGCGGTCGAGGGCGCCAGGCTTGCAGCGCTGGCCAGGGGCGAGCAGGCCCCTGAGCTGTGCAGCGACCCAGACGTGCACGACATCGTCGCCGGGGTGCTGGCCGGCGAGCTCGCCGTCGCTGGGTTCGAGCTCCGCCCCGGCGACGCCGACCGTGACCTGACCATCGCGCTGACCCTGGCGCCCGACAGCGCCGGCCGGGACGTCACCGAGCTGGCCGCCCAGGTCGGCGGCGCGGTCATGGAGCGACTCGGCGCCAGGCTGCGGCGCGGCGTCGCGATCTGGCTCGGGTAGCCGGCCGCGCAGCGCCGCATGGGAAGATCGTCAGCATGCTGCGCTGGCTGACCGCCGGGGAATCGCATGGCCGGGCACTGGTGGCCATCTGCGAGGGCTTGCCCGCGGGAATCGAGATCACCACGGCTGACGTGGCCGCCGCGCTGGCCCGCCGCAGGGCCGGCGACGGCCGCGGCGCCCGGATGAAGTTCGAGGAGGACGCCGCCGAGATCACTGGCGGTGTCAGGCACGGCGAGACGCTCGGCGGCCCGGTGGCGATCGAGATCGCCAACACCGAGTGGCCCAAGTGGGAGACGGTGATGTCGCCCGACCCGGTCCCGGCCGCCGAGCTTGCCGGGCAGGCGAGGAACGAGCCGCTCACCCGGCCCCGCCCCGGCCATGCCGACCTGGCCGGGATGCAGAAGTACGGCTACGACGACGCCCGTCCTGTCCTCGAGCGGGCTAGCGCCAGGGAGACCGCGGCCCGGGTGGCGCTCGGCGAGGTGGCGAGGAGGTTCCTGGCCCAGGCACTCGGCGTCCGTATCCTCAGCCACGTGATCGCGATCGGAGGCGTGCGGGTGCCGGCCGGCACGCTGCCCGGCCCTGACGACCTCGCCGCGGTGGATGCCGACCCGGTGCGCTGCCTGGACCCGGCGGCCAGCGCCGCGATGGTCGCCGAGATCGACGCTGCCCGCAAGGACGGCGACACGCTCGGCGGCGTTGTCGAGGTGGTGGTGCACGGGCTGCCCCCTGGCCTCGGCAGCCACGTGCAGTGGGACCGGCGGCTCGACGGCCGGCTCGCCGGGGCGATGATGAGCATCCAGGCGATCAAGGGCGTCGAGATTGGCGACGGTTTCGAGACGGCAGCGCGGCGCGGATCGGCCGCGCACGACGAGATCGAGCGCGCCAGCGGCGGGCTGCGCAGGATGACGAACCGGGCCGGCGGCATCGAGGGCGGGATGAGCACCGGCGAGCCGGTGCGGGTGCGCGCCGCGATGAAGCCGATCTCGACGGTGCCTCGGGCCCTGGCGACCGTGGACGTGCGCACCGGCGATCCGGCCAAGGCCATCAACCAGCGCAGCGACGTGACGGCGGTGCCCGCGGCCGGGGTCGTCGCCGAGGCGATGACGGCGCTGGTGATCGCGGACGCCGCGCTGGAGAAACTCGGCGGCGACAGCATCGCCGAGGTGCGCAGGAACCTGGCCGGCTACCTCGATGCGCTGGTGATCCGATGAGTGAGCCGGTCGGGGTACCCGGAGGCGAGCGGGAGGCACTGAGTGAGCCGGTCGGGGAACCCGCAGGCGAGCGGGAGGCACTGAGTGAGCTGGTCGGGGAATCCGGAGGCGAGCGGGCAAGCACGGGCGCGCCGGCGATCGTGCTGATCGGCCCGCCGGGCGCGGGCAAGACCACCGTCGGCGCGCTGCTCGCCGCCCGGCTCGGCGTCGCCTTCACCGACACCGACGCCGAGGTCGAGGCGGTGGCCGGCAAGCCGGTCGCTGACATCTTCATGGAGGACGGCGAGCCAGCGTTCCGCGCGCTTGAGCAGGACGCCGTGGCACGCGCGCTTGACGATGGCGCCGGCGTCGTCGCTGTCGGCGGCGGAGCGGTGCTCGACCTGGGGACGCAGCAGCGTCTGGCCGGGCGGCCGGTGGTCTATCTGGAGACCGGATTCGCCACCGCCGCCAAGCGGGTCGGGCTCGGCCAGGCCAGGCCGCTGCTGATCGGCAACCCGCGGGCCACCCTGAAGATCCTGCTCGACCAGCGGCTCCCGGTGTACCAGCGGCTGGCCACGATCACGGTCGGCACCGACGACCGCGACCCGGAGGACATCGCCGCCGAGGTCGCCGAGCGCCTGGCGCAGCGGTGAGCGCGACCACGATCCGAGTCGGCGGTGAGCAGCCCTACGACGTGGTCGTCGGGCACCAGATCGCCGCCGAACTGCCCAGGCTGGTGGGGGAGCGGGCCAGCACGGTGGTCCTCATCCACGCCGAAGGCCTGGGTTCGCTGGCCCGCCCGGCCATCGGCGCGCTGACCGCCGCGGGCTACCAGGTGCATGCCGAGGCGGTGCCGGCCGGCGAGGCGGCCAAGGACATCGGCGTGGCGGCGGGAGTCTGGTCGAGGCTGGCAGCACACCGGGTGTCCCGTTCGGACGTGATCATGGGATTCGGCGGCGGGGCGGTCACCGACGTGGCCGGATTCGTCGCGGCGACGTGGCTGCGCGGCGTGCGGGTGGTGCTGGTGCCGACCACGCTGCTCGCGATCGTGGACGCCGCGATCGGCGGCAAGACCGCGATCAACATAGCGGCCGGGAAGAACCTGGTCGGCGCGTTCTACCCGCCCGCCGGGGTGCTCGCCGACCTGGCCGCGCTCGCGACGCTGCCGCGCCGAGAATACGTCAGCGGCCTGGCCGAGGTGATCAAGGCAGGGTTCATCGCCGACCCGGTGATACTCGACCTGATCGGGCAGGACCCTGCGGCGGCGTCCGCGCCAGGCGGCCCGCACGAGCGCGAGCTTGTCGAGCGCGCGATCCGGATGAAGGCCGAGGTGGTCGCGGCCGACCTGCGCGAGGCAGGGCGGCGGGAGATGCTCAACTACGGCCACACCCTGGGCCACGCGATCGAGCGGGCCGAGGACTTCGCGATCCCGCACGGCGAGGCCGTCGCGATCGGGATGATGTTCGCCAGCGCGGTCGGCCGGCTGTCCGGCCGGCTCGACGAGCCGACCGCGCGGCGGCACGGCGAGGTGCTTGCCTCGGTGGGCCTGCCTACGGCCTACCCGGGCGGCAACTGGCCTGCGCTGCGGGACGCCATGGCCGTGGACAAGAAGACCAGGGGCCGGCACCTGAGGCTCGTCGTGCTCGACGGTCTGGCCAGGCCGGGCATACTCGCCGACCCGCCAGAGGACCTGCTGGCCCGCGCCTACCAGGAGATGTGAATGCGCAGGGTACTGGTGCTGAACGGGCCGAACCTGGCCATGCTCGGGGTCCGCGAGCCCGACGTCTATGGCACAGCCACGCTCGCCGACCTGGAGAAGGCGTGCGCCGCGACGGCCGCCGAACTTGGCCTGGCCGTGGACTTCCGGCAGACCGACGACGAGGCGGAACTGCTCGCATGGGTGCATGAGGCGGCGCAGCAGCGGATCCCTGTGGTGCTGAATCCGGCCGCGTTCACCCACTACTCCTATGCGCTGCGGGACGCGCTCGCGATGCGGACGGCGCCGCTTGTCGAGGTGCACATCTCGAACCCGGCCGCCAGGGAGGAGTTCAGGCACCGGTCCGTGGTCGCCGCCGTGGCCGACGGGACCATCGCCGGGTTCGGGTTCGCCTCCTACCAGCTCGCGCTCCGCGCGATCGCCGGCCTGCTGGCCGGTGACCGCGACTAGCCCGCCAGTTACGATGCACTCGTCCGCTCCATGCCGCCATCGGGGAGAACACCTTGCGCATCGGAATGTCACTCAACTACTCGGGCGGCTTTGCCGAGACCGTCGTCGAGCTTGCGGACTACGAGAAGGCCGGGCTGGACATCGTGTTCGTCCCCGAGGCCTACAGCTATGACGCGGTCAGCCAGCTCGGCTACGTGGCAGCGAAGACCGAGCGGCTGCAGCTGGCGTCCGGGATCATGCAGCTCTACACCAGGACGCCGACGCTCACCGCGATGACGGCGGCCGGCCTTGACTACGTGTCGGGCGGCAGGTTCAACCTCGGCATCGGGGTGTCCGGGCCGCAGGTGATCGAGGGGTGGCACGGGGTTCCCTACGACGCGCCGATCGGCCGTACCCGCGAGACCATCGAGATCTGCCGTGCGGTCTGGCGCAGGGAGCGGCTGACCTACGACGGCAGGTACTTCCAGATCCCGCTGCCGCCCGAGCAGGGCACTGGCCTCGGCAAGGCGCTCAAGCTGATCAACCACCCGGTGCGGGACCGGATCCCGATCATCCTCGCCGCGGTCGGGCCGAAGAACACCGCGCTCGCCGCGCAGATGTGCGAGGGCTGGCAGCCGATCTTCTTCTTCCCCGAGAGGGCCGCGGGCATCTGGGGCCCGGCGCTGGCCGATGGCGCGGCGCGGCGCGACCCCTCGCTGCCGCCGCTCGACGTGATCGCCCAGGCCACGCTGGCGATCGGCGACGACGTCGCCGACCTGGTTGACCTCGGTCGGCCGGTGCTCGCGCTGTACGTCGGCGGCATGGGCGCCAGAGGCCAGAACTTCTACACCAAGCTGGCATCGGACTACGGCTACCCTGACGAGGCGAAGGCGATTCAGGACGCCTACCTGGACGGCCGCAAGGAGGAGGCCACCGCGCTGGTGCCCAGGTCGCTGCTCGAGGGGATCTCGCTGATCGGAACCAAGTCGCAGGTCGCCGAGCGGCTCGCCGCCTACCGGGAGGCCGGAGTCACCACGCTGAACGTGCAGCCGGTCGCCGCCACGCACCGGGAGCGGGTGGCCCTGATCGAGCAGATCAAGGACCTGGCCGGCTGAGGCGGACAAGTTATGGCGGTACGGGACGCTGAGGACGTCAGGGTCGTGGTGGCCGGCGCGGGGTTCGCCGGGCTGAACGTGATGGACCGGCTCGGCCGCAGCGGCCGCCGGAGCAGTCCGGCGATCGGTGTCACGCTGATCGACCGCAACTCCTACAGCACGTTCCAGCCGCTGCTCTATCAGGTGGCGACCGCGGGCCTGACCTCGGCCGACGTCGCCTATCCCGCCTGGGCGGCGGCGCACAAGGCCGGTGCTCACTTCCGGATGGGCGAGATCACCGGCCTGGATACCGACCGGCGGGAGGTGCTGCTGGCAGACGGCCCGCCGGTCGGCTACGACTACCTGGTGCTGGCTACCGGCGTGAGCGCCGCGTTCTTCGGGGTGAACGGTGCCGCCAAGCACAGCCTGAGCCTGTACACCAGACGGGACGCGATCGTGCTGCGCAACAGCCTGATGGCCGAGCTCGAGCGGCGCAGCGGCTCCGGCGACACCAAGGAGCTCGCCATCACCGTGGTCGGCGGCGGTGCCACCGGCGTCGAGCTGGCGGGCACCCTGGCTGAGCTGCGTAACATCGCGCTCCCCGCCGCGTTCCCCGAGCTCGACCACAACCGGGTGCGGGTGCGGCTGATCGAGCTCGGCCCTGCGCTGCTCGGGCCGTTCACCGACAGCCTGCGTGAGTACGCACGCAAGGAACTGCTCGACCGGGGGGTCGAGGTGCTGCTCGACACCGAGATCAAGCAGGTGGACGCCGACCACGTGCTGATCTCGCGGCACGGCGGGGAACCCGAGCTGATGGCCAGCGACATCACGGCCTGGGCCGCGGGGATCACCGCCCCCGAGTGGATCGGCGAGCTTGGCCTGCCCACCGGCCACGGCGGCCGCCTGGTGACCGAGCCCGACCTGCGCGTGCAGGGCCAGGAGCGGATCTTCGCGGCCGGCGACATCGCCCTGGCCGGCGGCCAGCCGCTGCCTCAGCTTGCCCAGCCGGCCATCCAGGAGGGGCGGCACATCGCGGCCCAGATCCGCCGGCTGGCCGACAGTCGTCCGACGATGCCGTTCAGCTATAAAGACAAGGGGATCATGGCCACGATCGGCCACCGGTCCGCCATCGTCCAGCTGCCCGGCCGGGTGCGGGTTCGCGGCACCCTCGCCTGGCTGGCGTGGCTGGCCCTGCACCTGCTCACGCTGCTCGGTCACCGCAACCGGATCTCCGCGCTGGTCAACCTCTCCTGGCGGTACCTGACCTGGAGCCACGGCGGCGGCGTGATCATCGGCGACGACCCGCCCGGCAGCTGACCGCGCCGACGTGACCGCGCTGGCGGTCTGGCAATCTTGGCGCATGCTGCTACGCGCCGAGGTATCGGCGGCCCGCCGACGGGTCAGCCGGCGCGGCCCGGCGCTGACTGACCGGCCCCGCCCGACCGAGCCCCCTGGCACGGACGGACTCCCTCAGATCAAGCACATCGTGATCTTGATGATGGAGAACCACTCCTACGACAACTACCTGGGAATGCTCACCCGTCGCGGGGACGGACTCGCGCTCGGACCGGACGGTCAGCCGACCGCGACGAATCCCGCCGCCGGCGGCAGCCCGGTCGGGCTGCGGCATCTGCCGACGACGGCGCAGGTGAAGTACGTGCCCACGCAGAGCTGGGCGGCCAGCCACATCCAGTGGAACGACGGCGCCTGCGACGGTTTCGTCAGGAGCATCGAGCAGACCGTCCCCGGCGAGGACGCGAGCTCGGCCATGGGCTACTGGACCGACGCCGACCTGCCGTTCTACGCGGGACTGGCCAGGACATTCCCGCTGGCGACCCGCTGGTTCTCCTCATGCCTCGGGCCGACCTTCCCGAACCGCCGGTTCATGATCGCCGGAACGGCGCACGGGCTGATCGACGACCTGCCGTTCGGCATGATCGACTACCCGCCGCGCGGCACCATCTTCGACCTGCTGACCGCGTACCGGATCAGCTGGATCAACTACCACATGATGTCGCCGATCAGGGTCGGCTGGCGCCGGCTGTCGCACGCACGCGGGGTCAACTTCCTCCGCGTGCTCGGCGGCATCCTGGGGGCGCTGGTTCCGGCGCTGTGGCCGAGGATCATCGGCAAGATACAGTTCACCGCCGACCTGTATCCGCTCGGAATCCTGCGCTCGATCAACCACGTGCGCTCGATGGACAGCTTCTGGGGTGATGCGGGAGCAGGCACGCTGCCGTCCGTGAGCATCGTCGATCCTGACTTCAAGTTCTGCTCAGAGGAAAACCCGCAGGACGTGACGGCGGGCGAGGCGTTCGCTGCCGATGTGATCAACGCGGTGCTGACCGGCCGCGGCTGGCCGGACACGATGCTGATCTGGCTGTACGACGAGCACGGCGGGTACTACGATCACGTGCCTCCGCCGGAGGCCGTGCCGCCGGACGACGTTCCCGGCGTCGGCTCGTTCGAGCGGTTTAGCCTACTGCGGTTGCTGCGCAATACCGGCATCGGGCGCGACATGACCCGCGCCGACGCCGGCCCGACGAGCTACGACCGGCTCGGGTTCCGCGTTCCCGCCGTGATCGTGTCCCCGTACGCCAGGCCCGGGTACGTCACGGACCAGGTCTACGACCACACCTCCCTGCTCAAGCTGATCGAGCGCAAGTGGAACCTGCCGCCGCTGACCCCTCGGGACGCTGCCGCCGTTGACCCGCTCGACGCGCTTGACCTGGAGGCACCACCGCACTTCCGCATCCCGCCGCGACTGCCGGACCCCGCACGCCCCCGGGCCGGCTCTCCGGGAGTGGCCGGGGGATAAGCCAGACGATGCGGCTCCGGGGACGCGGCTGGCGCGGGCCTGGGGTCCGGGGCCCGGTCGTCGTACAGTTCGGATATGCCGCAGATCCATGCGCTCCGCCGGGAGCGAGCCGGCGCCGCCGCGGCCGGGCTCGGTGCCGATGCCGTCCTGGTCACCGCGGGCGTGAATGTCCGTTACCTGACCGGCCTGATCAGCTCCAACGCGGCGGTGCTCGTGCCCGCCGACGGGCCCGCGGTGCTGGCCACCGACTCCCGGTACGCGGGGACCGCCGAGCGGGAGTGCCCGGACCTCGAGCTGGTGGTCGAGCGGTTCGTCGAGCCCGTTCTCGCCCGCCGGGCGCTGGCCGACGGCCGCCGGGTGCTCGCGTTCGAGGATCGCGAGATGACCGTGCAGCGATACCGCGATCTGGCCGCCCTGCTCGGCCAGGGCGGCAAGGTCGGCAAGGTCGGCAAGGTCGGCAAGGTCGCGGAGCCGGGTCCCGGCGAGCCCTGCCCTGGGCTCGTGCCCGCCGGGGACGTCATCGACCAGCTCAGGCTGGTCAAGGACGAGGCGGAGATCCAGCTGCTGGCCAGGGCGTGTGCGATCACCTGCGACGCGTTCTCCGCGGTGCTCGACCGGCTGCGGCCTGGGGTGACCGAGCGCGACTACGCGCTGGCCCTGGAGCGGGCCATGGTGGACCTTGGCGCCGAGGCGGTCGCGTTCGGCACAATCGTCGCCTCCGGGCCGAACGGCGCCATCCCGCACCACGTCCCAGGCGGCCGGGAGCTTGCGGCCGGCGATCTGGTCACGATCGACTGCGGGGCCAGGTTCGGCGGCTACCACGCCGATATGACCAGGACCGTGGCGATCGGCGCGGTCGCTGCCTGGCAGCGGGAGATCCACCAGATCGTCCAGCAGGCCCAGGCCGCCGGGGTGGCCGCGGCCCGGCCCGGCGCGGACGTCGGCGACCTCGACGCGACCGCGCGGGACATGATCGCCGCCGCGGGATACGGCAGCCATTTCTCGCACGGGCTTGGCCATGGCGTGGGCCTGGAAGTCCACGAGGCGCCGATCATCTCCTGCGACCGGACCGGTACACTACAAGACCGGGTTCCTATCACCATCGAGCCCGGAATCTACCTGCCTGGCCGGGGCGGTGTCCGTATCGAGGACACGCTCGTCGTCCGTGCAGGTGCCGGGGCGGCGGGGTCGGCTCAGTCGCTCACCACGATCACCAGGGAACTGCTCGTCCTGTAAAGCGCCCGCCGCGCCGGGTGCGGGCCAGGACGCGGCGGTCCCGCCCGCCTGCAGGAAGAAGTAGCCAACGTGGCCACCACGAACGATCTAAAGAACGGCATGACCCTCAGCATCGACGGCCAGCTCTGGAATGTCGTGGAGTTCCAGCACGTCAAGCCTGGCAAGGGCGGCGCGTTCGTGCGGACCAAGCTGAAGAACGTGATGAGCGGCAAGGTCGTCGACAGGACGTTCAATGCCGGCGTCAAGGTTGACGTCGCCAACGTCGACAAGCGCGAGATGCAGTACCTGTACCGCGAGGGCGACGACTTCGTCTTCATGGACACCCAGGACTACGACCAGCCGCGCATCCCGGCCCAGACCGTCGGCGACGGCGCCAGCTACCTGCTTGAGGAGCAGACGGTCACGGTGGCGTTCAACGACGGCATGGCCCTGTACGTCGAGCTGCCGCCCGCCGTCGAGCTGACCGTCAGCCAGACGGAGCCGGGGCTCCAGGGCGACCGGTCTACCGGCGGCACCAAGCCGGCCACGCTGGAGACGGGCGCCCAGATCCAGGTTCCGCTGTTCATCACCACCGGCGAGAAGGTCAGGGTCGACACGCGCACCGGCGACTACCTCGGCCGCGCGTGAGTATCACCGCCGCGCGGCAGCCATGCGGGGACAGCCGTGGCAGCGCGCAGTAAGGCGCGCAAGCGCGCGCTTGACATTCTGTTCGAAGCCGAGATGCAACGTGAGCCGCTGCTCACCGTGCTTGAGGTGCGGACCGCGCGGGCCGACCCGCCGGTCGTGCCCTACGCGCGCGAGCTGGTGCAGGGCGTCCAGGCGCACCAGGAGCGCATCGATGATCTGCTCGCCGAGCATGCCCGCGGCTGGACGCTCGACCGGATGCCGGCCGTGGACAGGAACATCCTGAGGATCGGGGCGTACGAGTTGCTCTGGCGCGACGACGTTCCCGACGCGGTGGCGATCAGCGAGGCGGTGGTGCTGGCCACCGACCTGTCCACCGATGCCTCGCCGGGGTTCGTGAACGGTCTGCTGGCCAGGCTGCTTGAGCTCAAGCCCGAGCTGGTCGCCGACGAGCCGGTCGGCTCTGATCCGGTCGGCTCTGATCCGGGTGATTCTGAGCCGGGTAGCTCCGAGCCGGGTAGCTCCGAGCCGGGTAGCTCCGAGCCGGTCGGCTCCGACGCGGCGGGCGATCGCGGCTGTCAGTAGCGGCGGTTACGCTCGGACCGTGAGGTCCGCGAGGTGACGGCGGCCGACGACACGGGTTGCCACATCCTGCACATCGACATGGACGCGTTCTACGCGAGCGTCGAGATCAGGGACCGGCCGGAACTGGCCAGGAGGCCGGTCATCGTCGCGTACACCGGCGGCCGAGGCGTCGTGCTGTCGGCGAACTACATCGCGCGGGGATTCGGCGTCCGGTCGGCGATGCCGGCCAGCCGGGCTCAGCGGTTCTGCCCGCACGCCGAGTTCGTCATGCCACGGCACCAGCTCTACAGCGCCGTCTCCCGCGAGGTGATGGCGATCTTCCGGTCGGTCACCCCCGAGGTCGAGCCGCTCTCGCTGGACGAGGCCTTCCTCGACGTCTCGGGTGCGATCCGGCGACTGGGGCCGCCAGCCCAGATCGGCGCCCTGATCAGGCGGCAGGTCAGCGAGCAGCTCGGTATCACCTGCTCGGTCGGCATCGCGACCACCAAGTTCGTGGCCAAGGTGGCCTCGGTGCACTGCAAGCCGGACGGCCTGCTTGTGGTCCCGGCTGACGGCGTGCTCGACTTTCTGCACCCGCTGCCGGTCTCGGCGCTGTGGGGCGTTGGCCGCCAGACCGGCACGGTGCTGGCCAGGCTCGGGCTGCGGACCGTGGCCGACCTGGCCAATGCCCCGCAGTCCACGCTGGAGCGCGGGCTCGGCCGGGCCACGGCCGCGCACTTGTCGGCCCTCGCCTGGGGACGCGACGACCGGACGGTGACAACAGGAGTCCAGGAGAAAAGCATCGGCGCGGAGGAGACCTTCGCCGCCGACATCGGCGACCCTGACCTGATCCGGCGCGAACTGCTGCGGCTGGCTGGGCGAACCGCACGCGGGCTTCGTTCCTCCGGCTACGCGGCCAGGACCATCTCGGTCAAGCTGCGGCGCGCGGACTTCACCACCATCACCCGGGCCCGCACCCTGGCCGAGCCGACCGACGTCGCGCAGAAGATCTACGCCACGGCGTGCGAGCTGTACGGTGCCTCCGGCCTCGCTGGCGTGCCGCTCAGGCTGGTCGGGGTCAGGGCCACCGGCCTGGCCCCAGCCGAGCGCGCAGGCACCCAGCTCGCACTCGGCGAGCGGCCGGATTCCTGGCGCGAGGCAGAGGGCGCGATGGACCAGATCACGAGGCGATTCGGGGCCGGCGCGGTCGGCCCCGGCTCGCTCCTGCCGCCCGGCGGCCAGCCAGGATTGGGCAGTCGTGGGTCCTGAATCGCCGTCCCCTTCCACAGAACGCGCTGGCACTCGTATTCTGGGAGGTAGCCAGGACGTAAAGCAGAGCTACAAGGTCCGGCGGGCGCGATCTACTGGGAGGCCCCGTGCCGCTGTCTGAGCACGAGCAGCGCCAGCTCGAGCAGATCGAGCAGGCGCTTTATTCCGATCACCCGCGGTTTGCCCGAGCTGTGCGCTCGGCAGACCCGCAGGTGCACTACAAGCGCCGGGTCGTCTACGCGGGTATCGGGTTCGCGCTCGGTGTCGCGCTGCTACCGGTCGGGGTCTCCACCTACATCGCGATCAGCCTGGCCGGCTTCGTCATCATGCTGGCCTCCTGCTACTGGGCCGCGATCAGCTACCGCCGGATGAACGGCATCGCCACCGGGCGGCTGCCGGTCAAGGACCGCAAGGTGGGCCGCAAGGACAAGCGCAGCGGGCGGCGTTCCGGCGCCGGCCTCGGCGAGCGTCTCGAAGAGCGCTGGCGCCGCCGCCAGGAAGGCGACGGCTAACCCCAGCCCGTCTCCGGCCACTCCTGATGCGAGCCCCGCACCGGCTCCGCCGTGCGCTCGGCACCCGCCCGTCTCGGCACCGGTGGACCCGGCACCAGGACGCCGGGTAGCCGACTATCCCGGCGTTTCCGCCATGATCGCGAGTGTTTTGACCTGGTTTGTGGTTACCCAATCCCGGGGTAGTGGCTTGGGGACGCCTGGGCTGGGGCGCCGGGGTCCGGGGGGCTAGCTGGTAGTGGTCTCGCGTGGTGCGGGCATCCAGCCGGTCAGCAGGCCGAGGGCCTGGCGGAGCGTTTCGGACAGCGGCCGCAGGGTGGATGCCGGTACCAGCCTGGCTCGCCACCGGGCGCGCCTGCCCGAGCTGCGGGCCAGCGAGCGGCGGACTGTGGTGACGTCGGCCCTGATGGCTCCCGCGGCCTCGGGCCGCGGCGCGTACCTGGCCCGCTCGATGACCGTGGCGATCCGGCGGATCGCCAGCGTGGCAGGTTCGTCCAGGTTCGCCGTGCTCGATATCCGCCGCGCGACCATCCTCGGAGACTCGCTCACCCCGCAGCCCAGTCCGTAGTCCTCGAGATCGGCGCAGAGTTCCTGCCAGGCCGCTCTGGCCAGTGACGCGTCGTCACCTGCCGCCCGCCAGTGCCGCCGCCTGGTGATCAGCCGCAGCGTGCCTGGCGTGGCGGCCGCCAGCACGAGCAGCGCAAGTACGGCCAGGCCGATCGGGGCGGTGGTGCCGCCGTGGCTCGGGACGGTCGTCTTACCCTGGTGAGTTCCGTCGTCGAACTGCTGCAGCCGGCGCTCGATCGCGGGCTGGCTGGCACCGGTCGACGGTGCGGCGGTCGCGCCGGCACCGGGGCTGGTTCCGCCCGACGGATGCGAGACAACGCGGGACGCGCTCGTCACCCAGGATGGCTCGAATGCGGTCCCCTGGCCACCCTGGCCGCCCGGCGTCGGCTCGAACCTGACCCAGCCCGCGTCGCTGAAGTACAGCTCAGGCCACGCGTGCGCGTCTCCGCCCGTAACTACCCAGGTTCCGTGCGCGTGCTCCTGCCCGGCGGTGAAGCCGATCACCACTCGCGCCGGTATGCCGACCAGCCTGGCGAGCACGGCCATCGCGAACGCGAACTGCTGGCAGTAGCCCTGCCTGTTGACGGTGAGGAAGGAGACCAGCCCCTGGGCCGTGTCCGGGATGTCGGTCGAGTTCACGTTGTAGGTGAACAGGCCGGAGTGGAACCACGCCTCGAGCGCGACAGCCTTGGCGAACGCGGTGGTCTTGCCCTTGGTGACGGATTGGGCGATAGCCCTGAGCCTGCCGGTCAGCGGCGTACGGAAACCGAGGTAGGCCTTCTTGATCGGGGCCGGGATCGTCTGCGGCAGGGCAAGCTCCTGCGGCGTCGGATCGAGGTCGCCGTCGGTGATGGTATAGCTCTGCCCGGCGTGATTAGGCTGGTCAGAGTAGAGCATCAGGGTGCCGTCAGCCTCATGCCAGCTGCCGCTGGCATGGAGCCAGACCGGCCAGTATGGCGCGGGCAGGAAGAACGCCTGCCCGGTGTAGCCCGCGGTGACGTTGCCGAGCGTGACGTGCGTCCGCACCAGTGTCTCCGCGGTGTCAGCGGTGACACCGGGCGGCGCCTGCAGCGTGGCCGGCTGCGACCCCGCGGTCTGGAACGTCGCGCTGCGCCTCGGCTGGATGATGGTCCAGTCTCCGAGCCCTCTGTTGTAGTTCAGCACGAATACCTGGAAGTACTGCGGCGGGCCGTCGGTGTGGTAGGTGAACACCGGCTGATTCGAGCTCTTGGTAAGCAGCCCGTGCAACTGGTCCACCGGGTCGGGCAGCGTCACCGAGCTACCAGGCCCGCCGCCGGTGCCGCCGCCGAAGAGCTTGCGCGGGCTCAGCGTGGGGAGCAGCAGCGGCACCACGAGCGCCACGCATACCGCGGCAAGGCCGATCCTGCGCCCGTTCGCCGTCAGCGCGCCGATGTCGGCGCCGCCAAGTCGCTCGTCCTCCCCTGCGGCATGCCAGACGGTGATCACCCGGCCCCAGCTACGCAGCCTGCTCCGGCCGTCGGAGGACAGCAGGGCCAGGTAGCCGACCGCGGCGAGCAGGAAGGTCGCGGCGCCGCCGAGGCCGCCCACGTGCGCTGTGGTCGCGATCGGCGCGAGGTAGATCACCAGCAGCGGCAGGCCAGCGATCGCCGGCTTGCGCAGCCGGACGGCGATGATGTCGACCACGATCGCCGCGAGCCCGATGCTCCCCGCCACCAGCAGCTGGATGCCGTGACTGCTTCCGTCCACCGGTGGCTGGTCCTTCGTCAGCACGAGGCCGGCGTTGGCCAGGGCGACCAGGTAGTGCAGCGAGGATCCGGTCGGGATCAGGGCGATGATCGACCGGGTGCCGGCCAGCAGCGCGTTGATGTAGAGCAGCAGGGCGGCGAGGTAGGTTACCGGGCAGGCGATGGCCCGCAGCGGCCGCAGGCCTGAGGCGCTGGCCGCGCAGACAATGATGACGACCCCGGCGGCGGCCTTCCAGTACGGCGACTGGGCGGCCAGCAGGGGAGCGCTCGCCGCGCCGGCCAGAATCGTCGCGCCGACCGCGGAAGGGACCGGGCTGAGCCTGGTTATGGTGCCCGCCAGCGCGACCACAAGCACCGCGCCCGTCACCTCGACGAGCCAGGCAGCCCCGTGGATCAGCGCGAACTCTGAGCCAGAGGCGAGGACGACCGCGACGGCGGCGGCAGTGGTCAGCCGGTGGTTCATGACGCTGCCGCTCCGAGGTCCTGCTCGCTGCCAGGCGCCCGTCGCGCCTGGCTGGCCGTCAGGCCGGTTGAGACGGGCTGGCCAGCGGCCGGCGGTGGGCTGGCCGAGTCGCCGTAGCCACCCGCCTTCGGGAGCCGTTGCCAGGCGACCGCAAGCGGCGTGCTCGCATCCACGGTGACCACGCGCCAGCCAGCCGCGCGGAACACCGCCGCGGCTGCCGCTGTATCGCTGTGGGCGGCGGCCGCATCGCGGCCCACCCTGCCATCAGGCTCCGCCGACCAGGAGCCGTTGCCGTTCTTGCCGTTGCCCTTCCTGCCAGGCGCGCCCGGACCCTGGTGGCCGTTCCTGCTCTGGCCGCCCTTCCCCTGGCCGCCCTGGCCAACCTGGCCAAGCTGATCACCATGACCAGCCGCGCCGACAGGCCCGCCGGTCACCTCAGGCCCGCCCGCACCGGTGGACCCGCCGGTACCGGTCGACTCTGCCTGTGGCTCGTGTTGTTGGCCGCCCTGCCCGCTTTGGCCAGCCCGGCCGGGCTGAGCTGCCCAGGTCGAGACGGCGAGCAGGATCGCGATCCCCTGCCTGCCATGTCGCCTGGCCGCGGCCATCTCCCTGGCGGCCTCGACCGAAAGCTGGCCGGCCACCAGGACGAGAAGTCCGCCTTCGATAGTGCCGAGCGCGGCGGTCGTCCTGGCGAAGTCGTAGTTACGCGACATAGTGACCACGGAGAGCGCGTCGAGCAGCACGTCCTCGAACATCGCCGACCCGGCCAGCGGGCCTGAGTCGGTGAGCAAGTGGCCGGCCAGCCCGGACCTGGCCAGGTGCACGCCGATCGACGCGGCCGCGCTGACCGCGAACTCGAACGACGAGCTCGGGCCCGATCCGGCGTGGGCGCTCCGCCTGGTGTCCAGGATCACCACGGCCCGGTCCTGCCAGCGCTGTTCCTCGCGGCGCACCATCAGCTCGCCGTACCTGGCGGTCGACCGCCAGTGCACTCGCCGCAGCTCGTCGCCGTCCCGGTAGGCGCGCGGGATGACATCGTCGTCCCCGGCCGCCGCCGTCATCCTGGTCCGGCCGTCGCCATCGCTGGACCAGCTGCCGGTTGTTGAGCCGCTGGTCAGCTGCACGACCTTGGGCGTCACGGTCAGCGTGTTCTGGGTGGCGAAGTTCGCGGTGAGCTCCACGAGCCCGAAGACGTCGGCGATCCTGACCCGCAGCGGTCCTACCACGAACTTGCCTCGCAGGTCCGACCTCAGCTGATAGCTGACCTCGCGCGACCCGCCGCGCTCGATGCCGTTCAGCACGTACCTCGGCCGCGCTCCCAGCGAGTAGGGGATGCTGTCCTCGGCGAGCAACAGGCCGGTGGCCAGCCTGCTGACGTTCTCCAGCCGGACTGTGACCCTGGTCGGCTGGCCGGGCGCCACCCTTGGCGGAACGATCCTGCGGTCGCAGCGCAGCTGGTACCTGGCCCGGCGGGCGGTCAGCGCGGAGAAGACCGGCAGGCCGATCAGCATGACGCCGACGCTGATCATCGCCTCACTGCCGAGCGTCAGGCCGGCCAGCACGCCGACGATCCCGGCGGCCAGGAACGACACGCCGCGAACGGTGAACCAGGCGAGAGCGGATCGCATTACCGCCTCCTTCCCACCTGCCCTGTCACTGTATGTCGTGGGCCCTGGTCAGCCCAGGCGCGCCAGCTACCTGCCGGGCAGCGGCACGCGCTGGATGATCCTCGCGAGCACCTGCTCGGGCAGCTCACGGCCGACGACCGCCTCGGCTGTGGGCAGCAGCCGATGCGCGAGTACCGGCCCAGCTAGGGCTTGGACGTCATCGGGGATCACGAAGTTCCGGTCCTCGAGCGCGGCGAAGGCGCGGCTGGCCCGCATCAGCTGCAGCGCCGCCCGGGGCGAGGCGCCGAGCCGCAGCGCCGACGCGGACCTGGTGGCCCCGACGATGTCGACGATGTACTGCCTGACCTGGTCGGCGACGTGCACCTCACGGACGGCTGCGATCAGCGCGCGCACGTCACTGGCGTGCGCGGCTGGCTTGAGGTCATCGAGCGGCGAGTGAGTCCCGTGGGCGTCGAGCATCGCGAGTTCGGCGATGACGTCGGGGTAGCCGATCGAGACCCTGGCCGTGAACCGATCCCGCTGGGCCTCGGGCAGCGGATAGGTGCCCTCCATCTCCACCGGATTCTGGGTCGCGATCACCATGAACGGCGACTCAAGCGGGTAGGTGACGCCGTCGACGGTGACCTGGCGCTCCTCCATGCACTCAAGCAGGGCCGACTGGGTCTTCGGCGAGGCTCGGTTGATCTCGTCGCCGAGCACTAGGTTTGCGAAGATCGGCCCGGGCTTGAATTCGAATTCGCGCAGTTCCTGGTTGAATGCACTGACCCCGGTGATGTCGCTGGGCAGCAGGTCGGGGGTGAACTGGACCCGCCGCACCGAGCAGTCGATGGACCTTGCCAGCGCCTTGGCCAGCAGCGTCTTTCCCACCCCTGGGACATCCTCGATGAGCGCGTGGCCCTCGGCGAGCAGCACGGTCAGAGCCAGGCGGACTGCTTCTGGCTTCCCGACAACCACTGTGTTGACCGCATCGCTGATCCGGTGGGCGATCGGAATCAGCTCGTTAAGCGTGTGCTCCGCCTGCCCGGCTTCAGCAGACACTCGTCCTCCTTAAGTCCCGCCCTATACCGGACTGGGTATGTCCATTGCGGCGACGCCGCCCGCGGTGAACCATTCCGTTGCGCCTCGACAGTACGTGCAGCGACGCTTCGATGCGACAACGGATTGGGAATCACTGCATAACAAGCATTCCCAGGGTGCGCCTCGGCTAGCCGCGCCCGCCCGCCGCCGATCAGCCCCGGTGCCGCACCGCGGCCAGCATCGGTCGTCGGGGCGATCACTCCCGCCTCCGCTCCACTCCGCTCCACCACCTTGACCGCGTGTTCCGTGGGGGAAGTGGTTCGCCAACCAGCATCTGATCATTGACGGTGGTGGAATGTGGAGTACAGTGGTGCGCGGTGGGGAGAACGGTGGCCCTGCCGCGCACCGTCGTGGGGGACAGTGGAGGTGAGGAGCCGTTGTTTCTCGGCACTCACACGCCTCGGCTGGACGACAAAGGTCGGATATTCCTCCCGGCGAAGTACCGCGACGAGCTGGCGGAGGGACTGGTGCTGACCAAGGGTCAGGAGCGCTGCCTGTACGTGTTCCCGCAGGCGGAGTTCGGCCGGATCACCGAGGCGCTGCGCACAGCGCCGGTGACGGCCAAGGCCGTCCGCGACTACAGCAGGGTGTTCTTCGCCAGCGCCTCCGACGAGGTGCCCGACAAGCAGGGCCGGGTCACGATCCCGCCTGCCCTGCGCGAGTACGCGGGACTGCAGCGTGACTGCGCGGTGATCGGAGCCAATACCCGCCTGGAGATCTGGGACGCCGCTGCCTGGGAGTCCTACCTGGAGCAGCAGGAAGACGCATTCTCCGATGCCTCCGAGGAGGTTCTGCCAGGAGTTCTGTAGGCGGGCTCCGCGCCGCGGAGCCCAGTGCCCGGCGAGGTCTCCACCCGCGCTGGACGGCCGTCCGGCTGACGCCTCTTCCCCGGCGCCAGGCGGATCGGGAACCGTCAGATCGGCGCGGATGGCGACCTGGCCGGGCACCCGGCGGGTTCGGCAGCCCTGGGGAAGCAGGGCAGCAGATCGCAGGGCAGCGGGAGGAGGGGACTCGATGACCACAGCGGCAGCCGGGCACCACGTGCCCGTGATGCTCGACCGCGTCCGCGGCATCCTCGCCCCCGCGCTCGCCGCGGACGGCGCCGTCCTGGTGGACGCGACGCTCGGCCGGGCCGGACACAGCAGAGCACTGCTTGGCGACCATCCCGGCCTCACGGTCATCGGCATCGACGCCGATGAGGCGGCGATCGACGAGTCGCGGCGGCTGCTCGCCGCCGACCTCGCCAGGGTCACCCTGGTGCACGCGGTCTACGACCAGATCCCGGCGATACTCGCCGACCTCGGGCACCCGAGCGTGCAGGGCATCCTGTTCGACCTGGGCGTCTCGTCGCCGCAGCTTGACGACCCTGGCCGCGGCTTCTCCTACTCACAGGACGCCCCGCTGGACATGCGGATGGACCGGGCGGGCCGGCTCACCGCCGCCGACGTGGTCAACACCTACCCGGCGGCGCGACTAGCCCGGGTCTTCACCGAGTACGGGGAGGAACGGTTCGCCCGAAGGATTGCCGACGCCATCGTCCGCGAGCGCGAGCGCGAGCCGCTGACCTCCACGCTGCGGCTGGCCGAGATCATCAGGAACTCGATCCCGGCCCCGGCGAGACGCACCGGCGGTAACCCGGCCAAGCGCACGTTCCAGGCGCTGCGGATCGAGGTCAACGACGAGCTCGGCGCCCTGCGCCGCGCCGTCCCCGCCGCGCTCGATGTGACCGCCGTCGGCGGCCGGGTCGTCGTGCTCTCCTACCACTCGCTTGAGGACCGGATCGTCAAGCGGGCTTTCGCGGCCCGGGTCACGGACATGACCCCGCCCGGGCTGCCGGTGCCGCTTGAGTCGGCCAGGCCGGCCTTCCAGCTGCTGACCTCGGGTGCTGAGCGGCCGGGCCAGCCTGAGCTCGCCCTAAACCCGCGCGCGGCATCGGCGCGGCTGAGGGCGGCCGTGCGCATAAGGGCGGCGGCATGACCGGCCCAGCGAACTGCACAGCGAACGGCACAGCGACACGCACGAGAACCAGCACACGGACCGGCGGCGGTACGACCGACACGCGGATGGGTGAGCGCCGATGACTACCGACCTCATGACACCGGGCATGGCCAGCGAAACGCGGGACCCTGTGCCGGCGCAGGGCCAGGCACAGGTCACCGCGACCCGCGACCCCGGCCAGCGCCGCGGCCAGCCTGACGGATCGCCATCCGGCCCGCGCCGTGGCAAGCCTGACGGACGGCTATCCGGCCAGCGCCGTGGCCAGCCTGATGGGCAACCATCCGGCCAGCGCCGTGGCCGGGCTGACGGGCAGTGGGTCGCCCAGCCGGGTCGGCCAACGCCCGACGCCCGTCGTCCCGCGCGGCCGGCCAGGCGGCCGAGGCCGGACCGGCCTGCCAGCCCAGTACTTCCGGCGAGCCCGGTCCGCCCGAGCAGCCCGGTCCGCCCTGCTGGGCCAGGACGGCCCGGCCGCACCGTGCGGACCGGCGGGCCGGCCAGGCAGGTCCTGCCGGACACCGCCGCCCCAGCCGCCGGGGCCAGCGCCAGCCGCACCACGGGCCGTCTCGCCAGCCCGTCCGTCCGCGACGCCAGCCATGCCGGTCACATCGGGCGCACCTCGTTCGTGCTGCTCGTGCTCGGCCTGCTGGGCGGCGGCCTGGTCTGCCTGCTGGTGGTCAACACCACGCTCGCGGCCAACTCGATCGAGATCACCAACCTCCAGCAGGCGAACGCAGCGCGCAGCCAGCAGGTCCAGCAGCTTGAGCAGGAGGTCACCGCCGCCCAGTCGGCCGCGGTGATCGAGAAGGAGGCGCTCAAGCTCGGCCTGCGGCCTGACCCCAGCCTGGTCTTCCTCGACCTGCGCACCGGCTCTGTCCAGAACGGGCAACGATCGGGCCGCCAGCCCAGGGCCCCGGCCGGAGCGCGCCAGTGAGCTCTGGCGAGGAGGAGGACGGGCCGAGCCCGGCGCCCGGAGACGGCCGCCGGCTGCCGCCCGACGGCCGCCGGCAGCCCGGCGGACAGCCGCGGCAACCAGGCCCGAAGCCGCGGCAGCCCGGCCCCGGACGACCTGACGGGCGACCGGCCGATGGACGGGCAGCCCGAGGAAGGCCGCATCCTCCCCGTTCGCATGCCGCCCGCCCGCACTCCGCCCGTCCGCATCCCGCCCAGTCGCACTCCGCCCGACCCCGCCCCGCCCGCCAGGCCGCCGACCTGGCACGCAGAAAGTTGCACCGCACCAGTTCAGTCCGCCGCGTGAACGCCACCATGATGTCGGTCGCCCTGGCCATCACGATCATTCTCGGCAGGCTGGTCCAGATGCAGGGTGCGGACGCTGCGCGCTACCGCTACCTGGGCCAGAAGGAGCGGGTGAAGGTTGTGGGCATCCCCGCGGTCAGGGGCGAGATCGTGAGCAGTGACGGCACCGTGCTCGCCCTGACCGTGCGTACCGACACGGTCTACGCCGACCCGTACGAGATGACCAACGTCTCGCTGGCCGCGGTCGCGGCCAAACTGGCCGGGCCGCTGCGGATGAGCAAGGCGCGGATCCTGTGGCTGCTCCAGCATCCGAGCTCGCCGCAGTACGTGGTGCTGACGAACTCGGTCATCGCGTCCACGGCCGCCGAGATCGCCAGGCTGAACCTGACCGGCATCGGCCTGCACGCCAGCTACGTGCCCGCTTATCCGGGCGGCGACCTGGCCGCACCGCTGCTCGGCTTCGTGGACACCAATCCCAAGAGCGGGATGATGACCGGCGAGGCCGGCCTTGAGCAGGTGTACAACCCGCTGCTGGCCGGCAAGCCAGGCACCGAGGTCTTCGAGGCGGACTCCGCCGAGCTGCCCATCCCGGGCACCGTGTCGGTGGTCAAGCCCGCCATCCCGGCGGGCAGCCTGCGGCTCACCATCCAGGCCGACATCCAGTGGGAGGCCGAGCACGAGTGCGCCATCCAGGTGGCGGCGACCAAGGCGCGCACCTGCACCGTCGTCGTGATGCAGCCGCGCACTGGCCGGATTCTCGCGTTCGCCCAGTATCCCACCTTTAACCCGGCCTCGCCCGCCAGCTTGGCAGCGACGAGGGACATCGTGGTCGGCAACATGTTCGCGCCGGGCAGCACGGCCAAGGTCATCACCGCGGCGGCCGCGTTCCAGGACGACGGCCAGACGTCGCGCACCAGCTACCTGGTGCCTGACGCCATCTTCTGGCACGGCGCCTGGTACCACGACGCCGAGCCGCATCCCACCCAGCGGTACACGATCGCGGGGATCATCGCGCACTCGCTCAACGACGGCATGGTCCAGGTGGCCGAGCACGTCACGCCGGAGCAGCAGTACGCGATGTTCCGCGCCTTCGGCATCGGCTCGCTCTCCGGCCTGGACCTGCCCGGGGAGAGCCCGGGGCTGCTGCCTCCGCCGTCGCGCTGGACCATCGCGTACGGGTACCAGAACGAGCGGTACCAGATCTCGTTCGGCCAGAGCGTCGGGGTCACCGCCATCCAGATGGCCAGCGTCTACGCCACGATCGCCAATGGCGGCATCCGGGTCACCCCGTCGGTGGTGGCCGGGCACACCACGAGCACCGGCCGGTACATCCCGGCGCCGAAGCCGGCGTCAAGGCGGGTGATCAAGGCATCGACCGCAGCCGAGCTGATGAAGATACTCGAGCAGGTGCCGATCGTTTACGACCAGGCGGGGGAGCCGTGGGGGATCATCAGGGGGTACACGGTCGCCGCGAAGACCGGCACGGCCCAGGAGCCTGGGAACACCTACGGATCGAGCTTCATCGGCATCGCGCCGGCAACGAGCAGCGGACTCGTGGTCGCGGTGAACATCCAGGACCCGCGCAAGGGAAGCAACTTCGGCATCGACGTGGCCGGCCCGGTCTTCAACGCGGTGATGAAGTTCGCGCTGGCAGCGATGAAGATTCCGCCCGACGGAGGCCACGTCCCATATGTCCCGCTCACCGTTCCGTGAAGCAAGGTAGCCTCAGCCCGTGCCAGCGGCCCTGCGCCCAAGACATGTCCCGGTGCGTTCGCTCACCGGGCTCGCCGCGCTGCTTGGCCTCCGGCAGCCCGACGGTGACTCCTCTTTTATTCATAACGAACTCCACGGGGTCACTGGGATCACCCACGACTCGACCGCCGTGCAGCCCGGTGACCTGTACGCCGCCCTGCCGGGCAGCAGGCACCACGGCGCGGCGTTCTGCGGGCAGGCCGCCGGCGCGGGCGCCGTCGCCGTGCTCACCGACCATGCGGGCCGGGACCGGGCGATCCTCAGCGGGCTGCCGGCGTTCGTGGTCGGCGACCCGAGGGCCAGGCTCGGCGAGGTCGCCTCGTGGGTCTACGGCGACCCGTCAGGCCGGCTGCTGCTGATCGGGGTGACCGGGACAAGCGGCAAGACAAGTACGACCTACCTGATCGAGTCTGGGCTGCGGATGGCCGGCCACGTCACCGGGCTGATCGGCGGCGTGGAGACCAGGGTGGGCAAGGTGGTGGAGCCGAGCAAGCTCACCACCCCCGAGGCCACCGACCTGCAGGCGTTCCTCGCCGTGATGGCCGAGCAGCGGGTGAGCGCCGCGGTGATGGAGGTCTCCAGCCACGCGCTGGCGCTCGGCCGGGTGGCCGGCACCAGCTACGAGGTGGCCGTGTTCACCAACCTGTCGCAGGACCACCTGGACTTCCACCCCGACATGGACGCCTACTTCGCGGCGAAGTCAGAGCTGTTCACCCCGCGCTACTCGCGGTCGGGCGTGGTAAACATCGACGACCAGCGCGGCCGCCAGCTCGCGCAGTCCGCCGCGATCCCGGTCACCACGTTCTCCGCCTCCGGCCGTGCCGAGGCCGACTGGCGTGCGGCCGACGTGCGGTGCGGTGCGGACGGGTCGACCTTCCAGGTGGTCGGCCCTGGCGGGGTGCAGGCCGACGCCTCGGTCACGATGCCCGGGCCGTTCAACGTGGCCAACGCGCTCGGCGCGATCGTGGCGCTTGTCGAGGTCGGCGTGGGCCTCGGCACGGCCGTGGCCGGGGTGGCCGACTGTCCAGGGGTACCCGGCCGGCTGGAGCGGGTCGAGGCGGGGCATGATCTGACGGTGCTCGTCGACTACTCGCACAAGCCTGGCGCGGTCGAGGCCGTGCTCGGCGCGCTGCGGCCGGTCACCCAGGGGAGCCTGCGGATCGTGCTCGGCTGCGGCGGGGACCGGGACACCGCCAAGCGGCCGCTGATGGGCGCCGCCGCCGCCAGGCTCGCCGACGTGGCCGTGTTCACCAGCGACAACCCGCGCTCTGAGGACCCGCTGGGGATCTTGTCCCAGATGCTGGACGGAGCGCTGTCTGTGCCGCAGGCCGACCGTGCGCACGTGGTCGTCGAGCCTGACCGGGCGGTGGCGATCGGGCTCGCGATCGGCGGGGCCGCCAAGGGGGACGTGGTGCTGATCGCCGGCAAGGGCCACGAGCGCGGCCAGTATGTGGCCGGCCAGGTCATACCGTTCGACGATCGCGAGGTGGCGGCGCATGCCGTCGCCGACCGGGCGCGGGCCGAGCGGGCACGGGCCGCCCTGGCCAGGGTGGAACTGGCCAGCGACGCGCTCACCGACGGCCTGGAGGACGAGTGATCCCGGAGTGCCGCACAGCGACCTTCCGGCCGGCCTGCTGGCGGGAGGCCGCGTGATACCGCTCACGATCGCGCAGCTCGCGCAGATCACCGGTGCCGCGATGGACCAGGTGGCCGACCCGGCCGCCGTCGTCACCGGTCCGGTGGTGATCGACTCGAGGGAGTGCGGGCCCGGGGCGCTATTCGCCGCGCTGCCCGGCGAGCGCGCGGACGGCCACGACTTCGCGGCAAGCGCGGTGGCCGCCGGGGCCGTTGCCGTGCTCGGTACCCGGCAGACGGGAGTGCCGGCGCTGATCGTCGCCGACGTGCCAGCGGCGCTTGCCACGCTGGCCCGCGCCGTGGTGGACCGGCTGCCTGGCCTCACCATCGCCGGGATCACCGGGTCGGCGGGCAAGACCACCACCAAGGACCTCGCGGCCCAGCTGATCAGCGCGCTTGGCCCGACCGTCTGGCCGCAGAACTCGTTCAACAACGAGATCGGGCATCCGCTCACGGTGCTGTGGGTCGGCCGGGAGACCAGGTACCTGATCGCGGAGCTTTCCGCCCGCGGTCCCGGGCACATCGCCGCCCTGTGCCAGGTCGCGCCGCCGCGGCTCGGGGTCGTGCTGTGCGTCGGCAACGCGCACGCCGGCGAGTTCGGCAGCATGGCGCAGATCGCCGCGGCGAAGTCCGAGCTGCCCAGGGCGCTGCCACCGGACGGCGTCGCGCTGCTGAACGCCGACGACCCGCTGGTCGCCGCCATGGCCAGCGTGACGCCGGCGCGGGTCGTGACGTTCGGCCGGTCGGCCGCCGCCGACGTCCGGGCCAGCGAGGTGAGCGTGGACCGGCTGAGCAGGCCGCGGTTCATGCTGACGATGCCCGACGGGTCGGCGCCGGTCCGGTTGCGGCTGCACGGCGAGCACAACGTGGCCAACGCGCTCGCCGCCGCGGCGCTGGCCGGCCAGCTCGGGATGGACGTCGGCGCGGTCGCCGCCGGGCTGTCCGAGGCGACCGCGCTGAGCAGGTGGCGGATGGAGGTCACCGAGCGGCCGGACGGCGTGATCATCGTCAACGATGCCTACAACGCCAGCCCGGAGGCGGTCACCGCCGCGCTGGCCGCGACCGGAGTCATCGCGGCGGGCGGGCGTGCCTATGCTGTGCTTGGCCGGATGGCCGAACTTGGCGAGCGATCGCGGGAATTCCATGAGCAGGCTGGCGTGACTGCCGCGCGCACCGGGCTGTCCGGGATCATCGCGGTCGGGCCCGAGGCCGCCCCGATCCTGGCCGGCGCCAAGTCCGTGCCAGCCTTCGCCGGGGAACTGCTCGCGGTGGACGACGGCGACGCGGCCGTGGCGGCGATCACCGAACGGCTGCAGCCTGGCGATGTCGTGCTCGTCAAGGCCTCACACGCGGTCGGCCTCGAGGCCGTCGCGCTCGCGCTGGCGGGGCAGGAAGGTGCCACCCGATGAGGACGATCATCGTCTCGGCCGGGGTGTCCATGATCCTCGCGCTGTTCGGCACGCCGCTGGCGATCAAGCTGTTCCGCCGCCGCGGCTACGGCCAGCTGATCCGCGAGGAGGGCCCGGCAGCGCACGCGACCAAGCGCGGCACCCCGACCATGGGCGGCACGGTCATCGTGGTCGCCACGCTGGTGGGCTACGTGGTCGGCCACGTCGTCACCAAGGACGCGATGTCCACCTCGGGCCTGTTGATCCTTGGGCTGATGACCGGGCTCGGGCTGGTTGGTTTCATCGACGACTTCATCAAGATCTACCGCCAGACCAGCCTCGGCCTGCGCGCCGGCGCCAAACTGGCCGGCCAGTCCGTGATCGGGGCCATCTTCGCCGTAGAGGTGCTCAAGCACCCGGACGGATACGCGCTGACGCCGGCCGACCCCTCGCTGTCGTTCCTGCGCGACTTCGGGCCGGCCATCGGCGTGCTGCCTTTCGTGCTGTGGATCGTCATCATGATCGGCGGGGCGTCGAACGCGGTGAACCTCACCGACGGGCTGGACGGCCTCGCGACTGGTGCGGCGATCCTGGTGCTCGCCGCCTACGTGCTGATCGCGAACTGGCAGTACCGCAACGACTGCACCGTCACCCTGGTGCCCAACTGCTACGTGGTGAAGGACCCGCTCGACTGCGCGGTCGTCGCCGCCGCCGTGATGGGCGCGTGCTTCGGGTTCCTGTGGTGGAACGCGCCGCCGGCGAAGATCTTCATGGGCGACACGGGCTCGCTCGCGCTCGGCGGCGTGCTCGCCGGGCTTGCCGTCTGCACCCATACCCAGCTCCTGCTCGCCATTCTCGGCGGCTTGTTCGTGATCATCGCGCTGTCGGTGATGATCCAGGTCGGGTCGTTCAAGATGACCGGCAGGCGGGTGTTCAGGATGGCGCCGCTGCAGCACCACTTCGAGCTAATCGGCTGGGCAGAGACCACCATCGTGATCAGGTTCTGGCTGGTCGCCGGGCTGTTCGTGGCGCTCGGGCTCGGCATCTTCTACATCGAATGGCTGCCGACGTAATGACCGCCGCCGACGCTGGCGACTTCGCCGCCGGCCTGGCCGGCCTGCGAGTGTGCGTCGCCGGCCTCGGCGTCAGCGGCCCGCCCGCGGCCCGGGTGCTCGCCGCCCGCGGCGCCCAGGTGACCGCGGTGGACTCCCGTGACGACGACGACCAGCGCGCGATCGCGGCCGAGCTCGCCGGGCACGGTATCGCCGTCGCGCTCGGCGACGGCGCCGTTGCCGCGCTGCCGGACGGCACCGACCTCGTGGTCACCTCGCCGGGCTGGACTCCTGACTCGCCGCTGCTCGCGGCCGCCGCGGCCGCCGGGGTCGAGGTGATGGGCGACGTCGAGCTCGCCTGGCGGCTGCGGCCCTGGCTCGACTCCGGCCTGCGCCAGCAGTGGCTCGCGGTGACTGGCACCAACGGCAAGACCACCACCGTGCGGATGCTGGCGCTCATGCTCAAGGCGGCCGGGTACCGCGCGCTCGAGGCCGGCAACGTGGGCACCTCGCTCGCCGAGGTGGTCACCGACCCCGTGCCCTACCAGGTCGTGGCCGTGGAGCTGTCCAGCTTCCAGCTGTACTGGAGCTCGACGATCGCGCCGAAGGCCGCCGCCGTGCTCAACGTGGCCGCCCACCACCTGGACTGGCACGGCACGTTCGAGGCATATGCGGCCGCCAAGTCGAAGATCTTCGCCGCAGGCACGTTCGCGATCGGCAACGCCGATGACGAGCGTTCGGCGGCCATGGTGTCGGCGGCGATGGTGTCGGCGGCCGGGTCGGCCGGGGCGCCGGCGACGGCTCTGTTCCGGCTCGGCGAGCCAGGTCCCGGCGAGCTCGGCGTGGCCGACGGGTTCCTAGTGGACCGGGCGTTCTGCGGCGGGTCGGGCGGGCCAGGCGTTCGCCTGGCACCGGTCGCCGACCTGGCCCGCGGTGTCGGCCAGGAGGACCGTGTCGACCAGGGTGAAAGGGTCGGCCGCGATGAATCGGCCGGCCGGGCGCCGGCGCCGCACCTCGTCGCCGACGCGCTCGCGGCGGCGGCCCTGGCCAGGGCCTACGGCGCACCGCCCGCGGCGGTCGGCGCCGGGCTACGCGGCTTCCGGCCTGACCCGCACCGGATTAGCCTGGTCGGCAGCGTTGCCGGGGTGGCCTACGTCGACGACTCCAAGGCGACGAACCCGCACGCGGCCGCCGCATCGCTCGCTGTGTACGACTCGGTGGTCTGGGCGGCCGGCGGCCTGCTGAAGGGCGCCGAAGGCGACCTCGACGATCTGGTGGGCTCCGCGGCGCCGCGGTTGCGCGGCGTGGTCCTGTTTGGCGCCGACCGCGGCAAGATCGCCGCGGCTCTCGGGCGACACGCGCCGAAGGTACCGGTCATCGAGGTCACCTGCACCGACACTGGTGCAATGGACAACGTTGTCAGGGCCGCCGCCGGGCTGGCCGAACCTGGCGATACCGTGCTGCTCGCGCCGGCCGCACAGTCGTTCGACATGTTCCGCGACTACCCGGCGCGCGGCGACGCGTTCGCCGCCGCGGTCCGGCGGCTGGCGGCGCGGTGAGCACGGCCCGCCTCAGGCCGCGGGCCGCTGTGCTCGGGCCGCTCGACCGGCCGCTGACGTCCTACTACCTGCTGCTCGGCTGCACCGGCCTGCTGGTCGCGATCGGCCTGGTGATGGTCTTGTCGACCTCGTCGGCGATCCAGCTCGTCGCCGGCCAGTCGCCGTACTCGGACTTCGTCAAGCAGATGGCGGGTGCGCTGGCCGGGCTAGTGATCATGTGGTTGCTCTCCAGGTCGCCGGTGCGGCTGTTCCGTGTCGCTGCCTATCCGATGCTGCTGGCCGCGATCGCCAGCTTGCTGATCGTGCTCGCCTTCGGCACGAGCGTGGCTGGCGCCGAGCGCTGGATAGTGATCGCCCACCTGCAGGTGCAGCCGTCCGAGTTCGCCAAGTTCGCCTTCCTGGTCTGGGGCGCTGACCTGCTGGCGCGCAAGGAGCAACTCGGCCAGCTCAACGACTGGCGGAGCCTGCTGATCCCGCTGCTGCCTGGCGCGGCGGTGATCGCCATGCTTGTCATGCTCGGTGACGACCTTGGCACCACGTTCCTGCTGCTTGTAATCCTGCTCGCGCTGCTGTGGGTGGTCGGCATCCCGGCCAGGATGTTCCTTGCCATCCTCGGCCTGATCGTCTTCGCGCTGCTCGTGCTCGTGGTGGTAGGCAGTTACGGCGGCGGCCGGATCTCCGGGTTCCTGAACCCCGGGGCTGGCGGGCCGACCGGGCCCAACATGCAGAGCATCCAGGGCCAGCGGGCGCTCGGCTCGGGCGGGCTGTTCGGAGTGGGGCTCGGCAACAGCCTGGAGAAGTGGGGCTGGGTGCCGTACGCGAACACCGACTTCATTTTCGCCATCCTCGGCGAGGAACTCGGCCTGGTCGGCACCGCCTGCGTGGTCCTGCTCTACGGCGGGCTCGGCTACGCCGGGCTGCGCGTCGCCCGGCGGGTCGCCGACCCGTTCATGCGGTTCGCTGCCGCCGGGGCGGTCGCCTGGATCGTGGGGCAGGCGCTGGTCAACATCTGCGCCGTCATCGGGCTGCTGCCGATCACGGGGGTGCCGTTGCCGCTGATCTCGCAGGGGCTGTCCTCGGTGATTGCGACAATGGCCGCGATCGGCATGCTGCTGGCGTTCGCCCGATGCGAGCCTGGCGCCAGGGAGGCGCTCGCCGCCGTTGACCGGCGGATGCGGCCCAGGCTGCCCGCCGCGCTGCGGCACCCTACGCCGCGCACCGAGGGCGCGCGCGAGCCTGCCAGGCCGCGCCATCCCGCCCGGGGCCTCCCGGCTCCAGGCCTGGGGTCAGCAGCCCAGCGGGCCAGCCCGGGCCGCGACCGGCGGCAGGTACCGTCTAGGCTGGCTGATCCGGGTGGCAGGCCGGCGCCGCTTGGCCGGGGGGCCCGGCCGGTCCCTGTTCCTGTGCAGGCCGCGGTCGACGGACCGATGGCGCACGAGGCAGGTTCACGGTCAGTTCCGAGGGCGGCTCCAAGGACTGCCCCTGGCGGCCAGGGCACGCCAGGAGCGCCCAGGCGCAGGCCGGGGCCGCAGGGGTAGCCGGGTAGCCGGGGTAGCAGGCAGACGGCGATCGGCTCGAGAGCCGATCGATTCGACAGCGAGGTGCGACTGTGCGGAGCGTGGTGATAGCCGGCGGCGGCACCGGCGGCCACATCGAGCCTGCGATGGCGCTGGCCGACGCGCTGCGCAGGATGGACCCCGAGGTCAGGATCACCTGCCTGGGCACCGAGCGCGGCCTGGAGACCAAGCTGATCCCGGCGCGCGGGTACGCGCTCGACCTGATACCTGCCGTGCCGCTGCCGCGCTCGCTGACCCCGGCGCTGCTGTCGGTCCCCGGCCGGATGGCCGGGGCGGTGGGCGCCGCTGTCGAGGTGCTCGACCGGGCCGAGGCGACCGTGCTCGTCGGCTTCGGCGGGTACGTGGCAACCCCTGGCTACCTCGCGGCGCGCCGGCGCCGGGTGCCCATCGTGGTGCACGAGGCGAACTCGCGGCCTGGTCTCGCCAACCGGCTCGGCTCCCAGCTGACCACGCACGTGTTCACCGGCCAGCGCGGCACCAGGCTGGCGCACGCGAGCTACCTCGGGATCCCGATCCGGCGCGAGATCGCCGGCCTGGATCGGCTGGCGCTCGCCGACAAGGCGCGCGAGCAGTTCGGCCTGCGGCCCGACCTGCCCGTGCTGCTGGTCACCGGCGGCTCACAGGGCGCTGCCTCGCTGAACCGTGCCGTGCTCGGCGCGGCCGAGTCCATCCTGTCGGTCGGGGTGCAGGTACTGCATATCATCGGCCCGCGCACCGGTCAGGGGGCTCCGCTGCCGACCGGCGCGGTGCCTTACGTGACCGTCGAGTACCTGGACCGGATGGACCTGGCGTACGCGGCTGCCGATTTTGCCCTATGCCGCGCCGGCGCGATGACCTGCGCCGAGCTGACCGCGGTGGGGCTGCCCGCCGCCTATGTGCCGCTGCCGCACGGCAACGGCGAGCAGCGGCTGAACGCGCTGCCCGTGGAGCGGGCCGGCGGTGGCCTGATCGTGGACGACGCGAGCCTCAGCCCGGAGTGGATCAGGGCCGTGCTGCTCGGCGTGCTGCTCGACCACGAGCTCGTCGCCTCCATGTCAAGGGCGGCAGCCAGCATCGGCAGCAGGGACGCCGACGCCGCGCTGGCGGCCAGGGTGCTTGAGGTGTCCGACTCCCGCGGCAGGCCAGCGGGACCATGGCCCGCCACCGGCCCGCCCGGGCCGGGCGGCCAGGTCGGCCCGCCCGGCCAGGTCGGCCCGCCCGGTCAGGTCGGCCCGCCCGGTCAGGTCGGCCCGCCCGGCCAGGTCGGCCCGCCCGGCCAGGTCGGCCCTGACGGTCAGGTCGGCCCGCCCGGTCAGGCCAGACCTTCGGGCCAGGGCGGGCAGTTCGACGCTGCGGCGGATGGCGGCGCGCAGGGGCAGGCAGGTCGGCACCGCGGCAGTCACCGCAGTCGCTGACGCGACAGGCCCGAGCAGATCACGAAGACGCAGGCGACGGGAGGACCGCGAGGATGGGCCTAGTGAAGCCGGTCGATCCGTTGCCGCTCGCCGATCTCGGGAGGGTGCACTTCGCCGCCATCGGCGGCGCGGGCATGTCCGGGATCGCGCGGATCATGCTGGCCAGGGGAGTACCGGTATCCGGCTGCGACTCGGCGGCCTCGGCCCAGCTCGCCGAGCTCGCCGCGCTCGGCGCGCGGGTGTGCGTCGGCCATTCGCCTGACCACCTGGCCGACGCCGACACGCTGGTTGTCTCGACCGCGATCCGCGACGCTAACCCCGAGCTCGCGCAGGCCCGCCGGCAGGGCATGCGGGTGCTGCACCGGGCGGCGGCGCTGGCTTGCGTGATGCTCGGCCGGCAGGGGATCGCGGTGGCCGGGACCCACGGCAAGACGACCACCACGTCGATGCTCACCACCGCGTTGCGGGCCTGCGGCGCCGACCCGTCCTACGTCATCGGCGGCATCCTGGCCGAGACCGGCCTCGGCGCCGCCGAGGGTGCGGGCCCGGTGTTCGTGGTCGAGGCTGACGAGAGCGACGGGTCGTTCCTGATGTTCGCGCCGCAGGCCGCGGTGATCACCTCGGTGGAGGCTGACCACCTGGACAACTACGCCAGCATGGCCGAGATCGATGCCGCGTTCGCCGGCTTCGCCGCCAGGGTCGCCCCTGACGGGCTGCTGGTGGTCGGTGCCGACGATGCCGGAGCGAGGCGGGCGGCCGCGGCGCTGACCGGAGCCGCCCGTGCTGCGAGGGTGGTCAGCTACGGCGTGTCGGCCGGGGCCGACTACCTGGTGACCGGCGTGACCCCGGCGGGGATGGCGATCGACTTCCAGGTGACCGCCGGCCCGCGGACGGCGCTCCCGGCCGGACCGGTGAGGCTGGCTGTCCAGGTGCCCGGCAGGCATAACGCGCTGAACGCGGCCGCCGCCTACGCCACGGCGGTCGAGCTCGGTTACTCACCTGCGCAGGTCGCGGCGGGCCTGGCGGCTTACCGGGGCGCCAGGCGGCGGATGGAGCTCAAGGGCGAGGCCGACGGGGTTCGGGTGCTTGACAGCTACGCGCACCATCCGACCGAGCTCGCAGCGGACCTCAGCGCCGCCAGGGACATCTCGGCAGGCGGCCGGGTGATTGCGATCTTCCAGCCGCACCTGTTCAGCCGCACCAGGATCTTCGCCGCGCAGTTCGGGACGGCGCTAGCGGCGGCCGACGAGGTGCTGGTACTCGACGTTTACCCCGCGCGGGAGGACCCCGAGCCCGGCGTCACCGGCGCCCTGGTGGCCGATGCCGTGCCCGGCACGAGGGCGGTGTTCTGCCAGGATCGCCAGGTCGTCCCCGGCGCGGTCGCCGACCTGGCCAAGCCCGGTGACGTGGTGCTGACGATGGGCGCAGGCGATGTGACGATGCTCGGCCCGCAGATCCTGCAGGCGCTGGCGGAGCGGGCGGGCGGCGGCGCGTGAGCCCTGCCAGGCCCGCCGGGTCCGCCGGGCCGGCCGGGCCGGCTAAGCCTGCCTGGCGGCACTGGCGCGACCGCTGGAAGGCGGCCTTCTTCGGCCTGGCGGCGGTGGCCCTGGTAGCGGGTGTCGCCTGGGCACTGCTCGGCTCGAGTTTCTTCGTGGTCCGCTCGGTGCGGACCATCGGCGGGGGCGGCATCCCGCGCTCGCAGGTACTCAAGGCGGCCGCGATCACGCTGGGCACGCCGCTGATCCGGGTGGACACCGGCGCGGTGGCGCGCCGGGTCGAGCGGATCACCCAGGTCCAGGTCGCGAGGGTGACCAGGTCCTGGCCGGACGCCGTGGTCATCTGGACCAAGCGCAGGACCGCCGTATTCGCCGTCCCCGACGGGTACGGCTTCGACCTGATGGACCCGTTCGGCGTCGTGCTTGGCAGCGCCGCCCGCCGGCCGGCCGGGCTCGTCGTGCTGCGGTCGCCAGGCGGGCCGCCCGGCGCGCTGCGCGGCAACCCGGCCGTCAGGGCGGCGGGGACGGTGGTGCAGGGCCTGCCGGCCTGGCTGCGGCACCGGGTCACCGCGGTGCGCGCCTCAGGTACGGCGGGCGTGACCTTGTTCCTGCGCGGCGGCGTCACGGTCGTCTGGGGCGGCACCGGCCGGGCCGCGGACAAGGCGCGCGAGATGGCCATCCTGCTCCGCAGCGGCGCGAGTTACTACGACGTCAGCGATCCGGCAACGGCCGTGACCGGCACCGCGGGAAACGGGAGCGGATAACGGACACAGAAGGTGTTGGCGCTCCGGCCGTTAGCGACTCGCCGGTTCGGTCACGGCGAGGCTAGTTGACCAGCGATGCCGCGCAACTCTACTGTCCCTATCAATCGGCAGCTTGACATAACTCTAAATCTCAACCTGAGGGTGAGACCCGAAGCGAGACTGAGAGTGGGAACGAAGATGCGGATCGCGGAACCTGCCGTGCCTTCCGGGGGTGTCTCTTGGTGAACGGCATCGCCGCCCGCCTGGCCCCGGTCCGATGACGGCCCGCCGGCCAGGCCCGCGCGTTCCGCGATAGGCAAACGAACGGGAAGGCCCCTCCGTGGCAGCACCGCAGAACTATCTCGCGGTCATCAAGGTCGTCGGCATCGGCGGCGGCGGCGTCAACGCCGTGAACCGGATGATCGAAGAGGGACTCAAAGGCGTCGAGTTCATCGCGATCAACACCGATGCCCAGGCGCTGCTGATGAGCGACGCCGACGTCAAGCTGGACGTCGGAAGGGAGCTGACCCGCGGGCTCGGCGCCGGCGCCAACCCCGACGTGGGCAACAGGGCAGCCGAGGACCACCGGGAGGAGATCGAGGAGGTACTCAAGGGCGCCGACATGGTGTTCGTCACCGCCGGCGAGGGCGGCGGCACCGGCACAGGCGGAGCCCCGGTCGTGGCTCAGGTGGCCAGGTCGATCGGTGCGCTGACCATCGGCGTCGTCACCCGCCCCTTCGGTTTCGAGGGCAAGCGCCGGGCTTCGCAGGCCGACGCGGGCATCGAGCGGCTGCGCAGCGAGGTCGACACCCTGATCGTCATCCCCAACGACCGGCTGCTGTCGATTTCGGACCGGCACGTCAGCGTGCTCGACGCGTTTAAGGCGGCCGACCAGGTGCTGCTCTCCGGCGTGCAGGGGATCACCGACCTGATCACCACGCCCGGCCTGATCAACCTGGACTTCGCCGACGTCAAGTCGGTGATGTCGGGAGCCGGGTCGGCGCTCATGGGGATCGGCTCGTCGCGCGGCGACGACCGGGCAGTGGCGGCGGCCGAGATGGCGATTTCCAGCCCGCTGCTCGAGGCGAGCATCGACGGTGCCCACGGCGTGCTGCTGTCCATCCAGGGCGGGTCCGACTTGGGGCTGTTCGAGATCAACGAGGCCGCCCAGCTGGTAGCCAACTCCGCGGCCCCGGACGCGAATATCATCTTCGGCGCCGTCATCGACGATGCGCTCGGCGACGAGGTCAGGGTCACGGTGATCGCGGCCGGATTCGACGAGGCACAGGCGCGGTCGCGGCCCAGCCGCCCGGTCGCCGCCTACCAGCCGTCCCAGGGCTCGGACGCATTCGGCGCGCCGTGGCGCCCGGTCACGCTGCCGGCGATCAAGGACCATTCCTCGCACGGTGGTCATGGCGCGGCGAGCCAGCCGGCCGCCAGCGCGGGGGGCGGCAAGGCCGTTCCGACTGCGCCTGATGGTCACGGCGCGGACATGTCCGACCAGCCGGGGCACGGCGACGGTGACGTCGTGACTGAAGCCGTCCCGCAGCCGAGGACGGCCGACGGTCAGGTCGCGGCGGGTGGTGGCGCGGACGGCGCGGTCGGTACAGGCCGCGGCGACGTTGCAGGTACCAGGCGCAAGTCGGTCGTGTTCGAGGAGGACGACGAGCTCGACGTGCCCGACTTCCTGAAGTGAGCAGGCCGGGCGGGCCTGTCGGCCTAGGGACGGCCGTGGCGCCGCTGCAGCCGGTCGAGCTGTGCCCAGGGGTGCGCGTGCTGTTCACCGGTCGGGCGGGAGGCGTGAGCGCCGGCTCGTTCGGCACGCTGAACCTCAGCGGCCGAGTTGGCGACGACCCCGCGGCCGTCGCGGACAACCGCGGGCGCGTGCTGCGCGCCATCGGCCCTGGGCCGCGTCGGCTGGTCTGGATGCGGCAGGTGCACGGCACCGGCGTCGCCTACGTGCCGGCCGTCCTAGTCGGCGCCGAGCATGGCCGGGATGGCAAGTTTGGCCGGGATGGCGAACCTGGCCCTGAAGGCGAACCTGGCCAGGATGGCGAAGAGGGAGCCGGGCAGCAGGAGGCCGATGCCGCCTTCACCGACTCGCCCGAGGTGGCGGTCGGCACGCTGGCGGCAGACTGCGCTCCGGTGCTGGTGGCCGATCCGGTTGCCGGGCTGGCGGGCGCCGCGCATGCCGGGCGTCCTGGCATGGCCGCAGGCGTCGTGCCCGCGCTAATCGCGGCCATGGCCGGGGCCGGCGCCGACCCGGCGCGCATGCACGCGATCATCGGGCCGTCGATCTGCGGGCAGTGCTACGAGGTGCCAGCGGGGATGCGGGACGAGGTCGCCGCGGTGGTGCCTGGGTCGGCCTGCGTGACCAGGAAGGGCACGCCAGGCCTGGACCTGCGGGCCGGCCTGCGCGGCCAGCTTGCCGCGCTCGGCGTCGGGCGGCTGAGCGACGACCCGAGGTGCACGGCCGAAACCGCCGAGCTGTTCTCCTACCGCCGCGACGGGCAGACCGGCCGATTCGCCGGGCTGATCTGGCTCGCGCCATGATGCGCCGATGACGGGAGATGCCGACGCGGCGGCCGGCGAGCTGGCTGCCAGGCGGGCCGAGCTCAGCCGCAACCTGCTGGCCCTGCGCACCAGGATCGCTGCCGCGTGCGAGGAAGCCGGCCGCCCGGCCGACGCGGTGACGCTGATCGCCATCACCAAGACCTTTCCCGCGTCCGACGTCCGGCTGCTCGCCAGGCTCGGCATCACCGAGGTGGGGGAGAACCGCGACCAGGAGGCGGCGCCGAAGGCCGCGCAGTGCGCCGACCTGCCGGTGCGGTGGCACTTCGTCGGCCAGCTTCAGGTGAACAAGTGCGCGAGCGTGGTCAGGTATGCCGATGTCGTGCACTCGGTGGACCGGCCGCGGCTGGTCACCGCGCTAGGCAGGCGGGCGCGGGCCGCCGGGCGGACGGTCACCTGCCTGGTCCAGGTCGACCTGGACCCTGCGGCCACGGCTGGCCAGGACCTCGACGGCCCGAATCCCGGCGGCCCGCGCCCGGGCCGCGCGGATCCTGGCGGCGGGGGCCCACTCGACCCCGGCGGGCCGGCGCAGGGCGCGCCCGATCACGGTGAGGCGCACCGGGGCGGTGCGCTGCCCGCCGACGTGCTCGACCTGGCGGGCGCGATCGCGGCCGAGGGCGGCCTCGAGCTCGGCGGCGTGATGGCGGTTGCTCCACTCGGCCTGGCCGCTCGCCCGGCGTTCCGCCAGCTTGCCGGAATCGCCGCCGAGGTACGGTCGGCGCATCCAGGCGCAATCATGATTTCCGCGGGCATGACTGGTGACCTGGAGGACGCCATCGCAGAAGGTGCGACACATGTGCGTGTCGGTACGGCGTTGCTCGGCGGCCGGCGCGCCTTCGTCAGGTAATGTCCGACGCGTAGCACACGGAGCAGCCGACCAAGCGCGAGTCGTGCTGCACTGATGCTTGCTACCCAGCGGCGCGACGGAGGACTGACGATGGCCAGCGCGATGCGCAAGGTGGCGGTCTATCTCGGCCTGGTAGAAGACGACCACGGTTACGACGACTCTTACGCCGAGGACTACGGTGACGGCGAAGACTACGGTGGGTATGTCACCGAATACCCGGATCACCCCGACCTGCGTGACGCGCACGCTGGCTACGTCGCGGACAACGGGCACGACACCAGGGTCAGGACGGAACGCCGGGTCGAGGACGAGCCAGTGCGGACCACCGACCTGACGCGGATCACGACGCTGCATCCTCGTACGTACAACGAGGCCAGGACAATCGGTGAGCATTTCCGCGAGGGCACCCCGGTTATCATGAACCTGACCGAGATGGTCGATAGCGATGCCCGCAGGCTCGTAGACTTCGCAGCAGGACTAATCTTCGGGTTGCACGGCTCGATCGACCGGGTCACCAACAAGGTGTTCCTGCTCTCCCCGGCGAACATCGAGGTCACCGCCGAGGACAAGGCCAGGATCGCGGAGCGGGACTTCTTCAACCAGAGCTAGGCAGGCTCTGCAGCCAGGGGCAGGGCCGGTTACGGCTAAGAGCAGGCCGGTTTCGGCAAGAGTAAGGATCATGCGAGCAAGCAACGTGAGAGCGCCGCATGGCGGCAGCGCGCCGACTGATGCCGGGGCGCTGCCGTGACCACCTTCCTGATCGTGATCTACTACATCCTCTGGCTGTACCTGCTGATCCTCATCGGTCGGCTCATCATCGACATGCTGCAGATGTACAGCCGGTCGTGGAGCCCGTCCGGCATCCTGGCGATGGTCGCCGAGGTGCTCTTCACGTTGACTGACCCGCCACTGAGATTGCTAAGGCGCTACATTCGGCCCGTCAGGCTCGGTAGTGTTGCCCTAGACCTCAGCTACACGCTGTTGTTTCTCGTGATCATTGTGTTGCTAGCGGTCGTAAGCAGGTTGTGATCGGGTAGCCTGCCAGGCATACCCACCGCGCCAAGGAGATAAGGACATGCCACTGACGCCCGCGGATGTGCGGAACAAGCAGTTCAGCACGACTAGGCTCAGGCCTGGCTACGACGAGGAAGAAGTGGACGCCTTCCTGGACGAGGTCGAGGCTGAGCTCGATCGGCTGATCCAGGAGAACGAGGAGCTCAGGGCCAAGCTTGCCGAGGTGCTTCGCGGCGGCAAGATGAACCCGCCGCTGACCTCGCCGCACATGGACGGCCCTGAGTTGATGCAGCCAGAGCCGAAGCGGCTTGAGCCGGAGCGGCGGCCGGAGCCGATGTCGATGATGAAGAAGTCGTCGTCAGAGGACAACATGGACACCGCGGCCCGGGTGCTTGCCCTTGCGCAGCAGACCGCTGACCAGGCGATCGCTGATGCGCGCCGGGAGGCCGACGAGACGCTGAGCCGCGCCCGCCGGGAGGCCGACGACCTGCTCACCAAGGCGCGCCGGCAGTCCGAGCAGGTGATGAGCGACGCTCGGGCGAGAGCCGAGAGCCTGGAGCGGGACGCCCAGGAGCGGCACCGCCAGGCGATGGGCTCGCTCGTGCAGTCGCGCGAGGAGCTTGAGCGCCGGGTGGACGACCTGCGTGCCTTCGAGCGCGAGTACCGCAGCAGGCTCAAGGCATACCTGGAGGGCCAGCTGCGCGACCTTGAGGCCGGCGCTGCCGACAGCGGCGTGTTTCCTGCGGTGGCGGCCACCGGCCCGCAGCCTGCCGTCCCGGTTGGCGCCGGCCACATGCGCAGTGGTCCCGCCAGCGCCCCGTTCTCTGGCATGGAGCCGGTCGCGCACAACGGCGGTGGTTACCACCCCGCTGACACGGGTCAGCACGACCGCCGCTAAGGCGGTGCGCTCGTCGGTCTAGCTTCGCGAGCGGAGTTGGTGCGTGATCCGGATCGGCGCAGTTCTATCGGTAGTGGTCGTGGCATTCGGGCTGCTGGCGGCGGGAGTCGTCGCCGGCAGCCTGATGCTTGTCGTGGTATCGATCGCCGTTGCGGCGCTTGCGTTCCTGATGTTGCTCGCGGTCGTGCTGATCTGGCGCCGGGAGATCTTCGGTACAGCAGAATCCGCCGCGCAGGAGGCCGGGTTCGCCGCGACGCTGGCCGCGGCCGGGCTAGCAGCCGCGAGCACCGCGCGGCTTTCTGGTGAGGCTGGCGCCACGCAGGGCGTCGGGGCTGCGCATGCGCGTGGCCGCAGGGCCGCCGAATCACTGGGCGGCCGTGCCCTTGAGGCAGCGGGGGCCGGAGCCGCCGAGGCTAACGGGGGCGGCAAGGCCGCGGATTCACGGGGTGGCAGATTCGCTGAGCCGCAGGGCGGCAGAGCTGCTGACCCGCAGGGCGGTGCCGCTGAGCCGCAGGGCGGCCGAGCCGCGAGGCAGGCGGCGCGCGCGGAGAAGGCGGAGGCCGCCCGCGCCGCGAGTGAGGCGGCCCTGGCCGAACGCGAAGAGCAGGCGGCCCGAGCAGAGAAGGCAGCGCAGGCCGCTGCCAGGGCAGAGCAGGCCGACCGGGCCGCACACGCGGCGCAAGCCGAGCAGGCCGCCAGGGCAGAGCAGGCCGACCGGGCCGCCAGAGCCGACCGGGCGGCGCCATCAGCCGTTCAGGCCGAGCCTGAGCGGGCGGCGCGGGCGCGGCAAGCCGACCCGGCAAGGCAGTCGGCCGCAGCCGAGCAGGCGGCTGGTGAGCGGACTGCGGCTGAGCGGACTGCGGCTGAGCGTGCGGCGGCTGAGCTGGCGGACAAGCAGGCTGTGGCCGAGCATGCTGCGCCGCAGCGGAACGGGACTGCCGCGCCGGACGCCAGAGCCGAAGCACAGGATGCCAGATCCTATGAGCCGATGCCGCGATCGGCGAGGCGGGCCGAGAGGCAGGCAGCGAAGGCCGAGAAACGGGCCGCGAAGGCGGAGAGGCAGGCCGCGAGGGCGTACGAGTCCTCGGCCCGCCAGGGCGGCACCGACGTAGGTGGCTGGCCGGGTGAGGTCGCGCGTGGCGCCGACGGCGAGTCGGCCGGCGCTATGCACGGTGCGGGGGTCCCTGGCGGGGGATTGCCCGGTACCGCGGCTGCCCGCACCGCGTCCGGCCGTGCTGTGCCTGCAGATGCAGCGGTTGCGCATGCCGCTACTGCCGGGTCCGGCCCTGGCAGCGATGCTCCGCCGGATGCCGCGGCTGCTCGCGGCACGGTGCGTCAGGGCCCCGGTCGCGAGGCAGGATGGGCGCCGGGAGCCGACCATGCCGGGCGCGGCGATCGGCCTTTGCCTGGAACAGGCCGGCGGGGTACCAGCGACGACGAGCCAGAGGCGCGAGGTGCGGCAGATGCCGGCGCGGCAGCCACGTCGACGGCGGCGCAGGAGGCGGCGGCCCAGCGACGAGCGCGGGAGAGCGCGCGTCCTGCGGCCCCGGCGGGTGCGCCCGACCAGCACCTGTCGCCGGCTGTCAGGCTCGTCGACGCGGCGTCGGCGCGGGCACAGGCAGCGGCGAAGGAGTCTGTAGCGGCAGACCGCGAGGCGCAGTGGTACCGGCCGTCACCGCGCTCCGCTGGCGGGTCGCGCCAAGACCGTGACCGGACATCGTGGTTCGAGCCGTCCGGCCATTCCGGCGACCCGCTCGGCACAGATCGTCCCGGCGACAGTGGCCAGTCGGCCGAGGGGCGTGCCAGCAGGCTCGAACGCGAGTCCGCCCGAGCCGCTCGTGCCACCCGAGAGAGCACGGGCCAGGGCGCCCCAGCGTCGGCGGCCAGCGCCGCAGCGGGCGCGGGCAGTGCGGGTGCGGGCAGTGCGGGTGCGGGCAGTGCGGGCGACGCTGTCGGCGGCCAGCACGGCGGCGGTCAGCGTGGGACCGGTCAGCCTGGGGTCGGTCAGCCCCAGTCCGGCCGGCCCGAGTCCGGCCAGCCCCGGTCCGGTCAGCCGGACACGGCAGGCAGGCCTGTGCAGGCGCCGGCTACCCAGGCCCGTACGGACCAGGCAGTCCCGGCTGCCCCGGCCGGTGCGGGCCGCGAGCGGGCACCTGCACCGGCTGCAGCGTCCTCTGCCGGGATGGCCGCGACCGCGGCCAGGTTCGCGCCGGGGCCGGGCGATGCCCCCTCGGTCTCGCCCGCCCCGTCGGCTCAATCAGGCGCCACGATGCCGTCAGGCTCCACCGCCCGGCCAGGTTCCACCGCGCAGCCAGGCTCTTCAGCCTCGTCGGGTTCAGTCCCACCAGGTTCCTCAGTCCCGCCGGCCTCGTCAGCCACGCGGCCGTCCTCGGCGCCTCCTGCGGCGTCGGCATCTCGCTCGTCGTCGGCACCACCAGCGTCGGCCCCGGCGTCCGTGCCTGCGTCGGCTCCGCGGCCATCGTCGGTCCCGCCTGCGTCGCCGGCCGTGGGCCCGCCTTCGACATCGGCGGCCCCGCGCCCGTCATCACCCGGCACCTCCTCAGTACCTTCAGCAACTCCAACCTCGACAGGCTCCTCAGCCTCGCCAGTTCCGTCTGCCTCCTCAGCTCCATCTGCCTCCTCAGCCCCGTTGCCGGCGGCCGCCTCACCGTTGTCGAGCGCTCCGAGCTCGTCGGGCCAGCGAGCCTCGTCAGACGCTGCCTCACCGGCGGGCCAGGGACCGGCGTCGGCGTCAGGTTCGTGGCTGCCGCCTGGCCCGTCGGCTCCGCCTCCACCGGCCGGACCGTCCGGCACCTCGGCTCCGTCCGCAGCGTCCGGCCAGCCGATCAGACCCGGCCAGGCGTCGCCGTCTAGTGCGCCGTCATCGTCCGGCCAGTCGGCACCGCCCGCCACGGGCTCCGGATCGGTACGGCCTTCTGCAGCCAGCCAGCCGGGCCAGTCCAGCCCAGCACCGGCCAGCCCAGCCCCGCCCAAGCCAGCGCCGTCCGGGCCAGCGCCGTCCGGGCCAGCGCCGTCCGGGCCAGCGCCGTCCGGGCCAGCGCCGTCCGGGCCAGCGCCGTCCGGGCCAGCGCCGTCCAGCGCGGCGGGCGCCGCTCATGGCGGCTCGGTTCGCGTGGTGCCAGGGATCGCCAGGTATCACCGCGGCGACTGCATCCTGATCAGGTTCCTGGCCGACGAGGACCTCGAGGCGATGACCAGGGATACGGCGAAGGCCGGCGGGTGCGTGCCGTGCAGGGCCTGCAAGCCGGACGAGGCGCCAGCCGCCGGCTGACCCCACCCTCCGCGCCCCGCACTTCGGCTGACTCCGTGGCGTATCGCGGATGCTTGGTTCGGCCAGGCGATCCGCGCTAGCGGTCGAGGGGGCAGATCCAAAGTGTCAGGCCAAGCTCGGCGCACCGGTGCTGGCGGAGACCCGCTCCCGACGCAGGGCCCGCTGGCACGGTGCCGTATTCGGCGGCCAGCACATCTGCGGCGACCATCGGACCATGTTCGGAGAGCGCGAGCGCGACCTCGGCGTCGCTGGCCGACCAGTACAGCGCGATCCGGTCGGCCACGCCAAGACCGGCGGCCTTGCGCGCGTCCAAGATGACCCGGATGGCCTCGCGGGCGAGTCCCTCCCTGCGCAGATCAGCGGTGATCACGACGTCCAGTGCCAGAGCCGCGTCTCCTTCGGCGGCGATGGCCCAGCCTGCCGTGGTGCTCGTCGTCGCGGTCGCCGCCGGCTTTGCGGTCGTGCTCTGCCCGCTGGCCATCGGGTCGCCGCCGAGGCACGTGCCGTCGAGGTAAGGGCCGCCGGCGGGCCCGCACTCGATCTTCTTGACGTTCAGCTTCTGCGCGAGCAGTGCCCGCAGCTCGCCGCCGACCTCGGCGAAGCCGTCCGCGCATACCACCGCGCGTGCCAGCGGCTGGCGCCACCTGATCATCGCCGCCGATCGCGCGGAACGGCCGAGCCCGGCCAGCCTTCGTACCAGAGCCATCTGCTCGGCCAGTCGCTCGTCGGCCCGCTGCTCGTCGGGGCCAGGCCAGCCACTCAGGTGCACCGAGTCCGGCTCTGCATCGGACCTGATCGCGTCCCACACGTAGTCGGTGACGAACGGCGTGATCGGCGCCATCAGCCTGCTCAGCGTCGCAAGGCAGGTACGCAAGGTAGCGAACGCGGCGGCGCCGTCCGCGGCGGCAGGATCCTGCCTGAACCGGCGGCGGGAACCGCGCAGGTACCACGCCGACAGGTCGTGGATGAACGCCGAGATGCGCCGTCCGGCGGTCGCCGACTGATGCGAGTCAAGCGCCGCAGTGACATCGTCAGCCAGTGACGCAAGTTCGCTGAGCATCCACCGGTCGAGCACGGGCCGTGCGGCGGGCGGGGGAGCGTCCTGCTCGTCGGGCCTTCGGCCCGATCGGGCCGCGGCCGCGCTGGCGTATCTGACGTAGAACTCGGCGGCGCTCCAGTAGGGCAGCAGAACCTTCCTTACGACCTCGTGGAGCGCCGCGTCCGACACCCGCCTGGCCGCCGATGGCGGCGTGGCCGCGGCAAGCAGCCAGCGGATGCCATCAGCGCCGTGCCGTTCGATCAGCGGCAGCGGAGCGGTCAGGTTGCCCGTTCCGCCGCTCATCGGCGCGCCGTTGTCGTCGAGCACCGGCCCGAGGCAGAGCGCGGTGCTGAACGCAGGCCGCCCGGCGATCAGCGTTCCGACGGCAGCGAGGGCGTAGAACACGCTCGCGCCGTCGTCCGCGTCCTCGGCCACGAGGTCGGCCCGCCAGGCCGGCTCGACCGGCTCCGCCGGGAGCCTGCTCCTACCTCCAGGTACCTGCCCGGGCGCGGTGAACGGCAGGGCGCCGACGTCGAAGACGCTGTCGCACACCTCGGGTACCCGGCGTCCGGTGCTGCCGCACTGCGGGCAGGCGATCGTCACCGCATCGATGCCCGGCCGGTGCGGATCCATCCCGGTCAGGTCGCGCCCGGCCAGCTCAGACAGCCTGGCGAGCGACGGGACGCAGGTCAGGTGCCCGGCCTGGCACTCCCATAGTGGCAGCGGCGTGCCCCAGTACCTGGTGCGGGACAGCATCCAGTCCGCCTCGCAGCGCAACCAGTCCCCGTCGCTGCGATGGACGGCCGGCGCGGGCAGCCAGGTGATCTCCGCGGCGCCTGTCAGCAGCTGGTCCCTGACCGCCGAGGTCCTGACATACCAGGCGGGCGTGGCGCGCCAGAGCAGCGGGGTGCCGCACCGCCAGCAGTGGGCCAAGGTGCGCTCCTCGCGGCGCGCGCTCAGCAGCTGGCCGAGGTCCGACAGTGCCTCGATCAGGACCGGGTCGGCGTCCTTGAAGAACATCCCGCCGACCAGTGGTACGTCCGGGTCAAAGTGACCGTCGGCGGTGAGCGGGCTGGCCACGCCGAGTCCGTGCTCGCGCGCGGCGGCCAGGTGGTCGGTGCCGAAGGCCGGCGCGACGGGGACCAGGCCAGTGCCCCTGTCCGCCGCGACGAAGTAGCCGAGGATCACCGGCAGCTCGCTCGCACCTGGCCCGCTCGCAGGGTCCTGGTCGAACGGCGGTCCGCAGCTGGTGCCGGCCAGGCTCGCTCCCGGCAGCCGGGCGACGACGTGCCAGCCCTCGCCGAGCACCCTGGTCAGGGCTGCCTCGGCGACCACGAACCGGTCGTCGTGGCCGGGTCGGCGGGCGACCACGTAGCCGTGATGCGGGTGCACGGCCACGGCGGCACTGGCCACCAGCGACCACGGGCTCGTGGTCGAGACGAGCAGGTCCGCCCCGCGCAGCCAGGAACTCGCGCCGTCCGGAACGGCGGTGACCGGGAGCCTGATGGTCACCTCGGTATCGATGACCCGGCGGGTCCCTGCCGGATGAGCCAGCTCCCTTTCAGACAGCGGTGTCTGGCATCTCGGGCAGCACGGCGCCACTCGCTCGTCCCTGACCAGCAGGCCAGCGCCGAAGATCGCATCGACGCAGGCCCAGACTGACTCGACGTAGCTGCGGTCCATGGTCTGGCACGCCTCGCGAGGGTCGGATTGCTGTCCGATCCTCGCGATCAGCGCGGCGTGCGCCCCTGCATGCCGCTGCGCCCACTCCCGGCAGCGTGCGGCAAACGGCCTCGGCCCGTAGGCCTGGATGTCCGCCACGCCGGCCAGGCCGAGCTCCTTCTCGACTGCGACCTCCACGGCCAGGCCATGACAATCCCAGCCGGTGCCGCGGGGAACCCGGAAGCCCTGCATCGTCTTGAACCGCTGGTACAGGTCCCTGACGGCGCTGGCCCGCAGGTGATGCACGCCAGGCACCCCGCTCGCCGCGGTCGGCCCGGAAAGGCAGGTCCACGGTGATCCGCCGGCGGTCTGCCCGACCGACCTGGCCAGCACCTGCCGCTGCGACCAGCGGCCCAGCACCTCCTGCTCGATGGCGGGCAGGTCGGGCACCAGGGGGAGGCCGGGCATCACGGCCGGGGCAGGGACGGCGGGCGGGCCTGGGGGCGGGCGCTCAGCGCGCGGCGCGTCCCGCTCCCGGGCATCCTGCCGCGTCATCGCCCACCCCCGTTAGCGCCCCCGCAGCGCTCACGATAGCAAGCGGGCGGATGGCCACCCGCGGACGGCGGCGCGCGCTGCGGCGGACCGGCCGGCCGCGTCGGTGCCGCGCGTGTTTGCGAACCGCACCGGTCACCACTTATCCTCCGGTGACGCTTGTCATCGCGATCGCTGCCAGCAAGTGCGAAGGGAGGTCCGGGGGATGACCACAGCCGCGCAATCGGACGCCGCCGGCTTCCCAGTCCGCGACGGGGAGGGGTCGTGGACGGAGACCGAGATCTCCGATCTCCGGTGGCAGCTGGCCGAGGAGGCCGCCGACCTGCGGGCGGAGATCGGCCGGGCCGAGTCGGATATCGCCGACCGCCTCGGCGACTCGGTCAGCGACGCCGGGGACGACCAGGCCGATTTCGGCGCCAAGGCCTTCGAGCGCGAGCACGAGCTGTCGCTGACCTACAACGCGCGCGAGCTGCTTGCCCAGAGCGAGCGCGCGCTGGCCAGGATCGATGCCGGCACCTATGGCTCCTGTGAGTTCTGCGGCGAGCCGATCGGCAAGGCCAGGCTTCAGGCGTTCCCCAGAGCCACGCTCTGCGTGAGCTGCAAGCAGCGGGAGGAACGCCACTGACCGGGAACAACAATGCCGTGACACGGGCGCCGGACGCGGACGTGCCCGCGCCGACCGGCGGGCCTGCCTCGTCGCGTCGGGTCTGGCTCATCCTCGCCATCGCCGTGGCGGTCCTGGCCGCCGACATCATCACCAAGGTGATCGTGGTGGCCAAGCTGTCGGGTCGGCCCAACCTGCATATCATCGGCAGCTTCCTGCAGCTGACCGAGACCCGTAACCCGGGCGCGGCGTTCAGCATCGGGGGGCCATCGACGACGATCCTGTTCACCGCCATCGCGGTCGGCGTCGTGATCGTCATCTTGCGGTTCTCCCAGCAGATCCGCAGCGCCGGCTGGGCGGTCGCGCTCGGCCTCCTGCTCGGCGGCGCCACCGGCAACCTGGTAGACCGGATCTTCCGTTCTCCCGGGCCGTTTCGCGGCTGGGTGGTGGACTGGATCCAGGTGCCGCACTGGCCGGTGTTCAACATCGCCGACTCCTCGATCGTGTGCGGCGGCATCCTCGCCGTCATCCTGGCCATGCGGAACGTGCGGATCGACGGCACCAGGCCGACGTCAGGATCCAGCGCCGCCGCCGGGCCGCAGGACGGCGCCGCGCCGGGCCGCCCGGCAGGTGCCTCCGACGATCCCCCGGGCGGCGGCGAGGCGTGAGCACTCCCGTCCAGCGCCGGGTACCCGTGCCCGACGGCCTTGACGGCGAGCGGCTGGACGCGGCGATCGCGCGGATGTTCGGTCTGTCAAGGACGCGTGCCGCCGAGCTGATCGCGGATGGAGCCGTGCTTTTGGGCGGCCGGCCGGCCGGAAAGTCGGAGCGGGTCAGGCCGGGGGAGTGGCTGGACGTGACCCTGCCGCCCGTATCGATCGCCGCCGCGCCACGGCCCGAGCCCGTGCCCGGGCTGGCGGTGGTCTTCGAGGACGCTGACATCGTCGTGGTCGACAAGCCGGCCGGGGTGGCCGCCCATCCGACCGTCGGCTGGACCGGGCCGACGGTGCTGGCCGGCCTGCTCGCCGCCGGCCACCAGATCGCCACCAGCGGCGCCGCCGAGCGGCAGGGCATCGTGCATCGGCTTGATGCCAACACCACCGGCCTGATGGTGGTCGCGAAGAGCGAGCACGCCTACAGCGTGCTGAAGCAGGCGTTCAGGGACCGGGAAGTGGACAAGACCTACCACGCGCTTGTCCAGGGCCACCCGGACCCGCTGCGCGGCACCATCGACGCCCCGATCGCGCGGCACCCGGCCGGGGACGGCAGGTTCGCCGTGGTCGCCGACGGCAGGCCGTCGGTCACCCACTACGACACCATCGAGGCGTTCCGCGCCGCCAGCCTGGTCCAGGTGAAACTGGAAACCGGGCGCACCCATCAGATCCGGGTGCACATGGCCGCGGTGCGGCATCCGTGCGTGGGCGACCGGCTGTACGGCGCTGACCCGGTACTCGCGGCCAGGCTCGGCATCACCCGGCAGTGGCTGCACGCGATCAGGCTCGGGTTCGCGCACCCCGCCGACGGCCGCTGGGTCGAGTTCACCAGCGGCTATCCGGACGACTTGCGTGGGAGCCTGGAACAGCTCGCGGCCGAGTCGTAGCGCCCTGGCGCGTCCCGGCGGCCGCGGCTGGCGCCGTGAGTTATGGTCAAAGCCACCGGCCGGCAATCGCGGGCGGCAGCGTGGGTGTAGGAGGGCGTCATGGCGGCTCGGGGCGGCTTCGCTCACCTGCACGTACACACCGAGTACTCGATGCTGGACGGCGCCGCCCGGCTGGACGACCTCTTTGCCGAGTGCGCCAAGACCGGCATGGACGCTATCGCGATCACCGACCACGGCAACATGTACGGCGCGTACGACTTCTACAAGAAGTCCAAAGCCAACGGGATCAAGCCGATCATCGGCATCGAGGCCTACGTCGCGCCCGAGCACCGCAAGCACAAGCAGCCGGTGCGCTGGGGTACGCCGGCCCAGCGCGACGACGATGTCTCCGGTGGTGGCGCCTACACCCACATGACGCTGCTCGCGGAGAACACCCGCGGCATGTACAACCTGTTCCGCATGTCCTCGCTGGCCTCCACCGAGGGGTACTTCCGCCAGCCGAGGATGGACCTCGAGCTGCTCTCGGCGTACTCCGACGGCCTGATCGCCACCACCGGCTGCCCGGGCGGCGAGGTCCAGACCAGGCTGCGCCTTGGTCAGTACGACCAGGCCGTGGCGGCAGCGGCCCGGATGCGCGACATTTTCGGCAAGGATGATTTCTATGTCGAATTGATGATCCACGGCCTGGAGATCGAGCGCCGCGCCGCCGACGGGCTCCGCCGCATCGCCAGGGACCTGGCACTGCCCTACCTGGTGACCAACGACCTGCATTACAGCCATCCGGAGAACGCCCGCGCGCACGAGGTGCTGCTGTGCGTGCAGACCGGCACCAACATGGCCGACCCGAACCGATTCAGGCTGGAGGGCAACGGCTACTACCTCAAGAGCCCCGCCGAGATGCGGGCCGTCAGCGACGACGAGGACTGGCAGTCCGGCTGCGACAACACGCTGCTCGTCGCCGAGCGGGCGGACGTGGAGTTCACCAGGTCCAACCTGATGCCGATCTTCCCGCTGCCTGAGGGGGAGACCGAGGTCTCCTGGTTCCGCAAGGAAGTCTGGGCCGGGATGGATCGCAGGTTCCCCGGCGGCTACGACGACGAGCGCCGCCAGCGGGCCGTTTACGAGATCGGCATCATCGAGCAGATGGGATTCTGCGGCTACTTCCTGGTGGTCGCCGACTTCATCATGTGGGCCAAGCGCAATGGCATCAGGGTCGGCCCCGGCCGCGGCTCGGCGGCCGGCTCGATCGTCTCCTACGCGATGGGGATCACCGACCTTGACCCGATCGCCTTCGGCCTGATGTTCGAGCGGTTCCTGAACCCCGAGCGGATCTCGATGCCGGACATCGACATCGACTTCGACGAGCGCAGGCGGGGCGACGTCATCAGGTACGTCACCGAGAAGTACGGCGATGACCGGGTCGCTCAGATCATCACCTACGGCACGATCAAGGCCAAGGCGGCGGTCAAGGACTCGGCGCGAGTGCTCGGCTTCCCCTACGCGCTCGGGGACCGGATCACCAAGGCGTTCCCGCCCGCCGTGATGGGCAAGGACATCCCGCTGTCCGGCATCTTCGACCCGGACAACCCGCGTTACGGTGAGGCGGGCGAGATCAGGGCGCTGTATGAGGCCGAGTCCGAGGTCAAGCAGGTCATCGATACCGCGCGCGGGCTTGAGGGCCTGATCAGGCAGGCGGGCGTGCACGCGGCTGGCGTGATCATGAGCAGCGAGCCGCTGCTCGACCACATCCCGGTCTGGAAGCGCCAGGCCGACGGCGCGATCATCACCCAGTTCGACTACCCGAGCTGCGAGGATCTCGGGCTGCTCAAGATGGACTTCCTCGGCCTGCGGAACCTGACGATCCTGGACGACGCGCTCGCGGGCATCGCGGCGAACAAGGGCGTCACGATCGACCTCGAGACGCTGGGCCTGGACGACAAGCCGACCTACGATCTGCTGGCCCGCGGCGACACGCTCGGCGTCTTCCAGCTTGAGGGCGGGCCGATGCGGGCGCTACTGCGGTCCATGCGGGCCGACAGGTTCGCCGACATCTCGGCCGTGAACGCGCTGTACCGGCCAGGCCCGATGGGTGCCAACGCGCACAACGACTACGCCGACCGCAAGACGGGCCGCAAGCCGGTCGTCCCGATCCACCCCGAGCTTGCCGAGCCGCTCGCTGGAGTGCTCGGGGATACGTATGGCCTGCTGGTCTACCAGGAGCAGGTGCTCGCGTGCGCTCAGGTGCTGGCCGGCTACACCTCCGGCAAGGCCGACCTGCTGCGCAAGGCCATGGGCAAGAAGAAGAAGGAGATCCTGGACAAGGAGTTCGAGCCGTTCGAGGCCGGAATGAAGGCCAACGGCTATTCCGACGGCGCGATCAAGACGATCTGGGACGTGCTCGTCCCGTTCTCCGACTACGCGTTCAACCGGGCACATGCCAGCTGCTACGGCATGGTCGGGTACTGGACCGCCTACCTCAAAGCCAACTACCCGACCGAGTACATGGCGGCGCTGCTGACGTCGGTGGCGGGCGACAAGGACAAGTCCGCGCTGTACCTGAGCGAATGCCGCCGGATGGGGATCAGGGTCCTGCCGCCAGACGTGAATGCCTCGAACGCCATCTTCACCCCGGTGGGTTCCGACATCAGGTTCGGCATGGCCGCGGTGCGCAACGTGGGTGCCGCGGTGGTCGAGTCGATCGTGGCGGCCCGGACCGCCAAGGGCAGCTTCACCAGCTTCTCCGACTTCCTGCGCAAGGTCCCGGTCAACGTCTGCAACAAGCGGGTGATCGAGTCGCTGATCAAGGCCGGCGCGTTCGACTCGCTCGGCAGCCCGCGCCGGGGCATGCTGATGATCCACGAGCAGGCCATCGACGCGGTGATCGACGTCAAGCGCAACGAGGCGATCGGCCAGGATTCGCTGTTCGGCGACGACGCGGAGAACGCGGGCACATTCGACGTGCCCGTTCCTGACGGCGAGTGGGACAAGCCGACGCTGCTCGGCTTCGAGCGCGAGATGCTCGGCCTGTACGTCTCCGACCACCCGCTGCTCGGGCTCGAGCACGTGCTGGCCGCAGAGACCGACTGCTCGGTGGTACAGCTGCTCGGGGCCGCTGACGAGCCTGACCGGCCGTCCAAGGGCGACCGTTCCGACGGCCAGGTGGTCACACTCGGCGGCATCCTGTCCGGCGTCCAGCGGAAGGTGACCAGGCAGGGTAGTACCTGGGCGGCCGTCACGCTCGAGGACCTCGAGGGCGCGATCGAGGTGCTGATCTTCCCTGCGACCTACCAGGCGTGCATGCACCTGGTGGTCGACGACGCGATCATGGCGGTCAAGGGACGCCTTGACCGGCGCGAGGAAGTGCCCAAGCTGGTGGCCATGGAAGTCCGGCCGATCGAGCTGCCCGCGGAGGGCAACGGCCCTTTCGTGGTGTCGATCCTGGAGGCCCGGTGCGTGCCGCCGGTCGTTGACCGGCTCCGCGAGGTGCTGCGGACCCATCCCGGCCCGATGGAAGTGCACCTGCGGCTGCTCAGCGGCAACCGCACCAAGGTGCTCAAGCTGGACGACAAGCTGCGGGTGCGGCCTTCCCCGTCGCTCGTCGCTGACCTTAAGCAGCTGCTCGGGCCGGCCTGCGTAGGCTGAGCTGCCCGCTGGTCTGCGTTAGTAACTTGTTAGGATGCCCATGAGGTGAGCCGGGAAGCCTGGTCGGCGATGTGGCAGATGCTGGAGGCTCACCATGCACCAGTGGCGCACGCTCGACCGGGAGTCGCTGCGTGAAGAGCTGCGGACGAACCTGTGGTTCGTGCCGCTGCTTGAGGTCGTGGCCGCCGTCGTGCTGTTCGCCGGGACTTATGCCCTAGACCGAGCGGCCTTCAACGGTGTCTTCCATGTGCCATCGTGGGCGCTGAGCGGCTCGGCTGACGCGGCGCGGCAGATCCTGACCACCGTCGCGGCCGCGATCATCACGGTCGTCGGCGTGGTCTTCTCGATCGTGATCGTCGCGCTCACGCTGACCTCCACCCAGTTCGGCCCGCGGATGCTCCGCAACTTCATCCGCGACCCCGGTACCCAGGTGACGCTCGGCACCTTTGTGGGCACGTTCGTCTACGCGATTCTGACGCTCGGCTCCATCGGGCAGGAGAGCCGCGGCAACTTCGTCCCGCACATCTCGATCACGGTGACGCTCGCCCTGCTCGTCGTCGATCTCGGGGTGCTGATCTACTTCATCTCCCACATCGCCACCCAGATCCAGCTGCCGCAGGTAATCGCCGGCATCGCCGGCGACCTGGCACGGGCGATCGAGATCCAGGCGGGTGACACGGCCGCGACGGCGGCGGGCCCGAGCGCTGCGGAGGCACTCGCGGCGCTGCCAGGGCCGGGCGGTGCCGTCGCCTCCCCGCGCAGCGGCTACCTCCAGTTCATCGACCGCAGGACACTCGTGCGGATCGCCTCCCGGGCCGACGTGGTGATCCACGTGATCTACCGGCCAGGGCACTTCCTGGTGCAGGGCCACCCCTACGCCATGGTCTGGCCGGCCAACAAGGCCGAGTTCGTTGCGCGGGAACTGGCCCGCTCGCACGTGACCGGGCCGTACCGTACGCTCGCCCAGGACGTGTCGTTCGGCCTCGACCAGCTTGTGGAGATCGGGATTCGCGCCCTCTCTCCGGCGGTCAACGACACGTTCACGGCCATGACCTGCATTGACTGGATCGGCGACAGCCTGTGCAAGGTGACGGGGAACTGGCAGCCCACGCACGTCTACTGCGGCGCGGCCGGAGTGGTGCGGGTGATCACCACCGAGCCGAGCTACGAGCGGCTGGTGCAGCGCTCGTTCGAAAAGATCCGGCAGGCGGGCCGGGGCATGCCGGCGATCATGATCCGCCAGCTCAACGCGCTGACCAAGATCATGCAACTGGCGACGCAGCCCTCGGACCGGCGGCTGCTGCTCGAGCAGGCGGCGATGATCGAGCGGCTCGCCAGCGCCACGGTGGACGAGGAGTCCGATCGCGCCGACATCGCCCGCGCCTACCGTGCGCTGGTCGCCGCGCAGGACGAGCAGGTCAGGCTGGGCGCCGCGGCGCTGCCCTGACCGCCGGGCCGAGGGGAAGCGGCCGGGTCCGAGGTGGATGAGCGCGGCCGGTTCCTGAGTGACGGCGCGCGGCGCGGGTGGCCAGGCGCGGGCGGCACGCGAGGACCGTCCGGCGTCAACTACGCTGTTCGGCGATATGTCATCGACAGGTGAGTCTCCCTTCGGTTCCCCGCCCGGCACCTACCCGCCAGGCGGGTACGCGGGCGGTCAGCGGCCGCCCGGCTCCGGCCTGGTCAGGTTCCTCGCCGTCGTGCTGGTCAGCGTGGTCGCCGGGCTCATCGGCGGGCTGGTGTGGGTGGCGGTCGCGCCGCGCGCCAGCTACGTCGTGATCAGCCACGGGTCGGCGGACGTGATCAACGCGGAGACGTCGGCGTTCATCGCCGGCGATGCCGTGTACTGCATCATCGGCGTGGTCGGCGGGCTGCTCATCGGCCTGGCCGGCTACCTGATCGGGGTACGGCGCTACGGGCCGCTGCCGATGGTCGCCGTGCTCGGCGGAAGCATCGTGGCCGGGATCGTGACCCGGTGGGTGGGGGAGCACTCCGGGCTGACCGCGTTCAACCACCAGCTACTGACCAGCCCGCTCGGAACGCACCTCCAGGCGCCGCTCGCCCTGGCCGGCGACACCTCGGCGACGACCTGGCCGACGCTGGCGGCGCTGCCCGAAGTGGCGTTCTGGCCGCTCGCCGCGTGCGTGGTGGCCGGCGGCCTCACCCTGCTCGTCATCCTGCGCGAGCGCTCAGCCGCCGCCCAGTACGCCGTCCCAGTCCCCGGCCCACGGTAATCCGGCTCGCCTCCGGCTCGTCTGCCGGCCGAGACCAGCGACTTGCCTGGGGGGGTCAGGGGCGCCGGCGGTAGCCGCGGGGGCAGCCGCGGTCTGAGGACGATCTGAGGAGAGGACGTTTTGTGATAGCGAGAATCACTGTCGCGTGCCTGGACATGGCCGGGACCACGGTCGCCGACGAGGGCACAGTCATGTCCGCGTTCGGTGCGGCCATGGAGCAGTTCGGGCTGGCACCCGGCCAGCCGGGCTATGAGCGCGCGGCCGAGATCGTGCACGCGACGATGGGGCAGTCCAAGATCGAGGTGTTCCGGCGGATACTCGGTGACGAGGCCTCGGCCGCGGCGGCGAACCGGGCCTTCGAGGAGCATTACGCGGCCTCGGTCGGCGCTGGCGCGATCTCGCCGCTGCCCGGCGCCGCCGAGACGATCGCCGCGCTGCGGGATGCCGGGATCAGGGTCTGCCTGGCCACCGGGTTCTCTCCCGGAACCAGGGACGCGGTCCTCGACGTGCTTGGCTGGCAGTCGCTGGCCAATCTGAGCCTGTCGCCCGCTGACGCCGGGCGTGGCCGACCGTGGCCGGATCTTCCGCTGACCGCCTTGCTCAGGCTCGGCGGGGGAGCGGTGAGCGAACTCGCCGTGGTCGGCGACACCGCCAGCGACGTGGAGTCCGGCCTGCGGGCCGGCGCTGGCCTGGTGGCGGGCGTGCTGACCGGCTCGGCCAGCCGGGAGGAGCTCGTGGCAGCCGGGGCGCACCACCTGCTCCCCTCGATCTCCGGGCTGCTGCCACTGGTCGGGTGCGCCTGACCCTGACCCGCCGAGCGCTCAGGCGCTGAGCGCGGCCAGCCGGAACGGCGCCGGCACCCTCAGCACGACGTTACGGTCGGCTGCCGCGCCATCCCGGCCGGAGTCGGCACCGAGGAACGGCATGTTGGCGGCAAGCTCCCGGTGCAGCGAGGCCATGTCGTCGCCGGTCAGCACCGGGCCGACGGCGGGCGCCGCGCTGTGGTCCACCATCGTGCACACGATCGTGAGCTCATCGCCGCTGTCGATCAGCTCGACCAGCCTGGTCTGGCACGGCCAGTCCACGACGGCGCATGTCGTGACCTCCCAGAACCCCCTGCCCGGGGCGTACGGGTCCGGACGGGGCCTGATGGCGTTGGTGTGGGTGTGCCCGTTCAGCCAGAGCACCACGTTGCCGAACCTGTGCAGCAGGCCGGTCACCTCCTCGCCGGTCAGCAGCGGCACGCCCTGCGGCCCGCGATGGGCCAGCCTGGTGTTCGTCAGGGTGTCGATGCCATGGTGCGAGAACACGATGACCAGCTTGTCCGCGTTCCCGGTGCTGATCCGCCGGCCATCCTCGCCGCGGTACACCGAGTGGACCTCGGCCAGGGACGTCTCGAGCCAGCGCGCCTGGTCCAGATCCAGGCATCCGTCGGCGCCACCCGCCAGGCACGTGGTGTCCAGCGCTATGAGCCTGACAGCGGGCGTGTCGTGCGCGTAGTAGGCGGTGCCGTCGCGCAGGTTCCGCTCGGTGAACCCGTGCCCGGACGGGCGAGCGCCCGGCCCGAAATGCGCAGCCACGAAATCGCCCCTGGTGATCGGCTTGCGGCCGGCATCGGCGGGAACCGGTCTGGCCGGGCCGGTCATCAGGTGCTCAGCCCCCTCGGTGAAGATCTCAAGCGCCCGGTCATGGTCGAAGTCATCGGGCAGCGCGACCGGCTTCAACCCGCCGGTCAGAGCGGCGGCCAGCGCCTCCGTCTGGACCCCGACGCCCTGGTTGAGCGCTTCGTGGTTGCCGAAGCAGGACAGCCATCCCATGCTGAGCCCGGCGGCGGTGAAGTCGCTGACGGCACGCTCGAGCAGGCCGGGATGGTGCGGGAAGCCGAACTCGCGCCGGAAGATGTCCGGTCCGTCTGGCCCCTCCCCGTCGGGCTTCCAGAAGATGTCGTCGGGCCAGTGCTGCACCTGCACGCCAGCGTAGCTGCCGCCGAACGTCACGGTTCCGCCCTCGAACAGGGCGAGGAAGGCCAGAAGCTCGTTCCACTGCGCATTGTCGATCGAGTCCCCGGTCGTGACCGCCATGTGTGGCAGCAGGCCGGTGGCCGGCCCGGTCAGGCCGCTGATCGTGCGCACGGTGGCATCGACGGCATGGGCGGTCAGGGCCTCCTGAGGCCGCTGCACCGGGATAATCCTCGAGTACCTCGGGTCGGCGAAGTAGCGGTTGAGGAACTCGAACCTGGCCGGCGAGGAGACGTCCGCCAGCTGCAGGTCGGTGACGTGCACCAGGCACAGCAGCGGCCGCCCGGCCGCAGGTGCGACGCGGTCGTCGGCGCCTGCGGCGAGTTCGTCGCGGACCAGATACGGTTCCCCGTCGGTGACGACGACCTGGCGGTAGGCCGTCGAGCCACCCTGCCTGATGACCGGGCCAAGGCCGAGCCTGCGGTGCGTGGTCAGAACCGGGCCGGCCGGCGTGCGGCCGACGCCGCTCACTCCGATGGCCCCGCCGACACGTCGGCGGCGACGAGCACGGGGTCCTTGCGTATGGTCAGCGCGACCCGGCTCCCGGCCGGATGGTCCATCGCATCGGCCGTCGTGAGCTGAGCCATGATCGTGATGTCGCCGAGGTCCACGGTGACCCGGCTGGTCGCGCCGAGGAACGTGGTGGCGATGACCGTTCCGACCAGCGGCCCGGAATCGCTCGGCGAATCAGAGACCATCGTGACCGCCTCGGGCCTTACCAGCGCGGTGACAGGTCCCGGCCGGGTCGAGATGTCCACCAGCGGCAGGTCAATGCCGCGGACCGTGACCGCCGTGCCGCTGACCGTCCCGGCGAGCCGGTTGGTGAGGCCGACGAACTCGGCGACGAAGGCCGTGGCCGGCCGCGAGTACACCTCGGTGGGCGGCGCGAGCTGCTCGATCTGGCCGCTGCGCATCACGCCGACGCGGTCGGCGATCGCCAGCGCCTCCTCCTGGTCATGGGTCACGAACAGGGCGGTGATGCCGACCTCAAGCTGGATCCGCCTGATCTGGTCCCGCAGCTGCGCCCGGACCTTGGCGTCGAGCGCCGACAGCGGCTCGTCCAGCAGCAGCACCTTCGGCTGGATCGCCAGAGCCCTGGCCAGCGCCACCCGCTGCTGCTGGCCGCCGGAGATCTGGTGCGGGTAGCGGTCCGCCTGCGAGCTCAGGCCGACCAGGTCGAGCATCTCGATGGACCGCTTGTCACGGTCTCCCGCGTGCATCCGCCGCAGCCGGAGGCCGAACGCCACGTTCTCACGCACCGTCATGTGCGGGAAGAGCGAGTAGGCCTGGAACACCATTCCCATATCGCGCTTGCTTGCGGGCTGCCTGGTGATGTCCTGGCCGCCCACGATGACCCGGCCACCGTCGGCGTCTTCGAGTCCGGCGAGCAGCCGGAGAGTGGTGGTCTTGCCGCAGCCTGACGGACCGAGCAGCGCCACGAGTTCGCCCGCGCGCACGGTGATGTCCACGCCGTCGAGCGCCACGACAGGGCCGTAATGGCGGCGCAGCCCCTCGAGCCGGACCTCCACGCCCGCTCTGGCCTCGGTATCTGGTGATGCGGTCTGTGGCGAAATCACGTGCTACCTCATCCCCGCCTGCGACGGCGGCCGACATAGGACAGGATCACGAGCATGGTGAACGCGAACAGCAGTGCGGCCGTCGAGGTGGAGAAGACGACCCCGGCATTCGCCGTTGCCCTGGCCGTGTAGTACAGGGCGACCTGCAGGTTGGTGTAGAGCAGCAGGAACGCGATGGTGAACTCGCCGAGCACGAGCGCAGACGAGAGCAGCATCGCGTTCAAGATGGACTGCCACATGTTCGGGGCGATCACCCGGACCATGACCGTGGCCCAGTTCGCGCCGAGGCTCCTGGCGGCCTCGGACAACGTGGTGACGTCGATCGCGCCCAGCCCTGTCGCGAGGGAGCGGTAGGCGTAGGGCAGGGCCAGGATCACATAGGCCCAGAAGAGCTGCAGCGCCGACAGCTGGTAGTGCCTGATGAAGTTGTAGATCGGCGCGAGGCCGACCACGAGCACGATCGCCGGGATGGTCAGCGGCAGCAGGCAAAGGAATTCGAAGGTCCGGCTGATCCAGCGCACCTTCAGGCGGATCCAGATCATGGTCGGCACGAGCAGGACAAGCACCGCGGCACAGGTGAGTACGGCGAGCTCGAGGGTGATCTCGATCGCGCTCAGCAGGTCAGGGGCAGCGCTGGAGATCGGCGGCTCCACGATCTGCTTCCAGGGAGCGACCGACCACGATCCCGGGTTTGTGCCCGAGAACGAGAACCTGACCATCGACCACAGCGGGATGAGGAAGAACAGGCCGAAGAGCACGAAGGTCACGTAGCGGAACAGGTTCAGCCGACGGCGCCTGCCCGCCTGCATGCCGCGCGGCGCCTTGACCGCGGCGACTAGCGGCGCCTCGCCGACCGAGGTTATCGCAGCCATCGTGCCGCCCTGCGCTGCAGCAATGCGTACGCCGTCATGATGACGGCCACAATGATCACCATTCCGAGTGCGAGCACGTCGGCTTCGCTCGGGTTGGCCGTCCCTACCTCGCTGCTGATCGCCACGCTGATCTGCTGCGGCACGGTGTAGGCGATCTGGTTCTCCCATGCCTGGATGGTGGCGAACGCCGACAGCGCGTTGGCGAACAGCAGCAGGAGCGCACCGGTGAAGGCAGGCGCCAGCAGCGGGCCGCCCACGTACCGCCAGTAGTGCCACGTCGAGCCGCCCAGGCTCTCTGCGGCCTCGCGCCACTGGATCCGAAGTCCGTCGATGGCCGGCAGGAAGACCAGCACCATCAGCGGGATCTGGAAGTAGACGTAGATCGGCAGGATGCCCTGCGGGAAGTTGTAGAACCAGCTTGCCTGGGTCAGGTAGCCGACCGGGCCGATCGTGGCGCTGAACGCGAACGCCAGCGTGACACCGCCGAACTGGGCGAGCACGCCGGATCCGGCCAGCGAGAACCTGCGGACCGCTCCGTCGGGGTTCCCCGAGGCGATGGCATAGGCGAGGATCGCGCCGAGCACGGCGCCGACCAGGGCTGACAGCCCAGCGAGCTCCACAGATCCGACGAAATAGCCTCGGATCACGGACTGGCCGAGCAGCTTGAGGTTGGAGAACTGGAAGCCCGTGCTGTTGCGGACCGCGCCCCAGATCACGATGCCGGTCGGCAGCAGCAGGAAGATCCCGACATAGCACAGGAAGGGTACGGTGCCGGCCCATGCGGGCACCGACAGCCGGCGCCCGGCCCGTGAGGGCCGGGCGCCGGTCTGAGTCGTCGAAGCGACGGCCACAGCGTGTCGCCTTACTTGACGGCGTTCGCCCAGTTAGCCACCAGGTAGCTCTCAGCCTTGGTGGCCTGGCTGAGCGAGAGGAACACCGGGGTTCCGCTGACCGGCGGCAGCTTGGCCGCAGCCGCGGTGTTGATGGTGCCGTTGGAGGTCATCGTTGGCTGCTCCACCGGCCGGGCACCGCCTACCAGCCACAGGTTCTGGCCGCCGTCGGCTGCCTGGGAGTAGAGGAACTCCTCCCAGAGCCTGGCCGCCGCCGGGTGCGGAGCGTTCTTGTTGATCGCCTGCGCGTAGTAGCCGCCGAGCACGGCGTTGCTCGGGACGAACACCTTCCAGGTCGGCGAACCCACCACGGCAGCGGTGTTGAGGTAGTCCCAGTTGAAGACCACTTCGGTCTGGCCCGACTTGACCGTCGCGGCCTCAGCCTCGATCGGGGAGAAGTTGCCAGCGGCCTTCAGCTTGTGGAAGAAGGCAACGCCCGGAGCGATGTTGCTCACCGAACCGCCCTCACCGAGCGATGCCATCATGACGCCGTTGAGCGCCGCGTTGGCCTCGGTCGGGTTGCCGTTCAGCGCCACCGTGTTCTTGAACTTCGGGCCGAGCAACTGGTTCAGCGAGGTGATCGTGCCGAACTTGGCCGAGTTGTAGCCGACGGACATGTAGCCGCCGTAGTCCTCGTACCACAGGCCGTTCGGGTCCTTCTGGGCGGTTGGGATGTCCGCCCAGGTGGCGACCTTGTATGGCGCGAACAGGCTCGCGTTGGGGACCGCAATCGCCAGGCCGACGTCCAGGACGTCAGGAGCCGCCGCGGTGCCGTTCTCCTGCTTCACCGCGTTGACCTCGTCCTGGCTGCTGCCGTCCGGGTTGGCCGAGTTGACCTTGATCCCGTACTTCTTCTCGAAGGTCTTGATGATGTTGCCGTAGTTCGCCCAGGTCGGGGGGAGCGCAATGACGTTGAGCTGGCCCTCCTTCTTGGCGGCGGCGATCAGCTTGGCCATGCCGCCGCCGGCCTGCGCGGACGTCGCCGTGTCCCACACCTTGTCGTTGTTCGACGAGCCGCCCGACCCCGAGGACGAGCAGCCTGCCGCGCCCAGCGCAAGGATGGCAGTGGCAGCAAGCGCGTACTTATAGGACTTCTTTACTTTTCGCACCTTACCTCCCCTTTTCTCCGGCGCGGCGCGCCGGAGAGCGAACATGCGAGCCCTAGACTAGGGCCGACTAACACACACACAGGTAAACACTGCATTACGGATCGTCGAACACTACTTGATGCCACGTCATCGTGACCGACAGGTCATTAGAGTGTCAAGAGTGGCAGGACATAATGAAATAGAAGTATATATCGGATATTGAGTTCGCTATATGCGGCGGGAACGCCATCAGGCGGGCTGGGCTCCTGGCCCGGAGTCGGCCAGTGCGGCCTTTCGGCTCGCGGCGGCCATGGCCGCCCCGACGACGCCGGCGTCGTTCAGCAGCTCGGCAGCGACGACGCGGGAGCGCAGCGAGAGCAGCGGCAGGAACTTCCCCGACTTCCTGCTGACCCCGCCGCCGATGACGATCAGGCTGGGGGACAGCAGCTGCTCCATCTTGTCAAGGTAGGCATCCACCCTGCCCGCCCACTTCCCCCAGCTGAGGTCGCCCTCCTCGCGCGCCCGCTCCGATGCGCGGTCCTCGGCGTCGTGGCCGTGAATCTCGATGTGGCCGAACTCGGTATTCGGGATGAGCACGCCCTCGTAGAACAGCGCGCTGCCGATGCCCGTCCCCAGGGTGAGCATGAGGACCGTGCCGCCCTGCCCTCTGCCCGCGCCGAAGCGCATCTCGGCCACGCCAGCGGCGTCAGCGTCGTTGAGCACGGTGGCAGGCCCGCCGATCGCCTCGCCCAGGAAGGCGCTCGCGTTCACGCCGATCCAGCCCGGGTCCATGTTCGGCCCGGTCCTGACGGTGCCAGACTCCACCACCCCGGGGAACGTGACCCCGGCCGGACCGTCCCAGCCGAACTGCTGCACGAGCTCGCGGATGACCGCGGCCACGGCCTGCGGGGTGGCCGGGTGCGGCGTCGGCAGCTTGACCCGGTCCGCGGTCAGGCGGCCCGCCGCCACGTCCACCGGAGCCGCCTTGATCCCGGTTCCGCCGATGTCGATGCCAAGCACGTCAGCCATGACGTCTCCGTTCCGCCTGTGCTGCCAGCAGGCCGCAAGCTGGGGTCTGTTCGGGAGTATGACAAGCAAGGGGAAATCAGGGTATGGCAGTGAGGATAGGGCAGCCAGCGCGCGCTGGCCGGGTAGCGCAGGCCAGTCACACGCCCCAGCGCGCCTGGGCCAGGGCGGCGACATCTGCCTCGGCGCCATCCAGCCGGACCCGCGCCGCCTCGGCCCGGCCGAACGACCACATCATCAGCTCGGCCGGCGCCCCGATCACCGTGACCATCGGCGTGCGGTGCCTGACGGTCATCCGTACCGCCTGCTGGGAGTCCGACTGGTCCTGGTCGTCCCTGGCGAACTCGATGCCGACGGGCACCTTGCGCAGGATCAGCCTGGCGCCGGCGAGCTGCTGCCAGAGGTGCTCGGTCAGGTTTGCGTCAAGCTCTCTCGGCTCCCAGTCGGGCTGGGCCCGCCGCACGTCCTCGTGGTGCACGAAGTACTCGGCGAAGTTGAGCCGCGCGTCGACCCCGGGCAGGCCGTACAGGGACAGCCTGGGTGGTCCGGTCCTGACCCGCTCGACGAGCAGGGGGAACGGGGTCCGCTGCGCCATGTCGCGCTGCACCTTGGCCGTGTAGCCGGCCAGCGGGCCGCCGAGTATCCCCATGGCGGCGTCCGGCCGGCGCTCGCGCAGCACGAGGTGTGCCGCGAGGTCGGCCGCCGTCCAGCCCTCGCAGAGGCTGGGGGCGTCCGGACCCACCTTGTCGAGCAGGGAGCACAGGGCCAGCCGCTCATCTCGGGCATACGTCACTGCTCGATAGTAGGGCACCGGCCGGCCGCCGCGGTGAGCGCCGGCGCGGCGCGACGTGGCTGGCCGGATGGGCGGGATCGCCCGCGTGCGGGTAGCGTTCGGCGGAGGAAGAAAGGCAGGGCGAGGTCATGACGAGCACCGGCACGGCAGGCCAGTCGCGCCAGCGGCGCGAGCTTGCCGCCACGCTGCTCGCCGGCGCCGCAGGGGCCGGACTCGTGCTGCTGGCCACCAGGCAGGTGATGGCGCGGGTCACGATGACCGCGCCGCGGCCGCTGCCCCCCTCGGTCACCGCGGTCAGCTGGCAGGACCTGCGCCCGGCCAGCGCCGCACTGGCCGTTGCCGCACTGGCGAGCCTGGCGGCCGTGCTCGCCACCCGCGGCCTGCTGCGCCGGGTCACCGGCATGATCACCGTCGGGCTGGGCGGCTGGATCGGCCTGATCGCGACCAGCCGGGTGACCCGCGGGCAGGCGCTCGCCGCCGCGAGCAGCGCGGCCGCCGCGCCAGCCACCGGCGCGGGCGCCGGGACGGCGGCGGGCTCGGTGACGGCCGGTGCCGGAGCGGGCAGCAGCGGCGGCGCCTATCTGTCCGGCGTGCCCGTCCACGTGCTCACTGGCGGCGCGGACTGGCGCGCGGCGATGATCGCCGGCGCGGTGCTGCTGGCCGTGGCTGGCCTTGCCGTGCTGGTCAGGGCCCGGCACCTGCCCGCAATGTCGGCCAGGTACGACCGGCCCGAGCGGCCGGCCTCGCCGGCGCCCGCGATGTCGGCGTCGGAGCCCGCGCCGGCCAGCGACGGCACGCCCGCGGCGGTGGCGCCGGCCGACGCGGCCGCCCATCCGGCCAGGCCGGCTGGGCCGGCCAGGGCGGCCAGCGCCGCGGCGGGCCGCGGCCAGAGCATGTGGGAGTCGCTGAGCGCGGGAGAGGACCCGACAGCCTGGCCCGAGTGAGGCGGAACACGATCCGCAGTCGCATGGTCTCAGCCAGCGACGGCGGCGGCAGGGGCGGCGGCTGGCGTGGAAACTTCTACCGATACGATCGGGGCGCCAGGCAACCCACCCGAGGGGGCAGCAGAACCGCGTGAGCGTGCTCGACGACATACTCGTTGACGTCCGGGCCGACCTTGCGGCGCGGCAGCTCGCCGCACCGCTCGAGCAGGTGAAGGAAGCGGCAGGCCGGGCACCGTCACCCCGCGACGTGATGGCGGCGCTGCGCGGCGAGGGCGTGGCGGTGATCGCTGAGGTCAAGCGGTCGAGCCCGTCCAAGGGCGCGCTCGCCGCGATCGCCGACCCGGCCGCGCTGGCCACCGACTACGAGGCCGGCGGCGCCAGCATCATCAGCGTCCTGACCGAGCAGCGGCGGTTCGGCGGGAGCCTGGAGGACCTCGCGGCGGTCAGGGACGTGGTGCAGGTGCCAGTGCTGCGCAAGGACTTCGTGATCAGCTCCTATCAGCTGTGGGAGGCCAGGGCCTACGGCGCGGACATGGTGCTGCTGATCGTGGCCGCGCTTGAGCAGAACGCACTGGTGTCGCTGGTCGAGCGGGCCACCTCGATCGGCCTGGTGCCGCTGGTCGAGGTGCACTCGGCCGACGAGCTGAGCAGGGCACTGGACGCCGGGCCCATGGTGATCGGCGTGAACGCGCGGGACCTGGCGACGCTCGAGGTGGACCGCTCGATCTTCGCGCGGCTCGCCCCAAGGATCCCCGACGACATCGTCAAGATTGCCGAGTCGGGCGTGCGCGGGCCGCATGACCTGCTCGCCTACGCCGCCGCCGGCGCCGACGCCGTGCTGGTCGGGGAGAGCCTGGTGGTCGGCAAGGACCCGCGATCGGCCGTGGCCGACCTGGTGACCGCGGGTTCCCATCCCGCGCTGCGCGGCGACCGCGGAGGCAGCTCATGACCACGTCGGTCCCGGCCGCCGCCGCGCCTGCGCTGCCCGACGCCAGCGGCCACTTCGGCAGATTCGGCGGCAGGCACGCCCCCGAGGCGCTGATGTCGGCCCTCGCCGAGCTCAGCGCGGCCTATGAGGCGGCCAAGGACGATCCCGACTTCCAGGCCGAGCTGGCCAGGCTGCGGCGCGATTACATCGGCAGGCCGACCTTGCTGACCGAGGCGCCCAGGTTCGCCGAGCATGCTGGCGGGTGCCGGATTTTCCTCAAGCGGGAGGATATGGCGCACACCGGCTCGCACAAGATCAACAATGTGATCGGCCAGGCGCTGCTCACCAAGAGGATGGGCAAGACCAGGATCATCGCCGAGACCGGAGCCGGCCAGCACGGGGTGGCCACGGCGACCGCCGCCGCGCTGTTCGGCCTGGACTGCGTCGTCTACATGGGCGAGGAGGACACCCGCAGGCAGGCGCTCAACGTGGCCAGGATGCAGATGCTCGGCACCCGGGTGGTGCCGGTCACGATCGGCAGCCGGACCCTGAAGGACGCGATCAACGAGACGTTCCGCGACTGGGTGGCCAGCGTGCAGGACACCCACTACTGCATCGGCTCGGTGATGGGTCCGCACCCGTTCCCGATGATGGTCAGGGACTTCCAGCGGGTGATCGGCGTCGAGGCCAGGGAGCAGGTCACGGCGCAGGCTGGCCGCCTGCCCGACGCCGTGATCGCCTGCGTCGGCGGCGGCTCCAACGCGATCGGCGCGTTCCACGCGTTCATCGGGGACGCCGGGGTGCGGCTGATCGGCTGCGAAGCGGGCGGCGAGGGGCTGGCCACCGGCCGGCACTCGGCCACGCTGGCCGGCGGCTCGCCGGGCGTGATCCACGGCATGCGCACCTACCTGCTGCAGGACCCCGACGGCCAGACCCTGCCGACGCACTCGATCTCCGCCGGGCTCGACTACCCGGGGGTCGGCCCGGAGCACGCCTGGCTGCACGAGACCGGCCGGGCACAGTACCAGGCGATCACCGACAGCGAGGCAATGGCCGCGTTCAGCCTGCTCTGCCGCACCGAGGGGATCATCCCGGCGATCGAGTCGGCGCACGCGCTGGCCGGCGCGCTGCAGGCGGGCCGGGAGCTAGGCCCTGAGGCGGTGCTGCTGGTCAGCCTGTCCGGGCGAGGCGACAAGGACGTGGACATCGCAGCCCGCTGGTTCGGGCATCTCGACCCGCAGGCCGCCCGGTGATCAGGGCCGGCGCGGCGTTCGCCCGCGCGAAGGCGGAGGACAGGGCGGCGCTGGTCGGATACCTGCCGGCCGGCTTCCCCACCCCCGGCGACGCGATCGCCGCCGCTGCCGCGATGGCACGCTCGGGCGCCGACGTCGTGGAGATCGGGCTGCCGTACTCCGATCCGCTGATGGACGGCCCTGTCATCCAGGAGGCCGTGCACCGCGCGCTCGAAGGCGGCGTGCGAGTGGCCGACGTGCTCGCCACCGTCGAGGCGGTCGCGGCGACGGGCGTGCCCGTGCTGGTCATGACCTACTGGAACCCGATCGACCACTACGGCGTGCGCGCCTTCGCTGCCGACCTCGCCGCCGCGGGCGGCTGCGGGCTGATCACGCCTGACCTGCCGCCCGAGGAGGCAGGCTCCTGGCTGGAGGCGGCCGCCGAGTACGCGCTCGACCGTGTCTTCCTGGTCGCCCCAAGTTCCTCCGATGAGCGGATCAAGCTGATCACGTCGGCCTGCGGCGGCTTCGTCTACGCGGCATCGGTGATGGGCACCACAGGTGCCAGGACGGCCGTCAGCGGTGCAGCCAGAGGGCTGGTCGCGAGAATCAGGCAGCACACGGAGCTGCCTGTGGCGCTAGGGCTCGGGGTGAGCACGGCGGCCCAGGCGGCAGAGATCGCGGAGTTCGCCGACGGGGTGATCGTCGGCTCGGCGTTCGTGCAGCGGCTGCTTGACGCCAAGGATGGCCCGGCCGGCCTGGACGCCGTAGCCGGGCTGGCCGCCGAGCTCGCGGCGGGCGTGCGGCGCCCGGTCTCGTGACCGCGCCGCCGCCGGCGCTGCCCCGCGCCGAGATCGACGGGTCAGCTCTCGCGCCGGACGCGCGGAGCGGCGCGTTGCTCGGCGGCTACGGGCACTTTACGGCGATGCAGGTCAGGGATGGCAAGGTACGAGGGCTCGACCTGCACCTCGCTCGGCTGGACGCGGCCAACAGGGAGATGTTTGGCGAGCCGCTCGACGGCGCCCTGATCCGCCGCTACATCAGGCACGCCCTGGGTGACGACGTCGCTGACGCCTCGGTGCGGGTCGCCGTGCGCGAGAGCGCCGACCGGCCGGCAGCGCTGGTCACGATCAGGCCGCCGGGAGACATGGGCAGCGGACCCTGGCGGCTCAGGGCGGTGCCCTATCAGCGCTCGCTGGCCCATCTCAAGCACGCCAGCGACTTCGGGCAGGCCTACTACCAGCGGCAGGTGCTCGGCGAGGGATACGACGAGGCCCTGCTGACCGGCCAGGACGGGCTCATCTCGGAGGGCTCCATCACCAACGTGGTGTTCTACGACGGCGCGGCGCTGGTCTGGCCGGCGGCTCCGGCCCTGCGCGGGATTACCATGCAGCTGATCGAGCAGTACCAGGGGAGGGCGGGGCTGGCGTCCCGCCGGGAGCACGTCCGGGTATCGGACCTGCCGGCCTTCGCGGCCATGTTCGTAACCAACTCCCACGGCATCGCCCCGGTCGCGCAGGTGGACGGCCTCGCGCTCCCGGTGCGGCGGGAGCTGACCGACCTACTGGCCGCGGCCTACGAGTCCGCGAGCTGGGACGAGATCTGACCGGCTTGCGCCAGGCGCCGGCTCGGGCTGGCCATGGGATCGCCATGGCACGCCCGCATCCAGCGGTTTCACGGCAGCGAAACATGGAATTTACCCGCAGGTAACGTCTGGGACCTACCAGCTATGATGTCCTTGTGATGCTCACCTGACCAGAGTGTTAGCTGAGCCCGTCTGGCGGGCCAATGTCGTCCCTCCGCTTTGTTTGCCGTGGACGTGGCGGACGAGACGACAGGAGTGCGGATGGCCCCAACCCAGAATTCGGTGACCCCTGCTTCCCTCGTTCCCGGTTCGCGTAGCGCCGGGCTGTACGACCCGCGGTTCGAGCACGACGCCTGCGGCGTGGGCATGGTGGCTGACTTGTCAGGCAGGCGCGGCCACGGCACGGTCTCCCAGGCGCTCACGGTACTGCGCAACCTGGACCACAGGGGCGCCAAGGGCGCCGACCCTGAGACCGGAGACGGTGCGGGGATCCTGACCCAGATGCCCGACGACTTCTTCCGTGCCGTCGCCGGCTTCGAGCTTCCGCCGCCGGGGTACTACGCCGCGGGCCTGGCGTTCCTGCCAGGGCCGGCCGGACAGGCCGGCGAAGCCAGCCAGATCGCCAGGATCGAGGCGCTCGCGCACACCGAGGGACTTTCCGTGCTCGGCTGGCGCGAGGTGCCGCACGACCCGGCGGCCTGCGGTGCCGGCGCGCTCGCGGTGCTGCCCAGGCTGGTGCAGCTGTTCGTGGCATCGGCCGCCGGCGAGCACGGGATCGACCTGGACCGCCGCGCGTTCTGCCTGCGCAAAAGGATCGAGCATGAGACCGGCGTCTACCTGGCCAGCCTGTCCTGCGCGACGATCGTGTACAAGGGGATGCTGACCGCGCTCCAGCTCGAGCGCTTCTACCCTGACCTGACCGACCCCAGGTACGCCTCGGCGCTCGCGCTGGCGCACTCGCGGTTCTCCACCAACACGTTCCCTTCATGGCCGCTGGCCCACCCGTTCCGCTTCATCGCGCACAACGGCGAGATCAACACGATCCGCGGCAACAGGAACTGGCTGCGGGCCCGCGAGGCGATGCTGGCCACGGACGTCTTCCCGGCCGACGCGGACGGCCGCGGCATCGAGCGGCTGCTGCCGCTGCTCGACGAGTCAGCCAGCGACTCGGCCAGCTTCGATGCCTGCCTCGAGCTGCTGCACCTTGGCGGCCGCTCGCTGCCGCACTCGGTGCTGATGATGATCCCGCAGGCGTGGGAGAACGACGCCAGGATGGATCCCGCGCTGCGGGCGTTCTACCGCTTCCACTCCTCGCTGATGGAGCCATGGGACGGGCCGGCGCTGATCGCATTCACCGACGGCACGATCGCCGGCGCGGTGCTCGACAGGAACGGCCTGCGCCCGGGCCGGTACTGGGTGACCAGCGACGGTCTCGTGGTCCTGGCCAGCGAGGTCGGCGTGCTCGACATCGAGCCGTCGCAGATCGTGCGCAAGGGCCGGCTGCAGCCTGGCAAGGTGTTCCTGGTCGACACCGCGGCGGGCCGGATCATCGAGGACTCCGAGGTCAAGGCCGAGCTCGCGGCCGAGCACCCCTATGACGAGTGGCTGCACGCCGGGCTGCTGCACCTGGACGACCTGCCCGACCGCAGCAGGGAGCTGCCCGACGGCCAGGCGCTGGCCACACAGCAGCACCTGTTCGGCTACACCGAGGAGGACCGGACGGTCGTGCTCGGCCCGATGGCCCGCACCGGCGCCGAGCCGGTCGGCTCGATGGGCGACGATACGCCGCTGGCAGCGCTCTCGGACCGGCCGCGGCTGATCTTCGACTACTTCACCCAGCTGTTCGCCCAGGTGACCAACCCGCCGCTGGACGCGATCAGGGAGGAGCTCGTCACCTCCCTAGCCGCCGCCACCGGCCCTGAGCACAACATCTTCGACCCGGGCCCGGCGTCCTGCCGCCAGGTCGTGCTCCCTTTCCCGGTGATCGACGACAGCGACCTTGCCAAGATCATCCACATCAACGAGGACCGCGATCTGCCAGGCTTCGCCGCGCACCTGGTGGACGGGCGCTACCTGACCTCCGGCGGCGGCACCGCGCTGCGCGAGCGGCTGGCCGAGATCTGCGCCGAGGTGTCGGCAGCGATCAGGCGCGGCGCGAAGATCATCGTGCTGTCCGACCGCGGCGCCGCGATGGGCGGCGGCCAGACGCTGACCGGCGGGCCGCCGGCCGACGACGCGGCCGAGTGGGCGCCGATCCCGTCGCTGCTGATGACCGGCGCCGTGCACCACCACCTGATCAGGGACCGGACCAGGACCAAGGTCGGCCTGGTGGTGGAGGCAGGCGACGTGCGGGAGACGCATCATGTGGCGCTGCTGATCGGCTATGGCGCCGCGGCCGTCTGCCCCTACCTGGCCCTGGAGACCGTCGAGGACATGGCCCGCGCCGGGCTGCTCGAGGGGGTCGGCAGCCGCAAGGCGGCCGCGAACCTGATCAAGGCGCTCGGCAAGGGGCTGCTCAAGATCATGTCGAAGATGGGCGTCTCTACCGTGGCGTCCTACACCGGCGCCCAGATCTTCGAGGCGATCGGGCTCGGCACCGAGGTGATCGACGTCTGCTTCGCAGGCACGGCGTCCAGGATCGGCGGCGTCGGCTTCGACCAGCTCGCGGCCGACAACGAGGCCCGGGTGGCCAGTGCCTATCCGCGCCGCCCCGTCGGGTCGGACCGGCTGGTGCTGCCGCCGGGCGGTGCCTACCGCTGGCGCAGGGACGGCGAGCCGCACCTGTTCAGCCCGGAGGCGATCTTCCGGCTGCAGCAGGCGACCCGCACCGGCCAGATGGAGATCTTCCGTCAGTACGCCAGGGAGGTGGACGAGCAGTCGGCCAGGCTGATGACGCTGCGCGGCCTGCTCGCCATCCGGGGCGTGGACGACGCGGGCGGCGGCGCCCCTAGCCAGGACGGCGGCCCGGGCGCGCGGGCGCCGGTGCCGCTTGACGAGGTCGAGCCGGTCAGCGAGATCGTGCAGCGGTTCGTCACCGGCGCGATGTCCTACGGCTCGCTGTCGGCCGAGGCGCACGAGGTCCTGGCCATCGCGATGAACCGGCTCGGCGGCCGGTCGAACTCCGGCGAGGGCGGCGAGGACGCCGAGCGCTACGCCGCCGACGCCAGCGGCGACCTGCGCCGCTCGGCGATCAAGCAGGTGGCCAGCGGCCGCTTCGGCGTGACCAGCGAGTACCTGGTGAACGCCAACGACCTGCAGATCAAGATGGCGCAGGGCGCCAAGCCCGGCGAGGGCGGGCAGCTTCCCGCGCACAAGGTCTACCCGTGGATCGCCAAGACCAGGCACTCCACCCCGGGGGTCGGCCTGATCTCGCCGCCCCCGCACCACGACATCTACTCGATCGAGGACCTGGCGCAGCTGATCAGCGACCTGAAGAACGCCAACCCGGCGGCCAGGGTGAGCGTCAAGCTGGTCTCTGAGATCGGTGTCGGGACCATCGCGGCGGGCGTGGCCAAGGCGCACTCCGACGTGGTGCTGATCTCCGGGCATGACGGCGGCACCGGCGCGTCGCCGCTGACCAGCATCAAGCACGCGGGCGGGCCGTGGGAGCTCGGCCTGGCCGAGACCCAACAGACGCTGCTGCGCAACGGGCTGCGCGAGCGCGTGGTGGTCCAGGTCGACGGCCAGCTCAAGACCGGCCGCGACGTGATCGTGGCCGCGCTGCTCGGTGCCGAGGAGTTCGGATTCGCCACCGCGCCGCTGGTCACCGTCGGCTGCGTGATGATGCGGGCCTGCCACAACGACACCTGCCCGGTCGGCGTCGCCACCCAGAACCCCGAGCTGCGCCGCCGGTTCGCCGGCCGGCCGGAGTACGTGGTGACCTTCATGCGGTTCATCGCCGAGCAGGTGCGCGAGTACCTGGCGTTGCTCGGCTTCCGCACCCTGGCCGAGGCGGTGGGCCAGGCCGAGCTGCTGACCACCCGCCCGGCGGCGGGCGGCGGCCAAGTGCAGCCTCCCAAGGCAGGCCAGCCCAGGGCGTCTCTGCTCGACCTGGCGCCGTTGCTACACGTGCCCGAGCTGCCGCCTGGCTCGGCTCGCCGCCGCACCACGAGCCAGGAGGACCGCCGCCACCTCGTGCTGGACAACACCCTGATCCAGCTGGCCGAGGGCGCCCTGGAAGAGGGCAGGCCGGTCCGCCTCGACCTGCCGGTGCGGAACGTGAACCGGACCGTCGGGACCATGCTCGGCTACGAGGTGACCAGGCGCTGGGGCGGCGAGGGCCTGCCCGATGACACCATCATGGTCGGCCTGCGGGGATCGGCCGGGCAGTCGCTCGGCGCCTTCCTGCCACGCGGCATCACGATCCGGCTGAGCGGCGACGCGAACGACTACGTCGGAAAGGGCCTGTCTGGCGGCCGGATCGTGGTCGTCCCCGACCGTGCCGCCCTGTTCGCCGCGCACCAGCAGGTCATCGCGGGCAACGTGATCGGGTACGGCGCCACCGGAGGCGAGCTCTTCCTGCGCGGGGTGGTCGGCGAGCGGTTCTGTGTCAGGAACTCGGGCGCCACCGCGGTCGCCGAGGGAGCGGGGGATCACGGCTGCGAGTACATGACCGGTGGCCGGGCCGTGCTGCTCGGCCAGGTCGGCAGGAACTTCGCGGCCGGCATGTCCGGCGGCATCGCCTACCTGCTCGACCCCGACCTGACCCTGGTCAACACCGAGATGGTGGATATCGAGCCGGTCGACGCAGCCGATGCCGAGTACCTGGCCGACCTGCTCGGCAGGTACCAGGCGGAGACCGGGTCGGCGGTGGCGGCCGGGCTGCTCGCCGACTGGCCCGCGGCGCTTCCGCGGCTGCACAGGGTGATGCCGAGGGACTACAAGCGGGTGCTCGCCGCGACCCGGCGGGCCGAGCGGGACGGCCAGGACGTCGCCGCGGCGGTCATGGCCGCCGCGCGGAGCTAGGGGGCTGCGATGGCTGACCCGACCGGATTCATGACCACGCCGCGGCGCACCGCCGCCCGCCGCCCGGTCGACGTGCGGATCACGGACTGGCGCGAGGTGTACCAGGAGATCCGCCCGGCCGACACCGAGCGCCAGGCCGGCCGCTGCATGGACTGCGGCGTGCCGTTCTGCCACAGCGGCTGCCCGCTCGGCAACCTGATCCCCGAGTGGAACGACCTGACCTGGCGCCAGCACTGGCAGGACGCTGCCGCACGGCTGCACGCGACCAACAACTTCCCCGAGTTCACCGGCCTGCTCTGCCCGGCGCCGTGCGAGGCCGCCTGCGTGCTCGGCATCAACGCCGACCCGGTCGCGATCAAGCAGATCGAGATCGAGATCGTGGACCGGGCCTGGGCCGAGGGCTGGGTCACCAGCCAGCCGCCGGCGAAGGCCGCCAGGGCGGCGGGCAAGCCGGTGGCCGTGATCGGATCAGGCCCGGCCGGGCTGGCCGCCGCGCAGCAGCTGACCAGGGCCGGGCACGCGGTGACCGTGTTCGAGCGTGACGACCAGCCGGGCGGGCTGCTCCGCTACGGCATCCCCGAGTTCAAGATGGAGAAGTGGCGGCTCGACAGGCGGCTCGACCAGATGCGCGCCGAGGGCACGGTCTTCCGCTGCGGCGTGCACGCCGGCGTGGACATCAGCGCCGCCGACCTGCGCGCGCGGTACCAGGCGATCGTGCTGGCGGGCGGCGCGAGGGTGGCGCGCGGGCTGCCGGTGCCCGGTGCCGGGCTCGACGGCATCCACCAGGCGATGACCTACCTGCCGCAGGCCAATCGCGCGGCGGCCGGGCAGGGCGCAGCGGCCATCTCGGCCGCCGGGAGGCACGTGGTGATCATCGGCGGCGGTGACACCGGTGCCGACTGCCTGGGCACCGCGCTGCGCCAGGGCGCCGCCTCGGTGGCCCAGCTGGAGATCCTGCCGAGGCCGCCGCGGCATCGTCCCGACGGCCAGCCCTGGCCGACTTACCCGATGATCTACCGGGTCTCGAGCGCGCACGAGGAAGGCGGGGAACGGGTCTACGCGGTGTCCACCAAGGAGTTCCTGCCCGACGAGGCAGGCCGGGTGCGCGCGCTGCGCCTGGTCGAGGTGGAGCCGTCAGGCGGGCGCTTCGCGCCGCGTGCGGGCACCGAGCGGGAGCTCGCCTGCGACCTGGTGCTGCTGGCGATGGGCTTTTCCGGTGCCGAGGACAGCGAGCTTCTCGCCGGGCTCGGCACCGGCCTGACCGAGCGCGGCAACGTGGCGAGGGACGACCAGTACGCCACGGCCGTGCCCGGCGTGTTCGCCGCTGGCGACATGGGGCGCGGCCAGTCGCTGATCGTCTGGGCCATCGCGGAGGGCCGGTCGGCAGCCGCGGCCGCTGACCGGTATCTGGCCGGAGAAACCGGCCTGCAGGCCGCGATCGCGGCCAGCGCTGCCCCGCTTCGCCTGTAGCCCCGCTGACCTCGCGCTACGGCCCGAATTAGCCCGGCCGGCCGGGTCTGGCGGAGTAACGTCACGGGCATGCCGCTCGCCTCGCTGCCAGGTCCGCCCAGCGGTCAGTGGCACCTTGGCCCGGTGCCGGTGCACGGCTACGCCCTGTGCGTGGTGCTCGGCATCCTGGTGGCGCTGTGGGTGGCCGAGCGCCGGTACCGTGCGGCCGGCGGGCGGCCCTGGCTGATCGTCGACCTGGCCACCATCGCCGTTCCCGCCGCGCTGGTCGGCGCCCGGCTGTACCGGGTCATCGTCGGCTACCAGCAGTTCTTCGGCGGCAACCGCGACTGGGTGGACGTCCTGCGCATCTGGGACGGCGGGCTTGGTCTGCCCGGCGCCGCCGCTGGCGGCCTGGCCGCTGCGCTGATCTGGTGCCGCAGGACCGGCACGGGGATCGGCCCGGTGCTCGGCGCGGCCGTGCCCGGCCTCGCCATCGGCCAGGGCATCGCCGTGCTCGGCAACTGGTTCTCCCAGGGTCTGTACGGCGCGCCGTCCTCGTGGCCGTGGGCCGTCCCGATCTCGCCCAGGTTCCGGGTGCCCGGCTACCAGGACTTCGGCACCTTCCAGCCGCTGTTCCTCTACGAGTCGCTGTTCGACATCCTGGTAGGGCTCGCGCTGATCAGGCTGATCTTGGCCGGGCGGCTGACCGGGGAGCGCGCGCTCGCGCTGTGCGCCGGCCTGTACGCGATCGGCCGCCTGGTGATCGTCTCGCTGCTGCTGACCGGCTCCCAGCGGCGCTCGGGCGTGCTGGCCGAACAGGTCTTCGCCGTAATCATCGCGCTCGGCGCGGCCGTCTACCTGTACGCCACCAGGGACCGGCACGGCCCGCAGCCGCTGCTGGCCAGCGCCCCGGGTGCCCCGGGTGGGATTCGAACCCACACTTGATGGATTTTGAGGCCATTGACTCTGCCGTTGGTCTACCGGGGCAACACGGCGCAACGCGTGGCGTGCCGTGCATGCACTCAATCTAGCGGCTGTGGATAGGCTTCAGTGGGTGAGCCAGACTCCCTACCGTGTAGTGATCGCCGAGGACGAGGCGCTGATCCGGCTGGACCTCAAGGAGATGCTTGAGGAGCCTGGTCAGGACGCTTATGTCGTGGTCGGCGAGGCATCCGACGGCGATACAGCCGTCCGGCTGGCCGACGAGCTGCGGCCCGACCTCGTGATCATGGATGTCAAGATGCCGGTGCTCGACGGCATCTCCGCTGCCGAGCGGATCTCGGAACGGCGCCTCGCGCCGGTCGTCATCCTGACCGCGTTCTCCCAGCGCGACCTGGTACAGCGGGCGAGCAGCGCCGGCGCCATGGCCTACCTGGTGAAGCCGTTCACCAAGGCCGAGCTGATCCCGGCCATCGAGATCGCCGTCAGTCGTTTCGCCGAGGTCACCGCCCTTCAGTCGGAGATCGGCGACCTGCGCCAGCGGCTGGCCACCCGCAAGCTGCTCGACCGGGCCAAGGGGGTGCTCCAGACGAGCCGGGGTATGACCGAGCCCGAGGCCTTCAGGTGGATACAGAAGACCTCGATGGACCGCAGGATGACCATGGGCGCGCTGGCGCACGAGATACTCGACAGCCAGTCCGTCCAGGGAGATGAACCCGCAGCGGGCCAGACGCCGCCTGCCGAGCCCGCGCCGCCGGAGGCCGGGGCCGCGCAGGAGTCGTGACGCAAGCGAGCGGGGCCCGGGTCTGTCCTCTGAGGACCCGGCCCCGCTCGCTTGCAGCCGTCCGCTGCCTATGGGCGGCGGCGGTGCGGAGCCAGGGCAAGTCCCTTTGGTGCCGTGTCGGCCTTCCCCGGGCCGGCACGTTCTCTACTCGGGCATCGCCGAGCTCCGGGGAACACCGTAGCGAGCGCGGCCGCGCCGCGCGCAGACACTGCCATTACCCGGCCGGTATGGGAAGAACATCCGTTCATTGCGTCCGGAGTGGTTCGGTGCGCACCCGTCCCGGCCTGCGCGCGGGACGTAACGACGCGCACGGGGCGAGATGAGCCAAGCTCAGCGCAGGCTGGCGACCACCTCGGTGAGCACCGGCGCGACGATCAGGGCGGGCAGCAGGTCGGCCACCGGCAGCGAGCGCACCCGCAGCAGCCGCAGCGCGATCCCGGCCAGCAGCAGGCCGCCCGTGGCGGTCAGAGCGGCCACCCCGGCGGCCGGGATGAGCCCGCCGAGCGCCGCGGCCACGGCGGTCAGCGACCCCTGGACGACCAGCACGCTGATCGCCGCGGCGGCGACGCCCCAGCCGAGTGTCGCGGCGAACGCGATCGAGGTGAACCCGTCGAGCACGCTTTTCAGCGCGAGCTGGCTGAACCCGTCGCCGAGACCGTCCTGCAGCGAGCCGAGTATGGTCAGCGGGCCGACGCAGTAGACAAGGGAGGCCGTGACAAAGCCCTGAATGAACCGCTCGCGCTCGCTCATCGCCGAGGCAGGTCGGCCAGCGTCCTGCGTGATCACGCCCTCGACCACGCCTTCGGCCACGCCGCCGTCCTCGACCACGTCGCTGACCTGCGCCCGCCCCGCCCTGGTGAGCCGTCGCTGGAGCAGCGCGCCGACGCCGTTCAGCCGGTCCTCGATCCGCAGCAGCGAGCCGGCGATGCCGCCGAGCAGGATCGAGCCGAGCACGATCAGGACCGGTGCCGAGGTCCCGACCGCGCGGCGCAGCGCAGGGTCGAGCACGCTCGCGCCGTCGAGCACGGCCACCATCAGGACGACGAGCCCGACCCCGTCGGTGACGACGTCCCTGGTCCGCCGCGGCAGCCGGTCGCCGACCAGCACGCCGATCGACGCGCCTGCCAGCACCGTGGCGACGTTGAGCAGCGTGCCGACACCGCGCATCAGCCAGCGCCCCCACCCAGGCCTGGCGCGTCGCCAGGGACCGCGTCCCGCAGCAGGCAGCTCAGCCTGGCCGTGCACACCCGGCGGCCGCCGTCGTCGGTGATCACGATCTCGTAGGTCGCCAGCGTCCGGCCGCCGTGCAGCTGGGTAGCCACGCCGGTCACCTGGCCTGCCGTGGCACCGCGATGGTGCGTCGCGCTGATCTCGATGCCCACGGTGACCCGGCCGGGCCCGGCATGCAGCGCCGCTCCGGTCGACCCGAGCGTCTCGGCAAGCACGCAGGACGCGCCGCCGTGCAGCAGCCCGTACGGCTGGATGTTCCCTTCCACCGGCATGATCCCGACGACACGCTGCGGCGACGCCTCGGTGATCGTGATCCCCATCCGGTGCGCCAGCGTGTTGGTATGCACCAGGTTCAGGTCGCCCCACGCCGCCAGCGTCGCCTCGTCGTCCGCCATCGCTACCTCCGAGTTCGCCGCACGCGTCTGGCCGGCGCACGTCGCAGCCTAGGATTGACCGGTGGCTGAAACGAACCCGACCCCGGCCGGCAGCGCGGGTCATGAGCTGCTGCTCCTGCTCGACGGGCATTCCCTGGCCTACCGCGCGTTCTTCGCCCTGCCGCCGGAGAACTTCTCGACGACGACCGGCCAGCCGACGAACGCCGTCTACGGGTTCACCGCGATGCTGATCAACGTGCTGCGAGACGAGCGGCCCAGCCACGTCGCCGTGGCGTTCGACCGCAGCGAGCCGACCTTCAGGCACGAGGAGTTCGTCGAGTACAAGGCCACCCGCAAGGAGACGCCCGCCGACTTCAAGGGGCAGCTGAGCCTGATCTTCGAGGTGCTCGACGCGCTCGGCATCCAGCGCCTGTCGGCGGCCGGCTACGAGGCCGACGACATCATCGCGACCCTGGCCACCCAGGCGGCCGCCGAGGGCATGAAGGTGCTGATCGTCACCGGTGACCGGGACGCGCTCCAGCTGGTGAGCGACGACGTGACCGTGCTGATGACCAGGCGCGGGATCAGCGACATGACGAGGTTCACGCCAGCGGCGGTGGTGGAGAAGTACGGGCTCACGCCGGTGCAGTACCCAGACTTCGCCGCGCTGCGCGGTGACCCGAGCGACAACCTGCCCGGCATCCCCAGCGTGGGCGAGAAGACCGCGGCGAAGTGGATCGCCGAGTTCGGCTCGCTTGACGCGCTGGTGGACAAGGTCGACCAGGTCAAGGGCCGGGCCGGGGACAACCTGCGCGAGCACCTCGGCAGCGTGCTTCGCAACCGCAGGCTCACCGAGCTAGCCCGCGCGGTGCCGCTCGAGGTCGCCCCGGCCGGGCTGCTCCCGGCCCCCTGGGACCGGGAGCAGATCCACCAGCTCTTCGACACCCTGCAGTTCCGCGTCCTGCGCGACCGGCTCTACGCCACCTTGCCTAACGGGATCACCGGGCCGCTCGCCGCCGCGCAGCCGCCCGGCGGCGAGGGCGGGTTCGACGTGAGCCTCAGCACGCTCGGTCCCGGCGAGGTCAGCCGGTGGCTCGCCGAGCACGCCAGGGCGGGCCGGGTGGGCCTGGCCGTCAGCGGAAGCTGGGGACGGGGCACTGGCGACGTGGACGGGCTTGCGCTGGCCCCGGCAGGCGCCGAAACGGGCAGCGCCAGCCCCGCGGCCTACCTGGACCCGACCGCGCTGACCGAGGAGGACGAGCGGGCGCTGGCGGCCTGGCTGGCCGACGAGACCGCGCCGAAGGCGCTGCACGACGCCAAGGGCCCGATGCACGCGCTGGCGGCCAGGGGACTTGTGCTGCGCGGTCTGACCAGCGACACCGCGCTCGCCGCCTACCTGGCGCTGCCCGGCCAGCGCTCGTTCGACCTGGCCGACCTCGCGCTGCGCTACACCAGGCGCGAGCTCGGGCCAGACGCGGCGCCGTCCGGCCAGCTCACGCTCGACATGGCGGCGCAGAGCGAGGCAGCGCAGGCGCTGGCCGAGCGGGCGCTCGCGACGGCCGAGCTTGCCGATGCGCTCGACGCCGACCTGGCCAGGCGCGGGGCCACGGCGCTGCTCGCCGAGGTGGAGCTGCCGCTGGTCAGCGTGCTCGCCGAGATGGAGCGGGCCGGGATCGCGGCCGACGTCGACCACTTCATCGAGATGTCGGCGAGCCTGGGCGGCGAGGTCAAGGCCGCCGAGCAGGGTGCCTTCGCGGCTACCGGGCACGAGTTCAACCTGGGCTCGCCCAAGCAGCTGCAGGAAGTGCTGTTCACCGAGCTCGGGCTGCCCAAGACCAAGCGGATCAAGACCGGCTACACCACCGACAACGAGGCGCTGGCCGGCCTGCTCGCCCAGACCGGCCACCCGGTGCTCGAGTTCCTGATGCGGCACCGCGACGTGGCGAAGCTGAAGAGCATCGTGGACTCGCTGATCCCGATGGCCGGGCAGGACGGCCGGATCCACACCACGTACAACCAGATGATCGCCGCTACCGGGCGGCTCTCCTCCACCGACCCGAACCTGCAGAACATCCCGATCAGGACCGAGGAGGGCCGGCGGATCAGGCAGGGCTTCGTGGTGGGGGCTGGCTACGAGTGCCTGCTGACCGCCGACTACAGCCAGATCGAGCTGCGCATCATGGCCCACCTGTCCGGCGACCAGGCGCTGGCCGCCGCGTTCGGCTCCGGCTACGACTTCCACGCGGCGACCGCGGCCAGGGTGTTCGGGGTGCAGGCCGACGAGGTGACCGGCGAGCTGCGCAGCAAGGTCAAGGCGATGAACTACGGCCTGGCCTACGGGCTTTCCGTGTACGGGCTTTCGCAGCAGCTCGGCGTGCCGGCCGCCGAGGCGCGCGGCTACATGGACGAGTACTTCTCCGTGTTCGGCGGGGTACGCGATTACCTGCACGCGGTGGTGGCGCAGGCCAGGCAGGACGGCTACACCCAGACCATGCTCGGCCGCCGCCGCTACCTGCCCGACCTCACCTCAGACAACCGGCAGCGAAGGGAGATGGCCGAGCGGATGGCGCTGAACGCGCCCATCCAGGGCTCGGCGGCCGACATCATCAAGGTCGCCATGCTCCGCGCCGACGAGCAGATCAGGCGCAGCGGGCTCGCGTCGAGGATGCTGCTCCAGGTACACGACGAGCTGCTCTTCGAGGTGGCTCCCGGCGAGCTCGATCAGCTCAGGGACCTGGTCAGGGGCGCGATGTGCGGAGCTTCCGAGCTGAGCGTGCCGCTCGAGGTGTCCATGGGCACCGGGCGAAGCTGGGCTGACGCCGCGCACTGAGCGGCGCCTCGCGAGACGCGCAACCGCGGGTCAACCCCAGGGTTGACCCGCGCTGCGGCAGCTCCATCCCGGCGCTGAGCACAGCGGCAGCCGCAGCAAGTACCGTGACCTGGTGACCGACGCCGATCAGCGGACCGCCGAAGCGCGGGTGCCGCCGGCGCCGCGGTGGATCACCAGGCCGGTGAGCGTCGCGGTGATCGCCGTGGCCGCCGTCGGCGTGGCGCTCTCCCTGCGCGGCGTGCCAGCGCCGGTTGTCGCCGGCGCGGCGGCGGCCCTGGCGGTGGCGGCGTGCGGCACGGCGGCGCTGATGTCCGGTCGGCTCCCCGACAGCGCCGAGCTTGCCGTGCTCATCACGATCGGCCTGGCCGGGGCATCGCTCGGCGGGCTGCTGCCCGCAACTCCAGGTTTCGTGATCGTGTACCTGTCCCTGGCCGGCCTCGGCATGTCGCTGCCGCCGCGAACCGCGCTGCCCGCGGCGCTCGTCGTCTTCGCCGCCATGAACGTCGCGATCGTGCAGGGCGGCAAGGCGGCCCTGGCCGGCCTGGTCAGCCAGGCGATCGGGGCGGCGTTCGTGTTCTCCGTCGGCGCGTTCGTGCGGTCGTCCCAGCTTGAGCGCGAGCGGGCGCACGCGGCCCAGGCCCGCGCTGAGGAACTGCTCGAGCAGCTGCGCGCCTCCCAGGCGGCGCAGGCGCAGGCCGCGGCCCTGGCCGAGCGGGCCAGGCTGGCCAGGGAGATCCACGATGTCCTCGCCCACGCGCTGACCGGCCTGGTGCTGGCGCTCGACACGATCGAGCTGCTCAGCGCTCAGGCGGCCGGCGGCCAGTCCGCCGCGCAGCGGATGGCCGAGCAGGTCGGCCGCGCACAGCGGATGGCGAGGGACGGCCTCGCTGACACCAAGCGGGCGATCGCCGCCCTGCGCGGCGACGAGCTGCCTGGGCCTGCGCTGCTCGACCGGCTGGTACGCGAGACTGCGCAGGCCACGGGAGTCCGCGCCGAGCTCTGCGTTCAGGGGAATGCTCGGACGGTCTCCCCGGAGATCGGGCTCACGCTGTACCGGACCGCGCAGGAGGCGCTGACCAATACCGTCCGGCACGCCGGGCCAGGCGCGCAGGTCGGGCTGCTGCTCGCCTACGAGGACAGCGAGGTCGAGCTGTCGGTCGACGACGTGCGGGCGAGGGCCGGGCCTGCGGCTGTCGACGGCATGCCGCCGGATGCCGCCGCGACGGTGGCCACGACGCCCGGCGGCTACGGGCTGACTGGCATGCGCGAGCGCGCCGAGCTGATGGGCGGCAGCCTGATCGCCGGGCCGACGGCGGGCGGGTTCGCCGTGCGGCTCAGGCTGCCTGACGCCGGGCAGCCGGGTGCCCGGTGATGACCGGCCTGGGTCAGGCGGTGCCGCCGCCCGCGGTGCGGGTGCTGATCGCCGACGACCAGCGGGTGGTCAGGGAGGGCCTTGAGTCGCTGCTCGGGCTGCTCGGCATCGACGTGGTCGGCGCCGCGGTCGACGGCCGCGACGCCGTGCGGCTGGCGCGCGAGCTCAGGCCCGACGTGGTGCTGATGGACCTGAACATGCCGCGCTGCAACGGCGTGGAGGCGACCAGGGCGCTGCGCGAGGGCGATCCGGGGATCAGGGTCGTAGTGCTGACCACGTACTCCGACGACGACTGGGTGTTCGCCGCGCTCGAGGCGGGCGCCAGGGGGTTCCTGACCAAGGATGCCGGGGCCCAGGAGATCCTGCGTGCGATCACTACGGTGGCCGCCGGTCACGCGCAGCTCGATCCTGCGGTGCAGGGCAGGCTGCTCGACGCGCTGCGGCGCGGGGACCGCTTCGCCGTGGTCGGCCCGGCGGGCGCCGACGCCGGGCATAGCGGACAGGCCGGCGGCGATGCCGGGCGTGGCGGGCAGGGTCGCGCGGACTCCCGGTCGGCCGGCCAGGCCAGGCAGGGCTACTCCTGCGACCTGACCCCGCGCGAGGCCGAGGTGCTCGGCCGGATCGCGGCCGGGCTGTCCAACGCCGAGATCGCCGCCGCCCTGTTCGTGTCGGAGGCGACGGTCAAGACGCACATCAATCATGTCTTCGCCAAGACCGCGCTGCGCGACCGGGCGCAGCTCGTCAGCTACGCGTTCCGGCACGGCATCGCCGATCCGGGCGCCGCGGGCGGCTGATCCTTTCCGGCCGCCGATCCGGCGGCTGGCTTTCACCTACTGTGCTTGTCCACAGTGGGCAATGGCGGCCTCATCCACCGGGTGGAGACTGGGACGCGGGCAAAACTCAACTCAGGGGCCGATGGCCGGCCCGCGGGCCCGCGCCTAGCGTTGGTGGCGTCGCCCCTGCCGGGGCGCGATCCGATGCCGGAAAGGGAAAGGCAGAACCGTGAGTGCCGAGGACTATCTCATCAATGGCGTGCTTGTGCTGCTCGTGCTCCGCCAGATCCGGTGGACCAGGCTCGGGCTGACCAATCTGGTGCTGCCGGTCGTGATCGTCGCCTTTGTGGCCGTCGAGTACCTGCGCTCGGTGCCCAGCGGCGGCAACGACATCCTGTTCGACGTGGTGCTCGCCGTGATCGGCGCGATACTCGGCACGGCCTGCGCGCTGACCACGCACATGCGCCGTGGCGGCGACGGCGCCGTCCTGGCCAGGGCGGGCGTGGCCGCGGCGCTGCTGTGGATCGTCGGCGTCGGAGCCAGGATCGGCTTCGCGTTCTGGTCGAGCCACGGGGGCGGCCCGGCGATCGCGCGCTTCTCGATCGCCCACTCCATCACCAGCCCGAGCGCCTGGGTCGCGGCGATCGTGATGATGGCACTCGCCGAGGTGCTGTCAAGGACCGCGGTGCTGCGACTGCGGGCACGCAGCGTGCCTGCTCCTGCGGTCGCACCGGTCTCGGTCTGAGGCCCCCGGGTGCCCTGGCCCCCCCGCCGCCGGCCCCCCGGGCGCCGCCCGGCGCGCGGCCGTCGGCGGGGGACCGCGATTGACCCGCCGCCCGCGCTCTCATATGCTGATCGGTGCGTTGTGACTTCTTGCATCCGCCATGGTCAGGCAGCCCACGGGCGGTCTGAAGCCTGGCCGGCGTTCCTCATCGGGCACTCCAGCCACCGTGTCGGATGCCGTATCGCGCGCAGTAAAAACAATCCCTGTCCGTATCCGGAGCCCACTTACACATGACCACGAGCAGCACGCAGGCCACCCCGACCCCGCAGGTAGCCCTCAACGACATCGGTTCGGAGGAAGCCTTCCTCGCCGCGATCGACGAGACGATCAAGTACTTCAACGACGGCGACATTGTCGATGGGACAGTCGTCAAGGTCGATCGGGACGAGGTTCTGCTCGATATCGGCTACAAGACCGAGGGCGTCATTCCCTCCAGGGAGCTGTCGATCAAGCACGACGTCGACCCGAATGACGTCGTCAAGACCGGCGATCACATCGAGGCCCTGGTCCTGCAGAAGGAGGACAAGGAAGGCCGGCTGATCCTGTCCAAGAAGCGCGCGCAGTACGAGCGGGCGTGGGGCACGATCGAGAAGATCAAGGAAGAGGACGGCGTCGTCACCGGGACCGTGATCGAGGTCGTCAAGGGTGGCCTGATCCTGGACATCGGCCTGCGCGGCTTCCTGCCGGCGTCGCTGGTGGAGATGCGCCGGGTGCGCGACCTCCAGCCGTACGTCGGCAAGGAGATCGAGGCGAAGATCATCGAGCTGGACAAGAACCGCAACAACGTGGTGCTGTCCCGCCGGGCCTGGCTGGAGCAGACACAGTCCGAGGTCCGCCAGAACTTCCTGAACACGCTGCAGAAGGGCCAGATCCGCAAGGGCACGGTCTCCTCGATCGTGAACTTCGGCGCGTTCGTGGACCTCGGCGGCGTCGACGGCCTGGTGCACGTGTCCGAGCTGTCGTGGAAGCACATCGACCACCCCGGCGAGGTGGTCGAGGTCGGCCAGGACGTCACGGTCGAGGTGCTCGACGTGGACATGGACCGCGAGCGGGTCTCGCTGTCGCTGAAGTCCACCCAGGAAGACCCGTGGCAGCAGTTCGCGAGGATGCACCAGATCGGCCAGGTCGTGCCCGGCCGGGTCACCAAGCTGGTGCCGTTCGGCGCGTTCGTGCGGGTCGAGGAGGGCATCGAGGGACTTGTGCACATCTCCGAGCTTGCCGACCGGCACGTGGAGATCCCCGAGCAGGTCGTCCAGGTGGGCGACGAGATCTTCGTCAAGATCATCGACATCGACCTCGACCGGCGCAGGATCAGCCTGTCGCTGAAGCAGGCCAACGAGGGTGCGAGCGGCGAGGTCAGCGTCGAGGACTTCGACCCGACCCTGTACGGCATGCCGGCCACCTACGACGAGCAGGGCAACTACGTCTACCCGGACGGCTTCGACCCGGAGTCCGGGGAGTGGCTGGAGGGATTCGACGCCCAGCGCGAGGAGTGGGAGCGCCAGTACGCCGAGGCGCGCGCCAGGTTCGAGGCGCACCAGCGCCAGGTGGCCGAGGCCCGCAACAAGGCCGAGGACGGCGAGGACGCCGAGGCGAGCGCAAGCTCGCACACCTCGGGGTCCCGCGAGCCTGAGAGCTCGGGCGGCACGCTGGCCTCGGACGAGGCGCTCGCGGCGCTGCGCGAGAAGCTGTCCGGCGGGCGCAACTAGCCAGCCGGCCGCGGCCGATACAGCCACGATGACGGGCTCCCGCAGGTGGTGCGGGGGCCCGCCGTCATGCTGGCCGCCGTCGTGGCGGCGGGCAGAGGGGCTGAGATGCTCAGGGTCGGGCTGACCGGCGGCATCGGCGCTGGTAAGAGCGAGGTCTCGCGGCGGCTGGCCGGGCACGGTGCCATTCTCATCGACGCGGACGCGATCGCCAGGCAGGTGGTGGCGGCCGGCACCCCTGGGCTGGCCGCGGTGATCGCGGCGTTCGGCGAGCAGGTGCTGCTGCCCTCTGGCGAGCTTGACAGGGAACGGCTCGGCGAGATCGTGTTCGCCGACCGGCCGGCGCTGGCGCGGCTGAACGCTATCGTGCACCCGCTGGTCGGCGAGCGGATGGCCGAGCTCGAGCGGTCGGCCGGGCCCGATGCGATCGTCGTGCACGACGTCCCGCTGATCGCCGAGAACAACCTGGGCTCTGGCTACGACCTGGTGGTCGTGGTAGACGCGCCCGAGCAGGCACAGCTCGCCAGGCTCACTGGCCGCCGCGGCATGACCGCCGAGCAGGCCGGAGCGCGGATGGCGGCGCAGGCCACCAGACAGCAGCGGCTGTCGATCGCCGACATGGTCATCGACAACTCGGGGTCGCTGGCCGACCTCGACGCCAGGGTCCGCGAGGTGTGGGCCGAGCTCAGGCGGCGGGCCGGGCTGGCCGGGGCCGGCCGGTGAGCGGAACTGCAGTGCAAAGGCCGGCCGGGCAAATGGCAGGCCGGGTCCGCTCTGGAACGGCCGGCCGGGGCCGGCCGCCCGGCGGCCGGCCAGGGCGTGGAAAGCTTGCGTCCAGGCGATACCGTTCCGGCTCAAACGGGAGGAAGCAGCTTGATTGAGGTACGCGGCCTGACGAAGCGATTCGGCACCAAGACCGCCGTCGACGGCCTCACCTTCAACGTGGAGTCCGGCCGGGTCACCGGATTCCTCGGCCCGAACGGCGCAGGCAAGTCGACCACGATGCGGCTGATCCTTGGCCTGGACCTGCCCCAGGCGGGATGGGCCAAGATCGACGGCCACTTCTACCATGACCTGCCTGACCCGCTGCGGACCGTCGGGGCGCTGCTCGAGGCCAAGTCGGTGCATCCTGGCCGGAGCGCGCGCAACCACCTGCTGTTCCTCGCGCAGACCCAGGGCCTGCCGGCCCGCCGGGCGGACGAGATGCTCGACCTGGTCGGCCTGACCGAGGTGGCAGGCAAGCGGGCGGGCGGCTTCTCGCTCGGCATGAGCCAGCGGCTGGGCATCGCGGCCGCGCTGCTCGGCGATCCGCAGGTGCTGCTGCTCGACGAGCCAGTCAACGGCCTGGACCCGGAGGGAGTGCTGTGGATCAGGAACCTGATGAAGCACCTCGCCGCGCAGGGCCGCACGATCTTCGTCTCCAGCCACCTGATGAACGAGATGGCGGTCACCGCCGACCACCTGATCGTGATCGGGCGCGGGCGGCTGATCGCTGACGCCAGCACGTCCGAGGTGATCACCCGCGGCACGTCGACGTCGGTGCGGGTGCGCACACCCGACGCGCAGCGGCTGAGCGAGCTGATCACGGCCGAGGGCGGCAAGGTCGTCGCGGCTGAGCCGGTGCCCGGCGAGCCGCCGCCAGTGAACGGGGCTGGCCTGTTCGAGGTCACCGGCATGGAGGCGGCCAGGGTCGGGGAGATCGCCGCGTCCGCCTCGGTGGTGCTGCACGAGCTCACACCGATCGCCTCGCTGGAGGAGGCCTTCATGGAACTGACCTCGCAGACGCTGGAGTTCGGCGGCCACGGACCTGGCTCGGCGGGCTCGATGGCCTACCCGGGCGGCGCCTACGCTGGCCCGGCTGACGGTCAGCCAGGGCCGGTCGGGCTGGGGAAGGGTGGTGCCCGGTGACCGCCATGTCGCCCGCTACGCCATCGGCGGCACCGGCCGGGGTGCCCGGGCTGCCTTCGCAGGCGCACCGGATCAGGATCACCGGACTGCTGCGGGCGGAGTGGACCAAGATCAGGTCGGTGCGCTCGACCTTGTGGACACTGATCCTGTTCGTGGTGATCACGATCGGGCTGACCGCCGGCCTGACCGCGCTGATCGTGGCGAACTGGAACGCGCCGCGGGCCGGAGGCGGAAGCGGGCACGCTCAGATCGTGCTCGACCCGGTCGGTTTCATCCTCGGCACCGGGATCTCCCTCGGCCAGCTCACCATCTGCGTGCTCGGCGTCCTGGTCATGACGACGGAGTACTCGAGCGGCGTGATCAGGGCCTCGCTGCTCGCCGTGCCGAAGCGGCTGCCGATGCTGGCCGCGAAGGCGCTGGTGTTCGCCTCGATCCTGGTCGTGCTTGCCGAGATCGTGGTGTTCTGCTCGTTCTTCGTCGGCTCGGCGCTGCTGCACAGCAAGGTGGCAGTGTCGCTGAGCGACTCAGGTGTGACCAGGGCGGTGGTCGGTGCCGGACTGTACCTCACCGTGCTCGGCCTGTTCGCGATGGCGATCGGCGGCCTGATCAGGCACACCGCGGGGGCGATCGCCACCGTCATTGGCGTCGTGCTCGTGCTGCCGATCCTGTCCGGGCTGCTGCCTGGCAACTGGGGCGCGCACATCGATGCCTACCTGCCCGAGCAGGCCGGGTCGCTGATCTTCGGCGCACGGCCTAGGCTCGGCCAGCTGCTGTCGCCCTGGGAAGGCTTCGGGGTGTTCTGCCTGTGGACACTCGTGCTTGTCGTGCTCTGCGCTGTCCTGCTCCAGCGCCGCGACGCCTGACCCTCGCAAGCGGTTCAGGCGCTGCGGCGCCGGCGGCCGAGGTCGAGCCGGGCGGGCTCAGTACCTCGGCTGGGACATGGCCTGGTAGTAGCCCGAGGACTCCCTGTTCCAGATCATGATGATCGCTCCGAGTCCGGCGAGCCAGACGAGCAGGTCAAGTATCAAGCCGATGCCGACATGCGGTCGCGCGAACGACAAGAGCAGGAAGACGGTGTTCAGGCCGAACAGAACGCTCGCGACGACCCGCGCCCAGCTCTTGCCACGGCCGTTCGCCCACGCCATCCAGACCCACAGGCCGATCCCGATCAGCCCGATGATGACCGCGAGCGCGACGCCGAACACCTCCGCGTTGTGGATCTGCGCCGCGGTCAGGTTCGGATCGGCCTTCCTGATCGCCTTCTTTATGCCGTGGACGGCTACGAGCTCGAGCACAACCCCGACCGCGCTCAGCGCGGCCCCGGTGTACATCAGCATGACCGCGGTCCGCACAGGTCGAGGCGGCTCGGGCCGCTGCGGCGGCGGGCCCTGGCCCGATGTCGGGTACGGCTGATACATGGTTGCCTCCTGTTATGCCCAATGTGCCCGCCCCCGCCGCCCTTAAGCTACTCCGGGCAGCGCCCCTGCGCTCTGCCGCCAGGGTGTCAGAACCTCCGCCTACAGTAGAACGGTGCGACTTCAGGAGCTGGCATGCGCCCAGTAACCGACCTTCAGCGGCGGGTCGCGCCGTTCGAGGTCGTGACGGACATGGTCCCGGCTGGCGATCAGCCCGCGGCGATCGCCGAGCTTGAGAAGCGGATCAGGGCCGGGTCCGCCGACACGGTCCTGCTCGGCGCCACCGGCACCGGCAAGACTGCGACCGTGGCCTGGCTGGGCGAGCGGCTGCAGCGGCCGATGCTGGTGATGCTGCCCAACAAGACGCTCGCCGCCCAGTTCGCCAACGAGCTGCGCGAGATGCTGCCGCACAACGCGGTGGAGTACTTCGTCTCCTACTACGACTACTACCAGCCTGAGGCGTACGTGCCGCAGACTGACACCTACATCGAGAAGGACTCATCGATCAACGATGAGGTGGAACGGCTGCGCCACTCGGCCACGAACTCGCTGCTGACCAGGCGGGACACCATCGTGGTCGCGTCGGTCTCGTGCATCTACGGCCTCGGCACCCCGCAGGAGTACGTCGACCGGATGGTCAAGCTGAAGGTCGGCGAGACGATCGAGCGCGATGCGCTGCTGCGCAAGCTGGTCGCCATGCAGTACCTGCGCAACGACCTGTCGTTCACCAGGGGCACGTTCCGAGTGCGGGGCGACACCATCGAGGTGATCCCGGTCTACGAGGAGCACGCCGTCCGGGTGGAGATGTTCGGTGACGAGATCGAGCGCCTGATGACCCTGCACCCCCTCACCGGCGAGGTGCTGACCACCGACGACGAGCTCTACATCTTCCCTGCCTCGCACTACGTCGCCGGGCCTGAGCGGATGGACCGCGCGATCGCCGGCATCGAGGAAGAGCTTGCCGACCGGCTCGCCGAGCTTGAGCGAGCGGGCAAGCTGCTCGAGGCGCAGCGGCTGCGGATGCGGACCAGCTACGACATCGAGATGATGCGGCAGGTCGGCAGCTGCTCGGGGATCGAGAACTACTCCAGGCACATCGACGGCCGGGAGGCAGGCAGCGCGCCGAACACCCTGCTGGACTACTTCCCCGAGGATTTCCTGCTGGTCATTGACGAGTCGCATGTCACGGTGCCCCAGATAGGCGCCATGTACGAGGGTGACGTGTCACGCAAGCGGGTGCTCGTCGAGCACGGGTTCCGGCTGCCGAGCGCCATCGACAACCGGCCGCTCACCTGGGAGGAGTTCTGCGACCGGATCGGGCAGACGATGTACCTGTCGGCTACCCCGGGCCCGTACGAGCTGCAGCGGGTGGGCGGTGACGTGGTGGAGCAGGTGATCAGGCCGACCGGCCTGGTCGACCCCGAGATCATCGTCAAGCCGACCAAAGGCCAGATCGACGACCTGGTGCATGAGATCAGGCTGCGGGCCGAGCGCTCGGAACGGGTGCTGGTCACGACGCTGACCAAGAAGATGTCCGAGGACCTCACCGACTACCTGCTTGAGCTCGGCATCCGGGCCAGGTACCTGCACAGCGAGGTGGACACGCTGCGCCGGGTCGAGCTGCTGCGCGAGCTGCGGCTCGGTGAGTACGACGTGCTTGTCGGCATCAACCTGCTGCGCGAGGGACTTGACCTCCCCGAGGTCTCGCTGGTGGCGATACTCGACGCGGACAAGGAGGGTTTCCTGCGGTCGGGTACGTCGCTGATCCAGACCATCGGCCGTGCCGCGCGGAACGTCTCAGGCCAGGTGCACATGTACGCGGACCAGATGACGCCGTCGATGAGCAAGGCGATCGACGAGACGAACCGGCGCCGCGCCAAGCAGATCGCCTACAACGTCGCCCGTGGCGTGGACCCGCAACCGCTGCGCAAGCGGATCGCCGACATCACTGACCAGCTCGCGCGCGAGGACGCCGATACCGAGAAGCTGCTCGGCGGCTCCGGCCGGCGGCAGAGCCGCGGTAAGGCACCGGTGCCTGGCATGGCGGCGCGAGCCAGAGCTGCGGCCGCAGCGGGCGGGGTACGGGGCGCGGAGGGCGAGGCCGGCCGGGGCGGTGGCGCGGCTCGCGAGGACCTGGTCGCGCTGATCACGACCCTGACCGATCAGATGCACGCCGCGGCGGCTGAGCTTCAGTTCGAGCTGGCCGCCAGGTTCAGGGACGAAGTGCGGGAGCTGAAGCAGGAACTGCGCGGGATGCAGGCCGCAGGAGTCTGACTAAACATCGCAATCTCGTAACCGAGTGATTACGGACAGCTTTCGAAGCGTAAGGTCGTCAGTGTGCTCGTGAGCCTGGCGGCGGCCATCGTGGCGGCCTTCTGCTACGGTCTGGGCGCGGTGATGCAGGCCATCGCCGTCCGGGCCTCCTCGCGTCGCCCCGCGCTCGAGGCCGCCGGGGTGTCCAGCGGGGTGGACCCAAGCCTGGTGCTGCGGATGCTGCGCCAGTGGCCGTTCCTCGTCAGCATCGTGATCGACCTCACCGGGTTCGTCTGCCAGGTGATCGCCCTGCGGCGGCTGCCGCTGTTCGAGGTGCAGGTGATCATCGCGGGCAACCTGGCCGTCACCGCCGTCTGCGCCTCCTGGTTGATGCACGCGGTGCTTGCGCTGCGGGAGTGGCTCGCGGTGACCGCCGTGGTCGTGGGCGTCGGCCTGCTCGGCACGTCGGCGGGCTCAGAGGGCGCGGCGACCGTCGGCATTGACTTCCACCTGGCGCTGATAGCCGCGCTGGCGGCGATCGCGGCGGGCGGCGTGCTGGCCGGACGGCTGCCGGGCCGGATCAGGACCCCCGTGCTCGGCGCACTCGCCGGCCTTGGCTACGGCGTGGTCGCCGTGTGCGCCCGCATCCTGCCCGGGTTCTCCCCGCAGCAGCTGATCAGGTCCCCGGCCGCCTACACGCTGGCGGCCGCGGGGATCATCTCGTTCATGCTGTACGCGTCGGCGCTGGAGAGCGGCAGTGTCACGGTGGCGACCGCGGCGGTCATCCTGGTCGAGACGGTGCCGCCAGCGGTCGTCGGCGTGCTCCTGCTCGGCGACACGACCAGGCACGGTATGGCCGGCGTGGCTGTCGCCGGGTTCCTGCTCGCGCTATTCGCCGCGGTCGCGCTGGCCAGGTTCGGAGAGGCGGGCGGCGAGCATCCGCCCGGCCGGACGACGGCCGGCCCGCAGGCAGCGGCCGGGTCGGCCGCGACGCAGGCGCTCGTCGGCCAGCCAGTCGTGGTGGCCGAACCAGCGCCCAGGCCGGGCACCGGCGGCTGGCCTGGGCCGGTCGGCTGGCCAGCGAGCACCGGGCGGCTGGCGCCGCCCGTCCGGGTGCCGCCGCAACCGGGACGGCGGCCGCCCGAGGCCGAGCCTTCGCTCCAGCCCGACCTTCAGGCCGGTTTTCAGCCCGAGCCTGGGCTGGCCAGCGGGCAGAACAGCGGATAGCTCTCGCCATCGGCGGGGCTGGGGAACTCAGCCGCGACCGCCATCCCGGCCCGCAGCCCGGCCAGGCCGGCCGGATCGGCGAGCCACAGCCCGGCGGACAGCCACGGGCCCTCGGCAAGCTCGACCAGAGCGGGAACGGCCACCGGACCGTCGTCGCGCGGATGCACGACCGACCAGCTGACCAGTGTGCCGCGTCCGGACGCCGCCGCCCAGGACAGGGCCGCGCCGCACGACGGGCACTGCGACGCTGACGGGCCCCGCCAGCCGCGGCAGTCGTCGCACCGCCTGATCAGCAGCTCGCCGCGGGACGCCGCCGCGAAGAACGGCGCGCCGCGCTCATCGGCCAGCACGGTCCCGACGCTGTCAGGCCCGCCGACCGGGCGCCCGCCGCCCGCGCTGCCGCTGCTGCCGCTGCTGGCGCTGCTGCCGCTGCTGGCGCTGCTGCCGCTGCTGGCGCTGCTGGCGCTGCTGCCGCCCTCGCCGAGGGCGCTGTTTTCGTGATCGCTTCCGCCGCGGGCGCTGTTTTCGTGGTCGCTGTCGCTGTGGTCGCTGTCGCCCTGGCCCTCCGCGTCCTCGGCCGCTGCCCGCTCGCGACTCGCCGCCGCGCGGCCAGGCCGCGCGCCGCCGGCCGACCTGTCGTGCGGGCTCACGATCAGCGTGCCGTGATGAGCGAGGATGCCGCCGTTCCCGCTGACCAGGATTACGTCGCTGGCTGGGGACTGGCGGTCACCGCCGTCGCCCCTGGCCTGGATCACCGCCTCGGACAGCGGGGTGAACCCCCACATGTAGTACGCGGAAAGCTGCCCGCCGCCAGTGTTCACCGGCAGCGTCCCGCCGGGCGCCAGCGCGCCGCTAGCTGCGAATGGGCCACCATCGCCCTTGGCGCAGAACCCGTAGTCCTCCAGGGTGACCAGCACCGTGTAGGTGTAGCAGTCATAGATCTGGCACATCGTGACGTCGGCCTGGCTCACCCCGGCCATCCCCATCGCCGCCTTGCCCGCCTGCACCGCGCCGGTGACCAGGCCGAAGTCGCTGCCCGATGCCATCGGCTGGCCGGGATGCCCCTGGCCCCAGCCCCAGATGTAGACGGGCGGCCGCGGGCCGTCCGCGGCCGCCTCGGCGGCGACGACGATCACGGCGATGGCGCCGTTGCTGACCAGAGAGCAGTCAAGCAGATGCAGCGGCTCGGCCACCCAGCGCGACCGCTGGTGGTCGGCGAGCGTGATCGGGTCACGGTACTGCGCGAGTGGGTTCGCCGCTGCCCACTGGCGCTGCGCCACGGCGATCGCGCCGAGCTGCTCGCTCGTCGTGCCGTACCGCTGCATGTGCCGCCGGGCCGCGAGGGCGTAGTACACGGTCACCGACCTGAAGCCGTAGCCGGCGGCGAGGCCGGCCAGCCCGTGCCGCTCTGGCCGGCTGGCCGCACGGCCCTGCCCGTTCTGCCCGCCCTGCCCGTCCTGCTCGCCCCAGCCACCGAACGCGCTGCCGGCCCGGGCACCTTCCTGCAGTGGCGTGTCGGCGAACACGCAGGCGACCGCCCTGGCCGTCCCGCTGGTCACGGCGAGCGCGGCGGTCTGCACCGCCATCACAGCGGACGCGCCGAAGCTGCTGATCACGGCGAGCAGCGAAAGGTCCCGAAGACCGAGCTGGCCGGCCAGGCTCAGGTCGAGCCCGCCGCTGATGCCCGGGCAGATCAGCAGCCCGTCGATGTCGGCGAGCGCCATCCCCGCGTCCGCCGCGGCCAGTCGCACGGCGCCGGCGGCGAGGCGGCGCGGCGCGGTCCCGTAAACCCGGCCGAGGCTCGTCATCCCGAGCCCGGCGATCGCCGCGCCCGACGGTGCTCGGTTCACTTGCGACCCGCCCTCCCGCCCGGCGCACCCGACGGACCCGACGGGTGCCATAGGGCGTACGACAGACTTACCATACTTAACGGACGCGTCCGGCAAACTCCCCCGAAGGATCGGCGAAGCGCCGTATCGGTCAGGGCGCGTCGTGTCGGCGCAGGTCACGCCGGATCGTTACTGATATTCTGAGACCCCGTGGACCGGCGGGCCGCACCGCCGGCACTGACCACGGGAGCCGTCTTGGCGATGTCAGCGCACACCCCACGACCAGTCCTCACCAGGCACGTCTTCGTCACCGGCGGCGTCGCTTCCAGTCTCGGCAAGGGGCTGACCGCCTCCAGCCTTGGCCGCCTGCTGAAGATGCGCGGACTCCGGGTCAGCATGCAGAAGCTTGACCCGTATCTGAACGTCGACCCAGGCACCATGAACCCGTTCCAGCACGGCGAGGTGTTCGTCACCGACGACGGCACGGAGACCGATCTCGACATCGGGCACTATGAGCGGTTCCTCGATACGCACCTGCCTGGCTCGTCGAACGTGACCACCGGCCAGGTGTACTCGAGCGTGATCGCCAAGGAGCGCCGCGGCGACTACCTCGGCGACACCGTGCAGGTCATCCCGCACATCACCAACGAGATCAAGGCCCGGATCATCGAGATGGGCGGCCCGCAGACCGACGTCGTGATCACCGAGGTCGGCGGCACCGTGGGCGACATCGAGTCGCTGCCGTTCCTCGAGGCGATCAGGCAGATCAGGCACGAGATCGGCAGGGACCGGTGCTTCTTCCTGCACGTCTCGCTGCTGCCCTACATCGGGCCGTCCGGCGAGCTCAAGACCAAGCCGACCCAGCACTCGGTGGCCGCGCTGCGCAGCATCGGCATCCAGCCCGACGCGATCGTGTGCCGCTCTGACCGCCCGATCAGCGACGGGCTGAAGCGCAAGATCAGCATGATGTGCGATGTCGACGAGGAGGCGGTGGTCTCCACGCCGGACGCCCCGTCGATCTACGACATCCCGAAGATCCTGCACGCCGAGGGCCTGGACGCGTACGCGGTGCGGCGGCTCGGGCTGCCGTTCCGCGACGTGGACTGGAGCGACTGGAACGAGCTGCTCGGCCGGGTGCACCGGCCGGCCAGGAGCGTGACGATCGCGCTGGTCGGCAAGTACGTGGACCTGCCCGACGCCTACCTGTCGCCCGCTGAGGCGCTGCGCGCTGGCGGGTTCGGCAACGACGCCAGGGTGAACATCCGGTGGGTGCCGAGCGACGACTGCCAGACGCCGGACGGCGCCGCCCGGCACCTGGACGACGTGGATGGGATCCTGGTGCCCGGCGGCTTCGGCGTGCGGGGGATCGAAGGGAAGATCGGCGCGGTGAGGCACGCCAGGGAGCACGGCATCCCGATCCTCGGGCTGTGCCTCGGCCTGCAGTGCATGGCGATCGAGGTGGGCAGGGACCTGGCCGGCTTGGATGGCGCCAACAGCGCCGAGTTCGACCCGCAGACCGAGCACCCGGTCGTGGCCACGATGGCGGACCAGGAGGACGTCGTGGCCGGCGAGCGTGACATGGGCGGGACCATGCGGCTCGGGCTTTACCCTGCGGTACTCGCCGAGGGGAGCCTGGTGCGCCGCCTGTACGGCGCCGAGATCGTGTACGAGCGGCACAGGCACCGCTACGAGGTGAACAACTCCTACCGGCCTGCCCTGGAGGCAGCCGGCCTGGTCTGCTCGGGGCTGTCGCCAGATGGCCGGCTGGTCGAGTTCGTCGAGCTTCCTGGTCAGGTGCACCCGTTCTTCGTCGCGACCCAGGCGCACCCGGAGTTCCTGTCCCGGCCCACCCGGCCGCACCCCCTGTTCAGCGGCCTGATCGCCGCCGCGCTCGAGCGGGCAAGGAGCATGCCGGCGGCCGCGGTGGCCGGAAGTCGTTCGGTCGCGAGCGCATGAGCGGCGCGGACTGGCTGCGTGACGCCACCGAGAGCTGGCCGGTGCGGGCCACGCGCAAGCTGGTCGGTGCGCGGATCGTCACGGTACGCAGCGACACCGTCAAGATGCCGGACGGGCAGGAAGCTGACCGAGAGGTGGTGGAGCACCCAGGCGCGGTGGCCGTGGTCGCACTCGACGACGCTGACCGGGTGCTGCTGATCCGCCAGTACCGGCATCCGGTGGGTCGGCTGCTGTGGGAGATACCGGCAGGGATCCGCGACGTTGGCGGTGAGCCGCCGCTGCGGACCGCGCAGCGCGAGCTGCTCGAGGAGGCCGGCTATACCGCGGCCGACTGGCGCGTGCTCGCCGACTTCTTCACCTCGCCGGGAATAAGCACCGAGCGGCTGCGGATCTTCCTGGCGCGCGGACTGACGCTGGTTCCAAAGGCCGAGCGGGAGTACGTTCCTGATCATGAGGAGGCTCATCTAGTAATTGAGTGGGCACCGCTCGAGGTGGTGATCTCCCGCTTTCTGGCTGGCGACCTTCACAACGGCGTGATGGCGATCGGCGTGCTCGCCGCGTTCGCCGCGCGCCGGGAGGGGTTCGCCGGGCTGCGCGGCACGGGCGCGCCGGAAGGCTGAGCACCCGGCAGCGCCCGCGGCTGCAGACGCTCGGCGCCGCCGTCGGCGGCACGGCGATCATGGATCAGAGGAAGGACTGGCAGGTCATGAAGATCGGCGTTCCCAGGGAAGTCAAGAACCACGAGTACCGGGTGGCCATCACCCCGTCCGGCGTGCACGAGCTGGCCAGGTCGGGGCATGAGGTTTTCGTCGAGGGTGGGGCCGGGGTGGGCTCGTCGATTCCGGACGAGGACTTCGTTGCGGCCGGAGCGCAGATCCTGCCGAGCGCCGACGACGTGTGGCAGACCGGTGACCTGATCCTGAAGGTCAAGGAGCCGGTGGCCGAGGAGTACCACCGCATGCGCAAGGGCCAGGTGCTGTTCACTTACCTGCACCTGGCTGCGTCGCGGGAGTGCACCGACGCGCTGCAGGCCTCCGGTATCACCGCGATCGCCTACGAGACCATCCAGCTGCCTGATGGCTCGCTGCCGCTGCTTGCCCCGATGTCGGAGGTGGCGGGCCGGATGGCGCCCCAGGTAGGCGCCCATCACCTGCAGCGTGACGGCGGCGGGGGCGGCGTCCTGATGGGCGGCGTCTCCGGCGTGTACGCCGCCAAGGTCGTGGTGATCGGGGCCGGCGTCTCCGGCATGAACGCCGCCGCCATCGCGCTCGGCATGCAGGCCGAGGTCCTGCTCCTAGACAAGAATGTTGTCCGGCTGCGCTCGGCGGACGCCATTTATCAGGGCCATCTCCAAACGGTCGCGTCCAATACCTACGAGATCGAGCGTGCAGTCATCGACGCTGACCTGGTGATCGGCGCGGTCCTCGTGCCAGGTGCCAAGGCGCCCACGCTGATCACCAACAATCTTGTTTCCCGCATGAAGCCCGGATCGGTGCTCGTCGACATCTCGATCGACCAGGGCGGCTGTTTCGAGGACTCCAGGCCGACCACGCATGCCGAGCCGACCTACCGGGTGCACGACTCGGTGTTCTACTGCGTTGCCAACATGCCGGGCGCGGTGCCGCATACCTCGACGTACGCACTGACCAACGTGACGCTGCCGTACATGATGCAAATCGCGAACCATGGCTGGCGCGAGGCGCTGCGGGCCGACCCGTCCTTCGCGCCCGGGCTGAACACTCACGAGGGCGCGATCACCTGCCAGCCGGTGGCCGAGGCGCACGGCCTGCCGTTCACCGCGCTGGCCGAGGTGCTCGGCTGACGACGGTAGCGGCGGCGGTCCGCCGGTACCTCGACCACCTGACGGTCGAGCGTGGCCTGGCCGCCCACACGATCGAGGCGTACCGCAGGGACCTGTCGCGGTACGTCTCGACGCTGTCCGCGGCCGGCCGGACTCAGCTCGGCGAGGTCACCACGGTGGACGTGGCCGACTACCTGGCCGTGCTCAGGGAGGGCGACGACAGCCACCCGCCGCTCGCCGCGAGCTCGGCCGGCCGTGCCGTGGTCGCCGTGCGCGGGCTGCATGCGTTTGCCCTGGCCGAGGGGCTGGCCGAGGCCGACCCGGCCAGGGCGGTCCGCCCGCCAGCCCCGCCGCGGCGGCTGCCGAAGGCGCTGTCGATCCCCGATATCGAGCGTCTGCTGCAGGTGGCCGGGGACTCGCCCGCCCGGCGGCGCGACCGCGCGCTGCTCGAGCTGCTGTACGGCACGGGCGCGCGCATCTCCGAGGCCGTCGGCCTGGACGTGGACGACCTGGACCTGGCCGCGCCGGCCGTCGCGGCCGGCGCCTGCGCGACGGTGCGGCTGGCAGGCAAGGGCGGCAAGCAGCGAGTGGTGCCCATCGGCAGGTACGCGCTCGCGGCGCTGGACGCCTACCTGGTGCAGGCCAGGCCCGCGCTCGCGGCCAGTGCCCGCGCTGGCCGGCCGAGTCCCGCCGTCTTCCTCAACGCCCGCGGCGGCCGGCTGACCAGGCAGGGTGCCTGGGGCGCGCTGCGTGCCGCGGCGGCTAAGGCCGGGCTGGCCGAGATCTCGCCACACATGCTGCGGCACTCGTTCGCCACCCACCTGCTCGACGGCGGCGCGGACCTCCGGGTGGTGCAGGAACTGCTCGGCCATGCCTCAGTCAGCACGACTCAGGTCTACACGCTGATCACGGTGGACCGGCTGCGCGAGGTCTACGCGGCGTCCCATCCGCGCGCGCTGCGGCCCGACCTGCCCTTTCCCGCCGTATCGCAGTCGGCGCAGGAAAGGGACGCACCGGGCATTGCCGACCGATCACCGGCTATGCGGTATCGCTGACCTGCTGGTTATTCCACCGCAAACGGTGAGTTGGCTTGCCCCGACCTGGTGCACGCTCTAAAGTCCGGAAGGCAGCGGCCTCGCAGCGCGCGCGGCCGTGAGGAGGTGCGGTCACCGTGTCAGGGACGATGGAAGCAAGCGCCGGAATGCTCGGCCCGACCGGTCGGCCGCTGCCGGTCTTTCCCGAACCTGAGCAGTTGCTTACCCACGGTCCGGCCAGGATCGTCGCGGTATGCAACCAGAAGGGCGGCGTCGGCAAGACCACGACCACGATCAGCCTGGGCGCCGCGCTCGCCGAGGTCGGCCGCCGGGTGCTGCTCGTGGACTTCGACCCGCAGGGGGCACTCTCGGTCGGCCTGGGGTTCCAGCCGCACGAGCTCGACGCCACCGTGTACAACGTCCTGATGGGGGCCGGCGTGACCGCCGCGGACGTGCTGTTCCAGACCAAGGTCGAGAACATGGACCTGCTGCCGAGCAATATCGACCTGTCCGGCGCCGAGGTCCAGCTGGTGCATGAGGTGGGCAGGGAGTTCGTGCTCGGCCGGGTGCTCGCGCCGTTGATCCCCGAGTACGACGTGGTCCTGATCGACTGCCAGCCCTCGCTCGGCCTGCTCACGGTCAACGCCCTGGCCTGCGCCGACGGTGTGATCGTCCCGCTGGAATGCGAGTACTTCGCGATGCGGGGCGTGGCGCTGCTGATGGAGACCATCGACAAGGTGTCCACCAGGCTGAGCCCTAAGCTGACCATGGACGGCCTGCTTGCCACCATGTACGACTCGCGTACCCTGCACACACGAGAGGTGCTGGCCGGCGTGGTGGCAGGATTCGGGGACAAAGTCTTCCATACGGTAATCAACCGGACGGTCCGATTCCCTGATGCTTCCGTCGCTGGCGAGCCGATCACGATATTCGATCCCACATCGGCGGGAGCGGCTTCCTACCGGGAGCTCGCCAGGGAGGTGCTTGACCGGTGGCGGAGGGCCGAGTACGCAGGTCGAGGCAACGGCGGGTAAGAGTTCCTGGCATAGCCGAGCTGCTGCGCCCGGCTGCCCAGGTTCCCGTCGGTACCGATCAGCGTCAGGCCAGCGGCCGGGAGAGCCACAGTCATAAGATCACGGTGTACATATCCGAATCTGAGCTGCTCGATCTGGAGCGGGCCAGGCTGACTCTGCGCGAATACGGGGTGTCGGCGGACCGGGGGCGGATCGTCAGGGAGGCGCTCGCGGTCCTGCTGGCCGACCTGGACGCCGAGGGAGAGCACAGCCTGATGGCTCGTCGGCTGCGCGAGGGACATTGACGGCGATGGTTGATGGCGGACCGGGCGAGCATGCCCGAGTTTCCCCGTCTGGTTCGTTCGAAGTGCATCTCGATGTCTTCGAGGGCCCGTTCGACCTGCTGCTCGCGCTGATCTCGAAGCACAAGCTGGACATCACCGAGATCGCCCTGTCTACCGTCACCGACGAGTTCATCAGCTACATCGGCGCTCTGGCCGGCCAGTGGGACCTGGACCAGGCCAGCTTCTTCCTGGTCGTGGCCGCCACCTTGCTCGACCTGAAGGCGGCCAGGCTGCTGCCGTCCGGCGAGGTCGAGGACGAGGAGGACCTGGCCCTGCTCGAGGCAAGGGACCTGCTGTTCGCCCGGCTGCTGCAGTACCGCGCATACAAGGAGGTCGCCGCCATCCTGGCCGGGCGGCTCGCGGTGCAGAACCGCAGGTTCCCGCGCCGGGTCGCGATGGAGCCGGTCTTCGCCGAGCTGCTGCCCGAAGTGCTGCTCGGGCTCACTGCCGAGCAGTTCGCCGCCATCGCGGCGGCCGCGCTGGCGCCGCGCAAGCCGCCGGTGGTCTCGACCGCGCACCTGCACTCGCCCCGCACCACCGTGCGCGAGCAGGCCGGGATCATCGCCAGCAGGCTGCGGGCCGCTGGCCGTGCCTCGTTCCGCGAGCTGTCGGCGGACTGCGAGGATACCTACGAGGTCGTGGCGCGCTTCCTTGCCGTGCTCGACCTGTACAGGGACAAGCAGGTCTCGTTCGAGCAGGAGGCACCGCTCGGCGAGCTCTTCATCACCTGGACCGGCCAGGAGACGGCCGCCGACGACGGCGCCACCGCCCCCGCGCACGCCCAGGGTGGCGGAGCGAAGGACGACACGCAGACATGATCGAAGAGCCGCTCCCCGGCACCAGCGACGACCTGCCGCCCGGCCTCTGGTCGGCGCTCGAGGCCATCCTGCTCGTGGCCGACGAGCCGGTGCCGGAGAATGTGCTTGCCCAGGTGCTCGAGGTGCACAGGGACGACGTGGCGGCCGCACTGGCTGGCCTGGCCGCTGACTACGCGGCCGGGCGGCGTGGTTTCGAGCTTCGCGAGGTGGCGGGCGGCTGGCGGTACTACACCAGGCCCGAGTTCGCCCCCGTCGTCGAGCGGTTCGTGCGGGACGGCCAGGAGGTCAGGCTGACCCAGGCGGCGCTCGAGACGCTCGCGGTGGTGGCCTACCGGCAGCCGGTCGGCCGCGCACAGGTCTCCGCGGTCCGCGGCGTCAACTGCGATACGGTGATGCGCACGCTCACGCTGCGCGGGCTGGTCGAGGAAGCGGGCACCGACCAGGAGACCGGCGCCATCTTGTTCCGCACCACCTCGTACTTCCTTGAGCGGCTCGGCCTGGCGAGCCTGGACGAGCTGCCCGACCTGGCGCCGTTCCTGCCCGACCACATCGACGACGAGCAGGACGCCGGTCATGGCCGGGTATGACGACGATGACGACGACTGGGGCACCGAGCCAGGCGAGCGCGACTCGCTGACCGACGTTCCGGGCGGGGTCCGGCTGCAGAAGGTGCTCGCCGCGGCCGGCGTCGGCAGCCGCCGCAGCTGCGAGGAGCTGATCGGCGCGGGCCGGGTCGAGGTCGACGGGGAAGTGATACGCAGGTTCGGGGCCAGGGTTGACCCGAAGCGCCAGGTCATCAAGGTGGACGGCAAGCGGATCCCGGCCAGCGAGGACCTGGTCTACCTGGCGCTGAACAAGCCGCCAGGCGTGGTGAGCACGATGTACGACGACCGGGGCAGGCGGACCATCGCCGACCTGGTCGGTGACCGCACCCAGCGGCTGTTTCACGTCGGCCGGCTCGACTACGACACCGAGGGCCTGATCCTGCTGACCAACGACGGCGAGCTCGCGCACCGGCTGGCGCACCCGCGTTACGGCGTGCTGAAGACCTACCTGGCCGAGGTCAAGGGCCCGGTGCCCAGGGACATGGCCAGGCGGATGACCACCGGGGTCGACCTTGACGACGGCACGGTGACCGCTGACCGGTTCAGGGTCGTCGAGCAGGCAGGGACGCGGGTGATGGTGGAGGTCACCCTGCACGAGGGGCGCAAGCACGTGGTCAGGCGGATGCTCGCCGAGGTCGGCCATCCGGTCAGCCGCCTGGTACGCACCCAGGTCGGGCCGATTAGCCTGGGATCCCTCCGGCCGGGAGCGACGCGCAAGCTCACCACGGCCGAGGTCGGGAACCTGTACGCAGCGGTCGGGATGTAGCGGCCGGCGAAGGAGGAGAGACGGCGTGGCGGTCAGGGCGATCAGAGGTGCGATCCAGGTCGATGCCGATGAACGGCAGGCGATACTCGACGGCACCGCCGAGCTCGTCACCGAGGTCATGGACCGGAACAAGCTGACCACCGACGAGGTGATCAGCGTGCTGTTCTCGGCCACGCCCGACCTGTCGGCAGAGTTCCCGGCACTGGCCGCCCGCTCGCTCGGCTTCCAGGAGGTCCCGCTGCTGTGCTGCGCGGAGATCGACGTCCCCGGCGCGATGCCGCGCGTGGTGCGGCTGATGATGCACGTGCAGACCGACCGGGCGCGCGCCGAGATCCAGCACGTCTACCTGCGCGGCGCGGCCGGGCTTCGCCTGGACATCGCGCAGTGACGGGCCGCGCGGTGACAGGCTCAGCGTCCGCCGCCTCGCCGTCCGCCGCTGCCCCGGTCACCGCGGTCGTGGTGGGCACCGGCCTGATCGGGACCTCGATCGCGCTCGCCCTGCGCGAGCACGGCACCGAGGTCTGGCTTGCCGACGTGGACCAGGCCGCCGCCCGCCTGGCAGTCGGCCTCGGCGCCGGGCAGCCTCTCGGCGACGGCGGCGTTCCCGGCGGGCCCGCTGACGTCGCGATCCTCGCGGTGCCGCCCGCCGCGGTGGCCGGGTGCCTGCTGCAGGTCCAGCGCGGCGGGCTGGCCAGGTACTACACCGACGTGGCCAGCGTCAAGGAACTGCCGCTGCGCAAGGCCGGGGAGCTCGGCTGCGACCTGAGCACGTTCGTGCCCGGCCACCCGATGTCCGGCCGGGAGCGGTCAGGACCTGCGGCCGCCAGAGCTGACCTGTTCGCCGGCCGCTCGTGGGTGATCTGCCCTGGCGAGCAGACCGCGCCAGCTGGCGTGGAGCTGGTCACGAGCCTGGCCCTGGCGTGCGGGGCCCAGCCAGTCAGGCTGACCGCAGCCGAGCACGACCGCTGGGTCGCCCTGGTCTCGCACGTGCCGCACCTGATCTCCAGCGCGATGGCGGCACAGTGCGCGGACGCTCCGGGCAGCGCGCTCGCGCTGGCCGGGCCAGGGCTGCGCGACGTTACCAGGATCGCCGCTGGCGAGAGCGGGCTGTGGACCGAGATCCTTGCGGCCAACGCGGAGCCGGTACGGGACGCCTTGCTCGGCGTGGCCGCCCAGCTAGCCGCGGCGGCTGAGGCGCTGGGCGGGATCGTGGCCGGTCAGTCCGACGCTGCCAAGCAGCTCACCGCGCTGCTCGAAGCCGGCCGCGAGGGGGTGGAGCGCATCCCCGGCAAGCGCGGCGGCCCCGCGCCGCACTACGCGATCGTCCAGGTGGTCATCGGCGACCGGCCTGGCGAGCTGGCCAGGCTGTTCGCGGCTGTCGGCACGGCAGGTGTCAACATCGAGGACGTGCGGATTGAGCACTCGCCAGGGCTGCCTGCGGGCGTCGCCGAGCTGTCGGTCAGGCCGGAGACCGCACGGCGGCTGTCGGCCGCGCTGGCCGCGGGCGGATGGCCGGTAGCATCGCCTGCGTGACCAATTCGGCTGCGGGGCTACGGCGTTCCGCATCAGGCGACGATTGTGCGGGTGCCGGCCTGGTGATCGCCGTCGACGGCCCATCAGGATCGGGCAAGTCCAGCGCGGCCCGCGGTACCGCCGCCGCGCTCGGCCTGCGCTACCTTGACACGGGGGCGATGTACCGTGCGGTCACCTGGTGGCTGCTCGAGCACGACATCGACCTGGCCGACACCGATATGGTGGTCAGGCATGGGCTCGGCCTGACGATTGACATCGGCACCGATCCTGGCGCGCAGCACGTGCGGGTGGACGGCATCGACGTCACCGCCGAGATCAGGAACCGGCGGGTCTCCAACGTCGTCAGCCTGGTCGCATCGGTCCCGCAGGTCCGCGGTTACCTGATCGCCCTGCAGCGCGACCTGATCGCCGAGGCCCTGGCGGCGGGGGCGGGGATCGTCGCCGAGGGCCGCGACATCGGCGCCGTGGTCGCGCCGGATGCCCCGGTGAAGGTGTTCCTGACCGCCAGCGAGCAGGCCAGGGCCGAGCGCCGCGCCGCCGAACTGGCCGCGACCGCCGTTCCGGCGGGCGCAGCCGTGCCCGAGCACCCGCCAAGCGCCGAGCTGACCAGGGCCGAGCAGGCGCAGCGGGACCGGCGCGATGCCCCGCAGTCCCAGATGGCCGGGGACGCGGTCGAGATCGACGCGACCGAGATCGGCCTAGACGACGTGGTCGCGCACATCGTCGCGCTGGCCAGGGCGAAGCGAGCGGGTGAATGATGGAGCACGAGCTGAGCGCGGCGGCTGACATGGGCGCGGCTGACGTGGGCGCGGCTGACACAGATGCGGGCACAGCCGACCCGGGCACGGCGGCGTTGGACGCGCCGGTGGTCGCCGTGGTCGGGCGGCCCAATGTCGGCAAGTCGACGCTGGTGAACCGGATCCTGGGCAGCAGGCTGGCGGTGGTTGAGGACACCCCCGGGGTCACCAGGGACCGGGTGGCCTACGACGCGTCCTGGCGGGGCCGGGCGTTCACCCTGGTGGACACCGGCGGCTGGGAGCCTTCGATCGAGGGCACCCCGGTGCTCGCGGCCCGGGTGGCGGCGCAGGCCAGGGTGGCCGTGGATGCCGCCGACGCGGTGCTGTTCGTCACCGACGCCGTGGTCGGAGTGACCGACGCCGACGCGGCCGTCGCCGCGGTGCTGCGTCGCTCGCGCAAGCCGGTGGTGCTGGCGGCCAACAAGGTCGACGACGCTCCCGCAGAGGCGGGCGCGCACTCGCTGTGGTCGCTGGGGCTCGGCGAGCCCTACCCGGTGAGCGCACTGCACGGCCGCGGCAGCGGCGACCTGCTCGATGCCGTTCTCGACGCGCTGCCCGCCACGCCGCGGGAGCGGCTGGACGCCGAGGCCGGGCCGCGCCGGGTGGCGCTGATCGGTCGGCCCAACGTCGGCAAGTCCAGCCTGCTCAACAAGCTGGCGGGGGAGGACCGGGTGATCGTCGATCCGGTCGCTGGCACCACCCGCGACCCGGTGGACGAGCTGATCGAGCTGGGCGGCAAGACCTGGCGGTTCGTCGACACGGCCGGTATCAGGCGGCGGGTCAACCAGACCCAGGGCGCGGACTACTTCGCCGCGCTGCGCACCGAGCGGGCGCTTGAGCGCGCCGAGGTGGCCGTGGTCCTGGTGGACGCCAGCGAGCCGCTGGCCGAGCAGGACCTGCGGATCATCTCGATGGTGATCGAGGCGGGCCGGGCCCTGGTGATCGCCTACAACAAGTGGGACCTGGTCGACGAGGACCGCAGGTACCAGCTGGACAGGGAGATCGACCGCCAGCTCTACACGGCGCGCTGGGCGCCGCGGGTGAACGTCTCGGCGGCGACAGGCTGGCATGTGGACCGGCTGGTCCGTGCCCTGGAGGACGCGCTGGCTGGCTGGGAGACCAGGGTCCCGACCGGCAGGCTGAACGTTTGGCTGTCTGCGCTGGTGGCGGCAACCCCGCCGCCGGTCCGCGGCGGGAAGCAGCCCAAGATCATGTTCGCCACCCAGGCGGGGATGAGGCCGCCGCACTTCGTGCTGTTCACCTCGGGCTTCCTGCAGGCTGGGTACCGCAGGTTCATCGAGCGCCGGCTGCGCGAGGAGTTCGGATTCCAGGGCACGCCCGTGCACCTCTCGATGCGGCTGCGCGAGAAGCGCGCGGCCGGGGCGGGGCGTGGCGGGCACGGCGCCCGGCCCGGCTGAGCCTGGCGCCTAGGTCGCGAGCCGCTCCGCCTGGAGCACCTGGCCGGCGGCCCTGAGCCGAACCGCGAGTGGTTCTCCCATGGCGGTGGCCGGCGTGAGAATGCCGCCACGGACCGATATCCGGTCGCGGTCGAGCGCGAGGCACAGCGCGCTCTCGCCGAGCATCACCGCGGTCGCGGCGTACCCGGGATCCCCCTGCGCTTCCACCTTGGCCAGGTACCTGGCACCTGACGAGGTCCTGGCCCGCACCTGGATCCTGAAGTAGCCAGAGCGGCGGGTCTTCTCGCCCGGCCCCTGGCCCGGCCGCGGCAGCACCGGGCCGAGCAGTGCCCTGGATGGCCCGAAGCCCAGGCTCGCCTCCAGCGCCATGGTCCCGGCGGCCACGGCTCCGGCCAGCACAGGCGCGGCGGGCCCGGCACCGAAGCCGGTCACCTCCCGGTAGCGGAACCGGCGGCCGTACGCCCAGCCCTGCAGCGCGTTGCTGCGCCGCACGATCCGGGTGTTGAACCCTGCCATCAGGAACGGGCCGGTCCAGATCCCCAGCTCGGCGTCGCGCCTGGGCCAGGTCAGGTCCTGCTCGTCGCCGAGATCGGGCTCGGCGGCCCGGTCCGGGCTCAGCGCGTACGGGTCCCGAGCGATCGCGCGGCGTTCGGCGCTGTCCCTGATCTCGTCCCACTGGCCGAGCCCTGACGCCAGCGTTCCCCCGCTCACGCCGCCTCGCATCGCGGTCACGACCAGCGTCGTGTCTTCCAGGTCGCCGGCCTCATCGGCCCGCGCCGCCCGGTGCAGCAACAGGACCCCGAGGTCGGAAGGTACCGAGTCGAAGCCGCAGCTGTGCACGATGCGCGCGCCTGTGCTCGATGCCACGTCGTGGAACCTGTCGATGGTCTCCCTGATAAACAGCACCTCGCCGGTCAGGTCCGCATAATCCGTGCCCGCCTCGGCGCACGCCTGCACCAGCGGCATCCCGAGGCGACGGTACGGCCCGACCGTGGTCGCGACCACCCTGGCCGACCTGGCGAGCGCCTCGGCGGACTTCGGGTCGGCGGAATCGGCCACGATCAGCGGCCAGTCGGACGCGGCGTCACCGAGCCCGGCCCTGATCTCGGCCAGCTTCGCTGCGGATCGGCCCGCCAGGCCGATTCTGGCGGTATCCGGCGCGCTGCGGGCCAGGTAGCCGGCCACCAGACGGCCGACGAACCCGGTGGCACCGAAGAGCACGACGTCGAGGTCGCGGTCGCTCATCAGGACATCGTAGGGAATAATGGCGAGCCGCGGCGAGCTGCCCGCTGCCGTCGTGCCTAGGCTGGGCCGATGGAATCCCTCGCTGACCGTCCCACCCTGTTCGAGTTCGCCGGCGGCGAGCCGGCGTTCCTTGCCCTGGCGCAGGCTCATCATGCGCGATGCCTGGCCGACCCCGAGCTGAACCACCCGTTCTCCCACCCCGGCCAGCATCCGCAGCATGTCGAGCGGCTGGCCGCCTACTGGGCCGAGGTCATGGGCGGCCCGCCGCGGTACTCGGAGCAGTGCGGCGATCAGTCAGGCCTGCTCTACCTGCACTCCGATACCGGGGACATGAGCGACCTGGGCAGGCGGTTCGTCGACTGTTTCGCGCTGGCGGCCGACGACGCCGGGCTGCCCGCCGATGCTGACTTCAGGGCCGCGCTGCGCGCGTACATGGAATGGGCGGTGTCCGATGTGCTGACCTACTCCCCGCACGACTCGGTCGTCCCCGACGACCTGCCCATGCCGCACTGGTCCTGGGACGGCCTCCAGACCGCGGCGCCGGACTGACCAAGCCGCCCAGGAGATCGGGGATACCGGGTCATGACACTGACCAGCCGCTTTTTCGCGCGCGCCCTCGAGCTGCCCGATTCCGACGTCCAGCCGGTCACGGTGCGGCGTGACCTTCAGGTTCCGATGCCGGACGGGGCTGTGCTGCTCGCCGACCTCTACGCGCCTGCCGGATCTGGAGCCGGGCCCGCGCCGCTCGCCCTGATCCGCTCGCCGTACGGCCGGCGCGGCGCCTTCGGCCTGGGGTTCGGCCGGCTGCTGGCAGAGCGGGGCATCCAGGCGCTCGTGCAGAGCTGCCGGGGCACGTTCGGCTCGGGCGGCCTGCTCGATCCGTTCGACGAGCAAGCCGACGGCCTGGCGACGGTCGCCTGGATGCGCCGCCAGCCCTGGTACCCCGGTGGGTTCGCGACGGCCGGGCCGAGCTATCTCGGCATGGTGCAGTGGGCGATCGCGGCCGAGGCCGGCCCCGATCTGAAGGCCATCGCGGCCCAGATCACCACGTCCGACCCGGCGTGCGCGCTGTACCAGGGCGGTGCGTTCGCGCTGGAGACCATGCTGGGCTGGACCGACCAGGTCGCCCGGCAGGAACGGCCGCTGGCTGGCCTGCGCCAGCGCCGGGCCGGCCGCAGGCTGCGCCCGCTCATGAGTCACCTGCCCCTGGCCGACCTCGACCGGCTGGCGACCGGCCACCAGGTCAGCTACTGGCAGGACTGGCTCGCCCGGAACGAGGCCGCTGACCCGTGCTGGGTCCGCCGGAATTACGCATCGAGCCTGCCCGAGGTCACCGCGCCGGTCAGCTTCGTCGGCGGCTGGCACGACATCTTCCTTCCCTGCGATGCTCAGTGACTACTCCGTGCTGGCGCGGGCCGGCCAGGTGCCCTACCTGCTGATCGGGCCATGGCGGCACGTCGATCAGGGCGTGATCGCGGCCTCGGTTGCGGACACGATCGGCTGGCTGCGCGCGCACCTGCTCGGCGATCGCAGCCTGATCAGGCCCGCACCGGTCCGGATCTACGTCGGCGGTGCAGGCGAATGGCGCGACCTGACAGCCTGGCCGCCACCTTCACAGCCGCAGCGCTGGCACCTGCAAGCCGGCCGCGGCCTTGATCCGAGCCCACCGGGCCGGGCGGAGCCCGACAAGTACAGCTACGATCCCGCCGACCCGACCCCGAGCGTGGGCGGTCCGGCGGACCATGCGGGTGCCGCCCAGCCGGACAACCGGGAGCTCGAGGCCCGCTCCGATGTGCTCTGCTACACAAGCGAGTCGCTGCGCGCCGACATCGAAGTCGTCGGGAACGTCGCCGCTGACCTGTACGTGCGGTCAAACCGCGAGCACACCGACTTCTTCGCCCGGCTCTGCGACGTCGACCAGGCCGGCCGGTCGGTCAACATCTGCGACGCCCTGGTCAGGCTGGTTCCCGGTGCTCCGTCCCCCGCCGCCGACGGAGTGACAAGGATCCGGATCGCGCTCTGGCCTACCGCGCACCGGTTCGCGGCGGGCCACCGGATCCGGCTTCAGGTGTCAAGCGGCGCGCACCCCAGGTACGCACGGAACCCGGGGACCGGCGAGCCCCTCGCCACGGCGACCACCTTGGTGGCGGCGCACCAGGACGTCTACCACGACCCCGATCACCCATCCGCCATCATCATGCCGGTGACGAGCTAGCCTGAGCTGCCTGCGCGGCCAGGGCACGGTCCCGGTCACCGGCACTAGCTTGGGGATCGGCGGCGGTCTCGGCATCTGGCCCGGCGGCGGTCTCGGCGTCGGTCTCGGTATCGGGCTCGGCATCGGCGAGGGTCACCGCGTCAGCCGGATCGGGGGCCGGGCGGATCAGCAGCACGAGCCCGCAGCCGCCGACCGCGACGATGATGCCCAGCAGCAGCACCCGGTAGTTCACGACGGTGATCAGGAGCGCACCCGCCGCTATCGACAGCGTCTGCGGCGTGAGCACCAGCATGGTCCAGGCCGCGCTGACCCGGCCCTGGAGCCTGGGCGGTGAATACCGCTGCATGGCGGTCCCCGAGGCGGCGACGAGCCAGACCAGGCCGACGCCGTCGGCGACGGCCCCAGCGAGGCACGCCAGGATGGAGTCGGTCAGGTAGGCCGCCGCCGCGAGCGCGGACTCGGCAAGCGCGAGCCCGACCGTCCTGGCCAGGCCGAGCCGCCTGATCATCCAGGCCAGCGCGATCCCGCCGGCGATCGCCCCGGCGCCCTGGAAGCTGCCGTAGACGCCGAAGAACGACGGCGGCTTGTGCAGTCCCGTCCCGATCACCGCGAACACCACAGTCTCGTTCAGGCCGATCACGGCGAAAGCGCAGGCGGTGAGCAGGGTGATCTGGCGCAGCAGCGGCACCGACCTGATGTGCCGCAGCCCGGCGGCCGCCTCGCGGATGACCGGCTCGCGCGGGACCGAGGCCGGATCGGACTCGGTCACCGTAATCGCCAGCAGGGCGGTGATTGCCCCGGCGAACGTCGCCGCGTCGAGCACCGCGACCGCGGGACCGCCGAGCGCCACGAACAGCCCGGCGCCCGCCAGCGGCGCGACCACGCGCATGCCCTGGCCGACGGACTGGATGGCGGCGTTGGCGGCGGCCAGGTCCCGCGCGCCGAGCAGGTCCTTGCGCAGGCCAGCCCCGGCGCTGCCGAGCACGCCGAACGAGATTCCGTAGCCAAAGGCGACCAGGTAGATGATCCACAGCTGGCTGGCCGAGTGCACGGCGAGCAGGGCGAGCACCATCACCGCGGTCGCCGCGTTGGCCGTGATGAGCAGCGGCTTGCGCCTGACCCGGTCGGCCAGCTGGCCCGCCACCGGCGCGAACAGCGCCGGAATGCCGAGCGCGAGGAACACGCAGCCCGCGGCGCTGTTGCTGCCGGTGAGGGACTTGGCCCAGATGGCGAGGGTCAGGTACAGGGCCATGTCGCCGAACGCGGACAGTGACTGGCCGGTCAGCAGGATCAGGAACCGGCGGTCGGCGAACGGGCCGCGCAGCAGCCTCGCCCGCCTCGGCCCCGCGAGCGCGCCGGCCATCGGTTAGCCCTCCTGGTCCGGCAGGCTCGGCAGGTCCGGCTCGCTGCGCGGTGGGGCTGGCGGGCCCGGCGCGATGGGGACCGTCGGCGCGGCGCTGGCGAACACCCGCACCTGGCGAGCGCCGGCCTGGCTGGCCGGGTCCTCCAGCCTCCCGGCGTATCGCGTCGCCAGGTCGGCGAGCTCCCGGCTGAGCTGCTTCAGCTCGTCAGCGGTCACGAAGATCATCGAGCCGATCAGGCAGGAGGCGTCCTGCCACTCCGGCGGCTCGAGGCCGCGGTGCCGTTGCTGCGCCTTGGTCCTGGCCAGCTCGTGGTCGAGGAACGCCTCGATGGCTGCCTCGGCGGCAAGCTCGCCCTCGATCCCCGGCCCGGCGACGAGGTCCTGCCGGAAGCTGGTCAGCCGCCACGGCTTCTCCCGGCCCGCCCGGCCGGGGACCAGCTCGATGTAGCCGTACTTGGCCAGGATCCCTAGGTGGTACGAGCAGCTGGCGACGCTCTCGCCGGTCACCTCGGCGCACCGGGTAGCGGTGGCGGACCCCTCGGTCCCGAGCACGTCGATCAGCCGCCAGCGCAGCGGATGCGCTAGGGCGCGGAGAGCCAGTGGCTCGGAGATATCGGCACCGCCGCGGCTCTCCGGCGCGGCCTCGGTGATCTCCGCACCGGGGCTCTCTGGCGCGGCAGGTGTGTCATCCATGACCCTCAACATACCTTGCTCAACGAATCTTTATCAAGAAACCTTAAGCAAGAAACCTTGTTAATCCTGCACGCGTCAGCCGCGGCCCTTGGGCCGCTCGGCCGGGACATCGGTGGCCCGCTGATGTCGCGAATCACGGCATCGACGGGCTACCGACGTCAAGCCGCACCGACCCACCGACGTGGGACGCCCAGCCGAAACCGGGCGTTCCATGCGAGCGCGATCCGGCCAGCGCAGGGAAACCGCGGCCGCGCATCAGCGCCCCGACCCACGCGATCCAAGCCCTCGCTGCCCCGAGTCCGCCCCGCATACCCCGCCTACCCCGCCTACCCGGTCTCGCCGAACATCGTGGGCACTTTGGTGTCGCCAGGGCAGCAGCGCGGTGCCCACGATCATTGGCGACCGGCGGGTTGGGGTGGGCAGCGCCCGGCGGGTGGGGCTGGGCTAGCTCAAGCGGGCGTGCGGGCGTGGCTATCTGGTTCGCACCTGCGGTGGCGCCGGGCCGCGGAACGGGCGTGGCTGTCCGGTTCGCACCCGCAGTGACGCCGGGCCGCGGAATGAGATGTTGGGATGGAACGACAGTTCCTGGCCAGATGCGAGCTCCAGCCGCGGGTAGCGGCTGGCCAGCTCCGTGATCGCGATCCGTGCCTCAAGCTTCCCGAGATTGGCGCCGAGGCAGTAGTGCAGGCCCTTGCCGAACGCCAGGTGCTCGCCGGCGTTGGTGCGGTCCAGGTCGAACCGGTCGGGATCGGCGAAAGCCGAGGCATCACGGCCGGCTGCGGCCAACCACAGGAACAGCTTCGCGCCCTCGGGCAGCGCCACGCCGCCGACGGTGACCGGCCTGGTGGTGATCCGACGCCACACCGGCACCGGGGGGTCGAACCTGAGGGTCTCGTCGATCGCCGCGGGGACCGCGTCCGGCCGCGCGACCACGGCCGCCCAAACGTCAGGATGCTCGAGCAGCCGCCTGACCGTGTTGCCGATCAGGCCGGTCGTCGTCTCGTGCCCGGCGAACGACAGCGAGAACAGGATCGACGAGATCTCGTCAAGCGTCAGCCGGCCTGGGTCCTCGTTGTGAATGGCGATCAGATCGCTGGTCAGGTCATCGGCGGGTGCGCCGGCCTTGCTGTCCACCAGATCGCGCAGGTACTGCCGGCGGCGATGCTGGACGCGATCTCGACCTGTTCCCGCGGGTCGGGCCGCCCCCAGGAGAGGGCGGCACGGTACCCGCACCACTGCTTGAGCTGCGAGTAGTCCCGCTCGGGCACGCCCATCAGGGAGAACACGATGTTCGCGGGCAGCGGGTACGCCAGCGCGGCGACCAGGTCGAAGTCCGCCAGCCCGGCGACCGCGTCGAGCAGCGTCCGTGCCGTCGCCTCGATGGTCGGGATCATCGCGGTGATCCGTTTCGCGCTGAACGCCCGCGCGGCAGGCTTGCGCAGCCTGGCGTGCCCCGGTTCGTCCAGGCTGACCATCGACGGCTGCGGCCGGTGGCCGCCGGCCAGCAGGATCTCCTGCGCCTGCGGCACCAGCGGGGCCAGCGGTGCCTGGGCGACGGCCGCGGAGTACGAGCCGGGATCGGCGAACACCTGCTCGATGTCGGCGTGGCGGGTGATCACGTAGTAGCCGATCGAGGGAGCGAAGAAGACCGGGCTCTCGGCGAGCGGCAGCGCCGCGAGCACTGCATACGGGTCGGCAAGGCATTCCGGCGACAACGGGTCGAACGACTCATCGACCGGGCAACCAGGCGCTGCCTGCGTGGTCAATCGGTCACCTCCTTCTGACGGGCCAGTTATCGAACTATGCGTCATCACGGTTCGTGATGGAAAACCCACGCGGGCGGTGTGACCTTGACGTCGGCTATGACCCGGGGTGATGCTCAGAACCGGCGAATCCGCCCGATCTGACGCTGTTCCGCCGGCCCCGGCAGGATCGGAGATCGCGTGTCCGCACGCCCGCACGGTCAGGCCCCGCCCGGCACGGACGGCGGTGCCGCGCGGGCAGCCGGGCTGATCGCGGTGGCCGAGGACCTCAGCCGGCGAGCTCTCGCTGCGCCCGCTGCTCGAGCGGATACTCCGGCGGTGCACCGAGCTGCTCGACTGCGACGCCGGGTCAATCTGCAGCGTGGACGAGGCGGCGGGCAGCTACCGCAAGGAAGCGGACATCGGCGTGGCCTGCCAGTCCGGCCGGGTGTTCCCGCTTACCGAGGGGATGACCGGCGCCGTGGTGGCCCGGAGGGCCGCGGTCTGGTTCGCGCGCTACGAGGACGTACACGGCGGTCACATCGCCCCGGCCGAGCGGGCCGGACTGCGCGGTGTCATCGGCGTGCCGCTTGAGTGGCGCGGGCGCATCATCGGCGCGTGCATCGTGTTCAGCAGGGACGAGGAACGGATCTTCGGGCCGGCCGACGCCGAGCTGCTGCAGCTGTTCGCCAAGCACGCCGCGATCGCGCTGGCCAACGCGCGCATGCACGAGGCCGCCGAGGAGCGAGCCAGGGCCGAGGCGGCCGCGGCCGAGCGCGATCACCTGCTCGGCGAACTGCATGAAGCGCTCTCCGACCGGCTGGTGACCGTGCGCGCGCATCTGGACAGCGCCGAGCGAGAGCTGCTTGCCAGCGGGACTGACCTGGGCGTCGGCGCGGATCCCGGTGGCTCGCTTGGCGGGCACCTGCGGCAGGCCAGCGAGGCGGCGAGGGACGCCCTAGTCGAGGCGCGCCAGGTGCTGCTGGGCCTGGCGGCCGCGCCGACCGACGGTCGGCCGCTGGACGCGGCGCTGCGGTCCGAGGCGGTCTGGGCCGAGAGCATCGGGCGGTTCGAGGTCAGGCTGGTCTCGGCCGGCTCGCCGGTGACCCTGGACGACCGGGTGTCCCGCGAGGTGCTGTGGGTGGCACGCGAGGTGCTGACCAGCATCGTGCGGCACGCCGAGGCGCGGACGGTCCGCATCGGCCTGCTGTACGAGCACGGCGCCGTCTCGCTGCTCATCCAGGACGACGGCCAGGGGTTCGATGCTGCGGCGGGCTGGCAGGATGCCAGGTCGGGGCTGCGCGCCATGGCCGGGCGGGTGCGGGACTTCGGCGGCACCGTTGAGGTGGACTCGCTACCCGGATGGGGCACCAGGGTCAAGGCCAGGTTCCCGCTGCTGCCCGACGAGTCGTCGCAGGCGCAGCGGCTGCGGGTGCTGGTCGCCGCCGGGCCGCCGGTGCTGCGGGCCGGCCTTTCCAGGCTGCTGACCTGGACCGAGCCGGGGGTGGACGTGGTCGGCGAGATGGGGACGGTCGGCGAGGCGGTCGAGGCATGCGCGGCCCTCAGGCCCGACGTGGCGATCGTGCATCTCGGCCTGTCGGCTCCCCCCGATTCCGCGGCGGCAGCCAGTCGGCCGGCGGGCGGCGGCAGGGACGCCGAGGTCGGCGACGACGGCGGCGTGATCGGGCTGCTGCTCGGCCGCCATCCCGACCTGGCTGTGGTCGCCCTCTGCGACACCGGGGACGACGAGCGCGTCGCCGCGGCCCTGCGGGCCGGGGCGAGCGGCTGCGTGGACGTCGGGGTGGGCGGGCCCGAGCTGGCTCAGGCCGTGGTGGCGGCCGGCCGCGGCCAGGCGATCCTGTCCGGCCCGGTGCTGCGGCAGCTGCACCGCGGGATGCGCGCCGACGAGCTGGCGCAGCCGCTGACCGAGCGGGAGCGCGAGGTGCGCGGCCTGATGGAGCAGGGGCTGCCCGACCGGGTCATCGCGCAGCGGCTGGTGCTCTCGGTGAAGACAGTGGAGAAGCACGCGGGGGCCGTGCTGCGCAAGACCGGCGCGCGCAACCGCACCGAGCTGGCCGCGCTGGCCGGCCGCAGCAGGCCCAGGTAGGGGATTCCCTCATCGCAGATGGGGGATTTCACCGATTCGCGCCCGCCCTAGCGCGCCGTACCGTCGCCTTGTTCGGCCAGAAGGGGAGTGCGCGTGCCTGTCGTGCCGCTGAAGGAGATCGTCGACCGGGCATTCGCCGAGCGTTACGGCGTGGCCGCGATCAACGTCGTCAACGACCTGACCCTGGAGGCGGTGCTGGCTGCCGCCGTCCAGCAGCGCGCGCCGGTCATCGTCCAGACCTCGGTCAAGACGGTCCGCTCGATCGGCATGGACCTGCTGTTCGCCATGTGGCGGGAGCTCACCGCGGGCATCGAGGTACCGGTCAGCCTGCATCTTGACCACTGCCCCGATCGCGAGTTCATCAGTGCCTGCCTGCGCAAGGGGTGGAACTCCGTCCTGTTCGACGGCTCGTCGCTGCCGGTGCAGGAGAACCTGCGCCAGACCGTGCAGGTGGTGGCCGAGGCCCGGTCCTACAGCGCCCACGTGGAGGGCGAGATCGAGGCGATCACGGGGGTGGAGGACGACATCGGGTCCGACGAGGTGGCGAAGCGGCAGTCCCTCCCGGTGGCGCTCGACTTCATCAGGAGGACCTCGGTGGACGTGTTCGCCCCGGCGATCGGTAACGCGCACGGCATCTACCACTCCGAGCCCAAGCTTGACGCCCAGCGGGTGTCCGACATCGTCGCAGCCGAGCCGGTCCCGATCGCGCTGCACGGTGGCACCGGGATGACGGACGCGCAGTTCTCTGACCTGATCGCGCGCGGCTGCGCGAAGGTGAACATCTCCACCGCGCTGAAGGTCGCCTACATGAAGTCGAACCTGGCGTTCCTGCGCGACGCCGAGGCACGCGACAGCTGGGACCCGCCATCGCTGTTCACCGCCGTGCGGCAGTCCGTCATCGATGTGGCGGCCGACCACATGCGGCGGTTCGGCAGCGTCGGCAAGGCCTGGTGAGCGCCGGTGGCAACGGCTGCCCCAGGGGCGCTGGTGCTCGACTGCGACGGCGTGCTCGCCGACACCGAGCGGTACGGGCACCTGGTCGCGTTCAACGAGATGTTCGCCGAGTTCGGCGTGCCGGTGCGCTGGGACGTGGCCGAGTACCGGGAGCGGCTGCGGATCGGTGGCGGCAAGGAGCGCCTGGCAAGCCTTCTCACGCCGGAGTTCGTCGCGTCCGCAGGGCTGCCGCAGGACACGGCCGGCCAGCACGCGGCGATCTCCGGGTGGCACCGGCGCAAGACGGAGATCTACCAGCGGCTGGTCGCCTCTGGCGCGGTACCGCCGAGGCCGGGGATCGCCAGGATCATCGGCGCGGCCCTTGAGGCGCGCTGCCCGGTCGCGGTGGCGTCCACCTCGGCGCTTGAGTCGGTGCAGGCGACGCTCGGCCACTGCGTCGGCCCTGACCTGGCGCGGCAGGTGCGGGTGTTCGCCGGGGACATCGTGCCGCGCAAGAAGCCAGCGCCGGACATCTACCTGGCCGCGCTTGATTGGCTCGGCAGGCCAGCCGGCCAGGTGCTGGTCGTCGAGGACTCGCACAACGGCTTGGCGGCAGCCATGGCAGCAGGCTTGACCTGCGTCATCACGGTCAACGAGCTCACCGCGACCGAGGACTTCACCGGGGCGGCTCTCGTGGTCTCCTCGCTTGGCGACCCCGGCGGCGAGCGCGCGACGGTGCTGGCCAACAACAGCCGGGCCAGTCCCGGCGCCTGGATCACCCTGGCCGACCTGGCCGAGGTTCTGCCGGTCGGCCCGCCGGGGTCTGCCGCACCCTAGACCGCCTGCACCACTGCCGGAAAGGAACGCACGTGGCAGCAAGCTTTGGCGACGTCGAGGTCGTGGTGCGCACGATCGCGACCGTCGCGGTGGACAACGAGAAGTACTTCGGCGACCTCGACGCCGTCGTCGGCGACGGCGATTTCGGCTACTCGATGGCGCGCGGGTTCGAGCTCGTGCTCCAGGACTGGGACAGCTTCGACCGCGCCGACATCGGGACGTTCCTTAAGCGGATCGCCGTCGTCATCACCAGCAGGATCGGCGGCACCTCGGGGCCCATCTGGGGCACGGCGTTCCTGCGCGCCGGCGCCGCCGCGGGCGCAGCCACCGAGCTTGAGCCGGCCCAGATCGTGGCGATGCTGCGGGCCGCCATCGAAGGGATCAAGGCGCGCGGGCGCTCCGACGTCGGCGACAAGACGCTGCTCGACGCGCTCGTCCCGGCCACGGACACGATCGAGAAGCACGTCGGCAGCGGCGCCGGCGCCGCGGTGACGCTGCGGGCGGTGGCGGTCACGGCCAGGGAGCGGGCCGAGGCGACCCGCCCGATGCAGGCGATGCGCGGGCGGGCCAGCTACACGGGAGAGCGCAGCATCGGGACGCTGGACGCCGGGGCCGTGGCCGTCGCCGTCATGTTCGAAGCACTTGCCGATCTGTGGCCGGATCGCCCGGCCCAGACCTAACCCACCGGGAGGCGATCGCGTGAAGAAGTTCGTTAACGACCCCAGGCAGTTCGTGGCCGAGATGCTCAAGGGCATCGCCCTGGCCAACCCCGGCACTCTCAGGTACGTGCCTGAGTACAACCTGATCATGCGGACCGACGCGCCGCGCGACGACAAGGTCTCGGTGATCCAGGGATCCGGGTCCGGCCACGAGCCCGCCCACGTCATGATCGTCGGCAAGGGCATGCTGGACGCGGCCTGCCCGGGCGACGTATTTGCCGCGCCGCCGATGGACTACGTGCTTGAGACCAGCAAGCTGCTCGCCTCTCCCAAGGGCGTGCTGCACATCGTGAACAACTACACCGGCGACCGGATGGCGTTCGAGATGGGCAGCGAGATGGCGGAGGCCGACGGCATCACCGTGGGCACGCTGATCGTGGACGACGACGTAGCGGTGAAGGACTCGACCTACACCGTGGGCAGGCGCGGCGTCGCAGGGAACTTCTTCGTGATCAAGGCGGTCGGCGCGGCCTCGGAGCGGGGCGCGGACCTGGAAGAGCTGCTGCGCATCGGCAACAAGGTCAACTCGGTCACCAGGACCATGGGGATGGCGCTGACCTCGTGCACTCCGCCGGCGAAGGGATCGCCGCTGTTCGAGCTTGGCGACGACGAGATGGAGATGGGGGTCGGCATCCACGGCGAGCCTGGCCGCCGCAGGGAGAAGCTGGCTACGGCGAACGAGATCGTCGACGAGCTGCTCGAGGCGGTCGTCACCGACTTGCCCTACGGCCACGGTGACGACGTCGCGCTGATGGTCAACGGGCTCGGCGGGACCCCGATCAGCGAGCTTTACCTGCTCTACGGCTACGCGCACGAGCAGCTGGCCAAGCGCGGCATCAACGTGCGGCGCAACTACGTCGGCAACTACTGCACGTCGCTGGACATGGCGGGCACGTCGATCACGCTCAGCAGGCTGGACGCCGAGATCGATGACCTGCTCGCCGCTCCCGCTGAGATCGCTATCCGCACCTTCTGATACTCCGCCGCTGTGCGGTTTGCCCCGCCGGGCGTAGCCAGGCGGGGCAAACCGGGGTGTCAGGATGGGTTCATGGACGGCGATCTGGCGGTGCGCAGGCTCGACCTCGGGTACTTCATCAGGCCGGCCGCCGAGGCCGGTGGCACCCAGCCGAGAGCCGAGCCTGTGCTCGGCTACCTGGTCAGCCACGAGCACGGCCTGCTGCTCTTCGACACCGGCCTCGGCGCCGCCGACGCCGGGACCGAGGCGCACTACCGGCCGCGGCGCCGGGCCCTGGCCGAGGCGCTGGCGGCAGCCGGGGTCGGGCTCGCCGACATCAGCGTCGTGGTGAACTGCCACCTGCACTTCGACCACTGCGGCGGCAACCCGCTGCTGGCCGGCCTGCCTGTCCTGGTGCAGGCCGCCGAGCTCGCCGCCGCCCGCTGCGGCGGCTACACCTTTCGAGAGCTCGTCGACTTCCCCGGCGTCTCCTACCAGGAGCTGGCTGGCGAGGCCGAGGTCTGGCCGGGGGTGTGGATCGTGCCGACCCCGGGACACACCAGCGGGCACCAGTCGCTCGTCGTGCGCCGCGGCGACGGCACCGTGATCCTGGCCGGGCAGGCACGCGACTTCGCTTCGGAGTTCTCCGGCGACTACCTGGCCAGGGCGGCCGCGCTCGACGGGGCGGCCGAGCCGCTGCCTGCCTGGCCGCCCTGGCTGGACCGGCTGACCGCGTTCGACCCGCGGCGGGTGCTGTTCGCCCACGACTGCTCGGTATGGGAGCCGGCCGCCCTGGCCAGTGCCGAAGCGCCGTCGCGCTCGTAGGCTACGAGGCAGGGACGAGAGGAGGCCGCGGTGGGGTTCGAGCACATCCTGGTGGAGCGGTCCGGCGACTTCGCCACGATCACGATGAACCGGCCGCAGCGCAGGAACGCGCTGTCGCTGGCGCACATGCAGGAGCTGATCGCGGCGTTCGAGCAGGTCGGGGCGAGTGACGCGGTCGGCATCACGCTGGCGGGCAACGGCCCGGTCTTCAGCGCGGGCCACGACTTCGCCGATGTCGCCGATGCCGACTATGCGGCGGTCCGCTCGCTGCTGGTGACCTGCACCGAGCTGATGAACCTGATCCAGGAGGTACCGCAGCCGGTCGTGGCCAGGGTGCACGGGCTGGCCACGGCGGCCGGGTGCCAGCTGGTCGCCTCCGCCGACCTCGCCGTGGCCAGCGAGGACGCCGGCTTCGCCGCACCGGGCGGCAAGGGCGGCTGGTTCTGCCACACGCCGATGGTGGCGATCGCGAGGAACGTCGGCCGCAAGCGCGCGGCCGAGATGGCCCTGTCAGGTGACACCATCGACGCGCGGACCGCGCTTGACTGGGGCCTGGTGAACCGGGTGGTGCCGGCCGCCGACCTGGACGCCGCCACCGCGGAACTGCTTGAGCGGGTCACCAGGGGATCGGCCGAGAGCAAGGGGATCGGCAAGCAGGCGCTGTACGCCCAGATCGACCTCGATCAGCCCAAGGCCTACGCGTACGCGATCGAGGTCATGGCGGCGACCAGCCAGCTGCCTGACGCACGCGAGGGCATGTCGGCCTTCCTGGCCAAGCGGGCGCCGAAGTGGCAGCGCGGCCGGTAGCGCAGTGGCTCGGGTGTACCTGGTTACACCGGCAAGATGCCGCTCAGCCGGTTAGCGCCGGCGGGCGGCTGCCACCTAGCGTGGTCAGCGTTCCGGCAGCCCGGAGCGCCCACCTAGGAGGCGACGTGACGAGGACCCGATCGGCCGGCGCGCCGCGCGCGGCATCACGGCGCAGGCCAGCTCTCCTGGTGGCGGCAATCGCCGCGGCGGCTGTACTTGGGGCGGCCTGCTCGGCCGGCCCGAGCGGCCCGGCCAGTCCGATCAGCGGGCCTGGCGCGTCCGGCCCGAACGTGGGTTCGCCTCCGCCAGTTGGCAGGACCGGCGACTGCGATTCGGTGACGACGTGCTTCACGCCGCACCAGATCCAGGTCGCCTACGGTATCGAGCCGCTCCTGCGGCGCGGCATTGACGGCCGGGGCGAGACGGTGGTGCTGCCCGAGCTCGCCGAGACCCGGCCGCAGCCACCGCTGGTCACCGACCTGCGCCAGGACATGGCGGCGTTCGACCGGCAGTTCGGGCTGCCGTCGGCCAGGATGCGCGTGGTCACCACGCTCGCCGGACGGTCCGCACCGTGGCTGGCCTACGCCGAGGAGGTGCTCGACGCCGAGATGGTGCACGTGGTGGCCCCGGGCGCCACGATCGTGATCGTCCTGGTGAAGTCGACGTCGCTGGACGATGCCGCCAGCGCGGTGGCGGCATCGGTCGCCTCGCTGCGGCTCGGGATGACCGAGGGCGCCGTGATCTCGATCAGCGCCGCAGGGCAGACCGGCGGGGAGCACTGCGATACCCACGCGCAGGTGGCCGGCCTGAACGCGGCGCTCGTGCAGGCGCAGGCCCGGCGCGTGACCGTGGTCGCTGCCTCGGGCGACGTCGGCGCCGCGGGGGAGCCATGCGAGGTGATCAAGGGACTGACTGGCGGCAGCTTCCCGCCGGTCAGGGAGGTGAACCTGCCGGCGTCCGACCCGCTCGTGCTCGGAGTCGGCGGCACTACGCTGAACGCCAGCCACCGGACCGGTGCCTACCTGGGCGAGCGGGCCTGGGGCCTGCCTTACGGCACGCCGGATACCCAGTTCCAGGGCTCGGGCGGCGGATTCAGCAGGCTGTTCGCCCGGCCGAGCTACCAGGACGGGGTCCGGGGGATCGGCGCCTACCGGGGCGTTCCCGACGTCTCATCCGACGCCGCGCCGCACACCGGCATGGCCATCGTGATCGGGGCGGGGCACGGCCAGTTCCCGGTGCGCAACAGCGGCGGCACCAGCGCGACGGCCCCGTTCTGGGCCGGCGTGATCGCGCTCGCCGACCAGTTCGCCGGCCGCCACCTGGGCTTCGTCAACCCGGCCATCTACCGGATCGCCGCCAGCACTGCCTATGACCGGGCGTTCCACGATGTCACCGCAGGGAACAACACGCCAAGCTTCCCCGGAACCACGATCACCGGGTACCGTGCCGGGCCCGGCTGGGATCCGGTCACCGGCTGGGGCAGTCCGGTCGTGAGCGTGCTCGTCCCGCTGCTCGCCAGGTACGACAGCCAGTGACGGGTCGCGCGGCCTGGGGAACCGCAGCACCGGCGGCCCCGTCCACGGAACACTCCGTGCCGCGCCCAGGCGCTGGTCCGGGGGCGCCGGGCCGTGCTCGCGCAGTAAACCTCGGACGGAGTCGGGCGGTACCTGCTCGGCGTGACCGAGCCTGAACCAGACCGTGGTGCGCCCGCCGTGGTGCAGGTAGCCCCACGCGTCGGCAAGCGTCTGCACCAGCAGCAGTCCGTTGCCGTGCTCGCCCTCGGGACTGCTCGTCAGCGTGGGAACGCCGTCGGAACCGTCGTCGGTCACGGTGATCAGCAGGCCGCACGCGTTACTCGCCGCCACCACCGCGACCGTGCCGCCGGCCAGCCGCGACCTGCTGTGCAGCACCGCGTTAGTGGTGAGCTCTGAGGTGAGCAGCAGGGCGGCGTCGGCGCACGGATGGTCATCGCCGATCGCGCCGGCGACGAAGCGCCTGGCGTCGCTGACGTGCTCAGGCAGGCCGGGCAACGTGACGCTGCCCAGAACCAGCCAGGTGGACAGTAAAGCCGGGTCGGCCGCTGGATGGCTGTCGCGAGTGGCCTTGACTGGCATCTCGGTAGCTCCTTGCCGGGAGTGCTCAACCATCAGGTGATGGAAGCATATCAACAAGATGGGAATGCAAATGGGATGTCACAAGACCAGATTACGATAGGGTGAGCGTCAGCAACCGCAGGTTTGGTGAGGAGAACTGATCTCATGCTCGCTGGCCCGACCATCCGCAGGCGCAGGCTCGGCACCGATTTAAGGCGCCTGCGCGAGGCGCGCTCGCTCAAGCTCGAGGACGTCGCCGCGCACCTCGGCGTGGCGCAGTCGACGCTGTCGCGGATCGAGACGGGCAAGGCCCCGACCAGGACCAGTTACCTGGCGATCATGCTGGACCTGTACGGCGTCACCGACCAGGCCCAGCGCAGGCAGCTCGCCGACCTGGCCAGGGAGGGGCAGCGCAAGGGCTGGTGGACCGAGTGCGACGAGCCGCTCCCCGCCGGGCTCGACACCTACCTTGGCCTGGAGGCCGAAGCGCGGTCGCTGCTGGCGTTCGAGGCGGACGTGGTGCACGACCTGCTCCAGACCGAGCCGTACGCCGGTGCGGTGCTTGCGGCGCAGCGGCCCGGCCTGTCGCCCGCTCAGGTCGCGCAGCTCGTCGCGGTCCGGCTGCGGCGGCAGGAGGTGCTGGCGGGCGCCGAGCCGATCAGGCTGCACCTGATACTCGACGAGTCGGCGCTGCTCCGCTCGATGGGACCGCGGCCGCTGATGCGGGCTCAGCTCGACCGGGTCGCCGAGGTAGCCAGCCGGCCGATGGTGACCGTGCAGGTGCTCAGGCTCTCGGCCGAGCGCCGGGTCCTGGCAGGGTCCTTCGGCATCCTCGGCTTCGCCGACCAGCAGGACGCCGACGTGGTCTGCTCCGACGGCCTGCGCGGCCAGATCCTGCTCGAGGAGCGCGCCGGGGAGGTGCGGGCGATGCGTCAGGTCTTCGAGGCGCTGAGCCGGTCCGCGCTGCCCGCCCCTCAGTCGGCGAAGGTAATCAGAGAGCTGGCCGGCCCGCCCTGACCGGAGGACCGCCTTATCCCAGCGCGGTCAGCGCGGCGTCCAGGATGGCCGTGGTCTGGGCAGCGGGCTCGCTGGTGGCGGCCAGCTGCCTCATCGCGGCGGCGTATCGCGACACCTCGGCGGGCTTGTCGAGGTAGCTGGCATTGGTCAGCTGCTCGGAGTAGACCATGTCGGGCAGGTCGGCGTCGGCGAACCGCAGCATGACGAACCCGGCGGGCGCCGGCGGCGCCCCGGCAGACAGGCGCCGGATCCTTACGGTGACGCCGGGCCGTGCGGCCGCATCCCGCAGGTACCGCAGCTGGGCGGGCAGCACGCCGGCGTCGGGCACCGGCCTGCGCAGCACGGCCTCGTCGATGACGGCGTCGAGCCGTCGGCCTGCGGCAGCGAACCGCTCGATCCGCTCGGCCCGCACCGCGAGCAGCCCGGCCGCCTCGTGCTCCGTCAGCTCGGCCATGGCGATCAGGGAGGCGGCGTAGTCGCTGGTCTGGAGCAGGCCGGGCACGAAGTGGGTGTCGTAGCACTCGACCGACTCGGCTGCCTCCTCAAGCCCGAGATAGGTCTGGACCCAGGCAGGGAGCACGTCGTTGTATCGCTGCCACCAGGGCGCGGCAAGCGCGGCGCTGGCCAGCGCGAGCAGTTCATCGCGCTGGCCGGGGTCCGTGACACCGTACAAGGTCAGCAGGTCGACGACATCGATTTCCCTGGCGGCGTGGCGGCCAAGCTCGATCCTGCTGATCTTGGAGTCCGAGCCGCGGATGGCCTTGGCTGCCTGCTGGGCAGTGATCCCGCGCGCCTCGCGAAGGCGGCGCAGCGTGGCGCCGAGCTTGATTCGCAGCGCGGCGGGCCCGGGAATCTGGGGCTCTGACATGGTGCGGCTCACCCTATCGCCGACCCCTCCGCGACCGCGACCGCGTCTGCGCGTCCTGCGTTACCGCGTCGGCACGGGTCGCCATGGCACTGTCGGTACGATCTGATCGGCATTAGTAACGGTGATGCGAAGGCGGGGCAATGCGATACAGGTCACTCGGCACATCCGGGCTCGTCGTCTCCGTCGTCGGACTTGGCTGCAACAACTTCGGCAGCAGGCTGGACCTGGCCGGCACTCGCGCGGTAGTGGATGCGGCCATCGACATGGGAATCACGCTGCTCGACACCTCCGACACCTACGGCGGCGGCGGTAAGTCAGAGGAACTGCTCGGCGAGGTGCTGGCCGGTCGGCGTGACCGGGTAGTGCTGGCGACCAAGTTCGGTCACCAGCACGCCGACATGGGCTACGGGCGCGCCGCGGGCGGCAAGGGCGGCCGCGGCTACATCAGGCGGGCCGTCGAGCAGTCGCTGCGCCGGCTGAGTACCGACTACATCGACCTGTACCAGATCCACACCCCCGATCCGGTGACGCCGATCGCCGAGACGCTCGCCGCGCTGAACGAGCTCGTCGCTGAGGGCAAGGTGCGGTACCTCGGCAATTCCAACTTCACCGGCTGGCAGATCGCCGAGGCCGCCTGCCTGGCCGGCTCGCGCGGGCTGGTCCCGTTCGTCTCCGCGCAGAACCACTGGTCGCTGCTCGAGCGCGCCGCCGAGGCCGAGGTCGTACCCGCCGCGCGGCACTTCGGCCTCGGCGTGCTGCCCTACTTCCCGCTCGCCAACGGGCTGCTCACCGGCAAGGTCCGGCGCGGCCAGCCGGCCAGGGAAGGCACGAGACTCGCCGGCCGGGACGGCTACGTCACGCAGGCTAAGCTCGACATCGTCGAGGGACTGGCCACCTGGGCGGACGGTCACGGCGTGTCGCTGCTCAAGGTAGCGGTGGGCTGCCTGGCCGAGCAGCCGGGCTGCGCCAGCGTGATCGCGGGCGCGATGTCGGCCGAGCAGGTCAAGGCCAACGCCGACGCTGCCGACTGGGTTCCGTCAGCCGAGGACCTCGGCGAGGTCGATGCCATCACACTTGGGCTGGCATAGAGCGGGAGGTCCTGCGATGCGCACGCGCCGACTGACAGTAGCGATCGCGATCGCGGCGACGGTCGCGGCGGTGCTTGCCGGATGCTCGGGCCGGTCGGCAGGTGGCCATGGCCCGGTCACGGCCGAGGCGGCCAAGCTCGCCGTTGCGGTGCCGGTCGCCACGTCGATGTCGACGGCGGGACTGTCCTGGGCGGTGGTGCCGACCGGCGGTCCGAGCGTGGGCGGCACCGTCTGGCAGCTGCTGGTGCGCGACACGGCCGGCGGGAGCTGGCGCCTCGCGACCCCACCCGGCGTGGCCGACAACGGCGGCCTGGTTGTCGCAGGAGCCGACAGCGGCGCGATGACCGTCGGCTTCGTGCCGAACCAGCTGCTGAGGTTCACCCCGCTGGCGATCACCGCCGACGGCGGCGTGCACTGGACCCAGGGCCTGCTGCCGTCCGGCCTGGCCGCGGCGCCTAGCGCGCTGGCCCCGCTGAGCGGTGACCGGCTACTGGCCATCACAACCCGGGGCGTTCAGGAGTCCGGCACGGGCGGCAGCCGGTGGACCACGGTGGTCACGCTGCGCACGCTCGCGTCGACGGCGGCAGGCCGGGCCTGCGGGCTGGTCGCGCTGACCGCCGCCGCGCCCGGCCCGTCCGGCGACCCGCTCGTGGCGGGCGAGTGTGGCCGTCCAGGCGTGGTGGAGATCTTCGAGCAGACCGCAGCGGGCTGGCGCGCTGCCTCGGCCAGGCTGGGCGGCTCGCTGGCGAGGCGGCCGGTCACCGTGCTCCAGCTGACACCGGCCAGCGGCGGCACCAGCGTCCTGCTTGCGTCCGGCCGCGGCGCCGAGGAGAAGGTGATCCCTTCGTGGCTGGCCGACGGTGCGGCGGCAGTCACCACGAGCGCCCCGTTGACTATCAAAGGCGACTCGGTGACCTCGACGTTCTTCTCCTCCGCCGGCGGATGGGGCGCGGTGGTCGGCGGCCGGCAGGCGCAGTTCGATGCCGCCGCCGCGGCCCTGCCTGGCACGCGCAAGGCGATGGCCGCGCTGACGAGCCGGCCGACGTCGCTGCCTGGCAAGAACGCCACGCTGGTGTTCGGGCCGGGCACCGCGGCCGGCCGGGTGCTGCTCACCGCGCTGGTTCCCGGCCTGGACACGGTCGCGGTGTGGCAGCAATCCGCGGCCGGGACCTGGCGGCGCACCCAGGTGATCAACATCCCGTCCACGCCGAGCTAGCCGCGCCGTCGGCCGGCCCGGGCGGCGTGCCAGCTAAGGCGCGAGCCTGTGCAGGTCGCGCGGGAACATGGTCACCTCGCGGATGTTGGCGGCGCCGGTCAGCCTGGCCGTCCAGCGCTCGAGGCCGATAGCGAAGCCGCCGTGCGGCGGCATCCCGTGGCTGAAGACCTGCAGGTAGCTCTCGTACGGGCGCCGGTCTTCGCCGCGTGCGGCGAGCGCGGCCAGATAGTCGGCGTGGTTGTGCAGCCGCTGGCCGCCGGTGACCAGTTCGAGGCCGCGGAAGAGCAGGTCGAAGCTGCGCGAGCAGGCGGGCCGCTCGGGGTCGGGATAGGTGTAGAACGGCCGCTTCACCATCGGGTACCCGGTGACGAACAGGAACTCGCTGCCGTGCGCCGACAGCGCCCACTCGCACAGCCAGCGCTCGTCGGCCGGGGAGAGGTCAGGCTCGCCGCGCGGGTCCCAGCCGGCCCGCTGCGCGATCAGTTCCTGCGCCTGCGCGAAGTCGATCTCGGGGATCGGGTCGGCCACCTCGGGCAGCTTGACGTTCAGCAGGTCGGCGGCCGCCGCTGCCCGGTCCCGCACCGCGTCGACCATCCCGGCGAAGACGCCGGTAAGCACCGCCATCACGTCGTGGTGGTCGCCGATGAAGCCGAACTCGGCGTCAAGGCTGGTGTACTGCGCCAGGTGCCTGGCCGTGTCGTGCGGCTCGGCGCGGAACACCGGGGCGGTCTCGTAGACGCGCTCGAACACCCCGACCATGGCCTGCTTGTAGAACTGCGGCGACTGGGCGAGGTAGGCGGGCTGGCCGAAGTAGTCCAGGCCGAACACGTTCGCGCCAGACTCGGTCGCCGAGCCGACGATCTTGGGCGTGTGGATCTCGGTGAAGCCCCTGGCGTCGAGCGCCGCCCTGAAGCCGGCCACGCTGGCGGCCGAAATCTCAAGGCCGGCTCGCAGCAGCGGGTGCCGCAGCGTGGTGGGCGCGTGGTCGAGCACCGTCGGCAGCGCGGCGGTCACGGTCGGCCGGTACAGGTCGAACGGCGGCGGCTCGGCGGGCTCGCTGAGCGGGCAAAGCTCGGGCTCGGTGAGCTCGGCGCCGCCCGGCGCCTGACTGCTCGTGGTGACCAGCCCGGTCACCGCGACGACGGTCTCCTCGGTGAGCCGCCTGGCGTCCGCGCCTGCCGCTCCGCCGGCGTCGGCGGGGCCGCCGGGGATCACGACCTGGGCCAGGCCGGTGCGGTCCCTGACGATCAGGAAGCTCACCGACTTGAGCTCGCGCTTGCGGTGCAGCCAGCCGGCGATCCGGACCCGCTCGCCGACGTGCTCGGCGAGGTTCGCGGCCAGCACCCGGCTGGCAGGGCGGTGAATGGAAGTCACGAGGCACTCCTGGGTTCGTTGTGCCCCTTGGGAGTGCGGGCGAGAAGGGAACTCGCTGTGCCACCACACCTTCGCCGCTGCGGCCGGCGATGCGCCGTCGCGGCCTCGTCAGGCCCGGTCACGGGGGCTAGCCGGCGGGGCATGGGGCGGGCCGCTGGCGGCGGGCGCCGTTCCTCCCCGCACTCGGGAGGGTCTTGGCGGCCGGGCGCGAGGCCGCCTTCCCAGCTTCCGGCGGCTCTCTCGGCTCGCGTTCCCCGGCGCTACTCGTCTCCGTCAGCGCGTTGCGCACAGTCTACCGATCCGGCCGGCGTCGCTTGCTGCGCTATGATCTGATCGTCCGACAGGGCAACGGGACGTGGCCCAGCTTGGTTAAGGCGCTGGTCTGGGGGACCAGAGAGCCCGGGTTCAAATCCCGGCGTCCCGACCGGTTCGTTTGGGGTTCAGGCGCGAGCCTCGGGGGCACTTTGGATCCGCGCAGCTCGTTTTGCATGCGCATGGTTCGTTTGCATGTGCATAGCTCGTTGCCTCAGCGGTGAAGACTTCGGTGAAGACTTCGGTGGATACTTCGGGATGGGACCCACCCGGGCGCAGCTACGGCTCCGGCTACGGTTCTGGTCGCGGGCGTGGCAGGCGCTGGCTGCGCCGGGTCGGCTGGCTGGTCTGCCTGGGGCTGACGTTCTGCCTGGTCGCCCTGGCCGCGCTGATGCTCGCGACGCCGTCGGTAGGCAACGCCCTGACCGTCGCCCGCGCCGACTCGGTCGCGCACCACTCGCCGTACCCCGGTTCTGCGGTCCCGCCGAGGTTCGCCGATGCGCTGACCGCCACCGAGGACCATAGGTTCGGAACCTGGCTGGAGCCCGGCTTCGACCCGCTCGCCATCGGCCGGGTGGTCCTCTCCGGCCTCACCAGCGGCGGTGACCAGGGTGGCGCGACGCTGTACCAGCAACTTGCGAAGCTGCTGTACGCGCCGCACCAGTCGGGCCTGAAGCTGTACGCATACGAGATCGCGCTCGGGATCAAGCTGAAGTTCAGCTACTCGACCGAGCAGATCCTGCGTATGTACGCCGACGTCGCGTACTTCGGCAACGGCTACTACGGCATTGACGTGGCAAGCTGCGGGTATTTCGGGCGGGCACCCGACCGGCTGTCGTGGCCGCAGGCCGCGGTCCTGGCCGGCCTGGTCCAGGCGCCCACGGACTACGACCCGCTACGGCACCCGGCGCTTGCCCGCTCGCGCGAGGGGCACGTGCTCAGCAGGCTGGTCGCCACCGGCACGCTCACCAGGCGCGAGGCCGCCGCGGCGTTCGCGGTCCCGATGCGCCGGCTGCTGGCTAGGGCTGGCGGCTGCCCGGCCTGACGTCCGGGCGGGCTGTGCTGCCGCTTCGGGCGAGGGCTGGCTGGGGGACAGGGACTCGGGCGGCGGCCGGAGACTGCTGGGGGTACTGCGGCTGGGGGTACTGCGGCTGGGGCGGCGGCGGGACGGTGCTCAGGTCCCGGCCGAGCCGGTGGCGGCCGCGACGCAGCCTGGCGATGTGGACCTCAGGCGGCACCCAGATCCACTTGCGGTACGACCAGAACCTGAACAGCGTGCCGAGCCCAGTGCCGATGACGAGGGCGACCAGGTACCACAGGCGGCCTGACATGCCGAGCGCGTCGTCGATGAGCGCGATGCAGCCGTACTGGATCAGCAGCCCGACACCGTTGAGGACGAAGAACATCACGCCCTCGCTGCGGGCACCTGCTCCCTGTCGGTCCCGGAAACTCCAGTAGCGGTTGCCGAGGAAGGTGAACAGGGTCGCGACGATGTTCGCGATGGTGACGGACGTGTACTCGCCGAGTCCGAGGTCGTAGTGGAGGGCATCGGATCCGGCAAGCACGATGATCGCGCCGATGCCGCCGACGATCAGGAACTTGGCGCTTTCATGAATGAGCTGCCGGAAGCGCCGGTAGGAACCGGTCAGGCGCCGGGATCTCAGCTGGGGGCCTCGGGCACTGCTCAATTCGGCGTTCCGGCCTCATCTCCGGGGGACGCCGTGCTGCCGGCCGTACCGGAGGACAGGACCGGGTCGAGTGCCTCGTGGCCCACGGGCGCCGGGCTCGGTGCGGTCCAGACCCACCTGCGGTAGGACCAGAACCTGAACAGCGTGCCGAGCACGATGCCGACGTTGTTGGCGATGAAGTTGGCCGGCTTGCTCGTGTCGCCGAGGCCGTACACGGTGAAGCCCACCACCGCCCACTGGATCAGCAGCCCGACCCCGTTGAGCGCGAAGAACATCACGGTCTCGCGCGGGACAGTGGTGCGCTCGCGGTGCCGGAAGCTCCAGTACCTGTTGGCTACGTAGCTGGTGATGGTCGTGACGATGACGGCGACGGTGGCTGAGGTGATCGGCCCGGCGCCCAGGCCGAAGTGCAGCCAGCTGTTGACCAGGTTGTAGACGACCACTCCGACGATGCCGATGATGCCGAACTTGGCGCCCTCGTGGATGAGCAGCCTGAATCGCTCGTAGAGCTTTCTGACACTACTCACCGAAGAAGCCTCCACCCGACCGCATCATCCCGGGGTGCTACCCCGCACCACCAGCCACTAAAAGCCCCCGAGCAAGGGTACCGTGCTGGGCGCAGCGCGGGGTCTAGAGAGCAAATCGCCACGTTGGTGAGTCGTCCGTCAAAACGCCGATGATGCGCGCGTTCGGCCCCGCTGGGCCAGGTGACCGAATATTCGTTCGGTCATGTCAGTACCTCAAGGTAAGGTCACGGCGTGGCCGATCCCGACATCCTCATCCGTGCCCGGGGCCTCACGAAGAGATTCGGCGACTTCGTCGCCGTCGACGGGATCGACTTCGCGCTGAGCCGCGGCGAGGTGTTCGGCTTTCTCGGGCCGAACGGCGCGGGCAAGTCATCGACGATGCGGATGATCGGCTGCGTCTCCCCGCCGTCCGGCGGCGAGCTGACCATACTCGGCCTTGACCCGGTCAGGCAGGGCCCGCAGATCAGGGCCAAGCTTGGCGTCGTCCCGCAGGAGGACACGCTCGACGTCGAGCTGACCGTGCGGGAGAACCTGCTGGTCTACGGCCGCTACTTCGGTCTTCGCCACGACGTGATCCGCGAGCGCACGGCCAAGCTGCTCGACTTCGTGCAGCTCACCGAGCGCGCAGGCGACCAGGTGGAGCCGCTGTCCGGCGGGATGAAGCGCCGCCTGACGATCGCAAGGTCGCTGATCAGCGAGCCTGAGATCCTGCTGCTTGACGAGCCGACTACCGGCCTTGACCCGCAGGCCAGGCACGTGGTCTGGGACCGGCTCTACCGGCTCAAGCAGCAGGGCGTCACGCTGGTGCTGACCACGCACTACATGGACGAGGCCGAGCAACTGTGCGATCGCCTCGTCGTCATGGACCGCGGCAAGATCGCCGCCGAGGGGTCGCCGCGGCACCTGATCGAGACCTACTCCACCCCCGAGGTGCTCGAGCTGCGGTTCGCCCTGCACGAGCAGGAGCAGGCGGCCGAGAAGCTGGCCGATCTGCCAGCCGAGCGGCTCGAGGTGCTGGCGGACCGGGTGCTCGTCTACGCCCAGGACGGCGATGAGGCGCTGGCGGCCGTGCGCGGCCGCGGGCTGGCGCCGGCCACCTCGCTGGTACGCAGGAGCACGCTGGAGGATGTGTTCCTGCGGCTGACCGGGCGGCGGCTGGAGGACTGATGGCGCAGGCATATGCGGTCAGGCAGCTGCGGTTCTGGCTGACTAACTACCGGCGGACCTGGAAGGGCTCGATCTACTCCGAGGTGCTCAGCCCTGTGCTTTACCTGGGCGCGATGGGTCTCGGCCTCGGCGCGATGATCGACAAGCACGGCACGGCGAGCCTGGGCCACGTGAGCTACCTGGCATTCCTCGCGCCCGGACTGCTTGCGGCGACGGCCATGCAGACGGCGATGTCGGAGTCCAGCTACCCGGTCTACGGGTCGGTGAAGTGGCTGAAGACCTATCAGGCGGCGATCGCTACGCCGCTGCGCCCGGCCGACCTGTTCCACGGCCACTTGCTCTGGACGACGCTGCGGCTGGCGATGGGCTCGGCCGTCTTCCTCGTCGTGATGACCGCCTTCGGCGCGGTCCGCTCGCCCTGGGCCCTGGCGTGCCTGCCCGCCGCTGTCCTGACCGGGCTCGCGTTCGCCGCGCCGATCGAGGCTTATGCGATGATATGCAAGAAGGACACCTCGTTCTCCCTGCTGTTCAGGTTTGGCATGATACCGCTGTTCCTGTTCTCGGGGACGTTCTTCCCCGTCACCCAGCTTCCCGCGGTAGTGCGGCCGCTCGCCTACATCACCCCGCTCTGGCACGGGGTCGCCCTGTGCCGCTCACTCAGCCTGGGCGACGCGCAACTCGGGGCCTCGGCGGCGAACGTGGCGTACCTGGTGGCCGTGGTCGCGCTGGGCATTTACGCCGGGCACCGGACCTACCGGCGGAGGCTCTATGCCTGAGCGGACACCAGATGCCTGAGCGGATTCCGGTCACCGCCGCCAGCCCGTCGGCGGACGCCTCGTCCGGCGTGGGCCTCTCGACGGCGTCCTCGTCCGGCACCGGATCAGGCGCGCCTGCGGGTGTGAGCGAGCGCTCGGACGCGAATCGGCCCGCGGACGGCGTCGGTGACCTGACGCGGCGGATCGGCGAACTCCCGCTGCGCATCCTGCCGGTCGCGCTGCTGCGCACCCGGCCGACGGGGTTCGGCGGGCGGGGCAGTGCCCGCCTGATCGAGCGGCATGCCAGGGTCTACCGGCGCACCTGGGGCGTGCTGATCTCAGGGTTCTTCGAGCCGCTCTTCTACCTGCTGTCGATCGGAGTCGGCCTGGGCAAGCTAGTCGGCACTGTGGCCGGGCCAGCCGGCCCGATCGGGTTCACCAGCTTCGTGGCGCCCGCCTTGCTGGCCACGTCCGCGATGAACGGCGCCGTGATGGACTCGACGTTCAACGTTTTCTTCAGGCTGAAATACGCCAAGCTGTACGATGCCGCGCTGTCCACGCCGATGCGCTCCGACGAGATCGCGCTCGGCGAGATCGGCTGGGCGCTGATCAGGGCGGGCATCTACTCGGTCGCGTTCATGGTGGTGATGCTGGCCATGCGACTGGTCCACTCGGCGTGGGCCGTCGCCGACGTACCGGCCGCGCTGCTTGTCGGCTTCGCTTTCGCCGGCGCGGGCATGGCCGCGACCACCTTCATGCGCAGCTGGCAGCATTTCGAGTTCGTCATGCTCGCGACGCTGCCGATGTTCTTGTTCTCGACGACGTTCTACCCGCTGAGCGTGTACCCGCGGGCCATCCAGATCGTGGTCGAGTGCACACCGCTCTACCAGGGCGTGGTGCTGCTGCGCGGTCTCACTCTCGGCTACGTCAGCCCGGCGCTGCTATGGAGCGTGCTCTACCTCGCCGTCATGGGCGCCATCGGCCTCTTCGTGGCCGGCCGGCGCATCAGCCGCCTGCTGCTCAAGTAGCGGCCACGGGGTTCCCGCCCGGTCAGATCGCGCTGATCGGCTGGCAGGACCGGGAAGTCCCGGCCGCGGCAAACGAGGACTCGCGCTGCGATGCATGTCACAGCCACTGCGGATATTGGGACTTTCCGCACATCCATCAAGCTGGACTTCATGATCGGGGTGAACAGTCCGCGCATTGCGGCTGTAATCCACCGTGATCATGAGGTCAATCCACCGTGATCATGAGGTCCAGGACTGGGGTGGGCCGTCCAGGAGGCCGGCCGCCGCCCGGGACGGGTCACCCGGGGGCGGCCCGGTTCGGGTCGGCCTGGCGCCCCGGTCGCGGTCGGCCCGGCGGCCACGGTCGGCCTGGCGGCCAGGTCCGATTGGCGGGCGGCCCGGTCCGGGTGGGCTGGCGGCCCGACCGGTGGGGGCGGGCGGCCCGCGTCCTGGGGCAGGCAGGAGATCCCGGACAGTGAGAGCGATCGGAGCGGTCGGCCGGAGGGTTCGTGAGGGCCGCGGGGGGCCCCGGCAGGACTCGGGCGGCGGCCCCGGAGGAGACCGGGCGTACTGGTCAGCGGGCGGCCGCCTGGCGGGCGAGGGTGTGGCGGAGCTTGCCGCGGCCGCGGTGCAGCCGGGACATGACCGTGCCCAGGGGGGTGCCCATCATGGTGGCGATCTCACGGTAGGGGTAGCCCTCGATGTCGGCCAGGTAGATGGTCGTGCGGAAGTCGGGCGGCAGGTCGCGGAGGGCGGCCATGACGCCGGTGGTAGCGATCTTGTCGAGAGCCTCGGCTTCGGCGGACGGCGCCGGCCGGTGCAGCGGGTCAGCTGGCCGGTGCCAGTCGGCATTCGGATCGGCGGGAGTGGTCAGCGGCTGGCGCTGGTGCTTGCGGTAGGTGTTGATGAAGGTGGTGGCGAGGATCCGGTGCAGCCAGGCACGGAGGTTAGTGCCGGGGGTGTACTGGTGGAAGCTGGTGTACGCCTTGGTGAGGGTGTCCTGCACCAGGTCGTCGGCGTCCGCGGGGTTGCGGGTGAGGCGGAGGGCGGCGGGGTACAGGTGCGGCAGGTGCGGGCGCACCTGGTCGGTGAACGCGGCGCGCGGGTCCTGGTCTTCAGGCCCAGCGGCGGCAGGCCCAGCGGTCGCAGGCACAGCAGTGGCATGCCCGGCGGCGCCTAGCCCGACTGCGGTGCCGGTGGCGGCAGTGCCGGCGGTAGCGGTTCCGGTGGTGGCGGTGCTCGCAGCGGTCATCGTGGTTCCCTCCCTTGCGGTCGGTCACTCTTAAGACGCGCGGGACGGCCACATGGACGCGTGATCTGAGTAACACACTCGTTGCTGAGCGTTTGCATAACCCAGACACGGCCGCGCGCCCGCCCCGGGTTCACCCGCCACCGCACGGCGCAGAGCCCGCGAGTGCCAGTTCCGAGGCGGCGGGTGGCGGGGCGAGCGGCGCCGGGCGGCAGCGAGCTAGAGGCGGGAGAGGGCGTCGCGGAGCGGGTCGAGGCCGATCGAGCCGAGCGCCAGGGCCTTGCTGTGGAAGTCCTTCAGGTCGAAGGCGGCTCCGTGACGCTGGCGGACCTCGTCGCGTGCCTGCAGCCAGATCCGCTCGCCGAGCTTGTAGGCGGACGCCTGCCCCGGCCAGCCGAGGTACCGGTCGAGCTCGAACCGCAGCATCTGCTCCTCGACCTGGACGCGGGACGAGAGGAACTCCCACGCCAGGTCGTAGTTCCACGTCTCGCCGGGATGCCACGGGGAGTCGGCCGGAACCGGCAGCTCCAGGTGCACGCCCATGTCGACCACCACCCGGGCGGCCCGCAGCAGCTGGGCGTCCAGCATGCCGAGCCGGTCGCCGGGGTCGGCCAGGTAGCCGAGCTCGTCCATCAGCCGCTCGGCGTACAGCGCCCAGCCCTCGCCATGTCCCGACACCCAGCACATCAGCCGCTGCCAGCGGTTCAGCTGCCCGGCAAGGAACACGGCCTGCGCGACCTGCAGGTGGTGCCCGGGAACGCCCTCGTGGTAGATGGTCGTGAGTTCCTTCCAGGTGGAGAACTCGTCCACGCCGTCGGGCAGCGACCACCACATCCGCCCTGGCCTGGTCCAGTCCTCGCTCGGCCCGGTGTAGTAGATGCCGCCCGAGCTGGTCGGCGCGATCATGCACTCGATCCGCCTGGCCGGCTCGGGGATGTCGAAGTGGGTGCCGTCCAGGTCGGCCACGGTGGCATCGGCGACGCCCTGCATCCAGTCGCGCAGCGCATCCCGGCCGGTGATCCGCCTGGACGGGTCGGCCTCGAGCGCGGCGATCGCCTCAGCGAGCGTCCCGCCTGGCACGATCTGCCCGGCGACCCGGCGCATCTCCGCCTCGATCCGGAGCACCTCGGCCCAGCCCCAGGCGTAGGCCTCGTCCAGGTCGATCGCGGCGCCGAGGAAGTTGCGCGAGGCGAGCGCGTAGCGCTCTCGGCCCGCCGCGTCCCGCTCAGGGGCGAGCGGCAGCAGCTCGCCCTCGAGGAACTTGCCGAACTCCGCTGTCGCCGCCGTGGCCTCGGCGGTCGCCCGGTCCAGGTCGGCGCGCATCGGGCCGTCCGCCCCGGTCCGGCCGACCAGGCCGGAGTAGAAGCCCGCGCCATCGGCCGACCAGTCGGCGCACTGCTTCGCGCACGCGATGACCTGCCGGCGCGCGGCGACCCGGCCGTCGCTGGCGGCCGCCAGGTAGGTCTCGCGGAGCCCGGCGTAGGCCGGGGGCACCAGGGACATCCTGGCCGCGAGGTTGCGCTGGGCCTCATCGCCGTCGGTCGGCATCAGGTCGAACACCTGCCGCACGCCCTGCAGCCAGCTGGCGATCACGTTCAGGTCGCTGGTCACCGCGCCGGACCGGTACAGGTCGCGCGCCACCGCAAGCCGCTCCACCATCGCGTCCCTGGCGATCCGCTCGCGGTCGCCGCCGACCCCGGCCGTGGCGAGCGCGGCGAGCGCCGTCTCGTCCAGCTCGGCCCTGGCCGCGAATCCGGCCGGGCTGAGGTCCGTCATCAGGTGGTCGTATCCGGTGATGCCGGAGTACGTTGCGGACACCGGGTCGAGCTCCGCGCTTCGCTCGACGTATTCTTCAGCGATCTCATCGACAGTAGCCACAGGCCAAACATATCCAGCGGACTGACTCCCGGGCGCCGGCCGGCCGCCTGCCGGGCGGGCCGCGCCGTCCCAGGCGGTTGCTGGCCCGGCGATCAGGGCGGGCTGAAGTAGCGGCGCGGGTTCGCGACCAGCATCGTGTCGATCTGGGCCTGGCTGACGCCGCGCTCGGTGAGCGCCGGGAGCACCTCGTCGTGGATGTAGGTGTAGTTACCGGCCCTGGCCTCGTCGTGCGGGTACCAGTCGATGTAGCAGGCGGCGTCGTGGGACAGCACCATGCTGCCTGCGTAGCCGCGCTCGCAGAGCGCGGCGATCGTGTCGGCGCGCCAGTTCAGGGACGGCGGCATGCCGATGCCGAACCTGTCCATCCCCAGCAGGCAGCCTGCGTCAGCGAGCTCGACCAGGTAGCCGGTGTCCCTGCTGTCGCCGCTGTGCCCGATCACCACCCGGCGAAGGTCCGCGCCCTCCTCGCGCAGCACCCGAAGCGCCACCAGTCCGGCCCGGCTCGCGGCGTAGGTGTGCACGGTCACCGGCGCGCCGGTCAGCACGTGCGCACGGCCGACGGCGCGCAGGATGCGTTCCACCCCGTGGGTCAGCCCCTGCTCGTCGATCGCGCACTTGAGGAACGCAGCCCTCACCCCGGTCTGGCCGATCCCCTCGGTGATGTCGGCGACGAACATCTCGGTCATCGGGTCCTCGCCGCTGGCCGTGGTCCGCCTGCTGCGGTGGCGGAAGTAGAACGGCACCTCGCTGAACGTGTAGATCCCGGTCGCCACGATGATGTTCATCGCGGTGCGCGCGGCGACCCGCTTGACCCGCTCGATGTCGCGGCCGAGGCCGATGACGGTCGCGTCGGCGATCGTGCCGATGCCGCGCTCGACGGCCTTGCCGAGCTGACCCGCCGCGTGGCTGACCCTGGCGTCCTCGTCGAAGTAGGCCGGGTAGTTCCGCCTGACCTCCTCGTTCAGTACGAACACGTGCTCGTGCATCAGCGTCGTCCCCAGATCGGCCACGTTGACCGGGCCAGTGACGGTCTCGACCTGTGCCATAGCCAGACCGTAACGTGTCACCGTACTCGTCGGTAGGTACGCTTGTCCGGACTCGTCGGGAGGCTGCTGATGGACTTCGCATTCGACGCGCGAACCGAGGAACTGCGTGCCCAGCTGATCTCGTTCATGGACGAGCACGTCTACCTCGCCGAGCCCGTCTTCGCCGAGCAGGTCGCCCAGGCGGCGGCGTCGGGCAGCATCTGGCAGCGCCCGGCGGTGATCGACGAGCTGAAGGAGAAGGCGCGGGCGCAGGGGCTGTGGAACCTGTTCCTGACCGTGCGCAGGCACAGTGCAGGCGACCATGGGGATCAGATCGGCGAGATCGCGGCCAAGCACGGAGCCGGCCTGACCAACCTGCAGTACGCGCCGCTGGCCGAGATCACCGGCCGCAGCGGCGCGATCGCGCCTGAGGCGCTGAACTGCGCCGCTCCCGACACCGGCAACATGGAGGTGCTCGCTGAGTTCGGCAGCCCCGAGCAGGTCGAGCGGTGGCTGATGCCGCTGCTCGACGGGACGATCAGGTCGGCGTTCTGCATGACCGAGCCCGACGTTGCGTCATCGGACGCCACCAACATCGCGACCAGGATCGAGCGGGACGGCGACGAGTTCGTGATCAACGGCCGCAAGTGGTGGTCGTCGGGCGCGATGGACCCGCGCTGCAAGCTGTTCATCGTGATGGGCAAGACGAGCCCGGACGCCGACCGGCACCGGCAGCAGTCGATGATCTGCGTGCCGTCTGACTCCCCGGGGATCACGCTGCGGCGCAGCATGCAGGTCTTCGGGTTCACCGACTCCACCCACGGCGGGCACGCCGAGGTGGTGTTTGACAACGTGCGGGTCCCGGCCGCCAACCTGATCGCCGGCGAGGGCGACGGCTTCGCGATCGCGCAGGCCAGGCTCGGCCCGGGCCGGATTCACCACTGCATGCGCCAGATCGGCTCGGCCGAGCGGGCGCTCGAGGCGATGTGCCGCCGGGTGACCAGCCGGATCGCCTGGGGCAGGCCGCTCGCCGACCAGGGCGTCATCCAGGACTGGATCGCCGAGTCCAGGGTGCGGATCGAGCAGGCCAGGCTGCTGGTGCTGAAGACCGCCTGGCTGATGGACACGGTCGGCAACAAGGGCGCGCACACCGAGATCCAGGCCATCAAGATCGCGGTGCCTCGGATGACCGAGTGGGTCATCGACAAGGCGATTCAGGCGCACGGGGGCGGCGGGATCAGCCAGGAGTTCCCGCTGGCCGCGCAGTGGGCGGCCGCTAGGAGCCTGCGCTTCGCTGACGGGCCCGACGAGGTGCACAAGCGTTCCATGGCCCGCAGGGAACTGCACAAGTACACAAGCTGACCTACGACGAGCTTTCAGAAGGGGACGATGCAGATGTCGGAGCACGCACAGCGGGTGGCCGTGATCACCGGCGGCGCACGGGGGATCGGTGCCGGGATCGCCAGGCGGTTCGCTGCTGACGGCATGGCGGTGGCGGTCATCGACCTGAAGGAGGGCGACTGCGGCGCGACGGTCGACGCGATCACCGGCGCCGGCGGGCGCGCGTTCGCCGCGGGTGCCGACGTGAGTGACTCCGCGCAGGTCGCCGCCGCGGTGGAGGCCATCGCCGCCGAGCTGGGCCCGCCGGTCGTGCTGGTCAACAACGCCGGCGTGATCCGCGACAACCTTCTGTTCAAGATGGCCGACGACGACTGGGACACGGTCATTGGAGTGCACCTGCGGGGTGCGTTCCTGATGAGCCGTGCCTGCCAGAAGTACATGGTCGAGGCCAAGTTCGGCCGGGTCATCAACCTGTCGTCAAGCTCCGCGCTCGGCAACCGCGGCCAGGTCAACTACTCCGCCGCCAAGGCCGGCCTGCAGGGCTTCACCAAGACGCTCGCGATCGAGCTTGGGCCGTTCGGGGTGACCGCCAACGCGATCGCGCCGGGGTTCATCGCCACCGACATGACCGCGGCGACCGCGGCCAGGGTCGGCATCCCGTTCGATGACTTCCAGAAGGGGGCGGCCGCCCAGATCCCGGTACGCCGGGTCGGGCATCCCGAGGACGTGGCCCACGTGGCCTCGTTCCTCGCCAGCGACGGGGCCGGGTTCGTGTCCGGCCAGGTGATCTACGTGGCCGGCGGGCCCCTGTGCTAGAGGGAGCCGCGGTCCAGGCAGGCGGCCGCGCGGCCGGCCGGCCGGTCACCGCCGACGACCTGCGCGCGCAGGTGCGAGAGTTCCTCGTGGCGCACGACCCGGCCACGACGGACCGGCTGGAGTTCGTCAGGGCCAGGTTCGATGCCGGACTGGCATGGGTGCACTACCCGGCCGGGCTCGGCGGTCAGGGCCTGTCGCGGACGCTGCAGAAGGTGGTGGACGCCGAGTTCACCGCCGTCAATGCGCCGACTAACCGGCCGGAGCGCAATGGCATCGGCCTCGGCATGGCCGCCCCGACGATCCTCGCCTACGGCACCGACGAGCAGAAGCAGCGCTGGCTGCGGCCGCTGTGGACCGGGGAGGAGGTCTGGTGCCAGCTGTTCAGCGAGCCTGGCGCCGGCTCTGACCTGGCCAACCTGGCGACCAGGGCGGTGCGCGACGGCGACCGCTGGATCGTCAACGGGCAGAAGGTGTGGACCTCGTCGGCGCATGCCGCCAGCCGGGCGATCCTGGTCACCAGGACCGATCCCGACGTGCCCAAGCACAAGGGCCTCACCTACTTCGCCGTCGACATGAAGGCTCCTGGGGTGGAGGTCAGGCCGCTTCGCCAGGCCACCGGTGAGGCCGAGTTCAACGAGGTGTTCCTGACCGACGTGGTGATCCCCGACGCCGACCGGCTCGGCGCGGTCGGCGAGGGCTGGCAGGTCTCCACCGCCACGCTCAACAACGAGCGGGTCGCGCTCGGCGCGTTCTCTTTCCCGCGCGAGGGCGGCATGATCAGCTTCTCCGCGCGCACCTGGCGGGAGCACCCAGAGCGGCGCACGCCGGGGCTGCACGACCGGCTGGTCAGGCTGTGGGCGGCGGCCGAGGTCTCCCGGCTGGCCGGCGAGCGGCTGCGGCAGCAGCTCGCCGCCGGGCAGCCAGGCCCGGAGGGCGCGGGTGCCAAGCTGGTCTCCGCCAGGCTGAACCAGGAGATCGCCGACTTCGAGGTCGAGCTGCTCGGCGACGACGGGCTGCGGTACGCGGACTGGACGATGCGCAGGCCGGACGCCGCCGACTTCTACGGCCGCGACGCCGGCTACCGGTTCCTGCGCTCGAAGGGCAACTCCATCGAGGGCGGGACGTCGGAGATCCTGCGCAACATCGTGGCCGAGCGGGTACTCGGCCTGCCGCCGGAGATCCGGCTGGACAAGGACAAGCCATGGAAGGACCTGCCCCGGTGAGCGAGCCGGTCGGGTTCCCGGAGGCGAGTGGGAGAGCACGGTGAGCGAGCCGGTCGGGTTCCCGGAGGCGAGTGGGAGAGCACGGTGAGCGAGCCGGTCGGGTTCCCGGAGGCGAGTGGGAGAGCATGGTGAGCCAGCCGACAGAGGTGGTGCGGCCTGAGGCCGGGGACGCGCCGCGCATGCCGGACATGACCTACAGCGAGCATGAGAACGAGCTGCGCGCCGCGGTCAGGTCCCTGCTCGAGGACAAGGCGGCGTTCTCCGCCGTGCTGGCCAGGACCGAGACCGCGGAGACCTACGACACCGCGCTGTGGCACACGCTGGCCGCCGATGTCGGCTGCGCCGGGCTGCTCGTCCCCGAGGAGCTCGGCGGCGCCGGCGCCTCGTTCCGCGAAGCCGCGGTGGTGGCCGAGGAGATCGGCCGGTCGGTCGCGCCGGTGCCGTTCCTCGGCAGCGCCGTGCTGGCCACCGTCACGCTGCTGACCGCCGCCAGGGCCGAGGCGGACGAGGAGGCGTGGTCGAGCCCGGCCGGCGCGCTGGCCGCCGACCTGGCCGCAGGGACGATGACGGTCGCGCTCGCGGTCCCGTTCGCCTCGATGCCGGGCAGCAGGCCAGAGCCGACGATCCGGGTGACCGCCTCGGCGCAGGTGCAGTCCGAGGGCGAGGTGACCTACCAGCTGAGCGGATCGGTCGCCGCCGTGGCCGACGCGCTGCCCGCCGACGTGCTGCTGGTCCCAGGCGACGGCGTACCTTACGGGATCTACCTGATCCGCGCCGATGCCGCGGGACTGACCAGGACGCCTGCCGTCTCGCTGGACATGACCAGGCAGCTGTGCGACCTCGAGCTGCACGACGCCCCGGCTACCAGGATCGCCGCCGGCCCGCACGCCGAGCAGGCCGTGCTTGCGGCGCTGCAGGCCGGGGCCGCGATGCTCGCCGCCGAGCAGCTCGGCATGGCCGAGCGGGCGCTCGAGATCACCCTGGCCTACGTCAAGCAGCGCTACCAGTTCGCCAGGCCGGTCGGGTCGTTCCAGGCCATCAAGCACCGGCTGGCTGATCTGTGGGTCGCGGTGAACCAGGCCAGGGCGGCCTCCAGGTACGCGGCCGCGTGCCTGGCCGACGGCGATCCCGACACTCCGGTCGCGGTGGCACTGGCCAAGGCCGTCTGCTCGGATACCGCGCTGCTGGCCGCCCAGGAGATGATCCAGCTGCACGGCGGGATCGGCTTCACCTGGGAGCACCCGGCGCACCTGTTCCTCAAGCGGGCCAAGAGCGCATCGATCGGGCTCGGCACCGCTGACCGGCACCGGGCCGCCCTGGCCGGCCTGGTCGACCTCCCGCCCGCCCCCGGCTGAGGCGGTCCGCCCCGCCGCCCGGGCCCGTCAGGCGCCGACCGCGGCGGGCAGCGCGATCGCGTGCTCGACGAGCGCGACCAGGGTGTCCCGGCAGGAGGTGCGCTCGCGGGCGTCGCAGGAGACGACCGGTACGTACTCGCTGACGTCAAGCGCGCGCCTGACCTCGTCGAGGTCGTGCCGAGGCGCGCTGTCGAAATGGTTCACCGCGATGATGAACGGCGTGCCGCTGCGCTCGAAGTAGTCGATGGAGGGGAAGCAGTCGTCAAGCCGCCTGGTGTCGGCCAGGATCACCGCGCCGATGGCGCCGTAGGAAAGGTCGTCCCACATGAACCAGAAGCGCTGCTGGCCCGGCATCCCGAAGAGGTAGACGACGAGCCCGGGACTCGCGGCGATCCGGCCGAAGTCCATCGCCACCGTGGTGGTGTGCTTGGCCTCGACGCCGGCCACCACGTCGACGACCTCGCCGGGACGGCTGAGATTCTCCTCGGTGCGCAGCGGCCGGATCTCGGTGAGCGCGCCAACCAGCGTGGTCTTTCCTGCGCCGAACCCGCCGGCGATCAGGATCTTTACCGCGGCCGGCGCCTGGTCCTCCCAGCCGGCTACGTCATAGTCGTCGTAGGCCATCGGCCACCTCTCGCAGAAGCCTGATGTTGCTTGTTCGCGCCGGGCTCGGCTGGCGCGTCCTGACCAGATGCCGGTCGCGCAGGTCGGCGAGCAGCACGCGGATCACGCCGAGCGGCAGGTCGAGCAGGGACGCAAGCTCCGCCACCGAGGTCGGGACGGCGCACTGCGCGAGAACGGCGAGGTGCTCAGGTTCCAGGTCGGGGTGCTCGCCAGCGCCTGCGTCGGCCGCAGCGCACACCATGGTAATTACGTCGAGCGTCTCGCCGGTCGGCCTGGTACGGCCGCGGACGAGCGCGTACGGCCGCACCACCGGCCCTGGTGCCCGGCAGGCCTGCCAGCGCTCACCTGCTGCCACGGTCCGCCCGCCCTCGCCGGGCCTAAATTGCCTGGCTGGGCTCGGGCACGGATCGTCGCTCGACGGCCAGGTGGCCGCCAACCTGCTTCACCAGCAGGGCCATCTCGTACGCGACCAGGCCGACGTCGGCGTCCGCCGCGGCGAGCACCGCAAGGCAGGTGCTTTGACCGGCCGCCGTCACGAATAGGAAGCCGCAATCCATTTCTATAACGGATTGGTGCACGTGACCCCCGCCGAAATGCAGCGCCCCGCCTTTGGCGAGACTCTGAATTCCGGCGGCCAGGGCGGAGAGGTGCTCGGCATCCTCGCGGGTCAGCCCGGCGGACGAGGCGAGCACGAAGCCGTCCCTGGACAAGATGGCGGCCTTTTCTATGTGCGCCGCCCTGGTGACCAGATGGTCGAGCAGCCAGTCAAGCTGCCCGTCGGTGGCCGTGGTCCGCGGCATGGACGCGGCCGAGACATGCGTGTTCATCGTTTCTCCCCATTCTGGTGCCAGTCGGTCGCTGTCCCCGGCCCGTGGCCGGCCGTGGCCAGGCCGCGCTGCCAGCCCCGCTGGAACGCCGACATCACGCTGCGTGCCCGTTCCGGTGATCTCGGCTCGGCGGCGGTCTCCTGCGCGTCCTGGCCGGGAGCAGCGCCCGACGGGGCCGGCTGAGCCACCGCAAGCTGGGGTGCCAGGTTCGTCTGCCTGACCCGCAGCGGCAGGCCGTTCTCGGTCCGGCCTGGTTCCTGGCCGGCCGAAGTATCCGGCTTGACGAGCGCGACGGCGGCCGGCAGCGGCTCGGGTCGCTCGGCGGCAGTCGTCGGCTCGGAGCGCACGGCCTCAGATGGCTCGGTTTCGCGCCGCACGGGCTTGGGCCTGATCGGTTCCTTGTCCGCCAGCGCGCCTTCGGCGATGACCACAAGGGCATGCGGGATCAGCACGATCGCCGCCACTCCGCCGTACGCCGAGTGCCTGAGCGTCACGGTGATCCCGTGCCGCCTGGCGAGCTGGCCGGCCACGAACAGTCCGAGCTGGTCCGATCCCGACAGGTCGAACATCGGCGGCACGGCCAGGCTGGCATTCACCTCGCTGAGCTCGTCGTCGGTCATCCCCAGGCCGCGGTCCTCGATCTCCACGGCGAATCCGCGGCCTACAAGCTCGCCGATGATCCGCACCTCGGTGTTGGCGGGCGAGAACGCGGCGGCATTCTCGATGAACTCGGCAAGCAGGTGGATCACGTCGGCAACCGCTGGTCCGGCTAGTGCCGCCCTGGTACGGCAGATCACCCTGATCCGCCGGTAGTCCTCCACCTCGGCGGCGGCGGCCCGCAGCACGTCGACGAACGGCACCGGGTCGCGGAACGCGCGCTGTGGCGAGTCGCCCGCTAGCACGATCAGGCTCTCCGCGTGCCGTCGCATCCGGGTGGTCAGGTGGTCGATACGGAACAGGCCCTCGAGGTCGTCAGGCTCGACCGCACGCCGTTCGAGCACGTCAAGCAGGCTCATCTGCCGCTCTAGCAGCGACTGGCTGCGCCTGGCCAGGTTCCTGAACACGTCGTTGATGCCGCGGCGCATCCGCGCCTGGTCCACCGCGGCCTCCACCGCGGTCCGCTGCGCGGTGTTGAACGCCGCCCTGACCTGTCCGATCTCGTCGTGGCTCACGTCCAGGCGCGGCACCTGCGCGGCGGCGTCCACGTCCTCGCCGGCCCGCAGCCGCCTGATCAGCTCGGGCAGCCGGACGTTGGCCATCTCAAGCGCCGAGTTACGCAGCCCGCGCAGCTGCCTGGTCAGGTTGATCGCGATCCACAGCGACAGCACCAGCGAGGCGACGATGGCAGCCAGGCCAAGGCCGCCCGCGAGGTACAGGCCGTCCAGCTTCGCGGCTGCCTGGGACCTGGCCTCCATGGCCAGCCGCGTCTCGGCCTGCCCCACGGCCCGCTGGACCTGGCCGCTCAGCTCGGCCACTGTCTGGTTCCAGGTCACCGCGCTGACCGGAGGAGGTCTGCGCGGTGAGCCGCTCGCCACGATCCTGTTCTCCATGGTGGTGACCTTCATCGCGGCCCTCGGGCTGACGTCGCTGTTCAGGTCGGTCCGGTCGGCGGAGTTGAGGTAGGAGTAGCTCTGCGCGTACAGCAGCCGGTGCGCGCCGACCAGCCTGACGAAGGCCTCGCGCGCGCTAGCCGGGAAGCTGCCCGCGGCGAAGCTGCCGTCAAGCAGTGCGCTCTCCTGGAGCAGGTACTCGTTGGAGATCGCAAGCTCGATGACAGCGATCCCCGGCAGCACCTGGGTGGAGTCGCCATTCTGGATGATCGCCTGCTCGAGCACCTGGTAGCTGGCCGCGATCATGCCGCTGTAGGCGGTGAACGCCCGCTGCGCCCCGATCAGGTGCCCGGCGACCTGGACCCGCAGGCCAGGCAGGCTGGCTAGTTCCCTGCGCAGTGCGGCGATGGCCTTCATCCCGCCGGCCGAGGCGCTCTGCCGCACTTGCATCGAGCCGATGGCGGTCAGCACGGCCTGTACCGCGCGGCTGGTGGCAGCCTGCGGGCCGCGCAGGCCGGCCAGCGCGCCAGGCTCTGGCCTGGCGAAGTACACCATGGTCTGCTCGCGCTCGCTGGTCAGCGCCACCTGCAGCCGAGCCACCGGCCTGCCGAGGTCGTCCAGCATGACCTTCGATCGCAGCAGCGTCAGCGCGCCGCTCACCGAGGACGCGAACTCGAAGCTGGACATGCCGACCAGGAAGACAAGCGGGACTAATACCAGCAGCGCTACCCGGAGCAGCACGGACCGGCGTCTGAGAATCATCGTCGCATTACCTCACGGCACTGAAGGAAATCCGCTCCCACCGGAATTCAAAAGATAACAGGGTGCGGCGCGTGTCGTGGCATTAACCGAAAGATTCAAGCAAAGCTTATCAAGCCGACGGCATAAAATGGCCGACATTGGCGATTATCGTCGGCCCAGTAAAGGCTAGTTTTGGCTACCATCAAGATAAAAGCGGCCGACATTACGCTCTGGCATGCTCTGCTACGCTGTCGTCCGATCCTCGCGAGCGGCGCGGCTCAGTGGCCGCGGAACGCCTCCTCCAGCCACCATGAGCCGCGGTCGGAGATGACCTTCGCGTCGACCAGGAACGGCCGGTCACGCGGCCCGTCCAGCCATTCCCGCAGCGGTGCCAGGTCGGCGCGCTGGCGCACCCGGGCCGCGCCGCAGCCGAAGCCGCGCCCGATCGCTGCGATGTCCACCGGCGGGAACCGCACGGTGTCAAGCGGGAACCCGTCAGGCCCGAAGTGATGTACCTCGGCGCCGTAGGCCTCGTCGTCGTAGACCACGATGACCATGCCGAGCCCGAGCCGCACGGCGGTCTCAAGCTCGCTCACGCCCATCAGCGCTCCGCCGTCGCCGAGCGCGGCCACCACCAGCCGGTCGGGCCTGGCGATGGCGGCGCCGATCGCCGAGGACAGCCCGAGGCCGACCGACTGGTAGGCCTGGGTGAAGCAGAACCCGTCGGCGTCGGGCACCGACAGGTACATGCTCGGGTAGCCCATGAAGTTGCCTGAGTCGATCGCGACCAGCCGCTCAGCGGGAAGCAGGTCGTCGAGCGCGATCGAGAGCGTGCGCGGGTCGATCCTGACCCCGTCGCTCTCGTCCTCGTACGGCACGTCGCGCCAGCGGACCTCCGCGGCGATCCGCTCGCGCAGCGGCTCGGACCGGTAGCCGCTGCTGCTGTTCTTGTTGCTGGCTTCCGCCTGGCCGCCTGGCGGCTCCGCGCGCTGCCCGGCCAGCAGCGCGGCGACCTGCCGTGCCGTGACCGCGACGTCGCCGGTTACCTTGATGTCGACCGGCCGGTGCGCCCCGAGCGCGTCCCGGTCGATGTCGACCTGCGCCACGGTCGCCCCGGGGCCGACCAGCGCGCCGTGCCGCATCGTCCACATGTTCAGCGCGCAGCCCCAGCCGACCAGCAGGTCGGCGCCGCGGATCAGCTCGGCCGCCAGCGGTGAGGCGAACCCGCCGCTGACGTCCAGGTCCCAGGGGTTCCCGCGGAACAGGCCCTTCGCAGCGGCCGAGGTCGCCAGCAGGGCGCCGCAGGCGTCGGCTAGGCGCTCGAGGTCGGCTCTGGCTCCCGCCAGCCGGGCGCCGCGGCCCGCGATGAACACCGGGCGCCGCGCACCGCCGATGGCGTCGGCCAGGCGAGCCACGGCCGGTGGCGCTGGCGGTACGGCGTCGCCTCCTGCTCCGTCGGCCCCGGTGCCTGAAGCCGCGCCCGGGTTACGTCCGACGGTCAGCCGCGAGCGGAGCGACCCGAGCGCGCCGTCGGCTCCTGCCGGGGGCATCTGGGCATCGCCGGCCTGCACGTCGAGCGGCAGCGCCAGGATCACGGTCCGGCGGTCGTCGACGGCGGTTCGGTAGGCGCGCACCGTGTCGTCGAGCGCCAGGCCAGGCGAGTGCAGCCTGGCGGGTACCGCGCCGATGCCGCGGGCCAGCGAGGCCACGTCGATGCGGAAGTTGGACCTGGTCGCGCTCGCCGCCACGTCGGCGGCGAGCACCACCATCGGGGTCCGGCTCTTGGCCGCCTCGGTGATGCCGGTCAGCGCGTTGGTCAGGCCAGGGCCCTGATGCACCGACACGATGCCAGGGCGGCCGGTGAGCCTGGCCCACCCGTCGGCCATGCTGGCCGCGCCGCACTCGTGCCTGGCCGCCACGAACCTGGCGCCGTTCGCGATCAGCGCGTTGGTCACCAGGAAGTTGCCGCTGCCGACTAGGCCGAAGACGGTGTCGACGCCGAGCTCGCTGAGCGCAGCCGCGACCACGTCGCTGATCAGCATCAGAAATGCTCGACCAGGGCGAGCGCCCGGCAGGGGCTGCCCGAGCCGCCGATGATCGGCAGCGGGCCAGCGATGACCACCGCGCCTGTGGCCGGCAGCATCGCCAGGTTCTGCAGCTGGGTGAGGCCGTACTTGCCGGCGCCGAGCAGCGAGGCATGGCAGGGGAACGGCGGGTCGAAGGAGTGCGCGGTGCCCGCGTCGGTGCCGACGGTCTCTACGCCGAAGCCCATGATCGGCGCGTGCTCGGCCAGCCACCTGGCGCATGCCACCGACACGCCTGGCGTGTGCGGCCCGGTCTCGTTGGCGTTCAGGAACTGCTCCTGGCTGCTAGAACGCGCGTCCCAGCCGGTCCGGTACAGCAGCCAGCCGCCCTCGGGGAGCTCCCCGTGCTCGCCCTCCCACTTCCTGATGTGGTCGACCTCGAGCAGGAAGTCAGGATCGGCCGCTGCCTCGGCGCTGAAGTCGAGCACGACGGCGGGAGCGATCAGCCGGTCGGCGGGCACCTGCGCCACGTCGAGCCCGTCCCGCCCGGTGACCCAGTGAACCGGCGCGTCGAAGTGCGTCCCGGTGTGCTCGCCTGTGGTGATGTCGTTCCAGTACCAGGCGGGCCCGCGCTCGTCGTAGTGGCTGATCTCGGTCAGGCCGAAGGAGACCGTGTTGCCGAACGGCTCGGGCAGCTTGATCACCGGCGTCTCCGCGCTGAGCGGCGCGGTCAGGTCGATGATCTCCACCGCGCCGAGGCGAAGGGCGGCGACGAGCGCGTCAAGGACGGGCATGACGGACCTCCTGTAGCACGGATCACACGGTTCACTATGCACAAGCCTGCCTTAGTCGGCCACGCCTGGGAAGGAGTGCCCAGCCGCGAAGTCGGCCGTAGGCTCAGCGCGGCGATGGTCGTATCTCGACCGTCATGATCGGATGACAGGCGTGGGAGGCAAGGGCCTGCGAGCCCCAGCCCTGGGAGGTGCAGATGGAGACAGTAGCCGGAGCTGGCGTGGTCGTGACCGGTGCAGGGAGCGGCATCGGGGCGGCGATTGCGCGGCGGTTCGCGGCCCAGGGCGCTCGGGTGGTGCTCAACGACATCAACGCGGGCGCCGTTGCCAGGGTGGCCAGCTCATGCGAGACGGCCGGCGGCGGGAGCGCGGTGGCCGTGCCGGGCGATGCCGCGACGCCGGACGGGGTGGCGTCGCTGGTCGAGGCCGCGCGGGCCGAGCTCGGCGAGATCGATATCTACTGCGCCAACGCGGGGATCGCGCGCCTCGGCGGGCCCGAGGCCACCGAGGAGGACTGGGCCGACTCGTGGAACGTCAACCTGATGGCACACGTGCGGGCCGCCAGGCTGCTGCTCCCGGCGTGGCTGGACCGGGGGAGCGGGCACCTGATATGTACGGTCTCCGCGGCCGGGCTGCTGGCCACGCCAGGATCGGCGCCTTACTCGGTGACCAAGCACGCCGCCCTGGCGTTCGCCGAGTGGCTGGCGCTGACCTACCGGCACCGCGGCCTTGTCGTGCAGGCCATCTGCCCGATGGGCGTGCGGACCGGCATGTTCGACGGCAGCGACCCGCAGATGGAGAAGCTGCTCGGGGCGTCGGCGATCATGCCGGACGCGGTGGCCGACGCGGTGATGGAAGGCATCGCCGACGGCAGGTTCCTGATCCTGCCGCACCCCGACGTGGCGGGTCTGTACGCGGGCCGCGCGGCCGAGCCCGACCGCTGGCTGAACGGCATGAACAAGCTCCAGCAGTACCTGGAGGACGAGTCGGCCTGATCAGGTCGCGCCGCCCAGGCACGCGGCACCTGGCCCGGCCCGCGAGCGCGGGCCGGGCCAGGTCATGAGTTGCTTGGGGGCGAATGTCGGGGGCAGGACGCGGGGTCGGGGGTATCGCGCGTGGAGTGGGTGCGGGGCAGGTGGGGGCGGCCGGGGTGCGCCGCGTGGGTCGGCGCGAGAGGACACGCGGCCGCTGGTAGCCGGGCCGGACGGCCCGGCTAGCCGGTCACGCCGAGGGCGAACCGGAAGTAGCCGACGTGGAAGTCCAGGCCGAAGCCACCGAAGTGGTGGATGACGAGCGCCACCAGCAGGACCAGCAGGAGCGCCACGAGGAACCAGAAGAGCCACCAGAAGAGGGCTGGCACGCTACTAAGAATGCTCATGCGCCGCCAACTGCCCGCAAAGAGCGGAAGTATGCCGGCAAGTTGCGCCGAGTGTCAAGACTTCCGGCATCAGTGCCGAGCCTGCTATGGCCTCAGTTCGGGGCGGCATCTGGTCCGTCGGTCGGCCGCCGCACGGAGCGTGAGGCATCCCGGCCGCTGATCAGTTCGGCCGCACGCTCGGCGACGGCCAGGACCGTCGCGCCCCTCGGCCAACTCGCTGCGCCGACCACCCCAGGTCGGCCGGAGCTCACAGGTCGATGACCAGCCCGTCGCTGGCGGCCGGCAGGTCAGCGTCGGCGAGCCGGCCGAGCATGTCGGCGGACATGTGGGTGAGCATCACCCGCTCGGCAGCCAGGTCGGCCAGGTGCCGGCGCAGCGTCAGGTAGTCAAGGTGATAGCGGATCGGGCGCTCGAACGTGTACGCCTCGACCGCGAACATGGTCGCGCCGCGTGCCGCCTCGGCCAGGGCGGGCGTCCACTGGGTGTCGCCGGAGTACCCGAAGCTCGCTGTTCCCAGGTCGACCCTGACCGCCAGCGGCGGGGCACCGCAGGCATGCTCCACCTGCCAGGCCCGCACCGTTGCCTGGCCGATCCGCACCGGGCTGCCGTCAGGAACGAGCTCGGTGACCAGCACGTCGAACCGGCGCCTGGCCGTGCCTGAGCCGGGGAAGAGGACCTCCATCGCCTGCCGCAGCCGGTCGCCGGTACCAGGCGGCCCGGCGACTCGCAGCGAAGCCGTCCGGCCGGAGAACTGCCCGTCAAGGACGAGGAACGGCAGGCCGCCGAAGTGATCGCCGTGCAGATGGCTCACGACGACCGCATCGATCTCGCCAGGGTCGAGTCCCTGCGCCTTCATGGCGACCAGGCTGGTGGCGCCGCAGTCGACCAGCACGCCGGGCCCGTTATCTGTGAGGTGAATGCAGGTCTGCCAGCGACCGCCGCTGCCGAACGCATCACCGGTACCCACGAACCGAACTCGCATGAGCCCATCCTGGCGGCGAGGCCATCGGCACGGCAGGAGCTGGGTGCACAGCAGCCCCGCCCTCGGTCCGCATCAGCCGGGTGACCTCGGTCGTGACTGCTCAGGCGGGGGTGTCGGGCCAGCCGGCGGCGTCGAACACGGCGATCGGGTCGAGGTAGTCCCGCCAGTGCGTCACCTTGCGGTCCCTGACGGAAATGATGGAGACAAAGCGATTGTCGTATGGTCGGCCTGCCTGCACCGATTCGCCGTGCACTTCGTACTCGAGGACGACGACCGACGCTTCCGGATCTCGGTAGACGCGGAGATTATCGGCGCTGTGCACCGTCATGAGGTCGCCGTAACCGCTGTACAGGTCGATGATGTTCTGTCGCCCTGCTACGCGCCTGGGGTAGCCGGGCACCGAGATGACGTACTCGAAGACCACATCGTCGGACAGGAGGTCGAAGTAGTCCTCTCCGTCGACGAGACCTTTGAGTCCTTCCCGGATGATGCGGAAGAACGGGCCGTCAGCTCCGAAATTTGAGCTGTCACTGGTGTACTTGGTCACTTGTCCTCCGAGGCGGGTGTCCATCTCGCTAACGGTGTCTCAGGCGGTCAGGCAGGAGCTGGGTGCCAAGTTAATCGGTGGGACCGGCCGGGTGCCGCCGCTACGGTGATGGGGTGCTCACCGAGCCTGACGGCCTTGGCGCCGACGTGCTGGCGGCGGCGCTCGCACGCGAGTGGCAGCTGGCGGCGGTGTCGGTCACGCACCGGCCGGTCGGGTTCGGCAGCCATCACTGGGCGGTCACCGACGAGTCTGGGACCCGCTGGTTTGCCACCGCCGACGAGCTCGAGGTCAAGCGCCTGGGCCTGAGCGAGCCGCTCGACGCGGCGTTCGCCAGGCTCAGCGCGGCGCTCGGGGCCGCCATGGACTTGCGGGCGCACGGCCGTGACTTTGTCGTGGCGCCGGTGCCGACCGCCAGCGGCGGGCCGCTGGCCAGGCAGGGTGAGCGGTTCAGCATCGCGCTCTACCCCTTCGTGGACGGCACGAGCTTCGAGTGGGGCGACTTCTCCGCACCCGGTCACCGGCCGGCCATCGTCGAGCTGCTGGTCGCCGTGCACACCGCGCCGCCGGCGGCCATCCGGCGCGCCCGCGCCGACGATTTCACGATCCCGCACCGGGACGAGCTCGAGGCGGCGCTCGATCCGTCCGGCGGCGACCCGCAGGACGTCGGCCCGTTCGCCCGGCCGCTGGCAGCCTTGCTCGCCGCGAACGCCGAGCCGATCCGCCGTCAGCTCGGCCGGTACGACGAGCTAGTCGCGCGCACCAGGTCGGCCGGCGGCCCGGTCGTGCTCACCCACGGCGAGCCGCATCCGGGCAACACGATGCTGACCGCCGGCGGCTGGCGGCTGATCGACTGGGACACCGCGCTGATCGCGCGGCCCGAACGGGACCTGTGGGATCTCGATCCCGGCGATGGCTCCTTGCTCGCGGCGTATGCCGACGCCACCGGCATCTCGCCGTCGGCGGTAGCTCTCGACCTGTACCGGCTGCGCTGGGACCTTGCCGACCTCGCGGTCGACGTCAGCCGCTTCCGCGCCAGGCATGCCGGCAGCGCCGACGACCGCAAGTCATGGGACCTGCTGCGATCCCTGGTCGAGCGGATGGCGCGCTGGTAGCTGCCGTTCGCGGGGCCTGCGGTGTCACGGAGCCGCAAGGTCGCCAGCCTCGGGCCGCATCGGCTGGCCAGGCCGGTACATCTGCGGCGGCTTGTTGCCGGCCGCCTGCCCGCCGTCGACGGGGATCACCGCGCCAGTCACGAACGACGACTGCTCCGAGCAGAGCCAGAGCACGACCTGGGCGACCTCGACGGCCTGGCCCGTCCTGCGCATCGGGGTGGACAGGCCAGCCAGCCGCTGTGCCTGCGGCCCGGCGGCCGCCAGGTGATGGGTCAGGATCGGGCCAGGCGCCACGACGTTGACCCGGATGCCCTGGTCGGCGTAGTCAAGCGCGGCGACCTTGGTCAGTCCGATGATCCCGGCCTTGCCCGCTACGTAGGCGGCCAGGTTGGCTGTGCCGTTCACCCCGGCGATCGAGGCCATGTTGACGATCGTCCCGCCTCCGCCGGCCAGCATGGCCGGGATCTGGAACTTCATCCCGAGGAAGGTGCCGCGGATGCTGGAGGCGATGCCGAGGTCGAACTCCCGGGCGTCGATCTCGGCGAGCGGCGCGGGCAGCGGGCCTGCCGCCGCATTGTTGAACGCCGCATCCAGCCGCCCGAACCGCTCCATCGCGCGGTCGACCAGGTGCCGGACCGAGTCCTCCTCCGTGACGTCGGTGCGCACCGCCAGCGCCGTCCCGCCGCTGGCCTCGATGCGCCCCGCGACGCCGTCGATCGCCGCGCCGTCCCTGGCCGCCAGCACCACCGCAGCTCCGGCCTGCGCGAACGCTTCTGCCGTCGCCGAGCCGATCCCTCGGCTGGCCCCCATCACCATGGCCACCCGCCCACGCATCGCCGGTCTCTGAGCCGCCGGTTCTTGCGCCGCCGGTTCTAGCGCCGCCGGGTCCTGCATCACCGGCTCGTGTGCCGTCGGCTCTTGCGCCCCTGGATCCTGCGGATCCTGCGCTGCCCGGTCGTGTCCCGCCAGATCCGCCATCGCGTACCTCCATCTGACTGCCCTCACTAAAAGATAGACATCTAAGAGTTAGATGACAAATAGATGCGGGCCACCGCTGACCGCGCGTCGGACTGAATTGTGCATTGAGCACGAAATCGGGCGCTCAGTCTCGCGAGGGGACCACGCGCCGAAAGTCGTGGGCACTTCGCTGTCGTCCTGGCAGCAGCAAAGTGCCCACGTCTTGACGCGACCGGGCGCGGGAGCACTTCGCTGTCGACCTGGACAACAGCAAGGTGCCCACGTCGTGACAGGGCCGGACGCGGGCCGCGAGGTCGGGGGTGCGGGCAGCGCTCGTCGTGACAGGGCCGGGCGCGGGCCGCGGAGGTCAGGGGGGGAGGGGGTGCCGTTAGCGAGCGGCGTGACGGGGCCGGGGGAGGGCCGCGCATGTCGGGCCGCGGTCAGCCTTTCGCTGTGGCGCGGCTGCGGGCGGTGGTGGCGGTGGCCCGCGCCTTCTGAGGCACCGGGGCCGCCGGCGCCCACAGGCACGACCGTTGGCGCAGGGCCTCCTCGACGGAGTCTACGAACCCGGCAAGCAGAGCAGGCGAGAGCTCCAGGCTCAGCGCCATGTAGCCGCGCGGCGCGATGTAGTAGCCGAGTTCGAGCAGGTCGAGGAAGAGCAGCTCGCGCAGCCGCGGATCGGCGCCGGCCAGGTCACGCGTGCTGCGCACCGGCCCGGGCACCGGGTGGATCGCGAGCAGGCTGCCGACCCCGGTGACGCAGAACGGGGCGCCCGCCGACCGGCAGGCGGCCGCGAGTTCCTCGCGCAGAACGTCGCCTCTGGCGGTGTGGCGTTCGGCCACCTGCGGCGGGTAGACGCGGGTCAGGCCCGCGTACCCCGCCGCCATGGAGGCGACGTTGTTGTTGAACGTCCCGGCATGCGGGAGCGCATCGGGCCGCGCCGGGTCGAACAGGTCCATCACGTCGGCCCGCCCGCCGAACGCGCCGAACGACGAGCCGCCCCCGATGTACTTGCCCAGCGTGGTCAGGTCCGGCGTGATGCCGAGGCGCCCCTGCAGGCCGCCGGCCCCGGTGCGGGACGTCATCACCTCGTCGAAGATCAGCAGGGCGCTGGCCTGCGAGGCCGCATCGCGCAGCGCCGCGAGGAAGTCGGCCTCGCCCGGGATGCAACCGCTTGAGCCGAGCATCGGCTCGACCAGCACGCACGCGATCGAGTCCGCGTGCTCGCGCAGCAGGGCTCGCGCGGCCGGCGCGTCGTTGTAGTCGGTCATCAGCGCGTCATAAGGGGCGTTCACGGGGGACGGGCCGTCCTTGAACGTCAGCAGCCCGCCGTGGTAGCCGCCGCGGCAGACCATGACCCGATCGCGGCCGGTGAAGGCGCGGGCCACCGACAGCGCCATCAGGTTCGCCTCGGTGCCCGAGTTGGTGAACCTGACCCTCTCGATCGAGGCGAACCTGGCGCAGATGGCCTCGGCCAGGTCCACCTCGTACCTGGTGTGCGCGCCGCGGCTGACGCCCTCGCGCAGCGCGTCGGTCATCGCCTTGACCACGACCGGGTGGGAGTGCCCGTACAAGCCTGCTGAGTACTCGCCGAGCAGGTCCACGTACTCGTGGCCGTCGGCGTCCTGGAGCATCGCGTCCCACGCCCGGGCAATCCGCAGCGGGAACGGCGGGTGGTACAGCACGCTGCGGGTGTTCCCGCCCGGCAGGTACTGCCTGGCCCGCTCGTGCAGCGCCGCCGTGCGGGGGCGGCGGGCCGCATACCGCTTGCGCGCCTGCGCCACCTCGGCGTCAATGCCGTCGGCCCCGGCCAGCGTCACGGTCTCGGACAGCGCCGCGGTGTCAGACATGGGGCCAGCCCTCCGGTGATCGCCAAGGTCACCCCTGATGCTACGCAGCGGCCGGCCCGTCGGGTAGGCGTCGCCGCGCCGCGGTCACTCGCCGGTGGCGCCGTCGATCCGCTCCCTGATCAGGTCCGCGTGGCCGTTGTGCCTGGCGTACTCGCCGATCAGCTTCAGCAGGTTCCACCGGACCGAGCGCCGGTTGCCCGCTCCGATCTGGTCGAGCGAGCTTGTTGCGGAAAGAAGGCGGTCGGCGGCCTCCCGCTCGGCCAGCCAGGCTTGCATCGACGCAGCGCCCATGTCCGGGGTCAGCCCGGCGATGTCAGCATCCGGGGCCTCGTCGGTGCAGTACACCAGCCGCAGCGTGCCGCCGCCGAGCGCAAAGACCAGGTAGACCCGCTCCATCTCGGTGAGGTGCCTCACCAGGCCGAGCAGGGACAGGTCAGACGGCGGTGCCGAGGCCTCGGTGAGCTGCTCGGCGGTCAGCCCGTCGCACTTGGCGGCCAGCGCGTCGCGGTGGAAGGCCAGCCAGCCGGCCAGCAGGTCGCGCTCGCCGGCATCGCCGGGCTCGGCTGCTCTGGGCATCGTCTCCTCCAGTTACGTGGCAGCCGGGCGTGGCCGCCTGGACCGGCTCGCTGGCCGCCGCGAGCTTCCGCGCAGCCGCTTCAGCGTTGCGATGTCCGCGGCCTGGCCGGCCGCCGCACCCGGGGTCTCCACCACGAACGCTACGCCGTCGGTCGCCGGGTGGTGCAGAAGGTCCCAGAACGGCCTGGTTCCCATCGTGCCGAGGCCGATGTTGCGGTGCCTGTCCTTCCTCGATCCGCAGCCGTCCTGCGCGTCGTTGGCGTGGACCAGGCGCAGCCGGCCGGGCGCCACCCGGTCGAGCTCGCTGAGCGCGGCGGCGACGCCGTCGCCGGCGGTCAGATCGTGCCCGGCGGCGAACAGGTGGCAGGTATCCAGGCACAGCAGCGCCCGCGGGTGCCCGTCGAGCGCGGCCAGGTAGGGCCCGATCTCATCGATCCGGCCGCACAGCATGCTGCCCTGGCCGGCCATCGGCTCGATCAGCAGGTCCGGCCAGTCGTCGCCGAGCTTGTCGAGCAGCGGAAGCAGCGCTTCGCGTGTCCGGCGCAGCCCGGCATCTCGGTCCTGGGTGATCGCCGACCCCGCGTGCACGACCACTCCGCGCGCCGCCACGTCGGCGCCGCGCTGCAGGCAGTGCCAGAGCAATGAGGCAGAACGCGCTCGCAGGGCCTCATCGGGCGAGCCGAGGTTGATCAGGTACGGGGCGTGGACGAAGATCGGGAACTTGTTGGCCTCGACGTGATCGCGCAGCGCGGCGGTCTGCGCCGCCGTGCCCGCCGACGCGGCCCAAGCGCGGGGGTTGGTCACGAAGACCTGGATCGCCTCCGCTCCGACCTGCGCGGCGTACCGCAGGCTCGCGGTGGCCAGCCCGCCGGCGGCCGGCGAGTGCGCTCCGATCGGGCGCGTTGCTGACCGCTGGCGTGGCACCCGCCCAGCGTAGTCAGCCGGTCTGGGTCACGGGATGCGCGCGTCGTGGTGAATCGCGGCCTCCTGCCGTTCCTCGTCGGTCAGGTCCGCGTCCTTGACGGGCACGACGATCGTCCAGTGCCTGCCGACCGGGCAGTACTGGTACCTGCTCATCCCGAGGCGAACGGCCTTGAACGAGACGCCAGGGACCCAGATCGTGGTGAAGACGTGGCCGCTGCGGCACCGGACTATAGTGTCGCCGCCCATTCCCGAGTACCCGCCCCGCCGCATCCAGAGCGTCACATAGACGAGCAGGACGACGACGATGCCAACTGCGACAATCACCGAGATAGCTGTTCCTGACATGCTCTCACGGTAGGTCGGGTGCGGGGCGCGGGCCAGGGTCGTTGGACCTGCTCGCGGCCGATAGGAGGCCCTTATGGACACCGTTCCTGCGACATCGGCAGCCGCGATGTCGGTGCTCGACTGGCGGCGCCGGGTCGCTTCCCTGTATGAGCAGGTCCGGGCCGCCGGCGACCCGCGGCAGGCGCACCAGATCTGGCGGGCCGGGCGGGACCGGCTGCTCGGCGGCCATGCGGCGTCGCCGGTGCCCGCCGAGCGCCGGGCTGGCTTCCCCGGCGTGCCGGTGGCCGCCTACGATCCGTCGCTGCGGTTCGTCACCGAGGTCGATACCGCGGCCGCGCCCGCCAGGGTCGAGATGGCGACCGGCACCGACGGCGTCGCGGTGTTCGACCGGGTCGGCGTGGTGCACCTGCCCGGCGTGGGCGACCTGGACGTCTGGTGGCTCGCCAGCTACGGCGGCGGCATCTTCGTGCCGGTCAGGGACACCAGGACCGACGGCGCCACCTACCCGGGCGGCCGGTACCTGATCGACACGGTCAAGGGCGTCGACCTCGGCGGCGGCGACGGCCACCTGGTGGTGGACCTGAACTTCGCCTATAACCCGTCCTGCGCCTACGACGCGGCATGGGCGTGCCCGCTCGCACCGCCCGGCAACACGGTGCCGGTGCCAGTCAACGCCGGCGAGCTGATGCCCGGCGCCCGCGGCGGCTGAGCGCCCGCGGCGGCTGAGCGCCGGTCGGCCGAGCGTCAGGTCAAGTCAGCGTCAGGTCAGGACGTGGATGTTCTTCGCCGCGCACATGTCGGTGAGGATCTTCGGCCAGACCGAGACGCTGACCTCGCCGAGGTGCGCCTTGCGCAGCAGCAGCATCAGGGTGCGGGACTGGCCGATGCCGCCGCCGACCGACAGCGGCAGCTGCCCGGTCATGATGCCCTGGTGGTAGGGGAGCGCGAGCGAGTCGAGCTGGCCGCTGTGCTCGAGTTGCTCGCGCAGCGTCTGCGCGGTGACCCTGATGCCCATCGACGTCAGCTCGTGCCTTCGCTTGGTGACGTGGTTCCAGACCAGGATGTCGCCGTTCAGCCCGTGCGTGGGCTTGCCGGTGGCCGCGCTGGTATCGGTGATCCAGTCGTCGTAGTCGGCCGCCCGCATCTCGTGCGGATACCCGTCAGCCAGCGGCCAGCCGATCCCGATAATGAAGACCGCCGGATACTGCTGCAGCACCATCGTCTCGCGCTGCTTGCGCGGCAGGTCGGGGTACATCGCCAGCAGATCCTCGGCGTGCAGGAACGTCAGATCCTCGGGCAACGGCGGGAAGCGCGGGTCGGCAAGCGCGGGGAACATCTCTCGCACGAACCGCTCGGCACCGGTCAGCACCTGCCAGATGTTCCTGACCGTGCCGGTCAGGAACTCCAGGGTCCGCTGCTCGGCCGTCATCACCTGCTCCCAGTCCCACTGGTCCACATAGCAGCTGTGGTCGTGGTCGAGGAAGTAGTCCTTGCGCACCGCCCGCATGTCGGTGCAGATGCCCTCGCCAGGCACGCAGTCGAACTGGCGCAGCGCCATCCGCTTCCACTTGGTCGCCGCCTGCACGACCTGGGCGTCGACCGGGTGCAGGTCGCGGTCGTTGCCGATGTGGAACTCGATCGGAGTGCGTGACCCGTCCCTGTCGAGCATGTCGTTCACGCCGCTGTCGGATGCCACGATCAGCGGCACCGTCACCATCTGGAGGTTCAGCGCGGCGCACAGGCCCTGCTCGATGTAGCTCTTCACGGCGAAGATCGCCCGCTGGGTCTCCCGCGGCGTGAGCAGCGACCGGTAGCCGGCCGGCAGCACCTGCTCGAGCTCGGCGTAGTCCCCGATCCCCGGTCCGGCCAGATCGGCACGCTTGTCGGCCATCGCACCCATCGCACCCTCCTCTTGGTCCAAGTCCTGCGCTCATGGTCGCGAGGCAGACGCGCCGCCGCACGGGCCGAAGGTCACCTCTCGCGGCACGACCTGCGCGGGCCGCCGGTAGGCTGGCACGGTGACCCGGCTGGTCGTCAAGCTTGGCTCGAGCTCGATCGCCAGCGGCGACGGCCTGGCGCTCGACGTCATCGCGGGCCTGCTCACCCAGATCGCGGCGGCGCAGCGCGGCGGGCATGAGGTCATCCTGGTCACCTCGGGCGCGGCCAGGCTCGGCCGGGGGCTGCTTGCGTTCGAGGGGCCGACCGCGCGGGCCGGCGCCGAGCTGCAGCGGCTGGCCGACGCGGTGCGGCTGGCGCTGGCCGAGGCCTCAGGCAAGCCCTCGCCGCCGGACTACGCCGGGCTGGCCGGCTCGCTCGCGGCGGCCCTGCCCAGGCCCGGCGCCCACGACCTGCCTGGCCCGCTCGGCCTGGCGCTGGCTGCCTCGGTCGGCCAGCCGGGCCTGATGGCGCTGTACCGCCAGCTCGCCGCGGCCGTCGGGATGGAGGTCTGCCAGGTGCTGCTGTCCAGGAGCGACCTGGACTCGGCCGAGGCGATGCGCGACGTCGGCAGCGTGCTTACCGCCGCCCTTGGCCAGGGCCTGCTGCCGGTCGTGAACGGCAACGACACCACCGACCCGAGGTCCGAGCTCGACAACGACCAGATCGCGGTCGCCGTCGCGGTCGCGGCCGAGGCGTCCAGGCTGACGCTACTGACCAACGTGCGCGGCGTGTTCGCCGACGCGGAGATGGCGCACCGGATCGCCAGGCTGACCCCGGAGGAGGCCAGGGCGCTGCGAATCTCGCTCCCCGGCGAGGGCCGGGGCGGGATGCGCTCCAAGCTCTACGCCGCGGCCCGGGCCGCCTACTGCGGCGTGGAATGCGTGATCGGCTCGGCCAGGGATGCCGACGTGGTGGCCAGGAGCCTGCGCCCGCAGGCCAGGCTTGGCACGGTGGTGCGCGCCGTCGGCGGGCCGCTGCCTCCGGCCGAGCGGTGGGTCGGCGGCATCGCCTACCCGATGGGCACGATCGGGATCAACCGGGAGGCCGAGGCCAGCCTGCGCGCGGGCAGCACGCTGTTCCTGTCCGGTGTCAAAAGGATCGACGGCGACTTCGAGCCCGGCGCGGTGGTGGAGCTTGTCGACGTGCGCCACCCCGAGCGGCTGGTCGGCCGCGGCTCGGTCGCGATGCCGTCGCCGGCTCTCAAGCTGCTCCGCGCGCTCTCGCCGGACGAGGTGACCGACGTGCTCTCCGTGCTGTTCAGGCTCAGGCACGCCCCGGCGCTGCGGTCCGACGACTCCGACCGCCAGCCCTGCCCGCGCGCCGAACTGCGCGCCGAACTGCTCGACGCCGGCCAGTTCGACGACATCGCCGACCTTGAGCGTGGCCGGTCACAGGCGGCCAGGCAGGCGCGGGCCGAGCTGCTCGCCGCCACGCCCGACCGGGTCAGGGTGCTCACCGACGCCCTGCTCCAGGCCCAGCCGAGGGCGTGCTCGGCGATCTTGGCCGAGGGCTCTTTCCTGACCGGCAAGATCAGCGCGGACTCGGCGGCCCGCCGTGCGGTACGCGACATGCACGCGGTGCACCGCAACTCGCTGGTGGTCTACCGGGCCGGCTAGCCGCCGGCCTAGCCGCGGAGTGAGCGGCCGATCGAGCCGCTGGCCTAGCCGCGGATCTGGCCGGTGCCCCAGGTGACGTTCTTCACGCAGGTCAGGGCCTCGAGTCCCATCGGGCCCCTGGCGTGCAGCTTCTGCGTGGAGATCCCGATCTCCAGGCCGTAGCCGAACTCGCCCCCGTCGGAGAACCTTGTCGAGCAGTTCACGAACACGCTGCCCGAGTCGACGGCCCTGGCGAACCTGCGCGCCACCTCGATGTCGCGGGCGACCACGGCCTCGGAGTTCCGCGTTCCCCAGCGGGCGATATGCGTGAGCGCCTCGTCCAGGTCGGCCACAACCCGCACCGCGAGTATCAGGTCCAGGTACTCGGTGCCCCAGTCGCTCTCGCTGGCCTGCTCGGCGTCCGGCCAGATCTCGCGTACCCGCTCGTCGCCGCGCACCACCACGCCGAGCTTGTGCAGCTCGCCGAGCGCTTCGGGCAGCCAGGACGGCGCGATGTCCTCGTGCACCAGCAGCGTCTCGGCCGCGTTGCAGACGCTAGGCCGGGACGTCTTGGCGTTCACGATGATGCTGGTCGCCATCGCCGGGTCGGCCGAGGCGTCCACGTAGACGTGGCAGTTGCCATCCCCGTCGATCACCACGGGGACGGTCGCGTGCTCGCGCACCGTGGCGAGCAGGCCCTGCCCGCCGCGCGGCACGAGCAGGTCGACGTACTCGTCGGCGGTCAGCAGCTCGACCACGGCCTCCCGCGAGTTGTCCCTGATCAGCTGGACCGCGTGCTCGGGCACGGCATCCTGGGCGCGGAGCACGTCGCCGATCAGGTCGGCGATGGCCGCGTTGGTGCGGGCCGCCACGGACGAGCCGCGCAGCACGGCGGCGTTGCCCGACTTCAGGCAGAGTGCGGCCACGTCCACGGTCACGTTCGGCCGCGCCTCGTAGACCACGGCGACGACGCCGAGCGGCTCGCGCACCTGCTCGATCAGCAGCCCGTTGGGGCGGACCGTGCCGCGCACCACCTGGCCAACCGGATCGGGCAGCCCGATCACCGCGCGGACCGCGTGCGCCATCGCGGCGATCCGCGCGTCGGTCAGCGTCAGCCGGTCCACCAGGGTGGCCGACACCCCGGACTCCCGCGCGCCGGTGACATCGTCTGCGTTGGCGGCCTGCAGCCGCTCCCTGCCGTCCTCGATCGCGTCGGCAAGCCGCGCCAGCGCCTCGTCCTTCACGCTCGTGGTGAGCTCGCGGGTCACCGCGGCGGCGGCTCGCGCCTGCTGGCAGACCTGCGTCACTGACGGTGCCACCTGATCATCCTTCCCGGCGTCCGCGCAGACGGACCATGGTGCTTGCTCACGCAGAATGTATCTATGACCAAGCCCGTGCCCTATGCCAGGACCATCGTCACCGAGGACGGCGTCCCGATCGACGCCGCTCATTTGCCCGGCGACAAGGACCTCGGCATCGTGCTGGCGCACGGCTTCACCCAGAACTGGCAGCGCCCAGGGGTCTGGAAGGTCGCCACCAAGCTGAACAAATTCGGCGGGGTAGTCACGTTCGACTTCCGCGGTCATGGCAGGTCGGGCGGCATGTCCACGGTGGGGGACAAGGAGATCAGGGACGTCGACGTCGCGGTGGGGTATGCCAGGGAGCTTGGCTACCGGCGGGTCGCCACGATCGGGTTCTCCATGGGCGGCTCGATCGTGCTGCGGCACGGCGGCCTGATCGGCGGGGTGGACGCGGTCGTCTCGGTCAGCAGCCCTGGCCAGTGGTATTACCGTGGTACCAGGCCGATGCGGCTGGTGCACCTGGCCGTCGAGAACCGCACCGGCCGGCTGATCACCAAGGCGTTCCTGAAGACCAGGATCACCAGCGGCAAGTGGGATCCGGTGCCGCTGCCGCCCGCCGACGCCGCCGCGCTGATCTCGCCGACCCCGCTGCTGATCGTGCACGGCGACAAGGACGAGTTCTTCCCCGTCGACCACGCGCAGCGGCTGTACGACGCGGCCCGCGAGCCCAAGGAACTCTGGCTCATCCCCGGCTTCACGCACGCCGAGTCCGGCGCGGACCCGCAACTGCTGGACCGGATCGGGCTGTGGATCCGCGCGGCGGTCGGCCTCGGCGCCGACGGCGCGGCGGACGATGACCGGCCGCGGACCAAGAGCGGCGGTCGATAGCCGCTGCCGGAAAACCGGCGCTCTGGCCGGAATAGCCGCCGAGAGATACCTTGTGCGCAAACGCGAGTTCGCATCCCGAGGAGGCGACCGTGCGGGTCATCGTCATCCGCCATCACGAGCAGGACTCGCCAGGCTTCATCGCCGACGCCTTCGCGGCGCGCGGCGCCGAGGTGACCATCCACCTGTTCCCCGATGACGGGCCGCTGCCGGCGTTCGACGGCGCCGACCACGTGGTCGTGCTCGGCGCGAACCCCTCGGTCTACGACGATGGCCCGCACCGCTGGTGGATTGCCCAGGAGCTCGACTGGCTGCGCCAGGCCGACCAGGCCGGGGTGCCGGTGCTCGGCATCTGCTTCGGCGCGCAGGCGCTGTGCACGATGCTGGGCGGCCAGGTGGTCGCCGCCGACCGCAAGGAGGTCGGCTGGACCGTGGTCGAGTCGGCCGATCCCGGCGTGATCCCCGAGGGGCCATGGCTGGTGTTCCACGGCGACCGGTGCGAGCCGCCTGGGCACGCGACGGTGCTGGCAAGCAACGAGATCGGGGTGCAGGCCTTCGCTGCCGGCCGGCACCTGGGCGTGCAGTTCCACCCCGAGGTGGACGCGGAACAGCTCAGCGGCTGGCTGGCGGCCGGAGGCCGGGACGAGGCGGCGCAGGCGGGCATGGATCCCGACCACTTCCTGGCCAGGACGGCGGCCGAGGAGGCCGCGTCGCGCCGCAGGGCCGAGCACCTGGTCGCCACCGCGCTGCGGCTGGCCCAGTCTTCAGCCACTCAGTCCCCGGCCGTCGGCGACCCGAGGAACATGGTCACCTCGCAGACGCCGAAGCTCACCCGCGCGGTGACCGGCCCATAGCGGCGCAGCACGCGCAGGGTCCAGCCCTGCTCCGCAAGCAGCGTCGCGTTCAGGGTCGCCAGCCCGGCCGAGCGGGCATGGCCGACCAGCGCGGCAAGCAGGCCAGTCCCGATGCCCTGCCGCTGGCTGGCGTCTTCGATCAGCACGGCGATGTCCGCGGCGCCGGGCGCCACGGTGATGCAGCTGGCCAGCGCCACGACCGTACCGCCGACCTCCGCCACCAGCGCGACGTGCTGTGCCGTTCCGGCCAGCGCCTCGGTGAAGTAAGGCTCGGGGTAGCTGCGCAGGAAGCCGTGGAACCGCTGCAGCCTGGACTGGGCGCTGCACCTGGCCAGCATGTCGAGCAGCGGCTGCCGGTCGGCCGGCCCGGCCAGCCTGATCGCCGCGGTCGCACCAGCCGTACCGGTCGCACCAGTCGTACCGGTCGCACCGGTCGCACCGGTCGCACCGGCCGCGGGCCGGATGGCGACGCTGGGGGCGCGCGTGCTCACGGCCGCGGCGCGCCGATCGGGTTCGGCACCGGGATCAGGCCGCCGTCGATGAGCTGCCTGCTGACCGGTGCGGCCAGTGCGATGGCCCGCCGGACGCCGGTCTCGCCGAGGCGCTCGACCGGCGCGGCGGCCAGCCGGTCGGTGAGGTGCTCCACGTCGCGCCGGAGCGCGCCGCCGGTCTTGGTCAGCCGGCCGTCGCGGTCGAGCAGCCCGCGTGCCCTCAGCCGCCGCGCCGACTGCTCCCAGTCGTCGTCGCTCCAGCCGCGGCTCGGCTGGATGATCTCGCGGCTGATCGCGCCGGTGGCCACGAACGTGAGCGTCGCGTCCAACCCGCGCAGCCCGGCGCCGACCCCGGCGAGTACGTGGCCGTCGCCCCGGTGCTCGCGCAGGATCGTGGCGCCGAGCCAGGCCGCCGCCACTGGGTCGCCGGGCCTTGGCACCTGCGACCACGCCGCGGCGAGCGGCCTGCCGTCGTAGCCGCAGTCGGCTACCGCCTGCCAGAGCAGGTCAGCCAGCCCCGGCATGGCGCCGATCGCCGCCTCGTCCAGGTGCGCGCGCAGCGCCTGCGCAGCGCCGTGGATCCTGGCGCCCAGAACCTCGCCGGGATCGGCGAGCCGCCAGGCGTCGGGGATGGCGCGAGCGACCATGGCGGGCGCAAAGCCGTAAGCCATGGCGGCGACCGCCTCGGGCGGCACTGGCCCGAGCGGAGCGACCCGGCCGGCGAAGTAGCCCATCCAGAAGCCCTTGAGGCCGGCCTGGCGAGCCGCCTCGGCGGGCTCTGCGGCGAAGTAGATCACGGCGTGGATCGGCTCGACCGCCTCCCACAGGCGGCGGGCGAGTGTGGGCGTCGGTTCCATGGCTCCACCCTGCCCGGCGGCCGCGGCCTGCGGACAGGGCCACTTTCTGGCATTGGACCAGGTGACCCTGGGCGGCGGTCGGCGTCGTCGGCGGCCTCGGCGGTCACCGTGGCTGCCGCCGTGGCCGACCGGGCTGACCAGGGCTCACCAGGGCTGCCCGGCCGTGCTTGTTCGCCGGTCAGGCCGGCTTCTAGAATCGCGTTCTAGTCGCTGCGTCGGGGCGGCGCGCACGAGTCGGCACTAAACGAGTCGGCACCGCACGAGTCAGCACTGCACGAGTCGGCACTGCACGAGTCGGCACCGCACGAGTCGGCACCGCACGAGTCGGCACCGCACCAGAACTGCCCTGGAGGACCTTGTGGCGTGGGATTTCTCGACCGAGCCCGAGTTCCAGGCGCAGCTTGACTGGGTGGAGGAGTTCTGCCGCACCGAGGTCGAGCCGCTCGACCTGGTGTTCCCCGGCGCGGCGTACTCGCGCAACCCGAAGGCCAAGGCGCTGGCCGACCCGCTCAAGCAGCAGGTGAAGGACCGCGGCCTGTGGGCGCTGTTCCTCGACCGCGACCTGGGCGGCCCGGGGTTCGGCCAGCTCAAGCTGGCCCTGATCAACGAGATCCTGGGACGCTACCGGTCGGCGCCCGTGGTGTTCGGCACGGCCGCCCCTGACACCGGGAACATGGAGATGCTTGCGGCCTACGGCACCGACGAGCAGAAGCGCCGCTGGCTGTACCCGCTGATGAACCAGGAGATCTTCTCCGCCTACTCGATGACCGAGCCGCAGGGCGGCTCTGACCCGAGCCTGTTCAGGACCCGGGCCACCCGGGACGGCGACGAGTGGGTGATCAACGGCGAGAAGTGGTTCACCAGCGCAGGCGCCCACGCCGACATCATCTTCGTGATGTGCGTGAACGGCATGTTCGTGGTGCCGCGGGAGACCGCGGGGGTGGAGATCGCCGAGTTCCCCGCACTGCACAACCACATCCGCTACGCCAACGTGCGAGTGCCCGCCGACCACCTGCTCGGGCCGCAGGACGGGGCCAAGGTGCTCGCACAGCGCCGCCTCGGCGGCGGCCGGATCCACCACGCGATGCGGACGGTGGCGCAGGTCAAGCTGGCCTTCGACATCATGTGCGAGCGGGTACTCAGCCGGGAGTCGCACGGCAAGGTGATCGCCGAGCACCAGATGGTGCAGGAGGCGATCGCCGACTCCTACGCCGAGATCAACATGCTGCGGCTGCTCGTGCTGTGGACCGCGTGGACGATCGACAACTCAAGTACCCGCGAGTCCCGCACCCAGATCGCGGCCTGCAAGTACACCTGCGCCAAGGTGCTGCGCGAGGTGAGCTACCGCGCGCTGCACATCATGGGCTCGCTCGGCACCACCGACCTGACCCCGCTGCAGGCAATGTGGGCCACCGCGCCCACCATGGCCATCGCCGACGGGGTTGACGAGGTGCACAAGGTCACCGTGGCGCGGAACGTGCTCAAGGGTTACCAGCCGCACCCTGGCCTGTGGCCCACCGAGTACCTGCCTGCCAAGCGCGAGGAGGCAAGGAAGAAGTACGCCGACCTGATCGCCGCCGATCCCGACCTGGCCGCCTGGGCCGACGCGGCCGCCCGCGGCCGGCTGGGCAGGCGCTGACATGGACATCGCCGACCGGATCGCGGTCGTCACCGGGGGCGCGAGCGGGATCGGCCGCGCCCTGTGCCTGGCCTTCGCCGAGCACGGCGCGGCGGGCGTCGTCGTCGCCGACCTTGACGAGCAGGGCGCGTGCGAGGTGGCCGAGGCCGTGGCGGCGCACGGCACCCGCGCCACGGCGGTGGCTGCCGACATGGCCAGCGAGGCCGACGTCCAGGCCCTGGCCAGCCGCGCGGAGGCCGAGTTCGGGCGGATCGACCTGTTCTGCTCCAATGCGGGGATCATCGTCGGCGGCGGCATCGAGGTGCCCGACGAGGCCTGGGCCAGGATCTGGGCGATCAACGTGCAAAGCCACGTGTACGTCGCGCGAGCCGTTCTCCCCGGAATGCTGGCCAGAGGGGACGGCCACCTGATCATCACGGCCTCAGCCGCCGGATTGCTTACCCAGCTCGGCTCGGCGCCTTACGCGGTCACCAAGCACGCGGCGGTCGCGCTGGCTGAGTGGCTGTCGATCACCTACGGAGCCGCCGGGATCGGCGTGTCCTGCCTGTGCCCGCAGGCGGTGACCACCAACCTCGGCGCCACCAGCCAGCGGGCGATGTCCGGCGCTCAGGTGCCAGCGCCGCCGCCGGTGGCTGACGCGGCGCCGGCCGACGGCCTCGGCCCTGGGCCGGCCGGGGAGAGCGGTGCCACCGTGTCGCGGCAGGCCGCGGTGGACGGCGTTCTCAGCGCCGAGCAGGTGGCGGACTGCGTGCTCGACGCGCTCGCGGCCGGGCGGTTCCTCATCCTCCCGCACCCCGAGGTGGCCATCTACGAGCGCCGACGCGCCGACGACCGGGAACGATGGCTCAGCGGCATGCGCCGCATGCAGGCCAGGATCACCGGGAACGGCTGACCCATGACCCAGGGCATCAACGTCCCGGCCGTGACGGCGTGGCTCGGCGAGCACATCGACGTCATCACCCCGCCGGTCAGCTTCGACCCGATCCCCGGCGGCCGCTCGAACCTGACCTACATCGTCACCGACGCCACCGGCCGCCGGGTCGTGCTGCGGCGGCCGCCGATGAGCCACGTGCTGTCCACCGCGCACGACATGGGACGCGAGCACCGGATCATCTCCGCGCTGCGCGGCACCGGCGTCCCGGTGCCCGATGCGCTCGGGTTCTGCGCCGACGAGGCCGTGAACGATCGCCCGTTCTACGTGATGGACTTCGTCGATGGGTACGTGTTCCGGTCGGTCGGGCAGACCGCGGCGGTGCTCGACGAGGTCACGAGAATGGTCGCCGGAGACGACCTGATCGACGTCCTTGTCGCGATCCACGCCGTGGACGTGGACGCGGTCGGGCTCGGCAACCTGGCCCGCCGCGACGGTTACATCGAGCGGCAGCTTCGCCGCTGGCACGGCCAGTTCGAGCAGTCGCAGCAGCAGGCCAGGGAGGTCGGCGTCTACCGGCCGGTCCCGCTGGTGCCCCAGGCGCACCGGCTGCTCGCCGAGCGGGTGCCCGAGCAGCGCGGCGTGGCGATCGTGCACGGCGATTACCGGATCGACAACGTGATCATGTCCGGCCAGGGCCGGGTGCGCGCCGTGCTCGACTGGGAGCTGTGCACGCTCGGCGACCCGCTGGCCGACGTCGGCATCCTGCTCGCCTACTGGGCCGAGCGCCCCGCGGAACCGGGCGGGCCGGCTGAACCGGGCGAGCCGGGCGGGCTGGGTGGTGCCGGCGGCCAGGCCGGTGCCACATCGGACGGGGCGGCCAGGATGCCGGCGCTCGCCACCACGTCGCCCGAGGTGACCGCGCTGCCCGGGTTCCCGACCAGGGCCGAGCTGGCGGCCAGGTACGCCGCCAGGTCCGGCCGCGACCTCTCGGACATCGGGTTCTACCTGGCGTTCGCCTACTGGAAGCTGGCCTGCATCCTGGAGGGCGTGTTCGTCAGGTACGCGGCCCGCGCGATGGGCGGCGGTCACGACGACGCCGAGGTTCTCAGCCAGGGCGTGGAGGACCGAGCCCGCCGGGCGATCGAGGCGCTGGAAGCCTGACCGCCCCGTCGCGCGGTCGTAAGGGGTCGCACGGTAGTAAGAAGCGCGCGGTCGTAACAGGAGCGAAACACGGCGGTAACCGACGGCCACTCTGGCGGTGCCTCCGGCCGGTACAGCGCGGTTGCCTGCGGCCGACCTGTTCCAGGGAAGTTACTGCCGGGAAACGTGCGCGAAACGTGCTGCTGGGAGAAATGAACCCGTACTGACCAACCATGAAGTGGTGGCGAGACGGCGCTGGTCAGCGTTGCCTGGCCCTCCGCGCACCCTTCGCTTCAGCCCCTGGAGGCGAAGAGTGGCTCCCTACTCCACCTGGCTCCATCCGGGCGACAACGCGTGGCAGCTCACCGCGGCCACCCTCGTCGGCCTGATGAGCATCCCCGCACTCGCGGTCCTCTACGGGGGGATCGTGCAGCGGAAATGGGCCATCAACACGATGATGATGGTGTTCAGCGCGTTCGCGCTCACCCTCATCGTGTGGGTCCTGTGGGCGTTCAAGATGGGCTTCGGCTCCCCCTGGATCAGCACCTCCCTCGGCAACTTCCTCGGCAAGCCTGGCACCGTCGTAGGCGCGTCCGGCGAGCAGGCGCAGGCAAGCATCCCGCTGCTCAACGGCCTGATGCCGAAGTTCAGGTTCCCGCAGAGCTCACTGGTCTACTTCCAGTTCGTGTTCGCGGCCATCACGCCGATTCTGTTCGTCGGGAGCGTGATCGGCCGGATCAGATTCAAGGTGTGGCTGATCTTCGTCCCGCTCTGGATCACGTTCGCCTACGCGGTCAACGCGTTCCTGCTGTGGGGCGGCGGCTTCTGGGCAAGCAAGGGCGCGCTCGACTTCAGCGGCGGCTACGTCATCCACCTCGCGGCGGGGGTCTCCGGCTTCGTCGCGGCTGCGGTGGTCGGGCCGCGGCTGCAGCGGGACCGCGAGAAGGCCATGCCGAACAACCTGCTGTTCGTGGCCGTCGGCGCCGGCATCCTCTGGCTAGGCTGGAACGGCTTCAACGGCGGTGACCCGTACTTCGCCGGCGCCGACGCCAGCGCGGCGGTGATCAACACCAACCTCGCCACTGCGGTCGCCATGATGACCTGGATCATCATGGACATGGCGTTCAGCAAGGAGAAGAAGCCCACCTTCCTCGGCGGCGTCAACGGCATGATCTGCGGCCTGGTCGGCATCACCCCGGCGGCCGGCTACGTCAACGGCGTCGGCGCGATCATCATCGGCCTGGTCACCTCGGCGCTGGTCTGGGTGCTCTTTGGCTACCTGCCCAAGCACGTCTGGCCGTTCAACAAGGTCGATGATGCGCTCGGCGTGGTCTACACCCACGGGTTCGCCGGCCTGTGCGGCGGCCTGCTCGTTGGTTTGCTTGCCGACCCCAAGATGATCGTCTACCTCGGCCTCGGCAAGAACCCGGACGTCACCACCTCGGGTGCGTTCTACGGCCACCCGCGGCAGCTGCTGATCCAGGCGGGCGCGGCGCTGACCGTGATCGTCTGGGACGGGCTGGTCACGTTCCTGCTGCTCAAGGGCATCAGCCTGTTCATGAAGCTGCGGATGAGCGAGCCCGAGCTTGAGGTCGGTGACATCAAGGTGCACGGCGAGGTCGCCTACCCGATGGAGGAGCCGGAGGCCTTGCCGGACTTCGGCGACATCCCAGGCGAGCCGATTCCTGAGCACCACCACCACCACGTGCTCACCACGGACGGGCGGGTGCTGGTCACATCGGGGGGCAGGGCACTGACCGAGGAGGACAAGGAGTAACTGGCACGAGTCGAGCTGGGGCCGGGGACCGCTGAGGGCGGTCCCCGGCCCCAGCCATGTCCGGCTCTCGGCGGCGCCCCGCGAACCTCGGCCAAGGTCGCGCTAGCAGCCCCGCCTGTCCCATAAATCCCAGTGACCTCGGAGGTCTCGACTACACCACTATCCGCGACCTCTGACGCCCGCACTTATCATCCGCCAGCGCCACTTATCATCCGCTGCGGCCACTTTTCATCCGCCAGCGTCATGATCACAACCCTTTTGGCCTGATTTGTGAGGCGCTAGAGGATGATAAGTGGGCCCGAGGGGTGGCGGGACCGCTGGAGGGGGCGGTGGCGAAGGCTGGGACCGAGCGGCGGGGCTTGATAGGCGGGGCCGGGAGAGGGGGAGGAGGCGGAGCGAGGCGGAGCGAGGCGAGGGGGCCGGTCAGCCGGCGGGCATGCTGCGTATTGCGTCGCCAGTGGTCGGGTCGAAGAACTGGAGTTCGGCCGTGTCGACGGCGAGGCGGGCGGTGTCGCCTTCGGCGATCTTGGTGTGCGGGTCGGTCCTGGCCACGATGGTCGCCAGCGACCTGACGTCGTCGGACCCGTCGCCGAGGTGCGCCGCCGATCCGATCGCGCCGTGCAGGTGGACCTCGGAGCCGAGTTCCTCGCGCAGCTTGACCGGGAGTTCGATGATCGACCGCGTGCGGCCGTCCCTAGCGAGCGCGGCGTCGTCGAGGTGCTCTGGCCTGATCCCGACGACGATGTGACGACCCAGGTAGCGGTCGAGGCCGGGGTGGGCGGCCAGGACGGCCGGCGGCACCGCGAGCCGGTGCGGGCCGAAGACCACGACCGGACCGCCCGGCCCGGCAGTGCCGCTGCCGCTGCCGCTGCCGCTGCCGCTGCCACTGCCACTGCGGCTGCCGTGCTCCTGGCCGGTGCCGCCATTCACACCGCGGCGCCCGCCGACGTTCCCGCCTGCCTTCCGGAGGTCCGCCCCGTCGCCTGCCCCATCCAGACCGGCGCCCTCCACGCCGGCGCCCTCCACACCGGCGCCCTCCACTCCGGCGCCACCCAGACCGGGGCCAGCAAGCCCGTCCACGCCAGCGAGCCCGTCCCCGCCGGCCGCCCCGCTCCGCTCCAGCCTGGCGTCGATCAGGTTCATCGGCGGCGAGCCGATGAACCCGGCCACGAAGAGGTTGGCGGGCCGGCGGTAGAGCTCCTGCGGTTCGGCCACCTGCTTGAGCACGCCGCCTGAGATCACAGCGACCCTGGTGCCGAGGGTCATGGCCTCGGTCTGGTCGTGCGTGACATAAATAGTCGTGGTGCCGAGCGAACGCTGCAGCTGCGCGATCTCCGCCCGCATCTGGACCCGTAGCTTGGCGTCGAGGTTCGAAAGCGGCTCGTCCATCAGGAACGCGGCGGGCTGGCGCACGATGGCCCGGCCCATGGCCACCCGCTGGCGCTGGCCGCCGGACAGCTGGCGCGGCTTGCGGTGCAGGTACGGCTCGAGTTCCAGGATCCGTGCGGCCTCGGCAACCCGGCGCCTGATCTCGTCCCTGCCCACCCGGCGGTTGTACTTCAGGCTGAACGCCATGTTGTCGTAGACGGTCAGGTGCGGGTAGAGCGCGTAGCTCTGGAACACCATCGCGATGTCCCTGTGCCTGGGCTCCACGTCGTTGACCGACTTGCCGTCGATCCTGATCGTGCCCGAGGTGACTTCCTCGAGGCCGGCCACCATCCGCAGCGCGGTCGTCTTGCCGCACCCGGAAGGCCCGACCAGGACGAGCAGCTCACCGTCGCCGACGGCGAGGTCCAGCGACCTGACGGCCATGGTCCCGTCGGGGAACTGCTTGGTGACCGCGTCGAGTTCGATCCGCGCCACGCGCCCTCTCCTTACTTGCCCATGCCGAGTTACTTGCCCATGCCGAGCGTCAGGCCCCTGATCAGGTGCCGCTGGAAGATCAGGTAGACCACGATCGCCGGGATCGCGCTGAGCAGCGACCCGGCCATCAGGGCCGGGATGCTGACGGTGCGCCCGGTGGACAGCGTGGCCAGGCCAGCGGTGATGGTGCGCTGGCTGGTCGGCAGGAAGAACAGCCCGACCAGCAGGTCATCCCAGATCTGGATGAACTGCAGCACCGTGACGGTCGCGATGGCAGGCAGCGACAGCGGCAGCGCGATCTGCAGGAACGTGCGCTCGTAGCCGAGCCCGTCGATCACCGCGGCCTCGATCAGCTCGTCGGAGATGCCGCGGTAGTAGGTCGCCATCAGGAACGTGGCGAACGGCGTCCCCAGCGCGGCGTACACGAGCACCGCTCCGGCGTAGGAGTTGGTCAGACCGAACTTGGCCAGGTTGACGAACTCGGGGAACAGGATCGACTGCAGCGGCACCATCAGCGCGGAGACCACGAGCAGGAAGATCATCCCGCTGCCGCGGTACCGCAGCTTGGCGAACGCGAAGCCCGCGGTGGTCGAGACGATCAGGATGATCGCGATCGCGGCGGCGCACACCAGCGTCGAGTTCAGCATCTGCCCGGCCACCGGCAGGTTTGCGAACAGCTCCTTCCAGCCGCTCAGCGAGTGGCCGGTCTGCAGGTCGAACTGGTTCGAGCTGCGGAACGCGTTGTCGACGATGTACCAGAACGGGTACAGCATCACGACCGCGATGACAACCATCAGGATGAACAGAGCCCACCCGCGGATGCTGCGGCGCAGCCGTGGCCGCCGCCACCCGCGGCTGCGCGGCGCCTGGCCGGCGGGTCCTGGCGAGCCGGCCTCCGCGGCCGGCGTGACCGGCAGCGGGGCTGGTGCCGGGGTGGGTGCGGGGGTGGTGGTCACCGCTACCAGCCCTCCCCGTCGGCCGGCTTGATCAGCCTGAGCTGCACTAGCCCGGCGATCGCCATGATCACGAACAGCACGACCCCATACAACGCCGCGGTGCCGAGCTGCACCTGCTGGAAGCCGGTCTGGTAGACGAAGAACTCAAGCGTGGTGGTGCCGAAGCCCGGCCCGCCGTTGGTCATCACGAAGATCAGGCTGAACAGCGCGGAGAACGCGCTGATCACCGTGATCACGAACGAGAACTGGATGAACCTGGTGAGCATCGGAAGGGTGACGCGGAAGAAGATTTGCCGCCTGGACAGCCCGTCCACCCTGGCCGCCTCGGAGAGCGTCGGGTCGAGCGTGGCCATCCCGGTGAGGAAGATAATCGTGTTGGTGCCGACCATCGACCAGATGAACGTGATCGCCAGCGCGGCGAGCGCGCTGTGCTCGCCCACCATCATGTTCGTGGCCGTGGGGCCGAAGCCGGCGTGCGCGAGCAGGCCGTTGAGCACCCCGGTGGCGGAGAAGAACCGCAGCGCGAACATGCCGATGACCACCCACGAGATCGCCGTGGGCAGGAAGTACACCGACCGGAAGAAACGCCAGCCCCGCACGTGCTCGTTCAGCAACGCGGCGATGACCAGCGGGATGCCGATCGCGAACGGCACGGCGAGCAGCAGCAGGCCGTTGTTCTCGAGCACCCGCCAGAAGATCGGGTCCTTGATCATGGCGACGTAGGTACTCGGCCCGATCCAGGTCTTGGTGAGCCCGTTCCAGTTGGTCATCGAGTAGTAGACGGCCTGGCCGACCGGTACGCCGAGCAGCGCGACGACGAGCGCGACGGCCGGGATGGACAGCAGGATCCCGGCCCGTCTGCGCCGTCTTGCGAGCCGGCCGTGGCCGACCGCCCGGCGGCCGTGCCGCCGCGCGGCCGCGCGAGCGGCGGCCGCGGCGTCGACCTCGGCCTCGATCAGGGTCATGGGCGGCTCCAGGTGGGCAGCTAGTGGTGGTCGCCGGCGGCGGGCGCGCCGCCGGCGACCACGTCTGGCAGACGCAGGTTAGGGGAACGTGTTGCCCCGCTGGTCAGCAGGCAGCTGCTGCAGGGTGGTCAGCAGTGCCTGCAGCGCCGACTGCACGGAGACCGTGCCGTTCAGTACCGACGGGAGGAACTTCGAGCCGGTGTTGACCACGTTGCCCTGGACCACGTTGTCCAGCATCGGGTACGCGATCATGTGGTCCTGGCTGACGAAGTTCAGCATTTCCTGGTTCACCGGGTTGCTGGTGGAGGTCCCGTTGATCGCCGGGATCAGGCCGGCGTTGTTGATGATCGCGGCGGCCTGCGGCGTGGTCATGAACTCCAGGAACATCGCGTCCTGCTTCGGGTGCGTCGAGTAGCTCATCTGCGAGATGCCGTCGCCGGCGAAGTCCACCACGCCCTTGATCGGGGAGTTGGAGAACGGCGGGGCGAACGCGGCCACCTTGCTGCCGAGCGCCTGGGTGAACTTCGCGGTGTCCCAGGTGCCGTCCACCATCATCGCGGCCTTCCCGCTCTCGAACTGGCCGAGATTGTTGGTGTTCGTGACGACGTCGGAGTTGGTGCAGCCAGTGGTGTGCAGCTTGTTCCAGTCGGTCAGCTGAGACTTGATCGCGGCCGAGGTCCACGGGATCGACCCGCTGTACAGGCCCTGCCACTGCGACACCGAGTAGGCGCCGATCATCATGTAGCTCATGTCGTACCAGGGGTAGAAAGTCGCGCTGATCGGCTGCCCGCCGTTGCCGTAGACCAGCGGGGTGAACCCTGCCTTCTTCAGCTTGCCGCACGCCGCGTACAGCTGGCTCCAGTCGGTGGGCACCGAGGTGACCCCGGCCTTGGCGAAGTCAGCCTTGTTGTAGAAGCCGATATAGAATTGGTCCTCAAGCGGGATCACGTAAGGGCCGTTCGCCGCGTTGAACCCGTCGGAGGTCCACTTCAGAGCGTCCGGATTAATTCGGGCCAGGTCGGAGGCGGGGATCTCGCCCTTGAGGTTGGTCAGGAAGCTCTTGTACTGCAAGGTGAACAGGCCGGTCCACATGACCGCGAGGTCAGGCCCGCTCCTGGAGATCGCGTCTCGCTGCAGCAGCGCGAAGTAGTTGTCGCCGTTCTGCGGCTGGATCGTGACATTGATGTCCGGATGCAGCTTGTGGAAGGCCGCGGCGAGGTTGCGCAGCGCGGTCGCGTTCTGCTCGGTGCCGTAGTTCTCCGCGATCGTGATCGTGACCGGGCCTGACCCCGAGTTGCCGCTGCTGCTGCTCCCGCAGCCCGCGGCGAGCAGCGCCGCCGCCGAAGCGGCCGCCGCCAGTTTCCATGCCTTCACGGCAATCTCCCCTCTGGTGCTGTCTTATCTGATTCCTGCTTCTTCAGTTGTCCCGCCGGGTTTTCAAGTTGCCCCGCCGGGTTTCACGACCGGCCGACGACCGGTTCGACGAAGGACCGGTGCGCCGCCGTCGGCGCCCGGAGGAAGTCAAGGTCGCAGCCGTCCGGCGCCTGCATGACGTGCTCGGCGTAGAGCGCCGGCCAGCCGCGCAGGTGCTCGCGCCTGGCCGGGGCCAGCCCCGCGCGGCGGCGGTCGAGCTCGGCCTGCGCCACGTCAAGGTCCAGCGTGCCGCCTGGCACGTCGAGGCTGATCGGGTCGCCGTCGCGTACCAGCGCAAGCGGGCCGCCGATGGCCGCCTCCGGCGCCGCGTGCAGCAGGACGGTGCCGAAGCTTGTGCCGCTCATCCGGGCGTCGGTGACCCGCACCATGTCGGTCACCCCGGCGCGCACCAGCCTGGCCGGGATCGGGATCATGCCCCACTCGGGCATGCCGGGGACCCCGACCGGGCCGCAGCCCGCCAGCACGAGCACGCTGTCGGCGGTCACCGGCAGGCCGGGGTCGTCGATCCTGGCCAGCATGTCGTCGTAGCCGCGGAACACAACCGCCGGGCCCCGGTGCCGCAGCAGCCGCTCGCTGGCCGCCGACGTCTTTATTACCGCGCCGTCCGGAGCGAGCGAGCCGCGGACCACGCCGAACGCGCCGCCGCAGCGCAATGGGTCGGCGGCGGGCCGGATCGCGCCGCAGGCCGGCCCGGCCTGCTCGGCGACCTGGCCGATGGTCTGGCCGGCCACCGTCGCCGCGGTGCGGTCGAGCAGGCCGGAGATCTCGCGCAGCAGCGAAGGCACGCCGCCGCCGGCGTCGAAATCGGGCATGAGCCGGGATCCTGACGGCTCGACATCGGCCAGCACCGGCACGTCTGCCCCCAGCCTGGCCAGGTCGTCGAGCAGGAACGGCACCCCTGCCCGGCCCGCCAGCGCGGCCAGGTGGATCACGGCGTTGGTAGAGCCGCCGACCGCGTGCAGCGCGACCACGGCGTTGGCGAACGAGCCAGCGGTGAGGATGTCTTGCGGCCGTCGTCCGCCCGCGGTCACCGCGGCGACCACGAGCTGGCCGGCCCGCCGGGCCGCGGCCGCCGACCGCGGGTCGCCGGCCGGGATCGAGCTTGCGCCGGGCACCATCAGCCCGAGCACCTCGCTGAGCACGGCCATCGTGGACGCGGTGCCCATCGTGTTGCAGGCGCCGCGGCCGCAGCTCAGGCACTGCTCGAGCTCGCGCCAGCCGGCGTCGTCGAGCCGGCCGGCTCGACGCTCGTCCCACAGCCGCCACAGCGCGGTCCCCGTGCCGACCTTGCTGCCGCGGAAGGTGACCACGCCGCGCGAGCCGCCGGTCACCAGGACCGTGGGGATGTTGGCGCTGATCGCGCCCATCAGCGCGCCAGGCACGCTCTTGTCGCAGTTCGCGAGTATGACCAGGCCGTCCAGCGGGTTGGCCCGCACCATCTCCTCGATCTCGATCGCCAGCAGGTTCCGGTACAGCATCGCGCTCGGCTTCATCAGGTCCTCGCCGAGCGAGATCGTGGGGAACTCCACGCCGACCCCGCCGGCCGCCTCCACGCCGTCCCGCACCGGCGCCACGAGGTCGCGCAGCGGCAGGTTGCACGGGTTGAGCTCGCTCGCCGAGTTCGCGATCCCGATCACCGGCCGGTCGGCGGCCCTGCCGACCCGTACTCCCGCGCTGGCCAGGGCGACCCGGTGCAGGACCGCGACCTCGTCGTCGCCGGCCAGCCAGGCGCTGCTGCGCAGTGCTGGCGGGATCCGGGGGGCTGGCGGATTCTGAGGGCTGGTCATCGGGCGGGCTCCGGCACCCCGAGGCCCTTGGCGCCCGGCTGGGACTGGACGAGCTCGACGCCGCTGCGGTCGACCCACTCCAGCGAGACCGCGGCACGGTGCACCTTCTCCCGCGCGATCGCCATGGCCTCGTCGACCAGGTGCGCGCCGCTCGGGTACAACGGCCGCGAGTTGCGCAGGCCGAACTTGGTGTACATCGGGGCGGCCGCGCTGATCAGGTCGGCGGCCTCGTGGCCGCGGACCACGCCGCCCATCGCGTCGGGAGTCTCCACGTACAGGTCGATCGGGAGCTGGCTGACCGCCCGCATCTCGGCGATCTGGCCGAGCGTGAGGTCGGACGGCACGTTGATGGTGGACGCGCCGAGCCGCTCGAGCACGCGGAAGCTCAGCGGGTTCGACGGCGCAAGTACCGCAGAAACCTTCCAGACGATCGAGGCCGGCAGCTGGCCGGACTCCTGCATCGAGCCGACCAGCTCGAGCAGGCCGGGGTCGGCGATCAGGAAGCCCCTAATGCCATGGTCGGCGGCCCTGAGTATGTCGTCGACCGCGTACCGCAGCTGCCGGGTGCCGCGCAGTCGGCCGGCGAAGGTCTGGCCGTCCGCCGAGCTCGCCGCCCGGCCGATGTCCCACTCCTCGCGCGGGCCGACGAACAGCGAGACCTCGATCCCGCTGTCCGCCGCGACCGTGGCCATCTCGCCGAGCTCGGCGGCAGACAGCAGCATGGCGCCGCTGCCCTGGGAGACCCGGTTGACCGTGATCCCGTATGCCGCGGCCTCCGCGACCACGGCCTTGAGTACCTCGGGGCCCTCGACGCTGGGTATCTCGATCCTGAAGTGCGCGCCGTCGGGGAACCTGGCATGACTGGCCGGCCCGGCGGGCTCGGTGGTGAGGCCGGCCTGCGCGAGCGCGGACGCGCCGGTGACCGGCTTGCCCGGGGTCCCGTGGGTCACGTGCGGACCTCCAGTACTGCGGGGCGCGCTGGGCGCCTGTCGTCGTTGGCTTCCGTCGGCCAGCCGGGCGCGCAGGTCACCGGGATGAGCTCGCCACCGGCCGCCACCAGGTAGGTGTCCTCGGCCTTGGCGCCCCCCGGCAGGCTCGGATTCCAGGCGACGGCGTGGCCGGCCGCGACCGGCTGGGCGTACCAGCGCGACCCGGCCTGGCCAGGTGCGATCTCGAATTCCCGCTGGGCGAATCCGATGGGCCCGCCCTGGTAGTGCCCGGTCCATCCGTTTATAGCATCATTCGCTTCATATGCGGCCGAAAGCGCATCGAGCGCGGCACCATAACTGGCTCCCGGCATGCAGGCGCTGAGCACCGCGTCCTCGATCCGCAGCACCCGGCGGCGCCGTGCGGCGTATCCGGGATCGAGCGGTCCGGCCGCCGCGAACCTGGTCAGCGCGACGTGCAGGCCGCCCCGCCTGGCCACGGCCACCGCCATGACCAGGCGCCGGACGCTGGCGCCGCTGGCCATCGGGTGCCGGTACCGCTCAAGGCGGTCGTCGCCGCCGACGATCAGCACCGGCGCGTCAGCGCCCGCCGCCTCCAGGGCCGCGGCGCAGCGCGCCTGCACGTCCAGGTCGCGCTCGCCGGGCCGCCAGGCAGCAAGCGCCGACTGGAGCGCCGCCGCCGCGTCGGCGCCGAGGTCGGCGAGATCCTGAGCCTCGGCCGGGCTGAGCGCCAGGCGCAGGGCGATCAGGTCATCCGAGGCGTCGCAGCCGAACGCCGGGTGGCCGTCGGCGGCCAGCCTGCCCGGCACGGCGCCCGCCAGGTCGGCAGCGGCGGTGACGAACTCGCCGGGGCAGTACCAGGGGACGACGGCAAGCTCGGCGAATCCGTGGGCCGCCGGGTCGTACTCGGCCCTGATCCGCTCGGCCTCCACGTTGGTCGTGACCAGCCAGGCGCCCGCCGTCGTGATCACCGCCCAGACCAGGTCAAGCGCGGCGGTCCGGTCCACCGGCGGCGCCACGCCGCCGGTGGCCCACGCGACGGCCGCCGGACTGGTCAGCACAAGCCCGGCCGGGCCGGGATCGGCCGCCGCGAGCCACTCCTGCGCGCGCTGCCTGGCCGCCCTGGCTCGGTCTGCGCTGCGGCGCCGGTGTTCTGTATCACCGAACGACGTTGCGTGATATAGAATCACGCTCGCCACGAAACCCTTGACGGGGAACTCTGTCAAGGGTTGTTACCGGTTTCATATATTGTGTTCGGTGATGCCGAACGCCCCTGCGGAGGCCAGATGAGCGTGACCCGCGGCAGCGAGAGGGCCGCCGCCCAGGCGTTGCCCGCCGGCGGCCCCGGTGACGATGACCCCGTCGACCGCTACACGGTGCGCAGTGTCGCCAGGGCCATGCGGCTGGTTAACATCGTCGCCGACGGGCCGCAGGAGGGCCTCTCGCTCAGCGACCTGGCCAGGGCGCTCGGCACCTCCAAGAGCGCCACGCTGGCGCTGGCCAGGACCCTCACCGCCGCTGGCATGCTGCGCGACTCCCGGCCTGGGCCGCGGTACAGCCTGGGCACCGCCCTGATCAGGCTGGGCGACATCACCAGGAACCAGCTACCGCTCGGCGACATCTGCCGGCCCGTGCTGCTTGAGCTCGCCGACCTAACCAAGATGACCGCTCGGGTCGCCATCTGCGACGAGGGCTTCCCTGTTTTCATCGAGCGGGTGGACGGCCCTGGCAGCATCAGGTTCCACACGCCGCTCGGCCAGCGCGAGGTCCCGCACGCCTCGGCGGCCGGCAAAGCCATGCTGGCCACGATGATGCCGGACCGGGTGCGGGCGATCTGCGGCAACACCGGGCTGCAGGCGCGGACCGCGCGCACCATCACCGACATCGACACGCTGCTCGCGAACCTGACCGTGGTGCGCGGCAATGGGTTCGCTGTGGACGACGAGGAGGACGCCGAGGGGATCTTCTGCGTGGGCGCCGCGTTCTTCGGCTACGACGGTTCGTGCGGCGGGGCGATCAGCGTGACCGGGATCAAGGGCGACCTGCCGGTCTGGCGGGTGAACGAACTCGGCCGCACCGTGCGCAGGTACGCCGACCGGGTCTCCGAGATGCTCGGCGGCGCCAGTTACGCCGCCCACGCCAGGGCCGCTGACGGGGTGCTCACGTGACCGCGCCGCCCATCACGGCCAGCCTTGCGCTGATCGTCGCCGGACCCGGCGAGGTGAGCCTGGCGAGCAGGGACCTGCTGACCGCCGGTCCCGGCGAGGTGCTCGTCGAGCCCGACCTGGTCGGCCTGTGCGCCACCGACCTGGAGATCATCGACGGCGAAATCGATCCCGCCTTCCTGCGTTACCCGATCGCGCTCGGGCACGAGTGGACCGGGAAGATCGCGCCGGGCTCGCCGCTGGCCGGCCGCCGGGTGGTCGTCGAGGGGATCATCGGCTGCGGTCACTGCGTGCGGTGCGCGGCGGGCCAGACCAACCTGTGCCTGACCTACGACGAGATCGGTTTTACCAGGGACGGCGCGGCGGCAAGCCAGATCGTGGTGCCGGAGAAGCACGTCCACCTGCTGGCCGAGGATGTCGCAGCGGAGGACGCCGTGCTGATCGAGCCGGCAGCGGTCGTCTACCGCGCGCTGGCCAGGGCCGGGGTTACCCCAGGCAGCCGAGTGCTTGTTGCCGGTGACGGCACCATCGCCTTGCTGGCCGTCATGCTGCTCGGCCTGTGGTCTCCTGCCGAGATCGCCGTGCTCGGGCAGCGGCCCGACCAGGCCGGGCTGGCCGCCACGGCGGGCGCGACCAGCTTCAGCGTGACTGGCGCGGCCGGCGCGGGCACCGAGACCGACGGCGGCTTCGACCTGACCGTGGAGGCTGCCGGGGCCACGGCTGCCGCGCAGACGGCGCTGCGCCTGGTCCGCCGCGGCGGGACGGTGCTGCTGATCGGCCTGCCGCCGCACGGCGAGACGGTGCCGCTGGCGGTCGACGACGTCGTTAACAACGACCTGGCCATCCTGGGCAGCTTCGGCTACACCTCGGAGGCGTGGCGCGCCGTGGTGACCCTGCTGAACTCCGGGCGGCTGCGGCCTTCGGCTCTGGTCACCCACCGGTACCCGATGGGCAGCTGGGAGCAGGCGATCGCGACCTTGCGCGGCGCGCCCGGACCGCGGGGCAAGGTGCTGCTCCAGATCAGCTCGCGGGATGACAGATGAGCAGAACAGGCGCAGAGAGGACCGGACGATGACCTTCACCAGCGTGAACCCGCACGATCCCGCGGACGTTGTGGGCGAGTGGGAGGTGGCGGGCAGCGCGGGAGCGCAGGCGGCCGTGGCCAGGGCCGCCAAGGCAGCGCAGGTCTGGCGTGACACGCCGGGCGCGGCCAGGGCGCGGGCGCTCGGCGACGCGGCCGCGGCGCTCGAGCAGCGTGCCGGCGAGGTCACCGACCTGGTGGTACGTGAGGTCGGCAAGCCGCTGTCCGAGGCGCGCGGCGAGGTGGCCAGGGGGGTGGCGATCCTGCGCTACTACGCGCAGGCCGCGCTCGCGCCCGACGGCGAGACACTCCCGGCCGCCGATCCCGATCAGCTGCTGATGGCGCGGCACCAGCCGGTCGGTGTGACCGCGCTGATCACGCCGTGGAACTTCCCGGTCGCAATCCCGCTGTGGAAGGCCGCGCCGAGCCTGGCCTACGGCAACGCCACGCTGCTCAAGCCCGCGAGCGCGGGAGCGGCCACCGCGCTGCTGCTGGGCGAGATCATCGGCGCGTTCCTGGCCGACGACGTGCTGCAGGTCGTGCTCGGCGGCGCACCGACCGCAGGCACGCTGATCGACCATCCGGGCGTGGCCGCCGTGTCGTTCACCGGCTCGTCGGCGGTCGGCAGGCAGATCAGCGCACGCGCGGCGGCACGCGGCTGCCGGGTGCAGGCCGAGATGGGCGGGCAGAACCCCTCGGTCGTGCTCGCCGACGCCGACCTGGACCGGGCCGCCGCCACGATCGCGTACGCCGCGATGGGCTACGCGGGGCAGAAGTGCACGGCCACCAGCCGGGTGATCGTGGCTGGGGAGGTCTACCAGCGGTTCCGCGACGCCCTGGCCGGAGCGATCGAGGCGCTGCGGGTGGTCGACCCGGCCGACGCCGCGACGCTGGTCGGGCCGGTGATCGACGCCGGGTCGCGCGACTCGGCGCTGGCCGCGGTGCAGCAGTCGGGCGGGCGGGTGCTGACCGGTGGCCATGCGCTCGACGAGCCCGGCTACTACCTCGCTCCGACGCTGGTGGAACTCGATGGCCCTGCAGGCCCGCTGGCCACCGAGGAGGTATTCGCTCCGGTCGCAGCGCTGATCAGGGCGGACTCGGCCGACGAGGCGATCTCGATCGCCAACGGCGTGCGGTACGGGCTGGTCGCCTCGGTGTTCACCAGCGACCTCGGCCAGGCGCTGCGGCAGAGCAGGCGGCTGGAGGCCGGGATGGTGCGGGTGAACGCCCCCACCTCGGGAGTGGACTTCAACGCGCCGTTCGGCGGGTCGAAGGACTCCAGCTACGGCCCGCGCGAGCAGGGGCAGGCCGCCCGCGCCTTCTACACCGAGTCGCAGACCATCCTGATCGTGCCGTAGCGCGCGGCGCGCGCCAGCGGAGCGGCCTTTGGCGTCTTGGCGTGCGGTGTCATCCTGGGAGGTAGCGGTTTCCTTCGGCCCAGGGCACGGGAACGATGAGCAGCAGCGCCATGGTCACCGCCGCGCTGGCGGCCGGGGATCCGCACGGCCTGGCCCGACTGACCGGCCTCGCCGCCGGAGCCGCCGCGCTGCCCGGCGGCCGGGCGCTGCCAGTAGCCGCGCTGGTCAGCTGGCTGCTCGCGGAGAGTCTCGGCGCGTACATGCTGCGCAACTGGGTGGCTAGCGGCGGCATCCGCCGAAGGCACGCCGCTGTCGATGGCATGTCAGTGCCGGTGCTTCTCGGGCACGCTGGCCTGGCGGCCTCCGGGCTGACCTGCTGGGTGATCTTCCTGATTACCGGCGCGGCCGTGCCCGCCTGGCTGGCCGTCGGCTTCCTAGCCCCGGCGATCGGGCTCGGCGTCTCCACCGTGACCGTGTGGACCCCCTATCCCGTGCGCCGGGCCGAGCACCGCGCGCGGGCGGCGCCTTCAGCGGCCCGGCCGATCTCCGACGAGATGCTGGCCAGGGCGCTCGCCGATGAGGAAATGACCGCCATGCTGGTCGACGACTTGCTGGCCAGCGCGCTGTCCGTCGCCCCCGCCCGGCCGCGCACGCGGGCCAGGAGCCTCGAGCCGCTCGTCCCGGCCGTGCACGGCGTGCTTGCCCTTGTTACGTTCCTGCTGGCTATGCTCGCCGCCGTGGAAGCGATCACCTAGGCCGGACTGCGCGCCGGAACCGGAGGGTGCCCGATGGATATCAGCTACGCGTTCGCCTGCCAGGTGGTCTCCGACCGCGACCAGGCCGCGGCCTGGTACCAGCAACTGCTCGGCAGGCCGGCTGATCTGCTGCCGAACGATGCCGAGGCGATGTGGCAGCTGACCGGCACGTCGTCGGTGTACTTGCTCGCCGACACGGGCCGGGCCGGCCGCGGCACGCTCACGCTGGCCGTGACCGACCTGGACGCCGCCGTGACCGAGCTGGGCGGACGGGGGATCGTCGGCGGCCGGGCCGAGGTTATCGCGGGCGCCGGCCGAAAGTGCGTGTTCGCCGACCCGGACGGTAACGAGGTGGCACTGGTCGAACTGCTCGGCTGACGGTCCGCTCAGGCCATCCGCGCGCTCAGGCCACTGGCCTGGTCGTCCAGCCATTCGGATCCGGCCCGAGCAGCCGCAGGTGCCTGGCGAAGATGCTGACGGCGCCCGGCCTCGCGTGCGCGCCGTAGGTGGAGACAAACACGAACAGCCCGTCCGCCCGCGCCGCGCACACCTGCCGGACGGGCGGCGCGGTCCCGGTGAGGTGAGTAACGACGACCTGGTATCCGTGGATCACCCGCCGGACTGACTGGCCGCCTGGGTAGACGTAACACCGGCTGCCTGCCCTGGCGAGATTGGTGGTCAGCATGGGCGCGAGCTGGCCAGGCACTGCCAGCGAGTACTCGCTGGCGCGCAGCACAGCGCCGTCGGCCACGAAGTAAGTGAAGCTGACCCTCGATCCGGCCGGCAGGCCGGTGAGCTGGGCCGGAAACTCGACCGTCGGCCCGGCCGAGACCGCGTACCTGACATGGCGCGCGATCGTGACCGCCTCGGCGCGTGCGGCCGGGTCGCGAACCAGCGAGAGCACGGCCCAGCTGTCCCGCGCGTACGGCCAGGCCAGCGAGCCGTGACCCGCGGTCCAGAAGGCGAGGTGCCCGGCCACCCGCGGCGCCTCGCCGATCACATACTCACTCCAGCCGCTGATCGCCGAGGTTGCGCAGGTCAGCCGCGGGGAAGCGCCGTGGCGAAGCTGGCGAACCAGCCGCGAGACGGTAGGCCCGCAGTTCCCGTCCGCGTACACGGTCAGCGTCCACATCGCCGGGTTCCGCCCGGCGGTCAGGTACTGGCAGTCCCCCGTCAGCTGGCCGCCGTTCAGCGTGTCGCCGTGCGGCAGCCAGCCGAACGCCGCGTACGGCGCCAGCGGGCTGAACCGCCGCGGCGGCAGGATCCGGCCGGTGCCGGCGGATTCCGGCCGGCGCTCACCGCCCTGGTGGCCGCTGGCGCCGAACGGGCCGATCCCGGCGACGGCGACGGCCGCGACGGCCACGGCCGCCAGCGCCGGACCGCCGGCCAGGCAGGCCCGCCTGCGCACCAGCATCGCCCGGCCGCGGCGGCGGGCCATTTCAATACTCACCCTGGCCGGCGGAGGCTCGTCGGCTGCGGCACGTTCGAGCAGCGCCCTCGCCGTCTCATCGTCCATGTTCTGCTCCCTCCATCGGCGCGCGATGGCGCGGTGGTCCTTCGCCGAGCGCGCAGCGCAGCGCATCGAGGGCGCCTCGTCCACGCTCAGGTCGCAGTAGAACCGCAGCACGAGCAGCGCGCCGAGCGCGGCACGGACATCCAGCGCGGCGTCCTGGTCGGGTGCGGGCGGCTCGACAGCGCCCCTGGCTCCGGCGACAGGGCCGTCGGCGGCCGGGTCGAGCACGACCGCGCCCAGCCGGATCGCCGCTCGATCAGGAACTCCCTGACCAGGATCACCCTGCGTAGGCCTCCGGGTGGCCGTCGGCCTGCGCCCGCCCCCAGTCAGGCGGAGCTTGGTGATCGCCCCTGGACCAGGTCGTCGGCATGGTCCCAGTCCCGGCAGAGCAGGTAAGCCACCCGGCGCAGCGACGGTACGGGGAACTGTTGGTGTTTGTGGGGCATCGGTCGAACTGACATGCTGTGCACGTGATTGAGGACGCCCGGCGAGCCGACCCAGGCTCTGCCGCCGCGGCGCCGCAAGCCGAGCCAGCAACCGAGGCCGCCGTCGAGGTGGCCGCGCAGGTCCGGGCGCCGGCGGCGGTCCCGGCGGCAGGAGATCCGGTGGGCCAGACCCGGCGGAGCAGGCTCTGGGTCGCGGCCGAGTCGCGCGGCGTGCCGCTGCGGGCGATCATCACCACGATCGCTGCCGTGGTGCTCGTGTACCTGGCCGGCAAGGTGGTGGACCGGCTGCGCGGGGTCCTCCTGCTCATGGTGGTGGCCGGCTTCATCGCGCTGCTGCTCAACCCCGTGGTGGTGGTGGTGCAGCGCAAGGTGCGCCGCCGCGGGGTGGCCGTGGCCCTGGTCACCCTGCTCGCCGTGGTCGCGTTCTCCGGGCTGGCCCTGGTGTTCGGCCTCCCGCTGGTCAACGGCGTCACCCACCTGGCCGACGACCTGCCGAGCTACGTAACCAAGGCCGAGCAGGGCCGGGGCTGGCTCGGCCGGCTGGTGAAGACCTACCACGTGCAGGCCTGGGTGGAGCACAACGCGCCGAAGCTGGCCGGCTACAGCAAGGACCTGGCCAAGCCGGTGCTCGAGCTCGGCAAGGGAGCGCTCAGCGTCCTGATCGAGCTGCTGACCATCTTCGTGTTGGTCATCCTGCTGCTCGTGGAAGGCGCCAAGATGCGGACCGGGCTGCTCGGCCTGATGGCGCCGGAGCGCGCCGCAAGGTACAGCCGGGTAGCCGGCGAGGTGAACAGGTCGGTCACCGGTTACATGCTCGGGAACTTCGCCACCTCGGTCATTGCCGGGATCGTGGTAGTCGTGACGCTACTGCCCCTCGGCGTCCCGTTCCCATACCTCTGGGCACTCTGGGTGGCCATGGTGGACTTCCTGCCCATGATCGGCGGAGCGCTGGCCGGCATCCCGGTGGTGCTGCTCGCCTTCACCACGTCGTTGACCGCCGGCCTGGTGACGCTGGTCGTGTTCGCGGTCTACACCCAGGTCGAGAACCACGTGCTCAACCCGTTGATCATGAGCCGCACGGTGCGGATCAACCCGCTGCTCGTGCTGGTGTCGATCCTGGTGGGCGCGTCGCTCGGCAGCTGGATCGGCGGGTTCTTCGGCGGCTTCGTGGGCGCGCTGCTCGCGATCCCGGCGGCTGGCGCGGTCCAGGTGATCGTCCGCGAGGTGTGGCGGTCGACCGCCTAGGCGGCGTAGCCGGTGACCTTCTCGACCACCAATCGCACCACCACCCGGACCGCACCCGGCCTGTCGTCCTCTGGGTCCTTGCCGTCGTACTTCCAGGACAGGACGGTGTCTACCGCGCGGCCGGTGTCCGGGGTGATCGTGACGCGGCCACGCAGCTCCACGTAGTTCTCCGGGTCTTCCGCGTCGAGCACGGTGACGCTGACCCGCGGATCACGGGCCATGTTGCGGTGCTTGACCCGGCCGACCACCGTGGAGAACAGCAGGTCGGCACCGTCCCGGCCGACCCACATCGCCGATGTCTGCGGGCTGCCATCCGGGTTCACGGTGGCCAGCACCGCGTAGTTCCTGCCATCGAGCAGCCGCAGCGTGGCCGCGCTGAACGAGAACGCCATGTCATGCTCCTTCGCGACGGTGCCTGGACTTCCGCGCCCGCGAGATGTCACCCGGTCGGCCGCATCCCGGCGGCGTGCCTGCGGGCGAGCGCGCGATAGGTCTCAGGGTTGGTGTCCACCCACTCCTTCGCCGCGCCGGTGATCTCGCCGGCGATCCTGGCCGGGACGCCGACCGCCAGCATGCCGCCGGGGACGGCCATGCCCGGCGGCACGGTGGCTCCTGCCGCGACCAGCGCGCGGCTGCCCACGACGGCGCCGTCAAGCACCGTCGCGCCGTTGCCGATCAGCGCCTCGGCTCCGATGACCGCGCCGTGCACGACGCACAGGTGCCCGATCGTAGCGCCCTCGCCGACCTCGGTCACCGGGTCGGCGCCGCCGTGCAGCACCGAGCCGTCCTGGACGTTGGCGCCCCGGCGGACGATGATCGGCCCGAAGTCGGCCCGCAGCACCGCGCCGTACCAGATCGACGCGTCGGCCTCCACCCGCACGTCCCCGACCAGGGTGGCCGTCGGCGCGATCCATGCGTCCGGGCTCACCGACGGCGAGCGTCCTTCGAAGGAGAACAGGGGCACCCGCTCATGATGCACCAGCCGGTACGCAGCGACGGCGTGGGCCGTCGTTATCCGGGCAGGGCCTGGTCAGCCGCCGCCGTGCGCCGCTGACCCGGTCCAGGACCCCGCCAGGTGGTATGTCGCGACCGCCAGCGCCAGGCCGAGCCCGAGCGCCGCGGCCAGCGCCAGCCAGCGCCTGCCGGTTCCGGCCTGGGCCACCCGCACCCGGCCGCCGCCCGGCCGCCGCGTCAGCAGCCTGGGCAGCCGCGGAGCGTACCAGAGCACATGGATGGCCATCGCGCCGAACCAGAGCACGAAGAATGCCTTGTGCGCGAGCATCAGCAGCGGGCGTGCGCCGTAGAACGCCAGGCCGACCCCCGATCCGAGCACGCCGACCGAGGTCAGGATCACCACCGGGCCGAGCACCCGCAGCAGCAGCGTCGGCGGGCCCTTCCTGACGTACGGCGCCGCGCCGGTGTAGTACCTGACGAACCGGTAGCCGGTCGAGCCAAGCTTGAGCAGGACCGGCCCTATCATCAGGAAACCGATGAAGAAGTGCAGCGTGAGAAGCTGGTGCCGCAGCACGATGGCCGCGATGGTCACGCCCTCGGCCGCGAGCAGCACGAGCAGCGCGGCGCCGGTCATCGCGGTGAGCTGCCCGTTCCCCTCGGCACCGCCTGTTGTATCGGCCGGCACCTTGCGGTGCCTCGGCAGCGTCCTGACGCTCACCGGGGCGAGCCTCCTGGCCGGCCACCGGTCGGCGCCCGCCGCTCTGCCTTGACCGACTCGAGCCGCAGCGCGAGCGTGGGGCAGAGCCTGACCGCGCGCCTGGCCAGCGGCGCGAGGTCGCGGGAGACCGGGCAGTCGGCCAGCATCGGGTAGCCCCACTCGTCAAGCCCGATGAGCTCGGGCAGGATCTCGGCGCAGATGCCGTGGCCGGTGCAGGCGATCGGGTTCACGGCGAGACGGTACTTCATCGCCAGACCTCCGGCTCGGTCCCGCGCGGGATGGGCAGCACCCCGCGCCCGGCCCGCCTGCCGCCGGCCGACAGGCAGGTGCGCCGCGCGGCGTGCGACGCCGCGTCCGTGGCGAAGGCCGACAGCGCGGACCTGGCCAGCCGGACCGCGCCGTCCGGGTGCCGGCAGGCGCCGCGGCCGAGCACCATGCCGAGCCTGCGGTCCAGCCGGCCGAGTACCTCACCCTGGATCCGCCCGCTGGCGAGCTGCGCGAAGTCGTCAGCTATCGCCGGGAGGCCGAACATGCACGGCCCGCACTGGCCGGCCCCTGGCCGGCCAGCCAGGCGAGCACCCGCGCGGTCTCGACGAGTCCGCACGCGTCAGGCGGAAGCGCGACAAGCACCCCGGCGCCCGGCGAGGCGCCGGCCGGCCGCAGCCCGGTGGCGGCCATCGGCAGCCCGGCAGCCTGGGCGGCGTCGTGCCAGGTGCCGAAGTAGCCGCCGATCAGCAGCGCGCCGAGCCTGGGCTGCGCCCCGCTCATCGCGAGCACGTCGCCGATCGGGGTGCCGACCTCGATCTCGTAGACTCCGGGGTCGCGCACGGCGCCGGAGACCGTTGTCAGCATGCTGCCCGGCGCGTCGGCGAGGCCGGCCTGCCGGTACCAGGCCGGGCCGAACCTGGCGATCAGCGCGACGTTCGCGAGCGTCTCGACGTTGTCGAGCAGCGTGGGACGGCCGCCAACGCCCTTCTGGTACGGCCTCGGCGGTACGGCGGTCGGCCGGGCGTCCCCGCCGTTCAGCCAGTGCACCACCGAGGTCTCCTCGCTGGATACGTAGCGGTGCGGCAGGGCATGCACTTCGATCCGCACCGGGTCGGGCCGGGCCGCCTCCCGCTCGGCGATGGCGCCGACCACGATCGCGATCAGCCAGTCCCTGTTGCGTGGCAGGCAGACCTGCACCGTGTCGGCGCCGATCGCGGCGGCGGCGAGCACCGCTCCGTCCAGCACCAGGTGCGGCGCACGGGCAAGCAGTGCCTTGTCCTTCTCGCTGGCCGGCTCGCTCTCCATCCCGTTGGCCACCACCACCGGCCGGCCGCGGTGCGAGGTGACCGAGCGCATCTTGACCCCGGTGGGGAAGCCTGCGCCGCCTCGCCCGGTCAGCCCGGCGTGGGTGATCGCGTCGATCAGCCCATTCGCCCGGCCGGTGTCGTGCCGCGGCGCCGGCCCGTAGCGCTCGTGGTGCGCGCGCAGTGTGGCCGGCTGCCCCGAGTCCTGCCAGCCGGCGGTCAGCCTGCCGGTCAGCCCGAGCCGTTCGGTCCGGTCGGCCGTGCTCGGCCGCGGGTCAGATACCGTGCCGCCGCCCTGTCGGCTCACCGTCACCCCCCGCCAGCGGCCAGCAGGCTGACCGTTCCGGTCACCGCCGAGCCCTTGATTGTCAGCATGAACGTGGCGCGCCGCTGCCCGGCCGGGCCGGACACGTCGGCGATCAGTTCCTTTCCGGCTAGCCGCGCGACCGGGCCGACGTAGGCACCGCTGCCCGGCACCCCGATCCGCGCGGTTCCGCCGGTCAGCGAGATGCCGCCGCCTGACGGCCTGCCGTGCAGCACGATTACGAACGCCTGCGCCGGGGCCGCGGCGGTGCGTCCGGTGATCGTGATCGTCCGGTCCCCAGAGCCGCTGCGCACCGACACGCGCCCGGTGAAGCGAGCGCCGTCGAGCAGCCCGGGCTGCCCGCCGTGACCCGTCGGCCCGCTCGCGGTGGAGCCGGCCGGTTGGTGGCTGCCGAGCAGGGCTGCCGGCGTGCCCGCCCGCAGCGACCAGCCAGGCTGGAGCGGCCCGTAGTACACAAACACCAGCGTCAACAGGGGCGCGGCCGCCAGTGTCGCCAGTCCGGCCAGCCTGGTCGCCCGGTGCTGCGTGAGCCGCAGCCGCCACCAGACCGCCCATGCCACGCCGGTCACGCAAGCGGCGTCGATGAGCAGCACGAACGGCAGCCTGGTGTCGGTGCCTGTGCCGAGCCCGTGCCACAGCGCCACAGGCCAGCACAAGTAGACAAGCAGGTGCACCGCCTGCCATGCGCGGTGGTTCAGCCGGTCGCGCAGCAGGCTGGTCACCAGCACGGCGAGCAGCAGATCGAAGGCGACCGCGCCGAGGCTGAGCCACAGCGGCCGGTAGTCGGAGCTGAACGGCACGAACGCGGCGACCAGGCTGATCGAGGCGAACGGGTCGAGCACCGTGGTGATCACGTGCACGCCGACCATCGCGGTGGCGGTGAGCGCCAGGTTACGGTGCAGCCCGGCGGTGACCACCCGCGGCCAGCGCGCCGATGCCGCTCTGGCGGTGCCGACCACGCCGAGCATGACGGTGCCGGTGAGCAGGACGAGCGCCACGATGCCGGTCGCCCTGGTCGCGTACCACAGTGCCGGCCCGGTCACGATCCGCCCGATGAGACCACCGGCGGGGCGCTCGACGGAGCCGGTGCATGCCTGGGGGCGGCGATCCTGTGGTGACCAGGTCGGCGCGAGCCCTGGCCGGAGGCCGAGCCGTTGCCGTGGCCTGCTGGGGTGGCCTGGCCGGCGCCCGAACCCGACGTGCTGACCGGTGCGGACCGGCTGGCCGACGTCGCCGTGTGCCCGGGTAGCGCCGAGCCGAGCGCCGCAGCTAGGCCGACCGACGCGGCGACGGCACCGCCGCCGATCCAGGCCGACAGCCTGCGGGTACGCTCAAGATGCGCGTCCCTGCGCGCGATCGCGCTCTCATGCGGCCAACGCATGATGAGATCCTCCTCAGCGGTTGGGGGCATCCCTAGCCTGCCCCGCCCGGGCTGGAGAACCGGTTCAGGAAATATTCAGAGTTGCTTAAGATCGCACATCCGGCTAGGAGCGCGGGCCGGCCGCGGACGGCACGCCGGCGCGGCGCGTTGTCCGCTCCCGCGGGGCGGCCGGCAGGTCGAGCGTAACCGTGAGCCCGCCTCCAGGGGTGTCGGACAGCTCGGCGGTACCGCCGTCCGAGGTCACCAGGCGGTGCACGATGGCGAGGCCAAGGCCGGTGCCCCCTGGAGTGGCCGTGACGAACCTGCGGAATGCGCCGCGCCGCTGCTGCGGAGTCATCCCTGGGCCGTCGTCGGCGACGACGACCTGGATCCGGCTGCCCGTCGAGTCGGCGCTGACCCTGATATGCCCGCCGACGGGCAACGCCTCGAGCGCATTGGCGAGCAGGTTGTCGAGTATCTGCTCCAGGTGGCCCTCGCCCATCCTGGCGGTGACCGGCTCGTGCGCCGTCACCCCGAGCTGCACCGACTTCTCCTCGGCGGCCGGGCGCCAGGCCGCTGACCGGTCCCTGATCACGGCCTGGACCGAGACCGGTACCGGCGGGGACGTCACATTCTCGGCCCTGGCGACCGCGAGCAGCCCGTCCACCATCCTGGACAGCCGCGCGACCTCATCCTGGGCGTCGGCCAGCTCATCGCCCAGCTGGTCGGGCACCTCCTGGGCGAGCACGTCGAGGCGCAGCCGCAGCGCGGCAAGCGGCGTCCGCAGCTGGTGCGAAACGTCAGCCATCATCGCCTGATGACCTTCCACGAGCGACTCAAGTCGGGCCGCCATTCGGTTGAAGTTGGCCGACAGCCTGCGCACCTCGCGCGGCCCGGCCGCGGCTGGGGCACGGGCGCCGAAGTCGCCGGCCCCGAGCCGATGGGCGGCGGCCTCAAGGGCCCCGAGCGGCCCGCCCACCCAGCGTGCCAGCGCGGTCGCGATGAACGCCGCCGCCAGCAGCCCGGCCGCCGAGACCAGAGCGAGCCAGGCCCACACCCTGGCGATCCGGTGGTCTACCGGCTCGGTGGATCTGGACAGCACTACCACGCCTACCCGGGCCGAGCTCTCGTCGCGCAGCACAGGGGTCACCACCACGAACCGGTCACCCGAGGTGTACTGCGTGGTCTGGCTGCCCGCCAGGACGCGGCCGACCAGGGCGCCTGACACGCCAGGGATAACGTGGGCGCCCGCCACCCAGCGGCCAGCCGCGTCGTAGACGCCGATCAGGTCGCCGCGGCGCCGAAGCTCAGCGGTCGCCCGTGCCAGCGGGGCGCCGGTGGTGTGGTCGTCCAGGTGCTCCTCGGCGACGTCGGCCACGGTGGTGGCCGTCGCAAGGGTCTCGTCGTGGAAGTCGCGCCGGTCCTGGCTGGCAGTGAGCAGCCCGAGCGGCACGGCGACGACGCCGAGGAGCACCGTGATCAGGGCGATCACGATCAGCGCGATCCTGCGCGCCATCAGACCTCGCCGAGCCGGAAGCCGCGCCCGTACACGGTCTCGATCAGGCCGGGCACGCCGAGCTTGCGCCGCAGCGCCGCCACGTGGACGTCGAGCACCTTGGTCGGCCCGTACCAGTGCGAGTCCCAGGCAGCTTCGAGCACCTCCTGGCGGCCGATCACCCGGCCGGGGTCCAGAGCCAGGCACTCGAGGATGTCGAACTCCTTGGGCGTCAGCGCGACCTCGTGACCGCCGACGGTGACCTTCCTGGTGCGCAGGTCGATGGTCAGCGGCCCGTGGGTGATGACCTCGCCGCCCGGCCTGACGCGGCGCAGGACCGCCCGGATTCTGGCCTGGAGCTCCGCCAGGCCGAACGGCTTGACCAGGTAGTCGTCCGCGCCGGCGTCGAGCGCATTGACCCTGTCCGCCTCCTCGCCGTACGCGGTCACCACGATGATCGCCACCGACGAGCGCTCGCGCATCCGGCGGCAGACATTGACGCCGTCGCCGTCGGGAAGCTCGAGGTCGAGCAGCACCACGTCGGGCTCGGTGCGGGCGAGCGCCTCGCCGCCGGTCGTCACGTGCTCGACCTGATAGCCGCCCCTGGTCAGGCCGCGTACCAGCTGGGTCGCGATGCCGAGGTCATCCTCGACGACCAGGACCCGCGGGCCCGAACCTGAGACGACGGACTCCGAAGCGGCGCTCGGTGCTGTCATGCCACCGAGGTTAGGCGAGCGGGTACGGGCGCTGGCTACTCGCCCTGGATCTTGGCAGCCAGCCGCGGCACCGGCCATGGCAGCCCGAAGCCCCAGTTGAGCATCCGCGCGGCGTCGACGAAGACCTGGCCGGTCTTGGTGGGCGCGCTGTCCAGCGCCACGCCGATCAGCGCCCGACCGTCCCGCACCGCCTCGAACAGCAGGCACTCGCCGGCCTGCGGGATCCAGCCGGTCTTGATGCCGATCAGGCCCGGATAGTGGCCGAGCAGCAGGTTGGTGTTCCGCCAGAAGTAGTGATGGTGGTGCGGCCCTGCCCTGATCGCGTACCAGCGGCTCGCCACCACCTGGCGGAACGTGGCCAGCCGCATCGCCGCCTCGCCGAGCATGAGCACGTTCCGCGGCGTCGACACGGTGGTCGGCTGGACGCCGTCGAAGCTGGTGAAGTGCGTACCGGCCAGGCGCAGCTGGCGCGCGGTGGCGTTCATCTCGGCGATGAACCTGGTCGCGCCCGGGCCGTAGCTGGTCGCCAGGGCCATCGCGGCGTCCGCGCCGGAGGGCACCAGCATCGCGTAGAGCAGCTGCCTGGCGGTGAGGACGTCGCCGGGGATCAGGCCGGCGCCCTGGATGCAGCAGCCCAGGTACGCCTCGTCGGCCTCGGTGATCGTGATCCGCCTGTTCAGGTGGCCTGCCCTGATCACGACCAGCGCGGTCATCACCTTGGTGATGCTGGCGATCGGCCGCGGGCTGTACTGCCTGCGCCCCCACAGCTGCCTGCCGGTGGTCGCGATGGCCAGCTCCGCCGCGTAGGCGGCGACGACCGGCGGCGGCTTCGCAAGATGGGTGCCGGCGGCATGAGAGGTGCCGGCGGCATGACGCGGGCCGGCGGAATGGCGCGCGTCGGCCAGGGGCCGTGCCTGTGCCGCGGTGGCCGCGGGGCCGGCGCTGAGCGCGGCGAGCATCGCGACCGCGGCCAGGGCTGCGGCGGCGGGCACGGCGTGGCGCGGGCGGCGCGATCGTGTCATGGCATCACCTTATTTACTGTGACTCATCCGCCGGTGCTGGGCTGCCGCCGACATCACCCGCTGGTGCCGGGCTACCGCCGACATCACCTGCTGGTGCCGGGCTACCGCCGCGGCGTCGCCGGTTCCGCTCACCAACCCGCCGGCTGCGGCATGCCCTCGGTGTACCCGGCCGCGCTCTGCGTCCCCACCACCGCGAGGTCGTGCAGCTCGGCCAGGCTGCTCGCGCCGGTGTAGGTGCACGCGCTGCGCAGTCCGGCGATGATCCCGTCGATCAGGTCCTCCACTCCGGGGCGCAGCGGGTCCAGGTACATCCGCGAGCTCGAGATGCCCTCGTCGAACAGTTCCTTGCGCGCGCGCTCGAACGGCGAGTCCGCGGCGGTCCGCAGCCGGACCGCCCTGGCCGACGCCATCCCGAAGCTCTCCTTGTAGAGCCTGCCCTCCGGGTCACGGAACACGTCGCCCGGCGACTCACAGGTGCCGGCGAACCAGGAACCGATCATCACGGCCGACGCCCCGGCGGCGAGCGCGAGCGCCACGTCCCTGGGGTACCTGATCCCGCCGTCGGCCCACACGTGCCTGCCCAGCAGCCTGGCCTCGCGTGCGCACTCGAGCACCGCGCTGAACTGTGGCCGCCCGACCCCGGTCCGCATCCGAGTGGTGCACATGGCACCGGGGCCGACGCCGACCTTCACGATGTCCGCGCCCGCCTCGATCAGGTCGGCGGTGCCCGCCGCGGTGACCACGTTCCCGGCCACCACAGGCACGCCGGGCGAGACCGAGCGCACCTGCTCGAGCGCCCAGATCATCTTCTCCTGATGGCCGTGCGCGGTGTCCACCACCAGCAGGTCGGATCCGGCCCCAAGCAGCTGCTTGGCCCTGGTTGCCACGTCGCCGTTGATCCCGAGCGCGGTGCCGACCCGCAGCCGGCCGACGTCGTCGGTCGCCGGGGTGTAGATAGTTGCGCGCAGCGCGCCGGTGCGGGTCAGGATGCCGACGCAGCGGCCCGACTCGTCCACGACCGGCGCGAGCTTGTGCCGTCCCGCCTGGAGCAGGCCGAACGCCCGCTCCGGGTCCACCCCGGCCGGGAGCGTGACGAGCTCGGTGGACATCACCTGGCGCAGCTGGGTGAACCGGTCGACGCCGGTGCAGTCGGCCTCGGTGACCACCCCGACCGGCCGGCCGTCGGCGACGATCACGATGCCGCCGTGCGCGCGCTTGGGCAGCAGGCTCAGCGCGTGGCCGGTGGTCGCGTCAGGGCCGAGCGTGAGCGGGGTGTCGTAGACCAGGTCGCGTCCCTTGACCCAGTCGACGACGTCGGCGACCACGTCGAGCGGGATGTCCTGCGGCAGCACGGCAAGCGCGCCCCGGCGGGCAACCGTCTCGGCCATCCGTCGGCCGGCCACTGCGGTCATGTTGGCGACGACGACAGGGATGGTGGTGCCGCTCCCGTCCGTGGCCGCGAGGTCGACGTCGTTCCTTGAGGTGACGGCCGACCGGTTCGGCACCAGGAAGACGTCACTGTAGGTCAGGTCGTTGGCTGGTTCGTTGATGAAGCGCACCCCACCGATTCTGCCCGCAGTCGGCCGTGCCTGATCCCTCACTCGATCGGCTGGCGCACGATCGCGGGCGGCTCGCGTCCGGCAAGCAGCCAGCCACCGGCAGCAGCGGCTAGCGGCAGGCCAACGAGGATCAGCGCGAGGCTCCCGGCCGGCACGTGTGCCATCGTGTACAGGGCGCTGCGATGCCAGGCGAGGAGCGCGAGGTAGGCCACCACAGTGCCGATCACCGCCCCGGCCAGGGCCAGAGATCCGGCCGTGGCGCCGGTCAGCAGCCGCCTGGTTCGGCTGCCTGCGCCGGTGGCTGTCAGGGTCCGCAGGTCGCCTGCTGTCTCGCTGCGGACCAGGCCGACGGTCATGGCCAGCACGCCGAGGCCAAGCAGCAGCCCGGCAGCGGTGATCCAGTAGCTGAGCGCGGCCAGCGTCGGGGCGGTGGACATCGTCTCGACGACGACGCCGACCGCCACGGCCATTTGGCGCGCGGCGCTGATCTGGGCGCTGGTCAGCGGCTTTGCCGTCTGGATGAGCCAGCCCGCCGGGGCAACCTGCAGCCCGAGCGCGCCCACGACACGGTGCGTGATGAGAGTCGTGGGATCCGACGTGTCAACGGGAAGGCCGGCGACGGTCTGGATCACCGGGTGTGTGAGGTAGGAGATGCCCGAGCTGTACCCGCAGCCGGTGGAAGCGCCGGAGGCTATCTGGTCCCCTGACAGGTCCGAGCGCGAGGAGATCAAATCGGTGCCAGGCGATATCTGGCTAGGCCTGATGCCGTAATGGGCAAGCAGGGCTGGCGTTGCCACGTACACGGGGCCGGCATACTCCATAGCAGGGAGCGGGCAAGTGGTAACGGCCTTGAGCAGCCCGGCGGCCTCGTAGTGCGCGGGTATGGCATCGATGGCATCGATGGCCTGCTGGTAAGTCCCCTGGTCGCGGCGCACGCCCACCTCGAGCGGGAGGAACACGGTCGCGTGCATCGTGGCCGCGAACGCCCGCACGCGGGTGCTGAGAGTCCGCTGCTGCGCGGCGGTCTGACCTGGCACGACCGCGCCGGCGCCGGCGGGCGACTCGTACACGATGAGCTGGTTCGCCGGCAGGTTAGGCCCGGTGGGCGTGGTCTGCCCGGCCTGGGCAGCGGCCTGGTTCAGCGCGATGACGATGGTGGCGGCGAGGCCGGCGGCGAGGCTAACCGCCGCCAGGGCAGCTCCGGATCTCGCCTTGTAGCGGGCGAGGTCGCGCAGCGCGAGGCGGACCGCGATAGGGGAGTTGCGGCCCGCGGCCGCGAGCAGGTCGATCACGGCAGGCCCGACGAACGCCAGGCCGAGCACCGTGCCCACTATGCCGAGCAGTGCTAGCAGAACCACCCCGCCGTTGTCGTCAGCGAAGATAAGGAAGCACAAGCCGCAGGCGAGCAGCGCGCAACCGAGGGCGGCGAGCCTGCGGGCCGGGCGAGGGCTGCCCGGCCGGCCGGACAGGGCGGTGGTGACCGGGATCCGCGCCGCCGAGCGGGCAGGCCACCAGGCCGCTGCCACGGAGGTCAGCACCGCCAGGGCCATCGCCCCCGCGATAGCCGGCCAGGGCAGGGCGAGCCGGCCGATGACGTGCCCGGCATACGACCGGATGGCGGGGGCGAAGGCGATCCAGGCGGCCGCCCCAATCGCAGCGCCTGCGATGGCACCGGCGGCTCCGACTACCGCGCCGTTGGCCAGCAGGACCAGGCGGACGTTCCGGTCGGTGGCGCCGAGGGCGCTGAGCATGCCGAGCGCACGGAGCCTGCGCTGTGCCATCACGGTGAACCCGGCCACCGCGACCAGGCCGATGAACAGCAGCCCCAGCGTGTCCATCACCAGGACGATCCCTACCGAGAAGCTGATCCCCCTGGTGGTGGTCGGCCGCGCCACCGCTGTGGTGCCGTCGGGGAAGGCAAAGCCGGCGAGGCTCGACGGGGTGGCGTCGAACAGGATCGTCACCTGAGTCGGCGAGCTGACCTGGCCTGGTGCCACGAGCGCGAACTCGTCCGACAGGTTCTGCGGGTTCTCCACCAGGCCGGTGACGCGCCTGGCATGACTGGCCTGATGCCAGACCGAGCCGATCCGCAGGCCGAATGCGGCCGCGACCTGGCTGGTGACGGCGACCTGGTCAGGGCCGACGGGATACCGGCCGGCGGCCAGGTCCAGCAGCGACCGGCCGTAGGTGCTCGCGGGATCCTGGGCTCGCAGGTCGATGGTGCGGGCCGTGCCGGGGATCGCGAGCGTCTGGTTCTCGATCACGTCCGAAGGCGCGAAACGCCGCCGGATGGCCGAGATATCGGCCGCCAGGTGCGGGTCGCTGCCGCTGATCGTCACCAGATCCTTCGCGGTCCCGAACGTGGCGGCCGCCGGCGAGGCCGGAAAGTTAATGGCGAAGGCCGCTCCGGCCGTGGTCGCGGCGACGGCCGCCGTCAGCAGGGCGAGCACCAGCAGCTGCTGGCGCCATTCGCGGCGGAACATCCGCCACGCCCAGCGGACCACAGCCTGCCTGGCCGGGGTGCCGCCATCCTGGCCTGCGGGCCTCGGCTCGGCCGGGCGCTCGCGCAGCGCGGTGCTCATGACCGGGGTCCCTGAGCCAGCAGCGACTCAGGTCCTGGCGGCGGGACGGTCTGGTCGACGATCTTCCCGTCGCGGATGAACACCACACGGTCGGCCCACGACGCCAGCTGCGCGTCGTGGGTAACCACCACGGCGGCGACGCCCTTCTTGCAGGCGGCATGCACCAGCCGGATCACGGACTCGCCGGTCGCTGAGTCGAGCGCGCCGGACGGCTCGTCGGCCAGCAGCAGGCGCCGGTCGCCGACGATGGCCCTGGCGATGGCGACCCGCTGCCGCTCTCCGCCGGAAAGCTCGTCGGGGAACCGCTCGGCTCGCTCGGCGAGGCCGAGCGTCTCGAGCGCGGAAAAGCCCTCGGCCCGTGCCTTCCTGGCGCGGACTCCGTCGAGCTCGAGCGGCAGCGCGACGTTCTCGGCCGCGGTCAGCCCGGGGAGCAGGTTGAAGTCCTGGAAGACGAAGCCGATCAGGCGGCGGCGCAGCCGTGCCTTCGCGTTGCGCGACATCCCGGCCAGCCTGGCGCCGTCCACCAGCACCTCGCCGCTGGTCGGATCTTCCAGCGAGCCGGCGATCGTCAGCAGGGTGCTTTTCCCCGATCCGCTCGGTCCCATGACGGCGACCATCTCGCCGGGCTCGACATGCAGGTCGACGCCGCGCAGGGCCTGCACCGCGGTCGCCCCTTCGCCGTAGGCCTTCGACACGCTTCTCAGCTCGAGCACGCTCACGGTGCTTGTCCGCTCGCCTCCGGGGAACCCGACCGGCTCGCTCATCGCGGCGCCTCCACCCGGCGACGCGGCCTGGGCAGCGGGGCGCCGGCCGGCGCGGGCGGCTCGACGGCCGCGCGCCGAAGCCGGCCATCGGCCGCGTCCAGCCAGCGGACCACTGAGTCGAGCCTGAAAAGTTCGGCGTCGACGACCAGCGCCAGGCTCAGGTCGGTCTCGGCCTCGTCCTCCTTGATCCTTGTCCACTGCTGCATGAGCTGGACCAGGTAGCGCCGGTGTGCCTGGATCACCTCGTGCACGTCCGTGCCGGGCACTCGCACCGCTACCACGATCTTCATGACCAGCTCGTCGCGCGGCGGGGAGGCGAGATCGGGCGGGGTGCGCAGCCAGCGGCCAAGTTCGGTCTCGCCCGCGGCCGTGATGCGGAAGCCTTTCTGCGGGCCGTCGCCGTCCGGGCCGTCCGACTCGACCATCCCGTCCCGCTCAAGCCGCTGCAGGGTCGTGTACACCTGGCCCACGTTGAGCGGCCACACCTCGCCGGTCCTGGCCTCGAATTCCTGCCTGAGCTGCAGGCCGTACTTGGGTCCCTCGCTCAGCAGCGCAAGCAGGGCGTGCGGAACGCTCATGGCACTCCGTTCATGGGCGGTCAATTCCCAGTAGCATACTGAGTATATTACCGAGTGTGCAAGATTGGGGCGTGCGGGTGCGGCAGGGAGTGCGCCGGGAGCGGCAAGGGGCGCGGTACGGAGCTCGGCCGGGCTACGAGCCGAGCACCTGGCGCAGGTAGCCGTTGCCGAACCGGCGCTCGGGGTCGACCGCGTCGCGCAGCGCCACGAAGTCGGCGAACCTCGGGTACACCCCGGCGAGGTACTCGGCGTCGCGGGTGTGCATCTTGCCCCAGTGCGGTCGGCCGCCGACCGCGGTCATGATGGCCTCGGTCTGCGCGAAGTACTCCTCGTGCGGCGAGGGGTAGTAGACGTGGAACGCAAGGTAGGCGGAGTCTCGTCCGCTCGCGGTGGACAGCCAGATGTCGTCGGCCGGAGCGACCCTGACCTCGATCGGGAAGCTGATCCGCCAGTCCCGCCTGGCGAACAGTGCACGCACCTCGGCGAGCACGTCGGCCAGGTGCTCCCTGGGCACCGCGTACTCCTGCTCCTTGAACCTGACCCGCCGCGGGCTGGTGAAGACCTTGTACGGCGCGTCGGTGTAAGTGCGAGCGGACAGCGCACGGCTCGCGGCCGCGTTCACCCGCGGGATCACGGCAGGAACCCGGTAGCCGAGCCGGCAGGTCGCGCCGAACAGCGAGTTGGAAAGGAACTCGTCATCCAGCCAGTACCTGAACCTGCGGAGCGGCCTGGCCGGGCCAGGCGAGCGGTTGTTCCGCTTGGTCAGGCAGCCGTTGGAGTGCGGGAACCAGAAGAACTCGAAGTGCTCGTTCTCGCTGGTCAGCTCGTCAAGCCGGGAGACCACCTCGGACCAGCGCATCGGTTCCTCGCGCGCAGTAAGCAAGAACCTGGGCTCCACCCTGAACGTGACCGCCGTGAGCACCCCTAGCGCGCCGAGGCCAACCCGCGCCGCATCGAACAGGTCAGGCACCGGCGCGGCCCGGTCGCCAGCGCCTGCCCGGTCGGCCGAGCAGGTCACGATGCTGCCGTCGGCCAGCACGAGCTCGAGCGCGGCGATCTGGGCGGCCATGCTGGCACTGGCCCGCCCGGTGCCGTGCGTGCCGGTCTGGGTCGCGCCGGCGACGGTCTGCACCTGGATGTCGCCCATGTTGGTCAGCGACAGCCCGCGGCCGTCCAGCCACTGGTTCATCCGCCACAGCGGGCAGCCAGCCTCGACGGTAATCAGCCCGGCCTCGTCGTCCACCGACCGGATCGCGGTCAGCCCGCCCGGCCGGAGCAGCACCCCGTCCGTGCTCGCCGTCGGGGTGAACGAGTGGCCGGTGCCGGTCATCCGCACCGTCAGGCCGTCGGCGGTCGCCTTGGTGACCTCCTCGGCGACCTCGGCCGCCGACCTCGGCGAGCGCACCCGGGTCGGCCTGGCGGTCACGTTCCCAGCCCAGTTCTGCCAGGAGAGGGCGTCGCTTGCGGTCATCGGCAGCCGTCCTTTGCCGCGGCGGCAGTCGGGGCCTTCGGCGGGCTGGCGTGTGCCCCGGCTGCCGCGGTTAGCTGATCACCACCCAATTGTGCCGGCTCGCCCGGCTGGCCGGTGCTGAGCCTGCCGAGCCCGGCCACGCAGACCAGCACGCCGGCGATGCCGCAGCAGGCCGCGACCCCGAAGCCGAACCGGGCGCCGTGCGCGTCGATGACCCGGCCTGACACGGCCGACCCGAGCGCCACGCCGACCGCGACCGTGGAGCTGAGCCAGGCCATGGCCTCCGTCCTGCGGTGCTCGGGCGCCTGTCGCTCGAGGATCGCGTAGCCGGTCATCAGCGTGGGCGCGACCGCCAGGCAGGCCACGAAGCCGGCCCCGGCGAGCGACAGCAGGCCGGGCATGACCCAGAAGGTGGACACGCCGGCCGCAGCGATCGCTGCGGTGAGCGCGAACCTGCGCCCGATTGGCGCATTCCAGCTGCGGGTGCCGTACCACAGGCCGCCGACCGCGCTGCCGAGGGCGTAGGTGCCGATGACCAGCCCGGCAAGCGGCCGGTGGCCGCGCTCGGAAGCGAAGGCGACGGTAGACAGGTCCACGCTGGAGAACATCGCGCCGAGCAGCAGGAACGTCGGCGCCAGCGTGACCAGGCCGGCGGCGGGCAGCTCGGGCAGGCCGAGTCGCCGGCGGCGCTGGGTGCCGTCCGCCGCGGGCGGTGCCTTGGCGGGCCGCGGCTTCGGCGGCGGCTCGGTCCGCCGCTGGCCGGCGAACAGAAGCGTCCCCGTGGCGCAGAGCAGGACCGCAGCGCCGATGCCGGCGGCCGGACGCAGCTGCGTCGCGAGCAGCGTGACCAGCGCGGGCCCGACCACGAAGATCAGCTCGTCGTTGACCGACTCGAGCGCGAATGCCGCGTGCATCGCCCCGGCGTCTCCGGCCAGCAGTGTGCTCCACCTGGTCCTGACCATGCTCCCGGTCGAGGGCATCGACGCTCCCGCCACGGCCCCGGTGACCAGCAGCAGCCAGAACGGGGCGGAGAGCTCGGCGCAGGTCACGAACGCGCCGGCGGCCAGCACGAAGACGCTCGCCTGGGCCACAAGGACGCGCCGCTGGCCGAGCCGGTCGGACTGCTTCGCGATCAGCGGTCCGAGCACGGCGTAACCGACCGATCCGGCGGCGGCCACGGTCCCCGCGGTTCCGTACTTGCCGGTCAGCAGCGCGATCAGCAGCACAGTGCCGAGCCCGTACATGGACATCGACATCCGGCCGACGAACCCGGACGCGGAGAAGGCGAGCGCTCCAGGCCTGCGCAGCAACGCCACGTAGGCATTGCCGCCGCGGCCGCCGACCCGCGCCATCGCTGTGACCTCCCACCCGACCGTATCGGGCGCGACCGGGTAGTTTGTCCTGCGGGGCTGGGTATTGGGTATCCGTAACCGGATCTAGCCCTAGATATGATCACGGTGCTTACAATGAGGACCGTCATGGGATCTCTGCTGCGGCTGGTGAGGCGGCACGCGGGCGCCGCGGCGTGGCGGTCTATTCCGCGTCCGGCCCCGATCGCGGGCGGCGCGATCCTCGCCGGGTTCCTGCTCATCGTGAGCCTCGCGGCCGGCGGCGTCACGGCCAGCGCAGGCACCCATGCGGCCGGGCTTCCGTCCGGCAGCGGCATCCTGCCCGATCAGCCTGATCTGGGCGGCCAGCCGGCAGTCGCAGGCATCCCGACCACCGGCCCCGCGCCGGACTCCGGCGGCCGGCCCGCGAGCTCGACGGCCGGCACGCAGGCGGCGTTCAGCCGGATCATCCTTCCCGACCTGCTGATCGTGCTGCCCAGCGGGCTGACCGGCCCGCAGATCGCCGGACTGCGCGAGATCAAGGGCGTCAGGAACATCATCACGTTCGACGGCGCAGAGGTCACTGCCGACGGGCACCAGGCCAGCGTGATCGGCGTCAGCCCTGGCCAGTTCAGGTCCTGGGTGCCGCTGGGCACCGCCACTGACCAGCGGCTGTGGACCGACCTGGCGGCCGGCGACTTCATCGAGTCCAGCCAGGCCGCCGGCCTGCCCGCGCTGTCGGCCGGCCATCGCTACCTGATTACCGGAGCGTCGTCGGTGCGCGTGCCGTTCGCCGCCACGGCCAGGATCGGCATCGCAGGCGTCGACCTGCTGGTGAACCAGTCGCTCTCGGCCAGGCTCGGCCTGGTGCACCGGGTCGCCGCGCTGATCAGCGCGCCTGGCCCGAGTGTGGCCGCGCTGACCGCGCAGGTGCGCATCGTGCTCGGCACCGGCGCCAGGGTCATCGACCTGCGCGACAGCCGGCTGCCGGTGACCACCACCAAGCCCGGCCAGATCACCAGCTACCTGCAGCTGTTCCGGGCGTCGGCGGCCAGGTACTGCCCGGCGATGTCGTGGACCATACTCGCGGCGATCGGGCAGATCGAGAGCGCCGATGGCCAGAACGTAGGCCCGTCAAGCGCCGGTGCGCTCGGCCCGATGCAGTTCCTGCCGTCCACCTGGGCGCAGTGGGGTATCGACGGGTTCGGCCCGGCCGGCCAGCCGGACATCATGAACCCGATGGACGCCGTGCCGTCGGCGGCGCGGATGCTGTGTGCGGACGGCGCGTCGAGCGGCACCCAGGCCGGGCTGCGGCAGGCGGTCTTCGCCTACAACCACGCCGACTGGTACGTCAACGAGGTGCTCGCGCTGGCCGCGGAGTACGCGGCCGAGTATCGCTGAGCGCCGGAGCGGCCCGTCGGCCGCACGGCCCGGCCAGGCCTGATTGGATGTCGGCATGGCGACAGGCTCAGCATTCCTGCTCGTGTCGTTCGGCGGCCCGGAGGGCCCCGATGACGTGCTGCCGTTCCTGCGCAACGTCACTGCGGGGCGCAACGTGCCCGACAGCAGGCTGGCAGAGGTGGCCGAGCACTACTACCGGTTCGGCGGGGTCAGCCCGATCAACGCCCAGTGCCGCGATCTGCTCGGCGCGATCGAGAAGGAGTTCGCGGCAGGCGGCCCGAGCCTGCCGGTCTACTGGGGCAACCGGAACTGGCGGCCCTACCTGGCCGACACCCTGCGCGCGATGGCCGACGACGGGATCGAGCGGTGCGTGGCGCTGGCGACCTCGGCGTATAGCTCGTTCTCCGGCTGCCGGCAGTACCTGGAGGACATCGACCGTGCCCGTGCGCGGGCCGGGCCCGGCGCGCCCGAGGTCAGCAAGATCCCGCCGTACTACCGGCACCCCGCGTTCGTCTCCTGCTTCACCGACGCGGCGGCGCGTGCGCTTGCCTCGCTTCCCGCCGGCCTGGCCGCCGGCGCCGACCTCGTCTTCACCGCGCACAGCATCCCCGAGTCCATGTCGGCCGCCAGTGGCCCGGGCGGCGGAGCGTACCCGGCCCAGCTCGCGCACGTGGCCGGCCAGGTGGCGGCTGGCCTGGGCCGGACCAGCTGGCAGCTTGCCTACTCCAGCCGTAGCGGGCCTCCCTCGGTGCCGTGGCTGGAACCTGACATCGGCGACTGCCTGGCCGGCCTGGCGCGGGCGGGTTCGCGCGCGGTCTGCGTTATCCCCATCGGTTTTGTCAGCGATCACATGGAGGTCATTTTCGACCTGGACGTCGAGGCGGCACAGACGGCGCGGCGGCTCGGCCTGGCGATGGCCAGGGCCGCCACGCCGGGCACGGACCCGCGGTTCGTCGCGATGATCGCCTCGCTGGCGAGGGAGTGGGAGGCGGGCGGAGCCCGGCAGGTGGCCAGGGCGCTCGGCGATGAGCAGGCCGGAATGTGCTCGGCGGGCTGCTGCGCTCCTGGCCCGAGTCGGCTGGCCGGCCGGGCCGGGGCCCGGCCGTGACCGCCGCGGCCGCGCCCGCCAGTTACGGGCTGCTCGACCTGGCCTGCGCGGTAGCCTGCGAGGCCGGCCAGATGCTGGCCGCCAGCCACGGCCGCCCTTCGGTGGTCGGTACCAAGAGCAGCCCCACCGACGTCGTCACCGAGATGGACCAGGCGGCCGAGCGGCTGATCAGGAGCCGGATCCTGGCAGAGCGGCCACGGGACGCGATCCTGGGCGAGGAAGGCGGCCAGACCGGCGGCGTCGCTCAGGTCCGGTGGATCGTCGATCCGCTCGACGGGACGGTGAACTACCTGTACGGGCTGCCCGAGTGGGCCGTCAGCGTCGCCGCCGAGGTGGACGGCCTGGTGGTCGCGGGGGCCGTCTGCGTGCCACGCAGGGACCGGCTCTACGGTGCCGTGCTCGGCGGCGGCGCCTGGCAGGCCGATGTGACGAATCTCACGCCGGCGGTCCGCCGGCCGCTGGCCTGCAACCAGGACGTGCCGCTGGAGCGGGCGCTGGTCGCCACCGGCTTCGGCTACGAGACAGGGCGCCGCAGGGTGCAGGGTGAGGTGCTTAGCGCGATCCTGCCGCGGGTAAGGGACATCCGACGTAACGGGGCCTGCGCCGTCGATCTATGCTCGCTGGCGGCCGGCCAGGTGGACGCGTACTACGAGCGTGGCGTGCAGTACTGGGACATCGCGGCGGGCAGCCTCATCGCCCGCGAGGCGGGTGCCGTGGTCGCGGGGCTGGCTGGCAGGCAGGCAGGACCGTCCATGACGCTCGGGGCGGGACGCGGACTGTTCGTCGAACTGCACGACCTGCTGCTGAGCCTGGATGCCGAACGGGACGACGAGGACTGACCGGCGGCGCCCGGCTGGGATTCTGGGCAGCGCAATAGTGAGCCACGCGTGATCTGTGGGTGATTCGAGGCGACACGAACCGCTGCGGAGGTCGGCTACGTGTACATCAGGCGGGGACGTGACAGAATTCCCCGCCGGATTCGGGCACAACCAGGGCCGCGAAAGCGTTGCACTCGCGCGAGATGTTTGACGATGGAGGAGTAAGGCCACCATGGCAACCGATTACGACAGCCCTAGGAAGACTGACGAAGAGCTCACCGAGGACAGCTTGCAGGAACTGCAGGCTCGCCGGATGGACAAGTCATCGACGTCGATCGACCTCGACCCCGATGATGTTGCCGAGTCGCTTGAGCTGCCAGGAGCGGATCTTTCCAATGAGGAATTGTCGTTCCGGGTGATCCCGCGGCAGGCCGACGAGTTCACTTGCTCAAGCTGTTTCCTTGTGCACCACAGGAGCCAGCTCGCTGAGACCCGTGGCGGTGAGCCGATCTGCCGGGAGTGCGCGGCTTAGGCTTGGCCTAGGCTCGGCCCAAGTTCGGGCTGGGCTCGGCCAAGCCCAGGCCAAGCCCAGGCCTGGCCCGGCCTAAGGCGGGGCTAACGCCGCGGCTGCGGCCAGATCTCGCGCTCGTCCCGCCGGGGATCGCTGACGATGGTTCCGCCGCCGACCTGGAATACACGGACCTGCCTGCCGTCGCCGAAGGCGGGCCAGCCGGGGTCGCCGGTGCCGGCGAACCTCACCCAGGCCGCGTGCATGTCGTTGGCGACGTCCTGGGGCGCCGGCCCGCTCATAAACGCTGCAGCGTCCGGCGCGTCGAGGTTGTCAAAGACGAACGGGATCTCCAGCGCGTGCCCGGCGCCGATCACCGGGCTCGGCCAGGCGAACTCGTAGAAGTAGGTAGCGGCCGGCCCGCCGGACCTGGCCTGCGCGACTGCCTGCGCGGGCTGCAGGAAGAAGCGGTCAGTCAGCAGGGCGGCGGCCACGTCACCCGGGGTGGCGCCCGGCCGGTTGGCGCGGTACTTTTCGATCACCTCGCTCGTGCCGCCGATTGCAGCGGCCATGATCGCGAGCACGTCGTCGTTGATCGTGCTGGCGGTCCCCGGCGGCACCAGGAACAGCCGGAACTCCTCGGCGTTGGTGCCGATCAGCAGCGGCACGTCGGAGCCCGCTCCCGTCGCGATCGAGGCCAGCGGGTGGGCGCCGATCAGGTCGCCGTCGACCACGGGGACGAGCGGCATCGAGCCCGCCACGATGCTCGCGCCGAACCTGGCCGGATTGGGTTCGCCGGCCAGCGCGTCGCGCACCACCGCCTGCGCCGCGATCAGGTCAGGCAGATCCACCTCGGCCAGGCTGGCCGCGGTGACCTCGCCGCCTGGCAGAGTGACGCCGGAGGCGGCGAGCGCCTTGCCGATCTCGGCGGTGATCAGCGCGGCGTCCTGCGGCGTGGCGGCGGCCTGCACCGCGCCGCTCTGCGCGATCGCCTTGGCGAACAGCCCGGCCGCCCGCGGCAGCGCGAGCAGCGTGATCACGCTCATCGCGCCCGCCGACTCGCCGAAGATCGTCACGTTGCCTGGGTCGCCCCCGAACGCGCCGATGTTGTCCCGCACCCACTCCAGCGCGGCGAGCTGGTCGAGCAGCCCGCGGTTGGCCGGTGCGTCAGGCAGCAGCGCGAAGCCGTCGATGCCCAGCCGGTAGTTGATGGTGACCAGCACCACGCCGTCCCTGGCGAACGCATGGCCGTCGTACATGCCGATCGCCGAGTTGCCGTTGGCGAATGCGCCGCCGTGGATCCAGACCATCACCGGCAGGCCTGCACCAGCCGGGTCAGGGGTCCAGACGTTGAGGTTCAGCCAGTCGTCGCCCGCGATGTTCGGCTCGGCGAGCAGGCGGTCGAACGGTGCTGGATAGTCGGGCTTGGGCGGGGTGGGACCGTACGCGGTGGCCTCCCTGACCCCGGTCCACGGCGCGGGCGGTGCTGGCGCCTTGAACCGGCGGCTGCCGGTCGGGCTCGCGGCATAGGGGATGCCGAGAAAGCGGCTCACGCCGTCGCGGGTCTCACCGCGCAGCGTCCCGTACTTGGTCTGCACTGTTGGTCCCATGACCGCACTTTGCCATAGATCGGCATGCTGCGGTCCTGCGGCCCCGGTGGGCCTGATCTAATCTCGGCGGTGAGGAGCTGGCCGGTGGTGCGCCGGGCGCGGATCGGGAGGGCGGATGTCGGTCAGGGCGGACACGATCTTCAGCGGCGGTGCCGTCTACACGGCCAACCAGGTCGGCCGGCGCCTGATCAGGGCGGCCGGGCCGGACGGCAGGCCCGCCGACGCGGTCGCGGTGGCCGGCGGCACGATCGCCGCGGTCGGCACTGCGCAGGACTGCGCCGAGCTCGCCGGGCAAGGCACCGCGACGATCGACTTGGCGGGCCGGGCCCTGCTGCCCGGCTTCCAGGACGCCCACGTGCACCCCGCCTTCGCCGGGGTGACGATGGTCAGCTGCAACCTGATCGGCTGCGCCAGCCTGGACGAGGCGATTGCCAGGATCGAGGCGTACGCCGCGGCGCATCCTGAGAAGGAGTGGATCGCCGGCAGCGGCTGGCGGATGGAGTGGTTCGAGCGAGGCACCCCGAGCCGGCACCAGCTTGACGCGGTGACCGGGGGGCGGCCTGCGTTCCTGCTGAACAGGGACGGGCACGGCGGCTGGGCCAACACCCGGGCGCTTGAACTCGCCGGGTTCGACGCCGCGACGCCCGACCCGGCGGACGGCCGGTTCGAGCGGGAGGCCGACGGCGCGCTGCAGGGCACCGTGCACGAGGGCGCCGCCGACCTGGTCGGCGGGTTCGTGCCCAAGCCGACCTTCGACGAGCGGCTGGCCGGCCTGCTGCTCGCGCAGCAGCACCTGCACGCGCGCGGGATCACGGCCTGGCAGGACGCGATCGTGGGGCCGTACCTCGGCTCGCAGGATCCGCTGCCCGTCTACCTGGCTGCCGCGCGGTCCGGGCAGCTCACCGCGCGGGTACAGGGTGCGCTGTGGTGGGACCGCGGCCGCGACGCCGGGCAGATCGACGACCTGCTCGGCCGTCGCGAGATGGGGCAGCAGGGCAGGTTCCGCGCCCGCACCGTGAAGATCATGCAGGATGGCGTCGCGGAGACCTTCACGGCCGGGATGCTCGAGCCCTACCTGGACTCCTGCGGCTGCCAGACCGCCGGGCGCGGGCTGTCGCACGTGGACCCCGACGAGCTGCGCGCCGATGTGACGGCGCTTGACGCGCTGGGGTTCCAGGTGCATTTCCATGCGATCGGCGACCGTGCCGTCCGCGAGTGCCTGGACGCCGTCGCCGCCGCCCGCTCGGCGAACGGCGCGAACGACCACCGGCACCACATCGCCCACCTCCAACTGGTCCATCCCGACGACGTGCCAAGATTCGCCGCGCTCGAGGTGACGGCGAACATGCAGTCGCTCTGGGCGGCGCACGAGCCGCAGATGGACGAGCTGACCACGCCGTTCCTCGGCCCCGAGCGGTCGGGTCGGCAGTACGTCTTCGGCGACCTGGCTCGCTCGGGCGCGCGGCTGGCCGCGGGCAGCGACTGGGCGGTGAGCAGCTCGAACCCGATCCGCGCCATCCACGTCGCGGTGAACAGGTCGCTCTACGGTGCGGTGGGCGCCGATGCCGAGCCGTTCCTGCCCGGCCAGGCGCTCGACCTGGCGCAGGCGCTGGCCGCCTACACGGCAGGCTCGGCGCACGTGAACCACCTGGATGACGTGACCGGGTGGATCGCGCCTGGCAGGCTAGCCGACCTAGTCGTGCTCGACCGGGATCCGTTCGCCGGGCCGCCCGCCGAGATCGCGGCGACGACGGTGCTGGCGACCTACGTCGAAGGCGAGGCCGTGTACCGCGCGGTCGCCCTGGCCTGAATCGCTCGCGGTGGTCTGGCCTGACCCGCTCGCGGTGATCTGGCCGGCCTGCGCACAGTAATGTGTGGTAGCCACCTGACACGCAACTGCCAGCCACGCCGCTGCGGCGAGTGCCTGGCTGCACCAGCATTCCGGAGGCCGCTGGATGGCCCTTGCACGGTTGAAGTACGCCGCCGGGGCCAGGGCCGCCCTGCACGCGATCACCTCCGATCCCTCCTACGGGGCCGCGGCGCTGTCGAGCGCGCAGACAATGGCCAACCTGCTCAGGGATTACCTGCCTGACGCTCCGCGGGAGACCGGCCTGCTGATCGCGGCCGCCAGCGCCGGCGTCTCTGAGGCCCTGTCCGACCACGTCGCACAGGGCCTCGATGCGCGGACGGCAGTGAACCTGGCCGCGTCCTCGCTGGAGACGGCGAGCGCGTTCACGCCTGAGGCGTGCGAGTGGGTGGCGGTCGAGCTCGCCATCGCGCTCGGCCTGCCGGGCAGCGACCGGCTCGACGTACCGGCGGTCGGGGATGTGGCGGACACGACGCAGGCCGCACCGCAGGCCGGCATGCCGCAGCCGGGTGCCGCTGCGGCCGGGCCCGACCGGCAGGTGGCGCAGGCGTGGGCAGCCCAGCTGCGAGCCGGTGCCGCGCGCGCAGACGCCGCGCCGGTCGGGCTCGACCGGCCTGAGCCCGGCCGCCCTGAGCCCGGCGGGCAGCCGACGGGCTGGCCGCCTCCCACCGAGCTGGCAGCGAACGCCGCCCAGGCCGGTCCGGCCGCCCGCGGACCCGCTGCGCAGCGCGTGCCAGGGCCGATCTCACCGCACGCGGCGGGGCTTGCCTTCGGCGGCCACGCCAGCGGGCCGGAGACCGGAGCGCCGCCGCCGATGCCCGTGCCACGCGCGGGCGAGCGGATGCAGAACGCGCCGTTCAGCCTGACTGACGGCGGCCGTTACACGATCGGTTGGCGGTTCTGGCCCGCGCAGAGCGGCGGGCCGTCGTTCGTGACCCTGCAGCGGAACGCGCTCGGCTCGCTGCGGGTGGTCGAGCGCTACCCGCTCACCGAGGATGGCTGGGCGGCCGCATGGCGCGCCCTGCTGAGCCTGGAGCCCGCCACCGCTCGCCGGGTGCTCAGAGCGCTGGCCGAGCGGGCCGGGGCGGACAACACCCAGGCGCGCAAGGAACTTGACAACCAGTCGCTAGCCAGCCTGCCCGACGCGGTGCTGCCGCTCGGCTACGTGCAGGGCACCAACCTGCCGATCGGCGAGTCGTATGACCTCCGGTTTTTCCGTGATCACCTGGCCGTTTACCCGCGCAACGGGCTGGACGTCCTCGCCTGCGGCGCGCGGCCGGACCAGCGCGGTGGTGCGGATGCGGGCGGGCACGTCTGACCTGGTGTTCGCGATCGGCAGATCCGACCCGGGGGCGCTGCGCGCCGAGCTCGGCACCGCGCTGCGCTCGCCCGGCGTGGCCAGGCCGGGTAGCTCGGCGTCCGACCCGCACGCGCCGACTCAGGCCCAGGTTCAAGCCCACGCCACGGCTCGTGCCCCGGTCGCTGCGTCGGCATCGCCGGTGGACGAGCTGGCCAGGCTGGCCTCGCTGCTCGACGACGGTCTGCTCACCCGCGAGGAGTTCGAGTACCTGAAGGCGCGTCTGATCCAGGGCCAGTGATCGACGGCCGATGATCCGAGTGCCGATGATCCAGGGCCGGCAGGCCCATGACGGGCGGCCTGACCGCCGATGAGCGAAGGGAGCGGTGTCATGCTGACGGTCGCGCTCGGCACGGGCGGGCCAGCGGTATCCAGGACCGGGCTCGGCCTGATGAGCATGTCAGGCGTCTACGGCCCGGCCGACGAGGCGGAGTCGGTCGCCACCATCCACGCGGCGCTCGACGCCGGCGTCACGCTGCTTGACACCGGCGACTTCTACGGCTCCGGCCACAACGAGCTGCTGCTACGCGAGGCGCTGCGCGGCCGGGACCGGTCCGGCGTGTTCGTCGGCGTCAAGTTCGGGGTGCAGCGCGCGCCAGGCGGCGCGATGGTCGGCCGTGACGCGAGCCCAGCGGCGGTGAAGAACTCGCTGGCCTATACCCTGACCAGGCTCGGCACCGACTACGTCGACCTGTATCAGCCGGCCAGGCTCGACCCGCGGGTGCCGATCGAGGACACGGTCGGCGCGATCGCCGAGCTGATCGCGGCCGGCTACGTGCGCCACCTCGGGCTGTCGGAGATGGGCGCTGACACCATCAGGCGGGCCCACGCGGTGCACCCGGTGAGCGCGCTGCAGATCGAGTACTCGCTGATGAGCCGTGGGATCGAGGCGGAGATCCTGCCATGCGTCCGCGAGCTCGGCATCGCCGTCACGGCCTACGGCGTGCTGTCACGCGGACTGCTGTCCACGGCCACCGCGCGGTCGCTGGCACCGGGTGATCCGCGGTCCAGGTTCCCCAGGTTCCAGGGTGAGAACCTGCAGCGCAACCTCGGCCTGCTGGCGACCGTCGAGTCGATCGCTGGCCGGCATGCCGCGACCGCGGCGCAGCTCGCGTTCGCCTGGGTGCTGTCGCGCGGCGACGACATCATCCCGCTGATCGGCACCAAGCGGCGGGACCGGCTCGCCGAGGCGCTCGGCGCCCTCGACCTTGAGCTCAGCCCGGCCGAGCTTGCCGAGCTTGAGGCGGCCGTCCCGCCCGGCGAGGTGGCTGGCGACCGCTACGATCCGGCCAGCATGACGGCACTGGACAGCGAGCGATCCAGGGCACGGTAAGCGCCATCGTGCCGCCACTCCCGGCGGATGGCACTGTCGGTGCGCGGTGACAGCATGGTCGCCGTGACGGGCACTGTGGTGGGCCAGGCGGTGATCGCGCAGCGGTGCGCTGCGCAGCTGCTGTCCGGGCCGCCGGAGCGCAGCCCGCTCGCCGTGGTCGGCCGGCTGCTCGCCGTGCAGGGCCAGGATCCGCGCGGCGTCAGGCTCGCCGTCCGTGCTCGCTCGGCCGGGCTGACCGCCGCCGACGTGGACCGGGCGCTGACGGCGGAGCGGTCGCTGCTGATCACCTGGCTGAACCGGGGGACCCTGCACCTCGTCGCCGCCGAGGACTACTGGTGGCTGCATGCGCTGACCGCGCCGCCCATGGCTCAGGGGGTCGCGCGGCGGCTCGGGCAGCAGGGCGTGAGCCAGGCCGACACGGACCGCGCGGTCGGCGTCATCGACGCGGCACTCGCCGCCGGTGGCCCGCTGACCCGCGCCGAGCTGCGCGAGCGGATCGCCGCGGCCGGGGTCCGCACCAAAGGCCAGGCGCTGGTGCATTTGCTGGCCAGCGCCAGCCTGCGCGGCCTGATCGTCCGCGGGCCGATGGCCGGGCGCGAGCACGCGTACGTCAGGGTGACCGACTGGCTCGGACCTCGCCCGGCCAAGTTCGGGGCGTCCGGCTTCGATCGCGCCGTCGCGCTGGCCGAGCTGGCCAGGCGCTACCTGGCTGGCCACGGCCCGGCCACGGGGCGGGACCTGGCGAAATGGGCGGGGCTGCCGCTCGGCGACGCGCGTCGTGGGCTCGCCGCGATCGCGGCCGAGCTGCGCGGGCGGCCGGACGGCCTGGTCGCGCTGGCGGGGTCAGCGGCCGGCCACGAGGGTGCGGACGGCGCGGATTCCGCGGCGGAACTGACGCCGCCGCGGCTGCTCGGGTCGTTCGACCCGCTGCTGCACGGCTGGTCGGACCGGGAGCCGATACTCGGCCCGCACACGCAGGTGGTCACGGTCAATGGCCTGTTCCGGCCATTCGCGCTGGTCGGCGGCCGGGCCGTAGCGACCTGGACGCTGGACGGCGGGGAGGTGGCGCTCGCTCCGTTCGGGCCGATGCCCGAGCCGGTGGCCGCCGCCCTGCGGGCCGACGCGGCCGACGTGGTCCGCTTCCTCGGCCTCCGGTCACGCACGCCGGTCGGGCAGCCTGCCGTGCCCCAAAACCGGGGAGCCTGAGCCGGCTGGTCCGGTTTCCCGGCTGGTCCGGTTTCCCGGCTGGTCCGGTTTCCCGGCTGGTCCGGCGAGTCGGCGCCCGCTCTTGCCCGCGCCCCGGGGTCTGTCTGATCACGCGGCCAGGCCGTCCGGCGGATGCCATACTGGCGGCGTGACCGAGCCGCTGCTACGGTCCGCCGACGCCGGCGATCTTCCCGGCGTCCTGCGCGCCGACCAGCACGCCGCAGCCGGAGACGGCGAGCGGGTCGAGTTCCTCACCGCCAGCATCGGCCGGGGCGAGTGCCTGGTCTGCGTGCAGGACGGCGAGGTCGCTGGCTTCGCGGTCCTGCGGCCCGCGCACTTCTTCGGCCGCGACTTCGTTGACCTGCTCGCGGTCCATCCGGCGCGGCGCCGCGGCGGCATCGGCCGCGCGCTGCTGCGCGAGGCGCTGGCCAGGGCGGGCACGAGCCAGGTGTTCACCTCGACCAACACGTCCAACCGGCCGATGCGGTCGCTGCTCGACGCCGACGGCTGGACGTTCAGCGGCGAGCTCGGCGGCCTGGACGAGGGCGACCCCGAGCTGGTCTTCTACCAGCGGCGGCCGGCCTAGTCAGGCCGACCACGCCGCCGGCTGGTCACACCCTGGCAGCCAGCGCGATCAGGTCGGGCGCGACCACGTCGACGGCAGGAGGCGGGGCCGGGGCGGTTCGGCCCGGGCCCCACTCGAGCGGCCTGGGCACGAAGGCGGTGCGCAGCCCGGCCCGCGCGGCGTGCTCAAGGTCGTCCGGGTGGCAGGCGACCATCAGCACGTTCTCTGGTGGCACCTCGAAGAAATCAGGTACCAGCCGGTACACCCGAGGGTCCGGCTTGTAGCTCACGGCCAGCTCGGCCGACAAGATGCAGTCGAACGGCAGCCCGGCGCTCTTGGCCAGCCTGGTGAGCAGGCCCATCCCGCCGTTGGAAAGCGGGGTCAGTACGTGTCTGTCCCGCAGCACAGTGAGCCCGGGCACGCTGTCCGGCCAGGGTGCGAGCCGGTACCAGGCGCCAACGAGCTCGTCCCGCTGGCTGTCCCCGAGTGCCTGCAGCCCGTACTCGTCGGCGACCTCGTCGAGCATGGCCCGGTGCAGCACGTCGAGCGGGTGGTAAGGAGCCTCGCCCCGCACCACCCGCCCGAGTGCCGGCGCGTACCGCGACCGCCACGAGTCGGCGACTGCGGCCCAGTCGGCGCTCAGCCCGGCCGCGCCGGCCACCCGGCGAAGCTCGCCGGCGACGCTTGAGCGCCAGTCGACCAGCGTGCCGAACACATCGAAGGCGATGATCTCAACGTCCACGCAGTCACACTATCGAGCCGGGACCGTCTCGGAATACCGGGCCAGAACGTGCCGCGCTAAGACCCCGCGTACATCAGCGAGCCGGGCGTGGTCAGCAGCTCGCCGGTCTCCAGCCAGGTCTTGAGCCCGGAGAGGATCATCGGCCAGCCGCCGAAGAGCTGGTCGTTCGCTCCCTCGCGCAGCTGGTCGTGGGTGACCGTCAGGTGGCAGGAGTCCTGCACCTGCTCGATCTCCCAGGTGACCCGCGAGGCGCCCTCGGCCCGCACCTCGTCGCTCCACAGCGCGACCATGGTGTGGACAAGCCGCCACGGCCGGTCGACCTCGAGGATCTCGCCCTCGCCGAGCAGGCCTGGCGCGTTGGGCGCGCCGAGTTCCATCTGCGAGCCTGGCGTCCAGTCTGAGCTCACCGCCGCGCCGAAGTTGTACTTGGCCCTGATCTCCGGGTCGGTGATCGCCTGCCACAGGCGCTCGGGGGTGGTGCGTATGTAGATCTCGTAGACCTTCTCCATCGGAGCCTCCAGTCGTTGCTTGATCTCGCTGAGCCCGGCCACCCAGGGCTGGGCGTACTTGCTGACCCACCGGTCATGGATGAGCCGGATCGGAACTGGGTTGAGGAAGTGGAGCTTCTCGCGGCCGCGCCGCCTGGTGACGACCAGACCAGCCTCCTCGAGCTGCCTGAGGTGCTTCATCACCCCGAAGCGCGTCATCGGGAACCTGGCCTCGAGCGCATTCAGCGTCTGGCCGTCCTCGCGGAACAGCTCGTCGAGCAGGCTGCGCCGGGTCGGGTCGGCCAATGCGCGGAACACTTCATCATCCATGGCTCAGAGAATATGTGACTGATTGGTCACATGTCAACGGGGTCGTGTTCACGGTCCATCGGCACCGGGAAGACCGACTTGGGCTCTGCGCCGCGCGGCGCCTGCCGCAGCATCCTGAAGATGCCACCGGGCGCGGACTGGTCGGGCAGGCGGGCCAGGCCGCCGGGGAGGTCGCCGGACGGCGGGGGAGGCCGCCGGACGGCGGGGAGGTCGTCATGCGACGCCGGATCATCTTGTCGTTGCTGGCCATGGGCATGGCGGTGTGCCTTGCGGTCGGCGCGTGCAGCACGGGCGGCAAGGTCGGTCATGGGCCACCGCCTAGCAGTTCAGCCACCGCGACGCACCCCGAGCCGCCGGCGTCGGTAAGCGCGACGGCGACCGCACCGTCGTCATCGCGGTCCGCGCCGTCGGCTTCGGCGTCACCGACCGCGACCCAGACTCCGGCGCCGACCGGCGCCCGGACCCTCGCGCTCGGGATGCACGGGCTTGACGTCCGGCAACTGCAGATCCGGCTGGCGGCGTTGCACTACTATCCGGGCCCGGCCGACGGCAGCTTCGGCGCTGACACCCAGGAGGCGGTCTGGGCGTTCCAGGAGGCGCAGGGCCTGGCTGTCACCGGGGCCGTCGGTCCGCGGACCCGGGCGGCCCTCGCTGATCCGCGCAGCCCGGCCGTCCTGGTGCCTGGCGGCGGCGCCATGCGGATCGAGGTGCACCTGGGCAGCCACTTCCTAGTCCTGTACGTGAACAACCAGGTCAGGCTGGTCAGTCACGTGTCCACTGGCGGCTACTACTACTACTACTACTACTTCGCCTGGCGGCGGCTGCGGCTACGCGATCACGCCGACCGGTGACTACCGGACCACCGTGTTCATGCCGGGCTGGGTCACCGTGCCGCTCGGCGAGATGTACAACCCGGTGTTTCTTCATCGCCACTGCGTTCGCCATCCACGGCGACTCTGACGTCCCGCTCGAACCTGACTCGCACTGCTGCGTCCGGATCCCGATGGACATCGCCGCGTTCTTCCACACGCTCGTCAGGACCCCAGGCCCCCCGGTCTACATCCGCAACGCGTAACTGCCCGCTCAAGAGCCGCCCGCGCCCTGCCGCCCCGCGTACCACCCGCGCGACGTGGGACCGTAGCTGTCGCCCTGGCGACAGCAAGGTGCCCACGTCAAGTGCTCTCGCGACAGCGATGTGCCCGCGTCGACTCGGAAAGGCGGTGCCAGGGCGCGGCAGGACGGCTTGGCCTTGAGTCAGCTTCGGTACGTGGCGGCTAGCTCGCGCAGGCGAGCGTGGGTGCCGCCCATGACCGGGCCCGGGGGGAGGTAGCGCTTGGGGATCTTGGCGATCGAGGTGTAGTTGACGTCGACCACGTTGGCGATGGGGGCTTGCACACCCTGGCTGACCAGCTGGTAGGCGTCCATCACGTCCAGGCCATGCTGGCCGGCCAGCCACAGCACTAGCTCGGTCTGCGCGATACGGAACGCGTCCTCCAGCGGCCTCACCGACCCCGCGGTCATGATGTGCTCATCGGTCTCAAGCCGCGGCCACGGGCACGGCGTCGCCTTGATCAGGTCCACGATCAGCACCGTGTTCATCGCGGTCTCCACCGCGACGCCGCAGGTCTCGCCCTCGCCCTGCCTGGCGTGGCCGTCGCCCAGCGACAGCAGCGCGCCCTCCACGTTCACGCCGAGATAGCAGGTCGTGCCCGCGCGCATCTCCGGGGTGTCCATGTTGCCGCCGAACGCGTCGGGCACCAGGGCGCTGCGCACCTCGAGGCTGGCCGGTGCCACCCCGACGGTGCCGTGCATCGGGTCCATCGGCAGGTCGACGGTGAAGTCGCCGTGTCTGGCGGTGAACCGGCAGGTGCCTGCCGTCCGGTCGAACTGCCACATCCAGACAAGCTCGGGCAGCGGGTCGGTCAACAGCGCGGTCGCATGCGTGCCGGTCAGCGAGCCGAACAGCGGGATCGTGGTGGACGCGCCCCAGTCCCTGGCCGGGGTGATCGAGACGAAGTGCACCGCGACGGTGTCGCCTGGCTCGGCGCCCTCGATGTAGAACGGGCCGGTCTGCGGGTTGACGAACGGAAACTCGCACACCTGCGAGACCAGGTCGCGCTCGCTGCGCACCCGGCCGAAGAACGCGTCCTCGGTGAAGACGTCGAGCACGGCCGGGGTGCGGACCCGCCGGACCGGCGGTGCGCCACCGAACGTCCAGGCGTACTGATCGGGCTCCGGTCGGAAGGTGATGACTTCGAGGTCGCTCATCTGGTCACCATACGATCAGGGTCCATGAAGCCGCCGGGGGACGGCAGTTCGCGGGCAAGCATCACCGAGGCTCCCCACGCCGAGGACAGGCGAACGATCAGTGTGAAGACCACGGCGAGTGGCGTTATACCGGAAATCGAGCAGCACAACAGCCCGATCACTTGTGAATCTGACCAATGCTCACATCATTCGCGTCTCTACTCACAGTGACTCCGGCCCGGGTACCGGTCGCCAGGTATCGGCGGCCGGTGACTGGTTCGGCCCGACGCGGCGCTCCGATCGCGGCACAATCGTGGGCATGAGCCAGCCGGACCTGCCTCGCGGCCATCGGTCGTTAGATCGGCGCCCGCAACCGGATCGGCCGCCTGAGAGCGGGCGGCCGCTGCCCGACGTCCGCCAGGACGGCAGCCCCAGATCGCCGGAAGATCTGCTTGACCGGTTGCGGCACCGACTCGACCGGCTGGCGGCCAACCACCCGTCGGCCCCGCCCGCGGATGTGGACCACGCCGAGGATGCATCTTCTGTGCCTGGGCGGGCCGATCCAGCACTTGCTGGGCCCGAGCGGGCCGAACCGGCGCCATCCGAGGAGGACTACGCCGCGCCAGTTCGTCGCGGGCCCGAGCGTGCCGAGCCAACATCTCCGGCCTCTGAGCACGCCAAGCATCCTGTTGCCGATGAGACTGGGAAGGCTTATGAGGTTAAAGCGGCTGAAGTGCCTGAGTGGCCGAGAAAGGCTGCGAGGGCGGGGGAGGCTGAGCGGACGGGTGAGGCTGAGTGGGCTGGGGAGGCCGGGTCCGCGGGTGAGGCTGAGTGGGCGGGGGAGGCCGGGTCCGCCGGGGAGACGAGGTCGGCGGGGGAGGCTAAGTGGGCGGGGGAACTTGAGTGGGCGGGGGACGCCGGGTCCGCGGCGGAGGCTGACAGGTCCTGGGACGATGAGAGGCTCGGGGAGGCCGGGTCGGCGGGGGATGGGCCGGGGGACGGCCGGGACGAGTTAGACGGGGATGCGCCAGCGGATCCGGCAGCGGCTGACTCGGAGCTGGCGGATCCGGCAGCGGCTGACTGGGAGCTGGCTGATGCTGGGCTCGCGGCGGCGGGACTGGCCGGGTGGGGAGACTTCTTCGGCGGCGACTGGGGGTCCGGGGAGCTTGAGCTGGGACTTGGCAGCGGCGACCCCTACCGGCCCTGGTTCGCGGGCGGCGAGCCGCTCGCGCCCTGGTTCACCGATGACCTTGGTGAGTGAGGGGCGAGCCGTTACCGCGAAAGAAAGGAGGGCGTTTCGCCGACCTTATCCTTCGAGATCACGGTCGGCCGGTCGCGGGCTAGCTGGGCAGCGCGACGGCGCCCGTCACGTCGGCGGCCAGGCGGATCGTGTCGCCGTCCACCAGCCGGACGTCGATGCCGGGCAGCAGCCGGTCGCCGTTCACGAACGTGCCGTTGGTCGAGTTCTCGTCCCTGATCGTGGCGCGCCCTGAGTCATCGACCGTGATCAGCGCGTGCCGCCGGGACACGTTGTCGCAGCCCTCGAACGCGGCGGCGACCAGCGACTCGGCGGGATCGCGGCCGAGCAGCACGGACGTGCCTGCCGGGACCTCGACGTTGCCCGCCGGGAAGCTGATCCGCAGCACCGCCGAGGAGATCAGCTGGCTCCTGCGGTCGGAGACGGCTTTCTGGGCGACGGTGATCGGTACCGGCTCTTCCACGGATGGCGCGAGCCTCGGCAGGTTGGCTCCACAGGTGAAGCAGATCAGGTCCCTGGGGCCGACTTGCGCTGAGCAATCCGGGCAGGTCAGCGTCGTCATCACGACATGCTCCTAGCTGATACGGGAGAGAATGTCCCAACCGGCGCCATGCATACAGCCTAGCGCTGCCCGCACCGGGCGCCGGTACGATCGCTAGGTGATCAGCTTCAGCCTCGATGACGAGCATGAGGCTCTCCGCAGCACGGTCATGGAGTTCGCCAGGGACGCCGTGGCCCCGGTGATCGGCCCGCTGTACGAGCGGGGTGAGTTCCCCTACGACATCGTCGCCAAGATGGGCGAACTTGGCCTGTTCGGCCTCCCGTTTCCCGAGGAGTACGGGGGCATGGGCGGCGATTACTTCGCGTTCTGCCTGGCGCTGCATGAGCTGGCCAGGGTGGACTCATCGGTCGCGATCACACTGGAGGCCGGCGTAGCGCTCGGTGCGATGCCGATCTTCCTGTACGGCACCGACGAGCAGCGCTCCCGCTGGCTGCCCGACCTGTGCCGCGGCACCCGGCTGGGGGCGTTCGGGCTGACCGAGCCTGGCGGCGGCTCCGACATCCCTGGCGGCATGCGCACCACGGCGCGGCTCGACGGCGACGAGTGGGTGATCAACGGGAGCAAGGCGTTCATCACGAACTCGGGCACCTCGATCACGTCCGTGATCACCGTGCTCGCGATCACGGGCCGGCCTGACCGCGAGGCGAACAGCAGGCCCCAGATCTCCTCGGTCATGGTCCCGGCCGGCTCGCCCGGGCTCTCGGTCGGCGCCAAGTACTCCAAGGTGGGCTGGTGCGCCTCGGACACCAGGGAGCTGTCGTTCAGCGGCTGCCGGGTGCCTGCCGCCAACCTGCTTGGCGAGACGGGCCGCGGGTACGCGCAGTTCCTGCGGATACTCGACGAGGGCAGGATCGCGATCGCGGCGCTGTCGGCCGGGCTGGCGCAGGGCTGCGTGGACGAGTGCCTGGGCTACGTCGCCGAGCGCTCGGCCTTCGGCCACCACCTCGGGCACTACCAGGCCATCCAGTTCAAGATCGCCGACATGCAGGCGAGGGCGGCGATGGCGCGGCTGGCCTGGTACGACGCCGCCGCGAGGCTGATTGCCGGGCAACCGATCAAGAAGGAGGCCGCGATCGCCAAGCTGACCGCCTCCAACGCCGCGATGGACAATGCCAGGGACGCCACCCAGATCTTCGGCGGCTACGGGTTCATGAACGAGTTCGCGGTCGGCCGGTTCTACCGCGACGCCAAGGTGCTGGAGATCGGCGAGGGCACCTCGGAGGTGCAGCGCATGATCATCGCCCGCGAGCTTGGGCTGGGCCGGGCGGTCTAGCTCGGGATGTGCCGGGGCCGAGTAGACCGGGGTGCGCCGGGGCGGAGAATCCCGGGCAGGCGGAGTGGTGCGATCGGTCCCGGTTTGCCCGGCGCGGAAAGTAGCAGACCGTTAGCGGGCGCTGGCAGTTTGTGATCTGCCGGACTTATCGGATGAAACTTGCAGTATCGTGAGCCACTGACTCGTTATCTGCCCACAAGCCACCGTGCGATCCTCGTGGGCCTGCCTGCGCGCGCAGACGCGGGCGGGCCACGCCCAGCCAGCGAGTCGGGGATGACAACGGAAGGACTATCTGTCGATGAGACTCCGGTTCTCCCGGGTGACCGGTCTCGCCGCCGTTGCTGCGGCAGTCATCCTTGTCGCGGCGGGCTGCGGCTCCGGTGGTGACGCCGTGGGCGCGCTGAAGGCCCGCCCGCCCATCGTGATCGGCATCTCGCTGTCCCTGACCGGGAGCTTCTCCGCTGACGGAAACGCGTACAACCGCGGATACCACCTCTGGCAGGCCGACATCAACTCGCACGGCGGGATCCTCGGCCGCCAGGTGAAGCTGATCGTGCTGAACGACAACAGCTCGACGACCAAGGTCGTCACCAACTACGACACGCTTGTCAGCAAGGACCACGTCGCGCTGACCTTCGGCCCGTTCTCGTCCCTGCTGTCCATCCCAGCGTCGGAGGCCCTGGGCAAGCTCGGCTACGCGCTGATCTGCGGAGCGTGCGGCGCGCAGGGCGTTTTCGCTGACGCGAAGGGGGACGAGAAGTACCACAACGTGTTCGACCCGAGCCTTCCTGTCGCCGACTACATGCAGCCGCTCATCACTTACATCAAGTCGCTGCCAGTCAGCGAGCGGCCGAAGACGGCGGCGTATCCGACCGCCAACGACCCGTTCGCCGGCCCTGCGGTCGCGACTGCGCAGCAGGAGTTCCAGAAGCTCGGCATCAAGACCGTGTACAGCAAGTCGTTCAACGAGACGCCGGCCGACTACCGGGTGCCTGCGCTGCAGGCGGCCGCCTCAGGGGCCGAGATGGTCGTGCTCGGCTCGACGGCGGTGCCTACCGTGGTGGCGTTCATGAAGGCCTTCGAGCAGGCGCACGCGAACCCGAAGGTCTTCATCGCGTTCTCCGGGCCCGACCAGGGGCAGTCCTTCCTCGGCGCCGTAGGCAAGGCCAACGCGACCGGCATGATGGTGCCAGACGGATGGTACGGCGACTACGCGAACCCGCTGAACAACTACATGGTCGAGCAGTACATCGCCCGTTACGGCGGCACGTCCACGGACATCAATGCGGACGTAGCCGAGGCGTTCTCGGTCGGCGAGGTGGCCGCAGACGCGATCACCGCGACCGGCGGCACGAACAATTCCAAGATCATGAAGTACCTGCACAGCGGCGTCACGCTGCAGACCGTTCAGGGTCCGGCACGGTTCAACCGGTTGGGCGAGAACCCGGTGTCCGTGGCGTTTATCTCGCAGTGGCAGCCGCAGGGCTTTGTCCAGGTGCTGCCCATCGGGACGGCCGGGGCCTCGCCGATCAAGTACCCGAAGCCCCCGTGGGGGAGCTTACAGAACCGGCACCAGGAGTTCGCTAGGCGGCCGCGACGGGTCCGCGGGCCCGTTCGCGCGAGGCGCTGTCGGGCTGATGATGATCGCGGGTCTGGGCATGGTCAGCCGGGGGAAGGTCAGCCGGCGATTGGTCACAGGTCTCGGGTCGGCCGCCGTAGCCGTCGGCCGGTCGGGCGGCGGCCCGGGGATGATCGCCGTCCGGGCCTGAGCAGCTGCCGTCAGGAACTGAGCAGCCGGCCCGGTGGCTGTCGGCCGGCCGACTGTCGGCCAGGCCAGAACGGCTCGCTGGTCAGTCGGCGGTCAGTGATCGGTAGGCGATCAGTGGTCAGTGGGCGATCAGGCTGCTGACGTTGAGCGACTGGTTCAGCATCTCGAAGTTGAACATCAGGTTGGCCACTCGCTGCAGGCTCGCCGCGTTGAGCGACGTCGGATAGGACCCGATCGTGATCAGCGACGCGGCCGCCATGGTCATCCCAGGGTCCTTGGCCAGCTCGGCCCGGACCGGGCCGAGCAGCACGGCGGACTTCTGGGCCTGCTGTAGCACCGTGCGGAACTCACGTACCGCGGTCGGGCGCTGGTTAACGAACGCGCTGAGCGCGAAATAGCCGGACAGCGGCAGGTTCGCGGTCGCGCCGCTGCACGAGTCGAGCACCGCGTACGCCCCGAGCTCGCTCTCGGCCTGGAAGATGTAGGGCTCCTCGACCAGGATCGCGCTGACCTTGTGCGACTTGAGCGCGGTGATCAGGCTCGTGGTCGGCATCGGCTTCCACGTGATGTCGTCGGTATTGACGCCGTCGCTGCTCAGGACCGACGTGGTGGCGAGGGTCTCGATGCTGTAGGGCGCGGAGGTGCTGTTCGCTATGCCCTGCGCCAGCGGTGCACCGATCGTCTTGTGCGCGAGCTGCTGCGGGCTGGTGATGCCCGATCCCGGGTAGGTCAGCACCTCCATGACGCCGGGTCCGGCGTGGTAGCCGTCGGCGATGATGCTCAGGAAGGGGTGCTTGAACTTGGCCGCCATGTTGAAGAAATCGACGTAGTCGCCGGATGCGATGTCGACGTTGCCCTTGCTGACCGCCTCTAGTTCCTGGCCCACTGACTGATAGTTGCGGATTTTCACATCCAGGCCCGCGCGGGCGAACGCGCCGTCCTTAATCGCGATGAACAATGGCGCGGTGTCAACGCCTCGGATCGCGGCGACCGTGATCGTGGTGGTGCCGGTCGACTGCCCGGCATGCGAGCCGCCGACCTGGCACCCGGCGGTTAGCGTGACGGCCGCTAGGCCGGTCACTGCCACGGCGAGGAACGGCCTGCGGCTGCCGCGTCGCGGCCACCGTGATGCGCGGTCCGCAGGACCCTTGGCGAGCAGGCTCCTGGCCTGTGCAAACCTCACGGTTCTCCTCCAAGAGCTGCTTGCGCGGACGAGCAGGTGCCGCACGATTATACGGACAGTTCGGGTGACGGGTGGCGATGATAGGCAGTACCCTACTGAAGTCGGGAGATGCCGCGAGGGTGATGTACGTCGGTTCTAACTGTGCCACATTGCTGCGTTGACGCACGTCAAACTGACCGGCTAGCGATCCGCATCTCAGATTGCCGTTCAGCTACGCCGCGCAGGGCTCGCGGAGTCTTCGCCTGGGAAGGGGTACGCCATGTCGTCGCTTCCACCGCTAGTAGCGCTAGCGCGTGAGTCCTGCGCCGCGGCCATTTGAGAGGCGCAGGTACTGTGCCGTCGAGAAACGCGAAGTCCCCCGGATCCAGCAACGCCGCCGATAACCAGGCCTGGCGGATCGCGGAGTCGTCCCCGTCGCAGCCGACGCAGGCGGCAATGCCCGACGCGGATCCTGCGCAGCTGCCGAGCCCGCCGCCTGCGGTCCGGCCGGCCCGCCGTGACTCGCGCCGCTTCCTGCGAAACTGGAGGGTGCGGTCACGGCTGCTGCTGCTGATCGTCATCCCCACCGCCAGCGCGGTCGTGCTTGGCAGCCTGAGCATCGCGTCCTCGGTCGGCAACGCACTCGCCTACCAGCGCGTGGAGACGCTGGCCAAGCTCGGCCAGCACGTGGTGGTGCTGGCCCAGGCACTTGAGGACGAGCGGGACCAGGTCGTGGTCTTCATCTCCACAAGCGCGGCCAACGGAGGCCGGGAAGCCGTCCTGACCGGGCACACGGCCGCCGCCAAGCTTCCGCTGTCGGTGGTCGACGCGGCCTTCAGCACGACGGACCGGGCGGCCGCCCAGGTCAAGGCCATGGTGAGATCGATCGGCGGCTCCTACCCGCCGCAGGCGCGGCAGACCGCCGCCGTGGCGCTGACGGCGCTCGGCGGGCTCACGTTCCTGCGCAGCGCCGCGACTACCAGCAGGCTTCCCGCGCTGGTGGTGGTGACCGAGTACGCCCAGGTCATCGACGAGGTGCTCGCCCTGGACAGCCAGATCGCCCAGTCGTCAAGCGACCCCTCGCTGGCGCAGAAGGTGCAGGTACTCGACCTGGTGACCGCCATGCAGGAGGTCGCCTCCGAGCAGCGGGCCCTGGTGGCCTCGGCTCTGCTCCAGGGCTCGTTCGGCCCCGGCGAGCTTGCGGCGCTCCAGACGGCGCAGTCCGCCCAGGCGAGCGACCAGGCGTCGTTCAACCTGGCCGCCAGCATCAGCCAGGAACAGCAGTGGAACAACAGCCTGAACAAGTCCTTCGTCTACCTGGCGAACTCGGAAGAACTCCAGGCGATCGCGCTCCAGCAGAACACCGGCTCGCTGGCCTCTGACACGGTCACCGCGCCCGACTGGTACGGTGCCATGTCGAATTCGGTCGACATCCAGATGGGCGCGTTCGAGCGCCAACTGGCCAAGGCCATCACCGCGCGGGCCGAGGTGCTGCGCAAGGACGCGATCACGGTGGCGGTGGCTACCGGCGCCGGCGTGCTGCTCGTGCTGCTGCTCGCGCTGATCCTCACCATGATCGTCGGACGCTCGATGGTGCGGCCGCTGCGGCGGCTGCGCGCCGGCGCGCTCGACGTGGCCGGCATCAGGCTGCCCCAGACGGTGCGCCGGATGAGCGAGGCCGACGGCGAGGAGATTCCGATCGAGGTCGAGCCGATCGATGTCGAGTCCTATGACGAGATCGGTGAAGTGGCGCGGGCGTTCGACCAGGTCCACCGCGAGGCGCTCAGGCTGGCGGCCAACGAGGCCGCTCTGCGTGGCAACGTCAACGCTATGTTCGTCAACCTGTCCCGCCGCAGCCAGTCGCTGGTCGAGCGGCAGATCAAGCTGATCGACGACCTCGAGCAGGGCGAGCAGGACCCTGAGCGGCTCGGCAGCCTGTTCCAGATGGACCACCTTGCCACCCGCATGCGGCGCAACTCGGAGAACCTGCTGGTCCTCGCCGGGCACGAGTCCACGAGGCGCTGGAACCAGCCGGTGCCGCTTGTTGACGTACTCAGGGCGGCCATCTCCGAGATCGAGCAGTACGAGCGGGTCATGCTGAACGTTCAGCCAGGGATCTCGGTCCGTGGCCCCGCAGTCAACGACGTGGTCCACCTGATCGCCGAGCTTGCCGAGAATGCCACCTCGTTCTCCTCCGCCGACACTCCGGTCAGCGTCTCCGGGCACCTGCTGAGCAGCGGCGGAGTGCTGCTCGACATCACCGACCTTGGCGTGGGCATGGGTGCCGAGGAGATGGCGCATGCCAACTGGCGGCTGGACAACCCCCCGGTGGTGGACGTGGCGGTATCCCGCAGGATGGGCCTGTTCGTGGTCGCCAGGCTGGCGGCCAGGCACGGCATCAGGGTCAGGCTCCGCCCGGCGGGTGGCGCCGGCCTCACCGCGCTGGTGTGGCTCCCCGACGAGGTCGTGGTACGCGACAGCGTGACCGTACGGCCGAGCGGCCCGATGCGGATCCAGGAGACGGCGCAGAGGTTCGCGATCGGGCAGGGGCCCGCCGGCGCCATCGGGCCGGGGACCAGTAACTCGGGGTCGTACGGCGGGCCCGGAGCCGGCGGTCCCGGTCGGCTGGCCGCGGCCAGGGCGCACGACTCAGGCCCGATCGGCCCGCTGGACCCTGCGTCGCTCGGCGCGCTTGGCACGGCTCCTGAGGGCTCTATCCCGGTCGGTACCGCGGACTTCGCGCCGTCTGCCGCGCTCGGAACGGGCGACCCGGACGCGGTGCCTGGCGCCGGGCGGCCCGCCTCGACCTCGCCAGCGCAAAAGAACGGCGCGCCGCCGCTCGGACCGCCCAGGATCCCGGGTGCCGGGCTGCATCCCGGCAGCTTCGCCACCACGTCGACGGGGCCGATCCCGGCCGTCGGCGGCAACTCCTGGCCGGGTGACACCTTCGACGCGTTCGCTGGTACCGCGGCCGGGTCCGCGCAGGACGCGCCGCCCGTGCCCGGTCCCTCGGCCGTAGGGCAGACGCTCCCGGTCTTGCCGGCCGAGTCGGGCGAGTGGCTGGCCGATCATCCGTCCCGGCCATCTGCGGCGGCGTGGGCCAGTCAGTCGGAGCCGGTTGCTCCGGCCGGGAGCAACGAGCCGCCTCAGCTCGTGCTCGGCGCGCCTGTCGCCGGATTGCGTGCACCTAGCGGTACATTCCGGTCCCAGGACACCCAATTCGGGTCGGCGGGCGGCGATGTCATCGTTCCTCCTGCCGCGTCATTGGGAGAGGAGAACAGGCTGCCTATCTTCGAGGCTGTCGAGTCAGACTGGTTCCGCCGCGGTCGGCCGGCTGTCGACCTGCCCGGCAAGAGCAAAGAGGCGCGCGCATCGAGTTCGGTGAGCTGGACATCGCCGGCCGACGAGGGCTGGAAGGCTGCCGAGGTTGTTGCGGCTCCCACATCGAGCGGGCTGACCAGGGCAGGCCTGCCCAGGCGCGTTCCGCAGGCCAACCTCGTTCCCGGCACCGCCACGGAGACCCAGACGATGCCGCCGCCCGTGCGATCGGCATCCGCCACCAGGGAGCGGTTCGCTAGTCTGCAGCGTGGTGTCAGGGAGGGCCGCGCCGCCAGCACCGGCGACCCTGGCGGCGACGGGTCCGATGAGGCACCTGACGGTCCCGGTGAAGGGTGATGCGAGGACGCGGGCATAGTCATGCTAGTTCTGCGAACTTTTTATGAATTGTCAGTGGGCTGGCCACGTAGGCTTAGGTCCAGCCGCGGCGATGCCCTGAGCACCCGTCACGACAGGAAGGGGCGCATGTGAGTCCGCTAACCCGTCCGGCCCAGGACCTTAACTGGCTCGTGACGAATTTCGTCGAGCGAGTTCCGTCTGTTGCTCACGCGATAGTCGTGTCGTCCGACGGGCTGCCGATGGCGTTCTCGCAGGGCTTTCCTCCTGAGCGAGTCGATCAGCTCGCTGCGGTGACGTCGGGCCTGACCAGCCTCACCCAGGGTGCGGCGCGGGTCTTCGAGGGCGGCGCGGTCTCCCAGACCGTGGTGGAAATGCAGCGTGGCCTGCTGATCGTCATGGCGATCAGCGACGGCTCGAGCTTGGCTGTCCTTGCGGCGGCAGATTGTGACATGGGCCTCGTTGCCTATGAAATGGCACTCATGGTGGAACGGGTAGGCAGCGCGCTCACGCCGGAGGTGCGTGGCACTGTGCCGCCCAACTGGCCCGGTGCAGGCAGGTAACGACAGGAGGGATCGATGTCGATTCCCCGCCACGACGACTGGCTGTCGGACGGAGGCAACTCCGGGGCGGGCGGTCATTCGTCCGTGTCAGCCAGCCGTAATGGCAGTGCCCACCCGCCGGACGAATTCTCCATGCCAGGAGTCGCCGCCTTGTTCGACATTCCGGAGCAGTCAAGCTCCCTGGTGCGGCCGTACGCCGTTACCGGTGGCCGGACCAAGCCCAGCTACCAGCTTCAGATCGAGGCGATGGTGTCCGCCTCGCACTACGAGGCTCGCGATCTTTCTATTCTGAGTCCGGAATGCCAGTCGATTCTTGGATACTGCCGTGACTGGAGATCTGTTGCCGAAATCTCAGCAGTTCTCCGCATGCCGCTCGGAGTGGCTCGGGTCCTGATCGGCGACATGGCGATGGAAGGGCTGGTGCGAGTCCACCAGGCTGACCACGCCCATGGCCGTCCGGATATTAACCTGCTGGAAAGGGTGCTTAGTGGACTTCGCAAGCTCTAGTGCTGACCCTGTCGGCGCAGACGCCGATGCGGTAACTTCCGTCAAGATCGTCGTGGCCGGCGGATTCGGCGCTGGCAAGACCACGTTCGTCGGCTCGGTCTCCGAGATCACGCCGCTGACCACCGAGGCGGTCATGACCTCGGTGAGCGAAAATGTCGACGACCTCTCGCACACCCCGGACAAGACGACCACGACGGTCGCCATGGACTTCGGCCGGGTCACCCTCGACGCCGGGCTCGTGCTTTACCTGTTCGGCACCCCAGGGCAGCACCGGTTCTGGTTCATGTGGGACGACCTGATCCAGGGCGCGATCGGCGCGGTGGTGCTTGTCGACACCCGCCGACTGGCCGACTCCTTCCCGGCCGTGGACTACTTCGAGTCGGCCACCCTGCCGTTCATCGTGGCCATCAACGGCTTCTACGGCGACTTCCCACACGCGATGGACGACGTGCGCGAGGCCATGTCGCTCGGCCGCAACGTGCCGATCGTTCAGTGTGATGCGCGCGGGCGGGTCTCGACGAAGGAGGCGCTGATAGCCCTGGTGGAGCACGCCATGGCGATGCAGCTGAGCGTCCGGTAGGCCAGGCCGGACGAGAATTGCCGGAGCCTGCTCGTGCGGTAATGCCGTGCGGTTACGTGCGGGTCGGCGCTGGATCCTTGCGATAGTGTGCACCCGTTGACGGGGCGGTAGCTCAGCCGGTCAGAGCAGCGGACTCATAATCCGCCGGTCGTGGGTTCGATCCCCACCCGCCCCACCCAGCCTGACCTGCGCAAACACCCTCAGGTACGCGCTCGGGACGTTCGTCGAGTCCTGATGTGGAGAACATTCGGGGAATATGCGTGACGGTCATGACGCGCCCCCTGCCTTGCTGACCAGTGCCTCTACCGCGCCGGCTGCGGCCTGGTGCGCTGAGTCGAGCAGGTGCGTGTAGCGGTCGGCGACCTGCTGATCGGCGTGGCCGGCCTCGCGCATCCGGATCTCCCGGTCGACTCCCGCGTCGCGCATCAGCGAGATAGCTGAGTGCCTGGCCTCGTGCAGCTTGATCACGGGCACGCCCGCTTCGGCCGCGAGCCGCCGGAAACGGCGGGAGACGTAGTCGGGGTTCCATGGTCGGCCGTCATCCTGGCAGAAGATCAGATCGTGATCCTGCCAGGCCTGGCCAGCCCGGAGCCTGGCCGCGAGCTGGGCCTTGCGGTGCGCCTGCAGCAGCCCGGCGGTCTCCGGTCCCAGGTAGATGCGGCGCTCGCCGGCCCTTGTCTTGGGCCTGCCTGCGACGACCTTGCCGCCTAGTTGCAAGACGGTGCTCTGCACGGTGAGGGCGGATTCAACCGGTCGTCGCAACACCTCGATCTGGAGGTGTGTGCCTGGGGCGTCCGCGAGGGTGGGCGGCGGCCGCGACGGGAAGACCGCCGATGCGGTCGCCGGGACGGCCGCCGGTGGCCCGGCGCGAGGATCGCCAGCGGTTCTGGGCGGCGATCGCCGGCGGCGCGAGCAGTGAGGATGCGGGTGTCGCGGCTGGCGTGTCGCCGGCGGTCGGCGTCCGCTGGTTCCGCCAGGGTGGCGGGATGCCCTCCATCAGCCAGGGCCCCGCTGTCGGGCCGTTACCTGTCCTTCGCCGAGCGGGAGGAGATCGCGATCCTGGTGGCCCGCGGGTGCGGGGTCCGGGAAATCGCCCGCCAGGCCGGCCGGTCACCGTCGACGATCTCCCGGGAGCTGCGCCGCAATGCGGCGACGCGGGGCGGATACCTGGACTACCGGGCCACGACAGCCCAGTGGCATGCTGACCGGCGCACACGGCGGCCTAAGGCAGCCAGGCTCGCTGTCAACGACGCGCTCCGGCAGTACGTCCAGGACCGGCTCGCGGGCGAGGTCGCCAGGCCGGACGGGACAAGCGTGGCCGGCCCTGATGTCCGCTGGATCGGCCGGCGGCACGGGCGCCGTCAGGACCGGCGGTGGGCGAAGGCATGGAGCCCGAAGCAGATCGCGGGCAGGCTCCGGGTGGATTACCCCGATGATGAGACCATGCGGATCTCGCACGAGGCCATCTACCAGGCGTTGTATGTCCAGGGCCGCGGCGCCCTGCGGCGCGAGCTCACCGCGTGCCTGCGCACGGGGCGGGCACTTCGGGTGCCGCGAGCCCGCGCCGCCAGTCGCGGCAAGATGTTCGTGACCCCCGAGATCACGATCAGCGAGCGGCCCGCCGAGGCCGGGGACCGGGCCGTTCCCGGGCACTGGGAAGGCGACCTCATCATCGGGCTGAACAGCTCCGCGATCGGCACGCTGGTCGAGCGCGCCAGCAGGTTCACCATGCTGCTGAACCTGCCCCCATGGAAGGCCACGGCGGGCTGGCCCCGGGCCAAGAGCGGGCCCGCGCTGGCCGGGCACGGCGCCGAGGCCGTGCGCGACGCCATCGCCGCCGTCATCACCACCCTGCCCGGCCAGCTGCGCCGGTCACTGACCTGGGACCAGGGCGCCGAGATGGCCCAGCACGCCCAGCTGACCATCGACACCGGCCTGGCGATCTACTTCTGCGACCCCCGCAGCCCCTGGCAGCGCGGCACGAATGAGAACACCAACGGCCTGCTCCGCCAGTACTTTCCCAAGGGAACAGACCTCAGCAGGCACAACGCTGATGACCTCGCCGCGGTCGCCGCCACGCTCAACAGCCGCCCCCGCAAGACACTGGGCTGGAAGACCCCAGCCGAAGCCCTCGACGAGTTCCTACAATCAGCTCAGCAAGGCAGTGTTGCGACGACCCCTTGAACCCAAGCAGTACCTGTCCATCGCCTGCAGCGCGCGGCTGGCCGCGGCCGGCGCGGTCGCCTCGGTCGGGTCGAAGGGCGGTAGTTACGACAACGCGGTCGCGGAGAGCTTCCACGGGCTGTGCAAGACCGAGCTGATCTGGCCTGACGGCCCCTGGGACAGCGTCGCCACCGTCGAGGCGGCCACCTCGTCCTGCGTGGCCTGGTTCAACGGCCAGCGGTTGCACGGCGCCTGCGGCCACCTGCCGCCCGCCGAGTACGAGGCCGCCTGGCGCTCCCGTCACGCCCAGCCCGCCAGCTGAGCCCGGGACGGGGGCGGCAGCCCTTCATCGTGCGGCCCGGCCCCCCGCGCGTCAACGGCGCCTTCGGCGTCCCTGCGGGACCGGCCCCGCCAGGGGGCCGGCCGCTGACCCGCGGGACCCTGCCGGGCCTCCGGACAGCAATCAGGGGCAGGGTACGGCCCTGCCCGGCCACCGGGCCGCCGCCCCCGCCCCTCGGCACCACCGGGCCGGGGAGTACTCCGGCGGATGCCTGGGTAACGAACAGCAAAAGGCAACGGGATTCCCAAGAGAATCTGGAATCCCAAAACGAAGAGCCTCCATCAAAGCCGGGCTGCTCCAAACCTCCGACCTGGCGGGGATCACGACCGGGCGGAGCAGCAGATCCCCGCCGTATCTGAACAGCCGGACCGGGGTGCCGATCCATGCAAGGCGGCCGGGAATAGCCCCAAGGAGCGTCTCGGGCACGACCAGGACCAGGTCCCGGTCACCCTGCCAGGCCAGGCCGTAGGCGAGGACCTCATCGGCAGTGTCGGCGTCCTCATGCGGTCCAGTCACAAGCACCAGCGAGTCCTGGTCGCAGAACCACTCAGCGAGTTTCGTCATTCGCGCCGACGCGAACACGGCAGGCTCGTCCACCAGCTGCGCCGCCAGGCGGCCGGCATCGACCTTGAACGCTTTGCGGGCCGCCGCCTTGCCCATCGCCAGCGCCCTTGCCTGAACTCCCAGTCGGCCTGGCTCTGTGTCGCCTGAATCGTCGCGAAGCACCCGGTCACTCATGCATGCCTCCCGACGAGCGCGATCATGACAACAGCATGTGACAGGTTCCCTGAACGTGACCGGACGCGTCACGCTGAGAGCAAGCCGGTCGGTTACCTTTCCGGGTGGGTCAGCTCGTGTACGTCAGCCAGATGTGCAGGCTGCCGCCATGGGCGAGCTGGCCGTCGGCGGACACGATGCAGTTGTCCGGGTGCAGGTAGGGCTTGTGCAGTATCCGGTTAATCGGCGTGCCTGAGTTGTACCGGCCGGAGCTGCTGCCTGCGCCGAGTCCCTTAGCGCACGTCATGTCCCAGGCACCGGAGACGGACTGATCCGGGACTGACCTGACGTGCAGGACGATGGTGACCGGGTGGTTCCGGGCGTTCCCGCTCGCGTCGCAGATGGCGAACTGCCCGTGAGCCCGGCATGAGCCGATCTGGATGCTGGCGGGAGCCGCGGAGGCCGGGGTCACCAGCAGGGCTATTGGCGCTGCGATAGCCAGCGCGACCAGTAGGCGTTTCAATTTCGCTCCATTCTCGGCGGCGTCATATTGGAGCTGGACCGACGTCACGCCAGCGGGCGCTTCATTAACTGAACTAGGCGCCTCGTATTCCCCGGTTGGCAAGGGGCGTTGGTCCCTGGTGCTGCGGGCCTTCGCCGCTGCCGCGGTTGGCCGGGCACACGGTAGCGAGCTTGGCGCCAGCCCCGGTGCGGCGAGGGGGTCTCGGCCCAGCGAGATCACGCGACACGATCGCGCCGCCCTGCGCGAGCGCCTTGCTGGCTCACTGAGCGGGCTCCGCCGCGCCAGTCTTCTCGCGCTGCACCACGGCTACACGCACCGTCCCTCCGTCCATGCCAGTGGCGATCGCGATCATCCGGCGCTTGGCGACCTGGTACCTGAGGGCGGCGTGCTGTACCGCTCGTAGACCCGGGTGTCCTTGCCAGCGAAGCCGCATCCGTGGCCGACCAGGGCATTCGCCAGTTCTCCGGGTTCTTTCTCAGTCGAACGGCTGGGTCGGACGTGACGGGCGCGGTGTACCGGGGCGGATGTGCTCGAGTTAGAGGGCGCTGGTGGCGTGAGCGGGGCCGACCGGTGAGGTGCTGTACCGGAGCGGCCGAGCCGGGCTGGCCGTATGCGCTGGCCGTTGAGGGGCTCGGGATGTTCGGCGGCTACTTCGGCTGCTCGGGTAAGGACCTTGGACAGCAAGTCCAGCAGGCATGTTCGCTGGTCATGGGTGAGGGCAGACAGGATGCTCCGCTCGATCATGCGGATACCGGGGAGCAGTTGATCGGCGGCGGCGCGGCCGTCGGGCGTGATCTCGATCAGAACGCTGCGCCGGTCATCGGGGTTGGGGATGCGGCGGATCCAGCCGCGGTACCCAAGGAGGTCGAGCGTTGCCGTCATGGTGGCCGAGGCGACGAGGACCCGGTCGCTGACACGTGAGGGGGTCAGCGGCGCGGTCGCCCCGTCGATGACGGCCAGTGCCATCGCGGCGGCCTGGGGCATGTCGAAGGTTGCGGCGATGCACCGGTCAAGCTCGCCCAGCAGGGCCTGGCCGGTGCGGCACAGGGTTGCGTACGCCTCGGTGCAGGTAGCGTCGCCGCCGGGATACTCGTCTTGGAAATCGGCGTCAACCCTAACCACGCCGAGCGAGGCCGGGGAAGGACGGCTGCGGCCGCCCTTCCCCGGCCTCAAGGGCCGCCTTGGTTCAGACATTCGTGAAGATCTCGATCCGCGGCGCGCCCTCGACCCCGGCCCGCTCCATCCCGGCGCGCAACGCCGGGTCGTGCGCAAAGCCGCCCGCCTGTTCGGCATTGGGGAAGTCATGGGTGATGAACAGCTCATTGCCATCATCAGGAGTCTGCATCACCCGCTTGGCGGTGCAGCCGTACTGGGCCCGCAGCGGCTCAAGCTCGTCGTAGACCTTCCGCCATGCGGCGTAGTCACGGACGTTGTGCCGGACGGCAAGTGTGGCGCTCATGTGGATTCCCCTCCCAAGGGCGGAGGCTCCGAGTCGAGATATTCGTCTCGGAATCTCGTATCTCGTAACCGAAATAATTTCCCGGTGACCGGCCCTGCTGCGGGCCCGCCGAGGCACAGGACGCGGAGTGCCTCGGCGATGACGGTGATCGGGTTGACTTTGGCGAAGGCCGGGAGCCAGCCGGCATGGTGGCGGCCCCTGAGGCGGCGGGTCCGGCGGGGTGACTGGATGGCCTAGGCGGCCAGAGCGCGATTGGAGATCTCTTCGCCGCTAGCTCAAGCCGCCGGTGTCTCACGCGTGATACAGTCGGGTTATGGCAGAGGTAGCGATACGAGATCTTCGTAACCGCGGCGGTGAGATCCTGGACCGCGTCGCAGGCGGAGAGGCGATGACGGTCACCCGGGACGGTCACCCGATCGCTGAGCTGCGCCCGCTGCCCCGCCGGCCTCTGCAAGCGACCCTGCTGCTTCAGCGATGGCGGAGCCTGCCGGCCGTGGACCCGGCGCAACTGCGGGCGGACATCGATGACTTGCTGGACCCGGCGCTGTGACTGAACATGCACCGCGCCATCTGCGCGGCGTGCTCGACACCAGCACGGTCATCATGTTGTCCCGCATCACGGACCCGGCCGCACTTCCGGCTGAGCCACTCATCACGACAGTGACACTCGCGGAACTGACCGTCGGCCCCCTGGTCGCGAGGACAGACAGGGAACGCGCCGCGCGTCAGGCGCACGTCCAGCAAGCTGAGGCCGACTTCGAACCATTGCCCTTCGACACGCCCGCGGCGCGGGCATTCGGACGGGTAGCGGCATCCCTGCGCCAGGCTGGCCGCAAACCCTCTGCTCGCGCCTACGATGCGATGATTGCCGCCACTGCTATGTCCAGAGATCTACCGGTATATACCTGCAACCCCGCCGACTTCGCTGGCATCGATGGCCTCACCGTCATCGCAGTCCCCGTGCCTCAGCGGGCCTGAGGGGGGCAATCTCAGGGCCGGGCCCGCTCCTCCCTCTCCCTTTCCCGTCTGCTCCCGTCCGATGTGCGGCAGCGCCCGAGACTCTGGGTCAGTTCGCCGCCGATTCTCCAGAGGATTCAGGATCGGATGCAGCGCATCACGGAACGTCTTATCCGGCCCAAATCCGGTGTCGCTTGCCTTCTTAGTGGGGCAGGTCAGGACTTGGCGGCCGACTGAGCCTGATGGCCAACTTGGCGACGAGCTGTTGCGCGTAGGCTGAATCTCCACGCTCTGTAGTCAAGTTCTCGGCGCCGCGGATGTCGGCTCCAGTTGAACACCCCGAGGGTGCTTCTCCGGATCCTGCCAATGAC
>CAVZHC010000019.1:0-72785 GCA_963774905.1 uncultured Actinomycetota bacterium | reverse complement strand
GTTGGAACCATAGGCCCGGACCGTGGACCTCTTGCTTGCGGCGCAACAGGTCAGACGGCCGCACGCTGGGGCCAGCCAATCATGCCGCTGACCAGCGGAATCGCGCTCGCCCGAGTCGCAGAAGCTGACGAGCACACGAGTTCCCGGCCGCAAGCAGGTGATCGCACCATGTTCGAATTCATGGCCTTGACATGGTAAGTGGAGCTATGGGGATTCGAACCCCAGACCTCTTGCACGCCATCAGCCGGCAACCCGTCCACAGGCGTACATCCGCGCAGGTCACCGTCCTGGTGCGTACACCGCAGTCCGCTCCCGTGCGCTCCGGTTGCGGTACTTCCGCGCTGTACTCACGGCAAGGCCCACACTCCTGAGAACCGGTGCCCGAGCACGTTGATCGTCGGTGGCCGAGGCTCTGCTCAGCCTACTTGCCTCCGCCGCGAGGTGACGATGACCGCGGCACGCCCGGGCGAACCGCCTGCGCTGCCACGCCTCGCATGCACCCCCGCGGCGATCCGGACAGTCCGCGCCGCCCACGCCGACGCCCATACGGCCCGCCGGTACGCCGCCGACCTGGATGCCGCGTCCGAGCAGGCCCGCACCGGCGGCGACCTGACTCCCCTGCTCGAGACCATCCGCCGCTGGTGGTTCGAAGCCGGCACCTGGCGCGACCCAGCCGCCGCCGCGACTGCCTGGCCCGCGTGGACCGCTACCTCGGCGGCAGCACTTCAGGGACTCAGTCGTCATCGTATCGACGCTGCCGGGCACCGGTGCTGGCCTGGCGCCGCTGTCGCGCCTCGCTGCTAGCCTGCGATGATGTGAGTGCGCTGCCTGTGCATGAGCCGGACCCCGATGACCCGGTGCATATACTGCGCGACCTGCCCGCCCAGCTGCATGAGCAGTTCCGGCGCGAGTATTTCGGCGCTGCCGCTGCGGCTGCCCGGGAAGTCGGCGGGTACCGGCAGCTCCGCCAGACGCTGCGGCTGTGGCGGCTTACCGCCGCCGCTCAGTCCGACCCCGGATACGCCGACCGCCTCGGAGCCGTCCAGGAGGCGGTGCGGACCGGCAGCCTGGACGGCTCTGTCCCGATCCAGGACGCCATACCCGGCTGGCCTCGGCCAAGGTGAGCTACAGTGCCTGGTTCGAGGGCGCGGCGCTCATCCAGCTCAACGGCCTGCCGCCGGATGCGTTCGACGCACTGGTGCAGCGCGTCGTCGAGTTAGTCGATCAGCCCTGGACGCTGCCATCATCCCGCCCGGAAACGACCCCGCCTTCCGCATGACCATCTTCGGCTCGGGGAACGGACTGCTCAGCTTCCACGCAGACGGAGACTGTCAGAGACCCTGCGTATCTTCGACATCACCTGGATCGGCTAAGCCGCGACGAGCCACCCGCCAGCCGAGCAGCCCGCCCGCGACCGGGGCCCTCATCGGACCCGCCGCCAGAAGAAACAAGCCGGCGCCGACCACTCTCCGTCATCAAGCGACCAGTGAACGGGCGCCTCCGTAAGGCTCTGTACTTGAATTGGCGACGGCGATTGGCAGGCTTGTCCACGCCAGAGCCGCCGTTCTGGTCGCTGAACGACTTGAGCGCCTTGCGCTGATGGCGCGTGCAGACGTGCGGGCAGCAGTGGTCCTCCTTGGATGTCGATGTGGCTGACCTCGCAGGTCCGGCGGCCCGCCTCCGATGGGCTGACGAGGTTTACGCTGTCGTTGTGGCTGCTCCGGAGGAGGGGACGGCGGCCGTTTCATTCGTGGGCCGCGACCGTGAGCTGGCCCGGGCGGTCGGCTTGCTCGACGAGGCCCGGGCGGGTCGCGGGCGCCTGCTGTTGTGCACCGGCGAGGCCGGGATCGGCAAAACCCGGCTGGCCGAGGAGACCGCGGCGGTGGCCGCGGCACGGGGAGCGGCAATCGCCTGGGCCCGCTCGAGCGACCGGGACATCGCACCGCCGTACGGGCTGTGGCGGCTGGCCCTGCAGGACCTGCCGGGCCAAGGTCACGATAAGCCGGGGCCCGACCTGTGGTCGCTGGCGTTCGGCGGGACGGCGGGGCGCACGCCTAGCAGCGACTCGGAGCTCGACCGCGGGCAGCGCTTCGCCCTGTTCAGCGCGGTACGCGACCGGCTCGCCCAAGCCGCGGAGCCGGACGGCCTGCTGCTCGTCCTGGACGACATCCAGTGGGCCGACGAGCCGTCGCTGCTGCTGCTCGCTCACCTGGTGCGCCAGTTGCGTGGCGTCCGGATGCTGGTCGTGGCGACGTGCCGCGAGCCGGCCCCGCCCGGTGACCGCGGCGGTGAGCTGATCCGGATGCTGCCTGCTGATGCGAATACCGAACGTGCGGTGCTGCACGGGCTCCCCCCGGCCGCCGTGGCCGCGTTGCTGGCCTCAGCCGGGCAGGCCGCCTCGGCGGGGCAGGCGCAGGCGGTCCACGCGGAGACGGGCGGCAACCCTTTCCTCGTCCGCGAGCTGGCCCGGATGCGCCGAGCAACCCGAGGCCGACCCTGGCTCGGTGCCCGGCACGGTACTCGACGTCACCTCCCACCGGATCGCGCAGCTCATGCCGGCCAGCCAGGAGGTGCTGCAGGCCGCGGCGGTGGCCGGGACCGGCTTCTCGGTCGGGGTGGTCGCGCAGATGCTCGGCACGTCCGTGCTCGCTCTGCTCGGTCCGGTCGACGAATGCCAGGCGGCGGGCTTCCTGGTCGCTGGCGATCGTCCCGGCGACTACCGGTTCTCGCACGCGCTGATCCGTTCGGCGGTGGTGGCCCAGCTGTCCGCCGCGGACCAGCGGCGCTGGCACTTCGCGGCGGCGGACGCGATCGAGCGCCTCTACCAGGGCCAGCTGCGCCCGCACCTGGCCGAGCTGGCGCACCACCGGGTGGCGGGCTCGCTGCCCGGTGACCGGCTGGACGCGGCGCGGGCCTGCCAGGCGGCCGGGGAGGCGGCCGGAGAGGACCTCGCGTTCGAGGAGGCCGCGCGGCTGTACCGGCAGGCGTTGTCGGTCGGAGCAGGCGAGATCTCCGAGGCCGGCCGCGGCCGGCTCGAGCTGGCGCTGGCCGGCGCGCTGTACCGCAGCGGCGACCTGCCCGGCTGGCAGGATGCCCTGACCGGGCTGGCCCAGCGCGCGGAGCGGCGCGGCAGCCATGTGCTGCTGGCCCAGGCCGGCCTGGAGATGGACCCCATCGGCGATACCGGATGGGACACCGAGATTGGCCGCATCTGCGAGCGGGCCCTTGCCGGGCCCGAGCTGGACGGCCCGCTCCGGGCCCGGGTGCTGGCCCGGCACGCCCAGGCCCTGGTGTACCGGGGAGAATACGAGCGCGCGGACCAGGCCAGCCGGAAAGCACTGGACGCAGCCGAGCAGACCGGCGATGCGGACGCGCTGGTGGACGCGCTGCGCGCCCGTCAGCTGGCCCGCAGCGGCCCGGACGGAAGCCGCGAACGCGCCGTCATCGCGGCGCGGATGCTCGATGCGGCCCGCGACACCGGCAGCGCCTGGGTCGAGATGTGGGGCAGGCTGTGGCGGATCGACACGCTGTTCGAGGCCGGGCAGTTGCCGGTCATCGCCCGGGAACTGGCCGACCTGGCCAGCTGTGCCGGGCGGGTGCAGGCGCCAGTGGCCCGGTGGCACCTGCTGCAGTACTCCGCGACACACGCGTACGCCACTGGCCGGTACGCCGAGGCGGTACGGCTGGCCGGCGAGGCACTCGAGGTCATGACCGATATGGGTCACCCGGCGGCGTTCGGCGGCTACGGGGCGGTCGTCTGCCCGATCGCGATGCACATCGGCTTCGAGGCCGCTGGCGTGTCGACGTTCCTGGCCGGGATCCCGCCGCGATTCTTGCCTGGGGGGTCGGATGCGGACGCCCCGGTGGTGAGCATGCTCCCCGTCGTCAACCTGGCCCTGATGTGGCTGGAACGGGGCGACCGCGACCAAGCGGCCAGGATGTACGAGCTGGCCCGCCCGGTCCGCTCCTGGCACCCAATTCCCTCGCTCCGGCTGATCGCCTGGGCGCAGGGGCTCGCGATGGCGATCGGCCTGGGGCGCACCGACGACGTCGCTTACCTATCCGGGCGGTTCGAGCCGCTGCGCGGCCGACACGTCGCCAGCGGCGCGGGCGCCGGCTCCTACCTCGGGCCGGTCGAGCTACACCTGGGCAAGGCCGCCGCGGCGCTCGGCGCACTAGATGCGGCTGTCGCCGACCTGACCACGGCGGCCAGGATCAGCACTGCGATCGGCGCGTCCGGCTTCGCGGTGGAGGCGTCGGTAGAGCTGGCCGAAGCGCTGGCCCGGCGCGGTACCCGCGCCGACACGGACCGGGCCCGCACCCTGCTGGGCGCGGCGGCGCCGGACGCTGAGCGCCTGAGCATGGCGCCGTTCTCGCAGCGGATCGCGGGACTGCGCGCCCGCCTGCCGGCGGCCGGGCCGGCGCCGCTCAGCCCGCGCGAACAGGAGGTCGCCCGGCTGGTCGGGCAGGGCCTGACCAACCGGCAGATCGCCGCCGCCCTGTTCGTATCCGAGCGCACCGCGCAGAACCACGTCCAGCACATCCTGGACAAGCTAGGCTTCGCCAACCGCAGCCAGATCGCGGTCTGGTCGAGCGCGCCGCCCGCGGCGCCCGCGGAATGAGTACCGGGGGTGAGTAATTCGGTCGATGGCGCGGCCGCCGCAGCGCCGTAACGTCCGTGCTGTCCGGTGACACGAACCCGAAAGGCAGGACACCATGACCTACGTTCACATCACCGCCGCGCCCGGCCACACGGTCGACGACTTCAACAAGGTCAACGCCAAGACCAACCCGCCCCAGGACCTCGACGGCCTGATCACCTGGGCGGCCGGCACGGACGCCCGTGGCTTGCAGGTGGTGGCCGTGTGGGAGTCGAAGGCACATGCGGAGCGGTACGCGGCCGAGCAGCTGTTTCCGGCGTTCCAGGAGTTCGGCCTGGCACCCGACATGATGGAGATGACGGACTACGACGCCGACGAGTTCTACCTCCGGTCGTAGGACCGTCCGAACTCACCGGCCGGGGCGGACGCGGACCGCCCCGGCCTGACGGCGGCGCGTCGTAACGCTGAAGGCACCGGGAACCGCCGATCTGGCGGCAAGTCCCGGTCGGCCGGTACGCCGGCCGAACCGGGGTGTTGCTTGGCTGCGCGTGGCCAGGACTGGCCGTCGGGAGGGTCAGCGACCGAGACGTAACTGTCTCCGGCTGCGGCGACGGCGAGATCGGACTTTGGGATGCGGCGACTCGTGAGGAGATTAGGCCTCGGCCGAAGGGCCACCGTCAGCCGGAATACGCGGTCGCTATCGGCCATGCCGGTCGGCGAATCGTAATCGTCTCGGGCTCGGCCGACCGATCCGCGCAAGTCTGGGATGCAGTCACCGGAGAACCGGTCGGATCGCCATTGCCCTACGGCGGCTGGGTCCGAGCAGTGGCAGCTGGCCGCGCTGCTGGCCGTGACGTGATAGTGACCGGCTGCCCAGAAGGCACTTCGCTGCGGAGCGCAGAAGTCTGCTGTCACGGCATGCGCCTGCCTGATCCCCGCTCGGCGCGTCCCGCTCACTGCTGCACTTTGCTGCGGTACGCGCCCCGACGCCCCCTCGGGCGTTCGAAAATATCCGCCTAGCAGTTAGAACCATAGGCCCGGACCGCGGACCTCTTGCTTGCGGCGCAACAGGTCAGACGGCCGCACGTTGGGCCAGCCAATCATGTCGCTGACCAGCGGAAACGCAGTCGGCCGGATCGGAGAAGCTGACGAGCGCTCGGGCTCCCGGCCGCAAGCAGATGATCACTGCCTGTTCAAATTTATGGTCTTGAACTGGAAGTGGAGCTATGGGGATTCGAACCCCAGACCTCTTGCATGCCATGCAAGCGCTCTACCAACTGAGCTATAGCCCCGCAACGCGCGGCGCACCCTGAGCCTCGCTCCGGTCGCCAGCGCCACGCCAGTGTACTAGAAACCGGGCACCAGCCGCGGCTGGCTGGCCCGCGCAATGCCCGGCTTCGCACGCCCTGCCCCGACCGGCCCGCTACCCAGGCCCCGACCAGCCCGCCACTCCGGGCCCGGCAAGCCCGCAACCCCACACCCCGGCCAGCACGGACCCCGGACCGACCTCAGTCCTCGTCCCCCAGCTCAGCCACCTCGACCGGCTCGGGCAGCGCCCCCACGTTGAACTCGAGCAGCCGCCACGGCCCGCCGCTGGCCCGCCGCGACAGCAGGGACCAGCAGCAGTTGCCCATCCCGCCGGTGACCCGGTCACTCAGGCCGAGCAGCCTGGACATCCCCCAGGTGAGCGACGCCCCGTGCCCGACCGCGACCACGAGCGATCCCGGTTCGGCGTCGTCGGCAATCCGCGACAGCGCCGCGGCGGTCCGCTCGGCCACGTACTCCGAGGTCTCCCCGCCGGGCGGCTGCCAGGCGACGAGGTCGCCCGGGTACTTCGCCCTGATCTCCTCGATCGTCAGGCCCTCCCAGGCGCCGCCGTGCCGCTCGCGCAGGTCCTTGTCGAGCTGGACCTCAAGGCCGCACAGCCGCGCAAGGTAGCCGGCCGTCGTGCTGGCGCGCGACAGGTCGGACGACCAGATCTGGGCCGGCCGCAGGGTGGCCAGGTGCCGCGCCGCCCGCTTCGCCTGCGCCCGGCCGAGCGCGTTGAGCGGCACGTCCCGCTGCCCCTGAAACCGCGATTCGGCGTTGAAGGTCGTCTGACCGTGCCGCCAGAGCACTAGCCGCAACAGATTCGCGGGACCACTCGCGGCACTGCCCCGGCTGCCGGACGGACGATGGCCCGGGCGCTCGGAACTCCCGTCAGCGCCGCCGCGCCCCGCGATGTTCTCCGCCGACTCGCCGCGCTCCCCCGCTCCGGCCGATCCCGCCTCCGCCCCGGCCGCCGGATCCCTGGCGCTCAGTGCCGGTCCCTGGCTGACCGGCCTGCGGTGACCGTCTCGGGCAGCGCGATCTGCGGGCAGTCCTTCCACAGCCGCTCGAGTGCGTAGAACACCCGCTCCTCCGCGTGCTGAACGTGCACCACGACGTCGAGGTAGTCGAGCAGCACCCAGCGGCCCTCGCGCTCGCCCTCACGCCGCGCGGGCTTGGCCCCGGCGCGGGCGAGCTTCTCCTCGATCTCGTCCACGACGGCCCGCACCTGCCGGTCGTTCGCGGCGGAGCAGAGCAGGAAGGCGTCAGTGATCACGAGCTGCTCGCTGACGTCGTACGCGATGATGTCGGTGGCCAGCTTGTCGGCCGCGGCGATCGCCGCGATCCTGACGAGCTCGACGGCTCGGTCAGTGGCAGTCACGAGTGCTGCGAATCCTCCTCGTAGGCGAAGCTGCGACCATCGGACCGGCCGGCCCGGCACTTGAACGCCACAGCGGCACGTTCAGCGTATCCCGCCGCGGCAAGCTCGCCGAACGGTTAGCTGTCACGCCGCGCGGCGAAATAGGCCGAAACTGCCCAGCCGATCACGAGCAGCGCGACGGCCGCGACCAGCGGCGCGCCATGCGGCCAGTCGGACGTGCGCACGCCGGTCACCGGGGTGCGCAGCGCGGCGTTGGCAGGCGACGCCTTCCAGGCGACGGCAAGCACGACGGCGCCGGTCGTGATCAGCATGCCCGGGCCCGGCCGGCGCACCACGGGCGGGTTGCACAGCGCGCCGATCGCCGACGCCACGAGCACGCAGATCAGCGCGGCGAGCAGCCCGCCGCCCACGATGTGAAACGCGTCCCCCAGCCGGATCGCATTCGTCGCGGCGGTCCGCGGCAAGCCGGCGCTGAACGTCTCCCAGATAATGCCGATCAGCCCGAACGCCACGCCGACCAGGACTGCCGCGAGCAGCGCGGCGATCTGGGTGCGGCGCGGCCCGCCCGCGGCGGCCACGCAGGCGCGCGCGGCCGGCGGCTCGGCGATCAGGATCGAGCGGGTCAGCCAGGCCACCGCCGGGACCAGCATCAGCGCGGCCCAGCTCAGCGCGGGAGCCAGGCCGGCCCCGAACGGCAGCCTGATGCCGCCGAGTGCCACCACGCCGAACACGTAGAGCACCGCGGGCGGTATCCACCGGTGCGATCGCAGCAGCAGCGCGATCTGGTACCTGGTGAGCGCGATCACTGCTCACCCCCCGGCCGGCCGGGTGCCGTCCGGACGGTCAGGACGTGCACGCCGTCGCCCGCGCCGAGCAGCGTACGCAGGACGCGGTCAGAGGTGTCAGGCTCGGCCGCCACGCTCACCCGGTCGCCGTCCCTGCTGGCTGACCGCACGCCGGGCAGCCGCCCGGGATCGGCCGCGCCCGGCGGGTACCCTGCCACCACGATCACGACGGTGCCTGGTTCGGCCGCCAGCGCGACGGGCTCGGCAGCCAGGCCCACGGCAGCCGAGCCGACGCCTGGCTCGGCGGGCTCGGCCGCCGCCGCGGCGGGCTCGGTCACGACGGGCCGCGGCTTCGTCTGCTCTACCGCTTCCTTCGTGACCAGCGACGCTGGCTGCGCGCCGGTCCCGGCCGCGTCGGCCGGGACCGGCGCGCTGATCAGCTCCTGCCTTGTCCCGCCCCCCGCGCTCGCGGACGCCACGGCTCCGGCCGTGCCGTCGCCGTCCCCGCCGACCCGCCTGGCCCGGCCGTCCGCGATCCGCCAGCGCTCGGCGTCCAGCCCGGCCAGCCGGTGCGGATCGTGGTCCACGAACACCACGCTGCCGCCCTCGGCGATCCGCTCGGCGACCACCTCGTCAAGCGCGGCCTTGGCCTCGAGATCCAGCCCGGTCCAGGCCTCGTCGAGGACGAGCAGCCCCGCGCTGGGCAGCAGTGCCTGCGCGACCGCCACCTTCTGGCACATGCCCTTAGACATATTTCGCAACGGGACGTCCGCGAACTCCCAGCCGCCCAGCCGGTCCAGGCACGCCTGGATCCGCTCCGCGAGGTCGCCGCCGACCAGGCCGTGCACCCGGCCGAGGTGGCCGAGGTAGTCCCGGGCCGAGAATGGCAGCGAGGGCGGGAACCGCTCAGGCACGTACCCGGTGATCGGGCGGCCGGTCACGGTGCCGCGGCTGGGCTCGCAGACCCCGGCGATCATCCGCAGCAGCGTGGACTTGCCGGTGCCGTTGCGGCCCTCAAGCCGCACCAGCCCGCCTGGCCTGATCTCCAGGCTCACATCGCGCAGCACCCAGGGCAGCCGCATCCCGTACCGCTTGCCAACTCTGTCAAGCCGCAACGCCACTCCTGCCCGCTGCCCATGGGTCGCCGGCCGCCACCGCCTGGGTCACCCCTGGCCGCGGTACAACCCGCGCTTCGCAATGTACTGGATGACTACGTCAGGCACGAGATAGGTGACGCCGAGCCCGGCCCGCAGCCGGTCGCGGCAGAGGCTCGATGAGATCTCCAGCGCCGGGATCTCGACCAGCGTGAACTGCCCGTCCTCCAGCCCGGGGTTGACGAACTCGTGTCCAGGCCTGGTGCAGCCGACCAGGTGCGCCATGGCCGCCACCCGGTCGGGCTCGCGCCAGGTGCGCAGCCCGCTCAGCGCGTCGGCGCCGATCACGAAGTAGAACTCGGCCCCCGGCCCGCGCTCGGCGCGAAGGTCGGCCAGGGTATCGACGGTGTAGGTCTGCCCCGGCCGGTCGATCTCCGCCCGGCTGACGGAGAACAGCGGGTTGGTCGCGATCGCCAATGCCGTCATCTGGTAGCGGTCCTCGGCGGGCGCGAGGCTGCGTCCGGCCTTCTGCCACGGCTGGCCGGCCGGGACGAAGATGACCTCGTCGAGGTCCAGGGCGCGGCCCGCCTCGTTCGCGGCGAGCAGGTGGCCGTAGTGGATCGGGTCGAACGTCCCGCCCATCACCCCGAGCCGTGCCGCGCGCCCCATGCGGCCGACCCTAGCCGGGCAGGCCGGGGACCGGCGGCTCGCCGCCCGACCAGCGCCGCACCCTGACCGCCTTGCCCACCTCGGTCCGCGGCACCGCGCCGGCCGGCACCATCGCCACGGTGACCCGCAGGCCGAGCGCGTCGCGCAGCCGGTCCTGCAGCGCGCCGCCGAGATCGGCCTCGCTGCCCGAGTCGCCGGTGCGCTCCGTTATCTCACAACAGGCGATCAGGTCGCGGCCACCGTCCCTCTCGTCGACGACCAGCAGGTAGTCTGGCGACACGGCGGGCTCGGCAAGCAGGACCCGCTCGATCTCGCTCGGGTAGACGTTCACGCCCCTGATCACCAGCATGTCGTCCTTGCGGCCGGTCACCTTGGACATCCTGACCAGGGTCCGGCCGCACGCGCAGGTGCCGCGGCGCAGCGCCGCGATGTCGCCGGTACGGTAGCGAAGCAGCGGCAGCGCCTCCTTGGTCAGCGTGCTGAACGTCAGCTCGCCGGGCTCGCCCTCGGGGACCGGCTCGCCGGTCAGCGGGTCGAGCGTCTCGACCAGGAAGTGGTCCTCGTTGACGTGCAGGCCGTCGGCGGCCACGATGCACTCGCTGGCCACGCCGGGGCCGATCACCTCGGACAGGCCGTAGATGTCAAGCGCGGCGATGCCGAGCAGGTCGTTGATCCTGACCCGCATCTCCTGCGACCACGGCTCGGCGCCGAACACACCGGCGGTCAGCGACAGGCCGGTCTCGCTGGTCAGCCCGGCCTCGGCCAGCGCCTCGCCGAGCCGGATCGCGTACGACGGCGTGCAGGTCAGGATCTGCGGCTTCAGGTCCCTGATCAGCGTGACCTGCCTGGCCGTCATGCCGCCGGAGACCGGCACCACGGTCGCGCCGAGCTCGATCGCCCCCTGGTGGATGCCGAGCCCGCCGGTGAACAGGCCGTACCCGTACGCGTTGTGCACGATCGTGCCCGGCCCGGCCCCGGCAGCGGCCAGCGCCCGCGCGCACATCCGGGCCCAGAGCGCGACGTCGGCGCGGGAGTAGGACACCAGCGTGGGCCGGCCGCCGGTGCCGCTCGACCCGTGCACCACCACCACCTCGTCCTGCGGCACCGCGAGCAGGCCGAACGGGTAGCCGTCCCACAGGTCCTGCTTGCCGGTGACCGGCAGGTCGGCCAGGTTCTCCAGGCCGGCGTCGGCGCCGCTGGTCACCCCGGCCTGCCGCAGCCGGTCCGCCTGCACCCCGCCGGCCGCCAGCAGCCGGTCCACCAGGCCGCGCAGCCGCTCGTCCTGAAGGGCCGCCCGCTGCTCATGCGGCATCGACTCGGCCTCGGGCTCGAACATCGGCGCCGAGGCCTTGGCAAGACTCGTTCCCAGCACGGGGGCCATCCTTCCTAATGGCGCATAGCATGCAGGCATGAACACTGTGCCCGATCGCTCTCGCGTCCGTCTGCCGGATATCAGCTCCCGTGCCTACGAGCACCCCGCGGACCGCTCCGCGCTCGTGGCCTTGCGCAAGCTGACTGGCTTCGATGTCATTCTCAAGAACCTCGCCAGCCTGTTCAGCGACCGCAGCCTGCGGCTGATGTTCCTCGCGAGCTCGGTCCGCGCGTCCGAGCAGCAGTTCCCCCACCTCTACCAGACGATGCTGGACGGCGCCTACATACTCGACCTGCCCCAGGTGCCCGAGCTGTTCATCAGCCAGGACCCGACGGTGAACGCGATGGCGCTCGGGACGAGCAAGCCATTCATCGTGATGACGACCGGCATGGTCGACCTGATGGACGCCGAGGAGATCCGCTGGGTGATCGGCCACGAGCTCGGGCACGTGCTGTCCGGCCACGGCCTGTACCGCACGATGCTCTACCACCTGGTGAACCTGGCGGCCCGGCTGGCTCTCGTCCCGTTCGCCTGGGTCGGCCTGAAGGCGGTCATCTGGGGCCTGGAAGAGTGGTTCCGCAAGTCCGAGCTGTCCTGCGACCGGGCCGGCCTGCTGGCCGGGCAGGACGTGGCCGCCGCGCGCCGCGCGCTGATGAAGCTGGCTGGCGGCCCGCAGCTGGCCGAGTTCAGCCACGACGCGTTCCTCGAGCAGGCACGCGAGTACGACGCCGTGCCCGACCTGCGCGAGGGCGTGATCAAGCTGCTGCAGCTGCAGGGCACCACTCACCCGTTCGCTGTGGTCAGGTTCGCCGAGATCGACCGCTGGGCGTCCGAGGGCGAGTACCGCGACATCCTGGCCGGCAACTACCCGCGCCGCGACAGCGACAGCGACACCTCGGTGGGCGACGAGTTCAAGTCGGCGGCCAAGTCCTACCAGGAATCGTGGAACCGCTCGGCCGACCCGCTGATCGGCGCGGTCCGCGGCGTGGCGGGATCGGCGGTGGGTGCCGGGGAGCGGCTGATGAACCGGTTCGGCAACCGCAGGGATGACGACGGCAGTGACGACAGCTAACCGATGACGACAGCTCACCAGCGCCGACAGCTCACCGGAGGCTGCGGGTTGCTCCCGCTGACCGGCAGCTGAGCTTGGCGGCCGCCTCAGGCAGCCGCCAAGCCGACCCGGCCGCGATCAGCGGCCGCCCGGACCTGGCCGGGAGTGCAGTGCGTATGCCGCGTTGATGACCGCCATGCCGAGCCAGATCACCACCAGGGCGGTCAGGCCGCTGCTGTGGTCGACCCCGAGCGCGATGGCCGTCAGCGGGATGCCAGCGACCAGGGAGATGATCGCCAGCGCCAGCGCCCCGCCGCGGCCCGACCTGGCGGGCGCCCGCCGGCCAGGGGAGAGTGTCGCGACGCGCGCGTCCACCCGCGCGTCGATCTCCCGGCCGATCTTGTCAAGGAAGGACTCGATGACGGCGGCCTGGTACTCGGGACCGAGCTCGCGGTGGGTCTCGGCCGCCGCGCGGATCTCGTCCGGAGTTAGCGAGGTGCTGCTCACATCAGCACGATATATCGCATGACCGCCAGACGCCACAACAGCGGCGGCCTGCCACCTGACGCGCCGTCGGCTAGCCCTTGAACCTGGCGTACTGCGCTAGCGCGAACGTATAGATCGCGGCGCCCTGGTCCGCGAGCTGCTCGTTGACGTACGCGCTCACGTACACCTTGTCCTTGCGGAACACCGAGAACGTGAAGTGGATGGCCCTGATCCCAGACAGGCACACGTAACCCTTCGCGCCGAGCCTGGGCCGCCTGTAGCACCTGCTGTTGCCGAACGCGCCGGGCCGGAACTGCGTCCCCACGGTCAGCTTCAGCCCGGCGTGCTTGATCGTGCAGTACCTGATCAGATCGGGCCGCTTCATCTCGGTGAGCTTCTCGGCCAGCCTGGTGTGCGTGCCGATGCCGAACAGTGTGTCCGCCGACGCGACCGTGAAGGTGGCGCACGGGTTCGGCGGCAGCTTGGCGGCGACCGCCGCCTGGCCTGGGGCCATCGACGCAAGCGCCAGCGCCGCGCCAGCGAGCAGCGCCGTGATCGCTGGCCTGATCAGGTGCCACCTGCCGCGCGCGAATGCGACGCGGAGCGCGAGGCCGACGCGAAGCGCGAGGCCGACGCGGAACGCCGAAGCTGCTGACCTGACCATGGTGACCTCCGGTGCATGCGCGCCTGCCTGGCGTGTGACCTTCGCGTGCCCCGCTGGGAGTCTAGGCGGGCCGAATGAACGCCGCCAGAACCGCCGCTCACGCCGCCTCGCGCAGCGCCGGGTAACGCTGCACGAGGCGGCTGCCACCACGGCCCGTGCTCGCCGAGCGGCCCGGCCCGAAGGCCACACCGCCCGCACTCGTCGAGCAGCAGCGGCACCGCGCCGAGCGCGGCCTGCCACGACCCGGCCGGCGACATCACGCCCGAGTCGTGCAGCAGGACCGTGGCGCCGTCGAGCCGCGCAGCGGTCAGCGTGCGCAGCACGGTCTGCGGGGTCGATCCGGCCGTCCACTCCCGGCCCCAGCTGCTCCACAGCACCGTGGTCAGCCCCAGCCGCCGCGCGGCGACCAGGGCCGGCGCGCTCAGCACGCCGTACGGCGGGCGGAACAGCCAGGGCGTCACCCCGGTCCTGTCGGCGATGATCTCGGCGGCCCTGGCCAGGTCGTCGTAGATTGCCAGCGGGCCGCGCAGCGGCAGGTACCGGTGGTCCCAGCCGTGCACGCCCACCTCGTGACCACGGGCCGCGATCTCGGCCGCCAGCCGCGGCGCCATCGCGACCTGCGAGCCGAGCAGGAAGAACGTGGCGCGCACGCCGCGCGACGCCAGCGCGTCCAGGAACAGCGGCGTGGCGGCCTGGTCGGGTCCGTCGTCAAAGGTCAGCGCCAGGTGACCGGGCACTCCCCGGCCGGACAGCCGCGGGAACAGCGCGCCGCGCACCGGGCCGAGCCCGGTGAGGCCGGGGCCCGCCTGCACCACGGCGTAGCCCGCGGCAGCGACGGCGAGCGAGCCGAGCGCGGCGCGGGCGATCGGATGGAGGTTATCAGTCAAGCCTTTCTCCAACATTAAAGGACACCAGCGCTATTAGCTATCAACCACTCCCATTCTAGGGCGCCCGCATAGGCCGTTAATCACCGGCCCTGATGCACCTGCGATTATGGCATCCGCTGGCCTGCAGCTACTGCCAGCACTCCCCTGGCCAGCAGCGAGTATGACCTTCCGATAAGCGGGGTATCGTTGGGAATTCAACCGGCGCGCATAGTATTTCCGGCGTCCGATAGAGCCGAGATCGCACAGGCAATTACCGATATCCTGGCCACAGGGGCACTCACGCTCGGGCCTTATACGGAGCGATTCGAGCGCGCGTTCGCGACCACGCACGGCGCACCGCCAGGGGGCGGGCCAGGCCCGCGCGCCGTGGCGACGTCCAGCGGGACGTCGGCGCTGGAGATCGTGCTCAGGGCCGTCGGCGTGGCCGGCCGCGACGTGATCATCCCGGCGAACACGTTCTACGCGACCGCCGCCGCGGCGATCGCCGCCGGCGCCAGGCCGGTGTTCGCCGACATCGACCCGGCCACGTTCGCGCTCAGCCCGCGGACGCTGGCCGCGGCGCTCACGCCCGACACCGCGGCGGTGGTGCTCGTGCATATCGGCGGGCTGATCACCCCGGACGCGGGCGAGCTGAGCCGGATGTGCCGTGACGTCGGCGTCGCCCTGGTCGAGGATGCCGCGCACGCGCACGGATCGACGTGGGACGGGCGGTTCGCCGGGTCGTTCGGGGTAGCCGCCGCGTTCTCCTTCTACCCCACCAAGGTCGTGACGGCCGGCGAGGGCGGGATGATCCTCACCGGCTCGGCGGACCTCGCGGCCGAGGCCAGGATCTACCGCGACCAGGGCAAGGGCTCGTCCGGCGTCAACCGGCACATCAGGCACGGCTACGCCTGGCGGATGAGCGAGCTGAACGCGGCCGTCGGCCTCGTTCACCTGCGCAGGCTTGACGAGTTCGTGGACCGCCGCCGAGAGGTCGCGGCACGCTACGACGCGGCGCTGGCCGAGATCGGCTTCCTGCGGCCGCTGGCCGAGCCGCCAGGCTGCCGAGGCAACGTCTACAAGTACATCGCCGTGCTGCCGCCCGGCGTGGAGCGGTCCTGGTTTAGGCAGGAACTCTCCTCGCGCCACGCCGTGCGGCTGGCCGGCGAGGTCTACGACCTCCCGCTGCACAGGCAGCCGGTGCTTGCCGAGTACGCGGCGGGCAGCCTTCCGGTGGCGCAGGACATGTGCCAGCGGCACGTCTGCCTGCCGGTCCACTCCGACATGACCGACGACGAGATCGGCCAGGTGATCGCGGCCGTCGCCGACGTGGCGGCCAGCGCCGGCGACCAGCCGCACGGCGAGCACGGCGACCTCGGCGACCTGGGCGAGTTCGGCGACCTGGGCGAGCACGGCGACCTCGGCGATGCAGGGGAGCCCGCGTGCGCATCGCGGTAACCGGCGGCTGCGGCTTCATCGGCTCGCACGTGGTCGACCACCTGGTCAGCGCCGGCCACCAGGTGCTGGTGATCGACAAGCACCGCCAGTGGACCGGCGGCGGAGCGGACTACCTGACCGCCGACATCTTCGACGCCGACGTGCTGGCGTCGGCGCTGCGCGGCAGGGACGTGGTGTTCCACCTGGCCGGCGCGGCCGACGTCAACGCGGTGACGGCCAGCCCGGTCGAGGCCGTCCGGCTGAACGTGGAGGGCACCGCGCGGGTGCTCGATGCCGCGCGGCTGCACGGCTGCGGCCGGGTGGTGCTGGCCAGCACCGTCTGGGTGTACGGCGCCACGGCCGACGACGGCGAGCGGACCGAGGATGCCCTGGTCGACCTGTCCAGGGCGGGCCATCTGTACGTGTCGACCAAGCTGGCCGCCGAGATGCTGGCGCACAGCTACCTGGCGATGTACGGCCTGGAGTTCACGATCCTGCGCTACGGCGTCCCCTACGGCCCGAGGATGCGCGACGCCCTGGTCATCGCCAGCTTCGTCCGGGCCGCGCGGGAGAACCAGCCGATCGTGGTGGCCGGCAGCGGCGAGCAGCAGCGCAACTTCGTGTACGTCGAGGACCTGGCCCGCGCGCACGTGCTCGCCCTGACCCCCGCGGCGGCGAACCAGACGCTGGCGCTCGAGGGCGACACGCCGGTCTCGGTGAACGAGATCGCCGAGACGGTGCAGCACCTGGTCAGGGCGGTCCCGATCCGCCATGTCGACGGCCGGGCCGCCGACTACTCCGGCGTCGCCATCTCCAACCAGAAGGCCAAGGAAGTGCTCAGCTGGTCGCCGGTCACGCCGCTGGCCGAGGGCATCAGGCGCTACCTGGCCTGGCTCGGCAGGACCGGGTCATGATCGCCGGCCGGCGCGCGCTGATCCTTTCCGGGTCGATCGGGATGGGCCACGACACGCTGGCCGTAGCCTGCACGTCCTGGCTGGAGGGGCAGGGCTGGTCCACCGAGTCGCTCGATCTGATGCGGCTGCTCGGCCGCGGCGCCGACTCGGCGGGGAACGCAGTCTTCCGCGCCATGCTGGCGGTCCCCGGCCTGTACGACGCGTACCACTTCGCCGCGCTGCGGACCGGAAACCGGCTCGCCCTGGCGACCGATGCCGCCGCCCGCCGCCGGGTCGTCCCACGGCTGCGGGCCCGCCTGGACACCGCACCGCCCGACCTGGTGCTTTCGGTTTTCGCAACCGCCGCCTCGGCGGTCAGCGAGCTTGCCGGGCGCTACCCTGGGATGCGGCACGTCGTCTTCTGCACCGATGCCACGCCGCACCGGCTGTGGGTGCACCCAGGCGTGGACCTGTACCTGGTCACCTCGGCGGTGGCCGAGCAGGCGGTGCGCAGGTTTCAGCCCGAGGCGCGGGTGCTCGTGGTGCCCGCGCCGCTGCGCGCAGAGTTCTACGACCCGCCGTCGCAGGAGGACGCGCGGCGGCGGCTCGGCCTGCCCGAGCGCGAGTGGTGCGTGCTGCTGATCAGCGGCGCCTGGGGAATCGGCCCGGTGGCCCAGGCCGCCGAGGCACTGGCCGCGGCCGGCCTCAACGTGCTCGGCGTCGCCGGGCGGAACGCCAAGCTCGAGTTCAGGCTCCGCACCGCCGCCCGTCGTCAGCCGCGGATCCGCCCGTTCGGCTACAGCGACCGGATCGCCGAGCTGATGGCCGCCAGCGACCTGGTCATCACCAGCTCGGGCGACACCTGCACCGAGGCGCGGACGGTCGGCCGCCCGCTGCTGCTGCTCGACGTGGTGCAAGGCCACGGCAGGGACAACCTGCAGCACGAACTCGAGCTCGGCGACGCCGTGGTCGCGTCCGGCCGGGCCAGCGACGTGGTCCGGGTGACCATGTCGGCCCTGGAGGCCATCAAGCCCCCGCCCCCCGGCCCCACCCGCTCCCTGGCCGCCTGGCAAGGCGCCCTCACCGCCGCCCTAGAAACCATCGGCCTCTAGCCCCTCCCCCGCCCCGCGCACCCCGGCCCGCGACCCGCGAACAACGTGGGCACTTCACTGCTGCCCTGGCAACAGCCAGGTGCCCACGTCGCGTTGGGGAAGGGCTGGGGCGGCCGGGAGACGGCCGGCGGGGACGGCCGGGAGACGGCCGGCGGGGGCGCCGGGGCGCCGGCGGTGGGCCTCGCGGGAGCTAGCCGGATGCAGCGATCTCGGACAAGTCGGCGATCTCGGCGAGGCGGGACAGGACGGGCGGCAGGTCGCCGGCGTAGACGACGCCGGCCCGCTGCGTCGCCCTGGTCAGCGCCACGTACAGGTCGCCGAGCCCCCGCGGCGACCCGGCCAGGATCGCGGTCGGATCCGCGACAAGCACCGAGTCGAACTCCAGCCCCTTCGCCTGCCTGACCGTCAGCACCACGACCGGCCGCTCCAGATCCGGGTCGCCCGCCCCGGGACCACCCGCACCGGAACCACCCGCACCGGAACCGTCTGCACCCGCACCGACCGCGCCCGCCCCGACACCACCCGCACTGGCACCCGCGGCACCGGGCAGCGCCGCGGCGACCGCGGCCTCGACCTCCCCAAGCAGCCCGGCCGGGACGATCACCGCCATCGTGCCGTCGCCGGTCGGTCTGGCCAGCGCCGCCGCGGCCTGCGCCACCACCGAGGCGAACTCGCCAGGCACGCCGGAACCAGCCCGCAGCACCCACGGGGCGGCACCTGACTCGCGCACCGACCGCGGCGGCCGCGCCCGCGGGTCGATCTCGGCAAGCACGTCGGCGGCGACCGCCATGATCTCGGCGGGCGTGCGGTAGTTCACGGTCAGCGGCGCCAGCCGCCACCTGTCGGCGACGAACGGACCGAGCGCGTCGGACCACGACGCTGACCCGGCGACGTCGCCGGTCTGGGCCACGTCCCCCACGATCGTCATCGACCGCACCGGGCAGCGCCGCATCACGGCGCGCCATGCCATCGGCGAGAGTTCCTGCGCTTCGTCAACGATCACGTGGCCGAACGCCCAGCTCCGGTCGGCCGCGGCCCGCTCGGCCGGAGTGAGGTACGCGTCGGCGTCATAGCGTGCCGCGAGCCGGGCGGCGTCCAGCATGTCGGCGCCCATCAGGATCTCCGGGTCGTCCTCCTCGTCCCGGCCGATGATCTCAAGCACGCCCTGGGCGTAGGCCTCCTGGTCCTCGCGCTGCCGCCGCGCCAGTGCCCTGGCCGCCCGGTCGTCCTCGCCGAGCAGCTCGGCGGCCTCGTCGAGCAGCGGCACGTCGGCCGGCGTCCAGGGCGCGCCCGCCAGCCTCGCGAGCCGGTCACGGTCGGCATCGCTCAGCGCCGACCCCGCCGACGCGAGCAGCCGGCGCGAGGCGAACAGGTCGCCGACCAGCTGCTGCGGCGTCAGAACCGGCCACAGCCTGCCGATGGCTGCCCGGACCTCGGGATCGTCCCGCAGCTCGGCGCGCAGGTCGTCGATGTCGGCGCGGCCCATCAGGTTCGGCCCGCCGAGCGGGTTGGCGCCGAGCCGCCCGGCCACCACCCGCGCGAGGTCGTCGAGCGCCTCCCTGACGAAGATCTGCCTGGCCTGATTGTGCGGCCGCCGCGACCGCCGAGCGCGTTCGCGTGCCCGGGCCAGGGACTGCCTGCTCAGCCGGTAGGAGTTATTTTCGAAACGCACCTCGAGGCCCTCATGTGGCACGCGCTGCCGGTCGCGCACCGCGGCGGCGATCACCTTCGCCATGGCCGGCCTGCCCTTGATCATGGCCACCTCGGCGGGCTCGCTGCCGCCGGCCGCAATCCCCGGCATCAGGTCGCCGATGGTGGCGAGCAGCACGCTGGTCTCGCCGAGCGACGGCAGCACCTGGCCGATGTAGCGCAGGAACGTCGCGTTCGGCCCGATCACGAGCACACCGCGCTTCTCGAGCTGGCGGCGGTGGGTGTAGAGCAGGTAGGCCGCCCGGTGCAGCGCCACCGCGGTCTTGCCGGTGCCAGGGCCGCCCTCCACCACCAGCACGCCCTGCAGCCCGGACCTGATGATGCGGTCCTGCTCGGCCTGGATGGTCTCGACGATGTCGCGCATCCGCCCGGTACGGCTCGCGTTCAGCGCGGCGAGCAGGGCGGCCTCGCCGGTCAGCCCCTCGTGCTTGGTCGGGTCGGCCGCGGCGAGATCGAGCACCTCGTCGTCCAGCCGCGACACCGTCCTGCCCCGGGTCTTGATGTGCCTGCGGACCTTCACCTCGCCGGGAGAGGCAGCGGTGGCCAGGTAGAACGGCCGTGCCGCCTCGGCCCGCCAGTCCATCAGCAGCTGGTCATACTCCTCGTTGTCGGCGTGCATGCCGAGCCGGCCGATGTAGCTGAGCGCCCCGTCGTCGAACTCGAGCCGCCCGAAGCACAGCCCGTTCTCGGCCGCGTCGAGCTGGCCGAGCTGCCGCCGGTACATGACGGTGAGTGCCTCGCGCTCGGTACGCGCGGCCGGCGTGCCGCCCGCCTGCGCAAGCACCCCGGTCAGCCGCCGCGATGCCCGCGCCCTGAGCTCGTCGAGCCTGTCGTACAGGCCGGTGATGTAGCCCTGCTCGCGGTCGAGCTCGGATCTGGTAGCTCCCTCGGCGACGGCAGCGTGCTGTGTGGGCAAGCGCGTGTCCCTCCACCCGGCGAAAAAGTGCCCATACAGCTTAGTCGCAAGCGGCGGGTGCTCCCGGCGGGCCATGGCGCGGGGGCCTAGGGGCTAGGAGGCGCTCGGCCGCTGCCGCTCGAACCGCGGGTCCGTGCCGCGAGGGCCGAACCCGGCCCCGGCCCGCATCCCCGGGTCCCAGTCAAACACCACAGCGTCGTCCTCGTCGCCGACCAGCACCTCGGCGCCCGGCTCGGCGCCCGCCTCGGCCAGCGCTTCCTCGATGCCGAGCCTGGCCAGCCGGTCGGCGAGGTAGCCGACCGCCTCATCGTTGCCGAAGTCGGTCTGCCTGATCCAGCGCTGCGGCTTGGTGCCGCGGACCAGGAACGCGTTCGGCCCGGTGCGCACCAGCTCGAAGTCCGGGCCGGCCACCGGCTCGGGCCGGATCACCAGCCTGGTCGGCGGCGCCTGCGGCGCCGCCTGCCTGGCCTCGGCGATCACCCCGGCCATCGCGAACGCGAGCTCGCGCAGACCCTCGCCGGTCGCCGCCGAGACCAGGCAGACGGGCAGGCCACGCGCGGTCAGCTCGTGCTCGACCAGCTCGGCGAGGTCCCGCGCCTCGGGCACGTCGATCTTGTTGAGCACCGCGATCCGCGGGCGACCGGCCATGTCTGCGCCGGTCAGCTCGTCGTAGGCGGCCAGCTCGGCCTCGATCACGTCCAGGTCGCTGACCGGATCGCGGCCAGGCTCGGCCGTCGCGCAGTCGATCACGTGCACCAGGACCGTGCAGCGCTCGACGTGCCGCAGGAACTCAAGGCCAAGGCCCCTGCCCTCGCTGGCGCCGGGGATCAGGCCAGGCACGTCGGCGATGACGAACTGGGTCTGGCCCGCCTCGACCACGCCCAGGTGCGGCACCAGCGTGGTGAACGGGTAGTTCGCGATCTTGGGCCTTGCCGCCGACATCGCGGCGATCAGGGACGACTTGCCAGCGTTCGGGAAGCCGACCAGACCGGCGTCGGCGATCGTCTTCAGCTCGAGCAGCAGGTCCGCGTGCTCGCCGGGCTCGCCGCGCAGGGCAAACCCTGGTGCCTTGCGCTTGGTGGACGCGAGCGCGGCGTTACCGAGCCCGCCACGCCCCCCGGCGGCGGCCACGAACTCGGTTCCGGTCCCGACCAGGTCGGCGAGCACCTCGCCGTCCCCGTTCAGCACCACAGTGCCGTCGGGCACGTTGACGACGAGGTCGGCACCGTCCGCGCCGTTCCTGTGCGACCCGGAGCCCGCCTTGCCGTCTCCTGCCCGGCGCAGCGGTCTGCGGTGTAGGTCGAGCAGGGTGGCCGTGCTCGGATCGACTCGCAGGATGACGTCGCCGCCGCGGCCGCCGTTGCCGCCGTCCGGCCCGCCGAGCGGCTTGAACTTCTCCCGGTGGACCGAGGCGCAGCCGTTGCCTCCGTTGCCCGCCTGTATCCGGAGTTCTGCCTGATCAGCGAATTCCGCCACGCCAGCCCCCCGGCACGCCGTTCGCGCGGCCGGTCAGCACGGCAGCCTCAGCTGGCCTTGGCGGCCGCGGCCTCCGCCACCGGGACGACGCTGACCGCACGGCGACCGCGCCGGTGGCCGAACTCAACTCGCCCGGCGACCAGCGCGAACAGCGTGTCGTCGTCACCGCGGCCGACGCCCACGCCCGGGTGGAAGTGGGTGCCGCGCTGCCGAACGATGATCTCCCCCGCCTTCACGACCTGACCGCCGAAGCGCTTCACGCCGAGCCGCTGGGCGCTGGAGTCGCGCCCGTTCCGGCTGGACGAGGCGCCCTTCTTGTGAGCCATCTCAGACCTTCTTCTTGCTGGCGGCCTTGCTCGTGCCGGCCTTCTCCGCCCCGATGCCGGTGATCTTCACCTGAGTGAACTTCTGCCGGTGGCCCTGGCGACGCCGGTAGCCGGTCTTGTTCTTGTAGTGGATCATGCTGATCTTGGGGCCGCTGGCCGGGCCGAGTATCTCGGCGGTGACCTCGTACCCGCCGAGTTCGGCCCGGTCACTGATGACCTTGCCGTCATCGACGATGAGCACAGCGGGCAGCCTCACGGTGGAGCCGACCTCGCCGGCCAGCTTGTCCACGGTCAGGACGTCATCCACGGACGCCCTCTCCTGCCTGCCGCCGCAGCGAACGATCGCGTACACGAAAGAACTCTCTTTCCCTGGTGCCAGCCCGCCGCGGGAATCGCGGTCTCGTCCGATGTCGTCCCGATGTCGAGGCAACCGCGCCTGCCATCACGTGCCGCGCACCCGCGGTACCTCGCGGCGCAGACGGTCCCCAGCCGTGGTGACCGAAGGGGATTCGTCCGCATCACGGCCACCGGGCAGCCAGACACGCCGACGGTAAAGGATATCAGACCCTATGCCCGCCAGCGGCCCGCCGCCCGATCAGCCCTCGGGCACGACGTGGGCGGGATCGGCCTGCTCGACGCCGCCCGACACCGGGTCAGCCCTCGGGAGCGGTCACTTGCGGATCGGCCCGCCCTATGCCGCCCAGGGCCGGATCAGCCCTCGGGAGCGCCCGCTTGCGGATCGGCATGGTCCTCGCTGCCCGACGCCTGCTCGGCAGCGCTGGATGCTGTGGTCTCGACCGGACCGCCCGCGATTCCGTCCGCCGCTGCCGGTGCGTCGGCGTCGGCAGTCACAGGCTCCGCAGTCACAGGCTCCGCAGTCACAGGCTCCGCAGTCACAGGCTCCGCAGTCACAGGCTCCGCAGTCACAGGCTCGGCCGTCGCGGTGGCGCCCGCAGTCGCAGCGTCGGCAGCCACGGGATCCGCGGCTGCGGGACTGGCGGTCGCTGGGCCGTCGGCCGTCGGCTCAGTCAACGCGGGCGCACTCGCGGGCTCAGCGGTCACGACGCCGGCCGTGGCTCCGGCGGCCGCTGCGGCGCGCACGGAGTCCGGCGGCCCGGCCTCGCGGTGGGCCGACCGGCGTGGCCTGCGCCGCGACGACGCGGACTCCGGCTGCGCGCCGTCGGGCGACCCCGCACCGTTCGATGCGGCGGCGTCGGCAGCCGGCTCGGCAGCCGCGGGCTCAGCCGTCCCAGGTCCGGACACAGCCGATCCGGCCCCTGCCGACTCAGCATGTGCCGACCGAGCCCTTGCCGACCCAGTGTGTGCCGACCGAGCCCTTGCCGACCCGGCCCTTGTCGATCCAGCCTCGGCCGACTCAGCCTGGGCCGACTCAGCCTGGGCCGACTCGGCCGCCGACTCGCTGCTTGCCGACTCGGCTGATGCAGACCGGCCCTCCGACGCCTCGGCCGGAGCGGCCACGGCTGCGGCTGGCTCGGCCGCCGTGGCGGCCGCCACCTGGGCAATGGCCTTGCTCCGCGCCGACCTGGACCTGGACGTCCCTGGCTTCGGCTGCGCGGACTGCAGGCCGTTCCGCCCGGCTGGCAGGTCGGTCAGCTCCGTGGAGATGATCAGGCCACGGCCGTTGCAGTGCTCGCAGGGCACGGAGAACGCGGCGAGCAGCCCAGTCCCGACCCGCTTCCTGGTCATCTGGACCAGCCCGAGCGAGGTCACCTCGGCCACCTGGTGCTTGGTGCGGTCCCGAGCCAGGCACTCGATCAGCCGGCGCAGCACCAGGTCCCTGTTGCTTTCCAGCACCATGTCGATGAAGTCGATGACGATGATGCCGCCGATGTCCCGCAACCTGAGCTGCCTGACGATCTCCTCGGCCGCCTCCAGGTTGTTCCTGGTGACCGTCTGCTCGAGGTTGCCGCCCTGGCCGGTGAACTTGCCGGTGTTCACGTCGATGACTGTCATGGCCTCGGTGGTGTCGATCACCAGCGAGCCGCCGCTCGGCAGCCAGACCTTACGGTCCAGCGCCTTGGTCAACTGCTCATCGATCCGGTACGCGGCGAACAGATCCTTCTCGTCGGTCCACCGCTCCAGCCGCTCGGCCAGGGTCGGCGCAACGTAGCGCACGTACTCGTCCACGAGGTCCCACTCGCTGTCGCTGGCGATGACCAGCTTGGTGAAGTCCTCGTTGAAGATGTCCCTGACCACCCGGATGGTCAGATCGGGCTCACCGTAGAGCAGGTCGGGCGCGCTCGCCGTCTTGGCCTTGCGCTCGATCGCCTGCCACTGCGCGACCAGCCTCGTTACGTCGTGCAGCAGTTCCTCTTCCGATGCGCCCTCTGCCGCGGTCCGCACGATGATCCCGCCATCCTCGGGCGCGACCTTCTTGAGTATCTGCTTGAGCCTGGAGCGCTCGGTGTCCGGCAGCTTGCGGCTGATCCCGGTCATCGAGGCGCCTGGCACGTAGACCAGGTACCGGCCGGGCAAACTCACCTGGCTGGTCAGCCGCGCGCCCTTGTGGCCGATCGGGTCCTTCGTGACCTGCACCATGATCGACTGACCCGACTTAAGCGCCGACTCGATCCGCTTGGCGACCCCTTCGAGGCCGGTCGCGTCGAAGTTCACCTCGCCGGCGTACAGGACGGCGTTACGCCCCTTGCCGATGTCGACGAAGGCCGCCTCCATCGACGGCAGCACGTTCTGCACCTTGCCGAGGTAGACGTTCCCGACGTAGGACTGGTGGCTCGCCTTGTCCACATAGTGCTCGACCAGCACGCCGTCCTCGAGCACCGCGATCTGGGTGCGGTCGCCGTGCTGGCGGACCACCATGACCCGCTCGACGGCCTCGCGGCGGGCCAGGAACTCGGACTCGCTGACGATCGGAGGCCGCCGCCTGCCGGTGTCGCGGCCCTCGCGGCGGCGCTGCCGCTTGGCCTCCAGCCTGGTCGAGCCCTTGACGGCCCTGACGTCGTCGGACTCGGCGGCCTGCCGTGGCTCGCGCACGTGCACGACGGTGTCGGCGGGCTCGTCCGGCGATGGCACCTCGCCGCCGACCGGCACCGAGCCATTGCGCTGCCTGCGCCTGCGCCGCCGCCTGCTCGACGATCCGCCGCCCTCGCCGGTCGCCTCGTCGCCGTCTGGCTCGCGCCCGCCGTCGGCTGAGCCACCTGACCTGGCGCCGTCCTGCCTGGCGGCCTCTGACCGGTCGGTCCCGCCGCGCCGGTCATCGGGCGGCCCGCCGCCGGCACCGCCCTGGCCGCCGCCAGCGCCGCCCTGATCGCCGTCCGCCCGCGCCTGGCCGCCCTGGCTGCCCTGCGCGCCGCCGCCCTGGCCGGCCGGCTCGCCCGAGCCGCCCTTGCCCCGGCCACGGCCGCCGCGCCGACGCCGGCGTGCTCCGCCGCCGGCGCCCTCGGGCTCGTCCTCAGCCGAGCCTTCCCACTCATCGCGGGCCTGGCCCGACTCGCCGGCCGGGCGCTCGGCCATCTCGGGCGGCTGGAAGACCAGCACAGGGGGCTGGAACGCGGCGGCGGGCACTGGCTGCTGCTTCTGGCCCGCGCCTGCCCGTCCCGAGCCGGAACGCCCCCCTGCCTCGGGACCGCTCACACCAGGCACGACCGGAACGACCGGCGCAGCCTGGCCGCCCGGCTGCGGACGGCGGCCGCGCTCGGGCGGCGCCTCGTCGGCGCCACCACCGCTGTCCGCGGGAGCACCGGACTTGAAAGTCGGCTCGGCCGGCTTGCTTATGCTGCGGCGCGCCCTGCGCAGCAAGCCGCGCCGCTGACCGCTGTCCTTGCCAGCACTCTGGTCGCCACCGGTCGGCTCACTGGGATCTGACTGTCTGTCGTTCTGTGGCTCGGTCTCGAGCATCCGGGCAATCTCTTCCGTAGGGCTCCCGGGCGCGCCGGTCAGCAAGCTGGCCAAGCGTGCCGCGCGGAAGCTGTTGGTTCGCGCGAGCCTGGACGGGCGCCGCTGCGGCGCTCTCCGTCTCGAGGCTCGCTTCCTTGTCTGTTACGCGTCCAGGCCCGTCATGTCCGGGCCCGGATTCGGGGCCGTCGTGTACTGGCCCCAGGTCTTCTGGTCTGAGCTCAGGCTCCGGGGTCGGGGCTACCGGCTGGGCCGCGATCCGGCCTGACTGCGCTGCCTCGGTACCCACGATCATTCCCGTCTGAACTACGTCAAGCTCGCTCAGCGACCCCTGCCACAGCCTGGTCGCCACCGCGGGCGATCCGGGCGCTCCCGACGCCAGGGCCGATGACCGGCTGAGTGCGGTCAGGATGTCATCCGGCCGGACGGCCGGTGTCATCTGCCGAACAATCATTCGAAGTATCGCACATCCGGCAGGTGCACCCGTTCCGGCGCGCCGACCGGGCCCGGCCTCCGCATCCAGGCTAACCACGGCGGCCCTGGCGTCCAGCCTGCGGGTGCCCTTGCTGGTCAGCCGCTCGACCTGGACACTGGGCTCGGCGAGGAACTCGGCAACGGCGCGCGCGGCGTCGGCGCACGTCACCCCCGGCCAGATCACCTCCCACTCGGAGGCCTCAAACGCCAGCCCGGCGGACCTGCCGTCCGTCTCGACAACCTCGACCACGTCAATCCCGTCCGGCAGCGCATCGTTGAGCCGCCGACCGACGTCGGCGGGCTCGCAACGGCGGGTCACAGAGAGCTCGAGGTACTCGGCCTCGCTCGCTGATCCCGTCGGAGCCCCGCCCGAATACGAAATCCTCGGATGCGGTGAGAACCCCGCGGAGTAGGCGACCGGGACGCCTGCCTTGCGCACTCCCCGCTCGATCGCGCGTGCCACGTCGCGGTGGCTCGCGAACCGCATCCTGCCGCGTTTAGCGTACCTGATCCTCAGGCGCTGGACGATCGGCGCGGGCGGCGGGCCGCCAGGAACCGGCCGCGCCACCTATCCGCCCGCCCTTGCGCTCGAGCCCGCGCTCAAGGCCGCGCCGGAGCCCGCGGCGGCGGGGGTCCGGTCACGGTCGAGCACGGTGATCGGCAGCAGCCGCTTGCCGGTCGGGCCGGTCTCGATCTGGGTGTCCATCGCCGGGCAGACCCCGCACTCGAAGCACGGCGTCCAGCGGCAGTCGTCCACCTCGGCCGGGCCGGCCGGATCGATCGCGGCCAGCCAGTCCTGCCACAGCCAGTCACGGTCAAGCCCGGCGTCCAGGTGATCCCACGGCAGGATCTCCGCGTAGCCGCGCTCCCTGGTGGTATACCAGGCCAGGTCCACCCCGTCGCCGGCCAGCGCCTCGGCGGCCGCGGCCTCCCAGCGCTGGTAGGAGAAGTGCTCGCTCCACCCGTCGAACCTGCCACCGTCCTCCCACACGGTCCTGATCACCTTGGCCACCCGTCGGTCGCCACGCGACAGCAGCCCCTCCACCACCGACGGCTTGCCGTCGTGGTAGCGGAAGCCGATCGACGAGCCATAGCCACGGTCGGCCCGCATCGCCGCGCCGAGCGCCTTCAGCCGGGCATCGACGGTCTCGTGGTCGCACTGCGCCGCCCACTGGAACGGGGTGTGCGGCTTGGGCACGAACCCGCCGATCGAGACCGTGCAGCGGATGTCGCGCCGGCCGCTGGCGGCCCGGCCGGCCTCGATCACCCGGTGCGCGACCCGCGCGATCGCGAGCACGTCCTCGTCGGTCTCGGTCGGCAGCCCGCACATGAAGTAGAGCTTGACCTGCCGCCAGCCGCTGGCATACGCGGTGGACACGGTCGAGATCAGATCGTCCTCGGTGACCATCTTGTTGATCACCTTGCGGATCCGGTCGGTGCCGCCCTCGGGCGCGAACGTGAGCCCGGACCTCCGGCCGTTCCTGCTCAGCTCGTTGGCCAGCGTGACGTTGAACGCGTCCACCCTGGTCGACGGCAACGAGAGCCCGGTGTTGGTGCCCTCATACCGGTCCGCGAGGTCGGTGGCGATCTGGTTGATCTCGCTGTGGTCGGCGCTGGACAGCGAGAGCAGCCCGACCTCGGTAAAGCCGCTGGCCGCGAGGCCCGCCTCGGTCATCTGGCCGATCGCGGTGATCGAGCGCTCGCGGACCGGCCTGGTGATCATCCCGGCCTGGCAGAACCGGCAGCCCCTGGTGCATCCCCTGAAGATCTCCACGCTGAACCGCTCGTGCACCGACTCTGCGACCGGAACGAGCGGCTTGCCCGGGTATGGCCAGGCGTCCAGGTCGGAGACGGTGTGCTTGCCGACCGCGCGGGGCACGCCCTGGCGGTTCGGCAGCACCGCGGCGATCGTGCCGTCGGCGGCGTAGCTGACGTCGTAGAACCGGGGAACGTAGACGCCGCCGCTGACGGCCAGGCGCAGCAGCAGGCCGTCCCTGCCGCCCGGCCGGCCCGCCCGCTTCCAGTCCCTGATCAGGTCGGTGATGGCCAGCACGGCCTGCTCGCCGTCGCCGAGCACTGCGCCGTCGATGAACTCGGCGATCGGCTCGGGGTTGAACGCGGCATGCCCCCCGGCCAGCACCACGGGGTCGGCCTCGGTGCGGCCGGCCGCGCTGAGCGGTATCCCGGCCAGGTCCAGCGCGGTGAGCAGGTTGGTGTAGCCGAGCTCGGTCGAAAAGCTCACCCCGAGCACGTCGAAGGCTCGGACCGGCCGGTGCGCGTCGACGGTGAACTGCGGCACGTCGTGGCGGCGCATCAGGTCCTCGAGGTCGGGCCAGACGCAGTAGCTGCGCTCGGCGAGCACGCCGTCGCGCTCGTTCAGGATCTCGTAAAGAATCTGGATGCCCTGGTTCGGCACGCCTACCTCGTAGGCGTCCGGGTACATAAGCGCCCAGCGGACGTCGGCGCCGTCCCAGTCCTTGACGACGCTGTTCAGCTCGCCGCCGACGTACTGGATCGGCTTGCGCACGAGCGGGAGCAGCGGCTCGAGCCGGGAGTAGACCGACTGCACAGGCATCGTTCAAGCTTACCGACCTGAGCGCCCGGCCCGGGCCGGCCGGCGCCGCAGGGGCCGGTCCGAGCGGCAAACCGGCCCGAGGCGCGGGCCGCCGGCGCGCGGTACGGAAGTGGGCGCGCGGCACGTCCGCCCGGCAGCCACGCCACCCACGGCAGCCAGCCGGACGCCAGCCCACGCGCGCGGCCCAGCGCCCGTTCCTTCACTTCAGATTCCATTGGATATCGATCGGGAATAGATTATACTATATAATCTATATTCTAGATCAATAGACTAGGGAATGCTGCGGAGGAGCAGTCGCTCATGCATCTGGATGGCTACATGATTCTGGGCAGCGCGGTCGTCGGGCTGCTGGTCGGCGTCACCGGCGCGGGCGGCGGGGCGCTGATGACGCCGATGCTGATCCTGCTCTTCGGCGTGACGCCCTCCTCGGCGATCTCCAGCGACCTGGTCGCCGCCGTGCTAATGCGGCCGTTCGGCGCCGCCATGCACATACGCAAGGGCACGGTCAATTTCGGCATGGTGGGCTGGATGGTGGTTGGCTCGGTGCCGATGGCGCTCGTCGGCTCGTACCTGCTGCACCTGCTCGGCGGCGGAGCCGCCTCCGACCAGACCCACGTCGAGCTTGCGCTCGGCGTCGCCCTGCTGGTCGGCTCCGGCGCCATGGTGCTGCGCTACGTGCTTGACCGGCGGGCCGGCCATCAGCGGCTGGCGACCATATCCGACATCGCCGTCAAGCCGCTGCCGACGATCGCGATCGGCATGGTCGGCGGGCTGATCGTCGGCATGACCTCCGTCGGCTCGGGCTCGCTGATGATCGTTCTGCTGCTGTTCGTCTACCCACTGATCGGGGCCAACCAGCTGGTGGGCACCGACCTGACCCAGGCCGTTCCGCTGACCGCGGCGGCGGCGCTCGGCGCGCTGGTCTGGGGCCATGTGATCTTCGGGGTCACGGCATCGATCGTGATCGGCAGCGTGCCCGCGGTTCTGGTGGGCTCCTACTTCTCCTCGCACGCCCCGGACCGATTCATCAGGCCGATCATCACGTTCGTCATCTTCGCCTCCGGCCTGAAGTACGTGGGCGTCCCCACCACGGCGCTGGGGATCACGCTGGGCGCGGTCGCCGTCGTGGGCATCACCGCATGGCTGGTCCTGGCCAGGCCGTGGCGGACCCCCCCTTCCGCCACGCTGGCTGCCGCCGGGGGCGCCGCGGTCACCGCGGGCGCGCCGCCGCCCAGCCCGAACGGCCACGCGCCAGTGACCGTGCCTGCCGACGAAGGGGCCGACGGCCAGTAGCGCCGGCCCAGCCCGATCGCGTTGCTGTCGGCGAACATGACTGACCCGCCGCAGGAGACGAACGGCAGCGGCAGGCCGGTCACCGACGGCGGGTCAGAACACCCCGGCTTTCGGCTCCGTCCAGACGGGCGAGTCGTACGCGCTGGCAACCACGTCGATCGGGTCGTAGTTACCGGCCAGCGCCTCGTGGAAGCCCTGCAGTTGCGTGTTGGTCAACTCACTGAGCGCCGTCAGCTTCCTCGGCGGTGAGCCCTTGGCGCGCCTGGGGTCTGGCCCTGCTGCCTTCCGCAGGCCTGAGGTCAGCGTGTCGGCCATGTTCTTCGCCGCGTAGCACGCAAGTACGGTGCCCCCGCCAATCAGCCCGGCCAGCCACAGCACGTGCTGCAGCAGCCCGCCGAGCGGAGCGGACCGCACGCCGAGGCAGATGATCGCCAGCTCGCCGCCCGTCGCCCCCATCGTCACAGCTGCTCCGATCAGCAGTCCGGCCGGCGTGACGTCGTCATCGACCTTGAACACAGCCAGCAGCAGCGGCGCCGCGCCAACCGCGCCCACCGCCAAGGCCGCCGACACGGTGGTAAGCCCGAGCAAGTTCTGCCCCTCCTTGCCGAGCAGCGCCTTGACCACGGTGCTTGAGCCGAAGACCCCCGCGAACGCGGCCGCGATCACGGTGACGTTGCTTGCCCACGAGTCCTTCAGCGTCCACTTCGCGCCGACATGCAGGTGCTCAAGCCAGAGCCACTTCCAAAAGTGACCGGCGTTGACCCACGCGCGCTTGCCCTTCTCGCTCTGCGTGTGGCGGCGATAGACGACGATCGCAGTCACTACCAGCAGGACACCGGCCACCGCGAACGCGACAGGAAAGGCCCAGAAGAGCGTCCAGTCCGGGGTCTTGGCCTTGGCGCTCGCGTCAGGAAACTTCATCGAGATTCCCCGGACGGTCACGGCCAGCCAGCACTTGCTCACGGTACGAATAAGCATTCCGCCACGATAGGCCTACGGAATGGCCGACAAGACTTTTTTCGCGAACTAACGACGGTACCGCACCAGGCGACCGCGGGCCGGCCGGCCCCGCCTGCGGTCGGCTCCGACAGGCACCGTCAGCTCGCGAACACGTTTCTGCGGCGGCGCACCGACTGGAGCAGCCCGATCGCGATCATGTCGGCGAACATGGCTGACCCGCCGTAGGAGACGAACGGCAGCGGCAGGCCCGTCACCGGCATGATCCCGAGCGTCATCCCGATGTTGACGAACGCCTGCACGGCGAACCAGATCGCGATGCCTGAGGCCATCAGCATGCCGAACTGGTCCTCGGATCGCGCGGCGATACGCAGCGCGCAGATAAGCAGCAGCCCGAGCAGCCCGATAATGAGCATCGAGCCGATGAAGCCGAGTTCGTTGCCGACGACCGCGAAGATGAAGTCGGTGTTCTGCTCGGGCACGAAGCTGCCGGCGATGAGCTGGCTGTGGAACAGGCCGGTGCCGTGCAGCCCGCCGGAGCCGATCGCGATCTTCGCCTGCGCCGCGCTGTAGCCGGTGCCGCGCGGGTCCGCCGCCGGGTTGAGGAACGAGGTCAGCCTGGAGATCTGGTAGGCCTTCAGCAGGTGCAGCTTGGCGATAGCGGTAACGCCGAGCACGGCGCCCGCCACCATCCCTGCCAGCCAGCGCAGCCTGACGCCGCTCAGCGCGATCATGCCCACGGTGATCAGCACGAGCACGATCATCACGCCGAGGTCGGGCTCGGCGGCGACCAGCAGGACCGGGATCGCTGCGACGCCGACGGCCTTGCCGATCGCCTTCGCGCCCGGCCTGGTCTCGCCCTGCCGAAGCTCGGACAGCAGCATCGCGCAGATCACGATCACCGAAAGCTTGGCGAACTCGGAAGGCTCGACCTGGAACCCGCCGCCCAGCGAGATCCACGACCTGGCGCCGTTGACGATGCTGCCGAGCGGGGTGAGCACGGCGACCAGCCCGAGGCAGGACAGCCCGTAGACCACCGGCGCATACAGCTTGAGCTGCCGCGAGTCAAGAGAGCTCACGACCAGCATCAAGATCAGCCCGAGCGCGATGTTGAGCAGCTGCTTCATCAGGTAGGCATGTGGGTCAGAGCCCTGGGCCAGCAGCATCGGCTGGGTAGCCGACCAGATCACCAGGGTGCCGATCAGGGTGAGCGTCAGCACGGTGGCCAGCAGCAGCCAGTCGGCCTGGCGCAGCGCCGAGTCGCGCCCGGCGACCTGGGCGGCGGCGCGCCGCAGCCTGGCCGCTGCGGTGCTGCCCCGCCCGGCGTACCTGGCGCGGTAGCGGCTGCGGGACTGGCCGCTTACCCAGCTCACGTGTGCCTCCCGCGCTTCTTCGCGGCGTGCCGCGTGGCCTTGACGTATCCGGCCGGCGGCACCACCTGGCCGTCCTGATTCAGGTGCGGCAGGCCGGGCAGCACGCCGCCAGGCAGCCCGGCCTTATGGCCCTCGAGGCCGTAGATTCCGTCCCAGATCTGGCGCACGGCCGGGCCGGAGACGTCGGCGCCGTAACCAGAGTTCGGGATCATCATCACGACCACGAACTTGGGGTGGTCGCAGGGCGCGAACGAGGCAAACACCGAGGTGGACTGGCTGCCCTGGACCTGGGCGGTACCTGTCTTGCCTGCCACGCACACCGTGCCAAGCGGGAAGCCGGCGAACGTGCCTGCCGCGGTGCCGCTGGTGACCACCCCGGCCAGTGCGTTCCTGATGTAAGCGAGCGTGGACTTGGCGACCGGCAGGTGGCCGACCACCGGCGGCGTGATCCTGCGCACGACCTTGCCCTGCGGGCTGAGCAGCGCCTCGCCGATCCGCGGGCTGTACAGCGTGCCGCCGTTGGCCAGCGCGGCGTAGGCGCGGGCAAGCTGGAGCGGCGTCACGGTCACGTAGCCCTGGCCGATCGCCGCGATCACCGACTGGCCGGCCGTCCAGATGTTGCCGTACCGGCAGTCGTCCCACTCGATCTGCTGTACGTAGCTGCCGCCGGCCCTGCCGTACTTACACCAGTCCTGCCCGGCGTGCGCGTTGTCCTTCCACAGGTAGTACAGCCACTCGCGGGTGGGCACGCTGCCGGGGCTCTCCCCCGGCAGGTCAATCCCGGTGGGCCGGCCGAACCCCCAGGCCAGCTCCATCTTCTGCATCTCCTGCACGGGGAAGTGCGGCGAGGTGACGTCGTCGAGGTTCGGGTGGTCGCGCAGGTAGATCTGGTACGCCAGCTCGTAGAAGACTGTGTCGCAGGAGACCACAAGCGCCTCGTGGAGCGACATCGGCCCGAGCGAGGGGCTGCCGTCGTTGGCGTACGAGCTGCCGCCGATGCTGACCGTCGCCGGGCAGTCGTAGCTGCCGTACAGCGACAGCCCGGCGGCCACGGCGGCGGCCACCGACGTCACCTTCCAGGTCGATCCCGGCGGGTACTCGCCCTGGGTGACCCGGTTCAGCACCGGCTCGCCGTCCGCCCGGTCGAACAGCCGCCGGAACTCCCGCTCCGAGATGCCGCCCGACCACACCACCGGGTTGTAGGTGGGATAGCTGGCCAGCGCGATCACCCGGCCGGTGGTGGTCATCACCACGGCCGCGCCGCCGTTGCTGACCGGGCTCCCGGCGAACTGGCTGGAGCGGACGGCATTAGCCAGCGCGTTCTCCGCATCCTGCTGCACCGTTGCGTTGATGCTGGTCACCAGGTAGTCGCCGGCCTGCGGCTTCACCTTGGCGATGGTCCCCGTGACCTGCCCGGCCGCGTTCACCGCCAGCTTGGTGTACCCGGGGATGCCGCGCAGCGCCGGGTCGTACTGCCGCTCGAGCCCGGCCTGCCCGACCAGGTCAACCCCGGAGAACCCAGTGACCGCGATGCCCTCGCTCTTCAGCTCGCTGGCCGTGATCGGCTGGAGATAGCCGAGCGTCTGGGCCAGGCTCTGGGCGATCGGCTGGTGATACCGCGTCACCGGCTGGACCGAGGCGGTGACCCCGGGATACAGCCGCTGGTTCTCGAGCACCTCGAGGCCGATACGGGCCGGCACGTTCTCGGCCACCGGGATGGGCTGGTATGGCGAGCCTGGCCAGCAGGGCGGGTGCACCCCGACCGTGCAGAGCCGTACCTGCAAGCGCATCTTGGCATCGCTGATGCCGAGCAGCGCGGCCAGCCTGCGCAGCACGCCGGCTCCCCCGTCGCTCAGCTTCCACAGCACAGGCAGGCTGACCGAGACCACGAGCTCGGGGTGGCTGTCCACCATCGGCGCCCCGGTGTCGTCGAGTATCGGCCCGCGCGCCGCCGGCTCGACCACCTCGCGCACCCGCTCGGAGGTCGCCAGCGCCGTGTACCTGGTGCCGGTCCTGACCTGCAGGTACCAGACCCGGACGCCCAGCCCGGCGAGCAGCGCGGCGACGACCACGTAGAGCGCCACCAGCCTGGTGCGCGAGGAGGGGATCATGGCTTTCCTTCCGCTCGCGCGCTCCGCGTCATGGCGCGGATGGCGCCGGCGCTGCTCGTCCTCGCGCTGCCGATCCGCCACACCGTAGACCGGTCACCGGCCCGGCGCAGTCCGGGCAGCCAGCCGAGCGACCTGCGCCGGCTCGACATCCGCGCGGTCTTGACCCTGGGCGGCCGCCCGCGGCGGCTCGCCGTGCCGCGGGTGATGCTGGCCGCCCGCAGGCCGCGCGCGCTCAGCCGCGCGCCGCCGGCGGGCCGTACCGCGCCGGGCCCATGGCCGAGCCCGCCCGCCGAGCCGAACCTTGCGGTCCGGCCGGACGCCGTCGCCGAGCGGGCCAGCCACGGGCCGGACGCCGACCTGGCCAGTGCCGCGCGGAACCTCGGCGCGGCCGGCCGGCCGGGGCTGGTCCGGTGCGGGACGGCCAGGTCGGCCCTGGATCCGAAGGCGATCCTCGGCACGCCGTGCCCGGCCGGCCGTGGCCGGCCGGGCTGAGTCCCTGCCGCGCGAGGCCGGCCGGTGACCCGGCGCCAGAGCGCGTCTCCCTGGCCGGCCTGGCCGCCAGCGCCGAATGGGATGCTCGGCAGCCCAGGCCCGCGCACCCCGTGCCGGTCAGGGCCGTGCTGCCCTCCGTCGCCGTGACGGGCGGCGGCCCAGGCCGGGCCGCGCCGGCTGCGAGCACGGCGGCGCTGCTCGCTGGCCAGCCCGAGCCTCACCGGCTTGGCCGGCCGCGGGCCAGGCGCGGGCCCGCCGACCGGCGCCGCCGACCCGGCCGTGCCAGCGTCGGGGTGCAACCGGGCCAGCCCGCTCTGGCCAGGCCCGGCCGCTGGCGGCGCGGTGACCAGGCCGGGCGGCCGGCTGCCGACCCAGAACGCCCCGGCACGCGGGCTCGCGCCGGTCAGCGTGGCGGTGAGCCTGGCCAGGTCCCTGCGGGCCCGGCGGGATCGCGGCGGGCCGTCCAGCCAGCCGACCGCGCCCACGGCGGCGGCTTCCTCCGCGCCGTCCCCGACCAGCCAGCGCCCGGCCGGGCGCTGGCTCGCGCCGAGCGCGCCGCGCCGGACCGCGGCGACCGCCGAAGGCGCCGCGCTGCCGCCGGCCTCCACTGCCGGCGTGTCGTCCACCGGGCTGAAGCTGGCGCCGAGCAGGGCCGCCGCCCTGACCCAGACCAGCAGCACGACCGGGCTCGCCATCGCGTCGTACAGGACCGACCACGGCAGGCCAGCGGCGACCGACGCGAGCGTGGGACCAGGCGTGTCCAGCGCCAGGGTCAGGCAGGCGACCAGGACTTCGCCGGCCGCCATCGCGCACGCCGCGGTGAGCATCGCCAGCCCCGCCGAGGCGAGCGTGACCGACCGCAGCCGTCCGCACAGGTACCCCACCAGGCAGAACGCCAGCGCGTACACGCCCAGCAGGCCGGTGTCCGGCGGCGCGAGATCCACGGCGAGCCCGGTGCAAAAGCCAGCCAGCAGCCCTGCGCGCGGCCCGGCGGTCAGGCCGGTGGCCACCACGCACGCCAGCACCAGGTCGGGTACCGCGCCGCCGGGCAGCGGCAGCCCGTTGACGATCGTGAGCTGCGCGAGCAGGGCGGCGCCCAGCGCCGCCGCGGCAACGAGCAGCTTAGCCATGCCGGCCAGGTCCCTGGCCGGCCGCGGTCGCGGGGTGCGAGTGCGGTGAGGCGCCCCCCGACGACGACGGGGTGGGCTTGGGAGTCGGCGTGGGCGTCGGGCGCGGCGGGAGCACGGAGAACCGCGGGTTGCGGTCCGGCGGCGCGACCACGATGCCGACCACGTCGAGCGCGGTCAGCCCGGTGTAAAGCCTGACCAGCGCCTGGCCGGTCAGCGGGCCGCCCCTGCTGCGCACCGACACGACCACGCCGACCGGAACCCCCGGCACGAACGGGCGATCGCGCACCGATGCGGCCGTGACAAGCTGCTCGCCGGGCGCGAGCGCGGCCGGGTCGAGCACCTGCAGCCTGAGCAGCGCCGGGCCTGACGGTCCTCGCCCGCCGCCGGTCACCCAGCCGATCTGACCGCTTGGCGCCAGCCGCACCCCGACCACCGAGCTCGGGGCACTGGCCAGCAGCACCGTGCATGTCGCCGGGCTCACGGCGATGACCTGGCCGACCAGGCCGTCGCCGTCGATGACCGTCATCTGCGGCCTGATCCCGGCGGTGCTGCCCGCGTCCAGGGTCACGGTCTGCTGCGGGCCCTGGCCGTAGCCGATCACCGAAGCGGCGACCACCCGGTAGCCGCCGCGGCCCGCCTCGCCGAGCATCCGGCGCAGCTGGCCGTACTGCGCTCTGGACAGCCGCGCGGCGCTCAGCTCGGCGCGCATCGCGGCGAGCTGCCGCCGCAGCGACGCCGAGCTCCCGCCGCCCGAGCCGGCCAGGCCAGAGGCGAAGAACCGGCCGACCGGCGCGGTCACGGTGCTGACGGCCCGCTCGGCACCCCCGAGAATGGCGCCTGCGGCACTCCTGGCCGACCTGACCACCGAGGACGAGCCGTCGGAGTAGTCGACCGCGATCAGCGTAAGCGCGGCGACCAGGGCAGCGCTGAGCAGCAGCCTGGTCAGTCGGGTGTCGCGCATCGGACCGGCACCCTCAGCGGCGGAACTCGGGCACGAGCACCTGGCGCAGCGTCTCGAAGTCCTCCACGCACCGGCCGGTGCCCAGCGCGACGGACTCGAGCGGCTGCTCGGCGACGTGGATCGGCATCGAGGTCTCGTCGCGCAGCCGCTGGTCGATGCCGCGCAGCAGCGCCCCGCCGCCGGTCACCACGATGCCGCGGTCCATCACGTCGCCGGCCAGCTCGGGCGGGCACTTGTCCAGCGTGGTGCGGACGGCGTCCACGATCACGGTGAGGGTGTCGGCCATGGCCTTGCGGATCTCGGCCGCGGAGATCACCACGGTCTTCGGCAGGCCGGTCACCAGGTCCCGGCCGCGGATCTCGGCGCTCGGCTCGTCCGGGGTCTCGGACGCCGACCCGAGCGTCACCTTGATCTCCTCGGCGGTCCGCTCGCCGAGCGTCAGCGAGTACTCCTTCTTCGCCCAGCTGATGATGGCCTGGTCAAGCTCGTCGCCGCCAACCCTGATCGACTGCGCGGTGACGATGCCGCCGAGCGAGATCACGGCGACCTCTGTGGTGCCGCCGCCGATGTCGACGACCATGTTGCCGGTCGGCTCGTTCACCGGCAGTCCGACGCCGATGGCCGCGGCCATCGGTTCCTCGATGATGTAGACCCGCCGGGCGCCCGCCTGGTGGCCTGCCTCCTTGACGGCGCTCTGCTCCACCCCCGTGATGCCGCTGGGCACCGCGATCACGATCCGCGGCTTGGCCAGGCCGACCCGCCGGTGCACCTTCTGGATGAAGTAGCGCAGCATCCGCTCGGTGACGTCGAAGTCGGCGATGACGCCGTCCTTCAGCGGCCGGACCGCGATGATGTTGGCCGGGGTGCGGCCGATCATGCGCTTGGCCTCCAGGCCGACGGCGACGATCTGGCCTGAGTTGGTATTGAGCGCGACCACGGACGGCTCGTTGAGCACGATCCCGCGACCGCGCACGTACACGAGGGTGTTGGCGGTCCCGAGGTCGACGGCCATATCGCGGCCCATGAATCCAAGCGCGTTGCTCATGTGCGTCCCCACGTCAAAGCTATTTCGTACCTAACGGTCACTGATGCTATATTTATGTGCATTCTTCGCATGTCCGCGAAAAGGCCACTCTGCAACCATGTGCTAATTTCGCTTCGTGTCAGCCCAACTCGGGCAGCGGTGATCCGCAGGGGAAGAGCCTACCGGCCGGGCTACGACCTTTCCTCACCGGGTCCGGCCAGATCAGACACGAAGTCGCGAGAAGTTGCAATCCCGTTACGAGGAACTTTCCACCCGATGACCAAGCCAGATTCCGGTCACCCAGAGCATGGCGAAGATCGCACCGAGAATATACATGGCAGGAAGGACGATTCCCGACGCGATCACCAGGGCCTGGAGAATGCTGCCGCCCACTAGCGTGGCCGGCAGATAGCGCCTGGCCAGAACGGCGAGCATGACCGAGGCGAGCACCGCGACCCCGGCCGCCACGCTCGCGGTGAGCGGCGCGACGTGCTCGAGCTTCACCGCGGGGACGATGGTCAGCGCGATCAGCACCGCCTCGAGCCAGAGCACCGTGGCGGTGAGCCTGCTCACCGCTCGCTCCCCGTGACCGGGCCAGGGCCGCCGGGGCCGCCCGCCTGGCGGTCGGCGAGCCCGGCCCCGGTCAGCAGCAGCCTGGCGTCCCCCGCCGTGACGACCGACCCGGTGACCAGCACCAGCGTCCCCGCGGTGGCTCCGAGGCCGGGCTCGCCGGGCATCAGCCCGGCCAGCGGCCCGCCGATCAGCGCCTCGGCCTCGTCAGCCAGGCCGACAGCTAGCTCGATCGCGTCGTCGAGCCTGGCCGCGACATGCACCCGGTCAGGGCCGAACTCGGCCTGCGCGAGATCGGCCAGGGCATCGGGCGCCATCGAGCGGTGCGAAGAGTTACCGGTCGCGACGACCGCGGCGGCCACCGGCTCAAGCTCGCTGAGGATCCCGGCCACGTCCTTGTCCGCGCTGACCGCTAGCACGGCGATCACCTCGGCCGACCCGAACGACTCGCGCAGCGCCTGCGCCAGCACCGCCATCCCCCCCGGGTTGTGCGCGGCGTCGACGACCACCAGCGGGCTGCGCCTGACCACCTCGAGGCGGCCAGGCGAGGACATCGCGGCGAACGCCCCGGCGACCAGCCCGGCATCGAGCGGCACGGTCCCGCGCGCCGCGGCCGACCGTACCGCCACGTCCGCGTCCCGCCCGGTGTCCGCCATCCCGTCCCGGCCAGCCCCGCCGGAGCCGTCCGGCGAGCCCTGCGCACCGGAGAACGCCTCCACCGCGGCAAGCGCGCAGGCCGCGTTGGCCGCCTGGTGCGCGCCGAACAGCGGCAGGTACAGGTCGTGGTACTCACCGAGCAGGCCGCGGATAGACAGCCGCTGACCGCCCACGGCCAGCTCGCGGCTGAGCACGCCGAACTCGATGCCCTCCCTGGCCACGCTGGCGCCGACCTGGCTGGCCCGGCGCATCAGCTCGGCGGCGGCCTCGACCGGCTGCTGGCCGATCACCGCGACGGCGCCCGGCTTGATGATGCCCGCCTTGTCGGCCGCGATCTTGGCGACGGTGTCGCCGAGGTACTTGGCGTGGTCGATCGAGATCGGCGTGACCACGGCCACCACCCCGTCGGCGACGTTGGTGTTGTCCCAGGTGCCGCCCATGCCGACCTCGACCACCGCGACGTCCACCGGCGCGTCGGCGAACGCGGCGAACGCCATCGCGACCAGCACCTCGAAGAACGACAGCCTGACCGGGTGGCGGGAGTCCACCAGCAGCAGGTAAGGCTCGATCTCCCGGTAGACCTCGACGAACCGCTCCGCGCTGAGCGGCACGCCGTCCACGCCGATCCGCTCGCGCATCGAGCTCAGGTGCGGGCTGGTGAACAGCCCGGTGCGCAGCCCGCGCGCGTGCAGCAGGGTCTGCGTCATCCGCGCGGTCGACGTCTTGCCGTTGGTGCCGGTGATGTGGATGACCGGGTAGGCGCCGTGCGGGTCGCCGAGCAGGTGCACCAGATCGGCGATCCGGTCCAGCGAAGGGTCGATCGAGTGCTCGGGCCGGCGAGCGAGTATCTGCTGCTCGACCAGCCGGAGCTCGGCCTCGGTAGCTTCGGTCACGTCCCTGGCCCCGCGGTCTGCCTCACCGCTCGGCCAGGGCGTCGAGCCGCTCGGCGAGCCTGGCGATCTCGGCCTGGGCGGCGGCAAGGCGTTCCCTGCTCTTGGCCACCACCTCGGCCGGCGCCTTCGCCACGAACGAGGCGCTGGACAGCTTGCGCTCGGAGCCCTCGGCGTCGGCCTGCGCCGCGGCCAGGTCCTTGGCCAGCCTGCGCCGCTCCGCGGCCACGTCGATACCCGACGAGGTGTCCAGCCGGACGGTGATGCCCTCGGCCTGCACCGACGCGTTGGGCGCGAAGCCCGCGGCGGGCTCGGTCAGCCGCAGCAGCGCCCTGATCGACGGCTCGTGCCCGGCGAGTGGCGAGCCGGCGATCCCGTCGAAGACCGCAGGTACCCGCTGGGTGGGCCGCACGCCCTGGTCGGCGCGGAACCGCCGGACGCCGGTGACCAGCCGCATCAGCGACTCCACCTCGGCCTCGGCCCGCAGGTCGGCGGCGGCCTGGTCGGCGGTCGGCCAGGCCGCGGCCATCACGGATTCGCCGCCAGTCAGCGCCGTCCACAGCTCCTCGGTGACGAACGGCATCACCGGGTGGATCAGCCGGAGCAGCTGGTCGAGCACGTGGCCGAGCACCCGCCTGGTGAGCTCCGCCCCGGCCTGGTCGTCGCCGCCCGGCCCTTTGCTGGTCAGCACCGGCTTGGCAAGCTCCAGATACCAGTCGCAGAACTCGTCCCAGGCGAAGTGGTAGAGCGCGTCGCAGACCTTGGCGAACTCGAACTCCTCGAACAGCGCGTCCACCTCGGCGGTCACGGCGGCCAGCCGGGACAGGATCCACCGGTCCGGCACGCCGAGCGCCGCGCGATCGTCAGCCGAGAGCGGGGCACCGCCTGCCACGGCCCCGTTCATCAGCGCGAATCTGGTGGCGTTCCACAGCTTGTTGCAGAAGTTGCGCGCTCCGGCCACCCATTCCTCGCTGAGCGCGACGTCGCCGCCCGGGCTCGCGCCCCTGGCCAGGGTGAACCGGGTCGCGTCGGCACCGAATCTGGCGATCCAGTCGAGCGGGTCCACGGTGTTGCCGCGGGACTTGGACATCTTCTTGCCGAACGCGTCCCGCACCAGGCCGTGCAGCGCCACCTGGCGGAACGGCACCGACCCGTCGGGCCCGGCGTCCGCCATCGCGTACAGCCCGAACAGCATCATCCTGGCGACCCAGAAGAACAAGATGTCGTAGCCGGTCACCAGCACGCTGGTCGGGTAGAACGCGCGCAGGTCCGCCGTGTCGTCCGGCCAGCCGAGCGTGGAGAACGGCCACAGCGCCGAGGAGAACCAGGTGTCGAGCACGTCGGGATCCTGGGTCCACTCCGTCTCGCCCGCCTCACCCGACCCCGGCGGCTCCTCGTCAGGGCCGACGCAGCGGACCTCGCCGTCGGCGGAGTACCAGACCGGGATCCGGTGGCCCCACCACAGCTGGCGGCTGATGCACCAGTCGTGCATGTCGTCGACCCAGTCGAAGTAGCGGCCGGCCAGCTGAGCCGGGTAGATCCTGACCCGGCCGTCCCGCACGGCGTCGCCTGCGGCCTTGGCCAGCGGCCCGACCTTGACGAACCACTGCAGCGAAAGCCGGGGCTCGACGGTGGTGCCGCACCGGTCGCAGTGCCCGACGGCGTGCACGTAAGGTCTTTTTTCTTCGATAACGCGACCCTGTTCCCTCAGTGCCGCGAGCACGGCCGGCCTGGCCTCGAAGCGGTCAAGCCCCTCGAACGGGCCTGGCGCGGTGATCAGGCCGCGCTCGTCCATGATCGTCAGGCCGGGCAGGTCGTGGCGCCTGCCGATCTCGAAGTCGTCAGGGTCGTGCGCGGGGGTCACCTTGACCGCGCCGGTGCCGAACTCCGGGTCCACGTGCGGGTCGGCGACGACGGGGATCTGGCGGCCGGTCAGCGGCAGCTCAAGCGTGGCGCCGACAAGGTGGGTATACCGCGCGTCGTCGGGATGCACGGCGACGGCCGTGTCGCCGAGCATGGTCTCCACCCGGGTGGTGGCCACCACGATCGAGGCGTCGCCGTCACCGTAGCGGATGCTGACCAGCTCGCCGTCGTCGTCGGAGTGATCCACCTCGATGTCGGAGAGCGCGGTCATGCACCGCGGGCACCAGTTAATGATCCGGTCGGCGCGGTAGATCAGGCCGTCGTCGAACAGCCGCTTGAAGATCGTCTGGACCGCCCTGGACAGTCCCTCGTCCATGGTGAACCGCTCGCGCGTCCAGTCCACGCTGTCGCCAAGGCTGCGCATCTGGGACAGGATCCGGCCGCCGTATTCGGCCTTCCACCGCCAGACCCGCTGGACGAACTCCTCCCGGCCGAGATCGTGCCTGGACAGGCCTTCCTTGGCGAGTTCGCGCTCGACCACGTTCTGGGTGGCGATGCCGGCGTGGTCGGTGCCTGGCAGCCAGAGCGCGTTGTAGCCCTGCATCCGGCGGCGGCGGACCAGCGCGTCGATCAGCGTGTGGTCCAGCGCGTGACCGATGTGCAGCGAGCCGGTGACGTTCGGCGGCGGGATCATGATGGTGAACGCGGGCGCGTCCGATGCGGCGTCTGCGGTGAAGTAGCCGGCGTCGACCCAGCCCTGGTAGCGCCGGGACTCGACGTCGCCGGGCAGGTACTGCGGCGGAAGCGAGCTGGCGCCTGAGGCATCGGCGCCCGGGTGCGCAGCGTCGGAGTGCACAGTCTCGGTGTGCGCAGTCTGGTCAGCGGTCGTCACGTCAGCAGAGTCTACGTACTACCGGGCCGCTGCCGGGTCCCGCCGATCGTGTCCACGGTTCGCCGGACGGATTTGTTACCTCTGCATCGTTCGGTCCGTGTTGCTGACCTATTCTTCTTGTCACCGCCCGCTGGCCTGGCTGCCGCTTCTGGCCGGCTGAATTGCCGAGTACGAGGTGATGGACCATTGGCCGGGCCGTGGACGATCAGCCGCGACCGGCCTGCCGCGTCCGAGGGCGGTGGGCCCGGGGCGACCGGTTCTGGTGACGCCGCCGCCGACGCCGCTGCGTCCGAGGCCAGTGCCGCCCAGGCTGGCGCCGAGCTCAGCCTGGACGAGATGCTGGCCCGTGCCGGATACCTGACCAGGCGCTCAGCCGCGCTGATCGCAGCAGCCCGGCCCGTCGCGCCAGCACCTCATGAAACGCTGGCTCCGCCCGACGCAATAACCCATCGTGACGCAGAAACCCCCGTCGACGAATCGGCTCCATCCGACGTATCAGCCCCGCCGGACGCGCCAGCCCCGCCGGACGCGCCAGCCCTGCCTGAGGCGGTGCCGGATGGCCGCCAGTCGGCCCGGCGGCAGCGCAAGGCCGCCAGGAGCGAGCGCAAGGCCGCGCGGCGCGCGGCGCGGGCGAGGGTCAGCAATCGCCGGGCGCTCGCCGTGTTCGTGATCACGGCACTGGCCGGGCCCGCGCTGGTGTGCACCACCGTGCACATCGCCAGGGTCACGCTCGCGGCGCACGCAGCCAGCGCCAGGCCCGCGCCCGGGCCGCTCGTCATCCCCGCACCGCCGCAGGCCGGGAACCTGCCGCTGCGCTCCGGGCCGGTCTACCAGCTCGCCGAGAGGCAGGTGCTTAAGGTGTTCAGGCACCGGTTCGGCGCAGCGGCCTACGCGACCGACGGCGGCGACACCGCGGCCGTCCATCCGGGCGGCATCTACGGCGAGCCAGGCCACATCGACCCTGCCACCGGCCATACGGCTTGGATCCTGTACCTCGGGCTTGGCACGCAGCAGGGGCTGGGCGACCCAGCGACGACGATCGGCCGGCTGCTGACCGGCCTGGAGGGCACCCGCTCAGCGGGGGCGGGGCGAGTGGCAGCGGTAACGACGATCCCGGTCCTGGCCGGCGCACGCGGCGGCGCGGCGGCATGCACGGTCGCGACGATGGCCGGGGTCAAGATGGCGGCCTGCGGCTGGGCCACACAGCGCACGGCCGGGGTGCTTGTCTCGCCGCTGTCGGCGGGCAGCACGGCCGACCTCGCCGTGCTGATGCTCGCGATGCGGCCGAGCCTGCAGGACGCCTGAGGCGCGCCTGGCCCGGTGCCCGATCGGACCCGCTGCCGGTCAGGCCGACTTCTCCCGCGGCTTGCGCAGCACGGTGCCGCGCGGCACCAGGGTCGGGTTGACGTTCTCGAGCACGGCCTCGGTGGTGATCACGACCCGCTCGACGTCCTTGCGGCTTGGCACCTCGTACATCACCGACAGCAGCACTTCCTCAAGGATCGCGCGCAGCCCGCGCGCGCCGGTGCCGCGCAGGATCGCCTGATCAGCCACTGCCTCGAGCGCGTCGTCGGTGAATTCGAGGTCCACGCCGTCCAGCTCGAACAGCCGCCGGTACTGCCTGACCAGGGCATTGCGCGGCTCGGTCAGGATCCTGATGAGAGCCTCGCGGTCCAGGTTGTGCACGCTGGTGATCACCGGCAGCCGGCCGACGAACTCGGGGATCATGCCGAACTTCAGCAGGTCCTCCGGCATCACCTCGGCGAACTGGTCCGACGAGGTCCGGTCGGTCTTCACCCGGAGCACGGCGCCGAAGCCCATGCCGCTGCGGCCCACCCGCTGCTCGATGATCTTCTCGAGCCCGGCGAACGCGCCGCCGCAGATGAACAGCACGTTCGTGGTGTCGATCTGGATGAACTCCTGGTGCGGGTGCTTGCGGCCGCCCTGCGGCGGCACAGACGCTGTGGTGCCCTCCAGGATCTTCAGCAGCGCCTGCTGCACGCCCTCGCCCGAGACGTCCCTGGTGATCGACGGGTTCTCGCTCTTGCGGGCGATCTTGTCGATCTCGTCGATGTAGATGATCCCGGTTTCGGCCTTCTTCACGTCGTAATCGGCGGCCTGGATCAGCTTGAGCAGGATGTTCTCGACGTCCTCGCCAACGTAGCCCGCCTCGGTCAGCGCGGTGGCGTCGGCGATCGCGAACGGCACGTTCAGCAGCCTGGCGAGGGTCTGCGCGAGCAGCGTCTTGCCCGAGCCCGTCGGGCCGAGCAGCAGGATGTTCGACTTGGCCAGCTCGACACCGTCCTCCGCGGTCCGCTCACCGCCGGACTGGATCCGCTTGTAGTGGTTGTAGACCGCGACCGACAGGCCCTTCTTGGCCTTCTCCTGGCCGATCACGTAGGAGTCGAGGAACTCGTAGATCTCGCGGGGCTTGGGCAGGCTGTCCCATTTGATCTCGGACGGCTCGGCCAGCTCCTCCTCGATGATCTCGTTGCACAGATCGATGCATTCGTCGCAAATGTACACGCCAGGTCCGGCGATCAGCTTCTTGACCTGCTTCTGGCTCTTGCCGCAGAACGAGCACTTCAGCAGGTCAGCGCCATCGCCAATGCGTGCCACCGCGATTCTCCCTCTCCAGCGCCACCCGATATGGGCGATTCGAGCCAGCTACAGCCAATGTCCCGACGGCGGCGCAGCAGCCGCCGGGACCTCGACGATATCTCGTCTGTTAAGACCGTAGTCGCTTACTCCGGGTCGTCACCACACACGCGCCGCAGTTGCGTTACGTGCTTAGGACGACACTACAACGGGCTGGCGCTTCAGCATCGTGAGTACGTCATCTACCAGCCCGTACTCCCTGGCTTCCTGGGCGGTTAGGAACTTGTCGCGTTCGATGTCCCTGCGGATCTCTTCCTCGTCCTTGCCCGTGTGCTTGGCAAGCACAGCCTCCATCGCCTGGCGCATCCGCTGGATCTCCTTGGCCTGGATCTCCAGATCGCTTGACTGGCCGTAGCCGCTCTCGATCGCTGGCTGGTGGATCAGGATGCGCGAGTTCGGCAGCGCCATCCTTTTGCCCTTGGTGCCGGCCGCGAGCAGCACGGCGGCGGCCGAAGCGGCCTGCCCGAGGCAGAACGTCTGGATGTCCGGCTTGACGTACTGCATGGTGTCGTAGATCGCCATCATCGAGGTCATCGACCCGCCTGGCGAGTTGATGTAGATCAGGATGTCTCGGTCGGGGTCGATCGACTCCAGCGTGATCAGCTGGGCCATCACGTCGTTGGCCGACGCGTCGTCGATCTGCACGCCGAGAAAGATGATCCGCTCCTCGAAGAGCTTGTTGTACGGGTTCATCTCCTTGATCCCGTACGGCGTCCGCTCGACGAATGACGGCAGGACGTACCTGGCCTGCGGCTCGATGCGCTGGGGATCGATGCTCATGACACCGCACCTTCCGATGGGACCTCGGTGGCGCTGCGCACCACGTGGTCGACGAATCCGTACTCCTTAGCCTGGTCGGCCGTGAACCAGCGATCGCGGTCCGAGTCCTTCTCTATCTGCTCGACGGTCTGCCCGGTGTGCATGGCGGTGCGCTCGGCCAGGATCCGCTTGACGTACAGGATCTGCTCGGCCTGGATCCTGATGTCCGACGCGGTGCCGCCGATGCCGCCGTGCGGCTGGTGCAGCATGACCTGCGCGTGCGGCATCGCATACCGCTTGCCGTTCGTGCCCGCGCAGAGCAGGAACTGGCCCATCGAGGCGGCCATCCCCATCGCGTACGTGCGGATGTCATTCGGCACGTACTGCATCACGTCGTAAATGGCCAGCCCGGCGCTCACCGACCCGCCCGGCGAGTTGATGTAGATGCTGATGTCGCGCTTGGCGTCCTCGGCGGCCAGCAGGATGATCTCCGCGCAGATCCGGTTCGCGAGATCGTCATCGACCTGCTGCCCGAGGAAGATGATCCGGTTCCGCAGCAGCCGCTGGAAGAGCTGGTCGCTCATCAGCATCATCGAGCCCTCCGCGGCCCGCGCGAGCACCTGGGCCGGAAGCGAATCTTCACGCGGCGTGGTCACGGCGCCCTCCCTCACTCTTCGACGGGCCGGTGCGCGACCGCACCGTGCCACTCGCATCGGTTGTCTTCATGGCTTACGACTGTGACCCTAACCCGCTGCCGGGGCGCCCAGATCCACGGCTGCGGCCTGTTCGCTCTGGGCGCAGGCACGCGGGGTCCGGCCGTAGCGGCCGGGCCCTGGCCATGCGGCGCCGCTAGTCAGCCTCGGCCGCAGCCTCGGCTCCCTCGGCTCCCTTGGCGTCCTTGGTATCCCTGGCGGAGCGGCGGCCCCTGCCCTTGGCCTTCGGCGCCGCCGCGGCATCGCCGTCGTCGCCGTCCGTGGCGTCTTTGGCGTCCCTGGTGTCCTTAGCGGAGCGGCGGCCCGACCGGCCCTTGGCGACGGGCGCAGGCTCGCCGGCCTCCTCGCCGTCGTCCTGGCCGGCCTCCTCATCGGCCGGCGCAGCGGCACCGCCGACCTCCACCTTGCGGCCAGACTCGTCGGTGACCTTGACCCGCTCGGCCACGTAGTCCGCGGCCTTGGACCGCAGCACGTCGGCGACCACCGCGCCGAGCTGGCCTCCGTCGGTGAGCTGGCGGGCGAACGCGTCAGGCGAGACACCCTGCTGGTAGGCCAGCTGGGTGATGTACTGGCCGATCTCCTCCTGCTCGATGCCGAGGTTCTCGTGCTCGGCGATTTGGTCGAGTATGAACCTGGCCTTGATCGAGCGCCGCACGTCGTCGGCGATCTCCTTCTCCATGTCGGCCTGGCCGAACTGCCTGCCCTCCAGGTAGGCGTCCATCGTCAGCCCGGCCCTGGCGAGGTCGCTCTCAAGCGACTCGCGCCGATGCTCGATCTCGTGCTCGACGAGCGCATCGGGCAGCGGCATGTCGACCCTGGCCAGCAGTTCCTCGATGGCGCGGTCCCTGGCCTGCCCCGCCTGCGCGGCCTGGCGCATGAGCTCGAGCTGCCTGCGGGTGTTCGCGCGCAGCTCGCCGACGGTGTTGAACTCGCTGGCGGACTGCGCGAAGTCGTCGTCGAGCTCGGGCAGGTCCTTCACCTTGACGCTGCGGACAGTGACCGTGACGTCAGCCTGCTGGCCCTCGTGCTCGCCGCCGGCCAGCTCGGTGCTGAACGTCGCCGACTCATCAGCCGACATGCCCTCGAGCACCTCGTCAAGCCCGTCGAGTATCGAGGCGCTGCCCACCTCGTAGGAGATGCCGGTCGCCTGGGCGTCGGCCACGGGCTCGCCATCGACCTGGGCGGACAGGTCGATCGACACGTAGTCGCCGGACTGGGCGGGCCGCGTGGCTGCCCGCAGCGAGGCGAACCGCTCCCGCAGCGCGGCGAGGTACTCCTCCACCTGGTCAGGGCTGACCTCGGCGTCCTCCACCACCACCGTGATTCCGCCGAGGTCGGGGACCTTGAAGCTCGGCCGCACGTCGACCTCGGCGGTGAACACCACCTCGGTGCCGTCGTCCAGCTTGGTGATCTCGACCTCCGGCTGGCCGAGCGCCGAGACCTGCGCCTCGCGCACGGCCTTGAGGTAGAGGTCGTTCATCGCGTCGTTGATCGCGTGCTCAAGCACCGCGCCGCGGCCCACCCGCTGGTCGAGGATCTGGCGCGGCACGTGGCCGGGACGGAACCCGCTGATCCGCACCTGCTGGCTGATCTCGCGGTAGGCGTGGTCCAGGCTCGGCTTCAGCTCATCGAACGGGACCTCGACCGTCAGGCGCACGCGGGTCGGGCTCAGTTCCTCAACGTCGGTCTTCACGACGCAGTCACTCCTCGGATTGCCGGGTCCTGGCGGCAGCGCGCGGGATTGCCCGGTCGGATAGGTCTCGGAGCCGCTGAAGCAGCGCGGATTCCGCCGACGGCTACGGCCGCCAAGTCTAGGGCCTCGCGAGCACAATCACCCGCCACGGGTGGTGAACGGCCAGGGGCGCGGCCCGAGCATGAGGGCACGGCGCGCGCCGCGGGCTCCACCAGCGGCCCGCCGTCGACCCGCCTGCGCGGAGCGCGGGCATCTGGCCAGTGCAAGGAGGGCCGCATGACCACACCGCACCCGACCCGGCCAGATCCGCCGGGTCAGCCGGGCCAACCCGGCCAGCATGGCCAGCAGGGCTGGTCCGAGGTGTCGGCCACGCCAGCCGACGGGGCCATGTTCGGCCCGGACTTCGCCCGCAGCGCCTGGCCGGCCTTCATGGCGGCCGGGATCGGCGCGATCGTCGTCGGGATCCTGCTGCTGGCCTGGCCGAAGGCCACGCTGACGATCGTCGCCGTGCTGATCGGCGCCTCCCTCATCGTGGCCGGCCTGCTGCGTCTGATCGACGGATTCACGGCGCACGAGGCGAGCGGTGGCAGGCGGGTGGCCTATGTCCTGATCGGGTTGCTCGCGATCATCATCGGCCTGTACTGCATTCGGCACTACAACGTGACGATCGCGGTCCTGGCCATCATCGTCGGCCTGTTCTGGGTACTGCACGGCATCGCTGACGTCGCTGCCGGGCTGTTCGGTGGCTCGTTCCCCGGGCGTGGCCTGACCGTGGTGGCCGGAGTCCTGAGCCTGGCCGCCGGCCTGATCGTGCTGTTCTGGCCGACGATCTCGCTCACCATCCTTGTCGCGGTGATCGGAATCTGGCTGATCGTCTATGGCCTGATCATGACGATCACCGCGCTGAGCCTGCGCCGCGCGGGCGCCGCCGCGCAGTCGGCGGCCGACCCTGGGCGGCTGGCGTCTGCTTAGGCCTGCTTCGGCCTGCTTAGGCCCGCGCCTAGGCCAGGCCCAGAAAGTGCGTTCTGCCACACCAGAACGGGTAGGACGGACAGCGAACGGAGTACTCGCTGGCCGCCAGGGGGAGTTGGCTACACGGCGCCTGCGGGGCCAAGGCCGCGAGCAAGCCGCTCGCGGCTAGCGAGAGAGGGGGCGGCTTGACATGGGTAATCCACAAGATCGGCAAGCCGGCGCGTCAGGCTCCACGATGGGGTACGAGCCGGGACAGGACCAGGGCGGGCAGGTCCAGACCGGCCAGGTCCAGCCGGGACAGGTCCAGCCGGGACAGGTCCAGCGGGGACAGGCCGAGGCTCGCTCCGGTACGCAGGCCTACGGCCAGGAGTACCGCGGGGGCGGCCGTCACGCTGCCGACGAGCACCGCGGCGCCGTCGTCACGTTCACGGCCCTGGCCGGGACGCTGATGGTGCTCGGCGGACTGTGGAGCATCATCGTCGGCATCGCGGCGCTGTCGTCCTCGCACGTCTACGTGCACTCTCCGGCCTCGGGCTACACCTACGCCTGGAGCCTGCACGGCTGGGGCTGGGCGGAGGTCATACTCGGCATCGTCGTGTTCGCCGCCGGTGTGTGCGTCTTCCTGGGGATGGCCTGGGCGCGCTACGTCGGCGCCGTGCTGGCGGTGATCAGCGCCATCGGCAACTTCATGTTCATCCCGTTCACGCCGCTGTGGTCGATCATCATGATCGTCCTCGACGCCTTCATCATCTGGGCGCTGCTCCGTCCGCGCCGCGCGGCCGGACAGATTTAGCGCTGGCTGGCCGGCCAGCCAGTCCCGACTAGTACAGCCGGATGCCCCCGCCGCGGCCCATTGCCGCGGCGGGGGCTCAGGCGCTTCCGACGAGGAGATCATCACGGCCAGCGAGCAGGCTTCCGGCGAGGCCGACGCGCCACGCCGGGCGGGTCGGCCAGGCCGGGGTGGTCGGGCCGGCCAGCCGCGCCGCCGGCGCGTGCGGTACGGCTTCCTGCTGGTGTTGCTGATCGTCTCCTACCTGCTGTCGGCGTTCCTGAACTCCAATAACGGCAAGTGGATCAACGACGCGCTGGTCGTGCTCTTCACCGTTGCCGTCGCGCTGGCGATACGCAACCTGCCGCTGCGCCGCCGCACGGTGCAGCTGACGCTGTCAGCTGGCGCGGCCGCGTCGCTGCTGGTCATCATCCTGGGAGTGCACGAAGGCGGCAGCGTCGGGCGCGGCGCCGCCGCGATCTGGACCGGCGCGCTGCTGCTGGTCACCGTGGTCCTGATCATCAGGCAGATCCTGTCCATGCCTTCGGTGACCGCGCAGAGCATCTACGGGGCGATCAGCGCTTACCTGATCATCGGCCTGATGTTCGCGCAGTTCTACGTGGCCATGTGGTGGCTGAACGGCAGTTTCTTCACCCAGGCCGGCAACCCGCACTCCCTGCCGATCTTCCAGTACTTCAGCTTCACCACGCTTACCACGCTCGGCTACGGCGATTTCACCGCCGCCGATTCGGCCGGCCGGGCCGTGGCCATGATCGAGGCGATGTCCGGCCAGATTTTCCTGGCCACGCTGGTGGCCAAGCTCGTCGCCGCCTTCAGGCCGGGCGCCGTGACTGCCGGGAACGCGCCGGGGGGCGCCGGCACCGACCACCCGGTCGGCTAGAGCGGCTCGAACGTCGTGGTGAGCGGCACCGTACGGCCCTCGCGGGCAGCCGTCTGCGCGGCGAGCATGATCTCCAGGGTGTGCCGCGCGCGGTCGGCGGCGGTGACCGGCCTGACGCCGTGCTCCAGGCAGTCGACCAGGTGGTCGACGAGGACGGCGCGGGCCAGCGTCACGGCCAGGTCAGGCCGCGGTACGGCGTCCATCGGCTGCGGCGTGATCCAGCCGGAAAGCCCGGGCGCAGCGTCCAGCCGGAACAACTCCATCGAGAGCACGCCGTCTGCCGCGGCGCCCGGTCTGCCCACGATCAGCGTGCCCGCGGTCCCGAACAGCTCAAGCTGCGGCGTCCTGCTGGCCACCACGTTGAAGGTGGCGTCGATCATCGCGAACCTGGCACCGCCGAAGTCGATCAGCAGCAGGGTGCTGTCGTCCTCGGTCACCGGGATCTCGCGGCCGTCGTACGGGCCGCCGCGCGCCCGCCGCACCGGGGCGGTCAGGCCGGACATGGCCGCCACCCGGAGCGCCGGACCGAGCAGGCCGGTGATCCGGTCGATGCCGTACACCCCCATGTCGAGCAGCGGCCCGGCGCCCTTGGCGTAGAACCAGCTCGGGTCGGTCGGCCAGGCCATGGCGGCCGGGCCGCCGTGCGAGGACTGCAGCCGCGCGAACGCGACCTGACCGACCGCGCCGTCGGCGATCAGCCGCCTGGCCTGCCCCCACTCCTGCCGCAGCATGTCGGCCGGAGCCGCCAGCACGTGCACTCCCTGCCGCTCAGCCAGCGCGCAGATGTCGTCGGCCTCGGCGAGGGTGGAGGCGATCGGCTTCTCGGTGACCAGGTGCTTCCCTGCCGCGAGCACCTGCATGGAGGTCTCGTAGTGCGCGTCAATCGGGGTGAGGTTGAGCACGGCGTCCAGGTCGGGGCCGGACAGCATCTCGGCGACGCTGCCGAACACCGCGGGTATCCCCCAGTCCCTGGCGACGGCCTCGGCCCTTGCCCTGGTGCGGCTGGTGATCGCGACGACTTCGGCACGGTCCCGCATGCGGGCCAGGCCTGGCAGGAAGCCAGGCTCGATGGTCGCGATCATGCCGGCCCCGATGATCCCGAGCCTGAGCGGGCGGCGCGGTGCGTCGCGCTCGGAAGGCCCTGCGGGCTCGGCGCGCCCAGCAGGCTCGGCGGGCTCGGCAGGCTCGGCGGGGTCGGCGGGGTCGGCGGGGTCGGCAGGACCGCCCATGGTTCCGTGCCCCCTTCCCGTTCCGCGCGGCGCCAGGGAATGTTCTGTACCGGGTTAGCGTCTGGACCTAGAGTCAATTCTGCGTGATGTCCGTGTCACATTCGCGTCGCAGAGGTGGAGATCAGAAGAGGCGGAGATCGATGGTCTATGTCCTGGCACTGGGCGCCGCGCTGGCCAACGCGCTGACGAGCGTCTTCCAGCGACTCGGGGTGGAGACCGCCCCGGCTGGGACGACATTGCGCCTCAGCCTGATCACCTACGCGCTGCGCCGCGGCGTCTGGCTGCTCGGCTTCGCGATGATGATCCTCGCCTTCATCCTCCAGGCGATCGCGCTGCATCTGGGAAGGCTGTCGCAGGTCCAGCCGGTCCTCACCATCGAGCTTGTGTTCCTTGCCGCGATCCTCGCGATCTGGTTCAGGTTCCCGCTCGGGCCTCGCGAGTGGCTCGGCGCGATCTGCGTCACCGCGGGGTTGTCGGGCTTCCTTTACTTCTCCCACCCGCAGTACGGCATGGTGCCGCCGCCCGCCTGGCGGTGGGCCGTGGCCGGCGGAGTGTGCACCGCCGTGATCGCACTCGGCGTCGTGCTCGCGCTGCGCGGGCCGCGCTGGTGGCGGTCGGCGATGTTCGGCACCGCGGCCGCCGTGAGCTTCGCGTTCACCGCGGCCTGCACCAAGGTGGTCTCGGATTTCGCGGCCGCCGACTGGACCATGCTGTACCGGCACTGGCAGACCTATGCGCTCGCCTGCTTCGGCGCGCTCGGTGTGTTCCTGACACAGAACGCCATCCATGCCGGCCCGCTCGTCGCCTCGCAGTCCAGCGTCGTGCTTGTCGATCCGCTGGCCAGCATCGCGATCGGGATCGGGCTGTTCGGCGACGACCTGACGACCGGCGGAGCGGCCGGGCCGCTCGAAGCGCTTTCGCTGCTCGTGGCGTTCGCCGGAGCGTTCTGGCTGGCGCACTCGCCGCTCATCAGCGGGCTGAAGGGCGGCCAGGCTACCGAGCTGCTCGGCAACCGGCTCCGATCGACGCCGGCGCCGGTAGCCGAGACCATAGGCAACCCGCTCTCCGAGGCCTGAGCTCAGGGCTCTACCCGGTAGTGGTATCCGTGGTGGTCGGTGAACCCGGCCCGGCGGTACAGCGAGCGGGCAGCCGCGTTGTCCATCTCGACCTGCAGGTACACCTCGTGCGTGCCGCGCTCAGCGGCCAGGCCGGCCAGCGCGGCCGTGACCGCGGCGCCGAATCCGCGCCGTCGCCAGGCCGGGTCGACCTCGATGGCGGTCAGGCCGGCCCACTCGCCGGCGCCAGCCACCCGGCCGATCGCAACGGTACGGCCGCCGGCGCGGACCGAGCCGAACGCCTGCCAGGGCGCTGAGCACAGCAGGTACAGAGCGACCGCGGGCAGCTGCTCCATGCTGCGGTAGTGATACCGGCCGAGCCACTCGTCGTCGGGCCGCTCGGCCATCTCAACGCGCACAGTGGCCCCGATTCCGGCCGGCGCCAGGGCTGCGGCTGGTGCGGTCATCACGACGGCGGCGCCGGTCCGGACCGTCCAGCCCTGCCCGGCGAGGAACCGGTCAAGGCTGCTCGCTTTCGGCCGCCCGGTCGGGTAGGCGACGGCGATCATCGCGGGCAGCCCGCGGGCGCGGTACCAGGCTCGTACCTGGCGTACGGCCTCGCCCAGCGCAATGACAGGGTCGCCGACGGCCAGCGCGCTGTTCGCCCGCCCGGTGAACCCGTCGGCCGCGCGCAGCAGCCAGCCGCCGAGCCGCTCCTGGACCGGAGCCTGCCAGCCCCGCGCGGCGACCCGCTCAAGCTCGTCGATCGACCGCACCGTCACCGCGGATCGGGCCTGCCCGCCGCAGGCACCAGCGCACGTGCCGCGGTCGCCGGCGACGAGGCGGGTGCCCAGGCATTCATCGGCGCTCGGATCGGTCAGGTCTGCCTGGCCACGAAGACCTGGTTGTGCCTCGAGCCGTCGGAGTAGTAGCCGCCGACGCTGCAGTGCCCGGCCGAGCCGCACGACAGGGCGGTGATCAGGTCGAAGCCGCCCTTGTTCAGCTTCGCGGTGCCCGCGAGCTCGATGGCCGGGCCCCAGACGCCGCCACGCTCGGTAATCACGAACACCTCGGCCTGGCCGGTGGCATTCGTGTAGTACCCGCCCGCGCTGCAATTGCCCGCCGACGCGCACGAGATCGCGCTGAGCCCGCCGTTCTTGAGCTTGTTGAGTGCCGCGGTACCCGGCGCCTCCGCCGCGGTCTGCCACGCGCCGCCGACCTCGCTGACCACGAACGCCTGGACGTGGCTGGAGGACTGAGAGTAGTAGCCGCCCGCGCCGCAGTTGCCTGCCGAGGCACAGGACAGCGAGGTGATGGCGGCCAGGCCGCCGGTGTTCAGCGTCGCGCTGCCCGGCACCTCGCCTGCGGTCCCCCACACGCCGCCCACCTCGTTCACCACGAACGCCTGCTGGAAGCCGACCGCGTCCTGGTACGCGCCGCCCGCGCTGCAGTTGCCCGCCGACCGGCAGGACAACGCGTAGATCTGGGCCGCGCCGCCCGCGTTCAGCGTCGCGATGCCCGGCACCTCCTCCGCGGGGCTCCAGAGGCCGGCGGTCTCGCTGGCCACAAACGCCTGCTGGTTGCCGTCAATGTCGGTGTAATAGCCGCCCACGCTGCAGTTCCCTGGCGACGGGCAGGACAGGGCGCCGGTGATGGCGGCGCCCCCGAGGTTCAGCGCGGCGGTGCCGGGCACCTCCGTCGCGGCGGCCCAGACGCCTGCCACCTCGTCGGCCACGAAAGCCTCGGTCCGGTGCCCGGCGGCGTAGGAGCCGCCCGCCGCGCAGTTCCCCGCCGACGGGCAGGACATCTCGTATACCCCGGCGCTGCCGCCGCTGTTCAGCGCGCCGAGACCATCAAGCTCCACCGCCTCGCCCCAGGCCGCGCCGGTCTCGCTGACCACGAACCCCTGCTCGTGCCCTGAGCCATCGGTGTAGTACCCGCCAGCGCCGCAGGTGCCACCCGCCGGGCAGGACACGGCCTCCACCCCGGCGGACCGGCCGGCGTTCAGCGTGCTCAAGCCGGGGACATTTTTCGCCTTTTGCCAGATCCCCTTCTCCTCGCTGACCACGAACGCCTGGGACCGGCCTGCCGAGTCGTGGTACGAGCCGCCCGCGCTGCAGTTGCCGGGGAATGCGCACGACATCGACCCGAGCCAGGCGTTGCCGCCGGCGTTGAGCGTGCCTGAGCTTGGCACCTCCTGCGCAAAACCCCACCCCTGGCCCGAGCCGGATGGCTCGGCCTGGATCGCGGCGGCCATGCCGCCGCCCGCTGCCAGCAGGCCGCAGGCCACCGCCGCCACCGCCAGCACGGTCCAGAAGCGCCGTCTCATCTGCCCGCCCTCGTCGCGCTCATCCCGCCTCGTCCCGTCGCTGGTCACTTCACCGCGCCAACCGTGCGATAACAGGGCATGGTCGCACACATCGACGGTACGGCACGGCCGGAACGGGGATCCTAGGAATGCGCAGACAAGACCACGAGGACAGCGGGAGCGACCATGGCGGAGAGCCGGTTCGGGATGACGGAGCTTGACGATCTCCCCGACGACCTGCGGGAGCGGCTCGGCGAGATCGCGCGCCGGTCTGGTTTCGTGCCGAACGTGTTCCGCGCCCTCGGCCATCGTCCCGCCGAGCTGAGGGCGTTCATCGACTATCACGACGCGCTGATGGACAGGCCGGGAGGGCTGAGCAAGGCCGAGCGCGAACTCGTCGTGGTGGCGACCTCAGGCGCCAATCACTGCACCTACTGCATCGTCGCCCACGGCGCGATCCTGCGCATCAGGTCCAAGGACCCGCACCTTGCCGACGAGGTCGCGGCGAACCCGTGGCAAGCCAGGCTAGACCCGCGGTCCCGCGCGATCGCCGACCTCGCGCTCGCGCTCGCGCGCACCCCTGAGCTGTTCGGCGAAGACGACATCGCCAAGGCCCGCGAGGCAGGGCTTACCGACGACGAGATCTGGGACGTCGGCGCGATCACCGCGCTATTCGCCGCCTCGAACCGGCTCGCTCACCTCGCCGCGCTCCAGCCCAACCCGGAGTTCTACCTCATGGGCCGGGGCTGAGCCGCTCCGGCGCACGCTCAGGCTGGCCGATCAGGCCTGCCTGAGCAGCGACCTGAGGACCTTGACGCTGCTCGCCGGGCTGAGTGCCTCGCTGCACAGCCGCTCCATCACGGCCACGTAGCCGACGACGATTTCTGGCTTATCCAAGTACTGAGCGCTGGTGAGCTGCTCTACATAGACCACGTCGGGCAGTTCGTAGTCGGCGAAGCTCAGCAGGCTGAACGAACCGCCCGCCGCGGAATGGCCGCCCGCCTGGAACGGGATCACCTGGATGGTCACATTCGGGCGCTGCGACATGTCGATGAGATGGCTCAGTTGAGACCGCATAGCCCTGGAGCCACCGATCGGCCGCCTCAGCAGAGCCTCGTCAAGCACCGTCCGCATGACGGGCGGGTCCGGCCGGTCGAGTACGGCCTGGCGGGCCATCCGCAGGGCGACCCTGCGGCCGATCTCCTTGGGGTTGGAGTACCCGAGCATGATGACGCCGCGGGCGTAATCCTCGGTCTGCAGCAGCCCAGGCACGAACTGCACCTCGAAGGCGCGGATCTGGCTTGCGGCCTCTTCGAGCCCGACGTACGCATCGAACCAGCTAGGCAGGATGTCGGCGTAGTCGTGCCACCAGCCAGGCGAGTTGGCGCGAACGGCAAGGTCGCGAAGCGTCTGGCACTGCCTGTCGTCGGCCACGCCATAGAAGGCGAGCAGGTCCACCACATCGCGGTCCCTGAAGCCCACCCGGCCGTTTTCCAGCCGGCTGATCTTCGAGGCAGAGGCGCGGATGACGCTGCCGGCCTCGTCCAGCGATATCCGCCTGGCCTCACGCAGCCGCCGCAGATACGCCCCGAGCAGGATGCGCAGTACCGTCGGGCTCTCGGCCACCGGCGGCGCCGGCATGCTCTGGGCCGGACCCCCCAGGGGCCCGGCCGTTGCAACCATTGACAGCCCCCTGCGCTGATCGACCGACGTGGCTAACCCCATTAGTGTCCCACGTCTGGCAGCCAACGCGCCAGAAGTGTGACGTTAGTGTTGCGAGATCATGAAAGTTCTTTCTGGCGGCCATAGCAAACCATTGTGCAAACCATTGTTTCATCGCATTTCGACGGGCGGACCGGCAGCGACGGCACGCCCACGCTAGTCAGTCGGCGCGCGCGAGCCGGACGATAGGGATGGACCGGTCCGTCTGGCCCCGACCGTGATCAGGTACAGCAGGTCCATGCCCTGGAACTTGTCGCCGGACCGCCGGTGCCAGCCCGTCATCAGCCGCCTGACCGAGCGCGTCACGGCGTTCGACCCTGCCGTCCTGGCTCCGCGCGTGCCGCCGGGCGTCTTCTGGAAGCTCATGACGATGCTCCGTACCTCTGCGCATCTCCGCAACCGCCTTATGTCGGCATGCTAGCCCGGACGCGCGTGCCACAAGCAGCACCCGCCTGCGACCCGGTCAGGTCGCTTCGGCCTGGAGCACTTCCCCCGCGGGCCGACGTCCGCCGATGCGGGCAGGGATCGCGGTCAGCACGGCCACGGCCAGAACGGTCCCCGCGACCACCACGGCCAGCCAGCGAACGGGCAGGACCGTCGCCGGGCCCACGCCGTTCCGCAGTGCGTAATAGAAGGCGAGTCCACCGGGAATGCCGAGCAGCGCCCCGGCCAGGGCCGGAAGAAGCTGGGCCGCGGACAGGCCGACGGTGATCTGGTCTGGCGTGGCGCCGAGCGCGCGGGCGAGAGCGGCCGGGTGCCGCGTGTCGAGCGCCGTCGTCCAGGCGATGAAGACCGTGTTGATAGCGGCCAGGATGACGAGCATCACCAAGATGATCGTGATCACCTGGAGCTGCCTGGGGCCGATAAAGCTGCCCTCGGTGGCATGGCCGACCAGCACGGCGACGAGCGTGCTCGCGGTGATGGCGATGCTGAACACGCTGAGCAGAAGGCGCCGCGGCCTGCGGAGCGCGAGCCTGATGCCAATCAGGAACGGCGCCGGCAGGTGCGCCGAGAGCATGATCACCGCTGCTCGGCGCCGTGGCGCACGGGCAGCGTCCTCAAGCGCGGCGACCGTGCTCTGGCGCGCGGCTCGGACGGCGGGCACGAACGTCGCCACGATCGCCACCCCGAGAGCCAGCGCGACGACGGAGCCGACCGCGGCGGCGCTGAGCGACGGCGGGGTCGGCGCGCCGATGAGGCCCGCCCCTGGCCCGTCAAGCAGCGGCGCCGTCAGCCATCCGGCAAGCAACCCCACCCCGGCGGCGCACAGGCCGACGAGCGCGTGCTCGAAGATGAGCACGACGGCGACGAGTCCCGGCGTGCCGCCGACCGCCTTCAGCAGGCCGACCCGGCGGGTCTGCTCGGCCATCCGGCCGCCGGCCAGCACCACGACGCTCGCGATCGCTAGCAGGGCCAGCAACCAGCTTCCGGTGATGAGCACTTCCTGTACCTTGGCGATCACCTGCGCGTCCCCGTCGCGGATGCGCTGCCAGGAGTACAGGTACGGAGCTGTCGGCGAGGCGCTGGCGTCGTAGCGGTCGGCGAACGCGCTCGCACCGGCTGAATCGCGGAGCTTCAGGTTCAGGAAGTACGCGAGAGGTGTGGAGGTCCCCGAGCGCGCGATATGCCCGGCGTCGGGTCCGGTCGCCCAGACGAGGCCAGGGTTATAGGCGCTGACTTCCCCGGCGAGGAAGCAGCCGAGGTGGGAGCAGACGTCAGGATAGTCCGGGATGGCGGCAGTGATCGCGATCCCCGTGACCTCGAACGAGCTGCTGCCCAGGCTCAGCCGGTCACCGACGTGCAGTCCGAGCGCGGTTGCGAACGATGCCTCGACGACCACCCCGCCGGGCCGGACCCAGCCGCCCCGCAGCAGCTTCGGGCGGTCGACGGGCGGCAGTGCGGTGTTCCGGCCTTCCACTTCGGCACTTGCCGTTAGGTTCCCCATCCGCAGCAGCGCCCAGGTCACCGGGAACGGCCCGCTGTACGCGGCCACGCCCGCCGCGTGCTCGAGCGGCACGAGCGCGCTCGGGTCGGCCGACCCCGGGACCCCGGGGCCGCTCTGCGGGCCCGCGCGGACCGAGGTCGTGGGCCCGGGTGCCTGCGAGCCGTTCGGGAGGACCACCGCCACCACGTCAGGGCCCTTCGTCGCGGCCCGGGTCCTCGCGTACGGGCTGTCGGTCGTGCCACGCAGCGCGAGCCCGAGTGCCAGCGTCGCTGCCCCGGTCGCGATCACGAGCAGCAGGAGAAGGGCCTGGGCCGGCCGGTGCCGGATGTCCTTCACGGCGAGGCGGCAGACAAGGAGGACCTTGCCCATCGGTCAGCCTCCCAGCCCGGCCAGGTCGGCGAGGGTCCCCCTGGTGCCTCCCATGAGCCGCGTCTCGTCGATGAAGGCCCCGTCGCGCATCGAGATCATCCGGTCGGCGGTGGCCGCGATCCGGCTGTCGTGGGTGACGACGATCAGGGTCTGGCCGGCCGCGTGCAGGCCGTCGAAGAGCCTGAGCACCTCCAGGGTCGCTGCGCTGTCGAGGTTGCCGGTCGGCTCGTCGGCCAGGACGACGGCCGGCTCGTTCGCGAGCGCACGAGCAATGGCTACCCGCTGGCGCTGGCCGCCGGACAGCGCGGCGGGCAGGAATGTGGCGCGGTCGGCCAGCCCGACCCGTTCAAGCAGGTCCGCGGCATGCCGCCGGGCCGCGCGCGGCGGCCGGCCAGCAGTGCGGGCAGCTCGACGTTCTCCACCGCGGTCAGCTCGTCCATCAGGTGAAAGGCCTGGAACACGAATCCGATGGCCTCGCAGCGCAGCCTGGCAAGCTCACGCTCGGAGAGCCGGTCGACGCGCCGCCCGGCCAGCCAGATCTCCCCGGCCGTCGCCCGGTCCAGTCCGCCAATAAGATGCAGCAGCGTGGACTTCCCGCACCCGCTCGGTCCCATCACCGCCAGCGTCTCGCCCCCGGCGACGTCCAGGTTCACCCCGTCGACGGCGCGGACCAACCCCGCGCCTCTGCCGTACTCCCTGCGCAGCCCACGGGCACGCAGGACCCAGCCGCTGTGTCCGTCGTTCATGATCGGTCCTCCCGGCCGGCCCAGTTCCGTTCGCATGCCTCCAGCCAGCGCAGGTCGGCCTGAAGCCGGAGCACGATGCCCTCGAGCAGCAGTGCCGCGCCCGAGCGTTCTGGCTCAGCCATCACTGCCCGCTGAGCATCGCGCAGCCGGCGCAGCAGTTCCCTGCGCTGGGCGTCGATGATCGCAAGCGGGTCGGCGAGCCTGGCTACCGCGGCCGCGATCAGCTTGAGATGAAACTCGGCCAGCCCAGGGCCCGGCCAGCTCACATCCGCGACCCATGCGGTGACCCGCTGCTGGCCGGCAGCTGTCAGCGCGTACACCTTGCGGTCCGGCCGGTCAGGCAGGCCGGCCGCTTGCTCGCAGGTCACTAGCCCCGCCCTCTCCAGGCGCGACAGGGTGACGTAGATCTGGCCGGAGTTCATCGCATCGCCCGCCGGGCCGAGTGCCTGCTGCAGCCGCGTGCGGAGCTGGTAGCCATGTGACGGCTCCTTAGCCAGCAGCGCCAGCACGACCTCCTGCTGCACGAGCGTGCTCCCCTCTAACGGCTAGCTATATAGATAGCCGTTAGCTTTGCACGCTGTCAAGTGCCGTGCGCGGCGCGCTAGCTGCGCTGCCTGAGCATCAGCCAGCCAGTCGCGACGAGCAGGATGACGGCGGCGGCGGCCTCCACCGTCAGCACGGTGTAGGCGAGCCCGGAGGAGAAGGTCAGCTTGAAGCCGAAGATACCGACGGTGCGGGCGAGCAGGAAACCCACGATCGGGCCTGCCATTAGTGCCGCCGAGCGCGCGACGACCACGACGTGACGGGTCACGAGGAAAACGATGGCAGCGAGGATGCACACGGCCGCCTGGACAATGAACAGCACGTCGAGCGTCTTAACATGCCGGTAGGCGATATCCCACAAGTGCAGGTGAATCAGGCCGGACGCGACGAGCAACCCAGGCCTCGCCAGAGCCGGACTCGCCCGAACCATTCGAGGAATTCCTGCTGCGCATCACCGAATGCGGCCCCAGTCGTCTGCCCTGCTCCGGTCGCGTAGCCGTCGAGGGTTACCAGGAAGTTGTGGACTCGCAGTTTCGTCATCAAATTCTCCACGGCTAGCAGGTCGCGCGCCTCGACGCCGACGCCTGTAACTCGCGGAAGGAGCGCGCCGCGGATCCGCGGCAGCTACTCATCTTCCTCCCTCACTTCGCATCCGTTGCCGGTCGTTCGGGTCGTGACGACCCGGAGCGCGATTCCGGAACCAGCAACTCCCACCTGCTGATCGCGCTGGGCACCGCCGCGGCCCTGGCCGGATTCGCCCTAACCACAGCAGCCAGCCGCATGCCTACGGCTGGTTACGGACGCACGGAAGGGCCCGCCGTCATCGCTGAGCGCGGGCGTAGGCGGCGGCGAGCGCGCCGAAGACCTGTTTTGGCTCCCAGGCCATGTCCGGGTACGTGGTGCCATGTCCGTGGTCCAGGACCGCTACGACTCCGTAGGAGGCGAGGTCAAGGTCGCGGTGCGGGTCGGTATGGTGCCGGGGGTGCTCGAATCCGGCGAAGGTGAACCAGAACGCGGAGTCGATGCCTTCGGTTTCGTAGATGGCGAGCATGTCGTGCAGGTGCCTGACCTGTTCTTCCTCGTCGCGCTCGTAGCTCCCGGGGATGACGGGCGGACCGGATTTCTCGTCGACGATCATCCAGCCCGTGCCGCCGCGGCCGGCCGCGCCCGCGGTAGGTGCAGCAGCCGAACTCGGTGACCGCCACCGGCTTGCCGAAGCGCCGGCAGGCGCGCAGTTCGTCCCGGTAGCTGTGCCCGAAAGCGCCCTGACCGGCCGCTATTGTTGTGTCACAGAACGCCGAACTGCTCGGCCGCAAGAGGGTGACAGCGTCACAGGTGATCGGCGCAGATCCTGGAGATCGGCGCGGCGGGACGGACGCTCGGTCATGCCCGTGCGGGCGAACGTCAAGCGGAAATTCATGCATCCGGGGATGAGGTCGGATCGACTATTTCGGTGCGGAGCCAGTAGCCGGGCGGACCACCTTTCTCGGTGTAGCAGGCGAGCGGCGGCGTGGTCAGCGGCCGGTTCCTGTCCCCGGCGACGACAGCGGCGAGCAGGTAGCGGCAGCCGTCCCCGGCCGACATCACATGCATCGAGACCGACATAACACCCGCCGGGTGCGATCCTCAGGGCGGGTAAGCCTGTGGCGCAAGAGGTGTGAAGCGGCCAGGGTCACGGGCTCACGGGTGCGGTGGGATCGATGGCCGGGCAGAGCGCTGGTTCGGTCCGGGCGGCCGTAGCTGCCCGGACATGGGCTTATCCGCAGCCGCTGACGTCAGACCGAGGGTGACGGTGGTACAGCCGCCGGCGGCGGGAGTCGGTGGGTGAGACGCCGTAGCGGGCATGGAGGCAGTTGCTCGCGTCGTTCGCGTCGGTCCAACCGACCCACCGTGCCACGGCACCGATCGACAGGTCGGAGCATGCCAGTAGCCGAACCATCTGCTGCACCCGCATCGGCCGCAGGTACGCCATGGGCGGAGACCGACCGTGGCGTCCGTCGCCCGCACAGGCTGAGCGAGAGAGATGGGCCTCTTCGGCCAGCTGGCTGAGCGTCCATGGCTCAGCCAGCGGGCTGCGTAGTACGCCGACAGTGACGATGACGTGGCCTCGAACGACGCCGCGCCTGACGTCTTCTGACGGGTGGCCAGGTCCACGATCGGGCACCCGGTGAGCCCGGTCAGGGGTCATGTCGCGTCTCGATGCGGGTCGCCAGGTCGAAGGTGGTGGCGATCTGTTTCGCGTAGCTGTCGATGTCGAGTTCCGGATTGAGGGCCAGCCGGGACGGCACGGCGTCGATAACGGCTCGGATCGTTACTGCCATGACGCGGGGATCGAAGTCGGGGCGGAACTGGCCGGCTCTCTGGAAGCCGGCGAGCAGGTGCTCAAGGGCGCGGACTGCGTCGTCCACGTCGCTGTCGCCGTAGAAGATGCGCCGCCCATCGGGGGCGCGTGCGATTTCGACGATCGCGATCAGGTCTTTGCGGTGCTCGCTCATGTACGCGAGGTTCGATTCGATGTAGGCCCGCAGCATGGTCGGGCCGGTTGAGTGGGCGAGGATGCGCGGACGCATGTAGGCAATGTCCTGCTGGACCACTTCGCGGACGACCTGCTTGATGAGGTCGTCCTTGCCGCCGAAGTGGTAGCTGATCAGGCCCCGGCTGATCCCCAGTCTTTCAGCGATGCGGGCGAACGAGGCTCGCGCGTAGCCGACCTCGGCGATGGTGTCGATCGCGGCCGCGACGATCTGCGCCCGCCGGGCGGTCTCGATGAAGGTCCGGTTCTCGCCACCGGCCGCGGCTCCTGGCTGCATGACCAATAAACTAGCAATCTGCCCAGCCTGTCTGCCACCGTCCAGGTATGCGCACCACGCAACTGGCGTCGTGAGTCCGCGGTGAGAGGCGGGGGTCGGTGGGCGAGGCGCGACGACTCCCACTGGGCACCCGGCCGGGCAGGGCATGACGAGGCGCCCGCTCGTACCGGAACGCCGGCCCGCTCCGGCAGCTCCGCCAGATGCCCGTGACCCGGAGTCGGCAGCTCAAGTGACCATTAGCGCTGAGCCGATCACCGGTGCGGCGGCCCTCGACGGCTCGAAGGGCGAGTCCGCTCTGGTGGTCGAGCACCTGACCAAGCGCTTCGGCGAGCGCGTCGCGGTCGATGACATTTCGTTCGAGATTGGCTACGGCGAGGTGTTCGGCTTCCTCGGTCCCAACGGGGCGGGGAAGACCACGACCGTGCGGACGCTCGGCACGCTGCCAGCGCCGACCTCCGGGTCCGCGACGGTGGCGGGCATCGAGCTGCGCCCCGAGAACGGACCGTCCATCCGGTCGCGGATCTCGATCATGCCCGAGTCCCCGGGTCTCTACCTGCGCCTGACGGTGATGGAGAACCTGGAGTGCTTCGCCGGGCTGTACGGGCTAGACGACATTCGCGGTCGGATCGACCGGACTCTGCGGGCGGTCAACCTCGCCGACCGTGCAACCGATCAGTGCGGGGCGCTGTCGAAGGGTTTGCGTCAGCGGGTCGCGCTCGCGCGGGCGCTGCTCAGCGACCCGGCCGTGTTGTTCCTTGACGAGCCGACGTCTGGCCTTGACCCTGTGGCCACCCGCGAGGTCCACGAGCTGATCGGCTCCTTGCGCGAGCGGGGGGTGACGATCTTTCTCACCACGCACCGGCTGGAGGAGGCCGAACGGCTGTGCCACCGGGTGGCGATCCTGAGTACGACCTTGCGACTGATCGGCCGGCCCGACGAGCTGCGCGCCCAGCTGTTCAGCCGATCTCTGGACGTGCGAGTCCGCACGCCGCTGGAGGATCCGGACGCGGTGCTCGGCGGTCTGGCCGGGGTCGAAGGATGGGAACAGGCGCCATCCGGCTACACGCTCGCCGTCTCAGACCCCGAGATCGCCGCCCCGCAGGTAGCACGAGCGCTGGTCGGCGCCGGCGCTGACATCCTCTCGCTCGCCGAGTCCCGCCGCTCGCTGGAGGACGTCTACCTCAAGCTGATCGACGAGGACGTGGAGGCCAGGAGCCGATGAGCTTCAGCTGGACGCGCGTCCGGGCGATCGCCGTCAAGGAGCTACGGGACTATCGCCGCAACCGCTTCGTGATCGGCACGATGACTGTGCTGCCGCTGCTCTTCATCATCCTGCCGATCATCCAGTTGTTCGCTGCCAATGCGGAGGCGGACACCGCCAAACTCAACCTGCGCATCGGACTCTCGCTCCTGTACATACTGATAATCCCGGCGTTCCTGCCCTCCACCCTGTCCGCCTACTCGGTCGTCGGAGAGCGCGAGCAAGGCACGCTGGAGCCTGTCCTGACCACCCCGATCCGCCGCGAGGAGTTCCTCATCGCCAAGGCGCTGGCCGCTTTCGTCCCGACTCTGGTCATCGCATACATGGTCTTTGGCATCTTCCTCGCCGCCGCGGCCCTTTTTGCCCACCCTGTGATCGCCTCGGCGATCTACACAGGCACGCACGTGCTGGTCCAGCTGCTGTTCACCCCGTTGCTCGCGGGCTGGGCGATCTGGGTCGGGATCGCGGTCTCCGCCCGCTCCTCGGATGTGCGCGCCGCCCAGCAGCTGAGCGTGCTCGGTACCCTGCCGCTGCTGGTCATCCTGGCGCTGATATCGCTGAACGTGATCACCGGGTCGACCGCTCTCGCGATCGGCCTCGCCGCCGCCCTGCTGGCCGTCGACCTGCTCGCCTGGCGCGTAGTAGCGGCGATGTTCGACCGCGAACGGCTCATCACCGGAACCCGGACGTGACGGCCGGCTCGCGGCGCGAAGTTCTTCGACAAGCAGACAACAACTGAGACGCGCACTCATCAGGAGAACAGCAATGTCCGCTACCCTGCGGCTGACGCGCAACGTCGGCTCCGCCGCCCCCGAGCTTCGACGCGGACGGTTTGACATCTCGGTCGATGGCAAACCTGTCGGCTCGCTCGCGAACCACGACACGGCAGAGACCCAGATTGAACCCGGACGCCACAACCTCGTCTTGCGCAAGGGCCGGTACTCGAGCCGAACCCTCACCTTCGACGCCGCCGACGGTGAGGTCGTCAACTTCCGGTGCAGCGGCGCCAGGATCTGGCCGACCTACGTCGCCTCCATCATCAAGCCCAACCTCGCGATCAGCCTGAGGCGGGGATGAGCAACCCGCGGAGCCGACCCGCCAGCGCAAAGCGCGAACGTGTCGCAAAAGCTACACGCGGCACCGCGTCGGCGGCGCCACCGTGCGGTCCGTCATCCTCCCCGGCTCGCAGCGCCGGACGGATCCCGAGGCACTGACGAGGTGTGCAGGAGCTTCCGTTCGCGCCGCCCGGTGAACCAGCACCGGGCAGCCCCTGCCGGCTCGGCTACGTGCAGATCGTCCGAGTCCGTGACAGGGCAACCGTCCTGTGACCCGACTACTGGAACCCGCTGGCCGCCGCCCAACTGCTGCTCGGCCGGCTGCCGGACCTGCCGCCAGATGCAGCACCGACGAGCAATGACCGAGACGCGAACGAACGTCGCCAGGCCGGCTGACCCCGCCGCTACGGGGCTGATCCAGGTCAGCCGGCTGCACCGGCGCCACTGGCGGGCGCCTGGCTGATCTGCTCGACCAGCGAGGCGCCCAGGTCCGAACCGCGACCCATCACCAGCCCCCGACCGACCTGCTTGATCCGACCACCTACCCCGGCCGCGCTGTCTGGCGTCGAGCGGCTGTACCCTCTGCGCCAATCCGGGCCGGCCCGAGAGTAGCAAGATGGGCCGCAAGCGCGGATGATCGGCTGCCAGGTCGCCGGCGCGGATCGCTGTCGTTCTGTAGGGCGATACGAGACGGGCCGACATGCACTCCACCGGCGACTCGCATCAACTAACCGGCCACGGCGCCGAATCGGCGGTACGCGCGAGCTGGTCAAAGTGTGCCCAGTCGATGTGGTCACGCCCGGTAGCCGCCGGCGCCGGCTGTCCAGGCGTCGGGTTGCGAGCCGGGGCCGGTGGCAGGTGGGCTGCCGGCCGGCCGGTCCGGCGGGTTCCTGGCATGCGTGCCGCGCGGCTGCGCGTGCCCTGTCGGCGGCGGCGCGGATGCAGGTGACTGCGGCGATGGGCGCGTGCTGCCGGAAATCGCCGGCCTGCCACCACGGGAGCTCGCCGGGCAGGTCCGGCTCGGCGCCGCCGTGCGGCGCCGCGGCAGCCGGCGCCGCGTGCGCACGCTGTGTCCGGCGCGCGGGTGCGCGAGGAGCCGAACCCGGAGTAGTCCCTAGGAGAGTCCGGCGAAACTAACCTGGCCAGCGCTTCTGACTCATAGGTGATCATGGCAGACCCCAGGATTTCATGATCGATACCCCATTAGGGCGTCTGAGCGGGACGATAGGTTCATGGCGCTACCGCTCTTGCGGGCTTACGTTGACGAGACGGGCGACAGGGGCCACTCGGGACGGTCATCGCCGTTCTTTGCCTTCGCCGCCGTTGTCGTCGCCGACCAGGACGAGCCTGGGCTGAGGGCGGTCCTGTCTGGCCTCCGCCGCGACATGGGCGTGCCTCCCGGCAAGGCGCTCCACTGGAACCAGCATGTCAAGACCTACCAGCGACGCCAGCATGTAGCTGCGCAACTCGCCAGCACGCCCCGCCTCATGATCATCTACGTGATAGTCGAGAAGACGGCTATCCCGATCGGCTCGGGGATGTATTCCGATCATGAAGTGTTCTACAACTACGCCGCCCTGATGGTCATGGAGAGACTCCTGCTGGCCGCGAAGGATTGGGCGGGAGGATCACGGGACATCCTCGTCCGGTTCGGCCATGTCCGGGGGTTCCGCCATACATCTACAGCCCGGTACTTCCAGCGCAAGGCGGCAATGCCGTCCTGGGTGCCGTGGAACCGGCTGCACGGAAGCGTCCAGTTCAGTGACCAGTCCGCTTGGGACGGGCTGCAAGCAGCCGACCAGTACGCGGGAATGCTCAGTGTCGCGGTGACGGCCGATGAGTTCGGCGGCTATCAGGAGTCGCATCTGATGCGCATCCGTCACCAGCTCCGGCGTGACCCACAGGGCAGAAGCCGGGGCTGGGGGTTCAAGGTACTCGGCAACGAAGCCACGTTCACGTCCTTGCCGTGGTGGCCTCAGGGGGGTCTGTAGAGCCAAGCGCCCTCCAGGAGGCCCGGGGCGCATCAGTCCGGGCTGTGCCCGGAAGGGTCTGGCAGCAGACCAAGCGTTGTTCCCCGCGACCTACTGGAGGGCGCTGACAGAAGCTTCTGTCAGCGTAAACGTTTGCAAGGCAAGATTCCATACCCGGAAAGCTGCATTGCCGTATTGGTTGCCGCCCGTTGCCGAGAGCGTCAGACCCTCGTCGATTCGGCGACAGCCTTCTCCAGCTTGGCCCGCAGGTCCTCAAGGCTGTGGGCGGCGATCACGCGGCTGGACGTGCCATGGCGGGTGACCGCCGTCCAGGCCTGCCCGGTCTCGGCGCGCTCGATCGTCCAGCCCGCAAAGTCCCTGGCCAGCGCGGGCAGGTCGTCAGGATGCCAGTCCATGACTTTACTTTGCCATGACACAGCATGGCACGCTAGAGCACGCTCGCATAGATAGCGCTCTGTTACCGCAGGGTATGGTCCGCTCATGCCCGAGCGCGAGGGCCACATCCCGCCGTGGGTGCAGGTCAGGGACGAGCTGAGGCGTCGCATCCTGTCCGGCGAGCTGCCGCCCGGCGCGATGGTGCCGTCGATCGTGACCATGCACCAGGAGTTCGGCATCGCCAAGACCACGGCGCGCAAGGTGCTCGCGGCGCTGCGCGAGGAAGGACTCATCGTCACCACGCCGGGGTGGGGAAGCTTCGTTGCGGAGCGCAAGTAGCCGATTGCCCGACTTGCATCGCCCTCGTCGGCCTGCTCACGTCAACGCTAAGTCGATGTGAGCTGACGAGGGCTAACGTCCTCAGCCGGCCATGGAACGCCCTCCGGTTCGCGGCCTTCTCGGTGCGCCGTGTCCCACTCGGTCTCGCGGCAGACCCACACGACCGGGAAGTCCTCGCCGTCTACGACGCCGCCGAGTGCCCTCCTCGGTAGCCGCTCACCCTCCGCATCGACTACATCCACGTGGTCGCCAGGCTGGAATTTCCCCATGTCAGGCCACCTCCTTCTAGCGGGACACTATGCATGTGCCAGGTTGTGCCACAAGGCAGTGCCACAACTGATTGGAACTAATCGCGCTGCGCGTAGCGCTGGCACACGCGGGCCGGCTACGCTCCCTCTCCATAGCCTCGGAGAAGGAAGGTGAATGCCATGACTGAGGACCCCGTTGCCGGTCCCGTGCCTCCATACATGTCCTTCGCCACGTTGCTCAACCAGATCGAGCGCATGGAACGCGAGGGAACGCCGGCCCGCATCGACCGGTCGTACCTAGTTGGCATGGCGGGCGGCACCAGGAACCAGTTCAAGATGGGCCTGCGATCACTCGGGCTCATCGACGAATCCGACCAGGTCACAGACACTCTCGTACGTCTGGCCAAGCAACCGGACGAGCGAAAGGCGCTCCTTGCAGCCACGCTGCGCGAGCGGTTCCCGTTGCTCACCACGCTGGATGAGAACGCTACGCGCGGACAGCTTGACGACGTTCTCGCTGGTTACGGCTACGGCGTAGACACCCGGCGCAAGGCGGCCAGCTTCTACGTAGCAGCAGCCACGTACGCTGGCATCGAGTTGAGCCCGCACATCCGACCGGCCAAAGGCGTAAACTCAACCGCAGCGCGACGAAGCACCCCCTCCAAGCGGCCACGCAAGCGGCCTGCCGCACCGGCAACGCCGCCGGCACACGCCCAGGGCAATGCGAACTCCGTGCAGCTTCGGTCTGGTGGTCAAGTCACGCTCAGCGTCAGCGTCAACGTCATGGAGATGTCCGTGGACGACAGGGACTTCATCTTCCACCTGATCGACAAGCTCAGAGCCTACGAGCAAGGCGAAGCGACTTCCCGTAGGACGACCGGCCAGTCCTCTGACGGGTCGGGGACCATGACGTGAGAAACCCCGGTGCCTGAACTCTTGGCGGAGACGGCACCGGGGCTAACTCTCGGTGAGGCGGGCTGGTACCCCACCCCACCGACCGCCAGCCCTCGTAGCTCAGTGGACAGAGCGCCGGTTTCGTAAACCGGATCAGTCGCGGGTCCGAGTCCCGCCGAGGGCGCGACCGTGACCAGCGTGTTCGTACAAGAGCGGACACCGTCACGGTACAGCCCGCATGCGGGCGTGTCCACTTAAGGAGAGTGGATCTTCATGGCGAAGGCCGAAGACGAGTTCCAGATTCTGAAGGCAGCGAGCGGCGGCTTCTACTGGCACCTCAAGGCCAGGAACGGCGAGATCGTCTGCTCGTCACAGGTTTACACGACCAAGGAGGCGTGCACCAAGGGCGCGTTCTGGGTCAAGAACAACGCGGCGGAAGCAACGGTGTACGACTACGCCGCGACCTGATCGCAGTCCAGGCACACAACCTCGCTGAGCGGCGTCGAGCCGACGACGCCAAGGAGGCGAGTCGCGTAACGATCGCCAGGCAAGAAGGGGCGGCTGCATTCCATGCAGACCGCCCCTCTGTCTATGTCTACCGGATGAATCACCGGAAATTCGAATCCACCAGGATCAAGGCAACGCACGCTGTTCGACCTCCCTTGCGCCAGCCTCAAATCCGCCGCTTCAAAACAGGGAGACGGCGGCATTCCGACTGCCTCTCATGGACCCGAAATTGTCAGACCCTCCCTTTATCCTGAACCTGTAAGTAAATACAGGCGGCCCCCGCGAGTGCTACCAACACTCCGGGGGCCTGGACCAAGGGATTAGCCCCCATGGCCAGCACCACGGTATCACGTGACCGCGACAGCGCACAGATCGCGTCGCTGCTCGCCCTGCCCGAAATCACTGCGCTCATCACCGATCTTGAGTCCCTGCACTGGACCGGCCGCCCCGGCTACGGCGTGAAGTCGCTGGTAGGCGCAGCGCTGGTCAAGAGCGTCTATGCCCTGCCGACGTGGACGCGGACAGTCAGCCTGGTCCGCGACCACGCCGCGCTGCGGAACGTGCTCGGCGCGGCCCCGTCGGTGGACGCCTGCTACCGGTTCGCAGGGAAACTGCGAAAGCACGAGAAGATGCTCACCGCGTGCATTGACGCGGTACTCGCCGCGCTGCGTGACGCGCACCCGGAAATGGGCAAGACGCTCGCCATTGACGGCTCGGATCTGCCAGCCTACGGAAACGGCCAGCGCTACGTGAAGCGCGGCGGGGAAGAGCGCAAGAAGTTCTCGGACCCCGATGCCTCATGGGGGCACCGCTCATCGATCTCCACGCGGAGCGGCGGCGGGTATTACGGCCACAAGCTGCACCTAGCCGCCTGCACCGTGACCGGGCTGCCGGTGGCGTGGACGGTCCGGACCGCTAAGGACCCCGAGATTCCCGAGGTTCCGGTCCTGCTTGACGCCGCTGTCGCACGCGGGTTCGCCCCGTCCGTCGCGGTCCTCGACCGGGGCTACGACTCCGAGGCCGTCTATCAGGAGATCGAGTCCCGCCACATGCGGCCCGTGATCCCGCTCCGCGAGACCCCGGCCGTGAAGGCGGGCAACGCCGCGCCGCCGAAGTGCGACCACGGCGAGTGGACGTTCGCGGGGTCGGACGCCAGGCGCGGCGCGTCCAAGTGGCGCTGCCCGGCCGGCGAGTGTGCCCCGGCTTCCGTCTGGGTGAAGGCGAGCAGGCTGCACACCCTGATCCCGCGCACGACCGACAAGTGGAAGTCGCTTTACCACCAGCGAGGCGCCGTCGAGCGCGAGTTCGGCCACCTCAAGCACGAGTGGGGCCTGACCCCGCTGCGGGTGCGCGGGCTTGAGCGCGTCCGGCTGCACGCCAGCCTGACGATCCTGAGCCAGCTTGCCAGCGCGCTCGCCGCCGTCAGGGCAACTACCTGACGGGACCCGCTTTCGTACCCCGCCACGGGCGGGGAATTCGGCATGCCCGGACACCGGAACCCAAGGGCAAACCGGGCAAACCTACCGGCTAAGGACTACCCGCACGCGCTGCTCAGCCTGACCGCAGGCCCGCTACGCTTTCCATCATGGCCAAAACCGCTGCTCAGCAGGGTTTCGCTGACCGAATCGCCGGACCCTCCTA
>CAVZHC010000018.1:0-54610 GCA_963774905.1 uncultured Actinomycetota bacterium | reverse complement strand
GCTCGGAGGGACTCGAACCCCCAACCTTCTGATCCGTAGTCAGATGCTCTATCCGTTGAGCTACGAGCGCAGGGTACGAACCCTCGATAGTGTACGGCACCTGGCACGCGGCTCGCTTCGCCCCGGACTGCCAGGCCAGAGCCTAGCTAGATCCTGGCCATGTCGACGAACCGGCTGTAGTGCCCTTGGAACGCCACGGTTACCGTGGTCGTCGGCCCGTTCCTGTGCTTGGCCACGATGAAGTCTGCCTCCCCTGCGCGCGGCGACTCGGGCTCGTAATGATCCTCCCGGTGCAGCAGGATCACGACGTCCGAATCCTGCTCAATGCTCCCGCTTTCCCGCAGGTCAGACAACATCGGCCGCTTGTCCGTGCGCTGCTCGGGGCCGCGGTTCAGCTGAGCGACGGCCACGACCGGCACGTTGAGCTCCTTGGCCAGCAACTTGAGCGATCTCGACAGCTCCGAGACCTCCTGCTGCCGGTTCTCCACGCGCTTGGGCGACGTCATCAGCTGCAGGTAGTCGATGATCACCAGGCGAAGGTCATGCTGCTGCTTCAGTCGCCGGCACTTCGCCCTGATCTCCATCATCGACATGTTCGGCGAGTCGTCGATGAACATGGGCGCGTGCGCGACCTCGCTCATCCGCCGCGCCAGCCTGTTCCAGTCCTCCTCGTTCATCTGACCGGTCCGCATCGCGTGCAGCCCGACACGCGCCTCGGCCGACAGGAGCCGCATCGTGATCTCGTTGCGGCTCATCTCCAGGCTGAAGAGGACCGACGTGAGCCCGTGCTTGATCGACGCCGCCCTGGCCAGGTCGAGCGCGAGCGTCGAGTTATGTGTCGGGATCATGTTCCTGCCCGCCAGATACAGGTGATCCGCGGCATCCACTTGCACGCACCGGACCGGGACCGAACGCACCGGCCGGACGGCCGTGATGTAATGCCACCTGGTCCGCTGGGGATTGTGGTGCAGTCGTTCCTTGTGCAAGGCATGCTTGCGCGACAGCCGGAAGACCACGTCGGTGGTCGTAAAGTTCATCACGTAGCACGTGGATGACTCCGGCGTCCGCCCCTTGACGCGCTTTGTCGCCAGAGAGCATCGGTATCCGAGGCTCTGAATCAGCTCGCGTACGCCCAGGGCCAGCCGCAGGCTGGTCAGCGCGATCTGCGCCGAGCCCGTGTTCCCCACGGTTCCGTCGGTGTCGAGGAGCCCCGCCAGCAGCTCTCTTCGCTGCGATTCAGAGGCCCTCAGATAGTTCACTGGGATGTGCTTGGCCCCCAGCAAGCCAAGACCGCGCAACTCCCCCTGCTGTGTGCTGGACTCGGGCAGCGGGCAGCGCGCGAGCCAGGAGCCCTCGATGAGCATCACGAGCTCAGGATCGCCCGCCGTGATATGCGCGTCGGCCGAGTGGCCATCGCCCAGCCAGCAGCCCAGCGCGTACGGCGGTATGGGCAGCTCGGCCTCGGGAAGCTGGAGCGGCGCAGCGATCTGGATCGCATGGTTGGGGCGCGCATCGACGGTCGGGCAGCGCAGGCTAGCCGCGATCGCCTCGGTCGTGACCACCTCCGGCCGGACCGCGCTGGAGAACTCACCATGGCTGCCGCGCAGCTGAGTATCGTAGCGCCTTGCCCCCCGGGTCCAGGTGAGCCACTGGTGCTGGCCGTCGGCCACGATCCGCTCGCCGTCGGAGAACTCGACCTCGTAGCACTGCCGGCCGGTCATGACCTCGGTGGCGGCAACGACGCTCACGGGGCGGCCATCCGCTCCGAGCAGCCGATCCCCGACCCTGACCTCGCCCATGGTCGTCCAGCCGCCAGGGGTGGCCAGTGGCGTGTCAAGCGCGAGCGCCTTGCCAAGGGCAGGCCTTGCGGCGATCACGATCATCTGGCCCGAGTGCAGGCCGTTGGTCAGTGCGTCAAGGTCGGCGAACCCGGTCGGCACGCCGGTCATCGTCCCGCCGCGGCTGCCGATCGACTCGATCTCGAGCAGTGCGCTCGGCATGATCTCCGACAGCGGCAGGTAATCGTCGCTGACCCGCCGCTCGGTGACGCCGTAGACCTCGGCCTGTGCCCGGTCCACGAGCTCGTCGGCGTCCGCGTCACCGGCGTAGCCGAGCTGCGCGATCCTGGTCCCGACCTCCACCAGCCTGCGCAGGATCGCCCGCTCCCTGACGATCCTGGCGTAGTAGCCGGCGTTCGCCGCGGTCGGCACCGACGCGATCAGCGTATGCAGGTACGGCGCCCCGCCGACCTTGCCGATGTCGCCGCGCTTGGTCAGCTCGGCGGCGACGGTGACCGCGTCGGCCGGCTCTCCCCTGCTGTACAGGTCAAGGATCGTCTCGTGCACGATCTGGTGGGCCGGGCGGTAATGGTCGGTGGGCTTGATCACCTCAAGCACGTCGGAGATCGCGTCCTTGGACAGCATCATTCCGCCGAGCACGCACTGCTCAGCGGCGATGTCGTGCGGCGGCGTCCGCTCGAAGTCCTCCCGCGGCGCGAGCTCCGCAACGCTCACCCGACCGCACCCCCTCCCCGCTCCGCCCGCACTGACGGCCACCCGTCGGCCGCCAGCCGCCGCCCCTGGGCCAGCCTTGCTCCACAGCGGTTAGCAAACGTTTTATCGAATGACTCTGACAGTGAGAATCAGACCAGTGTTCAGGGACCGCCACCCGGCGTCCAGTCGGGCTGTGCACAGGACTGTGGATAGGTTGTGCAGACACGCCGCGCCACCTGTGCGCTGGCTGGGGACGGCACTGTGGACGGCGCCTCCTGGTATCCCTCAAAGTGCCTTTACGCTGGAACAACACGGTCCACGGGCTGTGGGCTAAAGAAAGTCAGCCCGGTGCGACGCTGGTCACGGGGGCCTCAGTTATCCACACGCCAGGCACGGTGCGCAACGATTGCAGCACAACCGTCGGCGGCGGGCCGCCGGCCAGTAGGATCGGGAAAGATTGGCCGCAGAATCGGCCCCCGCGATGCAGCGGAAAGGCCTGCGCGGCGAGCCTCCGCCAGCCTAGGATTCGATTATGTGTTCGACATCAGTGGAGCGGATCGCCGAGATCGGCGCGGCCATCGAGAGCCTCGCGGCCGAGGCTTCTGCGGCCTATGCCCGTGCCGGGCGCCGCGGCGACGGCACGGCGCCCGAGCGGGAGAGCGCGGCAGCCGATGCCGACCAGGTCGTGATCAGGCTCGCGCGGCTCTGGGCGCAGCTCGCCGAGCTCGATCCCGAGGTCGCCAGGCGGATGCCCACCTACGAGGGCTAGTGCCCTGCGCCGACATGCTGCTGGGGTCACGACCGCGGTCGTGACCCCAGCAGGGCGATCTCAGAAGTCGGGCCGCTCAGGCCCCGACGACCTCGACCTCAAGTGTGGCGCTGACCTCAGGATGCAGCCGCACCGCGACCTGGTGCGCCCCGAGGGTCTTGATCGGGTTGCCGACCTCGATCTTGCGCCGGTCGAGCTCAGGGCCGCCGGCCGCCTTGACGGCCGCCGCGATGTCGGACGTCGACACCGAGCCGAACAGCCGGCCCCCGCCGCCCGCCCTGGTCTGCAGCCGGACCCGCAGCCCCGCGAGCCGCTCGGCCGCCGCCCTGGCGTCCTCCACGCTGCGGATCTCGCGCGCGGCGCGGGCCCGCTTGATCAGTTCGATCTGCTTCTCGGCTCCGCGGCTCCAGCGCATTGCCAGGCCGCGCGGAACCAGGTAGTTGCGTCCGTACCCGCCGGCGACCTCGACCACGTCGCCGGGGGCACCCAGGCCGGAGACCTCCTGGGTGAGGATGAGCTTCATCGGCGAACCGCTCATCGTGTCCTAACCTCCCTCGGCCTCAGCGAGCCGTGCTCGTGTACGGCAGAAGCGCCATCTCGCGGGCGTTCTTGATCGCCGTCGCGACGTCGCGCTGATGCCTGGTGCAGTTCCCGGAGACCCGGCGGGCCCGGATCTTGCCGCGGTCGGAGATGAACTTGCGCAGGGTCGTGGTGTCCTTGTAGTCCACCCGCACGACCTTCTCCTGGCAGAACAGGCAAACCTTCTTCTTGGGCTTGCGTATCGGTGGCTTGGCCATCGTGGTGCTCCTTAGCAGAGCCCCGCCTGCGGCGGGGATGGTCGGTCCTGGCGCCAGGCCGGGAGCGGGTCCCGGCCGTCGAGCCTGGAGTTGTCTGTCCCGGCCGGTCGGCCGGGACATCGGCACCCGCCCGGCGGGGCGGGGTCTAGCTGTCGGGCCCGGCGACCGGCCGTGGCCGGGCCGCCGAGCGGCGTGAGTTCGGTTGTGCCCGCTCAGCGAGCGGGACTGGTGCGTGCGCCCGCGGGCCGAGGCAGACCCGGATCATGCGGACGGCGCGCCGCTGGCTAGAACGGCGGCTCGTCGCTGAACCCGGTGTCGGCCGGCTCGGACGCCCACGGGTCGTCGGCAGCCCGGCCGCCGCCCTGGCTGCCGTACCCGCCCTGGCCGCCAGAGCCCTGGCCGCCGGATCCCTGGCCGCCGGTGGCCCGGCTTGACCTGTTGACCTTCGCCGATGCATTGCGCAGCGACGGGCCTACCTCGTCGACCTCGACCTCGTAGACGGTGCGCTTCTCGCCTTCCTTCGTCTCGTACGACCGCTGCCGCAGTCGTCCTGAGACGATCACCCTCATTCCCCGCTGGAGGCTCTCGGCCACGTTCTCCGCGGCCTGGCGCCACACGTTGCAGGAGAGGAACAGCGAGTCGCCGTCCTTCCACTCGTTCGTGGTGCGGTCCATGAACCTGGGCGTGGAGGCAACCCGGAAGTTGGCCACGGCCTGCCCGGTCGGGGTGTAGCGAAGCTGCGGGTCATCGACGAGGTTGCCGATGATCGTGATCTGGGTGTCGCCTGCTGCCATCGGGTTCTCCCGGTCGCTGGTCTGCCTGAGTGCCTAGTGCTGGTCCGGCCGCAGGATCTTGGTCCGCAGCACGGCCTCGTTGAGGTTGAGCTGGCGATCGAGTTCCTTGACCGTGTCCGGCTCGGCCATCAGGTCGATGACGGTGTAGATGCCCTCGGACTTCTTGTCGATCTCGTAAGCAAGCCGGCGGCGGCCCCAGACGTCGACCTTGTCGACAGTGCCCCCGGCGGTCGTGACGACCTTGAGGAACTGATCAAGCGAGGGCTGGACGGTCCGCTCCTCGAGCGAGGGGTCGAGAATGATCATCATCTCGTAGCGGCGCATGGGGAAACATTGCCTCCTTCGGACTCAGCGGTCACGGTCTTTCCGTGACAGGAGGAAACTGCGCGTGCGATAAATGAGCGCAGGCGCGTCAGTTTACCAGCCGCCGCGGACAGCACCGGACGCTTCGCCAGCGCGGCGGGTAGCGTCACGCGCACCCAACCGGGTACATGTGGAACGAAGGCCGCCAGACAGGAGGTGACGCCCGTGGCCCAGGCCGAAGCAGGGACTGAGTCGCAAGCACGGCGCTCCAGCCGGAGCTCCGATCAGCGCCATCTGCTCATCGCTGCCGCCGCCATCTACGTGGTCGTGGCAGGCATCACGGCGCTCATCATCGGCTTGCTCAACACCGCGCACGTAGCGGGCAGCATCCTCGGCGTGACGGGCATGGTCATCGGCCTGACCGCCCAGATGATGTCGGTGACGCGGGTCGAGCGGATCGTGATCGTGTTCGGCATCGTGGCGTCGTTCGTGGGGATGGGGCTCGCCTTCGCGCACGGCGGGTTCGGGTAGCAGCTCGGCGGCCGCTCGGTAGTCTCGTGGGATGCCCATCATCGGAGCTCATCTGCACCACGGCGAGCCGCTGGAGTTCGCCACCGCCATCGGCGCCAATGCGGTCCAGTTCTTCCTCGGCGACCCGCAAGACTGGAAGGCACCCGCGTTCCCCGGCGGGCGCGAGCCCGAGCAGGTGCGCGCGGAGTTCGCGGCCGCCGGGGTGGCCGCGTTCGTGCACGCCCCGTACGTCATCAACGTGGCATCGCCCAACAACCGGATCAGGATCCCGAGCCGCAAGCTACTCGAGCAGCAGCTCAAGGCCGCCGCTTCGATCGGCGCGGCCGGCCTGATCGTGCACGGCGGGCACGTGACGGCCGACACCGATCCGGCTGAGGGCTACGACAGCTGGCGCAAGGCGGTCGAGCGGATCGAGCGGCCGCTGCCGATGCTGATCGAGAATACCGCGGGCGGCGACGGGGCGATGGCGCGCAGCCTGGACCAGATCGCCCGGCTGTGGGACGCGGTGGGCGGCGCGGACGGCGGCGAGGTCGGCTTCTGCCTGGACACCTGCCACGCCAACTCCGCGGCCGAGGAGCTCGCCGACATCGTGGACCGGATCAAGGCCATCACGGGCCGGATCGACCTGGTGCACTGCAACAACTCGCGGGACGAGTTCGGCTCGGGCCGGGACCGGCATGCCAACCTGAGGTCCGGCACGATCGACGCCGCCCTGCTGGTGTCCGTGGTCCGCGCCGCAGGCGCCCCGGCCATCTGCGAGACCCCAGACGCCGCCACCGACGCAACCTGGCTCCGCACCCGACTCGGCGCCTAACACCCCCGGCCGCGCCCCGTACCCGCAGCTCCGACCGTTCTACGGCTTCCACACCGCCTGTCAGACCTCGCTGCCAAATTAACGTGGGCACTTTGCTGTCGCGATAGCAGCAGCAAAGTGCCCACGTTAATCGCTATGACAGCAGCAAAGTGCCCACGTCGCGAGGTCGTTGCTGCGCGGCCGGGCTTGGGCACGGGTCAGGGCCGCTCCGGGCCTCGGGTGCGGCCGCTGGCCCGCGGTCAGGGCCGCTGGGCCGCGGTCAGGGCCGTGAGCCAGCGCAGGCTAGATCAGGCCGGTGGTCAGGACGGTCCAGGTCGGCTTGCGGAGGGTCGGGCCGGCCAGGATGGCGGCCGACGTCAGGCTGGGGATCGCGGCGGCCTCGCCGCGGCCCGGCTTGGGTGCCTTGGCGGAGTCCGAAGAGGTGACCGCGGCCTTGGCCGAGGCTGCCGTGACCGCGGCCTTCGCGGAGTCCGAGGCCGTGACCGCCGACTTCGTGCCTGCCGACTTCGTGCCTGCCGACTTCGTGCCCGACCTGCGCTGCGGGAACGGCGGGCTGAAGCTCGGGATCGGGCTCGGCGATACCGTCGGGATGGGGATCGGCGATCCCGACGGGATGGGGATCGGCGATCCCGTCGGGATCGGGATCGGGCTCGGGCTTGAGCCAGGGCACTTGCTCTTGCCGTTCTTGCTCACGGTGAAGAACGGGAACTTGTGGTGGTTGTGACCGTTCCCCCCGTTGCCGTTGCCATTCCCGTTGCCAGGGTTCTTGTTCGCCGGGCACTTGGCCTTGATTGGCAGTGCCTGAACCCACTTAGTGAACTCGGGCGGGCTGAAGTTCGGTGTCGGCAGCTGCTTGACCGCGATGTTGTTGAAGTTCTGCGACATGAACGTGTGCCAGATCGTGGCCGGCCAGGCGCCGCCGTAACCGCCGGTCCAGCCGCCGATCGACGGCAGGCCGTCCAGGTTCTGCTTGAGCAGGTTGTCGGTGAACATGCCGATCGCCATCGAGTACTGCGGGATCGCGCCGAGGAACCACGCCGACGAGGAGTTGACGCCGGTGCCCAGCGTCCCGGTCTTGGCGATCATCGGCCGGTTCCACTCGGCGTTCGGCACGCCGGTGCCCCCGTAAGCCGGGTCCGTGTCGAACGACAGCGCGTAGTCGGCGTCGGCCGCCACGTACGGCGCGAGCGGGTGGCTGATCACGACCTTCGACGGGCGCCTGGTCCCGTTCTGGACGATGTAGTTGATCACGTGCGGCGTCGCGCTCGTGCCGTTCGACACCAGGGTCGCGAACGTGTTGGCCTGGTCGACCGGGGTCATCGAGCCCTCGCCGAGTGCCGCGTTCACCGCGCCGGGGAACTCGCCCTGGGACTTGCAGCCACCGCAGCTCCAGAACAGCCCCTTGAGGATGCTGATCGTGGTCGAGTACACGCCGAGCTTCTGCGCCACGTCGATCACGTTGTTGACGCCGGTGCGGTGGATCAGGTCCATGTAGGACGCGTTGTTGGACTCTGCCGTCGCCTCGGGAACGGTCAGGTTCCGCCCCGGCGTGTTCTCCGACCCCTCGACAAACGAGTAGTAGCCGATGCCGGTGTCGCAGTTCAGCGTCTGCTTGGAGAGCTGCAGCCGGAGCGTCTCGGTGTCGTCAGCGGGCGGGATGCACAGTGGCGAGTGGCTGTTCGTGATGCTGGTCATCGAGTTCATGCCCTGCGAGACCGCCGTGGTCAGCACGTAGGGCTTGAACGACGAGCCGACCGGCGCGTGGTCCAGGATCGTCGGGTTCTGGCAGTGGATCCTCAGACAGCGCCTCTTCGGCAGGTTGTAGCCTGGCCCGCCGTAGAAGGCCAGGATGCTGCCCGTGCCCGGCTTCTCGAGCACGGCGCCGATGTTCACGTACCACGGCAGCGGCGCGCCATAGGACGCCATCTGAGCCTTGATCTGGCCGACGGTCCTGTACATCGCGCTCATCAGGCCCTGGTCGATCGTGGTGTGGATCTGCAGGCCCAGGCTGCCGATCTGGTCGGGCTGGATGTTGTAGTAGGCGGAGAGTTCGTCCTCGACCAGAGTCATGATGTAGCCCTTGTAGCCCGACCAGTTAGTGGCCGGCGGCCTGATCGTGACCTTAGGGAACGTCAGCGAGTTCGCGAGGGCCGCCGAGATGTCCCCGTCCCTGACCATGTTGGCGAGCACTTCGTTCTTCCAGCGCCAGGCCAGCGAGCCGAGACCAGGCACGGCCTTGTTCGGGTTGGTCGGGTCGTAGTCGGACGGCGACTGGATCATCGCGGCCATCATCGCGGCCTGGGCGGCGTCGAGCCGCCACGCGGGCTTGCCGAAGTAGGTCTCGGCGGCCGCCTCGGCGCCGAAGGCGTCGGCGCCGAAGTAGATGGTGTTCAGGTAGTGGGTCATCACCCACAGCTTGTTCTTCAGGTGGGCGAGCTTGATCGAGACGATGATCTCGTCGAGCTTCTGCTTGTAGGTCAGGTTGCCCAGGTAGGAGTTGTCGTAGTACTGCTTGACGAGCTCCTCGGTGATGGTCGAGCCGCCTTGCAGCGTGCCGTTGCCGAGTATGTCGTTCTTGGCGGCGCGGATGATGCCGGTCAGCGACACCCCGCCCTCGTGGAAGAAGTTCCTGTCCTCGGCGGCGGTGACCGCGTCGACCAGCATCGTCGACCTGGCGACCTGCGCCTGGGTGAGGTTCGTGCGGTTGACGCTGCAGAAGCAGCCGACCTGCTTGCCGTCGGCGAAGTACACCACCGAGGACTGCGCGAGGTTCACGTTCAGTACCTTGGCGGGCACGGACACCGTCGAGTAGATGTAGAAGAACCCGGCGACTAGCACGAGCACGGTGCCGACCGCGACGCAGCCGGTCAGCAGCGCGGCCTTCTTCAGCGTCCAGTGCCGCCACCAGCGCGCGTGCCACTGCCGCTGGGCCCAGTTACCCGGCGGGCGCGGCGGGCGGCCGCCGGTCCGGCCCGGACCGCCAGGGCCGCCAGGGCGGTCGGGATCGTCGAAGCCGCGTGCGGCACGGCGGCCACGGGGACCGCCAGGCACGCCCCGGCCGCCGCGCCTGCCAGGCGCGCCCGGGCCCTCGGGGCCGCCGGGCGCGCCGGCACCGCCCCGTTCCCAGCCGTAGGTGCCACCGTCCGCCGAGCCAGTGCCGCCGCTGCCCCAGCCGCGGGTTCCGCCGTCCGGGGGGCCCGCGGTCCGGTCGCCGTACCCCGATCCCCCCGCGAACTCCGATGCAGAGGAATAACCATTCCCGGCCGCGTACTGCCGGCCGTAGCCAGGCTCGCGACGCGCCGACCCGTTACCGCGCGCACGGCGGTCGTTGCTCCCGTAGCCGGCGGCGGGGTCGTAGCCGGCCGCGGGGTCGTAGCCGGCGGTGCGGTCGTAGCGCGCGTTGCGGCCACTGCGGCCCGCCCTGCCGTTGCCCGCCCTGCCGCTGCCCGCCGCGCCGCTGCCCGCCGCGCCGTTGCTGCCGTTCGGCTGGCCGGTGCTCCCGTACCCGTTACCCGAGCCGCCGTAGCCGTTCTCGGTGCGGCCGTAACGGTCGTAGCCGCCGGCGCGGCCGTTGCCGCGCTGATACTCGGCCGGCTCGTCCCGGTAAAGGCCCGTGTCGTCGAATGGCTCTGATGAGTTCTGCCAGGACGGGCCGGGGAAGTCTGGACTACTCACGTGATCCTCGCTGGTCGGCGCTAAGGCAGGCGCAAGCGGAGTGGGGGCTTTCCGCCGGGCACCACGCTACCCGGCTGTACCTACTGTCCCGGTACGATCTCTACTGCGCGTATACATCCGTAGTTGCGGACTCCATCGCATCAACGCCCGTCGGCACCCGGGAGTGCCAGCTCACCGTCGGTCAGGCCAGCTCGCCGCGGCCGGCTCAAGCTCGCTCAGTCGCCGGCCCTGGCGCGGCGACCGCGCCTGGCAGACGGCTCACCGGTGCCGAGCACATAGGACGACGCCAGGTGATTCCACCCGCAACTCTGGCAGACCTCGACGACGTACACCTGAAACTCGGCGTATTCGGTAGCCATTTCGTCGAGTTCCCTGCCCTGCTTGACCCGCCCCTCGTAGCGGCCGAGCTCGTCGCCGTAGACGTAGGTGACGTGGGTGAGCTTGACCTTGCGGCAGATCGGGCACCCGGTGTCGGTGGGCTCGCCGTGGAACTTGGCCGCACGCAGCAGATAGGGATGAGCGTCGCAGACGTCGGTGATCGTGGTGCGCCCGGACAGCACAGACGCGAGCGTCGCGCGCCGCGCTAGCGCATAGTCGACCACCGATCGCCTCATGACCGACAGGTTACGACGGAATTGGGTTCAGGCCGAGCCCCCAGGTCAGCTGGGCGACGGCGGCCTGCGGAGAACGCGGCGGACACGGGCCGACTTGTGCCGCAGCAGCCTGCAACATATCATTGTGATGTATCGAGTCGATACATCGACGAGATATGCGGTCGCCGGGCAGGCTCCCAGGGCAGCCGGGCGGGCCGCGAGGGGCAGTGGGCCGATAGTAGCCCAGACCAGCCAGGAGGCACGAGCGGACATGAGCAGCCAGCGGACCGGCGTGCTCGAGCTTGCCGTGCTCGGGCTGCTGCACGAGACCCCCATGCACGGCTACGAGCTGCGCAAGCGGCTGAACGCGGTGCTCGGGGCGTTCCGCGCCTTCGGCTACGGGTCGTTGTACCCGTGCCTGAAGGACCTGACCGGGCGCGGCCTGATCACCGAGGAGGCGGCCCCCGACGCGGCCAAGCCGCTGGCGGGCCGGCGGTCCAAGATCGTCTACCGGCTCACGGCCGACGGCAAGGAGTACCTGCAGGACCTGCTCTCCCACGCTGGCCCGTCCTCCTGGGAGGACGAGGGATTCGGCGTGCGGTTCGCCTTCTTCGGCCTGACCACCGCCGACGTCAGGCTGCGGATCCTCGAGGGCAGGCGCAGCAGGCTCGAGGAGCGGGTCGAGGCGTTCAGGGCGGGGTTGTCCCGCACCAGGGAGCGGGTCGACAGGTACACGCTCGAGCTGCAGCAGCACGGCCTCGAATCGGTGGAGCGCGAGGTCCGCTGGCTGAACGAGCTGATCGCCTCCGAGCGCCAGGCCGGCGCGGGCGGCGGCACCACAAGCAGCACGACAAAGAACGGCACCGACACCCCGGCCAGCTAGGCCAGTCAGCGCCGAGAAGAAAGAAGATAAGGAGCAATCCTCATGGGTTCGGTACGGGTAGCCATCGTGGGCGTGGGGAACTGCGCGAGTTCCCTGGTCCAGGGCGTGGAGTACTACAAGGACGCCGACCCGGCAAGCCGGGTGCCGGGCCTCATGCACGTCCAGTTCGGTCCCTACCACGTCAGGGACATCGAGTTCGTCGCCGCTTTCGACGTCGACGCCAAGAAGGTCGGTCGTGACCTGGCCGAGGCGATCGTGGCGAGCGAGAACAACACCATCACCATCTGCGACGTGCCGCCGACCGGGATCACCGTCCAGCGCGGCCCGACCTACGACGGCCTCGGCGAGTACTACCGCGAGATCATCACCGAGTCGGACGAGGCTCCGGTGGACGTGGTCCGGGCGCTCCGCGACGCGCGGGCCGACGTGCTCGTCTCCTACCTTCCGGTTGGCTCGGAGGAGGCGGACAAGTTCTACGCGCAGTGCGCGATCGACGCCGGCGTTGCGTTCGTCAACGCGCTGCCGGTGTTCATCGCCTCGGATCCGGTCTGGGCGGAGAAGTTCAGGGCGGCCGGCGTGCCGATCATCGGCGACGACATCAAGTCGCAGGTCGGCGCCACCATCACGCACCGCGTGCTGGCCAAGCTGTTCGAGGACCGCGGGGTCGAGCTGCTGCGTACCTACCAGCTCAACTTCGGCGGGAACATGGACTTCATGAACATGCTGGAGCGCAAGCGCCTGCAGTCCAAGAAGATCTCCAAGACCCAGTCGGTCACCTCCCAGATCCCGCACGAGATGGCCAAGGCCGACGTGCACATCGGCCCTTCGGACCACGTGCCGTGGCTGGACGACCGCAAGTGGGCCTACGTCAGGCTGGAGGGCCGCTCCTTCGGCGACACCCCGCTGAGCCTGGAGTACAAGCTCGAGGTCTGGGACTCGCCGAACTCAGCCGGCGTCATCATCGACGCGGTCCGCGCCGCGATGATCGCCAAGGACCGCGGCATCGGCGGCCCGGTCCTGTCGGCGGCGTCGTACTTCATGAAGTCGCCGCCCGAGCAGTACAGCGACGACACCGCGCGCGAGCAGGTCGAGAAGTTCATCACCGGCGAGCTCAACCGCTAGCGGAGCCGCTAGCCGGCGGCAGAGGCTGGCACGGGAGGTGCCCGTGATCGTTGGACGGCACGTGTTGGTAGGCATCGGGCCGGTTGTGCTTGTGTTCTTCCTGCTGCTCTCGCTGCTGGTGATCGCCGCGGTGGCCGGGGCGTGCGTGCTGATCTGGCGCGCGGTCGCCAGGCACCAGCCGGGCGGGCCGCCGGCCGGCTACGGGCCGGCGCCCGGGTACCCGCCCCCACCGCCGCCCCCACCGCCGCCGCCGCCGCCCGGCGGGCCGATGATGCCGGCCAGGACCGTCGAGGAGCGGCTTGCCGAGCTGGACGACCTGCACGAGCGCGGCGTGATCAGCGACGACGAGCACCGCGAAGCCCGGGGAAGGATCCTCTCGGAGGGCTAGCCGCGCCGCAATAGGCTTAGCAGGTGCGCACGCGTCGCCCGCAGCCCGCAACGGCCGGTTCCCCGTGACCACGGCTGATAGCCGGACGGGTCGGGTCGGCCGGTCCCGTCGGCCCGGCCGATCGGACCGGTCGGGCCGGGGCTCCTTCGCCGCCTTCGTCTCCGATCTGCGCACGGTGCTGGCCGAGCGCGGGTTCCGCAGGCTCTTCGCCACCCGCCTGGTGTCCAGGTTCGGCGACGGCATCTTCCAGGCGGGCCTCGGCACGTACGTGTTCTTCAGCGCGCAGTCCTTCCCCAACCCCGGCTCGGCCGCGCTGGCGTTCGCCGTGCTCTACCTGCCGTACTCGCTGATCGGCCCGTTCGCCGGAGTGTTCATCGATCGCTGGTCACGGCGCCAGATCCTGGTCTGGTCCGCGGTGCTGCGCGGCGGCGCTGTCGCGCTGACCGGCCTCCTGATCGCGGCCGGCAGCCGCGGCCTGCCGGTGTATGCCGCCGCGCTCGTGGTGTTCGGCGTGAACCGGTTCTTCCTGTCGGCCCTGTCCGCCGCCACGCCGCACGTGGTGCGCGAGGACAAGCTGGTGATGGCCAACGCGGTGGCGCCGCCGATCGGCACCCTGATGGCGTTCATCGGCGGGATCGTCGGCGTGGAACTGCACCTGCTCACCGGCGGGGGCCGGACAGGATCGGCGATAACGCTATTCTCCGCCGGACTGTGCTACCTCATCTCTGGTGCCGTCGCGACGCTGCTCAGGCGGAACGCGCTTGGGCCCAATCGCGCTGCGGGCGAGCGGCCGGCCGAGCGGCTCGCAGCCCAGCTTGCCGCCGTCGCGGCCGGGCTGGCCGACGGGGCCAGGCATGCCGCACGCAAGCGGCGCGCGCTCGCCGCGCTCGGCATCACCGGCAGCCAGCAGTTCCTGTTCGGCATCGTGCTGCTGATGTCGATCCTGCTGTACCGCAACTACTTCTACGCGAGCGCGGGGTCGTCGGCCGCGCTCAAGCACTTCCTCGTGCTGCTCGCGGTCACCGGGCTCGGAGCGGCCGCGGCGGCCATCGCGACGCCGGTGGCGACCAGGAGGATCTCCAAGGCAGGCTGGATCATCGTCCTGGTGGTCGCCTCTGGCCTGGCGACCGGCGCCCTGGGCTCGGAGTTCCTGCAGGGCGGCTTCATCGTGCTCGGGTTCGTGCTCGGGATGGCCGGCCAGGGCCTCAACATCTGCACCACCACGATCTACCAGGAGGAGATCGCCGACGAGTACCTCGGCCGGGTGTTCTCGCTGAACGACATGTCGTACAACGCGAGCTTCGTGCTCGGCGCGACGGTCTGCGCGTTCACCATCCCCGCCACCGGCCGGTCGCTGGTCCTCGTGCTGGCCGCGGCGGCCGGCTACCTGGCGTCGGCGGCCGGCTACCGGCTGCTCTCCGGCCCGTCGCCTGAGCCGATCCCGGCCCCGGCGGCCCAGCGCAGCAGTTCCTGAACGGCGCGTTCACGGCCGAGCGGGCCGTGCTCCATCCGCAGCTCGAGCAGGTGCGCGTAGGCCTTGCCGACCAGCGGGCCAGGCGTGATCCCCAGCAGCTCCATGATCTCGTTGCCGTCCAGGTCGGGCCGGATCGCGGCCAGCTCCTCCTGCTCGGCGAGCTCGACGATCCTGCGTTCGAGCGCGTCGTAGCTCGCGGCCAGGCGCTGCGCCTTGGCCCGGTTCCGGGTCGTGGAGTCCGCCCTGGTCAGCGCGTGCAGCCTGGGCAGCAGCGGGCCGGCGTCAGTGACGTAGCGCCGGACGGCCGAGTCGGTCCACTCGCCGCTGCCGTACCCGTGGAACCGCAGGTGCAGGCCGATCAGCTTGGCCACGTCGGCGGTCACGTCGCCGGGGAACCGCAGCTCGCGCAGCCGCTTCCTGGCCAGCTTGGCGCCGACGGCGTCGTGGTGGTGGAACGAGACCCGGCCGCCGGGCAGCAGCGACCTGGTCTCAGGCTTGCCGATGTCGTGCAGCAGCGCGGCCAGCCGCAGCCGCAGGTCACGCTCCAGGCCGTATCGCCCCTCCAGCGCGATGGCCTGGTCGAGCACGGTGAGCGAGTGCCGGTAGACGTCCTTGTGCCGGTGGTGCTCGTCCACCTCGAGCCGCAGCCTCGGCACCTCGGGCAGCACGTGGTCAGCGACGCCGGTCTCGACCAGCAGGTCGATGCCCGCCGACGGGCCGCCCGTCCTGGTCGCCAGCAGCAGCTTGGTGAGCTCGGCCGAAATCCTCTCGGCCGACACGATCTGGAGCCTGTGTGCCAGTTCGGCCATCGCCGCGACGACCTCGGCGGCCGGGGTGAGCCCGAGCTCGGCCACGAACCTGGCGGCGCGCATGATCCGCAGCGGGTCGTCGCTGAACGAGTCCTGCGGCGTTCCCGGCGTGCGCAGGACGCCGGCGCGCAGGTCGGCCAGGCCGCCGAACGGGTCGACAAGCTCGTTCTGCGGCAGCCTGGCCGCCATCGCGTTCACCGTGAAGTCGCGCCTGGCCAGGTCGTCGACCAGCGAGGTGCCGTACTCCACGTCCGGCTTGCGCGAGCCTCGCTCGTAGCTCTCGCTGCGGTAGGTGGTGATCTCGAAGTGGGCGGCGCCCTTGCGCAGCCCGATCGTGCCGAACGCGATCCCCACCGACCACACGGTGTCGGCCCAGCCCGCGATGATCTCAAGCACCCGCTCGGGCGACGCGTCGGTGGTCAGGTCGAGGTCGCTGTGCGGCCGGCGCAGGAACACGTCCCGCACCGGACCGCCGACCAGCGCAAGCTCGTGACCGTTGCGCGCGAACAGGCGGGCAAGCTCATCGGCCAGTTGCAGCTTGTCGGCGAGCGCCGACTGCAGCAGCGTTCTGGCCGCCTGCCGCTGCTGCGGCGTCATAGATGGCGTGGGATCGTGCACGGGCATTGAGGGTAGGCGCTTGGCCGCCCGCGCCCAAAGTCGGGTACAGCCAAGTCATGAGCGCACGTGCCCGGACTCTCCGCGAGCATGCCTGCCAACTCGCTGGCCGCAATAACATGTGCGCCATGGCCCGCTCGCATGTTGCCTGGCACCGACCTCGCCGGGCGCGAGCGATGGCGCCGGGCGGGCGGGGGTTCGGGGCGGCGTTCGCCGCGGCGCTCGGTGCCGGGGCCGGGGTGGGGGTCGGGGTGGCGGCGTGCGCGGCGGCCGTCGCGCTGCCGCTGCTCGGCGGCACGGCGCAGGCGGCCACGCTGAGCCGGATCCAGCCGGCCGGGTCGGCCCGCGCGGCGCGAGCCGCCCAGGCGGCGGTGGCGCCGCTGCGGCTGGCCGTGACCACGGTGAGCCCCGCCTACGCGCAGGACGGCAGCACCCTCACGATCTCCGGGCAGGTTCGGAACGCCTCGAGCGCGGCCATCAACGGCGTGTCCGTGCAGCTGTGGTCGTCGACCACGCCGCTGGCGTCACGGATCGACCTGGTGGACTACGCGCACGGCAGCTACGTCCCCGCCGAGTCCGCGGTCCCGCTCGCCGCACCGGTCGCGACGGCGCAGCTGGACCCGGGCGGCAGCTGGACCTGGACCGCGCACATCCCGGTCTCGGCGCTCGGGCTGCGGTGCTTCGGCGTCTACCCGCTGACGGCCACCGTCAACGACACGGCGGGGGCCGACGTGGCAACCGACCCTGTGCCGCTGCCGTACTGGCCGACCAAGGCGCACGCCTGCGGTGCCAAGAGCCAGCCCAAGCCGTTCCCCGTCTCGTGGATCTGGCCGCTGATCGACACGCCGCACCAGGGTCCGTGCCCCGGCCTGCTCGACAACACCCTGGCGGCCAGCATCGCGCCGCGCGGCCGACTGCACGAGCTGCTCGCGATCGGCAGCCAGTACGCCGCGAAGGCCGGGCTGACCTGGGCGATCGACCCGGCGCTGCTGGACAACCTGCAGGCCATGCGCCATCCGTACCCGGTCGGCGGCTCGCCGTCGTGCGGTCCGGCTAGCCAGCACCCGGCCAGCGCCAGGGCCGCGGCCTGGATGGCCGGCCTGCGGAAGGCGACGGCGGGGCAGCCCGTGTTCGTCACCCCGTACGCCGACGTGGACGTGGGGGCACTGGCCAGCTACGGCAGCCCTGACCTCGGCCTGGCGTTCACCGACGGTGACCTGATCGCGCACCGGGCGCTCGGCCGCAGCGCGAGCCCCGCCAGCCTGCCTGCCGGGCGCCAGCAGCTGTCGGCCCTCGCCTGGCCGCCGGGCGGCGCCGCCAGCCCAAGCACCCTGGAGAAGCTCGCCGCGCTGCACCTCAGCTCGGTGATCCTGACCATGCCGGCCAGCTCGGAGACCGCGGCGGTGACCCCGGGCGCGGTCCGCAGCTACCTCACCGGGATCGGCACCTGGCTGCACGTCCTGCTGGCCGACCACGGCCTCGCGGCGCTGCTCGCCTCGCCGGCGGCGAGCTCACGCAGGCCGGGCGCGGCGTTCGAAGTCAGCGAGCTGTTCCTGGCCGAGACCGCCCAGATCGTCGCCCAGGCGCCCAGCTTGGTGCGGCCGATCGTCGTGACGCCGCCGCGGCGGTGGGACCCGTCCGGCCAGCTCGCCAGCAGCCTGCTGAGCGAGACCGTGACCGCGCCCTGGCTGAGCGCGTCCACCATCGGCCAGATCGAGTCCCAGCCCGACCAGCGCTCCGGGCTGCCGCCCTACCAGGCCACGCGGGGCCTGTCGAGACGCCTGCTGCAAGGGGTTGCCCGCCTTGACGCCCAGATCGCCCTGCTCCAGTCGATCAGGGTTAGCCCGAACACGGCGCTGTACCACGCGGTCTTCGGCATCGAGTCGTCGAGCTGGCGCGGACGGAACGGCAAGCTCGCCAAGGTCATGCTTGACCGGACGCAGCGGTACGTGGACCGCCAGCTCGGCGGGCTCGCGATCATCGGCAGCCCGTATGTGACCCTGGGCGGCAAGGTCAGCACGGTTCCCGTCGTGATACGCAACACGCTGGGCTACTCGGTCAGGGTCAAGCTGGTGCTGCACGCCACCAACGCGACAGTGACGCTGGCCAGGCCGTCGGTCCTGGTGCACGCGCACAGCTACTCCGCGCCGCTCAGGCTGATCGTGCACGCCAACGGCGGAGGCCAGGGCATCATCAGGCTGAGCCTGACCTCGCCGGGCGGCGCCGCGCTGCCTGTGCACCTGGTCATGCATGTCAAGCCGACCGAATTCGGCGCCATCGTGCTGGTCATCTGCGCCGCGGTGCTCGCGGTGTTCGTGATCGCCTCGGCGGCGCGGGCGCTGCGGCACGGGCGGCCGGAGGCGCGGGCCGAGGAGCGAGAGGTGGCAGAGCAGCGGGCGCAGGGCGAGCGGGAGGAGCAAGCGGAACGCGCCGAGCCAGCTCCGTTCGGGGCTGGGCAGTTCAGGGCTGGGCAATACGAGCCAGCTCCGGTCGGGCCTGGGCCGGCCGGGCCAGCTCCGGGCGGGCCTGAGCGGCTCGGGCCTGAGCGGCTCGGGCCTGGGCCGCCGAACGTGACAGGCGGGCTGGGCAGCGGTCCGCTTGATACTCGCGGCCGGCTCCGTTATGCGGATAACGTCGTTACGGACGGACCTGAGCTGCGGCCCGCCGACCAGCCGACCGCCGACCAACCGACCGCCGACCAGGAGTCCGCCGCACCTGGCCGCCGCCCGACCGAGGAGCGCTGATGAGCTCGTCCGGCTATGACGGGTGGCCCCCGGCTGCGGCGGACGGCGACGACGAGCGCGGACCCGACGAGGGTACCGATCGCTGGGACGGCAGGCGGTTCGACGGCGAGCCGCAGCCACCAGGCCCCTCTGGTTTTCCTTCCGAACGCAGACCGCACGACGGACCCTGGTACCGAGACGAGCGGCCGTACCAGGACCGGCCCGATCGCCGGGAGGAGCGGCGCCCGTCGGGCGGGCGCAGGTATCCGGACCAGCGCCAACCGCGCGACAGCCGGCCGCCGCCGGGGGGCGGCCAGCCCCAGCCGCGCGATGGCCGGTCGCAGCCTTGGGACGGCCAGCCCCAGCCGAGACTCGGTCAGCCCCAGCCACGAGACAGCCAGCCGCCGCCACAGGACCGGCCGTGGTACCGTGAACGGCCGCCGCCGGAACCCGGCTTGCCGAGGAACGGGCGACCGCCGCAGGATAACCGGCGGCCCAGGGACGAGTGGCGGCCCGGCGACGGCCGGCGACGGCGCGACGGGCCGCCGCCGGACGGCCTGCCCACGGATGAATGGCAGCCCAGGGACGGGCGGTGGCCGGCAGACCAGCCGCCGCCTAGGCGCGGGCAGCCGCGGTCGCGCGGTGGCCGGCAGCCACGAGACCAACGGTGGACCCCCGATGAGCCTGCGGCGCCGGAGCGCGGCTGGGCAGGGCCGGACCGCCGGCCACCGCGCGAGCCGTGGCTCGGCGACCAGCGGCAGCCACGCAGCCGGCCACCCGCCGCGGACGCGCCCTGGCCGGGCGATGACCAGCGCCCGCGAGACTGGTCACGGCCGCGCGGTGAGATGCGGGCCGACTACACCCCGTGGTCGCAAGACGGAGTGCGGCCGCCGGATCAGGCGTGGTTCAGGGACGAACTGCCGCCACCGGACCGCCAGGCCCCGGGGCGCGGACGGCCGAGCCCGCCGGATGGTCCGCCGCCTGACGGCAGCGGACCGCGCCGATCGCGCGGCGCCCACCGAGCGGGCAGGGCGCAGGAGCCGGCTGCTGGACCGCGCCGGCCGCGGGGCGCGCGCGAGCCCGATGGCCGGCCGATGCCCGACCCCTACCCGGTCGATCTGCCGGTCACCGGCGACGTCGGCCTTCCGGCGGGCGGATACGGCCTGACAGCCGAAGGCGAGCTCACCGAGGCGGAGTTCGCAGCGGCCAGCCTGCGCGACGCGAGACCGCCCGGCGGGCCAGGCGCGCCGGGCGGGCCAGGGGCACCGGCCAGGGGCGCGGGCGGGCCGGGCGGCGACGCGGCGCCGAGTCTGGTCCGCTCGAGCGGAGTGATGGCCGTCGGCACGCTCGCGTCGCGGGTGACCGGGCTGGTCAGGTCGATCGTCATCCTGTACGCGCTCGGTGCCATCTGGCTCGCCAACGCGTACAACTACGCCAACTCGCTGCCCAACACGGTCTACAACCTCGCCATCGGCGGCATCCTCACCAGCGTGATCGTGCCGCTCCTGGTCAGCGCGGGCAAGCGGGACGCCGACCGGGGCGAGAGATACACCCAGCGGATGTTCACCCTGGTGACCGTGGCGCTGGCCGCCGTCACGACCGTCGCCACGATCATCGCCGGCCCGATCGCCGACCTGTACGGATGCTCGGCGAAGACCTGCTCGGCGGCCACCGCGACGAGCGCCGACTACCACCACCTGCTGGTGATCTTCGCCTACTTCTTCATCCCGCAGATCTTCTTCTACGGGATCAGCTCGCTGGCCGGGGCGATACTCAACGCCCGAGGCCATTTCGCCGCGCCGATGTGGACGCCCGTCGTCAACAACATCGTGGTCATCGTCGTGACGCTGGCATTCGTGGCGATCGCCGGATTCCACCAGACCGTGCAGACGATCACCCCGCTCGAGGTCGACCTGCTCGGCATCGGCACCACGCTCGGCATCGTGGCGCAGACGGCTGCCCTGGTGCCCGCGCTGCGCCGGGTCGGCTTCCAGTGGCGGCCCAGGTTCGACTTCCGGCGGGCCGACATGGCCGAGATCGGCCGGATGGCCGGCTGGATGTTCGGCTACGTGATCACCACGCAGGTGGCTTTCCTGGTCACCGCGAGAGTCGCGGCGCTGGTGAACCATCCCATCGACGGGGTCGGCAAGGGCTACACCGCGTACACCAACGCGTGGTTGCTGTTCCAGCTGCCTTATGCGATCGTCGGGATCTCCGTGATCACCGCCCTGCTGCCGCGGATGAGCGCGCACGCATCGGAGGAGCGCTACGACCTGGTCAGGGCGGACTTCTCGACCGGCATCCGGCTCGGGTCGGTGATCGTCGCGCCGGCCGCGCTGATCCTCGCGGTGCTCGGGCCCTCGCTGGCCGAGGTCCTGCTCGGCTGGGGCAACACGACGGTCGCCGATGCCAGGTACCTCGGGCTGGTGTTCTCCGTGTTCTCGCTCGGGCTGATGCCGTACATGCTGTTCCAGCTGCTGCTTCGGGTCTTCTACTCGATGCATGACAGCCGTACGCCGGCCCTGATCGGCGTGGTGACCATGATCACCAACGTCGGCGCGAACCTCCTCGCGGTCGCCGTGGTCTCTCCGGGCAACCTGATCGCGGCGCTCGGGGTCGGGTTCGGGCTGTCGAACACGGTCGGCTGCATCGTCGCGTGGATGGTGCTCAGCCGCAGGCTCGGCGGGCTGGCAGGCCATCAGATCGGCCAGAGCCTGGCGCGGATGCACACGGCGGCCCTGCCCGCAGCCTTGTTCGCGCTGGGCGTGACGCTGGGTATTCAGGCGGAGTTCGCCACCAGGAAGTTGTACGCCGCGGTGATCGTCGCCGTCGGCGGTGCCGGAGCGGTGCTGATCTACGTCCTGGTCGCCAGGATGCTCCGGGTCTCCGAGGTGACGGACCTGATCGGCATGGTGCGGTCCCGGCTGCGCAGGTAGCCCCGCGCGGTGCACGTTCCTCCGACTGGCACCGCCGGCTGGGGTGTCGGCTGGGACCGCCGGCTGGCGCCGCCGGGGCAAGGCTGACTTTTTGCAGCCTGCGCGGTGGTCTCCGGCTGGATTCGGTGCGCGGGGCGGTAGGGTGGCAGCGGAACCCCTCGTGTTGTGCCGCATCATTGAACTGTCCAGACCCGCCGACCAGCTTCCGGCTCAGGAGGAAGCGTCGAGATCCTGCCGTGGCTCGGCGCGAGTGAGCGATGACCACCTATGCGTCCGAACCAGGCACCAGGCTCGGCGGGCGGTACCGGCTAGAAGACCGGATTGCCGCTGGATCTGGCTGGGCCGCCTGGAAAGCGATCGACGAGACGCTGGCACGCGCCGTGACCGTCTTCACCTTCGCCACCGGCTTCCCGAGTGTCACCGAGGTCGTTACGGCCGCGAGGGCGGCGAGCAGGCTGACCGATCCGCGGCTCGCCCAGGTCTTCGATGTCGAGGACACGTGGGACCGTGCGTACATCGTGATGGAGTGGGCGGCCGGCGAAACGCTCGGTGACATGCTGGCCGATGGCCCGCTTGAGCCCGCCAGGGCCGCCCGGATCATCGCGGAGGCGTCCGCCGCGCTGGCCTCGGCACACACAGCGGGCGTCGCCCATATGTGCCTGTCGCCTGGCTCGGTCCGCTGGAGCCAGACCGGCGAGGTGAAGGTGGTCGGGCTCGGCCTGGACGCGGCGCTGTCCGGCGTGACCTCCGACGAGCCGGTCATTACCGACACCATCGGGCTCGGCAGGCTGCTCTATGCGGCGCTGACGGCCCACTGGCCGGGTCCGGACTACCCGACCCTGCCGCCGGCTCCGGTGAGCGGCGACAAGCTGTGTAGCCCGCGCCAGGTGGTGGCCGGCGTGCCGATCGCGCTCTCCGACCTCGCGGTCCGTGCCATGCAGCTGCGGTCGGGCCCCGACTCGCAGCCGCTGACCAGTCCTGGCGAGCTGGCCAGAGCGCTGATCGCGGCGATGCCCCCGGCACCGCCGCCGGCCGCGCACCCGGCCCGGCGGGATCCGCCGCCCAGGTACGTGGAACAGCCAGGCCAGCGCCAGGCACGCAGGGACGAGCCCAGGCCGGCCCGGCGGGCCAGGCGCTCCAGCCAGATGGAGGCGGCCTGGGCAGGCGCGGCCGACCTCCGCGGTGACACCTGGCCGCCTGTTGGCGAGGACCAGACCGGCGGTCTTGCGCAGCCGTCGCGGCGGCACGCGGCGACGGACGGCACGGGCGGGCGGCGGCGCGCGCCGAGCAGGATGCCGTTCGGCGTCAGCAGGGGCGTGGTGATCGCGGCCGCGGGCCTGGTCGCCATCATCGCGATCGCGGCGTTCACGTTCTGGCCGGGCAGCGGCGGCCCGGCCGCGCTGAACCACCCAGGCGGTAAGCCGCACTCGTCCTCGTCGGTCACGGTGCTAACTCCTACGGCGGCGACCGGCTTCGACCCGCTGAGCACACCGCAGCAAGACCCGAGCAACGAGCAGACCCCGCTCGCGCACTTCGCCATCGACAACAACCCGCGGACCGCCTGGATGTCCCAGTGGTACCGGACGCCAACCTTCGGCGACCTTAAGGCCGGCTCCGGGCTGATGATCAACATGGGCAAGCCGGTGCGGTACAGCTCGGTGACCGTGACGTTCGACTCGGTGCCCGGCGCCAACGTGGAACTGCTCGTCGGCACCTCAAGCGTGCGGAGCAAGGCCAACCTCGACTCGATGACGACGGTGGCCTCGGCCACCAGCCCGACCAATACCTATACCTTCCACATCACGAGCCAGGCGGCAGGGCAGTACCTGGTGATCTGGTTCACCAGGCTGCCTCCGGCGCCGCATTCCACTGGCAAGTACCAGGCCGAGGTCTTCAACGTCATCGTGCGCGGCACCGCGGCCTGACGGCCTGACCGTTCTGCCCGGCCCTGACGTTCTGCCCGGTCGGCCCGGCCGCTGCTTCCGGCCCGCGGCGGGACGACCGCGAGGGCGGTAGCGGGCGGGACGGCGGCAGCGGCGGGACGGCGGTGACCGGGCGGAGAGCTAAGCTACCGCGTGTGGAGTGCCTCGCGGCGCCTGCACCGCCGGGCGCCGCAAGCGGCCCGCACCGCGGGCGTCATCGCTTGAGGCGCTGGCCGCACGACGCAGACCGGGAGACGCGACGGATTCTCACGAACCTGGCAGCACGAGCGCCGGGGAGCCGCTGCCCGCACCGCGGGGGTCCTCAGGCAGGCCGTCGCGCGGGAGGTTCGCACTGACCCACGCCGACGCGGAGCCGTCGGACGCCGAGCTGCTCAAGCTGCACGTGGAGGGCGACCCCGATGCGTTCGGCAAGCTGTTCGCCCGGCACAGGGACCGGCTCTGGGCGGTGGCCGTCCGTACCCTGTCCGATCCCGAGGATGCCGCCGACGCGCTCCAGGAGGCGATGATCTCCGCGTTCCGGCGGGCCGGCAGCTTCCGCGGCGAGTCCGCCGTGACGACCTGGCTGCACCGCATCGTGGTCAACGCGTGCCTGGACCGGATGCGCAGACGCAGCGCGCGGCCTGAGGTCAGCGGCAGCGACGAGCGCCTGCTCGACACAATCGCCGCCGAGCACGCCGAGGCTGACCCCACCTCAGGCACCGATATCTCCCTCGAGGTGATGGCGGCTCTCCGTCAGCTCCCCCATGACCAGCAGGTGGCTCTCGTGCTCGTGGACATGCTGGACTACCCGGTGGCCGACGCGGCAGAAGTGCTCGGCATCGCGCAGGGCACGGTCAAGAGCCGCTGCGCCCGCGGCCGGGCCAGGTTGCTGCCAAGACTGGCCCACCTGAGACAGTCCGGCGATGTAGGTTCCGCGCCGCATGCTGGCCCGGCCGGCGGGCAGCTGGGGAACCGATCGGCGCCCGGATCCGTCCTACCTGCGCAGAAAGGGGGTGACGAGGAAGAGTGAGGCGGCATTACGACGCCGAGACCTTGGCCCTGTACGGGGAGGGCGAGATCACCGGCAGGAAGCAGGCGAAGATTCGCTCGCATCTCGCGGCCTGCGGGCGCTGCGCGCGCGTCGGCGCGGACCTGTCGGAGGTCTCCGGCCTGCTTGCGAGCACCCCAGCCCCGCCGATGCCCGAGCATCTCGCCGAGCGCATCATGCTTGCCCTGGCCAGCGAGTCGGCTGCGCGGGGCTCGTCGCCCGCGCCGGCTGACCGCCCCGCCGCAGACCGCCAGGCGGCATCCCATGCGGCGGCCGGCGAGGCGGGAGGTGCCGGGCCCGCGCACATTCCCGGCCGCCCGGACCTGCCCGAGCGCGGCCGGCACCGGGCGGGGCGCAGATGGCCCGGGTTCTCTTCCCCGCTGGTCCTGCGTACCCTGGCCGCGACCGGTGCGGTCATCGTTATCGCCGGCGCGGGCTTCCTGCTGGCCAACGGTCAGAGCGCGCCGCAGACGACGGCGGGCAGCGCCGGCTCGCGGCACGCCGCCCAGGCACCGCGGCCTACCACAGCGCAGAGTAACCAGCCGTTGGCCGCCGGCCCCGCGACGGATGAGGTGCACTATCAACTTGACGGCAAGACCGAGACCACCGCCGCGCTGGCGACTAAGACGGATTACACGCGTACGTCCATCGGCGCTCAGGTCGCCAAGCGCGTCAAGAGCTCTAGTTCGTTCGCTACGATTGCGCCGCAGGGAAGGCCGAGCTCGTCCGTCGTTCTGCCGGGAATCAGCGTGACCAACCTGGGGAAGTGCCTGACCCGGATATCGGCGGGCCGTAAGGTGCTGCTGGCCGACGTGGCTCGCTACCTTGGTGAGCCTGCTGTCATCATCGTGCTGAAGCCGTTGACGGCGGTCGATGTCTTCGACGTCTCCGTGGTCGGCCTGGCATGCTCTGCATCGAAGTCGGACATCATCAGCAGCGTGACGGTCCCGTCCGGCTGAGCTTGCTCCGCTCGATCGGTTAAGCCCGGTCGGCTGAGCTGGCTCGGCTCGATCGGTTGAGCCCGGTCGGTTGAGCCCGGTCGGCTGGGTTGGGCTCGCTCGGCTCCGGCCCCAAACGGCAGGCCCAAACGGCGATGCCCGCCGACCGGGAATCTCGCGGGTCCCCGCTCCGTTGATGCCGGTGCGGTTCTGCTGAAGGAGTGGCAAGAAGTGAGCGACGTTCGCGAAGTCATCGTCATCGGCTCGGGCCCGGCCGGATATACCGCAGCGCTCTACGCCGCGCGAGCGCGGATGAGCCCGCTGGTCTTCGAGGGCTCGGTGACGGCCGGCGGCGCCCTGATGAACACCACCGACGTCGAGAACTTCCCCGGCTTCCCCGACGGGATCCTCGGACCTGACCTGATGGACTCGATCCGCAAGCAGGCCGAGCGGTTCGGCGCCGAACTCGTGGCCGACGACGTGATCGAGGTCGACCTGGCCGCCACGCCCAAGGTAGTCACGACCGCCGACGGCACGTATCTCGCCCGCACGGTGATCATCGCGACCGGGTCCAGCTACCGCGAGCTCGGCGTGCCCGGCGAGAAGCGGCTGTCCGGCCACGGCGTCTCCTGGTGCGCGACCTGCGACGGGTTCTTCTTCCGCGAGCAGGACATCGCGGTGGTGGGCGGCGGTGACTCCGCGATGGAGGAGGCGACGTTCCTGACCAGGTTCGCGCGGTCCGTCACCATTGTGCACCGCAGGGACAGCCTCAGGGCATCCAAGATCATGCAGGACAGGGCCCTCGCGGATCCGAAGATCAAGTTCGCCTGGGACAGCGAGGTCGCCGAGATGGTCGGCGAAGACCGCATCACGGGACTGCGGCTCAAGAACCTCAAGTCGGGCGCAGCGACCACGCTGCCGGTCACCGGCGTGTTCGTGGCCATCGGCCACGATCCCCGCAGCGAGCTCTTCGCCGGCCAGCTCGCCACTGACCCGGACGGGTACTTGCTTGTCGACCAGCCTTCCACCCGCACGGCGATCCCAGGTGTGTTTGCCTGCGGCGACGTGGTAGACCGGCACTACCGGCAGGCGGTGACGGCGGCGGGCACCGGATGCGCGGCAGCGCTGGACGCCGAGCGCTGGCTGGCCGACCAGGACTCCTGAGGAGAGACGCCTGAGAAGACTTGTCCTCCTGCGAGCCGAGCGGCCCGCAGAACGTCAACCACCGATGAGAGGAAGCGCGGGACAGTGGGCACAGGAACGAAGGACGTTACCGACGACACGTTCGAGTGGGAGGTGCTGCAGAGCTCCAAGCCGGTGCTCGTCGACTACTGGGCAGAGTGGTGCGGCCCGTGCCGGCAGGTCGCTCCGGTGCTTGAGGAGATCGCGCAGGAGTACGCCGACGTGATCGACATCGTCAAGCTGAACGTCGACGAGAACCCCATGGTCGTCAGGAACTACGGCATTCTCAACATCCCCACGATGGCCGTCTTCAAGGACGGCCAGGTCGTCAAGCAGATCGTCGGCGCCAAGCCGAAGTCGGCCCTGCTGTCCGAACTGCAGGAGTTCCTGGGCTGACCGCTACCCCGACCACCTGACCACGCGACGGGCGACGACGGTTGACCCGGAGCTGGCAGCGTTGTACCGGTTTTTGGTTCAAGTCTTCTCCTGATGCTCGCCGGACGGCGATCGGGCGCAGCGCCAGGCCTTCCGCGTGCCCAGGCTGGGTAGCTGCTCAGTCGGAACCGGGCGCGACGCGGTGGAACTCGCGGGCCGCCCACCCGATCAGGCCGGCAGGCAGCCGTGGCTCACTGCCGAAGAAACCCCGCCGGCCGGCCTCCGCAGCCGACCAGATTACCAGCAGCGACACCGGCCGCCACAGCCGTACCCGCTCGCGGTCCACCGGCAGCACCCGCCGGTACCCGTTCAGGTAAGCCCGCTGCAGCCTGCGCCGCAGCGCCCGCATGAGCACGCGGTCCGCCCTCCGCGGCGCCGCGACAGCCGCGATCTCGAACCACAGCAGGGTCCACGCGATGTCGCCGTGCCGGTCGCCGACGCCGGCGTTCGTCCAGTCGATGACGTACAACGCCGAATCGCCCGGGGCCGCCAGCACGTTGAGCGGGTGAAAGTCGCCGTGGCACACCACCGGGTCAGCGACTTCCAGCCGGTCCTGAACAGGCTCAATCTTCCGCAACGAGGCGGCGATCTGACCGGAGCCCCCGGACTCAGCCAGGCGCCGGGCCAGCCGCAGCCAGTTGTCCGGCACCTTGCCTGGGTGGACGTCCGCCGGCGGGCTCCCGAGCCGGTGCAGTTCCGCGTGCGCGACACCCAGCTGGACCATCAATTCCCGGATCCGCCACGGCCTGCCGCGCGCCGCCGCGATGAGCGGCACCCCCGGCACCCGAGCCATCACCTGGACAGGCGACGGCAGCGCCTCGCCCGGAGCCAGCACCGTCAGCACCTCAGGTGCGGGATAGCCGCGGGCGGCGGCCCAGGACTGGACCGCGCTCTCCTGCCGCAGCATGTCGTAGCGTTCTGCTGCCGCGGGGACCCGCGCCACCAGCGGGGCCGACCACCGCGGCGGCAGGCCCGGCCCGGCGTATCGCAGCCCGTACACCCAGAAGTCGACCCCGCCGGTCAGCCGCTCCGGCGGGCCGTCATCGGTCACCGCCCCGTAGCCCTGGCCAGCCAGCCACCCTCGTACCGCAGCCGACACCTCCCCAGATTCAGGTGCACGCACCATGCCCGGAGGTTACTCCCAGGCCACAGCGAGAGTCCGCTGCAGATGGTGTCGCAGCCTCGAAGGACCCAAGTGCGCTAGTGGCACCGTCGATGGCGCGGCGATGGTCCCGGGCTGGCACGTCTTGCGCGCTGCGCAAAGTGCCATGGCTGCGGCGGGCTCGCCGGTACTCTTCGACTGTGCCCGGTACTGTGCGGCCCGGAAGACGGGCGGGAAGGATCCGGGGGCTGCTGCGCTGCGGCATATGGGCCGGGCCGGTCTTCACCGCCACGTTCCTGGCGGAGGGGGCCCTGCGGGAGGACTACCGGCCGCTGCGCCACCCGGTCAGTTCGCTGGCGCTCGGGCCGCGCGGCTGGGTCCAGACGGCGAACTTCGGCGTCACGGGCGCGCTGTGCCTGGCCGGTGCCGCGGGGCTGCGCCTGGCCGGCGACCGCACGGCGGGCAGCCGTGCTGGGCCGATTCTGGTCGCAGCAGCGGGCACCGGGCTGATCATGTCGGCCGCGTTTCCCACCGATCCAGTCGGCGGCTATCCGCCGGGAACATCAGAGGTGCTCACCGAGCCTAGCCGCACCGGCATCGCGCACAACCTGGCCGCCATCCCCGTGTTCCTCGGCCTGCCCGCCGCCGCACTCGGCTACGGCTGGCGGAGCTGGCGAGCCGGCGACCGGCCCGGCTTCGCGGTCTGCTGTGCTGCCACCGCAGTGACCATGCCCGTCACCATGGCGCTGGCCGGCGCGGGCTTCAGCCAGTCACCCCGCCTGGCCGACTACGGCGGCCTGTTCCAGCGGGCCAGCATCATCACCGGTTTCGCCTGGCTGACGGCCGTGTCGGCGCGCGCACTCCAGCGCACCCTCGCTGACTCCGCCGGCCAGCCACCGACAACCTGACTTCGCCATCCCGGGTTCGGGCCCCGCCGAGCGCGGCTCACGGGCATCGGAACAACCCGATCTGAGGGCCACGCGAGATAGACGCTGGCAGGCCAGCGGCCGCGAAATCAGGCGGATCGGCGCATGCGCTGGTCTGCGATCAGCCACACTCCGTGACCGTGATAGCCGTCTCCAGGCATTTTTACTGACCGCCGTCAACAGCGGTCACTTATCATCCCCGCGGTCATGATCACTAGGCTTTTATACTGGTTTATGTGAGGCTAACGGAATGATAAGACAATCTCGCCGGAGTGGTCGGTAATCCTACGGCGAGAAAATTGCCTGGTCTTGCCCAGTTTGTTTGCGGTCAGCCCGGCGCCAGACTGTCCGGACCCTGGCAGTCGTCTCGGGTAGGCCCGGGCTGAGCCATCACCGATGGACCGAGTGCCTGTGCCAGCGCGACGCGAGCAGGCCGCATGCCACCAGCGCCACGGCGAAGACCAGGGTACTCACCACCAGGCTGAGGACGTGGCTTACCAGGAACAGGGCAAGGATCACGCAAACCGCTAGGAAGACGAACCCGAAAATGCTCTTGCGCATGGGAACCTCCCAATGCCACCAGACGAACGCCACCGGCGGCCGCCCTGGGCCCTCAATCTCCACCGTACAAGGCTGGGCAGCCACCCCGGCAGGGCCCATAGTCCCCCACAAGCGCAAGACTCAGGCCATTCAAGGCCTGTAGCTGGCCGGGCGGGTCCGCCGCGGATCCGGTACCCAGCCAGGTGCCGGATCGCCGCGGGCACTCGGTGCGCGGCCGGCCGTGGCGCCCGCCGCCAAACGCTGGCATCCGCTCGCTGCGCTGGCGCTGGTGCTAGGAATTAGCCCGGCGGAGGCGCTCGGCTGCTTGTGCGCGGAGCGCATCGCCGGACAGCGGGGCGTCGCCGTGCAGTGCCTCCCATGCGTTGTACGCTGCCATCCACACGCTGGCCGCCCACGCGATCTCCTGCTCCACGGCCGTGAACAAGCGCCCGCGAATGTCCTGATAAGCCACGAGGAACGCCTCGGAGCTTTCGATCGGCGCCAGCGTGGGCGGCCCGGCACTGGCGAACGCCCCGCTCGCCGCTCCCGCCAGCGCCGCCTCCGGTTGCCATGCCAGGCTGTCCCAGTCGTGCACCGCCCATACCTCCCGACCATGCCACCGGAGGTTCTGCGCCTCGAAGTCGGCGTGGCCCAGCACGCACGGCAGGCCGGCGGCCAGCAGCCGCCCCCGCGCCCGCACGGCCGTGTCAACGACGTACGCGGGCACAGTGCCGTGGTCCCGGTTATCGAGGCAGTCGATCGCCGGCCACATCCCGGAGTCGGCGTGGTCCCAGCGCACCCAGGGCGGATTCGGCAGTGGCGGCGCGACGGTCACGCGGGCCAGTTCGGCCATCAGCCGGGCGAACACCCCCGCATAGCGCGCGGCCACGTCCGGCGAGTCCCCGGCCAGCACCTCGCCGCCGGGGCGGAACTCCTCGGCATGCACAGCCAGCGAACCGACACAGACCACCGGCGTGGGCGGCCGTGCGCACGGAAACCCGCGCTCGGCCAGCCGGGCCTGCACCGCAACGCACGACACGGCCCGACCGTCACCGGCGCGCGCCTTGACGACCACGTCCGTACCGCCGGGCAACCGGAGACCGAACACCATTGAGACCTGTTGCAGCTGGAACAGCACGCCGGCGGGTTCGGCGCCCAGATGATCCAGACACCAAGCCGGCAACCAATCCGGCAGATCCTCCAACGGCACGATCAAGGATAGTGCCCGAGGCACCGAGCGCTGTTGGACGGTTTACATGATCCGGGGGGCGTGAGAGCACCAGCTGAACCCGGTCTGCCCGGGCCGGGGCGACATGACCGCTGCTGTCACATGTGCTGTCACAGTTCGGCCCCGGGCTTGCCTGTCCGCTGCTAGGCGAGGCGCAGAGGGCGGTCCGGCGTCATCGACCCGAGCAGCCGCTCCAGTGCGACCTCTACGTCCTCGCGCCAGGACATCGCCGTCTTCACCTCAAGCCGCAGCCTTGGAAAACGAAGATGAGGACGTACCGTCTTGAAGCCGACAGCTAGTAGGTAATCGGCTGGCGTGACGCAGCTCATCCCGTCCGGCTTCAGGTCGCCGAACGCCTCGACGGCCCTGATCCCGCGACGGCTCAGGTCCTTGACCACTCCCTGCAGCAGCATCCGGCCGAGTCCGCCGCCAGAGAACTCCGAGAGTACGTGCGCGGTCATCAGCAGCACAGCGTCGGCACTGACCGGGCTCGTCGGGAAGGCGACCGAGCGGGGCACGTACTGGGGCGGCGCGTAGAGCACGAATCCTGCGGCGACGCCATCCACGTAGATGATCTTGCCGCAGCTTCCCCACTGGAGTAGGACGCCGGAGACCCAGGACTCCTTCTCCAGTGACGACTCGCCTGACTCCAGCGCTCGGGCCTGGCTCACCGGATCGAGTTCCCAGAACACACAGCGCCGGCAGCGGGACGGCAGGTCGTCAAGGTTGTCTAGCGTGATGCTCGCAAGACGGCGCGACAATCTGCACCTCGATTACCTATGATCTCTGGCACGGCCTGGTCATGCCGGTGTCCGCAGGGCGTCCCCTGGCGCCCAGGACCTTCTGTCCGGTAGTGCCATGGTACTCAGCCAGAAGGGGCTCCGACATTGGTTGCCTGAGCCCGGTGCCGGGCTCAGGCGCTGGCCTCGATGCCTGGCGATGACCGCGAAGATCGGCACACTTTCGCACGATCGTTTGTCCCGCTGACGTGCCGGTGGGCGGGGTTGTCCCGGCTGCGGCGGGAGCGGGGCGCATCGGTAGCCTGTGCCGGTGACCACACGACGCAAGAGCTTCGGCAGCGACAATCACGCTGGGGCGCACCCCGAGGTGATCTCGGCCATCGCCGCGGCGAATGTCGGGGACGCCAGCCCGTACGGCGCCGATGAGCTGACCACGCAGACCGCCCGGCAGTTGTGCGATGCCTTCGGCGCTGCCGGCGCGTTCTTCGTGTTCAACGGAACGGCCGCCAACGTGCTCGGGGTCAGCCTGCTGCTTCGGCCGTTCGAGGCAGTCATCTGCGCCGATTCCTCGCATCTCAACGTCGATGAGTGCGGCGCCACCGAGCGGAACCTGGGCAACAAGCTGCTGGCGGTTCCCACCCCGGATGGCAAGCTCACGCCTGACCTGGTGGCGTCGCGGCTGACCGGGCGCGGTGACGAGCACCGGGCGCAGCCGCGGGTGGTGGAGCTTGCTCAAGTGACCGAGCTGGGCACCTGCTACTCCCTCGGCGAGCTGCGCGCGCTCGCCGAGCTATGCCGGACAGAAGGCTTGTGTCTGTTCATGGACGGTGCAAGGCTTGCGAACGCAGCCGCCTACCTCGGATGTGAGCTCGCGGACCTAGCCGCCCACGTGGACGTGCTGAGCTTCGGCGGCACGAAGAACGGGGCGGTCGCCGCCGAGGCTGTGCTCGTGATGCGCGAGGAGCTGCTGGCGGATGTGCCGTTCCTGCGCAAGCAGCAGATGCAGCTCGGATCGAAGATGCGGTTCATGGCGGCGCAGTTCAGCGCGCTACTCGACGACAAGCTGTGGCTGCGGAGCGCACAGCATGCCAACGCGATGGCGAGCCGCCTGGCCGGCGGGATCTCCGGTATCCCCGGCGTGACGATCCGGTACGAGGTTCAGTCGAACGCGGTCTTCGCCGGGCTGAGCCAGGACCGCATCGAGGCGCTCAGGCGCGAGTGGACGTTCTACACGTGGGACGAGGATGAAAGCGTCGTCCGCTGGATGACGGCCTTCAACACCTCGCCCGAGGACGTGGATTCCTTCGTCGCCGCCGTCCGCGCCAGCGGCGCGGGCTGAGACCAGCATGCCGCCCTCCGGCCGGAGTCGGCCGGGAAGGCCGCCTATCCCGGTGACGAGCCTGCTAGCGGGCGGCGTCCAGCGTGCCGCCGGGGTCGGATGAGGCGCCGTCATCCTTGACCAGGGCGACCTCACCGGATCAAGGCCGTTGCCCTCGTTCCGCTCGCCTTTTGCTGCGCGGCCGCCGGACCGTTTCACGTGAAACAGCGGCCGATCTTTACGGCTGCCCGAACCGCGCTGCGCGCCGCTTCGGTCCGGCTCGACCGGAGACGAACGGCTAAGCGGTCTTCTCGGCCGGCCATTGCGGTGAGATGGCCTTGACGATGCGATCCAGGTCATCCAGCGAGGCAAACTCGACGACAATCTTGCCTTTGCGCTGTCCAAGCTCGACCTTCACCCTGGTGTCCAGGGCATCCGAAAGCCGGTCGGCGAGATCTGCGAGGCCCGGGGCGACCGGCCGGTTGCGGGCTGGCGCACGGCGCGCCTTCGCCGATTCCGCGCCCATCGCGACGATCTCTTCGACCGCGCGGACAGAGAGACCCTCCGCCACAATGCGATGCGCAAGTTGCTCCTGCACTACCGGGTCGCCGATGGCCAGCAGCGCCCTGGCATGGCCGGCGCTCAGAACCCCCGCCGCTACCCGGCGCTGGACGCTGGGCGGCAGGTTCAGCAGGCGGATGGTATTCGTGATGTGCGGGCGCGAGCGGCCGATCTTCCGGGCTAGTTCGTCGTGCGTGGCCTCAAAGTCGTCTAGTAGTTGCTGGTAGGCCGCTGCCTCCTCGAGCGGGTTCAGCTGCTGCCGGTGCAGGTTCTCCATCAGCGCGTCCCTGAGCAGGTCACCGTCGGAGGTCTGCCGGACGATCGCGGGAACGCGATCCACTTCCGCCAGCTGGCACGCGCGCCATCGCCGCTCCCCCATGACGATCTCGTAGGTCTCGGCTCCGGCCCTGCGGACGACGACCGGCTGGAGCAGCCCGACGACCTTGATCGAGGCGGCCAGCTCGGCGAGGGAGTCCTCGTCGAAGATCTGCCGCGGCTGGCGCGGGTTCGGCGTGATCGAGGCAACGGGGATCTCGTCGAAGTACGCCCCGGCGACTTCACGCGGATAGCCTGGTCCGGCCTCGAGGTCGGCGTCGCGCAGATCGGAGACCGGCTGGCTTGCCAGCCCGGTCGGCGCCGTGGGAATAAGAGCGCCCAGACCTTTGCCCAGGCCACGCTTCTGCTGCGACATGTCCTGCTCCCTGCTGCGCGCGCCGGCCCTGCCTGGCCGCCGACCGGAAGCCGGCCGCGGACGCGGCTGATGACGTCCCTCCATCTTGCCAGCCAGCGACTTGAGGCGGACGCTAACCGGTAACGACCTGTGGATAAGTCAGGTTCCGAGTCACTTGCGTTGTGCATTTCGGATGACCGCATCAGCAGCCTCATCGAGCCGATGACGAGAGCACTTCCGTCCAGCCGAGGACTGGTCGCGCACCCCTCGACCGGAGGATGATCGCGCACCGCAGCTAGGCGCTGGCCGCCGGAGCGTTCATGAACGCCATCTCGCGCGCCGCCTCAAGATAGGCGAGTGCACCGCTGGAACCCGGGTCATAGGTCATGACCGACTGCCCGTAACTCGGCGCCTCAGAGACGCGGACGCTGCGCGGGATGACCGAGCTGAGCACCAGGTCGCCGAAGTGACCTCGAACTTCCTCGGCCACCTGCGAGGCGAGCTTCGTCCTGCTGTCGAACATCGTCAGCAGGATGGTGCTCACCTTCAGCCCCTGGTTGAGATGGCTCTTCACCAGGTCGACGGTCCTGAGCAGCTGCTCCAGGCCCTCCAGCGCGTAGTACTCGCACTGGATCGGAATCAGCACCTCCGGTGCCGCAACCAGCGCGTTGACCGTCAGCAGGCCGAGCGATGGCGGGCAGTCGATGAAGATGTAGTCCAGCTCGGATGCGTCGTACGCCTGCAAAGCGCGAGCCAGCCGTGCCTCCCGTGCCACGAGCGGAACTAGTTCGATCTCCGCTCCCGCTAGGTCGATCGTCGCCGGGGCGCAGAACAGCGCGGGGAACCCCTCGACCTTCCGCACCACATCGCCGACGGGCCGCGCATCGACCAGGACGTTGTAGATCGACGGAGCACCCGATCGGTGCTCGACGTCCAGCGCCGTGGACGCGTTGCCTTGCGGATCGAGATCGACCACCAGCACCCTCGACCCGTGCATCGCCAGGCTTGCCGCCAGGTTGACCGCCGTCGTGGTCTTGCCGACGCCGCCCTTCTGGTTGGCAATCGTGAGTACTCGGCACGACCCCGGGCGAGGCCAGCGCTGGTTACGGGCGCGCGCGTTCATTGCCGCCTGCGCCGCTCGCGCGATGGGAGTGTCCGCCGATGCGTCCGGCGCGACAGGAATGGCCACCGTGTCCTCACTCTCACCGGGAGCGCTCAGCGCGCCGGAGTACGTACCCGCGATCATAGGGCCGCCCGGCCCGTGAGATGTCCGGCCAGCCGCAACGGGTGCCTGACCGCCGCCGATATCGGCCGGGACCGCGGCCGGACCGCCCATTCCGGTCGGCCATCCTGTACCGGCGCCCGCCTCTTCGGCGGCCGCGTGCTCCTGCCACCCCAGCGGCTTGCCGTGTCGCGGTATCAGCCGGCCTGCCTCGTCGCCCGACTCGCCCGGTTCCGGCCTCGACCTCGGCTCATCGGATCCCCTGCCAGCCTCAGGAACGGGCGGAGAAACGGCCGCCGCTCCGGGCACACCGGGTTCCGCCGCCGTCACGCCGACGGCCTTCCGGCCGACCTGACCGCCGCCATTCGCCATGTCGTTACTCCCAGGAGGCATCTCGTCCCCGCGCAGATCAGCGACTGGCTCATCGGCCTCCGTCGGGCCGCCAGATACCCCCGCCTCGGTCGGCCATTCCCCAGCTGGCCAATCACCATCGGACCAGTCATCGGCCGACCACGGTTCGCCCGGCCAATTGCCCGCCGGCCAGGTACCGGCGGGCCAGCCATCGTCCCCGCTCGGACCGAATCCGCCGGCCTCAGCCAACCCGGCTTCCGCTTGCCGTCCGGCAGCCAGTCTCGGGCCGCCGACTTGCTCGCCTCCTGCCGCCCCTTCGCTCGATTCCGGGACGACCACAGATCCTGTGCCTGGGCGGTCCGACCTCTCCGACCTCGCGGAGAGCTCGCTTGCTGACGGCATGCCGGAATCGGCCGACTCCGACTGCTTCGCCGCGGGGTGACCAGTCCGCCAATCCGCTCCATTGCCGGCTGCCGTTTCACGTGAAACAGCGGCTCGATCGCCAAGTCCCGACTGACCCGGCCGACCAGAGGCCTCTCTGCCTTCCTCCGGGCCTCCATCCGGGCCTAGATCCGGGCCTAGATCCGGGCCTAGATCCGCGCCTTCCTCCTGACGCCGCGTTGCCCGAAGCTGGCTCGCCGACCACTCGCCGGCACCAGTCGCCGTCCGCCCTGCCGCAATAGATCCACCGGCCGACCAGTCCACCTCATCGCCGAGCGGCGTTTCACGTGAAACGGCCGTCGCCGGAAGACTCTTGGCCGCTCGATACGGCTCGGCCAATGCCGACATCTGGCGTGCGCCCTCGATCGACTCGACACGTGCGCCCTCGATCGACTCGACATCTGGCTCCGGACCTCGCCCGGGAGCCCTACCCTTCTCCGCACGCCATGTTCGTGCGCCGAACGTCGCGCGCGGCTCGCGGGGCCCTTCTGGTACGGCGGCCGTCTCCGGCCAGCCGAGTCCGACCTCCATGTCGACCGCCCACGTCGCCGGTCGAGTCCCCAGCGCCCCGAGTGCGCGAGCGCGAGCACCCGCGTGTCGGCTGCCGTTCCCGCTCGCGCCGTTGCCCGGCCATCCCAGCCCCGACATCCCGTCGCCATTCCCCCGCATGGCGATCGCCCCCTCTTGAGTCTGGTCAGCCCCCGCCGACCTCGCCACACCGCTCCCCGGCATCCTGACCGATGCCGCTCCGAACCTGTCCCGCACCGCCATCTCGGCCGCGGTTACCTCCCGTCGCCCGCCCGGCCCTGGATCGGCCGCTGCGTCCTGACTCACGCCCGGTACATCGCCCGGTCCCGGCGCCGAACCGGACGCACCGACTGCACCGCGCGCGGCCGACCAGCCCCGGGAACCTGAGGCTGACGTTACTGAAGCTATTAGAGACGTCGCTGGGGCTGATGACGCACTGCGCCGAACGGACCACGCCGCCTCTCGCGCGGGCCAGCCCACGCCGCTGGCGATCGGCTGGCCGGATGCCACCGCCGCCCCCAGCGCGGCGGTCAGCGCGGGCCAGCCCAGACCGCCGACACTGGCAGTCGTCCTGGCGTCCCAGGCCATGAGACCCCCCGCCACGCGATGCCTGAATGCCGGAAGCCAGCAATGACCTCCGGCGACCGCCGAGCAGATCACTACCAGCCTAAGCCGACCGGTCCCCGATCGGCAGCTACCGGCGACGCCGTCCGGTCGAGTCATCCCGCCTCGCCCCCGGTGCACCTTTCCGGCCGCGCGGCCTTTCACTGGTCCTGAACCTCACGACCGTCGTCGGCTGAGCCAGCACCCCCGCGCCGACCACGACGACCTCTGCGCCCCACGCGCCCAGTCGGTCAAGCACCGGCCGCGCGCGATCGAGTTCCGCCAAGGCGGACGCGCCCTTGATCGCCAGCACCGTGCCGCCGGGACGGGCCAGACCTGCCGCCAGGCCGGCCAGCTTGTCCAGGCTCGCGACAGCCCGAGCGGTCACCAGATCCGCCTCGATCTGGCCGGCGAGTTCTTCGGCCCGGCCGCGCCGGACGGTCACGTTCGTGAGCCCGAGCCGCTCGGCGCACTCCGCGAGGAAGGCAGTACGACGGGCCATAGGATCCACGAGAACCACGTGCGCGTCAGGCCGCAGGATCGCAAGCACGACTCCTGGCAGGCCAGCGCCCGATCCGAGGTCCGCAATCTCGCAATGGGCGGGAACCAGCTCGGCAACGGCCGCGCTGTTCAGCAGGTGCCGGTCCCAGATGCGGGCGGCCTCCGAGGGGCCGATCAGGCCGCGTTCCACCCCGGGCCCGGCGAGCATCCGGGCGTACGCAACCGCCGTCGGAAGGGCCGATCCGAAGATCGCGCGGGCCTCCTCTGGCGGCGCCGGCACGTCGCCACCAGCAATGTCGTCACCACGCGAGGGCTCGCACCGAGACTGTGCGGCCACGGGATGGGACGCGCCGGCAGCGTTAGGCGCCCCTGCGGGGTCGTAGACCACGCCGGAATCGGGCACCCCGGCGGCATGAGACGCCGCGGCCGGGTCGTTGGCCTCGGCGGGATCGGACACCGCCGTGGGGTAGGCTCCGCCGGAGTCGGGCACCACAGCGGGATCGGGCACCACAGCGGGATCGGGTGCAACGGCGGACTCTGGTGCCCCGGCGGGGTCGTGGGTCCCGGCGAGATCGGGCGCCCCGGCGGCGTGACACGCCCCGGCGGGATGGTGGGCTCCGGCCGGATCGGGTGCATGGTGGGCCCCGGCGCGATCGGATGGCCCGGCGGGATGGGCCGACCCCGTCGGCATCGTTCCTTTGGCGTTCACGGCGGCGCGACCAGCCGGGTGACTGTCAGCCGGGAAGAACGACGACTCTCCGGTTGGGGTCGATGCCCTCCGACTCGCTGCGCAGGCCGGCCGCGGCGATCGCGTCGTGCACGATCTTGCGCTCGAAGGCGTTCATCGCCCCGAGCGCCTTCGCCTCGCCGGTCCGCTTGACCTCCTCGGCCGTCTCCGTCCCGAGCGCGGTGAGGTCGGCCCGTCGGCGGGCACGGTAACCGCCGATGTCCAGCATCAGCCTGGTGCGGGCGCCGGTCTGCCGGTGCACGGCCAGCCTGGTCAGTTCCTGCAGAGCGTCGAGCACCTCGCCGCGCTGGCCGACCAGCTCGTCCAGGGTCGCACCGACCACCGAGATGACGGCCCGGTCGCCCTCCACGTCCATGTCGATGTCACCGTCGAGGTCGGCCACGTCGAGCAGCCCCTCGACGTAGTCAGCCGCGATCTCGCCCTCTAGCTCAAGCTCCCCGACGCTGCGGCCGGGCTCGGTGCCGTGACCGGCGCTCTCGGCACCATCCTCGGCCTCGTCCGAACGTTCGGCACCGCGCTCCCCGCTCGCCCGCGCCTCGCCGTCTTCCTCGTCCTCGCCGTCTTCCTCGTCCTCGGAGTCCTCGTCGTCCTCGGAGTCCTCGTCATCGAGCTCGTCCGCCTCGTCCAGGTCGTACAGGTCCGCCTGGTCCTCCGGATCGTCGAGGTCCTCGTAGTCGTCGTCGGACTCCGCCGCGCCACGCGGGTCGTCGTCCAGCTCGTCCGCGGCAGCCCCGGACCGCTCGTCAGGCGTCGCCTGCTCCGAGTCAGCGAGGACGTTCTCGCCTTGGCTCACGACAAGATCCTTCCTGGTCGTTTAACAGGATCGCGCGCCCACTCGGGCCGCCCTGACAGGCTGCACGCCCCATCAGCGCAGGCCGCTGGCGCGGCCTGGCAGCCTCAGCGCTTGCCGGACCGCTTGCTCCGCGACTGCCGCTGCGGCTGCTGCCTGACGATCTTAACCTCGGGCTCGACCGGCTCGGGCTCGACCGGCTCGGCCTTGCCGCGGCCGAACCGCCGCAGCACGCCGCCGCCGTCACCCGACGCGGGCTTGTGCCCGTTCGACGAGCCTCCGGCCGACGGCCCCGGCGCGGGTCCTGAGGCCGACGACTTCGACAGGTTCGCTCCGCGGCCCTGAGGTTTCTGGCCCGGCGAGGCCTTGCCCGCCGCGCTGTCCGCCTGAGCCTTGCCCGCCGAGCCCGCCTGGCCGTTCGCGCGAGGTCCGGCGCCCGGCCCGCCATCCGCGGCCTGGCCCGAGGCGGCAGGCGCGTTGGAAGCCCGCTGTCCGGCATCGGCCGACGGCTTGCCCGAACCACCTGCCGAGGGCTTGCCAGGACCGCCCGCCGACGGCTTGCCCGAACCACCTGCCGAGGGCTTGCCAGGACCGCCCGCCGAGGGCTTACCCGAGCCGCCTGCCGAGGGCTTGCCCGTGCCGCCGCCAGCCGACGGCCTGCCAGTCCCGCTCCCGGGCTGCGGCTTCGGCTTGGCCGGGCCGGTCAATCCCATCGCGGTGGCTGGCCTGCCGATGCGGCCCGCCTTGCCCATTCCGCCGGCCTTGCCGGTGCCCTCGCCGAGCGCCGGCACGCCGACCGGGTACTTGCGCAGCAGCACGAACTGCTGGCCGAGCGTCCACACGTTGGTGGTGACCCAGTACAGCACCAGGCCGAACTGCCAGTACAGGCCGGTCAGCGCGAACAACGGCATGACGTAGGCCATCATCTTCTGCGACTGGCCCATCGGGCTGTCGTTGCCGGTCGGCATCATGCCGCGCTTCATGCTCTGCCGCACGGTCAGGTAGGTCGTGGTCATGCTGATGATGACCGTGACCAGGATCACGGCCTTCGCGTGCAGCGGCACGTGCACCGTGCCGGTGAACAGCACCTTGTCGGCGATCGTCGCGCCGAAAATCTTGGCGTGCTGGGCGCTCACGATCAGGTTCTGGGTCAGGCCGTACATGAGCGGGGTCTTGGGCTTCCACTCCGCGATGTAGCGCAGCACGCTGAACAGGGCAAAGAAGATCGGCATCTGGAGCAGCACCGGGAGGCAGCCCATCAGCGGGTTGACCCCCGCCTCCTGGTACAGCTTCATCGTCTCCTGGTTGAGCCGCTCCCGGTCGCCCTTGTACTTCTTGCGCAGCTCGGTGATCCTCGGAGTCAGCGCTGTCATGGCCCGCTGGGTGTGCATCTGCTTGATGAACAGCGGCACCAGGATCAGCCGCATCAGCACCACGAGGACGAAGATCGTGAGGAGCCAAGTCGCGCCGCCGGTCAGGCCGAAAATCGGGCTGAACGCGTTGAAAAGGTGCGTGATGAGCCAGGCGACAACATCGTCGATCGGGGCGAGGATGGTACTCAACGCGTTAGTTCCCTTGCTCGATTGTCGGTGGCCTGGTCGGCCGGCGGAACCGGGTCAAGCCCGCCCGGGTGGAACGGGTGGCACCGGCTCAGGCGCCGGATCGCCAGCCAGCTGCCCCGGCCGGCACCGTGCGTCCCGATCGCCTCGAGCGCGTAGGCGCTGCAGGACGGATAGAACCGGCACCGCGCTCCGAGGAACGGGCTGACGAACTTCCGATAGCCAGAAATCAGCACGACCAGCAGCCACGCGGGCGCCGATGGACGCCCTGCGACGTCCACGGCTGCCGCCGTGCCGATTCCGTCACTCACACCGCACCACCTTGCCGCCTCAGCAGTGCACGAACTACCAGGCCCAGCTCAGCGGCCAGATCAGCCTGGCTTGCCGTCGCGGCCGTGGGGTTAGCGCGCAACACAAGCAGGCTACCTCCCGGCAGCGACTGCAGATACCCCGCGACCAGGTGGCGCAGCCGCCTGCGGACCCGGTTCCGAACCACGGCGGGCCCGACGGCGCGGCTCACGATGAAGCCGACCCTCGGCACCTCGGCAACGTCACTTCGCACCAGCAGGTGACCCACGAGCAGCGGGCGGCCCGACCTGCTTCCCTTATCGATGGCAGCGCGGAACTCCGTCCTGCGCCGCATCCGCGCCGCTGCAGGCAGCATCGGATGTCACCGCCGCGCGCACGGCAGCGCAGGTCAGACGCTGATCCGCGCACGGCCCTTGCGGCGCCGGGCGGCGAGGACTGCGCGGCCGGCGCGGGTGCGCATGCGCAGCCTGAAGCCGTGCGTCTTGGCGCGCCGGCGGTTATTCGGCTGAAACGTGCGCTTGCTCACGGGAACTCCAGATACCGGTGGTCAGGTCTTCGAGGCGGCGGCGCCGCGCGCCACCGCAGGGACAGCCGCCGCCACGCCACACTGCCGCCGCGCAGACAGCCGCTATAAGACAAGCGTAGCGTGCCGACCGGGCGGCCGGTGCCGCGCGGCCGGCTAGGCAACTATTCGAGCCCATCAACATTACGTCACAGGCTGCCCACGATCAAAGCACGGGCGACGGACTGCCCTGACACTCGGCGTTTGCCGAACGTACTCCCCGCGCCGCGCCTAGGCTGTGGAAAGCTCGGCCGGCTTGTGTGGACCGCAGGACCCCCGGATGCCAGCATCGCTGGCGCCGCGGCGCAATCCAGCGTTGCACATGCTGTGGAAAAACCTGTTGACCAAGTTGCTGGGGGGCGCGAGGTGATCGGCCAATGAGCGAACCAGACCTCGCCGAAATCTGGGCCAGGTCCCTGAATGACCTAGCCGACATGCACATCGAGCCTTACCAGCGCGCCTGGCTGCAGCTGACCAGGCCGCTCGGGCTCGTAGAGAACACCGCGCTGATCGCCACTCCGAACGAGTTCGCCAAGGACCAGCTGGAGAACAGGCTGCGCGTGCTGATCACCAACGCGCTCTCACGCGAGCTTGGCCGCGCCGTTCAGCTCGCCGTCATCATCGACCCGGCGGTGGCATCGGCACTGCCGCCCGCGCCGGACGGCCAGGCGGCGCCCGAGCCGCTGGGGATCAGGATGCCGTTCGGCGCCGGGCCTGACGGCCCGGCTGAGGCGCCGCCGCCGCCCGCCGGCCAGCCCACCCAGGCCGAGCGCAACGGCGCCCACCACGACGGCCTTCGCGACGGCATGCGCGCAGAGCAGCTGCCGCTCCAGCCTGGCCCGGCCGGGCTGCCGCACCTGCCGTCGCAGCGCCCCGCGCACCTGCACCCGACGGCGGCCCAGGACGGCGCCGCCCACGACGGCTTCGGCGCAGGCGCCCAGGGCGGCGAGAACGGCCGCGTCGACGGCCACCGCCCGGCCATGCCGCCGGGTACCGCCCAGCTGCCTGCGAGCGCCGCCGCGCGCAGCGCCCAGACCAGGCTCAACCCGAAGTACACGTTCGAGACGTTCGTGATCGGATCGAGCAACAGGTTCGCGCACGCGGCCGCGGTCGCCGTCGCCGAGGCGCCCGCCAAGGCGTACAACCCGCTGTTCATCTACGGCGACTCAGGCCTCGGCAAGACGCACCTGCTGCACGCCATCGGGCACTACGCGCAGAGCCTGTACCAGGGTGTCCGGGTCAGGTACGTGAGCTCGGAGGAGTTCACCAACGACTTCATCAACATGATCAGGGACGGCAAGCAGGACGGCTTCCGCCGCCGGTACCGCGACGTCGACGTGCTGCTGGTGGACGACATCCAGTTCCTGGAGAACAAGGAAGGAACCCAGGAGGAGTTCTTCCACACGTTCAACACGCTGCACAACGCCACCAAGCAGATCGTGATCTCCAGCGACCGCGCGCCCAAGCGCCTGGTGACGCTGGAGGACCGGCTGCGCAGCAGGTTCGAGTGGGGACTGCTGACCGACATCCAGCCGCCCGAGCTCGAGACCAGGATCGCGATCCTGCGCAAGAAGGCCGTCCAGGACCGGCTCAACGCGCCGCCCGAAGCGCTGGAGTACATCGCCAGCCGGATCTCCACCAACATCAGGGAGCTCGAGGGTGCGCTGATCAGGGTCAGTGCGTTCGCCAGCCTGAACCGCCAGCAGGTGGACCTGCAGCTCGCCGAGTTCGTGCTCAAGGACCTGATCCCCGAGTCGCAGGGCCCGGAGATCACCGCGGCCACGATTATGGGCCAGACCGCGTCCTACTTCGGCCTGTCCATCGACGACCTATGCGGCACGTCGCGGTCCCGGGTGCTGGTCACCGCCCGCCAGATCGCCATGTACCTGTGCCGCGAGCTGACCGACCTGTCGCTGCCCAAGATCGGGCAGCACTTCGGCGGCCGCGACCACACCACCGTCATGCACGCCGACCGCAAGATCCGGTCGCTGATGGCCGAGCGCCGCTCGATCTACAACCAGGTGACCGAGCTGACCAACCGGATCAAGCAGCAGGCCCTGCCGAGCTGACCCGCCCGAGCTGACCCGCCCGAGCTGACCCGCCCGAGCTGACCCGCCCCAGCTGACCCGGCCGAGCTGACCCGCCGTCCGACTCTGGGCGGGCCGCGCGGCGGACGTCCGGGCGGATCCGCCGGGCGCCGCGGGAGAGGCGCCGCAGCACCGGAGGCGCATGAAAATACACAGCGTGATGCAACGTGCACGCATCGCTTGGCGCCATCACTATCCGTACACACAGGCTGTGGAAGACCTTGTGGATGACCTGCGGATAGCGGCGCCAGGATTGGGGCCAGACGGGGGATAACCGGACGCATGACCGGTCCCGTGCACCCGTGGTCCACCGGCACCGGCCCGCCCGCCGGGTCCTTATCCACTGCCGCTGTGCACGGTGACCGGCCCGCCACCTGCCCGAACGGCGCTGTCCCCAGAATCCACCCCGCCTGTTACGACTACTGGCTATCTCTATTGGCAGATCAAAGAGCCAAGTAGCGCCCAGCCCATGCAAGCGGAGCCCGTGCAAGCGAAGCCCAGAACGCCAGGTCCGGTCCAGGCTAGGCTCCATCCAGGAAGTTTCTGGCGCGAAGCCAGGCTTTCCTCGCACGAGCGGGAGGCCCGCCAGCGGAAGGCCCCGCACGAGCGGCGGGCCCGCGACCGGAAGGGCCCACGAGCGGAAGGCAGGGTGCCGTGCAGATCCTCGTCGAGCGGGACGCGTTCGCCGATGCGGTGGCCTGGACGGCCAGGGCGCTGCCCGCCAGGCCCACCGTTCCTGTGCTGGCCGGCATGCGGCTTGAGGCATCGGGCGACGATCTGACCCTGTCCAGTTTCGACTACGACGTCTCGGCCCTGGCCAAGCTCGGCGTCAGCACCGTGTCGCCGGGCAGCGCGCTGGTCTCCGGCAAGCTGCTCGCCGAGATCAGCCGCAGCCTGCCGCCCAAGCCGGTGCAGATCACCTCCGACGGCGGCCGCGCGGTGCTGACCTGCGGCAGCGCCACCTTCAACCTGCTCACGATGCCCGATGACGAGTACCCGGCGCTGCCCGAGATGCCGCCGGCGGCGGGCACCGTGGGCAGCGACGCGTTCGCGACCGCGGTGAGCCAGACCGCGGTCGCGGCCGGCCGCGATGACACGCTGCCGTCGCTGACCGGCGTGCGGATCGAGATCGAGGGCGACATCCTCACGCTGATCTCGACCGACCGCTACCGGCTGGCCGTACGCGAGCTGCGCTGGTCGCCGACCCGCCCTGACCTGGCCGCCGCCGTACTGGTGCCTGCCAGGGCGCTGACCGACAGCGCACGGTCGCTCACCACCGCCGCCGAGGTCTCGATCGCGCTGGCCCTGCCGGGAGACGAGGGCGTCGGCGGCGACGGCATGATCGGGTTCGAGGCCGGCGGGCGCCGCACCACGACCAGGCTGCTGAGCGGCGAGTTCCCGCGCTACCGGACGCTGCTGCCCAGCACGGTGAAGGCGACCGCCGAGGTCTCGACCAGCCTGCTCGCCGAGTCGCTGCGCCGGGTCGCCCTGGTCGCCGAGCGGAACACGGCCGTCAGGCTCAGCTTCAGCGCCGGCCAGCTCGTCCTGGAGGCGGGGACCGGGGACGAGGCGCAGGCCGACGAGTCGATCGAGGCCGCGTTCGACGGCGAGGACCTCACGATCGCGTTCAACCCCACCTACCTGCTCGACGGCCTCACCGCGATCGACAGCGACACCACCAGGATCGCGTTCACCGAGCCAGGCAAGCCCGCGCTGCTGACCGGCAAGCCGAGCATAGAGGGGAACCCGGACTACCGGTACCTGCTGATGCCGTTCAGGCTCAACAGCTGAGGTGGCGGGAGCGGCTAGTCTGCCAGGCGTGTACCTGGCCAGGCTCGCGCTCACCGACTTCCGCAGCTACCCGTCGGCTGACGTCACGCTGGCCCCCGGCGTCAGCACGTTCACCGGCCAGAACGGCGCGGGCAAGACCAACCTGATCGAGGCGGCCTGCTATCTCGCCACGTTCGGCAGCCACCGGGTGGCCGCCGACGCCGCCCTGGTGCGCTCGGGCGCCGACCGCGCCATCCTGCGCGGCTCGGTCCGCACCGCGGCCAGGGACCAGCTGATCGAGATCGAGCTCAACGTCGGCCGGGCGAACCGGGTCAGGCTCAACCGAGTGCCCCAGCCCAGGCCGAGGGACGCGCTCGGCGTGCTGCGGTGCGTGCTGTTCGCCCCCGAGGACCTGGCCGTGGTCAAGGGCGACCCGGCCGAGCGGCGCCGCTACCTGGACGACCTGCTGGTCGCCAGCCGGCCGAGGTACGCCGCGGTCAGGTCCGACTACGAGCGGGTGGTCAAGCAGCGCAGCGCGCTGCTGAAGTCGGCCAGGACGGCCGGCCGCGGCGTGCCCGCCGGCCTTGACATCTGGGACGAGCAGCTGGTCAGCCACGGCGCCGAGCTCACCGCGGGCAGGCTCCGCCTGGTCCAGGCGCTGCGCCCGCTGGTCGCGGCCCGCTACGGCGACATCGGCGGCGGCCAGCGGGAGGCCGCGATCAGCTACCGGCAGGGGTCGGAGCGGTCGGCCGTGTTCGACCAGGAACCTGAGCCCGCCAAGCTCGCCCAGGCCCTGCGCGAGTCGCTGGAGCGGCTGCGCCGGGCGGAGCTCGAGCGCGGCGTCTGCCTGGCCGGCCCGCACCGTGACGAGCTCGAGCTGCGCATCGGCGACCTGCCGGCCAGGGGCTACGCCAGCCACGGCGAGTCCTGGTCGCTGGCGCTCGCGCTGCGGCTGGCCGCGTTCTGGCTGCTGCGGGCCGACGGCGAGGACCCGGTGCTGCTGCTCGACGACGTGTTCGCCGAGCTCGACGTCGGCCGCAGGGACCGGCTCGCCGAGCTGGCCGGCGAGGCCGAGCAGGTCCTGGTCACCGCCGCCGTCGGCGCGGACGTGCCGGCCAGGCTGGCCGGCGCCAGCTACCTGGTGGCGGACGGGGTGATCGAGCATGCCAGGCTGAGCCCCCGCCCCGGGCCGCGGACGGCGAGTCAGCCGAGACCGACCGGGTCATGCTGGCGGCACAGGCCCTGGCCAGGGCCCGGGCGGACGCCCTTGCCCGAGGCGGCCGCCCGCCGACGGCTGCCGGGGAGAATATTGTTAAACAAAATCCCGTGACGTCAGCGCCGCGGGCAGGCCAGCGTGGCGCCCGCGAGCGCCGCGACGACCCGGCGCCGCTCGGCGCCGCCATCGACGGCCTGGTCGCCGAGAGCGGCTGGGACCTGGCGGTCGCGACGGCGTCGGTGTTCAGCCGGTGGTCGCAGATCGTGGGGCCGGACCTGGCCGCGCACACCGCGCCGGAGTCACTGGCCGGCGGCGAGCTGATCGTGACCGCCGACTCGACCGCATGGGCCACCCAGCTGCGGCTGCTGGCGGCCGATCTGGTCCGGCGGCTGAACGCCGAGCTCGGCGACGGCACCGTCCGCCGGGTGAACGTGCGCGGCCCCGGATCGCCGCAGCGGCGCCCGGGTGAGTGGCGGGTGCGCGGCAGCCGCGGACCTCGTGACACCTACGGCTGAGCGTGCCACGTACGGCTGAGGCGCAGGGTGCTGGCAGGTAAAATAGGTAAGCGTACCGGGACTGCCGCAGTCGGGGAAGAGCGACGGCGGCCCGTGCGCACGTCCTGCTGGCTAAGGAGCGAATCGTTTGGCTTACGACGCACGCTCAATCACGGTCCTCGAGGGCCTGGAGGCGGTGCGCAAGCGCCCGGGCATGTACATCGGCTCGACCGGCGAGCGCGGGCTGCACCACCTGGTCCAGGAGGTCGTCGACAACGCCGTCGACGAGGCGCTGGCGGGCTTCTGCGACCAGATCGATGTGACGCTGCTGGCCGATGGCGGCGTCAGCGTCCGCGATAACGGCCGTGGCATCCCGGTCGACGACCACCCGGTCGAGCACCGCCCCGCCGTCGAGGTCGTGCTCACGACGCTGCACGCCGGCGGCAAGTTCGACGGCAAGTCCTACGCGGTCTCCGGCGGCCTGCACGGCGTTGGCGTCTCGGTGGTCAACGCGCTGTCCAGCAAGCTGACGGTGGAGATCCGCAAGGACGGCTACGTCTGGCGCCAGTCCTACCACGTCGGCGACCCTACCGGTCCGCTGGAGCGCGGCGAGGTGACCGAGGAGACCGGGACGATCATCACGTTCTGGCCGGACGCGGAGATCTTCGAGACCACGACCTGGACCTTCGAGACGCTGTCGCGCCGCCTGCAGGAGATGGCGTTCCTGAACCGCGGGCTCGCGATCACGCTGACCGACCTGCGGCCCGACCACATGAACGGCGAGCCGCACGTGGTCAGCTACTGCTACGACGGCGGCATCGCGGACTTCGTGCGCTACCTCAACGCGACCAAGGAGCCGGTGCACGACTCGGTGATCGAGTTCGGCGAGGAGTCGACCGGGATCTCGGTCGAGGTCGCCATGCAGTGGACCGGGTCGTACGCGGAGTCGGTGCATACGTTCGCGAACACGATCAACACCGCCGAGGGCGGCACCCACGAGGAGGGCTTCCGCTCCGCGCTCACCTCGATCGTGAACCGGTACGCGCGCGACCAGAAGCTGGTCAAGGACAAGGACGAGCCACTCACCGGCGACGACGTGCGCGAGGGCCTGACCGCGATCATCCACGTCAAGCTGGCCGAGCCGCAGTTCGAGGGCCAGACCAAGACCAAGCTAGGCAACACCGAGGCCAAGTCGTTCGTCCAGAAGGCCTGCAACGATCACCTGCGGGACTGGTTCGAGCGAAACCCCGGCGAGGGCAAGGCCATCGTGATCAAGGCCACCCAGGCGGCGCGGGCCAGGATCGCCGCCCGGCATGCCCGCGACCTGACCCGCAAGAGCGCGATGAACTCCAGCGGGCTGCCTGGCAAGCTGTCGGACTGCCAGTCGGGCGACCCGTCGATCTGCGAGATCTACGTGGTCGAGGGCGACTCGGCGGGCGGCTCGGCCAAGCAGGGCCGCGACCCTGAGTTCCAGGCCATCCTGCCGATCCGCGGCAAGATCCTGAACGTGGAGAAGGCCAGGATCGACCGGGTGCTGAAGAACAACGAGGTGCAGGCGATGATCACCGCCCTCGGCACCGGCATCCACGACGAGTTCGACATCGCCAGGCTCAGGTACCACAAGATCATCCTGATGGCGGACGCCGACGTGGACGGCCAGCACATCACCACGCTGCTGCTGACCCTGCTGTTCAGGTTCATGAAGCCGCTGGTCGAGGCCGGGCACGTGTACCTGGCGCAGCCGCCGCTCTACAAGATCAAGTGGGAGGGGCGCGGCGTGCTGCCCGGCTACGCCTACTCCGACCGGGAGCGGGACGCGGTGATCGAGGCCGGGATCGCCGAGGGCCGCAAGGACCCGCGACCGCGCGACGGCGTGCAGCGGTTCAAGGGCCTCGGCGAGATGAACCCGGCCGAGCTGTGGGAGACCACGATGGACCCGGCGCGGCGGGTGCTGCGGCTGATCACGCTGGACGACGCCGCCCAGGCCGACGAGCTGTTCAGCGTCCTGATGGGCGAGGACGTAGAGGCCAGGCGGGCGTTCATCCAGCGCAACGCTAAGGATGTCAGGTTCCTGGACATCTAGGAGAGGACCGCATGAGCGTGGACACGCCGCAGGCGCCGCCGGAGGAGCCCGGCGGCCGTCTCGAGCCGGTCGACATCCAGGTCGAGATGCAGCGCAGCTACATCGACTACGCGATGTCGGTCATCGTCGGCAGGGCCCTGCCCGACGTCAGGGACGGCCTCAAGCCGGTGCACACCCGCATCCTGTACGCGATGTACGACGGCGGGTACCGGCCCGACCGCGGCTACTTCAAGTGCGCCCGCGTCATCGGCGAGGTGATGGGGCAGTACCACCCGCACGGCGACGCGGCCATCTACGACGCTCTCGTCAGGCTCGCACAGCCGTGGTCGATGCGGATGCCGCTGATCGACGGCCAGGGCAACTTCGGCTCCCCGGGCAACGACCCGCCCGCCGCGCACCGGTACACCGAGTGCCGGCTCGCCCCGCTGGCGATGGAGATGCTGCGGGACATCGACAAGGACACCGTCGACTTCCGGCCGAACTACGACGGGCGCACCGGCGAGCCCGTGGTGCTGCCTGCCAGGTTCCCCAACCTGCTCGTGAACGGCTCGGAGGGGATCGCGGTGGGCATGGCCACCAAGATCCCGCCGCATAACCTGCGCGAGGTCACCGAGGGCGTCCAGTGGTACCTGGACCACTTCGAGGCCACCGACGACGAGTTGCTCGCCGCGCTGATGGAGCGGATCAAGGGCCCGGACTTCCCAGGCGGCCCCGACGGCAAGACCGGCGCGCAGATCGTCGGCCGCCGCGGCATCAGGGACGCCTACACCACCGGCCGAGGCGCGATCACCATGCGCGCCGTCGTGGAGGTCGAGGAGGACCGCAAGGGCCGGAACTGCCTCATCGTCACCGAGCTGCCCTACCAGGTGAACCCCGACAACCTGGCCACCAAGATCGCCGAGCTGGTCAAGGACAACCGGGTCTCCGGCATCGCCGACGTGCGGGACGAGAGCAGCGGCCGGACCGGCCAGCGGCTCGTCATCGTGCTCAAGCGCGACGCCGTGGCCAAGGTGGTGCTGAATAACCTCTACAAGCACACCCAGCTCCAGGAGACCTTCGGCGCGAACATGCTCGCCCTGGTCGACGGCGTGCCGCGGACGCTGCGCCTGGACCAGATGATCAGGTACTGGGTCACCCACCAGGTCGAGGTGATCGTCAGGCGGACCAGGTTCCTGCTGCGCAAGGCGCAGGAGCGGGCTCACATCCTGAGCGCGCTGATCAAGGCCATCGACCAGATCGATGCCGTGATCGCGCTGATCAGGGCCAGCGAGTCGGCCGCGGTCGCGCAGCAGGGCCTGATGGAGCTGCTGGAGATCGACGAGATCCAGGCCAGGGCCATCCTGGACATGCAGCTGCGCAAGCTGGCCGCGCTGGAGCGGCAGCAGCTGATCGACGAGTACGACGAGCTGATGGAGCAGATCGCCGAGTACGAGGCGATCCTGGCCTCCCCCGAGCGGCAGCGCCAGATTATCGGCACCGAGCTCGGCGAGATCACGGCCAGGTACGGCGACAACCGCCGCACCGAGATCGTGGCGTGGGACGGCGAGGTCTCGATGGAGGACCTGATCGCCGAGGAGGACGTGGTCGTCACGATCACCCGCGGCGGCTACGCCAAGCGCACCAAGACCGACCTGTACCGTGCCCAGCGGCGCGGCGGCAAGGGCGTCAAGGGCGCGCAGCTGCGGACCGACGATATCGTCGAGCACTTCTTCGTGACCTCGACGCACCACTGGATCCTGTTCTTCACGAACAAGGGCAGGGTGTACCGTGCCAAGGCCTACGAGCTGCCCGATGCGGCCAGGGACGCACGCGGCCAGCACGTCGCGAACCTGCTCGCGTTCCAGCCGGACGAGCGGATCGCCGAGGTGCTTGCGCTGCCGGACTACAACGTGGCGCCGTACCTGGTGATCGCGACCGCGTCCGGGCTGGTGAAGAAGTCCCGGCTGAGCGAGTACGACTCGACGCGGGCGGGCGGCATCATCGCGATCAACCTGCGCGAGGACGACGAGGTGATCGGGGCCAGGCTGGTCTCTCCCGACCAGGACCTGCTGCTGATCAGCCGGCATGCGCAGGCGATCAGGTTCCACGCCAGCGACGACGTGCTGCGGCCGATGGGCCGGGCCACGTCCGGCGTCATCGGGATGCGGTTCACCAACGGCGACCAGCTGCTCGGCATGCACGTGGTGGACACGGCGGCGCCCGCCGACGTGCTGGTCGCGACCGGCGGCGGCTACGCCAAGCGGACCCCCGCCGAGGCGTATCCGGTGAAGGGCCGCGGCGGGCTCGGCGTGGTGACCGCGCGGATCGTGGAGGCCCGCGGCGAGCTGATCGGCGCCCTGATGGTCGGGCCCGACGACGAGGTCTTCGCGATCACCTCGGCGGGCGGCGTGATCAGGACGCAGGCCGCCGAGATCAAGCAGTCGGGCCGACAGACCATGGGCGTCCGGCTGGTCAACCTGGCCGCCGGGCAGACCCTGGTCGCGATCGCCCGCAACGCCGAGGCGGCCGAGGCGGTGATCGGCGACGCTGAGGCGGTGACCGATGACGCCGAAGCGGTGATCGATGCCGACGCCGAGCAGGTTGCGGCCGACGGCGCGTCTGGCGGCGCGGCACCTGGCGGCGCGGTGTCTGGCGGCGCGGTCTCAAATGCGGTCGATACGGACGGCATGGAACCCGGTGAGGCGGGTACCGACGACTTGGATGGCGACGACAGCGACGACGCGGAGAGCTGACAAGCCGCTGACGTAACCTGACCCCGCTAACGCAACTATCCGGCCTATTACGACGTCTGACTGTGTGTCACGTTCGTGATGATCCGGCCATCAACGACCCAGGATCGGCTGGCGGCGGATAACGTGGTTGCTAGCAACTCTCGGGAGGACGGGTGGACAACCAGGCGGAGCCAGTGGCGCAGCTGGCCGATGAGGCAGGTGAAGCTGCACCCAAGCTGGACGCAACCGTCCGGAAACCGAGCAGGTCAAAGCCCGGAAGCGACAAGAAGCCCGCGGCGAAGCCATCAGATCTGGGCAGCAACGGAACCGGCCGGTCCGGTTCCGACGAGACCGTGACTCCGGTGGAGTCGGCCCCCTTCGCGACGACTACGGACGGTGATGGCCAGAGCCCGGCGATGCCACCCTCGCTGGCCAAGGTGAGCGCCACCTCAGACACGATGCCGGTGGCCCGGCCGGTGAATATCGCCAAGCCAGGGTCTGATGACGCGGGGTCTGATGCCGCGGGCTCGGCTGACGAGCGCCCGGCCGCCGATGCTAGCTCGGGAGGTAGCGGCTCGGGAGGAGGCGGCTCGGGAGGTAGTGGCTCGGGAAGCAGCAACGGAAGTGGCGCCAGCCTGCCGAAGTCGGACAGCGGCTCGGACGGCGGCAGGGCCCCCGCCGAGTCGGCGAAGCCGGACACCACCGCGGGACTCGCCGCCGCGGCGATGAAGCGCGAGCTGAACCGGGTCGGGTTCTCGAGCTCAGGGACGACCGTGATCAAGCCGAGCCCGGGATCGGGTTCCGCGGCGGGCTCGCCGCCGTCGGGCTCGCCGCCGTCGGTCGGCGGGTCGGCGGAGTCGGCTTCGGCTGGACCGTCGGCGAGCGGCTCGACCCCGGCCGACAGCGCGGGCTCGGTGAACTCCGCTAGCTCGGTATTGGCCAAGTCCTCCGCCGGCTCGTCGTCGCCAGGTTCGTCGTCGCCAGGTTCGTCGTCGCCTGGCTCGCCGTCGCCTGGCTCGCCGGACAGCTCATCGGCCGGGTCGGTGTGGGCGACGTCGGCGTCAAGTCCGGCATCCGCACCGAACTCGACTCCGTGGAAGCCGTCAGGCACGAGCTCGGCCAACCCCGCTCCGCTGGGATCGGCCGCCCCAAGCCGCACGGGCTCTGGCACCCTCGGTTCGGGTGCGTCGTCGGCTGGCTCGTTTGGCCCTGGTTCCTTCGGTGCCGGTTCGCCGGCCGGCGGCCCGGCCTCTCCCTCGGCCCCGACCGTAGGCGTGTCCGGGACCACGCCGCCAGCCGCAGGCGCGTCGCCCTGGAGCGCGTCCGCTTCGCCGTCACCGTGGAGTTCGTCCGGGTCGGGTGCGGCTACCGACACCCCGCCCGCTTGGAGCCCGACTGCGACCCGTTCGTCTGATTCGACTTCTCCTGGTTCGGGCAGTCCTTACTCTTCGCTGATGGCTGCCCCCAATAGCGAAGCGGTGACCGACTTGGCCGCCGGCCTGCTCGCCAGCACGCAGATTCCTGCCCGTGTTCCCCCAGCTAACGCCCGGCCGGCCGCCTCAGCCCCGCTACGATCTGATGACCTGAAGGCCAAGGTCACGGCCCCGTTCTCGGCCGTCACCGGCAAGAAGCAGCAGAAGCAGCGGAAGCAGGGCGCACCGGCGAGGCCGGGCAGCCCTAACGGACACGGCAGGGCAGTGAGCGTCAAGAACAGGTCGGGGGCACTTGGCGGACCAGCCGTCCGGACCGCGCCACAGGGCGCCAAGCCGGAGCGCGCTGAGGTGCGCGATGCTCAGCTCGTGCTGGCCAGGCTCGAGCCGTTCTCGGTGATGAAGTTCAGCTTCATCCTGTCGATCGTCGGCTGGGTGGCGCTGTTCATCGTCGTCGCCGTGGCCTACTTCTTCCTGTCCACGCTGGGAGTCTTCCACAGCATCGAGCACACGATCGGCCTGGTCACCTCGTCCAAGGGCAACGCAGGAACGAACGCGGCCAGCTGGTTCTCGGCGGGCACCGTACTCGGCTTCACGATGATCGCCGGCGCCATCGACGTCGTCATCATCACCGCCCTGGCGACGATCGGCGCCGTCCTGTACAACTGGGTGACCCGGCTGACCGGCGGCGTCGAGGTGACGCTCGCCGAAGCCGACTGAACAACGCAACCAGTTCGGCGTTGCCGGTTCCGGTGCGGTAACCTAGCTCGGCACGCCTCGATGATCTGGATGCGTGCGGTATTGGGCCTGTAGCTCAGGCGGTTAGAGCGCTTCCCTGATAAGGAAGAGGTCCGAGGTTCAAGTCCTCGCAGGCCCA
>CAVZHC010000017.1:0-93855 GCA_963774905.1 uncultured Actinomycetota bacterium | reverse complement strand
GTCCTACCTCTGCCAGGACCCGTGCTGCTGCCCGCCGGATGGCGTGCCGTTCGACCCCGCCGGGCACCCGGCCGCCGCCATGCTCACCGAGGCGGGCCTGGTCGTCCGCGGTGACCGGGCCGACCTGGCGGAGACAATCGCCCCGGCGGCCGAGTTCGCCGAGTCGATCGGCCAGGCCACCGAGCGCGCGAGGGAGCGGGCCGGGCGGCTGGTGGGCGAGGCGCTCGCCGGGCTGGAGCTTCCCGGAGGGCCCGACCTGCCTGACGTGTTCCAGCCGATCGCCGACGCCGGCCGCCGGTCGGTGCGGCTCGCCGTGGCCAGGTACCGCCGCGGTGGCAGGCTCACCGACCACGATGAGATCGCCTGGCTGGGGTTCACGCTGACCGATCTGCGGGTCAGGGACGACGCCTGGGCCAGGATGGACCCGGCTTTCGGCGGTGCCCACCTGCGGCTATGGACGGACCTGGTGCGGATGCTGCCCGAGGCACTCGTGCCGGCGCCCGCCGCGCTGCTCGCGTTCACCGCCTGGCAGGCCGGCGAGGGGGCGCTGGCTAGCATCGCGATCGAGCGGGCGCTCAGCGCGGATCCGGAGTACTCGATGGCGCTGCTGGTCGCCGAGGCGCTGCAGGCCGGCCTGCCGCCGTCGGCGGCGCGCCTGCCGATGACACCCAAGCAGGTCGCCGCCAGCTACGCGGCGCGCCGGCGGCCTGGCGGCCCGCCGCGACGACGGCGCGACGGCCTGCGTCGCTAGACGGCGACCTCGGGCGCCGGATCGCACTCGGTGGCCAGCATGGCGAGCTCGCGCCCCTGCCGGTACTGCAGGGCGGCGGGCGGCAGGCTGGACGGTCGGCCGCTGAGCAGCACGCTCAGCGTGCCGGACTTGGCGTCGTCGGCCTGACTCACGGCTGCCCCGGCCTGGACAGCGCGGCGCATGGCCTGGGCGGCCACCGCCGCCGCCGAGCCGAACAGGGCGGCCCCCGGCACGGCCACGCCGATCTGGTCGGCGGCGAGCTCGTACTCGGTACAGCCCATCACCACGGCGCCGCAGTCGTCCGGGGTCCGCTCGGCCGCGTCGGCGATGGCCGCGGCGATCGCGTCCTCGTCGCCGGCGTCGATCGCGGTCGCGAGGCCAGGGCAGGCCACCGGCGTGACCGTCGCCTGCCCGCCGAACTCGTCGATCAGCCGGCGCTGGTACTCGCTTGCCGTGGTCGCGACCGTTGCCCAGATCGCCACCGAGCTGGCCACCGCCGCGGCCGGCTTGATCGCCGGCACCGTGCCGACGACGGGGATCCGCGGCTCGAACTCCGAGCGCAGCGCCTGCAGCGCGTGCACGCTGCCGGTGTTGCACGCCATCACGATGACGTCGGGCTCATAGTCGGCCGCCGCGCGGGTGATGAGGAGCGAACGCTCGGCGATGTCCTCCGGCGTGCGCGGCCCCCACGGCATCCCGTCCGGGTCCATGGCGATCACCAGGTCAGCGTCCGGGCGCATCTTGTGCAGCTCGCTGGCAGCGGCCAGCAGCCCGAGGCCGGAGTTGATCAGCGCGAATCGCATGCCGCCAACTCTACGAGACGCCCGCCCGGCGGCGCCCCGCTCGGCGGCGCCCTGGCCGTCGCGCCCAAGCCCCGAGCCAGTCGCCAGTTCGGCCAGTCGGCCTCGCTCCGGCTATCCGAGGGCGGGCAGGCCGTCGATGCTGACCTTGTTGTGCTCGTCACGGTAGGCGGCGAGTGCCTCGGGGCCCTTGAGCTCGTCCATCGTCGTCAGCAGGTCACGCTCGCCGACCAGCTTCATGACCGGGACCGCGTAGCCGCAGGAGTCCGAGATCCGGTCCGCGGCCACCACGATGATGGCCCGCCGGTTCCCGATGTCAGTGCCTGTCTCGCAGTCGTAGTCGCCGCGGAAGTGCGTGGCGAGTCCGGGCCAGTCAGGGTCGCCGCGGAGCACAGCCCGTCCCGTGCCATGGATGCGCAGGATCTTGGCCGCCCGGCCGAAGGAGCAGAACATGATCGTGATCCGGCCGTTCTGGCGCAGGTGGGCGATGGTCTCCGCGCCGCTGCCGGTGAGATCGAGGTAGGCGACGGTGCGCCGGTCGAGCACTGCGAAGGTGTCGCGGTAGCCCTTCGGCGAGACATTGACGTGCCCGCCGTTACCGTCGGCGTCCAGGCACGGCGCGGTCGCCACGAAGAACACGGGCTGCTTGCCGATGAACGAGATGAGCCGGTCGCTTAGCTCGGGATAGACCGTAGCCATGGTTCCCTCCCGCACCCCATTCTTCCGGCCGCGTCCGAGCCGCCCGACGGCGCCATCGTGTGAAGGATCCGGCGAGCCGTGGAGACGGGGGTGTCAGGACGGGCGCGGCACGGCACTGACCGGCCGTATGAGCGGCCGCATGAGTTGGGACAGGGGTCTCGGAATCGGGTGCTACCGGACGGTAAGATTGTTAGCTAACTGTCCTTCTGGCCGTCGCGTGCCGATTGGCGCCAGCCAGCGGGGCATGGCCGGGCCCGTCACGGTCCGGCCGCGGCATGGGTCCCCGGAGGGCTGCGTGACTGAGGTCGCTGATCACGGCCAGTTGGCGGACCGGCATCCTGGCAGCAGGCACGCGGCATCGGAGCAGCTGCGGCACGCCTACGCGGCGATACCGCCCGGGACCCCGGTGCGGCTGGCCAAGTCGACATCCAACCTGTTCAGGTATCGCGATAACGGCCCGCCCGGGCTGGTGACACTCGACGTGTCGGCGTTCTCCGGGGTTGCCTTCGTGGACCCGGACGCCCGGACCGCCGTGGTCGGCGGGATGACCACCTACGAGGATCTCGTCGACGCGACGCTGCCGCACGGCCTAATGCCGCTGGTGGTGCCGCAGCTGAAGACCATCACGCTCGGCGGCGCGGTGTCCGGCCTTGGCATCGAGTCGAGCTCGCTGCGCAGTGGCCTGCCGCATGAGTCGGTGCTCGAGATGGACATTCTGACCGGAGACGGCCGGGTGGTGACGGCCGCGCCGGGATCGGCGCACGGTGACCTTTACCGCGGGTTCCCGAACTCCTACGGCACGCTCGGCTACGCCCTGTGGCTCACCATCGAGCTCGAGCCCGTGCAGCCCTACGTCCACCTGCGTCATTTCAGGTTCGCCCACCCCGGGCAGGCCATGGACGCGGTCGCGCAGATCGCCGGCGAAGGAAGCTACCAGGGCCACCGGGCCGACTTCGTGGACGGCACCGCGTTCAGCCCCGGCGAGATCTACCTCAGCGTGGGCGCGTTCAGCGAGGCCGCGCCCTGGCGCAGCGACTACACCGGCCAGAACATCTACTACCAGTCCATCCGCGGGCCGCAGGAGGATTTCCTCACCATCAGGGACTACCTGTGGCGCTGGGACACCGACTGGTTCTGGTGCTCTCGCGCCTTCGGGGTGCAGAAGCCGCTGGTCCGCAGGCTCTGGCCGAGCAGGTACCGCCGCTCCGACGTGTTCCGCAAGCTGGTGGCGCTCGACCACAGGCACAGGCTCACCAGTCGGCTCGACGCCAGGCTCGGCAAGCCGGAGCACGAGGCCGTGGTGCAGGACGTCGAGATCCCGGTCGAGCGCTGCGCCGAGTTCTATGACTTCTTCGCCCGCAGCGTCGGCATGTCGCCGGTCTGGCTGTGCCCGCTGCGGCTGCGCAGCGACCGGCAGTGGCCGCTGTACCCGCTGCGCCCGGGCCTGACCTACGTGAACTTCGGCTTCTGGGGCAACGTCGCGCTGCCACCGGGCGCGGGCGACGGCTACTACAACCGGCAGGTCGAGGACAAGGTGACCGAACTCGGCGGCCACAAGGGCCTGTACTCCACCGCGTTCTACTCGCCTGAGGATTTCTGGCGGCTGTACAACGGCCCGGCCTACGCCGACCTGAAGCGCACGTACGACCCCGAGGGCCGCCTAGCGGACTTGTACGACAAGTGCGTCGGCGGGAAGTGACGGCGGAAGTGAGTAAGGCGGGAGTGAGTAAGGAGGCGGCGGATGTCGCTAGCTGAGGTATTCGAGCGGGTCGCCGGGCCCGACGCCGGCGTGGAGTTCAACGCATTCGACGGCAGCCGGGCAGGCCAGCCAGGGTCCCCCGGGGTCAGGGTGACCGTGCGGGACCAGATCGCGGTCCGCTACCTCGCCCAGGAGCCAGGCGGTCTAGGCCTGGCGAGGGCCTACGTGGCCGGCCATCTCGACGTGGACGGCGACATGCACACGGCGCTGTCCAGGCTGGTCGCCGCGCAGCGGATCGACCTGTCCCTGACCGAACGGCTCGGCGTGCTCAGTCGGCTGGGCGGGCCAGGCCTGCTGCTGCGCAGGGTCGCGCCGCCGCCGCAGGAGGTGCGGGTCAACCGAAGCTGGCTGGCCGGCCGGCGGCACTCGATGCGCCGCGATGCGACCGCGATCTCGCACCACTACGACGTCTCCAACACGTTCTACGAGTGGGTGCTCGGCCCATCGATGGCCTACACCTGCGCCTGCTACCCGCGCCAGGACGCCACGCTCGAGCAGGCACAGACGCACAAGTTCGACCTGGTGGCCAGGAAGATCGCGCTGAAGCCCGGGATGCGGCTGCTCGACGTCGGCTGCGGCTGGGGCGGCATGGTGATGCACGCGGCCCGCGAGTACGGGGTGCGCGCGCTCGGCGTGACGCTGTCCGAGCAGCAGGCACTGTGGGCCCAGCGCGCGATCAAGGAAGCGGGGCTCGAGGACCTGGCCGAGGTGCGCCACCTGGACTACCGGGAGGTCACCGAGACCGATTTCGACGCGATCAGCTCGATCGGGCTCACCGAGCACATCGGCAAGGCGAACCTGCCGCGCTACTTCGGTTTCCTCTACGGCAAGCTGAAGCCGGGCGGTCGGCTGCTCAACCACTGCATCACCAGGCCGGACAACACCGGGCCGGCGTCGGTCACCGACGGGTTCATCTTCCGGTACGTTTTCCCCGACGGCGAGCTCGAAGGTCCCGGCTACCTCGTCTCCCAGATGCACGACGCGGGATTCGAGGTCAGGCATGAGGAGAACCTGCGCGAGCACTACGCGAAGACGCTGGCCGCCTGGTGCGCCAACCTGGACGCGCACTGGGACGAGGCGGTGGCCGAGGTGGGCCAGGGGACCGCTCGGGTGTGGCGGCTGTACATGGCCGGTTCCCGGCTAGGTTTCGAACGCAACCAGATCCAGCTGCACCAGGTGCTCGGCGTCAAGCTCGGCGAGGACGGCTCGTCGGGGATGCCGCTGCGGCCGGACTGGGAGCCCCCGGCGGGCTCTTAGCGCGCGGGAGGCCGCCGGGGCTGACGCCGCGGGCTCACTCGCCGCGGCGGTAGCTCTCGGCGACGGTGAAGGCCAGGTCGAGTGACTGGCTGCGGTTCAGCCGTGGGTCGCACGCGGTCTCGTAGCGCTGATGGAGGTCGTCGGCGACGATCTCGTGGCTGCCGCCGACGCACTCGGTGACGTTGTCGCCGGTGAACTCGATGTGGATGCCGCCAGGATGGGTTCCGGCCGCCCTGTGCACCTCGAAGAAACCGCGTAGCTCGTCGAGTACGTCGTCGAACCGCCTGGTCTTGTGGCCGCTCGGCGCCTCGAACGTGTTGCCGTGCATCGGGTCGCAGACCCAGGCGACGGGCGTCCCTTCGGCGGCCATGGCCTCGATCAGGCCGGGCAGTACCGCCCTGATCTGCCCGGCACCCATCCTGGTGATCAGCGTCAGCCTGCCTGGCTGGCGGTCCGGGTTGAGCGTCCCGGCCAGGGCCAGCAGCTCGGCCGGGGTGGTGCCGGGCCCGAGCTTCACGCCGATCGGGTTGGCGATGGACCTGGCGAACTCCACGTGGGCCCCGTCCAGCGCCCTGGTTCGCTCGCCGACCCACAGGAAGTGCGCCGAGGTGTCGTAGATCCGGCCGGTCCGCGAGTCGGTCCTGGCCAGCGCGTGCTCGTAGTCGAGCAGCAGCGCCTCGTGACTGGAGTACAGCTCTACCGTGCGCAGCTCCTGCGGGTCGGCGCCGCAGGCCCGCATGAAGCCGAGTGCCCGGTCGATCTCGCCGGCGAGCCGCTCGTAGCGCTGGCCGGCCGGGCTGTCGGCCACGAAGTCCTGGTTCCACGCGTGCGCCTGGTGCAGGTCCGCGTAACCGCCGGTGGTGAACGCGCGGCACAGGTTCAGCGTGACCGCCGAGCAGTGGTAGGCGCGCAGCAGCCTGGCAGGGTCAGGCGCCCTGGCCTGCGCAGAGAAGTCAAGGCCGTTGACCGCGTCGCCGCGGTAGGCGGGCAGCTCGACGCCGTCCCGCAGCTCGGTGGCTAGCGACCGCGGCTTGGCGAACTGCCCGGCCATCCGGCCGATCTTGACCACGGGCACGCTCGCGCCGTAGGTGAGCACGACGGCCATCTGGAGCAGCGTCTGCAGCTTGGCCCTGATCGCGGCGGCGGTGGAGCCAGCGAAGGTCTCGGCGCAGTCGCCGCCCTGCAGCAGGAACGCCTCGCCGCGGGCCACGGCGGCCAGCCGGTCGGTCAGCTGGTCGCACTCGCCGGCGAAGACCAGCGGCGGCAGCTGCGCAAGCTCGGCGGTGACGGCCGCGAGCTGGCCGGGATCGGGCCAGTCGGGCTGCTGCGCGGCCGGGTGCTCGCGCCAGGAGCCGAGGTCGGACAGGCCGGCGAAGCTGCGCAGCCCGGCGGGCTCGGGGGCCAGGTCCAGCCACCGCCCCGACGACGTCGCCGCCGTCATCGCGGCAGGCCCGGCTGATTGGCGCGGTCACGGATCACGCAGTCAAGGCTAAGCGCACTGCCACCGTCGGTCCCGCAACAGGGTCCTGGTGCGACAATGACACCATGGATCACGCGCCGTCCGGCCGTCAGCGCAGCGTCGTCCTGCTCGGCTCGACCGGGTCGATCGGCACCCAGGCCGCCGACATCGTACGGCGCAACCCCGACCGGTTCAGGCTGGTCGCGCTCGCGGCCGGCGGCGGCAGCCCCGACCTGCTCGCCGCCCAGGCGGCGGAGTTCGGCGTCGAGGTCGTCGCGGTGGCCAGCGAGGCCGCCGCTCCCGCGGTGCGGGCGGCGTTGCGGGAGCGCCAGGGACGCGGGCCGGCGCTGGCGGTGCTGGCCGGGCCGTCGGCGGTGGCCGAGGTGGCCGCCCGGCCGGCCGACGTTGTGCTGAACGCGGTCACCGGCGCAGTCGGGCTTGCGGCGACGCTGTCGGCGCTTGACGCCGGCCGTGCGCTCGCCCTGGCGAACAAGGAATCGCTGATCATGGGCGGCCGACTGGTCACCGGCCGGGCGGCACCCGGCCAGATCATCCCGGTGGACTCCGAGCACTCGGCGATCGCGCAGTGCCTGCGCAGCGGCCACGCCCACGAGGTGCGCAAACTGGTGCTGACCGCGAGCGGCGGGCCGTTCCTGCACGTCAAGCGCGACGACCTGGCCGACGTCACGCCCGCACAGGCGCTGGCACACCCGACGTGGAACATGGGGCCGGTGGTCACGATCAACTCGGCCACCCTGGTCAACAAGGGTCTCGAGGTGATCGAGGCACACCTTTTGTTCGGCATCGGCATCGACGACATCGAGGTCGTCATCCACCGCCAGTCCGTGGTCCATTCGATGGTGGAGTTCAGCGACGGCTCGACGGTCGCCCAGGCGAGCCCGCCGGACATGCGGATACCGATCGCGCTCGCGCTGGGCTGGCCGGACCGGGTGCCGGGCGCGGCCAGCCCGGTGGACTGGACCAGGCAGCACTCGTGGACGTTCGAGCCGCTGGACAACGAGGCCTTCCCCGCGGTTGACCTGGCCAGGGCGGTCGGGAAGGCGGCGGGCACCGTCCCTGCGGTCTACAACGCAGCGAACGAGGAGTGCGTGGCCGCCTTCGTGGCCGGCCGCGTCCCGTTCGCCGGGATCGTCGACACCGTCGCACGGGTAGTCTCAGAACATGACGGCTCCGGGCCCGGATTCGGGCTCGATGACGTGCTCGCCGCCGATAGCTGGGCGCGACAGCGGGCCCGCGAGCTGACAACGACGGCAGCAAGCGCCCGGTAGGCCGGGCCCCGGGTGCGGCTTCCGCGCTGGGGTGCGCGGGAGGGGCGTGCGGGAAGGGAGATCCAGCTCGGTGAGCTACCTCATCGGCGTGCTCATCTTCGTCGTCGCGATCCTGGTCTCGATCATGCTGCACGAGTTCGGCCATTTCGCGACGGCGAAGGTCTTCCGCATGAAGGCCACGCAGTTCTTCGTGGGCTTCGGCAACACCCTCTGGTCGGTGAAGCGGGGCGAGACCGAGTACGGCGTGAAGTCACTGCCGCTCGGCGGCTTCGTGAAGATACTCGGCATGACCAGCATGGACGAGGTCGACCCGGCCGACGAGCCGCGGTCGTTCCGCAGCAAGCCCGGCTGGCAGCGGGTGATCGTGCTGTCCGCCGGGTCGTTCATGCACTTCACGATCGCCTTCGTGCTGCTGTGGGTGCTCGCGGTCGGCATCGGCGCGCCCAGCGCGAAGTCCACCGTGGTCACGGTGTCGGCCTGCGTCCCCGCCAGCCCGGTCGCCACGTGCACGCCTGGCCAGCCGAGGTCCCCGGCCAGCAAGGCGGGGATCAGGACCGGCGATGAGATCGTCGCCGTGGCAGGCACCCCGGTGCACAGCTACCTCGGGCTGGTCAGCGCGATCAGGAGGCAGCCGTCAGGCGTCCCGGTCACCGTGACCGTGATCCGCGACGGCAGGCGCATGACCCTGCGGGCCGACCTGGCCAGGCCGAGCTGGGACGTGAAGAAGAACTACTCCTTCCTCGGCATCTCGCAGGCCCCGGTGTACATAAGCTCGGGGCCGATCGCGGCATTCGGCGCGGCCGGCGACGGCTTCGCCAACATTGTCTCCGAGTCCTTCGCCGGCCTGTCGAAGATCCCGTGCGCGATCCCTGTGCTGTTCGCCAAGGACCGAAGCACCTCGGCCTGCGGCCAGATCAGCAGCGTGGTCGGCGCGGCGAGCGTGACCGGCCAGGTGGTCGCCCAGGGCTACAACTGGCACGAGACCGTGGGCGCGATCCTGAGCATCGTGATCTCGGTCAACATCTTCATCGGGATCTTCAACCTGCTGCCGCTGCTGCCGCTGGACGGCGGGCACATCGCGATCGTCCTGTACGAGCGGGCCAGGGCCGGAGTGGCCAGGCTGCGCCGCCGTCCCGATCCAGGGCTGGTCGACATCTCCAAGCTCATCCCGGTCAGCGTGGGCGTCTTCGCGCTGCTCGTCTGCCTGAGCCTGCTGCTGATCGCCGCCGACATCGTCAACCCGCTGCACCTGAACCAATGACGGCAGCCACCATGATCACCGTGACCACCACGACGACTGCGAGGCGATAACCCGATGACCGTCAACCTAGGCATGCCGCAGGTTCCGCCAGCGCCGCTCGCGCCGCGGCGGGCGTCCAGGCAGATCCTTGTCGGCAAGGGCAAGCACGCCGTGCCGGTCGGCGGCGGCGCGCCGGTGTCGGTCCAGTCGATGACCACCACGCTCACCGCCGATGTCAACGCGACCCTGCAGCAGATCGCCGAGCTGACCGCGGCGGGCTGCCAGATCGTGCGGGTGGCGGTCCCTTCCCAGGACGATGCCGACGCGCTGCCGCAGATCGCCAGCAAGTCGCAGATCCCGGTGATCGCCGACATCCACTTCCAGCCCAAGTACGTGTTCGCAGCCATCGACGCAGGCTGCGCGGCGGTCCGGGTGAACCCAGGAAACATCAAGGCGTTCGACGACAAGGTCGGCGAGATCGCGCGGGCCGCGGCGGACGCGCAGGTGCCGATCAGGATCGGGGTGAACGCGGGCTCGCTGGACAAGAGGCTGCTTGCCAAGTACGGCAAGGCCACCCCTGAGGCGCTGACCGAGTCCGCGCTGTGGGAGTGCTCGCTGTTCGAGGAGCACGGCTTCCGCGACATCAAGATCTCGGTCAAGCACCACGACCCGGTGGTGATGATCCAGGCCTACCGGCTGCTCGCCGAGCAGTGCGACTACCCGCTGCACCTCGGCGTGACCGAGGCGGGGCCGGCCTTCCAGGGCACGGTCAAGTCGGCGGTGGCGTTCGGGGCGCTGCTCGCCGAGGGCATCGGCGACACGATCAGGGTGTCGCTCTCGGCACCGCCGGTCGAGGAGGTCAAGGTCGGCGCGGCGATCCTTGAGTCGCTCGGGCTGCGCGAGCGCGGGCTTGAGATCGTGTCGTGCCCGTCCTGCGGCCGGGCCCAGGTCGACGTGTACAAGCTCGCCGACGAGGTCACGGCGGCGCTGCAGGGCATGGACGTGCCGCTGCGGGTGGCCGTGATGGGCTGCGTGGTCAACGGGCCAGGCGAGGCCAGGGAGGCTGACCTCGGCGTGGCCTCGGGCAACGGCAAGGGACAGATCTTCGTGCGCGGCGAGGTGATCGCGACCGTGCCCGAGTCCAAGATCGTCGAGACGCTGATTGACGAGGCGATGAAGCTCGCGGCCGCGATGCCGGAGCCGGAGGCCTGAGCATGCGGCGTCCCCTGCTCGTCGCCGCGACCACCGCGCTGCTCGCCCTGGCTGGCTGTACGCAGGGCGCTGGCCATCCGGCGGCGTCCTCGCCTAGCTCGGGCGGCAGCAGTGGCAGCATGCCGGGCGGCCAGCCGCTCGCGGTCGGCGGGCAGCGGCTTGACTGGCACGGCTGCGGCACGGCTGGATCGCGGCTGCGCTGTGCCGCGCTGCAGGTTCCGCTCGACTACACCAAGCCAGGCGGGCGCGCGATCACCATCGCGCTCTCTGAGGTGCCTGCCACCGCGCCGCCCAGCCGCCGGCTCGGCATCCTGCTTGTCAACCCGGGCGGGCCAGGTGCCAGCGGGCTCAGCCTGGCCAGCTTCGTTGCCCAGGGACTCGACCCGGCCGTGGCCGCGAGGTACGACATCGTGGGCTTCGACACCAGGGGCGTGGCATCCTCGGTCCCTGCCCTGCACTGCGATCCGTCGTTCTTCGCGGCCGAGCGCCCGAACTACGTCCCGGCGAACGCCGCAGCCGAGCGGGTGCTGCAGGACCGGGCCAAAGCCTATGCGGCCGACTGCGAGCGCAGGTACGGCTGGCTGCTGCCGTACATGACGACCGAGAACATCGCCAGGGACATGGACCAGATCCGGGCGGCGCTCGGCCAGTCCAAGCTGAGCTACTTCGGGTACTCCTACGGCACGTACATCGGCCAGGTCTACGCCACGCTGTTCCCGCACCGGATCCGCCGGATGGTGCTTGACAGCACGGTGGACCCGACCGGGGTGTGGTGGGCCGACAACATCGCGCAGGACTACGCGTTCCAGGGCAGGATGAATGCCTTCTACGCGTGGCTGGCACGGTACAACCGCATCTACCGGCTGGGCGCGACGCCCGGCGCGGCGCGCAATTCCTGGTACGCGGCGATGGCCAGGGTGGCCGCGCACCCGATCGCCGAAGCGTCGGGCCCCAAGATCGGGCCTGACGAGTTCACCGACACATTCGAGGTCGGTGCCTACGATGACGAGTACTGGCCGGCCCTGGCCGCGGCGCTCGCCTCGTACCTGCACGGCCACTCCGGGCAGCTGGTGACGCTGTTCGACCAGGCAGGCGAGCAGAACGAGAACGAGTTCGCCGTCTACAACGCGGTCGAGTGCGCCGACGCGGCGTGGCCGCGCAACTGGTCGTACTGGAACACGGTCAACCGGAGGGTCGACCGGGCGGCGCCATTCGAGACCTGGGACAACGTCTGGTTCAACGCAGCCTGTGCGTACTGGCCGGTGCATGGGCCGGCTAAGCCGCTGCACATCGGGGCGTCCGGGCTGCCCGGCATCCTGATGCTCCAGGGGACGCTCGACGCCGCTACGCCGTACGCGGGTGCGCAGGACGCGCACCGGCTGCTGCCGACCGCGCGCATGGTCGTGGTGGAGGGCGGTGGCAACCACGGCCAGTCGCTGACTTACCCGCCGAACACGTGCGTGAACGGCTACCTGAACCGCTACCTCGCGACCGGTGCGCTGCCGTCGCGTCCTGGCCTGGTCAACGCGACCTGCCCGGCGCTGCCCGCCCCGGTCCCGGCGGGCTGAGCGCCCCGTCCGCCTTCGGCCGGCTTGTCTTGCCGCGGGCCGTTACGCTTGAAGCGTGCTGCGCACCAGGGCGGCAAGCGCGTCGGCGCTGCGCCTGCTCTCCGACGACGATCGCGACGAGGCGCTTGCCCTGTGCGACCGCGATCCGGTCACGAACGTATTCGTGAGCGCGCGGGTCAGGGGCAGCGGCCTTGACCCCATGCGGCTCGGCGCGCAGATCTGGGGCTACCAGGAAGCCGGGCGGCTGGTCTCGCTCTGCTACTCAGGCGCCAACCTCGTTCCTGTGCAGGCCGTGCCCGCCGCGGTGATGGCCTTCGCCGAGCGGGCCAGGCGGCAGGGCCGCCGGTGCTCGTCGATCGCGGGGCCTGCCGACGCCGTCGCCGACCTGTGGGGGAGACTCGCTCCGTACTGGGACCGGCCCAGGGAGGTCAGGGCCTGCCAGCCGCTGATGGCGATCGCCGGCGACCCGCAGGTTGCGCCCGACCCGCAGGTGCGGCGGGTGCGCCCGGACGAGGTCGCTATCTTGCTGCCCGCCAGCATCGCGATGTTCACCGAGGAGGTCGGCGTCTCGCCGATCGGCTCAGACGGGGGAGCCGCGTACCGGGCCAGGGTCGGCGAGCTGGTCTGCGGCGGGCGGTCGTTCGCCAGGATCGAGGACGGCTCGGTCACCTTCAAAGCCGAGGTGGGCGCGGTGACGCCGCACGCCTGCCAGGTGCAGGGCGTGTGGGTGCCGCCTGACCGGCGCGGCCGCGGTCACGCCAGCCGCGGGATGGCGGCGGTGGTCGCGATCGCCAGGCGGACAATGGCGCCGGTCGTCAGCCTGTACGTGAACGACTACAACGCCCCGGCGAGGGCGGCGTACCAGCGGGTCGGCTTCACCCAGGTCGGCACGTTCATGTCGGTCCTGTTCTGACCCCTGTGCCTACGCCCCAGTTCTGACCGCGCCCGCGTCCCTGTCCTGACCCCTGCGCCTGCGTCAGCCAGCGGCCGCGAGCGGCGCCGATAATCGATGTACGGCGCGCAGCGCCGGTGCTAGGCTCCTGTGCCCTTGTGCCGATGCAGATGTCCGTCAAGGAGTTGCGCCATGGCCGTCCCGATCGACGCGGAGACCGGCGCGGACGACGTGCTGACCGCCGAGCGCGAGCACCTGGCAAGCTCGCGCGAGTTCCTGCGGCTGATGCGCGAGGACGTGCTCTCGCTGCCCGCGCTTGCAGGCGACCGGGTCTCGCAGGAGTACCTCAAGGCTGACCTGTACCACCGCGCCGAGTCGCTGCGGGACCTGCCCGACGCCCCGCTGTTCTTCGGCAGGCTCGACTACGCGAGCCCACCGGACCAGCCGCCGCCGGCCGGCGCAGGGTCGGCTGAGCATGAGTCGGCTGAGCATGAGTCGGCTGAGCATGAGTCGGCAGGGTCCGAGCGTTTCCATGTCGGCCGGCGCCACGTGCATGACAGGGACGGCCGGCCGGTCGTGATCGACTGGCGGGCGCCGGTGTCCAGGCCGTTCTACCGTGCCAGCCCTGCCGAGCCGATGGGGCTGCACCGCAGGCGCAGGTTCGGGTTCAGCGGCGGTGAGCTGACCGCCTACGAGGACGAGATCTTCGGCCGCGCGCTGCGGCCCGCCCCGGCAGGCCAGGTGCTGAGCAAGATCATGATCGAGGAGATCGAGCGGCCGCGGTCGGGAGCGATGCGCGACATCGTCGCCACGATCCAGCCCGAGCAGGACGACATCGTCCGCGCGGACGCGACGGAGTCGGTCTGCGTGCAGGGCGCGCCAGGGACGGGGAAGACGGCGGTCGGGCTGCATCGCGTCGCCTACCTGCTCTATGCGCACCGGGAACGGATGAGCCGAGGCGGTGTCCTCGTGCTCGGGCCCAACCGCGCCTTCCTCGCCTACATCCGCAACGTGCTCCCCGCGCTCGGGGAGTTCGACGCCGAGCAGACCTCGGTCACCGAGCTGCTGGGCACCGTTCCGGTCCGCGGCACAGACTCCCAAGCCGCCGCCCTGATCAAGGGCGACGCGCGGATGGCCGTGGTGCTGCACCGGACGCTGTGGGACCGGATCAGGCCGCCGGCCGAGCCGATCCTGCTGGCCCGCGGCTCCCGGCGGTGGCGGGTGCAGGGCGAGCGGCTCGCCGAGCTCGCCGACGAGCTGCGCGAGCGCGGCGTCAGGTACGGGACCGGCCGGGAGATGTTCTCGCACCGGATAGCGCACGTGATCCTCAGCCAGATGGAGGCGGCCGGGGAGACCTGCGACGACCGGACCCACGAGGCGGTCAGACGCACCAAGCAGGTGCGGGCGGCCATCGACCAGATATGGCCCAAGGCCGATCCGGTCCGGGTGGTCTTCGACCTGCTCTGCGACCCCGCCCTGCTCGCGAGGGCGGCGGACGGCGTGCTGACCATCGCGGAGCAGGAGGCGCTCGCGTGGCAGCGGCCGCCTCGCTCGCCGGGGGCGGCACGCTGGTCGGGCGCCGACGCCGTGCTCGTGGACGAGGTACGCGACCTGATCGAGCGGACCCCGAGCCTCGCCCACGTGGTGGTTGACGAGGCGCAGGACCTTTCTGAGATGGCCTGCCGCGCCATCGGCCGCCGCTGCGCTACCGGTTCGGTCACGGTGCTCGGCGACATCGCCCAGGGCACCACGCCGTGGGCGACGCGGAGCTGGGACCAGATGCTCGGCCACCTCGGCAAGCAGGACGCCACGCTGCAGGTGCTCACCACCGGCTACCGGGTGCCGCGTCAGATACTTGACTTCGCGAGCCGGCTGCTCGGGCAGATCGCGCCCGACCTCGAGCCGGCCAGGTCGGTGCGCCAGGACCCTGGTTCGCTCACCGTCACCTCGGCTGCGACCGGCAGTATGGCGCAGGCGCTCGCCGCCGCCTGCACCGACGCCCTGACGCGGCCGGGGTCGGTCGCGGTGATCAGCTCAGATGCCGACGTGGCGCCCACCGCGGCGATGCTGGACGCGGCCGGCCTGCCGCATGCCGTGCTCGACGGCGAGGCGGGGGAGAGCCAGCTGGTCGTGGTCCCTGTCGGGCTCGCCAAGGGCCTGGAGTTCGACCACGTGATCGTCGTCGAGCCTGGCCGGATCGCCGCGGCGGAGGCCAGCGGCCTGCAGCGGCTCTACGTGGCGCTCACCCGTGCGGTCTCCCGGCTGACCGTGCTGCACGCCGATCCGCTGCCCGAGCCGCTGCGCTGACCGCTCCCCGAGCGCCTGGCTGACCGCTGCCCGGGCGGCTGGCTGACCGCTCCCCGAGCCGCTGGCACCGCTCCTCGAGCCGCTGGCACCGCCGCCCCAGGCCGCTGCACTGACCGCGTGCCGAGTCGTCTTGTCGACCCGGTGTCGGAATCGACAGGCAATGGTCAGTAACAGATCGGCAGAATTGCCGCACAATGGCTCAGTTGACGACGCCGCAGGTAACAACTTCGGCATAGGAACTTGCAGTGTGGCTCAGCAGCCGGGCATTCTTTGAGGCAGGCATTACTTTCAGCGATGCCACGGATACGTTAGGTGACACAGTTGGCTCTGGTAGCTGGTCGTGCGAGCGACGATCCGGAGATCGAACAGCAGCCGCACTACTTTCTCGACCGGCTTGAGGGCCTGGCCACCGAGCTTGACCGGCACGGCCTGACGACCCGGCTGATGGCTCCGGCCGGCCGGGTTCCCAGTCTGCACGTGGTGAACCCGGCGGTCTCGAGGCTCGCTGAGGACGTCTACGTGGGCCGCAGCCAGGACGGCGGGCTGTGGTTCTGGTGGCCGTGGGCCGAGCGGATCGCCCGTGGCGACGAGGTCGCCACGGCGGCCGCCCTGATCGCGCGGGTGCTCAGCGCCCAGGACTAGCCGCGGGCGGCTGCGGGCTGGCAGTGGTATTGGCAGTGCTGGCAGTGAAACCGGCGGTGCTGGCAGTGGAACTGGCGGTGGGAGAGGCCAGGATGCTACCTGGCCGAGGATGGCGGCAGGCCGGGAAAGGCCTGCGAGTGACCGCTCCACCTGGTGTACCTGACCGCGGCGGCCTGTATCTGCTCAGCGCCGAACGCGCGCAGCGCCGGATCGGGTACCGCCACCAGGCCGAGATAGGCCGACTCGACCTGCCGCTCTAGGATGATCGCCAGCGACACCGCCTGCGCGGCGGTGCTCACCTTGACCGGGAGCCGGTAGGCGACAGCCGCGGGCCGAGGGGCCGCGCCGCGGGCGGTGAGCATGCCGACCAGGCTGTCCCTGGCCTGCTCATGGGCGACGCAGTCGGCCGACGCGGCGCTGAACTGGCGCGGGAACCCGGTCAGGTGCGCGCCGACGATGCCGTACCCGTAGCTGGCCGCCTCCTCCGCAGCTAGGGCGTCCTGCAGCGCAGACACGCTAGCCTGGCTGGCTCTGCTGTCGCCAACCTTGCCGCCGACCTTGTCGCTGGCCATGTCGTCGGCCGGGCCAGCCGCGCCGCGCATCACGCCAGCCTCGCCTGAGCGAGCAGGGCCACGTGCCCGGCCTCGGACGCGCCGATGCTCGCCATCAGCTGTGCCAGCGGGCCAGGGACGTGCTGTAGCTGGCCAGCCAGCCTGGTGGCCGCGGCCTGCTCGGCGGCCGAGAGGTCCGCGATCACCCGGGCTACGCCTGAGGGGACCGGCGGTGCGGACGGGCTTGGCCGCGGGCTGGCGGTGGCCAGCCTCGGCGGCAGGACTAGCCGCGACCGTAGCGCGGCCAGGTGCCTGGAGTGCTCGGCGAGCAGTGCGGTCGCCACCGCGACCGCCTTGCGGTCGCCGCCGAGCGCGGTCAGCGCGGCCTGGTACCTGGCGACCATCAGCTCCTCATCGGCGATCGCGTGCTCGAGCGTCACCACGTCGGCGGTCAGCTTGGGCAGCGGGCCGAGTGCCGCGATGCCCTTGCAGCCGGCTACCAGGCAGCCGGAGGCGGCAGCGACGAGCAGGGCCCGGCGGGTATGGTCGGCGCTCACCTGACTCCCGTCCTCGCTCCCGTCCTCGCGATTGCTGACAGCCCCGGCTCGCCGGGCCCGGCCGGCCCAGATCGCACTGGCCTCCGACGTCGCCGTGATGACTCAGCATGCCACGCGAGCGGCGCCGGGAGGTCCGATCGCCGCCTGAGGCACGCAGACCGCGGCCGAAGAGCATCAGGTCAGAACAGCAGGCCGCGGTCCCGGCTACGCTAGATCAGGATCAGGCCCAGCGGCAGGGCACCGGTCGGCATGGCACCGACTGACAGTGGTGGCGGCTGCGCGGCCTGCCGGGGGAGCCGGCCGCCCGACTCGGGCGGCCGGGGTAGGGCAGCCAGGACCAGGGCAGCCGGGGCCAGGACGGCCGGGCCAGGACGGCCGGGTCAGGACGGCCGCGATCCGGCAAGTCGTGGTCGGCCGAGCCGGTTCGGCCGACCCGGCAGGAACAACTAGGTCGCCGACGAGGAGGCGTGATGCGCGAGGGATCTCGTCGTGGCGCTCCGCGCCAGGCGCGGGCGGGCGGCCGCGGTGGCGCGGCCAGGGACGGCAGGGCGCGCGGTTCGGGCGGCCGTGGTGCCGGCCCGGGTGCCACCCGCTCAGGCCAGGCCGGGATCAGGCCCGCCCCAGGCAGCCGTGGTGCCGCGCCCGGAGCCGCCGAGTCCGCGCGGGTGGCCAGCCTGATCGAGCCGGTGCTGCGGGCCATGGACATCGACCTCGAGGCCGTCAAGATCACGTCGGCGGGCCGCCGCCGGGTACTCCGCGTCATCGTCGACGCCGACGGCGGAGTCAGCCTGGACGAGATCGCCGAGGTCAGCCGGGAGGTCTCGGCGCGGCTTGATGCCAAGGACGCGATGGGCGACGCCCCGTACACGCTTGAGGTGTCCTCGCCAGGAGTGGACCGGCCGCTCACCCAGCCCAGGCACTGGCGGCGCGCGGTCGGCCGGCTGGTCGTCGTTCCGGTCGCGCCGGGCGATGCGGCGTCGCAGCGGGATGAGCAGGCTGGCCCTGTTGAGCATGAAGCACGAGTCATCGACGCGGACGAAGACGGCGTAACTCTCGAGATCGGCGGCGAGCGCAGGACCGTGACCTACCGCGATCTAGGGCCTGGCAGAGTGCAGGTCGAGTTCGGCCACTTCGGCGGCCCCGAGGACGTTGACGAAGAAGCCGGCTATGACTTCGACGACGTCGGCGAGTCCGTGGACGGTCCGGACGAGGAGGGACCCGATGGACATTGACGTGGCGGTACTGCGCAGCCTGGAGGCTGAGAAGGACATCTCGATGGACCTCGTGATCAAGGCCATCGAGGACGCGCTGCTTGTCGCCTACCACAAGGCCGATACGGCGGCGCCGACCGCCAGGGTCGAGGTGAACAAGAACACCGGGCACGTCACCGTGTGGGCCGCCGAGACCGACGAGAACGGCCAGCGGCTGCGCGAGTACGACGACACCCCGGACGGGTTCGGCCGGATCGCGGCGACCACGGCCGGGCAGGTCATCTTGCAGCGGCTGCGTGACGCCGAGGACGAGCTGACCTTCGGCGAATTCGCCGGGCAGGAGGGCAACGTCGTCGCCGGAGTGATCCAGCAGGGCAAGGACCCCAAGGCGGTGCTCGTCGACCTGGGCAGGATCGAGGCGATCCTGCCGCCCACCGAGCAGGTGCCCGGTGAGCGCTACGTGCACGGTGAGCGGCTGAAGTGCTACGTGCTGCACGTCAGGAAGGGCTTCAGGGGCCCGTCGGTGACGCTGTCGCGCACCCACCCGAACCTGGTGCGCAAGCTGTTCGCGCTCGAGGTGCCCGAGATCGCCTCCGGCGCGGTGGAGATCGCCGCGATCGCGCGCGAGGCCGGGCACCGCACCAAGATCGCGGTGATCGCGCGCGAGCCAGGCGTCAACGCGAAGGGGTCCTGCATCGGCCCGATGGGCAGCCGGGTGCGAAACGTGATGGCCGAGCTGCACGGCGAGAAGATCGACATCGTCGACTTCGCTGAGGACCCGGCCGAGTTCGTCGCGCATGCGCTGTCGCCGGCCCGCGTGTCCGCGGTGCGGATTCTTGACGAGGCCAACCGGGTCGCCCAGGTGATCGTCCCTGACTACCAGCTCTCGCTCGCCATCGGCAAGGAAGGGCAGAACGTCAGGCTCGCGGCCCGGCTGACCGGCTGGCGGATCGACATCCAGCCGGACAGCCAGCCTGGTGACCACGCCGGTCATGGTGATCACGGCGGTCATGGCGGCCATGGCGGCCAGGCCGGACGTGGCGATACACGTGCCGACAAGGTGGCTGGTGCCGCCGACGCGCCGGCCCTGTAAGCTGATTCCAGGTGGCTACGCGGTCCCCGGATTCGATCGTGCCCGGATCAGTGATCCGGACGTGCATAGGATGCGGGACCCGGGCTGCGAAGTCCGACTTGCTCCGCATCGTGGCGGTTGACGGCGAGGTCGTCGTGGATCCCGCGGCGCGCAGGCCCGGCCGGGGGGCATACTTGCATCCCAGCGCGGACTGCGTGGAGCGAGCCAGGCGCCGCCGGGCGATCCCGAGAGCGCTGCGCGCGACGGGACCGCTCGCCGATGACGGCCTCGCCAGGTATCTCGCCGAGGCCTGACCGGACCGCGCCGCGTCGAGCGGCACGCGACGGCGGGCCGGGCGGGATGACGGACGGACCGCCGCCGGGATGGCGGGCGTAGGGACACGGGCGGTGCGCGTCCGGACGGAATCGCGCCGCGCGTGTGGGTGTTGCACCAGCGGGCCGGATCGCATCCGGTCCGTGGCAGTGCAAGTAGCAGCAGGTGTGCCGGAGAGACAGGCTGAACTGTGATGAGCGCTCGATGAGCATGCGGCGATGATGAGCAGGAGCTGACGCCGGACGGAGCCCACGCGCCCCGATCCGGCTGACTGGCCCGGATCGAAACCCCGGGCCGAGTAGAGGGAGCGTAGTGGCGAAGGTCCGGGTGTACGAACTCGCTAAGGAGTTCGGAGTAGAGAGCAAGGCCGTGATGGCCAAGCTCCAGGAGATGGGCGAGTTCGTTCGGTCGGCGTCATCGACAATCGAGGCGCCGGTCGTCCGCAGGCTCAAGGAAGCGTTCGCTGGCCAGGCGGCAGCCGCCAAGGCGGCCGCGCAGGCCGACGGCAGGTCTGCCGCGAACGGCCATGCCGCGTCGGCAGGGACCGCCGAGCAGGCCAGGCCCCAGGCGGCCGAGCCCGAGCAGGCTAAGCCCGCCGCCGCGGCTGAGGTAACCGAGCAGGCCGGGATCGCTGAGCGCGCGGCTGCCGCTGCGGCCGCGGCTGCGGCTGCGGCCGCACAGGCGCAGGGTGCCGATGGCGGGCGCCCGGCGGGCACGCCGGTGCCCCAAGTGCCGTTCTCGCAGCCTGAGCCCGGCGCGGGTGGTCCTGGCGCGGGTGGCCCTGGGGCGGGTGACACCGGGCCGGCCGGCGCGGAGCGTGCCAGGCCGGCTCCTTCGGTGCCGTCGCCGGGCGGCGCTCCGCAAGCGCCGCGGCCAGGAGCGCCGCGGCCGGGGCCGCGTCCCGGCAACAACCCGTTCAGCTCGACTCCGACCGGGATGGGCTCGGCGCCGCGCGGTCCGCGGCCCGGCCAGCCGAGCGCCGGACCTGGTGCCCAGGCCGGACCGGGTGCGCCAGGCGCAGGTCGGCCAGGCCCTGGCTCGCCAGGGGGACCGAGGCCGCAGATGCCGCGTCCGATGGGCAGGTCAGGGCCGGGCGGTCCAGGCGACATGGGCCGGGGGGTAGGTCCCCGGCCAGGCGGACCGCGGCCGAGTCCGAGCAGCATGCCTCCACGCCCGTTCGGCGCCCGCAGCGGTCCTGGTGGCGGCGGCGGCCCCGGCGGCGGGCCAGGCGTCGGCACCAGGCCGGGCGGCGGCCGCGGCGGGCCAGGCCTGGGCGGTCGCGGCGGCCCGGCTGGCGGCGCAGGCGCGCCGAGGGCCGGGGCCCCGGCGCGTCCCGGGCCTGGGGGTCGTGGCCGGACTCCCACGCAGGGCGCGTTCGGACGTCCTGGCGGACGGCCGTCGCGCGGCAGGAAGTCCAAGAAGCAGCGCCGCCAGGAGTTCGACAACATGCAGGCGCCGTCGATCGGCGGCGTGCAGGTTCCGCGCGGCAACGGCCAGGTCATCAGGCTGTCCCGCGGTGCCTCGCTGAGCGACTTCGCCGACAAGATCGGGGTCAACCCGGCGTCACTTGTCCAGGTGCTTTTCCATCTCGGCGAGATGGTGACGGCGACCCAGTCGGTCAACGACGAGACGCTCCAGCTGCTCGGCGCTGAGCTGAACTTCAACGTTCAGGTCGTGTCCCCCGAGGAGGAGGACCGCGAGCTGCTCGAGTCGTTCGACATCGAGTTCGGCGAGGACGAGGGCGAGGAGACGGACCTCGAGGCGCGGCCGCCGGTGGTCACCGTGATGGGTCATGTCGACCACGGCAAGACCAAGCTGCTCGACGCGATCAGGCACACCAACGTGGTCGCGCACGAGGCTGGCGGCATTACGCAGCACATCGGCGCGTACCAGGTGAACACGGAGGTGGACGGCCAGGAGCGTGCCATCACCTTCATCGACACCCCCGGTCACGAGGCGTTCACCGCGATGCGGGCGCGCGGCGCTGAGACCACCGACCTGGTGGTCCTGGTCGTGGCTGCCGACGACGGCGTGAAGCCGCAGACCACGGAGGCGCTGAACCACGCCCAGGCGGCCGGCGTGCCGATCGTCGTCGCGGTCAACAAGATCGACAAGGAGGGCGCCGACCCGGCCAGGGTCCGGGCACAGCTCACCGAGTACGGCCTGGTGGCCGAGGAGTTCGGCGGTCAGTCCCTGTTCGTCGACGTGTCGGCGCGCAACGGCACCGGAATCAAGGACCTGCTCGAGGCCGTGATCCTGACCGCGGACGCCGAGCTTGACCTGCGTGCGAACCCGCACCAGGACGCGCAGGGCGTCGCGATCGAGGCGCACCTGGACAAGGGCCGCGGCCCGGTGGCGACCGTGCTCGTGCAGCGCGGCACGCTCAATGTGGGCGACTCGATCGTCTGCGGCGAGGCTCACGGGCGGGTCAGGGCGATGCTCGACGAGAACGGCGACCAGGTCGCCGAGGCGCCGCCGTCACGACCGGTCCTCGTGCTCGGCCTGACCGCGGTGCCGGACGCGGGCGACAGCTTCCTCGTGGTCACCGACGACCGGATGGCCAGGCAGATCGCCGAGCGCCGCGAGGCCAGAGAGCGGACGGCTCAGTTCGCTCAGCGCCGCCCACGGGTCACGCTTGAGGACCTGGAGTCCGCACTCAAGTCGGGTGCGCGCGAGGAACTGCTGCTGATCATCAAGGGCGATGTGTCCGGTTCGGTCGAGGCGCTGGAAGACGCGCTGCTCAAGATCGACGTGGGCGAGGACGTGGTGCTGAGGGTAATCGGCCGCGGCGTCGGCGCGATTACCCAGGACGACGTGAACCTGGCGATCGCCTCAGACGCGGTGATCATCGGCTTCAACGTCCGGCCGGCCAGCCGGCAGGCGAACTAGCCCAGCGCGAGGGCGTGGACATTAGGTACTACTCGATCATCTACCAGGCGATCGAGGAGATCGAGGCCGCGCTCAAGGGCATGCTCAAGCCGGAGTTCGAGGAGGTTCAGCTCGGGACCGCCGAGATCAGGGAGGTCTTCCGGGTGCCGCGGATCGGCAACGTGGCCGGCTGCATCGTGAGGTCGGGCACGATCACGAGGAACTCCAAGGCCCGCCTGGTCAGGGATGGCGTCGTGATCTCGGAGAGCCTCACCATCGACTCGCTGCGCCGGTTCAAGGACGACGCGACCGAGGTCCGCGAGGGCTTCGAGTGCGGTATCGGGGTCGGCCACGGCGACATCAGGATCGGTGATGTGATCGAGACCTTCGAGATGCGGGAGAAGCCGCGGGCGTGAGGGCGGCCAGGAGCTTAGGTCCGCGTCCGTCGGCCTGCCGGTCAGGCCGCCTTAGTCGGCCGCGGCCGGCGGGCTCGCGATGGGCGGGTCCGCGGCTGGCGCTGCCTGCGGCTGACGTGGATGAAAGGTCCGGCATGTATGTGGGTGCGCTCACGCTCGACGTGCTGCTCGGCGATGTCAGGTCGCTGAAGCAGAAGCGTTCTGAGGTGCGGCCGCTGATCGCCGAGGTGCACAGGAAGTTCCCGGCCGTGGCGGTGGCCGAGACCGGGCACCTTGACCTGCACCGCAGGACCGAGATCGGCGTGGCTGCGGTGTCATCGACGGCATCGCATGTGGTCGAGGTGCTCGAGGCGTGCGAGCGGTTCGTGGCCGCCAGGCCCGGCATTGAGCTGTTGTCCGCGCGGCAGCGGTTGTTCAGCGACGAGGGGGAGTGAGCAGCGATGGATCCAGCGAGGGCGCGCAAGCTCGGCGAGCGGATCACGCAGATCGTTGCGGAGATGCTCAAGCGCAGGATCAAGGACCCGCGGCTGGGGTTCGTGACCGTGACCGAGACCAGGCTCACCGGTGACCTGCGCGAGGCAACCGTGTTCTACACGGTACTCGGGTCGGCGGAGGACAAGGAGGCCACCGCGGCCGCGCTGACCAGCGCGGCCGGTGTGATCAGGTCTGAGGTGGGAAGGCAGACCGGGCTCAAGCACACCCCGTCGATCACGTTCAGGCTCGACACCTTGCCCGAGGGCGCCAAGTCCATCGAGGACCTGGTGGAACGGGCCAGGCAGGCCGATGCGGAGCTCGCCGCGAGCCGCGCGGGCGCAGCGCACGCGGGCGACCCCGACCCTTACCGGAAGCCGGACGATCGGGACGACGATGGGTCGTGACCTGGCCCGCCGGCGGCGGCGAGGGAACGCGGTGCCCAGATGACCGAGTCTGGGCTTGTCATCGTCGACAAGTCGGGCGGCATGACCTCGCACGACGTGGTCGCCAGGATCAGGCATCTGGCCGGAACCCGCCGGGTCGGGCACGCTGGCACGCTCGACCCGATGGCGACCGGGGTGCTGCTGATCGGCGTGGAGAAGGCCACCAGGCTTCTCGGCCACCTGGCGCTGGCCGAGAAGGAGTACGCGGCCACGATCAGGCTCGGCCAGTCCACCATCACCGACGATGCCGAGGGCGAGGTCATCCCGGCGGCGGCGGCCCCCGCCCGGCCCGCCGCGGGCATCGGCGAGCCCGAGCTGCAGGCGGCGCTGGCCGACCTGACCGGCGAGATACAGCAGGTGCCGCCGAAGATCAGCGCGATCAAGATCAAGGGCAAGCGCGCCTATCACCTGACCAGATCGGGTGCCTCGCCCGAGCTCGCGCCGCGGACGGTGACCGTCGCCAGGCTCGACCTGCTGGCCACCAGGCCCGCCGACGACTTCCTCGACCTCGACGTGACCGTGACCTGCTCAAGCGGCACCTACATCCGGGCCATTGCCAGGGACCTCGGCGTTGCGCTCGGCACCGGAGGTCACCTGACCGCGCTGCGCCGGACAAAGGTCGGCCCTTACGAGGTCGCCACCGCCAGGACGCTCGACCAGCTCGCTGAGAACTTCGAGTTCACGCCGCTCGCCGTGGCTGCCGAGGCAGCGTTCCCCTCGCTGCGGCTGACCGCCGAGCAGGCCCGCCTGGTGTCGCATGGCGTCCGGCTGCGCGCCTGCGCCGCCGACGCTGTCGATGCCAGAACGGTGGCCGCGTTCGACCCCGACCACAACCTGATCGCGCTGCTCACCGCGCGAGACGACGAAATGCAGCCCCTGGTCGTCTTCGTTCCCTGACCGCTCCGGCCGTGATCGTCGGATGGATGTGACGGAAGTCCCGGCATACGGGATGAGTGCCACATCCATTTCACGCGGACGCCGCCATTTCACGCGGACGCCGCGGTGTCGGCGGGGCTCTGCGTGTTTTGGGCGGCTTAGGGTAGCGGTGCGCCGTGGCCGTTGGCTGCGCAGGCCTGGTGGCAGCGGCGAGGTGTGGCCGCGCCGGTGTCACTCACTAGGCTGGGAGACCCGGACCTTGCCCGGGCTGGCGCGAGCTTGCCGAGGTCGCGGTGCTTGCCGGGTTCGCGCGGTACTTGCCGGGTTCGCGCGGGCCTGCCGAGCTGGGGCGAGCTTGCCTTGGCTGGCGCGGTCCGTACCGTGGGAGCGCGTGCGCGCCGTCGTGGTGGGAAGGAACTTACGGTGGACCGCTGGCAGGGCCTGCAGGACATCCCAGCGACCCTGGGCAGGTCCGTCGTCACTATCGGCGTCTTCGACGGCGTCCACCGCGGCCACCAGCGGATCATCGCCCGCGCCGCCGAGGTGGCGGCCGGGCTCGGCCTGCCCTTGGTCGTCGTCACGTTCGACCCGCACCCCGACGAGGTGGTCAGGCCAGGCTCGCATCCGCCGCTGCTCTGCACGCCGCGATTCAGGATCGAGCTGCTGGACCGGCTGGGCGCCGACGCGGTGTGCGTGCTGCCGTTCAGCGTGGAGTTCTCGCGACTGCCCGCCGAGGAGTTCGTGCGTACCGTGCTGGTCGACGGGCTGCACGCGGCGGCCGTGGTGGTCGGCGACAACTTCAGATTCGGCCACAAGGCCGCCGGGGACGTCAGCCTGCTCGGCGAGCTAGGGGAGAAGTACGACTTCACCGCCGAGGGGGTCGGCCTGTTCACCGACTTCGGAGTCGCGGTCTCGTCGAGCTCGATCAGGGAACTGCTCGCGGCGGGCGACGTGGCCGGAGCGGCCAGGGACCTGGGCCGTCCGCACCGGGTCGAGGGTGTCGTGGTCCGTGGCCACCGGCGCGGCCGGGCGCTTGGCTTCCCGACGGCGAACGCGGAGACGCCCCCGTTCACCGCTATCCCGGCCGACGGGGTCTACGCCGGCTGGCTGGCCGCCCTCGAGGCTGACGGCACCGAGATCGAGCGATGGCCGGCCGCGATCTCGGTCGGCACGAACCCGACCTTCGATGGCGGCGAGCGTACCGTCGAGGCCTACGCGCTTGACCGCGACGATCTCGACCTATATGGGATGCATGTCGCCATCGAATTCGCTAAGCGTCTGCGCGGCATGGTGAAGTTCGGGACCGTCGAAGAGCTGGTCGAGCAGATGCGCGCCGACGTCGCCGCTGCCAGGCACGTTGTGGGCGAATAGCGGGATCTGAGCGGCGGCCACCGCTTCGCTCGGCCGGTCAGAGATCTGGGCGGCCGTCGTCAGCCGCCTGCGGTAGGGCACTGGGCCGCCGACCGGCTGCGCACCACGAAGTGCTTGCCGTCGGAGGCTGGCAGGGAGAATCCTTCCGCGAAACCAGGCTCGACGTCGAGCACAAGCTCAGGCTCGCCCCACGCGCGGTACAGGCTGGCGTCAATGTAGTAGGGGCAGCCGTCGATCTCGCCGAGCAAGAGATCTCTGGCCCCGGTGACGAACTCACTGAGCCTGAAGCACATCGGAGCGCTGCCGCCGCAGCACCCGCCCGACTGGACGAACATGACCTGGCCCCGGCGGCACAGGCGCTCGATGGCTGCCCGCGCCGCCGGTGTGGCGACGACCCGCTGGGTGGTCTCCTCGGTCGGCACCTCACCTCCCGGAGTGCTTGCCTGCTGTCTGGCCGGAACGCCTGCTAGGTAGGCGTCCCGGCCAGATTCGGTTAGAACAGGCCCATCGCCTTGGGGTCATAGCTGACCAGCAGGTTCTTGGTCTGGGTGTAGTGCTCGAGCATCATCTGGTGGGTCTCCCTGCCGATGCCCGACACCTTGTAGCCGCCGAATGCCGCACCAGCGGGGTACTGGTGGTAGCAGTTGATCCAGACCCGGCCTGCCTTGATGGCCCGGCCCATCCGGTAGGCGCGGCTGCCGTCGCGGGTCCAGACCCCGGCACCGAGCCCGTAGAGCGTGTCGTTGGCGATCTCCAGCGCCTCAGCCTCGTCCTTGAAGGTGGTCACGGCCAGAACCGGCCCGAAGATCTCCTCCTGGAACACCCGCATCTTGTTGTCGCCCTTGAGCACGGTCGGCTCGTAGTAGTAGCCGTTTTTGTACTCGCCGTCCACGTGCGCCTGGTGGCCGCCGGCCAGGACGACCGCGCCCTCCTCGCGCCCGATGTCCACGTAGGAGCTCACCTTCGCGAGCTGCTGAGCGGAGACCTGCGGTCCCATCATGGTCTCGGTGTCCAGCGGGTTGCCCTGCTTGATCCGGCTGATGCGCTCCAGGCACCGGGTGATGAACTCGTCGTAGATGTCCTCGGCGATCAGGGCACGCGACGGACAGGTGCACACCTCGCCCTTGTTGAACGCGTAGAGCACCAGCCCTTCGATGGCCTTGTCAAGGAAGTCATCGTCGGCCGCCATTACGTCGGCGAAGAAGATGTTCGGCGACTTGCCGCCGAGCTCCAGCGTCACCGGGATGATGTTCTGCGCCGCGTACTGCATGATCAGCCGCCCGGTCACGGTCTCCCCGGTGAACGCGACCTTCGCGATCCGCGGGTTGGTGGCCAGGGCCTTGCCGATCTCCCCGCCCGGGCCGTTGACGATGTTGAGCACGCCTGGCGGCAGTATGTCGCCGACGACCTCGGCCAGCTTCAGGATCGACCACGGTGTCGGGGACGCGGGCTTGATCACCGAGCAGTTGCCCGCCGCCAGGGCCGGCGCCAGCTTCCAGGCGGCCATCAGCAGCGGGAAGTTGAACGGGATGATCTGCCCGACGACGCCGAGCGGCTCGTGGAAGTGGTAGGCGATCGTGTTGGCATCGATCTCCGTGGTGTGGCTCTCCATGGCCCGTGCCGCGGCCGCGAAGTAGCGGAAGTGATCGGCCGCCAGCGGGATGTCCGCTGCCAGCGTCTCCCTGACCGGCTTGCCGTTCTCCCAGCTCTCGGCCACCGCGAGGCTCTCCCGGTTTGCGTCGATGGCGTCGGCCACCGCGTTGAGCACGGCGGCACGGCCGGCGGCGGAGGTTTCCCCCCACTGCCTGGCGGCCGCGTGGGCCGCGTCCAGTGCGGTCTCGATGTCCTCAGGCGTCGACTCGGGCACCTCACAGATCGGCTTGGCAGTGGCCGGAGTCAGATTGACCCGGTACTTGCCCGCGGCCGGAGGCATCCACTTGCCGCCGATGAAGTTCTCGTAACGAGACTCGACACTGACGACGCTGCCGGGTTCGCCCGGATGTGCATACTTCATGACAATCCCTCCTATGCGTCTTCGCGGCTGGCCGTAGCGCGGCTACCAGGAGGGCGCTGCCAGGAGGGCGGGTTGGCAGGAGGGCGTTCACGGGCGTGCCCAGCCAGATCCGTTGTTCGTCTTCAGACTCGCACCACGTTGCCTGGCGGCGGCAGGGACCAAAGGCTGATCAAAGGTCCTGATCACCGCAATTGCGGTCGGTCCGGGCGGTGCCACTCAGCCGAGCTGCCGCGGCGGAGCGGCGTCAGGAATAACGGGGGCGTGATACGGTATCTGGTGGCGAGGAGTACCTTGCCTGGCTGGCTGCGCCCTCATGCGGCCGGCCGATCCAGGCCCGAGCAGTCCTGCCCGTGCCTGCCCGTACCCGGCGCGGAACCGCGATCCCTGCTGCCGGAGCCGCCTATGAGAACCGCGAACGAAGAGGGAGCCCTGTGCCGCTCGACACCGAAGTCAAGAAAGAGATCATCGCCGTGCACGCGACCAGTGAGGGTGACACCGGCTCGCCGGAAGTCCAGGTCGCGCTGCTGACCAAGCGGATCAACGGTCTGACCGAGCACCTGAAGGTGCACAAGCACGACCATCACAGTCGCCGCGGGCTGCTGCTCCTGGTCGGCCGCCGCCGGCGGCTGCTCAAGTACCTCGCCCGCGAGGACATCCACCGCTACCGCGCGCTGATCGAGAAGCTCGGCCTGCGCAGGTAGCCGAGCCGTACGCGATCTCGGCCGAGGCGCGAGCGGCGGCAGCAGCGCGCTGCCAACGCTCGCTGCGCCCCTGCCGCGGGCGCTACATTGGTTCTCGGGATCACGGCTGGCCAGGAACCGACTGGCCAGGAACCGAGCAGCCCTCATGCCCGGCGCGGCAATCGCCGAGCACGTCAGCCAGCACAACTGAACAGACTCAAGACAACTACACGTCCCGCGGCCCCGGCCCGGAGTGCTCACAGTGCGCCAGGGCCGGTCCTCGGTAGTGGTTCTCGGATCTCCCGAGCGTTCGCCGCTCGCGATCCGGGGACTTCGATCGAAGACCGGTCGGCAGCTACGTCCAGAGGAACCTGGACACCGACGACGCTCCACTGGCGGCGGGCAGACGCGGGACCTCATCCGAGGAGGTCTCACCCTATGGAGGGTGTGCATACCGCCGAAGCAGTCATCGACAACGGTGCCTACGGCGTACACAAGATCAGATTCGAGACCGGGCGGCTGGCCAAGCAAGCGTCCGGATCGGCCGTCGTCTTCCTTGACGACGAGACCATGGTGCTGTCAGCGACCACCGTGTCGAAGCATCCCAAGGAAAACCTCGACTTCTTCCCGCTGACCGTGGATGTGGAAGAGCGCATGTACGCGGCCGGCCGGATCCCTGGCTCGTTCTTCCGCCGCGAGGGCCGGCCGTCCGAGGACGCGATCCTCACCTGCCGGCTGATCGACAGGCCGCTGCGGCCGACCTTCGTCAAGGGCCTGCGCAACGAGGTGCAGATCGTCGAGACGATCATGGCGCTGAACCCCGACCACCTGTACGACGTGGTCGCGATCAACGCGGCCTCGCTGTCCACCCAGATCTCAGGGCTGCCGTTCTCCGGCCCGATCGGCGGCGTGCGGGTTGCCCTGATCAAGGGCCAGTGGGTCGGCTTCCCGAACTACAGCCAGCTTGAGGACGCGACGTTCGACATGGTGGTGGCCGGCCGGGTGCTCGAGGACGGCGACGTCGCGATCATGATGGTCGAGGCCGAGTCGACGTCGGGCACGCTGCGGCTGATCGCCGATCCGGCGAGCGGCGCGGTCGGCCCGACCGAGGAAGTGGTCGCCCAGGGTCTTGAGGCGGCGAAGCCGTTCATCAAGGCGCTCTGCGAGGCTCAGCTGCAGGTCGCGGGGCAGGCGGCCAAGGAGGTCGCGGTGTTCCCGACCTTCGCCGAGTACCAGCCCGACGTGTACGAGGCCGTTTCCGCCGAGGCCTCGGCGGAACTTGCCGCGGCACTGACCATCGCGGGCAAGCAGGAGCGCGGCAACGAGACCGATCGGATCCAGGCCGCGGTGGCCGAGCGGGTCGGCGCCAAGTTCGAAGGCCGGGAGACCGAGATCGGCGCGGCGTTCAGGTCGCTCACCAAGAAGCTGGTCAGGGAGCGGATCATCAGGGACGGCCTGCGGATCGACGGCCGCGGGCTGGCCGACATCCGGCAGCTATCCGCCGAGGCCGGTGTCGTCCCGCGGGTGCACGGCTCGGCCCTGTTCGAGCGCGGCGAGACCCAGGTGCTCGGCGTGACCACGCTGAACATGCTCCGGATGGAGCAGATGATCGACACGCTCAACCCCGAGCGCACCAAGCGCTACATGCACAACTACAACATGCCGCCCTACTCGACCGGCGAGACCGGCCGGGTCGGCTCGCCCAAGCGGCGCGAGATCGGGCACGGCGCGCTCGCCGAGCGGGCGCTGATCCCGGTGCTGCCAACCCGCGAGGAGTTCCCTTACGCGATCAGGCAGGTCTCCGAGGCCATCGGCTCGAACGGCTCCACCTCGATGGGCTCGGTGTGCGCCTCCACGATGTCGCTGCTCGACGCGGGCGTGCCGCTGAAGGACATGGTCGCTGGCATCGCGATGGGGCTGATCCACGAGGGCGGCACGTACGTCACGCTGACCGACATCCTCGGCGCCGAGGATGCCTTCGGCGACATGGACTTCAAGGTCGCGGGAACCAAGGACGTGATCACCGCCCTGCAGCTTGACACCAAGCTGGACGGCATTCCGGCCTCGGTGCTCGGCGCCGCGCTGACGCAGGCCAGGGACGCGCGGCTGACCATTCTCGACGTCATGCGCGAGGCGATCAACGCCCCGGCCGACATGAGCGAGCACGCGCCGCGGATCATCACGATCAAGGTCCCGGTGGACAAGATCGGCGAGGTCATCGGCCCGAAGGGCAAGATGATCAACTCGATCCAGGAGGACACCGGCGCCGAGATCACGATCGAGGACGACGGCACCATCTACATCGGCGCCACCGACGGCAACTCAGCCGAGGCGGCCAGGTCCGCCATCAACGCGATCGCGAACCCGCACATCCCCGAGGTGGGCGAGCGGTTCCTCGGCACGGTGGTGAAGACGACCACGTTCGGCGCGTTCGTCTCGCTGCTGCCCGGCAAGGACGGGCTGCTGCACATCACCCAGATCCGCAAGCTGCACGGCGGGATGCGGATCGAGAACGTGGACGACGTGATCAAGGTCGGCGACAAGATCCAGGTCGAGATCCGCGAGGTGGACGACCGCGGCAAGCTGTCGCTGGTCCCCGTCGAGGTGGTCGAGCGCGAAGCGGCAGGCGAGGACCTCGGCGGCGGCCGCGACGAGAGCCGCGGGGACCGCAGCGACCGGGGCGACCGCGGCGACCGGAACAGGGACCGCGGCGACCGGGGCGACCGCGGCCGTGGCGGCGATCGCAGGGGCGAGCACTTCCGCACCCGGCATCGCGACCGCGAGTCCGGCAACTCATGACGCCTGACGGGCGGCGAACCGAAGGCACCGAGCGGCTGGACGACGCCGAGAGCGTCGTCTGCCGCACGGTGCTGCCCGGCGGTCTGCGGGTGATCACCGAGTCGCTGCCCGCGGTCAGGTCGGCGTCGTTCGGGATCTGGGCGGGCGTGGGCTCGCGTGACGAGGACTCCCGGCACGCCGGGGCGACCCACTACCTCGAGCACCTGCTGTTCAAGGGGACGGCCCGGCGGTCCGCGCTGGACATCTCCGCGGCGATCGACGCGGTCGGCGGCGAGCTGAACGCATTCACCGCCAAGGAGTACACCTGCTACTACGCGCGGGTGCTCGACGCTGACCTGCCGCTGGCCATCGATGTGCTCTCGGACATGGTGACCGGGTCGCTGCTCGAGGGAAGCGAGGTGGAGGCCGAGCGGGCGGTGATTCTCGAAGAGATCGCGATGACCGACGACGACCCGTCCGACACCGCGCACGAGGCGTTCGGCTGGCAGCTGTTCGGCGACACCCCGCTCGGCCGCCCGATCCTTGGCACCGCCGAGTCGATCAACGCGATCAGCAGGGACCAGATCGCCGAGCACTACGCGGCCAGGTACGCGCCGGAGAACCTGGTGGTCGCCGCGGCCGGCCGGCTCGACCACGACGAGGTGGTCGAGATCGTCGGCCGCTGCTTTGAGAAGGCGCTCACCGAGCAGGCGGTCCCTGCGCCGCCCAGGCTGCCGGGCCCGGCGGGACCCGAGGTCGGCGCGGGCACCGGCGTGCGGCTGCTTTCCCGGCCGATCGAGCAGGCCAACCTCGTGCTCGGCTGCACCGGCCTGCGCCGCAACGACGACCGCCGGTTCGCGCTCGGCGTGCTCAACGCGGCGCTCGGCGGCGGCATGTCCTCCAGGCTGTTCCAGGAGATCAGGGAAAAGCGCGGCCTGGCGTACTCGGTGTACAGCTTCAACGCGCAGCACGCCGATGTCGGGGTGTGGGGCATCTACGCTGGCTGCCTGCCAGCCAAGGCCGATGAGGTGCTCGCGATCTGCGCGGACGAGATCGCCAAGGTCTGCGCCACCGGCCTTAGCGCGGAGGAACTCGACCGTGGCAAGGGCCAGCTGCGCGGCTCGATGGTGCTCGGCCTGGAGGATCCTGCGTCCCGGATGACCAGGATCGGCAAGTCCGAGCTCGTCTACCCCAGGCTGGAGCCGGTGGACGAGATACTGGCCAGGATCGACGCGGTCACCCTGGACGACGTGCGGGACGTGGCCGAGCTGATCCTCACCAAGCCCAAGGCGCTGGCCGTGGTGGGACCCTACGACGACGCCGACTCGTTCGCGGCGGCGCTCGTCTGAGCCATCCTCGCCTGAGCAGACAGGGGAACCCGGTGGTCAAGGTCGGAGTGCTCGGAGCCAGGGGACGGATGGGGTCGCTGGTCTGCCAGACCGTGCGGGCGGCCCCTGACCTGGACCTCGTGGCCGAGGTCGATCTCGGCGACTCGCCCGACCTGCTGAACGGCTGCGACGTCGTGGTCGACTTCACCACGCCGGCCGCGGTGCTGGGAAACCTGCGGTGGTGCATCGAGCACTGCGTGGACGCGGTGGTCGGCACCTCGGGCTTCGGGCCTGACCGGCTGAGCGAGGTGGAGGCCATGCTGGCGGACGCGGCGGTCACGCCGGGGGAGAGCTCGGCAACCGGCTCCTGGGTACCCAGAGTCCTTGTGGTGCCCAACTTCTCGGTCGGCGCCGTGCTGATGATGAAGTTCGCCGAGCAGGCCGCGCGGTTCTTCGAGTCCGCCGAGATCATCGAGCTGCACCACGCCGCCAAGGTGGACGCGCCGTCCGGTACCGCGGCGCGGACCGCGGCCATGATGCGGGCGGCGCGGGACGCGGCGGGCGTGGGACCAAGCCCGGACGCGACCGAGACCGCGCTGCCGGGTGCCAGGGGCGCGGTGGTGGACGGCGTGCACGTGCACTCGGTCCGGCTTGCCGGGCTGGTCGCCCACCAGGAGGTGCTGCTCGGCGGGCACGGGGAGACGCTGACGATCAGGCACGACTCGCTGGACCGCGCCTCGTTCATGCCGGGCGTGCTGACCGCGGTGCGCGGGATCGAGGGGCTGCCTGCCGGCCTGACCGTCGGCCTCGAGGCCTTGCTCGGCCTGGCCTAGACCGCGCGGCCGACGGCGGGGGCAGGCAAAACTGGCCGCGGCAGTGGTCAAGCCCGCCGGACGGGGAATCCTGTCAGTGACAGGGACGGGCGCACTGGCGGGGAGGGACGCACGCCCGCTTGCCCGTCGGCGGACGCTTGCGAGCGAGCCGGTCGGGTCTCCCGGAGGCGAGCGGGAAGACACTGTGAGGGGGATGACTGACGTGCGCGTGATACTCAACCTGATCTGGCTGGTGCTCGCCGGCTTCTGGATGGCGATCGCCTACGTGATCGTAGGTATCGTCGCCTGCGTGCTGATCATCACGATCCCGTTCGGCATCGCCGCGTTCCGGATCGCGAATTACGTGCTCTGGCCGTTCGGCCGGACCACCGTGCCGCGCCAGGACGCCGGCGTCGGCTCGCTGATCGGCAACATCATCTGGATCATCCTGTTCGGCTGGGAACTTGCGCTCATGCACCTGATCACCGGGATCGCGCTGTGCATCACGATCATCGGGATCCCGCTCGGCCTGGCCAACTTCAAGCTGATCCCGATCTCGCTGCTGCCGCTCGGGGTGAGGATCGTGCCCTCCGACGAGGCGGGAAGGGCGTTCGCGGCATAACGGCTCGCTCCGGCCAGCCGGGGTTGGCCGGCCGGGCTGGCTGCCCGCGGCCCGCTGTCGTCAGCGCTGGCCGGCTGGGGCGCACGGCCTGAAGCTCAGAGCGAGCCGACCGCGGTCACCCAGACCACGGCCTCGCCGGCCTCGTCCGAGCCCGCCAGGTCGATCTCGGCGGAGAACCCCCAGTCGTGGTCACCCGCGGGGTCGTCGAAGATCTGCCGCACCCGCCAGACGTCCTTATCCGAGTCGTCGATGATCAGCATGGCCGGCCCGCGCGCGTCGGCGCCCGTGCCGATCTCGCCGTGCTCGGCGAAGTAGGGCTCGAGCGCGTCGGCCCAGGCGGCGGCGTCCCAGCCTGCCTCGGCGTCGAGCTCGCCGAGCTCCTCCCAGTGCCGCAGCGCGGCCAGCTCGACCCGGCGGAACAGGGCGTTCCGCACCAGCACGCGGAACGCCCTGATGTTGCCGGTCACCGCGGGCGGCCGCTCGTCGAGCTGGCTGGCGGCGCCGTCCTGCGCGACCGCGTCCGGGTTGGCCAGCCGCTCCCACTCGTCGAGCAGGCTGGAGTCCACCTGCCTGACCATCTCGCCGAGCCACTCGATCAGGTCGACGAGCTCGGAGGTCTTGGCCTCGTCAGGCACGGTCTGCCGCAATGCCTTGTAGGCGTCGGCGAGATAGCGCAGCAGCAGGCCCTCGGACCTGGCCAGACCGCACCAGGCGATGTACTCGCCGAACGTCATCGCCCGCTCGTACATGTCTCGCGCCACGGACTTCGGGCTGAGCTCGTAATCGGCGACCCACGGGTGGCCGCGCCGGTAGATGTCGTAGGCGGACTCAAGCAGGTCGGCAAGCGGCTTTGCGTAGCTGACCGACTCGAGCAGCTCGAGCCTGGTCTCGTAGTCGACGCCCTCTGCCTTCATCTCGGCGACCGCCTCGCCGCGGGCCCTGAACAGCTGGGCCGCGAGCACCGGCCTCGGGTCGTCCAGGGTCGCCTCGATCACCGAGAGCACGTCGAGCGGGTACTCCGGCGAGGTCATGTCGAGCAGCTCGATGGCGGCAAGGGCGAGCGGGGAGAGCGGCTGGTTCAGCGCGAAGTCGGCCTGCAGGTCCACGGTGAGCCGCCACATCCGGCCCTGCTCGTCGGGCTCGGCCAGGTGCTCGACCACCCCGCCGGCCAGCAGCGCGCGGTAGATCTGGATCGCCCGGTGGATGTGCCTGCGCTGCGCCGCGCGGTCCTCGTGGTTGTCGGTGAGCAGGTGCCGCATCGAGGCGAACGCATCACCCGGCCTGCTGATCACGTTGAGCAGCATGGCGTGGGTCACCACGAAGCTGGACCGCAGCGGCTCGGGCTCGGCGGCGACCAGCCGGTCGAACGTGGGCTGGCCCCAGGAGACCATGCCGGGCGGCGGCTTCTTGCGCACGAACTTGCGCCGCTTCTTCGGGTCGTCGCCGATCTTGGCCAGCGCCCTCTCGTTGGCGACCACGTGCTCGGGCGCCTGGACCACGACGGTGCCGACCTCGTCGAAGCCGGCCCGTCCTGCCCGGCCGGCGATCTGGTGGAACTCCCTGGCCTGGAGCAGCCGGGTCACGCTGCCGTCGTACTTGCTCAGCGAGGTGAACAGCACCGTACGGATCGGCACGTTGATGCCCACGCCCAGGGTGTCGGTGCCGCAGATCACCTTGAGCAACCCGGCCTGGGCCAGGGTCTCCACGAGCCTGCGATAGCGCGGCAGCATGCCGGCGTGATGCACCCCGATGCCGTGCCTGACCAGGCGGGATAGCGTCTTGCCAAATCCGGTGGAGAACCTGAACCGCCCGATCATCTCGGCGATCGCATCCTTCTCGGCCCGGCTGCACACGTTGACGCTCATCAGCGCCTGCGCCTGCTCGATCGCGGCGGCCTGGGTGAAGTGCACCACGTAGACCGGCGCCTGCCCGGTGGCCAGCAGCTCCTCGATGGTCTCGTGCAGCGGCTCGACCACGAACCTGAACGTCAGCGGCACCGGGCGCTCGACCGACCTGACCACGGCGGTGGGCCGGCCGGTGCGCCTGGTCAGGTCCTGCTCGAACCTGGTCACGTCGCCGAGTGTCGCCGACATCAGCAGGAACTGTGCCCTGGGCAGCTCGATCAGCGGCACCTGCCAGGCCCAGCCGCGGTCAGGATCGGCGTAGTAGTGGAACTCGTCCATGATCACCAGGTCGGCGTCCGCGTCGGCGCCGTACCGCAGCGCGATGTTGGCCAGCACCTCGGCGGTGCAGCAGATGATCGGGGCGGACGCGTTCACGCTGCCGTCGCCGGTCATCATCCCGACGCTGGCCGGGCCGAAGATGTCGCAGAGCGCGAAAAACTTCTCCGACACCAGGGCCTTGATCGGCGCGGTGTAGAAGCTGCGCTCGCCAGCCGCCAGGGACGCGAAGTGCGCCGCCGTCGCCACCAGGCTCTTGCCCGACCCGGTCGGCGTGGACAAGATCACATTCGCGCCGGACAGCAGCTCGATCAGCGCGTCGTCCTGGTGCGGGTACAGGGTCAGCCCCTGCTGGCCTGCCCAGTCGGTGAACGCTGCGTACAGCGCGTCTGGGTCGGCGGACTCCGGCAGCTGATCGGTGAGCGTCATGACCTCTCCATGGTGCCAGTTCCGCGGTGCCAGTTCCGCGCCGTGCTTCGCCCGGCGCGGATATTCGCATGGAACTCACATGAATTCCGCGCGATCTCGCACGTATACGTAGCCGATGATGGAGCGTCAGTAGCAGTGCCGGATTTCCGGCATATCAGACAGTGAGGTGCATGGGGTTGGAAGAAGAAGAGATCTACGATCCGGAGTCCCCGGACTCGTCGGGGCCGTCAGATCCGGACGCGACCACGCCGAGCGCGCCTGCTGCGAAGGAAACGAAGCGGAAGCGTGAGAGTGGGGGCGCACGCAGTGCGATGGGCAGCCGGAGCGCCGGCTGGGTCGTCGCCGCGTTCCTGGGCGGCGTCGTCGTCACCCTGTCGGCGGTCATGATCGCCGGCACGGGCACGACGGCCGTGCGGCCGGTGGCCAACACCATCCCGGCTCGTGCCGTTCCGGCTCCGCTCCGGGTCATCAAGGGTCAGGCCAGCCGGACCACCGTGATCGGGCAGGCGCCCGTAGCCGCTGGGCCGCTGGCCGGCTGCCCGGCGGCGAACCTCCGGGTGATCAGCGGCCGGCCAGGTCAAGTTACGGTCCGGGTCGGCAAGTTGTCTGGCGCCCAGCAGCATGTCGTCCTCAGGACAGTCACCCCGGCGAAGGCCCGGCGGCTCATGATCGTCCGGCCAGGGAACGGTCATGCCGTGATCCGGCTTATCGCTCCGGCGGTCGGGCCTGGCGTGTTCCGCTCATCGGTGAAGGGCTCGATAACGATCAAGGGCAAGCTCATCGGTCCCGGTCAGGTCGTGCTCGGGCCCGGTCAGGTCGTGCTCGGTCCGGGTAAGACGGTCGACCTTCCTGGCGGCCCGCTGGGTAGTCAGGGTTCGTTCGTCGACATCGGGCCGGCCGCGCAGGCCGCGATCGTCGCCTCACCCGCCTGCGGGCACCAGGTGGTCTACCTGCCCTAGCGGGGGCCAGCCGGGTCCTGTGGCCGGGCATGCGCCCTGGCTGGCAGCTCCGGGAACGGGCGGCGGGCGCGGACATTGTGCCGCACCCGCCGCCCGCCGCCTTCTACGCGGCTCTGCACGCGTAAGTTTGGGGCTATGTGCCGAAGCATCAAGACCCTGCGCGAGCCCTTCACCGAGGACGTGACTGCCGAGGACGTCCGCGCTGCCGCGCTGCAGTACGTACGCAAGATCAGCGGCTTCCGCACCCCGGCGCCGCACAACGCCGAAGCCTTCAACGCAGCCGTCGACGCGGTCTCCCGAACGACGGCTGACCTGCTCGGCCGGCTTGAGGTGCGGTCTGTCCCTGCGCGCCCGGCGAAGGCGGCCAGCAGCTCGGGTACCTGATACCGGGCCGTCCGGGTCAGATCTGATCGATGATGTGCTGCCGCTTCAGGCGCGAACCCGGACTCGGTCAGGAAGCTCTCGGCCAGCAGTTCGCGTAGCCGGGCGATGCGCTGTCCGGCCGTGCCCGGCGGACCGTGCCGCACAGGCTGTCACTCCGGCGAGCGCTCAGAACCCGTTGATGACCTGCCGGCGCTGCGCCTGGTACTCAGACTCGGTGAGGATGCCCTTGTCGAGCAGTTGCTGCAGCTTGGCCAGCCGCTCCTGCTGAGTTCCCTGGCCGACGCCGGTGTCGAAGGAGCCGAACGACGACGGCGCCGGCGGACGGTATGGTTCGGGGCTGCCCGACGACCCGAAGCCGCCGGAAGAACCGAACGACGCGGGCTGGCCGAAGCCGCCAGGCTGCTCGAAGCTGGTCGGCTGGCCGAACCGGGCGGGCTCGCCGAATGCGCCGGACCCGCCGCCTGGCTGGCCGGGGACCGGCCCGCCGGGGCTGGCCTGGGTGCGCGGGGTGCCAATGGGGTCGAACGTGCTCGGGCCCGACGATCCTGAGAAGCCCTCGGTGGGTGCGGGGCCGCCAGGGGCGGCGGGCTGGCCGACGCCCGACTGGCCGGCGCCGGGCTGGCTGACGCCGGGCCGGGCGAGCCCGCCCTGCTGCACCTGGGCCTTGATCTGGCGAATCCGCTCCATCGCGGCCTGCTTGGCGGCCGGGTCGCCGGACATCATTGCCTGAGCCAGGTTGCGGACCTCGTCGCCTTGGATGGCGACCGGCACCTGCCGGCCGTCCGGGCCGATCACCTGCATGGACGCGCCGCCCATCTGGCCCTGGTTCATGCCGCCCATCGGGCCTTGGTTCATGCCGCCCATGGGATCCTGGTTCATGCCGCCTATCGGGCCCTGGTTCATGCCGCCGCCGAACCCGGCCATGCCCGCCATGCCGGCCATCCCGGCCACGCCCCCGAGCGTCCCGGCCGCTGCCGCGTCGCGCATCTGGTGTGCCATGTTGACCAGCCCGCGGACCGAGTCCACCCGCGCGCTCGGGTCAATCCTGATCTCGTTGGTCTTGCTGTTCACCTCGACCGGGACCGTGGCGCCGACCTGATGCGCGACGAAGCTCCGCTCGGTCACCTCGCCGCGGATCGTCTCGCCGTTCGGCTTACGCACCTCGATCACGTACTGGTGCACGGGGTGCATGGCGGCGGCCATGCCGTGACCGCTGGGCGGCCCGGTCTGCGCCTGGACCACGACGCCCTGCGCCGACTCCCACTTGTGTCCGACCATGTCAGCCTCCCGCGCGCTATCCCGATTGGACTATACAGGCGGCCTCGCCGCGCCGCCCCCCGCTGCGCGGCGCCCCCAGACCTACGGGACGTCGGTGGCCCGTTGATGCCGTGCAGAGCGACATCAACGGGCCACCGAAGTCAGGCGGTCCGGGTTCGGCCGCCCGCCGTGCCCGGGCAGTCGCGCGCGACGTGGGCACTTCGCTGTCGCCAGGGCAGCAGCGAAGTGCCCACGTCAATTTCGGTCCGCGCCGTGCCCGGGCAGTCGCTCGAGTCGTGGGCACTTCGCTGTCGCCAGGGCAGCAGCGAAGTGCCCACGTCAATTTGCGGTCCGCGCCGTGCCCTGGCAGTCGCGCGCGACGTGGGCACGTCGCTGTCGCCGGGGCACGCCAGGGCAGCAGCAATGTGCCCACGATGCACAGGGGTGACTCGGGGGGTGCGGTCAGGCCGTTGGGGTTCGGCTGGCGTCCTCGAGGCCGAGCTCGGTGATCGACGTCTCGCGCATCTTGAACTTCTGCACCTTGCCGGTCACGGTCATCGGGAAGTCCCCGGTGAACCTGACGTAACGCGGGATCTTGTAGTGCGCGATCTTGCCCTGGCAGTAGTCCCTGACCTGCTCGGCACTCAGCTCCTGGCCGGGCCGCAGTCTGATCCAGGCACACAGCTCCTCGCCGTACTTCAGGTCGGGTACCCCGACCACCTGGACATCCTCGATGGCCGGGTGGGCATAGAGGAACTCCTCGACCTCGCGCGGGTAGATGTTCTCCCCGCCCCTGATCACCATGTCCTTGATCCGGCCGACGATGTTGAGGTACCCGGCCTCGTCCATCACCGCGAGGTCGCCGGTATGCATCCAGCGCGCCGCGTCGATCGCCTCGGCGGTCTTCTCCGGCTCGTCCCAGTACCCGAGCATCACCGAGTAGCCGCGGGTGCACAGCTCGCCGGGCGTGGCGCGAGGCAGCACCCGGCCGGTCTCCGGGTCGATGATCTTGACCTCGACGTGCGGGTGCACCCGGCCGACGGTGGACACGCGCCGCTCCATGTCGTCGTCGGCGGTGGTCTGGGTGGACACCGGCGAGGTCTCGGTCATCCCGTAGCAGATCGTCACCTCGGTCATGTTCATCTCGCTGACCACGCGCTTCATCACCTCAACCGGGCAGGGCGAGCCCGCCATGATCCCGGTGCGCAGCGTGGACAGGTCGTAGTCGGCGAAGTCGGGCAGCGCGAGCTCGGCGATGAACATGGTCGGCACCCCGTACAGCGACGTGCAGTGCTCGGCCTGGACCGCGGCCAGCGTCTGGGCCGGGTCGAATCCGGGCGCCGGGATCACGATGCATGCCCCGTGCGTGGTGCAGGCCAGGTTGCCGAGCACCATCCCGAAGCAGTGGTAGAACGGCACCGGGATGCACACCCGGTCCGCCGCCGTGTAGCCGCAGCCGTCGCCGATGAACAGCCCGTTGTTCAGGATGTTGTGGTGTGACAGCGTCGCGCCCTTGGGGAACCCGGTGGTGCCGCTCGTGTACTGGATGTTGATCGGGTCATCGAACGACAGGCCGGCCTCGCGCTCGGCGAGCGGGTCCTGGCCGTCCCCGCCCGCCGCCTCGGCCGCGGCGGCCTCGCCGCTGGCGAACAGCGCGGCCCACTGCTCGCTGCCCAGGTAGATCACGTCCTGCAGGCCGGGCAGGTCGGGTCTGACTTCCTCGATCATGCCGCGGTAGTCGCTGGTCTTGAACCGCTCGGCGCTGACCAGCAGGCGCACGCCGGACTGGCGCAGTGCGAACCCGAGTTCGTGGCTGCGGTACGCCGGGTTGATGTTCACCAGGACGATCCCGGCCCTGGCCGTGGCGTACTGCATCTGCACCCACTCGGCGCAGTTGGGCGCCCAGATCCCGACCCGGTCGCCGGCCGCCATCCCGGCCGCGATCAGGCCACGGGCGAGCGTGTCGGTCTCGGCGTCGAATGCCGAGTACGTCCAGCGGCGGCCGGTCGGGACGTCCACGAGCATCTCGGCATCGGGGTGCGCGGCGGCGACCCGGCGCAGGTTCTGGCCGATGGTCTCGCCAAGCAGCGTGGCGCCAGATGCGCCGTGGCTGTAGGAAGGCGTTGCTTGCCCGGACATGGCCCATCCCTTCGTGGATCTGATGCACCCCATCGTGCCCGCCATGCCTCGCGGTGTGAAGCACGGTGACCGGCAGATTCGCTGCCGCGGGACTGCTGCCGCACCGCTGCAGGACTGTTCGGGCCTTTCGACTCGTGCTATCTGCACCTTGGCGGGATTAGGGTCAGCATTGCAGGATTCAACGACAGATGACCGGGGTGGCCCGTGGGCCTGTGGGCGGTCTGGCTGATCGCGGCCTTCGTGCTCGGCGTCGCCGAGCTGCTGACCGGGACGCTGGCACTCGTGCTGGTCGCGATCGGCGCGCTCTGCGCGGCGATCGCCAGTGCCGTGGGCGGCCCGACTCTCATCCAGCTTGCCGTGTTCGCCGTCGTGTCCGTGGCTGGGATCGTCCTGATCAGGCCGATCGCTCTGAAACGGCTGCACCGCGGGCCGAGGCTGCGGACCGGAGCGGCGGCGCTGGTCGGCCAGACCGGCTACGTGCTTGCCGAAGTGACCCCGCACGCCGGGCGGATCAGGATCGGCGGCGAGGAATGGTCGGCGCGGCCCTACGACGAGGAGTCGGTCATCCCGGCCGGCTCGACGGTTGACGTCCTGCAGATCAAGGGCGCGACCGCCCTTGTCCACGCAAGGGAGTAAGCAGATGCCAGAAGTCGTGGCCCTCGTGCTGACGGTCATCGTCGTCGGCCTCGTGATCTTGTTCCTGAGCCGGTCCATCTGGCTCGTGCCGCCCGCCAGGGCGCGCAACGTCGAGCGGCTTGGCCAGTTCCACAAGACGCTCGAGCCCGGGCTGAACTTCGTCATACCGATGATCGACCGGGTCAAGGACCTCATCGACCTGCGTGAGCAGGTGGTGCAGTTCACCGGCCAGCGGGTGATCACCGAGGACAACGTGGTCGTCGCCATCGACACGGTGCTGTTCTTCCAGGTGACCGATCCCCGGGCGGCCGACTACGAGATCGTCAACTACATCCAGGCGATCGAGCAGCTTGCCGCCACGATGCTGCGCAGCGTCATCGGCAGCATGGACCTGGAGCAGACGCTGACCTCCCGCGACAAGATCAACACGCTGCTCCGCGGCGTGCTCGACGACGCCTCGGGCAAGTGGGGCATCCGCGTGACCCGGGTGGAGATCCGCTCCGTCGACCCGCCCCAGTCGATCAAGGACGCGATGGAGAAGCAACTCAGGGCCGAGCGCGAGAAGCGCGCAGCGATCCTCCACGCCGAGGGGCTGCAGCAGTCCCAGATCCTGACCGCAGAGGGCGACAAGAGGGGCGCGATCCTGCGGGCCGAAGGCGAGAAGCAGGCGGCGATCCTGCGTTCCGAGGGTCAGGCGCAGGCGATCTCCACCGTGTTCCGGTCCATCCACGAGGGCGATCCCGATCCCAAGCTGCTCGCCTACCAGTACCTGCAGACCCTGCCGCAGCTCGCGCAGGGCCAGGGCAACACCGTCTGGATGATCCCGAGCGAGCTGACCGGCGCCATCCGGATGCTCGGCTCAGCGTTCGGCAAGCCGCCAGAGCCGGAGAACGAGACGCGCGTGGCGGGCCGCGCACCCCTTGCGGCCCGCGCTCCGCTGTCGGCCGGCGAAGTCCCGGCCGGACCGCCTAACGGCGACGTCAGCCTGCCCGCCGGCCGCTCGGCCGAGACGGTGCCGACCAGGGTGATGGACGACATCCGCTCCGCGTTCGTCGGTCCCGAGGACGGCGAGCCGGGCGGCGGCCAGGCTGCGGCAGGGTAAGCGCCGGCGGGTCCGGCCTCCCGCGACGGGGCGGCGGGGTGCGGCCAGACTGCGGCAGGGTGAGCGTCGGCTGGTCCGGCCTCCCACGGTGCGGCGGCGGTGCGGCCAGGCTGCGGCAGCGTAAGCCCCGGCGGGTCCGGCCTCCCGCAGTGCGGCTGCCGGTGCGGTCGGCCGCGGGCCGGAACGGCCCGCGGCCCCTGGCCAGCGATCAGGGTCTGACAGCCAGGCCGGCGGTCAGCAGCAGGCCGAACGCGAGCTGCAGCCTGCCGGTCTCGCCGAGCACGGCGATCAGGCCGCGGCCGGACGCAGCGGCAAGCACCTGCCTGACCGGGATCACCGCCAGCGGCAGCGCGGCGACCGCGAGCAGGGCAAGCGGAGCGACCGGCGCCATCGCGGCGGCCACCGCGAACGGCGCGAGCACGCAGCCGGAGTACAGCACCCGGGTGCGCCGGTCGCCGAGCACCACGGCCAGCGTGCGCTTGCCGGTCGCCTCGTCGGTCGGGATGTCGCGCAGGTTGTTGACGATCAGCAGGGCGCAGGCCAGCAGGCCCACCGGGACCGCGGCCGCGGCGGCCAGCCAGCTCAGCCGGACCATCTGCACGTACGCGGTGCCAGCGACGGCGCCGACGCCGAAGAACGCGAACACCGAGACCTCGCCCAGGGCGCGGTAGCCGTACGGCCGGCTGCCCCCGGTGTAGAACCACGCCGCCCCGATCGCCGCGGCCCCGAGCAGCAGCAGCCACCAGGAGACCACAGCGGCGAGCACCAGCCCGGCCAGGCCGGCCAGCAGAAAGCAGCCGAGCGCCGCCGAGACCACCTGGCGCGGGGTGGCCAGCTTCGACCCGACCAGCCTGACCGGCCCGACCCGCTGCTCGTCGGTGCCGCGGATGCCGTCGCTGTAGTCGTTCGCGTAGTTGACGCCGACCTGCAGCGCCAGCGCCACGACCAGCGCAAGCGCGGCGCGCCACGGGATGAAGTCGCCGTACCCCGCCGCCACCCCCGACCCCACGGCCACCGGGACGACCGCGGCGGGCAGCGTGCGCGGGCGAGCGCCCGCCACCCAGTCCCGTGCAGCCGTCACGACCTGCCCTGTCCGCCGCGTTATGGAGGGTCACAGACTAGCGGTGCGGGCCGGCCGTACCGAATCGTGGTTCAGGCTCAGTCGATGGGCGGCAGCGCCCGCTCGGCGGCCGCGAAGACCATCGCGATCTGGCTGGCGTCCAGGTGGTGGCCGCGGGTCTGCTTGGACTGCTGCCGGAAGTAGGTGCCGACCCGTGACCCGTCGAACAGGGCCACGCCCTTGACGTTGATGATCTTCCACATGGTGGCCGGGCCGTAGCTGACCAGGACAGGGTGCACCCTGACCTTCTGCCCCAGCTCGGTGCCGATCAGCGCGGCCGCCGAGTTCGCCTCCATGGTGGCATGGTCCAGGCGCTTTTCCATGCTCCGCTGGCCGTGGTAGAGCATGCCGCCGACCATCCGCAGCGCCAGCCGCTTGTCCATCCGCTGCGAGTCGATTGAGTAGATGCCGGCCGGGCCCACCACGAGGTGGTCGATGACATGCGTCGTGCCAGGAATGGAGCGGGCGTTCAGCGCCAGGTAGCCGGCGGGCTGCAGCACCTTCAGACGGCGCCTGGTATAGCGCTGCGCCGAGGTCACCCGCACCCCGGCCGGCACGACCGAGGTCGTCCTCGACCGGTAGATGATGTCGGCGACCAGGTAGATGGCGGCGGCGGTGATACCGACCCGCCAGCCGAGCCCGATCATGAAGCCGAGGAACACCACGAGCGCCACCGCAGAGCGGATGATCCAGACGCGCAGCCTCGGGTCCTGGCGCAGGTGCGGGCTGACCAGCGGGCGGCTGGCCAGCGGCAGGTTCAGCGGCCGGCGTGCGGCAGGTGGCGCCTGACCCGGCCGCGCGGACGGCGGGCTGGCGTGCGGGCCGGTGCTGCCGGCCGGCTGGGCGGGGGCGGCGGGGGCCTTGACGAAGCTCGCCGGCCGGGACGGGCCGGCCTGCTTCGCCGGCGGCACAGCGGCGGGCTTCGCGAAGTTCGCCGGCTTGGCGAGGGTCGCCGGCTTGGCGAGGGTCGCCGGCTTGGCGACGCTCCCTGACGGCGCCGCGGCGGGCCGAGCGGCGCTGGCGGGCGATCCGTCCGGGCCGCCGCTGGTGCGCGACTTGCGGAACAGCGCGCGCAGGCCTCTGCTGTCGTCGGCCTCGGCAGCGGCCGGCAGCTCGCCCGGCGGGTCCTGGACTCCTGAGCCCACATCCCGAGCGTAGCCGATTCTGTACTGCCCGAACATGACCGTTCCGGTTCGGCGCCGCTATGCGCCCGGTCCAGATCGGCGACGCATGACGTCCGGCTGCCCGCCACCCTCTCCCCGGCGACCCGGCCGCCGGGCGCGGACCTAGACGCCTCAGGTCGCTGCGTCTACTGTTCGGTAACGTGACCGAGATTCATGACCTGACGGTGACGGAGCAGGCCGGCGCGATCAGGGACGGGCAGCTCTCCTCGGCCGAGATCACCGGCCATTACCTGGACCGGATCGACCGGCTCAACGACCAGACCGGCGCCTTTTACACGGTGACCGCCGACCTGGCCAGGGAGCAGGCCGCGGCCGCCGATGAGCTCGCCGCCCGGGCCCGCAGGGGCGGCGAGACGGCGGCGCTGCCGCCGCTGACCGGCGTGCCGGTGCCGATCAAGGACCTGAACATGGTCGCCGGGGTGCGGATGACCATGGGCAGCACCGTCTTCGCCGACACCGTCCCCACCGAGGACGACTACGTGGTTGTCGAGCTGCGCAAGGCCGGGATCGTGATCACCGGCAAGACGGCCACGCCCGAGTTCGGCCTGCCGTGCTACACCGAGACCAAGATCGGCCCGCCCGCCCGCACCCCGTGGGATTTGTCCAGGTCCGCCGGCGGGTCGAGCGGCGGCGCCGCGGCGGCGGTCGCGGCCGGCCTCGCGCCGGCCGCGCAGGGCAGTGACGGCGGCGGGTCCATCAGGATCCCGTCCAGCGTGTGCGGGCTGTTCGGAATCAAGCCGAGCAGGGGGCGGATCTCCGGCGGTCCGCTGATGCCGGATCTCAGCGGGCTGTCCACGGACGGCCCGATCGCGCGGACCGTCGCCGACGCCGCGCTCCTGCTCGACGTGATGACCTGCAGCTATCCGGGTGACATGTACATGCTGCCCCCGCTTCCGCCAGGCGAGACGTTCCTCGGCCACGCCAGCCGCGAGCCGGGCAGGCTGCGGATCGGCCGGTCCATCACCAACGTGGTGCCCGGCGCCACCGTGCATGACGACTGCGTGGCCGCCTACGAGGATGCCAGCAAGCTGCTCGCCGACCTCGGCCACGAGGTCGAGGACGTCGAGCTGCCGTTCGGGTCGGACGCGGTGCCGATGTTCGAGGTGCTGTGGTACTCCATGGCCACCCTGGCGCCGATCGACCCGGCCCAGGAGGGCGACCTGCTGCCGCTCACCCAGTACCTGCGCAGCAAGGGCGCCAAGGTCTCGGCCGGCGAGCTGATCTACGCCCAGGCCTACCTGCAGGGCGTGATGCGGCCGGCGATGGCGCAGCTGCACCGCTACGACGCGTTCCTCAGCCCGACGCTCGCCTCGCCGCCGGTGCCGGTTGGCTACTTCGACGAGGTCGACCCGGCCGAGAACTTCGAGCGGCAGAAGCGGTTCACCCCGTATACGGCGCTGTACAACATCTCGGGCCAGCCGGCGGTGAGCCTGCCGCTGTACTGGAACGCCCAGGGCCTGCCGATCGGCGTCATGCTGGCCGGCCGGATCGGCGACGAGGCGACCCTGATCTCGCTGTCGGCGCAGATCGAGGCGGCAAGGCCGTGGCGCGACAAGCATCCTGAGCTCTGGTAATCGCCGCTGCTTGCCACCTGACCCGCGGTCAAGGTTCTACCATCGGGGGTAGCCCGCCGGCCGGCGGGCTACATGCGCTCACTGGGGTGAGCCCGCGGCAGGTGCGCCGGTCCGGCGCGGGAGCCCGGCCGCTGGCGGCAGCCCGGTGCCGACATCAGGGGCCACGCGCAGACGGGGGCCTGGCACTGACCGGGAGCCTGGCGCTGGCGGGGGAGCAGGTAATCCGGAGGTGGTCCGGTGGTGCCGTCCAGACGGCGCTGGCGGCAGGCGCGGCGGATCGGCAACGTCGTGGTCGCGGCGGGTGTGGCCGCCGTTGTGCTCGCGGTCTGCGCGGTCGGCTATGGGAAGCTGCCTGCGCTCGGCCAGGTGCTCGACCCCGGGCACGGCGCGTGGACCGCTGCGGGGGGCGGGCAGCTGCCGACCTCGCAGGTCCTGACCCTGCCCGGGCTCGCGAGGCCGGTGACCGTCGGCTTCGACGCGCACGGCATCGCGACCATCGACGCGTCCAGCGTCACCGACGCGGTGCTCGCGCTCGGCTACCTGCACGCCAGGTTCAGGCTCACCGAAATGGACCTGCAGCGGCGGCTGGCCGAGGGCAGGCTCGCCCAGCTTGTCGGGCCGGCGGCGCTGCCGTCCGACCGGTTTGAGCTGCGGCTCGGCTTGCTGCGCACGGCCCGGCGGGAGTGGGCGGAGATGCCGAAGACCAGCGTGGCGGCTCGGGCGCTGCTGGCCTACGCGCGAGGAGTGAACGACTACCTGGCGCAGGCCCGCGCGAGCGGGCAGTGGCCCGCGCTGTTCTCGCTCGAAGGCGTCTACCCGGCGGACTGGACTCCGGTGGACAGCCTGGCCATCCAGGGCGACCTGACCCAGGAACTCGACTACACCACCACGCCGCTTGACTACGCGCTGCTCGACCGGTCACTCGGGGCGGCTCGCACGATGTCCTGGTTCCCCATCCTGCCGGTGAACGCGCAGAGCCCGTATGACCCTGGCCCGTACCGCGCGCTCGGCCTCGCGCCGATCCAGACCACGATGGCCACGTCAAGTGCGGCAAGCTCGGTCACGGCCAGCGCACGGCCGGCCTGCGCGGCTGGCCGGCCGTGCGTCGAGCGGCACCCGATCGGCCTGCGCGGCGCCTGGCCTGGCCGCGAGCCTGCCGCCGGGCACGGCGCGAGCGGCGGCCGCCCTGCTCGCGCAGGCCGGCGCGCTGCCGGCCGGGCAGATCCACGAGTACCCGGACAGCAACGCGTGGGCGGCGAACGGCCCGCGGGTGCTCGGCGGCGGCGCGATGCTGGCCGGCGACCCGCACCTGCCGCAGACCCTGCCGTCGGTGTGGTACCAGGTGGCGATGACGGCTCCCGGGTTCGACGTGACCGGGGTCAGCGTGCCCGGGCTGCCCGGCGTGCTGCTCGGCCACAACGAGCACATCGCGTGGTCGCTCACCGACACCCAGAACCAGTCCACCCTGTTCTACGTGGAGAGGACCAGCAGGTCCCGGCCCGGGCAGTACTTCTGGCGCGGCCGGTGGCGCCGGATGCGCACGGTCAGGTACACGATCCCGGTCCGCGGCGGCCCGCCCAGCCACCTGACCGTCGAGCTCACCGTGCACGGCCCGGTGATGACGCAGGCAGGCCAGACGGTATCGGTGGACTGGATGGGGAACGTGCCGTCGCCCGACATCGCGGTGCTCTTCGGCATCAGCACGGCCAGCGACTTCGCGCAGTTCAGGGCCGCACTGGCGAACTGGCGCGCGCCGACCCAGAACTTCGTCTACGCCGACGATCGCGGCAACATCGGGGCGATCTCGGCGGGCTACTTCCCGGTTGTCAGGCACGGCTCGCCCTGGCTGCCGATGCCAGGGACCGGTGCCGACGACGTGGCCGGAGTTATCCCGTACGCCGCCGTCCCGCACAGCTACGATCCGCCAGGTCACGTGATCGCCACCGCCAACCAGCGCCCGGTGGCCGGTTCTTACCCGTACTACATCGGCACGACGGCGAACGACTTCGACCCCAGCTACCGCGCAAGCAGGGAGTACTCGTTCCTGACCGCCAGGCACGGCCTGACCATGGCCAGCTTCGCCGCCCTGCAGACCAGCGTGACCGACGAGCTCGCCGTGCGGGTGCTGCCGCGGGTGCTCGCCGCGCTCCGCCACGCCGGCCTCACCCCGGTCCAGCGCCAGGCCGCCGCCGTGCTCCGGCGCTGGAACCGGGCGATGGCGCCGGGCTCGGCGGGAGCCGCGATCTGGTGGACGTTCTGGTCGGACTACCTGTCGGCCACCTTTGGCCCGTGGTGGAGCGCCATGGCCGTCCCCGTCCATCTTGACCGCTCTGGCCTGGGGATCTCGACCAGCCAGTTCAGCCTGGTCCAGGTGCTCGAGCACTGGACGCTCGAGGATCCGGCCAACCCCGCGTTCACCCCGCCGGGCGGGCCGGTCAGGACGGCGCCGCAGGTGATACGCGCCGCCTTCGGCGCCGCGGTGGCGCATCTGCGGGCCAGGCTCGGCGCCGGCCCGGCGAGCTGGGCCTGGGGCAGGCTGCACAGCAGGCAGTTCCCCTCGCTGACCCACGTCCGGGCGCTCGGCTACGGCCCGCGGCCGTCCGGCGGCGACGCCTGGACGGTGAACGCGGCCTACGGGCTGCCGGTCGCCACCGACGGCGCGAGCTGGCGGATGATCGTCCGCTGGCCGGGCGCCACCGGGTCTGGCCGCGCGGTCGCCGAGGGCATCTACCCGGGCGGCCAGAGCGAGAATCCCGCGTCGCCGTGGTACGAGAACCTGATCCCTTACTGGTGGAACGGCCGCTACCTGCCGATGCCGGCCGCCGGGGCCGTCCCGGCCGGCGCGGCAGTCCAGGCCGGCCCCGCAGCCGGCAGCCAGGTGCGATGGCGGTTGCGCCCATGAACAGGCTGGTCAGCAAGTCCGAGGCGACCAGGCTCGGCAAGCGGGGCTCGTACCGGCTCGGCGGGCTGGCGCAGCAGGGCGTCAGCCGACCGGCGGCGCCGCGGCCGTTCCGGCCGTCATTCACCAGGGAATATCATGCCGGACCGGCCTGGTCGTGGATCCTGGCCGCGGTCGCCGGCACCGGGCTGATCGCGGCCGGAGCAGCGGCAGGGCTCTGGTTCATGCCGATGGTCGTTGGTCTTGCCGCCGGAGTGGCCGTGCGGTGGGGCGGCTGGCGGCTGCGGGTCAGCGTGCCGGTGGTGGTGGCGATGGCCGCGGCCGGGTGGGGCCTGGCGCTGTGGATCCCGGCGCTGAGCGGGCTTCCGGTCGGTGCGACCGCCAGGACGATCGCGGCGCTCGCCGGGCTGCCGCCCTACGCGGCGGTCGCGGTCGGCGTCACGCTCACGGTCAGCGTGCTGCAGGGGCTGGCCGGCCTCTGGCTGGGCCGAGCGCTCGCGCCGCGCCCGCCCGAGGACGAGATCGACCGCTGAGTGTCCCGGACTCGGATCGCTGTGTCGCAGCCGGGCGCTTAGGGCGCGCCCGGGCGCGGTGCCTGCATGGTCGGGTCAGCAACGGCCGGCGCGACAACCGGGGCGCGGGTGGCGGTCCTAACCGGGGCGCGGGTGGCGGCCATGCTGGCGGCGAGCGCCCCGCCGCAGGTCAGGACCGCGCCGCCGATCTGCAGCAGGGTGGGCCGCTGGCCGAGGATCAGCGCGGCGAGGCCGAGCGAGGCGGCAGGTTGCAGCAGCAGCATGAGTGAGGAGACCGCGGCGGGAAGCCTGGGCAGCGACGAGGTGATCAGCAGCCAGCCCAGGGTCTGGCTCAGCAGCGCGAGCAGCGCGAGCCAGCCGATGGCCGGCCAGAGCGGGTGCAGCCCGAGGCCGCCGAAGGCCAGCCCGAACGCGAGCGACGCGATCGCGGCCCCGGCGGTGGCGTCGGCGACCGGACCCGCGGCGTGCGGCGAGCCGGCTGATGAGCGGCGCAGGATCAGCAGGAAGCCGGCGTAGGCCATGGACGTCCCGATCCCGTACCAGATGCCTGCCAGCGGATGCAGCCCTGAGGTGGCCGGGTGCCCGATCAGTCCGGACACCAGCACCACGCCGAGCATGACGACCGGCAGCGCGAACGCGATCGCCCTTGTCGGTCGCTCGTGCCAGAGCAGCCACGCGATGCCGGCCACGAACAGCACCTGCAGGTTGCCGAGAACGGTGGCCACGCCAGCGCCGACATCGGCGATCGCGTGCGTCCACAAGATCAGGTCCACGGCGAGGAACACCCCTGCGAGCGCGGCGCGCAGTCGCTGGGCAAGAAGACGGCGGCCGTGCCTGCGCTGCTCGACGACGGCGAGGCCAGCCAGCAGCGGCAGCGCGATCACCGACCGGTAAAACGCCGTCCCCGACGGAGCCGCGCCCGACAGCACGACGAGCACGGCCGAGGACGAGATCGTCGCAGCGCCGAGCCCGGCCAGCAGGATCGGCTTGCCGGTCAGCAGGCCGACGGCGCCGCGCACGGCGGAAGGTTGGGCGGTGCGCGCGGCGGTGCGTTGGGCGGGGTGTTCGGCGGGGTGTTCGGCGGGACTTCCGGCGCGAGCATCGGCCGGGACCTGTCCTGCACTGTCCTTTGGAGTAATGACCGTAGGCGTGTACGGTGCTGTCACATCCAACAGGCTACCTGGTGGACCGGCGAGGTAACAGCGTGGGACTAGGGACCGACGAGCGTGAGGCGCTGGCCGAGTGCGTCGACCTGATCAACTCGGGTCGGCCGGGTTCGGGCGCTGCGGCGGCGGGCAGGTCCGCTCCCGCTAGCGCCGGTCAGGCCGATCCGCTTGCCACCCGCGCGGGCGTCGCCGACTTCGCCCGACGGCACAGGGTGGAGAACATCGCCGCCGCCCGAGTCAGCGACGCGGCCCGCCTGCGCGACCTGCGGGCGCGCCTGGACGCCATCGCCGCCGCCTGCGAGTCCGGCCACGAGGCCGCCGCCATCAGGGACCTCAACGCGCTCCTCGCCGAGACCGGCGCCGTCCCGCAGATCGTGGAACACGACGGCCGCGGCCCGCACATCCACGTCTCGCGCGCCACCGCGCCGCTAGCCGACAGGATCGCCGCGCACAGCGCGATGGGCCTGGCCGCGCTGATCGTCGCCGGGGAGAGCTCGCGCCTGCGTACCTGCGCGTCGCCACCCTGCCAGTCCCTCTTCGTGGACCTGTCAAGAAACCAGTCACGCCGCTACTGCGACAGCCGCACCTGCGGCAACCGCCTGCACGTAGCCGCCTATCGCTCCCGCCGTTCCGCCGCCACCCCAGCCCAGACCGCTGCTGACCAACCCCCGCCGACGGGCTTCGCCCGAGCCCCAGGCACCGGCTCGCGGGCTGGACCGAGCTAACTGCCGTGGCTCGCGCTTGCCGCGCACAGCCGAGGAGATCATTAGGGAGTGACAGAACGGGAGCTGATCAGTCGGGCCGAGGCACTCGGTGTCTCGGCCAGCTACCTCGACTGGCGAAAGACGCGAGTCTGGGTTCCGCTCAAGACGCTGCGAGTGATCGTGGACGCACTCGGCGAACAGCCGTCCCCGGCAGGCAAAGCGGTGGCCGGGACGGACCCGAGGTCTAAAGCGCCCGCCAACGGCCGGTCGGCGTTGCCCGATCTGGTGCTGCCCGATCAGGTGCTGCCCGTCATGCCGAGCAGCCGCTCATGGGGCTTCGCCGTGCAGCTCTACTCGGTCCGGTCCCGCCGCTCCTGGGGCTACGGCGACCTGCGCGACCTCGCCGACCTGGCGCGCTGGTCAGCCAGGCAGCTCGGCGCGGGATTCATCCTGATCAACCCGCTGCACGCCGCCGAGCCTGCCTGCCCGGTCAGCGACTCACCGTACCTGCCGATGACCAGGCGATGGGTCAGCCCGCTGTACCTGCGGATCGAAGACATTCCGGAGTACGAGCAGCTGAGCGCTCCCGCCCGACAGATCATCGAGCGTCTCGCCGCGCCGCTGCGAAACGCCAGCCTGACGCCTGACCTGATCGACCGGGACGCCGTCTGGTCAGCGAAGAGCCGGGCACTCGAGCTCATCTATGCGACCCCGCGTTCGGCCCGGCGCGAGGCCGAGTACCGGCGGTTCGCCCGCGGCGGCGGCGCTGAGCTTGCCCGATGGGCGACCTGGTGCGCGCTCGCCGAGCGGCACGGGCCGGATGCGCGCACCTGGCCCGCCTCGTTCGCCGATCCCGACCGCGCCGCACGGCACTCGGCCGGCGACGGGGCGCTGGCTGAGCGGGCCGGGTTCCACACCTGGCTGCAGTGGCTAGCCGACTCCCAGCTCGCGGAGGCCCAGCGTGCGGCCATGGCGGCCGGAATGGACATCGGCGTGATCGGCGACCTGGCGGTCGGCTCCCACCCGGGCGGCGCCGACGCGTGGGCGCACCATGGCCTGCTGGTTCGCGGCATGAGCGTGGGCGCGCCCCCGGACGGCTTCAACCAGCTCGGCCAGGACTGGCTGCAGCCGCCGTGGCATCCGCACCGGCTCGCTGCGGTCGGAGCGCGGCCACTTGCCGACCTGTTCGGTGCCGCCCTCTGTCACGCGGGCGGCTTGCGGGTGGACCACGTCATGGGGCTTATGCGCCTGTGGTGGGTGCCGGACGGGATGACCCCCGATCAGGGCGCCTACGTGAGCTACGACTACCGGCTGACCGTCGGGGCGCTGACCTCCGAGGCCGCCCGGGCCGGCGCGGTGGCGATCGGCGAGGACCTCGGCACCGTCGACCCCTGGATCCGCCAGTACCTGGCCAGCCGGCGGGTGCTCGGCACGGAGCTGGCCTGGTTCGCCCGCGAGCCCGACCGCTCGCCGCTGCGGCCGCCGCACTGGCGGGCCCGCTGCATGGCGACGGTCGGCACGCATGACGTGCCACCGGTTTCCGGGTTCGTCACCGGCGACCAGGTAACCGTCCGGGCCCAGCTTGGCCTGCTGAAGGACCCTCAAGGAGAACGCACAGCCGCGGAGCTTGCCCTGGCCGCCTGGCGCGACGCCCTCGTGGCCGAACGCCTTCTCCCGCCCTCCCGCAAGCCCACCGCCGACGAGTTCACGGTGGCGATGTACGGCTACCTGGCACTGACGCCGGCGGTGCTGGTCGGAGTGTCGCTCGCCGACGCCGTCGGCGACCGCCGGACCCAGAACATCCCTGGGACGTCGCGGGAGTATCCGAACTGGCGGGTGCCGCTCTGCGACGGCGAGGGCACGGCCGTGCTGATCGAGGACCTGCCGGACATCGCGCTAGTCCGAGACGTGGTCAGCGCGGCCTCGACCAGGCCGAGCCGGTGAGCGCTGGCCCACGGCCGGACTCGCCGGCTGCGGGCAGAGACGCTACGCGACGGCCCGGCGCGGGCCAGACGATGGTGCCGAGTACCTTGTCCGACGTCGCAGTCCAGAGTGCGCCCGGGGGGCGGCGCGGTGGATATGGATGTGGAGTTCGTTCCGCGTAGCGGCATGGCTGTGGCATTCATGCCAGTGCGACTCGGATGCGGGCGGGCGTGATATGTGGCTGGCTGGAATGCCTCGCCGCTCTGCCCGGTTATCTGCGTCCGGGGATGCAAGCCGTAGAGCGACATCGAGGAGATGGCATGACGGAGCAGGCGCCCATGCAGGTCGACTTCTGGTTCGATCCACTCTGCCCGTGGGCGTGGATCACCTCGCGCTGGATGCTGGAGGTCGAAGAGGTTCGCCCCGTGGCCGTGCAGTGGCACGTGATGAGCCTGGCCGTACTCAACGAGAGCCGGGAGGATCTGCCCGAGGACTACAAAGCCCGGATGGTGCAGGCGTGGGGCCCGGTGCGGGTGTGTGTCGCCGCTGAGCAGAAGGTGGGTCCGGAGACTGTGCTGCCGCTGTACACGGCGATCGGCACCAGGTTCCACAACAACAAGGAAGAGCGGAGCCGCGCCACCATCGAGGCAGCCCTTGCCGACGTGGGGCTGCCCGCTGACCTGATCGACGCGATGGAGTCGACCGAGTACGACGAGGCGGTCCGGGCCTCGCACGCCGACGGCATCGAGCGGGTCGGCGTGGAGGTCGGCACTCCGGTGATCTCGCTGGGCGGAGCGTCGATCTTCGGCCCGGTGATCACTCCGATCCCGCGCGGTGAGGATGCCGGAAAGCTCTGGGACGGCGTGCGGCTGTGCCTGGAGACCCCCGGTTTCTACGAGCTGAAGCGCAGTCGGCTGGCACCGCCGATCTTCGACTGAGGCTCGGTCTCCTTCAGGTGCGCTTGGGTGGGACTCGCGCAACGCGGGCACAGCGACAGGCGCACCCGGCGCCGCGCCCTAGGGTGTGAGCCGGCGGCGGGCTATCCCGCACTCTTCGGCGGCTTGGGAAGCACGATCTTGGCGGTCCACGAGCACCCCGAGGCGATCACGAGGGAGTGGTACCCGGCATCGCGGGTGACCCAGGAGATCCCGTGGCCTGCCGCCCCGGACGAGCGGATCTCGATCGCCGCGCGGCCGTCAGGTTCGGTCTCCCGCACCGTGAAGCGGCCTTGCCTGCCCCGGCAGCTGAAGCCCCAGGACAGGCCCCAGACGCCAGGCTCGTCGACGTGGAACCTGCCGCGCCTGCCTGATCCGACCCCTCGGTAGTCGGCGATCGTCGATCCTGGCTCCTTTGGCCACGCAGGTGGCGACTGCCGCTGAGATGTGCGGCTCAGCGAGGTCGACGTGTCCCGGGTTCGCTTGGTCGATGCCGCGGGAGATACCTTGGCGCCGCCGAAGGTGACCACTAAGGCGATCATCGCGAGCACGAGGCAGAGGCCAGCGCCCGCCGAGCCGGCCACCATGACCAGCCGCAGCGTCCGCATGGCGGGCGAGCGTGCGGGCTGAGGCCATCGGCCGGGCGAGGGCGACGTTGCCGCGGGACTTAGGCCGGACAGCCGGCGGGACAGCGTCACGGCGAGAACGGTGAACCGCGGTCGGGAATGCCGCACCTGCTGCTCCCTTCGGATATGCCCTTCACCGGCGGGACCCACGGCCGCGCCCTGCTCAGCAGCCGCCCTACCCTGTTCCCGGTGAAGCGCCTTCGATTACAGATTGTTAGCAATGCCGATTACGCATTGAGAGCGTTGTATCACGAAACGAAGTATCTCCGTGGGACTACTCGCGTACTTGCTGGTAAATGGGATAGCGGACCTTTCCTGGCCACCATGTAGCGGCCCCGTAAGTGATTGGACATGCGAGCCAAAATATATACACAAAGTAATCAACAGGGGCACTGGGTGCTGCTGGCCGCGCCGGGCGGGTCGGTGCGCATGCCAGGCCGTCGGCGGGCGTGGTCCGATCCATTTGGATGCGCGAGAATGCGGGCATGCGCAGCAACTACATCAACGGGACCTGGACTCCGTCGGCCGGCGAGGGCGGCATCGACGTGGTCAATCCGGCGACCGGGTCGGTCATCGACCGCGTGCCGGCTGGCTGCGACGCTGACGCCGATGCCGCGGTTGGAGCGGCGCGGCAGGCGTTCCTCGCCTGGTCGGTCACCCCACCCGCAGAACGCGCCGAGCGCCTCGATGCCGCCCGGCAGCTGCTCGAGGACCGTGCCGGCGCCGTCGCCGCGACGATCAGCGCGGACATGGGGTCGCCGCTGACGTTCGCTCGCAAGGTGCAGGTGGGCACGCCGCTTGCGGTGCTCGCAAGCTACGTGGAGCTGCTCGCCGGATATGACTTCGGCGGCGAGCGGACCGGCAACGCGCTGGTGGTCCGCGAGCCGGCTGGCGTAGTGGGCGCGATCACCCCCTGGAACTATCCGCTGCACCAGGTGGTGGCCAAGGTGGCCGCCGCGCTGGCGGCCGGCTGCACGGTCGTGCTCAAGCCGAGCGAGGTCGCGCCGCTGGCCGCCTACGAGCTGGCAGCCATCTTCCACGAGACCGGGCTCCCGCCGGGAGTGTTCAACCTGGTCAGCGGGACCGGCAAGGTCACCGGAGAAGCCATCGCGGCCCACCCTGACGTGGACGTGGTGTCGTTTACCGGGTCGGTCCAGGCCGGACGGCGGGTCGCCGAGGTCGCGGCGGGGACGGTCAAGCGAGTCACGCTCGAGCTCGGCGGGAAGTCCGCCAACGTGATCCTGCCCGACGCCGATCTCGCCACGGCCGTGAAGGTCGGTGTCGCCAAGGCGTTCGTCAACGGCGGCCAGACCTGCAACGCGCTGACCAGGATGCTGGTGCACGCGGAACGCTACGAGGAGGCGGTCACGCTGGCGGCGGGCAGCGCCGAGCGCTACGTGGTCGGGGATCCGCTGGCCGACGGCACCAGGGTCGGCCCGATGGCCTCGGCCGCGCAGCGGGACCGGGTCGTCGCGTACATCAGGCGCGGGCAGGCCGAGGGCGCCAGGGTTGTCGCCGGCGGCGCCGAGCCGCCGCCCGGACTTGGCGGGGGCAGCTACGTGAGGCCGACGGTGTTCGCCGACGTGACGCCCGACATGTCGATCGCGCGCGAGGAGATATTCGGCCCGGTGCTCTCGATGCTGTCGTACCGGACCGCCGAGGAGGCCGTCGAGATCGCGAACGGGACGCCGTACGGCCTGGCGGCGGCGGTCTGGTCGGCCGATCAGGAGCACGCCGTGCGGGTCGCTCGGCAGCTCCGGGCTGGCCAGGTCGAGATCAACGGCGGGGCGTTCAACGTGGCTGCTCCGTTCGGCGGGTTCGGGCAGTCCGGCTATGGCCGGGAGCTCGGCGTCCACGGCCTCGAAGAGTTCCTTGAGCTCAAGGCCCTCCTGTTCTGAGCTCAATCTCGGGCCCAGGAACCGACTACCCCCGGGGGGCGAGCCGCGCGAGGCGGGGCTTAGAACATCATGGGGGACCAGGGGGCGGGGTCCCACAGCATGGCGGCGGACAGCTCGGCGACCGCACCCGGCCTGAGCTCGGCGAGCTGGCCGGCCCTGGCGAGGGTGCCGAGCCTGGTGCCGCCCAGGTAGGCGGCGCCGAGCGCCGCGACCGGCAGGGCGATGTCGGCCGACGCGGTGGTCCGCTCGCAGGTCGGCTCCTTGTCGCCCAGCCCGTTGTCGCCCGGCCCGTTGCCGCCCGGCCCGTTGTCGGCCAGTCCGCCGGACCGCAGCAGCCACCGCCCGTCGTTCGCGGGCAGCAGCGAGTCACTCACCTCGATCACCACGTCGACGCTCGCCGCGTAACGCCGCCGCCGCAGCGCCTCGGGCACGTCGACGAGCCTGATCCACAGCCCGTCGGAGACTCGCGCCCTGGCCCGCCGCTGGTCGGCCAGCAGGTATGGCAGCGGGTCGTCGACCGGCCGCATCCGCGCCGTCACCTTGCCGACCAGGTCGCGCGAGAGCAGATCGGTCCACAGGGCCGCGACCGCGCCAGGGTCAGTGCCGATCAGCTCATGCACCGCCAGGTCATGTTCGGGAATCCCGTCGGCGTCCCAGCTGCCGCGCACCGAGTACAGCGCGTACCCGCGGGCCTTCGAAGGATCTTCAGCGATAACGCAACCCAGCGGGCTTCTGCCGTCCCGCATGAACTCCGGGTCGGACAGATACAAGCCCCACCAGCCGTCATGCCTGGTCAGCATGCCCGGGCGCTGTGGCCGGGCGACCTCGTAGGCCGCCTTCATCTCGGCCACCGCCGCCTTGGGCTCGGCCAGCCGGACACTGAGCGGCCCGGCCGCTTCCTCGGCAGGGTACGGCAGCGGTCGGAGCCGCCCGTCGCCCCGGTGGACCGTGAACCGGTAGTGATCGCACGCCTGGCCGTACCCGAACCTGCCGTAGATCGACGCCTCGGAGGCGAACAGCGCGGCGACCGGCTCGCCTGCTTCGGCGATGTCGGCCAGCTGACGTCTGACCAGCGCGGACAGGATGCCGCGGCGCCGGTGCGACGGGAGCACGGCGGCCGAGCTGATCCCGGCTGCTGGCACGGTGCCGCCCGGCACAGTGAGGCCGAACGAATAGGCGAGCAGTGTGCCGACCTGCCGTTCCCCGTCGAACGCCGCCAGCGTGCGCTCGGGCTCGACGACCAGCCGGTCGATTTCGAGCAACTCGTCGGCTGGCCAGCTTGAGTTGAAGGCCTGGAGGCCTATCCGGCCGAAGGCTGGCAATTCAGAACTATCTACCGGACGGATCGGGTAGCTGGCGCTCATGCTGGCAAGTCGTACCCCATCGCCCCCGGATGCTGCCACTCGTTTATGGCCCGGCCCGGGACCGGTGAGGGCCCAGACCGCGGCTGGTGAGGGCCCGGGCTAGCGGCTGGCCAGCAATTGACCACTGGCGGACAGATCCAGAACCGGTACCCTTTCGCCATCATGGTTGCGCGTTCCGGTAGTCAGCACTGGTCGCGGGTGCAGTCCGCTGCTCTGTCATTCCGCGGCCTAGTCCGGCGTCAGTTCATCACAAGGAACCGCCGGATCTCGGCGGTTCTGGCGCTGGCGTCGGTGGGCATCGGGATCGCGGCCGTGCACGTGGGCGAGGTGTGGTTCTCGCCGGTGATGATGATCCTGCCGATCCTGGCCGGCGGCCTGCTGCTCTGGCCGCGTGCGCTGTGCATACTCTTCGGCATCATCGCGGCGATGCTCGGCTACGACTTCGCCGAGAGGCCGCAGCGAACCGGGTTCGGCGTCCTGGCGACGATCGCGATCACTGCGATCTTCGCGTTCCTGCTGGCCAGGACCAGGGCGAAGCTCGGGCTGCTCGGTCTGCGCGGCGACCAGATGCTAGTCGAGCTGCGGGATCGGATCAGGGCGCAGAGCGCCCTTCCGGCCATGCCAGAGGGCTGGGGCTCGGAATCCGTGCTCCGGCCGGCCGGCGGCTCGTCGTTCGGCGGTGACTTCGTCGTCTCGGTCTGCGACGGCAAGACGCTCGAGGTCGCCGTGGTCGACGTGTCGGGCAAGGGCATCGATGCCGGGACCAGGGCGCTGCTGCTCTCCGGCGCCTTCGGCGGGCTGCTCGGCTCGGTTCCCGCCTCGGAGTTCCTCTCCTCGTGCAACGCGTACCTGCGCAGGAGCGAGCCGTCCGAGGGATTTGTTACGGCTGTGCATCTGGCTCTTGACCTGACGACAGGGAACTACGTGGTCGCATCGGCCGGCCATCCGCCGGCCGCGCATTTCGAGGGCGGCAGCGGGCTGTGGCGGCTGCTGCAGGCGCGCGGGATCGTGCTCGGCGTGGTGCCCGACCTGCGGAGCGACGCCGAGCACGGCATGCTGCGGCCAGGCGACGCGCTGATGCTGTACACCGACGGGCTGGTCGAGCAGCCAGGACGGGACATCGACGTGGGGATCGACCGGCTGCTCGGCGAGGCCGACCGGCTGGTCGCCGCCGGCTTCGCCGGCGGCGGCGTGAGCCTGATCCAGGCGATGCAGGACGGAGCACGCCGGACCGACGACTGCGGTCTGGTGCTTATCTGGCGGACGTGAGGTGCTGGCCGCCGTCGGAGATCCTGGCCAGCGCGTGTTCCACCAGGGCGACGAGCACGTCGCGGCTTGAGGCGCGCTCGCGTGCGTCGCACAGCAGCAGCGGCACGTCGGGGGTGAGGTTCAGCGCCGCGCGCATCGTCTGGACGGGGTAGCTGCGCGCGTCGTCGAAGCAGTTCACGGCGACCACGAACGGCATGCCGCTGCGCTCGAAGTAGTCGATCGACGGGAAGCAGTCGGCGAGTCGGCGGGTATCGGCCATCACGACGGCGCCGATGGCGCCGTAGGCGAGCTCGTCCCACATAAACCAGAACCGCTTCTGACCCGGCGTCCCGAACAGGTAGACAACGAGGTCGTCGCTGATCGAGATCCGGCCGAAGTCCATCGCCACGGTCGTGGTGGACTTGCGCTCGACGCCGTCGAGCTGGTCGATCAGCGAGCTCGGCGCGCTCAGCGTCTCCTCGGTCCGCAGCGGGCGCACCTCGCTCACCGCGCCCACGAGCGTGGTCTTGCCGACGCCGAACCCGCCGGCGATCAGGATCTTGATCGCGACGGGAACCCCGGAGTGGTCTTCTGGCAGCCGGTCCTGCGTCGGCTCAGAGCCTTCGTAGGGCATCGGCAACCTCCTTCAGTACGCGCACGTCGGCCAGACCGGCGGGAGCGGGCTGGGCGATCGTCACCAGGCCGTGTTCGCGCAGGTCGGAGATGAGGATCCGGACCACGCCGAGCGGCAGGTCCAAGGTCGTGGCAAGGTCGGCCACCGGGACTGGCCGCCGGCAGAACCGTAGCAGGCGCAGGTGTTCGTGCCCGATCTCCGGGTCGAGGTCGGCGTAGCCGCCCGGCCCGGGGTCGCGGCTGCGCCGCGTGGCGCAGACCAGGGCGATCACGTCGATGCGTGAACCGCTCGGCTTGGTCCGTCCCGCGGTCAGCGCATACGGCCGGACGACGCGTTCTCGGCCGCCCCTGTCCGCGATCTCTCGCCTCGGCCTCGCGCGGGTCATCGTCGTCACCGCTATGAGCTGACCTGCGCCGGTCGTACGGCCACGCCGATATGCTGTCCGACCCGCTTGACGAGCAGTGCCATCTCGTAGGCGATCAGGCCGGCGTCCGCGCCCGAACCGGCGAGCACGGCGAGGCAGCTGCCCTCGCCGGCCGCTATCACGAAGAGGAAGGCCGTTTCGAGCTCGACGATGGTCTGACGGGGGTTGCCGCGGTTGAAGTGCTGGCCGAATCCCCTGGACAGGCTCTGGAAGCCGGCCGCCACCGCCGCAAGGTGCTCGGCATCTTCCCTGCTCAGGCCGGAAGACGCCCCGATCGCCAGGCCGTCACGGCTCAAGATCACGGCCTTCTCGATCTGGGCTACCCTGCTGACCAGGTCATCAAGCAGCCAGTCCAGACTGCCACCGGTGGTCATGAGAGGTCCTCCTGTCGGTCCTTCGTGGACGGATCGTCGGCTGAGCGCGGGCCGGGGGCTGGGTCCGGCGCGGGCGTGAGCTCATCGGCCAGGCCCGACTCCGAGCGGCCGCGTTCCCAGCCATGCTGCAGCGCGGCCATCGTGCTCCTGATCGCCTCGGGAGACGGCTCGAGCGCGGGCTCAGCGTCGGCCGGCTCGGGCTGGATGACCACCGGCTGCCTGCGGAGCTGGGGCGCGAGGTTGGCCTGCCGCACCCGCATGGGCAGACCGTCGAGGTCCACCATCTCCGCGGGCAGGGTGATCGAGAACTCGTCGGTGACCGGGCCGCCGCGATCGGTCGCTGGTGCCGTGCTGTCCGCGCGATCCGCCCGGTCGCCACGGCCGACGTCGGTGCGGTCGGCCAGGCCGATCCCGTGCTCGTTCCAGATCAGGCCGGCGGCCGCTGGCCTGCGGACTGGCGCGCTGGCCGCGTCCGGGTCAGGCACCGTGGCGGCGGCGATCCCCGCATCAAGCGCGACCGGCACGGCCACGGCAGGCTCGAGCGGGTCGCTCCTCCGGTTGCCGGGCACCGGCCAGATGGCAGGGTCGGAGACCGACGGCGGCCCAGGCTGCTCGATGACCCGCTCGGCCAGAGTCGCGGTCCGGTGGTGCGCGTCGGCGCCCACCAGGAACCCGCCGCGCGGCGACATCTCGCTCGCGACCTCGTCCTGGCCCGGCTGCGAGGGCGGTCCCGGCAGCTGGGGGACCGGCCTGCCGCCGAGTTGCCTGATGTTCGTGATGGCGGCCGGTGGCTCCTGCGACGCGTCGAGGTCGATGGTCAGCGAACGCGGGATCAGCACGACCGCGATGATGCCGCCGTAGGGCGAGTCGCGGAGCGAGACCTTGATGTCGTGCCGCTTGGCGAGCTGGCCGGCGATGAACAGGCCGAGCTGGTCGCTGCCGGACAGGTCGAACATCGGCGGGTCCTGCACGAGGGCGTTGGCGGCGGCGAGCTGCGCCAGGCCCATGCCAAGCCCGCGGTCCTCGATCTCGATCGCGACGCCGCGGGCGACCTTGTCGCCGTCGATCCGCACTGGCGTGGTTGCCGGGGAGAAAGTCGCGGCGTTCTCTACCAGCTCGGCGAGCAGGTGGATGATGTCGGCGACCGCGTGGCCGGTCACCGCCGCGCTGGTGCGCGACGTGACCCGGATCCTGGTGTAGTCCTCCACCTCTGCCACGGCGGCCCGCATCACGTCGACCACCGGGACGGGTTCGCGCCAGGCCCGGCCTGAGGACCCGCCGGCCAGGATCAGCAGGCCCTCGGCATGCCGCCGCATTCTGGTGGTCAGGTGGTCCACCCGGAACAGGTCGGCGAGGTCCTCGGGATCGTGGACTCTGCGCTCCATCGCGTCCAGCAGTTGCAGCTGCCTGGTGAGCAGCGACTGGTTGCGCCTGGCCAGGCTGCGGAAGACGTCGTTGACGCCGCGCCGGATGTTCGCCTCGTCCACGGCGGCTGCCACGGCGGTGCGTGCCGCCATGTTGAACGCCTGGCGGACCTGGCCGATCTCGTCACTGCCCGGCTCGAGCTGCGGCAGCTCGGTCCTGACGTTCACGTCCTCACCGGAGCGGACCCGCATGATCGCACTGGGCAGGCGGGTGGACAGGTCGACCGCGGACTCCTTCAGGTCGGTGAGCTGGCGGATCAGGCCGCGGCCGAGCAGGATGCCGATGCCCACCGCGGCGACGATCGCCAGCAGCCCGAAGCCGGCGATCAGGATCAGGTTCACGGCGAGGCCCTCCGCCTGCGCAGTGGCCTCCTTCGCGAGCGTGGCCGCGCACTTGAGCAGGGTCTTGAGGTAGCCGGCCTGGTAGGACTTCTCGGCGGCGGTCCACTGGCGCAGCGGGACCTTGAACGCCTGCGGCGGGCCGGCCGTCAGCAGGGTCTCCATCTGGGCGATCTGATGCGCGGGACCCTGCGGGATGATCGTGCGGTAGTAGGCCTGGAGGTTGGGGTCCAGCTCAGGCAGCGTCTGGCTCCACTCCTCGTCGTGCTGCGCCACCAGCTGGTTGATCAGCATGAGGTCGGCGGGTGCGAACGAATGGGCCACCAGGTCGGCCCTGACCACGTCGCTCTCCTCGCCTACAGCCTGCGCGGCCTTGGCCATGGTGAGCACGTCGACGGCCTGGATGCCGAGCGGGCCGGTCAGCACCGGGGTGATCGCCTGGTTCAGCACGTTGTCGCCCTGGTCGAGCAGCGCACTGTAGGCCACGGCGGCCTCGTCGACGGTGAACCCTCTGGTGGTCACGGCTGCGCGGAGTCTGTTGATCTTGCCGAGCGCCGTCTGCCAGGCCAGGAAAGCCTGCCGCTCCTTCGGCACCGGGCCGCTGCGCAGCGCGGTCTGCACCGCGTCGCGGTAGCTGGTGATCGCACCGTCGGTCTTGTGCTCCTGGCCGAGCAGGGCGTCCAGGTTGGCGTGGCTTGGCCTGGCGACGTACTGAAGCGCCAGCGTCCGCTCATGGCCGAGCTGGGTCTGGATGCTCGCCACCGGCAGGGCGACCAGCTGGCGGATCGACGCCTCCTGCTTGAGCGTGAGGAGGTTGCCCAGCGTCAGGTTGAGTACGAGTGCGTAGAGGCCGAGGAGGGCGAGCACCGGTACCACCACGAGCACGGTGATCCGCAGTCGGATGGACCTGCGACGCAGCATAACCAGGGTCCTGTCGGGTCGAGTCAGCCGCCGGCCGACGTGAGCACCCAGAGTTGGAGCATAGATATGCGAGCTTACTCGGCTAATTGAGCTATTACAGCGGCTTCTGTGTGGCTCGTCAGGGGTTTTCAGAATCCCTTCAGAACCTCGGTTAGCGGAATGTGTTCGCAGGCCAACGCAGAGTAAATGCCCTGGCATAATGGCCGTGCCATGATCACGACTCAAGCGCTTTCCGCGGCGGAAGATACGCCGGAGTTGGCGCGTGTGACGCTCGACCGGGCGGTGCGGGGCCTGCTTGCCCGGCAGCGCCCCGATGGCAGCTGGAACGGCGGCGCGGCGGCCGGGATCTCGGCGGTGACGGCCAACCTGCTCGTCCGCGACCTGCTCGGAGTCGGAGATCCGGTGCGGACCGAGGCGGCGGCGCGGCTGGTCAGGTCGCTGCAGTGTCCCGACGGGTACTGGCCCGAACTGCCCGGCTCTCCGGCCGACGCCGGTGCGAGCGTGGCCTGCTACGTGGTGCTGCGGTTGGCTGGCGACCCGCCCGACGCGTACCCGATGGCGCTGGCAGCGGGCTGGATCAGGGATGCAGGCGGACTCGATCGCTCGGACGCGGTGACGCGCACCTGGCTGGTGCTGTCCGGGCTGGTTGAGCGGCTGGGGGCCGTTGAGCGGCTGAGCGCGCCTGGCCGCCTGGTCACCGCTGACCGGCTGACAGAGGTCGCAGCGAGCCTGGCTCTGACTGAGCTGGGGCGGCATGGTCGGCGTCGGCCGCCGTTGGGCCTCGACGAGCTTGGGTCGGCGCCCCACTCGGCAGAGCCGCCGGTGGGCGGCGTGGCTCACCAGCTTGGCGTGAGACTCGGCCGGAGCGGCGGCGCGCGGTGGCTACTGGCGAGCCAGGGCGCGGAGGGGTCCTGGGCCAGGCGCGGGCCGCTGTCCGCGCTGGCGCTGATCGCGCTCGGCCAGGTCGGCTACGGGCCCGAGCACCCGGTGGTGGCCCGCGGGCTCGACTGGCTCGCGGCGCGGGCCGGCGAGGCCACGCGCACCTGCGACGCGGAGTTGAAGCGGCGCCAGGAGTCGGCGTACGCAGCGGAGTCCCAGCTGGGGGCGGCCGCGGCGGGCGGCGGAGAGTCAGGTGGGCGCGCCGAGGTGGCGGGCGGCGCGCGGTGGGCGCCTGAGGTTCCTGGCCGCAGCGCCGCGTATTATCCGCGGGAATCTCGAATCTTCGATGGTGCGGATAATGTTGGCGATGCGAGGAATCCTGGCGGCATTGAGCATTTCGTGGTTCCCGAGTTTCCCGGTGGCGCAAATCGGCGTGGTCGTTCGAATTCACCAGATGCCGAGTATTTCGGCGGTCGTGACTATTCGGCCGGGGACGGGGCGGTCGGGCTCACCGCGCTCGCCGTCCGCTCGCTCGGGCTGGCCGGGCTAGGGTCCGGTCACCCGGCGCTGAACCGGGCGACGGCGTTCCTCAGCCGGTCCGGCGTGTCATCAGGCGCCCCGGTGCGCTCCGTCGCGCGTGCTCGGCCGAGTTCTGACCGCGGTCCGCAGGTGCTGGCCGCGGCCGCGTCGGTCGACCGGATGCGCGACGCAGGGCCGCTGGTCTGCCGCCAAGCCCGGCTCGATGCTGTGTGGCTGCTGAGGACGCAGCGTGCCGACGGCTCGTGGCCCGGCGGGCGACTGCCCGGTTCGGTCGGGGCGGCGTCGGTCGAGGCGACTTCGGTCGCGCTGCACGCGCTGGTCGTCGCGGGAATGCCGGCGTCCAAGCCGCCGATCAGGGTCGCGGCCGCCTGGCTGGCCGGCTGCCAGGCGCCGGACGGCGGCTGGCCGACCCGCGGTGACTCGCCCGCCGCGTCAGAGTGCCGCGCGACGATGCTGGCGGTCCGCGCGACGGCGCTAGCGATCCGCGCGCTCACCGTGGCCAGAGCGGCTGAATCCGCCACGCCGGCCGAGCGCGGCGTGCGCTGGCTCGCCGCTGCCCAGCGGCCGGACGGAACCTGGAGCGGGACCGGCCACGATCTGGCTGCCACCTGCTACGCGATCCAGGCGCTGACCGGTTACCGCGCGTTTGCCGAGGCTATGCGTACCGGATCAGCAGGGCGGCTCGATGACCGCAGCGCCCGACGATGTGGCTACGATTAGGACCGCTGGCCTGCTCAACGTCAACGTCTCCAGCGTCCGGCAGCTGCCTGCCTGAATAACCTTCCGAAGGAAGAAATACTCATGACATCACCGAGCGGGCCGTCGGCCGTGGGCCAGGCCGCCGCCAGCGATGTGGTCACGACTGGGTCGGTAACCGCCGCCGACGGCCAGGCAAGCACCGTGCCTGGCCTGGGGCTCTCCGGTCATGTCGGACCGTCGTCAGGCGAGCCTCCCGAGCGCGGTTACGACCCTGGCCCGGCCTGGGCCCGTTACCTGCCGTCTGTGCTCGCCATCGCGCTCGGGCTGTGGCGGATCACCGATCCGTCGTACTGGCGGGACGAGGCGGCTACCGTCGCGGCCGTGAGCCGGCCGTTCGGCGACATGATCAGGATGCTCGGCAATGTCGACGCCGTGCACAGCCTCTACTACATGATGATGTGGCCGCTCGCGCACGTGTTCGGCACCGGCGAGTTCGTGCTGCGGTTCCCTTCCGTGATCGCGGCTGCCGTGGCGGTTACGATGACCGCTGCCATCGGCCGCCGGCTGATCTCGCCGTGGGCCGGCCTCGCGGCCGGCGTCATCCTCGCCATCCTGCCAGTCACCAGCAGGTACGCCCAGGAGGCCAGGTCGTACGAGATGGTGGCGGCGGTCGCCATCGTCGCCAGCTACCTGCTGGTCAGGGTGCTTGCGGCGGAGGCGGGGCAGCGCCGCTACTGGGTGATCGGCTACTGCATCAGCATCGGCGCTCTTGGCGTGCTGAACATCTTCGGACTGCTGCTGGTCCCGGCGCACGCCGTGACAGTCGCCCTGTACTGGCGGCACAGCCGCGGCGACAGCGCGACCAGGAGGCTCGCGTTCGGGTGGCTCATCGCCACCGCCGTCGGAGTGGCGATCGCCAGCCCGCTGCTCGTGCTCGGCTGGACGCAGCGCGCCCAGATCGCGTGGCTGCAGGTGAACACCTCGTCGTCCGGCATCAACACCCTGTTCTCGCTGCCCGGCTCGTACTTCGAGACCACCGCGATCCTTGGGATCCTGGTCGTCGCTGTGATCCTCAGCCTGGACAAGCCCAAGGAGCACCGCAGGGCCGCCTGGCCGCGGCTGCTCGTCGAGCTGACACTGCCGTGGCTCGTCGTGCCGCCGTTCATCCTGTTCGCCGCCTCGGCCGTTCATCCGGTGTACACGTCGCGCTACATCCTGATGTGCATTCCGGCGCTCGCCCTGATCATGGGCGCGGCCGTGGTCACGTTCGGCCGGATTGGCGCGCCGGTCGCGGTCGCCGTGGTCCTCGGGGCCGGCGTTACCGCGCAGCTGGCCGTGCGCGGCCCGGCTGGTCACTTCGACGACATCAGGGCACTCGACACCATCGTGGCCGCGCACGCCAGGCCGGGAGACGCGGTGCTCTACACGAACCCGAATGCGGAGAGCTTCGGCAAGGCGTACTCCTATGGGCTCGGCAAGCTGCCGAACATCGGGATATCGCAGGCCGCGATCCCGTCCGGCACGCTGGGCGGCAAGCCGGCCACGCTGGCCCACATCAGGGCCGCGCTGAGGCATGTGAAGCGGGTCTGGGTGGTGGAGATCAACTCCTACAACTCCGACCCTTACCTCGTCGGCCTGAACGGCGAGCCCGTCGACAACGGCAGCCCGATCATGAACGGCCTGCCGTTCGCGTTCAGCGACACCTGGCAGGAGCACGGTGACTACCTGGTCCTGTTCACCCGCACCAAGGTGAGCTGAGGAGGACAGCCCGGGCGTGCGGCAGTACTCCGTCGGAACTGGCAGAGTACGTGTCACAAACGCGCGTCGGCGCTGTGGCCGGGCACGCCAGCATCAGCGTGCCCGGCTAGGCGCGAGGGTCAGGGTCGAGCCGACCCGCCAATCTGATCAAGCAGTGCCCGTACCTCGGCCTCCGGGTACCTGCGGTGACCGCCGAGCGTGCGCACGGAGGTCAGCTTGCCGTCCTTGGCCCACCTGGTCACGGTCTTCGGGTCCACCCGGAACATCGCGGCGACCTCGGCAGGGGTCAGCAGCCTGGTGAACTCTGGCGTCTGTCGACTAGTGCTCATATTGACGATTCCTCCCCAGGATCGCCCACGGACTAGGCAAGGTCCATCGAACGATCATAATCATGGTTATTAAAGCATAAACCAGGCAGCGCTAGGAAGAGTTGTGACCAAGAGTCGTTTTGGATCATCTCCGGGCGACTCGACCACCCTCGGGCTACGCCGGGAGCGCGGCAGCGCTCTGGTCCTCGGCCGGGCTGACCCTGCCGCTCGCCTTGCTGGCCGGCACGGTGAGCTCGCACCAGACGACCTTGCCCGTGCCGGTCCGGCGGGTTCCCCAGCGCTGCGCCATCTGGCTGACCACCAGCAGGCCGCGCCCCCGCTCGTCGTCCTCGGCCGCGTGCCGCAGCCGGGGCAGGGCCGCGGAATCGTCGAGAACCTCGCAGAAGAGGCCGCCCTCAAAGACCAGCCTGAGGCTTATCTTGCTCTGGGCATACCTGACCGCATTGGTCACCAGTTCGGAGACCACCAGCTCGGCGACCGGCGTCAGGTCGGCCAGGCCCCATTGGCGCAGCGGCCGCCTGATCAGGGACCGGGCCCGGCGCGCCGCGGTCAGCTTGGGAGCCAGGTTCCAGGTGACGTGCCGGTCAGGGGAGATCCGGTGCAGCCTGGCGAGCAGGATCGCGATGTCGTCCCGCTGATGGTCGTCGTAGACGTCGGCGAGCGCCATCCGGCACAGGTCGTCAAGCGGCTGCTGCGGCGAGCCGGGCCCGAACATCGCGCGCAGGCCATCCAGGCCCTGGTCGATGTCCTCGGTCCGCTTCTCGACCAGGCCGTCGGTGTACATCAGCAGCAGGCTGCCGTCCTCGATCTGGAGCGTCCTGCTGAACATCTGGCTTGAGCCGATGCCCAGCGGCGGAGCGGGGGAGACGTCGAGGAACTCGTTCGTGCCGTCCGGGTGGACGAGCAGCGGCGGCAGGTGGCCGGCCGAGGCGACCTCGCAGGTGCCGTCGACCGAGTCGTAGATGGCGTAGACGCAGGTGGCGAAGTGCGGCTCGTGGACGCCCAGTTCCTGCATCAGCTCGTCGAGCCGCAGCAGCGTTTCGGCGGGCGGCAGCTCGAGCATGGTCAGCGTCTTGATAGCGGTGCGCAGCCGGCCCATGGTCACCGCGGCCCGCACGCCGTGCCCTGCGACGTCACCGACCACGAGGGCGACCCGGCCGCCGGGGAGCGCGATCGACTCGTACCAGTCCCCGCCGATCTCGATGAGCTTGCTGCCCGGCAGGTAGCGATGGCGCACCTGCACTGACTCGGGGGCGGAAAGCCCGGTCGGCAGCATGCTGCGCTGGAGGGTGAGCGCGGTCGCCCGTTCCCTGCTGTAGCGGCGGGCGCTGTCCATGAACAGGGCGGCCCTGCTGGCGAACTCCATCCCCAGCTCGGTGTCGTAGGCGTCGAACCGGTGGTACCCGAGCTTGCGGGTGCAGACGAAGAAGCCGAGCAGCGAGTCGTCGGCGAGCAGCGGGAGCACCAGCATGGACGCGCCGGCGATCAGCCTGGCGACCGGGGTGCGCACCCAGGCCTGCGCGAGCTTGGCCGCCTCTTCCTCGTTGATGACGGCGCTGACCGGCTGGCAGGTGTCCAGGCACTTGGTGTAGGGCGTGCCCGGCGGATAGCGCAGGATCTCGCCGACCGGAAACGCGGCGTCCCAGCCAGGGTCGCCATCGTCGCTGGCCACGGCCAGCCGGCGGAGCAGCGTGTTGCCGTCGGGCGGGGTGTCTGGATGCTCGCCGTCGCCGACGACGGCCTCGAGCATCAGCAGCCCGGCCGAGTTGCAGAAGTGCGGCACGAGGATGTTGACCAGCTCTGGAGCCATCTGCTCGATGTCGAGCGCGCCCCCGATCCGCCGGACCGCGCCCTCGAGCAGCGCGTGCCGCATCAGTGCCGGGTCGATGAAGCGCTCGGCGGCCGGCGGCGGGATCCGCACGATGACCTGGGCGAGCAGATCGGGGTTCGCCGAGCGGATCGGCTCCACGGTGACGACCGCCTCGACCGTGGACCGCGCGGTGCTGATCGTGAGCACCGTGGTGCTCCCCCGGTCGGACTTGGTCACGTCGATCAGGCCGCGCAGCACCTCGGCGGGATCGCCGGGACCGGTGATCAGCTCGGCCAGGTCAGTGCCGAGCAGCTCGTCCCGTGAGTCGAGCAGGATGTCGGCGGCACCGCGGTCGTGCTGGACGATCCGCCCGTCCTTGTCGATGCCGAGCATCAGGGTCTGCGCCGAGGTGCTGGAGAAGACGGCAGACATCTCGGCCGCCATTGCCGACGCCACCTGGTCCGCTTCCCTTCGCTGCACACGGGCTTTACACCAGTATGAGACATCGGCGGGCCGGTTGAGCCCCAAAGGTGATCACGTGCGCCCGGGCGACCGGACGGCCCGGCAGACGCAACTGCCGGGAGACGGGCCTCAGGCGTCCCTGGACGGCTCGCCATGGCCGGCGTTGGCGCGGCCGCGGCCCCAGTAGGCCTTGGGCGAGACCTGGTCATCGCTGAGCCCGCGCGCCGCCAGGATCTCGCGCAGCCTGGATACCACCGACGCCTCGCCGAAGACGTAGGCGTGCCCGTCGCCGTCGGGTAGCTCGATCTGCGCGGCCTCGTCGGCCAGCAGCGCAGGGTCGCCGGCCGGGCGCCCGAGCCGGTGCAGCCAGCTGAGCCTGGTCCTGGCCGGGGCGAGCAGTTCCTGCTCGTCGTCGGGATCGGGGACCTCGATGACCAGCGTCGCGTCGGAGTCTCCCGGCAGCGACTCAGTCATCGCGAAGATCGCGGGCATCGCCGACTCGTCGCCGATCAGCAGGTGCCAGTCGGCCGACGGCGACGTGGTGATCTTGCCCCGCGGACCGATTCCCTCGATCCGGTCGCCTGGCCTCGCGTCCCGCAGCCAGAGTTCGCCTGGACCGTCGGCGTGCCGCACGATGTTCAGCGTGAGCTTCAGGCTCGCCCGGTCCAGCGAGCGGATGGTGTAGCGGCGCCTGACCGGCCTGGTACCGTCGGCGCCGACCAGCAGCATGATGTCCTGGCCCGGTTCGTACCTGAAGCCGTCGAGCTCTGGAGCGGTCAGCGTGACCTGCTGCATCGTCGGCGAGATCCGGTCCGAGCAGGCCACCTCGAAGAAGAGCCGGCGCGTCCCGGCGAGTGGTCCGGCAAGTTCGGCGAACGGGTCGTCCAGGCTGGCGCGTACCGAGGGCGGCAGGGCGTCTGTCACCCGACTTACAGTAGGCGAGCGCCGGCCGGCCGGTCGCACGGGAGTCGGCCATGCGCCTCGTTCGGGCGGGAAGCCCTGCCCGCCACTCGGCCGGGCAGCGAGGCAGCAGGGGCGACACGCGCCAATTGATCACGGACTGTAGTCGCCTGGTCGTCACTCTCCGTTAGCGACCGGATTGGCCCGACGCGCGCACCGACGTGCCGATCCTGCCGGTATTCTTCGCGTCTTTGCTGGTAAATGGCCGCCCACTAAGGGATCTGCGGCGTCGCTCAGATTACATTCCGGCGACGATGGCTGTCGCATCTGATTACTGTGTGCGAGACGATGGTAACGTCTAGTAGCGAACTGGCAGGGCGGGATAACTGAAAGCAACCGATGCCAGGCCCAGAACTTCGCCGCACGCCGGCTGGTCTTGACCGCCCAAGCCACCGGAATGCATTAGCGGCACACCACCAGGAAGGAACCAGACAATGCCCAAACGCTTTACCCGGGCGTTCATCGCGACGTCGGCGGCAGCGGTCGTGGCTTCTGGCCTCTGCATCAGCGCCGGCGCAGCGACGGCCGCCACCTCGTCGCCCAAGGACACCGCGTCCTGCGGGAGTCTCTGCATCAGCGTGTTCAGCAAGCAGATTGGCTCGGGCACGACGCTCAACGCCTACGTGCCCGGTGACACCGGGAGCGGCGGCAAGATCGGCCAGAAGGTCAACATGCACCTGGCCGCCAACTTCCGGCCGAACGGCGACTGGACCCCGTCGATCCAGGGCTTCGTGTTCAGTTACTGCGGGTTCCTGGCCAACGACTTCTTCTCGCCGACCTCGACCCTGTGCCAGCACTACCCCTTCGCGCCGCTGATCGAGTTCAGCTGGTCACCGTTCGGCAACCAGTCGAACTTCTGCGCGGGCGTGGCGAAGGGCGCTGTCTCCGGCGAGAGCGTGACCCTGCAGACGTGCGGCCAGACCGGCAACACGCTGTGGGTCGCCGACACCTTCAACAATGTGGGGCCACCGGGGAGGTTCTCGTGCCTCACGCCGGTACCTGGCTTCCTGCAGCCGGTCGGGCCCAACGACCCGAACATCAACTTCTGCCCGCTGATCAATGGCGGCGACACCAGCTTCAGCCAGCCGCTGGTGCTGACGCTCAACACGGGTACGCAGAAGCCGACCAACCAGCTCATGGTGATGCCGGAGAGTCTGGTGGGCGGAACGGTCAGGACCAACCAGCTGTTCGCCTATTTCATCGACCCGTCGGGTGGCGTCTGACGCCTATCCTTCGCGGCCCTCTCCCGGTTTCGGCCGGGGGAGGGCCGCCTCATGCCCGGCGTCGCCCGGAGATAACCGCTGGCAGCCGACGGGCTCGTGCCGCGACACTGGGTCTCGTGACCTCCGTCTGCGAGTACTGGCCGCTCCCCGGACTGCGGCTGCGGGTGCCGCTGCCGGCCGCCGGACCCGCCGCCGAGCTTGAGCTTCGGCTTCCCGACGCGACCGACCTGGCCGAGCTTGCCGCGCTCGCCGCGGACGGCGTGCACGACCCGGCGACCCAGCCGTTCGCGGTGGCATGGACCGACGCCGAGCCTGCCGCCAGGGCCCTGGCGACGATGCAGTATCACTGGATGTGCTGGTCGACCTGGACGTCGGCCAAGTGGGAGCTGAACCTGGTCGCGGTCAGGGACGGGATCGTGGTCGGGACGCAGGGCATGAGCGGCACCGACTTCGCCGTGCTGCGGGAGGTTGGCACCGGATCCTGGGTCGGCCGTCGGCACCAGGGCCAGGGCGTCGGCACGGCGATGCGCACCGCGGTGCTCGCGCTGGCCTTCGACGGGCTCGGCGCGCGCTACGCGACGTCGGAAGCCTTCAGCCACAACCCTGCCTCGCTGAAGGTCTCGCGCCGGCTGGGCTACGCCGAGGACGGGATACGGCGGCAGGTGAGCCGCGGCGGGCCGGTGGAGGCTCGCCGGCTGCGGATCGACCGGGAGGCCTGGCAGGCGCACCGGACCGCCGAGGTCACGATCTCGGGCCTCGAGCCGTGCCTGCCGCTCTTTTGCGCGGGCTGAGACCGGCCTGCCCGGTCGTCCATGCCCGGATATCGCCCTGCGCAGCCGCCCGCGGCGGGTGAGCGCGGACGAGGCGGGAGCTCGGGTGCTAATAGCGTTATCCATGGGAATCTCATGGCATCTCGTGCCTAATCGAGCCGTTTAGACGTCGGCGTGTCGCGGGCCTTTTCTCTTTTCCCCGACCTCCATACTTGTCTGGCCTGGAACGGCCAGGGCGATTGAGCGAACGGTGGGGGAATGGCCAGGCTTCTTTCAGCAGGCATGACGGTACTTGTGGCGGCCGGGGGAGCGGTGTTTTCCCCGGCTCACCCTGTTCAACCTGGTCGTCAGCCGGAGTGGCAGGTGCGGAAGGCGGTCCTGTGCGGGTCATATCAGCACATCAATACGGCCCCGGATAAGGGTGTGCAGTATGTCATCCGCAATGACGACTACGGTCATAAGGCGGAATGCATTAGCAATCGGCGTGATGCGCCGAATTTCACTGTCGTGCGGTCCGCGGCGCGGGTCGATCACGCCGAGCCGGTCGCTTTTCCCAATATCTTCTTTGGCTGCAGCTGGGGGGTCTGCTCGCCCGGCAGCGGGCTGCCTGCGCGGGTCAGCCGGCTGAGGTCGCTGACGACTTCCTGGTCCACCACGGAGCACGCGACGGGTACCTGGGCGGTGGGCTACGACATCTGGTTCGACCGCGTGCGGCGGATCACCGGGCAGAGCAGGGGTGCCGAGCTGATGATCTGGCTCGACTCGCGCGGCACCGCCTCGGCCGGGGGCTGGCCGGTCGTGGTCGTCCAGCACGTGCGCTACCGGATGGCCCACTGGCGGACCGGTGACCGTGGCAAGAGCTGGACCTACATCCAGTTCCGCCTGGCGACCCCGGTCTCGCGGGTGGCGCACCTGGACGTGCGGGCGTTCGTCCGGGTGGCCGAGCGGGACGGGCTGATCAGGCCGCGATGGTGGCTGACCAGCGTCGAGGCGGGGTTCGAGATCTGGAAGGGCGGCATCGGCCTGCGGACGACCGGGTTCGCGGTTCGGATGTAGCGACGCCGGCCGGGCCCGGGCCGGTCAGGCCCGGGTGCGCCGAACCCGTCGCCTGGGCTAGGCGTCCAGGCCGAGGGTGAACGTCGGCTTGGGCGTGGTGTCCGGCAGCTTGTGCTGGTCGGCCAGCCGCCGGATCGCCGTGCCGGTGGCCAGAAACTCGGTGGCGTGCTCGCCCCAGACGTGATTGAGCACGGCGACGCTCACGCCGACGATGCCGCCTGCTCCGGCCTGCGTCGCCTCCGCCTGCATCCGCGATAGGGCCAGCTCGCGTGCCTCGTAGACGCCCTGGGTGAACTGCGGCATCTCCTGGTTCTGCCCGGTCTGCCGCAGCGACTGCATCACCGACTGGTGCGCGATGTGGTAGACGCAGGTGCCGAGCACGAACGCCACCGGCACCGCGCCGGCCGCGAGCAGCCGGAAGAAGTCCTGCGCCGACAGATCAGAGGTGAACGCGCGGCCGTTCGGCGCCTTGTGCGCGCCGGTGCCGGTCAGCGCGCGCACCGCGGTGCCGGTCGCGATGAACTCGAGCACGCCCTGGCCCCATGCGTACATCTGCATCTTCAGGTTCACGCCCACGATGCCGTCGGCGCCGAGATGGTCGGCCTCCGCCTGCATCCTGGCCATGGCCAGTTCCCTGGCGTTGTACATGGCCTGGGTGAGGACGCCGAGTTCCTGGTTCTGCGACCACCGGCCGACCTGGATGCCGACGTGATAGATGGACGACCCGACCACGAAGCCGAGCGGTTCGAAACCCGCCTCGCCAAGCAGCACGTACTCCGAGACCGACAGGTCGGAGGTGAAGATCCCGGCGTCCTGGGCTCCGGCGGTATGCGCCAGCCTGGTGTCGGCGGCCTGGGGCTCCCAGACCGCGGAGCTGGTGCCTGGCTGGTTCTGGAACAACGGCATGGCGGGGCTCCTTCACGCGACGACAGCTGCCACGCTACCGCGTGGCGGGCCAGCGATTGCGCGCAAAGGCAGGGCAGATCGCGCGCCCTAGTCCCTCGGGAGCCGGCTGGGCGTTGAGAGAGTGTGGGAACCCAACGACTGCACAGGCAGCTGAGCCAGCGACGGCCCGGGTCAAGCCCCTGATCAGGGGGGAAGACAACTGCCTGGACGCCGAACGCCACCCCGGATCCGGCCGTGGCCAGGGCCACGACCGGCAGGGGCGCGCCGAGGCCGAGCGCCATCGCCTCTCCGGTCATCGCGGGTACCAGGCACGCGATCATCAGTGCGGGCCGTGCCGGCGGCCTAGTCCGGCCCGCGATGACCTGCCCGCCGACTGCGCCCAGCGACAGGCAGCTGCTGATGAGCCCCCAGGCTGCTGGACCGCCGAGGTCGTGCAGTGCGATGGGCGGGCGACCAGGGCCATCAGGATGCTGCGGATGCGACCGTCTGCCAGCAGCTTCCGCTGCGGAGTCCGGCGGTCGGCGCCCCTTGGGGCAGCCTGGGCGGAGCCGGGCTTGGCCCGGTCTGGGCTATTTCTCCCGCACGCAGAGCATCATGCACCAGACCCCCGCGTGGGGCAAGAACGGCCGGGCCGGTCGGTGTCAGAGCGTTGGTCGAATCGACTTGACTAGACTAGACTAGATTCTCTACAGTGAGGTCATGACGACGAGCGTGAATGTCTACGAAGCCAAGACTCATCTGTCGCAGTTGCTGGATCGCGCAGCAGCCGGGGAGGAGATCGTTATCGCAAGGGCGGGTCGTCCGGTCGCACGTCTTGTTGCGCTGAGCGACGCGTTGTCTCGGCGACGTGCTCCGGGAGCGTGGCGAGGCAGGGTCAGCATCGCTGATGACTTCGATGAATTGCCGGCCGAGATGGAGGCAGCGTTCCGCGGGGAGCGCCAGTGAGGCTCTTGCTTGACACGCATGCTTTGTTGTGGTGGCTCGCAGACGAGGGCCTGGCAGAACATGCGCGGAACGCGATCGCCGATCCGGCCAATATGGTCATCGTGTCTGCTGCCAGTGCCTGGGAGATCTCTATCAAGAAGGCGCTGGGCAAGCTCGTCGCGCCCGACGACCTTGAACGGCAGCTCGATGAGGGCGGATTCACCCCGCTGCCAATCAGCATCGCGCACGGGATTGCGGCAGGCCAGTTGCCTCGGCATCACGACGATCCATTCGACCGCATGCTGATCGCCCAGGCATTCGCGGAGGGACTGACCGTCGTCACGCACGACAAGCGTTTCAGCGACTATGACGTGGCAATGCTGCCGACCTGACGCGGGGGGCCGTGCGGCATCGGTGCTAGTCGGCGGCTAGCAAGAGCTGTCGCCGCTAGCACGGCCATGCCACGACGGCGGACAGGTCCGCGGCGGAGGCTTTGGAGCGGCTTGCTTGACTCCTTACCTGGCCACCTGCTAGTTTTTCTTAGCAGGTGCTAGGGAGGGTGTTCGTGGAGGTCGAGGACATGACCGGAGACGGCCTGCTGCAGGTGCTGGCGACGCTGGCAAACCCGCACAGGCTCCGGGTCGTGGCTGCCCTGGCTGGAGAGCGCAACTACGTGAGTCGGCTGGCCCGCGATCTGGGTATCAGCCGCGCGCTGCTCCAGGTCCACCTGCGGAAACTGGAGGCCGCCGGGCTGGTGTCGGCGACCATCGAAGTCTCAGAGGACGGTAAGGCGATGAAGTTCTATGAGGTGATGCCCTTTGCGCTGCACCTGACGCCAGGGGCGATCATGACCGCGGCGCGGACCCTCAGCTCGAGGAGCGAACTTGAGGCGGCGGCGCGATGAAGCCCAGGACCGCAGCAGAACTGGCAATTTTCTGCGCGACCGGCCTGATCGCGCTCGCCATGGTGCTCTACGGGCTCCATGTCGCGGACGCCAACGGCAAAACGGTGGTGTGGGTGGTCCTCGCTCTGGCAGTCGGGGCCGGGATGATCGCCCTCTCCAAGCAGCTCACTGCCCGCAAGAGGGCTCAGGTCGAGCTGACCGGCGGTGAGCGTGAGCGGTACCGCCAGCTTGCTGAGGAGTTTCGGCGGCTCGCCGACCTGGCGATTACCGCCCAGGAACACACCGACCTCAAGCTCGGGGACGTCAGCGTGCAACTGGATTACCTGCGCGAGCAGGACGAGTCACTGCAGAAGATCCTCAAGGAGGTCGAGTAGGCCAAAGCCGCCGAAGTAGCGCGAGGTCTCACCCAGCTGCCGCGTACCGGAGCCTCGGACAGGGGGTGCGGGTCAGGCCCGTCCTAGGCGGAGAGGTCCTTGTCTTCCATCTCCCACGCATGGTCGAGTGTGTGGTACGCAGAGTGTCGGATGAGGAATGGAAGCGTCCACGACCGCATGCGCCGCGTGACCTCCCCGGAGTTGTACGCGCGCATCGCGGCGACGTAGGCCTCCCGATGCTGCCGCAGTCCATCCGGGGTAAGCGCCGCGCGCTCCGGTATCCGCAGCCCGACCTGCTTCGCGAAGTACTCGCTTTCGGTGCGGATGGTGTGGCTGATGATCTGGTCGCGGTCGCGTCCTCCCCCGCGCGGGCCCTTGCGCATCTCCGGCGAGACCCGCTCCGCGACGCCGTCGAAGTACGCCCAGCAGGCTCGCAAGAGCGTGATCCCGCGCTCAAGGTCAGCTTCACCCATCGGACCTTGCTCGGTCGCAGAGGGCGAGAAGGAGATGCCCCAGAAGTCGGTCGAACCAGTTCCGACCCTGTCCTCGACGATCTCGAGGGGTCCAGCGGCATCGAACTCGCTTGCCATCCCGGCGAGACTCGCGACGGGCCGATAGCGTTCCCGATAGGACTCGAGCGTCTCCAGGGCCAGCTCGGTGCTTCGCGCGCCCCGGCTCCACCCTGGCCAGTCGATGCCAAAGGCCACCGACCGCTTCTCCTTGGGCCCGCGTTCGATGACGGTGCGGACGGGCATGGCACATTGTTGCATGGGGCAAGGGTTCCTGGGACCGACGGCGGAAAGCGGAGATGGTCGCCCTGTTCTTGCGCACCGAGTCGCCGTCCGCCCGCTGGCAGGACGAGCTGCGGGTCCCCAACGACAGGGTTCTAGGAATGGCGCAGGCGGCCGCGTCGGTCACGTTCGGCCGCCAGCATTCGGTCGCGACGGTGTACGGCGGCCGGGGGTGCAGGCCGGAGAGCCATTCGCCGCCCCCGGTGCCCATATCCAGCATCGTTGTGGCGCCTGCGGCGTAGCGGCTGACCTGCTGGCGGTAGCTCCACGGCGGCGGGGAGGTGGTCGAGCGCGCATCCTGGCCGATCGTGGTCTTGGTTACTCACTTCGTCACCCGACTGTGCCAGGCAGCACCGCGGCCAGGAACGTGAGCACGTCGGTGGCGGCTGCGATCTGCTTGGCGGTCGGCTTGCCTGCCCCATGGCCAGCCGCCTTGTCGACCCGGATCAGGATCGGTTCTTCGCCCGCCTGCGCCGCCTGCAGGGCGGCTGCGAACTTGAACGAATGGCCGGGCACGACGCGGTCATCGTGATCACCAGTGAGCAGGAGCGTTGCCGGGTAGTGCGTGCCAGGTCGCACATTGTGCACGGGCGAGTACGCGCGCAGCCACTGGTACTCCTGGGGATCGTCCGGGTTGCCGACCTCGCCCGTCCACGCCCATCCGATCGTGAACTTATGGAACCTCAGCATGTCGTAGACCCCGACATGGCCCACGACCGCCCCGAACAGCTCCGGGTGCTGGGTCAGGCAGGCGCCAACGAGCAGGCCGCCGTTGGAGCCGCCGGTGATGGCGATGCGGTCAGGGCTCGACCAGCCCGACGAGGCCAGCCAGCGCGCACACGCGCAGAAGTCGTCGAAGACGTTCTGCTTAGCTGCCCGGCGGCCCGCGTTGTGCCAGGCCCGGCCATATTCGCCGCCGCCGCGCAGGTTCGCCACCGCCAGGACTCCGCCACGCTCCAGCCAGGTAGCCATCTGAGGCGAGAAGCTGGGCGTGATCGAGACATCGAAGCCGCCGTAGGCATAAAGCATCGCGGGTGCCTGGCCATCAGCTTTCAGGTCCCGGTGCCTGGTCAGGAACATCGGCACCTTGGTGCCGTCCGCTGACTCGGTGAAGACCTGTTCGGTGAGGTAGCTGCCCGGATCGATGGCAGCCGCCGCCCGCTCGATGATCTCCGTCTTGTTCGTGGACAACCGGTGCGACCAGATCGAGCCCGGGTCGGTGAAGGTCGTGGTGGCAAAGTGCATGAGGTCGGACCGCGAACGTCCCGCGAGCGCCCAGTTCAGCTGCGGGTCGAGGGATAGGGAGGCATTGCCAGGCAACGGGATGTCGCGAACATGGCTGCCGTCGATGGCGTGCACTCGCAGCACGGAGTGAGCGTCCTTGAGGTAATGGCAGACGAAATGGCCACCGAAGAAGCAAGCATTCTCCAACGTCTCCGGTGCCTCGCCGATGATCTCGCGCCAGTACTCCCGGTCAGGCTGGTCCAGGTCTACGGCGACGAGCCGCTTGCGTTCGGCGCCGTAGTCCGTGACCAGGTAGAAGGTTTCTCCTGCGTTCGATACCACCTGGTTGGACGACTCGAAGTCGCCGATCAGCGCCGACCAGGTTCCCTCCGGATCGCGCAAGTCCAGAACGAGGAGCTGGTTCTCGAAGACGGAACCCTTCTCGACGGTGACGACCAGGAACCTGCCGTCGTCGCTGACTTCCGCATATGGAATCCAGTCGGGCTCGTGCGGTGCGCTGAAAACAAGCTCATCGTCGGCCTGCGGCTTCCCGAGTCGGTGCAGGAAGATCCGCCCTGGCACGTTGGACTCTAGGTATTCAGCGCCGACCGCGGTCGGCTGCATGGAGCAGTAGTAGAAGCCCGATCTGTCAGCGCGCCAGGCGGCCCGGCAGAACTTCGACCACTCGATCACGTCATCGAGGTCGCGGCCGGTCGCCACATCCCGGATGCGCCAGGTCATCCAGTCGGAGCCACCGTCGCTCGCCGCATACGCCAGGAGTGAGCCGTCATCGGTGACGTCTGCCGAGCTCACCGCGGTCGTGCCGTCCGGTGACAGCGTGTTGGGATCCAGCAGCGGGTGGCCTGAACCACCAGGCTCGTCCAGCAGGTAGAGCACGGGCTGCGCGTCCAGGCCCGAGTTGCGGAACTGGAACCACCGGCCGCCCCGCTCGAACGGCACGGTCAGCTTCGGGTAATTCGACATGGCAGTGACCTGCGCCCGGATGGGCTCCCGCGCTGGGACGGCTGCCAGGAAGCTCTCGGTGACCTCGTTCTGTGCCGCGATCCAGCTGGCGGTCTCCGGATCGGAGGTCGTCTCGAGCCACCGGTAGGGGTCCGGCACCTGGTCACCGTGGTGGTCGTCGACGTCGCTGCCCATGCGGGACAGCGGGTAAGGACGCACGTTCACACCTCCGGACCTGGTCGCGCACAGGTCTGGAAGTCTGTCTTAGCGGATAGGTCTGCGCAACGGGCTAAAGGCCTGGGTCGAGCTACTCTCTGCTCACGGTCCATGACCAAAGCGCGCTCGGCGCAGCGGATCGCGAAGCGACACCCGCAGGGGCGGCCTGGAGGCGACGGCCACGAACTGGACAATTGGACCGGGCCGGACGCCGGGCGCGAGGCGCGTATGTGGCACGAGGCCGTGAAGCGGATGTGGCGACCGCTGGCCAGAGAACGCTTGGTGCCGTCAGGCGCGAGTGCCTCGCTGGCCCCCAACCTGGCTCCCTATCCCATGCCCAGCGCCCCGGATACGGCGGCGATCATCACCACCGGCCGGGCTCGCCGTCGCCGCCGGATGACCGTGCTGTCGATGGCCGGTACTGCGGCAGTCACGGTCGTCGCCCTGGGCCTGTCCGGCGCCTTTGGCGCCACCGGCCATCAGCCCTCGGGCGCCGTCAGCCATCAGCCCACTCACCCCGCTCTTGCCCGGCTGTCGGCCTGGACGGTCACTATATTGGCCGACGGCAACGTCTCCGTGAGGATCAACCAGTTCAAAGACCCGGCCGGGCTGCAAGGCACGCTCCGCGCGGACGGCGTGCCAGCCAGCGTCACCTTCATCAGCCAGCGGAACCCGGCGTGCCATCCCTACCCCGGAGGCACGCCCGCGCTCGGATCCGGACCGCCGTCACCCCTGCGCCCATCGACTCTTTTGAGGCAGGTATTCCCCAAGCCCTACCAGCAGCTTGGACCACCGCCAGGAACTGGCCCTGCGCACATGGTTAAGGCTGGTCCTCCGGCTCCCCCACCGTCAGGGAACAGGACCGTCATAGTGATCGACCCCTCGGCACTTCCTCGTAACGCCGGTGTGCAATTGGCCACCAACGACGCGGCCACCAACCTTCGCTTGCCGGTAGTGGTGTACGTCAGCCCCCAGTGCACCGGTAGCTGAGCCGCCTGGCCCATGACCCGGCAACGCTAACCACCTGACTGAAGGGCCGCGCATCAGACCCCGCGCGGCCCTTCAGCGCGCCAGCAGGCCTGCAACCCACTTGCCTGACATAACCTGCGCCCTACGCCGAGCCCCCGGTGATCCGGCGTGCTGTTCGTCGGCCCGCAGGCCACGCTAATGGCAGGACGATCTTGTAGGCCAAGTCGGTGTCAGGGCTTCCAGGGAACCCCGAGGCTGACAACAGAATGTTGTTAGACCAAAATGTGAGCATGGACACTGGCGAGGTGTGAATACCTCTTGGAGCGGGCGAAGGGAATCGAACCCTCATGACCAGCTTGGAAGGCTGGAGCTCTGCCATTGAGCTACGCCCGCGGGGCGACGAAGTCGCCACGCTGTAGCGTACCGGGTTCCTGCCGCTCGCCGTGCCTCGCGGGGCTCGATCGTCGGCGCGCGGTCGTCGGGTCGCCAGGAGCGCGGCGTGCTCGCGGTACTGCGCACCGATCGGCCGTACCGGACGGGATAAGCTTTCGGATGGTAGGCGGGATGTGGCGCAGCTTGGTTAGCGCGCCTGCTTTGGGAGCAGGAGGCCGCGGGTTCGAATCCCGCCATCCCGACTGATCAGAGACGTATTTCGAATGTGACTGCGTAGAGTGACTTTTCGTGCGAAACGGTCTTGGTGTCGCCTGACGTGGCTCCATGTCTGTGGCTGTTGGCTCCCACCGCCCGGCTACGAATATGTGTTCTAAACCGGCTCGGGAGGATTGCCGACGAGCACTTTTGAGATCAGGCCCTGGAGACCTTCGTGAGGCTGGTGACGCCGGCGGCGCCGTCGGCTAGGTGTATAGCCGTGTTCACAGATCGATTCGGGACGGCAAGGTGTCGTAACACGCGCGCCGCGGCGCGCCAGTGCGGCGGGACGGGGAGGTCAGACCAATTTGCCTGATCTCGCAGGTGGCGTGCTCAGTGAGTCGGCTCAGCCGCGTAGAGCAGCGCGGATCGATGCTCTTATGTTTGTCAACGGCTTCTTCCGTGTTTGGCGAGAATAGTTTTCTGGGCCTGGGAGGGGTTGCTGGATTTGCGGACAGGACAGGGACGGGCCGCTCCGGTGGAGCGCGCAGGCTCTTATTAGGTCACGCCCAGCAGGTCGGTAATGGTCCGGGGACGGCCGGCGAATCGTTCGAAGGCCAGCAGGCGCGGCAGCCGATTATCGGGCCAGGCCGTCCCCGGGGTCCGGTGCGTCAGCCCGCTGGCTGGCGGAGGTGGGGGTAGACCTCGCGGGCGACGTAGCGCTTGAGGCAGCGGATGATCTCGGCCTTGGACTTGCCTTCGGCGGTGCGCCGCTCGGCGTAGGCGCGGGTGGCTGGGTGGGAGCCCAGGCGGGTGAAGACGATCCGCCACAGGGCGTGATTGGCCTGGCGGTCGCCGCCGGGGTTGAGGCGGCGCCGGACGGTCTTGCTGGAGGATGCGGGGATCGGCGCGGCGCCGCACAGGTGCGCCCAGGCGGCCTCGGAGCGCAGCCGGGCGGGGTGGTCCCCGGCGGCGATGAGGAGCAGCGCGGCGGTGTTCGGGCCGACGCCGTACAGGGCGAGCAGGCCGGGGGCGCGGGCAGTGACCAGGGGGGTGATGAGCTCGTCGAGGCGGGCGAGCTGGCCGTCGAGGAACTCCGCGCGCCGGCCGAGCTCGCGCAGCGCGATGCGGGTGGCGTATCCGGCGACGTCGCCGGGGCGGGGCCGCAGCGCGGCCAGCGCGGTGACCAGGGCAGCGGGGGCGTGCCGGGTGAACCGGGCGCGCAGGTCGTCGGGGCCGGTCAGGATCAGGGCCCGGGCCTGGTTGATCGTCCGGGTGCGCTCGCCGGCGGCGCTGCGCTTGGCGACCATCAGCGCCCGGATCGCCTCGACCTGCCCGTCCCGGCCCTTGGACGCGCCGCGGGCCCGCCCGGACTGCGCGGCCCGCGCCGCGCTGACCGCGTCCAGCGGATCGGACTTGCCCTGGCGGCGGCGGTCCTGCCGGTCGGACCGGTCGACCTCGACGACCCGGACGCCGGCCGCCGTCACGTGGCGGGCCAGGCCGGCGCCGTAGCTGCCGGTGCCCTCGATGCCGACCAGGCTCACGGTGCCGAACCCGCCGAGCCAGCCCAGCAGCCGCGCATACCCGGCCGCGGTGGCGGGGAACTCCTCCACGCCGAGCAGCCCGCCGATCGGGTCCAGGGCCGCGGCGACGTGGGTGTCCGCGTGGGTGTCCACGCCGCCGGTGATGGCGCGTGTCTCTACGATGGTCAATGCCATCTCTTCTCTCTGAGGTGAGGGATGGCACGCACCCGCTGGCCGTCGGACCTGTGACACCCCGGCCTCTTCCCAGGCCAGGCAGATCAGACCGGCACGCCGGTGGGTGCCAGGAAACCCTGGATCCCGGCCGACAGATCGTTTCGCAGGACAACCCGAGCGGCGTCAGCCGATTCGGAGGTCAGGCCGGGACCCAGAGGCTCCCGACCTTACGCCCGCACCACCACGAAATCGGGAAGCCTGGCCGGAAGCACGATCCACAGTCTCCCTGCCGATTCGGGGTGCCTGTCGACTCGCAGGAGATGAGCGACGACGAGCGGCAGGTTGACTTTTCTTCGCCGCATGCCGGTCATCTGGCCAGTTATCTCCGGCCGTGGTCTGGGGCAGGAGAGAGCTGGCCATGGTCTGGGTGCGGAGCCGTGAGATGGGCATCAGCGATCAGCGCCGGCAGCGAGTGACGCTGAAAATGACTGGCTGGACCAGGCGGGTTCTGGTCGGCTGGGTCCTGTGACTGAGCGCGCCTTGCCGGGAGGCGAACTGGCCCGGGATTTCCATGCCGACGTTGTGGGACCGCTGCTGGCGCGGGCGATGCCCGGGCTGCGGTACGCGGCCGGTCGGCTCGGTTCGGGATCTGACGTCCTCGGCGTCGACGACGCGATGAGTCGTGACCACGACTGGGGCTGCCGGCTGACGCTGCTGGTCGATGAGCCCGACCGGGCGGCGGTGCCGCGGATCCGCCTGCTGCTGGAACGGGAGCTGCCCGGGTCTTACCGGGGCTGGCCGGTGAGATTTCCCGTCACCTGGGATCCTTCTGCTGCGCACAATGTCGAGATCGCGACCGTGGCTGGCTTCGCGGTCAGCCGGCTCGGCATCGACCCGGCCGCTGAGCTGTCGGCGCGGGACTGGCTGATACTGACCGGCCAGAGCGTGCTCGAGGTCACCGCCGGACCGGTATACGCAGACCAGACCTCCGAGCTGGCGCACGTACGCGCGAAGCTGCGCTGGTACCCGCCGGACATCGAGCGGTACGTACTGGCCGCGGGCTGGCAGCGGCTCTCGCAGGAGATGCCGATGGTCGGCCGGACCGCCGAGCGCGGAGACGAGCTCGGCTCACGGCTGCTGAGCATGCGGCTGGCCGGCGACCTGATGTCGCTCGCCTTCACCCTGTCCCGCCAGTGGCCGCCCTACCCGAAATGGCGGGGAACGGCTTTCCGCGCCCTGCCCGTCGCCGCGGATCTGGCCGACCCGCTCACCGCGGCTGCGGCGGCACCACACTGGCGCAACCGGGAAAGCGCCCTCGCCGCTGCCTGCGAGATCCTCCTGAAAATACAACGCGCGAGCGGGCTCCCGGCCCCGGCAGCGGCGGTGATCCCCTTCTGGGACCGGCCCTACCGCACCGTCGACCTAGCGGTCTGCGAGTCCCTGCGATCGGCCATCACCGACCCGGACCTGGCCAGGCTGCCAGCCATCGGGTCGGTCGAGCAATGGGTCAGCAACGTCGACATCCTCTCCAGCCCGGACCGCAGAGCAGCCCTGCGAACCACCTATCAGGCCTGGGCCAGCTCCGGTTGAACGCTTCACCCTCACCAGGCATGACCGGACGCCACAAGCAAGTAGCCAGCACCCCGAACGGCCAATTCCGGCTGCCCGCCCCGGCCCACCACGCCCGCCAACTGGGGGCACAGAGCCGACTGTGCGCGCGTCAAGCGGACGAGGCTTAGTCACTGGTTGCGGATGCTCGGGGATTCACGTCGCACGCCGCGCTACGGCACGGCATCTGCCCGTCGTTTGCCAGGTAGCCGTGGCCGTGCATACGGGGCGGCCAGCCACGCTAGCGTGGCTACAGCGACGGCGCCGGCCATGACGATGGCGCCGATCCGCACCAGGTGCTGCGTCGTCGCGGCGACGATCACGCCGATGCAAGCGATCACCAGGCCGACCAGGGCAACCTGGAGCGTGCGGTCAGGGCCAGGCGCAGGTGCCGGATCGGCCGGCCGGACGCGCGAGAGGGTGGCTGCCCGCTGCGCGTCGAGATCGGCCTGGTGCGCGCGATTGAGCTGCCCGGCTTCTTGCCTGAGTGCAGAGCCGGTCGCGCCCAGATGCGCGGTGGCTGCCGCCTTCCACATCGTCCCGGCACCGGCCGGGCGCAGGTAGAGCAGCATCAGGCGGCCCCGCTTGATCGTGGCCTGCGCAGGAGGCTCCGTTCCAACTGCCCCCATCCCCTCCGGCAGGATGAGGAGTACGGCCTCGGCGAAGTCGTCGATGAAGTACTTCCAGTTCGCGCCCTCGGCTGCCGCTGACAGCTGCAGGGTTCCGCGCTCCTGCTCGTAGTCGTCGTTCGGCTTCACCGAAACCCACGTCCCATCGGTCCACAAGGCGCCCGGGCCGCTCAGCTCTGCCTGCCAGTAGAACTCAAGCAGGCTCCACTCGCCGGGAGGCGTCGCAGGATCCTTCAGCCCGACCCGCCAGACATCGGCGATCAACTCCGGGACGCCTGCAGCGTGCTCGACCCGCGCGTCGAGCACACACAGGCCATGCGATATGCCCATGACGGAACAGTAATCTCACCGTGCAACCAGCCCGTCCCGTCGCGGCCAAGAAAGACCGGTGACCGGGTGATGCATCAAGGATCATGACCGCCGGCCCCTGGATGCGAACGAGGCAAGGTGGGTGGCTGCAAGTCGCCTGACGCTGCTCAGTGCCAGGTCAACTGTCTTGCCGGTCGCCGGAAGTCGCACGTTTACGCACGAGGTCGGTGCATGTTGGCTCCCCACTTGGCTCCCAGGGCCTGGCTGCCTTCTCCTGGCCGAGGAAGTCGGGCGGGCAGCCAATGTCGCGGGCGGAGCGGACCGGGCGAGGCGGGAAGTCACCAGATGTCATCTCTGGCAAGGGCGCCGCCCGGCGGCCGATCGGGCTGTACTGGCCGCAGACCCAGACCCTGCCCGATCTCGCCGCGCGGGCGCGCAGCAAGCCGCGGGTGCTGTTGACCCTTCCTGCCGCGGAGTTGTGATATCGGCCGGGGATGATGAGGAGGTTCAGGAGCCATTCCGCTGGTACCGTTCAGGTTTGTCACCGGTCGGATGCAGGTAGGGCGGCAATGAGTCAGGGCGGCGGGAGGAAGTCACGGGCTGACCTCGCACGCGAGTACATGATCGCGCACGCGCAGCAAGTGGCGGAAGCTGCGTGGGCCTGGCAGTGCGGGCGGTGCGGAACCGCGATTGATCCCGGTGCCGAGTTCTGCGCTCACTGCGGTGCTGACGGCCGGGGCGCGACCAGGATTCCCGCTGAGCAGCCAGACACCCAGCCCGTCCTCATCGTCACGATGAACGAGGTGCCTGGCCACCGGATCACCGAGGTTCACGGTGACGTCTTCGGGCTGGTCGTCCGGGCACGCAACTACTTCAGCAACCTCGGCGCACAGCTCATGACGGTTGCCGGCGGCGAGGTCGCCGGCTACACGAAGCTCCTGACAGACAGCCGCAATCAGGCTCGTGAGCGCATGTGGCGCGAAGCGCGCGCCCGGGGCGCTAACGCTGTCGTCGCGATGCGCTTCGACTGCAACGAGATCGGCGGCGTCATGTCGGAGGTAGCCGCCTACGGGACCGCGGTGACAGTGCAGCCTGATCCCGCGCTGATGGCCGAATCACACGCCAGCGCATGACTCCAGGGGCCTGTCAGTTAGCGGCCGAAAATGGAGACGCTACAACGGGAGCGGATTTACAGGTCTCGCACCGCACGCGTGTGACCTGCTCGTATCTCGCGATAGGGCGGAGTTTGCGCACGCATTCGGCATGATCAAGCTCCGGCTCTGGGACTTGACCCGCGACACGTAGGTGCCGTATTCGATGTGGTCGGCGCTGCCGGAGCTCAGCAGCGCCTTGAGGTAGACGTCCTGGTCGGCGTGTCCCGAAGGGTTCTCCGCGCCGTCGATCCGCGCCGTGCAGTACACCACCCGATCGATCTGGGCGCCTGCCCAGCTCGCCCGCCGGGCAACGAGATCAGCTGCCAGGGACCGCAGATCCAGCCAGTGCCAGCCCGGCGCGCCACGACCGCACAGGCCGCGGGCGCCGTAGTGCAAGTTGAATCCGTCGACGTACCCTCCAACGCGCACCCAGGCTGTCGGCAAGCGGAACCGGCTCGTCCAGCAGTCAGGCGGTAGGAGACGCTGCGGATCCCTGGGCGTTGGCTCGCCCCTGCTCGCCGTGGGCCTGAGCGGACGACAGTCGCACGCGCGGCAGGACCTTGGGCCGTGCCTGGCCGGGCGGACGACCTCTGTGATCGGTCACTCTCCGTAATCAGGCTGGAAGGTAGAGAGAGCATCTCGTCGAGGGGGTGAGCGTCTTGACCTCGCCGGGAACGGCACGGCCGCAGCGGGCTTACGAGGACGGCTGGCGCCCTTGCCCGACGGCCGCGGCCCAGCGGAGTTCCGCCGGCCGAAGGCCACGTGGCCGCGGGAGCTCTCAGCAACTCAAGTTCCAAAGCATGGAGGCCAGAAACGAACTAAAACGGGAGGATGTCATGAAAGTCACGCTCGCACAGAAGGTGCGTCTATGGTTCGCAGGAGGATGCCAGGCGGTTGCGCTGCTCTACATCTTCCTGATCATGGCCCTGCCGGACTACACCAGCTCGGCCTTCCCCGGACTGCTGATCACGAGAGCCTCGCTCAACGGGTATATCGGCGGGCTCCTGGTGTTCCAGGCGGCAGCGGTCATCCTGGCTAGCATCAGCCTGTACCGGTTCGTGAAGCCCTCACAGCCGGCACCACCGGCCGTGCAGCCGCAGAGCGGTTACTGGGCTCCCGGACCGCCGCCACCGCCCTGGCCGTACGCGCCGCCGCCGCAGCCCGGGCAGCGGCAGCCGCAGGATGGGTTCTGGGCTCCCGGACCGCCGCCGTGGCCGTACGCGACGCCGCCGCAGCCCGCGCAGCCGTCAGCCCCCGGCCGCGGCTGATGGCCGAGTCGGAAGCCGCTCGGAATGTTTACCCCGGTGGCGGATCTGTGGTCCCACGTAACGGGTGCTGCCTGCACTGCGCTGGTCGAACTTGCCCAGTGAACTGGTGCCAGAAGCTCCGCGGGAGGCGGGCTGCTGACCGCGGCGGAGAGCAGCACGTCGGGCACGCTGCACGATCAGAGCCGATTGTGCGCCCGCCGATGGCAGCCGAGATGGACCGCTGGAAGTCCGGACGTTCAGTCAGGCTGCGGCGTTGCGGCAGCGTCGGCGCCAGCAGGAAGGCGGACGGTGCGACCGCCCACCGAACGCCAAGCAGTGGCAGCGCCACCCGAGCCGGGTCGGATGCGAAGATGATCCTCGGTCCGGCCACGCGAGCCAGGCCGGAGTCCCTTGGAGGTGCTGGTTCCGGGAGCCGTTGAGCAGGTCGGCCAGCGGGCGGCCGAGCGCTGGGCCTTCCTCTCGCCGCGCCGCGACTGCCCGGGCCACCTGGACAGCCGATGGCAGGTCCTCTCGACCAGTGCGGTGTCGGTGTCGAGAGTCGGCAGATCCGGATGGCCAAGCCGCCGATGAGGCTGGTTTAGCTGCCCGCCAGGGTCCTTCGCCAGCTTGCGAAGCGTCGGCGCATGGCGCCGATGTCCTCGGCCGTTACGCCATATTCGAGGAACGCGGCGTCAGTGATCTGGGTGAGCGCTCCGAGGGCGCTGGCGAACAGTTGCCTGTCGAAGCCGGTGTCGGCTGCGGCGGCCAGTTCGAGGAGTCGTTCTGGGGTGTACCGGCCGCTCGCGAGGATGGCGTCGACGTCGAGGAAGTCGCGGGCGAGCGCACGGCCGTAGAGGGCCGCTATCTTGTTTGCGACCGCGTCGTCGGCGTGCAGTACCGGGCCGATCTCCAGCATGACCGGGTCGTGTGAACGCCAGTCCGCGGCTACCTCGACCTTGTCGGGCTCGCCCTCCGAAGCCGGGTCGGCGACGAGCAGGCGCGCGAATGTCTCGTTCCGCGCGACAACGGTGATCGTCAGGCTCTGCGCTTCGAGCGCGCGGATGACGGCATCGACGGCTTCATCGAAGTCGTCGCGGCGGCGCCAGTTCAAGAACAGGTCCACATCACCGCTGGGCCGTGATCCGATGCCGTGCGCCTGAATCGCATAGCCGCCGGCTAGGGCGAGGCCGTACTTCCCGGCCGCGGACAGCGCGATCTCGGCGATCCTGCGGTGATGTTCCTCCACGGGGGTGCTCAGGCAGAGGCGGCGAGGGCGTCGATCGCAGCGAGATCGGCGAACCTGGACTGCCACAACTGCCTGACCTCAGGGGGCAGCCAGAGGAAGGACCACAGTCGCCGGAGCGTGCCGGCATTCAGGTACGTGTGGAGTTCCTCGGGACTGGTCGCCTCGATGATGACCGCCCGGTACAGGTCGACTAGCCGCCCGGGGACGTCGAGATCATAGGTACCGCTGCCCGACCATGCCAGCTGACGCGGCAGTCGCACCACGCCGGTGACCGGGCCGGTCAGCAAGTCCAGGCTCAGCGGCAGGACATACGGCTTCGCGTAGCGGCGCGGTCCCGGTCCCTCCGGAGTGCTCATGCATACAGACTCTCACAACACGCTGCCAGGGGCGAAGTAAGGCTGCGAGCGTGCCGAAGGCGCCGACTGAGGCTGGGCAGTTCGCGAAGGCAGAACGTTGAATCGGACGATGCGTACGCGTAGCGATGTAACCGGACCCTCGGAACCGAACGTGCGGCCGCTCGCCGGCGGCTCCAGATGGGAGCCAAGGTGGGAGCCAACATCGGCAGTCGCCAGGCCACGCCCACCGACGTCTGGCCAAGATCTTCGCAGGTGAGCGCCTCGTCAGGCGACGTGGAGCGTCACTGGGCGACCGGAGTTTCCTGATTTGGGAGCAGGAGGCCGCGGGTTCGAATCCCGCCATCCCGACTGATCACAGCCGTATCTCGAATGTACTGGCGGAGAGCGACTTTCCGGGCGAAACGGCCTGGACGTGGCCTGACGTGGCTCTACGTCTGTGGTTGTTGGCTCCCACCCTTCTCTTGCGAACATACGTTCCAACCGGGAAGGGCGAGAGTTGCCCGGTGGCAGCCGCTTGCCGAGATCTTGCCTTGGAAGCTGAGTGTCTGGTGAGGCTGCGCGTAGACAACGGCACCGTCGGCCACATGGAGGATGAATCTGACTCCGCGGCGGTGTGCCCAATGGGAAGCGCCCGGCCGGGGAGAGCCGCGCCGAGCGCGCCGAGCGATTAGGTTCGGCTCGCCGTGGTGCGAGTGACGGTTGCGAGGGAACGCCGGTCAACCGTTCTGGCGTACATCGTGCATTCACCGTCGTTATCGCGCGTTGCTGCATGAGAAAAGCGCGCCCTGAGACTTTGCTGTGCGCGTTTCTGATGGCCATCAGAGGTCGCCAGTGTCCGTGCGGTCCGCGTTCATGATGTGAAATCACGGCCGATCGCGGGCGCACTGCCGGCCCGCGCTGAGCCCGCAGCCCGGCCGTGGGCGCGGCGGTGTCGTGCCGGGCCCCGGCGGCCGTCCCTGCCGGCGGGAGTGGGCAGGCCCTTATGCTGGGATTGCCGGCGATGAGCCCGGACAGGACGCCGGCGATGGGCACGGGAGGCATGATGGCGCGCATCAGTTACGTCGATCCGGGTACCGTGACCGACCCGGAGCTGGCCGGGTACCTGGCCGATGCGCGGGAGCACGGGACGCCCCGGCTGGAGAGCCAGGCGATCCGAGCGCACGTCCCGGCGGTATTGCGCACCTTCAGCCAGTCCTGGCAGCAGGTGTTCCGGGACGGCGTGCTCGATCACCGGATCAAGGAGCTCGCCCGGGTGTTCATCGCCAAGTCCCTGGAGTGCGGGTACTGCGCCGCCCAGCGCTCGGACCTGGGAGCCGCCCAGGGCCTGACCGAGCGCGCCCTCGACGAAGTCATCGACTTCCGCCAGTCGCAGCTGCTGACCGCGCGGGACAAGGCCGCGCTGCGATGGGCCGAGGCAATCGCCTGGGACCCCGGGCTCGCCGATGATGACCTGTGGGCCGAGCTGCACCGCCACTTCACCGAGCCTGAACTGGTCGAGCTGGGCTATTTCATCGGCCTGACGATGGGACAGCAGCGGTTCCTCAAGACCCTCGGCGTGCGCCATGGCGACCTGGGCCGCGAGAACCTGGCCGGGCTCGCCCCCGAGGCCGCCGCCGAGCTGGCCGGCCGCTGACTCCGATCGCAGGCCAGACGGCCGCCCGGCGCCGCACGCCGCATCGGCCGCTCCTCCCGGCACGCCTCCCCGCCGGGCCGCCAGCCCCCTGAACAGCCAAGCCGGCCGCCCGCGTCTCCCGAGGTCGAGTCCATCACCCTGCGTACGGCACCGTGAGCCTGGGCTTGCCATCTCGCGACGCGGGCGATCGCTACTGGGGCAGGACTGGCAGCGAGAGGACGGTCTCGCGGTGGCTGATTTCAATGTCCACGGGCACGAGGCTCGTGGCCGTCGCGATCTGCTCGGAGGTGCCGGTGTTGCGGGCAAAGCGGGGGTGGGCGCCGCCGGACACCTGGATGCGGAGGCGGTGGCCGGGTGCGAAGCGGTGGGCGGTCGCGCTCATCGGAACCTCGATCTTGGTCCAGCGGTCCGCGTCGGCTGGCCGCGTGCCGTCCAGTCGTAGCAGCCCGTCGCAGATGTTCCACGATGTGCCCTTGGCATCTACGTCGCATAGCCGGGCGAAGACGTCGAAGTTCGGGCTGCTGCCGCAAACCCGCAGCCGGATGCTGACCGGGCCTATGACTTCTTGCGGCTCGCTGATGACCGGGCCGGTGAAGACGAGGACGTCGTCGCGTGCCTCCAGCTTGGCGTTGTCCTTCGGCCGCAGCCGTTGCTGTCCATTCGCGGGCCGCCGACCGAGGGCGTCGGATCGTGCGGGTCGTAGCGGAAGGATGAGGTGCCCTCGCCAGGCGAGTCCGCGAGGGTTCCTCCGGCCTGCAGGTGCCATGACTGCGCGAGGGCGCCTGGCGGCGGCCAGTCGGCCAGGTCACGCCACTGGCCCTGGCCGCCGATCTCGCCGACGTGCACGCGCACGGGGGTCGGGCCGGGAGCTTCCCCGTTCCCGGTCAGGTGCGCCCGCAGCCACGCGAGTGCCTCTCCGGCGATGATCGGCATGTCCTTGCTGAACCCCGACGTGTGGTTCCACGGCCCGACGA
>CAVZHC010000016.1:0-570022 GCA_963774905.1 uncultured Actinomycetota bacterium | reverse complement strand
CCTGACACGGAAGAGGCCACTGGTTCAATCCCAGTACCGCCCACCAGGAGTCTTTGCAGGTCAGCGAGTATTTTATCTTGGCCGCCTTGGTTCTGTGCGTCTCGGCTGCCAGCCATTTCTGCTAGCCATTGACAGTGGGCCTGCTTACGCTCAGGGCTATGACCAGGCGAGGTTGGGGCGACGACGGGATCTACTGGGTCGCCGACCGTAAACGCTACGTGGGCGGGGTCAGCCTTGGGTTCGGACCCGACGGCAAGCGCTTACGGAGGTCCTTAGCGGCAAGACCGAGCAAGAGGTCAAGGACAAGCTCAAGGAGTAGCAGCACGATGTCACGCGAGGGCGAATGATCAAGATCAGGCGGACGGTATCGAGGCCGCTGACGCAGGTCGCCACGGCGGGCGCGCTGGCGGCGGTGGTCGGGCTGGCGGCCGCGCTGGCCACCGGCCCGGCGGGGAGCGCCAGACCCGTGGTGAGGAGAGCGGCCGCGGCGACGGCGCCGATGTGGAAGATGCAGACGCCCCCAGAGCCGGCCGGGACGACCAACCAGGCCTTTGGCGCCGTGTCGTGCTCGTCGTCCTCGGCCTGCCTGGCGATCGCAATCAACGATTACCCGCGGGGCTTCGGCGGGTTCGCGGAGACCTGGAACGGGTCGCAGTGGACCGTGCAGACGGTGCCGGACGGGAGAACCGCTGACGACCTGCAAGGTGTGAAGTGCCGCAGCGCGCAGTGGTGCGTGGCGGTCGGCACCAAGGCCTCCGGCAACGACTTCGTCCCGGTCGCCGATCGCTGGAACGGCAGCGCCTGGACGCAAACCAAGCCCCCGGCCCCCGCCGGCGCCACGAACAGTGATCTGGCCGCGGTGGCGTGCTCGGGCACCACGGCATGCACGGCCATCGGCGAGTCCGCGAAGGGCACCGGCGCCCCGACCCTGCTGGCCGAGCGCTGGAACGGTTCGGCGTGGAGGGTCCAGCCTGTTCCCGCGCCGGCCGGTGGCGGCCTGCTGAACGCCGTGGCGTGCCCCGCGGCGAGCGCCTGCCGCGCGGTGGGCAGCGACAGTAAGGGCCTGTTCTCCGAGGTCTGGAACGGCTCGTCGTGGGTGATCCGGCCAGTCCCGGTGCCGGCCGGCGGGTCGTTCGCGGGGCTGAACGGCGTCTCCTGCACGGCGGCTGACTTCTGCGAGGCCGTCGGCTCCTACCAAAAGGGCGGCACCTTCCGCTCGCTCGCCGAGGTCTGGAACGGCTCCCACTGGCTCATCCAGGCGCCATCCACCGTCTCGGGCGCCACGTCCAGCCAGCTGAACGCGGTCTCGTGCGTCTCGGCCACCGACTGCGAGGCGGCGGGCGATGTCCGCACGGCCGGGACCCAGGTCGGGGTGCTGGAGAAGTGGAATGGCACCACGTGGTGGGTGCAGAAGAAGGTGCTGCCCGCGGGGGACACGTCGGCGCGTCTGAACGGGATCTCGTGCACGACGGGCCCGGTCTGCGAGGCAGTCGGGTTCCACGGGAAGGTGGTCCCCGGAAGCCACCTGCTTGCTCTGCGTTACTCCTCTTGATAGCGGACGCCACTGTCTTATCCGCCCGCCCGGCCTCTGGTCACCGCCGGGCGGGCCGTGTAAGCAAATGGGCCATAACAGGTTTTCTTAGCTATCGTGACCCTCGGGGATGTGCGATGCCGGCCACCGGGATCAGTGTTCAGGGAGGATCGGGATCGGCCAGGTGGGCGAGGTGCAGCTGGATCAGGTCTGCCCAGTCACCGGCGCGAACCCGGCCGCCGGCACCATGTCCTTCGAGGGCCTCACCCCGGAGTGCCCCAGCGCGGGGAGCAAGATCACCGGGTCGGACACGGTCTACTACGCGCCCTTGCTGCGTCCGTCGGGTGACAAGTACGTTGGGACCTTGGTCCGGTGCCTGACCGTCGCGCACGAAGCCGAAGTGGAATACCGCCCCTGATCCTGTGTTTTCGCAGGTCAGGGGAGTTTTCTTGCTGGTGGGCGATACTGGCGCCACTTTCGCAGGCTGCATCCGCTTTGGCGCGCCGGCCATTTCACGCTGCTCCCCTACGACTCGTGACAGCGAACAAGACGTGTGGGTCTGTCCGGCCGTGGTCCCACGCCGCCGGGCGCACCGAGATCTGGCCGCGCCCGGATAGCTCTGGTCGGGTCGAGATCGAAATGCCTGAGTGGCTCGCCCGGCCGTTGGCACGTTAGCGTTAACATTCGGAACGAAGCGGTCGGTTTCGCTGAGGCGGTCAGCGCTTGCGGGTGTGGGATGGAGGTGCGGGATCGACTCCGGCCAGTTGGCTGCCGCGCAAAGCGCAGCTGACGCCAGCCAGCAGCCGCAGGTCATGGTGGCGGCGGATGATGTCCGTCGGACATTCGGCAGCGGGCATACGGCCGTGCACGCGCTGCGGGGGGTTTCGTTCACGGTCGACCGTGGTCAGCTGGTCGCCTTGCGCGGGCGATCCGGCTCCGGCAAGACCACTCTGCTCAACATCATCGGGGGTCTGGACAACCTGACGGCGGGCCAGGTGTGGGTGGATGGCCGCGAGGTGAGCCGGATGACTGAGCGGGAGCGGCTGGCGCTGCGGCGGGACAGTGTCGCCTATATCTTCCAGTCCTTCGGACTCGTCCCGATGCTGTCCGCAGCGGAGAACGTCGGGATTCCACTGCGGATCGCGGGCCTGTCGCCCGGCGAACGCCGGGAGCGAGTCGCGGCCATGCTGGCGCTGACCGGGCTGTCCAGTCATGCGGCGCATCGCCCGGATGAGCTTTCCGGTGGCCAGCAGCAGCGGGTGGCCATCGCCCGCGCGCTGGCCGGCCGACCGAGCCTGCTGATCGCTGACGAGCCAACCAGCCAGCTCGACCTGGAGACCAGCGTGCAGATCATGGAGCTGCTGCTGAGCGTCGTGCGCTCCGAGGGAATCACCGCCCTGGTCGCCACCCACGACGAGGCGCTGATCGATCTGGCCGACAAGGTCGTTTTGCTAGAGGATGGGTGCGTCGTGAGCGGACAGGCCGCCCGGGAGCAGGCCCTGGCCGGGGACGCGGCAACTCGGGCGCGGGACGGGTAAGAAGCCACATTTGACCTAGCCAGATGGCGGCAGCTGCGGACCGGATTGGAGCTGATCTGTGCCTGGGTTGGGAATCTCTTTCCTCGCCCGCCGGGCCAGGTCCTCATGGCTGCTCCTGGCTTGCGTCGCGTTCACGGTTCTGCTCGCCACCGGGCTCACGGCCGTGCTCTGGACCTTCGCGGCCGGAGCTACCCAGTCCGGAGCGCAGGGCATACTGGCTGCCCCGCAGGGCCGGGTGATCGGATTCAGCGGCCTGGCCGACGCCGGCCAAGCTGCCGCCGATTCGCGGCTGATCCGTACCACGCTGCGGAAGGCCTGGCCAGGGGTCAGCTTCCAGATGGAGAACGCGGTGTGGGCGAACCCGATCCAGCTCCCGCCGCCCAGGAATGGCCCCCGGGTCGCCGCGCAGATCCAGGTCGCGACGCTGCCAGGAATCCGGGCCCAGGCGACGCTGACCGCAGGGAAATGGCCAGGTCCGCCGCACCCCGGCGGCCCGCTGCCGGTGGCACTGCCGGTAACCGTGGCCAGCCGGCTTCACCTGGTGCCCGGCTCGGTGCTCAAAGACGCCGCCCGGTCCGGCGCGGCGTCGGCCGGGCTGCTTGTCACCGGCCTGTTCACGCCCAGCAACCCGGCTTCGCCGTACTGGACGCTTGACCTGCTGCCCATCTCAGGGATCAGCGTGCAGGGTTCACCCGTCAGCTACGCAGGGAACATCATCCCGGGTTCCTCCATCAGCTACGGCCCCGCGGTGGTGAACCCGGCTGCCTTCGGCGGGGAACTCACCGCGAGCCAGGCCTCGTGGCTGGTGCTGCCGCAGGCGCCGGCGATGGCCCGCGGGAACATCGAGGCGCTCGCCGCGAGCACCAGCGAGGCGGTTTCGCAGCTGGCCGTCTCGGTCCTCCCCTATGGGCTGAAGGTGACCTCGGTACTACCGCAACTTCTGGACGGCATAGCCAGCAACACGGTGCTGGCCCGGTCTCTGTTCACGATCGCCGCACTGCAGTTGCTGCTGGTCGCCGGGGCGGGACTGGCGCTGGCCGCACGGCTGCTGGCGAGTCTGCGCGAGGAGGAGTCCGCGCTGCTGCGGGCGCGCGGCACCACCAGGTGGCAGGTGGCGCGGCCGGTGCTGGCCGAGGCGGTGGTGCTCGCCGCCCTGGCCGGCCTAGCGGGCGTGCTGTCCGGCACCCGCCTGAACGGCGCGCTGGCCGGCCTGGGCAACCTGCGCCTGAACGGCTATCCGGGCCGCGGCATCATCGCGCTGGCCTGGCTGTCGGCCCTCGCCATGCTGGTGCTGTGCGCGGCGGTGATGACCTGGCCGGCGCTGCACGCCCTGACCCCCGGTGCGGCCAGGCTCCGCGGAGGCCGACAGGCCAGGCTCGCGGGGATCGCCTGGGCGGGCGGCGATCTGGCCGTAGTGGCGCTCGCCGCGGTCTCGGTATGGGAACTGCGCGGCTACTCGGCGGTCGCGCATCCGGCAACGGGATCCCTTGGGATCGATCCGGTGGTCGCCGTCGCCCCCGCACTCGCGCTGGCAGGGGTGGCGCTCATCCCGCTCCGCGGGCTGCCGCTGCTGGCCAGGCTTGCCGACAAGGCGACCGATCACGAACGGAGGCTGGCCGCCGCCATGGTGAGCTGGCAGATCGCCAGGCGGCCGATCCGCCAAGCGGGACCGGCCCTGCTCGTCGTCGTCGCGACGGCGACCGCCACGCTGGCGCTGGCCGGGTACGCAAGCTGGCGGCAGTCGGCCGCGGACCAGGCCGCCTTCGCGGTTGGCTCGGACGTGCAGGTGGACTCCGCGGCCGCGCTGCCGCTGGGCGCAGCCGCGGCGGTCACCCGGGCACCGGGTGTCACCGCCGCCACGCCGGCCAGCATCGCCAGCATCGGCAACGGTGGCCAGATGATCGCGCTGGATGCGAGCACTGCGGGTAAGACGATCCTGCTCCGACCCGACCTGTCGCCGCTTCCGCTGAGCGCGCTGTGGCGGCGCATCACCCCGCGGCGGCCGGCCGGGCTGTTGCTCCCCGGCCAGCCCGCCCGGCTGGAGGTCCTCGCGACCCTCGGGGCGGGTCCGGGCAGCGGCGCGGCGGCAGTACGGAGGGCTCTTGGCTCAGCCACCGTCATGGCCCTGATCTCCGATGCCGGCGGCGCCGCCTACCAGATACCCGCCGTCGGGGTCCTGCCCGCTGACGGCCGGCCGCACTCCCTGGTCTTCATGCTGTCAGGTCCGCGGCAGGCCAATTACCCGCTGCGGCTGCTCGGGCTCTCGCTGACCTACGTCCTGCCGCCGTACGACCCGGCGAGCCCGCGGTCGGCCGTGACCGCGGGGCTGAGCGTTGAGTCCGTCGCGGTGGCTGCCACGACCAGCGGTCCGTTCGGCCGGGCGTTCTGCCACGGTGCTGCCCTGGCGGCGTGGCAGGGCACGGGATACTCGGCGTTCGTGCCGACCGGGCCACCGAACCAGTACGGGACGCTTCCGCCATCGGACGGCGCACCGCCATCGATCCTGGGCTGGCATCGGGCCGCCGGAGGCGGGCAGCAGCTCACCTTCAATGCGGGACACGATCCGTCGGCGTCGGTCATGCTCGCCGTCAACCTCGGCGCCGGACAAGCCACAGGGCAGGTCGCGGTCACGGCGCAGCCGCCGTCGCAGCTCGTCTCGGCCATCGCTACCAGCGGTTACCTGGCAGCCCACCAGCTCAGCATCGGATCGGTCATCCAGGTCTCGCTCGGCGGGTTCCCGATCATGGTCCACATCGTGGCGTCGGTGGCCCGCTTCCCGACCGTCTTCGGACAGAACCGGGCGCTGATCGCCGACCTCGCGGAGGTCAACGACCTGCTCGCCGCCTACCAGGCGCCGCCCTTGCCGTTGACCCGCTGGTGGCTGCGCACCGCTGACGGCCGGGTACCACGCCTGCCGGCCGGCCTCGGCCTGTCCGTCACCGACCGCGCCAGCCGGCAGGCGGCCCTGCTCCGCAACCCGCTGCTGACGGCCCCCCGGCAAGCCATGCTGGCCATCGGGCTGGCGGCGGTGCTGCTCGGCGTGCTCGGGTTCTCGGTCAGCGTCGCGGCCAGCCTCCGCGCCCGCCGGACGCAGAGCGCGGTGTTCGCCGCGCTGGGGGTGGGGAAAAACGCCCAGGCCGGTCAGCTGTGCCTGGAGCAGTGCGCGCTCAGCCTTCCGGCCGCGGCGGCGGGCCTGCTGGCCGGGATCGGCCTGGCCCAGTTGATGGTGCCCGCGATCACCCTCACCGCGGGTGCGACGGAGCCGGTGCCGTCGGCCCTGACGATACTGCCACTCGGCCCGGCCGTTGTCCTGGCCCTCGTCACGGGGGCCATGCCAGCCGCCGCCGCTGCCCTGTCGGTCCTGCGCAGACCCGACCCAGCGGCGCAGTTGCGGGCGGAGGCCGGATGAGAACGCTGTGGTTGCGGCTACGCGCGGCCTGGGTGACGGTGACCGGTACCGGGGCCGCCGCCAGCGTCGCCTTCGGCTTGCTCGTGGTCGCCTCCGTACTCGCCAGCCTGGCGATCCCGCGGGAGAGCGTGGGGTTGCGCACCGCCGCGCTGCAGCACGCGGTTGCGGCCTCGCAGCCCGGCGACCGGATCGTCATCGGGACGGCGGGCGAGACGTCGATGGAGGAGGTTACCGGCCATGTTCTGGCCAGTGACATCGCGACGATCGGCGCCTCCTTGCGGGCGCGGCTGGCCGCCGGCGGGGTGCCGCTGGCCAGCGACCCGCCCGCCTGGGCAAGCCTGACCACAGGCTACGTGCCAGTTACCGGGGCGGCCCAGGCCGCCAGGTACGGGCAGCCGCAATTCGTGATGACGTACCGCACGGCAATGGCCCGCTACGCTCATATCGTGGCCGGACGGCTCCCGGCCGGCGGCTCGGTGGCCGGGCGGCGGGCCGTGGTGCAGGCGGCGGTGACCACCGCTACGGCGGCCAGGTTCGGCCTGCGAGTCGGCGCCCGGCTGAATGCGGGGCCCGTGCAACTGGTGGTCACAGGGATCATCCGGCCGACGAACCCGGCTTCCGCCTTCTGGAGCCAGGATCCCGCGGCGGCCAGGCCCGTGCTGACGCCAGCCGCGTCGCCTCAGCTGCCGTACTGGACCGGAGCGGTCTTCATCGGCCCCGGGGCGCTCCCGCTGATCGAAACCAGGCTCGGCACCGGTGAAATGGTGGTGACCTGGGTGTATCCGGCCGCGCTCGGCCGGCTCACCGCGGGCATGGCGAGCGGGTTGGCGGCAAGCGTCACCAGCCTGGTCTCCTCCGGGGCAACGTTCACTACCCCCAAGATGGGTAAATCGGTCACGGTGGCGATCGCCTCCCAGATTCCCTCGGTCCTGACGTCGTTCATCGCAGGGGAACGCGGCGCCGCCCCCGTGCTCGAGTTGCTGTATGTCAGCCTGGCCGTTATGGGGGCGGTGGTGCTGCTGCTCGGCGCCCGGCTGGTGGCGCAGCGCCGCGCCGCGGAGTTCACGCTCATGCGAGCCCGCGGCGCGGCGTTGTATCAGCTCGGCTGGCTGGTGCTACGGGCCAGCGTGGTCATCGCAGCGGCCGCAGGGGCGGCGGCCGCAGTGCTCGCGATCGGCCTGACCCCGGGCGACGACGACCCAGTGAGCTGGTGGCTGGCTGGCATCACGATCGCCGTGACGCTCGCCGGCCCGGTCCTGATCAGCGTGGTCCCGCAGCGCGTAGCGGCGCCCGCCACCGGCAGGCCACGGCGGCGGGCGGTCGGCCGTAAGCCGGCGGCCCGGCGGATCGTCATCGAAACGGCGCTGATCGCCGTCGCCATCGGCGGGCTTATCGTGCTCCGGGATCAGGGCCTGAGCTCCGGGAACAGCGGCCTGTACACGAGCGCGGCGCCGGTGCTCGTTGCGATCCCCGTGGCCGTCGTCGTGCTGCGCTGCTACCCTCCCCTCGCCCGCGAGCTGGCCAGGATCGCGAGCCGGTCGCGCGGGGTGGTCGCATTCGTTGGACTGGCGCGGGCCACCCGCACCCCGCCCGGCACCGCCTTGCCGGCGTTCGCCCTGGTGCTGGTGCTTGCCATGGTGGCGTTCCCGGCCATGACCAGCGCATCGGTAACCCGTGGTCAGGTGGCCGCATCCTGGCAGCAGGTGGGCGCCGACGCGATCATCCAGGCTCCATCCGGCGAGGTGATCACCCCGGCACTGCAGCGCCAGATTTCTGCGGTTCCAGGAGTCGCCTCCACGGCCACCGGCGTGGTCGAAGCCGCTTCGCTGCCCACCGGGTTCGAGCTGTACGCGGTGTTCGTCGACCCGGCACGGTATGCGGCGGTGGCCGATCAGGCGCCTGGCTCACGATTCCCGCTGGCCGCGCTGTCGGGGAATGCCGGGCGCAGCCAGCCGGCCGGCGTCCCCTCAGTTGTCCCCGCGCTCGCCACCAGTGCCGCCGCCCACCTTGTCGGCACGGAGCCGACGGGCCTCAGCGTGGAGAACAGTACTATTTCGGTCCGGCTGGCCGGACGGATCGGCGGCGTCCCCGGCGTGGGCGCGGACGCCGTCGTGCTGGTGCCTCTACGGGCGCTCGGGCCCAACCCGCCCGAGCCCGATCTCATGCTCGTCGCCGGGCCCAGGCTCGATGCGGCGCGGCTGCGCTCACTCGTCCGCCGCGCGCTGCCTGGCGGGTCGGTGACGTTGCGCGCCACCGCTCTCGCCGCGCTGACGGCGGCGCCGGTGCCGCAGGCGGCACAGGCGGCCCTGCTGCAGGGAATCGCGGCTGCGGCCGGATTCGGCGGGCTGGTCCTGCTGCTGTCGCTGCTGCTCACGGCCCGGACCCGCGAGATGACCCTGGCGCGCCTGGCGACAATGGGGCTGCGGCGCTGGCAGGCCGAGCTGCTGCTGGCGACCGAGACGCTTCCCCCGGTCGTGGCCGCGGCGATCGGCGGCGTCGCGTGTGCCTGGCTGCTCGCGCCGCTGGTCGGGCCCTCGATGAACCTGGCGGCGTTCAGCGGCGGGTCGGCCGTCGTGGTGACTCCCGCCGTATTCCCGCTGGTCGCTTCCGCCGCCGGACTGGTGCTGGCCGCCCTGCTTGTCCTAGCCGTTCAGGCCGTGATCAGCTACCGCCGCGGCAGCACCAGAGCGCTGCGAATCGCTGATTGAAGGAGGTCCAGGCACATGACGGAGTCCGGTCCCACGGCCCAGTCGGCCGCCGCAGAAGGCCGACCTGCCGCGTGGGTACCGCAGGACCTGGCGCCCACGGGCGCGGACGCGATGATCGTCTGTGACCGGCTGGTCAGGATCTACTACGGGGACGGCATCGAAGTCCAGGCTCTGCAGGGGCTGGATCTGCTGGTCGCCGAGGGGGAACTGACCGCGTTGATCGGCGCGGCGGGCAGCGGCAAATCCACTCTGATGAATATCCTCGCCGGGCTGGACACCCCGACGGCGGGGACGGTCTGGGTGGCTGGCCACAACCTCGGCGCGATGACCGCCTCAGAGCGGCTGGCCTACCGGCGGACCGTCGCCGGCTTCATCTGGCAGCAGACGTCACGGAACCTGCTGCCCTACATGACCGCCCAGCAGAACGTGCTGCTGCCGATGCGGCTGAGCTCGCTGCGCCGCAGGGAACGACTGCGCCGCGCCAATGCCCTGCTCGATACCCTCGACATCGCGCACTGCGCCCACCGGACACCCGACCGCATGTCCGGTGGCGAGCAGCAGCGTGCCGCCATCGCCACGGCCCTGGCGAACCAGCCCAAGGTGCTGCTGGCCGACGAGCCCACCGGCGAGCTGGACTCCTCGACCGCCAGGAACGTGTTCGCCGCCCTGCAGACCGCCAACACCGAACTCGGCGTCACGGTTCTGGTGGTCACCCACGACCCGGCGGTGTCGTCGCAGGTCCGCCGGACGATCGCGATCAGGGACGGCAAGACGAGCAGCGAGACGATCCGGCACGCGGCTACCGACGAGCAGGGCAAGACCACACTGCATGCGCGCGAGTACGCGACGCTGGACCGGGCAGGCCGGGTGCAGATCCCGCGCAAGATTACCGAGCGCCTTGGCATGCGGAACCGGGTTGAGCTGCAAGACGAGCCCGACCACCTCGGCGTCTGGCCGGACCATGCCGCCCATCAGGAACCGGGCCGCCACGAGTGACCGGCAAGGGCAGGTCATTCCGGGTAACCGGCACTCGCTTCACCAAGGCTGCGGAGCAACTGGGCAGCGGCTTCCGGCACCACGTCAGTGCTGAACGCGCCCATGGCCGACTCCGCGCCGGCCAGGTACTTCAGCTTGCCGGGCGCCCGCATGATCGTGAACAGCTCAAGGTGCAGCGCGAAATCATCCCGGCCAGCCCGCACGGGCGCCTGATGCCAGGCCGATATATACGGCGCTGGCACGCCGAACAGCCTGTCGAACCGGCGCAGCAGGTCGAGGTAGAGCTTGCCAAACTCGACCCGCGCAGCATCGGTCAGCGCCGCCAGGTCGGGAACTCGCCTGTTCGGGTACAGGTGGACCTCGTACGGCCAGCGGGCAGCGTGCGGGACGAACGCCAGCCAGTGCTCGCCAGCCATGACCACCCGGCTGCCGTCGGCACGCTCGGCGGCGACGATGGCATCGAACAGATTCTGCCCGGCGCGCTGTCGCCAGGCCGCGGTGGTATCGAGCATGCGCGCGGTACGCGGCACGACGAACGGAAAGGCGTGAATCTGCCCGTGCGGATGGGAGAGCGTGGCCCCGATCTCCCGGCCCCGGTTCTCGAAGCAGACCACCTGCTCGACGCCAGGCAGCCGCGCCAGCTCGGTGCTGCGATCGGTCCAGGCGGCGAGGATCGTGGCAACCTGCGCCTCGGTCAGGTCGGCGAATGAGGCGTCGTGCTGGGGACTGAAGCAGATGACCTCCGACCGGCCGGCCGCCCGCCGCCGACGTAGCACCCCGCCATCGCCACCAGGCACGTCGCCGGTTACGGCAACCGTCGCCACCGCGTCACCTGCCAGCGCGGGAAACCTGTTCTCGAATACCACGACGTCATAGCTGGGCGCGGGGATCTCGGTCAGACTGGCTGACGTAGACGGGCACAGCGGACACTCGTTGTCGGCGGGCCGGTAGGTCCGGTTCTGCCGATGGCCGGCAACGACTACCCACTCACCGAGCAGCTGGTCGAAACGCAGCTCTGACGCGGCCGTCAACCGGCTGAGCTGCCGTCGATCGGGGTAGTCGTCCGGGTGCTCCGGCAGGTCACCGTAGTAGATCAGCTCCCGGTCATCGGCAAGAGTGACCGCCGTCTTACGCACCGCTCGCCCTCCGGCCGCGCTGCCCGTCGCACCGACTTGCATCATCGCCTCGCCATCATCCCAAATCCCAAATCCCCTCAAATCATGATGAACAAGGAGAACAGCCATAGCGACCAGAACCGACAATTCTGCAGCGAGCCGCTAGCTTATGGCGTCACAACGTCGTATTGTTTCATCGATGTGAGCGCTCACACCAAGTAACGGCCCGGGACTCCGGCGGAAGTTCGCGCCGACTTCCCAGAAGGTGTCACGGCCTATATAGATGGATCTGGTCAGCCGCTTGTGGCGTCTTCCCAATGGGGCGACGTACGCCGCAGGGCCGCACCAGGAGGCTAGCGGTGTTCCGTAATCAGGCAAGGTGACTGGAGGTCCGCGATGAAGAAAGTCGACCCGAAGGTCGATGAGGCAATCGAAACCCTCAACATGAGGGACAGCCCGACACGCCGTCGACTGCTGGCTGGTACCGGGCTGGTGAGCGCGACGGCCGCAGCGTCCGCGCTGCTGACGGCGTGCAGCTCGACCCCGGCCACGGCGGCCAAGAGCGGCGCGATCGGCGACTTCCCGAAGACTCCGAAGTGGCAGTTCTGGTTCGTGAACCACGTCACGACGAACCTGTTCTTCGTCCCCACCAAGTTCGGTTTCTCTGACGCCGCCACGCTGCTTGGCCTGCCGACACCGAAGTGGACCGGATCCACGTCATCGAATGCCGCGCAGATGGCGGTCGCGATCACCACGGCAACCTCCGCGAAGGCTGCGGGCATCGCCACCACGGTGATCAACGCCACCACGTTCACGAGCCCGGTCGCGAACGCCCTGACCGCCGGCATCCCTGTGATCAGCTACAACGCGGACGGGGTCGTGCTCAAGGGCGGCGTCGCCGACATCGGCACCAACCGGCTCTGCTATGTCGGCCAGGCGCTCTACCTGTCCGGCCAGCAGATGGGCGAGCAAATCAAGGCGCTTGCTCCCACGCCGGGAGACATCGCCATCTTCATCGCCACCCCGGGCACCGGCAACATCCAGCCGCGCTACGACGGGGCGGCGTCGATCCTGACCCCGGCGGGCTACACCGTGCACGAGATCGCGACCGGTGTGTCGACGTCGGCGGAGGAGTCGGCCGAGAAGGCGTACCTGATCGGCAATGGTTCCAAGCTCAAGGGCGCGTTCGCTGTGGACGCCGGATCGACGGAGCTTCTCGGCCCCGCGCTGGCAGCCACCGGCCTGGTCGGCAAGATCCCGGCCGGCGGGTTCGACCTGACTCCTGGCACGCTGACCGCGATCCAGTCTGGCCAGATTGACTTCACCATCAACCAGGATCCGTACCTTCAGGGCTTCCTTCCGACGCTCTACCTCTACCTGTTCAACCTGACCGGTGGCCTGGTCGCTCCGCCAGACACCGACACAGGCTTGAGCTTCATCACCAAGTCCAACGTGGGACCGTACCTGACGTCCAAGACCACCTACGAGGGGTCAACGGGCGCCACGAAGCCCACCCTGGTGCCGCGGTCCGGTGCGATCCAGAGCCCGATGGCCACCACAAGCACCTGACGAAACCGGCCGGGATACGGCCTTTGGCTAGACGTGCCAGCGCCGGATACTGAGCATGTGGGCGCATGCGAGTATCTGGCGCTGGCGCGCATACGGAGCGTGCGGAACGAGAAGAGGAGGGCCGAGGTGAGCGACATCGCCCAGCGCACCCCGACTACCGCGGCAGGACCACCAGGCGCCCCGACCGCCGGGCCCAGCGTGTGGGGACGACTGCGGCGGAGTGGTGCCGTCCTCATGCGTCAGCGCGAGGCGACCGTGTTCATGGTCGTCGTGCTGATGATCGTCTACTTCGGCTTCATCTCTTCGACGGGGCGGCCCGTCTTCTTCACCAGGGTGAACCTGGTCAACCTGACTCAGATCGCGGCGCCAGTAATAATCATCGCGATCGGCGAGGTGCTGCTGCTGATCAGCGGTGAGATTGACCTGTCACCTGGCTTCGTGTACGTGATAGCGCCGTTCCTGATGTATTTCATGATCGAGTACTACAGCATTCCCGCCGTCCTAGCCATCGTGCTGACACTGGTGTTCAGCGCCTTCGTGGGCGTGGTCAACGCGTTCCTTACGGTCAACCTCGGGCTGCCTTCGTTCATCGCTACGCTCGGGACCGGCTTCATACTCTGGGGCGCCATGTACACCATGAGCCACGACGAGCAGGCGCCCATACCGCCGTCGGCTTTCAAGCTCGGCCAGTATCTCGGCAGCGCCAACGGCGGCTACGCCTGGTCCGAGATCATCTGGGCGGTGGTGCTGATCGCCATCTTCCACGTGGTGCTGACCAGGACCAGGTGGGGGCTGCACACGATAGCGGTCGGCGGCAACCAGCTCGGCGCCAGGGAGGCCGGCGTCAACGTTGCCAGGATCAAGTACGGGAACTTCATCATCTGTGCCGTCGCCGGGGGCTTTGTCGGCCTGCAGATCGCGTTCCAGACCAGCATCATCGATCCGTCTGCCGGCGAGTACCTGCCGATGTTCTACTCGGTGGCCGCCGCGGTCATCGGCGGCACGGCGATGCTCGGCGGGTCAGGCACCATGATCGGCGCGTTCTTCGGCGCCGCCATGCTCGCCGTGCTCATCGACGGCTTCGACGTCCTCGGGATCAGCGCCAATCCGCTCAACATCTTCTTCGGCGGCGCGATCCTGGTGGCCATGGTCCTCAACGTTCAGCTTGCCCGGCTGCGGGGAAGGGGTAGAGCGATATGACCGCTCAGGCTTCCGGCGACCTTGCCGCTCCGGCCGGAGCCGACGACGTCCTGCGGGTCGAGCACATCGCCAAGAGGTTCGGCGCGGTGACCGCACTGGTCGACATCAGCATGCGCCTAGCGCGCGGCGAGGTGCTCGGTCTCATCGGCGACAACGGGGCCGGGAAGTCGACCCTGCTGAAGATCCTCTGCGGCTTCCAGCCGCCCGACTCGGGCCGGATCCTGCTGGAAGGCCAGGAGGTCACGTTCAAGTCCGTGGATCACGCCCGGTCGCTCGGCATTGACGTCGTGTACCAGGACCTCGCGCTGATCGGCGAGCTCAGCGTCTACCACAACATGTTCCTCAACCGCGAAATGGTCCGGTGGCCGCTGTTGAGCAACCGGGAAATGCGCAAGCTGGCCAGGCAGCGCCTGGACGAGATGGGCATCGGACTGAAATCGGTCGACCTCCCCGTCGCCAGGCTGTCCGGCGGGCAGCGGCAGGCGATCGCCGTCGCCCGCTCGGTCTACACCGACGCGAAGATCCTGCTGCTTGACGAGCCGCTGGCGGCCATGGGCGCCAAGGAGGCCGCGATCATCCTTGACCTGATCAGGGACATCAAGCACCGCGGCGGTGTGTCCGTGATCATCATCGCGCACAACTACGGCCAGGTGCTGGAGATCACCGACCGGGTTAACCTGCTCCAGCACGGGATGATCACGCTCGACAAGGCAAGCAAGGACACCTCGGTCCAGGAACTGAACGACATCGTGATCGCCGAATACCGCAGGGCGCTCGCCGAGCGCCACACTGTCGGCGCCGGCTGACCCGCAAGGCTGGCCGCCGGCGCAGTCAGACCTGTACGTACTCGATCCCGGCGAGCTGGCAGAAGACCTTCCAGTCGGCAGCATGCTCGCCGAGATTCATGACTTCGTGGTGCGGGCCGCCGGCGGTCAGCCAGCCGTTGAGGCATGCGCGCACGCCGGTAGCCGGCCGGAACTGGCCGTAGGGCATCTCCAGAGCCGGCAGTTCCTGGCTGTCGAGGTTCTCGCCTTCGGCCACGACGAGCCGGAACTTCTCGCCTTCCAGCGACACCAGGGTCGCGAGCGTGGCCGGACCCGGCTGGTATTGGAACAGGAATGTCGGCGGGTCGCCCAGCCTGCCGATCCCTAGCGGCCGCTTGATCAGCTTCACTGGGCGGTCGGAGCGGGCGATCTTCCAGTTGCCCTCGCCCATGTGGCTCATCAGCACCGAATCCGATGGGAAGTCCATCGCATACATCTCGGTGAAATGCGCATCCCCGATCAACCGATGCCCCGCGTAGACCAGGCAGGCTGTCAGCACATCGCCCTCGGCGGCGTACCCGTAGCCGGCTGCCATCAGCGTGGAGGCGGCGGCGAGTGGCAGCCTGGCGAACCGGCCGTCCTCGCCGATGGCGTCAAAGTGCGCGGTATAGGCGCCATAGCCGCCCGATTCGAGCATGGACTGGATCGCGACCTGCATGCGTGCGTGGTCAGCGCGCTCGGCTGCCGACAACGCAGGGTCGATCTCGAACCTGGCGTCCTCGAAAGCGATGACCTCAGCCACCTGCGCGTCGGTGACCGCGAGCATTCCGCGGTACACCTCGCCTGGCGCGACGGCGCGGATCTGCGGTCCGAGGCTGCGGACCAGTGCGCTCTCGTCCACGCGGATGTCGCCCATGTCGTTCATCGCGTAGCCGACCAGGGCGACCTTCAGCGACCGCCATGCCCGCACCGCAGCCGCCGCGCGCGCCCAGCGGCCCACATCGGCGCGGAACTGCTGGCTGCGCCAGTCGTCGGTCAGTACACAGAATCGCCGCCCGGCTCGAACCATCGCGTTGGCGGTATCCTGCGCACCGTGCACGCCCTGGTTGTAGGTCATGTCGGCCATGTCCCACTCGGGAGTGACCGCAGGCTCAGGCTGGATGTTGGCCAGGCAGATCGGCAGCCTGGACTCGGCCAGCAGCCGCGCAACCCGCATGGCCGGGCCGTAGGTGAGCATCACGACGAGCACGCCGTCGAGATCGGCGTTCTCAAACTCGCGCATCACCTGCTCGGCGTCTTCCCGGTACTTCACCACCTTGCCGGGGATGAACTCGGCCACCTCAGCGAGGCTGTCGGATAGCTCGGCCGCGTACCCCTCCTGACGGCGGGCGATGCCGGGAATCATGTCGTCGTACAGGTCCTGCATGATGCCCAGGATGCCGATCCTTGGCCTCCGCTCGGTCATTCTCGATCTCCCTAATGCGGTTGAGCACAGCAGATTTGCGGCCAGCGGTTCAGCGTTGGCCGTACTCGTTCTTGTACCTCAGGTACAGGGCGTCGATCTGCTGGCGCGGCAGCGGATCGAGGTCACCGCGGATGCTGGCGAGATGAACGGTGCATGCCACGTCCTCGCACATCACCGCCGCCTTCACCGCGTCGCGAGCGGTGGCGCCGATGGTGAACACGCCGTGATTACGCAGCAAGACGGCGGGCGAGCGGTGCCCCGTCAGGGTCGCGACGACCGCCTTGCCGATTTCGTCACCGCCAATCGGCGCGAAAGGCCCTATCGGGATCTCGCCGCCAAACTCATCCGCCATCGCGGTGATGACGCATGGGATGGGCTCGCCGCGTGCCGCCCAGGCGGTCGCGTGCCTGGAGTGCGTATGCACGACACCGCCGACCTCCGGCATGTGCCGGTAGATGTAGGCGTGCGACGCAGTGTCACTGGACGGGCTGAGGTCGCCGCCCACGCGCGCACCGCTGAGGTCGCAGACCACCATGGTGTCGGCGGTCAGGTCGGCATAGGGAACGCCGCTTGGCTTGATCACCATCAGGTCCGTGCCAGGCACTCGGGCCGAGACGTTGCCGGACGTCCACGCAACCAGGCCGTTGCGCACAAGCTCCGCGTGCAGCATCGCGACGGTACGCCGGACGTCACTGACCGCAGCCGTCACGGCCGGGTCGGGTACCGCCGCCCGGCCGACGCCCACGGCTGGCTCAGGATTCACGGCTGGCCGCCTTCTGCCGCCGACCCCGTAAGCGCGCCCTCGCGCACCCTGTTACGCAGCGCGCGGAGGCGGTGCATGACCTCGTTGGTGCCGCGCCCGAGGTAGTCATGCAGCAGCACGTACTCGGCGTACAGCTGGTCGTAGACGCCCGCGCTCGCCGGGTCTGGGATGAAGACACCCGCACGCTTGCTGCCCATGGCCGCGGCGGCGGCCGGCACGTCGGGGTAGGCGCCGGCCGCCACGGCCGCGTGGATCGCCGATCCCAGGGCTGGCGCCTGCCCGGAGGCGACCAGGCTGAGCGGTCGCCTGGTCACGTCGGCGTAGATCTGCATGAGCAGGTCGTTGCGCATCAGGCCGCCAGCGACGATGAGCTCGGTTACCGGGAGGCCAGCTGCCTCGAAGGCATCGATGATGACCCTGGTGCCGAAGGCCGTCGCCTCAAGCAGCGCGCGGTATATCTCCGGTGCCCGGCTGGCCAGCGTGAGGCCGACGATCGCGCCGGACAGGTGATGGTCGACGAGCACGCTTCGGTTCCCGTTGAGCCAGTCGAGCGCGATCAGCCCGTGCGCTCCGGCCGGCTGCGCGGCGGCCTCCGCGGTCAGCAGTTCATGCAGCGTCAGCCCGCGGCGGCTGGCGGCGGCGTGGTATCCGGGCGGAACCAGCTGCTCAGCGAACCAGGTGAAGATGTCACCCACTCCGCTCTGGCCAGCCTCGTAACCCCACAATCCGGCCAGGATTCCGCCGTCGACCACGCCGCACATGCCCGGTATCTCGGCCAGCGCCGTCCCGTTCATCACGTGGCACGTCGAGGTGCCCATGATCGCAACCATCTGGCCAGGAGCGACGGCGCTGGCGGCCGGCGGCGTCACGTGCGCGTCGACATTCCCGACGGCTACCGCGATTCCGCTGGGCAGACTGGTCCACTTCGCTGCGCGCGGAGTGAGCGAACCTGCCCGGCTGCCGAGCGGGGAGATAGGGTATGCCAGCTTGTCGGCGGCGAAGCTGCCGAAACCTGGATTCAGCGCGGCAAGGAAATCGCTCGACGGATAACGCCCGTCCTGCCAGATGCCCTTGTATCCGGCAGTGCACGCGTTCCTTGACTCGGCACCGGTCAGCTGCCAGACGATCCAGTCTGCTGCCTCGATCCAGCGCCTCGTCAGGCGGTAGGTGTCGGGGTCCTCCTCAAGCAATTGCAGCGCCTTCGCGAACTGCCACTCAGCCGAGATCTTCCCGCCGTATCTGGCAAGCCAAGGCTCGCCCCTGGCCTGCGCTAGCTCGGTGATCCTGTCTGCCTGCGGCTGGCTGGCGTGGTGCTTCCAGAGCTTCGCATAGGCGTGGGGTCGGTCCTGCAGCTCAGAGAACTCGCACAACGGCGTCCCGTCGCCAAGGACCGGAAGCACCGTGCAGGCAGTGAAGTCAGTCCCGATCCCGATCACCCGCGCTGGGTCGATGCCGGCATCGGCGACTGCGGCCGGTACGGCATGACGCAGTACGTCCAGGTAGTCCTCGGGATCTTGCAGCGCCCAGTCTGGCGGCAATGGCCGGCCGGACGACGCAATGGTCGTATCCATCACGCCGTGCCGGAACTCGCGCACGGCGGTGCCGAGTTCCGCACCGTCGGCGACACGGACCACGAGCGCACGGCCGGACAGGGAACCGAAATCGACACCGATGACGTATCTGTCCGAACCGTTGTTAGCGTTCACAAGCTACATTGTGCCGCAAAACCCGCCGAGTGATACTTCATCGTGACGGGTCAGCCAGAAGCCTTGCGGCCGCCGACCGGCGCCGAACTCGCCCGAACGATTAGTTCAGGCGCTATCGGCGGAATCGGCTGCGGCTGGTGCTCTCCAGAGATGCGGTCCATCAGCATGTGCAGGGCACGCCTGCCGAGCTCGCCGAGGTCCTGGCGCACCGTCGTCAGCGGTGGCTGGAAGAACGCAGCTTCTGGCATGTCGTCGAATCCCACCACGCTGACGTCGGCGGGCACCCGGCGTCCACCCTCGGCAAGGGCGCGGAGCAGGCCGAGCGCCATCGCGTCGTTACCGCAGAACACAGCGGTAACGTCGGGCATGGCTGCCAGCTGGCGGCCGATCTCGTAGCCCGATCGTGCCGACCAGTCGCCGCGCAGCAGCTCCGGTTCCTGCGAGCCAGCCGAGCGAAGGGCCTGCCGCCATCCTTCAGCCCGTTCCTGGGCATCGAGCCAGCTCTCTGGACCGGCCACATGGTGCACTGTCTCGTGCCCGAGGTCGAGCAGATGCCGTGTCGCCTGCGCTGCTCCAGAAAGATTGTCGATGACCACCGAAGGCAGCGGGGCATGAGTGCCGCAGCCCACGGCGACCAGCGGGATGTCGCCGGCAAGCTGGGTGAAGGCATCGATCGCTGAGATCTCCGGCGCGATCACGATGATGCCCTCGACGCGCTGGCTGAGAAACCGGTCTACTGCGTCGGGCAGCGACGTGCGGCTATAGCCCGGCAAGCTGGCCACCGCCACTGTGTAGCCAGGATGGGCAGCGCGCTCGATGCCGTACAGCATCGAGGCCGGGCCGTAGAGCGTTGTATCGAAGCTGATCACGCCGAGCACATTGGTGCGGCCGGTGACGAGCGTTCGCGCGGCAGCGTTGCGGCGGTAGCCGAGCTCGCGGATGGCGGCGAGGACTTCGGCCCTCGTCTCAGGGCTGACATTCGGGTGACCGTTGAGCACGCGCGAGACCGTCTGATGGGACACACCGGCCTGTCGCGCGACATCGGTCATGACCGGCCTGGCTGGCGATCGGCTTGCCGTAGACCCCACGCGGCCCCCTAGGGCACGCCTGCACTTCCGGCAGGCCGAGCACACTCTATAACTCGTTCCTGGGTTTTTCCTGGGAGCCAGCGGCAGGGGCGATCATCGTCTTCAGACCGACCCTGCGGGCCGCGGTCTGCATCGCCTCAGCCGCAGCCTCGAGCGGGAACCGGTGCGTGACCAGGGAAGCGAGGTCGACCGTTCCGCTCTCCGCGAGGCGGATTGCCCGCGGGTAGCCGTCATTCATCCGACGCACCATCGCTATGGTCAGCCCCTTGCGCCGCGCTACCGAGGCCTGGAAGATCGTGCGGTCATCGCCGGGGATACCGGCCAGGACTACCCTGCCGCCCGGCCTGGCGGCCGTCATAGCCAACTGCACCGCCTGGCCGGTGCCGGCCAGCTCGAATGCTACGTCTGCCCCGCCCGAGGTCAGGTCGTACAGCCCGGCCGAGGCCGCCGGCTCGGCTGCCAGGTCAGCCCCAAGCCGTGCCGCGGCCTCCCGACGGTGCGGCAGCGGATCGATCGCGACGATCGTCGCGGCACCTGTCGTTCGCAGCAGTTGGATGAGCAGCAGCCCGATCGGCCCGCAACCCACCACGGCGGCGGTCCCGCCGAGCCGCACATGGCCTAGGTCAAGGCTGTGCGCGGCGACTCCGAGCGGCTCAAGCATGGCGCCATCGCCATCCGTCAGCCGGTCAGGCAGGCGGTGCAGATGCGCCGTCGGCCAGGTCAGGAACTCGCGCATTCCGCCGTCGACGGTGCCGTGGCCAGAGAACTGAACCGCCGGGCACAGGTTCCTATGGCCATCGCGGCACTGCTGGCAGCTCTCGCACGGGATTGCCGGGTCTATTGCCACCCGCAGCCCGGCGTTCGGCCCGGCCGCGATGACCCCGGCATTCTCGTGCCCGAGAACGAGCGGCATGGTCAGCCGTGCGTCGCCTATGCCAGACTCATTCCACCAGTGCAGGTCGGAGCCGCAGATCCCCACTGCGGTGACACGTACCAGGCTCTGGCCAGGACCTGCCTCAGGCACCGGCTCATCAGCGAGCCTGATATCTGCCGCCGCGTGCAGCCTTGCCACCCTCACGTGCCCTCCAAGCTGCCCCGCCCGACCCGAACCGCCACGAGGAGCGCCCGTGACAACCAGCCCTGTGACAGCACACTACGAGCCAACAGCAGCGGACAAGTTTTCGTTTGGCATATGGACTGTGGGCTGGCAAGGAGTCGACGTGTTCGGCTCGGCCGTGCGGCCGCCGATGCCCGCCGACCGCGCCGTGCGCAAGCTGGCAGAACTCGGTGCCTACGGCGTCAACTTCCACGACAACGACGTCTTCGACTTCGATGCCACGGCGAGTGAGCGCGACACGCAGATCTCAGCGTTCCGGCAGGCACTCGCCGACACCGGCCTCGTTGTGACGACGGCGACGACGAACCTCTTCGGGCATCCGATGTTCAAGGAGGGCGCCTTCACCGCGAACGACCGCGACGTGCGCAGGTTCGCGCTGGCCAAGGTGATGCGCAACCTGGATCTGGCTGCGGAGCTCGGCGCCGGCGTATACGTGTGCTGGGGCGGCAGGGAAGGGGCGGAATCAGGTGCGAGCAAGGACATTCGGGCCGCCCTTGACCGGTACAAGGAGGCCATGGACGTCCTGTGCGGCTATGTGCTTGATCACGGGTATCAGCTCAGGTTCGCGATCGAGCCCAAGCCCAACGAGCCGCGCGGCGACATCCTGCTGCCGACGGCCGGGCACGCGCTGGCGTTCATCAACGAGCTTGAGCACCCGGACCTCGTGGGCATCAACCCCGAGATCGGCCATGAGGAAATGGCAAGCCTGAACTACGCGCATGCGATCAGCCAGGCACTGTGGCACGGGAAGCTGTTCCACATCGACCTGAACGGGCAGCACGGCCCGCGGTACGACCAGGACCTGCGGTTCGGCGCCGGCAACGCGCGCGGTGCGTTCTGGGTGGTGGACGCGCTCGAAGCGGGCGGATACGACGGGCCGGTCCATTTCGACTTCAAGCCGCCGCGGACCGAGGACGACGACGGGGTATGGACATCTGCCGCGGCTTGCATGCGCAACTACCTGATCCTGCGCCAGAAGGTGCGGGCATTCCGCGCCGACCCCGAGGTGCAGCAGGCCCTGTCCGCTGCGCGCGTGGACGCGCTGGCGGTCCCGACGCTGGCTCCCGGGGAGACCTGGCGGGACATCGTCGGCGTCACGGCGGACACCGAGGCGCTAGGCGCGCGGGGCATGGCCTTCGAGCATCTGGACCAGCTTGCCCTGGAATACCTGTACGGGGTCCGGTGAGGCCCGATCCGGCCGTCGTCCTGATCACCGGCGCGGCCGGACGGATCGGGGCCATGCTGAGGCCACGACTGGCCCGCGCCGACCGGGTGCTGCGGCTGGTCGACCTGGCCGAGATCACGGCCGGGCCAGGCGAAGAGGCGGTGCGGGCGGACGTGACCGACCTGGTCGCCATGACGACGGCCTGCTCGGGCGTCTCCGCGGTCATCCACCTGGCGGGGATCAGCGCCGAGGCGCCGTGGGAGCAGATCGCCGCGGCCAATATCCACGGAACGTACGTGACGTTCGAGGCGGCCAGGCGAGCCGGCGTGGGCAGGGTGATCTTCGCCTCGTCCAATCACGCCGTCGGATTTACTCCCAGGGCCGCGTTCCCTGCCGCCGACTACGCGTTTCCTGCGCCCGACAGCTACTACGGCGTGTCGAAGGTAGCGGGCGAGGCGCTGGCGTCCCTGTATCACCACCGGCATGGCATGGATGCCATCTGCCTCCGCATCCTCACCTGCGCGGATCGGCCGCGGACGGTCCGGGCGCTGTCGACGTGGCTGTCCCCCGACGACGCTGGCCGCCTTTTCGAGGCGTGCCTGGCGGCCGACCGGCCGGGCTTCCGCGTGGTCTATGGCGTCTCCCGCAACACCAGGGGCGGCTGGGCCAGCCTGACCGAAGCTGAGTCGCTTGGCTTTCATCCGCGCGATGACGCGGAGGCCTTCGCCGCCGAGTTGCTCGGCGGCACTGGGCAGCCAGACCCGCGCGATCCGGTGCTCGCTCACCTCGGCGGTGAGTTCTGCCTGCCTACACCGACTATCAGCCAGCTCCGATGAGCCGCATCACGTCGATGTCGTCGCAGGCCTACCGCCTGCGCATGCCCGTGCCGTGGGGACCGGGCAGGGAGCACCAGCACCTGATCGTCACTCACCTGGTAGCCGACGACGGAGCCACAGGGACCGGATTCACCTGGACCGTCGACGCCGGGGCACGCGCGATCCTGGCGGTGCTCGACGATGACTGCCGGCCAGTGGTCAAGGACGGCCCTGTCGCGCCCGAGCTCGTGTGGGACCGGCTGCGGTGGCAGCTGCGGGAGGCTGGCGGCGGTATCGCCACGCTCGCGGTCGCGGCGGTCGACATCGGCCTGTGGGACATGCGCGCCAGGTCCGGTGGCAAGAGCCTGGCAGACCTGATCGGCAGGCGCCGGGACCAGGCGGGCGTGTACGCCAGCGGTGTCAACCGGCACCTGACGCTGGACGAGCTGGCCGAGCAGGTCAGCCGGTGGGTCGCGGCAGGCCACAGCCGGGTCAAGATCAAGGTCGGGCTGCCGGACTTGGACCAGGACGTCGAGCGGGTCGCCGCGGTCCGCCAGATCATCGGCCCGAGACGGCACCTGATGGTCGACGCGAACCAGCTCTGGGATCTGCCCACGGCGCGCCGTGCCGCCGCCCTTCTGGCCAGATTCGACATCTACTGGCTGGAAGAGCCGCTGCCCGCACAGGACACCCGCGGCTACGCCAGGCTGCGATCCGCCATCGACATCCCGATCGCTGCCGGAGAGAGCCTGTTCAGCGAGGCCGAGTTCCTGGACCTGCTGATGCTGGATGGATGCGACTTCATCCAGCCGAACGTGTGCCGGGTGGGCGGCATCACGCCGTTCCTGCGGATCGCCAGCCTGGCCCGCACCTTCAGCATCCCGGTCATGCCGCACCTGCTGCCGGACATCTCCGGGCAGCTCGCCATGTGCCTGCCGCTGCCCCCGCTGGTCGAGGACATCGATCAGGGGTCCTTCGCCGCGCTCGGCGCGCTCGAAGGTCCGGGCGGGATCGCCGTCCAGGGCGACGGCCTGCGCACGCTGCAAGCCCCTGGCCACGGGCTTGCCTTCGCCCCGGCCGCGGCGGAATACCTCTGCGGTTAATTTCCCGTCCCTGTGAACCTGTTGCCAGCGGAACGCAATAGAGAAGCGATGGACGACGATGAGCTGATCGCCGCGATGGCGGGTGGCGACGACACCGCGCTGCGTGAGTTGTTCGCGCGGCACGCGCCGTGGCTGGCAGCCCGGCTGCGCACCACCCTGCCCGCCGCCGAGGTGGAGGACGTGCTGCAGGAGAGCTTTCTGGCGGTCTGGCAGGGGGCGCGAGGCTACCGGCCCGAGGGCTCGCCAGGCGGCTGGCTGTGGGGGATCACCCGGCGGCAGGCGGCGCTGTGGCTGCGCCGCCGCGGCCCTGACGGACTGTCGCTGGCCGCCCTGGCCGCGCTGGCCGGCCAGGGCAACCAGCACGCGGTTGATCCGGCGGAGGCAGCCGTGTCCCGAGCTGAACTCGCCGAGGCGGTCAGGGCGCTCGGCCCCGGGGGCAGCACGACGCAGGAGGTCTGGCGGCTGATGTACGTGGAGGACCGGTCGGTCACCGAGGTGGCCGGGCTGATGGGCGTTCCCGAGGGCACCGTGAAGAGCCGCGCCCACCGGGTCCGGCAGCTCATGCGCGCTGCGTTGCGGCAGCCAGTGCGGGACGGAGGCGGACGATGACCTTCAGCCACGAGATGACTGATGACCGCGGTGACCTGCCGGAACCAGGCCAGGACGGGTGCCCGCGCGACGTCGACCTGCACCGGGTGTGGCTGGGAGTCGCCGCGGAGGTCTGGCGCCGCCACCCTGGACTGGCGGAGCGGCTGGCCGGGCGGGTGCTGCGCTCACCGGGCCTGGCGCGGGCGCTGGTGACCACGCCGTCGCTGCTGCTCGGCTGGGTCGTCGCCAGCGTCGTCGTGCTGGCGGCCGGGATGTTCGCCACGCTGGGGACCGGCACGCCGTTCGTGGCCCTGCTCGCGCCCGCGGTCGCCGCCGCGGGCATCGCCTACGCTTACGGCCCCGGCATCGACCCGGCCTGGGAACTGTCGCAGAGCGTGGCGGTCAGCCACCGGATGGTGCTGCTGGTCCGGGTGCTGGCCGTGTTCGCGCTGAACGCGGCCCTGGGGCTGGCCGCCTCGGCGGCGTCGGGGACCGCCGCCGCGGTTACCTTCGGCTGGCTGATCCCGATGACCGCGGTGTCGGCGCTGGCTCTTGCGGCAGCGACGGTCACCCGCTCGGCGAACGTCGGTGTCGCGGCTGGCCTGGCCGGCTGGGCAGTCACGGTCCTTGCCGCACAGTCGGCTTCCGGCCAGGTCACCATGGCGGTCGCCAGCTCCGGGCTGGTCCTTCCCTACCTGGCGGTCGCCGCCGCCGGCGGCGCCATCGCGTGGCTCGCCACTCGCATCCCGAAGGGGACGTCATGGACAACGTGATGAACGTTGAGATCAGCGATGTGACCAGGCGATTTGGCCGCACACAGGCGGTGGCCGGGGTGACCATGGAAACCGGTCCGGGGGTGTTCGGGCTGCTGGGCCCGAACGGCGCGGGCAAGACCACGCTGCTGCGGATGATGGCAACGGTGATCCCGCCCGGTTCCGGCCGCGTGCGGCTGCTCGGCCGCGACCCGGGAGAGTACGGCCCGCGGCGCGAGATCCGGCGCAGGCTCGGCTACCTGCCGCAGAATCTCGGCTACTACCCGGGATTCACGGTGGCCGAGTTCGTCGAGTACTTCGCGCTGCTGAAGGAGATGCCGCCAGGCCGGGTGCCGCAGGCGGTTGCCACCGCGATCGAGCAGGTTGACCTCGGCGGCAGGGCGAGAGCGAAGCTGCGCACCTTGTCCGGCGGCATGCTGCGCCGTGTCGGGATCGCGCAGGCGATCGTCAACGAGCCCGAGCTGCTGCTCCTCGACGAGCCGACGGCCGGTCTCGACCCCGAGCAGCGGGTGGCGTTCCGGGCCCTGCTGCGCGACCTCGGCGAGCGGGCCACCGTGATCGTCTCCACCCACCTCGTCGAGGACGTCGGTGCCGCCTGCAGCGAGGTCGCGCTGATGGACGCCGGGAAGATCGTGTTCCAGGGCACGCCGGACGAGCTGACCGCCCGCGGCGAGGGCACCGGCGCGGCCGGCGACGCTCCGCTGGAGCGCGGCTACAGTGCGGTCCTCGCGGCCGCCCGGTCCGCAAGGGCGGCGGCGTGATGGCCGCTGCGACCGGCGCCCCGGTGCTGCGGCACCGGATACCGCGCCCCACCAGCGCTGTCACGCGGGGCGCCACCCGGCTGTTGCGCGTGGAACTGCGCCGCAACGCGATGCCCTGGATCCTGCCGTTGATCGCCGGGCTGTTCTGGTTCGATTCCTACCGGCCAAGCACGGCCACGGCGCCGCTGTATGGCCTGCGCACGTTCTGGAACATGGGCCAGGGGCACACGATCATCGACTTCGGTCCGTTCGTGGCCGCCATGGCCGCCTGGATGGCATCGCGGGACGGCCGCCGCGGCCTGGCTGACCTGGTGACCGCGACCGCCTGGCCGCGCTGGGCGGCACAGCTCACCACCTGGGCCGCGACCGCGATCTGGGCGGTGGCGGCATACCTGATCTTCGTGGGCGTCATGTTCGCGATGTACGCCCGCCGGGGCGTCGCGGGCACGCCGCCGTGGTGGTGGGTCGCCGTCGGCGCCACGGCGGTAGCCGCGTTCTGTGCCGCCGGGTTCGCCGTGGGGGCCTTCTGGCGGAGCCGGTTCGCCGCGCCGGTGGCCGCCTTCGGGGGGTTCCTGGCGATGGCGCTGTCCTCGCGGACCGGGTTCAGCCATATCAGCGGGTGGGCCGTGATCCTGCCGACCAACTCCAACGGCAACTTCGACGGCAGCGCCCAGGCCAACTCCGGCACCTTCTACCGCTGGCTGCCGGACGTGCCCATCGCCAGGATCATGTTCCTGGCCGGGATCGCCGTCGCGGCACTGGGCGTGACCGGCCTGCCCGGACGGGCCGGCGGCCGGCGGCTGCGTATCGCCGCCGCGATCATCACGCTCGCGGGGGTGGTATCGGCCGGGACCGCCGTCGACCTAGCCAGTACCGCGCGGCTCACAGCGCACGGCATGGTCATCCCCGCCCTACATGACGCCGCGGACGACGCGCCGCTGGCGTACATCCCCGTCTGCGGCCGGGCGGCCGGCGTCCCGGTGTGCCTGAACCCGGCCTACCGCCGCTGGCTGCCTGACGCGACCGCCGCGCTAGCGCCGGCGCTCACCGAGGTGACCGGCCTGCCCGGCGCGCCGAGGCGTGCCACCCAGGTCGCCGCGCCTTACCCCGACCGTGCCGGCGTGCTCCCGCAGCCGATGACGCTTGGCGGCCAGCCGCCAGTGCTCCGCATGGCACTAGGCTTGCTCAACCTGCCCGGAGCGTGCGGCTCGTGCGGGAAACCCGCGGTCACGCAGGGTTTCGCCGGCCAGCTGCGGCTGTTGTTCGCCCACGCCTTCGTAGGCGCCGGCAGTAGCCCGGGCAGCCCGGCGCAGCAGGCCGTGCAGGCAGCGTTGCTGCAAGACGCAGGCGTGCCGTTCACCGCGCAGCCGCCGCTGCTGAACATGGTCGGCACGCCGCAGTGGGGGCGCGCGGCCGCGCTGAGACTCGCACCGTCAGAATCGGAGCGCGGGCCGGGACCATTGACCGGGCCGGTCTACGCCGCGGCCAGGCGGTTCGCGGTCCTCACGCCTGCGGCCCGGGACGCCTGGCTTTCCGCACATCTGGCCGCGCTGCGGGCTGGCCAGCTCACCCTGAAGGACCTGCCATGACAACCGCGGGCGTGCACCGGCCGGCGCCGGGAAGTGTCCCGCGTCTGGCGGCCGGGACCCGACGAGACCGGATGGCGGCCGCATGCCAGCTGACGCGTCTGTACCTGGTCAGCCGCCGGGTGCCCACGGCGCTGGCACTGCTGGCCGGGCTCGGCGCGCTGCTGTGGGCCGCGCTGCACTGGCACTGGAACATCGTCGGCGGCGCTGCGGCCCGCCAGTTCATCCCGCTGACGATCGAGACCGGAGCCGCGGCGGTGATCGCGGTCACCACCTACGGGCCGTTCGGAGAGCCAGAACGGGCCGCCGGACGGTGGCTGCCCTGGCTGCGGCTGGGTGCCGCCGTAGCGCTCACCGCTATCGCGTTCGGCGCACTGGCCGCCGGCGCCACGCCAGGCGGGATGGCCGGCGGGTCCCTTGCCCTGCTCCGCAACCTCGGCGGCATGGCGGGCATCGGCCTGCTGTCGGCGGCAGCACTCGGCGGCGCGTTCAGCTGGACCGGGCCGATGGCCTACTTGCTGATCGCCGAAGGGGCGCTGGCGCACCGCTCGACCACGCCGTGGGTCTGGCCGACCCGATTGCCGCACGACCGAGGCGGCGCGATCTGCGCCTGCCTGGTGATCGCCGCGGGACTGGTGCTGATCACCGTGCGGGGACCGCGGGAATCGGGCCGCGAGTCTGGCCCAGCAAGCTGAGCCCGCCAGACGCTTGAGCGAGAACGCGAGGGCATTGAACTGGCGGCTCTTTCGGCCCGGTGGCCTTTCACCCAGTCCGGCCAGGGGTCGCTATGGTTCGCAGGCCGGCGAGGTGAATGTCGAGGAAGCGCTGCCAGGCGTGCGGGGGCACGTCGCGGGCTGTGTGGATCATCCCGCGCATAGCCGAGGTCAGCGCGGTGACATCGTCGATGGTGGTGCCCGGGGCAACGGTTCCGGCTGACACGGCGCGCGAGGTCAGCTCGACCATGGCTTCTCTCAGCTTGCGGGCCGCGTCTGCGTCGGACTGCCGCGCCAGGAGCAGGTTCGCGTAGCGGGCATGCTCGGCGAACGACCGGCCGAAGGCACCGAGCAGCTCGTGCAGCCCGTAGCCGTCGGCCCGGGCCAGCGCGCGCTCGGCATCGCAGTTCAGCTGCTCGAGCGCCAGTCGCAGTAGCTCGTCGATGAGGGCGTCCTTACTGGCGAACCGCCGGTAGACAGTGCCGACGCCGACTCCGGCACGCGCGGCGATGCCTTCCATGCACGCGTCGGCGCCGGACTCGTCGAACACTTCTCTTGCGGCGTCGAGGATGCGCTCGTAATTGCGCACGGCGTCGCGGCGCATGCCCCGCGCCGGCCGCTGGACCGCGGCCGGCTCCGGCTGTCCGGTCGCGCTCTTGACTGGCCGGCGCGAGATTGCCGACCGTCGCGCGGCCGTGCTATTCACTCTCGTCCCCAAGCACCGTCCCGGCCGCGACCATGGCCATCTCGGCGTGCTCGAGATCGCCGGCAAGGTCTCGCTGTCGCCGCGGCGACGGCATCAGCAGGCCAGCCAGCGCGGCAACCAGCAGCCCGCAGGCCATCGCGGCGAACCCGGCCGTGTAGCCGATCTCTCTGGGCAGCCCGGACGGCCCGAGCCGGGAGGTCACGATGCTGGCCATGACCGCTGCGCCGATGCTGCCGCCGATCGTGCGAATGTTGGCGTTCATGCCGCTGGCGACCCCCGTCTGCGACGGCGGCACCGCGGCCACGATCAGCGCGGACATCGCCGAGAACGCGAGCCCGAACCCGATGCCCATCAGCGCGGTGGACAGGTAGATCTGCCATTGGTGCTGGTGCGCGAAAGCCAGGACCGACATCGCCCCGCAGCCGATCAGGCAGCCGGCGATGACCAGCGCCTTGCCGCCGAGCCTCCTTGCCAGCCAGGCCATCATGCCCACGATGAACATGGTGATCGCCGCCGGCAGCAGCATGAGCCCGGACTGGGTGATGCTCGCCCCGAAGCCGTAGCCGGCCGCGGACGGCGTCTGCAGGAACTCGGGCAGGAACGCGAACGTCGCATACATGCCCACCCCGATGAGCAGCGCGACCAGGTTGTTTGTCCACACCGCGGTCCGGCGCATCATCGTCATGTCGATCAGCGGAGTGACCGCCCGCAGTTCGGCGATCATCCAGCCAGCGGCGAGCACAACCGCTGCCGCCAGCAGTCCGAGCACCCGGGCGGATCGCCAGCCCCAGCTCGATGCCTCGCTCAGCGCGACCAGCAGAGCGACCAGCCACCCCGACAGCAGGACGGCCGGCAGCCAGCTGATCCGGCCGCCCGAGCGTTCCGGGGACTCGGGCACGAACATGACCGCGGACACGGCGGCCGCTGCCGTCAGGATCAGCGGCAGCCAGAACAGCCAGCGCCAGCTCAGCGCGTCCACGATCGGCCCGGCAAGCACGATGCCCAGGCCCGCGCCGACCGCCGTCAGTGCGGCGATGACCCCGACCGCGGTGGCCACCTTCTCGCGCGGGAACTCATCCCTGATGATGCCGAACGCGGTCGGCAGCATCCCGCCGCCAAAGCCCTGGATCACCCGCGCCACGATCATGACGCCGATCGACGGGGCCACCGCCGCCAGCAGCGATCCGGCCGCCACCGCCGCCAGCGTCGCGACGAAGACCCGCTTCTTGCCAGCCATGTCGCCGACCCGGCCGAGGAGGGGCGTCATGATCGATGCCGACAGCAGGTACGCGGTCAGCACCCACGTCACGGTGCTCTGCGTGGTGTGCAGTTCGCGCTGCACCGTTGTCAGCACCGGGATGACCAGGGACTGCAGCAGCGCAAACGCGCTGATCCCCGCCGCCAGCACGGCGAACGTCACCGGGGGATGTGAGCGCACGGCCCCGTCTGCCATCCCGACCTCCTCAAACCGGAATCGACATTCCGGTAGACGGCAATGCTAGCAGAACGGAATCAGCATTCCGCAACCGGATCCCGACACGTTACGGCTGCTGGTAGCCGTCGATTTGGTGGCGGATGGCGAAGATCGCCGCCTGGACCCGGTCTTGCAGGCCGAGCTTGGCGAGGATGCTGCGGACGTGGGTCTTGACGGTCTGCTCGCCGATCGCCAGGTCCCTGCCGATCTGCCGGTTGCTGTGACCGCGGGCGATCAGCTGTAGTACCTCGCGTTCGCGCGTTGAGAGCCGTTGTAGCGGGTCCGGCTGCGGTGGCCGGCGGAGCGCGTGGGTGAGCCGGGTCAGCAGCTCGGGGCTGAGGCTGGCGGTGCCGTCGGCGGCGGCGCGGACAGCGGCGATGACGCGTTCGGCCGGGGCGGTCTTGAGCAGGTAGGAGGTCGCTCCCGCCTGCATAGCGCGGACGAGGTGCTCGTCGTCGGTGGCGGAGGTGAGTACGACGATGGCGGGCCGGTGTGGTGCGTCGCGCAATGCGGCGAGCACGGCGTGCCCGTCCAGTCCGGGCATGTACAGGTCGAGCAGCAGCACGTCCGGGCGGGTGGCGGCGACGACGTCTACCGCGTGCCGACCGTCTCCGGCTTCACCGGCGACCTCGATGTCTGGTTCCTGGCCGAGCAGGTAGCACAGTCCGTCCCGGACGACGCGATGGTCATCGGCGATCACCACGCGGGTCGTCATGGCACGGGCACCCGGACGGTGAGCGCCGCGCCGCGCCCGGGTGCGCTGTCGATGTCCACGGTGCCGCCGAGTTCGGCGGCACGGTCACGGATGTGGGCCAGCCCGGATCCGGTGTGCGCGGCGGCCGGGTCGAATCCGGTCCCGGTGTCACGGACGGCCAGCTCGACGTGCCCGTCCTGGCGGGTCATCGCCACGGCAATCTGGCTGGCGTTGCCGTGCCGGACGGCGTTGGCGCATGCCTCCTGGGTGATGCGCAGCAGGGCGTGCTCGATGGGTGCGGGAATGGTGACGTCGTCCAGGCTGGCGTCGACGGTGACGCCGAGCCGGTCGTGGTAGGCCGCGCAGATCTCCTGCAGCGCCGGTGCGAGCCCGGCACCGTTCAGGCTGGCCGGCCGCAGCTCGATCAGGAGCGCCTGCATGTCGCGCAGTGCCTCCTCGCTGATGCGCTCGATCGCCTGCGCCTGCTGATTGCCAGGTTCGGCCCGGCGCATCCCCGCAGCGATCATCCGCAGGCCGAACAGGTGCTGGGAGATCGCGTCGTGGATCTCCCGCGCGATCCGGGCTCGCTCCGCGGCGCGGGCGTCGCTGGTGGCGCGCTGCCGTTCGACGGCTAGCGCGGAGCCGAGCTGGCGGGTCATGGCAGTGAAGTTCGCTTCCAGCCGGCCGATCTCGTCCCGGCCGGAGACGGGCAGGGTGACGGTGTAGTCGCCGTCAGCGACCGCTACGGCGGCTCGCTCCAGGCGCCGTACCCGGCGGACGAGGCGCCGTGAGGCCAGGAGCCCGAACAGCACGCCGACCGGCACGATGGCGAAGAGCAGCGCGTAGGAACCAGACAGCAGCGGGCCGTCCTGACCGTGCTGACGCAGCTCGGTCCAGGCGCGGATGGGGTTGATAAACCCGGTCGACCAGGGCGCCTGGACATAGACGTAGGCGACCAGTCCCGGTGCGCTGACCGACGTCTTGCTGATGCCTGTGTGGCCCGCCCGCCAGACCATGAAGACAACGCTGCCGTACGGCGTGGGCACGCTGCCGCCTTTGACGCAGCCTGGCCAGCAGGCGTCTATGTTCGCCGGAGCCGCCTGGACGGGAAGTTCGCTGGCCGCCGCCCGTCCGGGCGGGTACCGGGATGGCGCGGAGGACGCGAGGACCGTGCCGTCGGCTGCGACCGCTACGACCGCGGTGAGCGCCTGGTGGCTGTGGACCGGGCCGGTGATCGCCGGAACGACCAGCGTGCTGCCCTCAGTCGTCGGGGCCTGGCCCGGCCGCGCCGACTGGCCGGGTTCGCCGAGCACGGTTCCGGCCGGCACGCCGCCGGGATAGCGCTGGGAGAGCTGCTGCCCGTAACTCTTCGCGGCGGCGTCCACCTGGGCCTGCAGCTGGGCTTCGCTCACCGCCTGAGTTACCTGGAAGCCGAGCACGATCGCCTCGACCAGCACCACGGCGGCGAGCGTGACGAGAATGTAGGACGCGATCAGCCGGCCCGATAGCCCCCACGCCCTGCGTCGCAGCCGGTCAAGCACACCTGCACGCTATCTCGCGCAACCCGCTCGCGTATCCCTCCAACGAGGGACCCACGCTACCTCCGGCGTGTGATGCACCCGCCGCCGCCCACCGGAACGCTGGCTGCCATTGGCAGCTCAGGAAGCCAGGAGGACACAGCGTGAGTGCCGTCGTAGAAACCAACGGGCTCGGCAAGCGGTACCGGCGGCAGTGGGCACTGACCGACTGCACGCTGTCCATCCCCGCCGGGCACGTCGTGGGATTGGTCGGCCCCAACGGCGCAGGAAAGACCACCTTGCTGAACCTGGCCGTCGGCCTGCTCGCGCCCACTGCGGGCACGATCGAGGTGCTCGGCGGAATACCGGCGGCCGACCAGGCGCAGCTGGCCAGGATCGGGTTCCTCGCCCAGGACTCACCGGTTTACGCGGGGCTGTCGGTCGCCGATCACCTGAAGCTGGGCGCACGACTCAACCCGAGCTGGGACATGGCGCTGGCGCGCGGCCGGGTCTACCGGCTGGACCTGGATCCCGGCCAGAAGGCCGGCACCTTGTCCGGCGGGCAGCGCGCGCAGCTCGCGCTGACCCTGGCCGTCGCCAAACGACCGGAACTGCTGGTCCTGGACGAGCCGGTGGCCAGCCTGGACCCGCTGGCCCGCCGGGAATTCCTGCAGGACCTGATGGAGGCCGTCGGCGAGCATGACCTGTCCGTGATGCTGTCCTCGCATTTGGTCGCGGACCTGGAACGGGTCTGCGACTACCTGATCGTGCTCGTCGGCTCGCGGGTGCAGGTCGCCGGTCCGGTGGACGAGCTGCTGGCCGGCCACCACCTGCTGTCTGGGCCGTGTCGGAACCCGGGAACGCTGCCGGACGGGCTGCAGGTGGTCACCGCAAGTCACACCGACGTGCGGACCACGCTGCTGGTGCGTTCCACCGGCAAGATCGCGGACCCCGCCTGGACGGTCTCCGAGGTCGGCCTGGAGGACCTTGTGCTGGCCTACATGAGCCAGGCCACCGGACGACGCCGCGAAAGCCACGACCACATGGAGGTACGGACATGATCTGGCTGACCTGGCGGCAGTTCCGCGTCCAGGCTCTCACCACGGCCGCGGCGCTAGCCGCGTTCGCGATCCTGCTGGCGGCCACCGGGCCGCACCTGGCCAGCCTCTACGCCGCCAGCAAGATCCCCGCCTGCCACGGCGGCACCTGCGCGACCGCGGCCGGAGGGTTCCTCAGTCGGCTGGCCATCACCGGCCCCTACCCGATCGTGTACCTGTGTGGCATCGGGCTCATCCTCGCAGCACCCGCGGTCATCGGCATCTTCTGGGGAGCCCCGCTGATCGCCCGCGAACTTGAGACCCGGACATTCGCCCTGGCCTGGACCCAGAGCATTACTCGCACCCGGTGGCTCGTAGTCAAGCTCGCGCTGACCGGCCTGGCCGCCATGGGTGTCACCGAGGCGCTCAGCCTCCTCTATGCGTGGTGGGCGGATCCGATCGGCAAGGCCATCGGTCTCGGTAGCAGCGCCGGCGATCTCACCCCTCCGTTCACCGATGGGCGGCTCAGCTTGGCCACCTTCCCCACCCACGGCATCACCCCGCTCGGCTACGCGGCGTTCGCCTTCGCCCTGGGAACCGCAGCCGGCGCCCTCATCCGCCGTACCGTGCCCGCCATGGCCGTCACCCTGGCCATCTTCGCCGCCGCCCAGATCGCCATGCCGCTGTGGGTCCGCCCGCACGTCATCCCGCCCGACCGGACGATCGCCACGATCGCGTCCGCGCAGCTGAATTTCGGCAACCTCACCGCCACCGTCGTCCCTCGCCAGCCCGGCGCCTGGATCATCTCCAGCAGCGCCATCAACGCGGCGGGCAGGCAGACCGGCACCGTTCCCGCGGCCTGCATGGGATCCCCGGGGGGAAAGCCCCCCGACCCTGGGTCCTGCATGGACAGCCGGGGCTTCCATGAGGTCATCACCTACCAGCCCGCCAGTCGCTACTGGCCCTTCCAGTGGATCGAGACCGGGATCTTCCTGGCCCTCGCCCTGGCCCTGGCCGGGTTCTGCTTCTGGCGGCTCGACCGTCGCAGGTGGCGCGCGACGCTGGGGTGACGGCGTTGCCGCGTCGCGGGAGGCTGGCGCCCGCAACTCGCGGGGCCAGGAGGCGCTCGTGGAACTCCGGGCGGCAGGCCAGGCAACCTGACTCGCGAAGCTGTCGTCTTAGCGGTGATCGCGGAGCGCAGGAGGTTGCATGGATAAGCGGCAGACGCGAGCCTTCGAGGAGTTCGCCGCCGAGTCCGGAGCTGAGCTGCTGCGGATCGCGACCCTGCTCACGCCTGACCCGCACACCGCCGAAGACGTCTACCAGGAAACGCTGCAGCGGCTCGCGGCGCGCTGGTCCCGGGTGGACAACCCAAAGGCGTTCTGCCGGCGGGTGATGCACAACATCGTCGTCGATCAGAAGCGGGCACGGGCCCGGCGGCCGCACGAGCTACGCCTGCACGACACCGGGGACACGACCGACCCGCGGTCCGCGGATCCGCATCACTCGGTCGAGCTGTGGCCATCGCTGCGCGCGGCGCTGGACAGCCTGACCGTCCAGCAGCGCACGGTCCTCGTGCTCCGCTACTTCGACGATCGCAGTGAGGCCGAGGTGGCCGGCCTGCTCGGCATCTCCGTCGGGACCGTCAAGAGCACAAGCTCGCGCGCCATCGCCCACTTGCGTGACTTTCCTGGCCTGGCCGCCATCTTCACCGCCACCGACAGCATGCTGTGAAAGGACTGACAATGCCTGCCACCGATGAAGACATCATCCGGGACCTGCTTCACCGCTGCACTGACCACGTGCGCCCGCCCGCGTCCATCGCGACCGAGGTGGCGGCCCGCCAGCACCGCCGGGACCGCCGCCGCCGGGTCGTGTCGCTCGCGGCGACCGGCGCGGCGCTTGGCACCGCGGCCGGCGTGATCGCCGTCGTCCCCGGGCAGTCGTCCCGGCCGCCCGGCGGCCCCGGCGCGTCCGGCGGGACACGGTCCGTGATCAGGCTGACAGCGGACCAGCGAGTGCTTTACCACCTCAGCTCGGTCGCGGCCAGGCAGCCGCAGGGCCAGGGCCGCTTTGCCGTGATGAGCACGGAGGGGGACAACGTGAAGGACACCTCGGTCATCGACAGTCGCACCGGGAACATGTGGTCCTACCAGGAAGGCAGCGACGGCTACCCATCAGGCAAGGGCTTCTCCCCGCACTACTCACCGACCTCCGCGCAGTTCGCGGCCATGCCGACCGGCCTCGCCGCCCTGCGTGCCGCCCTGATCACCCAGTGGGACGAGCAGAACAAGCCGGCCCAGAGCCCGCTGCGGGCGAAGGCGCCCGGCTCCCGCGCCACCCCGCTCCCCCGCCCGCTCACCGTGAGCGACGACGACAAGGTGTTCCAGCAGGCGAGCGACATGCTCTGGAACCCTCTCGTCCCCCCGTCCCTGCGCTCGGCGCTGTACAAGGTGCTCGCTGCCGTGCCAGGCGTGACGGTCAACCGCTCGGCCCGCGACAGCGCCGGCCGGCTGGCCGTGGAGATCAGCCGCGCTGACAACAGCGGGCTTCCGGGCGACAGGTCGGACGGGGTCATCTACGCGACGTACGAAAGCCCCGTGACCGGTGCCGTTCTCGAATCGACGGTCACCTACCCGCCAGGCTCCGACATCGTCACCCCTCAGGACCCGCGCGGCAACGGCACGGTGGTCGACGCGACCGTGTACCTGTCAGTCACCTGGGCCAGCTCCATCCCCGCCGACCCTTACGGTGGCTGAGCGGTCCGTGCAGGCCGCGAGCCGCTGGCCAACTCGTGACACCGGAGAGTTCAGGCGTCGTTCCGTTGGAAAGTCACATAGCTGCGAACAGGGCCACCGCGGTGTAAGCGGCGAGCACGGCGAGGCCTGCCCAGGGGCTGATCGGGAAATAGCCGTTGGGCGGTGTGCAGGCGCTGGTGACCAGGTTGGAGCGGGGCAAGGTGGCCTGGATCGCAAAGGCCGCCGTCGGGGTGAACCGCATCAGCCAGTACCCGGACTCGGAGCCGAGAATGCCCGGCAGCACGAGGAGCACGAGGGCCACGGCGACCGCCGCGGCCCTGCGCCGCAGCATCATGCCCAGTGCGACGGCCAGTGCCGCGCCGAGCCCCAGGAATAGCCCGGTGCCGATGAGGACCCGGGCCAGGGCAGGCCCGCTCTGCGCGAAGAGATAGCTCCCGTTGGCGGCCAGGACGTGACGGGTGATCACTTCGGCGACCGCGGTGGCGATGGCTCCGGCGACGAAGGCCAGCGACCCGGCGACCACGGCCTTGGCGGCCAGGACGCGGCGGCGGCGCGGGCTGGCGGCGAGGGTGATGCGGACGAGCCCGCGGCGGTACTCGGCGGTGCCGAACACGGTGGCGAGCACGACCACGAACAGGAGCGCGGCGATTGTCCCGTTGACAATGCTTGCGCCCGCCCACTGGGCGGCGAGGATGTCGCCCACCAGCGGCGCGATGTCGCCTGACCCGCTGATGGTGAACGCGCCGGCGGATGACCGTTCCCAGGCGGAAACTGACGGCAGGGAAGGGTAGAGACCGGCGACCTGGTCTCCGGTCCAGGAGCGGCGAAGAGAGTCACCGTGACCGTAGACCTGGTCGAAGCTGGCGGTGGCGGCGCTGAGGGTCCCGATGTCGGACCCGGCAGTGAAGTACAGCGGGGAGGTGACGAACAGCCCGATCTGGACCGTCCGGGGAAGGCCGGTGAGGCGAGCGGTGCCGATCTCGGTCCAGTGAGCGCCGTCGGCGGAGTCGTATCCGGTGATGACGTCGCCGGCTCGGGTGAGCCGCAGCCACCGGGGAGAGTGCTGCCCCACGGGGCCGGCGAGTCCGGGGCTGTCGTGGGTCGACCAGCGTCTGGCACACGATCATGTAGCTGTCCGCGGCAAAGGGGATCGGGACTGGCTGGACTGCAAGGGGCGGTAAGACACGAGGAGGCCACACGGGGTAGCCGACAATGGGCGGAACGGGCCATGATCGGCACAAGGGAGGATGCCCGGGCGGGTGAGCGGTATGCGTGTGCTGGTAATCGAGGACCACGAGGATCTGGCTGGAGTGCTGGCGCGAGGGCTACGCCGGCATGGGATGGCGGTCGACGTCGCTCTGGACGGGGGCGAGGGCTGGTTCAAGCTGGGGGCGTCCGACTATGACGTCGTGGTGCTGGACCGGGACCTGCCGGTGCTGCATGGTGATGAGCTGTGCCGCAGGCTGCGCATGCAGGGGGCGGGGACGCGGGTACTGATGCTGACCGCGGCGGGCGGACCACGCCATGCCGCGGAGGGCCTGGGGCTGGGTGCGGATGACTATCTGGCCAAGCCGTTCGACTTCGTGGAGCTGATCGCCCGGTTGCATGCGCTCGCCCGCCGGCCGGCCGAGGTGCGGCCGCCGGTGCTGGCGGCCGCCGGGATCTGCCTGGATTCCGCCAGTCGGTCGGCGAGCCGGTTCGGCCGGCCGCTGGAACTGGCGCGCAAGGAATTCAGCGTGCTGGAGGTGCTGCTGGCCGCCGGGGGGCGGGTAGTCGGCGCAGAGGAGCTGCTTGAGAAGGTGTGGGACGAGAACGCTGACCTGTTCACCACCGCTGTGCGCACCACGGTCAAGAAGCTCCGCCGCAAGCTGGGCGAGCCGGACCCGATCCAGACTCTGGTCGGCTCGGGCTACCGGATCGCGCGGTGAGGCTTGCGTTCCGCATGACAGTGCGGGCCCGCCTAGCGCTGCTGATCGCGGGACTCGTCGTGCTGACCGGGGTAGTGCTGCTGGCGGCCAGCTACCTGCTCGTCTACATCAGCATCCACACTACGGTGTCTGGCCCGGGTACCCATGCTGTCGACCAGAACCGGTCACTGACGGTGCATGGACCGAGCCTCCCGGGTCTGCTCGCGCAGTACGGCATAATGCTGCCGGTCCTCGTCGCGGTCGCCTTCGGGCTGGCATGGCTGATGGCGGGGCGGATGCTACGGCCGCTGCGCCAGATCACCGAGACGGCACAGCGGATCACCGGCGAGGACCTGCACGAGCGGCTGGCGCTGGGCGGCCCGGCCGATGAGCTCACCGAGCTTGCCGACACCTTCGACGCGATGCTGGCCAGGCTGGAGACCGCGTTCACTGCCCAGCAGATGTTCGCCGCCAACGCAGCGCACGAGCTGCGCACCCCGCTCGCCGTGATGCGTGCCGAGCTCGACCTGCTGCTCACCGGGCCGCAGCCGTCACCAGCCGAGGTTCGTGACGCCGCGACCAGGCTGCGGCGTACCGTGCTCAACTCCGAGCGGATGCTAGAGCGGCTGCTGGCCCTCACGCGGGGCATGCTCGTGCCCGGGGAGCGTGCACCAGTTCCGCTCGATCAGATCGCATTCCGGGCACTGGCCGCGGCGGCCCAGCCGGCACTCGCGCAGGGCCTTACCATCCGCCCCGGATTGCATGAGGCGCACGCTTACGGCGATCCGTCGCTGCTCGGAGAGCTTGCCGGCAACCTGATCGACAACGCGGTCAAGTACAACTGCCCCAGCGGCTGGATCGCCGTCGACACCCGCACCGACGGGGATCGCGTGATCCTCGAGGTCTCGAACAGCGGCCGCCGGATCGCCGACGCGGACCTGGACGGCCTGCTTGAGCCGTTCCGCCGGGCCGGCCAGCAGCGGACCGGGAACGGCTCCGGCCTCGGCCTGTCGATCGTTCGCGCCATCGCCGCCGCCCACGGCGGTGAGCTCGGCTTGCAGGCACTGGCCGACGGCGGGCTCGGGGTGCGGGTGAGCCTGCCCGCCGCTCCGGCCGATGGCGACGCGCAGGACACGAAGACGCCACACCCGGCCGACCACGATGACGAGCATGCCAACGGACACCCTGGTGCAGCTCTCAGATGTGACGAAGCAGTACGAAGACGATAAGAGCCCCGCCGTGGCGCATGTCACGATGGATGTCGGGCATGGCGAGTCCGTGGCGGTGATGGGGCCGTCCGGCAGCGGGAAGTCGACGCTGCTGAACCTGATCGCCGGGCTTGACCGGCCGACCAGCGGCACCATCTGGGTCGGCGACCAGCAGATCGGCGCGCTCAGCGAGGCCGGCGCGGCGCGGTTCAGGCGGCGGCAGGTCGGCATTATCTTCCAGTTCTTCAACCTGCTCGACGACATGACGGTCGCGGACAACGTGCTGCTGCCCGCCCAGCTGGCCGGGGTGCCGGCCGCCAGGGCACGGGCCCGGCTGGATGAGCTGCTGACCGCGCTGCGGATCGAGAAGCACGAGAACGCCTACCCGGCCCGGCTATCTGGCGGGGAACGGCAGCGGGTGGCGATCGCGCGGGCGCTGGTGAACCGGCCGCCGCTGCTGCTCGCGGACGAGCCGACCGGGGCGCTGGACACGGCCACCGGCGACGAGATCGGCGAGCTGCTGCTCGACCTGAACGGGGCCGGGCAGACACTCATCCTCGTCACGCACAATCCCGCCCTCGCTTCCCGGTACGCGAAACGGGTCATCCGCATCGCAGACGGCCAGATCACCGGCGACATGACCGGCGGGCGCGCGGCATGAGGGCGGTGCGGACCGCCCTGCGCGGCGGGCTGGCGGGGCGGCGGCTGCAGGCGCTGGTCATCGGGCTGGTACTGCTGGCCTCCGCCACCGCCGCAACGCTGGCGGCCGGGCTGATAACGGCCTCTAACGCGCCGTTCGACTACGCGTTCGCTGCACAGCACGGCGCGGACGCGACGGTCACCGTGAGCGCGCGGCGGGCATCGACCGGCGAGCTGGCCGCCACCGCGCGGCTAGCCGGTGTGACGGCGGTCGCCGGGCCGTTCGCGCAGACCACGGTCACCGCGACGGCGGCCGTGCCCGACAGCCCTGGCGTCGTGTTCCAGGCGTTCACGCTGGCCGGACGTTCGTCGCCCGGCGGGCCGGTGGACGACATCGTGCTGTCCGCGGGCCACTGGCCGACCGGCCCCGGGCAGATCGTCGTCTCCAGCGATCTCGGCGATACAGGAGCCGGGGTAAGCCTGAAGCCGGGCCAGGTGATCACGTTCACCAGCGTCTCTGGCCGCCCGCGGCTCACCATCGTCGGCGTCGGGAACTCGGTGACCGGCACGGCCGACGGCTGGGTACTCCCCGCCCAGATGGCCGCGCTCGGAGCACCGCAGACGGAGCAGATGCTCTACCGGTTCGCCAGCGCCGACTCGGGCGCGGCAGTGAACGCCGACGTCGCGGCGGTGCGCCGCGCGCTGCCCGCCGGGACGGTGCTCGGCGCGGAATCCTGGCTCATGGTGCAGCAGCAGGAGGCTGGGAACGCGGCGCCGTGGGTGCCGTTCCTCGTCACCTTCGGCCTGATCGGGCTGGTGCTGGCGGTGCTGATCGTGGTCAATGTGGTCAGCGGCGCCGTGTCCGCGGGCACCCGCCGGATCGGCGTGCTGAAGTCCGTCGGCTTCACCCCCGCGCAGGTAGTCTCGGTGTACGTGCTGCAGGTGGTCATTCCCGCCGTGGCCGGCGTTGTGCTTGGCGTGCTGGCCGGCAACCTGCTGGCCCCGTCCGTGTTCGGCCGGACCTCGGAGGTGTTCCAGGTCGCCCCCCAGTCCATCCCGCTGTGGGTGGACCTGGCGGTGCCGCTGGCCATGCTCTTGCTGGCCGCGATCGCCGCGCTGGTGCCCGCTTCAAGCGCCGGGCGGCTGAGCGCCGTGCAGGCGATCACCATCGGCCGGGCGCCGCGACCCTCGCGCGGTTACGCCGCGCATCGGCTGCTCGGCCGGGCGCACCTGCTGCCGCGCGCGGTGACTCTGGGCCTGGCCGGGCCGTTCGCGCGGCCTGGTCGGACGCTCGTGACGCTCGCGGCGATCTTGTTCGGGGCGGCCGCGGTGACGTTCGGCGTCGGCCTGGGAACCTCGCTCAACCGGGTTGCGGCCGACCTGGCGCTGGCGAGCACCGGGCACGTGCAGATCGGCGTGGCCGGGCAGCAAGGGCAGCAACTGCCGCCGGGGGTGCCGCGGGTGGCCACGCAGGGTGCCGACCTCGTCGCGGCGATCCGCGCCCAGCCCGGCACCCTGCGCTACGTCACCGAATCGCAGGACCAGCTCGCCGTCGCTGGCGTGGCGGGCACGGCCTCGGTGACCGCCTTCGGCGGCGACGCTAGCTGGATCGGCTACGCCCTGATCTCCGGGCACTGGTACGGCGCCGGCGGGGCCGTCGTGAACACCTCGTTCCTCCGTGCGGCCGGCAAGCGGGTCGGGGACACGTTCACGCTCGCCGACGACGGCCGCTCCGTCGCGTTGAGGATCACCGGCGAGGTGTTCCAGCCAGGCAGTAGCGCCGTGGTCATGACGAGCCTGTCCTCGGTGGCTGCGCTCGAACGGCCAGGCGTCGCCCAGCAGATGTACTACGTGGGCCTCCGGCCGGGCGTGACCGCGCAAAGCTACGAGAACGCGCTCTTCGCGAGGTTGGGGCCGGGTGAATGGACCCGGCAAGGCTCGGGCGGTGATGTCCCTATCCAGATCATCAGCGGGCTGATCATCATCCTCACGCTGCTGCTGGCGTTCGTCGCGGGCTTCGGCGTGCTGAACACCGTCGTGCTGATGACCAGGGAGCGCGCGTACGACATCGGCGTCTTCAAGGCCGTCGGCATGACGCCACGGCAGACGATCGCCATGGTGGTGACCACGGTCGCCGCGACCGGCCTAATCGCCGGCCTGATCGCGGTCCCGGCCGGGATCGCCTTGCATCACGCCATCCTGCCGATCATGGGCAACGGCGCGCAGACGGGCTTCCCCCCGGCGATCTACAACGTCTACAACCCGGCGGAGGTGGCGCTGCTGGCACTGACCGGCCTGGTCATCGCGGTGGTCAGCGCGCTCGCCCCGGCCGGCTGGGCAGCGCGGATGCGCACGGCGCTCGCGCTGCACGCAGAGTAACCGGCGCCGCCTTCGCGCCAGGAGATCAGCTCGTGCCCCGGTCGCAAGAGTAGTATTCCGTCATCTCTCGACGTCATTCAGAAACCTACCCGCTTGAATCGGTACGCGCGGTGAATCATACCGCCCGGCCACCCGTGTGAAGCATTAACCGTGTCGCGACATCCCCGTTGGCTTCTCGAGACGACTGACTGTGCTGCTCACAGCCGTCGCACGGCAGGGTTGCCGCCCGTGCTAGAGGAGCCTGGGAATGCGACGAACACCCCTGTTGACGCACCGGCCCGGATCAGGGCCAAGGCATCGTTCGGTGCCAAGGCATCGTTCGGTACTGCTGATCGCCACCGCGGCCACCGCGCTCGCCACGGCTCAGGCCGGCACGGCGCTGGCCGCGCCAACGGCCGCCGCCTCGCCTGCGGCGGCATGGCAGCCGCTCACGAAGGCTGAGGCAGCCAAGCTCTCGGTTCACGTCAACCGGCCCGTGATCGTCTTCATGAAGAACCAGCCCGCGCTCGCGCCTGGCCGGCCGACAGCAATGGCGGCGCGGTCGGCGGCGATCGCGGCCAGTCAGGCCCCGCTGCTCCGCGAGCTCCGGGAGACCCAGGCCACCCGCATCATCGCCTATCGCCTCGTGAACTCGTTCGCCGCGACGGTGTCGGCCGGCGAGGAAGCACGGCTGAGGGCCGACCCGAACGTGGCCAAGGTGATCCCGGACGAGGTCATCCAGGGCCCGGCCGTGTCGCAGGCCGGCGCGGTCGGAAAGGCCAAGTCGGCCCCGGTCAAGCCGATCCCCGGAGCTTGCCTGAAGCACGGCAAGGCCCAGCTCGAGCCCGAGGCGCTGTCGCTCACCGGAGTCGCTTCGTCGAGCCCGCATGCCAAGACAGCCCGGTCACTGGGCATCACCGGCGCGGGCGAGACGGTGGCGTGGATTGCCGACGGCCTCGACCCGAACAATGTCAACTTCATCCGCAAGGACGGCAAGTCCGCCTTCTCCTTCTACGAGGACTTCACCGGCGACGGGACGAAGGGACCAAGCGGCGCTGGCGGTGAGGCCTTCGGCGACGCGAACACCATCGGCGGGCAGGGCCTGCACGTGTACAACGTGCAGAAGTTCAGCACCCAGGGCCTGACGGTACCGTGCAACGTCAGGATCGAGGGCGTCGCGCCCGGGGCCAGCATCGAGGGCCTGCGGGTGTTCGGCTTCACCAACAGCACGACGACGTCGGCGTTCCTCGACGCGATCAACTTCGCGACCGTGGTGCATCCGGCCAACGTGATCAACGAGTCCTTCGGCGAGAACGGGTTCCCCGACTCGAACACCACCGACGCGCTCAAGGAATTCGACAACGCGGCGGTCGCGCTCGGCATCACGGTCGTGGTCGCCTCCGGCGACTCCTCGCCGAGCAGCACGATCGGCTCGCCTGCCACCGACCCCGAGGTCATCTCGGCCGCGGCGACGACCGACCTGCGGTCGTATGCGATGAGCAACTACGGCCAGGCCGACATGTTCGCCAAGGGCTGGCTGAACAACAACATCGCGCCGTTCAGCTCGGGCGGCTTCGACGCCTACGGCAACACCGTGGATATCGCGGCTCCCGGCGACTCGAGCTTCGCTTCCTGCTCGAGGAACCTGAAGTTGTTCCCTAACTGCGCGAGCTTCGGCGGGAAGGCGACGGGCGTCGAGCTCTTCGGCGGCACCAGCGAGTCCTCGCCGTGGATCGCCGGAGTCGCGGCGCTGATCTACCAGGCCTACCAGAAGACGCACGACGGAAGCTCGCCGTCGCCGGCGCTGGTCAAGCAGATCATCATGAGCACGGCGACGAACCTCGGCGCGCCGGCTTACGAGCAGGGCGCGGGCCTGGTGAACGCCTACAAGGCGGTGCAGCTGGCCGAGTCCTTCGGGTTGCCGCAGGGGACCGGCAGCACGCTGCTGACCACTGTCAAGAGCGTGAGCCCGACCAACCCGTCGCCTCGGCAGGGCCAGATCAACGGAATCGGCTTCCCAGGCACTCCGGTGACCGCGACCGTTGATGTCACGAACACAGGCGCGACAATCCAGGTGGTGCACGTCTCCGGCAAGACATTCGGTCCCGCGAATGACGTGCAGAACTCCAAGGTCGTGCTGAGCGACTCCAAGAGCAAGAAGTTCGTCGACGCGTTCGGGTTCGTGAACAACTACGCCGAGACGCACTTCACCGTTCGTCCCGGCGAGTCCCGGCTGGTGGCGTCGATCGCCTACCCGGCCAAGACGCTCAACTTCAACGCGGCGGTCAGGTTCGACCTGATCACCCCGAGCGGCAAGCTGGCGGTCCAGTCAGAGCCGCAGGGCACGAACAACTTCACCACCGACGACGTGCTGCACCCGCAGGCCGGCCGCTGGACCGTGGTCATCTTCGACATGACCGCCAAGGAGTTCGGCACGACAGGCACGATCCGCTTCCGGGCCGCGACGCAGAAGCTGGTCCCGTTCGGGCATGTCAGCCGGTCCTCCTTCGATCTAGGTCCGGGGAAGACCGGTTCGTTCACGTTCACCGCCCGCACTCCGAGCAGCCCGGGCGATGCGGCTGGGTCCGTCGACATCAATTCCGGCTCCGTCGCGGTCACGCTGCGCAGCCTCGTCGACGTGGCCACCGGCGGCTCGTTCAGCGGGACGCTGACCGGCGGCAACGGGCGGGACGACCTGCCGGGCAACGGCCAGATCAACTACTACGAGTTCGACGTGCCGTCCGGCTCGCCCAACGTGAGCGCATCGGTCAACCTGACGAATGACAAGGCGCGCCAGATCAACGCCTACCTAGTCGATCCAGCCGGGGAGATCGCCGGCTTTGGCTCGAACTACCGGCTAGCGGCGCTGAGTTCCGCAGGCGTGTTCAGTTTCGCGACCACCACGCACATGGACGTCTACGCGGCCAATGCCATCGCCGGCACGTGGACCCTGGTGGTCGACTTCAACGATCCGGCCCTGGCGACGCCAAGCATAGGAAACGAGGTCGCACAGCACTACAGCGGGCAGATCAAGCTCAGCTCGCTCGTCAGCGCCAGCGCTCCGGCATTGCCCGACAGCGCAGGCACGACCGAGTCCGGCCCCATCACGGTGCCGGTCACGATCACCAACCACGGCAAGTCACCGGAGAACTTCTTCCTTGACCCGCGGCTGGACGGCTCCAGCGTCTATCCGCTGATCGGGGAGAACGCGACCGACGAGCCCGTGCCGCTGCCGGCTGGCCAGGCCGCGCCGGAGTGGCTCGTTCCCACGGAGACTTCCGAACTGGGCGCCTCGGCGACCTCCACCATCCCGATGACATTCGACCTCGGCGAGTTCGCCGACGGGGCGGACCCAGATGTCGCGTCCTACACGCCCGGCAGCACCGCCGGATCCACGACGCCGTCGCTGACCGTGACGACGACCGCCGGGTCGCTGTCGCCGGGCCTCTGGGCTGGAGCCCAGGCACCGCCGGCCACGGACGGGTTCGTGAACCCGGACACGACCAAGGGCAAGGCGACGTTCACGGTGAACGCGACGACGCAGACGTTCGATCCAGGCGCCTCGTCCGCCGTGGGCGACTTCTGGCTCGGAACCATCTCGTCGTCGGCTAAGTTCAACCCGCTGTTCACCATCAAGCCGGGCCAGAGCAGGACGATCCATCTGACGATCACCCCGTCCGCCGACGGCACCGCGGGAACCGTTGTGCAAGGAACCCTGTACGTCGATGTGTTCGCTGCATTCAACGAGATCCAGCTGGGCGGGCTCACCGGCTCGGACGTGATCGGGATCCCCTACGAGTACAAGATCGGATAGCACTCACCGTTGACCGCCACCGGGCGAGGTTCCGTAGGAGCCTTGCCCGGCGGCGCGCTAGCGCGAGGTCAGAGGATGAAGGGGATGAGCATCTTGGTTGACCGCTTGTACGCGGGATAGGAATCGGGGAACACGCGGGCCATGTTGCGTTCCTCGACGACGGCACTATAGATGAAGTACGGCCCGATGAGCGCGACGGCTACCAGCCAGTACAGGCTGACGGCGATCGTCGTGCCGATCGTCGCGAGGATGATTCCCGAGTAGATGGGATGGCGGACGCTGCGGTAGGGGCCGGTCGTGACCAGCTCGGGATCGGCCTTCTGCGACATCGGCGTCCCCCAGTTCCGGCCCAGGTACACCCTTGCCCAGATGGCCAGCGCCAGGCCGAGCACGAACACGGCCAGGCCGACACCCTGCAGCACCGGGTCACTGGTGACCCCGTGGTCTTTGAAGGCCCTGACCCGCAGCAACAGAAGAATGAGCAGGATGCCGGCGACCCGGATGCCAGCGAACCGTCTCCACTGCGTCTGGCCAGCCTTCGCGTTGGCCGCGGCCACGAGCCAGTAGATCCAGAAGGCGACCCAGCCGACCAGAATGACAACATCAATAACAGGCATAACGGGACTCCCTTTTAGCCATTCTGCCGTCGTTCCAGCGCGGCCAGCCGTAGTTCTAGCTGGTCGATGCGGGCCCTGAGCAGCTCGAGCTGAGCCTCGTCCGCGAGCCGCCGCTCCGCGGTACGACGCAGCCTGGGCGAGGCTTCGGCCCGCGCGGCGACCACCGCAAGCGGAACCAGCCGCTGCGGCCCGTGCGGGCCGTCGACAAGCCGGGACGGGATCTCACCGTTCCGGTACCAGCTGCGCAGCGCCGCCCTGGAGACCCCGGTATCCGCGGCAGCGCGTTCGAGCGTCACCCAGTCCGAGCCCTGGAACTGCGCGTTCAGCTCAAGCTGCAGCTCCCAGTCGTCGAGCCGATCCTCCCACTCCATGACCGCCCTGCCTCCCAGCCATAACAAACTTTCCCTATTAATAGCATGGTATTGACTAGGTCAGAAGTAGTGCTAGACGCTAGGTGTCATGTTTGAGCGATTCACGGACCGCGCCCGGCATGCCGTGGTACTGGCCCAAGAAGAAGCAAGGCAGCTGCACCACAACTACATCGGCACCGAGCACATCCTGCTCGGGCTCCTTGGCGAGACCGACGGGCTCGCCGCTCGCGCACTCAGCGGCTTCGGCCTCTCGCTCCCTGGAGCCAGGGAGGAGGTCGCGGCGATCGTCAAGCGCGGCAAGACGGCACCGAGCGGGCACATCCCGTTCACCCCGCGGGCGAAGAAGTCGCTCGAGCTCTCGCTCCGCGAGGCTCTGCAACTGCACCACAACTACATCGGCACCGAGCACATCCTGCTTGGCCTGATCAGGGAGGGCGAGGGCGTCGCCGCCCAGGTCCTGCGACAGCACGCCGACCTGCTGGCCATCCGCGCTGCCGTGCTCGACGCGGTGCCGATGGGCCCAGCCCCGGTCGGGCAGGGCCGACGCTGGCTGCGGCGGCACTCGGCGGCCGAGCAGGCGGACCCTGGCGCACCGGCCGAGCAGTCCGTGATCAGCGCCACCCCGGCCGCCGACACGACCCTGAGCGAGGCCGCCCGCCTGGCCGGCGCGCAGCCGGTGGGCTCGCATCACCTGCTGCTCGCCGCGCTGACCGATCCCGACGCCGCGGCCTCCCGTGTCCTCGCCGCCCTCGGCATCAACCTCGATCAGGCGAAGGAGGCGCTGCGCAGCGTGGACGTCACCGGAACCAGCGACGAGCAGCCCGAGGAGGCCGGCCGTCGCCAGATGGTCATCCGCGTGGTCGATGATCGGCTGACCATCGAGGCGGCCGATCCGCTCATGCTCAAGGCCGGCCGCACGGCGCTTGATGCGCTCGGCGACCAGGCCAGCCCGCCTGGCACGATCCGCGGTGACCTCCCGGGCGCCGCCAGCCTCAGCACAGCGTGGCAGGCGCTCCACGACAGCCTCATGGCCATCGCCCGGCGGGCGGCGCTGCCCGCAGGCAATCCCGGCACGCCCGACGAGCCGGATGAGACAGGTACCGAGTCCGCCTGACTGGTTCGCCCGGGCCGGCCGGGCAGCGCTCAGACCACGCGGCCGTGCCAGTGGCCCCCGTAGTACCTGATCGTCCACGAGTGCGGGAAGGTACGGGGCACGCTGCGCGTGAAGTCGTAGCGGAAGCGCGTATAGTCACCCACTCGCACCCGCCACGCGATGACGTCAACGTCGTAGAGCCGCACCTTGCCGTGCGCGCAGTCAGGAACGCAGTTGTGGGTGTAGAACTTGCCCGTTCCGCGTGCGGTACCTGACCAGCGTGACCAGCGCAGGTGCACGACCGTCCAGGCGCCGTCGTTGCAGATCGGGTTGTAGTGGTCAGGCCGCACGCTGCTTGACTCGTTGCAGCCGACCAGGTGCGGCGCCGCGGCCGCGCCGACCGCACCGGCAGCGGCAGCCGCACAGCCGGCGAGCATCACGCCGACCGCCACGACCGCGGCCGCCGCGGGCCCTGCCCGGCGCCTGCCTTCTGACTCGGCGAACATGCACTACCTAGTCTGCGCCCTGATGCGGTGACGCGGAACCGGAACCCCGTGCCAAGCAGGCGGAGCATCAGCCCCCGTCGCTGCTCGCAATCGAGCGCAGCGCCTCGATGGTCTTGGTGTCGTCGGGCAGCCAGGGGCCGCTGAGCGGGCCCGACGGGTTCCAGAAGGTCAGCAGGCGCTGGCCGCCGTTGTCGTGCAGCCACTCGGCAAGCAGGGCGAACCACTCCGCCCGGTGCCCTGGCCGCGGGCTGTTGGTCTCGCAGATGTCGATTTCCGGCGAGTCACTGCCGGTGAGTTCGCGGCAGGTCTCGCGCATGTCGTCAAGCCGGGCAAACAGCTTTGGCTGGCTGATCGCGCCGCTCAGCCAGTGCCGGAACTGCCCCTCGCCGAAGTCGTAGATGTCCAGGCCGTACCAGTCCAGGTTGGTTCCCATCCATTGTTTCGTCGCGCTGGGAACCGCGCAGATAATCGAGCCGTAGCGAACATTCGAGCCGCGGCACAGTTCCTGCATATATTCATGCACCGCCGACATGCTGGCGGGGTTCAGGTAGTCGGGATAGCCGGGCAGGTTCGATGCCTCGTGCCAGGCGGACAGCTTCACCCCAGGCGGCGCCGCGGCGATGAACGCCCTGAGCTTCTCGTCCAGCCTGCCGGCCAGCAGATCCTCAGGGACCGGCCGGATCGACAGCGTCACCCGTGCGTCGGGAACGGTCTCCTTGGCTGGCCAGACAGTCGGAATGAAGTTGTACTGGTCACGATATGCGCGGAAGGTATGGACGTCGATTCCCGCTTCGTGCATCGGGTCGAATACCTTAGAGTTCGCGCCGAACAGAACAGGCATAACTCGATCCTCCGGGCATCCTGGCGGATTCCCCGCCCCGGACCGCGGCCTCGAAATCGCGTTTGCGGCAGCATCAATGGTATGCCGCACGACCGCCGCAGAAAGCGATCAGAGAGATTTACGGCCGCCAGCGACAGCACCGGCCGGTCGCACACCCCGCCTGCAGCGCCAGAAGACCGCCCAGATACGGACTAAGGCCCCTGGCCGGCCTGGCCGCCGACGGCGGTATGACTGTGCTGGGAGGTGGAAGCCGTGTTGTCAGTAGATTCGGCATTGCAGCACACGTGCGCAGAACTACGTGAGCAGGCCAGCCGCGGCCAGATCACGGCCGCCGAGCGCGACCTGATGATCGACGGGGCCATCCTGCTCGCCATGCACGTCGAGGAACTGATCCAGGACGCCCGCGCCGGCACATAGCCCTGTGCGGACCGGGTTCACCTGGCGGAGGTCGACTGAGGCCATGGGCCAAGACCGCCCGTCTACGCGTCAGCGGCTCCAGGTGACTTCCGCAGGTGCGCGTCGAAGAACGCCAGAATCCGCGCCCTGGCGTCCCGCGCCGACTCCTCGTGGTAGCCCATCCCCGGCGTCAGCTTGGCCATCACAGCGAACATGAGCGGGGTCTTGTCGCCGGAGTTGTCGTAGTCGTTCAGGAACGAGTGGCCAGCGTCGGGGTACTCCTTGACGTCATGCTCGACCCCGGCGGCGATCAGGGCCTGCTCCACCGGCCGGCCGCGCCGCGCAGCGTACGGTCCTTCGCTCCGAACGACCCCACGACGGGGCACGCGCCCGCCAGGAAGTCGGCCGTGAACGCGTCCCCAGGCGCGGTGCCGTAGTTGACGCTCGACGCGGCGAACTCGTGGCCGGGAGCGACAAGCAGCGCGAGCCCGCCGCCCATGCAGAAGCCGATCACGCCGATCGTGCCTGTGCAATCATCGCGCGCCGCGAGCCACGCCCTAGCGGCCTCGATGTCATCGAACGACCGGCCGCGGCGGGCCCGAGCCTCGCGCATCACCGAGACCATGCAAGAGACCCTTCCGCGCCCGCGGAACAGATCGGGAACGACCGCCAGGTATCCCTCGCCGGCCAGCCAGTCGGCCTGATTACTGACTTCCCTGGTCATCCCGAGCGCGTCATGAATGACCACGACCCCTGGCCATGGTCCAGCTCCGGCCGGCACCGCCAGGTACGCGGCGAACTCACCCGCCGGGCCATGGATCACTGTCATCGTCATGCCGTCAGCATCGCATGCGGGGAACCGTTTCCGTGCGGCTCACCGGCAGCCAGCGACAGCGCCGGATCGGGCCGCGGGCATGCGGCAGCGACGGAGCGGCAACGATCCTCGCCAGCAGACGCGCTCGGCTAATGCGTCGCGTCGTACTGGCGCAGGATCTCGGTGCTGATCCGGCCGCGCTCGGAGACCTGGAGGCCTTTCTCTCTGGCCCAGGTCCGCACGGCGGCGCGGTCGGCTGCCGTGCTGCCCGCCCGGCCGCCGGTGCGACTACGAGCCGAGTTCCTGACGCGCCGGCCGGCGTCGATGAACGGCGCGAACGCCTTCTCAAGCTTGGCCCGGTTCGCCGAGCTGAGATCGATCTCGTAGGCGACGCCGTCAAAGCCGAAGCTGATCGGCTCTGCGTCCCCCGACCCGTCGATGTCATCGGTGATTACTACGGCTACGTTTCTGGACATGACACTGATGGTTGAAGATGTGACATGTTTTTGTCAACTTGCCACGCGCAGCTTCGGTCCGCGCAATACGATTGGCCGCCGGCAGGTGGCCGCCGGCGCACCGGCGGCATTCAGCCGTCGTGTGCGCACAGTCGCTGTCAGATAATTTCGAAACGCAACTCTCACTAGAACTCTGCTTATCGCAGAAGCCACGAGTAGCCGACCTCACCCGGCGCCGAGAGCGCGCCGCCCGCGGCCTCGTACAAGGCACGCGCCGGCTCATTGTCACCGCCGGTGAACAGGTACATCCTCGCGTGGCCTTCACGCCGCGCTATCTCGACGAACCGGTCGACCAGACCCCTTCCGATGCCCTGCCTTCTGGCATGCTCGGCGACATCGATCTCGTAAAGCAGAAGCTGCGAGTACCCGCCGACGTGGCGCTCGCGAAGGCCCCAGGCCCACCCGACGACCTCGCCGTCGTCGGCGAGCGCGACCAGGGCGAGAGTGGCAGGATCGCCGAGGAACGCGTCGTGGTCGATGCCGCGGACGCCGCGGAACCGTGCCCCACGGAATTACCGGCCGACGGTTGCTGCCGCGCGCCGACCGACCGTGATGAAGCCGACGAAGCTGACGGTGAGCGGCAGCGAGCCGAGCGCGTCGAGCCGATGCCGCACGCGGGCCAGGAAGTCAGCGCTGCGGACCGCTCCGAGTGCGCGCGTACCCGACTGGCTGGCCAGGATGTCCAGGTAGTCCCCGGCGCTGTAGACCACGGAGAACGGGTACCGCCGGCTGGTCACCTCGCCGAAGTACGGCGCTGCCTCGGCGGGGAAATGCCACGCGGCGACGTGGTCGGGTGGCGGCGGCGGATCGCCTTCGTAGCCAACCGCACGGTAGTCCTCCTGGACGTCGGCCCAGAACCGGTCGGCGTCTGGGGCGCGGGCCCACCGGCAGCCGGCCACGACCATCGCGCCGCCGTCGGCGAGCAGCGCGAACGGCTTGGCGTAGCGGACGTCGGGGTCGATCCAGTGCAGCGAGCTGACCGCGACCACTGCGTCGAACACCGCACCGCCGGCATCCCAGTCCTCGAACGAGGACGTGACGACCCGGGCCGAAGCGAAGCCGACCAGCCTGCGCCGCGCGACCGCGGCCAGGTTCGGCCCCAGCTCGACCGCGGTGACCGCGAGGCCCCGCTCGGCCATCGGCACCGTGGCCTGCCCCGTGCCGCAGCCGATCTCGGCCACCCGGTCCCCGGGTGCCAGTCCGGCCAGGCCCAGCAGGTCGTCGAATGCCCGCGCTGGCAGCACCGGCCTGGTGCGGTCGTAGGCCTGCGCGGCCAGGTCGAACCCGGCCCGCAGCTCGTGCAGGTTCAGGGCAGGATCGGTGAGGCGTGCCTGGGCTCGTAGACGGCGAACTCGGTGCCGTCAGGCAGCCGGATCCCGGCGAGCACTCCCCAGCCCTGATCGGTCGGCTCGCTGGCGACCTCCACCCCCTTCTCCCTGAGCTCGGCGAGCGTCGCCTCGATGTCGTCGCACATCAGGTAGAGCTGGTGCCTGCCGCCCTCGTCCGACGGGTGCACGGCAAGCTCGGCGGGGGGCAGCGCGAAGATAAGCCAGCCGTCGCCGGCATCGGTCGATCGCAGGCCGAGAACATCGCGGATGAAGTCCCGCACCTTCTCGGCCTCCGGGGAGAACACGATCGCATGAACGCCTGTGATCATGCGGCCATGGTAGCTATCACCCGGCCGGGGTGGTGCGCGATCGCGGCCGGGGCGGAACGGTGGACTGATCGAGACGCGGCGGCCGGTCCGCCGCCAGATCACGGGGGGCAGCAGGACATGAGCACGCCGATGAAGGTCGACGTCGACGAGCCGACGAGAAGCGCGCTATCCGACCTGGCCATGGGCGACCTTGAGGTGCTCGGCGAGGCCGCTGCGATGCGGGAGTCGGCAAGGGAGCACACCGGGCTCGACCCGCGCAGCTTTGCGCTGGTCAAGATCGCGGCCCTGGTGGCACTGGACTCACCGCCTGCGTCCTACCTGTGGCAGGTCGCCAACGCGCTCGATGCCGGCGCGACGCCGCAGGACATCCTCGGTGTCCTGCGGGCCGTGGCACCGCAGGTCGGCGGGCCCAGGGCGGTAGCCGCCGCACCGGAGATCATGGTGGCCCTTGGGCTCTCGCTGCCTGCTGGCCAAGACATCTGAACGGTCCAGCCGATAAAGGGAGGCAGCATGTTCGTCAGGCGTCGCCCGCTCCTGCGCGCCGCAGTCGTCGGCGGCGGCGCGTACATGGTGGGCAAGCGGAGCGCCGAGCACTCCGCGCAGGAGCAGGAGCAGCAGTCGCAGGCACAGGAGCAGGCGGCCGTGCCGCCGCCGGCCGGCCCAGCGTCCGTGCCCGACCAGCTCAAGCAGCTCTCGGACCTGCACGCGCAGGGTTCGCTGACCGACGCCGAGTTCACGTCGGCTAAGTCGCGGCTGCTCGGGCAGGGGAACTGAGGTGGCCAGCACGACGGACCGGGCCACCCGGACGGCAGAGCGGGCCACCAGGACTGCCGGGCACGCCACCAAGCGGGCGAGCCGAGCGATCAAGACGGCTGGCTGGGGCGCCGAGGCCGTGATCGGCGCGGCCCAGAACCTGCCAGGCGTTCCGATCCTGACGGCGCGGCTGGCGCCGCCCGCCGGGAAAGCCGTGGCCGACGTCATGCGCGCGCCGGAGACCATCATCGGCCGGGCGAGGCGGCTGCCCACCGCCGCGGCGATGCTGCACGAGGCCGTGACGCCGATCCTCACCGGCCGGGTGGATGACTGGCAGGCCGAGTACGCCTACGCGACCGCCATGCAGGCGTTCATCTACGGCTTCCCGTACATCTACAACGCCAGGCTCAAGCACGACTGGGTCACCACCCCGCGCGACCCCGATGTCATCCCCTACGCGGCGGTCAACCATTTCTGGCACGCCAGGAAGCTGATCACCGCCGACTACCGGGACGGCGGCTGCCCCAACAACGACACCCTGTACTCGATCGCCTGGCTTGACCTGAGCGACGAGCCTGTCATCCTGTCGCACCCGGACATGGCTGACCGCTACTTCAGCTTCGAGCTCATGGGCTTCTCCTCCGACAACTTCGACTACGTCGGCCAGCGCACCACCGGCCGCAAGGCCGGGCACTTCGCGATCGCCGGCCCCGGCTGGACGGGCAAGCTGCCGGCCGGGGTGAAGAGGACCAAGCGAGCTCCGACGCCATGGGTCCTGGTACTCGGCAGGACCCTGGTGGACGGCCAGGCCGACGTCAAGACCGTCCGCGCCCTACAGGCCAAGTACAAGCTCACTCCGCTCAGCAAATGGGCCAAGCCGGGGGCGAAGGTACCGCAGCGCCGCGGGGTCTACGCTCCGGCGGATCCGACCACCGATCCGCTCAGCCCGTGGAAGAGCCTCAACGCGATGCTGGCCGAGAACCCGCCGCCGCCGCACCACGCCGTGCTGCTCGACCAGTTCGCCAGGATCGGCGTCGGGCCAGGGCTGGACGTCGACGCTCAGCCCGAGGTGGTCAAGCGCGGCCTGCTGCGCGCGGCCGTCATCGGCTTGCCGCTGCTCCGCCAGCAGTTGCTGAGCGGCAGCTGGGCGACCACGGTGAACGGCTGGCGGCACCCGCCGCCCGAGGAAGGCAGGTTCGGCGACGACTTCCTGCGCCGGGCCGCCGACCAGTCGCTGGCCGGGATTACCGCGAACGACCCGGCTGAGGCGGTCTACCTGCCGAACTTCGAGGACGCCAAGGGCGTAAAGCTGTCGCCGCACGGCCGGTACGAGCTCCGCTTCCCGCCGCGCAGCCTGCCGCCGTCGGACGCGTTCTGGTCGCTGACCGCGTACACCGAGCACGACCTGAACCTGATTCCGAACGAAGCGGGCCGCTTCTCGGTCGGGGACCGCACGCCTGGGCTACGCCGCGAGCCGGACGGCAGCCTGGTCGTCCACCTGCAGCCGCGGTCTCCCGGCCAGGCGCGCGAGCCGAACTGGCTGCCCACCTCGGCCGAGCACCCGTGGTTCGTCATCTTGCGCATCTACCGGCCGCGGCCTGAGGTGCTCACAGCCAGGTGGAAGTGCCCGGGCCTGCGCAAGGTCGGCTGACTCCGGCCGACCGGGACGGGCGCTTGGTCAGGCCAGCCGCGGCAGCCGCTGATCCTCGGCAAGCACGGGCCGGAACAGGTCGCCCCGCTCGGCGATCCGGTCAGGCATCGTGCGGATGGTGAACCCGTCAGGCCGTAGCGCGGGATCGTCAAGCTCGTCCCAGCTGATCGGGGCGGATACCGGGGCGCCGGGCTCGGCGCGCGGGCTGTACGGGGCCACGAGCGTCTTGTTGCTGACGTTCTGGGTGTAGTCAAGCCTCGCCAGTCCGCCGCGCCCGCTGACATCCCACTTCCAGCTGATCAGCTCGGGCACAACCGAGCCGATCGTCTTGGACAGCTGCTCCACCCACTCGCGGGTGTCGGCGTAGCTCAGCCCGGGCACCACCGGTATCCAGATCTGGATGCCGCGGCGGCCGGTGACCTTCGGCTGCCCGCGCACCCCAACGTGCTCCAGGGCGGTCCGGTGCAGCCTGGCCAGGACGAGCACGTCCTGCCAGGACGTCGAGCCACCGGGGTCGATGTCGACAAGCGCGTAGGTCGGGCTGTGCGGGTCGGCGGTGCGCGAGGTCCACGCGTGCCATTCGAGCGCGCCGAAGTTCGCGGCCCACACCAGCGCGGCGGCCTCGTCCACGACCAGGTACGTCGTGGTCCTGCCGCGCTCGGCCTCCGGGTTGTCCCAGCGCGGTATCCAGTCAGGTGCGTGGTCGGGCAGCTGCTTGTGCCAGAACCCGGGCTCGGCAGCCCCGCCGGGGAACCTGTGCATGTTCAGCGCCCGGCCGGTCAGGTAGGGCAGTATCACGGGTGCGATCATGGCCGAGTACCTGATCAGCTCGCGCTTGGTCACGGCGGGCTCCCCGTCCCGGCCGGGGAACAGCTCCTTGTCCAGGTTGGTCAGCCGCAGCGACCGGCCGAACACATCCCAGCGGCCGCTGGCCCCGAGGTCGTCGAGCGCGGCGAGCTCGTCGGCACCCGGTCCGGGTACCTGCGGCGGGCGCAGCGCTATCGAGGCCTGATCGGGCGGCAGGTCGGAGCGCCAGAGCCGGTCGGGGTCGGCCCGCACCTGATCATTGGTGCGGCCGCTGAGCGCCGACAGCGGGTAGTCCTCGGGATCCCAGCCGGCGACCGCGTCGTCGTCGTCCTTGTGCAGCAGCAGCCACTGCTCGGACTCGCCGCCGCCCTCCATGCCGGTCCCGCGCGGCGCGGCCCGCTTGCGGCCGCGGGCGCGGCCGCCGCTGCGGACGAGCACCAGCCGGCCGCGCAGCTTGCGCCCGGTGACGTCGGCGTGCAGTTCGCCGGCCGCCACCGAGGCCGCTGGGTCGTCGGTGTCGTGCGGCTCCCAGGTGCCGATGTCCCAGACGATGACGTCGCCGCCGCCGTACTCCCCTGCCGGGATGACGCCCTCGAAGTCGAGGTACTCGATCGGGTGGTCCTCGACGTGCACGGCCAACCGCTTCACCGCGGGGTCCATGGTCGGTCCGTGCGGCACGGCCCAGCTCGCCAGCACCCCGTCGATCTCGAACCGCAGGTCGTAATGGAGCCGCCTGGCCCGGTGCCGCTGGACCACGAACCGGCGTGCCCCGCCGCTCGCTGGCACTCCCGCCCCGGCCGCGGCGGCCCCCTCGGCCAGTCTGGCCTCGCCCTGGCCCGAGGGCTCGGGCGTGCGGCTGAAGTCCCGCTTGGCCTGGTAGCGCTTCAGCTGCTCAGGACCGCCCGCCCCGGTGCCCGGCCGGTCCTGGTGCTCGCCGTCAGTCTTGCGCCCCGCCACACTGCCAACCTTCCCATCGCCGGCCCGAGACAGCCAGACCGCCGAGGCAGACCGCAAAGGAACGCCGACACAGCCACACCGCCAGCCAGCCGAGCGGGCCAGCCGAGCGAGCTAGTGCTGGCGCAGCTTCCTGGCGAGTTCGTCGCCCGCATCTTCGACCGGCCGGGCAGGCCGCGCTTCCTGGCCATCTCGTACAGCTCGGCCCGGGTCTTGCGCCCGCCGCGGACGACCGCAAAGGCCGCTTTTGTGAAGGATCGGCGTCGATAGCTCGCTCCGTGAAGGATCGGCGCGCTATATAACTCGCCGGATCCTTCACGAAACAGGGGTAGCGAGCGTTACCGTGCCGTTCATGGCCGAGCGCCCCGAGGTCGAGCTCGTGCGCCGGGGCTATGACGCCCTGTCCTACCGCTACCGGGCCGACGACGCGGACGACGGTCGCTATGCTGGCTGGCTGGCGACCCTGCGCGAGCGTCTGGCGCCCGCCAGCGCAGTGCTTGACCTGGGCTGCGGCTGCGGCGTACCGGTTGCCAGGTCCCTGGCCGCCGCCGGGTACCAGGTGACCGGCGTGGACATCAGCGACGTGCAGATCGAGCGGGCGCGTCGGCTGGTACCGGCGGCGACATTCGTCCGCGCCGACGCGACGACGCTCGACTGGCCGGCCGACTCCTTCGACGCGGTGGTCAGCCTGTACTCGCTGATCCACATGCCGCTGGATGCCCAGCCGGTGCTGCTGCGCCGGATCGGCACCTGGCTGCGGCCGGGCGGCTGGCTGCTGGCGATCGCCGGCCAGCAGGCGTGGACCGGCTCAGAGGAGCACTGGCTGGGTGGTGACACGCCGATGTGGTGGAGCCAGGCGGACGACGCCACCTACGCCGGGTGGATCGCCGCGGCCGGGCTTGAGCTGACGCGGCAGGAGTTCGTGCCTGAGGGCGAGGACGGCGGGCACGCGCTCTTCCTGGCCCGCCGCCTCAGCGGCCGAGGGCACGCTTGAGCTGCGCCTTGTTCATGGACGAGCGGCCCCTGATGCCGCGTTGCCTCGCCTCGTTGTACAGCCGCGCGTAAGTCGGCCCGGTCGCACCGCAGCGCCATGGACGCCTCGGGCGCGGGCGAGGCCATGAGCCGCGCCGTGCGCCACATCGGCCGCGAGGGCGTCGCTTCGATGGCGATCTCGGCGGTCGACATCGCCCTGTGAGACCGAGCCGGTGTCCGCGCGCAGCGTGCCGCTCGGCGCACTGCGCGCCCAATGCCACGCGCACGCGGCAGCCGCCGTCGCGAACCTGCGCCACATCGAGTACTTCCACGACCACCAGCGGATGGGCGTCAAGTTCCGTTCCGCCGACGCCGAGAAGTACCGGCAGGACTGACCGGCCGCCGCGACCGCTGCCGCCACCCGCTGCCTGCGCGATGTTTAGGGCTCTCAGCACGGGCATAGCAAGGCCGGGGTTACTCGCGGAGGTGACGAGCTGTGACGTCTGAGGCGGTCCGCCGGTCGGCGCCGGCGCTCCAGACGCTTGCCGGGTGCGACGATGCCGAGCTGCTTAAGATGATCCACTCCGAGCCGTGCGGAAGCAGGACCCGCGAGGACGCCTGCGAGGTGCTGGTCAGCCGGTACCGCGCGCTGGTCAGGTCCTGCGTGCTGCGCTACCGGGACAGCCCGGAGCCGACCGAGGAGCTGATGCAGGTCGGCTACGTCGGGCTGCTGAAGGCGATCAACAACTTCGACCCAGCCGTCGGCGAGAGCCTGGCCGCCTACGCGCAGCCCTGCGTCAGCGGCGAGATCAAGCGGCACTTCAGGGACAAGCGCTGGCAGGTGCACGTCCGCAGGTCCGCGCAGGAGCTGCGGCTCGAGGTGCGCAAGTCGCGTAGCGACCTCGCGCAGCAGCTGAGCCGCAACCCCACCGACGCCGAGCTCGCCGCTCACCTCGGCATCTCAGCGACCGACCTGCTCGATGCGCAGCGGGCCGAGCTAGCTTTCCAGGCCTCGTCGCTGAACGCGCCGCTGAGCGACGGCCTGGACGCAGGGACCTTGGAGGACATGCTCGGCTGCGAGGACCCGAGGCTCGAGACCACCCTGGACATGGAGGCTGTCTGGGGCCACCTCGGCGAGCTGCCCGACCGCGAGCAGCAGATGCTGATGATGCGGTTCTACGGGAACATGACCCAATCGGAGATCGGCGACCAGCTCGGCATCTCGCAGATGCACGTCTCGCGGCTGCTGAGCCACGCGCTCGGTTACCTGCGCGACCGGATACTCAGCTCGGGTGACGAGCCTGCCGATGAGGAAGCGGACTGAGCCTCAACCCTGCTGATCGGCACCTGCGGGCGCGGGTTCCTGCGCGTCGGCGACCGCCAGGTCGACCGTGTCGAACATGGGGATCCTGCTGGCCAGCCCGGTGATCCAGAGCGTCCTTGTGTACTGATACCTGGCGCCGGCCAGCGCGAGCGACCCGCCTGCCGCCTGCAGGCCCTTCCAGTGGCTGACGATCACGGCCAGCGAGCTCGTGTCCATGAAGTCGACTGCAGACAGGTCGAGCACCACGTGGCTGTGCTTCCTGCGCGCCTGAGCCAGCGTCTCGTCAAGCTGGCGGCTGGTGACGATGTCGAGGTCACCGCCCAGGCAGACGATGAACGTGCCATCCCTTACCTCCGAGGAGAGCTCGAAGTCCTGCACGCCCGCCCGCACCCCCAGTAGCCCATCGGTGTGTCATCGCCATGGTATGCACAAGCCGTCCGCAGCGGCAGTAGGAGTACCTGCCCAGCATCCGGGCAGCGAAGCTCCACGGAGTCACCACACTCCCGACACAGTGCGTGCGAACGAGTTCCGCAGCATGAACGGAACTGCCAGCACAGCCGCCAGGCGGGATGCACATGGCTACTCGGACGACAAGTGACACGGCGCGGCTCAGGCACATCGCGCTCTTCTACCGCGATGTCGGCGAGTACCTGTCCGCGACGTCGAGCTTCCTGCTGGCCGGCCTGCGGGCCGGGGAGCAGGCACTCGTCGCCGTGCCCGGCCGCCAGGCCGCGGCACTTCGGCACGCGGTCGGTGGGGACGTGCCGGCGGTCACCTACGTCGACATGGCCGATCTCGGCGGCAACCCGGCGCGCATCCTGCCGTTCCTCGCCGCCTTCGCCGGCGCGCAGAACGGGCCGGCCAGGGTGATCGGCGAGCCGGTCTGGCCAGGGCGCACCGATGCCGAGATGCGCGAGGCGACCAGGCACGAGGCGCTGATCAACCTGGCACTGGCCGACGCCGACGCCACGATCCTGTGCCCGTATGACAGCTCCGCGCTGCCCACGCCGGTGATCGCCGACGCCTGCCGGACCCACCCCGTCCTCGCCAGGGGCGCGGCGCGGGAGCCGAGCCTCGCCTACGCCGGCCCGCACGCGATCCCGGCCGGCTGCGACCTGCCGCTGCCGCCGTCCCCGCTCACCGCCCGCGTCATCGAGTACCACGACGACCTGCGCGAGGTGCGGACGCTGGTGACCGCCTGCGCGCTCGGGGCCGGGCTGCCGCCTGAGCGCGCCGCCGACCTCGTTCTCGCGGTCAGCGAGATTGCGGCCAACACGCTGGCGCACACCGCGGCGGGCGGCACGGTCCGGGTCTGGCGGACCGCAGGCGAGATCATCTGCCAGGTCAACGACACCGGGCACATCACCGATCCGCTGGCCGGGCGCAGGATTCCCGACGGTGACGGCAGCGGCGGGCACGGCCTGTTCGTGGTCAACAAGCTCTGCGACCTCGCCGAGATCCGCAGTGGCAAGGAAGGCACCGTCGTCAGGCTGCAGATGCGCCTGGCGGCAGGCGTCTAGCCCGCGCCGACGACGGCCCTGGCTGGACAGGCGGAGCCGGGCTGCGGTACGTTCTAAGGCAGTGCTTACGACGCAGGCACACCCCAACAGTCATGTTGTGACGTTGCTGGGTGTGCCTTTCCGTTTACAGCGGCACGGGCGGCCGATCAGTAGCCGCGCTCCCCCCGTACGGACGGCCTTCATCTGGCAGCGTCCCGGCGAAACCGCCGGATACCGCAATGGAGGCCAGGGATGAAGATCGCCCTCGTCGCACGGCACGTCACGGCGCCTGCCCGCCCCACCGACCAGCACAAGACCGGCCCGCACCAGGCCGACCCGCACTGTGCCGAGCCGCACTGTGCCGACACGTACTGCGCCGAGCATGCCGCCCATGTGCTCGGCCTGGGCTGGGCACTGGCCGGGCAGGGCCACCGGGTGACCATCTACGCGCCCAAGAGCTCGCCGCCGATGCCGGACAGCGCGGCTCTCGGCAGCCGCCTGACCGCGCAGTACGTCCCCGCTCGCGCCGCCGCCACGGTCGGCGCCGACGACGCGCAGACCCATCTCGGCGCCTTCGGCGCCGAGCTCGCGGCTCGCTGGCGCCGGACGGCGCCCGACGTCGTGCACGCCTTCGGCTGGACCAGTGGCCTGGCCGCGCTGCTCGCGGCCAGGGAGGTCGGCCTCCCCGTCGTGCAGACGTTCGGGTCGCTGACCGTCACCGAGCAGCGCAGCGGCATCGCCAGCCCGCACGACAAGGCGCGACAGCGGCTGGAGGGCGGCCTGGCCAGGGCCGTGGCCGGAGTGCTCGCCAGCACCACGCAGGAGCTCGGCGACCTGGCCAGGATCGGCATCCCTGGCTCGCGCGCCGCTGTCGTGCCGTGCGGTGTCGACACAGCGAAGTTCGGGCCGCAGGGCCGGGCAGCCAGGCGCGACGAGCGGCGCCGCCTGCTGCACCTCGGGCCGCTGGCCGACCATCGGCGGCTCGACGCCCTGATCAGGGCGCTGGCCAAACTCCCGGCGACCGAGCTGGTGATCGCCGGCGGACCCGCTCCCGCGGACCTGGACTCCGACATCACGTGCAAGCGGCTTGGCAAGCTCGCCGCCGGACTCGGCGTCGCCGACCGGGTCAGCTTCACCGGCAGGGTGGGCGACAACGAGCTGCCAGCCCTGCTGCGCTCGGCCGACGTGCTGGTCAGCGCGGCACGGCACGAGCCGCTCGGCCTGACCGCGCTCAGCGCCATGGCCTGCGGTACCCCGGTCGTCGCGACATCCGTCGGCGCCTACGCGGACGCGGTGATCGACGGCACCACCGGGCTGCTGCTGCCGCCTGACCGCCCCGAGATGCTGGCCAGGCGGCTGCGCGACCTGCTTGCCACGCCGATGCGGGTGACGGCGTTCGGCATCGCCGCCGCCGACCGTGCCAGGTCGCGCTACTCCTGGGACCGGATCGCGGCCGAGACGCTGGCCGCCTACGAGCGGTTCGGGTCGCGCCAGGCGCCGCCGGGTGCCGACACGGCGTCAAGAGCCTCGGCCGCGCGGGAACTCGCCGCCGAGGGCAAGCGCGCCGCCTAGCACTCGCCGGGGGCGACGTCCGGGTTAGCTCCGCTGAGCTTCGCCGCCCGGCCAGCGGAAATGATCACCCCAACGGGGGGTGATCATGATGCACAACTATTGGATCCCGATCATGGCCGTCGCCTTCGTGCTGGCGATGGGGATCTGGCTGCTGCTGCTGTTCAACGCCGACCGGCATCCGGCGCGCAAGCCGCAGGAGTCGCTGCCGCACCGGGAGGTCATCGGCGGCGAGTTCGAGGCCAGCGAGGGCGGCAGGCAGCTCATGCCGATCCCAGGGCAGCCGACCAGCACCCCGGCCGAGGCCGGCCGGGGTGGGCCCGGCGAGCCGGGCCACGCGGCGCAGGCCAGCGACGAGGTGCCCGAGGTGCCCGCGCAGCGCGGCGAGCCTGCCACCGAGCGGCCGACCCGGGCAGACCAGGCCTGACCCGGCCGTGCGGACGGCGCGGCACCGGACTGGCCGATCACGGGGCAGACCGGACGACAGGGCTGGAGCGCGCGCTCGCCGACCGGGTGGACGGCGGGGTCCGCTTCGACGCGGGCAGCCGCGCCGCCTACGCCACCGACGGGTCCAACTTCCGCCAGGTGCCGGTCGGCATGGTGGTGCCGAGGTCGGTCGACGCAGGACGGCCGTCCAGGTGCTCGCCGACGCCGGCTGGGACGTGCAGGTGCCGGCCGAGCGGCTGTGCTGCGGTCTGACCTGAATTTCCACCGGCCAGCTCGGCACCGCCAAGCGGGTGCTCCGCCGCACGGTTACCAGGCTGGCGGCTCACAGCAGGGCCGGGGGACTTGTGGTCGGCTTCGAACCGAACTGCATGGCCGTGTTCCGATCCGACGCGGCCGACCTGTTCCCTGAGGACCGCGACGTGCGCAGGCTGCGCACCCAGACCGTGACGTTCGCCGAACTGCTCACCGAGCACACGCCAGGCTGGCGGCCGCCCCGGCTCGACGGCCGCGAGGTGCTTGCCCAGGTGCACTGCCACCAGCACGCGGTGCTCGGCTGGGACGCCGATGCCAGGCTGCTCAAGTCGGCCGACGCTAGGGCCGAGCGGCTGGACTCCGGCTGCTGCGGCCTCGCTGGCAACTTCGGCTTCCAGCCAGGTCACGCGCCCAAGGTCTGACGCGGCGGCTGGGCCCGGCGGCTGGGCGCAGGGGGTGGGCCCCGAGGCGGGGCGCGGGAGTTGTGCGCACGGGGGTTGGCCCCGAGGATGGGCGCGAAGGTGGACCCGGAGGCGGGCGCTTGGCAGGTCGGCCCGCCGGGGCATGGCGGACTGCTAGGTTTGCGCGCAGGTGGCGGGGGAGGCCACCGGGTGCCCGTACCGGCTGCGCCGCCAGCGGCTGCCGCCGGAACCCAGGCCCGTCGACACATGGGGGGATCAAGCGGTGATCAAGAGGATGCTGCAGCTGACCCTACTGGCCGCCGTCGCCGCCGCTGTCGCGGCCGGCTGGCCGGACATCCACCGGTTCCTCAGGATCCGGCAGGTCTCAGCGAGCAGCCCGCACCCGGAGAAGGTCCCGGCCGGAGGCCGCACCGTCTACCCGCAGAGCACCCGCGACGGCGAGCCGGACGGAACGGGCGACTTCGACTCGGCCATGCGCGGCGGCCCGTCGCTCGGCTAGCCGACTCAAGCACCAGCCACGCCGCCGACGCCCGGAGTCGCGCGCCAGCCGGGACCGGCCAGCTCACTCTTCCCCGCTGAAATCCCGCTCACCCGCCACGGCGACCCTTCGTCCGCTACGGCCACTCTTCACCCCGCCGCGACCACTTCTCATCCAGCACGGTCACCTTTCATCCGTTGGTGTCAGACAAACAGGGCAAATAGGTGCGTGAGGTGACGCTGGAGGATGAAAAGTCGTCGGCAGCCTTGGGCGAATGAGTGATTCGCCCGTTTTGCTGGTGTCCTGGCGCGAGCGGTTCATGATCCCGAAAGATCAGGGGGGCAAAAAGCCAACCTTATCCTTCGAGATCATGACAAGGCCGGTCAGTGGCCGGCCGTCCTGTAGCTACTGATGGGCCTTGAGCAGGGTGACCAGGGCCTCGGCTTGGGTCTGGATGGCCTGGGCCTCGGTCAGCGCGCTGCCGGGCTGGAGCAGCCCGATCAGTGTCGCCGTGTCACTCTCGATCGCCTCAGCCTGGGTCAGGGCCTGTGCCTGCCACGGCGGCGGGGGCGGCGTGCCCTTCCTGATCTCCACGGCGAGGTTGATGATGGCCTGCCGCTGACTGGACCTGACGTGCTCGGGGGGCAGGTCGGGGCAGGTGTGGTTGCCCCAGGCTACGCCGCCCATGAAGTGCGTGCCGTAGCCCTCGCCGTTGACGCTGTTGGTGACCTGGAGCGGGAATCCGGCGAACGCCGACAGCATCTCGACGAGCTGCGCCGAAGCGGCGATCTGCGCGTCGGTGAGCGGGATATCCGGGTTGCCGTCGTCGGCGTGCTCGATCGAGTACCAGGTCAGGTTGCCGGCGACCTGGGCCCAGGCGATCCAGCCCTTGCCGATCGGGCCGAACTGATGGATGTTGCCTTGCTGGTCGATGCCGAAGTGCGCGCTGGCCTGATAGGACGGGTCGTTGAAGACTGCGATCGTGCCTGGCAGGTTGCCGACCATCGTGTGCATCACCACGCCTTGCATAGCGCCGGAGCCCCAGCTTCCGTTTACGCAAGGGAACGGGTCGTTATAGGCGATGCTGGCCGGGCCGGAGACCTTTCCGTCCGAGTCGACCTTGAGGCGACCCGGTATGGAGGTTGCCTGCGGGGTCACCGGAGTGGCCGGAGCGGCCGGAGCGCTGACCGGACCATCGGGCGTAGCCTCTGGACTCGCCGACGTCGTCATCGGTTAATGCCTCCTTATCGTGAGAAGCTACCATTATTCCGGAAAGGCGGCTATGGGTGGACTGCGAGCAGCACGGCCGTGAACGGCAAGGGGCCCATGGGTCCTTATCCTGCCACTTGAACGCCGGCACCGGCCGCCGTTGCGGTCATCCGGCAGGATGCAGGTCCAGCCTTGGGGATGATTTCGCCGCACAGGCCGCGGGGTGGCTTGATGCGGTGTCCGACCCGTACGCATGGCTTCGCAGCCACCTGAGGCTAGTGAACTTCGCCGCCACCCCAGGCTGGTGGACGGCGTTCTTGCCGCCGCGCTGGCGTTCGGCGGCGTCGCGGAAGCACTAACGTTGGCCACTACGCGCTGATCCCCGCCATGGTCGGGATGACTGTTCCCGTGATCCGCCGGTGTCACCTGACCGGCGCCTTCGAGACCGCGATCGCCATGGGCGCCGCCGGCCGCCCTTCCCACCTCGCGCCACTCCCTCCCCGCCTCGCTCCACTACCCTCCCAGCCTCGCGCCACCCCCGCCTGCTTGACATATTGCATGACTGCTAACTATACTTAGCAGTGAAGGGACGAGGAGGGACCTCAGATGATCGACACCCGAGCCTTGGGGCAGGAAATCCAGGACCAAGTCCTGGCCGCCGCCCGCAAGGGACACCAGAGGATGACAAGCACCGTAAAGAACGTGACGGCAACCGCCCATCTCATCCGGCCGCAGCTGCCAAGCCTGCCGGCCGTGAAGATCGACGGTCTGCCCACGCCGGCCCAGATGCGCGAGAAGGCGCCCGAGCTGTTCGCCAAGCTGCCGACGGCGGAGCAGCTGCGCGAGAAGGCGCCCGAGCTGTTCGCCAAGCTGCCGACGGCGGAGCAGCTGCGCGAAAGGACGCCTGACCTGTTCGCCAAGCTGCCGACGGCTGAGCAGCTGCGCGAAAGGACGCCTGACCTGTTCGCCAAGCTGCCGACGGCTGAGCAGCTGCGGAAATGGGCACCCGAGCTGTTCGGCAAGCTGCCGACGGCGGAGCAACTGCGCGAAAGGACGCCTGACCTGTTCGGCAAGCTGCCCACCCCGGAGCAGCTGCGCGAGCGGGCACCGGTCCTGATCGGCAAGCTCCCGTCAGCGCACCAGCTGCGGGCCGACGCCGAGAACCTGGCCGGCCGCGTGATCTCCGCGCAGCGTGAGGTCGTCGAGCACGTTCGCGCGTTCACGACGCCGCTGGCCAAGCAGGTCGCCGCAGCGTTCGGGCAGGTTGGCCACCAGGACACGACGCACGCCGGCGTGACCGCGAGCCACAACGGCGCCACCGAGCAGGCGCAGCCCGAGGCCGCGAAGGCTGAGCCGAGGAAGGCCGAGCCGGTTGCGGCCGAGCCAGTCAAGACCGAGCCAGTCAAGACCGAGCCAGTCAAGACCGAGCCAGTCAAGACCGAGCCAGTCAAGACCGAGCACAGGACCGCCGCGCCGCACAAGACCGTACCGCAGGCCAAGCCTGCCGCGGAGCACGAGGCGGGGCACCCGGTGGCCAAGTCGGCCAAGGCCGCACCACGCCGGCCCGCCGCACGGTCCAAGTCACGGACCACCGCGAAGTGACCGCGCACCAGGTCGCCGGCTAGCTGTCGGCGATGAGCCGCCAGCTATCGGCTACAGCACCGATGAGCCGCGCGGGCACGGCTGACGTTACGATCGTCGGCCGGGCCCGCGCGGCCATTGGCTTTCGACGCAGGGAACACCATGAACGAGCCATTTGACACCCAGATGGAAGCACTCGGCGACTTCATCCGCAGGCAGCGCAAGCTCGCCAACCTGTCACTGCGCCAGCTGGCCGAGCGGACCAGGCTGTCCAATCCCTATCTCAGCCAGATCGAGCGCGGTCTGCACCAGCCGTCGATGCGGGTGATCAAGCTGATCTCCGAGGCGCTGAACGTGTCCGCCGAGAGCCTGCTCACGCACGCCGGCGTGCTGCACCATCCTGAGCAGGACAGCACCGCCGCCCCGGACGACACGGCAGCCGTCGAGCGGGCGATCGAGGCGGACAAGCGCCTGTCCGACCAGCAGAAGAGTGCGCTCATCTCGGTGTACCGGAGTATGCTGCGCGTCGACTGACCAGGACAACCGGCGGACCGTCAACTGTCACGAAACGTTACTAGACGTCATTAGACTTATCAGACGTATCGGACGCAATCGGGCTGACTTATCGCCGCGAACATCCCAGAACGACAATCACAGCCGGACACTCAGGATTACGATACGTCATCATGACCGATCTCACCCCGGAGGCGAGCCGGTTCCCTGGGCTGCCGCAGCGCAGGCCCGCCGGGCAGGACGGCAGTCCGAGCGACCCTGGGCTGCCGCAGCGCAGGCCCGCCGGACAGGACGCCAGCGGCTTCGGCGCGAGCGCTCCCGGGCTGCCGCAGCGTCGGCCAGCCGGCGCGCCTGGTCAGGACTCGGCGCTCCCCCGGCGTACCTCAGCCGTCCGGCGGGTTGGACGGCACCGCAGCCTGCACCGGCTCAGCGTGGCGTCGGGCGCACCAGCGCTCGTGATCGCGGTGCCCGGTGCCGGGGCTGACGCCGACGCCGAACTTGCCGAGTACATCGCCGAGGCCGCAGCCAAGTCGTGCCCCGGAGTCGACATCAGGATCGGCTACCTGGCCGGCGGCACCGACCGCCTGTCCGAGGTCCTCGCCGCCAGCGACCTCGGGCCTGCCGACCTCGATCCGGCCGAAGACCTCAGGCCCGACGGCCACGGTCCCGCCGACCTCAGGCCGGACGGCCGTCGGCCCGCCGACCCAGCACCCGCCCACCCAGCACCAGCCCACCCAGCACCCGGCCACCCAGCACCCGGCGCCCCCGCATCCGCCGACCCGGCATCCGGCCTCGGCCGCGACGATGCGCACGCGCCGCGCGCGGTCGTGGTGCCGCTGCTGGCCGGCCCGCACCCGGTCTTCGACGCGATCATCGCCGACGCCGTCGGCCGGGCGCCCGCCCAGGTGATGCTGGCCACGGCGCTCGGCCCGCATCCGCTGCTGGCCGGAGCGCTGCACGACCGGCTGTCCGAGGTGGGCCTGGCGAGGGCCAGCCGGGCCAGGGGGCTGAACATCGCCTCGGGGGCGAACGGGGTCATCGTGGTAGCCGACCGCGGACCGCAGGCGATCAGTGACGCCGGCGTGACGACCGTGCTGCTGGCCGCTCGGCTGGCGATACCGGCCCTGCCCGCCTCCTTCGGGGACCCGGCCAGCATCAGCGAGGCGCTCCAGCGGCTGCGCGACGCCGGGGCCAACCATCCGGCGATCGCGCCGTGCGTGATCGGGCCGGAGACCGACCCCGCCGAGATCGCCAGGCTCGGCGACACGCTCGGCGCCCCATGCGCGGCGCCGCTCGGCGCGCATCCGGCCGTGGCGCAGCTGGTCGCGGTGCGCTACGGCGAGGCGCTGGCCAGGATCAGCGTCGCCGCCCATTGACAGCGCGCACGCGATTGCGCTGAGGTTCGTGTTATGCGCCGCCCGGCCGCTCCGGCCGAGCCGGAGTTCTCCTTCCCCCGGGCCGGCCGCTCCCTGCGTTTTTCCCGGACGTCGATACAAGAGGTGGCGGTATGAGCGAGTGGAACGCGATGACCTACGAGGGCAAGGACACCATCCTGCGCGTGGTCAAGGATCAGGCACACCAGATGTTCGCGCTGGCCGAGCAGCCCGATGCCTGGGATGCTCCGACGGCCTGCGAGAGCTGGGAGGTCAGGGACGTGATCGGCCACCTGGTCGACACGATGGAGGGCTACTTCAAGGCGTTCGACGTGGCCAGGTCGGGCGCCACGGCGGAAAACGCCTACGGGCTGCTCGGCATGCACGAGCGGGCCGGCGACTCGGCGAGGGCGTTCCGCCACCTGTCACAGCAGGAGATGATGACCAGGGTCCGCGCCGACCTTGACCAGATGATGGGCATCCTCGAGCCGCTCTCGGCCGAGGAGTGGACCACCATGATCGTCCCGCACTTCTACATGGGCCCGGTGCCCGCGTTCATCTACGCGGCCGGCCAGCTCATGGACTACGGCGTGCACACCTGGGACATCAGGCAGGGCTCAGGCAACGCGCACGCGCTCTCTGCCGACGCCGCCGATCTGCTCGTGCCGTTCATGTTCATCATCTGGCAGTCGACGATCAGGCCGGACGCCGACCGCAGCCCCTTCACGATCGGCATCAGCGTCACCACCGGGCACAACGCCGGCACGACCAGGGTCACCGTCAACGAGGAGGGCCTCAGCTACGAGCCTGGCAGCGTCGATGACCTGCCCGCGGTGATCGAGTTCGACGCCGGGAGCATGGTGCTGACCGCGTTCGGCCGGATCAACGCAGGCACGGTCCGCGGCGACCAGGAACTGGCCGACCGGTTCCTCAACCTGTTCTACCGGATCTAAGCTCGCGGCCTGCCGCCAGTTCAGCCGAGGCCGGCCTGGCGGCAGGCCGGCCGGATCAGCAGCGCCAGTCGTCCCGAGTGGCCGAACGCGTGCCTGCACAGCATCTGCGCCCGCGAGCCGCAGTCGTGCAGCAGCGCGCCGCCGGTGCTGCTCGGGATCGTCACGGTGACGCAGCCCGCCTGCGATTGCCCGTAGCTGCCCGGCCGAAGCTCGGTCCACAGGCCGACGACCGCGAGCAGGACGACAAGCACCGCCACGACGACGGCAAGCCTGCGCTTGCTGCCTGGCTCGGGCGGCGCGTCCTGGTAAGTGACGAACAGCGGCATCGGATCGCAGTCTAGGCAGCCGGCGCCGCGCGTTGGTTTCCGCGATGTTAAGAATGCCCCGGTCAGCGGCCGTCCGTGCTGGGCGAGGCCCGCGCGTCGGCGTCAAACTCCCCCTGCTGGTGCCCGGCGGGCAGCCGGTGCTTGGCGATCCTGGCGGTGGGCGTCCGCGGCAGCTCGTCGATCAGCTGCCAAAACCGGGGCACCTTGAACGCCGACAGCCGCTCGGCGGCGAACTCGCGCAGCTCGGCCAGGTCGATCCTGGCCGCGGGCACCGGTACCACGAACGCCTTCACCTCGTCCTCGGTCAGCTCGGAGGCGACGCCCACGACCGCGGACTCGAGCACCGCGGGGTGGGAGTCGAGCACCTCCTCGACCTCGAGCGGTGACAGGTTCTCGCCGCGCCGGCGCAGCACCTCCTTGCGGCGGCCCACGAACGTGTACGTGCCGTCGTCGTTCACCGTGGCCAGATCGCCGGTGCGCAGCCACCCGTCGGCGGTCAGCACGGCCGCGGTCTCCTCCGGCATGCCCCAGTAGCCGCGCATGATCACCGGGTTGCGCAGCAGGATCTCGCCGGTCTCCCCCGGCCCGAGCGCGGGTCCGCTGGCCGCGCTCCCGCCCGGCACCTGCCCGTCCGCTGCCCCGCCGGCCTCGTGACCGGCATCGTCAGCCGCGACCGCCTTGGCCTCGTTGATGGTGCCGAGATAGGGGTGCTGCCTGACCGCCCCGAGCGTGCCGTAGGGCCGGGTGCCGTGCGGCCAGACCAGCCCGTACGGCGACTCGGACATCGCGTAGCCGATCACGATCTTGATGCCGAACCTGCGCTCGATCTCCTCCTGCCTGGCGCGCTCCGGAGCCGGCCCGGCGTAGCAGAGCCGCAGCGGGTTGTCGGCGTCGTCCGGCCGCTCAGGCTGGCGCATCAGGATCTCGAGCATCGCCCCGATCGCGTTGAACTCGGTGGCGCCGTGCCGCCGCGCGGTGTCGAGGAACCCGCTTGCCGAGAACCGCGGCACCAGGATCAGCCCGGCCCCGCAGGCCAGCGAGCCGAGCACGGAGTAGATCGGCGCGTTGATGTGAAACAGCGGCAGCGACGTCATCAGCCGGTCGCTGGCGGTCAGCTCCATCCAGTAGGGGAAGCCCTCGCCCGCCATCGCGTACGCCCGGTGCGTCTGCATCACCAGCTTGGACCGGCCGGTGGTGCCCGAGGTGGGGATCAGCACGGCGAGGTCGTCGGGGCCGACCTCCGCCCGCGGCAGGCCGGCGGCCGGCTGACCGGACCGGCCAGCGCCAAGCCCATTGACATCGATAACCATTCCCGCCCCGTGCTCGCCAGCGCCAGCCTCATCGAGCACGGCACGCAGGCTGGGGTCGGTGAGCACCGCGCGCGGGCGCACCTGGCGGATCAGCCCGCCGAGCTCGGCGGCGGTGCTTGCCGGGTTGACCGCGACGGCCATGGCGCCGAGGCTGGCCAGGGCCAGCCAGCTCAGCAGGTACTCCGGTGTCGTGCGGGCGGTGAGCACGACCTGGTCGCCGTGGCCGACGCCGGCCTGCGCGAGGTCGGCCGCGATGACGGCCACCCTGGCCGCCGCGGCAGCGAAGCTCAGCTCAAGGTCGTCGGTGCGCAGCCAGATCCCGTCGGGGTCCCTGGCGACGGCCCGGTCGAGCAGGCCGGGAATCGTCCCCGTGTAGTCGGCGACTGTGCTGCCGAACTCGCCGGTCATGGCACCGACGATAGCGGGGCGGGCTCGGCGGCCCGATCGAGAGCCCGGTGACGTGGCGCGGGGCGCGGCCTTCGGCCGCGCCCCGCGCTGTCCACATCTTGCGCCGTCAGCCCGGCGTTACGGCGACGGTATGCCGCTGGCCGGAGCGGTCGGCTGCGGCGTGGTGTAGGCGGTCACCGGGCCGGTCGCGCTGTCGTCGGTGACGAACACCCCGGTGTCCGGCACCAGCACGCCGTTCTTGATGGTCGCGATATACGCGCCGGTGATCCCGTTGTGGTCAGAGGACGAATAGGCGAACGGCGCCACCGCCACGCCCTGCGGCAGCCCGCTGTTGACGGCGTTGATCAGGTCCTGCCTCGTCGGGTTCCTGCCCGCCTTGAGCATCGCCTGGACGAAGGTGTAGCCGACCGACAGGCCGTACAGCACGTTCCCGTCGAACGGTATGCCCTTCGGCTTGAGGTACTGGTCGTAGATCTTGGTGAACAGCGCGATCCAGCTGTTCGACATCTGGCCGAGCGACGGCAGGTAGCCGTCGGTGATGATGCCCTGGGTCAGCGAGTTGCCGAACCCGGCGGTCTTGTTCTTGGCGAACGAGGCGAGCAGCCCGGCCAGCGTGATCGGGTCAGAGCCGACGTCAGAGACCACGAGCTGCGGGTTGTACTTCAGGCCGAGCATGTTCAGCTTGAGCAGCGCGGTGAACGCGGGCACCGAGAACGAGACCACGAGCTTGGCGCCTGAGGCCTTGAGCGCGGCGACCTGGGGGGCGATCTTGATGTTGCTCGGGTCGTAGCTCTGCTCGGACACGATCTGGGACTTGGGGATCTCGTCGGACAGGCCCTTCACGCCGTCCTGGCCGAACTCGTCGTCCTGGAAGAAGAACCCGATCTTGTCGCCCTTGAAGTGCTGCTCGATGTAGCTGCCGAGGATCTTGCCCTCGCGGATGTAGTCGAGCTGCCAGCCGAAGGTGTCGGGGTACTTGGCCGGGTCGTTCCAGCACTCGCAGCCTGAGGCGACGAACATGTCGGGGACGTGCTCGGCGTTGATGAACTGGGCGACCGCCAGGTGCGTGGGCGTGCCGAGCCCGTTGAAGATCGCGTAGACGCCGTCCTGCAGGATCAGCTGGTGCACCACGGTCGAGGTGATCGACGGGTTGTACTGGTCGTTGAGGTACTTGTAGACGATCTTGCGGCCGTAGATGCCGCCGTGGGCGTTGACGTACTGGAAGTAGGCGTTGGACGACGGCGCGATCTCGTCGTAGCCGGGGGCGGCGATGCCGGTCAGCGGCTGGTGGCTGCCGATCAGGATCGTCTTCGCCGTGATACCGGGAGCTGAGGCGGTTAGCGCAGTGCTTTTGCCGCCGCTTGACGAGGGGCTCGAGCTGCACGCGGCGAGCAGCATGCTCGCCACGGCAAGGCCGGCGACCGCGACCAGCGGCGTCCGATGCGAACCGATCATGATGATCCTTTCTCCTGATGGTTTGTGGCGGGCCTGCGCCGGCCCCGTGTGATGAGCCTCGACAGCCCGCCCTGGATGCCGCTCGGGAACAGGAGCATCACGGCGATCAGGACGACGCCGTAAGCCACGATCGGGACGCTTGAGCTCGTGCCCTGCGTCATGCCGTGGCTCTGCGCGACGTTCTCCAGGTAGGTGGGCACGAGCACGAGCAGCGCGCTGCCCCAGATAGCGCCGGTCAGGGTGCCTAGGCCGCCGAGCACGGCGGCGGTGAGCAGCTGGATCGACAGGCCGAGCGCGAACACGCTGGCCGAGACCGTGCCGTCGACCGCGGCGAGCAGCACCCCGCCGGCCCGGCGCACGCCGCGCTGACCACGAAGGCGACGACCTGCAGCCTGGCCACGTTGAGCCCGGACAGCGACGCGGCCACCTCGTCGTCGCGCAGCGCCCGCCAGTTCCTGCCCACCCGGCTGCGGATCAGGTTGGCCAGCAGCACGAGCACGATCAGCGCGATCCCGCAGTTGAACCAGGCCTGCCACTCCGTGAGCGAGAAGCTCACCCCGAGGAAGCCGGGGACGGTGATGTAGAAGCCGAGGCCCTGGTCTCCGCCGAACACGCTCTGGAACCTGGTCGCCAGCGACGGCAGCGCCACCGCCAGCATCAGCGTGGCGCCGGCCAGGTAGGGGCCGCGCAGCCGGGCCGCGGCGAACCCGAACACCGCGCCGGTCACGGCCGCCGCGGCGGTGGCGGCGGGCACGATCGCGATCAGCGGCCACTGCAGGTGCATGAAGAGCAGCGCCGCGGTGTACCCGCCGACCGCCATGAACGCGCCGTTGCCGATCGAGATCTGGCCGCTCAGGCCGATCAGCACGGTGAGCCCGGCGACCGCGACCACGAACGCGGCGACCTCGGCAAGCTGGTAGTCGCGGTAGGCGCTGAGCTTGGCCGAGGCGAGCACGAGCAGCACAGCGACCAGCACGGCCACGCCGAGGTGCCTGACCAGGGCCGGCGGCCGGCGCCTGGGCGAGCCCGCCGCGGGGCCTGCGGCAGGGACGGGCAGCGAGACGGTGTCGCCGGCGGGCGGGCGCTCTGGCGCGGGCGTCGTGGCCATGGCGCTACACCCTCCTGGCCGGCGCGGCGGAGAACAGGCCGCTCGGCCTGAGCATGAGCACGAGCATCAGGGCGGCAAGCCCGAACAGGTTGACGACCTCGCCGCCCAGGTACCCGGCGGCGTAGCTGAGCACCACGCCGAGTATCAGGCCGCCGGACACCGCCCCGACCGGGCTCTCAAGCCCGCCGATCACGGCTGCGGTGAAGCCGAGCACGAAGATGCCGTCCATGCTGTTCGGGTTGAGGAACGTGGACGGCGTGACGAGCATCCCGGCCAGCGCCCCGAGCAGCCCGGCGAGTGCCCAGCCGAGCGTGAGCATCCGGCCAACCCGGACGCCGAGCAGCCTGGCCACCCCGGCGTTGAACGCGGTCGCCCGCAGCCGCAGGCCGACCGAGGTGTACCGGAAGACCACGGCGATCAGGCCAGCCGCGGCGAGCACGGCGATCGCGGTGAAGATGTCGTTCCTCGTGATGCCGAGAGCCACCGAGCCGATGCTCAGCCCGGTGATCGAGAAGGCGGGCGGGAACGACCGGTCGTTGCTGGTGAACAGCACTCCGGCCAGCCCTTCGACCCCGATCAGCAGGCCGATGGTGACGATGACGGCGTTGAGCGGTGGCTTGTCGGTGACCGGCCGGACCACGGTCCGCTCTACCACTGCCCCGATCACGAGGCCAGCGGCGAGGGCGACCACGAAGCCGAACCAGTAGCTGCCGGTGTGGTTGATGACCGTCAGTGCGATGTAGGAGGTGAGCATGGCCATCGCGCCCTGGGCGTAGTTCAGCACCCTCGTGCCGCGCCAGATCAGCACCAGCGACAGGGCGATGGCCGCGTAGATCATCCCAGCGCTGAGCCCTTCGAGGGTGAATTCGAGGAACTCGACCATCGCCTGCCTTCCTAGAAACCCAGGTAGTGACGCCGCAGCGCGTCGTCTCCGGCCAGCTCGGCCGCGGGCGCGCTGGCGACAACCGAGCCGAGGTTGAGCACGATGCCGGTGTCGGCGATGGCCAGGGCGCTGCGCGCGTTCTGCTCGACCAGGACGATGGTCAGGCCCGATTCGTCCCGCAGCAGCCTGATCAGGTCGAGTACGCCGCTGACCACCTTCGGCGCGAGGCCAAGGGACGGCTCGTCAAGCAGCAGCACCCGCGGCGAGGTCGCCATGGCCCTGGCGATCACCAGCATCTGCCGCTCGCCGCCCGACAGAGTGCCCGCCACCCGGTTCCGCCGGTCGCCGAGGATGGCGAAGCGCCGGTAGATCTCGTCAAGCGCGGCGGCCCGGTCGGCGCGTCGGCGCAGCAGCAGGCCGAGCGCGAGGTTCTCGGCCACGGTCAGCTCGGTGATCACGCCCTGACCCTCTGGCACGTGCGAGATTCCGGCCCGCGCCACGTCCTCAGGCCGCCGCCCGCCCAGGTCAAGGTCGGCAAGCAGGATCCGGCCGCGACTCGGCCTGATCGTCCCGTCGATGGTGCGCAGCAGCGTGGTCTTGCCCGCGCCGTTAGCGCCGAGGATCGCGGTGATCGTCCCGGCCCGCGCGGTGACCGACACGCCGCGCAGCACCGGCGCCGTGCCGTAGCCGGCGATCACGTCGTCGATGACCAGCGCGGCAGGCTCACCGTGTTTGCCCTCACGGTGCTCCCCCGCTCGCCTCCGGGAAACCCGACCGGCTCGCTCACTCATGCGCCACGCCCAGGTAGGCCTCGGTGACCAGCGGGTCGGCCTGCACCTGCGCCGGGGAGCCCTGGGCGATCAGCACGCCAAAGTCGAGCACGAAGATGTGGTCGCAGACCGACATCATCAGATCCATCCGGTGCTCGATGACGAGCACTCCGGCGTCGGCGGCGATCGAGGTGATCAGCTCGCCGAGCTCGGGCAGCTCGTCCTCGGCCAGCCCGCTGGCCGGCTCGTCGAGCAGCAGCAGCCTGGGCTGGCCGACTAGGGCACGGGCCAGTGCGACCCGTTTCCTTGAACCGTGCGGGAGCGTCTCTGGCATACGGTCGGCGACGTCGGCGGCACCGACCCGGTCCAGGGCCTCGAGCGCTAGCCCGCGGAGCATCCGCTCGTCGCGGTCGGACCGGCGCAGGCCAGCGAGCGAGGACCAGAACCCGGCCCTGGCCCGCACCGTCGCGCCGACCATGACGTTCTCCACCACGGTGAGACCCCGGAACAGCCCGACTGACTGGAGGGTCCGCGCGATGCCGAGGCCGGCCAGCCGGTCCGGCCTGACCCTAGTCAGGTCGGCGCCGCCGAACCTGACCGTCCCGCGGTCCGGCCGGACGAAGCCGCAGACGCCGTTGAGCAGCGTGGTCTTTCCAGCGCCGTTCGGCCCGATAATTCCGGTCACCGTCGCGGGCGGCGCGGTGAGCGACACGTTGTCCAGCGCGGTCAGGCTGCCGAACCTGACCGTCAGACCGCTGACCTCGAGGACGTCACGATCCACCCGCTGCCTGTCCTTGCACTCGGACTGCTAAAACCTGAACGACACGATTCATTACCGTCCGATCGCCATGCAAGAACAGCGCCCCATTGTGGCTGAACCGTAATGAACGTCCGGAGTGCCGGTTCCCGCAGAGGTGAAGCGTCCGCGGCCGGCCGCCGTGGTCGCTAGCGGACCCGGCGGAGCCAGCGGCGCTGCCAGATGGTCTCGATCGCGCGGGGGTGGTAGCCGGCCCGCACCCAGGCGACGGCTTCGCGCGGGCTCAGGCCATCCAAAACGGCCAGCGCCGCCAGGGCGGTCCCGGTCCGGCCGACGCCACCGCGGCAGGCGGCCTCCACGCGCTGCCCGGCGCGCGCCAGCCGGTAGGCCTCGCGGAGCGCGTCCAGAGCGTCGGCCGTGTCGGCGGGCACCCTGAAGTCCGGCCAGCGGACCCGCCGGTACGGCCAGTCGGGCACCGGGCCGTCGGCAAGGACCAGGGTGAAATCGGCCGGGCTCGCCCGGTCGGTGAGCCGCCGGCCGCGGACGCCGACGCCGCTCGGCAGCGTGATCACCCCGGCCCGGTCCTGCCAGCCTGTCTGCTCGGTCATCTACGTGCGCACCGAGAAGCTTGTCGTCCTCAGCCCCACGCCGCCGCGCCAGATCTCGAAGCCGGCCTCCACGCTGGTCAGCCACCAGTCGGGATTGATCAGGCCGTGCCGCTCGGCCACGCCGATGAACTGCTTCACGCTGAGGTTGCGCACCCGTGCCGTCGACCGTATCCGGTTGAACTGTATGTAGGTCCAGCGCTGGCCGTGATGGCCGGTCACCCAGTGGGCCAGGTGGTAGCGCGCGTTCTGCACCTGCACCACGGGCCACCGGTTCGCGCCGAACCCGCGCGAGCTCAGCCAGATCATGATCTCGGCGCCCTTGGCCTGGCCCGAGGTATGCCTGGCGCGGTCGAACCAGATGTCGTAGCTGACCGCCCAGACGCCGCGGGCCCGCTCCCGCACCGACCAGGAGGTGACCAGCGACCGCACCCGCCCGACCCGGCGTGGCAGCCCGCTGCGCGGCGAGCAGACTCCCCAGCTACAGCCGACGAACACGTTGGGGAACGCGACAGGCTCGACGTGCGCGACCCGCGCGCCCGACTCGGTGACCGTGAAGCCCGGCCCCGACCGGCGGCCGGTGATGCACTCTCCCCTGCGGCCGTAGTCGTCGTTCCTGATGACGTAGCGCGACCTGAGGGTGCCGGTCGCGGCCATGTGCTGGTACGGCTGGCACAGCGTGCGCCAGAGCGGTATCGGGACTCTGTGCGGCGCGTGCTGTACGTGCGGGGAGAGCATCCCCCCGATGACCGCGAGCAGCAGAGCGCCCACATGAAGGATCCTGAACATGCCCGCCGCCCCTCCGCAGTCGCCGGAGCCACTCACCATAGGTCGGCTGAAGGCGGCTGACCTGCGGATTGACGAAACCGATACAGGTGGGCCGTTCCCCCGATAGGGTGCGATCCGCCCGCTAAACGCGATATAACTTGACAAGCCCGCGCGTTCGTACGTACCGTCGCATGGGTCAGGCGGGGCGCGCTCGGCCTCGCCGCCGGCCCGTCAGCGGACGACGGACGGAGCGGCACCGTGGACGCGGTACAGATACTCACCTCGCTCGGCACCTCCGAAGGCAGGGCGGACCCGTACCCGCTCTATGCCGCGCTGCACGAGATCGGCGAGGTGATCGGGCTCGGCACCGACAACGTCCTGGTCGTCGGCTACGACGCGATCAGCGCCGTCCTGCGCGACCCGGCGTTCGCCGTATCCGACCAGTCCAGCTTCGACCGCGACCTCCCCAACTGGCGGGAGAACCCGGTCTTCGTCCAGGGCGCTGACTGGATCCTGAACCTGAACCCGCCGCGGCACCAGCGGATCAGGAGCCTGATCGCCAGGGCGTTCACCGCGCGGCGGGTCGCCGGGCTCGAGCCGGCCATCGCCGCGATCGCCGATGACCTGCTCGACTCGATGACAGACAAGGCCAGCGATGGCTCGGCCGTGGAGTTCATGCATGACTTCGCCTACCTGCTGCCGGTCACCGTGATCTGCGAGCTGATCGGGATCCCCGAGTCGGACCGCGATGGGTTCCGGCCACTGGCCAGGAACCTGGCCGGTGTCTTCGAGCTCAACGACCTGGAGAGCCTGCCGGCGATCAACGCCGCTGCGGTCGAGCTGCTCGCGTACTTCGACGAGCTGGCCGCCCAGCGGCGCGCCGAACCGAGGGACGACCTGCTCAGCGACCTGCTCGCGGTGGCCGGATCAGGCGACGGCAGGCTGGCCGACGCCGAGCTGCTGCACAACCTGACGCTGCTGCTTGTGGCCGGCTTCGAGACAACCACGAACCTGCTGGGCAACGGCCTGCAGATCGTGCTGCGCGACCCGGCGGCCGGCCAGGCAGTCAGGGACGGGTCCGTGCCCCCCGCCGCGTTCGTCGAGGAGGTGCTCCGCTTCGACTCACCGGTGCAGCTCACCAGCCGCACCGGCTACGACACCAAGCTGGCCGGCGTGCCGGTGTCCGGCCGTACCAATGTGGTCACCCTGCTCGGCGCCGGGAACAGGGACCCGCGGCGGTTCGCCGAGCCGGACAGGTTCGACCCGCTGCGCGCGGACGGCGGGCCGCTCAGCTTCGGCGGTGGCGCGCATTTCTGTATCGGCGCCGCGCTGGCCAGGCTGGAGGGCGTCGTCGCCTTCCCGCGGCTGCTCGGCCGATTCCCCGCCGTTGCCGCGGCAGGCGAGCCGACCCGCAGGGACACGCTCCTGCTTCGCGGGTTCGACGCGCTGCCGGTCAGTCTTCAGTAGTCGCGGTAGCGTCGCCGGTCGCGGCGGCGCTGGTAGTCGCCGCGCGCCGGCGCCCCGGTGACCCAGCGGCCGAGCAGCAGCGCGCCGGGCAGCAGCACCCACAGGAACCAGGGACTGCCGCCGCCGGTGAGCGCCCAGATCAGGAAGCAGACCAGGCTGACACCGATCCACGAGCCAAAGCTCGCCCGCCAGGCGGGCGACAGCCTGCCGTACCCGCGGCTGTCTGGCCAGGAGCCCTGCCCGCGGACCGGGGCGCTGCCCTGGCCGATCATCGGGCCGCTGGCCGGCGGGCTTGGGCGCAGGTCCACCGCCGGAAGGTCGACCTTAAGGTCGTCGAGCTCGCCCAGGGTGCGCGCCGACATCGCCTTGTCCAGGCGCTCGTTGAACTCCTCAAGCGTCAGCCGCCCGGCGACGTGGTTGTCGCGCAGGAACTCGGCGGTCTGGTCGCGGTCCGCGTCCGATGCCCGCGTTGTCCGGTCACTGGCCATACGCCCATCCTCCTCGCTGCAAGGCTGGCCAGGCTAGCCTGATCGCGCAAGACGGCCGTGCCGCACGGTTGCCTCGCGTCTGCCGATTGGTGACGATGGCGGGATGAGCGGCGGCGAGGTTCCGGCATGGACGCGAGGCGTGGCCAGGCTCACGGTGCTGACCGGAGCCGGAATCTCCACCGACTCCGGCATTCCCGACTTCCGCGGCCCGCAGGGGCTGTGGACCCGCGACCCAGGCGCGGAACGGCTGTCGACCTACCAGGCATACCTCAGCGACCCGGCCCTGCGCCGGCGGTCCTGGCAGGCCAGGCTCGCGCATCCGGCCTGGATGGCCGCGCCGAACGCGGCGCACACGGCGCTGGCCAGCCTGGCCGTGGCGGTCGACACCTGGGTGATCACGCAGAACATCGACGGGCTGCACCAGCGGGCCGGCTCGCCCGCCGACCGCGTGCTCGAACTGCATGGCACCATGTACGCGGTGATGTGCGTCGGCTGCGACGCAAGGACCGAGATGGCGCGGATGCTCGACAGGGTGAGGGCCGGCGAGGCCGACCCGCCGTGCGAGCAGTGCGGCGGAATACTCAAGTCAGCCACGGTGATGTTCGGCGAGTCGCTCGACCGGGCCGTGCTGGCCGCGGCGGCCCGCGCCGCGGCCGGATGCGACCTGATGCTCGCGGTCGGCAGCACGCTGACCGTCGAACCCGCCGCCTCGCTGTGCGCGGTGGCCGCGGACGCAGGAGCCAGCCTGATCATCGTGAACCGCGACCCAACCCCCTACGACCCGCTGGCCACCGAGGTGATCAGGGAGCCGATCGGCACCGCCGTCCCGCGGATCGCCGGTGACCTGCGCGGGGCCGCGGCCGCCGCCGGCTATCAGGCGGCCGACTGACCTGGGCGTCGGCAGCTGGGAATGGTGTTTGGGTAGCCGGTCTGGACAAGCCTGGTAGAACTGACACGATGGACCCCGCCCGGGCACAGTTGCTCGATCAGTCCCGCCGGGCCTTCACCAAAGCGCTGTCGTCGGTGACAGCCCCCCAGTGGGGGTGGCATACCGGCTGCGCAGGGTGGACGCTCGGCGACCTGGTGACGCACGTCATCGCCGGCACGACAATGTACGCAGCTCTGCTCGACGGTGCGACTGCAGCGGAAGCGATGTCCAGGCTCGACTCAGCCACCACCTCCCCGGCCAGCGCCATCTCCGACTTCGGCCAGGCCGCCCGCGCCGTCCAGGCAAAGCTGAGCAACCCCGACGTCGTCACCAGAACGGCCCACCATCCCGCGGGCGACGTGACCGGTGGCGACCTCGCAGGCTATGCCATGGTCGAGTGGGTCCTGCACGGATGGGACCTTTCCAGGGCGACCTGCCACGACACCGTCATCGACCCCGGACTCGCCCGAGCCGTCTATGACGAAATTCTCCCCGACGCCGAGCGCCTGCGGCGCCTCGGAGCCTTCGGTCCCGCCATACCGGTACCGGCTGACTCTCCCGCCGCTGATCTACTGGTCGCCCTGCTCGGACGGATCCCCTGACGGTCCGGCCGTCGTCACCGGATAGTTGTGCCGCGGGCTAGCTGCCGGCGCTGGCTCCGCCCGCCGCCTCGCGCTCGAACTTCTCCCTGAAGTACTGCACGATCCTGCTCGCCTGCTCGTGGCTCACCTCAACAAGCTCGTTCCCGTATTCCCCTCGCTCCCACTCCACAATGGTCGGCGTGAAGCTCCAGCTCATGTCCTTGCTAAGCCCTTCGTCGTCCGAGCCGTTGTCATACTCCAACCGGCGAAGCAAGCCGAGCGGCTCCTCGACAGTAGCACCGCGGCCGATGATTGCATAAAAGGTGATCTTATTACTCATTTACTCTCTTTCTTGCTGATCGGGAATCCGCTCGACCTGCTCAGGCCGCGGAACAGTCGCACTGACCAGCCGCTCATACCTGTTCAACTCCCTGCGCTCCGGCCAGGTCGTCAAGGCCGACCGAAGCCGCTCGTACGACCTGTGCGTCCGGTTCTCCTTCGCGTCGAAACTCTCCGGCGTGTGAAACTGCAACTCGAACCGGCCTCCACCCGGCGCCAGCCAGCGGGTATTGATGCCCTTGTACTGAGGATCACTCAGCCAGTGGTTCTTGCGGTAGACCATCCGATGTCCCTCCGACTCAAGTCGCTGGCACACCTCGTCATGACCGCCCACGTACTGTTCCTCGGTGAAGCAGAACGTGTACCGCACGGCGTCCTTGATCGATCTGGATACATCAGCTGGCCGAGAGCCGACCTCGTTCTTGAGGCTCCTGCGCCAACTTTTCCTTCAGACGCTCGACTCCCTTGAGCCTTCTATCGAGCCCCTCCAGGTGACCGCCATACGAGTTCTCCTGCTGGATCTGCAGCAGGATGGCCGTCACCTACCTTCTCCGGCCGACGTAACGACGCGATCGCCTCGTCGGCCTCGGCGTTCTGGTCCGGACTCAGGTACCGGTCACCATCACCACGCCAGCAGCCCGGCGGATCGCCAGGACGAGCCCGGTCGCCAGCCGACCCCTTCGGCGGCTCTGGCCAGCGCTCACGATGGCGCTCCCACAGCGCGTCGACCCGCTCCACCTGCTGCCAGTACGTCAGATCAGGATCAGGCGCATCCGGCATCCCCGCCGGCGCCGGGGAATCAGCCCGGCTCGGCCCGTCACCGCCACGATGGTCAGGCACAGGCTGCTCGGGGCTGCCTAACCGATCCACCAGTCGCTTCAACCGGCATCACCCCTCAGGTGATCGGTTCAGTGAGCTCGCCGCCCATTAGAGCATGCCTTCCGGGTACGTTTCGCTCATGACAAGCAAGGCCGCCGACGCCGTCGTGATCGGGGCTGGCGTGTCCGGCCTGAGCAGCGCGGTCGCGCTGTGCGAGGCCGGCCTGCGGGTCACTGTCTACGCCGACCGGCCGCCGCACCGCACCACCTCGGCGGCCGCCGGAGCGCTCTGGGGCGCGCACCTGGTCGGCGGCGGCCAGGTGGCCGACTGGGCGGCGCTGACCCTGCGTCGCCTCGGCGACCTGGCGGCCGACCCGGCGTCAGGCGTGCAGCAGATGCGGGGCACGGCAGCCGCGGCCCACCAGCCAGCGGCCGAGCCGCCGGAGTTCGCACGCGGTGCGGGAGCGCTGACCGAGTGCGACCCGGCTGACCTGCCCGCCGGATACGCCTGCGGCTGGCGGTATACCGCCCCCGTGGTCGCGATGCCCGCCTACCTGGATTACCTGCTGGATATGTTGCTCAGCCTAGGAGGCCAGCTGCTGCTCGGGCCGCCGCTTGGCGGCCTGACCGAGGCGTGCGACCGGTTCGCCGCGCCGGTGATCGTGAACTGCGCGGGGATCGGCGCGCGCGAGCTGGCTGGTGACCAGGAGCTGATCCCGGTGCGCGGTCAGGTCGTCGTCGTCGCCAACCCCGGGCTGAGCGAGTTCTTCGTCGGCGACGGCGCGCGGCCGGGCGAGGTCACCTATTACTTCCCGCACGGCGGCACGGCGGTGCTCGGCGGCACGCACCAGGCGGGCAGCACGGTCCTCGAGCCGGACCCGGCGGACGCTAGCGCGATCCTCGCGGCGTGCGCGCGGGTCCAGCCGCGGCTGGCCGGAGCGCCGGTGATCGGGCACCGGGTGGGCCTGCGGCCGGTCAGGCCGCAGGTCCGGCTGGACGTGCAGCCCGCTGACGGCGGGCGGTTCCTGATCCACAACTACGGTCACGGCGGAGCCGGCGTCACGCTGTCCTGGGGCTGCGCCCAGGCGGTGACCGCGCACGCCGTCGGGCTGCTCGGCGGACGGTGAGTCGCAGGGTTCCACGGCGCGCCCGGCGCGCGTCGGCACCTGGCCGCCCTACTGTGGAGTGCCATGAGAGTCGGATTCGGCCTGCCCGTCTCCGGTGCGTGGGCGACACCCAAGAACATCGCGCTGTTCAGCACCCGCGCCGAGCAGGCGGGGTACGCCTCGCTGTGGACGTTCCAGCGGCTCATGGTCCCCAGCGGCCTGGCGATGGACCCGGTCTACCAGAGCGTGCTCGACCCGATCGCCGCCCTGTCCTTCGCCGCCGCGGTAACCAGCAGGATCAGGCTCGGCGTCGCGGTGATCAACGCACCGTTCGTCGCGCCCGCCTACCTGGCCAAGCAGGCCGCCACCGTGGACGTGCTCTCCGGCGGCAGGCTCGAGCTTGGCCTCGGGCTCGGCTGGATGCCTGAGGAGTTCACCGTCACCGGCGGCTCGATGCCCCGGCGCGGCGCCAGGACCGCCGAGTACGTCAGGGTGCTGCGCACGCTATGGGGCCCGCAGCCCAGCGAGTTCAGCGGCGAGTTCTACTCGGTGCCGCGCGGCTCTGTGCTCCCGGCGCCCGTCCAGCCAGGCGGGCCGCCCGTGCTGCTCGGCGGGCTCGCGGACGTGGCGTTGCGGAGGGTCGGCCGGATGGCCGACGGCTGGGTGACCTCGAGCAGGCAGGACCTTTCCAGGATCGGCGAGTGCGTGGCCGTGATCAGGGAGTCGGCGGCGCAGGCCGACCGTGATCCAGAGGCGATCAGGATCATCTGCCGCGGCGCGATCCGCTCCGGCGAACCGGCCGCGGACGGCAAGGGCGGCCGGCTGCTGCTGTCCGGCAGCTACGCCCAGATCCGCGACGACGTGGCCTGGCTGGCCAGCCAGGGAGTGACCGAGGTGTTCTACGACCTCAACTGGGATCCGCAGGTCGGGGCGCCCGACATCGACCCGGCGTCGGCCACCGCCAGGGCGGCGCACCTGCTCGACGGGCTCGCTCCCGGCGAGGCCTGACCGCGGACTCCGTCACTTCATGGTCACGTTCCGGCGCGCACTCTTGACCCCCATTACAGGCGTCGTTAGATTCCGCCCGTATCGCCGTGCTCTGTGGCGACGGTCAGCTTGTAGTGCACATGAGTCGCGTCCCATCGCGGGCTTGTCCGAACGAGAGGTGAAACGCGTGCCAAATCGCTGGCTCTCCAGACGTTCTAGCTGGGCGCTCATCGCGGCGCCCGCACTCGCGATCTCAGGGCTGGCGATGGCTGCCAGCCCAGCCGCGGCGCACGTGCACGCGGCCTCCTCTGGCTGGGTGAAGCCCGACAGTTTCAGCGCCATGGACTGCAACGGGTGGAGCCCGAAGTACAAGTCCGTGGTCCCGTCCCGCCGGATGCTGTGCACAGACCCGCATGGCCCGCTCCGCACCGAGAAGTACCAAGCGGCCGGCACTCGATCCGGAAAGAAGGCCAGGCACTGGGCCAGGTTCGTCGACAACGGTCACTACGTCGGTCATGACGAGCCGAGCGTGAAGTTCATCTCGTCGGCGCCGAACTCTGGCAACACGATGACCTACTACCTGCAGATGCCGAGGGATCCGAAGAAGCGCCCCACCAACAGCGGCTCCGTCGTCGACTACGCCGAGCTGAGCCCCGCGCCGTGGTTCGGCCTGCCGATGTGCGACCCGGGCTCCTACCCGCAGAACCCGTGCACGCCGGACAGCGACTCCAACTCCGGCGGCATCAATGACCCGGACGCGGCAGGCTCGGCCTTCATGGAACTGCAGCTCTACCCGCCGGGGTTCCCGCCGTTCGCCGACAGCACCAGCTGTAGCAGGACGAAGTGGTGCGCGGCGATCACGATCGACAGCCTCGAGTCCGAGTTCGACTTCGCGGACCTGAACCCGAACTGCGAGGAGCCGCAGAACTTCGCTTTCCTGTCAACGAACGGCAAGCCGGCTGGCCCGCCAGGACCGCAGAAGGCGAACATTCACAGCTACACGCCGAACAAGCACACCCTCCTGATCAGCGCCGGTGACGTAATCAAGATCTCGATCACCGACCCTGCCAGCGGCTTCACCACGGCGATCACCGACATGACCACCGGCAAGACCGGATGGATGACCGCGAGCGCTGCCAACGGGTTCATGACCACGAACTACCTCACCTGCGCGGGCAAGCCGTTCACCTTCCACGCCGAGTACGCCACCGCCGCACCGCAGAACCAGGTGCCGTGGGCCGCGCTCCAGGGCGGCGTGCTGATGGAGCAGGAGACCGGTCACTCCGAGGTCTGCACCTCCCTGAGGAACAACGACCCGGTCAAGATCGCCGGGTTCCGCGACCAGCACATCTTCGACACTTGCGTCGGCGGCTCGGAGGGCAAGAAGGACATCGGCGAGGGCGGCTGCAACGTCAAGACCGGCATCTGCAACAACCCGACGACCCAGGGCACGACCGGGCCGATCGCCTGCCCGACCAAGAACTTCGACAGCGGGCAGCTGTGCGAGTTCGCCGACGGGTACTGCCTGCCGCAGGGCACAAGGACGGTGTTGATCAACCATCACAAGGTGACGGAGACATCGCCGGTCAACTGGTGCCAGGCCAACCGGTTCCAGAACGGCGACCTGGACTTCGACGGCGTGCCCTACCAGAAGCACTCGTGGCCGGACGGCTCGCCCAACGTGCCGACATCGATCCGATATATCGGACCATTCGACCAGGCCGGCCAGCCGTATCCGCGGGTGCAGTACGAGACCGACATACCGGCGTCGGAGTTCCTGTGCAACACGTTCACCGGGCTGAACTGCACCGCGCCGCCGCTGTCGGCGAAGTTCTATCCGTTCTGGACGCTGACCAACAAGAAGGGCCAGAACGTCGGGCACGGACTGTTCCCCGCCGGTGCCTGCGTCTGGAACTTCGGTAACGTGATCAAGGACGTCACGACCCGCAACCTCGGCAAGGACAGCCAGTACGGTGCTCCTGCCGTGACGGTCTACGGCGGCACCACGATCTCGACGATCAGGGCTAACCCGGAGATCGACACCAAGCGGGGCTGCACCGCGCTGCACATGCCTAGCTGACCGGCCGCACGGTCCGCGCTCTCAGCAGGGGGCCCTGCCGCCTTGGCGGCAGGGCCCCCTGCCATTAGTCGGATGCATCCCGCCGGCCCGCGCGCTATCATCGGCGCCATGAACTCCGACTCCATTCCCGCCCGGCTCGTACCGGACAAGCCGACGCTTGACGGCATCGAGGACATCTGGTCGCGTGCGTGGGAAATGGGGCGGGTAGTACAAGTTTGACCGCAGCAAGAGCCGCGACGAGGTCTACTCGATCGACACCCCGCCGCTGACGGCCAGCGGATCGCTGCACATCGGCCACGTCTTCTCGTTCACTCATACCGACGTGGTGGCGCGCTTCCAGCGCATGCGCGGCAAGGAAGTCTTCTACCCGATCGGCTGGGACGACAATGGCCTGGCCACCGAGCGGCGGGTGCAGAACTACTTCGGCATCAGCTGTGATCCGTCGCTGCCCTACGATCCGGACCTCACCCCGCCCGGGCCGGACCGGCCGACCAGCGCGCGGTCGGCGCTGGTGCCCGTGTCGCGGCGGAACTTCGTCGAGCTCTGCCGCGAACTGACCGAACGGGACGAACGCGCGTACGCGGACGCCTGGCGGCAGCTCGGGCTCTCGGTCGACTGGTCGACCACCTACCGGACCATCGAGGACGCCCCGGCCGCGATTTCCCAGCGGGCGTTCCTGCAGGCGCTCGCCGACGGCGAGGCCTACCAGGCCCAGGCACCCGTGCTCTGGGACGTGACCTTCGGCACGGCAGTGGCCCAGGCCGAGATCGAGGACCGCGCGGTGCCGGGCAGCTACTGGCGGCTCGCGTTCGCCGCGGCCGACCCGCCTGAACCGGAGGCGAGCCCGCAGGAACCGGACGCAGGCCGGCCGGAACCGGCCGAGGTGATCGTGGCGACGACCAGGCCCGAGCTGCTGCCTGCATGCGTGGCGCTGGTCGCGCATCCGCAGGACGAGCGGTACCGCGACCTGTTCGGCAGCACGGTGACCACTCCCCTGTTCGGCGTGAGCGTGCCAGTGGTCGCGCACCACCTGGCCGACCCGGCCAAGGGCAGCGGGATCGCGATGATCTGCACGTTCGGCGACACCACCGACGTGACCTGGTGGCGCGACCTCGGGCTGCCGACCAGGACGGTGATCGGCCCTGACGGCCGCCTGCTCGCTGAGCCGCCGGAGGCGATCACGACGGCGGCGGGCCGGGCCGCCTATGCCGAGCTGGCCGGGCAGACCGCCAGGGCCGCACGGCGCCGGGTGGCGGAGCTGCTTGGCCAGGCCGGGGCGCTGCGCGGCGAGCCGGAGAACATCACCCACCCGGTGAAGTTCTACGAGAAGGGCGAGCTGCCACTGGAGATCATCAGCGCCCGGCAGTGGTACATCGCCAATGGCAGCGCCGATCCCAAGCTGCGGCAGGCGCTCCTGGACCGCGGGCGGGAGCTGGACTGGCAGCCGGCGCACATGCGCACCCGCTTCGAGAACTGGGTCAACGGGCTGACCGGAGACTGGCTGGTCAGCCGCCAGCGGTACTTCGGCGTGCCGATCCCGCTGTGGTACCCGCTCGGTTCCGACGGGACGCCCGGCTACGACGCCCCCATCGGTCCGGCTGGCGAGTCGCTGCCCGTCGACCCTGCGGCCGACACGCCGCCCGGCTACTCCCCCGGCCAGCGCGACATGCCGGGCGGCTTCACCGCCGACCCCGACGTGATGGACACCTGGGCGACCTCGTCGCTGACACCGCAGATCGCCGGCGGCTGGCCGGCCGACGAGGACCTGTTCCGCCGGGTCTACCCCATGGACCTGCGACCGCAGGCGCACGAGATTATCAGGACCTGGCTGTTCTACACCGTGCTGCGGTCCCAGGTGCTTGAGGACACGCTGCCCTGGCGGCATGCGGCGATCTCCGGCTGGATCCTGGACCCGGACCGCAAGAAGATGTCGAAGTCGGCCGGCAACGTCGTCACGCCCGCCGACGTGCTCCGCGACTACGGAACCGACGCCGTGCGGTACTGGTCCGCTAGCGCGCGCCTCGGCGTGGACACCACGTTCGACCTGGCGCAGCTCAAGATCGGGCGACGGCTTTCGATCAAGATTCTTAACGCAACCCGGTTCGTGCTCGGGTTCGGCGAGCCGGCCGGGCCGGATGCGGCTGTGACCGCGCCGCTTGACCTGGCCATGCTGCACCAGCTTGGTGAGCTGGTCGGCCGGTGCACGGCGGCGTTCGAGGACTACGATCACGCCTCCTGCCTCGAGCTCACCGAGCAGTTCTTCTGGCGCTTCTGCGACGACTACCTCGAGCTCGTCAAGGCCCGTGCCTATGGGGCGGATCGGGATCCGGCGGCCGCCGGGTCGGCCGTGACGGCACTGCGCTGCGCGCTCGCGGTGCTGCTGCGGCTGTTCGCGCCCGTACTGCCGTTCGTGACCGAAGAGGCCTGGTCGTGGTGGAACTCGGGGTCGATCCATCTGGCTAGCTGGCCGGACCCGGCGGCGGACCTTCCGATGACAACCCTTGCGGGGGCCGCATCATCCAGACCAGACGCCATCCCCCTGGCTGCGCAACGGGACGATGGCGCTGGACTGGACGCTGCGGCGGCGGCTATCGGGGCGATTCGGAAGGCCAAGTCCGAGGCTCGGCTGGCGCAGAAGGCCGAGGTGGCTCGGCTGACTGTCAGAGGACCGAAGCGAGAGCTGGACGTGCTGGCTTCGGTTTTGTCGGATGTGGTGGCTGCGGGGCATGTGCGCGATGTGGAGCTGGTCGCGAGTGTCGAGAGGGCGGCGGTCGAGTACACGGTTGCCTTCTGACGTTGCCGGAAGGTTCTCACAGCGGAGGTTGGCTGCGGAGATCGGCAGCGGTGAGAGAATCAGCTGGATGCGGCCATCTGAGGTTCAGTGCGCGCTGGCGGCGGCCATGTCGACCGCATCGGCCCTTGACCTGACCGTCGACGACGCGATCGTTCTTCACGATTCGAACAAGCTCGCTGCGCGCCTGCTGCCTTGTGACGTCCTTGCCCGAATCGCACCGACAGCGCATCAGGTCGCACAGTTCGAGATCGAGATTGCCCAACGGCTCGCCGAAACCGAGAGCCCGGTGGCTGCTCTGGAACCCCGAGTAGAGCCGCGCGTCTATGAGCGTGATGGCTTCGTCGTCACGCTGTGGACCTACTACGAACCTGTTGCACATCGGGAGGTCTCACCATCCGACTATGCGAATGCCCTTGAGCGACTGCATGCCGGCATGCGCAAGCTCGATCTCAGGACGCCGCACTTCACGGATCGAGTGGAAGCGGCTCAGCAGCTTGTGCAGAACAGTAACCTCACTCCGGAACTTGCCGACGCGGATCGGGAGCTTCTCACCACCACGCTACGGAGCCGCAGACAAGCGATCAGCGACCGCGGCGCTGCCGAGCAGCTACTGCACGGCGAGCCGCACCCGGGCAACGTGCTCAGTACGAAGACCGGACTGTTGTTCATCGATCTCGAGACGTGTTGCCGCGGGCCCGTCGAGTTCGACCTTGCCCATGTACCCGAAGATGTCAGCGAGCGCTATGCGGACGCTGATGAGGAACTGCTCAGTGAGTGCCGGGTCCTTGTTCTTGCCATGGTCGCCGCGTGGCGCTGGGATCCGGGCGACCAATTCCCGAACGGGCGACGAGCAGCTCGTGAACTCCTCAGCGCTCTACGCGAGGGTCCACCCTGGCCGACGCTCGACGTCGTGATGCGCCGACCGGATAGTCCGCAGGCGTAGTCCTCCTCGCTGCTGCGGGCCGCCGCTCTCGCTGATCCGCGAGCAGACCTGCCACCTCCGGACTCTCCCGCCGGGCGAGGTAATCTCACTCGTATGGCGAAGGTTCAGCTTTCTGAGGACGAGTGGCGCAAGCGGCTGACCCCGCAGGAGTACCGGGTGCTGCGCCAGGCGGGTACCGAGGCCCCGTTCACCGGCGAGTACACCGACACCAAGACGCGCGGCGTCTACAAGTGCCGGGCCTGCGGCGCCGAGCTGTTCCGCTCTAACGCCAAGTTCGAGTCGCACTGCGGCTGGCCCAGCTTCTACCAGCCGTCCGACGGCGACGCGGTCGTGCTGATCGAGGACCGCTCGCTGTTCGGCCGGCCCAGGGTGGAGGTGCGCTGCGCCAACTGCGACTCGCACCTGGGGCACGTGTTCGAGGGCGAGGGCTACGAGGTGCCCACCGACCAGCGGTGGTGCATCAACTCGGTCTCGCTCGTGCTGGATCCGGCAGAGGGCGAGTAGCTGCCCTGCGGCGGCCGTCAGCCCTGCCGGACCAGGATCTCAGGGCTGAGGTCGGCCAGGCTCGCCAGGCCCGCCAGCCGCATGGTCAGCTCGAAGTCGTTGCGCAGGGCGCGCACTACGTGCCGTACGCCATCCTCGCCGGCCAGGCCGAGGCCGTAGGCATACGGCCGGCCGATCAGGACGGCACGGGCCCCGAGCGCGAGCGCCTTGACGATGTCAGCACCGCCCCGGATGCCGCTGTCGAACAGCACCGTGGTCCGCTGCCCGACGGCCGCCGCGATCGGCGCGAGCGCATCCAGGGCCGCGATGCCGCCGTCGACCTGGCGGCCACCGTGATTAGACACCACGATCCCGTCCATTCCGGCATCCACGGCCCGCTTGGCATCGGCAACCGACTGGATGCCCTTGAGAACGATCGGTCCGTCCCAGTTCTCGCGCAGGAACGGCAGGTCATTCCAGGTCAGGGACGGGTCGCCGAACATCTGGACCCAGTGCATGATCCAGGCGTCCTCCGGCTGCCCTTCCACGCCCGCCTCGAACGCGGGGTCGCTGAAGTAGTTCTGCACTCCGATCCCGCGGATGAACGGCAGGAACGCGTTGTCCAGGTCGCGCGGCCGCCAGCCAAGCAGCCTGGTGTCCAGCGTCAGCACGAGCACGCTGAAACCCGCCGCCTTGGCCCGGTGCAGGAAGCTGGCCCCGACGTTCCGGTCCTTGGGCAAGTACAGCTGGAACCAGCGCTGCCCGTCTCCGTTCGCCGCCGCCACGTCCTCCATGGCGACCGACGACGCCGTCGACAGGACCATCGGCACCCCGGCGGCGGCCGCCGCCCGCGCGACCGCTGCCTCGCCATCGGCATGCGCGAGCTTCAGGACGCCGATCGGGCCGAGCAGGATCGGCGTGTTCAGCTCGGTGCCGAGCACGGTGCTCTCGAACGACGGGGCGCTCACGTCGGTGAGCATCCGCGGGACGATCCGCCACCGGCGGAACGCGGCAGCGTTCTCCCGCACGGTGTCCTCGCTGCCTGCGCCGCCGCAGATGTAGGCGAACGACTCAGGGGTCATCCGCTCGCTGGCGAGCTCCTCCAGGCCGGTCAGGTTCGCTGGCAGCGCGGGCGGTGCGCCAGTCAGCCCGTTGAGGTAGATCTCGTCCTGGTAGTTCTCCAGCGACTGGCTCATCCGGACCGTCCATCGGGGTTGGCTGCCACGACATGGTCCCACAGCGAGGCCTAATGGCCCGGGGCACCCTGTCGGACCGAAGCTCTAGGCTCAGACCATGACGGACCTGGACGCTGCGACCCTCGCGAGCAATATCGACGAGGCGCGGCAGCGGCTCATCGGCTTCGTGCAGCGATGCACCGACGGGCAATGGCATGCCTCGCCGGTGGACGGCGACCCGCGCCCGGTCGGCGTCATCGCCGATCACGTCGCCAACGCCTACGAGTACCTGGCCGGCTTCATTGCCGACCTGGTCGCTGGCAAGCCGGTCGAGCTGAGCCCCGCCATCATCGACGACCTGAATGCAGAGCACGCGGGCGGCTCTGGCTCGGTCACCCCCGCGCACGTGGCCGACCATCTCCGGTCCGGCGCGGACAGGCTCATCGCCCTGATCGCCGGCCTGGAACCCGATCAGCTAGACATCGGCGACGGGCGGGTCGGCCGGCTCGCGGTCATCGCGGCACGGCACGCCGATGATCACCGGACTCAGATCGAGGAGTCGCTGGCGGCCACTGGCTGAGCCGCCGGCGGTGGCCGGAGGCAGGATGAGCTCATGCCGCAGACGAACGAGATAGTTGCCGACCTGCTGCAGGAGTACGCCGACCTGCTCCAGATCTCGGGCGGGGACGCGTTCCGGGCCAGGAACTACGAGAAGGCGGCCAAGTCAGTCGCCGGTTTCAGCGGTGACGTCGGCGAGCTTGACGAAGCGGGCCTGCGGGCAATCCCCGGTGTCGGCGCGTCGATCGCGGCCAAGATCGTCCAGTACCAGCAGACCGGCACCATCCTGCAGCTCGAGGACCTCCGCGCCACCATCCCCGACGGGGTCAGGGAGATGACGAAGATCCCGGCGCTGGGACCGAAGCGGGTCTTCGCCCTGTACCAGGAGCTGGGCATCAGCTCGGTGCCCGAGCTGTCGGCGGCGATCGACGAGGGCAAGCTGAGGGACCTGCGGGGGTTCGGCCCGAAGAGCGAGGAGAAGCTACGCCACGGCATCGAGCTCGCGCGCAGCCTCGGCCAGCGGGTGCCCCTGAACATCGCCGCCGACGTCGCCGAGCGCATCGTCGCCGAGATCAGCGCCGTCCCTGGCTGCGAGCGCTGCGAGCACGCAGGCTCACTGCGGCGCTTTAGGGAAACGGTCGGAGACGTCGACATCCTGGCGGCGGCCAGCGACTCGGGCCCGTTGATGAAGAGGATCACCGAACTGCCCGGCGTGACCGAGGTCATCGCGCACGGAGACACCAAGACGTCGGTGCGGATCAGCACCGGGCACCCGGCGCAGGGCGGCAGCATCCAGGTCGACCTGCGAGTGATCCCAGCCGAGTGCTGGGGCGCGGCGCTACAGTACTTCACCGGATCGCAGGCCCACAACGTGGCGGTCAGGGAGATCGCCGTACGCAAGAAGCTCAAGCTGTCCGAGTACGGCCTGTTCGACGTCGAGACCGGGGACCTGATCGTCAGCGCGACCGAGGAGGAGGTCTACCGCAGGCTCGGCATGGCCTGGGTGCCGCCGCCGCTGCGCGAGGATACCGGGGAGGTGCGGGCCGCGCTGCGCGGCGAGCTACCTCAGCTGGTGCAGGTGAGCGACATCCGGGGCGACCTGCATACGCACACCAACCTGACCGACGGGGTCGGCACCCTGGAGCAGATGGTGGCCGCGGGCCGGGCCCGCGGCTATGAGTACTTCGCGGTCACCGACCACGCGCCGAACCTGTTCATGCAGCGGATGACGCTCGACAAGATGCTCGAGCAGCGCGACCTGGTCCGCAGGCTTGAGGACCAGATGGCGGCCGACGGCGGCCGGCCGATGCGCCTGCTGCACGGCACGGAGCTGAACATCGCGCCGGACGGGACCGTGGACTGGCCCGGCGACATCCTGGCCGGCTTCGACATCTGCGTGGCGTCCGTGCACTCGCACTTCGACCAGCCGCGAGCCGAGATGACCAGGCGGTTCCTGCGCGCGTGCGAGAACCCGGCGGTGAACGTCATCGGGCATCCGAGCACCCGGCGGATCGGCAAGCGGCCGCCGGTCGACGTGGACTGGAGCGAGCTGTTCCGCGCCTGCGCGGCGACCGGCACCGCCCTTGAGGTCAACTGCCATCCCGAGCGGCTCGACCTGCCGTCTGACCACATCAAGGCGGCCAGGGACGCCGGGGTCAGGTTCTCTGTCGACACCGACTCGCACGCCACCGCTCACCTGGACTTCCTGAAGTACGGCGTCGGCACTGCGCAGCGCGGCTGGCTCACCCCCGCCGACGTGATCAACACCTGGCCGCTGGACCGCCTGCGCGCGTTCCTGGCCAAGGGCAGCTGACCGAGTAGCCGCCAGAAAATCGCGGGCAGCCGCCTCAGCAGTCACGCGCCGGCCGCGTTCTTCATCACCGACCGGGTGCAGAAGGTCGATCTCGGCACGGGCCGGGTCACGACCCTGCCTGGCCCCTCGCGGAACATCATCATGGCGGCCTGGTAGCTGCCACGCAGGATCAGAACCCGGTATCCCGGCAGCCAGCGATCCGGCCGCGCCGGGTGACCGGCGCGTTGGCCGGCCAGCAGGGCGGCTCGCCGGACGCCCACTGCCGGAGGCTGGCGGCGAACGCCTCGCCGGTACGGCGGAACATCGCGTCCGTCAAGCCGCCGACGTGCGGCGTCGCGAGCACACGGGGATGGCGCAGCAACGGCGCGTCAGGGTCGGCAGGCTCGGTCGCGTGCACGTCGAGCCCGGCCGCGCCGACCTGGCCTGAGTCGAGCGCCGCGAGCAGCGCCGCCTCGTCCACCAGGCCGCCCCGCGCCACGTTGACGAGCACCGCGCCCGGTTTCATGGCGGCGAACGTGGCCGCGTCGAACATCGGCGCGGCGCCGGCCTCGTACATAGCGCAGCAGACCACCGCATCGGCCTGGCCGAGCACCTCGTGCAGGCCCGCCGGGCCGACGACCTGCTCGACCCCAGGGCCGCCGCCGAGTTCGGGGCGGGCGCGGACCGCGAGCAGCCGCGTTCCGAACGGGGCGAGGCGAACGGCGACAGCCTCGCCGATCGCTCCCAGGCCGACGATCGCGACCGTCGCCCCGAGCAGCGATCGGCCGGTCGGCCGGAAGTCCCACCGGTGCTCCCGCAGCGCCGACCGCGCGTCTTCCAGCCGGCGGAACGCCGCGAGCAGGTGCAGCACCGCTATCTCCGCCACGCTGTCCGCATTGCCGGTGCCGTCACCGGGCACCCGGCCAACCCAGACACCGAGCTCGGTCGCCCGCGGAATGTCGACCTTCTCCAAGCCGACGCCGTACTGCTGGACCAGCCCGAACGTGCCGGCCTCCAGCACGGCCCTGTCGATCCAGGCGCCGAACGGGCACACCACGTCGACGCCGTCCAGATGGCCGGCGATAGCGTCCGGCCGGCAGGTCCTGATCGTCCAGCCGGGCAGCATCGGCGCGAACTCGGTCCACGACAGCTCGGCGGTAAAGCGTTCCCTGCCGAACAAGAGCACGGGGGAAGTCATCGTTAGACAGCCAGACTCGGGTACGGGGGGGCGGCGGGTCAGGCCAGGCTGGCGACGAGCTCGCCGACGGACTTGCGGCGGCCGGTGTAGAAGGGTATCTCCACCCTGGTATGCAGCCTGGCCGAGGCGCCGCGCAGGTGCCGCATCAGGTCCACGATCCGGTGCAGCTCGTCAGCCTCGAACGCGAGCATCCACTCGTAGTCGTTCAGGGCGAAGGCAGAGACCGTGTTGGCGCGCACGTCTGGGTAGTCGCGCGCCATCTGGCCGTGCTCGGCGAGCATGGCCCGGCGGTCGGCCTCGGGGAGCAGATACCACTCGTAGGACCGGACGAACGGGTAGACGCAGACGTAATTCTTCGGCTCCTCCCCCGCCAGGAACGCGGGGATGTGGCTTTTGTTGAACTCGGCGGGCCGGTGCAGCGCCATCGACGACCAGACCGGCTCGCAGGCACGGCCCAGCCTGGTGCGCCGGAACCTGGTGTACATCTCCTGCAGGTCCTCGCTGGCCGGGGCGATCCACCAGAACATCAGGTCGGCGTCGGCCCGCATGCCTTGCAGGTCGTAGCACCCCCTCGTCACCACGTCCTTGCCTGCCGCCTGCTCGATCAGCTCGGCGACCTCGGCAGCCAGCGACTCCCGGTTGGCCAGGTCGATCGCCGAGCGGTCGGTCACCTTGAAGACCGACCACACCGTGTACCTGATGAGCTGGTTCAGGTCCCGCGCCCGCGGCCTGGCCTCCTCCGAGACTGGCCCGGCGGCCTGGTGGTGTCCGTGCTGAGCTTCGTCGTGCGCCATGGCCCTATTCTCGCGCACGCGCAGCGGCCGGGCGGGCGGCGGCTCCGGTGCGCAGGAAGCCGAGCACCTGATCGGCGGCCAGCCTGGCCGTGGCGATGCACGCCGGGATGCCGACGCCGTCGAAGGCGGCACCGCAGACTGCCAGGCCGGGCTGGGCGGCGACCCCGGCCCTGACCCTGGCGACGCGGTCCAGGTGGCCGACCGAGTACTGGGGCAGGCCACCGCCCCAGCGGGTGACCCTGACCTCGGCGGGCGGGCCGGTCACCCCGGTCGCGGCCGCCAGGTCGGCGGCGGCGAGCGCGGCGAGTTCGGCATCTTCGCGCTGGAGCACCGCCTCCTCGCCGATCCGGCCGAGCGAGCAGCGGACGGCCACGATCCGCCGGGCGGCGGGGACGCCCGCGGTCAGGTGCGGCCACTTGACCGTGCTGAACGTGACCGCCTTGACCGGGCGGCCGTCCACGGCGGGCACCAGGTAACCGCTGCCGGTCACCGGCTCGGGGAACGCGTTCTCCGGGTAGGCGAGCGTGACGATCGCCATGCTGGCGTATTCGATCTCGGCCAGCGCCCCGGCCGCAGCCGGATCCACCGGGGCGAGCAGCCGGCTGGCCAGCCGGGCCGGCAGGGCGAGAACGACGGCGTCGGCGTCGATCCACTCGGGCGCGATGGCCGGTCCGACCGTCAGCCGCCACCCGCCTGCCCCGCGGGCAAGCCCGCGTACGGTCGCCTTGACCCTGACGCTCGCGCCCGACGCCGCGGCGAGCGCCTCGGGCAGGGTCCCGAGACCGCCGGGCAGGGTGGTGAACACCGGTGGCGGGGCAGCGGCGGGCTGGCCGGGCTCGGGAGTGACCGGCTGGGCCGCCGGGCCGAGCACGGCCTGCGCCGCCTCGGCCAGCGACCGGTGCAGCCGCGACTGGGCGGCGAGGGCCGGCAGGGTCGCCTCGAAGGAGAGCTGGTCGGCCCGGCCCGCGTAGACCCCGCCGAGCAGCGGCTCGACCAGCCGGTCAACCACCTCGGACCCGAACCTGGCCGCCACGTACCGCGCGACGGGCACGTCGCCGTCCCTGGCCGTCGCCGGGAGGGTTGCGTCCTGCCGTGCCCTGGCCAGCCCGGCGGCCGAGAGTATGCCCGAGCGGTCTAGTTCGGAATAATCGGCGGGCACGCCCATGAACTGACGCCGCGGCAGCGAGCGGAACTGGCCACGGGTCCAGATCCTGGCCGACGTGGTGCCCGGGTAGACGAGCTGGTCGGCCAGGCCGAGCGAGCGGATCAGGTCGATGCCCTCTGGCCGGCGTGCCAGCAGCGCCTCGGCGCCCGAGTCGACACCGATCCCGGCCACCTCGGAGACGGCCAGCTTTCCGCCGATCCGCGGCGAGCTCTCCAGCACCGTCACCTCGGCCCCGCCCTCGCGCAGGAACAGGCCCGCGGCCAGCCCGGCAATGCCGCCGCCGACGATCACCACCCGGCCGAGTGAGATCTGTGATGTCACCCGTCCACCCTGGCAGACGCGGCCGGCGCAGGGCACGCCAGTCCCGGCGATCCTGCGCTGCCCGGCGACGTCAGGCCGGGTCCATCCGTACCGGCTCATCTCGCCGGGACGCAGGACGCCTGTCACGCTGACCTCCCCGATCTGTCGGCCGCCGCCCAGTCGAACGAATCGCCGATCGCGGCGAGTTCCGCCCTCGTCGCGTCGTCGCAGAGCGCGCCGCGCACCCCGGCGCGGTAGCTGCCCTGCGGGGACGCCCCCAGGCTCGCCGCCGCCGCGTGCTCGGCGGCGAGGTCGGTGCCGAACATGGCGGGGTCGTCGGTGTTCACCGTGCAGGCGATTCCGGCCTTGAGCAGCGCGGGCAGCGGGTGCTCGGCCAGCGAGCGGACCACGCCGGTGCGCAGGTTGGAGATGGGGCATACGTCGAGCACGATCCCGCGGCCGGCCAGCTCCCGCAGCAGCGCCTGCTCCTCCACGGCGCGGATGCCGTGCCTGATCCGGTCAGCCCCGAGCGCGTCGAGCGCCTCCCAGACCGACGCCGGCCCTTCCGCCTCGCCGGCGTGCGGGACCGAGCCGAGCCCGGACTGCCTGGCCATGGCGAACACCGGCCGGTACGGCCCATGCGGGTAGTCGCGTTCCGACCCGCCGAGCCCGATGCCCACGACGCCGCGATCGGCCCAGGCGGCTGCGTGGCTGACCGTGAGCTCCGCCGCCTCCATGGGATAGCCGCGCGGGATGTCCGGGGTGAGCATGACCCGGACGCCGTGCGTCTCCCACGCCTCCTGGGCGCCGTCGCAGTAGCCGGCGAAGATCTCCTCCCAGCGGACGCCGCGGCCCGCGGGCTCGGCCGGGGTGAAGATGCCCTCCAGGTACACCGCGCCGTGCTCCGCCGCCTGGGCAGCGTAGTCGGTCACCACCTGCCGGAAGTCCCGCTCGGTGCGCAGCGCCCCGGTGGTCAGCATCCACACCTCGAGGAAGTGCGGGAAGTCCCGGAACTGGTACAGCCTGGCCAGGTCGTCGACCGATTCGGCGGGTAGCGCGACGCCGTTCCGGCTGGCGATGTCGAGCAGCATGACAGGCCGCACCGTGCCCTCGAGGTGCACGTGCAGCTCGATCTTGGGGTAGCTCACGGTGTTCATACTGGCGGGCGGTACCCGCGCCAGGCAACGGAATGGTCACGGAGTGAATCCGGTGCGCCGACCGCGAAACCTTTTGGGCGACGGCTGCGTCCGAGGAGCATGAGTCTTCTAGCCCGCGCCTACGGCGCACGCGCGGCGGGCCACGGCCCGCTCCACTCCCCCGCACTCCGCGCGGCGCTGGCCGTCGGCGCGGTCTCCTCCGGTGCGGTCCTGCTGCTTGCCGCCTGCTCGTCCAGCCCTGCCAGATTCAGCGGCTCGGCGAACTCGGGGCTGCCCGCGGCAGCTCCGGCACCGCACGCAGCCGACAGAGCCAATGCCCCGGGAGCCGGCGCGAGCCGGTCGCAAGGCAGCACAGGACTGGTGCTGTCCACTCAGAGCATCATCTACACCGCCCAGCTCACGCTCCGGGTGCGGCAGGTGACCGCGGTCGCGACCACGGCCGCAAGCCTGGCAATCGCGGCCGACGGCTACGTCGCCGGGGAGCAGGAGATCATCCCGCACAGCAACCACGCCACGCCGCTGGTCACGCTGGAGCTCAAGATCCCTGTGGCGCAGTACCACGCCACGCTCGCCAAGCTCGCCGCGCTCGGCCGGCAGGTCGCGTTCACCCAGCACGCGCAGGACGTCACCCAGCAGGTCGCCGACGTCAGCAGCCGGGTGGCCTCGGCGCAGGCCGCGATCAAGCAGCTGCGGGCGCTGCTCAGCAAGGCAGGCTCGGTCGGCCAGCTACTCCAGGTGCAGGAGGAGATCAACGCGCAGGAGTCCTCGCTCGAGGCGTTGCTCGCCCAGCAGCAGGCGCTGTCGCACGAGACCAGCTACGGGACGGTGACCGTCACGCTGCTCGGCCACCAGGTCGTGATCCACAGGAAGCCGAAGAAAAAGAAGGAGACCGGCTTCGGTACCGGGCTGAAGGCGGGCTGGAACGCCCTGGTCCTGGTGGTCCGCTGGGTGCTGACCGCGCTCGGGGCAGTACTTCCGTTCGCGGTCCCGGTGGCGGTGCTCGCGCTGATCGGCTTCGAGGGAAGGCGGCGGCTGTCCAGGCGCCGCACCCCGCCCGCGGCCGAGCCGCCGGCCGCGGCCCAGACGTAGCAGGCGGCTGGCGCTAGCCCGCGGGCACCGAGTGGACGAGCTCGGTCAGCCTGGCGAGCACGTCGGGATCGGTCTCCGGCAGCACGCCGTGCCCGAGGTTGAAGATGTGGCTCTCCGCGGTGCGGCCCTTCTCGAGCACCTCCCTGGCCCGCGCCTCGACCACCGGCCACGGGGCGAGCAGGACCGCGGGATCCAGGTTGCCCTGCAGCGCCTTGCCCGGCGCGACCCGGTAGACGGCCTCGTCGAGCGGCACCCGCCAGTCCACGCCGACGACGTCGGCGCCGGCCTCCCCGAGCAGCCCGAGCAGCTCGCCGGTGCCGACGCCGAAGTGGATGCTCGGCACGCCGTAGGCCGCGACCTCGGTGAAGATCCGGCGGCTTGACGGCAGCACGCCGCGCCGGTAGTCGTCCGGGCTGAGGATCCCGGCCCAGGAATCGAACAGCTGCACCGCGGATGCCCCGGCGTCCATCTGCACCTTCAGGAACGTGATCGTGATGTCCGCGAGCCGGTCAAGCAGGGCGGCCCACAGCTCGGGCTCGCCGTACATCAGCGACCTGGTTCGGTCGAACGTCTTCGACGGGCCGCCCTCGATCAGGTAGCAGGCCAGCGTGAACGGGCCGCCGGCGAAACCGATCAGCGGGATACCGCCGAGCTCGGCGGCCAGCATCGCGACGGCCTGCCCGACAAACGCCACGTCGCCTGGCTCGAGCGGGCGCAGTCCGGCCACGTCCCCGTCGTGCCGGAACGGCTTGTCCACCACCGGGCCGACCCCGGGCTTGATGTCCACCCCTACCCCGGCCGCCCGCAGCGGCACCACGATGTCGCTGAACAGGATCGCCGCGTCCACCCCGTACCTGCGCACCGGCTGCAGCGTGATCTCGGTGACCATGGCGGGGTTCGCGCAGGCGTCGAGCATCGCGGTCCCCGCCCTGGTCGCCCGGTACTCGGGCAGCGACCGGCCCGCCTGGCGCATGTACCACACCGGCGCGTGCGATACGGGCTGCCTGCGGCAGGCCCTGATGAACGGTGAGTCGGCGGTATTGCTGTTCACGCCTGGGATCGTCTCACACCCTCGCGGCGCGCGGTGCCCGCAGCGGCCGGGCGAAACGCCCAGATGACACGCCGCTCAGATGCACAGCATGCGGTCAGGTCCGTGCCAGCATCGAATCTGAAGCCCAGCGAGACGGGAGCCGCGATGATTTTCGAGTTGCGCAACTGCCCGGACTGCGGCCTCCAGCGCGAGTTCAGCCAGCCGCACGCCGACGCCGGGAGCTGCCCGGACAGTGCCGACGGCCTGTGCCCCGAGCGGTACTGCCTCGCCTGCGGAGCGGCTCTGCTGACCGCGCTGCTGCCGGTCGTCCGCCCGGTGACCGCACTGCGTGTCCGCGCCGCCGCCGGACGGCTCGGCCGGGTGGCATGAGGCTGCCGTGCCGCCGCCCCGCCCGCTGAGGCCCGCCGCGGTGCCAGAGCGCAGGCCAGCAGCGGGCGGTCCGGCGTTCGCCGCGGCGGTGGCCGAGATCGAGGACGGCCTCGCCGCGCAGCAGGCCAGCAGGCCGGAGATCCGCTTCGACAGCGAGCCGCCGCCCCGGCGGCTGGCGCCGCATGCGGCAGCCATCGCCGCGATCGTGGAGGTAGCCGACACCGAGATCGCCTGGGGCCGGTTCGTGCTGCTCTACGACCCCGCCGGGCAGGACGGCTGGGCCGGGCCGTTCCGTGTGATCGCCTACCTGCGGGCCGAGCTCGAGCCTGAGATCGCGGCTGACCCGCTGATCGGCCAGGTGGGCTGGAGCTGGCTGACCGAGGCGCTGCAGGCGCGGTCCGCCGGGTACTCCGCGCCGAGCGGAACGGTGACCAGGGTGGTAACGGAGGGATTCGGCACCAAGCAGGACGAGCCCCTTGCCACCGAGTTCGAGATGCGGGCCTCCTGGTCGCCGGCCACCGCCGACGGAGACCATTTCGACCTCGACCGGCACGTCCAGGCGTGGGCCGACGCGCTGTGCACCGCCGCTGGCCTGCCGCCGCTCGCCCCTGGCGTGGCCCGGCTCCGGCCGCCGAGGCGGCAGCCGTGAGCGTTCCGCTGCTTGAGCCCCGCGAGGGCCTTCCGCCCCTGGTCGTCACCCCGGCCGCGCTGGCCGACGCGGCCGGACGGCTGGCCGGCGGCACCGGGCCGGTGGCCGTGGACGCCGAGCGCGCGTCCGGCTTCCGCTACGGCCACCGTGCGTTCCTGGTCCAGCTTCGCCGCGAGGGCGCGGGGACGGTCCTGATCGACCCGGTCGCCTGCTCCGACCTGACCGGCATCGACGAGGCGCTGGCCGACACCGAGGCGGTGCTGCACGCCGCCGGCCAGGACCTGCCCTGCCTGGCCGACCTGGGCTACCGGCCGCGGCAGCTGTTCGACACCGAGCTGGCCGGCCGCTGCTCGGGTACCCGCGGGTCGGCCTCGGCACCCTGGTCGAGGAGGTGCTCGGCCTGGGGCTCGAGAAGACGCACTCCGCGGCGGACTGGTCCACCAGGCCGCTGCCGACCGAATGGCTGCGCTACGCAGCGCTGGACGTGGAAGTGCTGGTCGAGTTGCGTGACGCGCTCGCTGCGCAGCTGGAGGAGCAGGACAAGGCCATCTGGGCCGAGCAGGAGTTCGCCGCGATCCTGGCGGCGGCGCCAGCGCCGCCGCGCCCCGACCCGTGGCGCAGGACCTCCGGCATCCACCGGGTCAGGAGCAGGCGCAGCCTGGCGATCGTCCGCGAGCTCTGGCAGGCCAGGGACGTGGTCGCCAGGCGGCGCGACATCTCGCCGACCAGGATCCTGCCCGACGCCGCCATCGTGGAGGCGGCCAGGTCAGCGCCGGGCACGCTGGAGGAGCTCACCAAGCTAACCGGCTTCGCCGGCCGCGGCGCCCGCCGCTACGGGGCGGAATGGCTGCGCGCGATCAGGCGGGCCAAGTCGCTGCCCGACGACCAGCTGCCGGATTCCTCGGCGCCGCCGGGCGACGGCCCCCCGCCTGCGCACCGCTGGTCCGAGCGCGACCCGGTCGCCGCCAAGCGGCTGTTCGCGGTCCGCGGCGCCGTCGCCGCGCTCGCCGATGCCGGTCACCTGCCGACCGAGAACCTGCTCGCTCCCGACGCCGTGAGGCGGCTATCCTGGCAGCCGCCTGAGCCGCTGACCGCCGAGACGGTGGCCGCCCATCTCGCCGGCTACGGCGCGCGGCCGTGGCAGATCGAGATCACCGCCCTGCCGATCGCGATGGCGCTCGAGCGCCTGATCGAGAAGGGCGAGGCCTGACCCGCAACTCGCGGGCGCAGACTCGCGCGTTGGCGCCGCCGACGGCAACTTCCTGGTTTCCGGTAAATACGTCGACACCGGAATCAGCAGCCGCGAGCATGGATCAGTGAGCTGGGACGAGGCGTTCGCGGAACGCTACGAGCAGTGGTCCGCTGGCATGACGGCCGACGTCGCCTTCTACGTCGGCCTCGCATGCCAGGCAGACGGACCGGTCGTCGAGCTCGCGGTCGGGGACGGGCGGGTTGCCATTCCGGCCGCGCAGGCATCCGGCCGGCCAGTGATCGGCATCGACTCCTCGCCCGCGATGCTCGCCCGGGCCAGGGCCAGGGCGGCCAGCGCAGGCGTGGAGCTTGACCTGCGTCAGGACGACATGCGCAACCTCGCGCTCGATCAGCCAGCGGCGCTGATCTACTGCCCGTTCCGCGCGCTGTTGCACCTGCCGGGATGGGCCGAGCGCCGCCGCACCTTCGAGCGCGTCGCCGAGTCGCTCCGGCCGGGCGGGCGGTTCGCCTGGAACGCGTTCTCGTTCGACCACCGGATAGCCGCGCGGCTGGACGGCGAGCACGAGCAGGAGCCCGTTCCGCATAGAAATCGGTACTCAGTCGGCGACAACCGGATCGACATCGTCCTCGACAGCGGAGCGAAGAGCTCCCTGTGGTGGGCAACCAAGAATGAGTGGCTCGGGCTCATCGATGTCGCCGGCCTGGAACTGGAATCGCTCTATGGCGGATTCGCCCGCGAGCCTTTCACCGAGGACAGCTCCGAGTACGTGTTCATCGCCCGCCGCCCGACCGGACGATAATGGCCTGGTGCGGGTCGCTGTCGATGATGTCCGGCTGTATTTCGATGTCGAAGGCTGCGGTCTGGCCGCCGAGGGCGAGGTGATGGCGGAGCGGCCCGCTCTGGTGCTGCTGCATGGCGGGCCCGGCGCCGACCACAGCTTCTTCAAGCCGGAGTTCTCCGTGATGGCTGACCTGGCCCAGGTGATCTACCTTGACCAGCGCGGCTCGGGCCGTTCCGACCGGGGGAAACCAGGCACCTGGACGTGGCAGAACTGGGCCGATGACGTGGCCGGGTTCTGCCAGGCAGTCGAGCTGTCCGGGCCGGTGCTCGTCGGTGTCTCCAGCGGCGGGCGGGTCGCGATGGAGTGCGCGCTGCGGCATCCGAGCCTGGCCCGCGGTCTGGTGCTGGACAGCGTCCTAGTCGAGCACACGTCGTTGCAGGACAGCCTGGAGGTGTTCGGGCGGCGCGGCGGGCCGGCCGCCAGGGAGGCGGCGGCGCGCTACCTGGACGGCGACACCAGCCCCGAAGCGGCCGCGGCCTGGGAAGCCCACGCGCTGCCCTTGTACGGCAGCGCTTCGGACGGCGACATGGCCGCCCGCCGCGCCCGGGCGCGGCTCAACGACGAGGTCCAAGCCCGGTTCCGGCGCGGCGAATGCGGGCCATTCAGCATCACCGCTGCGCAGCTTGACGCCATCAGCTGCCCGGTCCTTCTGCTAGCAGGCGAGGACGACCCGGTCACCCCGGCAACCTCAGCGCGCCGCCTGGCGCAGTCCCTGACCCGCACCGACCTGCAGATCCACGTCCTCGCCGGGGTCGGCCACGGAACATTCCGCCAGGCACCGGCACAAGCCTTCGCAGCCCTGCGGGCGTTCCTCCGCGACGCGATCTCACCCGCCGTCGGTGAATAGGCACCCCAGACCGCCATCGCTGTCCTGCCGCCCGGCCGGTCTCGGGAGCCTGGACCTCAGTCAATCCTGACCTGGGCTTACACGGGCTGGTGACCGCACGCCCGGCGTCGTCATCGGGCAGGGAGATAGCGATCGGGCCAGCGCGGTAGGTTACCGGGATGATCACGCAGGAACTGCTCGACGAGCTGTGGGACTTCGGCGACCCGGCCGGGTCGGAGCGGCGGTTCGCCTCTGAGGCGGCGTCGCAGGCGCACACTGACGCGGAGCGGGCCGAGTTGCTCACGCAGCAGGCCCGGGCGCTCGGGCTGCAGGATCGCTTCGACGCGGGGCGGGCACTGCTGGAATCACTCGGCCACGGCGCCGATGCGGCCGTCAGGACGCGCACAAAGCTCGAGGCCGGCCGCCTGCTGAACAGCGCGGGGAACGCGGATGAGGCCGTGGCCGAATTTGAGGACGCTGCGGCACTCGCCAGATCCGGCGGCCTGCTCTTCCTCGAGATCGACGCGCTGCACATGCTCGCCATCGCCGACAAGGCGCGGTTCCGCGAGTGGGCGGCAGAGGCGATCGATCGCGCCCAGGCGGCGCCCGACGACCGTACCCGGCGCTGGCTCGTCTCGCTGTACAACAACCTCGGCTGCTCGTACTCCGAGGCCGACGACCTCGACCAGGCACTGGCAGCATTCCTGCAGGCGCAGGAGTGGGCAGAGCGGGTCGGCACCGAGCAGCAGCGGGTGTGGGCGCGCGAGTCAGTCGACGAGTGTGTGGCGGCGCAGCGGGCGCGTGACGACCGGTGAGCCCGGCTGCGGGCGGCTGGGGAGGCTGCGGCGGGGCTAAGTGAGATAGTCGATCCCAATTGCTGCCGGGACGCGGTGGGTGGTCGGAATGCGATCGAGGAATGTGCCGCTGATTCTCCCGAGCCTGCGTGGTTACCAGGCCTCCTGGCTATGGCCGGACGTGGCGGCCGGCCTGACCCTGGTGGCCATCGCCGTGCCCGAGCAGGTTGCCACGTCCAAGCTGGCGTACATGCCTGCCACGGCGGGCTTGTACGCCTTCATTGCGGGGTCGCTGCTGTTCGCCGTTCTGGGCCGCAGCGGCCAGATGTCCGTCGGTGCCGATTCCACCATCGCCCCCATCCTGGCCGCCGGTGTCGCCGGTCTCGCGGCCGCCGGCACGCCCCGCTACGTCCACCTGGTTTCCTTCCTCACCCTCATGGTCGGCGCGCTCGTCATCGCCGGCGGCCTGTCGCGGCTTGGATGGCTATGCGACTTCCTCTCCACGCCCGTGATCACCGGAGTCCTAGCCGGGATCGCCGTCCAGATAGCGGTCCGCCAGATTCCCGCCATCCTGGGATTGCCGGGCGGCGGAAGCACGCTGCCGGCCAGGCTGCGGAAGATCACCGAGCAGATCGGCCATGTCAACGTCTGGTCGATGGGGATCGCCGCCGCCGTGTTCGCCATCCTGCTGCTGGCCGAACACGTCGATCGCCGGATTCCCGGCGCGCTGATCGGCTTCGTCCTTTCGATCCTGGCAGCTGCCGGGCTTGGGCTGACCTCTCATGGCGTGGCAGTGCTCGGTCCGTTCCATGGCGGCCTGCCCGCCTTCGCGGTCCCTTCGGCGTCGCTGGCCGACGCCAGGCAGCTCATCGGCCCGGCGCTGACCATCGCGTTCGTCTGCCTGGCACAGACGTCCGCGGTGGTGCGCGGCGCCGGAGCCAGCTCTCTCGGCGCCGGAGACCTGAACCGGGACCTAGTGGCCATCGGGGCCGGGAGCCTGGCCGCCGGCCTGACGGGATCGTTCGCGGTCAACTCCAGCCCGCCCCGCACTCAGGTGGTGACCGCTGCGGGCGGCCGGTCGCAGCTCACCAGCGTGATCGCTGCCGCCCTGGTATTCGCGGTGGTACTCGCCATCCCCGGGCTGCTGAAGGACCTGCCGGACGCCACACTCGGCGCCATCTTGCTGTTCATCGCCACGCGGCTGTTCCGTGCTGGTGACCTGAGGTCGATCCTGCGCTTCGACCGGCTGGAGTTCGCCCTGGCGGTCACCGCCCTGCTGGCCGTGTCGCTGTTCGGGATCGAGACCGGCGTCGTGGTGGCCCTGCTACTCTCCCTGGCCGACCGGACCCGCCGCGCCGCCCGGCCTAGCGGCGTCATCCTCGGCCGCGTGCCCGACACGGATCACTGGATCCCGCCTGACATTGGCCGCCCGACCGAGCAGGCTCCTGGCGTGCTCGTCTACCTGATCTATGCGCCACTGTGGTACGGCAACGCCGAGTACATCCGGCTGCGGATTCTCCAGATGCTCGACCTGGCCGCCCAGCCGGTGCACGCGCTCGTGCTCGACGCCAACGGCATTTCCGACATTGACTACACGGCGGTGCGGATGCTCGGTGAGCTGCTTGCCGAACTCAAGCAGCGGAAGGTGGTGCCCGCCATCGCCCGGTCGTCGCACCTCATCCATCGCGAGCTCAAGCGCAGCGGGCTTCTGCAGAGCCTGGGCCCTGACCACCTGTTCGCCACGGTGGAAGAGGCAGTCGACACCCTCGTCGCACAGGCCGAAGGCGAAGCTGGCCGCAAGGGCACAGCCATGGCAGCGGGGCAGCGCATCGCCAGTCAGTGGCCGGGACCGGAAACCCTCATCGCCCGGCTAGCCGACGGCTTCACGGCGGCCGCACACCACGAGACGGACCCCAAGCAGAGCAAGCGACTCCGCAGGGTGGGCCGGACCCTGCGCGGCGCCGGGCACGACCTCGCGGTAGAGGTCGCCGCCGACGCCATCACCCCCGCCCCCGAGCTGGACTGACAGTCAGGGCCCGGGCTCAGCGGTCAGGCTCCGGTCAGCGGTCCGCGGCGTGGTTCGGCAGGAGTTCGGCTGCGGCGGCGGCCAGGGTCGACTCGAGTGCGCTGAGGAGGTCGGCGCACGCTTCGGGGCTGGTCACCAGTGGCGGAGCGATCAGTAGCCAGTCCCCGAAGCGCCCGCTGTTCTGACGACGGGAGTACAGCAGGAGCCCGTGGTCCAGGCCGTGGCGCAGAACAACCGAGCCCGGGTCGACGCTGGCGGGGAATCGGGCGAGAGTGTCCTTGTCGGCGACGAGCTCGATCGCGAGCAGCAGTCCCCGGCCGCGGACGTCGCCGATGAGCGGCGAGCGCTGCGCGATCGCGTCGAGTCCGGCTCGCAGGCCGCGGCCGGTCCGCTCGGCGCGGCCGATCAGGTCGTGTTCGACGATCTCGTCGAGAACGGCGGCGCCGGCCGCGCAGGCGATCGGATTGGCGTCGTAGGAGTGAGAGACGACGAACCCGGTCGTTGCGGCGAGTTCCTCGACCAGGCGGGCGGGCATCAGCGCCGCGCCGAGCGGCGCGTAGCCGGCAGCCAGGCCCTTGGCGAGCACGACCACGTCGGGCAGCGCGTCAGCGTCGTGGTGGGCCGCGAGGAAGCGCCCCGTCCGGACGGCGCACACGCTCTCGTCGAATACCAGCCGGATCCCGTGCCGGTCGCAGATGGCCCGCGCCCCGCGGGCGAACGATGGGTGCGGGACGTTGACGCCGGAGGCCTGGCCGCCGATCGGTTCCATCACGAAAGCGAGAACATGGCCGGGGCCGATCCGGTCGATGGTCTCCTCGAGTGCGGCCAGGCTCCCCGCAGCCGCAGACTCCGCGCTGGCAGCCCGGAACGTGAGCGGGGCGGGGATCTTCTCCGAGTACACGGCCATCGAACCCCACAGCCCCGGCACCGCGACGTCGCCGTTCAGGCCGAGAGTCTGGAACGTGGCACCGTGGTAGCCGGGCATCAGCGAGATCACGCGGTGGCGCTGAGCCTGCCCGGCCGCGACGGCGTGGGCGCGCAGGAACTTCAGCGCCATCTCGACGGCCTCCGAGCCACCCGAGGTCAGGTGCGCCCGCTCGAAGCCGGCGCTGGCCAGCGCGGCGAGCCGCTCCGTGAGCGCGGCGTTGGCGTGATGCCTGGTCGTACGGGAATAGGTGTAGGTCAGCCTCCTGCCCTGCTCCAACGTGGCCTGGAGCACCCGCTCGTTGCCCTGGCCGAGCGCGGCCAGGAACGGACCCGAGCAGACATCAAGCAAGCGCCTGCCGCGATCGTCGATCAGGTAGATGCCATCCCCCGCGACGATCGTCGGCAAGAACCGCGCGGCCGCACGATCGAAAAACACATCCTGCGTCCCGCCCGCCGCCGGATACCGCCAGCCACCCATCCAGCGACCCCCTGACCGACGGCACCGATCCAACGATCATAGGCACGGCAGTCGCGCTGCAACGGCCAGCCGCAGCAGCCATCATGTGTCTCGTGGGGCTCGAGCCGGGCACCGAGCACGACCTGATCGAGCGCGCGAGTGCCATCGACCTGATGGAGCTCGCCTCGGATTTCGGTCCGTTGCCGCTGCAGGTGGGAGCCATCCTGGTGTTCGCATCTGGCGAGAGCCTGGCAGCGGGCGAGGTCCGCGATGCGCTGGCCGATCGCATCTGTGCCGTCCCGCGCCTACGACAGCAGCTGGTCTCGACACCGCCGGGGTGCGGCCGGCCAGTCTGGGTCGACGACCCGGATTTCGACGTCGCCCGGCACGTTCACGAAGCCGCGGTACGATCCGCTTGATGCTTGATTTCGACGCGTACCTCCGCCGGGTCGGCTTGGACCCGGCGGACCAGCCGGCCTGGCAGGCGGTGCACCGGGCGCACGCGACGACGATCCCGTTCGAGAACCTCGACTCTCACCGCGGCATCCCGATCTCGCTGGAGCAGGCCGATCTTGAGCGAAAGCTCGTGGCCAGCCGGCGGGGCGGGTATTGCTTCGAGCACAACCTGCTGCTGGCGTCGGCGCTGGAGCACATGGGCCTGGAGGTCGAGCCGATGCTGGCGCGGGTGAGCGTGGGCGGTGCTCCCCCTGACACGCGGCCGGCCGGGCATCTCGTGCTGCGGGCGACGGACGGGGACGGACGCCAGTGGCATGCCGATGTCGGGTTCGGGCTCGGCACGCTGCTCGACCCGATCCCGTTCGGCCCGGCAGGCGTCCGCGAGCAGTCGGGCTGGAGCTTCCAGGTGGTGGAGGACGGCGACGAGCTGGTACTCCAGACGTTGGGGCCGGATGGATGGACTGACGTCTACTCGTTCCCGCCTCGCCCCGCATTCCGGATCGATATCGAGGTGAGCAACTGGTGGACCTGCACCAACCCAGCCTCACCATTCGTGTCCGGGTTGATCGTGTCGGTCAGTCATGACGACGGGGCGCGGGAGGCACTCTACGACTTTTCTGGCGTGCTGCTCGCCATGGCCAGCTCGCCTGACGGCACGGAGGTGACTAAGGCGCAGCGCGAGGCGATCCCGGCGCTGCTGGCCCAGCGATTCGGCCTGCCTGGGTTCGGGCTCGGGCCTGACGGCAGGGTCGTCGCCTTGAGCTAGCCTCCCTCCTTCGCCCGTTGAGCCGGATCTATCCCGGCCCTTCCTTTTTCAGGCGATCTCCAGCAGTATCAGACAGACCCGGTCTGTGGCAGGCACGGGTCGGAAGGCGGGCGCTGGCATGGGAACGCGCAGGTTGTGGCTAGCGGTGACCATGGCGGCGATCGCGATGACGGGCGCAGCTGCGATCGCGCCGACGTCTTCGGCCAGTGCGGCCGTCGTGCGAACGTCTCAGCCAGCCGGCTCAGGTGCCGCGGCGAAGGCCATGGTCGGGACCTGGGAGGGGGCTTCTACCCCGTTCCGAGCAATCCGTCGGTGCCCACGGGCGTCTTCACGATGCGGGGTGTCTATCAGTCGGCAGCCAAGGTGGTGCTGACTTACAGTCACTGGGTGCTCCAGCCACCCGGCTGGGTCATGGTCAGCCTCGCCGGTGCGCGAACAGGCGACCGCTTCCACGGACACGTGACAAGCGCGCCAGGTGGCGTTGGCTGCACGACGTTTTCCGTCACGAAGCTGACCGGCAGCTACACCCGGTCCAAGGTGGTGGGCACCTGGAAAGGCTCGTACCTCGGCTGCGGTCAGGGAGCGACCGGACTCAGGCTCGCGGTCAAGCCAAAGAAGCCCACCGGCAACCTCATCACCGCAACCTTCAGCTTCTATGCGCTGCCGAGCAATCCGTCCGTGCCGTCGGGCCGTTTCGCAATGTCCGGTTACTACTTCCCCGGCGGCGTCGTCCTCTACCAGGTCAAGTGGATCAAGCAGCCGGCCGGGTACGAAATGGTCAACCTCGTCGGAGGGGCGCCCCACGCCGGGCATCTGGCCGGCGCAGTGGTCGGCTGTGCCACCTTCTCGCTCAAGCGAACCTGAGACATCTCAGGTCTCCCGGTCCGTGATCCGAACCGGATGCTCAGGCTGTCTTGCGCAGCTGGCCTAGGTTGCAGGGGCGGGATGAGCCGGGGCGGGTAACGCCGGCGCACGGAAGCGGCTCGTCAACTGGCGGGTAGTCGGGGAACACGTTCATCAGGACCTCGCAGTCGCAGCAGCCGCCGCGCAGCTCGAGCTGTCGCAGCAGGCCGCCCGGCTGAGATGCGCGCAGGTCGCGCCAGCGGATCGTCCAGCGGTAGGTGCCGTCGCAGCCGAACTCGATGATCATCCTGACCAGGTAGCAGCGCAGGCACTCGCGCTCTGCCGGTGCGGTTAACCGGTCGGCCAGGTCAGCCAGCTCGGCCTCCAGAGCCTGCGCCATGTCGTCGGCCATCGTTCGTCCTTTCGCGTGAGGTCCGTCAGCCGATTTCTATCGCGGGGCACCGACAGTCAGGGCGGCGAGCAGCCCACCCGGCGCCATGCACCAGGCCAGCCCGGCACTACTCCGCAAGCTCGTGCCGCTCGGTGGAGACGAGCACGCCGCCGGCCGACTGGAGGACCAGGAACGCGCTCTTGCGCAGCGGCCGAGGCGGGGGCGGGCGGGCGCCGAGCGCGGCGCAGGCCGCGTCGATCAGGACCGGGAGGTTCTCACGGTGGGCGCAGGCCAGCGTGGGGGCTCCCGAGGCCGCCAGCGCCGCCGCCCGCCGACCGGCCAGGCCCAGCAGGTCGTCCGCGGCCGACTCAGCCGTGGAGGGGACCGTGAACGCGGCCTCCACCTCCACCGGCACGCCGGCGGCGGCGGCGTAGGGCCGTACCGTCGCCACGCAGCGCTCGGCCGGCGAGCTGACCACGCGGCACTGGCCGTAGGCGGGGAGCAGCCCGGCCAGCAGCTTCGCCTCGGCCGTGCCGCGGCCGTCCAGCGGCCTGGCCAGGTCGCCAGCGACCGCCGCCGCACGCGGGCCGGCCGCCTTGCGGCCCGCCGGCGCGTGCCGCAGCAGGATCAGCGGAACCGTCCGCACCGGCGCGGACCGTAGCTCGTCGAGCAGGGCCACGTCGCGCTCGTAGGTCAGCCGGGCCCTGGCCTGCGCGGCGGGCAGCCAGGCGACAAGGTCGACCTCGCCGTTCGGCTCGAACGGCTGCGACTCGGCGCAGTGCGCCGACCAGTAGCTGACCCGCTTGAGCCCGCCGTTGACCCGGTAGGTGGACGGAGTCAGCGGGCGGCCGAGCACCACCCGCAGGCCGGTCTCCTCCTGCACCTCGCGGATCGCGGTGGCCAGGATGTGCTCGTCGCGCAGCGACTTGCCCTTGGGGTAGGTCCAGTCGTCATAGGTCGGCCGGTGGATCAGCGCGATCTCGGGCCCGCGCGAGCCGGGGCGCCACACCAGGGCACCAGCCGCGCGGATAACGCTGTCACTGCCGCTGTCAGCCATGCCGGGCCGGACGCCTGGCCCCGAAGCGGCTCTTGCCCCCGGTGGCGTCGCCGTCTGAGTGGCGGCTCATCCTGAACCTGATCAGGTGATCCTGCAGGTCCATCAGGGGCGTGCCGGACTCGTCCAGGTGGTGCCTGGTCCAGGTGCCGTCCTGGTCGAGCCACCACGACGAGACGTCCGGGTCCATGGCCAGGTCGATCAGGCTGCGCAGTTCCTTGACGTGCTCAGGGTCGGTCACCCGGATCAGCAGCTCGACCCGTCGGTCCAGGTTGCGGTGCATCAGGTCGGCGCTGCCGATCCAGACGTCGTCGGAGCCGTCAGGGCCGCCGGTGCCGAACGCGTAGATCCTGGAGTGCTCGAGGAACCGGCCCACCACGCTGCGCACCCTGATGTTCTCCGACAGCCCGGGCACGCCGGGGCGCAGCGAGCAGATGCCGCGTACCCAGAGGTCGACGTGCACGCCGGCGATCGAGGCCCGGTACAGCGAGTCGATGGTCGCCTCGTCGATGATGGCGTTGCACTTCATCTGGATCCTGGCCGGCTGGCCCGCCCTGGCCAGGACCGTCTGCTGCTCGATCTGCTTGATCAGTCCCGAGCGCAGGCCGGCCGGGGCGACCAGCAGCCGGTGGTAGTCGGCCCGCCTGCTGTAGCCGGTCAGGTGGTTGAACAGGTCGGTGATGTCCTCGCCTACCTGCCGGTCCGAGGTCAGCAGCCCGTAGTCCTCGTACAGCCTTGCCGTCTTGGGGTGGTAGTTGCCAGTGCCGATGTGACAGTACCGGCGCAGCGACCCGTCCGCCTCCTCGCGCACCACCAGCACCATCTTGCAGTGCGTCTTGAGCCCGAGGAACCCCCACACCACGTGGCAGCCCGCCGCCTCAAGCTTGCGCGACCAGGCGATGTTGGCCTCCTCGTCGCCCCTGGCCTTGATCTCCACCACCACCACGACCTGCTTGCCCGCCTGCGCGGCGTCGATCAGCGCGTCCACGATCTCCGAGTCGCCGCTGGTCCGGTACAGCGTGTGCTTGATGGCCAGCACCCGCGGGTCGGCCGCTGCCGAGGTGACCAGCCGCTGCACGCTCGCGGTGAACGAGTCGTACGGCAGGTGCACGAGCACGTCACGCTCGCGCAGCGTGGCGAAGACGCCGCGGTCCTGCGGCAGCGCGCCCTCCGCGGGCACGAATGCCGGGTACTTCAGCCGCCGGATGTCGAGGTCGGCGATCGCGGAGATCCCGGTCAGGTCGAGCGGCCCCGGCAGCCGGTACACCGCGCGCTCGTCCACGTCGAGCTCGGTCACCAGCTTGTCGAGCACGTCGCTGGAGATGGACTCCTCCACCTCCAGCCGGACGGCCGGGTCGAAGCGGCGCCTGATCAGCTCGCGCTCCAGCGACTGCAGCAGGTTCTCGGTGACGTCCTCGTCGATCTCCAGGTCGCGGATCCTGGTGACACGGAACGCGTGGTGCTCGATCACCTCGAGCCCGGCGAACAGCTCGCCGAGGTGCGCCGCGATCACGTCCTCGATCGGCACGAACCTGCTGGCCGACACGGTGAGGAACCTGGGCAGCAGCGGCGGAACCTTGACCCTGGCGAACATGGTCAGCCCCGACTTGGGGTCGGCGACCATGACGGCGAGGCTGAGGGAGAGCCCGGAGATGAACGGGAACGGGTGCGCCGGGTCCACCGCCAGCGGGGTGAGCACCGGGTAGATCCGCTCCCTGAACAGCTGCTGGAGCCTGGCCTGCTCCTTGGGCAACAGCTCCTTCCAGCGCAGGATCTCGATCCCCTCGTCGGCGAGCGCGGGCAGCAGCAGGTCGCTGAAGCAGCGGGCGTGCCGGTCGGCCAGCTCGCGCGCCAGGTGCAGGGTGTTCTCCAGGATCTGGTCGGGCGCCTGGCCGCTGGCGCTCTCCACCGGCAGGCCGGTGGCCATCCGCCTGATCCGGCCCGCGATGCGAACCATGAAGAACTCGTCGAGCGCGCTGGCGAAGATGGACTCGAACCGAACCCGCTCGAGCAGCGGCACGCCGGGGTCCTCGGCCAGCTCGAGCACCCGCTGGGCGAACCGCAGCCAGCTGTCCTCGCGGTCGAGGAACCGGCCGGCCGGCAGCTCGGCGCCCGGTCCGAGCTGACCGAGCCTCGGCGTGCTGGTGACCACGTCCTGGCCGACCCCGGCCAGCTCAGCGGCCGCCTGCTCCGCGCTGTCCCGGTCCAGCGAGCCGAGCTCGGACGCCCGGTCGCTCGCACCGGCCGCACCGGCCGCCCGCGCCGGTGCCTTGCGCTTGCTACCCGATGTCCTGGCCTGCCCCGAATCCATGTTTCTATACTCCCCTAGCGGCCTGCACTCCAATACCCCGGCAGAGCGGTCAACCGGGCACGCCAGAACGGAGCATTTCCGATGCGCTTCGGAACCTCACTCGCCGAGCCCACCGGCCCGCAGGCGCTCTCCGCGCTCCGCGACGGCCTGCGCCAGGCGGCCGACGACGGCTTCGCGTCGGCCTGGATGGCGAACATCTTCGGCCTCGAGGCGCTCACCGCCCTCGCGGTGGCCGGCCACGGCGTGGGCGGGATCGAGGTCGGCACCGCGGTCGTGCCGACCTACCCGCGCCACCCCGCCGTGCTCGCCCAGCAGGCGCTTACCACCGCGCTGGCGCTGGACGGGCGGCTGACGCTCGGCATCGGGCTTTCGCACAAGATCGTGATCGAGGACATGTACGGCTACGGCTTCGACGCGCCCGCCGTGCACATGAGCGAGTACCTGTCCGTGCTGCTGCCGCTGCTTGAGGGCCAGCCGGTCGCGTTCACCGGCAGCACGCTGCGGGCCAGCATCGGGCTTTCCGTTCCCCGCGCGGGCGAGGTCCCCGTCATGCTCGCCGCGATGGGCCCGCAGATGCTCAAGCTGGCCGGCCAGCGCACGGCGGGAACCATCTTGTGGATGACCGGCCCGGCCACGGTGCGCGACTACATCGCGCCCACGATCAACGCGGCCGCGCAGGCAGCGGGCCGGCCCGCACCGCGGGTGGTGTGCATCCTGCCGGTCTGCGTGACCGACGACCCCGACCACGCCCGCGCCAGGGCCGCGAGGGTCTTCGAGATCTACGGCCAGCTTCCCTCGTACCGGGCCATGCTCGACCGCGAGGGCGCCGCCGGACCCGCCGACGTCGCGATCGTCGGCGACGAGGACGCGGTGGCCGGCCAGATCACGGCGCTGGCCGACTGCGGCGTCACCGACTTCGTGGCCGGCGAGTTCGGCAGGGGCGAGGAGGCCACCCGTACCCGCGCCCTGCTCAAGACCCTGATCACCGGCTGAGCAGCGGCCGCCTCAGGCCCTGGCCAGCCCGCAGGCGGCGTGGATCTCGGCGCGGCTGGCCAGCTTGACCCGGGCGCCGCGCCCCAGCGAGGCGGCAAGCTCCTTCTCAGCCCGCTCGATCCGCAGCCAGTCGTCGTAGCTGACCGACTCGACGCCCCGCTCGGCCAGCAGCGCGGCGAACCTGGCCGACCAGGCGATCCGCCCGGCCCCGTCGCCGGCGTCGGCATCGGCTCCCGCCCCAGGCTCGGGCAGCCTGAGCAGGCCAGGCCGCGGCAGCGGCACGTCGTCAGGACCCGGCCCGCCGGCCAGGTCGGCCAGCAGCGAGCGCACGGTCTGCGCGGCGTCGGACTTGTTGGTGCCGATCACGCCGGTCGGGCCGCGCTTGAGCCAGCCGGCCACGTACTCCCCGGGCAGCGGCCGGCCGTCGGGGCCGAGCACGCGGCCTTCGGCGTTCGGCACGATGTGCGAGCGCTCGTCGAACGGCACCCCGGGCAGCGGCACGCTCTGGTAGCCCACGCTGCGCAGCACCATCTGCACCGGCAGCGTCTCATACCGTCCGGTCCCTGACAGCCGCCCGTCGGCGTCAAGCGCGGTGCGCTCGACAGTCAGCCCCTCGACCCGTTGCGTCCCGTGAATTTCCACCGGGGCCAGCCAGAACCGCATGGTCAGCCTGCGGGCGGCACCGGCCGGAACCCTGGCCGCCCAGTCGGTGATCACGGTGTAGTTGCCGCGCACGTGCCGGTCCTGCTCGACGAGCCTGGCGCTCTCGCCGCTCGCGTCGAACGGGCCGAACTCCGCCTCGCCCGCGCCAACCACCACGTCAACCCCGGGCAGCTCGCCGAGCTCGCGCAGTTCCTTGGTGGTGAACTTGGCCTGCGCCGGGCCGCGCCGCCCGATCACGTGCACCTCGCGGACCTTGCTGGTCAGCAGCGCGTCGAGCACCGGCTGCGACACGTCGGTCTCGCGCAGCTCCTCGGGGTCACGGATCAGGATCCTGGCCACGTCCACAGCGACGTTGCCGACCCCGATCACCGCCACCGACTCCGCGTCCAGGGTGAACCGGTCGGGATCCACGTCCGGGTGCCCGCAGTACCAGTTCACGAAGTCGGTCGCTGCGTAGCTCCCCGGCAGGTCCTCGCCTGGGATGCCGAGCCGCCGGTCCCGCATCGCGCCGGTGGCGTAGACAATCGCGTCATAACAGGACAGCAGGTCGGCTCTGGTCACGTCATTGCCGAGGTGGACCGCGCCGATGAACTTCACGCCGTCGTGTTCGAGTACGCCACGCAGGTATTCGGCGATCGACTTGATCGACTTGTGGTCCGGCGCCACGCCGTACCTGACCAGGCCGTACGGCGTGGGCAGGCGGTCGAGGACGTCGACCCTGACCGCGCGCGGCGGGTCGAGCGCCGCGCCCTGCTTGATCAGCGCCTCGGCGGTGTACAGGCCGGCCGGGCCAGACCCGACAACGGCGACGGTGAGCGTGTCCATGAACGTGATTGTGCACCCAAACCGCGAGTGATCGGGCGCTGAACGGCCGGCCGCCGGGAGCGCCAGCCACAGCGGTGCGCTCAGGTCACGCAGAACTCGTTGTCCTCGGGATCGGCCATGGTCACCCAGCGGTGCGGGCCCTGCCAGCCCTCGTGCAGGAACCGCGCCCCGCGCTCGGTCAGCAACGCCACCTGCGCATCGACGTTCTCCTCGCCCACCCGCACGTCCAGGTGCAGCCGGTTCTTGACCGACTTGGCCTCGGGCACCCGCTGGAACAGGACCCGCGGCCGGCCACCCTCCGGGTGCCCGATGGCGGCGCCGTCGCTCCAGACCAGCGAGCCGTCGTAGATCATCGTCTCGGCCTCGGTCGCGTAGCCCGCAGCGATCATCCGGCGGATGAAGTCCGCGTCCTGCGGCTCCACCTCCCAGCCGAGCGTCTGTGCCCACCAGCCGGCCAGCGGGTGCGGCTCAGCAGCGTCGATCGCGATCTGGAAGTCATAGGGCATCGTGGTCGGCCTCCTTCCACCGGTACAGGTCGCGGAGCAGGCAGATCTCGGCGCCGTGCCATAGCGACTCGCGGTTGATGTGCAGGATGAGCTGGGACAGCGGGCAGTCGGCATACGGGCCCTCGGCCGGGCCGCACGGCCTGGCCAGGCCGTCGGCGTCCAGCCCGCGCACCCCGGCGGTCCAGGCCGCGTAGGCCTGGTCGAGCTGGGCCAGCGCGTCCGCCGCGGTGCCCGCGTACTCGGCCGTGTGCCAGTCGGCCGGCGGGCCGCCGAAGTGTGATTCGGTGCGCGCGCGGAAGCTCGCGATCAGGTGCGCGACCCGCCACGCGATCGTGGTCACCGGTGGCGGGTCGGGCTCGGGGTAGGCGAACTCGAAGACGAAATCCCCGCTTCCCGCGGCTCGCGGCGCGGTCGACTCGGCCCGGGCGCGCACGCTCCAGCAGCCGCGTACCGGCTCCCAGAAGTACTCCTGGTCGGTCAGGCCGTCGAGCCTGGGCCGCAGGTTGTTCTGCCACTGCCAGTCGAGCTGGTCGGCGAGGTCGGTCGTCCAGTCCAGGTCCATGACGTGCACTGTAGAAGCAATTGCGGACAGTTACGGTCCTCGATGCGCGGGATAATCGTGGGCATGCTCGACACGTCGACCCGGCTGCTCAGGTTGCTCGCGCTGCTGCAGTCGCGGTCGCAGTGGCCGGGCGCCGAGCTGGCCGGCCGGCTGGAGGTCACCGCGCGAACGCTCCGCCGTGACGTGCAGCGGCTGCGCGACCTGGACTACCCGGTGCAGTCGGTCCCCGGCGTGGCCGGCGGCTACCGGCTTGGTGCGGGCGCCGTGCTGCCGCCACTGCTGCTCGACGACGACGAGGCGATCGCCGTCGTGGTCGGGCTGCGCGCCGCGGCCACCCACATGGTGGCTGGGCTGCCGGAGGCCTCGGTGCGCGCGCTCGCCAAGCTCGACCAGGTGCTGCCCGCCAGGCTGCGCCAGCGCACGGCCTCCTTCGCCCAGGCCACCGTGGCGCTGCCCGGGCCGGGCGGCGTCATCGACCAGGCACTGCTGACCATGCTGGCGGGCGCCTGCCGCGGGCACCAGCGGCTGCGATTCGGCTACCGCGACCACGGCGGCGCGGTCAGCGCCCGCGACGTCGAGCCGCACCGGCTGGTCAGCGCGGGCTACCGGTGGTACCTGATGGCCTTCGACACCGAGCGCGGCGACTGGCGCACGTTCCGGGTAGACCGGATCAGCGACGCGACGGCGGGTGGCCGGTTCGCGCCGAGGGACGCGCCGGACCCCGGTTCCTTCGTGGCGGCGGCCGTCACCACCGCGCCGTACCGGTATCAGGCCAGGATCCTGGTGCACGCGCCGCTGCGCGACGTGACCGAGCGGGTCACGCCGACCTCAGGGATGCTGGCGGACGCAGGTGGCGGCCGGTGCCTGCTCACCACCGGCGCCGACTCGCTGGCGGCGATGATGTTCCACTTCGCCGATCTCGGCGCCGAGTTCACCGTGCTCGAGCCGCCCGAGCTGATCGAGTACCTGCGCGACGTGGGCGGCCGGCTGCTGCGGGCGGCGGGCGCCGACCAGTCCTGACCGTCAGTCCTGACCTCAGTCCTGACCGTCGGGCACGAGGTCGGGCGTCAGCCTGGCCACGGCCTCGGTGATCTCCCTGGCCAGGTGCTGCGGGGTCAGGCCGGCATCGGCGAGCACCTCGCCGCGCTCGCCGTGGCTCAGGAAGGCCTGCGGCAGGCCGAACACGCGCAGCGGGGTGTCCGTGCCGGTCTCGCGCAGCAGCCTGGCGACCGCGTCGCCGAAGCCGCCCACTACGCCGTTGTCCTCTACCGTGGCCACCAGCTTGTGCCCGGCCGCCGCCTGCGCGAGAGCCGGGTCGAGCGGCTTGACCCAGCGCGGGTCGACCACGGTGACCCCGATCCCCTGGCCGGCCAGCCGCCCGGCGGCCTCCACGGCCAGGCCGGCCATCGGGCCGGCCGCCACGAGCAGCACGTCGCTGCCGGTGCCCTCGGCCGGCCTGGCCAGGACATCCGTTCCGCCGATGCTGCCCACCGACGGCAGCTCGTCGGGCACGGTGCCGCGCGGGAACCTGATCGCCGTCGGCCCGTCGGTCACCGACACGGCCTCGCGCAGCAGCTCGGTCAGCCTGGTACCGTCCCTCGGCACCGCGACCCGCATGCCGGGCACGATCTGCAGCAGCGACCCGTCCCACATGCCGTGGTGGCTGGCGCCGTCGGGCCCGGTCACCCCGGCCCGGTCGAGCACGAATGTAACAGGCAGCCGGTGCATCGCCACATCCATCAGCACCTGGTCGAACGCCCGGTTCAGGAACGTGGCGTAGATCGCCACCACCGGGTGCATACCGCCCATGGCGAGGCCGGCGGCGCTGGTCACCGCATGCTGCTCGGCGATGCCGACGTCGAACACGCGATCGGGGTAGGCCGCGCCGAACTTGGCCAGGCCGGTGGGGTGCAGCATCGCTGCGGTGATGGCCACGATGTCGGGCCGGCGGGCGCCGATGTCCACGATCTCGTCGGCGAACACCTGGGTCCAGCCGCGCTTGGCCGGGGCGGCGGCCTTCGGCGCCGAACCATTAGCTGACGGACCGCTGGCCGACGGGCCGCTGGCCGACGGCCGACCGACCTGCACCGGGGCGCCGGGCGGCACCTGGTGCAGGCAGTCCTCGTCGTTGTCCTCGGCCAGCGGGTAGCCGCGGCCCTTCTGGGTAATGACGTGCACGAGCACCGGGCCGCCGAACTCCCGCGCCCGGCCGAGCGCGTGCTCGAGCGCCTGCTCGTCGTGGCCGTCGATCGGGCCGAGGTACTTCAGGCCGAGGTCCTCGAAGAGCACCTGCGGCTGCAGCACGTCCTTCAGGCCCTTCTTGATCCCGTGCAGCGTCTCGAACAGCGGCGGGCCGACCAGCGGTGTGTGCGACAGGGTCGTCTTGACCAGGTCGAGCACCTGCTCGTAGCGCTGCGACACCCGGACGGTTGCCAGATGGTCAGCCAGCCCGCCGGTGGTCCGCTGGTAGGACCGGCCGTTATCGTTCACCACGATCACGACCGGCCGGTCCTTGGCGCCCGCGATGTTGTTCAGCGCCTCCCAGGCCATCCCGCCGGTGAGCGCGCCGTCGCCGATCACGGCGACCACGTGCCGGTGCGACTCGCCGCGCAGGGCGATGGCCTTGGCCAGGCCGTCGGCGTAGGACAGGCTCGTCGAGGCGTGCGAGTTCTCCACCAGGTCGTGCTCGGACTCGGACCGGTTCGGGTAACCGGAGACCCCGCCGCTCTGCCGCAGCCTGCCGAACCCAGCCAGCCGCCCGGTCAGCAGCTTGTGCACGTAGGACTGGTGGCCGGTGTCCCAGACGATGTGGTCGGACGGCGAGTCGAATACCCGGTGCAGCGCGATGGTCAGCTCCACCACGCCGAGGTTCGGGCCCAGGTGACCGCCGTTGCGTGAGACCACCTCGATCAGGAAGGCCCTGACCTCCTGCGCCAGCGCCGGCAGGTCCCCCTGGCTCAGCGCCTTGACGTCCTCGGGGCTGCTGATCGAATGCAGCAGCGTCGCCTTGTCCGCCGTCATCTGGTGCGCTCCTCACATCGCTCGGCGGGCGCCAGTCGCGCACGTCCGGAACCTTGCCCGATGCGCCGGATGCCGGAACCTCCGGTGCCAGGCCCGCAGGCCCCCGTCCTCGCGAACAGGGAGCGAACCTAACGAGTCTATTTCGCGCGGGCTGCGGAGTGTGCGCCACATGCTGCACCGGGCGCCCTTCGCGAAACTCCGGCGCTATGACTAGTCTTCGGTGCCGGGAGGCACCGTGATCAGCGACCACCGGAAGACCCGCGGCCGGACCGCGCTCAGGCGGGCCACGGCCCTGGCCGCGGACCGCTCCGTGCTAGCCGCCCGCCGCTCCGTGCTGGCCGCCGCCTGCTCCGTGCTCGCGGCGGCCGGGACGGCCGGGGCGACCGCCGCGACCGTGGTACGCCCGACCGTCGCCGCGCCGTCCTGGAGCCTGCAGCTGGCGATCCAGTACCTGCCGCCGGGCACCAACCACAGCCAGTACGACGCCGTCCTGGTCGAGCCCGGCGCGACCTGGTTCTTCGGCGGATCCAACATCGGCGGCCGCGGCAGGCCGGAGACCGAGCAGCTGCGCGGCGGGCGGCCGGTGCCGGTGCCGCTGCCGTCCGGCCCGCACAGCTGGATCACCGCGGTCAGCGCCACCTCGGCATCGGACATCTGGGCGGTGACCTACCTGGGCGGCTCGGTGCTGCGCTTTGACGGCAAGACGTGGGCCGTGCAGCCGCGCGGGCGCTGGGCGGCGGGCACCAGGTTCACCGGGATCATCGCGATCAGCCCGACCGACGTCTGGGTGTTCGGCACCACCGGCGGCCGCTACCTCGGAGCCGGCACCTGGCACTTCAACGGGAAGGCCTGGAGCCGGGTGCGCGGGCCGGGCGGCGACGTCTACCAGGCCAGCGAGGCGTCCTCGGGCGACCTGTGGGGCATCGGGGTGGCCGGCGGCGCGGGCGGCGGACGGCCGGACGGCACGCTGCTGCACTTCTCGGGGTCGTCCTGGCACGTGGTCACGCCGGCCGCGCTGGCCGGGTTCCGCTACTCCCACGTGCTGGCGCTGAGCGCCGCTGACGTGTGGGTGGCGGGCTCGGTGGCCGGAAAGCCCGAGCTCGCCCACTACGACGGGCGCGGCTGGACGGCGCTGCGGATGCCTGGCACGGTCGCGGCGACTGGCATGTGCCGTGACGGCAGCGGCGGGCTGTGGGTGATCGCGAACTCCGGCAAGAGCCCGTCGGTGGTGCTCGACCGGACCGCGGCCGGCACCTGGCACAAGTCGGAGGTGAGCTCCGACCCGGCCAACGAGGTGCTGGCCTGCGCGCTGGCGCCCGGCACCACCACCGCCTGGGGCGCAGGCCGCGCGGTCGCGCCCCGGGGCAGCGCCGCGGCCGGCTACCGGTACGGCTGATGCTGCCCCCGAAGGGAGATCCCGCCGTGCCGGAACCCTCGGCTGCGCCAGAACCCTGGTCAGCGGACGGCAAGGTCTGCGTGGTGACCGGCGCGAGCTCGGGCATCGGCAGGGCCGCCTCGATCGCGCTGGCCAGACTCGGCGCGACCGTGGTGCTTGTCTGCCGGGACCGCGGCCGCGGCGAGGCGGCGCTTGCCGAGGTCGCCGCCGCGGCTACCACCGGCCAGCCGTCGCTCGAGCTCGCCGACCTGTCGTCACTCGACCAGGTCAGGGACGTAGCCGGGCGGCTGGCCGAGCTTGACCGCATCGACGTGCTGGTCAACAACGCCGGCCAGGTGATCGGCTCCAGGCAGCTCACCGCGGACGGGATCGAGCACACGCTGGCGCTGAACCACCTGGCGCCGTTCCTGCTGACGAACCTGCTGCTGGCCAGGCTCGAGTCCAGCGCGCCCGCCAGGGTGGTCACGGTGGCGTCCACCGCGCACCACGGCGCCAGGCTCGACCTGGCCGACCTCCAGCTTGAGCGGCGCTACCTGCCGATGCTCGCCTACGCCAACAGCAAGCTGGCCAACATCTTGTTCACCAGGGAACTGGCCAGGCGGCTCAACGGCACCGGCGTGACCGCCACCTGCCTGCACCCTGGCACGGTGAACACCAGGTTCGGCCAGACCGGGAGCACCTGGCTGCGGCTCGGGCTGGTGGTGGCCGGCCCGTTCCTGCGCTCGCCGGAGTCCGGTGCCAGCACCGTGATCTACCTCGCGGCCTCACCGGAGGTGACTGATCAGAGCGGCGGCTACTACGTCGGCCGCAAGCGGCGCGCGCCGTCGGCGGCGGCCAGGGACGACCACCTTGCCCGCCAGCTCTGGGACGCCAGCGCCCGGCTCACCGGCGTCGCCGATCAGGCAGGGACAGGCTGAGCCGCGCCGATAGTACGGTTCCGGCCGGCCAGCAGGCCAGCCGCGAGCTGGCCCACGGCGACGCCTATCAGCATGAGCACCGGCACCGTCCAGCTGCCGGTCGCGGCCCGCAGGAAGCCGAGCAGCAGCGGGCCGGCGCTGGCCACCAGGTAGCCGACCCCCTGGGCGAAGCCGGACAGCGACGCGGCGGTGTGGCTGTCGGCGGCCCGGGCCGCGAACAGGAACACCGCGAGGCTGAACGCGCCGCCCTGGCCCAGCCCGAGCAGGGCGACGAACCCGACCACGGCGGCGTTCGGCGCGAACGCCGACCCGGCCAGGCCGACCATGATCAGCGCGACTGCGGCGCACACGATCGGCCGCTGGTCCCTGGCCCGGTGCGCGAGCACCGGCACGAGCAGCCCGGTGATCGCGTTGCCCACGTTCATCAGCGCGAGCAGGTTGCCCGCCTGGACCGCGCTGATCCCGTGGTCACGGAACATGGTGGGAAACCAGGACAAGGTGGCGTAGTACGACAGGCTCTGCAGCCCCATGAAGGCCGTGACCTGCCAGGCCAGCGGCTGCCTGGCCATGGCGAGCACGCCGCGGCTGCCGCCGTCGGCGGCCGGCACGGTGCGGAACCGCAGCTGTGGCAGCCAGACCGCGCTGGCCAGCAGCGCCGGGATGGCCCACATGCCCAGGGCCAGCCGGACCGACGCGCCCCCGCTGCCCGCCGCGGTGAAGACCGGCACGGCGACGGCCGCCGCGAGCACCGCGCCCGCGGTCAGCGTCATCATGTACAGCCCGATCGCGAGGCCGGCGAGATCCGGGCGGCGCCGCTTGATCAGGCTCGGCATCAGCACGTTCATCAGCGCGATCGCGCCGCTGGCGATGATCGTGCCGGGGAACAGCCCGGCGCCGGGCGCCGCGGCCCGCAGCCCGAGGCCGCCGGCCAGCAGGATCAGGGCAAGTCCGATCACGCGTTCCTCGCCGAGGCGGCGTGCCAGCAGCGGCGCGAGTCCGGACACGACGGCGAAGCTGAGCACCGGCACGGCGGCCAGCACCGCCTCGGTCGGCGCGGACAGCCCGGCGACCGAGGTCAGCTCGGGGAAGATTGGCGGCAGGCTGGTGATCGCGGCGCGCAGGTTGAAGGCGACCGCGAGGATGCCGCCGATCAGCAGGGCGCCGCCGATGGACGCGCGACCCGCATGACCCGCGTGACCGCGGCCGGTGTCCACGCCGTCGGCCGGCCTGCCGTCGCCTCCCTTGCCGGCCGCCGTCACCTCCGCGCCGTCAGCCGCTGGCCAGCAGCGAGCGGAGCACGTACTGCATGATCCCGCCGTGCCGGTAGTACTCGGCCTCCCCTGGCGTGTCGATCCGCACGATGGCCTGGAACTTCTTGCCGTCCGCGGTGACCGTGACCTCGCGCGGCGCCTGGCCCGAGTTCAGGGCCTCGATCCCGGTGATGTCGTAGACCTCGGTGCCGGTGAGTCCGAGTGAGGCTGCGTTATCGCCGGGCTTGAATTGGAGCGGGAGTACGCCCATCCCGATCAGGTTGGACCGGTGGATCCGCTCGAACGACTCGACGAGGACCGCGCGGACGCCGAGCAGCGCTGTGCCCTTGGCCGCCCAGTCGCGCGACGACCCCGAGCCGTACTCCTTGCCGCCGAGCACGATCAGCGGCGTCCCTTCCTGCGCGTACCAGCGTGAGGCCTCGTAGATCGAGGTCTGGGTGCCTTCAGGGAGCTTGACCGTCACGCCGCCCTCGGTGCCCGGGGCGAGCTGGTTGCGCAGCCTGATGTTGGCGAACGTGCCGCGGATCATCACCTCGTGGTTGCCGCGCCGCGAGCCGTAGGAGTTGAAGTCGCGCCGCTCGATCCCGTGGCTGGTCAGGTACTGCCCGGCGGGGCTGTCCGACTTGATCGCGCCGGCCGGGGAGATGTGATCGGTGGTCACCGAGTCGCCGAGCATCGCGAGCACCCGGGCGCCGTGGATATCGGTCACCGGCGCTGGCTCGGCGGGCATGCCGTCGAAATACGGCGGCCGCCGCACGTAGGTCGACGACTCGTCCCACTCGAACACCTCACCCCCCGGCACATCGAGGTCCTGCCAGCGCTCGTCCCCGGCGAACACGTCGGCGTAGTCCCTGCTGAACATCTCGGGCGCCACCGACCCGCGCACGACCTCCTCGACCTCGGCCGGGGAGGGCCAGATGTCGGCCAGGTAGACCGGGCTGCCGTCCGAGCCGGTACCGATCGGCTCGGTGCTCAGGTCGATGTCCATCGTCCCGGCGAGGGCGAACGCCACCACCAGCGGCGGCGAGGCCAGATAGTTCATCTTCACGTCCGGGTTGATCCGGCCCTCGAAGTTGCGGTTGCCCGACAGCACGGAGACGACCGCGAGGTCGTTGTCGGCGACCGCGGCGCTGATCGCCTCGGGCAGCGGGCCCGAGTTGCCGATGCAGGTCGTGCAGCCGTAGCCGACCAGGTTGAAGCCCAGCTTCTCCAGGTACGGGGTCAGCCCGGCCCGCTCGTAGTAGTCCATGACCACCTTGGACCCCGGCGCCAGCGTGGTCTTCACCCAGGGCTTGCGGGTCAGGCCCGCCTCCACGGCGTTGCGCGCCAGCAGCGCCGCGCCCACCATCACGAACGGGTTCGACGTGTTGGTGCAGGACGTGATCGCGGCGATCACCACCGAGCCATGGTCGACGCTGGTCTGGGTGCCGTCGTCCAGCGTCACCTTGACCTTGTTGGACGGCCGGTCGTCCAGGCCGCCGGCCACCGGGTCGGAGGCAGGGAACGTGCCGGCGATGCCGTTGTCCAGGCTGGGCAGGTGCACGTAGGAGCCGAGCGCGTCCCTGAATGACTGCTTGGCGTCGGCCAGTGCCACCCGGTCCTGCGGCCGCTTCGGCCCGGCGATCGACGGCACCACCGTGGCCAGGTCGAGCTGAAGCTGCTGTGAATACCTGGTCCTCCTGTCGGCGGCCGGGTCGTGCCAGAGGCCCTGCTCCTTGGCGTACGCCTCGACCAGCGCGACCTGCTCGGCCGGGCGGCCGGTCAGCCGCAGGTAGGCCAGGGTCTCCGCGTCGATCGGGAAGATCGCGCAGGTGGAGCCGAACTCGGGGCTCATGTTGCCGATCGTGGCCCGGTTCGCGACCGGCACCGCGGCCACGCCGTCGCCGTGGAACTCCACGAACTTGCCCACCACGCCGTGCTTGCGCAGCAGCTCGGTGATGGTCAGAACCAGGTCGGTGGCGGTCGCGCCGGATGGCAGCTCACCAATCAGCCGGAACCCCACCACCTTCGGGATCAGCATCGAGATCGGCTGGCCGAGCATCGCGGCCTCGGCCTCGATCCCGCCCACGCCCCAGCCGAGCACGCCGAGGCCATTCTCCATCGTGGTGTGCGAGTCGGTGCCCACGCAGGTGTCCGGGTAGGCGAGGGAGCTTTGGCCGTCGGCGGCGTCCGTGGTCATCACCACGCGGGCGAGGTGCTCGATGTTCACCTGATGCACGATGCCGGTGCCCGGCGGGACCACCCGGAACTGGCGCAGCGCCTGCTGGCCCCAGCGCAGGAACGCGAACCGCTCGGAGTTGCGCTGGAACTCGAGCTCCACGTTCCGCTCGAACGCGTCGGGCCGGCCGAAGACGTCAGCGATCACCGAGTGGTCGATCACGAGCTCGGCCGGGACCAGCGGGTTGATCTTCTCCGGGTCGCCGCCGAGCGCGCGCATGGCCTCGCGCATGCTGGCCAGGTCGACCACCGCGGGCACGCCGGTGAGGTCCTGCATGATCACCCGTGCCGGGCTGAACTGGATCTCGGTGTCCGGCTCGGCGGTCGGGTCCCAGCCGGCTAGCGCGCCGATGTGACCGGCCGTGACGTTCACGCCGTCCTCGGTGCGCAGCAGGTTCTCAAGCAGGATCTTCAGGCTGAACGGCAGGGTCTGCGCGCTGGGCACGGCGTCCAGCCGGTAGATCTGGTAGGTCGTCCCGGCCGCCGTCAGCGTGCCGCGAGCGCCCAAGCTGTTCGCTGTCATGCCGTCCTCCCGCTGCTCTGCGTCTCCCACGGCCATCCTGCCGCAGGCTGCTGCCACCATCGCGCCCAGCCCGGTCACTGCGGCACCCACGGCAGGTGGCGGACGCCGCCCGCGATGCGGCCCAGCCGCCGCGCCCTCCCAGCCGCCCCGACCAGCCCGAAGCACCAAAGTATCTTGATATCAAGCTACATTACCAGAGTACTCCGCGATTTCTCTCGACGTCAAGCTATCTAGTGAGGCTAGGCGGCCCTGCCCTGCATGGCTACCTCGCCGCGGAGTTAGCATGCGGCGATGGCCAGCACGGGAGGCGCGGCAGGGGACGACACGGCCGGTCGACGGCATGCGGGCGGTGCGGGTGAGGTACCGGCCGCCGCCGCTGACCAGATCGCCGCGGAACTCGCCAGGCTCGGCGGGCCAGCCAAGCAGCACCTGGCCGACGTGCTGCGCCAGCTAGGTGCCGTCGACCGGGCCGTCTACGAGGCCATCGCCGGGGTCCCGACTCCCTCGCTCGACCGCGCGATGCGCCGGCTGTCCAACTCGGCCAACAACTCCGGCCTCTGGCTCGCCATCGCCGCCGGGCTCGCGCTCACCGGCCAGTCCGGCCGGCGTGCGGCACTGCGGGGCGTCCTCGCCGTCGCCGTCACGTCGGCTGTGGTGAACCTCGGCGTCAAGTCAGCCTCCCGCCGACACCGACCCGACCGCGCCGGGGCTGGCGTACCCGACGTCCGGCACGTCCATATGCCCACGTCGACCTCGTTCCCTTCTGGGCACTCCGCGTCGGCGTTCGCGTTCGCGACCGCGATCAGCAGGGACAACCCCTGGCTGGCGATCGCCATGCAGTTCCTGGCCGGCGCCGTGGCCTACTCCCGTGTCCACACCGGCGTCCACTACCCCGGCGACACCATCGCCGGCGCCCTCATCGGCGCCGGCACCGGCCAGGCCGTGAGCAGCATCTTCGACCGCGCAGCCCGCTAATCATTCCGCCGAGCGCTGGCACCGCGCGGCGGCCGTAGCGCCGCGGTCGCTGCGCGGAGTCGACGCAGCACGCCGAGTCCGCCGCACGCGGAGTCCGCGAACGCCCTTGATGGATGTGGAATAAGGTTCGGAATTTGATAGTGGATGTGGCATACATTCCAATGGACATTAGCCACAAGAATCCCGTGAACCACTCAAATCTCAGCAAGCCCAGTTACCTCAGCGACGACGGCGCCACCTCAGTCCCTGCCAGCACTCGTGCCCCACAAGCCACGGAGGCCACAGCCGGCCGCGCCGGATCGTGCGAGCGACCGTTGGCGCGATGCACCGTCTGGGCTGGTGCACGCAGGCGCAGCTTGGGTGGGCCAGTGCCCCCAGGCGCCAGTCTGCTGCGTGCGCCGCTGCGCCGCTGCACCCGACCCGCCGCAGACGCAGCGCCCTCGTCAAGCGACATATACCCGCCTCTGAAGCCGGAAAGCCGCCCACGATCATCATGGTGTTCATGATCCCGGTGGGTTTCTGTCGTATGCAGTAGGCAATCCACCGTGATCATGAAACCCGGCGACGACAGGCGCAGGTCAGCCGTCGATGAGGTCGTCGGCGGCGGAGTAGGGGTCGAGCTTGCCGGCGGCGACCTGGGCGGCGAGGTCGTCCAGGCGCGAGTCGCCGGGCAGGCCGACACCCAGGCGCTGCCGCAGGGTGGCGATGGCGATCGCGGAGATCTCCTCGCGGGCACGGGCAAGCCGACGGCGGTCGAGTTCGCCCGACCGGCCGAGCCAGGCCCAGTGCGCGTCCAGCCGGCTGACCAGGTCGTCGATTCCGCCGCCGGTCGACGCCGTCGCGGCCACGATCGGCGGCTTCCACTCGCCCTCACCGTGCCTGACCATCGCGATCATCGTGCGCAGGTCCCTGACGACCTCCTGGGCACCGGGCCGATCGCTCTTGTTCACCACGAAGATGTCGGCGATCTCCAGGATGCCGGCCTTGGCGGTCTGGATCGAGTCGCCCATCCCGGGCGCCATGATCACCAGCGTCGAGTCGGCGAGCGAGGCGATCTCGACCTCGGCCTGGCCGACACCGACCGTCTCGACGCAGATCACGTCGAAGCCCGCCGCGTCGAGTATGCGCAGCGCCTGCGGCGCCGAGACCGACAGGCCGCCCAGGTGCCCGCGGCTGGCCATCGACCGGATGAACACACCGGCGTCCGTGGCATGCTCGGCCATCCTGACCCGGTCGCCGAGCAGTGCACCGCCGGTGAACGGCGAGGTCGGGTCCACGGCGAGCACGCCGACGCGCAGGCCCTGCGCCCGGTAGGCGCGCACGAGCGCGGCGGTCACGGTGGACTTGCCGACGCCGGGCGACCCGGTCAGGCCGACGACCCGGGCGTGACCGGCGTACGGGGCGACCGCGCGCATGACGGGGCGGAGGGCTGGCGAGGCGTTCTCGGCGAGGGAGATCAGCCGGGCGAGCGAGCGCGGGTCCCCCGCGCGGGCGGCGGCGACCATCTCGGCGGCCCTTGCCTCGTCCCCGGCTGAGCCGGCAGCAGCCTCCCCGGCTGAGCCAGCAGCAGCCTCCCCGGGTGACCCAGCAGCAGCAGCGTGGGCCACGCCGGTCAGCCGGCCGCCGCGGCCGGCACCCGCAGCAGCAGGGCGTCGCCCTGGCCGCCGCCGCCGCACAGCGCGGCCGCGCCGAGACCGCCGCCGCGCCGCCGCAGCTCGAGCGCCAGGTGCAGGGCAATGCGCGCGCCCGACATCCCGATCGGGTGGCCGACAGCGATGGCGCCGCCGTTGACGTTCACGATGTCGGGGCCAACCCCCAGGTCGCGCATGGACTGGATCGCCACCGCGGCGAATGCCTCGTTGATCTCGATCAGATCAAGATTGTTAACGGACAGCCCGGCCTTGGTCAGCGCACGCCGGATGGCACCTGACGGCTGGGACTGAAGCGAGTTGTCCGGCCCGGCCACCACCCCATGCGCGCCGATCTCGGCCAGCACGGGGGCGCCAGCGGCGCGCGCCGCCCGCTCGGACATGACCACGACCGCGCATGCGCCGTCGGAGATCTGGGACGCCGTTCCCGCGGTGATGGTGCCGTCCCTGGCGAACGACGGCCGCAGCTTGCCGAGTACCTCGACGCTGGTGTCGGCCCTGACCCCCTCATCGGTATCGAAGATGACCGGCTCGCCCCGGCGCTGCGGTACGGGTACCGGCACGATCTCATCGGTCAGCAGGCCGTTCTTGATCGCCTCAGCCGCGCGCTGGTGCGACCGGGCGGCGAACTCGTCCTGCTCCGCCCTGGAGATCCCGAGCTTGGCGTTGTGCCGCTCGGTCGACTCCCCCATCGAGACGTGGTCGAAGGCGTCGGTCAGCCCGTCGAGCGCCATCGCGTCGACCAGTTCGGCCGAGCCGTACTTGATCCCCCTGCGCGCCGCGGGCAGCAGGTGCGGCGCGTTGGTCATCGACTCCATCCCGCCGGCCACTGCGACGTCGAACTCCCCCGCCCTGATCAGCTGGGCGGCCAGCGCGATCGCGTCGAGCCCGGACAGGCAGACCTTGTTGATGGTCAGCGACGGCACGCTCATCGGGATGCCGGCCGCCACGGCGGCCTGCCTGGCGGTGATCTGGCCGGCGCCGGCCTGGAGCACCTGGCCCATGATCACGTAGTCAACCTGGTCGCCGGCGATGCCCGCCCGGTCGAGGGCCGCCTTGATCGCGATGCCGCCGAGCTCCGCCCCGCTGAAGTCGCTGAGCGATCCGAGCAGCCGCCCGATCGCCGTTCTCGCCCCGCCGACTATCACCGCTTCGCCCATGCTGCAACGATACTCAAGGGCGCCGGCGGGGATGAAGAGCCGTGACGCCGCACAGCGCGCCGGTACCGGCGCGCTGATGTCGAAGGGACAGCGACCGTGCTGAAGCGGATTGACCACATCGGGATCGCGTGCTGGGACCTGGACGCGACCGCGGCCTTCTACGAGTCGACGTTCGGCCTCACCGTGGTCAGCCGCGAGACGATCGAGGACCAGGGCGTGAACGAGGTCATGCTCATGGTCGCCGACGCCCCGGCCGGCATGTCCTACGTGCAGCTGCTCCAGCCGCTGGCGCCGGACACACCGGTCGGCAGGTTCCTCGAGCGGCGCGGCGAGGGGATACACCACGTCGGCTACGGCGTCACCGACATCGATGCCGCCCTGGCGGCCATCGGCGCATCGGGAGTGCGGCTGATCGACGCTCGGCCGCGGCACGGCTCGCTCGGCGCGTCGATCGCGTTCCTGCATCCGGCCGACGTCGGCGGGGTGCTCACCGAGCTGGTCGAGTCCGGCCGGCGGTAGATCACACACCTGGGCAGGCGGCCCTAAGGCGGGCACACCGAATAATTGGTGAGCTAGGCCACGAGGAAGCAGCGAACGTGCCTCCAAACCCACAGCGGCGGAGTACAGTTCCTGCTCGGGAGACTCAACTGGCGCGCGGGCCATGCCGCGGCCTGGCAGTCCCGGGACTACGGGCGGGCCTGGCGAAGCTGGCGACACCAACCGCACCGGAGCGGAAATCCCGGCCCCCCAGCAAGCTCCACCCAAAGCAGCAAGATCCCCCCGTCTACCCAGGATTAGGCGACATGCAGCCCGATATCAACGCTCAGCTCGGCTCCTTCTTTGACGACGACTTCTCGCACCCGGCCTTCTCGCAGAAGATGCGTGGCTTCGACCAGGAAGAGGTCGAGGCCCACCTCCGGGAGCTTGACGAACGGCTGCGCGGCATGCGGCAGTCCTACCAGGCGAGCCAGCAGGAGATCTCTTACCTGCACCGACAGATGCAGGAGCAGGAGCGGCCGACCTACTCCGGCCTCGGCTCGCGGATCGAGCAGCTGCTGCGCCTGGCCGAGGAGCAGCGCGACGAGATCCTCCAGGAGGCCAGGACCGAGGCCAGCCAGGTGCTCGCCTCGGCCAAGGTCGACGCCGCCGAGTTGCGCGCCGCGGCCGAGAACGAGACCGCAGAGCTGCGCGCCAACGCCAAGCGGGAGACCGACGAGTGGCGGTCGTCGGCCGAGCGCGAGGCTGACAGCATCCGCACCAGCGCGCACCGCGAGGCCGACGAGCTGACCTCGACCACCGAGCGCGAGGTCGCCAAGCAGCGGGCCATGGTGGACCATGAGGTCGCCGAGAAGCGCGCCGCCGTGGAGCGCGAGATCGCCAAGCTGCGCACCACCACCGAGCGCGAGGTGGCTCAGCTCAAGGCGTCGGCCAAGCGGGAGCGGGACGAGATCCTGACCACCTCCAAGCGCCAGGCCGACGAGATGCGCAGCCAGGCGCAGCGGATTTACGAGGAGAGCGAGGCCCAGCGGACTCAGGCCGAGGCCGAGTTCGAGATCCAGCTCGCCTCTCGGCGCGAGGAGGCGGAGCGGCAGGAGGCCGAGCGCCTGGCCGCCGCCCAGGCAGCCACCCAGCGCCTGGTCTCCGAGGCCGAGCAGCGGGCGGCCACCGCTGAGCAGCGGGCGTCCAAGGCGAGCGCGCAGGCCGAGCAGACCCGCCGCGAGGCCGATGACCACGCCAAGCACCTGGTCAGCAGCGCGAAGAAGAACGCCGACGACATCGTGGCCCAGGCCAAGTCGCAGGCCGACCAGCTGCTGTCCGAGGCCAAGGCTGAGGCCGAGCGGCACGCGACCGCGGCACAGCGCCGGGTGGACGAGGCCAACAAGCAGTACGAGACGGTCCAGGCACACCTGGCCCAGATCAGCCAGCTGCTCGGCCCGCAGGCCGCCAGCCTCGCCTCGGCTCCCGGCCCGGCCCCGGCGATCCACGCCGCTCCCGCTCCGCAGCGTGCGGTCGCCGCCGCCCCGGCGAACGGCGGCTCGGGCGGGCCGGGCGGGTCGGCCTCGTCAGCGAGTGGCAGGCCAGCGTCGATGACCAAGACCGAGCCGAAGTCCAACGGCAAGCCGGGCGAGGGCGACGACGAGTGGTGGACCGAGTAGCCGCCGGGTAGGTCACCGGGCCGGGTGGAACCCGGCCGGCACGTGGACTGTGGGGTCCTCCGCCAGAGGCGGAGGACCCCACAGTCGTTCCGGCAGCCGCGCTCAGGCCGTCACCTTGTCCTCGATGTACGCGGCCAGCGCGCTGCCGAACATCAGCGACACCGAGTATTCGCCATGCGCCACCTCGAGCCCGCACCGGTCGGCGGTCGGATGCACCTGCCAGCCGTGCAGGTCAACATCGCGGGTGGCGCTGCGCTGCACCCGGGCGGCCCGCTCGTCGGCGCTGTGATACCAGCTGTCGTCGTCGCTGAGGTCGAGCGCGAGCGTGTAGGCCAGGTCGCTGCTGGCGCGCAGCCTGGCGAGGTTCCGCTCGATGCCGATCAGGACTGGCGCGAGTGCCAGGTCGGCGGCTGAGTGGGGGTGCGGCGTGGACATCGGAACCACCGGCCTCGGGCATCGGTCACTGCTTCTGCCCTCACGATCCGCCAGGGCCCGCGCATCCGGCCAGGGACCATGGTCACGCCCGCCCGGGCCAAGTTTCCCCGCTTGACCGACCGTCCGTCCGGCCGGCCGGACGCCTGCTCAGGAGTTGACCGTCTGGCCGCCGTCGATCACCAGCGCCTGGCCGGTCATGTACGAGGAGGCGTCGCTGGCCAGGAACACCGCCGGGCCGGCCATCTCCTCGGCCCTGGCCCAGCGCCGCATCGGCACGGTCGCGATCGTGCCTGGCCCGGCAACCGGGTCCTCCCAGAGGTTGCGGTTCAGGTCGGTGGCGGTCCAGCCCGGGCACAGCGCGTTGACCCGCACGCCGCTGCCCGCCCACTCCACGGCCAGCGACTTGGTCAGCGAGATCAGGCCCGCCTTGGCCGCGCCGTAGGGCGTGATCAGCGGCGAGGCAGCGACGCCAGCCACCGACGCGACGTTGATCACCGAGCCGGAGCCACGGTCGAGCAGGTGGCCGGCGAACGCATGGCAGACATAGACCGCCGAGCTGAGGTTGAGCCTGATCAGCTTGTCCCAGCCGGACAGCCGCAGGTCGCGGAAGCTCACCATGAAGTTGGACCCGCCGGCGTTGTTGACCACGATGTCGACGTGACCGAGCTGATCGATGGCCCCGGCCACCGCGTCGGCCACGTCCGCCTGGTCGGTGACGTCGGCCGGGATGACCACCGCCTTGCGGCCCGCGGCCAGCACGTCGTCCGCGGTATCGGCCAGCCCGCCCGCGGTCCGCGCGACCAGCGCGACGTCGGCGCCCGCCTGGGCGAACGCGACCGCGATAGCCCGGCCGATGCCGCGCGACGCGCCGGTCACGAACGCTGTCTTGCCGGTCAGGTCGAAGAGGCTCACGGGGTGTCCTTCCATTCACCGGGGAGCGGCCAGGCGCCTGGGTTAAGCAGCCGGACGATCTCGTTCAGCACGATACGGACGTAAGTCTCTCCCACCCACAGGTGTTTCGCGCGGTCGACCGCGATCACCGTGGCCTGCGGGACCCGGGCGAACCTGGCCCTGGCCTCCTCGGGGCGCAGGTAGTCGTCGAACTCGGGCACCAGCGCGACCAGCGGCCGCCCGCTGGCCGCCCACCTGTCCAGGTCGGCGTCGCCGGCCCGCCGCAGCGCCGGGGACAGCAGGATGGCGCCGTCCACCTCGGGCAGGTTGCCCCACATCAGCGCGAGCTCGCTGCCGAACGACCAGCCGAGCAGCCATCGCCTCGGCAGGCCGGCAGCCACGGCGAACTCGATCGCGGCGGCCACGTCCCGCCGCTCTGGCCCGGCGCCGCCGAACTGGCCGTCGCTGGTACCGCGCTCGGACGAGGTGCCGCGGGTGTTGAAGCGCAGCACCGCCAGGTCGGCCATCGCCGGCAGCCGGTACGAGGCCTTGCGCAGCACGTGGCTGTCCATCATGCCGCCGTGCGTAGGCAGCGGGTGCAGGCAGATCAGCGTGGCGACCGGGTCGTGGTGCGGCGGCAGCGCAAGCTCGCCGACCAGGTCGAGGCCGTCGGCCGTGCGCAGCATGATGTTCTCGCGGCGGGCGGGCAGCACGGTGCCCGCCCGCACCTCGATCGCGCCGCCGCTCATCGGCCACGGTCCTGCGTCATCGATGCCTCACCGGTACGCGCTCGGCCCGGCGCGGCGCGGCCGCCGCTGCCAGCATGCATTGTGCCAGTGCCTGCGCTCGGCCAGCCCGGACGTCTGCTCCGGCCAGACCACCACGTGCGCGGTGCCCGGCCTGATCTCCTGATCGCAGCCCGGGCAGCGGTACACCTTGACGGCCGCGGCGCCCGGCACCTGGCGCACCACCCAGTCTCCATCCGGCCACTGCTGCGTCTGCGGCGGCCCCAGCCTGGTGCCGGAATCCTCGTCCGAGCTCGCGTCCTTGCCGCCGCCCGCGGGCGTACGGCCCGCCTTGCGCGGGCGGCGCGGCACATCACCGGGAAGGCGGCGGGCCTTCCTCGGGCTCATCGGCCCAGCGCCAGTCCGGCCTCCGCGCACTCGGTGAGCAGCGGCGGCGGCGCGAATGCCGGGTCGCCGTACGCCGCATGCATCGCGGCGAGCACGTCGGCGGCCTGCCGCAGGCCAGCCTCGGCAAGCAGTCGCATCGGCCCGCGCGGATAACCGCAGCCCAGCGTCATCGCCGCGTCCACGTCGGCCGGGCTCGCGTAGCCGTCGGCGACCATGACGACGGCGTCGCGCAGGTGCGGGAAGAGCAGCGCCCCCACCAGCAGCCCCGGCCGGTCGGGACAGCGGACGACCCGCAGCCCGAGCCTGGCCAGCAGTGCCCGTGCCGAGCCGAGCGCCGCGGCTGAGGTGAGCGGCGTCGTGACGAGCTCGGCCAGGTCCGGCGTGACCAGGTGCAGCCCGACCGCGTCGGCGGCCCGGCCGGCAGCCAGCGCGGGCCCGAGCACTCCCCCGGCCGGGCCGACGGCGACCACGACCAGGTCGCTGGCGTGGACCGGATTGCGGGTCAGGTTGACCCCCGCCGCGGCGATCAGCCCGGCAAGCTCGGACCCAGTGCCGTCGCCCTCTCCGGCAGCAGCCCCGGCGTCGATCAGCGTGACGGTGCCGGGCGGAACGTACTGGTCTGAGTTATCCCCATCGGGTGAGCTGACGGTCGCCTGGGCAGCCGGCGGATAGTCGTAGAACCCGCCGCCGCTCTTTCGCCCGGCGCGGCCCGCGTCGGCCAGGCGGCGCAGCAGCGGGGCCGGGGTGCAGCGGGTGCCGCCGAACTCGCGGCCGAGTACCTCGAGTATCGCCAGCGAGGTGTCCAGGCCGATCAGGTCGAGCAGCGCGAGCGGGCCCATCGGCAGGCCGATGCCGCCGGTAGCCGCGGTGTCGATGTCCTCCCTGGTCGCGTAGCCGGTCTCCAGCAGCCGCGCCGCGTGGTTCAGGTAGGGCAGCAGCAGCGCGTTGGCGACGAAACCGGCCCGGTCGGCGACCCGCACCGGCGTCTTGCCCAGGTGCCCGGCCAGGTCGGTCACCGCCTGAGCGACGGGCTGGTCGGTCAGCACCGTGGTGACGACCTCGACCAGGGCCATCACCGGGGCCGGGTTGAAGAAGTGCATGCCAACCACGCGCCTTGGGCGGGCCGAGCCCGCCGCGATCGCGGTGACCGACAGCGAGGAGGTGTTGGTCGCGATGACGGCGTCGGGCCGGCAGACCCGGTCGAGCTCGGCCAGGACCTGCCGCTTGATCGCGAGCTGCTCGGGCACCACCTCGACCACCAGGTCGGCGCCTGCCAGGCTGTCAAGGGTCGTGCCGGGCCTGACCAGCGCGGCGATCCTGGCGTGCTCGTCGCTGGTGAGCTTGCCACGGGACACCGCCCTGGCCAGCGAGGCGTTCAGCGCCGCCATGCCCCGGTCGAGCGCGGCGGCGTCTGCCTCAATGGCGGTCACGGCCAGGCCGCCGCGGGCGAAGACCTCGGCGATGCCCGCGCCCATCGTGCCGAGGCCGATGACTCCCACCTCGCGAATGTCCATGGCGGGACACTACCGAGCCGGCCAGCGGCCCGGCCGGCGGCCTAGCGGAACGGCCACCTGATCAGGCGGCCGCCGACGGCTGCGGCGGCACCGGTGATGATGCCCTTGGTGATGAGGTCGCCATGCTCGGCGCCAAAGTTCTCCGCGCCCTTGATCATGGTGCCGGTCGTCCGCTCCGCCGTGTCGGCGAAGCTGCCGTTGCCGCTGGCCGCGTCGTACGCGCCCTTGGCCACGCCGGCCGCGATCGCCACCGGGGCAAACGCGACACCGGTGACGGTACCCCAGAACTTGTTCCTTGCCATTCCAGCGTTACCCCTCGAAAACGGACTGAGGGCGGCAATTCGGCCGTCGATTCCAAGTATAAGCGGCGCGGCGCGAATCAGCCGCCCACCATGAGACGGCACGGCGCGACAGCGCTAACCCACACGAAACTCACACGGTACACGCGCTGTTCTTCAAGCTGCGGCCGCTACGGTGCCGGTCATGGCCGCACTGGTAGCGATCGCGGATGTGACAAAGCGCTACTCGGCCAACAGCCGACCCGCGCTCGACGGAGTGAGCCTGGAGGTCGCGTCCGGCGAGGCCGTGGCGGTAATGGGCCCGTCGGGCAGCGGCAAGTCGACGCTGCTGAACATGATCGCCGGGCTGGACCGGCCGACCAGCGGCACGATCACCGTGGGCGGGCAGCGGATCGACGCGCTAAGCGAGACCGGCTTGGCCAGGTTCCGGCGCCGCCAGGTCGGGATGATCTTCCAGTTCTTCAACCTGCTTGACGACCTGACCGTGGCCGACAACGTGCTGCTGCCCGCCCAGCTGGCCCGGGTGCCGAGGGGCAAGGCAAAGAAGGAAGCCGGCGAACTGCTGGCCCGGCTGGGGATCGAGCAGTACCGGAACTCCTATCCAGGACGGCTGTCCGGCGGGGAGCGGCAGAGGGTGGCCATTGCCCGGGCACTAGTGAACTCCCCGGCGGTGCTGCTGGCTGACGAGCCGACCGGAGCGGTGGACACCGCCACCGGCGAGGAGATCGGCGAACTGCTGCTCGACCTGAACCGTTCCGGGCAGACGCTGGTCCTCGTGACGCACAGCCCGGACCTAGCGGCGCGCTATGCTCACCGGGTGATCCGGCTGGTCGACGGCCGGATCGCCGCCGACACTGCCACCGACGCTGCCGCGATGGCGCGGTCGTGAACCCGCGGCCGGTGCTCCGGGCCGCGTCCAGCGGGTGGACCCGCCGGCTGGTGCAGACCGCGGTAATCCTCGTGGTCCTGACGGCGTCCAGCGCCGCGGCGCTGCTCGGCCTGACCCTGCTCACCAACGCCAACGAGTACTTCTACAACGGGTTCGCCGACCAGCATGGCGCCGAGCTCGCGGTGACGGTCGACGCGGCGAGGATTACGCCCGCCCAGCTGGCGGCGACCCGCAGGCTGGGCGGGGTCACGCAGTCGGCCGGGCCGTACCCCGAGGTCACCGTGACCCTGGCCACGAGCGGCTCGGCCGGCCGCGGGTTCGCCGGGCCTTCGGCGGCCGGGGGCGGCATGTCAGTTCCCGGGCTGACGGTGGTCGGCCGAGCGTCGCGGGGCGGTCCGATGGACGACCTGACCCTGAACGGCGGGCATTTCGTTACCGGCCCCGGTCAGATCTCGCTGGCCATCTACCAGCCGCTCCGGGTCGCCACGGGCAGCACGGTCACGGTGACAAGCGCCCCGGGCAGGCCGAAGCTGACCGTGGTCGGCTACGCGGGATCGGTGGTCAGGGATGAGGACGCGTGGGTGACCCCGGCGCAGGTCGCGGCGCTGCGGCCGAAGGGCGCGGCCCCGCAGGAGCAGATGCTGTACAACTTCACCCAAGCCGGCACGATAACGCAGATCCACCAGGACATCGCAGCGCTCAAGGCAGCCCTGCCCGCCGGTGCGGTCGTCAGCACCGTGTCCTGGCTGGCGTCGTCGGACCAGACCGGCTCCGAGCAGTCGGTGAACACCGCCTTCGTGGTGGCCATGGCCCTGATCGGGCTGGTACTGGCGGTCCTGATCGTCGCCAACGTGGCAAGCGGCGCGGTCGTGGCCGCCTACCGGCGGATCGGTGTGCTGAAGAGCATCGGGTTCACCCCCGCGCAGGTCACCGCCGTCTATGTGACCCAGATTGGCGTTCCTGCCCTGGCCGGATCCCTCGCCGGGGTCGCGCTCGGCAACAAGTGGGTCATCCCCACCCTGAACAACGGCGGCGGCGTTTTCGACGCGGGGCGGCAGTACGTCCCCGCGTGGATCAACGTCACAGTGCCGCTCGGCATGTGCGCGCTGACGGCCCTGGCAGCGCTTGTGCCTGCGGTGCGGGCAGGCCGGCTGTCCGCGGTCCAGGCGATCGCGGCCGGGCAGGCGCCCCGCCGGGGCCGCGGCTACGCGGCGCACCGGCTGGCCGGAAGGCTGGCCCTGCCCCGCCCGGTCACGATCGGCCTGACCGCGCCGTTCTCCCGCCCTGCCCGCTCGGCCGTGACGCTCGCTGCCGTCACGTTCGGCCTGATCGCGGTGGTCCTCGCGGTCGGCATCAATTCCTCCCTGGCCAAGATCAACGCCGGCGCGGCGAAGGGACAGGGCCAGGTTCAGATCGGCCTCGCCAACGGCGGCCCTGGACAGAACCTCACGGCCAGCCAGGACCGTGCCATCACCGCCGCGCTCCGCGCGCAGCCAGGCACGCTGCGCTACGTCGCCGAGTACGACCTCGGGTTCCCTGGGACCAAGCCGGTGATCCGCGTGCCCGCACTGGGCCGCGAAGTGGTCCCCGTCGTCGCCTACCAGGGTGATTCGGCCGGACTCGGGTGGATCGTGCTCGGCGGTACCTGGTACCACCGGCCCGGCCAGGTCGTCGTCACCCCCGGATTCCTCGCCCAGGCCCACCTGAGCGTCGGCGACTCGGTGACCATAACGGTCAACGGGAAGGCCATCAAGACCGTGATCACCGGTCAGGTGAGCGGCGGAATCCAGGGCCCGGCCCTGGCCACCAGTCGGCAGACGCTCGGCAGCGCCGCCGCCAGCCTGGCCGTCTCCCAGTACGACGTCACGCTGCGCCCGGCCGTCAGTGCCCCGGCGTACGTGTCAGCACTCGGCCGCAGCCTCGGGCCTGACTACTTCGTCGGCACACCAAGCGGCGAAGCGCCCGGCTACCAGCTCATCGACAGGTCCTACCTCCGGCTGCTCACGCTGATGATGGCCATACTCGCCGGGCTCGGCGTGCTCAACTCCGTGCTCATGGTGACCAGGGAGAGGGTGCATGACCTCGGTGTGTTCAAGGCCGTCGGCATGACGCCACGGCAGACCGTCACGATGGTCGCCTGCTGGGTGGTGGTCCCCGCCATCGCCGCCGCCGTGATCGGCCTGCCCGCGGGAATGGTCCTGCACGGCACCGTCATGCAGGCACTGGCCAGGGACATCAGCCAGGGCCTGCCGGGCACCAGCGAGCTTCCCGGAGTCTTCGTCGATGTGTATGCCGCGGGCGAGCTGACCGTGCTGGCCGTGGCCGGCCTGGCCATCGCCGCGGTCGGGGCGCTCCTGCCTGCCACCTGGGCAGCCGTCACCAGGACCACGACGGCACTGCGCACCGAGTAGCTCGACATCTCATCCTTGGTGGGTGATGTGCCCGGCCGCCTCTACTCGTCAAGCTGAGCTGCGCCTCGTGCTTGCAGGAGCGGGGCCGCCCACGACCTTCGTCGTGCGAAGGGGGAGGAATGTCACTGGCCGCTTCGTCGTCGTCCTATCCGCTGCTCGACGCGTTCTGGACGATACTCGAGGTCTTCCTTTGGGTGATCTGGATCTGGATCCTGATCACGGTGTTCATCGACATCTTCCGCAGTCACGACCTGTCCGGCTGGGCGAAGGCGCTCTGGTTCATCTTCGTGCTGTTCATCCCGCTGGTCGGCGTGCTTGTCTACCTGATCGTCCGGGGCGGGTCGATGCACGAGAGGTCCGCGCGGCTGGCGCAGCAGCACGACCAGGCGTTCCGCGATTACGTGCAGAAGACCGCGGCGCAGTCCCCGGCCAGCACGGCCGACCAGCTGGAGAAGCTGGCCACGCTGCGGGACCGAGGGGTCATCTCGGCCGAGGAGTTCGACCGCGAGAAGGAGAAGGTCCTCGCCTGAGGCTCGCGACGCGGGCGCCGAGCGCGCCGAGCAGGCCGAGTACCTCGGCGGGCGGTCCGGTCACCGGCGCCAGCGTAGCCAGGCGCGGTTAAGGTTGGACTCCGTGCGCATCGTCATCGCCCATTGCAGCGTGGACTACGCGGGCCGGCTCTCCGCCCACCTGCCGCTCGCCACCAGGCTGCTGATCGTCAAGGCCGACGGTTCGGTGCTCGTGCACAGCGACGGCGGATCCTACAAGCCGCTGAACTGGATGTCACCGCCCTGCCGCCTCGCCGAGTCCGAGTCGCAGTGGGTGGTCACCGGCAAGTCGGGCGAGACGCTGACCGTGCACATCCACGAGATCGTCAGCGACTCGTCCTTCGTCCTCGGTGAGGACCCCGGCCTGGTCAAGGACGGCGTCGAGTCGCACCTGCAGGAGCTGCTCGCCGCCCAGCTGCACGTGCTCGGCGAGGGCTGGCGGCTGGTCCGCCGTGAGTACCCGACCGCGATCGGGCCGGTCGATCTGATGTGCAGGGACGGGCTCGGGGTGAGCGTCGCGATCGAGGTGAAGCGGCGCGGTGAGATCGACGGCGTGGAGCAGCTGACCCGCTACCTTGACCTGCTGAACCGCGACCCGCTGCTGGCACCTGTCCAGGGGATCTTCGCCGCCCAGGAGATCAGGCCGCAGGCCAGGACGCTGGCAGCCGACCGCGGCATCCGATGCGTCACGCTGGACTACGAGTCGATGCGCGGCGCCGACGACGGCGCGCTGCGGCTGTTCTGAATCGAGGCGCAGATGAGCGAGCAAGCCGGAGCCGGGGCCACCGGGCCCGTGTTCGGCACCGTGCGGACCGAACGGCTGCTGATGCGGCGGTGGCTGGACGCCGACCGGGAGCCGTTCGCCGCGCTTAACGCCGACGCCGAAACCATGAAGTACTTCCCGAGCACGCTCGACCGGGCCGCCAGCGACATGCTCGCGGACCGGATCGAGGCGCTGTTCGAGCTGCAGGGCTACGGCCTGTGGGCGCTGGAGGTGACCGGGACCGGTGACTTCATCGGGTTCACCGGGCTGAACCCGATGCCTGCCGACGTGCCAGGCGCGGGCGGGATGGAGGTCGGCTGGCGGCTGGCGAGGCACGCCTGGCACCAGGGCTACGCCACCGAGGCGGCCAGGGCGGCGCTCGCGCTCGCGTTCGACGGGCTCGGCCTGGCCGAGATCTGGTCCATGGCCGCGGTACTCAACGAGCCGTCCCAGGCCGTGATGCGCCGGCTCGGGCTGACCGAGGTGGCCAGGTTCGACCACCCGAGAGTGCCCGAAGGCAGCCCGAACCGGGCCCACGTCACCTACCACCTGGCCAACCCAGTCACGCAGTGACAGATCAGCCGCCGGCCCAGGCGGGCTCGGCTCCGGGCGGCAGCGGCACGTCGAACGCGTTCAGCAGGTACGAGATCAGCGTGTAGTAGCCGCACAGCGCGACAAGCTCGACCATGCCCTCGTCGCCGAGCAGCAGCCTGGCGGCGGTGTAGGCGTCGCCGTCGACCGTGCCGGCCGCGGTGACCTGGCGAGCCATCTCGTAGACCGCGCGCTCGTCCTGCAACTCGAACGGCGGCTCGTCGCCGCGCCGGATCGCGTCGAGAACCGCCCCGGCGATGCCGTGCTCGCTGGCCATCCTGGCGTGCGCCCACCACTCGAACTCGGCCTTCCACCTGGCGCCCACGGTGACGATGGCGAGTTCGCTGAGCCTGCGCTCGATCGAGGTGCCGAACCGCACCTTCGCGCCGAGCGAGCTCAGGTACCTGCCGACGCCCGGGGCCGTCACGAAGGCGTTGAACGGGCCGATCAGCCCGCCCTCGGCGTTGACGAGCTCGCCGCCGCGCGAGCCGACCACGCCGTCCCACACCGCCTGTCCGGCCGGGTCGAGATCGTCGTAGCGCAGGAAGGGCAGGCGGCTCATGGCAGCACAGTACGTGACACGCGCACCGCGACTTGCGCCGGTCAGACTCGTCAACCTTCTGGCGGGCCTTCGCGTCTTTGTTGAGTGAGATAACGCGCCGGCCAGCGCCGGACTCGGCATTCAGGGCAACCGACCCAGTCAGGCCAGCCCGGGAGGGGGAATTGCCGAACGCGCCACTGCGACCCTCGTGGTCGGACCGGGCGCGAGGCGCTGGCCGGCGCGGTGCTCACCTGCGCCGGCCTGAGCCGCACCGCCCAGACCCGCGCCGCCAGCCCCTGAGACCCTGCATCGCCCGGGCCGCGGGCCCGCCGCACGGCCCCGAGGGCACGCGACTCGGACGGCTCCTTGCCAGAGGTGGCACCTTTTCCCTAGGCTTCGACCGGAAACGGCGTGATGTGGCTTGACGAGCCCGTGCGCGCGGGGATCGGGGAATCGCAGACGGTGCAGGAACATCTGCTGTACGTCGATGGCCGCTGGCGGCCGGGGGGCGGCGGCACCGCCGAGGCCGTGAGCCCCGCCACCGGCGAGACTTTCGCGACGGTGGCCGTCGCCAACCCCGCCGACGTGGACGACGCGGTCCGCGCCGCCGCCGCTGCCTATCCCGCCTGGTCCGCGCTCTCGGCCTTCGACCGGGCCGGCGCCTGCGAGCGGATTGTCACCGCGATCGACGGGCACCGCGACGAGCTGGCCAGGGTACTGGCGCAGGACCAGGGCAAGCCGCTGATCGCAGAGGCCTACGACGAGGTCAACGAGCTTGCCGTGTACTTCACCATGGCCGGCGAGGACGCCAAGCGGATGGCCGGGGCGCTGCCCGCGTCCACCTCGGCGGACCGGCGCGTGCTCACGGCGCGGGTGCCGCTCGGCGTGGTGGGCGTGATCAGCCCGTGGAACTGGCCGTACACGATGGGCGCCGAGATCTTCGCGCCGGCCCTGGCGGCCGGCAACACGGTCGTCTGGGTGCCCGCGCCGACGACAACGGCGTGCTGCGCGGTGCTCGCGCAGGTGATCGCTGAGGCGGGCCTGCCCGCCGGGGTATTCGGCTTCGTGCCTGGGCCTGGCCAGGTAGCGGGCGACGCGCTGGCCGGGCACCCGCTGGTGGCCGGCATCGGGTTCGTGGGGTCGGTGGCCACCGGCGGCCTGGTGGCGGCGCGCGCGGCCGGCAAGACCCAGCTGCTCGAACTCGGCGGCAACGGCCCGATGGTGGTGCTCGACGACGCCGACCTTGACCTCGCGGCCGACGCCGCGCTCGAGGCCGCCTACCTCTGCGCCGGCCAGAGCTGCACCGCCGGCGAGCGGTTCCTGGTGCACGCCGCCGTGCGGGCCGAGTTCACCGAGCGGGTGGTCGAGGCCACCAGGGCGCGGGTGCGGCTCGGCGACCCGTTCGACCCGGCGACCACGATGGGACCGCTGAACAACGAGGCCACGGCGGCGAAGTTCGATCGGCACGTCGGCGACGCGGCGGGTGGCGGTGCGCGGGTGTGCCTCGGCGGGCGCCGGGCCGGCGGGTTCCCGACCGCGCTGTTCGCCGAGCCGACCGTGCTCGACGGGGTCACGCCGGGGATGTCGATCGAGCGGGAGGAGACGTTCGGCCCGGTGGTGCCGATCGTCGAGGTCGCCTCGGCCGACGAGGCGCTCGCGCTCACCAACGCCTCGCCGTTCGGGCTGACCGCCGCGGTGTTCACCGCCGACCTCGAGCGCGGTCTCGCGTTCGCCGAGCGGGCCAGGGCCGGCTGGGTCAACATCAACGCCTCGACCAACCTGTGGGAGTCGCACCTGCCGTTCGGCGGCCGTGCGGGCAGCATCAGCGGCCGCGGCCGGGTCGGCGGCCGCTACCCCATGGAGACGTTCACCGAACCGAAGACGATCGTCTACCCGGCGCCGAGACTGCCATCGGAGCGCACCACAACCCAGAACAGCGCAGCGGAGCACCGCACAGCTGAGCACAACACAGCGGAGCACAACACAGCGGAGCACAACTCAACGAAGAGTGGAGAGCCGTCACCATGACCATGCCGAACGCACTGGAGATTGCCCGGGCAGCGACCCTGAAGCCGATCGCCGACATCGCCGAGGACATCGGGCTGCCGCCGTGGCTGGTGCAGCAGTACGGGGAGAACGTGGCGAAGATCGACCTCAAGGCGGTCGAGGAACTCGCCGACCGGCCGAAGGCCAAGTACGTGGTCGTGACCGCGGTGACGCCCACCCCGCTCGGCGAGGGCAAGACCACCACCACGGTTGGGCTCGGCCAGGCCTTCCGGCACGTCGGCAAGCGCGCCACGATCGCGATCAGGCAGGCCTCGATGGGCCCGACGTTCGGGATCAAGGGCGGCGCCGCTGGAGGCGGTTACAGCCAGGTGGTCCCGTTCGAAACGCTGAACCTGCACCTGACCGGAGATATGCACGCAGTGACCGCGGCGCACAACATGCTCTCCGCGATGCTGGACAACCACCTGTACCAGGGCAACAAGCTCGGCATCGACCAGCACAACATCACCTGGAAGCGGGTGCTCGACGTCAACGACCGGGCGCTGCGCAACATCGTGATCGGCCTCGGCGCCGCGGCGGACGGCGTGCCGCGGCAGACCGGTTTCGACATCACCGCCGCGTCTGAGGCGATGGCGGTACTCGCGCTCTCGACGTCGCTGCAGGACATGCGGGCCAGGCTGGGCCGGATCGTGGTGGGCTACACCGCGGCGGGCGACCCGGTCACCGCCGAGCAGCTCAAGGCCGCCGGCGCGATGACCGTAATCATGAAGGACGCGATCCGCCCGAACCTGCTGCAGACCCTGGAGAACACGCCCGTCCTCGTGCATGCCGGCCCGTTTGGCAACATCGCGCACGGGAACTCATCGGTCGTCGCCGACCTGATCGGCATCCACACTGGCGACTTCCTGATCACCGAGGCAGGCTTCGGCGCCGACATGGGCGCCGAGCGGTTCTTCAACATCAAGTGCCGGGTCGCCGGGCTGCGGCCGGACGCCGCCGTGGTGGTCACCACGGTCAGGGCGCTCAAGGTGCACTCCGGCAAGCACCGCATCGTGGCAGGCAGGCCGCTGCCCGAGGCGCTGCTGGCCGAGAACCCGGACGAGGTGCACGTCGGCGGCGCCAATCTGCGCAAGCACATCGAGAACGTGCGCGCGCACGGCGTGACGCCAGTGGTGGCGATCAACGCGATGCCGGAGGATTTCGCCTCGGAGCACGAGGCGATCGCGCAGGTCGCGGCCGAGATGGGGGTGCGCTCGGCGGTATGCAGGCACTTCGCCGAGGGCGGCCGCGGCGCGACGGCACTCGCCGAGGCAGTCGCCGAGGCCGCGAGCGAGCCGAGCGAGTTCGCGTTCCTCTACCCGGCTGAGGCCTCGCTGCGGGAGAAGATCGAGACGATCGCGACCAGGATCTACGGTGCGGACGGTGTGGACTACTCTCCGCTCGCGGCCAGGCAGCTCGACGCTTACGAGCGGAACGGGTTCGGCAACCTGCCGGTGTGCGTGGCCAAGACACCGCTGTCGCTGTCGCACGACCCCTCGCTCAAGGGCGCGCCGACCGGCTGGCGGCTCCCGGTCCGCGAGGTGCGCGCCTCGGTCGGCGCCGGGTTCGTCTACCCGATCTGCGGGGACATGCGGACCATGCCAGGCCTGGCGTCAAGCTCGGCCGCCGAGCGGATCGACATCGATGAGGACGGACAGATCGTCGGACTCTCCTAACGCCATGACCCAGCCTGACTCCTTCGCCAAGCTGCCGGTCGGGCAGTTCCTCGATGCGCTGGCGGCCGGGACGCCCGCTCCGGCGGGCGGATCGGCCGCCGCGCTGACGGTCGCCCAGGCGGCCGCGCTGTGCGCCAAGGCGGCCCGGCTGTCCGCACGGCAGCTCACCGCCGACCGGGCTACCCTGCTCACCGTCGAGGCAGAACGCATTCGCGCCGAGGTCGCTGCGCTCATCGATGCCGACGCGGAGGCCTACCGCGCGGTGATCGAGCAGGCCAGGCTCGTGGCCGCCGCGCGCCGGGAGGCCGGTGCCGCCCCGGGCTCCCAGGACGTACCGGACAGCCGCGGTGCAACCGACGGCCCCGGCGCTACCGACGAGGGCGACGCGGTCGGTCGGCTCGCCCTGGCGCTCTCGCACGCCGCCGACGTGCCGATGCGGGTCGTCGAGCAGGCCGCCCAGGTGGCGGAGATCGCCGCCCCGCTCGCGGCGTATGGCAACCCGGCGCTGCGCGGCGACGCGGTCACGGCGGCCCTGCTCGCCCAGGCCGGCGCGAGGTCCGCCGCGACCCTGGTCATGGCGAACTTGGCCGACGCGCCAGACGACCCGCGCCCGGCCCGCGCGTTCGACCTGCTGTCCGGCATCGCCCAGGCCGTGGACAAGGCCGCCGCCGAGCGCTAAGGCCGTCGCTGCCGCGCGGCGGCCCTTTGCTGCTATAACGGCATCGAGCGGGCCGGCGGCGCCGCCGGGTTCCCCGACTACGAGTCCGCGCTCCAGTACCGGCTGCGGGACGGCGCCGACCTCACCGTGACGCACCTGGAGGCCTGCCTGCCCTACGGCCTGACCCCAGTGGCCTGACCGCTCCGGCCTGACCGCGGTGGCGCCGCTAGCCGAGCAGCCTGGCATTGACCTCGCGCGCCGCGTCGGCCAAGTCGGCGATCTCGGTCACGGTGACGCCGCGCGCGGTCAGCCAGTCGGCCCCGCCGCCCTCGACGAAGACCGGCGGCTCGCGCCACGCGATGACCACGCGGCGCAGCCCGGCCGACCTGATCAGCTCCGCGCACGGCACCGGCCGCGACGCCCGCCGCAGGCACGGCTCTAGCGAGCTGTACAGGGTGCCGCCGCGCAGATCGGCACCGTGCTCCGCGGCCCGCCTGAGCACCACCTCCTCGGCGTGGTCCCTGGGGTCGAGCTCGCGTGAGTAGCCGGTGGCGATCACCTCGCCGACCTCGCTGACCAGCACCGCGCCGACCGAGAACGCAGTGTCCGAGGCAGGGCAGAGCCTGGACAGCTCGATCGCCTCGGCCAGCCAGCGCCGGTCGGCATCGACCTCGCCAGGCACCATAGCCCAACCGTATCGTCGGTGCCCAGGCAGTGATTTACTGGCACACAATGACTCGCAAGCTGCGTGAAGGATGGAGCGACGCCCATGGTCGCCACGGTGCACAAGGCCGCCTCGTCGGGCGGGGTCAGGACGTTCGACTCGCTGAACCCGGCCACTGACGAGCCGGTCGCGACCTTCCCGATCTTCGGCGAGCATGAGGTCGGCGAGGTCGTCGACCGGGCGCGCGCGGCCGCGGCCTGGTGGTCTGCGCTGACAGCGAAGGAGCGCAGGACCAGGCTGCTGCGGTGGAAGTCCTACCTGACCAGGTACGTCATGCGGCTGGCCGAGCTGGTGCACGCCGAGACCGGCAAGCCGATCTCGGACGCCAAGCTGGAGATCATGCTGGCGATCCTGCACATCGACTGGGCGGCCAGGAACGCGCACAGGGTACTCGGCCCGCACCGGGTGCGCAGCGGCCTGGTCGCGTTCAACCAGGCCTCGACCGTGGAGTACCACCCGCTCGGCGTGGTCGGCGTGATCGGGCCGTGGAACTACCCGGTGTTCACCCCGCTCGGCTCGATCGCCTACGCGCTCGCGGCCGGCAACGCGGTGGTGTTCAAGCCGAGCGAGTTCACCCCGGCGGTCGGCGGCTGGCTGGTCAGCTCGTTCGCCGAGGTGGTACCCGACTACCCGGTGCTGCAGCTGGTCACCGGCTACGGCGAGACCGGCAGCCACCTGGCCCGCAGCGGCGTGGACAAGATCGCGTTCACCGGGTCGACCAAGACCGCCAAGAAGGTGATGGCCGCCTGCGCGGAGAACCTGACCCCGATGGTCGCCGAGTGCGGCGGCAAGGACGCCATGCTGGTGGCCGCCGACGCCGACCTGGACGCGGCCGCCGACGCCGCGGTCTGGGGCGCGCTGTCCAACGCCGGGCAGACCTGCGTCGGGGTGGAGCGGCTCTACGTGTCACAGGACGTCTACCACACGTTCGTGGAGAAGCTGGCCGAGCGGGTCTCTGGCCTGCGGCCCGGCGACGACCGGGAGGCCAGCTACGGCCCGATGACGATGCCCAGCCAGCTCGACGTGATCGAGCAGCACATCGCGGACGCGATTGCCTGCGGCGGGCGGGCGATCGTGGGCGGGCTCGGCAGCGTCCGCAAGCCCTACGTCGGCCCGGTGATCCTGGCTGACGTGCCGGAGTCCAGCGTGGCGGTCACGGACGAGACGTTCGGGCCGGTGCTGACGGTGACCAAGGTGACGAACCTGGCCGAGGGCGTCCGGCTGGCGAACGGGGGACGGTACGGCCTCGGCGGCAGCGTGTTCACGAGGAACAAGAAGGCCGGCATGCGGGCCGCGCGGGCGCTGCGCACCGGCATGGCGTCGGTGAACTCCGCGCTGACGGTGCTGAGCGTGCCCGCACTGCCGTTCGGCGGGGTGGGTGAGTCCGGGTTCGGCCGGATCCACGGCGCCGACGGCCTGAAGGAGTTCACCAGCGCCCAGTCGATCACCAGGCAGCGGATGCGCCCGATGGCGAACCTCACCTCGTTCAGCCGGACCGACAAGGACATAAAGCAGCTGATGACCCTGATGACGATGCTGCACGGCCGCCGCTACAAATAGCCGGACTTCATGATCACGGTGGATTACCTACTGCATGTGACAGAAAGCCACCGTGATCATGAAACCTAGCGGGCGGCGGCTAGGGCTAGGTCGCCTGGTTCGACGGCGGCTAGGGGGGCTCGGCCGGAGATGAGGTCGGCGGCGCGCTCGGCAATCGCGATCACCGGCGCGTTGGTGTTGCCGCGCGGCACCGTCGGCATCACCGAGGCGTCCACCACACGCAGTCCCTCCACACCCCTGACCCGCAGCTCGGTGTCGACCACGCCGGACAGCCTGCCGACGTCGAGCTGCGCCTGCCCGGTCATCGCGCAGGTGCCGACCGGGTGGTAGATCGTGGTCACGTCCCGGCGCACGAAGTCGCGGATCTCAGCGTCGGTGCGCAGCTCGGCGCCCGGCGCCTCCTCGGCCTCCCAGATCTTGCGCATCGGCCTGGCGTCGGCGATGGCCCTGGCCAACCCCACGCCCCTGACCAGCGCCTCGGTGTCGGCCGGGTCGGACAGGTAGGCCGGGTCGATCACCGGCTTGTGCCGGGGATCGGCGCTACGCAGCGAGATCCTGCCCCGGCTGCGCACGTCCGCCAGCGTCACCAGCACCGACATGCCGCGGTCGCCGGGATCGGAGAGCCCGCCGTTGCGGAAGGGCACCGGCAGCACGTGCCACTGGATGTCGGGCGCCGGCAGGCCTGGCTCGCTCCGGACGAAACCGCCTGACTGGGCGATATTCGTGGTGAACGGTCCTGAGTGGGTGAGCTGCCAGCGCAGCAGGTTCCTCGGCCCGGCAAGCTCAGCGAGGCCGCGCAGCCTGGGCGTGGACCAGAGCGCGGTCACGATCGGGTGGTCAGAGAGGTTAGCCCCCACCCCAGGACTGTCGGCCACCACGTCGATGCCGTGCTCGCGCAGGTGGTCCGCGGGCCCGATGCCGGACAGCATCAGCAGCTGCGGGCTGTTCACCGCGCCGCCGCAGAGCACCACCTCGGCCTCGGCCCGCGCCTCCTGCTCGGTGCCGCGGTACAGGTAGCGGACGCCGACCGCCCGGCCCCCCTCGATGATCACCGAGGTGGCGAGTGCGTCGGTCCTGATCGTCAGGTTGGGCCGCCCGGCCGCGGGGTGCAGGTAGGCGTCGGCCGCCGACCAGCGGCGGCCGTTCTTCTGCGTCACCTGGTAGAAGCCGACCCCGTCCTGGTTCGCGCCGTTGAAGTCGTGGTTGGCCACCTCGCCGGTGGCGACCGCGGCGTCGACGAACGCGGCCGCGGCGGCGGACCGGAACTTCGGGTCGGTGACACACAGCGGGCCTGTCCCGCCGTGGTACACCGACGAGCCGCGCGAATTCTGCTCGGCCCGGATGAAGTACGGCAGTATGTCGGTGTAGCCCCAGCCGTCGCAGCCGAACTCGTCGCGCCAGGTGTTGTAGTCGTACTTGTTGCCGCGGATGTAGATCATCGCGTTGATCGACGATGAACCGCCGATCACCCTGCCGCGCGGCCAGTAGACCGACTGGCCAGCCGCCCGGTCCTGCGGCACGGTGGCGTATCCCCAGTCGTACGTGCTCTGGAACAGCAGGTTCACCGCGGCAGGAATGTGGATCTCGTCCGCGTCGTCGGGCGGCCCTGCCTCCAGTAGCAGCACGCTGACCAGCGGGTTCTCAGAGAGCCTGCCTGCCAGGACGCAGCCGGCGCTGCCCGCGCCAACGATCACGTAGTCGTACAAGGCCACTCCCCGGTGCCCGGTCAGGACATTTGAGAACACACCCTACTAGTTCTCGCCTGCGGCGCCAGAGTCCAGCCGCGAACCAGCCGAGCGCACGGGCCGTGCCGCGGCCCGACAGCCAGACGCGCTCCCGGTCCGTACTGCGGCCGGGAGCGCGCTCGCCCATCCGCGGCACCCGGCGGGCCCCCGAAACCGCCGGGACGCTGCGGCGTGCATCACCCAGGTCATCACCGTTGATTACTCTACGTAGCCCCAGGATGCCATATCGTGCTCGATTTGTGAATAGCCTGGACGGCGTGGCGCCCACCCAGCCGGGCCAGCCGGACGGCCCTGACGGGCGATGTCACCGGGTGCCCGTTACGGTGGAGCCATGCCGAAGGATCGCAGCGACACCCCCGTCGTCCTGTCCCGCATCTACACAAGGACCGGCGACGACGGCACCACGGCGCTCGGCGACTTCAGCCGCGCGCCGAAGACCGACCCGCGGCTGGCCGCCTACGCCGACGTGGACGAGGCCAACAGCGCGATCGGCGTGGCGGTCACCACCGGCGGGCTGGCCAGTGACGTCACCGGGCTTCTGATCAGGATTCAGAACGAACTGTTCGACGTCGGTGCCGATCTCTGCAACCCGGTCACGCCCGACGCTGCTCATCAGCCGCTGCGCATCGACCCGAGCTACATCGAGCGGCTCGAGCACGCGTGCGACGCCTACAACGAGTCACTCCCGGCGCTGCGCAGCTTCGTGCTGCCTGGCGGAACGCCGGGCAGTGCCCTGCTGCACGTCGCGCGGACGGTCGTGCGGCGGGCCGAGCGGTCTGGCTGGGCGGCGGTCGAGGCGCACGGGGACACGGTCAACCTGCTCGCGGTGAAGTACCTGAACCGGCTCTCCGACCTGCTGTTCATACTCGCCAGGGTGGCCAACGAGCCGGACGGCGACCTGCTGTGGAAGCCGGGCGGCGAGCGCTAGGGGTGGTCGAGCACGCCCTCACCGAGCCAGGGCCGCGGGCCGACCTCCACACCACCAGGGCGAGGAGGATCCAGCCGACGAGCGCCAGATCCCTGCCCAACTCCGCTGTCCCTGGCCGTCAGGCGTCTTCGCCGGCGGCCCGCAGCCTCGCCCGGTGGTAGCGGACCTCGGCGGAGTCCTCGCCCTCGCCCGCCGCGACCGCGACGCCGATGGCCTCCTCGAGCGCAACCCTGGTGGCCCGCGGGTCCACATCGGTCCCCAGCACGGCCTGCCTGGCCAGGATCGATACCTTGTCGTCGGCCACGGAGAGGAAGCCGCCGTCCACGGCGGCCTGCACCCAGCCGCCTGCGTCGCCCTCCTCGGGCAGGATCCTGACCACGCTGCCGGTGGCCAGGATGCCGAGGACCGGGGTGTGCCCGGTCAGCACGCCGATGTCGCCGTCGAGCGTCTTGGCGATCACCCGGTCGGCGTCGCCCGCCCAGACCTCGCCCTCGGGGACGACCAGCTTCACATGCAGCGTCACGAAGTCTCCTCGCGCGTCTCCGACACGACTATCGCTCCAGGTCCTTGGCCTTGCGCTCGACGTCCTCGATCCCGCCGCACATGAAGAACGCCTGCTCGGGAACGTGGTCGTACTTGCCCTCGGTGATCGCCTTGAACGAGGAGATCGTCTCGTCCAGCCCCACGAACTCGCCGGGCTGGCCGGTGAACTGCTCGGCCACGTACATCGGGTGCGAGAGGAACCGCTCGATCCGCCGAGCCCGCTGCACCGTGACCTTGTCCTCCTCGGAGAGCTCGTCGATGCCGAGGATCGCGATGATGTCCTGCAGCTCCTTGTAGCGCTGGAGCATCCGCTGCACCTCGCGGGCCACGTCGTAGTGCTCCTGGCCGATGTACTTGGGGTCCAGGATCCGGGAGGTGGAGTCCAGCGGGTCCACCGCGGGGAAGATGCCCTTCTCGGTGATCGCACGGGACAGCACCGTGGTCGCGTCCAGGTGCGCGAAGGTGGTGTGCGGCGCCGGGTCGGTGATGTCGTCGGCGGGCACGTAGATCGCCTGCATGGACGTGATCGAGTGGCCGCGAGTCGAGGTGATCCGCTCCTGCAGCTGGCCCATCTCGTCGGCCAGGGTCGGCTGGTAACCCACCGCGGACGGCATCCGGCCGAGCAGCGTGGACACCTCGGACCCGGCCTGGGTGAACCGGAAGATGTTGTCGATGAACAGCAGCACGTCCTGCTGCTGCACGTCGCGGAAGTACTCGGCCATGGTCAGCGCGGACAGGCCGACCCGCAGCCTGGTGCCCGGCGGCTCGTCCATCTGGCCGAAGACCAGCGCGGTGTCGTTGATGACGCCCGACTCGGTCATCTCGAGGAACAGGTCGTTGCCCTCGCGGGTACGCTCCCCCACCCCGGCGAACACCGACACGCCGCCGAAGTTCTTGGCGACCCGGCGGATCATCTCCTGGATCAGCACGGTCTTGCCCACCCCCGCGCCGCCGAACAGGCCGATCTTCCCGCCGGAGACGTACGGGGTGAGCAGGTCGATGACCTTGATGCCGGTGACGAACATCTCGGTCTTGGGCTCGAGCTGGTCGAGCGGCGGCGCCAGACGGTGGATCGGCCAGCGCTCGGTGATGTTCAGCGACGCGGTCGGGACGTCGAGCGTCTCGCCGAGCACATTGAACACATGGCCCTTGGTGACGTCGCCCACCGGCACCGAGATCGGGCCGCCGGTGTCGGTGACGACGGCACCGCGGACCATGCCGTCAGTGGGGCGCATCGAGATCGCGCGCACCATGTTGTCGCCGATGTGCTGGGCGACCTCCATGGTCAGCGTGTTCGTGTGCTCGCCGAGCGTCACGTCGACGTGCAGCGCGTTGTAGATGTCGGGGATCTCGTCGGCCGCGAACTCGATGTCGACGACCGGGCCGATCACCCTGGCGACCCGGCCGATGCCGTGCTCAGCGGACCCGCCAGCGGCGGCGTGCTCTGCGGTAGCGGTCATGACGATGCTCACTTACTCCCACTGATCGTCTCGGCCAGCGCGTTCGCGCCGCCCACGATCTCGCTGATTTCCTGAGTGATCTCGGCCTGCCTGGCCTTGTTGGCTTCCCTGGTGAGCGCCTCGAGCAGGTCGTTGGCGTTGTCGGTGGCCGACTTCATCGCCCGGCGCCGCGAGGCGATCTCCGCGGCCGCCGAGTCGAGCAGCGCGTGGAAGATCCGGCTCTCCACGTACCACGGCAGCAGCGCGTTGAGCACGTCCTCGGGCGACGGCTCGAACTCGTAGATCGGGATCGGTGCCCGCTCGACCCGCTCGACGATCTCCAGCGGCAGCAGCCGGTGGATCACCGGCCGCTGGGTCAGCATGGTGACGAACTCGGTGTAGACCAGGTGGATCTCGTCCACGCCGCCGTCCTGCGTCGGCTTGAGGAATTCGTCGATCAGCACCCTGGTGATCTCGTTGGCGTTGACGAAGGACGGGGTGTCGGAGAAACCGCTCCACTCCCCCATCATCGGCCTCTCCCTGAAGCGGTGCCAGACGATGCCCTTGCGCCCTGAGACCAACGGCAGCGCCTCGATGCCGCGCTCGGCGAGTAGGTTGGTCAGGCCCTGCGCCTCGCGCAGCACGCTGGCGTTGTAGCCGCCGCAGAAGCCGCGGTCGCTGGTCAGGATCAGCACCGCGGCCCTGGTCGGGTTGCGCGCCGGGGTGGTCAGCGGGTGGTCCACGTTGGCCGACCGGCTGACCACTGCCTCGACCGCGGCCGTGATCTCCCGCGCGTACGGCCCGGCCGCGTGCGCCCGCTGCTGTGCCTTGATGATCCGGGACGACGCGATGAGTTCCTGGGCCTTTGTGATCTTGGCGGTGGACCGCACCGTGGCGATCCGCCGCCTGACCGCGCGAAGCTGTGCTCCCATCTGACTACTTCTTTGCCGTCGCCGGCACGTGCTTGACCACGGTCTCCGGGGTGACCTCGGTCGCCGCGACCGGCTTGACCGGCTCGTCGCTGACCAGCAGATGGCCGTCGCTGGTCTCGAAGCCGCGGCGGAAGTCGTCGATCGAGTCCTTCAGCGCGGTCACGGTGTCCTCGGAGAGCTCGCCGGTCTCCCTGATCGTGTCCAGGATGCCGGTGCGCTCCCTGGCGATGTAGTCGAGGTACTCGGACTCGAACCTGCCGATGTCCTCCACCGGCACGTCGTCGAGCTGGCCGGTGGTCCCTGCCCAGACCGACACCACCTCGCGCTCCATCGAGTAGGGCGAGTACTGGCCCTGCTTGAGCAGCTCGACCAGCCGGGCGCCGCGCTCAAGCTGGGCGCGGGAGGCCGCATCCAGGTCGGAGGCGAACGCCGCGAACGCCTCGAGGTCGCGGTACTGCGACAGGCCGAGCTTGAGGCCGCCTGCGACCTTCTTCATGGCCTTGGTCTGCGCGTTGCCGCCGACCCTGGAGACCGAGATGCCGACGTTGATGGCCGGCCGGACGCCGGAGTTGAACAGGTCGGTCTCAAGGAAGATCTGGCCGTCGGTGATCGAGATGACGTTGGTCGGGATGTAGGCCGATACGTCGTTGCCCTTGGTCTCGATGATCGGCAGCCCGGTCAGCGACCCGCCGCCGAGCTCGTCGGACAGCTTCGCGCAGCGCTCGAGCAACCGCGAGTGCAGGTAGAACACGTCGCCTGGGTAGGCCTCGCGGCCCGGCGGTCGGCGCAGCAGCAGCGAGATCGCGCGGTACGCCTCGGCCTGCTTGGTGAGGTCATCGAAGATGATCAGGACGTGGTAGCCCTGGTACATCCAGTGCTGGCCGATCGATGAGCCGGTGTAGGGGGCGATGTACTTGTAGCCAGCCGGGTCAGAGGCCGGGGCGGCCACGATGGTGGTGTACTCCATCGCGCCCGCGTCCTCCAGCGACTGGCGGACCTGGGCGATCGTGGAGCCCTTCTGGCCGACCGCAACGTAGACGCAGCGCACCTGCCGCTTCGGGTCGCCGGACTCCCAGTTCGCCCGCTGGTTGATGATCGTGTCGATCGCGATCGCTGTCTTGCCGGTCTGCCGGTCTCCGATGATCAGCTGGCGCTGGCCGCGGCCGATCGGGGTCATCGCGTCGATCGCCTTGACGCCGGTCTGCAGCGGCTCCTTCACCGGCTGGCGCTGCACCACCGAGGGGGCCTGCAGCTCGAGCGCGCGGTGCTCGGAGGTCTCCACCGGGCCCTGGCCGTCGAGCGGCTCGCCGAGCGGACCGACCACCCGGCCGAGGTAGGCGTCGCCCACCGGGACAGACAGCACCTCGTTGGTGCGCTTGACCCGCTGGCCCTCCTCGATCTTGCTGAACTCGCCGAGGATGACGACGCCGATCTCGCGCACATCCAGGTTCAGCGCGATGCCGCGGGTGCCGTCCTCGAACTCGAGCAGCTCGTTCGCCATCGCCGACGGCAGGCCCTCGACCCTGGCGATGCCGTCGCCGCACTCGGTGACGGTGCCGACCTCCTCGGTGGCTGCGGCGCCAGGATCGTACGTCTCGACGAACTTCGCCAGGGCGTCCCTGATCTCCTCGGGCCTGATGGTCAGCTCGGTCATCGTCCTCGCGTCCTTCTCGTCTGGTTCTTTCGCGTCAGTCTGGGCAGCCCGGCTGCCGACCGGCCGGTCACGACGCCAGCCCCCGGCGCAGCTCGCCGAGCCGGCTCGCGGCGCTGCCGTTGATCAGCTCGTCGCCGATCCGCACCGACATCCCGCCGAGCACCCCGGGGTCGAGCACGATGTTCAGGTGCACGTCGTGCCCGTAGGCGCCCGCTAGCGCGGCCGCCAGGCGCCCGCGCTGTGCGTCGGTAAGCGGCGCGGCGACCCTGACCTCGGCGACCAGCCGCTGCCGCAGCTCGGCGGCCAGGTTCGCGTACGACTCCAGGCTCGCATCCAGGCTACGTCCGCGCGGCTGGCCGGCCGCCTGGGTGATCAGCCGCAGCGCGGCGTCGGTGACCTTGCCGGTCAGCAAGTCGGTGACCACGTCGCGGCGGCCCTGCGCGGGTGCGAACTGGTTGGAAAGCACCGCGCGCAGGCCGGGACTAGCCTGGACAATCCGGCCGAACCTGAACAGCTCGTCCTCGGTCTCGTCCAGCTGGCCCCGGGCGTCGGCCGCCTGGGCGACCGCGATCGCGGCCAGCTGCTCGGCGGCGTCCGCCAGGTCGCCCGGCGCCGACCAGCGCGCGCTGACCAGCCCGGTGACCTGGGCAAGCGCCGGATCGGAGATCTTGCCGGCGAGCAGGTCGGCGGCCAGGGCCGCCCGGGCGGCGCCCTCCTTGGCCGGGTCGGACAGGGCGCGGCGCAGCCCGGGCTCGCGGTCGAGCAGGCCGACCACGGCGAACAGCTCGTCGCCGAGCCCGCTGGCCTGCTCGGCCGTGGCGCCGGCCAGCGCAGCGGCCAGCCGCTCCTTGGCGGCGGCCAGCGACGCCCTGCTCGTTCCTCTCATCGCGCGGTTACCCCGCTCGCAGGCTCGGCCTCGATCTCGGCAAGGAACCTGTCCACCATCCGGCTCTGCCTGGCCTCGTCGGCCAGCGACTCACCGACGATCTTGCTGGCCAGCTCGACCGCCATGGCGCCCACCTCGGCGCGCAGCGCGGTCAGGGCCTGCTGCCGCTCGGTCTCGATCCGTGCGTTCGCCGCCTCGATCATGCGCTGGCCCTCGGCCACGCCGTCGGCCCTGCCCTGCGCGACGATCTGGGCGGCCTCTTCCTTGGCCGCCTCGCGCAGCCTGGCCGCCTCGTGCCTGGCGTCGGCGAGCTGCGCGCGGTACTCGGCGAGCACCTGGCTCGCCTCTTCCTGCGCCTCCTCGGCCCGCTTCAGCCCGCCCTCGATCTGGTCGGTCCTGGTCTCCAGCATGGTGTGAAACCGCGGAAGGATGAGCTTCCAGAACCCGAAGAAGATGATCGCGAACGTGATCAGCCCGACGACCAACTCTGTCGTGCTCGGCACCAGCGGGTCCTGCTCCTGAGCAGCGGCGGCGAGGATCATGGCGTGCATCGATGGGCCTTACTACTTGATGAAGAACGGAACTGCGATGCCGATCAGCGCCAGCGCCTCGGTCAGCGCGAAGCCGATCCACATGAACGCGGTGATCTGGCCGGTCGCCTCTGGCTGGCGGGCCATGGCCTCGATCGCGTGCCCGAAGACCAGGCCGATGCCGATGCCCGGGCCGATCGCCGCCAGGCCGTACGTCAGCGCACCGAGGTTGATGATGTGCAGCTGGTACACGTTGTTGATGTACCCGGGCGAACCTGAAGCCAGGACGTGGTGGACGAGGTGCATCACGTGAATCGCGAGCATGGAATGGTTTCCTTCTTTCCGGCCCGGCGGTCACTCCGCCGGAGGCTTGTGGGTTTGCGGTCTAGTGCGAGGTCGACGCGTCCGCGAGGTAATACGCGGTCAGCGTGGTGAAGATGAAGGCCTGGAGGAGCTGGATCAGCACCTCCAGGCCGGTCAGGAGGATCGTCACGATGAATGACGTGGTGGCGAACAGCAGCCCGATGGTCGCGCTGAACAGGTACCAGGAGGCGAGGCCGAAGACCAGCAGCAGCAGGTGGCCGGCCAGCATGTTCGCCATCAGCCGGATCGTGAGCGTGAACGGCCGGACGAAGACGTTCGAGAGCAGCTCGATCGGGCTGAGCAACGGCAGGATCCACCAGGGGGCACCGGAGGGGACCGCCATGTTCTTGAAGTAGGTCAGCGGGCCCTTTGAACGCATGCCCACGACCAGGTAGGTAATCCAGACCACCAGCGCAAGGCCGAGCGGGTAGGCGATCCGCGAGGTCGCCGGGAAGTCGATGAACGGGATGATCCCGAACAGGTTCATGATCCAGACGAAGAAGAAGATCGAGACCAGGAACGGCAGCCACTTGTCGCCGGCCTTGCCAAGCTGCGGCCGCAGGATCTGGTCGCGGACGAAAAGCACGCCCATCTCGCCGAGGTTCTGCCATCCGCGCGGCACGAGCTTGGGCGAGCGGAACGCGATCGCGAAGAAGCCGAGCACGATCGCGCCGGAGATGACCGCGAGCACCATCGGCTTGGTGATCTGCACGGTGCCGACGGTAAAGATCGGCTTGAAGTAGAAGTAGCTGATCGACGGGGCCGGGTAGGCGCAGCCGCCGAAGATATGGCCGCCGACGCAGCCTCCCCCGGCGAGCACTCCCCCCGCGTCACTCACCGCGCGCTCCGCGCGTCGCGCCGTCCGGCGGGCCAGTGCTCCTCATCGATCCGGTACTCCTCACCCATCACCACGTGTATCCCTCCGACCGGGCACCTCGCCCGGGAAGATCCGCCTGCCATCGCCGCGCCTCCGGTCGCCACGCCCGTCATGACCGGGTGACGCGGAAGATGATCAGCGCGATCGCCAGCCCGAGACCGGCGATCATTCCGACCGGGAACAGCACGGGCAGGTTCGTCCAGCGCCCGACCAGCCAGCCGATGCCGCCGTAGAGCACCATGCCGCCGATCATGTAGCTGAGATAGGTCAGGCCATCCGACTGCCGCGGTCCGGGACGGCCGCCACCGTCGGGCCGCGGCGCGCCGGTCACGTCGGCTCGCTTCGCATCGTTCACCGTCCGCGGCACGATTCCTGTCCCCGCTCGCGATGCCGCGCCGAGTCGCCGCCACGGCTCACCGTCCGTCGGGCTCGACATAGGGCATCTTCAGCCGCATCGACCACACGATCTGGGCGGCGCAGTAGACCAGCACGCACACGATCGCGGTGAGCCCGAAGAGCCTGGGGTTGAACGCGGTGGTGTCCTGGAACTCCCCCACCAGGATCAGCAGCACGAGTATCTTCAGCATGTACGTGCCGAGCGCGGTCACCATCATCAGGTGCGGGCTCACCTTGGCGGCCCGGCCGACCGCGACGATGCTGATACCGAAGAACAGCGCCACTATGACGATCGCGACCGCGCCGCCGATCAGGCCCTTCGCGCCGCCGACAATGCCGCAGACCGCCAGCATGATCGCCGCCGCGACAGCCGTAGCGACGACTGACCGGCGGACGATCCGGGCGTAGGTCGCCAGCATCGTTCCTGAACTCCGGAGGAACCTTGGCCGTCGGCCTGAAGGCCGTCGGCGGGTGCGTACATGAGACGTAAGTGGTCCGGCCGCTTACGATCACCCGATGGCGCCGACGTTATCTCGGCGCAGAACCAGGCGAGCGAAACGTATCACGAGCCACGCATCCGACTGTGTGCGGCTGCTCGTGAAAGATATCACAAGCTCTCCGGCGATGGCCCCAGCAGGTCACCGAACGTGACGAATGCAACCCATGTGACGTGGTCACGGCGTGGTTAGGGAGAGGGATGCCGCATCACCCGATCTGTAGCCCGCGCGGGTCACGGCACGATCGTGCCTGATGCCCTGGCCGCCGGGAGCGGCATCGGCAACGTGGCGTCGGGCGGCTCAAGCTGACCGGTGGCGGCAGGGATGAACGACGGCCCGCGCCCGTCAACCGGCGGCCCGGCAGGATCGGCGGCGTGGCGGCCACGGCCGGCCAGGTAGTCCTGCTCACGATGACCAGAATCCAGCGCGTTCGGACCGTGCCGACCAGGGTCAGGGTCGGACCACGCCGGATCGGGGTCGGGCCACGCCGGGTCAGGGTCGGACCACGCCGGATCGGCCACGGCCTGGTAGTACGGATCGGGCGCGTACTGGCCGTTTGCCACCGGGCCAGGCGCCACCTGGTCGTAGGCCACGGGATCGGCGGCTACCTGGCCATTGCCGACCGGACCAGGCACCGTCTGCTCGACCCGCGCCGGCGCGGTCACGACAGCCCCCGGCGCCCGGGCCCGCTTCCACCAGCGCAGCCTGGGCATGGAAAGCAGGGCGAGCACGAGGACGGCGGCCAGCGTCGTGCCGGCGAGCACGATCAGCGGCGTGGTCAGGATCGACAGCCCGACCACGGTCCCGGCGAACAGCGCCGCCCACGCGTAGAGGATCAGCACGCTGGAGCGGTGCGAGTGCCCGATCTCAAGCAGCCTGTGGTGCAGGTGCTTGTTGTCAGGCGCGAACGGCGACTGACCTGCCCTGATCCGGCGCACCACCGCGCGGAGCAGATCGACATAGGGAATCACCATGACGGCGGCCGGCAGCAGCAGCGGCAGTATCTCGGGGAACCTGTTCACCCTGCTCTGCAGGCTGAGGCTCTCGTAGTCGAGTGAGTTGATCGCCCAGATCGGCACGTAGGCGAGCATCAGGCCGAGCAGCATGGAGCCGGTGTCGCCCATGAAGATCCTGGCCGGGAAGAAATTGTGCGGCAGGAATCCCAGGCAGACCCCGGCGAGCACGATCGAGGCCAAGGCAGGCACCGCCTCGGCGGACAGCCCGAAGTGCTTGGCCAGGGAGTAGTAGTACAGGAAGAACGACATCGCGGCGATGCACACGATGCCGGCCGCCAGCCCGTCCAGGCCGTCGATGAAGTTGACCGCGTTGATGGTCGCGACCACGACCAGGATGGTCAGCACGATCTGCTCGTTATGGGTCAGCACGAACAGGTGGTTCTGCGGCTCGGGAAACGAGCCGAGCTGCGCGCCGCTCTGGAACAGTACGTAGGCGGCGGCCACCTGGCCGACCAGCTTGCCGAGGGCGCTGATCCCCCAGCGGTCGTCGATGATCCCGACCAGCACGATCAGGCCGCCGGCGCCGAGCAGGCCGACGATCAGCCCGGTGCCGGAGAACGTGGTGCGCAGCGGCACCATCGACTTGGCGGCGATCAGCCCGGCTGCCACCCCGAGGTACATGGCCAGGCCGCCCATCCGCGGGGTCGGCGCGGCATGCACGTCGCGGTCCCTGGCGGGAAGAAGAGCGCCGAACCTGACCGCCCCCCGCCGCACCAGCGGGGTCAGCAGGTAGGTCACCGCGGCCGTCACGAGCAGCGTCAGGCCGTACTCACGCACCGCCGCTCACCAGGTCAGCAGATCATCAGACATCGGATTCAACTCTATGGCACCTAGAGCCAAGCTGACGTGCCGACTGCCCCATTCGCCGGGACCGGCCGCGCCGCGTCAATCCGGTCCCATGGCGACCGCGGCGACCTCGCGCAGCCGCCCGATCGACACCGCGCCGGTGCGCAGCAGGCGCGGCATGTCGTCGGTCAGGTCCACGATCGTCGACGGCGTGTCGGTCTCGCACGGCCCGCCGTCCAGGTACACCTCGACCGAGTCGCCAAGCTGCTCGCGCGCCTGCGCGGCCGTGGTAGCGGCCGGGGACCCGGTCAGGTTCGCGCTGCTCACCGCCATCGGCCCGGTCTCGGCCAGCAGCGCGAGCGCGACCGGGTGCTTGGGCATCCGCAGCGCGACCGTCCCCTTGGTGTCGCCGAGGTCCCACTTCAGCGACCGGCTGGCCCGGCAGACCAGTGTCAGGCCGCCAGGCCAGAACTCGTCGATCAGCTGCTGCCCGAACGGCCCGAGGCCCTCGACCAGCGCGTTGGCCGCCCTGACCGACCCGACGAGCACCGGCGGCGGCATCTGCCTGCCACGGCCCTTGGCCGTCAGCAGGCTGGACACCGCGGCGGGCCGGAAGGCGTCGGCGCCGATCCCGTACACGGTGTCGGTCGGCAGCACGACCAGCGCGCCGCGCAGCACGGCGGCGGTCGCCGCCGCGAGCCCCTGCGCCCGCTGCGTCTCGTCGGCGCAGTCGAAGAAGTCGCTCATGGCCGATCATCCTGCCACGGTGCCGCCTGCGCCGCTGACGCGCGCCTCACGGCCACGTCGCGGTGACGAACCTGTCCCGCCCGGCGAGGTCGGTGTGGTTACGGGTCTGGCTCCAGCCGCTCTCCTCGGCGAAGACCCAGTACACCGCCGCGCCCTGCGGCGCGCCGTGCTCCACAGCCACCAGGCCGCCCGGCCGGAGGAGCCGCCTGGCCACCCGCTCGACCACCCGGATCGCGTCGAGCCCGTCGGCTCCCGAGAACAGCGCAGCCGACGGCTCATACTCGCTGACCTCGGGCGGCAGGCCCGCGTCCACCGGTATGTACGGCGGGTTGCTGATCACCAGGTCGACCCGGCCGTCCAGGTCACCAAGGGCAGCTGCGAAGTCGTCGCCGTGCAGGCTCACCCGGCCTGCGGTGTGTGGTGCCGCGGCGGCGCACCTGGCCATGTTCCGCTCGGTCCACGACCTGGCCAGCGGGTCGGCCTCGACCGCGTGCACCCTGGCTCCTGGCACCTCCTGCGCGATCGCCAGCGCGATCGCGCCCGAACCGGTCCCGAGGTCCGCCACCACCGGCTCGGCGACATCCATCGCGGTCAGCTGGCCGATCGCCCAGCCCGTCATGACCTCGGTCTCCGGCCTCGGCACGAACACCCCAGGCCCCACCTCCAGGTCCAGGTAGCGGAAGTACGCGGTCCCCGTGATGTGCTGCAGCGGCTCCCTCGACGCCCGCCTGGCCACGTCGTCCCAGTACCGTGGGTCGAAGTCGGCGTCGGCGACCATGTTGAGCTGGCTGCGCGCGACTCTGTGCCTGTGCGCGGCCATCAGCTCGGCGTCGGCGCGCGGCGACTCGACCCCGGCCTCGGCCAGCCTGCTGGCCGCGACCGCGATCTCGGTCATCAGCATGCTCATCGGCGGGCGTGGCCCAGCCATGTCGAACAGAGCCGCGTCACCGCGCGGCCGCCATCTTCTCTGCCCGGTCGGCGTCGACCAGCGCGCCGATCACGGCGTCGAGCTCCCCGTCGAGCACCTGGTCCAGGTTGTAGGCCTTGAAGCCGACCCGGTGGTCAGAGATCCGGTTCTCCGGGTAGTTGTAGGTCCGCACCCGCTGCGACCTGTCCACGGTGGCTACCTGGCTGCGCCGCTCGGCCGAGGCCTGCGCTTCAGCCTCCTCCTGGGCCGCGGCCAGCAGCCTGGCCCGCAGGATCCGCAGCGCGGCCTCCTTGTTCTGCAGCTGGCTCTTCTCGTTCTGGCAGGACACCACGATGCCGGTCGGCAGGTGGGTGATCCGCACCGCCGAGTCCGTGGTGTTGACGCTCTGGCCGCCTGGGCCTGACGAGCGGAACACGTCGATCCGCAGGTCGGCGGGGTCGATGCTGACCTCGACCGGGTCGGCCTCCGGCATCACGAGCACGCCGACCGCCGAGGTGTGGATCCTGCCCTGCGACTCGGTGACCGGGACGCGCTGCACCCTGTGCACGCCGCCCTCGTACTTCAGCAGCGACCAGGCGCCGTCGGGCGTGCCGGCCAGGCTGCCGCGCCCGGCGGCCTTGACCGCGACCGTCACGTCCTTGTACCCGCCCAGGCCGGTGACCGTCTCGTCGAGCACCTCGGTCTTCCAGCCCTGCCGCTCGGCGTACCGCAGGTACATGCGCAGCAGGTCGGCGGCGAACAGCGCGGATTCCTCGCCGCCCTCGCCCGCCTTGATCTCCAGGATCACGTCCTTGGCGTCTAGCGCGTCCCTGGGCACCAGCAGGTGCTCGAGCCGCTCCTCGATCTCGGTCCTGGTGCGGGCCAGCTGCTGCGCCTCCTGCGCGAACGAGGGGTCCTCGGCGGACAGCTCGATGGCCGCCGCCTCGTCATCGCGGACCGCCAGCCACTGCGCGTACGCACTTACGATCGGGGTGAGCTCGCTGTACCTGCGGCCGAGCGCCCGCGCGCGGTCCTGGTCGGCGTGCACGGCAGGATCGGCGAGATCGCGCTCAAGCTGCGCGTGCTCGGCGGCGAGGTCGGCAAGCCGCTCCTGCATCGCTTACCTCCTCATAACGTGATCTCGGCCGATGGCTACTCCCCGCAGCGCCGCCCTCCGCAGCGCTGCGCCGCCGGCGCTGCGAGCACTCGCAGCCTGATACCCGGCAACGCGCCGGATCCGGCGTGATATGACCCCGCCAATCCTTCACTGCCCGCCGGGCAACCTCGCTCTGACGGGCAAGTGGCTACTTGCCGCCGGCCTGCTTGCCGAAGCGGCGCTCGAACCTGGCGACCCGGCCGCCGGTGTCCAGGATCTTCTGCTTGCCGGTGTAGAACGGGTGGCAGTTGGAGCAGACGTCGGCGTGGATCTCGCCAGTCCTGGCCGTGCTGCGGGTGACGAAGGTGTTCCCGCAGGTGCAGGTCACCTGCGTGGCCACGTAGTCGGGGTGGATGTTGCGCTTCATGTTCTCTCCTGGTTCCGGCGGTCGCCGGGTCGCCGCGCGGCGCAGGGCGCCGCGGACGTGAACCGGTACCGCGCTATCGGCACACCAGTGTGCCACATCAACAACGGGCCGACGGCCCCGCCGATTCCCGCCGCTGGCCCGGCTGGCCTGGCGTGCGCTAAGAGGCGACCGTGGTCTTCTGCACGTGCAGCAGGAACTCGGCGTTGCTCTTGGTCTCCTTCATCCGCTCCATCAGGACCTCAAGCGCCTGCTGCGGCTCGAGCGCGTGCAGCACGCGCCGCAGCTGCCAGACGATCTTGAGTTCCTCGGGCGTCATCAGCAGCTCTTCCTTGCGGGTGCCGGAGGCGTCCACGTCGATGGCGGGGAAGATCCGCTTGTCCGCGAGCTCGCGGCGCAGCCGCAGCTCCATGTTGCCGGTGCCCTTGAACTCCTCGAAGATGACCTCGTCGGCGCGGGAGCCGGTCTCGATCAGCGCCGTCGCCAGGATGGTGAGCGAGCCGCCGTGCTCGATGTTGCGTGCCGCTCCGAAGAACCGCTTCGGCGGGTAGAGCGCGGTGGAGTCGACGCCACCGGACATGATCCGGCCGCTGGCCGGCGCGGCCAGGTTGTAAGCGCGGCCGAGCCTGGTGATCGAGTCGAGCAGCACCACGACGTCGTGACCCATCTCCACCAGGCGCTTGGCCCGCTCGATCGCGAGCTCGGCGACCATGGTGTGGTCCTCGGCCGGCCGGTCGAAGGTCGAGTGGATGACCTCGCCCTTCACCGAGCGCTGCATGTCGGTGACTTCCTCGGGACGCTCGTCCACCAGGACGACCATCAGGTGGCACTCGGGGTTGTTCTTGGTGATCGCATTCGCGATCGCCTGCAGGATCATCGTCTTGCCCGCCTTGGGCGGCGAGACGATAAGCCCGCGCTGGCCCTTGCCGATCGGGCTGATCAGGTCGATGATCCTGGTCGTCATGATCGTCGGGTCGGACTCCAGGCGCAGCCGCTGCTGCGGGTAAAGCGGAACGAGCTTGGAGAAGTCGGCACGACTCTTGGACTCCTCGGGGTCAAGCCCGTTGACCTTGTCCAGCCTGACCAGCGCGTTGAACTTCTCCCGCCGCTCGCCGTCGCGAGGCTGGCGGATGGCGCCCTCGATCACGTCGCCCTTGCGCAGGCCGTGCCTGCGGACCTGGGACAGCGAGACGTAGACGTCATTGGCGCCCGGCAGGTAGCCGGTCGTGCGCACGAACCCGTAGTTGTCGAGCACGTCGAGGATCCCGGCGATCGGGATCAGCACGTCGTCCTCGGTGATCACCGGCTCTGACTCGCCGCCGCCGCCGCGCTCGCGGCGCCGGTTGGTCCCCTGGTTGCGGTTGTTGCGGAACCTGTCGCGGTCCCTGCTGCGGCGGCTCTGGCCGTCCCGGTCGTCGTCGCGGCCGCCGTTGTCGCGCGGCCCGTTGTCACGAACGCTGTCCCGACCGCCGTTGTCCCGCCCGCCATTGTCCCGCCCGCCATTGTCCCGGCCGCCATTGTCCCTGCCGCCGTTGTCGCGGTAGCCCTGCTGATCGCCGCGCCCCTGCTGACCCTGGCCGGAGTCACGCTGCTGGTCCCTGCCACCCGCCTGGTCGCCGCGGCCGCCGTCGCGCGCCTGCTCGCCCCCATCGGACGCGGCACGTGCCTGGTCGTCCCTGCGGTTGGCGGTCCTGGTGCGCCGCTCGCCACGCTGGCCGTCGCGGCGGGAGGCTGACTCGCCGCCGCGCCGCCCGGCACCGGGCTCCACGTCCTGGCCTGACTCGTCGAACTGGCCACGCGCCGCCTCGGCGGCGGCTCCCTGCCCCGCGTCGGCCGCCTGGTGCGGGCTGATCACCTCGGCCCCGTTCGCCACCTGGGCGCCGGTCGCCACGTCAGTGCCACTCGCGTGGTCACCGTGCGAGCCGGCGGCCGCGCCGGCGCCGTCGGCTGGGCCGCCGACCACCGCGGGCGCGGATGCGGAACTGTGCTGGGCGTCCGTCATAGCTGGCGCCGCCGACTCGGCCGATGCGCCGGGGGCGGGCCGGTCGCCGCCGAATCCGGCCGTGTCCTCACTGACCATGCTGAGCTGCCCTGATCCTTCTGATTCCATGGCGTCCTGCTCAAGGGGGCGGTTGGTGCCGGCTCCCGCAGGCACGCTCCGCTTGACTGAGTTTCCGTTCACTTCGCGCTGTTCGCCGGGGCCCGCCAGGCTCCCCGGCAGTTGCCTTCGCTCTTCGATCGCGGCGATGAGCTGACCCTTACGCATCCGGCCAGTGCCCGTGATGCCGAGCGACTGCGCGAGGCGCTGCAACTCCGGCAGCAGCATCGTCGGCAATGGGCCAGCTCCGTTCGCTCCGCGGGCGCCCCCGGCGTGCTGGCCATCAGCCCACGAGCGTACCGCGCCCGACTGCCCTGGGGAAGATCCTGCCGCGCTGTCACCACCAGCCGGGCCGGAAGGCGCGTCGTGAGTGAGCCCGTCGTCCGGTGCCGGGTCAGAGAACAAGTTGGTGGTTTCGGTCACAAGGGGTCCTTCCAGGATCCGAACTCGCCATGCGGCAGCCGCTGACCGCTCGTCACGCGGCTCCCGCCATCGTCGCCGCCCTCTGTTGCCAGGTCAGCTGTCATACAGTCCGCCACTTCCGTGAGTGCTCGCGTTTCCTCGCCCGCTCGCGTCCCGCCCTTGACCACATGGGCGGACCGGGCTGCGAGCCAGGAGCGTGCAGGCTTCGAATGTCTCCCGACAGATGGATGTCACCGAGAGCAACCCGCCACCGCACGTTACAGCGTTGGCCTGACGGGATGCGGAATTGCACCTTGCCCCGCGAGGGGACCTCTGGTGCTTCGCACAGTCTAACACCAACAGCGGCCACGGCATTCCTTCTGGACCTCCGATCGCATCCGGGTCCGCTGCCACCAGGGCTGAAGAGCCGCGGATACTGCCGAAGGAGTTACGAACACTCGACTCCGCAAAGCTCGGGCCGGGACTCTGCTCGGTGGGCTTACCGCCCGGCTCGTGGGGGTTCAGCTACGACGAGATCGTCGGCGCCTTGGGGGCTACACGCCATGCGATACCCGCTTCACTCGCGATTGAACCACTGGCCGGCGAATCGTCATCGCCCCGCCGTCCGGCGGGCTTCAACAGCAGGCTGAAATTACATTAACCAGGGGTTTCTGACAAGACCCCGGCGGCTTGAACCGCGCCGGATCACATCCGGGCCGGAGCGGTGAGCCCGAGCAGCGCCAGCCCGGCAGCCAGCGTGATGCTCGTCGCCGCGGCGAATTCGAGGCGCGCCGCCGTCTGCGGCCCGCCTGGGTCGGCCGGTGCTGCCCGGCCGCCGAAGGGCAGTGCCGGGCAGGCCTCCCGGCAGTCCAGCCAGGCGGCCGCCACGACCTTCAGGAACGCCGCGAGCTCGGCCGGCCGACGGCCGCGGGCAGCCGCGGCCACGCGTTCTGGCAGCCAGGACAGGACATCGAGGAGGGCGAGCTCGGCGGGGTGAGGTTCCGCCGCCGGCGATGGACTCGGGCCGGTGCCAGCTGGTGCGATGCCAAGGTCGGCGGCCCAGCGCATGGTCGAGCTCGCATCGGCATGGGCGTACCTGACCAGCACGAACGGGTTGGTCAGGTCGAGCGGTGCGTCGACCCGCCGCTCGATCGCGCTCCCCCGGCCAGCGGCACCAGCCGCCAGCGCCCAGCGGACGGCATCGGCGCCGTGCCGGGCGACGGCGGCCGCCACCGGGCTCTGGCCGGCCCTGGCGAGTCCGGTGGCGAGGTGCGTTGCGAATCAAAGGCGAGAACCTCGGCACCCGCGGTCCGCGCCAGCCGGCCGACCAGCGCGTTACGCAGGTCCCGCGATGCCTGCGCCCAGGTGCGGGCCGCGCTCAGGTCGGGCGGTCCGGGAGCGGCGACGACTGTGCCTGCCAGCGCATTGCTGGCCGCCGCGGCGCCGGGACCGGCAGCGATGATCCTCGCGGGCAGGCCGGCCAGGTGGTGCACGGACACCGCGACCGTGACGTACCCGCCGCCGGTGACCCGCGCGGCATCGATCCAGGGCACTTCGCGCAGGCCGTCGGCGAGCGCGGCGGCCAGCCCGGCCGGGTCGTCCTCAGTGGCCGCCGCGAGCGCGAACGGCAGCGACGTGGCGTAACGTCCCGGGCCGCCGCCCGCGCGGGCCGGGGCCGGTCGCCAGGTGCCGGCGGCGGTGATCCGGGCGGCGGAGTCGGGCGGGCCGCCAGCGGCGGCGGGCACATCGAGCAGTCGCGTGATCTCGATCCCGATGTCGCCGGGGATCACCTCAGTCGAAGGCGGAACTCGGCGCGCCAGCCAGCTCGCGGACGACGCGGATCATCTCGGCCGGGTCGAACGGCTTGGTCAGGTACGCGTCTACGCCGACCTGCCGGCCGCGGTCCCTGTCGTCCTCCTGCGCGCGGGCGGTGATGAGCACGACCTTGATGTTCGCGGTCTCCGGGTTGCGCCGGAGCTGGGTCGCGGTCACCCAGCCGTCCAGCCTCGGCATCATGACGTCCAGCGTGATCACGTCGGGCTTGACCTCGGTGACCTTGTCGAGGCAGTCCTGACCGTCCACGGCGGTCTCGACCTCGAAGCCCTCGAGGGTCAGGTTCACGGCGATGAGCTGCCTGATGACCTCGTCGTCATCGACAACCAGCACGCGCCCGAGTCCTTGTGTCACGGCGTGAGGCTACCTGGATCGGCCCTGTTCGTGCCCGCAGATCGAGCACGTGTCCCCGATAACCTTCTGGCTGGTACCCTTGCTGCGTTCCGGTGGGGCCGCCCTCCGGGATCGCGGTGCGCCAGCCCCCATAGCTCAGGGGATAGAGCGACGGCCTCCGGAGCCGTGTGCGCAGGTTCGAATCCTGCTGGGGGCGCTGTTCAGAGGCCGTTGCTCCTGCACCAGCACCGATCTCTGATTCCGGGCGGATGGCGGCCGTGCCGGCCACCGGAGCACGCGGTATGCAACAGGCCGCCGGAAACCCGCTCCTGAAATAGACCTCTCCTGTCTCGGTTAGTTCACGCGGGGAAGGAGCGGCAGGGAGTTGGCTCGGGCGATGTCGTCGTTTTCGGCGATGGGGCCGAGGAAGTACTCGACGGCCAGGTCGGGAGCAAATGGCCAGTCGCTGCCGTAGAGGATGTGGCCGGGCCGCGCGAACGCCCGGAGAGAGGGCAGGGTGGAAGGGCTGGAGGACAAGGGCGGTGTCGAAGTAGAAGCCTGACAGGTCGTCCAGGATGACGGCCGAGTCATGTCCGGTTTCGGCGAACACGGTGATAGCCAGGCGGTGGGCGGCGTACGGAACGAATCCTCCGGCGTCGGCGAGGATGAATCTGAGGTTCGGGTAGCGGCGGGGGACGTCATTCCTGACAAGGTTGAAGGCGGCGCGCGTGGTATCGAGGAGGAAGTCGGCGGCGAATGGCGGGATGCCGGGCACGGGCGGACCGGGCAGGTCGGCGGGGTGGACGAACAGCACTGCGTGGCGGTCGTCCAGGATGGCCATGAGCGGGTCGAGCGCGGGATCCCCAAGGTAAAGGCCGCAGTGGTTGGCAAGCAGCACGATCCCGTCGGCGGTGCTCTGGTCCAGGACACGGGTGGCTTCGGCGACCGCGCCGGCGATGTCGGGGAGCGGCAGAGACGCCCAGATCCCGAACCGGCCGGGATGCAGTGCGGCGAGCGCGGCACCGTAGTTGTTGACCTCCCGTGCGACTGTGCGGGCTTCAGTGTCGTCACCGAGGTGGACGCCCGGGGTGCTGATCGACAGGATCCCGGTGGCGATGCCTTGCCGGTCCATGAACTCCAGCGCGAGGTCGGGGCTCCACTCGGGCAACGCCCGCCCGCCAGTGGCGTGCACACCGCGGTCACGCAGCCAGGCGGCGTACCCGGGCGGGATCATGTGCTGGTGGACGTCGATCCGGCCGCTCATTGTTGTTCTCCCCTTTAGCCGCCAGGTCGGCCTTCATCGCCTGCCACTGGTTCTGCGATTGGTCCGCGGTGCCCGGCGTCATCGCTGGCCGAGTCTGTCTGGCGACTCAGACCTGCCTTGACCTGCTCGACGCGGGCCGTGACCTGCTGGTCAGTTTCCCGGCGGGCTTGTGCGGTCAGGCGCTTGCACTGTCACCGTAACAATGCGCGCTCAGACCAGCCAGGGCGGCCAGAACGGGACGCATCGCGCCCAGGCGCGGTAGCGTCCCTCCGCGGCGGGAACGATAAGACCGTGCGGCCGCCGGGTTTCACCATCATCCAATCCAGGCGGGAACTGCTGCGCCTTGGCTGGCGGCCCGCGGATCCGCCGCGGCGGGCGGTGCTGTTCGTCAACCCGCGGTCGGGTGATGGCGCAGCCGCGCGTGCGGGGACCGCCGAGCGCGCGCGTGAGATGGGGATCGAGATCATCGTCCTGGCTCCAGGCCAGAGCCTGGCAGCGCTCGCCCGGGTCGCCGCGGCAGACGGCGCGGACGCGCTGGGGATGGCCGGCGGCGACGGGTCGCTGGCGGTCGTGGCCGCCGTAGCCGCCGCGCAGGACATCCCGTTCGTGTGCGTTCCGGCGGGGACACGCAACCACTTCGCGCTCGACGTGGGGATCGACCGGCACGATGTGCCCGGCGCGCTCGGCGCGTTCACCGACGGGGTGGAGTGCCTGATCGACATGGCGGACGTGAACGGGCGGCTGTTCCTCAACAACGTCTCACTCGGCATCTACGGCGACGCGGTCCGCCAGCCCGCCTACCGCGACGCCAAGGTTCGCACCCTCCTGGAGACCGCGCAGGAGGTGCTGGGCCCCAGCGCCCAGGCATCGGCCCTGCGCCTGGTCGACGATGCCGGGCGCGAGCACAATCATCTGGCTGTCGTTCTTATCTCGAACAATCCCTACGCGCTGGACCGGCCTCTAGTCCGCGGCACCCGCCCGGCGCTCGACACCGGCAGGCTCGGGATCGTGGTTCTCGACGCGCCCGGCGATCGCCCGCCGCCCCTGGGGCGGGCCTGGAGTTCGCCCGAGATGGAGGTGGACGCCCCGGCGCCGGTGCACGCCGGCATCGACGGCGAGGGGGCCGACCTGAGCCCGCCGCTGCGGTTCGCCATCCGGCCAGCTGCGCTGCGCGTCCGGATCTCCGCCCGCCACCCTGGCATCTCGCCGTCGGGGCGGTTCCCGGCCCTCGGACCACCGCTCAGGCGCCACCCGACCTAACCACAGCATGTGCTGACACTCCCGGGACCTGTTTCCCCGGCCCGGTGCCCGGGGTACCTAGCGTTGCAAGAGCCGCTCCAGGGCGACCGGGGGGACGAAACGGGGGAACGATGAGCGTTCATGATTCTCAGGCACTCCAAGAGTGGATCGACGCCGTGCAGGAGCAAGCCACAGAGCTGAGAACCACCGCGGACCAGGCCCGCGAGGAAACCAGCGAGCAGGTCAGGGCGCGCATCGAACAGCTCAGGGCAGACATCGCCGCTCAGCGGGACTCAGCGCGCGACAAGGCCAGGCAGACCGCCGACCAGGCGCAGAGCCAGTGGCAATCGATGCGGGCCGACGCCGCGGCCAGAATGCAGGACCTGCACGAACGCATCGACCGCAAACGCGACGAAGTGGATGTCAAGAAGGCGGAGCGTCACGCCGAACACGCCGAGATGGACGCTGAGGAGGCGCTGGACTTCGCCTCGTGGGCAGTCGGCGAGGCTCAGCTGTCCGTCCTCGACGCACTAGATGCCCGCGCCTGGGCTGACGAACGCGCGGCGGCATCCCGAGCGAACTGATCCGGGACCACCACGCGGAACGGGCGCACGTCAGGTGCGCCGGACGGGTCACGCCGGGAGCATGAGCCGGCTGCATCGCCCTATCACTTGCTAGGGAAGCAGCCTGTGGCATCCGACGATCAGCGGCCCTCCCCGCTTTCCCAGCTGATGGACGCCGCGGCGTCGCACGGGATACCGCTGCGGACGATCGTTGCCGCGGTGGCGGTGGTCGCCGCTACCTGTCTGCTCGGGATCCTTGCGTACCGGCTGCGCGCCGTCTTGCTCCTCATCCTGGCCGGCAGCTTCGTGGCTGCGATCTTGGACCCGATTGTCCTTGGTGTGCGGCGCTGGATACCGCGGCGCGGGCTGGCGGTCACCGTGGTCGTCGCGTGGAGCGTGCTGGTCTTCGCCGGACTGGCCGTAGCCTTCGGGTTCCCGCTCGCCTCCGGGCTTAGTCGTTTCGCCAGGGAGCTGCCGTCCTATGTTCACCAAGCCCAGCAAGGCCGAGGATGGCTCGGGCATCTGCTTGCCAGGTTTCACATCCAGACCTGGACACGACACAACGCGCCTAAGCTGGGGACCCTGGGGCGTGAGGTCACGGGGCCAGCGCTGAGACTAGGCAAAGGCGCAGCCTCGCTGCTCTTTGACCTGTTCACTATTCTGGCGCTGACTTTCCTGTTCCTGCTCGAGGGCCCGAAGCTGCAATCAGGATTCCTGAGCCTGATGGCACCTGCCAAGGCCGAGCGCTATGCACGCCTGATGCGCGAAATGAGCCGCACCGTGAGCGGCTACATGCTCGGAAATCTCCTGACATCGGTCCTGGCCGGACTTGTCGTCCTCATCGACCTGCTCGCGCTCGGCGTCCCGTACCCGTTCCTGTGGGGATTGTGGGTCGCCCTCGTCGACTTCCTCCCTATCATCGGAGGCGCGCTCGCCGGCATACCGACCGTGCTCTTCGCTGCGGTCCACTCGCTAACAGCCGGCGTTGTGACACTAATCGTGTTCGTCGTGTACACCCAGGTCGAGAACCATTTCCTCAATCCAGCGGTGATGAGCCGGACGGTGCGGATCAACCCGCTGCTGGTGCTCGTGTCGGTACTGGTCGGCGGAGCCATCGGCGACTGGCTGGGCGGCCTGTTCGGTGCATTCGTCGCGGCCCTGCTCGCGATTCCGACCGCTGCATCGCTGCAGATAGCCGTGCGGGAGATCTGGCAGGCGGCGTCGGCCGAGCAAGCCCCGCCCGCCCAAGCCCTGGGCGACACTCCGCCCGACTCGTCCTGACCCGCTCGAACGACGGACCTGGTGGCTACCTTGGATCACAAGCCTTCAGCTGGGCCTGACCCGCCGTCAGGCGCCGCCGCATCAGGCGGAGATGGGCCGTCGGCAATCCAGAAGAAGACTGCCGCGATCGAAGCGGGGCGGCAGCGCCCGCCGACCTGGCAGGCGCTGCTGAAGCGCGCTGTCCCGCTAGCTGTCGCGGGCGCCGCGATCTACGTGCTCTTTCCGGCGATAACGAAGGTCCTGGGCGCCTGGCCGCGCCTGGCTAGCCTGGATCCCATCTGGTTCACCGCCGCGCTGGCCGCAGAGGTTGCGTCCTTCACCTGTAACTTCGGGCTGCAGCGGCTGGCACTGCGAGCGAAAGGCTGGTTCGCCGTCGTCACGGCCGGCCTGGTAGGCAACTCAGTCACCAACAGCCTGCCGGGCGGCGACGCCGCAGGTGCCGCCGTCCAGTTCCGGATGCTCTCCACTGCCGGATTCGACACCGACACAGCCGTCGGCGGCCTGACAGTCATCTCGCTCATCGGAGTGGCCGGCCTGCTAGGGCTTCCTCTGTTCGCCGCACCCGCAATGATCGCCGGGATACGGGTGAGCCCGAACCTCGCCCACGCAGCACTCATCGGACTGGCAGGCTTCGTCCTCTTCGCTGGCCTCGGCGCGGTTGTGCTCACGACCGACCGGCCGCTGGCCACAGCCGGACGGGTCGCGCAGAAGGTGTGGAACTGGCTGACCCGCGGCCGGCACCCGGTGAACGGCCTGGATCAGCGGCTGCTGGTCGACCGCGACGCCATCCGGACGGTACTCGGCAAACAGTGGCGGAAGGCGCTGCTACTGACCACAGGCCGGCTGGGCTTCGACTACGGCTGCCTGCTGGCGGCACTGCACGCGACCAGCAGCTCACCCCAACCCTCACTGGTACTGCTGGCGTACGCCGCCGCGGGCATTCTCGCCTTCCTCCCGATCACCCCGGGCGGGCTCGGCATCGTCGAGGCGAGCCTAAGCAGCATGCTCGTCCTGGCTGGCGTGCACCCCGCCAACGCCGTCCTGGCCACCCTCGCATACCGGCTCGCGTCATACTGGCTGCCGCTTGTCTCGGGCTTGCCCGCTTACTTGCTCTTCCGCCGGCAGTACAGGAGCGCTGCCGAGCGACCGGCGGAATCCGGATCCCGCGGCGCGGGGGAAGACGATCCAGGCCAATCAGATCGCTGATCCAGCACCGCCCCGCTCGGTGACCCCTCTTGCCGCCGCCCTGGCTCCAGGCTCTAGGCGGCGGTGGCAGTCAGCCGGTGATCACCAGGTCATCGCGGACATTCCTCACGCCGATGCCCATCCAGGCGGCATCGATCGCCGCGTCATGTTCGGCCCAGGTGCGGACATGCCCAGTGAGCATGACGGTACCGTCGCTGGCGTCCACCATGACATCGCTGTCATCGGCGATCAGCGCGTACCGGTCCAGGGCGCCCTGTACCAGGAAGCTCACGTCGGCCGCTTCCACGTCGCTGAAGATCTCGATGTCGTCGATGATGTTGCGCACGCCGGTCAGCCCGGCAACGGCCCGCTCGGCGGAGTCCCGCTCGAACCGGTTGCCCACCATGCCGGTCAGCCAGACATCGCCGTCGCTGGCGCTGGCCTCGACGTTACCTGGCACGGTGACAGTCAGCGCGAGCGCGTTGTTAGCGGCCGTGGTCAGCATCGCGTCATCTCGGTAGTCGGCCGCCGGCAGCACCACCATCAGGTGGTTGTGCACCCTGGTTACGCCCTGCACCCGCTTGGCCGCTGCGGCAGCCTGCAGGTACTGCGGGTAGCTCGGCACCGTGCCATTCAGCGCCACATCCCCGTTCATGTTCTTCACGGTGATGCCTGCCGCATCGACGAGCGGGTCGAACTCCAGTTCCTTCTGGACTGCTTCGCGGATGTCCTTGGCCGTCTTGACTGCTACGCGGATGTCCTTGGGCGGTGCCATGGCGGGTCCCCCTCCCGGCCCGGCGGTCTATGTCACTCGTGCTTGTACCCAACGGCGCCAGCCGGTAGTCCCGACGCCCTGCGGCCCCGCGGCTCGGAGCAGCCGATGGTGCCGAAGTCCGCGGCGTAGCCGCAACAACATTTCCCGCCGCGAGGGACCGGGACGCGGCCGAACGTCGCTGGCCAGGCTCCGCGCGGTGGCGTGCTGACCTGTCATCCGGCGGATCGCGAGGAGGGCGCCGGCCCTTCCGCGAGGAACGTGGCAACGAGCCCGGCCGCCTCCGCGGGCCGTTCGAGCAGGAACAGGTGGCCTGCGCGCCGCAGGACGTGCAGCCGGGCATCGGAGATGAGGCAGGCGAGGATGCGGGCGTTGACCAGCGGCACGATCGGGTCGTCGTCGCCGCCGAGAACGAGGGTCGGCTGGGGCAGCGTCCGTAGCCACGGGAGGCTGGTCCAGCCGGTGATCGCGTAGACCTGGCCGAGGTACCCGCGCAGCGTCGGGCGTTCGATGAACCGTGCGGGCGAGCCGTGCAGCAGCGCCTCGGGATCACGGCGGGCAGCACCGCCGTAGACGCGCCCGGCGACGCGCCGGTAGTAGTCCGGCTGGTAGTAGCGGCGCGGCGTGGCGAGCGGCAGCAGCGCGGACGGGGAGCCGGGCACGCCGCCGAGGCCGGGACCAGTGGCGGCGAGGATCAGGCGCTGCACCCGGTCCGCCGTCTGGTGCGCGAGTTGCTGGGCGACTACGCCGCCGAGGGAGACGCCGAGCACGTCGACACGGTCGTAGCCGAGGGCGTCCAGCATGCGCTCGACCGTGCGCGCGATGCCCGGCATCCGCGGCGGCCAGCGGTAGGGGCTGGATTCGCCGACGCCCGGGGCGTCGAAGGTGACCGCCTGCAGGCCGCGCGCGGCCAGTTCCTGCTCGAAGGGCACGCCGAGGTCGAGGCTGGCCCCGAGCCCGGTGATGAGCAGCAACGGCGGCCCGGATCCGCGGACAGAGGTGCGCAGCCGGACGCCTCCGGCCTCGACGAAACGGATGATACGGTTGTGCGCTGCAGGCGTCGGCACGGCGCTCCCCGTCAGCTGTCGAAAACGTACGTACCCGGCGCGTCGATGATCGGACGCAACCCGCCGCCGCCCAGCCGTCGCGGTGTCGGCTTGTCCGCGCCGCACCGGTCGCCGAGCCACGCCAGCAGGTCCGGCCACCAGCTTCCCTGAACCGTCTCGGCGGCCTTCAGCCAGTCCGCCGGGTCGGCGGGGGCGCCGTTGCCGACCTGGTAGCGGGCCCTGGGGTTGCCCGGCGGGTTCACCAGCGCCGCGATGTGACCGCTGGTCGACAGCACGAACCGGCGCTCGCCGCCGAGCAGCCGCATGCTGCCGTAGCAGTTCTGCCAGGGCGTGATGTGGTCGGCGATCCCCGCGACCACGTAAGCGTCGGCACCGATCTGGGACAGGTCGACCGGGTTACCGAGCACGGTCAGCGATCCGGGGGTGACGAGCTTGTTGTCCATCGTCAGGTCCACGAAATCGGCGTGCAGCGCGGCGGTCATTCGGATGGTGTCGGCGTTCCAGAACAGCACGTCGAATGCTGGTGGCCGCTTGCCGAGCAGGTAGTTGTTCACCCAGTAGTTCCAGATCAGGTCGCCCGGGCGCAGCCAGGCGAACGCCGCCAGCCGGCCCTGCTGCCCGGTCGCGGCCATGCAGGCGGCGGCCAGGCTGGCGATGATGCCGCCTGCGCAGACGCCCATCAGGACGGCCTGGCCGACGCCAGAGACCCGCTGGACCGCGTCGAGCGCGCCGAGCACCTGCTCGACGTAGGCGCCCAGGCCCCAGGCGGCATGCCGCGCGTCCGGGTTGCGCCAGGAGATCACGAACACCTGCTGGCCGCCCCGGACCAGGTACTCGACCATGCTGCGGCCGGGCGCGAGGTCCAGCGCGTAGAACTTGTTGATCGTCGGCGGGACGATCAGCAACGGCACCTCCCGGACCCCGCCGGTTTGCGGCCGGTACTGGATCAGCTCAAGCACCTCGGTGCGCAGCACCACCGCCCCGCGCGTGACCGCGATGGTGCGGCCCACCTCGAACGGCGAGGTGTCCACCATCTCCGGTATCCGCGGCGGCGCGGCGAGGTCGCGCAGCAGGCTCATCCCCCGGCGCACGAGGCTAAGGCCGCGGCTGTCGATGGCCGCCTTCGCCGGCTCGGGATTCACCAGCGGCAGGTTGCTCGGCGACAGCGCCTCCTCGAGGTTCTCGGCGAGGAAGCGGACCCGCGCGTCGTCGGGCCACCCCAGCGCGGCATCCCCGACGAGCTGGCCGGCCGTCCGCGTGGCCGCCAGGTACGCCTGCGTGATGCGGCGCAGCAGGGGGTTCTCCATCCAAGCCGGGTCGGCGAACCGGCGGTCTCGTTTGGCGGGCGCTACCGCGGAGGTGCCAGCCCCGATCCCGGCCAGTTGCACGGCGAGGCTGCTCATCCGGCGGGCGGTGGTGCGCGGCTGCCGGGCCAGCGCTGCCGCGAACCTGGCGGCCGAAAGGTCTGGAGCGAACCGGCGGAACGTACCCAGCGCGGCGTCGACCAGCAGCGCGTCCAGCGGGGCTGCCTGGTCGGCTAGCCGGTCGGCGGCGGCCGCGTCGTCGGCGGATCGCGGCACCTCAGGGACGAGTGCTTCCCTGTTAACGGTCATCGCTTCTCCGATCGTGGATGCGTGGTGCGGGCTGCCGAGGCCACCAACGCTGGCGTGGCGGGCAAGGCCGCCGCCGCGTGCCCGCTCGGCTGGCTCTGAAGCGTGGACGGTTTCCTGGCGCTCAGCCGGTGAGGGCGGCCACCAGGTAGGCGACCGTGATCGCCAGGGCGAGCAGCGCGGGCGCCGCCTCCTTCGCAGCGTCTCCTGCCCTCCGGTGCGCGATCAAGGCTCCGGTGAGCAGCAGGACCATCCCGGCGGCCGCGGCGACGCCGAGCGGGTGCCACCACAGGCCGCTCAGGACGCCTGCGGCGGCGGCCAGTTCGGCGACGCCGATGAGCTGGTAGCCGCGCCAGGGGATCCGGTGGTGCGCGGCGGCCTTCCGCATCTGCGGATGGCCCAGAACCTTTGCCGAGCCCGGCACGAGGCAGACCGCGGCGAACAGGAGCGAGAGAGCGAGGAACATGGTGAGCCTCCGGTGGAGTGGTTTAGGTGAGGTTGATCGCGTTCGGGGAGGGGGCTTCTCGGCTGGGCACCGGATCCGCGGCGGCCTGGGCGCTCCAGGGCGGGCAGGGCAGCCGGGGCACGGTGGCGACTCCGGCGATGACCCGGTCCGGCCGCACGAGGATGGCCATCCCCGGGGCGCGGATCAGGGCCTGCATGGCCGCGGTCCCGTGGCCGTCGGCGGGGCTGACCTGGGCGTAGCCGCGATCCACCGTCAGTCCTGTGCCTGCGGCGTGGCCCAGTGACCTGACCTGGCCGGCAGCCCCGGGGGCGGCGGCGGTGACCCGCACGAGCAGGAGGTGGTGGCGCTGGCACAGGCTGACCAGGTGGGCGCCGGGCTGTCCGGCGGTCAGGACCGCCGCCCGTCCCTGCAGCACCGCGTCCAGCCGGACCGGCTCGCCCGCGCCGGTGCTCACTAGGGGGTTGGGTATCAGGGCGCCGATTCGCGCCCGCCTGCGGAGGACCCGCTGCGGGGCGTGCTGCAGAGCGCCCGCCTTGAGGCACGGCGTCTGCGTCGATGCCATGGCGTCGCGGAAGCGGGCGCTGCGGACGGCGGTGGCGAGGACGACCCGGCGAACCGCGGCGGCCCGGTCCTGGCCGCCTGTCATCGCCCAGCCGACCCGGACCGCCTTCTTGACCATGGCGCGGGCGTGCGGGCGGCGTTCGGTGTCGTAGGTGGCGAGCAGGTCCTCGCCGGCCAGGCCATCAAGCACGTACGCGATCTTCCAGGCAAGGTTGTCGGCGTCGCGCAGCCCGGCCGCCAGGCCCTGGCCGATGAACGGCGGGGTGAGGTGGGCCGCATCGCCGAGTAGGAACACCCTCCCGGCCTGGAAGCGGGCCGCGAGCCTGGCGCGGAATGTGTAGGTGGCGCTGCGGATGATCTCGAGGCCCGCCAGGTCGCCGCGCCCGGTCCAGGGCCGCAGCAGCTCGCCAAGAGCCTGCGGGCTGATCAGGCCGGCTTCGTCCTCGCCCTCGCGCAACTGGAACTCCCAGCGGTAGCGGTCCTCGGTGACCTGCATGAACGTCGCTGCCCTGGCGGGGTCGCAGATCTGTTCCACGCCGTCCCAGGTGTCCAGGCGCGTGCCGGCCCGGATGTCGAGGACGAGCCAGCGCTCGGTGAACCCCAGGTCCTCCATGGGCACGCCAAGCAGTTCGCGGATCGCGCTGTTGGCGCCGTCGCATCCCAGCACGAAGTTCCCGGTGAGCGTCCGCGGCGTCTCGTCCCCGGCGAAGCGCGCGCTCACCTGGACCGGGGCCGCGCCGCGGGGATCCTCCACCCCGCAAACATCGGCCCCGCGGCGGAAGGCGATCAGCGGGTGCTGCTCCACCCGGGCCAGCATGAGCTGTTCCAGGTCGGGCTGGTGGAACATGTTCGCTTGCGGGAACCCGTGGACGCCGATCTCGTGCTCGCGGCGGAACTCGGCCATCACCCGGTGCCCGGCGTCGAGCAGCCGCAGCCCGCTGCAGGACCGGGACCGGCTCAGGAAGCCGTCGCTGACGCCGATCCGGTAGAGGGTCCTGGCCACCTCGTCGTCCAGGTGGACCGCACGGGGCAGGGGGTGGGGCCGGGTGTGACGTTCCAGCAGCGTGACCGGTACCCCGAAGTCGGCGAGCAGGAGGGCCGCAGTGCAGCCGACCGGACCCGCACCGACCACGATGACACGGCGCTGCCCGGCGCGGGGCGACTCGGCGTCGCGGTGCTTGTTGTCCATGGTGGTCTTCCTCTTCTCGGCGGGCGCGGGAGCTGCGGCTCGCTACGGCAAGGTACGGATGGTGACCGGGAACCCGGCGAGGGCCTCGCGCACCCGGCCGGGGTCGGCGCCGGTCACGGTGATGACGAGCCGCCCGTTCTCGGGGGCAGCGGTCGCCTGGGCGGCCGGCAGGCCGGCGTCGGCCAGGGCCTCAGCGGCGGCGCGGACGGCGGCGTCGGCGGCCAGCGCGGGCTTGAAGTGCTTGCCGATGGCGGTGACCGGGATCGCCCCGATGGGGGAGATCCGCTTCGGTCGGGCGGCGGGTTCGCCGATGGCGGTGGCGGCCCAGCTGAGCAGTTCCGCCTCGTCGAACCGGCCGGGATCGGCCGGGACGACGTAGGCTACCGGGACCTCGCCGGAGTGCCGGTCCGGGCGCCCCACGGCCGCCGCGGCGGCAACGGCAGGGTGGCTGAGCAGCCCTTCCTCGATCACCCGAGGATCGATGTTGTGACCGCCGCGGATGATGAGGTCTTTCGCGCGGCCGGTGAGGTAGACGAACCCGTCGGCGTCCACGCGGCCGAGGTCCCCGGTGTTCAGCCAGCCGTCCCTGACGATGTCCCCGCGGCTGACGCGAGGGCCGCCGGCGCCCGGCTCGGTCACGTAGCCTGCGAACACCGTCGGGCCGCTGATCACCAGCAGCCCGGTCTCGGCGGCGGCGCAGTCCGCCCATCGGCCGTCATCGCCGATCCGGACGGCCTTGATCTGCTGCTGGGGCAGGACACGGCCGACCGATCCGGGTCGTTCCCCACCGGCCGGAGTGACGGTGGTGGCGCAGGTGGCCTCGGTCAGCCCGTAACCCTCCAGCAGGCGCCGGCCGGAGTGCCGGGCGAACGCTTCGCGCACCGCGGACGGCAGCGATGCCGCGCCCACGAACGGAAGCCGCAGCGTGCCGATGTCGGCATCCACCGGGACCCCGGCCAGGGTGCCGTAGACGGTGGGGACAGCGGACATGGCCGCGATCCGGTAGTACTCCACGATCTTCCAGAAGTGGGCGTACAGCGCCGGGTCGCGGTAGCCAGCCGGGCCCGGCCACATCACCGGGGCACCGATGAACATCGGGGCGATGCCGGTGACCAGCAGGGCATTGACGTGGAACAGCGGCAGGCCGCCGAGCATCACCTCACCGGCCGTGATGCCGGAGCGCTCGGCGACGCCGCGGCCGCAGGCAAGCTGGTTGGCGTGGGTGTGCGCCGCGATCTTCGGCGCGCCGGTGGTACCTCCGGTGTGCACGAACGCGGCGAGGTCCCCGGGCGCCGGAAGGCTGCCGGCTGTCAGGTGATCGGACGGCCGCCCGGCGATCACCTCGTCCAGGTAGGCCACGGTCAGGCCGGCGATGGCCGCGCCGTCGGCGGCCAGCGGCGGCGCGCCGGCGGGTGCGCCGTCGGGCCGCAGCGCCAGGACAGCGGTCACCCCGGCCTGGCGGGCGACCGGCAGCATCCGCCGCCACAGTCGCTCGTTCAGTTCCGGCCCGGCCGTCACCACGACGGGGGACTGGGCCCGGCGGATCAGCCCGGCGATGTGCTCGTCGCTAAGGGCCGGGTTGACCGGGGCGGCGATCCCGGCCGCCTGCGCGGCAATCGTGGCCGCGTAGAGCATCGCGGTGTTGGGCGCGCTGAGCGTGACCGCGTCCGGCCTCCGGACTCCGAGAGCGGCCAGCGCGTTCGCGATCCGGGTCACCAGGCCGACCAGGCCGGCGTAGGTCCACGTCAGGGAACGTGTGTAGGCGGCCGGGTCCGGGATCCATTGCGTGGCAACACCGTCCGGCCAGGCGCGGGCCGCGTCCAGCAGCAGGTGGTAGGTCGATGCGGGCTCCGGAAGTATCTCCTGGGCGGTCCTGTCTTCCGGGGCGGTCATGGCGACTTCCCGATCACTGTGCTGTGCTGGGTGCCGAGGTCAAGCTGCCCGTCGGGGGAGGCTATCCTCGCGGTGATGACGTCGCCGTCACGCAGGTAGCGGGCATTGCGGGCCTGCCGGGCGAAGAACAGCTTCCACTTGGTGGCGGGCGGCAGCAGCCCGGCGAGCTTCTCGGCGGCCTTCGGGGGCGCCTTGAGCGCGGTCCCGCCAGGCGTCCCGGTCAGCAGCAGGTCGCCGGGCGCCAAGGGCTGGAACCTGGCCAGCAGGGTGAGCGCGCGCGCCGGTGAGACGATCATGTCGGCCACCGTGCTGTCCTGCCGCACCCGGCCGTTGACCGCGAGGGTGAGCCGCAGCGAGTCCAGCGCCGCCAGGTCGTCGGCGTCCACCAGGGTCAGCCACGGACCTGCCGGGGTGAACGTGGGGTAGGACTTCGCCTCGTAGAACTGGGTCTTGGTGAGCTGGATCTGGCGCGCGCTGACGTCGTTGGTGACCACAAGCGCGGCGACGTAGCGGGCCAGGCTCGCGTCGGTGACCGTGGTGCCGACCGGCAGCTCGGCGCCGATGACTAGGCCGAGTTCCACCTCGTAGTCCAGGAATCCGACTCCGGGCGGCCGGATGATGTTCCCGGTAGGCGCGGTGAGTGAGTGCGAGGCCTTGCGGAAGAAGACCGGCGGGACCGTGTCCGGGTCCAGGCCGGAGTCCAGGGCGTGGGAGCGGTAGTTCACCGCCTGCGCCACGACCCGCGCGGGCGCGGTCACAGGGCTGACCAGGTCGACCGAGCCTGCCGGGACCGCGTGCTGCGGCGCCGCGGCAGCGGCCGCCCGCGCGGCCTCGACGGCCTGGTCCACGGCGGGCCGGCCGGCGAGCAGCAGGGCCGTCGTGGCGGCGGGCACGCCGAGGGGGACCAGGCCGGCCGGTGTCACCACCCACCAGCCGTCGGCGGTGCGGGCCAGGTTGGCGCTCATGAGCTCATCGCCTTGACCAGGCCGCGCAGGGCAGCGAGGTCCACCTCGTTGCCCTTGTCGCGCAGCGCCTTGATCGCCGCGACGACGACGCCGGGGTCGCGGGCGCCGGTGAACTCCGCGGTCGCTCTCGGCCCCCATTGGGCCAGCCCGCTGACCGACAGCGGCGCCCAGCCGGGCTCGGCCGAGGAGTCGAACAGGTCGCCGTCGGCGTAGTGCTCGAACATCAGCCGGTCCGGGTCACGCCAGTAGTCGAAGATCTGGCTGCCCTGGATGTGGCGCCCGATGCCCCACGCGTGGCGGTAGCCGCGCTCGCGCAGGTACTCTCCGCTGGCTGCCACCTCATCGAGGTCGGTGAGCTGGTAAGCGGAGTGGACGTATCCGGTGGGCGGCTGCAAGAGCATAGCCAGGGTGTGGTGGTCGGTCGGGACGCTGCCCTGGTCGCAGCGGATGAACGCCATCGCCGGGCCGCGCTCGCGCTGCCCGTCCAGGTAGAGGAAGTCGCTGACGATCAGCCCGAGGGTGTCGAGGTACCAGTCCAGGGCGGTAAGGAACCTGGTGGTTCCCAGCACCACGTGCCCCAGCCGCTCGATCTCGGCCGGCCGGCGAGATGGTCGCTGGGTCGCGTTGATCCGCCCCGGCTCAGGCCCGAAGTTCAGCGCCAGCGGGACGCGTTCCGGCAGCGCCGGATATCCCGGGACGCCGTACACCACCTGCACCGGGAACCCGCTGGGATCGCGCAGCACCACGGCATGGCCGCCCGAGTGCGGCGTGACCGCCCCGCCGGTCCCGCGGGCCAGCCGGTCAAGGTCATCCCTGGCGGCGGCCTGGAAGGCGACCCCCGCGAAGCGGGAGCCACTGCCCCGGCGGACCACCAGGCACGCGGTGCCCGCCCACCGCCCGCGCAGCAGCAGCGCTTCCCGGGTGCGGTCGGCGACCGTGAAGCCGAAGTCGGTCAAGAACCGCTCGGCCCGGTCCAGGTCCGGCTTCTCGAACTCCAGCCACGCCAGGCCCGCGACCTTGATCAGCGGGTTCTCGGACCGCCCGGGATGCTCGCCGGCCAACGCCCCTGTCTCGCTGTGCAGCGAGCGGTGCGGGTCCTGCTTCGGTGGCTGGGCCGACGTGTCAGCTCTCATCGTGGCACTCCCTCGCTTCAACTGGCAACACTAATCAGTCTTGTGATTGATTATCAGTCATGATAGACCGTGCCGTCAAGTGCACTCGGCTGAGCGTTGGGCTGAGCGTGGCGGAGCGCTGGTCCGGGGCGTGCCGGAGCGCGCCGGCGCCGGATGTGCCTGGGCGGCGGCCGACCGGATCCGTCAGGTCGCAGCATGGCGGCTTGCGCCAGGTCGCCGACCGGTGGGACGCGCCAGCGCTCCGTCCGGCGCGATGCGTCAGCGCTTCGGCCGTCGGATGTGCCTGGGCTGCGGATCAACCGGCGGGTTTGCGCTCCCGCGGCTTCGGGCACGGTCGAACGCCGCGCCGACCGTCGCCGCTGTGCCGGCGCCGACAACGGAGCCCATGACGACGTCGCCCGGATAATGCACGCCGGTGTGGACGCGCGAGTAAGCGACCGCGGCCGCCAGCAGCCGGACCGGCACGGCAAGCCCCGGCAGGTGCCGGCCAACGGCGTAGGCGAACGCGGACGCCGATGCCGCGTGGCCGGACGGGAACGAGGCGGAGCCCGGCATCCGTACCCGGCGGGCCCCGGTGAGCGCGGGGCCGGCCGGATCGGGACGCGGCCGCTGCGCCAGCGGTTTCATGCCGAGGTTGACGGTTGCCGACGTCACGCCGATCGCGAGCACTCCCTCGACCGCCGCCTGACGCCCGCGCGGGCCCCCGAGCGCGGCGATGGCGGCGGCGACGCCAAACCACAGGCGCGAGTAGGTCGCGGCGTCGGAAAGCCGGCGGAAGAAGGCGTCTAGCTGCGGGGTGGGTGTATCGGCGACGGCCTCGTACATCGCCCGGTCGAGTGCACCCAGCTCGCGCAGCGCCCGGGCCCAGCCAGACGCCGCAGTCTGCTGGGCTTCGAGCCGCGACGCGAGCGCGTCCGCGACGGCCGATTGCTGGTTGCCGCTCTGCTCGGACACAGGGCTCCTAGGGTTCCCCGGGTGCGCGGCTTGTCCCCCTGGCCGGCTCTGCCATGGCCATCGCCCCGGCCAGGAGTTCCCGGCGGGACGCGGCGAGCGAGGGCACGAGCGGCTGGAGCAGCCGCTCCAGGGTGACGTCAGGGTCGCTTTGACTGGCGAGGAACGCGCCGTCGAAGGCAGCGAGCGCGAATCGCGCGAGCTGGTCGGTGACGGGGCCGTGCGGGTCGTCGCCGAACGCGACCCCGATCTGTGCCCGCAGCAACTCAAGCGCATGCGATCGCACGCGCCCGACCACAGCCTGTACGTCGCCGCCGGCCGCGGCAGGCGGTTGCGCGGCGAAGCCGATCAGCAGGCGCAGGAAGCTGGGGTGGCGTTCGAGCGCGCGGACGGCGCCCGAAACGACCCTGGCCAGGTGCGCTTCTGGGCTCGCCGTCGGCTCGCTCCATTCGGGCAGGTCGGCGAAGAAGCGGTCGGCGCCGCGTGCCATGACCGCCAGCAGAATGCCGTCCTTTGAGCCGAAGTAGTGGTAGACGGAGCTCATCGGGATGCCGGCTTCCCCGACGACGCGGGCGAGGGTTGCCGCCTCGTAGCCGTGCTCGGCCATGACCCGCTCGGCGGCGTCCAGCACAAGCTCGCGCGACCGCACGCCTCGGCGGTTGGGCGTCACCTGACCTAGAGCCATGGCCCAACCATACCAAGATTAGAATTGACACTCCAATACTCAGAATTGTAGTATCCACTCCAGTTCTGAGCTAAGGGGGCGGCCATGCGGTCTGCAGCGGGCATTGACGAGCATGTTCCGGTTCTCATCGTGGGCGGCGGGGGGGCGGGCCTGACCGCCTCCATGCTGCTTGCGCGGCAGGGGGTGGACCACCTGCTGGTGAGCGCCCGCCCTCAGACCTCTGATTTGCCGAAGGCACATGTCCTGAACCAGCGCGCGATGGAGGTGCTCGACGATGTGGGCGTGGCGCAGGTGATCGCGCAGCGCAGCACCCCGCCGGGGCAGATGGCGGCCACCGCGTACTACGCGGGCCTCGCCGGGCCGGGCGCCGACTACGGGCGCCGGCTGGCGCGCTTGGAGTCGTGGGGCGCCGGCGGCGCGGACGAAAGCTGGCGTGCGGCGAGCGCGTGGCGGCAGCTCAACCTGCCGCAGATCCGCCTCGAGCCGCTGCTGAAGGCGCGCGCCGAGGAACTCTCGCCCGGACGGATCCGGTTCCACCATGAGCTGACCGGCCTGGAGCGAGACAGCGAAGGTGTGCGCGCGACGGTCCGCGATCACACGTCCCGCCGCGACTACATGGTGCGCTGCGGCTACCTGCTCGGCGCCGACGGTGGCCGCCGAGTGCCCGGCATGGCCGGCATCAGGTACGAGGGGCTCGGGGTGGTCACGCAGACCGCCACGCTGCACGTGTCCGCCGATTTCTCCCGGTGGGCGAAGGACCCGGACGTCCTGATCCGCTGGATCTTCTCCCCGCAGGCGGGCGTCCTGGTGGTGATGGTCCCGATGGGGCCGGATCGGTGGGGCCCCGACTCGGAGGAGTGGGTGATCCATCTCAACTACCCGGTGGACGACCCGAGCGCGCAGTCCGACGCGCAGGTCGAAGCCGATGCCCGCAAGGCACTCGGCGTCCCGGATATGCCGTGGAAGATCCACAAGATAACGCGCTGGTCTGTCGAGGCGGTCATGGCGTCCGCGTTCCGCGCCGGCCGCGTGTTCCTGCTCGGGGACGCGGCGCACCGGCACCCTCCGACCGGCGGACTGGGACTGACGAGCGCGATCCACGACGCGCAGAACCTGTGCTGGAAGCTCGCGCTGGTCCTCGCCGGCGACGCGGATCCGGCGCTCCTCGACACCTACGAAGCCGAGCGGCGCCCGGTCGATGAGCGCAACGCGCAGCGCTCACTGGAGAACGCGCTGAACCACTTCGAGATCGCCGCGGCGCTCGGCATCTCCCATGAGAACACGCCAGGGCAGAACATGGAGCGACTGCGCCGAATGTGGAGCGGGCGCCCGGAGGACGCCGCGCCCCGGTCGCGCGTCCTGCGGGCGATGCGCGCGCAGTCAATGGAGTTCAGCGAGCTCAACGTCGAATACGGCTACTGCTACCAGTCCTCGGCCGTGGTGCCCGACGGCAGCGCCGCGCCCACGCCGGTCGACGACGTCCGCGTGTACCAGCCGTCCACGCGGCCAGGTGCCCCGCTGCCGCACGCCTGGATCGATGACGAGGACGGCAACCGCCGCCCGATCAAGGACCTCGTCGCCCCGGGGCGCTTCCTTCTGGTCGCCGGCGAGGAGGGCCACGCGTGGTGCGAGGCGGCCATGAAGCTCGCGTCTGGGGCGCACGTTCCCATCGACACCGTGCGGATCGGGCACCTCGACGGTGACCTCTACGACCCGCGCTGCGCCTGGCTGCGCCATCGTCAGATCGCCAGCGACGGCGCCGTGCTGGTCCGCCCGGACCGGGTCATCGCCTGGCGGAGTCCGGTCGGCACCACCGAGCCCGAGGCTGCCCTCGCCGCCGCGCTCAGCCAGATCCTCGCCCGTCCGGTCGGCGTGCAGGCCGGTGAGGCCGCCGGCCTGCACTGAGCAGAACTGGGCCACCCTCCTCCGCGGGCTCCAGGCGGGGCGTGGGTTCGGGGGCCGGCGCGGACCTTGCCGGTGACCGCAGGGGCTCTTGGCCTGTCGTTCTTTCGGATCGCGAACCCGGCTCACGCGCCCGTGGCAGCGGCGATCGCTTCGCCATCCGCCTGGTCTGCCGCGGGCGTCCTCGCCGGCGTTGGTGCGGGCGCGCCCGCCTCGCTGCGGGCGATCGTGCCGGAAGCGGCTGACCGGTCGATGCCCGCGGCGGCGTAGGCCTCGTCCTCCTCGAGCGTCTCACGCTCCAGGAGCGTGCCCGCGAGCCGGTCCAGCCGGTCCCGGTTGCCGCGCAGGGTGGCCAGCGCCTGCTCGTAGCATTCTTCGATGATCTTGCGGGCTTCGGTGTCGACCAGCTCCTTGGTGGCCGGGGCGACGCCGTCCAGGCCGAGGGGCGACTCCTGGCCAGGCGGGGGGAGCACCGTGACGGGCCCGATGGCCGGTGACATTCCCCAGCGGCCGACCATCTGCCGGGCGATGTTGCTGGCGTTGTCCATGTCGTTCTCGGCGCCGGTGGTCACCTCCCCGTAGACGACCTCCTCCGCTGCGCGCCCGCCCAGCGCGCCGGTGATCCGGCCTCGGAGGTAGGCGGCGGAGTAGCTGTAGCGATCGGTCTGGGGCGACTGGAAGGTGACGCCCAGGGCCTGCCCCCGGGGGATGATCGAGATCTTGCGGACCGGGTCGGCGCCAGCTGTGAGCATGCCGAGCAGGGCGTGGCCGGACTCGTGGAACGCGGTCCGCTCCCGTTCCTCCCGGGACAGCACTACTCCGCGGACCGTGCCCAGAATGATCTTCTCCAGGGAGTCGCTGAAGTCCGCCATGGTCACCAGGCTCTGGCCACGCCGCGCTGCCAGCAGCGCGGCCTCGTTGACCAGGTTCTTGAGGTCCGCGCCAACCATGCCAGGGGTCGACGCCGCCACCGCGTCCAGGTCCACGCCGGCAGCCAGGGGCACGGTGCGGGTGTGCACTCCCAGAATCTGCCGCCGCCCGCGCTGGTCCGGCGGCGAGACCGTCACCCGCCGGTCGAAGCGGCCCGGGCGCAACAGCGCCTGGTCGAGGATCTCCGGCCGGTTGGTGGCCGCCAGGACGACGACGCCCTCGTTGCCGGTAAAGCCGTCCATCTCGGTGAGGATCTGGTTGAGGGTCTGTTCCTGCTCGTCATGGCCTCCCAAGGAGGCGCCGCCGCCGCGGGCCCGGCCGATGGCGTCCAGCTCGTCGATGAAGATGATCGAGGGGGCGACCTGCTTGGCCTGGTCGAACAGGTCGCGGACCCGGCTGGCGCCCACCCCGACGATCATCTCCACGAACTCGGACGCCGACATCGAGAAGAACGGCACGTCCGCCTCGCCCGCGACCGCGCGGGCGAGCAGCGTCTTGCCGGTGCCCGGCTGGCCGGACAGCAAGACACCGTGCGGGATCTGCGCGCCGAGCCGACGGTACCTGTCGGGAGCACGCAGGAAGTCCACGATCTCCATGACTTCGTTCTCGACGTCCTCGATGCCCGCGACATCGGCGAACGTCGTCCGCTTCGCGGTCTCTGGGTCATACCGGCGGGCACGGGACCGGCCCATGCCGCCCATGCCGCCCAGCGCGGCGGCGCCGCCGCTGCGCTTGTACCACGCGAGCAGCCCGCCGAGCAGCAACGCGGGGCCGAACCACAGCAGCAGCTCCTCCCACAGCGGGGAGCCCTGGTTCGGCGAGTTGGCGCTGACCGTCACCCCGGCGGCCTGCAGCCGCTGGAAGAGGTGATCGTTGGCAAAGGTCGGGCGCTCCGTGGTGAACTGCTGCACTTGCGGGGCGGCCTTGGTCCGGGGCGGGTAGGCGACCTGGTGCTTGAAGACTCCCTGGATCGTGTTCCCTGTCGAGGTGATCGACTGGACGTTGCGCGCGCTCACCTGAGTCAGGAAGAACGTGTACGACACCGTCGCGCGGGACGCCGGACCCAGCAGCACCGAGGACAAGAGCCAATTCAAGAGCAGCAGCGTCAGCAGTATCCACCAGAACCGTGACCAACCCCGGCGGCCACCTGGCTGATCCTGCTTGTCGCGCGGCACGCCCTCCACCCGCCAGGGCGGGGCTCCCGGCGCCTGGCCGCGGCGCTGGCGCTTACCGCCAGGCTCACCGTCGGCGGAAGGGCCCGACGATTTTCCCGGCTCGGCAACGCCGACGGGGACGGACTGGCGGGCAGGAGTGGTGTCTTCTTGCCGAGAGGCCTCGGCCCGGCTGCTGCGTTCCATCATGGTCAGCTCCTCGGTCACGCCAACCGGTATAACGTGCGTCATCAGTTCTGTAAGAAATTATCAGTCATGATCTACATTTGCGTCAAGCCGGGCTGAGCCGATATGTCGATAGAAGTGGTGACCCTGGCCAGGCGGCCGTTGCTGAACACGAGCGCGCGGGTCCGCGCACTTGGTGAGGCGCCGCAGGATGTTGCCGAAATCCTGGCCCACGTCCGCCCTGTTACCAAACGCAGTCAGTGCTGTCATGTAGCATCAGTATTGACAGGTGATGGACGTGCCGGCCCGGCGGGGCCGCCGCCTGGGGCCGCGAGCGCAAGGCCCGGCCAGACGGGAGGACGAGGATGGTGGAGGTCGCAGCGGCGGGTCGGGCGCCCGCGTCGAATCGGCTGGACCGGCGTAAGGCCCGGACCCGGCAGGCGTTGATCGACGCCGCGGTGAAGCTGATCGCCGAGGGACGAGGAGAGCGCGCGAGCATCCAGGAGATCACCGAGGCGGCTGACGTCGGGTTCGGCTCGTTCTATAACCATTTCGCCAGCAAGGAACAGCTGTTCCAGGCCGCGTCGGGCGAGGTGCTGGAACGCTGGGGCCAGATGATCGACCGGGCGTGTGAGGGCATCGGCGATCCCGCCGAGCTGTTCGCCGTCTCCTTCCGGATCTCCGGGCGCCTTGGCTGGACGCACCCCGACATCGCCCGCTTCCTCACCGGCGGCGGGCTGGGACTGCTGGACGAGCCCCTCGGGCTGGCGCCACGCGCCCTGCGCGACATCAAGGCCGGCCAGAACGCCGGTCGCTTTAGCTTCCCTGACGCGGAGATCGCGCTGTCCGCCGTTGCCGGGGGCCTGCTCGGGCTATTGCAACTGCGCCAGCGCCAGCCTGACCGCATCAAGGAGACCGCTGTCGACCAGCTCGCCGGGGCCATCCTGCGCCTGCTCGGCGTCCCGGCCGAGGAAGCCGCGCGTCTCGCCGCCCTCGCCCTGCCGCCCACCGGCGCCTGGTAACGGCGCCAGGTAAGGCCGCACGGTAACGGCGCCGGGTCGCGGTGCAGGCCTGAGTAGAACTCATCATAGGAGGCCGCCATCGCCAGCTCCCTCCCCTGCTTGTGAACCAGCCGCAGGGCTTCTCTCACTAGCTCCGACGCGCTGCGTAGCGCCAGCAGGACCGCATCCGCCTCCAGTTCGCGCCCGAACCCAGCGTCCACGCGGGCCTGTATCGTCACCGTGCCCCGTGCCGCTCCTAGCCTGATTAGCCGCACAAGGTCACTCTTCAGCGCCCGCGAGATGGCCTCGGCGCTTACCAGTTGCGTCCAAACAGGCGCCGTGCCCGATACGTGCCCGGACCGGCCCACAACAAGGCCGCTTGCTCAGGTCACGGGCCTACGGAGCAACCCTCTCCGGAGCCGTGTGCGCAGGTTCGAATCCTGCTGGAGGCGCTGGTCAGAGAAATTTTGAATCTCTTATTTCGATGCGCAGCCCTGATCGCGCAGCTGCTCAGGGAGTTCCGTGAGTCACAGCCGCGGTCACCGTGAATCGGCCGACTCCAGGGAAGTGCAGCGTCAGCGGTATACTCTGGCCGGCGTGTAGCAGCTTGGATCCGACCAGCAGGATGTCGCGGCCGGACGGACTGAGCGTGAGCACACCGTGGGCGGGGACGACAAAGCCATCTGAGGCCGCTCCGCCGACGAACAGCACCCTGGCGGCATCCGGGGTGCTGGCGGATCGCAATATCTCAGGTCGTCCGGTCAGGTTGCGGATGGTGAGGTAGACCGCCAGGTCGTGGTCGGCCGCTGCCGTGGTCAATTCCGGGGTCGGGATGGCCGCGAGGATGACTTCGATTCGTACCCGGCTGATAACGCCGCCCCCTCCCGCGACGACCCAGCTGGCGAGCACGATGAGCAGGACGGCAGCACAGGCCATCGGCGCGATCGCGGCCCTGCCGAGCTCGATCAGCTGTCGCATCGGATGGAACCGCCGCAGGAACGTCATCTCCTCGGACCCGCAGCGAGCCGGCGAGGCCGGAAACGGCGCAGCAGCAGGCTGTTGGAGACTACGACCAGCGAGCTTGCTGACATCGCGAATCCAGCGAACAGTGGGTTGAGATACCCAAGCGCGGCTAGCGGGATAGCGATCGCGTTGTATCCGAATGCCCACATCAGGTTGAGTCGGATGATGGCGAGCGTTACCCTCGCCAGCTCGACGGCATCAGCGATGGTGCCCGGTTCGCCGCTCACCAGCGTCACGTCCGCAGCGCCGATGGCGGCCTCCGCTCCCGTGCCTACCGCCATCCCAAGGTCCGCCTGCGCCAGCGCCGCTGCGTCGTTGACGCCATCGCCAACCATGGCCACCGAGTAGCCGCTGCCTTGCAGCTCCCGGACTGCCCGAGCCTTTTCGTCGGGCTGGAAGCCGGCGAAGACCGCGTCCGCCGGAATCGCGAGTTGCTCGGCCACGGCGTGAGCCGCGCGCTGGTTGTCGCCGGTGAGCACGATGATCAAGAGTCCCATGCGGCGGAGCCTGGCCAGCGCCTGTACACTCCCCTGCCTGATCTCGTCTCCGACGGCGAACACGGCTCGGACGCGGCTGTCCCAGCCGACCAGGACCGCGGTCAGACCGGCATCCTGGGCGGACTCCACAGCCCGGCTCAGTTCGCCTGATACAAGCATGCGCGCCCCGGCGAGGAAGTCAGGACTGCCGGCGATCACCCAACGACCGTCGACGGTGCCCTGGACGCCCCCGCCGGGAAGGCTGGCGAACTCGTGCACGTCCGGCAACTCGGTGAGCCGAGCCGCCGCCTCCGCGGCGATGGCCCGTCCCACAGGATGTTCCGAGGCGATCTCCAGCGCACCCGCCAGGCGCAGGGCCTCACGCTCGTGCGTGCCGTGGTCCGTGGTGATTACCCGCACCGTCATCGCCCCGGCGGTCAGGGTGCCGGTCTTGTCGAGCACCAGGGCACTGACCCGGCCGGCCGTCTCCAGCGACTGAGCGCTCTTGAGCAGGATGCCAAGTTCCGCACCTCTTCCAAGGGCGGCCAGCAGCGCAGTTGGGGTGGCAAGGCCGAGCGCACACGGGCAGGCGACCACCAGCACGGCGACTCCGGCGCTACACGCATCGGCCGCTGGCAAGCCGATACCCAGCCAGAAACCGAAGGTCGCAGCGGCCAGGCTGATGACGCAAGGCACGAAGACGGCGGCGACCCTGTCGGCCAGGCGCTGGGCGCGGGCCTTGCTGGCCAGGGCCTGATTCACCAGCGCGGTGATCTGAGCGAGCCGAGTGTCGGCGCCGACTCTGGTGGCCCGGATTACCAGCAGCCCGGTCATATTCACGGTGGCGCCGGTCACCTCGGCGCCAGGACCGACGTCAACCGGGATCGACTCGCCTGTCACCATGGATGCGTCCACCGCGGACTGACCGCGCACGACGAGCCCGTCAGTGGCGATCTTCCCGCCGGGCCGAACCACGAATTGCTCACCAACCGCAAGCGACTCGATAGGTACGCGGCACTCCGAGCCGTCGCGCAGCACCGCGACGGTCTTGGCCCCGAGCCCGGCCAGAACAGTGAGAGCAGCACCCGACAGCTTCTTCGCTCGCGCCTCCAGATATCGACCGGCCAGCACGGCTACGGTCACCCCTGCCGCAGCCTCGAAATAGACCATGTGACCGCTGGCCAGCCCGAACGTCAGCGCGAACGACATCCGCATGCCGACCTGGCCGGCCCCGCCGAAGAGCAGGGCGTACACTGACCAGCCGAAGGAAGCGGTCACGCCCAGGCTGACCAGCGTATCCATCGTCGCCGTCGCATGGCCGAGCCCGAGCCACGCGACACGGTGCATAGGCCACGCCCCCCAGACAGCGACTGGGCCGGCGAGGGCGAGGCTCAGCCACTGCCAGCCAGGAAACTGCGCGGCGGGCACCATGGCCAGGATGACGGTGGCGGCGGCCAGCGGGCCGCAGATCTTCAGCCGCGTGCCGCTCACCTGGGCGGACCCGGGCAGGGCAAGCCTCCCACCATCGCCCGCCGCAGCCACATCGGCAGCGAGTTCCGCGGTGTAGCCGACTGCCTCGATCACGCTGATGAAGTCGGCAGGCTCGCGACCACCCGAATTTGTGACGTAGGCACGCTCGGTCGCGTAGCTGACCGAGGCAGCCACACCGTCGAGCCTGTTGAGCTGGCGCTCGATCCGCACCGCGCAGGCACCGCACGTCATCCCGCCGATGGCGAACTCAAGCAGGTCAGCGCCACGGGAAACGCGAGGTTCGGCATGGGCGGTCTGGCTTATCGTCATCGCCCCACACCGGCTGCCCCGCCGGGCCGCACGATCATGGCCGCGTTCATCGGGCCCGCCCCGCCCATATACATCGGGCCGCTGCGGCCGTGATGGGAATACCTGACAGCCACGGGTCCCAGGCTGGCTCCCGTCGCGTACGCGACCAGAACGATCACCGCGATTAGGATCAGGAAGCCGCCGAGCTTGACCGCCGGATTCACGAGGTGGCTCTCACGCAGCTCATGCAAGGTTCCCTGGCTCTAGACGCGGGCAGTCCCGCACGAGACTGGGCGCAGTGTTCGGCGAGACCCTGGTTCCGGCATTCTGCCATTGTTTACTGCCTAAATCGCAGTGAAGGTAAATAGTCGCTGATCCCGCCTATAGCAAAGGGCGGGCAACCATTTGGAGAGGTGCGGTGCTGTCCGCGGCCCTGCAGGACAAGGCCAAGGACCTGCGACGGGCGGTGGCGCAGGCGGTGGGGTGGATCGGGGACGCCCGCCGCGGCCGGAGGCGCTTCGCGCGGCTATCCCCGAGCACGCGGAAGCCAGTATCTACTGCTGCGAGGCCGCCCGAGTCCCGTCCGGCGGCTCGGTTGCGGGAGCGATCCTGTTCAGCCAGCAGATTGGGCAGAGCATGTGCGCCTGACCGTGCCTGCCCTGCTCGTGTTCCCAGGCGAAGTACGCGGCGCCGCCTGCGAGAACCAGCTCCAGCCCGCCGACCGGGAGTCCGAACCTCGGCATCCGCCGGTGACGCGCTGCCCGGAGTGCCCGCCTGAATCCTGGCCCGCCTCATCGGCCCTGGTCGGTCATGCGAGGTGGCCCTCGGGACCCGCGCCGGGCCGACCAGCCCTCAGGCAGGTCGGGCTTGCTCAGCGGGCTCACGACCAGGCGCCCAGTGCGCAGTTCCAGCTGGGGCGCCTAGAGTCACGCAGAGGCCCGGCGAGGCCCACGCGGGATGACCGCTAGAGTGCAATATGCGGCGCTTCTGGTCGAGCGGAGAGAGCTGGCCCATGTCTTTTGCGGCCACCAGTCCTGGCGTCTCCCGCACATCACGGACTTGCTAGCTAACTGGGAGGTGCGGACGTGCCCGGCAGTTGCGGTAGCAGGCGGCATCACCGGCCCGGATCGGGAACCTGCACCCGCCGGGCAGCATTTCTCACCGGCGTGCTTGCCGTGGCCGCCGCGCTGGCGGGCTGCGGTGCGGGCAGTTCCGGCGCGGGCGCGCCGAAATACGAGGTACGGGCCGGCACGGTCGCCGGGCTGGGCAAGATCCTGGTCGACGGCCAGGGCCTCACCTTGTACATGTACGGTCCCGATCACCGCGGGCGGTCACGATGCAGCGGGTTCTGCGCCGACCAGTGGCCTCCCCTGGTCCTGCCGCGCGGCGTCACCAGGCCAAAGGCCGGCCCGGGCGTCAGAGCCTCCCTCCTGGGCACCGTACGGCGCAGCAACGGATCCTGGCAGGAGACCTACAACGGGTGGCCGCTCTACCTATGGCAGGGCGACACCTCGCCCGGCGAAGCCACCGGGCAGGCCGACGACATGGGCCTGTGGTACGTACTGTCAGTCAGCGGCGCGGTGGACACCCGGACGCCGCTCAGCGGGTCCTAGCTCACACGCTGGGCGTCGGCGAAGTCCACCGTCGGCTCGACCCGCGGAGACCACGTCCGGAAGGCTAGCAGCTACCGGCGCATGCACCGGACGAAAGCAGCCCGCTGACTTCAGTGGATGAGCTGCGGCGCCCGCGGCTGATGGCCTTCAATGCGGGTTGCCGACAGCGGCCGCCAGGTGTTAGCTGATTAGGGAGGACTGCGGCGCAGACATGGATCGGAGGCGTGCGGGCGGTGCATGGCTGTTCTTGCGGGCACGGGTCGTCGTGCAGTTGCCCTAAGGGATGCAGTTGCGGCTGTAACGGCTGATGCCGCAGCGTTCGGGCATCTTTGGGCTGCGGACAACAGCGGGACGACAGCGCTAATCACCGCACCAGTGGGCAAGTATCACGACTGCCAGGGCTTCCGCAGCGGTGCCCGACGTAGGGCTGCCATTGATGCTGCCCTTCAGGTGGGATCTGACGAATAGGACCTTCCAGTCCTTACGCACGGCCACCCAGCCGTTGTCCGTGACGAATGCGCCCTGTCCTAGTAGGGCAGTTGCTCGTGGCTAGCGGCAGCGGAGTATATCCCAGAGCAGCACGTCGTCTGCGGCTGAGCTGCGCCTTCATATTGGGGGGGGTGACCGATCGGGGCTGCGCGATGCAGGTGGCTTATAGAGTCCCGGCCTTGGCGCAGGAGACCCCCCGTTCCGTGCAGGCTAGCTTTGTGAGCCGGATGGCGGCTCCGCCTTGAGGAGGGGAAGAAACTTCTTGGCGGCCCGCCCCCGGTTCCACCGTACGTCGAAGTACCACCCGTGGCCGTTTGTGAAGACGATGACCAGAGCGAAGGTTGGGTTCGGGAACCCGCTGCCCAGCCGCGCGGCGGAGACGATCTCGCTGCGCGGCACCCGGCCGACCACCTTGGAATAACCCCGGCCCGCCACCAGGGCAAGCTCTTGATCAGTGAGGGCCAGCAAGCCGCCCCCGGGGCTCGGAGTATCGAACACCACCTCCCGCAGCGACTCCTCGCCCTTCCGGCGGCCCTTCCCCGTCAACCGTTGAAGCGCTGACGCAATGGCGGGACCGAGCGGCCCGGCGGCATAGCCGGCCGATCGGTACGCCGAGGCACCGTAGCCCTTGGGATCGACGAGCAGCCCCGCGACCTGCGGCGAGCCGAGTGTTTGCGACGCATCTACCATTTAACACCTCTCGGCGTAATCAACGCGCTTTTGTACGTACACATTAAAGATACAACAAGGCAGAACGCCGCTAGCGGTTATTCAGCCCCCAGACCAGGACGGAAATGCTGCCGCGGGACCGACCGTGTACTCCCTTCTTCGAGGAACCGTGGTAGGCATCCCGCGCTCCCGGTCACCGTCCGGCTGCTCCAGACCGGCGGCGGGCGGCACCGGGCTGAACGACTGGCACTTGATCTTCTACGGATCGACGACCCAACTCGCCAGAGTGCTGCCCGTCGTCACGGTCCGGCTCGATCCCGGCGTGCCTGAGCGGCTGCGGCAGATCAAGATCGCTAGTGGGCACTTCACCGAGCTCGTCGTGCTCCGGCCGGGACGCTGGCAGGTCCACGTGCGTACCCGGTTCGGCCCGGCCAGCGTCAGCTTCGTGGTCGTCACGACAGTAGCGCCCTGAGCTGGTGGCCAGGCTGCCGCATGAACCGCCGCTGTCCGTGACCGAAAGGTGACTGGACTTGCCATCGGCGGGATGTCTGCCCAGGCCACCGAGCTCTACGGCCACCCTCTCCGGAGCCGTGTGCACAGGTTCGAATCCTGCTGGGGGCGCACGTTGCCCAGGGTCATCAGTCGCTGGCGCGTGCTAGCCAGACTTACAGCTTGCGCCGGTACCAGATCCGGCACGGCGAGCGCGGACCCTTGAACGCAGGTGTTCGCACTGGTGCCGGGTGAGGGTCGGTCAGGGTCAGGTCGAACTGCCGGAACAGCTTGGTCAGCGCGACGTGCGCGAGCAGGTCGGCGAAGTGCTCGCCCAGGCACCTGTGTGCACCACCGCCGAATCCATGCAGGTAACCGGCTAGCTCCGGATGCGTCAGATAACGGTCGGGACGGTAATTCTCCGGATCCTCGAAGATCCGGGGCAGGCGGTGGGACAGCACCGGTGCGATGAAGACGTCAGCACCTTCTGGGATCAGGCGGCCGCGGAGCTCGACCGGCTTGACGGCCCGGCGGATCATGAGCGGGACGACCGGGTGAAGCCGCATGGTCTCGCGTAGCGCCCGGTCAAGGCAGGCCATGCGGTGCACGGAAGCCGGGTCGAGCGCGGTGCCGTCGGGCACCACCTCCTGCTGTTCGGCGAGGATTTTCGCGAGTTCGTCCGGATGCTGCAACAGGTCGATCACAGCCCAGCCGAGATGACCGGTGGTGCTGTCGTGCCCGGCAAAGACCGTGCTCAGCACCTCCTGCACGACCTGGTCCTCGGCGACCGGCTCGCCATCTAGTCCCCTAGCCGACGCCAGCACCTGCAGATAGTCAGGCGGATCCACAGGGCTGTCGCGCCTGGCCCTGACCAGCTCGGCCGCAGCGGCGCGCAGCCGGTCACGGGCGCGCCTGGCGCGCACCAGATGCGGGGCGGGGATCCAGGCCGGCGTGATCGGATCGACGCCGCGGATGAAGAGGCGGAAGTCCCTGGCAGCGGTGGGCGGCATCCGGCGGACGAAGTCGTCACCGACAAGCGCCTCCATGAGCACGCCGAGCACCAGATCATTCATCTCGCTCGGGAGGTCGAAGGTACCTTCGCTGCCCAGACGTGCCGTGAACTGGGCGCAGCGGCGCTCCATGATGGCCAGGTGCCCTGCCGCCATCTTGCCCCTAAACAGCGACAGCCCGATCTGGCGCTGGCGCTGGTACTCGTCCGGGTCAGCGAGGTAGTACAGGTCCGGGCCGAACAGGTCGGCGGTGAAGGCAAGACTCGGGCCGATCAGCAGGCTATGGTCGGTCTCCTTGAAATACCACCTGGCAAGGTCCGGGCCGAGCAGGACCACCGCGGGACGGCGGCCCAGATGCAGCCGGAAGATTTCGCCATGCTCGGCGTAGCCACGTTCCAGCAGCCGCCGGTGATCACGCAGAAACTCGAGCGCATGCCCGATGACCGGCAGGGCACCCGATGCTAGTGGCGGCAGCTTCGCCGGGTCCCCCTGCCGGGCCGCACGGCCATCGCCCTGCGAGCCATCCCCGGTCGGCACGGCATCTAGCGCTTCCCCGGCGCGCTCGCCGGCCATCCACTCCTGTGCGTCCATGACCAGCACCTCCCTCAAGCGTCGCGCCTGAACGGTACCTGGCCGCAGTGGCAAAGTGATGACAATGCCAGGCATCTACAGCTCTAGGAGTGACTCTCGGTAATGCGCTGCGGAGCTCAGCGCGTATGGGTCGGAACGGTAGTCAAAGTCGGTGGTGAAGGCGGCGTGGCGGCGTCCTCTGACTTCCCAGCGCAGGGCGGGGTCGGTTGATCGCAGCGCCTGGCCGTGAAGCTCGGTGCCAGGGTGGTCGAAGCCCGGGATGCCGCAGCGGACGTCGCCAGATTCGGAGGCATAGCCTTCGGCCGCCACGGTCAGGTAGCCGACGATGTCGATGCGTTTGCGGGCTGCGGCGTGCTCGAGGGTGATCCGGGCGGGGCGGATGGCGTAGGCCTCGCCGATGGCCGGACCGTACAGCCGGGCGACCGTTCCGCCGGCCCGGCCCAGGAAGATGTCGGCCAGCGTGGTCCGCTGCTCGTCATTGGCGGCTTGGTCGACGTAGAGCACGACCTCCCAGGGGGTGCTGGGCTGCACTGCATCGAGGTATCGGAGCGAGAGCACGGTCTGCATGCCGGAAAGGTCGGTGCCGCCGGCGTGACCTTGGCGGATCTGCCAGGAAGGGCGCCGAAGCATTCCCCGTAACTGGATGGCCCGCCGGGCCGGCCGCCCGCGCTGCGGCACGGGCAGATCGCCTGGCAGTTGTATCCCTCGAAATAAAAGCCCCGCACCCGCCAGCTGGCCACTGGGCCCGACCCTGATCCGGTCATCACATGCCCCATCTGGCCAGGGCTGGCCACCTGGTGCAGGCCGGGCGACAGGCCCGGATAGAAGACCACCGCCACGGCCAAGCCGAGCGCGGCGATGCCCAGCACGCGGCTGAAATACGTGCCCCAGACCCACGTCTTCTCAGCAAGGACGGCGCCGGCCAGGGCCACCATGGCCACCACGTTCATCAAGCCGAAGGCGACCAGCAGGCCCATCAGCGCCCAGCAGCAGGCCAAGCAGAAAGTGCCGTGGTACAGCCCCGCCAGCAAGTCGCGACCGCGCCCCTGGTAGCCGGCCAGCTTGAGCATGAGCCCCAGCGGCGAGCGGCAGCGGGCCAGGCACCAGTCTTTCAGCCAGGTCAGCTGATAGACGCCGCAAGCGGCGAAGATGCCCACCGCCAGCGCCATCGCCGCCGCCGGGCGGCTAGCCACGAGCTGGCCCGCCAGCCACGCCAGCCCATACGCGGGAAAGGCCGCCACGCCCCACACAATCAGGTAGCCGCTGGCGAACCAGGCCAATCGCCACCCCCGGTTGCCCCGCAAAGAGCGCGCGTACAACGACGCGAACGGCGCCACCGACGGCAGCATCATGGCGGCCATCATCAGTGACCAGACACCGACGAACGCCCCGATGCCCAGGCCCATAGTCCCGGGCATCGAGCCCATGTCACGTGTCACCACCGCCACCCCCGCCCAGGCGCCAGCGGCCGCGACAAGCAGAAGCGAGGCTGACGGCGTCAGCCGCCGCAGGCCGGGCGTCGTCCAGTTCATCGGGGAGTCTCTACGCTCGCCGGCAGCCGGGCCCAGCCGCTCCAGCCGCGGCTGTCTGACCCTTTCTTCGCAGGGCGTGCACTTTCTGCTCAACCGGCCGGTCAGGTCATACAGCGCCCGGCGCAGTTCGCGCTCGTGGGCGAAGTCGCCCCGCATCTTGGCGCTGTCGACCACCACGACCGCGGGGTCCTAGTCCAGGGTCTCGCGGACGATCTCCGAGACCAGCCGATCCAGCCCGTCCTGGCGCGCGGCCGACGGGAAGTCACCCTCCCCGCGGCCAGCCATCCAGACCAGTAACTATCCCGGCCCCAGGCCACCCGGCATCCGCCTTAGGGGATGGCGGCAGCGGCAACGCCTGCAGGACACGAGGACGGGCTTCCCCGGCGGAACCGTCAGTGCGAGGCCTCGTACTGCCTCACGACCTCGCTGCTGATCCGGCCCCGATCCGACACCGGCAGGCCCGCTTGCCTCGCCCACGCCCGCACCGCGGCACGGTCCGCATGCGAACCCCCCGAACGGCCGCTGCGGCCGTTGCTGCCCCGATCGACGTGCCGGCCCGCCGCAATGAACGGCGCGAAGACCCGCTCCAGCCCGGCCCGGTTTGGGCTGCCCAGGTCTATCTCGTAAGACACCCCTCCGTAAGCAAAAGTGACGGTCTCGGCGTTCTCCGAGCCATCGATATCGTCGGTAACTGTCACGCTCACGGTTCTAGACATGACACTGATCGTTGAAGAACTGTCATCTCTTTGTCAACTCAACCCTCAATGAGTCGCGGCGGCGAACCCGCGACGAGTGGGCGGTGATCGTGCCGCCGGTGCCCGTTAGCGTCGCCGTGTCGACAAAGAAGGCCCCGTTCTCGCGGGAGGCCTGCGTCACGATCGTCGGATGTCCCCTGACGGTGAGCACCTCGGTGGTGCAGTCGCTCGCGGCCGCCGTGTTGTGCGCGTGGCCGGAGTAGAACGCCGCCCAGTAGTAGGTGCCGACCGCGGTGAACGGCACGGCCGCCGAGTCAGGCACGGTGCCGCCGGTCACGGTCACGGTCCTCAGGTGCCCGCGATGAGCCCGTAGCTGCCGTCGACGACCAGGATCACGCCGGCCACGATCAGTGCGCCGACGACCAGCGCGGCGCCGTGTGCGCGCAGCCAGCTGTTGAAGGTCTTCAGCCGATGCTCGGTCAGGCCGGGCGCGATCAGGTACAGCACGAAGGGCAGCCACACCAGCAGAACGTCGATGACGATGGTGACCGCCGCGGCCACGGTCGTGAGCTCGATGTCGGCTCGCGACGTGGCGATCACCTCGAGCGCGGCGAGGAAGGTCACCCCAGGGGCGAACACCACGATGCCAACGGCGAACGCGCTCAGCGGGGAGGGGTTGGCGACCATCCTGGACACGATCCCTTGCCGCTTCTTCTTCTCCGGGGCTGCAGGCCTGCGTCGGCGGCGGGCCGCGATCACGAGCCCGATCGCCAGCAGCAGCAGGCCGAGGCCAAGCCGCAGCCCGTCGCGCGGCGCGTGCTGCTCGGGGCGGTCCAGGTGGGCGCTGCGCAGCGCCACCAGGACCGCTACCGCGATCGCGGTGGTCATGACCACCGCGCCGGCCAGGTAGGACAGGCCGGTCTGCCTGGGGCGCGCGGATCCCAGGTAAACCGCGGCCACCAGCAGTGCCGTCGGTGAAATCGCCGCCAGCAACGCGAACCCGGCAGCCTGAGCGATCACCGAGCGCCTTACCGGGCTGCCGGCAGCGCGTGCCGCAGCGCCAGCACCGACACCGGCGCAAGCGCGCACCCCAGGACGATCTGCAGCGTGGCGACCGGCGCCCGCCAGCCACGCTCGCGCCCCCGGACCTGCGCAGCCATCCGCTCACGTTCTCTGAGCACACCGGGGGCACCTCACCCAGCCCGGGTGAATCGTCGCTCGCGCGGGCGCTCATGCCAGATGTGCGCTCGGTTCTGGCTCGGATGAGACCCGCGACGATGATGGCGAGAAAGAAGTGACGCACTGCCGCCCTGGGGTCTAGGACCGCTGGAAGGCTGGCGAGTCGCCTGTCGGCCGTTGAGCAGTGATCGGGCTGGCGGCGGTTAGGTGTAGCAGCCAGGCACCGATCCGACCGGCCGGCAGTTGTTCGGGGTGTTGCCGAAGATGAGGCTGATGATCGGCGTGGTGCGTCCGCCGCCCTGCCAGATGCCGCCGCCCTCGGGTGCGCGGTTGCCGGTGATCACGGTGTTCCGCAGCGTGCTCAGGCCGTAGTTTGATATGGCGCCGCCCTTGGTGCCGGCCGTGTTGTACTGCAGCGTCGCCCCGCCTAGAAGCATGGGTGATGTGCTGTTGTAGACCCCGCCGCCTTCCTCAGAGGCGGCATTGCTGGTGATAGTGGAGGCGATGACGGTCAGGCCCCGGCCGCCGGTGAAGATCGCCCCGCCGAGGGCTGCCTGGTTGCCGCTCAGCACGGAGTTGCTGATCCCGATGGCGCCGAGTTCGTCAGCGTAGATGGCTCCGCCGCTGCCGCCGCTGTTGCCGCGCAGGACGCTGCCGTAGATCGTGGCGGTGGCATCCAGGTTGACGATGATCCCGCCTCCGTTCGCGAAGGCCGTGCAGTCTGTCACCGCGCTGTTGCGGAGCATGAGTACCGCGCCGGCCGTTGCCGCGTAGCATCCGCCGGACCCGCTGACCAGACCGCCGCTGGCGGTGATGCCCTGGACAGTCAGCCCCGCCGTCGTTCCGCTGACAGCGGCGATCCGGAACAGCACGCCGTTGTCGGCGTGCTGGATGGTCGTGTGCTCGCCGATCAGCGTGACGGTCCTGGTGACCTCCGGCAGGCCGACGGGCCCGAACGTGCTCGAGCCCGCCGGCGCGCTGATGGTGTAGACGCAGTTAGCCGCGAGCACAATCTCCGACGGCCCGGTGCCGGCGTTGGCCGCGGTGATGGCGGCGTTAAGGGCGCTGATGTCATCGCAGCCGATGGTTGCCGCGGCCCGCGCCTGCGCGCTGGCGACCGCGGGAGTCACGGCTAGCAGCCCTGCGGCCAGCGTGGCGCCACTCAGCAGTGGTCGGAGCGCACATCTGCGCATGCGTGTCCCCCTGATCTCGCGTAGCTCTGAGTGACGTAACTCTCGCACACAGTTACTGTGCGTGTCCGGCGTCCGCTGAATGCCAGGCGGCCAAGTGGCCCAGATGTAGACTTGCCGCACGCCGCGCGTTCCAGCTGCCGAGTGCTGCTGGGGCGCCTAGATCGAGCGCGCGCAAGGTGCCGCGGCGGCGCAGAACGGCCCTGGAGGACGGGGTCACCTTCGACACCGCAACGGCGACAGCCGAGGTAATCCGCGACGAGGACTTATATCCAGGCGTGCGGGTGACCATGGCCGCCCGGCTGTCGACTGGAAGCAGGTCTGGCGCGGTGTGCGGCCTACGATCAGGGGCGGCGGCCCGCAAGGACGCAGAACTCGTTCCCCTCTGGGTCGGCAAGCACGACCCAACTCTCATCGCCCTGACCGACGTCGGCGTGTCGGGCACCTAGGTCGAGCAGGCGACGGACCTCTTCGTCCTGCTCCCTGTCGGTTGGGTTGACGTCGAGGTGGAGCCTGTTCTTGGCGGTCTTGCCCTCGGGCACGTGCGCGAATGTCAACGTCGGTGGCACTGGGCCGAGGTGGTTCTTGCCTTCAGGCAGCATAGGAGAGCCAATTGTAACAATTCCGTCGTCTTCGTCTTGCACCTCGTAGTCAAGGACCGAGCACCAGAACCGGGCGAGACCGTTGGGATCTGCACAGTCGATCGCAAGCTCGGTGAACTTACTGGCCATGTCAGGACCTCCTAGTTAGGTAAACCGCGCGGCGTGCGTTCGTCGAGGGCCTGGTGCGGTCGCAGAGCGTTGTAGGTGTGGCGGATGCCGGCACAGGGGGACCCAGAGCCGCGGGCATCAGGCTTGGACCTGGCGCCGACGGGCCCGCCGCGAGGCGAGCTGGCAGCAACCACAGAGTTGCCGGAACTCGTGGGCTTGACAGGCGACCGGCCACCGTGCATTCTCATTCTCCTAGTAACCTAGTGGAACGGTAGTACGTGATCAGCTTCCACCTCGACGCGCGCTCCGGGATCGCCCCGTACCTGCAGATTGTCGGGCAGGTGCGCCAGGCGCTGCTGTTGGGGCTGCTCTCGGAGGGCGACAAGCTGCCCACGGTCAAAGAGGTTGTCGCCAAGGTGGCGATCAACCCAAACACCGTCAGCAAGGCCTACCGCGAACTCGAGCACCTGGGGCTGGCCGCGGCCAAACCGGGGGTGGGCACCTTCATCACCCGGTCGCAGGCCCACGCCTCGCTGGCCGAGCACGGCCCACTCCAGCAGGAGCTGCGCGCATGGCTGGAGAAGGCCCGCGCCGCGGGCCTGACCGAGCCCGGCATCGACGCGATGTTCCAGAACACCCGCCGCGAGAGCGCCGAAGAGGAGATATGAACGCCGTCCTGCAGGCCCACGCGTTGGGCAAGAGATATGGCCGGCGCCAAGCGCTGGCCGATTGCACCCTGGCGCGGGTCGGCTACGTCGCCCAGGACACCCCCACCTACGCGAGCCTGTCCGTTGCCGATCATCTCAAGCTCGGCGCCAAGTTGAACCGCCGCTGGGATGCGAAGCTAGCGCAGGCGCGTATCGGCCAGCTCGGCCTCGACCCTAAGCAGAGGGCGGGCAAGCTCTCCGGCGGGCAGCGCGCCCAGCTCGCCCTGACCATCGCCGTCGCCAAGCAGCCCGAGCTGCTCATCCTCGACGAGCCGGTGGCCAGCCTGGACCCGCTTGCTCGTCGCGACTTCCTGCGTCAGCTGATGGAGTCGGTCGCTGACAACGACACCAGTGTCATCCTCTCCTCGCATCTTGTCTCCGACCTCGAACGCGTCTGCGACTACCTGATCGTGCTGGTCTCGTCCCGCGTCCAGCTCGCCGGCGAAACCGAGAACCTGCTCGCGCAGCACCACCGGATCGTGTGCTCCCGCCGCGCCCCGCTGAGACGCTCACCCACGTGGGTTTCGACCCCGAGGATCTGGCCGTCACCCCCGACGGCAGCCAGGTGTGGGTAGCCGACACCGGCCCGCAGACCGGCCAGCCGTCGCTCGGCGGGATCAGCGTGATCTCAGCGGCCACCGATGCGGTGACAGCGAGGCTGCCGATGCCGACCGATCCTCGCGAGATCGCGTTCTCGCCGCCCGGGGCCACTGCCTACGTGACCACGGGGTCCGGTCTGCTGGTCATCAACACCTTCACCCTCCAGGTGGTCAGCGTGGTCCACGGGCTCGGCGATCCGGAGGGCGTCGCGGTGACGCCAGACGGCAGAACGGTCTACGTGACCAACACCATCCAGGGTCTGGTGGAGGTCATCAACGCCGCAACCAGCATTGTCACGGGCACAATCCAGGTCGGCCAGCTTGCCCTGGCAGCTGGTGATCTCATCCGACGGCAGCACGCTCTACGTGGCCGACGGCGACTCCAACGCCATCTCAGGCATCAGCACGGCGTCGGACACGGTCACGGACACGATGACCGACCCCGGCGACCCCGTCAGTCTGGCTCTGACACCCGACGGCAGCCAGCTGCGGGTAGGCGGGCTCACCTCGGGCATCGTTACGGTATTCGATACAGCCACCGACAGTCTCGTTGGCAGCTTCGACGTCGGCTACGGCGGCGAGCCTAACGCGGGAGACGGTGAGGAGCCGACCGGCATCGTCCTCACCTCCACCCCGACCCCCGGCGGAAGCTAGGCGGCATTGGCCGGGCCTGCCACAGCCCGTTGCGAAGTGACGGCAGTGGCAGGCGCGGCCGGGTCGTGCGAGCTTGCGCTCGCGCAAGCCGATGCCGCCGGCTCGCTTCTTCCAGCACCGTGCGTGAGCGTCTCGGCGTCCCGGTGGTCCCGTGAGGGCTGGATGACCGCCACGACGAGCAGCGGGTAGAACCAGATGAGGTAGCTGTAGAACCAGTAGCCGAGTAGTAGCTCCGCACCGATGAGGAGCGCGGCGGCGAGAGCGGCGTGCTGCCGCGGGTCCTGCACACCAGGACGCCACACCGGTGAGATCGCTAGCAGCACCAAGCCGGCGGCGAGTAGCGGCCTTGCCAGCGTCGCCACGTGCGGCAGGTAGGTCCAGATGCTGAACTGCAAGCCGCCGCCGCGCTGCAAAAGCTGGTAGCCGAACGTCGAGTCGAGGAACTGCGCCGTCCCGGAGGTGATGAGCGGCCAGGCGAGCATCCCGGCGAGCGAGGCGACCAGGGTCAGCACGTAGCGCGGGCGCCCGCGTTTCACACCCAGGAACTGGAATGCGAGCAGCACCGGGACGAACTTCGTCAAGGCGGCTGCTGCGATCAGCAGCCCGCGCGTAACCGGCCGCTGCGCTGCGGCGATCGTCCATACGCACAGGGCGGCGACCAGCGCATCGTTGGTTTCCGCCATCAAGGACAGGGCGGTGAACGGGTAGAGCAGATACGCGAACATGAACGCCTGCGCGAGCGGCCGACCTCCGATCCGGGAGCCGAGCTTGTAGAGTCCCGCGAGCGTCAGCACGTCGAAGCAGGCCGCCGGCAACAGCGTCGCGATCACCGCCGGCGCTGGCGGGAAGATGGCGACGAACGGAATGTACGCGTAGTACGCGAAGGGCCCATAGGAGTCAGGCCGGTAGATCGTTAGCCCGCTGGGGCCCTGCCAGGACAGTGCTCCGTAAAGGTGCAGCCCGTGCAGCAGACGCCACGCACCGAGCGAGCTCGCCTGCCCGACGTCCAGGATGTTCCCGGCCGCGACGCCGCCGAGCCGGACGAGCAGCAGCACCCCTATTGCCGCGCCCAGCCACCGGGAGCTGATGGACGGACGCAGTTCCGGCCTCCGCCACTTCCCGAAATAAGCTCCGAGCATGCGGACGAACAGCCAGCCAAGGCAGACGGCCGCGAGCCACAGGCCGGCTGCGGAGATGCCGTCGCTGAGCAGCATGGCCACGGGGAAGAAGCCGGCGAGCGCCAGCAAGTCCAGATGATCGACTCGCCACGGGCGACGCCAGTCGATCAGGCCGAGCACGAAACCGGCCGCCCACGGCACGGCGACCAGCAGCGGGCGCAACGTGAACTGGCCGCCGACAACCTCAGGGAAGAACCAGCCACCGCCTTTCGACTGGAACCCGTGGCTGATCGGGACAAACGCTGCCAGCAGCCCCAGGCCGGCGATGAACGCGAACACCAGCAGACCAAAGATCACCCGTTTGCCCGGTGGCCGGACGTGCTGCCGGCGCAGCGCGCGGGCAGGGCCTGAGAGGTGTCGGGCGGAGATCACCGGCCTGGCCTGCTCACTCTTCGCGCAGCCAGAGCAACAGCCAGCCGGACAGCGTCGCGGCAGCCGTGGCCATCACCAAAGCCCGCCATGGCAGCCTCGCCACCAATCCCGGCCCGCACGGGGGCCTCGATATCGACATCAGCTTCCCCCGACCGCCCCGATCACGCCAGCCACGCAGCGCGCTCGTCGCGACTTTACGAGGGTACCCATCCGCCAGAACCCACGGAGGGCTCAGTCCACCGGCGTGCTCTCCTGCCTGCCATCACGCGCCAGCTCCTGTTTTTCGTGAATAGCAGGATTCCGCAGGCCAGGAATTGCTTTCCCGAAAGACGCCAAAGTCATTAGTGACATTCACTATCTTCAGGTCGCTGCGTCCGAGATAGCCGACCTAGCTCGCGTTATAGTCCGGATTCAGGGCGCCAGCAGAGACGCTGGTCGGTCGTCTTGACGCCGACGGTGCCGAAGGATGGCAGTAAGTTCTATTTCTTTCTACCGGTCGGTGCCGGCGAATCAGAAAGGGGCCTGACAAATGAGTCTTGCCGCTCGTACCCGTGGTCTAGCCGCGGCGGTCGTTCTTACCTTCGCTGCGTAGGCGGGTGCCAGCGCGAGCATCGCCGACACCGCCGGCACCGCGACCGCCCACGGCAGCGCAGCCGTTGTTCCCCTCTCTCTGCGGGCAATGCCGGCCGGGACAGTCACCTTCGGCAGGGGCAGCCATGGTCACCTCACGGTGCATGCGGACGTGTTCGGGGCCGCGACATCCTCAGGAACGGCCAGCCGACCATCTTCCTCCGTCCGCTCATCTGTGCGAACATCACTGGTCCTGGCTCCTCGTCATCGATCCTGCCGGGGACGCGGCAGCGGCAACTCCCTGACGCCGTGCTCGCGCAGCAGCGCGGCCACCTCGGCGCTCGGCTGCTTGAGCCCGTCGGGATCGAGCGTGATCTCCTCCAGGGACGCGCCGGCGCCGATCAGCGCCCGGACGGTGGCCAGCCAGTCGGCCCGCGGGTTGCCGGCCGGCCGCTCTCCGCTGCCGACGGCGGCCCAGTCCACCGGCGTGCTCTCCCACCTGCCGTCCCGCGCCTCGACGTCGGCGCCGCGCTCGATCAGCTCGGCGACCACCTCGGCGCTGCCGGCGTAGGCGGCCGCATGCAGCGGCTCACCGTCGAACGACCCACCGCGCGCCCGCAGGTCGAATCCGATCTCGAGCATCAGCCGGACTGCCGCGAGCGAGCCCGCCTCAGCGGCCTGGATCATCGCGTCGGCCTGACGGGCCGTGGTGAGGTCGGTGAGCGGGGAGGGGCTGCGTTCAAGCAAGTCGTAGGCCCCGGCCCGGTCGCCGCGCAGGCATGCGTGCAGCAGCCGGTCGGCGCCGGACGCATCGTCGGCCGCTCCGTATCGCCTCAGCAGGCCGGCCAGGTCGGCGCGGCCCATGCTGACCGCCAGCGCATGCGGCGACCGGCCGTCCGGGCCGGGGGCGGCCGGGTCGCCGCCATGGTCGAGCAGCAGCCGAACGAGCTCGGGCGCGCATCCAGCCTGGACCGACGCGTAGATCACCGGGTAGGGCACGCCCTGGTCCTCGGAGTACTGGCCCGGATCGGCGCCCGCCGCGAGCAGCAACCGGATTCCCTCGGTGTCGTTACGGCTGAGCGGCGCGGCGAGCGCCATCCTGGCGATCGGGCCGAGCGGCGGCATCCGTTCGATCAGCAGCCGCACCAGCCGGTGTTCGTCCTCGTGGAACCCGGCGAGGTACAGGTCGTCATCGTCGGGCACCGCCCCGCGCTCGAGCAGCAGATCCACGATCGCGGGATGCGGGGTCCCGGCGACGGCGCAGCGCAGCGGGGTCCAGCCGCCCGCCGGTCCCTGGCCGGAGGCGCCGCCAGGGTCAGCGCCCGAGTCGAGCAGCGCAGTGGCCGTGGCGACCAGTCCGTCCGCGCGGTCCGGGTCGAGCTGGTGCCAGCGCGACCCGCAGACCGCATGCAGGGCGGTCCAGCCGGTCCTCGGGTCTGGCCGGGTTGCCAGGCCAGGGTCTGCCGCCAGCGCACTGGCGATCCGGCCGGCGTCGCCGAGTACGACGGCGGTGGCGACGCTGTAGTCCGCCAACTCGGGCCTGGCCGTCAGCATCCGCGCCGCGCGGCCGGTGTGATCCCTGATGCTGGCCCGGCAGAACTCGTCCGCGAGCCTGGCCAGATCCGCAGGATGCTGCGTCATGACGTCTCCCGGGCAGTCTGAGGGAACCAGGCCCGGCGAGGACGCGAGCGGGCTGTGCACCATTCTCCATCCCGAACGCAACTCGCGGGGGACGGTCCCGGCTACGATGGCGCACCGGTGTGCACGCGCTTGGCGGAAGGCGAGACGGCATGCGAACCACGACGCTGGGCGCCGGCGGACCCGAGGTGGGCGTCATCGGCCTGGGCTGCATGGGGATGACCCACTCCTACGACATGGCGACCCCGCGCGATGAGGCCACCTCGATCGCGGTGATCCACCAGGCACTCGACCTGGGCATGACGCTGATCGACACTGCGGACGCGTACGGGCCGTACACCAACGAGGAGCTCGTCGGCCGGGCGCTGGCCGGCCCGCACCGGGACCGGGCGGTGCTGGCCACCAAGGTCGGCCTGATCGCCGACTCTCCCAGCGGCGCGGACCCTGCGACCAGGTCACCTGGCCCGGCTCGGGACGGCCGCCCCGAGCACGTGCGCGCCTCGATCGACGGCAGCCTGCGCCGGCTGGGCACCGACCACGTGGACCTCTACCAGTTGCACCGGGTGGACCCGCAGGTGCCGCTGGAGGAGACCTGGGGTGCGATGGCCGAGGCCGTGGCGGCGGGCAAGGCACGGCACATCGGCATGTCCGAGGTGACGGTCGACGAGATCAGGCGGGCGCAGGCGGTCCACCCGGTGACCTCAGTGCAATCCGAGCTGTCGCTGTGGACCCGCGACCCGCTGGCCGAGGTGCTGCCGTTCTGCCTGGGGCAGGGCATCGCGGTCCTGCCGTTCTCGCCGCTGGGCCGCGGCTTCCTGGCCGGTCGGTTCGCCTCGTTCGACGACCTGCCGCAGGACGACTTCCGCCGCAGGCTGCCCAGGTTCCAGCAGGACGCGCTGCGCGCCAACCTCGCCATCGTCGGCCAGATCAGGCAGGTCGCCGGCCGGGCCGGGGTCACGCCCGCCCAGGTCGCGCTGGCGTGGGTACTCGCCAGAGGCAGCCAGGTGATCCCGATCCCTGGCACCAAGACGCCGCGCTACCTGGCCGACAACGCCGGCGCCGCGGACGTCCAGCTCAGCGCGGCCGATCTGGCCGAGCTCGACAGCCTGCCCGCCCCGCAGGGCGCGCGCTACTGACCGGGGGTCGGCCTCGCCTGAGTCCCTAGCGCGACCAGGTGTCCTGCATGATCCGCTCGATCAGGCCGACCGACGTGGCAGGGTCGAGTGACTCGGCGACCAGCTGGCTGAAGCCGCGCCGGTACTGGTAGGTCTCAGCGTCGTCGTCGATGTACAGGGCGCTGCCGGTGAGCTGCTCGATGTAGACGATGTCGGAGACCGCCCCGATCCCCGGTATCGGCGCGAACTGGAACAGCATGAAAGCGCCGGTACCGATCGGATGCGCGCCGTCCAGCGGCAGCACGTGCAGGGTGACGTTCGCCAGCGCGGACATGGCGATCAGGTTGCCGAGCTGGTCGCGCATGACGCGCGCGCTCGTCTCGCGGCGCAGCAGCACCGACTCGTCGAGCACGCAGGCAAAGCGTTTCGGGCTCTCGCTGGTCAGAATCTGCTGGCGGCGCAGTCGGGCCTGAACGCGGCGCTCGACCTCTCCCGGCGACAGCGGGGCGGTCGCCGCCATGTGCGCGTCGATCGTGGCTCGTGCATACTCCTCGGTCTGCAGCAGGCCCGGCACGAGGTCGGGACTCCACCCCGAGATCGATACGGCCTCAGTCTCCATGACCAGGTACGTGGCGAACTTCTCCGGCACCGCATCGGCGTAGGCCGACCACCAGCCGCGGTTCCTCGACTCGCTCGCGAGCGTGAGCAGTTCCTGACGGTAATCGGCAGGCAGATCGTAATGGCGGAGCAGCCTGTCCAGGTCATCGGCCTTGATGCCGATCCGCGCCGTCTCGATCCTGCTCAGCTTGGACGACGACCAGCCAAGAGATTCGGCCACGTCCTCGCCGCGCAGGCCGCGCTCCTCCCGGAGCCGACGGAGTTCCACGGCGAGCCGACGACGGCGAACCTGCGGACTGCCAAGCTCAGGCACCTGACTCGATCTCTCCATTCCCAGGGGTCACTACGGCCCACGGGGTACCACACGCAGCCTAACGCGCAGGGTCCGTCACAGGAAGTATCTGAAGGTCATTTGCTCAGGGACCTGCCGTGCATATTGCAAAAACGGCAGTGGTGCCGACAATGGAAGATGAGGCCGAGGCCTCCCGCTTGATGGGAGGAACCAACGATGGTAGCCGGCGGGGATCGCCAGAAGGTCGATTCGCCGCGTACCTCATGGCCTCCTTCGTTCGCCCTTCGCCGAAACCTAGCCTCGGGCCCCATCCCTACCATCTGGTCGCACGCAGTAACTGCGCCGAGGGTCGCCAGCGACGTCGTCCCGCGTGGCCCTCCCGCCAAGCGCCGCGGCGCATGTGGGGATAGCCGCTAACAGAAGGTCCGAGAGAGGTTAATGATAATGTCAGAATTCATTGTCGCATCAATGGTGATAGCGATCATCTTCCTTGTCCGCGCGCTATGCAGAATGCGCACTAGGAATGGCCGCCTAATTGCAGAGATAGAAGCCGACGCCCAGCGCTGGGAGGCTGAAGCGCATCAGTGGATGGGCGAGTCGCAGCGGTGGCGTACCCGCGCCACCCAGCTGGCCCTAGAGAACGAGGCCTGGAAGGCGGGGCGCAGCGAGGGTCGAGCCGACGTGATCAGCATCGTGCCGGTGCTCGTCGCGGCGACACAGAGCCGGTCGACGTGCGTGTGCGGAGCCGCCATCCGGCGAGAGAGCAACGGCGACGATGACGGCGGCCAGGCGCTGGCTGCCGGGTCAGCGAGTTAGGGCTTAGAACTCGCCGGCACGCAGCCCGGCGAGAAAGGTACGCCACTGAGCCGCGTCGAAGGTGAGGTATGGTCCCGCGGGGTTCTTGGTGTCCCTGAGGGCAATCCGGCCCGAAGGAAGCTGCGCAACGGCGACGCACTCGCCGTTGCCAGCGCACCAGGAACTGACCCGCCAGCTGACTGGTGGTGCTGCTGCTTCCCCGTCGGCCCCACCCTGCGCAGTGACCACTTCGGCTGCTCGCTCTCTACCCGACTAGGCCCCAGTCCGCCTGGTCGGCGCAGAGGTAGCCCACGATGACTTTCTTGGTGACGCGTACCTAGTGCCCGATGGACTCCAGGATCAGCCTGGCGCTGACTGCCCAGGCCGTCAAAGAGCGTACCCGTGTACCGGGGCCGGCCGTCGGCGGACCGCCGTGCTCGGCATTACATTTTGATAATCCATATGGCCGTCTTGGTATTGGGCGGCCCGGCTTTGCTCAGCGTGGTAGTGCGCCGTGGGCAGCGATGAAGCCGATGTAGTGGCTGTGCACCTTCACCTCGCCGACCGCCCACGTCGAGGTGGTGTGCGGGACTGGTCCGCACCCAGGTGGTGCCGTTCCAGTGCTCGACGATCGCCGCGCTCTGCTTCGGTCCGTTCTGAACGCTGCCGCCGATCCAGACGTCGCGGTCGGACCGGGCGTAGACGGCGTACATCACTGCTCGCCGCCGCAGCGCTGGCTGGTTCGCGAACGGCCGCCACGAGCGGCCGTTCCAGCGCAGGACCTCCGGCCGGACCGCCTCACCAAGGACCCTAGGCAACTGGCTGGGCTCGGACCTCGAGCCGGACGCCCGGGTGAGCAAGTTCCGCCCGGGGCTAGCCAATCCACTATCAGTGATCTATCATCGTGATATCAGTTTTTCGGATATCAGCCGGGGCTTCCTGACTGCAGACGCAGGAGGACACCATGAACCCGCCCGGTGCATCCCCCGCCGCAAGCTCTCCGGCCGCCGCCGCGGTCCCTTCCGCCGCGCAGACGCCGGCGCGGCAACCCGAATCCCGCACATCCGACCGCGTGCCGGCCCTGGTATGGGCGATCGCCGCAGCGTTCGTGGCACTGGAACTGGCAGTGAGCGGCCGGTACGGATTCCAGCAGGACGAGCTCTACTTCATCGAGGCAGGCCGCCATCTCTCGCTCGGCTACGTTGACCAGCCGCCGCTGATCCCGCTGCTCAACAGGTTCAGCACCGACCTGTTCGGGCTGAACCCGACGGCCGTCAGGATCATCCCGGCGCTGACCGGCGCATTCTTGGCGGTCGTGGCGGCGCGGTTCGCCGCGCTGTTCGGCGCCGGCCGGCTCGGTCGCGTACTCGCCGCGCTGGTCACCGCGTGCGCCCCGGTCGTCATCGGCGCGTCGCACATCGGCAACACCACTTCACCCGAGCTGCTTGCCTGGGCGGTGACCGGGCTCTGCGTGACCACCGCGCTGCTGCGGGACCGGCCGCGCTGGTGGCTGGGCGCGGGCGTCGCCGCCGGGATCGGTCTCGAAGATAACAACCTCATCGTGCTGCTCCTGGCGGTCCTCGCGATCGGCATCGCGGCGACCATGCACCGCCGCGTGCTGCGGACCAGGTGGCCATGGCTGGCCGCGGCCGTCGCGGCCGCGCTCTGGGTACCGAACTTGTTCTGGCAGGCGACCAGTGGCTGGCCGCAGCTGGCCATGGCCTCGGCCCTGCACCAGGAGAACACCTCGACCGCCGACTACATCGGTGGCCCAGTCGCCCAGCTCATCTATGTCGGGCTCCTGGCCGCGCCGCTGGTCATCGCCGGCTTCGTCAGGCTCTGGCGGACACCCGAGCTTCGGTTCCTCGCCGTGGCGGCGATCCTCGTGGTGGTCTACGTGCTTGCCTGGATCCCGGGCCGGGAGTACTACACCGACGGGATGGCGCCTGCGGTGATCGCCGCCGGGTCGGCGGCCGCCGAAGGCTGGATCGCCCGCGGCCGCCGGCCACGGCTGCGGCGCTGGCTCGCGGTCGCCGCGCCCGTGCTCGGCATGGCGACGCTGCTGCCCTTCACGCTGCCGATCGTGCCTGTCACCGAAGTCCACGTGCTGGCGGCGTCGGCGCAGCAGAGCTCGGGAGTCGGCGACGAGATCGGCTGGCCTCAGCTGGCCCGCGCGATCGCCGCGCAGGACACCGCGCTGATCAGGTCGGGGCAGCGGCCCACGTCGATCTTCACCGGCTACTACGCCGAGGCGGCCGCACTCGACGTGCTGGGCCCCGCCCGCCGCCTGCCGCCCGTGCTGTCCGGGCACAACGCCTACTGGACCTGGGGGCCTGGACGGGCATCAGACCGGACCGTGCTCGTAGTGGACGCGCTCGGCCAGCTGCGGCCCTACTTCGCCAGCTGCCGGCTGCTGACCACCTACCACGCCCCCTACGGGGTGCGGAACGACTGGACCGGCATCGGCATCGGCATCTGCACCGGGCCGCGGGCGAGCTGGCCGGCGCTGTGGCCGCACCTGCGGCACTACGGCTGACCAGAGGCGAGCGCGAACGCCGAGGACAGCGCGCCAAGGGCAGTATCCAGCAGCTCGCACAGGTCGTCGCGGCCGCCTTCGAGCCACTGCTCGTAGGCAGCCACGGCGACGCCGAGCATCGCGTAGCCGATCGCACGCGGGAACAGCCCGTCCGCCCGCTGGCCTGTCCGCTCGGCGACGAAATCGGAGATCACCTGCCGCCAGGCCGCGTACCGCAGCGTGGCGTGCGCCTGCAGGGCGGGGACGCCAAGGATCAGGCGCATCCGCTGCCGGTGCGCGGGCAGCTGCTCGGGCGGCACCCGGTTGAACTCGACCACGGCGTGCCTGATCGCGTCCATCAGCGGCACCTGGACGGGGATGGCCGCCAGGCGCAGCCGCATCCTCGCCAGCTCGCCGTCGAAGTCGCCCCACGGCACGTCGTTCTTGGAAGGGAAGTACCTGAAGAAGGAGCGCCGGCCGATCCCTGCGGCCGTCGCGATCTCGTCGACTGTGGTCCGCTCGAAGCCCTGGCGGCCGAACAGGTCAAAGGCGGCCCGCTCGATCTCGGCCCGCGAGGTAGCCCGCCGGCGACCCGGTGCGCTCATGAGCCGAGCATGTCATTATGTTGGCACCGAGTGCCACATTGACGAGGAGGCGGCATGGCCGAGAGCGCGACTTCGGTCATCGAGCAACCAGCCCAGGTTGCGGATCCCGGCGAGCAGGTCCCGGCGGCCACCGGTGGCGAGGCGCCTGACGCCGCCGACGCGCTCGTCGCCGACGACCTGCTTGTCGAGGAAATCTCGATCGACGGCATGTGCGGTGTCTACTGAGACTGCCGCGTCCGGCGCCGCGTTCGACCTGGACCTCCCCTGGTCCCTGGACGACCGGGTGGCCGTGCGCCCTGAGCCGTTCGGTGCCCTGCTCTACCACTTCGGGACCAGGAAGCTGTCCTTTCTCAAGGACAGCACAGTCCTCGCAGTGGTGACCGGCCTGGCCGAGCACCCCAGCGCGAGGTCGGCGTGCGAGGCCGCCGGCGTGAGCGCGCAGGCACTGCCCGCCTACCAGCGCGCCCTCGCCACGCTCGCCGGGTCGCAGATGATCCGCGAGCGGCGGCCGGCCGCCGAGCGACTGCCTGCCCTCAGGGGGCCGTCCATCTCCGAGCGGGGAGCCACGTGAGCGCCGCCCCGGCCGCGCTGGCCGAGCAATTCCAGTATGGCCTGGCCGCTCCGATCTGCCTGACCTGGGAACTCACCTACGCGTGCAACCTGTCCTGCGTGCACTGCCTGTCGTCATCCGGGCGGCGCGATCCGCGCGAGCTGAGCACGGCCGAGTGCATGGCGCTGATCGACGAGCTCGAGCGGATGCAGGTGTTCTACGTCAACATCGGCGGCGGCGAGCCCACGGTGCGGCCGGACTTCTGGGAGCTTGTCGACTACGCGGTCGCGCACCGGGTCGGGGTCAAGTTCTCCACTAACGGCATCAAGATCACCCCGCAGGCCGCCCGGCGCCTGGCCGCCAGCGACTACGTGGACGTCCAGGTCTCCCTGGACGGCGCGACCGAGCAGGTCAACGATGCCGTCCGCGGGCCTGGCTCGTACCGGACGGCACTGTGCGCGATGGCCAACCTGGCCGCGGCCGGCTTCTCGGGGTTCAAGCTCTCGGTGGTCGTGACCAGGCAGAACGCGGGCCAGCTCGGCGACTTCGCCGCGCTGGCTGGCCAGTTCGGCGCCCAGCTTCGGCTGACCAGGCTGCGCCCGGCCGGGCGCGGCGCCAGCGTCTGGCACGAGCTGCACCCGACCGCTGACCAGCAGCGGGCGCTCTACGACTGGCTGGTGGCGCACGGGGAGAACGTGCTCACCGGCGACTCGTTCTTCCACCTGTCCGGCTACGGCCAGCCGCTACCCGGCCTGAACCTGTGCGGGGCCGGCCGAGTGGTGTGCCTGATCGACCCCGTCGGCGACGTGTACGCCTGCCCGTTCGCCATCCACGAGAGCTTCCTGGCGGGCAGCGTCCGCGGCGAGGGCGGCTTCGCCGGGGTGTGGCGCGATTCCGAGTTGTTCGCCACGTTGCGCCGGCCGCAGTCCGGCGGGGCGTGCGAAGCCTGCTCGGCGTACGACGCGTGCCGGGGCGGATGCATGGCGGCCAAGTTCTTCACCGGCCTGCCGCTGGACGGCCCCGACCCGGAGTGCGTGCGCGGTCACGGCGTTGCGGCGCTGGCCGCCGCCGGGGACGTCACGCCGCCCCGGCCGGCACCGGACCACTCCCGCAGGTGCGGCCCGGTGCCGGTCACGATCGGCACGCGGCGGCCGCCCGCCCGCGCGTGTGACGAGGGCCCGCTAGCCGGGTTCACCTCCCGTGCCGGCTAACCAGGAGCCGGCGCTGGCGGCCAGCGGCCCGCCAGGCGCGGGGCGAGTGGCCCTGGTCACCGGCGCAGCCCGCGGCATCGGTGCGGCGACCGTGCTCGCGCTGGCCAGCGACGGCTGGTCGGTACTCGCGTTCGACCGGGCGGCTGACGACCCCGACCTGCCCTATCCGATGGCGTCGCCGGCGAACCTGGACGGCGTGGTACGGCAGGCGGAGCGCACCGCCGGGGCCGGCCGGGTCGCCGAGTTCCGCGGCGACGTGCGCGACCACGCGGCGCTGGCGGCTGCGGTGGCCGAGGCGGAGCGGCGGTGGGGCGGGCTGGACGCGGCGGTCGCCGCGGCCGGGGTGATCGCGGGCGGCGTCCCGCTCTGGGAGGTGCCGCCCGAGCAGGAGCGCGCCGTGCTCGACGTCGACCTCGGCGGGGTGATCGGCCTGGCCAGGGCCGCCATCCCGGCGCTGCTGCGCCGGCCGGAGCCACGGGCAGGCCGGTTCCTCGCGGTGGCCTCGGCCGCGGCCACCCGCGGCATGCCGATGCTGGCCGCCTACTGCGCGGCCAAGTCCGGCGTCGCCGGGCTGATCAGGTCGCTCGGCGCAGAGCTTGGCGGCACCGGGGTGACCGCCAACGCGGTCAGCCCGGGATCGACCAGGACAGCGATGCTGGACCAGAGCGCCCGGCTGTACGGCCTGGCGGACGCCGAGGCATTCGGGCCTGACCAGCCGGCCAGGCGGCTGATCGAGTCCGCCGAGGTCGCCTCGGTGCTCGCGTTCCTGGCCGGGCCGGGCAGCAGCGCGATGACCGGCTCGGTAGTCCCGGTGGACGGCGGGCTCGCGCTGTGACGGCACCGCCGCTGCCCGCCGGGTTCCACGTCAGGACCGATCCGGGCGCCAGGGAACTTGAGCCCGGGCTGTGGTTCGGCGGCTCGCCGGTCCGGATACTCCGGCTCACCGACGCTGGCCAGGCGGCGTGGCGGGAACTGCGGACCGGGCCGGTCGGCTCGCGGGCGGCCGGCGCGCTGGCGCGCCGGCTCACCGACGCGGGGCTGGCGCACCCTGAGCCGCCCGCACCGGCTCGCGCGGCCGACGTCACCGTGATCGTCCCGGCTCGCGACCGGGCGCACCTGCTCGAACGCTGCCTGGCAGCGCTGGGCAGCGCGAGCCCTGTCGTGGTGGTCGACGACGGGTCGGCCGATCCCAACGCGGTCGCCGCGGCCGCGGCTCGGCACGGCGCGACGCTGATCAGGCGCCCGCGCAATGGCGGCCCTGCAGCGGCGAGGAACACCGCGCTCAAGTCGGTGACCAGCGAACTCGTCGCGTTCTGCGACAGCGACAGCGTGCCAGGCCAGGGCTGGGCCAGCGCGCTGGCCGCCCATTTCGCCGACCCGCTGGTCGCTGCGGCGGCGCCCAGGATCGCCGCGCTGGCACCGGACTCCTGGGCTGGCCGCTACACCGGCGCCAGCGGCGCGCTCGACCTCGGTGGGCAGGCCGCGCGGGTGCAGCCGCTGTCCAGGGTCGCCTACGTGCCCACGGCCGCGCTGGTGGTCAGGCGGTCGGCGCTGCTCGACGTCGCCCGTAACGGGCAGGTGTTCGACGAGGCGCTGCGGCACGGCGAGGACGTGGACCTGATCTGGCGGCTGCACGAGGCGGGCTGGCGGATCCGCTACGAGCCCGCCGTCGAGGTCGGCCACACCGAGCCGGCCACGTGGGCCGGCCTGCTCGGCCGCCGATACCGCTACGGCACCTCGGCGGCGCCGCTCGCCCGGCGGCATCCCGGCGCGGTGCCGCCGCTGGTGCTGCATCCCTGGCCCGCCGCGACCGCGGCGGCAGTTATCGCGCGCCAGCCGGCCGTGGCCTGTGCCGCCTATGCGGGCTCCGTCGTCGCCATGCACCGGGTGCTGCGCCGTGCGGGCGTCCCGCGCCGGGGCACAGCCCGCGCGCTGGCGTCCGCGGCCGGGCAGACCTGGCTGGGCCTCGGCCGGTACGGCGCCCAGTTCGCCGCTCCGCTGCTCGCCGCGGCGCTCGCCGGGCCGGCCCTTGCGCCGGGCGGCCGCCGCAGGCTGTCCGGCCGCGCCATCGGGCGCCGGGTGATGGCCGGGTCGCTGCTGCTCGGTCCGCCGCTGACGGCGTGGGCCGCTGGCCCGCGCTCGCTTGACCCCGCGCGGTTCGTACTCGGCCGGCTGGCCGACGACATCGCCTACGGCCTGGGGGTGTGGTCCGGCTGCCTGGCGCAGCGGACCGCTGTCCCGCTGCGCCCGGTGATCGCCAGGCGCCCGCTGCGCATCGACGGCGCGGCACCGACGGCGCCAGCCACGCGGCCCGGCCAGGCGGCGACGACCTGGCGCGAGACCACAGCAACGACACGAACGGCGGGCCGGCGATGAGCAGCACCTGGTTCGAGACCGTCGCCGAGGCACAGCGCAAGGCCCGCCGGCGGCTGCCGAAGTCGGTCTACGGCGCTCTGCTGGCCGGAACCGAGAAGGGGCTGAGCGTCAGCGACAACGTGGCCGCCTTCGACGAGCTAGGGTTCGCGCCGCACGTGGCCGGCCTATCCGCCGAGCGTGCGATGGCGACCACCGTGATGGGGCAGCCGGTCTCGCTGCCGGTGCTGATCTCGCCGACCGGCGTCCAGGCCGTGCATCCGGAAGGCGAGGTGGCGGTCGCCAGGGCCGCCGCCGCCAGGGGCACGGCGATGGGGCTGTCGTCGTTCGCCAGCAAGCCGATCGAGGAGGTCGTGGCCGCCAACCCGCAGACGTTCTTCCAGGTGTACTGGATCGGCGGCCGGGACCAGATCGCCGGGCTGATCGAGCGGGCTCGCGCGGCTGGCGCCGTGGGACTGATCGCCACGCTGGACTGGTCGTTCTCCAACGGCAGGGACTGGGGCAGCCCGCACATACCGGAGCGGATGACGGCCAGGGAACTGCTGCGGCTGGCGCCCGAGGGCCTGTCCCGCCCGGGCTGGCTGCTCGACTGGGCGCGTACCGGCCGGCTGCCCGGCCTGACCGTGCCGAACATGGCCGCCCCTGGCCAGCCGGCCCCGACGTTCTTCGCTGCCTACGGGCAGTGGCTGGGCTCGCCGTTGCCAACCTGGGACGATATCGCCTGGATGCGCGAGCAGTGGGGCGGCCCGTTCATGCTCAAGGGCGTCAGCAGGATCGATGACGCCCGGCGCGCGGTGGACGCCGGGGTGACCGCGATCTCGGTCTCCAACCACGGCGGCAACAACCTGGACGGCACTCCCGCGACGATCAGGGTGCTGCCCGGCATCGCCCGCGCGGTCGGCGACCAGGTGGAAGTGCTGCTGGACGGCGGGATCCGCCGGGGCGGCGACGTGGTCAAGGCACTCGCGCTCGGCGCTAGGGCCGTGATGATCGGCCGGGCCTACCTGTGGGGGCTCGCGGCAGCCGGGCAGCCTGGCGTGCAGAACGTGCTCGACGTGCTGCGCGGCGGCATCGACTCGGCACTGCTCGGACTCGGCTGCGCGGGCATCGCCGACCTGAGCGCCGCCGACCACCTGGTGGTACCGCCGGACTTCGCCCGCAGCCTCGGCGACGCCCGTCGCCAGGCAGAAGAGCCTGCGTACCAGCCAAGTCCGGCCAGCGCCGACGCACCTTGACAGCCTTCAGCGCGGCCACGGACACTTTGGCTGCCTCGCGCCGTGGAGCGTAGAGGAGATCGTCATCGACCGCTCAGGCAGGGCGAGGTCCTAGTCAAGCTCACCGCCTCAGGGCTATGCCACTCCGACGAGCACCTGGTCACCGGCGACATGGCGATCCCGCCGGAGATTACCGAGCAGACCGGCGCGACGATGCTGCCGATGATCGGCGGTCACGAGGGCGCCGGCGAGGTCGTCGAGGTTGGCCCTGGGGTCACCGCCCGACGCTCGACGACGACATCCCGCTGGACAAGGCCGCGCTGGTCGGCTGCGGCGTGACCACCGGCTGGGGCGGTCTACCTTGCCGAGGTCCAGCCCGGCGAGACCGTGGTCGTGATCGGCGTGGCCGAGGGCTCGATGATCGCGCCGGTGATGGCGATGGTGGCCAAGGGCGGCCGCTGCGTGGTCACCTCGGTAGCGCCGATGTCGGCCAGAGAGGTCTGACCTAGTCCGGCGGGAGCACTCTGGCCAGCTCGGCAGGCGCGCGCATCCGCCAGGCGTCGGTGACCAGCTCGGTCAGCCGCGGCACGGCCACCTCGCCGAGCCGCACCATCACCAGCGGCCAGCCGTCATACCCCGGCGCGGTGAAGAACGCCGCAGGCTCGCCGAGCAGCAGCGCCTGCTTCTCGGCCTCGTCGCCGACGAACAGCACGGCGACATCGGTCCTGATCATCCTGGGCCTGCCGGGGATGCGCTCCGGATAGGACCAGACGAACCCCTTGCCGCCCACCCGGAAGTCGAAGCCGTCGCTGTCGATCTCTTCCACCCCGGGCAGAGCGAGCGCGAGGCGGCGCACGTCGTCCTCGTCCGCCATCGGGCCACCTCCTCCACCGGCCACCTCCTCCACCGGGCCTGTCCAGGCTAGGCCCAGGCACCGACAGCTTCACCGGATCTCCATGCCGGGCGCACCGGTGCTGCACGCCCGCCCTGTTATCTCAAATAACCGGTGACCGGGAACACGGGCGCCGGCTGAGGGGGGATGACGGGCAGCGGCCAGGGGGAACGGGACGCGCAGGCGCCGCAACGGCAGCCGCGCTACCGTGGCCGGCTCCCGGCGCGTGAGCGCGTTCGGATCTGCTAGGGGGATGGATCCGGGCGCGCTTGCGCGATCCCGCCCGCGACTCCGTCGGCGACTCCGCCCGCGCCCCCGCCCCGGCCGAACTCCAGGCCCTTGAAGTCACCCGAGCTGCGCCACTGATCGATGTAGCGGAAGAACGCGGGGGCCCCGTGCTGGTAGCCGACCAGCGGCGAGTGCGGGCTGGCGGGCTGGCCCTCGTTGTTGTAGTAGCCAGGCGTGCAGTCGGCGAGGAACGACGCCATTACCAGGTTGGGGGCCAGCAGTTCCATCCACGCGCTCTCGGCCTCCGCGCTGGCATCGACCACGGCGAATTCGTTCTGAATCATGTAAGAGATCACGGCGGTGATGGTTTTCGCCGCATCGGTCAGGTTGTGCGGCACGTTGGCCACGAAGTTGCCGCCCTGCCCGAGCTGGACGAGGAAGAAGTTCGGGAAGCCGTGCACGTGGATGCCGTGCAGCGAGCGCATCCCGGCCGACCAGTACTCGGACAGCCGGACGGCGTCCGTCCCGGTCAGGTCGAAGCCGTAGCGCCTGGTCGCCTCGGTGCCGACCTCGAACCCTGAGGCGTAGATGATGCAGTCCACCGGGTACTCGGTGCCGCCGGCCACCACGCCGTGCTCGGTGATCCGCGCCACCCCCCGGCCGTCGGTGTCGATCAGGTGCACCGAGGGCCGGTTGAACGCGCCGAGGTACTCATCGTGGAAGCACGGCCGCTTGCAGAGCTGGCGGTACCAGGCCTTGAGCGCCTGCGCGGTGGACCGGTCGGTCACCACCGCGTCCGCCCGCGCCCTGATCTCGCTCATCTTCTCGAAGTCTGCGTTCTCGAAGTCGGCGAGCAGCTCGTCGAAGCTGGCCGGGGCCGAGCGCGGCGCAGCGAGCTTGCCGCGGATCCGCTTGGCCAGGTCGGTCCACCCGTCGTTGACCAGGTCTTCCTCCGGCCACTCCCCCGCCGACATGTTCGCCACGAAGTTGTCGCACCAGCGCTGCTGCCAGCCAGGCGTGGCGACGCGGGCGAACCAGTCGGGGTCCACCGGCCGGTTGTCGCGCATGTCCACCGATGACGGCGTCCGCTGGAAGACGAACAGCTCCTGGCAGGCAGCGGCAAGGTGCGGCACGCACTGCACCGCGGTCGCGCCGGTGCCGATGATCGCCACCCGCTTGTCAGCGAGCCGGTCCATCGGCGCGCCGTCCGGGTCGCCTCCGGTGTAGGCGTAGTCCCACCGGCTGGTGTGGAACGCGTGGCCGCCGAACGTCTCGATGCCGGGGATGCCGGGGAGCTTGGCGACGTGCAGCGGACCGGTGCCGATCGCCACGAACGAGCTGGTGAACTCATCCCCCCTGCTGGTCCGCACGATCCAGCGGCTAGCGCCGGCGTCCCACTCCAGGCCGGTCACCTCGGTGTGGAACAGCGCCTCGTCCCGCAGCCCGTACTTCGCCGCGATCCGCTCGCAGTGCGCGAGTATCTCCGGCGCGTGCACGTACTTCTCGGTGGGCATGTGCCCGGTCTCCTCGAGCAGCGGCAGGTAGATCATCGACGCCGTGTCGCACTGCGCGCCCGGGTAGCGGTTCCAGTACCAGGTGCCGCCGAATCCGCCCGCCTTCTCCACGATGCGGACGCTGGCGATGCCCGCCTCCTTCAGCCTGGCCCCGGTGACCAGGCCGGCGAATCCGCCTCCCACGAACGTGACAGTGACGTGATCACGCCGTGCCTCGCGGTCGGCCTGCTCGGCGTACGGGTCGGTGAGCATGGCCTCGAACTGGCCCCTGAGCTGCACGTACTGGGCGTTGCCTGCCGGCCGGAGCCGCTTGTCACGCTCGCTGGCGTACCGGCGGCGCAGGGCGTCGTAGTCGACTTCAGTCATGGGCGATCGCGCATCTTTCAGCATCAAACGGTGGCAGCTGACATCATGGAAAGTGACTCACGGGCCCGGCAGGAACGTCAAGCGCGCGCCCGCGGGCACGGGACACACCGGGCGCCGCGACCCCGCGCCCGCCGCATAACCGCCATTTCATTCGCAACGCACCTCGCCCTGGTGACTGCCCTGGGCAGTTGGTGATTCGCTTCGGCGGATCTGCGAGTTCCTGGCTTACAGTGATGGGACAGGCAAGGACCGGAAGGACCAGACAGTGGCCGTAGCCGTTCTCCTCGCGGCCGGGGCTGCGTTCCTCACGGCGCTCTCCGTGGTGCTGCAGCGGGTCGCGCTTGAGTCGGCTCAGGTGCCGCACAGCCTCCACCCGCGCCTGATGATGCACGCGCTGCGCAAGCGGAGCTGGCTGACCGGGTTCGCGCTGATGCTGGGGACGTTCGTGCTGCAGGCCTCGGCGCTGCGGTTCGGCCAGCTCAACGTGGTGCAGCCGGTGCTCACCACCGAACTGATCTTCCTGGTGACGATCCTGGTGGTGGTGTTCCACCGCAAGGTCGGCTGGCGCGAGCTTGCCGGGATCGTCGCGATCGTGGGCGGGCTCGCCGCGTTCTTCGCGTGCGCCTCGCCAGCGGTCGGCATCGGCCAGCCGGACGGCGCCGCATGGCTGGCCGTGTCCGGGGCGACCGCCGCGTCCTCGGTTGGCCTGGTGCTTGCCGGGCGGATCGGCCCGCGCTGGTGGCGGGCCGCCGCACTTGGCGCGGCCTCGGCGATCCTGTTCGCGTACAACGCGGCACTGACCAAGACGCTGACCTCGCTGCTGCGCACCGGCGGCTGGGCGCATCTGTTCGCGCACTGGGACCCCTACATGATCGCGGTCTCCGGCGGTGCCGGGCTCTTCGTGCTGCAGAGCGCGCTGCACGCCGGCCCGATCACCGCGTCCCGCACCGCCAACGTCACCGTCAACCCGCTGGTCAGCATCCTGATCGGGGTGTACGCGTTCGGTGAGCAGCTGCGTTCCGGTGCGGTGTTCATCGGGCTTGACGTGCTGGCCATGGCGGTCATGTGCGTCGGCGTCGTGGTGCTCGTCCGCTCGCCGCTGATTGCCGGGATGAGCGGCCTGGCTGGCAATGAGTACCTCGGCGCCGCCCGCCGGCCACGCAAGCCGGTCAATGCCATGGCGATGGCCGCGGCCTCGGCGACGGCTGCCGCCGCCACGGTCTCGGCGGGCGGGTCCGCGGCAGCGGCGACCACCGCGGCGGCTGCGGCGGCCGCGGCGGCAGCGGCGGTGCCGCTGGCCGGGCAGGCCGCAGCAGACGAGGCGGACCGCCGCCGCAGGCTGGCCTGAGCGCCTGGCCGACCTGGAGCCCCGCTGACCAGAGAGGAACTCGCCGCCAAACTGGCCGGGTTCAGCCGCGTCGGCGCCGAGCGGCCGGATCTCGTGCCGGCGTCGGTCGCCGTCTGCGTGATGGCGCCGCCCGGCGGCGAGGATCCTGGCGGTGAGGCGCTGCTGATCACCAGGCGAGCCCGCGGCCTGCGCACCCACGCCGGGCAGTGGGCGCTACCCGGCGGCCGACGCGATCCTGGCGAGTCGGTGCAGGGAGCTGCCCTGCGCGAGCTCGCCGAGGAGACCGGCCTGCGGCTGGCTGCCGACGCCGTGCTCGGCGTTCTCGACGACTACGTGACCAGGTCCGGCTACCTGATGACGCCGGTCGTGGTCTGGGGCGGCGTCGCCGGTGCCGAACTGCGCGGCGCCGCCAGCGAAGTGGCTCAGGTGCTCCAGATCCCGCTGGCCGACCTCGACGTCGAGCCTGAGCTGGTGCGCATCCCCGAGTCCGACGCGCCCGTTATCAGGCTTCCGCTGCTCGGCAGGTACCTGCACGCTCCGACCGCCGCCATCGTCTACCAGTTCTGCCAGGTGGCGCTGCACGCCAGCACGGTCCGGGTAGCGCACTTCGAGCAGCCGGTGTTCGCCTGGAAGTGAGATCTCACCCGCCGGCCAGGGCGGTCCTGATCTCCGCCGCCATGGCCGCGGCCGTGTCCCGCAGGGCCGTCAGGTCAGGGCCGGCCGACAGCAGCGCCCCGGAGGCGCTCGGCATCACCCGGACCTGGTCACCACCAGCACGCACGCCCCGCCCTCCTGGGCCCGGGCGACGAACGGCTGCAGCGCGGCCAGCCCGAGGCAGGGGTGCACGGTCACCGCATCGGCTTCGAGCGGAGCGCCCTTGCCGACGAACGCCTCGGCGTAGGCGGTGTTCGTGGCCCCGACGTCGCCGCGCTTGACGTCGAGCACCGCGAGCAGGCCGGCCGCCCTGACGTCGGCGAGCAGCCGCTGCAGCGTCCTGATGCCGCGCCAGCCGTGCAGCTCGTAGAACGCCGACTGCGGCTTCACCAGGCCGACCGTTCCGACCACGACGTCGAGCATGATGTCGGCGAACCGGTCGAGCCCGTCGGCCGAGTCACCGAGTCCCCATTCCTCGAGCAGCGGCCCCGGACGGATCGAGCCCCCAGACCAGCGGACCCCAGGTGAGGCACGCGGCGGCGAACCGGTCAGCGAACGACTCTGGCATGCCGCCAGGCTCGCACGCCGGCGGCGGCCGCGACACCCTGCCGACCCCGAAATAAACCCCGCCGCACCGGTCTTGAACCGGAGCAGACGTGGCCGGCGAGGCGAGCGCGAGGAGAAGGGCATGACATCGGCGGACGACCCCAGCGGGCGGGCCTCGGTTCCTGTTGCCTGCACCCTGACGCCGACGGACCGCGCCGACCAGGCCGACCGGTGGATCCGGCTCGCCGGCCGGGCACTCACCGCGCGCACCGAGACGCCTGATGGCCTGCGCCTAGCGTTCCTGCCGGACTCCGGCGTCCGGGAGGAACTGTGCGCGCTTGTCGCAGTCGAGCAGGACTGCTGTGCCTGGGCCGACTGGGCGGTAACGGCCGACCCCTCGCAGGTCGTGCTGACCGTGAGCGCCAGCGGCGAAGGCGTCGGCGCCCTCCACGAGATGTTCAGAAGCCTGCGGGCGCGCTGACGTCAGTCGTCTGACGGGCCTGGCGGCCAGGCGGCCGCAATCTGCTGCAGCCGCCGCGCGGCATCCTCGGCCGACTGCCCGGCGCCGACCGCGATCCCGAGCAGGTACGCGGTCAGCGGCGCGGCCGGGCGTGCCACCTGGTGCGCCACGTCGCGGGCGAGGTCGAGCACGGTCCGAAGGTCCACCTTGGCCGGGTCGATCCCCAGCTCGGCGCAGGCGGCGTTCGTCCAGCTCTCCATCGTGTTCATGGGCGGCCCTCCGTTGGCGGCATCGCGCGACGCCGGTAGCGACGCCCTACGACGGTAGCGCTAGTAGTTATCGAGGAAAACGGCCAGCAGGACGACGCCGATCAGGCAGCCGCCGACGATGTCGAGCAGGGTAACCCTGACGACCATCCCGGTCAGCAGGATCCCGATCCCGACCAGCGCCGTGCGCGGCGCCACCTTCGGCCCGTGCTTGCTCAGGTAGGCCGTGAGCCGGTCGCCCCAGACCGGGATCCACAGCACGATTACCAGGACCGCGACGAGCACCAGGGCCACGATCGCCTGGCGGCCGGAAGGAAGAGCCTCCGGCGCGACATGCCAGATCCCCGGGCCGGGGGAACCCAGCGGGCTAGCCAGGAACATGAGTGGTCAAGCGAGCCATGACTACTGCAAGCTCACCGTTATCGCTGTCAAGCAATCCCCGTGCCCGGCAAAGAACGGCGCATCGCTCGCCACTGTCAGGCCGGGGGGCCGGACAGCGGCGCGCCCGCCCTCAGCCCGGCGGCATCTCCCCGGCCTCGGAGATCGCCTCCCCGCCGGCACCGACCCCGCACGCCTGCGTTTCCGCCAGCAGGGCATCGACTACCCCGCGGTACCCGCCGGCGACGTAGGCGGCGCGCTGCCGTGCCGCCGAGCTGGCCCTGGCCAGCGCAGACTCGGTCAGCTCGGTGAGCAGCTCCCAGTCGCCGATGGCCTCAAGAGTGGGCCGGAGCTCGGCGAGCAGCTGCCTGACGAACTCGTGCGCGGGCATGGCGGTCGCTGTCGCCGGGTCGACAAGCTCCCCTTCGAGCCCCGACTGGGCGGCCCGCCAGGTCGCCGCCTCGATGAGTTCCGGGCGGACCGGCCGGGGCGGGCTGCAGGCGATCGCGGCCGCGCTCTCCTGGATCACCAGCGCGCGGAACAGCCCGGCCAGCAGCATCACGTCGTCCACCAGCGGGCAGGCGTCGCAGATCCTCAGCTCCACGGTCGGCAGGTGCGCCGACGGCCGGACGTCGAAGTAGATCATGCCTGGATCGCTGATCACCCCGGACTGCACCAGGTCGGCCACGGTCTGGTCGTAGTCGGCGGCCGACTCGAACCTGGCCATGGCGCGGGCGGTCGGCCAGCGCCGCCAGATCAGCGTGCGGTAGCTGGCGTATCCGGTGTCGGTGCCCAGCCAGAACGGCGAGCTTGCGGACAGCGCGAGCAGCGCGGGCAGCCACGGCGACACCCGGTGCGCGACCGCCACGGCCTGATCGCGGCCGTTCACGTCGACGTGCACCTGCAGCGCGCAGATCAGGTGCTCGCGGACCAGCATCCGGTACTCACCGCTCATGTGCTCGTAGCGCGGATCCGCAGTGACACCGAGCGCATCAGGGTCGGCGAGCGGGACCGTGCCGGCCGCGACGATACCCAGGCCAAGCGGCTGCGCCGCATCGACGACGGCGCGCCGCAGCCCGGCCACGTCGTCGGCGAGGTCAGCCAGATGTGCCCAGGGGCGGCTGTTGGCCTCGAGCACCGAGCGCTGCAGTTCCGCGCCGAACCGGCCCGGCGGCAGCTTCTCGAGCAGCTGGTCGGCCCGCGCGGTCAGCAGCCCTGTGTTCAGGTCTACGGTGTGGAACTCCTCTTCCACCCCGGCGGTGACTGTCGTGCCCACCTGGCCCCCCTGTGGTCTCGTGGCCGGTGCCCGGCCGGCGGGCGGCCGGACGGCTAGGTCAGCTGCTGCGGCGGTTTCGGCGCGAAAGGCATCAGCTCGTCGGCGCCCTTGGCCACCACCCCGCAGCTCGACTCGGGCATCTCGTACCAGGCCCCTGGCAGGTCGCCGACCGGCTCGGAGACGACGAGCCGAGTGTCGTCGGAGACCTCATGCAGGATCTCGCGTTCCGGATACTGCTCCCTGAGCCTGGCGACGTCGCGAGTGAAGTACAGCGACCTGGACTTCCCCTCGCTCGAGTAGCGGAAGGCCCACAGGTTCTCGCCGTCCGTCGTCGCGATCGTGCCCTGGAACGGGTACTTGATGCCGCGCCGCCGCCCGCACGCCTCAACGAAGCCGATCGCGCTGGCCACCGCGTCCACCGGGTCGTGCTCAAGGCCGAACGTCAGCGCGAGGTAGAACAGCACCTCCGTGTCGGTCTGTCCCTTGATCTCGGGAAAGAGCGACTCGTCCACCGCGAGCACGAGATCACGCTTGATCGAGGCAAATTCGTCGATGAAGCCGTTGTGCGCCCACAGCCAGCCGCCGTGCCGGAACGGGTGGCAGTTGGTCTGCTGCACCGACGAGCCGATCGCGGCCCTGACGTGCGCGATGAACAGCGGCGAGGTCACGTTGTGGCACAGCTCGCGCAGGTTCTGGTCGTTCCACGCGGGCTCGACGCTGCGGAAGACCCCTGGAGTCGGGGCGGTGCCGTACCAGCCGACCCCGAAGCCGTCGCCGTTGGTCGTCTCGGCCCCGTACTTAGAGTGCAGGCTCTGGTCGATCAGCGAATTCACCGGCGTGTACAGCACGTCGGACAGCCGGATGCGTGAGCCGTTGTAGGCGAGCCAGCGGCACATGAAGATCCCCCCCGATCGCGGCCAGCACTCGCGAATACTGGCTACCTACCCAGCCCACCGCGAACCCGCACCGCGGCCGGCGACATCATCCTCGGCGGGCGATGTGGCGGCCCCGATTACGGGAATACGGTCGTGTCTCCGCTGGTACGAGGAGGGGGGCTGCCTCATGAGCAGCACGTACGAGCAAGGGTCCGGTCCGGCGGGCACCGCACCAGCCGCCGGCGAGCGGCCCGGCGCCTACACCGAGTACGAGGCCTACGAGGGAAGCCGCGCATCCGGCTCGACCGCACTTGCGGGCTGGCTGCTGATGCTCGGCGGCCTGTGGAGCTTCTTCATGGGGCTGGCACTGCTCAACAAGGCGGCCTGGTTCAGGTCGTTCGCCAGCTACTCGTCCCTGACCAACTACACCTACCACTGGAACCTGAGAGGGTGGGGCTGGGCGCACCTGATACTCGGGATCGTCGTGTTCGCGGCCGGGATCTGCGTGCTGCTCGGGCAGACCTGGGCCCGCTGGGTCGGGGTGGTGCTCGCGGTGATCAGCGGCATCGGCAGCTTCATGTTCCTGCCGTTCTATCCCTTCTGGTCGATCCTGGTCATCGCCATCGACGTCTTCATCATCTGGGCGCTGATGACGGGACCGGAACCGCAACAGGTCTAGCGAGCCGCCGGGACGATCCATCGATGAAGGCCAGGGCGGCCGCGGCCGCACTCATGCCGGCGGCCGCCCTCGGCCTCGCGGGCTGCGCGAACGCGACATCCACCTGCACGGTCCGGCACCAGTTCGCGATCGTGATCTTCCAGGACGGCTCAGGGAACGTGGGCACCAGGTACATCACCAGGTTCCGGCTCAACGTCGACTACGGCGGCGGGGCGATCCAGCACCGGGTGATCGCCACGCACATCGCGCTCAGGCCCGCGAACGGAGGCAATCCGCCCCTGATCATCAAGACCTACGGCGTCGGCAGCGCGGTCAGCTGCCGCGTCGACCAGGTCAGGGCGCACCGCTGACGCACCGCTCGCGCACCGCCAGCGCCGTGGACCGGCGGGCGGAACGTGACGGCGTAGCCCGGCTCGCGCCGACGTGCTGTACATTGCCGCCTCTGCCCGGCATGCTCTTGCCTGACCGCGACGTACCGGCAGGCACTCCCGGAGGGCATCGTGACCGAGCAGGCTGGCACTGGCACTGGCTCTGGCGGGCCGGAGGTTCGCCGCCAGCCCGGCTCGCTGCCCTACCCTGACCGCCCGGCAGGGACAGACACGATCCCGCAGATCGAGCACATCGTCGCACTGGTGATGGAGAACCACTCCTACGACAACAAGCTCGGCATGCTTGGCCGACCTGGCGCGGATGGGTTCACCCTCGGCGCCGGCGGCCGGCCGACCGCCACGAACCCGTACTCCAACGGCGACATCCAGCACGCGTTCCCGATGCCGACCACCTGCCAGCTGTGGGGCAAGCCGAGCCAGACCTGGCAGGAGAGTCACACCCAGTACGCCGGCGGGAAGAACACCGGGTTCGTCGAGTCGGGCAGCGGCCCGGTCGCGATGGGTTACTGGCAGGAGCACAACCAGCCGTTCTACTACTCGCTGGCGCGCCAGTTCCCGATCGCCGACCGCTACTTCTGCTCGCTGCTCGGCCCGACCTTCCCGAACCGGCGGTTCCTGATCTCAGGGACCTCGCTCGGCATGACCGACGACACCATCCCCGGACTCACCTACCCGCCGAACGGGACGATCTTCGACCGGCTCGATGACGCCAAGGTGAGCTGGAAGGACTACTGCTCCACGCTGGGCGTGGTGATCTCCACCACCGAGCTGTACCCGGACCTGTACCTGCGCAACGTAGGGTCGAAGGTCGTCGGGATCGACTGTTTCTTCTCCGACGCCGCGTCCGGCCAGCTTCCCGGCTTCAGCCTGGTCGAGCCGAACTACCTGCTCGGGTCCGAGGAGGACCCGCAGAACATCGCGGTCGGCGAGCACTTCGCCTCCCGGGTGATCGACGCGGTCATGTCCGGGCCCGCCTGGGAGCGCACGCTGCTGATCTGGACCTACGACGAGCACGGCGGCTACTTCGACCACGTGCCGCCGCCCGCGGCGATCCCGCCGGACGACGTGCCGCCCGACGTGTCGTCAGGAACCCCGGCATTCGAGGGTTTCGGGCGGTACGGGTTCCGCGTGCCGTGCGCGGTGATCTCCCCCTGGTCCAGGCCGCACTACGTCTCGCACCAGGTCTTCGACCACACCAGCATCTGCGCGCTGGCCGAGGCCAAGTGGAACCTCCCGGCCATGACCCGCAGGGACGCCAACGCCAACAACATGCTCGACATGCTCGACCTGTCCCACCCGGCGTTCCGCACCCCGCCGTCCCTGAGCACGTCACTGCTCGACACCGATCCCCTGGGCACGCTGGCCTGCGAGATCATGGGCCCCGGCAGCATCCCGCCCCCCGGCTCAGTCACGAAGGCCTCCCACTAACCCCCAGTCGCCACCCACTTCTCATCCGCCGCGCCCACTTGTCATCCGCTAGGGTCATGATCACGAGGCTTTTGCGGTGATTTGCGTCACGCCAGCGGATGATAAGTCGAGCGGCCCGGGCCGCAGTTAGCCCGGGACGACGGTGGGGATGGCGCCGCCCGCCTTGCTCAGGACGGGCTCGACGTCGCCGGCGCCGTGGTCGAGCTGGTAGTCCAGGTTGAGCGCGGCGTTGATCAGCGCGAGGTGGCTGAACGCCTGCGGGAAGTTGCCGAGCTGCTCGCCGGTGACGCCGATCTCCTCGGCGTACAGACCGAGGTGGTTGGCGTAGGTGAGCATCTTCTCGAACACCAGCGCAGCGTCGGTGAGCCGGCCGGACCTGGCCAGGGCGTCAACGTACCAGAACGTGCACAGCGAGAATGTGCCCTCCCCGCCGGACAGGCCGTCGGGCGAGGCGCTTGGGTTGTATCGGTAGACCAGGCTGTCCGACACCAGCTCGGTGTCCATGGCCTGGAGGGTCTGCAGCCACATCGGGTCGTACGGCGAGACGAACCCCATCAGCGGCATCATCAGCAGCGACGAGTCGAGCACGTCGGTGTCGTAGTGCTGGGTGAACGCGGACCTCGTGGGGTTCCACGCCCGGGTCATGACCTGCTCGTAGATGCTGTCCCGCGTGTTGCGCCAGCGGAGGATGTCGGCCGGCCGGCCGCGACCCTCGGCGATCCTGATCGCCCGGTCGAGCGCCACCCAGCTCTGGACCCGGCCGTAGGTGAAGTCCTTGCGACCGCCCCTGGTCTCCCACACCCCCGCGTCGGGCTGGTCCCAGTGATCGCACAGCCAGTCCATCATGTTAGCCAGCGCCGTCCAGCCCTGGTAGGCGGGCTGGAGGCCGCGCGCGTCGATCTTCGAGACGGCGTCCATGGCCTCGCCGTAGATGTCGAGCTGCAGCTGGTCGGCGGCGCCGTTGCCGACCCTGACCGGGCGCGAGCCGCGCCAGCCCTCGAGGTGGCCGAGCATCTCCTCGGTCAGGTCGGAGCTGCCGTCCACCCGGTACATGATCTTCAATGGGCTAGCGCCGTTGCCGTGCCCGCCGTACTCGGTGATCCGATCGCGCACCCACTGGCCGAAGGCGGCGGCCTCGCCGACGTAACCGAGGCCGAGCAGGGCGTACACCGAGAACGAGGCGTCCCTGATCCAGGTGTACCTGTAGTCCCAGTTCCGCTCCCCGCCGACCTGCTCGGGCAGGCCCATGGTGGGCGCCGCGACCAGCGCGCCGGTCGGCGCGTAGGTCATGAGTTTCAGGCTCATGGCTGAGCGGGCCACCACCTCCCGCCAGCGGCCGCGGTAGGTCGACTGGTGCAGCCAGTCCCGCCAGAACTGGCTCGTATCGTCGATCATCTGCTGCAGCTCGGCCGGGTCGATCCGGCGCGGCCGGCCGCCCATGGACTCGAGCACCATCCCTGCGGTCTCGCCTTCGCGCAGCGCCGCCGTCACCCGGATGTCGTCGTCGATGCGCTGCACGTCAAGGTCACCGTGCTGGCCGAGGGTGGCGTGCCGGTCCCCGGTCGGGTTGAGTGTCAGGTGCATCCCCCCAGAGGCGAAAACGAACCCGTCCGGGGTGATCTCCAGCGTGTGCGGAGCTCGGCCGTAGTCGAACCGCGGCTTGATGTCCACCACGAATCGCATCGAGCCGCGTACCACCTTGAGCTGCCGGACCAGGCGGTGCCGGTCCGTCGCCTGCCGGCCGGCGATCGGCATGAAGTCGGTGACCTCGCCGACCCCGTCCTGCGTCATGAAGCGGGTGATCAGCATGGCGGTGTCGGGGAAGTAGAGCTGACGGCTGACGTAATCGGTCGTGTCGGGCGCGATCCTGAAGTAGCCGCCCTTGTCCGCGTCGAGCAGCGAGGCGAACACGCTCGGGGAGTCGAACCGCGGGCAGCAGAACCAGTCCACGGTCCCGTCGGTCGTTACCAGGGCCGCCGTCTGCAGGTCTCCGATCAGGCCGTGGTCGCTGATGTTCGGGTACCGGTCCACGTGCATCCCCTCCGGTCGCTGCTCTGCCCGGATCCCACGATCGCTGGCGGCCGTCCCTGAGCGCACCACCCGGCGCGGGCGATAACCGTCACGCGGCCTGCCCTGCCGACCCGTCGATCTCACCTGCTGCGGACGATGCCCGGACGCCCGCCGTCGCCCTACCTTCGTTGCTCATGAGCCCGAGCCCTGGCGCGGCGGGTTCGCCGCAGGCGCCGACGGAGAGCCTCGTCACGCCGGTGGAGGTCGCCCGCCGGCCGGTCGCGCAGCTTAAGCCGGTGATCGGTGCCGCCCGGCACGCGCGGCTGCTCTCCGCCGCCGACAGCTTCCGCGCACGGCTGGACGGTCGCACCATCTGGAACGTCAGCTCGACCGCCGTCGGCGGCGGTGTCGCCGAGATGCTCCAGGTACTCGGCGGATACGCCGCCGACCTCGGCATCCCGAACCGCTGGGTGGTGATCACCGGCGACGCCAGGTTCTTCGTGCTCACCAAGCGACTGCATAACCAGATCCACGGCGAGCTGGCCGGCGGCGCGCTCAATGCGATCGAGGGCGATCACTACAACCGCATGCTCGCCGCCAACGCCGTTGAGCTGCTCAACCGGATCAGGCCTGGCGACCTGGTCCTGCTGCACGATCCGCAGACGGCCGGCCTGATCCCGGCGCTGGCGCGGGCCGGCGCGCAGGTTGCCTGGCGCTGCCACATCGGGGTGGACTGGGAAAACGACGCCACCAGGGCCGCGTGGAACTTCCTGCGGCCGTACCTGGAAGCCGCGCAGGGCTACGTCTTCTCCCGCCGCGAGTACGTGCCGCCGTGGCTGCCGGCCGAGCAGGTCGCGATCATCCCGCCGTCCATCGACCCCTTTTCCCCGAAGAACCAGCACCTCGACGACGGTACCGTCCGCGCGATCGTGGCCAGGATCGGCGTGCTGGACGGCGTTGCGTCGGCCGACCGAGCCACGTTCGTGCGGCGCACGGGCGGCACGGGCACGGTGACCGGTACGGCCGAGATCACCGGCGACCGCAGGCCGGGACCTGACGACCCGCTGATCGTCCAGGTGTCCCGGTGGGACCAGCTCAAGGACATGCCCGGCGTCATGCGCGGCTTCGCCGAGCACGTGGCGCCACGATCGCCCGGCTACCTGCTGCTGGTCGGTCCCGCGGTCAGCGGAGTGACCGACGACCCCGACGGCGCGGCCGTGTTCGGCGAGTGCCTGCTGCACTGGCAGAAGCTGCCGGCCGCGGTGCGCGACCGCATCCTGCTGGTGACCCTGCCGCTCGACGACCCTGATGAGAACGCCGCGATGGTCAACGCGCTGCAGCGGCACGCGACCGTGATCGTGCAGAAGAGCCTCGCCGAGGGTTTCGGCCTGACCGTGGCCGAGGGCATGTGGAAGGGGCGGCCTGTGATCGGCTCGGCGGTCGGCGGCATCATCGACCAGATCGCGCCGGGGACCGGCATCCTGCTGCGCGACCCGAGGGACCTGGCCGCGTTCGGCGCGGCGGTGCGCCGCCTCGTCGAGTCCCCAGCCGAGGCCAGCCGGATGGGGCATGCCGCGCACGGCCACATCAGCGAGCACTACGTCGGAGACGTGCACCTGCTGCGGTATGACCGGCTGTTCAGCGCCATGCTGTAGGACCGCCAGCTCGTCGAGTCAGGCGAACGCACCGGGCGGAAGGACGGGCGAAGGCTCGGCCGCTGCGTCGCCGACCGGGGCGAACCCGGCGGCGAATCCGTCGAGCGCCGCACCGTGCATCACCCGCGCGGGGAACGGGTCCCCGGCCGCCAGCCTGCCCAGGGCCGCGAACGGAAGCTCGTGCCAGGCCGCGACGAGCACCAGGTTCCCGAACCTGCGGCCGCGCAACACCGCCGGCTCCGCGATCACGCAGGCGTGCGGGAACGCGCCGCGCACCGTGGCCACCCTTGCGCGCACGTGCGCCAGCGGCGGGCCGTCGCCGACGTTCACCGCGAACACGCCGCTCGGATCGAGCACCCTGGCAGCCGCGGCGGTGAATTCCGCCGAGGTCACGTGCCCGGGCGTCCGGCCGCCGACGAACACGTCGGCCACCACGAGATCGAAGGAGCGGGCAGACAGCTCACCGAGCACGGCGCGGGCGTCGGCTATCCGGACCTCGATCCCGCCGGGCGGCTCGACCGGCAGCCTGCTCGCCACCAGGCTGGCGACCTCCGGATCAGACTCGACCGCCAGCTGGACAGAGCCAGGCCGCGTCGCTGCGACGTAGCGGGCGAGCGTGAGGCCGCCGCCACCGAGGTGCAGCACGCGCAGCGGCGCCCCGGCCGGTCCGGCCAGGTCGGCGACGTGGCCAAGCCGTCGCACGTACTCAAGCTCCAGGTGCAGCGGATCGTACAGGTCGACGTGCGACTGAGCGACGCCGTCGACCATCAGCATCCAGCCGCCGGGCCGGTCCAGGTCACCGAGCAGTTCGACGCTGTGACCGCCGCACGCGGGCACCATGGGCTACCGCTCGCCGGACGGCACAGTCAGACCGACGGCACGATCACGACCGGGCAGGCCGAGTGATGGGCCACCTGGCTGGATGTGGAGCCCAGCAGCAGGCTCGCGAACCCGCCACCGCCCCGCCGTCCGACCACAACCAGGTCCGCGCTGTGCGAGGCGTCGATGAGCTCCCTGGTAGGGAACCCGGTGTGCGCCTTCACCGTGACCGACTCAGGCTGGGCATCGCCCAACTGCGCCGCCGCCGCGGCCACGGCCTCCTCGGCTGCCTGGCGGGCGTGCTGCACCGTCGCGTCGGCGTCGGGCACCGTGAGCGGGTTGCCTGTCCACGGGCTGGCCATGGCCGGGATGACGGTCAGCACTGTGAGCGTGGTGTGCCGGGCAGCCGCCTCGCGCATCGCCCAGTCCAGTGCGTGGTGCGCATCATCCGATCCGTCGGTACCGACCACGATTCCGGGCATTTCGTTCTCCTAGGGGCGGGACTTCGTCCAGTGGCGGTTATGCGAAAGCTAACATCATTGCCACGCGGCGGCATCGGACCGCTGCTTGGCCTCGGCCGCAGCCAGGAACAGAGCTAAGCACCGGGTGGATTTCGACGCAAGTGTCGCACATCCGCCCGGGCGGATTGGCGAGTAACCGGCTGTGGCCCGGGTAGCGGAGTAACCGGCTACGGCCCGGATGACGGTAGTTCCTGCGCGAGTCAGTTCCTTCCGGCGCTGGCGTTCGCTCGGCCGCCGGGCCGACGCTGCTGCCGGGTTGGCCGCGCGCAGGCGGAGGTGGCGGGATGACGATGGATGCGGGCGCGCAGATCACCGATCTGCGCGCGACCGACCACGCCTGCCTGACGTTCGGCGAGGATGCCGAGCTCTTCGACCTCACCGCTGCCTTCGTGCGCGACGGGCTGACCGGCGGCATGAAGGTGGTGTGGCTCACCGACTCGGCTCCCGGACGCGCACTGTCCGAGCTGGCCAGGCGCGGCCTGCGGGTCGGGCGGGCGATGGCGGCCGGCCAGATGGTCACCGCGACGTGCGACGGCCAGCTGCTGTCCGACCAGGCGTTCGCCGCTGACCACGCCACGCGGTGGCTAGGCGACCAGCTCGACGCCTGCGCTCAGGCGGGATTCGCCGGCCTGCGGATCGCGGTAGACATGAGCTGGGCGCTGCGGCCGATCGCAGGCGTCGAGCAGCTGATCAGCTTCGAGGAAGGTGCCGCGACGCTGCTCGCCTCAGCGTCGGCGGCCGCCTCGGCGTCGATGCTGTGCCACTACGACCGGGAACGGTTCGATCCGGTCACGCTGGCGGCGGTGGCGGCCAGGCACACCTGCTCGGTCGCGGCCGCCACCTACTACGCGGACGCAGTGCTGCGGATCTGCCGTCAGTACGCTCCGCCCGGCGTTCGGCTCGCCGGGGAGATCGACTACCGTGCCGAGGAGCCGCTGGCCATCGCCCTGGGGGACGCGATCAGGATCGACGGCGATATCGCGATCGACATGACCGACCTGGCCTTCATCGACGCCTCGTGCATGCGGATGATCGTCAACGCCGCGCGCAGCATGACGGCGCCGCGCAGGGTCGTGCTCAGATGTCCGCCGGGAGTCGCCAGGAGACTTGCGCTGATCGGCGCCGCAGATGTGCCGACAATCAGCCTGGTGACCGTTCGTGAGCGGTAACGCCAGCCGACCGTGGCCTGGCCGGCCGGGCCGGCCAGGCGGACCAGCCGACGCCGACGTCGCGGCCCAGGAGGCGCGGCAGATACTCGACGCCACGCTGGACGCCGACTCGCTCTACCGGCTGCGTGCCACGGTCGTCGCCCACGCCATCTCGGCCGGCCTGCCGCAGCGGCGTGCCGACGACATGGTCATAGCGGTGCACGAACTGGCCGCGAACGTCATCCGGCACGCGGGCGGCCACGGCCGGCTTGCCATGTGGACGCAGGACCAGAGCGTGTACTGCCAGGTCACCGACCAGGGCGCGGCGGAGGCAGGCGCGACGGCCGCGGGCGCCTCGGGCGCTGAGGCAGCAGGCGCATCGGGCACGGCAGACGCGCCCTGGCCGATCGAGGCGGGCCACGGGCTCTGGCTGGTCAGGCAGCTCGCTGACCAGATGAGCCTGCGGACCGGCCAGGCCGGCTCGCAGGCAACCGTGCGGTTCGCGGTCAGGACCGCGGCGTCGCCGTCGTTCCGGCTATCCAGCCAGCTGCGGCGCGGCTGCCTCGTACTCGCGGTCGCCGGGCCGCTCGACTGGAACTCGGCCGGCCAGATCACCGACGCCGTGGACGACCTGATCGCCGCCGATCCGGCCCTACGGCTGGTCATTGACGTCGGCGGCGTCACCGCGTGCGACGCGTTCGGCCTGGCCGCGCTGCTGCGCGTCAGGGAGAGCATCAGGGTCCACCCGGCTGCCGGGCTGATGCTGGCTGACCTGCAAGGCCCGCTGTCCAGGCACCTCGACGAGGCGGACCTGGCCGACCGGTTCGCGGTAGCTGACTCGGCCGAGACTGCTGTGCGGCGACTGGGCTGACTGCCGGCACAGCCAGCCACCCCAGCGAGCTACTCTCGGTCTGGCGGCGAAAGGCTGACTTGGATGGATCATCCCGTTTCAGCGACCGAGGACGTGGCCGGGGGGCACCGGGCGGCTACCACCGGCGACATGGTCGGGAGGTTGCGGGCGGCTACCACCGACGACGGCCAGTCTGACCCGATCGCGCACCTGCTCAGGGATCTGCGTACCACTCCCGCCGGCCTGTCCGGCCGGGAGGCCGCGCGCCGGCTTGAGGTGCACGGTCCTAACGAGGTCGCCCGCCGTGGCGGTCGGCGCTGGCCGAGAGAGCTAGCCGGGCAGTTCACCCAGCCGCTCGCGCTGCTGCTCGCCGCGGCCGCCGTGCTGGCCTGGATCAGCGGGACTCCTAGGCTCGGCATCGCGATCATCGTGGTCATTCTCCTGAACGCCGGCTTCGCCTTCGTCCAGGAGATGCAGGCCGAGCGCGCGGTGGAGGCCCTGGCCGCGTTCATGCCCGAGCGAGCCAGGGTGCGCCGGGATGGCGTGCGGCTGGAGATCGATGCCCGCGAGCTTGTTCCCGGCGACGTCCTGCTGATCGACGAGGGTGAGAGCGTCTGCGCTGACGCGCGGCTGCTCGCTGGCACCCTTGAGGTGGACATGTCCACGCTGACCGGCGAGTCGGTGCCGGTGACCCGCTTCGCCGGCCGGGCGGACGCCGGCACGCCGCTGCTGGAGGCCAGCAATGCGGTCTTCAGCGGGACGGTCTGCACCGGCGGCGAGGCTGCGGCGGTGGTAACCGCGACCGGCATGCGTACCGAGATCGGCCGGATCGCCGCGCTCACCGAGCGCACCGGGTCGGACTCCAGCCCGCTTGAACGGCAGATCCTGCGAGTGACCAGGCTGATCGCCTTCGTCGCGATCGGCGGGGGGATCGCGTTCCTGCCGATCGGCCTCGCGGCCGGCCTCAGCGTCTCACTGGCCACCAGCTTCGCGATCGGGCTGCTCGTAGCCAACGTGCCCGAGGGGCTGCTGCCGACGATCACGCTCGCGCTCGCGGTTGGGGTGCGGGATATGGCCAAGCATGGCGCTTTGGTGAAGCGGCTGTCCGCGGTCGAGACGCTCGGGTCCACGGGCGTCATCTGCACCGACAAGACAGGGACGCTGACCGAGAACCGGATGCAGGTCACCGCCGCATGGACGCCGGACGGGGAGACGGTGATCGAGCCGAACGCCAGCGGAACCGCTGGCCGGCAACTGCCCGCCGAGCTTGGCCCGCTCGGCCGGATCGCCGCGGCCTGCAACAACGCTGACCTGCACGGCGCGGACGGCAAGCCGGAAGGCGACCCGACCGAGATCGCGCTGCTCGAGCTCGCCACGGCCTGCGGGGCTGACGTCACGCTGGCCAGCCGTGAGCAGCACCGACGCGCGCTGTTCAGGTTCGACCCACGGCTCAAGCTGATGACCACGGTGGACGACGCCGAAGGCCACCTGGCGGTGGCCACCAAGGGCGCGCCCGAGGACGTGCTTGCCCTCGCGACCGCGATCCGGCAGGGCCAGCGGCAGCGGCCCATTACCGACGCGGACCGGGCGGAAGTCGCGCGGGTGATGACAGGCTATGCCGAGCACGGCCTGCGGGTACTCGCGCTCGCCTGCCGGATCCTGCCGGCCGGCGACGCCGTCCCCGGCGACCGGACGGACGCGGAGCGCGACCTGTGCCTGTACGGCCTCGCCGCCATGTTCGACCCGCCCAGGCCCGAGGTCGCGGCCGCCATCGGCCGCGCCCACCAGGCCGGCATCCGGGTCCACGTGGTCACCGGCGACTACGGCCAGACGGCCGCGGCGATCGCCCGCCGGGTCGGCATCGGCGTGGGCGGACTGCGGGTGGTCAGCGGCACCGAGCTCGACGCGATGAGCGAGCGCGATCTTGACGACCTGCTGAACTCAGGCTCGGAGATCGTCTTCGCCCGCAGCTCGCCCGAGGCAAAGCTGCGCATCGCCGACGCGCTCCGTGCGCTCGGCGAGGTCGTGGCGATGACCGGCGACGGAGTCAACGACGCCCCTGCCCTGCGGCGCGCCGACATCGGCGTGGCCATGGGCCGGTCGGGAACCGCGGTGGCCCGCGAGGCGGCCACCATGGTGCTGACCGACGACAACTTCGCGACCATCACCGCCGCCGTCGAATCCGGCCGCCTGGTCTACGACAATGTGCGCAAGTTCATCCAGTACATCTTCACGCACGCCGTTCCGGAGGTCGTGCCGTTCCTGGTCTTCGCGCTGGCCGGCGGCGCGGTCCCGCTGCCGCTGACCGTGATGCAGATCCTCGCCATCGACCTGGGCACCGACATCCTGCCGGCCCTGGCCCTGAGCAGGGAGCCCGCGGAGCCCGGCCTGATGGACCGGCCGCCGCGCCGGCCGGGCGAGAGCGTGATCACGCGGGCCATGCTGGCCCGCTCGTGGGGATTCCTCGGCGTCATCTCGGCCACGCTGGTGATGGTCGGCTTCTTCCTCACGCTGCGTCATGCCGGGTGGCACCCGGGCCTCGCCACCGGCCCTGGCAGCGCGCTGAGCCACGCCTACCAGCAGGCCACCACCGTCGCCTGGCTCGGCATCGTGGCCTGCCAGATCGGCACCGCGTTCGCGGTGCGCACGGACCGTGCGTCGCTGCGCTCGGTCGGGCTGTTCTCCAACCCCTACCTGCTCGGCGGCGTCGCCTTCGAGATCATCTTCGCCGCCACGCTGGTTTACCTGCCCGCCCTGCACGGCCTCTTCGGCACCGCCGCGCTCTCCCCCGGGCAACTGGTGACGGTAGCGCCGTTCCCGGTGATCGTCTGGGGCGCCGACGAGATCAGGCGGCTGATCGTGCGCCGCCGCTCGCACGAGCCAACGCTGAGCCACCCGGCCGGCTCGCTGAGTACGCCCGGCGCACTGAGTCCGCCACCCGGACCCGCGACGCGGGCGGCCCGGGTGTTACGCGTAACATATTGTCGTGGCAGATACCAGGCTCTGCGACCAGTGCGGTGCCGAGTTCTCGCCGCGGCGCGAGCACGCGCGGTTCTGCTCGGCACGCTGCCGCGTCGCCTGGAACCGCGGGAACGTGAGCGACCCGGCGGACGAGCTGAGCCCGCTGCGGTGGTCGATCAGCGCTATGAACGAGGCCACCGGGCGGCTGCCGCTGCTGCGTGCCAGGGACCGCTCGCGCGGGTTCGCGGCGGCTGGCGAGGCGGTGTGGTGGGTGACCATCGTCGACGCCACCATGCTGCGTCATCACCCCGAGGCCTACGACCGGGTGATGGCAAGGCTGCCGGGCTCCGAGCGCGGCACGATCGAGGGAACGCTCGCCGGGCTGCGGTTCGTGCGCAACCGGATGGGCCAGGACACCGATCCCGGCGACTTCATCAGCGCAACTCCCGCCCAGCCGGGCGCGGCGGGCTCCGGCGACAGCCGGATGACGGACTGGACCTGGCAGTCGCTGCCCGCCCCGGTGCTCACCCCGCTGACGCCGCGCGGCCAGGCGTGGGAGATGACCAGGTACGAGGCGTACCAGAGGCACCTGGCCGGCCACACCATCGGAGAGACCTTCGGCCGGCCGACGAGGTTCCTCAACATGGTCGCCGCGAACGCGGCCTCGCTGGCGAGTCCCGTAACGACCTGATCGGCCGGTGGCTGGAAGCCCGCCGGGCCGCCGACCGGCCGCCGACGGGCCGCCACCGAGCGGCTTACGCCGGCCGCGAAAGCGCTTCGCCGCCGGGCGGCGCCCTGGTTACGGTGGTATGGCCGGGTCGTGAGCGCGCGCCCGGTCGGGCGCGACGGCGCAAGCAGGGCGAGGAGGCGGAAGACGATGGCCGAACCGAGCGCCCTGCCCGGCGCCCAGGACCGCGAGCCAGCCTCCGTGCCGCTGCTGCGGACCATGCTGGGCGACGTGCTGCGGCGCACCCGGCTCGACCAGGGCCGGACGCTGGCCGACGTGGCGCGGCACGCCAGGGTATCGATGCCGTACCTGTCTGAGGTCGAGCGCGGACGCAAGGAGGCCTCCTCCGAGGTGCTCGCCGCGATCTGCGACGCGCTCCGGATCGGCCTGGCCGACCTGCTCGCCATGATCGGCAGCGACCTGGCCGGCCAGCACGCCCGCCGTCATCAGGTCGTCAGTCCGTTCGAGTTGCCCCGCCGGCTCGGCGAGGACCTGCCCGCCGAACAGGTCGGCCTCGATCGCACCCGGGATGCTCAGGCGCTGCTCGGCCTCGCCGGGTTGCAGCCTGGCGACGCCCTGTGCCGCCTGGCTGCGTGACCGGCACCTGAGCGGCTCGTGAGCCGCGGCCGCGAGATCGCGAGTACCACGTGATGTGCAATCCGATGTCCGTTATGCCGTAATGAATGGATCGCACGCCGGACTGGTTCACCGGACCACGAACTGAACTTTCTGGGAGGGTCCTTCGTGGTACGGGCAAGCGACCATTACGCGAGGATCGGAGAGTGCGATGAGGAACAGATGGCTGGCGCTAGCCGGACTGGCCAGTGCGGCGATGATCGCCGCCGGGTGCGGCAGCTCGAGCCCGAGCTCAAGCACACCGGCCGGCACGGCGCCCTCCAGCACGGCAACGCACACCAGCGCCCCGGTATCGGCCGGCAACGAGCTGAAGACCGCCAAGATCGGCGGCGCCACGGTGCTCACCAACGCCAAGGGATTCACGCTGTACTGGTTCGGCCCTGACACGAGCACCACGTCCAAGTGCAGCGGCTCGTGTGCCACGTTCTGGCCGCCGGTGGCCGGGCCAGCGAAGGCCGGCCCGGGAGTGACCGGCACGCTCGGCACGATCAAGCGGTCCGACGGCTCGGTGCAGGCCACCTACGACGGGCATCCGCTGTACACCTACGCCGGCGACAAAGCGCCGGGGCAGAACAGCGGCAACGGCGTCAACGCCTCCGGCGGCGTCTGGCACGAGGTGACGGTCTCCGGTGCGGCTCCGGCGCCCAGCGCCTCGTCGAGTTCGTCCGGCGGCGGCTACGGCTACTGATCACGCCGGCGGCGCCTGACCAGCCCTTGCCCGGGTGACCCCGGGGGCTGGCCGGGCTGGCGCCGCGGTGCCCGTGCCACGATGGATCGGGTGGACGAGGGGCACGAGGATACTCGGGAGGTACCGGCGGGCGAGGCAACCCGCGCGGCCATGGGGGCGCTGCGCTGGGTGACGCGGGCCGGCCGACCCGCCGACGGCGGCCTGAGCTGGCCGCGGACCATGGTGCCTGGCTCGCCGCTGACCGATGACCTCTACCGCGGCACGGCGGGAGTTCTCGCCGCTCTCGCCGAGGCGCGGCTGTGCGGCATTGGCGACTTCGACGATTACGCCCGCGCGGCGGCTGGCCGGCTCTGCGCCCTGGCCGACGCAGGGACCGCCAAGCTCCCTGACCTCGGCCTGTACACGGGCCTGGGCGGCGCGGCCGCGGCGCTGCACCTGTGGTGGCAGGCCAGCGGCGACCCTCGGGCCGGGCAGGCCGCTGCCGAGCTGGCCCGCGTGATCGCGCGGATCACCCAGGCGGCCGGGCGGGTCACCCCATGGCACGACGTGATCGCCGGCGAGGCAGGCATCCTGCTTGTCCTGGCCGGGATCGGCGACGCCAGCACCGACCTGGCGATGGCCGGCCTCGCCGACCATCTCGTCGGGCAGGCCGTCTGGATCGACGACCTGCCCGACTGGTATCCGCGGGCCGGTGCCCGCGCCATCGCGCCCAACTTCTCGCACGGCGCGTCCGGCATCGGTTACGCGCTGGCGACGGCCGGCGCCAGGCTCGGGCGGCCCGACCTGCTCGATACCGCGACCAAGGCCGCCCGCCGGCTGATCAGGCTCGGCCGTCGCCCGGACGGCACCCTGGCGGTCCCGAACCGGATACCGCCGCTCGATCCGCCAGCCGAGGCGGTGAGCTACGGGTGGTGCCACGGCCCGACCGGGACGCTGCGCCTGTTCTGGCTGCTCGACCGGCTGCAGCCCGGCTGCGGCTGGGCGGGATGGGCGCAGGCCTGCCGGCTCGCGGTCCGGCGCAGCGGCCTGCCCGCCCGACCGCGGGCCGGCTTCTGGGACAACGTCGGCCAGTGCTGCGGAACGGCCGGAGTGGGCGAGATGGCCATCGGCAGCTACCAGGAGTCCGGCGACGGGCGGTGGCTGGACTGGGCGGCCGAGCTCGCCGCTGACGTGCTCGGCCGACGGATCGCCGACGAGTCTGGCGTCCGCTGGTCTAATACCGAGCACCGGCTCGACCCGCCCGACCTCGAGCCCGAGCTCGGCTGGATGCAGGGCGCCGCCGGCATCGCGGCCTGGCTGCTCCGCCTCACTCGGGTCCGCAGCCAGGGCACCGGCGCGCCGCAGCTGTGGTGGCCCGACCGGCCAGCGCCCGCGGTGGGCGCCGTCGACCCAACCGGCGCCGTCGGCGGCCCCCCGGCTCCTGATCACACCCAGTGATCGAGTCCACACTCCCGGTCAAGGTATTGTCATGCGATGGGCGCTATCCAGTGCCGACTCCTCGTTGGGCGCGACGCCGAGCTTGAGACGCTGAGCGCGACGCTCGATCACGCGGGCCATGACACGGGCCTGGTGTTCCTCGCGGGCGAGCCCGGTGTGGGCAAGTCAAGGCTCGCGAGGGAGGTCGGCGTGCATGCCGAGGCGCGCGGCTTCACCGTCGCGCGCGGGCGGGCCGTGCAGGCGTCGAACCCGGTGCCGCTGCGGCCGATCATCGAGGCGCTGGCCGGAATCGCCCGCACTACCTCGATACCCGACGTACCCGGAATGTCCGGATACCGGCCGGCGCTGGCCGCCATCGTCCCTACCTGGAGCGAGCCTGGCAGGTGCCCGGCCGAGTTCTCGCCGCTGATACTCGGCGAGGCGCTGCTGCGCCTGCTGACCAGCCTGGACGGCAAGGGCGCGCTGCTGGTGCTCGAGGACCTGCACTTCGCCGACCCCGAGACGCTGGCGATCGTGGAGTACTTCGCCGACAACCTGGCCGGCCAGCCCGTGGTCTGCCTGGGGACCCTGCGCGACACCACGCCGTCCCCGGCCATGGACATCGTGCGGTCGCTGCACGCCCGCCGGGCTGCCGAGGTCATCACCGTGCCGCGGCTGCCCGAGCCCGCGGTCCTGCAGATGGCCACGGCGTGCCTGGGCGGCGGCGAGGTGTCTGACCAGGCAGTGCGCCAACTGCTCGCCAACTGCGACGGGCTGCCGTTCGCGGTGGAGGAACTGCTGGCGTCGGCCGTCGCATCCGGCGAGCTCGTCGGCGGCCCCGACGGCTGGCAGGCTAACGAGACGGTGACCACCCCGGTGCCGACGTCGATCGCCGAGTCGGTGCGGCAGCGGCTGGCCGCCCTCGGCCCTGACTCGGCCGAGGTGATCGTCGCCGCCGCGGTGCTGGGACGGCAATTCGACTGGACCCTGCTGCCGGGCATGACCGGGGTCAGCGAGCCCGACGTGCTGAGCGCCCTGCACGGCGCGTGCGCGGCGCAGCTGCTCGAGCCGCCGTGTGGCGGCCAGGCGCTGTTCAGGTTCCGGCACTGCCTGACCAGGGACGCGATCGTGTCGAGCCTGCTACCGCCGCTGCGTGCCAGGCACGCCGCCCGTGCCGCCGCCGCGATCGAGGCAGCGCACCCCGACACCCCAGGCGGCTGGTGTGAGCTGGCAGCCGAGCTGCACGAGGCGGCCGGCCACCCGGCCAGGGCGGCGGCGCTGCTGCTCGAGGCCGGCCGCCGCTCGCTGCACAGCGGCGCGCTCACCAGCGCGGCGGCCTCGCTGACCAGGGCGCGCGAGGTGCTCAGCCGGACCGGCCCGGCCAAGCTGCCGATGCTCGCCGACATCGACGAGACGCTGACCCTGGTGCACACGCTGAGCGGCAACTGCGACCGGCTCATGCCGGTCGCCGAGCGGCTGCTCGGCGAGCTCGACCAGGTCGCCGCCACCCCCGCACGCAAGGCGCTGGTGTGCCTGCGAATCGCGCTGGCGCTCTCCGAGGCCGACCGCGCCGACCTGGCCGTGGAGCGGGTGGCCCAGGCACTCGAGCTCGCCCGCGGTGCGGACGATCCGTCGCTCGGCGGCTGGGCCACCGCGGTCGCGGCCCGGTGCGCCATCGACGTCGGCGACGCCGACCGTGCGCTCGATCTGGCCAGCGAGGCGCTGGCCAGCGCCGAGGCGTCGATGCTGAAGGGCTGCTCCGCCGAGGCCGCCTGCGAGGCGCTCGCCGTGATCGGCCGGCGGGAGCGGGTGCGCGACACCGCGAAGGCCACCGCCGCGTTCGAGCGCGCACGTCAGATCTCCGCCGACCACGGCCTGGTGGTGCGCCGGATCGGCGCGATGCACGAGCTCGGCACGATCGAGATGCTCGAGGAGGGCGGGTCTGGCGTTCTGGCCGAGGCCAGGCGGCTCGCACTCGAGTGCGGTGCGGTGTCCACGGCCGCGGTACTCGACCTGCAACTGGCCAACGCACTGTCGCTGGACGCCGACCTCGGCAGCGCGCTGGATGCCGCCCTGTCCAGCCAGCGCTCGGCCCGGCGGCTGCGGATGCGCCGGGTCGAGGCCATGGCGTTCGCGGCCCAGGCCTGCATACTCGCGACGCTGGGCGAGCCCGACGCCGCGGAGTCCGCCGCGGTGCGCGCACAGCAGATCGCACCGGGCGATCCGTCGGTGCTGATCACCACCTGGGGCGAAGCCAGGGTGACCGCCGGCATCGTCGGCAACGACGTCGGCGCGGCGCTTGCCGCGAGCCGGACCGGGATCGGGCACGGCCGCAGGGACCGGCTCACCGCCCCGTCCATGGCCTGGGGGTACTGGCCGCTGCTCAGCGTCGTGGCCGGGGCCGACGGCGCCGGAGCGCTCGCCGAGGCCAGGGCCGCGGGCGCGGAGGTCGCATTCTGGAACCGGGGATGCATGGCCTACGCCGACGCCGTGCTCGCCGGGCGGCAGGGGCAGCGCGACCTGGCCGACGAACTCGCCGAGCAGGGGCGCGGTCACTTCGAGCGCTGCGCGCCCTGGTGGAACCACGTCATGCACCGGCTGGTGGCGACGGCCGCCCTGCGGGACGGCTGGGGCCAGCCCGCGGCCTGGCTGCGGCAGGCGATCGGCGAGCTCGACGAGCGCGGCCTGCACCAGGCGGCCTCGGCCTGCAGGGGCATACTCCGCCAGTCAGGCGAGCGGGTGCCCAGGTCAGGGCGCGGCAGCGCGAAGGTGCCGCAGCAGCTGCGCAGGCTCGGCGTCACCAGCCGCGAGATGGACGTGTTCGTGATGGTCGGGCAGGGCAGGTCCAACGCGGAGATCGCCGCGCGCCTGGTCATCTCGTCTAAGACCGTCGAGACCCACGTCGCGAGCCTCGCGGCCAAGGCAGGGCTGGCCGGGCGGCGCGAGTTGGTCGCCTACGCGGCCCGCGCCGCCGCACCGGGCTGACCTGGCTATCCGGCGACCGCGACCGGCAGCGCCTTCGCCTTGCGGCTCGCGATGACCTCGTCGGCAAGGCCGTACTCCACGGCCTCGCGCGCGCTGAACGTCCGGTTGCGGTCTGTATCGCTCCTGATCTTCGCGGCCGGGTGCCCGGTGTGCCTGGCGAGTATCTCCTCCACGTCGGCCCGGACCCTGGCCAGGTCCTTGGCCTGGATCGCCAGGTCAGGCAGGGTCCCCTGAGCCTGGCTTGACGGCTGGTGCAGCAGCACCTTGGCGTGCGGCAGCACCGCGCGGCGCCCCGGCGCACCGGCCGCCAGCAGCACCGCCGCGGCCGATGAGGCCTGTCCCATGCAGATCGTGGCGACGTCGGGCCTGATGAACTGCATGGTGTCGTAGATCGCGGTGAGAGCGCTGAACGAGCCGCCCGGGGAGTTGATGTACAGGCTGATCTCCAGGTCGGGGCTGTCCGACTCGAGGTGCAGCAGCTGCGCCATCACGACGTTCGCCACCCCGTCGTCGATCTCGGTGCCGAGGAACACGATCCGCTCGGATAGCAGCCGGGAGTAGATGTCGTAGGCGCGCTCGCCGAGCGGAGTCCGTTCGATCACGGTGGGGATCGTGTACTGGCCCATGGCTACAGCCCCGTCCTGATGGCCGACCCCGGCCGCACGTCGTCGAGCCGCTCGACGATGTGGTCGATCATGCCGTACTCGCGTGCCTGCTCCGCGCTGAACCAGCGGTCGCGCAGGCTGTCGTTCCTGACCGTCTCCGCCGACTGGCCCGTGTGCTGCGCGGTCAGGCTGATCAGCGTCTCCGAGGTCCGCTCCAGCTGCTCGGCGTAGATCTCGACGTCCGCCGCGGTACCGCCGAAACCCGCCGAGCCCTGGTGCATCAGCACCTGCGCGTGCGGCAGGCTGTACCGCTTGCCCTTGGTCCCTGCGCAGAGCAGGAACTGGCCCATGCTCGCGGCCAGGCCCATCGCGAGGGTGATCACGTCGTTCGGGATCAGCCGCATCGTGTCGTAGATGGCCAGGCCCGCGGTGACCGAGCCGCCCGGTGAGTTGATGTACAGGCTGATATCGCTGCGCGGGTCCTCGGCGGACAGCAGCAGCAGCTGCGCGCAGAGCCGGTTCGCCACCCGGTCGTCCACCTCGGTGCCGAGGACGATGATGCGGTGGTACAGCAGCCTGGACAGCAGCTGGTCATCGAGCGTTCCCGCGGTGACCGCGGGTTCAGCGATAGCGGTCTGCATGAACTCCCCGCTCTCATGGTCAGGCGGCGGGTTCCCGGCGCCACCCTCCACACTGCCCGGCAGGCCGGGAGAGGGCCAAGGCAATCTGCTGACAGCAGAGGAAGGACGCGGAACGCGTCCGCGGATCCGGCGGCACCGGGACCAGGGCGCCTCAGCGGGCGAAGCCCGCGAGCGCCACACCGATCGCGATGAGGAACAGCCCGGCCGCGATGAAGGCCCAGTCGGCGTGCCTGCCCTGGCGGCCGTAGACGACGACGTCGCCGGGATCGGCCGGGTCATACCACACCAGGACCCGCTCGCCCGGCTTGAGCGTCCGCGCCTTCCCCGGCTCGGGGCACAGCCGCTCGACCACGCTGCCGTCGGGCAGGCTGAACTGGACCAGGTTCCGCAGCCGCACGGGCCCCAGGTCGTCGTGCGCGGAGGCCGGCCGCGGCACCACCATCGCCCATGCCGTGGCCCCGCCCGCGCGCAACCTGCGCACCCGGCGCCGGTCGGTCAGGCCTGCTATGGCGGCAAGCAGGCCGGCCAGCGCGAACCAGACCCCAATCAAGGTCGGCATGGCCGCCCTGCCGGCGGGGGCGCGGCGAGCGCGTCGAGATTGCCGATGTGCACCAGGCGAGCCGTCCAGGCCAGCCCGGCGATGATGACCAGGCCGCCCGCCGCCGCGAGCAGCACCGCAGCTACCACACAACGACACTAAGCCCGCGGTCGGCGCGAGTCACTATCCCGGCGCCAGTCACCGGGCCAGTGTGCGGCCGCGGGCGGCCGGGCGAACGTCATGCGGGTCATCCGCGAGGCCGGCGCCTTGGGCATCGACGTCCACGTCATCGCCCGGCCATCGCGGCCCGAGCGTGCGGGCGGCTGACACCGCCACCGAGAAGGTGGCACTCTATGACACATGCGGCATCGTTTCTGCTTCCGGCCGCGACCGTCTCATGCCAGGTAGCCGGTTGCTGCGGTGGGCCCGGGCATCCTGGGTGGACATCGCCTGGGTGTCGTTCATCGGGCTCAACCTGCTGGCCATGCAGCTCATCCCCGCGTGGCAGACCGTGCCGTTCCTGATCATCTGGCTGACCCTCACCGCGATCTACGGCTTCCGGCTGTGGCGGCTCGGGTCGGCGCTGCTGACGGCGGCGGCGGTGACGCTGGCCACCGGCGGGCTGGTCCTCTGGCAGGTGCTCACAGGAAGGCAGGACGGCGACTACCTGGCCGAGGTGCCGCTGCTTGCGATGATGTTCGTGATCATGGTCTGGCACTCCAGGCGGCGGGTGACCGCCATGGAGGAGATGCGCAGGGTCTCCGGGCACAACCTGCTGCTGCTCGACCAGCAGCGCCAGTTCCTCCAGGACGTCTCGCACGAGCTAGGCACGCCGATCGCGATCGCGCTCGGCCACGCCGAGCTGATCGAGCGCGCCGCCACCGACCAGGCCATCGCCGCCGACGCGAAGGTCGCGGTGGACGAGCTGCTCAGGCTGCGGCGATTGACCAGCAGGCTGCTGCTGCTCGCCGCGATGGACAGCCCTGACTCGCTGCGGCCGCACTCGGCGAGCGCCGAGGAGATCGTGGCCGACACCTTGCACCGGTGGAGCCACGTGCCGAGGAAGTGGTCGGTGAGCGAGCTGACCGACGCGCTGGTGCAGGCCGACGGGGACAGGATCGCGATGGCGCTGGACGCGCTGGTGGAGAACGCGGTCGACCACACCGACGGGGACGGCCAGATCGAGCTGAGCGCCAGGTGCGACGGCGACGACGTGGTGCTTGCCGTCAGCGACACCGGACCAGGCATCCCGGCCGCCGATGTGGAGCGGATATTTAACAGGTTCTCCCGGCTTGATGCCGGCCGGAGCCGGACGGTGGGCGGGTTCGGCCTCGGCCTGGCCATCGTGAAGGCGATCGCCGAGGCCCATCATGGCTCGGTGCGGGTGCGGAGCACGGCCGGGCAGGGCTCGACGTTCGAGCTCAGGCTGCCGGTCGCCGCGCCGCCCGCCGCGGCGATTCCTGCGGCAGGCACGCAGGCCACCGCCAACCTGGACGCCCTGCGCAGCTAGTGCGACCGCAAGCAATAACCCGCGAATACTTGAACATCAGTGATTTTTCGTTTCTTATTGATCCTGGCACGGCGGCGAGCCGTGCCTCACGGGGCGCGCTGTTGAGAGTCACTTATGCCTGAGGAGGGCTGCATGGGCCTGATCAATCGGCCAGTCAGAGCCGGCGCCACAGCTGTCGTGGGGCTGGCAATCACGGCAATGACAGGTGCGCTCGCGACCGGAGCCATGGCGGCCCCGGTGTCGGCCGGTCCGCACTTCGTCGCGATCAAGGGAAGCGTGTCACCCACCACCGACCGCATCGTCGGCGGCTACCACAGCAAGGCCATGTCGGTCGAGGTAGCGCTGACACCGAGGGATAACGCAGGCATGCAGCGCACTCTCAGGGCGCTCTACACCAAGAAGAGCGGTGCCTACCACCGCTGGCTGGCCACCGGGCAGTTCGACCGCAGGTACGCCCCGACCACCAAGACCAGGTCAGCCGTCGCGGCCTACCTGCGCGGGGCCGGCCTGCGGGTCGAGCGGACATCCTCGCCGTTCCTGGTGCGCGCCGTTGGCTCGAGCGAGCGGGTCTCCGCCGCCTTCCACACGACGCTCAGCGTGTACCGCGACCCGAAGGGGGTCAGGTACTTCTCCAACTCCACCAAGGTAGAGATGCCGGCCGCGCTGGTACCGAGGGTCTTCGGCGTCATCGGGCTGACCAACTCCGTGCGGGAGCACTCGATGATCTCGCGCGCATCGAATGTCATCCGCCCCATCGGCGCCAAGTCCTCGTCGTCGGCTAGCTGCGAGGCGCCCTATCCCACCACGGCGCAGCTCTTCGCCGCGGTGAACTCGGGGACCCCGTTCCCGTTCGGCTTCGGCGGCGGCCCCGGCTGCAACGGCCTGACCCCATCGCAGACGAACTCCATCTACGACGCGCCGCACGTCGGCCCGCGCGGCCAGGGCCGCGGGGTCAACACAGGCGTCTTCGAGCTGTCGGCGTACCAGGCGTCGGACATCGACACCTGGGCGCACACGTTCTACGGCCCGAGCTACGCCCCGCCACTGGTCAACGTCAACGTGGACGGCGGCCCGCTCAACCCGGTCTGCCCGGCCGGCGACCAGTGCCCGCCAGAGTACAACGGCTACGCCGGTGACATCGAGGTCGACGCCGACATCGAGATGCAGCTCACGATATCGCCGGACATGTCGCACCTCATCGTCTACAACGCACCGAACGACTACACCGGCCAGACCGAACTCGACGAGTACACGGCGATCGCCAAGGCCAACCAGGCAGCGTCGGTCAGCTCGAGCTGGGCGGTCTGCGAGAACGACGTCGCCGCCGCCTACGTGCAGGCCGAGAACGTGATCTTCGAGCAGATGGCCGCGCAGGGCCAGAGCATGTTCGGTGCCGAGGGCGACACCGGCGCGTTCTCCTGCATCCGGTCCGACGGCACGACGCTCGTCAACGTCCTCGACCCGCCGTCGCAGCCCTGGGTCACCAGCGTCGGCGGCACGTCGCTGGAGAGCGCGAACCCGGGTACCAACCCGAACCCGTCCTACCCGACCGGCGTGGAGACGGTATGGAACGTCGACAGCCTGTGCAGCAACCAGCCCCCCGGTTCCGGCAACGACGGCCAGGGCGGTTTCTTCTGGTGCGCCGCGACTGGCGCGGGCGGAGGCGGCTCCAGCCAGTGGTGGGGCAGGCCGTTCTACCAGCGCGGGCCGGGCATCACCAACCCGTACACCACCTACGGCAACGGCCAGACCCAGTGCGCGCTCGCCAAAACGGGCACGCCGTGCCGCGAGGACCCGGACGTCTCGGCCAACGCCGACGAGTACACCCCGTACGCGGAGTACTGCACCGGCAGCGCGTCGACCCCGTACAGCGTCTGCGCGACGATCAGCGGCACGCCGGCCGGATGGTTCGGAATCGGCGGGACCAGCCTGTCGTCGCCGTTGTGGTCGGGCATCGCCGCCGACCGCGACAGCTACCAGGGGGACCGCAGCGGCAACCTCAACCCGCTGCTGTACAAGCTCTACGACTCGGCACCGAACGCATACTTCCACGACATCACGGGGATCGGACAGTCCACCAACAACAACGGTCTGTTCCCGACCAGTCCGGGATATGACCTCGCCACCGGAATCGGCACCCCGATTTTGGCTGCACTGATCACCGGATCTCACTAGCCAGTCAACGGGCGGCGCCGGGGGCTTGATGCAGTCCCCGGCGCCGCCGTCTTTCGTTGCGGGATCCGCCGGGCCGGGAACAGTACTGTCATGGGGCGATCATGACCGAGTCCAGGGCGGCAGGGCCGCAGCCGTACGCGGACGTCGCGGAGACGCACACGGCGGTGGTGTTCTTCGCCGGCGACCGCGCCTACAAGCTCAAGAAGCCGGTCAGCACCGGCTTCCTGGACTTCAGCACCGAGCCAGCACGCGCCGCGGTCTGCCGCCGCGAGGCCGAGCTGAACGCCAGGTTCGCGCCCGATGTGTACCTCGGCGTGGCCGAGATTCGCGACCAGGAAGGCAAGGTCTGCGACCACCTGGTGGTGATGCGCCGGATGCCCGCCGACCGGAGGCTCTCCGCCCTGGTCGAGCGCGGCGAGCCGGTGGACGGTCCGCTGCGGCAGGTGGCGCGGATACTCGCGGCGCAGCACGCGGCGGCGCCGCGCGGCCCGGCGATCAGCGAGCAGGGCAGCGCCGCCGCGCTGGCGCGGCGGTGGCAGGACAACGTGGACCAGACCAGGCCGCTCGCTGGCAGCATCATCGACGGCCAGGTCATCGATGAGATTGAACGGCTCGCACGACGATTCCTGGCGGGCAGGCAGCCCCTGCTCGCGGCGCGGATCAGCGCCGGGCGCATCGTGGACGGCCACGGCGACCTGCTCACCGGCGACATCTTCTGCCTGGACGACGGCCCGAGGATCCTCGACTGCCTGGAGTTCGACGACACGCTGCGCTGGCTGGACGGACTCGACGACGCGGCCTGCTGCGCGATGGACCTGGAAAGGCTCGGCGCCGCCGGGCTGGCCGAGCGGTTCACCGGCTGGTATGCCGAGTTCTCCGGCGACCCGGCGCCCGCGTCCCTGCACCAGCACTACGTGGCCTACCGGGCGTTCATGCGCGCGAAGGTCGGCTGCCTGCGGGCCGGGCAGGGTGGCCAGCTCGCCGGGGCGGAGGCCAGCCAGCTGGCCGGCCTGGCACTGCGTCATCTTAGGGCCGGCGCGGTCACCCTGGTGCTCGTCGGCGGCCTGCCAGGCACCGGCAAGACCGCCCTGGCCGGGACGCTGGCCGACCGGCTCGGCTGGACCGTGCTCTCCAGCGACCAGGTCAGGAAGGAACTGGCTGGCCTGCGCCCCGGCGAGAGCGCGGCGGCGGGCTACGGCCAGGGGATCTACGCTCCGGCCTGGACCGCCCGCACCTACGGCGAGCTGATGCACCGGGCCGACGAGCTGCTCGGCATGGGGGAGTCGGTGCTGCTCGACGCCACGTGGAATGCCGCTGAGCAGCGGGCCGCCGCGGCGGCGCTGGCCGGGCTCAGCGCGGACCTGGTGCAGCTGCGCTGCGAGGCGCCGCCCGAGTTGGCGGCGGCCCGGATCCGGGCACGGACTGGCAGCGTCTCGGACGCGGACCCAGGGATCGCGGCGGAACTAGCCGCCGCCCAGGCACCGTGGCCCGACGCGGTGAATCTCGGCGCGGCCCGGGTCGCTGACGGCGAGCCAGCGGGAGCCGGGCCGGCCGCTGGCGGCTGGCCGGAACCGATGATCGAGCGGGCGCTCACGGCGATCCGGCCGCATGGCCACGAGCAGGTGTGGCGCCCGGCACGGCCGGCTCTGCGGCCCGGCTAACACGGCCCTCCCTCGGCGTCCTGGCCGGACCGCGGGGCGCGGCGCAGCGTGACCGCCGCGAGCAGCGCGCAGACGACGAGCAGAGCCGACGACACGTACAGCGCGTCGTGCAGCGCGGTGGCGAAGGCCGCGTAGCCAGCCCGGTACAGCTGGGCGATCAGGCCGGTCCCGTGGCCGCCCGCACCACCACCGGATCCGCCGCCGGCCGCCAGCGACGCGCCGCCGCCGGTCTCCACCGCGCTGATGATGAACGTCCGCAGCGCGCCAGGCACGTGCAGCCTGGCCATCCGGCTGAGCAGGCCGGCCCGCAGCTGGGCGCTGACCAGCGCGCCGAGCACCACGACGCCGACGACGGCGCCGACCTCCCTGCTTGTGTTGGTCGCCGAGGCGGCCATGCCTGACCGCTCGCCGGGCACCGCCTGCAGCACCGACGAGGTAATCGGCACGATGACTGTGCCAAGGCCGGCTCCGGCGAGGGCCAGCGAGGCGGCCAGCGCGGGGTAGGACGGGTGCGGGCCGAGCACCGCCTTGGTCGCGAGCAGCCCGGCGGCGAACACCAGGCAGCCCGCCGAGAGCAGCCACCGCACTCCGACGGCGGACGTAAGGCGGCCGGCCAGCAGCGACGCGGCGATCATGATCACCGTCATCGGCAAGAAGACCGCGGCGATCCGGTAGCCGGAGTAGCCGGCCACCTCGGCCAGGTAGAGGGCGGTGAAGAAGAAGATCGCGAACGTCGCGAAGTAGCTGCAGAACGCGACCACGTTGGGCGTGGAGAACCGCGCCATCCGAAGGAACCCCAGGTCGAGGAGCGGGTGATCGGTGTGGTACTCCCAGACGGCGAACGCCACGGCGGCGATGGCGCTGACGCAGAACAGCGCCAGGATGGCCGGAGCGGTGAAGCCCGCGTTCTCCCCGTCGATGATCGCGAACACCATCGCGGCGAGCGCCGCGGCGCCGAGCAGCGTTCCGACGATGTCCACCTTCCCGGCCCGCGGGTCCGCGCTCTCGGGCAGCACCACCGCTGCGACGGCCAGCGCGGCGAGCCCGAACGTCACGTCGAACCAGAAGATGCCGCGCCAGCTCCACAGGCCGACCAGAGCACCGCCGAGCACCGGGCCGAGCGCGAGCGAGAACCCGGACACCGCAGCCCAGACGCCGAGCGCCCGGTTGCGGCTGCGGTGGTCGGGATAGAGCTGCCTGATCATCGACAGCGTCCCTGGCTCGCTGGCGGCGGCGCCGAGGCCCATCACGCAGCGGCCGGCGATCAGCACCGGGATGCTCGGCGCCAGCGCCGACAGGGCCGCCCCGGCGCAGTAGACGCCGGCTCCGGTCAGCATCACCTTCTTGCGGCCGAACTCGTCCCCGACCATGCCGAAGCCCAGCATCAGCGCGGCGAACGTCAGCGCGTAGGCGCCGACCACCCACTGCAGGGAGCTGACGCCTGCCTTCAGGTCCGACTGGACGCTCGCCAGCGCGACACTCACGACGGTGTTGTCGAGGAAGGTGAGGAACAGCAGCGTGCACAGTGCCGCGAGCGCGACCGGCCGACGGCGCCAGGCCACCTGGCCGGCCGGCGCGGGCGCGGCCACCGCGCCGGTCACCTGGCTAGCTCCTGCACGCGGCGGGAATCAGGTGGCTGGTGGCGCCGTAGGCGAGCTTGATCAGCCCGCAGAAGGTCGCGTCGGCGACCTCCCACTTGCCGTCGACATACACGGCCTGGCCGTGCAGGTTCTTCTCCAGTGGCTTGCCGCTCAGCAGGATCGTGTAGACCAGGTCGGCCCGGCCCGGCGGCTGCAGCGTCACCGAGCTCACCGTCGCCGATGCGGAGAAGACCAGCGCGCCGAGCGTGGTCTTCTCCTGCGAGTGCACGAACGGCGCGAACTGCTGGTAGCCCTGGAGCAGCGGCAGCCGCTTGGGAATCGGCACCGAGCCGTCGAAGAACGTCAGCCAGAGGTTCCTGACCGCGGCGGTCCCGGCCGGCCCGGAGGTCGGCTGGCCGGTGGGCGACGGCGACGGGCTCTTGGATGGCGGGTGCGTGCTTGACGTGCCGCCCGAGCAGGCCGCCAGGCCCAGGCAGGCGACCGCGCACCAGGCCGCCGCCACCCGGCGCGCGCCCGGCGCGATGAGGCGTGTCATGGCATGATTGTGCCGTCGGCGAGGTCGCGACCATACCCTTAGCGAAGATTTCGTCTAGCGAAGATTTCGTCGCCGCCGCGCAGATTTCCGATCAGCCGGGCGGGACATGAAGCCTGACGAGCATGACAAGCGGGACGGTCAGGCGCCCGCCGTGCCCGATCCGGCACTCGTCGTGCTCGTGGGGGCGTCGGGGTCAGGCAAGTCCGCCTGGGCGGCCGCACGCTACCGCGCCGCGGAGATCGTCTCCTCCGACCGGCTGCGCGGCGTGGTGGGCAGCGGCGAGCAGGACATCGAGGCGTCGGCAGACGCGTTCGCGCTGCTCGACCAGATCGTCGCCGCGCGGCTGCGCCGCGGCCTGACCACGGTGGTGGACACCCTCGGCATGGACCCGCAGCGGCGGCAGGCGCACCTCGACCTGGCCAGGCGGTCCGGCCTGCCCGCCGTCGCCGTCCTGTTCGACACCGAGCCTGCGCTGTGCCGCCGCAGGAACCGTGCCCGCCCGGTGCCGGTGCCCGCCGCCGTGCTCGACGGCCAGCTTCGCCGGATGCGTGACGCGGCGGCCCAGGTCGCAGCCGAGGGCTGGACGGTGGTCAGGCACGCCGACGACCTGGCCGTCGAACCCGCCCACACCGCGGGCGGCCGCGCGGCCGCGCAGCGCCAGCGCGCCGAACCCGCGCGGCTGCGCCTTGTGCTCCAGGTCTCCAGGTTCCCCTGGGACGACGAGCCTGCCGCCTGGCTGGGCGGCGTCGCCACCGCGGCCACCGACGCCGGGCTCGACGGCATCGCGCTGATGGACCACCTGATCCAGATCCCGCAGGTGGGCCGGGCCTGGGAGCCGATACCCGAGCCGTGGGTGACGCTCGGCATGCTGGCGGGCGTGACCAGCGGGCTGCGGCTGGGCACGCTGGTCACGCCGGTGACGTTCCGTGAGCCAGGCGTGTTGGCCAAGACCGTGGCGACGCTGGACGCGCTCAGCGGCGGGCGGGCGTTCTGCGGGCTCGGCGCCGGCTGGTGGGACCGCGAGCATGCCGGGTTCGGGCTGCCGTTCCCGGCCGCTGCCGAGCGTCTCGACCGGCTCGAGCGCGCGATCGAGACGCTGCGGGCGCTCTGGCAGCCGGGCACCAGGGCGTATCACGGCAGCCGGGTGTCGCTGCCGGAGACCACCTGCTACCCGCGGCCTGCCGCGGAGATACCGATCATCGTCGGCGGCTCAGGCGAGCGGACGCTGCGGATCGCCGCCAGGCTCGCCGACGGGTGCAACCTGCCCGCCGACCTTGCCGTGCTCGACCGCAAGCTCGCCGGCCTGCGGGCGGCCTGCGCGGCAGCCGGGCGCGACCCGGCCGCCGTGCAGGTCACGGTGCTTGACGTGCCGGTGATCGGAACCGACCGCGAGCACACGGCATCCATCGTCGAGCGGCTGCGCGGCCGCACCTCGGCCGCCGCCTACGGCAGGAAGCACCACGCGGGCACGCTGGACGATCACGTCGGCCGGTACCGGCTGCTTGCCCAGCGCGGCGTCGGCACCGTGTTCGTGTCGCTGCCCGACCTGGCCGGCCCGCAGGACGTGCTCAGACTGGCGCCGCTGGCAGCGGCCTTCGGCTGACCGAGGGCCCGCCAGCCGGTCAGGTGTCGATGTTCGGGTCGGGGCCGGCCGGGCTGAGCACGCGGGCCGGAGGGTCGGGCAGCGCGATCGTGGACTCCACGCTCAGGTCGGCCCGCACGTGCACGAGCTCGCCGGGGGCCAGCATCCGCCAGCCGGTCTCGCCGTCCAGGCGCTCCGAGGCGACCACCACCGAGTCGCGCTCGTGCAGCGCGGGTACGCGGACCGAGGAGGTGGCGCTCCTGACGTGCAGGCCGCGGTGACCGGCATGTCCGGCGGCTGGCTCGCTCTGGCCGGCCGGCCGCTCGATCACGTGCAGCGCGCGGGTGGCCGGATAGCGCAGCGCCCACAGCTCGCCCGAGCTCGCCACGACCGCGTTCAGCGACGAGACAGGCAGGTGGTCGGCGATCCACCTGGCGGCCTGCGCGAGCCCGGCCCCCACGTCGCCGCCGCTGCAGTCGGCCTGCTGGGTAACCAGGGCGAAGTACCGCTCGGAGTCGGTGTCGCCGAGCACCAGATCCGCGTAGCTGCCGAGCCGCGCGTCGAGGCGCTCGAGCTCGCCGAAGCCCCCGTTGTGCGCCATGATCCGGTTCGCCATCGCGAACGGGTGGGTGTTGCGCACGCTCCGCCCGCCCGTGGTCGCGTACCTGACGTGCGCGACGAAGAGCGCGGACTCGACCTCCCTGGCCTCGTGGATGAACTCCTCGTCGCCGAACGCCGGCTCTGGGCTCTTGTCGAGCACCGCGGCGCCGTCCGGCCCGAAGTACCCGATGCCGCTGCCGTCGGGGTTGCGGTGGCTCTGCGCCTCCAGCGAGTCAGGGGCGTCAAGCAGCCAGAACGTGGCGCGCACCCGGGCGCTGCCCGCCGAGAGGCCGAACAGGCGGCACATCGTGATCTCCCGCTCGTTGTCGTTGGTTCACGATGTCACAGCGCCAGCAGCCGCGCGGCGTTGCCGTAGCAGACGCCGCGCAGCCACTCGTCGCCGAGGCCGAGGTCGGCCAGGGCGCGCAGCTGGGTCAGGTACGGGTAGGGGATGTTCGGAAAGTCGCTGCCGAGCAGGATCCTGCCCGCCGCGTCGGCCAGCCTGGGCCGCAGCCTGGCAGGGAACGGCGCGATCCTGTTGAGGAATTCGGTGAAGGCCATCGTCGTGTCCAGGTACACGCCGGGATACCGCACGGCCAGGTCGAGGAATTCGCCGTACTCGGGCGCCCCGAAGTGCGCCACGATCATGACCAGGCCGGGGTGCCTGGCCAGCACGGCGGAGATCGGCCCTGGCCCGGTGTGGCGGCCGGGGGTCGGGCCTGAACCGCAGTGCACCACGACAGGAACCCCGGCCTCGGCGAGCAGCCCCCAGACCGGCTCGAGCAGGTCGTCTCTCGGGTCATAGCCGCCGACCTGGACGTGCGCCTTGAAGATCCTGGCGCCCGCCTCGATCGCTTCGGCCACGTAGCCCGCGGCCTGCGGCTCGGGGAAGAACGTGCCGCTGTGCAGCGCGTCCGGCGTCCTGGCGGCGAACTCGGCGGCCCACCCGTTCAGCCAGGCGGCCATGGCCGGCTTGTGCGGGTAGAGCAGCGCGCTGAACCTGCGCACGCCGAACGCGCGGAGCAGCGCCAGCCGCTCGGCCTCGGGCAGCCGGTAAGCGATCGGCCAGGAGTGGCCGGCCTCGGCCCGGCCGCCGTCGAAGTAGTCCCAGACCTTGGTCAGCACGTTCGCGGGCATGAAGTGGGTGTGCACGTCGATCAGCCCGGGCAGGCCGAGCCCGCGCCAGAAGGCGCGGACCTCGCCGGCTTCCTTTAGGTCGACCACGCGCCAAGTCTGCCAGTGCCGCTCGGCTGCCTGGCGTCCCCAGGTGCGCGGTCCGCATGGCACCGGCGCGCCCTGGGCTGGCCGGAGCCCTGTGGGCGGGCGGGCCCGGGTCCGGCCCGAGCGCTCCAGCCTGCGAAGTCGGCTCCTGCAATTCTCTATTTTACATATCGTTAAAATAGACTAAGCCGAAGCTCCGCCCGGGCGCTGCCCGCACCGATGGAACGTGCGACGCGCGGCCGCAGTTCCAGGGCCCGGCGAGATGATCAGGGCGGGACCAGAATCCGGTCAGATGAGCGGGCTTCAAAGGTCCAATTCCGGCACCGGAAATACGCAGCGGTTTATCTTCGGGCCCGCTTTATCAGGCGAAGAAGTAATCAGCCCTGCTGCGCGCAGCTTATTTCATTTCCCGCGCTCAGGCCAGACCTCAGGCGGCAATAGGGCGCCGTTTGGTGGCCGTCATGCTCACGCGGCCGGCTGGCGGCCCGGCGTGGCCGACCGCCGGGCCAGGCGCGGCCTCCGGCTGGCCGGCCGTGGCGGCCGGCCAGCGCCGCGGGCGGCCGGCCAGGTATCAATCTGGTATCGATGAGGAAGCCAAGCACTGCTGTGCCCGCAGGCGAGCCGAGCGTTTCCTGTGATTTCGCTGAGAGAACGATCACAGCCTGCAGGAAGCTTCCGGCCGGGCACCGGGCGGGCCGCCCGGCGCGATCATGCCCCTCCGCTGCACCGCGCCGCCGCCGCGTACCCGGTGTCGCCGGGAGTTCGCGGCCGGTCGGCCGACACGCCGACACGGGTGCCGCCGCCGCGCCGGAAGGCCGACGCCGTCGGGCGTCTCACGCGGAAGTTGAACTTCTGATCCGAGAACGGCGTCAGGCTCCGCCGGTTTGTGTTAATTTACCGCCGCGGGCAGCGGAGGGTCGTTAAGAGCCGGGGCAGACTCGGCCCCGCCGACGATCAGTCGTGTGCCGGTTACTGCGCGCCGCGGCAATTCGCGGCCGTGTTGTAGTTAGTTTTTTGTTCAGCCGGCTCTAAGATCCTTTCCCAAAGTCATCGCCACTCCGTGGCGACCGCAACCGAAAACGGAGGCTCGGATGAAGGTAATCGGTGCGGGATTGCCGCGCACGGCTACTCTCACGCAGAAAATCTCTCTTGAGATGCTCGGATTCGGTCCCTGTTATCACATGGTCAACATCCTGAGCGACCTCAGCCTCGTGCCGCAGTGGTACCAGGCGTTCGACGGCAGCGCCGACTGGGACAAGATCTTCGGCGGCAGCCAGTCCACGGTGGACTGGCCGGGCTCGTTCTTCTGGCGCGAGCTGGTGCTGGCCTACCCCGACGCCAAGGTCCTGCTCAGCGTCCGCGGCGGCCAGGCCTGGGCCGAGAGCATGCGGAACACGATCTGGGGCATTTTCTACGACGACGTCCTGATGCGCCACATGTCCGACGCCCGTGCCAACGTCGAGCCTGGCTGGCACGACTACATCGAGCTCATGAAGGCCATGTGGAGCAAGAGCGGCCTGCTCGGCGACATGGGCGAGAAGTTCGACCCTTCCGTGCTCGCCGCGGGCATCGACCGGTGGAACCAGGAGGTGCGCGAGGGCGTGCCGGCCGACCGGCTGCTCGAGTGGTCCCCCGCCGACGGCTGGGAGCCGCTGTGCAAGTTCCTTGAGGTGCCCGTGCCGTCGGCGCCGGTCCCGCACGTCAACGACGCGGCCGCGTTCTCCGGCCGGATCGTCGACGGCTCCCTCGCGGTGCTCAATGCCTGGCAGGCACAGCAGTCGGAGGCCGCAGCGCGATGAACTTCCGCGTCGGCACGCTGCGGAGCCGGGACGAGGAGAGGCCGGCCACCGAGACCGAAGCAGGACCGAGGCTGGGCTGGCTGCTCACCGTCTGCTGCGTCGCGCAGTTCATGGTGATTCTCGACCTGTCCATCGTGAACGTGGCCCTGCCATCGATCCAGACCGACCTGAACTTCTCGCCCGTCAACCTCCCGTGGGTGGTCGACGCGTACGCGATCGTCTTCGCCGGATTCCTCATGCTGGCGGGACGAGTCAGCGACCGGGCGGGGCCGCGGCGGACGCTCGTCGCGGCCCTGCTCCTGTTCGCGCTCGCCTCGCTCGGCGGCGGCATCGCGCAGAACCAGGACATGCTCATCGCCGCGCGCAGCGTGCAGGGCTTCAGCGGCGCACTGATGGCCGCCGCCTCGCTGGCAGCCATCACCATGTCGTTCCCCGCAGGGCCCGCGCGGTTCCGCGCGATCGCCTTGTGGGGCGCGATGAACGGCGCGGGCGGCGCCGCGGGCGCGCTGTTCGGCGGCGTCATCACCCAGGAGTTCGGCTGGCGCTGGGTGCTGCTGATCAACCCGCCGATCGGCATCGCGGCGGCCGGCGTCGCCTTCGCGGTGGTCTCGGCGGGCAACCGCAAGCACGGCGCGGCCAGGAGCTTCGACATCCCCGGCGCCGTGACGCTGACACTCGGCCAGATGGTGCTGGTGTACGGGATCGTCAATGGCGGCCAGTACGGCTGGACCAACGGCAAGACGATCGTCCCGCTCGCCGTCGGCCTGGCCATACTCGGACTGTTCAGCGTCGTCGAGCTGCGCTGGGCGAAGGATCCGCTGATCCCGTTCAAGGCGATCACCAGGGCACTGGGGAACGCCAACCTGATCGTGGTGACGTTCAGCGCCGCCCTGCTGCCGATGTGGTTCATCAGCTCGCTGTACCTGCAGGAGGTGCTCGGCCTCTCGCCGCTCAAGGCGGGCCTGTGCTTCTTCCCGATGGCCGTGACCATCATGCTGACCGCGCAGCGCACGGGCATGCTGGTCGGCAGGTTCGGCCTGCGCACGGTGCTGACCTGCGGCCTGCTCATCATGACGGCTGGCATGCTGCTGATGGCCAGGATCGGGCCGAGCGGCAGCTCGATCGGGTTCATCGTGTTCCCCGGCATCCTGACCGCCGTGGGAATCGGGCTGTCCGTGGTCACATCCACCATCGCTGCCACGCACAGCGTCCAGCCGCAGCAGGCGGGCCTGGCCTCGGGCCTGGTGAACACCTCGCGGCAGGCCGGCGGCGGAATCGGGATCGCGCTGCTGATCTCGCTCGCGACCGAGTACACCACCCACCTGATCGGCCAGAACCACGCGGTGCCGAACTCGCTCACCGACGGTTTCAGGCTGGCCTACCTGATCGCGGCCTGCCTGGTCTTCCTCGCCGCGGTGTTCAGCTTCGTGCTGCTGCCGAGGCAGGAGCACGCACCCGCAGCCGACGGCACCCCGGCCGCCAGGCCGCGGCTGTACCAGCGGCTGCCGGTGGTCGCCGCCGCGGTCGTGGTCGTGTTCGGCGCGGTGGACCTCGCGTTCGCCGGAGCTCCTGGCTCCCCGATCGGCTACTACAAGCTGCCGGGCTCCTACAGCTTCGTGTCGGCGCCCGGCCTGCACCCGCCGATCATCAGGCCCGGCCTGAAGACCTCGGGCACGCCGACGCCCGGTTACATCCTGCTGGCCAACTTCTACGACCTGACCAGGCCGCCGATGACCGGCCAGAGCGGGCCGCTGATCATCGACAACAACCTGCAGCCGGTGTGGTTCAGGCCGGTGCCGACCGACGTGGTCGCCTCCAACCTCAGTCAGCAGACCTACCAGGGCAAGCCGGTGCTGGCCTGGTGGCAGGGCCTGATCACTAACGCGGGCGCCACCACGAGCGGCGAGTACGTGGTGGTCAACCAGCACTACCAGACGGTCGCCACGCTCAAGGGCGCGGACGGCTGGGTGCTCACCCTGCACACGATGATCATCGACGGCGACGACGCCTGGGTGACCGCGAACAAGAACATCCCGATGAACCTGTCCCGCTGGGGCGGTGTCGCCGACGGCGCGCTGGACGACTCGGCGGTGCAGGAGTACAACCTCAGCACGGGCAAGCTGCTGCGCTCCTGGGACGCGTTCAAGCACATACCGCTCTCGGCCACCCACTCGCTGGCGCCGGACAACTCGTTCCCGTTCGACGCCTACCACGTGAACTCGCTCGACCTGGTGGGCAAGGACACGCTGCTGGTCTCGATGCGGAACACCTGGACCGTCTACCTGATCAACATGCGGACAGGGAAGATCGAGTGGCAGCTTGGCGGCAAGCACTCCAGCTTCACGTTCGGCCGCGGCGCAGCGTTCTCCTGGCAGCATGACGTGACCCTGCTGCCCGGCGGCGAGGTCTCGGTGTTCGACGACCACTGCTGCGAGCAGACCGGCGGCGGCACCTATCTCACCCCGACGGCGCCGTCCCGGGCGCTGGTGCTCAAGCTCGACCAGGCCGCCCGCACGGCCACGCTGGTCAGCCAGTACCACCACCCGGGAGAGGTCGGCGAGGGCGTGGACGCCTCCTACATGGGCGCCGCCAACGTCCTGCCCGACGGCAACGTCTTCGTCGGCTGGGGCAACCTGCCCTACATCTCCGAGTACACCAAGACGGGCAAGCTCGTGCTCGACGCGGTGTTCCCCGGCTCTGACCTCAGCTACCGGGCCACGAAGATACCGGTCAGCTCCTGGGTCGGGCTGCCGCTCACCAAGCCATCCGGCGGGGTGCGCACCACGGCCGGCCAGACCACCGTGTACGCCAGCTGGAACGGCGCTACCCAGGTCAGGTCGTGGCGGGTGCTCGCCGGGCCAAGCGCCGGCCAGCTGTCGGCGGTGGCAACAGGCACCAGGTCGGGCTTCGAGACGGCGATCGGGATCGGCAGGGCCTACCAGGCCTACCAGGTCCAGGCGCTGAACGCCCAGGGCAAGGTGATCGGAACCTCCAGGGTCTTTACATAGCGGCGGATGGCGTAACATACGTGCCCATCGCGCGGAGGGTGCGCCTGTCGAAAGGATTGCAGTGGAGCGAGAAAGACGTCCGTCGAAGTCAGCCTCGAAGATGCCAAGGTACGCGCGGGCGCTGCTGGTAGCCGTCGCGGTAGTTGCCACGGCCTTCGGCGCGGCCGCATGCGGCCCGTCCCACCCGCATCCCAAGAAGAGTTCGCTGGGGCCGGCCGGCTACTGACGCCGACCGGAACCACGGTGGCTGCGCCCGGCTCTGCCGGGCGCAGCCACTTTACGTTCACCTTCCGTACCGGGTAGCGTCCGCTAGAACGCGTTTCAGTTTCTGGCACGCTGGCTCAGCGCGAGGAGGCCGGCATGACAGCGTCCGCGGACCGCCCGCCGGGCGAGCGGGTGATAATGACGGTGAGCCAGCGGGACCCGGCCGCACTGGCTGCCGCTGTCGGTGACTGGCTGGCCGGCCGGCTCGACCTGGCCGAGCCGCCGCGGATCAGCGGCGTGCGCACCCCGGAGAGCGGCGGCCTGTCCAGCACGTCGCTGCTATTCGAGGCGGACTGGACCGCCGACGGCGCGCCGCACCGCGGCGCGTTCGTGGCCAGGATGGCGCCTGAGGCCAGCGCGGTGCCCGTGTTCCCGCGCTACGACCTGCCCGGCCAGTTCGACCTCATCGAGCGGGTGAGCGGCCGGTGCGCGGTGCCCGTGCCGCGGCTGCGGTGGAACCAGCCGGACGGCGGCCCGCTCGGCACGCCCTTCTTCGTGATGGATCAGGTGGCTGGCCGGGTGCCGCTTGACAACCCGCCGTACGTGTTCGGCGGCTGGCTGCTCGACGCGCAGCCGCACGAGCGCGAGCAGCTCGAGCGGGCCAGCGTCCGGGTGCTCGCCGACCTGCACGCGATCGGCGAGCCGGCCGACGCGTTCCCCGCGCTGGCGCCGCCCGGTGGCCGCAGCGCACTGCGCTGGCACGTGGACCAGCAGTACGAGTATTACAAGTGGGCGCTGCTCGACGACGGCTTCCAGGTCCCGATCATCGAGCGCAGCCTGCGCTGGCTTGAGGAGCACTGGCCCGCAGACCCTGGGCCCGACGTGCTGTCCTGGGGCGACGCCAGGATCGGCAACATCATCTACGACGGGTTCACCCCGGTAGCCGTGCTCGACTGGGAGATGGCCGCGCTCGGCCCGCGCGAGCTCGACGTGAGCTGGTTCATCTTCCTGCACCGGTTCTTCCAGGACATCGCCGAGGTCTTCGAGCTGCCTGGCCTGCCCGACTTCCTGCGCCGGTCGCAGGTGGAGCGGCTGTACTCCTCATGCAGCGGCCACGCGCTGCGGTACATGGACTTCTACCTGGTATACGCGGCGCTGCGGCACGCGATCGTGATGGCCAGGATCAGGCGCCGGATGATCTACTTCGGCGAGGAGCAGGTACCCGACGACCCTGACGACTACGTGATGCACCGGGCCAGCCTGGACAAGCTGCTGGCCGGCACCTACCGATGGGACTGAGCACGTGCCCATACCGCTGGACGAGTACCCCATCCACCAGACCTCGCTGCCGCTGAGCCGGGTGGCCACCAGCGACCGCAACTTCTACGACCGCTGCTACTTCAACCTGCACGACCGGTCAGGCGAGATCTTCGGCGTCACCGGCCTCGGGGTGTACCCGAACCTCGGCGTGATCGACGCGTACGCCGCGATCCGGCGCGGCGAGCGGGTCTGGAGCGTCAGGTTCTCCGACGCGCTCGCCGAGCGCGGCCTCGACCAGCAGGTCGGCGGCTACCGGATCGAGGTGCTCGAGCCGCTCCGCCGGCTGGAGCTGACCTGCCGGTCGCCGGACGGCAGCCTCGACTTCGACCTGCGCTGGCTCGGCCAGTTCCCTGCGGTGCAGGAGGAGCCGCACCTGCTGCTGTCCGGTGGCCGCCCCATCCTGGACGCGTCCAGGTTCTCCCAGCTCGGCAGCTGGCACGGCACGCTGCGGGTCGGCGACGAGCAGTTCGATGTGACGCAGGACCACTGGGCGGGCGCACGGGACAGGTCCTGGGGGATCAGGCCGGTCGGCGAGCCCGAGCCCGCCGGGCGGGCCGCCGCCGACTCGCTGCAGGGCTTCTGGTGGGTGTACATGCCGCTGAGCTTCACCTCATGCGCGGTGATCGTGATCCTGCAGGAGAACCCGGACGGGTACCGCACGCTCAGCGACGCCAAGCGGGTCTGGCCGGACGGCCGGGTCGAGCAGCTCGGCTGGCCGCGGGCCGAGATCGGCTACACGCCGGGTACCAGGCAGCCCGAGTCGGTAAGGATGCACCTGACCGACGGCACCGGCGCGCCGGTCTGCGTTCAGGCAGAGGTCTTGACCTCGCTTCCGCTGCACGTCGGGGCCGGCTACACCGGCGACCCCGACTGGTCGCACGGCCGGTGGATGGGCGCGAACTACAGCGCCACCTCGGTGTACGACCTGACCGACCCGCAGGTGGCCGGGCGGATCCCCTGGGGGGTCACCGACCATCTGGTGCGGGCCAGCCTGGACGGCGAGGAGGGCTGGGGCATGTTCGAGCATGCCAGCATGGGCCGCCACGACCCGACCGGGTTCGCCGACTGGTCATCGGTCGGCGCTGGCTGACGGCCTGGCACCGCCTGACGCAGCATCGCCAAACCGGCCGATAGTTCCGTTCGCGTTGACACCCGCCGGCGGCAGGAGTAGATGTTGCGATTCATACGGGAACTTCTGAGTTCGGCATGGATTGGTGCGGTGCGGCTCCGGGGCGCGGTGGCGGTCGTTGCGGGCGGCGCGATCCTGGCGATCGCCCTGCCCGCGTCCGCGGCGCAGGTGCTGGCCCCGGATACCCAGTCCGGCTCGGCATGGCCCGCCGCCACGGGCCATGCGCAGCGGCCGGCGACCTCGGCGCCCGCCTTCTTCCACACGATCCCACCCGGCGGCAAGCTGCCGTCCGGTGGGCAGTGCGCGAAGTGGGTGCTTGCCAGGCCGATCCGCGAGAACAAGGGGATGAACGCCAAGTACAACCACACCACCGGCCAGCGGGTGGCCGCGGACTTCTTCTCCGGCGACACGCCGCAGGCGAACGGCTGGATCGCGCCGCGGATCAACGGCGACTTCACCGGTACCACCGCCGAGATCCTGCGCTGGGCCGCCTGCAAGTGGGGCATCGACCAGGACATCGTGTTCGCCCAGGCCGCGGTGGAGAGCTGGCGGCAGCAGACAACCAAGGGCGACTGGGAGACCAGCAGCTGCCCGCCCGGCCACGGGCCAGGCGTGGACGGCAAGCCCGGCCAGTGCCCGCAGAGCTGGGGCATCCTGCAGAACAGGTACCCGTACGAGGAGTCGAGCTGGCCGGGCGTCGCGAACTCGACCGCGATGAATGCCGACACCGTGTACGCGATCTGGCGCGCCTGCTTCGACGGCTACGAGACCTGGCTGAACACGGTGCCGCACTCGGGCACCTATCACGCGGGCGACGTCTGGGGCTGCATCGGCCGGTGGGACGCGGGCCGCTGGTACAACGCCCAGGCCAGGCAGTACATCGCCAAGGTCAAGCAGTACCTGAGCGAGAAGATCTGGACCACCAAGGACTTCCAGCAGCCCTGATCCCGCGCCGCGCTCTATCCGTTCCTGGCGGCCCATCCGTTCCTGGCGGCCTATCCGGTCCGCCCGCTGCCAGGTAGCGTGAGACCAGCGCGGGGCGCGCGGGATCGGCAGGCGGGCATGCGGGTCGAGGTCAGCGGTGAGGCGGCGGCGCTGGTCGCCGGGCAGGGCGGCACGCTGTGGGTCTGGGCGTCCCGCCCGCCGATGTGCTGCGGCGGAACTCCGGCGGTGCTTAAGGCAAGCACCGCGCCGCCCGCCGACCGCTCGGGGTTCGCCAGGGTCCCCGCCGACGGGATGGACGTCAGGTTCCGGCCGCCGGGCGGGCGCTGCCCCGACGTGCTCCAGGTGGACGTGCACGGCAGGCGGCATCCCCGGGTCGAGGCGTACTGGGACGGCTGCCTGATCGTGATGTGATCCTGGCGGGCTCGCTCAGGGCGCCAGCGCCACCGCCACGATCCGCGTGCCCGCCTGCGTTCCTGTGACGACGGCGAGCTGGCCGGGCGCGGCGTAGGCCAGCCAGCGCGCCCGCAGCCTGACCGGCGCGCCAGTGGCGAGGCGCACGGTGAGGCTGGCGGTGACCCAGCCGGTCTTCCTGTCCCACCACGCGCGGCCGGACACCGCGGCGTCGGTGACCCAGCGCACGCCGCGCAGCGTGATCGTGAGCACCCGGCCGCGACGGAAGGTCACCGTGCCGCCGCGCAGCCCGAGGTCGCGGGTGACGCCGAGCTGGCCGAATCTGCTGATCTCGTCGCCGACGCTGGCCAGGGCCACCGTGACGGCCCGCAGCGCCTGCCGGCCCGCGGTGTTCCCTGGCCTCGGCGTGGCCGGGCGGGCACCGGCCAGCCTCAGCGGGTAGCCGCCGACCGTGTGCACCGGGGTGACCTCAGCCGCGCAGGAGACGTTCTCCCTGGCCAGATCGCCGGGGTCGAGCAGGAACCGCTGGAAGACCGACGCCGGGCAGGCGTCGTTGCCGTCCTGGAGCATCACGTGGGTCAGGTTGGCGAACACCACGAGCCTGGCCGACCGGCCCATCTGGCTGGCGACCAGCGTCGCCCCGCGCAGCCGCGGCGTGAGCGAGTCGAGGTCGCCGGACATGATGAGGACCGGCAGCCTGGCAGGGACCAGCGGAGGACGGCGGGTGATCGGCGGCACCAGGCGGCTCGGCGTCGGCCAGTTCAGGCACGCGCTGTAGGCCTCTGTGTACTGGTCCATGCCGGTCCACTGCCCGACGGTGAACGGCGCGAAGGTGCCGGCGGCTCCCTGGCCAGCGCGCGCAGGTACTCGCGGTGCCTGACCGCCGGGGCCGCCGACCGGCCGAACAGCTGCACGTAGTCGGTGCACGCCACGGCGAAGTACAGCCCGTCGCTGAACTCGGGCAGCGGGTAGTTGGTGTCGTCGAACCCCAGCGACATCGCCGCCACCCGCAGCAGCGGCACCGGGTCGCCGTGGCCGAGCAGCGCCCGCGCCGCGGCGTCGAGGTCGCGGTAGACGACCGGGTCGAAGCCAGCGTTGTTGACGAGGTTGACCAGCGTCTGGACGGTCACGGTCAGCCTGCCCCGTGTCCCGTCAGCCGTGGTCGTCTGGCCGGTCACCGGCGCGATCCGCAGCCGCCTGGCCAGCGCGGTGATCTCGGCCCAGCCGTAGCCAGGCCCGCTGGCCAGCCTGGCGCAGGCTGGCCAGCGCCGGCAGGCGGCGTCGAACGCGCGGCGCGCGGTGAGCACGGTGGTCACGTACCAGGGATCGAGGTCGAGCACCTGGTAGGTCGAGTCCAGCGTGACCGAGCGGAGCTGGCCCGGGTAGCGGGAGGCGAAGACCTGGGAGAACCAGCTGCCGTAGGAGTCGCCGTACAGGTCAACCCGGCCGACCCGCAGGTCGCGCAGCACCCCGGAGACGTCCCTGGCCGAGTAGGCGGTGTTGAACAGGTCGGAGGCATGCACCCAGCCGCCGCCGCGGTAGCGCCAGGTGTGGTTCAGCTGCCTGCCGCACGCGGCCACCTGCCGGTTGAACCGCGCACCGTACTGCCCGATCCCGGCGAAGTGCTCGAGGCCAGGGCAGTCCACCGGCGTGGACGAGCCGGTGCCGCGCAGGTCGACCATGAGCAGGTTCCTGCTCTGCCGCAGCGGCCCGAGCATAGCCAGGTAGTAGAACTGGGTGCCGGTGGACGCGTATCCGGGGCCGCCCTCCACCGCAAGCACCGTGCCGGTCGGGTGCCCGGTCGCCGGTATCCAGCGGAACCCGATCCTGATCCGCGGGCTGTCGGCCGATGAGTAGTCGAGCGGGACGAGGACGTGGCCGCAGTAGGCGCGCGGCGTTACCTCGCACCGGCGAAGCTCGAGCCGACCAACCCGAAGCTCAGTTGCGCTCGTGCGGTCATGCCCGGCCGGGCGTTCCTGTGCCGCGCTGGCCGGGGATGCGGCGCCGGCCAGCGCGAGGAAGGTCACCGCCGCTGCCGCGATGGCGACCGCGCGCCGCCCTGGCCGACCGGCGATGGCCACGGCCTGTGCTGCCCGCCTGGTCATCATTCGCGGATCGTAACAGCCGGGGCGGCACGTGCTGATCTCATCAGTCATCCGGCCTGGGGCCGGACCACTGTCCCTGTCCAGATCCTGGCCGGAGCCGGCCGTGCCGCTAAGCCAGACGCTCCGGCTGAGGCGAGGCTGAGCGAGGCCCAGACGGCCTTCTCAGCGGCGCCGAGCTTCACCCAGCCCCACGAGGCAGCCAGGGCCTGGACCACGTAGAGCCCGCGGCCGGACTCGGACTCCAGGTCGCCGGGCGCGAGCATCGGCGGTTTCGGGCTGCCGTCGGTGACCACGCAGATCACCCGGCTCGCATCCCGCTGCCAGGCCAATTCCACCTGGCCGTTCCCTGCCCCGTCGGTGCAGCAGCAGGTTCCGTGCCTGATCGCATTGGTAACAAGCTCGGTGGCGATGATCACGGCATCGGTGGCCAGCTCGTCGAGGTCCCAGTTGTGCAGCGTCGCCGTGGTGAACTCGCGCGCGATTTTCGCGGACTCCGGGCCCGAGCTCAGCAGCACCCGCGAGTGCCCGTGCGCGGCGGCCGGCCCGGGCGTCCCGCGCTCCGCCCGCAACTCCGCCCAGTCCGGCGGCACCAGGCATGGCGGCCGTGTCTCGTCCCGTGCATAGCTCACGTCCCGTGGCTGCGCGAAAGTCACCTGGCGTCCCTAGTACATCAGTCGGGGCCCGACCCTGACGGTAGCCGTGTCAATTCGGGCCTGCTCGTCCGTTACGATGCCATTAACCACGTGCACATGCAAGTGCAGCAGCACAAAAGGACCGTTCAGTTCACCATGTTCGACGTCATCGCCTTCCCTGGCCCCCGGAAGAAGCGTCGCGGGTCCAGCGAGAAGGAAGCCATCCCATGAGCGAGCCCTACAACGGGATCCCGGCCTCAGCACTCCGCACTGCCGCGTGGCGCAAGAGCCGCTACAGTAATCCAAGCGGCAACTGCGTGGAGATGGCCGAGCTGCCCGCCGGAGAGGTTGCGGTACGCAACTCAAGGGACCCGGACGGCCCTGCGCTGGTCTTCACCAGCGCTGAGTGGGACGCCTTCCTGCTCGGTGCCCGGGTCGGCGACTTCGGTCGTACGGGCCAGGCCTAGGCGGAAGATGGTGCCAACTACCTGCCACAATAGGAAGTTCTGCCATTCCGCTGCCGCTAGCGCCCTGCTTATAGCGTAATGGCCGTCATGCGTGAGACACTCCATTCGCCTGCGCATTCTCTGGGCAGGTGGGGGGGACGATGAACATGTCTGCTGGACCTGACTACAGCCCGGTGCGCAGCCTGCTCGCGCCATCAGGCTCAGGTGGCCCGACCGTGCTGCGGATCCTGCTCGGCGCTCAGCTGCGCCGGCTTCGCGAGTCGAAGCGGATCTCGCTCGAGGAGGCGGGCAACGTCATCCGCGCCTCGCACTCCAAGGTCAGCCGGATGGAGACCGGCCGCGTCGGCTTCAAGGACCGCGACGTGGTCGACCTGCTCACGTACTACGGCGTCACCGACGAGAAGGAACGGGAGGCGCTCCGCCAGCTCGCGGCCCGCGCCAACGCGCCTGGCTGGTGGCACGACTACTCCGACGTCCTGCCGACCTGGTTCGAGGCCTACGTCGGGCTGGAAGAGGCCGCCAGGCAGATCAGGTCGTACGAGGTGCAGTTCGTTCCCGGGCTGCTGCAGACCCCGGACTACGCCCGCGCCGTGGTGCTGCTCGGCTACTCGAACGCGTCAGCAAGGGAGATCGACCGGCGGGTCGGCCTTCGGCTGGCGCGCCAGGTGGTGCTGACCAGGCCAGACCCGCCCAACATCTGGGCCGTGCTCGACGAGGCCACGCTGCGCCGGCCGATCGGCGGCGCCGACGTGATGCGGGCGCAGTTGCGCCACCTGATCGAGATGACCCAGCGGCCGAACGTGACCATCCAGGTGACCCCGTTCGCGGCGGGCGGGCATGTCGCAGCCGGCGGGCCGTTCAGCATCCTGCGCTTTGCCGAACATGACCTGCCAGACGTGGTCTACCTCGAGCAGCTGGCCAGTGCCCTGTACCTGGACAAGCAGGAGACCGTCGATCACTACCTGATGGTCATGGAGCGGCTGTGCATCGATGCGGTCACGCCAGCGAACAGCGTCAGGCTGCTGAAGACGATGGTGAAGGACTTCTGAGCTGCGGCTTGATCACTGGCCTTGATCACCGGGGCTTGATCACTGGGGCTTGCGCACGACTCAGGTTTCCTGGAGCACGAGCGCGCCGCCCGGCGGGCCGCAGGCCTCGCGCAGCTCCCCGATGGCCGCCCGGCCGCCACGGATCGTGACCTCTACTCCCGCCTCGCAGAGCTGCCTGAGCCCGGCAAGTACCACCCGGCTCATCAGCGTCGCCGCCGACAGGTCCACCACCACCTTGGTTCGCGGCGGCAGGTGATCGAGCGCCAGCCAGAGCTGGGTGACCGCGAAGGAGTCCATCTCGCCCTCGACGAACAGCCCGCCCGCACCGCAGAACAGCCGGAACTGCGGAACCGGGCTCGTCGCCGACGACATCGGATGCAGTGTGGCGAGGTGGCGGAGCCTGTCGATGTCGACCCGCTCAGCGTCGAAAGCGCACAGCCCGGTGAAGGTGTTCTCCGTCATGAACAGATCGGCGACGATCTCCCAGCGGATCCACGACTCCAGCCGTTCCTCGTCGGCCACCAGCGGGGTGTTATCCGCCGCGACCCTGACCCCGGTGAAGCCGTCGGCGAGCGCGTCGGCCAGCACCCCGGCATAGGTGGCTCGCTGCGCCACCGGGTGCACGATCCTGGCCGGGCCGTAGATCTCGTCGATCGATGCCACCCGGAGCGCGCGAGCGTCCACGGATTCCGCGAGCAGGTCCACGTCGTCGGCGTTCAGGTCGTTCGTCAGGTACATGACAAGCTCGCCGAGCGCGACTCCCTCGGCGAGGTAGGGGGCGGCGAGGGCGGCGAACTCGCCCCGGCCGCTGAACACCCAGCCCATGTGGTCGTGCGGCCGCATCCGCAGGACCTCGAAGCGGGTGCCGCGATTCCTGATCACTGTGCCCTCCACGGCCCGGCGCACGCCGGAGCGCGCCTGAATCGGGGCCGACGAGTGGGATCTGCGCCGACCCAGGGACACCGCGTCCTTGCGGCAGAGAAAGATCATCTTACCGAACGTGCAGGTCAGAGCCAACTCAGCGCAGGCCGGCGAGCGAACGGGCCGCCCGCCGCGGGGTCTGCTCAGCGCAGGCCGGCGAGCGACCGGCGCAGCGTGCCGAGGTTGCGGAGCCTGGCCTCATAGGTCGCGCCGCACCACAGCAGCACGGCTCCGGTGACGGCGATCGGCACCCACCCGGGCAGCCAGGCCGCCAGGTGGCCGACCTCAGGCGCGAGTTCCCGGCCAGCATCCAGAAGCGCTCCGGCCGCGCCGATCAGCAGCGGCGCCTGCATCCTGCGCCGAGCCCCGGCGACCGCGATCGCGGCGGCGGCCAGGCCGAGCGCGGTCGGGCGGATCCAGGCGGCGCCCGGCCATGCGGCGGCGGCATGCCAGGTAGCGCCGAGCCCGCCCTGGCCGTGCCAGACCACGATCAGGCTCGGCAGCAGCAGCCAGGTCAGGCCGAGGCCGGAGGTCAGCCAGGACCGCAGCTCCGGCCTGCTGCGGGCCAGCCGCCACCCCGCCGCCAGGGCATTGCGGCGGCGGGCACCGCGTAGGGCTCGGGCGAGCCGATCCCAGCCGCGGCGAGCAAGACGCACCAGGCGACCTCGCTCGTGACGAGCCCGGCCCAGACGGCACGCCGGCGGTCGGGCCGCAGCCCGACGGCGATGCAGGTCGCGCCGATGATGGCCAGCGCCAGGCTGGCCCGGTCCGCGGTGGCGAGGCACTGCACGAGGCCGGCCGCCATCGCCAGCCATGCCGTGACCTCGATCGCGAGGGCGAGCAGGGTGGCGAGCGTGCCGATGATGGCGCCGGCCCAGTAGGCGCCGTTCACCGCGAGGTCCACCCGGCCCCGGTACATCGCCGGGATCATCTCGTCGATCGCCGAGTTGATCGCCGCGTACTCACCGCCGATCCCGGCTCCTGCGATGATCCTGGTCAGGTACAGGAAGAGGAACCAGTGCCCGCCCGCTGGCGTGGCCGCGGTCAGGCCGCTGCCGACCAGGTAGACGCCGAGCGTCACCAGGAACAGATTGCGCCGCCCAAGCCGGTCCGACAGCCGCCCGAAGAACAGCGCTCCGATGATCTCGCCGATCAGGTACCAGGTCGCGATGTCGGCGACCGTGCTCGCCGACATGTGCAGTGTGCTGTGCAGCGTCAGGTCGGGCCTACGTTGCTGGCGACCGTGATCTCCAGGCCGTCGAGTATCCGGGCCACCCCCAGGGCCATCACCAACCTGGTGTGGAACCGTGACCACGGCCGCCTGTCCACCCGTGCGGGGATCAGGCTGCGGATGTGGCCGCTCTGCTCGGTCTGCGCGATGGTGGCCATTGACCTGCCCCTTCCGGGGCTCCCCCCCGAACCCTCAGTGACCGCCTCCGCTACCCCCGGTCACACACGGTCATGCACGGGAGTCCCGGTTCGGGCTGACTGGGCCCGGGCGGCTGGCTGCCGCCCGGGCCCAGTCGGCATCACGCGCTAGTCAGGATGTAGACGGTCTCGCCGCCGACGGTGCGGGACCTGAAGTGCGCGCTCACCCAGTCGGTGATCTGCTGCGCGTCGCCCGACCCGCCGCCGAAGCTGTCGGCGTTGGTGCCCACGAAGTAGTGCACCTTGCCCTGCGCGACCAGCCGCTTGAAGACGGCCAAGGTCGGCCACGGGTCGGTCCCGTTGAAGCCGCCGATGGCGATGATCGCATCGCCGGTGGCGAGTTGCAGCGGGGCGGCGCTCTCCGAGCCGACGGTGGCGGCCACCCAGGTGTAGCGGCCGGCGTCGGCGCGCAGCAGCCGGGTCAGGGCCGGGCTGACCGTGGTCGAGCCGTTCAGCCCGCCGCCGGGATTGCCGCCGCCGAAGCCGGCCCGCGGGCCGGCCGAAGGCACTCGCTGTCCGACGGCGCCGGACGGCACCGTGGACCCGCCCAGCCCTGGCCGGCCGCCGCGTCGGCCGGTCCCGCCCGCACCGGGGACGCCGCCGACCCCTGGCAGACCGCCAGTGCCTGGCACACCGCCGGCGCCTGGCACACCGCCAGTGCCCGGCACCCCGCCAGCGCTGGGGAACCCGCCAGCGCTGGGGAACCCGCCGTGCCCGCCGAACGCGGTGGTCTCCGCCGGTCCGGCGCTCGGCAGCGCCCCGGTGTGCGAGGTGCGGATCGTGTCCACGGTGTAGGCGAGCGGCCCGGCCAGCACCGCGGCGATCGCCAGCACTGCGGCGACCGCGGCCCAAGCCAGCCGACCGGGTCGCCCGTGCCGCACGGATCGCGCGGATCGCGCGGATCGCGCGCTCAGCACGGGCATCGCCAGGATGGCCGCGACCGCCGCCAGGCCGAGGACGATGACCAGCGGGCGCAGCCACGGCAGCCAGGCGGGGCTCCGGTCAAGCAGCACGTAGGACCACAAGGCGCTGACCGCGACGCCGGCGGCGAGCATCGACCTGGCTGGCAGGCTCCCCCGCTCGCGGGCGAGCCTGACCGCGCCGATGCCGACCAGGGCGCCGATCGCCGGGGCCAGCGCGATCGTGTAGTAGGGGTGGATGATCCCGGCCATGAAGCTGAACACCGCGCCGGTCACCACCAGCCAGCCGCCCCAGATCAGCAGGGCGGCCAGGGTCCGGTCGGTGCGCAGGCCGCCGCGCCCGCGGCCGGGCGCCGGCGCGGCGGGACCGCTCAGCCCGGCCCGGTGGTCGCGCCACGCCAGCCAGGCCAGCGCACCGATCGCCAGCAGCGCGGCAGGCAGCAGCCAGCTCACCTGACCGCCCATCGCGGACGCGAACAGCCTGCCGAGCCCGGCCGGGCCGCTGAACGACGGGCCGCCGCCGGCCACGGCGCCGCGGTGGAAGCCGACCGAGCCGGTCTCGTTGCCGCTCAGCCTGCCGAGGCCGTTGTAGCCGAAGGTGAGCTGCAGGATGCTGTCGTTCGTCGAGCCGCCCACGTACGGCCGGTCCGCGGCCGGGGTCAGCATCACGATCGCGACCCACCAGCCCGCCGCGGCGAGCATCGCCGCGAGCCCGGCCAGCGACTGCCCGACGCGCCGGCCGAGGCCACCAGGGCCGGACACCAGGTACGCGGCGCCGAACGCCGGCAGCACAAGGAACGCCTGGAGCATCTTGGTCAGGAAGCCGAAGCCGAGCAGCGCACCGGCCAGCACGATCCACCGGGTGCGGCCCGACTCGATCGCGCGGACCGTCGCGTAGGCTGCGGCCGTCATCAGCAGCACGAGCAGCGCGTCCGGGTTGTTGAACCTGAACATCAGCGCGGCGGCCGGGGTGAGCGCCAGCACCAGGCCGGCCAGCAGCCCGGCCGCCGGGCCGAACCAGCGCCGCACGGCGCCGTACAGCAGCGCGACCGTGGCCACGCCCTCCAGTGCCTGCGGGACCAGCATGCTCCACGAGCTCAGCCCGAAGATCCGCGCCGACAGCTCCATCACCCACAGCGACGCCGGGGTCTTGTCCACGCTGATGAAGCTGGCCGAGTCGAACGATCCGAAGAAGAACGCCTTCCAGCTCCTGGTCCCGGCCTGGACGGCGGCGGCGTAGAAGTCGTTGGCCCAGCCGTTGCGGCCGAGGCCGATCAGGTACGCCAGCGCGGTCACGGCGAGCAGCGCGGCCAGCGCGGGGCGCTGCCAGGCCGGGCGCGCCGCCCGCTCGCTGCGGGCCGCCGCCGGCCGGCCGAGCGTGATCGCGCTCATCGCTCGCTCCCGCGGAAGACCCAGCTCCGGTACATGCCGAAGCGCACCAGCGTGGCCGCGACGCCGGCCGCGATCAGCACCGCGAGCAGCCCGATCGCGGCGAACCTGGCCAGCCGTCGCACCCCGCCGAGCCAGCCGATGCCGCGCAGGTCACCGATCGCGGTCTGCAGCACGTGCACACGCGAGTCCGGGTCGTCGGTCCAGTCCACAGGGACCTCGTGGATCCGCAGCCCGGAACGCTCGGCGAGCACGAGCAGCTCGGTGTCGAAGAACCAGCCGCCGTCGCGGGTGCTCGGCAGCAGCTCGCGCGCCTTGTCCGCGCGGATCGCCTTGAAGCCGCACTGGGCGTCGGAGAACGCCGCGCCGAGCGCGCCCTGGACAAGCAGGTTGTAGCAGCGCGAGATCAGCTCGCGGCGCGGGCCGCGCACCACCCGGGACCCGCGCGCCAGCCTGGTGCCGATCGCCACGTCGCTGTGCCCGGACAGCAGCGGAGCCACCAGCGGGAGCAGGGCGTTCAGGTCGGTGGACAGGTCCACGTCCATGTAGGCGAGCACCGCCGCGTCGCTGCCCGACCAGACCGATCGCAGCGCACCGCCGCGGCCGGGGCTAGGCAGCCGGATCGCGCGGACGCCGGGCAGCTCAGCGGCCAGCGCGCTGGCCAGCGCCCAGGTCCCGTCGGTACTGCCGTTGTCGGCGATCGTGATGCAGGAGGAGAACGGGAAGCTCCCGGCCAGGTAGGCGTGCAGCCGGCGGACGCTCGGCCCGAGGTCGGTCTCCTCGTCCTTGACCGGGATGACGATGTCCACCTGCGGGGCGGCGCGGTCTGTGGGGGCGGGCCGGCCGCTTGCGGCCGGCCCGCTGACCGACGGGGGATCGTGCTGTTCCTTCGGGGGGTCCTGAGCCAGGACATCAGTGGAGGTGATCATGCGATCACCCTGGCCGGCCAGCCTGGTCTGCGGCTGAAGCCCGTTTCTGAGTCAGCTCTGTTCCGGCTGAGCGCTCAGCCGAGGCAGCGTGATCGTGAACCTGGTCTCCCCCGGCTGGCTCGTCAGCTGCACCGTGCCGTGGTGGGCCGCGGTCACCGCGACCACGATGGACAGGCCAAGGCCGGTGCCCCCGGACACGCGGGCCCTGCTGGCGTCGCCGCGCACGAACCGCTCGAACAGCGTCTGGCGGAGATCGGCGGGGATCCCTGGCCCGTCGTCGGTGACGCTGACCCGCGCCGTGCCGGCATCGGGTGTCGCGAGCTCCACGGTCACGGTCGTGCCGTCCGGGGTGTGCTTGCCGGCGTTGGCGAGCAGGTTCGCCAGCACCTGGTGCAGCCGGTACTCGTCGCCGCTGACGAAGACCGGCTCGTCGGGCAGGTGCAGCCGCCAGCGGTGACCAGGCCCGGCGGCCCGGGCGTCGCTGGTCACGTCGATCGCCAGCCTGGTCAGGTCCACCGGCTCGGCGGCCAGCGGGCGGCCGGCGTCGAGCTGGGCGAGCAGCAGCAGCTCGTCGACGAGCACGCTCATCCTGGCCGACTCCGCGTCCACCCGGCTGAGCGCGTGCGCCACCGTCTCGGGCACCGGTCCTGGGTCACGGCGGGCGAACTCGGCGTACCCGCGGATCGCTGCCAGCGGCGTGCGCAGCTCGTGGCTGGCGTCGGCGGCGAACTGGCGCAGCCTCTCCTCGCTGGCCTCGCGCCTGGTCAGCGCCGACTCGACGTGCCCTAGCATCCGGTTGAACGCGGCCCCGAGCTGGCCGACCTCGGTGCGCGGGTCGGCGTCGGGCACCCGGTGCGGCAGCTCGACCTCGCCGCTGGCCAGCGGCAGGCTGGTCACCTCGGCCGCGACCGCGGTCATCCGGCTGAGCGGCCGCAGCGAGAGCCTGACCCAGGCGAGTCCAGCCCCGCCCGCCAGCACGAGCGCCACGGCGAACACGATCAACTCCACGGCCTCCACGCCGCTCAGCGTGCTCTGCAGGCCGGCCAGCGGCAGCCCGGTGACCAGCTTGGAGTCGTCCGGGCCGGCGACGGCGGTCAGCAGGTATTCCCCGTGCAGCGACGGCAGCCTGCGAGTAGTCGGCGCGGAGTTGACCGGCAGGGAGGCGAGTACAGCATCGTCGGCCCTCTTCAGCTCGCAGACCCCCTTCACGACCGAGGCGTTGACGACCGAGTAGTCCACCAGCCGAGCAGTGAACGTGCCCGCGGCCTGGCCGCTGATATAGGCGCAGCCGGGCACCGGGCCGGGCGGCGGGCCGTTGTCGCGGTCGTGGTCGCCGGCCGGAGGTGGCCCGCCGAAACCGCCCACGCAGGCCGCGTACCTGGTACTTGCCTCGGCCAGCTGGTCCTTCAGCTGGCCGAGCAGGAACCCGCGCAGCGACAGGTAGGTCACCACCCCGACCAACGCGCAGCTCAGCGCGAGCAGCGCGAGCAGGCCGGCGATCAGCCGGCCCCGCAGCGTCATGAGCGGAACTCCCCCATCAACCCGGCGGCCTGATCACGTAACCGACGCCGCGCACGGTGTGGATGAGCGGCTCGCGGCCAGCGTCGATCTTCTTGCGCAGGTAGCTGACGTACAGCTCGACCACGTGCGCCTGCCCGCCGAAGTCGTAGTTCCACACCCGGTCCAGGATCTGGGCCTTGGACAGCACCCGGCGCGGGTTGCGCATCAGGTACCTGAGCAGCTCGAACTCGGTGGCGGTCAGCTCGATCAGCTGCCCGTCCCTGCGCACCTCGCGCGCGTCCTCGTCCATGGTCAGGTCACCCACGGTGATCTCGGTGCCGCCGCGCGCCCTGGCGATCCCGGCCCTGCGCAGCAGGCCGCGCAGCCTGGCCAGCACCTCCTCGATGCTGAACGGCTTGGTCACGTAGTCGTCGCCGCCCGCGGTGATCCCGGCCACCCGGTCCTGCACCGAGTCCCGCGCGGTCAGGAACAGCACGCAGACATGCGGCCTGACCGCGCGGATCCGGCGCAGCACCTCGAGCCCGTCGAGGTCGGGCAGCATGATGTCGAGCACCACCGCGTCCGGCTCGAAGTCGCGCGCCGCGCGCACCGCGCTCGCGCCGTCGCCCGCCGTGCGGATCTCCCAGCCCTCCGAACGCAGCACGCTGGCCAGCAGCTCGGCCAGGCTCGGCTCGTCGTCCACGACGAGCACACGGACGGCGCTGCCGTCCGGCCGTGCGATGCCGGGCTCCCGGCCCGCCTGCTGTCCTTCTGGCCTGCTCATCACGCTCATCACTGTTCTAGCTTGCCCCGGCTAGCTGGGCTGCGTTTCTGAACTGGCTCTGAATTCCCTCTGTAAGCCGCCGGCCGGCGTCCCGGCGGGCTGGCCGGCGTCAGGATCAGGGCCAGGGCCGGGCAGGCGACAACCGCGCGGCGCGCCCGGCGCTCGGTCTGGCCGCTGACCGGCAGCGCGGACACGATCGGGTAGCCCCAGTCGTCCAGCGAGATGAGCTCGGGCAGCAGCTCGGCGCAGGCGCCGTGACCGCTGCACGCGACCGGGTTGACGCGGATCCGCTTGCTCATCGCAGCTCCAGGCTGCTCGGCCGCCGCCCGGGCGCACCGGGCAGGGGAAGGAATGGTTCGGTGGTCACGGCGGTGCACCGGCCGCCGAGATGCGCGGTCACCTCGGCCTCGAAGACCGAGAGCGCGCTGGCGACGAATCGCACGGTGCCGTCCGGGTGCTTGCACGCGCCGCGGCCGGTGACCTGGCCGGACCAGCGGGTCAGGTCGCCGAGCACCGCCCGGTCCGGCCGCGGGCCGGCCAGCTCGCCGAGTGCCGCGGCGATCCTCGGCAGCCCGTTGAAGCACGGCCCGCACTGGCCGGCCGACTCGAGCGCCAGGTAGCGCGCGACCCTGGCGGTCTCGGCCAGGCCGCACCGGCCGGCCGGGAGCGCGGCGAGCACGCCCGCCCCTGTGAACGCCCCGGCCGGGCGGAGGTCAGCGTTGGCGAGCCGCAGTCGCGCCGCGTCCTGCCTGGTCAGCCACGCTCCGTGATAGCCGCCACAGAGCACGGCCTGCACGTCGGGGCCGGATCCGAGCAGCGCGCGCAGCGGCGTGCCGAGCGCGGCCTCGGTCACGTGCACGCAGCCGTCGGCGGCGTGCACGGTGCACAGCATCGTGCCCGGCTCGTCCGGGGTGCCGAGCGCGGCGAACCACGCCGCGCCGTACCGCGCGATCAGCGCGAGATGCGCGAGCGTCTCGGCGTTCTGCACCAGGGTCGGGCGGCCGCCGACGCCGCGCAGGAAGACCGGGACCTGCTTGAAGCCGGGCAGCCCTGGTCCCCCGCTGAGCCGGTCGGCCAGCGCGGACTCCTCCCCGGCCAGGAACTCCTCGGTCGCCAGCACCAGGTCGGTGCCGATCAGGTCCGCCCCGGCGCTGGCCCGCTCGGCCAGCGCGCGGGCGAGATGGTCGTGCAGCGCGCCGCGCCGGCCGGCGTACAGCACGGCGCTGATCGCCCCGACCGCCTCGGCGGCAAGCTGGAGCCCGTCGAGCACCAGGTGGGGTGAGCGCCAGAGCAGGAACTCGTCCTTGCGGCTGGCGGGCTCGCCCTCGGCTGCGTTCGCCACGACGACGGGCCGGCCTGGTGCCCGCAGCACCGCGGTGAGCTTGCGGTGCACAGGGAACGCGGCGCCGCCCCGGCCGGTGAGCCCGGATGCGGCGACCTCGCCGATCAGGGCGCCCGGCCGGCGAAGGTATGCCGGGCGCCCGTGCCATGCGAGGTGGTCGGTGAGGTCCATCGGGCGGCCGTCCGCCGCGGTCAGCCTGGGCAGGCCGGCCCGGCCGGCCTGCCCAGGCCAGATCCGGCCAGCGAGCCCCTGGCGGGCGGCGCGATCGACCGGCCAGGGCAGGCGGGCTGTACCGCCGCGAGCAGCGTGCTGCGCGCCGTCATCGGGCACCTCCCCTGGCGCTCGCCAGGTCATTGGAGCGCAGGTGGCTGGATGGCTGCTCGGCGGCCGAGAGCACGAGCGCGGGCCGTTGCGCAATGGAAGCAGTTGACCTGGACCGGGCGATGCGCCAGCCCGCCGCCGTGACGACGGCCAGCGCGCATCCGGCCGCGAAGGCGAGTAGCAGCCCGCTGCGCATGTCGGTCGCCGCTCCGATGCCGTGCGCGAACGCCACCGGCCAGGTCGCGTAGGCGAGCCAGTGCACGGCCCGCCAGGAGCGGCGGCCCAGCCTGACCCTGACCAGGCTGGTCGCGATCAGCGCGATCATCAGGTCCAGCCCGACCGCGCCGACGCCGAGCCAGAACGTCTCGTACGGCGAGGTGAACGGGATCACTGCCGCCGCGATCCCGATGGTGACGTAGGGGTCCGCGATCGCCGTGATGACGTGGACCGCGACGAACACGACCGCGAGCAGCGAGAGGCTGCGGTGCAGGCTGGTCACGCCGAACCTGGGCAGGCCGGGCAGCCGGCCGCGGCCCTGGACCGTGATGCCGAGCACCATGACCGCCGTGAGCAGCCCGAGCGCGACGACGCCGGTGGCCCGGCTGGCGTACCAGAGTGCGGTCGTGGACGATATCGCGTGCATGTGCGTTCTCCGTTGGGGGCGAGTCCGGGTCCGTGGGGACGGGGCCCCAGGCTGGGGCCTGGGTGGTGGGGCAAGGGTCAGGAGCCGCCTGAGGTGACCTGGCCGGAGCCCGAGCTTGACGACGGCGCCGAGGCCTGACCGAAGCCCGTCGAGGAGCCCGAGCTTGAGGTCGATTTGGACGACTTATGGCTTGACGACTTATGGCTTGACGACTTCCTGCCGGACGTCGGCGAGGCGGACCCGTTCCGCGCCGAACCGGAGCTCGCCGACGTAGAGGTGCTGCTGCGAGCGGCGACGGCGTGCGTCGCGCCCGGAAGGCCGGCCGCAACAGCCGCGGTGGCCACCACGCTGGCCGCCCCGATCGCGGCCGTGACCGCGCGGACCCGCGCTGACCCGCGCGCCCTGGCCGTGATGGCCCGCTCGATGCCGGCACCGCTGTCCGGGCTGCTCATGTCAACCGTCCTCCTCGCTGTCGATAGCCCGAGCATGGCTGGCGAAGCTGTGGGACGGCTCTGCCGAACCTCTGACCGAGCGCTGAGCGGCCGGACGTGGCGGGACGTGCCTGGACGCAGACGTTCTCACGCGGGCTCTGCATGGATGCGCGGACTCTGCTTAGATGCGGGGTAATGAGAGGCGCTGCGTACGATCAGGTCACCGGGCGGCCCGCCGACTCCCGGCCAGACCTGCGCGAGCGGACCCGCGCGTTAGCCCCCGGCCACCCGTCCTCACCCTGGAACGAAGACGGCCGCCCCCGCTCCCCCGAGCGCCCGCTTTCCGAGTACGAGGTCCCCGAGCCCCCGCTCACCGACGCCGAGTACGCCGGCCACGTCCGCCACGTCGAAACCACCCTCGACAAAGCCCGCGCCGCCGGCCTGGCCACCCACCTCCAGTTCACCGTGGACCCCGACCGTGGCATCTGGACTAAAGAACGTGCTGCCTTACATGATGAGATCATCGAGTCAGCGTATGCAGCGGCAGCCGACGTGCCCTGTGAACGGCAGGCCATCCTGGCTGGCGGACCCGGTGGCGCGGGCAAGACGACGGTGCTGGCGAAGTACGCAGGTGTTGAGAGGTCCGCCTACCTGACGATCAATCCCGACGAGTTCAAGGAGGAACTAGCTCGCCGTGGCGTCCTCCCGAAACTCCCTGCCTTGTCCCCGATCGAAGTGTCGTCCCTGGCACACGAGGAGTCGTCCTATCTCGCGCGCCAACTTGCGCGGCGAGCCCTTGACGACGGCAAGAACATGATCTGGGACATAACCATGTCCTCGACCAACACGTCCGAACGCCGCCTTCTCGAACTGCGTTCATTCGGCTACGAGCGTGTGGGCGGTTTATTCGTTCACATACCTATTGAGGTAAGCATGGCAAGGATGCTGAGCCGACACCGTCACGGCCACGATCTCTTCCTAGCCGGGCAGGGCCTGGGCGGCCGCCACGTGCCCGTCGAGGTCTACCGCACGCAATACGACTCCGAATACGGCAGTGCCAACCGCCGTGCCTTTGAGGCTCTCAAGCCCAATTTCAGCCACTGGGCCCTATTCGATAACTCGGTCGATGGTCGACCGCCGACTCTCGTTCAAGCTCATGGCTGGTATGGCCTTGAGGGCACAGCGCTGCGCGGGCAAGGACCTGATGCATGACCAATGAGGTAGCCGATCTGCTGAACGAACTTCATCACGGCACTTTGACCTTGGAGGACGTTGCCGAGCAGTTCCGATCCCGGCGGTGGCCGCGCCGCAGGCGAACCGAACCCGCAACCTACCTGGAGATGGCAGCCGCTGAACTACAAGATCCCGACCCCTACATCCCCGGCTCATTCGACGATGTGGCCGCCGCCTACCACCGCAGGATGCTGACGCCCGAACAGTTTCACGTCCTCAGCGAAGCGGTCGCCGAGGCTGAGCGTGCGGAGGACTCGGAGCGCGAGGACGCGGACGGCGAGGACGCGGATGGCAAGTGACTGTGTACAGACAGGCGGGCGGATCGGGGTGAGCTCAAGTTAACCGGCAGTGCGGCAAGCAGCCGACCACTCGTCCGCCGCGCCGCTCGATTGCCCGACCCAAACGACGACCTGGTGTGCCCCTCATCGCCTAGCCGGTCGGTAGCGTTACCACCATGACAGACCGGATCAGCGGGCGGGAGTTTCTGGAGTCGGCGGGGGTGGCGGACTGGCGCGCGGTGTTCGGCGGGCAGTGGGCGTGTACCTGCTTCCGTACCGACTCGTTCGCGGACGGCGTCGCGCTGGTCGATGCGATCGGCGCGCTGGCGGCCGCCGCGAGCCACGACCCCGATATCGACCTGCGGCCGGAAGGAGTCACCGTCCGGCTCTTCAGCCACGACGCCGGCGGTCTCAGCAGCCGCGATGTTGAACTGGCCAGGCAGATCTCTGGCGCGGCGCGGAAGCTTGGCCTGGTCGCTGACCCGACGGCTGTCCAGCACGTGCAGGTCGCGATCGACGCGCTCGTGACCGCCGATGTGCTGCCGTTCTGGCGTGCCGTGCTCGGTTACCAGGAGGCCGGCGATGCCGACGCGCTCGACCCGCTTCGCCGCGGCCCGTCGTTCTGGTTCCAGCGGATGGACGCGCCGCGGCCGGAGCGCAACCGAATCCACATCGACGTCTATCTGCCGCACGACCAGGTCGAGGCGCGGATCGCAGCCGCACTCGCCGCCGGCGGTCACATCGTCAGCGACGACCACGCTCCCGGCTGGTGGACGCTCGCCGACTCCGAGGGCAACGAGGTCGACCTCGCCATCTGGATGTAAGCCCAGCGGTGGCCCTACTTCCGGCGGGCGTTCGGCAGGACCGCTGAGGTCGGCTACAACGTCGATTCCTTCGGGCATAACGCAGGCCTGCCCCAGTTGCTCGCCAGCGCAGGCCTGACCAGCTACGTGTTCATGCGCCCTGCCGAGGAACGAGCGCGACCTGCCTGCGCACCTGTTCCGCTGGCGGGACGCCAGCGGAATCGCGCTGCCCGCATTCCGCATCCCCTTCGGGTACGCCACCATGAATCCGCAGGACATCGCCGAGCTCTTCGGCAACGGGGCGGTACTGGCCGCTGCCGAGGGCACGCCGATCAAGCTGTTCGTCGGGGTAGGCAACCATGGCGGCGGCCCGACCAGGGCCACCCTGGCCGAGGTCGACCAGGTGAGGGCGCACGACCCGTCGGTGCGCTACAGCGATCCTGGCGCGTACTTCGCCGGGATCGGCGACACCACGCGCTGCCTGAGGTGACCGGCGAGCTGCAGCATCACGCGGTCGGCTGTTATTCGGCAAGCGCGTGGGTCAAGGTGGCCAACGACCGGGCCGAGGCCGCGCTGCTCGATGCCGAGGTCACCGACCTGGTCGCGGCGCGCCTGGCGGGCCGCCCCGCCCGCCAGCCCGAGCTCAGCGCCGCCTGGGAGGAGCTGCTGCTCTGCCAGTTCCACGACATCCTGGCCGGAACGGCAAGCGGCCGCGCCTATCCCACCGTCGCCGGCCGGTTCGGCCACGCGCAGACGGTGGCCGACAGGTGACCACGAACGCGCTCTACCAGATCGCGCACCGGATCGACACCAGTCCCGATCCTGGCACCGTCGTCGAGCGGCACTGGTCGTTCTGGGCCAGCGATGAGGGTCGGCGAGTTCCGTTCCTTGTGCAGAATCCGCTGGCCTGGCCGGTGCGGCAGCCTGTGGTCGCGACGCGGCCAGCGGAGCGGGTGCTCGACAGCGCCGGCCGCGAGGTCGCCCACCAGGGTGTCGCGTCCGGTGAGGTCACGCTCTACAGCACGCACACGCTGTTCGTCGCCGAACTGCCGCCGCTTGGGTACGAGGTCTTCTGGCTGCAGGGCGGCCAGCGGCGCGGTGACGTGCGGCCGGCGGCCGGGCCGGCGGTGATCGAGAGCGACCTGCTGCGCGCCGAGGTCGATCCCGCCAGCAGGGCGATCACCAGTCTGCGCGAGACCAGTACCGGGCGGGAGCTTGTGCCCGGCGAAGGCATCAGCTCGAACTGCGCGCCGATGCCAGCGATACCTGGTCGCACGGGATCGAGCAGTACGACGGCGAGGTGATCGCCGGCCGGCTTGACGGCTGCGAGGTGATCGAGACCGGGCCGGCGCGGTGGACGCTGCGGCTGCGGCTGCGATTCGGCGACTCGACCGTTACCGAGGACCTCTCGCTGGTCAGCGGCCTGCCCTACGCGCAGCTGCGGATCAGGGCGAACTGGTCGGCCCCGCGCGTGGTGCTGAAGCTGGTGCTGCCCTGGGGGCTCGGGCCCGACGTGCGGACCGTGGCCGGCGCGGCGTACGGGTTCGCCGAGCGGGTACCGGGCGGGGCCGAGGAGCCGGTGCAGGCTGGCTGGACTGCTACAGCCCGACCGGCGGCCGCGGGGTCGGGCTGACGACCGGGCACCTGCACGGCTACTCGGCGACCGGCGGCACCGTCGCGCTGACCGTACTGCGCAACCCGCTGGCCGCCGATCACGGCGGCATGTGGGCCACCGACGCCGGCGAGGACTTCCCGTGCACCGACACCGGTCCGCATGACGCGCTGATCGGGATCCACGCGCACGACGGCGACTGGCGCTTGGCCGGGCTGGTCGCCCTGGCGGCCGAGCAGGACCGGCCGCTGCTGATCACCGCCGACACCTATCACGCGGGGTCGCTGCCGCCCAGGGGCGGCTTCCTGGAGGTGGACCCGCCCGGCGTGCCGTGCGACCGGTCAGCCAGGCGCGACCGGTCAGCCAAGCGCGGCAGCCGGACCAAGGCCCAGGCGCCGAGCAGCGCTATCGCGCCGGCCGCAGGGACGTAGAACCTGGCGGACTGCCACGCCCCGATGCCCGGCTGCGCCGTCCAGGCATAGGCGGCGTACAGGCCCCACAGGCAAAACCAGGATGCGGCCAGCGCGGCGCCGACAGCGACGTCGCGCCGCACGGCCCTGGCCTGATCCCCGCCGCGTCGCCCGAGCCGCACCCGCGCCGCGATGATCGCGGCTAGGCCGACGAGCCCGAGCCCGAGCACGAGCACGGGCATGGCCGCGATCAGATTCGCCGGCATGTACCGCAGGTTGCCGGCGACGGCGCTGAGGCTGAACGTGATCTCTCCCGGCCGGTAGCCGGACGTGAGCGGACCTCCGTACACACGGTCATCGAAGACGGCCACGGCGGCCACAAGGATCACGGCACTGCCCAGCCAGTACCTCAGCGCCCTCGGCGGCAGGCTGCCGTGGCGCAGCAGGCGAAGCACGACGACCGCGACGATGGCGCACCCGAGCACGACGATATCGGTGTAGCGGACGAACGTCGCGGCCTCGATGGCCAGGAAGCCGAGCAACCCGAGCCAGGTGCGCCGCCGGGGCGGCGCGTCGTCGGCGAGCGCCAGCCACAGCAGCGTGCCGCTGCCTGCCGCGACCAGGGAGGCCTCGGTGAAAGTCGGCCAGTAGTCCTGCCAGGCGAACAGCAGGGCAGCGTCCGATGAGCAGAAGAGCCACACCGCGCAGGCCCCTCCCCAGCTGCCAATCCAGCGCCGTGCGCCGAAGTACAGGCCCAGGCAGCCAACGGCCCCGTAACACAGCGGCGCCAGGCGGATGATCCCGAGGGCCTGGAACGGCGCGGCGAGGAACGGGTATCCGGGGTTCTTCTCGCTGATCCACCTGCCCGATCAGCAGCGGCGCGACGACCAGGACAGCCGCGCAGAGCAGCACCAAGGCCGCCGCCGCAAGTGCGGGCTCCAGGTAGGCCCGCCACGTTCTCCTGGTGGCAGGACCCGCCCGGTCAGCGCCGGCGAGCACGCCAATCGGGCTCTGCTCCTGGCCGTCGTTCATGTCGTTGTCCTCGTCCGGTAGATGGCTGCGCATCGTCTTAGCAGGTACGCGGTTTCGGGGACGTATGGCCGTCAGCCGTGCGGATCAGCGGGCGGACGCCGTCGCTGGCCTGGACGGACGGGTGCCCGGCCTTTGATACCGTGCCGAAACCCGGGCCGGGCATCGTGGTAGGGGTGCGGCGGGAAGGAGCGGCGGATGCGGGTGCTGATGATCGAGGACGACCGCGAGCTGGCCGAGATGGCGTCGAGGTCGCCTTTCCCGGTCCGCCGCGCGCCTCGGCTCCTGGCCGGGTCGCTATGCCGGAGCCAGCCACAGCTTGATCGCCAGGCCGATGCCGAGCAGCGCGGCGAACCAGCGCAGCACGGCGGCCGGGAGGCGCCGCGCCAGCCGCGGCCCGATCAGGCTGCCGACGAACAGGCCGGCGGCCAGCGGCACGACCGCCGCCCACTCGACGTGGCTGAACGCGACGATGGTGACCGCGGCCACCACGGTGGCCACCCCGACCAGCATGTTCTTGAGCGCGTTGGCGGTCGCGAGGTGCGGCTCGACGGTGATCATCAGCAGGGCGAGCGTCATGATGCCCGACCCGGCACCGAAATAGCCGCTGTACAGCGACACCCACAGCAGCCCGGCGAACAGCACGGCCTTCTGCCTGGCGGCGTGATGCTCCCCGAGCGCAGGAAGCACGGGCTGCAGGATCAGTGCCAGCGACCCGGCAGCCACCAGGTACGGCACCACGACGCTGAAGTCCCGCGATGGCGTGGACAGCAGCAGCGCGGCGCCGGCCACCCCGCCGACAACGGTCACCACGGCCCAGCGCCGCAGCCAAGGAGCCCGGCCATCGAGCTCGGGCCTGGACGCCAGCGCCGAGCCTGGCCAGCAGGCGACGAGGGCCACGATGTTCGCCATGTTGGCGGGCAGCGCGGGAACTCCGGCCGCGAGCAGGGCCGGGTAGGAGACGAGCGAGGTGATGCCGCCCGCCGTTCCCACGATGCCGGCCAGCACGCCCGCGGCCCCGATCAGCGCGACACCGCTCGCCGTGATCACGAGCTAGCCGTCAGCGCAGTTCAGCGGGCAGCCCGAAGCGCTCGAACGAGCCGGCCAGCTGACGCTTATCCATCGGCTGGCGCGGGAACATGACGTAGGCCTCGGGCTCGTCGGCCCCCGTGGAGCGGACGATGAACGCGGTGACGTCGCTGACCAGCCCGCCGCGCAGGCTCAGCACGTTGAGCGCGAATGGCAGGTACGCGCCGACCGGGTCGTCCCAGGCGTAGAAGGCGAGCGCCGGCTGTGCGTTGGCGCTGGTCAGCAGCGCCCGCCAGCGCCACTCACCGGACAGCGCGTACTCGCGGGCCCAGGTCGCGATCGTCTCGCGCGGGGTGTACCAGGTGGACAGCGGAGGCATCGCGAACGTGGCGTCCTGCACCAGCAGCGCGGTGAACGCGCCGACGTCGCACCGCTCCCAGGCACTGACGTACCTGTCCACCAGGTCGGCCAGGCCGCGGTCGCCGAGCGTGCGCAGGGTGGCCTGCTGCGACCGCGCGGGGACGCGGTCCCTGACCGCGACGCGGGCCCGCTGCAGCCCGCTGTTGACCGAGGCGACCGAGGTGCCGAGCATGGTCGCCACCTCCTCGGCGCTGAAGCCCATCACCTCGCGCAGGATCAGCACGGCGCGCTGGCTGGCACCCAGGTACTGAAGCGCGGCGACGAACGCGAGCTCGACGCCCTCACGCTGCTCGTAGCTGGCCTCGGGTGCCGCCCGGCCGGCCGGCAGGCCGATCGACTCGGCCGGATACGGCTCGAGCCAGGCCGACTCGGCGACCGGCTCACCAGGTGGCGTGTGCAACGGCGCGGCCGGGCCGAAGTCGTGCGGCAGCACCCGCCGGTGCCGCCGGCCGAGCTCGGTCAGGCAGACGTTGGTGGCGATCGCGTACAGCCACGACCTGGCCGAGCGGTCGTCGCGCAGCCCGGCCGCGCCGCGCCAGGCGCGCAGCAGCGTCTCCTGCACCGCGTCGTCGGCGTCGTGCACCGAGCCGAGCATCCGGTAGCAGTGCGCATGGAGCTCGGCCCGGTGCTGCTCGACGAGCTCGGCGAAGTCGCGGCCAGCCATCGACGGCGCTGTCAACTCTGCTGAACCACCATCAGCGAGTGGCCGGCCGGGTCGCGCAGCCAGAACATCGGCGGCACCGGGTCGCCCATGCGGGACACCTCGGCGTCGACGTCGACGCCGAGGTGTTTCAGGGCGGCGTGGGTGGCGTCGATGTCCTTGGCGGTCAGCGTGATCCCGGTCTCGACGGGCGTCACTTCGGTACCAGGCGGTGGCGGGGCCAGCGCGATCCCGGCCGTTCCCTCCGACGGATAGACCTCGATCCACCGGTAGTCGCCGCCGAACGGGATGTCGGTGCGCTTGGAGAAGCCGAGCAACTCGTAGAACGCGACGGCCTTGTCCTGGTCGGGGGTCGGCACGCAGACCAGGCTGATCTGCCCGATTCCAGTTTCGGCGGCACTCATCCTGCACCTCCTGCAGTTGGTGGGTTGCTGCACCTAAGACTCGCCGCGGCGGGAGAACTCATCGGCCAGCCTATCGGCGCACCGCGGTGCGATTAGTTTGCCGGCCGGGCAAGGTCTTACCGTGCGGAAGAACGAAGGACGAGCGCAGAGCATGGAGGCGATCATGAACGGCGAGCCCACGACCGGGCAGGCACCGGCGGCCGACGAGCAAGACGCGGCGGCGCTGCCGCCGGTGACCGACCGGGCGGCCTGGCAGGCCGAACTCGACAACCTGCTGGTCAGGGAGAAGGCGCGCACCCGCGAGGGCGACGCGATCGCCGCGGCCCGCCGGCGGCTGCCGATGGTCGAGGTGGACCCCGCGATACCGCTGACCGGCCCGGACGGGCCGGTCCCGCTGGTCGAGGTGTTCGAGGGCCGGACCCAGCTGATCAGCTACTACCACATGTGGCACGACGGCAAGCCGGCGCCTGAGCAGTGCGAGGGGTGCACGTTCTTCAACGGCCAGGTCCGCGAGCTCTCCTACCTGCACTCGCGGGACGTCACCTACGCGACCTTCTGCGAGGGCCCCTATTCGGAGAGCGCGCCCTACCGCGACTTCATGGGCTGGGACATGCCGTGGTACGCCACGGGCGACTCGACCGACGCGCTGCTGGCCGGACGATGGTTCGGCATGCTGGTCAGCTACCTGCGGGACGGCGGCCGGGTGTTCGAGACCTACTGGACAAGCGGCCGCGCCACGGAGGCGATGGCTCCTTCCTACGGGCTGCTCGACATGACCGTGTACGGCAGGCAGGAGTGGTGGGAGGACTCACCGGCCGGCTGGCCCCGGCGGTTCGGGACCGACGGCGACCAGTTCCGCACCGGCGGCCGACCCACCGCCCAGTGGTCGCGGATCGCCGCGGGCCGGTCCTGGCAGCCCTAGCGGTCTGGGTTCCATGATCCCGGCGGGTTTTTGTCGTATGGAGTAGGTAATCCACCGTGATCATGGAGTCGCGGCCCTCAGGCCGCGGTGACCTCGATCCGCAGCGGGGTGCACTGGCCGTCGTTCAGCGGCGGGTAGTCGACGGCACACGACGTCACGATCACGACGAGATCGCGCAGCGCGAGGAAGCTGATCTCATCGCCAGGCCGCGACGCGGCGCAGGCCACATGCAGCCGCCCGTCGGCGCCGGGGCGCGAGTCCTGAAACAGGTTGACCGGGTCAGGCACCACAGGCAGGCTGATCGCCTCCGACGCGGCAACGGCCAGGAAGTTGTCGCGGCAGTTGCGGTGCCCAGGCAGCCCGCGCGCGGCGTACATGTCCGGATCGCAGGCCGGGAAGAGCATGTCGTGCACGCCGGGAGATGTGTCGCTGACCAGCCTCAGGATCGGCTCGCCGCGCTGGTCCCTGAAGTCCTCGCCCATGGCGGGGAACAGCCGCTCGCAGCGGTCTCTGGTGTGACCCGGCGACAGCCACCTGCCATGATCGGCGTCGTCGATCGCCCACAGGTCACCGACCTGGTGCCCGGCGACGTCGATCACGGCGACCTGGTCGCCGCGCCCGGCCCGCACGGCGCGGCCCGACGCCGGCGGGACGACCACGGCGCGACCGGACGCTGGCGGGACGATCACGGCGCGCCCGCGATCTCGCGTGCGCACCGGTAGCCGGTGCGCAGCGCGCCCTCCATGTAGCCCTGGAAGTTAACCGAGGTGTGCTCGCCGGCGAAGTGCACGTTGTCGTGTCGCTGGCCCTGGATGCCGTTGAACGCGGTGTACTGGCCGACCTTGAGGTAGGAGTAGGCACCGCCGACGTAGGGGTCGCCTGGCGACCAGGCGTAGTGCGCCCTGCCGTTGTACGCGGCGGTCGCGCCGGGGAAGTTGATCTCGAAGCCGCGCAGGAAGTCCCTGGCCATAGGGTCGGGGCAGGGCCCGGAGTCGCTGGTCAGCCCGTACCGCCTGCCCAGCTCGGCAGCCTCGGCGCCGCCGGGCAGCGCGATCAGGACGCCGGGCCTGCCCGGCTGGTCGATGGTGGCCTCCCAGCCGCCCTGCACGATGCCGCCGGTGTACATGTTGCCGGTCCAGTGATCGGCGTTCCACACCCGGCGCCGGAACTGCAGCGCGATCTTGGAGTTCGAGCCGAGCGGCTCGCGGCGGATCGCGGTGACCTGGCGCGGCGGCAGCTCAATCCCGGTGAGCTCGACCTCGCGCAGCCTGGTGAACGGCAGCGCGAGCACCACATGGTCGGCGCGGAACTGCACGGTGCTGCCGCCCGAGGCGAACGTGCAGGTGTACCCCTGACCGCCGTGACCGCGCACCGCCACGAGCGCCTCCCCGAGCCGCACCGTGCCCGGCGGCAGCCGGTCGAGCAGGCCGGTGATGATCTGGTCGTTCCCGCCCCTGATGTGCCACTTCTCGTCCGTGCCCGACAGCTGAGGGAACCGGCGCGGCTGCAATCCGCTCGGCGCGCTGTCGTAGAGGCCGAGCAGGTAGACCAGGTTCAGCGCCGACTGGTCGCCGACCGGGCCGCCGTACTCGTCGAGCAGGACGGACACGCACAGGCGCCCGAACTGCGAGTCGAGCCCGCCGGGCACGTACCTGTCGATCCACTCGTCGCACGACATGTGATCCCAGAGGCGGCCCCACCGCGTTGACCTGTTGTACAGGGTCGGCCACGGCGCCTTCTTGACCGCCGCGTCGAGAAACAGCTCCCAAGCCCAGTCCCGCCACTGCCGGTCAAGCGCCGCCTGGGGCCAGAACCGGCCGCCGAACCGCAGCCGGTAGTCAAGCGGCCTGGTGTGCGGCGGGTACCTGTTCACGTTGTCCAGAGTCAGCCCGAATGCGGCGGCCAGCGCGCGCATCGCCGTGTGCTCGCTAGAGATGAACTCGCCGTGCTGCTCGCTGTACTGCCCGTCGGCGAAGAAGCCGCGCAGCGTCTGCACCCGGCCGCCAGCCCGCGCCGGATTGGCCTCGTAGACCACGCTGCGCAGGCCATGATCGCGCCAGAGCCGGTAGGCGCAGCCCAGCCCAGCCAGCCCTGAGCCCACGACCACGATCCGCCGGTCCGCCCGGCTAGCCCGGTCCGCCCGGCCGGCCCGCCCGCCGGCGGCCGCGGCCAGCGCCGCCGCTCCGGCGCCACCGAGCGCCTGCCGCCGGGAGATCGATCCTGCACCCGTCATCTGGCCTCCCGCGCCGCCGGCCGTTACCGGGCACCCTATATCGGCGCGTCCTTCACTACGCTGGGGCATCATGCGAATCCTGGCGGGCCTGGGCGGAGTGATCGTGCTCGTCGCCGCCTGCTCGTCGTCCGGGCCGGCCTCAGGCACCGAGACCATCACCGGCACGGTCACCGGCGCAGCCGCGGTCAGGTTCCTGAACAGCAGCGGCAGCACGCCGCCGTCGTTCCCCTCGCTGGTGTTGACCGGCCCGGTGGACACCACGGCCAGCGGCCCGTTCGGCGGCCCGGCCACCACGAACACGCCGGTCTTCAGCACCAGGGCGGGCAAGCTCGCCCTGCGGCTGTCGGCTAAGACCAGCCAGCGGCCGACGCTGACCAGCCAGTCCGGCGGCATCTGTCACTACACGCTGGCCGGCGGCGGCAGCTACACGGTGACGGGGTCAAGGAGCACGGGCACGTTCGCAGGCGCGGGCGGCCACGGCAGCTACACGGTCACCATCCGGGCCGCGGCGAAGCTGCGGCCAGGCACCACGACCTGCGACGCCAGCAACGTGGGCGCCGTGATCGCGAAGGGCACCTCGATCACGTTCCGCGCGTCAGGGCCCCTATCCACCAAGCGGTAGCCGGCCGCCATCGGCGCCCAGCCGCTCCGCGCCCGCCCAACCGCGCGCCCGCCCAACCGCGGCCCGAGCCGTACGGCCGCCCACCTGGTGACCAATGCCTCTGTGGGTCCGCGGCACCGCGTCGCAGGCTGGAATCGGCGGCGGGAACTCCGCCGCCAGTGAGCGACTGAGGGGTGGCGGCGATGGCCGGAATGCAGGCCTGGCAGGCCGACGAATGGGGTCCGGCAAAGGTCGTGTTCCTGCGCCTTGGCGCTGGGATCGATGCCGTGGTGGTGATTGACAACGTCGTGCTCGGCCCGGCGATCGGCGGCGTGCGGATGAGGTCCGACATCACCGCTGGCGAGGTGGCCCGCCTGGCCCGGGCGATGACGGTGAAGAACGCGCTGGCCGGGCTGCCACACGGCGGCGGCAAGTCGGGCATCGTGAGCACGCCTGACCTGACGCCGGCCGAACATGAGCGCGTGATGCGGTCGTTCGCCCGCGCGATCGAGCCGCTGACCGAGTACATCCCCGGGCCTGACATGGGCACGACGGAGACGTCGATGGCCTACGTCAGCGATGAGATCGGCCGCGCGGTCGGCCTGCCCGCGGTGCTCGGCGGCGTGCCGCTCGACGAGTTCGGTGCGACCGGTTACGGCGTGGCGGTCTGCGCTGACGTGCTGAACAAGGCGGGCGTACTGCCGCTGGACGGCGCGCGCGTGATCATCCAGGGGTTCGGCGCGGTGGGCAGCCACGCCGCTCGGTGCCTCGCCGAGCGCGGCGCGACGATCGTCGCGGTCTCCGACATCCAGGGCGCGGTCTGGAATCTAGACGGGCTCGACGTCCCGGCCCTGCTTGCCTACAAGAAGACCGGCGGCCCGGTGGCCGGATTCACCGGCGGGCGGACGGTGGCCAGGGACGACATACTCGGCTACGACTGCGAGCTCCTCATCCCGGCCGCCCAGCCCGACGTGGTGACCACGGATAACGCGGGCAAGATCTCCGCCCGGGTGATACTCGAGGGCGCCAACATCCCGATCACCCGCGACGCCGAGTGCGAGCTTGCCGAGCGCGGCGTGCTGTGCGTGCCCGACGTGGTCGCCAACGCGGGCGGCGTGATCTGCGGCGCGGCCGAGTACCGCGGCGCTGGCCACGTGGAGGCGTTCGCCGAGATCGACGAGAAGATCACGGACACCACCACCGAGCTGCTCGCCAGGACCAAGGGCGGGCTGATCACCCCGCGCGCCGCCGCCGAGGAAATGGCGACCGAGCGGCTGCGCAAGGCCACGGCGCTGCGCCGCAGCTTCTGAGTGCAGAACCGTTCCGCCCGGATCGGGGTGCGGTCCCTTCCGGCATAACGCAACTCATCCCGGTGATCCTGCGCCCTCCGGCCGGACCGGCGCGGCAGACTGAGATCCGGCCGGACGGCGCGTGGAGGTGCGTGAGGTGACGTCAGCCACGGATGGTGCCCGGTCGCCGACGGGAGTTTACGTCGCCGTGATCGGCCCGGGAGCGGGTGCGACGCCGCAGGATGTCGGCGCGGCGTGGCAGGTCGGCTGCCTGCTGGCGCAGCGCGGCGCGATCGTGGTCTGCGGCGGCCTCGGCGGCGTGATGGCCGCGGCCGCCGAGGGCGCGGTGAGCCGCGGCGGGCTCGCCGTAGGGCTGCTGCCGGGGCGGGACCGCGGCGCGGGCAACCCGTTCCTTTCCGTGGCGCTGCCCACAGGGCTGGGCGAACTGCGCAACGGCCTGGTGATCGGCGTGAGCGACGCGGTCATCGCGGTCGGCGGAAGCTGGGGCACGCTGAGCGAGCTCGCGCTGGCGATGCGGACCGGCAAGCCGGTCGTGGTGATCGGCGGCTGGACGGTGCACGAACCGGAGCCCGGTGGCGCTGAGCAGCCGGTGCGCGCCGGATCGGCCGAGCAAGCCGTCGAGCAGGCGCTGGCGCTGGCCGCGCGGGCCCGGCCGCGCTAGCCGGCGGCCTCGCCGGACGGCGCGGGGTCAGGCAGCGAAGTTAGCAGACGCAGTCAGGGCAGTCGCAGCTGCAAGCGGCCAGGCAGCTGCACAGGCCGCCGTTGCAGCACTTCTCCACGTCCGGCACCGTCAGGTCACCTGCGGACAGTTCCGCGATAGTCATTTGGCCACCAGCCGCCTTTCAGCCAATCGCCAGGCCCAGCTTCCCCGGCACTGCGTTCGTAACCGGGCGCTAGAGAACGAAAAAACCGGCCCACGGGGCCGGGTGGATATGGCCCCATACTATAACGCGCCAGACGCCCCGCCGCTTCCGCAATCGGTTGTATTCGGCCGGGCGATCTTCCGGCGGGCGTACCTCACCAGGGAAGCGGCTTGGCGGGCGGCAAGTGGGGCGGCCCCGGGCCCTGGCCGGACCAGGGGCCGCCCCTCACGCGTTCAGGCGGCCGGCTCGGCAGTCGCCGGCACGGCCACGGCCGCGGGCTGGCCCGACAGCCCCTCGGCCTGCGTGAGCAGCTGGCCGGCCCGGGACGCCGCACCAGACCTGATGACCGCGTAGAACAGGCCGACCACCAGCCAGGCCAGTGCCGTCAGCGGTCCCCACCAGGCCGACCCGCTCGGGAACGGGTAGATGTTGCGGACCAGCGTGTAGCCGAGCACGATCACCCCGAGGATCGGGATCACGATCTCCCAGTTCCGCACCGAGCGCTGACCGGAGAAGAAGACCAGCTTGCTCATCCCGATCGTCGCCATGATGTAGACCACGAGCAGGATCAGCGTCCCGATCGTCCCGGCCTCGAGGAACAGGCCGAACGGGGTGCCGCGCAGCACGAACCAGGTGAACGCGATGATCACGTAGGCGGCCAGCACCACGGCCCCGGTGGAGTAGGTCGGCGTCCGCCGGGACGGGGAGACGTGCCCGAGCGACCCAGGCAGGATGCCGTCCCTGCCGAGCGCGAAGATCAGCCGCGACGCTCCCACGACGCACGCCAGCGCGCAGCTGAACGCCGAGACCATCGCGCCGAGCGTGATGATGTTGCCGATCCACGACGAGACGTACATCGACCCGAGGTTGCCGATCAGCGACGGCGAGGCGATGAACGCCTTGACCCCGGCCGCCGAGGTGCCGAAGCCCATCGACTCCACCGCGGTGACGACCACGAAGTAGATGCCGCCGAAGATCGCCACGCCCAGGATGGCGCGCGGGATGTCCCTGTTCGGCCGCTTGGTCTCCTCCCCGAGCGTGGAGGCCGCCTCGAATCCCGCGAACGACAGGAAGCCGAACACCACGCCGAGGAAGAGAGTGGACAGCGGCGTGCCTGACGGCAAGGTGAACGCCGATGCGGTCAGGCCGAGCTTGCCAGGCCCGCTGTGCCCGGCCAGCTTGGCGAACACGATCACGATCACGATGAGGATCAGCGCCACCGTGATGCCCTCGGCGGCCAGCAGGATCCTGATCCCGCCCCGTGCCGGGGTGCTGGCCAGCCACCAGATCAGGCCGAGCCCGATGGCGCCGAGCAGAAACCCTGGCCAGGTCGCGGCGGTCTTCCAGATCCCGGTGGAGTCGAGGAAACCCGCCAGGAACCGGCCGCCGGCCATCGCCGTCGTGACGGCGTAGAAGATATAGGTCCCGGCCAGGGCCCAGCCGGAGATCATCCCGGCCCGCGGCCCGAGTGTGGCGCCGACAAAGCCGTATACCGATCCCGAGTGGTGAAATCGCTGCGTCAGCCTGACGAATGTGTAGGCCACGAGCAGCACGCCGACGAACGCGAGCGCGAACGCCACCGGCACCGCCCGGCCCACGGTGGTCGCTGTTCCCTGCGGGTTGATGCTGGCCGCCATCGAGGGTGCCATGAGCGCGAGGGAGATGCCGATGGCCCCCCAGACGCTGAGGTTGCGATGGAGCTTGACGTCTCCGGCTTCATCTGTCGTCGCTGGCATCGGATCCAGTACCTCCTCCCGCCGGCCTTCGCCGACGTTGTTATGTCCCAACCGGAATGTCGTCTGTGGTGGCCACGCCGTCCGCCGCTCCGAGCAGGCTGACCGCGCCCAGGTAGCCGGCCAGCATGGCGCTCGCGACCTGCCCGACCATCTCGTCGCCTGGCAGGAACGACGGGTGGTGCAAGGCGTGCGGCCCGCCGGTGCCGAGGAACAGCATCAGGGTCCGCCCGCCGCGGGTGTAGTAAGAGAAGTCGTCGGCGCCGCAGGACCGGAACGTGGTGTCGACGGTGAATCCGGCCTCGCGCAGCCACGGCCAGCACGCGGTGGTCAGCGCCTCGTCGTTGACCAGGGCTGGCTCACCCTCGGTGATCCTGACCGTGCCGCGGCAGCCGTGCGCGCGGCAGGTGTGCCCGACGATCTCGCGCACCGCCTTGTGCAGGCCTGGCCGGTCGGACTCGTCGAGCACCCGCAGCGTGCCCCTGGCGACCGCCGTGGACGGGATGACGTTGGCGGCCTGGCCGGCCTTGAGCATGCCGACCGAGACCACGACCGCGTGGGTGGGGTCGGACCGGCGGCTGACCGCGTGCTGCAGCGCGAGCACGCTCTGGCACAGCGCGACCACCGGGTCGTCGGCGAGCTGCGGGTACCCCGCGTGCCCGCCGGTGCCGTCCACCCTGATCTCGAAGTCGTCGGTGGCGGCGTTGACCGTGCCGACGGCCGCCGCGACGGTGCCGGCCGGGAGCTGGTGCTGCAGGTGCACGGCGACGATGGCGGCCGGCCGCTCAGCCGCGAGCGCGGCGGAGGCGACAAGGTCGCGTGCGCCGGACGGAATGGCCTCCTCGCGCGGCTGCAGCACGGCGAGCACCGGCGCAGGCAGGCCTTCGGCCACGTCGACGGTCCTGGCCGCCCAGCCGACGGCGGCGAGCGCGGCCAGGTGCACGTCGTGCCCGCAGGCGTGCATCGCGTCGGTACGGCTGGCCCAGGCCGCCCCGGTCTGCTCGGTGATCGGCAGCGCGTCAAGCTCGGCGCGCAGCGCCACGCACGGCCCGTCGGCCCGGCCGATCCTGATCAGCCGGCCGGTGCCGGCCACCGAGGGCGCGTCCACATCGCCGAGCGCGGCGGCGACCCTCGCCGCGGTCCGGTACTCAGCGCCGGAGAGCTCAGGATCGGCGTGCAGCTCGTGCCGCAGCGCGACGGCAGCATCGAGCTCGCTGGCCACCGCGGCGCGCAGCGCGGCCGCCAGCGCCGACCCTGTGCCTGCCGGACCTGGGCTTGCCGGATCTGGGCTCGGCGGCCCCAGGTCCGTCGTGGCAGGCGGCGCGGCCAGGTCGGTCACGGCTGCTCCAGCCGGTAGACGCGGCCCGCGTTCTGGGATCCGACCAGCTGCCCGACCCGGTCGGCGTCGGCCGCCGTCCACAGGCCGTCGGCGACGAACGCGCCGGTCACGCTGGCGAAGTCGCGACGGAATCCGGTCGCGCCCAGGTAGTGCAGCTCGGGCAGCCCGAAGGCGTCGGAGGAGTACAGCATCTTGCCGAACGGTGTCAGCTCCATGGCCTCGGCGAGCACGGTCACCGAGCGCGCCCCTACGTGGTTCAAGATGGCGCCGACGTCCATGTAGACGTGCGAGAACACGTTCGCCAGGAACCCGGCCTCGCGATGGAACGGGTAGCAGTGCAGCAGCATGACCGGCGTGCCGGCCGGCTCGCTGGCGAGCAGGAAGTCGTGCAGCAGCGAGGGGTTGGACCTGTGCAGCCGGACGTCGGGGTCGCCGAAGCCCACGTGGAACTGCACCGGCAGGCCCGCGTCGATCGCGGTCCAGATCAGGTGCGCGAGCAGCACCGGGTCATCGATGCGCGCGGCCGGATCATCGGCCATCGCCTTGATCAGCCGCCCGGCGGCGGCGGCGACCTGCGGCCCTGACGGCCGGGCCGGGTCGAAGTCGAAGCCGAACCGGTAAGCGACGATGGACTTGAACCCCACCGCGCTGACCTCGGCCACCGCGGCGCTCAGCGCCGCGGCGAACGCGTCGGCCCAGCCGTTCGCCGTGGTACCGGCCCTGGCGACCTGCTCGGCGATGCTCTCAAGCCGGACGATCTGCCTGGCCGGGGTCGCGCTGACCTCGGCCAGCTGAGCCGGCGTGGTGAGCTGGTCGCCCTGGAAGCCAGTGTCGACTAGCCACTGGCTGACCCTGGCGGCGGTGAGCAGCCGCCGGTTCACCTCGGCGGCGCCGAGCTCGGCGCGCCGCCGCAGGTACTCCTCGGCCGGCGCGGAACGCTCGAGCCCCAGCACCGGGGCGCACCACCGGCGCACCGCGAACCCAAGCTGGCTGTCGAACATGGTGGTGCCGGGCGCCGGCGGCCCGGGCGCCTCGGTGAGCAGCAGCTCGAAGCCGGCCCGGTCGAGATCGCCGGTCACGACGCCGTGCACGTGATGATCGATCAGCGCGATCGGTGCCTGCTCCGCTGCACTGCTCACGCGTACTCCCCCGCCGTGTCCTGCCTCGGGCCGGCGTCGTCGACGGTCCCTGCGTACAGCGCGTCGTAGCGCGCCATCCTGACCAGCGGCCCGTCACCGAGCCGGTCGACCAGTGCGGTGATCACGGCCTCGACGAGCGCGACCGCCGGGGTGAGCGCATCGAACGGCGACGGCGAGCGCACGCTCGAGGTCAGGATCACGTCGGCGTGCGCGGACAGCGGCGACAGGTAGGGGTCGGTGAACGCGATCAGCGTCGCGCCCTGCCGTTTCGCCGCGGTCGCCAGCTTGACCGTGTCGTGCTGGTAGCGCCGGTAGTCGAAGGCCACCAGGATGTCCCGCCTGCCCACGTCGAGCAGTGCGCTCATCCGGTCGGCGCCCGCGCACGAGACGACATGCACGCCGGATCGGAGCACCCGCAGGTGCGCGGCCAGGTACTCGGCCAGCATGGAGCTGAACCGGCCGCCGACCAGCGTCACGGCGCGCCGGTGGTCTGCCAGCAGCCGTACCGCCTCGTCGAACTCCGAGCGGGGCAGCCGCGCGAAGCTGGTCCTGATGCCGTCGCAGAGCAGGTAAGCGGCCCGGCTCAGCGCGTCGCCTGGCGTCCCGGCCTGCCGCTCGGCGTGCATGGCAAGCGGCGAGGTGAGCCGCGCCGAGACCTCTGACTTCAGCGACTGCTGGAAGTCCGCGTAGCTGTCGAAGGAGAGCTTGCTGACCAGCCGGATCACGGTCGGGGCGCTGACCCCGGCGGCCGCCGCGAGCTTGGCGACCGGCTCGAGCCCGAGCACCGGGTACTCGGCCATCAGCGTCCTGACGACCTTGCGCTCGGCCGGGGTGAGCTCGGCCAGGCGCAGCCCGATCCGCTCGGCCACCGTCTCCACCGGCCTCACCACCGCCAGCGGGTGCGGGCCACGATGTCCTGCGGATCGGCGCCGGCGAACAGCTCAGCCTCGGCGTGCCGCACGGCGAGGAAGGCCTCGAACAGCGGGTCGCCCATCGCCCCGCGCAGCACGTCGCTGCCTTCGAGCGCGGCCGCCGACTCGGGCAGCGACTGCGGCAGGCGGCGTGCGCCTGACGCGGCGAGCTCGGCCTCGCTCAGCCCGGCCGGGTCGCCCATGGTCTCCGGCGGCAGCGACCCGCCAGCCCGCAGCCCGGCCAGCCCGGTGGCCAGCAGCGAGCCGATCACCAGGTACGGGTTGGCTGACAGGTCGAAGCACTTGACCTCGAGGTTGGCCCGTACGTCCTGCTCGCCGGCCGAGCCGGTCACCAGGCGCAGCGCGGCCTCCCGGTTCTCTCTGCCCCAGCACTGGTAGACCCCAGCCCAGTGCGAGGGCACCAGGCGCAGGTAGCTGGACACGCTCGGCGCGCCGACCGCGAGCAGCGCCGGCAGCGCGGACAGCACACCGGCGCAGAACGCCTCGCCGTCGCCGGCCATCCCGTACGGGCCCGGCCCGCCTGCCAGCAGGTTCTGCCCGTCGCGCCACAGGCTCAGGTGCACATGCCCGCCGTTGCCGACGCCGCCGGCCACCACCGAGGGGGCGAACGAGGCCTGCAGGCCGTGCCGCTGGGAGACGGCGCGAATGGTCTGGCGGACCAGGACGCTGTCGTCGGCGGCGCCCACCGGGTCGTTCGGCGACACCGAGATCTCCATCTGCCCTGGCGCGTACTCGGGATGGAACTGCTCGACGGTGACGCCCTGCCGCTCGATCGCCTCGACCACCTCGCGGCAGTAGTCCGACAGCTCGATGATCCGGGTCATGCCGTAGCCAGGCCCTTCGCAGGCGGGCACGAAGCGGCCGTTGTCGTCGGTGCCGACCGCCCACTCCACCTCGAAGCTCGCCCACGCGGTCAGGCCGTGCTCGGCGGCCCGGTCGGTCATCAGCCGGGCGAACGTGCGCTGGCAGCCGACGTAGCTTGCGCCGTCCTGGGTGTAGCGGTCGATCGGTGCGAACGCCCAGCCCGGCTGCGCGGCGAGCGCGACGGTCCGCTCCAGGTCGGGGATGAGCCGCAGGTCGCCGCCCGGACCGCCGATGTGCTTGCTGGTGGTGATGGAGTCGTCGACCACGAACACGTCGAAGACCGGCGACATGCCGATGCCCCATCCCGCGGCCCGTTCCAGGCGGCCGAGCGGAATGGACTTGACCCTGGTGACCCCCGTGTTATCGACCCAGCACAGCGCGACCATGCTCACGCCGGCGGCACCGAGCCGCTCGGCTACCTCGGCGGCGTCGCCTGAGCGCCTGGCCCGCTCCTGCGCATCGATGGTCACTGAAGCACCTCGCTTCGGCTCGCCGCGCGACCGCGCGGAGGTGTCCGAAGCGTTACACAGGCGCCGTGAGAGCGTCAATACGTAACAGACGTATCATCGGCCGGGCCCGGCCCCACCAGCCGCGCAAGTCGATCAGCCAGACGTCGAGCACGTCGTCGCCGGAGACCAGGTAGGCGCGGTCGTGGTAGGCCATGGTCGGGTCGACGTGCGCGGGCACCAGCCGCACCCGGTCCCCGACCGGCCGCGGCGGCGAGAACGTGGTGTGCTCGTCCGAGCAGAACCAGACCGCCGAGCCCTCGCGCTCGCCGCCGTCGATGGCCGGCGGGCCGTGGTCCATTCCGAACGCCTTGAGCCCGGCGTCGGCCACCGACCATTGCGGCGAGCTCGAGATCACCGTGGCGAGCACGTACACGGCCTGCCGGAACGGCAGGCCGAGCTTGCCGTAGGCGGTGTCCATCAGCGCGTACGAGCCTGCCTGGATCTCGCTCGCCCACGTGTTGATCGCATAGGTGCCGGTGCCGCCGGCCGAGATTATCTCGCCGCCGACGTCGGCATGCGCGGCGAGCAGCAGTTCCATCGAGGCCGCGCACTTGGCGGCGCGCTCGGTGGCGTCGGCCAGCCCGACCACGTGGCCCTCGTAGCCCATCACGCCGCGCACCGCGAGGCCGGACCGCCTGGCCAGGTCCGCCAGCCGCCCGGCGTCCGACGGGGCGCAGCCGCAGCGCGGCAGGCCGACGTTCACGTCGATCAGCACCTCGCTGACGCCGCCGGCCACGGCAGCCTCGATCGTCTGCGGCGAGTCGACGGCCAGGGTGACCCTGACGCCGTCGGCCGCCAACGCGCCGAGGCGGCGGGCGTCGAGCACCTCATTGGCAAGCAGCAGGTCCTGACCGAGCGCCGCCGCGGCCATGCCCTCGCACTCGCGGATCGTCGCGCAGGTGAACCCGTGGTGCCCGGCGGCGGCTTGCCGCCTGGCCAGCGCGGTGCACTTGTGCGCCTTCACGTGCGGCCTGAGCCGCTCGCCGGGCAGCGCCGCGGCCATCGCCGCGAGGTTCGCCTCGACCGCGTCGGCGTCGATGACCAGGGCCGGGGTCGGGATCTCCGGCACGACCCGCGGGGTCACAGGTACCGCCGCTGCCCGGCCCGGCCGGCCAGGTAGGCCCCGCGTGCCTCGTCCACCGTGGCGAGCCGCGAGACTTCGGCGACCGGCACGTCCCACCAGGACTCGCTGTCCGGCGCCGGCACCAGCGGGTCGGTCTCGACGTGGATGAGCACCGGCCCGGGGATCTGCCGCGCGTCCGCAAGCGCGGCGTCCAGTTCGGCGACGGTGGCCACCTTGATCACCTCGACTGCCAGGCTCCGCGCGTTGGCGGCCAGGTCCACCGGCAGGATCTCGCCGTCCAGCCGGCCGGTCTCCTTATTTCTGTAACGGTACGCAGTACCGAATCGCTGCGACCCGACGGACTGTGACAGCGAGCCGATCGAGGCGAAGCCGTGGTTCTGCACGAGCACCACGGTGATCTTGATCTGCTCCTGAACGGCCGTGACAAGCTCGCCGGCCATCATCAGGTACGAGCCGTCGCCGACCAGCACGTAGACCTCGCGGTCAGGGGCGGCCATCTTCACCCCGACGCCGCCGGCGATCTCATACCCCATGCAGGAGTAGCCGTACTCGACGTGGTAGCCCTTCGGGTCCCTGGTACGCCAGAGCTTGTGCAGGTCGCCAGGCATCGACCCGGCCGCGCACACCACTACGTCGCGCGGGCCCGAAGCCCGGTTGACCGCGCCGATCACCGCGGACTGTGCGGGCAGCGGGCCGTGGTCAAGCCGGTAGGCATGCTCGACGGCCTCGTCCCACTGCCTGGCCAGCGCGGTCGCGCGGGCGCGATAGGCCGGGTCGACCTGCCAGCCGGACATCGCCTTGGCAAGCTCGCCGAGCGCGGCGCGCGCGTCGCCGACCACGCCGGTCGCCGCGTGCTTGGCCGCGTCCACCGAGGCGACGTTGATGTTGACGAACCGGACGCCGGGCACTGCGAACGCGGTACGGCTCGCGGTGGAGAAGTCCGACCAGCGGGTGCCGATGCCGACGACCACGTCGGCCTCGCGGGCCAGCGCGTTCGCCGCCGCCGTGCCGGTCGCGCCGACGGCGCCGACCGACTGCGGGTGGTCGTAGCGCAGCGAGCCCTTGCCGGCCTGGGTCTCGGCCACCGGGATCCCGGTCGCCTCGGCGAATGCCCTGAGCTGCTCGGTGGCCTCGGCGTAGATCACGCCGCCGCCGGCCACGATGAGCGGTCGGCTCGCGCCGCGCAGCACGGCCGCTGCCCGCTGCACCGCGGCCGGGTCTGGCACGCTTCTCGGCACGTGCCAGGTGCGGGCGGCGAACAGCTCGGCCGGCCAGTCGAACGCCTCGGCCTGGACGTCCTCGGGCAGGCTGATGGTGACGGCCCCGGTTTCGGCCGGGTCGGTCAGCGCCCGCATCGCGCCGAGCAGGGCGTCAGGCAGCTGCTCGGGCCGGTCCACCCGGTCGAAGAACCGGGACACCGGCCGGAGCGCGTCGTTCGCCGACACGTCGCGCTGGATCGGGTGCTCGAGCTGCTGGAGCACCGGCTCGGCGGCACGGGTGGCGAAGACGTCCGACGGCAGCAGCAGCACAGGCAGCCGGTTGACCGTGGCCAGCGCCGCCCCGGTCACCATGTTGGTGGCTCCGGGCCCGACCGAGGTGGTGCAGGCCAAGGTGGACATCCGGTTGCGCATCCGCGCGAATCCCGCCGCCGCGTGCACCATCGCCTGCTCGTTGCGGCCCTGGTAGTACGGCAGCGAGCCGGGCGCACTGAGCTCGGCGGCCAGCAGCGCCTCGCCGAGCCCGGCCACGTTGCCGTGGCCGAAGATGCCGAAGCAGCCCTCGATCAGCCGGTGGCTGACCCCGTCCCGCTCGGTGTGCTGGGCGGCGAGGAACGCTACGACGGCCTGCCCGACGGTGCGCCTATTCATCAGATGCTCCTCGGGTAGAACGGCAGCCGCGGGTCGACGGGCTGGCCTGCCCAGGTGCCGCGCACCCAGGCGTGCGCCGGGTCGTCGCAGATCAGCCAGCGGCGCTCGCCGGGCCCGGCCATCACGTTCAGGTAGTACATGTCGTACCCCGGCGCGGCCATCGACGGACCGTGCCAGCCGTGCGGCACGAGCACCACGTCACCGTCGCGCACCTCGGCAAGCACGTCCACCGGGCGCTCGGCGCTGCCGTAGACCCTGTGATAGCCGACGCCGGGCCGGCCGTCCCGTGCCTGACCAGCACTGGCAGCGGCGATCTCGAAGTAGTAGATCTCCTCGAGCACCGACTCGCCAGGCCGGTCCTCGTCGTGCTTGTGCGGCGGATAGGACGACCAGTTCCCTGCCGGGGTGATCACCTCGCAGGCGAGCAGCCGGTCCGCCTCGAACGCGTCCTGCGTGCAGAAGTTGTTGACCTGGCGCGAGCACGACCCGGCGCCGCGCAGTTCAACCGGCACAGCGTCGGCGGGGCCGTACCGCACCGGCAGGTCCCGGCTCGCGATCGCGCCGGGCAGCGCGAACCGCCCGCCCGCCGCGCTCGCTATCTCCGCCGAGCAGTCTCTCGGCAGGTAGGCGAAATCGCTGACGCCGTCGAACACGCTGGGCCGGCCGGCCAGGTCGAGCCGCTCGCCATGGAAGGTGATCGCGGCGGATCCGGCCAGCGGCAGCACGAGCAGTTCCTGCGGGCCGGTGTCGATCCGCTCAGACTGGCCAGGGCCCAGCGTCAGCACCCGCAGCGACGACCAGTCCCACCCGGCAGCGCGCTGGTCGAGGTCCACCGCCCAGCTCCCTGCCCGCAGGGATCCGTTCGGCCGGTGCAATCCAGCGCCGGTCAACCCGCCACCTCCTCGCCGGCGGCGGCCCCGCTGGCGAGCAGCCGTTCCACCTCGCCGGTGGTCGGCATCGCCGTGGAGCACTCCCGCCTGGAGGCGACGATAGCCCCTGCCGCGTTGGCGAACCGCAGCACCCGGTCAAGCGGCCAGCCAGCCAGCAGACCGTGGCACAGCGCACCGCCGAACCCGTCGCCGGCGCCGAGCCCGTTCAGCACCCTGGTCGGCACCGGCGGCACGGTGACCGTCTCGTCAGCGGTCATCCCGAGCACCCCGGCCGGGCCCTGCTTGATCACGGCGAGCTCCACGCCAAGGCCGAGCAGCGCCCGCCCGCCCCGTTCTGGCTCGCTCTCCCCGGTCGCGGTCAGCACCTCGTCGAGGTTGCCGACCGCGATGCTCACGTGCGGCAGCGCCGCGCGCGCCTGCTCGCGCGCCGCCTCCCGCGACTCCCAGAACATCGGCCGGTAGTCCAGGTCGAGCACGGTCAGCGGGCGCCGCCCGCGCGCCTGCCAGGCGGCGTGGTGCGCGTCCCTGCTCGGCTGCTGTGACAGGCCGGTGACGGTCGCCCAGAACACCCCTGCCTCGCGGCACGCGGCCAGGTCCAGCTCGCCGGGGTAGATCTCCAGGTCGGGCGCCTTGGGGAAGCGGTAGAACCAGAGCGGGAAATGGTCGGGCGGGAAGATCTCGCAGAACGTCACCGGCGTCGGCAGCCCGGGCACCGCGCTGACGAACGCGTCGTCTACCCCGAGCTCGGCGAGCGCGGTGTGCACGTAACGGCCGAACGGGTCATCCCCGGTCCTGGTGATCACCGCCGACCGCCGTCCGTGCCTGGCCGCGGCGACGGCCACGTTGGTCGCGCTGCCGCCGAGGAACTTGCCGAACGAGGTGACCTCATCGAGCCCGACCCCGGTCTGCAGCGGGTACAGGTCGACGCCGACCCGCCCGATCGTCAGGACGTCGTAGCGATCGTCGCCTTCGTGCTCCGCGGTCTTGTCCATCGGGCTCCTCACTGGTCGGCGCGCGGGCCCGATCGGTCGTCAGGGAACGCTAGCTTAAACGATTCCGTAGGTCCATCGGGCGAAAGCCATCATTTAATATTCAATCCGATTGATCGGATATAGCTCTTCGTCGCTTGAGCGCCTTCATCAGGCGATACATCAGATACCAGCCTAAATCATTATTCTTATCATCGGACTAATATTTAGCTAACTGAATTAGCTGTAAGCGATCAAACCATAGGAACTCAGGTTAGAGAAAAGACAAAAAGATGACATCACTCACGACACGCCGACCGCGGAAAACAGCCATTTGGGCGGCCGAATAATCCGGAAAGAGCTATGGTGAGAGCGCCGCCACGTTAGCCGTGAAAGGCATCGGCATGGATGGTATTAGTGTTCTTCGTGAGGCAATAGCGACAGTCCCGGTCCCCGCCGCGCCCCCGCGCCTGTCGATGGACGGAGCAGCCGTTGGCTTGGGGTTCCTCGACGCCGCACTGCGCTTGAATCACGTTCGGCGCCTTACTGAGCGGCTGACAGTCGTCCAGCACCGCATCGCCCAGCGGACGACCGAGGTTGACATCAGCATCAATATGCTGACGGACAGCCAGCTGGAGGCTGCCAGCACATTCCAGTCGCTCATGCGGCAGAGTTCGTTCAGGCCGTCGGACGAACCAAGTGCCGAGCCGACCGTCTGGGTACCGGTAGCAAGGCTGTCGAGGACGAACGTCGGGCCGATCGAGGTCCACGACGCGTCTGGCCGCAGGCTGCCGAGGCTCACCCAGTACGAGACCTCACGCCTGATCGCGTCCGGCCTGTACCGGCTGCTCCGCGGCATACTCGTCAGTCATCCGGATGCCGGTGACCCCGCCAGCGACCTCTGCGAGTTCATGTTCCGAGTCCATGAGCCCCGCTGGCTGATGCAGCACGCCATCCTCACGGTTCTCACCGAAGGCAGCAAACCTCAGACAAGCATCGATACGAAGAGTTTCAGCAGCCACATCAGCAATGCCCAGGCGGACCCGTACAGGAAAGCCGCATTGACCATCTTCGATAAATATGAGCCGCTGCTTGATGATTACGTTCAGCTCCTCGACATTGCGGTGAACGACTATATCGTGGTCGTGGCGCTCGATGGCCGTTTTGACGAGCACCTCATTGCGTACGAGTCACCGCTCTATGTCAATGATCCGGGCCGTTGGAACGAGCGGATCTGGCGGCTTATCAGAGCAAGCAGGCAAGGCTACTACATCAGTTATCGCACGGACATTCCCACTACTCTGCGGTCATATCATCTGGTGGCCCAAGCCGCCGAGGGCGTGGACGTGAGCAGGATCTTCCTGAGCACGAATGCCCGCGAGAACGAGGTCAACGCACTGCGCAGTGACCTTGTTGTCATTGCGGACCGACGAGAAGCGATGCCGATGCCGCCGACCGATGATCCGATGCGGAAGGTGCTCGAGCTGCAGCTCCAGGTGCTGCTGAGACGGCTGGCTGAGCTGACCCGCCGCATCAGGTGGGAGGCAAGTACGGCCACTGTAAGCCCGCCACAGAAATGCTTGGCCGCGTGCAGCGAGCTTGCCGCGGCAGCCGAGGATCATGAAGTCGGCCTCCGCCGCGATGGCCAGGTCAGCTCGTCCCTGCTGTCCAGCTCCGCAGTTTCTCCCGACACGCTCAGGCAGGCCGCCCGCGACATCGAGGACTATGAGCTCCGCTACGACATCGCACTGGAGATGCAGCCTACTAGCAGCAGGGCACACGTCTACTGGAGGCGGCCACCGCCAACTCCCGTGAATGGAGGGCGCACGCATATCCGCGCTGGGATGCTGCTACGCAATACTGCGGAATCGAGCACTCGCATGATCGTCATCTACGCGCTGGCCGTCGCGTGGATCGCTTACCTCGTGGCGTGCTTCCTGACCAGGTCAGCGTGGCCATATGGATCTGCCGCCGACCGCGCTTACGCATCATTGAATGACCGCGAAGCGATCAGCGCCATCCTGCTGCTTGTCCCCGGGTTCCTATACACCCGCCTCTCACTCCCTACAAGAAGGTCGGTTGCCGGGCACCTTCGTGCCGTACCCAGGATGGTCGCCTATGTCTGCATCGCTACGATGGTGACACTCGCGGCGGACGTCGCTGCAGGAAGCGCCGGCTGGGTCACAAGGCTGGTCTTCTTCGCGGGCGCCGCCACCCCGATTGCGTCGACGTTGCTCCTAGTGGTATTGGGCTCGCAGCAAGCCGGGATCGCCCAGACGCTGGCTCGCCTTGACGCGCCCAGGTGGGTCAGCCACGAAGATTCGGGCACCGTGCGGCGGCTTACCCCTGACGTGAGGTTCTCGTCGTCGGGGACCGCGCCATGAGAGAGAACCTCAACGGCTCAGCCAACGGCCGGCGGGCTCGCCCGCCCGCGTCCCCTCGCGATCTCGCCGATCTCGCGCGCGCGGGCTACGTCATCCAGCGGCAGCCACTTATGCAGGTGACCTTCGAGGTGCATCACATCGCCGACCGGCCTGGTTACCTCGCGGATTACCTGGCATCGGGCGGCGGGCGGCGTACTGCCAAAGCTGGAGAAGCCTTCGGCGAGACTCTGACGACCGGGGCTCACGGGCTCGGCCTCGTCGTGGTCACCCGCACCGCCGTCGGAGTGGGGAAGGGCCGCCAGTATCGCAGCGGGCAGACGCAGTGCCAGGTGACCGAGGACGCCGCCGGCCGGATATTCAGGGGAGTGGCACGACCCAACCCCAGCTTCATCTACGAATCGGCGTGGCGCTACGAGGGACTCATCTGTGTCGACCCTGACGCAACCCGGGTCCAGGTATGGCACAGCCGTGCCATCAGGGACGTCATACACGAAGTGGCCCGGCTCGCCAAAGACTCAGAAGCCCCGATCCTGTCTCTGCAGGCGCCCGCACAGATACCTCCTGACGACTCAGTGATGCGATACATCACCCCAGAGCGCGAGGAGGACATGCTGCCGGCCGCCACATCGCTGGCGGTGCGCTTCGCGATAGCCATCCAGCATCCCGACGCGGCAACGGTGCTCGGCCTTTCCGAACGGCTCGCGAGGTACTGTTCGATGCGGGGCTTCGGGCTCTGGCTCGCTGATACGCGCCTCGGCAGCCGTCCAGGCAACTGGTCGGAGATCTGCGAGTACAACACGGATCCGAGAATCAGCAGGCCGACGGACCGTACACCGGACTCCGCTCCTGTGAAGAGATCGCTTCCTATCACCCTGGTCGGCCCCGCCAGAGTCGGCGCAACCTTCTCCCTGCTGTCATTCCTTTGCCAGTACAAGGAGATCGGTGTCGCGGCCTGCTCGGTGATCTCGCTGGATGACCTGCTCTTCATAAACCTTCAGCTGACATTCGCTGACACGCCCGCCGAGGTCTTGCTCGCGGTCGACAAGATGGACGCCGAGTCCTACTCCGCAGACCTGCCGTCGGACGTACTGATCAGGATCCTGCAGAAGCTCGGCCGGGACAGGCTGGGTGATCATGAGCGGGCCGGGATGCTTGTCAACAACGCAGGTGACTACCAGTGCCTCGTAGGGCCTACCAGGCGCGTGGTTCACAATGACATGCGCCGGCGCATTGCGATCTGGTTCTCCTGGCAGGCACAGGGTTCCAGCATAGACTTGGCTACTCCTCTGGCCAGACTGCTAGGAGCCGCCGCGGACGCGGGGCTGGCAACCCGGTCAAGCGACGGGAAGTGGTCACCAGACGCACCGAACATCGACTACCTGGTCTGCCGCAACATGGGCAACTCGGTGCTCAGGGGCAAGGGCAAATTGTCGGTGCTCAGGGACATTGCTCTGCGGAATTACGCCGACGATGACATCGAGTCCCGCCCTACTAATCTGTGCGTGAGTATCGAGGAAGCCTGGCGAGCTTCGGCGGAGCGGGACGGCCGCCGCGGGGTTCGAGAACTCACAGTCGCCTGGCGCGAGTGCTGGCTCGGGCACTGGAGCCTGCCAATCTGACGAGCCGAAGCGCAGCTGCCGTGCCCTAGCCGGGCAGCGCGTCCAGGGCGAGGCTCGAGAGCGCTGCCCGGGTACCGCCTGTGCACGTCAGCGGACGATGATCTCGCCGGTGTTCCACGGGTATCCGGCGCAGTCGTTGTAGAAGTACGTGCCTGGCTTGACGAACGTGACCGAGCGCGAGGCGCCTGGGGCGAGCGGCCCCGTCGTGAAGCTCGCCGGGTCGAAGAACGCGCTGGCGCAGTGGTCGCTGGCATTCCCCGCCGGGTTCTCGAAGGTCACCTTGGTGCCGGCCGGCACGGTCATGATCGCCGGAGCCATCGCGGTCTCGCTGCCGAGGTTCTCGGTCGCGCTCGGCGAGTGGGTGGTGGTGTCCCAGGTCCGGCCCAACACCACGGTGTCCGCGACGGTGCTGCCGGCGACGGTGGGTGCGGTGACGAGCACCCGCCGGGGCGGCCGGGCCGGAGCCTTGGCCTGTCGCACCGTGCCGTCCAGCCGGAGCGACCACAGGTTGCACGGCACCGAGCTGCCGCAGGCGAACACGGCCACGTACTGCCTGCCGTTCGCCGAGTAGGTGATCGGCGTGTCGGCGATGCCGGCCCCGGTCTGCCAGGTCAATAGCACCTGGCCGGTGGCCGCGCTGCGCGCGTCGAGCAGCCCCGTCGGCGAGCCCTCGAACAGCAGGCCGCTGGCCGTGGTCAGGATGCCATCTCCGTTGGACCGCGGGTACTGCGTCGTGCGCTGCCACACGATGGTGTTCGTGCTCGGGTCGATCGCGTCGAGCACGCCGCCGCGCAGCTCGCCGGCCGGCGCCCAGAAGGTGGGCTGGCCGTAAGGCTCCCCGCTGCTGTACGCGGTGTCCTCTTCCGACGCGGGCACGTACAGCAGGCCGGTCTGCCGGTCGAACGACAGCGGCGCCCAGTTGCCGCCGCCGCCCCGGCCGGGCGAGACCATGATCGGCTGGTTCTGGTACGGCGTGAACTCGCAGCTCGCCAGATAGCCGGGGATCGGCTCGCTCGGCGTGTTGTTCTGCGGGCAGGTCGGCACCAGCGGGTCGCCGGCCGGGATCGGCTGGGTGGGCGAGGTCACCTGGGCCGACAGCTGCGGCACCTTCTTCTCGCGCACAGCCAGCGCGGGCTTGCCGGTGGCGGCGTTCAGGTAGTACAGCCAGGCGGTCTTACTGCCGTAGACGACGACCTTCTGCACCGTCCTGCCGTACCGCACGTCGGCGATGACCGGGGACATCTCGTTGTCGTAGTCCCACAGGTCGTGGTGCACGGACTGGAAGTGCCAGACCAGCTTTCCGGTGTTCCAGCGCAGCGCGACCAGCGAGTTCGTGTACAGGTCGTCGCCCGCGCGGACCGCGCCGTCGGTGCGCGGCTCGGGGTTGGCCAGGGTGAGGTAGATCAGCCCGAGCTGCGGGTCGATGGCCGGGGGCATCCAGGCATCGCCGCCGCCGTGCTCCCAGGAATCGCCGGTCCAGGTCCGGCTGCCCAGCTGGCCCGGCGCTGCCGTGGCGGCGAAGCTCCACGCGAGGCTGCCGTCGCCGGCGTGCAGCGCGTACAGGTGCCCGCGCATGCCCGCGCCGCCGCCGTTCTCCGTGCCGACCAGCACCAGCCCGTTGTAGTAGAGCGTCCACGGCGTGGCTGACCCGTTGGCGGTGGTGTCCTGCCCCGGCGTGCCAACCTGGGTCTGCCACAGCACCGCGCCGGTCCGCTGGCTGAGCGCGACCACGTGCTCGCCGCCGAGCGCGGAGTACACGACGCCGTTGCCGACCGCGACGCCGCGCTCGGTGCCCGGCAGGCCGGACGAGTACTTCCAGATCACCCGCCCGGTCGCCCCGTTGATCGCGAAGATGTCGCCCTGGCCGGTCTGGACGTAAAGGTCGCCGCCCACCGTCACCGGCGTGCTCTCCTGCGCCGAGTCGCTCGCCGTGTCGTCCAGGCTGTCCACCCACGCCCCCCGCAGGTAGCGCACGTTGGCAGGGGTGACCTGCGTCAGCGAGGAGTAGTCCTGGTCACCGTAGTCGCCGCCGAGCTTCGGCACGTCGGCGCTGGTCGCCGCGCAGCACTCACCGGGCTGCGGCGGCACTCCCCTGGCCCGCCCGGCCCACCCGGCGTGCCCGTCCGCCTGGTACCGCCCCGCGCCCGTGGCAAGCGCCCCGGCCGCGGGCGCGGCCCACGCCACCGCGATCGCCGCGATGGCGGCCACTGCTCTGACACGGACGGTAGGCCTCATGAGCTGCGCTCCTCCGGGATTGCCAGATATGCACTTATTGTACATATACGTAACTAGCCACTCAGGCAACTTGCGCAGTAACAGACACCAGTTCGCACCGGTCACTTTTCCACACAAGACGCCCCACGGCAGCGCGAGGTTTAGCCGCGACTGGCGTTAACGGTCGAATTGACCGCGCGGACCTACGCCCGGTTCAGCCGGTCGAGCAGGGCCGCGCAGGCATGCACGGTGCGAACATGCGGCACGTCGATGCCGAGCAGCTCGGCCAGCTCGGCGACCGCGCCGGTCATGCAGTCGAGCTCGAGGCGCTTGCCCGCCTCCAGGTCCTGCAGCATCGAGGTCCGGTGGCCGCCGACCGCGATGCCGGCCTCGAGCCGCCGGTCCAGCGAGACCGGGAAGGTGATCCCGAGCCGCTCGGCGACCTGCGCGCACTCGACGAACACGGCGCGCAGCAGGGCGAGCATCTCGGGCGTGGTGCCGAGCTCGCCGAGCGTCGCCCTAGTCAGCGCCGTGATCGGATTGAACGCCACGTTCCCGATCAGCTTCAGCCAGATCTGGTCCCGCAGCCTGGGCTCGACCGGCGCCTTCAGGCCGCCGGCCGTGAAGGCGGCCGAGATCCGCGCGCACCGGTCGGTGACCGAGCCGTCCGGCTCCCCGATCGTGAACCTGGTCCCCTCGACGTGCCTGATCACCCCTGGCTCGACGATCTCGGTGGAGCAGAAGACCACGCACCCCACGTTGTGCTCGGGCGCGATCGACCGCGCGATCACGCCGCCGGGATCCACGCTCTCCAGCCCGGGCCTGCCATCCGCCCCTGCCGGCGGCGGCAGGCCGATCGACTGGAAGTACCACCACGGGATCCCGTTCTGCGCCCAGATGGCGGCCACGCCGGGCGCCAGCAGCCCGCCGAGCCTGGGCGCGATCTCGGGCAGGCTGTACGCCTTCAGCGCCACGAACACGACGTCCGCGCCGACCACCGCGCCGATGTCGCCGGTCGCCTCCGGGCGGGCGGAGAAGTCGCCGCGCGGAGACAGCACCCGGACGCCGTCGCGGCGCATCGCGGCCAGGTGCGGGCCCCTGGCGATGAGCGTGACATCGGCGCCGCCGCGGGCGAGCGCGGCGCCCACATAGGCGCCGATCGCCCCGGCGCCCAGCACCGCGAACCTCACGGCCGCTCAGCCCCCGCAGGCCCGCCGCGGTCCGCGCCCTGCGGTGCCTGCCCGCCGACCATGCCCGCCACGAACTCGCCCACCCGGCGGCGCTGCACCTTCCCGGTCGCGGTCCGCGGGATCTCGTCGAGTATCACCACCGACGCAGGCACCTTGAACGCGGCGAGCCGCTCCCTGCAGTGCCCGATCAGCTCAAGCGGCGTGGTCTGGCCGCCCGGCTCGGTCAGCGTGACCGCGGCCGAGACCAGCTCGCCGTACTTGTCGTCGGCGACGCCGAAGCAGACCGCGTCCTTCACCGCCGGGTGCGCGAGCAGGACCTGCTCGATCTCGGCGGGCGCGATGTTCTCGCCGCCCCGCAGGATCATCTCCTTCAGCCGGCCCTCCAGGTACAGGTACCCGTCGCGCAGCACGCCGCGGTCACCGGTGCGGAACCAGTCGCCGAAGAACGCACCGGCGGTTGCCGCCGGGTTGTTCACGTACCCCGACATCACCCCGGGCCCGCGGATCACCACCTCTCCAGGCACTCCGTCGGGCAGCAGGTTGCCGGATGGATCGGCGACGGCGATCTGCGTCCCGGTGGCCAGGCCGACCGACCCGGGGATCCTGGGCGCGGGGGGCAGCGGGTTCGACGCCATCTGATGGCTGGCCTCGGTCATCCCGTACGCCTCGAGCATCGGCACGCCGTAGGCGTCCTCGGCGCGCGCCATCAGGGCAGGCGCGAGCGCCGAGCTGCACGAGCGGGCGAACCTGAGCGTGCCCGGCGGCGCGGCGCCGTCGGCGCGGTCCAGGATCATCTGGTGCAGCGTGGGGCCGGCCGACAGCCAGGTCGCGCCGTGCTCGCGCGCCTGCGACCAGAACCCACGCGGGGTGAACCGGCGCGGCACGATCACCGAGCCGCCGCCCGCCAGGGCCGCGAACGTCGAGGCGACCAGGCCGTGCACGTGGAACAGCGGCATCACGCAGAACGACACGTCGGCCGGACCGAGCCGGTAGAACTCGGCGATCGTCCTCGTCGAGGCCATCAGGTTGCGCTGGCGCAGCGGCACCTGCTTCGGGCGGCTGGTCGTGCCGCTCGTGTGCAGGACGACAGCGACATCGTCCGGCCGGCCGTGCTCGTAGCCGGTCACGGGCTGAAGTTCACTATCGGCAACAAAGAGCCCTGGCGGCTCGCCGCCGCCGGCCCGCGCCACCACCAGCGGGACCGAGCGGGCCTGCGCAGCGGCAACCGCCGCCTCCGGCATGCTGGCCGGGACAACCAGCAGCCTGGGCGCGATGTCGTCCAGGTAGAACCGGTACTCGGGGTCGGTGTAGGCCGGGTTCAGCGGCGCCGCGGCCGCGCCGAGCGCCGTGATCGCGAGCAGGATCTGCACCACGTCGGGCCGGTTGGGCAGCGTGAAGGCGACCCGGTCGCCGCGCCCGACCCCGGCCGCCGCCAGGCAGCCGGCCAGGTGCTCCACCCGCGCCGCGAGCTGAGCGTAGGTCAGCAACTGGCCGTCCTCGGGCACGATCAGCGCCGGCCGGGACGGGTCAGGCTGGTCCAGGATCGCGCGGAGCGTCTCGCCGGCCTCCCGGCCCGCCTGGAGGGTCATCGGCCAGCCTCCCGGTCTGCGTTAAAAAATCTTCCATACAGTCTGCCGCCCTACGCCGGGTCCGGATCGCAACGGTTGTCTGGGAAGCGGGGCGGCGCGCCGCCCAGGCGAGCTCGGCCTCGCCGATCGGGGTCGAGGGCGGGGCCTTCACGAACGGCCAGATCTCCTCGGCGATCCCGCGCCAGTCGCGGGTCGCCGACAGGTCGCCGAGCACCGCGAACATCCCCAGGTTGATCCGCTGCAGCACGACGTAGGAGCGCGGGATCGCCACGTACTGCGCCACCGGGCTGGTCACATCGAAGAACCGCCGCACCACCGCGGTGGCGTACTCGGGCCGGATGGTGACCGGGCCTGGCTCGCGGATCGTGGCGTAGAACACCGCCAGGTGCTCCACCACGTCGTCGGTGCTCAGCGGCGCGTCGGCGCGCAGGAAGCCCGCGGCGATCATGGAGCGCCTGAACTCCTCGGGATCGCCGCGGACGCACAGGCTCCCCGCCATCGCCATCAGCGGCCCGAGCTCGTCCGGCGTGAAGTGCTTGACCAGGCCGAAGTCGAGGAACGTGACCCGGCCGCTGCCGTGGAACAGGTAGTTGCCAGGGTGCGGGTCGCCGTTGAACGCGCGCACCTCGTACAGGCTGCGGAACACGAACCGGTAGATCGTCTCGGCCGCCAGGTCGCGCTCGGCCTGCGGCCAGTCGGCAAGCTCGGCGAACCTGGCCCCGACCGCCAGCTCGCTGGTCACCATCCGCCTGGTGGACAGCTCGTCGACGACCTTGGGCACGCAGATCGTCGGGTGCCCGTCGTAGTACCGCGCGAAGAGCGCCTGGTTGGCCGCCTCGCGGCGGTAGTCGAGCTCCTCGAGCACCCGCTCGCGCAGCTCCGCGAGCAGCGCGTCCACGTCCTGGCTCGGCGCGGTGATCCGCAGCATCCGGCGCAGCAGCGCGACATTCTCCAGGTCGGCGGCGATGGCCTCGGCGATGCCCGGGTACTGCACCTTGACGGCCACCGCCCGCCCGTCGTGGGTGATCGCCCGGTGCACCTGGCCGATCGAGGCGGCCGCGATCGGCTCGGGATCCCACTGCGCGAATGCCTCATCGGGCCGCACGCCTAGCTCGGCAAGCACCACGCCGGCGGCGAGCTCGGCGCTCATCGGCGGGACGCTGTCCTGCAGCCGGCTCAGGGTGCGCCTGACGGCCGGCGACAGGCCATCGTCCACGTAGCTGGCCATCTGGCCGATCTTCATCAGGACGCCCTTCATCGCGCCCAGCGTCTGCGCGACGTCCTGCGCGGTCTCCAGGGCCAGGTCCTGTCGCAGCTGCTGCCGGTGCTCACCCGCCGCGGCGAACAGCCGGGGCGCGCTGGTCGCGTACCGCGCGCCGCCGCGGGCGACGAGCTGCACGGCCGCCATGCCGCGGCGCAACCTGACCGGCCCGACCCGCCTGTGCAGCCGCACCGCCGCGAGCCCGGCCAGGGCCGCGGCGCCGGCCGCCGCTCCGGCCAGCAGCCACCGCCGCCGGGCGGGACGTGCGCCGCGGCCGGGCGGCCCCGTCATGCTCGCTGCGCGGCGCGCACCCGCGCGGCGATCCGCTGCCGCGCCTCAAGCACGCCGGGCTCGCCGATGAAGACGGCGTCGAGCACGCCGAGCGCCTGCGTGATCTCGGTCTGCCGCCGCGGCGTCAGCGGCTCGGCATCGAATCCGTACAGCTCGCGCGCCCACTCGGGGAGCGAGCAGATCGCGCCGGCCCGGATGTCGGCCCAGATCTCGGCGATGTCCTCGTCGAGCCCGGCCGGGTCGAGCAGGTAGTCCATCGACTCGCGCGCCGCCGGCGTGCAGGCAAGCTCGGGCCGCATCGACTCCAGGTAGGCGCCGAGCGCGGCGGCGCTGCCAGGCACCATCTGCCTGGGCACGCCGACGAGCTCGGCGGCGACCACCATCTCGGCCACGTACGCGTCGGCATCAGCCGCCGACGGCGGCGTCCCGAACAGCCGCCTGGCCGCCAGAGTCGAGTCGACCAGGGCCGCGTGCACCCACAGCAGCAGGGCGGGATCGCTGGCCGCGTAAGGCAGGCCGGTGACGTCGTCGACGCCGACCACGTGCTCGTGGATCCGGCGGACCCTGGCCGCGGCACGCTCCGCGGCCGCGCGCTCGCCGTAGCTGACCGTGGCCAGGTACGCCGACGTGGCGGCCAACCTGCCGACCGGGTCCTCCCGCCAGTCGCTGTGCTTGTCCACCCCGGCCATCGCGAGCGGGTGCAGCGCCTGGATTAGCAGTGCGCGCAGCCCGGCCACTGGCGCTGACAGGTCGGCGGCGGTCCGCCAGGTCACGCTGGCCGGGCCGAAGAAGCCTTCGTCGGCCGGCTGGTCGGGCACCCCTGCCGCGTAAGCCGCAGCCGATCGCTCGACCAGCCCCGTCACTTCCGCGTGCGTCATACTGCCAACGTACCTAGTCGCCCTGTTGTCAGGCGACCGTCGGCGGTTCTCGGACATTCGATGGCATTCTAGGACTAACGGGTGGTACGGTTCGACCGACTGCGAGACTAGACGCACCAAATGTGACGAATCTCATAACGGACTTTCCCCCGTTCCGGCCACGTGCGGCTTCCGGATGGCGGATCGTAGTGCTCATCAGCACCCACCGTGCGCGATGATCACCAGCTGCACCGGCCGTCGCCCTGATCCCGCACGGCCTGCGCACGCCGACTGGTCTCAAGGCTCTCTGCTTGGACCCAGCCGCCAGGGTGGCCGCTCGGCGCCGTCGCCGCGCCCGACCGAAGGTCAGCAGGTGTCAGGATCCGCTAAGCACCGGAAGTCGTCACCGCAGCAGTCATCAGCTAGGTCGGGCTCAGCCCGGCACAAGAGGCGGTCGCCGGTCGCGGCGGCCCTTCAGCAGAAGCCAGCACAGGTGGCGGCCGCGGCCGCTGGGGTAGCGCTGATCGGCGCCGCCGTCAGCCCTGCCGTGGCCAGCCTGCAGGCGCCGCCCGGCCACTCCGGCGGACTTGACACCGCGGCGGCGATCCACCCACCGGGCTCGGGTCACGCGCACCACACCACGGCCAGCCAGCACCAGGCCGCACGGGCCTCGGGCAGCGCGACCCGGCTGAACAAGGAACTGATCACGCTCAAGCACCACGCCGCGCAGGCCTCGGCCGAGCGCAAGGCGCGCAAGCACCGGCACGCGCACCACGCCACGGTCTCCGTGCTGTACGAGAACCCGCTGCGCGCGATCGGCGGCCTGGTACCCGAGCGGGTCGACATGGGCGTCGACTTCGCCGGCGCCGGGCCGATCTACGCCGTCGGCGACGGCATCGTCACGCAGGCAACCGCCGACAACGGCGGCTGGCCGGGCGGCGGCTGGGTCACCTACCAGCTCACCGACGGCCCGGCGGCCGGCCTGGTGGTCTACGTAGCCGAGGACGTCACGCCCAACGTCGCCGTGGGCGACCGGGTGACGCCGGACACCGTGATCGCGAACATGTGGAATGGCCCCGACGGGATCGAGACCGGCTGGGCGATGGCCAACGGCGACTCGTCGGAGTCTGAACTCCCCGAGGCCGGCGGCATCAGCGGCGCAGGGCCGTTCCCGACCGCGATCGGGTACAACTTCGAGCAGCTGCTCGTGTCGCTCGGCGTGCCGACGGCGAACAACTACGGCCAGCAGACCTACGGGATCGTGCCGTCGCAGTACCCAACCGACTGGGCCTCGCTGCTCGGCGCCTAACACCGCTCCCGCCCGGACCGGAGCGTCGGCTTCGGGCATGATGGCGGCGTGACCAGCTACGCGGAATTCGCCCGGTTCTACGACCAGATCATGGGCGACCGCGGACCCGACATCGAGCGGATCCGCGGCTACATCCGGCGCTTCAAGCCGTCGGCGGCCACGCTGCTCGAGCTTGGCTGCGGCACCGGCGCGCTGCTGGCCGACCTCGGCAAGGACCTGGCGGTCACCGGCGTGGACCGGTCCCCCCAGATGCTCGCCCAGGCGGCCATCAACGCCAACGGCGCCAGGCTGGTGCAGGCCGACATGACCAGCTTCTCCCTGCGCACCAGGTTCGACGTGGTGATCTGCGTCTTCGACACGCTCAACCACCTGGCGCGCTGGGAGTCGTGGGTGGCACTGTTCGACCGGGTGCACGAGCACCTGGCCGACGACGGCATCTTCGCCTTCGACGTCAACACCACCGGCCGGATGCGCGGGCTCTGGCAGAGCCCGGACTTCGCCGAGGAGTTCGGCCCGCATACGGTGCTGATGGACATCAGCCCGGCGGGCGGCGACCTGTCGCTGTGGCGGGTCAGGATCTTCGAGCGGCTGGACGGCGAACTGTTCCGGCTGCACCAGGAGATCATCCCCGAGCTTGCCGTCCCGCTGGCGCGGATCAGGGCGGCGCTGGCGCCCCACTTCGACATCCTAGAGGAGACCGGCCTCGGCGGCGGCGCGGCGAGCGACGAGTCGGCGAGGGCGTTCTTCGCGTGCCGGCGCCGGCCGGGCGGACGGCAGCAGGGGGCTGGCCCTGTTACGCAGGAAGAAGAATTTTGACAGTTTCTATCAAAATCTATAACCTGCCTTTTAACAGATAGCACCACTTCATCGTGCCGCCGGGCAGCGTCGACCGGGTCCGGTGCCAGCCGAAGGACGGGCCATGGCCGTGACCGACCTGCCGCGCGAAGCGGTTCCGCTGCGTGCCCTCAGGTACGCCTTCGGGGTCTTCCTCGTCGCCGCCGGGCTGTTCCTGATCGTCGTCGTGGTCACGATCGCCGACCCTGGCGGCGGCCTGTCCGGCATCTGGGCTGGGAAGGAGCGGGCGTTCCACGACCTGCTCGGGCACCAGGTCCTGGTCGCGGCCGGATTCGCTTGCCTGTCGGCGGCGATGCTCGCCGCCGCGGCCGGCTGGTGGCGCCGCCGCCGCTGGGGCCGGTGGCTGGGCGTCGCGATCATCGCCGCTGACCTGGCGGGGAATCTGGTCACGCTGCGCTCGGACGCCGCATCGGCGGCGCTCGGCATCGGCATCGACGCGGCGATCCTGACCTGGCTGCTGCTGCCGGTCACCGCCCGGGTGTTCGGCCGGCCGAGGCCAGCCGAACACCCGGGCTGAGCGGTGTTTGGGACTGAGCGGCATTGAGGCTGAGCGGCCGTCACCTCATCGTGGCGACCTGAGCCTGATGGGCCGCCAGGCGGCGGGGTCCGCGCCAGGGTCCCGGCCTGGCCACGGCTCAGGCCGCCTGCCCGCGGGCTGGGGCGGCCGGCTGCCTACCCGTAGGCCGGGCGCCTGGCTGCCTGCTCGTAGGCCGGGAGCCTGGCTGCCTGGCCGTGGTCAGCGCCCGTGACCTGACCGGACTGCGCGCGAACGCTCCCGGCGCCCGTACACCGCCGCGAGCCGCCGCAGCCGGACCGCCTCCTTGCGGTCCGGGTACTCCCAGCGCTCGTCGTTGAGGAAGTCGAGCAGCCCGGTGCTGACGTTTACGATCCGCAGCGAGCTCCAGAGCGCGTCCGGCCTGGCGAGCGCGGCACGCTTGCGCTGCAGCGCCTCCTCGAGCCGCTCGGTCAGCCGCTCGTTGGTGAACCCCACCACCGTCACGTTATTCGCCTCGGCCAGCAGCGCGACGAACCGCTCGCCGTGCTCGACGTACCCGCTCACCACCTCCTGGCGGTACAGCGCCGTCCCCGGCCCGGCCGGGGCGCTCGCGGACGCGGGCCAGGCGATCTCGCGCGGCGGCGGCGGGCTGGCCTCGGCGGCTGACCGGGCCTGGCCGGGGTCTTCCTCCGCCTGCCGGCCGTCCTTTCCCCGCCGGCCTTCCTCCCGGGCCGGCCTTCCTTCGCCCGCCGTTCTTCCTCCCCCCGCCGCGCCTCGTCCACGAACTGCAGCAGGAACCCGGCGAACGCGCGGAACGCGGTCTGCCTGCGCTCCCTGAACCTGACCTCGCTGGTCTCGCCAATCCGGCGCTGCGCGTTCTCGAGCAGCTCGCCCGCCGACAGCACCACGGCGTTGGCCGAGTCTCCGAAGAAGAGGTCGCGGATTAGGCCGGCGTCGGACTCGTCGCCGCGCTTGGCCAGGTCATCGAGTGCGTGCCTGATCAGGATCTTGATCTGCGCCACGCGGCCGTGCACGGGGATGCCAGTCGCCGCCACATAGTCGGCGGCGAGCTGCTGCACGGCAGCCGCCGCCACGGGCGCCTGGTTATGCGAACCACGATCCAGCCGTTCTATCCCTCGCTGTCGGCATTCACCTAGTTCGATGACTATTCGCGTAATCGCGCTTTCCGTTTCGTCATACGTCCCAGGCACGTCACAAGTTTGACACGAGGCATTAAACCGGCCCAATGGCCACGGGTTCCGATAGTTGTCGAGCCCGAGGCCCTGGCGAAAACGGCCAGGTAAAGCGCCGGTGGCCGGCAGGGTCAGGGCAGCTCGTAGACCGAGACGTGGCGCTGGCTGGCCGAGCTGAACGGGGAGCGGTCCCAGCCGCCGAAGCGCTCGCGCAGCCGCAGGCCCGCCTGCCCGGCCAACAGATCGAGCTCGGACGGCCAGGCATAGCGGATCGCCACCGGGCGAAGCTGCACGCCGCTGGCGTCCATGGTCACGACCTGGGTTTTGATCCGCTGCCCGGCCAGGTCGTGCGTGGAGAACTCCAGCGTCACCGAGTCCGTGGCGACGTCCCGCGTCTGGATGCGCTGGCCACGGTCGAACCTGGCGAGGTCGGGGACGAAGCACTCGATCACGAATGTGCCGCCAGGCTCAAGTACCGCGGCGACGCCGCGGAAGCAGGCCGCCTGGCGCTCCTGGGTGAGCAACCCGAACAGCGTGTTGAACACCAGGTACACCAGCCGGAACGGCCCGGTCGCCGCGACGTCGGCCATGTCGCCGATGCTGACCGGGATCGACTCGCCGCCCGGCTTGGCCCGCAGCCGCTCCACCATCGCTCGGGACGCGTCGATGCCCTCGACCGCCACGCCGCTGGCCGCCAGTGGCAGCGCTACCCTCCCGGTCCCGATCGCCAGCTCGAGCGCCCGGCCGTCTCCGGCCAGGGCGGCCAGGAACTCCACGGCCGGACCCGGGTCCATCCACGCGTGCCGCTCGTCGTACACGCTGGCCCAGCGATCGCCGTAGAGCGCAGGTTCGTCGAATTCAGCCATGGCCGCCACCAAAGCAGACCGCGCCGGGCACGCGCCACTCAATTACGCGCCGGGCCGGCGGCCGAGCAGCAGGTGGGCGGTGGTCGGCCGAAAGCTCAGCGGAGCGGGTCGTAGGGAACGAGGTCCATCCCCGGGTCGAGGCCGAGCGCGGCCCTGGCGGCCAGCTGCCCGGTGTACGGCCCGATGGTGAGCCCGGAGGCGCCGAGGCCGGTGGCCACCACAAGCCCGCCGACGCCAGCCACCTGGCCGATCAGCGGCAGGCCGTCGGGGCCGACCGGGCGCAGGCCGACCCTGGTCTCGAGCAGCGTTCCCGAGCCGAGCCCAGGGGCCACGGCGAGGGCCTCCCCGAGCACCTCGTGCACCCCGGCCGGGGTGACCCGGCAGTCGAACCCGGCATCGGCTTCCCTGGTCGCGCCGGCCACCACCCGCGAGTCGTCGAACGCCAGCAGGTAGTGCCCGCTGCCGGACGGCAGGATCACCGGCCACCGGCCCGTGCCGGCGTCGGGGACGCCGATGTGCGCGATCTGGCCGCGCTGCGGCCGCACCGCCACTGCGACGCCCGCGGACCCGAGCAGCGCGCCGCTCCACGCGCCGGCCGCGGCCACGACGGCGTCGGCGCCGACCCGCTCGCCATCGATCGTGACCGCGCTCACCCGGCCGGACCCGACCTCGATCCGCGCCATGCCGTGCCGGACGACCGCGCCGCGGCGGCGCGCCGCGCCCGCCAGCGCCCGCGCCATCAGCCGGCCGTCCACCCTGGCCGCGCCGCCGATCAGCACAGCGGATGCGCCGGGCCGGAGCGGCGGGAACAGGTCGCGCGCCTGGTCCGGGCCTAGCACCTCGACCTCGCCGATCTCCGGCGCGCCGGCCCGGCGGGCGAGGAGCGCATCCCGCATGGACTCAAGGCGGTCGTCGGCGGCGAGGTAGAGCGCGCCCACCCGGCGGTAGGACACCTCGCTCTCCCCCGCCTCGGCCAGCCGCTCGACCAGGCCCGGGTACTCGCGCGCCGAGACGCACGCCAGCGCGTACCAGGCCGGGTCGTCGGCGCGGGCCGACCACGGGCAGATGATCCCGGCACCCGCCGCGGTGGCCTGGCCGGGCAGCGCGGCATCGACCAAGATCACCTCCGCGCCAAGCTCGCTGGCCGCCCAGGCGCAGGCCGCGCCGACGATCCCGGCGCCCACCACGACCAGCCTCATCCGCCGCCCTCCGGCCCGCTCATCCGCGGCTCGCTCATCCGCCCTCCGGCCCGCTGACTAGCATTAAAGGTGCGCTCACAGTCTTGCTCAACTTCCCGCGCAGCGACGTCTCGTCCACCCCGCAGGCCAGGAGGCGCATCACCCGATGACCGAGCCGGTTCCGCGCGTCACGGCGGGCGAGCACGTCGGCCCGGTGGACGCGACCGCGATGCCGCGGTACGCGGGCGCCGCCACCTTCGCGAGGGTGCCGCCGATCGGCGAGGTGGCCAGGGCCGACGTGGCCGTGCTCGGCGTGCCGTTCGACGGCGGCGTGACCTACCGGCCGGGCGCCAGGTTCGGCCCCTCGCACATCAGGGAGTCCTCCAGGCTGCTCCGCCCGTACAACCCCGCGCTAAGCGTGTCGCCGTTCGCCGCGCTGCAGGTCGCCGACGCCGGCGATCTCGCGGTCAGCCCGTTCAGCATCGACGAGGCGATCGCGGCGATCGAGCGCGGTGCGCGTGACCTGCTCGACCGGGTGCCGCACCTGCTGACCCTGGGCGGCGACCACACGATCGCGCTGCCGCTGCTGCGCGCGTTCGCCGCCGTGCACGGCCCTGTCGCCGTTGTGCACTTCGACGCGCACCTGGACACCTGGGACACCTACTTCGGCGCCGCGTACACGCACGGCACCCCGTTCCGCCGCGCGTCGGAGGAGGGCCTGCTCGACCGGTCAGGCTGCATCCACGTCGGGATCCGCGGCCCGCTGTTCGCGCCGACCGACCTCAGCCAGGATGCCGGGCTCGGCTTCCAGGTGGTCGCGGCGACCGAGGCCGACGCGCTCGGGGTGACCGGGATGGCTGAGCGGATCGCCGAGCGGGTGGGCGACCGGCCCGCCTACGTCTCGGTCGACATCGACGTGCTCGACCCGGCGCACGCGCCGGGCACCGGCACCCCGGAGGCAGGCGGCCTGACCAGCCGCGAACTGCTCGGCGTGCTGCGCTCGCTCACCGCGCTGAACCTGGTCGGCGCGGACATCGTGGAGGTAGCGCCGGCCTACGACCACGCCCAGATCACCGGGATCGCGGCCGCTCATGTGGGCTACGAACTGCTGTCCGCGCTGGCCGCGGGACAGAACGAAGCGGCATAACGCTATCCCCCGGCCGACTCGACCTCGCTGACGGCGACCCAGCGCCCGGCGGCCGCGGAGCGTTCCATCGCCTCGCAGACGGCCTGCACCCGGGCGCCCTGGTCGAAGTCCGGGGTCCACCGCAGCTCCGGCCAGCCCGCCAGCAGGTCGGCGACCTGGTTGGCGAAGCTCGACCCGTAGCCCACGCCCTGGCCGATCGGCCACCAGTCGGCGGCGTACGGGTGGCTGGGATGCTCGGCCCTGATCCGGCGCAGCCCGTACAGGGCAGGGTCATCGGCCGCGCTGCCAAACCACAGCTCGTTGAGCCTGGCGTAGTCGAAGATCAGGGTGCCCGCGCTGCCGTTCACCTCGACGGTGAAGTCGCACGGCCGGCGGACCGCCGACCGCGCCATCTCCACCGTCCCGCGGGCGCCGGAGGAGAACCGGAGCAGCGCCGACGAGGCGTCGTCCACCTCCACCTCGCGGCTGCTACCGTCGGGCAGCGCGCGGCGGCCGATGAAGGTGTCCGACTGCGCGCACACGTCGCTGACCGGCCCGGCCATCCACAGCGCCAGGTCCACCAGGTGGCAGCCGAGGTCGGCGATGGTGGTGCCGCCCATGGCACGCTCGAACCGCCAGTCGAACAGCGTGGCCGGGTCGGTGAACTCGTCGGACAGCCAGGTCGCCCGCCACAGCCTGACCTCGCCGACCGCGCCGTCGGCGATCATCCGGCGCATCAGCGCCACGGCGGGCAGCCTGCGGTAGTTGAAGCCGACCGCGTTGTGCACGCCGGCCTGCCTGACCGCCTGCGCCGCCCGTGCTGCCTCCGCGTACGAGACCCCCAGCGGCTTCTCGCAGAGCACCGCCTTGCCGGCCGCGGCAGCGGCGGCGGCGATCTCCGCGTGCGTTCCCGGCGGCGTGCAGATGTCCACCACGTCGACGTCGTCCCTGCCGACCAGCGCCCGCCAGTCGGTCACGTGCTCAGGCACGCCGTAGGCAGCCGCGGCGGCGGCCACCGCCGCGCCGTCCCTGCCGGACATCAGGGTCACCGCCGGGGTGACCGGCAACGCGCGCAGCATCGGCGCGACCCGGTAGCCGTAGCAGTGCGCGCGGCCCATCATGCCGTAGCCGACGACGCCGATCCGCAGCTCGCCGGCGCTCGTCATGTGTGCGCCGCCAGCGCCGGGACCAGCGCCGTGGCCCGCTCGGCGGCGTCAAGCGCGGCGACCGCGTCGGCCGCGTCGGCGCCGTGGCCGGTGCCGCCGCCGGCCAGCACGGCGAAGTCCTCGGCCTGGCGGAGCAGCGCCTCCTGCTGCACCCGGTCACCCTCGGCAGGGTCGAGGAAGTCGCAGCGCTCAGCGCCCGCGGTGCCGAACACCTCGGCGCGGCACATGTCGCCCGGCGGATGATGCCTGCCCACCGAAACGAGCCCGACCGCGCCGCCGGACAGCGACGCGATCAGCTCGGCGCTGTCCACGTCGCCGCGCACCTGCGGGTCGGAGACCAGCGTGGCGGCGGCCGCGTGCATCGCACCGATCTCCTGGCCGGTGAGCCAGCGCAGCTGGTCGAACTCGTGCACGCCCTGGTCGACGAAGATCCCGCCGCTGTGCGCGCGGAACGCCGCGGCCGGCGGCGACTCGTCCCACTGGTAGCAGGACACCAGGTGCAGATCGCCGAGCTCGCCCGCCGCGATCCGGCCGCGCAGCGCCTGAAGCGCGGGCACGTACCGGCGCCAGTAGGCGACCTGGAGCGGTATCCCCGCGCGCGCGGCGACGTCGGCCGACGCGCTCGCCTGGGCGGAGCTCACCCCGCACGGCTTCTCGCACAGGATCGGCAGGCCGCGGGCGGCCACCTCGGCGATGATCTTCTCGTGCAGGTCGCTGGGGGCGACGATCAGCACGCCGTCGACCGCGGCCCGGTCGAGCATCTCCTCGGTGCCCGGGTAGACCGGCAGCCCGGTCCCGGCCACCGCGTCCCTGGCTTGCGCCGACGGCTCGGCGATAGCGACGACCGCGACCAGGTCCGATCGGGCGATCGCGCGCAGGTGGGTGCGGCCCATTCGCCCGGCGCCGATCAGGCCGAGCCGGAACGCGGCCATCACAGCCCCCTCGCGGCGAGGTACTCCCGGTTGTCCCGCTGGTCCTGCGCCGCCCTGGCGAACCGCTCGGCGGTGCGTGGCAGGATGTCCTGCTCCACGACCAGCCAGCCGCCGAAGCCGATGTCGGCCAGGCCGCCAAGGATCGCTGCCACGTCAAGGTCGCCGTGACCGAGCGCGCAGAACGCCTCGCGCGACCAGATCTCGGTGACCGGCACCTCGTCGGCGACGATCTGCTGCATCACGTTGAGCACCGCGTCCTTCAGGTGCACGTGGTTGATCCGGTCGGCGCAGCTGCGCAGCATCGCGACCGGGTCGCCGCCGCCGAGCATCATGTGACCGGTCTCCAGGCAGAGCCCGACGTCGGACAGGTCGAGCACCCGCTCTATCTCCCACGGCGCCTCCACGTAGGTGCCGGTCTCCGGATGGAACGTGGGCTCGTAGCCGCGGTCACGGCAGCGGCTGAGCACCATGGCAAGCCCGGTGCCGAACGCGCGCCACTCGTCGGCGTCCAGGCCGCGGCTCGGGTCCCCGGCAGACCGCCCCGGCCGGCTGCGGCGGCTCTCGCTGCCGGCGTCGGCCAGCGTCGGCCGCGGCGGCGGGCCCGACAGGTAGGGCCGGACCGCGTCGAACGTGTCCAGCATCGCGTCGAGCTCGGGCAGTATCCGCTCCAGCGCGTCCTGGTCGGCGTACGGCAGCTCCAGGTAGGCGCCCGCGAGCCCGAGCCCGCGCTCGGCGAGCAGCTCACCGAGCCTGGCGCCGCTGCCCAGGTATCCCACCGGCCCGAGGTCGATCCCGGCGTAACCTGCCGCCGCCACCTGGTCGAGCACGCTCAGCCCGTCGGGGACGTTGGGGTCGTGGCCGACGGTGACCTCGAAGGCGCCGTAGCTGACCGGCGCGTTCGCGATCATTATCGGCCGCTCGGGCTGCTCGTCCATCCGGTTGCGCTCCTGTCTGCTCTGCCTGGTCCCTGCAGGCGGCCTGGTCCGTGCCAGCGGGTCGCTAGCCGGTCACGGTCGGTGCGGTCACGGGCCGGCCGGTGCGGTGACACTCGATGATGGCCTGGCACAGCGCGATGTCGGCCAGGCCGTCGCGGCCGGAGGTCACCGGCAAGGTACCGCTCCTCACGCACGCATGGAATGCCTCGAGCTCGCGCCGGAACCCGCTCTCGTAACCGACCGTCTCCTCGCTGCGCCACGATCTGGCCGTGCCAGGATCGCCGCCCTCGACGGTCAGCGTGCACGGCTCGTTGCGCAGGAACGGCGAGGGGAACGCCAGCGTCACCCGCCGGTCGGGCCCGTACAGCGCGAACTCCATCTGGTACCTGGCGATGCCGGGCAGGTCGATCCAGTGGATCGCTGCGCGCAGGGCACCGAACCGCAGCAGCACGGTGACCGCCTGCTCGCTGAGATCCACGTAGTCGAGCGTGTCAGGCTCGCCGAGCAGCCCGCGCACCGTGTTGATCTCGTGCACCAGGGTGTCGAGCAGCACGTCGTGGTAGACCCGGCGCTCAAGCTCGCTGGCCGCGCCGAGCGCGGCGCTGACCCGCTCGGCCGAGTCGGCGCGCAGGCGGCCAAGCTCGTCGCCGGCCAGCACGGCGGGCGGCAGCAGCTGGTAGTGCCCGATGTACGGGCGCGGCGGCGACTCGAGCGTGGTAACCCGCAGCAGCCTGGCGTCCCTGATGTCCCCGGCGGCGTCGGCGAAGCTGGCGAACGCCGGGTCGTACCGCTTGGGGTAACCAACCATCAGGGTGACCCCGGCCTGCTCGGCGGCCGCCACCATCGCCTGGCCCTCGGCCACCGAGAAGCACATGGGCTTCTCGGTCAGCACGTGCCGCCCCGCCTGCGCGGCGGCGATCGCGATCGGCGCGTGGCTGCCCGAGGTGAGGATCAGCACGGCGTCAAGCGGCTCGGCGATCAGGTCGCGCCAGTCGGTGCAGGCGACCGGGATTCCGTACCGGTCGGCGCAGGCCCTGGCGTTGTCCCCGGACAGGTCGCAGACAGCGGCCACCTCGTACAAGCCGGCTAGCTCGCGCAGGTAATGCAGGTGCATGACCTGGGCGATGATCCCGGCTCCGACCACGCCCACCCGCAGCGGCCTGCCGGGCGCGGCGTGTCCGCTTGGCATCGATCCCCCTGTCAGGCGCGGCGGGCGAGAGCATTGTTCACCAGTGCGCCTACCGTGCATGATGGCATGAGAGAATGTCAATAACTAATTACATACTCTGGGAGCCACGAGAGGGCCGGGCCCGCGCGGGAGGAGACACTTGGTGCGTGAGGAGCAGCGGCGCATCATCGGCGAGACCAGGGCGCGCAATCCCGCCGCCGTAGCCGAGGCGGCGTCCAGGCGCAAGCGTCGGCCCTGGCTCGGCCCGGCCGGCAAGCTGATGATCATCGCTGCCGATCACACCGCTCGCGGCATCCTGGCCGCCGGGGACCGGCCGATGGCGATGGCCGACCGGACCGACCTGCTCGACCGGATACTCGTCGCGCTCGGGCGGCCCGGCGTGGACGGCATACTCGGGACCGCCGACATCATCGACGACCTGCTGCTGCTCGACGCGCTCGACGACAAGGTGGTGCTCGGTTCGATGAACCGGGGCGGGCTGCCTGGGGCTGCGTTCGAGATGGACGACAGGTTCACCGGCTACACCGCCGCCGCGATCGAGGCCGGCGGTCTTGACGGCGGGAAGATGCTGCTGCGGGTCGACCCGGCCGACCCGGCCACCGCGTCGGCGCTCGAGGCCTGCGCCGATGCGGTCAGCGACCTCGCCGCCCGCGGCCTGGTCGCGGTGATCGAGCCCTTCATGGTCAGGCACAAGCAGGGCAGGCGGGCCAATGACCTGTCGTCCGACGCGGTCATCCGCAGCACGGCGATCGCGTCCGGGCTCGGCACCACCTCGGCTTACACCTGGCTGAAGATACCGGTCGTGGCCGAGATGGAGCGGGTCGCGGAGGCGTTCACGCTGCCTGCCCTGCTGCTCGGCGGCGACATCGGCGAGCGGCCAGACGAGATGTACGAGCGGTGGCGGCGCGCGCTTGCGCTGCCGAACGTGCGCGGCCTCGTCGTCGGCCGTAACCTGCTTTACCCGGCGGACGACGACGTGGCCGCGGCGGTGGACACCGCGGTGAGCCTGCTGTGAGCGCGCCTCGCCAGGCCGCCCGCCCGGCCATCTGGATGACGGCATCTATACTCTGGCTGGCCGGCCGCGGCGGGCCGCCGCCGCGATGATCACCTTGTCCGGACAAGCGGGCAAACGGACCCACACCGCCGCCCGCGCGCTGGGCATCGCTCCGGCGCGCGGGCCCGAGGGCGCGACGAGGAACCGACAATGAACTTGACACCGGAACGACAGGCCTCCGCCGGCCCGATCACCATCGACCGGGCCAGCCCGGTGCCGCTGTACTTCCAGCTCGCGCAGCACTTCGAGACCGCGATCAGGTCGGGCACGCTCAAGGCGGGGGCGCGGCTGGACAACGAGGTCGAGCTTGCCGAGCGTCTTGGCCTGTCCCGCCCGACGGTCAGGGCCGCGTTCCTCTACCTGGCGAACAAGGGCATGGTCACCAGGAAGCGCGGCGCGGGAACCCTGGTGGCCAAGGAGCGGATCGACCGTGACGTAGAGCTGACCAGCCTCTTCGACGACCTGGCGGCCTCAGGCCGCGGGCCGGCCACCCAGGTCCTCAGGAACGAGGTCGGCCATGCCCCCGAGCAGGTCGCCCGTGCCCTGCAGCTGCCCGATGGCGCGCTGGTGAACTGCCTGGAGCGGATCAGGTTCGCCGACGGCGAGCCGATCGCGCTGATGCACAACTACCTTCCGGCCGCCCTGGTGCACCTGACCAGCGGCATGCTCGCCGAGCACGGCCTGTACGAGCTGCTGCGCGCCTCGGGCATCAGGCTCGGCTCGGCGACTCAGCGCATGTCGGCAAAGAACGCCTCGGCGGCCGAGGCCAGGGTGCTGAAGGAGACCCGCGGGGCGGCGCTGCTGACGATGGAGCGGATCGCCTACGACGAGACCGATCGCCCGGTCGAGTTCGGGCAGCACCTGTACCGGGCCTCGCGGTACGCGTTCACCACGAGCATGCCCAGAGCCGCCGCCGCCGCCGACGCCAAGCCGGCCGGCTAGCCGATCCGCTCGAGCTCGGCCTTCCAGTTCACCGAGCAGTAACAGTGCAGATGATCTTTCCTGGCTGCAGCATGCCCGGCGCCTATCCGCCCGCGGCCTCTTCTTCCGGCTCGGCATACCAGCGCACCCGGTCGCCGACCTGATTGCGCAGCCGCCATTTCCGGCCCTTGGGCTCGGCCTCGATGCGCTCGCGCAGCGCGTCCAGCCGCCCGGCCACGACCTTGCGCTCGCCCGCGTCGAGCGCCGAGTCGTCCAGGTTGTGCGACAGCCGGTCGATGTTCATCTGGCAGGTGCGCCATAGGCCCCAGTCGCTCGCGCACAGCGCCGCGATGAACCCGGCCGAGATCGCCGCGCCGTCCGCGTCGCCGTCGTCGCTGACCTCGGCGTGGAACAGCAGGTTATAAACGTCGCCCTGGTCGTTCTCGGTGAGCTTGACGATCTGCAGCTTGGAAAGCAGCAGCTCTTCCCTGGGCACGGTCAGCGGGTGCAGGTGCAGCCTGCCGGTCAGCGGGAGGTCGTGGCACATCGCGAACTCGCCGACGAAAACGTCGAGGTGCCGCTCGTTGACCGGGTCGTGGAACAGCAGGCGGCGCGATCCGCGCAGCGCGTTGAACATCTCGTCGGCGAGATAGCCCGCCTGCAAGGCCAGCCGGATGGTCGGCCTGCTGGCGCCCTTGGCGACCGCGAGGTCGATGTCCTTGAGCTTCCTGGTCAGCCGCGGCTGGCTATCGGGCGCCTGGAGCCAGACCGCCACGCCGCCGAGCGCGCGCAGCACCAGCCCGCTGGCCTCGGCAAGCTCGATGAGCCGCCTGGCCTCGGCGACCGGGTCGGCCAGCGGCCCGCTGTCCATCCCGGCTATCCGGTCGTGAGCAGGAAGTCCATGCACGTCCCGTCCTCAGCGAGGTCGAGCACCGCGCCCCTCAGTACGCCTGAAGAGTAGTCGCTGCCCGGATTGATGCATAGGGTCCGGCCAATCTTCTGCACCCCGCGGGACTCGTGGATGTGCCCGTGCAACGCGACGACCGGCTGGTATTTCTTGACCGCGTCCTTGACCGCGTGGCTGCCGACCGGCACGATGCTCGGCCTGCCGCCGCGGATCACCGGCTTCAATGTCGCGTCCAGCTCGGGGGCGTCGTCAAGCCCGGTCGCATAGGGCGGGCTGTGGAAGTTCAGAATCCACTGGGTATCGGCAGGGAACGGCTCAAGCATCTCCTCGATCCGCCTGGCCATCTCCTCCTCCGAGCACTCCCGCTCGGTGTTCCACGGCGTGGTCGGCACCATGCCGAAGCTTGCCATCGAGAACGGGCCGAGCTCGCAGACGCTGAACGAGGGGAACTCCACCCGGCCGGACGCCGCGATCACCTCGTCGGCCTCGACCGGGTCGTCGTTGCCCGGGGTGATGATGCAGCGCACCCGCGGGTCGAGGCGCTCGGCGGCGAGGTCGCACCACCGCTTGGCCTGTGCCCTGATCTCGGTCTTGAACAGCTCCTCGAGCGCATCGGGGTCGGCGCTGATCCTGGCCAGTTCGCCGGAGTCCATCTGCACCGGGTAGAAGCCGCGCTTGGCGATGTCCCCGGCAAGCTGGTCGTAGCCGTCAAGCGGCACGGTCAGGTCCTTGCCGTCCAGCCTGGCCGACCAGGAGTCCCCGTGCCGCAGCACGGGGACCAGGCCCTTGCCGGCGAAGTCGCCGCCGAGTAGCAGCACGTCGACGTCGTAGACCTTGGCAGCGGCCAGGAACTTGCGGAAGCAGACCTCAGAGCCGTGCAGGTCGGTGGCGAAGAAGAGGCGCAGCACGCGCCTCTTCTTCGCCTGCCTGAAGATCGGCATGCGGCTTACTCCGGCGGCAGCTCGTGCATGGCCATCGCCAGGTCGAGCGAGTTGCGCTGCCGCCTGATGTTCCTGGCGATGATGTAGATCACCGGCCCGGCCCCGAGCACCACGATCAGCGTGATGATGGACTCCACGCTGAACTTGCCGTAGACCGAGGTGTGGCTGACGATCTCGAAGATCGTGAACAGCGCGAGCACGGTCGTCGCCGCGCCGACGATCGTCACCTTCCGCAGGAACGCCGCCTTGTCGGCGTCGGAGATGCCGCTCTCCGGCAAGAGCAGGTCTGGCCGGCGCGACGGCAGGAATGTCGCCGCCACACCGCCGGCCAGCAGGATCAGCGCGAAGAACAGGCTCTGCAGCGCCACGATGTTGCCGAGGTTGACGAAGCTCGTCAGGTAGCAGAAGAAGACACCGACCACGAGCACGATCGCGATCGCGACATTCGGCGCGTGGTTGCGCTCGCCGACCTTGGCGACCTGCACCGGCAGCAGCCGGTCGAATGCCTGGGCGAACAGCACGCGCGTGGTCACGGTCAGGAAGGCCAGGTTGACCGCGATCTCGGCCAGCGGCACCGCCGTGCTGAACAGCAGCTGGGTGATCGGGTTACTGGACAGGATCATGCCGTAGCCGAGCCCGCCCGCCACCGAGTTGAGGCTGGTGATCTTGGCGTAGGCGGTGGGGTTGACCAGCGCAAGGTTGGCCTGCGCCTGCATGAACGGCAGGCCGACCCGGGCGCGCAGCAGTGCCCAGACGCCGCCCCACAAGATCACCAGGACGATGAGGCTGAGCGCCGACGCGTACAGGTAGGTGCGCCCTGGCCTGCGGAGCTCGCCGCCGACGTAGTAGGAGTACAGGACGCCGTTGTAGTTCAGGACCATGAACGGGATGATCGCGATCATCGAGGCGACCGAGCTGCCGAACAGCACGCCGTTGGACTTCGCGGCCGAGAGGATCGCGCTGAACGCGCCTGGGTGATGGCTGTACGTCGCGAGCGCCGACTGGAAGCCCGTCTTGGAGTTCACGGCCAGCACGATGATCAGGACGACGAATGCCAGCAACTGAAGCAAGATCAGCCCGAAGATAATCCTGGCCACGATCTTCACCGAGGAGAGCGACAGCGCGGCCACGATCAGCATGACGATTAGGCTGATCACGAAGATCCAGCCGTCGCTGGTCACGTGGGCGGCCGCATTGGTCAGCGCCGTGCTGTGGAACACTGACCCGAAACCGGTCAGCATGAACGGCGTGAACTGCGCCGCGAAGTGCGCGTTCGTCGACAGGATATAGGTGAACACAACGGCGATGGACAGGCCCGCGATCGAGCCCACGACGGGTGAGACGATGCGGGACAGGTAGACATACTCGCCGCCAGCCCTCGGTACCGCGCGGAGCAGGTACCGGTAGGCGAACATAGCGATCAGCCAGATGATCGCGCCGGCCAGCAGGGGCAGGTACATGTCCGACTTCGAGAAGTCAGTCAGGCCCGCGTTGAAGTTGATGAAGGTGTTCACGACGGCGACCGAGGCCAGCGAGATGCCGACCGCGGCGGGGATGCCGAGTTCCCTGACCAGACCCGAGGTCTGCCTGATGAATAGGCGGCCGGGCTCGCCGCTCTCCGCCCGGACCGTCCCTACCTCACGACTTGCCACCTGCCGACCTCCTGTCTCGGAGCCGTCTGCACGCGAGGGCCCTGACCCGACGGGCTCGTGACCCATGCTTAGGTTCGGACAAGAGATTGTCAATACCTACAGACATATGGCATAGCCATATGCTCGCGGCACTGGCGAACCGCCCGAATTGGCGCCCCCAGCTCCCCCAACGCCGATCCCGCCCACCGCAGACCCCGGACCCCACTCCGCCCCGGCACCCCAAGCCGGTCCCGCCCACCGCGGGCCCTGGACCCCCACCCCCACCCCTGCCCGGGCACCCCAAGCCGATCCCGCCCACCGCTGGCCTCGCCCTCGCCTCCGAAACCATCCGCCCCAACGCCGGTCTCGTACCCCGACGCGTCCCCAGTGCCGTCGCCGCCTCCCCGGCTCAACGTGGGCACTTCGCTGTCGCTCCCGCCTCCCTCCCCCGCTTAACGTGGGCACTTCGCTGTCGCCAGGGCAGCAGCAAAGTGCCCACGTTTTACTTGCGGCGGGCCGCGGGCCGGAGGGCCGCGGCGGGAGCGGCCTAAGCCGGGGTGGGCCAGAGGGCGACGAGCTGGGCGGGGCTGATATTGCCGCCGCTGCACACGATCGTCACCTTCCGGCCGGCGAACCTGTCGCGGTCGGCGAGCACCGCGGCCAGCGCCGCGGCGCCGGCCTGCTCGACCAGGTTGCGGGTCTTCTCGATCATCGTCCTGGTCGCGGCGAGCAGCGCATCGTCGGAAACCAGCACGAAGTCGTCGAGCAGCCGCCACATGATGCGCTGCGGCAGGTCGAACGCGGTCCTGGTGGCCAGCCCTTCGGCGATCGTGGACATCCCGGCCGTGACCAGTGAGCGGGCCTGCCAGGACCGGAAGGCGGCCGGCGCGGCCGACGACTGCACGCCGATCACCTCAATCGAGGGCCGTACCGCCTTGGCCACGATGGCGGCACCGGCCGCGCCGCTGCCGCCGCCTATCGGCACCACGATGACCTCGGTGTCCGGCCGTTCTTCCAGGATCTCCAGCGTGTAAGTGGCGACGCCGACGATGAGCCTGGGCTCGTTCCCCGAGTGGATATAGCGGTAGCCGTGCTCGATGGCCTGCTTCTCGCAGTGTTCTCTGGCGTCGTCGAAGTCCTTGCCGTGGAAGACGATCTCGGCGCCGAGCGCCCGCATCGACTCCACCTTGACCGGATTGGCCTGCTCGGGCACGCAGATGATCGCGCGGACGCCGAACAGGTTGGCGGCGTAGGCCACCGACTGGCCGTGGTTGCCGGTCGATGCCGTGATGACACCGCCTCGCCGCTCGTCCTGGTCGAGCTGGCTGACCAGGTTCACGCCGCCGCGCACCTTGAATGCGCCAACTGGCTGGTGGTTCTCGTGCTTGACCCGCAGGCTCGCCCCGGCCAGCGCGTCAAGCGCCGGGTACTGGTACAGCGGCGTCGGCCGCAGGTAGGGCGCGATCCGTGCCCGGGCCGCGAGTACATCTGCCAGGTCTGGGATATCCGGTGGCGTCATGACCCGTTTCTACCCATGGCCCGTCGGCGTAACGCGCTACCAGGACGGCCAGGCCGCGCCGGGGAGCAGCCGGGTGAGCCGGCCCGGGCTCCAGCGGTAGGTCGCGAAGCCGCGGCCGCTCGGCGCCGTGAGGATGACGGCGCTGCCCGCCTGGTCGACCGCGCACCAGGCGCTCGCCTGGCTCCGGTTCAGGCCGCTGGTGCTGGCCAGCGCGACGGCATGGCCGGCGGTCACCCGGGTCAGCACGTACCGGCAGGTGAGCCCGCACGGCGGATTCTGGCGCTGCTGCACCGGGTGGGCCGGGGGGACGCCCGCAACGTAGAAGATCTGCCCGGCACCGCCGTACCTGGGCGAGAACTCCAGGCAGGAGCGGACGTGGCCGGGGCAGGGCAGCGGGCGCCCTGGCCGGTTCCGGCCAGCCGAGAACGGATCGGTGATCACACCTATGGTGCTGGTGGCGTACGGGCCGGACGGGAACTCCAGGGCCAGGTCCTTGCCGCCTGGCGACCAGGTCATGTCGAACACCGTGGGCACGCCGGAGATCGTGTGGCCGACTCCGGTCGCCAGGTTGACGACGGTCAGCAGGCTGACGTCGGTCTCCCCGCACTCCGGACCCGGCTGCCGCTGCGGGTAGTACTGGTAGGCGAGCAGCTTGCCGTTCTCGCTGATGGCGTACGTGCCGAGCAGGGCGTTGACGAGCCGACGGACTAGGACCGGCCGCCCGCCACTGTAGCCGATCCGCATGATGTCAGAGCAGTTCCGGCCCGGGCCGTCGGTGAAGTAGTACACCGCATGCGGGTGCTCGACCACCTCGGGGGCGAACGCGTCCTTGACATCGACCAGGGTACGCAGCGCGCGCCCGCTGCCGGCGGCGAAGATCAGGATCCCCTGGCACCGCGCGGGCGGGATCGAGCCGCCGCAGCCGTTGATCGGCGTTCCGGCGAATGAGGCAGGGGAGGCGGCAGAGTACCCGGAGGCGTGCGCAGAGTAGGCGTCGTGCGCAGAGTTAGCGTGGTCCGCAGAGTAAGGATGGCGCGCAGAGGAAGCATGGTGCGCAGAGGAAGCAGAGTAGGAGGCACCGAGAGCGGCGCCGAAGGAGGTAGTCGCGCCCGCCGTGCCGGTCACGGCGACGGCGGCTGCCACTGCCAGGGCGAGTACGGCCGCTGCCAATGCCATGAGGTATGCCTTCATCACGGCCGCCGTTCCTCGCCAATCAGGCCGAGGCTCTAATATCCGACAAACTAGATTTCTTACTAGTACACCCGCGTGTGAGGAAGGTCAACCGATGCGATCGGATCGCTACGACGTCGCCGTGGTCGGCGCCGGGATCGTCGGGCTCGCCGTGGCCAGGGAGGTACTGGCCAGGCGGCCAGGTGCGCGAGTGATCGTCATCGACCGGCATGCCGCCGTGGCGCAGCAGCAGACCGGCCACAACTCCGGCGTGATCCACGCGGGCGTCTACTACACCCCCGGATCGCTCAAGGCACGGCTCTGCGTGCAGGGCGCGCGGATGATGCGGGAGTTCTGCGACGAGCAGCGAGTCCCGTACGAGCGCTGCGGCAAGCTGATCGTTGCTGTGGACGAGACTGAGCTTGACCGGCTCGCCGACCTGGAGACCCGCGGCCACGCCAACGGCGTTCCCGGCCTGCGCAGGGTCGCCGCCGCCGAGATCGCCGAGATCGAGCCCGAGTGCCGCGGCGTAGCCGCCCTGCACTCGCCCGGCACCGGCATCGTGGACTTCGCCGCGGTGGCCCGCGCGATCGAGGGGGACTTGCGGGGCCGGGGCGTCACCTTCGCGCTCGGGTGCGAGATCACCGCGATCCGTCGCCGCCCCGGCGGGTCAGCGGCGCTCCCCGCAACCGTGGCGCCCGTTGAACCAGCGGCCCCGTCCGCAGCGGAACCTGGTCCGGCGACTCTCGGGCAGCAGCCGGAGGCCGGACCGGCCGCAGGCCGGTCCGGGCGGGCCGCCACCGAGCTGATGCACGCGGGCGGGTCGTTCCTGGCGGACTGGGCGATCGTCTGCGCCGGGCTGTGGTCCGACCGGCTGGCCGCCTCGGCCGGCGCGCCGGCCGATCCCCGGGTGGTTCCGTTCCGCGGCGCCTACCTGCGCCTGGCCGACGGGCAGCCGCCCGTGGTCAGGGGCCTGGTCTACCCGGTCCCCGATCCGGCCCTGCCGTTCCTCGGCGTCCACGTCACCAGGCACATCGACGGAGGCGTCCTGCTCGGGCCCACCGCGCTGCTCGTGGCCGGCCGGGACATCAGCCGCCGGCCATGGGCCCGCACGGCGCCCGGGCACGGCGAGTCACCGGACGGACCGCTGGCGCAGGCCAGCGGCACCGTGCACGACCTGCTTGACACGCTCACCTGGCCGGGCACCTGGGCGGTCGCCAGGACATTCTGGCGAACCGGGATCAGCGAGCTAGCGATGGCGAGTAACCGGAAGCTTTTCGTTAAAAAATGTGCGAAGTATGTCCCTGCGATAGCAGCTATGCGAATAGAGCCAGGCACCACGCGCGGAATCAGGGCTCAGGCGGTTGGCCGGGACGGGCGCCTCGTGGACGACTTCGCGATCTCCCAGACGCCGGGCGCCACCCACGTACGGAACGCGCCGTCGCCCGCCGCGACCTCGTCCTTCGCGCTGGCCAGGGAGATCGTGGACCGGTTCGAGGCAGCCTCGGGGTGAACAGGTGCCGCGAGCCGACCGGTGCCGCGGTGGCAACGTCATTCGCTGACAGCGAATTCCGGATCTTGCTGAACTGCTCGACGGGTGCATCCGTCAATCACATTAGTTGCGTTCTTGCACACAAGGTCGACCTCCTGACTGGATCACCGATGCCCGTTGCTGCTCTCATTACGTGGATTATCACCGTGCTCGGCGGGCTCTTCCTGCTGGCAATCTGGCTGATCGAGTACGACCCCGACTTCCAGCGCGCGGCGGCGACGCGCCTGCCCGTGCCGATCATCTCCGGGCACGCCCTGCTCGCGCTCGGCGGGCTCGGCGTGTGGGTGTCGTATCTCATCACCGACGACGACATGCTGGCCTGGATCACGCTCGCCGACCTCGCGGTCGTGGTGAGCCTCGGCGTCACCATGGCCGTCCGCTGGATCGGTGTCTACCGTGGCCACGCGCTCCCGGCGGCCGCGCTGACCCCGGTCGGCGTCGGGGCCGGCGCCGGACCCGCGGAGCTGGCACCAGGACGCCGGCCGCTTGGCGGGGACCGGGGTCCGGCCGACATCGCCGTTCCTCCCGAACGCCACTTCCCGCTGCCCGTCGTGATCGGCCACGGCATCTTCGCCCTCGCCACGGTGACCCTCGTCCTGCTGACCACGGTGGGCGGCATCGGCAGTTGACCCCGCCCGGCCGCGCTGCCGCTATGCCGGGACCAGCCCCTGCTCGTCGGGCGCGATGGCGGCCGGGAGTTCCTGAGCCGGGATGTCGCGCATGGTCCGCAACGGCGAGAACACCACCCAGAGCGCCGCGGCCCAGCCTCCTACCACGCTGACCCAGATGGTCGACCGGACGCCGAGCACGCTCGCGCTGCCGAGGATCCCGCCGAGCAGGCCGCCGAGCGGCAGGGTGCCCCAGACGATCCAGCGGATGGCCGCGTTCATCCGGCCGAGCAGTTCCGTCGGGCAGATGAGCTGCCGGTAGCTGAGCTGCGCGACGTTGTAGACCACCGCGGTGAAGCTGAGCCCGAAGATCGCGATCGGGAACAGCGCCAGCCTCGGCCCCGGCTCGGCAAGCGGCATCACGATCGGGACCACGCCGAAGACCAGCATCGAGAACCAGATGATCCTGGCATTCCCGATCCACCGGGACAGCCGCCCGGACAGCACGCCGCCCACGATGCCGCCGAGGCTCCCGAGGCTCAGCAGCAGCCCGGTGTCGGCCGGCCTGACGTGCAGGACGCGCACCAGGAAGATGATCTCCAGGGCGGCCGACATGGAGCCGAACAGGTTGGCCGTGCCGGTGCACGCCGCGATCTTGCGCAGCACTGGCTGCCTCATCACGAAGGCGAGGCCGGCGAAGATCTCCGTGCGCAGCCCGGCGAGGCCGGTGCGTTCCGCCTGCTGAGTCTCGGCCTGGGCTTGGGCCGAGGGAACAGCGCGGCGGGGTTTCGCCTCCCTCGACCTGATCATCATCAGCGTGACCGTGGAGACCGCGTAGGAGCCGGCGTTCACCGCCATCGCGCCCGCCCGCAGCAGGCCGAACAGCCCGCCGCCCAGTCCCGGCCCGGCGACCTGGGCGAAGGCCTGCGTAGCGCCGATCTTGCCGTTCCCGTCGTGCAGGCGCTCGCGGTCGATCAGCACCGGCACGTAGCTCTGGTAGGAGACGTCGAAGAACACGGTGGCCAGCCCCGCCAGCAGCGCCACCGCGAACAGCTGGACCATGGTCAGCACCCCGAGCGCGGCAGTCAGCGCCACCGAGCCGATGATCAGCATCCGGGAGATGTCGCACCAGATCATCAGCGCGCGCTTGCGCACGCGGTCCACCACGAGCCCAGCGGGCAGGGCGACGAGCAGGAAGGAGACCGTTCCGGCCGCGGAGAGAAGTCCGACCTGGAATGTCGACGCGTGCAACACGACGACCGCGGTCAGCGGCAGCGCCACCATGGTCACCGCCGCCCCGATCTCGCTGACCGACTGCCCGCTCCACAACATCATGAAGTCCCGGTGCCGCCACAAGCTGCGGGACGTCCCGCCGGGCCCCGGTTCCGCCGGGGCGCCCTCGCTGCCCTCGGTGCCCCTGGTGCTCGCCCCATCGGCGCCGGCACCGTCGCTGGCGGTCCGATCGCTAGCGGCCCGGCCGGAGGCAGCCTCAGCAGAGCTCTGGTCGGTCATGCGCGGATACTGGCAGACATCCCAGCCCGCGCATAGCGATTTAGCTGCACGCAGACCAGCAGACCCAGTGCCGCGCAGGCCCAACCCGAGACCGCGCCACCCGTCAGAGCCTCAGCCGCGGGCCGCCTCGCGCTCGAACTTCTCCCTGAAGTACTGCACGATCTTGCCGGCCTGCTCGTGGCTCACCCCGACGAGTTCGTTGCCGTAGTCGTCTCGCTCCCACTCGACGATGATGGGCGTGCGATGCCAGCTCAGGTCCTTGCGCAGAGCTTCGTCCTCCCAGCCGTTGTCATACGTCAGTCGGCGTAGCAGTCCCAGCGGCTGGTCAACCGTCGCTCCGCGGCCGATGATCGCGTAGAAGGTGATCTTGTTCGTCATTGAGCTCTCTCGTCGTAATCCGGAATCGACTCAACCCCCGCGGGCACCGGCACGGCCGCGCTGACGAACCGCTGGTAAGCCTCCAGTTCTGGCATCTCGTCCCACGGCGTATCTGGTGACCGGAGCCGACCATAAGAACGATGCGTCCGGTTCTCCTTGGCGTCGTAGCTCTCCAGCGTGTGGAACTGCAACTCGAAAACGCCTCCGCCAGGGGCCTGCCAGCGCGTATTGATGCCCCGGCTCGGCGGCCAGCGCATCCGCGATCTTCTCCTTCAGTCGCTGGGCGCCCTTCAGCCGGTGATCCAGCCCTTCCAGCCGGGCGCCGTGCGCGTTGTCCTGCCGAATCGACACCAAGATCGCCGTCACCTCCCGCTCCGGCGCCCGTAACGACGCGACCGCACGGTCCGCCTCGGCGTTCTGGTCCGGACTCAGGTACCGGTCACCATCACCACGCCAGCAGCCCGGCGGATCGCCAGGACGAGCCCGGTCGCCAGCCGACCCCTTCGGCGGCTCTGGCCAGCGCTCACGATGGCGCTCCCACAGCGCGTCGACCCGCTCCACCTGCTGCCAGTACGGCAGATCAGGATCAGGCGCATCCGGCAGCGCCGAGCGCACTCGTGTCCGCGTCGTTAGGCCGCGTCGGCGGTAACGTCCACTCCCAGCAGCCGGTGCAGCGCACCCCGGCCAGGTACGGTCACCTTGACAGCCCGGGCGGTCCCGACCCGGCAGATCCAGCCGCGCGCGAAGAACCGCTCGCACATCGCTGCCCCGGCGGCGCCGCCGAGGTGCGGGCGCCGCTCGGTCCAGTCCAGGCACGACCGAGCGACCGGCCGTCGCGCCGACGTCATGGCCGCGATGTCGACTCCGAGTTCCGTCTGCAGCCAGGCCAGTCCGGCCTCCGTCAGCGCGAATCCGGACGACTGATCGATCAGCGCGGCGCCGGTCATCGCGTCGGTCAGCCGGACGCCCAGCAGGCCGGCCAGATGGTCGTAGCAGGTGCGCGCCCGGGCCAGGGCATCCGCGGCGCTGGCCGCACGCAGCGAGCGCGGCCTGACCGCCGCCGACCGGCCGCACGACCCGGCGGCCATGGACGCGTAAGCGACGAGGTCCTCGATCAACTGGGCGGTCCTGGCGTCGGCGAGCCTGACATAGCGGTGCCGGCCCTGGCGCACCGCCGCCGGGATGCCGCCCTCGGTCAGCCGCGCGACGTGCTCGCTCGCCGTCGAGGGGGCAACACCGGCGTGCCTGGCTAGTTCGCCCACCGTCCAGGAGCGGCCATCGAGCAAGGCCAGGCAGATCGCGGCCCGGCTGCCGTCGGCCAGCAGGTCCGCCACGCCAGCTAGCTGATCGGAGGTCACGCTCCCATCATCGCCTGCGTATATGTCGGCCGCCGCCGACAGATGCGCGGGCCCCGCGCCTCGCAGCACCCGACGCGGGCCCGCGCACCGCGCCGCCTCGCCCGAACCCCAGCGCGCCCCACCCGAAGCGCTGCGGCCCGGCGTGGCCACCCGCGGGACCAAGGTCCATGACCGCCGGGACCGTCGCACCTGGTCAAGATACCCCTGTGGGTATGTAACCTGGAAGCATGGCAACTGACGAGAACCAGATGGAGATCAGCTTCCTGAGCGGGGAGTCGTACGAGATCGCGGTGCGCGGGCACCGGGTGCTGGTGGACCAGCCGGCCGGAGCCGGCGGCTATGACACCGCTCCCACGCCCACCGAGCTGTTCGTGGCGTCACTGGCGAGCTGCGTGGCGTTCTACGCGGGGCGGTATCTCACCAGGCACGGCTGCGACCGGACCGGGCTCGCGGTATCGGCCAGCTTCGATCTGGCGACCGACCGGCCCGCGCGGGTCAGCGCGGTCAGGATCAGCATGAAGGTGCCGACCGACCTGCCGCCCGAGCGCTGGCCAGCCCTGGCGGCGGTCGTGCAGCACTGTACTGTGCATAACACCCTGAACAACCCGCCCGAGGTCAGTATCGACCTGACCTGAGCCCAGCCAGACCGGGCGAGCCCAGCCAAGACCAGCCGGGCAGCCAGACCAGCCGCCCAGCCAGACCAGCCGCCCAGCCAGACCAGCGGGGCAGCCGCCGGAATCGGAGCGATGATGACCTCGCTGGTTGACCGGATCAGGAACGGGATCATCGGCGAGGGCGAGGTGCTCGACGGGCCGTACGGCCCGCGCCGGATCACCTACGCCGACTACACGGCGTCCGGCCGCTCGCTTGACTTCATCGAGGACGCGATCCGCGAGCAGATCCTGCCGACTTACGCCAACACGCACACCGAGAGCTCGGGCACGGGCCTGACTACCGGCCGGCTACGGGAGGAAGCCAGGCTGATCATCAGGGACGCGGTCCGCGCGACCGACGACGACCTGGTGATCTTCTGCGGCTCCGGCGCCACCGCCGCGGTGAACAAGCTGATCGGCATCCTGGAGATCCGCATCCCCGACGGCCTTGACCGGCGCTACGGCCTGCGCGAGTCGATACCGCCCGAGCAGCGGCCGGTCGTCTTCGTCGGCCCCTATGAGCACCACTCGAACGAGCTGCCCTGGCGGGAGTCCGTCGCCGACGTGGTCGAGATCGGCGCCAGTCCCGACGGCCACATTGACCTGGCCGAACTCGACGCCGGGCTTCGCGCCTACGCCGCCAGGCCGCTGAAGATCGGCAGCTTCTCTGCCGCGTCCAACGTCACCGGCATCCTGTCCGACACCGAGGCGATCGCCGCGCTGCTGCATTTCCACGGCGCACTGTCGTTCTGGGACTACGCGGCAGCCGCGCCGTACGTGCCGATCCGGGTGCGCGAGTCGGCGCCGGGGGCCGGGGATCACAAGGACGCCGTGTTCATCTCGCCGCATAAGTTCATCGGCGGGCCGCAGACCCCAGGCGTGCTCGTGGTCCGCCGCGAACTGGTGCGCAACCGCGTCCCGACGGCACCGGGCGGCGGGACGGTGGCATTCGTCGACCCGATCGGGCACCGCTACCTCGACGACCCGGTGGCCAGGGAGGAGGGCGGCACCCCGGCGATCGTGGAGTCGATCAGGGCCGGCCTGGTCTTCGCGCTCAAGGAGGCGGTCGGCACCGACGTGATCCAGGCCAGCGAGGAACGGCTGTGGAAGCGCGCGCTGGCCCGCTGGTCCGACCACCCGGGGATCGAGGTGCTCGGCAACCCCGAGGCCAGGCGGCTGTCGATCGTCTCGCTGCGGGTCCGAAGCGGCGAACGCTACCTACACCACAACTACGTCGTCGCGCTGCTCAACGACCTGTTCGGGGTCCAGGCCCGCGGCGGCTGTTCCTGCGCCGGCCCGTACGGGCACCGGCTGCTGGCAATCGACTCGGCCAGGTCGGTTGCGTTCCGCCATGAGATTGGGCACGGCTGCGAGGGCATCAAGCCGGGCTGGACCAGGATCAACTTCAACTACTTCATCTCAGACACGGTGGCCGACTACCTGGTCAGCGCGATCATCGCGATCGCCGCCGACGGCCACCGGCTGCTCCCCGACTACCGGTTCGAGCCAGAGTCCGGGCTGTGGCACCACCGGGCCGGCCAGCGCCGCGCGCCGCTGCGCCTGGCCGACCTGCGGTACTCCGCCGATGGCACGCTGACAGCGCCCGCGCGCCGACCGAGGGTCGGCGAGGCCGCGCTGGCCAGCTACCTGCGCGAGGCAGCCGACCTGCTCGGCGCCCGGCCGGACGTGATGCAGGACGGGCCGACCGGCCTGCCCGCCGAGTTCGAGGCGCTGCGCTGGTTCGTCCTGCCGCCGGGCTGCCTGGCCGAATAAGTCCGGGCACCCGAACCTGCTCGACCAGATTTCCTAACCAATCCCACCGCGCACTGCCGCACGGCCGGCCGGCCGGGCACCGCGGAGCCATGACCCGGCCGATGCGAGGTGGCTCGCGCTGTCAGCCGCATGCGGCGCGGACACCGATGCCGGGCGCCGCGACGAGCGGCGAGATGGGACCTGGTGCCCGGCCGTCGCCCTCACGCGGCCGGGCACCAGGAGTCGGCGTCAGATGAACAGCAGCTGGGCGCCCTCGGTCTTCTCGATGAAATCCGCGGCGCTGATGATTCCCTCGATGTCGTCGTAGAGATCGGTCATGTCGAGCTGCATCATCTCGGCCGACATCCGGCAGGCCCACAGGTGGGCACCGGAGTCGACGATCTGGGCGAGGAACTCGGGCACGTCAGGAACGCCAACGTCCTGGATCTGCCTGCGCATCTGGTGCGTCGCCATCGCGGTCATGCCGGGCAGGCCGCCGAGGCCCTGCGGCATGTGGGTGGCAGTGTTGCCGAGCATGGTGAACTTCAGGTGCTCCATCCGGGACTTGGTGATGATGTCGAAGCCCCAGAACGTGAAGAACATGTCCACCTGGACCCCTTCGCCCAGCGCGGCGTTGGCCAGGATCAGCCCGGGGTAGACCATGTCGAGGTTGCCCTTGGAGCAGATGATGGCGAGCTTGCGCCCGGTCGGCACGCTGTCGCCGAAGTCAGGAATGATGGCCGGTGCTGTCTCGATCGGCGCTGTCTCGGCCAACGCTGTGTCGGCCGGCGCGTCCTGCGTGGTAGTCACGGCAAACCTCTCTTTCTGGCGGCTGCTCGCAGGCGCCGCCCCTGCTGGCGGCGCTCACACGCAGCCAACTGGCTTGGGCAGCCCGGCGATATAGGCCATCTTCTTGGCCGGCTTGCCGGGGAACAGCCTGAACAACTCCTTGATCGGGACTCCGGACAGCAGGCTCGCGTGGCGCAAGGTGGCCGACTCGCCCTGTTGCTTGAAGTCCTCGCGCAGGAACCTGAGCACCTTGAAGTGCTCATCGGTCAGCTCGATACCGATCTGGGCGGCGAGCTGCCTGGCGAGGTCCTCGCTCCACTCGTCGTAGTTGGTCAGAAAGCCCTCGGAATCGACGTGGACCTGTGTGGCCCCGATCGTGGTGACAGTCATGGCTGCTCCTCTCTCACGGCCTGGAGACGGTGCCTGCACGGGCGGCCGGCTGATGCTTGCCCGCCATGGACATGTGGGCTGGCAGCGGAAGCGGGCGGCCCGGCAGCAGCACGTGCCAGTACATCCAGCGGAATGCGAGCTTGCCGAAGTGGTTGGCGGTGCTCTCCTTCAGCAGCCCGAACGGGCCGACGACCGGCAGCGGGTAGCTGCCGGTCAGCGGCTCGGTGTCGTAGTTGAAGTCGATCAGCAGGCCCTTGCCGTCGCCAGACTCGATGAAGCAGTTCGTATGCCCGTCGAAGCTTCCTGTCATGGGCTGGCCAGCGGCATGCTGGAGGAAGTTGCCGGTAAAGACGTCGACCGCGAAGTGTGCTACCGAACCTGCCTTCGAGGTCGGGATGTCGCTGGCGTCGCCGATCGCGAAGATGTTGTCGTGTGCCTTCGACAGCAAGGTGTGCTTATCCACTGGAACGTAGTTCAGCTCGTCACCGAGGCCGGAGCGCGCTATGTAGTCGGCTCCCATGTTCAGCGGCACGGTCACGAGGAGGTCAAACGGGATCTCTCGCTCGTCGTAGGAGATCAGTGCCTTCTTCTCGCCGTCGATGCGCTCGACCATGAAGTCCGTCTCGATCGCGATCTTGCGCTCATCGAGCATCCAGCCGAGTTGCTCCGTGCAGATCGGCTTGGTGAACGCGCCAGGGAGCGGTGTGGCGTAGGTGATCTCGACACGATCGCGCATGCCACGGCGCCTGAAGTACGCCTCAGCCAGGAAGGTGAATTCCAGCGGAGCGACCGGGCACTTGATCGGCATGTCGGTGATGTTCACGACCAGACGGCCGCCCTCGAAGGCGGCGAGGGCGCCCGCTAGCGCGGTCGCGCCATCGAAGCTGTAGAAGTCGAAGATCGACTTGCGCCACTGCGGGCCTAGCATGCCGGGGGTCTGGTCGGGTCGCGGCGTCGTGCCCGTGGCAATGACCAGGTAGTCGTAGCCGAGCCGCCGACCGTCGGCGAGCAGCACCTCGTTGGCGTCAGGATCGACCCGGTCAATCACGCCGAGGACAAGGTCGACACCATCGGGTATGAACTTATGGCGGGACCGCACCACGTCGGTCGGCTCGTACACGCCGAACGGGATGAACAAGAACCCCGGCTGGTACAGGTGCTTGTCATCCTGGTCGACGATGGTGATCTGCCAGGTCCTGTCAAGCTTGCGGCGCAGCTTGTTCACCACCATGGTCCCCGCGGTGCCGCCGCCAAGTACGACCAACCGCTGCATGGCCTACCCCTCCTGCCGGTGCATGCCCTCGCGCCCCTCGCGCCCCTCGCGGGCGTCGCGGGCAGAGCCTCTCTTCCTTCGACGCTAGGCGGGGCTGTCTGCGCACGTCAGAGTCGGAGGTCCCGCCGGTCAGGGCCGTCCGGCCGGCCCGCCAGCCGGACGGCCACGATCCGGCGACGGTTGCCGGACTGCGGCGGCCATCCGACAGCGGTCAGTTGGCCAGGCCCGCGCCGAGCCTGCGCACCTCGGCGACTAGCGCGTCGATGTCGGCCTCGGTGGCGCCGGGGTTGACGACGCAGGCGCGGAGCGCGAACCGGCCGCGCACCGTGGTGCCCGCCAGGAACGCGCGGCCGCCCCTCTGCAGCGCGGCGACCAGCCGCCTGTTCAGCTCGTCAAGCCCGGCCCCGTCGAGCCCAGCCTCGGCGCACGGCCGCCCGGCCGACCGGCTCGGCCGGTACCTGAAGCAGGCGATGCTCAGCTCCCCGGCCAGCAGCTCGAGGTCGGGCGCCGCCGCGACAGCGGCCCGCAGGTACCCGGCGAGCCACAGGTCGTGGCCGATCAGCTCGCGGTACCCGTCCAGGCCGAAATGCTGGATGGCCATCCAGACCTTCAGCGCGCGGAACGGCCTGGTCTGCTCGAAGCCGTACTCGCTGAACCACGGGCCGCCCGCACTGTCGCCCTCGGTCCGCAGGTACGGCGGGATCAGGCTGAACGCCTCGCGCGCGGCAGCCGCGTCGCGCAGCAGCACGAGTCCGGCGTCGACCGGAACATACAGCCACTTGTGCGGGTCGACCGCGATGCTGTCGGCCAGGCCCAGCCCTTCCCTGGCATCGCCGAACCCGTCGGCCAGCAGCACGGCGGGCCCGCCGTAGGCGGCGTCGACGTGCAGCCAGGCGTCGTGCTCGGCGCAGATCTCGCTGATCGGCCGCAGCGGGTCGATTGCCCCGGTGTTCACCGTTCCGGCCGAGGCGATCACGGCGACCGGCAGGTGACCGCGGGCCCGGTCGGCGGCCAGTGTGTGCGCCAGTCGAGCTGGCCGGATCGCGAACTCCGCGTCGACCGGCACCTCCCTGATGTTGTCGCTGCCGATGCCGAGCAGCTCGGCGGCCTTGCGCACGCAGCCGTGCGCCTCGGCGCTTGCGTACAGCAGCAGGCGCGGCCCGCTGCCCTGCAGCCCCGCCGCGCGGACGTCGATGCCTGCGGCCGTCGCCGCCCGATGCCTGGCCACGGCCAGCGCCGTCAGCGTCGCCATCGACGCGCCGCTGGTCAGCAGCCCGCCGGCGCCCTCAGGCAGCCCGACAAGCTCCGCGAACCAGCGGATGACCTGCCGCTCGACATGCACCGCGGCGTGATCGCCGCCGGCCACGCTCGGGTTCATCGCTGCCGCGAGAGCCTCGGCGAACACCCCGATCACCGCGGGCGGGGAATTGACCCAGGCGTAGAACCGCGGGTGCCCGTTCCCGAACGGGTAGGGCGCGATCTCGCCGGCGAACCGCTCGATGACCTGCTCCACCCCGCGGCCGGAGCGCGGCGCCGGCTCTGCCGCCCAGGCCGAGGTCAGCGCCTGCGGGACAGGTCGGTGCACCGGGCCGCCGGCCAGCCCGCCGAGGTACCCGGCGAGCAGGCGCGCCACCTGCGCGCCAACCTGCTCGATCTGCGCCGGGCTCCACGCCCATCCCGCGGCGCCGCCAGGCGGCCAGTCCCCAGAGTCCTGCTCGCCCTCCCCCACCTGGCTACACCCGGCTACAGCGCCTCGCGGCCGTGCGGGGTATCCCAGCCGAGCACCGGCCCCTCGGGAACGATCCTGGTCGGGTTGATATGCGAGTGAGTCATGAAGTAATGCCGCTTGATGTGATCGAAGTTCGTGGTACCGCCGAACGCGGGCAGCGAGTACAGGTCGCGGGCATAGCCCCAAAGGCTCGGGTAGTCCGTCAGCCGGTGGATAGCGCACTTGAAGTGCGAGTAGTAGACGGAGTCGAACCTGGCCAGCGTGACCCAGAGCCGCACGTCCGCCTCGGTCAGCGCACCGCCCAGCAGGTACCTGCGGTCGGCGAGCCTGGCCTCGAGCAGGTCGAGCGCGCCGAACAGTGCCGTGACGGCCTCGTGGTAGGCCTGCTGGGACTGCGCGAACCCGCACCGGTAGACCCCGTTGTTCACCCGCTCGTAGACCAGCGCGTTGATCTCGTCGATCTCGGGCCGAAGTCCGGCCGGGTACAGGTCGACCGCCGGGTCGGCCCACCGGCCGAACTGGGTGTCGAGGTCGATCGTGATGTCGGGGAAGTTGTTGCTGACGATGCGCCCGGCCTGCTTGTCCCAGAGCACGGGCACCGAGATGTGCCCGCCGGAGCCGGGCTCGGTGGCCTCGTACGCCTCGCGCAGGAACGCGAATCCGTTCACCTGGTCGAGCCCGTGACCGTCGCCCTCCCTGAACGCCCATCCGCGGCCGTCCCTGAGCGGGTCGACGACGCTCAGCGAGATGACGTCCTGCAGGCCGAGCAGCCGGCGCACGATCGCGGTGCGCTGCGCCCACGGGCAGGCCCACGAGATGTACAGGTGGTAGCGGCCCGCCTCGGCGGGGTAGCCGCTCGACCCGTCGGCCGTGACCCGGCCCTGGAACGGATACCTCGCCCGCACGAACTCGCCCTTGGGCGAAGCGGGCTGCGCGTAGCTCTGCTCCCGGCCCCCCGCCGGTTCCGGCTGGTCGGACGGCCGCCGCGGCGCGCCGTAGTCGCCGTAGGTGTCGAAGTCCACCGGGCTGGCCCCGGCTCCGGTCCGCTCGCTGATCGCCGTCATCGCTGTCCCTTCCACGCCAAGTAAATCCCGGCCAGGAACCGGCCGACAATCGGAGTGCCAGAAGCTCCGATATCGGATAGGCTGATTTCGTGGTAACCGAGGACCCAGATTCGTCATTCGCAACGCAGTCCGCCGGGGTGCTCCTGGCACTGCAGCGAGCCACCCACGACACGCTCCGCCTGCTCACCGCCCGGCTTGCCAGCGAGAACCTGAGCGGGTCAGAGATCAACGTGCTCGCCAACCTGGCCGACGGCCGGGTGCGCAGCGTCAGCGAGCTCGCGGCCGACACCGGAACCAAGCCGACCACGCTGACCAGCCTGCTCGACCGGCTCGCCGCGCGCGGTCTGCTGACCCGCGAGCTCGACCCGGCCGACCGGCGCTCGTTCCTGCTGACCCTGACCGCGCCGGGGTCCAGGGCGGCTAGCGCCGCCCTGGACGCCATGGGCGCGATCGAGGCTGAGGCGCTCGGCTCGGTGAGCGAGGCCGAGCTGGCGGGCTTCCACGCGGTGGTCCGCGCACTGACCGAGGCATCCCGATGATCGGGGCGCTGAGCCCGCCGCTGGCCGCGGCCCTGGCCGAGGTGACCACGCAGGGCGTCAGGTTCGGCCACCGCCAGCACATCCACCTGGCGTTCCTCGCCGCGCGCCGGTACGGGCCCGGCCGGACGCCCGAGGTGATGTGCGACTGGATCGGACAGATCGCCGCGGCCCACGGCATGCCGGAGCGCTACCACGCCACAATGACGATCGCGTGGGCCCGGATCGTGGCCGGCCACGTCAGCGCTGATCCGTCGATCAGCGACTTCGCGGCGTTCGCCGATGCCTATCACCCGCTGCTCGACAAGGACCTGCTCGCCCGGCACTACACGGCGGCGGCGCTTGGCTCGGCCGCCGCCCGGGTCGGCTGGGTCGCCCCCGACCTGGCCGCGATCTAGGCCGGCGGCGGGCGCTGCCTGCGCAGGTAGTACTCGTAGGCACGGCGGTCTGAGTCGGTCGGCGGCGGCCCGAGGCCGCGCGGCCACAGCCGCCAGGCCCGCACCGTGGCGGCCTCCACCGCGTAGAGCGTGATCTGAGCCTGCAGGTAGAGCCAGGCAAGCAGGCCGAGCACGACGCCGAAGACGCCGTAGAGCGCCGAGCTGTGATGCAGCAGGTGATCGACGATGTAGCCGCCGAGCACAAGCAGCACCTGCCAGGACGCGGCCGAGAGCACGGCCGCCAGCCGCAGGTCGCGCCAGCTCACCTGCCCGGCGGTGCCGAGCCGGAAGGCCGCCCAGAACACCCCGACATTCGCGACGAACGACAGGACGACCGTCCCGGCCTCGGCGCCGGCGCCGGTTATCAGGTGCCCGAGCCCGCCGGCGACTCCGGACAGGAACGCGGCGAGCATCTGACCGAGGCCGATCACGACAACTAGCGCCACGGCCCGTAGGAACGACCGGGGGAAGCGCGGGCGCCGCTCCGGCGGGATGGCCCAGACCGTGCCGAGCGCGTTCTGGATCGCGACAGCGACGCCGCGCGCGCCGAGCAGGGCGCCGAGCAGGCCGATCACGAGCGCGATGCCGGTGTCGCGCAGCACGTGCACGCTGCTGCTCAGCTGCGGCCCGATCACCGGGTAGGCGTGCAGCGCCGAGTTGATCAGCCGCTCGCGCAGCGCCGGGTGGCCCCGGAGCACGAGCTGCAGCACGGTGATCAGTACCAGCAGCAGCGGGAAAATCGACACGAACGCGTAGTAAGCGACCAGCGCCGCGAGCTTGCCCGCCTGGTCGTCGCTGAACTTCTTCCACACCGCGACGCTGAACGCCACGGGCGGCCAGCGCCGCTGCATCTTGTCGGCCCGGCCTGGCAGGCTTCTCAGGTGCTCCATCACAGCACCAGAGTGCCCGGTGCGCGGCGAGCGTATCGTCGAACATGGTAGACAAGCGTGCTGCGACAGCGCCCCTCGCTGCCGACCAGCGCCATGAATATAGTTAGCCAAAGAAATAAGTCATGCTGACCGCCTGTTCAGACGTTGAACCGGCACCCCGCTCTCAGTGAGGCGTAACGGACTTGGCTACCACAGATAGCAGCCACGGCGGCGACGGCGCGGTGACCCCGTCCGCCACCCAGGCTCCCGGCGACAGCGGCAAGATCGGGCTGCGCGGCGCGCACTACAAGTGGGTGGCGCTGTCCAACACGACGCTGGGCACGCTCGCCGCCACGGTGAACGCGTCGATCGTGATCATCTCGCTGCCGGCCATCTTCCGCGGCATCCACCTCGACCCGCTGACCCCGGGCAATATCAGCTACCTGCTGTGGATGCTGATGGGCTACCTGGTCATCTCCGCGGTGCTGGTGGTCACGCTCGGCCGGCTGGGGGACATCTACGGCCGGGTCAAGATGTACAACCTCGGCTTCACAGTGTTCGCGCTCGGGGCGCTCGCGCTGCCGTTCGATCCGCTTACCGGGCCGGGCGGCGCGCTGTGGCTGATCGGCTTCCGGATCATCCAGGCGGTCGGCGGCGCGATGCTGATGGCCAACTCCCCAGCCATCATCACCGACGCGTTCCCGTTCAACCAGCGCGGCATGGCCATCGGGATCAACCAGGTGGCCGGCATCTCCGGCCAGTTCATCGGCCTGATCCTGGGCGGCATCCTGGCCGCGGTGGACTGGCGCCTGGTCTTCATCGTCTCCGTGCCGATCGGCATCGGCGGCGCGATCTGGTCCTACCTGAGCCTGCGCGAGGTCGGCGCCCGTACGCCGGCCAGGATCGACTGGCTGGGCAACGTCACCTTCGCGGTCGGCCTGGTCGCCCTGCTGACGGGCATCACCTACGGCATCCAGCCGTACGGGGGGCACTCGATGGGCTGGACCAGTCCCGTGGTACTCACCGAGCTGATCGGCGGGGTGGCGCTGCTGACCGCGTTCTGCTTCATCGAGCTGCGGGTGAAGGCGCCGATGTTCGACCTGCGGCTGCTGCGGATCAGGTCGTTCTCCACCGGCGCGACCGCGGCGCTGCTCGCCTCGATCTCCCGCGGCGGCATGCAGTTCATGCTGATCATCTGGCTGCAGGGCATCTGGCTGGTGCTGCACGGCTACTCGTTCATCGACACGCCGCTGTGGTCGGGCATCTACCTGCTGCCGCTGACCGGCGGGTTCCTGATCGCCGGGCCGCTGTCGGGCTACCTGTCCGACAAGTACGGCGCCCGGTTCTTCGCCTCGGGCGGCCTGCTGGTGGCGGCCGCCAGCTTCGGCGGACTGCTCCTCGTGCCGGTGGACTTCAGCTACGTCTGGTTCGCGCTGCTGATTTTCGCCTCCGGCGTCGGCATGGGCCTGTTCTCTGCGCCCAACGCGGCCGCGGTGATGAACAGCGTGCCGCCGAACCAGCGGGGCGCCGCGTCTGGCATGCTGGCGACCTTCATGAACTCCGGCTTCGTGCTGTCGATCGGCATCTTCTTCTCGCTGATGATCGCCGGGCTCGCCTCCACCCTGCCCACCACGCTGACCAGGGGCCTGTCCGCCCAGGGCGTGCCGCACGCCATCGCCGCTCAGATCGGAGGTCTGCCTCCGGTGGGCAGCCTGTTCGCCGCGTTCCTCGGCTACAACCCGGTCCACACCCTGCTCGCCCCCACCGGCGTGCTCGCCCACCTGCCCGCGCACAACGTGCACGTGCTGACCGGCAGGCAGTTCTTCCCGCAGCTGATCTCCGGCCCGTTCCACCACGGCCTGGTGATCGTGTTCAGCATGGCCATGACCGTCCTGGTCATCGCGGCCATCCTGGCGCTGCGCCACGGCGGACAGGAGCTGGTCAGGGAGCGGGCCGCCGAGAACGCCAGGGCCACGCAGGCGGCCGCCGATGCGGAGGCCGAGAGCGAGAGCGCGATGCAATCCTGATCAGCTGCCAGCGAGGGCAGCAGAGCGTAGCGCGCTAGGCGAGGTACTCGCGGGCGGTGCGCTCCAGGATCTCGCTGAGCCTGATCAGCTCACTGATGCAGGCCCATTCGTTCGGCACGTGGTAGCTGCCGCCGGCGGAGCCGAGCAGCAGCGTCGGTACACCGGCCGCCTGCAGCAGGGCGGCGTCGGTCCAGCCGTTCGTCCCGCTGACCTTGGGTGGCCGCCCGAGCACCGAGGCCATGGCCCGGGCGACGACCTCCTGCAGCGCCTCGTGCCGCTGGGCCACGAACGGCTCGCGCTCCAGCCGCACCACGACCTCGCCGCTGAATCCGGATTCGGCGCTGGCGACCTCGGCGAAGACGGCCTCGATCTCGGCGATCCGGTCGGCCAGGTGCTCGCCGGGCTGGGTGCCGATCTCGATCCCGACCCTGGAGTAGTTCGGGTAGGTCGCGTAGTGCGTGCCGCCGGTAATGGTGCCGGCGTGGAAGACGGTGCGGCCGTTCAGCAGCGACGGGTGCGCCCGGAACGTGGTCACGTCGAGCCGGTGCAGCCGGGTGATCACCTCGGCCAGGTGGACGATCGCGTCCACGCCCGCCGCAGGCTCGCATCCGCGCGCCGCGACGCCGCGTGCGATCACGTCGATCCAGCCGAAGCCCTGGTGCTCCACCACGAGATGGTGCGTCGGCTGCGGCTCGATCACGATCGCCGCGTCGATGCCGCCCTGGCTGGCCAGGTGCTCCGAGCCGATCGAGGCGCCCTCCTCGTCAGCGACGCAGGCCACCAGCAGGTCGCCGCGCGGCCGCGCACCGGACCTGGCCAGCGAGCGCAGCGCGAGCATGGCCGCCGCGCAGCCGCCCTTGTCGTCGGCGGCGCCGAGCCCGTAGAGGCGGTCGCCTTCCAGGCGGGGCTCGAGTGCCTCGTCCGGCCAGCCCGCGTAGCCCACGGTGTCGCTGTGCGCGTTCAGGCAGCGGGTCCGGCCCGCCGCCGGTGCCGCGGAGCCTGGCCAGCACGTTCGGCCGGCCGGGCTCGACCTCGATCACGTCCACCCCGGCGGCGGTGCCGGAAAGCCACTCGGCGATGAACGCCGCGACCTTGGCCTCGCCTGACCCGGTCGGGATCAGCCACGGCGTGACCGACTCGATCCTGACCATCGCGCCGAGCAGCTCGGCGGCATGCCTGGCGGTAGCCGGCATCGGCGGGTCCTCTCGCCGCGCACACTGCATACAGAGTATGTGCAGTCTTCCCCGCCGGGCGGTAGGTGTCAAGCGGATCGCCGGCCGGCGCCCGATCTACCTGACTCCGACCTCGCGGGCCAGCAGGTCGTCGAATGTCTCCCGCCGCACCCCGACCCTGGCGGTCCCGTCGCGGCAGTAGATCACCGGCGGCCTGAGCGCGGCGTTGTAGTTGTTCGACATGGTGAAGCAGTAGGCGCCGGTCACCGGGACGACGACCAGGTCGCCGATGCTCGGGCTGGCAAGCTCAACGTCCGGGGTGATCACGTCGCCCGACTCGCAGTGCCTGCCGACCAGGTCGGCGAGCACGGGCTCGGCGTCCCACCGGCCGACCACCAGCGGCGTGAAGCGCTGCCCGTAGAGCGGGAACTCCAGGTTGTCTCCCATCCCGCCGTCCACGGCCACGTGCAGCTTGCCGGCGTGCTTGATCGTGACCACCCGGTACAAGGTGAGCCCGGCCTGCGCCACCATCGAGCGGCCGGGCTCGATCAGGATCTCGATGTCCTCGCCCAGGTGCTTGTGTGCGGCACCGACCAGGCGCTCGGCGTACTCGTGCACCGGCGGCGCGACGTCCTCGTGCTCGTAGCGGACGCCGAGCCCGCCGCCGAAGTCATAGACCTCGAAGCGCTCCAGGCTGGCCAGCGCGGCCACGGCGGCCTCGAACTGGTCGATGCTGAGAATCTGCGAGCCGATGTGCGCGTGCAGTCCGCGCAGGTCGATGGCGTCGACGGCGCGCATCCTGGCGATCGCCTCAGGCACGTGCTCGACCGGAACGCCGAACTTGGACCGCTTGCCGCCGGTGGCGAGCGCGGCGTGGGTGGACGACTCCACGCCGGGACTGACCCGCAGCAGGACCGGCGTGCGCCCGGTGGCGAGCCGCTCGATCCTGTCGATGTCGTCGAAGCCGTCGACCACGATGTGCCCGATGCCGGCATCCAGCGCGGCCCGGATGTCCTCGTCGGACTTGGCGTTCCCGTGCATCACGATGGTGGCCGGGTCGGCGCCCGCCGCCAGCGCCATAGCAAGCTCGCCGGCGCCGACCACGTCGCAGCCGAGGCCCTCTTCGGCGAGCACCCTGATCATCGAGACCGACGGATAGGCCTTCACGGCGAAGTACACCCGGCCGCGCGGATGCCTGCCGGTCAGCGCGGACAGATACTCGCGCGCCTTGTCCCGCAGCGCCTGCTCGTCGAGCACGTAGGCCGGCGTGCCGAACCGCTCAGCGATCTCCGACAGCAGGCAGCCGCCCACTCGCAGGTCCTCGCCTTCGACGGCGGCCGACGGCGGCAGCAGCGACAGGTCAGGCATTCCAGGCATCCTCCCCGCTCGGGAACGCCCACCAGACTACGGGCCGGCCCCCAGCCGCGGTCTGTCCGGGCAGAGGCAACGGGTCCACCCACGACCCCCAGCCCCCGGCTGCGGTCTGCCCGGGCAGAGGCAAAGGGCCGACCCACGGCCCAGCCCCCGGCGCGGTCCGCCCGGGCAGAGGCAACGGGCCGACCCACGACCCAGCCCCCGGCTGCCGTCTGCCCGGTCAGCCGATCGTGCCGACGTCGTAGGTCGTCGCGCGGTAGTCGATGATCTTCCTGCCGCACCGCTGCGGGCCGGTCCGGTTATACCTGCCCCAGATCGTGCTGCGGTAGGTGCCGCTCTCACGCAGGCCACGGAACCTGCCGGTGGCCTTGGTGACGCGAAACACCCCGACCTGCCGGATCGAGAACCGGCAGGTCGCGAGGTTAGGGCCGCTCACCGATGTCCCGGTGGCCTGCCTGGCGATGATGATCCGCCCGCGCGGGAAGGCAAGAGTCGCGTACCGGCGGTAGTAGGTGCCGATGGACCGGAACGCACCACGCGCGGTCACGACCGGCTGCTTCGGGCCAGGCACGCGATCGACGATCTTGTAGACCTCGCGGCCGGACAGGGCGGACCGCACGCCGGTGGCGGCCAGGGCCTGCCGGGCCGGCCCGCACGCAAGGCCGACCGCGAGCGCCGTGGCCAGGCCGCCAGCCAGGACGAAGTTCGTGACTGCGGTCCGCCCGGCCGTCGTGACTGCGGTCCGCGCCGCCGTCGCGACCAGGGTCCGGCACGCGGCCGACGTGGCCGCTGGTGTGATGCGTGGCATCTGACTACCCCCGATTGCCGTCAGGCCTCGCTCTCGTGCCAGCCCGTCCCGCGCCGGCCGAGTCCTGAGGCGCTAGCCGAAGTGACCCACCGCTGCGGCCGCGGCCACCACCGCGAGCGCGAGCAGCGCGGCGCCGTCCCACCGTCGCCAGCGGACCGTGCTGAGCAGCAGGTCCAGGTGCGTGCTCGGACCGGGACCTGCGGGCAAGGACCGCAGGTCGCGCACGTCCCTGAGCAGAGCGGCGGCCCGCGCGGTGCCGTGCGCGGCACCGATCGCCGCTCCGGCTGCCAGGCCTGCCAGCGGCCCGCGCATCGCTGCGACCACGAGCAGGAGCGCGCCGAACCCGGCGTACTGGTTGCGGGTCAGGAAGCCGGGGCCAAGTATCGCTCCCCAGACCAGCACCCGCCTGCGCGGCGACGCGTCGATCAGCATGGTCTGCGGCACCTGCCAGCGGCGGCCTGGGGGCGGCAGACCGCGGCGGTCGCTGACCTCGACCGCGCCGTAGTAGCAGCCGTAGGCCACCGCAGCGGCCAGCGCTATCCCGGCCACCGGCAGCGCGCCGAGCACGAGGCCGACAATCAGCCAGGCAATGACCGCGGGCACCGCGTAGACAGCGATGACCCACGCAGCGCTCAGCCGCCTCCCGACCGGAAGGCCGGCCGCCAGCGAGGCGGCGGAGTTGGCACCTCAAGGCGAGTACGCCTTGGAGTACCCGTTGAGCACCGCCAGGATCACTGCCAGCCCGGCCAGCACCGTGGTCACGGCGCCTGCATGAGCTGGAGCCTGTGCTGCTCGGATCGGACGTCGGCCGGGCTAACGCAATGACAGCAGATGCACTCGCTGAGGCAGGTGCACCAGTCACGGCAGCCCGATGAGCCGATGCAGTCGTAGCAGACCTTGTAGCCGAGCCCCTTGCCGAGGCCCATGCAGGCGATCCAGCTGCCCTGCGGCCACTCGCAGCGGTACCCCTGGTAGTTGAAGCAGTCGCCGTGACCGTACGCGCTCGTGCACAGCTGGTGCCCCGGCGGGCAGCCGATGCCAGGGCAGCGGTCGCAGTGCCTGGTCGGGCCGCAGTAGCAGTAGGACGCGGCCTCGGCCGGCCGCACGCCGGTCGCCAGCGCGGCCAGCCCGGCGGTCCCGCCGACTACGGCGCGGCGCAGCGCGTCCCTGCGGTTCAGCTTCCTGGCCACCCGCTCGCTCAGGGCTACCTGGCAGGCCGCCCCCGGACCGGCCCAACGGATCTTCACGGCTGTAGCTCTCCCCCGCTAACTCTTTCCCGCTTACCCTCTGTCCGGCCAACCCTCTGCGTTAACCCTCTGTCCTGCCAACCCTCGCCCCGCTTATCCACGCCCCGCTCATCATCGCCCGGGCTTATCCTCGCCCCCGCTTATCCTCGCCTCGCTTATTCTCGCCCCCGCTGATCATCGCCCCCGCTGATCCTCGCCCCGCTTATCCTCGCCCCCGCGATACCTTTCCCCCGGTGCGAGGTCACGGACCTCGCCAGACGGTGACGCGGGCGCCGCGGCCAAGACCTGCTCCGGCGCGGGCAGGCAGGCCTGGACGAAGGCACGCACCTCGGCCGCCCTGATGACCGATCCTGCCGCCTGCACCACCCCGGCGCCGTCGACGGCGACAAGCAACGGCGTGGCCGAGGCGCGGTAGGAGGCGAGCCCGTCCCCGGCCGGGCGGCCGATCTCGATCCTGGTTGACCGGAACGCGTCCGAGATCTCCAGGTAGCTCGGCGGGTCGGAGATCAGCAGCAGCGGCCGCACCCCGGCTAGCTCGCCCGCACCGTGCAGATGGTCGAGCACCACGACCAGCTGCTCGCAGGATGGGCAGGTCGGGTCGACGAACGCGAGCAGCAGCGGCTGCCCGTCCCCCGGCCGCAGCCGCTCGGCCGACTCAGCGCCCGGCCTGGCGTAGGTCAGCGGCGCGGCCATGCTGCCCGCCGCCGGGCCGAGCCCGCCCCTGCGGCCGTCGCCGGCCAGCACGTGACCGAGCTGGCGGAACATGATCACCACAAGCAGGCCGAGCGCGACGAGCAGGGCCCACTGCGCCACCGCGAGGTAGACCGGGATGCGGATCACGGCACCAGCCTCGACCCGGCGGCCCCTGACCCGGCGGCCCCTGACCCGGCGGCACTGCCTGAGCCGACCGCGGCAGCGGCAGCGGATGCGCACCAGGCGACGAGGAGCCCGGAAGCCAGCAGGCCGAGCCGGCAGGCCGAGCCGAGCTGGACCAGGGACGTCGGCGGCGGGACCGTTGCGGCCGCGGCGAGCAGTGTGATCAGCGCCGCCCGGCCGATGCCCAGCGGGCCGAACGACCGCCCAGACAGAGAGCCGAAGCAGCGGCAGGGCCGGCCCGGGTGCCGCAGGTAGCCGACCACCGACACGACGACGAACCCGGTGCAGGTCGCCAGCACGGCGAGGTTGAGCCATCGGACCCCTGGGTCACCGAGGCTGGCCGCCCCGAGCGCAAGTTCGACGCCCGCGACGCCTGCCGCCGTCGCGCTCGCCAGGCCCGGCCAGCGACGGCTGGGCAGGAACAGCGCGACGGTCGCGGCAAACCCCCGCAGATCGGCGAGCTTCGCGCCGCCCGCCATCAGCAGCAAGGCGGCGAGCAGCGTCTTGCAGCACAGCGCGAGCACGGCCACGCTCACACCGCCGCCGTCTGGCTCTGACGTGCGGCACGGCCGGGCAGGCCGGCAGCGTCGCGGGGATCGAGCGGAAGGTTGGCGAGCTTGCGCAGCTTGGCGAGCTGCCAGTCGTGGTTCACCAGGCTGGATGCGCGCACCAGGCCGACCGCGTCCACCACGATCGCGAACGGCATCACCCGCACGTTGTAGCTGGCGTACAGCGCGCGAGAGCCGGTGAGCACGGGGATTCCGTCCAAGCCGAGCGTGGTCAGGGCTGGCTGGGAGAGCCGCGCGTCGCCCGCCGCCACGATCACGATCTCCAGGTCGGCGCTGGCCGGGTCGTCCCGCAGCGACCGCAGCCCGGCCACCACCGAGGGGAAGGACCGCAGCGAGTGGTCACCGAAGACGATCAGCTGGAACGCCCGGCCCGGCGGCGAGCAGTGCAGCGTCCCGCCCGCGTCCGGCAGCGACCAGGCCGACGCCGGCTGGCCCCTGACCAGCCCGTCGCGCGCTATCGCGCCGGGCCCGGACAGCGCAAGCTGGCCGATGCCGAGCAGAGCAAGCACCGCCGCGGCGCACGCGATCGCGGCAATCGCGACGAAGACGATCCCAAGTATGATCATCTTCGCGCCTGCTCTGACCTGGCCAAACTCATGTGCAGAACCAAATCACCGCCGTGCGGCATGGTCAAGCATGACGCGGCCGGCCGACGGCGTCCCCGCGCGAGCCAGGGCGCGCCTCGGTCTCCCGCGCGAATGGGAGCGCGCCTCGGCGCGCCCGCGCGGATCAGCCGCCCGTCGGCGCACCCGCGCGGTCAGCCGCCCGTCGGCGCACCCGCGCGGTCAGCCACCCGTCGGCGCACCCGCGCGGGTGAGCGCGGGTCAGGGTGTCGACGGCCCGCAGGTCAGGGTGCGGGTGTCGACGGCGCGTAGGAGGCGCGGGTGGGTCTCAGGGCGTCTGACCGGAGAACAAACCGAGCAAGACCGGGCAATTTCTTCGGCTGCGCGACCGCAGCCGCTCGGCGAGATCGTCTTTTCATCCGCTGGCGTCTCACAAATTAGCCCAAAAGCCTCGTGATCATGACGCTGGCGGATGATAAGTGGTCGCGCAGGATGACAAGTGGACGCAGCGGATGAAAAGAGGGCCGGGGTGAGGAGTGACCCGGTCACGCGGGTGACCAATGACCCTGGCTCGGGATTGTGGGTAAGCAGTTGGATGACTGCGAGGGAGATCCGGCCCGAACGGCGCATGAGACGATGAGGCTGCCATGACCAGTGAAGGCAAGAAGGAATGGGTGGTTGTCGGCGTCGACGGTTCGCCCGCGTCGGCGATGGCCATGGCCTGGGCGGCGCGGTACGCCAAGGCCGTGGGTGCGTCGGTGCGCGCCGTGATGGCCTGGCACTATCCGGCCGCGGTCGGACCTGCGCCGGTCGGGGTCGCGCCTGCCAGCGTTAGCGCCGAGGTCGAGCAGGAGAGGCAGGGCGAGCTCGACAAGGCGATCAAGGCCGCCTTCGGCGAGCCACCTGTGGTGGAGGTCGAGCGCAAGATCGCCTACGGCCACCCGTCGCAGGTGCTCATCGAGGAGTCCAAGAACGCCGACCTGCTGGTGGTCGGCAGCCATGGCCACGGCGGTTTCGCCGGAATGATGCTCGGGTCGGTCAGCACCCATTGCGTCACGCATGCGGCGTGTCCGGTCACCGTGGTACGCACCAGCTAACCTGCACGCGCCAATCCCAAGAGCTGAGGCGGGTCAGCACGCGATGAGCCAGACAGGCAGGACCGGCACGGGCGCACCGGAACCGCACTCAGCAGACGACAGCGCGCCGCCTCAGGCCGCGCCGAGCCAGCCCGCGCCAAACCAGCCCGTACTGAACCAATCGGAGCTCGCCAGCATCGACGCGTACTGGCGAGCGGCGAACTACCTGGAGGCCGGCCAGATCTACCTGATGGCCAACCCGCTGCTCACCGAGCCGCTGCGGCCAGAACACATCAAGCCGCGGCTGCTCGGCCACTGGGGGACCACACCGGGGCTGAACTTCATCTGGGCGCACCTGAACCGGGCGATCACCCTCGGCGACCTGAACATGATGATCGTGATCGGACCCGGTCACGGCGGCCCGGCCGCGCTGGCCAACACCTGGCTGGACGGCAGCTACTCGCAGATCTACCCGAGCGTGCCGCGCGACGCGGCCGGCATGGCCACGCTGATGCGCCAGTTCTCGTTCCCCGGCGGCGTGCCCAGCCACGTCGCCCCGGAGACGCCTGGCTCGATTAACGAAGGCGGCGAGCTCGGCTACTCGCTCTCGCACGCCTACGGCGCCGCGTTCGACAACCCCGACCTCATCGTCGCGTGCGCGATCGGCGACGGCGAGGCCGAGACCGGCCCGCTGGCCACCAGCTGGCACTCAAACAAGTTCGTGAACCCGGCCAGGGACGGCGCGGTGCTGCCGATCCTGCACCTGAACGGCTTCAAGATCTCCAACCCGACGGTGCTGGCCAGGGTCAGCGCAGCGGAACTCGACGAGCTGCTGCGCGGCTACGGCTACCGGCCGATCTACGTCACCGGGGACGAGCCGCTCGCGATGCACCAGCAGATGGCTGTCGCCGTCGACAGCGCGGTGGCCGAGATCCACGCGATCTGGGACGACGCGCGTACCGCCGTCAGTCGCGCCCGCCCGGCGCACGGCGGGCACCCCGCCCACGGCGCCCACCGGCCCGCCTGGCCGATGATCGTGCTGCGCACGCCCAAGGGCTGGACCGGGCCCGCCGAGGTCGACGGGCTGCCGGTGGAGGGCACCTGGCGGTCGCACCAGGTGCCGCTCGGCGAGGTCAGGACCAACCCGGACCACCTGCGCCAGCTCGAGGCGTGGCTGAAGTCCTACGTCCCTGCCGAGCTCTTCGACGCCTCGGGCGCACCGCGTCCCGGCCTGCTGACCCTGGTCCCGTCCGGCGACCGCAGGCTCGGCATGAACCCGCACGCCAACGGCGGGCTGCTGCTGCGCGACCTGGAAATGCCCGACCCGCGCGATCACGCCGTGGCCGTGGACGTGCCCGGGGCCGGTCTGACCGAGCCGACCAGGGTGCTCGGCTCGCTGCTCGCCGAGGTCATGCGGCGCAACCTGGCGACCAGCAACTTCCGGCTGGTCGGCCCGGACGAGACGGAGTCCAACCGCCTCGACGACGTGATCCGGGCGGCTGGCAAGACGTGGGAGGCCGAGACCTGGCCGGTCGACGTGAACCTGTCCCGCGACGGCCGGGTGATGGAGATCCTCTCCGAGCACACCTGCGAGGGCTGGCTGGAGGGCTACCTGCTAACCGGCAGGCACGGGTTCTTCTCCTGCTACGAGGCGTTCATCCACCTCGTCGACTCGATGGTGAACCAGCACATCAAGTGGCTCAAGGTCGCCAGGAAGCTGCCGTGGCGGCGGCCGATCGCCTCGCTGAACTACCTGCTCACCTCGCACGTGTGGCAGCAGGACCACAACGGGTTCTCACACCAGGACCCCGGCTTCATCGACCACGTGGTGAACAAGAAGGCCGAGGTGGTCAGGGTCTACCTGCCGCCGGACGCCAACTGCCTGCTCAGCGTCGCCGACCACTGCCTGCGCAGCCGAAACCTGGTCAACGTGATCGTGGCTGGCAAGCACCCCTCGCCGGGATGGCTGAGCATGGACGACGCCATGCTGCACTGCGCACGGGGTGCCGGAATCTGGGAGTGGGCGGGCAGCGAGGCCGCCGAGGCCGAACCTGACGTGGTGCTTGCCTGCGCCGGGGACGTGCCGACCGTGGAGGTGCTGGCCACCGCCGACATCCTGCACCAGAACCTGCCCGACCTGCAGGTGCGGGTCGTCAACGTCGTCGACCTGATGCGGCTGCAGACCGCGGCGGAGCATCCGCACGGGATGAGCGACCCCGAGTACGACGCGCTGTTCACCACCGACAAGCCGGTGATCTTCGCCTACCACGGCTACCCCGCGCTGATCCACCGGCTGACCTACCGGCGGCACGGGCACGACAACCTGCACGTGCGCGGTTACAAGGAAGAGGGCACCACCACCACGCCGTTCGACATGCTCGTGCTGAACGACATGGACAGGTTCCACCTGGTCATGGATGTCATCGACCGGGTGCCCGGCCTCGGCCCGCGTGCCGCGGCGCTGCGCCAGCAGATGACCGACGCCAGGACCAGGCACCGGGCCTGGATCACCGAGCACGGCGAGGACATGCCCGAGGTCTCCGGATGGATGTGGCCGGCCGCACGCGCTGCGGCGAGCGCCAGGCCAGATTCCAGGGCCAGGGAGGCCGGCGGCCGGGCGCTGCACGTTCCGGGCCTGTGATGCCCTGCCCCGCCGGCGGCCCGTCCCACGTGCTGGTGTTCAACGCGGGGTCGAGCAGTTTGAAGCTGTCCGTGGTCGCCGCGGACGGCGCTGTCGCCGACTCGTGCAACATCGACCGCTGGAACGGCAGGGCCGACGCGCCTGACCTGCGCGAGTACTTGGAGCGGCTGACGGGCGCCGGGGATCCAGCGGTCGGGGCGATCGGGCATCGCGTCGTGCACGGCGGCAGCCGCTTCACCTCGGCCATGCTGATCGACAACGAGGTGCGTGCGGGGATCGCCGAGCTCACGTCGCTCGCACCGCTGCACCAGCCGCGGGCGCGGGCCGGGATGGACGCGGCGGCCGCGGCCTTCCCCGGCCTGCCGCAGGTGGCCTGCTTCGACACGGCCTTTCACGCCACCATGCCGCCGGAGGCCTATACCTACGCGCTGCCCGCGGCCTGGCGGGAGCGATTCGGCCTGCGCAAATTCGGGTTCCACGGGCTATCGCACAGCTATGCGTCCGGACGCGCCGCCGAGCTTGCATCACCCATCGATCGCAACAAATTGCGCGTGGTGACCTGTCATCTGGGAGCCGGGTCGTCGCTCGCAGCTGTGCAGGGCGGCCGCAGCGTCGACACCACGATGGGCTTCACGCCGGTGGACGGGCTGGTGATGGCGACTAGGTGCGGCAGCCTGGATCCCGGCATGCTCACCTGGCTGGCCAGCGAGGGCAGAATCGGCGTCTCGGAGCTGAGCGAGGGACTGGAGCACGCGTCCGGGCTGGCCGGCCTCGCCGGCGGCAGCGGCGACATCCGGCAGGTCAGCGCAGCTGCGCAGAACGGCGACCAGACCGCCGCGCTGGCGCTCGGCGTATACGCGCACCGGCTGGTCGGCCTGATCGCCGCCATGGCCGCGGCGATGAACGGCCTGGACGCGCTGGTCTTCACCGGCGGCATCGGCGAGCACCACCCGGCGGTCAGGGCCGCGGCCGCGGCCGGCCTTGGCTTCCTCGGCGTGGCGGTCGATCAGGAACGCAACGCCGCGGCGCACGCTGATGCCGACATCAGCGCGCGCGGCGCCAGCGTGCGCACGCTCGTGGTGACCGCGCGCGAGGACGCCGAGGTCGCACGGCTGGCAATCGAGGTCGTGCGCGCGCTCAGCTCCTAGGCCAGCGCCTGGTGGTCCAGCGTGGCCCGAAGCAGGCCCACTCCATCGCCCAGTACGCCATCCTGCGCCGGTCCATCAATACCCGCAGCAGGCCGGCCAGCGCAAGCGCCACAAGCGCCAGCCCGATCGCCGTGCCGAACTCAGCCAGCGCCGTCCTGACCGTGACCAGGCCAGTGCTCAGCGGCGCGCGACCGGTCATCCGGCCCGCCGGGTTGACCCAGATGGGAACGGAGTCTCCTGCCCTGGAGCCCGGCCTGACCGGCACCGGGCCGGTGCGGACGGCGCCGTCAGGCGCCACCCACCGGGCGGGCAGCCAGTAGCTGGTCATCGACCCGAAGCCGAGCAGTTGCTGCGGCGCCGACCTGAGTAGCACGGCGCCGACCTCGCGCCAGGCCTGCTCCTGCCTGACCTGCTCCATGGCGCCGGTGCGAACCAGCCGCCCGGTCAGTCCCACCAGCAGCGGCGCTACCACAAGGAACGAGACGGCGAGCATGATCCGCGCGGCGGTCTCGAACTTGTCCATCCGCCTGCGCAGCGGATTGCCATCCGCTCCCAGCCATCCGGCGATTCGCCGGACGAGCGGATGCGCCGATGCATGCAGGCCACGGCCCCCCGTCCGTTGCACACGGTCAGCATTCCCCGCCCGCTCTCGCTCACCCCCGCGGCGCCGCGCCGATGTGCGGCCAGGTGGGCTGTAGCACCCGAATAGGGGACCTTCTCCCCTACGGCTGTCGGCGCGCCGACGGCAGACTAAGAGTGCGGGCGCTGGGGTAACACCTCCCGGCGGGCGCTCGGGAGACGCCGACCGGCCGCGTCGCGGGAGCCCGATGCAGGGAGGCGAGATGGATCCCACCGGACAGCAGCCGGTCATCCTGGTCGGCGTCGGCGGCTCGGCCGCCTCCCTGGCCGCGCTGGGCTGGGCGGCTGCCGAGGCGCGCCGGCGTGGTGTGCAGCTTCAGGCGGTGCGCGCCTGGCAGCCGCACCCGGCGCGGGCGCTGTACGCAGGAACCGCGGGATTTCGATCAGAGCTCACGGCCGCACAGCGGCTCGATCGCGACGTGCGGGCGGTGGTCGGCGACGCCGACGACCTCGACCTGGTGGTCCAGCTGATCGAGGGCACCGCCGAGCGCATCCTTCCCGAGGCGTCAGCCGACGCGGACCTGCTGGTGCTCGGCTCTGGCGGGCCGTCACCGGCGGCCCAGGCCGACCCGGCGATCACCGACCGTCCGGTCGGGCCGGTGATCAGGGCGTGCCTGGGCCACGCCCGCTGCCCCGTCGTGATCATCAGCCCGGCGGTGGCTGCGCGGAACCCGCACTGCGCCGCTGAGCTCGCCTACCATCTCTCCTGAGCCGCGGCGCGGCACATGTTGGTTCGGCTGCGGGCCGTCCTGCCCGTGGTAGCCTGCGCGGGGTAGACGGGGGGTCGACGGTGTACGGGGGGTCGCGCACCGCTGGTCGGTGCATCGCGCTGAGCTTGCCGTGCGTCTCGCGACAACGCGGGCTGCACGGCCGACGACGGTCGCCCGCGCACAGCGGCTGAGCCATGCTGAACCTCGCGCCCGGCCGGTCCACGGCAGCCGGGCCGCCCGCGGATCCGCTCAGGACGAGGCGATTCTTCCTCGGCGGGCTCGCCGCCGGGATCGTGGTGATGTCGGCCACGGGCCTGGCGGCGGTCAGCCTGATCGAGTCGCCAAGCCAGGTCGCCGCGCGGTCGGCCGCCCCGCCGCGCTCGGTCATCACGGCCGTCGCCCGCTGGGAGGTGCTGCGCGATCCGATCACCGTCAGCGGCATCGTCCGGGCGGCAAGGACGGTCAGCGTGACCGGCTCAGCCCCGTTCAGCACGGTCACCGTGACCAGGATGCCGGTCAAGGTGGGCGACCGGGTCTACCCTGGCCGGGTCATCGCCGAGGTGGACGGCCGGCCGATCCTGCTGCTCCGCGGCAGGCTGCCCGCCTACCGGGACCTGCACCAGGGCGACACCGGCCCGGACGTCAGCCAGCTGCAGTCCGACCTGATCGGCCTCGGCTATGCGGACTACGACCCGCCGGGCTACTTCGGCCCAAGCACCTCGCTCGCGCTGCTGCTGCTCTACCAGCGGCTTGGCTACGCGGCGCCGATCTACCATCCGCCAGGCGCGCGCAAGCGCCAGGCCGCCCAGCCGGTGCCCGACGCGTACCTGCCGATGAGTGAGGTGAGCTACATCCCGACCAGGTCCGCCCTGGTAGTGGCGATCGGCACCAGGGCGGGCCACACCGTGGGGACCGGGCCGCTGCTGCGGCTCGCCACCGGGAATCCGTACGTGTCCGGCGTCCTCAGCCAGCACCAGGCCTCGCTCGCAAGGGCCGGACTGCCCGCCATGTTCACCTCGGCCGTCCCGCCGCTGACCGGGACGGGGACGGTGGTCAGGGTCGGCTCGATGCCCGCCGTGGGCGGGCCGCCGCCCGGCGGCTTCCCGGTGAGGGTGAGCAGCCGCCAGGCGCTGCCGCAGCACATGGTCGGGGCCAGGGTCAGGCTCACGATCTGGGCGAGCGTGACCAGCGGGCCCGAGCTCGCCGTCCCGGTCACCTCGGTCTTCGCCGCGGCCAAAGGAAAGCACGACTACGTGACGCGGGTCGGGCCAGGCGGCCGCCGCCGGGTGGCCGTCTTCACCGGCCCGGCCGCGGACGGCCTGGTGGCCATTCAGCCGGTGCGGCCTGGCGGGCTGCGCCCTGGAGACCGCGTGCTGATCGGGTACCGGCGATGAGGCAGCCGAGCACGCTTGAGCTGCGCGCCAGGCCGACCGCCCCGGCCGTGATCGAGCTGCACGGCATCGGCGCGAGCTACGTGGGCGCCGGCCGACGCTCGCGCCGCGGCCCCAGGCACCGGCAGCACTGCCTGGCGCCCGCCGCGCTCACCGGCGTGGACCTGGTCGTCAGGTCGGGTGAGTTCGTCACCCTCACCGGCCCGCCGCGGTCGGGCAAGACCACGCTGCTCAGCGTCATCGCGCTGCTGCTCCGCCCGGTCACCGGCAGCTACCTGCTGAACGGCATCGACACCTCGATGCTCGGCGACCGGGACCGGTCGGCCCTGCGCGGGAGGCAGATGGGCCTGGTGTTCCAGCCGCCGCACCTGCTGCCCGCCAGGTCCACCCTGGACAACGTGGCGCTGCCGCTGCTGTACGCGGGGATGCCCGGGCGGCCGCGCCGGAGCGCCGCGCTCGACTGCCTGGACCGGGTCGGCCTGAGCGGCCAGGCGTACCGCCCGGCCGCCGAGCTGTCCGCCGGCGAGCGGCAGCGGGTGGCCATCGCCCGTGCCTTGGTGACCGCGCCCAGCGTGCTGGTCTGCGACGACCCGACGGCGGGCCTGGACGCCGGCCAGGCGGCGCAGGTGGTAGCGCTGCTGACCGAGGTGCACACGGCCGGGCGGACGGTGCTGGTCACCAGCCGCGACCAGCTCGCCGCCGCTTACAGTTCGCGGTGCGTGCGGATCGACGGCCGCGGCGCCGACCCGCGCGCGGCCGGGTGACGTGCGGTGCGACGGTACCGGATCGGCCAGCCGACCAGGATGCGCCATGCCGACGCCATCGGCGAGGCGCTCGCCATGATCGTGGTCAGGCCGGTCAGGGCGATCGTGACCAGCCTCGGCATCGCCGTCGCCGTGGCCTGGTTCGTGGCGGCACTCGGGCTGGTCAGCACCGCGAACGGCCAGGTGGCCGCGGCGTTCACGCAGCGGCTCGCGACCCAGCTTCACCTCACCCAGACCAGGCCAGGCCCGGTTCCGGCCGGCGACCCGTTCCCGGCCGACGTGCAGCGGCGGCTTGACGCCGTGGACGGCGTCGTGGCCGCCGGCGTGTACTGGCCGCTGCGGCTCGCCGTGCCGGTCGTGGTCTCGGCGGGCTCGCCGGGCGGCGCCGGCGGCGCCCGGCCGGCCTGCTCCGTCCCAGTGCTCGCGGCATCCCCAGGTTTCCTGTCCGCCGCCGGAGTGCGGACCGGGCAGGGGCGGCGCTACGGCGACTGGGCGCAGGCCCACGCCGCCCAGGTCTGCCTGCTCGGCTCGGCCGCCGCCAGGGCCCTGGGCATCAGCGCGCTGCGCGGCCAGCCGTCCGTGGTGATCAACGAGGAGGCTTGCGTTGTGATCGGAATCATCACCCGCGCAATGCGGCAGCCATCGCTGCTGCGGGCGGTGCTGCTTCCGACGTCCACGGCGCAGGTGCTGTTCGGCCCGCCGGACCAGCGGGCCGGGGCGAGGCCGACCGTGCTGATCCAGACCCGGCCGGGCGCGGCCAAGGTGGTCGCGCAGCAGGCGCCCTATGCGATCAGCCCGAACCTGCCCCGGCAGTTCGGCGTGGCCGTGCCGCGCAGTCCGCAGGGCCTGCGCGACCAGGTCACCGCGACCCTGGACGACCTGTTCGCGCTGCTCGGCTGGGTGAGCCTGGCGATCGGGATCCTCAGCCTGGCGAACGTGGCCTGGCTGGCCGTGGCCGAGCGGATGCCGGAGTACGCGCTGCGCCGTGCGCTCGGCGCCCGCAGAAGGCACGTGGCCATGCACGTCCTGTGGGAGACCGCGATGCTCGGGCTGCTCGGCGGGCTGGCCGGGGCAAGCCTGGGGGTGGCGGTCGTCGTGCTGGTCGCCCGCACCAGGCACTGGGAGCCGGTGCTCGCGCCGCTGACCGTCCTTCCCGCGCCGCTGGCCGGCGCGGCGGCCGGGGTGCTGGCCGGCCTGATTCCCGCGATCCGGGCCGCCAGGATCGCCCCGGCCAGGGCACTGGCCAGCTCGGCCGCCGCCTGATCAGGCCCGCCAGCGAGCGGTCGCTTGGTCGCGCTGCCGTCCAGCCATTGCCGCAATGGCACCGCGCCGTCCCGGTCAGCGGACGGCGGGACCTTGGTCCTCGCCAACCCGGGCCGCTCTGCCCTGCCGTAGCTGTCCGGTCACTGATGTCCTTGACACCGCACGAGCCGAGGCCAATTCCCGGCTCGCTGAACGCGTGGAGGGAACCGGTGGCTGCGCTCGATCTCGCCCGATGGCAATTCGCGATCACGACGGTGTATCACTTCATCTTCGTGCCGCTGACCATCGGGCTTTCCCTCGTCGTGGCCTGCATGCAGACGGCCTGGGTGCGCACCAACAATGACACCTACCTGCGGATGACCAAGTTCTTCGGGAGGATCTTCCTGATCAACTTCGCGGTAGGCGTCGTCACCGGCATCGTGCAGGAGTTCCAGTTCGGGATGAACTGGTCGGCCTACTCCAGGTTCGTGGGCGACGTGTTCGGCGCCCCGCTGGCGATGGAGGCGCTGGTCGCGTTCTTCCTCGAGTCGACCTTCATCGGGCTGTGGATCTTCGGCTGGAACAAGCTGCCGCGCAAGCTGCACCTGGCCACGATGTGGATGGCCGCGATCGGGACCAGCCTGTCGGCGTACTTCATACTCGCGGCGAACTCGTGGATGCAGCACCCGGTCGGCTACGCCATCAACCCGGTGACCCACCGGGCGCAGCTCACCAGCATCATGGCGCTGCTGACCAACTCGACCGCTCTGGCCGCCTGGCCGCACGTGTTCTTCGCCAGCTTCGTGATCACCGGCGCCGTGCTGATCGCGATCAGCGCCTGGCACCTGGCCCGGGGGACCTTCACCGAGGTCTTCGCCAAGACCATGCGGCTCGGCCTGATCGTCACGCTCGTCGCCGGCCTCGCCACCGCGGTGACCGGCGACGTGCAGGCGCGCCTGATGGACAGCCAGCAGCCGATGAAGATGGCCTCGGCCGAGGCGCTGTACACCACCGAGTCGGGCGCATCGTTCTCGCTGTTCACGGTCGGCACGCTGAACGGCGACAAGGAACTGTGGTCGGTCCGGGTGCCCTACCTGCTCTCCCTGATCGCCACGCTCGACCCGCACGGCACCGTGCAGGGCATCAACAACGTCGAGCGCGCCTATGTCAGAAAGTACGGCCCAGGTGACTACCGGCCGGACATCCCGGTCACCTACTGGTCGTTCCGGCTGATGATCGGGTTCGGCTTGCTCGCCATGCTGATCGCCGCGGCCGGCCTGTGGCTCAGCCGCCGCCAGCGGATACCGAAGCCGCAGTGGTTCTACCGGGTCGCTATCTTCGGCGTCGCGCTGCCCTACCTGGCGACCACGACAGGCTGGATCTTCACCGAGATGGGCAGGCAGCCGTGGACCGTCTTCGGCCTGATCAAGACCTCGCAGAGCGTGTCCCAGGGCGTCACCGCGTCCTCGGTGATCATCTCGATGACCGCGTTCACGCTCGTCTACGCCGTGCTCGCGGCCATGGCCGGCTGGCTGGTGCTGCGGCACGTGCGAGAAGGCGCCCCGGCCGAGGTCGAGACGCCCGCCGGCGAGCAGCTTCCCGTCTTCTCGTACTGACCCCCTTGACCCCCTTGACTGATCCTGGAGAAGCGCCATGACTCTCGCGGACTTCTGGTTCATCCTCATCGCGGTCCTGTGGACGGGCTACTTCGTGCTCGAGGGCTTCGACTTCGGTGTCGGGATGCTGGTGCCCGTGCTCGGCCGCGACGACGCGGAGCGCCGCACGATGATCAACACGATCGGCCCCGTCTGGGACGGCAACGAGGTCTGGCTGCTGACCGCGGGCGGTGCCACCTTCGCCGCGTTCCCCCTCTGGTATGCCTCCCTGTTTAGCGGCTTCTACCTGGCGCTGCTGCTGATCTTGCTCGCGCTGATCGTGCGCGGCGTGTCTTTCGAGTTCCGCAGCAAGATCCACACCGCCCGGTGGCGTGCGAACTGGGACCGGGCGATCTCGGTCTGCTCCGGCCTGACCGCTCTGCTGTGGGGAGTGGCGTTCGCCAACATCGTCCGCGGCGTCCCGCTGAACTCAGGGCACATCTATACCGGCAACCTGCTCACCCTGCTGAACTGGTACGGCCTGCTCGGCGGGCTGGTGACGCTCAGCCTGTTCCTGCTGCACGGCGCGATCTTCCTGTCGCTGAAGACCACCGGCGAGCTGCGCGAGCGCGCCAGGGCTACCGCACTGCGCGTCGCCGGGGTGGCGGTGGTGCTCGCCGCGGCGTTCCTTGTGGTGACCCAGTACTCGCACGGCAAGCCGGCCACCGACGTCACTGCGGCGCTTGCGGCCGTCGCCCTGCTCGGCGCGGTCGGCGCGACCTATCGCGGCAGGGAGGGCTGGGCCTTCGCCGGAACGGCGCTCACGCTGGCGCTCGCGGTCGCGACGCTGTTCGGCGACCTTTTCCCGAACGTGCTGCCGTCAAGCACGTCGAGCGCGTTCAGCCTGACCGTGACCAACGCCTCGTCGAACCACTACTCGCTGATGGTCATGACGTGGGTGGCGCTCATCTTCACGCCGATCGTGCTGCTCTACCAGGGCTGGAGCTACTGGGTCTTCCGCAAGCGCCTCACCAGCGATGACTTCGTCGCGCCGGCGGCCGTCCCCGCGGCCGACAGCGCGGCTGCGAGCACCGGGGCCAGCCCGGTCGGCACCATGCCGCCCCCTGGCGCGCCGCCGGTCCAGCCGGCCTCCGGCCGGTCGTGAAGCCGGTCAACCCTGCGCTGCTGCGCAGGGCGAGCGCGGCCAGAAACTACCTTGTAGTCGCGGTCGGGCTCGGGCTGGCGACCACCGGCCTGATCCTGGTCCAGGCCGGCCTGGTCGCCAGGCTGCTGTCAGGCGCGGCCACCGGGATCGGCCTCACCGCTCTCGGCGGGACCCTGGCGGTGCTGCTCGGCGTGGTCGCGGCCAGGACGATCGCCAGCTACGGCGGCGAGGCCGCGGCCCTGCGGGCCGCGGCCGGGGTCAAGTCGCAGCTAAGGCGGGCGCTGGCCGAGCACACCCTGCGGCTCGGGCCAGGCTGGCTGGCCAGGCAGCGGATCGGGGAGATCGCGACGCTGGCCACCGGCGGCCTTGACGCGCTCGACGCATACTTCGCCAGGTACCTGCCGCAGCTCGTGCTCGCCTGCCTGGTCCCGATCGCCGTGCTTGCCAGGGTCGCGGCGGCCGACTGGATCTCGGCCCTGGTCATCGCGGCCACGGTGCCGCTGATCCCGGTGTTCGCCGTGCTGGTCGGCCTGCACACCAGGGCGCAGACACAGCGCCAGTGGAACCTGCTCGCCAGGCTCGGCGGGCACTTCCTCGACGTGGTCGAGGGCCTGCCCACGCTGAAGGTGTTCGGCCGGGCCAAGGCCCAGGCCGGGGTCATCGCGGAGGTGACAGAGAAGCACAGGGCCGCGACGATGAGCACGCTGCGGACCGCGTTCCTGTCCGCGCTGGTGCTCGAGCTCGCGGCCACGCTCGCGACCGCGGTGGTCGCGGTCGAGGTCGGGCTGCGGCTGCTGGCCGGGCACATGAGCTACCAGACCGCGCTGCTCGTGCTGCTGCTGACGCCCGAGGCCTACCTGCCGCTGCGTGCCGTCGGCCTGCACTTCCACGCCAGCCAGGAGGGCGCGGCCGCGGCGGACCGGGCGCTGGAGGTCCTGGACACGCCGCTGCCGGCCGCCGCGCGCACCGAGGTCGCCGGCGACGGTTCGGCGGCCAGCGCGGACTGGGCCAGCTGGGCCAGCGCGGACTGGGCCAGCGCGGATCTGACCTCCGCAGACCTGGCCACTGCCATGATCAGGTTCGACGACGTCTGGCTGAGGTACCAGGGCAGGGACGAGCCAGCGCTGCGCGGCATCGACCTGACGATCAGGCCGGGCCAGAAGATCGCCCTCACCGGCCAGAGCGGCGCGGGCAAGAGCTCGCTGATCGCGCTGCTGCTGCGGCTGGCCGAGCCGACCGGTGGCCGGATCGAGGCAGGCTCGGTGCCGCTGACCGCGATCCCGGCCGACGCCTGGCGTGACCAGATTGCCTGGGTTCCCCAGGCGCCCTACCTGTTCGCCAGCACCGTCGCCGCCAACATCGCGCTCGGCAGGCCGACCGCGACCGCCGAGGAGATCGAGCGGGCCGCGGCGCTCGCGGGCGCGGCGGAGTTCATCGCCGCCCTGCCAGGCGGCTACGAGGCCAGCATCGGCGAGCGCGGCCTGACCTTGTCGTCGGGTCAGCGCCAGCGGATCGCGCTGGCGCGCGCGTTCCTGCGTGACGCGCCGCTGCTGCTGCTCGACGAGCCGACCTCGCACCTCGATCCGCCGACCGCACGCGAACTCGCCGGGGTGATCGGCATGCTGATGCAAGGCCGCACCGTGGTCGCGGTCACTCACGACCAGCACATCGCGGCCTGCGCCGACCTGGTGCTCACGCTGGCCGACGGCCGGCTGGTGCAGCCCGGCATCCCCGCCCTGCCTGCTCTGCCCGCCACACCAGCCACCCCGGCCCTGCCGACCACGCCGCGCCGCAGCCCCCTGACCGCGAGGGCCGCCCGGTGAGCACCGTCGCCCGGCCGCTCACCCGACCGCCGCTCACCCGACCGCCACTCACCCGCCCGCCGCTCACCCGGCGGCCGCTGCTGCGGCTGCTGGCGCTGGCCAGGCCGATGCGCTGGCAGCTTGCGGCGGCCGTGGCCGCCGGGGCCGCGGCCACCGGCGCCGCGGTCACGCTGCTCGCCGTCTCAGGGTTCCTGCTCGCCCGCGCCTCGCAGCATCCGAACATCGTCGCGATCTCGATCGCCGTGGTCGCGGTCCGCGCGCTCGGCATCACCCGCGGCTTCGCCAGGTACGCCGAGCGGCTGGCCTCGCACGACGTGGCGTTCCGCGTCCTCGCGGACGTCAGGGTCGCGATCTACTCCAGGCTGGAGCGGCTCGCCCCGGCCGGCCTCGCCGCGTTCAGGTCCGGCGACCTGCTCGCCCGGCTGGTCAGCGACGTGGATGCGACGCAGGACCTGTTCATTCGCGGCCTGGCGCCGCCGGCCGCCGCCGCGCTCGTCGGCGCGGGCGCGACCGCGGCCGGGCTCGCCCTGCTCGTCCCTGCGGGCCTGCTGCTCGGCGCGGGCCTGCTCATGGCCGGCGTCGCGGCGCCGCTGATCACCGCGGCGGTGGCCCGCAGGTCGGCCGCGGCGGCCGCCCCGGCCAGGGGCGAGCTCGGCTCGTGCTTCACCGACATGCTGGCCGGAGCGGCCGAATTGCACGTGTTCGGCGCGCAGGCGCAAGCGCTCGGCCAAGTGGCCGCCGCGGACCGGTCGCTGACCAGGCTGGCCCGCAGGTCCGCGACCGCGTCGGCGGTCGGCACCGGGCTCACCACCCTCGCGGCCGGCCTGACCCTGTGGGGCGTGCTCGTCGTCGGCGTGGCGGCGGTCGGCGCGGGAACGCTGGGCCGGGTGCCGCTCGCCGTGGTGACGCTCACCGCGCTGGCCGCGTTCGAGGCGGTGAACGTCCTGCCGGGCGCGGCGATCCAGATTGGCCAGGCCCGCACGAGCGCGGCCCGGATCGCCGCGGTCCTCGACGCGCCCGACCCGGTCACCGAGCCGGCCGCGCCGCGCACCGCGCCGGCCGGACCGATCACGGTGCGGCTGACCCGCGTCAGCGCCAGGTACGCGCCGGGCGCGCCGCTGGCGCTTGACGGGATGGACCTGGACCTGCCCCCCGGCCGGCGCGTCGCGCTGGTCGGCCCGACCGGGGCAGGCAAGTCGACGGTCGCGTCCGTGCTGCTGCGCTTCACCGACGTGGCGGCAGGGACGGTCACTCTCAGCGGCCTGCCGCTGGCGGACTTCGCCGCCGACGACGTGCGCGCGCTGGTCGGCGGCTGCCCGCAGGACCCGTACCTGTTCGATACCACGATCAGGGAGAACCTGAAGCTGGCCAGGCCGGGTGCCAGCGAGGACGAGCTCGCCGCTGCTGCCGGCCGGGCGATGCTGACGGACTGGATCGCATCGCTGCCCGCGGGCCTGGACACGCCGGTCGGCGCGCACGGCGTGGCCGTCTCCGGCGGCGAACGCCAGCGGATCGCGCTGGCCAGGGCCCTGCTGGCGGACCCGGCGCTGCTGATACTCGACGAGCCGACCGCGCACCTGCCGGCCGACCAGCGCCAGGCGCTGATGGCCGACCTGCTGGCCGCCACCACCGGGCGCTCTACCCTGCTGATCACGCATGATCCGGCCGGGCTCGAGCAGGTAGACGAGATCGTCGTGCTCGACCACGGCACGGTGGCCGAGCGCGGCACGCACGCGCAGCTGCTCGCCGCGGGAGGCTGGTACGCGAGCATGTGCGGGGCCGAACCAGGCGCGGCACCGGTGACGGCAGCCGGGTGCGGGGAAGAACACGAACATGGCCGCGACCGCGAGAGGATGACCAGATGACCTGCACGTTGCACGTCGCCTGGGACGATCGCCTGGCCGGCTACAACTTCGGCCCCGGCCACCCGCTCGCGCCGATCAGGGTCGAGCTGACCATCGCGCTCGCCCGCGAGCTCGGCGTGCTCGACGCCGAGGGCGTCACCGTGGTGGCGCCCGAGCCCGCCACCGATGCCGAGCTCGAGTACGTGCACGACCCGAAGTACATCGCGGCGGTGAAGCAGGCCGGCGGTGACGACCCGATGTCGGTGGCCGGCCGGTTCGGCCTGGGCACCGAGGACGACCCGATCTTCCCGCAGATGCACGAAGCGGCCGCGCTCGTGGCCGGCGCGACGCTCGCGGCCGCGCGGGCGGTCTGGACCGGGACCGCGCAGCACGGGGCCAGCATCGCCGGCGGGCTGCACCACGCGATGCGCGACCACGCCAGCGGCTTCTGCATCTACAACGACCCTGCGATCGCGATCAGCTGGCTGCTCGCCCAGGGCGCCGAGCGGGTCGCCTACGTCGACATCGACGTGCACCACGGCGACGGCGTGCAGGCCGCGTTCTACCACGACCCGCGGGCGCTGACGATCAGCCTGCACGAGAGCCCGGCGACGCTGTTCCCAGGCACCGGCCGCCCGTCCGAGATCGGCGGGCGTGACGCGCAGGGCTCGGCCGTGAACGTCGCGCTGCCCGCGGGCACCAGGGACGCCGGCTGGCTGCGCGCGTTCCACGCCGTGGTGCCGCCGCTGCTGCGGGCGTTCCGGCCGCAGGTGCTGGTCAGCCAGCACGGCTGCGACACGCACTGGACTGACCCGCTGGCCAACCTCGAGCTGACCATCGACGCCCAGCGGGCCGCGCACGCGGCGCTGCACGAGCTCGCACACGAGACCGCCGACGGCCACTGGCTGCTGACCGGCGGCGGCGGGTACGAGCTGGTCCAGGTGGTGCCCAGAACATGGACGCACCTGCTGGCCGAGGCGACCGGCCGGCCGCTCGACCCCGACCTGCCCACCCCGCCTGCCTGGCGCGACTACGTCGCCAGGCGCACCAGGTCGGCCGCGCCTGAGTTCATGACCGAGCAGGCGCCGACCGGGTACCCGAAGTTCGAGCAGGGCTACGACCCCGACGAGCCGATCGACCAGTCCATCATGGCCACCCGCGAAGCAGTCTTCCCCCTGCACGGCCTAATGCCCTAACCAGCTCCGCTCCCCCCGCACCCTCGCACCACCGCCCCCGGCACAACCGTCCCCGCCACAACCGCCCCTAGACAGCAGCGAAGTGCCCACGACGCCGCCCTGGCAACAGCAAAGTGCCCACGTCACCCGCCCGGGCCGCCCCAGCCACAGCAAGGTGCCCACGTCGCGAGCCGGCCCCGAACCACCGCCCCCAGACAGCAGCAAAGTGCCCACGACGCCGCCCTGGCAACAGCAAAGTGCCCACGTCGCGGGGCGGGGCGGGGCGGGGCGGGCCCGGGCGGGGCGGGGCGGGGCGGGGGCGGGCGGGGCGGGTGGGCGGCGGCTAGGTGGGGGCCAGGCGGGCGACTAGGGGGGCGCCTAGGCTGGCGGCGGCGGCCGAGGTCAGGCCGATGCCCCAGCCGACCGGGCCGATCGGCGTGCAGCCGAAGAACTGGCTCACCACCGGCGTCTGGATCACCCCGGCCAGTGCCGCCGCCGAGCCGAGGCTAGCGGCGACCACGAGCGGGCTGCGCCACCCGGTCACCAGCGTCTGCCCGAGCTGGGCGCCCACGATGCCGACCAGCGCGGTCGTGCTCGCCCGCCGCGGCGTGATCCCCGTCATCCGCCCCGCCGTCCACGCGGCAAGCCCGGCGCCCGCGGTCAGCCCGCCCCTGATCATGATGTCGCGGTTGAGCGCCGAGCCAAGCGACGCGTCGGGCCCCTCGCGCAGCAGCACGTCGGGCGTGGCCTTGGTCGGCGCCTGCACGGCCAGCGCCAGCGACGGGAGCATGTCGGTGAAGACATTCACGAGCAGCAGCTGGCGGGCGTTCAGCGGGGACCCGCCGGGCAGCACAAGTCCCGTTCCCACGGTGAACGCTATCTCCCCCAGGTTCCCTCCGAGCAGCATGGCGATCGCGTCACGCACTGATGACCACATCGCCCGGCCCTCGGCGATCGCGTCGATGATCGTCTCGATCCGGTCGTCGGTCACGACCACGTCGGCGGCTTCCTTGGCGGCGTTGGTTCCCCGCTGCCCGAGCGCGACCCCGACGTCCGCCAGCCGGATCGCCGGGGCGTCGTTGGCTCCGTCGCCGGTCACCGCGACCACCCGGCCGGTACGGCGCAGCGCGGCCACGATCCGCACCTTGTGGTCGGGACTGACCCTGGCGAACACCCCCACCTGGCTGACCAGCTTGTCAAGCTCGGCCTCGGTGAGCAGGTCAAGCTCCGGGCCGGTCGTCACCCGGCGGCCTTCGAGCAGGTCAAGCTCGGCGGCGATGGCCTCGGCGGTGCTCGGGTGGTCACCGGTGAGCATCATCACATCGACCTTGGCGGCACGCAGCCCGCGGACCGCCTCAGCGGCCGAGTCGCGCACCGGGTCGGCAAGCGCGAGCAGGCCGGCGAAGGTCAGCCTGATGATCCGGTCCTCGCGCAGGTCGCGCCGGCTCGACGCGTCCCGCTCGGCGACCGCGAGCACCCGGTAGCCGTTCCTGGCCAGCCGGTCGGCCAGCCTCGCGATCGCCCGCCTGGCCCGTGCGTCGAGCTCGGTGACCCGGCCGCCGCGCCGCTGTCGCGCGCACAGCGGCAGCACGATCTCCGGCGCTCCCTTGACCGCGAGCCGATGCCCGGCAGGGGTACGTCCGAGCACCGCGTGGTAACCGCGGGACGGCTCGAACGGCAGCTCCCCGACCTGCCGCCACCGCTCGGCGCCGAAGCCCACCCCGACTCCGGCCGACCGCGCGCCGTCCGCGACCGCACGGTCGGTGGCATGGGCGAGCGCCTCGCCGTTGCGGTGCTCGGGGGTCGCCCGCAGGCCGGCCGCGAGCACCAGCTTGCCCTCCCTGGTCAGGCCGGACAGCGGCTGCTCGGAGCCCGCCCAGACCCGGTGCAGGGTGATCTTGCCCTGGGTCAGGGTCCCTGTCTTGTCGAAGCACAGCACGTCGACCCGGCCCATCGCCTCGATGGTGCCGGGATTGCGCACCAGGGCGTTGCGCCTGGACAGCCGCCTGGCGGCCGCGTACTGGGCTGCGGTAGCGACGATCGGCAGGCCCTCAGGCACCGCGGCGACGGCAAGGCTGACGCCGGTGCCGAGCGTGTGCCGCAGCGACCGGCCGCGCAGCAGCCCGCCGCCGATCACCGCGGCACCGGCCCCCAGCGTGACAGGAACGGTCAGCCTGGTCAGCTCCCGCAGCCGGGCCTGCACGCCGCCAGGCCGCGGCTCGGCCTGCGCGGCCTGCTCGCTGCGGCCGAGCTCGGTGGCCTGGCCGGCGGCGACCACCACGCCGCAGCCGGACCCTGCGGCGACCGCCGTGCCCGCATAGATCATGCTGCGCCGGTCGGCCAGGTTGGCCGCGCCGGTCGGGCTGGCGTCCTTGACCACAAGCTGCGACTCACCGGTCAGGCTGGCCTCGTCCACCTCGAGGCCGCGCGCCTCAATCAGGCGGCAGTCGGCGGGGACGGCATCGCCGGCCTGGACCACGATCACGTCGCCTGGCACCAGCCGGTCGGCGGTGGTGTGCTCGTCGCCGCCGGCCCTGCGCAGCCGCACCTGGACCGCCGACTCGTCGATGAGCCGCCGAAGCGCCCGGCCGACGCTGACCCGCTGGATGCCGCTGACCAGCGCGTTCGCTGCCATGAACGTGCCGACCAGCGCGGCGTCTGAGATCGAGCCCGCGGCCCCCGCGAGGACAGCACCGCTGGCCAGCACCGGGGTGAGCGGGTTGGCCAGCTCCTCGAGCGAGGCGCGCAGCAGGCCAGGCTCGGAAGCACGCTCGTCCTTCGGCTGAGCCGCGAGCCGCCGCGCGGCCTCGGCGTCGTCCAGGCCGTGTTCGGTGGTCGCGAGCCTGGCCATGACCGTGCCAGCGTCGAGCGCGTGCCAGTCTGTGCCGCCCGCCGGGGCCGGGACCGGGCGCCTGGCCAGCGTCATCGCCGACCATACGCCGCTGCTCAGGGAGGCGAGCGCGGCCCCGTTCACCGCGATCATGGAGCGGGCCGCCGCGCCTGGCCTCGGGCCGGTCAGCGCGAGCACGGCACCGGCGCCCGAGCCGTAGGCGGCGAACATGACGGCGCGCCTGCTCACCGACCTGGCGGGCGGGATCGCCTGGAGCACAAGGCAGGCGTCGGCCAGTTCGGGTCCGCACAATAGGTCGGCACCCCACGGCGGCCGGGGCCCGCCGGCTACGCCGATGCCAAGGTCCGCGGCGGCCAGTGCCCCGTGCTGGCGCGCCGACACCAGCGCCACGACGGCGCCCTGCGCCTGGAGAGCGCGCACCGACGCCGCGCAACTCGTACCGCCAGGCACGATCTGGTCGGCGCGAGCGCGCTGGCCGACTCCGTGCAGGCCGGCGATGATGACCCGGCCGGCCGATCGGGCCGTCGCGATCAGCGGCACGGCCATCGGGTGCAGGCCAGGCTCGACCGCGACCAGCCCGACCAGCTCGCCGGACCGCCACAGCGCGAGCACCCGGGCGCTGCGGGCCCGCAGGTCACGCGCCGCCCGCCGGAACGGCGGGGCCGGAGCGCGCGGGACCGGACCGACTGCCCAGCCGTCGCGTTCGGCGAGCAGGCCTGCGCCTGCCCGTGCGCTCGCCCGGCCGGGCGCGGGGACGGCACGGGCGGCGGCCGCCGTGCTGCGGCCCACTCCGGTGCGGCGGCCCTGGGCGGGGCGGGGTATCCGCACGGCCGGACCGGCCGATACGCGGCCCCGGCCGCCGGCCGACGGATGCACCGCCATCGCGGCCGCCCGCATACGCAGTGCGGCGTCATGAGCGGCTCTGTCGTCTCGCGAAACCGCGACCCTGGCCTCTGAGCTCAGCCGCGCTTGCGGCACCGCTCCCGGCTCATTGCCCTGGCCACCGGGAGCGCGGCCGTCGTCCGGGTCCTCCTCGGCCGGACCGTCCGGGTCCGCGGGCCGCGGACCGCCGGGATCCAGGCTCGCGAGCAGGCCGTGCGCGGCCACCAGCGCGGTGTCGGTCTCTCCATGGCGCTCGGGCGGCAGCCAGACAGAGCCGACCACCAGCCGACCGGTGGTGAGCACCTGCGCGTCGAGCACGATCGTGTCGACCCGGTCAAGCCGACGCAGCACCTCGGCGTCCAGCGCAAGCACGCCCGACCTGGCCAGGTCCCGGCTAGTTCGGGCGGCGAATCCCTCGCGGCCCAGCTTGGCCGCCTTCGGCGTGGCCGTGGCCGTGGCCGCCACCATCAGCTGCGGGTCCCGGCTGGCGGCCAGCGCGGCGGCCGCGCCAGCGAAGGCACCAGCGGCCGCCTTGATGCTGTAGCTCTCGACCGGCCCGGCTGGCAGCGGCACCGGCCGGCCAGGGCCGTGCGGCACGGCGGGCTGCGGCTGGCCGGATGGAGCGCCGAAGAGCAGCGGCTCGCGGCGCTGCCACAGCTCGCGGCGGGCTCTCAGCTCGTCGAGCAGCAGGCTCCGGTGAGCGATGTCCACGGCCAGCCCGAGCGGCCCCTGGGCCAGCCCCTGCGCGACCGCGCTGCCGACGGCGAGGCCGAGATCGGTCGCGGCGCGGCCGAGCCTGCTCTCGATCGGACGGCGCAGCGCCGGGGTCGCGTCCACCAGCGAGATCAGCGACGCCACCTCGCCGACCAGCGGGTTGGCGCGGACGAACCGCCCGGCCAGCCCGAGGCCTATCCCGCCGATGTCCGCGCCGATCGCGTACATCTGGCGCTGCAGCGGCTCGATGTCACCGGGGTACTCAGGGCGGTCGTGCGGAAAGCGATCGCCGGCCAGGTCGTGGTCTGCCTCGACCGCCTCGATCACCTCGACCAGGTCGTCCACGCCCACGTCGTCGGAGTCGAAGGCGACCACGACCCGGCCGACGATGGCGTTGACCTCGGCCCAGTCGACGCCCCTGAGCCCGGTGAGCGCGGCCTCCACCTGGCGGGCGACCGGCGCGTTCTCCGGCCGGTGCACGCCCTTGACCTCGATGTGCGCCCGGCCGTTGCCGACCCAGCGGCGGCGCAGCCGCCGGCCGGCCGATGCCGGGATCTTGCTCGCGATCGCAGACAGGGCGGCGGCCGCCTGGGTCATCACGGCAGGGCCGCGCGGCAGGCTCTGGCGCTCAGCGGGCTAGGTGGCGTGGTCGTCGGCCGACTGCCTGGCGTGCCGCTCGGCCACCCACGTCCCGGCCCCGATCAGCGCGACCACCGGCCAGTCCACGACGCCGAACGCTGCCACAGCGGCCAGCCCGCCCCACCACAGCACGTTGCCCGCGGTGCCGCCGGGAACGTGGAGCCTGGGCATGGACATCGACGGCATAGCAGGCATCGGCTTCCCGTTGTGCGGGGCCGCGTCGTCGGCCTTGCGCCCGTTCTGGCGGCTCTGGCCCTGCTGCCCCGATGAGCCCCTGCGAACCGTTGAACTCGTAGGCATGAGATCGCCCCCCGACCTGATCAGACGACTGGTCCCCCGATCAGTCGTAACCACTGCTCTACCCCAGGCCGGCCTTACCCGGCCGGGTTCACCCGCGCCGTGGACGCGGCGCGGCAGCCGAGGTGGGTATGCAGGCTGTCATGGCCGGACCAGAGCCGACAGGCGCGCCGCCGGGGCCCGGGCCAGCGACGTCACCGCCGCGGCCCGGCCTCACCCTGGTCGCGCTGATCGCGGTGGCCGCGGTCGCCAACCTGAACCTGGCCGTGGCCAACGTCGCGCTGCCCGATATCGGGTCTGCGTTCGACTCGTCCCAGACCACGCTTGACATGATCGCGGTCGGCTACTCGCTCGGGCTGGCCTGCTCGGTGCTGTGGCTCGGAGCCGTCGGCGACCGGTACGGGCGCAAGATGATGCTCGTGGCCGGCACCGCACTGGCCATCCCGGCTAGCCTGCTCGCCGCCTACGCGCCGGACGACAAGGTGCTCTGCCTGGCCAGGATCATCGGCGGGCTGGCCGCTGGCATGGCCTACCCGACCACGCTGGCGCTGATCACCGCGCTGTGGTCGGGTCCGCAGCGCACCCGCGCGATCGCGCTGTGGTCGGGCATCGGCGGCGCGCTCTCGGCGCTCGGCCCGCTGCTTGCCGGGCTGGTGCTCGAGCGGTTCTGGTGGGGATCGGTGTTCCTCATCTCGCTGCCGCTGGCCGTGGTGGCGCTGGCGCTCGCTCTCAGGGTCGTGCCCGCGCACGCGAACGAGACCACGGGCAGGGTCGACAACCTCGGCGGCATCCTGTCCGTGCTGCTCGTGGGTGCCGTGATCCTGGCCATCAACTTCGCGCCGGTACCCGGCAAGGGCGCGGCCACCGGCGTGCTTGCAGCGATCGCGCTCGCCTGCCTGGCGGGCTTCGTGGTCCGGCAGCGCCGCGCGGCGAGCCCGCTCTACGACCTGAAGGTGGCCGGGCGGCGGGTCTTCTGGGTGGCCGCGTGCGGCGGGATCATCGTCTTCGGCTCGCTGATGGGCGCGATCTTCGTCGGCCAGCAGTTCCTGCAGAACGTGCTCGGGTACTCCACGCTGACGGCCGGCGCGGCGATCCTGCCCGCCGCGGTGCTGATGGTGATCGTCGCGCCGCGCTCGGCCAGGCTGGTGGTGTCGCGCGGGTCGAGGTTCACGCTGCTCCTCGGCTACTTCTTCTGCCTGCTCGGATTCCTCACCATGCTGCTGCTGTGGACCGCGCACGCCGCCGCGTGGACAGTTCTGCTCGGCTACGCCTTCGTCGGCATCGGGGTCGGATTCGCCGGAACTCCGGCCTCGCACTCGCTGACCAGCTCGGTGCCGGTCACCAGGGCCGGCATGGCGTCGGGCACCGCCGACCTGCAGCGCGATCTCGGCGGCGCGATCATGCAGTCGATCTTCGGCGCGCTGCTCACCGCGGGGTACGCCGCGGCGATCGCCAGCCGGATCGCCAGCGCGCCGGCCGCCACGAGGAGCCTGATCACCGCCAGCATCGAGAACGACCTCACCAAGTCCTTCGCGAGCGCGGCCGAGGTCGCCAGGCGGTATCCCAGGTACGCGAAGCCGATCACGACCGCTGCGAAGGAGGCGTTCCTGCACGGCGATCACTGGGCATTCGCCGCCGGGATCCTCGCCGTGCTGGCGGGCATGGCGATCGTGCGGCTGCGGTTCCCGGCCAAGCGTGCCGAGTTCGCGCTCATCGAGCGCTACCACGAGCAGGACGCCGCCGCAGGCCCCGGCCCTGCGGACCATGAGGCGATCGCTGACGACGCCGGGCGACCGCGGTCAGGAACGGGGCGCTGAGCGCCGGCGCACGGCGCAGGCGTGGCAGGCGCGGGCCGACGCGCGCAGACATTCAACGAGAGGGACCCGTCGCGTTTCTCGCGAGTCAGAGATTGCGTGGTGTGCGAACTGGCTACTATCCGCAACCCCGCGTCCTGGGTGGGTCCCTCTCGTCACGTTCATCACACCGCACCCCGGCCCCCCGCGTCAGGGTCCTAGGTCCGTCTCGGCCGGGACCTATGGCCGACCCGGCTTACGTCCGCACCTGGCTCACGTCCGCGCCGGGCCGCCCACCTCGCGGCGCACCGACTCGAGCATCTGCCTGGTGCGGCCGACCTCCTGCCCGGCCGCGGTCAGGTGACCGAGGCTGGCCAGCCGCTGCGCCTGCGCGAGCTGATACTCGATCTCGGCGACCCTGACGCGGTAGCGGGCCTCGTCCAGCGCTCGCTGCACCGCCGACGGCAGCCGGGCCGGGCGGTCCTTGAGTATGTAGTCGGTGGCGCCGTTCTTGATCAGGTCGACCGCCGCCTCGTCGCCGAGCACACCGGACCAGACGATGAACGGAACCTCGGGGCAGTGCTGCCGCGCGAGCGCGAGCACCTCGGCGCCGGTGAAGCCCTGCAGGTGATAGCCGGACACGATCACGTCGGGCCGGAAGGCAGCTACTTGCTCGGTGAAGGCCGCCAGGCTGTCCACCACCACCGAGGTGAAGACCAAGCCGGCCTTCGACAGCAGCCGCTCGGCAAGCTCGGCGTCCCACGCCTGGTCTTCCACGATGAGAAGGCGAGCCTGCGCCGCGGACGGCGCCGCGACCGCGTCGGCGTGCTGCGGCGGCACCTGCTGTGCCGGCGCCTGCTCGGCCTGCCCGTGCTCGCTCATCGCCCCGCCGTCCTTCGCCCCATCGGCCCGCCGTCCGCGGCAGCGGCCTCGTTCAGCGTCAGCCAGAAGGTGCCGAGCGCACCCACGGTCTCGACGAAGTCCGCAAACTGAACCGGCTTGCGCACGTAGGCGTTCGCACCGTAATTGTATCCCGCCAGAATGTCCTCCTCCTCGGCAGAGCTCGTCAGGATGACCGTCGGAATCAGCCTGGTGCTCTCCTGCGCCCTGATCCGCCTCCAGGCGTGCCGAGACCGTGATCGAGTTCGGCACCGCGCCCGCCGATGCGGGGCTGATCTGCTGCTTCGTGCGCGACAACGGTGCCGGGTTCGACGAGGCGTACGCGAGCAAGCTGTTCCAGCCGTTCCAGCGGCTGCACTCGGGAGCCGAGTACCCGGGCACGGGCATCGGCCTGGCTAGCGTGCAGCGGATCATCGAGCGGCACGGCGGGCGGGTCTGGGCCAACGGCGCCGTCGGTCGGGGCGCGACCTTCTACTTCACGCTCCCCGAGGCCGGGCTGCCGCCCGGCTAGTGCGACGACGCGGCGAACAGCAGCAGGATCAGCAGCTGGACCACAAGGAGCGCGGCCCCGACGGCCACCCACTTGCCGACCACGGCCGCGCTGGCCGCCGCCTGCTCGCTGGTTCCCGCCGACGTCCAGGCCTCCTGGGCCGCCCTGACCGCCTTCTCGGCGGCCTCGCCTGCCCCGGCCTGGAACCTGGCCTGCTCGGCCAGGGCGGCCGCGATGTCGGCCTCCAGCTTGGCCGCGGCTGCCTCGATCCGGTCAAGCGTGGCGATGCTGGTCGCCGCCGCCCGTACCGCGATGTCCTCCGGGCCGAGGCGGCCAGCCGGCGGCGGCCCGAGCCCGCCCTCGGCGCTCTCCACCGGCCTGGCAGGCTCGGGCACGGCTTCGGCCAGGGTCGTGATTCCGGTACCGCCCTGGTCCGCCTGCCCGGAGGTCTCGGCGGGCGCGGCGACGGGTGGTGCCTCGGCTCGCCGCGCGGGCTGCCCAGGCTCGGCGCCCGCTGAGGCGTTCCGCAGGAACGCGACCACGGCCTCCGTCGCGGGAATAGGCTGCGGCACGACCCCGACCGGCGGGGCGTGCGGCAGACTGGTGCAATGCCCGATGACGTGCAGACCCCACATCCCCCGTCCGATTCCGGCCAGGCCGAGCCGCGCGCGATCCGCGAGATCGCCGACCGGTACGTGCTCGCGCTCGCCGATCTCGACCCGATCCTCGCGACGTCGCTCGGCCTGCGTCCCGGCGAGGACGGGCTCCCCGACCTCTCCCCGGCCGGCGAGGAGGCCAGGGACGCGCTCGCCAGGGCGACGCTCGCCGAACTTGACTCAGCGCTGAGCGCCGCTACCCAGGCCGGCCATGAGCCCGCCGGAGACGAGCGCCGCTGCGCCCGGCTGCTGCGCGAGCGGCTGGAGGCGGGCCTCGCGATGAGCGCGCAGGGCGAGCACCTGCGCGCGGTATCAAACATCCTCGGGCCGACCCACCGGGTGCGCAACAGCCTGCTCGATATGCCGGCGGCCACCGACGACGACTGGGCAGCCATCGGCCGCCGGACGGCCAGGGTGCCGGTCGCGCTGGCACAGTACCGCGAGTCGCTTGAGGAGGGCGTCAGGCGCGGCGTGCAGGCTGGGCCGCGGGTCACCAGCGCGGTCGCCGAGCAGCTTGGCGAGTGGGCCGCGGCGGCGGACGGCCGCGGCTGGTTCGCTGAGTTCGCCGACGCCGCCGACGTGCCCGCACCGCTGCGGGCCGACCTGGACCGCGCCGGCACAGCAGCCGGCGAGGCTATCGCCGCACTCGGGCACTGGCTGGGGACGCAGTACCTGGCCAGCGCCGCAGGCAGGCCCGACGGAGTCGGCGCCGAGCGCTACCTGACCTGCGCCCGCCGGTGGACCGGCGCGAACCTGGACCTGGCCGACGCCTACGCCTGGGGCTGGTCGCAGTTCAAGTCGCTGCAGGCCGAGATGGCCGGCGAGGCCGACCAGGTGCTGCCCGGCGCGACCGCGGTCCAGGCGATGGCGCACCTAGACGAGGCCGGCGAGGCGATCGACGGCGTCGATGAGATCAGGCGCTGGCTGCAGGACATGATGGACACCGCGATCAGCGACCTGGACGGCACCCACTTCGACCTGGCCGAGCCGCTGCGGACCGTGGAGGCCAGGATCGCGCCGCCCGGCAGCGCCGCCGCCCCGTACTACACCGGGCCGTCGCAGGACTTCTCCAGGCCGGGCCGTACCTGGCTGCCGACGCTCGGCAAGACCAGGTTCCCGCTGTGGGGGCTGATCAGCACCTGGTACCACGAGGGAGTCCCCGGCCACCACCTGCAGCTCGCGCAGTGGCGGTACCTGTCCGACGCGCTGTCGATGTACCAGACGTCGGTCGGCGGGGTGAGCGCGTGCAGCGAGGGCTGGGCGCTGTACGCGGAGCGGCTGATGGATGAGCTCGGCTACCTGTCCATGCCGGGCGCCAGGCTCGGCTACCTGGATGCGCAGAACATGCGGGCGATCCGGGTCGTGATCGACATCGGCATGCACGCCGGCCTGCGCGTCCCTGACGACTCGCCGCTCGGGGCCGGCCAGACCTGGACGCCTGACCTGGCGCTCGACTTCTTCTGCGCGCACTGCGGGCGGCCGAGCGAGTTCCTGGCCAGCGAGGTCATCAGGTACCTCAGCAATCCTGGCCAGGCGATCAGCTACAAGCTCGGCGAGCGGGCCTGGCTGGACGGCCGGACCGCGGCCAGGGCCGCGCACGCTGCGAACGGACACGAGTTTGACCTGAAGTCCTGGCACATGGCCGCGCTGTCTCTTGGCGCGCTCGGCCTTGACGACCTCACCGACGAGCTCGCGGCGCTGTGACCTCACCCGCGGTGCCGGGCCGCAGATGCGCCGAGGCCACGTAGGCGACTACGACGGCCACTATGACCAGCGGCATCACGTCAAGGCCGTCCGCGCCGAGCAGCAGTGTGGCCAGCAGCACCGAGGTCAGCGGAAGCGTCAGCATAATCGCGCTCATCGCGCCGATCCCCATCGCCGCCCCGGCGACCGGGGTCAGCCCTGGCAGGTGCGAGAACGTCAGACCGGTGGCGGCGCCGAGGAACATCGCGGGAAAGACCGGCCCGCCGCGGAAGCTGCTGAGCGAGACCCCGTAGGCCAGGCCCTTGCAGGCGATCAGCAGCACGAGCGCCCAGGCGGTATAGCCAGCCGCGTGCCTGACCAGCGGGCCGAGCGCGGTCTGGCCGGAGAACAGCACCTGCGACGCCGGCTTGCCCGATCCGCCGTGGTAGGCCATCGCGAGCGCGCCCACCACCAGCCCGGCGGCCGGCAGCGCGAGCAGTACCCGCGGCGCCGACAGGCCGTGCAGTGCCAGGCCGAGCCAGCGGATCCCGGTCCCGATCAGCGCGGCGGCCAGGCCGATCGCGATGGCCCAGCCGAACTCGCCGAACGTCGGCGAGCCGACGCTGGGCAGGTGGCCGATGGCGAGTGAGAAGGTGCCGAGCCCGGTCCAGGCGTTCATGCCGAGGAAGATCAGCGAGCCGATGCCGGCCGCGAGCAGTCCTGGGATCAGCACAAGCCCCAGCATCGGCCCGCCCAGGCCGGAGGCCTCCATCAGCAGGAACGCTCCCGTGAGCGGGGATCCGAGCAAGGTGGCGACGGCGGCGAAGCTGCCGGTCGATGCAATTACGGCGCGGGCCTGGTCCGGTACCGGCCGCCTAGCCAGCCTGGTGGCGAGCACGGCAAGTCCGCCGCCAAGCAGGATCAGCGGCATCTCGGGGCCAAGTACCACCCCGAAGGTCAGCGTGGCCAGCGCCGCGAGTATGACGCCGGGCAGCTGCGCCGGACCGGGAGCGGGGTGCAGCCCGAACCCGTGGGCGGGCGACGGCCCGCCGTCACCCGGCAGGTACTTGATCGCCAGTGCCACCGCGACGCCGCCGGCCACCAGCATGGGCAGCGGCCACCACACCGGGGCCGAGCCGAAGCCCAGCGCGTGCGGAAGGTGATCGAAAACCTCCCGCTGCAGGTAGCTGACCAGGGCCAGGAAGCCATACGCCGCCGCGGACACCGGGACGCCGATCAGCACCGCGAACGCCAGCAGCACCAGGTAGCTGCGCGAGCGCAGCAGGACTTGCGGGTCAGCGGCTGGAGTACTCACCAGGCCGAGTATCCGGCCCGCAGTTCAGTGGCCGGATCGCCCGGCACGGGTGACCGCCGGTCGCCGCTACGCGGGCGGCGAGCCCGAGTTTCGGTTCGCGCGCCGGGCGCCGGGCGGCCAGACTTGGCCCCATGAACCAAGCGGATGAGCCAGCCGGGGCCGACCCGTACCTGTGGCTTGAGGACGTGACCGGAGACCAGGCGCTTGACTGGGTCAGGGAGCGCAGCGCCGAGACCCTGGCCGACCTGTCAGCCGTGGCCGGCTTCGACGAGCTGCGCGCGGGAATCCGCGAGGTGCTCGACGCCGACGACCGGATACCGTTCGTGCGCCGGCGCGGCCCCTACCTGTACAACTTCTGGCAGGACGCGGCACACCCGCGCGGCCTGTGGCGGCGCACGACGCTGGAGGAGTTCCGGACCGACCATCCCGACTGGGATGTCCTGCTCGACGTCGACGCGCTGGCCGAGCAGGACGGCGAGAGCTGGGTATGGAAGGGCGCCGCGGTACTCAGGGCGGGCGGCTACCGGCTGGCCCTCGTCGAGCTGTCTCGCGGCGGCGCCGACGCGACCGTGGTACGCGAGTTCGACATCGAGCAGCGCCGCTTCGCCGGCGGCGGCTTCGCGCTGCCTGAGGCCAAGACAAACGTCGGCTGGATCGACTACGGCCAGATCTACGTCGGCACCGACTTCGGCCCAGGGTCGCTGACCTCGTCAGGCTACCCCCGGCTGGTGCGGCAGTGGCGGCGCGGCACCGACCTGTCCGCCGCGGCGACGGTCTACGAGGGCAAGCCCGACGACGTCTCGGTGCACGCGTTCCACGACCCGACCGAGGGATTCGAGCGCGACTTCGTGATCCGCGCGATCGACTTCTACCGCAGCGAGTGGTACCTGCGCGACGGCGCCGATCTGGTCAGGCTGGATGTCCCCGAGGACGCCGACACCGACCCGCACCGCGAGTGGCTGCTGATCATGCCGCGATCGCCGTGGACCGTCGGCGGCGTGACCTATCCGCCCGGAGCGCTGCTCGCGGCCAGGTTCGACGACTACCTGGCCGGCCGGCGGGACCTCACGGTGCTGTTCGAGCCTGATGCGCACACCTCGCTCGGCTACTACGCCTGGACCCGCCACCACCTGATCCTGGCCATGCTGAAGGACGTACGCAGCGAGCTTGCGGTGCTCACCCCCGCCGACGGCCCGTGGCAGCGCGCGGCACTGCCCGGCCTGCCGGACTTCGCCGAGACCGACGTCGCGGCCACCGACCCGCTGGACAGCGACGAGTACATGCTGATCTCCAGCGGCTTCACCAGGCCGGGCACGCTGCGCTACGGCCACATCGGCGGCGCTGCGCAGGACATCAAGCAGGCGCCGGCCTTCTTCGACGCCGACGGCCTCGCGGTGCGGCAGTTCTTCGCCACCTCGGCGGACGGGACCTCGGTGCCGTACTTCGTCGTCGGCCCCGGCGAGACGGCGGGCCCGCTGCCGACTCTGCTGACCGGATACGGCGGCTTCGAGGTGTCGCTCACCCCGTCTTACAGCGGCATCATCGGGCGCGGCTGGCTGGCCAGGGCCGACGCCGCAAACCCCGGCGCAAAGCCCGGTGGCGCGAATTACGTCGTGGCCAACCTGCGCGGCGGCGGCGAGTACGGGCCGCAGTGGCACATGTCAGCGGTCAAGGAGAACCGGCACGTGGTCTACGAGGACTTCGCCGCTGTGGCGAAGGACCTGGTGGCCAGGGACATCACCACGCCAGCCAAGCTGGGCATCGAGGGCGGCAGCAACGGCGGGCTGCTGATGGGCGTGATGCTGACCCGCCACCCCGAGCTGTTCGGCGCCATCGTCTGCCAGGTGCCGCTGCTTGACATGATGCGCTACCACGAGCTGCTGGCCGGAGCTTCCTGGATGGCGGAGTACGGTGACCCGCGCGAGCCCAGTGAGCGTAGCTACCTATTGCCGTTCTCGCCGTACCAGAACGTGGCAGCGGGCCGGCCGTACCCGCCGGTGCTGCTGATCACCTCGACCAGGGATGACCGGGTGCATCCCGGGCACGCGCGCAAGATGGCGGCGCGGCTGCGCGAGTACGGCTACGACGTCAGCTACTACGAGAACATCGAGGGCGGCCACGGTGCCGCGGCCGACAACGAGCAGCGCGCGCTGCACTGGGCACTGGTGCTCGAGTTCCTGTGGCGCCGCCTCGCCGAAGGCGGGCACAGTTCCTAGAATGCGTGGCGACAGCGCTGGCTCAGGGCGCTGCTAGGTCTGAGGCGCACGCGGCAGCCCGCGACCGGGCGCGCGCTGCCCGTCCGCCGCTGGCGGGCTGAGGATGGCGTCGGCCAGTCTCCTGATGAAGTTCCGCACCGTCGCCGAGGCGACCTTGTGCACGATGGCGCGGTCGAGCCCGGCGCCGGCCGTGCCGAGCGGAGGCCGGTAGGCGCCCGCGATCGTGAGCATGACCTCGTGGTCGCCGGACGGCATCAGCGAGATGTCGGCGTCAAGCACCGGGGTCAGGGCGCCATCGGAGCCGATCGCCTGCCAGCGCATGGCCATCCCGGCACGGCCCTGCCGCTGCTGGAACTCGGCGATGTGAACCTCCACGAGCCTGGCCACGACCGGCACGGCTCCCAGCGGGCCGACCGCGACCAGGCTGACGATCTCCTGACCGTAGGCATCGTCGGAGGCACTGCGCAGCAGGCCACCCTGGACCAGGTCAGCGAGCCTGGCCCGGGCGGCCAGATAGCTGAGGTCGAGCCGGACCTCCTCGCCGACGAACATCCCCCAAGTAGATCCGCCCCGTGCTCGCGCGGGCACCGGACGAAGGTCCCCTCTGCGGGCGCGGAGGTCCTGGCTGGGGTTAGCCGCGCTGCCTGGCCAGCTCGTCGTGGTGCAGCCGACGGTCCACGACGTCCCTGGCCACGTCGGTCAGCCGCCTCTTGTGGTCATGGGCATACGCAGTGAGCAGGCCGAACGCGTCGTCGACGGTGGTGGTCAGGTGCTCGGCGAGCATGCCCTTGGCCTGCTCGATCACGATCCGGCCGCTTAGCGCCGCCTGCAGCTGCTCGTTCAGCACGCTGCGCTCGCGGATGGCCCGCTCGTAGACGACGGCGATCGTGGCCAGCTGGGCCAGCGCCTGCGCGATCCCAAGCTCCGCGTCGCTGAACTGCTCGTCACTGAGGCGGTACAGGTTCAGCGCTCCGATCGTGTCGGCGCGCGCCCGCAGCGGCACCGCGCACATGGCACGAAAGCCCGCCCGGGACGCCTGGCTGGCAAACACCGGCCATCGGCCCAGGCTGTCCGTGGCGCTCGCCTGCACGACCTGGCCTGAGCCGAACGCGTCCAGGCACGGGCCCTGCGCGCTCTGGATCTCGAACAGCTCAAGCAGCTGCATCCGCTCCTGCGACGACGCGATCAGCCGCAGCCCGCCGCGCGCGTCGGCGAGCATCACGTTGGCCGCCTCGGCGTCCAGGATCTCGACTGAGTCAACGGACAGGATGTGCATGAACTCGACGACGTCGAACTCATCGGCAAGGGTCGTCGTCAGCCGCACGAAGGCACGAGCGAGCAGCCGCTCGCGCCGTGTGACGCCGTCGTGCCGGTCATTGTCCCCGGAGCCCTCGTGCTCCTCGAATGGGGCGCTGCCGACATCACTCACCGAGTCTCACCCGCCGTTCAATGACATCTTGCGCAATGGAGTAGATGGATCGTCCGCTCTCGAATGCGGCCCCCCGAAGCCTGGCCAGGGCATCGCAGGGAGACTCGCCCAGCTGGGCGGCGATCATCCCGGCCGCCTGGTGGACGACAAGGCGGTCCATGCCCACCGCGTCGAGCAGAGCCGTCAAGTCGTTGTCACCCGGCGGCTCCTCCAGGTACAGCAGCGCGTCACGGGCGATGTCCGCCGCGACCAGGGCATCGGCCAGCAGGTCCTTGCTGAGCATTCCCGGCTCGTCGCGGCAGAGATTGAGCACGCCGACGCTGTTCACCCCGACTCCGAGCGGGAAGCAGAACTCCGCCCGCACGCCAAGCGACGTGGCCACCGGGGTGAACACCGGCCAGCGGGTGCTGCCCTGCACGAGCAGATCCGGCAGCAGAACCGGGCAACCTGACCCGTGCGCGTCCAGGCACGGGCCCTCGCCCAGCTCGAACTGCAGGTCGGTGATCGCGCGGGAGTGCCGCCCTGCACCTGCCAGCGTCGCCACCGGCTCTGACCCGGCGATGAGCACCATGGTGCAGTCCGACGCCGCCGCCTCATCGACCACGAACCGGCAGACTCGCTGCATCAGCACATCGACAGGGAGCTGGCCGGCCTTGTCGGCGACCGCTTCGACGATGCGGGCCCGCCGCTCCTGCTCAAGCACGGCAGCCAGCACCTCCGCCACTAACTCAGACCACGCAGAATGGCCATGTACTTATGGGGGATCTACGTGCCGGATGCTGAATTCTAGCGCGAACGGTGTCAAGGTGCGCCTTTACCGCCAATGGCGCGAGTCGGCGCTGCTCATCAGCCCGAAAAGACCCGCTATCGGCTAGAGGAAGATGAAAGTATATACAGACCGGGAATGGCCGCTGAACGGGCCCCCGCGGCCTGGCTGACTCAGCCTGACTCAGCCTCGCTCGGCCGCCGCCTCACGCGCCGCCATCAGCCCGGCGATCGCGTGCGCATCAGGCTCAGGCTCGGCGCGCAGCGCGGCGATCACGTTCGCCCGGTCCTGCGGGGTGCGATTCTGGGACAGCTTGTCCTTGGCCTCGATGCTGGTCACGAGCATCTCGACGCCGACAATGGCGCGAATCTGCCCGGCGATGAACTTCTCCGGGGCATCACCGACCCACCAACGTCCCTGCCTGCCCGCCTCATAGCGCTCGGTCAGCCTGGTCACCAGGTCGCGCAGCCAGTCGTCGTCGTGGTGGAACGTGACCGGCCCGGTGAAGTGCACGGTCGTGTAGTTCCAGGTGGGCACCGTGCGGCCGTGTTCGCGGGTGCTCTGGTACCACGAAGGCGAGACGTAAGCCTGCGGTCCGCGCACGATCGCCAGCGCGGGCACGTCGGGCGCCGCAGTGCTCCACTGCGGGTTGCTGCGCGCCATGTGACCGAGCAGCCGTCCGTGCCCGGCGCCCCAGCTGCCCGGAGCGCTGGCTCCGTCGGAGTCCCCGGAGTCCGGCTCCTGCGCCGGCGACTCAGGCTGCTCCCAGATCACCGGCAGCAGCGTCGCAACCGGCCTGGTGCCGTCAAACGTGACCAGGTCGGCCGCGCCGACCCGGCGGACGAACTCGGCCACTTCGGTCAGGTCATGAGCAGCGAAGTGGGCGGGAATGTACATATCGCCACTGTAGCTAGCCAGCCGGGCTAGGGCGAAGCCTGCCAGCGCCTGACCGCCAGCACGCCGGGCACCGCGATCAGGACCGCGATCCAGCAGGCGAGCAGCCAGAACGGGCGGGCGGCTGGCCCGCTGGCGGCCAGCGTCCTGATCAGGTCGGCGGCCGCGCTGACCGGGTTGACCCTGGCGACCGGCCGCATCCAGCCGGCGAGGTCGGCCACCGGGGCGAAGGCCGAGCTGACGAAGGCGAGTGCGATCGCCGGGAAGAACAGCACCCGCTCGGCGGTCTCGGCGTCGTTGATCAGCAGCGCCAGCCAGGCCGACAGGACCGAGATCGCCAGGCCGAACGCCACGGCGACGCTCACGATCACGGCCACACCGGGCGGCCCGGTGCGGATAGTGAACCCGAGACCGGACGCCACGCCGAGCAGCAACGTCGCCTGAACGGCGTAGATCACCGCGTCGCCGCAGAGTCGCCCGAGCAGGACGGCCGACCTGGACATCGGCAGCGACCTGAACCTGTCCGCCAGACCGCTCCCGGCGTCCCTGAGCAGGGCGAGGCCGGTGGTCGGTGCGGTCAGCGCCGCGTTCTGGATGATGATCCCCGGCACGAGGAACTCGCGGTAGGCCCCTGGCGTTGCATGCCGCCCGGCGGCCAGGTTCCCGAACACGGAAAGGAAGAGCGTGAGCAGCACGAGGGGCTGCAGCAGCGGGTAGATCAGGCGGCCGGGGTTCCTGCGGAGCACCCGCAGATACCGGCCGGCGATTAGCCCGCTGTCCCGCACCACCCGGTGCCGCAGGTGCGGCAGCGCCGCGGCCTGGCCTATGCCGGCGCCGGCCGGCGCCGTGCCTGCCGCGATCACGCCGCCGCTCCCGGCCGTCCGGTGAGGGCGAGGAATGCCTCGTCCAGCGACGGCTGGCGCAGCACCAGGTCGGCGACGGAGACGCCGGCGGCGCTCAGCGCCGCCGCGACATCAAGCAGGACGCCGGCGTCCCCGTCCGTGCCTGGCCGGGTGAGCACGGTCAGCCGCCGGGCGCCTGCCTCGGCACGGACGCTGCCGGGCGGCAGTTCAAGCCGCCCGGCAAGCGCCCGTGCCACCGCCTCGGCATCCCGCGCCGGCCCGTCCCCCGCTGGCGGGCCAGTCGCTGGCGGGCCAGCCGCTGGCTGGCCCGCACCGGGATCGGCCAGGGCGATCTCCACCACCTGGCCGCCGACCAGGGACTTGAGCTGGGCTGGGGTGCCAGCCGCGATGATCGTGCCCTGGTCGAGCACGTGCACCAGGTCGGCGAACCTGTCGGCCTCCTCCAGGTACTGGGTGGTCAGCAGCATGGTCGTGCCTGCGGCGCGCAGGCCGGCCAGCGCCTGCCAGAGATGCTGGCGGCTCGCCGGATCCAGACCCGTGGTCGGCTCGTCGAGCACAAGCAGCGGCGGGCTTGTCATCAGGCTCGCCGCCAGGTCGAGACGGCGCCGCATGCCACCCGAGTAGGTGCGCACCGAGCGGCTTGCGGCCGGCGCAATCGCGACAAGCTCGGCGAGCTGGTCGGCCCGGGCGCGGGCCTCCCGCCGCCGCAGGCCGGCCAGCCGCCCGATCAGCACGAGATTCTCCGTGCCGCTGAGAGCGTCGTCGAGCCCGGCGAACTGGCCGGTCAGGCCGATCCTGCGGCGCACCTCGCCGGGCTGCGCCGCCACGTCGAAGCCGAGCACCCTGACCCGGCCACGATCGGGCCTGGTCAGGGTGGCGACGATGCGGACCAGCGTGGTCTTGCCTGCCCCATTCGGACCGAGCAGCGCGGTCAGCGTCCCCGCGGGTACGGCAAGGTCGATGCCGCCGAGCGCGGTCACCGATCCGAACGACTTGGCCACACCTGACGCGTCGATGGCCAGCGGACACACGGAAGCACTAGAATTAAGCACACTATGAGGCTAGCAGTTAGTGAGGCAACCAGACTATATGCCTGACACAGGAAGTTCGGATCTTGCCGTCGGCCCGCGCGACCCGGCGCAGGTCAGTGCGGCCGACCTGGAGGCCGCGCACCGAGCCGCCTCGAGGAACGCCGACTCCCCGTCGGCCGACCTCCCGATCAGCCTGCTGAACCTGCTGTTCAGGCTGGCGCCGACGCTGGTGGGCCTGCTCGACATGGGGGCTCGCGACTACGGACTTGGCTTCGCCAGGGGCCGGGTGCTCTGGGCACTGCGCGAGTCAGGCCCGGTGCTGATGCGTGCGCTGAGCGACGCACTCGGCGTCTCGCCGCGGACGGTGACCGGGCTGGTCGACTCGCTCGAGGCCGACGGCTGGGTCACCCGCGCCCCGCACCCGGGCGACCGGCGCGCCACGATCATCTCGCTGACCCCAGCGGCCAAGTCGACGCTTGAGCGGCTTGACGAGTCGTACCGCACGCTCGCCTACGACCTGCTGCGCGGCATTCCCGATGACGACCTGAGCCGCTGCCGCAGCGTGATCAGGCAACTTGAGGACCGGCTTGAGGAGGTGGTAGCCACCAGGATCGAGGCCTTCGGTCAGCCGGGCGCACTCACCAAGGCTCAGCACGGGCAGGCACAGCACGGGCAGGCACAGCACGGGCAGGCACAGCACGGGGAGGCGCAGCAAGGCGGCCGTCCGCAAGCATGAGCCCGGGGATCCTCGCGCGAGCCCCCCGACTCTCCGCGCGAGGTCCCCGGGCTATCAGCAGAGTCCCCCCGTTGCGGCGAGAGGGGCTCATCGCGTTTCTCGCGAATGCAGATTGCGTGGTGTGCGGGCTGTGCTCGCTCGTATCCCTCGCATCCTTTCTTGAGTCCCTCTCGTCACTTCCATAACACCGCACCCGCCGCTCCCGTCACTAGGGTCGAAGGTCCCAACCTGTGAGCTGCGGCACGCGGCAAACCGCCAGCTACCGCCACGAGCCGGGCGGGTCGTCAGGGGAGGTACCGGGCGGGTCGTCAGGGGAGGTACCGGGCGGGTCGTCGGGGGAGGTACCGGGCGGGTCGTCGGGGGAGGTACCGGCCGGGTTGTCGGGGGTCATCCCGGGCAGGCCCTCGGGTCTCATTCCGGACGGGTTCCGGACGGGCCGGCGGAGGTGATGCTCTGCGGGCCTGCCGCACGGTCGCCGGGTCGGTGCAGCGATGAGCCGCTGGCCCGGCGCAGGCGAGCGCCGTCGGCCCGTTCCTGCTCGTCGATCGCCAGCGCGACCTGCGCCCGCGCCTCCTCGAGCGCGGGAATCAGGCGGTCCCTGATCGCGCGCAGCCGGTACCTGGTCGCGGTAGTCTCGGCGGCCAGGATGCGGACCGCCTCCGCGGCGGCGGCCTGCTTGACGGCCGCGTCAAGCGCCGCGCGGTGCGCTAGCCTGGCCTGCTCGGCCGGCAGGCCCGCCCATGGATCGGGTCCGGCAGGCGGCACGAGGCTGCCGCGCGCGGGGTGCCGGACGCCAATTGTCACCGTGTCGTCGATCCGCACCTGCGCGAACTCGCTCCCGGTCGCAAGCCTGATCGCCCGCTGCCCGCCGAGCAGGGACGCGACAAGCAGCGCCCGGTCGGCCTCGGCGCTGAGCCTGGCCCACTCACGCTCGGTGGCGGCTGCCACCTCGCGCCTTGCGGCCAGCTCGATCTGGAGTATCCGCAGCTTGCGGTCGAGCAGGTCAACGCCGCGCCGGGCCGCGCCGAGCCTGCGGTCAAGCCAGAGCCGCCCGGCCCGGCCTGGCGGCACCGCCAGCCGAGGCCCGCTCATGCAGTGTTCCCCCGCTCGCCTCCGCCCAGCGACCGGCTCGCTGACGTGTCCCCCCGCTCGCCTCCGCCCAGCGACCGGCTCGCTGACGTGTCCCCCCGCTCGCCTCCGCCCAGCGACCGGCTCGCTGACGTGTCCCCCTGCTCGCCTCCGGTTGCCGACCGGCTCGCTGACGACCCGCTCGCGGCCGGCTCCCCGTCACCGTCGCGGTGCGGGTAGTACTCGTCGAGCGCGCTGGCCGACAACATCGTGAGATCCCGGCGCGGCAGGACGCCAAGTACCTGCCAGGCAAGCGCCAGCGTCTGGTCCATGCTCCTTGCCTGCGTCACGCCCTGGCTCATCAGGTCCGCCTCGAACGCCCGCTCCAGCTGCTGATACCGCCGGTCCGACTCGCTCAGCGCGGCGGTGCCGATCAGCTCGGCGAGCTCGCGCGCGCGCCTGGCGGCCGCCAGCGCGGCCAGCGTCTGCGCCGCCACGTCCAGGTGGTCGGCCCTGGTCCGCCCAGGGCCGGCGCCGTGCCGCATCAGCCTGGACAGCGACGACAGCGCGTCCACCGGGGGGTAGATGCCCCGTGCGTGCAGGTCGGCCGAGAGCACGATCTGACCCTCGGTGATGTATCCGGTCAGGTCGGGCACCGGGTGCGTGATGTCACCGGCCGGCATGGTCAGGACCGGCACCAGCGTGAGCGACCCCGGCATCCCGGTGATCCGGCCGCACCGCTCGTACAGCGAGGCCAGGTCGCTGTACAGGTAGCCGGGGTAGGCCCGGCGGGCGGGCAGCTCGCCCCTCGCCGCGCTCACCTCCCGCAGCGCCTCGCAGTAGCTCGTCATGTCGGCCATCACGACCAGGACATGCCTTCCTATTTCGAACGCAAGATGCTCGGCGACTGTCAGCGCCAGCCGCGGGGTGAGTATCCGCTCGATCACAGGTTCGTCGGCGAGGTTGAGCAGCAGCACGAGCTCGCCGGCCGCCGAGCGCTCCTCGAGCGTCGCCCGGATCGCCGCAGCGTCCTCGTGAGTCAGCCCCATCGCGGCGAACACCACGCTGAACGGCTCGCCACCCGCCGAGGCCTGCGCGGCCACCTGGCCGGCCAGCTCAAGGTGCGGCAGCCCGGCCACCGAGAAGATGGGCAGCTTCTGGCCGCGCACCACGGTCATCAGCTCGTCGATCACCGAGACGCCGGTGATCACCGGCTCGGCCGGTGGCTGCCTGGCCACCGGGTTGATCGGCAGCCCGGCCACCGGCATCGTCACCTCGCCGGTCACCGGCGGGCCGCCGTCCCTTGGCTCGCCCCGGCCGTTGCAGACCCGGCCGAGCCACTGCGTTCCCACCGGGATCCGCAGTGGGCTGCCGGAGAACTCCACGGACGTGCCCGCCGGGTCCATGCCAGCGGTGCCTTCGAGCACCTGGACCACCGCGAGATCGCCGTCGGCCTCGAGCACCAGGCCGTGCCGCACTTGCCCGCCCGGCCGGCCGCTGCCGGCGCCGTCCAGCCGGATGGTGGCGAACTCGTCCCAGCCGACTCCGGTCACCCCGCGCACGACGAGCAGCGGCCCGCGCAGCTCGCCGACCGAGGTGAACTCCCGCCTGGCCCACCCGGTCACGGCCCGGCTCCGGCATCCTGGCCGTCGCTGGCCAGCGCGCCGAGCCCGGCGATCACCTGCGCGCCGAGCGCGCGCACCTGATCGGGGGTGCTCGCGTCCTCCTTGGCGCGCAGCACCGGCGAGAAGTCCTGCTCCTCGATCAGGCCGGGGTCGACGCCCTGGTCGGCCAGCTCCCGGCAGCGACCGGCGACGGTGAGCACGAGGTCGGCGAGCGCGGCGGCCCTGGCCTGGTCGCAGTAGGCGTCGGCGTCGCTGACCGCGCTCTGCTGCAGCAGGCCCTCCCTGGCCAGCCTGCCAGCCAGGATCGTCATCCGCTGCCTCGGCGGCAGCGCCGTGACGCCCATCAGCTCGGCGAGCTCGCTGGCCCGGTCGGCCTCGGCAAGCAGCTCGCTGAGCCTGGCCCGCCGCGCCGCCCAGTCCGGGTCGCCGTGGCGAGCGTGCCAGTTGCCGATCACCGCGGCATCCCTGGAGAACGAGCCAGCCCACGAGATCGCCGGGTAATGCCTGGCGTAGGCGAGCTCGCGGTCCAGCGTCCACAGGGTGCGGACGAACCGCTGCGTGTAGGCGGTCACAGGCTCGGTCATGTCGCCGCCGGCCGGCGAGACAGCGCCGATGATCGTGATCGACCCCTCGTACCCGCCGCTGGTGGTGACCCGGCCAGCCCGCTCGTAGAACGCGGCAAGCGCGGACGCCAGGCTGGCCGGGTAGCCCTCCTCGGCGGGCATCTCGCCGTTGCGCGAGGAGAACTCGCGTAGCGCCTCAGCCCACCGGGACGTGGAGTCGGCCACCACCACCACGTTCAGGCCCATGTCCCTGAAGAACTCGGCCACCGCCGCGGCGCTGTAGATGCTGGCCTCCCTGGCCATCATCGGCATGTTGGACGTGTTCGCGATCACCACGGTGCGCTGGGCGAGCATGCCGCCGGTCCGCGGGTCGCTCAGCTCGCCGAGCTCGCTGAGCATGTCGGCGAGCTCGTTGCCGCGCTCGCCGCAGCCGACGTAGACGATCACGTCGGCGTCGCACCACTTGGTGATCTGCTGGAGCAGCACGGTCTTGCCGGTGCCGAACCCGCCGGGCACCGCGCTCGTGCCGCCCCTGGTGATCGGGAACAGCACGTCGATGACCCGCTGCCCGGTCTGCAGCGGGCCGTCGCCGTCCAGCCGCTCGGCGTAGGGCCTGGGCAGCCTGACGGGCCACGAGCTGGTCACCGGCACGGGCTCGCCGCCCACGGTGGCGACCACGTCGGCCGCGGTCACCCGGACGGCCGGCCGCAGCCCGGCCACCGTGCCGCCGGCACCCGGCGGCACGAGCACTCGGTACCCGACGCCGCCCGCGGTCGCGAGCGTGCCCAGGCATCCGCCGGCCGCCAGCTCGTCCCCGTCGGCGGCCTGCGGGGTGAAGCCGTAGTCCGGCCCGTGGCCGGCCTCCCCGGCCGCGGCGCCCGCCTCGTCCTGGTCCCTGCTGGCCGGATCCAGCCAGGCGCCCGCCCCGTCAAGGGGCCTGAGCAGCCCGTCGAAGACGCCGCCGAGCAGCTGCGGGCCCAGCCTGGCCGAGAGCGGCCTGCCGAGCCCGCGCGCCTGGTCGCCGGGCGCCAGGCCGCCGGTGTACTCGTAGGCCTGGATCACCGCGCGGCCGCCGCTGATCGCGACGACCTCGCCGGGCAGCCGGTGCTCCCCCACCTCCACGATGTCCGACATCGCGAGTCCGGCGAGCCCGGTCACCTCGACCAGCGGCCCGCTGACCCGGCTGACCCGCCCGACCGCCAGGCCAGCCCGGTCGCCCGGGTCAGCGAGGTCAGCCGGGTGAGCCGGGTCAGCCGCGGGTACGCCGGTGCTCACGGGCCGCACAACCCGGCGATCCTGGTGCCGAGTTCCTCGATGGCGCGATCGGCCAGCCTTGGCAGCGAGCAATCCACCACGACCCCGCCAGTGCGGGCGATCACACCGCCGTCCGGATGCTCGGTGACCTGCGCGCCAGGCCCGGCCCGCCGCCTGGCCATCGCGGCCAGCCGGTCCCGCAGCGCCGGATAACCCGGTTCGTCGCGCAGACCGAGCACCGCCGACCTGATCTGGCCGGCAATCTCGTCGTGCGTCCGCAGCTCGGCCCCGAGCATGGCCGACCTTGCGGTGCGCCGGCTCCGGCCGAGCTCGGCCGCGGCCACCGGCTCGGCCTGGGCCGCGCCTGCCGCCCTGGCCCGCTCCACCTCGGCCTCGGCGTCGCGCCTTGCCCGCGCCAGCAGCGCGTCCGCCTCGTCGCTGGCCACGGCCAGGATGTCCGTGGCCTCCTGCGCGGCGCGCCGGAGCAGCTCGGCGCTGGCGGGCTCGAGGGCGGCCCGCTGGTCGGCCAGCAGCGTCATCGGCCTGCTCCCGGCGCCGCCGATCCAGGACTGGCATCCCCGGCCTCACTCGTCGCCGCAACCGGCATCGGATCCGTGGCCGCATTCGCCCCGGCCAGGGCGGCCGGCGCCTCGTCCGGCAGCACAACGGGCAGCACGCCGGGCCGCCCGGCAAGCTCACCGGCCAGCCAGCCGGCCGCCTTCGGGGTCAGCACCACGACCGCGACGTCGCCGGGGAGCTCCCGCCAGGCCACGGTCGCCTGCCCCAGGTCGTCCGCCGGGCAGACCAGCGCCCCGGCCAGCGCGTAGCCGCCGATCCGCAGCGGCTCGCCGATCACCGCGGCCCTGGCCACGTCAGGCCTTCCCGATCAGGATGATCGCCACAATCAGCCCGTAGATCGCGATGCCCTCGGCCAGTCCCACGAGCACCATGGCCCGGCCGAACAGCTCGGGCCGCTCGCTCATCACGGCGAGCGCCGCCGCACCCACATACGCCACGGCGATGCCTGCCCCAATGGTGGAGCCAGCTACCGCGATTCCGGCGCCGATCAGCGCGGCCGAGTTTCCCGCCGTCGTTCCCGCGGCGGACGCCGTGGCCGCCGCGCCCGCCTTCACGACCCCCGCACCGACCGCAGCCCCGGCCGGCCCGGCGACCACCACGAGCAGCACCACCGCCGCGGCGAGCACCACCACGCTGACCCCGGCCAGCAGGTAGCCCGCCCGTACACCGCGCCGCGCCGCCAGCTTGCCGAGCAAGGCCGCCACCACGATCACCGGCAGTCCGAGCAGCCAGACGGCCATCACGCCTCCCCAAGCCCGCGGGCGCCAGCCCGCGCCATCAACCGATCATCCTCTTCGCCATGGTCGCCCTCGCCGCCGGTATCGACCCTCAGATGCCAGGGCCGGAACGGGCGGCCCTGCGATACGAAGACGCGGGAGAACAACTCGTAGTACTCAAGCCGCAGTGCCTGAACGGCGGCCACCAGCCCCTCGAGCGCGAAAGCCAGCGCGCCTCCGGCTAGGAACAGGACGGCGGCGAGTACGACATATACCCCGCCCCGGTGCCAGAGCGCCTGGGTGCCCTGCCATACCAGCAGCCCGAGCGCCGCGTGCGCGAGCCCGAAGGCGGCCAGCCTGGCGAACGAGAGGATGTTGGAGCCGAGCCGCACCGCCAGGTCAAAGGCCTCCACGCAAGCCTGGGTGAGCCCGTAACCGCCGCCGCCGCCCTCGGCGAGGAATCCGATGAAGCCCACCGCGAGCGCGCCGACCGCGAGCACGGCGCCGGTGATCAGGACCGCGGCGAGGTGGTAGTACCAGCCGGCCGCGAGGACGCCGATGCCGACGAACAGCGTGGCCCCGGCGATGCCCGACGGCGCGTACAGGGCCAGCGGCCAGCCGCCCTCACGCAACCGGTTGAGCACGCCGAGCGCGTACGCGCCTGCCAGCAGCACGGCGCCGGCCCCGATCCCGGCCACCAGCAGCGGGATCGGGCGAGCGAGCGGATTGAGCCACAGCGTGGGCACCACTCCGGTCGGGCCGAAGAACTCACCGTAGGCGAAGCCGAACGCGGTCGCGGCCACCCCGGCCCCGGCCACGAACGGCCACGCCGCGCGGTACCTGGCCGCCCAGGCCGGCCAGCCTGCCCAGAGCGCGACGGCCGCGCCGATGACCAGCAGACCGTCCCCGACGTCGCCGAACATCATCCCGAACATCAGCACGTAGCTGGCCCAGGCCAGCCAGGCGGGGTTGAAGTCGGCGTAGGGCACCGTGCCGTAGGTCGAGACCAGCGGGGTCAGCGCCCGCTGGCCGGCCGACCCGGCCACCAGCGTGGGCGCCTCGGCGGTGCGCGACCGCCGCATGGGCACGACGGCGCAGCCGGTCCCGGCCAGCGCCGCGCGCAGGCCGCCGACCTCGCTGGCCGGCGTCCAGCCGGCCAGCGCCGCGACCGAGCCATCGCGGACTGCGGTGTCCGCGTACTGCCGAAGCTGCGCCTCGCCAGCGATCAGGTCGGTCCGGCCGGCTCCGGCGAGTGCCGCGAGGTCCGGCAGCGCCGCCGACAGCAACGCCTCACCACCGTGTGCGCCGACCGGCGCCAGCCCACTGGCAGGCTGGCCGGAAGGTCCCGCTTCGCTGACGGGAGGCTGCCCGGCCGATGGCGCGGCACCGGAATCGCCGTCGATCTCCACGACGCCAGCGGCGGCGACCCGCACCAGCATGTCGCGCAGCCGCTCGGCAGGGGCCACCAGCGCGATGCGGGTCATCCTGACCGGGAAGGCGGTCTCAAGCCACGGCATCGAACGCCTCCGCCGCCCCGCCGCCGCGGGCGGCTACCTCAAGCGCGGCCGCGACCCGCCTGGCATCGGCGGCCAGCACCACGGCCGCGCCGATCACCGGCCGCCGGTCGAAGCCGGGCCCGTTGAGCAGCCGCATGCCGTCCTGCTCGGTCCTTGCCCACCAGGCTGACTCGGCGCGCCACAGATCGCCGGGAGCGTGCACCCCGTCGAGCACCCAGCGCAGCCGAGGCGGCAGGCGAGCCGACAGGTCCTCCAGGCTCCGGGCGTCCGCCGCCGCCGGCCCGGCCAGGCTGGCCGCGACCGACCTCAGCACCGGATGCTCGGCCCGGCCCGCACCGAACCTCTCGGCCGCGAGCAGCAGCACCAGGGCGCTGGCGGCCCAGGTACGGGCAGGCTCGCCGAGGCCGGCCACCCGCTGGGCCCACAGGGCCCGCAGGCCCACCTGGACCGCCTGCTCGCTATCGCCGCCGGGGTCCTGCCACGCCGAGGCGGACAGCGCGGCCCGCATCTCGGGCAGGCTCGCCGACCGGCGCAGCCTGGGCCAGGCGGTGGCCAGCGATCCGAGCGTGAACGTCGCCCCGCTGTCGCGGCCGGACAGTTCGGCGATCCGCTCGGCCGCGTTCGCGATCTCGTACCAGCCGGCCAGGGTCCGCATCAGCGAGGCGCCGCCCTGCGGCAGCCAGCCGACCAGCACGCGCAGGTCCCAGAGCACGGAAGCGAGCACCGCGTGCTGGGCGGCGGCGAGGGCAACCTCGCCGCCGCTCCCCGCAGCCGCCTGCGCACTGCTCGTCCGGTACGGCGTCGCCGCCAGCAGGTCGAGCGCCTCGCCGAGCGAGCCGCACCCGGCCAGCCGCCGAGCCTCATCCTGGCCGATCCGGCGCCTGGCGATCGCCCTGGCCCTGACACTGCCTGCCACCCAGCCGGCGCTCACCGGACCGCCTCGCCCGGGATCGCCCTGACCAGGTCGACCGCCGCCTGGACCAGTGCTCGCACGTCGTCATCGGCAGGACGTGGCCGGCCGGCCGCGCTGCGCGCGGCGGCCAGCCCTTGCGCGGCGGCCTGTGCCCTGGCGTTGCCAAGCAGCTGCGCCGCCGCCTCGCCGCGCGCCGTCTCCGCCCGGTTCCCGCCATCGGCGGCGATCCGCCCGGCCTCCTGCCGCGCCCGCGCGACGATCCGCCCGGCCTCCTGCCGTGCCTGCGCGACGACCTGCGCGCACTGCTCCTGGGTGCCGTCGAGCAGCGCGAGCACCGGCCTCAGCTCGGCGGCGAGCTCCGCCGACCGGTCGGCGGGCACGCCGGCCATGCTGGCCGCGCCAGGGGCTCCGGCCTGCCGGAACCTGTGCAGGAAGTCACTGAGCTGTGGCAACCGAACCTCCGTCGGACACCGGGTTCCCTGCCGCTGGCCGTGGCGCGCGGCAGTCCGGACATCATGGCCAGGGCTTCAGCACTGGTGTAATACCCGGCATCGCGGCCTGCCAGAGACCAAGGTCCCGCCGGGCCTGCCATTGCGGACCTTCGGCCCTGGCAGCTGACTTGTCATGGCGACACGATGTCACTGCTAAGTGGGGTAGGACGATGACGAACCGGGAAGGGACGACCGGGAGGCGCAGGGCCTGGCGAACCCCGACGGGGAAGGAGAGCCATGAAGGCAGCAATCGGAGACGAGCTGACGGTCAAGGGTCGTCACCAGGGCGACGAGGACCGTCATGGCGAGATCATCGAGGTTCGCGGCGCCGACGGCCAGCCTCCGTACCTGGTCCGCTGGAACGACGACCACGAGAGCGTGTTTTTCCCTTCCGCGGACACGGTCGTACAGCACCATCCGCGCCGGCATCCGGCCAAGAAGTAGCCGCCAGGCATCAGCCGGACGTCACAGCTTGTAGCCGATGTCGCGCAGCAGCCGGTGCCGCCGCGCGACATCGGCATCGGCCTCGACACCGACGGGGGGCGAGCCGTCAACAACACCAACGATGCCCCGGCCCCGGCCGGTGCTGGCGACGAGCACGTCGACCGGGTTGGCCGTGGCGCAGAAGATCGCGCAGACCTCAGGCACAGCCTTGACCGGGTTGAGCACGTTGACCGGGAACCCGTTCCTCAACATGATCACGAAGGAGTGGCCGGCCGCGATCGCCTCGGCCGCGGCCACCGCCAGGGCAGTGAGCTGCTCGTCATTGCCAGAGCGCCGGATCAGCCGGTCGCCGGACGCCTCGCAGAAGGCGAGGCCGAACCTCAGGTGCGGGCTCACCCCGGTCAGCGCCTCGTAGAGGTCCTCGACCGTCTTGATGAAGTGGGCCTGGCCGACGATCACGTTCACATCGTCCGGCTTGTCCACGGATACCGCCTCGACGCCGATCGCCGTCCCGGTCATACCCGCGCTCCCCTCGGTCCGATCTGGCCGCCCGGGCCCGTGCCTGCCCCCGAGCTGTCGTCCAGCCACATTCTCTGCCGTACCGCACCCGCCCGGCCGGATTACCGAGGAGGATCGCCATGATCGCCAGGACTCAGGCCGACGAACTCCGCGCGCTGCGGGCCGCCGAGCCCGCCGTGCTCTCGATCTACCTGACCGTGCCGCTCGACCTGGCCGAGCACCGCGGCCTGCCGGTCAGGGCCCGCGAGCTGATCAAGGCCGCAGCCGCCAGGCCGGGCGGCCAGGGCATGGCCGCGGTCAGCGACGCCGACGCCAGGGCCGTGTCTGAGGTGATCGACGAGCACAGCCTGGACTGGCTTGGCCACACCGTCGCGATCTTCGCCTGCGCGGGCCTCGCCCTCTTCGAGACCATCCCGCTGCCAGGCCGGGTGAGCGAGCAGGCCGTCATCTCGGCCAGGCCGTACACCAGGCCGCTGCTGGCCGCCCTGCAGCGCCATCCGGCCTATCGGGCCGCGCTGATCGACAACCGGCACGCCTGGATCTTCAGCGTTCGCGGCGAGGAGATCGAGACCGTCGCCGAGCGGACCGGGACCGGCGTGCCGAGCACCGCCTTCGCCGGCTGGTACGGCCTGCAGGGGCACCGGATGCAGCAGCGGATCATGACCCTGGCGCGCCGTCACTACCGCGAGGTGATCGACATCCTGGAGCGCCCGGCCGACGGCGAGCAGCGTCCGCTGGTGCTCGGCGGACAGCGCAGCGAGGTCAGCAGTTTCATCGGCGCGCTGCCCCGCCAGGTCGCCGGAAGCGTCGCCGGGAGCTTCCACGCCGACCTCGCCACGATGACCCCGGCCAGGGTCCGCGACCTCGCGGCCCCGGTCATCGCCGGGTTCACCGGCGCCCGGGAGGCAAGTGCCGTCCGCGACGTGCTCGACGGACAGCCGGGCACCGCGACGGTCACCGACCTGCCTGGCTGCCTGGCGGCGAGCAGGTCACGGGCGATCGCCGGCCTGATCCTGCCCGATGACGTGCTGATCCCCGGGTACGCGTGCGACACCTGCGGCGCGATCGGCCTCGGCGACGGTGGCTGCGACTGCCCGGACCCCGCCACGTCCTGCCGGGTCGTGCCCGACGTACTCGACGAGCTCGCCAGCCAGACGCTGGACGGTGGCGGCGAGGTCATCTCTGTGCCAGAACCGCCGTTCCCGGCGGCCGCGCGGCTGCGGTTCCCCATTCAGGCCGCTGCGGGCGGAGGCCGGCTCCCCTGAGCCTGCCGGTCACCGTCCTGCGGGCACAGGCTCGACGGCCACGGGCCCGGCGACGTCCGACGAGCCGTCAAGGCGGAATCCGGTCACCACGTCCGCGCTGATCGCGACCAGCTGGTCGGGCACGCTGATCTGCGGGAGCAGCCGCCGGTAGCGCAGGATCTCTGCCTGCTCGGTGACCGGCCTGGCCCGGCCGACCACCACGACGCCCCAGCCCGAGCACCCGGTGCTGTCGAGCTGGTCGGCCTCGTAAGCGACGATCGTCTCGCCGGTCGCTGACGTCGACGGCGATGAGGGGCCGAGCACGAGCTCAGGACCGGCCGCGATCACGATCGTGCTGCCGACGACGACGTGCCTGACCGGCCGGACCGCGGGCAGCGCGCGGCTGGTAAAGACCACCCGCCCGAACCGCACGTTGCCGAGAAGCCGCAGCGCCTCGGCGACCGGCAGATCCTGGTTCTGCTGCGTCCCGCTCATGGCTCCCCCAAAGGCTGTCATGGCTCCACTGTGCAGGCCGCGGGCGGCGCCGAGCCAGGGCACGCCGGCCTTGCTCGCCGGGACCTTCGTCCGCGTGGCCTGGTTACCAAGCGCATGTGCGCACCCATGGGGGTCTCAACTGTCAAGAGGGCGGGTTGATCTAGCCCGGTGACTTTGGTGTCGTCGGGCTGGGTGGGACTGTTTTCCTGGCGTTTCCTCGCAGCTGCCGGGTTCGGTGCCGTCGCGTGGTCCGGGGTGCAGCTGGAGCGCCCGCAGCCCGGGGCGCCCGGATGGGCGCGGTCGAGGACGAACGAGCTGGACGCCGGCGAGCGGCGGCCGATGATTCGGGAGCGAGGAAGGGCCTGCTGGTTGCGGGGTTGCTGGGGGGGTGGGGGTCTCTGGCTGGTTTCCCCGGGTGTGCGTGGCCGGCGGAGTGGTCTCACGTGCACCCATTCGGCGCCTGCCGGGGGTGGCGGGCGCCATGACCGTGACATCCGGGGACCGGGCTGCTCAGTCAGGTCATCGAGCGCGGCCAGGCCGGCTGATGCGGAGTATGCGAGCTCGCCCGGGGCTGGCGACCCGTCCCGGCTGGTTGGCCGCGTTCACGCGGCGGGTGCTGAAGTGTCGGCTGGAGGATGTGCGGCGCGCTCGGCGTCGGTGAGCAGGTGCCAGGCGCGGGTGAGCAGCTTGCGGGCGACGGCGGTGGTGGCGATCTTCTTGCCGCGGCGGCGGGCGATCGCGGCGTAGCTGGCACCATAGTCGGGGTGCCGCCAGGCGGTCTGCGGTGCCTCGCACAAGACCCACCGCAGCCACGCCGACCCCATCTTGGAGATGTGGCCGTGCCGGACGGTGCGGTCCGACCCGCGGACGGTCGGGGTGAGCCCGGCCCAGGAGGCGAGCTTGCGCGCCGAGGCGAACCGGGTGATGTCGCCGGTCTCGGCCAGGATGACCAGCGCGGTGAACGGGCCGACGCCGGGCAGCCGGGTCAGGACCTTGACCCGCGGGTCGGACCTGGCGCGCTGGCGTACCTCGAGGTCGAGCCGGTCGATCGGGACCTGCAGCGCGCCGATCATGGCCAGGTCGTCCTCGATCACCTCCCGCGACACCGCCGGCAGCAGCAGCGAGGCGAGCCAGGCCCGGCCCGGGCCGCTCCAGCACCCGGCCGGCCGGTCCTGGCCGTGGTCGGCCAGGACCGCGTGGATCCGGTGGCGCAGCAGGGTCCGCAGCCGGACCAGCTGGGCCCGGTGCCGCAGCAGCGCCCGGAGCTGGCGCACCTGCGGCGGCGCGATCCACGCCTCCGGGAGAAGGTCCGCGCGCAGCAGCCGCGCCAGGATCGCGGCGTCGGCCCTTGTCGTTCTTCAGCCGCGCCGAGGCGATCGCCTTGCACTGAAGCGGGTGCGCCAGGTGCGGGCTGAAGCCGTAGTCCTCCAGCAGCTCCAGCAGCCACCCCCAGCCGAACGCCGCCGATCACGCCCAGGATCGTCTGCACCCCGTTCGGCACGTTCCGGTTAGCGAGTACCTCGCCACCGGAGTCGATGACTGCCACCTGAGAACGCTTGCGGTGAACGTCGATCCCGACGTAAACAGACATTGCCGGCCTCCTTCCCGAGCTCGTCTATCACCCGGAGCATCACGCTGCCGGGCTGAGCAGGAAAGGGGGTCCGGCCTGACGCCCGGCCCCCATAGGGTCAGGTCAGGGCCGATTGTGCGGCGCACAGGCCGATGGTCCCGCTCCGCGGCCGATGGGTCCCGCTCCGCGGCCGATGGGTCCCGCTCCGCGGCCGATGGGTCCCGCTCCGCGGCCGATGGTCCCGGCTCCGCGGCCGACAGGGCGTGGACGCGGCCCGATGGCCGAAGGTCCCGCGCCAGTGCGCCTTTCGCCCCTGGCAAAGAAGTAACTCCGGTACTTCACTGAAAGTGAACAACGAAGTACGAGGTAGCGAAGGAGGTGCGCTCCATGAGCACGGTGGTTCGTAAGGAGAGCCGACCGTTCCTCGACTTGTTCGACTGGATGGACTCGCCGATGACGATGTTCCGTCCGCTGCTTGGTCAGGGGATGCGGATGGAGGACTTCGTCAAGGACGGGCACTACATCGTCCGCGCCGAACTGCCCGGGATTGACCCTGAGCACGAGGTGGACGTGTCGGTGATCGACGGGGTTCTGAGCATCAAGGCGGAACGGCACGAGGAGGAGGTCGACAAGACTCACTCCGAGTTCCGGTACGGCAGCTTCAGCCGCCGGGTGGTGCTCCCACTGGGGGCCGACGAAGAGCACATCGAGGCCACCTACGACAAGGGGATCCTTGAGGTCGTCGTCGACCTGAAGGACAAGGAGGCGAAGAAGGCCGAGAAGCACGTCACGATCAAGCAGGCCAAGGCCGTCAAGGCCTGACGCCAGCGATTCTCGCCCGCTGGCGGCCTGCTGAGCCGGTCCCGGGACTGCCTTCCGCTCCAGTCCCGGGGCTGGCAACTGTTCAGCCGGTCCCGAGACTGATGCCTTCCGCGCGAGACTGATGCCTTCCGCGGAAGTCCCGGAGCCGGCTCTCTTTGCTGCCGCTACTTCTTCTGCACCAGGTAGGTCAGCCGGTCACGGACGTCGACGACGCCGGGCACGTCCCAGAGGGCCGTGAGCAGCTTGAACGCGACCTCCTGCCGATCTACCTTGCCGGCGATCGTCACCACGCCCGCCCGGACGGATACCGCGAACTCGCTCGGGTCGAAGACGAAGTCGCCGCCGATCACCCGCTCGGTGACCTCGGCCAGGATCTGAGCGTCCGGCCGGTCGTACACCCCGAGCAGGTCAACGCGGCTCACGATCCCGACCAGGCGGCCGTTGTCATCGACAACCGGGAGCCGCTTCACCTTCTTGGTGTGCATGACCCGCGCCGCCTCGGTGACCGTCGCCTGCGGCGCGACCGTCACGGCCGGGCTGGTCATCAGCGCGGAGGCGGTCATCGCCTCGGCCTTGGCCGGCACCCGCCGGCGCTCGTCCCTGCGGGTGGGCCGCGCGGGGTAGGCCTCTCGCGGCAGCAGGTCGGCCTCCGACACGACGCCGATTACCCGGTCGTCGCTGTCGAGCACGGGGAACGCGCTCACCCGGCGCCGGTGCATCACCGAGACGATCTCCTTGAACTCAGCTTCCTCACGCACGGCCACCACGTTGTACGTCATGACCTCGGCGACCAGAGTCGTCATCGCGGACACCCCCTTGGGTCGCACTACTCCGCAAGGTCATGCTCCCAGCCGGCCAGGCAGGACAGCAGGGCCGAAGGACCCGGCCTGGCCGGGATCCTCGACGCTCGCTGGTGACCTTCGGACCGGTCATAAGGTCCGGCATGGGGGTGCTTCTGGTATAAGCGGTAAAGCGTGCTCTTGCACTGTCCGCGGCGGCACTCGCCGCGGCCGCACTATCCGCGGCAGCACTGTCAACGGCAGCGCTGTCAACGGCAGCGGGCGGGCACGCCGAGGGAGGACGCCATGCAGGGTCACCCAGCCCGCCGGATCTGGACACCGGCCCGCCGGATCTGGACACCGGCCCGCCGGATCTGGACACCGGCCCGCCGGATCGGGACACCGGCCCGCCGGATCTGGGACGACCGGCCCGCCGCTTCGCCGGCCCGGCCGTGATCACGGTGGCCGCGCTCGGACTTGCCGCGTGCTCAGGCGCCCCGTCCACCTCGTCGCAACCGACCGCTACGTCAAGTTCCGCCCCGCCATCATCCAGCCAGCCGCCCTCGTCACCCTCCTCGTCGCCAGCCGCTGCCAGCACGTCCGCCTCGCCGGTCAGCTGCGCGGGCGGCTGGCGCACTGCGTCGATGTCAGTCACCCACCAGGTCTCCGTTCCGCCGGTTCCGGTCGCCACGGGCATCAGGGTCGGCACGCATGCCGACTGCAAGTTCGACCGGCTGGTGGTCGAGTTCAGCGGGGCGGTCCCCGGGTACACCGTGGGATTTGTTGCAAAGGTAATCCAGGATCCGTCGGGGAAAACGATCACCATGCCGGGCTCGCGGTTCCTGGTGATCAAGTTCTCGCCCGCGCAGGGGCACAATGCGAGCGCAAAGCCCACCCTGCCGACCACGGTCCGAGCCATGCACTACCCCATGCTCAAGAGCTACGACGTCGCCGGGGACTTCGAGGGCGTGCTGACGATTGCGCTCGGGCTGGCCGGGAGCACGAAGTACCGGGTCGGCGAGCTGACCGGCGAGGTCTACATCGACGTGGCCTGGCCGGGGACGTAACGGTCGGCCCGGCCACTCAGGGCCCAACGTCCCGGCGAAGCGATGAGGTTAGACCCTCCTATGATCCTGGCCGACCGCCCAATCTGGAATGCATGAGAGCCACCCGCCAGAGCGCCAGCTTCCCTCATGCTGACAGTGAGCAGCCCGGGGCGCAAGCCACCACCTCCGATGTCATCCGGCCTGCCTCCCAGCACATCGACTGGGAAGCGCTCAGGACCGCGGGGCAAGCCTGCTGCTGCCCGGCACGTCCGGCTGTCATCGCCATCATGCCGCCCTCGCCCGGCCGGGATCACCGGACCGACCTGCTGATGTGCATGCACCACTTCCGGCTCTCGCGTGCCGCGCTCGGCGCGGCGGGCGCCGTCGTGGTGGACCTGAACCGCAGGGTCATCCCCCCGGACATGCCTGCCTACCTGGACGACCGCCAGGAGCAGCCGCACTGACCACGGTGATGGCGGCGCTGCTGCCCGACAGCGGCGCCGCCATCCGGCAAACCTTCCCTGGTCCGCCTGGCGGCCGGCCGACTGACCGGCCGCCAGGGGTCAGGCCAGCGCCAGGAACAGCCGCTCGAGCTCGTCGGTGCTCATCGCGGACTCCCCGTTCAGGCACTGCCGCATGTTCGTCGCGACGATCTTGAAGCCGGCCCGGTCGAGCGCGCGGGACACCGCGGCGAGCTGGGTGACGACATCCCGGCAGTCACGGCCGCTCTCGACCATGGCGATCACGCCTGCCAGCTGCCCCTGAGCGCGCCGGAGCCGGTTGAGCACCGCCTCGCGCGCGTCACCGTCGTCGGTCGTCATGCGCTCGTGTCTCCGGCCGCCTGCGTCGCGGCCTGCTCGGCGGTCATGGCGGTCCGCACCTCGTCCATGTCCACGGCGCGCGCCTGCTCGATCAGCTTCTCAAGCGAGGCCTCGGGCAGCGCGCCGGCCTCGGAGTACAGGACCACCTTGTCCTTGATCACCATCAGCGTCGGGATCGAGGTGATGCCGAACGCCTGCGCCAGACCGGGCTCGGCCTCGGTGTTCACCTTCGCGAACACCAGGTCGCCGTGCTTGTCAGAGACCCGCTCGAACACCGGGCCGAACATCCGGCACGGACCGCACCAGGACGCCCAGAAGTCGACCAGAGCCAGCTCGGCCCCGCCGACCACCTCGTCGAAGTTCCTGGCCGTGAGTTCCACCGTCGCCACTGTCATCCTCCGTCCGGGGCATCGCGTACCTCGCGATACCCGCAGGGGTATGAACCACGACACCCGCGCGGGCATTCCCCGGCCGGGACCTAGCTGGCTGGCTTGCCTTCCCGGCCGACGGTGAGCCTGCTGAGCACCCCCACCACGCCGTCCACCTCGGTGGCGAGCTTGGCCGCCCTGGCCACCAGATCGGCCGTGGGCAGCTCGCCGGACAGGGTCACCTCGCCGTCGGTGACCGTCACGGCCACGCGCACCGGGCTGCCGGCCAGGTCGCGCATCAGGTCGTCGGTGACCTCGGCGGCGATCTCGCCGTCCGGGCGCAGGAACGCCGCGAGCAGGTCGCGCCGGCTGACCAGCCCGATCAGCTCCCTGGCCGGGCTGACTACGGGCAGCCGCCTGATGTGCTTGCCGTTCATCAGGCTCGCGGCCTCGCCGAGCGGCGCGTCAGGGTGGATGGTGACGGCCGGCCTGGTCATCAGGCCCTCGGCGGTGAACGCCTCGGCCTGCTGCCGCTCGCGGTGGCTGCGCCGCGGCAGGCCAGACCCCAGCCTGCTGAAGAAGCGCTCCTCCTTGCGCAGCAGGTCGGCCTCCGAGATCATCCCGAGCACGTGCCCGCCGCCGGAGACGACGGGGACGGCGCTCAGGTCGTTCTCGACCAGCACCCTGACCACCTGATGGAACGGCATGTTCCGGTCCACGGTGATCACATCGGTCGCCATCACGTCCTTGACCCGCCACTTGCCGTGCAGCAGGCCAGGAGCCTGGCCGGCGGCAGGCCCGGCCGTCGCGGCCCGATGCGACCTGACCGCCTCAACGGCCCTCGCCACGTCCTCCTCGGTCGCCTCGCCCTGCAGAGTCTGGTAGTAGACCGAGCCAAGGTCCGTGACCATGGATTCCAGGTACTCGTCCTTGCGGCTCATGGTGACCTCCCGCTAACTTCGGGCGACGCTGTCCTCCCGGACCTCGGGCGACCGCGTGTCCGGCACTCCACATATCAATCGCAGCACTGCCGGGCCGTATGAGGCAGAGGCGAAGTTCCGTCAGCGGAGGGGACGTGCGTCCCGACCTCTGCATACGGGACCAAGGACCCTGGCGCTGGCACCCAACGGCCCTGCCAGGCCTGCCGCCGCCCGGTCAGGCTCGGATGTGTGCATCCACTGGCCGACGTCGGCCGGCCGGGCAGTGCTGGCCGGCCGGCGTCCTCGGGAGTGACAGGAGGCACAGCCATGCTGAAGCTTCTGGCGAAGGACGGGATCCTGCGCAGAGTGGTCGAGGCCGGGTCCGCCGCGCCGTCGATCCACAACACCCAGCCCTGGCACTTCGTGGCAGTGGGTGACGATCTGCTTGAGGTGCGCGCCGACCCTGACCGAGCGCTGTGGGTGGCCGACCCGCACGCCAGAGCGCTCTACCTGAGCTGCGGCGCCGCGCTGTTCAACATCAGGACAGCGATCAGGATGACTGGCTACAACCCGCTGGTCTGGCCACTGCCGCAGCCGGGATTCTCCCCCGTCGTGCTCGCGGTCGTGCAGGCCGAGCCAGGGCGGCCGCCGAGCTTCGCCGAACGGGAGATGTACGAGGCGATCTGGCAGCGGCATACCAACCGCGCACCGTACAGCGACGAGCAGCTGCCCGAGTCGGTGCAGGTCGCGCTCGAGCAGGCAGCGAGCTTCGAGTTCGCCTCGTTCCGCATGCTGACCGGGCGCGACCTGGCGACCGTGCTCGACCTGGCAGGAAAGGCCGGCGCCGAGCTCGCAGCGGACGTGCAGCACCAGATCGAGCTGCAGAGCTGGATCGCGACGGATAGCAACGAGGACGGCGTTCCCGCCGGAGCCCTGCCGTCACGGCCGCGGCACGAGCCGTCGCCGGTGCGGGCCAGTGACCTGATCGCCGCCGCGCCGACCGTCGAGCGGCCCGGCCGCGACTACGAGACGATCCCGCAGGTCGCCGTGATCGGCACCGCACGCGACGAGCCTGCCGACTGGCTGCGGGCTGGACAGGCGCTCCAGCGGGTGCTGCTCACCGCGACGGCGCACGGCGTCAGCGCATCGTTCCTTTACCAGATGATCGAGCTGCGCGACATGCGCGGCGACTCGGCCCCGGCGTGGCCGTGGCACGAGATCCCGCAGATGATCATCAGGCTCGGGTACGGCCCGCACGCCGTCACGACCCCGCGCAGGCCGATCGACGACGTGCTGACCAGATCGGCGGAGGACCTGAGCGCCCCGCCGCGCTGAGCCAGCTACGCTAGGCCGCCGGGCTAGGCCGCCGGGCTAGGCCGCCGGGAGCAGCGGGCCCGCGGCGATCTGGCGGCCCGCCCGCTCGAGCAGCTCGGTCACCCTGGCGATGCTCGCGGCCTGGTCGGGCTCGGCGTCGGCCAGCGAGAGCGCGGCGGCGAACCCGGCGCCTGCCAGCTCGGGCGCGCTCAGCAGCACCCGGCCGGCCACCGCGGCGACCGGCACCCCGGCCCGCCCCGCGGCCCTCGCCACGCCGAGCGGCGCCTTGCCGCCGAGCGTCTGCCGGTCCAGGCTGCCCTCCCCGGTGATCACCAGGCTCGCGCCGGCCAGCGCCGCGGCGAACCCGGTCAGGTCGAGCACCAGGTCGATCCCCGGCACCACCTTGGCCCCGAGGTAGGCCAGGGCGGCGAAGCCCGTTCCGCCCGCGGCACCTGCCCCCCACGCGTCGGCGAGATCCCGGCCGGTCGCCAGGGCGGTCAGCTCCGACCAGCGGGCCAGCCCGCGTTCGAGCGCGACGACCTCAGCCTGGCCTGCTCCCTTCTGCGGCGCGAAGACGGCCGCCGCCCCGGCGGGCCCGAGCAGCGGACTGTCCACGTCGGAGGCGACCAGCACCTCCGCGCCGCCTAGCCGGCCGTCCAGGCCGCCCGCGTCGACGCCGCCGAGGCCGGCAAGCGCGGCACCGCCCCGACCGAGCGGCCGGCCATCGCAGCCGGTCAGCCGGACCCCGAGCGCCTGGACCAGGCCGGCCCCGCCGTCGGTGCTCGCGCTGCCGCCGATGCCGAGCACGATCCTGGTCGCCCCCCGGTCCAGCGCAGCGGCGATGACCTGGCCCACCCCGAACGTGGAGGCATCCAGGGGCGCCGGCCGCCCGGCCGGCAGCCGCCGCAGGCCGGCCACGTCGGCGAGCTCGATCACCGCGGTGCCGCCGCTGACCGCGAACGTGGTCAGCACCGGCTCCCCGGTGGGCCCGTCGGCGGTCACGGTCACCGGCTGATACCCGGCCGCGATCGCCGCCGCCACGGTCCCTTCGCCGCCGTCGGCTACCGGCAGCTCCACCACCTCAAGATCAGGCCGGGCCCGCCGCAGTCCGGCCGCGATCGCGGCGGCGGCCTGCGCGGCGGTCGCGCTGCCCTTGAACTTGTCCGGGGCCACGATCACCCGCAGCGGCGCCGTCGGCCGCGGCTGGCTCACTCGCTCTCGGCCAGGCCCAGGGTGGCGATCAGGCCGCGGGCCGCCGCGCCGCCCGCCTCCTCGGCGATCGCCAGCGCGGCAGGCACGTCGAGGTCGCCGCAGAGCGCCGCGCCAATCGCCGCGGCGGCCGCCGCCTGGGACGCGTCCTGCACCGCGGTCCCTGCGTTCCGCCCGGCGGCGCGGTAGAGCCGCTCCAGCCTGGCGGTCGCGGCGTCAAGCTCGGCCGCCGAGTAATCCCAGCCGAGCGCCCACGGCCGGTCGATCAGGCACAGTCGGAGCGCCGCCGCCGGGTGCTCGGCAAGCACGTCGGAGACCAGGACCAGGTTCCCTGTGGACTTGGCCATCTTCTTGCCGTCCAGGCTGACCACGCCGACCTCGAACACCGCCCTGGCGAACGGCCGGACTCCGGTGACCGCCTGCGCCATCGCGGCCTGGTACGCGTGGTGCGGGTAGCGCAGGTCGGCGCCGCCGCAGAGCACGTCCACCGCGGGCCCGAGCACCGACAGCGACATGGCCGCGCACTCGGCGTGCCAGCCGGGCCGGCCGGTGCCCCACGGCGACGGCCAGCCAGGCTCCCCGTCCGCCGACCGGCGCCAGACCGCCACGTCCAGCGGGTCGTCCTTGGCCGGGTCGTCGAGCCGCGCGCCGTACTCGGCCGCGAGCGCGACCGCCTCGTCCCTGCGCAGGCCCGCGTCGTCGGCGGTCCGGGCGCCGCGGAAGTACACCGTGCCGTCCCGCAGGTACGCCGCGCCGGTCTCGAGCAGCGCCGCCGCCATCCTGATCACCTGGCCGACGTTGCGCCTGGCCCGCGGCGCGAACTGCGGTTCCCTGACCCCGAGAAAGGTCATGTCCTGGTCGAACCTGAACTGCTGCACCGAGGCGAACGCGTCGTACGCCGACCCCGAGCGCTCGGCCGCGGCGAACAGCACGTCGTCCACGTCGGTGACGTTGCGGCACACCTGGACGGTTGCCCCGATCGAGCCGAGCACCCGGGTCAGCACGTCCACCCACACGAACGTCGCCGCGTGGCCGAGGTGCGTGACGTCGTAGGGCGTGATGCCGCAGCAGTAGACCCTGGCCCGGTCGAGCACGGCCAGGTGGTTGCCGCCGATCCGCGGCCCGGTCGTCATCGCGCTCTCCGTCATGGTTGCAGTATCGCGCCGCTGCCGCGCCCGCACCGGACCCGGGCGCGCTAGGGTCGCCTCGGGCAGCCAGACAGCCTTGCGAAACCAGACAGCCGCACCGGAGGGACGAGCGATGACGGACGCACCGCTGCGGAGCCGACCGGCCTGGGCCGCGCTGGCGGAGCACTACGAGAAGATCAAGGACGTCCACCTGCGGGACCTGTTCGCCGCCGACCCAGGCAGGGGCGAGCGCCTGGTGGCGCAGGCCGCCGGGCTGTACCTGGACTACTCCAAGAACCGGATCACCGACGAGACGCTCGCGCTTCTGATCGAGCTCGCGAGCCAGTCGGGCCTCACCCAGCGCACCGCGGCGATGTTCGCTGGCGAGCGGATCAACTCCACCGAGGACCGTTCCGTGCTGCACATCGCGCTGCGCAAGCCGCGCGGCGACACGCTGGTGGTGGACGGGACCGACGTGGTCGCGCAGGTACACGAGGTGCTCGACCGGATGGCCGCGTTCGCCCGCCGGATCCGGTCCGGCGACTGGCGCGGCTTCACCGGGCTGCCGATCACCGCGGTGGTGAACATCGGAATCGGCGGCTCAGACCTCGGCCCGGTGATGGCGTACGAGGCTCTCCGCTACTACAGCGACCGGCACCTGACGTTCCGTTTCGTCTCTAATGTCGATTCCACCGACTTCGCCGAGGCCACCGCGGACCTGGACCCGGCACAGACCCTGTTCATCGTCTCGTCCAAGACCTTCACCACCCTGGAGACGCTGACCAACGCCAGGTCCGCGCGGGACTGGCTGACCGGCCACCTCGGCGACGAGTCAGCGGTGGCGCGCCACTTCGTGGCGGTGAGCACGAACGCGGAGAAGGTCGCGGCGTTCGGCATCGACACCCAGAACATGTTCGGCTTCTGGGACTGGGTGGGCGGCCGGTACTCGATGGACTCGGCGATCGGCCTGTCCACCATGATCGCGGTCGGCCCTGACAGGTTCGCCGAGCTGCTGGCCGGCTTCCACGAGATGGACGAGCACTTCAGGACCGCACCGCTGGAGGCGAACCTGCCCGCGCTGATGGGCCTGCTCGCGGTCTGGTACACCGGCTTCTTCGGGGTGGCCAGCATCGGCGTGATGCCGTACGAGCAGTACCTCAAGCGGTTCCCCGCCTACCTGCAGCAGCTCACGATGGAGTCCAACGGCAAGCACGTCAGGCTGGACGGCACCGCCGTGGACTACCCGACCGGGCCGCTGTACTGGGGCGAGCCGGGCACCAACGGCCAGCACAGCTTCTACCAGCTGCTGCACCAGGGCACCGAGCTGATCCCGGTGGACCTGATCGGCTTCGGCCGCTCGCTGAACCCGATCAGGGACCACCACGACGTGCTCACCTCGAATGTGTTCGCCCAGGCGCAGGCGCTGGCGTTCGGCAAGACGCTCGAGCAGGTGCTGGCCGAGGGCACCCCGCCGCAGGTCGCGCCGCACCGGGTGATGGAGGGCAACCGGCCGAGCAACGTGCTGCTCGCCGAGGTGCTGACGCCGCGACTGCTCGGCACCCTGGTCGCCCTCTACGAGCACGCGGTGTTCACGGCAGGGACCGTCTGGGATATCGACTCGTTCGACCAGTGGGGCGTCGAGCTCGGCAAGGTGCTCGCGGCCGCGATCATCCCCGAGCTGACCGCCACCACTCCGCCCGAGCTGAGCCACGATTCGTCCACGAACACGCTGATCCGCCGGTATCGAATGATCAAGGGAGCTTAACAATGACCACGGAGCACTCCATGCAGCTTGGCATGGTCGGCCTCGGGCGGATGGGCGCGAACCTGGTCCGCAGGCTGATGCGGGACGGGCACCGCTGCGTCGTCTACGACGTGAACGCGGCCGCCGTCGCCGATCTCGTCGCCGAGGGCGCTACCGGCGCGAACGATCTCGACGACTTCGCCGCCAAGCTCGAGCCGCCCAGGTCCGCGTGGCTGATGCTGCCCGCAGCGATCACCGGGCGCACGCTCGACCACCTGTCATCCCTGCTCGACCCGGGCGACGTGGTGATCGACGGCGGCAACTCCTACTACCGCGACGACATCGCCAGGGCCAAGCAGCTGGCGCACAAGAAGATCCACTACGTGGACTGCGGCACCTCAGGCGGGGTGTGGGGGCTGGAGCGCGGCTACTGCCTGATGATCGGCGGCGAGACCGAGGTCGTGCAGCGGCTCGACCCGATCTTCAGGACGATCGCCCCAGGGCCGGGGACGGCCGAGCCCACGCCGAGCCGGCCGTCGGGCGGCACGGCGCAGAACGGGTACCTGCACTGCGGGGCCAACGGGGCCGGGCACTTCGTCAAGATGGTGCACAACGGCATCGAGTACGGCATGATGGCGGCGCTCGCCGAGGGCCTGTCGATCATCAAGCACGCCGACGCTGGCATGGAGGAGACCGAGACCGACGCGGAGACCACGCCGCTGACGGACCCGGAGGCCTACCAGTACGCGATGAACGTCGGCGATGTCGCCGAGGTCTGGCGCCGCGGCTCGGTGGTGAGCTCGTGGCTCGTCGACCTGACCGCGGCGGCGCTGGCCAAGTCGCCCGAGCTCGGCGAGTTCGCCGGGCGCGTGTCGGACTCCGGCGAGGGCCGCTGGACCGTGCTGGCCGCGGTCGAGGAGGGCGTGCCGGCGCCGGTGATCACCGCGTCGCTGTTCCAGCGGTTCGAGTCCCGCGGGCTCGGCGAGTTCACCGACAAGCTGCTGTCGGCGATGCGCAGCGAGTTCGGCGGGCACGCCGAGAAGACGCGGTAACCGCGCGCGGCGGCCGCCCGTTGCCGACCAGCGCCGCCGCCGACCGGCACCGTCAGGGAACGGGGCAGATCACGTTGTCCTTGACGGTCTTGCCGACGCGGACGGTCACCGGATGGCCGAAGCAGCGCAGGTGCTGGTGGGCCGGCCTGCCGGTCAGGGTGTAGCGGCCTGGCGCGAGCACCAGCCGGAACCTGCCGTGCTTGCCGGTGTGCACGGTCACCCGGGGCCCGCCGTGCCGGTGCACGGTGACGAAGCCCTGCTCGGGGATCCTCCGCCCAGGGGCGGGTCCGCCGAACAGCTCGAGCACGCCGCTCACCACGCCGTGGTGCGGGTGAGCTGGCCGACCGGATTGCCCGGCGAGCCCGGAATGCCTGGCGAGCCCGGGATGCCTGGCGAGCCCGGGATGCCCGGCGAGCCCGGGATGCCCGGCGAGCCCGGGATGCCCGGCGAGCCCGGGATGCCCGGCGAGCACCGCCACCACGAGCGGGACGACGGCCAGGCTGACGCTGGCGCGGGAGGCCGCGTTCTTGACGCGGTTCAGGGTCTTGCGGTTCCGGGTGCGGGGGTTCCGGGTGTAGCGGCTCTGGGTGTGGCGGCTCTGGGTGAGAGGGCTCTGGGTGAGAGGGCTCTGCGTCATGCCCATCAGACGTCGGCCGCGCCTGACTCGTTCCAGATGCCGTGAGTGCCTAGCCCGGCATCCCTTGGCGGTGGCCCGATGCCGGGCTGGCCGAGTTCTGGTAGAACGCCAAGGGCGCGTACGAGGGCCCGAAGGGCGAGATCTGCACGACGAACTCCAAGCTCGCACCGCTTGCCTGCCTCGGCGGCAACGGCCGGACCGGCTGGGTGCGGATCGACGGCCAGACCCTGACCCCGGCGGACATCGCCTGGCTGCACCATGCCGAGCACGCGGCGGCCGACGCCCCGGCATCCGCCGGCCCCGCCGCCCGCACCAGCGGCCCATAGTCGGCCCGCACCAGCGGCCTTAGCCGGCCGGTGCCGGCTAAGGGACTCGCCGCTCGACCGTCTCGCCCCGGCCGATCAGCACCATCGCGACCAGAGCGGGCTCGAACAAGCCGTGCCCGACCAGGCCGGGGGTGGCGGCCAGCCTGGCGGCCAGCGCGGCCGGGTCGCCGATGGGCCCGGTGTAGTCGGCGATCACCCCGCCATCGGGGCTGGGCGGCGCGTCGCGCACGGTCACCGGTGCAAGTGCGCGCAGCGTCGCGGGGAGCCCGAACGGCAGCAGCTCGACAGGGACAGGCGGGCGCAGCGCGGGCACCGGCTTGGACGAGTCGCCGATCATCACGAACCGCTCGGCCGCGGCGGCCACGATCTTCTCCCTCGTGTGCGCGCCTCCCCCGCCCTTGATCAGCCAGCAGTCCGGCGTCACCTGGTCAGCGCCGTCGATCGCGATGTCCAGCCGGTCGAGCGCGTCGAACGGCTCCACGGCCAGCCCGAGGCTGGCCGCCACCTGCGCGGTCCGCTCCGAGGTCGCCACGCAGCGCAGCGACAGCCCTCTCCTGGCCAGCGCCGGAAGCAGGAACGCGACGGTCGACCCGGTGCCGAGCCCGACCCGCATGCCGTCCTGCACAAGCTCGGCCGCAGCCTGCGCGGCCGCCCGCTTCTCCCCGTCAGCACTCACAGCGCTCAGTCTGGCGCACGGGGCCGCTGTCCGCGGTCAGGACACCGCGGTCACATGACACTATGTGTGCCATGCATTCCAGCAACCACCGGAACGGCCTGATCCCCGATGACCACGTCATCGTCCTGTTCGGCGCGACCGGCGACCTGGCCAAGCGCAAGCTCCTCCCCGGGCTGTTCCACCTGGCCAAGTCCAACTTGCTGCCCAAGGGCTACCGGATCATCGGCTCCGCCCCCGCCCAGTTCGCGATGACCGACGAGCAGTTTCGCGCCCACGCCAAGTCCGCCGTGGCCCAGTTCGGCCTTGCCATGCCGACCGGCGCCGCGTGGCAGGCGTTCGAGAGCAAGCTGCGGTTCGGCGCGGCGGACCCTGATGACCCAAAGCCGCTGGTCGAGGCGGTGCGCGAGGCCGAGGATGAGATCGGCGGCAGCCCGCGCAGGCTCTTCCACCTGGCGGTGCCGCCGTCGGCGTTCGCCTCGGTGATCGGAATGCTCGGCCAGACCAGGCTGTCGGAGAACTCCAGGGTCATCATCGAGAAGCCGTTCGGCACCGACCTGGCCTCGGCCAGCGCACTGACCCAGGTGGTGCACTCGGTGTTCGACGAGTCGCAGGTCTTCCGCATCGACCACTTCCTCGGCAAGGAGTCGGTGGACAACATCCTGGCGCTGCGATTCGCCAACGGCCTGTTCGAGCCGATCTGGAACCGCGACCACATCTCGCACGTGCAGATCGACGTGCCGGAGAAGATCGGCATCGAGGGCCGGGCCGCGTTCTTCGAGGGGACAGGGACCTTCAGGGACATGATCGTCACGCACCTGTTCCAGGTGCTCGGCTTCGTGGCGATGGAACCGCCGAGCAGGCTGTCGGCCAAGTGCCTGCGGGACGAGAAGGCCAAGGTATTCGAGGCCATGCGCCCGATCGACCTGTCCCGCGTGGTGCGCGGCCAGTACGACGGGTACCGCAGCGAGCCGGGCGTGGCTGCCGACTCCCAGACCGAGACGTTCACCGCGATGCGGGTGGAGATCGACAACTGGCGGTGGTCGGGCGTCCCGTTCTACCTGCGCTCGGGCAAGTCCATGGCGCAGCGGCGGCAGACCGTCACGCTGGGGCTGAAGGAGCCGACGCTGCGGATGTTCCCCAACGTCTCGCAGTTGCGGGCCGGCGAGCGGTGCAACCAGGTGGTGATCGACTTCGACGACCCCGGCTGGATCGCGGTGCGGTTCCTTGCCAAGCAGCCCGGCCCGGCCATGCGGCTGCGCGAGGTCGATATGACCTTCAGGTACGAGGACTCGTTCCACCGGATGCACGAGCTCGAGGGCTACGAGCGGCTCATCCTTGAGGCGATGATCGGCGACCAGTCCCTGTTCACCAGGTCCGACGAGATCGAGCGGCTGTGGGAGGTGGCCACGCCGCTGCTCGACGACCCGCCGCCGGTGGAGTTCTACGAGCCAGGATCCTGGGGTCCGGACGCAATCAAGCACCTGATCGCGCCGTACCGCTGGTACCTGCCTGACGGCAGGGAGTAGCGACCCGCCAGGTCACCGCGCGCCGCTGACCGGGCGGCCTTCCTCCAGGTAGACGGTGCCTGGGGCGGCCGCGCAGGCGGCCCTGACCCGCCGCCTGATCGGGCCGCTGAGCAGCGGCAGCGCGGTCTTCAACTTGGCCAGGCGGTACTGCGAGATCTCCTCGGCCTGCAGCACCACCGCGTCGAGCGCGGCTTCCTCGAACACGCCGCAGTCGAACAGGAAGCGCAGGCCGCCCGGCCGCCCAGGCCGTGGCCTGCGGAAGTCCACGCAGGCGAGCCTGCCAGTATGCACCCGCAGGCCGCACTCCTCGCGCACCTCGCGCTGGCAGGCCTCCCACGGCGTCTCGCCGTCGGCCTCCATCACGCCGCCGGGAATGGTCCACCCCGACTTGTAGGTGGGCTTGAGTATCAGCAGGCGGCTTCTGCGGTCGAAGATCAGCGCGCCGGCCGAGGCCGGGATCGCCGGGATGATCCCCAGGTCATCGGCCGCCTGGACGCTCTGGTCGGGCTTGCTCTGGTCGGGCTTGCTCTGGCCGGGCTTGCTCTGGCCGGGCACGAACGGCTGCTCGTCGCCCTCTGGCAGGTCGCTGGCCAGCATGGCCATCTCGTTGGTGCTCACCCTTACCGAGTTCCCGCCGCGACGCTCACTGTCACCTGGTCAGCCGAAGTCTTCAGCACCAGGTCGTCGACCAGCGCGCCGACCATGACGGCCGCCACCACGAGCAGCCCGGCGCAGATGACCATGGCGTGCCTGTAGCCGATGCCGAGCAGCACCGGCGAGTGGTACTGGGCCGCCCGCAGGCCCACCGCGGCCGGCAAGCCGGCCACGGCAAGCAGCCCGCCGGCCCTGGCGACCGCGTTGTTGACGCCGCTGGCCACTCCGGCGTGCCTGACCGGCGCGCTGGCCAGCACTGTCGCGGTCAGCGGTGCCACGACCATGGACAGGCCGAGGCCGAACGCGACCGCCGCGGGCAGCACGTCGGCGATATATGAAGCGCCAGCGCCGATCCGCAGCATCGCAAGGATCCCGGTCGCGCACAGGCAGAGACCGCCGGTGATCAGCCAGCGCGGCCCGACGCGCTGGGCAAGCGCCGCCGAGCGCGGCGAGAGCACCAGCATCGCCGCGGTGACCGGCAGCAGCGAGGCGCCCGCGGCAAGCGCGGAGAACCCGGCGCCGACCTGAAGCTGGAGCACGAGCAGGAAGAGCATCCCGCCGAACGCGGCGTAGACGCAGAACGTCACCACATTGATAACGCTGAACTGGCGTGAGGCAAACACCCCGAGCGGGAGCATCGGGGCCGGCGAGTCAGGCGCGGCCGCCCGGCCGCGCCTGCGCTCCACCCGCAGGAACGCCGCCGCAGCGCCCAGGCCGACCGCGGCGGCGGCGACCAGCCAGGCGGGCCCGACGCCGCTCCCTGCCGGGCCGCCGATCAGCGCGAACGTCACGCCGGCCAGGCCCAAGGCCGCAAGGCAGGCGCCGAGCACGTCGAACCGCCGGTTCGCCTGCTCGTCACGGGTCTCTGGCACGTGCCGCAGCGCCACGGCGACGACGGTCGCGGCCAGCGGAAGGTTCAGCAGGAACACCCAGCGCCAGCCAGCCGTGACGACCAGCCAGCCGCCGAGCAGCGGGCCGGCCGCCGACGCCAGGCCGCCGAGCCCTGACCAGGCCCCGACCGCGCGCGGCCGGTCATCGCTGGCGAAGCTGGACTGGATGATCGCCAGCGACCCTGGCACGAGCAGCGCGCCACCGACTCCCTGCAGCACCCTGGCGGCGACAAGCACCGCGATGTCGGGGGCGAGCCCGCACAGCGCCGACGCAAGCGCGAACCAGATCACCCCGGTGACAAAGACCCGGCGGCGGCCGTACCGGTCACCGAGCGAGCCGCCGAGCAGGATCAGCCCGGCCAGGCTGAGCATGTAGCCGCTCACGATCCACTGCAGGCCGCCGAGCGAGGCGGGCAGGGTACGGCCGATGGTGGGCAGGGCCACGTTCACCGCGCTCATGTCGAGCAGGGCCATGCCGGAGCCGAGCACGGTGGCCAGGATGATCCAGCGGCCCCCAGGCCGCCCCAGCCGGACCCCGCCGTCGGCGAGGACCGCGCTCACATGATCGGCCAGCGGTGCACCGGCTCCCTGGAATCCATGCAGTCAAGGTAGCCCAGCGTCATCAGCCGCAGCGCCTCGGCGCGATCGGCCACTCCGGCGGCCTCCAGCCGCCGGACCGAGTTGACCTGCCACGAGGCACCGTTCTGGCCGGTCAGGCAGCGCTGCTCGATGACGCCGAGCAGCCTGCCCGAGTCGGCGGCGTCCACGCCGAGCCTGCCGAGCCCCCTGGCGGCCAGCGGCAGCAGGTGGCGCAGTGCAAGCTCGGCCACCTCGATCACCCCGCAGCCGGGCCAGTAGACCTCGGCCTCAAGCCCGCGGCGCGCGCCGGCGGTCAGGTTTGCCGCCGCTGCGGCGAACGACATCTGGGACCAGACCGGGCGCGCGACGGCAAGCTCGTGCACCAGCCCGTAGTAGAACGCCGCGTTGGCCAGCACGTCGGTCAGCGTCGGCCCGGCCGGAAGGACCCGGTTCTCCACCCGCAGGTGCGGGACGCCACCCTCGGTGCCGTACACCGGGCGGTTCCACCGGTACACGGTCCCGTTGTGCAGCGTGAGCTCGGCAAGCTCGGGCACCTCGCCGCGCTCGAAATCGGCCACCGGGTCGTCGTCATCGCACATCGGCAGCAGCGCGGGGAAGTACCTCAGGTTCTCCTCGAAAAGGTCGGCCACCGAGGTGATCCAGCGCTCGCCGAACCAGACCCTTGGCCGCACGCCCTGCAGCCGCAGTTCCTGCGCCCTGGTGTCGGTGGCCTGCTTGAACAGCGGGATCCTGGTCTCCCGCCACAGCTCGTGGCCGAGCAGGTACGGGGCATTCGCGCCGATCGCCACCTGGACTCCGGCGATCGCCTGCGCGGCGTTCCAGTAACTGGCAAAAGATTCCGGGCTGGTCTGCAGATGACATTGCACGCTGGTGCATGCGGCCTCGGCCAGAATGCAGTCCAGATACGTCAGCAATGGCTCAGGTCCGTCGATGCAGATGCGTAGTTCCTCGCCTCGGGCCGCCATTATCTGGTCATTGAGAAGTTTGTATCTGGGATTGGCCGAGATAACGTCCTCGACGATGTCGATGTCGCGCAGGCTGGGCAGGATGCCCACCATGGCGACCCGGCAGCCCTGCGCCTCTGCCTGCTTGAAGGCATGGCTCAGCAGGCCGGAGATCGACGCATCGAGCGTGGCAAAGACGTCGCCACTGAGATCTGCAGGGTCGCCGCTGAACTCGATGTTGAACTGGCCAAGCTCGGTGGCCCAGGCCGGGTCGCCGATCGCGGCAAGCACCTGCTCGTTCGTCCTGGCGGCGTGGCCGTGGCCGTCGACCAGGCTGAACTCGATCTCAAGGCCCGCCCGGTGCGATCCGTTGTCGAAGGTGCACTCACGCAGCATCCGATGCAGGACGTCCAGGCAGGTGCGAACTTTCTCGCGATATGCCCGCCTGTCCTGTCGGCTGATCGTGATCGCCGGCACGTCCCGGCCCATCAGTGCCTCCCCCGCGCGTCTGGGTCTCGCAGCTATCTACCCAGATTTACACGGAAAGGACATGCTGACCAGGCGCGATGTGCGCCCGATGGCGACCGGGGCGCGGCGCGGCGGCTAGATCCAGGCCGCCGCGATCAGCCCCTGCGCTACGTCGGTCGGCCTGCTGCCGCCGCTGGAGACGTACAGGTCGTTGCCGCCCAGGTACAGCAGCCACTGCCCGGAGGAGTCGGCCGCGAGGCTCATGTGGTCCAGGTCGGGGTAGCCGATCGCCACCTGGTGCACGAGCGCGCCGCTGGTGTCCACCTCCCACATGAGCCTGGAGGTGTTGTGTATCGGGACTCCGGCGCAGCAGGCACGGCTGATGAACAGGTTGCCGTCGGGCAGGAAGATACCCTCGCGGATGTAGCTGCGCTGCGGATCCGGCGACCCGGTGACCGGCACGGACGTCAGGCCGGCACCCGGCGGCACGTAGTAGCTGGCGGTCGCGGTGTCGAGCAGGTACAGGCCCCAGCCCTCGTTGTCCTGCACCGAGGAGATCGAGACCGCGAGCGTGGTACTGTCCGATGCCCAGGACAGGTAAGAGATCGGGTCGGGCAGCCCGTCCTTCACCACCTGCGGCGGCTGCGGGATGACCCGCTGCGCGCCGCTGCTGAGCGTCAAGATCACGAGCTTGAAATCGCTGGCGAATTTCTTCGGGCCGGGCAGGCAATCCTGCGTCATCACCGGCTCCTGCGCGAATGCCAGCTTGGTCCCGTCCGGGCTGATCGCGGGGTCCTCGCCGGAGGCGACCGGCGTCGGGGTGCCGCCGTTAATGCCGATCGAGAAGATGTTCAGGTCGCAGGCGGCCTGCTGCTCCGCGTAGTACACGGTCGAGCCGTCTGGACTGACCGCGATCTCGCCGCCGAGCACCCCGCCGGGAACCAGCGTCCGCTGCACGCTGCCGGTCGCCGGGTCGAGCGTCACCAGCGCCCCGGCGGTGGTGACGGCCACGATGCCGGGCTCGCCGGTCGGCGGCGGGATGCTGGGCGAGAAGGTGGCAGGCGCACTGCTGGCCGGCGCGGTCACTGTGACGGTGGGCTGCGAGGTGGCGCCGCTGCCGCTGTGGCAGGCCGTCGCGAGCAGCAGCAGCGGCACAAGCAGCGACACCCGGCCGACCGCGCGCAGGCCGGGGACCCGCCCGGCGAAGAGACCACTCGCACGCACGTTCATCGTCGACAACCTCAAGATCGCCAGCGCCCAGGACTGAACCGGGCAAGATCGGCCCACCGGAAGCAGAGAATGATCGTGGCAGTGCGGACGATGTACCGCAAGTCACAACATGGCATCGGCGGCCATCGCGGCGGCGGCCATCCGGCGCACCGCCTCGGTGACCAGCTCGGGCGACGTCCCGATGTTCAGCCTGGCGAACCCGGCACCCTGAGCGCCGAAGTAGGTACCCGCGCTGAGCGCCACCCGGCCCCGGTCAAGGAACACGGCCGCCGGGTCGTCGCCGAGCCCGAGCCCGGTGCAGTCCAGCCAGGCGAGGAAGCTCGCCGCCGGCGGGATGTAGCGGACCTCGGGCAGGTGTTCGGCCAGCAGCTCGGCGAGCAGCACCCGGTTACGGTCGATCTGCGCGACCGCGGCGTCCAGCCAGGCCAGCGACCTGGTGAAGGCCGCCACCGTGGCGAGCACGCCCAGGTGCGAGGCGAGCAGCGCCTCCCACCGCTCGGTCAGCAGCGCCGCGGCCGGTGCCGAGCCTGCTACGGCGACGCCGCACTTCAGGCCGGCGATGTTCCAGCCCTTGGACGCCGAGGTGAAGATCCAGGCCCGCTCGGCCATCTCGTGGTCCAGCGAGCCGAACGGGACGAACCGCGTGCCCGGCAGCACGAGCGGGGCGTGGATCTCATCCACCAGCAGCACCACGTCGCGCCGCTGGCACAGGTCGGCGATGGTGCGCAGGTCCGGCCCGGTCCAGACCTGGCCGAGCGGGTTGTGCGGGCTGCACAGCAGGAAGGCGGCCACCCCCGGAGCGGCGAGCGCCCGGTCGAGCGCGTCGAAATCCCACTCGTAGCTGCCGTCGGCGAGCCTGTGCAGCGGGGCCTCAACCAGGTGGCGGCCGAGGAAGCCAAGCCGGAAGAAGAACGGCCCGTACACCGGCGGACTGATCACCACGCCGGATCCCGGCGGCGTGGTGGCCATGAGTACCTCGGCGATCCCGGTCATTACGTCGGGGACGGGAAACACCCACTCCTCGTTGGGCGTCCAGCCGAGCCTGCCGCTCGCGTACGCGGTGAACGCGGCCCCGAGTTCCCCGCCGTCCGGATAGCCGGTGTCGCCGATGGCCAGCGCGCCCCTGATCGCCTCGCTGATCGGCTCGGCGAGGGTGTAGTCCATCTCGGCGACGAACGCCGGAAGCACGTCAGGCGGGTGCGTGCGCCATTTGTAGCTCTTGCGTGCGGCGAGTTCGGCGAGAGCGCAGTTCCCGAGCATGGCATCCACACCCGCGATGCTAGATGGCGCGCCTTCGCTACGCCGGCCCGGCTTCTCGCCGGCCGTTCCTGCGCGGCCGCCCGGCCGCGGCGGTGTCGGCCGGGTGCTCGACAAGCGCGATCACCCGGCTGGCCATGAACCTGGCGGTCCGCACGGCGGTGCCATTCCTGGTCAGCTCGCTGACCTCCACCAGGCCGCGCCGGTTGATCACCTCCACGCGGCGCCCCGCCCTGGTGGCCACCACCTCGTACCCCTTGGTGACGTCACCGGCGTCCACGACGATCTCGACCCGGTCGCCCTTCACGGCGGCCCGTCGGCCGGCATTGGCGAGGGAGGATAGCGTTTCGCTGCCATGCCAAGGTGGTACCCGGCGCCGACGCCGGCTACGCGGCGCGCCAGCCGCAGCAGCCATTTCGCGCGTGCCGCGACGCGGCACCCGGCCCCGCGCCCCGCCAGCCCCCGCACCCCGCCAGCCCCCGCGCCCCGCCAGCCCCGCACCCCGCCAGCCCCCGCGCCCCGCCAGCCCAGCACCCCGCCAGCCCCGCACCCCGCCAGCCCCGCACCCCGCCAGCCCCCGCACCCCGCCAGCCCCCGCACCCCGCCAGCCCCCGCGCCCCGCCAGCCCCGCATCCCGCCAGCCCGGCACCCCGCCTGGCCAGCCCGGCACCCCCGCCCTGGCACCCTCGGTCGACCGTCCCACTCGTCACATCAGACTCTTTCGTCCCACTAGGCCAGATCCAGCGCGACTCCCCGCCGACCCCCCCCGACGAAGCCATGACCGGACAATAAACCGGTTAAGGCCGGGCAATTCCCCCGCCGCGCGACCGCCGCGATCCGAAGCGAGATCGACTTATCATCCTCTAGCGCTTCGCAAATCATCATAAATAGATCGTGATCATGACGCTGGAGGATGAAAAGTGGCCGCAGCGGATGAAAAGTGAACGCGACGGATGAAAAGTGCGGGCGCAGAAGGTCAGCCGGGTGACTCGGCTGCGAGGGCTAGCCGACCAGTCGCGCCGGAAGCGCGATGTCGCCGGTCATGTAGCGCTCGATCGACGGACCGATGGTCGCCGCGAGTTCGTCCACGCTCGGGCCGGCCGCGGCGGGCAGCCGGAGCACCAGCCTGGTCAGCGCTAGCCCGAGCATCTGGGTGGCCACCATCGTGACCCGGTACTCCACCTCCCGCGGACTGCCGCGCAGGTCGAGCCCGGCCACCCTGGCGATAGTCCCCAGAATCGAGTCCGCGATGAATTCAGACAGCATCGTCGCCGCCCGCTCGCTGGTGACCGCGGTGCGGAGCAGCCCGAGGAACCTGTCGCTAAGCTGATCGGACTCCCACAGCGTCAGCGCCGCGCGCACCATGTGCGCGCCGAAGCCCGGCCCGGCCTGCCGCACGCCGGTACTCGCGGGGCCCGCGACGACACCGGTGCCGACACCTGAGCCCGAATCCGTGCCAGGACCCGAACCCGTGCCAGGACCCGAACCCGTGCCAGGACCCGAACCCGTGCCAGGACCCGAACCCGTGCCAGGACCCGAACCCGTGCCAGGACCCGAACCCGTGCCAGGACCCGAACCGGCGCCAGGACCCGAACCGGCGCCGGGGCCCGAGCCCGAGCCCGAGCCCGAGCCTGAGCTGGGGCCCGAGCCTGAGCCGGGGCCTCGGCTGGCGCCCGAGTCTGCGCCTGACTGATCACCGGCCGCGTCCCGCAGCGCCGACGACAGCGCCTCGGCCAGCGCCTCGCTCGGCAGCACCGGGATCTGCATGGCGGCCGCGAACAGCGCCTCCTTGGTGCCGTAGAAGTGGTGCACGAGCGCAGGATCCACTCCGGCCACGGCCGCGATTCCCCTGATCGTGGCGCCCTGGTAGCCGAGTTCGGCGAACAGGCTCCTGGCCGACTCAAGGATCGCCTCCCTGGTCCTGGTCGCCCCGGCGCGCCGACCGCCCCGCCTGGCTGCGTTCATGCCGCCTCGCCGTGCCCGGCGAGTTCGAAGAACCGCTCTTCCAGCGTGGCAGGGACCTGCCTGACGGCGGCAGGCAGGTCTCCGAGCGCCGCCCTTACGGCACCGGGGTCGACGCCGGGAACCCGCAGACCGCGCCCGGCCAGCGCGACCTGGAAGCCGGCCTGCTCGAGCGCGCGAAACGCCTCCGACCACGACTCGGCGTCCACCCGCACCACTTGCCCCGAGCCAACGATCTGCGCGGAGGTCCCCTCGGCGACCACCCTGCCGTCCGCCATGATCACCAGGCGCCCGCATTCCTGCGCCTCCTCCATGTAATGGGTGGTGACCAGCACGCCAGCGCCGCCGTCGGCGGCGTCAGCGATCGTCTCCCACAGCCGTGCCCGGCCGAGTGGATCGACCCCTGACGTCGGCTCGTCCAGGATCAGCAGATCCGGCCGGTGCGCCAGGGCCTGGGCGAACGCGACCCGCCGCTGCACGCCGAGCGGCAGCGAGCCGACCAGGTCGGCGGCGTAGCGGCCGATCGCCTCGGGCAGCGCACTCTCCGTGCTCGCGCCGAAGATCGCGGCACTGAACTGCATGTTCTCTGCCGCGGTCATGTCGTCGTAGAGGCCAAGTCCCTGCGGGACGTAGCCGAGCCTGGTGCGGGTCTGCCGCGACGGCGGCTCGCCGAACAGCTCGACCCGCCCCTGCGAGGTGCCGATCAGGCCGAGCAGCATCCTGATCAGGGTGGTCTTGCCCGCACCGTTAGCGCCGAGCAGTCCGACGATCTCGCCTGGCTCGACTAGCAGGCTGACGTCCTTCACCGCGGCGAAGTCACCGAACCGCTTGGTGACCCCGGCGCACCTGGCGAGCCTGGTCATGTGGCACCTCCCTGACGCTGGCCGACCAGCACGGCCGGGCCTGGTTCGTCCGCCTGGCCGACCTGCCTGGCGAGAGCGGCCACGGTGACCGCGTCCTGCAGGTCGGGCGTGATGACGCCGTCGCACTCGGCCGACCCCCGGTCCAGGGCATGGCCAGCGAGCAAAGCACCCGCCCCGCTGGATGCACCCGCCCCGCTGGATGCACCCGCCCCGCTGGATGCACCCGCCCCGCCCAACGCACTCGACCCGCCCGACATACTCGACCCCTCCGCCGCACGCGACCCGTCGGACACACTGGACGCGCCGTCGCTGGCCTGCGGATCCCAGCGGCGCCATCTCCCGGCCCGGCGCCACGCCCTGGCTGCCGCCTCGCCCTCCGGTTTGGCCGGGACGGCGCGGAGCACTCCTGGCATGGAGGCCACGATCTGCTCAGGCGATCCCGACACTAGCTCGGTGCCCTCGTCCAGCACGAGCACCGAAGTGCAGCGCTCGGCCTCGTCCAGGTACGTGGTCGCGAGCACCACGGCGCATCCCTCCGCCGCCGCGCGGGCGATCAGCCACCACAGCCCCGACCGGCTGACCGGGTCGACACCGGTGGTCGGCTCGTCGAGCACCAGCAGGTCGGGGTGGTGCAGCATGGCCGCGATCACGGCCAGCTTCTGGCGCATGCCGCCGGACAGCTGCCCGGCCAGCCGGCCGGACGCCGCCGACAGCCCGGCCCGCCCCAGGTACTCGGCAGCCCGGTCCCGCCCGACCTGCCGCGGCAGGCCGTAGCCATTCGCGCGGAAGTCCAGGTTCTCGGCCACCGTGAGGTCCCCGTAGATCCCCGAGCTTGCCGGGAAGTACCCTGATCGCTCCTTGGGAGGCCGCCGCACCGTGCCGCTGCCCGGCGCCAGCGACCCGGCCAGGCACCGCAGCAGCGTGGTCTTGCCGGCGCCGTCACCGCCGACCACCGCGGTCACCTGGCCGACCGGTGCGGTGAGCGATACGCCACGCAGGGCAACCGTCCTTCCATGCGAAACGAACAGCTCCGTGGCACCCCACGTCGCCTGGCCCGCCCCGTCGCCCGTCATGCCCCGGCCCCCTGCGCGACCGGCGCGGCCTTGCGGCCGCGCTCCCGCCCGGCCGGCGCCAGATAGGCGCGGAACCGCAGCGTCGCGCCGGTGACGACGACCACGCCGAGCACGGCGAGGAAGGCGAACGGCTGCCACAGCGACGCGATCGGCTCGGCCCGCAGCATAATGCCGCGCGAGATCTCGTTGAAGTAGGTCAGCGGGAGCAGGTAGGCGATCCAGCGCACCCCGGCGGCGATCGAGGACAGCGGGAAGATCAGCCCGGACAGCAGCACCTGCGGCAAAAGCGTCATGAAGGCGAGCTGGATCGCCTGGCCCTGGTTCTGCGAGACGCTCGAGATCAGCACGCCGACGCCGAGGGTCACGAACAGGAACATCAGCGCACCCAGCGCGAACGTGGCCGGCGACCCGCGGAACGGGACGCCGAAGATCGCCACGCCGACCGCGAGCACGATCGCGAGGTCGACCGTCGCCACCACGAAGTACGGCACGATCTTGCCGAGGAAGACGTCTCTCGGCCGCAGCGGCATCACGGCGAGCTGCTCGAGCGTGCCCGACTGCCGTTCCCGCACCACGCCGAGGCTGGTGATGATCGTGCCGACGAACACCAGGACCACGCCGCAGAGGCCGGGGATCATGATGTCTGAGGTGGTCAGGCCCGGGTTATACAAGATCATGACCTTCGGGGTCACCGGCAGCCCCGTCCCCGTCCCGGCGCCAGCCGCCCCAGACGCCCCGCTGAAGCGGTGCTCAGCGGCGGCCAGGTAGGTCAGCGCCGCGCGGGCGGCGAACAGCTGGCTGCCGTCGATCAGGACCAGCGGCTTGGCGCCGCCGGTCACCACGGCCATCTGGTCATGGCCGTCGCGCAACTGGTCTTGCGCCCAGGTGCGGCCCTGACCGGGTGCGGTCTGAGTGATGTCGAACGACGGTGACCGCAGCAGCCCGGCCACCACGCTGGCCTGCGGCCCGGAGACCGCGACCGTGACGGTCTTGACGTCGAAGCTGGCCGCGTAGCCGAGCACCACGAGCAGGATGACCGGCATCACGATCATCATTGCGAGGGTCCTGCGGTCCCGCCTGAGCTGGCGGAACTCCTTGACGATCATGGCCCACATGAACTCGCCCTTCGTGCCGGGAGAAATAATTCAACGCACGTTGAACTCTACAAGCGTTGAATTATCGCCGTCAACGGGTGATAGACATGTGTCATGGCGGTTGCGCATGCCGGGGTGTGGACGATCGAGGACCGGTGCGAGTCGACCTGGCACTACCTGCCGTTCGACGTCCCGCCGGGGTCCGCCGCCTTAAGGGTCGAGCTTGACTACGATCCGGCCGGCGCGGTGCTCGACCTCGGCTGCTTCGGCCCGGCCGGTTTCCGCGGCTGGTCGGGCGGTGCGCGCGAGTCCTTCGTGATCGCAGCGGACGCGGCGACGCCCGGCTACCTGCCTGGCCCGCTCGAGCCTGGCACCTGGCTGGTCGCGGTCGGGCTGCACCAGATCCCGGCGGCCGGCGCGCGCTACCAGGTGAACACCGAGATCACCGCGCGGGCCGGGCAGCTCGATCCTGGGATCCGCGCGGACCCAGTTCCGCCGGCCGACGGCCTGGCCCGGCGCGACCTGCCGGCACCGCCCGGCCTGCGCTGGCTGGCAGGCGACCTGCACTCGCACACCGTGCACTCCGACGGCGTGCTGACGGTGCCCGAGCTTGCCAGGTTCGCGGCGAGCCGCGGCCTTGACTTCCTTGCCGTGACCGACCACAACACGGTCAGCCATCACGCCGAGCTGCCAGCGGCGTCGGCCGCGCACCAGATCAGCCTGCTGCCCGGCCAGGAGGTGACCACCGAACGCGGTCACGCCAACGCGCTCGGCCCGATCGGGTGGGTGGACTTCCGCGAGCCCCCGGACGCCTGGCTAGCCGCCTGCGAGCGAGATGGCGGGCTGCTTTCCGTTAATCACCCATACGGCGGTCAGGTGAGCTGGACGGCACCCATGCGACGGCGGCCGCCGCTGCTCGAGGTGTGGCACTGGAGCTGGCTCGACCCGCGCTGGACCACGCCGCTCGCCTGGTGGCAGGCCTGGAACCCGGACGCGATCGCGGTCGGCGGCAGCGACTGGCACCGGCCGGGCTCGGACGCGCCGCCAGGCTCACCGACCACGTGGGTACTGTGCGAGGCGAACGGGCCGACGCCCGGCGGGTCGGCGCCCGAGGTCGCCGATCCGGCCAGCGTGCTCGCCGGCCTGGCCGCCGGGCGGGTCGCCGTCTCAGCGGCCCGCGATGGCCCGCTGCTGCTGCGGGTGGACGGCGAACTCGTGGCCTGCGGCGCCGACGGGGCGATCCTCGCCGGGCCTGACGGCCCGATCCAGCGGGTGCACGGCGAGCTGGCCAGGTTCCCGCGCGGCCGCGGGCACTACCGGCTGACCGACCCGGCCGGCGCCACCCTCGCGATCACCAGCTGACCGGGCGGCGGCCCGCGGCGCGGTGCCTGGCGCGATGCCCGGTCGGGGGCCTGCCTGAGGCGGGTCTGCCCGGGTCGGCCGGGGTCGGCCCGGTCGGCCCGGTCGGCCCGGTCACCGGTCGGTCACCGCGTCGACGAACGTGTAGGTGCCGTGATCGTTGTCGTGACTGATCAGCCTGAGCGTGTAGGCGTGACCGGGCACCAGCGTGACAGTCACCCGGTACCAGCCCGGGACTCGCCGGGCAGGTCTTCGCGAGCAGCGTCGTCGTGGCATGCGTGGTGTCGTCGGTCACAGTCGCGGTCGCCCACGCCTGCGCCAGCGGGCCCGCGCAGGTCGCGTCGTCCAGAACGACAGGTTCGGCCCGTTCGCGGTGAACGTCTGGGCGATGGCCGAGCTTCCGCTTGTCCCGGTCGGCTTGCCAAGGTCGACCGCGTAGCGCTCGCCGTGCGTCACCGCCGACTCGACCAGCTCGGTGGTGAATGTAGCACCTTCAACGGTCAGATCGCACCGATACCCGTTAGGCAGGGATGTAGTAGGAAAGAAGCTACTTTGGCACCGCGTGTCGGCCGGGCGGACACCCGGCATCCGCACCTGTCACCCACGCGGAGATCCACAGGACAGCTCCGGGCATCCGGCCCATCTAGGCCCCTCGCAGACACCGCGGCCCGACCCCGGCCAACGTGCCCGACCCGCCGACCCGTCGACCCGCCGACCCCCAATGCCACCAGACGCACCTGCCCGCAGGCGGCCGCGGAACTGGCTGTGATATCTCTCCTAACCTGGACAGCCTGCGCCTGGAGGTCGGCATGGAACGGACGCCACGATGGGGAATCACGCTGCCGCTGCAGGGCCAGTCACTGGTCGAGCAGCGGGAGATCGTCTCCGAACTGGCCGACCTCGGCTACACCGACGCCTGGTCGTCCGAGCTGAACGGCATCGACGCGTTCACGCCGCTCGTTCTTGCCTCGCAGTGGGCGCCGCAGCTGCGGCTCGGCACCGCGATCGCGCCGGTCTACACCCGCGGTCCCGGCCTGCTCGCCATGACCGCGGCCACGCTGGCCGACCTCGCCCCCGGCCGGTTCGTGATGGGCGTCGGCACGTCCACGCCGGTCGTCGTCCAGCAGTGGAACGCGATCCCGTTCGAGGCGCCCTACCAGCGCTCACGTGACGTGCTGCGATTCCTGCGGGCGGCACTGGCGGGGGAGAAGGTGACCGAGAGCTACCCGACGTTCACGGTGAACGGCTTCCGGCTTGACCGGCCGCCCGCCGTACCGCCCAAGCTCGCGCTGGCCGCGCTGCGCCCCCAGATGCTCAGGCTCGCCGCCGACGAGGCCGATGCCGCAATCACGAACTGGCTCTCCCCCGCCGACCTGCCAACCGTCCGCGCCGCGGCCGGCCCGGACTGCGAACTGGTCGCCCGGATCTTCGTCTGCCCGACCACCGACACTGACCTGGCCCGCACTATCGGGCGCCGGCTGCTCACCGGCTACCTCACGGTCCCGGCCTATGCGGCGTTCCACGAGTGGCTCGGCCGGGGCGAGCTGCTCCGGCCCATGCACGAACTCTGGACGGCCGGCGACCGCCGCGGCGCAACCGCGGCCATCCCCGACGAAGTCGTCGACGACCTGGTCATCCACGGAGACCTGGCCGCCTGCCGTGACCGTGTCGCCGAGTACTGCACCCAGGGCCTCGATACCCCGGTCATGGCGATCATCGCCCCGCCCGGCACGGACGTCACCCGCACCATCCGGGCCCTGACCCCCGCATAACCAACACCCCACCCTTCCCGCGAGCCACCACCCCGCTCCCGCCGAGTCCCCGGCCCGCAACCGGCAGCCGCCCGGTCCCCGCCCCGCAACCGGCACCCGCCCGGTCCCCGCCCACCAACCTGTGCCCGCGCGGTCCCGGCCCGCAACCCGCACCCGCATGGTCCCCGCCCCGGAACCCGCACCCGCCCGGTCCCGACCCGCAACCCGAATCCGCCCGGTCCTCGGCCCGCCACCCCCGCACCCGCCCGGTCACCTTCTCTCTGCATCCCGAGCACTCTGTGCAGCCTGAGCGTTCCCTGAAACGAGAGGTCAGCCAAACTGTCATCAAGTTGCTATACTTTGTCTCGAACGCCGCTAATGCCCGATGGAATGGATGCCACATCGACTGCGATATTTGCAGTGAATGTGGCATAGATTCCAAAGCGGCACACGGTCCAACGCCGATCCTTCACGAAACTGTGCCTGGAAGTGGCGGGTCGGCCGCGAGCAGGCGCGGGCCGCGGACTGGCGCCGGCCGCGGACTGGCGCCGACCGCGAGCGGCCGCCGACCGCGAGCCGGAGCCGGCCGCGAGCGGCCGCGGGCTGCGGACTGGTGCCGGCCGTGCGCAGGCGCAGGCGCGAGCAGATGGTCCCCGGCGACGAGCAGCTGGTCGCCGGCGACGATGAGCGCGACCAGACCCAGCCCAATAATGCGTGGAGCCCAGGCCTCCGCGACCAAACAATGGAGCGGTGACCGAATCTCCGTATCAGCAACTGCACGGCGGTGGCCGCACGCTTGTGCACCGGCTAGGCGACGTGGTCATCCGTGACTCCGGGCCGTGGACGCCTGCGGTTCATGCCCTGCTGCGTCATCTGGAAGACGTCGGCTTCCCTGGCGCACCCAGGATCGTGGGCTCCGGCCTCGAGGAGAACGGCCGGGAGACCCTGACCTATATCGGCGGCGAGTTCATCGGCCCGCAGCCGTGGAGCCTCGGCGGCGCGGCTGCGGTCGGTGCCCTGCTGCGCGACCTGCACCGGGCAACGAGCTCGTTCCGGCCGCCGCCGGGCACCGTGTGGTTCCCCTGGCACGGCCGTGACCTGGGCGGGCCGACGCGGGTGATCGGTCACTGTGACGTCGCGCCGTGGAACATCGTGGCCAGGGCAGGGTTTCCGGTCGCGCTGATCGACTGGGAGACCGCCGGCCCGGTCGATCCCGTCATAGAGCTTGCCCAGCTTTGCTGGCTGAACGCCAAGCTCCACGACGACATCGTCGCCGAGCGCGAGGGGCTCCCGCCGGTCGATGTCCGTGCCCGCCAGCTGGCTGCCATCGTGGACAGCTTCGGCCTGCTCCTGCGCGAGCGGGACGGCTTCGTCACGACCATGATCGAGTTCGCGATCTCCGACGCCGCTGCGGAGGCGGACGACGCCGGCATCACGCCGGAGCTGACTTCGCACCCGATCGCGCCGTGGGCGATGGCCTGGCGCGCTCGGTCAGCCTCCTGGATGATCCGCAACCGGCGCACTCTGGAGGCGGCCATCGCCTGCCGGGCATGACACCCCCAACCCGGACTGACAGCCCAGCCGGACCTGACAACGCAGCCCGGACCGACAGCGCAGCCCGGACCGACAGCCCAGCCCGGACCGACAGCCTCACCCGGAGTACGGCTCTAGCAGGTGGCTGAACGCCCACGTTGCCTGCATGATCCCCGAGCACCGGTTGCTGTCGATCGCGCCGGGGCATCCTCCGTTGTCCCGCTGGATCGCCCAGATCGACAGGAAGTTCATGCCGTGCGTCCGCGCAAACCGCATCATCTCCCGAGCGTCCGCCAGCGAGGTGACCTCGGTCTTCTTCGGGTAGTCGTCGATCCCCGGCAGCAGCGTCATGCCTTCAAGGTGCCAGACCCGCGCCCAGCTGAGCCGAGGGAAGACGCTGGCGAGCTGGCGGTGCGCGTTGCTGACCGCCTCGATCGCAAGCTTGCCCATGTCCAGCGGCTTCGTCTCGTGCCCCAGGTAGTAGTCGAAGACCATCAGGTTGACCGAGCTGACGCGGACCCCGGCGGCGACCGCGCTGCGCACGACGTCAAGGTTCTGCTTGTCCAAGCCGTGCGGCTCGATCCCGATCGTGAACTGGATCTGCAGCCTGATCCCGCACGCCCTGGCCCAGCGCTGCGCCAGCGCGATGGCCTGGCTGCGCCGCTCGATCCCGGCCCGGTTGGTCAGCGACCGCGCCTCCACGTCCATGTCCAGCCTGGTCACGTGGTAGACGGTGATCACCTGCTCGTACGCGCGGGCGATGGCCGCGACGCTGTGGCACGCGTCGGCGATCTCGGTGCCGCCCTGGTCGGCGCTGTAGCCGCCGAACGAAGGGATCACGTCGCCGCCTAGCTTGCGTACCCGTGCGATCTGAGCCAGGTAGCGGCCCGCCGAGATCGGCTGCTTGCGGTTGCCGTTCCAGGTCGGGGTGCAGGCAGCTGCACCCTTCTTGCCCGCCGCCTGTATGAACGCCAGCGTCAGGTACCGCGCGCCGGACTGCCGGGCGACGGTCGCCACGCTGTCGCTGGTCCACGCCTCGAAGTACGGCGCGTAGACCCGGCGCGGCAGGCTGCGGGCCGCCGAGGCCGTGCGCCCCGCGGTCGCCGCGCGCCCGCCTACATGCCGCGCCACCAGGCGCGCCGCCGCCGGCAGCTCGGACGTCAGCAGCAATGCCGACGACATCACGAGGACGGCAGCCCCGGTCCCGGCCAGGGCTGTCCGATAGCGTGCTCTCATCACGCCTCCCATCCGGCCGACCCCTCAGCGCCTCGGTTAGTTCGTATACTTTCCGAACAAATTCGTCAAGGGGCAGCCTAGCGGCTGCCTCCGCCGCTCGCGGGCGAGCGCGACCGCCAGCGAGTCTGGCACGGTCCGCGGCGCAGGGTGGCTCATCCAACCGGACGAGCCCAGCCGACGCAAGGCCCGCCGCGCGGGCAGCTCAACCGACCGGACGAGCCCAGCCGACGCAAGGTCCGCCCGGCCTGCGGCCGGGCGGACCCGTCAGCGCCGTCAGCCCTTCCGCGGCTCGCCGCGGTAGGTGCCGAACGACCAGCGGTTGCCCTCCGGGTCCCGCGCCGCGAAGTCGCGCGAGCCGTAGTCGGTCTCGTGCAGCTCGGAAAGGACCTCGGCGCCCGCTGCCTTGGCCCGCTTGTACAGCCCGTCAGGGTCGTCGGTGACCACGTAGGCGCCGAAGGTGCCCGGCTGGACCGGCCACTCGTCGGTCGGATCGCCGTCCCTGGCCGATCCCATCATGATCCCGCCGCCGAGCGGCCAGGACAGCTGAGCGTGATGGACAACGTCGCCGTCGCCGTAGACGACGGTCTCCTCGAAGCCGAACGCGTCCACGAGGAACTTGATCAGGCCGCGGGCATCCCGGGCGCGGAGGGAGGGCCAGACCTGCGGTGCCGGTGTGTTCTGCGTCGGTGTGTTCTGCGTCATGGGCCTCAGCCTGCCTCCGCGGCCAGGACGGTGGCTTGGAGATTTCGGAACTCCTGCGCGAGCCATGTGGTCGGCGCCCGGCCGGCGATCGCGCGGAACTCGGCGTCCAGATGTGCCTGGTCGTAGTAACCGAATTCGGCGGCCACGCCGGCCAGGTCGAGCGGGCGGCCGCGGGCCGCACGGCGCTGCAGCACCCGGCGGGCCAGGTCGAACCTGATCACCCGGGCCGCGGCCTTGGGAGTCAGCCCGATCTCGGCGGCGAACCTGGTCCGCAGGTGCCGCTCGCTCCACCCGGTCTCGGCCGCGAGCGCACCCACACCTATGGAACCGCCGGTCGCGAGCAGCCGCTGCCAGGCGGCCGCCACCTCGGCGCTGACGTCGGGCCGGCCACTCTCCAGGTAGGCACGCACCCGGCGGGACAGCACCTCGTCGAGCACGGCGAACCGGTCCGCCCAGTTCCCCGCCGCCCGCACCCGCTGCTGCAGTTCCACTGCCAGCGGCCCGATCACGTCGGCGCCCTCGACGTCGATGCCGGCCAGTTCCCCCGCGGGCACGCCGAGGATGGCGCGGGCGCCCAGCGGGCTCAGCGCCGCCTGGATGCCCGACTGGCTCCCGTCGTGGGTGATCAGGGCGGGCGCCGAATGCAGCCCGCCCGCGAGCGTCACGTACTCCCCGGCCGGCTGCGTCGGATCCGGATGCTCGGCGACGGTGAGCGGCTCGTCGAGGGTGACGATCAGCGTCAGGAACGGCGACGGCAGCCCGGTATGCCTGGCCGGGTCCACCCCGACCTGCCGGTAGCCGTTGTAGCGCGCGATGTACGGCCGCAGCCCGGCAGCGGGCGCGCGCTCCAGCGCCTCGCTGACTGGCCCGCGCTCGGTCACGCAACCATTGTCAGGCACTGGCCGCCGCTGGCCTACTGCGAAGCGCGCCAGTCACCTTCCTACCTGGCCGCGTCCTGCCTGGTCATCCGGCGCCACGCCATCCTGGCCAGCTGGCGTGCGACGGCCGCCCGGCACGGCCCGTTGAAGATGATGAAGTCGTCGAAGGCGTGCGCGCCTGGCCGCGCCGCGACCGACCGCGCCGCGTCGCGGACGGCAAGCAGCTGCGCGACCGTCATCTCAAGCGGCGGCTCGTCCGGCTGGAACCTGGTGCCGAGCGGGTAGTCCCGCCGCGGCGTGCGGGTCATCTCGATGTGGCAGCCGAGCACCGCGGTGACGTTGCGTGCCTGCGCGAGGTCGGCCATCCGGTCCAGGCTCGCGGTGAACGCCGGGAAGTCGAACGCGTACAGTCGGCCCGGGTAGACCGTGTCGCCGGTCAGCAGGAAGCCGGTCCACGGATCGTAGACCGCGATCGACGCGCCGTGGTGCCCGGGGATGCCAGTCACCTCGAGCACCCGGCCGCCGAGGTCGAACGTGACGACCTCGTCCGGCCACGAGGCGAACCCGAAGAACTCCCCGACCGCGTCGGCGTCGCGCGGAACCACCGTGGTCGCGGCCCGCCCGGCGAACTGCGGGTCGCCGGCCACGTGATCGCCGTGGCCGTGGGTGTGCGCGACGACCAGCTCGTAGCCGTCACGCGGATTCTCGGCCAGCCACTGATCGGTCAGCCGGTCCACGGTCTCGCGCAGCGGGAAGACGGCCGGGTCCGCGGTAGCCCCGGTGTCCAGCATGATCGCGCGCGAGTTGCCGAACAGCAGGTAGATGAACGGCGCCTCGTAGCTGGTCGCCTTCGACTGGCGCAGCAGGTAGGTGTGCGGGTCATAGGCGTGCACCTGGACCGGCGGCTCGCCGCGCGCGCCGTGAATCCACCGGATGCCCAGGTTGCCGACGACCGGCGCGCCCGAGGCGAAGTCGATCATCGCTGCCCCCTCAGACCCTGGCCGTGTCCTTGCGGAACCGCCAGACTGCGCCTGCGGCGAAGATGACCAGCCACGCGACCGCGTTCGCGACCCAGACCAGGTCGATGCTGCCGCCGAGTAGCGGCGCATGAACTAGTTGGTTCAGCCCGTACAGCGGGGTGAACTTGGCCAGGACCTGAAGCGCGTGCGGGTACGAGCTCAGCGGGATGAACAGCCCGCCGCCGAACGCGAACAGCATCAGCGCGATCCCCAGGAACTGCATGACGTTCTCGGTCGGCAGCAGGTAGCCCATGAACAGGCCGAATGCCGCGAAGACCAGCGAGCCGATCCAGACGCACAACGGCGTGACGAACCACAGGTAGGAGTAGCCAGGAGCCATGTGCGGCACGCCGCTGATCTTCGCCACGACGTAGACGGCGATCACAGCGGCCGCGCCGAGCACCATCGCGGTCAGCATCTTGATCACGATGTACGCGGCGGGCGCCAGCGGAGTGAGCCTGAGCTGCCGACTCCATCCGGCGGCCCGCTCGATCGACACCATCGCCCCGCCCGATGTCGTCGCGAGCACCGCGCCATACAGCGCCATGCTGATCATGATGAAGGCCGAGACGTTGCCGTGGCCGGCGGACTCGTTGTCGTAGGCCTTGTTCAGCCCGAAGAGCAGGAAGAACACGGCCGGGATGACCAGCGCGAAGATGACGGTCCGCCGGTTGCGCAGCAGCCGCCTGATCTCCAGGCCGAGCACCGTGACATTAATGCCGCCCATGCCTGGCGGCCGCCTGGCGCCGAGGTCGGCTGCGGGAACTCGCGTCGCGCTCATCGCGGTCCTCCCTGGAGGCTGCCTGCCGGTGTCTGGCTGGTCTGGCCGGCGCTGTCGTCGCTGGTCAGGGCGATGAACGCGTCTTCGAGACCGCGCGTGTTGATCTCCATGTCCCTGGCCTGCGTCGCGGTCAGCAGGTACCTGGCCACCGCGTCGCTGTCGGTGGCGTGAATGAGTATGGTGTCGCCCCGTACCTCAACGCTGTCGGCGCCGGGAATGGCACGCAGTTCACCCTCGTTCGCGCTGGGCAGCGTGGCCCGGACAGTCCGGCCGGCCGCGAGCGCCTTGATCTCCGCCCCGGTGCCGTCGGCCACGATCTCGCCCTGGCGCAGCAGCACGATCCGGTCGGCGTAGGCGTCGGCCTCCTCCAGGTAGTGAGTCGCGAACAGGACGGTGCGGCCGAGCTCGGCGTCCTGCCTGATCGCCGCCCAGAAGTCACGGCGGCCCTCGACATCCATGCCGGTGGTCGGCTCGTCGAGGATCAGCAACTCAGGGTTGGGCAGCAGCGCCATGGCGAAGCGCAGCCGCTGCTGTTCGCCGCCCGAGCACTTGCCTACCCGCCGGTCGGCCAGGTGGCCGATGCCCGCCCGCCGCAGGACCTCGCCCACCGGCTGGCTGGCGGCGAACAAGCTCGCCGTGTACCTGGCGGTCTCTGCCACCGTGAGGTCCTTCAGCAGGCCGCCGGTCTGCATGACGGCCGAGACCAGCCCGTGCTCAATGGCCTTGCGCGGCTGCATGCTGTAGACGGACACCGTGCCGTCGCTGGGCTGTGACAGGCCGAGAATCATGTCGATGGTGGTGGTCTTGCCAGCGCCGTTGGGGCCGAGCAGCGCCACGATCTCGCCGGAAGCGATCGCCAGGTCAATCCCCTGCACGGCCCGGACGTGGCCGAAGTGCTTGTGGACGCCCTGTAGATCAACGGCGGCAGCACGGCCGCCGCGGCCGGCGGCGGGCGGACTGCCGTGACTCGCAGTTGTCATTGCCCCATCCTCCCAGTGACCAGGACCGGCTGGGTACCCGGTTATCCGCCGGCAAACCACCCTGAGGGCGCTCAGCGGTGGTTATCGGGCGGACTGCCTGAACCGGCCGGCGGCTGTTACTCTCGACCAAGCAAGCGTTTGGTTCCGCACGACAGTCGCAGGTGAGCCGCTGATGGGACGACTTGACGGCAAGGTGGCGCTGATCACCGGCGGCGCCCGCGGCATGGGAAAATCCCACGTGCGGCACTTCGTGGCCGAGGGCGCCAGGGTCGTGTTCGGCGACGTGCTTGACGAGCAGGGTGAGGCCGTGGCCGCCAAGCTCGGCGACGACGCCAGGTACGTGCACCACGACGTGACCAGCGAGGCGGACTGGGCGGCCGCCGTCGCGGCCGCGCTCGACGCGTTCGGCAGGCTTGACGTCTGCGTGAACAACGCCGGGGTGCTGGCCTTCGCCCCGATCAGCGAGATGCCGCTGGCCGAGTTCCGCCGGATACTTGAGATCAACGCGGTCGGCTGCTGGCTGGGCATGAAGTCGGTGATCGAGCCGATGCAGGCGGCGGGCGGTGGCTCGATCGTGAACATCTCATCGATCGAGGGGCTGACCGGCGCGGCCGACTGCTCGGCCTACGCGGCGAGCAAGTTCGCGGTGCGGGGCATGACCAAGGCGGCCGCCCAGGAACTCGGCAGGTTCGGCATCAGGGTCAACTCGGTCCACCCCGGCGGGATCCTGACCCGGATGGTGCTCGACACGGCGGACAGCATGGACCCCGAGCGCGGCGAGCGGTACTTCAAGGCGCTGCCGCTCGGCAGGTTCGGCCACTCGGTCGAGGTGTCCAGGCTGGTCGCGTTCCTCGCCTCGGACGAGTCGTCCTACTCCACCGGCAGTGAGTTCGTCATCGACGGCGGCATCCTGTCGGGTCCCGGCTACTGAGCCGGCTCCCGGCACCGGCGGCTGAGCAGAAGGAGCATGCATAACATGGCCCACGGGCTGACTCTGGACGGCCGCACGGCGGTCGTGACCGGCGCGGGCAACGGCCTCGGCAGGGCGGAGGCACTCGCGCTCGCGGCCGGCGGCGCCCGCGTGGTGCTGAACGACCTGGCGGGGCCTGCCGTGCACGCGGTGGCCGGCGAGATCGCCGCGGCGGGCGGCCAGGCCGTGGTCTGCGAGGGCGACGTTGGCGACTGGGCGGTCGGCGAGGCCATGGTGGCGGCGGCGCTGTCCTCGTTCGGCGGCCTGGACATCGTGGTGAACAATGCAGGCGTGCTCCGCGACCGGATGGTCTTCTCGATGTCGCCGCAGGAGTGGGACCTGGTGGTCCGGGTGCACCTGCGCGGGCACTTCATCACAACGCGGCTGGCCACCGCCTACTGGCGGGAGCGGAGTAAGCAGGCAGGAGGCCCGGTCTACGCCAGGATCGTCAACACCTCGTCCGAGGCCTTCTTGCTCGGCTCGGCCGGCCAGCCCAACTACTCGGCCGCCAAGGCGGGCATCGCGGCGCTGACGCTCACCACCGCGCGAAGCTGCGCCAGGTACGGCGTCCGCGCCAACGCGATCTGCCCGCGGGCCAGAACCGCGATGACGGCCGACCTGATGGGGGCGGCGCCGAAGGGGGCGGCCGACCCGCTCGCACCCGAGCACGTCGCCCCGCTGGTCACCTACCTGGCCGGCCCTGGCGGCGCGAGCATCAACGGCGAGGTGTTCGTGGTGCACGGCGGGGTGGCCGCGGTGATGGACCCGCCGCGGGTCAGGACCGTGTTCCGTGCCGACACGCCGGACGGGATGTGGAGCCTGGACGCGGTGCAGGCAGCGCTCGGCCCCGCGTTCACCGGCGACGGCTCGTCGCCTGGGTTCTTCTGCGACGACACGCTGGCCCTGGCTGAGGAGACCATCGGCTTCGGCGGTGCCCAGTGAAGCAGCGGGACCTGGTCGGCATGACCTCGGCCGAGGCCATCGCGATGCTGGTCGGCCAGCGCAAGGTGCAGCTGGCCACCAACGGGCCCGACGGCTTCCCGCACCTGGTGACCATGTACTACGTGATGATCGACGGGCTGATTACGTTCTGGACCTACCGCACCTCGCAGAAGGCGCGGAACCTGGAGCGCGACCCGCGCATCTCCTGCCTGGTGGAGACCGGAGAGCAGTACTTCGACCTGCGCGGCGTGCTGATCCACGGGGTGGCGCGGCGGATCGAGAACCCCGCGGTGGTCGCCGAGATCGGCCGCCAGATCACCGCGATCGTGGCCGGGACCGGCGGCGAGCCCCCGGCGGACCCCGACGCGCTCACCGACTACGTCGAGCGTGCCGCACGCAAGCGCTATGGCTACGCCGTGGAGCCAAGCAAGATCATTTCCTGGGATCACGCCAAGCTGCTGCCGGCCGGCTCGTCCTGACCTGGCGTCGGCGCCCGTTCCCGGCCATCGGACCCAGCGGCGGAGCGGACGTGCTTGACTGGGTGATCGTGCATCAGCCCCTCACCCCCGCCGATTCCCGGCATGAGATGAGAAAGGGTCAGCATCGCCGTCACCGGCACCGGCGCCGGCGCGGCGCCGCAGGACGCTGGGCCGCCTGGCCACATCCTCCGCCGTGGTCGTCTTCGCGGTATCCGGACTCGTGCTGATTGGGGTATCGCTGGCCGGGGCGCTCACCGATCAGGCGGAGGGCGCGCCCGCCCGGGGCACGCATGCCGGCGGGCTGACCGGCCAGCCGGGCGCAGCCGCGCTGCGCGGGGGCGCGGCGACGCCGCCGTCCGGGGCCTCGGGCCGTGCGGCGCGCGCGGCGAGCGCCAGGCATGCCGCACCGCTGCGCACGTCCTGCCGGTCCGTGGCGCACATCGGCGACTCGACATCGGTCGGCATGGTCTCTTCCCTGTACCTGCCCGATTCCGCCGAGCGCCTGGCCGCGCAATACGCCCGCGTCGGCGTCCGGAAGGCGCTGATCAGCGCGTCCGGCGGCCGCTCAATCGTGGAGACGCTGCCCGGGCAGGTCAACGGCTACAACGTCGCCCGCAGCTGGGCTGACCGGGGATACCGCGGCTGCTGGGTGCTAGCCCTTGGGACCAACGACACGGCCAACGTCTCCATCGGCTCGCCGGTCACCAGGATGGTCCGGATCGAGGAGATGATGTCGGTCGCCCGCGGCGAGCCCGTGCTGTGGGTGAACGTGTGGTCCCTGCTCAGCAGCGGCCCATGGTCGCAGGCCAACATGCGGCTGTGGAATGCGGCGCTGCTCCAGGCGTGCGCGCGCTACCCGAACATGCGGATCTTCGACTGGACGGGCGTCGTCAGGCCGCGGTGGTTCCTCTCCGACGGCATTCACTACACCTCGCAGGGATATGCCGCCAGGGCCCGCGCCATCGCGGATGCGCTCTCCCGGGCATTTCCCGACAACGCCAAGAGCCACGGCTGCGTCATAGGATAAGTAGCCTTATCTGATCATTGCGGCGGACCGGCACCGCGGCGAGGGGCGAGAAGGGCATGCCAAGGCCGCAGAGCTCCACTCAGCGATATATGCCCGGCCTGGACGGCCTGCGGGCGGTGGCCGTGCTCGCCGTCATCGCCTATCACGAGCAGTTCCGCTGGGCGCAAGGCGGCCTCCTCGGCGTCGCCGTCTTCTTCACCCTGAGCGGGTACCTGATCACCGACCTGCTCCTCGGCGAGTGGTCCAAGCAGGGGCGGCTGCGCCTGAAGAACTTCTGGATGCGCCGGGCCCGCCGGCTGCTCCCGGCGCTGTTCGTGATGCTGGCGGTGGTGACCGCGTGGATCACGATCGCCGACCGGGCGCGGCTGGCCAGCCTGCGCGGCGCGGTGGCCGCGGCGGCGACCTACTCGAGCAACTGGTACCTCATCGCCAAGGACCAGTCCTACTTCGCCAAGTTCGCGGCGCCTCAGCCACTCGACCACCTGTGGTCCCTCGCCGTCGAGGAGCAGTTCTACCTGCTGTGGCCGTGGCTGCTCCTGCTAGGACTGCTCGCCGCGCGCCGGATTGCAAGCGCTTCGGCTGGCTGGACGGCCGGCCCCTTGCTGCTGCCCGCCGTGCGAAGGATCCGCCGCGCGTCGCCGGTCTGGCTGGCCGTCCCCACGCTGCTCCTCGCCGCCGGGTCAGCGGTCGCCATGGCGCTGCTGTACCAGCCGGGCTACGACCCCACGAGGATCTACGAGGGCACCGATACCAGGGCGTTCGGCCTGCTGATCGGCGCGGCCCTGGCGATGGCCTGGCCGAGCCGAGGCCGGGATGCCACCGGGCCGCGTGCCAAGCGAGTACTCGACGTGGCCGCGTTCGCCGGCCTCGCCGTGATAGGCGTGATGATCTGGCGGGTCGGTCAGTACTCGCCGTTCTCCTACCGCGGCGGGCTGGTGCTGCTGTCGGTCGCGACCGCGGCGACCGTGGCCGCCGCCGCGGTTCCCAGCTGCCTGTTCGGCCGGGTGCTCGGCTGGCGTCCGCTGCGCTGGCTGGGCGTCCGCTCCTATGGCATCTACCTGTGGCATTACCCGGTGATCGTGCTGAGCACCCCGGCCAGCGGCGTCGATGACCTGCAGCGGGCGGCGGTCCAGACCGCCGTGACCGTGCTGCTGGCCGCGGCATCGTGGGCGCTGGTGGAGGAGCCGGTGCGCCGCGGCGCGCTCGGCCGCGCGTGGCAGCGGGCCAGGTCGTCGGGCTGGCGGATCGGGGCTGTCAGCCCGCGCACTGCCGCCGCGGGCGTGGTCGCCGCGGCCGTGGTCGCCGTCGCGTGCGTCGGCCTGGCCGGCGCCGTCGCGGCCCCGGCCACCGCCGCGGTGTCCGCGCCAGGCCCGGCCGGCGGCGCAGGCCGGCCCCACCGCGATGCAGCCGCTGGCCAGGCCGCTGCTGATCGCCCCCGGTCAGTCGCCGGTGCTGCCCGGCACGGACCGCTCGCAGCTGCGGACCTCCTGCCGCGCCGTGGTGCACATCGGCGACTCCACGTCGGAGGGAATGATCCTGTCGTCCTACCTGCCGAACGCATCGCAGCGGCTGCCCGCCCAGTACCACCGGGTCGGGGTCAGGAAGGTCGTGCTCGAGATCTCCGGCGCGCGCTCCATCGTCGAGGTCCTGCCCGGCCAGGTCAACGGCTACAACGTCGCGCGCGGGTTGGTCAGCCGCGGGTACCGCGGCTGCTGGGTGATCGCGCTGGGCACCAACGACACCGCCAACGTCACTGTGGGCTCCAACGTCGGCCTGATGGCCAGAGTGCGCGAGATGATGTCGGTGGCCCACGGCGAGCCGGTGCTCTGGGTCAACGTGAGATCGCTGCTCAGCACCGGGCCGTACGCGGAGTCCAACATGCAACGGTGGAACCGGACCCTGCTGCGGGCGTGCGCCAGCTACCCGAACATGCGGATCTTCAACTGGGCCGCCGTGGCCAAGCCAAGCTGGTTCATCTCCGACGGCATCCACTACACCTCGACCGGGTACCTGTGGCGCGGGCGCCTGATCGCCGACGCGCTCGCCGAGGCGTTCCCGGCGTACGGTAGCAGCGCCGGCTGCGTCGTCGGCTAGGGCGGCAGCCGCCGGTCAGGCCGGCTTCCTGGCGACGCCGCCGTAGGCGGACACTCCGTCGGGGGGAACGATGTCGCCGGGGTCAGGCCGCCAGGTGTGCACGTAGACCACGCCCGGCGGCACCAGCTCGAGCCCGTCGAAGAACCTGCTGACCTCGGCCATGGTGCGCAGCGTCTGCGGGGTGGATACCCGCGCGTTGTACCGGCGCTGCGCCTCGGCCTGGCCGGGGTGGATGTCCAGGGCCGGATGCGACAGGGCGAGGTAGCTGCCGGACGGCAGCGCGGCCATCAGGTCGGCCACGATCCGGTACGGGTCCTCATCGTCGGTGATCAGGTGCAGGATCCCGAGCAGCATCAAGGCCGTTGGCCTGGTCAGGTCCAGGGTGTCGGCCGCAGCGCGCAGGATCGCTGCGCCGTCGCGCAGGTCGCCGTCGATGTACTGGGTCGCACCCTGGGGGGTGCCGGCGAGCAGTGCCCTGGCATGGGTCAGCACGATCGGGTCACTGTCCACGTAGACGATCCGCGCGTCGGGCGCGACCGTCTGGGCGACCTCGTGCGTGTTGTTGCCTGACGGGATGCCGGTGCCGATGTCAAGGAACTGCCTGATGCCCGCCTCGGCGGCCAGGTACCGCACCGAGCGGACCAGGAAGGCGCGGTTCGCCCGCACCCGCTCGCGCAGGCCTGGGGTAACGGCGAGCACCTGCTCGGCCGCCTCGCGGTCGGCCGCGAAGTTGTCCTTGCCGCCGAGCCAGTAGTCGTAAACCCGGGCCGGATGGGCCACCGTGGTGTCGATCCCGGCCGGCCGCGCGGTCGAGGACACCAGGCGGACCGCCTCCCCTTCGCTCATGGTGCCTGCCCGCTCGCCTCCGGGTGACCCGACCGGCTTGCCCATTGCCTCTCCCCCGATCCGACGCCTGCCTGCGTCAGGCCTGCGCTCTACCCGCATCCTGACATGACATATTAATGGCCGCATACGGTAGCCCGATCGGGCGCCCCGTGCGAGCGGATCGGGCTCGTCCGCCGCAGCGATCCCCGGCCAACCCGATCTCCCGGCGGCCCGGCATGCCATGATGGGTCGGCGCTTAAATGGCCGTGCCAGACCCTCGACAAGGCTGCGAAGGAGCATCCATGGCAATCGGCGTCTATTTCCACCCAGGCTCGATGACGACCGCGCAGTACGACGAGATCACCAGCGAACTTGAAGCCGCAGGCGAGGGACGGCCGGCCGGCCGGATCTCGCATTGCTCGTTCGGGCCTCCCGACAACATGATGGTCTTCGACATCTGGGAGAACCAGGAAGCATTCGAGGAGTTCGGCAAGGTGCTGATGCCGATTCTCGCCAAGATCGGGCTCGAGTCGGGCCCACCCGACGTCATGCCCATTCACCACATGATCTTCTGATCTCGCCGCTGAATCCTCCCGCCGATGGCAGCCGGTGGGTGAGCCCGCCTCGCTCGACAGGCTCACCCGCCGGACATCAGCGGGCCGCGCTCACATCATCTCGTCAGTAAGCGGCAGCATGACGGTCTTGAGCTCCGTGTAGGCCTCCACCGCAGCACGCCCGCCCTCGCGGCCAAGCCCGGATTGGCGGTAACCGCCGAATGCCGCGTGCGGCTCGATCTGGAAGCCGTTAATCCCAATGGTGCCCGCTCGGATCGCCTTTGTCAGCCGCATGGCGCGACGGATGTCGGAAGTCCACACCGTGGCCGACAGGCCGTACTCCGTCTCATTGGCGAGCCGCACCGCTTCGTCCTCGTCGGTAAACGGAATAACAGAAAGAACCGGCCCGAAAATCTCTTCCCTGGCGATGGTCATGTCATTGGTCACGTCGGTGAACAGGGTGGGCATCACGAAGTTGCCTGACGCGAGGTCGCCCTCGCCCCTGGTGCCACCGGAGACCAGGCGCGCGCCGTCAGCCTGTCCCTGGGCGATCAGGCCGAGCACCCGGTCGAGCTGACGGGTGTTGATCAGCGGTGCCGAGGTCGTCGCGGGGTCGAACGGGCTGCCGTAGCTCACCATGTCGCCGATCATCCCGGCCGTCGCGAGGAACTCCTCCTCCTTGTCACGGTGCACAATCGCCCTGGTCTGCGCCACGCACACCTGCCCGGACAGGCCGAGCGTGACCGTACCCATCGTGATCGCCGCGGCCGTCGCCGCGTCGCCGTCCGCGAAGACCACGGCGGGACTCTTGCCGCCGAGCTCGAGGCTGACCCGCTTGAAGCTGGCGGCGGCAGCCAGCATGATCTTCCTGCCGACACCGCGGCTCCCGGTGAACGAGAGCTTGTCCACCATCGGATGGCTGATCAGGGCATCGCCGGTCGGCTCGCCCGGCCCGGTGACGATGTTCAGCACGCCCGGCGGCAGGCCGGACTCCTCGGCGATCAGCCTGGCCAGCCGGAGCACGGCGAAGGTCGCGTACTCGGACGGCTTGAGCACCACGGTGCAGCCGGCCGCGAGCGCAGGCGCGACCTTCTGGGCGAAAAGCATCAGCGGCGCGTTCCACGGGATCACCGCGCCCACCACTCCGGCAGGCTCGCGCAGCGTCATGACCATGTGGTCGCCGCCCTGGTACGGCGGTAGCGTCTCCCCGGCCAGCTTGTCCACCCAGCCGGCGTGATGGTCGAACACGTCGGCCACGAATGCCCATGACGTCGCGTAGATCGATCCGAAGCTGAGCGGGACGCTGTTGTCGAGCGCCTGGAGCTTCAGCAGCTCGTCGCCGTGCTTGCGCACCAGGTCGGCGATCGTGCGCAGCACCCTGATCCGCTCGCTGGCCCTCGCGCGTGACCAGGTACCCGAGTCGAATGCCCGCCTGGCCGCGCCTACGGCCAGGTCCACGTCGGCGGGTCCGGCGACCGGGAACGAGGCGACCTCCTCGCTGGTCGCCGGGTGGCTGTGGGTCCAGACCTGACCGTCCCTGGCCGGGACCCACTCGCCGTCGATCAGCATCAGGCCGTCGGTGAGCCCTACCTCGTCGCGGTGCGGAGTGATCGATGCGACCATCGAGCTGCCCTCCAACTAGAACACGTTCTATCTGGAGCGCAATCTACACCGCGCCGGAGGCGCCGGCCAGCCGCTGCCGAATGCCTCAGCGCTCGGCGAAGTGCGCCTCGCCGTCCTGCCAGGTGTAGATCTCCGCGCCGTTCATGAACGCCCGCTGTACGCGGCTCACCACGTCGAGCGGGTCACCGCTCCAGATGGCCAGGTCGGCGTCCTTGCCCGCCTCGATCGAGCCGAGCCGGTCGGCGACGCCGATGATCCGTGCCGGGTTGATGGTCAGCGCGCGCAGCGCGCTATCCCGGTCAAGGCCCTCCTTGACCGCGAGGGAGGCCTGATGCACAAGGAAGTGGATCGGCACCACCGGATGGTCGGTGGTGATCGCGATCGTGACGCCCGCCCTCGCCAGCCGGCCGGGGTTGGCCAGCGATCTGTTCCGCAGCTCCACCTTGGACCTGCTGGTGAACAGCGGCCCGATGATCACCGGGATGCCCTTGGCGGCGATGATGTCGGCCAGCAGGTGGGCCTCGGTGCCGTGGTCGATCACCAGGTCGTAGCCGAACTCCTCGGCGATCCGCATCGCGGTAGCGATGTCGTCGGCCCGGTGGCAGTGCTGGCGCCACGGGATCTCCCTGCGCAGCACCAGGCCGAGCGCCTCAAGCTTCAGGTCGCGGTCCACCGGCTTGCGCTCGGCCTCCGGCTTGGCCTGCTCGGCGTCCAGCCGCGCCTGGTAATTGGCGGCGTCGACCAGGGCGCCGCGGATCACCGCTGCCGTCCCGAGCCTGGTACTCGGGGTCTTCTTCTGCTCGCCGTACACCCGCTTGGGGTTCTCGCCGAGCGCGGACTTCATGCCGGACGGCTGGCGCAGCGCCATCTCGTCGACCGTGCGGCCCCAGCACTTGAGCGCCACGGTCTGGCCGCCGATCGGGTTCCCCGACCCTGGGTTGACGTTGACCGCGAGTACCCCGCCGCCGATCGCGTCGCGGAAGCCCAGGTCGGCGGGGTTAATGGCATCGAAGGCGCGCACCTGGGCGGTCACCGGCTCGGTGAGCTCGTTGGTGTCCTGGCCGGCCCAGCCCTCGGCCTCCTCGGACGTGCCGACATGACCGTGCGCCTCGATGAACCCGGGCAGCACCCAGGAGCCTGACGCGTCCACCACTTCGGTGCCGGACGCCACCCGCACCGACGCCCCGACCTCGGCGATCTTGCCGTCCCTGACCAGAACCGTCCCGGTCTCGATCTCGTCGCCGGTGATCGTCACCACCCGGCCGCCCACGATCGCGAGCGTGCCGCTCATGCCACTGCCCTGTGCCATCCGACCTCCCTGTCGCCTGATCCGGACGGCATCGCGCGGTGCTGACCTCGCCGGGACGCAGCGTCCTCGTTACCGTGGCCGGCTCGCGGTGCCATCAACCACGGTAACGAGGACGCGATGCCCTAACTTGACCGCGTCCGCCCGGCTACCTGACCGCGCCGACGCTCAGGATCTGCGCGTGCGTGCTCTCGCAGGCCTGGAACGGGAAGGGGATGATCTTGGCGCGCTGCTGGTTCGGCGGGAAGACCTTCAGGCCGGCCGCCGTGACCACCTTGCCGCAGAGCGACTTGGCGAAGTTCTCCGCGATCACGATCTGAAGCTGCGCCGTCGCGCTCTTGCCGTTGCCGATGGTCACGGTGTGCGGAGCCGGATGCTTGTTGAACGTGGCATCGCTCCCGATCTGGTGCCCGGTCAGGCCCACCGCGTACAGGAACGGGAAGCCGTTCAGCGTGCAGGCGTGCCCGGACAGGTTGGTGAAGTACATCGTGTAGAACGTGCTGCCCGCGGCGCCGTTGCCGGTGGTGTCCATCCACTCGACCAAGCCTGGCGTCTCGCACGGCGGCGTGGCAGGAGCGGCCGTCCTGGCCGGGGATGCGGGCGATGCCAGGGCGATCGCTGGTGCGACGAGCGCCGCGCAGGCGACGGCGGCAGCGACGGCGACACGGCGCGCGGTGCGAGAGGTGAGGTTCATGTGCGCTCCCATACGGTGGCGGATCGGACTGAGCAAGACTACGGGCCGCCGCACCGCTATCACCAGCGCTAACGCCACCACGGAGCGCGCCGCTTCGCGGCCAGCCGCCCGGCCGGACCGGCGATGGCGTCGGCGTGAGCCCCCAGGTGGCGCAGGTGGTCGCCGACCCAGACCGTCCGCGGGTCGGCGCCTGGTCCGAAGGCGGCATGCACGAGTCGGCCGTGCCAGGCCGCCGCGCCGACGGCCGACCACGTGGCCTGCCCGGTATCCCCGGCATGCCCGGCACCGGGCCGGCCGACCTCCCCAGCGATGAGCCGGTAGAACCCGGCGAGTTCCGCGGCGCAGCCGCTCAGCGCCGCCAGGTCAGGCTCGCCGGCCAGGCCGACCCTGGCCGCACCGTCGGGCGCCGGAGTACGCAGGCCGGCCACCGAGTAGGCGGTGAGCCGCAGCCGCGTGGTCGCCATCACCAGCCGCCACAGGTCGTCCTTGGTCAGCCGCTTGGCGCCCTGCTCGGCCAGGTAGCCGCGCAGTCCGTCGTCCAGCCTGATCGCGGCCGTGACGGTCGCGACGGCGGTGTCCGGGGCCTGGGCGCGCAGCCCGAGCGCCCAGTCCACGGCCTGGGTCAGGTAGGCGCTGCCCTGGCCGAACGCGTCGGCGAGGCCATCGCCGACCACCGAGGACGCCCCGTGCGGCCAGAACAGGAAGCCGACCGCGACGCTCACCGCGCAGCCGATCGCGACGTCCTCCACCCTGAGCAGGCCGACCTGCCAGCCGACGGGGACGAGCAGGTTGAACAGCACGACCACGGTGACCGTGAACCCCGCCTGGCCGACCGCGAACGGCAGCACTCCAGGGGCGTAGGCAGCGGCGAGCACCGCGAGCGGCAGCACCGTCCACAGTGCGGCGGGACCGGTGCCGATGGCGAGCATGAGCGCCGCGCCGATCACGAACCCGGCGACGGTGCCCGCCAGCGCCCGCAGCGCGGTGGCGCCCGTGGCCGCCGCGTTGGTGCGCAGCACCGACAGCGTGCCGAGCACCACCCAGAATCCGTGCTGGACGCCGCTGAGATCGGCAACCGCCACCGCAAGCGCGAGCGCCAGCGCGCCGCGGGCGGCGCTGCGGAACCACAGCGACCTGACGTCGGCATGCGGCATCGCCGACCGGACCACCCTGGCCACGGCGGGCATGGCCCGGCCGTAGGCGGCCGGGAGCCGGCCGGCGCCGAACCAGCGCCGGCGCACGGCGGCGACCTCGTCGGGACCTGCCCGCCGCGCGGCGATCAGCGCGTCGGCCGCGATGGCCCGGACCGTAGTCGCGATCGACTGCGCGTGCACGGCCGCCACCGCGCACGCACGGTCCTGCGCGGGCTCGCCGGCCAGCCGCTGCTGGTTCGCCAGGCTGGCCCGCCTGGCATCTTCCAGCCGGCCGAGCGCGGCCAGCGGATCTGAGCCGGCCGACGGATCGGGCCCGGCCCCGTCGCCGAGCAGTGCCGCAGCGTCCCGCAGCAGGCTGGCGGCGGCACCGAGCAGATCGGCGTCCGCAGCCGCCAGGCCGGCCTGGTGGCCGGCCAGCGCATCACACGCCTGGGTCACGCACCAGTCGAGCAGGTGGATCAGGTTGGCCAGCGCCTGGTCCACCACAGCGAGGCCGGTCGGCCGGTACGGCGCGGCGAGGAACGCCGCCATCATCGCGTTCCTGGCGCCGGCCGAGGCGTCCCTGTCAGCGGCGGAAGCCTGGCCGGCTGCCGCGGCTGCCAGCTGGCCGGCCAGGGTCTGCGCGCACGCTGCGGTCACCGCGCGCAGCCCGGCGCCGTCCGGTCGGCGGGTCAGCAGCAGGACCGCGGCGGTTCCGGCCACCGACGCCAGCCACCAGCCGGCCAGCCGGTCGGGCACGGTGCCGAAGCCGCCTGGCGAGGCGACCGGCAGCACGTAGGCCAGCAGGGCGCCGGTGACGCCGGATGCCGAGTTGGGGCCGGCCACCCCGCCGAGGAAGATGCCGAACGCGACCGGGATCGTCACGAGCACCGCCAGCCAGGGCGTCGCGGCCACGGCGGTGCCGATCACGATCGCGGCGCTGCCGACCACGGCCAGCCCCAGGTGGGCGACCGCCTTGTCCCGCCTGCCGCCGCCGAACGACGTCATCACCAGGGTGGCGAAGCTGCCGAAGACCGCGAAGAGCGCCATCTGCCCGTTGCCGGCCACCTCGAAGGTCAGCGCGAGCAGCCCGGGCACCACGACGGTGGCGCGCAGCGCTCGCAGGGCCGCGTTCGGCGACCAGTACCGGCGAAGGCGGGCGCGGATGCCAGAGCGGGCGCGGCCCCGCACGGCCTGATCGGGCACCCTGCGAGTCTACGGAGAGTCAGCGAGTTTACCGAGAGCCAGGCTGCCTGCCGAGCACCAGCGCGCCTGAGGTGGCGAACATGCCGCCGACGCCGAGCACCACGCCGATCTCGGCACCGTCCACCTGGGCGGCCGCCTCTCCCCTGATCTGCCTGACGCCCTCCTGGATGGCAAACATCCCGTACATGCCGGTGTGGGTGTAGGACAGTCCGCCGCCGTTGGTGTTCAGCGGCAGCGTGCCGCCAGGCTCGGTGTTGCCGTCGGCGATGAACGCCCCGGCCTCGCCCTTCTTGACGAAGCCGAGCGCCTCGAGCCCGTAGATCGGGAGGTGCGCGAACGCGTCATAGATCATCAGGTGGTCCACGTCGGCGACCGTGATCCCCGCCTCGGCGAACGCGGCCTGCCCGGCCAGCCGGAAGGCCGCCGACTCGGTGAAGTCGGCCATCTGCGAGATCAGCGGCGTCTCGGCGGACTCGCCGGTGCCGAGCACGTGCACGGCCGGGTGCGGGAAGTCGCCTGCCCGGTCGGCCGAGGTGACCACGAGAGCGCCGCCGCCGTCGGTCACCAGGCAGCATTCAAGCAGGTGGAACGGGTAGGCGACCATGCGCGAAGCGAGCACGTCGGCCACGGTGATCGGGTCGCGGTACATCGCGCGCGGGTTCCGCGCCGCCCACCTGCGCTGCGCCACCGCCACATAGGCGAGCTGCTCGTGGGTCAGCCCGCACTCCTTCATGTACCGCAGGGCCGGGATGGTGAACGCGGTGGGCGGGCCGAACACTCCGTAGGGCGCCTCGAACTGGCCCTGGATCGAGGACGGAGCCGGCGCGGACCTGGCCGCGCCGACCCTGGACCGGCCAGACTCGCCGTGCGTGATCAGGACCGTGCTGGCGTGTCCGGCCATGATCGCCGCGGCCGCGTGCCTGACATGCAGCAGGAACGACGTGCCACCCACGCCGGTGCCGTCCATCCAGCGCGGCACGATGCCGAGCGCATGCGCGACCTGGACAGGTCCCGGCGCGCTGACCGTCGCGATGCCGTCGATGTCCTTGGTGGACAGGCCAGCGTCGGCGAGTGCGTTCAGCGCCCCCTCAAGGTGCAGCTGCAGCGTGGAGTGCCCTGGCAGCCTTCCGACCTGGTCGGTCTCGGCGGCGCCGGCGATGATGACGCTGCTTGCCCGGCGCACCTTCGGCACGACGCTCAACGGTCCTCCCCAGCTGGCTCGAAGACCGGCAGGCTGACCTCGCCCCGCTGGGTGAACGTCACCCGCAGCGGCATGTCGAGCACCAGGTCCTCCGGCGTGTTCGGCACCCGGACGATGCTGGTCATCAGCCGCGGGCCCTCGGCCAGCTCGACGACGGCAATCGCGTAGGGAGCTTCGTTATCGAAACCGGGCGCTGGCCGGTGATTGATGACGTAGGAGTACAGCGTGGCGCGGCCGCTGGCCGTGAACCATTCCACCTGCGTGGAGCCGCACTCCGGGCAGACAGGCCGAGGGTAGAAGTAAGCCCCGCCGCAGGCCAGGCAGCGCTGTATGCGCAGCTCGCCCGCGGCGCAGCCGTCCCAGAACGGCTGGGTGTCAGGGGTGGGGACCGGGACCGCCTTGCTGCCGGTCATCGGCGGCCCTTGCCTAGGTGCGGGCCGAACGAGCGCTCCATCTGAGCGGCCAGGGTGTGGTCGTCCCACGGCTCGGTGCCGATCAGCCGGACGATCGCCTCGGGGTTGTTGTAGAGCGAGACTTCATAGCCTGAGGTATGCACGATCCTGCCGTTGATCCAGCCGGAGTCCGCGCTGGCCAGGTAGGCCACGACGGTCGCGATGTTGTCCGGCGACCACTCGTCTGCGCCCGGCCGACTGCGGCGCCGCTCGGACGGGATCGTGTCGGTCATCCGGGTCGCGGCCCCCGGCGAGATCGCGTTCGCGGTGACGCCGTACTGCGCCAGCGAGTTCGCGCAGGAGTAAGTCAGCCCCACGATCCCCATCTTCGCCGCCGCGTAATTGGGCTGGCCGGGAGCCCCGTGCAGGCCGGAGACCGAGGTGAAGTTGATGATCCGGTTCTGCCCCTTCGGGTCGCGCACCGAGCGCCAGTGAATCGCGGCGAACTTGGACGTGTTAAAGGTGCCCTTGAGGTGCACCCGGATCACGTCGTCCCACTCCTGCTCCGACATGTTGAAGATCATCCGGTCCCGCAGGATGCCGGCCACGTTGACCAGCACGTCGAGCCTGCCGAACTCCTTCACCGTGTTCTGCACCAGGTCCTGGGCCGCGCCGTGGTCGGAGATGTCCGCGCCGCTCGGCACCGCGGTTCCGCCCGCCGCGCCGATCTCGCGCACCACCTCGGCGGCTGGCCCGGCGTCGCTGCCCGATCCGTCCACCGCGCCGCCGAGGTCGTTCACCACGACCCGGGCGCCCTCGCGGGCCAGCAGCGTGGCGACCGACCTGCCGATCCCGCGGCCGGCTCCTGTCACGATCGCTACCCGCCCGTCCAGACGTCCCATCGCGGGCTCACCGGCCTTCCCTGCTCGATTACTAGAATCTTCTTCTGGAATTACCTACTGCACCGGAACTTGGCACTGCCGGTGCGACGATGTCAAGGACGGGACACGAGTCGGTGAGTGAGCATGCCGGGCGAGCAGGCAAGTAAGCAGGCCAGCGGGGCCTGGCAGTGGGGCCGCACCAAGCAGACCCAGCGCGCGCTGCTGGACGCGGCCCGTGCGGTGTTCGCCGACCAGGGGTTTTCCACGGCCAGCATCGCCGACATCGTCGAGCGGGCCGGATCGAGCGTGGGCAGCCTGTACCACCACTTCGGCGGCAAGAGCGAGCTGTTCCTCGCCCTGTACACCGAGCACCAGGCCGCCCACGAGAAGGCGGCGAGCGAGGCGGTGGCGCAGGTCCGCCGGTCCGGCGTGACCGACCCTGAGGCCCTGTTCTGCGTCGGGGCACGGGCTTTCCTCGAGGGCAGCTGGCACCGCAGGGACCTGGCCATGCTGTTCGTCTCCGGCGACGGCCCGCCCGGATTCGAGCTGATGAAGCGCCGCAGGGAGCACGAGTGGATCAGCCAGAACGACGCGCTGCTCCGGCTGGCCGACACCTCGCTGGACCGGCTCTACGCCACGATCCTGACCTCGGTGATCGGTGACGGGGCGCGCGAGGTCGCGGCCTGCCACACCCGCCGCCAGGCAAACACGACGATCGACGCGGTGATCGCCTATGCCAGGCGGGTAATGGCGGGCGGTCCTTGGCAGCCTCGCACCGAGGCGGACGCCGACGGCGCCTGATCCGCCAGCCGCGCTAGTCCGGCGCTAGTCCTGGGTCGAGCCCGCGGCTGTAGGTCGAGTAGGTGTGGTACACCTGGCCGGCCTCGTCCCTAGCGAACGCGCTCATCCCGGCAGCTTGTCCGGTGCCCCGGCCATCGCGGTGAAGTTGTACTCGGCGCCCTGCTGCCCGGGGTCGAAGGAGACGTGGTAGTCGACGTTGAAGTCGCCCGGCTCGCTGGAGTACCACGGGAACGCGTACATGAAGTGGTAGACGATCAGCTGGCTGCACCCGCCGAACAGGTCGGCCAGGCCCACCCGGCCGTCCGGCCCGTCGAAAGCGTACTGCCTGGTCACCGGCACCCAGGGCAGCTGGCGCCGCTGCTCAGCGACCTCGTCGCGCAGCCGGTTCAGTTCCTTCTCCCTGTCGAGTAGGGCCAGCCGCGCCGTCAACCACTCCTGCGGCGTCCCGATCGCATGCTCGTCCGTCATCGCCTACCTCCTGCCGTGGTTAGAACGGTTGTCTTGCCGAACGCGCCGCCGATGCGGCCACCTAGCTCTACGACGTGTCCGGCCCCATCGGATCGACAGCGCACCGTCAGATTCTTCCCGTCGGCATACTGCTGGCATGGAAAAGCTGACGTTCGCCGAGTCGGTCCTGGTGGCGCGCTCGCCGCAGGACCTGTACGAGATGGTCTCCGACGTGACGCGGATGGGCGAGTGGAGCCCGGTCTGCAGGGCCTGCTGGTGGGACGAGGGCGACAGCCCGCGCGAGGGAGCCTGGTTCACCGGCCGCAACCAGCTGCCCGAGCGGACCTGGGAGACCCGGTCGCGGGTCCTGGTCGCCGAGCCGGGCCGCGAGTTCGCCTTCGCGGTGAACGGCTCGTGGGCGCGCTGGGGCTACACGTTCACCGCGGCCGACGGCGGCACGATCGTCACCGAATCGTGGGAGTTCCTGCCCGACGGGATCGCGGGGTTCCACGAGCGGTACGGCGACGACGCCGAGAACCAGATCGCAGTTCGCGAGCGAGCCGCCAGGGCCGGGATCCCCGCTACCCTGGCCGCGATCAAGGCCACGGCCGAGGCCGCCTGACCCGCGCTGCTCACCCAGGCTGCTTGACCCGTCCGATGGGGCCCTGGCCGACGCGAACCCGGCAGCCTCGCACCGGGAGCACCGGTCGGTGCTGCGCGTTCTGAAGGCGCACCGGGCAAGGGCCGCCCTTCACCTGGAAGAAGACGGCCTGCGCGCGGGTCGTCATGACGTCGAAGGAGTGGATTCCGAGCCCGAACATCACCGCCGTGACGGCCGCTACCGCGACGGCCGCCAGAGCGCCGCGGCCTGGCACGCGCGTCACCAGCCAGGCGCCGAGCAGGGAGATCAATCCGAGCGCCGGGACGTAGAACCGGACGAGGGGCAGCATGAACCATGTGGCATCGGCGCCAGGTCCGACGGTCCAGGTGTAGGCGAAGTACAGGCCCCAGATGGCCAGCCAGGACGCCCCGAGTGCGAGGCCGACGGCTAGGTCGCGCCGCGCGGCCGTCGCCTGCTCGCCTGCCGACCGCCTGCGCCGCACCCACTGTCCGACGATCCACGCGAACGCTGCCAGGCCGAGGACGTACATCGGAGTCGTCCAGATCAGGTCCCGCGGCATGTACTCCAGGTTCGGCGCGATCGCGCTGAGGCTGAACTGGATCTCTCCTGGCCGGTATCCGTACCGGAGCGGGCCGCCGTAGACCAGCGTGTCGAACACGCCCGCGCCCGCGCAGAACACCACGACCGACCGCCGCCGGGTTGAAGCTTCTACGGCCAGCACGGCCCAGAGCAGGACGCCGGTGCCCGCGGCGATCAGGGACGCGTCCAGGAACGTCGGCATGTAGGCGCGCCAGGCGAACACGATGGCCGTGCCGGATGAGCAGTACAGGCCGACCGCGGCGGTGCCGCCGAACCGCCCAAGCCAGCGCCGCCCGCCGATGTACAGGCCGAGGCAGGCCAGCGCGCAATAGAACAGCGGGGCCCAGCGGATGATCCCCAGCGCCTGGAACGCCACCGCCAGGAACGGGTAGCCGGGATCCTTCTCGCTGATCCACCGGCGGTCCGCCAGCTGCACCCACTGCGGGATCGGCATTAGCCGCACGGCCCGCACGCCGCCGGACACGGGGCCGACTCTGGGGCCGATGCTGAGGCCGAGCGGACCGCCCGCCTTCACTGCCAGCGCGTCGACCTGCGCGGTGGACAGCGTCAGGAAATGCCCTTCGGTCATGGCGACGACCGATGCGCGGTAGGCGTAGTCGTCAGGCTCCACCAGCCTCGGCGCGGTGCTCAGCACGACGATGCACAGCACGGCGAAGGCCGCAACCGCCAGAGCGATCTCCAGCCAGGCCATTCCCCTGCCGAGCGGCCGGCCACCGGAGGGCCGCCGCTCGGCAGACCGCTCACCGGCTGGCTTGCCGCCCGCGGGTCGCCGGGCTGACCCGCCGCGGCGGATTCGTCGCCGGGGCGCCGGAGTGCCTGCTCGTCCGTCTCTGCGCTCGTCGCGACGATCTTTGCGCACCAGTCTCACAGCTCGCCGCGAATTGCGTGTGAGTTGCGCATGAGCAGCGCGGGCCGCATACCGGCTCAGGACCGACGATGCCGCGACTCGGCGCGCTCAGGCTGCCCGGCCACCTTGACAACGCCACGAGGGCTTTGTTGTCATCGGACCTAGAATTTGATTCTAGGATTTCGGCCCGCGCCGGACCGCGCCCGTCAGGGAGGCTCGCCCATGGATCTCGACCTCGGCCCGGAGATCGACCAGTTCCGGGCGCAGACAAGGGAGTGGATCGCGGCGAACGCACCCGACGGGCTCGCCGAGCTGACCGACTGGACCATCACCGCGACCACGGGCGGCTACCAGGGCGCCGAGCTGGCCAGGGCCGCCGCCGACCCCAGGTACGCGCAGTGGGAGGCCAGGCTCGCCGACGCCAGGCTGGTCTGCCCGCAGTGGCCGCAGGAGTTCGGCGGGCAGGGCATGGACGGCGTGCGCCTGGCCGTGCTGAACGAGGAGTTCCACCGGGCCGGTCTGCCCAGGGTGCGCCGCGGCATGGGCGAGAGCCTGGTCGGGCCGTCGATCATCGTGCACGGCACGGCCGGGCAGCGCGCGCACTTCCTGCCGCGGATCATCTCCGGCGAGGACGTCTACTGCCAGGGCTTCTCCGAGCCGAACAACGGGTCCGACCTGGCCGGGGTGCAGACCAGGGCGAAGGTGGACGGCGACGAGGTCGTGATCACCGGGAACAAGGTGTGGACCTCGGGCGCGGCCAGAGCCACCATGATGTTCGCGCTGTGCCGCTCCGACCCCGAGGCGGCCAAGCACGCCGGGCTGTCCTACGTCCTGTTCCCGTTCCGCCATCCCGGCGTGACCTACCGGCCGATCAGGCAGATCTCGGGGGCGGCCGAGTTCTGCGAGGACTTCATCGACGGGGTCAGGGTGCCGCTGTTCAACGTGATCGGCGGGCTTGGCAACGGCTGGAAGGTGGCCATGACCACGCTCGGCCACGAGCGCGGCGGCGCAGCGACGGTGCAGCACCTCGGCTTCGAGCGGGAGTTCTGGGAGCTTGTCGACACCGCACGCAAGTACGGCAAGGACACCGACCCGCTGGTGCGCCAGCAGCTCGCCTGGGCCTACACCGGCGTCCAGGTGATGAAGTTCAGCGGGCTGCGCTCGCTCGCCCAGGCCGCCGAGGGCCGCCAGCCTGGCCCCGAGGCGTCAGTCTCCAAGCTGCTGTGGAGCGAGTACCACAAGCGGCTCGGCGAGATCGCGGTCGGCATCGTGGGTGCCGATGCCCTGATCCGCCCGGACGGGCCCGACTACCCCACCACGCAGTGGCAGAACGTCTTCCTCGCCAGCCGGGCAGGCACGATCTACTCGGGCACCAGCGAGATCCAGCGGGGCATCATCGGCGAGCGGGCGCTCGGCCTGCCGAAGGAGCCGCGGGCCGCCACCAACGCGCGCGGCTGAGCCCGGCACCGATGCGCACCGCTGAACCCGACGCCGCGGCCGCGGCGTCGCTGGTCGGCCCCGAGCGGCTGGCCGAGTTCTTCGCGCCGCGCAGCATCGCGGTGGTCGGCGCCTCCGACGCGTCGGGGTGGGCCAGGTTCGTGCTGGCCAGCGCCGCGGCGACCGGCTTCACCGGCCGGCTGGTACCGGTTCACCCCAGGCACCCGACGGTGTTCGGCAGGCCGGCCGTGCGCAGCCTGCGCGACCTGGCCGATCCGGTAGACCTGGCCTTCGTCATGGTGCCCACGCAGGCCGTCGACGAGGTGCTCGACGACGCGGCCGCCGTCGGCGTCCGCGGCGTGATCGTGCTGGCCTCGGGATACCGGGAGGTCGGCGGCGGCGGCCGGGCGCTTGAGCGGGCCATGGTGGACCGTGCCCGCGCGCACCAGATCACCGTGCTCGGGCCGAACTGCCTCGGCTTCATCAACGCCCACGCCCGTGCCGGGCCGTTCGCGCTGACCGTGCCGCTGCCGCTGCTGGCCGGACCGGTCGGCATCGCGCTGCAGAGCGGCGCGCTGGCCAGCGTGGTGCTGGCGTTCGCGAGGTCGCGTGCCATCGGCGTGAGCACGCTCGCGACCCTGGGCAACGAGGCGATGATCACCGCCACCGACGTGGTCGAGTACCTGATCGCCGACGAGCGGACCAAGGTGATCTGCCTGTTCCTGGAGGAGATCGGGGACGCGCAGGCGTTCGCGGCCGCCGCGCGCAAGGCCGACCTGGCCGGCAAGCCGATCGTCGCGCTCAAGGCCGGGTCAAGCCCGGCGGGCAGCGAGGCGGCGCTCGCGCACACCGGCTCGGTGGCCGGCGACGACGCCGTGGTTGATGCGGCGCTCCGCCAGCTCAACGTGATCCGCGTGTCCAGCCTGGAGGAACTGCTCTGCACCGGCGCCGTGCTCGGCTACGGCCGCCCGCCGCGTGGCCGCCGGATGGGCGTGCTCACCTCCTCGGGCGGCGCCTGCGACATCATCGCCGACCGGGCCGCCAGGGAGGGCATCGAGCTACCTGAGTTCGCTCCGCAGACCGCCGCGGCGATCTCCGCGCAACTGCCGTCGTTCGCCCACGCGCGCAACCCGCTGGACGCCACCGGCTACTTCCTGGCGAACCAGCGCACCTCGCCGCTCACGACCGTGGACCACGCGCTCGACGCGGCGGTGGACGATCCAGGGCTCGACTTCGTGCTGTTCTCCGGCGTGACCCTGCCGGACGCCAGGCCGGCCGACGAGCGGGCGGCCGCCCTGGTCGAGGACCGGATCGCCTGGCTCGGCCAGCGGATCGCGTCGGCGCCGATCCCGGTCATCTCGGTGACCTCGACTTGCGTGGACGTGACCGAGTACAGCAGGGACCTGCTCGGCAGGCACGGCATACACCTGCTCGGCGGCATCGACCTTGGCATCCAGGCCGTCGGCAACGCGCTGCGCTGGGCGGAAGGCCGCGGCCGGGTCGCGTCCTTCGCCCGCCCGGCCCTGGCCCACCAGCACTCCGCCGAACACCGAGTCCACGCTGACCCCGGCCAGCGCTCCGCCCACCAGCACCCCGCCGAACACCGAGCCAGTGCCGAGCAACGGTGGCCCGTTGATGCTGCTAGTCACGACATCGACGGGCCATCGTTGTCCCCGGCTGGCCCGGACAGCATCTGGCGGGAGGCGGACGCCCGGTGGCTGCTCGCCGATTTCGGCATTCCGGCGGTACCCGCCGAGCTGGCCAGGTCCGGCGACGGCGCAGTCGCTGCGGCGAGACGGCTCGGCTACCCAGTGGCGCTGAGGGTCGCCTCGGCCCAGATCCCGCACAAGTCCGACATCGGCGGCGTAGCGCTCGACCTGCGCACCGCCAGTCAGGTCCGGATCGCCTACCAGCGGGTGCGCGCGGCCGGCGCGCGTGCGCTGGCCGCCGCGGCCGACGCCGTCAGCACGCCGGGCATCGACGGGGTCATAGTCAGCCGGATGCGCACCGGCGGGGTCGAGCTGCTGGCCGGGGTCAGCGTGGACCCGACGTTCGGCCCCGTGCTTGCGGTCGGCCTCGGCGGCATCTGGGTCGAGGCGCTGCACGACGTGAGCCTGCGCGTGCTTCCGGTCGACGCCGGCGAGGTGACCCGCATGCTGGCCGAATTGCGCGGGGCGGCGCTGCTGCGCGGCGCCCGCGGCACCGCACCGGTCGACCTCGACGCGCTCGCGCTGGTCATCGCGCGGCTCGGTGAGGCGGCGCTGTCGCTCGGCGGCTCGCTGCGCTCGCTCGAGGTCAACCCGCTCTGGGCCGACCGGGACCAGATCGAGGCACTGGACGTCCTGATCGTCACCGCACCACCCGACCGGCGCGCGACCGCGCCCTCGCAGAACGGACCGAGAACATGAAACTCGCCTACAGCACCGAGCAGGCCGAGCTCCGCGAGTCGGTGCGGCGCTTCCTGGCCGACCGGATGCCGCTGCCACGGGTGCGCGAGCTGATGGAGTCCGCGGACGGGAGCGATGAGAAGGTCTGGCGGTATGCGGGCAGCCAGCTTGGCCTGCAGGGCATCGCCATCCCCGAGGAGTACGGCGGGGCCGGGTTCAGCTTCGTCGAGCAGGCCATCGTACTCGAGGAACTGGGCGCCGCCCTCTACCCCGGCCCCTACCTCGCCAGTGCCGTGCTGGCCGCGACAGCCCTGCTCGCGAGCTCGGACGAGGAGGCCAAGCGCGACCTGCTGCCGGGCATCGCCAGCGGCGAGACCGTGGCGACGCTGGCGTTCAGCGAGGACGACGGCTCCTGGGAACCTGCCGCGGTCCGGCTGACCGCCACCGCGGCCGACGGCGGCTGGGTGCTGGACGGGCACAAGAGCTTCGTGCTCGACGGCCAGGCGGCCGACCTGTTCCTTGTCGTTGCCGCGGCAGGCGACGGACTCGCGCTGTTCGCCGCCGACGCCGGGGCGGACGGCCTGACCAGGACCGCGCTTGCGACGCTCGACCAGACCAGGAGGATGGCTCGGCTTGAGTTCGCCGGCACGCCTGCCAGGCTGATCGGCGAGCCTGGCGAGGCCGAGGCGGTACTGAACACGACCCTGGACGTCGCCGCCGTCGCGCTGGCTGCCGAGCAGCTCGGCGGCGCCCAGCGGGCGCTGGACATGGCGGTCGAGTACGCCAAGATCAGGCACCAGTTCGGCCGCCCGATCGGCAGCTTCCAGGCGATCAAGCACCGCTGCGCCGACCTGCTGCTCGAGGTGGAGTCGCTGCGCTCGGCGGTGGTGTACGCGGCGGCCGCGGTGGCCGAGGACTCCGGCGAGGTCCCGGTCGTGGCCGCGCTGGTCAAGGCGCTCGGCTCGGACACCTACTTCCACGTCGCGGCCGAGAACATCCAGATCCACGGCGGCATCGGCTTCACCTGGGAACACGACGCGCACTTGTTCTTCAAGCGCGCCAAGGCCAGCGAGCTGTTCCTCGGCGACGCCAGCTACCACAGGGAGCGGCTGGCCAGCAGAATCGGCGTGTGATCGGACTAGGTAGGCAGCGGCACGCCGAACCCGCGCAGCAGGTCCTGCGAGTAGGCGATCCGGCCAGTCAGGCTGTGCGGATCGCGGTGGCAGAGCAGCAGCGCGGCTTCAGCCATCACCGACGCGGGCTCGGAGTTCGGGTCACCGTCGCTGGTGAGGTGATGGAACAGGGTGCCGGGCGTCGGCACGACCTTGCTGGGCGACAGCGCGTTCACGGCGATGCTGTCCGGGTAAAGCTCGGCGGCGAGACCGGTGGAGAATCGCTCGATCGCCGCCTTGCACATGCCGTAGACGGTGCCGCCCCGGCCGCCCCAGGCCGTGGGCGGGATCTCCGGATGCCGTGCGGCGCCCGACGAGATGTTCAGGATCCAGCCCTTGCCGTGCCCGCGCATTCCGGGCAGCACCAGCGTTGCCAGGTGGAACGGGGCCTGCACCTGGACCTCGAACATCAGCGCGTACCTGCGCGGGTTAAAGTCCTCGACCCGGACGAAGTACGTGACGGCGGCGTTGTTCACCAGAATGTCCGGCGCGCCGAGCTGCTCGGTGGCCTGCGCCACCAGCCGCTCGCGGTCTTCGGCCCTGGACAGGTCGGCCGGGATCGCGACCGCCGTCCCGCCAGCCGCGCGGATCTGCTCCGCGGTCTCGCCGATCGTCCCTGCCAGCGGCGACTGGCCTTCCTGCGTGGTCCGCGCCGCGACCACCACCGCAGCGCCTTCCGCGGCGAACCGCCTGGCGATCTCAGCGCCGATGCCACGGCTAGCGCCGGTCACGATCGCGACTCTTCCGTCCAGCACGCTCATGCGCGTTATCCTAGAACGAAGTTCTAAAAATTAGCCAGAACGAAGGCGTGGGAGGCCGGCGTGGCACTCGACCACTCTCTGATCGGCGTACCCGGCGAGCCGCACGAGCGGTCCTGGACCTCCAAGGATGCCCTGCTCTACGCGGTGGGAGTCGGGGCGGGCCTCGGCGATCCGCTGCGCGAACTCGAGTTCACCACGGAGAACTCCGAGGGGATCACGCAGCAGGTGCTGCCGACGTATGCCGTGCTGATCTCCCAGGCACCGACCGGGCGGAATCTTGGCGACTTCGACCGTGCGCTGCTCGTACACGCCGAGCAGGCGTTCGAACTGCACAGGCCGCTGCCGGTGGCCGGGACGGTGCGGACGACCGCGAGGGTGACTGGCATTTACGACAAGGGCTCGGGCGCCCTGGTGACCACCGAGAACGAGGCCGTGGACGCGGCTACCGGAGAGAAGCTGGTGACAGCCCGCAGCGGCACCTTCATCAGGGGCGAGGGCGGCTTCGGCGGCGACCGCGGACCGAGCGAGCCGTGGAACCTGCCGCAGCGGGAACCCGACCACACGGTCGTGCTGGAGACCCGGCCGGAGCAGGCGCTGATCTACCGCTTGTCCGGCGACCGCAACCCGCTGCACGTCGACCCGAAGTTCGCTGCCCGCGGCGGCTTCGCCAAGCCGATCCTGCACGGTTTGTGCACTTACGGCGTGACCGGACGGGCGCTGCTGCACGTCCTGTGCGGCTCGGACCCGGCCAGGTTCACGTCCATGTCGGGCCGGTTCACCAGGCCGGTCTGGCCGGGTGAAGCACTGACTATCTCGATCTGGGTGGCCGGCAACGGGACGGCCCAGTTTCAGACCGCGAACAAGGAGGGCACGATCGTGATCGACCGCGGCCTCACCCGCTTCGCCCCCTGATCCAGCCCGCACATCAGGGATCAGGGACCCCGCGAACCCCACGGCCCCGCGAACCCCGCGACCCCACGGCCCCCGCGAATCCCGCAATGGATGTGGAGAAAGTTCCGAAATACGCAGTGGATGTGGCATCCAGTTCAACGGACCACCCGACCTGGAGGACCAGCCATGGAGTTTCCCTCACCGACCGAACCGGCAGTGTCACGCACTGAAGTGTTCCTCCGCTATCTCGACTACTTCCGCTCCCGTGTGATCGACAAGGTCAGCGACCTCAGCGAGACCGAGCGCGGCAGCAGCCGGCTGGCCTCTGGCTGGACCCCGGCCGAGCTGCTCAAGCACCTGCGCTACGTGGAGCTGCGCTGGCTGGAGTGGGGCTTCGAGGGCCGCGACGTGGGCGAGCCGTGGGGCGATCGCGTCGGCGACCGCTGGCATGTCGCGGCCGGCGAGACCGTCGCCGACCTGGTCGCGGCGATGCGGGCGCAGGGCGAGCGGAGCCGGAGCATCATCGAGGCACACGACCTCGCGGAGATCGGCCAGCCGGGAGAACGCTGGGCCGGCGCCGACCCGGCCAGCCTGGAGCGAATCTTGTTCCACCTGGTGCAGGAGTACGCGCGGCATGCCGGTCACGTCGACATCGTCTGCGAGCTAGCCGGCAGCAGCCCAGGCGAATGAGCGGGCCGCCGAGCGCGGCGTACAATTCGGGCGTGTCAGATAATGGGGTAATACCGTCCATCGCGGAGACGGGCGCGGGACCTGCTCTGCTGCTGCTGCACGGCGGGCCTGGCCTGAACGACTACATGGGCATGCTCGGAACCGAGGTCGACGGCTGGCGCGCGATCAGGTACCAGCAGCGCGGCCTGTCCCCCTCCGCCACGTCCGGCCCGTTCAGCGTGGAGCAGCATGTCGCCGATCTGCTCTCAGTGCTCGACGCGGCCGGTGTCGAGCGCGCCGTGCTGCTCGGGCACTCGTGGGGCGGCCACCTGGCCCTGCACGCGGTGATCGCCGCGCCGGACCGGGTCGCAGCGCTCGTGCTTGTCGACCCGCTCGGCTCCACCGGAGACGGCGGCGCGGCGGCGCAGGCCGCGGAGCTTGTCGCCAGGCTGCTGCCCAGGGCGAGGGCCAAGTTCGCCGAGCTCGCCGAGCGGGCATCGGGTCCAGGCGCCTCCGCCGCCGACGTGACCGAGCTGCTGGCGCTGCAGTGGCCCGGCTACTTCGCCGACCCGACCGCCGCGCCGCCGCTGCCCGCCGACTTCAGGGTCAGCCCGGAGTGCAACGCGCAGACGATGGCCACGGTGTTCGGCCCGATCGAGGACGGCTCATTCGCCGCGAGCCTCGCGACCGTCGGCGCGCCAGTCCAGATCGTGCTCGGCGAACGCAGCCCCCTTCCGCTAGGGGCCGGCCGGGGCACCGCGTCGCTGCTCCCCCAGGCCGAGCTCACGGTCGAGCCAGGCGCTGGCCACCTGCCCTGGGTGGAGCGGCCTGGCTGCGTGGCCGCGGCGCTGTCCAGGGTCAGGAAAGCGCTCGCCTGAGCCACCCGCCTGAGTCAGCCGCCCCTGGGCCGGCCCCCCAGGACCAGCCCGCCAGAACCAGCCCGCCAGAGCCAGCGTGCCGGGCGCCGACTCGCCGACGCCGGCCGATGCCTCCCACTGGCCGCGAGCCCGGGGCCGCAGCGAGCTCGTCAGGCGAGCGAGGAGTTGTACCGCTCCCAGGTGGCGGCGCGGTCCCCGGCCGAATCGCCGCTGTGCAGCACGGCGATGAGCTCGTCCACCTCGGGCGTCATGATCACCAGGATGCGAGCGCCGCCTGGCCCGCGGTTGGCGAAGGTGTGCACGGTTCCGGCGTCGATGACGGCGAGCTCACCCGCGCCCAGCGTCCGCCTCTCGTCGCCGACCAGCACCTCAAGCTGGCCGTCCAGGACGTAGAACGCCTCGTCAGACCGGTGATGGACGTGCGGCGGAGCCTGGTCACCAGGAAATGGCGCGATCGTCCATTCTCTGATCACGAAGTCAGCCACAACCCGGAGGCTACTCCGCGCCGCCCAGGCCAGGCCACGCTCCAGCCCTGATGCCTGGGACGGCGGAGCCAGCCCTGGCCGGGACGGCCGAGCCAGCGCAGAGCCGGGGAACCATCACGACGTTGGCGATCGACATGAAGCTCGGCTCGGGAAAGCTGCCGGGATTGAGCCAGATCACTGCGTTCGGAATGTGCGCGTGGATGTACTTCGACAGCGTCTGGTAGTAGCTGAACTCGCTCCGGACCAGGCTCTTGAAGTGCGACACGGGCGCTGTCCCCGGGCCGTTGTTGACGTTAAGGAACATGGTGCCAGACATCGGGCTGGCATGAATGGCCCGCATCCAGTCGGTTCCCGACCAGAGATGAGAGGGAACGAAGACGTTCTGGCAACCGCCGCCCGCAGGCGCCGACTTGGTGGGCTTGGGTGTCGGGTCGGCTTCGGGGTGCGTCGGCTTCGGGGTGTGCGTCGGCTTCGGCGCGGGGGTGCGGTGCGGTGTCGGCCGCGGCGTCGGCGTATGCCCCGGCGACGGGGTCGGGGTCGGCGTGTGCTGCGGCGGCCGACATCGCGGTACCGCAGCCGCTGAGCACGACGGCGGACAAGACACCGGTAACTGACAGGCGGCGCGGGAGGCCGGCAGCGCCGTACTCAGGGCACCGTCAGGAACCGACCCGCTCGATGATCGTGACATTGGCCTGGCCGCCGCCCTCGCACATGGTCTGCAGGCCGAACCTGCCGCCGGTGCGCGCTAGGCCGTGCACCAGGGTCGTCATCAACCGCGCACCGGTCGCGCCGAGCGGATGGCCGAGCGCGATGGCGCCGCCACTCACGTTCACCCGGCGCAGGTCGGCGCCGGTCTCGCGCTGCCAGGCGAGCACCACGGGCGCGAACGCCTCGTTGATCTCGACAAGATCGATGTCGCCGAGCGTCATCGCGGCCAGGCGCAGCGCGTGCTCGGTGGCGGCAATCGGCGCGGTGAGCATCATGACCGGGTCGTCACCGCGGGCGGACAGGTGGCAGATCCGCGCCCTCGGCGCGAGTCCATGTTCGGCGACTGCGCGCTCGGAGGCGATCAGCAGCGCCGCCGCCCCGTCGGCGATCTGACTGGACAGCGCTGCCGTGATGACGCCGCCGTCCGCCTCGGGCCGCAGCGGCGCCAGCCCCGCCATCCGCGCCAGGCTGGTGTCCCGCCGCGGGCACTCGTCGTCGCTGAGGCCGCGCAGGGGCGCGATCTCGGCGGCGAAGTGCCCGGCATCGATCGCCGCTATCGCACGCTGGTGGCTGGCCAGCGCGAACTCCTCCATCTCGGCCCGGCCAATCCCCCACTTGGCCGCGATCATGTCGGCGGCCCTGAACTGCGAGATCTCCTGGTCGCCATACCTGGCCTGCCAGCCGTCCGACCCGCCGAACGGGTTCTCGTGGCCGAACGCCTGACCCGCCGTCATCGCGGCGGCGATCGGGATCTGGCTCATGTTCTGCACGCCACCCGCCACCACGAGGTCGGCGGTGCCGCTCAGCACGGCCTGCGCCGCGAAGTGAACTGCCTGCTGCGACGAGCCGCACTGCCGGTCCACGGTCACCCCGGGGACGGCCTCGGGCAGCCCGGCCGCCAGCCACGCCGTCCGCGCGATGTCGCCGGCCTGGGGGCCGATCGTGTCCACGCAGCCGAAGATCACGTCGTCCACCTTGGCCGGGTCGACGCCCGTCCGGCCGACCAGTGCGGCGATGACGTGCGCTCCGAGGTCGGCGGGATGCGCGCCGGCCAGGCCGCCGCCCCGCCGCCCGACCGGCGTCCTGACCGCGTCGACGATGAACGCCTCAGTCATCTCCGGCCAGCCTTCCTCGCGTCCCGGCTTTCAGATTAGAACACGTTCTACCCGACAGCCGATCCCGGCCAGGTCGGGAGCCGACCGAGAGTCACACGGAACTCACACGTCGCCTGGAGGGTTCACTCGGCTGCGTACCGCAAGATGGTGCGCATGGCCACTGTGGCGCAGGTTGGGGATGAGGCCAGGTCGGCCATCTCGGCACGACCGGGTCGGGTCGAGATCCTCGTCGCCCTGGCCGCGTTCGCGGTCCTATGCGTCGTAGTGCTGCTCGCTACCCCGGTGATGGTCGAGCCCGACGATTTCGCGTACCGGGCGTCGATCGTGGCGGTGACCGACGGGCACCTGCTGTCCTTGTCCACGGCCCAGGTCAACGCGCTAGCGGCACAGCTGAATCGCCTGGGCTCTGCCGTCACGCCGGGCGACACCTCCGTCGGCCCGCGCGGTACGCTTCCGAGCATCGAACAGTGGGTGCAGCTCGCCAACGGACGGTGGATCAGCGAGAAGGACCCCGGCTACCCGTATCTGGCCGCCCCGTTCGAGTTGCTCGGCATCATCAGGCTCGCCCCCCTGTTTTACGGCGCCCTGGCCTGCCTCGGCCTGTTCTTCGGCGCGCGGCGATGGCTTGGCAGGTTCGGCGGCGCCGCGGCCGTAGGGCTGTTCTGCTCGTCGGGTGCGGCCCTGCTGTTCGCGTGGCGGGACTACATGCCTACGTTCACCGATGCCTCGCTGATCGCGGCGGGCACCGGCGCGCTGCTGTGGGCGATGCTGGCCAGCGACGCGCAGGCAGCCAGGCGCACCTGGATCGGGCTGGCGGGGTTCGTGGCCATCGAGGCGGCCGCGTTCACCCGGTATACCGACATCGTGGTGCTCGGCTGCGCCGTCGCCGCGGTCCTGTTTGTCCGGTGGCGCAGGCCCGACGGCCTGCCGCGGCAGGCGCTGTGGTGGTGGCTCGGCTCGGCGGTCGTGTTCTGCGCGGGGGTGGCCCTGTTCGACGACCTGGTCTACGGCGGGCCGCTCAAGTCCGGGTACCGGCCGGGCGAGATCCAGTTCAGCCTCAGCGCGATCGGGCCGAACCTGCGCTACATGCCCGCGCACCTGCTCCAGGCCATGCCGGTGCTCATGCTCGGACTGGCGGCGCTGGCGTGGCTGGCGGCGCGCTGGGTCAGGCTGCGGCACTCGCCAGACGCCGGGGCCGTCCGCACCGACGCGGCCGTGGGCCTCGCGCTGGCCGCCAGCTGGCTCGCCATCTGGGGACTGTACGCGGCCTACTCGTGGACAGCCGGTCCCGGCCTGAGCACGCTCCAGGCGGCCAGGTTCTACGTCCCGGCGATCGGCGCCATCGCATTGCTCGGCGCCTGGCTGGTCACCAGGACCGCCAGCGCGCTGCCGGCCGGCCGCGCGCTGGCAGGCGGCGGCGCGGTGACGGGCAGCGGCGCGGTGACGGGCAGCGGCGCGGTGACGGGCAGCGGCGCGCCGGCGGGTGGCGGCGCGGTGAGGGGCGGCCGCACCCTGCCGACGCTGGCCTGCGTCGCGATCGTCGCTGCGCTGTTCGGGATCGGCATCTGGTCGTTCAACGACATGCGCGTCTTCAGGCTCGGCTCGGCGCGCATCGTGCACCTGCACGGCCTCCTGCCGGTCAAGCAGCGGCCGCCCGGCGGTCCTACCGGCATCGGCAGCAATGGCGGCGGTCCCGGCCAGCCCCCGCCTGGCGCCCCCTGAACCCGTCGGCACCGGCCACCCGAGCCACCCGAGCCACCCGGGCGCGGCGCAGCGGCTGCGACGCGCGCTGCAGGTCGCTCGTGACGTCGAGAGGCCGGCTCAACTGGCCGACGTGAGGCCGGCACCACAGACCAGGTCAGCCGTGCCTGGCCGCGTGCATGGGATCGTCCCTGCGCAGTCCGGAGGGCAGGTAGGCGGCGCCGGGCCCGTCGGTACGCGCGGAGTCTGCAGGGTTGGAGATCGCACACCTGTCCAGCGACAGGCAGCCGCACCCGATGCAGGAGTCAAGCCCGTCGCGCAACGCCACCAGGGCGTCGATCTGCTCGTCAAGCCGGCGCCGCCAGCCGCGGGACAGCCGGGACCAGTCGGACCTGGTCGGCGTCCGGCCGGCCGGCAGCGACCGCAGCGCGGCAGCCACCTCGTCGAGGCTGAGGCCGATGTTGCGAGCAGCCCTGATGAACGCGAGCCTGCGCAACGTGCTGCGCTCGAATCGCCGCTGCCCGCCCGATGTTCTCGTCGCCTGGATCAGCCCGAGCCGCTCGTAGTACCGCACCGCCGAGCCGGCGAACCCGCTCCGCCGAGCGATCTCCCCGACCGTCAGCAAGTCCGTGGTATGCACCCCGCACCCCTCCTGCCTCAGCCGCCCGGCCCAGTCTCAGCACGCCCAGGTCCCCGGACTTGACTTTAAGTTAACTTCAACTATCAGTATGACAAGGTACCCGACTCTAAGGAGGGGCCATGCCAATAGCCCTGATCACCGGCGCGTCCCAGGGATTCGGCCGGGCAGCCGCCCGCGACCTCGCCGCACGCGGCTGGTCGCTTATCGTCGACGCACGTTCCGCGGCCGACCTCGCCGCCGCGATGCACGGGCTCCCCGGCGTCACGGCCATCCCCGGCGACGTCACCGACCCGGCTCACCGCGCCAGCCTGGCCGCCACCGTCGAGCGCCTCGGCCGTCTTGACGTCCTGGTCAACAACGCGAGCACGCTCGGAGTCAGCCCGCTGCCACCGCTGCTGAGCTACGACATCGACGCGGTGCGATCCGTTTATGAGGTAAATGTTTTCGCTCCGCTCGCCCTGATCCAGCTGCTGGTCGCTCCGCTGGCAGCCAGCGCAGGCGCGATCGTAAACGTCAGCTCGGACGCGGCGGTCGAGGCCTATCCAGGCTGGGGCGGCTACGGCGCGGCGAAGGCCGCGCTGGACCAGCTCACCGCCGTGCTCGCGGCCGAGGAGCCTGAGCTGCAGTGCTATGCGTTCGACCCTGGCGACATGCGGACGGCGATGCATCAGCGGGCGTTCCCCGCCGAGGACATCTCCGACCGGCCAGAACCAGAGTCCGTCGTCCCCGCCCTGCTCAGGCTGATCGACGAGCGGCCGCCGAGCGGCCGCTACCGCGCGAGTGACCTGCCCGCCGTGGCGGTGACCCGATGAGGCGGGCGGCAAGCAGGCCAGCCGAGGAACGCGGCCAGTCACGCGACGCCGTCCGGATGCTGGTCGCGACGCCCGACGGCCTGGCCCACGCCTCGTTCCGCGACCTGCCGCGGTACCTGGCGCCCGGCGACCTGCTCGTGGTCAACATCTCGGCCACGCTGGCCGCCGCCGTGGATGGCCACCGGGCCGACGGCCGGCCGGTGGCCGTGCACTTCTCCACCCCGCTGGACGGCGGGACCTGGCTGGTGGAACTGCGCACCAGGCCGCCGGAGCCCGCTAGGGTGCGGGACGGCGAGCCCGGCGAGACCGTGCTGCTGCCCGGCGGCGCCTCGGTGACCCTGCTCGACCGGTACCCGGACCCGCAGGCCGACCGGCTATGGCGGGCCGCGACTGCGACCGGCGGTCTGAGCGACCTGGCGCCGCGCGGACCGGGCGGCGTTGCCGCGTACCTCGCGGCGCACGGCCGGCCGATCAGGTACTCCTACGTGCCCGACCGGTGGCCGCTGCGCGCCTACCAGACCGTCTTCTCCCGCGAACCCGGTAGCGCCGAGATGCCAAGCGCGGGCCGGCCGTTCACGCCGGAACTTGTGACCGACCTGGTCGCGGCGGGAGTCGTGATCGCGCCGATCACGCTGCACGCCGGGGTGGCGTCGCTTGAGGCCGGCGAGCAGCCGCTGCCTGAGCGGTTCACCGTGCCCGAGCCGACCGCCGCCCTAGTGAACCTGACCCGCGCGGCCGGCCGCCGTGTCGTCGCCGTCGGCACCACCGCCACTCGCGCCCTGGAGAGCGCCGTCGATACTGGTGGTGCTGGTAGTGCTGGTGGTGCTGGTGGCGCTGGCGAATCTTCCGGCATCGACTGGCTCTCTGGCACTGGCCGACCCTCCCGCGCGGGCGAGTATTCCACCACAGGCGGGTCGTCCCGGGCGGGCTGGACTGTCGGGGCGGGCTGGACTGTCCGAGCGTGCAGCGGCTGGACCGACCTCGTGCTCGGCACTCAGCACCCTGCCCGGGTGGTCACCGGGCTGATCACCGGCTGGCACGACCCTGAGGCGTCGCACCTCGCGCTGCTCGAGGCCGTTGCGGGACCCGCGCTCGTCCGAGCGGCGTACGCCGAAGCGGAAAAGGAGGGCTATCTCGGGCACGAGTTCGGCGACAGCTGCCTGCTGCTCCCGCCGCTTAGCCGCTGACTTCATGATCGCGAAGGATTGGGTGGGCCAAAGCCCTACCTGATCCTTCGAGATCATGGACCCGCGACCAGGGCGAGGATGGCGCTGGCCACGGCGGCCGGGTCGACGACCTGGTGCAGGTGCTCGCCGGGGACCTCGAGCACCGGCCAGCCGCGCTCGCGCGCCCGGGTGGCCTGGTCCTCGTATCCCTCGCTGAACCGCAGGTACCCGCAGACCCGCTCGTCCCAGCCGGCCGGGGCCGGCACCTGCTCCAGGTAGTAGGCAAGCGGCAGCCTCGGCAGCTCAGCCGTGATCACTTCCCGAGTCCGCGCGTCGGGGAACATCGGGCCCAGGTCAACGTCGCGCCACCAGTCGGTCCAGCGCGGCAGTCGCCCGTCCGGCCCGGCGAGGTCGCGCAGGAACGGCAAGAATTCCTCATCGGCCATCGGCGTCGCCGCGCCGGAACCTGGGATGGTGGCGTCGGCGAAGATCAGGCGGCCCACCGGTCGGCCGAGCCCGCGGACGACGACCGGCACGAACACGCCGGCGTTGCTGTGTGCGACCAGCACGACCGGCTCATCGCCGCCACCCAGGCCCGGGCCACGGCCCGCGCCCGCGGCGAGCCCGGCCCTGACCGCCTCGACCACCCGCGGCCAGAACGGCGGCTCCCCGTCGCCTACTCCGAGCAGGCTGGGAACCACCGCCTCGTGGCCGGCCTCGCGCAGCCGGCCGGCCACCGGCTGCCAGGTGGCGGGACCGACCGAGGGGCTGTGCACCAGCACCAACAGCGCCATGAGGCCACTGTGCCACTCCGCCCCGTACCAAGTGCCCCCGCTCCACGTGCCCCGCTCCACGTGCCCCCGCTCCACGTGCCACTGTGCCCCGTGCCACTGTGCCCCGTGCCCCGTGCCAAGCGAGGCCGTCGGCCGGGCGCACCCGCTAGACTAGAACACGTTCTACTACGCTCCCGGCCGGACACCGGCCGCACCCGCGGACCAGCCGCCCGCGGTCGACCGCCCGGCAGCGAGGAACCAGCGCAGCGGAGGGGCCGTGCACCTGACCTACACGCCGGAGCAGGACAAGCTCAGGGACGAGCTGCGCGAGTACTTCGCCGGCCTGATGACGCCCGAGCGCCGGGCCAGCCTCGCCGCCACCGGCGGCGACTACGGCGACGGGTCCGCCTACCGCGACGTGGTCCGCCAGCTCGGCGCGGACGGCTGGCTCACGCTGAGCTGGCCGGCCGAGTTCGGCGGTCGCGACGCCACCGTGACCGACCAGCTGATCTTCACCGACGAGGCCGCCGCGGCTGGCGTGCCCGTGCCGTTCCTGACCATCAACACCGTGGGCCCGACCATCATGCGGTTCGGCACGGACGAGCAGAAGTCGTTCTTCCTGCCTAAGATCGCGGCCGGCGAGCTGCACTTCTCGATCGGCTACTCCGAGCCGGAGGCGGGCACCGACCTGGCCGGACTGCGCACCCGCGCGGTCAGGGACGGCGATGAGTACGTGATCAACGGGCAGAAGATGTGGACCTCGCTGATCGCCTACGCCGACTACGTCTGGCTGGCCTGCCGCACCGACGCCGACGCGCCGCGGCACAAGGGCCTGTCGATCATCATCGTGCCGACCGGCTCCCCCGGGTTCTCGTGGACCCCGGTGCCCACCCTCGCCGGGGTCGCCACCAGCGCGACTTACTACTCCGACGTCCGGGTCCCCGCGCGCTTCCTGGTCGGCGAGGAGGGCCAGGGCTGGCCGCTGATCACCAACCAGCTCAACCACGAGCGGGTCGCGCTGACCTCGGCCGCGCCGCTGCAGACCGCGCTGCGCGAGGTCCGCGAGTGGGCCGCGCAGACCCCGGCGGCGGACGGAGGCGGACGGCCGATCGACAGCGAATGGGTGCGGCTGCACCTGGCGCGGGTGCACGCGCGTACCGAGGTGCTCAAGCTGCTGAACTGGCAGATCGCGGCGCGCTCGGACGCCGGCCTGCCACTCTGCCCGGCCGCCGCCTCGGCCACCAAGATCTACGGCACCGAGCTGACGATCGAGGCCTGCCGCGCGCTGATGGAGGTGCTCGGCTCGGCCGCCCCCGTGCAGACCGGCTCGCCTGGCGCGGTGCTTGCGGGCCGGATCGAGCGGATGCACAGGTCAGCGCTGATCCTCACCTTCGGCGGCGGCACCAACGAGATCCAGCGCGACATGATCGCGATGCTGGCCCTCGGCCAGCCCTACAAGCGATGACGGCCACGGGGCGAAGGCCGGACGGCCGGTCCGCCGGAACGGAGTGATCATGGATTTTTCCGTAACGCAAGCCCACGAGGAACTCTCCGCGCTGACCAGGCGGATCCTCGCCGACCGTGCGACCAACGAGCGGCTGGCCGAGCTCGACCGGGCCGACGAGGGCATCGACCCGCAGCTGTGGGCCGACCTCGCGGCGGCGGGCGTGCTGTCCGCCGCGCTGCCTGAGTCCGCGGGCGGCGACGGCTACGGCCTGGCCGAGCAGTGCGGCATCCTGACCGAGGTAGGCCGCGCCGTGGCGCCGGCCCCGTACCTGGAGTCGATCGCGGCCGGGGCCGCGGTGATGGCCAGGTTCGGCACGGACGAGCAGGTCGGCCGCTGGGCGGCGGCAGCCGGTGCCGGGGACCTGATCATCGCGCCCGCGCTGGCCGAGCCGGGAACCGGCGACCCGCGGAACCCATCGACCCGTGCCGAGGCGACGCCGGGCGGATGGCTGCTTAGCGGAAGGAAGACCGCGGTGAGCGCGGGCGCCAGTGCAGGTCTGCTCCTCGTCTCGGCCACAACGCAGGCCGGCCCGGCACTGTTCTGCGTCGAGCCGACCGACCCAGGCGTGACCGTGCGGCCGCAGCGGCTGGTGGACTCGGCGGGCGCGGCGGAGGTCGATCTGGAGTCGGTCAGTCTCGGCGCGGACCGGCTGCTCGGCGGGCCGGGCTCAGCGGCGGGCGCTACGGCCGGGTCAGCGCCGGGCTCCGGGCCGGAGCCCGGCGCCACCGGCTGGCTGGCCGACCGCGCCACCGTCGGCCTCTGCGCGCTGCAACTCGGCGTCACCGAGCGCGCGCTCGAGCTGACCGCCGAGTACGCAAGGACCAGGAAGCAGTTCGGCCGGCCGATCGGCGCGTTCCAGGCGGTGGCTCAGCGGCTGGCCGACGCCTACATCGACGTCGAGGCGATCAGGCTGACCATGTGGCAAGCTGCCTGGCGGCTGGAGGCCGGCCTATCGTGCGAGGAAGCGATCGCGACGGCCAAGTTCTGGGCGGCCGACGGCGGCCACCGGGTGGCGCACACCGCGGTGCACATCCACGGCGGGGTGGGCATCGACACCAGCCATCCACTGCACAGGTACTTCAGGGCCGCCAAGCGGAACGAGTTTGCGCTCGGCGGCGCGACCGCGCAGCTTCGCCGCCTCGGCGACGCGCTCGCCACGGCGGCCGGCGCAAGCTGATCCCGCCGGTGGTAGCGTCCCATGCGCGGGTGGAGCCGCAGACAGGATGGGCACGATGACCGAGGAAACACCGATCTCCTACGCCGGCGCCGCCAAGGGCACCCCGGTGCTGAGCAGCTCAGGTACCCAGATCGGGACCCTGGAGCACGTGCTCGCCGTGTCTGACCTGGACATCTTCGAGGGCATGGTGATCGCGACGCATCACGGGATCCGCTTCGTCGACGCCGAGCACATCACGCAGATCACCACCGCAAAGATCCAGTCCAGCCTCACCGACGACGAGGCGGCCAGCCTGGCGCCGCCGGACGGGCCCCCGGTGTACCACGTCGACGCGCTGGACGGCTCGGGGCATGAACTGCATGACGTGATCAGGCGGCTGTTCGGCAAGACGCGCTGGAAGCGCGAGACGGACTGAGGACCGGCTAGGGGTCTCCCGAGACCGCGCGGCCGCCGACGCCCGTTCCCGCCCGCCGGTCAACACTCGCCTGGCGCGGGCAGCCAGGCATCCGGTGCGAGCTGGCCGCCGAGCAGGCCGGGCGCGTCCGCCAGCGACGGGCCGTACCAGGTGAGGTGCCGGCCGCTGACCAGGGCGGCGGGCAGCCCGGGGAAGGCCTCCGGCCCGTCCTGCGCGCCGAACGCGTAAGGCTCGTCAGGCAGCACCACGAGACCGGCGCCGGCCAGGCACAGCTCGTCGAGTCCGATCCGCGGATACCGCTCGGCGTGCCCGGCGTAGCGATTGGCCACGCCGAGCCTGGCGAGCAGGTCGCCGGCGAACGTGTCCCGGCCGAGCACCATCCACGGCCGCCGCCAGATCGGGATGATCGCGCGGACGCTAGCGCCGGCCGGCCCGGCGAGATCCCAGGCCGCCGCGGCGGCGTCCAGCCAGCCTGGCCTGGGCAGCCCGCAGGCCACCGTGATCATCGCGTCCAGCGAGGCCAGCGCCTCGGGCAGGTCGCGGATCCTGGTCACCCAGACGGCGATCCCGGCGGCGCGGAGCGCGGCCAGGTCGGGCTCGCGGTTCTCCTCCTCGTTAGCGAGCACCAGGTCGGGACCGAGCGCGACGATGCGGGCGACGTCCGGGTTCTTGGTGCCGCCGATCCGCTCGGCGGCCAGCCCCGGCGGGTGCGAGCAGTACTTCGTGACCCCGGCGAGCAGGCCGGGATCGCAGCACGCGACCGCCTCGGTCAGCGACGGCACCAGCGAGACGATCCTGCGAGCCGGCGCGGGGACGCGGACGGTCGCGCCGAGGTCGTCCCGCGCCGCCCGCATGCGCCGACCATACCGCCGCCTGGCCGGGCGGTCCCCGCGCACCCAGCCCTGCGCTCCGCCCGCCCCGCGCTCCGCCCGCCCCGCGCTCCCATCCCCCCGCTGCGCCCGCGCTCCCCGCCCTGCGCTCCCGCCAGCCGCGCCGGGCCAGCCCCTCCTCCCGCGCCGCGTCGGCCACGACCGGCAGGCACAACCACGGGAGACGCTGTGCCGTCGTAAGTATGGCGGGGGCTCACTGAGAGGCAGGTGCGGCATGACAGGAACACGAGCGGCCCGCCACGGCGCGGGCTGCGCGGCCATCCTTGGCCTTGCACTGCTCGCCGCATGCGGCGTGGCGAGCCCGCCCGGCCCAGGTTCCCAGGCCACGTCGTCGGCCGCAGCGACGACCCGCGCCGCCTCCCGGCCGACGTCGGTCAAGCGCGCCGACTTCCTCAACGGCGTCTGGTGCACATCGCCGTCGTCCTGCGTCGCGGTCGGCTCGTTCTACTACGGCGCCGCTGGCCCGCGGCGCAGCCTGATCGAGCGCTGGAACGGCACCGCCTGGCGAGTCGAGCAAATCCCGGCCGACGCCCGCAACGGCAATCTCACCGCGATCTCCTGCGCGAGCGCTTCGTCCTGCACGGCGGTCGGGTCACCGGTCATCGGCTGGAACGGCCACACCTGGCGGGTCGAGCGGCGGGCCAGCCCGTTCGACGCGGTGTCCTGCTCCACTGCGTCGTCCTGCGTCGCCGTCGGGACCACCAGCACTGGTGCCACGGTGGCCGGGATCTCGAACGGCCGTACCTGGCGGGCGGCCGCGATGCCGGCGCTGCCGAGCAACACGAACTCCGTGACCTTGGCCGGCGTCTCGTGCTCAGCACCTGACGCGTGCCTGGCCGTTGGCGACTACTGGACCGGGGTCTCGGCCCGGCCGAGCCCGCACAGCAGGGACCGGATACTCGCCGAGTTCTGGAACGGCGCCCGGTGGCGGATCGTCCCTTCACTGAACGTTGTCCGCCGCGACCTGCTGAGCGCCGTGACCTGCCTGACGCGGAACGACTGCCTGGCGGTGGGATCGGCCAGCGGGAAGGTCACCCTGGCGCAGTGGTGGAACGGCAAGGGCTGGAGCGTCCAGCGGACACCGGTGTACCACCGGATCGGGTACAGCGCGCTGACCGGGGTGTCCTGCCTGACGCCGAGTCGCTGCATCGCTGTCGGCGACTACAACCTGGGGGTGCCGTTCGCCGAGAGCTACAACGGCTCGGCCTGGACGATCTCGCACATGGCGGCGCCGCCCGCGCCGCAGGCGACTCAGGGGCTGACCGTGTCCTGCCTGCCGGCCGGATGCGAGGCCGCTGGCACGGTGAGCGGCGAGACCTTCGCCGAATCGTTCAACGGCACGTCGTGGCGGCTGCAGCCCACGCCTGACCCGCGTTAGCCGACCCAGGTCGCCCGATCCGGCAACTATGCGGCGCGGTGCAGCGTCCAACGGTAGAGGGCGATCTAGATTGAGCCGACGTGGGAGCGGATATGACTGCCGACCGGCCGGGACCGCACCGTGGACCGCGCCGGCGGCTCGCCGCCGCCGTCGGCGCCGCGGCGATATCGCTGGGCCTGCTCGGCTGCGGCAGCGGTCATCCCGGCGAGCCGGTGCTCGCCGCACCCGCCGGGTCGGCCCACCTGCTGGCCACCATGCAGGGGGTGATCTGGTCTTCCCGGCGGATCGACGGCACCGAGTACCTGATGCGCAGCACTAACCGCGGCGGCGTGTGGAAGGTGGCACTGCCCGCCCAGGAACCCGGTGCCAGCCTGCTGGCCAGCTTCTTCTTCGGCGCCGGCACGGCCTGGGCGGTCGAGCGGCTGCCCGGTGCCGACGGCCAGGGCGACCGCATCACCGTGCTGGGCACCAGCAACGGCGGCCGGAGCTGGACGCGCAGCACCGCGCTGCCCGGCGAGATCGCCAGTCCCGGCTTCGCGCCCAGCTACCAGATCTACTTCGCCGACCTGCTGCACGGCTGGGTGCTGGCTACCGGGTCGGCCCAAGGCGGCCCGTCGGCCAGCCCGCTGCCCGACTACCAGCAGCAGATGGAGCTGTGGTCCACATCGAACGGCGGGCGGACCTGGAGCCGCCTCCCGGCGCGCAAGCTGCCGCTGCAGGGCCTTTCGCTGACCTTCGTCGGCCAGGGCGGCTGCCTTGACCAGCCGACCATCGCGTTCGCTAACCCGATCGACGGCTGGATCAGCCAGGGGTCCTGCGGCCACGGGTTGGACGCGCCTCAGGTCTGGCGCACCGGCGACGGCGGCCGGACCTGGACCGCGACGCGGCTGCGCGCCCCGGCGGGCGGCTGGGGCCCGTGGGCGGGCACGCTGCAAAGCACCAGGAAGGGCGCGGTCGTGGCCACGCCTGGCATCGACGTGGGCCAGGTCAGGCTGGTCAGCTCGCAGATCGACGCGATCGTACTCGCGCCGGTCTCTGTCGGCAGGTCCGGGCTTGTCATCGAGCGTTCCGCCGATGGCGGGCGCACCTGGCAGATCGCTGGCAGAGTCCAGCTTGACGGGCGGCACCGCAACGAGGCACCAGGCTGGTGGTTCGACCCGGTCGATGCCAAGCACTGGGTGATCAGCGCGCCTGGCAACCTGATCGAGACGGCCGACGGCGGCAAGCGCTGGACCTACATCGGCTCGGCGATGAACCTGCCTGCGGCGCCGATCTCATTCTTCGACCTTGCCCACGGCTTCCTGCAGGGCACCGGCAAGTATGCCGCGTTCCACACCTTCGACCACGGGCAGACCTGGACCGGGCAGCCGGTGCCGCAGTAGCGGGGCGGCGCCGCGAGCCAGGAGTTCAGTCCAGCAGCGTCTGGCCCACGTAGCCGCCGGACGGCGCGCCAGGCGGGCAGGCGAAGATCGCGCTGCCGATGTGCGTGGTGAAGTGGTTCAGCGTGTCGCCCTCGGACAGCCGGCGCTGGATCCGGATGAACTGGCTGCGCGGGTCGCGCTGGTAGCACAGGAACATCAGGCCGGTGGCCGGCGCGCCGTAGCCGGCATCCAGCCCGTTGACATAGGCGTAGCCGCGGCGCAGGATCCGCTCGCCGCCGTTGCGCCCGGGCGAGGCCAGCTTGATGTGCGCGTGCGCAGGGAGCGGGTCAAGCACGTTGCCGGTTACCTTGGTGCGGCCGATCGTGTGCTGCTGGTCGGTCACCGACGTGGCGTCCCACCTTCCGAGCGCGATCTGGATCCGCCGCGCGACCAGGTAGGAGCCTCCGGCCATCCAGTCAGGTGAGGCCGGCTTGGCGGCCCAGACGAAATCGTCGAGTGCCGAGCCGTCCTCGACCATGATGTTCGCAGTCCCGTCGAAGAAGCCCATCAGGTTCCGCGGCATGATCTGGACGGTGCTGTTGCCGGTGCGGCCGGCACCGGCGAGCAGCCACCGCGGCCTGGCCACCGGATGGGCCATCCTGATCAGCTCGTGCACCGCGTGGAACGCCACCTGCGGGTCGTCGCAGCACGCCTGGATGACCAGGTCACCGCCGCTGATCGAGGCCTGCAGCGCGTCGTGCCTGAATGACGGCAGGTCGACTAGCGGGGCCGGCCGCTGGCCAGCCAGCCCGAACCGGTCCGTGCCGTCCTTGTTAAACAGCGTAGGACCGAACCCGAAGGTGACTGTCAGGCCGGCGGCGGAGAGCCCGAGTGCCTCGCCGGTGTCCACGGCCGGCTTGCCGCCGGTGGACGGCGAGCCGATCGGCTGGCCAGCGGCCATCAGGGCTGCCGCCGAGGTCCAGGCGATCATCAGGTTGCGCAGGTCGGTGACCGAGTCGCTGACCATGTCGACCGACGCGATCTGGAGGAAGCCCTGGGCCGGCGTGGCGATGCCGCCCTGGTGCGCGCCGTGGAAGCTCACCGCGGGATCGGGCTTACGGGCAGGCGCCGGGGTGCGCGGGGCAGCGGCGGCACGGACGCCGAGCGCGCCGGCGCCCAGGCCGGCCAGCCCGGCCGAGTGCAGGAACCCGCGCCGCGTCGAGGTCACCGGGCGAGTATCGCAGCATGTCGCCTGAGCCGGGGGCGGCGGGGCCGCGCGCCGCGATGGCCCGCCATGCGGCCTTGGGTCAGCGCAGCACGTCCAGGCGGCCGAGCGTGTACTCGGCCTCGGCGAGCAGGCTGGTCATCACCTGCGCGACCGGGCGGACCTCGTTCATCCGGCCGACGATCTGGCCAACCGGCATCGGCACCACGGCCGGGTTGCCCGATTCCATCAGCCGTTGGTGCGCCTCGCTGACCAGCAGGTTCTGCAGCGGCATCGGCAGCGGCTCGGGCGCGCCAGGCTCCTCCCACACCCTGGTCCAGTCGTTCTTCAGCAGCCTGGCCGGCTTGCCGCTGTAGATGCGCGACCGCACGGTGTCCGACGAGGTCGCGGCAAGCAGGGCGTCGCGCAGCCCGGAGACGCCCGAGCCGAGCGCGTACTCCTGGGTGGTCAGCCAGTAGGACCCCATCCACACCCCGGCCGCGCCGAGGCAGAGCGCGGCCACGATCTGCCGCCCGGAGCCGATCCCGCCGGCGGCGAGCACCGGCACCTGCCCGCCGACCGCGTCCACCACCTCGGGAACCAGCACCATGGACGCGATCTCGCCGGTGTGGCCGCCCGCCTCGTACCCCTGGGCCACCACGATGTCGACGCCGCGCGCGACGTGCCTGGCCGCGTGCTCGGCCTTGCCGGCCAGCGCGGCAACAGCGATCCCTTGCTCGTGCGCGGCCGCGATCACGTCGTCGGGCGGCGAGCCCAGCGCGTTGGCGATCAGCTTCACCGGGTGGCGCAGCGCCACCTCCACGTGCGCTCGGGCCACCGAGTGCAGCCAGCCGAGCACGCCGTCGCGGCTGTCCTGCTCGGCGGCAAGCGGCGGCACGCCGAGCCTGCGCAGGGTCTCGTCCACGAACTCGCGGTGCCCGGCCGGGATCAGCTGGCCGAGGTCGACCTGGCTGCCCTCCACCGGGACCTTGGCAGGCATCACGATGTCCACCCCGTACGGCCGACCGTCGGTGTTGGCGTCCATCCAGGTCAGCGCCGCCTCGAGCTCGTCGGCGTCGTTGTACCTGACGCAGCCGAGCACGCCGAGGCCGCCCGCCCGGCTGATCGCGGCCGCCACGTGCTCAGACGGGGTGAAGCCGAAGATCGGGTGCTCGATGCCGAACCGGTCGCAGATCGGCGTGCGCAGCGCCACCGCTCAGGCTCCGGCCCGCGTGACGGGGGGTTCCTCGGGATCGTCCGCCCCAGCCGGCGCGGCGAGCCGCTCGTCGGCGAACCGGCGGGCCCAGGCGTAGTCGGCCTTGCCGCTCGGAGTCCGGCCGATGTAGTCGGTCAGCCACACCGTGCGCGGCACCTTGTACCCGGCCACGTGCTTGCGGACCACGGCTTCCAGGTCGGCCAGGTCCAGGCTGGCGCCGTCTCTCGGCTGGACGATCGCGGCGACCCGCTGGCCGAGGCGCTCGTCGGGGACGCCGATCACCAGCGTGTCGAACACGTCGGGGTGCTCCTTGATCGCGCCCTCGACCTCCTCGGGGAAGACCTTCTCCCCGCCGGTGTTCACGCACACATTGCCGCGGCCGAGCAGCGTGACCGTGCCGTCATCCTCGACCCTGGCGAAGTCGCCGGGGACCACGTACCGTTCCCCGTCCACCTCGACGAACATGGATGCCGTCTTGACCGGGTCCTTGTAGTAGCCGAGCGGCACGTGCCCGCCCCGGGCGATCCGCCCGATCTCGCCAGGGCCGACCCGGCGCCCGGCGTCGTCGATCACGATCGTGCTCGGCCCCGGGTGCACGGTCGGTCCGCCCCGCTGCTGCCCGCCCGCGCTGGCGAACCCGAGCCCGGTGAACCCGGTCTCCGATGAGCCGATCGCGTCGGTGATCACCACGTTCGGCAGCGCGGCGAAGGCCGCGTCCTTGACGCTCTGGGAGAACAGGGCGCCGTTGGATGACAGCGAGAGGACCGATGAGCCGTCGTACCCGCCGCCGGCGAACGCGTCGATCAGCGGCCTGGCCATGGCGTCGCCGACGACCACGATCACGTTCACCTTGTGCTGCTGCACCGCGCGCCAGGCCTCGTGCGGATCGAACTGCGAGAGCAGCACGACCGTGTCGCCGGTGAAGAAGCTCATCAGGGTCGTCCACTGGGCGCTGCCGTGGATCAGCGGCGCCCCGCAGAGCTTGACCATGCCGGGGCCGTTCGCTGTGCTGCGCGACTGCGCCCACTCGTCGGCCAGCGGCTCGCCGGTCATGAAGTCGATGCCGCCCCCGAGGGTCCGCCAGACGTCTTCCTGCCGCCACAGCACGCCCTTGGGGTAGCCCGTGGTGCCGCCGGTGTAAAGGAGGTAGATGTCATCGCCGCTGCGCGGGCCGAAGTCTCGGTCCGGCGACTGAGCCGCCAGGGCCGCGTCGTACGGGACGCCAGGAACTGGGACGCCGGAGCCCTCGCCCGAGCCCTCGCCCGGGCCCTCGCCCGCTGCCGTCGAGCCGTCGTCGATGACCACGGTCCCTCGGACGCCGGGTGAGTCCGCCAGGACGGAACTGACCAGCGGGGCGAACTGCCGGTCGTAGACCAGCGCGACGAGGTCGGCGTCGTCGACCATGTACCGCAGCTCGGCCTCGACGTACCGGTAGTTGATGTTGACCGTCCTGGCGCGCAGCTTGTACGTCGCGATCAGCGTCTCGATCGCCTCGATCGAGTTGCGCGCGTACATGCCGACGTGGTCATCCTTGCCGACTCCGAGGCTGGCCAGGTGGTGCGCGAGCCGGTTGGTGCGCTTGTCCATCTCGCGGTAGGTCACCTGCCGATCGCCGCAGGCCAGGGCCACCCGGTCGGGAACCGCGTCGGCGGCATGCTCGAACAGATCGGCGATGTTGAGAGCCATGGGACGAAACTAGAACCTGTTACTGTTTCGCACAACCCTCGGCCGAACGGGAGACGTGATGACTGAGCAGCCGTCCGGGCAGTCCGCCGAGCCGCCACAGGCGGGCGCCGTGCCGCGGGACGCGGGCGCCGAGGAGGAGTCGCGGCACGCGGGCGCCATGGAGGAGTCGCGGCACGCGGGCGCCGTGCCGAGGGACCCGGGCGCCGCGGAGGAGCCGCACGCGCTGATCGAGCGCCGCGGCCACGTGCTGATCCTCACGATGAACCGCCCGCACGCCCGCAACGCGCTCAGCGGGCCGATGATGGCGCTGATGCGGCAGGCATGGGACGAGGTCGACGCCGATCCCGGCATCAGAGTGGCGGTGCTGACCGGCGCGGGCGGCGCGTTCTGCGCGGGGGCCGACCTGAAGGCCATGACGTCGACGCACCCCGGCGACTCGTTCCGCGGCGCCGGGATGGACCTGTCGGTGATCGACGCGCTGCTCAAGGGCAGGCGGCTGGCCAAGCCGCTGATCGCGGCGGTAGAGGGCCCGGCGATCGCCGGCGGCACCGAGATCCTGCAGGCCACCGACATCAGGATCGCCGGCCAGAGCGCGCGCTTCGGCATCTCCGAGGCGCGCTGGGGCCTGTTCCCGCTCGGCGGGTCGGCGGTCAGGCTGGTCCGCCAGATCCCCTACACGATCGCCGCCGACCTGCTGCTGACCGGCCGGCACGTCACGGCCGCCGAGGCACTGCGAATCGGCCTGATCGGCGAGGTCGTCCCCGACGGCCAGGCCCTGACCAGGGCGCTTGAGGTCGCCGACGCGATCGCGGCCAACGGGCCGCTCGCGGTGCAGGCCATCCTGCGCACGATCCGCGAGACCGAGGGCATGGCGGAGAACGAGGCGTTCGCCGTCGAGTCTCGGATCGGCATGGAGGTGTTCATGTCCGCCGACGCCAAGGAAGGCCCGCGCGCGTTCGCCGAGAAGCGCCCGCCCACCTTCACCGGCCACTGACCCCGGCACCACTGACCCCACAGCCCGCCCCCGCAGCCCGCCCCCGCAGCCCCCGCAGCCGCGGCAGTCGCGGCCCGCAGCGGACCGCCCGATCAGCCCGAACGACTCCCGCCGCCCCCCAGCGGCCTCCGGATTGTGAAGGATCCGGCGAGCTCCTCAGCGCATCCGGCGCGGGCTTACTCCACGGCGCTCTCGGGATCTTCGATCCAGGCGGAGAAGACCGGGAGGCCGTGCCACGGGGTGCGGACTGGCTGGCCTGACGCCGCCGTTGGCGACTCGCCGGCGGTGACGGCCACGACGGCGTACGGATGCCCGAACCGCAGTTCGGCGGTACGCAGCCTGCCGCGTGACGGCATGCGCGCGGCGAGCCGTATCCCCACCGCAGTGACCGCGGCGGCCTCGAAGCCGATCCGGCTGTAGCTGGCTGTGCAGGTCTGCCTGGCCTTCCACGGGTCGCCGTGCCCGAGCGCCGCCGCGGCGGCCGCGAACCCGAGCCGCGGATCGGACAGGTCGTGCTCGCTGCCGGCCGACCAGGCGGGCAGGACCGCAGTGCAGCGTTCCCGGTCGCCCGCCGCCGACCGCTCCTGGCTGACCGACCACAACGGGGCGTCGCCGAGCGGCAGGTCGAACAGCGAGCGTCGGCCGGTCGGCCGCCCGAGCACGTGCGCCACGGCCAGCTGGTGCGCTGCGGCCAGCACGTCGCCCGGCTGGATACCGGGCGACGCGATCACCGAGGCGACGGCAAGGCCACCCCTGGCCTCGCCGATGTGCACGGCCACATCCCCGGCCTCCGGGGTGGCCGCGATGAATGCCGTGTGGCCAGGATGCAGCGGGGACCGCAGTACCCGGTCAAGCCGACTTGCCCAAGGACTCGACCGGCCGAGCGCGGCTCCCGGCGCGGTGTCGAACGGGCACTGCCAGGACACCCTGGTCGCAAGCGCAGAGGCCAGCAGCAGGTAGAACGCCTCGTCGATCACGATCGGGAACCGCTCGATCAGACCAGAGGTACCCCGCCGAGCCCAGGCGTCGAGTTCGGCCTGGCTCGGCATGTCACCCCGCTCCACCGCGGCGGGCAGGCCGTCCAGCCAGGTCTGGTCCACGGCGCCGGGCCGGTTCCAGACGGCCGCCACCGCCGCGACCAGCGGATGCGGCGAAGCGAGCAAGTTGGAGGCCGCCGCGGCAGCTGCGGCCGTTCCGATGCCGAGCGCCTCGGTCACCGTCTCGCGCTCGCCGCCAGCGGTGGCTGGTCCGCAGAGCGCAAGCAGCAGCCAGGCGCCTAGCGGCGAGGCGACCTGATGGCCTCCTCCGAGCACCCGGTGGAACGTGCCGGCGTACCTGGCGATCGGCCCGTCCAGCCCTTGAGTCGTGGTCCCTGCCATGGCCCTCATTGTGCCCGCCGTCCGCAGTGCATCCGTGCTCATCCGGCCGGCGAGCCCGCCGTCCCCAGCGCGCCAGCGCTCATCCGGCCCGCGAGCCCGCCGACCCGCCGACCTGTCGGCCTGAGCGCGCGCGAACTCTCCCGCGTGGCCGCGATGACAGCGGCCGACGGCGCGGCCATACTTGCGAAATGGCTCTTAACGACAATTCGGGCTTCGTCCCGTCCGCGAACGCCTTCAGGTTCACGAACTCCTGGCCCTCGGCCCCCGCGGTGACCGTCCCGACGCCGTTCGGGCAGATTGACATCGGCAATGCGGCGAACGGGCTCTGTGGCGGGATGGTATTCGGCTCGCTGGACTACTGGTATGCCGGCGAGGGGCCGCCGCAGCAGCGTCCCGCGCCGGGCAGCCCGCTCTACAAGTTCGTCGTGCGGCGGCTGATCGACTCGTGGAACCTCCCGTCCGGCGCCGCCGAGTACTACCACTGGATGAACCTGCCTGACGGCGACTCGACCGTGCAGGTGCTCGGTCGCACCGTGGTTACCCAGCGAGGCCTGTCGTGGCGGACCATCGTGCAGCAGTGGCCGCAGGTCAGGTCGAGCATTGACGAAGGCACCCCTTCCCCTCTCGGCGTGGTCACGGTGGCGTCGGCCAACCCGGCTGAGCTCGGCGAGAACCATGAGGTGCTCGCCTACGGATACTCGCTGACCGGGACCGAGGTGACGCTCCATGTCTACGATCCCAACACCGGCCCAGCCGACGACATCCACATCAGCTTCAGCACCTCAGCGCCGACCGAGCCGACCACGTTCGCGCACAACATGAACGTGACTCAGCCGGTGCGCGGCTTCTTCGTCTCCTGTTACTCGCCGGCGCCGGTCAGCGGGCTTCCTGCCGCCAGTGCCGTCTCAGCCAGCTAGCACGGTCCCGCCAGCCGGCCCGCCAGTAAGCCGAGCCAAGACCCGGCCGCTGAGCAACCGAACTACGCGCGGGCCGGCGCGGTGCGCAGGAATTCGGCTACCTCGTCGGGGCTAGTGAGGCTGATCCAGTCCAGGTGGGCGTGGGCCGGGTCGGTCTGTGCCTGCAGGTAGCGCTGCTGGTAGAGGTGGTGGCGGGTCCAGGCCCAGGCGATGATCGACTCCTCGGGCTTGACCCGCAGGAAGTTGCGCAGCGGCTCCCTGTTGCCGTTCCACAGCTCCTGCCTGGTCGCGGCCCGGCGCACGGTGCGCCCGATCACCTGCCGCATCACCCGGCTGCGCGGCAGGTCGAGCCAGACCACGGTGTCGGCGCGGTCCCAGACGATGTCACGCACCCGGCTGTAGTTGCCGTCCACGACCCAGGCGGGCCCGGCGGTGAACTCCTCGACCCGCGCACGGAAAGTCGGCCTGTCGAGCTCCTGCCAGCCGGGCAGGTGGAAGATCGCGTCGAGCTCAAGGTGCGGGATGCCGAGGGCGGCGGCGAGCTTCCTGGCGAGTGTGGTCTTCCCTGAGCCGCTGTTGCCGACCACGGAAATCCGCTGCACGTCCGCCAGTATGCGCGACGACCCCGAGCGCCCGCGACGGCATTTCCTCCGCCGCCCGGCCGCGCGCTCAGGCTGCGCCGGCCCCGGACCAGAACCCGCCGCGGCCCGCCCCAGGCCAGAGTTCCGCCAACCCAAAGGACCAGGCGGGAAATGTAGAACGTGTTCTAGATTCCTCTTGCCCGGCCCACCAGGCACATGTTTGGATTCCATCCGTGACATCGTCCGCGGGTCAGCCCCTGCACGCGCCGCTGGAGATTTCGTTCGACTACACCCGCTCGCTCGGGCCGACGCTGACCGAGTTCGTCACCGCGCTCGCCGGGAGGCGGGTGCTCGGGGCGCGCGCATCCGACGGCCGAGTGCACGCCCCGCCGTTCGAGTTCGACCCGGCGACCGGCGCGCCGCCCGCAGAGTTCGTCGAGGTGGGTCCGGCCGGCACGGTCGTGAGCTGGACCTGGACCGAGCGGCCGCTTGAGGGGCAGCCGCTGGGGCACCCCTTCGGCTGGGCGCTGATCAGGCTGGACGGCGCGGACACCGCGCTGCTGCACGCGGTCGACGCGGGCGCGGCCAGCGCGATGGCGACCGGTATGCGGGTGCGGCCGCGCTGGTCCGAGCGCGCGGGCTCGGGCATCACCGACATCGCCTGCTTCGAGCCCGAGGCCTCGGCCGGACCGGCCAGGCAGGCCGACGGCGGTGCGGCTAACGAGACGGCGGACGGCGAGCCGACCGAGCCGGTAACCATGATCACCACGCCGGTCCGGCTGAGCTACGACCACACGGTCTCGCCTGGCGAGAGCGCCTACCTGCTTGCCCTGGCGCAGGGCCGCCTGATCGGCCAGCGCTGCCCCGCCTGCGGCAAGGTCTACCTGCCGCCGCGCGGCGCCTGCCCGGTAGACGGAGTGCCCACCAAGGACGAGGTGGAACTTCCCGACACCGGCATCGTGACCACGTTCTGCGTGGTGAACGTGCCGTTCCACGGCCAGAGGTTCCCCAGCCCGTACGTAGCCGCTTCGGTCCTGATCGACGGCGCGGACATCGCGTTCCAGCATCTGATACTTGGCTGCCCGCCGGACGAGGTCCGGATGGGCATGCGGGTGCGGGCGGTCTGGAAGCCGCGCGAGGAATGGGACGTCGGGCACAACATCGACCATTTCGAGCCGACCGGCGAACCGGACGCCCCCTACGACTCCTACTCCCACCACCTGTGATGACCCGAGGAAGGCCATCATGACCGACGTCGCCGTAGTCGGGTTCGCCCAGGCGCCGAACGAACGGCGCTCCCCCGCCACCACCAACGGCGTCGAGATGCTCGTGCCGATCTTCCACGAGGTGTTCGAGGCGACCGGGCTGACAAAGGCCGACATCGGCTTCTGGTGCTCGGGATCCTCCGATTACCTGGCGGGCCGGGCCTTCTCATTCGTCTCGGCGGTCGACGCGATCGGCGCATTCCCGCCGGTGATGGAGTCACACGTGGAGATGGACGGCGCATGGGCGCTGTACGAGGCGTGGCTCAAGGTGCTGACAGGCGAGGCCGAGATCGCGCTGGCCTACGGCTTCGGCAAGTCCTCGGCCGGGACGCTGCGCCGGGTGCTGGCACTGCAGCTCGACCCCTACGTGGTCGCGCCGCTCTGGCCGGACTCGGTGTCGATCGCCGCGCTGCAGGCCAGGCTGGGGATCGAGGCGGGCCTCTGGTCGGAACAGGACATGGCTGAGGTGGCCGTCAGATCCCGATCCAGCGCGATAACCAACCCGCGCGCCCAGCTGTCCGGCCCCACCTCGTCGGCCGACCTGCTCAGTGAGCCTTACGTCGCCGACCCGCTGCGCGCCCACGACTGCGCGCCGGTCACCGACGGGGCTGCCGTGGTGATCCTGGCCGCGGGCGAGCGGGCCAGCGAACTGTGCGAGCGGCCCGCGTGGATCACCGGTTTCGAGCACCGGATCGACTCGGGGTCGCTCGGCGCCAGGGACCTGACCGCGGCGCCGTCGGCTGCCTCGGCCGGCGCCGCCGCCGGGGCGGGCCGGGCGCAGGTCGCCGAGCTGCACGCGCCGTTCACCCACCAGGAGATCATCCTGCGCCGGGCGCTCGGCCTGGACGGCGGTAGCGACGGCGAAGGAGGCGGGGTGCGGATCAACCCGTCAGGCGGCGCGCTGTGCGGCAATCCGATGTTCGCCGCTGGCCTCGCCAGGATCGGCAGCGCCGCCGCCGAGATCATGTCGGGCCGGGCCGATGTGGCGCTCGGCCATGCCACCAGCGGCCCCGCGCTCCAGCAGAACCTGGTCTGCGTGATGGAGGCACCGTGACGGAGGCGCGCGAGGAAGGCACCGTGACCACGGCGGACCTGGCCACGGCGGCGGCGAGCGGGAGGGCGCGGTGAAGCAGCGGGCGGCGGTGCTCGGGACCGGGCAGACCCACCACCGGAGCAAGCGGGCCGACGTCTCGATCGCAGGGCTCTGCCGCGAGGCGGTCGACCGGGCGCTGGCCGACGCGGACCTCGCCGCCGACCAGATCGACGCGGTCGTCGTCGGCAAGGCGCCGGACCTGTTCGAGGGCGTGATGATGCCCGAGCTGTACCTGGCCGACGCGCTCGGAGCGGTCGGCAAGCCGCTGCTGCGGGTGCATACCGCGGGCTCGGTCGGCGGCGCGACCGGCGTCGTGGCGGCGAGCCTGATTCAGGCCGGGGTGCACCGGCGGGTGCTTGCGGTGGCGTTCGAGAAGCAGTCAGAGTCCAACGCGATGTGGGCGCTGTCGATCACGCCGCCGTTCTCGATGCCGGTGCTAGCCGGCGCCGGAGGTTACTTCGCGCCGCATATCCGCTCCTATATCAGAAGGTCAGGCGCGCCGAACCACATCGGCGCGATGGTCGCAGCGAAGGACCGGCGCAACGGCGCACGTAACCCCTACGCGCACCTGCGGCAGGCAGACATGACCATGGAGAAGGTGCTCGCCTCGCCGATGCTGTGGGACCCGGTCCGCTACGACGAGACCTGCCCGTCATCGGACGGCGCGTGCGCAGTGGTGCTCGGCGACCAGGCCGCCGCCGAGGTGTCCGGCCAGCCGGTGGCATGGATCAGGGCGACGTCGATGCGGACCGAGCCGACCATGTTCTCCGGCAAAGACAACGTGAACCCGAGGGCCGGCGCCGACGCGGCCGCCGCGCTGTGGACGGCGGCCGGGATCACCAGCCCGCGCGACCAGATCGACGCCGCCGAGATCTACGTGCCGTTCTCCTGGTTCGAGCCGATGTGGCTGGAGAACCTGGGCTTCGCCGAGCCAGGCCAGGGCTGGCGGATGACCGAGGCAGGCGAGACGGAAATTAGCGGCTCGCTGCCGGTCAACCCCTCCGGCGGTGTGCTCAGCTCCAACCCGATCGGAGCCTCCGGACTGCTCAGGTTCGCCGAATCTGCCATGCAGGTGACCGGCAAGGCCGGGGCGCACCAGGTCGCGGGAGCGAGGACGGCGCTCGGGCACGCTTACGGGGGCGGTTCGCAGTACTTCTCGATGTGGGTGGTGGCGGGCACCCCGGACTGAACGCTGCAGCCGGTCAGTGCGGCCATCCGGCGCTCGCGAGGCCCGCTGCCGCCTCGAGTCGGCGCACCCAGGCCGCTGCTTCCGCCGATCCTGCGCAGGTGCCGGACAAGCTCAGCAGGCCCGGGACGGCAACCGCGGGAAGCACGTGCGTCACCTCCACGGCCGGGCCGTAGGCGGCGACTGCCTCATCCCACCGCGCGGGTTCCACCGACGACACCAGCAACCACGCCAGATCGAGGACTCCCGGCGCCGCCGACACATCCTCCCAGTCCAGCAGCGCCACCTGGCCGCCCGGGCCGGTCCGCATGTTCAGCGTCGAGGCGTCTCCGTGCACCAGCGTCAGCGGGCCCGCGTCCGCGACCATCCGCTCGCTCTGGACGACCCTTCCCGCCAGGTAGTCGGCGAGAGGACCACATTGAGGACTTTGGCCTCTAACGCGAGACGAGCTATGTCTAATAGCTTATATACGAATGGTCCTGGTACTACCACACAGGGGCGTGCCAGGCGGCCCGGGCAGAGACACCGCCCGGGCGGGGGAAGGGGGCTTCCCATGAAACGCGCACGGATACGGGCCGGCCTGACCGCTCTGGTGGCGGCCGGGGCGGCCACGTTGACGGCGTTCGCCATGGCCGGCACGGCTACGGCGGCACCGACGGCACCGGCCTCCGGCGGGGGCCCGGGTGTCACTGTCCAGGAACTGACCAGCGGGAACTTCATCCATAACCAGGACGTCCTGACCGGATGGATCGTCCCGGGCAGCGTCTCCGTCGTGGCCACCCAGGGGCAGACGTCCGGGGCGGACAACCCGCCCGTAGGCACTTTCGGCCCGGGCACCGGATACACCGTGAGCAGCGACTGGCACACGGTCACCTTGCAGCCGCCCTACGCCGGAAGCAACGACGGATTCGTCACCTACTACGCGGTGTTCGTGCAGACCGGTTACGTCAAGCCGGTCCTCACCACCAATACCAGCGGGGCGTTCAGCGATAACCAGGACATCCTGACCGCGAACAACATCGTCCCCGGCAGCGTCTACGTCGTCGCCAACCAGGGACAGACACCCGGGTATGACAACCCGTCGGTGAACGGCTTCGCTCAGAACAACGGCTACACCGTGGCCTACTACCCGGGCGGCGCCACCGTCACCCTGCAGGCCCCGTACGCCGGCAGCAATGACGGATTCGTCACCTACTACACCACCTACACGATGCCGGTCATGCAGCATCCCTCGGTGCTCACGGCCGCCTACCTGTCCGGCCACTGGTACCACTGGAAGTGGCTGATCAGCAACGTCGCCGGCGGGCGCGGCCGCTACGCGAGCATCTCGATCTACCTGAACCGGCTGCACCGCTTCGCCTGGCTGGGCAGGGTGTGGGTCCCGGCCTGGCAGTCGGTGATCTTCACCACCCACTATGGCAGCCTGCTGCGGGTCGGGTACTGGAACGGGTACGGCGAGCACGTCTTTACCTACGCCCACGCCCACGCATGATCCCAGCCCCGCTGACACTGGCCCCGGCTCGGACGAGCCGGGGCCAGCCGCATCACCAGCCGGGGGCTGCCGCGCCCGCCAGCCGCCGAATTCCGCGTATGGCGTGCCGCCGTTCGATAACGACCTGGAGCAGGTCCGCATCGTCGCGCTGTGGCGGCAGGCAGTCAGAGAGATGCTCTGTCCTCGCTATGGCCGCCCCGGCCAGCCAGGGCCGGAGTTCCACGGTCGGGCGGTCCTGCAGCTCGATGTGGAAGGTCCCGTCGAGCGGGAAGAAGAACTCGTCCTGCTCGTCGTGCTTGTGTCAGTGAAACTCGCCCTGCAGGACGCCGAGCCGAACCGCTACGCCGCCGACCTCGATCAGGGTCTGGTTATACCAGGGATCGCTGACCCGTCCAGCAAGCTCAGCTACGTCGATCGCCTGCAGGGCAGCGAACAGCGGCTGATAGCTGATGGCGTACTCGGTCCCGCCAGCCTCCTCGGTCATGCCAGCTTCCTGATCGGCGCGACCCGCGGCGCAGCGATCCGCCGGTAGTCCTCGGTGGCCACGGCGACCGACCGGTCGAGCCGGCCGGCGTTGAAGTACAGCTCGGGCGCGGCGAGCACGGCCGGGTCTGCGACCAGCTCGAGCTGCGGGTGGTAGGCGAACGGCAGCACGGTGCCGGTCAGGCTCCCGGCCAGATCCTCGGCCTTCGCCCGGTCGGCGAAGGCCGCATAGGTGCCTCCGAGCAGGTCCTTCACGGCCGCGAGGTCGATGCGCGCGTCGCCGGTGATCACGGCGAGTACGTACCGGGTCTGCTTCTTGCCGACCTTCACCATCACGATCAGGCACTTGGCTGCCTGGGCGACGTCGTGCCCGCGCAGGGCGCTGACCAGCTCGGTCCGGCCCTCAGGCGGGTGGTCAATGAGGCGGTACCGCGCCCCAGCGGCGTCGAGGTCGGCGATCAGCCGCTCGTAGGCCGCAGTGCCGAGGTCAAGCCCGGCCGCAGGTTCACCAGTCACCGCTCAGTTGCTCCTTCGCCGTCGCGATCCGGTCATCCACCCGGCGGTAGAAGACCCACTGCTTAATCTTGGTGCCCGTGATCAGGCCAGTCCTGCTGAGCACCTTCAGGTGCTCGCCGCAGGTCGGCTGGCTAACGCCGAGCTTCTCGGCAATCCGCAGCGAACAGACGCCGTCGCGCACCAGGTCCCCGTCGCGCTGCGGCGGGAAGTGCGCCCCAGGGTCCCTCAGCCAGTCGAGTATCAGCAGCCGCTTGTCGCTGGCCAGCGCCTTTACCAGATCGACATCGAGCACCAAATCATTATGGCAATTAGCTAACTGCCTGTCTACAATCTAGTCCCTACTGGCCGGGTCCCTGTGCAACGTGGGCACCTTGCTGCTGCCCTGGCGACAGCGAAGTGCCCACGATAATCGGCGCCGGGTGCTCGGGCCGGGCGGAGCAGAGGGCTGAAGCAGCGGCGAGCGCGGAGCGGGGGCGGGCGCGGAGCGGGGGTGGGCGCGGAGCGGGGGCGGGCGCGCGATCGAGGCGAGCTGCCAGGACCCGCCCGGGGTTGGCCTGCACCTCCCAGGTGCTGCCGTTCCACCGCTCGGCGAGCGGGTGCAGCGGGCTGGTCAGCGAGGTGTTCGCTGTTCCGACCGCGGTGCAGTTGGCAGCCGCGCTGCACCAGACGCCGGACCGCTGGCTGATCGTGGCGCCGGGAGAGGGCGTCGCGAGCACCGCCCAGGCACCGTCGATGAAGGTCTCGGCCAGGGTGAGCCGCTGGCCATGGCCGCCCAAACAGCTGCCGACCGCCGTGCAGCCGCCGACCGCCGGGCACGACACCGAGTTCAGCATCCCGATGCGACGTGGCCAGCACCTTCCAGGCCACGGCCGTTCCACTCGTCGGCCAGCGTCCGCGGCGCGCCGCCCACGTCGTAGTACCCGACCGCCATGCACTCGTGCCCGTTGGCGCAGGAGACCGACGAGAGCACGCTGACCCTGGTGCCTGGGCTGCGCGGGCGCCTGGCCGCCCAGCGGTGACGATCTCAGGTCTCGGCCATGCTCGACGCGACCGCCGGAGCGGGAGTCGGGACGCCGCGCCAGCGCCGGCCGTTCCAGGCCATGCCTTCGGTGAAGTCCTGCGTGCCTGCGTCCGGTGAACGCGGCGGGTAACAGCAGCCGGCCGGCCTGTGGGCGACGGTGCTACAGGTCAGGCTCGCCGCCGGGCGCCGGGGCTGGCCGCGGGGCTGCGGATACCCTCCGCACCGCGGCTGCGCGCGTGGCCGGGCAGCCGCGGTGAGAGCACGTCGCCGCTGCGCCGGGCCCAGCCGAGGGGCCAGCGGCCCGCCATGGTCACGAGCACCCACCCCGGCGGTCCCGGCCGCCGCACCTGGTGGCCGGACCTGAAGGCGGCCAGTTCTTCGTCGGTGAGCGCCTCGGCGGCGGACGCGTCCCGCGGCCGCAGCGCCATCGCCAGGGCGTGGGCCGGCCGGAAGGTGCTGCCGACCAGGGCGCCGAGCGGCAGCCCAGGCCGCAGCCCGAGGCCCTCGGGCAGGTCAGCCGACGGCGGCAGCAGGTAGAACGCCTGCCCGCGCAGCCTGACCCTGGCGGGATCGAACCTGATGCGCAGCGCCTGCCCGGCGAACTCGGTCCAGGCCGGATGCGGCCGCCCGGCCGCGCCCCCGCGGATGCGCGCGCCCTCGCGCACGCGCGCGCCGCCGCGCACGGCGAGCCGGTCATCGTGCGCGTCGGCCGGAGCGCGCATGATCGCGACGAACTGCCCCTCGCACCGGCACCGGTGCGGGTAGAACCGCAGCGCGCGGCCGCCGAGCACCGTGACGGCTCCCGGCGGTGCGCCAGGGTCGGCAAGCTCCCAGCCGGGGTGCCTGGCGAGGAAGGCCTCCACCTGCTCCTCGTTCTCCGCCGTGCCGAACGTGCAGGTGCTGTAGCCGAGCAGGCCGCCGGCCGCGACCATCTGCGCCGCGGAGGCCAGCAGCTTGCCCTGCCGCCTGGCCGCGCCGGTCACGGCGGCCTCGCTCCACTGCGCCCGGCTGGCCGGCTGCCGCCGGAACAGCGCCTCGCCCGAGCACGGCGCGTCCACGATCACCCGATCGAACCAGCCGGGCAGCGCCAGCGCAAGCCGCGGCACCGGAGAGCTGGCCACCGCGGTATTCGGGTATCCCCAGGCGTCCAGGTTGGCGAGCAGCGGGCCGAGCCGAGCCCTGACTACCTCGTTGACCAGCAGGAACCCGTCGGCCCCCAGCCTGGTCGCGGCGTGGGTGGCCTTGCCGCCTGGCGCCGCGGCGACGTCGAGCACCCGGTGGCCTGGCTCGATCCGCAGCGCCTCGGCCACCGCCATCGACGACGGCTCCTGCAGATAGAACAGGCCGGCCCGGTGCTCGGCGGTGTCGCCGGGACGCATGTCGGCGAGCAGATCGGCGGGCAGGTAGGTCGCGGCCGGGCACCAGGGCACCGGGTCCACCGCGAGCGCGAGCCGCTCAGCCACCTCGGCCAGGCCAACCTTGCGCTCGTTGGCACGCAGTGCGCGCACCGCGGGGCCGGCGAGCGCGCGCTCGAACGCGTCCGCCTCGCCGCCGAGCACTGCCCGCTGCCTGGCCAGGAAGGCGGCCGGCAGCTCGGCGAGCGTGCCGTCGAAACGCCGCCGGCTCATCGTCGCCCTTCGCCGCACCGTCGCGCGATCGCGCGGAACCCAGGCTACGCGCGATTCAGCCCGCGGCCGCGGACCCCAGCGGCGGCGTCACGAGGGGCGGCGCATGGTGCCGCCGACCTAGCCGTAGCTGACCGGGAGCCGCTTGATCCCGTTCAGCCAGCCAGAACGCAGCCGCTCGGCGTCGCCCGCCTGGCGGATGGACGGCATCGCGTCGGCGATGGCGTTGAAGATCAGGTCGATCTCCAGCTTGGCCAGGTTGACGCCGATGCAGTAGTGGGCGCCAGTGCCGCCGAAGCCCAGGTGCGGGTTCGGGTTGCGCATGATGTCGAACCGCTCGGGGGCGTCGAACACGTCCTCGTCGAAGTTGGCCGACCGGTAGATCAGGCCGAGCCGGTCGCCCTTCCTGATCTCCTGCCCGCCGACCGCGGTGTCGGCCTTGGCGGTCCGCTGGAACGCGGTCACCGGCGTTGCCCACCTGACGATCTCGTCGGCGGCGGTGGCCGGCCGCTCGGCGCAAAAGAGTTCCCACTGGTCGGGGTGGTCGAAGTACGCGAGCATGCCGTGGGAGATCGCATTTCTCGTGGTCTCGTTGCCGGCGACCGACATCAGGATCACGAAGTAGCCGAATTCGTCCGATGACAGCTGGCCACCGTCGATCTGCGCGTTAACCAGCTTGGTGACGATATCGTCGCGCGGGGTTTGCTTGCGGTCCTCGGCCATGATCATCGCGTACCCGACGAGCTCGGCGGCTGCGATCTGGCCGGCGTCGCCGAATTCGGGGTCGTCGTAGCCGACCATCGTGTTCGACCATTCGAAGATCTTCTTCCGGTCCTCCAGCGGAACCCCGATCAGGTCGGCGATGGCCTGCAGCGGCAGCTCACACGCTACGTCGGTGACGAAGTCGCCGGTGCCGTTCTGCAGCGCGGCCGCGACGATCCGCTCGGCCCGCTCGGTCAGCTTGTCCCGCAGGCCGTTGATCGAGCGCGGGGTGAAGCCGCGCGACACTATCTGGCGCAGCTTGGTGTGATGCGGAGGGTCGATGTTGAGCAGGATCAGCCGCTGCAGGTCGATGCTGTCCTTGATGTCGCCGCCGTGCCTGATGATCGCGGTGTTCTCCCAGCTCCCGAACAGGTCGCTGTTCCGCGAGATCTCCATGATGTCGGCGTGCTTGCTGACCACCCAGAACCCGTCGTCATCGAACCCGGAGCCGGGCTGGCTGTTCCACCAGACCGGGGCGGCCCGCCGGAGCTCGGCCAGCTCGTCGTTGGGCACGCGATGCGCATACAGGTCCGGGTCGGTGAAGTCGAACCCCTCGGGTATCTGTGGTCCAGGCACGGCTGCCTCCGGTGCTGAGCGACCCGTCTAAGCCCGATTAGACCAGAAAACAAGAACACGTTCTACCATGGGAGCAGTTCCGCAGGAGAGGCACACCGAGCGAGCCGGTCGGGGTACCCGGAGGCGAGCGGGAGAGGCAGCATGGGCAGAGCCGTCATCGTCGAGGCAGTACGGACTCCGATCGGCAAGCGGGGCGGGAGCCTGTCCGGCCTGCACGCCGCGGAGATACTTGGCGCGGCGCAGGCCGGCCTTGTCGAGCGCGCCGGGATCGAGCCTGCCCTGGTCGAGCAGATTGCCGGCGGCTGCGTGACCCAGGCCGGGGAGCAGTCGAGCAACGTCACCCGCACCGCGTGGCTGCACGCCGGCCTACCGCAGCAGACCGGGTGCCTCACCCTGGACGCGCAGTGCGGCTCAGCCCAGCAGGCCGCCCATCTGATCGCCGGGCTGATCGCCGCCGACGCGATCGACGTCGGCATCGCGTGCGGCGTCGAGGCGATGAGCCGGGTGCCGCTCGGCACCAGTGCCATGGCCGGCGGGTCAAGTCCGCGCCCAGCGTCGTGGGCGATCGACATGCCCAACCAGTTCGTCGCGGCCGAGCGGATCGCCCAGCGGCGCGGCCTGACCAGGGCCGACCTGGACGCGTTCGGCCTGCGCTCGCAACGCAACGCGGCCGCCGCCTGGGCTGGCCGGTACTTCGACCGCGAGATCATGCCAGTCAAGGCGCCGGTGCTGAACGCTGACCGGCAGCCGACCGGCGAGACCGCGACCGTCGAACGCGACCAGGGCCTGCGCGAGACCACGCTTGAGGCGCTGGCCGCGCTCAAGCCTGTGGTCGACGGCGGCCTGCACACGGCGGGCACCTCGTCGCAGATCTCTGACGGCGCCGCGGCGCTGCTGCTCGCCGACGAGGCGCGCGCCCGCGACCTCGGCCTGCGGCCGAGGGCCAAGATCCTCGCCCAGTGCCTGATCGGCGACGAGCCCTACTACCACCTGGACGGCCCGGTGGCCGCCACCGAGCGAGTGCTGCGGCGCAGCGGGCTCTCGCTCGCCGACATCGACATCTTCGAGGTCAACGAGGCGTTCGCGTCGGTCGTGCTGTCCTGGATGAGCGTGCACCGGCCCGACCCTGACCTGGTGAACGTCAACGGGGGCGCGATCGCGCTCGGCCACCCGGTCGGCAGCACCGGCTCGCGCCTGCTCACCACGGCCCTGCACGAACTCGAGCGGCGGGACGCGACCACCGCGCTCGTCTCGATGTGCGCGGGCGGGGCGATGGCCACGGCCACGATCATCGAGCGGATCTAGCCGACCAGCGGACCCGCCCGGGCAGCGGGCCCGGGACGCCGGAGGATCAAGCCGACCAGCGGACCCCGCCGATCAGTCGTCCTCGATCGTGATGCCGAGCGCACCGGCCAGCGTGAACGCGAGCCCCATCGCGTCCGCGCTGGTCACGATCGCCCCGCGCAGGCTGGTCACGCCGCTGATCCCGGTCAGCTCGCACCTGGTCAGCCTGGTGCCCGTCATCCGCGCGCCAGAGAACTGGGCGCCTGACAGGTCGCAGCCGGTGAACCTGGCGCCGGCCAGGTCGGCCTCGCCAAAGTCGGCCTGGTCCATCCGGCAGTCGGTGAAGGCCACGTCCTTGAGCGTGCTCGAGTTGAACGAGGCGAAGTCCATCCGGCAGCCGTCGAATGTCACGTCGCGCAGGCCGCCCGTCAGGTAGGAGAGCCCGGTCATCCGGCTGGCGGCGAATCTCGTCCTTATCACCGACGAGTCGCGGGCACGCAGGTTCGCCAGATCGCACCGCTCGAACACGGCGTCCCTGACCATCGCCCGGCGCAGCCTGACCTGGCTCAGGTTCACGCCGTCATACCTGCACTGGTCGATCTCGGCCCCGGCCGCCTCGCGGCCTGACAGATCGGTCCCCTCGAAGGCCATGCAGAGGTGGATCGCGCCGTCCTTCAGGTCGTCGCCGGGCAGCGAGCCGACGGCTAGGTCGGCGGGCAGATCGGGAGCCGTGGGCTCGCGTATCCCGGCGCGCTTGCCGCGAGCGGAGCGATCAGGTCGGCCTGCCACCCGCTCATGCTAGCGAGCGCGCCACCCGACACTGAGGCGACACTGAGCCGACACTGGGCCGACACTGACAGAGAGGGCGCACCTGACGGAAGCTAGTGTCTTGCCCAAACGTGCGGCGATACTCCATTCCTGCCTTTCCAGAGGGGATCAACTGGCGTGAAAGCCAAGCACATCAGCAGGCTCGCGCGGGTTACCGCCACGGCCGCCGTCGGGACCCTGGCGGTGACCACCGCGCTGCTGGCCGGATCGGCGGCCGTGGCTGCACAGTCCGGCGGCGGCGTCGGCTGCCAGCCGGGATCCGGTCGTAACCTGGCCGGCAAGCAGCTCACCAGCTCCATGGTCGAGGACTCACTGAGCAACTCGAACTACTTCCGCTGCGCCAACCTGACCGGCGCGAATCTCAGCGGGCTGACCCTGGACCAGGCCAACTTCTCCGGTGCTCTGCTGCACGACGCCAATCTCACCAGCGCCAGCATGATCCAGATGACCCTCACTGGTGCGGTCCTGACCGGGGCAAACCTGACCGGCGCCCAGATGGGCCAGGTCACGGCCCAGTACGCCAATTTCTCCGGCGCGAACCTGTCCCATGCCGACCTCACCCAGGCCGAGCTTAAGCACGCCAACTTCACCGGCGCTAACCTGACCGGCGCCGGACTCGGCCAGGCCACGGCCACCAACACCAACTTCGCCAAGGCCACCCTGAGCGGCACCGACTTCACGCAGGCCGAGCTCGGCGGCGCCAACTTTAAGGGCGCCAAGGGAATCCCGCCGTACGCCGAGTACCTGGGGATACTCGCAGCCGTAATCTTGGTGTGGATGCTCGCCCGGTCGTTCTCCGGCCGCCGCAGCGGCAGCCGAGCGGCACGCCGGTCGAGCTCGAATGCCAGCGTCGTGCGCAAGCAGGCGGGGCTGGCCCGCCGCCTGATCGGCGCCGTGCTGATCGCGCTCGGCCTGCAGGCCTTCATCGGCGGGCTGCTCGGGTCGATTCTCAGCGCGACCGGTCCGCCCATCGCGCAGGTCTGCACGCCAGGGCCGCTCTGCACGGTCGGTGTGAACAGCGGGTTCGTCGGGATCTTCGCCGGGATGCTCGTCCTGCTGCTTGGCTTCGGCATCCGGCTCGGTAGCCGCTCCCGTTCGGCGGCCTCCGCCACCACGGCCCGAATGTTCGGGCAGATGGGCGGACTGAATCAGGCTGGCGGTTTCCAGGGCGGATTTATCCAGCCTGGAAACTTCAACCAGCCAGGTCAGCCTGGGAGCCTCAACCAACCCGGCGGCTACAACCAGGCTGGCGGGTTCAACCAGCCCGGAGGTTTCAACCAGCCCGGAGGCTTCGGTAACCAGGGCGGCGGGTTCGGCGACCAGGGCGGGTTCAACTAGGTCCCGCCTGACCGGCTAGTTCTGACCGGCTAGCCCTTGCGGCCCGCCCCGGCGTAGAACCACGCCTCCTCGGGGCGCTCGGGCACCGGCCCGTCCGGACGCCACAGCGGCAGGTAGACCAGGCCAGGCTCGACCAGATCGAATCCGTCGAAGAAGCGCAGGATCTCGGCGTGCGTCCTGGTGTGCGCCGAGGCAGTGGTGGACCTGTACAGGTCCTGCACCTGCGCTGCGGCACCGGGCGCGGCCTCGTGGGTGGCGTGCGAGATCGCCAGGCAACTGCCCGCGGGCAGCGCGGCCGCGAACCTGGCCACGATGCTGACCGGGTCGTCGGAGTCGGGCACAAAGTGCAGCACGGTGACCATCAGCAGCCCGACCGGCTGCCCGAAGTCGATCAGCTCGGCCACCTTCGGGTGCGCAAGCACGGCCTGGGGGTCGCGCAGGTCCGCGTAGATCACGGCGGCCAGCCGGTTGCTGGCCAGGATCTGCCTGCTGTGCGCGACCGCGACCGGGTCGTTGTCGACGTAGACCACCCGCGCCTCCGGCGCGGCGCCCTGAGCGATCTCGTGCACGTTCTCCTGGGTGGGGATGCCCGACCCCAGGTCGATGAACTGACGCACGCCCGCGCCGATCATGAACCGGACGGCCCGGCCGAGGAATGCGCGGTTCTCCCGCACGATCAGCCTGGCGTTCGGCTCGGCGGCAAGCAGCTTGCGGCCGAGCTCGCGGTCGGCTGCGAAGTTGTGGTGCCCGCCGAGGAAGAAGTCGTACAGCCGCGCCACGCTCGGCCGGTCTTTCTCGATGCCGTCGGGTACCGGACCAGCCTCTGTCATCAGTGATCCACTGACCTTTCCGCCGATTACCTCAGACCTCGCCGACCGCTTACTATGCCATTCCGGCCGGCGCCGCGCTTGCCGACTTGGCCACCGCGCGAGCCCGCCGGTACTCGGCCAGCTTCTCGTCGAGTTCGCGCACGTCCGCGGTGTCCTGCACCACGGCGAGCTGCTTGCGCAGCGAGTCGATCCGCCTGGCGATCCGGCGGGAGCTGTTCAGCGTGGTCAGCCTGGCCGAGTCGGCGAGAGTGACGCACGCCTCGGCGTATTCGCCCTGCTTGATCAGCGCCTCGGCGCGGAAGGCCAGGGTGAGCGCACTGTTATGCAAATTGGTCGGGGTGACCAGGTGCAGGGACCGTCCTGCCGCATCGGAGGCGTCCACCGCCCAGCCAAGCCGCAGCGCGCACTCGCTCTCCGTGCCCCAGTAGAACGAGCGGTCGTAGAAGTACCACCACGGCGACCGCGGCGCGTCGGGCGTGATCAGGGTGAGTGCCTCCTGCTCCCGATCCAGGGCGGCCTGGCAGCGGCCGACCTGCCTAGCCGCTGCATAGGCGCGGGCGGTGACGTCGGAGGCGTAGGCGACCGCGTACGGGTTGCCGCTCGCCCTGGCCGCCTGGGCGGCTGCCTGCGCGTGGTCGATGGCGAAGCGGGGCTGGCGCCTCGCCGCCGCGAGATGGCTCGTCGCCGCGAGGGTGTAGGAGACCAGGTCGTCGTTGCCCGCCCGGTAGGCGGCCGCCCGCGCGTCGTCGTAGTAGTACGCGGCGGCCTTGTGGTCGCCCAGGTTGAACATCAGCCAGCCGATCAGCTGGGTCAGGTCACCGTAGGCGGTCAGCGCCTCGGCATTGACAATCTCCGGGACGTTCCGCGCGAAGGCGGCCATGGCCGAGCGCAGCGCCATCGCGGGCTGCAGCGTGATCCGCGGCCCGACAGCGCCGCCGAGCCGCCGCAGGCCAGCGACCACCTCGGCGGTATAACCGACGATCGCGAGGTCGGTGTGGGTCGGGCCGGAACGGGTTCCGCCGACGATCCGAGGCACCTCGAAGACAGGCGCGGCGGCCAGCACGGCAAGCGCGCTGCTCGCCTCGAGCAGCAGCGTCCTGCGCCGCAGCCGGAACTCCGGCCCATCCGCGGCGCCGCTGAGGTGGCCGGCCCCTGCGGTACCGGCCCGCCTGATCATCTCGATCGCGGACTGCAGTTCGCTCGCCGAGACCGCGGGGATCGCGGGCGCATCGGCGGTACCGGGCTCTGCCGCGTACGGCTCTGCCCCGTCCTGTTCAGTCCCGCCGTAGCTGTGGCCGTCCCCCTCCGGCCGCTCCGGCCCATCCGGCCCATCCGGCTCCTGCCAGGCACCCACCGGGATCACGCCGCCCAGCGGGATCACGCCGCGCACTGGGGCCGCCCCGACCCGCTCCGCCCCTGGCCGGTCCGCCCCCAGGCGGCCGAACCGCGATCCTGCCTCGGCCGGCTGCGGCCGTTCCCGCACCCGCAGCCCTGCCGCCTGGCCGACCCGGGCGCCGTAGTCACGGCAGTCCGTGAGCAGGTCGGTGAGCTTGCACTCGTACAGCTGCGCGAGCCGGTCCAGGGTGTCAAGCGACGGCGCATGGCCGGTCTGGCCCGGCCACTGCTCCCAGTACGAGAAGTTCTTGAACGTCTTGGGATCATCCGGCCACCGCTCGGTCCAGCGCGCCGCGGCCTGCGGCTGGCTCCAGCCGTGTGCCTGGCGCAGCGCGACCCTCGGATTGACCCGGTAGGTCACCCCGAAGACGGCGGCGATTTCGGCCCAGGTTCGGCCCTGGCTGCGCAGCTGAATTGTCTGCAGTGCCTGAGCTTGCCGCAAGCTGCGCGGTTTGCCTTTCACACCCGATTCCCTCGCTGGGTAAGGTTCCCCGCCTTTGACGGTATCCCGGCGGGAAAGGTCCCGTCGCCATTATTCCTGCGTTCCTCCCCGGTAAACCGGGAGGATCTGACGACGAAACCCGTCGAGCCCCAACTGGGCCAACTATTGCCCTAGAGATCGCCATGACGGCCACAACGGCGCGGTCGCTGGCAGTGATTCGAAGGACGCAGCGCATGTACGAATTCGCGGCGTACCGCCGCGTCTTACACCGCACCGGAAAGTTACCCGCCATGCACTCCACAAGCGGCGGCACCGGCGTCGCCCGGAGCCTGGCACCGCCGTCACGGCGCAGCCGCCTGGAGATCGCGATCGCGCCATCGGCGGTCAGGGTGGCCAGGCAGTGGGCGGCGGATCAGCTGGCGGTTCTTGACCCGGCGCCCGAGCGCGACCTGATCGACGCGGCGGTACTCGCGGTGTCGGAACTCGTCACCAACGCCATCCAGGCGGTGCGCACGGCGCAAGTGCCGCCGGTGGTGCCTGCCGCCCCCATTCCCGGCAGGCCGGCCCTGCGGCTCGGCGACCTTTCCTTCAGCGCGAGCATGCCAGGTGGCGCCGCGCCGCCGGGGACCGCACGGGTCGCTCTGGTGATCGAGCGGCGTGACCAGGCCGTCAGGATCGAGGTATACGACAGCTCATGCGCCCCGCTGCCGCCGCCCAGGGCCGGCGACGACGAGGAGGAGACCGGCCGCGGGCTGACCGTGATCGCGGCGCTCGCCACGAACTGGGGCTGGCGGCCAGACTCACTTGGCAAGGTGGTCTGGTGCGAGCTGGTCGGCTAGCGGCTAATGCACGGCGATCCAGGCGTTGATCCACGCGAACGACTCGTCAGCCGACGGCTCGAGCGCGACGTCGTGGCCTGATCCTGGCACCACATAGACGGTCAGCCTGGGCGCCGATGCGTAGTACGGCTGCTCGGCAGCGAGTATGGCCCCGTGCTGCGAGCAGTCGAGCACGGGCGGATCGGTGCAGAAGATCGCGTCGTCGCCGCCGATCACCACGAGCACGGGCACGGTGATCAGGTCCGAGACGTTCAGCCCGGGCGGCAGGGCCCAGGTGGTGGCCAGGGTTGCCAGGTCGGTGGCCGGGACGACGTCCTTGTGCGCCTCGTCGTAGCTGATCACCGCCGGGTCGGAGGCGGCGGAGAAGAGGTCCGCCGCGCGCACCCGGCAGTGTGGGCCTCGCTGTCAATGGTCAGGTCGGTGCTCAGCGGATGGCTGCTCGCGCCGGTGCCGATCCGGTCGTAGTCGAACGCGGCCCGGCCAGCGGCGAGTGTCTTGTCCAGGTAGGAGTAGCGCGCCGGGTCAACCGGCCAGTTCCAGTAGGCACGGTTATAGGTGGCCCCCGGGGTCATCACGTCCACCTCCTGCGGCCCGGCCGCCCAGTCCAGCGGTGTGCAGTAGGTGGCCGAGGCCGTCTGGTCGGCCGGCTGGCCCGCACCGAGCGCCACCGGGAGGCTGACCCTCTGGCAGGTGCCGTCCGGCGCCCCGGCAGGCCCGTCGACCAGCGCGGCCTGCGGCGCCAGGCCGAGCCAGGCAAGCACCGCGACGAGAACACCGAGCGATACCGTTCTCCTTCTCATCGCACTAATGGTAGTTATATAACTACCAGTTGTTACAGACAATGGAAGCGGCGCGGCAGGTGCTGCTTGGGAGCGGCCTTGGCGGTTGCCGCCGCCGCGCAGGCCCGGTCGCGCCGGCCCGGCCGGCTACGGGTGCTGGCTGCTGACCGAGATGACCTCGCCGGTCAGGTACGAGGCGTAGTCGCTGGCCAGGAACGCCATCACGCTGGCGACCTCCCAGGGCTCCGCCGAGCGGCCGAACGCCTCGCGGGTGACCATCTCGTCCAGCGCCTCCTGTGCGATCACCTTGGCCAGGAACGGGTGCATGGCCAGGCTCGGCGCGACCGCGTTCACCCTGATCCCGTGCTCGGCCACGTCTATCGCCGCGCACCTGGTCAGCGCCATCACGCCGGCCTTGGCGGCCGCGTAGTGCGCCTGGCCTGGCTGCGCGCGCCAGCCGAGCACCGAGGCGTTGTTGACGACGGCGCCGCCGCGGCCCTGGTCCACCATCCGGCGCAGCACCGCCCTGGTGCAGCGGAACGTCCCGGTCAGGGTCACGTCGAGCACCCGAGCCCACTGGTCGTCGGTCATGTCGAGCACCGACGCGGTCCCGCCGAGCCCGGCGTTGTTGATCATCACGTCAATCCGGCCGAACCGCGCGGCGGCGCCGCCGATCAGCGCGTCCACCTGGTCCTGCACGGTCACGTCGCACGGCTGCGACCACACCCGGTCAGCGCCGAACTCGGCGGCGAGGTCGGCCGTCGTGGCAGCCAGCCTGGCCGCGTGCGCGTCGCTGACCGCCAGCGTGGCGCCCTCCTCCAGGCAGCGCCGCGCGGCAGCGCCGCCGATCCCGGTGCCCGCCGCCGCGGTGATCACCACCACCTTGCCCGCCAGCAGGTCCCGTCCAGGCGGGGCGAGCGGCGGGAGCGGCACGGCGGCCTGACCGCCGGCCGGCGTCACGGCCCACTCCGGCCGGGCGTCGGCTCGCGCGGCAGCCCGAGGGCCTGGCTGGCGATGATGCCGAGCTGGATCTCGTCCGACCCGCCGTAGATCGTGTCGGTACGGCTGAACAGGTAGAGCCGCTGCCACGGATCGAGCTCGCAGGGCGCCGCCTTCGCCACCATTCCGCGCGCTCCCTCCACCTCCATGGCAAGCTCACCGAGCGCCTTGTGCCACCGCGCCCAGAGCAGTTTCATAACGGAAGCCTCCGCGCCAGTCCCGGCCCGCCCGCTGGTCACGGGGCGCGGACTGGCCGCCGCCTCCGCGCCAGCTTCGGCCGACTCGCTGACGTCGGCGATCGTATCGAGCGCGTACGCCCTGAGCACCTCGAGCCCGACCCAGGCCCGCGCGATCCGTTCCCGAAGCACCGGATCGGCCGCCGCGCCGGTCAGGCGCGCGTCCGCTACCAGCGCGTCGAACTCCGCCCTGAACTGGATCTGCTGGCCGAACGTCGCCGCCCCCCGCTCGACACTCAGCAGGTATCTCGCCACCCGCCAGCCGTCGCCGGGAGCGCCGAGTACCAGGTCAGCGTCGGTACGGGCGGCGTCGAGGAAGACCTCGTTGAACTCGCTGGTCCCGGTGAGCTGGCGGATCGGCCGGACCGTCACCCCGCTCTGGCGCATCGGCACGAGCAGCATCGATAGGCCCGCGCTGCGCCGCGACCCAGGCTCGGTCCTGGCCAGCACGAAGCACCAGTCGGCCACGTGGGCCAGCGAGGTCCACACCTTCTGGCCGGTGATCTCCCAGTACCCGTCGCGCAGCCGGCCCGCGGTGGCGACCGAGGCCAGATCCGAGCCGGCGCCTGGCTCGGAGAACCCCTGGCACCACAGCTCGGAGACCGAGGCGATCGCGGGCAGGAACCGCCGCTGCTGCCCGGCCGTGCCGAAAGTGATCAGCGTGGGCCCGAGCAGCTGCTCGCCGATGTGGTTCACCCTGGCCGGGGCGCCCGCGCGCGCGTACTCCTCGTGGAAGATCATCTGCTGGCCGAGCGTCGCGCCTAGGCCGCCGTGCTCGCGCGGCCAGCCGAGCGGCGTCCACCCGGCCGCGTGCAGGTGCCGGTCCCACGCCAGCCGCTGCTCGAACGCCTCGTGCTCGCGGCCGGGTCCGCCAGCCCCGTGCAGCCCGGCGAACTCACCGGTCAGGTTCCGCGCCAGCCAGTCCCTGATCCGGGCCCGGAACTGCTCGTCGGTGAGGTTCGCCAGGTCTTCCTGGTCAGCTCTTCCGGCGGGTCTCACCCGGCCATCGTCCCATGCCGGCGGTCGCTGCCTGGCGACCACGTTTGAGCGGCCGCCGTCCCGGGCTGACGTTCTCCGTGACGGCGGCCGCCGGCTGAGGCGCTGCGGTTCCTACTTGACCCTGAGCATCTCGCTCAGTCAGCAAGACCTACGGCAGGTCCGTGAAGCACTCACTGGCTGCCGGACTGCTGTAGACCGTGTCCAGGTAGGGCGACCTGCCGTCGTTGCGGTACTCGACCCCTATGCAGTATCTCCCCGGCGCCAGGTTCAACGGGCTCGGGTTCGACGTCGCCGATCCGGAAACCAGCAGCTTCGGCGACGAGATCGGCACTCCAAGGTCCGGCGGGCAGCCGTTGAACAGACCGACCTGAGCACAGAGGAAGAAAGCCACCGTCCCGGTGACCGTGCCGCTTGTCCCGGTCAGCGTCGCCTTGTCGACGAAGTAGACGCCATTCACGCGAGATATCGTCGTCATGATCGTCGGATGCTCCCTGACGGCCAGCACCTCGCTTGGCGACGGCCCGACCGTGGCGGCCAGTGCGATCGTCGGCACGGCCAGCCCTGCGGCCGTGACGGCAAGACTCAGTCCATAGCTGTATGTGCGCCGGAAGCGCACGAGATGTGAGAATAGCCGATTCGACACGAAGTCCCCCAACCTCGAATCGAGTTAACCCAAAGAAATTGATCTGGTACCCGCCGTTTGCATTCTTGGCGAGCAGCGCATAACTCCCCCAGCGCGCAGCTCGCGAGGCAGATTTTAGAGTGCCGCAGGAAAGCAGTGCAGCAAGACGCCCGCGAATCTATGTAACCGCGTGGCTCATTCTGCTGCTACCTGACTCTCAGGATCTCGCTGACACAGCTGCTCGCAGCCGGGCCGTTCCTTGCGTCGCCGGAGTAGAACGCGGCCCAGTAGTAGGTGCCAGCGCGGCCGAACCGCACCAGGCGGGTGTCCGGCGTGCGCGTGCCGCGTACGACGAACCGCTGCACGAACACGCCGCGCTGCGGACTGACCGGCCACGCCGCGGTGTCCGCGCGGCAGGCAGCGAGCGTGGCGTAGTACCTGAACTGCACCGTGCCGCGCACCCCCCCGGTCACCCCGCGCAGGGTGGCCCAGTCGAGCACCGACTGGCCACGCCAGATGACGTGCCTGGACAGCCAGGTGGTGACCGACACCCTCGACCTGCCGACCCTCAGCACCTCGGTCAGGCACCTGCTCGCCGCGGGCACGTTCTTGGTCCCGCCCGAGTAGAACGCGGCCCAGTAGTACGTGCCCGCCCGGCGGAACCGCACCCACCGCGAGGCCGGAACCTTCCCGCCGCGCACCCGCACGATGCCGGCGCCGCTCCCGTGCCTGGGCCTGCGGGGCCACGCGAGAACATCGGCCCGGCATCCCTTGAGGGTGGAGTAGACCCGGTACTGCACAATGCCGCCGGCTCCCCGGGTCACCCCGTGCAGGGTGGCCCGGTCATTCACTAGGCCGCCCGTGCCGATCCGGTGGCTGGACAGCCGCGTCGTGACCGCAGGCGCATGCCTGCGCACGATCAGGATCTCGCTCAGGCACCGGCTGGCTGCCGGCGCGTTCCGCGCGTCCCCGGAGTAGAAGGCCGCCCAGTAGTACGTGCCGACCCTGTGGAACCTCACCAGCCGGGAGCCAGGGACCAGGGCGCCGTGCACCGGGACGATGCCGGCTCCCCGCCCGTGCCGCGGCCGTGAGGGCCAGGCCAGCACGTCGGCACGGCACCCCCGCAGCGTCGAGTAGAACCGGTAGCGCACGGTGCCGCGCACTCCCCTGGTCGCACCGTGCAGGGCGGCGAAGTCCCGCACGAAGTCACCGGCCGAGATCAGATGCCGGGAGAGCCTGGTCGTGATGAACGCCGGCTTGTGCTTGCGCACCGTGAAGCACTCGCCGGTCGGGCTGCCCGAGTAGTAGTCCGCGTAGGGCGAGTGGCCGTCGTTGAGGTAGACCAGCCCGACGCAGTAGTTCCCTGGCGGCAGCGCGTGGCCGAACGGGCGCGACGTTGCGACTCCGTTCACCAGCGGCACGTTCGCGTCGATGTTCGTGCCGCTGCCATGCGGGCAGCCGGTGGTGGTGTCCGAGCAGAGCTGGAAGTCCACCGTCCCGGTGACCGTCCCGGCGTTCCCGGTAAGCGTGGACGTGTCGGTCAGCGTCCCGCCCTGGCCGATCACGGTATGCGACACCTTGGTGCTGATCAACGGGTGCTGCGGGCACACCACATCGACCGTGGCTGACGCAGACGCTGTCCCGTCGTTCGACGTGGTCACCGAGGCGGTGTTGACCACCGGCCCGCAGGCGGCCGTGGTGGCCGGCGTGGTCACGTGCACGCTCAGGCTGGCGCCGGCGGCCAGGGTGGTGGTCGAGCCGCCGCAGGTCAGCGTGCGGGCCGCGATCGCGCAGCTCCAGCCTGGCGAGTGCGCGTCGACGGTCCACGACGTTCCCACCGCGGGCAGCGGATCGGTCATCGTGACCCCGCCCGCGGTGCCCGGGCCTCGGTTGGTCACCGTGATCGTGTAGCCGAGGGCGCCACTGATCGGGACAACCGACTGATCGGCGGTCTTGGTGATCTCGATCTTGGCGCACTGCACCTCGATCGACGCCGACGCGGTCGCCGCCCCGTCATTCGTGGTCACCACGGTCGCGGTGTTGTCGACTGTGCCGCAGGACGCGCTCGTGGTGGGCGAGATGACGTGGACGCGCAGGCTGTCGCCCGAGGACAGCGACGTGGTCGGACCGCCACAGGTCAGCAACCCGGCCGCGATCGCGCAGGTCCAGCCCGGCGACGCCGAGTCGACGGTCCAGTGCGTCCCCGGCGTGACCGGCAGCGTGTCGGTCATCGTCACCCCGCGTGCCGTTCCCGCGCCGTTGTTCGTGGCGGTGATCACGTAGCCGATCTCGTCTCCGGCCGAGACCTGCGGATTGTCGGCGACCTTGGTCAGGTCGATCCGCGCGCACTCGACGGTCACCCGCGCCGTGGCGCTGGCCGACCCGTCGTTGGTGGTGATCACGTGCGCGGTGTTGTGCACGGTGCCGCACGACGCACTGGTCGTCGGCGAGCTGACGTGGACCCTCAGGCTGCGGCCGAAGGACAGCGTGGTCGACGGCCCGCCGCAGGTCAGCACCGCCGTCGTGATCGCGCAGGTCCAGTCGGGCGACACCAAGCCGAAGCTCCACGACGTCCCCGGCGTGGTCGGCAGCGTGTCGGTCATCGTGACGCCGTGCGCGGTGCCCGCTCCGTGGTTGGTGACGGTGATCGTGTACCCGATCGGATCGCCGGCCGAGACCACCGCGTCGTCCGGCGTCTTGGTCAGCCCGATCTTCGCGCACAGCACGGTGATCCTGGCCGAGCCGGTGTCGGTCCCGTCGTTGGTCGTGGTGACCGAGGCGGTGTTGGTTATCGTCCCGCAGGACGCTGAGGTGGTCGGCGAGGTGATGTGCACGCGCAGGCTGCGGCCGGGTGACAGGCTGGTCCCCACCCCGCCGCAGGTCAGCGTTCCGGTGGAGGCGAGGCAAGTCCACCCCGGCGAGGTCGTGCCGACGGTCCAGGTCACTCCCGGCGCCACGGGCAGCACGTCGGTCATGGTCACGCCGTACGCGGTGCCCGGTCCGCTGTTCGTGGCCGTGATCTCGTACCCGATCAAATCCCCGGCCGACACCTCGGAGTGGTCGGCCACCTTGGTCAGCCTGATCTGCGCGCACTCCACCGTGACCCGCGCGGTCGCCGTCGCGGTCCCGACATTGGACGTGCTTACGGTCGCCAGGTTGGTCACCGTCCCGCACGTGCCACTGGTCGTCGTGGAGGTAATGTGCACCTTCAGGCTACGGCCGGAGGCGAGGCTGGTCAGCGAGCCGCCGCAGGTCAGCTTGCCGGTCCTGATCGAGCAGAGCCACCCGGCCGATGAGGCGCCGACCGTCCAGGCGGTGCCCGGGTTCGTCGGCAGCGTGTCGGTCATCGTCACGGCCCTGGCGGCCGAAGGCGCGTCGTCGGTCACCGTGATCTCGTAACCGATCTGATCCCCCGCGCTGACCAAGGTCCCGTCGGCGACCTTCGTGATGTCAATGGCCGAGCAGGCATCGGCGGCGGCGCAGTCGCGGCCGACGGTGGAGGACGTCAGGTGCGCCTTCAGCCTGCCAGCGCTGGCCCGCGCTACGTGGCCGGCCGGCGCTGCCTGCGGAGCGCCGGCATCCAGCGAGGCGACGACCAGCCCGCCGAGGCTGGCCGCGACGGCCAGCGCGCCGAGTACCCTCCGCGCGCGGCGTCGACGCGAGAACATACGACGCGAGAACAGCAGCCGACCAGACACAGTAGCCCCCGCCTCTGCAATCAGGCAGCATTTCGAATGGCAATCGCCGATTATCACGTTAACCGCGAAAAGGTCAATTCCCCCAGAATCCCTCTTCGCTAATGGTCGATCTTAGATCTCCAGCGGAAACGGATGCCAAAATTGACGCGCCGCAGTTAGTCCCGCAACGAAATTGTTACCAGCGATGCCCTGGCCGCGCTGCGGGCAGCGGCCCGATGGGCCCGGCCGGCGGTCTCGCCGGGCGCCCGGCGGCCGTATGGCCAGGCTCGCGTAGCTGCGGCTAAGCTCGCCCTACCAAGCACTTGCTTGCCGGAGGAGTCTGGTGGCTGACACCATCCCGGCGGCCGTCCAGGCGGCCGCGCTGCGGTTCGGCGACGCGGTGGCGGTGGCCGAGCCCGGCGGGCCGGTGCTGAGCTACCGCGCGCTGCACGAGCAGGTGCGCGACGTGGCCAGGTCCCTGATCTGGTGCGGGATCGAGCCGGGCGACCGGGTCGCCGTCTGGTCGCCGAATACCCACCACTGGGTGCTTGCCGGGCTCGGCGCCCTCTACGCAGGCGCGACGCTGGTGCCGGTGAACACTCGGTTCACCGGTCCTGAGGCGCTCGACGTGATCGGGCGGAGCGGCGCGCGCGCGCTGCTGGTCGCCGGGCCGTTCCTCGGCGCCGACCGGATCGCCCTGCTTGCCGCGGCCGCGGTGCAGGCCGGGGCGAGCCTGCCCGGCCTGATCGTCCGGATCCCGGTCGAGCCCGGTGGCTCGCTGAGGGCCGGGCCAGACGCGCCGTGCGGCCCGGCGGTGCTCGGCTGGGCCGAGTTCACCGGCCTGGCGAGCCGGGTCCAGGCGGCCGAGGCCGACGAGCGCGCCGCCAGAGTGGGCGAGCAGGATGTCAGCGACATACTGTTCACCTCGGGCACCACCGGGCGCAGCAAGGGCGCGATGTCGGCACACAGCCAGGCGCTCGACGTCGCGCGGGCCTGGGCCGAGTGCGCCGAGCTGACCAGCGCCGACCGGTACCTCATCGTCAACCCGTTCTTCCACAGCTTCGGCTACAAGGCGGGCATCCTGGCCTGCCTGCTGACCGGCGCGGCCATGGTGCCGCAGCTAGTGTTCGACGCCGGGCGGGCGATGGCCCTGATCGAGGAGCACCGGATCACCGTGCTCCCAGGGGCGCCGACGATCTACACCTCGCTGCTCGACCACCCGGACCGCCGCAGCCGTGACCTGTCGAGTCTGCGGCTCGCCGTCACCGGGGCGGCCGTGGTCCCGGTCGCGCTGGTCGAGCGGATGCGGGCCGAGCTGACCTTCGACACGGTGCTGACCGCGTACGGGCTGACCGAGGCCGTGGTCGTGACGATGTGCAGGCCGGGCGACGACCCGCACACCGTCGCGACCACCTCAGGCCGGGCGACGGCGGGCTTCGGGATCCGGATCAACCGGGAGCTGGCCCCGGCTGGCCCCGGCGAACCGCCAGCCGACGGCGAGATCCTGCTCCGCGGCCGCAACGTCATGCTCGGCTACCTCGATGACCAGGCCGCCACCGCCGAGGCGATCGACGCCGACGGCTGGCTGCACACCGGGGACGTGGGCCATCTGGACGGCCGCGGCTACCTGACCATCACCGACCGGCTCAAGGACATGTACATCTGCGGCGGATTCAACGTCTACCCGGCCGAGGTCGAGCAGGTGCTCACCGCTCACCGGGCGGTCGCCGAGTCGGTGGTGATCGGGGTGCCCGACGGCCGGCTCGGCGAGGTCGGCAAGGCGTTCGTCGTGCTCAGGCCCGCCGCCGCGGCGCCGGCCGCGAGCGAGCTGATCGACTTCTGCCGCGGCAGGCTGGCCAACTACAAGGTGCCGCGCCAGGTCGAGTTCCGTACCGACCTGCCGCGCAACCCCGCGGGAAAGGCGCTCAAGCGCGTGCTCAGACAGGAGTCCCGATGACCGACCAGCAGACCGAGACCGGGCCCGAGGCTGGCGCCGAGCCCGTCGTCAGATACGAGCGGCGCGCCGGCGCCGCCATCATCACGATGAACCGCCCGCTGTACCGCAACGCCCAGAACTCGGTGATGACCTACGCACTGGACGCCGCGTTCGGGCGTGCCGTGGACGACGCCGATGTGCGGGTGATCGTGCTCGCCGGCGCCGGGGACCACTTCAGCGCCGGCCACGACATCGGCACGCCGGACCGCGACGTGCACGTGACCTACGAGCGCAAGGCCGTGATCTGGTGGGACCACACCGACAAGGAGGGCGCTGATGCGCGGTACGCCCGCGAGATGGAGGTCTACCTCGGCATGTGCCGGCGGTGGCGGGAGATACCCAAGCCGTCGATCGCCATGGTGCACGGTGCCTGCATCGCCGGCGGCCTGATGCTGGCCTGGGTCTGCGACCTCATCGTGGCCTCCGATGACGCGTTCTTCGCCGACCCTGTGGTCCGGATGGGGATACCAGGGGTGGAGTACTTCGCCCACCCGTGGATGCTCGGCCCGAGGTTCGCCAAGGAGGCGCTGTTCACCGGGGACCGGTTCACCGCGCAGCGTGCCTACGAGGTCGGCATGGTCAGCCGGGTGGTACCGCGGGCCGAGCTTGCTGAGGTTACCTTCGCGCTGGCCGACCGGATCGCGGCGATGCCGCCGTTCGGCCTGGCGCTGGCCAAGCGTGCGGTGAACCAGTGCGAGGACCTCATGGGCATGCGGTCGGGCATGGACTCCGTCTTCGGCCTGCACCACGTCGCGCACGCGCACAACGCGGAGACCGGCGCCGACTCGCTCGCCGGCATGGACGCCAGGTCGATGAAGTCGGCGGCCAGGTAGCGCGGGACCGTGGACCTGGACCCTGACCCGGCGACCGAGGCCTTCCGCGCCGAGGTGCGCGCCTGGCTGACGGCGCACGTGCCCGATCCGCCGCTCGGCTCGGTCAACACCGCCGCCGGGTTCGCCAGGCACCGGGAGTGGGAGCGCGCGCTGGCCGACGCCGGGCTTGCCGTGGTGTCCTGGCCGGAACGCTACGGCGGCAGGGACGCCTCGCTGGACCAGTGGCTCGCCTTCGAGGAGGAGTACCACCGGGCCAGCGGGCCGGTGCGGGTCGGCCAGAACGGCCTGTTCCTGCTCGCGCCCACGCTGTTCGCGCACGGCACCGACGAGCAGCGGGACCGGATCCTGCCCGCGATGGCGACCGGCGACGTGGTCTGGGCGCAGGCCTGGTCCGAGCCAGGGGCGGGCAGCGACCTGGCCGCGATCCGCTCGACCGCGGTCCGGGTGCCCAACGTGAAGGGGGAAGGGGAGGCGGGCGGGGGCTGGCTGCTGTCCGGGCAGAAGACATGGAGCTCGCGGGCCGCGTTCGCCGACCGGGCGTTCGGCCTGTTCCGCTCCGACCGGGCTAGCACCGCGGGGGGCTCCGGGGGGTCGACCCCCCGGGCGAACACCGGGCATCGCGGCCTGACCTACCTGATGTTCGACCTGCGCGCGCCCGGCGTGACGGTGCGGCCGATCGCGCAGCTCGATGGCGAGCCCGGGTTCGCCGAGATCTTCCTCGACGACGTGTTCGTGCCCGACGCCGACGTGATCGGCCCGCCCGGCGACGGCTGGCGGATCGCGATGTCCACCGCGAGCCACGAGCGCGGGCTCTCGCTGCGCAGCCCGGGGCGGTTCGTGGCGGCGGCCAGCCGCCTGGTCGGCCTGTGGCAGCGGGCCGGAGCGGGATCCGGCATCGCCGCAGGGTCGGCGCTCGCCGACCGGGTCGCCGACGCGTGGATCGGCGCGCGCGCCTACCAGCTGCACACGTTCGGCACGGTCGCCGCCCTGGCGGACGGCGGCACCCTGGGCGCGGAGTCCAGCCTGGGCAAGGTGTTCTGGTCCGAGCTTGACGTCGGGATCTGCGAGACGGCGCTCGACCTGCTCGGCCCGCAGTGGGAGGTGCTCGGCGGGCCGGACGGCGGCTGGGCGGGGAGCTACCTGTTCTCGCTCGCCGGGCCGATCTATGCGGGCACCAACGAGATCCAGCGCTCGGTGATCGCCGAGCGGCTGCTCGGGTTGCCGCGATGAGGTTCGCGCTCAGCTCCGAGCAGCGGCAGTTCGCCGCCGCGCTCGCTGACCTGCTGGCCGACGCCGACGTGCCGACGGCGGCCAGGGCGTGGGCGGTCGGGCACCACGAGCCCGGCCTGGCGATCTGGCGTGAGCTTGCCAAGGCCGGGGTGACGGCGCTGGCGGTGCCGCAGTCCTGCGGCGGGCTTGACGCCGGCCCGGTTGACCTGGTGGTGGCCTGCGAGGAACTCGGCCGCCAGCCGCTGCCCGGCCCGGTCGCCGAGTCGGTCGCCGCCGTGCCCGCGCTGCTGACCGGGCTGACCGGGCTGACCGGGCTGACCGGGCGGGCCGACGCGGCCGAGACCTCCAGCGAGCAGGCGGCGGCCTGGCTTGGCGAGCTCGCCGCCGGCGCGGCGATCGCGACCCTGGCCATGCCGCCGCGACTGCCGTACGCGCTGGATGCCGACGTCGCCGGGCTGGTGCTGCTGGCCGACGCGGGGGCGGTCTGGCGCGGGCTGCCGCGAGCCGGCCTGCGGTCGGCTGACCAGGCCAGGCGGCTGTTCGAGGTGTGGCCGGCCGGCCCGCTCGCCACCGGGGCGGCCACCGCGATCGAGCGGGCCGCTGCCTTCGGCACCCTTGCCAGCGCGGCGCTGCTGCTCGGCGCGGGCCGCGGCCTGCTCGACGTCAGCGTCAGGCACGCCGGCACCAGGCAGCAGTTCGGCCGGCCTGTCGGGGCCTTCCAGGCCGTCAAGCACGCGCTCGCCGACGTGGCGACCGGCCTTGAGTTCGCCAGGCCGCTGGTCTACGCGGCCGCGATCGCGCTGGGAGCGGGCGCCCCGACCGTCGGCCGCGACATCTCGGCCGCCCGGGTGGCCTGCGCGGACGCGGCCAGGCGCGCCGCCAGGACCGCGCTGCAGGTGCACGGCGCCATCGGCTACACCCAGGAGTGCGACATCTCGCTCTGGCTGGCCAAGGTCCGGGCGCTGTCGTCGGCGTGGGGCGGCCAGGCTGAGCACCGCGCCGTCGTGCTGGCGGCGCTGACGGCTCCCGCCGAGGAACGGACCGGCCCGTGGGACTGACCGACGAGCAGCGCTCGCTGCGCGAGTCGGTCAGGGACCTGCTCCGCCGACACGGCCCCGCGTCCGCGGACGGCACCGGCGAGGACGGCGAGCAGGCCGCACTGTGGCGGCTGCTCTGCGAGGTCGGCGCGGCAGGCCTCGCGGTGCCTGAGCGCTTCGGCGGGGCCGGCGCCGGGCCGGTCGAGGTCGCCGTCGTGGCCGAGGAACTTGGCCGGGTGCTCGCGCCGACACCCTTGCTTGGCTCGGCGGTGCTTACCACCCAGGCGATTCTCGGGACCGGCGACACCGGCGCGTGCGAGCGGTTGCTGCCGGAAATGACGGACGGAGGCGCGATCGGCGCGCTGGCGTGGACCGGCCAGGTGGGTGGCTGGGACGCCGACTCAGCCGCCTGCCACGCGGCCGAGCGGGCGGACGGGAGCTGGGCGCTGGGCGGTGACGCGCACTACGTGCTTGACGGCGACCACGCCGACATGCTGATCGCCGCGGCCTCGCTGCCCGGCGGCGGGATCGCGCTGTTCGATGTCGACCCGGACCAGCCCGAGGTCGACCGGCAGCGGGCGCCGTCGATGGACCAGACCAGGCGGCTCGGCGTGGTCAGGCTCGCCGACGCCGTCGGCCAGCCGCTCGCCGCCGGCGGTCAGGCGAACGCTGCCACCCGGAGCGGCGGGCCGGCCGGGCAGAGTCCGGCGCTGGCCAGGGCCAGGGACCTGGCCTGCATCGCACTGGCCGCTGAGCAGGCCGGGGCGGCGGCCGGGGCGCTCGAGCTGACCGTGGCCTACACCGGCACCAGGGTGCAGTTCGGCCGCACCATCGCGAGCTTCCAGGCGATCCAGCACCGGCTCGCCGAGCTGCACGTGCGTGTCGAGTCGGCCAGGGCGCTCGCCTACCACGCCGCCAGGGTCGCGGGCTTCGGCGGCGCGGGAACCGACCCGCAGGTCGCGCTGCTTGCGGCTGCGGCCAAGGGCTACTGCTCGGAGGCGCTGGCCTCGGTGGCCGCCGAGATGATCCAGCTGCACGGCGCCATCGGCGCCACCTGGGAGCACGACGCGCACCGCTACTTCAAGCGCGCGCACGGGTCGGCGCAGCTGCTCGGCGCCCCGTCGGCGCACCTGGCCCGGATCGCCGCCGCCGTCATCGACGGCTAGGTCGGCAGGCGGCGGCCGCTGGCCGGCCGACTCAGCCAGTCCGCGGCTGGTTCGGTCGGCCAGCCCTGGCCTCCCCGGCCGCGCGACCGGCACGCAGCACTGTCGGTACCAACCGGCAGAGTGGACGGCGTGGAGTCTGCCGACTGGCGCCCGGAGCACGACGGAGGCACGATGGTTGCCATGCCTTAGGAGGCCGCGTGGCCCGCGGCCGACCATCCATTCACGGTCGCCGACCTGGACCGGCTGCCCGATGATGGCCGCCGTTACGAGCTGCTCGACCGGGTGCTGATCGTGAGCCCCCGCCCCACCACGGTGCACCAGCTGGCGGCCACCCTGCTGACCACCTGCCTAAGCAACGCCTGCCCGAGCAACCTCTACGTTGTCGCCGAGCACCGCGATCGTGGACCGGAACGCCAAGCTGGCCGCCTACCAGCGGTTCGGGATCCCCTCGTACTGGATCGTCGATCCGAGTCCCGGCCGACCCGAGCTGACGGTCTTCGAACTGCGGGACGGGGCGTACCGACAGATCGCACAGACATCGGGCGCGAGTGCGTTGCGGATCGAACGGCCTTTCCTTGTCGAGCTGGTGCCTGCTCGGCTCACGCTGTGCTGACCAGGACCGGTCACATCCAGTCGGCGTGTCGCGGCCAGGCCAGCAGCGTCTCGACCACCTCAGGCGGTCCGGCCTGCTCGGCCGGGGTGCCGTACCGGCCGCGGTAGAACAGCAGCGGCCGCTGGGGGCCGCACTCACCGAGCTCGCGTACCCGGCCGATCACGATGCTGTGGTCGCCACCGGGGTGCACCGCATCCACCTCGCACCCGGCCCAGGTCAGCACGCCGTCGAGCACGGGCGACCCGGCCGTGTCCGGCGTCCACGAGACCCCGGCGAACTTGCCTGGGCCGCTCCGGCCGAAGGTGCCGGCGATGTCGTGCTGGTCCTCGGCGAGCACGTTCACCGCGAACCGGCCGGCCTTCGCGATCCGCGGCCAGGTGCTCGAGGTCAGCGCGGGACAGAACACCACGAGCGGCGGGTCAAGCGACAGCGCGGCGAACGCCTGGCAGGAGAACCCGATCGGCTCACCGTCAGCCACGGCCGTGATCACGGTGATGCCCGTGCAGAAGTGGCCGAGCACCTGGCGGAACTTCTGCGGTTCCGGCCGGAAGCTCACCAGATTCGCCCCGGACCTCACGACCACGGCAAGCGTCCTCCGGCTCGGTTCATTCCCGGCTACCCGGCCGGACTTCGCCGGATGTTAGGTCAGCCTAATGTCCGGCCCCCGCCGCGAACACGTGGCCCCACTCGCTGACCGCCGTGGTCTGCCTGGCGACCCAGGTGGCGTCGTCCACGCACAGCCCGTCGGTGCCGTACTCGATGTCGAAGCCACTGGGCGTCCTGACGTAGAACGAGACCATGTGGTCGTTGGCGTGCCGGCCGAGCGTGGCGCTCAGCGTGCCGCCGCGCCTGGCGCACCTGTCCATCGCCCGGCCCACGTCGTCGAGCGCGGCGACCTCGACCATCACGTGGATCACCCCGGTCGGGCTGGCCATCGGCGCGAGCGCCACGCTGTGGTGCCTGGCGTTGCAGCCGAGGAAGCGCATCATCGCTGGCGGTCCGCCTGGCGGGCGGCCGAACAGCTCGCCGGGCATCGCCATCGTGTCGCGCAGGCGGAATCCGAGCAGGCCGGTCCAGAACGCCATGGCGGCCTCGTCGTCGGCCGCCGGGATCACCACGTGCCCCATTCCCATGTCGCCGGTGATGAAGTCGATGCCGTACGGGCAGAACGCGGGCCGGTTGTCCAGCGACGCCCCCCAGAACACCTCGAGCGTGTGCCCGGACGGGTCGTCGAACCGCAGCAGCCCGCCCACCCGGCGAGCGGCGAGCTCCTCGGGCGAGCCCGCCTTGGCAGGCACCCCGGCCCGGTCGAGCCGCTGGGCGAGCGCGGCAAGCTCGGCCTCCCCGGCCACCTCCCAGCCCGAGGCGAGCAGCCCCTCGGCCTGGCCAGGCACGATCACGAACCTCGCGGGGAAGTCGTCCATCCGCAGGTAGACGGCACCCTCCTCGGGCCCGCGGCCGTCGGTCATGCCGAGCAGCCTGGTGCCGAACTCCCGCCACGCGCCAGGGTCAGCCGACTCGATCCGCAGGTATCCCAGCGACCTGATCTCGCTCACAGTTTCTCCCGCTCGCCTCCGGGAGACCCGACCGGCTCGCTCACAGTTTCTCCCGCTCGCCTCCGGGAGACCCGACCGGCTCGCTGACAGTCTCTCCCGCTCGCATCATGCTCCTCATGCACCGGCCAGGAAGTCCAGCGCCAGCCGGTTGAAGTCGTCGAACTTCTCGAGCTGCGCCCAGTGCCCGCAGCCGCCGAAGACGTGCAGCTGCGCCTTGCGTATCTGCTTGAGCGCGACCAGCGCGCCGTCCAGCGGGTTGACCCGGTCCTCCCGCCCCCAGATCAGCAGCACCTCGTTGCGCAGCCGGTGCGCCTCCTGCCAGAGCATCCCGTCTTGCGCGTACTTCGGGTCGTAGAACGACATGCCGAGCGCCGACATCGCCGCGATCGCCTCCGGCGTGCTGGCCACGGCGTACCGCTCGTCGACCAGCTCGTCGGTGATCAGCTGCTGCCTGAACACCAGCGTGCGCAGGAACGCGGCCATCTTCTCCCTGCTCGGTCCTGGCGGTGCGGCGAACTGGGCCAGCCTGCTGACCCCCTCGGTCGGGTCGGGGGCGAACACGTTCAGGCTGAGCCCGCCCGGTCCCATCAGGACCAGCCTGCCCGCCCGGTCCGGATAATCGAGCGCGAACCGCACCGCGGTTCCGCCGCCGAGCGAGTTGCCGACCAGGTGCACCCGCTCGATGCGCAGCTGGTCGAGCAGGGCGGCCAGGGCACGGGCCGAGAACGTGAAGTAGTTGCCCTCCACCGCCGGCGCGGCCGACCGGCCGAACCCCGGCTGGTCGGGCATCAGGGCGCGGAAGCGGCTGGCGAAGACGGGCAGGTTCGGGCCGAAGTTGGACCATGCCGACGCGCCGGGGCCGCCCCCGTGCAGCAGCACCACCGGGGTCGGGTCCGCGGTCTCGCCAGCGGCCTGTTCCCCGAGCGGCCCGGCCTCGTGGTAATGCGTCCGCATCATCGCGGTATCGGCGAACCGGCTGGTCTCCTCCCGGCCGGTCGCTGCAGCTGGCTCGTCTGCGGTCATCGGGCCTGCCCGGTCACAGCATCGCGTCGGCGGCAGGCGGCAGGCCGAACTCGCCGCGGCCGAACATGGTCAGCGCCCGCTCCGGGTCGTTGATCGCATGTACCCGCCCGGCGTGCGCGTCCCGCCAGAACCGCTGGATCGGCGTGCCGGTGCGCAGCGCCCGGCCGCCGGAGTTCTCGAACAGCAGGTCGACGGCGCTGATCGCCTGGCCGGTGCCGCGTACCTGGTCCCGCCTGATCCGCAGCCGCAGCGGCATCGGGATCGGCTCGCCTGCCCTGGCGTGCGCCATCAGCTCGGTCATGTTGCGCTCAAGCGCCAGCCAGGCCCCGTCGATCTCGGCCGCCGCCTCGGCGATCCTGGCCTGTGCGAACGGGTCCTCGCTGACCTTGTGCCCGGCGTACGCCGCGCTGACCCTGTTCCGCTGGTAGTCCACGTGCGCGTCGTACGCGCCGGACGCCATCCCGATGATCGGGGTGGTGATCGCGTAGGAGAACACCGAGCCGAACGGTATCCGGTACAGCGGCGCGCCGTTCGCGTCCTGGCCCGGACAGACGCACTTGGTCACGTCGGCGAAGCTCAGCGACCGGTGCTCGGGCACCAACGCGCCGTCCACCACGATGTCGTTGCTGCCCGTACCGCGCAGGCCCACCGTGTCCCAGACGTCGTCGATCTCGTAGTGGCTGGCCGGGAGCAGGAAGGTGCGGAAGTCCACCGGGTTCTGCTCGGCGTCGGTGACGATGCCGCCGAGCAGCACCCAGCTCGCGTGGTTGCAGCCGGAGGAGAAGCTCCACCTCCCCTTGAGCCGGTGCCCGCCCTCGGTCAGCTGGGCGCGGCCGGTCGGGGCGTACGACGAGGACATCCGGGTGTTGCTGTCCTGCCCCCAGACCTCCTGCTGCGCGGCGGCGGGGAACAGCGCCAGCTGCCACGGGTGCACGCCGACCACGGAGGCGACCCAGCCGGTCGAGCCGCACGCGCCGGCGATCATCCTGACGGCGGTGTAGAAGGTGATCGGGTCGGCCTCGATGCCGCCATAGGCGGCGGGCTGGAGCAGCCGGAAGAACCCGGCTTCCTCCAGCGCCTTGACCGACTCGGCGGGGACCACTCGCGCGTCCTCGGTCTCCTGCGCCCGCTCCCGCAGCACGGGCAGCAGCTCGCCGACCGCGGCGATGACCGATTCGGCGTTCTTCTCGCCCACTGGCTGCTCCTCCCGCCTGCGCTGGCCCCTAGACTAGAACATGTTCTAGTCTAGGGCTATTACCCAGGGGAGGCCCCATGAACGACCGGGACGGGGTCCGCACCATCGACGCGGGGGCGCCGCCCGACAGGTACGCCCGCGGCTGGCACTGCCTCGGCCTGGCGGAGCGGTTCCGCACCGGCGGACCGCACCCGGTGCAGGCGTTCGGCACCAAGCTGGTGGTGTTCGCCGACTCATCGGGCGCGCTGCACGTGCTCGACGGGTTCTGCCGGCACATGGGCGGCGACCTCACCATGGGGACCATCAAGGGCGACCAGGTGGCCTGCCCGTTCCACGACTGGCGCTGGGGCGGCGACGGCAAGTGCGCCCACATCCCCTACGCCAGGCGAGTGCCGCCGGCCGCCAGGACCAGGTCCTGGCTCACTTTCGAGCGGAACAAGCAGCTGTTCGTCTGGCACGACCCCGAGGGCAACCCGCCGCCCGAGCACGTCACGATCCCGCAGATCGACGGCGCATTCTCGCCCGAGTGGTCAAACTGGACCTGGGACTCGATCCTGGTCGAGAACTCCAACTGCCGCGAGGTCATCGACAATGTCGTGGACATGGCGCACTTCTTCTACATCCACTTCGCATTCCCGACCTACTTCAAGAACGTGCTCGAGGACCACATCGCGGCGCAGTACCTGACCACCAAGTCGCGGCCGGACGTCAGCACCGGGTCGAACTACGCCGACGGCGGCGAGACCACCTTGCGCTCGGAGGCCGCCTACTACGGGCCGTCGTACATGATCGACTACCTGTGGCACGACTATCACGGCATGACGATGGAGAGCGTGCTGATCAACTGCCACTACCCGGTGACGCCGAACTCGTTCCTGCTCCAGTGGGGCGCGATCGTGAAGAAGCCCGCCGGGGTCAGCGACGCGCAGGCCGACAAGATCGCTGCTAAGTTCGCCGAGTTCATCGGGCTCGGCTTCCAGCAGGACGTCGACATATGGACACACAAGACCAGGATCGACAACCCGCTGCTGTGCGCCGAGGACGGGCCGGTCTACCAGCTGCGGCGGTGGTACGAGCAGTTCTACGTGGACGTCGCCGACGTGACACCGGACATGGTCGCCAGGCACGAGTTCGAGATCGACACCACTCGCGCGGTGGCGTCCTGGGAGGCCGAGGTCGCGGCCAACATGGCGGCGCGGGCCGAGCAGGCGGGCTGAGGGTGGACGGCGGCACGGGCAGCGGCACGCTCGGCGTCGCCGTTGCCGACGAGCGGCCCTGGCGGTACTGCGACGTGGAGTGCGCGCGGTGCGGCGCTGTGGTGCAGGTGGCCAAGTTCAGCCTGCAGCACACCAGCGTGCAGTGGACCAGCGAGGCCGTGCTCCGGTGCATCGAGTTCGCCGCCGAGATCGCGGCAGGCCGGACCCCGGCGCTGGTCGCGACCTGCGCCAGCATGCGAGCCAGCATCGACGACGCGGTGACGGCCGGGCGGGTCGAGGTCCTGCCGCCATGAGCGCGGTGCGGGCCTGGCCGGCCACCCCCTGGCCGGTCACCGCCTGGCCGGTCACCACCTGGCCGGTCACCACCTGGCCGGTCACCGCCTGGCCGGTCACCACCTGGCCGCGGACTGGCGGACCAGCCGCCGCCTCGCCAGGAACAGCCGGGCCGTGACCAGCGGACGCACCTTCTACCAGGTGCCGGTCGCCGAGGTGATCAGCGAGACCGACCAGGCGTGCTCGCTGGTGCTCGACGTGCCTGCCGAGTTCGCCGAGGCGTTCGCTTACCGGCCCGGCCAGTTCCTCACCGTGCGGGTGCCGCTGCCCGACGGCGGCTCGGTGGCCAGGTGCTACTCACTGTCGAGCTCCCCGCAGGCAGGTGACCGGCCTGCGGTCACGGTCAAGCGGATGCCGTTTGGTTATGCCTCGAACTGGATCGCCGACCACGTGACCGCGGGAACCGTGCTCGACCTGCTGCCGCCCGCCGGGACGTTCACTCCGCGCTCGCTGGACGCCGATCTGCTGCTGATCGCCGGCGGCAGCGGGATCACCCCGGTGATGTCGATCCTCACCTCGGCTCTGCTCGCCGGGCGCGGCAAGATCGTGCTGATTTACGCCAACCCTGACGAGCGCTCGGTCATCTTCGGCGCGCGCATCCGCGACCTCGCGGCTGCGGCGCCGCACCGGCTGGTCGTGGTGCACTGGCTCGACGTGCTGCAGGGCGCGCCCGACGCGGCCGCGCTGCGCGAGCTGGCCAGGCCGTACGCGAGCTATGACGCTTATGTCTGCGGGCCTGACCCGTACATGGCCGTGGCCAGGGCCGCGCTGCGCGACCTCGGCGTTCCGCAGCAACGGGTGCACGTGGAGCGGTTCCTGTCGCTGGAAGAGAACCCGTTCGAGGCGACCGAGGACCCCGGCGACGGCGTCGCTGCCACGCTGGAGGTCACCATCGACGACAAGCTGCACGAGCTTGACTGGCCTCCGGGCCGCCGCATGCTCGACGTCATGATCGACAGCGGGCTCGCCGCGTCGTACTCCTGCCGGGAGGGCATCTGCGGCGCGTGCGCCTGCCGCCTCCTGGCCGGCGAGGTCGAGATGGCGCACAACGAGGTGCTCGAGGATGAGGACCTGGCCGAGGGCTACGTGCTCGCGTGCCAGTCGGTCGCGGTGACGCCGCAGGTGAGCGTCAGCTACGACTAGCGCGACTGGCCGCCGTGCCGCGGTGTCAGCATTGCGGCGGGTCAGGTCTGCGGCGGGTCAGCCGTGGCTGACGTCGACCACGCAGAAGCGGTTGCCGTCAGGATCGGCGAGCACCACAAAGTCGGGGCCCTCGGGGTAGAGGTCCCAGTCGACTTCCTGCGACCCGAGCGAGATGAGGCGCCTGACCTGCTCTTTCTGATCCGCGGCGTCCTCGGCGTAGAGGTCGAGGTGCACCCGCGGGTACTCCTGTGCTGGCACGTCGCTGTGCTGGAGCGCCAGCCACGGCCGCCGCTGGCCGGCCGGGCCAAGCTCGGTCCAGCGCGCGCCCGCGCCGCCCTTCAGCACCTCGAACCCGAGTGCCTTGCTCCAGAAGTCCGTAGCACGCCCCATGTCGGTCACTCCGAGCACGGTCAATCCGAACGTCAGCATGCTGGTAGTACTCGCCCGCATCCGGCCGTTCATGCATCGCGCGCCTGGCAGGCCGCCCACCCGGCCGCCCGCCTCCTGGCCGCCCAGCCCGCTGCCTCCTGGCGGGGCGGTCCTGGTGGCCGCCTATCCGGCCGCCTGCTGGCCGCCCATCCGGCCGCCTGACCGGCCGATCGGCCTGCGCTAGTCGCCGGTCACGCCGTCGATCTGCTCGCGCAGGATGTCCGCGTGGCCGTTGTGCCTGGCGTACTCCTCGATCATGTGCAGGTAGACCCAGCGCAGGTCGAAAACCTGACCGCGGGGAGCCACGAAGGTCTCGTCGAGCGAGCGCCCGCGCGCGGCTTCGTCAGCGAGCACGCACTCCCTGGCGAAGACCGCGAAGTCGCCGTCGGCCTCAGCCGCGTCGATGAGGTCGAAATCGCCATCGGGGTACTCGTCGCTGTTGTACAGGCCGTCGAGATCGGCCTGCCCGGCGAACAGCCGGCGGAACCACCAGCGCTCCACCGCGGCCATGTGCCTGACCAGCCCAAGCAAGCTCAGCGTGGATGGCGCCACCGCACGAGTGACAAGCTGCTCGCCGGTCAGGCCCTGGCACTTGAGCAGCAGCGTCTGGCGGTGGAAATCAAGCCATCCCTGGACGGCCTCGCGTTCCCCGGCCGTCTCGGGCGGCTCACTTCGCTCCACCTGCGGTGCGATCCACGTCACTGTCTCATCCTCTGCCCCACCCGCCACCGCCGCAATTCAGTTTCCGCCGAGGTCGCGCCCTGCCGACCCGCCTGCGACGCAGCAAGCCTCCCTCCCAGCCTGCCAGCGACGCAGCGAGCCCCGACCCACTGGTCAGCGACGCTGCAAGTCCCGCCCGCCCCCGCCAGCGACGCAGCAAGCCTCCCGCCCGGCCCACTGCCCCGAGAAGCTCCGCCAGCTCCCCCACCTGCCAGCCCCGGCCATCACTCTGATCCCACAAGCCTCGAAAGCCCCTCTGCTAGCCTCCGTCAGCCCTCGCGAGAGCCAGGCGCCTGACATGAATGCGACATTCAGTCCGTATTCTAGGACTTTCTCCACATCGACACCGCCGAGCGGCGAGCTCCGCCCGCCGAACGGCGCAAGTTGATCTTGAAAACGCCCAACCAGCACGAGTGCTCGATGGACCAGGTAGCCGAGGCCGCCGAAGAGCGCAGGATCGAGCACTCAGAGTTCGGGCCAGGCTCCGGTCGGCGGTAGCGCCGCCGATCATCCAGCGTCACGTCCGAGCCCAGCGGTCGATCCGGCCGAATGCTGACCAAGCAGGCGAGCCACCGCCACTCCGCACAGGCAGGCCGCCAGAGCGACGCTCAGCCAGGCAGGCCAGTTCAGGCCGCTGCCGTGCGTCAGCACCCGCAGCACTATGAGAACAAGCACCGCCAGAGCCAGGCAGGCGGCCACCAGTCGCTCGCGACCCTGGTCGGCCAAGACGAGCGCGTCGGCGATCGAGAGCACCTCCCACAAGACGAGGCACCCGGCGGCGACTCCTCCGGCGACGCCGAATCCCGCCCAGCCCGACACCACGCCGAACGCAGCCAGGCAGACCGGCCGGCCGCCGACCAGCAGGCACTGGGAGTTCCAGGCGAAGAACAGGACCACGACGCATGCCAGGCCAAGCCCGATGATCACTGCCGACCAGCCGCGAGCGCTAGTCTCTGCCCCGCCCGGTCCGTGCACCGGGGTGGTGGTACTGCCTGCCGCCCGAGAACTGCTCATCTGACCGCTCCCCCTGACGGCCATACCCAGGGGGTGAGCGCGGGATTCGCCGCCAGGGCGGCCAGCCGAGCCAGCTGAGCCAACCGAGCTAGGACCGGCGGAACCTAGCCCCGCCGCGCCTGGCCGAACGCTGGCCAGCATCCGCAGCGGCCCCAGCCTGCTCAGGCCCAGCCTGCCCAGGCCCGGCCTGCTCAGACCCAGCCTGCCCAGACACCGCATCCGCAGACTCAGCCCGCCCGGACTCACCTCGCCCGGACTCACCTCGCCCGGACTGACCTCGCCCGGACTCACCCTGCCCGGACTTGGCGGCCTTCCCGGACTCGGCGGCCTGCCCGGACCTGCCACGCCCAGACGCCTTTGCCCCGGACGCCTTCGTCCCTGGCGCCTTCACCCCAGACGCCTTCGCCCCTGATGCCTTCTCTCCGGATCCCGCCTCCGCCGATTCGCCGCCGGGCACAGCCGCGGACTCGCCTCGCTCAAGCTCCTCCCTGGCCTCGGCGAACGCGGTCGCCGCACGCTCCAGGTCGTCGAGCGTGTGCGCGGCGGACACCTGAGTCCTGATCCGCGCCTTGCCGATCGGGACCACCGGGTAGCTGAAGCCGATCACGTAGACGCCCTTGGCCAGCATGAGGTCGGCCAGCCTTGCGGCCTGCGCAGCGTCGCCGATCATCACCGGCACGATGGGGTGGTCACCGGGCAGGATGTCGAAGCCCAGCGCGGTCATCCGCTCGCGGAACCACACGGTGTTTTCCTGTAGCTTCGCCCGCAGGTCGTCACCCGAGTCGAGTATGTCGAGCACCCTGAGCGATGCACCTACGACGGACGGCGCCACCGAGTTGGAGAACAGGTAAGGCCGGGACCTCTGCCGCAGCAGGTCGATGATCGCCTGCCGCCCGCTCGTGTACCCGCCGCTCGCGCCGCCGAGCGCCTTGCCGAGCGTGCCGGTGACGATATCGACCCGGTCGGTCACCCCGTGCAGTTCCGGGGTGCCGCGGCCGGTCGGCCCGACGAACCCGACCGCGTGCGAGTCGTCCACCATCACCATCGCGTCGTACCGCTCGGCCAGGTCGCAGATCTGCCGCAGCGGCGCCACGTAGCCGTCCATGGAGAACACGCCGTCGGTCGCGACCAGCCGCCGCCTGGCGTCGGCGCACACCTTGAGCTGCTCCTCAAGGTCAGCCATATCCCTGTTGTGGTACCGCAGCCGCCTGGCACGGCAGAGCCTGATCCCGTCGATGATGGACGCGTGATTCAGTTCGTCGCTGATCACGGCATCCTGCTCACCCAGAATGGTCTCAAACAGGCCGCCATTGGCATCGAAGCACGACGAGTACAGGATCGTGTCGTCGGTGCCGAGGAAGTCGGACAGCCGCCGCTCAAGTTGCTTGTGCAGTTCCTGCGTCCCGCATATGAACCGCACGCTGGCCAGCCCGTAGCCCCAGACGTTGAGCGCGTCCTTGGCCGCGCCGATGACCCGCGGGTCGTCGGCCAGGCCGAGGTAGTTGTTGGCGCACATGTTGAGCACCGATGTCCCGCCCGCGACCACGATGCTGGCCCGCTGCGGGCCGGCGATAACCCGCTCATTCTTGAACAGGCCGTCCGCGCGGATCTGGTCGAGCTCATCGGCGATCTGCGGCTGAACGCTGGTGAACATCCTCGGCCTCCCGTGCCCTTTCTGCTGAGCCAGATTCTGCTATCCGGCCCAGTCGAGTACCACCTTGCCGCATTTGCCCGTCCGGACGGTCTCGAATGCCACAGTGAACTCCGCTGCGTCGAATCGATGCGTGATGACCGGGGAGATGTCGAGCCCGGACTGGGTGAGAACCGACATCATGTACCAGGTCTCATACATCTCGCGACCATAGATGCCCTTGATGGTGATCATGTTGAGCACCAGGTGGCCCCAGTCGATCGCAAAGTCCGCGGCGGGCAGGCCGAGCATCGCGACCTTGCCGCCGTGCGTCATCGCGGCGAGCATCTCGCGGACCGCGGCCGGCTTGCCGGACATCTCCATGCCGACATCGAAGCCCTCCCGCATCCCGAGGTCGGCCATGATATCGGCAAGCGACCGCTCGGCGGTGTCGGCGGCGACGGTGACGCCGATCTTCCTGGCCAGGTCAAGCCGGTACGGCGACACGTCGGTGATCACCACGTACCTGGCGCCCGCGTGCCTGGCGACCATCGCCGCCATGATCCCGATCGGGCCAGCCCCGGTGATCAGCACGTCCTCGCCGAGCACCGGGAACGTCAGCGCCGTGTGCACCGCGTTGCCGAACGGATCGAAGATCGCCGCGACCACCGGATCGATGTCGGGCTGGTGCCGCCACACGTTGCCGGCCGGCAGCGCGATGAACTCGGCGAACGCGCCGGGATGGTTCACGCCGATGCCCTTGGTGCGGGCGCACTGCACCCGCCGCCCGGCCACGCAGTTGCGGCACCGACCGCAGACGAGGTGACCCTCGCCGCTGACCAGGTCCCCGACGGCCAGGTCGTGCACGTCGGCGCCCAGTTCCACGATCTCGCCGACGAACTCGTGCCCGATCACCAGCGGAACGGTCACGTTGGCCTGTGCCCAGCCGTCCCATTCGAAGATGTGCAGGTCGGTGCCGCAGACCCCGGTGTGCAGCACCTTGATCAGTACGTCGTCCCTGCCCACCGGCGGAACGGGGACGTCTTGCAGCCAGAGGCCAGGCTCGGCACGGACCTTGACCAGGGCCTTCATCCGCCGCTCGCTCTCATCACCGGCCCGGCCGGTCTGGTCGGGTCGGGTCGAATGTACCGCAGCCACCGTCACCGCCAGAAGCGATGGATTCACCGACGATTCAGGCGGCCAGCCTGGTGAGGCGACGTCGCAGGCCAGCGCGCACCTCTGGCCACTCGGCGGCGAGCACCGAGTAGTAGGCCGTGTCCCTGATGGTGCCGTCGCTGGCCGGGCTGTGCGCCCGCAGGACGCCATCCGGCTTGGCGCCAAGGCGCTCGATGGCACCACGGGACGCGCGGTTGCGAGCGTCGGTCTTGAACGTCACGCGGTGCACTCGCCAGACCTCGAATGCGTGCGTCAGCATCAGCAGCTTGCACTCGGCATTGACGCCGGTGCGCTGGGCGGAGGCCGCGTACCAGGTGGCGCCGATCTCGGCCACCGACGGCGGCTGGTCGTCGGCGGGCTCGGGCCCGAGGCCGACGCCTGGCGGCCAGGGCGGCGGCCAGGTGAAGACCTGCAGGTCGAGGAACCTGGTGCAGCCGATAACCCGCTCGTCGGCGAGCCTGCGGACGGCGAAGGGCAGCGCCCGGCCGGTGGCCTGGTACTGCAGGGCACCATCCACGTAGCTGCGGGCGTCGGCCAGCCCGTCGGGTACCCAGGAGAACCCGTAGCTGGCGCGGTTCTCCGCCGCAGCCTCGGCCAGCGGCGCCGCGTGGCCAGCCTCAAGCGGCTCGAGCCGTACCAGCCGACCTTCAAGCACAAGCGGGCTAAGCACCTAGCAGACCCCCGATGCCCTCATTGCCTCCCGCGATTCCGTCGAGACATTATCCTGCGAATCGGCCAAAGCGTTACATCTTTTGGACGTGCGGGTGTACGGATGGGGTCGAGGGCTGGCGCCTCACTCCGGCCAGCGTGCCCGCCAGAGCTGCCGTCTCGCCGCGCAGTACCCGCAGCCGACAGCCAGGATGCCCGCCAGGGTGAGCATCGTCGCTGACGCCGACAGGTACTGCAGCAGCAGGCCGCTGGCGGCCAGGCCAGCGGGCATCCCGACGGTCATCAGGGTCATCACCGCCGCGATGATCCGGCCGCGTTCGGCCTCTGGCGCCTGGCGCAGGATCAGGACGTCCAGCAGCACCCTGATCGAAGGCACGCCAAGCATCATCACGAACAGCACGCCGGCCATCCACCACGGCCCGTCCGGCACCGCGAGCAGGGCGATCAGCGGGACCAGCGAGACGCACACAGTGATCAGCAGCACCCCGGGCCGCAGCCGGTGCAACCGCCGGACCAGCGGCGCGCCGGCCAGCCCGCCCACCGCCGCGCCCGCCAGGGCGACGCCGATCATGGCTGGCGACACCGACTGGGCGCGGAGGATCACCACGGCGATCAGGCCGAGGCTGGCGCCGACGGAGTTGACGATCGCGATCAGCAGCGTGGTCGCTCTGAGCACCGGGTTGCCCCAGATCGCTCGGACCCCGGCCAGCATCCCCGACCCGCCGCGGGACGGCGGCCGCTCGGGCCCGGCGTCTGGTCGAGTCGCCCGTGCCGGATCGGCCCTGACGACCACCGCAGTGACCAGCGAGAGCACGAAGGACGCTGCCGTGAAGACAAACGGAACGGCGTGCGCCAGCAGCCGGAGGCCGTACAGTGCACCGCCGAGCGGCGGTCCCGCCAGGTCAGCGCCGTTTATCCGGACCTCGTCCTGGGTCAGTGCCCTGGTCAGCTGCTCCTTCGGCACGACGGCGCGGACGAGCAGCATCCGCGCGGTGCCGGTGGCGCTCTGGCCGGCCCCGAGCGCCACGGCCGCCAGGATCAGCAGCGGGAGGCTGAGCCAGCCGAAAATGAGCGCGACGGCGATGACGGCCGTCACCGCGGCCCGGATCGCCTCGGCGACGATCAGGATCATGCGCGGGCTGCGCCGGTCGGCCAGCTGCCCGGCAGGCAGGCCGGCCAGGATCATCCCGGTGGCCTCCGCGGCCGCGAAGAGCCCGGCCTCGGCAGGCGAGCCGGTCACTGCCAGGATCGCCAGCGGATAGGCCACGTCCGCCACGGACCGCCCAAGCGTCGCCGCGGCCGACCCGGCCCAGAGGGTCTGGAACTGCAGGTTCCGCCGGAGCGGCAGCAGCGCCGCCGCTGCCGGCCACGCCCGCTCCATGTCGGTGGCCAGAGTTCCGGCCACTCCAGGCGCGGCCAGCCCGGGCGCGGCCAGCCCGGGCGCGGCAACTCCCGGCGCGGCCAGCCCGGGCGCGGCCAGCCCGGGCGCGGCAACTCCCGGCGCGGCCAGCCCGGGCGCGGCCAGCCCGGGCGCGGCAACTCCCGGCGCGGCCAGCCCGGGCGCGGCATCTGCCATCGTGGTCTGGGTCATCTCGCTCTCCCGCCGCTCCACCGTCGTTCACGTCGTCGCTACTATTTGCGACACGATCATCATTCATGATTAGGTGAATGATGGCATGAGCGTGAGTGTCTGGCAAGATGAGAACTGTGCACGATGTGACTTCGAACGAACCGAACTCGTCATCCGCTGCGGCGGCCGGTCCCGACGAGACCGTCCGCGCGATCTCCAACGTCGAGACACTGCGGGCGCTGGCCGATCCGACTCGGCTCAAGCTGCTGTCGGCGCTGATGCAGGGCCCCGCTTCCGCGATGCCGGTGATGTCAGTCAAGGAACTCGCCGCGCAGATTGGCGAGCCGCAGACGAAGCTATACCGGCACATGAAGCAGCTCGAGGCGGCCGGGCTGATCCGGGTGGCCGCCAGCCGCGTGGTATCGGGGATCGTGGAGCAGCGGTACCAGGCCTGCCAGCGCGACCTCATGTTCGGCCCCGGGCTGACCGAGTCCGAGCGGGGAAGCGCGGGCCTGGAAGCAGCCGTGGCGGCGGGGCTTGATATGTACCGCACCCAGCTCTTCTCGGCACAGCGGGCCGGTCTCATCGGCTCGGTGTCAGATGACCGGCCGCCCACCGAGCCGCACCACGGGGCGATCCTCTCCATCGGAGAAGCACGGATGCCCAGGGCGCACGCGGCGGCCATCCGCGAGCGGCTTAAGGAGATCGTCGAGGACGTTGACAAGTACTCGCGCGAGGATCACGGCCCGGACGCGGACGGCGACTCGGACCAAGTGACTACACATGTGCTGATCGGATACTTCTGCCCGCGCACGCCAGATGAATGACGCCGCACCCCAGCTTGAGTACAGGCACTGCCGACCAGATCAGCCATTCCGGCCCACGGCAGCAACAGCGACGGCCCACGGCAGCAACAGCGACCGAGACCGCCCACGACTGGCGCAGCGGTCCAGCCTCCGCTGACCGCGGGGCCGCCTGCGCGGGACCCGCGCCCGGCTGGGCCGCCCAGGGGGCGGACCCTGCCGGTCGCCGCGGGTTCCCATGGCCTCTAGCTGCTCGCGCGGTGGCCGCGCACGATGATCACGTCGGCTTGAGTCCGCGTGTGCACCCTGCCGTGTGTCAGCCGGTCCTGGTGCGATCCCGGCAGCGGAATCCTGCTGCGCAACCGCCGCCCGACCACTGCCTCATCCCGCCGACCGACTCGCTGCTTCCGACCTGCCACCCGGGCGGCCAGACCGGCCTTCGATCCCTCGCTTACCGGCATCGTCGTCATCTCAGTCATCGTCGCCTCCTAAGCTCCGACGAGGTGTTCACGATCTCAAAACTATTTGCGGTACGGAGATCATTCACCTCTAAGTAAATAGTATCACTACCGTGAACAGCGGGCAAGTGCCATCCGTCCCCCGACGGCAAGCCGGGCCGCACCCCAGGCGCGACCGCGCCCCAAGCGCGACCGCACGCCAAGCGCGACCGCACGCCCAAACCAGGTCGCACGCCACACCGGCCCGCACGGCAGGACTCGGCCCCGCCCCACACCGGCCCGCACGGCAGGACTCGGCCGGAAACTGGAACGTGTTCTAGTATTAGGCTCGGGAGGCGCCATGGCCGGGGAAGATGCCGAGTTCGACGTCGTGGTCGCTGGCAGCGGCGCAGCGGGCATGACGGCGGCCCTGGCCGCGGCGCGTGCTGGCCTGACTGTCGTGGTGATCGAGAAGGCCAGCCATTTCGGCGGCTCGACGGCACGCTCAGGCGGCGGCGTCTGGGTGCCGGGCAACGCCATTCTCAAGCGGGCCGGGGTGCGCGATTCGCCCGAGCAGGCCAGGCAGTACCTCGCTCACGTCGCTGGGGACGGCGTGGACCCGCTGCGCCAGCGCGCGCTGCTCGATCACGGCCCAGCCATGCTCGACCTGGTGACCTCCGCAGGGCCGCTGAAGCTCGTCTGGGTACCGGGCTACGCCGACTACTACCCAGAGGCGCCGGGCGGTCTCGCTAGCGGACGGAGCGTTGAGCCGCGCCCGTTCGACGGCCGGGCACTCGGCGCGAGCCTTGACCAGCTGAACCCGCCCTACCTGCCGGTCCCGGCGGGCGTGGCGATCACCCAGCACGACTACCGGTGGCTGAGCCTGGGCACCGGTCATCCGCGCGCGATCTGGGTGGCCGCCAAGGTCGCGGCCAGGACCGCGCGGACCAAGCTGCTGCGCCAGCGCACGCTCAGCCTCGGCCAGGCACTCGCCGCCGGCCTGCGGGCCAACCTCGCCTCGGCGGGGGTGCCGGTGTGGCTGGACACCCCGCTGACCGGCCTGGCCATGGCCGACGGCAGCGTCACCGGCGTGCGGGCAACCAGGGATGGCCAGCCGGTCACCATCACGGCCCGCCGCGGCGTGCTGATCGCGACCGGCGGGTTCGAGCGGAACGCGGCCATGCGGGCCGAGTACCAGCGCCCGCCGATCGGCATCGAGTGGACGGTCGGCTCGCCGGGCAACACCGGCGACGGCATAATCGCCGGCCAGCAGGCCGGTGCCGGCCTAGACCTGATGGACGACGCCTGGTGGGGGCCGTCCATCCCGCTCACCGGCGGTCCGTATTTCTGCCTGGCCGAGCGTTCGCTGCCGGGCTGCGTTCTGGTCAACGCGGCCGGCCATCGGTTCGTCAACGAGGCGGCACCCTACGTGGACGCGGTGCACGCGATGTACGACGGGCACACCGAGGACAAGCCGCACATCCCGGCCTGGCTGATCTTCGACCAGCGCTACCGGAACAGCTACGTCTTCGCCGGACTGCCGCCGCGCAGGCCGCTGCCGCGGCGCTGGTACGCCGCGGGCGCGGTGTTCAAGGCCGATTCGCTCACTGACCTGGCCGGCCAGGTCGGGATCTCCGCCGACGGGCTCGCCGAGACCGTGCAGCGGTTCAACGGCTTCGCAAGGGCGGGCAAGGACGATGACTTCGGCCGCGGCGACTCGGCCTACGACCATTACTACGGCGACCCGCGCTGCCGCCCGAACCCGAACCTGGCGCCGCTTGCCCAGCCGCCGTTCTACGCGGTCAAGATCGTCCCGGGGGACCTGGGAACCAAAGGCGGCCTGCGCACCGACGAACGGGCCCGGGTGCTGCGCCAGGACGGCAGCCCCATCCCCGGCCTGTACGCCGCGGGGAACGCCAGCGCGGCCGTGATGGGGCACAGTTACGCCGGCGCTGGCGCCACGATCGGCCCGGCGATGACGTTCGGCTACATCGCCGCCCTCGACATGGCCGATCATCCGGAATCCGCCGGATAAGACCCGCGCTCAGCGACTCTTCATCCGCCAGCGTCATGATCACGTCCGGTTTACGACATATGCGAGGAGCCAGAGGGTGATAAGAAGCCGCGGCGGATGAAAAGTGCGGCTCGCGGCGGGGCCCGACCGCGTTGGCGGTGCCCGCCTGCAGGCCAGGATCGTTGCCCCAGTAATATGGTGCCAGCTAAGCTAGCATCATGCCGATCCGGTCCCCGCTAAGCCGCGACGCGGCGAATCTCGCGCAGGCCGTCGAGATCGAGGTGCTCATCGCGCAGGCCAGGGAGCACCGCAGGCACCGGCATCGCCGGGCCGCGATCATCGCTGTCGCTGCCGCGCTCCTCATCGCCGCCAGCGCGATGGCGATCCGGACCTGGGTCGCCATCGGTCCGGCTTCTGGGCGCGGTACCGGCGGCAGCCTCCCGGGTGCCCACACGGGCGTCGTGACCGGTTACATCGATCCCTGCGCCGGAATCGCGCCCGCTGGCAGCATGCCGGCCTCCGCGGCCGGGACGGTCCGCGCGCTGCGCGGCCGGTACCACCTCCGGCGAACGGCCGCCGGCCCGCGCAAGCTGGTCCTGCCGAAGACAGCCGTCGCCACCGACCACGTCGCGGCCGGCCAGAAGTTCCGCTTCCGGCTTCCGCCCGGCCCGTACGTCCTGACGGCGCATTACGACGGCGGCGCGTTCAGCCTGCTGAGCGTGACCGTCAGCGCCGACGTGACCAAGGACCGCAACCTGCCCGACCTGTGCAAGTAGCGGCACCCGACGGCAAAGGCCCGCGAGGCTACCGGCAGGCCGCGGGAACGGCGTAGGCCCGGACCCCGGACGTCACGCCGGACTCGCCGCCGGCGACGCTGACGTAAACGACCTGGCCGGCCGCGGCCAGCGCGACCGGCTCGCCTGCCACGCGGACCGTCTGTACCGGCCCGAGCGCACCGCCGCGGTAGGTGAAGCAGACGAGGCTGTGCCGCGCAACGGCGGACGCCACCCACACGGTGCTCCCCGCCGACCAGACCTGCTCGGCCCGGCGGAGCACTGGACTGGCGCGGACCGCGGACGGCGTGACCACATGCAGTCCGGGATCGAGCCGCGCCAGCGGCCCGACGCTCGGGCTGGCGTTCGAGTGCAGCGTCACCCAGAACCCGCCGGCCTCGGCGGTCACGAATCCGACCTGGTCGTCGGCTCCCCCGCCGTAGCTCACTCGAGGACGCCCGGCGATCACCAGGTGGCTGTGGAACCCGTAGCCGTTGGTCACCTGGGCCACGACGGTGCCATCGGCCGCCGCAAGCTGGCCGATCGCGAGCCTGCCGTTCACCTTCCCCGCCGGGTCGGCGTAGGCGACCGGGTGCCCGGGAAGGCCGGGCGGCCGCACCAGCGGCGGCATGAGCAGCGTGGTCAGCCCGTACTGAGTCGGCAGCAGCGCCGTCCTCGCGCCGGTCGGCAGGACGTCAGGCAGGCCGTCCGAGTAACCCGAGCGGAGGCTGAGGTCGGCGTTAAGCAGCCAGGTGCCGCTCGGGCCGCCGGCCTGGTCGGCGTAGAACTCCAGCCAGACCGACCCGCCAGGCCCGGTGCGCAGCGCGGACGGCTCAGCAGGAACGCTGACCCGCCGTACCAGCCGGCCGGCCGCTAGCCGGTAGGCGGCGAGTGCGTATGGCGGTTCGCCCGCGTGGTCGGTAGTCACGTACAGGTACGACCCCGCGGTGGCCATGGCCTGCACGTCCGCCCCGGCCGGCAGCGAGACGAGCCGCACCGGCCTGGCCCAGTGCGGCCCCCGGTGCTTGTGCACCCGCCGGCTGGCCGGGCGGTGCCCGCCTTGGTGCAGCGCGGCGGCGGCGTAGCTGGTCCCGGCCACGATCAGCGCGCCGGCCAGCACCGCGGATACGGCCAGCCGACGACGGCGCCTGCGGGTCGCGGCGCGTACCAGGGCGGCGAGATCCGCGCGGGGCACGATCGCCCCGCTGGCGCCCTCGAAGGCGGCCCTGAGCTCTGACTCGATCCCCGTGCTCACGTGAGCCTCCCGTCCGGCAGTAGCTGCCGCAGCCGCGCGATGGCCCTGGCGTGCTGTGACTTCACGGTGCCGACCGAGCAGCCGAGCACCCGCGCCGTCTCGGCCTCGGTCAGGTCGTCGAAATAGCGCAGCACGAGCACGGCCCGCTGCCCGGCGGGTAGCGCGCGGACGCCGGCCAGCAGCGCCTCGCGGGCAAGCACGCCGTCGACGGCGCGGTCGGGCTGCGCGCCGCCGTACGCCTCGTCCAGCCGAACGATCCGGTGCCGCCGCCCCGAGCGCCAGGCGTCGGTCGCGGCGTTGACGATCATCCGGCGCACGTACGCCTCGGGCAGCTCGCTGCGCCTGACCCGGCCCCAGCGCCGGTAGGTCCGCTCGAGCGCGGTCTGCAGCAGGTCCTGCGCGGCCTGCTCGTCCCCGGTGATCAGGTAAGCGGTCCGCAGCAGCCGCCCGGACGATGCGGCGACGAAGTCGGTGAAGTCGTCCTCGTCCCGCCCGGGCATGATCACCTCCACCGGCCCGCGCACCGCTGCGGCGGCGCCGTCAGCGTGCTGCGTCACCTTCCTCGACGTCGGCGGGCACGCGGAAGGTTGTCAGCGGCACGCGGAAGTTTGTCAGCGCCGGGCGCCAGGTTCAGGCCGGGCCGAGGTTCAGGCCAGGCGCCGGGATCAGGCCGGGCCCAGAATCAGCCCGCTGGTCGGCACCCCGGTCCCGGCCGTGACCAGCACAGGACCGTCGCCGGGCACCTGGTTGACGGCGGTGCCGCGCACCTGCCTGACCGCCTCAGCGATGCCGTTCATGCCGTGGATGTAGGCCTCGCCGAGCTGGCCGCCGTGCGGGTTCAGCGGCAGCCGGCCGCCGACCTCGATCCCGCCGTCCGCCACGAAAAGCCTGGCCTCGCCGCGCGGGCAGAACCCGAGTTCCTCGAGCTGCATCAGCACGTACGGGGTGAAGTGGTCGTACAGGATCGCGGTCCTGATGTCGCCTGGCCCCGCTCCGGCCTGGCGCCAGAGCTGGCGCGCCACCACGCCCATCTCAGGCAGCCCGGTCAGCTCGTCCCGGTAATAGCTGGTCATCGTGAACTGGTCGGGCCCGCTGCCCTGCGCAGCCGCGCGGATCACCGCCGGGTCCTGCCGCAGGCCGCGGGCCCGCTCCAGGCTGGTGACCACGATCGCGACCGCCCCGTCGCTCTCCTGGCAGCAGTCGAGCAGGCGCAGCGGCTCGGCGATCCACCGCGACGCCTGGTGGTCGGCCAATGTGATCGGCCTGCCGTAGAACCACGCGTGCGGGTTGGTCGCCGCGTGCCGCCGGTCGGCGACGGCCACGGCACCGAAGTCCTCGCTGGTGGCGCCGTAGACGTGCATGTACCTGCGGGCCGCCATGGCCACCGTGGCGGCCGGCGTGGACAGGCCCATCGGGTAGTGCCAGCCGTTGTCGATCCCCGACGACGTCGGCATCGCCGCCGCGCCGACCGAGACTTGCCCGAACCGCCTGCCGGACCGCTCGTTCAGTGCCCGGTAGCAGATCACCACGTCGGCCGCCCCGGTCGCGACCGCCATCGCCGCGTGGTGCACGGTCGCGCACGCGGCTCCTCCGCCGTACCCGATCTGGCTGAAGAACGTCAGCTCAGCGATGCCAAGCTCGCGGGCGATCGCTACCTCCGCATTGCTGTCCATGGTGAAGGTAACCAACCCGCCCGCGTCCTGTGGTCGCAGGCCGGCGTCGTCCAGGGCGGCCCTGACCGCCTCGACCGCGAGCCTGAGCTCGCTGCGCCCCGAGTCTTTGGAGAACTCGGTGGCCCCGATCCCCGCGATCGCGGCGGGCCCGGTCATCGGTGTCCACGCGGAACGTCGACGAGCGCGGTGGCGATCACGTGGTCGCCTAGGCGGCACCGGCCGGTGACCTGCACCTGGTACCCGTCGGCGTCGGCTAGCTCGGTGTGCTCGGTGACCTGCCCGGAGAACGTCAGCGTGTCACCCGCGTAGCAGGGCACGCCCAGGCGCAGCGAGGTAGCGCGGAGCAGCGCCTGCGGCCCGGCCCACTGCGTCACGAACCGCTGCACCAGGCCGGTATCGGTCAGGATGTTCACGAAGATGTCCTCGCTGCCGTTGGCCACGGCCAGGTCCCTGTCGTGGTGCACCGGGGTGAAGTCGCGGGTCGCCAGCGCGCTCGCGACCACGAAGGTCGGGGTGACGTCCACCACCATCTCGGGCAGCTCGCTGGCGCCCGGCCCGCCGGCCTGGCCGGCGGCGGGGCGCCACGCGGGCAGCACCAGCTCGTCGTCGATCCGCAGGAACTCGATCCGCACCGGCATCCCGACGCTCACCTGGTCCGGGCTGACGCCGATCATCTCGCCGAGCACCCGCACCCCCTCGCCAAGCTCGACCAGGGCGATCACCAGCGGCAGCCGCTTGCCTGGCACGGGCGGGTGATGGTGCACCACGTAGCTGAAGACCGCGCCGGTCCCGGCCGCCACCACGTAGCCGGGCCGCGGCGACCCGCAGGCCATGCACATCGGGCCGGGCGGGTGGCGCAGCGCGCCGCAGTCCTCGCAGCGCTGGATCCGAAGCTCCCCGGCCGCCATCCCGTCCCAGAAGAACGCGGTATCCGGCGACGCCACCGGCCGCATCACCACCCCCGCCGCCTGGTCCCCGCTCCCCTTAACATCGTGGCCACCTTGCTGTTGCCCTGCCGACAGCAAAGGGCGCCCGTCCCGACCGGCACCCCCGTTCCCCTTTGCATCGTGGGCACTTTGCTGCTGCCCTGGCGACAGCAGAGTGCCCCCGATGTGACCGGAGCCCTCGTGGGCGGGGGCGGGTGGGGCTGGTGGGGCTGGTGGGGGACGGAATTTCAGGATCCTGAAGTCCATGGTGGCGACGATCTCCTCGCCGCTGTACCAGGTGTGGCGGGTGGTGAAGAACCAGCCCTCGCCGAGCGCCGTGCGCTTGGGCCCGATCAGGCCGACCAGGCTGACCGTGATCGTCAGGCGCTCGCCGTGCCGCAGATACCGGTGGAAGACGTGGTCGGAGTTGGTGGCGACCACCGAGATGTAGCCGGCCTCCTCGAGCACCGACACGATCTGGCTCATCGGGTCGGCGGCGCCGCGGCCGCCGCGCAGCCCGGGCATGGTCCAGACCTGCGCCATAGCCGGCGGGGCGACCAGCCCGCCGTGCACCGACGCGGCCGCGAACTCCTGGTCGGTGTAGACCGGGTTGGCGTCGCCGATCGCTTCCAGCCAGTTCTCGATGATGGGCAGGTTCACCGGGTCGCGCGCCGCTCGCGGTGCGCTCTCGCCGAGCGCCATAATCCGGTCGGCCTCGGCGCGGATCCGCGCCGAGGCTTCGGCCGCGACGTCTGTCGCCATCTCTCTCCCGTCCGTCATCCCGTTGTGCCCATCCACCGCACCCGGCCCGTGCCGCGGCGTCAGCGCGTCACCCTCGGCAGCTTCAGCCCGGCGGTCGCGATCAGCTCACGCTGGACCTCGTTCACGCCGCCGCCGAAGGTCAGCACCAGGTTGCGCTTGTGCTGCACATCCAGCCACCGCATCAGCCCCGCGGTGGCCGCGTCGGCTGGGTCGCCGTGCCTGCCGACCACGTCGATGAGCAGCTGGCCGAGCCGCTGGATCCGCTCGGAAGCGAACACCTTGGTGGCCGACGCGTCGGCCACCTGCACCGTCTCGATGACCGCCACCTGCCAGTTCAGCAGCTCGTTGACCCGCGCGCTGGCCGCGACCTCGGCCAGTGCCCGGCGCACGTCCGGCTCTGTGGCGACCGGCTGCCCGGCCGGCCCCGGCTGCGCCAGCGCCCAGTCCCTTACCCGGTCGTGCAGCGCGCCGAGCCTGCCGGCCGGGCCGAGCATCACCCGCTCGTGGTTGAGCTGGGTGGTGACCAGCCGCCAGCCCTGGTTCTCCGCGCCGACCCGCATGCCGACCGGCACCCGCACGTCGGAGTAGTAGGTGGCGTTGACATGGTGGGCGCCGTCGCAGGTAATGATCGGCGTCCAGGAGAACCCGGGGTCGGTGGTGTCCACGATCAGGATCGAGATCCCCTTGTGCTTTGGCGCGGCCGGATCGGTGCGGCAGGCCAGCCAGATGTAGTCGGCGTCGTGCGCCCCGGTGGTGAAGATCTTCTGGCCGTTGACGATGTAGGTATCACCGTCCCTGACCGCCCTGGTGGTCAGGGACGCCAGGTCGGTCCCGGCCCCCGGCTCGGTGTAGCCGATCGCAAAATGCACGTCGCCGGCCAGGATCCTCGGCAGGAACATGGCCTTCTGCTCGGCGGTGCCGTACTCCTGCAGCGTCGGGCCGACGGTCTGCAGCGTCACCGCGGGCAGCGGCACGTCGGCCCTGGCCGCCTCGCTGGCGAAGATCTGCTGCTCCACCTGGCCGAACCCGCGCCCGCCGTACTGCACGGGCCAGCCGACGCCGAGCCAGCCGTCGCTGCCCATCCGGCGGATCAGCGCCTGGTAGGCGCCGCCGTGCCGGTCGGTCAGCATCGCGGCCCGCTCGGCCGGGCTGATCAGCGCGGCGAAGTAGGCGCGAAGCTCGTCCCGCAGCGCCCGCTGCACGTCGGTCAGCTCGATCAGCATGGCGCCTGCCCGTCAGGCTGGCCGGCGCCGACGGCGCCGGCCAGCACGTCCAGCCGGTAGTCGGCGCCGCCGACGAACCTGGCCAGGTCGGTGATCATGGCCGAGTACCTGTGCAACGGGTAGCTGACGTCCACGCCGATCCCGCCGTGCAGCTGGTGGCAGGTGCGCAGCGCCGCCGGCGCCTCGCTGGCCAGCCAGTACGCCGCGACGTCGCAATCCTGCGCGGCGTCTAGGCCGGCCGAGAGCCGCCAGCAGGCCGAGAGCGCGGCCAGGTGCAGCGTCCTGGCGGTGATGTAGACGTCCGCGGCCTCCCCGGCCACCGCCTGGAACGTCGCGAGCGGCCGGCCGAACTGCTCGCGGCTAGCCACATACCTGGCGGTGAGGTCGAGTGCCCCGGCCACTGCGCCGTCGGCCACCGCCGCCGCACCGGCCGCCGCGAGCTGGTACAGGTCAGTCACGGCCGCGTCGACCCGGCCGGCGTCACCGGCCCCCAGCACGCCGGCCACCGGGGCGGCGTCGAGCCTGACCGTGCACTCGGGCCCAGCGCCCGACGTGGGCCCTGGCTGGACGCTGACCCCGGCCGTGCCCAGATCGACGACCACCACGGCCCGCCCGCCGCCGTGCACCGAGGCGGGAACCAGGATCCAGCCGGCGTCGGCGGCGTAGGGCACGCCGACCTTGGTGCCGGTGACCGTGCGCAGGTCGGGGCCTGTCGTTGCGGCCGGCCGGGCGGGCAGGCCGCCGGAGCGCTCGCGTACCCCGGCGGTGAGGATCACCTCGCCGGACCCGACCCCGGCGAGCAGGCGTTCGGTCAGGTCCTGGCTGCCCCAGCGGACGACGGGAAGCACCCCGAGCATCAGCGTGGCGAGCGCGGGAACGGCGGCGGCCGCCCGGCCTGCCTCGGTGAGCAGCACGGCCACATCGAGCACGCCGAGATCCTCGCCGCCCAGCGCGCCGGGCAGCGCAAGCGCGAGCAGCCCGGCCTTGGCCAGCGCCTGCCAGGCCGGGCGCCAGGCCGCGTCCGAGCCCGGGTCGGTGTGGTCCGGGCCGGCCGCGGCCGGCCCGGACCCGGCCAGCCCCGTGCTAGCCAGCACCGTGGCGGCGGACTCCGCGATCACCTGCTGGGCCTCGCTGAGCTCAAAGTCCATCAGCGCGCCTCGTCCCTGGGCAGCCCGAGCATCCGCTCGGCGACCAGCGACAGCAGGATCTGGGTGGTGCCCCCCGCGATGCTCAGGCACCGGACAAGCAGGAACTCGTGCACCTGATGAGCCGCGTGGCCGTCCGACCCGGCGCCCTCGATGCCGCAGAGGGTCAGCGCGGTCTCGGCGACCGACTGGCGGTGCGCCACCCCGAGCAGCTTGCGCACCGCAGCCATCATCCCGGCCTCGCCGCCGCGGGCGACCGCGGCTGCGATCCGGTCGTCCATCACCGCAAGCGCGAGTCCCTCGGCCAGCCGCAGCCCGATCTGGTCGATGACCATCGGGTTGGCGATCGGGCCCTCGCGGACCGCGGTCAGCAGCGCCTCGACGTCCTCGCTCAGGCCGGCGCTGCGCACCATCGCGACCCTCTCGGTCGCCAGCGTGGTGCGCGCCACCCGCCAGCCCGCCCCTGGCTCGCCGACCACGAGCGCGTCGGGCACGAACACGTCGTCAAGGAAGACCTCGTTGAACATGGTCAGCCCGGTGATCTCGCGCAACGGCCTGATCTCGATGCCAGGGTCGCGCATCGACACGATGAAGAACGTGATGCCCTTGTGCTTGGGCGCAGCCGGATCGGTCCTGGCCAGGCAGATGGCCCAGTCGGCCTGGCCGGCCAGCGAGGTCCAGATCTTATGCCCGGTCAGCTTCCAGCCCCCGCCAGCCTCCCCGTCCCCGTCCACCCTGACCGCCCTGGTGCGCAGCGATGCGAGGTCAGAGCCTGCCTCCGGCTCACTGAACAGCTGACACCAGGTGATCTCGCCGCGCAGCGTCGGCCCGGCGAACCTGGCCAGCTGATCCTTGGTGCCGTGCGCCAGGATCGCCGGGATGGCCCAGCCGCCGATCCCGATGTCCGGCCTGGCCAGTCCTGCCCTGGCCAGTTCCTCGTCGATGATCAGCTGGGCGGCGGGGCTGGCCGACACACCGTAAGGCGGCGGCCAGGCGGGCGCCACGTACCCGACCTCGGCCAGCCCTTCGCGGCGGTCAGCCGACGGCATCGCGGACACCGCGCTGGCGACGATCCGCGCCGCCGAGCGGATGTCGCCCGCATCGGCAGGCTCGCCGTCGTCCAGTGTTCCCGCGTCGTCGAACGGGTGCCGCCGCATCCCCTCCAGCGCGAGCTCGGCCGCCCTGGCCCGCCACGCGGAGCTGCCGCCGAGCAGGGTGCGCAGCGACACGGCGCGGCGCAAGTACAGGTGCGCGTCGTGTTCCCAGGTGAAGCCGATCCCGCCAAGCACCTGGATGCAGTCCTTGGCGTTGTCCACCGCAGCGTCGAGCGCGAGCACGGCGGCGGCCGCGGCGGCCAGCGGGTGCTCATCCGGTGACTCGCCGGCCGCGCGGGCGGCGTCCCACGCGGCCGCCGTGGTCAGCTCGGACCGGCAGAGCATGAACGCGCACAGATGCTTGACGGCCTGGAACGACCCGATCGGGCGGCCGAACTGCTGCCTGGTGCGGGCGTATTCGGCGGCCGTCTCGCAGCACCATGCCGCGACGCCGGAGGCCTCGGCGGCGGCCAGCGTGGCTGCGAGATCGGCGACCAGCCCGGGCCGCAGCCCGCCGAGCACCCGGTCGGGCTCGATCAGAACCTCGTCGAGCGTCACGTCGGCCAGCGGCCGTGAGAAGTCGACCGGAGTGCGGCGGGCGACATGCACCCCGGGCCGGCCAGGCTCGGCCAGGAACCAGGTCTCGCCGACCTCGGTAGCGGCGCCAAGCAGCAGGTAGGGCGTGGCGCCGGCACCGGGAACCATCCGGGCGGTGCCTGACACCCGCAGGCCGCCGGCCTGGCACGACCCCGGTCAGGCCGCTCGCCGACATCGCCACGGCGACCGCGGCCGCCCCGGAGGCGACCTGCGGCAGCAGCTCATGCGCCGCCGACCCGGCCGGCGCCGCGGAGCTCGCCGTCTCGGCAAGCACCAGAGCGGCAAGCAGGGTCGGCAGCACCGGGCCGGGTACCAGCGCCGCAGCCAGCTGCTCGGCGACCACGGCGACATCGGCTGCCGTGCCCCCGGCCCCGCCGCAGTCCTCGGGCACGCCGATTGCGAAGATGCCGAGCTCCGCCAGGCCGGCCCAGTGTCCGGCCCAGTGCTCGGCCGAGCGCGGACCGCCGTTCTCCAGGCCTCGCACCGCGGCGATCGCGCCCGCGCGCTTGGCCCACTGACCCACCGACTCGGCTAGGGCAAGCTGCTCGGGCGACTGCGCGATGGGCACTCTTCCTCCCGCTCGTCACGCTGGTCAGGCGCAGACAAAATTAGAACACGTTACACTACCTACGGCTACCGGACGGTGCACCTGACGAGAGGCAACGATGCCACCTGGGAAGCCGGCGCACGTGCCGACGGCGACACTGACAGCCACGAGCGGGCCTAGCGAGAGCGAGCTCGGCTCGGCGGCGCAGCGCGAGCGCCGCAAGCGGATACTCGACGCCACGCTGGCGCTGGCATCTCGCGGCGGCTACGACGCGGTGCAGATGCGCGAGGTCGCCGAGCGCGCCGACGTCGCGCTCGGCACCTTGTACCGGTACTTCCCCTCCAAGATCCACCTGCTCGTCTCCGGGCTGGTCAGGGAATTCGAGCGGACCAGGGAGAAGCTGAACCGGCGGCCCAACCCCGGCCGGAGCGCTGCCGACCGCGTGGTCTACGTGCTGCACCAGGTGACCAGGAACATGCAGCGCGACCCGCTGCTGACCGAGGCGATCACCCGGGCTTTCATGTTCGCCGACCCGAGCGCGTCCGCCGAGGTCAACGCGGCGGCCGCGCTGATGGAGCAGATGCTCACCGATGCCATGCACCCCGGCGAGCCGACCGCCGACGAGCGCGCCATCGCCCGGGTGATCGGCGACGTCTGGCTGTCCAACCTGGTCGCGTGGGTGACCCGCCGGGCCTCGGCCGACGACGTGGCCGACCAGCTCGAGCTCGCGGCGCGGCTGCTGCTCCGGTAGCCGCTACCGACCGCGCAGCGGCGGTCAGGCCAGCCGCGGCCGTGCCCGCCTCGGCAGCTCCGACCCGTACCAGGTCTCGATCAGCCACCGGGATATGGACAGCGACGGCGGCATCGCAAGCTCGCCGGTCTCGATCGCCTCGCGCAGGTCGTCGCGGCTGTACCAGCGGGCCTCGGCGATCTCGTCAGCGTCCACGCTGATCTGCGTGCCGGTCGCCTCGGCGCGGAAGCCGAGCATCAGGCTGTGCGGCATGGGCCAGGGCTGGCTGCCCGCGTAGCTGACCGCACCGACGATCACGCCGGTCTCCTCGTGCACCTCGCGGGCCACGGCCTGCTCCGCCGACTCCCCTGGCTCGACGAACCCGGCAAGCACGGAGACCCTGCCCTTCGGCCACTGCGCGTTCCGCGCCAGCAGACAGCGGTCGTCTGGGTCGGTGATCAGCATGATGACGGCCGGGTCACAGCGCGGGAAGTGCTCGCTGCCGTCCTTGGTGCACCGGCGGGAGTGCCCGGCCATGGCCGGCTCGGTCGGCGAGCCGCAGCGCGAGCAGTGACCGGCCACCGCGTGCCAGTTCGCCAGCGCGACGGCGTGGGTCAGCAGGCCGGCGTCCCGGTCGGTGAGCAGGGTTCCGGTCTCACGCAGCCCGGCCCGGCGCAGGTCAGGGTCGCCGCCGGGATCGGGCAGCGGACCGCCCACGCCGAAGTAGGCGACCTCGTCGGCATCGACCCCCAGCAGGAACCTGGTGCCATCCGGCGCGGCCGCCGGGGAGACGAACAGCAGCTCGGCGGCGCCGTCGCCGATCCTGGCCGGGGCGTGCCCGTCCTCGATCACCAGGACCTGGGTGCGCGGGTCGGCCCAGGCTCTGGCCAGCCACTCGTCGTCGGTCCGCCGCGCCGTGGACCGCTCCACCTCGTGCCTGGTCAGCGCGATCCCGCCAGAAGCAGATATCAGGGGGCTAGCCACGCACTCAGAATACGCAGGGCCCGATCCGGCAGGCACCTGCGTGCCGCGCCAGCCCCGCACGGCCGGGCCAGCCCCGCGCGCGGCCGGGCCAGCCCCGCGGCCGGATCAGCCCCGCATGCCTCGCCGGTCAGCCCAGGCCGGCGAGCTCGTCGAGCAGGTAGGCGGCGACCTCGGCGCCCTTGAGCAGCAGGCCCATGTTCACCCGCTCGTTCGGCGCGTGGATCTGGTCCTCGTCCAGGCCGACCGCGATGAAGACCAGAGGCGCGGCAAGGATCTCGGCCAGGTCGGCCTCGGGTCCGCTGCCGCCCTCGCGGGTGAACAGGATCTCGGTGCCGAAGGCGCGCTCCATCGCCCGCCGGCCGGCCGCGACCGCCGGGGAGTCGATGGGCGAGAACGAAGGACGGACCCCGGGACCCTCCGCGCTGACGACGACATCGACCCCGATTGGCTTGCGTTGGGCAATGTAGTTACGGAGCATTCCGGCCACCTCGGCGGGCTCCTGGTTGGCGACCAGCCTGAACGACAGCTTGGCGTGCGCCTCGCGCGGGATAATCGTCTTGCCGCCCGGGCCGGTGTGGCCGCCCCACATGCCGTTGATCTCGGCGGTCGGGCGCGCCCAGATCCGCTCGATCGTGCTGAAACCGGCCTCGCCGGTCGCGGTGCCGCTGTTGCCCGCCGTGGCCAGCCACGCCTTCTCGTCGAACGGCAGCCTGGCGAACAGGGCGCGCTCGGCCGGGGTAAGCGCCACGACCTTGTCGTAGAAGCCGGGCAGGGTCACCCGGCCGCCATCGTCGTGCAGCCCGGCAAGCAGCCCGGACAGCACGTGCAGCGGGTTGGGCACCGCACCGCCGAACGAGCCCGAGTGCAGGTCGCGCTCCGGGCCGTAGACGTCGATCTGGGCGTCGATGACGCCGCGCATGCCGGTGCACATGGACGGCACGTCGTCGGCCCACATGGTGGTGTCCGAGATCACGATGACGTCGCAGGCCAGCCGCTCCCGCTCGCGCCGCACCAGGTCGGCGAAGTGCGGCGAGCCTGACTCCTCCTCGCCCTCCACGATCAGCTTGAGCGAGACCGGCGGCGCGCCAGCGGCGTTGGCGGCCAGCCAGGCGCCGAGGCCGAGTGCGTGGAACAGCACCTGGCCCTTGTCGTCCGAGGCGCCGCGGCCGAGCAGCAGTCCGTCCCGCTCGACCGGGGCGAACGGCGGCGAGTCCCACTCGCCGAGCGGTTCGACCGGCTGGACGTCGTGGTGGCCGTAGACGAGCACAGTGGGCGCGGTCTGGTCGGCCGCCGGCCAGTGCGCGAACACGGCGGGCATGCCGGGGCTCGCCGCGGTGCCGGTCTCCCACACCTCGGTCACCGGGAACCCGCACGTGCGCAGGTGGGCGGCCAGCCACTGCGCCGACCGCCGCACGTCGCCGGCCCGCGCCGGGTCGGCCGAGATCGACGGGATCGTGAGCCAGTCCTTGAGCGCGGCGAAGAACTCACCGGCGTGCTCGTCGATGTAGGCACTGGCGTGCTTGGCGGTCAGCGTCTCGCCCGCGCCCTTGGTCTCCGCGGCGCCCGCGACTTCCGCGGCACCCGTGCGGCTTCCGGCACCCTGCTGGCCGTGCGTGTCCATGCGAGAGTCCCACCTCGTCGGCTCGGCTGTCTGGCAGACCAGCCGCGCGAAGGTACCGTGTGACGACTGTGGCCAGTGATCGGTAGAGGAACTCTATTCGCTATCGACCGGGCCTGCGTGCCACTCTTGTCCCATGACAGCGCTGGACCCGGCGCCCTGGCACGACCTGTTCATGGCGATCGCCGGCGCTGCGGCCGCCCTGACTGGCCTGCTGTTCGTGGCCGTGTCGCTGAACCTGTCCACGATCCTGGAGCACACGCACCTGCCGACCAGGGCCGCCGAGACCCTCTCGCTGCTGATCGGCCTGCTGCTCATGTCGGTCTTCGTGCTGGTGCCCGCCCAGCCGCGGGCGCTGCTCGGCGCCGAGATACTCATGCTCGGCGCCGTGCTCGCCGGACTCCTGCTCACCAGGCGGCTGCGGCTGCCCAGGGACGAGGGCGACCCGCTCATCTGGACCGTGTCCCCGACGATCGTGATCGCGGCGGGAACCCTGCCGATGGTCGCGGCCGGGATCAGCCTCATGGCGGGCGGCGGCGGCGGGCTCTACTGGCTGGTCGCCGAGGTGGTGCTCGCCCTGGTCGGCGTCGTGGTCAACGCCTGGATCCTGCTGGTCGAGATCGTCCGGTGAGCCGCCGCGCTGGGGCCGTCAGCCGCCGCGCGAGGCTGACTCCTCGAGCGCCCGCGCCACCAGGACGCGGGCCAGGTGCTCGCGGTAGGCCCGCGGGCCGTTGATGTCCTCGGGCGCGCTGGTGCCCTCCGCGGCGTGCGCCGCGGCGTCGCGCGGGCTGGCGCCCGAGGCATGCGCCTGCTCGACCGCTCCGGCCCGGACCGGCGTCGAGCCCATGTTCACCAGGGCGACTCTGCCGCCCTGGACGGCGACGCCGACGATCGCCCAGTCGATCGCCCGCTTGGTGAACTTCTGGAAGGACCAGCCGGGCGAGCCGGGCCGCGGGATGCGGACTTCGGTCAGCAGCTCGCCAGGCTGCAGCGACGTCTCGAGCAGGCCGACGAAGAACTCCCCGGCCGGGATCTCGCGGCTGCCCGACGGCCCGCGTGCCACGAGCGTCGCGTCAAGCGCCAGGATCACCGCAGGCAGGTCTGCTGCCGGGTCGGCGTGCGCCAGCGAGCCGCCGATGGTGCCGCAGTGCCTGACCTGGGGGTCGCCCACCTGCCCGGCGGCGTGCGCGAGCAAGGGCAGCTCGCTGGCCAGCAGTTCCGACCGCGCGAGGCTATCGTGGCTGGTCAGCGCGCCCACGGCGATGTGGTCGCCGTCGGTCCTGACGTAGCTGAGGTCGGTCAGGCGGCCGATGTCGATCAGGATCTCAGGCGCGGCGAGGCGCAGCTTCATCAGCGGAAGCAGCGAGTGACCGCCAGCCAGGAACTTCGCGTCCTCGCCGCCGTCGGCGGCAAGCTGCACGGCCTCGTCGGCCGACGAGGCACGCTGGTAGGTAAAGAGCGAGGGAGTCACCTGAGCTGCCTTTCGGTTCCCGTCACGACCCTGACGTGGCCTGGCGGTCGGCGGCCGCGGCGAGCACGGCCCTGACGATGTTGTGGTAGCCGGTGCACCGGCACAGGTTGCCCTCGAGCGCGGACCGCACCTCGTCCTCGGTGGGCGCCGGGTTCTCGGCGAGCAGCGAGACGCTCGCCATGACCATGCCCGGCGTGCAGAACCCGCACTGCAGCGCGTGCTCGGCGCGGAACGCGGCCTGCACCGGGTGCATCTCCCCTGCGCCGTCGGCCAGCCCCTCGACTGTCTCCACGGCGCGCCCGTCGGCCTGCGCGGCGAGCACGGTGCACGACTTCACCGAGCGCCCGTCGAGCAGCACGGTGCAGGCGCCGCAGGAACTCGTGTCGCAGCCCACGTTGGTCCCGGTCAGCCCGGCCACGTCGCGCACGAAGTGCACGAGCAGCGTGCGGTCGGGCACGTCGGCAGCGACCTCGCTGCCGTTCACCGTCACTGTGACCTTCACCGGCCCTCCCTCGCCTCGCTGATCGCGGCCCAGACCCTGGCCGGGGTGAGTGGCATGTCGATATGGCGGACGCCGAGGTGGCTGACCGCGTCGATGACGGCGTTCTGGGTGGCCGGGGTGGCTCCGATGGTGCCTGCCTCGCCGATGCCCTTGAACCCGAGCGGGTTGATCGTGGCCGGCGTCTCGCTGGCCAGCAGCTCGAAGCTGGGCAGCTCGGCGGCGGTCACGATGGCGTAGTCCACCAGCGTGCCGGTCACCGGGTTGCCGTCCGCGTCGTAGATCATCTCCTCGAGCAGGGCCTGCGCGACGCCCTGGGCGATGCCGCCGTGCCGCTGGCCCTCGGCGAGCACCGGGTTGAGCACAGTGCCTGCGTCGTCCACGGTCACGTGCCTGATCAGCCTGGCCTTCCCGGTCTCGGTGTCCACCTCGGCGACCGCGACATGGCTGCCGAACGGGAACGTGGGGGTGCCCTCGGTGTAGTGCACCGACGCGGTCAGGCCAGCGTGGCCCGCGTGGTCGGCCACCTCACCCCAGGTCCGGCTTGACGCGGGATCCCCGCGCACCTGCCATACCCCGCGCTCGGTGTCGAGCTCCAGGTCGGCCTCGCCGGCCTCGAGCATCTCGGCGGCGACCCGGCGAGCCTGTTCCTTCACCTCGACGGCCGCCTTGTGCACGGCGATCCCGCCAAGCTGGAGCGACCGGGATGCGTAGGTGCCCACGCCCATCGGGATCAGGTCCGTGTCACCGTGCACGACGGTGACTTTCGCCATGTCGATGCCCAGTTCGTTTTCGACCAGCATCGCCCACGCGGTGTGGTGGCCCTGGCCGTGCGCCGAGCTGCCGGTGTAGACGGTCGCCGTCCCGTCCGGGTGCACGATGAGCTGCGCGGTCTCGCCGCCATCGGCGTCCGCGGCGGTGATCTCCACGTAGCTGGACAGGCCGATGCCGAGCTGCACCACGTCGCCGCGCTCGCGGCGCCTGGCCTGCTCGGCCCGCAGCTCGGAGTAGCCGGCCCCGGCCAGCACCTTGTCAAGCGCGGCAATGTACTCGCCAGTGTCGTACACAGGGCCGCACGGCGAGCTGAACGGGAACTTGTCCGGCGGCACCAGGTTGATCCGGCGGACCTCGGAGGGGTCCATGTCGATCTCGGCAGCGAAGAGGTCCACGGCCCGCTCGATCGCCGCGGTGGCCTCGGGCCGCCCGGCGCCGCGGTAGGCGGAGATCGGCGTGGTGTTGGTGACCACGACCTGGCGTCCGGTCGAGACGTGCGGGATGTCGTAGGGCCCGGCCGCCATCAGGCCGGTCAGGAACGGCAGGAAGCCGCCCATCCGCGGGTAGGCGCCGGTGTCCTGCACGATGTCCAGCCGGTAGGTCAGGATCCTCCCGTCCCGGTTGCCGCCGATCTTGACCACGTGCCGTTGTGCCCGGCCGTGGGTCATGCCGACCATGTTCTCGCTGCGCGTCTCGGCCCACCGCACCGGCCGGCCGGTGTGCTTGGCGGCCCAGGCGACAAGCAGCGCGTCCCGGTCAAGCGCGATCTTGGCGCCGAAGCCGCCGCCGACGTCAGGGGCGACGACCCGGATGGCCGCCGGGTCCAGGCCGAACACGCCGGCCAGGATGAACCGGCCGAGCTGGGCGTTCTGGGTGCTGACCCACACGGTCAGCTTGCCGTCCGCCCAGGCCGCTGCCGCGGCCCGGCCCTCAAGCGGCACCGGCGCGAGCCGCTGGTTCACCAGGGTGTGCTCGACCACGACCTCGCAGTCAGCGAAGGCCGCGTCGTCCGCCGGGGTGCCCGAGGTCACCGCCACGTTGCTGCCCGCCGGCGGGAACAGCAGCGTCTCGCCGGCCAGTGCCGCGTCGAAGCCCACCACGGCTGGCAGCGGCTCGTAGTCCACGCTCACCAGTTCGGCGGCGTCCTCGCCCTGGTAGCGGTCGTCGGTGAGCACCATCGCCACGGCCTCGCCGACGTAGCGGACCCGGTCCACCGCGAGCAGCGGCTCTGACCAGTGCCCGCCGAGCGGCAGCGGCGCGCCCTCGGCGCCGCCGCCACCGCCGTCGTCGGCGCCTTCTTCGGGCGGCGGTGGCGGGGCAGGCAGGTCGGTCAGGTCCGCGACGGTCAGCACCGCGATGACGCCAGGCGCCGCCAGCGCCGCGCCGGCGTCGATGCCGGTGATCAGCGCGTGGGCGATCGGGCTGCGCACGAACGTGACCCGCGCCGCGCCCTGCAGTTCGGGCGCATTCACGTCGTCGACGTAGGTGCCGCCCGCCGTCAGCAGCCGCGGGTCTTCGGTCCGGACCACCCGGGTGCCGAGAATGCTCATGGGCTCGCCTGCCTTCCGTGCGCGGGCGTGATGCCCCGGGGTAACGGGGGCTGGCTCGCGCGGTGGGCTCAGTATCGCGGCGAGGACCCCGCGATCGCAACCGTGTGCAAGCGCTCAGACTGCGACCTGCGGCTCGCGCCTGGACGGTTCCCTGGCCGACCTGGCGGGCGCCGGCAAAGTGCCGACAGCGGCTGGAGCGCGGCGGTAGAACACAGGTAGAACAAGGGCTATGACCGCGGCGAGAGCTGGCCAGGATATGCCCGGAAGCGGTCAGCGAAGGGGCCCGGGAACGGCCGGGAAGCGGCCGAGAAAACGCGGGAGGGATCGGAGGAAGGGTCATGATCGAGCCGTATCAGGCGCTCGGGCTGGTGCCGACCATGCGGGGGATCCGCCGCCGCGAGGAGATCGCGACCAATCTCGAGCACCTGTCGCACCTGATCAAGGCGGCGTCCTGGCTGTCCAGCCTGGACCTGCCGGTGCGCCTGATCGCGATCCCCGAGGGCGCACTGCAGGGCTTCAACGACGAAGTGCTCGACCTCGATCACGAGGAGTTCGCGCGCGAGTGCGCGATCGACGTCCCAGGCCCGGAGACCGACTACCTCGGTGGCCTGGCCAGGCAGTGGAACGCCTACGTGATGGCGCAGGCCAAGGCCAGGCACCCGGAGTTCCCCGGCCGGTTTTTCAACGTGGGCTTCATTCTCAGTCCCGACGGCGAGGTGATCCTGCGCCATCACAAGGTGGTGCCGCTGCTCCCGGTCGAGCATTCGGTGACGCCGCACAACGTCTGGGACAAATGGATCGAGCTGTACGGCAGGAACCTGGATGCCTTCTACCCGGTCGCCGATACCGAGATCGGCAGGCTTGGCTTCCTGATGGCCAACGAGGGCTCCTACCCGGAGAACGCCAGGGGCCTGGCCATGAACGGCGCCGAGGTGGTCTACCGCGGCCCGTACCCGCACCCGCACGTCGGCAACGGACTGTTCGAGATCCAGAACCGGGCCAGGGCGCTTGACAACAACATGTACCTGATCGCCTGCAACGTCGGAACCTATTACCTGCACACGGACTCAGACACCCCGATCGACACCTTCGGCGGCGGCTCGGTGGTGGTCGACTACCGCGGCCAGATCGTCGGCCGCCACGACTACAGCGCCGGCTCGTCCTGGGTGGCCGGAACGGTCGACATCGAGGCGCTGCGCAGGTTCCGCGCGAACGCACAGTGGGACAACTGGATCAAGGACCTCACCACGGAGCAGTACCAGATCATCTACGAGAACCCGATCTACCCGAAGAACCTCTACCTCGACCGCCCGCCCTACGGCCACGAGGAGTACCGCCGCGAGGTGATAGACCGCCAGATCGAGCTCATGCACGAGCGCGACGTCTGGGTCCGCCCCGACCGCCCAGACCGCGACCGCCCCGACCGCGGCCGCCCCGACCACCCCGAAGCCGACCCGGGCGCCGCTCGATGACCGCGACCGCGTCCCGTTGGCCCGCAACGAGATCGCCGGCGTGGCCGCCGCGCCGATCAGCCAGTCCGCTGGTGATACCCCGCACCGGCTGCGCTGATCCGCCTGGCGTTCGCGGCGTCAGCACATCGCCCAGGCGTGTCACGACCAGCTGCAGGCTGCCCGGGATCCACGAGCGGTAACGATCGCTGCCGGAAACCCGGGGCTGTCCGGCGGG
>CAVZHC010000015.1:0-156044 GCA_963774905.1 uncultured Actinomycetota bacterium | reverse complement strand
CGAGTCTAGTGATGCGGAGGCAGGTCGTGGCCAGCCAACGGCGGCCAGGCAGCGGCCCGTGGAGCCGCGGTGGCCGGGCTTGCGGCGGCAGGCCCGTTGGCGCCGGCGGCAGGCCTTGAGCCAGCGGCCGGCCCTGGAGCGACGCCGACCGTCCAACCGGAGCAGACGACTCTGCCACGGCGGCCGGTCTAGCGACAGCACACCCTGAAAACGGCGGTCTCGCGCCACCCACTGTTGTCCACCCCACCTTTGTGAAGCATCGCGCTATAACTCGCCGGATCGCATCACAAAGACGGGGTAGACGCCGGTGAGCTCCGTGGTCGGTCGGGCGGGCGCCGTGGTCGGGCGGGCGGAGCCGGGTTCAGGTGAGTCGGCGCGGTCGGACGGGTCAGTGCCGTGACCGGGCGGGTCAGTGCCGTGGCCGGGCGGGTCAGTGCCGTGGTCGGGCGGGCGGCGCGCCCAAGCCGGGCGGGTGAGTCGGCGCGGTGCGCGGGCCCGCGTCGAGTGCTGCGAAATGCGGAGCGGCGATGCAGCGATCCGCCGCCGGATCAAGACTCCGCCCGCTTGACTAACCCGCTTGCCCGGGCGGGCCGACCTGACGTAGCGTTCTGCCTAACGCGGGAAAGGAGGTGGTCCAACAGTATGCATAGTTGTCGGACTCGTGAGGTGGCTGTCAGCTAGCCGCCGTCCCGTGGAGCGCACGCCGGCCTAGCCGGGGTGCGCGTGTCACCGGCCATGCGACCAGATTCTCCTGAGCCTGCGTCAGCGTGCCGCCAAGGCGGCGGTCGGCGAATACACGGCAGACACCGGACCCCCGGGTGATCGGCCTCGTCCAGCCGGTCCCCGTTGCGGATTGCCGCGAGGCAACCCGCAACGGGAGCAGCCCGGGGGCTTCTCTTTCTCTCTGGTCCCATTTCTCTCAGGTCTCAGTGCGCTGCCCCCGGGTTCAAGCGCACGCTCATGCAGTGGCTCCGACCGACCGGCCCTGGCGAACCCTCGAACCGGCCGTCCCCGACCTGCCCAGCAGTGAATGTGGCATTCATTTCCAGGCCGGAGTTATCCACTATCGACCATCACGGACATATCGGCTCTGACGGCGGCCTTGCCGGGGCCCGGGTTTGCAGCACCGCCCGTTTGTGCGCTCACCCGGCTACTGTGAGTGGCCATAACAAACCGCAGCTAAAGCGCCGCGGGAGGCCGCCTGCTGAACGTGCATGCCTGCTACTGGGAGTCGCGTTGCAAGCGCGAGTCGCGCGCCGGGTACGCCGCGACGAAGACGGTCGCCTCAGCGGCGTCGCGTGGCCAGCGGTAGGCGCGGCAGCGCTCGCCTGCGGGCAGTATTAGCACCTGACCAGGGTCGAGCACCCGGTCAGCCCAGTCGGCGGACTCGAACTCGAACCTGAGTCGCCCCCGCACGACGAGGATCAGGTCCACCTCGTCCGAGCTGAACCAGCCCTCGTCGACCGGCTCGCCCTGCTTGCTGACCCAGACCAGCTCGATGCCCGATCCAGAGAAGATCGTGCCGACGTTGCCGTACGGGGTCAGCCTGACGTCCGCGGCTTCGCCGTTGAGGATGTTGAGCACCCGGGGTGACCGGCCGGACGAATCCGCGCCGGACCCTGGCTCAGCCATGACCCACCCACTTGAGCTGCGCGGACAGGTGCGGCTGCAGCGGCTGGCCGACCGCGGCCATGTCGTAGGCGTAGGCGAGGTCTGCCCCGACCAGGCCGTACAGCCGCTTGCCGGCGGTGACCTCCTTGGCTGTCGCGGTGCGCAGCACCACGTCCGTGGCCATCTCGATCTTGGTGCCGGAGATCGCGCCGAGGTAGATCTCGGTGATGCCGGTCGGATGTGTGAGCAGCACCTCAAGCTCACCGCCTGGCTGCGGGCGCCAGAAACCGACCTCCATGGCGAGCGGGCGGCCGATGGTGCCGTCCTCCGCAAGCAACCAGCTGCGGCTGGAGTAGATCAGGAACGGCTTGCCGTTATGGCCGAACGAGATCTCCTGGCCGAACTGAGCGCTCTCGATCGTGGGGTATCCCACGACTCCAGCGCCTTCCCAGCGGCCAAGCAGGAAGCTGAGCGGCTCGATGGCCGGATGCGGCCCGGGTGCCTGCCGCGGCAGCAAACCCGGCTGGCCTGCCTGAGGTTCGTCGGACGTCATGACGGCAGCCTACGGCTGCCGGCGGCTCCCGGCCCGCCACAGCCGCAGCACGAGCACGGCGCAGCAGGCAGCCAGGGCCGCGCAAACGACGGTGAGTACGATCGCGGTGATCCCAGCGGCCACGCTGGCAGTTTACGGCGGCCGCGCGCCGCAGCACCGCCGACACGGCCGACCAGGCCGATGTTGTCGCCACGGCCAGCGCGAACTGACATCGCCTACCGGGGTGTCTAGGCTGGCGCCATGGCGTCCGGCTCTCTAGTGGTGAAGGTAACGGCGGGAAAGAACGACCCCGAGCGCTGCAATCAGGCTCTCACCGTGGCGGCCACAGCCATCGCGAGTGGTGTCCCCGTCTCACTCTGGCTGACCGGCGAGGCGACCTGGCTCGCGCTGCCCGATCAGGCCGACCAGATTAGGCTCCCGTACGCCAGCCCGATGTCAGAGCTGCTGGCTACTGTTATTCGCGGTGGCTCGGTGACGGTGTGCACGCAGTGCGCCGCCAGGCGGGAAATCACCGAGGAGCACCTGATCGAGGGGGTGCGGATCGCCGGTGCGCCGACGTTCATCGCCGAGGTGCTCGCCGACGGAGCCAAGCCGCTCGTGTACTGACGAGGACCGGAGCGGCCGGACCTCGGCCGAAACGGCGGCTAGGCGGGGACGGCGGCTAGGCGCTCGGTGCGCAGCTGCCTGGTCCAGACCTCATCGGCGTCGGGCAGCGGCGCCAGCGTGCCGACGACCCAGCTCAGCAGCAGGTCCGCCAGTCCGGGATTGCGTACCAGGGCAGGCCCGTGCAGGTAGGTGCCGAGAACGTGGCCGCTGTAGGCGCCCTCGGTGCCGTCACCGTTGCCAACGCCGGCGAGCACCCGGGCCAGTGGCCGGGCGGACGCGCCGACCGTGGTCACGCCCTGGTGGTTCTCGAACCCGGTCAGCCGGTCCACGCCGAGGGCGGGATCGACGTCGGCGACGACCTCGCCGACGCCCCGTCGCTCGCCGCGGCCGCTGCGCACGTCGAGGATGCCGAGCCCGTCGAGCGGCTCGCCCTGGGAGCCACCGAAGACCGAGCCGACCAGCTGGTAGCCGGCGCACACCGCGAACACCACCGCACCGCCTGCCACGGCGGCCATCAGGCCACCGTCGGCTCGCAGCCGCTGTGCGGCGAGGATCTGCGGCAGGTCCTCGCCGCCACCGAGCAGGTAGATGTCGCCCTGCTGCGGAACCGGCTGGTCGGATTTGAGCTCGACAGGCTCGACCTCGATCCCGCGCAGCCGCGCTCGCCGGATGAGCACGATCAGGTTGCCACGGTCCCCGTACGTGCTCAGCAGATCGGGAAAGATCCAGACCAGCCGCAGCGCGCTTGGCCCGGCCGCTGAGCGGCGGCCGGCTGGCTGCGCCTCCGCATCCCACCCAGCCTCGCCATCGACCCCGGCCTGCCACTGGCCGGATCCGTCCGAGGCGCCGTTGCATGACCCAGGCCCGCGGTCATAGGAGTCCTGCGCGCTGCCGTACGAGTCCTGCGCGCTGCCGTACGAGCCAGGCTCGCGGCCGTGCCTGCCCACCTGCTCGTCAGGCAGGCACGGCAGCCAGGTCGTCGCTGGCTCGCCGTCCGGCCCGGCCTGATCGCCCGACGGCGGCTCCTGTGTCAGCGGAGGGAACCATGCCGTCGCCGACTCGTCCTCATCGACCGGCGGCAGGAACGAGCCGCTCGGCGAACGGGCGGCGTGCCGCGGGCCTGCGGGCGCGTCGGGCCAGCTCCCGTCCCGCTGACCAGGGAACATCGTCATCGGCCCTGCTCCTTCCCGGCCGCCGGGCTGGACCGCACCGGACCAGACCGCACGGGACCAGCCCCTGCCAGGCCAGACCGCACCGGACCAGACCCGGCCGGCCTCACGTGGTCCGCCCGAGCGTCGTCCTGATCTGCTGGAACGCCGTGTAGTTGGCGATCACGTCGAGGCCGCCGGCCGGGACCATGTCCACCGCGGCCTCGATGTCGTCGGCGACCTCGAACGGCACCTCGTCGGCCTGGAGCCTGACCGCCAGGTCGGTCCTGCGCTCGCCGCTGACCAGGACCCTCCGGTCGGCGAGCACCCGGTAGTTCACGTCCCACAGCCACGAGGTATCCCTGCCGTCAGGCCCCTGGGCGTTGACCGCGAGCAGTACTGGCCGCCGGTCGGGGTCCAGCACGTCGAACGCCTCGAGCCAGCCTGCCGGGTTCTTGGCCAGCAGCAGCCGCAGCACCCGGCCGCGCCGCTCGACCGAGGTGTACCGGCCGGCCACCGAGGTCACCGAGCGGACGAACGGAAGCGCCTGGTCCACGTCGGCGCCGAAGATGCTGGCCACCGCCAGCGCCATCACGGCGTTGCTGCGGTTGGCACGGCCGGGCAGCGCCAGGCTGAGCTCGCGGATCGCGCCAGCGGCGTCGATCACCGCGTCGGCGTCGAGCACCCACCGTGCGGACGGCCGGGACAGGCCGCATTCGCCGCAGCGCCAGCCGAGCTCGTCCCTGCGCAGGTGCGAGCCGCACTCGGGGCAGCACCAGGAATCCTCGAGCCAGCGCTGGCCGGCCGCGACCCAGGTGACGTACCTGGCCGAGCCCGCGGCCCAGGCGATCAGCGGGTCGTCGGCGTTCGCGATCACCCGGATGCCGGGACTCTGCGCGAACGCCTCCCGCCAGCGCTTGGCCACCAGCCAGATCTCGGCTGCCCTGTCCATCTGGTCGCGGCTGAGGTTGAGCAGCACGACGACCAGCGGGCTGGTCGCCATGATCATCGCCGGCAGGTACCGCTCGTCCACCTCGAGCACCGCATACGGCGCGTCGGGCGAGCCGGAGAGCGCCGACACCAGGCCGCTCTCCATGTTCGCTCCGAACGCGTTGGACGCGACATCCTGGCCGAGCGAGCTGAGCGCGGCGGCGACCAGCCGCGTGGTCGTCGTCTTGCCGTTGGTGCCAGTGACCAGGACGATCTGACGGTCGGCGGCGAGCTGCCTGAGCAGGTCAGGTGCTACCCGCAGGCCGACTACGCCGCCGATCACCGAGCCGTCGCCCCGGCCGGTCAGGCGGGACACCCGGCCAGCCGCGTCGCCGAGTGTGGTGGCGACGCGGGCACGTAGCGGAAGCTTGCTCATCGCGGCCGATGCTATCCGGCGGCCAGCTGGAGCGTGGCCGGCGCCGGGTGGGTTTGCTCGTCGTCGCTGCCGACGATGAACCTGCGCGGCCAGGACAGCACCGGCTCCAGCCAGCCGACGACGCCCATCTCGCCGGCCGCCTGGAGCAGCTGGCCGCGGTGGCTCGAGCCGACCGCCAGCACGGCCAGGTCGGCGGAGAACGCGCGCTGGTCGTCCTCGCCAAGTAGCGCGGTCCAGGCCGGCATCCGGTTGTGGTCGAGTTCCATCGAGAACGGGTGCCTGCGCAGCGCGCTGACCCGCTGACCGATCTTGATGTCGGGCCGGTCGACCAGTCCTGGCAGCTCGAAGTCGAGCGGCAGCGCCAGCTCGAACGGGTCGGTGGTCGGGCCGGTGAGCGGCAGCGCCCGCTCGATCTCGTGCAGCCACTGCAGCTGCGGTATCACCCAGTCGGGGCCGACCTGGGTTCCTGCGCCCTTCCCGCCGTTCAGTATCCGCAGCGCGGTGACGCTGACGGCGGCGGCCAGTTCGTCAGGATCGAGGAACTGGCGGATGGCAGCCGACCGGCTGGCCACGGCCCGTTCAATAATCGTGGCGAGTGCGCAGCCGGACAGCCGCTCGTCAAGGCCTGACCACCGCTGGCGCAGCGCGGAAGGCACCACGGGAAGCGGCGAGTTGGTCAGGAACGCGAGCACCACCGCCTCGGTCCATACCCGCAGCCAGGCGAACTCGTGCGAGCGGGCGACCAGGTCGGCGGAGCGCAGCTCGAGCAGGGTGCAGGGGCGGCCGTCCGCGCATGAGTGCCCGCACGCCGACGATCTGCGTGCGGCGATCGGCGGCGCGGCCAGCTGGCCGGGCTCGGGCGGGGCCTCCGCATGCCCGCCAAACGGCACCCGCACCCGCAGCGGGCGGTCCATCCCGTCCATGAACACGGCAGCGATCCCCGGCGAGAACGACACCACCTGCCTGGACTGCTCGGCGTCCAGGTTCATCGTGGCGCCGACGAGCTCCCTGTCGTCGAGCGCGGGCAGCCGGTGCACCACCTTGAGAGCGGTGTTCTTCACCACGTCGGACACGAGCTTGGCCGGGATCTGCTCGGCGATCACCAGGCCCTCGCCGTAGGCGCGGATCTCGGCCAGCAGGCTGGCGAACAGCTCGACGGCGTGGGCGCTTGCGCCCTCGCGGTCGCCGCGCAGCAGCCGGTGCGCCTCCTCGATGACCAGCACGTGCTCCAGGCACTCGCCGCCGCCCTGGCCGGCCCGCGCCCGCAGCCGAAGGTGCTCGGTGATCCTGATGATCAGGGTGCCGATCAGGAACGCCTTGTCCTCGTCGTTGGCGACGTCCTCGATCGCGAGGACGGCGTTGCGGCGGAGCAGCTCGGCGATGTCGGCCGGGTGCCCGCCCTCGAAGAACCGGCCGGCCGAGCCGGTCCGCAGCGAGCGCAGCCGTACGTCGACGAACCCGCGGACATCGGCAGCAAGCTCGGGACCGTAGCCGACCTCCGTGATCACCTCGATCGCGGCCGCCTGCAGCTGCGCGAGCGTCGGCACGGCCGGCGGCACCAGGGCACCGGGCTGGCCCGCGCCGCTCACCGGATCCCAGCCGCACGACTCGTACACCCGCTGCAGGGCCTGCGACATGATCTGCGGGAACGGCTCGCGTGCGTCGAACGCCGCGAGGAACAGCGCCCGCACCATGTCGATGTGCGCCTGCACCGGGTACCCGGGCTCGGGCGCCAGCGGGTTGATGGCCAGCGGGATCGCGCCTGGATCGGCCGGGTTGATAAGCGTCAGCTTCCCGCCTGCGGCGGCGATCCGGCCGGCGATCGACGAGTACTCCGACTTCACCGGTTCGACCACGAGCCAGGGGATCTCGGCCTTGGTGAGCTGCTCGAGCAGGTACCTTACGGTCTGGGACTTGCCCGAGCCGGTGGCGCCGGTTACCAGGGCATGCCTGTTCAGGGTGGCGAGCGGGACGCCGAGCTGGCCGACCGGCCGGTCCTGGCCGTCCAGGATGGTCCCGATGGCCACCGAGTCCTCGCCGGCGGGCTCGGCGGTCACGTCGAAGTAGCCGACGTCGAGCAGCCGGACGCCGGGCACCTCGCGGCGCGGCAGGCCGGCCAGCGCGGCGAGTACCCCGGCCGTGGCGGCGAACGGCACCGCGGCGTCGTCCGCCTGGTCCGAGCTCACCGCGGCGAGCGCGTCGACCAGGTCCCTGGCTCGCTCGGGTCCGCGCAGCCGGTACGGGTGCGCGCTCAGGTCCGCCGAGCCGACCAGCATCGGCGCGATCACGCTCAGCTGGTCGGCGTCGGCCGCGCCGACCAGGACCCGCACGTTCCACAGGCCAGCCTCGCGGAACGCGTCGAGTTCGGCGAGGCGCCTGGCCGCCCGGTCGGCGTCGAAGCGCGAGCGCTCGTCGTCGAACCTGCGCGCCACGTTCAGCCTGGCGCGCAGGTCGGCGATCTCCGCGTCGATCAGGTCGCAGGGCTCGGCTACCACCAGCCAGCCGAACGGCCTTCCCATCAGCGTGGTCAGCGCCGACTCGAACAGGGTCGGCGCCGAGCCGGCCAGGCCGCCGCCAGCCGCGGCCAGCCAGGACGCGCCCCCGCCGGCGTGCCCGCCCTGCCCGCCCTGGCCGTGCTGGCCGGCTGCCCAGCCCGAGCCCTGCCAGGACCCTGAGTCGGCGGGCAGCGGCGGCGCCAGCCGGCCGGGGCACGGCGCCCACACCATCGCGTCCAGGTCGGCCATCACGCCCTCGGGCAGCGGCACGCCGCGCGCGCCCCACGGGAAGAGCAGCTCGCAGTGCCGCGGCTGCTGGTCGATCTCGCTGGCCAGGCGCACCAGGAACTCGCCCGGCGGACCGTAGGGGTGCTGCCCGGCCGGCGCCTTGGCCGGCGCCGGTGCCGGGGCCGCGCCCGTGGCCGGTGCCGTGGCGGCCCGCGACGTAGCCGGCGTCCACGCCGTCTGCCGCGGCCCGGCCGCGGACGGCAGCGGCCCGGCATTGGTGATCAGCTCAAGCGGCGCGCCGCCGCCCCTGGAGAACCAGCCGCTGACGAACGACCGCCGCGCCTGAGCCGCGTCAAGCACCGCGGGAAGCACGGCAGCGTAGTCGCGCTCGGCCGCGCCGCCGTAGCCGGCGTCCGGGATGGCAACGACCCGGTACCACGGCGCGGCGCTGCCACCTGCCCCGATACCGCCATCGTTGCTCATGATCTGCACATTTTAGTGAAACGGCCCCGCTCGCGGCCCCGTTGCGCGATTTCTGCCCGCCCGCGGCCTAGCTCCCGCCGCCGATCGACTGCTACAGGTCGGCCGTTCCGCTGACCCTGGTGACGGTCGCCCCCGCCACCCAGATCGTCCCGTCCTCGTCGCGCGAGATGTGCACCCGGCCGTGCCTGCCCATCGCCGTGCCCTGGCTGACCACGTACGGCGCGTTCACCCTGCCGCTGGCCAGCAGCCACTGGGCGAGCGAGGCGTTGAGGCTGCCGGTGACCGGGTCCTCGGCCGACTGGTCGCCGATCCGGAAGAACGCCCGCACCTCGAACGCGCACTCCGAGCCTGCCGGATAAGGCCCGGCCGCCCCGATGTCCATGCTGACCGCGCCAGGGCGCAGCGCGAGCACCGCCTCGGCGCTGGCCAGCAGCAGCGCGATCCAGCCGGGGCCGTTGTCGGCCCACTGGGCATCCACCACGTCGGAGCGGGCGATGCCGAGCTCGGCGGCGGCCCGTTCGACCAGCGGCTCATCGACCGGGCCCGACCTGATCAGCGGCGGCGCGGCGAACCCGAGACCGCCCGTGGTGTGCCGGATCCGCACCAGGCCGGCGGGGCACTGCTGCACGATCTCGCGCTCGCTGGCCGGCCCGTTGCCCGCGCTCAGCCAGGCATGACAGGTGCCCAGGGTCGGATGGCCGGCGAACGGCAGCTCGGTGCCCGGCGTGAAGATGCGCACCAGGTAGTCCGCGCCCGGCGCGTCAGGCGGGAGCAGGAAGGTCGTCTCCGACAGGTTGGTCCACCGCGCGAAGAGCTGCATCTGCTCGGTCGACAGGCCAGTGCCGTCGTGCACGACGGCCACCGGGTTCCCGCAGAACGGCTCGGGACTGAACACGTCAACCTGGCTGAATGGTCGCGGCATGACTCCGAGTCTGCCATGGCGGCAGCGGGCCCGGCCCGGCGCCGGAGTCCGCGGCTGGGCGCGCGGCGCCGGGAAGCCATCCGATCGCCGGGTTGGCGTCGGCGAGCGCGACCATCCGGCCGGACGGGGCCGGGTAGCTGACGATCATCGCGCTGACTGGCAGCCGCTGCAGTTCCTCGGCCTCCACAAGGAACTCCCTGGAGCGCTGCGCGGTCATGCCGAGCGAGACGTTGTCGCCGAGCGCCCGCGACGTGCTGATCCCCCACGAGGTGCTGTCGTTCACGCCAGCGGTCAGTGAGACCGAGTCAGACTCGCCGGTGGAATGACTGGAATCCCTGGTCAGCGACGAGCTGAACTCGCCGAGCGCGCCGAACCCGCCCGGCCGGCTCCGGCCGCGGCTGCCGCCCGCGCTCGTGCTGATCGAGTACGAGTCGGCGATCGAGTCGGCCGTGCCCGTGGTGCTGGTGTAGGAGTCGCCCCAGGTGTCGGTGACCGAGTTGCCGACGGTGTCGGTGAGCTGGCTGATCACGAACCTGTGCTCGGTGCCGATCAGCTCGCTGGCGGCCCTGGCGTCCTCGCCGTTGCCGAGCCGCATGAACGCGACGGCGGCGTTGCCGCGGCCCAGCCGTTCCCGCACGCCGGCCGGGATCGACCGGAACGCGAGCACCAGCCCGGTCCGCGACGTCTCGCACGCGTCGGTGAGCCGGTCGACCAGGTCACCGCCGAGCCGCTCGGCGCCGAGCAGGCAGAGCGTGTGCGCCCATGGCTCGGCGGCCGGCGTGCGGCGGAGCAGGTGGGTCAGCGCCGCGACCACGAAGGTGCCGATCATCCGGTTCCCGATCAGGCCGCAGTGCCGGTCAAGTGCCGCGACCCGCAGCCTGGCCGGCCCGGGCGGCGGGTCGTCGGCACCCAGCCAGTCCAGCCCGCGCAGCCGGGACTCGAGCACCAGCGCGCGCTCGAGCACGACCCGGTCGCTCGCGGCGCGACCGAATAGCTTTTGGAACCGCTCGTACTGGTCCGCCGTGATCAGCCCGGAACGCACGTCCGCCAGCGGCTCGCCGACGTGGGCGAGGACCCGGAGTCCGGCGGTGACCTGCGCGATCAGCGGGGCGGGTCCTAGGACGCCGAGTACCCGCTCGAGCAGCGCGCAGTCGATGGCCGGATCGCCGTCAGGCCGACCGCCTGAGCGGCCGGCCGCCAGGTCGCCGTCGGACGCCGCCGCGCAGGCCAGCGCGAGTACGTCGGCGAGCGACCTGGCGTCCAGGCCGGTGGCGAGGTCAAGCCTGGGCAGGTCACCGGGCAGCACCCAGACCAGGGCGCGCTGGCGGCCGCGCCTGGTTAGGCTGACCAGGTCGGCAGCGACCGTACCCTCGGTGAGGTCGACCACGGTGACCTCGCCGCCGGCGTCCAGCCGCGGAGCGGCGAGCATGGTGAGCATCGCCGACCAGCCGGCCAGGGTGCCTCCGGCGACGTCCACCCGGTCAAGGCCGGCCGGAAGGGTCAGCGCGAACCAGGACGACTGCCGGTCGAACAGCTCCTTGCGCCGCTGCCAGGCGCGGTACTGGCTGGCGTGCTCGCGCTGTGCCCTGGCCAGGCCGCGCGCCTGCTCGGCGGCCGCGCAGGCCACCCGGTCCCGCTCGGCGGCGACCGCACGGCGCAGCCTGAGCCTGCCCCGCACGACCGGGCCGGCGCAGGCCGCGGCGCCCGCTGCGGCGGCCAGCGTCCCCGGTGCGGCCAGCGCGGCGCCGGCCAGGCCGGCCAGCCAGGCACCGCCGAGCAGGCAGGCGCACGCGCAGCCGGCCAGCGCCCCGGCCCTCGCCGGGCGGTAGAACACAGCGACGATCCGTCGCTGCGCGGCGATCCAGCCGGTGTCGGGGCTGGGCAGCGGCCCAGGCACTGGCCTGGCCGGTGCCGGGCCTGGGTCAGCCAGGCCGGGCGCGAACTGCCAGCCCACGCAGACGGCGCCCGCGTCCTGCGTCACCGCACGGCCCGGCCGGCGACGACCCGCTCCCGCGGACCGCGGACGTGCAGGTAAAGCGCGTCCGCGGCGAAACCGCCCTGCGCGGCGCCCTGCCCGGCGCCCTGCGCGGCGCCCTGCGCGGCGCGCAGCGACGCCGGGGGCGCGCCGCGGACCAGCACGGCGCCGGCGTCGGCCTCCAGCCGGGCGGCGGCTGCGTCGGCTGCCGTGCTGATCAGGACTGCGGTCCCGGTGGCGGGCCCGAGCGCGACCAGATCGGCGAGCTGGCGCCTGCCGACCGCCTCGCAGCCGTTGATCCAGACCAGGCAGTCGGTGCGGACCTGCGACTGTGCCAGGTCGGCCAGGATGCTGGTGAGGTCGGCTACCACGAGCCGCGCGATCATCGCCGCGGCTGGCCCGTGCAGCTGGCGGTCCAGGGTGAACAGCGTGACGGCCCGGTCGGCCAGCACCTGGCCGAGGCTGATCGGCACATCCTCGGCAGCCCGCCAGGATGCCGTCCCGCCAGCCTGATGGGGCTGGCGGGCCTGATGGGGCTGGCGGGCCTGATGGGGCTGGCGGGCCTGATAGGGCTGGCGGGCCTGATAGGGCTGGCGGGCCTGATAGGGCTGGCGGGGCTGGCGCAGCTGGCCGCCGAGCGCGTCGGTGCTGAGCCTGGCGAGCTGCGCGGCCAGCGAGGCCATCACCGACCCGTCCGTGCCCGGCCCGAGCGCCGGCCCCGCGCCGCCGGGCGCGAATGCCGACACAGCGCCAGGCGCGAAGGCTGGCCGGCGCGGGCGCGGCGCAAGGGCGCCCGGGCTCAGCAGCCTGGCCAGTTCCTCGATCACCGGCGGGCGCTGGTCGGGCGGACCTTCGGCGTCAGCGATGACCAGCAGGACAGCTCGCAGGTACTCGGCGCAGGACGCCTGCCGCTCCGGCGGCACTGCGCTCCAGTCGAGCATGGCCACGATCAGCTCGGCCGCGCGGTCAGGGGGCAGGTCGGCCAGCGGGTCGTAGACGCCAGGCACGGGCTCGGGACGACCGCGACCGCCGCCTGACCGGCCGAACCGCAGCAGCGGCGCGCTCGAACTTGCGCATGCTACGGCGATTCCGGCCGCCAGGCCGCCCCGCATGATGCGGGAGTACTCGACCTCGTCGCCGCGCCCGGCGAACGCGGCGGGTCCGGCGAACGTGTCGGCCCCCGCGCCCAGGTCCACGATGACGACGGCCTTGCGGTGCTGGATTGCCGCTATCGCCAGTTCCCGGCTGGTTGCGGTCACAGCGGGCGCGTTCTGCCCGGTGCAGAGCACGCTACGCTCCGCCTCTCGCCACGAGATCGCTATCCGTCGGCCCGTGTCGGCGGTGAGGCCGACGCAGCCGCCGTCCGCGGTGGCCAGTTCGCCGCGGCGGAGCAGTGCGGTGACATAGACCCGGCGGGCGACGATCAGCGCCCCTGGCTGGTACGGCCGCCTAGGGCCGCTGACCTGCCAGAGCCATGTCAGCGCGGCGGCGGCGACCAGGGCAAGCGGCAGCTGGGCCGGCAGTAGCCGGAGCGCGCCGGCCATGGTGGCCGGCAGCGCGGCCAGCCTCGGCAGGATCGGGCCCGCTGCGGTCAGGCGCCTGGTGACCTCGGCGCCCGCAGCAGCGTAGCCGGCCGCTGCGGCCCCGAGCCCGGCCGAGAGCGCCATGATCAGGCCAGCCGCGGCCGGCAGGACCAGCCAGAGCGGCCGCCACCGGCTCAGCCTGGCGACCGGCGCGAGCAGCATCAGCAGCAGCAGCGTCAGCGGGGCGATCAGGACGAGGCCGACCACGACGGCCACGGCCGCCGCCGCGGCTAAGCTGCCAAACCGGGGAGCTGCCGACGACCGCGCGCCCCGCGACCGCCCGGCCGGCGACCACCCGGCCGGCGAGCGCGCAGCCGACGACCACCCGGCCCGCGACCACAGGGCAGGCGGCGGCGCACCTGGCAGCGTCCCGGCCGGAGGCCGCGCGGCGGGCGGCGGCGTCTCCATCTGCGGCCACAGGGCTGGCGGCGACAAGGCTGGCGGCAGGGCTGAGGGATGTGCAGCCGAGAGTGGCTGGGCCGACGGTCCTCCGATCGGCTCCCACGGATCCGATAACGAGCCGGCCGACTGCTGGACGGCTGATAACACGCGGTCGCGCGAGCGCCAGGCCTGACGCTTCGCCTTGCGGGTCGTAATCGGCGGCATAGTGGTACAAGATACCGCGCGCCATTAACCATTCGCGCGGCTAACCGCCCAAGAGGGGACGCTCTCGGGCCGACGGACGCGCAGGCCCGCCAGCCCGCCCGGCGAGCCAGGCCGCGACCGGTCAGACTACCTACTGATTCACCGGCGGCTTCCCGGTCGCCGACCAGCTATCGAAGGACGCGAGCTCGGCCGGCGTTCCCTCCTCGGCCAGCGCGTCGGCGCTGGCGATCTCGCTGAGCCTGGACGGCCCGTCCGGCGAGTCCACCACGATCCGGAACAGGTCAGCCCGCAGCGCCGCGATGCTCAGCGCCACCGGCCGGTGTGCTGCGGGCTCGTCATAGCGCACCGTGACCATGACGGCCGGCTGGCCGGCACCCAGCCGCAGGCCCCTGGCCACCGAGGACGGCGGCGGCTGCATCTCCAGGTGCATGGCGGCGGGCAGGCCGAGCGGCGCGCGCGGGTCGCCGCCATCGACCACGCCGCCGAGCAGGCCGACGGGAGCACCGTTGAGATCCGCGGTCTCGCCCACCTGACCGGCAGCGGCCTGAGTCAGGTAGGTGGTGGAGATCGCGGCGGGCTCGCTGTTCACCGCCCAATGGCACTTGACCGCGCAGACCGATCCCGTGGCGCTGACGCCGAGCGCCCAGCCGATGTCCTCGGGTACCCGCCGCCATGACACCTTGCGGCTGCGGCAGGTGACGTCGCTGCCCATCGGGTCCAGGTGAGCCCCCAGCCGTGGCACTCCCTGGACCGGGATCAGGAACTCGGCCGGGCTGGCCCGGTACAGCTGACCGTCGGGAAGCTGGCGGATCAGGTGCCTGGCGGCCAGTTCCCTGACCGCCGCCTCCACCTGAGCGGGACGCACGTCGTAGCGCCGTGCCAGCGCGCTCGGCCGCGGCAGCCGCCAGCCTGGCTCGTGGTGCACGAGGGTCGCCGCGAGCCTGTCGACGAGCACTCCGGCGACGTCAGGCTTCTCGCCGCCTGGGTATGCCACGCCGATGCCTCCGCCTCGATCGGCCGGCCATCTCTCGGTCGGCTACTGCTCGTATCCAGTTGTAAGGAGCCGAGGTAACTGGAAGCTGAACTCCCGGTAATGCGTCCAGCAACGGCATTCAGCGAGTCGGCGACAATATCAGGTCTCCGCATTCCGCCGGGAACGCCAAATGATGATCCGCCCGGCGATGATGAGCAGCAGGACGAGGACCAGCAACAGGAACGCCGAGTCGTACGACAGGGCTAGGGAAGCCGGGCCGTACTGGTAGAAGGACCAGATCGGATAGGTGAGGAAGCCGACCGGCGAGTTGGTGAGGTGGGCGGCGGGGTTCTGGTCGGACCAGCCCGCGGTGAACAGCAGCGGCGCGGTCTCACCGATGGTGATCGCGATGGCCACGAGCAGACCGGTGATGATCCCCGGCAGCGCGGTCTTGAGCACGATCTTGCGCAACGTCCAGCCCGCCGACAGGCCCAGCGCCTCCGCGCCCTCGCGGTAGCTGCTGGGCACCTGCCCGAGCGCGGTCTCGGTGGCCTTGGCGATGTAGGGAATCGAGACCACCGAGAGCACGATGATCGCCGGGAGCAGCCCGAACCCCCAGTGCAGGAAACCGACGACCACCGTGATGTAGGCGACGTAGCCGAGCACGATGGACGGGATCCCGGCCAGCACCTCGTAGCCGCCGCGCAGGAAGCCCTTGTGCCGCCCGACCGCGAACTCGGCCAGGTACAGGCCGGTCAGGATGCTAATGATGCCGCCGATCACCAGCACGCCGACGGTGATCGCGAGCGTGCCGAGCACGGCGTTCTCCAGGCCGCCTGTGGTACCTGTGGTCTTGGTGGTGAGCACGCTGAACGAGAAGTGCGGCACGGCACGGTAGACGATGCCGCCGGCCAGCCAGAGTGTCGGCGCGATCACCAGCGCCAGCGCGACGAACGCCAGGCCCCAGAACACCCGGTTGACGATCTTCCTGCGGACCGGCACCTCGGGCCAGTGGAAGACGTCGGTCCCGGCGGCCCGGGCAGGCGGGCCGGCCGCTGACGGTGCGCTCACGGCTTACCTCACAATCCCCGGCCGACCGGCAGAGCGGTGCCGGAGACCCGCCGGACCAGCAGCCGCGCCAGGATATTGGCCAGCAGCGTGATGATCATCAGCATCAGGCCGAGCTCGGCCAGAGTCCTGATGGCCAGCCCGGTAGCGTCCTGCAGCGCCGTCTCCACGGTCTGCACGATCGTCGCCGCGACCGTGGTCATCGCCGCGTAGATGTTGCCGGCCACCGCGCCGAGCGCCAGGCCGCAACACATCGCGACCGCCATGGTCTCGCCGAGCGCCCGGCCGAGGCCGAGCACCACGGCCCCGATGATGCCGCCGCCCACCCAGGGCAGGGTGACCCGGCGCGCGCACTCGAAGTCGGACATGCCAAGAGCGATCGCGCCCTCTCTCGGCAGGATCGGCACCTGCCTGATTAGGTCGCGCGTGGTGGCCGCCACGATCGGGATCACCATGACGGCGAGGATCATGCCGGACACGAGCAGGCCCTGCCCGTTGCCGGTGGGGCCGCTGAAGTAGTTCAGCACCGGGACGTCAGGCATGTTCCGCGCGATGAACGGCGCGATGTCGTGCGCGATGAACGGGCCGAACGTCAGCGCGCCCCACAGGCCGATCACCACGCTCGGGATCCCGGCCAGCAGCTCAAGGAAGACCCCGACCACGTTGGAGACCTTCCGCGGCAGCCGCTCGACGATCACCAGCGCGGCGCCGATCGCGGTCGGCACGGCGATGATGAGCGCGATCAGCGAGGTTAGGAGCGTCCCGACGATCTCGGGGACCGCGCCGTACTCGGCGCCAGCCGGATGCCGCACCCCGTTGGTGACGACGGTCGGCGTGTAGAACGACCCCTCCGACCAGACGCTCCTGGTGAAGAAACCGAGCCCGTTGAACTTGATCGCGGGGATGGCCTCGACGATCAGGGTGATCAGGATGAACGCCAGGGCCAGCGCCGGGAGCATGGCCACGATCCGGCCGATCCAGCGGATGGCGGCGTCGCTGCGGGCGAAGTCCACGATGGCTGTGCCCACCCGGCGGGGGAGCGGGCGGCCGCCCGCTCCCCCCTCCGGGTCCAGCACAGGTGCTGAAGCGGCCATTAAGAACTAGCTGCCGATCTTGGCGATCTGGGCGTCGGACAGCGTGACTACGCTGGCCGGCAGTGGCTGGAAGTTCACCGGGTCCAGGTAGGTGGTGCCGTTCTGGCCCGTGGTGACGATCCAGTGCAGGAAGGCCCTGATGTCCTCGGCCACGGTGCCGTTGGACTGGCTGGTCTTCACGATCGCGTACTCGTAGTTGATGATCGGGTACCCGTTAGGCGCGGGGTTGTTGATCATCGACAGCGACTCGTTGGCCGGCGTCTTGGCGGTCATCGAGGCCGCGCCGGCCGCGATGGTCGCCGCGGTCGGCTGCACGAAGTTGCCAGCGCCGTTCTTGATCGTGGCGGTGCCGAGGCCCGCCGCCTGGGTCTTGGCCAGGTAGCTGATGCCGATGTAGGCGATGCAGCCCGGGTTGGCCGCGCAGCCGGCCACCATGCCGCTGTTGCCGGTCTCGGCCAGCGCACCGGGGGCGCTGGGCCAGCTGACAGTCGTGTTCACGTTGGCGGCGGTCCACGCGGACGGGTCCTGGGCGTTGAGGTAGGACGTGAACAGGAACGTGTCACCCGAGCTGTCGGCGCGGTGCAGGGTGATGATCTTCATGTTCGGCAGGCTGACACCCGGGTTCAGCGCCTTGATCGCCGGGTCGTTCCACATGGTGATCTTGCCGAGGTAGATCTCGGCCAGTACGGTCCCGTCGAGCTTAAGGTTCTTGACACCCTTCAGGTTGTAGTTGATCTGCTGCGCGGAGATCGCCAGCGCGATGTTCAGCAGGCCCGGGTACTGGGTCATGTCGGCGCTGGACAGGTAGGCGTCGGAGGCGCCCATGTTCACCGTGCCGGTCGCGGCGTCGGTGATCCCGGTGCCCGAGCCGGTGCCACCGGTGGTGATCAGCACGTCCGGTGCTCCAGAGGAGTTCACGAACTGCTTCTGGTATGCCTCCGACCAGGTGCCGAAAAGCGGGAAGAGCAGCGTGCTCCCGGTCTCGGTCAGTGACTCGGCCGTCGTGGACGGCGACGACGGCAGGGCCGGGCCCACCATCGCGGCTGCCTTGGGCGACGAGGAAGGCGGTGTGCTCGAACTAGGGCTTGAGCTGCAGGCCGCCGCCAGAACAGCCAGCGGGACCAGAGCAGCCGCCGTAGCCAGGCGGGTTCGGTTGGTCACCGGGAATACTCCTTTGCAACTGCATGCTGATGCATGCGCTAGGTGACTCGCACGCGGCTGCGCGCGATGGGGTCCCGCGCTACGGCGCGGGTTCTCGCACCCGTGCGGGAGGAGTGCTTTCCTCCCGCGCGGGTGGTCCTTTGCTCAGCCGAAGTGCCCGCCGACATACCGGGCCGTCTCCTCCTGCTGCGGGTCCTCGAACAGCTGCTTGGTGTCTCCGTGCTCCACGAGGCGGCCGTTGTTCAGGAACATGGTGCGGTCGGCGACCCTGGTCGCCTGCGCCAGGTTGTGCGTGACGATCACGACCGTGAGCTGAGGCACGAGCGTGCGGATCAGCGCCTCGATGGACTCGGTGGCGACCGGGTCGAGCGAGGAGGTCGGCTCGTCGAGCAGCAGCACCTCGGGGCTGATCGCCAGCGCCCTCGCCAGGCAGAGCAGCTGCTGCTGGCCGCCGGACAGCCGGAACGGCGATTCCTTGAGCCGGTCGGACACCGCGTCCCAGAGCCCGACCTCGGTGAGCCGCTGCTGCGCGATCGCTCGCAGGCCGTGCTTGCTGGACATCCGGTGCGCCTTCACCCCGGCGACCACATTGTCCATGATCGACATGGGGAACGGGTTGGGCCGCTGGAACAGCATCCCCACCTTGCGCCGCAGCGACATCAGCTCCACGCCCGGGTGCCAGATGCTGCGACCTTCGAGCAGCACGTCGCCGGAGTGCCGGTAACCGATGACCCTGTCGTTCATCCGGTTGAACGTGCGCAGCAGCGTGGTCTTGCCCGACCCGGTCGGACCGATCAGCGCGGTGACCGCGCCGCGCCTGACCTCCACGCTGATGTTGTTCAGGATCGTTCGCTGGCCGAACCCGAGCGTCAGGTCAACGGCGTGCAGCGCGGTAGGCCCGCTCGTCGCTCCGGCGGCCTGGGCGACGGGCTGCGTTCCGCCGGTCGCGTCGCTCGAATGGTTATCCCGCCCGGCATCGATCGACATTCGGCGCCCTCACCCCATCGTGACCCTTGTACCGCGCCGCCCCGTTCAGGGCGGACGAATACCTTTCTAAGCGGTCAAGATGACGGGAAGTTGAACGAGGGATGATTACCAGGAAACGACCGGCCTACATTCCATTTCAGAGGTATCGTAACTACTCAGACATGCCCTGACCTGCTGTATCAGGCACAGACAGGCGGCAACTAGCTCCAAGACAACAGGCGGCGGCCCGCGGATCTGGTCCGCTCAGGCCGCCGCCTCGCCGCGCTGACTTGCCTAGACGGCAACCTCGAGTTCGGTGATCTTGCCGGTGTCGGCTGACACGGTCCGCTCGGCCCTGATGCCGCCCGGCGCGAGCACCCGCAGCTTCCAGTCGCCTGGCGCGGCGTAGAAGACGAAGCCGCCGTCCTCGCCGAGCGGCACCTCGGCGACGAACTCGCCGTCGGCGTTGAGCAGCCGGGCGTAGCCGGACGGCACCGGCGAGCCCGCGCTGGTTACCCGGCCACGCACCACGGCCTGGTTGCCGACCCCGGCGGTGACCTTGACCCCGCCGGCCGGCGCGCCGCAGCCAGGCTCTTGACTGGTCACCGTGCCTCCCCGCTCGCCTCCGGGCGGCCCGACCGGCTCACTTGCCGTCCCCGACCTCGATCGGCACGCCGACTAGCGAGCCGTACTCGGTCCACGAGCCGTCGTAGTTCCGCACGTTCGGCTGGTCGAGCAGTTCGTGCAGCACGAACCACGTGTGCGCCGAGCGCTCGCCGATCCGGCAGTAGGCGATCGTGTCCCTGCCGAAGTCCAGGCCGGCCTCGTCGGCGTAGAGCGCGTGCAGGGCGTCGTCTGACTTGAACGTGCCGTCGTCCTGCGCTGCCTTGGACCAGGGCACGTTCTTGGCGGTCGGCACGTGCCCGCCGCGCTGCGCCTGCTCCTGCGGCAGGTGGGCGGGTGCGAGCAGCCGGCCGGCGAACTCGTCGGGCGAGCGGACATCGACGAGGTTGAGGTGGCCGATGGCCGCCACCACGTCGTCGCGGAACGCCCGGATCGCGCGGTCCTGGTCCTTGGCGTGGTAGGAGGTGGCTGCGCGGTGCGGCACTTCGGTCACCATCTCGCGCGAGTCAAGCTCCCACTTCTTGCGGCCGCCGTCGAGCAGCTTGACCTTGTCGTGGCCGTACAGCTTGAAGTACCAGTACGCGTAGGCGGCGAACCAGTTGTTGTTGCCGCCGTAGAGGATGACCGTGTCGTCGTTGGAGATGCCGCGCTCGGACAGCAGCGCCTCGAAGCCCGCCCTGTCCACGAAGTCCCTGCGGACCGGGTCCTGCAGGTCCTGCTTCCAGTCGATCTTGACGGCGCCCTTGATGTGGCCCTTGTCGTAGGCGGCGGTGTCCTCGTCCACCTCAACCAGGACGAGGCCATCGCCACCAAGGTGGGCCTGCACCCAGTCGGCGTCTACCAGTACGTCGGAACGGCTCATTGCGTCAGTCTCCTTCTCAGCTCTGACCGGCGCCAGTGACCTGGCGGCCAGCCGCGAATCGTCGGATGAGCAGGTACATCTCGCAGCCCAGGCAGAGGCCGAAGGCTCCGTTCAGGAAGGCGGCGATCAGCGCGCACGCCACGGCCGCTATGCCGAGCACGGTCAGCCCGGTGGCGTAGCCGACGACCCCGACGAGCGCGAACACCAGGCCGACCCCCTGGGCGAACCGCGGCGGCGCCTCGGCCTCGAGTTCCTTGGGCGGCCCGAGCCGCGGCCTGATCAGGTACCGGTACACCAGGCCGTACGGTGCGTAGCGGAGCCCGAAGACCGCCCCGATCGCGAACACCACCGCCTGCGCGGCAAGCAGCCATACGCTCGCCGTGATGAGCGCGATAACGAGGACCGCCGTCGTGATCAGGGCACCAAGGCGCGGCCCCCTGGGGTCGATCTCCATGTGCGCTCCTTCCGTGACTGCCGGCCCGGGCACGCGGTGCCCGGCTGCCGAGGGGTTACCTGAGCCGGCGTCGGCGGTCAGAGCGCGGCGGCTACACGACAGTAATCCACCGCGCGGCGCCTGGTAAGACCGCAAGCGGCAGTTCCGGCACCGACCGGCCCGTGCTCACGCACCGTCGCCAGCCCGCCGCACGCCGCCGCTGCTCGTCGCCACAGGTCCTCGTGCCGATAGCGTTTCCCATCGTTCTTATAGGAAATCATATCACGGCACCCAGCGCCGCGATCACGTCGGCCTTGCGCGGCTGGCCGCTGGCACGGTGGGTGACCTGGCCGTCCGGCCCGAGCACGAAGGTGGTGGGCGTCCGCCGCACGTCAAGGCGCCGTACCAGGTCGAGCCGCGACTCGGCGTCGATCTCCACGTGGCTCACGCCCTCCACCATGGCCGCCACGTCGCCGAGTATCCGCCGGGTGGCGCGGCAGGGCGAGCAGAACGCCGTGGAGAACTGCACAAGCGTCGCCCGGCTGCCGAGCGAGGAGCCGATGTCGGCGGCGGTGAGGCTCTGCGTGACGACGGCCTGACCTTCAGCGGCGGGTGCTCCGGCGCCGGCGCTGGCGGCTGGGGCGCTTGCGCGCACCTGGCCGTTCCTAGCCCGCCAGGCCAGGCCGAGCGCGCAGGCAAGCACCAGTGCCGCCGCGCTTGCCAGGAGTCCGGTCACCACGACGCGGTCAACATGCCAGCCGCGCCCGACATTCCCGGCAGCGCACGGCGCAGCGGTCAGGCCGCGGGAATCGACATGGTCAGCTTGTGGCCAGCGGTGAGGACGAACCCGGTGACGCTGGCCACGGGCACGCTGGAACGAACCGGGTACCACAGTTCGCCGCCGTCAGGCCCGGTGGTCCACCCGCCGGCCAGGATCCGGCCGCCGTCCTTGGTGACCACGTAGAAGCTGCACTGCGTCCACTCGGGCAGGCCGCTGGCCCGCACCCACATCGTGGTTCCGTGCCAGTTCGTCGTGCCGTAGTGGACAGTGACCTTGACGTGGCCGCTGGCCGCGCTCACCACCTGGAGCGAACGGCTGACGTGATGGGTGTGGCCGTGTGCGACCGGGTGCCCGGTGGCAAGCGCTTCGGTGGCCGCGGTGGCGCCGCCCGCCGCGATCAGTATCGCCGCCGCCACGGTGAACGCGGACCGCAGCCGGCGCGTGCGCCGCTTGGCGCCGACCCGCGCAAGCAGCGAGTCGAGTACCGCGGGCGATGGGTCACTCAGGCCAGGCTCCTCGGGCCCGGACGCCGCGATCCGCTCCGCTTCATCGACCGGAATCCGGTGCAGCAGCGCGGGCAGCACCGCCAGTTCTGCGAGTTCCTCGCGGCATTCGTAACACTGACTCAGGTGCGCATCGAGTTCCGCCCGCTCGGCAGGCTCGATCGCGCCGACGACATAGACGCCGAGCAGTTCCCTGAACGTACGGCAGGACGGGTCGCTCATGGCGCGAGCCCCCGTTCCTCTAGTGCCAGCCGAAGTGCCCTGAGTGCGTAGAAAGTACGCGATTTAACCGTACCCGCGGGCACGCCGAGCACGGTCGCCGCCTCGGCCACCGAGTGGCCGCGGTAGTAGGTCTCAAGCAGCACGGCGCGGTGGTCGGGCCGCAGCGAGCGCAGCGCGTCGGCCACCGCCCAGGACTCAAGCGCCCGGTCCGCGGTGTCAGGAACGGCGGTCATCTGGAGCGCGGACTCGCCGACCTCGTGCGGCCGCGCCTGCCTGGCGCGATGGGCGTCCACCGCCAGGTTCCGCGCGACGGCGAACAGCCACGGCCTGGCTGGCCGGCTGACGATCGCCTCGGGATGCAGCCAGGCCCGCAGCAGCGTCTCCTGCACGATGTCCTCCGCCCGCTGCCGGTCTCCGCTCGTCAGGTGCAGCGCATACCGCAGCAAGGGGCCGGCGTGCTCACGGTAGAGCGCGCGCACAAGCTCCTCGTCGGTGACCGGCCGTGGATGCTCCTGGCTTCCGGTGCCGCCGTCGCGAACCACCACAACCTAGTAAACGCATCTCAGGCGGCCAAGGTTCAGCCGCGATCGGCGGATATTCACGCCCGGCTGCCGTTACGCCGGGCTCGGCTGACGCGGCGCGGCCGGAAGCTGCATGGCCAGCGCAACGTCGGCGCCGCGCAGGCGCACCGCGAGCCCGATGTCGGAGACGCTGACCGACTCGATCACCAGCTCGGGCGGCAGGGCGGGCAGGCCGATCGCGAACCCCACCAGGCTCGGCACGCCGAGCACCCGGGGGGTCAGCGCGATGCGCTGGGCGTCGGCGCTGACCCGTAGCACGCCGGAGACCGGCATCGGAACGAGCGAGCTGAACACCACGATCTCGCCGCCCTCGTGCCGCAGCGCCAGCCCAGGCGGCAGCCGACTGCCGAGCACACCGAGCGGGATCGTGGCGGTCGCCGCCACCTGGCCTGCCACAAGGCCGTCCGAGAGCGGCCGGCCGAGCGGCGCCCTGACCTGTGCCAGCCGTGCGGTGAGCCCGGAGAAGTCCACCCCGCCCGCGCTGAACGCCGCGATCGTGACCTGCACCTCACGGTAGCGCCCTGCCAGCAGCTGGGTCAGGAACACCGGGCCGGCAATCCGCACCTGCGGCGGCTGCGCCGCGCCGCTGGCCGCGCCGACCCTGCTCGCCACCCGCCGGAGCACGACGGCCCTGGCGACCCGGTCGGCCGCCACAAGCGCGGCAGCGACCGCGACGACGGCGACGACCAGCACAGCGGGGAGCACGGCTCAAGATATCCGCAGCACGCTGTCCGGTGTTGTCCTGACGCGCGTTTTGTGTCCCCAGGCGGCGTGCCCGGGCCTATGTCCCGGGTGGTCTGTCCCGGCCCGTGTCCCCCCGGCCCGTGTCCCCCCGGCCCCGTGTCCCGGGCGGCGACGGCGCGTCAGCCGCCGGCGAACGGCGGCAGCACCTCGATCATGGCGCCGTCGGCGAGCATGACGGACTCCGGTGGCCTGGTGCCGGCCGGCATCCCGTCCACGAGGAACGAGGATCGCGCCAGCACCAGCCGCAGGCGATCCCGCGAACCGCCTGCAGAACCGCCCGCCGCGAGCGCCTCGGCCAGGTTCTCGGCCTCGACCTTCTCCTCGGCGACTCCGGCGGCCTCCTTAGCGGCGGCCCAGTAGCGCAAGGTCACAATGGCCATGTCAGCTATCCTCGCTCATAGTTACCCGGAGCACGCCCGGCACCGGGTAGTGGCCGATCCAGCCAGCGCTCTCCGGCCGGATTCGCAGCAGACCGGAGGTGGCGGCTGTTGAGCAAGGTGCTCCTGCTCACCAGCACGCGCGAGTCCGCCGACGAGGTCCTGCCGTCGCTCAGCCTGCTGGACCATACCGTGCGGCTGGCGCCGGCCACGGCGGACGTCGCCGTCGGCCTGCTGACCGAGCAGGCCGGCCAGGTGCCGGCGAGCGCGACTGGCGACGGCCCCCCCGACGCCGTCCTGGTGGATGCCAGGCGCGACCTGGTGCGGGTCAGGGAGCTGCTGCGCCAGCTCGCCGGAACCGGGACGCCGCTGCTCGCGATCATCAGCGAGGGCGCCTGGGCGGCGGTGACCCCGGAGTGGGGCGCGGACGACGTGATCCTGCACACCGCCGGCCCCGGCGAGGTTGAGGCGAGGATCAGGCTGGCCATCGGGCGCGCGGCCGCGCAGGCCCCGCCGCCTGCGGCGGAGGTAAGGTCCGGCGAGCTGGTCATCGACGAGGCGACCTACTCGGCCAGGATCAAGGGCGTGGCGCTCGACCTGACGTTCAAGGAGTTCGAGCTGCTGAAGTTCCTCGCCCAGCATCCGCGCCGGGTATTCACCAGGTCGCAGCTGCTCCAGGAGGTCTGGGGCTATGACTACTTCGGCGGCACCAGGACGGTCGACGTGCACGTGCGCAGGCTCAGGGCCAAGCTCGGCACCGAGAACGAGGCGCTGATCGGCACCGTGCGGAACGTCGGCTACAAGTTCGTCCCGGCCAGGCACGAGAGCCGCCGGGCCAACCACGGCGCCGGACGGGCGCCGGGCCAGGCCGCAGGCCCCGGCGAGACCGGGGTGCCCGGCCAGGACTCCGACGAAGGCCCGGCCGAGGGCGACGGCAACGTGCCGGGCGACGGCCAACGTCCCGGCGCCGGCGTCGTGGCCGGCGACACGGCCCACGCGGACGGTCCCGCGCCTCGGCCCCGCGGGGGTCCTGGCGGCCAGGCCGCCGGGGCGCGCCGATGACCGAGATCCGGATCGCCGAGCGGCTGAGCGACGACGAGGTTTCCTCGGTGCTCAGGCTGGTCCGGCTGGCCACCGAGGAAGACGGGGTAGCCCCGCTGTCCGAGCACGTGATGCTGCACCTGCGTTACGGCGGCGACCGGCGGGCCCGCAACGTGATGCTGCTGGCCGACGGCGAGGTTGCAGGCTACGCCCACCTCGACCCGACCGACCCGGTCGAGGGCCCGAGCGGCGAGCTGGTCATCCACCCTGCCTTCCGCCGCCGCCACCTGGGCCTGGAGCTGGTACGCGCGCTGTCGGCGGAGGCCGGGCAGAGCCAGCTCAGGCTCTGGGCGCACGGCGACCTGCCGGCGGCGGGGCGGCTGGCCGCGGCAGCGGGCTTCGAGCGGGTCAGGGCGCTGTGGCAGATGCGGCGCTCGCTGCAGGCCCGGATCGGGCGGCCGCAGTTCGCCGACGGGATCACGACCCGCACGTTCATCGTCGGCCAGGACGAGGACGCGTGGCTGGAACTCAACGCCCGCGCGTTCGCCGGCCACCCCGAGCAGGGCGGCTGGACCCGCCGCGACCTGGACCTGCGCGAGCATGAGCCGTGGTTCGACCCCGCCGGCTTCTTCCTCGCCGAGCGCGACGGCAAGCTAGCCGGCTTCCACTGGACCAAGGTGCACGGCCGGGACGGGCACGAACCTGAGCACGCCCACCAGCCGATCGGCGAGGTCTATGTCGTCGGGGTGGACCCGGGCGAGCGCGGAACCGGGCTGGGCCGGGCGCTGACCATCGTGGGCATGCGCCATCTGCGCTCCCTCGGCCTGTTCCAGGTGATGCTCTACGTGGACGAGACCAACGCCGCAGCGATCGGGCTCTACACATCGCTCGGCTTCACCCACTGGGACACCGACGTGATGTTCGCCAGGCAGACCGTTTCTGCAGGTCACAAGGTGTGATCTAGGCCCGCGTCCCATGCGCTGAGCAACGTGGCTCTTGCCTCCCTGATCGCGAAGAAAGTGAGCGGATACGGGACCGAGTGCCCTACCGGTCCCGGCGGGGACAGCGTTGGCTGGTACCGACGACGACGACGGAGGTGACGGCGACGGTGACCAAGACGACCACGCTGATCAGCAAGGACGAGCTCAGCGCAGCGGCACTGGAATCAATCTTCCGGCGGGCCGGGATCGATGCTGGCGTGTCTGGCCAGGGCGTGCGGCTCGTCATGGACGGGCTCGCCATCACGGCGACCGCAGTCGCGGAACGCGGCTACGTGTTCTTGTCCGTCGTCTTCGGCATCAACTCGGGGACGACCAGCGAGCAGGTACTTGAGCTGTGCAACCGGATCAACGAGGGACTGGCCTTCGTGACCGCGTTCCTCAACGAGGGGTTCTTCCAGCTGCAGCTCTGCTGGCACCTCGATACCGCGGCCGGAGTGACCGCCGAGGAGGTCGCTGACCAGGCGAGGCGGTTCCGTGCGGCCGTCAGGGGCGCCGTCCAGAAGGACACCGAGCACGTCCTGGTGGCCAGGCCGAGGAGCTTCGTCCAGAAGTGCCTGGAGCCCGCCTTCACTGAGCGTGAGGAACCGAGGGACGCGGGGAGCGAGCCGTCCTTCAAGGTGGTCATCGACCCGCTGAACGCCGGTGACCTGGCCACCGCGGCGTGGGAAGCGGAGAAGCTCGCCGCCCGGTACCCGGACCTGGACCTTGGCTACCTGTGGTGGGGCGGCGCGCTGATGCGCAGCGGGGAGCTGAACGAAGCCCGTAAGGTGTGCCGCCACGGCCTGGAGCGGTCCCGGCGCAAGTACATGCTCTGCGGGCGCCTGGCCGAGGTGAACTGGCGGGCCGACGTACTGGGCGACGCCGTCTACTGGTGGGCCCAGCAGGTCCACTGCCTGGAGTCCCTGACTGATCAGCGCGGCGAGAGCGGCCCTTATCTCTACCTGCAGCACGTGGCGGTCGGCGCCGGGGAGCCCGACGCGGCGGCGGCGTTCGGAGCCCGAGCTAATCAGATTCGCCCCGGGGTGGCCCTTGACCCGCAGTCTGCGCAGTCACTGGCTGGCCCGGCCTGGAGCCGGGAGGTACCGCAGCTCCGCGATGTGCTGACCGAGCTGCGGACGCGCTATGCCAAGCCCGGCGGGAACGACGCGGGCCGTAAGGTCCGGGGAGTCCTGATCATGACCGCCACGCCACTGCCGGACGCGCACGTGCTGCTGACTCAGATCATCGACCAGCAGCTGAAGCGCGGCAACGAGGTCGTCAAGGACATCGTGGTCAAGGTTGAGACGGCCGGGACGAACCTGGATGATCCGGCATACACCTACGCGGCTGTCCGCCTGGCCTTCGCCGATCTGGGCGGCGCCGACCTGGCTGACCGCACCGAGAAATTCTCGTTCCAGGCATCGGAAGGGAACCGGGGCCACTACTACGTCGTCTTCGACCAGCCGACGGCCCCGCTACGGGCGCTACTCGAAACGAACGCTGGCGGGGCCGGTGATCCGGCCGAGCAGCGGCAGTGAGGCGAGGATCACGAGCAGCGACGCGACCAGTCCGATACCCATGGTCAGGTAGTACGCATGGCCCGGCGCCGGCGCCGGCGTGCCGACCGGGGCGAGCCTGGCGACGGTCAGCGCGGCGACGCCATAGGCGATGCCCCCGGCGACCACGGTGGCTGCCACGAGCGGCAGCACCGCCTCAAGGAAGACCACCCGGTACAGCGTCGACGTCGGCGTCCCGCTGACCCGTAGCAGCGTGAACGGCCGCTTCCGCTCCACCAGGCTGCCGCCGACCGACACGGCCAGGCTGCAGCCTGCCACGATCAGCGTCAGGGCGACGGCGATGTAGATGAGCCGCTCCACGGTGCCGGCCACTCCGGCCCTTGCCTGCACCTCCTCGCCGAACGTCCGCGGCGCCCAGCCGGAGGCGGACTGCGTGCCGTGCGTCACCAGGTACGTGCGCACCCTCTCCAGTGTCGCCGCGCCGTGCACCTTGACCAGCACGGCCTGCAGGTACAGGTGGCTGAAGTCATCGGAGGCGGCCGGGCTCGACGCGCTCGCGATCGGCTGGGTGCTGTAGTGCGGATTGTCGCTGAACAGGCTCGGCGCCTGGACGACGGCGGCGCTGCGTCCGGGCGCGCACTGCCCGAGCACGGCAAGCTCCCGCAGGCCTGCGCAGCTCATCACCGAGGCGACGAACAGGCCCCCGGCGCCTGGCCCCGCAGGGCCCACCACCACGCCGCCGGAACCGGAGGGCCCCTGCCCTGGGCCCTTGAGCTTCTCCAGCACCGAGTAGACGGGCACCACGGTGGTGCCGCGGATGCCGCGCAGCCCGGCCAGCATCGCGGCCGCGTCCTGCGGCGGCAGCCCTTCCGCCGCGATGCGCTGCCGCCGGCTGGTCGGGCCGGTCGGCAGGAACCCAGGGCCGGGCGACGTGCAGTTCACGCTGATGCCGCAGACCGGCGAGGCGGTGAACCCGTCGAGCAGGACGTTGCTCAGCTTCCTGGCGGCCGGCGTGGCATTGATGCCTTGCACGGCAGGGAGCAGCCCGCCGAGGACGGTGCCGAGGAAGACGGCCAGGACCAGCCCGCTGACCGACCGGAACGCGCCGCGCGGGTTGTCGCCCAGCCGCCGCGCCGCCAGCAGTGCCGACGCGCCCGACCCGACGGCGCGCAGCAGGCGGGCCGCCTGGGCGGTAAGCCACGGGCCGGCCACCACCAGGCCGACCAGGATGATGAGCAGGCCCGGGTAGGTCGGTTTGCCGATCGCCTTGTGCGACGTCAGCGCGAGGCCGACGGCGAACAGGATGATCCCGGCCAGCAGCGGGGCCACGCGCCACAGGCTTGGCGCGGGCGGCGTCACCCGCCGGCTCACGCCAAGCGGCGAGACGCGCACCCGGCGCAGCGAGATCAGTGACGAGATCGCCGAGGCGGCCGGAACGCCGATCAGCACGACCAGGTAGCCCGCAGCGGTCGGCGTGACCTGGTCGTAGAAGTAGCGGGCGCTGGTGATCGCCGTGTCGGCCAGCGGCCGGCGCAGCAGCAGGAAGATCACGATGCCGAGCACGCTGCCGAGCAGCGCGCTGACCACTGCGTCTACCGAGGAGATCACGCTGATCTGCCGGTTAGTGGCTCCGACCAGGCGGAGTGCCGCATACCGTTCCTCGCGCCGGGCACCGGCCAGCCGGGTGGCGGTCCCGACCAGGATGAGGATCGGGAACGCGAAAGCGATCGCTCCGACGATGAACGAGTCGCGGAAGAAGTTCGTCCAGATCGTCCGGGCCGACACTGTGGCGATCCTGTCGACCAGGACCGTGGCTGGCAGCCGGCCCAGCGCGGCCGCCGGGTAGCCGATGTAGACCACCAGCTCGTTCGGGCCGGTCAGCGCGGCCCGGCCGATGGTGCCGGCCAGCCGGCCGGGGAAACGGTCACCGAGCTCGTCGGCCGGCACGCTCTTGATCAGCGCCGCCAGGGCGGGCGAGGCGTAGTACTGCCCGCTCGCAGGCAGCCGGGAGACGCCGGGCGGCACCGGCGCCCCTGACCCGAGGGCGGCCACGTCCAGCCGCTCGATGGTCTGGCCCTGATAGATATCGTTGCCGTAGTTCCACAGCTCGGTGCCCGGTGCCGGGGTGTAGCCGCGGGCGACCGGCTGCCCGGTAGTGGACTCCCACGACGGGCGGTTGTTGGTGGTCGTGAACGCGTGGAAGTCCGCGAGCACCACCAGCATGATCGCGACGCCGATGGCGACCGCGATGGCCGTGACCAGGAGCCGGACGAATGGCTCCCGGCCGCTGCGCAGGGTCAGGTGCAGGCCAAGGCGGTACATGGTCAGCCGACCTCGGCCCCGGTGTCGGTCCGGTCGATGATCCGGCCGTCGCGGACCATGACCTCGCGGTCCGCGTAGGCCGCGACTCGCGGGTCGTGCGTCACGAGCACCACGGTGGAGCCCTCCTCGCGGGCGGTGGACACCAGCAGGTCCATGACCAGCTCACCCGTCAGCGTGTCCAGCGACCCGGTCGGCTCGTCAGCGAAGAGGATCTTCGGCCTGGCCACCACCGCCCTCGCCAGGGCCACCCGCTGGGCCTGCCCGCCAGACAGCTCGCCGGTACGCCTGCCGCCCAGGTCGTCAAGCCCGAGCCTAGGCAGGCAGGCGGCCGCCTTGGCGTACGCGGCCTTCCGGCCGACCCGGTTGAGTAGCAGCGGGAGCGCGATGTTGTCCGCCACGGTCAGCTCGGGCACCAGCTGACCGAACTGAAAGACGAAGCCGAACGCGGTGCGCCGCAGCTCGGTCCTGGCATTGTCGCCGAGCGTGTCGATCCGCTGACCCTCAAACCACACCTCGCCCCGATCTGGCCGGAAGATGCCGGCCATGCAGTGCAGCAGCGTCGACTTGCCTGAGCCGCTCGGGCCCATGATGGCGAGGATCTCGCCGTCGCTCACCGACAGGGTCGCGCCGGTGAGCGCCGGCGTATGACCGAACCAGTGATGCAGGTCCCTGGCCTCGATCAGGCAACCGCGCGGGCGCGGTGCCGGGGACAGGTTCGTGACAGGGTTTACCGAAGTCATGACGAGCGCACCATTTCCGCCAGCGCGTTCAGCCTGGCTGATGTGACATCGATCCACCGGAGATCGGCTTCGAGATGGAACATGCCGTGATCGGCGAGCAGGCCGTCTATGAGGCTGCCGGTCCGCTTGACCTGGGTCAGTTCCCGCATGCGCTGCACGTGAGCGGCGCGCTGGGTGTCGAGGTAGGCCTGGGCCGGGCGACCCAGCATCAGTGCGAGCACGACCTTGGAGAACAGCACGGTCTGCAGGTGAGGTACCGGCTCGATCGGCTGCAGGAGCCAGGCATCGAACTCGTGGGATCCGGTCTCGGTGATGGCATACCGCTTGCGGTCGGGACCGGCGCCAGGCTCGGCGTCCGCGCCGGCCACCTTGCCGTCCCTGGCCAGCCGCCGCAGCGTGGCGTACACCTGCCCGAACGGCAGCGGCTTCCCACCGCCGAAGTAGGTGTCGTAGTCCCGCTTGAGCTCATATCCGTGGCTCGACTCCCGCTCGAGCAGGCCAAGCAAGGTGAGAGGCACGGTCATGGCAGAACCATACACCCGATGTACACGCTGAGCGTATACATCTGATGATCAGACCGGACCTCGCATGTCACTGGCGCAGGACAGCCAGGCCAGCGACCCAGGGACCTGGCCGCCCGGCGCGTGCGGCCGCAGGTCTGGACATATGCATTGCCGACCGCCAGAATTCTGCCAGAATGTTCGCTGTCATCAATCGCGTGAATCGCAGCACGTCCACTGTATATCAAGAAGTAATATTTACTTTGATAAATGGTTGCAAACCGGACGCCAGTGACCGCCGCTGACGGCCACAGGGCTGGCCAGCGGCAGGGCAAGGCCTCTGGCACCCAGATGCAATCGATCTCAACCTATACGCCCGATTCCGCAGGCCGGCCGCGGCGGCACGACAAGCGGCGTCCGCGAGCCGCGTCCGCCGAGCAAGGACCGCGGCGATGTCGGTTACCCAGTCCGGGCGGGACAGCGGTCCCGACTACGAACTCGTCCAGGCCAGCAGGGATTTCCAGAGCCTGCGGCGGCGGTTCCGGCGGTTCGCCGTGCCGGTCACGGTCCTCTTCCTCGGCTGGTACTTCCTGTACGTGATCGTCGCCGCGTTCGCACCGGGCTTCATGCGGACCCCGGTCTTCGGTGAGGTGAATGTCGGCCTGTGCTTCGGCGCGCTTCAGTTCGTCTCGACCTTCACGATCACGGTGCTCTACGCCCGGTGGGCGCGGCGGAACATCGACCCGATCTCGGAGCGGCTGAGGCAGCGAGTGGCACGCAGCAGGCAGCGGTGATACGCGCCGTGGCGTCCGCTGCCCCGGCGGCCCCGGCCGTGGGCCGCCCGCTGGTCAACATCGCGATCTTCGCCTTCTTCGTCGCGGTCACCCTGGTGATCGCAATCCGGGTCGCCGGGAAGAACAAGACGACGACCGACTACTACGCGGGCGGCCGGGTCTTTTCTGGCCGGCAGAACGGCATCGCGATCGGCGGCGACTACCTGTCCGCAGCATCGTTCCTTGGCATCGCCGGCGCGATCGCGCTGTACGGGTACGACGGCTTCCTGTACTCGATCGGCTTCCTCGTGGCGTGGCTGGTTGTGCTGCTGCTGGTCGCCGAGCCGCTGCGGAACACCGGCAGGTACACCACGGCCGACATGCTGTACTTCAGGCTCCGGGCGAGGCCCGTGCGGGCAGCGGCGGCACTGTCCACCCTGACGGTGAGCCTGTTCTACCTGCTGGCCCAGATGGCGGCGGCGGGCGGGCTGGTCAACCTGCTGCTTGGCGTCACCAGCACCAGGGGCCAGGACCTTACGATCGCGGTCGTCGGCCTGCTGATGATCTTCTATGTGCTGGTCGGCGGGATGAAGGGCACGACCTGGGTCCAGATCGTCAAGGCGACGATCCTGACTGCGGGCGCCGCCGTCACGACCGGATGGGTGCTGGCCAGGGCAGGCTTCAACTTCTCCGGCTTGCTGCATGACGCCGCGGCGTCGAGCCCGGCAGGAAGCGCGGTGCTCGGGCCAGGGCTGGAGTACGGGGCGAACACGGTCTCCAAGCTCGACTTCATCTCGCTCTCGCTGGCCCTGGTGCTCGGCACGGCCGGCCTGCCGCACGTCCTGATGCGCCTGTACACGGTGCCGAACGCGATCCAGGCGCGCCGCAGCGTGATCTGGACGGTCTGGCTGGTCGGCCTGTTCTACCTGTTCACGCTGGTGCTCGGTTTCGGCGCCATGTGGCTGGTCGGCGCGAAACGGATCGAGGCAGCGCCGGGCAAGGCCGACTCGGCGGTGCCGCTGCTTGCCTTCCATCTGGGCGGCACCGTACTGCTCGGCATCGTGGCGGCGGTCGCCTTCGCGACGATCCTCGCGGTGGTCGCCGGGCTGACCATCACGGCCAGCGCGTCCTTCGCCCACGACGTCTACGCCGGCCTGCTGCACAGCGGCAGCGTCGAGCCGCGGGACGAGATCCGGGTGGCCAGGCTCACGGCCGTGGTGGTCGGAATGGTGGCTGTGCTCGGCGGAATGTACGCGAAGAACCTCGACGTGGCCTTCCTGGTCGCGCTGGCGTTCGCGATCGCCGCTTCGGCAAACCTGCCATCGATCCTCTACTCGCTGTTCTGGTCGCGGTTCACCACGCGCGGCGCGCTATGGAGCATGTACGGCGGGCTGATCAGCTCGGTCATGCTGATCATCTTCTCGCCGGTTGTCTCCGGCCAGGTTGACCCGACCACCGGTGCCAGCCTGTCGGTGATCAGCGACCCGCACGTCAACTTCGCCTTCTTCCCGCTGGACAACCCCGGGATCGTCTCGATACCGCTGGCGTTCTTCCTCGGCTGGCTCGGGTCTGTTACCAGCCGGCAGCCGATCGACGCCGACCGTTTCGGCCGGGTCCAGGTGTGCGCACTCACCGGGATCGGGGCGGACCGCGCCGGGCACGCCAGGGACGAGGCGCCGGACGTCGCAAGCACCGGGGCGACAAGCCACCTGCAGGGAGGCTGATATGACCAGCGACGTGCCCGGAAGCGCGCCCACATCGCCGCTGCCGCTCGACCCACAGGCGCTGGCAGTTCTCCGTTCGTCGGCCGGCCGCCTGACACTGCGCGCTGACGACTTCGCCAGGCGCCTGCACCAGGACGTGGTGGCGCTGAGCCCGAACGTGGCCGTCGCCATGGCCGGGCAAGGGTGGCCGTTCTGCGAGCGGATCGCGCGAGCCACGCTATGGGTCGCGCTGACCGACCAGCCGCCGCCCGCGGCGGCGCGCGTGCTCAGCCAGATCGGCATGGCCAACTGGCGCGAGGGCTTCCCTGACTCTGAGTACGTCAGTCTCGCGCAGGCGCTTGTTCGCGCGATCCGCGACCTGATGGACAACGACTGGTTCACCTCGATGGGCTCGGCGTGGATCAGCTGCTTTCAGTGGATGCAGCCGCACCTGCTCGTCGGCGCACGGCAGGCTGCCGAGGAGTACGAGGCCGAGGCGTCCCGTAGCGCACCGCAGCAGCCCGGACCTGGCGAGCGCACCGGGGACAGCGGCAGGCCGGGCGCGCCGGTCCAGGCAAGGGGTCGCGGCAGCGACGTGGCGCCGTTCGCCGACGCAGTCGATGACGAGGACGACCAGGTCGGGTACGGCCAGTTGATGGTCTCCATGACGCTCAACCCGCGCCGCCCGCCAGACCAGCAGGACCCGCGGGCACATCGGCCGGAGTGACAGGCGCTGACGGCCCTCAGCGGACGACGTAGTAACCAGTCATGTCGAAAGAGGTGCTGCCCGGCGGCCGGTCCCTCGCGGCTGCGACCGTGAGCCGGTGCATGCCTGGCGCGGGCCAGCGCCAGACGAACAGCACGGTGTCAGCCAGCCCCCGCTGGCCGCTGAACTCGCCCTGCCAGATGCCGATCCGGTTGAACATCGGATGCCCGCCGATCAGGACGCGGGCGTGGCCAGGTTTGCCGCGCTGCTGGCCGAGGGTTCCGATGATCGCGATGGCTGACCCCGAGAACGTGATCCGCACGGCGCCGCGCGGGCCGGCCTGCAGGCTCCTCTCGTCGGACACGAACACGGCCTGCCGCCAGTACCAGGGATCCGCTGGATGGCCGCCAGGGTCCAGCTTGGCCGCGGCGATCATCACGGCGATGCCGCCGTTCACCTGCCAGGCCGTGACCGGGCCGAGCGGCGCTGGCCCGTTGAAGAACCGGCCGTAGCCGCCGACTGCCGTTCGATCCGCGGCCGCGGCCGAGGCTGAGCTGAGCAGCCAGGCGCGGGCGAACCGCTGGCGATCCGTCGTCGCGAGCAGGTACATCCCCTCGACCAGTGGCTCGACGATGTCGTTCTCGGTCTGCAGGTCGGTGAAGACGCCCGTGTCGTCGCACAGGTACCGGCCCACAGCGCGCGCCGTGGCTACCGCCTGAGTCAGGTAGTGCCTGCTGCCGGTGATGTTCGCGAGGCTGGCCCCGTCCCAGATCATGTTGCCGTTCACCGAGGCGAAGAACTGGCCGGGCACTTGGGTGCAGCGCTCGCCGCTGTCGAGGACGTACGCGGTGTAAAGCGCCGACCTGGCGCTCAGGAAGTATCTGCGGATGGCGTGGTACTTGCGCTCCGCGCTGACCAGATAGGAAGGTTTCCCGGTGACCTGGTAAAGCAGCAGCGCAGCCTTGACGTAGTTTGAGTCGGTTTCCAAGGTCTTGAGCTTATTCCTGCCGCCACCCGGACGCTGATAGTCGATGCTCGGGCAGGCGCCAGCCGCAAAGCTCGCCGTATCCTCCGAGCCGACTACGTCGAATGCGGACTTCGCGTCGATCAGCGCAGTCGTATTTCCTGTCACCTGATATTCACGGATATCGGCGATCGCGTCCCACTCCGGTATATCGCTCCACTCGCCGTCAGCCGCGGTATACCGGCGGGCCGTCCCAGTCAGCGCCTTCATGATCGGTGCCACGCTCGGATCCCCGGTCAGCTGCCAGTGCAGGTACAGGGCATAGGTCAGCGAATCGGCACCCCAGTCCGTATTCGTCTGGTTGCATATCGCCGGAACGCACATGTTCCATGTACCCGAGCCGGTGTAGTAATACCGTTCAAGCGCCCCGGCGGCACTCGCGGCCAGCCTGGCATAGCTGAGCCGGCCGTTCAGGTCCGGTCGCCCATAGTCGGCGGAAAGGGCAGTGCGGCCGGAAAGGGCAGCGTCGGCCGGTGCCGCTATTCCAGTGCAGCCCATCAAAGCTATAGCCAGAGCGCCGGCGGTAAACCTCGACCTCGCGATCATGTCCGGCACTCTAAGGCAGGAATCCATTTTTGTAATGCATTTACCGGCCGTTGACGCGGACGTTAATTCCACAGGGCGGTGAACTGCCCCCATGTGAGCCGCGGTGGTGCGATCGGCGCGAGGCTCGCGCGACGGCTCCCGCCAGAGCAGATCCTGCGCCTCGACCTCATCGAGATCTCACCGGTCTCGCGTACCCGCGAAACATCGTGGGCACCCTGCTGCTGCCCTGGCGACAGCGAAGTGCCCACGACTCTCGGCGACAGGGGCGGCCGGGGACAGATTCTGGGCGAGACCGGCTGACGGGAGCGAGACGGCCGGGGGCAGACTCTACGCGAGACTGGCCGACGGAACTGGACCGGCCGCCTGGGAGCTAGACCGGCTGGCGGGAGCGAGAGCGGCCGACGGGGAGCGACGTCAGGAGGGCGGCAGGGGGCCGGCCGATGGAGATGCTCCTGGCGTGCGGCAGACACCAAGGACGGCGTCGAGCTCGGCGTCGGTCAGCGGGCGGTCGGCGGCCGCCACCGCGCTCAGCACGTCCGCGTACAGGTCGATCTCGTCGAGAGCCACAGCATCGTGAATCCGGTCGTCAAGATCTTCTCGCATCGCTTCACCTCCATCGCGCTGCCGGGTCCGATCATGCTGCATGCCAGGCTACGGGCCGGAGCGATAGTCCCGCATGACCCATCAGGATCATTTCTCGCCTCAATTACGCGCAGCAAGGCTCGCCCATCCCGGGCGAGTCCGGTCGATCACCGCAGCTCGCTCAGAGCCCGACCAGCCACCCGAGCAGGTCCTCAGGCAGCCCGAGCAGCAGCCCAACAAGCGCGAGAAGAGCAGCACCAGAGCGGCGGCACGGGGCGGCAGCACCAGGACAGCAGCACCGGAGGCAACAGCAACGGGGCAACAGCAACGGGGCAACAGCAACGGGGCAACAGCAACGGGGCAACAGCAACGGGGCAACAGCAACAGGGCAACAGCAACAGGACGGCCGGCGGCTAAGCCTGACCAGCGGGCATGACGATGCCTGCCGGCCCTGGTCAAGTACCGCTCCGCGGTGCGGGCGAACCCGGCGCGGTCGGCCTCGGTGAGTTCCCGGACCACTCGACCAGGCACGCCCGCGTACAAAACTCCAGGCGGCACGGTCGTGCCAGGCAAGACGACCGTGCCCGCTGCGACCAGGGACCCAGCGCCCACGCTCGCGCCGCCGAGCACGATCGCGCCGATCCCGATCAGCGAGCCGGTCCCGATCAGGGCGCCGTGCACGGTCGCATGGTGGCCGAGGCTGACCCGCGCCTCAAGCACGGCAGGCTCGCCCGCATCGACGTGGATGCAGCACAGGTCCTGCACATTGCATTCCTCGCCGACCGAGATGGAGTCGTCGTCGCCGCGCAGCACCGATCCGTACCAGATGCTCGAACCGCGGCCGACCGACACCTGACCGATCACCACCGCGCCAGGCGCGATCCAGGCGGCGGGATGGATCGACGGAGCGGCATCACCTAGCGATCCGACCAGGCCGGTCGCGCTCATCTGAGCACCTCGCTGATCATGACCTCTCCGAACACGACCCCTCCGAACACGACCCCTCCGAACACGACCCCTCCGAACACGACCATGCCTCCGAACACGACGCCTCCGAACACCACGTCTGCGAACACGACGTCTCCGATCATGACCTCCCTGATCACCCCGGTCTGGTCAGCCTGGACATCGCACCTGAGTCAGGCAAGCGACCATGTGCTGCGATGAACCAATTCCGGTTGATCAAGAACGTCAAATCGGGATAATCTAACGTTTCGGTTGCGGTGGTAGCCGCCCGGGACAAGAGTCATCACATCATCGGCTGAACGATGTCTGCGGTGAGGGTGCGCCGACCGCGGCTTCACGGGCCGTTTCACACGCAGGCCCGGCCGACCTGCGGTTCAGGAGCCCGCTGAGCCGGTCCGCGCCGGATCTGCCCGAAGCACCTGACAGGTGAGATTATGAGCGAGCACAGCGAGTACCTTGCCGACTCCGGCGTGATCGAGTGGGAGCGCGAGGTTCGCGGCTACAACCGTCAGCAGGTCGACGAGGTCGTCGCCCGGCAGACCGGTGCCATCCGCGACCTGAAGAACTCGCTCTCGCAGTGCCTGGCTGAGATCGAGCGGCTCCGCGGCGAGCTGACCGAGGCACGCGAATCGGCTGCCAGGCCCGCGCACGAGGAGATCAGCGAGCGCGTCGGCCAGATCCTGAAGCTAGCCGCCGACGAGGCGAAAGCCGAGCGGGACCGCGTGATGTCGGAGATCAACGACCAGCGCGAGGCCGCCAAGGAGGAGACCGAGAAGCTCAGGACCGACGTCAAGCAGGAAACCGACCGGCAGCGGGCCGAGGCGCAGGACCGCGCCGAGCGCATGCTGACCGCCGCGGCCGAGCAGTCCGAGCGCACAGTCGGCGCGGCTAAGGCCGAGGCGGACGAGCTGACGTCGAGCGCCCAGGCCGCGGCCGAGCAGGTGGTAGGCGACGCGAACAAGCACGCCGAGACCACCATTGCCACGGCCATGGCGCAGGCCAAGCAGCAGCTTGACGACGCCACGGCCCGCGCGACCGCGATCCACGACGGCGCCGAGCGGCGGCTGAACCTGCTGATCTCCCGGCACACCGAGACCGTGCGGAGGCTGACCGAGATCCGCGACGTGGTGACCAGCCTGGTGTCCGGCGAGACCTCCAGGGGCTCGCTTGAGGACGAGGTCACCAGGGCACTCAGCGCGCAGGCGGCCAACGGCAGCGATGCGCGGCAGGGTCAGGCCGGCCCGCACGAGCCCGGCCAGGCAGGCGCGCACCGTGCCAGGCCGGACGCCGCACCCGCCCAGCACCACGGCCAGCCACACGGGCAGCAGGCTGCCCAGGCCGCCCAGGCTGGCCCGCGCCGCGAGCACCACGAGGCCGACCCGCTGACGGCCGAGCGGCTGGAGGGCCAGCAGCGTCAGGGCGAGCCGGTGGACACCCGCAAGCGCTCGGACCGGGTGCTCGACGAGGCGAGCACCGCCAACCACGGCCACGGCCTGGAGAACTAGCCAGACTCAGTAGCTGACGGCGCCGGCGGAGCCAACCCTCCGCCCGGCGCCGTCGGCATGCCCGGCACCTGCGGCCAGGCCAGTGGTAATGAGCTCAGACCGTCCATCCGGCGCAGGATCACGCCCTCGCGCAGCGCCCACGGGCAGATTTCGAGCTCGGGCACCTGCAGCAGGTCCATGGCGGCGTCAGCGACGATCGCGCCAGCGGCAAGCTGGGGCGCCCGGATCATCGACACCCCTGGCAGGTCGGCCCGGCTGGCGATGCTCATCTTCGCCAGCCGCTCGGCCAGGCTCACCACGGCGGCGTGGCGCAGCACGCGCCTGGCGTACGGGCCCTCGCTGGACGGCGCCGCCCCGGCGATCCTGGCGAGCTGGCGGAATGTCTTCGAGGTCGCGACGCAGTGGTCAGGCACCCCCGCCGACCTGATGGCACTCGCGGCCGAGGCGATCTCGGCCCTGACATGCTTGCGCAGCCGCCTGACCTCTTCCCGGTCCGGCGGGTCGCCGGTCAGCCAGTCCCTGGTCAGGCGGTTGGCGCCGAGCGGAAGCGAGACCGCGACCAGGGGGTCCTCGTCCTGGCCGGAGGCGATCTCCAGCGACCCGCCGCCGATGTCGAGCAGCAGCAGCCGGCCTGACGACCAGCCGAACCAGCGCCGGGCCGCAAGGAAAGTCAGCCTGGACTCCTCGTTGCCTGGCAGCACCTGGATGCTGACGTTGCTCTCGGCCTGGATCCGGGCCAGCACCTCGTCCCCGTTGGCCGCGTCGCGTACCGCCGAGGTCGCGAAGGCGATCAGCTCCTGCACGCCCTTGTCCTCGGCTATCACCAGCGCCTGCTGCACGCATGCGAGCAACCGGTCGGCGCCCTCAGGAGTCAGCCTGTTCTGCCCGTCGAGGTGGTCGGCCAGGTGCAGCTCTTCCTTGTGCGAGAACGCGGGCAGTGGCCGCGCGCCTTGGTGCGCGTCGACCACGAGCAGGTGCACAGTATTGGAACCCACGTCCAGCACACCGAGCCGCATACCATGACGCTACAGCCCGGTCGGCACAGCTCGGAGCACGAGGAGGCTCAGTTGCCCGCCCAGCAGCCCGCCCAGGTCAGGACCGAACGCAGCCAGAAGAGGGTACGGGTTTACCTCAGCGGCCAGCTCGTGGCCGACAGCTACGCCCCGCTGCTCGTCTGGGAAATACCGTACTTCCCCACGTACTACTTCCCGGTCGCCGACGTCGCGGCCGAACTGGTCGAGGCCGGCGAGTCCGAGCGCCGGCCGCATCTCGGCGCGGCGGAGATCTACCACGTGCGTGCGGGCGACGTCATCGCGAGGCTGGCCGCGCGCAGGTACAAGGACTCCCCCGTGGCCGACCTGCAGGACGCGGTCAGGCTGGAGTGGGCCGCGATGAGCGAGTGGTTCGAGGAGGACGAGCCGGTCTACACCCACCCGCGCGACCCATACAAGCGGGTGGACATCCTGGCCAGCTCCCGGCACGTGCGGGTCGAGATCGACGGGGTTACCGTGGCCGACTCCAGCCAGCCGCGGATCCTGTTCGAGACCGCGCTGCCGCCCCGCTACTACCTGCCGCTGACCGACGTCCGGATGGACCTGCTCACGCCGTCAGACCGCAGCACGCACTGCCCGTACAAAGGAACGGCCGGGTACTGGTCGGTGGACACCGGCGCGCACGCGCAGAACGGCCGGGTGCACGCCGACGTGGTGTGGATCTACCGGACGCCGCTGCCGGAGAGCCAGAAGATCGCCGGCCTCGCCTGTTTCTACAACGAGCGGGTGGACCTGTACGTGGACGGCCAGAAGCTGCCGCGGCCCGCTTCGCCGTTCAGCTAGCGCGATCGGCCGAGGTCAGGAGCCGGGTCAGGCGGCGGGCGGCGCGGCGTCCCTGAGCACCCGCAGGATGTTGCCGCTCGCCAGCTTGCCGCACTCGGCCGGCGACCAGCCTCGCTCGAGCAGCTCGGCGAACAGCACCGGGTAGCGTGACACGTCATTCAGGCCGTCCGGCAGCTCGTCGGTGCCGTCGAAGTCGCCGCCGATGCCGACGTGGTCGATCCCGGCGACCTGCCTGACGTGCTCGACGTGGTCGGCGACGTCGGTGACCGTGGCCGCCGGCATCGGGTGGGCGGCCACCCAGTCGGCCAGCTCGGACCGGCTCGCCAGGGTCCGGTAGTCAAGCCCGCGGCACTCCGCCTCGGCGGCCGCTGCCAGGTCCCAGTCCCGGCAGGCCGATGAGACGAACGCGGGCACGAACGTCACCATCGCCACGCCGCCGTTGCCCGCCAGCCGCTCGAGTATCGCGTCGGGCACGTTCCTTGGGTGGTCGGTCAGCGCCCGCGCGCTTGAGTGCGAGAAGATCACCGGCCGGGCGGCGGCGTCCAGCGCGTCGCTCATGGTGCCGGGCGACACGTGCGACAGGTCGACGAGCATGCCGATCCGCTGCATCTCGCGCACCACGTCCCTGCCGAAGTCGGTCAGCCCGCCGCAGGCCGGCTCGTCGGTCGCTGAGTCGGCCCACGGCACGTTGAGGTTGTGGGTGAGCGTCATGTACCGCACGCCGAGCGTGTGCAGGGCGCGGAGCACGCCGAGCGAGCCGCCGATGCTGTGCCCGCCCTCGGCGCCCATCAGGGAGGCCACCTTGCCCGCGGCCATGATCCGTTCCACGTCGCCCGCGGTCAGCGCGAGCTCGAGCGCGCCGGGATGCCTGGCGATCAGCCGCCGCACCAGGTCGATCTGCTCGAGCGTCGTCGCGACCGCGGCCTCTCCGGCCAGATCGGCCGGGACGTACACGGACCAGAACTGTGCTCCGACGCCGCCCTCGGCAAGCCGCGGCAGGTCGGTCTGGGTGAACGGAACCGGCGCGGCGATGTCTACCGACGCGGGATCTCCGGCAGCGCCTTCGCGCAGTGCCCAGGGAAGATCGTTGTGCCCGTCGAGCACCGGAGTGGAGCGCAGCAGGTCACGTGCCGCGCTCAGCCTGGCTGCCTGCGTCGTTGCCGGCTGGGCTGCTTCTGGGTGGGTCATCGCAACACCTTACGAGAGCGGCGCGCGCGACGTCGCGGCAGGAGCACGAGCACGCCGGCCGGCGCCGGCGCCGTCGCCGCGAGCGCCCAGCCGAGCCCGGCCCGCTGGGCAAGGAACCCGACGGCGAGCGGCCCGATCGCGCCCGCCAGCGCCGCGACGCTCGACAGGAACACGGCGATGTCGCTGCGGCCAGGCAGGCTGTCGTACAGGCCGGCCTGCATCGCCGGGTACCAGCACGCGGTCAGCGCGCTCAGCACGGCAAGGACCGCGAGCTTGGCCGCCAGCGGCCCGACGAGCAGGAACGCCGGGTACAGCGCCAGCGCGGCGACGGCGCTGGCCGCCACGGCGGTCCGGCCGCTGACCACGCGCGCGATGACCACGAAAGCGGCGTCGCCGGCCAGGCACCCGCCCAGCCTGATCGCCACGCCGACCGCGGCAAGCGCCGGGCTCGCGTGCGCAACGTCGACCAGGTAGATGCCCACGTATCCGGTGAGCACGTCGAGCAGCAAATCTCCGATCTGAAGCAACGCTAGCCAGCGTGCTGTCTCGCCCTCGCCGAGCGCGGCCAGGGCCTGGCGTACCGTCCGCCTCCGGCCGTCCTCGCGCTCCCCGCCCGAGCCGACGGAGTCACTGGGGTGCGGCCCGCCGGCCGACTCGGTCGGCTCCGGCGGGTTGGCAGCATGCTCGGGCAGGCTGCTCGCCCGCCTCGCCGGACCGGCGAACGCGGCCGCGAGCAGGACAGCGGCCGCGGCGGCGGCGAGCAGCAGGTAGGCGGACCGCCAGCTACCGCCGAGCGTGAGCACGATGGCCAGCAGTACGGGCCCGCCGACCGCGCCGGCCGAGCCCGCCAGGTTCCACGCCGCCATCCGCCGCTGCCGCCGCCCAGGAGCGGCGTCCATCAGCGCGGCCTGGGTCAGGCTGACGAACGCGCCCGCCGCGGGGAAGAACGCCGCGAACGCCGCCACGAGAGCACCGAGCGACCGGCTCACGGCGACCGCCGCAAGCGACGCGGTCACCACCACTCCGCCGGCGAGCACGAGCACGTGGCGCCGCTTGCCCTGGCCGGCCACCAGGCCAAGCGGAAGCTCAAGCAGGCCACCGACCAGCAGCGGAATGGCGATCAGGAGGCCGACCTGGCCGTAGTCCAGGTGCAGGTCAGCGCGGATCAGCGGGAGCGCGGCGCCCTTGGCGCCGTCGGCCAGTTCGTCGACGAACTCGATCAGCAGGGCGACGGCGACGCAGGCCGCGGCCCGCCGGCGGCGGGAACGGCGGACATCGCCCGCAGGGTCAGGTCAACATCGCATGCGCCTCATGCTAACCGCCCCCACGGGCGAGTTGCTGTCTGGCGGCTGGTTACTTCTCGGTGGCGGGGATCTCGGTGATCAGGTCCTCCGAGGTCTCCATGCCCTTGCGCCAGACCGACCGAGCGATGATCTTGCTCGGGTCCACCCGGTCCTTGTACCTCATCGCGACTTGGGTGACCTCGTCCATCAGGCCCTGCGACAGGGTCGTCGGGTTCAGCCCGAGCGCGAGGAACTGGTCGTTGCGCACCACGAGGTCGTTCTCATCGGCCTCGCGCCGCGGGTTCGGCAGGTTCGCGATCTCCGCGCCGGTCATCTCGCTGACCATCTTGGCCAGGTCCCTCAGCCGGTGGCTCTCGGTGACCTGGTTGAGCACCATCGGCTGCGAGCCCACCTGCGGCGGGTTGGTGATCGCGATCTCGATGCACCGGACCGTGTCCCTGATGTGGATGAACGCGCGGGTCTGGCCGCCCGAGCCGTGCACCGTCAGCGGGTGCCCGATCGCCGCCTGCATCAGGAACCGGTTCAGCACCGTCCCGTAGTCGCCGTCGTAGTCGAACCGGTTGATCAGCCGCTCGTCCCGCACGGTCTGGTCGGTCTGGGTGCCCCAGACGATGCCCTGGTGCAGGTCGGTGATCCGCAGCCCGTCGTTCTTCGCGTAGAACGCGAACATCAGCTGGTCGAGCGTTTTGGTCATGTGGTACACGGAGCCGGGGTTGGCCGGGTGCAGGATCTCCCGTGCGATCTCTCCGTCCGGCGTCTCGATCTTCACGGTGAGGTAGCCCTCGGGGATCGGCGCGCTGCCGGTCCAGCCGTAGCCGTAGACCCCCATCGTGCCCAGGTGCGCCAAGGCCGCCGTGGCACCGGTCTCGACCAGCGCGACCAGCAGGTTGTGCGTCGCCCGCACGTTATTGTCGACCGTGTAGCGCTTGGAGTTCACCGAGCGCATCGAGTACGGAGCCGCGCGCTGCTCGGCGAAGTGGACGATCGCTTCCGGCTGGACCTCCTCAATCACCCGCACCAGCCGGTCGAACTCGGTCGCGAGGTTCAGGTTGATGAAGCCCATCTTCCGGCCGGAGACCTCACGCCAGGTCCGCAGCCGCTCGCCGATCGGGCGGATCGGGGTCAGCGACTGCACCTCAAGCTCGTTGTCGATGTTCCGCCGACTCAGGTTGTCCAGGATCGTCACGTCGTGGCCGCGGTCCGACAGGTACAACGAGGTCGGCCAGCCACAGAACCCGTCGCCGCCGAGAACCAGAACGCGCATTGCCACTCCTGTCACGTTGCGCCGGTGCGTAGCGCCCACCGGCCTGCGCCGCCGGGCGGGGAGCCATCCAGACTGTACTAAATCGGGTCATGGCGTCCCGGTGCGCGGTTAGTCTACCTGCCGTTTACCCTCAATCCGCAGACTCCACCCAACGACGAAGGTGCGGCAGCCGTGGCCGCGGCCGCAGGTGTGACTGGACCGCGTTAGGGCCTGCGCCGCAGCCGTCAGGACCGCGTTAGCGCTGGCGCCGCCCTGGCCCCGCGGTGGTTAGGCTGCCCCATGAGCCGTTTCCTGACCAGGGACCGCGCGGCGATCGCGGCGGGGCTCGTCGCTCCGCTTGCTGCGGCGCTGATCCTGCTGCCGCTGCGCGACACCTGGTCGAACACCAACGTCGCGCTGCTGCTCGTGGCCGTGGTGGTGGCCGTGGCGGCGCTGGGCAACCGGCTCGCCGGGGCGATCGCGGCGGCCTCGGCGTTCGCCTCGTTCGACTTCTTCTTCACCCTGCCTTACCTGCGGTTCACGATCCGCAGTACCGGCGATGTGACCACCGCCGTGCTGCTGCTGCTTGTCGGCCTCGCCGTCTCCCAGCTCGCCGCCCGGGCCAGGCGGATGCGGGTGCTCGCCATCACCGACTCCGGCTACCTGGAGCTGATCCACGACGCGGCCGAGCTGTCAAGGACGGCAAGGACCCCTGACGCGGTCGTCGACCAGGTGGCGAGCCAGCTCACCGGGCTGCTCGGGCTGGACGGCTGCCGGTTCGAGTACGGAACGCTGGTCGGGCAGCCGCCGCGGCTCGAGCCTGACGGCACGGTGGTGGCCGGCCACCGGCGCTGGGACGTCGCGGAGTTCGGCTTCCCGCCCGGGGAGATCGAGCTGCGGACGTTCGCGGGCGGCGAATACTGCGGCCGCTACATGCTGAGGCCCGCGCCGGGCTCCAAGCCGTCGCTGCAGGCCAGGCTCGTCGCGGTGACCCTGGCCGACCTGGCGGGGCGTGCGATCGGCGCCGCCCGCTCCGGCTGACTGAGCGGCGCGGCTCGCCGCCGGTGTGGTAAGAGCACCCTATGGACTTCAAGCTCGAGCTCGTGGTGCTGCCGGTCAGCGACATCGACCGGGCCAAGGCCTTCTATCTCGACAAGGCCGGCTTCCGGCTCGACGTGGACCACCGTGCGGGCGAGGACTTCCGCATCGTCCAGCTCACCCCGCCAGGGTCGGCCTGCTCGGTCACGCTGATGCGCAACGAGGCGGCCGCGGGGTCGGTCCAGGGCCTGCACCTGGTCGTCACCGACGTGCAGGCCGCGCGGGCGGAGCTTTACGGTCGCGGCATGGACGTCAGCGACGTCTTCCACTTCGAGGCCGGCGGCCAGGCCGCCGGGCCCGACCCGCAACAGGCCAGCTACAACTCCTTCCTCTCGTTCAGCGATCCCGACGGGAACGGCTGGCTGGTCCAGGAGGTAAGGCCGCAGTAACGCATCAGGATGGAGAGGGAGAACCAGTCCCAGCGAGCCGGTCTGTGAGCATGCTCCTCAGCTCGCCCATGGACTCGCGCACGATCTCTGGCAGGCCCGGCTGACCTGGCTCGCTGATCCAGCGCGCGAAGGCGGTCTTGAAGACGGCGACCCCGGTCTCGGCGGCCAGGCTCGCGGCCGGCTCGGCGATGCCGCGGTCGCGGAGCGCGGCGGCGACCGCCGAGGCGAGCGCCGCGAGCTTGATCAGCTCGCGTTCCCTTAGCTCCGCGTTCGCGGACACGATAGCGTCGCGCAGCCTGACCCGCTCCGGGTTCTCCTGGAGCGCGGCGCCTGCGGCTTCGAATGCGGCGCCTACCGCGTCCATCGCCACCGCCGAGGCTGGAGCGTCCGCGACGGCGCGCACCAGCAGGTCCCGCAGCATCTCCATGCCGTAGAACAGGACCTCGCGCTTGTCGGCGAAATGCCGGAAGAAGGTCCGCTCGGTCAGGCCGGCCCGCGTGGCGATCTCCGCCACCGTCGTCTGGTCGAAGCCCTGCTCGGCATAGAGCTCCATGGCGGACTTTGCCAGCCGCCCCCGCGCGTCAGGCTCCCATCGACCCATGGCCCGATGATACGCGATGACAGTGGCTGACATCGTGTGCTAGATTGATGACAGTCACTGACATCAGGAGGTTCACATGCGGGTGTTCGTCACGGGCGCGTCAGGCTGGATCGGCTCGGCCGTCGTCCCAGAGCTCATCGGCGCAGGTCACCAAGTGCTCGGGCTCGCCAGGTCGGATTCCTCGGCCGCGGCCATCACGGCCGCGGGAGCCGTGGTGCTCCGCGGCGACCTGGACGATCTGGACGCTTTGCATGCCGGCGCCGCCAGCTCCGACGGGGTCATCCACCTCGCGTTCATCCACGACTTCACCAACATTGAGTTGTCGGTCAGCGCCGACCGGCGCGCGATCGAGACGATCGGCGCCGCGCTTGAGGGCTCCGGCAAGCCCCTGGTCATCGCCTCAGGGACGCCCGCACTGCCCGGCCGCGTGGCGACCGAACACGACGAGTTCGCTCCCGGCTCCCCTGTCGCGGGCCGGGGCGAGAACGCCCGTGCGGCCCAGAGCATGTCGGCACGCGGCGTCCGCTCGTCCGTCGTGGGACTGCCGCGGACGGTGCACGGCGACGGCGATCATCACGGCTTCATCGCCCGCATGGTCGCCATCGCCCGTGACAAGGGCGTCTCCGGCTACACCGGCGACGGGTCCAACCGCTGGCCCGCCGTGCACGTGCTGGACGCCGCGCACCTGTTCCGCCTGGCGGTAGAGCAGGCCCCGGCGGGATCGAGGCTGCACGCGGTTGGCGACGAGGGCGTCCCGATTCTCGACATCGCCGAGGTGATCGGCCGCCACCTGAACCTGCCGACCGCGTCCGCCCCGGCCGGGGACTTCGGCTTCCTTGGGCAGATCCTCGCGATCGACCAGCCGGCCTCCAGCACGCTGACCAGCGAACTGCTCGGATGGCGGCCGGTCCAGCCAGGGCTCATCGAGGACCTGGACAAGGGCCACTACTTCGGCTGAGCACGCAGCACCCTGTCGTCGGCTGGCTGGTCCGTGAGGTAAGGCCGCGGTAACGGCATGGGGCTCATCTGTCGTGAAAGGAACGCATCGGGCCAGCGGCGCGTCTGAGACGTGAATCTGAGCACCTTCCCATACGACAGGAGCGGGAATGGAACTTCCGAGATGGGCGTCGAGGTCGGTCGGCGCTGCCGCCGGCCTCGCGCTGGTGGCGGCTCTGCCGGCCGCGACGAGCTTCGCGTCGGCGGGCGCCAGCGTGACCGGCCCGGTCGTCAAGCTGGTGGCGGCCCAGAAGAGCATCTCGGTCCAGCGGTTCGGCCAGCAGGTCGACCTCGACCCAGGCGTCTACGTCACCGCCTACGGCGCACCGCTCGAATTCGATGTCAGCAGGGCCAGCTACGGCAAGCCAGTCACGATCAGCCAGGTGCTGAAGGTAGACGGCAGGACGGTGCTGCGGCCGCTGCCCTCCCGGATGATCGACGGCTGGAACGGCCTGCGCCGGTTCCTGCGGATGACGATCAGGAACACCAGCGGCAAGATCGTCGGATCGAGCCTGATGACGTTCTGCCCGGACTCGTCCAATCCGCAGCGCGCATCGCCGAATAGCCCGGCCGACTCGCTGTTTCCCACCGAGTGCGGTGACAACCCCTTCGAGAAGGGCATGGTGTGGGGCATCCAGCGGGGCTGGGGCGTCGACCCGGTCGGCTCCGGCATCGTGGTCATCGAGCCGGGCGGCGGCGTGGGCCCTAGCTACCGGCTGCGGGTCGGCCATTACGTGGTCACCGTCTCGATCACCCGGCTCTGGCAGCGGCTGCTGCACATCCCGGCCGGCGACGCCACCGCCACCGTCAAGGTCAAGGTCGTCAAGGGTCATGGCTGCATGGACATCTGCCCGCCACTCCCCGCGCGCAAGACCCGCCCGATGACCCGCCCCAGCCTGCCCAGGGTCCCCACCCTGTCGCACCCGCCGGCCTCGATCCTGCCCGACCTCATTCCGCTCCCCTCCTGGGGCATCGGCGTCGATAACTCCCGGGCGACGGCCAAGCACCCGCAGCGCTCGTTCCTGTCGTTCGCTGCCACGGTGTGGATCGGCGGGCACTCCCGCTTTGACGTGGAGGGCTTCAGCACCCGCCACTCTCCGGTCATGAAGGCCTACCAGTACTTCTGGCGTGGCGGCCGGGTCGTCGGCCGGGCCCCCGCCGGGACGATGGGCTTCGGCACCAGATGGGGCGGCGGCTACCGCTGGCATTTCGCCCAGTGGGCGCAGTTCCGGCTGCTCGACGCGAGCAAGTCGGTCGTGCTGCGCAGCCAGAAGGTCGGCTTCTGTATCGAACCGACAGACGCAATCGACCTGCTACTCCCGCACGCGACCTGGCAGCCCAACTACAGCGGCCCGACGGGCGACTGCGGCTCGCCGAGCGCGCTGTGGGCGCAGGAGGCGCTGCCGCTCGGCTGGGGCGACACGTACGAGTGCGTTGGCGGCCAGTCGTTCAACATCAGCCACCTGCCGAACGGCACCTACTACATCGAGGTGATCGCCAACCCCGAGCACCTGCTGCACGAGACGAACTACCGCAACGACATCTCACTGCGCAAGGTCATGCTCGGCGGCACGCCTGGTCACCGGACCGTCCGGGTCCCGGCCTATCACGGCATCGACCCTGAGCACTGACCCCCAAGGCTCAGCGACAGGCGCTCTGGCCCGGCGGTTCCCGCCGGGCCAGAGCGCTTTCGGCCGGCCGCTTCCGCGGACCACGCATGTCCATGATCACCGCCGATTACTATCGGGGGTGGTCAATGGCAGCCTGCTGACGGGGGGAAGCATGGCGAGGCTTACCGGGCGCGCGCCCGCAGGGCGCGCTGGCCAGCGCGACGGCCATTCGGCCGGTGACCAGCAGGAGCTGGTGACCGACAGGTTCGGAGCGCATGCGCGAAGCTGGGGCGAGCTCTACCTGCGCGACGACCTGTTCAGCGTGATCCACAGGGAACGGCACGACCGGGCGCTGCGCTGGATCGAGCGGACCGGCCTGCCGGCCGGCTCGGCGGTGCTGGAGGTCGGGCCTGGGGCCGGGGTGATGACCGTGGCGCTGGCCGAGCGCGGCTACGAGGTGGCGGCCGCGGAGACCGCGCCCGAGATGATCAGGCTGGCGCGCGGCCGGGCCGAGGCGGCCGGCATGAGCGACCGGGTCAGGCTGCTGCGCGCCGACGGCAGCAGGCTGCCGTTCGGCGACGGCGAGTTCGCCCTGGTCGTGGCGCTCGGCGTGGTGCCGTGGCTGCACCGGGCCGACATGGCCGTCGCCGAGATGGCCCGGGTGCTTCGCCCTGGCGGGTACCTGGCGGTCAACGCCGACAACCGCTACCGGCTGACCCTGGTGCTCGATCCACGGCACCACCCGGCGCTCGACCCGGCCAGGATCGTCGCGAAGTCGGCGCTGGCCGCCGCGGGGATCGCCAGGCCGGGCGAGCCGCGGCCCCGGGTCACCGCGCACCGGCCTGCCGACTTCGACCGGATGCTGCTGACCGGCGGCCTGGAGATCGTCCGGCGCTGCACCTTCGGGTTCGGCCCGTTCACGATGCTCGGCCTGCCCGCGGTCCCCGCGCACCTTGGCGTGCCGCTCAGCGCACGGCTGCAGCGGCTCGCGGACCGCCAGGTCCCGCTGCTCAGGACCGGCGGCAACCAGTACCTGGTGCTGGCACGGCGCAGCGGCCTGCGCTGAGCCGCGCCAGCACCGGCCAGCCGGGGCAGTGCGGGGCTGGCTCAGACCCCGGCCGCGAAGTAGGTCACCAGCCGGTCGATCGCCGAGTCGAAGTGCTGCGCGGAGAATGACAGCCTGATCGTGCCAGGCAGCCCGAAGTCGCTGCCCGGCACCGTGGCCACGTGCGTGGACTCAAGCACCGCGCCGGTCAGCGAGCGGTCCGAGTCACCGGGCCTGACGTGGGCGGACACATCGACGGTGAGGTAGAAGCTGCCTGCCGGCCGGTACGGCCTGATGGTCGGCACGGAGCCGAGCCGCTCCATCGCGTAGTCGCGCCGCTTCCGGTACAGCGCGCAGAGCTGCTCGACCTCATCCAGGTGCCTGAGAGCCTCCAGCGCCCCGAACTGCGGCACGGTATCGGTAGTCAGCAGCGTGTGGTCCTGGATCGTGGACAGGTAGGGCACGAAGTGCCGCGGAATCACCGCGTAGCCGACCCTGCGGGCGTACATGCGGAAGCCCTTGGAGAACGCGTTGGTCACCACGATCTGCGACCTGGGGTCCTCGAGGGAGCCCATGCTCGCGGCGGCGTCGTCGAACGACACGTTCCGGTAGATCTCGTCGCTCACGATCACGGCCCGGCCGGCGACGAGGGCGTCGAGGCGCTCGAAGTCGGCCCGCGTGCACAGGTTGCCGAGCGGGTTGCCCGGCGAGCAGACCACCACAGCCCTGGTCGCGTCGCCGATGACGGCACCGAGCGAGTCGAAGTCGATCCGGCCGGTGCCCGGGTCGATGTCGTAGTAGCCCACCCGCGCGCCGGCCAGCGCCGCCGAGTACAGGTAGAGCGAGTAGTAGGGCCGCGGGATCAGGATCTCGCCGCCCTGATAGCTGAGCAGGGTGAACAGGTTGCGGAAGATGGTGCTGCTGCCCACGCTGACCACGACAGTCTCAGGGTCGACGGACCGGCCACGTGCCTGGCCCTCGTAGTCCGCGATCGCCGTCCGCAGCTCGGGCAGCCCGAGCGGGTAGACCAGGCTGCTGCGCTTCGGGTCGCGCAGCGCAGCCACCATCGCGTCGGTGATCGCCGGGTGCACGGGCAGCTCGCTCTTGCCGAGCGTGAGCCGCACCACGTCGTCGTAGGTCTGCTCGAGCAACTCGGCCTGCTCGTCCATCTCGAACATGCCGAACCTCTGCAGCAGCAGTTCCTGCAGGTCCCTGGTCTCCCACCGCACCTTGTGCGCGTCAAGCATGTACCGGTCCCCCTCCATCTCGCGCGGGCCGTTGCCGCCCGCTGATCAGCCGGCGTCCGCGTCCGGGACACCCGCGTCAGGCCGACGCCGCGCCTGGCGCCGGCCGAGCCTGATCCTGGCGGCCAGGGTGCGGCGCTCGGCCTGGGCCGCGAGCACCCGGTTCACCGCCACCTCGTGCGCCGCCTTCTCCAGGTCGTCGGGCAACGGCAGCAGGTCCACGTCGCCGTGCCGCAGGCAGACCGCGGCGCGGATCAGGAAGTCAGCGAGCGCCGGGTTCCGCGGCAGGCAAGGGCCGCGCAGGTAGGTGCCGATCGCGTTACCGACCTGCGCGCCCTCCTGCCCGTCGCCGCTGTTGCCGTGACCGACCACCACCGCGCCGAGCGGCTGCGCCGACGAGCCGAGGTAGGTGCGCCCGCCGTGGTTCTCGAAGCCGACAAGCAACTCTCTCCCCCACCGCACCACCAGATCGCCGATCGCCCGGTCAGCCCGCGCCTGGGTGATCGTGCGGACATCGGCCTTCAGGTCGGCGCCGCGCCGGATCGTCCACGAGTCGAACAGCCCGATCCCCGGCAGGTCGGGTCCGGTCGCCGGCCGGCAGAACTTGCCGAACAGCTCGAATCCGCCGCCGACGGCGAGCGCGGCCGAGCCCGCCGCCACCGCGTCGACGATCGCCTGGCCCTTCATCGCGGCCAAGTCGGCCGCGATCAGCGCCTGGCCCGACTCGCCGCCGTTGCCGATCACGATCAGGTCGGCCGGATGGGACGGCATCGGATCGCCGATCCGCAGCTCGCAAACCTGCGCCTCGATCCCGCGCCAGGCGCACCGCCGGACGATGGCCGCGATGTTGCCGCGGTCGCCGTAGGTGTTCATGACCTCCGGGTACAGGTGCGCCACCGTTATCTTGGCTGTCATCGCGTGCTCCTCACCGGTCCCACAGAGCGCCGACGTAGCCGTTGCGGCGCAGCCATTCCCGCATCTGCCACAGGACGAGATAGGTCGAGACGACCCAGAGCGGCTGGTCGGCCGGCGTCCGGCTGAGCGCCAGCTTGAACGCCGCGATGCAGTCAGGCTCGATCGCGAGGCCGGGCGCGCCGTCCGGCGCTGCGCCGTCCGAGACGGTCCAGCCCGCGTACTTCAGCCGGAGCGCCAGATCGGCGGCCCGGTTGCCGGAGACCACGACGCCGCTGGTCAGGCCGGTCAGCGACTCGAAATCGATGTCCCAGATCCAGGAGACGTCGGGCTGCTGGTTGCCGGCCCGGTCGTTAAGCGCGAGCAGCATGTGCTTGGGCTTCCCGTCGCCGAGCAGCGCGCGCAGTACCTCGGTGTAGCCGTTGGGGTTCTTGGCCAGCGTCAGGTAGACGTCGCGGCCGCGCATCGACAGCTTCTCCATCCGGAAGAACCCGGTGGTCACCTGGCCGATCGAGGTCAGCACCCCGGCCGACAGGCCGCACGCCTGCGCCGCCGCCGCCGCGGCGACCACGTTGTAGGCGTTGTAGATGCCGGGCAGCGGCACGTCAACTACGGATCGCGCCTCACCCATGGCCAGCTCGATCCTGGCGGCCGTCGGCCCGAGCAGGTCCACCGACGACGCACTGACCGCAGGCTCTGGCCTGGTGAGCCCGCAGTCCAGGCACGTCCAGTGCCCCAGGTGGGCGTAGAAGACGCGGTCGTAGCCGAGCGCGCCGCTGCACCGTGGGCAGCGCGGCGAGTCCGACGTCGGGTCGCTGCTCCCGCGGCTGTGGGATGGATCGTCGATCCCGTAGTAGATCCTCGGGTTGTCCAGGTCGCGGCCGAGATACGCGACCCGCGGGTCGTCGGCGTTCAGCACCAGGGTCGTAGCCGCGGGCAGGTCGGCAAGCGCCCGCTCCCACCTGCTGGTCAGGTAGTCGATCTCCAGGTAGCGGTCGAGCTGGTCGCGCAGGATGTTGGTCACGACGAGGGCAGCCGGGGTGCCGATCTCCGGCAGGATCTCGGGCAGTGACCCCTCGTCCACCTCGAACAGCCCGATCGTGCGGTGGTCGGCGATCAGGTGACCTCGCACGCCTGACCGGGCGAGCAGCGTCGTGGCGAGGCCTGTGGGCTGGTTCGAGCCCTCGTGGTTGAGCACGGGCGCCAGCCCGCCGGCCTTCATCACCTCGGCCACCATCCGGCAGGTGGTGCCCTTACCGTTGGTTCCGGTCACCAGCACGGCCCCGTGCGGTATCTCGCTGGCCAGGCTCGCCAGCATGCCGGGGTAGATCCGCAGCGCAACCTTCCCCGGCGCGGCCGTCCCGTTGCCTCGGCCCATCTGGCGGACCGTGCTCCTGGCCGCCTTCCCCGCTGACACGGCGAGCATGCGGCGCGCCGCGTCGCCGAGCTGCGCAGGTCCCGATCTGGTCGAGCGCAGCGCGCGCGTCGCCGAAATGCCAGACATTTTCCCCCCGAAACTAATTCCTCGCCGCTAGCCCCGTGGGCGAGTAAATCGTTAGTCAGGTCAATAAAGGTGCGATTGTCCTGGCCTTCGCCACTGAATTGCTGACGGCTTTAGAGACTAACTCAACTTCGGCCAATCGCGCGGCCGACGTGAGCATAATGCTCATCACCGATAATCGAACCGAGACGACCAGGGGGGGTGAGCACGGCGTGAGCGCGGACCGCGAGCGGCTGCGGGTGACCTTCGACCTGACGGCGGGCCGCTACCACCAGGCCCGCCCGCGCTACCCGGCCGCGCTGTTCGACGAGCTGACGGCCCTCGCGGGCCTGCGGCCCGGCGACCGGCTGCTCGAGGTACACCGATCACCCGGCGCACGTCATGGCCGCGCGGTCGATGCCACCGCGAGCACCAGCGCCACGGCCGACCGTCTGGCCCGCGAATGCCAACGGCCCGCGTGCAACCAGCGGCGCATCAGCCAGCCTGTTGTACGCCCCTGATGGATTCGCCGAGCCCGGGCGCAGGCTGCCAGCCCCGGGCAAAGCTCTTCTCCGCTGGGATCACACTCACTGGTCACGCCAGCGAACGCTCCGGCTCGACGGTGCCGAGCACTGTGCACCAGTGGCTTCGTAAGGGCATCCTGCCCGAACCGGCGCGGCACAGCGACGGACCGGACGGGCAGCGGTACTGGACGGCCGAGCAGGCCGACGCGATCCGCGATCGCGGGGGAGTGCGGCCTGCTGGACGATCTCCGCGCCGCTGGAGCTGTTCGCCACCCAGGTGCGGACCGAGATCGGCTGGGGTGAACGCCACCTGGTCAGCACGCAGGTCCGCCTGGTGCTGGCCCTCGGCATCGGCTCCCACCGGCCCTCAACATGGCCGTTGACACTGCGCCATCGTGTCAGGACGCCGCCGCGGCAGCCTCGCTTCTGTCACGGACCTGGCCTCCAAGGGACCATGACAACCCGGTTGGATAGCTACGCGTCCTACTGTTCGCTGCTGCCGAGATATGAACCGATCCGCGGCAGTCCGATTAGCCGCCTGACACTTACGTCACGCGAGTGACAGAGGTCTATGGGATCTGGAGGTCAACGAATGAAGCGTTCGCCCGGTCTGCTCGTAGGTGCGCTCGCGGCTGCCGGTGCAATCGGCCTGGCAGGCTGCGGCGGTGGCGGTGGCGGCTCGGTAGCCGCAGTCCGTTATCCGTCCGCGCACCAGCTGATTGCCGCGCTCGGGCACGGCGGCTTGCCGTGCACCGAGGCGTTCTACCCGCGGGCACCAGAAGCCCAAGGTGCATCGTCTGAGGCGTCCTGCCGCCTGAAGGGGATCGCCAACCAGAGAATCGACGTGTTCCCTGGCAAGGTCACTACCAAGATGGTGCTCGACAACTCGGCGTCTAGCGGCACCGAGCAGATCTGGAGTGACGTCGGACCGAACTGGTGGGTCGAGACAAACAAAGCCGACGCGAAGCTTATACAAAAGGCCATCGGCGGACGGGTCATCGCCGGTCCGTGGCATCCGCCGAGCGGGTGACCGTGGGTGATCCCCGCGAGGATGGTCGCTGCCGCGCAAGCTGCGCGCCTGAACGGCAGCGTCAACGTCAGCAAGGTTGCGCGGATCGCTATTGTCCTGGCCTTCGCCGCTGAGTTGCTGACGGCTTTAGAGACTAACTCAACTTCGGCCAATCGCGCGGCCGACGTGAGCGTAATGCTCATCACCGATAATCGAACCGAGACGACCAGGGGGGGTGAGCACGGCGTGAGCGCGGACCGCGAGCGGCTGCGGGTGACCTTCGACCTGACGGCGGGCCGCTACCACCAGGCCCGCCCGCGCTACCCGGCCGTGCTGTTCGACGAGCTGACGGCCCTCGCGGGCCTGCGGCCCGGCGACCGGCTGCTCGAGGTCGGCTGCGGTACCGGCATCGCGACGGCGCCGCTGGCCCGCCGCGGCTTCCTGGTCACCTGCGTCGAGCTCGGCCCCGGGCTGGCCGCGCAGGCCAGGCAGAACCTGGCCTCCTATCCCGGCGTGCAGGTCGTGCAGGCGGCGTTCGAGGTCTGGCGGCCGCCCGCCGGGACCAGCTACGACCTGGTCTTCGCGGCGACGGCCTGGCACTGGCCTGACCCGGCGGTGAAGTACCGCCGGGCCTGGGAGCTGCTGCGACCCGGCGGTCACCTGGCGTTCTCGGAGGCCGCGCACGTGTTTCCTGAGGGCGGCGACCCGTTCTTCGCCGACCTGCAGGACGTCTATGACGAGATCGGCGAGTCCCTGCCGCCGGGGGCGGTCTTCGCCAGGCCAGGCGAGCTGCCCGACGCCAGGCGCGAGATCGAGGACAGCGGCCTGTTCGGCGACGTGCAAATCCGGCAGTTCGGCTGGGAGGTCAGCTACGACGCCGAGTCCTACATCGCCTTGCTCGACACGTTCTCCGGCCACATCGCGATGGCCGGCTGGCAGCGCGACCGGCTGTACGGCGAGATCCGCCGGCGACTGGCGCTGCGCCCGGACGGCAGGCTCAGCCGCGGCTGGGGCGCCGCACTGCATGTCGCACGCCGCCGTGACGAGCCGGCCCGGTGAGCGCCCCGCGTGCCCGCCGCGGGCCACAGGCTCGGTAGCGTGGTCAGCGCCATGTCCCGACCGACCACGACCCTGCTCGTCACGCTGACCGGGCGCGACCGGCCCGGCGTAACCTCCAGGCTGTTCGGCGAGCTGTCAGCGCACGACCTCGCGGTCATCGACGTCGAGCAGGTCGTCATCCGCGGCCACCTGGTGCTCGGCGTGCTGCTTGCCTGCCCGCCGTCACCCGACCTGACCGCGATCCACCGCCAGGTCGCCTCGCTCGCCGACGACCTGGGCATGAACGCCGAGCTCACGCTGGGCTCCGGCGAGCAGCCGAGGCAGCGCGGCCGGCTGCACGTGACCGTGCTCGGCAACCCACTGGCTCCCGCCGTGATCGCGGCCATCGCCGGGCGGATCGCGGCCAACGGCGCCAACATCGACAAGATCGGTCGGCTGGCCAGCCGCCCGGTCACCTGCATCGAGTTCGAGGTGTCCGGCGCCAACCCCGAGGAGCTCCGTGCCGCGCTGGCGCTTGAGTCCGCCGCGCTCGGCGCCGACATCGCGGTGCAGCGCGGCGGGCTGCACCGCCGGGCGATGCGCCTGGTCGTGATGGACGTCGACTCCACCCTGCTCCAGGACGAGGCCATCGACCTGCTGGCCGACCAGGCAGGCTGCGCCGCCGAGGTCACGGCGCTCACCGCCGCGGCCATGCGCGGCGAGATCGACTACGCCGCGTCCCTGCGCCAGCGGGTCGCCCTCCTCGCCGGGCTTGACGCGAGCGTGCTCGACCAGCTGCTCGGCAAGCTCAGGCTGACCCCTGGCGCACGGACGCTGATCAGGACTCTCAGGCGGCTCGGCTACCGGTGCGGCGTGGTCAGCGGCGGGTTTACCCAGGTCACTGACTGGCTGACCGAGGAGTTCGGGCTTGATTACGCGGCCGCGAACACGCTGGAGATCTCCGGCGGCCAGCTGACCGGGCAGATCACCGGCGAGCTGATCGACCGGCCGGGCAAGGAGCGGATGCTCAGGGAGTTCGCCGCCAGCGCCGGCGTGCCGCTCAGCCAGACCGTCGCGGTCGGCGACGGCGCCAACGACCTGGACATGATCGCGGCCGCGGGCCTCGGGATCGCGTTCAACGCCAAACCCGCTGTGCGCAGCGCGGCCGACATGTCACTGAGCGTCCCGCACCTGGACGCGATCTTGTTCCTGCTCGGCATCTCCCGCGAGGACGTCGAGGCGGCCGACGCCGCCGACGAGAGCCTGGCGGGCGGCTCCGGCCCCTGGACCGCCGGACAAAGCCGACAGTGCTGAAGGTCCCATCGCCAGCCGACCAGTGACACTGGCCGGAACGCACCAGGTCAGCAGAGCCTGGTAGTGGCGGCATCGCAGCAGATGCCAGCCGACGCCGCACCGCGGCGGACCGAGACTCATCCGGAGGAGGATGCGAACGATGAGTATCGCAGGATGGGTCATTTTCGGCGTATTCGTGTTCTGGTGCCTGGGTTTCGTGCGCCGGCACTTCAGCGAGCGCGTCAAGGAGCCCCGTGCTCCTCAGGCAGCGGCCAGACCGCACAGCCGCGTCACCAGGCTCGTACCCCATGTCGCGAGGAAGGCCTGAATCCCGGGCGGCATCCCGCCCCGTGCTGGCGGATAGACCCGGGGCCTTCTGACCGCCCGCAGGCGGACTGTCCGTCATGTCGGCCGTCTTGATAGGTTGGGCTGCCCCGGCGAAAGAGGTCAACGTGAGGGCGCTGGTGTTCCGGCACAGCCTTGCCCGCGAGGCCGCTGCGACGATCGGCGGGCGGGTAGACCGGCGCGCATTCGTCTCCAGGCTCGCGCCGGTCCGCGTCGAGGACATCGACGAGCTGCCGCTTCCCGCAGCGGACTGGGTGCGGGTGCAGACCACGTTCTCCGGGCTGTGCGGCTCGGACGTCAAGCAGATCCTGCTGAACGGCGCCAGGGACAACCCGCTCACCGCGCTAGTGTCGTTCCCGCACGTGCTCGGGCACGAGGCGGTCGGCCGCCGGGCGGACACCGGCCAGCGGGTGGTACTCAACCCGTGGCTATCCTGCGGCCCGCGCGGCATCGACCCGCCCTGCCAGGCGTGCGCGGACGGCCGCTACCCGTGGTGCCGCAACTTCCGCTCGGGCACCCTTCCGGTCTCGATCCACATCGGCAACTGCGCCGCCGCGGTCGGCGCGCACGCCGAGCGGTTCGGCGCGCACGACTCGCAGCTATTCGCCATCCCCGACGAGGTCTCCGACGACGCCGCGGTGCTCGCCGACCCGGTCAGCGTGTCGCTGCGCTCGATCCTGCTCGCGCCCCCGCCGGACGGGCAGCCCGTCCTCGTGTACGGCTCGGGCACGCTGGCGTTCGCCGCGATCGGGCTGATCCGCCACCTGTATCCGGCTGCCGACGTCTGGGCGGCGACCAGGCCGGGCGCCAGGGCCGAGATGGCGACACAGCTTGGCGCGCACGCCGTGCTGTCGTCCCTGCCTGACGAGCTTGTCGGGCAGGTCGCCCGCCGGGTCGGCGCGACCCCGCTCGAGCCGTGGAGCAAGCGCGACTGGCTGCAGGACGGCCCGGCCGTGGTCTACGACACGATCGGCTCGGTCGAGACCGTCGAGACCTCGCTCCGGCTGCTGGCGACCGGCGGCACGCTGATCGTCTCTGGCGTCGAGCCGCCGAAGCGGTTCGAGTGGACGCCGCTGTACTTCAAGGAACTCAAGGTGATCGGGTCGAACGGGTTCGGCATCGAGGAGGTCGGCGGTGTCGCCAAGCACGCGATGCAGCACTACTTCGACTTCATCACGGCCGGCCTTGACCTGACCCCGGTGATCACCCACCGGTTCCCGCTTGAGCGCTGGCAGGACGCGGTGCTCGCGCTGAAGGACTCCCGGCACACCGGCGCCGTCAAGGTGCTGCTTCAGCCCAGCTAAATCCCGGGTGCGATCCAGCAGGACCTGCAGGTCGAACACGACAAGCGCCGCGTATCCCCGGCCCGCGAGGCCGCCGAAGATGCGCCTGGCCAGCTCTTCCTGCCTGGCCAGGTCCCGGTCGAGGTCCCGCACGGTGACCACGGCCGGAGCTGAGTTCAGCGCGGCCAGGCCGCCGGCCGGCCGACAGGTACGGGTGCCCTGACTGGCCGGGGCGCCGGGACGGGCGTCGCGGGATATGTTGAAAAATATACTCTTTCTGGCTGTCGTTGGCGGGTGGCAGGATGGCCGGCATGGCAGCAACGGGCGCGACGGAGTGCTTCGTCTGCCGCAAGCACCGTGACCGGGGCGTGCTGACGCCCGGCGGACCGGTTGCCGAGGACGACCTGATCGTGGTCTCGCACGTGGTCACGCCTGATGTACTCGGCCGCGAGGGCACGACCGCGTACCTGGGCCACCTGCTGGTGGAGCCGCGCAGGCACGCGCCCGGCCTGGCTGACCTCACCGACGCCGAGGCGCGGCGGACTGGCTGGTGGTGCACCCGCGCCAGCCAGGCGCTGCGCGAGGCGGCCGGGGCCGAGCACGTGTACGCGGCGGTGATCGGCGACGGGGTACCGCACCTGCACATCCACCTGATGCCTCGGTTCCCCGGTACGCCTCGGGAGTACTGGTGGAGCAGGCTGGACGAGTGGCCGCAGGCGCGCAGGGGCGATGTTGCCGAGATCGCCGGGTTCGTCGCTGAGCTGCGTGACTACCTGGACGGCTAGCCTCAGTCCTCGTCGACAGCCAGGACGGCCACGATGACGCCGTGGCCCGCGCCCACCACGAGGCCGTCGAAGGTGTGCCTGGTCACGGGGTTCCAGCTGGTCAGGTCGGTGTTCGACCACCAGCGCGCGGCGCCGCCGAGCAGCCCGGCCAGGTCCGCGGCGAGCTGCCCGGCCTCGCCCGGCGCGCGGCGCCCCCGGGTGCCGTACGCGAGTGAGGTGCCGATCAGCCCGGCAAGGCGGTCGGTGGCCGCGGCCTCGTCGATCTCCCAGAGCCTGGCCATGAGCTCGTCAGGCCCGGCCGGGGGGCCGGGCGGCAAGTCGGGTCCCCAGTCATCGAACAGGCCCGCGCCGGCGATCAGCGCGAACAGCTCGCGTGAGACGGCGTCGGCCTCGCACGGGCTCGCCCAGGCGAGCATGTCGCCGTTGCCGAGCGGCCCGATCAGCCCGTCGACCAGGCCGCGTACGCGGCCCAGCGGGCCTGACGTCCCAGGCATGCCGGGCGGGTCGCTGGGCTGGGCGGCGTTCACGCCAGCAAGCATGCCAGCGCGGTCGTGCGGCGGCTACTGCTCGCCAGAAGGGCGCGGCTACTGCTCGCCAGAAGGGCTGAGCCTGCCGTAGGAGACCAGCGTGCGCAGGGCACCGAGCGTCACCATCCCGCGCCATTCGAGCAAGGAGGCCTCGCTGGGCGGCTCCCAGCGGATCGGCCAGCCGCCGTCGGCCTGCTGCTCCTGCTCAAGCCGGTCGAGATGGGCATCGATCACCTCGTCGGAGAAGAACGCGCGCCACCGGCTGTCCGCGCGCGGCGCGACGCTCAGCGGCGACAGGCCGTAGCTCTCGTCGTCCGGGTCGATGCGGAACATGGCCGCCGTGGTCAGCCGCTCCCTGACCCGGCCGGCCGCCTCGTCGGCACGGTCCTGCTCCGGTGCGCTCGCGAGGAACACGAGCACCTCGCTGAGCGCATGGGCGTCGTCGGGCAGGTCACCGGCGGTCAGCTGGTCCCAGCACCAGGCGGCCGCCGACTGCACCCAGGGATGCTCGGCCCCGAGCTGGCGCAGCAGGCCGACCAGGCCCGCGGTCGGGTTCAGCGCGGGCTCGTACGTCCACTCGGCCCAGTGCGCGGCCCTCGGGTAGCTCTCGATCACCGGAAACGCCAGCGGCACCGCGCCATCCCGGCCGACCCGTGCGGCGACCCCGGCGAGATAGTCGCAGGCGCCCGTGACCAGCGGCTGGTCGGCGGCACCCGCCGCGATCAGTGCCTGGAGCGCGACCTCGACGTCGATCGGCAGGCTGGCCGGGCAGCGCTTGTCCGGCTCGAGGCCGTGACCGAACCCGCCGTCGTCGTTGCGATAGCCGCGCAGCGCGTCGGCGACCCCGCTGGTCGGGGCGCCGTCGAAGCAGGCGGCGAAGAGCCGCCGCTCGACCAGCCGGCCCTGGCGCAGGATGAAGTCTCGCCCTGCGGCGAATTGCTTGTCCATGCGCCGATGCTAGAAGCTGTCCTCGGCGGAGGTCTTGAACAGATCAGACGGCGTGGTGCCCGCCAGCCGCTGGCACTCGCGGGTCAGGTGCGCCTGATCGGCGTACCCGGCCTCGACGGCAAGCAGCGCCAGCGACCCACCGCGGCGGGCGAGACTCCTGGCGCGCTGGAAGCGCAGCACGCGCTCCAGCATCTTCGGCCCGTAGCCCACGGCAGCGCAGCAGCGCCGGTGCAGCCGGCGTTCGCCCACGGCCAGGGCCCGGCTGGCGGCCTGCACCACGCCGTTCGACTCTGGCTGCCCGGCGAGCATCGCGACCAGCGCGTCGACCACCGGGTCGGCGGCATCCGCCGACCCGGCCCGGCCTGCCACCGCGCGGTCGAGCAGATCGGCGGCGGCCTCCGGGCTGGGCGCGCGGGCGAGCCTGGCGGCGAGCCGGTCGGCGCAGGCGTGCCCCCACAGCTCGGCCAGGGCTATCCGTTCGTCCAGCAGATCGCTGGCGGGGACGCCTAGAAAACCGGGCGCCTTCCCCGGCCTGAAGCGCACGCCGGCGACCGTCAGGCCGGGCTGGCGAGCGACCTCGACCGGGCCGGTATCCGGCCCGGCGACGAAGAGCCAGGTGCCGTCCCAGATGATGTCGAGGCAGGCGTCAGGCAGGACCCGGCTGCCCGTCGTCTCGCTGGGCCGGGATACCCAGACGCACGCCACGCTCTCGGCTGGGCCATGGCGCGACGCCCACTCCGCATAGCCAGGTTCCGAGGGCACTGCCCGATTCTCACCCGCTGAGCCCAGCGACCGCAACGGCCGTGCATTCCGTAGGCGATCCGTCGCGCGGCCTGCCGGGGCGAGGAACTGATAGCCAGCGGCCGTCTTGTCCCGCTTGGGCACCGACAGGGCCGGCCGGGCTGGCTCTTGGACCGACTGCCACCGCATTGACGCGCCATCTTGCCGAGTCAGGCCAGCGTGCCGCTGCACAGGGTGGCGGCCAGCGCGGCCAGCGCGGCCAGCGGCCAGCCGAACGGCGCCCCGCCATCCTGCCGCCCACACCGGGCGCCTGAGCTGCCCTTGTGAAGGATTGGCGTGGATAGCGCGACAGAACTACAAAAAGCAAGAATTACCAGGAGCGGCATGACTTCTGAATTGCCGCTGGTACTCGCACCTTCTCGGGCATCGGTACGGCCACTTCCGTTCTCCTGCCGGACGCGGCGAGGCAGCTGACCTGGGTGGTTCACGAGGGGAGGGATAAGCATGGACCATCTGCTGGGCAGCAGGTACGTGCTGCATGAGCCGGTGGGCCGAGGGGCGATGGGCCAGGTATTCTCCGGCAGCATCAGGGACACCGGCGCGCCCGTCGCCGTAAAGATCCTCAAGCCCGAGTTGGTCTCCGACCCGGATATCGTCGCCCGGTTCATTCAGGAACGCTCAATCCTGCTCTCGATCAACCATCCGAATGTCGTCCGCGTCCTCGATCTGGTCGTTGAAGGCCAGACGCTCGGGATCGTCATGGAACTGGTAAACGGCCAGGACCTGCGGCATGAGTTGCATGCGCAGCGCACGCTCCCGCCGGCTGCGGCCGTCCGCCACTGCCGCGAACTGCTTGACGGCCTCGCCGCCGTGCACAATGCGGGGATTGTGCACCGGGACGTCAAGCCAGAGAACCTGCTCATCGACGCTGCGGGCAGCCAGTCGCGGCTCAAGCTGACCGACTTCGGCGTCGCCCGGCTGACCTATGGCGGCTCGCTGACGAAGCTCAGCAGCGTGATCGGCACACCCGAGTACATGGCGCCGGAGGTCGCCGACCATGAAACCGCGACACCTGCGGCTGACATGTACTCCACCGGGATCGTCCTGTATGAGATGCTCTGCGGCCGCACGCCGTTCGCCGGCGGCCATCCGATGGCGGTACTCCGGCGCCATCTCGACGAGATGCCACCGCCGATCCCCGCGGCGCCGACGCGACTGTGGGCTGTGATCGACTCGCTGCTCGCCAAGGACCCTGATGCGCGCCCCCGGTGCGCGGAGACCGCCGAAGCGCTCCTTGCTTTGGAGCCATCGCTCGCGGACGTCCCCGCTCTTGCTCCGATGCCGGCGCCGGTCTTCCAGTCCGCCGTTCCAAGGCGGTCTGCCACTCCGCCCGGGCTGCCAGCGACTCCCGTCGCTCATGCGGCCGCTCCCGATGCGCAGCAGGCCGTCCGCCCGGCCACGCAGATCGTCGACCGGTCGTCGCTGACGACGTCGCCGGATGATCCGATTCCAGCCCCCGCTGACGGAGCTAACCTCACGATCGATGCGCCATCCAGGCGGGCCGGCCGTCCGGCAGCGACCGGCAGCGACCCCAGCGCGAAACAGACCGCGGCTCCAAGGGGCGGCCGCCACAGTCGACCCTGGTTCCGGCGGCCCTGGCCGGTGACGGCTCTCGCCCTGTCGCTAGCGGTGCTGATCGCGGCGGCGGCCGTGACGACGCGGGACATCCTGCACCAGCCCGGGGCATCGGATGCCGTCCAGCCCTCGCATGCCGTCTCCTATGTGTTCGCGCCGCAGGCTTACCCGGACAGCCTGCTGATCGTGCGCCACTGGACGCTCAGCGGCCCGCACGGCTCGGTGCTCACCGAGACCGCGACGGCAAGCAGCGCCGATGGTCTTGCTCACCGGGTGTCGTTCCTCGAGGCCATTCCGAGTGGCATCGCCGCCACGGTCCAGACGGTCCGCTTTACCCCTGCCGCCGCAGTCGTCCAGGCGGATCCACTGGTGAAATGGCAGCTGGACCTTCCTGCTCAGGGAACGGTCACCGTCGGTTACCGCGCAACCGTTCCGCCGGCCGGGGCGATCCCGGCCCGGCTTGCCGGATGGGCACGGGCCCTGGCCGTCCAGCAGAAGCAACTCCACCTGCTGGCACCTCCCGCCACGACCATCCAGTCACTGGTCATCTCCCCCGCCACGATCGAGCTGGTTCAGAACCAGAACCTTCAGCTCAGCCTGCAGGGCCAGCTGGCCGACGGATCCAGGGTCTCGCCCCAGGTGCTCGCCACCGCCACCTGGGCATCGGCTAACACGGCCGTAGCCGACGTCACCAGCTCCGGCCTGGTCACCGCCACCGGCACGGGGAGCACCTTCATCACTGCCCGGCTCGGCGGAGTCCTTGTGTCGGCGAGCCTTGCCGTGACCAGCAGCCCGTCAAGTCCCGCTCCGAACACTGGCACACCGGCGACGAGCACCACCCCGGCTACGGTCACCTACACGTTCCAGGTTTTCCATACCTGCAGGGGACAGCTACCTTGCGGCCTGCACATACGCAAGGGCCCAGGAACCAGCTATCCGATCCTTGGGCTCCTGCAGAACAAGCAGCCCGTTCAGGTCGTCTGCCAGGTCCTCGGCCAGGACGAAACCAACTCAAAGGGCGTCTCGACCGACGTCTGGGATGAGCTGCTCGATGGCGGTTACGTCAGCGACCTCTACATCAACACGCCCGGTTCGCCGATCTCGCAGAAGACGACCGGCTTCACGACGTACATCCCGCGGTGCTGATCCGTCCAGAAGGAACCGCGGATCATGGCCACCCCCGACGGCCACCCGCGCCGACTCCGGGCCCGCGTTCGAAGTCAGCCGGAAATGGTGATCTTCGGATGGTCCTGCGGCTTGAGCCAGAGCAGGATCTTGATGAGCCTGGGCCGCGGCAGGGAGACGCAGCCGACGGTCGGCGAGCTGAACCCGACGTGCAGGAAGATCGCGCTGCCAAGCCCGGGCGTGCGGGCCGTGTTGTAGGTGATCACAGCCGCGTAATCGTAGGCGGGCGCGTTGTGCAAAGGCTCGGGACTGGCGCCGGGATCGTGCCTGTTCGCGTTGACCCACTCGTTGTAACGGGCGCTGGCCGGGTCGTCGTCCCAGTAGTCGAAGCTGTAGGCGTGCCGGAACGGGAACGAGAAGTCCAGCTTACGCTGCACCCCGAAGAAGAAGCTGATCCCGAAGGTGCCTGACGGGGTCTTGCCGTCGCCTTCCCGCTTCCGGCCGGGCAGGGCCACGCCGCTGTAGCCCACCCGGGCGATCCACGGTCCGAGCACCAGCACCCGCTTGCCGCCCGAGACCCGGTACGCACGCAAGGTCGCGTAAGTCGTCGTATGCGATGCCGCCGTCACCGTGACGACTTGCCGCACCGCCCCGGCGCCCCCGATCCTGGGCCAGGCGCCGCCGGAATGCCCGGCCGACCAGGACCCCAGGAGGATGATCGGGACGAGAGCGAGCACCCCGCGCCAGCTTGCGCCACCGCCGGCACCAAGCCGCGCCGGGACCGCTCCGCGCATTTGCCGCCTCTGCGTGTGCAAGCACTGCCAACCGGTCGCCTGGCAACCTACTTAATGCGATGCCCCGTGACAACACGGACCCGGCATCGGCCGCCCTGGCGCGCCGTACGCTGTAGTCGTGACGAGCCGGCTTTTCATGATCGCCTCCGGCACCGGGATGGCGGTGCTGCTCGCGGCCGGCTGCGCCAGCGCGAACGCCGGCCCGCCGACGGCGAGAGCAGTCGCCAGGCCGGCAGCCAGCGGCCCTTCCCCGAGCGCCTCGCCAGCCCCTCCCCCCAGCAAGGCGCCTATCCCGAGGTTCTCGGCCACGGTGTCAGGGCCGCTCGCCCCGCGCGATGTGCCGTACAGCTGGCGCCCGGGCTGCCCGGTGCCGCCGCGCCAGCTGCGCGCGATCCACATGCCCTACATCGGCTTCGATCGCGCGGCGCACGGGGGCGAGCTCATCGTCAACGCCAGCGTCGTCAAGAAGGTCATCAGGGTCTTCGCCCGGCTCTACCGCGCGAGGTTCCCGATCAAGCGGATGAAACCGGTCGACGCCTACCACGGCAGCGACCCGAGATCCATGGCGGCGGACAACACCTCGGGCTTCAACTGCCGCCGCGCCGTCGCGCCGGGGCCGCCGCAGTGGTCGATGCACGCTTACGGGCTGGCCATCGACGTCAACACCGTCCAGAACCCGTACGTCGAGGCGGGGGTCGGCGTCCAGCCGAAGGCCGGCGCCGCCTACCTGAACCGGTCCGACATCCGCCGCGGGATGGCCTACCCGGGCGGCGTGCTGGTGAAGGCATTCACAGCGATCGGCTGGGGCTGGGGAGGGAACTGGTCAGGCTCGCCCGACTACCAGCATTTCTCCTCCAACGGACGCTAGGCCCCTGAACAGGCAGCCAGCCGCACCGGCGCCGGCTGCCACACCCGGGTGCGGCAGCGGCACCAGCCAGGCGCATCCGGCCGCGCCATCCGCCCGTGAGGCATCTCATGCCGGCCGGCCTGTGCCGGCCGTCGCGCTGTCGGCTGTCAGGCTGCTGGTGTCCGGCCAGGGCCGCAAGGCCCTGGCGCCGGCTCTGGCGGCGGTCCTTCCGGCCGGGCGGCCGGCGTCTGGGATCCCAGGTCGGCGAGATCCATGTCCGGCGCTCGGCCTGGTGTCGAGCGACCCGTTCCAGCCCGGGTTCGGGATCGCGCAGCCGACCGAGGTCAGCCTGGGCGACGGCCCGTGCAGGGCCGGGCCTGGCCTGCACTGGACGTCGTGGGGAGGCCCCCGGGCCACCGCCATCACGCGGCACGCCGGCATCTTCCTGGGGAACCCGGCCGACTCACGCATCCCCCCGGCAACCTGGGCCAGGCAACCGCCGTCTTCGACCTCGGAACATGCCAGGGCAGGCTCGTCTGCCAGGCACTCAAGCGGTACTTTCCCCAGCACGGCCAGGCGTTCAACCCCAGCACCTACTTCAACACGTGCACCCGCCAGCTGATCCGGCACTGACCGCCAAACTCGGCCCGCAGCCGACCCGCTCGGCTCGCTCCATGCGCAGTGCGGACCGGTCGGCCTGCTGGTCGCCGACCTTGACCTGGACTCGTTACGGCTGCCTCGCGGCAGCCCGCCGGACCGCGGCTGACCGCCCGCCTGCGTGCTGCTGACCACGCAGGCCCGTGCCAGGTGCGGCCAGTCAGTGGAGGTCGAGCCGGCGGAATGCGAAGATGGCCGCGGCGAGCGCGCCCAGTCCTGTCGTCAGGAGGACGGCGTAGTCGGCGGGGCTGACGCCGTGGCTGATCTGGCTGTTTCCGGTCGACCAGTAGAACAGGGATGCGTACCGTCCCGGCCGGATCCAGGAGGCTACCGGTGCTAGCGTGCTGACCAGGTAGGAGGCGGCGGCCAGGATGGTGCCGATGCCGATGGCGGTTCCTTTTCTGCCGGTCAGCGCTCCGGCCGCCATGGTGATCAGGCCGAAGTCCAGGCCCATCAGGAAGACGGCGGCCGAGGCGGCCGCAACGTTGGTGGCAGTGACCGACAGCTGGAACGACCGGCCGATGATCACCAGGACCGCGACCGTTGCGGCGAGCGCGGCGGCCTGGGCGGCCATCGCGGCTGCCTTCTGCGTGACGATGGCAGTGCGGCGGACCGGGAGGGCGGCGAGCAGGCCGAGGGTGCCGTCCTCGTCCTGGCCGGCCAGGCAGGCCGCGCCATAGCCGATGGTGAGCATGAGCATGATGAGGGGGAAGAAGTTCGCGTAGATGTTGCCGTCGAGCCATCCGCCCGTCGAGGAGATGGGACCGGTCACCCCGAACAGCGCGGCAGCCGTGGAGTCGCTGCGGATGAGGTTGTCCAGGGACATAGAGGTCTTGAACGCGGGGTACATGGCGACGACGATGAGCGCGTAGATGGCCATGCCGAGGCAGTAGCCGATCAGGCTGCGGCGCCTGCTGGAGATGTCGAGCCTGGTGATGTCAGCGTGCATGGGACGGCTCCGGTACGGCGAGTTCGCGGTAGTAGGCGAGGAAGAGCTGGTCCAGGTCGGCGTGCTGGGAGGTGAAGTCCACCGGGTCGCGGTCGGCGATCACCCGCAGCACCGGGCCGATCGGGCCGGTCACCTCGAGGTCGACGGCGTCGCTGTCGCAGGAGGTGACCGTCACCCCGTCGATCCTGGCGAACAGGGAAGGGTCGACCGGGACCGGGAATCGTGCGTGCACCGCCTGGGGGGCGCTCTGGCGCAGGTGCTCGACGGTCTCGGTGGCGACGAGCCGGCCCTGCTTGATGATCGCGACGCGGTCGGCGAGGCGCTGCACCTCGTCGAGCTCGTGGGAGGACCAGAACACGGTCCCGCCTGCTGCCACTGCTTCGCGGGCCAGCCGGCCGAATTCGCTGCGCATCAGGGGATCCAGGCCCGAGGTCGGCTCGTCGAGCACGAGCAGTTCCGGCCGGCTCATGAACGCCAGGACCAGGCCGATCTTCTGCCTGTTGCCCTTGGAGAGTTCCCTGGCCGGGCGGTCGAGGACGGCGCCGAGCCGCTCGGCGAGCTCGGCCGCGAACGACAGGTCCCGCAGCCCCCTGGCCCTGGCCTGCCAGGCGATGTGCTGCCGGCCGGTCATCCTGGGGTACAGCGCAAGTTCCCCGGGCAGGTAGCCGATCCGCCGGTGGATCTCGACGCTGTCCCGGCCGCAGTCAAGCCCGAGGACAGCAGCGCTGCCGCTGTCCGGCCGCTGCAGGGCGAGCAGGATCCGGATGGTGGTGGTCTTCCCCGCCCCGTTCGGCCCCAGGAACGCGAACACCTGGCCGGCCTCGACCACGAGGTCCAGGCCGGTGACCGCGCGGGTCCTGCCGTAGGTCTTGCACAAGGCGGAAGCCTCGATAGCTGCGGTCACTGGTCCTGGTCCTCCCTCGCTGATGGCTGGCCGGAGGCGGGCATCCCGGGCGCCGCCGGCGCCGCGAACACGCCGCCCGTGTAGACGTCCATCACCGCCGCCGACCACCGGGCCAGCCCTGCCCGGCTCAGCGGGTCGATGCCGGCGGCCCGGCCGATCTGCCCGCGGAGCAGCACCACCGCCAGGTCGTTCGCCAGCAGGAACGCCGCCCGGACCGGCTCGTCGGGGGCCGGCCGGGCGATCCCCGCCTCCACCAGCGACCGCATCACGGCGGCGGTCGCCTCGAAGAGCTTCGCGAACAGATCGTCCGCAGTCTCGCCGCCCTCGGCGAGCAGGCGCCGCAGGTACCCGGTCAGGGCGGGCTCGGTCTCCATCCCGTCGGCGAGCATCTCCCCGAGCGACGCGCTGCCGCCCGCCTCGCCGATCCGGGCGAGCTCGCCGATCATCTCCTCGAAGAACGCGACCGCGCGGCGGTCCACCGCGTCCCGCAGCCCCTTCCTCGACCCGTAATGGTGGATCACCAGGCTCGGGGAGACCCCGGCCGCCGCGGCGATCTGCCGGACCGTCACAGCGGCGGCGCCCCGCTCAGCGAACAGCCGCATCGCCGCATCGCGGATGACCGCCGCAGCCTTCAGATCCTCCCGCGCTGTACGCACATCCAGTATCCTGAACAATTGTTCGGCGACTGTCAAACCGGCGGAAGTTATGGGTGTGACGCCGGTACCGGTTGACGGACGGCAATGCCCTGCCGACCGAATGCGCCGGATGGTCCCGTCGACGGCAGCGCCGGGGGCGATCCCGTGGGAGTCGGCGTGGGCGCCGGGGTCGGCGTCGGCGGGGCGGTAGGCGTCGGAGTGGGGCTCGGGGTCGGCGTGTGCTTCTTCGGCGGCGGCGTGTAGTGAAGCGGCAGGCCGAAGAACGGGTAGGCCGGAGGGTAGACGAAGGGCGCCGCAGGAAGGTGGAGGCGCAGGAACGACATCTGCCAGGTCGCGCCCGGCGCGTTGTCGCCGAACATCTGACCAGGAGCGGCCAGCGAGCCGTCCACCTCGCGGTAGTCCGCCCTCTGGTAGACCATCGCACCGGCGCCGGTCGGAGCGACCGGGTTGAACACCGAGACGTAGGCAGCGAGGCGCGGCGTGTAGCCCGCGAAGTCCGCGTAGTAGCCGCCGTTGGCGGTGCCGGTCTTGGCCGCGGCCGGAATGCCGATCCCCCGGTTGTCCCCGGTGCCGCTCGGACCGAGCACGCCCTGCAGCACGTAGTTCGCTGCGTCGGCGACTGCCGGGCTCACCGCCTGGTGACAACGGGTCGGCGGCACGCCGAACCGCTTCCCGTTGCTCGCGGTGATCGCCGTGATCGCGACCGGCTTGCAGTAGACGCCGCGCGCGGCCAGGGTGGCGTACGCGTCCGCCATGCTCATCGGGGACACGTAGACCGAGCCGAGCGTGAATGACGGGTAGTTGTCGGCCGACAGGTTGTTGCCGGCCGGGAGGTGCGGATCACGGCGCAGCAGCGACGTTCCGTCTGCTCTGGTCATCCCCAGGCTGACCGCCGTGCGGACCACGTTGCAGAGGCCGACGCGCTGCTCAAGGGTGGCGTAGAACGCGTTGATCGACTCTACGGTGCCATCGTAGAGCGTGTACGTCCTGGCCCCCTGAGGTCCTTCGGCGTTGATCACGTTGAAGGGCGGGACGTAGCCGCCCTTGCAGTTGTAGTACGGCCCGACCGTCGTCGGGGACGTGACCCTGAGGTGATACCCGAACGGTATGCCCTGCTCGAGCGCGGTCACCAGGGTGAAGATCTTCGCCGATGACCCGGTCTGCACGCCGGCACTGCCGCCGTAGGCCGTGTTCACCGCGTAATCCACGGTGGTATGGCCGGGCCCGGTGCCGAACGGCCGGTCCACAGCGATCGCCCGCACATAGCCGGTGCCCGGCTGGATCATCACCTCGGTGTCCACGTTGTGACCGGGGTTGTAGTACGCGGACGTGGCCGGCACGACGAAGTTGACGGCATTGTCGGCGGCGCGCTGGTCAGCGCCGCTCAAGGTGGTGTAGATCCTCATCCCGCCGGTGAAGTTCAGCGCCGCCCATGCCCTTGAGAAGGCAGGATCCTGCCTCATGACCGCGAGCACGTAGGCACAGAAGAAGGCGGCCCACCTAGCGACCGGGCTGGTACAGCCCGTCTGCAGCGGAACAGCCGACACGTGCAGGCCAAGCGGCTGCCGGCCGGCCAGCGCCGCCTCGCTCCGGGTGACATCGCCAAGCTGGGCCATCCGGTGCAGGACGGCGTCGCGTCTGGCCAGCGCCGCCTGCGGGTGAAGCAGCGGGTCGTATGCCGCGGGGTCCTGCACCAACCCGGCCAGGGTCGCGGCCTGCGTCAGGCTCAGCCTGCTCGCGGACGTCGAGAAGTAGAGCCGGGCAGCGACCTGCACGCCGTAGGCCTCGTTGCCGAAGTAGATCGCGTCGAGGTACGCGGCGAGCAACTGCGACCTGGTCATCTCGTGCATGACATTGGCGGCGATCCGCAGTTCGCGCACCTTCCTGGCGAGGGTCTCCGCGGTGCAGGCCGCGGCCTCCTGCGTGGTCCTTGCCGTCAGGACGCACGCGTTCTTGACGAACTGCTGCGCGATGTCGGATCCCCCTTGCACCTGCGAGCCCGACAGCGTGGAGATGATGGCGCGCACGGTGCCGCGCAGGTCCAGGGCGCCGTGCTGCCAGAACCTGGCGTCCTCGATCGCGACGGTGGCATCGCGCATCACCGGCGCGATCTGCCGGTAGGTCACAGGGACCCGGTAGATGTTCCTCGGGTAGTAGTAGGCGATCAGCTGGCCGGAGGAGTCAAGCAACTCCGACCGCGCAGGCAGCTGTCCAAGGCCGGCCACGGGCATCGTGTTGAAGGTCGTGGCCGTGTTGCGGATCGCGATTCCGGCCACTCCGATGATGGGCAGAACGCCGGCCGCGCCAAGCAAGCCCGCCGCCACCGCGAGCGCGGCGATCACGCCGATCGTCTTGTACCTGGCCGTCTGGCGGGTCCAGGGCATCCGCCGGTGCTGCACGCCGATGCCAGTCCCCGCCGGTGACAGCGCATGCGGGTGAGCCACCGCCGCCTCCTAGGGCTCCTGACCACCAGGATCGCTCCATAGAGGCGCCCCGGGCGCGGGCCGAAGGTCACGCGTCGATGCCACATAAGTCCCCCTTTGGGGGACGGACAGCCGGACGTTCGGGCCGGCCCGCGCGGGCCGGCCCGAACGCCACCGTCACGCCAGGTCGAACCGGTCCAGGTTCATGACCTTGTCCCACGCGGCGGCGAAGTCGCGCACGAACTTGCGCTGCGCGTCATCGCTCGCGTAGACCTCGGCGATCCCGCGGAGCTGGGAGTTGGAGCCGAAGACCAGGTCGAACCGGCTGCCGGTCCACCTGAGATCGCCGGTCCCGCGATCGCGGCCCTCGAAGGTGTCCTCGGCCTCGGACGTCGCCCGCCACGTCGTGCCCATGTCGAGCAGGTTCACGAAGAAGTCGTTGGTCAGCGTCCCTGGCCGGTCGGTGAGCACGCCGAGTCCGGACCGGTCGTAGTTCGCGCCAAGCACCCGCAGACCGCCCACCAGAACGGTCATCTCGGGCGCGGTCAGCGTCAGCAGGCCCGCCCGGTCGACCAGGTGGTGCTCGGCCATCCGCGGGTGCAGCTTGCCGAGGTAGTTGCGGAAACCGTCGGCGACCGGCTCGAGAACGGCGAAGGACTCGACGTCGGTCTGCTCCTGAGCCGCGTCGGTGCGGCCTGGCGCGAACGGGACATCGACGTCGTGCCCGGCGTTCTTCGCCGCCTGCTGCACGGCCGCGCATCCACCGAGCACGATCAGGTCGGCCAGACTGACCTGCTTCGCCCCGCCGGCCTGCGAGCTGTTGAACTCCTGCTGGATCCCCTCAAGCGTGCGCAGCACCTGCGCAAGCTCCGCGGGGTTGTTGACCTCCCAGTCGTGCTGCGGCGCGAGGCGGATCCGCGCCCCGTTGGCTCCCCCGCGCTTGTCCGTGCCGCGGAACGTCGACGCCGCGGCCCAGGCGGCCGAGACCAGCGCAGAGACCGTCAGCCCCGACGCGAGGATCGTGGCCTTGAGCGCGGCGACGTCCGCCTCATCGACGAGCTCGCCCGTGACGGCGGGGACGGGATCCTGCCAGATCTGCGGCTCGGCGGGAACCAGCGGGCCGAGGTAGCGCGAGACCGGCCCCATGTCGCGATGCGTCAGCTTGAACCACGCCCTGGCGAACGCGTCGGCGAACTCGGTCCTGTTCTCGAAGAACCGGCGCGAGATCGGCTCGTAGATCGGGTCCAACCGCAGCGCGAGGTCGGTCGTGAGCATCACCGGCGCGTGCTGCCGAGGCCGGCCTTCGGCATCGGGCACCGTGCCTACCGCGGCCGGATCGGTCGGGATCCACTGCCATGCGCCTGCCGGGCTCTTCACCAGCTCCCATTCGTAGCCGAACAGCGTCTCGAAGAAGCTGTTGTCCCACGTCGTCGGGGTGGGCGTCCAGGTACCCTCCAGCCCGCTGGTGATGGCGTCGTCGCCCATGCCCGTGCCGAAGCTGTTCGCCCAGCCAAGGCCCTGCTCGGCCAGCGGCGCGCCCTCGGGCTCAGGACCGACGTGGCCCACGGGCACCGCCGCCCCGTGCGTCTTGCCGAAGGTGTGCCCGCCGGCGACGAGCGCGACCGTCTCCTCGTCGTTCATGGCCATCCGCCGGAACGTCTCCCTGATGTCCCTGGCGGCGGCGAGCGGGTCTGGATTGGCGTTCGGGCCCTCCGGGTTCACGTAGATCAGGCCCATCTGGACGGCGCCGAACGGGTTCGCGAGCTCGCGGTCGCCGCTGTAGCGCTCGTCGCCGAGCCAGGTGCCCTCCGTGCCCCAGTTGACCTCCGTAGGCTCCCACACGTCCTCGCGCCCGCCGCCGAAGCCGAAGGTCCTGAAGCCCATCGACTCGAGCGCGCAGTTGCCCGCGAAGATCATCAGGTCGGCCCACGAGATCTTGCGGCCGTACTTCTGCTTGACCGGCCACAGCAGCCTGCGCGCCTTGTCCAGGTTGCCGTTGTCCGGCCAGCTGTTCAGCGGCGCGAAGCGCTGCTCGCCTGACCCGCCGCCGCCGCGGCCGTCGCTGATCCGGTACGTGCCCGCGCTGTGCCAGGCCATCCGGATGAACAGCGGCCCGTAGTGACCGTAGTCGGCCGGCCACCAGTCCTGCGACGTGGTCATCACCGTCTCGATGTCGGCGCGCAGGGCACCGAGGTCGAGGGTCTTGAACTCCTCGGCGTAGTCGAAGTGCTCGCCCATCGGACTGGCCATGGGCGGGTTCTGCTGTAGCACCTTCAGGTCAAGCAGGTCCGGCCACCAGTCTCGGTTGATCCGGCCCGCGGTCGTGTGCGTGACTGGGCACTGGCTCTCGTCGGTCATGTCATCCTCTCCCTGGTTGCTGGTGCGATATCAGCGCGTCGCCAGTTCGGACGCGGGTTCACCCTTGGGCCTGGGACTGACACTGCGGACAGCGGCCCCAGTAAATGACTTCGGCTTCGTCGATCTCATATCCCCGGTCGTCGACCGCCGCCAGGCACGGCGCCGAGCCCACCGCGCAGTCGACGTCGGCCGTGCGGCCGCAGGTCCGGCAGATCACGTGGTGGTGGTTGTCGCTGACCCGTGCCTCGAAGCGGGCCGGCGACCCGGCCGGCTGGATGCGCCGGATCAGGCCCACGTCGACCAGGACGCCGAGCACGTCGTACACCGCCTGGAGCGAGATGAAGCCAAGCTCGGCACGAACGGTCGCGGCCACGGCGTCGGCCGTAACGTGCGGCTCACCAGAGACCGCGCGCATGACGGCCAGGCGCTGGGCCGTAACTCGGTAGCCGCGCTGACGAAGCAGGTCGGCCGGGTCGGTAAGCATGTCCTTCGACCCTATCAAGTCTGGAGCGATTCAGAGAATAGAGAGAGTCAAGTTTTCCGAGGTTCTCGGCCGAGCGGTGCGGAGAGCGCTCACGGCGGCCAGATCGGGACAGCCGGCCAGCGCCATCGCCTGCCTGAACTCCTCGGCAAGCAGGCGGAGCACGACGGCCGCGCCCGCCGCGCCACCGATGGCCAGCCCCCAGAGCGCCGGCAGGCCGAGCATCGCCCCGTCGGCGCCGAGCGCGACCGCCTTGAGCACGTCGAGCCCCCCGCGTACCCCGCTGTCCAGGATCACCTCGCAGCGCCCGGCCACCGCGTCGACGATCGGCGGCAGCGCCGTGACGGTCGGCACGGCGCCGTCGAACTGCCGGCCGCCGTGATTGGACACCACGATCCCCGCGACTCCCAGGTCGGCCGCATGCGCGGCGTCACCGGCATCGAGGATCCCCTTGAGTATCAGCGGCAGGCTCGTCTGCTCGGCCAGCCATGCCACGTCCGGCCAGCTCAGCGACGGATCGAAGATCGAGGCCGTATGAGTGGCCACCGCCGACTGGCCGGGCGCGCCTGGCCGGACCTCCGCTGCCGCGCCGTGGCCGGCCAGGTTCGCCGGGTAGATCCCGTCGGGGAACGTGAAGCCGTTCCGCAGGTCCCTGAGCCTGCGGCCGAGTTCCGGCACGTCCACGGTCAGCACGAGGGCGCGGCATCCGGCCGCTTCGGCCCGCCTGATCAGCTCGATCATCAGCCCCCTGTCGAGCAGCCAGTACAGCTGCATCCAGGTACAGCCGCCCGCCTGGGCGATCTCCTCGACGGTCGCGCTCGCGAGCATCGCGGCCGTGTAGGGGATCCCTGCCTGGGCGCAGGCGGCGGCCAGCCCGACCTCGCCGTCGGCGTGGACCATCCGCTGGTAGGCCATCGGCGCCACGGCGACGGGCAGCGCCGCCTGGCAGCCGGCCAGCGCCGCCGCCGGGTCGCAGGCCGACACGTCGGCGAGGACCCTGGGCACCAGGTAGACATCATCGAGAGCGGCCCGGTTCGCCCGCAGCGTGAGCTCCGCTCCGCTGCCGCCGGCGATGAAGTCCCTGACCTGCGCGGGCATCCTGTGCTCGGCAAGCCGCTCCGCGTCGCCGACGCTGAGCAGTGCATGGCTGGGCGGCGCAGGGCTGGGCAGCACCGGAACGCTGTCGTTCAAGGTTCCCTCCGGCCGGCCGGTTGATCCGATCCTTTCCGGCCGCCGGCCGTTTGGCAACGTCGCCTTCCGCCCGGGAGCGTCCGCAATGGCACCGTGGAATGGCTTCGGGCCCTTGTCAAACGAGTTTGATCGAGTAAGGTCATTGCTAGGCAGAACGTCCGTAATCTCGACCCACTTTGGGTCGTGACGCGCCATTTTCTTGGCGTTCCGGTTCGTTTTGCCGCGCCTTAACGTTGGCCCAACGAACGCAACCTGTCTCCGGAGTCTGGTCGACTCGCGGGCCCTGACCGGGCGAAGAGGGTAGCGAAGAGGGTGAGGTCGGGTGGCGGGAGGTGCGTACCCGCGAGTGGCCGGAGGCGCATACCCACAACTGGAGCCTGAGTGGGTCGACGAGGTACTGCTTGCGGGCGCCGCGGACGACGTGTGCCTGCACCTGGCCGGGCCGGTCACCCGAGCCGAGCTTCGCCGGCTCGTCGCCGAGCGGCACCAGGTACTTGCCGACGCTGGCCTGCGGCGCGGCGGTTCCGTGGCGCTGTGCCTGGCCCCGTCGCTCGCGTTCATCACCAACCTGCTCGCCTCGTGGCGGATCGGCGCGCAGGCGTCCCTGCTTGACCACCGGCTCACCCCGTACGAGGTGGACGTCGCGCTCAAGCGGCTGCTGCCCCAGGTCATGGTGAGCGCCGAGAAGTCCACCGCCGGCCCGCTGCGCGGCTTCGCGGAGATCACCGAGGGCGTGCAGACCTATCCTGGGCAGCCCGCCGCGACCTCCCACGCCGTGATCCAGCTCAGCTCGGGGTCGACCGGCCCGTCGAAGATCATCGCGCGCGACGCGGGGAACCTCGTCGAGGAGGTCAACCGCTACACGATGATCGACGGCGTGCCTGGCGGCGGCGAGCGCATCGTCTGCCTCGCGTCCATGGTGCACGTGCTCGGGCTCGTCGGTGGCCTTCTCTACGGCCTGCACGCGGGCCTGAACCTGACGATCCCGGCCCGGATGACGGCGGACGGCATCCTGTCCACCGTCGCCGCTGGCTCGCAGCCGACCACGCTGCTCGGCGTCCCCTTCCATATCGAGCTGCTTGCGTCCGTGCACGAGCCGCCTGAGCTGCCGCAGCTCACCGGCATGACCACGGGCGGCGAGCTCGTGCGCGCCGACGTCTACGACGCGTTCGTGAACCGGTATGGCGTGCGGCTCGGCAACATGTACGGGATGACCGAGGTCGGCGTCATCGCGACCGACCTGTTCGGCGAGCACCGGCCGGCGGTGCGGCCTGCCCTGGCCTCACGGTCAGGGAAGAGGGCGGGGAACTGCACGTCTCGCTGCCTGCCTCGCCCTACCTCGGCGATCAGGACCTGGCCCGCTGGTCCGACGGCTGGCTGCACACCAAGGACGCGGGCACGGTCGACCCGCAGACCGGGCTGGTGCGGATACTCGGCCGCCGGGACTCGCAGGTCTCGGTCGGCGGCCTCAAGGTGGACCTGACCGAGGTCGAGCACATGCTGGCCGCGCTGCCCGAGGTCACCGGGGCCGTCGTGGTGCATGACCACGCGATCGAGGCGTACCTGGTGCTGGCCGAGGGAGCCGAGGTGTCCGCGGTGGAGCGCGCGATCACCACCAGGCTCGCCGCCTACAAGCGTCCGCGGCGGCTGCACGTGGTCGACCAGCTGCCGCGCACGGCCACCGGGAAACTCGTGCGCAACCAGGCCGTTCTCCGCGACATCGAGCCCACCCGGAAAGGAAGCACCGAACCATGATCGACGAGATCCGCCAGTTCGTGCTCGACTCACTGACGGACATGAACTACAGCATCGACGGCGTCGACGACGACACCGTGCTCGGCCCGGCCGGCGCCGACCTTGAGTCGCTCGCCCTGGCTGAGCTCGCGGTGCGGGTGGAGGACCGCTTCGGGGTGAAGTTCGACGACGACGAGGCCGAGATGCTCACCGGCATGACTGTCGGCGAGTTCTGCAACACCGTCCTGCCGCGGATCCAGCCCGCGTCGGCGCACTGACACGTGGCCGGCGTACTGCGGCGGTCGGACGTGGTGGCGATGCTCGCCAGCTACGGTGACCGTCAGCCCGAGCAGGTGCCCGAGGCGATCGACTCCCTTGAGCTTGCCTGGCTGATCCACCAGGTCGAGCAGCGCTACGGCGAGTTCGACGTCGACGACGACATGCTGGCGCGCATGTCCACGGTCAGCGGAGCCGTCGGCGTGCTGACGGACCTGCGGATCGGGTCACCGCATGACTGACGCAGCCGCCGTGGCCACGCCTCCGGCCGCCCGCAGGGGCCCGGGCTCGGTGGTCGTGACCGGTGCCGCGGTGACATCCGCATATGGCAGGGGAACGCAGGCGCTGCTCGCCGGGGTGCAGTCCGGCGTGCCCGCCTTCGCGCCCGTCAGGCGGTTCGACGTCAGCGCGCGGCGAGTCGGCGTCGCCGCGGCCATGCCTGGCTCCCCCGACCTGCGGGCCGAGGTGACCCGCACGGTCGGCGAGGCCTGCGACGACGCCGGCCTGTCGCCGGCCGACCGTGCCCGCAGCCCGCTGTTCCTTGCCATCCACGGCGACCCGGCGATCGCCAGGGCACCAGAGGCTGACCAGCCAGCGCTCGGGCCGGAGGCGTTCACCGCCTCGGTGGCCGACAGCTGCGGCCTGCAGGGCCAGGAGATCCGCTGCTACACGTCGGCCTGCGTGGCAGCGAGCACCGCGATCGCCGACGCGGCGGCGATCATCGCGCGCGGCCGCGCCGACCGCGTCGTCGTGGCCGGCGGCTACCTCGTCGACACCGATCAGTTCGCTCTGTTCGACGCCGGCCGCGTGCTCGCCGACGACGGGCAGGTGCGCCCGTTCAGCGCAGGGCGGCGCGGGCTGCTGCTCGGCGACGGCGTCGGCGCCGTGGTGGTCGAGTCGCAGGAGTCGGCGCGGGCGCGCCGGGCGCCGCCGCTGGCGCGGCTGGCTGGCTGGGGCCGCGGCGGCGATGCCTACCACCCGTGCCAGCCGGACCCGGAAGGCCACGGCATGGCGCGGGCGATCGCGGCCGCGCTGCAGCGGGCGGGCCTCGCGCCTTCCGATCTCGGCTACATCAACGCGCACGGGTCGGGCACCGGCCAGAGCGACCCGTCGGAGACCAACGCGCTGCGGCTCGCGCTCGGCGACGCCGTGGCGACCGTGCCGGTCAGCTCCTCCAAGTCGCTGCACGGCCAGAGCCTGGAGGCATCCGGCGTGCTCGAGCTGATCGTCACGCTGCTCTCAGCGCGCAAGGGCATGCTCCCGGTGAACGCCGGGTACCTCGGCACCGACGAGCGGTGCCAGCTCAACCTGGTGCTCGGCGAGGGACTGGCCGCCACGCCGGAGTTCGCGATGAGCCTCAACGCTGCGTTCGGCGGCGCCAACACCGCGCTGGTCATCGGGCTGCCATGACATCACCGGCCTTCGTCGCGCCGCACGGCCTCGCCGCGCTGCACGCCGCCGCGACCGCGGCGGGTCTCTCGGTCGCCTCGTCAGCCTCCTGGCCGGAGACCGACGCCGACAGCGAGGTCACGCCGCTGCCCGGCTTCATCGAGTCCACCTTCAGCCCTTTAATCGCTGAGGTGGCGGGCCGGGCCCTGCACCGCCGGGATCACGCGACCCCCGGCGCGGTTACCGCCATCGTGCTGGTCACGGCGCTCGGCGACGTGACGAGCGCGGCTCGCGTCGCCGCGGCCGTTGACGCGGGCCGCCGGGTGCCCCCGCTGCTGTTCTTCCAGTCGGTGCCGAACGCCGTCGCTGGCTACCTCGCCGCGCGGTGGCACCTGACCGGCCCGGTGGTGTGCGTCAGCGGAACGAGCGCCGGGCTGGACATGGCCGCGCTGCTGATCGATGACGCGGACGCGGACGAGGCGCTTGTGGTGCGCGTGGACCTGGCGGTGACCGACGGCGACGGGGACCGCGCCGCCGCCCTTGTCGTCACTGGACCGGCCGACCTGGACCGGCCGGGAACCGCACGAACCTGATGGGAAGGAAGCGATGAACATCTTCGACATCGACCACATCGAGATGTACGTGGGTGATGCGATCACGTCGGCGCAGTTCCTGTGCACCGCCTACGGTTTCCGCGGCTACGGTCACGGCGGCCCTGAGACGGGGCTGCCCGGCCAGCGGAGCGTTCTGCTCGGCCAGGGTGACATCCGGATACTGCTGACCTCCGGATTGAACAAGGACCATCCCGCCAGTCAGTTCGTCGCCAGGCACGGCGACGGCGTGGCCGTGATCGCGTTCCGCACCGACAGCGCGGCCGCCGCCTACACCGATGCTGTCGCGGCCGGCGGGTCGGGCATCCACCTGCCCCGCACCTGGGAGAGTGAGGAGGCCAGCGTCGTCACCGCCGAGGTCGTCGGCTTCGGCGACGTGGTGTACCGCCTGGTCGAGCGCGACGGCTCGGGCGCGCAGTTCCAGCCCGGCGCGATCAAGATGGAGCCGGACGCGGCCGCCCGGGCCGGCGACGACCTGCTGCGGCTCATCGACCACGTGGCGGTGTGCGTGCCCGCGGGCGAGCTCGATTCCACCATCGCCTTCCACGAGCAGGTGTTCGGCTTCTCCGTCACGTTCGCCGAGTACATCGAGATTGGCGACCAGGGCGTGATGTCCAAGGTGGTGCAGAGCCCGTCGGGCGGCGTGACGTTCACGATCCTGCAGCCGGACCTCAGCCGCCGCGCGGGCCAGATCGACGACTTCCTCGCCTGGCACGACGGCGCCGGGGTGCAGCACGTCGCGTTCCTGACCAAGGACATCGTGCACGCGGTCCAAACCATCACCGGCCGGGGCGTCGAGTTCGCGCTCACCCCGTCGAGCTACTACGACATGCTCGCCGAGCGGCTGGGCGAGACCGACATCCCGATCGACGCGCTGCGCCCGCTCGGCATCCTGGTCGACCGCGATCACTGGGGCCAGATGTACCAGATCTTCGCGAAGTCGACGCATATCAGGCGCACCTTTTTCCTCGAGCTGATCGACCGGCACGGCGCGCGCACGTTCGGGACGAGCAACATCCCCGCGCTGTACGCGGCGAAGGAACGCGAGCTCGCCGAGATCCGCGACACGGCCGGCTCGGTCCGCGTCTGACCCGACCCCTTTCAACGAGGCCTTCAACGAGGAAGGAATGATCCGTGAGCATTTCGGTCACCCCGCCGTTCATGCTGACCGACGAGGAGCAAGCGCTGCTGCCGTCGGACGCTGACGTCGAGTTCTACGCCGAGCACGGCTGGTACCTGAGCAAGAAGCTGTACACCGACGACGAGGTGGGCGAGCTGGTCGCGGCCAGCGACCGGTACTACGCGGGCGAGCGCGACCGTGCGCTGCCGGTGCGGCCGCCGAAGCTGGCGTACTGGGATCCGTCCAAGGGCGACGTGCAGCGCCACAACGACTACGTGCACTACGAGCACGACGGCCTGGCGAAGCTGCTGCGCAAGCCGCTGGTCGGCGCCGTCGCCGCCGCCCTGGCCCGCGCCGACGAGATCCGGGTGTTCCAGTCCACGCTGATCTACAAGCCGCCGATCGCCTCGGAGCCGACCAACATCGTGCCGTGGCACTTCGACAAGCACTACTGGTCCACCTCGACGTCGGACAACATGCTGACCGCGTTCATCCCGTTCCACGACTGCGACGAGGAGATGGGCACGATCACGATGGTCGACGGCAGCCACCGATGGCGCGAGATCGGCAGCGACGACACGGTGACCAGGCATTTCGCCGAGCGGGAGGCCGGCGACCTGGAGCGGATGCTGGCCGAGAACGCGGCCTACAACAACGCCGAGGTCGTCAAGCTCCCGATGATCATCCCCAAGGGGCACATGAGCTTCCACCACTGCCGGATCTACCACGGCAGCGCGTCCAACCACAGCCCGCGCCCGCGCCGTGCCATCTCCCTCCACCTGCAGGACGGGGCGAACACCTACCGCCCGTTCGTGCTGAGCACCGGCGAGGTACTCGCCTACAACCACGACGTTGTGGTCCGGCACCTTCCCGACGGCCGCCCGGACTACAGCGATCCCGACTTCTGTCCCGTTCTGTGGCGCAACCCAACCCGTCCGGTCAACGGACACTCGCAGGAGGTATGACATGTCCCGCTACGACTGGGGCCAGCGGCATCCAGGCATCGACCGACTCGAGGACCAGATAAAGGAGGCCAGGCGCGCGGTCATCGAGCACCCGATGTACGCCGCGCTGGACAGCCGCGAGGCGATCCAGACGTTCGTCGAGCACCACGTCTTCGCCGTGTGGGACTTCATGTCGCTGCTGAAGTCGCTGCAGCGCAACCTCACCTGCGTGGAGCTGCCGTGGGTGCCCACCGGCCCGACCGGCAGCCGGCGCCTGATCAACGACATCGTGCTGGTCGAGGAGAGCGACGAGCGCGGCAGCGGCTTCATCAGTCACTTCGAGCTCTACCTTGAGGGCATGACGCAGGCCGGCGCCGACACGTCGGTCATCGACTCCTTCATCGACAAGCTCAGGGCCGGCCAGCCGGTGCTCAGGACGCTGGACGAGGTCAACGTGCCCGCGCCCGCCGCTGAGTTCGTCAGGCTCACCTGGGGCCTGATCGAGAGCGCCCCCGTGCACGCGCAGGCCGCCGCATTCGCGTTCGGCCGCGAGGACCTGATCCCCGACATGTTCCAGCAAGTCGTCGGCGTCCACGAGCGGATCGGGTCGCTGGACACGTTCGTCGACTACCTGGCAAGGCACATCCAGGTCGACAGCGAGGAGCACACGCCGATGGCGATGCAGATGCTCGCCGACCTGTGCGGCGATGACGAGGAAAAGTGGGCCGAGTGCGCGGAGACGGTCAACCTCGCGCTCGCGGCCCGCGCCCGGCTGTGGGACGGCATACTCGCGGCCATCGGCGACCGGGTGGCGGCGTAGCGGCGGCCACGTGGCCGGGAGAGGCGGCCATGGCTGACTCCGCCGACCTGTACCGGACGGTGCGGCTGATCCGCCGGTTCGAGCAGCGGGCGATCGACATGGTGCACAGCGGCGCGATTCCCGGGGGGATCCACCCCTACATCGGCGAGGAGGCCATCGCAGCAGGGGTCTGCGCGGCGCTGCGCGCTGACGACCTCATCACCAGCACCCACCGCGGCCACGGGCACGTGCTGGCCAAGGGCGCCGACCCCTGCCGCATGCTCGCCGAGCTTGCGGGCCGCCAGACCGGCCTCAACGGGGGGCGCGGCGGCTCGATGCACGCCGCGGATGTCAGCGCGGGCATCTGCGGCGCCAACGCCATCGTCGGAGCCTCGGCCGCGATCGCGGCCGGGGCGGCGTGGTCGCACCGGCAGGCCGGGCACGACCGCGTCGTCGTCACGTTCTTCGGCGACGGCGCGGTCAACCAGGGCGTGTTCCTCGAGGCACTGAACCTCGCCTCGCTGCGCCGCCTGCCGGTCATCTTCGTCTGCGAGAACAACAGGTTCGCGACCTCGATGCGGGTGCAGGACACGACGGCAGGCACGATCACCGGCCGGGCCGAGGCGTTCGGCATCCCGGCACAGACCATCGACGGCATGGACGCCGAGACCGTACTCGAGGCGGCGACCCGCGCCGTCACCCGCGCCAGGGCCGGGGGCGGCCCGACGTTCATCGAGTGCCTGACCTACCGCTTCGACGCGCACCATACCTGGGAGCACCGGGCCAGGCCGCGCTACCGCACCGATGAGGAGGTCGCCGCCGGCAGCGCACGCGACCCGGTGCAGATCCAGGCGGCGCGCGTCCCCGAGGCGACACGCTCGAAGATCGATGAGGAGATCGAGGCTCTGCTTGACCGGGCGCAGCGCTTCGTGGACACGAGCCCCGAGCCCGACCCGTCGGGGGCCCTGGACTTCCTCTACGCGGACGGGATGCGCGGCCGGGCCGGGGCGGTCTGATGCCGATCCTGTCGTATCTGCGAGCGCTGAACCGGGCCCTGGCCGACGAGATGGAGCGTGACCCCGCGGTGTGCGTGTTCGGCGAGGACATCGGCATCGCGGTCAGCAACGTCACCACCGGGCTGCTCAAGCGGTTCGGTCCCGAGCGGGTCATCGACATGCCGATCTCGGAGCAGGCGTTCACCAGCTTCGCGACCGGCGCGGCGATCTCAGGCTCCCGGCCGGTCGTGGAGTTCCAGATCCCGTCGCTGCTCTTCCTGGTGTTCGAGCAGATCGCTAACCAGGCGCACAAGTTCTCGCTGATGACCGGCGGCCAGCTCAAGGTCCCCGTGACCTACCTGCTGCCGAGCTCGGGGTCGCGGGTGGGCTGGGCCGGGCAGCACTCCGATCACCCGTACAGCCTGTTCGCCCACGTCGGCATCAAGACCGTGGTGCCGGCCACGCCGCCCGACGCCTACGGCCTGCTGGTCAGCGCGATCAGGGACGACGACCCGGTGATCGTGTTCGGGCCGGCCGGCGTGGTGGCCTACCGGGAGAACGTGGACTTCGACACGCTCGCCCCGGTGCCGCTCGGCGTCGGCCGGGTGCACCGGCCGGGCACCGACGTGACGGTGGTGGCGGTGGGCCATCTCGTGCACGACGCGCTCGCGGTCGCCGACGAGCTGGCCGGCACGATCTCGGTCGAGGTGTTCGACCCGCGCACGCTGTACCCGTTCGACTGGACCGGCCTGGCCTCGTCGCTCGAGCGCACCGGCAGGCTGGTGGTGGTCGACGACTCCAACCGGACCTGCGGCATCGGCGGGGAGATCCTGGCCACCGCGGCCGAGGAGATGCGCCTGGTGGCACCGCCGAAGCGAGTCACCCGCCCGGACGGCGCCGTGCTGCCGTTCGCCCGCGAGCTCGACCTGGCGCTGCAGCCGACCCGCGCCCAGCTGCGCGCGGCGATCGAGGCCGTGGCGAAGAGCCAGTGACCCGCCTGGGCGGCTTCGCGGTCGCCCGGCAGCCGGCCGGCCGCCCGCCCCCGCCGCTAGCTGACCGCCGAAAGCGTCGGTTCCGCGCCCGGCCAGAGGATCGCCATCATTTTGAACGGCGCGGCCCCCGTCGCTGCCACCGCGGCGCGAAAGCCCGGCGGCGCGGGGACGTCGTAGACCCGGTGCGGACCGGCGGGCTCGGCGCAGCTGACCACGTCCCGGTCACGCACCGCGATCGCGAGGTTGGGCCACAGCCGCCCGCCGGCCGCCTTGACCACCGCCTCCTTGCGCACCCACAGCTGCGCGAACCGGTCGGCCCGCACGCTCGCGTCCGGGCCAGCCGCCACGTACCCGGCCTCATCCGGCAGGAAGAACCTGACGGCGAGGCCGACCGCGTCAAGGCCGGGCACCAGGTGCTGGATGTCGACGCCCACCGGGCGGTCGGTGCTGATGGCCGCGGCGATCATGTCACCGGAGTGCGAGAGGCTGGTGTGCAGCCCGGACCACGGCGGTGCGAGCTCAGGCTTGCCGTGCCGGCCGGTGGTCCAGTGCAGTGCCGCAGGCCGCGCATCAAGCGCCCGGCCGACTAGCAAGCGCAGCTCGCCGTGCGCGACCGTGAACCGCTGCCGGTCGCGCGGGTTTCGCAGGGCGGCGGCGCGGGCGCGCTCGCTGTCGTCGAGCACGGCGGCGTACCGGTCCGCGGTATCGGGCGGCTGGTCGACAGGAATGATCCAGACGCGGACCTGCTCGGTCACGACCGGACGTCGGCGATCAGGGCGGCCAGGCGGCGGACGCCCTCGTCGATCTGGTCGGTGGCCAGCGCGCTGCACGACAGCCGGATCGCGTGGCCGCCGCCGCCGTCGAGGTAGAAGAAGCTCATCGGCGTCCACAGCACGCCGTAGTCGCGGGCCGAGAGCTCGAGCAGCTTCTCGTCGGCGCGGACCGGCACGTCGAGCACGGCGAAGAAGCCACCGCTCGGCGAGTTCCAGGTGATCGCAGGATCGCTGAAGTGCCGGTCGAGCGCGGCTAGCAGCGCCCGGAGGTTGCGCCGGTAGAACGCGATCTTCTCCTGGTTCGCGGCGCGCAGGCTGCAGCCGCACGACACGAGCACGCCGCCGATGACGGCCTGCGCGATCGGCGAGGTGTTGACCGTGACCATGCTCTTGACCGTGGACAGCTCGTCGGCGAGCAGACTGCGCTGGCCGGCCGCGCTGACGACGGCCTGGTCGGCGACCAGGAAGCCCACCCGGGCACCGGGGAACACCGACTTGGCGAACGAGCCGAGGTAGATCACCCGCTGGTCGGTGTCCAGCGCCTTCAGCGCCGGGTTGCGGCTGTCGTCCAGCCCGAACAGCCCGTACGGGTCGTCCTCGAGGATCAGCAGGTCCTGTTCGGCCGCCACGTCGACCAGCCCGCGCAGCACGTCGGCGCTCAGCGAGACGCCTGACGGGTTGGCGAACTTCGACACCACGTACAGCGCGCGCGGCCGGCGCCCGCTGGCCCGCACCTCGCCGGCCACCCGCGCGACCGTGTCGGGGCGCAGGCCATCAGGCGTCTCGGGAACGGGGACGACCGGGATGCCGAGCACGCGCGCGGCGCCGGTGAAGCCGACATAGCAGGGCTCGGCGGCGAGCACCACGTCGTCAGGGCCGGCGCACAGCCCGCGCAGCGCGATGATCATCGCTTCCTGGCAGCCCGATGTCACCATGATCGACTCAGCCGGAACGTGGATGTCCTCGTCGATCTCGAGCATCCGGGCGATCAGCGCCCCGAGCTGGCCATTCGTCCGGCCGTACTGCAGGATGGCCTGCCTGACCCGCGCCTCGGGCATGCCGTCGGCGCGCAGGTGCCCGATATAGGCGGCCAGGTACTGCTCGACGTCCTCGACGGCATAGAACTCGTCGAACGGCCAGGCCGCGAGCGAGATCGCGGCGGGGAAGCGGCTGGCGACCTCGTTGAGGAAGTTCATCGACGCAGCCACGGGATCGGTGACCGACGTGTGCAGCGTCTCTCGCATGAGCTCGACCATCGGTCCAGGCACCCTGCCTCGCTGACGTGCTCGCATGGCGGCCTAATGCGGCACACCGTTCCCAAGAATGGCGTTCCGTAAGAGATAGCCTATCTTCGGCGAAGCGACCGGCAAGAGCGAAAGGGGTGTGCGAGCCGTGCCCCTCGACCCGCAGCTGCAGGCGATGCGCGACCAGCGCGAGCGCGATGGCGACCCGCCCCTGTACACCATGTCGCTCGCCGAGGCCAGGGCCGCCGATCTCGCCTCGATCAGGCAGAGCGGCGGCGAGCCAGAGCCGGTCTACCAGGTCGACGACCTGGCCATCCCGGGGCCAGGCGGCGAGCTGGCGCTGCGGGTGTACCGGCCATCAGCCGACCGGCCGCTGCCCGTGCTCGCCTACTTCTTCGGCGGCGGCTGGGTGCTCGGCACCATCGACACCGCCGACGGCGTCAGCCGCAGCCTGGCCAACTCATCGGGCGCGCTGGTCGCCGTGGTCGGGTACCGGCTGGCACCCGAGCACCCCTTCCCCGCGGCCATCGACGACTGCTACGCCACGGTCCGCTGGATCGCCGAGCACGCCGGCGAGATTGGCGCGGATCCGGCCCGCCTCGTGGTCGGCGGCGACAGCGCCGGTGGGAACCTGGCCGCGGCAGTAGCCCTGCGTGCTCGCGCCGAAGGGCCGGCACTGGCCGGGCAGCTTCTCGTTTATCCCAATACCGATCAGCTCGCGGACGACGAGTCGACGCGCGCGGCGGATGACCCGTTCCTCTTCAATCGCCATTCCGTCGCCTGGTACGGCCAGCATTACCTGGCCAGTCCTGCGGACGCGGCCGATCCGCTGGCGTCGCCGCTGCGCGCCGAGAGCCTCGCCGGGCTGCCGCCGGCGCTGGTGATCACCGCGGAGTACGACCCGCTGCGCGATCAGGGTGAGGCGTACGCCCGCCGGCTGGCCGACGACGGAGTCCAGGTCGAGCTCAGCCGCTACCCGGGCATGGCGCACGGGTTCTTCACGATGCTCGGCACCGTAGATGCCAGCCGGGCCGCGATCGCGCAGGCCGCGGCGAGCGTGAGGACGTGGTGCGGCAGCGCTCAGTAGTTGTAGATGCCGAAGATGTTCCCCGCCGGGTCGCGGAACGCACCGGTCTTCATGTGGTCGTCGGGGGACCCGTAGAGCGCTGCGCGTGCGGCGCTCTTCAGCGCGGGCACCGTGGTATCAATGACGCGCGATCCGCCGAGCTGCTCGACCCTGCTGAGGGCCTGGTCCACGTCGGCCACCTTTGCGTAGACGGTCGCCCAGCGGGATTCCACGCCCCCGCCGATACCGCCCTGGATGCCACGGCCGGCTCCGGTGTCCGCCACCGCGTAGCCAGGGAAGGCTGAGTCGTCGACCGTCCAGCCGAACAGGTCCGCGTAGAACCGCTGGGTCCGCGCTGCGTCCGACCCCATGACCTCGAACCAGGCCACCGGCGCGCCAGGACCAGCCGACGGGGCCAGCCCGTCCCCCTCGGACGGCTCGGCAGGTGCCCGCACCAGGCCGACCAGCAGGCCGTCCGGGTCGTTGAACATGGCGATCGTCACCGCCCCGGCGAAGTCGGTGACCGGCATGACGGTCGTGCCGCCGAGCGCATTCGCCTTGTCGAGCGCCGCCCGCAGATCGTCCGTCTCGACGTAGAACGTCGACCACGGCTCGCCGGTCTGGCTCTTGCCGATACCGCCGTTGATTCCGCCTCCGCCGCGAGTGTCGATCACCGTGTAACCACCGCCACCGAAGTCCCGCAGCCCCCAGCCGAACAGCTCCCCGTAGAACGCCAGCAGCGGCCCGTCATCCGCCGCGCCGATCTCAAAATGGACGACTGCGTTTCCCACTGCGCTGGCTCCCTCTCCGAAAGTGGTCGGGTCGGCTCGTTTCGGCACGTTCATTGGCAGGGTATCGCGATCACCGTAGCCAGACAGGCGGCAGATGCGGCAACCGCTAGCACGGGCCGGTGTCGAAGGCGGCCAGGCACAGATAGCGCAGGCCTGGGTCGTAGTCGGCGACCACGAGACGGCCCGGGCGGTCCGCGTCGCTGGCCAGCTCGTCCGCCAGGCCCCACCAGACGTCGGTGGATGGCTGGCCGGCCGGCATCACCCGCACCCGCCCTGCCGCGGGCGCCGTCCACACGGCACCGACCGCGTCGCTGAGCACCAGCGCCGCCTCGACGTCGCCGGCCAGGTCCTTGAGCTCGGCGGCCGCGAGGTCGGCGACGCCGGCGGGCGGCACACCAGGATGCTGGCGCAGGTCGGTGAGCAAGGCCCGCGCAGGCGCGCCGTCGCCGAGCCGGTCGCCGAAGAGCATCGCGACACCCTGGTGCTGGCTAGGAAGTGCGACCGGGCAGTCGTAAGGGAGCGCCGCCTGCTCGACGACGATCACAAGCGCCCGCCGGATCCCGGCCGAGGAGGCGTACTCGCGTGCGATCCGCAGGCCGGTGAAGGCCGCCGCGGAGCCCTGGTCACAGACGGCGAACGCCAGCGGAGCGCCCGGCGTGACGCCGCTGAGGTACGCGGCGGTCTGGCGGCCTGGCCGCAGGTCGTGCACGGAGAACGCCAGCACCAGCAGGTCGACCGGCTCGTCAGCGGGCACGGCTTCGGTGATCAGCTGCTGCGCCATCTCCCCGTAGGAGTGCCCGAGCGCCGGTGATAGCGGCCCGCTGAACAGGGCCGCGGGCACCTGCCGCCGGTAGGGCCTGGCCATATCCGCCAGATACTCCCCGACCCTGGCCCGGTTCGACGAGTCGGCGAGGAACTCGGCAGGCCCGGTGAACGTGCGGCGCGCGGCGCGGACCAGGCGGAGGTCACGGCGCGGCGTCGGTCCGGCCGGCGGGCGCGCGACGAACACGGCGGCTACGCGGGCCGCGAATGGCCGGCGACGAACGTCGCCAGGTCCCCTACCGTTCTCATCTGGTCCTGGTCCATCAGCTCGACGTCGATGAGAATCTCCAGCTGGTCCTCGAGCTCGAGCATCAGCTCAAGGCCGAGCGTGGAGCTGAGCCCCAGTTCGTCCATCAGGCGCATGTCCTCGGTGACCGGCTCAGGACGGTCAAGCAGCCGGTCGAGCAGCGTGGTCATGGTGCCGACCACGCGCTGGCGGAACTCAGGGTCCAGCTCGGTCTCCTGTGCTGTCATCTCGCGCCTCCTGCGCTTGCTCAGTGCTCGAACACCATCGCCGAGAACGTCGCGCCGCCGCCGGCGCCGACCGCGGCGGCGAGGTAGCGGTCGCCTCGCCGCAGCAGGCCGCGCTGGCAGGCGGTCTGGTAATTGACGAACATATCTGCGCAGAAGACGTGGCCGCTGGTAGGGATGTTGTCAAGCAGCACCCGGTCACGCGGGAACTTCAGCAGCGTGCACATCCGCTGCCAGGTGACCAGGTTGACGTTGTGCGGCAGCACGACGCTGATGTCGTCCAGCGTCAGGCCGGCCTCGTCAAGCGCCCGCCGCATCACCTCGGCCAGCGACGGCCGATACTCGCGCTGCAGCCGCGCGTCGTTCGCCCCGGTGGCACTGTCGAACTCGCCCCGCACGCTCGAGGCGTAGGCGAGCAGCCGGTCCCGCGCGCCGAAGGCGCTGACCAGGCAGGCGGCCGCGCCCTCGCCGAAGATGGTCGTGTCGGCGAACATCTGCGCCTCGCGGGTGAACGCCTTCTCGCCGCTGAGTATCAGCGCGAGCGGCCCGTCCTCGCCGTCCTGGCCGTCCCCGCCGTCCTGGCGGTCTGCCTCATCGGCGGCGAGCAGCAGGCCGGCCAGGTCGATCGCCAGCAGGCCGCCGGCACACGACTGGTGGGTGAGCGTGAACGCCAGCGCGTGGCCGAGCCCGAGCGCCTGGCACACCTCGTGGAAGGGGTTGACCGGGTAGGGCGCGACCACGGGCATGGCCCGCGCGTACAGCACGTACCTGACGCGGTGCTCCTGGCCGCGGAGCGCGTCAAGGCCAACGGCAGCCTGCATCAGCAGGTCGTACAGTGACGCATCCGAGTCGCGGCCCACCTCACTCAGGCCGTGGAATCGCCTGAACAGCCTGACCTGCATATCGGTCAGGCCGAGCGGCCTGGCCAGGCTCTCGACGGGTGTCCGCGTCGGCGGCAGGTACACCGACACGGCCTCCATCGCGGTCATGCTGTCACCGCATCAGTATGCGTCTTGAATGTCAATGTGTGCCACGATAATGGCGTGGCGAGGTTCCTTTTCGTCGTTGTTCCCGTCGTTTCCCACCTCTGGCCCGCCGTGGCCATCGGCGATGCACTCGCATCCAGCGGCCACGACGTGGCCTGGTGCGGGCCGGAGAGCGACCTCCGCCCGCTGCTGGCACCTGATCCGACGATCTATCCCACCGGCAAGCGCTCGTACCGCGAGTTCCACGAGGTGGGCACGGGGGCGGTGCGGGAACTGTGGGACTCCTACGTGCTGCCGCTCAACCGCTTCATCGCCGGCCCGGTCGACCGCGCCGTCGCGGACTACCGGCCCGACGTCGTCGTCGCCGACCAGTACGCGCTGGCCGGAGCCTTGGCGGCGGTCAGGCACGGCGCCACGTGGGCCACCCTGTGCGCGGGCATACTTGAGCTCACCCCGCCCGCGGTCGACCCCGGCCTGCAGGACTGGGTCCGCGCCAGGCTGGCCGCCGTGCTCCAGGCCGCCGGCCTGCCCGCCGCCGACGGACTCGACCTCCGCTTCTCGCCGCATCTGGTGGTCGCCACGACCGCGCGGGCGCTGACCGGCCCGGCGCCGGTGCCGGACCGCTACGTGCTGATCGGCGCCGCGCTCGGCGCCCGGCGCACCGACCCTGGCTTCCGGTGGGACTGGTGGGATCCCGCCCGGCGGCATGTGCTCGTCACCGCCGGCACCATGTCCGCGCATCTGGTGCGCGACTACCTGGCGCGGATGATGGCCGCGCTCGAGCCGATGGCCGGCCGGGTGCAGGTCGTGCTCAACGCCGCCGCAGACGCGATCGGAGATCCGCCGCCGCACGTCCTGGTCGCGCCGCGGGTGCCGATGCTCGATCTGATGCCGCGCCTGGACGCGGTGATCTGCCAGGCCGGGCAGAGCACCGTCAACGAGGCGCTCGCCCACGGCGTGCCGATGGTCGTCGCGCCGATCCGCCTCGGCGAGCTGGCCGTGGCCGAGCAGGTGACGCGGACCGGAGCCGGCCTCGCGGTCTCGTTCTCGCAGGCGACCCCGGCGCAGCTCGCCGCGGCCGTGACTGCGGTACTCGAAGAGCCGGGTTACCGCGCGAACGCGCGCCGCATCTGCGAGGAATACAGCGCGGCCGGGGGGGCTGGCGCCGCGGCCGCACACCTGGACGCGCTGGCTGGTGGCCGGTAGCGCTGATGGCTTGGCGGTCCGCTTCAACCGCACCGCCCGCCCCTACACCTGGACCTGTGACGCCGATGCCGAGCAGGGCTGCACTAGGCGGCCCAGCCGACCTGGGCTAGCATCGGGATCGTCGCACTATCAGCCGGAGGGCGCGGATGGACGGTGACGTGCCTCGTCTGCTGTGCGGCACCCCTGAGCTCCCGCCCCGCTGCGTGGCGCTGACCTTCGACGACGGCCCGGGCCCGAGCTCGGCCGAGCTGGCGCGCATGCTGCGCGACGAGGGCGTGCCAGCGACGTTCTTCGTGCTCGGCGAGAACGTCGAGCGATACGGCATCGCGCTGGACACCTACCAGGACTGCGGGCACGTGATCGGGCTGCACGGCGACCGGCACCACCCGTTCAGGTCGGCCGAGCACGCCGCGGGCGAGCTCCGCCGGTGCGCGGAGCGGATCGGCGGCTACCTGGGCGAGACGGCGTGGTTCCGCCCGCCCTATGGCATGGGCGACTGGCCGGTTCCCGGCTTCGCCGGCCCGGTCGGCTGGCACGCGCAGGGACGGGACTGGGACATCACCTACCGCCACGGTCAGACGGTCGAAGCCTGCGTGGATGCCATCGCGGCCAGCCTCATCGAGCGGGACGGCGGCATCGCGCTGCTGCACGACTTCGCGGCGCCCACCGAGTTCGGCCCGGCTGGCCTGGACGAGTCAGACCTGGACCTGCGGGTCATCGAGATCACCAAGCTGCTGATCGAGCGGCTGCGCGGCGCGGGACTCTCGTTCGTCGCCCTGCCGGACCCCGCGCGCAACGCCGCGCCGGAGCCGCCGGCACCGGTGCCCGGCGAGCCCGTGGCAGGCGGGCCAGCCACCGCGGCGCGCGACCGCGGCCCAGGGGGCCTGCCCGCGGCTGAAGACCTTAAGTCCCTGAGGCTGCACCGTGCGACGGCCAGGGCGGCGGGCGGCATCCTCGATGTAGTCATGCCGATGCGCGTCGTCGGCGACGGCCCCCCGCTGTTCTGCGCGCATCCCGTGATTGGCCTGAGCTGGTGCTATCAGGCCTTGCTCCCGCACGTCGATGCCAGGTACCCGCTGTACGGCCTGCAGGCCCGCGGCCTGCGTCTAGCCGAGCCACTGCCGGCCAGCATGCAGGAGATGGCGAAGGACTACGCTGACCAGATCAGGATGACGCAGCCATCCGGTCCTTACCACCTGCTCGGCTGGTCATTGGGCGGCAACGTCGCCTTCGCGATCGCGGAGGAACTCGAGCGCCGCGATCAGCAGATCGGGTTGCTCGTCATTCTGGACTCAACCTTTGCCGACCGCGAAGCGATCGCGCTGAGCAACGAGCCCTGGATGGTCTACAACCTCGTTCTCGCCCAATTCGGGTACGTGCCCGCGCTGACCCCCGCCGAGCCGGATCCCGAGGCCCGGATGTTTGAGCTGGTGCGCCGCCGGCCGGGTCTGGGGCTTGATGAATGGTCAGACCGGCGTCTGGGCGCGCTCCAGTGCGTGATCAAGAACAACGTCGCGGTGGCGCGCGCCCATCAGCCCGGCCGCGTGCACTGTCCGCTGCTCTTCTTCTCCGCCACCCGCAATCCGCCGGGGCTGGCCGAGAAGCTGGAAAGCTGGCGGTCGTTCGTCGATGGCCCGATCGGGGCGGTCGAGCTGGACTGCGACCATCGGCACATGCTGCTCCCCGAGCCGATGGCGCGGCTCGGGCCGGCGCTCTCGGACCGGCTGGCGCGTGCTGCCGCAACCAGCACGGTGCCCGTTGTGTAACCAGGTTGGCTCACGCTGATGGATCGACCGGCTACTAGCCAAGGACAGTGCGCCATGGTGCTCGACGACTTCCGATCCCGCGTCGCGCAGACGCCAGATGCGATCGCCGTGCAGGACGGCGGCCTGCGGCTGACCTACCTGGAGCTCGCCAGGCACGGCTCGGGCTTAGCTGCCAGGCTCGCCAGGCGCGGCGTCGGACCCGATGAGGTAGTGGCCGTCTACGCCGACAGGTCCGCTGAACTCGTCGTCGCTGAGCTTGCCGTGCTGCTGGCCGGCGCTGCCTACCTGCCGCTCGATCCAGCCCACCCCGCCGCGCGGACAAGCGAGCTGCTCCTGCTGTCAGGTGCGGCCGCCGTGGTCAGCACTGGCCCGCCGACCTCAAGTAGCGGGCCGCTCGGCGACGATTGTGAAGTCATCGACCTGGCGGAGGTACCCACCGAGCCCCTCGCGGCGCCGACCAGGCCGGACGACGCCGCGCTGGCCTACGTGATCTACACGTCGGGCTCGACGGGCCGGCCCAAGGGCGTCGCGGTCAGCCACGGCAGCCTCGCGAACCTGATGCGCTGGCGTAGGAAGGCTTACCGGCTGGGTCCGCAGGACCGGACGACGTTGCTGTGCAGCCCCGGGTTCGACGTGTCGGTCTGGGACATCTGGCCCACCCTGGCCGCCGGAGGGACGCTGGTGGTGCCGCCCGCGCTGGTGCGCACCTCGCCGTCAGATCTCGTCGCCTGGCTGGCTGACGAGCAGATCACCGCCACTTTCCTGCCCACGCCACTGGCTGAGGCGGTGCTCGACGAGCGGTGGCCGTCCCACACCGTGCTCAGGATGATGCACACTGGCGGCTCGGCACTCCAGCGCGGCGTGCCACCCGGCCTGCCGTTCACCCTGGTCAACCTCTACGGGCCGGCCGAGTGCACGGTGGGCGTGACGACCATTCCGGTGGTGCCGGGCGGCCCCGTGCCGCCGCCGATCGGGTTTCCCATCGACGGCGTGCGCTGCTATGTGCTGGACGGCCTCGAGGCAGTGCCCGATGGCGAGCCCGGCGAGATGTGCCTGGCCGGCGCCTGCGTGGCGCGCGGCTATCTAGGCGACCCGGCGGCCACGGCCAGGTCCTTCGTGCCCGACATCACGGTCCCCGGGGAGCGGATGTACCGGACCGGCGACAAGGTCCGCCGCAGGGCCGACGGCTCCTTCGAGTACCTCGGCAGGCTCGACGATCAGGTCAAGATCCGCGGGTTCCGGATCGAGCCCGGCGAGGTGGCCGCGGTGCTGCGTCAGCATCCAGCGGTCAGGGAATCCTTCGTGGCCGCCGAGCGATCCGGTCCCGCTGACCCGCGCCTGATCGGCTACGTGGCCGCGGACGCCACGCCCGCCGAGCTGATCGGGTTCGCCGCGTCGCGGCTGCCCAGCTACATGGTGCCCGCCGCGATTGTCGTGCTGCCCGCGCTGCCGCTGACGCCTAGCGGCAAGGTGGACCGCACCGCACTGCCCGCGCACGGCCGGGCAGCCGCCGGCCTGGCCGAGGTGGCCGCGGCGCAGCGCACGCCGACCGAGGGCGCGCTGGCCGGGATCGCAGCCCGGCTGCTCGGGGGCGTGCAGGTCGGCGTCGATGACGACTTCTTCGCCCTCGGCGGTACCTCGTTGCTTGTCGGGCGGCTGGCTGCCCAGATCGCCGCCGAGCTGCATGTCACGGTGGGCCTGGCGGAGCTGCTCCGCGCCCCCACGGTGGCGGCGATCGCCGCCATCATCGACGATCGGACCGGTCGGCATGCCGCGGTGGCCAGCCCGAAGCCAGACTCCCTGCCGACGGCACCGGCCAGGCCGCCGATCCGCCCGGGCCGCCGGGATCGGCCGATACCGCTGTCGCTGCAGCAGGAGCGGGTATGGTTCTTCGAGCAGCTATCGCCGGGCAACCTGGCTTACAACTTCCAGGCCACGGTGTCGCTGCACGGCGAGGTGAGGACCGAGGCGCTGCGCGCCGCGCTCGACGAGATCGTGCGCAGGCACGAGATCCTCCGGACCGCGTTCGTCACTGTCGACGGGATCGCGGTGCAACGGCCGGTCACCAAGGTGCGGGCGCCGCTGCGGGTGCTCGACGTGCCCGCCGAGCAGGCCGAGAAGGTCATCGCCGCGGAGGTGCGCAAGCCGTTCGACCTGACTAGGCCGCCGCTAGCGCGCTGGCTGCTGCTGCGCCATGCAGGCGACGAGAACACGTTCGTCCACGTGGAGCATCACTTCGTCCACGACGGCTGGTCGCTGGCGGTGCTGCTGTCCGAGCTGAGCACCCTCTACCAGGCTTTCGCGACCGGTCAGCCCTCGCCACTGCCCGATCTCGCCGTCCAGTACGCGGACTACGCGCTCTGGCAGCGGGAGTGGATGCGCGGCGAGGTGCTGCAGGCTCACGTGGACCACTGGACCGCCCTGCTGGCCGGCGCGCCCGACGTTCTTGCGCTACCGGCCGATCACCCGCGGCCGTCGGTGATGAGCTTCCGCGGCGCAGCGCCGCGGATCAAGGTCCCGGCCGAGTTGTCCCGCGCGCTGCGCTCGTTCAGCCGGCAGCACCGGGTATCGCTATTCTCCACCATGTACGCGGGCTTCGCGGCGCTGCTGTACCGCTACACCGGCCGGCAGGACCTGCTCGTGGGCACCGCCGCGGCGAACCGCAGCCTGCCCGAATCCGAACCGCTGCTTGGCATGATCGTCAACACCTTGGTCCTGCGGACCAAGGTCGGCGACCAAATGACGTTCGCGAGTCTGCTCGACCAGGTGCAACGGGCCGTCGTTGACGCGCTGGCCTGGTCGGATACCCCAGTGGACGCCGTCATCGACGCGATCGGCCCAGCCCGCGACCCCTCGCGCACTCCCTTGTTCCAGGTCATGTTCAGCTTCCACGACTCGGCGGTGCCCGACTTGGACGTCGGCGGGCTCACCAGCGCTGTTACCGAGCGCGCGAATGGCTCGGCCAAGTTCGACCTCAACGTGATCGTGGTGCCGCGGGCCGCGCAGCGGCTTGGCCGGGAGCCCAGGCCCGAGGACGACGACCTGAATCTGATCTGGGAGCACTCGACCGACCTGTTCGACGAGACCACGATGTCCCGGATGGTCACGCACTACCTCAACCTGCTCACCGATGCCCTGGCCAGGCCGGCAACCCAGATCGGCAGGTTGCGGCTGCTCACCGACTCCGAGTCGCGGCTGCTGGAGTCCTGGAGCCGTGGGCCAGTGACCGACTACCCTGCGGACGCTACCGTCCCCGCCCTGTTCGCGGCCCAGGTCGCCAGGGATCCGGACGCGACGGCACTGGCCTTCGGCTCCGGCTCGGTGACCTACGCCGAGCTCGACCGGCGCAGCAACGCGCTGGCCTGGCTGCTGCGCCGCCGCGGCGTGGGCACGGACACACCGGTCGCGGTGGCGATGGAGCGCGGCACCGATCTGGTCGCCGCGCTGCTGGCCGTGCTGAAAGCCGGCGGCGCCTACCTGCCGGTCGACACCGGCAGCCCGGCGCCCCGGGTCGCCGCCATGCTCGCCGCCGCAAACGTCAGGCTCGTGCTGGTCACGGCCGAGACCTCCGCCGCCATGCCCAAGCTGGCGGGCGTAGACATGGTCCGCGTGGACACGGTACATGCCGGCACAGGACCCGCTGCGGCCGGCGATGAGCGCGTGGCACCGCCGGAGGTCTCGCATCCGCTGAGCCTGGCCTATATCAGCTTCACCTCGGGCTCGACCGGCGTGCCGAAGGGCGTCGCCGTGCCACAGCGCGGAGTCATCCGGCTCATCAGCGACCCGACGTTCGCCTCACTCGGCCCTGGCGAGCGGGTGCTCCTCCTGTCCCCGGTCGCGTTCGATCTCTCCACGCTGGAAATCTGGGGTGCGCTGCTGACCGGCGGCACGGTCGTGATCGCGCCGCCCAGCCCGCTCGGGCTGTCGGATGTCGCGTCGCTGCTGCGTACCGCCGGCGTGACCGTCGCCTGGCTCACCGCCGGGCTGTTCCACCAGCTGGCCGAGACGGATATCTTCGCGCTCGTCGGCGTCCCCGTCGTCCTGGCGGGCGGCGACGTGCTCAATCCGGACACGGTACGCGCGGTGCTCGCGGCGCGGCGCGGTCATCCTCTGGTCAACGGGTACGGCCCGACCGAGAACACCACCTTCACTACCTGCTATGTCATGACCGACCCGAGCCTGGTTGGGGCAACGGTGCCGATCGGCCGCCCGATCCAGCACACCACCGTGCACGTGCTCGACCAGCGCGGCCAGCCCGCGCCGATCGGCGTGACCGGCGAGCTGTGCGCCGGCGGGGACGGCCTGGCCCGCGGCTACGCCGGGAACGCCGCAGCGACGGCACGGGCATTCGTGCCCGACCCGTCCGGGCACGGCACGCGCCTGTACCGGACCGGAGACCTGGCGCGCTGGCGCGCGGACGGGATCCTCGAATTCGCCGGCAGGGTGGACAATCAGATCAAGATCCGCGGGTTCCGGGTCGAGCCAGGCGAGGTCGAGGCGGTTCTGCACGCGCATCCGGGAGTGCGGGAGGCGGTCGTGGTCGTGGCGGGCGAGGGCGCGCAACGGCACCTGATCGGCTACGTGACGCCAGCGGACGGCGTGGATCCCGCAACTTTGCAGCCGTCACTGCTGCGCGACTTCGTCGCGCAGCGTCTGCCGGACTACCTGGTACCGACCGGCTTCAAGGCCGTCGACCGGCTGCCGCTGAACGCTAACGGCAAGGTCGACCGTGCCGCACTGCCCGCACCCGAGCGGGCGACCCGCGGGCCGGCCATCCCGCCGCGCGGTGCCACCGAGGCGCGGCTCGCCGATGTCTGGCGGCTGCTGCTGCCGGCGGACGGCCCCCGCGGCGGCGATGTCGGCCGCGACGACAGCTTCTTCGTGCTCGGCGGCAACTCCCTGTTGGTGGCGCGCTTGATGTTCCGGATCCGCGAGGCGTTCGGCGTCGAACTTCGCATGGCCGCGTTTTATGAGGCACCCACTCTCGCCGCCTGTGCCGCTGCCATCAACGCGGCCCAATCGGCTGGTAGGCCGCGGTCCGCGCGCCGCGATCGGCCGCGGCGCCGTCCGGCATCGGCCGACCACGGCGGCTAAGCTAACCTGGCCGGCCCGTAGCTGACGGCGGCGATGGCGGCGTCTAGGCGGCCCAGTCGGCCTCGGCTAGCATCGGATCGTCCCCCACTACCGCTGCGGGAGGCCGGATGGACGCTGATACGGCCCGTCTGCTGTGCGGCACCCCTGAGCTCCCGCCCCGCTGCGTGGCGCTGACCTTCGACGACGGCCCGGGCCCGAGCTCGGCCGAGCTGGCGCGCATGCTGCGCGACGAGGGCGTGCCAGCGACGTTCTTCGTGCTCGGCGAGAACGTCGAGCGATACGGCATCGCGCTGGACACCTACCAGGACTGCGGGCACGTGATCGGGCTGCACGGCGACCGGCACCACCCGTTCAGGTCGGCCGAGCACGCCGCGGGCGAGCTCCGCCGGTGCGCGGAGCGGATCGGCGGCTACCTGGGCGAGACGGCGTGGTTCCGCCCGCCCTATGGCATGGGCGACTGGCCGGTTCCCGGCTTCGCCGGCCCGGTCGGCTGGCACGCGCAGGGACGGGACTGGGACATCACCTACCGCCACGGTCAGACGGTCGAAGCCTGCGTGGATGCCATCGCGGCCAGCCTCATCGAGCGGGACGGCGGCATCGCGCTGCTGCACGACTTCGCGGCGCCCACCGAGTTCGGCCCGGCTGGCCTGGACGAGTCAGACCTGGACCTGCGGGTCATCGAGATCACCAAGCTGCTGATCGAGCGGCTGCGCGGCGCGGGACTCTCGTTCGTCGCCCTGCCGGACCCCGCGCGCAGCGCCGCGCCGGAGCCGCCGGCACCGGTGCCCGGCGAGCCCGTGGCAGGCGGGCCAGCCACCGCGGCGCGCGACCGCGGCGCGGAAGGGCTGGGGAAGCCAGAGAACCTCCAGACGCTGAGGGCGTTCCGCGCGACGACTAAGGCGGCGGGTGGCATCCTCGATCTGGTCATGCCGTTGCGCGTCAGCGGCGACGGCCCCGCGCTGTTCTGCGCGCATCCGATGGTGGGCCTGAGCTGGTGCTACATGGCCTTGCTCCCGCACGTCGATGCCAGGTACCCGCTGTACGGCCTGCAGGCCAGGGGCCTGCGACGACCAGAGCCGCTGCCGGCCAGCATGCTTGCGATGGCGAAGGACTACGCCGACAAGATCAGGATGACGCAGCCATCGGGTCCCTACTACCTGCTGGGCTGGTCATTGGGCGCGAACATCGCGTTCGCGGTCGCCGAGGAACTCGAGCGCCGCGATGAGCAGATTGGCCTGCTCGCCATTATGGACGGGACCTTGACCGACTTCGAGGCGATCGAGTCGAACAACGAGGCCTGGATGATCTACAACACCGTTCTCGCGCAATTCGGGTACGTGCCCGCGCTGACCCCCGCCGATCCCGATCCCGAGGCCAGGATGCTCGCACTGGTGCGGCGCCGGCCGGGCCTGGGCCTTGACGAGTGGCCTGACCAGCGCATACGCGCGCTCCAGCGCGTGATCAGGAACAACATCGCGCTGGGGTGCGCCTACCGGGCCGGCCGTGTGCACTGTCCGTTGCTGTTCTTCTCCGCCGGCCGCAACGAGCCAACCCTGGCCGAGAAGCTGGAGAGCTGGCAGTCGTTCGTCGACGGCCCGATCGAGGGGGTCGAGCTGGACTGCGACCATCGGCAGATGCTGCTTCCCGAGCCGATGGCGCGGCTCGGGCCCGCGCTCTCTGAGCGCATGGCGCGCGCTGCCGCGACCATCAAAACGCCCATTGTGTAACCAAGCTGCCCCGTCTAGCCTGGCGACTGTGACATTACGTCCGCGCTCAGTGTTTGGAGTCGTGCCATTCTCCAGCTGGACCAGGCCTTCGCGCACCAGGAGACTCGATGATCATTGAGGCCAGCGGTCTGCGCAAGTCATACCGGGCTAGGCGCAAACGCAAGGTCACCAATGTCGATGCGGTTCGCGGCGTGGACTTCGCCGTGCAGCGCGGTGAGATCTTCGGCTTCCTCGGTCCCAACGGAGCAGGGAAGACCACCACCCTGCGGATGCTGGCCACGCTGATCCGCCCAGACGGCGGCGAGGCCACGATCGCCGGAGTGGACCTGCGGCGCGATCCGGGGCAGGTGCGCGAGCGCATCGGCTTCGTGGCGCAGGCCAGCGGCACCTACGGTCAGTCCACCGCCCGGCGTGACCTGGTCCACCAGGCGCGCATGTACGGCTCGCCGAAACCCGCCGCGAAAGGCCGCGCTGAGGCCGCGATCAAGGTCTTCCAGCTCGGCGAGTTCGCCGACCGCCGGATCTCCACCTACTCCGGCGGGCAGCGTCGGCGCCTCGATGTCGCGCTCGGCGTCATCCATTCCCCCCAGGTCATCTTCCTGGACGAGCCGACCGCCGGGCTTGACCCGCAGAGCCGGGCTCGCATGTGGCTGGAGGTGCGCAGGCTCCGCGACGAGGGCATGACGATCTTCCTTACCACGCACTACCTGGACGAGGCCGACGCGCTCTGTGACCGGATCTCGATCATCGATGCCGGGCTGATCGTGGCCGAGGGCACCCCGTCGGATCTCAAGCGGGAAATCTCCGGCGACGTCATCATCGTGGATCTGGCCGCGCCGGACACGGCCGGGGCGCCGGAGCCGGCCGTCATGCTCGACGCCGCCAAGATCTTGACCGAGCAGCCGTTCGTGCACTCCTGCGAGACCATCGACCACACGCTGCGCCTCTACGTGGACAGCGTCGCCACGGCCATCCCGCAGGTGATGCGAGCGCTGAGCAGCAAGGGGATCGAGCCAGGAGCGATCGAGTCCCGTCGGCCGAGCCTCGACGACGTGTTCCTGGCCAAGACGGGCCACACTCTCGCCGACTGACCGGCGACCGGAACGGAGAGGAAAGGCAGCCATGAAGCTCGCCCGCGATACGTGGCTGACCTTCCAGTATGAAGCCGGGCAACTGATTCACAACCCGATCAGCATCGCGATCTCGCTGATGCAGCCCATCACCTTCCTGCTGCTTTTCACCCCGTTCCTCAAGTCCGTCATGGGCGCCTCCACCTACGGCGGCGCCTATCGGATCTACGTGCCTCTGCTGTTCTGCGCCATGGGCCTGTTCAGCGGTCTTTTCGCCGGATTCGCCCTGATCGCCGCGATCCGCCAGGGAGTCATCGGCCGACTCCGGGTCACGCCGCTCAGCCGGGTCGGCCTGCTGCTCGGCCGGGAACTCATGTACGTCTTGCTGACCGGTTTCCAGGCTGTCGTCATCACCGTCGTAGCCCTCATATTCGGGCTCCGGGTGCCGCCGATCAATCTCCTGCTTGCTCTGATCCTGCTGGCGCTGATGGTACTCATCGGCGTCTCGATCTCTTACATCCTGGCGATCTTCGTGCCGAACGTGAACGTGCTCGTCAACGTGACCAATGGGGTGACCGAACCGCTCGCCCTGCTGGCCGGGGTTCTGATCCCGCTCTCGGTCGCACCGCTGTGGGTGCGGGACGTCGCCTTGTGGAACCCGTTCGCCTGGGGCGCCAACGGCATGCGGACGATCTTCCAGGGCCATCTCGGAGCCCAGGTCGTCTGGGAGGCTGGCGTCATCCTGGCCGGGCTGGCCGCGGTGGCCGTCGTGGCGTCGTCGCGGCTGTTCACCCGCGAGATCGCATGAACCGCGCGCTCTCGCCGGCTGGCCGGCGACCGGAAAGAGAGGAAGGCGGCTATGAAGCTCGCCCGGGGTACGTGGCTGACCTTTCACTATGAAACCGGGCAACTAGTGCACAACCCGTCCGCCGTCGCGGCTACGCTGCTGCAGCCCGTCACCTACCTGCTATTTTTCACTCCGTTCCTCAAGTCCGTCCTGCACGCCCCCACTTATGGCGATGCCTTTCGGATCTATGTGCCATTGCTGTTCTGCTCTATGGGCCTGTTCGGCGGGCTTTTCGCCGGGTTTGCCCTGCTCGACGCGATGCGCGAGGGAGTCATCGCCAGGTTCCGGGTCGCGCCGCTCAGCCGGGTCAGCCTGCTGCTCGGCCGGGAGCTGATGCTCGTTCTGCTGATCGGTTTCCAGGCTGTCGTCATCACCGTCATAGCCCTCATATTCGGGCTGCGGGTGCCGCCGGCCAACTTCCTGCTTGCCCTGATCGTGCTGGCAATGATGGTTCTGCTCGGTGTCTCGATTTCGTACGCGCTGGCAATCTTCGTGCCCGACGAGAGGGCGCTGGCGAACCTGACCAACGGGGTGGCCCAGCCGCTTGGGCTGCTGGCCGGGATCCTGATCCCGCTCTCGGTCGCGCCGCTGTGGGTGCAGGACGTCGCCTTGTGGAATCCGTTCGCCTGGGGCGCCAGGGGAATGCAGGCGATCTTCCTTGGCCACGTCGGAGCCCAGGTCGTCTGGGAGGCGGGCGTCATCCTGGCGGGGCTCGCCGCGGTGGCCGTGCTGCTGTCGTCACGGTTGTTCACCCGCGAGATCGTATGAACCGAGTACATCGCATGGACCACCCACCTCGATTGACCGCTGAGGCCGAAAGACAGGAGGCAGACCGGTGACCACGAGCAATCTTCGGGCCGTGCTGGCCGCGGATAACGAACTAGGCGCCGGCAATGCGCTGCTCAGGCTGGCCGAGCATGGCGCCGACATGGACATGCCGCGAGTGACCTTCGATACCGAGGTCGACGGGATCCCGGCGTGGACGCCGCTGTCGCTGCGCACGCTGACCGAGCGGGTAGCCGCCAGGGCGGAGTGGCTCGCCAGGCACGGCATCGTGCGGCGCGACCCGGTCGCCGTCTACGTGACCTCGGCGGCCGACACCGTACTTAGCTTCCTCGCGCTGACCTGGCTCGGGGCGATACCCGCCATGATGAACGGGAGCATGCCGCCGGAGATCGCCGTCGAGTACATCCGGCGGCTGCGGGCCGTCGGCGTGATCGCCGACGCCGACCACGCCTGGCTCGCCGACCGCGACCTCGGCACGCAGGTCATCGGCGACGCTGCCGAGGCCGGCACGGGCGATCCGGCTCGCGCGCCGGCGCACTTCAGGCACCACCCCAGCGATCCGGTGGCGATCACGCACTCATCGGGCACGACCCGCATGCCGGCCGCCGTCGTGCACTCACACCACGGCCTGTTCGCGGCCGTCAGGGCCGTCCGGCTGACCGAGCCGCGCCAGCATGGCCCGGTACGTGAGATGTCCGCGTTCCCTCAGGCGCACACGGCCGGCATCATCATCCTGAACGAGGCCCTGTGCAACGGATACGAACTGCTCTGCCTGTCCCAGCAGGGCGGCACGTTCGCGCGCAGCGGAGAGGTGATCATCGAGGCCATCGAGCGCTGGCGACCGACGGCGGTCTACGGCTTCGCCGTCACGTGGTCCGAGCTGGCGCGCTACGACCTCACGACTCGCGACATCAGCTCGGTACGGTTCTGGTCCAACAGCGGGGACTGCGCGCACGAGGCGCACATCAGGCGCCTGATCGCCGTCGGCAGCCACCAGGCCTACGGCAAGGACGGCGTGGTCAGCCTGCCGGGGTCCCGGTTCAACGACACGCTCGGCTCCACCGAGATGGGCTACGGCGGCTTCATGATCAGCCACCGGCCCAGCAGCGAGCGCTACAACCGCTGCGTCGGCAAGCCGGTCCCGTTCGCCGAGATCATCCTGGTGGACCCGCGTACCGGCCAGGAGGTACCGACGGGCGAGGTCGGGATGGTCGCGATGAAGTCGCCGACGCTGGCGCTCGGGTACTGGAACGACTCGGTCAACACCTACCGCACCCGGCTGAATGGCTACTACCTGACCGGCGACCTGATGCACCGCGACGAGGAGGGCTACTTCTACCACGTGGACCGGGTCAGCGACGCGGTCGACCTCGGCGGCGGGAACTGGCTGTATACCGCGCTGTCCGAGGAGCGCATTCTCAAGCGCTGCCCGGATGTCAGGGACTGCACGGTACTCGCGGCCCGCGGCGACGACGGCACGCTCCTGATCGACGTGCTGCTCCTGCTGGCGCCGAACGCCGATCCAGCGGCCGACCACGACGGCGAGGTCCGCGCCGCGCTCGGCGAGGTGGCGGCGGCGGTGCCGCGGCGGATCGTGGCCATCCCCGACGACGAGATCGTGGTGGGCCCGACCGGCAAGGTACGCAAGTTCCTCATGCGCGAGCAACTGCTGGCCGCAGCGAGCGCGTCCTGACCTGGAAGGGAGTGCCGAATGTCTGACGCGCCGGACGCCAGGCCGCATGCGGTCGTGGTCAACGACGAGGAGCAGTACTCGATCTGGCCAGCGGAACGAGAACTGCCGGCGGGCTGGCGTCGAGAAGGGTTCACGGGCACCGAGGACGAGTGCCTGGCCTACATCGACGAAGTCTGGACCGACATGCGGCCCGCGTCGCTGCGTCGCTGGATGAGCGAGCACGACCGAGCTAGCGCCGACTGATCCGGCTGCCGATGCGAGCTTATGGCGCCCCACCGGTCAGGACCGCGGTCTTGCCGACCACCGCACCGATCTGGGATCCCGTTTTACCAGCTCAGCAGGGCATGATCCTGAACAGCATGCGGTTCCCCGACGACGGCGTCGACGTACTCCAGATCACGCTGGACTGGACGGCTCCGCTGGAGCCTGGGCCGTTCGAGGCAGCCTGGCGCGGTGCCGCGCGGCGTAACCCTGTCCTGCGCACGGCGTTCCGGCTGGACGACGGCGACGGGCTGGTCCAGGCGGTGGACGCCGACGCGTCGATCGACATCCGGTGGCGCGACCTGCCGCCGCCTCCGGCCAGCGGGGCCGACCACCCGTTCGACTCGTTCCTGCGCGCGGACCGGCGGGAGCGCTTCGACCTGGCCAGGGCGCCGCTGATCCGCCTGACGATCCTGCGCCGGGCCGGCCAGCCGCACCGCGCGGTCCTGACCTTCCACCACGCGCTGCTCGACGGGCGATCGATGCGGCTCCTTGTCGAGGAGGTGTGCACGGCCTATGCGGCCAGCCTGGACGGTCGCACGGTGCCCGATCAGGCGCGCACTCCGTTCAGCGAGTTCGTCCGCTGGTGGCACGCGCGCGACCGCTCGGGCTCGGAGCAGTTCTGGGCCGGCCACCTCGCCGGCATCGCGGCGCCGCGGCCGCTGCCCGGCTATCTCGGCGGGCCGGTGGCCGGGGCCGCCGAGCCGATGACCGCGCAGGCGGTGCTCTCCCGCGCCGACTCCGATCTGATCCGCCAGGCCGCCGGCACCGCCGGGCTGAAGTCAAGCACCATGGTCACCGCCGCGTGGGCGCTGCTGCGGGCGCGCTACGGCGGCGTCAGCGATGTCGTGCTCGCGGTGACGCGGTCCTGCCGCGCGGACAGCGTCCCCGGCGCCGAAGGCATCATCGGGCTGCTGATCAACACGGTGCCGCTGCGGGCCAGCATCGACGAGGACTGGCCGGTGCGCGAGCTGCTCGCGGCGGTGGATGACGGCATCGGTCAGGTCAGCGGGCACCAGCTCACCCCGCTGGGGTCGGCGCTGGCGTGGGCCGGACTTCCCTCGGACACCCCGCTGATGGACAGCCTGGTCATGTTCGACCGGCGCAGGATCGGGACCGGGCTGACCGGCCGGGACACCGGCCTGGCCGCCGCGAGGGTGGACCGGCTGCCGTCCTATCCGCTGACGTTCTGCGCGTATGACGAGCCGCAGATCCACCTGTCCGCGTACTGGGACGGCCGCCGCTTCGCCCGCGGCTCGGCCGAGCGGATGCTCGACCAGCTGCGCGCCACGCTGATCGAGCTGGCCGGGAAGCTGTCGGCGCCGCTGGCCGAGCTGGACCTCGCCGCGGCGGACGAGGCCGGCGTCGTGGCCGGGTGGAACCGCACCCACGCCGCCTACCCGGCGGATACCACGATCCCCGCGCTGTTCGCGGCGCAGGTTGCCAGGGACCCCGGCGCGACGGCGCTGGTCGCCGGCGCCGCCCGCATGAGCTATGCCGAGCTTGACCGGCGCAGCAACGCGCTGGCCTGGCTGCTGCGCCGCCGCGGCGCGGCGGCGGACATGCCGGTCGGCGTGGCGATCGAGCGCGGCGCCGCAAGCATCGTCACGCTGCTCGCGGTGCTGAAGGCAGGCGGCGCGTACCTGCCGATCGAGGCTGGCAGCCCGCCGTCCCGCGTCGCAGCCATGATCGCTGCCGCGGGCGCCAGTCTCGTGCTGGTCACGGCCGAGACGGCCGGCACCATGCCCGAGCTGGCCGGAGTAGACGTGATCAGGGTCGACACGGCCCATCCGTCCGGCGACGAGGGCGCGGCGCCGCCGGATGTCTCGCATCCGCTGAGCCTGGCCTACCTCAGCTTCACCTCGGGATCGACCGGCGTGCCGAAGGGCGTCGCCGTGCCGCACCGGGCGGTCATCCGGCTGATCAGCCACCCGACGTTCGCCACACTCGGCCCGGGCGAGCGGTTGCTGCACCTGGCCCCGGTCGCGTTCGACGCCTCCACCCTGGAGATCTGGGGCGCGCTGCTGACCGGTGCCACGCTGGTGGTCGCGCCGCCGGGCCCGCTCGGGCTGCCCGACATCGCAACGCTGCTGCGCACCGCGGACGTGACGGTCGGGTGGCTCACCGCCGGGCTGTTCCACCAGCTGGCCGAGGCGGACATCGAGGCGATCGCCGGTGTCCGGCTCATCCTGGCCGGCGGCGACGTGCTCAATCCTGACGCGGTGCGCGCCGTGCTCGCGGCGCGCCGCGGCCGGCCGCTGGTGAACGGGTACGGCCCGACCGAGAACACCACCTTCACGGCGTGCCATGTCATGACCGACCCAGCTCAGGTGGGGCCGACGGTGCCGATCGGCCGTCCGATCCAGCACACCACCGTGCAGATACTCGACGGCCGCGGGCGGCCAGCGCCGATCGGTGTCACCGGCGAGCTGCATGCCGGCGGGGACGGCCTGGCCCGCGGCTACATGCAGAACGCGGCGGCGACGGCGCGGGCGTTCGTGCCCGACCCGTACGGGCACGGCGCCCGCCTGTACCGGACCGGCGACCTGGCCCGCTGGCGCGCGGACGGGACCATTGAGTTCATCGGCCGGGCGGACGACCAGGTCAAGATCCGCGGGTTCCGGGTCGAGCCCGGCGAGGTGGAGGCGGTGCTCCGGGCGCATCCCGGAGTACGCGAGGCGGTCGTGCTTGTGGCGGGCGACGGCATGCGGCGCCACCTGATCGGCTACGTAACCCCGGCGGACGGGGTGGATGCGGGCTTGCTGCGGCCGTCGGTGCTGCGTGACTTTGCCGCGTCCCGGCTGCCCGAGTACCTGGTCCCCGCCGGGTTCAAGGCCGTGGGCCGGCTGCCGCTGAATGCCAACGGCAAGGTCGACCGCGCCGCGCTGCCCGCGCCCGAGCGGGTCACCCGGGGGCCGGGCACCCCGCCGCGCGGCGCCACCGAGGAGCGGCTGGCGAGCATCTGGCGGCTGCTGCTTCCCGCGCACGGCGACCGCGGCGACGAGATCGGCCGCGAGGACAGCTTCTTCGCACTCGGCGGCAACTCCCTGTCCGCGGCCCGCCTGATGTTCCGTATCCGCGAGATGTTCGACGTCGAGCTGCGCCTGGCCGCGTTCTACGAGGAGCCCACGCTCGCCGCCTGTGCCGGCGCCATCGACGCGGCGTGCCATGACGCGACCCGCACGGCCCGTGTCGTCCCATCGCAGGCCGAGACATTCCGTGGCGGCACAGCCAGCGACGGCGCAGCCGGCGACGGCGCGGGACGGCCGGCCCGCCGGGTCTCGATCCCCGCGCAGCGCTCGGCCGGGGCGCGGCCGAGCATCGGCCGCCGGGACCGGAGCGCCTACCGCGTGGCCGTCTCCGCGCCCGCGCCTGACCGGCCGGCCGCACTCGCGCCGCACCTGATGCGCCTGTCCGACGACTGGGCGCTGTGGCGAACGGTGTGCCTGCGCGCGGCAGGCTTCCCCAACGAGCTGGTCGCGACGCTGGGGGATGCCGACCTTGCCAGCGCCGCCGACGCCGTGCTCGCCGCGGAGGCGGGCAGCGCGGCAGTGCTTGCTGGGGATGCGGCCAAGGCCGCGGGCGCCGTCTACGCCGTCGAGTTCACCGCGGCGGTCCGGCGCCTCTCCGCGGCCCTGCACGAGGCAGCCGGCCTGCCCGCGCTGCGCGAGGCGGTCACCTGGCAGAATCGCCACGCCCTGCAGACCGGCATCGACGTGCTGCGGCGCCGCGGGACCGAGCCTGCCAAGCGCAATACCAAGACCAGGCAGCACGAGGCTCTCGTCGCGAGCTACCTGCAGCGCTACTGCGCGAAGAACGACACCATCGGCTTCTTCGGCCCGGTGAGCTGGTCGCAGATCGACGACGGCCCGGGCATCCGCATCACCCACGCCGAACCCGGCCGCTCGCTGGCCGCCCGCGTCACCTACCTGGAAGGCTGGGCGGTGGCCGCGATCATGGCCGGCCGGACGGCCGCGCTGCGCCCCTGGCTGGTGCCGCGGCGGATGCCGTTCGTGGGTGTCGACGGCGACCTGCTGCGCCTGCCGCTGGTTCCGCCGGTGCCGCTGACGCCGGCCGAGGCGGCCGTCCTTCAGGCGTGCGACGGCATCAGGGACGCCCATCAGGTCGCGGCGGCGGTGCTGACCGATCCCACGGCCGGGCTCAGTGCTGCCGCCGACGTCTTCGCGCTGCTCGCGCGGCTGGCCGACAGCCACCGGCTGGCCTGGCAGGTCGACGTGGCCCCGCAGGACGTCAGGCCGGAGCGCTCGATGCGGGCGGTCCTGGCGCGCGTCACCGACGAGGACATCCGCCGGCCGGCCGAAGCGGCGCTCGACGAGCTGACCGCCGCCAGGGACGAGCTGGCCGGTGCCGCCGGCGACGCGGAGGCCGTGGCCGCGGCCATGGCCGGCCTTGAGTCGACGTTCACCCGCCTGGCCGGCATGCCGCCCACCAGGCGGGCGGGCGAGCTCTACGCCGGCCGTACCCTGGCCTACGAGGAATGCCTGCGCGCCGACACCGTGCGAATCGGCGCGGACGCCCTGGATGGCATCGGGGCGGCGCTGCCGCTGGTGCTCGACGCCGCACGGTGGTTCACCGCCACCTGCGGCGCGCTCTACGCGCGGCACTTTGACGAGGCCTACCGGCAGCGGGCCGCCGCCATCGGCACCGACGTCGTGCCGTTCGCCGACGTCTGGCTGTTCATCAACAACTCGCTGTTCGACCAGCCGCCGCAGCTCATCCAGCCCGCCGTACACGAACTGCGGGATCGCTGGTCGGCGCTGCTTGGCCTGCCGCCCGATGCCCGGCAAGTCAAGCTCTCCTCGGCCGACCTGCGCGACCGGGTGAGGTCGGAATTCGGAGTCCAGCCGCCGCCGTGGCCGACCGCGGTGCACCACAGCCCGGACATCATGATCGCGGGTGCGGACGCCGCCGCCGGCGGCCCGCTCACCTGGGTGCTCGGCGAGGTCCACCCCAGCATCGTCACCATGCGCTACGCCACCTGGCTGGAGTTCCACGACACCAGGGGCGCCATTCCCGCCGCCATGCGGCGAGACCTGCCCGGCCCCGCCGTGTGGTACGCCGAGAGCGCCGAGTCGGGCGGCACCTGCACGCGGCTGTCCAACGTGCTGCCCTCTCCCGGTGACGTCCGGCTCGTCTTCGCGCACGACTCCTGCGGCTACGACCCGGCTGCGACGGTGACCGTCGGCGAGTGCGACCTCGTCGCCTCCCCGGCCGGGCTGCGGGTGCGCCGCCGCGACGGCACCTTCGAGCGCGGCCTGCTGGAGGTCGTCGGCGACCTGGCCAGCACCACGATCTCGCACTGCTTCGACCTGGTGCCGCCTGGCCAGCACGCGCCGCGCGTCACCATCGACGACCTGGTGGTGAGCCGCGAGACGTGGCGCCTCGCCGCCACCGAGCCCGCCTTCGCCGACATCGCGGACGAGAGCGCCCGCTACCTGCGGGCCAGAGCCTGGGCGGCGAGCCACGGACTGCCGCGGCACGTGTTCTGCAGGTTCACCGGCGAGCGCAAGCCGATCTACGCGGACCTGACCAGCCTCGCGTCGATCGACCTGATCGCGCGGTCGCTGCGCCGCGCCGTCAGGAAGGCCGGCCCCGCCGCGACCGTGACCGTCGTCGAGATGCTGCCAGCGCCTGACCAGGCGTGGCTCACCGACGCCCTCGGCCAGCGCTACACCTCGGAGCTGCGCATGGTGGCATTCGACCGCAGGACGGCTGACCAGGAACAGGAAGGCTGATCGTGGCCGTATACGAGTTCCCGACGTCCTTGGGCCAGCGCCGGATGTGGCTGCTCGCCGAGATGGACCCGGGCGAGCCGACCTACAACATCACGTGGGCGCTCTGGCTGGATGGTCCGCTCGACGTCGGCGCGCTCCAGCAGGCCTGGGATGCCGCTCTCGCCAGGCATGAGGCGCTGCGCACGACCTTCAGGAACGAGTCCGGCGTGCCGCTGCAGGTCATCGAGGATGAGCCGGAGGCACGGCCGCTGCTGGTCAGCTCCGTGGCGGAACGCCCCGCAGCCGAGCGGGAGGCGGCGGCCATCGAGCGGATCAGGCACCTCGCCCGCATACCGTTCGACCTGGCCACCGGCCCGCTCGCTCGCGCCGCCCTGGTGCGGCTGTCCAGCAGCGCTCATGTGCTCGCGGTGGTGATGCACCACATCGTCGCTGACGGCTGGTCATTCCGGATCCTGTTCGACGAGCTGTCAGCGGACTACGAGGCGATCAGCCAGGGCGGCGACGCGGTGACCGCCGAGCCGCCCATCCAGTACGCGGACTTCGCCATCTGGCAGATCGAGCATGCCGAGGACGGCGGGTACGTGCCGGCCGGACGGTTCTGGCGGGCCGAGCTTGCCGGTGCCCAGCCGGCGCTTCCGCTGCCGACGGACGGACCGTACCCGGCACGCCAGACGTTCGCAGCCGAAGACGTCGTCACCGCCATCGACGCCGACCTGGCCGACTCGCTCAGAGCGCTCGCCGCCCGGCAGGGGACGACGCTGTTCGCCGTCCTGCTCGCCGCGTACGCGGTCGTGCTCGCCCGGCTGACCGGCAGCGACGACCTGCTGATCGCAGTGCCGATGGCTGCCCGCACGAGTCCCGAGACGGAGTCGGTCGTCGGGCTGTTCATGAACACCGTCCCGATCCGGGTCAGGATCGACAGGGACGGGACGCTCGGCGACCTTGTGCGAGCCGTCCACAACACGGCCGCCCGGGCCCTGGAGCACCAGGAGCTGCCGTTCGCCAACGTGGTGGAGCTGGTCAGGCCCGACCGCGACCCGGCGCGGCTGCCGCTGGTCCAGGTGATGTTCTCGATGGAGGAGTCGTGGGCCGTCGCCGACCGAGGCGGACTGCGCTGGCGCCCCGAGCTGGTCGAGAACGGCACGGCCAAGTTCGAGATCGAGCTGACGGTCACCGATGCGCAGGCCGGGGCGCGGGTGCGGGTCAACTACAACAGCGACCTGTTCCGCCCGGCCACCGGGCGGCTCGTCGCCGATGGCTTCAGCGCGATCCTGCACTGCCTCGCCCGCGATCCTGACCTGGTCGTCGGCGATGCGGACATCATGTCGCCCGATGACCTTGCCCTGGTCACGAGCGTGTGGCCGGACGGCGGTGCCGTCGCCGATCAGGACGCGACCGCCCTGGCCCTGCTGTGGGAAGCATGTGACGGCAACTCGGTCGTCGCCGCCGGCGCGGACGGCTCGCTGACCGGCGCCGACGTGCGCGAGATGGCGCGGCAGGTCGCCGCGGCCGTCCGCGAGCACGGCGTGGGCGTGTCCGACCGGGTCGGCATCTTGCTGCCGCGCGGCGCACGGCTGCTGCCAGCGATCCTGGGCATCTGGTCGGTCGGCGCGTCCTACGTGCCGCTTGACCCGATCTATCCGGCCCAGCGGCTGGCCATGATGCTCGGCGACGCCGGCGCGGCCGCGATCGTGATCGACAGCAGCATGGCCGGGGCGCCTGGCCCGCCGCCCGCCGCGGCGTCGGTACCGGTCGTTGACCTCGCGAAACTGGCGGTGCTTGGCGGCGGGTCGCACGTCGAGCCCGTGGCTGACCTGCCGCCGTCGGCCGCCGCCGTGACGATCTTCACGTCGGGATCGACCGGCCGGCCCAAGGGGGTCAGCGTGACCCAGGGCGGCGTCGCCACGCTGCTGAACGCCGTGCGGCCGCTGCTCGCGCTCGAGCCACGAGACCGATTCCTTGCCGTATCGACCTTCGCGTTCGACATCGCCCTGGTCGAGCTGCTCGCGCCGGTGCTGGCCGGAGGATGCGTGGTGATCGCCGATGCCGAGCAGGTACTCGACGCGGCCCGGCTGCGCGACCTGCTGACCGACAGCGGCGCGACGGCGATGCAGGCTACGCCGGCCGGCTGGCGGATGCTGGTCGACGCCGGCGGGATCCCGGCCACGGTGCTGCTGCGGATGACCGCCGGGGAGCCGCTGTCCAGGGACCTCGCCGACGCCATGGGATCAGGCGCGGGAGTGCGGGTGTGGAACCTGTACGGCCCGACCGAGACGACGATCTACTCGGGCGGCGACGCGGTCGCCCCGGCGCCGGCCCCGATCGAGGTCGGGTCGGTCATCGCAGGGACCCGGCTGTACGTGCTCGACGCCCGGATGCGGCCGGTGCCGCCCGGCGTCATGGGCGAGGTCTACATCGGTGGCGCCGGGGTTGCCCGCGGTTACCACGGAGCGCCAGGCATGACGGCCGGCCGGTTCGTACCTGACCCGTTCAGCGGCCGGCCGGGCGCGCGCCTGTACCGGACTGGCGACGTCGGGCGGTGGCGCAGGTCGGGGAAGATCGAGCTGGCCGGACGTGCGGACCGGCAGATCAAGATCCGCGGCTACCGGATCGAGAGCGGCGAGGTCGAGGCGGCGCTGCGCGGCCACGACGACATCGCGCAGGCGGCGGTGTCGGTGCGCGGCGGTGGCCACGACGTCCGGCTCGTCGCCTACCTCGTCACCAGGTCAGGCGCCGATCACCCGCCAGCGGGGCTGCGCGAGCACCTGCGCGAGGTGCTTCCCGATTACATGGTGCCGTCGGCCTTCGTGGTCCTGCCCGCGCTGCCGCTCACCGGAAGCGGGAAGATCGACCACCGCGCGCTTCCCGAGCCTGACTGGGGCGCGGCCGCCGGCCAGGTGCCTGTCGCGCCGCGGACGCCGACCGAGTCACGGCTCGCGGCGATCATCGCCGAACTGCTCGCGCTGCAGGCGCCGGTCGGCGTGAGCGACAACTTCTTCGCGCTCGGCGGCCACTCGTTGACCGCGACCAGGCTGATGGCGCGGATCAGGGCCGTCTACGGCGTCGACCTGCCGATCCGAACGCTCTTCTCCGATCCCACCGTCGCCGGCCTGGCCACCGCGCTCGCCGCCGCCGGCGGCGTTGGCGCGGCAGACCCGGCGAGCCAGGCACGGCAGGCGCCGGCACCCGTATCCGGTGAGCGGAGGTAACCCCTGATGCGCTTCCCTGTGTCCTTCTCCCAGCAGCGGATGTGGTTCCTCGATCAGCTCGATCCCGGCGTGCCGACCTACAACATGGCGTACGCGATGTGGCTCGACGGACCGCTCGACGCCGACGCGCTGCAGCGCGCGATGGACGCCGTCGTCGCACGCCAGGCCGTGCTGCGGACGAGCATCGTCGCCTTCGACGGCGTGCCCGAGCAGATCATCGCCGACTCCGCCGCGGTGCCGATCGAGCGCATCGAGCTTCCGGCGGCGCTGGATGACGGCGAGCGCACCCGCGAGGCCGAGTCCATGGCCGCCGACCTGGCGCTGCAGACGTTCGATCTCGCCGCAGGCAAGCTGCTGCGGGCCGCGCTGATCGTGGCCGGGCCCGACCGGCACCTGCTCTCGCTGGTCATGCACCACATCATCAGCGACGGCGAGTCCATGAAGGTCCTGATCGGCGACCTGTCCGCCGCTTACCGGGCCCAGGTAACCGGCACGCCCGCGGCGCTGCCGCCGCTGTGGATGGAGTACGGCGACTACGCCGTCTGGCAGGCGGACCACATGAGCGGCGAGGAACTCGACCGGCAGCTGAGCTACTGGCGCGAGCAGCTGCGCGGTGCGCCGCAGGTACTGATGCTGCCGTCGGACCGGCCGAGGCCGGCCCACCAGTCATCGCGCGGCGGGACCGCGATGGTCAGCGTCGACGCCGAGGCCACCCGGCGCCTGGCCGAGGTGGCCCAGGGCACCAACGCCACCATGTTCATGGCGTTCCTCACCGGCTTCGTCGCTGTGCTGTGGCGCTACGCGCACCAGAGCGACATCGTGCTCGGCACCCAGGTGGCTGGCCGCACCCACGCCGAGCTTGACCCGATCTTCGGCATGTTCACGAACACCGTGCCGCTGCGGATCTCGATGGCCGGAGATCCGTCGTTCGCCGGGCTGCTCGGCCGGGTCAGGGACACCACGCTGGACGCTCTCACCCATGAGGAGCTCCCGTTCGAGCTGCTCGTCGAGGAGCTCGCGCCGGACCGCACCCTCTCGCACGCCGCGCTGATCCAGGTCCAGTTCGTCTACGGGTCGCTGACCCCGCCCGTCCTGGATCTTCCCGGCATCGAGTCGCGCTCCAAGGCGCTGCTCACCGGGACAGCGAAGCTCGACGTCACCCTCTACGCGGACCCGGAAGGTGACGCCACGAGGCTGGCGATGGAGTACAGCACGGACCTGTTCGACCAGGCATGGGCCGACCGGTTCCTGCGCTGCATGGCAACCCTCCTCACCCGCGCCGCGGACGCACCGGACACGCCGGTCGCCGACCTGCCGATGCTGTCGGCCGCCGAGCTCGACGAGCTGATCGTCGGGCGCAACCGCCCGGCGCTGCCCGCCGCCGGCGATGCGAGCCAGGACGTCAGGCACCTGCTCATGGCGTCGAAGTCCCGGGTTATCGACGGCACGGATGCCGTGCCCATGAGCGAGGTGTGCGACCGCGCCGCCCGGATCGCCCGGGCTCTCGCCGACCACGGCGTCGGCACCGAGACGCTCGTCGGGCTGTGCGCCGAGCGGGGCATCGGCATGCTGACCGCGCTGCTCGGGGTGTGGTGGGCCGGCGGCGCCTACGTGCCGCTTGACCCTGGCTTCCCGCAGGCGCGGCTGGCCGCGATGGCCAGGGGGGCCGACCTGCAAGTCGTTATCTCCGACTCAGCGCACCGCGATCTCGCCAGGTCCGTGGCCGACGGCGCCGAGGTGATCTGCGTCGACGACCCGGAGACGATGGCCGCGGCACCGCTGGAACCCGTTCCGGTGCCAGCTACAGCGCTCGCCTACGTCATCTTCACCTCAGGCTCGACCGGGCAGCCCAAGGGCGTCGGCATCGAGCACCGGTCGGTCGCGAACCTTCTCGCGTCGTTCCGGCAGGCGCTGGGGCTCGGCAGCGACGACCGCTTCGTCGCCGTCACGACGCTGTCGTTCGACATTGCCATCCTCGAGCTGCTGCTGCCCCCGCTCCGCGGTGCTGACCTCGTGATCGCGACCGCCGACCAGACCCGCGAGCCCGACTTGCTGCGATCGCTGATCGAGCGCACGGCGGCGACCGCGATGCAGGCGACGCCGCAGACGTGGCGCCTGCTGGAATCGGCCGGCGGCGTGCCCGCCGGGCTGCGCCTGCGCCTGTGCGGCGGCGAGGCACTTCCGGCCGACCTCGCCGACCAGCTGCTGGCACCCGGTGCCGTCCTGTGGAACGTCTACGGTCCGACCGAGACCACGGTGTGGTCGGCGGCCGGCGTGGTCACCAGCGCGGCCGACGCGGCCGAGATCGGGCCGCCGATCGACCGCACCCGCGTGTACGTGCTCGACGAGCGCCTGATGCCGGTTCCGGTCGGGGTGGTCGGCGAGGTGTGCCTGGCGGGTCGCGGCGTCGCGCGCGGTTATCACGACCGGCCGCGGCTGACGGCCAGGGCGTTCCGGCCAGACCCGTGGGGCGACGACCCAGGGGCGCGCATGTACCGGACCGGTGATCTCGGCCGGTGGCGGGAGGGCGCGGGCCTTGAGCTGATCGGGCGGAACGACCACCAGGTGAAGATCCGCGGCTTCCGCATCGAGCTTGGCGAGATCGAGCACGTGCTGCGCGCGCACCGTGACGTGCGCCAGGCCGTTGTCGTCACCGCGACCAGGGCCGGTGAGCCCGCGCTTGTCGGCTATGTCGTGCCCAGGCGGGGTAGCACGCTGGCGCAGGCCGGCACCGACCTGATCGATGAGCTGCGGCCGCACCTGCGCGCCGCGTTGCCCGAGTACATGGTCCCGGCGCTCGTGGTCGCGCTGCCCGCGCTGCCGCTGACGCCGAACGCGAAGGTCGACCGGGCGGCGCTGCCTGTCCCGCAGTGGGACGCCTCGCCGTCGGTCGATCGCGTCGAGCCGCGGAACCCGGTGGAGGCGACCCTCGCCAGGATCTGGAGCGACCTGCTTGCCACCCGGGCGCCGGTCGGCGTGCACGACAACCTGTTCGCTCTCGGCGGTCACTCGCTGACCGCGACCAGGCTCGTCGCCCGGATCGCCGACACGTACGGCGTGAGCCTGCCGGTGCATCACGTGTTCTCCAGCCCGACCATCGCCGGACTTGCCGAGGTCCTCTCCGCCGACCCGGATTTCGGGGACGCCACGGTCTCCTCCCGGCACGCCGAGCTTGACGCGCTCAGCGACGAGGACCTCGACGAGCTGCTGCGTGCGGCCCTCGCCCAGCGCAACCGCCGCCAGGCCAGCGCCGGCGGCCCTGACTCCTGACACCGGCCGCCGCGGCAGGGCGCACCGCCGCTGGCCCGATAAGAATTTGGGGCATAACGACGGGCATGGACGACATCATCAGCAACGGACCGCAGCGCGAGCCCAGCCTGCTGGCCCGCCATGCGACCGCCGCCGTGGTCCTTGCGGTGCTTGTCGTTCTCGCCGTGGTCGCGATCCGGTACCTGCCGCGGCCCGCCCATGCCGGGAGGCACCACCCCGCGCCCGTGGTCGCGTCAGGTCCTGTGCAGCTGGCCGGCCTCGGACCAGCCGCGGCTCGCCTGCTGAACGGGGACCGCCCCGACCGCCTCCCTTACCTGCCGGGCGACCGGTACGGCCGCACGCTCGCACACTGCCGGCGCGAGCCGGGCAACCACGACTTCCAGCTCGCCGGACTCGCCGCCTGCCAGGAGCCGTGAACGGCCCTGGCTCTCGTCCCGGCTAGTCAGCCACCTGGCCGGCCGTGACGGCGTCGGCTGGCACGGGCGGGTATTTCCTCTCGATCAAGGCATTAAGCCGTTCCCGGTCCGGGGCGAGCAGAGCCTTCACGCCCTCGGCGTTCACGTCCGCGACGATCACGTGCCCCACCTCGTCGTGGACATCGCTGAACAGACCGTGCGTCTTCATCTTCTGCGCCTGGTAGCGGTTGTCGTCGGTCGGACTGACGTAGTGGACCGACCAGATCTTGTAGCGATAGACGAGGAAGAGGTGAGCCAGCGTCATCAGCCGCTTCTGGCGCAGCGCGCTGTCGAAGGTGTTCTGGTCCCTGACCGAGAGGATGTGGCGGCCGCGGCGGTCCACGATCACGCTGAAGATCACGTTGGCGACCTGTTCCCCGTCCGGGTTGGACATGGTGAGTTCCAGCAGCTCGGAGCCCGCCGTGTGCGGCCGCAGTCCGACCCGCAGCGCATAGGGGATGTGGTGCTGCGCGGTCCACAGCGCGAGCCACTCCTCGAGCAGCTTGGTCGGGACCTCGGTCTGGACCAGGTGCTGGTGCTGCGTCGAGCCCTTGCCCATCGACTTGGTGGCAGCCGTGCCGCCCGAGGCGGCCATCAGCGCCGCGTCCGACCGCGGCCCGCCGACGAGCGTCTGAGGCGTCTGGTAGGGCGACTCGACCAGGCGGAACTTCCGCTGCAGCCGAGCCAGCGATAGCATGCCGTCCTGCCTGAGCGCGGTGGCGAACTCCTCCGCAGCCAGGCCGTCGATCTGGTGCCCGCCATAGGTGATGAAGTTGAAGACGAACCCCAGCTTGCCGATCTCCTCGGGGAACCGCCGCATGTCGTCCTCGCTCATCCCGGTCGTGTCCCAGTTGAACGAGGGCGAGAGGTTATACGCGAGCATCTTGCCGGGGAACTCGGCGTGGATGGCCTCGGCGAAGCGCCGGGCGTCGTCGAGGTCGGCGGTCTTGGTCTCCATCCACAGCAAGTCGGCGAACGGCGCGACCGCCAGCGACCGGGCGATCGCGTAGTCAATCCCGCCCTGCACCTGGTAATACCCCTCGGGAGTCTTGGAGACCTCGCAGTCCCAGAGGATGTCGATGCCCATCGACCTGGCCCGCGCCCTGGCGGCGTGGAACGACGTCCCGTTCGCAAAGGCCAGCCACTCGTCGGCGGTCATGTCGAAGCTCTCGCCCTCGCTGGAGCGGAAGTCGATCACGTCAGCGACCGCCTCTGGATAGCTCTTCAGGTTGGCCTGCGCCAGCCACGCTTCCAGGTAGTGCGTCTCGACGGCCTCGATCAGTTCGTCGGCCGAGCCGTTGGCCTGGCCGAACGCCTGCACGCTGCCGTCGAGCATTCCCATCACGCCCGTCTGGGAGAGCCAGGTGTCGGCAGCCCCGTACTCCTCGGGGGAGATCTTGAACAGCAGGTGACCGCGCGCGTCGTCCACGCCAAGCTCGCGGAGCCTGCGCAGCAGGGCCAGGTAGCCGACCTTGTACGTCGGCAGGTCGTCGCCGGTGGCGCCAAGGAGGAACGGATGATCGCGCTCGTCGCCTCGCCCCTCAAGGAACGTGGCGGACTCGGCGTCGGTCCTGGCGACGATGAGACCGGGCACCTTCATGACGTCGAGTTGGAAGCGGGCTGCGTTAAGCCTCTTGATCTGCTCGTCGACGCCGACGAGGACCTTTCCGCCCTGGTGGCCGCACTTCTTGGTGCCAGGCTTCTGGTCCTCGATGTGGTAGCCGGTCACCCCGGCCTCGACGAAGCGCCGGATGAGATTCCTGACGTGCGCGTCGCCGCCGTGCCCGGTGTCGGCGTCGGCGATGATGAACGGCCGGTAGTCGACCTCGGGGGTGGCAGCGCGCTGGGCCTCGCTCATGCGCGAGCGGGCGAAGCGCTGGTTCCGGTCCGCCGTGAGCAGTGCCCGCACGATCGGCGCGGCCTCGTCAGGCACCTGGGAGAGCGGGTAGCTGGCGAGGTCCGGCCCCGGGTCCTCGGTCACCGATCCCTTGGCCGACGTCGCCCAGCCGCCCAGGTAAATGCCATCGATGCCCATCCGCTTCATGGCCACCGCCTGACCGGGCGAATACGGGCCGAAGGTGGTGATCTGCCTGCGCTCGGCGAACAGCTGCCTGAGCAGGTCGTAGAACTGCTCGGCCGCTACTCTCGCCACCGTGTAGTCGGTGCAGATGGTGCCCCGCTGCTCGGCCACCTGGCGCGCGGAGTACAGCCGCGTGATGCCGTCGAAGCGCGGGCTGGCACACCATCTCGCGGTCTCGCCGATCTCCGACTCGAACGAGATCATGGCCAGCTGACCGGCGGTTTCCTTGCGGGCTGCTTCCTTTCGGGCTGCTTCCTTGCGGGCGACTTGCTTGTCGGCTGCTTCCGAATTCGATGACGTCATGACTGGCTCCTGCCCGCTCCTAACCCGCGCAGCACTTCCTGCGCCCACAAGACCCAGGCTCTACGTCTGCACGTCCGGCGCCCGCTGCCTCCCGAGGAAGCCGCAACCCGGATCTGCCCTATATCAGACCGGCAACCGGGGCTGTCAGGCAAGAGGCGAAGGTCCTCGGCCAGCCTGAGGCGCCCGGCCGCGCCGGCGCTGCCCGCGCCCGGCCGCCGGGAACTGTTCGCGTGCCATGGCGCCGGGGCGCGCCGACATAGCATGTGGGACTACGGTTTCAGGGAGAACGGAGGTGACCGGACATGGCTGCGAAGGAAAAGGCCAGCGCCGGTGACGCACCTCGGCTGAGCGCGGCGCCGCCAGAGACAGGCCGCCCGGAGCTCCAGTCGCTCACCGCCGCGGAGTGCTATGAGCTGCTCTTGCCCGGCGGAGTAGGGCGCATCGCCTTCACGACCCCCAGCGGGCCCGTCGTGCTGCCGGTGAACTATGCAATGTCGGGTCAGACGGTGATCTTCCGCACCGCACCTGACACGCTGCTCGCCGGTGCCCTGGATTGCCTGGCCGGGTTCGAGGTTGACCACATCGACGACACCCTGAGCCAGGGGTGGAGCGTGCTAGTAACCGGCCGGGCGACCAAGGTCACCAGCGAGACGGAAGTGCGCCGCCTTGAGCGGCACATCGGCGTCCAGCCGTGGGCAGCCGGAGCGCGCGACGTCTACGTGCGGGTCACCCCGCACAAGATCAGCGGCAGGCGCATACAGAACTAACGGGCCGCCGCCCCCTCCTCGCGGCCGCTACTGGACCCCGGTGCGGACGGACGTGATGCGCTGCGTGTTGAAGCCCAGCCAGTGCATCCGGCCCACGTAGCGCGCGTGCTCGACCTTGAGGCAGCGGTCCATGATCACCGTCACGCCGCCGTCCTCGGCGATCCGCGCGCCCTCCTCGTTGATCACGCCGAACTGGCACCAGAGGGCGCCGGCGTGGATCGCGACAGCCTGCCGCGCGATCTCCGGCAGCGCGTCGGGCGCGCGGAAGACATTCACGACATCTACCGGCACGGGGACGTCGAGCAGGCTCGGGTAGCAGGTCTCGCCGAGGATTTCCTTCTCCCGAGGATTAACGGGGACCACGCGGTAGCCATGTCGCCTGAGGTAATAGCCGACGAAGTAGCTGGCCCGCATTTCGTTGCTGGACAGGCCCACGACCGCGATGGTCCTGGCCGTGTGCAGTACGCGCTGGATCGCCAGCGGGTTCTGGTATCGCGCGAGATCGGTCATGCCCTCGCTGCCCTCTCTTCCCCTGCCGCCCGCTCTCCCCCTGCCGCGGCGACGCGTGCGAGAGCCTGCTCCAGATCCCAGATCAGGTCATCGACGGTCTCGGTGCCGACGGACAGCCTGACGGTTCCCGGCCCGACGCCGGCCGCCCGCAATTCGTCGTCGCTCAGCTGGCGGTGCGTCGTGCTGGCGGGATGGATGATCAGGCTCTTCGCGTCGCCGACGTTGGCCAGGTGGGACCAGAGCGTGACGCCGCCGATGAGGCCCTGCCCGCCGACCCGGCCGCCTGCGCAGTCGAACGAGAACACCGCGCCCGCGCCGCGCGGCAGGTACTTCGCCACGAGCGGCTTGTACTTGCTCGCCGGCAGCCCCGGGTAGGTCACGTTCGATGTCAGCTCGTGCGACTGGAGGAACTCAGCGACCGCCCGCGCGTTGCTGACGTGGCGTTCCATCCGCAGCGACAGCGTCTCAAGACCCTGCAGGAACAGGAAGGCGTTAAACGGCGACATCGCCGCGCCGAGATCGCGCAGGGTCTCGGCCCTGAGCTTCATCACGTAGCCGTAGGTACCGAACGTCTCGTGGAACTGCAGGCCGTGGTAGGCCGGCGAGGGTCCAGCGACCACGGGGAAACGCCCGTTCGACCAGTTGAACGTGCCAGCCTCGACCACGACGCCGCCGATGCTCGTGCCGTGGCCGCCGATGAACTTGGTCGCCGAGTGGATCACGATGTCGGCGCCCCATTCGATCGGGCGGCATAGGTACGGCGTCGCGAACGTATTGTCCACGATCAGCGGCAGATCGTGAGTGTGCGCGATGGACGCCACGGTCTCGATGTCCAGCACGTTCCCGGCCGGGTTGCCGATCGTCTCGCCGAAGAACGCCTTCGTGTTCGGGCGCACCGCCTGGCCCCACGCGTCCTGGTCGTCAGGATCGACCCACGTCAGTTCCACGTTCATCTTGCGCAGCAGGTGCTTGAACTGGTTCACCGTCCCGCCGTAGAGCGCCGAGGACGAGACGACGTGGTCGCCGGGCTCCAGCAGCGTGAACAGAGCCGCTGCCTGCGCGGCGATCCCGCTGGCGAACGCCACCGCACCGCAGCCGCCCTCCAGGTTCGCCACCCGCTCCTCGAACACCGCCACGGTGGGGTTCATGATGCGCGAGTACGTGTTCCCGTACTCCTGGAGGTTGAAGTAGGCCGCCGCCGACTCGGGGTCCTCGAACACGTAGCTGGTCGTCTGGAAGATCGGCACCGCGCGTGCGCCCGTGTTCGGGTCGGGCCGTTGCCCGGCATGCAGCTGCCGCGTCTCGAAGCCGAACGAGCGGGCCTCCTCGACCCGGAAGGGCGCGGCGCTGAAGGGCTCGGCACGGAAGGGCTTGTCGGTCACGAAGGCCTCTCTTGTGGCATACCGGCCGCCCTCCCCTGCGTCACCTTCCGGCTCGTCCCCCTGCGTCACCCGCCGGCCCCGTCCTCGGCCAGGCTGTGTCCGCTCAGAAACTGGCGGATGACCGGCGTCTGCCGCGCTTCCTCGAGCAGGAAGCAGTCGTGGCCGTACGGCGCCTGGATCACATGGAACTCTACCGGCTTGCCGATAGCGCGAAGCGCCTGCTCGATCTCCCTCGACGCCGAGGGCGGGTAGAGCCAGTCGGAGCTGAACGCGATCAGCAGCGTCCGCGCCGAGACGCCTTCGAGCGCATGGGTGAGCGACCCGCCGCCGTGCTGCCGCGCGAGATCGAAGTACGTCAGTGCGCGCGAGGTGTACAGGTAGGTGTTGGCGTCGAAGCGCCTGACGAACGAGTCGGCCTGGTGGCGCAGGTAGCTCTCGACCTCGAACTCCGCCTCGGTGATGGTGTAGCGGATGTCGTCGGCGTATTGCAGCCGCCGTCCGAACTTGTCGCTCAGCGCCTCTCCGGACAGGTACGTGACGTGCCCGACCATCCGCGCCACGCCCATGCCGGCATGAGGTGCGCGGCCGGTGCCGTAGTAATGGCCGCCCTGCCAGGCCGGGTCGCGCATGATCGAGTCGCGCGCGATCGCGTTCCAGGCCACGCCCTGCGGGTGCAGCGCGTGGGTGCTGGCGATCGCGACGACGGAATCGACCTGATCAGGAAACAGGATCGCCCACTCGAACGCCTGCATCCCGCCGAGGGAGCCCCCGGCCACCGCCGCAAGCCGTTCGATGCCGAGTTCATCCAGGAACGCGCGTTGGGTCCGCACCATGTCAGCGACGGTAATCACGGGGAAGTCAGGCCCGTACGGCCTGCCGGTGGCCGGGTCGATCGACGACGGCCCGGTCGTACCGCGGCAGCCTCCGAGCAGGTTCGTGGAGACCACGAAGAAGCGGTCGGTGTCGAACGCCTTGCCGGGGCCGATCATCCCGTCCCACCAGCCGAGCCCTTTGCCGGCCGAGCCATCGCGATCCTCGGCCCCGAACCCGTCGCGCGTGCTCTCCTCGGCCGGTGTCTTCGCCAGGCCGGCCGCATGGGCATCGCCGCTGAGCGCATGGCACACCAGGATGACGTTGTCGCGCCGGGGCGAGAGCGCGCCGTAGGTCTCGTACGCCACGCGAACCGGATGCAGTTCCCGTCCGCAGTCGAGTTTCACCGGCTTCGGCAGATCGAGGTACTGGGTTTCGACGGTACCGACCGAGCCGGCCGCGAGCGTCGAGGCTGGCTCCGCCATGCGGGCTATGATAACTCGCCTGGGTCTGTATATTGTCAAGCATCTACATAGGGAATTTTGAAGTGCATGAAAGGGGCGTACGGGACATGACGACGGCTACCAACGGGGTCAACGTGCAGGCACTGCTCGACGCGCGCGAGGTGCTGAAGGGCGCACCTGAGGCCGCTCAGTTCACCTGGCGGGCAGCCTCCAAGTGGCAGAACGGCGTCCACAGCACGACGACGATCCACAACTACTTCGGACTCGGCGAGGAGCAGAGCCACAAGACGGAGTCGGTGTTCGACGCCGACCACCCTGAGACCTTCGCGGCGGAGGACAACGGCATCACGCCGATCGAGTACCTGCTCGTCGGCCTGGCGAGCTGCCTGACCGCGGGCGTGGTGTCGGTCGCGCAGAATCGCGGCATCCAGCTGCGCTCGGTCGAGTCGACCGTCGAAGGCCACCACGACATCCGCGGGATCCTCGGCGTCGACAGCGACGTCCGCAACGGCTTCAACGACGTCAAGGTGACGTTCAACATCGACGCGGACGCATCGAAGCAGGACATCGAGGCGCTGGTGGCCCAGTCACAGAAGCGTTCCGCAGTGTTCGACGCCCTGACGAACCCGACTGACGTCACCGTCGAAGTCGCCTAAGCGGCCGCGCGGCGGCTCGGCCGACGCGCGCCGCACCAATACGAGGGGCCAAGTCATCGAGCGAACCACCACCGTCGTCATCGGCGCGGGGCAGGCCGGCCTCGCCGCCAGCCACTTCCTCAGCGAACGGTCGATCGACCACGTCGTGCTCGAGCGCGGCGAGGTGGCGAACTCCTGGCGGAACGAGCGCTGGGACTCGCTGCGGCTGCTTACCCCCAACTGGCAGTGCCGGCTGCCCGGCCTTCGGTACGGCGGGCCGGATCCCGACGGCTACCTGACGATGGGGGATGTGACCGAGTTCATCGAGCGCCTCGCCGCGATCTCGCGCGCACCGGTACGCACAGGCACGAACGTCACGTCCGTGCGGCGCACCGACGACGGGTACCACGTGACGACGAGCGACGGCGAGTTTCTCTGCCGGGCAGTGGTCATCGCCAGCGGCGCCTGCAATCAGCCGGCCGTCCCCAAGTTCCGCGACGGGGTGCCGGCGTCGGTCGAGCAGTTCACGCCGTTCGACTATCGCGACCCGGCCAAGCTCCCTGACGGCGGCGTGCTCGTGGTGGGAGCATCGGCGACCGGCGTGCAGCTCGCCGCCGAGCTGCAGCGGTCGGGCCGGCCCGTGACCCTGTCGGTGGGCGAGCACGTGCGGCTGCCGCGCATCTACCGCGGACGCGATGTGCTGTGGTGGATGGACGCGTCGGGCGTCTGGGACCAGCGGTACGACGAGGTCGACGATCTCACCCGGGCCAGGCGGCTGCCTTCGCCGCAGCTCGTCGGGACTCCCGAGCGGATGACGCTCGATCTCAACGCGCTCGCCTCGATGGGCGTCGGGCTCGTGGGCCGCTGGGCCGCCGTGCGTGACGGTCACGCGCTGTTCTCCGGCGGCCTGCGCAACATGTTCTCGCTCGCGGACCTCAAGATGGCTCGCCTGCTTGACACGTTCGACGAGTGGGCCAGGACGCACGGAAGGGACGCTGAAGTCGACCCGCCGGAGCGCTTCGAGCGCACCCGGGTACCCGAGTCGACCAGGCTCCATCTTGACCTGGGAAGCGGCGAGATCCGCGCGATCGTATGGGCCACGGGTTATCGGCCCGACTACGGCTGGCTCGACGTGCCGGTGGTCGACGAGAAGGGCCAGTTGCGCCACGAGGGGGGCGTCGTCGACTGCCCGGGACTGTACGCGCTCGGGCTGCCCGTGCTGCGACGGCGCAAGTCCACCTTCATCTGCGGCATCGAAGACGACGCGCGCGAGGTCATCGACCACCTCGCGCAGCACCTGGCCGTCCGCAAGTGAGCCTGCGGATCCGATGACGAGGTCGCCTGTGGCGTGGGCCGCCGCCGGGCTGACGCTTGCCTGGCTCACGCGCAGGTGCTCCTCGCCGGCCCTGCCCGATCCGGGCCCGTTGCCGGCGTCGGTGCCCATCCCTCATGGCGAGCCGCCCGAGGGCATGGAGCTGATCGCCGTGCCGACCGGGGTCAACAACCGGGTGGCCGCCTACGCCTACCGCGGCGGCTCGGTCTTCGACCGGCGGGACTTCTGCATCGGCGCGGCGCTCATCAAGCACCCCCGGGGCGACCTGCTCGTCGACGCCGGCTTCGGACGTGACATCGCCCGGCAGTTCGCCACCATGCCCCGCTGGTTCCAGGCCATCACCAGGTACCAGTTGTGGAAGCCGGCCGCCGACCAGCTGGAAGCAGCCGGTTACGACTTCGGCCGCCTGAAGGCGATCGTGCTGACCCATGCGCACTGGGACCACATGAGCGGCCTGCCCGACTTCCCCGGCCTGCCGATCATGGTCACGGCACGGGACAGGGCCTTCTTCGACAGGTCGCAGGCCCTCGGGCCCCTCGGCCCGCCCAGCTTCGGCCCCCCGTTCACCCGGACCCCGTTCAGCTGGCAGGTCCTCGACTTCGACGGCGGGCCCTACCTCGGCTTCGCCCGCAGCCACGACGTCCACGGCGACGGGTCAGTCGTCTGCGTGCCCGCACCAGGCCACACACCAGGCAGCATCATCATCTTCGTCACCCTCCCGCGGAACATCCGGTACGCGCTCGTCGGCGACCTCGTATGGCAGCGCGAAGGACTCTCACGGCGCGTCGAGCGGCCCTGGCCGATCAGGCTCCTGGGCGACACCGACCCCGAAGGGACCCGCCAGAACCTGCTCAAGATGGTCTCGGTGATGCAGCGCATCCCCGACATGATCATCGTCCCGTCCCACGACCAGCGGGCCTACGCCGAAATGGCCAGGCTCCCCAACGTCACCACCAAGGGCCTGCTCCTGTAGCGGCCGGCTGACGAGCCCCGAACTCAGACGCCATGGCCTGCCTGCCCATGCACTTGTTGATCCCATCTCCCGCCCTGGTCAGAGTCCTCCGAGCAGCGCCTGGACGATGAAGAGCAGGCTGAAGCCGCCGATGATAACGATGACTGCCCAGCCCGCGAGGGCAAGCCGGGCGGAGATGGGCCGCGACCCCATGACCTGAGGATCCCTGGCCAGGCGGATCAGGATCACCATGCCGATCGGGGCACCAAGCCCGCCAAGCACGCTGGCAGCGACGAGCATGGCGATTACCGGTATCCCAGCCAGCGTCAGGACCAGAGCCAGGCTGACGGCCGCGACCAGGATCAGGTAGAACCAGGGTGCGCTGGAGATCTGCTCCGACAGTCCCCGGCGCCAGCCGAACTGGGCGCCGACCACGTGAGCAGTGGTGGCGAGCAGGATGGGCAGGGCCACGAAGGCGGAGACGACAAGCCCTCCGGCATAAAGATCGGCGGCCAGCGAGCCGGCAATCGGGTGCAGTGCCCTGGCGGCGTCCTGCGCTGATGCAACCTGCTGATGATGCCGGCCGAGTGTCGCGGCCGAGGCGATGAGCATGAACCACAAGATCACGGCGGTCAAGATGGGGCCTACGATGGCGCCGACCTTGGCTCGCGCCAGTCCGCCGTTATCCGGACCGCGCGATGGCTCCTCGACGCCGCGCTCGATGGTCTCCCACACGTAGACGTAGCTGGTCAGCGTGGTGCCGAGCAAAGCCAGACCGCCAGCCACGTACGCGGGTTGCAGCGAAATGGCCGGCAGCACGCTATCCCGGAGCAGCAGCGGCCAGTCCGGACGCGCCAGGATCGCCGCGGCCCCGAAGGCCACGAACCCGATCAGCAGGTAGCGCAGCACAGTTACCACCTGGTCGTACCTGCCGGCCAGGAGCAGGGCGGCAAGGACCGCTCCCAGGGGGACGACCAGCCAGCGCGAGTCAATGCCGGCCAGCAACCCGATTCCAACAGCACCGGCCTGAAGATCAGCCGCGATCGTGACCAGATTGACCAGCACCACGGAGACCAGCAGCACAGCAGCCACGCCGCGGCCGTACCGCCGGAAGGCAAGCGACTGGAGGTCATCCTCCGCGATCGCGCCGACATGCGCCGCGATCGTCATGACGATGGCCAGCAGTGGCGCGATCAGCAGTGCCAGCCAGGACAGCTGGTAGCCAGTTTGCGCCCCGACGGCTGCGGCTGCGCCGACATTGGTGGGGTCGTTGTCCGATGCCGCCGAGATCGTCTCGGGACTGATACTCCGCAGCCATCGCGGCCGGGACCTTCGCCCGTCCTCGTCGTGGCTCCGGCGGTTCATGGTCAGGACCTCGCAATAGTGCTGGATGCCGCGGTGGCGTCGCTGCCCGGTCGGCGTGCGCTTGGCCAGTCCGGAACTGGCGGGCGAGCGAACTGGTGCTGAGCCCGGGACTCGGTCGCAGCTAGCGAGTCGCTGAGCTGGCTGCCCTTTCCTGCAGCTCAACGGTCGCCAGCTGGCATGGTCCTCGGGCCGACTCTGTGCCATGGCAGTATTTCCACTTGCGGCCCGCGCCGCACGGGCAGGGTCGTCTCGCCTTCGCGGACATCGCTCGCTGCGCAAGTTGCCCTGAGATCCTCGTGTCTGCGCTGGTCAGCGCCGGGCTCACGCTCGATGTGCAATCCGCCTGCAAGACCTGTGCTTGACGACGACGGACTTCGGCAGCTGCACTGAGTCACCGGACTTGCCTGCCGAGAAATGAATCGCCGTGGCAAGGCTGCGCGCGTTAGTTTTCAGTCCGTGGATGATTCAGACGGGTACTTCGGGGAACGGGTCGCGGCGAATTACGACGACCTGTCCGATCGCATGTTCCAGCCGGAGGCTCTCGATCCGGCGGTCAGTCTGCTCGCCGACCTGGCGGGCAGCGGTCGCGCGCTGGAACTCGCCATCGGCACCGGCCGCATCGGGTTGCCGCTGTCGCAGCGCGGCGTACCGGTGCACGGCATCGAGCTGTCCCGGGCGATGGCGGCCAGGCTCCGCGGCAAGCCAGGCGGCGAGGCCATCCCGGTAACCATCGGCGACATGGCCACGACCAGGGTGGACGGCGCCTTCGCGGTGGCCTACCTGGTGTACAACACGATCAACAATCTCACCACGCAGGAAGCGCAGGTCGCCTGCTTCCGCAACGTCGCCGAGCATCTGGCCCCGGGTGGCTGTTTCGTCATCGAGACTGGCGTCCCGAATCTGCGCTATCTGCCGCCCGGGCAGGACATCCTGGGATACCGGGCAGGCCCCCGACAGATCGTCTCTTACACCTTTGACCACGCCACCCAGCAGTACAGCGGCCATTACGTCGAGTTCACCGACGGGACCGGGGAGTACCGGACCATCCCGTTCCGCTACGCGTGGCCCTCCGAACTCGACCTCATGGCCCAGCTTGCCGGACTCCGCCTGCGTGACCGCTGGGCTGGCTGGAACCACGAACCTTTCACCACCGACAGCCGCTCGCACGTCTCGGTCTGGGAGAAGCCGGTCAAGAGCAGGCAGCCCTAAACGGTAGGCAGAAAGCGCTGGTCAGACTGGGCGGTAAGGGGCGGCGCAGCAAGACCTCCGCCGGGCAGCCCCGACCGGCCCGCACCCCGTTCCAGGCACCATGCTCACGTGGCGCCGCATCTCAGCGACGCGGGGATTCATCCTGTCGTCGTCCTGGTTCGCCCGCACCAGGGACACGATCGAATCCCTGACCTCAGCTACCGCCAGCGCCGTCGCCACCTGCGCGTAGAACGACAGGTCAACCGAGTCTCTGTCCGACAGGCCGCACCCAGGCTTGTCGTAACGGATCAGCGTGAACCGCTCCGCCAAGCCCTCGACGAACCTGCCGAAGCCAAACAACCCCAGCTGGCCGCGCAGATGCGACACCCAGCCCGTCTCGCACAACAGCGCGGGCCTGAGCCAACCACCGAATAGGCGGCACGGCCCGACGGCGTGCTGCAGTACCTGACCGCCGACATTACCCGTCAAGCCTGACAGCCCGCTGCCGGCCGGTAAAGGGCGGCACTGCAGATGAACCACCCGGCGCGCCGCTCGGCAGCCCCTGGGAGGCGATTCATGCAGGCGGCCCGCGGTCCGGATCGCCACGCGGCAGCGGAAAGAGATCGGATGCTTACTCGTGCTAACGTCGGCTGCAGGCTCCGCCGTGAAGCGGGGGGTGTGACACTTAACCAGCGGAGGTGCTGGATGGCCGAGCTCCCACCGCCCCCAGAGGGAATTGTGCTGACCCACTTCATCGTCTCAGACGATGTCGAGCGCTCTCGGCGCTTCTACACCGAAGTACTCGGCGGCAGGGTGGCCTTCCCTGGAGATCCAGTCAATGTTGCGCTAGCCAACAGCTGGATCGTCATCAATGCCGGCGGAGGCCCGACCGACGACAAGCCGACGGTCACCCTGGAGACGCCGCGCGATCCCGACCGGGTCAGCAGCTTCCTCAATATCCGGGTCAAAGACATCGAGGCCGTGTACGCCGAATGGAGCGCCCGGGGTGCCCAGTTCCTGACGCCGCCGAAACAGCACCAGTACGAGAAGCGCTGCTACATCCGCGATCCCGACGGTCACCTGATCGAAGTGGGGCAAACCACGGACCCAGAGGGTGACTGGTCGCCCGCTCACTGGCCATCGAGTACGCCCGCCGGGCAGTCCGAGTGAATGCCGAGATCACCGGCCCGACTCCGCTGTGACAGGCGACGCCTTCGCCCTGCCACCTGGCCAATAAGAACCGCTGATCAGCCGTTCGGTACGCTCCCGATCTTCCAAGCTGGTCATGAGAGTTCGATTTCCTTCGCCCGCTCCAGCCCGACGTCATCGCAGCCTCCTCGGTTTAGCGGTGCCGCCGGTACTCAAGCTGGAGTCCGCTGCTGAATGCCGTGCTGGACAGCAGGTCGAGCGAACGGGACTTGCCGACACCCTCGAACAACCGGGGACCCTCGCCCGCCAGGTAGGGGACCAAGGTCACGCGGTACTCGTCGATCAGGTCGAGCCGCGCGAGCGAACGCCAGAAGCTGATGCCGCCGCTGACGATGATGTAACCGTCGCCGCCTCGCCGGAGCTTGTCGACCTCCTGGCCGAGGTCGCCGCTGGCGATGGTGGTGTTGGCCCAGTCGGCGGTCTTGAGCGTGCGGGAGAACACCACCTTGCGTGCCGCATTGACGGGGCCGGCGTTGGGATCGTCGGTGGCGGTGGGGAAGTAGCTGGCCATGCTCTGGTAGGCAACCCGGCCCATGATGTGCAGGTCCGCGCCCGCATAAAACTCGCTCCCTCTGGTGTCTTCCGCGGGGTCGTCCGGCAGGTCGCGGCAGAACTGGAAGAACTCGGTGCCCTCGGTGGCGATCAGGCCGTCGAGCGAGTAGTCGAATACGCGGGCTATCAGCTTGCGCATCTCAAGAACTCCTTGGTCTCAGGTAGAGCTGGACTCCAGCCTGATGCTCCGGCACGGTCTGCGTGGCCAGCCCAGTTCCCGCTGAGCGCAACGCTGCCGTGACAGTTGATGGCGATTAACGCTGCCATCTGCTCGCGGCGCGTGAGATCTGGATGGATCAGACCGCGGACCTGCGGCGTGCCAGCCTTATGGCGCCAACCTGGACGGCGAGAAGTACGCACATGACGATCGGAACGATGACGTAAGGGGGTGTCTTGGACGAGGCGCCATTTGCCGCGTGGCCGTGGATCACGAAGGCGAAGACCAGAAAAAAAGCCGCACCTGCGGCTGGGTGCATGACAAGCCCTGCCCGCTTGGACACGAAGTTGTTGTAGGAGATTCCGAAGTGGATCGGAACGCGCGCGTCACTCGGCAGGGTGATCGCGCCGTACCAGGAGACGCAAATCATCGCGAGCAGGACCATGCCCCCGATGACGAGTGCCGCTGTCACCGCAGCACCTCCCTCGGACGCTTCATCGCTGTCCCTCCTTCTCGTCCGCGGCAGGCCGGAGCCGGCGCGTGCCGGACCCGGCCGCAATGGTGACGGCATCGCCTCGCCTGGCGCATCCCGGCAGGCCGGCTTTGCCGATCCAATGGGCGGTTGCCGCGATCACCCCCAGGACCAGCTTGGCCAGGCTCGTCGTACCCGGCTGACGTGCGTCATCGTGATTCATGGGTCTTGTCTTCCTCTTGTTCGTTGCGGTTCACCCGCCAACGGCAAGCGCCAATGCGCCCTTGATGGCCAGATTCAGCGTTGCGTCCGCGGAGGACGGGATGGGCGCGGACGGGTTCTCGGCGAGCACGCTCACCACGTAGGCCTTGCCGCTTCGGGTCGTCGCCAGGTAGTTGACTGTGAGGACCCCCGGCTCAGAGCCGCCCTTGTACCAGACCGATTGCCATTGGCTGGAGCCGAGACCGAACGCGCCGGGAAGAGCCAGAATGGTCGCCAGCGGAGCCAGCTTGGGCTCCCGCGCGAAGGCGGCGAGCGATGCGAAGACGTGGCACATGTCGCTGGGCGAGGCGAACCACCCGATCGAGTTGATGTCGCGCGGGGTGGTCCACGGCGACTGATCGCTCGGTGTCACATGGTCAATGGTGCTGGCCAGAAACGCCGCACGCGCTGCGGGTTCTAGCGCAAGGTACCGCTCGGCGAGCCTGGGCCAGTCGTAGCGATCCAAGGTGAGCTGCTCGCGCGTGGTGAGGAACGGCGTGTCCAATGCGGGGTCGGCCATCCCCGAGGCCTTCGTTGCCTGTTCGACGGCGCCCCGGCCGAGCAGCCCGATGAGCATGTCGGCCGCGGTGTTGTCGCTGATGGAGATCATGACAGAAGCCACGTGCTCGACGGTGACGCGGGTGCCGGCAGGCTGGTCCTGCAACGTGCCCGAGCCCGCGCTCTTCACCCTGCTGGTAATGGTCAGTTCCTGATCCCAGCTGACCTTGCCCGAGGTGATCGCTGTGGCCAGGGCATCGAGCACGTAGAGCTTGAAGGACGAGGCGAGCGGGGCCGGGGTGGTCGAGTCGATGGCCGCGATCGGCCGGCAGGTGCCGCCGCTCACCGAGGCGACGAGGAAACCGACTCTCGGTGCCACCGAGCGGACATCGTCCTCGACGCCGGCCCAGGTGGACGGTTGGGGCGGCAGAGGGGACGTGACTGGCGGCGGGGCGCCGACTGGCTGGATCTCAAAGCCGCTGATCAGGCCGTGCGCATCGACGGAGATACTGACCTTCACCCTGGACGTCCGGCTGGCCGTGACCACGACCACAACCGTGCCGGGCGAACTGGCCGCGACCGAGTCCAGTACAAAACCGCTGAGCGCAACGAATACGGCGCTGAGGTCGGATGGTGGGTTCTTCGCGAGGAACGCCCGGTCAAAGTGGGCGGTGATATCCGCAGTGGCGACCGGCAAGTGCATCACTGCGCCGAAGAGCCAGCGCGCCTGACCACCGGCCGGGGTGTCTGGGAAGCTCACCGCGGTCTGTGACGGTGGCGGCGACCCGGCCGTGCTGCCACAAGCGGCCGTGGCAATGAGGCAGGCAGCGCTCACGGCGGGGGCTGCCTGCCAGCGGCCATGGGGCCCGGGCCGTCCTGCCCTACGCCCCAAGGACCTAACGTGTCGCCGCCTGGCGAAGAAGCATGATCGAACGGGCAGGCCCGGCCGCGCCGGCGTGGCCGGGCCTGCCGTACCCGGCGGACGTGCCGCGCCAGCGGGCTTGTCCGTGCCTGGCCAGATCATGGTCATGCGGGACTCCGGTTCGCCGCCGGCGAGGGGGGCGCTGGCCGTAGCCACAGCCCGGCGACCTTGCCGTCCTCGTCGAAGATGACTCGTCCGGTCGCCTCGCCGGCCTCGAAGTGCAGCGGGACTTCGACCACGGTGTGATCGCCGGCCCGGTGGGCGAACGGCTCGCCCATGCCCTCGTAGCCGCCGATCATGCCGATCGTGCGCGCCCAGCCGCCGGCCAGCAGCTCGGCGTCGCCGCGTTCGCGCATTCTCGCGTTGAAGTCCGCGCGCGCGTCTTCCCAGCGGCCCTCGGCCAGGCAGACGACGATCGCCGTCGCCAGATCCGCGGCGCCTGGCGGGACGTCCGTGCTCATCGGGGCGCCGGAGCGAGGGTCGACCGGATGCCCGAACCGCTGGAACGCGGCCTGCCGGGTGGTGCCCAGGACATCACCGATCTCCCTCCAGCTATGGCCGGCGGCGCGCGCCCGGTCAGCGGCCTCCTGCAGTGCCTCGCCGGCGGCGGCCGACAGCTCTCGCGCCGCCGCCATGGCCGCCAGCGGCGAGCCGGCGCCGGCCAGCTCATCCGCGAGCCGGGCCGCGGTGTCGCGGACCCTGCTCGCCACCGGATCGGCCGTGGCGGACCCGCCACCCACAACGTCAAGGTTGTCATGACGCCCGCCAGGCGTCAACACCGCCTTCACATCGCTCCGGCTGCTGCCGCCGGCTAGCTCCCTGTTGCGCCGCCCGGCGCTGCGGCACGTCGCGCCGCAGTACCGCCGCCGTCTGCCCCTCCCGTGCTGCGGTGGTAGCTGGCGTCCGCACGCCTCGCACGCCACCGGTCCGGCAACCTCCGCCATGACATCACTCCCGCCTCAATGCGCAAATTACCGTGCTCGCACGCAATCATAAAACGTGCCCACTCGCCGGCACGGAAAAACACGAAGATCCCAGCAAGCCCCAACGCCACCGGGACGCGCGGCGGACAGCCGTCACCACGTTCCTCACCCGGCCGCGACGCGCGGCTCCAGGCACGCCAGCACTCGCCTCAAAGCCGCGCCTGGCTTCGAACACCCGCAAGTCCATTAAGCGGACAGCAAGCAGATCAGCGCACGCATCCGCTGGCGCCCCAGGCCGGCGGCGACCCCGCGGCGCACCCCTCGCTGCCGCCCGGCCCAGCCGCGCGTGACCTATCGCCCAGGCTCGCACGGCCGCCGTTTCGGTGTTAGCGCGGCTGACGATCAAGCAGGCGACCAGAGATCGCATGGCTCTAATGCGCCAGATCAGGCAGATCTGTGCCCTCGGCGGCACCGGCCCGGAGCACAGGAAAGTAGCAAATAATCGATCCGCCCAGCGGTGGCCTGCTTGCTCTCGCGCTCCGTAATCGGTGCGTGACTCGGTCGAGGTCTCGCCCGCTGCGGGCGGACTTGCCGGCACGGCCAGGCATGGCTCCTGAGCGCTGGGGCAGGCCCGGCGCGGCCGGGGTCTTTGGATGCGCTCCGGACTTTCCGGGTTACGGGCTTGACGGGACGTGCCGGCGGGCGGGGGACGGGCGGCGCCGACTGCCGTTGCGGCCGCCGTGCCCGGCTGCCAGCCGGTGCAGGCGCGCAGGGCTGTCGGGACTCGATCCTGCCCTGCCGGATGTGGTTCGCTGGCGGGGTGGACGTCCTCGCGCTGGTGGTGGATGACGGTGACCGGGCTACGGCCACGGGCTGTCTGGTGCGCGGTGACCGGGGCGACTGGTTCCAGCCGGGCGGGCTGTTCTCGGGTTTCGCCGTCCCGCGGCTGCGGCCACTGTGGCGCGGCGCGGTCCGGGTCAGCGGCGCCGACTTCGGCGCCCTGGCTCGCCGGGTGGAAGCCGATGGGCAGGTGCAGGGCTGGGCCACGCTGACCGGCGTCTGGTCAGCCGGGCAGCTCCGGGTCGAGCAGCAGGCCAGCCCGGCCTCGCGGCCCGTGACTCGCCGCCGGCGGGTGACGCCGCCGTGCTCGGCCCCGCCGGGACGGTGGCCGGCGGTGACCCGGCGGGGTGATGTGGAGCTGGATTACGACCTGGACGACCTGGCAGAGTCTGGCGCGGCGGTCGCCGTCACCCTGTTCCGGCCCGCCCGCAGTCAGGCAGTCCTGGTGGTGGCCGCCGCTGACCCGGCCGCCGTGAAAGCCCGGCTGCGGCCGCAGGTCGGCCTGTCCCTTGTGCGTCGTGCCCAGCCGGTGGACCAAGGACCAGCTCGACAACGTCCGCCACCACCTCCGCGAGCAGGCCGACTACTGGCACCTGCTCCAGTCCGGACCAGTCCACGACCAGGACGGCCAGGCACATATCGCCGCCGCCCTGGCCCGGGTCCGGCGCGGCATTGCCGCCCGGGCCGCGACCCTCCCGGCCGGCATCGTGGAACTGACACCCTGGCTAACCCCGGTCAGCAGCCGCCCCGCCACCGCTGCCGACAGTAGCTACCCGCCAGGACGCTAGCCTGGAAGCGGTGCACAACCCACTGGCCAAGATCACGATCCTGGCCAGATGTCTGCCGCAAAGGCAACCTGGTTCACCTACGCAGCCCACACTGCACGCGCCCCTCGGCTCGATCTGCGCGCCCGGCTGCTTGCCGTATTGGCTGTCCGGCTCGATCGGTGAGGACGGCGTATTTGACGGACTCGATCTGCATGCCATCCTGAGCGGACCAAAGGAGAGGTCCGGAAATCAGGTGGAGCTGAACGCCAGAGAGCTTTCATGGGATGGCTGTGTCAATGTCCGTGACCTGGGCGGGCTCGGGAAGATCAGGCCAGGCGCGGTGGTCCGGATGGAGGCGCCGAGGCGGCTGACCGAGGCCGGGTGGGCCGCCGCCTGGGCGCATGGAGTCCGCACTGTCGTCGACCTGCGCGATGCCGACGAGCGCGAGCCCGACCGCGCGCAGAGGCCGGCGGGCATCACCACCGTGCACGTGCCGCTGGACCCGGTAGGCACACCTTTCTACGAACACTGGAAGAGCATCGACAACCTGGCCTCACCGCTGTACTTCTCCGCGATGCTCACCGAGCACCCGCGGCCGGTGATCACCGCCGTGCGCGCGATCGCTAGCGCCGCGCTGGGATGCGTGGTGTTCCACTGCGCCAGCGGCAAGGACCGGACCGGGCTGCTGGCCCTGGTGCTCCTGACGCTGGCCGGGGCAACGCCGGAAGAGATCATCGCGGATTACCTGCTGAGCTACGACCGGATGAAACAGCGGTACGACGAACTGGGTGCTCGCGACCAGTTCACCGCCGTGATCGAGTTGCTCGCCAGCCGCGGCACTAGCATCGAAGCCTCCCTGACCTCGACGATCGCGTCCCTGAAGATGCCTGGCTTCCTCCTCCGCAACGGCCTGTCCGACGCAGAACTCGCCGTAGTGCACACACGCCTGACTACCTGAGGAAACAGGCCGGACGCCGCTGTGTCCCGGCAATAGGCACGCACCCGGCTGGCCCGCACGCACGCCATGCGAAAGCGGTAGTTTGCTCGTGGGAGGCGCTCCTGAAATGCTTCGCTGATGCCCTCCCTTCCAGCGACGTTCGCTGAGGATGTCATCAATCAGCCAGCCCGCGCCCAGTTCGAGGCCTTCCTCGACGAGCACCGCAGCCAGCTCAATCGGTGCCTGGACGGGCTGACCGAGGAGCATGCGCGCCAGTCCCTGGTGGCTTCCCGGACCACATTGCTGGGCCTGGTGAAGCACGCGACCTTCGTCGAGAAGGTCTGGTTTGACGAAGCTGTCACAGGCCGGTCACGTGCTGAGATCGGTATCCCCGCGACCTCGGACGAGTCATTCGTTCTTCAGGACGACGACACCATCGCCGGCGTCCGGCAAGCACACCGCGAGGCATGCGAGTCATCACGACGCGCGACGTCATCCCTGGGGCTGGACGACAGGGTCTACGGCTACTGGCGCGGCCCGCTCCCGCTGCGCTGGGTGTACCTCCACGTACTGCGCGAACTCGCCCAGCACTGCGGGCACGCAGACATCCTGAGGGAGCAGATCCTCAACGGGTAGCACGCCGAGTGTCCGCTCATCAGCGGTCAGAGTGCGCAGCCCCGCAGTACTGGACGTTCTGCGCGCTTGCGTATCCGTCTCCCGGCCCGATCGCCGGTGACCCGGAATCGGCGATTTGTTCCGTCGCCTTTTCGGCGGTGCCTGCTGCTGCGGTGACTGTCGGTGACAGTATGCCGCGAGGAGCCCGCTCCAGGGCATGGGCTTGTGTCCGTGGCCGTGAAAAAGTCCCCGCTGGCGGCCAGGTCTGGGTCCCCGCTGGCGGCCAGGCAGGAGTCCCAGCTCCTCGCGTGTCTTGTCAGGGTCGCTGCTGAAGCAGCCGCCCGCCGCAGCGGGGCGCCGGAACCACGGCGCGGCGGCGCTCGCGGTCACCGGGCCGCCGTTACCTCGCTGGACTCAGCCCTGCGCCTGCCGCTTCGCGTTGTACTTGTTGAGGGCCGCGACGAGGGCAAGCCCGGCGGCCTGCACGACATCGGCGGACGGCGCGCGGACCGCAACGACCGCAGCATCTTGCGCAGCGCGGTCAGCGACCCGCTCTGGACCGTCCTGTTCATGAAACGCCGATCAGCAGCAGCTCCGACGCCGCGCCCCGCCGGGCCTCAAGATCGTCCGGGAACTCCCGCCGGAAAGTAGTCAGCGGATCAGAACTCTGAGTCCTGGCCACGCCGGCCACGTACCGCCGTGACCGGATCTGGGAAAACGCGAGGAACGCGAGCAACGCCACCGTGAGCGAAGCCAGTACCGTGATCCCGGCTACTCCCGTGACGCCGAGGATCGTGAAGACCAGCGCGGCCACGCCCAAGACGTACAGGTCGAGGTACTCATCAGAAACGATCCAGACGGCAAGGTAGCTCCGAGGTCCGTCCGCGCAGGCGATTCGTTCGTACGTGTCAGTGCCTAAAGGCCGACGAGGCGGCGCCAGGCCGGTCAACACGGTAGATGTAATGCAGCGCATCATCAATCGGGTTGTCGGGCGACATCGGGCCTTCAGCGACCCGCTTCAAGCCAGCCTTCTCCAGCGCACGCCAGGAGGCCACATTGGCGGCCACCACGGCGACAAGCACCGCGGGCGCATCCGAATACGAGTTCCAGGTGTCCTCAACGGCCGCAGCGATCATGCGGGATCCGAGACCGCGACCGCGCAGCGCTGGGTCCGCGATGAGGTAGTCAAGCTCGACGGCGCCGACTGGCACCTCGATAACTGCCGAGAATTCCGTGAGATCCTGGGGGTAGTCGCAAATCGCCGAGCGCTGCAGCAGGCCGATTGGCCGGCCGTCGAGGAGAACGAGGAGGTCTTCCCCCGGCTCCTCGCCTCGCGTACTCGCGCCGAAGTCGCGCTCGACCGCCTCAAGGGTTGTCTCATGATTCCACCACCGGGCGACCTGGGGCTCTCGCAACCACTCGGCCAGCATGGGAAGGTCCCCGGCAATCAACGGCCGCCACGACAAGAAACCATCGCTAATCCTCTCCACCGTCACAGCGTAGATCCCGGAAGGGAATCGTCCTACGTGATGGTCTGACACTAGCTCAGCCCGGACAAATGGTGATCCGGAACATGCGCGGAACGACCTCCGCTGCCGCCGCCACCATTCGTGCAGTCGGCGCAGGTCAGCGCCGAGGTTCGCGCGATCACGCGGGCGGCCTCCGGAGCCGTGTTCGCGGGCCACATACGGGCCACAGACCAGGGACACTCGCAGGCAGCCGCCGTCACTCACGAGCACTCGAACTCGGGCGGCCAGTACGAACATCGCTCCTGGTAGGGCGGTTCCAGCACCACCGACCTTCCAAGCTAATGATCAAGCTTCGTGCACCCCGCGTGCACCAACGAACAGCGGATGACGGTCACAGACGGGCACCAGCGGTCAATCTGAGATCTCGGCCGCTGACGATCACCAACGGCTTTTTGCGCAGGTCAGCGAGCTAGTGCGAGGGTTGCGATGTGGTGGTCAGGGGCGGGGTCGAACCGCCGACCTTCCGCTTTTCAGGCGGACGCTCGTACCAACTGAGCTACCTGACCGCACCAGGGGCGAGGACCAGGCGCGCGGCGCTGCCGCGGCCGCCCCGCCGACCGGAGCGGTCCTGACGGGATTTGAACCCGCGACCTCCACCTTGACAGGGTGGCGAGCACTCCGAGCTGCTCTACAGGACCATGTTGAACTGCATGCACCGCCGGCTCACGCCAGCGCCGCCGCCGGCTTTCGCCGGCAGTACCCCCAACGGGATTCGAACCCGCGCCGCCGCCTTGAAAGGGCGGTGTCCTAGGCCGCTAGACGATGGGGGCTCGACGGCCACAGCCGCCGTTGCCCGTGGCGCCCGCCGTCGGGGACCGACTCAGCATAGGGGACGGGTGGCACTGCCGGCAAAGCGGATCCAGGTTTCGTCGCCCGGCCGGCTAGCCCGCTCGCCCGGCTGGCGAGCGCCGGCTAGTTCTGGCGGCTCTTGCTGATCAGGTCCTCGACGATGGACGTGGGGTTGCCTTCCTCGGGGATCAGGGCCCAGGCGACCACGTACGCCAGCACTCCCGTTCCCACGGTGAACACGCTCACCAGCGCCACGAGCACCCGGAGCAAGTTCACGTCTATGCCCGCGTAGTCGGCGACTCCAGCGCATACCCCGGCGATGATTCGGTTGTCCCGACGGCGCACGAGCGTCCTGCCGCCGCTGCTGCCGTTCATGTGACTCATACCTCGATTATCCCGCAGACCGGCGACGACTAAGCCGCCCGGCGCGATCGGCCTCGGCCCAGCCAGCAAACGCGGGAACCGCCCGCATACCCTGGCCACAGGGAGAACAGAGAGGACCCAGCCATGCCGCGCACCACCGAGCCCTCCGGCACCGACCTGCTGCGGATCGACGACGAGCTGAGCGACGACGAGCGGCTGGTCCGCGACACGGTGCGCAAGTTCGCCGCGGACCGGATCATGCCGTACATCGCCGACTGGTTCGAGGCGGGGACGCTGCCGCGCGAGCTCGCGCCCGAGCTCGGCCAGCTGGGCCTGCTCGGGATGCACCTGAAGGGCTACGGCTGCGCCGGCATGGGCCCGATCGCCTACGGCGTGACCTGCCGCGAGATGGAGGCCGCCGACTCCGGCCTGCGCAGCCTGGTGTCCGTGCAGGGCTCGCTGGCCATGTTCCCGATCTGGAAGTACGGCTCCGAGGAGCAGAAGAACGAGTGGCTCCCCCGCATGGCCGCCGGCCAGGCGATCGGCTGCTTCGGCCTGACCGAGCCCGATCATGGCAGCGACCCATCCAGCATGAAGACCAAGGCCATCCATAACGGGACCGACTGGGTGCTGTCCGGTTCAAAAATGTGGATCACCAACGGGTCGATCGCCGACATCGCCGTCGTGTGGGCAGGCACGGAGCAGGGCATCCGCGGCTTCCTGGTGCCTCGCGGGGCTCGCGGCTTCACCGCGCGGAACATACACAAGAAGATGTCGCTGCGCGCGTCGGTCACCTCCGAGCTGCACTTCGACGACGTGCGGTTGCCGGGCGACGCCGTGCTGCCCGGCGTGACCGGGCTGAAGGGGCCACTCTCGTGCCTATCGGAGGCTCGGTTCGGGATCGTCTGGGGCGTCACCGGCGCGGCCCGCTCGTGCCTGGAGACAGCGGTCGACTACGCCAGGACGCGCGAGCAGTTCGGGAAGAAGATCGGGAGCTTCCAGCTCACCCAGGGCAAGCTGGCCTGGATGGCCGCCGACCTGCAGCGCGCCCAGCTGCTCGCGCTGCACCTGGGTAGGCTCAAAGAGGCTGGAAGGGTTACGCCGGAGCAGGTCAGCCTCGGCAAGATGAGCAACGTGCGCACGGCGATCGACATCGCGAGGACCGCCAGGACCATACTCGGGGCCAACGGGGTGACCCTGGAGTACCCGGTGATCAGGCACGCCAACAACCTGGAGTCCGTGCTGACCTACGAGGGCACCGAGGAGATCCACACCCTGGCGATCGGCCAGGCCCTCACCGGCATCTCGGCCTACCGCTGAGCGACCATTTCATGATCTCGAAGGATAAGGTGGAGTTTTTGCCCACCAATCTTTTCGGATCATGAACCGCTCGCGCCAGGACTCCGGCAAAGCGGGCAAATCGCTAGCCCGAGTGCTCTCGGACGTGGCTGCGGGGCGGTTCCCGGCTCCCGACGGGGGAGTCACGATCGTGCCGCAACCCTCGCCCCGCGACTGCGGCGTCATCGGCCTCACCGCGCACGCGGTGATCTTCACCGATGCGGACCCTGACTGGGTGCGCCGCCAGCTGCCGCCCGGCGACCTGTCCGGGCCGCTGAGCCCGCCCTTCCTGCAGGCGCTGTGCGCGGCCACGGGGCGGCAGGCGCACAGCATCGACATGCTGTGCGTGGCACCGCCGCTGTCAGGGCCGCTATCAGGGTCGCTGTCAGGGCCGCTGCCGGTCGCGCTGGCGGCCGAGCCAGACGCCGGGCACCCGAGGATCGCCCGGGCGCTGCGCTACCGCGACGACGTGCGGGCCTGGCGCGCCGACGGCGGCGTCGTGCTGCTCGGCCGCGGCGTGGCCGGGCGCTGGGAGACGGCGGTGGAGGTGGACCCGGCCTGCCGTGGGCGCGGGCTCGGCCGCGCGCTGGCTCGCGCCGCCAGGCACCTGGTGCCCGGCGGGGAGCCGCTCTGGGCGCAGGTCGCGCCCGCTAACGCGGCGAGCGTGCGGGCGTTCCTCGCTGCCGGGTTCATCCCGGTGGGGGCAGAAGCGCTGCTCGCGGCTGATCCGGCGGCGCGGGCGGACCCGGCCAGGCCGGGGCGTGCCAGCGCCAGACCTCGCTCGCCGCATCCGGGCGGTGATGCGACGATTGATGGCATGAGCGACACCGGCCAGGTGACGGACAATCACGAGAAGTCCCGGTTCGAGCTGACGGCGGACGGCCAGATGGCTGAGCTTGTGTACCGGCGGCGGGCCGACCGGCTCGTGCTGGTGCACACCGGGGTGCCCGAGTCGCTCGGCGGGCGCGGCATCGGCGGGATCCTGGTCCAGGCCGCCGTGGACCGGGCCGCCGCCGAGCACCTGACCGTCGTCCCGCTCTGCCCGTTCGCCAGGTCCTGGCTTGAGCGGCGTCCTGACGTCGCGTCCACGGTCACCGTCGACTGGGGCGAGCCACCAGACGACTGACCCGCAGGCAGTGGGCTCAGCGGGTCAGCCGTGCCGGCCTCCGTGATGATGCCGGGTGGCCGCCTTAAGCTCAGGGCCCTGCGTAGCCGCAGCCGCGCTGTCCGGCGGGCCGGCCGGAGCGACCACGAAGCGGTCCTGTATCACCTGGATCGTCTCGTCGGAGACCCCACTGTCCAGGCAGAACTGCTTCGGGCTGCCGTGATGCTCGCGCAGCAGCCGCATGAACCCGAGAATCGTCTGCTCGCGCAGCAGGATCACCTCGGGCCGCTTGGCGTCGTGGTTCGCGTACAGCGGGTTCTCGGCGAGCTTCTTGGTGACCTTTCGTGCGTTCCTGTTGCTCTGCACGTAGTCCACCGCGATCTGGCCGTCGGTCACGCCCACCAGGCCGAGCAGCAGCGCCGCCATGATGCCGGTCCGGTCGCGGCCCGCGGCGCAGTGGAACAGCGTCGCGACGCCGGCCCGCAGGTCATCGGCGATGACGCCGAGAGTGCCCTTGACCGCCGCGCGGCCGCCCTCCAGGTTGCTCAGGTAGACCTTTGCGAGCTCGGCCGGGTCGTCGGACGGAAACGGCTCGTGCCCGAGCCTGCCTTCCACCAGCACGGAGTACCGGTACCGAGGGACCGGGAAGAGCAGCCCGCTCAGCTCGGTCTCTGCCTTGGTACGCAGGTCGACGATCGCGCCGATGCCGAGCTTGTCGAACAGCATCCTGGCGTCCCCTGGCGTGATGCTGTCCAGCGAGTCCCCGCGGTAGATCACCCCGTGCCTGGTACGCCGCCCATCCTTGGTCCGCAGGCCGCCGAGGTCGCGGACGTTGTATGCGCCCTGCAACTCAACGGCTGTCATCGGACCCCCTCGACTGCGTTCGGCCCCCTAAGACTCCGGCGGGTACCTGACAGAGTATCCGCCGCCACGGAAAGGGCAGGTAAACGCAGGTCAAGCGACTCTGGCCGAGGCAGCGTCCGGTGGGCTCCGGCGCGGGCCGCCGGTCACGCGCGTGGGGCGACGAGCAGGGTCTGCCAGCCACGGCCGCAGGCGCCGAGCTGGTCGGAGAGCCTGGTGGTGGCCAGCCCGGTGCCGTCGGCTCCGATGGTGGTCGAGGACTCGAGCAGCAGCCACTCCCCCGCCGGGTCGCGCGGCAGCACCACGCTCAGGTCCACGTTGATGAAGATGAACTCCGATGCCGGGAGCGCGGCCCCTAGCCCGCTGCCCGAGTCCGCGACCAGGAGCGCACGCGACATCGGCGAGGGCTCTTCGCCCGGCAGCAACGGGATGCGCGGCCTGGTCCAGGCGACCCGGACGCCGGCCTGCTCCGGCATGAACCGCCACTCGATGTACCCGAGGTAGCCGTGCGGCTGGGGCTGCTGGGGCTCCCCGTCCTCGTGAGGCGCCCGGTGCTGGTGTGAGTTGGCGTGCTGGTGCTGTTGGTGCTGCTGGGCTTGCTGGTCGCGGTGGGCTTGCCGGTCCTGGGCTTGCCGGTGGCGCTGTGCGTGCTCGAAGATCGACGGCGTCGGCCCGTCGCTGGCCTGCGGGACCGTGCCGGGGTCCCGGCCGCCGTCCGGAACCGCAGGGACCTCGCCGGACGGGCGCTCGATCCGCCAGCCGCGTGCGTGCAGCACCTCCTGGCCGTCGGCCTCAAGCACGGCCTCGACCAAGGTAACCCGGCGGCCGGGGCGAACCGTTCTGGCGCGCACCGAGACCTTGCCGATCGGAACCGGCCGCAGGATGTCCACCGCGACCCTGGCCAGCCGCTGCCGCTTGTCCGGCTCATGCCGCTCGATGGCCCTCGCGACCAGCGCCGACGGAGGCCCGCCGTGCTGGGCGTCGTCTGACCAGGGGCCGATGGTTGCGGATGTGGCGAGGTAGCTGTCTGGACCGACCGGCTCGTAGAAGGCACTGTCCACGTCGCGGATGCTACCGGAGGGTAGTGTCGGCTGGGTGTCGGCGGGACACCCGGCGCTGGGATGCCTTGGGCTGCCTTGCCCGGCTTGGGATCCGAGCGCGCCGGGCGGCTGACTCGGTACGCTTCAGGCGGTGGCTGCCGCGCGGATCCGCCGTGGCCAGCTCCACCAGGGGCGTTAGCTCAATGGCAGAGTAGCGGACTTTTAATCCGTAGGTTCCGGGTTCGAGCCCCGGACGCCCCACCCCCGTCTGATCTGCAGATATGGCTGCCAGCAAGATCAAATTCCAGTCGTTTTGCCGATGAAATAATCCGCTACTTCGACTCTCTTCCCGTGCTGGGCTATCCGGCCTTGCCGCATCCGAGGGATGGTGTCAGTAGGTAGCGGGCTGGGTGGTTTTGCCGTAGCTGCCCGAGGTCGACGTGGTTGCCGGTCAGGGCATTGCGGCGCTGCAGCTCGGTCCAGTAGGGCGGGTAGAAGTAGATGTCCGGGTCGGGCCACGTTGCGGTCAGGTCGGCGGGCTGACCGTGGTACAGGCCGGCGTTGATCAGGGATCCGAGCCGTACTCCGCAGAACGGGTTCGGTGATCCGGCGTGCGTCTGGCTGACGAACAGGCCGGCGTTGAAGGTTCCGAGCCATGTCCCGGCGGCGGGGATGACGGTGTCGCGCCGGTACCTGAAGAGCTTGGCGGCCAGGCCGCCGGGGTCCCCGGCCAGGGGGACCAGGTCAGCGATGACGTAGATCCGCTGGCCGGTCTTCTGCTCGATCGCCTCGGTCATGCCGGTGCCGTGGAACAGGCCGGTCATCCCGTAGCACAGCAGCGCCCGGCGGCCCTTGGCCAGTACTTGCTTTTCCACCAGTGCCTCCACCACGGTGTCGCGCGGGGGGATGCCGTGGAGCTGGCCGGGGGCGGTGATCTTCGCCCAGTCGATCGGCGAGTCGCCGGCCAGCACGCGGATGCGGCTGCTGGCGGGCAGTGTCCAGTTGACGGCCCGGACGGTCCGGTAGAACTGCTCGTAGACCGGCGCGTCCCAGGTTTCCAGCGGAGACTGGGTAGTGTTCCGCCACACCGGCCGCAAATCGGCGTCGGCGACCGGCTGGCCTGCGGTGAACTGGTCAATCACATCCTGGTACAGCGGGTTTCCCCACTCGACGATGATGTCATCGACCACTGCCGGCAGCCTGGGGTCGGCCAGCAGCAGGGCCAGGACGTCGTAGTGGTTCTGCAGGCTGTCCGAGTATCCGCGGCCCGGCGTCGTAGGGGAAACAGGTGGCGACGCCCGGCGCGACGTGCTTGGCGCAGCGGGTGGGCCGGTACAGGTGCGGCGGAGCTGCTTACGGCGGGACGGCGGTGCGGTTCAGGTTCCCGTTGTAGTACCGCTGCCAGCCCTCATGCCCGCCTGCGACGCAGCCGACTCTGAGCAAGCCGAAATGATCTTTCCCAGCTTCCGGAGGATCAGTGCGACCGCGATCACCCGTTTCGAGAAGGGCCGTGGCGCCACGACCACGTCGGTTACCGGACGCGGCTTGTACAGTTCCGGGCCGTGTCTCGGCGCGTTGCGGGCCGGCGCGGATCGTGGCTTCTAAAGTCACCTTTCCGGCGCATGGCTGACGCGGATTTCACACGTTATCCGCAGGGCGCGTTCAGGTTCGAAAGGTAGCGTCCGGGTCCAACGGTGGGCCGGATTCCCGCCGCGGACTGCTGCGTGTAGAGCGGCCAGTCGCCGCCAGGTGGGCGGTGCTGTCCGAGGGTTCCCTGCTGTCGGGAGGAGTGCCGGCCATGGATAGGGTGATCGGCCTTAGCGAGGTGACCAAGCGGTACACCGCGGGCCGCGTGCCCGCACTCGACCAGGTCAGCCTGGCGGTGGCGCCGGGGGAGGCGGTAGCGGTGATGGGCCCATCCGGCAGCGGCAAGTCCACCCTGCTGAACCTGATCGCCGGGCTGGACAAGCCCACAAGCGGCACGGTCACCGTGGCCGGGCAGCGGATCGACGCCCTGTCGGAGACCAGGTTGGCCCGGTACCGGCGCACCCAGGTCGGGATGATCTTCCAGTTCTTCAACCTGCTCGAGGACCTGACCGTGGCCGACAACGTGCTGCTGCCCGCCCAGCTCGCCGGCACGCCCCGGCGCAAGGCCCGTGCCCGGGCCTCGGAGCTGACCGACCGGCTCGGAATCGCCAGGTACCGCAACACCTACCCGGGACGGCTATCCGGCGGCGAGCGGCAGCGGGTGGCGATTGCCCGCGCCCTGGTCAACAATCCAGCGGTGCTGCTCGCTGACGAGCCGACCGGGGCCGTGGACACCGCCACTGGCGAGGAAATCGGCCAGTTGCTGCTCGACCTCAACGCGGACGGGCAGACTCTAGTCCTGGTCACCCACAATCCCGACCTGGCAGCCAGGTACGCCAGCCGCACGGTGCGGCTGGCCGACGGTAGGATCACCAGCGACACGGCCAAGTCGGCCACCTCGGCCACAGGCGGGAGCGCCCCGGCGCTTGAGCACCAGTGACCGGCCGACCAGGTTTGAGGGCCGTGACCCGCGCGGCCTCTGGCGGCGCGTTGCGGCGAGTTGTGCAAAGCGCCGTTGTCCTCGGCGTGCTTGTCTTCTCGACGGCCGCGGCGCTGCTCGCGCTGGCCGTACTGACAAGCGCGAACCAGGGGTTCTACAGCGCGCTCGCGTCCCAGCATGAGGCCGATCTGGCGGTAACGATCGACTCGGCTAAGGTCACGGCCGCGCAGGTGGCCAAGACACGGCACCTGCAGGGGGTCACGGAGACCGCGGGCCCGTACCCGGAGGCGACGATCACGGCCACTGCTGGTGCCCCGGTACGCACCGGTCCTGCACCTCGTGGCGTCAAGGGCGGCGGCAATGCGGGTGCCGAGGTCGGCACAGTCAGCAGCGGGCCAGGCGGCGGGCGGGCGGTACGCGGGTCATTCGCCGGCGGGGCGATCCAGTTCATTGTGGTGGGACGATCCTCGCCCGAGGGCGCGCTGCATCGGATTGCGTGGAACTCACGCCTGTTGTGCCCCCAGCTGACATGTCGGTGGCCATCCGCGCCAGGCGAAATCTCGATCGCGCAGACGACCAGTATCCGGGTACCGCTAGGCGGCAAGATCACGGTCACCAGCGCGCCGGGCCGGCCGAAACTGACCGTGGTCGGTTACGGAGGCCAGGTCGTGCTCTACGACGGCGGCTGGGTGGTTCCGAGCGAGATTCCGCTGCTGCGCGCGAAGGGCGCGCCAGCGCAGGAGGAGATGTTCTACGACTTCACTAGCGCGGGCAGCAGCGCGCAGGTCAGCGCCGACATCGGCGAGCTGAAACAAGCGCTGCCGGCGGGCGCGATCGTGTCCTCGCTGTCGTATCTGCCATTCGAGCAGGGGACGGCCAAGGAGCAGGAGGTGAACACGCCATTCATCGCGGCCTTCGCGATCATCGCGCTGGTGCTGGCCGTGCTGATCGTCGCCAGTGTGGTCGCCGCGGCGGTGGTCGCCTCCTATCGGCGGATCGGGGTCCTGAAGAGCATCGGCTTCACCCCGGGCCAGGTGACGGCCGTATATCTGGCCCAGATCGGGCTGCCCGCCGTGGCCGGGGCCGCCGTCGGGGCGGTGCTGGGCAACCACTGGGCGTTGCCGCTGATCAAGATGGCCCCGGTGGCGACGAAGGTGAGCGTTCCGACCTGGATTGACTTCACCGCCCCGTTGGCAATGCTGGCGCTGACCGCGCTGGCGGCGGCGGTGCCGGCGGTGCGCGCCGGGCGCCTGTCGGCGGTCCGCGCGATCACTCTCGGGCAGTCTCCGCGCCCGGGCCGCGGCCACGTGGCGAGCCGACTGGCAGGCCGGATTCCACTGCCCCGGGCTGTGACGGCTGGCCTGGCCGCCCCGTTCTCGCGTCCGGCTCGCTCAGCGATCACGCTCATCTCAATCGCTGCCGGCCTGACCGCCGTCGTGCTCGCCGCGGGACTGAACGGCTCGATCCACAAGATCAACCACTCCGCGACCCAGGGCCTCGGGCAGGTGCAGGTCACTCCACGCGGCGTGCGCGGCGGATCGTTCACCCCGAGCCAGAACGCGACGGTACTCGCAGCAGTGCGCTCCCAGCCGGGGACGGCGCATTACGTGGCCGAGAGCGACAACGTGGCAGGAGCGGTAATCGGCCCATCGCAGTCCGGGAGCGCTGCGCGCGGGATCAGCCGGTCCCAGATACTGCAGACGCTGACCAAGGCTCCCGTGGCGATCCGCGTCCCTGGAACAGAGACTAACCCGCTGAATGTCGTGAGCTACGACGGCTCCCCGTCGTGGCTCGGCTGGGCGCTGATCGCGGGTAGCTGGTACCACGGTGCCCACGAGGTCGATGTCAGCCCTCAATTCCTCACCGTGACCGGCAAGACGATCGGTGAAACACTGACGATGTCGGTCAACGGCAAGCCAGTCACGGTGCGGATCGCGGGCGAGGTGTTCGCCCCCACTCCCGGCCCGCTGATGTTCCTGACCTGGCAGACGCTCGGTGCTGACGCCGCCAAGCTCGGCGTCACCAGCTACGACATCAACCTCAGCCCCGGCACCAAGACCAGCGCCTACATCGGCGCGCTGACCCGCAAGCTCGGAACCACGTCCTATTTCGTCGTCACCCCGTCCGGCCCATCGGTCGCCGCGATCATCAACACCTCCTATTTCCACCTCCTGGCGGTGCTGATCGCGGTACTCGCCGCCCTGGGCGTGCTCAACTCGGTGCTGATGGCCACCCGCGAGCGGCTGCACGACCTCGGCATCTACAAGGCGGTCGGCATGACCCCGTCCCAGACGATCACGACAGTCATCTGCTGGGTGATCGTCCCCACGATCATCGCCGCGGTCATCGCGCTGCCTCTGGGCCTGATCGTCCAGGACAAGCTGGTTCGCCAGCTCGCCGCCAGATCCGCAAACCTAATCCTCCCGGCAAGCTTCGTGCACGTGCTCAGCGCCGCCGATCTCGCCCTGCTTATTCTTGCCGGCCTGGGCATCGCAGCTGCTGGCGCGCTTGGCCCGGCGGGATGGGCAGCCGCGTCACGGACCACCACCGCGCTGCGCGCAGAATAGGAGGCCCATGCTCGCCGTCACCTCCAGCCTTCACTTACGGCCTCTCGTTCGCGGAGCATAGAAAACCCGGCCCACGAGGAGCCGTCACCCGGCCACCGACGGGTGTCGGCCTCGTTTGCGCGTTCTTCGGCCACTACCGTGATCCGCCTTGTCCTGGCGGGCTCGGCCAGGTGGGACTGTGCCGTCTTCAGCGTGAACCTGACCGTCACGGCACTGCATCGTTTGGTGATCGCCGCCCGCGACTCGGTCACGGCCGGTTCGCCGGGCCTGCTTCTTACTGGCCGACGCCTGGCCGCAGCGGCAGCGGGCGGTACCGTGCCCGGTCAGGGGTAAGGGTGGCGATCGCGCCGGCCTCCAGCGGCCCGGCTAGCCCAGCATCGAGCGCGGCCAGCAGCAGCGCCGCCAGTTCGGAAGAGGTCAGGGTAGCCACGTCCCGCACCAGCACAAGCGACGGCCGCGTGCTGCCAGATGCGAAGAGCATCTGCACGAAGTCATGATCGCCTGAGACGAGCACCCGGTCATCATCACGCGCCCGCGCGAAGACCGCCTCGTCACCGGCGCTCGTCAGCCCGATCTCGATGACGTGCACCGCGTCATGCCCTGCCGCCTTCAGGCCGGACGCCACGCGGTAGGAAACGTTCTCGTCCAGCAGGAATCTCATGCAGAACGAGCGATAGGCAGGTGGTACTCACGCACCGAGAAGGCAGCGTAGGCGATGGCCTGCTGGATATCAGCGGCCTCGATGAAGGGGAAGTCCTCCTGGATCTGCGCCAGCGTCCAGCCCGCGCCCACCAGGCCAAGCAGATGCTCCACCGTGAACCGATGTCCCCGGATGCACGGCTGGCCGCCCATCTTCCCGGACTCGATGGTGATGCGGTCCAAGGTCTCCATGGCTCCAATGTACCGGCCCGCCCGCGCGGCCGCCCTGGCCGCAGCCGCATCGTCATCCCGGCCGCGGCCTCCTGCGGGCACTGGAACAGCCAGCCGACTCGCGCGGACCAGGGCCGCCTCCTGTAACTCACTGTCACCACACCGGACAGCATGACTCGAAGACCTGCGGATTCGGTTCCGCAACTTTCGGAATAGCGGCTGCCGATGGATCTGCCAATGGGAGGCCTCGGAAGCAGGCGATACGAGCGCGAGCAGACGTAGACACTGGGACATTAGCCCAGGTAGCAGCGTCAGCGAATCGGATATCGGCGCTTTTAATCCGTAGGTTCCGGGTTCGAGCCCCGGACGCCCCACCCGGTCTGAACTGTGGGAATGCCGACCGCAGTGGCCCCGCGCTCGGGTGTGTCGTGGAAACAAGCGGTCCGCAGGTTCGTTGCACACAACGCACACAGTGCATAAAAGCCGAACACGGACAGTAACCTTGCCGCGCTCCTGGGCGGCATGCCAATGAACTCCTGGCCCGTGAGGCCGGGCGTTGCCGTGACGCCTGGGCCACCACTCGGCACGCGCGTACGGCTCGATAGGTGCGGCTGGCAGCCCAAAATGGCAGCGGGCTTCACGCGCCGGAACGGTTATTATGCACTGATTTTCTCCACGATAGTGTCCGAGTCGGCTGCGGGGACGACCCAGACGCCGCCAGCGCTATCAACGGCCATCGCATTGGCGTTGGTCGGGCATTGGCCTGTCGGGTTTGGCTGCGGCGAACTGCCGTCGTCTAGCGTCTGGTTGACAAGCCTGCGTCGGAAGGTTCAGCGTGACAGATGCAGCGGGCGAGGAGGCGTTCGCGGAGAACTCGACGACACCGCATGATGCGGAGTTAACCTCCGGGTCCGCCGGGGTCAGGGCTTGGTGGCCACAAACGCCTGCCCGTTGCCGGAGCCATCGGTGTAGAAGCCGCCGGCTGTGCAGCTACCCGGTGCCGCGCACGACACTGAGTTGACGCCCGCCTGTCCGCCCGCGTTGAGCTCCGCCGTGCCGGGCACCTCGAGCGCCGTGTCCCACTTCTCCTTCACCTGCGACGCGACGAACGCCTGAAGGTGGCCGGCGTGGTCGGTGTAGAACCCGCGGGCGGTGCAGCCGCCAGCGGATGCGCACGACACCGAGTCGACCTCCGCGTGCCCTCCCCCGTTGAGCTTGCCCGTGCCGGGCACCTCGACCGCCCTGCTCCACTTGCCCCGCACCTGCGAGACGACAAACGCCTGGTCGCGTCCAGAGCGGCCGGCGTAGCTCCCGCCGGCAGTGCAGCTGCCGGGCGCCGCGCACGACACCGAGTCGACTTCGGCGTCCCCGCCCGCATTGAGCTTCCCCGTGCCGGGCACCTCGACCGCCCTGCCCCACTTCCCCCTCACCTGCGACACGACGAACGCCTGGTCGCGTCCAGAGCGGCCAGCGTAGATCCCGCCGGCAGTGCAGCTGCCGGGCGCCGTGCACGACACCGAGCCGACGTCCGCGTCCCCGCCCGCATTGAGCTTCGCCGTGCCGGGCACCTCGACTGCCTTGCCCCACTTCCCGCTGACCCGCGACACCACGAACGCCTGATAGCGGCCGGAGTGGTCGGCATAGGACCCGCCCGCAGTGCATCTGCCCGCTACCGCGCATGAAACCGCATCGACTTTCGCGCCGCCCCCGGCGTTGAGCTTCGCCGTGCCGGGCACCTGCACGGCGCTGGTCCACTTCCCCTTAACCTGTGACACCACGAACGCCTGCGCGTCGTAGAAGCGGTCCCGGTACCACCCGCCCGCCACGCAACTGCCCGGCGCTCCGCACGACACCGCGTCGAAGGCCGCGTACCCGCCCGCGTTGAGCTTCGCCGTGCCGGGCGCCTCGATCGCCTTGTCCCACGTCCCATTCACCTGCGACACCACGAAGACCTGCTCGTGGCTGGCGCCGTACTGGTAGTCCCCGGCGATGGCGCAGCTGCCCGCCGCCGCGCACGACACCGACTCGACGTCCGCGTTCCCGCCTGCGGGGAGGTTCGCCGGGCCGGGCACCTCGACCGCCGCGCCCCATGTCCCCTTCACCTGCGAAGCCACGAACACCTGCCGGTCCCCGGAGCTGTCAAAGTAGTCCCCGCCCGCCGTGCAGCTGCCCGGTGCCGCGCACGACACCGCGGTGACAATCGCGAGGCCGCCCACGTTCAAGCTCGCCGTGCCGGGCACCTCGACGGCCGTGCCCCAGCCGCCCGACGTGGCAGGCACCGCCCGCGCCGCCGCCACACCAGCCGGCAGCACCGACCAAAGGATGGCCGCCGCCACGGCCACGGCGGATGCTGCCAGGTAACTCCGCCTCATCGACCCTGCCTCGCAAGCTCGCCCACCCGCCCGGGAGCCGATCCCCCGGATACATCTGCTGATAATTGCATTCACGGGCGGACATCGCCACGGTGTGAGCGGCCACAGCGAACCGGGTACGCCTGCCGGGCCTGCAACAATGGCGACGCCCTGAACTAAACAGGCCATGAGGGTGTCCAGTAGATCATCCTTCGTGAGGCGCCATCGGCCGGCTGCGGTGCCAGACCAGCTTGGCGGAGGAATCGGTGACCTGATCGTCGACGTCGCCGACGTCTCCCGATTCGCCACCGCCGACCGGTTCGCGTCCTGCAACGGCACCGCGCCCATCGAGATCCCGCCCGGCAACCGCAAGAAGGTCAACCGGCTGTCCATGCGCGGCAGTTACCGCCCTCAACCACGCCATCCACATGGCCTTAGTGACCCAGATCGCCCACAAGCACAGCAACGGCCACCTACTACCAGCGCAAACTCGCCGAGGGCAAGACGCCGTCCGAAGCCCGCCGCGCCCTCGAGCGCAAGATCAGCAACGCGGGCCAGGCCGCCCCGGGAGCTGAGGGGGGTCAGCCGGCGCGCAGCTGGTGGTAGACCTCGCGGGCGACATAACGCTTCAGGCAGCGGATGATCTCCTTCTTGGAGAGCCCTTCCTTGGAACGCCGTTCGACGTAGGCGCGGGTGGCGGGGTGTGCGCTCATCCGGGTGATCACGATCCGCCACAACGCGTGGTTCGCCTCCCGTTCCCGCCGGGGTTGAGCCGGTGCCGGCGTACCTTGCCTGATGAAGCGGGAATGGGCGCGACGCCGCACATGTGAGCCCAGGCGGCCTCGCTGCGCAGCCGCTCGGGGTGGTCTCCGGCGGCGACCAGGAGCATGGCCGCGGTGTCGGGGCCGACGCCGTAGAGGCTCAGCAGCCCGGGAGCGGTGGCAGTGACGAGCGGGATGATGAGCTCGTCCAGCCGCTCGAGCTGGCCGTCGAGGAAGTCCACCCGCCGGCCGAGTTCGCGCAGCGCGACGCGGATTGCGTACGCGGCAGCGTCGCCGGGCCGGGGCCGCAGTGCCGCGATGGCCTCGGCCAGCGCGGCCGGGGAATGTCCGGTGAACCGTTCCCGCAGGTCATCGGGGGCGGTCAGGATGAGGGCCCGGGCCTGGTTGATCGTCTGGGTGCGTTCGTGGCGGGCGCTGCGCTTGGCGACCATCAGCGCCCGGATCGCCTCCACGGCGCCATCGCGGCCTTTCGGCCGCCCGGCCGCGCGGCCGGACTGCGCCCCGCGGGCAGCGCTGACCGCATCCAGCGGATCCGATTTCCCCTGGCGGCGACGGTCCTGCCGGTCAGCGCGGTCGACTTCCACGACCAGGACATCGGTGGCGGCCAGGTACCGGGCCAGGCCGGCGCCGTAGCTGCCCGTGCCCTCGACGCCGACCACGCCGATGTCCCCGAACTCCTGCAGCCAGCTCAGCAGGCCGGCGTATCCTGCGGCCGTCGCGGGAAACTCCTGCACGCCCAGCAGGCCGCCGATCGCGTCAAGAGCGGCGGCGACGTGTACTTCGGAGTGGGTGTCCACGCCCCCGGTGATGACGGGTCTTTCTTCTACGATGGTCATGCCGTCCCTTTCGCAGTTGAGGGATGGCACGCACCGCTGGCCGTCGGACCTGTGAACCCCGGCCTCTTGCCCAGGCCGGGCAGATCAGCCGGCTGCGCCGGTGGGTGCCCGAACCTGGGACCCGGCCGACGGCTCGGTGACAAGACAGCCACAGACGGCGTCAGCGAGAAACACAGGGGGCCAAGCCGGGTCCCAGGTCCGACCCTACGCCCGTACGTCCGCAAACCGGCGGAAGCAGGGCCGAAGCTCTACGAACATCCTCCCTGCCGAATATTTGCGTCAAATGAGCGGATCGATTGTGCGATACGATTGGTTCAGATTCGCAATTATGAGCCCTATTCGGAGCAGCCCGGCCGATACCCTGAGCGTGATCGCGCTCATCGGCCGCGTGGCGGCTGTGCCATGCGGGGATACCGGCGGACTGCGCAGGGCTCGAGGTTAGCGTCAGCCCACCGGCCGGCACAGTTTCATTAGGTGAGGTGTCGGGTGGCCAGGTCAGCGACCCGAGTTTTATCAATTTAGCTGTTGGGCGAGCGGTGCCCACGCCGTGGTCATCGAGAGTTTGCCGGTGGCTGGCGCTTGTGGCGGCAGCTGGCGCGGGCGATGCTGGCTGGGTCGGCTGCGGTCGACGTCGACGCACTATGGTGCGGGCGAGCCCGTAAA
>CAVZHC010000014.1:0-608451 GCA_963774905.1 uncultured Actinomycetota bacterium | reverse complement strand
TAGGGACTACTCCGGGTTCGGCTCCTCGCGCACCCGCGCGCCGGACACAGCGTGCGCACGCGGCGCCGGCTGCCGCGGCGCCGCACGGCGGCGCCGAGCCGGACCTGCCCGGCGAGCTCCCGTGGTGGCAGGCCGGCGATTTCCGGCAGCACGCGCCCATCGCCGCAGTCACCTGCATCCGCGCCGCCGCCGACAGGGCACGCGCAGCCGCGCGGCACGCATGCCAGGAACCCGCCGGACCGGCCGGCCGGCAGCCCACCTGCCACCGGCCCCGGCTCGCAACCCGACGCCTGGACAGCCGGCGCCGGCGGCTACCGGGCGTGACCACATCGACTGGGCACACTTTGACCAGCTCGCGCGTACCGCCGAATCCGGAACAGCTTTGCGGCCGTTCTCAGCCATCGCACGCTGATCATCCAGTTCTGTGGCAGCGCTGGGACTTGCAAGTCCTGATCCTCCGGCAGCAGGTCGGTCAGCCGGGGAGCTCCAGAGTCTGGAGCCTGGGCATCGGAAGGGAGTCATTGCGCCTGCCGGATGGCCGGCGCTGCCTTGTCCTGGGCGCGCGGGTTGTGTTGACTTCTGCTGTCCTTCTCGGATGTTCGCGGATGCGGTGAGGGGATCGGAGTGGCGGGCGGGTCGTTGGAACATGCGAGCGCGGCGCGGGCGGCGTTGCGGGTGATCGTGTCGGATCCGGCGCACGGCGCCGCGGCGCTGGACGACCCGCGGACCGTCGCCAACCTGCTCGGCGATCTCCTTCCCGACGCGCCGCGGGAGTCCGGGCTGCTGGTAGCCGCGGCAGCCGGGGGGACCGCGGGCATGCTGCGCGGCCATGCCGCGCACGGCCTGGACCCGGCCGCGGCGATCACCCTCGCTGCCGCCGCGCTGGCCGAGCGGACCGCCTTCACTCCTGAGGCCTGCCGGTGGGCCGCGGGCGAGATCGCGATCGCGCTCGGCCTCACCGGTCGCGGCCAGTTCGCGCCGGTTCCCGGCCCGGAGCCGGCGGAAACGGCCTCAGCCGGCGGCTCGGCCCCGGTGACCGCCGCGGACCAGCCCGCCCAGAGCCGCACCGGCCAGCCCGGGCCCGGTCCCGGCGCGCCGATCGCCCGGCCGCAGGCCCGCCCGCCCGGCCGGCGCGGCCCGGTCATCGCCGCCGCGGTCATCGCCGCCGCCGCCGTGGCTGCCGCGGTTGTCCTGCTCGCCCGCTCACCGGGCAGCCACCACCCGCGCCGCACGCCACCCCCCGCGAACCGGGCCGCCAGCGGGCTGGCCGCCCGCCGCCCGCCCGGCGGCGGCTACACCGTCTCGCTCCCGCGGCGTGGAAGTTCCGCAACGCCAGCTACCCGTCTGACCACGCCACCCACCTGTGGTACGACCCGGCGAACCCGCTGCAGAAGATGCAGGTCGTGCTCAGCGGCTGCGTCGGCTGCGCCGACCAGAACCTCAACTCCGCCGTCCCCGACCCCGCACAGCTAATCCCCCAGGGAGCCGTGGACCGCACCACCATCAGCCCGTGGGAGGAACAGTTCCGGACCTACACCCCCGACGACCCATATCCCGGCGACGGCGAGATCATCGTCCTGCAGTCCGGCGGCCAGGTATCCGGCTACGACGAGATCCAGCTCTGGCTCCCCCCCACCAGACAGGAAGAGGCAGCCGCCATCCTCGCCAGCTTCTCCGCCCCCGCCGCCGGCAGCAGCAGCGTCACCCCGGCCGCAGTGCCAGCCGAAGGCCCCGCCGCCGTGGTCCGCGCCTACATCGCGGCCATCAACCAGCGCGACTGGCCCAGGGTCTGGCAACTCGGCGGCAAGAACCTCGGCACCCCCTACGACCAGATGATCGCCGGCTACCAGCACACCAGCTACGTCGTCATCACCGCCATCACCACCCGCGGCGACCACGTCTCCGCTCGCGTCCGCGCCTACGAAACCACCGGCCCGGTCCAGACCTACCAGCTCAGCTACACCGTCAGCGGCGGCACCATCACCGCCGGACAGCAAACACTCCTCAGCACCAGCCGATAGCCAGGCCAGAAGCCCCGGCCAGCACGCAACGGACTCCGGACCGGTCCACCGCAAGCAGGAGATACCCAGCCCGGCACCGCAACCTGGTCGGCGCAAAGGGCAGTGATCTGGTTTTGATCACCCGTATAACGCCGATACTCTGGAGCGCTCTTGACGCGTCCACGACGTCGCTTCTCTCGGCGTGTCGGCCCGTCCTGGACCCGTTCTCTGGAGCCACGTCCCTGACGTGAGAAGCCGCGACTGTCCTTTCGTCGCTGCGCTTAATTCACTAGGCATTCGGTGATCACGGCGAGCCGATTGTCAGTTCGGCGCGGGTTCTGGCCAGCTGCTGATCGGATCTGCTCGCAGACCTCGTCCGGTTCCTGAAGGCGTCGGATGACGCCGTGCGGTTGCATGGGATTATGGATTGATGTCCCAGGTTCTGGGGGCGTTGCGTTTTGGAGGAACCAGTCTCCTTTGCTCGCCTGCTGCGGCAGGACTCGCCGGCGCTGCGAGGGACCTGCAGCCCTCACCCGCGAGCTGGACTGGCCAGTGGTCCCGGACTGGACGGGCGAGAAGACGCCGCGTGCTCAGGTGAGGAAGATCCGGCAGGGGCTCACCTGGCCGGGAACTCGGTGACGGACTGACCGTTGATGTTCGCCACCCACACGTCGGTGCGGTCCAAGGCGATGGAAGAGGGACCGCTGAACTGGTAGCGCGGGCCCGAGATCACCCTCACCAGGCCGCCGGTCCCGGCGCTGAGCTCGGTGACCGAGTCGCCGTCGAGGCTGTTCGCCACCCAGACGTGGGTTCCGTCCGAGGCGATGGCCTCGGGGGTGTCGAACTTGTAGCGCGGGGCCGAGATCACCCTGACCAGGCCGCCGGTCCTGGCGCTGAGCTCGGTGACCGAGTCGCCGGAGTAGTTCGCCACCCAGACGTCGGTGCGGTCCGAGGCGATGGCAGCGGGACTGCTGAACTTGTAGCTTGAGCCCGAGATCACCCTGACCAGGCCGCCGGTCGAGGCGCTGAGCTCGGTGACCGAGTCGCCGTCGAAGTTCGCCACCCAGACATCGGTGCCGTCCGAGGCGAGTTCCTCGGGACCTTCGAACTGGTAGCTCGGGCCCGAGATCACCCTGACCAGGCGGCCGGTCGAGGCGCTGAGCTCGGTGACCGAGCCGCCGAGCTCAGCGAGGTTGTTCGCCACCCAGACATGGGTGCCGTCCGAGGCGATGGCAGCGGGCTCGTGGAACTGGTAGCGCGGGCCCGAGATCACCCTGACCAGGCCGCCGGTCCTGGCGCTGAGCTCGGTGACCGACTTGCCGGAGTAGTTCGCCACCCAGACATCGGTGCGGTCCGAGGCGATGGCTTCGGGATAGCTGAACTGGTAGCGCGGGCCGGAGATCACCTTGACCAGGCGGCCGGTCCTGGCGCTGAGCTCGGTGACCGACTTGCCGGAGTAGTTCGCCACCCAGACGTGGGTGCCGTCCGAGGCGATGGCAGCGGGATAGCTGAACTGGTAGCGCGAGCCTGAGATCACCCTGACCAGGCCGCCGGTCCTGGCGCTGAGCTCGGTGACCGAGTCGCCGAGCTCGCCGAGGTTGTTCGCCACCCAGACATGGGTGCCGTCCGAGGCGATGGCAGCGGGACCGTTGAACTTGTAGCGCGGGCCCGAGATCACCCTGACCAGGCCGCCGGTCCTGGCGCTGAGCTCGGTGACGGACTGACCGTTGAAGTTCGCCACCCAGACATCGGTGCGGTCCGAGGCGATGGCAGCGGGACCGTGGAACTGGTAGCGCGGGCCCGAGATCACCCTGACCAGGCCGCCGGTCCTGGCGCTGAGCTCGGTGACCGAGCCGCCGTAGTTCGCCACCCAGACGTGGGTGCCGTCCGAGGCGATGGCAGCGGGATAGCTGAACTTGTAGCGCGGGCCCGAGATCACCCTGACCAGGCCGCCGGTCCTGGCGCTGAGCTCGGTGACCGAGTCGCCGAGCTCAGCGAGGTTGCTCACCACCCACACATGGGTGCCGTCCGAGGCGATGGCAGCGGGCTCGTGGAACTGGTAGCGCGGGCCCGAGATCACCCTGACCAGGCCGCCGGTCCTGGCGCTGAGCTCGGTGACCGAGTCGCCGGAGTAGTTCGCCACCCAGACATCGGTGCCGTCGGAGGCGACGGCATCGGGCTCGCGGAACTGGTAGCGCGAGCCGGAGCTCACCTTGACCAGGCCGCCGGTCCCGGCACTGAGCTCGGTGACCGAGTCGCCGAGGTTGTTCGCCACCCAGACATGGGTGCCGTCCGAGGCGATGGCATCGGGCTCGTCGAACTGGTAGCGCGGGCCCGAGATCACCCTGACCAGGCCGCCGGTCCTGGCGCTGAGCTCGGTGACCGAGTCGCCGAGGTTGTTCGCCACCCAGACATGGGAGCCGTCCGAGGCGATGGCAGCGGGCCCGCCGAAACCCCACCCGAAGACGTGCACGCCGCTCAGGGAGACAACCCCAACGCCGGGCGGAGGAGCAACGAGACCGGCAGCTATCAGGGCACCGCCGGTAACGACGGCGCGCCGTGCCAAGCGCAGCCGGGCGCCGGGCGCGGAAAGGGCGCGCACCACGCCAGCCGACAGTGCTGCCGGGCGGCCGGCCCGGATGGCCGCGCCCGCCGCGCTCGCCCCCGGTATCCCGAGGGCGCCGAGCACGGCGCCTGCCGCGAAAGCGGCGGACACTCGCCTGATGGACTCGCGCATGGCAGGCCTCCCTGGCCGAGAACCCGGCTGGCTGCGAGCGCAGGCCCGGCCGGCGTCCCGTCGCTGCCCGGACCAGCCCACGCTGCTCCATTCCGAGGAGATTCAGCAAGGGACATTCGTACGCCGGGCCCGGGCGAAAGTCCTTGACCCGAAGCCCGGAATCACCACTTCAGCTATGGATGGCCATCGTCCGCGCCACGCCGGCCCCGGACGCGGGCGACCGGCCCCGCCTCGTCTCAATGCCGGGGCGTTAAGACCGGCCGGGCGCATGATGCGGCTCCGCCGGCCAGGTGCTGGTCATCTTCCTGCTGGTGGCAGTCATCTACCGGACCTGGCGCCGGCCCAGGCCTGCCGCAGGCGGATCTCGCGAGAGCCTGACCTGACGGGACGCACTCATGCGCCGGAACGTCCGCCGGAACCGGCCTCACGCGGGGCCCGCCTGTCCCGGCGATGGCCGTGCCCGGGCAGCCCTTTCCGCACCCAGCAGCCAGCTCGGCACGCTGCGCTGATGCGAGCGCGGCATCAAAGGCCTGGTACCTCCCCGAGGGTGTCCGGGCTGATGCTGCTGCTCCGGGTGGCCGAACGGCTTCCTCAACCATCGCGTGCGCCGGCCGGCCGCTCCCGATCACCAGCCACCCGGGCAGGGCAGGCGCCGATACGAATACGACAGCACCAGCAGGCCGCACCTGAGGCAAAGGCCAACGCCAGACGTAAGCACCGAATAACCAATCCGGCACGCACAGGAAAACTCCGTGTTCAGCTCATCAAGCGCGCCGAACGAGACGTATTCGCGCTTAGGTGTTGCCAGCTGGATGCCGTCGGTGCCGTGACGGTTTGGTTCTCGGCGCTGATCCGGCCGCGTTCGAAGACCTGCAAGTTGCTTCGCGCGGGGCCCAATGGCGGACCGTTGCCCTGTCGGCGGCGGTGGTCCCGGGTCGGCTGCCGTTGGTACGGCCGCCCAGAGGATTCGGAATGCCTTTGGATCCGTCCACGTCGTCGGGTGAGCGCTGGCCGATGGAAGGGCTGGCCTGTGTCACATTCCGCGGGCTTGCTGTAATTTCGGGCACGTGGTTATGGTCGGCGGGATGCTGGGCCGGCGGGTGCCGTGCCTGCGCCTGCCTTATCCGGTCTGGGTCACGATGAATCCCTGGGAGTGGCCGGAGGCGTCGGTGTAGGACCCGCCGGCCGTGCAGGTGCCGGCCGGGGCGCACGACACCGAGTTGGCTTCGGCGCCATAGCCTCCGCCCTTGTTCAGGGCCCCCAGGCCGGGCACCTGGATGGCCCGGCCCCAGACGCCGTTCTTCTCGCTTACCACGAACACCGGCAGGCTGTTGCGGCCGCCGTAGTACCCGACGGCGGCGCAGTTGCCCGCCGATGCGCACGACACCGAGGTGACCTCGGCGGCCCCGCCCTTGTTCAGGGCCGCCAGGCCGGGCACCCCGGTCGCGGTGCCCCACACGCCGTCGCGCTCGGCGGCCACGAATCCCTGCCAGTCCTTGTGGTCGGTGTATTGCCCTCCGGCGGCGCAGTTGCCGGCCGAGGGGCACGACACCGAGCCGACGAAGGCGTACCCGCCGTTGTTCAGGGTTGCCAGGCCGGGCACCCCGGTCGCGGTGCCCCACACGCCGTGGCGCTCGACGGCCACGAACCCCTGCAGGTTCCCGCCAGTGACGGCGTAGAACCCGCCGGCCGCGCAGTTGCCCGCCGGGGCGCACGACACCGACAGCACGTCAGCGTTCCCGCCCTTGTTCAACCCCCCAGGGCCGGGAACCTCGATCGCCCGGCCCCAGACGCCGTGCCGCTGGCTGACCACGAACCCCTGCGCAAGACCGTGGTTGTCGTAGTAATACCCGGCGGCCGCGCAGCTGCCCGCCGAGCCGCACGACACCGAGTCGAACCAGGCGTTCCTGCCCACCTTCAGGGCCCCCGGCGCGGGCTCCTGGATCGCCGTGCCCCACCGGCCGTGCCGCTGGCTGACCACGAACACCTGCGGATGACCGTGGCTGTTTGCGTAAAACCCGCCGGCCGCGCAGCTGCCCGCGGAGCCGCACGACACCGCGTCGACGCCGGCAGCCCCGCCTTTGTTCAGGGCTCCCAGGCCGGGAACCCCGGTCGCCTTGCCCCAGACTCCGTTCCGTTCGCTAACCACGAACCCATGCCCGTGACCGTGGCGGTCCCGGTAGTACCCGCCGGCCGCGCAGCTGTCCGCCGATGCGCATGACACCGAGGTGACCTCGGCGTCCCCGCCCTCATTCAGGGCTCCCAGGCCGGGCACCTCGATCGCCGTGCCCCGGCGGCCGTTCCGCTCCACGGCCACGAACCCCTGCTGGTGACCGTGCCGGTCCCGGTAGTACCCGCCTACCACGCAGCTGCCCGCCGAGGCGCACGACACCGACGACGCCGACGCGTCCCCGCCCCTATTCAGGGCCGCCAGGCCGGGCACCTCGATCGCCCTGCCCCACGAGCCGGCCGGGCCGCCCCGACCGCTGAGGCGTCCCCGGTGCCCCTGACCTGCGTGGTCATCCCCGCAGCCGCCGGCCACGCCGGCGCCACACTTCCGGCCCAGGTCACTGCGGCCGATACGGCCACGATGGCCGGCAAAAGTCGTGTCATGGCCAGCGCCTCCCTGACCGGGCCGCCGCCGCCGCAAAGCCGGCTCAGGGCAATGCCGGCCCTTTGTCAGCAGACGCGCGGCACCGCCACCGGGTTTACCCCGGTACCAGGTCAATCGCGCGCGGACACCGCCGCCGCACACCGAACCGCCGGAGGTCTCCACGAACCAAGATGCGGGCACCGAAACCTGCCCGCCGAGATAGGGAACGGGAGCCAGCCGCCCGGCTTCAGCGAGGCATCGGCGAACGGCACGGTCGCCTGCGGCACCTGAGGCCGGTGACCGCGCCCTGCAGTCGGCTGCCCGTGCCCGCGCGGTGCTGCCAGGGCGACGAAGGGTGCCGCCGAAGCGGTGGGCGCCGATCAGGAAACGGCCGCCAGGGACAGCCGCCTCCGACCGGAGGCGGGCTGTCAGGCCGTGCCATCGCCGCGGGGAGGTCGCGACCGCGGCGACGAGCGACCGTCGGTCGGCGGCGGAGCGCAGGCCGACTGGCATCGGATGCCCTGGGCCAGTGGCGGGGAGTACACCCGCGGTGCCTTACGGGCCCGGCGCCTCCTGAGCGGTGCGCCAGGCGGGCTTGCGCGGCCCGGCTGGCCGGACAGCCGGACAGCCGGGACAGCCGGGACAGCCGGGCCGCCCGGCCAGGTGCGCGTGGCACCATGGCAGGCATGGACCCGGTGAATGTCGACGCCATGCTGGCGCGGTTTGCTGAGCACTGGTCGCCGAAGAAGATCGCCCAGATCAACGACTACGACGTGCGGATCGTGAAGCTGCAAGGCGACTTCACCTGGCACCAGCACGACGACACGGACGAGCTGTTCCTCGTCCTGAGCGGCGAGCTCACCATCCAGATGCGTGACCGCAGCGTGGTCCTGGGGCCGCATGACCTCTTCGTCGTGCCCCGCGGTGCCGAGCACTGCCCGCGCGCCGATGCCGAGACCGCGGTTCTCCTCCTCGAGCCCAGCAGCGTCATCAACACCGGCGATGCCGGCGGACCCTTCACCGCCGAGGTCGAGACGCTGGGCTGACCATCGGCCTGCGATCAACGAAGCTCTTGCCTATCTGCCCTGTCTGCCGAATGGCCCGTTCGGCGTACAGTCATGGCGTTAGCCCCGAGGTCCTGGGCGGCCAGGCCAACGGCACGCAGTTTGGCCTGTCCAGGCCGCGTAAGCGGACGCGCGGGAAGAGAGATCAATGACCGTTGGCCATAGGCGGCCGGACCGAGTGAGCCGTGGGCTCGGCATCGGAGTGCTCGTCGCCGTCGCGGCGGTTCTTGGCGGGATGGCCGTGCCCGCAGTAGGCGCTGTCTCCGCGGGCGTCTCCAAGCCCGCCGCGGCGGGTCCTGGCGCGAAGAGCGGCGGTGTGCTGGAAGCGGTGTCGTGCCTGCCGGCGCGCTGGTGCATGGCGGTGGGCAGCAGCGCGAGCGACAAGGCCGTTGCGTGGGTGTGGGAGCACGGTGCCTGGCATCAGCGGAACGATCCTCCCGGGGGCGGACTGACCGGGGTGTCCTGCCCGACGCGCACGTTCTGCATGGCGACCGGTTTCCGTGGGTCACCTGCCGTGGTGTGGAACGGCACGACGTGGCATGTCATGACTCCTGCGCCGAGGAACCCGACGACGGCTCCGAGTTGCCCGAGCAGCGACATGTGCGCGGTGATCAACGGGGTGGGTTTTCTCGGGTCGGGTCCCATCGCGGAGACCTGGAATGGCCAGGCATGGAAGTCCTGGAAAGACACCAGCTTCTGCGCCACTCAGCCCTCGGCGTGCGGTGACTACACCGTATCCTGTTCTACCGCGACGACCTGCCTATCGGTCGGCAACACCGCCCCGCCGGACGGTGACGCACAGCCCAGGGCTGCCGTCTGGGACGGCAAGAACTGGCATGTCAGCGACCTGCCAGCGAAGGACTCTGTCACGATCCCGGCTGCGGTCTCCTGCATCGGCTCGTTCTGCCTGACCATCGGGGATCAGACAACGCCCACCGCGTACGTCGCGTCGTATGATGCCATTTCCGGAACCTGGAAGGACATCTCCTCCTCAGCGCACCTGCCCTGGCCCGCGGGCACATGCGGCGGTGCCTGCTTCCTGGCCGGTACCTTGTCCTGCGCCGGCAGCACCATGTGCATGACCTCGGGGCGAGCGGGCTTTTTCGCCTGGAACGGCCGCGAGTTCAGGCCCGCACACCCGGTGTCAGCCGGCCGCGGATCAAGGCTCAGCAGCGTCTCCTGCGTCAAGGCGTTCTGCATGGCGGTCGGCTACCGCACCGTCAGCCATGTCCGCAGCCCGCTGTCCGAGCTGTGGAACGGCACAACCTGGAAGGTCCTCCGGCAAGCTGGATGAGGAAATATCCTGCACCGCTGTCAGCCGCCTTAGCAGACCTTGGTCGGCGCGTCCGGGTCAAATGCCGCCTCCACGGCGACGTCCTCCACGCTGCGCAGCAGCGCCTCGACCTGCTCGTTGGTCAGGCACGACAGGTCCCACATCATGTGCAGCGACACCACGTCCGGCCGGTTCTCGACCAGGATGAGAACCTGCTCGTGCATGTTCTCCCTGGGACCGAGCCAGGTCAGTGAGGTCTCCGCCAGCCTCCGCCTGACCTGCTCAGGTGTCACCTCCTGGTCGGCCTCCGCATCGGAGCGCATGATCATCGCGCGCTGGTCGTTGACGCGGCAGGTGACGCTGGCCGGGTAACCGCGTTCGGCGTCCAGCCGGGTGGTGACCTCCCTCAGGTCATCCGGGTCGTAGTAGGCGCGCATGCCGGCGGTCAGCGCGGCGGCGCGGGCCCGGGCTACCACCTCGTCGACCGAGATGTCGGCGACGTCGACGGTGACCATGGAGTTCTGCGCGATCGGGGCGATGACTTCAGCCATGCCTGGCCTGAACCGGTTGTTCACCATGAACTTGATCGTCAGCGGATTCACCCCGGTGGCGCGTCCGATGGCGGTCGCGATCACGGCAAGCGTCACCCGGGAGGCATCGGTGCCGGTGCGCCTGGAGATGGCCAGCATGGCCAGGTGGGCCGCGGTCGAGCTGAACCGGACCTGCCGGTATCGCTGCCCTGCCTGACCGTGCGGGCCGGCGGGCCCGCCGAAGGTCTGCGGCGGGATGTGCATGAGCTGCGATTCCCAGTACCGCATCGTGCGGCTGCTGAGCTGCCGAAGCTGCGACGTCTGCTCGCTTCTGGCGATGTCGAGCACATTCGGGTGCCGGGGGTCCTTGGCAGTGCCCGTTTCGTCTGCCAGGAAGTCTGCCAGCAGCAGCAGGATCCCTCCGCCGTCGGCAGCCAGGTGGGACAGGACCCAGACTAGGTGCAGGCAGGCGCCGCGATGCCTGAGCAACGCCACGCGCAGGGGCCAGTCGCGATGGAAATCGAACCGCTCGAGCGGCCAGGTAGTCCACAGATGATCTCTGTATCGCACGACGTCGGCCCGATCGGCGTCAGCGGGGAACGTCAGGATGTCCAGGCCAAACTGCCCCGACCCGGCGATTTCCTGGCACGGACGGCCCGCTTGGCCGGCACCGAGGCGCATCCGCAGGGCGGCATGCCGAACCAGGAGGCCGTTCACTCGCGCCGCCGCATCCTCGACGGTGCTGCCCTCGGGCAGGGAGACGCGCCCTTGCATGCTGAACTGGTTGCCGGTCTCCTGCATGTCCTGCAAGATCGCCTTCTGACCCCAGGTCAAGGGCTCGGTGCCAGCCTCTGCCGCGCCGAACTGGACGACCATCCTGTCCTTGTTGATCCCGTCGACCATGACCTGATTCTGGCCAGCTACCGACAGCATGTGTCAATCCCGTTCGGGCAGCCGCCGTTGTTCAACTTCTTCGCGGCGTATAGCGCCGCGCTGTCCGTAAACATAGCCTGTGAGCACCGACCGGACATTAGGCCGCAGCGGACACCTGCCGAGGAAGGAGCGCCGTTGCAAACGCAGTCGTCCATTTCGAGGTCGGTGCCGCTGACGGCTGGCTGCGGTTCGTAATGGTGCTCGACGACATCCGATCGTGCGTCGCGCGGGCGCCCGATGCGATCGCCGTGCAGGACGGTGAGCTGCGGCTGACCTACCTGGAGCTGGCCAGGTACGCCTCTGGTCTAGCGGCCAGACTCATCCGCCGCGGAGTCGGACAAGACGACGTGGTAGCCGTCTACGCCGGCAGATCCGCCGAACTCGTCGTCGCCGAGCTTTCCGTGCTGCTGGCCGGCGCCGCTTACCTGCCGCTCGATCCCGCCCACCCGACCAGGCGGATCAGCGAACTGCTCGCGCTGTCCGGCGCGGCCGCCGTGATCAGCACCGGCCCGCTGTCGTCAGATGAGGCGCTGCGTGGCCATGATCTTGAAGTCGTGGACCTGGGGAAAGTACCCCCGGAGCCGCTGGCGGTGCCGGCCAAGCTGGACGATGCCACGCTGGCCTACGTGATCTACACGTCGGGCTCGACGGGCCGGCCCAAGGGCGTAGCGGTCAGCCACGGCAGCCTTGCGAACCTGATCCGCTGGCGCCAGCAGGCTTACCCAATGGGTCCGCACGACCGGGCGATGCTGATGAGCAGCCCCGGATTCGACGCGTCGGTCTGGGACACCTGGCCAATCCTGGCCGTTGGCGGGACGCTGGTGATTCCGCCCGCGGAAGTGCGTATCTCGGCGTCGGCGCTCGTTACCTGGCTGGCTGACGAGCGGATCACCTCGACGCTCCTGCCCACGCCGCTGGCCGAGGCGGTGCTTGACGAGCCATGGCCGTCCCGCGCTGCAATCAGGGTGATACATACGGGCGGCTCGGCCCTTATGCGCGGCGTGCCCCCCGGCCTTCCGTTCACGCTGGTCAACCTTTACGGGCCAACCGAATGCACGGTGGCCGTGACCAGCACTGCGGTCTTGCCTGGCGGCCCGGTGCCACCCCCGATCGGGTTTCCCGTCGACGGCGCCCGCTGCTATGTGCTCGACGGCCTCGATCCGGTGCCGGATGGCGAAGCCGGCGAGATGTGCCTGGCCGGCACGTGCGTGGCGCGCGGCTACCTGGGCGACCCAGCGACCACGTCCAGGTTCTTCGTGCCTGACATCACGGTCCCAGGGGAGCGGATGTACCGGACGGGGGACAAGGTCCGGCGCCGGGCCGACGGCTCCTTCGAGTACCTCGGCCGGTTCGACGATCAGGTCAAGATCCGCGGGTTCCGGATCGAGCCGGGCGAGGTGGCCGCGGTCTTGCGGCAGCATCCGGCGGTCAGGGAGTCCTTCGTGGCCGCTGAGCGATCGGGTCCCGCTGACCCGCGCCTGATCGGCTACGTGGCCGCAGACGCCACGCCCGCCGAGCTGATCGACTTCGCCGCGGCACGGCTGCCCTATTACATGGTGCCCGCCGCGATCGTCGTGCTGCCGGCGCTGCCGGTGACGCCTAGCGGCAAGGTGGACCGCGCCGCGTTGCCGGCGCCGGACCGGGCAGCCGCTGGCCTGGCCGAGGCGGCCACCGCGCGGCTGCAGACGCCGACTCAGCATGCGCTGGCCGGGATCGTGGCGGGGCTGCTGGGGGATGTGCAGGTCGGTGCTGCGGATGACTTCTTTGCTCTGGGGGGCAATTCGCTGCTTGTCGGGCGACTGGCGGCGGAGATCGCCGCTCAGCAGGCCGTGACACTGAGCCTGGCTGATGTGTACCGAGCTCCGACGGTGTCGGCGATCGCTGCCCTGATCGATGAGCGGGCCGGGCAGGGTGCCGCGGTGCCAGGCGTGAAGCTGGATTCGCCGCCGCCGATGCCGTCCAGGCTGCCGGTCCGCCCGGCTCCGCGGGACCGGCCGGTACCGCTGTCGCTGCAGCAGCGGCGGGTGTGGTTTTTCGAGCAGCTGGCGCCTGGCAACCTGGCCTACACGACTCAGGCCACCGTGTCGCTGCACGGCGAGGTGGATACGGGGGCGCTGCGCGCGGCGCTCGATGAGATCGTCCGCAGGCACGAGGCGTTGCGGACCGCGTTCATCACCGTCGACGGGGTTGCGATGCAGCAACTGGTCGCGGGCGTGACGGCGCCGCTGCGAGTGCTTGACGTCTCTGCGGAGCAGGCCGAGGAGGTTATCGCCGCCGAGTTGCGCAGGCCGTTCGACCTGACCAGGCCGCCGCTGGCGCGCTGGGTGCTGCTGCGGCACGGGGACGGCGAGAACACGCTGGTTTACGCGGAGCACCACATCGTGCACGACGGCTGGTCGCAAGGCGTGCTGCTGTCCGAGCTAGCCGTCCTTTACCAGGCCTTCGCTGCCGGTGAGCCATCGCCGCTGCCCGAGCCCGCCGCCCAGTACGCGGATTACGCGCTGTGGCAGCGGGAGTGGATGCAAGGCGAGGTCCTGAAGGCGCATGTGGACCACGGCGTCGCCGTGCTGGCCGACGCACCCCACGTCCTTGAGCTGCCGGCCGATCACCCGCGGCCGCCGGTCAAGAGCTTCCGCGGCGCGGCGCCGCGGATCGAGGTGCCGGCCGAGCTGTCCCGCGCGCTGCGCTCGTTCAGCCAGCAGCGCCGGGTATCGCTGTTCGCGACCATGTACGCAGGGTTCGCGGCACTCCTGTACCGGTACACCGGTCAGGAGGACATGCTCGTGGGCACTGGCGCGGCCAACCGCAGCCTGCCCGAGCTCCAGCAGGTGCTTGGCATGATCGTCAACACCCTGGTGCTGCGGACCAAGGTCGGCGGGCAGATGTCGTTCACGGACCTGCTCGACCAGGTGCAGCAGACCGTCGTCGACACGCTGGCCTGGCCAGATACTCCGGTGGACGCGGTCATTGACGCGATCGGCCCGGCCCGCGACCCATCCAGGACCCCGCTGTTCCAGGTCATCTTCACCTTCCACGACTCCGCCGTGCCCGACCTGGACTTCGGCGGGCTCGCCGGCGCTGTCACCGAGCGCGAGAACGGCGCGGCCATGTGCGACCTCACCGTGATGGTGGTGCCGCGGGCCGCGCAGCGGCTTGGCCGCGATCCCCGCCCCGAGGATGACGACCTGACCCTGGTCTGGGAGTACTCGACCGACCTGTTCGACGAACCCACCATGACCCGGATGGCCGCGCACTACCTGAACCTGCTCACCGGCGCCCTGGCCGCGCCATCGACACAGATCGGCGACCTGCGCCTGCTCGCCGACTCCGAATTGGCCGTGCTCGATTCCTGGAGCCGCGGCCCGGCGGCCGCCGGCCGCTACCAGGCAGACGCGACGATCCCGGCGCAGTTCGCCGCCCAGGTCGTCGCGAACCCGGACGCGACAGCGGTGGCCTGCGGCAGTACCGCGATCAGCTACGCCGAGCTTGACCGGCGCAGCAATGCGCTGGCATGGCTGCTGCGCCGCCGCGGCGTGAGCACGGACACGCCGGTCGCGGTAGCGATCGAGCACGGCCCCGACCTCATCACCGCGCTGCTGGCCGTGCTCAAAGCCGGCGGCGCCTACCTCCCGGTCGATCCCGCCAGCCCCCCGCCCCGCGTCGCCGCCATGATCGCCGCCGCCGGCGCCCGGCTCGTGCTGGCCACCGGCACCACCACCGCCACGATGACACAGCTCCCTGACGTGGACGTTATCCGAGTCGACGGGATCGGCCTGACCGAACCCGCGCGCGCCATGGACGGCCCGGCCATGCCGCCGGATGCGGCGCATCCGCTGAGCCTGGCTTATATCTGCTTCACGTCAGGCTCGACCGGGGTCCCCAAGGGGGTCGCCGTGCCACAGCGTGGTGTCATCCGGCTGATCAGCAACCCGACGTTCGCATCGCTCGGCCCCGGCGAGCGGGTGCTCCACCTATCCTCGGTCGCTTTTGACCTCACCACGCTGGAAATCTGGGGTGCGCTGCTGACTGGGGGTACGGTCGTGGCCGCGCCGCCGGGCCCGCTGAGCCTGTCGGACATCGCCGCGCTGCTGCGCACCGCCGACGTGACGGTCGCGTGGCTCACCGCCGGGTTGTTCGATCAGGTCGCCGAGACCGGCCTCGACGCGATCGCCGACGTCCCCCAGGTCCTGGCGGGGGGCGACGCGCTCACTCCTGACACCGTCCGCGCTGTGCTCGCGGCCCGTCGCGGCCGGCCGCTGGTCAACGGCTACGGCCCGACCGAGAACACCACCTTCACCACCTGCCATGTGATGACCGACCCGGGCCAGGTCGGGCCGACGGTGCCGATCGGCCGCCCGATTCAGCACACCACCGTGCACATACTCGACGACCGCGGACAGCCGGTCCCAGTCGGCGTGACCGGGGAACTGTACACCGGCGGCGACGGCCTGGCCCGCGGCTACGCCGGGAACGCCGCCGCCACCGCGCGGGCCTTCGTGCCCGACCCGACCGGGCACGGCACCCGCTTGTACCGCACCGGCGACCTGGCCCGCTGGCGCGGCGACGGCGTCATCGAGTTCGCCGGCCGCGCCGACGACCAGGTCAAGATCCGCGGGTTCCGGGTCGAGCCCGGCGAGGTCGCCGCCGTCCTGCGCTCCCACCCCGCCGTGCGCGACGCCGTCGTCATCGTCACCGGCGACGGCGCGGGGCGGCACCTGATCGGATACGTCACCCCCGCCGACGGCCAGGACCCCGCCGCGCTGCGACCTGCGCAACTACGCGACTTCCTGGCCCAGAGGCTGCCCGACTACCTGATACCCACCGGCTTCAAAGCCGTCGACCGGCTCCCACTCAACGCCAGCGGCAAACTCGACCGCACCGCCCTCCCCGCACCCGACCACGACACCCGCGGACCCACCGCGCCGCCGCGCGGCGCCACGGAGGAGCGGCTCGCCGAGATCTGGTCGCTGCTGCTGCCCGAGGACGCCGCCCGCGGCGAGATCGGCCGCGAGGACGACTTCTTCGCGTTCGGCGGCGACTCCCTGCTGGCAGCGCGCCTGATATTCCGCATCGGCGAGGAGTTCGGCGTCGAATTGAGGCTGGCCGCGTTCTACCAGACGCGAACGCTTGCCGCCTGCGCCGCCGCCATCGACGAGGCACTTAACCAGACGGCACCGTCGACTATCGGCCGCAGGGACCGGAAGAAGTATGGCGTGGTCGCACCGCGAGCGGCCAAGCAGAGACAGGAAGGCTGATCGTGGCTAAGTACGAGTTCCCCACCTCGCTCGGCCAGCGGTGGATGTGGCTGCTGGCCGAGATGGAATCCGGGGAGCCCACCTATCACATCCCGTGGGCGCTGTGGCTGGACGGCGCGCTTGATGTCAGCGTGCTGCAGCAGGCCTGGGACGCCCTGCTCGTCAGGCACGAGGCGCTGCGCACAACCTTCAGAAACGACTCCGGCGTGCCCGTGCAGGTAGTCGATGACGAGCCGGCTGCGTGGCCGCTCGTGGCCTCCTCGGTGGAGCGACTGGCGGCCGGCGAGCGGGAGCAGGCCGCCCTGGCGATGATTCGCGACCTCGCCCGCGCGCCCTTCGACCTGGCCACCGGGCCGCTCGTGCGCACCGCCCTCATCCGCCTGTCACCGGAATCTCACGTGCTAGCCGTGGTACTACACCACATCGTCGCTGACGGCTGGTCGTTTCGGATCCTGTTCGACGAGCTGTCGGCGGACTACGAGGCGATCAAACGTGGCGATGGTCCGGTTGCCGCCGAACCGCCCATCCAGTACGTCGACTTCGCCATCTGGCAAGTCGAGCACGCGGAGGCAGGCGGATATATGGCTGCCGAACGCTTCTGGCGAGCCGAGTTGGCCGACGCCTCCTCGGCGCTGGCGGTGCCCACGGACGCGCCCTATCCGGCATGCCAGACTTTCGCCGGGCGGGCAGTCAGCACCACGATCGGGGCGGACCTGGCCGACCAGCTCAGACAGCTCGCCATCGGGCAGGGAACCACTCTGTTCGCCGTTCTGCTGGCCGCCTATTCGGTCGTGCTCGCGCGGCTGACCGGCAGCGACGACCTGCTGATCGCGGTGCCGATGGCTGCCCGCGTCAAGCGGGAGACCGAGTCGGTCGTCGGGCTGTTCATGAACACCGTCGTGATCCGCGTCCAGATCGACCGGGATGGGACGCTCGGCGATCTGCTGCGATCGGTCCACGCCGCGACGGTGCGGGCCATGGAGCATCAGGATCTGCCCTTCGCCAGGGTCGTGGAACTGGTCAAGCCCAATCGCGACCCGGCGCGGCTGCCGCTCGTCCAGGTGATGTTCGCGATGGAGAAATCGTGGACCTTCCCGGGTCGCGGCGGGCTGCGCTGGCGCCCTGAGCTGGTGGAAATCGGCACGATAAAGTTGGAGATCGAGCTGGCAGTCGACGATGAGCCGACCGGGCCACACGTGCTGATCCGCTATAACACAGTGCTGTTCGAGTCAGCCACCGCCGAGCGGCTGGCCAGGAACCTGCTCACGGTGCTCACTCGCATGGCGGCGGCGCCGACGGCCAAGACCAGCGACCTCTTCGTTCTGGAAGAACGCGAAGCCGCCGCGCTCGCTCAGTGGAACGCCACGGCGACACCATCGCCCACGGGCGACGACGTGACGCTTCGCGACCTGTTCGAGCAGCAGGCGGAGCGAACACCCGATGCCATCGCCGTGACAGGCGACCAGGGCAAGCTCAGCTACGCCCAGCTTGACAGCGCTGCCGACGTGGTCGCCCAGCGGCTCATCGCGGCAGGAGTGGCCGCTGAGACCGTGGTCGCCGTCCTGGCCGAGCGTTCGGCCGAGCTGGTCACCGCCCTGGTGGGGGTCGTCAAGGCCGGCGCGGCCTTCCTGCCGCTTGACCCTGAGTACCCCCCAGAACGGCTCGCGTTCATGCTCGCGGACTCGGGGGCTGCGATCGTGCTGGCGCAGCGGCGCATCGGTGACCTGCTGCCTGAGTCCGGTCCGCCGGTCCTGTATCTCGACGACGCACCGACCTGGCCAGCGGGCGCCACCGATGGCCACAGACCAGTCCTGCATGTGGACAACGCCGCTTACCTGATCTACACATCGGGTTCTACGGGCCGCCCCAAAGGCGTGATCAACACCCACCGTGGCCTGCTGAACCGCCTGGACTGGATGCGGTCAGCGCTGTCGTTCGACGCGACCGACGTGGTGCTGCAGAAGACCTCGGTCAGCTTCGACGTATCGGTGTGGGAGTTCTTCCTGCCGCTGACCACAGGTGCCAGCCTGGCGATGGCCCGGCCAGGCGGCCATCGTGATCCTGGTTATCTGCGCGAGGCGATCGCGTCGTTCGGAGTGACCGTCCTGCACTTCGTCCCGTCCATGCTGAACTCGTTCCTCGCCGATACCGAGGAGGCGGACGATGATCCCCGAGCCACCTTCGCCACGCTGCGACGCATCGTGTGCAGCGGCGAGGAACTACCGGCCGCGCTGGCTCGCCGCTGCCTGGAGGTGCTGCCAGGGGTAAGCATTCAGATCACCTACGGCCCGGCCGAGGCGGCGATCAGCGTCACTACCTGGCAGGCCACGCCCGCCACGCTGGCCGGCCGGTCGCGCGTTCCCATTGGCGGGCCGGTCAGCAACGTCAGGATCCACATCCTCGACAGCCAGCTTCGGCCGGTGCCTGTCGGCGCGGTCGGCGAGCTGTACCTCGGCGGAGTCCAGGTCGGGCGCGGTTACCACCGGCGGCCAGCGCTCACAGCGCGGCAGTTCGTGCCCGACCCCTTCGGCCCAGCAGGTTCAAGGCTCTACGCGACCGGCGATCATGGCCGCTGGCGGTCCGATAGCACGATCGAGTTCATGGGCCGGGTCGACGGCCAGGTAAAGCTGCGCGGCATGCGGATAGAACTCGGAGAGATCGAGGTCGCGCTGCGCGAGCAGCCGGGCGTCCGTGACGCCGCAGTCGCGGTCATGGAGATCAAACCCGACGACAAACGGCTCGTCGGCTATATCGTCGGGGCCACGGCACCCGATGGCGCTGCCCTGCGCACCGCGCTGAAGGCCAGGCTGCCCGATTACATGGTGCCGACCGCATTTGTTGTGCTCGACGCGCTGCCGCTCACCGGGAGCGGGAAAATGGACCGCCGCGCACTTCCCGAGCCGGACTGGGGCGCGGTCACTGGTCAGGCCCTGGTCGCGCCCCGGACGCCGGTCGAAGCGCGCCTCGCGGCGATCTTCGCCCAAGTGCTTGGCCTGCCGACGCCGGTGGGAGTGAACGACAGCTTCTTCGCGCTCGGCGGCCACTCGCTCACCGCGGCCCGGCTGCTAGCCCGGATCCGGGCGGTCTGCGGCGTCGACCTGCCCATGCGCACGCTGTTCGCCGATCCCACCGTCGCCGGCGTCGCCGCCGCGCTGGCTGCCGCTGACGGCGTCCGGGCCGACGACCTAGGGCAGACGACCGCACCTGGCGATCGGAGGTAGGCCCCCATGCGCTTCCCGGTGTCGCGTTCCCAGCAGGGGATGTGGTTCCTCGATCAGCTCTCGCCCGGCGAGCCGACGTTTCATATCGCGTATGCGGTGTCGCTCGACGGCCCGCTCGACGCCAGCGCGCTGCAGCGAGCGCTGGACGCCGCGGTCGCGCGCCATGCCGCGCTTCGGACGAGCATCGTCGCCTTCGACGGCGTGCCTGAGCAAGACGTCGCCGACGCCGGCGCGGTGGTGATCGAACGTATCGAGCTGCCGGAGGCGGCGGACAGCGTCGAGAGCACCCAGCACGCTGAGTCGATCGCGGCCGACCGTGCCCGCCAGCCATTCGATCTGGCCGCCGGGCCGCCGATTCGGGGCACGCTGATCCGCACCGGGCCCGACCAGCACCTGTTCGTGCTGGTGATGCACCACGTCATCACCGACGGCACGTCTATGCAAATCGTGATGGAGGAGTTGTCCGCCGGTTACCGGGCCGAGCTGACCGGGGTGCCTGCGTCGCTGCCGCAGCTGTGGATGAGCTATGGCGATTACGCCGTGTGGCAGCACGACTGGATGAGCGGCGAGGAGCTTGAGCGCCAGCTGAGCTACTGGCGCGAACAGCTCAAGGGCGCTCCGCAGGTCCTGGCACTGCCCACTGACCGGCCCAGGCCTGCACGCCAGTCGTCTTGGGGCGCGCGCGCCAGCGTCACCGTGGACGACGCGACGATCACGGGCCTGACCGAGGTGGCCCAGGCCGCCAACGCCACCATGTTCATGGCGTTCCTCGCCGGCTTCGTGGTCGTGCTGTCGCGCTATGCGCGCCAGCACGACCTTGTGGTCGGCACCCAGGCATCTGGCCGCACCCACACCGAGTTCGACCCGATTGTCGGCCTGTTCGCGAACACCATCTTGCTGCGAACGTCGCTCACCGACAATCCGAGCTTCGCCGTGCTGCTCGGCCGGATCAGGGACACCACGGCCGATGCGCTGTCGCACCAGCAGCTCCCGTTCGAAAAGCTCGTCGACGACCTCGCGCCCGACCGGACCCTCGCGCACGCGCCCCTCGCGCAGGTCCAGTTCGCCCACCGCCCGTTCGCGCCGCCTGGGCTGGACCTGCCTGGCGTCACCTCGAGCTGCCGGATGCTGTTCACTGATACGACGAAGCTCGACCTAGACATGTACGTGGAGAGCACCCCCGGCCAGGACACGGCGCTCCTGCTGGATTACAGCACGGACCTCTTCGACCAGCCCTGGGCTGAGCAGTTCCTGCGCTGCGTGGCGCACCTGCTCAAGCACGCGGCACAGGCTCCTGACACTCCGGTCGCCGACCTGCCCATGCTGTCGTCCGCCGAGCTCGACGAGCTGATCGTCGCGCGCAATCGCCAGCCCTCACCCGGGGGTTCCGGCGACGATGGCGTGGATATCCGGGAGCTGCTCCGGGCATCGCCGTCCCGCGTCATCGACGGCGGCGGACACCTGCCCATGAGCGAGGTGTGCGATCGCGCCGCCCGGCTCGCCCGAACCCTCGCCGACCGTGGCGTCGGCGCGGAAACGCTGGTCGGCATCTGCGTCGAGCGCGGGGTCGGCATACTGACGGCGATGCTCGCCGTATGGTGGGCAGGCGGTGCCTACGTGCCGCTGGATCCGGGCTTCCCTGAGGCGCGGCTGTCAGCGATGGCCCAGGGCGCGAGCCTGCGGTTCATCATCTCCGACGCCGCGAAGGGCGATCTCGCCCTGTCGGTAGCCGGGCGCGCCGAGGTGATCCGCCTCGACGACCCAGCGGTGGCGGCCGCGCCGCCGCTCGCTCCGGTGCCGGAGCCTGACAACGCGCTCGCCTACGTCATCTATACCTCCGGCTCGACGGGGCAGCCCAAGGGCGTTGCGATCGAGCACCGTGCGGTGGCGAACCTGGTTGCGTCGTTCCGGCGTTCGCTCGGCCTTGGCGGCGGCGACCGGTTCGTCGCCGTCACGACGCTGTCCTTCGACATCGCCATCCTCGAGCTGCTGCTGCCACTGGCCTGCGGTGCGGATCTCGTGATCGCGACCTTCGACGAGGTCCGCGAGGCCGACCGGCTGCGGTCGCTGATCCAGCGGACTGGCGTGACCGCGATGCAGGCGACGCCGCAGACGTGGCGCATGCTGGATGCGGTCGGCGGTGTGTCGGCTGGCCTGCGGTTGCGCCTGTGCGGTGGTGAGGCCCTGCCCATCGACCTGGCTGAGAGCCTGATGGAGCCCGGTGCTACCCTGTGGAACGTCTACGGCCCGACCGAGACCACGGTGTGGTCGGCGGCCGGAGTCGTCACCAGTGCGGCGGACGCGGCCGAGATCGGGCCGCCGATCGAGCACACCCGCGTGTACATACTGGACGAGCGCCTGATGCCGGTGCCAGTCGGGGTGATAGGCGAGGTGTACCTGGCCGGCCGGGGTGTCGCGCGCGGCTATTACGACCGGCCGCGGCTTACCGCGCGGTCGTTCCGGCCCGATCCGTGGAGCGACGACCCAGGAACGCGCATGTACCGGACCGGTGACCTCGGCCGGTGGCGGGAGGGCGCGGGCCTTGAGCTGATCGGGCGGAACGACCACCAGGTGAAGGTTCGCGGCTACCGCATCGAGTGCGGCGAGATCGAGGCTGTGCTGCGCGCGCACCCCGGCGTGCGCCAGGTGGCCGTCATCGCCGCCGACAGAGCCGGCAGAGCCGAGCTAGTCGCGTACATCGTGCCCCGCCGGAACAGTTCTCTGGCGCAGCCAGGCGCGGACGTACTTGAGGAGCTGCGGCCGCACCTGCATGCCGCGCTCCCCGACTACATGGTCCCGTCGCTCGTGGTCACGCTACCCGCGCTGCCGCTCACCCCAAACGCCAAGGTCGACCGGGCCGCGCTGCCCGCTCCGCAGTGGGGTGCCTCGCCATCGGCGGTCGAGCGGGTGGAGCCCAGGAGCCCAGTCGAGGCCACACTCGTCAGGATCTGGAGCGACATCCTCGCCACGCAGGAGCCGGTCGGCGTGCACGACAACCTCTTCGCCGCGGGCGGTCACTCGCTGACCGCGACCAAATTCGTCGTCCGCATCGCCGACACCTACGGCGTGAACCTGCCGGTTCACCACGTCTTCGCCAGCCCCACGATCGCACAGCTGGCCGAGATCATCTCCGCCGATCCGGACTTCGGCCGCGCTACGCGCTCGTCCCGCGACGCCGGTCTCGACGCGCTCAGCGACGAGGATCTGGACGAGCTGCTGCGCGCGGCGCTTGCCCAGCGCAATCGGCGCCAGGCGATGACGGAAAACGCCGACTCCTGACCCGGCCACTACGATCGGCGTACCTGTTCCGGGTCTGAGAACCGGCGCATACCCTGGCGCTCCGGCATCGCGTTTCCCCGTCACTCCGGGTAACCCCGGAGGGCTTCACTGACACTTACCGGTGTGGATGTCTCGGATGGCGATCTGGTCCGGCTGGCCAGGGCCGGTGACCCGGCCGGGTTCCGGCTGCTGGTCGAGCGGTACCTGCCGATGGCGCGTGCCCGCGCGTTCTCGCTGTGCTCAGATCCGCATGATGCGGACGACCTTGTTCAGGAGTCGTTCCTGCAGGCTTTCGTGGCTCTGGACGGGCTGCGGGACCCGGACCGGTTCGCAGGCTGGCTGGGCGGGATCGTGTTCAACGTGCACCGCGTGCAGCGGCGGCGGGTGCCGCTGGTGCTGGTGGCGGACTGGCCTGAGCGGCTCCACCCGGTATCGGCGGGCGGCCTGCCGTCGGCGGAAGACCTCGATCGCGCCGAGGTGCTGCGCCAGGCGGTGTCTGACCTGCCAGCGGGACAGCGGCGGGCTGTGGAGATGTTCTATTACGCTGACCTGCAGGCCGGCCGGATCGCTGACTCGGCCGGCGCGGCCAAGTCGAGCCTGCATAAAGCGCGCCGCCGGCTGCGGGAGCACATCAGCGCGCGTCGGCCTGATCTGGTTCCAGTGGGCTCGAGGAGGACGCTCATGACCGTTGTCCGGATCGCGCACGCTGAGCCTCGGCCCGGGAATCTGGGCGACGGGAGGTTCGCTGTCAGCCAGGTCCTCGTGGTGCTGGCCGATGACGCCGGCGGCCGGGCTCTGCCGGTGTGGCTGACCGGACCCGATGGTCATTCGCTGTGGCTGCTGCTGGACCCGGAGGTCGGGGACGCCGAGATGGCCGGGGTCCCGGAGGAACTCACCGGCCGCCTGCTGCGCGCGGCCGGAGCCGCGGTGACCGGAGTGGACATCGATGAGCTGGGTCCCGGGGTCACCGCGGCGCGGATCGGGCTGGCCGGACCGGCCGGAACGCAGCAGGTCACGGCTCGCCTGGGGGAGGGCCTGGCCGTTGCCCTCGCGGCGGCTGCGCCGATCCGGGTGGCCGAGGAGGTGATGGACCGGCTGGCCGTCCCGGTGCGGGACGGCGACCTGCTCGGGCCGTTCCTCGATCGCCAGCCGCAAGCGGCCCACGCCGGCCGGAGGTGGCGTCATGAGCCGCGCAACCTGGCGTTCGCCGACGGCCTGGACAGCTGGGTTTTTGGCGGCAGCTTCCTGCGGCATGCCAGCCAGTCGCACTGGCAGGACTACTCGTGCATCACCGAGAACGGGGCGGCCATCCTGTCCGCCGCCGTGCCGGAGCCGTGCGGATCCGCGTATCTGGGTCAGGTCATCTTCGCCGATGACTACCGCGGCAGGACCGTGACGTTCCGCGCCGAAGTCCGCGCCGAGGACGTCACCGGCACCGCCGAACTGCGTCTGCAAGTCGCCGCGCAGGGACGGCCTGGCCGGGATGGCCGTGACGACCACGTTGTCGCCGTCGCAGGCAGCCATGGCTGGACCGGGCATGAGGTCACGGCGGAGGTTCCGGGCGACGCCGCCGTGATCCGGTTCGGCATCACCCTCACCGGCCGCGGACGGCTTGGGCTGCGCGACACCGAATTGATCCGTGGCGCCTAACCATGCGCACCCGCGGATTCGGGCAGGCCGGGAGATCGGACCGCGCGCCAGCCGGGTCCCCTGAGAACCAGCCGGACACTCTGATACGGCTCGCTGGAGTGACGAGACACTTTCCTGGCGGTGGCCCGCCCGCGGTCGACGGAGTCAGCCTGACGGTCGCTTCAGGCGAGGCGGTCGCGGTGATGGGGCCGTCGGGCAGCGGGAAGTCGACGCTGCTGAACCTGATCGCCGGGCTGGACCGGCCCACCGCCGGGACCGTCACGGTGGCCGGGCAGCGGATCGACGTACTCAGCGAGACCGGGGCGGCCCGGTTCCGGCGGCACCAGGTCGGCGTCATCTTCCAGTTCTTCAACCTGCTGGAGGACCTGACGGTCGCCGACAACGTGCTGCTGCCCGCCCAGCTCGCCGGAGCATCCAGGGCGAAGGCCCGGGCCAGGGCGGATGAGCTGCTGGCGGCGCTGCGGATCGAGCGGCACCGTGACGACTACCCGGCGCGGCTGTCAGGAGGGGAGCGGCAGCGGGTGGCGATCGCCCGCGCGCTGGTGAACCGGCCCGCTCTGCTGCTGGCCGATGAGCCTACCGGGGCGCTGGACACGTCTGCCGGCGAGGAGATCGGCGAGCTGCTGCTTGACCTGAACTCCTCCGGCCAGACCCTGGTTCTGGTTACGCACAACCCGGAGGTGGCGGCGCGGTGCGCCAGCCGCACGATCCGGCTCCTGGACGGGCAGATTCGCAGCGATGCTGATCGGCTGCCCGGCGGGACCGCGGCGTCGGCGCGGCAATGACTCCGGGACCGGTTGCCCGTGCCGTGCTTGGCGGGTTCGCCCGCCGCCGGGTCCAGACGGCTGTGGTCGGGCTGGTGCTGCTGGTGTCTACCGGCACCTCGGTCCTGGCCCTTGGCCTGCTAGCTGATTCCAGCGCCCCGTTCGACCACGCGTTCGCCGCTCAGCGCGGCGCGCAGCTGACGATGACGATCGACGCTTCCAGGGCCAGCCTGGCCGATCTGGTCGCGACTACCCGGCTGCCTGACGTCACGGCGGCGGCCGGACCGTTCGCCGAGGTCACCATCAGAGCCGAGCACGGCGGGGAGGATTTCGGGCCGGTGACGCTGGCCGGACGCGCAGCGCCTGGCGGCCCGGTCGATGACGTGAACCTGCAGTCCGGCCGGTGGGCCACGCGGCCCGGCCAGGTCGTCTTGTCGGCCGGCGACCTGCCTGCGGGCGTCACGGACGGCACCCAGATCACGGTCACCGGCGTGCCGGGCAAGCCCGTGCTGACCGTCGTCGGCGTGGCCAACTCGGTCACCGGCTCAGCAGGTGGCTGGGTGGTCCCGGCCGAGATCGCCGACCTGCGCGCGCCGGGGGCGCCGGCCAGCGCCCAGATGCTCTACCGCTTCCGCAGCGCGGGCAACGCCGCGGCGGTCCGCGCCGACAGCGCGGCGATCATCGCGGTGCTGCCGGCCGACGCCGTCATCGCCACCCGGTCCTACCTGGCGGTCAAGGCCCAGACAGCGTCCGGGATAGCTCCGATAGTGCCGTTCCTGGCCGCGTTCAGCATCATCGGCCTGGTCATGTCGGTACTGTCCGTGGCGAATGTGGTCAGCGGCGCGGTGGTGGCCGGCTACCAGCGGATCGGCGTACTCAAGAGCATCGGCTTCACCCCAGGCCAGGTCGCCGCCGCCTACACCGGCCACGCCGCGATGCCCGCGGCCGCCGGATGCCTGGGCGGCGTCGTGCTGGGAAACCTGCTGGCCGTGCCGCTGCTCGCCAGGACCGCCACGGCATACGGGGTCGGCTCGCTGGGCGTGCCGACCTGGGCGGACGTCGGTGTAGCGGCCGCGATGTGCTGCCTGACCTGCATCGCCGCCGTGCTGCCCGCGGCCCGGGCTGGCCGGCTCACCGCCGCGCAGGCTCTCGCAGCCGGCCGCGCGCCGCGCACTGGCCGCGGCTACGCCTCCCACCGGCTGCTCGGCATGCTGCCGCTGCCCCGGCCGGTGACAATCGGCCTGGCGGCCCCGTTCGCCCGCCCGGCGCGCACCGCGGGCACGCTGGCCGCGGTCCTGCTCGGCGCCACCGCGGTGACCCTCGCCGCCGGGCTCAGCACGGTGCTGAGCCGGGTCGTGGACGGCCTGACGCACGCCGCGGCGGAGCCGGTGCAGGTCGCAGTCCCGCCAGCCGGTGCCAGTGCCGCCGCCCAGCGGGTCATCGCCGCGGCGCTGCGCGCCCAGCCTGGCACGCTTCACTACGTCGCCGAGGCAGACCTGCGCGTCAGCGTGACCGGGCTGGCCCAGCAGGTCCCGGTGACCGTCTTCCGCGGTGAAGCGGCATGGACCGGCTACGACATGATCAGCGGGCGCTGGTACAGCGGGCCGGGCCAGGCAGACGTGCCCTCAGGATTCCTCACCGCGACCGGCACGACGGTCGGCGATACCATCACTGTCACCGCCGGCGGCAAGCCGTTCCCGGTGCGGATCGTCGGCCAGGTCTTCGACACCGGCAGCGCCGGGCTGACCATCATCACCGGCTGGCAGACGCTGGCCAGCGCCGACCCCGGACTGGTACCAGACCAGTACGACGTCGGGCTGCGCCCCGGCACCTCCGCGGCGGCTTACGCGCAGGCACTGAGCACGCGGCTCGGTCCCGGCTACGGAGTCGGCGTGAAGGGCCAGAACACGGGCCTGACGATTGTGCTCGGCCTGATCGGCTTCCTGACCTTGCTACTGGCGGCGGTGGCCGGCCTGGGGGTGCTCAACACCGTCGTCCTGCAGACCAGGGAGCGGGCCCACGACCTGGCGGTGTTCAAGGCTGTCGGGATGACGCCGCCGCAGACCATCGCCATGGTGGTGTGCACGGCCGCCGGGACCGGGCTGGCGGCCAGCCTGATCGCGGTGCCCGTCGGCGTTGCGCTGCTGCGGTGCCTGGTGCCTGTGATGGCGGCCGACGCGGGCACCGGCCTGCCTGCCAGCTTCGTGCACGTCTACCAGGGCTGGGAACTCGCCGTGCTGGCGCTCACCGGGGCGGCGATCGCGGCGGCAGGCGCGCTGGCACCCGCCAGCTGGGCGGCCCGGAGCCCGACCGTCACAGCGCTGCGGGCCGAATGACGCACCGAGCAAGGAGCACCGATGTACCAGCCATACTCCCCGGCCGAACAGCAGCCACGAGAGCGGCACGTGCCACCACTGTCCGTGCGGACCGCCGTCAAGCTCATGTACGGCGGTGCGGCACTGAATGTCCTCGGGATCATCATTAACCTCACCACCATCAGCAGCATCAGGCGCGCCATCCTGACTAAGTACCCGCTCTTCTCGACCGGCCAGATCCACAGACTGGAACTCGTGATCGTCGGCGGCAGCGTCGTCGCCGGGCTGCTCGCCGTCGGCCTGTGGATCTGGATGGCACAGGAGATCAGCGCAGGAAAGAGGTGGGCGCGCATATTCGCCACCGTCCTATTCGGCCTCAGCACGCTGGCCGTGCTGGCGACGTTCGCCCGACCGCACTCCGGCTACGAGCTGCTGGCCGGGATGCTGGTCTGGCTCATCGGCCTCAGTACCATCACGCTGCTCTGGCAGAACGCAACCTCCGCTTACCTCCAGGCACGGTAACCACCGCCAGCGAACAGCAGTGTCTCGCCGCGGGGCTGGATCTGTACCGGGCCGGTTCTGGCCGGCCCGGTCCGGCAATCGCGGTTCGCCTACGGGTGCTGGTGGATCAGGCCGGTGAGGTCCAGCCGGCTGAGGCGTTCGGGGTCGGCGAGGATGTCGATCTCGGTGATCTTGCCGTCGCGGACGGCCAGGCCGATCAGTGCCAGGGGCTGGCCGCTCGGCGCGATGAGGAATCCGGGGGTGCCGTTGACGAGTACCCGGCGGGCGAAGCGCGCCAGCCGCGCGAAGCGGTGCGCCTGCGCGGCTACCTCCGATGCGCCCTTGACCAGCCGGGAGGGGCCCAGCGGGCCGGTGCCCGCGTCGGCGCGGAGCACCACGGCCGGGTCGAGGACGGCGAGCAGGCCCTCGAAGTCATGGCCTCGGGAGGCGGCCAGGAAGGCGTCGGCTACCTCGCGTTGCCTGGCGATATCGGATGCGGTGGGGGGCGTAGCGCCGCCAAGCCGGTGCCTGGCGCGGCTGGCCAGCTGCTTGGCGGCGGCCGGGGAACGGTCCAGGACCGGCCCGATCTGGTCAAACGGGACGGCGAAAATGTCGTGCAAGACGAAGGCGAGCCGTTCGGCCGGGGACAGCGTGTCGAGGACGACAAGCAGCGCAAGACCGACCGAGTCGGCCAGGAGCGCGTGTTGCTCAGGATCGTCCGCAGCGGGGGTGACGACGGGGTCCGGCACGTGCGCGTCAAGCGGGTACTCGCGGCGTGCCCTCCGGGCACGGAGCATGTCCAGGCAGACGCGCGCCACGACGGTGGTCAGCCACGCGCGCAGATTCCGCACATCGGCGGTGCCGGTGCTGGTCAGCCGCAGCCACGTCTCCTGCACCGCGTCGTCCGCCTCGGTCAGCGAGCCGAGCATCCGGTAGGCCACCGCCCGCAGGTGCGCGCGGTGCGCCTGGAACTCGGCTGCCGTCCAGTCCGTGGTGCTCACTGTTACCTTCCTCCGCCGCGGTTCGTCATACCACAGACGATTCGAATCGAATCGAGGTAACAACCGAGGGGAGAAGCAGATGACAGACCAGTCGGCGCCTGGCCGTCCGATGGCGGCGCCAGGCCCGCGGGCGCAGACCCTGGCGGCGCAGGCTCTGGTGAACCGGGTCATCCGCGGGTTGCTGCGCACGCCGCTGGTGAGCCGCGCGGTCGGCAGCCGGCTCGTCACGGTGTACGTCGTCGGCCGCAAGTCCGGGAGGCGCTATCCGGTCCCGGTGGCCTATACCCGGCACGAGGGCGACCTGCTGATTGGCACGCCCTTCGGCTGGGGGCGCAACCTCCGCACGGGAGAGGCGGTGGCGATCCGGCTCAAGGGCCGTCGGCGGCTCGCCGATGTCCTGGCCATGGCCGACGAGCGTGACGTGGTCGATGCTTACGCCGTCATGGCGCGCGACAACCACAGCTTCGCCAAGTTCAACAGCATCGGTATCGACCCTGGCGGCAACCCTGTCCCCGCCGACCTGCACCTGGCCTGGGCGGCCGGGGCTCGCGCCTTCCGGCTGACACCACGCTGACCCCGGAGTCCTGGGCTCTCAGGTTCGGGGACGTGCGGAGCGGTCGACAGCCATATCCATATAGCCACCCAGGAATTGCAGCGCCGCGGACACCAGGAACCACGTTGCCAGCCGCAGCATTTTGCGCCGCTCTCCGTCAGTCCCCGCGCTGCGACCGAGAGAGAGCAGAACGAGACCGATGCCGAGATTGAAGCCGCCGGCGGCAAAGCGCACGCTCGCGACGGTACGAAGGTGCCGGTACTCCCATGGCCTGATCAGACGTCTCATAACGGTGACAGATCGCGTGGGAGTGGCGCTGTCATCTGGTGCGTGCATCAGGATGCCTCCTGCCGCTTGCGGGTACCGGCTGCCCGGTCGCATATCAAAATGATATCATATTAGTAGGCGGATCGTCGAGAGCGGCACCTGCCATCGGGTTCGGAACGGCCGGGCCGGGTCATCTCAGGTCGGCAGCCAAGCCACGTAGAAGATGCCGAGGCCGAGCGCCACGCACAGACCGGAGATGAGCCAGAACCTGATCACGATCGTCGTCTCGGCCCAGCCGAGCATCTCGAAATGGTGCTGCAGCGGCGCCATCTTGAACACCCGGCGCCTGGTCATCTTGAAATAGCCGACCTGGATCACGTCGGACATCGTGACGATCACGAACAGCCCGCCCAGAATGATCAGCAGCAGCTGCGTCTTGGTGCAGATGGCGAGCCCGGCCAGCACTCCGCCGAGGGCCAGCGACCCGGTGTCACCCATGAAGATCTTGGCCGGTGGCGCGTTCCACCACAAGAAGCCGACGCAACTCCCGAGCACCGCGGCGGCCACCACCGGCAGGTCGGCGGGGTCGCGGATCTGGTAGTTCTGCGGTGCCAGGACAACCGTGACGTCGTAGCGCTGCTGCCAGATCCCGATCAGGATGAACGCCGCCAGTATCGGCGCGGTCGCGCCGGCCGCCAGCCCATCCAGCCCGTCGGTCAGGTTCACCGCGTTGGAGGTGCCGGCCACCATGATGACCACCCAGATCACGAAGGGCAGCGTGCCGATGGGCGGGCCAAAGTCCCGCAGGAAAGCCAGGTGCGCGTCAGCGGGCGTCAGGCCGAAGCCGTCCGGATGCTGCAGCACCTCCACCGCGAAGACGGCGGCGATGACGGCCTGGCCGGCCAGTTTTGCGCCGCTGCGCAGCCCGAGGCTTGTCTGCCGGAAGATCTTGATGAAGTCATCGATGAATCCGACCAGGCCCAGGCCCGTCATCAGCAGCAGCACCAGGACGCCCGACGCGGAAACCGGCACGCCGGTGGCCGCGTGCCCGACCACGTAGCCGATCAGCGAGGCGACCACGAAGACCGCACCGCCCATCGTCGGAGTCCCCCGCTTGGTCTCGTGCGACTTGGGGCCCTCCACCCTGATCGGCTGGCCGTAGCCCTTCCGCCGCAGCAGCCGGATGAACAAGGGCGTTCCGAGCAGTGCGGTGATGAGCGCCACCGCGCCGCTGACAATGATCGTCTTCACGCACGTCCCCTCGTCACCAGCCGACCGCGGGACCACTTGCCGATCTTCTTCGTCGCAGCTTCGGCGGCTGCGCGGCGCGCCGGAGCCTGCGCTGGTCCGGCCCGCTCTGGCACCCCTTCGGGACAACCATGATCGCGGGCAAGGAGGCTGTCACGGCCAGCATGCGGTGGGGCACCGTACGCGCTCCAGCCGCAGGCCGCTGGCACGGTGACAGGCTACCTGCGGTGCACCGGCGTGCGATCGCCGCCATCCGGGCGAGATCGTCTTATCATCTTCTTTGTCGTGTCTGACTCGATCGAGGCTAGGACGTGATGCGCCTGCGGCGACCTGGCTCCGGTTCTGGTGCGAGTGCTCCGCCGGATGGGCCTGAGCAAAGGCGCAGGCGGCAGCGGCCGCGCATCCTGATCGCCGCGCCCATCATCGTTCTGCTGTCGTGGGCGATTGTTTCGTATACGGCCTGGATGTTCGAGCCCACGAGCATGCCATGGGGTGCGCGCAGTGCCGAGTGGGTCAGAAGCGACGTTCCCTTCGGCAACTGGATGGTCGATGAGGGCGAGCACATCTACTACACCCTGAACGCGCCGAAGAAGGGCGGACCGCAGCTCAAGCGCCTGCCGAAGGTCGGCCTGAACCCGCCGCGAACCAGCCGCTCGCCGACCGCGAAGGCGCCTGCACGTGCCGCTGCCTGGCCGGCGCCGATCCCGCCGGTCTTCCCCCGCCCGCTACCCGGCGAAGGGGTCTGGAAGCCGACCGGGCCGCCGGTTGACGGCGGACCGCCGGTGCTGGTGACGACCTACCGGCCTGAGCTCGACTATCCGCAGATCGTCGCCTATGTCGCCTGGTTCGACCATACGCGCACCGAGCTGGCGTACTACCCGGGCCGCTACGAGCCGCCGAACGCCGCTGTACGCGGGCCGATGATGGTCCCCTACGATCAGCGCTGGCGGCTGCTTGCGACCTTCAACGCCGGTTTCACCTACGTGGATGGTGATAACGGCTCGGCCGACAATGGCCGCACCAACGAGCCGATGAAGGACGGCAACGCCACGCTCATTGGTTATCGCGACGGTCGCATCGCGCTCGTGAAGTGGAGCGGCGGCCCGAACGTAGGGCCGGATGTCGCATGGGCTCGCCAGAGCCTGGCTCCGATCGTCTGGAACGGACGGCTGAACCCGCAGTTGAACGACAACCCGAGCAGCCCGCAGTGGGGGTACACACTTGGCGGCCTCACCCGCGTCTGGCGCACCGGTGTCGGCATCGACCGGCGCGGCGACCTCATCTACGTCGCCGCCAACGACCAGACGGTAATCACCCTGGCGAAGATCCTCCAGCACGCCGGCGCGGTGCGCGCTCTGGAGTTCGACATCAACCCTGAATGGCACACCCTGATCACGTACATCCACGGCGCCCACGGCCTCGTCCCCACGATGGTCGGGCCCAACCCGATGCAGCTGCCCACCCGCTACCTCGTCCCCGACGACCGCGACTTCTTTGCCGTCTATCAACCCGTGCCCGGCCCGGTCACCGTCCCCTTCAAATAGGACCCGGGCACAGCAGCGGGAGGCTCCGGCGGGACTCCTGCAGGACAGCAGGGGTCAGCTAGGGCCGTCCACGCTCGTGAACGCGACGTCACGGATCTCGCGGATGACGTCGTCCAGGTATTCGAGGGCTTGTGCGATGCTCTGCCTCGCGGCCACGGCGGGCAGATCCATGGCGGCCTGCAGGCCGAGCCCGACGCCGAACAGGCTGGTGATGACCGTGTCAGGCAGGTGCTGGCCGTTGCGTGCCTGCTCCGCCGCGGCGACCGCGGCGACCGCGGCGGCCTCCGCGGCGCGGCGGGCGAGGTTTTCGAGCCGCCGGGCCTCGGTGACATCGCGGATCACGGTCAGGGCGAACTGGCCGGCTGAAGTGGCGACCGGGCTGAGGCTGATCTCGGCCGGGAAGGTGGTTCCGTCCTTGCGCAGGCCGACCAGCCGCACTCCGGCGCCCATCGGCCGGGCCGCGGGTGCCTGTGCATAGCTTGCCCGGTGGCGGCGATGCGCGTCCTGAAGGTGCGCAGGGATGAGAGATTCAACCGGCCGGCCGATCAGTTCCGCATGCTGGTAGCCGAACAGTTCCTCAAGCCGCGTGTTGGCCAGCGCGATCGTGCCATGGCCGTCTGCCAGCACCACTCCGTCCTGGAGGGCGTCGACCAGCTTCCACACCACCGCCGGAGTGATGACGGCCCCGCTCCGATCTGGCGGAGCGGACGCGCGGACCCGTGCCCGCGTGCGCCCGCCGCCGGGCGGTACGCGGCCGTCCGTGTCGGCCGCGGCATTGCCGGCTACCAGGGCCATGGCCGGCGCGGGCGGCCGCGAGGCCGTCGCTGCGGTCAGTGACGAGTAAACGGGCACCAGCCGGTCCACCCCGCTGATGCCGAGCACGCGCCGCACCGGCTGGGCGGTGACCACGAGTCGCAGTTCGGTGCCGCAGGCAACGGCCCACTCGCAGGCCACGGCCACTGCCCGCGCGCCAGCGTGGTCGCAGGAGATGGTCGCGGTCATGTCCGCGATCAGCGCCGTCCCGTCGTTGATGGCCGACAGGAGCTCCGCACGGATCTGCCCGGCGTTCGACCGGTCAATATGCTCGGGCAGAACAACTGTCGCCTGCCGGCCTGCCCACTGGACCAGGCCGTGGTCCTCACGCACGACAGCATCCCGCGCACGCTCCGCAGGTCCCGGGTGAGATGGTTACCGCGGGCGCGCATCCCGTGGAAGATGACGGGTGCATCGCTGAGTCACCTTGAGTCCGATCCGGCCTTAACTGGCCGTGCCGCCCTGGGTCTGCAGCGACGCGGTCCCCGCACGCGCTCTGGCCTGGTGCAGGAAGTATTGCGGATACCGCCTACTTGTCACCATACGCGGCCCGCTCAACCCCCGATAGCCCGCGCGGACGAACTTCGGGCGGACGCCTAGCCGGGAGAGGCTGGCCTTAGGCATCGGCTGGCAAGGTCCCGTTCCGGAATCGGGCAGGCCTGATTCGGCCCGTCCACGTGCGGGTAGGGCCATCCCCATCGCTCGACCCTGTAGGGAGGAGTTGGTCATGCTCACGATTACCGACAGCGCCGCCTCTGCGATCCGTAGCCTGACGTCGCAGCCGGACCAGCCCGTCGAGACAGGCCTGCGCATCATGAAGCAGGGTGAAGGGGCATCGTCGTTCCAGCTCGCCCTGACCGAGGGCCCGGCGGCCGGTGATCAGGTGGTCGAAGAGAGCGGAGCGCGCGTCTTCCTCGAAGCCGCCGCGGCGGAGGTACTCGAGGACAAGGCGCTCGACGCTCAGGTCAACGAGCAAGGCGACCTTGCATTCCGCATCTCGGACCAGGCTGGCCCCGCCTGACCGCGGAGGTGGCGGCCCCGGCACGGTGCCTGCGGCGCCAGCCCGGGTGGTCGTGGCCGTGGGTGTCGTCGTGCGATGCAGCGCCAGTGCGACGACGAACGGCCACGAGGTCTGGGCGGCTGTGGTCAGGCGCTCAGCTAGGCCCAGCACGTCACCGCCCTGGGTCTCGAACAGGAGCCATCCGGCGAGAGTGATCAGCACGGCAGTTGCTGCGGTCGTGACGCGGACGCTCAAGACCGCTGGCCCTGGTGATCGGAGGCGGACGGCGAACGCGGGCCAGAGCGTGATCGCCGTGATGCCGACCACCGTCCAGGCCAGATGGCTGGGCGAGGATCCGTGCGCAGGCTCAGGGGATGCGGCGATCCCGATGCTGGCCAGCCCTGCGATGGCGAGCAGGATGCGCGCGCGAATGCGGACGGCGGTCAGCCCGGCGGCGGTGACTAGGTGGCAGCCGCCGACCAGGAACAAGGCCGCGGTCATGATCCAGCGGTCGGTTCCGGCATAGCCTGCCAGCACGCTGACCGTTTGGCGGATCGGGCTGTACGAGGCGGGCTGGAGCAAGTCGGCGATCACCCACGCCCCGATGAGCAAGACAGGCGCCAGGCCAGAAGACATGATTGCCGACTGGGTTACCTGCCGGGTGGGCTGCCTCGCGAGCGCGCTCGCCTGCCCGGTCACGATGCGGTTCCCGCGGCCACCTGCGTTCCGCAGGCGCCCCCGGCTGCCTCAGCGCCCGGCCGGGAGTCAGTCTGCACGTCCACAGCATCCGGCCACGGCGCCGGTCCGAGCAGAGGCGTAGGTCACTACCTGCCGGGCCGGGTGCCTCTGCTCACCTGCCGTCCTGCCTGCGATTGTTTTCTCTGAGAGCGCCGGTCCCCGGACGGAGGCACCGATGACGACCAGATCCAGTCTTGACCGGCTTGGGCTGAGCACGGGCAAGAAGGCCCGCTTGCACCGGATCTTGTACCAGCACGGGCTGCGAAACGGGAAGGCCATCTTCCTGCCCTACGATCAGGGGCTTGAGCACGGGCCCAGGGATTTCTTCGCCAACCCGGCCGCCAGCGATCCGGCATATGTCATCCGGCTCGCGCTGGAGGGCGGTTTTAACGGCATCGCAATCCAGGTCGGCCTGGCGGAGAAGTTCTACTGGGACTATGCCGGGGAGGTTCCGCTGGTTCTGAAACTCAACGGCAAGACCGACATCGCCGCGGCGGTCGACCCGTTGTCGCCGCTCAATGCGTCAGTGGCTGACGCGGTCAGGCTGGGCGCGGACGCCGTTGGCTACACCTTGTACGTCGGGTCGCCGGCCCAGGAGGACGATTTCCGCCAGTACCTGCAGGTGCGTGACGAAGCCAGGCGCCTGGGCATGCCGCTGATCGTGTGGGCCTACCCGCGTGGCACCGCGGTCGATGCCAAGGGCGGCAAGGACTCCTTCTATGCCGTCGACTATGCCGCGCGCACGGCCAGCGAACTTGGCGCCGACGTGGTGAAGGTCAATTTCCCTGACCCTGCCAAGCAGTCCGGCGTGCCAGCTGCCTACACGGGTGAGTTCTCCGCCGAGCAGGCGATCGAGGCCGTGGTCAGGTCGGCCAACCGCACCTTGCTGCTGGTCTCGGGCGGGGAGCGGGCCGGCGATCAGGCCATGCTCGACAAGGCGCGGCTGTCGATGGAGGCCGGCGCCACCGGCCTGATCTTCGGCCGCAACGTCTGGCAGCGCGAGCACGATGAGTCGCTTCGGTTCGCCGCCGAGCTCAGGGACATCCTGGCCAAGTACCCAGCACCCTGACCTGGCAGATGCCGCGCAGCCCGTCGAGCCGCTGGCCGACGTTCGATCCGCTCCCTGATCTGCCGGCCAGGCTGCATATGTTGGTCCCGGTTAGGTGGAAGTGGTCCGATTCGCCTGGCTCCCGGGGACGCGGAATCCGGATCCGTTGTTCCACCGTGGTCGCGGCCGGGACCCAGTCAGAACGGCGAGATAGCGTGCGGCGAGACCTCGCTCATGCCAGTCTCCGGCGTGCTGGCCGGCTCGCCGCGCGACGGGGCCGTGCTTTCTGCTGTGTCTTGCCGTCATCCTTCAGGCTCCGTATGGCTCAGCTGGCTCCTGTCTGTTTGTACCCTCGGCCGGGGTACGTGCGGGGGATTTGGAGCCGACGGCAGTTCGCTTTTTGCGTGCCTTGGCCGATAACTGGCCGCCGCTTGGGAAAATGTGCCGTCGAATGAGTCGCTCTGCATAACCTTCCTCGCCGTGACGCTCTGCTCATCTGGTTGCTCCGCCGTCCCGACGTCAAGGCCAGGGGCGTACGTCGGGTTCTTTCCGAATTGCGAGAGGATCGCGTGCGCTGAGGCTCCCGCCGCGATCAGCGGAAGGACTCCGGTGACCTCGTCGCGGACCAGGAAGCCGACCAGGCCGCCCAGCGCCATCCGGGTCAGCAGGACCAGCGGGTCTGCCTTGACGTCGGTGAACTGCGCGAGCCTCGGCATGTGACGCGCTCTCGTCCGCAGGTAGCGGCGCCGTTCCTCGTGCCATGCCCAGATATCGTTGAAGAAAGCGACCGCCGAGACGATAAAGCCGCCGGCCGCGCCGAAGAGCAACGCGCTAAGCCACGACACCTAAGCCTCGATCGGGACATTGTCTGCCTAAGTAATTCCGTTTGCATGACTCAATGAAAGCTAGAGTATCGCGGCGCTCTCCCATTCCTCGCGGACAAGCAGCGGGTCGCATCCCAGGGGTAATTCCGGTACGTAGCCGCGCATCCTGAACAATGACTCACCTCATCCAATCACCGGTCATTGCCGGGATCTTCGGTATCCGCCGGAGACGCTCGCGCTCTGCTAGCTTCGGGAGTGCGATCAGCGCGGCTGGAGGCCCCGATGTCCGTTGCCAGGGCCCGCTACGACGGGCACGCCGAGTGGTACGACGACTGGAACAGGCCGCACGCGGAGTGCAACGCTCCCGACGTGCAGGCCCTGCTGGGCGGTGGCGAGGGCCTGTGCCTGGACCTGGGCTGCGGCACCGGGCTCTACCTGGGCGCGATCGCCGCGACCGGCCGGACCGTGGTTGGGCTTGATCGTTCGGCCGATCAGCTGCGCATCGCTCGCGGGCGGTCCCGCCATCTCGTGCAGGCAGACGCCGCCGCCCTGCCGTTCGGCGACCGCACCTTCGCGGCCGTGGTGGGGCGTCTACGTGCGCAGGCGGGTGGGCATGCGCCATCATCCGCTGGCCGAGTTGTTCAATGCCTTCCTTGATGCAGGGCTGATGGTCGAGCGAGTCGTCGAGCTCGGCGACCGGCCGGTGCCGGTCAATCTCGGCATCCGCGCCCGCAAGCCATCGGCCGGCGTTCCGTCGGCGGCGGCTGGGTGATGATGGGCCTATGACCTCTGGGGAATTCACGAACGGGCACCCGGCACTGGCGGAGTTCTGGCACCCGGTGGCGCTGTCGTGCGATGTCGTTGCCGAGCCGGCCGGAGTCAGGCTGGCTGGCCAGGGCTGGGTGCTCGTGCGGCTTGGCGGTGCCGTCGCGGCATTCGCCGACGCGTGCCCGCACCGGCGGGCGCGGCTGTCGGCCGGGCAGGTCGTCGATGGCAGCCTGCAGTGCATGTACCACGGCTGGCGGTTCGCCAGCGACGGCCGGTGCCTGGCGATCCCGGCCCTGGAGGACGCTGCGTCGATTCCGGCGCGGGCGGCGCTGCGCGGTGCCGCCGAGGTCGCCGAGCACGACGGCCTGGTCTGGCTGGCACCGCTGCCGCCCCGCGCGCCACTGCCTGAGCTGGCTCCTGGCGTGCCCCTGGGCGGCGACGGCATCGCGACGGTGCGGCTGCCCGTGCTGCGGGTGGAGGCCAACGCGGCGATGCTGATCGACAACTTCCTCGACGAGGCGCACCTTCCGTTCGTGCACGCAGCGACGATCGGCGGCGCGGGACCTGAGCCCATCCCGCGGGCCGATGTCGTGCGCCAGGGCCTGTCGTTCATCGCGGTCCGCGAGCATACGTTCACCAACCTCACCGACCCGGCCGTGCGCGACGGCGCCCGGCCGGCGGTGCAGCGGCGCAGGATGACCTACCGGTACCAGGCGCCGCTGACCGCAACGCTCCTGCTCGAGTTCCTCGACGCCGGCGGCTGGCAGTTCCTGACGTTCGTCGTGACGCCCGAGGACGATCACGCCTGCCGGGTGTACCAGACGGTCACCGGCCCGGGCCTCGCCGACCCCGAGCAGGCCGACAGCGCGGCGAAGTACGAAATGATGATCTTCGAGGAGGACCTTGACCTGCAGCGGCGGGCGCTGTCCGGCCTGGAGTTCCCGCTCGACCCGGCCGCCGAGCTGCACACCAGAGCCGACCGGGTCTCGGTCGAGTTCCGCCGCGTGCTCGCCGCCGCGGTCGGCAGCTGACCGTTCAGTCGGTGCCGGACTCCATCGCGGCGCGGTCAAGTAGCTCCTGCTCGTCGTCGGCCAGGCCGCGGGAGGCGATCGCGTCGGCACCGCCCTCGGGCAGGTCGCCGACGAGCTCGGTCCTGGTGGGGGTTCCGATCAGCTGCGCGTGGGCGGTGCCGACCATGCCCAGGCCCGCGTACTGCTCGAGCTTGGCGCGCGAGTCGGCGATGTCGAGGTTGCGCATCGTCAGCTGGCCGATCCGGTCGAGCGGGCCGAACGCGGAGTCCTCGGTGCGCTCCATCGACAGCTTGTCGGGGTGGTAACTGAGCGCGGGCCCGACGGTGTCCAGGATCGAGTAGTCCTCGCCGCGGCGCAGCCGCAGCGTGACCTCGCCGGTGATCGCGGCGCCGACCCAGCGCTGCAGCGACTCGCGCAGCATCAGCGCCTGCGGGTCGAGCCAGCGGCCTTCGTACAGCAGCCGGCCAAGGCGGCGCCCTTCGGCGTGGTAGGCCGCGATGGTGTCCTCGTTGTGGATCGCGTTAATCAGCCGCTCGTAGGTCGCGTGCAGCAGCGCCATGCCGGGGGCCTCGTAGATGCCGCGGCTCTTGGCCTCGATGATCCGGTTCTCGATCTGGTCGGACATGCCGAAGCCGTGCCTGCCCCCGATCGCGTTGGCCGCCATGACCAGGTCGACCGGCGTGGCGAACCGCGACCCGTTGATGCTCACCGGCCGGCCCCGGTCGAAGCCGACCGTGACGTCCTCGGGAACCACCTCCACCGCGGGATCCCAGAACGCCACGCCCATGATCGGCTGGACGGTCTCGATCCCGTTGCCGAGGTGCTCCAGGGTCTTGGCCTCGTGGGTGGCGCCCCAGATGTTGGCGTCGGTCGAGTACGCCTTCTCCGCGCTGTCGCGGTACGGCAGGTCGCGCGCGGCCAGCCACTCGCTCATCTCGCGGCGGCCGCCGAGCTCGCCGACGAAGGCGGGGTCAAGCCACGGCTTGTAGATCCGCAGGTTCGGGTTGGTCAGCAGCCCGTACCGGTAGAACCGCTCGATGTCGTTGCCCTTGAACGTGGACCCGTCGCCCCAGATCTGCACGTCGTCCTCGAGCATCGCCCGGACCAGCAGCGTGCCGGTGACCGCACGGCCCAGCGGGGTGGTGTTGAAATAGGACCGGCCGCCTGAGCGGATGTGGAACGCACCGCACGCCAGCGCGGCCAGGCCCTCCTCGACCAGCAGTGTCCGGCAGTCCACGAGCCTGGCGATCTCGGCGCCGTAGGACCTGGCCCGCCCCGGGACCGCGCCGATGTCGGCCTCGTCGTACTGCCCAAGGTCGGCGGTATACGTGCAGGGCACCGCGCCCCGCTCCCGCATCCACGCGACCGCGGCCGAGGTGTCAAGGCCACCGGAGAACGCAATGCCAACCCGCTCGCCGACCGGCAGCGACGCAATCACCTTCGACATGCGCAAGAGCATGCCATCCAGGCCATCGGGCGCACGACCTTTCGCGCAGCGTTCGGCGGCTTCCGCGCGGTTGCCTCGCCGCAGGCGGGCCGGCGTCTGGCCGGTTCTTGACTGTTCGTTCCGTTCGGTATTGATTGGGGTCGGCAAGGACAACGTGTGGGCCGCGGGGTGCACCGATAGCGACCAGACGCTGAACCTGACCTCCTCGATCTGCGCGGTCTCGCGCTGGGTGCCGCCTTCGTCGCGAACAGCGGCTGCAGCGTGCCGTCGTCGGCGCGGATCAGCGCGGCGGCCTCAGGACGGCTCGGCCAGGGCCGTCATGTCCGCGATCACTCGGTCGAGCTCGCCGGACAGGCCGTCAGGGACGCGGCCGGCGAAGGACGCGGCGAGCGACCGGTAGTACCACAGGTGCGCGGCCGGGTCCTTCTGGCCGAACCTGTCCCACAGCGCCGGTCCCAGCGAGCGCAGGTCGGCAACGATGCTGCGGGCGTTGTGCAGCTTGTCGCAGGCCGATACCAGCAGTACGGCCGGGTCGGTCTCGCTGGCGATGTGCTCGATGTAGCTCGCCTTGCGTTGCTGCCAGGGCGCCTTAACCCGGCCCGGCACGGCGATCGCGTCCGAGCAGGCCAGGACGATGTCCGCGACCGTGGCGCCGAACTCGGCGCGGATGCGCGCGGCGGTGGCCGTGCCGTCGGCGGAGTCCTCGACGGCGTCGTGCAGCAGGCCGGCGATCGCCGCGTCCTCGCCGCCGCCGTACTCGAGCACCAGTGCGGCCACGGACATCAGGTGGGACAGGTAGGGGACGCCGGTGCCCTTGCGCAGCTGGGCGGCATGGATCTCGGCCGCGACGCCGAAGGCGCGCTCGAAGCGCTCGGTCAGGACCGGGGCGTTCGCGGTGACGTCGACCATGGCCGGAGCGTACGCGAGCCGGATCGCACGGGGCCAGCGTTCAGTGCGCCGCCTGACTCAGGGCCGCGGCGCCCGCTCGCCGTGCACGGCGGTGTATTCGGCGGCCAGCCAGGGGCCGAGGTCCTCGATGAACTTCCGCAGCACCGCCGGGTCGGCCGACGGCGCGCGGGCAACTCCGGCCGCGGCCCGCATCTGCCCGGCGCGCCCGGGGTAATAGCTGCCGAAAATCTCGGCGGATCGCTCCAGGTCGCTGGTCCAGCCGTCCCAGCGCGGCATGACCAGGGTGAACCCCGTGCGCACCAGCTTGCGCGCGACGCCGCGGCTGAGCGCACGGCGGTCGGCATCGGTGACGGCGCCGGCCACTCTGGCGCGCCACTCGGGGAGCCGCACCCTCAGGTCGCCGTTGGTTTCTCGGGCGAGCAGCGAGGTTGGCCGGTAGCCGGGCAGCCGCGCGGCAAGATCCTCGCCGAGCAGCGGCGTGCACAGGCAGGCGACGAAGAAGCCGCCGTCGTAGCGCTCGATCTCGCTGAGCAGCAGGCCCGCGCTGGCCAGCAGCACGCCGACCCCATTGACCTGGGGGAACGAGCGGTCGATCGCGGCCTCAATGCGCTCGGCAGCGGCCGCGTCGGCGGGCGTCGGCTCACCGCGGGTGACGACCTGGACGTCGAGGTCGGAGACCCCGGGCACGGCGGTGCCGCGCGGGATGCTCCCGTACAGGTATGCGCTGTGCAGCAGGCCGCCGCCGAACGCCGCCGTGACCTGATCGCGGGCGGCGGCCACCACCGGAGCGAACGCGGCCGGCACGCGCTCCAGGCTGCCCTCGCGTGCGATCGTGCCGTCCGGTGCCAGCCCGCGGTCCGCCAGGTCCTCCATGGAACCTAACCATGCCCGGTGCGGCTGGCCGCCGCCGAGCGGTTTTCTCGCGCCCTTCCCGAATAGGCCTTGACTCTGACGCAGCGTGAGGGGTGCAAGCTCGTGTCATGTTCAGCATCGGCGAGTTCGCCAGGCTCGGGGACGTGTCGGTCCGCACGCTGCGGCACTACGACGAGATCGGGCTGCTGCGCCCCGCCACGGTCGACCCGGACACCGGCTACCGCGGCTACACGGCCAACCAGCTCGGCCAGCTCAACCGGATCGTGGCTCTCAAGGAGCTCGGGCTGTCCCTGGCCCAGGCCAGGCGGCTGCTCGACGGGATCACGCTGGACGAGCTGCAGGGAATGCTGCTGCTCAGGCGCGCCCAGCTGGAACAGGAGATCGAGCAGCACAGGAACCAGCTGCTCGGAGTCGAGGCACGGCTCAAGTTCATCGCGAGGGAGGGCTCCATGCCAGCCGACGACATCATCGTGAAGAAGATCCCAGCCATGGGCGTGGTAGCCATCTCCGAGCACGTGGCGGCGCTCGGACCGGCCACCGTGCTCCCGGCGGTCAACCGGTGCGCCGAGCAGTTCGACCAGCTCGGGATCAGGGACATGATCAAGGAGACCGGGCCTTACATGTTCTTCTACGACCACCACGGCGAGAGCGGCGCGACCGTGCACCTGGCCCTTCCGGTGGCCGAACCGCCGGGCGAGCTGCCCGCCCCCGCCAGGTACGTCGAGCTGCCAGCGATCGAGGCCGCCGTCACCGTGCGCAGTGGCGCGGCCGCCAGCATCTTCCCCGTCGTCTACCACGACCTGGTCAGGTGGGCCACCGAGCACGAATTCCAGCCCTGCTTCCCCGGCCGCGAGATCTGGGTCCACGAGGTGGCCGACATCGAGCACGTCAGCGAGCAGGTGTTCGAGGTCCAGCTGCCGTTCACCCGGCCGGAGGCTGAGCCTGCTGCTCGTCCCTGACCCACAGCGCCACGAGGCCGCGCAGGTGGGCGATGAACTGGTCGTGCTCGTGCGCCGGGTACCCGGCCCGCACGGTCCGCACCAGCAGGTCGTCGAAGCCAGGCCCGGCCACCCAGTCGAGCACCACGTCGTCCACCAGGCCGAGGCTGCTCGCGCAGAAGTCCAGGTACCTGTCCCGGTCGAAGTAGGCGTCGGCGAGCACCCGGTAAGCGGCGAGCTTCTGGCCGTAGCTGAGATCGGGGTCGTCGGCGATCTCGAAGTACCGGTCGGAGTCCAGGTCGAGCCGCGGCCGGCGCCCGGTGACCAGCACGAACACGCACCACTTCACCAGCGCCTTCATCGCCCAGGGGAAGTAGTAGTGCAGGCTGGTCAGCGCGACGTCAGGGCACGCGTTGGCGTAGTCGATGGGGTAGACCTGCGCACCCTTCACCAGGGTCTCGCATGAGTTGAACTCCCACCGGAAGAACGCGTTGACCAGCCGGCTGATGGTCAGCACCTCGTCGCCCGCCTGCGCGGACAGGAAGCTGTGGTCGACCGCGTACCGCAGGTGCATGGGCTGCTCGGGCCTGAACCGCATCACCATGGTCTCCGCGCCGATCGACAGCGAGCGGGCGAACGCGTCGTAGTCGTCGATCGACTTCTGCAGGTGCATCAGCATCTCGCCGCTGTCGTCGTAGGAGGCGTGCAGCTCGGCGGCGTTGGTGACCCTGGAGACGCCGCGCCAGGCGCCGCCGTCGTAGGGCTTCATGAACAGCGGATAGCCGATGCTGCGCGCGATGGCGTCGAGGTCGAACGGCTGGTTGTACCTGGCCGAGGTGTAGGCATAGCGCGCGTTGTCCAGCGGGTGCTTGTACGGCACGAGCACGGTGTCCGGCACCCTCAGGCCGAGCCGCATCATCGCGCAGTAGGCCGCGTGCTTTTCCATCGACTGGAACGTGAACGGGCTGTTCAGCAGGTACACCCGGTCCATCAGCGCGACCTTCTTCAGCCACTCGCGCGGGTGGTAGTACCAGTAGGCGAGCCGGTCGACCACCAGCTGGTAGCGCGGCCGGTCACGCAGGTTGAACGGCTCGATCGTGATCCGCTCGCAGTCGAAGGCGTGCCGGGTGCCGTCCGGCCCGCTGACCGGGCCGAGCCGCCGCAGGATTTCCTCGAACGCGGCGGGCCAGTCCTCCTCGGTGCCGAGCAGCAGCCCGATCAGGTGCCGAGTAGTCAACGGACCTCCCTGTCAGCAGAACCTGGGCAGGTGGTGGGCGAGCTGTGCGCGCCAGGACGGCCAGTCGTGCGGCACGTCATAGCCCCACAGGTCGAGCTCGTGCCTGATGCCCTTGCTGGCGAGCACGGCGGCGAAGCGCCTGGTGCTGTCCAGCGAGCCGGTGCTGTCCTCCCACGCGCCCTGGCCGCAGACCAGCAGCAGGCTCACCCGGCCGCGCAGCCAGCCGAGGTGCTCGCCGTGCAGGTGCTCGACGTAGTCCAGCGGGTTGTTGAAGTACGCCTCGGAGCCCCGCTCGCCCCACCCGCGCCACGAGGAAGGGTCGAAGTTGCCCGACAGGCACAGCGCGAGCGGGAACAGGTCGGCCCGCTTCAGCGCGAAGTTGGCCGCGTGGAACGCGCCCAGGCTGCACCCGAGCGTGGCCACCCCGGCGTGGCCGGCGCAGTCGCGGTAGATCCACGGCACCACTTCGCCGACGATCCATGATTCATAACGGCCATGCCGACGGGCTCGCTCCTCGACCGGGACCTCCGAGTTCGACCAGGACTGCGCGTCGTAGCTGTCGACGCAGTAGAGCTTCACCCGGCCGGACTCGAGCAGGTCGTCGATCGCGCCGACCATGCCGTTGTTCTCGAAGTCCCACGCCCGGCCCTGCTCTGAGGGGAACGCGAGCACCGGCCTGCCCCAGTGGCCGTACCTGACGACGGTGCCGGCCGCCCCCATGGCGTCCGACCAGAGCTCGGTCACCTCCCTGATCACGGGCAGATCCGCGTGAGCAGCCCGGTGAGGTACGGGTGGAACGCGTCCCGCCACGCGGTGTAGTTGTGGGCGTCGGGCACCTCATGCAGCTCGGCCTGGTAGCCGCGGCCGCGCAGCGCGGCCGCCATCGCGCGGTTGTTGGCCAGGTTCTCCTCGGCCGTGCCGCAGGTCAGGGCGGTGGGAACCGGCCGGCCCGGCTGCTCGCCGCCGGTGACCGCCGCCACGAACGCGGTGATCCGCTGGTAGTAGGGAAACCACTGCTCGTGGCTGTCGAAGCGCGGCAGGAAGAAGCTGCCCGACTGCAGGAACAGCGCGTCGAAGGTGCCTGGATGCCGGCAGTGCGCGTGCAGCATCGCCAGCCCGCCGAGGCTGGTCCCCACCCCGACCCTGATGCTCGTGGCCAGCCGCGGCCACGGCGGGCAGCACGGCGAGTGCGAGCGCGCGCGCGTAGCTCGTGTTGGCCGAGTACCAGCGGTCCCGCGGCCCGGGGCCGAGCAGCGCCGCGCGCAGCGGCGGCAGCCAGCCGGCCGCCGTGCCGGCCGCCAGGTAGCGAGTCAGGCTGGCCAGCCTGTCGTACTCGGGCCCGTCGTGCACCACGAGCAGCGGCACCGGCTTGTCGTCGGGCACGCCGGGCGGCGACCAGGTCCGCACCGGCACCGGCTGGCCCAGCGCGCGGACCTGAACGTCGAAGTCCTCGCTTGCCCCGTCCGGGGCCGGCGCGGCGAGCCAGCCGGGCGCGGCATAGCCGGGGAACTCGCGCAGGCTCTTGGGCCCGAACGCGCCAGGCACCTGCAGCGGGTTGCCTGGGTCGAGCCCGACCTGGCTGCTGCCGTCCCGAAAGCGCAGCTCGAGCAGGTACTCCATCCGGCTGGCCGGCGGTCGCGCCACGGTCAGCTCCCAGCGGCCGTCGTCGCGGTGGAAGTCGAGGTCGCCGCGGACGTCGAGGTCGGGACGTAGCCTGACGCCGGCCAGCAGCTCGCCGGGATCGGCCACCTCGAAGGTCATCGAAGGCGCGCCGGTGCCCGACATAGCGGTCATTGGCACATAGTGCCCGGGACCTGCCCGCGGGTGCAACGCCCCCGGCGGGCCCGCGGCCAGACTTCCCGGCGGGGCCGGCGGTGCCGGGTGCGAGCGGTTCAGCCTGATCATGAAGTCCAGTCGCCGTGGGTCGCTGGTTCCTCCGGGTATTCCGGTAGGTCGGGGCGGGTGCAGTAGTCGCTGGCGTGAGATACCCACCAGGCCTGGACTGTCCGCAGGCCAGTGGGCGGGCTGATGCTGCCGGCGCAGATCCAGATGCGGTCCGCTTCCCTGGCCGACTGCCAGAACAGCGACGATCCGCACTGGCCGCAGAATCCGTAGCCGGCCTCCGGCACCGGCCAGTGCCAGGCGAGCCGCAGGCCGGGATCGACGAGCAGCAGGTCGGCCAGGCTGGCCGAGGTCGCGGCCATGTGGTGCCCGGTGAATCGCCGGCACCGCTCGCAGTGACAGTTGATCACCTCCCGCAGTGGCCCGTGAACCTCGAAGGTGATCGCCCCGCACAGGCACTGGCCCGAGTGTGTCCGCGCATCCGCCATGGTCTCGATTGTCGCGTGCAGAAGCTCACCGGGCGGTTGGCGGCGTGTGGCATTCTGGACGGCATGACCACTGCTCGGCAGGGGCGTGATCTCCCGGCGCCGCGCCGCCAGTTCATGGCCAGCAAGGTACCGGTCATCACGGCCTACTTCTGGATCATCAAGGTCCTGACCACGGCGATGGGCGAGGCGACATCGGATTTCCTCAACCACAGGTTCGACCCTTACCTGGTCGTCCCGCTCGGCGGCGTTGCGTTCTGCATCGTCGTCGGGATCCAGCTCTCGGTCCGCCGCTACATGACGTGGATCTACTGGAGCGCGGTCGTCATGGTCGCGATCTTCGGCACGATGATGGCCGACTCGATCCACATCGCCCTGCACGTGCCCTACGCGCTCTCCACCGCCGGGTTCGCCGCGGCGCTCGCCTTGATCTTCATCGCCTGGTACGCCACCGAGCGGACGCTGTCCATCCACAGCATCTACACCCGGCGCAGGGAGATGTTCTACTGGGCCACCGTGCTCGCCACGTTCGCGCTCGGGACCGCCGCCGGTGACCTGACGGCGCGGACCCTTGGCCTGGGCTTCCTGTCCGCCGGCCTGCTGTTCGTCGTGGTGATCGCCATCCCGGCGATCGCGCACTGGAAGCTCGGGATGAACTCGATCCTGGCGTTCTGGTTCGCCTACGTGATCACCAGGCCGATCGGCGCGTCGTTCTCCGACTACTTCGGGATCTCGCACTACTACGGCGGCCTGGGGTTCGGCTACGGCACGGTGAGCCTGACGCTGACCGTCGCGATCGTGCTGCTCGTCGGCTACCTGGCGGTGACCGGCAAGGACGTGGAGGAACGGGTCGCGTTCGCCGATCCCAAGGGCGGCCGGCATCGGCTCGGGCCCGCCCAGGGCGCCCCGCAGCCCGCCAGGGTCCCGGTGGCCGACCAGATCGAGCGGTATTCGCAGGACCAGCCCGGCCACCAGGACTTCTAGCGCCTGGGCGTATCGTCGGCACGCGGCACTGCCGTGCGGGACCGATCAGCGGAAGGCTCGGAAAGGCTACCGATGGCTGAGGACTGGAATTCCAAGATCATCGCCGAGTTCCGTGCCAACGGCGGCAAGGTGGGCGGGCCGTTCGAAGGCGCGCCGCTGCTGTTGTTGCATACCACCGGTGCGAAGTCGGGGCAGGAGCGGGTCACCCCGGTGATGTACCGTCCGGACGGCGACAACCTGGTGGTGTTCGCGTCCAAGGCAGGGGCGGACACCAACCCGGCGTGGTTCCACAACCTGCGTGCGCACCCCCAGGTCAGCGTGGAGGTCGGCGCGCAGACGCGCAGCGTGCACGCTCGGGTCGCCGACGGCGATGAGCGCGAGCGGCTGTGGACGGCGCACAAGCAGGCCTGGCCGGGCTTTGCCGACTACGAGACGAAGACCACGCGCCAGATCCCGGTCGTCATACTCGAGCCGGCCCCCTGAACCGCGGCGCGGCCGCTCGGCGGGCCGCCGGCCGCGGGAGAGCCGCCGGCCGCGGGGGAGCCGCCGGCCGCGGGAGAGCCGCCGGTCGCGCGGCCGTCATCCTGACCGGTGCCGCCCCGCGGCGGCGATCACGGTCCCGGCGTGGTCGGGCACGTAGGTCTGCATGTCGCGCGGCACCCGCACGTAGCCCTTCGACGGCGGACGGGGCGGCAGCGACAGCGGCATCCGCTGCACGTCCCGGTAGGGCACCGTGGACAGGAGATGAGCGATCATATTGATCCGCGCGCGGCGCTTGTCATCGCTCTCCACCACGTACCAGGGTGCCTCGGGGATGTCGGTGTGCACGAACATCTCGTCCTTGCTGCGCGAGTAGTCCTCCCACCGGCTGATCGAGTCCAGGTCCATCGGCGACAGCTTCCAGCGCCGCATCGGGTCGTCGAGCCGGGACCTGAAGCGGCGCTCCTGCTCCTCGTCGCTCACCGAGAACCAGTACTTGCGCAGCAGGATGCCGTCCTCCACCAGGAGCCGCTCGAACAGCGGGCACTGGTGCAGGAACCTGCCGTACTCCTCCTTCGTGCAGTACCCCATCACGTGCTCGACCCCGGCCCGGTTGTACCAGCTGCGGTCGAAAAGCACGATCTGGCCGCCGGCGGGAAGGTGCTCGATGTAGCGCTGGAAGTACCACTCGGTGCGCTCGCGTTCGGTGGGCGCGGGCAGCGCGACGATCTGGGCGATCCGCGGGTTAAGGAACTCGGTGACCCGCTTGATCGTGCTGCCCTTGCCCGCGGCGTCGCGGCCCTCGAACACGACCACGATCCTCGCGCGCTCGGCCCGCACCCACTCCTGCAGCTTGACCAGCTCGGCCTGCAGGCGGAACAGCTCCTTGGCGTAGATGCCCTTCTTCATCCGGTCGGGGCGGTCGGCTCCGCTGCCACCCGCGGCCTTGCCATCGCTGCCAGCCACCGCCGACCTCCAGCCACGCCCCTGTGCGATGCCGTCCCGGCCATTCCTACCCGATGCGCAGGACAGAGCCGCCCTTTAGTTTCGCAACAAATCGCTCGTGGCGACGGCCGGTCCGCCCGGTTACGCGGTCGCCCGGCTGGTCCCTGGGTTACGTGGTCGCCCAGTCGGTGCCGCCGTTGTTCCATATGGGCTGGCCCAGGTAACCGCGGGCGACCATGGTGACGTACTGGTAGACGGCGTCCTCGGCCGGGTTCAGCGGGCCTGGCACGGCGTGCGGCGAGCTCAGCCCGCGCTGCACGGACTCGCAGGCTGACCAGTCCTGCCGGTTGGTCAGGTCCCAGAAGTCCATCGCATAGCTCGGGTCGAACCCTGGCCGCTGCGTCGCCTCAGGCGCGAACGCCCAGCTGCACTCGATCCTGGTCCGGTCCACGGCCAGTGGCAGCAGCCGGTGCACCATCACGTAGTCAGGGTGCGCGCTGATCAGCACGTTGGGGAACACGTTCACGTAGATAACCGTGCGCAGGCCCTGCTCGTCCAGGCCGCGCAGCGGGACGCCCTGGCTGGTGCCGTCCAGCGACATGGTGGCCATCCCTGGCCGCAGGTCCATCGTGCCGCCCACCCAGGTACCTGGCTGGTTGTAGTTCTCGCCGCTCTTGGGCGGGCTCACCTTGCACAGCTCGGGATGGATGGACGGGCAGTGGTAGCACTCGTGGTAGTTCTCGGTCAGGATCTTCCAGTTGGCCGTCGAGTCATACTCGTGCGTGCCTGCGGTGACGAGCCTGCTCATCTCATACGGCGCGAGGACCGCGTCCAGGGTGCCGAGCGCGTCGTCCAATGGCGCGGCCCGCCCTGAGCCGTCCACGAAGATCAGGCCCTGCCACTCCACCGCGGGCAGCTCGTTCAGGCCGAACTCGCCGACCTCGAAGCCCTTGCGGCCCTTGAAGCCGGCCGCCGCCTTGAGATTTCCGTTGAGACCGTACGTCCACGCGTGGTAGGGGCAGATGACGACGGCGGCGCTGGCCGACCCGCCGCAGGGCAGCAGCTCGTGGCCGCGGTGCCGGCAGGTGTTGGCGAACGCGTGCACCGCGCCGTCGTCGTCCCTGGTCAGCAGCACGCTCCCGGTGCCTGCCGCCTCGGCCCGCTGGTCGCCGGGCCTGGCCACCTGGTCGCTGCGGCCGACGCACAGCCAGCCGCCGCCGAAGAAGTGCCGCTGTTCCCACGCGAAGACGGCGGGGTCGGTGTAGGCGGCCCTGGGCAGCATCCTGCTCTGCCCGAACGGGCGGAGCGACTGGGCGAGAGCGGCGGCATCGAGGGGTGCGGGCGGCGAAATAAGCTGACTGACCATACAGTCAATGGTAGGCGACCTGCCAGAACGTGTCCAGGCTCACCGTCTCCGACGAATCGCCCGATGTCAACGCCGCTCCCACTACCCCGGGATTCGGTGACCACATTCCGGGCTAACCGGACGTGATCATGACTGGAACACGCGGCGTGGGAACCGCCCAGACGGTGCACGGTCACCCATACCGGCGCTGTGGTGCGTGGCGACGTCCGGGTAGCCGAACGGGCTCGTGCCCGCCCGCCTGATGCCGCCCGGCCGGTCCGCCTCGGGCTAGCGCCGCCCGTGCGCCGAGCCTGCGCTCGCACGCTCCAGGTCGGCCGCGGCACCGCCCAGCGACCAGCAGCGCACGATGTCGCGCATCGACAGCAGGCCGATCACCTCGCCGCCCTCCACCACGACCAGGTGGCGGAACCCGCCGGCGACCATCGTCTTGGCCGCCTGCTTTAGCGTCCAGTCCGGCGAGGCGAAGACCACGTCCGTGGTCCGGTGATCGGCGACCACCTCCACGTCGGGATCCTCGTCGGCGGCGAGCGCGTTGAGCACGTCGCGCTCGGTCAGGATGCCGATGCCCGAGCGCTCATGGTCGAGCACCACGGCGGCGCCGACCCGCTGCGCGGCCATCATCCTGGCCGCCTGCCGCAGCGTATGGGCCGGGCCCACGCTGAGCACGACCGGCGTCATCCCGTCCCTTACCTTCATCGTCCGATCACTCCCCCAGTGATGATCCGGAGCCCTCCGCAGGACCGGTGGCGACGTTGCCAGGGCAGCGTCAAGCTTGTGAACTTGTGATGGGTAAGTTCTAGCATCCGTCATCGGCCCGCAGAGGGCAAGCCGCCTGTCGGCCGGCCAGCCGGCCAGTCGGCCAGCAGGTCAGCGGGCCAGTCAGCCCTGGCTGGCGGCCCGGCCGGCCGGCCCGGCGAGCATGGCGAGCACCTCGTCGTGCAGCGCGCCGTTCGTGCAGACCGCGCTGCCGCCGTCCGGGCTCGGCTTGCCCGACAGGTCGGTGAAGATCCCGCCGGCCTCCTCCACGATGATCTGAAGGGCGGCCAGGTCCCAGAGCGAGACCTCGGACTCGGCGGAGATGTCCACGGCCCCCTCAGCGACCAGCACGTGCGACCAGAAGTCGCCGTAGGCCCTGGTCCGCCAGACCGACCTGGCCAGCCGCAGGAACGGGTCTAGCAGCCCGCGCTGCTCCCAGGTGTCGAGGTCGGAGTAGGACAGCGACGCGTCAGCGAGCTTGGTGACCGCCGAGACGCGGCAGGCGGAGGCCTTGGTGAGCGACCGGCCGGTCCAGGCGCCGCCGTCCTGGGCGCCCCACCAGCGGCGGCCGAGCGCCGGAGCCGAGACCACGCCGACGGTGACTTCTCCGTCCGCCATCAGCCCGACCAGCGTGGCCCAGACCGGCACGCCGCGGACGAAGTTCTTGGTGCCGTCGATCGGGTCGATCACCCAGCAGCGCGGGCTCGACCCGGTCCTGCCGTACTCCTCGCCGAGCATCGAGTCTCTTGGCCTGGCCCGGCTCAGCACGTTTCGCAGCGACTCCTCGGTGGCCAGGTCGGCATCGGTGACCGGGGTGAGGTCGGGCTTGGCCTGCACGGTCAGGTCGAGCGCACGGAACCTGCGCATGGTGATGTCGTCCGCCGCGTCAGCGAGGACATGGGCGAACCGCAGGTCGTCGTCGAAACCCGCCATGCGGCCAAACGCTATCGCTAACCGGGCACACTGGCCATGACCGGCCTCGCCCGGTCGCCCGCTGGTGCCGGCCCGCCGCACTGGCCGGCCCGGCTACCTGGCGTCCTGCTCGGCTACCTGGCGTCCTGCTCTGCGTCCGAGCCGTCCCGGCTGCGCAGCAGCCTGCGCAGCGAATCGAGCCTGGCCAGGTGCGATGCGCTGCCCGACGCCGCGACCCAGGCGTCGAGCGCGCAGTCCGGGCCGAGATGATCACACCCAGGCGGGCACCGCGCCGCGCCCTCGGCAAGATCTCCGAACGCCTGAACCACTCGCTCGGGCGACATGTGGCCGAGCCCGAAGCTGCGCAGCCCGGGGGTATCGATGATCCAGCCGCCACCCGGCAGCGGCAGCGCTACCGCGGAGGACGAGGTGTGCCTGCCCCGCCCGGTCACCGGGCTGACCGTTCCCACGGCCCGGTCGGCGTCCGGCACGAGCAGGTTGACGACGGTGGACTTGCCCACCCCGGAGTGCCCGACAAGCACGCTGATCCGGCCGGCCAGCAGCCCGCGCAGCCCGGCGGTCACCCGCTCGTCGAGCGGCCTGCCGAGCACCAGGTGGCGAAGCCCGAGCGGCGCGTAGACCGGCAGGATGGACTCAGGCCCGGCCAGGTCGGCCTTGGTCAGGCAGAGCAGCGGCTCGAGCCCGGCGTCGTAGCCGGCCACCAGGAACCTGTCGATCAGCCGCAGCCTGGGCGGCGGGTCGGCGAGCGCGCACACGATCACGAGCTGGTCGGCGTTCGCCACGATGATCCGTTCGACCGGGTCGGTGTCATCGGCCGAGCGGCGCAGCGCGCTGGCGCGCGGCTCGATCCTGACGACCCGCGCCAGCGTGCCCGCGGCACCTGACACGTCGCCGGCCAGGCTGACCCGGTCGCCGACCGCGATGTTGCCACGGCCGAGCTCGCGCGCCTTCATCGCGGTGATGATCTCACCGCCGATCACGCACCGGTACCTGCCGCGGTCCACCCCGGCCACGAAGGCCTCGACGGCCTCGGCGTGCGCGGGCCTGCGCCTGGTGCGCGGGCGCGTGCCGTGGCCCGCCCTGACCCTGACGTCGTCCTCGTCAAGTTCGCTGTGCCTGGGCCGCGTGCTCATCAGCGGCCGGCCTGGCTCACCCGGCGGGCGCGAGCAGCCGCGCCCAGGCCTGGCCGAAGTCGGGGTAGGTCTTGCCGACCGTCGCGGCGTTGCGAACCCGCAGGCCGCCGGTCACCAGCCCGAGCACGGCAGCGGCCATCACCAGCCGGTGGTCGTCGTGGCTGTCGAACACCACGCCGCGCCCGTGCAGCGGGGCGGGCCTGATCCGCAGGCCGTCGGGCAGCTCGGTCACGTCGCCGCCGAGCTTGCCGATCTCGCCGGCCAGGGCCGCCAGCCGGTCGGTCTCGTGCCGCCGTACATGACCGATCCCGGTGAACTCCGACGGCGAGCTGGCCAGCGCGGCCAGCGCGGTCAGCACCGGGGTCAGCTCGCCGACCTCGGACAGGTCGGCCCCGACGCCGCGGATCTGGCCTGAGCCGCTGACCAGCAGGCCCTGCGGGGTGTGCCGCACCCGCGCGCCCATCGAGGTGAGCAGGTCGATGATCCGCCCGGCAGGCTGCAGGCTGTCGCGCGGCCAGCCGGCCACCGTCACCTCGCCGCCGGTCGCCAGCGCGGCCGCGAGGAACGGCACCGCGTTCGACAGGTCAGGCTCGATGGCCACTGGCCCGCCCGCGATCGGGCCGGGGAGCACCTGCCAGCTGTCCCGGCCGGCGGCGACGTCGGCGACGGCCGGCCCGCCCTCGCGGCTGGCCCGCACGTCCACGCCCCGGGCGCGCAGCATCCGCACTGTCATCTCGATGTGCGGCGCGGACGGCACCGGCGGGCCCTGGTGGGTGATATGCGCCCCGGCGCCGAACCTGGCGGCGGCGAGCAGCAGGCCGGAGACCAGCTGCGAGGACGAGGACGCGTCGAGCGCGACCGAGCCGCCCGCCAGCCCGCCGTGGCCGCGCACCACGAAAGGCACGGCGCCGGTGCCGTTCGCGGAGATCTCGGCGCCCAGCGCGCGCAGCGCCCCGAGCAGCGGTGCCACTGGGCGCTCTGCGATCCTGGCGTCGCCGAGGAACGTGACGTCGGCGCTGGTCAGGGCGGCTACCGGGGGCACGAATCTGAGCACTGTCCCGGCGTTCCCGACATCCACGGCAATGTGCGGCCTGGTCGGCTGACCTGGCTCGCGCGGTGCCGCGGGCTCCCGCTGGCCCGGCTGGCCGAACGGCCCTGGCTCGACCAGCCAGGCACCGGCTGACTGCTCGATCCGGCAGCCAAGCGCCGCCAGCGCTCCGGCCATCAGCAGCGTGTCCCTGGCCACGAGCGGGCCGGTGATCTCGGTCGGCCCGTCCGCCAGCGCGGCCAGTATCAGCGCGCGGTTGGTCATCGACTTCGAGCCCGGCAGCCTGACGAGCGAGTGGACCGGCCCGTCGGCCCGCGGCACCGCCCAGTCGGCGGACGTCCCGCCGTCACGGCCGCCGGGTAGTCCGTCGTCTGCCTCGTTCGTCATAAAAGCAAGGCTATGCGTTCCGGGGCCACCTGCCTGGTGCAGGCGCACAGCGTGAGCAGGGGATTGCCGGCCGCGGGTTTACCAATGTTTGGCGACCCCTCGCCGTGGCTATGAACAGCGTCAACCCGTTGTTCAGTTGCCGGGGTCGCTCCTACGACCCCGGACAGCTGTTAGGTCACGCCAGCGGTGGCCAGACGGCACCTCGGCCGAGCCGAGACGCCGCCCCCCGGTCTCGACGACGCAGCGAAGGTGATCACGATGTGTGGCCGTTACGCGTCAGCGCGCTCGCGCATCGAACTCCTCGAGGAGTTCGCCGTGCAGCGTGACCGCGTCGACGAGCCGCTGAAGCCCGACTACAACGTTGCGCCGACCAAGCCGGTCTACGCCGTCATGACCCGCCAGCCGCGGGACAAGCCAGGGCCGCCGTCGCGTGAGCTCCGGGTGGTCCGGTGGGGCCTGGTGCCGTCCTGGGCCAAGGACATATCGATCGGCAGCCGCATGATCAACGCGCGGTCCGAGACGATCAGCGAGAAGCCAGCGTTCAGGAACGCGTTCGCTAAGCGGCGCTGCCTGCTGCCCGCGGATGGCTACTACGAGTGGCAGCAGCCGCCGGCCGGGACCAAGGGGCCCAAGCAGCCGTACTTCATCTGCCGGCCCGACCACGGCCCGCTGGCGTTCGCCGGCATCTACGAGCTCTGGCGAGACCGTTCCGTTCCAGACGACGACCCGGCCGCCTGGCTATGGACCGCGGCCGTCATCACGACCACCGCACCCGACGAGCTGGGCGAGATTCACGACCGGATGCCTATGGTGATCGACCGGGCGAGCTGGACGGACTGGCTCGATCCAGGCAACGCCGACGCGGGGGACGTGCGGGCGCTGCTCGCCCCCGCCGCCGCGCACGGGCTGATCACCTATCCGGTCTCGCTGGCGGTCAATTCGGTGCGCAACAACGGACCTGAGCTGATCGAGCACGCTGACCCGGTGTCGCCGGGGCTTGGAGGTGGGTTCTGATGGTCATGCTGGCGGAACGGAAGGGCACAGGAGGTGTGGATCGGTTGGATCTTGCAGCCGCTCGTAAGCGCCTTGAAGAAGTTCGTGATGAACTCGACAGGTCGATCGCCGTGCTTAACGGAGCTCACCTGAAGCATCCGCTGGTAGCCGACTACCCGCAGGACCCCGCGGACGCCGGGACGAACCTGGCCGAGTCTGACCGTGCCGAGGCGATACTCACCGCGGCCAAGGCGCGGCGGGTCCTCGTGCTCGACGCGCTGACCAGGCTGGAGAACGGCAGCTACGGGCAGTGCTGCGACTGCGGCAAGCCGGTGCCCGAGGGCAGGCTCGAGGTCAAGCCCGAGGCGGCCAGGTGCCTGGCCTGCCAGGCGAAGTGGGACAGGCGGCGGCGCTGACCCGACGTCCGCGCAGCCGTCGGCGGCGCCGGCCGGCCTTGGTCGGCGGAATGAAGCGGCGCCGCCACGTGTTGCAACGCCCGTGCCCATTGCTGGTAGTTGCAGGTGCGAGCTAGCACCTCCGGAGGCGACGAGGTCGCCATCCGGTGATATCCGGGTGGCCGTGCGAACCGCGCGGGAGCCGCACACGGTATCCTCCGCCCGAGGCGGCTGGCAGTTCAGCCCGAGCCGGCCGGTCATGGCAGAGGGGGTGGGTCCGGTAGCTGAGACACTCGAGGGGCGCAACGAGCGTTTCGAGCGTGACGTCCTGCCATACCTGGATCAGCTGTACGCGGCGGCCATGCGGATGACCCGTAATCCGGCGGATGCCGAGGATCTCGTGCAGGAGACATTCGCCAAGGCGTACGGCTCTTTTCATCAGTATCAGGACGGCACCAACCTGAAGGCGTGGCTGTTCCGGATCCTGACGAACACCTTCATCAACTCCTACCGCAAGCGGCAGCGCGAGCCGCAGCGCTCGGGTACCGAGGAGATCGAGGACTGGCAGCTTGCCCGCGCCGCCTCGCACACCTCGTCCGGCCTGAAGTCGGCCGAGGCCGAGGCCCTCGAGGGACTGCCGGACACCGACGTCAAGGAGGCGCTGCAGGCGCTTCCTGAGGAGTTCAGGATCGCCGTGTACCTCGCCGACGTCGAGGGGTTCGCGTACAAGGAGATCGCCGAGATCATGGGGACCCCGATCGGGACCGTGATGTCGCGGCTGCACCGCGGTCGGCGTCAGCTCAGGGACATGCTCCAGGACTACGCGGCCGAGGTCGGCCTGGCCGCATCGACGCCCAAGCCGTCGTCGCAGGCCTCCGGAGGGGATGCGCGATGAGCTGCGGGAACCCGCACGAGGTGCCGTGCAGTGAGGTGCTCGACCGGGTCTACAGCTACCTGGACGGCGAGATGGACCAGGTGTCCATCGCCGAGGTCAGGGTGCACCTGGACGAGTGCGGGCCGTGCCTGCGCGAGTACGGCCTCGAGGAGGCGGTCAAGCGCCTGGTGCACCGGCACTGCGGCCACGAGCAGGTCCCTGCCGACCTGAGGCAGAAGGTGCTGACCAGGATCGAGGCGGTCCGGGCTCAGATCGAGTCGAGCTAGCCGCCTGACCGGGGCCTGACCCCGCCTTTGCAACAGGAGCGGCGATCGCCGCTTTACGTTGATCTGCTGCCAATGTGACGGAGTCCGACGCGGACTGCCTCGATGGCGTTACTCTGAGTGGCGTTAATGACGGGCGCGAGGTCGGCGAGGAGAACATGGGCAGGCTCTCGTGGATCACCTGGCTATATATCGCGGCAATTGTCGCAGCCGCGGCGGCCATTCTGTCCCTGGCGCCAGGCGGTTCTAGCTCGCTTGATTTCTGGGTCACCTATGCGGTACTCGCGCTGCTTTTCCTGATCTGTGAATCGACCCCGACTGCGCTAGCGCGCCAGTCGTCCTGGTCGCCGAGCTCGGCGGCCACGCTCGCCGCCGTGGTGCTGATCGGCAGCACCGGCGCGGCGATGGTCGGGGCCGTGGCCGTGCTGAGCGTGCGCCGCCGGGTGCCCGCCGCCGAGCGGCTGTTCAACGGGGCTATGTACGCCGTGGCCGGCTACGCCGCCGGGTTCACCTACACCGCGCTGGGCGGCAAGCTGCTGATGCGCAACTCCCAGCTGCTCTGGGCGCTCGGCGGCGGCGTCTTTCACCCGCGCGTCCCCGGCATGTTCGACATGATGCTCGAGCCGTTCGCCGCGGCGGCGGTTGTGCACGTCCTGGTCAACCACGGGCTGCTGTGGGCCATGCTGATGCTCGACAGGCACAGCCGCGCCGCCGCGCAGCGGACCACGCCGGGGTCCACCCTGCCCGGGCTGCTCGCCTGCGACCTCGGGTTCGCCGCGCTCGGGCTGGTGATCGCCGGGCTGTGGCCGGTGATCGGGCCGTTCGCCGCCGCGATCGTGCTCGTGCCGCTGGTCGTCGCCCGGTGGGCGATGGGCCAGTTCGCCGAGCAGCAGCGAGCGCACCAGGCCACGCTGGCGGCGCTGTGCCAGGCGGTGGAGACCAAGGACTTCTACACCCGCGGCCACAGCGAGCGGGTCTCCCGCGGCGCCGGGATGATCGCCAGGCAGATCGGCATGCGGTCCGATCGGGCCGAGGCTGTCAGGTTCGCCGGGATGCTGCACGACGTCGGCAAGCTCGGCGTGCCGACGCGGGTGCTGCAGAAGGACGGCCCGCTCACCGAGGAGGAGTTCGCGGCCATTCAGCTGCACCCGATGCGCGGCCTTGAGATCGTCAGGGAGATCGGGTTCCTGAACGAGGCCCTCACCGGGATCATGCACCACCACGAGCGGATCGACGGCCGCGGTTACCCGATGGGATTCGCCGGCGACGAGATACCCGAGTTCGCCAGGATCATCGCAGTCGCTGACGCCTTCGACTCGATGACCTCCACGCGTGCCTACCGCAAGGCGGTCAGGATCGCCGACGCGGTCGCCGAGCTGCGCAAGGGCGCGGGCTCGCAGTTCGACCCGAAGATCGTCGACGCGTTCATCCGCGCGCTCGACCGGGAGGGCTGGCACATGCAGGAGCCCGCGCGGCCGCGCGGGGACGAGATCTTCACCTCCCAGGACCACGACGACCCGACGTCGCCGCTGCGCGTGGTGGAGGTCGTATGAGCCAGGCGGCCCAGTGCGAGGCGGCCCGGTGACGGTGGCCCAGTGACGGTGGAACCGTGACCGGACGAACCCCTGAGCAGCGGTGGCTCGCCTGGCAGTCGGTCGACTCAGGCCGCCTGATGCTGATCGGCACGGCCAGCGTGCTTGTCGTGGCCGGACTTGCTGGCACCGCGCCGCACGTACGTAATCTGGACATCGCGATCGCATTCGGCCTGTTCATCGCCTTCGGCGAGCTGCTCAGGCTGTCCCTGCCCGGCGGCAGGGAGGGGGCGCCGATCGCCATGACCGCGGCGTTCGCCTACGCGATGGCACTCAAGATCGCCCAGCACGACATGGTCGTGCGCCTCTTCACGCCAATTCCGCAGGTGATCGCGGTGACCGCAGTGGGCATGGCGCTCGGCGCGCTGCCGCACATCGCTGCGGGCCGCCGGGCCGGCCTCACCGCGATGTCGGCAAGGCTGGTCTCGGTCGCCTGCGTGGCGGCCATTTTCCGGAGCCTTGCCCGGGTCGAGCCGCTGGCCGCCCACTGGGTGGCCGACCTCGCCGTGATGGCCGTGATGGTCGCGCTTGGCTGGCTGATCGAGACCGTGATCTGCGCCATCATCCGCGCCGACGACCTGCGGGCCAGGTACTCGGTCACCCTGTCCGACGAGCTCGGCGTGCAGTGGCGGCTCGGCCTGGCCAGCGGCGTGTCGGCGATCATCACGGTCTTCGGCGCCGAGGTGATGGGGATCGCCGAGCTTGCCGTGTTCGCCGGGCCGCTGCTTGTCATCCAGTTCGCGTTCCGCAGGTACGCCAGCATCAGGTCGACCTACCTGCAGACCGTCCGCGCCCTCGCCCAGGTCACCGAGGTGGGCGGCTACGTCGAGACCGGGCACTCGCTGCGGGTCACCAGACTGGCGCTGGCCGTGGGGCGAGAGCTCGGGATGCCGGAGACCGACCTGCTCGACCTCGAGTACGCGGCGCTCATGCACGACATCGGGCAGCTGTCGCTGGTGGAGCCGATCCCCGGTGGCGCGACCGTGCTCGTACCGCACGCCGACGCGCACCGGATCGCCGACCTCGGCGCCGAGGTGATCAGGCGGACGGGGCTGCTCGACACGGTCGCCGACCTCGTGCGCTGCCAGTGGCTGCCGTATCGGGGCGCGCACCGGGAGCCGCCGCTCGGCAGCCGGATCATCAGGGCGGCCAATGCGCTCGACGACCTGGTGGTCGGTTCGGCCGACCGGGACCGGATCACCACCGCGCTCGCAAGGCTCCGGGCCGACACGGCCAGCGAGTACGACCCTGAGGTGATCGAGGCGCTCGCCGTGGTGGCCGACCGGCTGCCGGTCAGCAGGCTGTGACCACCAGGCGGCTGTGCGGCCTGCGCACCCGCGCCGCCGCCCGGTAAGCTGCCCGCCGTGCCGGAATCTGTCTTGATCGCGAACCGGGGCGAGATCGCGCGGCGGGTCGCCAGGACGGCGCGGCGCATGGGCATCAGGGTGATCGCCGTCTACTCCGATGCCGACGCCGGCCTGCCGTTCGTGACCGAGTCCGACGAGGCCGTGCTGATCGGACCCGCCCCGGCGCCGCTCAGCTACCTGAACGCCGACGCCATCATCGCCGCCGCGGTTCGCACCGGCGCCGCGGCGGTGCACCCCGGATACGGCTTCCTGGCGGAGAACGCCTCGTTCGCCGCGCAGGTGATCGACGCCGGGCTCACCTGGATCGGGCCATCGCCGGACGCGATCGACCTGATGGGCCACAAGATCAGTGCACGCAACCTGATGGCCAGCGTCGGCATCCCGGTGGCCGACGGCGGCGCCGAGCCCGTGCATGACGTGGACGCGGCGCTCGCGGTGGCCGGCCAGATCGGTTACCCGGTGATGATCAAAGCGGCCGCGGGCGGCGGCGGGATCGGCATGAGCATGGCCGCCGATGCCGAGCGGCTCAGGTCGGGCTTCGAGACCGCGAGGTCGCGGGCCGAGCGGTTCTTCGGCAACCCGTCGATCCTGATCGAGCGCTACATCAGCCGGGCCAGGCATGTCGAGGTGCAGATACTCGGCCTGGCCGACGGCCGGGTGATCGCGCTCGGCGAGCGTGACTGCTCGGCGCAGCGGCGGCACCAGAAGCTGGCCGAGGAGACCCCGTCCCCCGGAGTCGGCCCCGACCTGCGGGCCCGGATGCTGGCGGCGGCGGTGCGGGCTGGCAAGGCGGTCGACTACCGCGGCGCGGGAACCGTCGAGTGCCTGCTGGACGTGGAGACCGGCGAGTTCGTCTTCCTCGAGATGAACACCAGGCTCCAGGTCGAGCATGCGGTCACCGAGATGGTCACCGGCATCGATCTGGTCGAGCAGCAGCTGCTCATCGCCGACGGCGGCGCCGTGAGTTTCGAGCCGGGGTTGGTTAATCCCGCTGGTCATGCACTTGAGCTGCGAGTGTATGCGGAGGACCCGGTCAGGTTCCTGCCGAGCCCAGGCACGATCGGCGCCTGGCGTGAGCCGTCGGGTGCCGGTGTTCGGGTGGACGCTGGTTATGCCGCTGGCAACGTCGTGACGCCGCACTACGACCCGCTGCTCGCCAAGCTGGTCGTGCACGGGTCCGACCGGGAGCAGGCGCTGGCCAGGGCGACCGACGCGCTCGGGTCGTTCGAGGTAACCGGCTTGAAGACAAACCTTCCGTTCCACGCAGACCTGCTGAACAGCGCCGAGTTCGCTAGCGGAGACTATGACACATCGGTTGTGACCCGACTGCGCCCGTGACGGGCCGGCAGCGGCGATGATGGTGGTGAGCTCAGCCCCGGCGGCAGGCCGGGCGGGGCCAGGACGGGCCGCAGGCCCAGGGAGGTGCGCGTGGCCGAGATCCGCGCGGAGATGGTCGCGAACGTGTGGAAGGTGGTCGCCGCCGAGGGGGACTCGGTGGCCGACGGCGACACGCTGGTGATACTCGAGTCGATGAAGATGGAGATCCCGGTCATCGCCGAGGACGGCGGCACGCTCACCAGGCTCGCGGTGGCCGAGGGTGACGTGATCCAGGAGGGCGACCTGATCGCGGTCATCGAATGAGCGGCGGGATGGCCGGCGCTGCGCAGGATGGTTCCGCTGAGGACGGCGTGGGCGAGGATAGCCAGGGTGAGGACGGCCTGGGCGAGGACGGCCCCGGCGAGGACAACACAGCCGACGCCGGGGCCGCCAGGGAGGAACTGGCCGTCGGGCTGCGCGCCACCGTCACCGCCGAGGTGACCGACGCCGACACCGCCGTCGCGCTCGGCAGCGGCGACGTGCCGGTGCTCGGGACGCCGAGGCTGCTTGCGCTCGCCGAGGCCGCGTCCGTGGCGGCGGTCGCGCCCGCGCTCACCGCCGGCCAGACCACGGTGGGCACCGAGGTCTCGCTCGAGCACAGTCGGCCGACGCCCGTCGGCGCGCCGGTGGCGGTGGCCGCCGAGCTGACCGGCATCGTCGGGCGCCGCCTGACGTTCAGCTTCATCGCCTACAGCCCGCGCGACGGCGGCGATGCCGACCATGGTGCGAGCCGCAGCGCGAGCCCCGGCGCGAGCCCTGCGGAGGATGACGCGCTGGTGATCGGCGCCGGCGAGGTGCAGCGCGTCATCGTCGACCGGGCGGCCTTCCTGGCCACAGCGGCGAGGTCCTGAGCCGCCCGGCCAGCACAGCGGCGAGGTCCTGAGCGGGGTCGGCCGGCTACACGCCGGTGGTGGAACGCGGGTAGGCGATCTGCGGGTCGGTGGCGACGTTCACCAGGTACGGCGCGCCGGATGCGAACGCGCGGCGCAGCGCGGGGCCGATCTCCTCAGGCTTGGTCACCAGCTCGCCGGCCCCGCCGAGCGCGGCGACGACCTCGTCGTACCGGCACTGCGGCTGCAGGTCGGCGGCGACGTCGTAGCCGTACAGCGCCTGCATCGGGTGCTTCTCAAGGCCCCAGATGCCGTTGTTGCCGCAGACCATCACCACGGGCAGCCGGTGCCGGACGCAGGTGTCGACGTCCATGAGCGAGAAGCCGGCCGCGCCGTCCCCGAGCAGCAGCACGACCTGGGCCGACGGCCGGGCGATCCTGGCGGCGATCGCGTAGCCGAGGCCGGTGCCCAGGCAGCCGTACGGCCCTGGGTCCAGCCAGCCGCCCGGCCTGCGCGGCTCGATGTACTTGCCCGCGTAGCTGACGAAGTCGCCGCCGTCGCCGATGACGACCGCGTCGGGTTCGAGCAGCGGCGCGAGCTCGCCGTAGATCCGCATCGGGTGGATCGGGAACGCGTCGCTGGCCAGCAGCGCGGCGTCGCGGGCGGTGGCCGCGGCACTGTCCGCGGCCAGCCTCGGCAGCCAGTCCCTGGTCCACGCCCTGGCCAGGCCGATCCGCTGCGCCGCGCTGGTCAGCCCGGTGAAGAACGCGGTCAGGTCGCCGGCCGCCGACCCGGCCAGCGTTCGGTGCCTGGCGATCTGCCCGGCAGCGTCGGCGACGTGCACCACCTCGGCGGGTCCGGTTCCGCCCTTGCCGCCGAACTCGCCGTACCCGATCCTGAAGTCCAGCGGTGTCCCGACCACGATGACCAGGTCGGCTTCGCCGAACGCGACCGAGCGGGCCCGGGTGACCAGCAGCTCGTGGCCGGCCGGGAGGATGCCGCGGCCCTGGCCGTTGGCCACCACCGGCAGCGCGAGTTCCTCGGCCGCGGCCCGGGCCGCCGCCTCGGCGCCGTCCAGCCAGACGTCGGACCCGAGCACGAGCACGGGCCTGGCCGCGCGGGCCAGCAGTTCGGCGATCTGCGCGAGCTGGCCGGGGTCGGGCGGATCGGCGGCGGCTGCTGACTCGGAGTCGGCGCTCCCCGCTGCGGCATTCCCCGCGGCGGCGTTCCCCGCGGTGCCGGCTCCGGCCGCCCCGGTCCTTGCAGCAGGGCCCTCGCCGTGCCCCGATGACGCCGGAGCGGCCGCCAGGTCTGGCGAGCCGAACAGAGCCTCCAGGCTCACGTCGAGGAAGACGGGGCCGCGGTGCCTGGCGCCGGCCAGCTCGAACGCCTCGCTCACCGACCGGCCCACGCCCGCGGGCGTGTGCTCGGTCCAGGCACGCTTGGTGATCGGCCCGAGCAGCACGGGGTGGTCGAACTCCTGCAGGCTGCCCGCGCCCCAGCGGTAGTCGGGCGCCCGGCCGCCGAGCACGACCACGCTCGACCCGTTGAAGTATGCCGTGGTGATCGCGCTGATCCCGTTCGTGATCCCCGGCCCGGCCGTGAGTACGGCGAACCCCGGCATCCTGGTCAGCCGGGCGGTCGCCTCAGCCGCGAACACGGCCGTCTGCTCGTGCCTGACGTCAAGGATCGGCATCGGCGGGTCGGCCTTGACCGCGCCGTCGTAGACGGGGAACACGTGCCCGCCGGAGAGCGTGAATATCGTCTGGACGCCGTGGGCACGGGCCGCGGCGACCGCCTGCGCTCCGCCGTGCAGCGCGGGCCTGGGATCCTCAGCCATGCGGCGACGCTATCAGGCAGCCGGCCAGGGGAGCCCGCAGCCATGGCAGAGCCCAGTGCGATGATGGGCGGCGTGCCCACCATGAACGACCTCGCCCGCAGGGCACAGATCGCTCCGGGTGACCTGGACTGGCTGCACTCGCTGGTGTCGGACTGGGAACTGCTCGCCGACCTGTCGTTCGCCGACCTGACGCTGTGGGCCCAGCTTCCCGCTGAGCGCTCCTGGATCGCGCTGGCCCAGGTGCGGCCGACGACGGGGCCGACCGCGCTGCCGCACGACATCGTGGGCACGGTGCGGGCGGGCCGTGCCCAGCCGCTGCTGGCCACCGCGGTGGCCGAGGGCAGGATCTGCCGCGAGGGCGACCCGGAGTGGCGGCGCGGCGTCCCGGTCAGGCACGAGACGATCCCGGTCTGCCGCGACGGGCGGGTGATCGCGGTGATCGAGCGTTCCACCAACCTCGAGCCAGGCCGGACGCCAAGCCGGATGGATCTGGCCTACCTGAAGGCCGCCGACGACCTGGCCCAGATGATCGCCACCGGGTTCTTCCCGGCCAGTGCTCCGGCGAACCTGCACTCGCCGCGGGTGAACGACGGGATGCTCCGGCTGACCAGGTCGGGCAAGGTCACCTATGCGAGCCCGAACGCGCTCTCTGCCTACCGCCGCCTCGGCCTGACCGCCGACCTGGCCGGTCGCGAGCTCGGGCCGCTGACGGCCAGGCTCTGCGCGAACACCAGGCCGCGGGACGACTCGCTGATGCTGGCCGCGAGCGGCCGGGCGCACCTGGAGACCGAGGTCGAGGCGAACGGCTCCGTGGTGCAGATGCGGACCATCCCGCTGACCGTGAACGGCACGTCGGCCGGCGCTCTGATCCTGCTCCGCGACGTGACCGAGATCCGGCACAGGGAGCGTGAGCTGATCACCAAGGACGCCACGATCAGGGAGATCCACCACCGCGTCAAGAACAATCTGCAGACCGTGGCGGCGCTGCTGCGGCTCCAGGCGCGCCGGATGCGGGCGCCAGAGGCGTCCGATGCGTTGCAGGAGGCGGTGCGGCGGGTCGGCTCGATCGCGCTGGTACACGAGACGCTGTCGCACGCCGGCGGCGAGGTGGTGGACTTCGACGACATCGCCAAACGGATCGCCACCACGGCCGGCGAGCTGTCCGCCCCCGAGGCCAGGATCACGCCGGTTTTCGTCGGCCGGTTCGGCGTGCTGTCCGCTGAGGTGGCGACCCCGCTCGCACTGGTGCTCACCGAACTGCTGCACAACGCCGTCCAGCACGGGCTGGCCCTGCCGGGGGCGCCGGCGACCGGGACGCTTGAGCTGTCCGCCGAGCGGAGCCGGGACCGGCTGGCCGTGACGGTGGCGGACAACGGCACCGGTTTCCCCGACGGCTTCGACTTGGAGTCGACGACCAGTCTCGGCCTGCAGATCGTCAGGACGCTCGTGGTCAGCGAGCTTGGCGGCACGCTCGCGATCTCGGCCAGGCCGGAGGGCGGTACGCGGGTGCGGATCGACCTGCCGCTGCCCGAGGCCGACCGGTCAGGATAACCTCCTTCGGCGCCGCCGGCCGAAGGAAGGGAGCGGCGGGCTCAGGCACCCGCGCCCACGGGCTCAGGCGCCCGCGGCCACGGGCTCAGGCACCCGCGCCCACGGGCTCAGGCGCTCGCGCCCACCCTCGCACCGCGCCGCTTGAGCGCGCGTCGCTCGTCCTCGCTAAGCCCGCCCCAGACCCCCGAGTCCTGACCGCTTTCCAGCGCCCACTGCAAGCATGCCTCGACAACTTTGCAGCGGCCGCAGACCTGCTTAGCCTCGTCGATCTGGAGCAGGGCGGGACCGGTGTTCCCGATCGGGAAGAACAGCTCCGGGTCGACGTCACGACAGGCGGCATAGTTGCGCCAGTCCATGCGGTCCACTCCTCTACGAGAATCAACAGGCCCTTGTCGAGACCCGTCGCCTCCGTCGTGCTTGTGAACGAATTCACGAGCTATGCCGTATATCGGACCCATATTGCGGTCCGAGTCAAGTTCCACTCCAGCGCGGGACGGCTGCCCCGTGCCGACTCCCGGTAGGCCGCTGGCCACGCCCCCGTGGACAACGCCCGCGCAGACATCGCCTGCCTGGCCGTAGGCGCGCTTACTCAGCCTCAAGCCAGGAGCGTTACAACCCTCCCAAGTTAATCGATCAAGCGCAAGACCCTGGGGCAAAGGTTAGGAGGGATTTCGGTGTCAGATCAGTCACATGCCAGGCATGATCCGTCCGCCGGGTACGGGACCCGTCCGCTTGCCCATCCGATTTGCACCTTTCGCGGGTGGCCTGCCGGATATGCACTCCGGGCAAACCCGGCGCCGATCGGAGTGTTCAGGCTACAACGCGCAGCGCGCTAGGAACAGACCGGAACGTGACGGCCTCGCGCTCGCCGACGTACTCGCCGTCGATCTGGAACGCTACCGGCCGGCTGGCGCGGAACGTCACCGACTCCTGGTCGTGAAACGACAGGATCCGCCGGCCGCCGACGCTCGGGGTGCTTCCGCTCTTGGCGGTCAGCATCTGGCCGATCAGGCGCAGCGTGCCAAGCGATGACATGGTGCCGAGCGCCAGTACGTCAAGGCCGGAATCGAAGTCGGCGAGCGGCGTGGCATGTACCTCACGGCGCCCGAGATACGTCCACGGCGCCGTGTTCGACACGATGCCCATGAAGACAGGCCCGACGTCGTGCCCGCCGTGCAACTCGATCGCGATGGAGGGCTGGTTCCGGTCGGTCTGCCGGTAGAACTGCCTCAGCGCCAGCCTGACGTAGAGCGACGGGGTGACCGGCCGGCCGTGCGCACGCAGGCCCTGCACCGCCCTGACCACCTCGGCGTCCAGGCCGAGGCCGCAGTTGAAGGTGAAGTACCGCTCGTCGGCGAGGCCGAGGCCGATCGTACGCTCCCGGTGCTCGGCCAGCGCGCGCAAGACCTGGCCGGTCGCGTCGACCGGGTCCCTTGGCAGGCGCAGCGCCCCGGCGAACACGTTCGCGCTCCCGCCGGGCAGGACCGCGAGCGCCGGCACCTGGGCCGCAGGCAGGCTGGTGCCGAGTATGCCGTTGACCGCCTCGTTCACCGTGCCGTCCCCGCCGAGCGTCAGCACCAGCCCGTAGCGCTCGGATCGCGCGACCGATGCGAGCTTCGTGGCGTGTCCCCGGTACCGTGTTTCCACGACCTCGAGTTGGACGGCCGACGCCAGCGCGGAGGCGATCACGTCCCGCCGTAGCCGTGTCGTGGAGGTAGCACGTGGGTTCACGATCAGAAGCGCGCGCACGCGGACAGGCTAGCGTTGCGCCCGATGCTGGCGGTCACGTGCGTCCGCTGACCGTGCTCGGGGCCAGCGCCGTTGAGGCCGTCGAGGCAGCGGCCATACTCACCGCCGCCGTCCTGGCCGGAATCGCCACCGCCGAGGGCAGGTCGTACCAGAGCGCCAGCGGCATCGCGATCACCGTGATCGGCGCCGGGACCGCGGTCGCGCTCGGCTTCGTGGCGGCTGGCCTTGCAAGGGGCAGGCGGTGGAGCCGGACCCCGGCGCTGCTCACCCAGCTGTTCACCGGCATCGTCGGCATCTACCTGGTCCAGGGCCAGCGGTACCTGTGGGGCGTGCCCGCGCTTGTGCTCTCGGTGGTCGGCTTCGTGCTGCTGCTTGTGCCGGCCAGCTTCCGTGCGCTGGGCTTCGACGACGAGCCTTAGTCGTCGCTGGTCAGCCCCTCGCGCAGCTGGGTGAGAGTCCTGGCAAGCAGCCGCGAGACGTGCATCTGGGAGATGCCGAGCTCGGTCGCGATCTGAGACTGCGTCATGTTCCCGAAGAACCGCAGCAGCAAGATCCGCTTCTCGCGCGGCGGCAGCCGCTCGAGCAGCGGCTTGAGCGACTCCCGGTACTCCACGCCCTCGAGTGCCTCGTCCACCATGCCGAGCGACTCGGCGACCGCCGGCGCGTCCTCGTCGCCGGAGTCCGGCGCGTCAAGCGAGACCGTCGAGTAGGCATTGGCCGACTCCAGGCCCTCGAGCACGTCCTCCTCGCTCATCTGCAGGTGCGCGGCGAGCTCGGCGACCGTCGGGGCCCGGCCGAGCCGCTGGGCGAGGTCGCCGATCGCCTTGGTGAGCGCGAGCTTGAGCTCCTGGAGCCTGCGCGGCACCCTGACCGCCCAGCCCTTGTCCCTGAAGTGCCGCTTGATCTCGCCCACGATCGTCGGGGTGGCGTAGGTGGAGAACTCCACTCCCCGGCTGAGGTCGAACCTGTCGATGGACTTGATCAGCCCGATGGTGGCGACCTGGGTCAGGTCGTCAAGCCACTCGCCACGGTTGCGGAACCGCCTGGCGAGGTACTCGACCAGGGGCAGGTGCAGTTCCACAAGCTCGCCCCGGATCCGCAGCCGCTCGGCATCGCCCTCAGGGAGCCTGGCGAGCTGGATGAACAGCTCGCGCGCGTGCCCGCGGTCCCGCACCGCGTGCTGGATCCTGATCGCGCCTGAGAGCTGCTCAGAGGTGTCCTCCTCAAGCTCGTCGGCGATCAGTCCGGCGACCGCCAGGACCTCGTCGGTGTCAGCAAGAGCGGGCCCCCCGGCCGGCTCCGCCGTCATCGTCTCGAACTCTTCGGTCAAGGCGACCTCAACTTCCCCCGTCATACCGACCTCGATGAGTCTCGGCTCTTCCGCAGCACGATCGTGAGCGCATCGCCTGGCCCCGCCTGCGCATGCACGCTGCCGGCCAGCGCGGACAGCACCGTCCAAGCGAACGTGTCGCTCGACGGCACCTGCGGCGCCAGGCAGCGGACCGAGACCGAGATCGTGATGGAGTCACCGCCGAGCTTGAAATCGCAGGCCAGGTCGCTGCCTGGGATCGCCTGACCGAGCAGCATCGCGCACGCCTCGTCGATCGCGATGCGCATGTCCTCGATCTCGTCCAGCGTGAAGTCGAGCCTGGCGGCCAGCCCGGCCGTCGCGGTTCGCAGCACGGACAGGTACGCGCCGTCGGCGGGCATCCTGACCGTGACCTCGTCCTGCGCCACCCCGTCGCCGGTCCCGTCGCGGTCGGCCTGCACCGAGGTGCCTGCCGCCGATGCCGCCGCCTGCTGTCCCGCCTCGCGATCGTCCCCCCGAGCAGGCGAGCTGCCGCCAACCGGCTCGTTAGCAGCTATCGTCCGCGTAGCCGACACCGATGTGCCTTCCTCGATCACGTGTGCCCCTCCAACAACGGCCGGCCGTCGCTCCCTCGTCACGGCGGGTACCGACTTCTCTACTGAAACCTATCTCGGCATCTCCAGTGCCGTGGCGGCCCACCTGCCACTACGTCATGACAGTGCCACGGCAGGGCGTTCCGCCTGCCGTGGCACGGCTGCGGCGGCCTGGCCCGATCCGCCGCACCGGCCAGGGCACGTACCCGGACCGGTGCGCGCGGCGTCAGGTTTGACCGCTAGTCAATCAGCTTCGCTCCGGCTGCTCCAGTCCAGCCTGGCGCAGCCCGCGGCCTAAGCCTTCTTGGTTTCCCAGAAAATGGTGTTGATTTCATCGATCTTGGCAAGCAGCGCGTCGGCGGTGGCGACATCGGTGCTGCCCTTGGTGCCGCCCGCCCCGGCGAGCTTGGTGGCCTGGTTGAACAGCGTGTTCAGGTGCGGGTACTTCTCGAAGTGCGGCGGCTTGAAGTAGTCGGTCCATAGCACCCACAGGTGGTGCTTGACCAGTTCGGATCGCTCTTCCTTGATCTGCAGGGCCCGGGCCCGGAACTCGGCGTCGGTGTTCTGCTGGTACTTCTCGCAGATGGCCTTGACCGACTCGGCCTCGATCCTGGCCTGTGCCGGGTCGTAGACGCCGCACGGAAGGTCGCAGTGCGCGTAGGCGGTGACCGCTGGCGCGAGTGCGCGTGCGAGGAGCTTCATGATGTCCTTCTCTCGTGTCGGATCATTGGATCACGGAAACCGACAGTACAACCTGAAGCCGTCCGCCAGACGGGAGGACCATGCGCTGGCCGGTCCTGCGCGTCGCCGTCGCCGAATGGTCGATGGCGCCGAAACTGCTGCCCGACGACTGGCTGCTGGTCTGGCGCGGCGGCATGCTCGGGCGAAGGCCAGTCAGGGTCAGGCCCGGGCAGCTCGTGATCGCCCGTAACCCGCTGCTCCCCGACATGCTGGTGGTCAAACGCGCGGCCTGGCGCGAGCCCGACGGCGGCTGGTGGCTGACGTCGGACAACCCAGGCGCCGGAGGGGTGGACAGCTTCCGGTTCGGCCCGGTGCCGCCCGAGCTGATCGAGGGCACGGTGCTGCTGCGCTACCGCCGCGATCGGCGCGCGGGCTAGACAACGGGCGAGGCTCCGGCCCGAAAGGGCCGGAGCCTCGTTACTCGCGGGGGTGACGATATCAGGCAGGCGGGGTCTCCGGCTCGCCCCAGGACTCAGCCAGCTGAGCGTCCCAGTCCTCCTTGCCGCCGGACTGGAGAGCGATTGCCTCGTCCATCTCGGCGCGGGTCTGGCAGGACGCCATCGCCCAGTAGTAGATCGCCAGGCTGAACACCGCGACCAGCCCCATGTCCCACCAGAACGGGAGCCTTGCGGTGTTCTCCGGCCCGTACTGTCCGGTCCAGGAGATCAGGCCCATTCCGAGCAGGTAGGCGCCAACCCAGGCCGAGTTCTTCCAGTTGATCTTCGGCGCGTGCGGGTTGTCGGAGAAGTGCATCAGGATCAGCAGGTAGCCGAGGACGATGGCCACGCCGAGCTTCCACAGCGTTTCGAAGCCCGACCAGTAGATGATCAGGTTCGCGATGATGAACGCGAACGGTGCGATGACGGCAGCGCCCGGCATCTTGTAGGGCCGCGGAGCGTCCGGCATCACCTTGCGGAACGCGCCCAGGGCCAGCGGCGCGCCGGCGTACATCAGCACGCTCGCCGAGGTGACCAGGCCGACCAGGGAGTGCCAGCTCGGGAACGGCAGCAGGAAGACCAGGCCGAACACGAATGCGATGATCAGGCTGAACCAGGGCACGCCGTTCTTGTCGGTCCTGGTGAACAGCGACGGGTAGTACCGGTTCCTGGCGAGGCCGTAGCCGACCCGCGAGGTCGAGGTCTCGTACATCTGGCCGGTGCCGTAGGGGGAGATGAAGGCGTCGACCCGCAGGACGCCCGGCAGGGCGGTGGCGATCCAGCCGACGAACGCCAGGCCTGCGATGGCCGCGATCGGCCCGTCCACGATGTTCGAGATCGTTGCCGGGCACGTCCCGGTGGCCGGGCAGGTGATCGAGTAGAAGCCGCTCGGCGCGTGCAGCAGGCTCGTCGGCGTGGCCCCGATGAACACGACCTGGAGCAGGCAGTAGATCAGGGTGCCGATGAGGATCGCGCCGATGATCGCCCACGGCAGGTTGCGCTGCGGGTTCTTGACCTCGCCGGCCAGCTGGTCGGCCTGCTCGAAGCCCAGGTAGGCGAAGACGATGCCCGCCGCGGGGATCGTGTAGAACAGCGCGTGCCAGCCGCTGTACCCGAAGCTGTCGACCGGAATGGCGCTCGGGTTGAGCCCGCCGTTGAAGCTGAAGTTGTGCGAGTGGAACTTGAAGAACAGGAAAATGATCGCCAGGACCGGGATAGCGACCTTCCACCAGGTGATCACGTTGTTGACCCGGGCGAAGAGGCGCATCGCGAGGAAGTTCACCGCGGTGAAGATCGCCATGAGCACGATCGTCAGCACGAAGCCCCAGTGGGTGACGTTGCCCGTGGTCGAGTCGAAGATCGTGAAGCCCGACTTGTTGAACCAGTACTGGCCGTACTGCATCACAGCGAAGCACTCGACGGGGGCGACGGTGACCGCCTGAAGCCAGGAGAAGAAGCCGAACGTGATCCCGGCGCCGCTGCCGAACGCGAGGTGCGGGAACCGCGCGGTGCCCCCGGCCACCGGGTACATTCCGCCGAGCTCGGCGTGGACGAGCGCGAGGATGATGACCGCGATGCCGGCGATGACCCACGCCCAGACCGCTGACGGCCCGATCGCGATCGCGGCGAAGTACGAACCGAACAGCCAGCCGGAACCGATGATCGAGGTCTCGGACGCCCACATGGCGCCGATCAACCCCAGCTCTCGTTTCAGGCCGACATCGACTGGTCTTGTCGGCGTCATGGTGTCAGTTGCCATGTCAACCTTCCTTCGTTCCTAACAAGTTCATAACGCCCGCGAGTAGGCCTCATGTTAATGATCATTGGGGAGCGTGAGAAGAAGCCGGAAGGTGTCGTTTTGGTAACTAAGTGACGTCTCAGTTGTCGTGGGACGCAGCGAGCCCTAGCTGACCGCTGAGGTTGCGGTCTCGCCGGGATCGGCGAAGTCATAACGCCGGTGGCGCATCGCGGCGACGTTCGACCTGGCCGCTGAATGGTCAGCGCAGTAACGCCGGGACCGATTGCTGCTCCCGTCGATGAACACCTGATCGCAGGACGCGATCGCGCAGATGCCGAGGTGGTCGGCGCCGAACTGGCTGAGCAGCAGGGCGAGGCTGATCACGGCGGCGCAGGCGTAGCGGTCGGTGACCGAGCCGGACTCGCTCAGATGGACGTGCAGCGGCTCGCCGTCGTGGGCCACAAGGACGGGGTGGACCGGGTGGATCGCCAGCAGCGCGTTCAGCCGCTCCGCCGCTTCCGCGCTCGCGCCACCTGCGGCGAAGACGAAGATTCCGGCAAGCTCCTCCCGCAGCAGCCTGAGCCGATCCAGGTCATGCCGCGTTACCTGGACAGCCAGATACGGACGGTCCGCGACGAAATCGCGGAACGCCTCTTGGCTTCGCAGCGGGTCGGCGTCTGGGCTGCAGACGCGTGAATTGACCAATCGAACTGCTAGCTCGGCGAAGGAAGCTAGGTTCACGCCGGTCCTTTTGGCAGGGGATGAGAGCCAGCCCTAGCGCGGAGTATCCCACAGGCGGTGCACGATGGGCATACCTTTCCGGATAAGGGCCGATCCGTTCTCGCCAGGCCCTTCCGATGGCCGTGTCCCAGGGGCCGTGTCCCAGGGGCCGCGTCGCCGGGATCTGGCTGATCACGGCCCATCCGATGGGCCTGGCTGACCGGGCGAACGCTAAGGTCCTTGCCATGTTCGCAGTGACCGCAGCCAGGCTCAGTCCCGACGATCCGCTCTCCGCGCTTGAGCTCGGCGAGCACGCGGACCCGTCGCCGCCGGAGGGCTGGACGACGGTGACTGTCAGGGCTACCTCGCTGAACCATCACGACGTGTGGACGCTGCGGGGCGTCGGGATCACGCAGGACAGGCTGCCGATGGTGCTCGGCTGTGACGCCGCCGGCGTGACCGAAGACGGCACCGAGGTCGTCGTGCACGGCGTGGTCAGCGACCCAGGATCGAATCCAGCTGACGAGACACTCGACCCGTCACGGTCGCTGCTGTCCGAGCGGTACGACGGCACGTTCGCCGAGCGGGTGGCGGTGCCCAGGCGGAACCTGATACCCAAGCCGGCCGGGATGTCGTTCGAGGACGCGGCCTGCCTGCCGACCGCCTACCTCACCGCCTACCGGATGCTGTTCGACAAGTCGGGGCTGCAGCCTGGCAGCACGATCCTGGTGCAGGGGGCCGGCGGCGGCGTAGCGACGGCGCTGATCCTGCTCGGCCGGGCGGCCGGCTACCGGATCTGGGCGACCAGCCGGAGCGAGGACAAGCGCGAGCGTGCTCTGGCGCTCGGCGCTGACCAGGTCTTCCCGGCCGGGGCGCGGCTGCCAGAGCGGGTCGATGCCGTCATGGAGACCGTCGGCGAGGCCACCTGGTCGCACTCGGTGCGGGCGCTGCGTCCCGGCGGCCGGATCGTGATCTCGGGCGCGACCAGCGGTGCCATGCCGCCGGCCGACCTGACCAGGATCTTCTTCCTGCAGCTCTCCGTCGTCGGATCCACGATGGGGACCAGGGATCAGCTAGCCAGGCTGTTGCGGTTCTGCGAGCAGACCGGCCTGCGGCCGCTGATCGACCGCACCCTGCCGCTGGCGCAAGCGCGGGACGGCCTCGCGGCGATGATCGACGGCGAACTCTTCGGCAAGGTCGTCTTCACGCTCTAGTTAAGCTCGCGCGCGGCTGCCCAGGCACGGCGCGGACCGAAAGGCGCCGGACCGAAAATAACGTGGGCACTTCGCTGCTGTCCTGGCGACAGCTAAGTGCCCACGTTGCACCGACGGCCCGGTTGGCGGGCGCGGGTGGCCGCAGCTAGGTGCCCACGTTGCACGGACGGCCCGGCTGGCGGGCGCGGGTGGTGGGGTGGCGGGGCAGGGTGGGTGCGTTACTGGGTGTCGCGCTTAGCTGGTGGCGGGGTCCGCGGCGGTCCCTGGTTCCTCGGTGCCAGCCACCTCGGGGGTCCCTGAGTCCTGGGCGTCGGCGTCGTCGGCATGCACGTCGGCCGGGGGTGCCGCGTCGGTCTCGGGAGGCGCGTTGGTCTCGGGAGGCGCGTCGGCCGGGGGTTCCACGTCGGGCTGGGGTGCGGCGTCGGCCGGAGGTGAGGCGTCGGCGTCGGCAGTGCGAGGCGTGGCTGGCTCAGGGCGCTCCTGGGCTGAGGCGCGGAAGACTTCGGTGGTGATCCGGTTCAGGGCGTCGGTGAGTATCGTGCCCAGGCTGCTGACTGCGTCCTCGCTGAGCACGCCGGCGTGCCAGGCCACGTCGCGCAGTTCCCTGGCGAACGCGCCAGCCAGCCGCTCTAGGTCGGTGACCAGGTCACGCTCTGGCTGATGCCAGTCGCGCGGCCCTGCGTCCCGTGGCGAATCCGGCCCTGAATCCGAGCTCTGCCTGGCCCGATCGCGCTGCTCCTGCTCGGCGGTCTTGGCGTACTCGCGGCGCTCCTGCTCGGTGGCCTGTGCCTGTTCCTTCCACTCCTTGCCCGCGGCCTTGGCGTGCTCTTTCCAGTCCTGCTTGGCTGCCTTTGCCTGCTCTTTGAGCCCCTGGTTCGCGGCCCTGGCCTGTTCCTTCCACTCCTGCCTGCTAGTCCTGGCGCGTTCCTTCCAGTCCTGCTTGCCCGTCCAGTCCGACCAGTCGCGGCGCCTGGCCCACTCGGCCCACTCGCGCCAGTCTCCCCACTCGGCCCACTCGGCCCAGTCCCGCCAGTCGCCCGACGGCCGCCTGCGCTGCCCGCCCTGCGCGCCGCCGGAGCCGCCAGGACCGCCCTGACCGCCGGGGCCGCCAGTCTCGGATCCGTCGCGGGCAGCGCCGGGTGCCTCGGTACCGGCCTCCTCGTCCCCGTCCCCCTGGGTGGCCTCGCTCCAGGTACCGCCAGCCCCAGCCCGGTCACCAGCCGCCGCGCCTGCGCCTGCGCTCGCGGGACCGGCGGCGCTCGGCTCACGCCCCCGCCAGAAGCCGGCCGCCTCGCTAGCGCCGCGTCCTGCCGGGGCCTCGTCCGGCGCGGACTCCCCGGCCTCGCGCCCGGTCTCCCGGCCTGCCTCGCGCCCGGTCCTTGCCGCCTCGCGCACCGCCCAGGTGAGCTCGTCCCGCATGTTCCTGACCGTCTCCCTTACATCGCGGGAGATCTCCCTGGCGATGTCGCGGACGGACGCCGCTAGCTCGTCTTCGAGGTCGGCCAGGTCGTCCAGCCTGCGGTTGAGTTCCTCCCGGCCAGCATCGGTGATCTTGTAGACCTTCTTGCCGTCGATGACCTCGTGGGTCACCAAGCCCTCTTCCTCGAGCCTTGCCAGCCGCGGGTAGATCGTGCCTGGCGAGGGGGAGTAGACGCCGAGGAACCTGTCCTGAAGCAGCCTGATCACGTCATAGCCGTGCCGCGGTGCCTCGTCGAGCAGCTTGAGCAAGTACAGCCGCAGCCCGCCGTGCCTGAAGACCGGACTCACCGGGCTCCCCTCTCCGTCCGTCCCGCTGAGCGGGCCAGAAAGGCCCTCTCACCAGGCCATCCTATATGCGATATATCTCGTCTGGCAATGCAAGGCCGTCGCGACGCCCTGCCCGAGGTCGACACCTTGCTCGAGGTTGTGGCACCGGGCTTGGCTTGGCGGCCTGACCGACGCCGGGGGTTGGGTCAGTCCTCTTCGTCGTCGGAGCGGGCCAGCCAGGTGGCCAGCCGCTCGATGGCGGCCTCGTGCTCGGGGTGGATGTCGACGAACTCGGTCAGCTTCTCGGCCAGCCAGCCGAGCGTAACGTCGTCGTCGCCGCGCCGCTGCGCGAGTTCCTCGATACCCCGGTCGGTGAAGTACATGCAGCGCCGCCGCTACGCGAGGGCGGCGGCGAGCAGCGCGGCATGCTCGATGCCGTGCGCCTTCGCCGAGCCGGAGGCGGGCGCCGAGCTCTCCGGCAGGCCGACCACGGCCAGGCCGCGGCCGAGCAGCACGGGCAGGTGCATCGCCATGTACGGCCACGCGCCCATGTTGACCGGTTCCTCCTGCACCCAGACCAGCTCGCTCGCGTTGGGGAACGCGGCAAGCTCGGCCGCGATCTCGGCGCCGGGGAGCGGGTAGAGCCGCTCCACCCGCAGCACGGCGATATCGGCGTGCTGGCCGGCCCGCACCTTGTCCGCCAGGTCGTAGTAGACCTTGCCCGAGCACAGCAGCACCCGCCTGACCTGCGCCGGGTCGGGACCACCGCCGTTGCCGCGGCCGCCGAACGACGGGTCACCGAGCACGGGGCGGAACGAACCGCTGGTGAAGTCGGCGACCGATGAGACTGCCGTCTTCAGGCGCAGCATGGATTTGGGCGTGAACACAATCAGCGGCTTGATCCGGTCGGAAAGCACATGCCAGCGCAGCAGATGGAAATAGCTGGCCGGGGTGCTCGGCATCGCCACGGTCATGTTGTCCTGGGCGCACAGCGCCATGAACCGCTCGACCCTGGCGGATGAGTGGTCGGGGCCCTGGCCTTCGTAGCCGTGCGGCAGCAGCATCACCACGCCGGAGCGCTGGCCCCACTTCTGCTGGCCGGAGGAGACGAACTCGTCGATGATCGTCTGCGCGCCGTTGGCGAAGTCGCCGAACTGGGCCTCCCAGCAGACCAGGGCGCCTGGCCTGGCGACCGAGTAGCCGTACTCGAAACCGACCGCGGCGAACTCAGAGAGCAGCGAGTCGTAGACGTGGAACTTGGCGTTGTCGCTGTTCAGCTGGCGCAGCGGGGTGTAGTCGGCGCCGGTGTGCCTGTCGACCAGGGTGGCGTGCCGCTGGCCGAACGTGCCGCGCCTGCTGTCCTGGCCGATCAGCCTGACCGCGTGGCCGTCGATCAGGGTGGCGCCGAACGCGAGCAGCTCGCCAGTGGCCCAGTCGATGTCGTCCTGCTCCACCATGACCGCGCGGCGGGACAGCTGCGGCGCCAGCCGCGGGTGCGGTGCGAACCCGTCGGGCAGGTTCAGCTGGGTATCGATGATCCGCTTGACGGTCTCCGAGCTGATCGCGGTGGGCGTCATTGAGTGGTCGATCGGGCCGCCAGGCTGCGGCGGCTGCGTGACGACCAGGGAGCCTGGCTCCGGCGGCCTGGTGACCGCGTCGCGGGTCTCGGTGAACGCGCGCTCGAGCTCGGCCTGGTAGCCGCGCAAAATCTGCTCGGCTTCCTCGAGCGTGATGTCGCCGCGCCCGATCAGCGACTCGGTGTAGAGCTTGCGGGTGGACCGCTTGGCGTCGATCAGGTCGTACATCAGCGGCTGGGTGAACGAGGGGTTGTCGGCCTCGTTGTGGCCGCGGCGGCGGTAGCAGACCATGTCGATGACGACGTCCTTGGCGAACGCCTCGCGGTAGGCGAATGCCAGCCTGCCGACCCTGACGACGGCCTCGGGGTCGTCGCCGTTCACGTGGAAGATCGGCGCCTGGATGGTGCGGGCCACATCGGTGCAGTACACGCTCGACCTGGAGGACTGCGGGTCGGTGGTGAAGCCGACCTGGTTGTTCACCACGATGTGGACGGTGCCACCGGTGCGGTAGCCGCGCAGCTGGGAGAGCTCGAGCGTCTCGGCCACCACGCCCTGCCCGGCGAACGCGGCGTCGCCGTGGATCAGCACAGGCAGCACCGTGTACCCGGGCTGTCCCATGTCCAGCACATCCTGCTTGGCCCTGACCACGCCCTCGGCCACCGGGTTGACCGCCTCCAGGTGACTCGGGTTGGCGACCAGGCTGACCGGGATGGTGCCGCCGTCCGCGGCGGTGTAGCGGCCCTCGGCGCCGAGGTGGTACTTCACGTCGCCCGAGCCGTGCGTGCTGCGCGGGTCGACGTAGCCCTCGAACTCGTTGAAGATCTGGCCGTAGGACTTGCCCACGATGTTGGCGAGCACGTTCAGCCGGCCGCGGTGCGCCATGCCGAGCACGGCTTCATGCAGGCCGACCTTCGCCGCCTCGTTGAGCACCGCGTCCAGCAGCGGGATCAGTGACTCGGCACCCTCAAGCGAGAACCTGCGCTGGCCGACGAACTTCGTTTGCAGGAACATCTCGAACGCCTCGGCGACGTTGAGCTTGGCCAGGATCTGCATCTGCTCGTCGTGATCGGGGTGGCGGTGCGGCCGTTCCACCCTGTCCTGCAGCCAGGAGCGCTCGGCCGGGTTCTGGATGTGCATGTACTCAAGGCCCACCGTGCGGCAGTAGGCGTCGCGCAGCACGCCGAGAATGTCCCGCAGCATCATCCGCGGCTTGCCGCCGAACCCGCCGGTGGCGAACTCGCGCTCGAGGTCCCACAGCGTCAGGTCGTGGGTGTTGATGTCCAGGTCAGGGTGCTTGCGTTGGGTGTAGCCGAGCGGGTTGGTATCAGCGAGCAGGTGGCCGCGCACCCGGTAGGCGTGGATCAGCTCGTGGACCCTGGCCGCCTTGCTGATGTCGTTCTCGTGGCCGGCCGGGATGTCGCGCACCCACCTGACCGGCTCGTAAGGAATCCGCAGCGAGGCGAACACGTCGTCGTAGAAGCCATCCTCGCCGAGCAGCAGCTTGCTGATGATCCGCAGGAACTCGCCGGACTGCGCGCCCTGGATGATCCGGTGGTCGTAGGTGGAGGTGAGCGTGACCGTCTGGCTGATCGCCATCCTGGCCAGCGACTCGGCCGAGGCACCCTGGTAAGCGGCCGGGTACTCCATCGCGCCGACGCCGACGATGCAGCCCTGCCCGGACATCAGCCTCGGCACCGAGTGCTCGGTGCCGATCGTGCCTGGGTTGGTCAGGCTGATCGTGGTGCCGGCGAAGTCCTCCACGGCCAGCTTGCCCGACCTGGCCTTGCGCACGATCTCCTCGTAGGCCAGCCAGAACTGGCGGAAGTCCATCTGCTCGGCCGCCTTGATGCTCGGCACGAGCAGCTGGCGGGTGCCGTCCTCCTTCTGGACATCGATCGCCAGGCCCAGGTTCACGTGCTCCGGCCTGATCAGCACCGGCTTGGCGTCCACCTCGGCGTAGGAGTCGTTCAGCGCCGGCATCATCGCGAGCGCGCGCACCACCGCGAAGCCGATCAGATGGGTGAACGAGACCTTGCCGCCGCGGCCGCGCGCCAGGTGGTTGTTGATCACGATCCGGTTGTCGATCAGCAGCTTGGCGGGGACGGCGCGCACCGAGGTGGCCGTCGGGACCGCGAGACTGGCCTCCATGTTGGTGACCGTGCGGGATGCCGCGCCGCGCAGCCGGATCTCGGCGTGGTCGGTGGCCGCCGCCTGGCCGGAGGCCGCCGGCTGGCCGGAGGCCGCTGGCTGGCCGGCCGGTGCGGGCGCAGCGGCCTGCGGCTGGCCGGCGCCCGGCCGTGCACCGTCGGCGTGGGCGCCGGCGGCTGGCCCGCTGCCGGGTCGCTGGGCGGCCGGGGCACGGCGGTCGCCGGCCGGTGCCTGGGCCGCGACCGCCGAGCCTGGCCGGGCGGGCTGGCCCGTGCCTGCCTGGCCCGTGCTTGCCTGGTCCGTGCTTGCTTGAGACGTGGGTGCGGGGCGCGTGCTGGCGTGCACTGTGCCGGCCGGTGCTGTGCTGCCGCGGGCTGCTCCGTCGCGGGCTGCTCCGTCGCGGGCTGCTCCGTCGTGGGATGGGCCGCCGTGCCTGTCGGCCGCATGCTGGTCGGCGGCGCCGTCAGAGGGCGGCCGGTAGTCGGCGAAGAAGTTCCACCAGGCTCGGTCGACCGAGGCAGGGTCGGCCAGATAGCGCTGGTAGAGCTCGTCGACCAGCCACTCGTTCGGACCGAAGTCGGTGCCTGACGTCAGCACGGTGCCTGCCGGGACCTTGGGCGGGCGGTTCGCGCCGCGGTGGTTCGCGGCCGGCTCGTCGGCCTCGCCCTGGTCCTTGCTTGCTGCTGGCACGACCTTCGCGGACGCATGCGAGAACTCGGCAGACACGGCCGACATCGCCTCTTCCGGACTTGATTAGCTGAGCGACCCCTGTTTCAAGGCTACCCGGCGGAGGTTGCGGGGCGGTCCCCTAGGCGTGCATTCGCGACCGGCCGTGCGGCTCTTTCCAGTCTATCTGAGGGCCTATGGGCACTATGCCGAATTTGTTACCCCATTCGGTTGACTGGTAGTAATGCCGCTTGATCTGGCCGAGGTCGGTGGTCTCGCCGAACCCGGGGTAGCCGTACAGGTCGCGTGCGTAGGCCCACAGGTGCCGGTAGTCGACCAGCCGCCGCAGGTTGCACCGCAGCATCGGGTAGTAGACGGCGTCGAACCTGGCCAGCGTGGGGTAGAGCCTGACGTCGGCCTCGGTCAGCAGGTCGCCGAGCAGGAACCTGCGCCGCGACAGCCGGTCCTCGAGGGCGTCGAGCGTGGTGAACACGGCCTCGACGGCCTGGTCGTAGCTGGCCTGCGTGCTGGCCAGGCCGGCCTTGTAGACGCCGGTGTTCACCGTATGGAAGATCAGCGTGGCCAGCGACTCGATGTCGCGACGCCTGGAGGCCGGGTACAAGTCGGGCGCGCCTGGCTTGTGGAACGGCCGGAACTCGGTCTCGAGCATCACGGTGATCTGGGCTACGTCGTTGCTGACGATCCGACGGGTGCGCAGGTCCCAGATCAGCGGCACGCTGTACGGGCCGCGGTAGCCGGGGTCGGTCGTGCGGTACAGGTCGGTCAGGTAGCGGGCGCCGGTCAGCGGATCTCCCTTGTCCTCGGTGAACCGCCAGCCGTTCTCGTCGGCCACCGGGTCGGTCAGGGTCAGGCCGATGATCCGGTCAAGGCCGAGCAGCCTGCAGGCGATCAGCGTCCGCTGCGACCACGGGCACGCGAGCGAGGCGTAGAGCTGGTACCTGGACGACTCGGCGGGGAACTCGCTCGATCCGTCCCTGGTAATGCGCCCGGTGAAACTGCCCTGACGGCGGATCAGGCCGCCGGTGATCGCCGGTAGGCTGCCAGTGCTCGGCGCTGAGTCGCTGAGGCCCTGGCGGAACGCCGCGCTGCTCGGGTCGACGCTCGGGGTCCACGGCGGCTGGCCGTGCACCTGGGGCCTGCCCGGGGGCGGGGGTCGCCTTGCTGGCGGTTCGCCGCCCGGCCAGGGCGGCGAACCGGGTCCTCTCGGCTCGCTGGGTGGCCAGGGCGGCTGACCTGCGGCCCCGGCTGGCGTCCTCGCTGGCGAGGACCACGGCTGGGACATGGCTGGCATCGGCGTCTCCTCCCCGAAGCCGGGCGCTTGGACGCATTATGGCCAACTAGATCACAGCCAGGGTGCGGTTCGGGCAGCAAGGCGCGACGCGGCGCGCGGCGAGTCGCTGGACGGAGGAACGCGGAATGGCCAGCATTGGCAGTGACCTGTCCGCGCTGCTCAATCACATGAACGGCTGGGTGGCGATCGGCCTGATCGCCGCGGTCGTGTTCGGCGAGACCGCTATCTTCCTCGGCTTCGTGCTGCCCGGCGAGGCCGCCGTCGTGCTCGGCGGCGTGCTCGCCAGCCGCGGCCACCTGTCGCTCGCCGTGCTGATCGTCGTGGTGGTATTCACCGCGATAACCGGGCCGATGGTCGGCTACGAGATCGGCAGGCGGATGGGCGACCGGCTGTTCTCCGCGCGCAGGCTGCGCCGGGTGTCGGGGGCGCTCGACCGGGCCAGGTCTGCGCTGCGGGACCGGGGCGGGCTCGCGGTGCTCGGCGGGCGGTTCCTTGCCGTGGTCCGCGCGCTGATGCCCGCGGCGGCCGGCGCCGCCGAGATGCCGTACCGCGTGTTCGTGGTCCACAACATCCTCGGCGGCGTGATCTGGGGCGTCGGCTACAGCCTGCTCGGCTACCTGGCGGGCTCGGCGTACGGCGTTGTCGAGCGCAGGGTGGGTGCGGGCCTCGCGATCGCGATCGCGGTCGTGGTGGTCGCGCTGGTCGCGGCCTGGGCCTGGCGGCGGCACCGGGCGATAGCAGGCGCCGAGGCGCGGCCCGCGCCTCGGCGCGAGAGTGAGTGACGAGACAGAGCGACGGGAGCGACCGGAGCGACCCGAGTGACCGGAGGGGCGAGAGCGGCGGAAGTGACCGGAGCGACGGGAGCTGGGGCCTCGGGCTGGTCGGTCGTCGCCGTGTGCTGCCGCGGGCTCAGACGCTCACGGTGAACAGGTCGGGCCTGCGGTGCGACAGCGACGGCAGCATGGCCCTGACCCGCGCGGTCATCTCCGTGTCGACTGGTCCAGAAGCGACCCCCTGGGCCGAGCCGAGATCGAGCCGGACCGCGCCCATGGGGTCGACCAGCATGCTCCGGCCGACACCGGTCGGCGCCGACGTCGGCGGCTCGTGGTGGTCAGGGACCTGCCCGGCCGCTGCGACCCAGATCGTGTTCTCGATTGCGCGGGCGCGCACCAGGGTGACCCAGTGCTCTTCCTTGAACAGTCCGGCCGCCCAGGCTGACGGAATCACGATCAGGTCGGCGCCGCGCACGGCGAGTTCCCTGGCGAGCTCGGGGAAGCGCACGTCATAGCAGGTGAGGAAGCCGACGCTGAGCCCGGCGAGATCGGCGATCACGATGTCGGTGCCGGGAGCCACCGTGTCGGACTCCCGCTGGCCGAGCGCATCGAAGAGATGGATCTTCCGGTAGGCCGCCACTAGGCGGCCGGTCGCATCGAAGGCGACTGTGGTGTTGTAGACGAGATTTCCTGGCGCCGGCTCGAAGACGCCGGCCGCCAGGGCGACGCCGCTCTCCAGGGCCGCCGCGGAGAGCCCGCGGCAGAACGGCCCGTCCAGCGGTTCCGCCACCTCCCTGAGGTTGACCGAGAACCTAGCCTGCGTTCCCTCAGGGAAGACCGCTAGGTCAGACCCCTGCTCGCTCGCGCTGGTCAACGCGGACCGAACCCGGCCGAGATTGACGTCCGGCTGCGAGCTCGCGGGAATCTGGCAGAGGGCGACGCGCATGAGCGAAGCGTACTTCCAGTTCAGGTGGGCGCGAAGGCTGCCTGGCTGAGCGCCTGCCTGGCTGGTGATCCAGCGGCATGACGCAGGTGGCCCGGTACCCGAGCAGCCGGCGCGCCATGCGCTCGGCCGCTCCCGGTGCCTGCCTGCCCAGGCTGTGCGCGGACTCCTCGCGGAGGCTGGCGACGCTCACCAGCACGATCACCGCGAGGGGAGCCAGCACCACGACGGCGGCCGCCCCGATGATGATCCAGATGTTCATCTGTCTTTCTCCTCCTTCCTTTTCTTGTTCCTGTTCTTCATCCTGAGTCGGCCCTGCGGATCCGGGCCCTGGTGACTTCGTCGGCGCGGAGTGTTTACTCGCCGCCGCTCTCCGTCTACCATCGATCCCGATGTTCCGGCTGTTCAGGCTCATCTAACTCATACCAAACAGTTGGCTGTTTCAAACGATGCGTAGGGGTAGGACCTACCTATCCGGATAGTGACAGTCGCGGGACCGCGAGGGAGGTCGCCCATGGCTCCGGCCAAGTACCAGCAGATAGCCGACAGGCTGCGCGACCAGATCGACAGCGGCGCTCTTCAGCCCGGCGAGCGGCTGCCCAGCGAACCTGACCTGGTTCGGCAGTTCGACGCGTCGCGCAACACGGTCAGGCTGGCCATTGCGCTGCTGACGAACCAGGGCCTGGTCGTAACCAGGCAGGGCCTCGGCACCTTCGTCACCGAGCCCGCCCGCCCGTTCACCGCCCTGCTGTCCAGGATCGCCACCCAGCCGACCGGCCAGAGCATCTCCACCCTGCTCCCCGAGGTCAGCAACTCCACGCAGGAGCCGGAGACCACCAGGCAGATCGTGGAGAGGTCGCCGGCCTCGCCCAGCGTCGCCGAGAAGCTGGAGATCTCGCCGGGCGACCCGGTGGTGGTGCGGCGCAGGTCCGGCACGATCGGCGACGTGCCCTGGATGATCATGGCCTCGTACTTCCCGCTGGACATCGCCGTCGGCACGCCGCTCGAGCAGGCCGGCGACATCGCGATCGGCAGCATCAAGCTGCTCGCGGACCTCGGGTACCCGCAGGTCGGGTTCATCGACGAGATCGGCGCGCGGATGCCGAACGCCAGGGAGTTCTCGTTCTTCGGCCTGTCCACGGGCACACCCGTGGTCGTGGTCAACCGCACCGCGTACTCGCCGGACCGGCCGATCAGGATGACCAGGTACATCTACCGGGCCGACCGGGTCAGGCTGACCCACGAGGTCGGGACCATCCCGGCCAGGTACCACACCGGTTGACCGGGACGCGGAGCCCGCGTCGCTCAGGCTGGCCTGGCGGCGTTGGGTTGCCCGTGGGGTTGCGTTAGTCCTCGTGGTGTTAGGTGTGGGCCTTGCTCGCGAGCGCGGCAAGCTCGCGGACGAACCAGCGCGCGTTGACGGTCCCGAGCCCTGAGGCCAGGTCGTACCCGGGCACCGCGTTCCAGCCGTGCACGGTGTAGGTGTGGCCGTTCTGGTCGAACGTGACCGTGTTGCTGCCCCTGGTGATGTCGACGATGCCGGGGTCGTGGTCGGCCGCCATCTGGTAGAGCAGCGGGTTGATCGGGCCGAGAGGGTGGCCGGCCACCTGGTCGGCGAGGGCAATCACGCCGGCGAAGATCGGCGTGGCCTCGCTGGTGCCGCAGATCGGGCTCCAGCCGCCGGGCCGGGAGAAGCTCTGGTAGATCAGGACCGGGTGACTGCACGAGGCGCTCATCGAGATGTCAGGCACGCCGCGGTGGTTGCCGACCACGGACTTGACGCCGTTCTGGAACGCCGGCCTGCCGAAGATGACCGACTGACCGCCGCCGCCGGCGCTCGGCGGCGAGGCGATGTCGTTCCACACCTGGTCGGGCGCGGTCCGCTGGCCGAGCCTGTTCAGCCGGAGGTCGAGTCCGCCGACGCTGGTGACCAGCGGGTCGCTGGCCGGCCATGAGGTGACCGGATAGGTGTAGAAGGACGACATGTTCGACTTCTCGTCGGTCGCGCCCGCGTCGCCCGAGGCGCTCACCACCGTGACGTCGTGCGACGGCTGCGCGGCCTCGATGTAGGCGCCGCGCAGCGGCTGGATCGATCCCTTGGGGAAGGTCTGCTCGGTGGCGCCGAAGCTCTGGCTGATCACGCCGCCGAGGTGATGCGCGATCGCGTACTTCTCCGCCTTGACGATCTGCGGGAACCCGCTGGTTCCCTCGTTCTCCGAGACCGGCGTCTCGACCAGGACGATCCGCGCGGCAGGCGCCATCGTGTGCGCCCACTCGACGTCGAGCGTGGTCTCGAACGCCCAGTTGACCCTGGTCTCGGTCGGCCGGAACGGCGGGATCGGGCCGGCCGGGTGGATGATCACCAGCGAGCCCGGGGCGCGGAGATGGAACTGGCGGTCGAAGACGGCCAGGTCGTGGGCGATCGTGGGCGACCCGAAGCTGTCCACGATCACGATGGACTGGCCCTTGCCGTCGATGCCGGCGCGCAGCAGCGGGTTCTCGAAGTAGGCGGACCTGATCTGGGCCGGGGTGTAGCCACCGCTCGGGCCTGACGCGGCCTTGGCGGGCGGCACGTGTATCTCGGGGAAGATCGACACGCGGGCGGTTCCGGCCGGGCGGGTGATCCCGGCCGGGCGGGTGGCCCCGGCCGCGTGCGGGGTCAGCATTGTCGCGGCGGCCGCCATGGTCGCCAGTGCGGCGCCGCCGCCGAGCACCCGTGCCGCCGCGCGACGTCGGAGCATCACGTTCCCCCAGGTCTGAGTGGGTCCGCGCGCCATGCGCGGCGAGCCGTCATTGGACCGCGGCAACCATATCGGCTCACCACCCGCGCCACGCCGGCAACACTCGACCTCCCGCCGCCGACTGCCCACCCGGTCCACCGGCCAGGGTCGGCGTCTCGATCCGGGACTCTCCGGGCTCTCCCGGCGCACTTACCCCGGATAGGGCGACCACAGACTAAGATCAAAATGGGTCAAAACAGTCGCCGGAGTGACTGGAACACCTGGGTAGTCGGATGATCGCGAGCCGACCCCGGACATTAGGCTGGACCAGCGGTGCGAGGTCCGACGACGGAGGCGTGCGATGAAGGTGCGAGTGGATCGGGACGCCTGCGAGGCCAACGCCGTATGCGCCGGGCTGGTCCCCGAGGTGTTCGAGGTGGACGACGAGGACGTCCTGCACATCAAGATGGACGAGATCCCGGCCGGCCTGGCCGAGCAGGTGCGTCACGCCGTCCGGTCCTGCCCGAAGGCCGCCCTGAGCCTCGACGAGTAACCAGGGCCAGGCCTGGACCGGCCGGTGGCGGGACCGACACGGTGGGCGCGGCAGGTCCCGGTGCGGGCGCGGCGGCCGGCGCGGCAGACTGTGGCCATGACATCCGCGCTGCGTGACGAGCAACCGCGTTCGCTGCCTGACGAGATCCGCCGGTATGCCGAGGCGGCCAGGGGCTTCATGCCGCCGCCCGAGGGCGAGGCACTCTTCGCCGCCGCCGCTACGTACGCGCCGGTCGGCCCGGTCGTGGAGATCGGCACCTACTGCGGCAAGTCCACGATCTACCTGGCGGCGGCGGTCAGCCAGGCCGGGCAGTTCGTGATCACCGTGGACCATCACCGCGGCTCGGAGGAGAACCAGCCTGGCTGGGAGTACCACGAGCCCGACCTGGTTGACCCGGCCGTCGGGCTGCTCGACACGCTGCCTTCGTTCCGTGCCACGCTGGCCCCGACCGGGCTTGAGCAGCACGTGATCGCGATCATCGGTCGGTCGGGCGATGTCGCCAGGCTGTGGCACGAGCCGGTCGGGATGCTGTTCATCGACGGCGGGCACACCGACGCGGCGGCAACGACCGACTACGAGGGCTGGGCGCCGAAGATCGCGCTCGGCGGGGCGCTGGCCATCCACGACGTGTTCCCCGACCCGGCCGACGGCGGCCAGGCGCCGTACCGGGTGTACCTGCGGGCAATGGCCTCGGGCGCGTTCAAGGAGGTGCGGGTGACCGGCTCGCTGCGGGTACTCGAGCGGGTCGGCGACGGCATGGGCTAGGAAGGGTCGGCGGGCCGCGCAGGCACCGAGTTGGCGGGCGGTGGCGTCGGCTCTAGGGGTCGGCGGGCAGCACGGCCTTGGTCTGCGCGACCGACGTGTGGATGACCGCGAAGCCGAGCCGCTGGTATAGCTGGACCGCGCCGGTGGGCGAGTCGGCATCCACCTCGAGCGAGGCAGTGACGAACCCGTCGGCCCCGGCAGCGGCGAGCACGCGGGCCAGCAGCGCCGACGCGATCCCGCGGCCGCGGCCGGTACGGCGGGTGGCGACCAGCGGGATGTACAGGTCCCGGCGGCCGCTGGCGCTGGTGTAGGCCTCGAACTCGTAGCCGACCACGATGCCGAGCGGCTCACTGCCGGCGTAGGCCAGCAGGCTGTACGCGGGGCGGAACGCCGTGTCGCGCAGGAAGTGCTCCCAGACCTCTGGCGTGGTCGGCGCCGAGCCCCAGTGGTCGAGGAAGGCCTCGTTGCGTACCGTGAGCCCGTCCGGCCAGCGTTCCTGCGTGAGCGGAGTCACCGTGACGTCGTCGGGGACCTGGCAGGAGGGCCGTCCGGCCCGCAGGTCGGCGCTCATCCGGTGGAACCACCGGGACTGCTGGTAGCCGTGCTCGGAGAACAGCGCCATCGCATCGGCGTTCCTGGCCAGGCACCGGCCGACGACCGACAGCGAGAGGTCGGGGTGGCGGTCCAGGTGCAGCGGGATCGCGGCGCGCTCGGCCCAGCCGAGCAGCCAGGAGCCGATCCCGCGGTCACGGTAAGCCGGGCGGACGCCGCCGTTCATCTCCATCCGGTGCGCGTCGCTCACGGCGACCTGCGGCGCGAGAGAGCAGAAGCCGACCATCGCCTGGCCGTCGTAGATCGCGACCGATCCGCGGCCGAAGTCGTAGCCTGGGTCGGCGATCTCGTCAAGCAGGTCAGACTCGCTCCAGGCCTCATCGGCGTGGTCGGTGCTCTCGATGGCCGCGAGCAGGTCGGCCCACTGGCCGGCCTGTGCGGCGTCGATCGGCCGCCAGTCGTACTCCGCCAAGGTGCTCACTAGGCCGATTGTGAGTCGGTGGTTCGTCGGCCGCAACGCATTAAGCGGGCGGCCGGGGCCGCGGGTCAGGCGGGTCAGGCCGGGGCGGGTCAGACCAGGTCGGCTACGCCACCCTGAGCCTGCTCATGCGGCTCGCAGCCGCAGGCGGCGTCTCCCGGTGACATCGCCGCTGACTGGTCGGCCGCCACGTCGCGGAACAGCGACGACCCGCCGGTCGCGCCGCACAGCGCGTCGGCGGCGAGCACGACCGCCGCCGCGGTGTAGCTGCTCTGCTCGTCCGGGTAGTGCCGCTTGGTGAGGTACTGCCAGCCGGTCCAGTAGGCGCCGCTGTCGTCGCGCAGGAACTGGATCCGGTCGAGCAGGTCGAGCGCGCCGGCCGGGTCGCCGATCGTCTCGAGCGCGATCGCGAGCTCCGCGGTCTCTGCGGCGGTCACCCACGGCTCGTCGTTCACGCAGCGCACGCCGAGTCCGGGCACTACGTAGGTGTCCCAGCCGCGGTCCAGGTGCGCACGCGCCGCGCCGCCCCGTACCGGGCCGCCGAGCACCGGGTAGTACCAGTCCATAGAGAACCGGCTCTTGTCGGCGAACGCCTCGGGGTGCCTGGCGACCACGTGCCCGAGCTGGTCGGCGGCGAGTTCCCAGTCGGGCTGCGGTTCGGCCAGGTACTCGGCGAGCGCGATCGCGCAGCGCAGACTTGAGTACATGCTCGCGCTGCCGGTGAGCAGCGCGTAGCTCTCGGGGCTGCCGTCGGCGGCCCGCCGCCAGATGATCTCGCCGCGGGGCGTCTGCAGGCCGAGCACGAAGTCGACGGCCGCCCTGACCGTGGGCCACATCCGCTGGGCGAACCCCTCGTCCCTGCTGACCAGCAGCTCGTGCCAGATTCCGACCGCGCAGTAGGCGGCGTGGTTGCTCTCGGTGGTGAGATCGGTCTCGCCAGGCGGCATCTGCTTCAGCCAGGAGCCGTCGGGGCGCTGGCTGGCACGCAGCCACTCGTAGGCGCGGCGAGACGCGTCCCGCCGCCCGCACAGGCTGAGCGCCATCGCGCACTCGACATGGTTCCACGCGTCGACATGGCCGTCAGGCCAGCCGATCGCGCCGTCGCGCTGCTGAACGGCCGCGATGGCATGGCCGGTGGTGATGATCTGGTCGGCGGTCAGGATGCCGGCGACCTCGGGGACCCAGCTGGCCGCGCGGGACCGCTGGGAGCTATCCGACTGCCGCATGCTTGCCCGCGTAGACGACGAGGCTCTTGCCGATCAGCGGGTTCAGCGCCTGATCGGCTAGGCGGGTCACCGGCGGCTTGCGCATGATGTCCCAGACAAGCAGCTTGTGGTACCCGCTGGCCAGCGGGTGACCGTCGTTCCTGACGCCGACCGCGCACTTGAGCCACCAGTAAGGGGAGTGCAGCGCGTGCGCGTGGTGGTAGCCGGTCACGGTCAGGCCTGACCTGGTGAGCTTGGTGGTCAGCTCGCGGCGGGTGAAGATCCTGATGTGCCCGCCCGGCGTGTTGTGGTAGTCGTCGGACAGGCGCCAGCAGATCCGTTCAGGCAGCCAGGCGGGCACGGTCACCGCGACGGTTCCGCCGGGCCGCAGGACCCTGGCGATCTCGTTCATCGCCTTCTGGTCGGCGGGGAGGTGCTCGAGTACCTCGGCCGCGATCACCGTGTCGAAGGCGCCGTCGGGGAACGGCAGGCGCGTGGCATCCCCGGCCACGGTCATGCCGGACGCGCCGTCCGGTATCTCGCCGGCCTGCGCCATTCCGGCGAGGATCGCGGCGACGCCGTCGAGCTCGGCCCGGTCGGTGTCCACCGCGACCACCTTGGCGCCGCGCCTTGCCGCCTCGAACGCGTGCCGGCCGCCGCCGCAGCCGAGGTCAAGCAGCCGGTCGCCAGCGGCGATCGGCAGTCTGGCGAAGTCAACGGTCAGCATCGGGCGCTCCGGGTACGCCGGCCAAGGCTGCCTCGCTGGCCGAAGTCGCTGCGGGGGCCACAGCGGCCGCAGTGGCCGCAGCGGCGATCGCCCGCCGGTACTCGGCTACCGTCGCGCGGGCCACCGCCGGCCAGGCGAACCGCTCCTGCACCCGGGTGAGGGCGGCGGCCGACAGCCGTTCCCGTTCGCGCGGCGAGTCGAGCAGCCGCCTGATCGCGCTGGCAAGCTCCTCCGGGTCGCCCGGGCTGACCAGCATGGCGGCATCCCCGGTGACCTCGGGCAGCGCCCCGGTCCTGCTGGCCACCAGCGGCGTGCCCGACGCCATGTGCTCGACCGCCGGCAGCGAGAAGCCCTCGTACAGCGAAGGGACCACAGCCACCTCGGTGCTCGCGGCGAGCTCGGCAAGGTCTTCGTCGCTGATCCCGGTGACGAACCGCACGCGGTCGCCGAGTGACAGCTCGCCGATCAGCTTCTCGGTCGGGCCACCGGACGCCGGCTTGCCCACGACAGTGAGGAATGCGTCCCGTTCGGTAATGAGCTTGGCAAAGGCCCGCAGGAGCGTCGGGATCCCCTTCACGGGCGAGTCCGCGCTGGCCACGGCCATGATGCTGGCCGGGACCCGCGGTGCGGGCCTAGGGTGGAAGAGCCTGGTGTCCACCCCGAGCGGTATCACCCTGACGTGCTCGGGTGCCACCTTGAAGTCGCGCAGGATATCGTCGCGCGAGGACTGCGAGCCGGTCATCACGGTGCCGATCCGCCGGGCCACCCTGGCCTGCATCCTGACGAAGGAGTACCAGCGCCACTTGGCCAGCTTGGAAAGCCCTCTGGCCTGGTCGAGCTCGATCCGCCGGTCCACGCTGATCGGGTGGTGGATGCTGGTGACCAGCGGCAGGCCGAGGTCGGCGACCCTGAGCATGCCGTAGGCGAGCACCTGGTTGTCGTGCACGATGTCGAAGTCGGCGCGGCGGGCGCGCAGGGCGCGCACCGCCCTGATGCTGAACGTCAGCGGCTCGGGGAACGCGGCCGTCCACATCATGCCGACCTCGAGCAGGTCGACCCAGTCGCGGTACTCGCGCAGGCCTGGCGTGCGGAACGGGTCGTCGTCGCGGTACAGGTCAAGGCTGGGCAGCGTCCGCAGCAGCGGACCCGGCTCCAGCTCGGGGTAAGGCTGGCCGGAGAAGACCTCGACGTGGTGCCCGAGCGCGTCCAGCTCGCGGGACAGATGCCGCAGGTAGATCCCCTGGCCGCCGCAGTGCGGCTTGCTGCGGTAGGAGAGCAGCGCCACGCGGAGCGGCCGGTCATCCGACACTGTGGTCACGCAGGTCTGCCTCCTTGTCGCGGCGCCGGCCGGGCGTCCCGTTCGAGGCCGATCCGCTGATCCCCTGGCGCGAACATTATCACTGGCCCCGTGAGGGCCCTTACGCCCCAGACCGGACCCGGGCGTCCGCTGCGATCTGGTCGGCAGTGGGCGTTCTGCCGGTGATGTCAGATGGCACGCGGCGTGCAAATACCTTGGCAGTGCGGATATGCTGCCGCGACGGAGGCCCACGACGGCGCAGACAGTGGAGGCGGTCCTGTCCCGACGAGCTCTGATCACCGGCATCACCGGCCAGGACGGATCGTACCTGGCCGAGTACCTGACCGCGGAGGGCTACGAGGTGTGGGGCCTGGTCCGCGGCCAGCAGAATCCGCGGGTGCGCCAGCTCAGGCAGCTGCTCGGCGACGTCAGGCTGGTCAGGGGCGACCTGCTCGACCAGGGCAGCCTGATCTCCGCGGTCGAACGCGTCCAGCCCGACGAGGTGTACAACCTCGCGGCGATCTCGTACGTGCCGATGTCCTGGCAGCAGGCCGAGCTGACCGGCGAGGTGACCGGAGTCGGCGTGCTCCGCGTTCTTGAGGCGATCAGAGTGTGCAGCGGGATCTCGGCCTCGCGCAGCCCGGGCCGCGGCCAGATCAGGTTCTACCAGGCGTCATCGTCGGAGATGTTCGGGATGGTCAGGGAGTCGCCGCAGACCGAGCAGACCCCGTTCCACCCGCGCAGCCCGTACGGGGTCGCCAAGGCCTACGGTCACTTTCTGACCCAGAACTACCGTGAGTCCTACGGGATGTACGCGGTCTCGGGGATCTTGTTCAACCACGAGTCGCCGCGGCGCGGACCCGAGTTCGTGACCAGGAAGATCTCGCTCGGCGTCGCGAAGATCAAGCTCGGTTACGAGCGCCAGCTCAGGCTCGGCAACCTGTCAGCGCGGCGGGACTGGGGGTTCGCCGGCGACTACGTCAAGGCCATGCACCTGATGCTCGGCCAGGACGAGCCGGTTGACTACGTGATCGGCACCGGGGTCACCCACTCGATCGAGGAACTGCTTGAGCAGGCGTTCAAGGCGGCGGGCCTTGACTGGCACGACCACGTGGTCACCGACGCCGCGTTCATCAGGCCCGCCGAGGTCGACAAGCTGTGCGCTGACCCGTCAGCGGCCAGGGAGCGGCTCGGCTGGGAGCCGAAGATCGACTTCGAGGAACTTGTCGGCATGATGGTGGAGGCCGACCTCGACCTGCTCTCGTCGGGCGGGCACGCCGAGGATTCGCTCGGCATCGATACCTGGTAGATGGCGGGGCGCCGCGGAGCGGTTGCTGGCGTTGGCGGGGTGCGCGTGGGCGAGGGTTCGCGTTGGCTGGGTGCGCCGCGGCGGGTGGTTAGTGGATGGCGGCGCCCACCGCTGTGCCGATCGCGTAGGTCAGCCCGGCGGCCACGGCGCCCAGCAGCAGCTGGCGCATTGCGCCGCGCAGGAACGGCCGGTCGGTGATCCTGGCCACCAGCCCGCCGCCGCCGAACGCCGCGACGGCGGCGAATGCCAGCGCGACGGACAGTGACCCGAATCCCAGCAGGTAGGGAAGCAGCGGGATCAGCGCGCCGACCGCGAAGGTGACCAGGGACGCGCCCGCGGCGGTGAACGGCGACGGCAGCTCGTGGTGGTCAACCCCGAGCTCCTCCCGAACGTGCATCCGCAGGGCCTCCTCCGGCCGGTCGGAGACCTGGCTGGCCACCCGGTAGGCGAGGTCGGCGTCCACGCCGCGGTGCCGGAACGCGGCCGCCAGCTCGCGACGCTCGGCCTCTGGGTTGTGCTCGAGCTCGTACCTCTCCTTAGATACCTCGGCCTGGACCAGCTCGTTCTGCGACGAGACCGAGACGTACTCGCCCGTGGCCATCGACAGGGCGCCAGCCGCGAGGCCGGCCAGGCCGGTCAGCACGATCGTCTTGGGGTGGCCGCCACCGCCGCTGACGCCGGAGATCAGCGAGACGTTGGTGACCAGCCCGTCCATGGCACCGAAGACCGCCGGGCGCAGCCAGCCTCCAGCCACGTCCCTGTGCTGGTGGCCGTGCGCCTCGGACCGGCGTGGGCGCCGGCCGGGCCCCCGCCGCCATGAGCTCGCGCCGGTCAGCCGCTTCGGCTCGCCGGAATCGGCGTCACCGGCCGCCGTGGCCTCAGCTGCGGGCGGGGAGTCGGACCTGGGCTCGGGTTCCGCTCGGCCCGACTGTGCCGCGTCGGCCACCGGCTCGTGACTGGACGGCTGGCGGTCCGGCGAACTCGCCGGATCTTCATCGGGCATATCGGATGTTCCAGGTCTCCCGGCGGGATAGGTCTCCGTCTTCCTGCGCGTCTCCTGCAGGGTCTTATTGCGAGTTTCCTGCAAGCAACGTATCAGCAGGGTCCGACATCGCACGGAACGCTCCTCGGCGCCTCCGGCAGCTGGCCGGAGGGCGCTGCCAGGCCCCGCCAGGCCCCGCCGAAGCCCCGCCAAGCCCCCCGAAGCCCCGCCGGCACCCGCAGGCGACCGCTCACGGGCTGCCGCGGATCGGCCGACGTTCACTGTCGGCCGCGCGGGGTAATGTTCGTGAAACGCGTGAACGAGGCCGCCAGTGAAACCAGTTGCCGTTGTCGCGAGCCCGTGGGGATTGTGCAGGCAGTAACGGTTCACCGGTTACGCTAGCTTTTCTGCGGTGTATGGCGCTGGGCAGGGACCCAGCAACAGAAGGGGCCGCGTAGTGATCACCTTCGATGACGTGACGAAGCGCTACGCGGACGGAACCGTCGCGGTGGACGGTCTCAATCTTGACGTTCCGCAGGGCAAAACCGTCGTGCTCGTCGGCCCGAGCGGCTGCGGGAAGACCACGTCGCTGCGCATGATCAACCGCCTGGTCGAGCCCACCGGCGGCCGCATACTGCTCGACGGCCAGGACATCCTGGCCGCCAACCCGTCCGCCTTGCGCCGCGGAATCGGCTATGTGATCCAGCACACCGGCCTGTTCCCGCATCGGACCATCGAGGACAATATCGCGACCGTTCCGCTGCTGAACGGCTGGAGGAAGTCCAAGGCGCGCGGCCGGGCGCACGAGCTGATGGACCTAGTCGGCCTGGATCGCGCCATGGCCTCGCGCTATCCGCACCAGCTGTCCGGCGGGCAGCAGCAGCGCGTGGGCGTGGCGCGGGCGCTGGCGGCCGATCCGCCGGTGCTGCTCATGGACGAGCCGTTCAGCGCGGTCGACCCGATTGTCAGAGCCAGCCTGCAAGATGAGCTGCTGAGGCTTCAGGCCGATTTGCGCAAGACCGTGGTGTTCGTCACGCACGACATCGAGGAGGCGATCAAGGTGGGTGACCTGGTCGCCGTGTTCCGCCCGGGCGGCAAGCTCGTGCAGCTCGACACGCCCGAGCGGCTGCTCGGTTACCCGGCGGATGAGTACGTGGAGGACTTCGTCGGCTTCGACCGCGGCATCAGGCGGCTGTCCTTCTTCGATGCGATGGGCCTTGAGCTCGACCTCGCCGCCGTGCTGCCGCAGGAGACGACGGCAGCCGACGCGACCCAGGTCGCCAAGGGGATCGGCGAGCAGTGGGTGCTCGTCGTCGATTCGGAACGCATTCCCCTCGGCTGGCTCGCCCTCGCCGACCTTGAGGCCGCTCCGGAGCTGGCCACACTGGCCGACCTCCCGCTGATCGGGTGCGGTCACACGTTTCGGCCGGACACCGACTCGCTGCGCGCGGCGCTTGACGCGACCGTGCTGTCGCGCACCGGCAGGGCCGTCGGCGTGGACTCGGCAGGCCGCGTGGTGGGAGTGACCACCTACGAGAGGATGCGCTCAGCCATCCAGTCGGCCGAGGAAGCCGTGGCCGAGGAAGGCGCGGCCGGGCGGCATTCTGGCTGGCAGGGCTGATGGTCTGGTCCTGGATCCCGCAGAACATCGGCCAGATCGGTCAGCTCACCCTGCAGAACGCCTATCTCGGCGTCGTCTCGGCCCTGCTGGGCCTGGCCATCTCGGTGCCGGTCGGGATCGTCTGCGCGAGGTGGCGGCTGCTCTACCCGCCGGTCCTGTCGATCGCCAGCGCGATCTACGCGATCCCGTCGCTGGCCCTGTTCGTGGTGCTGATCGCCTATACCGGGCTGTCTGATGCGACCGTGATCATCCCGCTCACGCTGTTCTCGCTGTGCGTGCTCGTGCCCAACGTGGTGGACGGGCTGCGCTCGGTTCCCGAGCCGGTGCGCCAGGCCGCCACGGCCATGGGTTTCGGGCCGCTGCGTCGGCTCGCGCAGGTAGAACTGCCGGTCGCGATCCCGGTCATCATCGCCGGGCTGCGGGTGGCGACCGTCTCCAGCATCAGCCTCGCCAGCCTCGGCCAGCTGATCGGCGTCAGCAGCCTGGGCTACTTCTTCATCGACGGGCTCCAGCGCGACTTCCCGACCGAGATCTTCGTCGGCATCGCCATGGTGATCGTGCTCGCGCTGGCCGCCGACCTGCTGCTGATCGTGACCCGCAGGATGCTCACCCCCTGGCAGCGACGCCAGGCACGGCCGATGCCGCCTGCCGTGCTCACGCCCGCCCCGGCCGACCGCGACCTGGCGGGGGTGTCATGACCTATCTCAGCTTCGCCTGGTCCTGGCTCACCTCGGGCCAGCAGTGGCACGGCGCCGACAGCATCCAGATCCGGGTGCTGCAGCATCTCGGCTACAGCGGCCTGGCGCTGCTGGTCGCCGCCGTGATCGCGCTGCCGCTCGGCGTGGCGATCGGGCACACCGGCAGGGGAGCGTTCGTCATCGTCAGCCTGGCCAACATCTGGCGGGCCATCCCGACACTCGGCCTGCTGATCATGATGGTGGTGTACCTGGGGTTCTCCCCGCTGACCTGGCTCATTCCGCTGGTAGCGCTGGCCATTCCGCCGATCCTCGTCAACGCCTACGAGGGCGTACTCGGCGTGGACCCCGACCTGACCGACGCCGCGCGGGGTATGGGCATGAGCGGATGGCAGGTGCTGCGGCGTGTCGAGATCCCGGTCGCCATGCCGCTGATCATGCTAGGGCTACGCACTGCCGCGATCTTCATAGTGGCGACGGCCACCATCGCCGCCGAGATCGGTACCGGCGGCCTCGGCCGGTACATCTTCGACGGCCTGGCCAGCAACGACTACGGCGAGGTGGCCGGCGGCGCGGCGCTCGTCGTCGCGCTCGCGCTCCTCGTCCAGGTCGTCTTCGTTGGACTGCGCCGGCTCGTCGTGCCCGCAGGCCTGCGAGACGCGGGGCGCTCGTGATGTCTTTAATTTTCCTATCGAAAAAGAAGGGAAACTATCAATGCTCACCACTTCCTCGCTGAGACGGCTGGCAGCGTCATGTTTGGCGCTGGCAGCCGGACTCACGCTCGCCGCATGCAGCAGCAGCTCGACCTCGTCCAATCCGCTAGCGTCGTCGAGCTCGAAAGGGTCGGTGGTGATCGGCTCGGCGAACTTCCCCGAGAACGAGCTGCTCGCCGAGATCTACGCGCTCGCGCTTCAGGCCAAGGGCGTCAAGGTGACCGACAAGTTCAACATCGGGGCGCGCGAGGTCTACTACCCGGAGATCGCCAAGGGCGCGATCACGATCATCCCCGAGTACAACGGCGCGCTGTTGACCACGTCCGTGGACACCACGAGCACCGCCGCGAGCACCTCGCAAGTGGATGCCGCGCTCGACGCCAAGCTGCCGTCGACGCTTGAGATACTCAACCCCTCATCCGCGCAGGACAAGGACTCGGTGACGGTGACCCAGGCGTTCGCCAAGGCCCATCACCTGACCTCGATCGCGCAGCTCAAGCCGCTTGCCAAGACGATGAGTTTCGGCGGCCCGCCGGAGTTCAAGACAAGGACCGACGGCCTGATCGGGCTGGCGAAGAACTACGGGCTGCACTTCAAGGCGTTCGTGCCGCTTGACGAGTCCGGCCCGATCACCCTGGCCGCGCTCCAGGACGGCAAGGTGCAGGCCGCCGACGTGTTCACCACCACGCCCCAGATCATCACCGACCACCTGGTCGCGCTGGCCGACCCGAAGTTCAACTTCGCGGCGCAGAACGTCGTGCCGCTCGTCTACAAGAAGGGCGTCAACTCGCTGATCATCAACACGCTCAACGCGATCTCGGCGAAGCTGACCACCGCCGGCCTGCTGGCGATGGACAAGGCGGTCATCCTGGACCACGCCAGCTACTCGACGGTGGCGAGCGGCTGGCTGAAGTCCGAGGGCCTGCCCTACTGAGCAACCGGGCTTGGTAGAGCTAGCTCGCTGAATGCAGTTGCCGGGGCGGGCCGTCCTGCAAGGGCCGGCCCGCCCTCCGCGCGGAACGCGCGGACCCGGCCAGGTCTCGCGCGGAACACGCCGCCGGTCTCGCGGACCAGCCCGCCAGGTCTCGCGCATACCAGCCGCGGACTCGCGCGGAATGGGCGCGAGGTAGGTTCCTTGGCATGATGGTGAACCCCCTCACCGGGCGCGCGACGCGGCGTAGCCGTCTTTTCGCAATCGCGCTGATCGCGGTCGGCGCCGTCGTGCTGTCCACTGCGACCGTTCTTGGCATCCGCTGGGCATCGGCGCCGCGGAACGCGGCGCCGATGAGCGCTCAGGGCCTCGGTTTCGTCAGGCTGGACCGGCCGGCCCCTTCCCTGGACCTGCCGCCGCTGCATGGGCACACGGCCATCACGCTGGCCAGCCTCGCCGGCAGGCCGATCGTGATGAACTTCTGGGCCTCGACCTGCCACATCTGCACCAAGGAGACCCCGGCACTGGCCAGCGTCGCGCGTCAGCTGCACGGCAGGGTGAGCTTCGTCGGCATCGATTCCGCGGACGCTCGCGGTCCGGCGACAGCCTTCGTCAGCAGGTACCGGGTTCCTTACCCGGTCGCGTTCGACCCGCAGGCCTCGGCCGCCGCCCGCTACGGCGTTCCAGCGCTGCCGATCACGTTCTTCCTTTCGCCGTCCGGTGCCACGATCCTCGGCGAGAACGTCGGCGCGCTCACCAGGACATCGCTGCTCGCGATCCTGCGCAAGCTCTACGGCGTGGGCTGAGGCGGCCGGCCCCCGCGACCAGCCGACAGCGTGTCCCTTTGATGCTGCGACTCACGACTGCGATTCACGACAACAACGGGCCCACGTTGCAAACGGCGACCCGACTTGGCCAGCCGCGCTTTAGTACCGGCGCGAGTGGTGGTGATGGCCGTTGCGAGCGGGGAAGATGAGGTGTGGCTGCGGCGCTCCGCCGCAGCGGGTCCTAACTCGACGAGGAACGGGCGATGACCGCTGCGCGAATGTCAGGTCAGGAGCCGGCCGGCCCGCGGCCGGTGCGGGCACCACGAGGAACGGAGGTGTCCTGCAAGGGCTGGCCGCAGGAGGCCGCCCTCCGGATGCTGATGAACAACCTGGACCCCGAGGTGGCCGAACATCCCGACCAGCTGATCGTCTACGGCGGGTCGGGCCGGGCCGCGCGCAGCTGGGGGGCGTTCGACGCGATCGTCGGCTCGCTGCGCGACCTTGAGGGCGACGAGACGCTGCTCGTGCAGTCGGGCAAGCCGGTCGGCGTGTTCCGCACGCATGAGTGGGCGCCGCGGGTGCTCATCGCCAACTCGAACCTGGTACCTCAGTGGGCCACCTGGGACGAGTTCCGGCGGCTCGAGGCGCTCGGGCTTACCATGTTCGGCCAGATGACGGCCGGCTCGTGGATCTACATCGGCACCCAGGGCATCTTGCAGGGCACCTACGAGACGTTCGCCGCTGTGGCCGCGAAGCGGTTCGGCGGCACGCTCGCCGGGACGATCACGCTCACCGCGGGCCTCGGCGGTATGGGCGGGGCGCAGCCGCTGGCCATCACGATGAACGGCGGGGTGGCGATCTGCATCGACTGCGACCCGGCCAGCATCTCCCGCCGGCTCGAGTTCGGCTACCTGGACGTCGCCGCTGATGACACCGACGACGCGCTGAGGCGGGCCGCCGCGGCCGCGCAGTCCGGTCAGCCGCTCTCGATCGGCCTGCTCGGCAACGCGGCCGACCTGGTGCCGGCGATGCTGGCGATGGGCGCGCCGGTCAACGTGGTGACCGACCAGACCTCGGCGCACGACCCGCTGACCTACCTGCCGCGCGGCGTGGCGTTCGAGGACATGGCGGCGCTGCGGGCCGAGGACCCGGCCGGCTTCACCCGGCGGGCCCGCGAGTCCATGGCGGCGCACGTCGAGGCGATGGTGGGTTTCATGGACGCCGGAGCCGAGGTCTTCGACTACGGCAACTCGATCCGCGGCGAGGCCGAGCTCGGCGGCTACGACCGGGCGTTCGCCTTCCCTGGGTTCGTGCCCGCCTACATCAGGCCGCTGTTCTGCGAAGGCAAGGGGCCGTTCCGCTGGGTGGCCCTGTCCGGCGACCCGGCGGACATCGCGGCCACCGACCGGGCGATACTCGACCTGTTCCCCGACAACGAGCAGCTGGCCAGGTGGATCGAGATGGCCGGGAAGAAGGTCCACTTCCAGGGCCTGCCCGCCAGGATCTGCTGGCTCGGCTACGGCGAGCGGGACAAGGCGGGCCTGCGCTTCAACGACATGGTGGCCCACGGCGAGGTCCGGGCCCCGATCGTGCTCGGCCGCGATCACCTGGACTGCGGGTCGGTTGCCTCGCCGTACCGGGAGACCGAGAGCATGGCCGACGGCTCGGACGCCATCGCCGACTGGCCGCTGCTGAACGCCCTGGTGAACACGGCCTCGGGCGCGTCCTGGGTGTCGATTCACCACGGCGGCGGCGTCGGCATCGGGCGCTCGATCCACGCTGGCCAGGTCTGCGTGGCCGACGGCAGCCCGATGGCGGCACGCAAGCTGGAGCGGGTGCTCACCAACGACCCGGGCATGGGTGTGATCCGGCATGTGGACGCCGGCTACGAGCGGGCTGGCGAGGTGGCCGCGGAGCGCGGCGTCCGCATCCCGATGCGGGAGCACGGCGCGTGAGACCGGCACGATTCCATGATCTCGAAGGATTGGGTGGTGTTTTTGCCCACTGATCCTTCGAGATCATGGAACCTGCCGCTCTGGCAATCCCTGCTGCCGGTCGGGCGCGATGAGCAAACCGGTGGATACCGTCGGTTTTCGTATACCAAGGCGGACACGGACTGCCGCGCATGGTTCCTCGCGGCCGCCGCCGAGCGGGGGCTTCGCGCCGAGACCGACCGCAACGGAAACCTCTGGGCCTGGTGGGACCCGCCCGGCGGCTCAGGCCCGGTCGGCGCGGCCGTGGGGCAGGTCGGCGCGATCGTCACCGGCAGCCACCTGGACTCGGTGCCCGACGGCGGCGCGTTTGACGGCCCGCTCGGCGTGGTCTCCGCATTCGCGGCCGTCGACGTGCTGGTCAGGCAGGGCCTCGCCCCGGTCAGGCCGCTCGGCCTGGCCGCGTTCGTCGAGGAGGAGGGCGCGAGGTTCGGCCTGGCGTGCCTGGGCAGCCGGCTGCTCACCGGCGTCGTCGCGCCGCAGGACGCCGTGCGGCTGACCGACGCAGGCGGAGTAGGGCTGCCCGAGGCCATGGCCACAGCCGGGCTCGACCCTGCGGCGATCGGAGTCGAGCCCGACCTGCTGGGGCGGATCGGCGCGTTCGTCGAACTGCACGTCGAGCAGGGCAGCGCGCTGGCCGGCAAGCGCGCGGCGGTGGGCGTGGCCGAGTCCATCTGGCCGCACGGGCGGTGGCGGATCGACTTCGCCGGGCGGGCCGACCACGCGGGCACCACGAGGCTGGCCGACCGGCGCGACCCGATGCTGCCGTACGCGGCGACTGTGCTCGCCGCCCGGGAGGCTGCCGCCTCCCTTGGCGCCCTCGCCACCTTCGGCAAGGTGGTGGCTGAGCCCGGCGGGTCCAACGCGATCTGCGCCTCGGTGCATGCGTGGCTGGACGCCCGCGCCCCGAGCCTGGAGCTACTCGACGACCTAGTCGGCTCGGTGCTCGACGCGGCGGGCCGCTGCGCCGCCGAGCACGGGGTGAGCGTCAGCAGCCGGTGCGAGTCGTTCACGCCGGTGGTGGAGTTTGACCGTGATCTTCGCGACCGGGTGGTGGCGGCGCTGGCCGCCGCGGGCATCGACGCGCCGGTGCTGCCGACGGGCGCCGGGCACGACGCCGGCGTGCTCGCGGCCAGGCTGCCGACGGCGATGCTGTTCGTGCGGAACCCGACCGGCGTGTCCCACTCGCCTGCCGAGCACGCCGAGCCCGCGGACTGCGAGGCCGGCGTGGTGGCGCTCGCCGCCGTTCTCGCGGAACTGGCCTGCCGGTGACCGGGTCGCTGCCAGCAGAGCCGCGGCCGGCGACCCGGACCTGGCACGCCGAGTTCGCCTGGCTGCCCGGGGTCGGCGTGCTGCCCGACGTGCTGATCGCGGCCGCCGGGGACCGGTTCACCTCGATCACGCCGGGGGTGGCGCGCTCCGAGGCGCCGGCCGGGGCGGTCAGGCTGGCCGGGCTGACCATGCCCGCGCTCGCGAACGCGCACTCGCACGCGTTCCACCGCGCACTGCGGGGGATCACGCAGGCGGGGCGCGGGACGTTCTGGACGTGGCGGGACCGGATGTACCAGGTCGCGGCGCGCCTGGACCCCGACTTGTACCTGGCGCTGGCCCGGGCGCTCTACGCCGAGATGACGCTCGCCGGGATCGGCTGCGTGGGCGAGTTCCACTACCTGCACCACGGGCCCGACGGGGTCAGGTACGCCGACCAGAACGCGATGGGTCGCGCCCTGATCGAGGCCGCCGCGCAGGCCGGCCTGCGGATCACGCTGCTCGACACCTGCTACCTGTCCGGCGGCCTGGACCGGGCCGGCTGGTCGCTGGAGCTGACCGGGCCGCAGCTGCGGTTCGGGGACGGGACGGCGGAAGGCTGGGCGCAGCGGGTTGACCTGCTCGGGGCCGACGAGTACGGCGCGCTCGGCCCGGCGGCCAGGCTCGGCGCTGCGATTCACTCGGTCCGCGCGGTGCCGCCGGACCAGATGCATCACGTCGTCGCCTGGTCCGGCCGGTGCGGCGCCCCGCTGCACGCGCACCTGTCCGAGCAGGTCGCCGAGAACGAGGCCTGCCTCGCCGCGTACCGCAGCACGCCGGCGGCCGTGCTGTACGACGCCGGGGTGCTCGGCCCGCGCACCTCAGTCGTGCACGCGACGCACCTGACCGACGCCGACATCCGGCTGCTCGGCGGCAGCGAGACGTTCGCCTGCCTGTGCCCGACCACCGAGGCCGACCTGGCCGACGGGATCGGCCCGTTCGCCGCGCTCGCCGAGGCCGGGTGCCGGCTGACCGTCGGCAGCGATAGCCAGGCCGTAGTCGACCTGTTCGAGGAGACCAGGCGGATCGAGATGTACCAGCGGCTGGCCGGCCGGAAGCGAGGGAACTTCACCGCCGAGGCGCTCGGGACAGCGATGACCTGGGACGGGCACGCCAGCCTCGGCTGGCCAGACGCCGGCGAGATCGCGCCGGGATCAGTCGCCGACCTGGTGACCATCGGGCTCGACTCGCCTCGGCTGGCCGGGCTGGCGGAGCTGGCCGGGTCGGCCGAGCCTGCCGGCGGTCAGGCGGCGCGCGGCGAGCCCGACCTCGCCATGGTCGGCGCCGTCATCTTCGCCGCCACTCCGGCCGACGTGCGCAACGTCGTGATCGGCGGGCGCGACGTGGTGGCGGACGGCAGGCACCTGCTGGTCGATGACGTTCCTGCCGCGCTGACGGCTGCCGTTCGGGACGTGCTCGGCTAGCCGCCGGCGGGCCTGACCAGCACGGCGTCGCAGCACCGGGCGACCGCCGGCGGCGCTCGCGGCCCGGCGGGCTCGACGGCGTTGTCAGGAGCCGTGCAGGTGGGCTTGGTAGAGCGCGTCGAGTGCCTGCCAGTGCCTGGTGCTCGCGTCCGCGTCGTAGGTCGGGTTGTCGGGCACGGCGAACCCGTGGTGCGCGGGGTAGAACTCGACGGTGTGGTCGACTCCGGCATCGGCGAGCGCGCCGTCAAGCAACCCGGCCTGCTCGGCGGTGAAGGAGTCGTCGTCGGTCGCGCCTGCCACGTAGACGGTGGCGCTGATGCGGTCGGCGGCCAGGTGCGGGCTTGACGGGTCCCCGTCCACCGCCAGCCTGCCGCCGTGGAACGACGCCGCCGCGGCGATCGCCTGGCCGAGCCCGCCCGCCGCGACCAGTGACATGCGTCCGCCCATGCAGTAGCCGGTGGTGCCGATCGCCGGGCCGCTCACCTCGGGCCGCTTGAGCAGGAAGTCGGCGTAGGCGCCCGAGTCGGCTACGATCCGGTCATTGGTGAGCGCGCCGATCAGGCCGAACAGCCGCGTCCGCTCCTGCGGGTCGGCGAACACGGTGGCTATGTCGAACGGCGCCCACTCGCCGGCCCGGTAGTAGACGTCCGGGATCAGCGCGACATAACCCATGCCCGACAGCCGGTCGCCCATCTGCCTGAACGTTTCCCGCGCTCCGGCCGCGTCGGGAAAGACCAGCACTCCAGGCCACGGTCCGTCCCCGTCAGGCAGGTGCAGGGTCCCGTCGCTGCGGCCATCGGGCGTGGCGATCTGTACGTCCAGCCGTCGCATCCTGGCAGCCTCCACCGGGCTCGTCCGAGCTGACTGTCTGAGCTGACCGATCGACCGTACCACCACGCCTCGGCCGCACCGGCAGTCCGAGGTCGTCCCCTCGCCGGTCAGGGCGTCAGGCCATCGCGCGGCGGTAGCTGCGGGTGCCCCACCACAGCGCGAGCGCCGCCAGGGCGGCCATGACCGCGAACCCCACGCCCACCGTCGCGGTGAGCACCTGCCCGGCGGCGAGGTCGCGAGCCGCCTGCACCGCGTAGTACATGGGGTTGACGTGCCCGAGCACGCGCAGCCAGACCGGCCCGACGGACAGCGGCAGCAGGATCCCGGCCAGCAGGGTCAGCGGCAGCTGGGCGCCGGTGACGATCGCGGCCAGGCTGCCGATCTGACGCAGCTTGATGCCGAGCGCCGACGAGGTGGCCGAGGCGCTGGCGGTCAGCATGGCGAGCAGCGCGAGCAGCAGCACCAGCCCGCCCCAGTGCGCGTCGAAGCCGAACGGGATCGCGACGAGCACCACGACCAGGGCGGGCACGGCGAACATGACGATGTCGCGCAGGACCGTTCCGAGCAGCAGGGCGAGTCGGCTGGCCGGGGTGACCCGCAGGCGCTCGGTCACTCCCGAGTCAAGCTCCCAGATGACCACCCAGCCGGCGCCCATTCCGGCACCGAACGCCAGCAGCGTGAGGATGCCCGGCACGAAGACGTCGAGCACGGTGCCGTGGGGAAACCCCGCTCGGCCGGCCAGCGACTTCAGCAGCGGCTCGAACAGCGCCAGGTACAGCAGCGGCGTGCTTAGCCCGGTGAATATCCACACCGGCTGCCGCAGCGCCTCGAGCAGCTTGCGCCGGAAGAAGAGCCAGGTCTGCAGCGCGAACGTCATCGGGACCCCTCATTGGCGGTTGCGCCGGTCACTGTGCCACCGCCGCGGCCTGCGTCTGCGCCGCCGTCGGCGGCATGGTCTGCGCCTGCGCGGGCCTGGCGTCCGTGTCGCGCAGCGATCGGCCCGTCTGGCGCAGGAACACGTCGTCCAGCGAAGGCTCGGCCAGCGACACCGCGATGACCTCCACCCCCTCGGCCTGCAGCGCGGCGAACACGGCGGCCACCGCGCCGGTCGCCTCGGTGACCGCCAGCCTGATGTCGGTGCCGTCGGCGGACGCGGCGGTCACGAACGGCTGCCCGGCCAGTCGCCTGGCGAGGGCCGGCAGGTCGGCCTCCGGCAGCCTCGGCGTGAGGGTGAGCACGTCAGCCGAGTACCGGCGCTTGAGCTCGGCCGGCGTGCCTTCAGCGATGATCGTGCCGTGGTCGATGATCGCGAGCCGGTCGCTGAGCTGGTCGGCCTCCTCCAGGTAGTGCGTGGTGAGGAAGACCGTCGTCCCCGCGTCGCGCAGGCCGCGCAGCTGGTCCCAGAGGTTGGCGCGGTTCTGCGGGTCAAGGCCGGTGGTGGGCTCGTCGAGGAAGAGCACCTGCGGCTGGTTCATGATCCCGAGCGCGACCTCGAGCCTGCGCCGCTGGCCGCCCGAGTAACTGCGGGCCACCCGGTCGGCGAATCCGCCGAGGTCAAGGACCGAGATCAGCTCCTCTGCGCGCTCCCGCACCCGGGCGGCGCTCATTCCGTACAGCCGTCCCTGGAGCAGCAGGTTCTCCCGGCCGGTCGCCGACGCGTCGGCGCCGCCGAGCTGGCCCACGTAGCCGATCCGGCGCCTGACCTCAGCGGGCTGGGTGCGCACGCTGGCGCCGGCCACGAAGGCCTCGCCGCCGTCGGCCTCGAGCAGGGTGGTCAGGATCCGCAGCGTGGTGGTCTTTCCCGCGCCGTTCGGGCCGAGGAAGCCGAAGACCTGCCCGGACGGCACGGTCAGGTCGATGCCGCGGACGGCGTCGACCGTGCCGCCGCGTACACGGAACGCCTTGCGCAGCCCGATGGTCCGCACCGCATCGGCGGGGGTGTCTGTGCTGGTCACGGTCCTGCCTCCGGCTGATCCTCGGGTGGCGCGTCGTCCGGCGCTGGCCACGGCAGCGACCCGTCCCGCAGCTCGGTGGTGATCGCCCGCAGCCACGCCAGCTCGGCCCGCCGCATCGACTGCGCGTACTCCTCCTCGATGCCGAAGAGCCGAAAGAAGCCGGGCATGTGCGCGCTGACGGCGCGCCGGTAGGCGTCGGACTTGGAGATCTCGGCCTCCAGCAGCGCGGCGCGCTGCTCGAATGCCCCGATCGCGTTCTCCCTGCCAAGCGCATAGATGAACATGAGCGGCGCGGCGAATGCCGGATACGCCGGGCCCGGCTCGATGGTCAGCTCCTTCAGCCAGACCAGCAGCTCGTCCCTGCCCAGGTCGGTGATCGTGTAGACGGTGCGCTCGGGCCTGCGGCCCTGCTTGGTCACCTCGACGGGCTCGATGAACCCGCGGTCGGCCAGCCGGGCGACGGTGTCGTAGACCGAGGACTCCTTGATCGGGAACGCACGGTCGTGCCCGCGCTCGCGCATCAGCGTGCGCATCTCGTAGGGATGCATCGGCCGCTCGTTCAGCAGGTTGAGCACCGACAGCGCGACGGGCGTGCGGGGGAACGGGCGCGGCCTGCGCCGCCTGGCGGCGCCTGGCATCCGCTCGGGGAAGGGATCTTGAGTATTACTCATCTTCAATCACTCGGTACCGAGTATATCTCGAACGAGCCGTTTAGCAATCTAGATGTTGACCGCGTTATCCGTAAGTGTTAACTTACGGTTAGTGGAAACTTACGGAGTTGCCGCTCTCGGCGTGCTCGGCGACCCGACCAGGCGCGCGATCTTCGAGTGCCTGGCGCGGCGGCCGATGGCGGTCGGCGAGCTTGCCGACGAGCTGCCGGTCAGCAGGCCCGCCGTCTCGCAGCACCTCAAGGTGCTCAAGCAGGCCGCCTTGGTCACCGACCACGCCGAGGGCACCAGGCGCATCTACCGGATCGACCCTGCGGGCATCAGCTCCATCCGCGCCTACCTGGACCAGATGTGGAACCAGGCGCTCGACGGGTTCACCGAGGCCGCCCAGCGGATCGCTGATCAGGAGCGGCGGCAGGGTCTCGGCGGGCGGCAGGTGCCCGGCGAAGCGCAGTCACGTACCGACTCGAAGGAGGAGACATGAGCCAGACCGTCATCGACCCCGTGCGGGTGTCGCGGACCGTGCCGATCCCGGCGACGCGCGCGTTCAGCCTGTTCACCGAGGGCTTCAGCAGCTGGTGGATCGGCCACCACATCGGGCAGGCCGAGCTCGCCGAGGTCGTGATCGAGCCCGGGGTGGGCGGCCGCTGGTACGAGCGGGGCGTGGACGGCAGCGAGTGCGACTGGGGCAAGGTCCTCGTCTACGACCCGCCCGGCAGGCTGGTTCTCACCTGGCAGCTGAATGCGAGGTTCGAGTACGACCCCGACCCTGAGCACGCCAGCGAGATCGAGGTCAGGTTCGCGGAGGAGGACGGCCAGACCAGGATGGACTTCGAGCACCGGCACATCGAGCGGCTCGGCCCCGACGCCGACCAGCTCGCCAGGTCGGTGGCGGCCGAAGGCGGCTGGCCGGACATCCTCGACCGGTACGCGAAGGCGGCGGTCGCCGTCTGAGCTGGTCGCCGTCTGAGCTGGTCGCCGCCTGAGCCCGCGGCGTGACAGGATGCCCGGGTGGGGACGCAGAGCACGCTGATCACGAACATCGGCGAGCTGGTCACGAACGCGGGCGGGTCGCAGTTCGAGGCGCTGGGCGACGCGGCCGTGGTGATCGAGGACGGCCGCGTCGCCTGGACCGGCCAGGCACGGTGTGCCCCGGCGGCCGACGAGGCCGTCGACGCGGCCGGCCGGGCGGTGCTGCCCGGCTTCGTCGACTCGCATGCGCACCTGGTGTTCGCCGGCGAGCGGGGTGCCGAGTTCACCGCGAGGATGGCCGGCCTGCCCTACGGCGCTGGCGGGATCCGCGCCACGGTGGCGGCGACCAGGGCGGCCAGCGACGCCGAGCTCGGCGCGAACCTGCGCGCGCTCGCCGCCGAGATGCTCGCCCAGGGGACCACCACGTTCGAGTGCAAGTCCGGGTACGGGCTCACCGTCGGCGACGAGGCGCGCAGCGTCGCTCTCGCGGTGCAGGTCACGCCCGAGGTCACCTATCTGGGCGCGCATGTGGTTCCTGCCGAGTTCGAGACCGACCCGGCGGGCTACGTCGGCCTGGTCTGCGGCCCGATGCTCGACGCGTGCGCGCCGCACGCGCGGTGGGTGGACGTGTTCTGCGAGCTGGGCGCGTTCGACGCGGACCAGGCGCGCGCGATCCTCGCGGCGGGCCGGGCCGCCGGGCTGCTCCCGAGGGTGCACGCGAACCAGCTCGGCCACGGCCCCGGAGTGCAGGTCGCGGTGGAGGCGGGCGCAGCGTCCGCCGACCACTGCACGTACCTGTCCGACGCGGACGTGGACGCGCTGGCCGGCTCGCAGACCACGGCGACCCTGCTGCCCGGGGTGGAGTTCTCCACCAGGCAGCCGTACCCGGACGCGCGGCGGCTGCTCGGCGCCGGCGTGCCCGTGGCGATCGCCACCGACTGCAACCCCGGGTCGTGCTTCACGTCGAGCATGCCGTTCTGCATCGCGCTGGCGGTCAGGGAGATGCGGATGACCACGCAGGAGGCGGTCTGGGCCGCGACCGCGGGCGGCGCCCGCGCCCTGCACAGGACCGACGTGGGTCATCTCGGCGTGGGCGCGCGCGCCGACATGGTGCTGCTCGACGCGCCGTCGCACGCCTATCTCGCGTACCGGCCAGGGGTACCGCTGATCGCCGCTGTCTGGCAGGGCGGCATACTCGCCTGGCAGGGCGGCGCGCGGCGGAGCGGCGCGCGGCAGGGCGGCGCGCGGCAGGGCGGCGCACGGCGGAGCGGCGCGCGGCAGGGCGGCGCATTGTAGAGCGGTGCATCGTGAAGCGGCGCGAGGGAGGACGATCATGAATGACCGGCCGCCACGGCCCGGGCTCACGTTCCTCGGCGGCACAGGAACCGTGACCGGCAGCAAGTTCCTCGTGGACAGCGCGGGGACCAGGGTGCTGATTGACTGCGGCCTGTTCCAGGGGGCTAAGGACCTGCGGCGGCGCAACTGGGACCCGTTTCCTGTCGCGCCGTCTCAGATCGGCGCCGTCGTCCTGACCCACGCGCACCTCGACCACTGCGGCTACCTGCCCGCCCTGGTGCGCAACGGATTCGCCGGGCCGGTCTTCACCACCAGCTATACCGCCGACCTGGTCGAGATCGTGCTGCGGGACAGCGCCAGGCTGCTGGCCGAGGACGCCGAGCACGCCAATGCGCACGGCTGGTCCAGGCATCACCCGGCGCTGCCGCTGTACGAGGAGGCGGACGTCGACCGGGCGATGACCCTGGTGCGGCCGGTCGAGCACGGGCAGGAGGTCGGCCTGGTAGGCGGCGCCAGGCTCACATTGCACCGGGCCGGCCACATACTCGGTTCGTCGTGGGCCGAGCTCGCGGTGACCGGTCGCGGCGGGCCGTTCACGGTCGTATCGAGCGGGGATCTCGGCCGCGCGGTCCATCCGCTGCTGCGCGCGCCCGAGCCGTTCGCCGGCGCCGACGTGCTGCTGGTGGAGTCCACCTACGGCAACCGCAGCCACGGCGACGAGAGCGCCAGGCAGGCATTCGCCGACGCGATCACGCGGACCCTGCACCGCGGCGGCTCGGTGCTGATCCCGGCATTCGCCGTGGATCGTACCGAGGTGATCCTGCGCACCTTGCACCAGCTGCACAAGGCCGGCGCCATACCGTCGGTGCCCGTGCTGGTGGACAGCCCGATGGCGCTCGCTGGCCTGCGCGTCTACCAGCAGGCGATCGGCGCGGCCGACGCCGAGCTGCGCCCAGAGATCATCGCCGACGGCCCGGCCGCGCTCGACCCCGGCATGCTTGAGGAGCTGCGGACTAAAGAGGAGTCCATGTCCGCCAACAACCCGGCCAGGCCGTCGCTGATTGTGTCGGCCTCGGGTATGGCGACCGGCGGCCGGGTGCTGCACCATCTGCGGCACATGCTGCCCGACCAGCGCAACACCGTGCTCATCGTGGGGTTCGCCGCGGCCGGAACACGGGCGCGCGACCTGCTCAGCGGCGCGCACGCGCTGAAGATTCACGGCGAGTACGTGCCGGTGCGGGCCGAGGTAGCCGAGGTGGATGCGTTCTCGGCGCACGCGGACGCGGACGACGTGCTGGCCTGGCTCGGCACGGGGACCGCGCCGCGGACGACCTACGTGATCCACGGCGAGGCGACTGCCGCCGCGACGCTGCGCGACCGGATCGACGCGGAGCTCGGCTGGACGGCCGTGGTGCCGCAGGCCGGCGAGCGAGTCGTGATCAAAGGCCGACGGCAGGGGTAGAGCCGACGGCAGGGGTAGAGCCGACCGCAGGGTACAGCCGACCGCAGGGTAGACAGGCATAGAGTCGCGGCATGGAGATGCTGCCGCTGTTCCCGCTGGGAACGGTGCTCTGCCCTGGGCTTGTGCTGCCGCTGCACATCTTCGAGCCCAGGTACAAGCAGCTGGTCAGCGACCTGCTCGACGGGCCCGAGCCACGGCGGTTCGGCGTCATCGCCATCCGGGAAGGCAGGGAGACCGGGGTCTCCGGCGTGTCGGCCTTGTTCGAGATCGGCTGCACGGCCACGGTGCGCGAGGTCGCCGAGGCCGAGGACGGCGAGTACGACCTGATCACGGTCGGCACGGACCGGTTCAGGCTGCACAGCGTGGATGAGTCGCAACCCTATCTGTCCGGCGAGGTGGAACTGCTGCCCAACGAGGCGGGCGACGCGGCCGTCGCCGCGCTGGCCGTCCGCACCGTCCAGGGCGCGTTCCGCAGCTACCTGAACGCGCTGGCCGACCGGGGCGGCGCCACGATCAGTGTGCCTGACCTGCCGGACGAGCCCGTGCTGCTCTCGCACCTGGTCGCCGCGTCCATGATCATCGACCTGCCGGTGCGGCAGGATCTGCTCGCCCAGCCCGATGCCGCGCACCGGCTGGCGGTCGAGCGCTCCCTGCTGACCAGGGAGACCGCCATGCTCAAGGAACTCGGCACGACCCCGGCGCCCGACCTGCGCTCGTCCCCCTACAGCCCGAACTGACCCCTGGGCTCCCGGCCCGCGGCACTGGCCGCCGATCTGCGCGGCACTGGCCGCCGGTCTGCGCGGCACTGGCCGTCGGCCACCACTGCGCGGCCGGATCGCCCGAAAGTCGTGGGCACCTTCCTGCTGCTCTGGCGACAGTAGGGTGCCCACAATGCATCTGGGGTGTGGGCCGGGCGGTAGGCGGTGGGGACGTTTTGGTAGAGCAGGTCGGGCGGCGGCTTCGTGGAGTAGCCGAGTGGCCCGGGCGCGGAGTGGTTGTGCGGCTGGTGAGCCGTCGACGCCCTGCCCCTGCACCAGCAGCTATCACGATCGCGAGTAGTCAAATTTGAGTAGTCGTGTTTTACTTTCAGCGTGAACCCCACTCGGTTGTTCGTGCTTGGGGCGCTGGTGCGGCGCGGGCCGATGTACGGGCACCAGCTCCGCCGCCATGCGCGGGTGGACCGTGCGGACCTGTGGTCGGACGTGCGGCCCGGCTCCTTGTACAGCGCGTTGCACCGGCTGGAGGCGGAGGGACTGATCGAGCCGTTGCGCACCGAGAAATCGGGCAACCTCCCGGCCCGCACCGTCTACGCCATCACGCAGGAGGGCCGGCATGAACTGCGGGCGCTGCGGGCCGAGGCGCTCAGTGAGGTCAGGCTCCGGCCCGACCCGGTCGATCTCGCGCTGGCGATGAGCGCGGACCTCGACGAGGACACTCTGCGCGGGTACGTCGAGGACCGGATCGGGGCGCTGAGTGCGCAGCGAACGCAGTTCGACCACCACAGGGACCGGGCGTGGCCTGACCAGACCGTCGCCGACGACCTGGTCATCGAGCATGCGCGGATGCGGATCGACGCCGAGCTCGGGTGGCACAAGATGGTGCTCGACCGGATCGACAAGCTGACGGCTGACGGCACTGGCCACGCCGACGGCACTTGCCATGCCGACGGCACTGGCCGCACCGGCTGCACCGGCGGCATGGCCGCGACGGCACTAGCCGCACCAGCGGCACCGGCACGTGGACGACATGACGGTCCGTGAGCTGCGGCTGCTCGGCGACCCGGTCCTGCGCACGCCGTGCGAGCGGGTGACGCGTTTCGATGTTGCGCTGGCCAGCCTCGTACGCGACCTGCTCGACACAGTGCAGGAACCTAGCCGGGCCGGACTCGCGGCGAACCAGATCGGCTCGGGTCTCGCGGTGTTCTCTTACAACCTCGACGGCGAGCTCGGCTACGTGATCAACCCCGTGCTGGCCGAGCTGACCGGCGAGCAGGATGGCCTGGAAGCCTGCCTGTCCATCCCCGGGGTCAGCGCGCCGCGGCGGCGGGCCGCGCATGCCGTGGTCACCGGCGTCGACCTGGACCAGCACCCGGTCACGGTGGCCGGCTCTGGCGAGTTCGCCCGCTGCCTGCAGCACGAGACCGATCACCTCAGCCGGCGAGCTCTACATCGACAAGCTCGCCGGCACCGACCGCGCCGAGGTCATGCGCGCGCTCCGCCAGCAGCACCTGCCAGGACCCGCGCGGCTGGGCTAGGCGCCGTGCGGGCCGTCCGTGCCGTCCTTGCCGTCCGTGCCGGGCGTGCCGTCCGTGCCGTCCGTGCCGGGCGTGCGGGCCGCGGGTAGCCGCGAGGGCTAGGAAGCGGGCGGGGTCGGCGGCGTCGGCCGCGCCGACGCCGGGTAGTTCTGGGTGATCGGCACCCGGCGTGGGTACAGCGGTGACACCACGACCGAGGTGGAATCGCAGATCATCCCCGGGCCTTTCGGCACCCGGCTCGCGCGGGCGCGCGGCACCGGGGCGGCGACCTTCCACCGCGGGATTACGCAGCCCTGGAGCATCGGCCGCAGCGAGACCGTGACCGCCGAGACGGCGGTGACGCCAGGCCGCAGGACCACCCAGGTCGGCTCGACCGCCCTTAGCCTCATGCTGTTGGCGCCGGTCGGCAGCACCCAGCTGGTCGTGTCGTCGGAGATCGTCAGGTGCCGCACGGCACTCGCGTTGGTCATGACCAGCCGCGGCCAGCCCTTCACCGAGCATGAGGTCCGGCTGACGTTCCGCAGCCCGAGGAAGGTGGTCTCCGGCGGCGCCTCCGCCCAGACGCCCTTGACCTTGACGAAGCCGACCCACGACGACCGGAGCTGGCTGGCCTGGCAGCGCGGCACCGTGCGCGAACCGGCCCCGGCCGGCTGGCGCGCCGTGGTCCCCCCGGCCAGCGCCACGGCGACCACGGCCAGGCACGCGCAGGTCAGCGCGCCAGCGCTCGCCTGCCAGGCGCGCCTGCGACGCAGTCGGCGCCTGATCACCGACACGTCGGGCACCCGGACCTGCGGCACCCTGCTGACCAGATCGGAGAACTCGTTCCGCAGTTCCTGATCATCCATCGCGGGCCTCCTCGGGGCTTGCGGCAAGCTCGCGTTCCAGCCGGCGCCGTCCAGCGGCCAGCCTGTCCTTCACGGTGCCGGCGGGCACCCCGCGGTCCGCGGCGATGCGGTCGACCGGCAGGTCGGCGACGTAGTGCAGGACAAGCGCCTCTCGCTCGCGCATCGGCAGCCGCATCAGTGCCCGGCCGAGCGCGGTGAACGGCAGCGCGTCGGACGGCTCGGCCTCCCCCCGCTGGCGGGTCGCCCGTAGCCGCGCCGAGGCGTCGAGCCGCCGCCGCCAGCCGCGGCCCGAGTCCACCGCGATCCGCAGCGCCACCCGCCTGACCCACGCCTCAGGAACGTCGTACCTGCTCACGCTGGACCAGCGGGCCAGCGCCCGCGCGAATGCCTCCTGCACGGTGTCCTCGGCCTCCTGCCGGTTGCCGAGCACCGCGAGCAAGATCACTACCAGGCGGCCATAACTCGCCTGGTAGAACTCCTCGAAGTCCCTGCTCTGCCGCAATGCACGCTCCCGTGGCGCAGGCGCCGTCCTTGTCACCAGCCACACACGCCAGGGCCGGTGTGGCGGTTGGCCAATTCAATAACAGTTACATAACAGGATTGTGCGGCCCAGTCGATGCGCGCCAGCGAGCCGCACTCGCGCCCCGCTCATCATCTGCGGCGCCCAGTTCCAATCCGCCGCGCCCACTTTTCATCCGCCGCGCCCACTTTTCATCCGCCAGCGTCATGATCACGAGGCTTTTGGGCTGATTTGCGAAGCGCTAGAGGATGAAAAGTCGATCTCACCTGGGTGGCGGCGGTCGCGCGGCGGGGAAATTGCCCTGTCTTACCCGGTTTGCCATTCAGACGGTCGGAGGTGTGGGAACGGGATCCGGGATGGGCGCCCGACGAAACCCGGGCTTAGTCGATCCAGTAGCGCCTGACCGCCGGGGCGCCAGGGGCGCCGGGGACCACCGAGTCCAACACGCCGTCGCAGGACTCGATTACGGCGATCGATCCCGCGTTGTCGTCATTGCAGGTAACGAGGACTCGGATGATGCCCAGTGAGCGGGCGATGACCAGACTCTGGCGCAGGATCTCGGTCGCGTGCCCGCGGCGCCGGTGCGCAGGCAGAACGCCGTACCCGATGTGCCCGCCCTCGCGCAAGAGGAACTCGTTCAGCTGGTGCCTGATCGACACCCGGCCGACAAGCTGGCCGGCCACCTCGGCGAGCAGGAACGTGCTCGGCACGTGCCGCTCGGGCAGGTTCAGCCCCGCTCGCTGGTCGGTCAGCAGGGCCAGATACTCCGGCCAGCTCTTCCCGGGATCCAGGCCGAGCCCGAAGACGAAGCCCTCCGCCGCCATCTGGGCATGACCGGCGCGGAACGCTGCCTCGTCGGCGGGCAGCGGCGGCCTGAGCCTCAGCATCGCAGCAGGCTAGCGGCGACCCTAGCCGAGCCTCTACCGAATTAGGCACCGCGCCCGGCGGGTACTGGTGCCCGGCTGCTGTCAGCTGCGGGCCGCGCCTGGCTGGGACTGGGGCCCGGCTGCTGTCAGCTGCGGGCGCGCCTGGCTGGGACTGGGGCCCGGCTGCTGTCAGCTGCGGGCCGCACCCGGCTGGGACTGGTGCCCGGCTGCTGTCAGCTGCGGGCCAGCGCGGGGTAGCGGCCACGGAACCTGATCAGCGGATCGCCGGACTCGGCCACCGTGTCGACCGCCAGCACTCGTGCGATGACCAGCAGGTGGTCACCCGCAGGCACCCTGCTGACGACCTCGCACTCGACCGCGGCGAGCCCGCCGTCGGGGATCAGCGCGCCGGACGCGATCCCGCGATGGTGCGCGATGTCATCGAGCAGCAGCCTGGCGCCCGGCCGGCCAGCGGCGGCGAAACGGCCGGCCAGCACGCGCTGGCCGACCGCCAGCACCGTCACCGCGAATTTGTCCAGCCGGCCGAGCAGTTCGGCGGGGTACGAGCCATCGATCAGCGAGACCAGGACCAGCGGCGGCTCCATCGACACCGGGCAGAACGCGCTGACCGTCACGCCGACGTCGTCACGGTCATCGGCCACTGTCACCAGCGTCACGCCACTGGCGACCGCCCCGAGTGCCGCAGCGAACCCGTGCCGCGAGCCGGCCGGGCTGGCTGGCTGCGTCATTCAAAGGTCCAGCTACCAGGCAGCAGCAGCGGTCCGGCGGCCGGCAGGCCGAGCCCGGCCGCGAGCTGCCACACCGGGCCCCACGCCTCGGCGAGCAGCTCGGCGCCGAGCCCGGCCGCGGCCGCGGCGAGGGCGTCGCCGGCCAGCCGGCCGGCCGCGCCGTACGCGGCGCCGGACGCCGTGCCTGCCGTCGCTCCGGCGCCGGCCGCTGCGCGCCGGTCCTCGCTGCTCGCGGCCGGCCTGATCCGGTCAAGCGGGCTCAGCCTCGGGTACGGCACAAGCGGTGCCGCCTCTGGCAGGCCGGCCCGGCTGCGGGCGAGCTTGGCGGCCTCGTACAGCCCGCCGAGTTCGTCGACGAGGCCGGACTCGTGCGCGTCGGCTCCGGTCCAGACTCGCCCCCTGGCCAGCTCGTGCACCCGCTGCGCGGTCAGCCCGCGGCCAGCAGCTACCTTCCCGGTGAAGTCCGCGTAGATGTGGTCAAGCCAGCGGTCCACGATCTGCCACTCGTCGCTGGTGAACGAGTGCGAGGTGGAGAACATCCCAGCGTGCTTGCCGAGCACCACGGAGTCGGTGGTGACGCCCGCCTTGCCGAGCATTTCGCTGAGCACGGGCTTGCCGCTGATCACGCCGATCGATCCGGTGATCGTGCCCGGCTGGGCGACGATCGCGTCGGCGGCCATCGAGATGAAGTAGCCGCCCGACGCGGCGACGTCGCTCATCGAGACCACGACCGGCTTGCCCGCGTTCCTGGCCCTGACCACTTCGCGCCAGATCGCGTCGGAGGCGACGTAGGAGCCTCCTGGGCTGTTCACCCTCAGCACGATGGCCCTGACATGCGGATCAGCGGTCGCGGTCCGCAGCCCGGCGGTGATCGAATCGGACCCCATCGCCGTGCCGGTCAGCGGGCTGCGGCCGCTGCGCCCGAGCCTGATCGCGCCGGTGGCATTGATCAGCGCGATGACCGGCGGGCGCGCCGCGGCCAGCTGCCTGGCCCGGTTCACCAGCTCGCGGTAGCGCTGGTACCTGCCGAGGTAAAGCAGGATCGGCTCCTGCTCGGCCCTAACTCGCTTGCGGACCGCGGAGTAGACCTCGTCCCGGTACCCGAGCGCGTCGACCAGGCCCGCCTGGAGCGCGGACTCGGCCAGGTAGGGGCCGTCGTTGATCAGCTCGACCGCCTTGTCGCGCGAGACTCCGCCGCGCGCGGCGATCGCCGCTGCGAGCTGCGCGGTGACCGACTCGGCAAGGCGCTGCGCGGCCTCGCGGGCGGGGCCCGAGAATCCTCGCTCGGTCAGCTGCTCGGCGGCGCTCTTGTATTCGTGCCGCGCCCCGACCTCCATCCGCACGCCGAGCTTGTCGAGCGCGCCGCGCAGGAACAGCCGCTCGGATGCCAGGCCGGTCAGGCCGACGTCGCCGGACGGCTGGAGGTAGATGGTCTCGAACGCGGTCGCGAGGTAGTACGGCACGTTGCCGGGCGAGAACTCGCCGAACGTCTCGGCCCAGGCGATCGCGGTCTTACCCGCGGCGCGCAACCGGGAGATTGCCTCCCGGAGCTCCTGCACGACGCCGAGGCCGATCGGCCTGCCGCCGACCTTGGCGACCACTGCCTTGACCCGGTCGTCGCCGCTGGCCAGCCGCAGGCCGGCGAGGATGTCCGCGACGGTCGGCTGGTGCCTGCTCAGCACCGCCGACAGCGGCTCGCTCGGCCGCGCCTCAATGACGCCTTCGGTCAGGTCGAGTTCGAGTATCAGCGGCGCGGTCCGCCGCCTGGCGAGATCACCGAAGGGGCCGGTTAGCAACGATTCCATGGACCCAGCCTAGGTCAGCTATCGTCGGCTGCGATGACGGTGCACGACGGGAACGGCTGGACCCGGTGCGGCCGCGGCCACCGGCACTGGGGCAGGCACGGGGCCGCCGGGCTGCTGGTCGCCGTCCCCGAGGGGGCGGACCAGTGCGCGGTGCTGCTCGCGCAGCGCAGCTGGTGGGGCAGTCACGGCGGCGCCTGGGGTCCGCCGGGCGGTGCCAGGGACAGCCACGAGTCGGCGGTGCACGCCGCCGTGCGCGAGGCGGTCGAGGAGTGCGCGATCGAGCCGGCCCTGGTCAGCGTGCACGGCATCTCGGCCGACGACCACGGCGGCTGGGTTTACCGCACGGTGCTGGCCCATGCCGCCGTGCCGATCGCCGCCGCCCCGGTCAGTGAGGAGACCAGCGAGGTGGCCTGGGTGCCGGCCGCCGACGTGGAGCGGCTGCGGCTGCATCCGGGGTTCGCCGAGCAGTGGCCGACGCTGCGGACGGCGCTGATGCCGCTGACCATCGTGGTGGATGCGGCGAACGTGATGGGATCGCGCCCGGACGGCTGGTGGCGCGACCGGGCCGGGGCAGCACAGCGGCTGCTTGCGCAGATCGCCGGGTTGGCGGCGACCGGCGTGCAGACATTGCCAGACTCGGTGCATGGCCTGCGGCTCGAGCGCTGGTTCCCGCGGTTCGTCGTCGTGCTCGAGGGCGCGGCGGCGGCCGCCGCTGACGGGCCGCGGGCGGAAGCGGATGGGACGGGGGTCGACGAGAAAGGGGATGCCCGCGCCGGGGTCGGCGGCGCTGGAACCGGGATGGAGGGGCCCGATGTGGGTCGGGCCGGGGCAGGCAACCACGGAACGGACAAGGCGCACACAGCCCGGCTGCGAGCGGTTCGGGCGCGTGCGCTTCGGGCTCGGTCTGAGGTCAGCCCGCCGGAGGTGCGGGTGGTGCGGGCCGAGGGCTCGGGCGACGATGAGATCGTCAGGCAGGTGGCGCAGGCCGAGTGGGCCGCCGGTGACCGGCTGGTTGTCACCGCCGACCGCGAGCTCCGGGCCAGGTGCGAGGCCGTTGGGGCGGCGGTGACCGGCCCGCGCTGGCTACTCGACCTGCTGTAGGGCCGGTCGGCGCGATCAGTCGGCCGGGTCGAGCGGCGGCGCGGGCTGGCCGAGCTGGGCCGCCGCGTCGGCGTGCACGTGGTGCAGCAGCGTGTGCACCTCGGTGAGCATGCGCTGCCGCTGGGCGTCCAGCTTCTGGCGCTTGCGGCTTTGGTTCACCAGGTGCAGCGTGCCGCCGGCCGCGATGCAGGCGCCGATGTCGCTGGTGACGTTGGTGTAGTTGCCGCCGATCAGCTCAGCCTTGGCGCTCACGGCGATCCCGATCAGCGGCAGCACGATCAGGTAGACGCCAAGTGCCACCAGCACCACGATGTGCGGCTTGCTCGACAGGATCCTCGGCACCCACTTCAGGATCCGGTCGAATCTCGACTCGGGGTGGTCGTCGGCCAGGTCGGTGAGGTCCATGCCTAGCTTGCGGGCGGCACGGCTGCCAGCGTGGCCAGCCGGATGGCCGTCGGGATGGCCGCCGCCCGAGCCTGCGGCGGCGGTGCTCTCTGCGTGCCAGGCCTGGTGCTGGGGATCGCCCGGCTCTGGGTTGCCGTGCTGGGACATGGGGGGCCTCCTGACATCGGGCAGCCTGGGGGGCGACGGTATCGCCCAAGCCTGGCGAAAGGCTAGCTCGGACCGCGACCAGAGTGGCGGGAGGGGACAGCGGGACAGGGCGGCGCACGGCACGGCGGGACGGCCGAGGGGACGCCGGGACGGCGGGAGGGGACGCCGGGCCGAGGCGACGGGACGGGACGGCCCGGACGCGGCTGGCTAGGCGACCTGGAAGGAGCGCTTGGCGAGCCCGAGCCAGTAACCATCGATCGTGGTCACCGGCGCCTGGCCGTCCGCCGCCCCGAGCGTGACAAACAGCGGCGCGAAGTGCTCCGTGGTCGGGTGCGCGTACCTGGCTCCCGGCGCCTGCCTGAACCCGGCAAGCGCGTCCACGTCGCCGCGGTCCAGCGCCTCGGCGGCCCAGTGGTCGAACTCCGTCGACCAGCCGGGCGGGGGAGCGTCGTATCTCAGGTCACGCAGGAACGGCAGCCCGTGGGTGAGGAAACCGCTCCCCATGATCAGCACGCCCTCGTCGCGCAGCGGCCGCAGCGCCGCGCCGATCCGCAGCAGCCGGCCCGGGTCGAGCGTGGGCATGGAGATCTGCAGCACCGGGATCTCAGCGCTCGGATACATCACCGTGAGCGGCACGTACGCGCCGTGGTCAAGACCGCGGTCTGGTGCGTGCGCGACCGACTCGGTGCCGTGCAGCAGCGCGCCGATCCGCTCGGCCAGGGCGGGGGCGCCGGGAGCCGGGTAGGTGGCCTGGTAGTAGCGCTCGGGGAAGCCCCAGAAGTCGTAGACCAGCGGCGCGGCGTCGTCGGTCGCGCCGATCGTCAGCGGCGCGGACTCCCAGTGCGCGGACACCACGAGGATCGCCGACGGCCGCGGCAGCGCCGCCGACCAGGCCGCAAGCTGGGTGGTCCAGAGCGGGTCGTCCACCAGTGGCGGAGCGCCGTGCCCCAGGTACATGGCCGGCATCCGGTCGGCAGCCAGTTCGGCCGTCGCGAGTTCGGTCACCTGCGCTGCCGCGTCGGCCGGCACGTTCTGGTGTTCCGGCAGGTCGGACCTCAGCTCCTCGTCCATGCGCCAGCCCCGCTCCGTCTCGACGACCCTGCCTATGACGGTAACTCAGCGTCCTGGCGGGGACGCGGAGGCGGTCGCTGACCCGGCGGAAGACACCGGCGCGGCCGCCTCGTAGACCAGCCAAAGCGCGGCCAGTGGCGGAACGGTCAGCACCGCCGATGCCGGCCTGCCGTGCCAGGGCTGGGCGGTGGACACGACGGCGCCGTAGTTGCCGACGCCGCTGCCGCCGTAGTGGGTCGCGTCGCTGTTGAGTACCTCGCGCCAGGTGCCGGTCATCGGCAGCCCGATCCTGTAGTCGTAGTGCGGGTCGCCGGAGAAGTTGACGACGCAGGCCACCGCCGGGCCGTCCGGTGCGAACCTGAGGAACGAGACCACGTTGCCGAACGCGTCGTTCGCGTCGATCCAGCTGAACCCTGCGGGCGAGAAGTCCTCCCGCCACAGCGCGGGCAGTGTACGGTAGGCCGCGTTCAGGTCGCTCACCAGGCGCTGCACGCCCGCGTGCGCCGGCGAGGCGAGTTCGGCCCAGTCCAGACCTCGCTCGTGCGACCACTCGGCCCGCTGCGCGAACTCCGACCCCATGAACAGCAGGTGCTTGCCGGGGTGCGCCCACTGGTAGCCGAGCAGCGCCCGCACCGTGGCGAACTGCTTCCAGTCGTCGCCCGGCATCTTGGCGAGCAGGGAGCCCTTGCCGTGCACCACCTCGTCGTGCGACAGCGGCAGCACGAAGTTCTCGCTGTAGGCGTACATCATCGAGAACGTCAGCTCATTGTGGTGGTAGCGGCGGAACAGCGGGTCGTGCGACAGGTACGACAGCGTGTCGTGCATCCAGCCCATGTTCCACTTCAGCCCGAACCCGAGCCCGCCTAGGTGCACCGGGCGGGACACCCCCGGCCACGCGGTGGACTCCTCGGCGATCATGACGATGCCCGCCGAGCGCTTGTAGCAGGTCGCGTTCACCTCCTGCAGGAATGACACGGCATCCAGGTTCTCCCGGCCGCCGAGCACGTTCGGCGTCCACTGGCCTGGCCCGCGCGAGTAGTCCAGGTACAGCATCGAGGCGACCGCGTCCACCCGCAGCCCGTCGATATGGAACTCCTCGAGCCAGTACACCGCGTTCGCGACCAGGAAGTTCCGCACCTCCCTGCGGCCGAAGTCGAAGATCAGGGTGCCCCAGTCGGGCTGCTCGCCGCGGCTCGGGTCGGCGTTCTCGTACAGCTGCGATCCGTCGAACCTGGCCAGCGCCCAGGTGTCCTTCGGGAAGTGGGCGGGCACCCAGTCGACGAGCACCCCGATCCCGGCCTGGTGCAGCCGGTCCACCAGGTGCCTGAAGTCGTCCGGCGTGCCGAATCGCGCCGACGGCGCGTAGTACGAGGTCACCTGGTAGCCCCAGGAGCCCCCGAACGGGTGCTCGGCGACCGGCATGAACTCGACGTGGGTGAACCCTCTCTCACCCACATAGTGAACAAGCTCGTCCGCGAGCTCGTCGTAGGACAGCCCAGGCCGCCACGAGCCGATGTGGACCTCGTAGATGCTCATCGGCTCGCGCAGCGGGTCTCTGGCCGCCCTGGCCGCCATCCAGTCCTGGTCGGACCATTGATAGCCGGAATCGAACACCACCGAGGCGGTGGCCGGCGGGGTCTCGGCGTAGAGCGCCATGGGATCGGCCTTGCGATGCCAGCTGCCGTCCTGGCCGCAAAGCTCGAACTTGTACTTGGCGCCTGGACCTACTCCGGGCAGGAACAGCTCCCACACGCCGGACGAGCCGAGCGAGCGCATCGGATGCGCCCGGCCGTCCCAGTGGTTGAAGTCGCCGATCACCCGGACGCTGCGGGCGCTCGGGGCCCAGACCGCGAACGAAGTGCCGCCGAGCTCGGGCCGCACCCGCGCGCCGAGTACCCGCCAGAGCTCCTCGTGCCTGCCCTCGGCGATCAGGTGCAGGTCCATCTCGCCCAGGGAGGGCAGGTGCCGGTACGGGTCGTCGGCGACCAGCTCAGGTCCGTCCGGCTGGTAGCGCACCGCAATCGCGTACTCGCCGTCGAAGTCGCCGTTGCCGTCCTTGCCGTCCCTGACAGTCACTGAGAAGACGCCCTCGTGCACGTGGTCCATGGCGAGGCTGGCGCCGCCGGGCAGCACGACGGCGACCGACGTCGCGAGCGGCCGCAGCGCCCTGATCACCGTGCCCTGCTCGGACTGGTGCGCGCCGAGCACGGAGTGCGGGTCGTGGTGCAGGCCGGCCAGGATCCGGTCGATCTCCTCGCGGCTGACCGGATCGGCGATGTCTACCTTCCTGGCCGTGTCGACCTGGCTAGCCGGCTTGCCTGCCGTCGTCATCGGGCTGCCTCCGCGAGTGCGCCGAGCGGTATCGGGAGCCAGTCAGGCCGGTGCCTGACCTCGTAGACGGCCTCGTAGACCGCCTTGCTGCAGGTGAGCGCGCGCAGCAGCGGACCACTGCCCGCCGGATCGGCGCCGGAAACCTCCGCGTACCCGGCGCAGAACGCGCGCTGGCACCGGTCTACCCAGTCGGCGGCCACGGCTTCAAGCCTGGCGTCGCCCGGGCGCTGCAGCACCTGGTGCCTTGCCGCGTAGTCGAACGAGCGGAGCATCCCGGCCACATCCCGCAGGGCGGGCGCGAACGCCCGCCGCCGCTCGATCGGCACCGATGGCTCGCCCTCGAAGTCGAGTACCACCCACCCGCCGCCGGTGCGCAGCACCTGGGCGAGGTGGTAGTCGCCGTGGATCCGCTGCACCCGCACCGGCGGTCCTGGCTCGGCCAGCCTGGCGTACCAGGCCGCCACGCCGGCCTGGTACGCGGCCAGCTGCGGCACGGCCGCCACGGCGTCGGCCAGCTCGGCGGACATGGCATCGGCCAGCTCGGCCAGCTCGGACCGAGTCAGCTCCCTGGTGCCGAACGCCGCGGCGAGCTCGGCGTGCAGCCGGGCGGTGGCCGCGCCGAGCTCGCGCGCCTGCGGTGCGAAGTCCGGCGGGTCGGCGTGCAGGCTGGCCAGGGCCAGCGACCAGCCGTCGGTCGCGGCTGGGAAGAACTGCGAGGCGATGCCGAGCACAGCGGGCAGCCCGCTGTGCTCCGCATCGCCCCCGTAGGCTCCGGCCAGCTCGATCCAGCCGAGCGGCGGTGCGACCAGGGCGGACCCGGCCGCGGCAAGCGCGGCCGGGATCTCCAGGTCCGGGTGGTGCCCGGCGAACGGGCGGCGCAGCAGCTTGAGTATCGCCCGGTCGCCGAACACGACGCTGGTGTTGCTCGTCGCCGCGGGCAGCGTACGGGCGGCCAGGCCCGGCTCGACCACGGCGCCTGGGACGGCGGCGAACCTGACCGGCCCGGCGGTCCGCCGCGCCGAGATGGCGTCGAGCAGCACGGCGGTGAGTTCAGGGTCGGCCGCGGCGTCGTAGCAGATCCTGCCGTCGGGCAGCGTTCCGATCGCGGCGGCGGCCAGTTCGTCGGGCAGGCTGGACCTGATGCCGAGCATTACCTGATAGGCGACGCTCGCCCCGCCGACCGTTACGTGGGCCATCAGGTGCCGCAGCTCGGGCTCGCCGTCGGCGAGCGGCACGTCCGAGGTGATCCGCACGGCGCTGACCTGGCCGGCGCTCCCGGCGAACCAGCGCTGCGCGGGGAACCAGGCCGCCAGCAGGCCGGCCAGCGCGCTGTGCGTCGCGGCGCGGTGCCTCATCGCGCCAGTCAAACAGCTACCCCGGCCGCGGGTGTGGCCGGGGTAGCCCGGTCGGGTGTGGCCGGGTGTGTCGTGCGGACGTCAGCCCTCGGCGGCGCGCTGCAGCACCTCGGCGGTCGAGATGCCTGCCTTGTGCGCGGCCCGCCTGAGCTGGCGCGGGGTCAGCTCCTTGCGGCCGTTTGCCCGGTAGAGAGCGATGCGCTGCTCGAGCGTCAGCTTCTTGCCGGCCGCGACCGCCTTTTCGCGCTTCCTAGCCATTTGTCGTTCCCCTCAGGTCTGCTGGGTGTCATCGTAGCGACAAAAGCGAGCCGGTCGGGTCTCCCGGAGGCGAGCGGGTCGGCACCGCGGTGTCGTTCAGCCGCGCTCGGCGGCCGGCGGCTCGAGCACGAACCAGTAGAAGCCGTGCCCCGGCAGGGTGAGCAGGTAGGGCAGCTCGCCCACCGGCGGGAACGCCACCCCGCCCATGCACTCCACCGGCGTGAAGCCGTTGAACTTGCCCAGGTCGAGCTCGACCGGCTGGGGGAACCTGGACAGGTTGTTGACGCACAGGATCGGGTAGCCGCCCGCCTGGGAGTCGTCGTCCGCGTAGTGCCTGACGAACGCGAGCACGCTCGGGTTCGAGCCGGCCAGCTCGGAGTACACGCCGAGGCCGAAGACCTGGTGGCGCTTGCGTATCTCGATCATCCGGCGGGTCCAGTGCAGCAGCGATGCCTTGTCGCGGTGCTGCGCCTCCACGTTCAGCGCCTGGTAGCCGTAGATCGGATCGTTGTTCGGCTGCAGGTAGATCCCCTGGTGGTCACAGGTGGAGAAGCCGCCGTTGCGGTCCGGCGTCCACTGCATCGGGGTCCGCACGCTGTCGCGGTCACCCAGCCAGATGTTGTCGCCCATGCCGATCTCGTCGCCGTAGTACAGCACAGGCGACCCCGGCAGGGACAGCAGCAGGGCGGTGAACAGCTCGAGCTGGTTGCGGTCGTTGTCGAGCAGCGGAGCGAGCCGCCGCCTGATCCCGATGTTGGCCTTCATCTTGGGATCCTTGGCGTACTCGGAGTACATGTAGTCGCGCTCGTCGTCGGTGACCATCTCGAGCGTCAGCTCGTCGTGGTTGCGCAGGAAGATGCCCCACTGGCAGCCGGACGGGATCTGCGGGGTCTGGGCCAGGATCTCCGAGATCGGGTAGCGCTGCTCGCGCCGCACCGCCATGAAGATCCGCGGCATCAGCGGGAAGTGGAACGCCATGTGGCACTCGTCGCCGCCCGCCTGCGGGTCACCGAAGTACTGCACCACGTCGGTCGGCCACTGGTTGGCCTCGGCGAGCAGCACCCGGTCGGGGTAGAGCCGGTCAACCTCGGCCCTGACCCGCCTCAGGTACTCGTGGGTCTCCTTCAGGTTCTCGCAGTTGGTGCCCTCGCGCGCGTACAGGTAGGGCACCGCGTCCAGCCGGAAGCCGTCGATGCCGAGGTCCAGCCAGAACCGCAGCACCTCGAGCATCGCGTCCTGCACCCGCGGGTTCTCGTAGTTCAGGTCGGGCTGGTGGTGGAAGAACCTGTGCCAGTAGTACTGCCCGCGCACCGGGTCGAGCGTCCAGTTGGACTGCTCGGTGTCGACGAAGATGATCCTGGCTTCTGGGTACTTGTCGTCGGTGTCTGACCACATGTAGAAATCGCCGTACGGCCCGTCAGGGTCGGAGCGGGACGCCTGGAACCACGGGTGCTGGTCGCTGGTGTGGTTCATCACCAGGTCGGCGATCACCCGGATGCCGCGGGCGTGCGCGGCCTCGACAAGCTCGACGAAGTCGCCGATGGTGCCGAACTCGGGGAGTATCTCCATGAAGTCCGAGATGTCGTAGCCGCCGTCCCGCAGCGGCGACGAGAAGATCGGCAGCAGCCAGATGCAGTCGATGCCCAGCCACTCCAGGTAGTCGAGCCGGGAGATCAGGCCGCGGATGTCGCCGGTGCCGTCGGAGTTGGAGTCGCAGAAGCCGCGCACCAGCACCTCGTAGAACACGGCGTGCTTGAACCACTGCGGGTCGCGCGGCTTGTCGAACGAGAACGAGTTCGGTACCGGCTCGTTAGGAACGGCCGAGCTTGCCCGGAAGGGGGTCAGGGGCGCTGCGGGGGCTCCTTGCGTCTCTGGTTCCGGCTGTGTCGCCACGGTGGTGTCTCCTGGTATCTCATGTGGCCGAGCGTGTTCTGGGGGGGTGCCGCCGGTGCGGCGTCCTGGCCGGCCCGCCACCGCGGGACCGTCGCCTGCCAGGCCGGATGGGGCGCACGGTGCCCCGCCCCGGCGTCGTGGGTGCGGTGCGCCATGGTCGGCATGGTCTAGGCCCGGCCCACGTCGCCTGGCTGGTCGGCGGAGACCGTAAAGATATGCGCTGGCGCGACCTGTGGATCCAGCCGGACGTAGTTAGCCCCGCCCCAACGGTACGACGCGCCAGACAGCTTGTCGGTTACCGTGAACCCCGCCCTGACATCTATGCCGAGCGCGGTTCCGTCCAGCCAGACCGTGGCCTCACGGGGCTGGCGCGGGTCGAGATTCACTACGACGAGGACCGTATCGCCACCAGGGGCGCCGGCTTGCGACGCACCCACAGTCTTAGAAAAGCACAGAATCTCCGGCCGGTCCGGAAAATGGAAACGCAGGTTACGCAGTTGGGACAGTGCGGGATGTGATCGCCTGATCGCGTTCAGCTGCGAGATAAACGGCGCGATGGTCTGGTTCGTCCGCGCGGCGAGCGCCCAGTCCCGCGGCCGGTACTGGTACTTCTCCGAGTCCAGGTACTCCTCGCTGCCGGGCCGCAGCGGCGTGTTCTCGCACAGCTCGTAGCCCGAGTAGACCCCCCACGACGGCGACAGCATGGCCGCGAGCACGGCCCGCACCCGGAACGCGGCAGGCCCAGCGTGCTGCAGGTACCCGCCGAGGATGTCGGGCGTGTTGACGAAGAGATTAGGCCGCATGTACTCCGCCGCCGGCCCGGCAAGCTCGGTCAGGTACTCGGTCAGCTCCTGCGCCGAGTTGCGCCAGGTGAAGTAGGTGTAGGACTGGTGGAAGCCGATCGAGGCGAGCGTGCGCATCATGGCGGGCCTGGTGAACGCCTCGGCAAGGAAGATCACGTCCGGGCGCTCGGCGGCCACCTCGGCGAGCAGCCGGTCCCAGAACGGCAGCGGCTTGGTGTGCGGGTTGTCCACGCGGAAGAGCGTCACCCCGTGGCCGATCCAGTGCCGCACCACCCGCAGCACCTCGGCGTAGATGCCGTCGGGGTCGTTGTCGAAGTTCAGCGGGAAGATGTCCTGGTACTTCTTCGGCGGGTTCTCCGCGTAGGCGATCGTCCCGTCCGCCCTGGTGGTGAACCACTCGGGGTGCTTGGTCACCCAGGGGTGATCGGGGGAGGCCTGCAGTGCCAGGTCGAGCGCGACCTCGAGGCCAAGCTGCTTGGCGCGGGAGACGAAGTAGTCGAAGTCCGCCATGGTGCCGAGGTCGGGGTGGATGGCGTCGTGCCCGCCGGCCGGCGAGCCGATCGCCCACGGCGAGCCGGGGTCGTCAGGGCCAGCAACCAGCGCGTTGTTCCTGCCCTTGCGAGCGGTCGTGCCGATCGGGTGGATCGGCGGCAGGTAGACCACGTCGAAGCCCATCGCCGCGATGTCGGCCAGCCGCCTGGCCGCGGTCCGCAGCGTCCCCGACGTCGGCCTGCGGCGGCCGAGCGGGTCCACCTTCGCGCCCTCCGAGCGCGGGAAGAACTCGTACCACGAGCCGGCCAGCGCGCGCGGCCGGTGCACGATCAGCGGGTGCCACGGCGAGTGCTCGGTCAGCTCCCGCAGCGGCACCAGGCCGAGCGCGCTGGTCACCTCGTCGGTGAACGCCGCCGCGAGCCGGTCGACGGCGTGACCCTGGGACCCGCGCAGTCGCGCGGCGACCGCCTCGTACAGGGCCCGCTCCCGCGGCGCCCTGCGGGCCTGGCAGGCCGCCCGGTCGAACAGCAGCGCGCCCTCGGCCAGCATCAGGTCGACGTCCTGGCCGATCGGCACCTTGATCGCCGCGTCGTGCCGCCAGTGCGCGATCGGATCCCCCCATGCCTCCACCCTGAAGTGCCACAGGCCCTGGCAGCCGGCCACGATGTCGGCGCCGTAGCTGTCGGTGCCCTCGGCCAGCTCGCGCATGCCGACGATCGGCTGCAGCTGTCCTTCCGGGTCGCGGAGCACGACGCCCGCGCCGAGCATCTCGTGCCCCTCGCGGAACACGGTCGCGGTTATCCGCACGGTCTCGCCGCTGACGGCCTTGGCGGGCCGCTGCCCGCAGTCGACGCACGGCTGAACGTCAAGGATGGGAATCCTGCCGATCACTACGGAAAGCTACCCAACTGGGCCACCGCACATGCACCCGGGCCCCGGGTTTGCGCATGGCGATCTGGCCGGTCGCGGGGTCGTGGTCGGAGTAGCCACCCGCACGCATTAATGTCACTCAGCGTGAGAGCTATCCGCAGGTTCACCATCCACCCTGCCCTGCCAGCGCCGCTGGCGCCGCTGAGCACGCTGATGCAGAATCTGCGCTGGTCGTGGCACGCTCCGACGCGCGCGCTCTTTGCCGAGATCGACCCGGTGGCGTGGGCGGAGTCAGGCCACGACCCGGCGGCGCTGCTCGCCAGGGTCTCGCCGCGGCGGCTGGCCGACCTCGCGGCCGACGAGGAGTTCCTTGGTCGCCTGCACGGCGCCGTGGACGACCTGACCGAGTACATGTCGGGGCCGCGCTGGTACGAGCTGTCCGGACTCCTCGCGCAAGGCCCGGCCGCGATCGCGTATTTCTCGCCCGAGTACGGGATCACCGCAGCGCTGCCGCAGTACTCGGGCGGGCTCGGCATCCTGGCCGGAGATCACCTGAAGTCCGCCAGCGACCTCGGCGTCCCGCTGATCGGCGTCGGGCTGCTCTACCGGCACGGCTACTTCACCCAGTCCCTGTCGGCCGAGGGCTGGCAGGCCGAGCGCTACCCGGCCACCGATCCGGCCGGGCTGCCGATGACGCTGCTGCGGGACGAGGACGGGGCCCCGGCCAAGGTGACCGTCGGGCTGCCGGAAGGCGCGCAGATCTCTGCCCACATCTGGGTGGTCAGCGTCGGGCGGATACCGCTGCTGCTGCTGGACTCCTACATCGAGGACAACGACCCGCTGCTGCGCGAGGTCACCGACCGGCTCTACGGCGGAGGCAGCCACCACCGGCTGCGCCAGGAGTTGCTGCTCGGCATCGGCGGGGTCAGGGCGGTCCGCCGCTACTGCGCGATCAGCGGGCACCCGCAGCCGGAGGTGTTCCACACCAACGAGGGGCACGCCGGGTTCCTCGGCGTCGAGCGCATCAGGGAATACCTGGAGGCGGGCGCTTCGCTGGCCCAGGCCGTCGAGCTGACCAGGGCGGGTACGGTCTTCACCACGCACACGCCGGTCCCTGCCGGGATCGACAGGTTCGACAAGGAGCTGATCGAGGCGCAGTTCGCTGCCGCGGGCAGCGAGCCTGCCGTTCCGGTCGGCGAGGTGCTCGCGCTCGGCGCCGAAACCTACGAGTTCGGCGACCCGAGCATGTTCAACATGGCCGTGATGGGGATGCGGCTGGCTCAGCGCGTCAACGGGGTCAGCAGGCTGCACGGTCAGGTGAGCAGGGAGATGTTCACCGGGCTCTGGCCGGGCTTCGACACCGCCGAGGTGCCGATCGGCTCGATCACCAACGGCGTGCACGCGCCGACCTGGGTGGCGGGGGAGATACTCAGCCTGGCGCAGGACGGCCACGGCACCGGCGCGGCCGACTGGCTCGGCGACGACGAGCGGGCGTGGCAGGAGGTCGCCGCCGACCCCGGCCTGATCTTCCAGATCCGCCAGCTGCTGCGGGCGCGCCTGGTCGCCCAGGCGCGCGCGCGCCTGCGGTCGTCGTGGCAGCAGCGCGGCGCGTCGGACGCCGAGCTCGCCTGGATCTCCGGCGCGCTCGACGAGAACATCCTCACGATCGGGTTCGCCCGCCGGGTGCCGTCCTACAAGCGGCTGACGATGATGCTGCACGACCCGGTACGGCTGACGACGTTGCTGCTCGACCCTGACCGGCCGGTGCAGTTCGTGATCGCCGGCAAGGCCCATCCGGCCGACGACGGCGGCAAGACGCTGATACAGCAGATGGTCAGGTTCGCCGACGAACCGGCGGTCAGGCACCGGATCGTGTTCCTGCCGGACTACGACATGGCGCTGGCCAGGACCATGGTGCAGGGCTGCGACGTGTGGCTGAACAACCCGCTGCGGCCGCTCGAGGCGTGCGGCACATCGGGCATGAAGGCCGCGCTTAACGGAGCGCTCAACCTCTCTGTGCTCGACGGCTGGTGGGACGAGTGGTTCGACGGGGAGAACGGCTGGGCCATCCCGTCGGCCGACTCAGTGACCGATCCCGATCGCCGCGACGGGGTGGAGGCCACCGCGCTCTACGACCTGCTCGAGCTGTCGGTGGCGCCGATGTTCTATGACCGCGGCGGCGATGGCCTGCCGCGCCGCTGGCTTGAGATGGTCACCCACACGCTGCGCACGCTCGGTCCCAAGGTGCAGGCCACCAGGATGGTCAGGCAGTACGTGACCGACCTTTACCTGCCTGCCTCACGGTCGTCGCGCGCCCTGGCCGGGCCTGCCGACCAGCCGATGGCCGGCGCGGCCGAGCTGACCGCGTGGAAGCAGCGGGTCACCCAGGCGTGGCCGGACGTCAGGATCGAGCTTGTGGAGACTGACGACGGCGACCAGTACCCGGGCGCGAGGCTCACCGTGCGGGCGGGCGTCGCGCTCGGGCAGCTTGCACCGGACGACGTCTGCGTGGAGGTGCTCTACGGCCGCACCGGCGACGACGACGAGATCGCCGACCCGGCACACAGCGTGCTCGCGCTCGAGTCGCCGCCAGGCCCCGACTCGGTCGCCTGGTACTGCGGCGAGGCGACGCTCGGCCCGCCTGGCCCGTTTGGCTACACGGTGCGGGTGCTGCCCGCGCACCCGCTGCTCGCCGCCCCGGCCGAGATGGGCCTGGTCACCTGCCCGGTCGCGTCGGTCGGGATGATCAGCGGCGACCTGCGCTAGCCGACACGCCGTCCGGCCCCGTCCGGCCACGTCAGGCCCTCCTGGCGGCGTCTATCCGGGCGGTAACCGCGCGGTGGCGCGGCGCAATGTCCTACCGGAAGCGCCCTTTGCAACATTTTGCGGGAATGGCCGCGCTCATCGCCGCCGAAATTTGTCGCCTTGCCGGTTAGAACGCCAGCAAAGCTGAGGGACATGTGACATCCTGTGATTCGACGACTTCAATGAGTAGTGCCATCACTGGTCACTGTCCGTCACGACGTCAACACCAAAGTAGCAACGAGAGGATCTGCTCCAGTGAGAACTCAGATCAAGCCGGACAATAGGCTCCTCACGCCTGCAGAGGTCGCGGCCATGCTCAGGGTCGACCCCAAGACCGTGACCCGCTGGGCCCGCGGCGGCAAGCTCTCCTCGATCAGGACGCCCGGCGGGCACCGCAGGTACAGCGAGTCCGAGGTGCGCGGGTTCCTGAACAGCTGGCAGGGCGTGACCCTGCCGCGCGCTGTGGGGGAGTAGCCCTGGGCTACCTGATGCCACGGTGGCGCAGGGCCCGCCCGGCTGAGAGCCGGACGGGCCCTGCGCTGTGTCGCCGGCCGGTCCTGCGTAAGATCGCCGTGCGCGACCGCGCGGTCGCGCTGCTGTTCGGGACCGCGGCCAGGCGGCTCCGCTGCCGATCTTGGTCGCGGCCTGGCAGGCCGCGCTGTGTTCGAGGCCGCGGCCTGGTCGGCCGCGGAGGGCGGAGGTGGCGGATGGGCGAGTTCGTGCGGGTGGAGACAAGCGAGTCGATCGCCACGATCCGGCTCGACCGGCCGCCGATGAACGCTCTGAACGCGCAGGTCCAGGCGGAGATCGCGGCCGCCGCCGCGCAGGCCGACGCCGACCCCGAGGTCAGGGCCGTGGTGATCTACGGCGGCGAGAAGGTGTTCGCCGCCGGTGCCGACATCAAGGAGATGGCCGACGCCAGCTATCCGACGATGGCGGCGGACAGCAGGCGGCTGCAGGCCTCGTTCACCGCGGTGGCCAGGATCGGCAAGCCGGTGGTGGCCGCGATCACCGGGTACGCGCTCGGCGGCGGCCTCGAGCTCGCGCTGTGCGCGGACTTCCGGGTGGCTGGCGAGGGCGCGCGGGTCGGCCAGCCCGAGATCCTGCTCGGCCTGATCCCCGGCGCCGGCGGCACCCAGCGGCTGCCCAGGCTGGTCGGCCCGGCCAGGGCCAAGGACATCGTGTTCACCGGCAGGTTCGTCGGCGCCGCCGAGGCGCTGGCGATCGGGCTGGTGGACAAGGTGGTGCCGGACGCCGAGGTCTACCAGGCCGCGCGCAACCTGGTGGCCAGGTACGCACGCGGCCCCGCGGTGGCGCTGCGGGCCGCCAAGCAGGCCGTCGACGAGGGCCTGGACGCCGACCTGGACACCGGCCTTGAGATCGAGCGGCTGCACTTCGCCGGGCTGTTCGCCACGCAGGACGCGGCCACGGGCATGCGCAGCTTCGTGGAGAATGGACCGGGGAAGGCCACGTTCGCCGGACGGTAGCCTGGCGCACACCGCGGCGGGCGGCCGGTGGGAGTGAGGACACAGCGATGACTGACGCGGGTGACAGCCCGTCGCTTGAGATGGTGACGGCGGCGCTGCGCGCCGACAGCTCGGACATCGCGATCTATGCCCAGGTGCTCACCGAGTCGCTCGGCGACTCGCTGCCGCCCGGCACGGTCACCGTCGAGCGGGCCAGGAGCATGGCCGACCGGATGGCGAATCGACCGGGAACGGTCACCAGGATCGCGGTCAAGCTCGGCGAGAAGACCATGACGCTCGGCGTCCAGCGCGGTGTGCCGGTGGCAGAGGTCTGCCACGAGGTGCGCGGGATCGTGCTGTCCCGCACCACGGTCCCGATCGCGCAGTGGGCGGCCGAGCTTGCCAAGGGGCTGGTCGAGCACGCCGAGCAGAACGCCGAGGCGGCCACCGCGCTGCGCCGCCTGGTCGCGGGCAGCTAACGCTCGCCGATCCGCGCCAGCGACACCCGCCTTGGGGCGGCAGGGGGGAGAGCGAGCTGTTAAGAAATCATCTCGGGCTGGCGGCAGTCGCGGCATCAGCTTCGCCCGGACACTGCTGCCTGCGGCAAGCGGTACGTAAGCTATGAGGTCATGAGGGTGCAGGAGAGCGCCCCCGAGCGGCTTGGCCCGTACCGCCTGCTCAGGCGGCTCGGCGAGGGCGGCATGGGCGTCGTGTACCTGGCCATGGACGCGCGCGGCGCGCCGGTGGCCGTCAAGGCGTTGCACCCCTTGATGGCGCGCGAGGAGAACGCCAGGCGGCGGCTGGCCCGCGAGGTCGAGACCATGCGGCTGGTCCGCAGCAGGTATGTCGCCGAGGTGGTCGACGCCGACCTGGGCGGCGACCCGCCTTACATCGTGACCAGGTACGTGCCGGGGCTGACGCTGGACGACGTGGTCTCGGCCGGCGGGCCGCTGACCGGGCAGGCGCTGGCCAGGCTGGCACGCGGGCTGACCGAGGCGCTGGCCGCGGTGCATGCCGCCGGCGTGGTGCACAGGGACCTCAAGCCTGGCAACGTGATGATCTGCGACGGCGAGCCCGTGGTCATCGACTTCGGCATCGCGCAGATGCCCGAGACCACCAGGCTCACCATGACCGGCATGTTCATGGGCACCCCCGGGTACCTCGCGCCCGAGGTGATCGAGGGCAGCGACAGCGGGCCGGCCTCTGACGTGCACTCGCTGGCGGCGACGCTGGCGTTCGCGGCGACCGGGCGGCCGCCGTTCGGCACCGGGTCGTTCGAGACCATCTTCTACCGGATCGTGCACGGCAGGCCGGACCTCGACACACTGCCGACCCCGCTGTTCCCGCTGGTGCACGCCGCGCTCTTGCGCGACCCGGCCAGCCGCCCGTCGGCCGCGCAGATCGCCGGCCAGATCGCGGCCATCGACCCCGCCGCCCTGGTGCCGAGCCCATCGGCACGCGGCGCCGGGTCAGCGCTCGCGCCCGGCGCACGGGCGATGACGATCACCGACGAGCCTGGCGTGGCGGCCCCGCCGAGCCACACCAGGCCGCTGGGCCCCGCCGGTCCCGGTGACCTGCGCGAGTTGCTGCCGCCGGTGAACTACGCGGCACCGGGGTCGACCGGGGTGGCCGGGGCGGCGGTGCGCGGGCCGGCCGCGGTGCCTGGCGCCGGCGGCGGGCTGGGCGGCGGCGGGTTCGCTGGCGGCGGGTTCGCCTCGGGGGACGGGTTCGCTGGCGGCAGCGGGTACGGGACGACGAGCGGGTTCGGGACGCCGAACGGGCTGGCGGCCGGGGATCGGTTCGGCGGCGCGGCGGGCGCTGACGGGTTCGGAATCGGGACGGGCGGTGCCTGGGCTGCCGGCACCGGCCCAGCGGCCGCCGGTGCCAGCCGAGCGGGCCGGCGCCTGCCCGGCGACATCTCGGCGTGGAGCCCGCTGGTGATCGCGGTGGTGGCCATAGCGGCCAGCCTGGCCGTGCTAGCGCCGATCGTCGGGACCGTGATCGCGCTTGCCGTGCTCGTGCTGCTGCGCGCGGCCACGACCACGGGCCGCCAGATGGCCAGGCGCCGGTCGGACGGTCGGCGGGCCAGTGACCCGGTGGTGGCCACCGCGCTCTACCCGCTGGCACTGCTGCGGTCGCTGGTCGGGCTGCTTGTGCTCTCCCCCGTGGCGCTGCTCGGCTGCTGCGTGGCGGTGGCCGCGACGATCATCGCGGTGCCCTCGCACCCGCTCAGGCTCGCCGCGGCGATCGGGGCAGGCACGCTGGTGGCGATCGTCGGCCTCGGGCCAGGCTCGTCGGGCAGCCGGACCGCCCTGGCGCGGCTGTTCGGCTCGGTGGCCAGGACTCCGGCGCGTACGGCCGTCGCCTATGCGGGGGTGCTTGCGCTCACCCTGTGGGCGGTGCTCGACGCCTCGGCCCAGGCGCACGCGCCGGCCTACTGGCCGGTGCGCAGCCTGCATGCGCAGATCGTGCACCTGCCGACCGTGCGCGCGATCCTGACCGACGTGCGGCTGAACCTGCTCAGGATCGCTCGCCAGGTCGGCCTGTAACCTCGGTCCGCCCGGTGACGTCGGTCCGCCCGGTGACCTCGGCCCGGCCGGTGACATCGGTCCGCCCTGCTCCCTGGTCGCCGGGGAGTTCCGGCCTCGCCAGGCCGAGCGCCACCACCTCGTTCGCCAGCCTGATCCTGCGGTTCTGGCCCTGGGGGATCTTGAGCTTGGTGTAAAGCCGCAGCAGGTGCTGCTTGACCGCGGCCTCGGTGACCACCAGGTCGGCGGCGATCTCCCTGGCGGTGGCTGGGGTGACGAACGCGTCCTCGGACAGCGACGGCCGGCACAGGGAGGCGATGACGTCAAGCTCGCGCCTGGTCAGTTCCGGTGCCGCCGACTGCGGCCGCTCGGCATGCGCTGTCTCCTCGGCCGCGATGCCGCAGATCCGGCACCGCGCCGATCCGAACGTGAGGGCGTCACCGTCGCTCAGCACCCTCCGGGCAACCAGCCGGCCGTTCACCCGGGTGCCGTTCAGCGATAAACCAAGATCGGCCAGGTAGACGTAGGGCCCGCGGCGGACGATCTCCGCATGCAGCAGCGAGACGCTCGGATCGGCCAGCCGCACGTCGACGTGCATGCCGCGGCCGACGGTGGTGACCTCGGGCTGGAGCGGCACGACCGCCCCGGTGCTCGCGATCTGGATGTAGGGGTCTTCCATGACAGGACCTTCCGGGCTCGAGGCACCCGCTCCGCTTGCAGCATGCGTACCCGGCTGACGCATATCCAACCGGGGCAACCCGGACGGACCAGGCTCGGCTCGCGTAGGTGTCGGATTCGGCGGGAAGTACACTTCGCAGGGCAGTGGTCTGGAGGGCGACGCGATGGCGCAGCAGCCGGCGAGGGCCGGGCAGACGCCGGCGGCACGGGCTGGCCGGCTCGCACCACCGGGCGGCCGGCTCGCACCACCGGGTGGCCGAGTCGCACTACCGTCACCCCGCGCGGCTGGGATACTGACCTGGTGAGGCACGCGGCATCGGCGCAGCGGCGGCCGGCGGGCGCCAGGCGAGCTCCGGGCAGGCGCCGTTCCGGCCAGGCTGGAGTGGCCGGGCGGGTGGCGGACCGCCCCGACGCCGCTGGTCAGGCGGGCCAGGCGGGGCACGGACTGCTCGCCAGGTTCGGCCCGCTCGCTTACTGGATCGTGCTGGCCGGCACTGTCGCGGCGCTTGCCATCATGCGCCAGGGTGTGCATCTGCTCAGGAGCGGTACGTTGGTACTCGCGGGCACCATGCTCGTCGCCGCGGCGGCCAGGATGACGGTGCCGGAGGGGCGAGCAGGCATGCTCTCGTCGAGACGGCGGTTGCTCGATGTCGCGATCTTCAGTGCACTCGGCCTTGGCCTGCTGGTGGCCGGGATCGTGGTGCCAGGGCCGGGCTGAGCCGTCCGGGCAGAGCCGTCCGGGCTGGGCCGCCCGGGCAGAGCGCACGCGAGGCCCGGCACCGCAGAGCGATAGTGGCTGGCCGGATGGGTCAGCAAGGGTAGCGAGACAGACATGATGAAGGGACCCCTGGCATGTCCAAGATCAAGGTGGCCAATCCCGTCGTAGAACTCGACGGTGACGAGATGACGCGGATCATCTGGCAGTTCATCAAGGACGAGCTGATCCTGCCGTATCTCGACATCGACCTGCGGTACTACGACCTGTCGATTCAGAACCGCGACGCCACCGACGACCAGGTGACCATCGACGCGGCCAACGCGATCAAGCAGTTCGGCGTCGGCGTCAAGTGCGCCACGATCACGCCAGACGAGGCCAGGGTCAGCGAGTTCGGCCTGAAGAGGATGTGGCGCTCGCCGAACGGAACGATCCGCAACATCCTCGGCGGCGTGGTGTTCCGCGAGCCGATCGTGATCGAGAGCATTCCGCGTTTCGTCCCCGGCTGGACCAAGCCGATCGTGATCGGCCGCCACGCGCACGGCGACCAGTACCGCGCCACCGACTTCGTGGTGCCCGGCGCGGGGACCGTGACGATCTCCTTCCAGCCCGACGGCGAGACCGGGATCCAGCCGATCTCGCTGGAGGTCGCCAGGTTCTCCGGCGGCGGCATCGCGATGGGGATGTACAACTACGACGACTCGATCCGCGACTTCGCCAGGGCCACCATGCGGTACGCGCTTGACCGCGGCTACCCGCTGTACCTGTCCACCAAGAACACGATACTGAAGGCGTACGACGGCCGGTTCAAGGACATCTTCGCCGAGGTCTTCGAGTCCGAGTTCAAGGCCGACTTCGACGCGGCCGGCCTGATCTACGAGCACCGGCTGATCGACGACATGGTGGCCCAGGTGATCAAGGGCGACGGCGGCATCGTGTGGGCGTGCAAGAACTACGACGGCGACGTGGAGTCCGACATCGTGGCCCAGGGGTTCGGCTCGCTCGGCCTGATGACCAGCGTGCTGATGACGCCTGACGGCTCATGCATCGAGGCCGAGGCGGCGCACGGCACGGTCACCAGGCACTACCGCCAGCACCAGCAGGGCAGGCCGACCTCGACCAACCCGATCGCCTCGATCTTCGCGTGGACCAGGGGCCTGGCCTACCGTGGCAAGCTGGACGGCACGCCCGAGGTCAGTGACTTTGCCGACACGCTGGAGCGGGTCTGCATCGAGACCGTCGTCAGCGGCATGATGACCAAGGACCTGGCGCTGCTGATCAGCCACGACGCGCCGTACCTGACCACCGAGGAGTTCCTCAGCACCCTGCACAAGAACCTGCAGGCGGCGATGGCCTGAGCCGTCGCCGGTCTCGGCAGGCAGCGGCCCAGCAGGCGTGGCCCCAGCAGGCGTGGCCCAGCTAGCGAAGGAGAACACGTTCATGGCCCGTTCAGGCAAGGTGACGGTCGTCGGCGCCGGGTTCTACGGCTCCACGACCGCGCAGCGGCTCGCCGAGTACGACATCTTCGACGAGGTCGTACTCACCGACATCGTCGACGGCAAGCCGGAAGGGCTGGCGCTCGACATCAGCCAGTCCCGCCCCATCGAGGGCTTCGAGACCACGGTGACCGGCCAGACCACCGGTCAGGCCGGCGAGGGCTACGAGGCGATCGCCGGCTCGTCGATCGTGGTGATCACCGCTGGCCTGCCGCGCAAGCCAGGCATGAGCAGGATGGACCTGATCGGCGTCAACGCCGGCATCGTCCGCTCGGTGACCGAGCAGGTGGTCAAGTACGCGCCGGACACCGTGCTCATCGTGGTCTCCAACCCGCTCGACGAGATGACCGCGCTGGCCGCCAAGGTCTCGCAGTTCCCCGCGCACCGGGTGATCGGGCAGGCCGGCATGCTGGACACGGCCAGGTTCAGCTACTTCGTCGCCGAGAAGCTCGGCGTGCCGGTGGGCTCGGTCCGCACGCTCACGCTCGGCTCGCACGGCGACACCATGGTCCCGGTGCCGTCCGCCTGCGCGGTGGACGGCCGGCCGCTGGCCGACCTGCTCGCACCCGAGGATGTCGCTGCCCTGGTCGACCGGACCAGGAACGGCGGCGGCGAGATCGTCGCCCTGCTCAAGACCGGCTCGGCGTACTACGCGCCGTCGGCCGCCGCGGCGCGGATGGCCAGGGCTGTGGCGCTGGACTCGGGTGCGGTGATGCCGGTCTGCACCTGGGTGGACGGCCAGTACGGCATCTCGGGGGTGTACCTGGGCGTGGAGGCCGAGATCGGCTCCGTGGGCATCCGGCGAGTGGTGGAGCGCGAGCTCACGCCCGACGAGCTGGCCGGCCTGCGGGCCGCGGCCGAGGCGGTCAGGGTCAAGCAGGCGGACGTCGCGACCCTGTAGCGGCCGGGACCGGTCGCCAGGCCGGTCTGGGCATCGGCCGGTCTGGGCATCGGGCCGGTCTGGCCATCGGGCCGGTCTGGGCAGCGCACCGGTCTTGGCAGCGCACCGGTCGGTCAGGTCGCCGGGCAGCGGCCGGTAGCTGTACTCAAGTGCCGTCCGCAGGCCGGTCCTTGGCCGTCCCCGTCGCCCGTGTCGCCCGGCGGATCCGAGCAGCTCCCACAGGCGGTCCCGCATGTCGCGGCCGAGATGGTCCCGGCCCAGCTGGCCACCTCCTCGATCCCGAGCGGGAACCCGTCCAGGTCGCGGCAGAGCTGCGCCACGGCTTCGGCGTTTTCGCCAGAGAGCGCGAAGTCCGGCGCGCCAGCAGTTCCTGGCTCAGCCCGAGCCCGGACCGCAGGTACCGGATCCGGCTCCCGTGGTCCAGGTCTGCCGAGCCCGTACCCGCCGCCGCGGCGGTGGCGTCCGGCTGGTACGCCATGGCTGGTTATAACATGCTTCGCCCGACTACTTCCCCGGTATCGGACTCGTCAGGTGCGGGGTGGCGGCAACTACCCAGGGGTTGGGTGACCACAATTCGGACCAAACGGACGTGATCATGACTGGAACGCCGGGGTAGTCGGCTGAGCCGCATTTGACGAGCCCGATACGGGGTTTATGTGAGTTTCGGCAGGGCGAACTGGCCGGGGGCCGCGGGCGGCCACCCCGCACGACGCGGTGCGGCAGCCGTGATCAGGCGGACAGCCTGCGCAGTGCGAGCTCGGCGTACAGCGCCGTGCCGTCGGCGATCACGCCGTCGTCGAAGACGGCGTTCGCCGAGTGGTTGAACGGCGCAGTGGCCGGGTCGGCTCCGGCCGCGACCGCGCCGACCATCACGAACGCGCCAGGTACCTGCTCAAGCACGTAGGAGAAGTCCTCAGAGCCGGTCATCGGGTTCGGCGCCGAGATGAAGTTGCCCTCGCCGAGCACGTCGGTGGCGATCCGCTCGGCGAAACTGAACTCGGCCTGGTCGTTGACCGTCACCGGGTAGCCGTCGACGAACTCCGCGTCGGCCTCCAGGCCGTGCGCCGTGGCCAGCTGCCTGACAAGGGCCGGCGCCGCCGCCCTGATCCGCTCGCGAGCCTGCGGCGAGAACGTGCGCACGGTCGCGACGAACGTGGCGTCGTCCGGGATCACGTTGTCCGTGGTACCGGCGTGGAAGGTTCCCACGGTCAGCACCACCGGGTCGAAGACGTCGAACTGCCTGGTCACCATCGTCTGCAGCGCGATCACCATCTCGCAGGCCGCAGGAATCGGGTCGGCGGCGCGGTGCGGCTGCGACCCGTGGCCACCCTGGCCGCGGACCGTGACGTGCAGGGTATCCGCGGCCGCCATCACGGTGCCCGGTCTGCTCGCCGCCAGCCCGAGCGGCAGCAGCCCGGACGCCACGTGCAGCGCATATGCGGCGACCGGCCGCTCGCCGGCCGCGTCGAGTACGCCCTCCTCGATCATCAGCCTGGCGCCGCCGGCGCCTTCCTCGCCAGGCTGGAACATGAAGATCACGTTGCCCGGCAGCTCGGCCTGGCGGGCCGACAGCAGCTTCGCTGCCCCGGCGAGCATCGCGGTGTGCAGGTCGTGGCCGCAGGCGTGCATCGCGCCTCGCAGCTGCGAGGCGTACGGCAGGCCGGTCCGCTCGGTCACCGGCAGGGCGTCCATGTCGCCGCGCAGCAGCACGGTCTTGCCTGGCCGGCCGCCGCGCAGCACCGCCGTCACCGAGCTCAGCGCCTGCCCGCGACTGATCTCGAGCGGCAGCCCGTCGAGTGCCGCGAGCACCTTGGCCTGAGTCAGCGGAAGGTCGAGGCCGATCTCCGGTTCGGCGTGCAGGGCGTGGCGCAGTTCGGCGATCTCGGCGCTGAGTGCCTTCGCGTCGTCCAGGATCTCAGCCGCCATGCTGTGCCTCCACCCGCTCGAACGAGTTATCTGCCGAATGTCCGGTAGCAGCATGGCACAGGGCGCTGCGGCCAGCCAGGGCGCCCCGAACTGGCTGGTCACGACCGTCGGGAAGATTCGCCCGGCCGGAGCGCACTGTCTAGACTGAGCGGACATCGCGCGACCGCGCGATGCCTGCCAGGATGGCAGCTATCAGCCCGGCAGTCGCCGATCGTGGCTGACTGCCGAGATCAGGGACTGCGACGTGAATGGCGTCGGCTGGGACGTTCTTGTCGTCCTCGCCTTCATCCTCATCGGTGGCTTCTTCGCCGCCGCCGAGATGGCTCTGGTCTCGCTGCGCGAGGGCCAGCTCAGGGCGCTGTCCAAGCGCGGCAAGCGCGGCCAACGTGCGGCGCGGCTGGCCCACGATCCCAACAGGTTCCTCTCCGCCGTCCAGATCGGCGTGACGGTCGCGACCCTGATGTCCGGCGCGTACGGCGCGGCCACGCTGGCGCACGCGCTCGAGCACGTGCTCACTCCGGCCCTGCCGCCGCACGTGGCTTCGGTGGTCGCGTTCGTCTGCGTGACGCTGGTGATCGCGTTCTTCTCCCTCGTACTTGGCGAGCTGGCTCCCAAGCGGATCGCGCTGCAGCGATCGGAGCAGATCTCGCTGGTCGCCGCCCCCGTGCTCGACCGGATCGCAACGCTCGCCCGCCCGGTCGTCTGGCTGATCAGCGTCTGCGTCAACCTGGTGGTCAGGATGCTCGGCGGCGACCCGAAGGTCGGCAAGGGCGCGATCAGCAGCGAGGAGCTGCGCGACCTGGTAGCCGGTCACCAGAACCTGTCCGTGGACGAGCGGCACATCGTCAGCGAGGTCTTCGACGCAGGCAAGCGGCAGATCCGCGAGGTGCTCGTGCCGCGCACCGAGGTGGACTTCCTGCCCGCGTCGATGCCGCTGGCGCAGGCAGTGGTGGTGGCGGCGCGGGCCACCCACTCGCGGTTCCCGGTCTTCGAGGACTCCTACGACGACGTAGTCGGATTCGTGCACGCACGCGACCTGCTCAACCCTGGCAGCAACGGCTCGGTTCGGGTCGGCGACATCAGCAGGCCGGTCAAGATGCTGCCGACCAGCAAGACCGTGATGTCCGCGCTGTCGGAGATGCGCAAGGATCGCGCCCACCTGGCGATCGTGATCGACGAGTACGGCGGCACCGCGGGCATCGTCACACTCGAGGACCTGGTCGAGGAGCTGATCGGTGACATCCAGGACGAGTATGACGCCGAAGGGCACCCGTCCAGGCGGCTGCGCACCGGTGAGATCGAGGTCGACGGCCTGATGAACCTCGACGACTTCGCCGACCTTAGCGGGATCGAGCTGCCCGACGGGCCCTACGAGACGGTTGCCGGGTTCCTGCTCTCGGCGCTCGGCCATCTGCCGCAGACTGGCGAGCTGGTGGAGTTCGACGGAAGCCGGCTCACCGTGACCGAGCTCGACGGCCGCCGGATCGCCCGGGTAAAGGTCAGCGAGCTGACCGGCGGTCCCGGAGGGCCGGCAGTTCCCGGCGGTCCCGGAGGGCCGGCAGTTCCCGGCGGTCCCGGAGAGCCGGCAGTTCCCGGCGGTCCCGGAGAGCCGGCAGTTCCCAGTGGTCCCGGAGAGCCGGCAGTTCCAGGGGGCCCCGGAGAGCCGGCCGTTCCCGGCGGCCGCGGAGAGCCGACTGTTCCTGGCGGTCCCGCCGAGTCGGCTGTTGCTGGCGGTCCCGCCGAGCCGACTACTCCCGGCGGCCCGACCGGCGCGGACGACGCCCCGGGTGCCGCCGGGCTCGCCCTCGCCAACGGCGACGGCGGCGGCGACCAGCGGCCAGCCGATGGCGACCGGTCGGCCAGGAACGGCCAGCCCACTGTTCCTACCGTTCCCACCGGCCAAGTGGGCTAGCCGCCCATGCATCCGAACGCGGGTGACGCGGGGGCTCCCGGCGCGACCGGCGGCGCCCGCCCCGTCCTGGTCGTTGACTTCGGCGCGCAGTATGCGCAGCTGATCGCGCGCCGGGTACGCGAGTGCCAGGTCTACTCCGAGATCGTGCCGTCCACCATGCCCACGGCCGAGATGCTGCGGCGCGATCCGGCAGCAATCATCCTGTCCGGCGGCCCGGCGTCTGTGTATGCGCCGGGGGCGCCGCCCGCTCCGGCCGGGCTGTTCGACGCCGGAGTGCCCGTGCTCGGCATCTGCTACGGATTCCAGCTGATGGTCCGCGACCTCGGCGGAGTCGTGGCCAGGACCGGCTCGGGCGAGTACGGCGCGACCGCTCTGCGGCTGGCGGCCCAGCCAGATCAGCCAGACCAGCCAGATCAGCTTGGGCCTGGACCGGGCGACCGCGACCAGCAAGGCGGAGGTGTCCTGCTCGGCGGCCTGCCCGGCGCACAGCGGGTCTGGATGTCCCACGGCGACACCTGCGTGCAGGCACCCGACGGCTTCGTGGTCACGGCGAGGACCGAGGGTACCCCGGCCGCCGCCGCCGAGGCCCCGGGCAGGGGCCTTTACGGGATGCAGTTCCATCCCGAGGTCGCGCACACCGAGCACGGCATGCAGGTCATCCGCCGGTTCCTCGCCGCAGCGGGCTGCCTGGCCGACTGGACCACGCAGAACATCATTGACGAGCAGATCGAGCTGATCAGGGCCCGGGTCGGAACCGGTCACGCGATCTGCGGCCTGTCCGGCGGTGTGGACTCGGCGGTGGCTGCCGCCCTCGTCCACCGGGCCATCGGCTCCGCGCTGACCTGCGTCTTTGTCGACCACGGCCTGCTACGCAAGTACGAGGCCGAACAGGTCGAGCAGGACTTCGTCGCCGCCACCGGCGTGGACCTTGTGGTGGTGGATGCCCGCGCCGACTTCGCCGCGGCCCTGTCCGGCGTCACCGACCCCGAGGGCAAGCGCAAGATCATCGGGCGGGAGTTCATCAGGGCGTTCGAGCAGGCGGCCATGCAGATCGCGGAGCGGGACGCTCGCGCCGCCAGCGCCCAGGCGGAGTTCCTCGTCCAGGGCACGCTCTACCCGGACGTAGTGGAGTCTGGCGGCGGGACCGGCACCGCGAACATCAAGTCGCACCACAACGTCGGCGGCCTGCCCGAGGACCTCGGCTTCACATTGATCGAGCCGCTGCGCACGCTGTTCAAGGACGAGGTGCGGGCGCTCGGCTCTGAGCTCGGGCTGCCGCCGCAGATCGTCTGGCGCCAGCCGTTCCCCGGGCCGGGCCTCGCGATCAGGATCGTCGGCGAGGTCACCCCCGAGCGACTGCGCATCGTGCGGGACGCCGACGCCATCGCCCGGGAGGAACTTACCGCTGCCGGGCTCGACCGCCAGATCTGGCAGTGCCCGGTTGTGCTGCTCGCCGACGTCCGCTCGGTCGGGGTTCAGGGCGACGAGCGCAGTTACGGCTACCCGGTCGTTCTCCGTCCTGTGACCAGCGAGGACGCCATGACGGCTGACTGGGCCCGGGTCCCCGACACGGTGCTTGCCAGGATCTCGGGCCGGATCACCAACGAGGTCCCCGAGGTGAACCGGGTGGTGCTGGACATCACAAGCAAGCCCCCTGCCACCATCGAGTGGGAGTAACCCGCTCGCCGGGCGGTTGTCCCGCCGATCCCCGCGCCGAATGCCGATCCAGCGCTGAATGTCGTGGGCACTTCGCTGTCGTCCTGGCAGCAGCGAAGTGCCCACGTCGTGACGCGGGTGGGGCGGGCGGCGGTCGGGCTGGCTCCGCGCTGAATGTCGTGGGCACTTCGCTGTCGTCCTGGCAGCAGCGAAGTGCTCACGTTGCAGGCGGGTGGGGGTGCGTGGGGGCCGGGCGGGCGAGCAACTGGGGGCGCGTGCGGGGCGGGCGGCCGGCTGGGGCGGGGCGAGTGGCCGGGAGGTCAGGTGACGCGGGTGAAATCGGCTGGGAGGTCCCGGTGGGTGCCGTCCTCGGCGATCCGCCTGAGGCGGTCGAGCGCGTCCCAGACGTCGGTGAACCTGGTCGTGATCGGCACCGGGCCAAGCCTGAGCCGGTCGGGCGTCCGGTAGTCGCCGATCACCCCGGCCCTGATCAGCGCCTGGCTGAACCGCCACGCGTCGAGATGATGCAACGTGACGTGGCTGCCACGGCGGGCATCAGCGCGCGGCGAGGCGAGCCGGAAGCCGTGCGGCTTGAGCCACTCGTCGGCAAGGTGGATCAGATAGCTGGTGAGCGCGATGCCCTTGGCGCGGAGCCGTTCGATCCCTGCCTCGGCCAGCAGCCGCACCCCCTCGGCCACGGCGACGGTCCCGATGATCGCCGGCGTCCCTGTGGCGAACCGCTCGATGCCGGGCACCGGCTGGTAGGCCGGCCCCATCGCGAACTGATCAGTCTGGCCGAACCATCCCCACACCGGCTGCCGCAGCCGGCCGATCAGGTCGGCGCGCACGAACAGGAAGGCCGGGGCGCCCGGGCCGGCGTTGAGGTACTTGTAGGTGCAGCCGACCGCCAGGTCGGCCCCGGCCGCGTCGAGCTCGACCGGCACCGACCCCGCCGAGTGGCACAGGTCCCACAGCACCAGGGCGCCGGCGTCGTGCACGAGCGCGGTGATCGCGGCCATGTCGGCGAGCGCGCCGCTACGGTAGGCGACGTGCGACAGGCAGACGAGCGCGACGTCGGGCCCGAGCGCGGCAAGCAGCGCGTCCTCGTTCAGGCCGTGGTCCAGGTCGGTACGGATCACCCTGAGCTCGCAGTCGCGCTGCGCGGCGACTCCGGCCAGAACGTAGCGGTCGGTGGGGAAGTTGTCGTCGTCGGTCACCAGGACGGTGCGGCCAGGCTGCGCGTCAAGAGCCGCATTCACCAGCTTGAACAAATTGACCGTGGTCGAATCGCAGACCAGCAGCTGGCCTGCTGCGGCGCCGGTCAGGTGGGCGCCGATCAGGTCGCCGGTCTCGCGCGGCAGGTCCACCCAGTGGCTCCAGGACCGAACCAGACCCTGGCCCCACTCGCCGTCCACCACCTCGGCAATCCTGGCGGCCGTGGCCCGCGGCAGCGGGCCGAGCGAGTTCCCGTCCAGGTAGATCAGCGGCTGGCCGCCTGCCTGCCCGTCAGCCGCCTCGGTCCGGGCGGGCAGCACGAACCGGTCCCTGAACCTGGCGAGCGGATCACCGGCATCGAGGTGTTCGGCATATGTCCGGTTCGTTGGCAATGACGTCACGCGTTCAACACTAACCACCCGCCCATCGCCCGCCCAGGCCCACGCCCGGCGCCCGGGTCGGCGCCCGCCCGGGCCGCCGGCCCGGCCGGGCGCCGATGTCCTCAGGTCGAACTCTCGGCGGCTATCACCGGTAATCGCTGCGCGCGGAGGACTAAGTGAGTACTGTCCGAATCTCCGGTTTGTACCCCCTGGCGAGAGTCGACTATCCGGCCGGGACGGCATCGGCGGCGCGGCGAGGTCGGGGCTCTCACGGCGAACCTGCATGGAGTACCTAGGTGCGTCATTTCGGATACCTGACGGCCGGTCAGGACGAGTCGCTGTTCGCTCGCGCGCCCGGGCAGTTCGGCAGGGACAGCGACCGGTCGACCCTTGCGGCGGCGCTCGGGGCCACGCTGTACTCCCCGGCCACGACCGCGGACTACGCCAGGCGGCTCGGCGCCCTGATGGGCCAGGGCGTGACCTCGGCCGTGCTGTGCCTGGAGGACGCGATCAGGGACGCCGACGTCCCGGCCGCCGAGCGCAACGTGGCGATGCAGCTTGCCGCGCTGCACAGGTCGGGCCAGGAGATACCGCTGCTGTTCGTCAGGGTCCGCCATCCCGACCAGGTTCGCTCGGTGGTGAAGGAGGCCGGGGAGGCCGTCGCGGTGCTGGCCGGCTTCGTGTTCCCGAAGTTCACCGCGGCGGCCGGCGCCGAGTTCCTCGACGTGCTCGCCGAGGCGCGATCAGACACCGACCTGCCGCTGTACGGGATGCCGGTGCTGGAGTCGCCGGAAACGATCTACGCCGAGACCAGGATCGCCGAGCTGCTCGCCGTGCGCGCGCTGCTGACCAGGCACCTGGCCGCCATCCTGGCGGTGCGGATCGGGGCGACCGACCTGTGCGGGCTGTTCGGGCTGCGCCGCAGCAGCGACCAGACCGTCTATGACCTGGCCGTGGTCCGCGAGGCGATCGCCGACATCGTCAACATCGTCGGCCGGGACGGCCAGTTCACGATCACCGGTCCGGTCTGGGAGTACTTCGCGCGTGGCGAGCGGATCTTCAAGCCGCAGCTGCGCGAGTCTCCGTTCCGCGCCCGCGAGGACCTGCCCAACGCGGTCACCGTCCGCAGGGAGCTGGTCAGCCACGACCTGGACGGCCTGCTCAGGGAGGTCGTGCTCGACAAGGCGACCGGGATACTCGGCAAGACCGTCATCCACCCCACCCACGTGCGCCCCGTGCACGCCATGCTGGTCGTGACCGCGGAGGAGTACAGCGACGCGCTGGCCACGCTCTGCCTCGCCGACGGCGGCGTGCGGTCGAGCGAGTACGCGAACAAGATGATCGAGAGCAGGCCGCATGCCCGCTGGGCGGCCGGCATCTTGCGCCGGGCCGCGGTGTTCGGCGTGCTCCAGCCGGACCGGACGTTCGTCGACCTGCTCGACGTCGAGGACGTCGGTGCACGAGCGAGCCGGTCGCTTCGCGGAGGCGAGCGGGAGGGCACAGCACGAGCGAGCCGGTCGCTTCGCGGAGGCGAGCGGGAGGACACCGCATGACGGCTGACGGGTTCGTGGCGAGTCGGCTCGGCATCGGGCTGGACGTCAGGCCGGCCTTCCCTGGGGCCGCGCGGTTCGCCGACGCGGTGGAGATCGGCCTGCGGCGCAATCCCAGGCGGGCACAGCTGCTGGTCTCCCGGCTGCTCGGCAAGCACATCCCGGTTCCGGTCGGTCAGGTGCTGGCCGCCGGCACCGTACTCGGCGGCCAGGTACGCGATGCCTGCGCCGGGCGCACCCCCGTGGTGATCGGCTTCGCCGAGACCGCGACCGGGCTCGGTCACGCGGTCGCGGCGGTCAGCGCCGCCGACGGCGGTCAGGCACCGTACTTGCACACCACCAGGCGGCCTGCTCCTTCCGGCGCGCTCGCCGTCAGGTTCTCCGAGGACCACAGTCACGCCACCGACCAGGCGCTGATCCTGCTCGACGACGCCGACCTGCGCGGCGGCCGGCCGCTCGTGCTGGTCGACGACGAGCTCACGACCGGTGCGACCGCGGTGAACGCGATCCGCGCGCTGCACAGGTCATGGCCGCGCGAGAGATACCTGCTTGCCTCACTGATCGACTGCCGGAGCGAGCGGCGCAGGGCGAAGGTCGCCCAGGCGGTTGCCGACCTGGGCGCCAGCCTGGTGAGCGTATCCCTGCTCGACGGCGCCGTGCGGCTGCCTGATGACGTGCTGGCCGTGGCGCGCGAGCTGGTCGACGCACTCCCCGCGCCGCCGGAGCGCCCGCCGGGCCCGGCGGTGCCGGTCAGCTGGCTCGACGCGCCCCTGCCGCCGTGCCTGCCCGCTACGGCCAGGCACGGCTGGGGTCCGGCGCAGGAGCGGGCGGCGGGCGACGCCATGGCGTCGCTGGCCAGGGAGCTGCCGGTCGGCCGCGATCGGCGGACGCTGGTGCTCGGCGACGAGGAGCTGATGTACCTGCCGCAGCTGCTTGCCCGCGCGCTCGGTCCCGACGTGCGCACGTCCACCACCACGCGCACTCCGGCGGTCTGCCACGACGCGCCGGGCTACCCGCTGCGGACCGCGCTGGCCTTCCCCGCCACCGAGGACGGCACGCGCCCTGCCTATGCCTACAACGTCGCGCCGAGTGGGCGCCCAGAGCCGGGGAACGCGCCGGGGTTCCTCGACATCGTGCTGGTGACTGACGCCGTGGCCAGGCCGAACGTGACCGCGGTGGCGGCCGGCCTGCGCCACAGCGCTTCAGGCAGCGTGCACGTGGTCACGCTCAGCGGGGGGAGCGGGCCGTGCTGACCGGCAGCTATCGGCCTGAGGAGGTGAGCTTCCTGCTCACCGACCTGTCCGGGCATGCGCTCGAGCGCGGCCTGCGCGAGCGCGAGCAGGCGATTGCGAACGGGCGCAACTACGCCGAGATGCTGCCGGTGGAGTTCGCGCCGAGCCCGGCCTACCTGGCGCTGTTCGATGTACTGCTCGACCAGTCGGCCGCCGAGGTCGCCGAGCACGTCGGGGTCGTCACCGAGATGGCGTTCGCGGCCCGCGGCGGCCGCCCCGTGCTGGTCTCGCTGGCCAGGGCCGGCACTCCGGTCGGCATCCTGATGCGCCGCTGGGCCGCGTTCTCCGGCAAGGGCGACGTGCCGCACTACTCGGTCTCGATCGTCCGGGGCCGCGGCATCGATGTGGTCGCGCTCGACCACATCGTGGCCAGGCGTGATCCGGCCGACCTGCTGTTCGTCGACGGCTGGACCGGCAAGGGCGCGATCGTCACCGAGCTGGCCGCCGCGCTGGCCAGGTACGCAGCCGGCGGCGGTGCCACGCTCAGCGCCGACCTCGCCGTGATCGCCGACCCAGGGCACTGCGCCAGCCTGTTCGGCACCAGGCAGGACGTGCTGGTGCCGTCGGCCTGCCTGAACTCGACGGTGTCCGGCCTGGTGAGCCGCACGGTGCTGAACGACGAGCTGATCGGGCCAGGGATGTTCCACGGGGCGAAGGTCTACCGCGAGCTCGCCGATCAGGACAGGTCGGCGCGGTTCCTCGACGCCATCAGCGGCCAGTTCCCCGCGGTGGCCGCCACGGTGAAAGCACGCTGGCCAGCCGCCTACGCGGCCGACCGGTCGGCGACCTTCGCCGGCGCCCGCGTGGTCAGCCGCGTCCAGGCCGAGTTTGGCCTTCCTAGCCAGCATCTGGTCAAGCCAGGGGCCGGCGAGGCCACCAGGGTGCTGCTGCGCCGGCTGCCCTGGCGGGTGCTGGTCCGTCCCGACCAGCGGTCGAGGATGAGGCACCTGCTGATGCTCGCCGCCGAGCGCGGCGTCGAGGTGACCGACTACCCGGACATGCCCTACAGCTGCATCGGGCTGATCAGCCCGCACGCGGGAAGCGACCTGTGAGATGCCAGATCCCGTCCTGATCACCACTGACCTGGACAGAACGCTCATCTTCAGCCCGCGTGCCACCCGCCAGCTCGGCGGCGGGCTGCCCGCCGAGGCGGTCGAGATGCCGGTCGGCCAGACGGCTGGCGAGCTGTGCCGTGCCGCCAGGGACGCGATCGTCGCGCTGCCCGGCCACGTGCTGATGTGCCTGGCGACCAGCCGCAGCCTGGCGCGGCTGGCGCGGCTGGCGCTGCCGTTCGGCGTGCGCTACACGATCGCGGCCAACGGCGGCGTGCTCCTGGCCGCCGGCAAGCCCGACCCCGAGTGGGCCAGGATCGTCCGCCGCGACCTGCGCGGGGTGGCCCAGGCCCACTCGGTCAGGGCCTTGCTCGCCAGGTTCACCGGGCTGCCGTGGCTGGAGCGGCTGGCCGCGCCCGACGACCTGTGCTGCCTGGCGCTGGTCGACCGGGCCGCGCTGCCTGACGGCCAGTTCGAGGAGATCGCCGAGTCCTGCGGCGAGCTCGGCTGGCGCGCCTCGCTGATCGGGCGCAAGCTCTACGTGTTCCCGGCCGGCATCGGCAAGGAGCGGGCGGCGTCGTTCGTGGCGGGCCGGATCGAGCAGGAGACCGGGGTGCCGCCGCTCCGCCTGGCCGCCGGCGACACCGAGCACGACCTTGCCATGCTCGAGGCGGCCGACCTGGCCTGGGTGCCGGCCGGCTCCGACCTCGCCGCGAGCGCCGCCGGGCGGTTCAAGGTGACCACGCTGCCCGGCCACTGCGCGGCGGCGCAGATCACCAGGGAGTGGCTTGAGGCCTCGCTGCGCTGACCCTCACCGGCCGCGCGGCGCCGCGGCCGCCCGCACCCTGGCGCCCGCGGTCTTGACCAGCGAGCCCTGGGTGTCGCGGTACTCGGCGTAGACGTGGTAGCTGAAGTCCACGCCAGGCTGCGGGTTCGGGTCGGTCCACGACGACCCATCGGCGATGGCCCGGCGCGGCGCGATGGTCAGCCCGGCCCTGGGGTCAGCCGAGCGCTCGATCACGACCCGGCCGAACCTGACCGGCAGCGACCAATGCAGAGTGATGCCTGACGCGTCGGCCTGGGCGCGCAGGCCGGTGACCTCCCTGGCCATCAGGGCGGGCGCGGTCTGCGCGGCGGCCGATGTCTGCCGGCCGGCGATGGCCGTGACCTCGTGGGTGACCAGAACGCCGCCGGGCACGCCCGCGTCCTCGAACTCGGCCGCTGACGTCGTGCCGAGCACGCGGAAGTCGAGCTGGCTGCCGTCCGGCGCGGTGGTGAGCCGCACCACCTTGAAGCTGACCGGGCCGGCCGTGCCGGGAAGCGCCCAGCGCAGCACGACCGCGTCCGGCTTGATCTCGGCGCGCAGCCTGCCGGGCGGGGCCGGCGGGCCTGCGGCCGGCAGGTCGATGACCGTGGCGGCGGGGACCCGCTGGCCCGAGGCGGCGCCGGCGGTCCCGCCGGCGCCTTCTGCAGCGCCTGGCCACTCGGCCGGCTCGGCGTCGCTGGGCTGGTCGGCGGTGCTGGTGCCGTTGGGCTGATCGGCCGTGCCCGCGTCGCTGGGCTGGTCGGCGGTGCCGGTGTCGGCGGGCATTGCTGCGGCGGGAACCTCGGTCGGCCGCAGCACGGCCGAAGGCACCCTGTGCCGCCCGCGGTGCGGCTGGACATCTTCGTCAGGCTGCTGGTCGTCGTCACGGTGCTGGTCGGCGTCGGGGTGGTGATCGTCGTCGGGGTGGTGGTCGGCGTCGGGGTGGTGATCGTAGTCGGCCGGGTGCTCGCCGGGCGGGACGGGCAGGTACGGTGCAAGACCGAGCGCACTGCGTAGTTCGTCGGCGAAGTCCAGGCAGCTCGCGTACCTGTCCTGCGGCGCCTTGGCCATGGCCTTCGCCAGCACCCGGTCGGCGGCGCTCGGCAGACCGGGCCGGCGGGTGCTGAGCGCGGGCGGCGGCTCGAGCAGGTGCGCGTAGAGAATCGCCTGGCTGTCGTCACGCGGGAACGGCGGGGCGCCGGTGAGCATCTCCAGCGTCGAGCAGGCCAGCGCGTACTGGTCGGTCTGTCCGGTCAGCGCGCGGCTGCCGTTGATCTGCTCGGGCGCGCAGTAGTCCGGGGTGCCCATCACGAAGCCGGCCATGGTCAGCCGCTGCGAGGAGACCGAGCGCAGGCTCAGCCCGAAATCGGCGAGGTAGACGTGGTCGGGTCGGCGCGGGCGCGCGTCGATCAGCATGTTGGCCGGCTTCACGTCGCGGTGGACCAGGCCCTCCTCGTGCGCCGCATCGAGCGCGGAAGCGATCGGCGACACGATCGCGGCGACACGCGCCGTGGGCAGCGCGCCCTGCTTGCGGCACAGCGTGCCGACGTCGCCGCCGCGCGCGTACCGCATCGCGATGTAGAGCACGCCGTGGGCCTCTCCGGCCTGGTAGACGGGGATGATGTGCGGGTCGTCGATCGCCGAGGCGGCTCGTGACTCGGTGATGAACCGCCTGCGGTACAGCTCGTCGGCGGTCAGCGCGAGGGCGAGGATCTTCAGCGCCACCTGCCGGTCGAGCTGGGTGTCGCGCGCCAGCCACACCACGGCCATCCCGCCCTGGCCGAGCGGGCTCTCCAGCTCGTAACCCGCGATCACCGAGCCGGGCTCCAGGCGCGCATGCACGCCGTCCTGCTCCTGGCGGGCGCTTCCGCCTGCCCACTCGGTCATACCGCCTCCAGCGACCGCCCTGCAGCCGCGGACGGGCCGCCGCCGCGCAGTTTCACGGGTAGTCGCCTGGCTAATCTACTGCGCCTGGCGCGATGGCGGCAGCGCTGTTTCGCGTACGGTTGCGCCCGGTGTGCGCACCACCTGGCCGGCGGCGTCCCGGTACTCGGCGAACACGTGGTAGACGAACTCCACGCCCGGCGCCGGCCCCACGTCGCGCCAGGACCCGCCGCTGGCGATGTCCCTGCGCGGCATGACCTTGACCGGCGCGCCCGGGTCCGCCTGCCGCTCGATCACGACCTTGCCGTAGCTGATCGGCAGCGACCAGGTCAGGGTCACCGCGCCGGGTTCGGTGCGAGCGCGCAGGCCGGCCACGTCCCTGGCCATCAGTGCCGCAGTGGTCCTCGCTGCCGCGGACGCCCGGTGTCCCGACGTGGCCGTGACCTCGTGGGCGACCAGCACGCCCCCTGGCACGCCGGCATCCTCGAACTGCGTCGACGAGGTGCTGCCGAGCGAGCGGGAGGCCTGCTCGCTGCCGTCAGGCGCGGTGGTGACCCTGACCACCTTGTAGGTGACCGGGCCAGGACCGGGTACGGGGTTCCAGCGAAGCTGTACCGCGTCGGGCGCGACCTGCGCGCGCAGCCCGGACGGCGCGGGCATCGGGATCGCGGCCAGCAGGTCGATGGCCTCCTGGCAGTCAGCCGCGACAGCGAGCACCTGGCCGAGGGCCGCCTCGCGGCCGGAATCCGGCAGGCCGCGAGCGGCCGCGAGCTGCGCCTGCACCGCCGCCTTGCGATCGGCAAGCTCGCCGAGCAGGCTCTGCGCGGTCTGGCCGGCCGGTCCTGGCACGTCGGCGGCGGTCCTGGCGATCCTGGACAGCCGGTCCATGGCGCCGTAGATGCGGTGCGCAGCGAGGTCGCGGTCGGCGGCCTGCCAGTCGGACTTGGCGGCGGCGATAACCCGCCCGATCTCCTGTCCGAGCCCGGAGATCTCGGCCGCCATCCCCGGCGCTCTGGCCGCGGCCCGCTCGGCCGCGGCCAGAGCGATGCGGGCCGCCGATGGCTGGCCGCGCTCGAGCTCGGCTCGCGCCCCGGTGAGCTGTTCCTGTGCGGCCCTGATGGCCTGGAAGCTGGCGCCGCAGTGCGTGCAGGCGGCCGCGGCCGCCTCGGCCCGCTGGTCGCAGAACGGGCACCTGATGAACAGGTCGGCGCCGCAGTACCGGCAGCCGTCGTGCTCGCTGGCTGGCTGCGGCTCCCGGCAGTTGGGGCAGACCAGCAGGTCCATGGCAGGCGCGACCGCCAGGGTGGCGCCGAGATCGGTGGCCACCTGCCGGACCGCGGCCCTGGCCTGCTCGGTGCTGAGCCCGAACCCGAAGCCGAGGGCCCGCAACACGCACGCCTCGTAGTCGGCGGCGCTCAGCTCGCCGTCCACGATCACCTTCTCGGCGACCTCGTCGCGCAGCCGGTCCTTGGCGTCCTCGACCAGGCTCGCGGTGTACCGAGGCCGGTCAGCCGCCATCAGGTGCTGCCTGGCATAGGTGAGCAGGTTGGCGGCCACCGTCATCTGGTGGTCGTGCTGGCGCAGGTCGTTCTGCGCGGAAAGCTCGGCGCTCCTGGCCGCGACCTCGGCGTCTGAGGCGGTCGGCGGCAGGCCGAGAAAGCTCCACAACGTCGTCGCCCGGCTCGGGTCGCCGGCCAGCCTGCCGAACTCGTCAAGGTCACTCCTGATCTGAGCGCGCAGGCTGGCCGGCAGCGGCTCGGCGTCCGCGCCGTCCTCGATCACCGGGTGGCTGGCCACCCACGCGGCGAACGCCGCGTCGTCCAGGCCCTTGCTCCTGGCCAGCCTCGCCAGGCCGGGCAGCCTGGACCGCGGCAGGCCCTGGTAGCGCGCGACCAGTTTGGCGGCGAGGTCGTCGAGCGCGCCGTACCGGTCGGCGTCCGCGGCCGCCCTGGCGGCCCGCACCTTCGCGGCCGCGGCTGACCGCCTGGCCGGGTCGAGCAGCACCGCCTCAAGGTCGGCGCGGTGCCTGGCAAGCTCGGCGGTGATCGTCTTGTAGTTCGGGCTGCGCTCCTTGTTCCAGAACCCGACCAGGGCCACGATGCGCGCCCTGATCATTGCCTCGTCGTCCACGTCCACCGGCAGGTCGACGACGAAGAACGGGTCAGACAAGTCGAGCGTGGCCGATCCGCGCAAGGTCGCGAGCACGCGCTGGCGGTAGCCGGTCGCGTCGAACGCCCCGGCGTCCGTCTCGCTCATCGGTGTGCTCCTCGCGCTCCCGCACGGCGCCGGTCAGACCTTCTGCTTGAGCAGGTCAACCTTCCGCTGCTCCTCCTGGCGCATCGCGCTCGACGACACGCCGGCCTCGACCCGCAGTACCAGCGGCTCGGTGACCGCGGCGTGGCGGGCGGTCACCTCGATCGTCTGGTCCGTGCCCATCGCGAACGTCACCTGCACGGGGGTGCCGCGCGGGTAGCCGCCAGGAATGTCGTCGATCGGCCCTTCGATAATGATCTTGTTGTCGGCCAGCTTCGCCGACTCGACGCTGGTGGCCTGCTCGGCGACCTGGATCTGCACCGCGCGCTGGTCGTCCACGTTGGTGTAGTAGGTATCCGAGATCGTGATCGGCAGGCTGTCGTTGGCGTGCGCGAGGAAGTCCACGTACTCGGTGCCGGTCTCCCTGTCGAGCACGATCACGCCGAACCCGCGGCTGGTCACGTTGCTGACCTGTGTCTGGACCAGGTCGGCCACGGCGGTGCTTGCCAGGCCGTACTCGCTCGCCGCGTCCGCTGCGGCCTTGTGCAGGTCGACGGGGTCGGCGTCGGCGATCGACTGGCCCGCGCCGAGCTTGCCCCTGGCCACCAGGTCGGAGATGACGTAGTTCTCGAGTTCCTTCTTCTGGCCGTAGATGGCCGCGCCCTTGGCGACGGCGAGGTCGGGATCGCTCAGCTCGGCGGGCGGCAGCTCGGGGAACGTCTCGGCCAGCCGCCGCGCGACGCTGGGCATCTTGCTCATGCCGCCGACGAGTAGCACCTTGTCGATGCCCTGAATGCCTTTCTCCGTGGCGGCGGCCAGCACCTTCTGGGTCAGCGTGATCGTGCGCTCGAGCAGAGCGCTGGTGAGTTCCTCGAACGCCTGCCTGGTCACGGTCACGCTGGCCCGGTCGGCACCGAACACGACAAGGGCGTCCACCGACTCGCGCCCGGTCAGCGCGTGCTTGACATCCTCGGCCGAGGTGATCAGGTCCTGCGCGCCGTAGGTGTCGTCCAGCGGGTCGCCCGCGTTCGGCGCGGCCTCGCGGAACTTCTGCGACAGGTACTGGGCGAGCCGGTCGTCCCAGTCCGCGCCGCCCAGCGCGTGGTCGCCGTCGGTGGCGACCACGCTGATGCTCCGGTCGGCGAGCGCGATCACGGTGCAGTCGAACGTGCCGCCGCCGAGGTCGTACACCAGCACCGTGTGTGCCGCCGAGCCCTCCTGCGCGAACCCGTAGCTGAAGGCCGCGGCGGTCGGCTCGTTGATGATGTCCACCACGGTCAGCCCGGCGAGCTCGCCCGCCAGCTTGGTGGCCTTGCGCTCTTCGTCGCCGAAGTAGGCGGGCACGGTGATGACCACATCGCTGACTGGCTGCCCGGTGGCCCTGGCGGCGTCCATGGCTAGGCTGCGCAGAATCTGGCTGGACACCGCCGAAGCCGAGTACTCCTCGCCGTGGGCGGCAAAACGCCAGTCCGAGTCGCCCATATGCCGTTTGACCAGGCTGGCCACGTCGTCGGGCCGGATCCTGGCCTGCCGCTTGGCCTGCACGCCCACCACGACATCGGTCGGCGAGTCGAACAGCACCACCGACGGCGTCGTCGGCTGCGAGTCGGCGTTGATGATCACGGCGGGGCGGCCGTACTCGTCGACCTGGGCGACGCACGAGTACGTGGTGCCTAGGTCGATGCCGAAGACCTTGCTAGCCAACGGAAACCTCCATGCTCTGCCTCTCCCGGCTGGTCAGTCGGCCAGCCGGTGCACCTCGACCTCGGCCACCCTGACGACCGAGCCGTCGGCGCGGACGAACCCGACCCTGATCGTGTTCGCTACCGTGCCGTCAGCGGCCGGGTCGCTGGTCGCGATCCGCCTGGTGCCGGTGTGCCATGCTGCGTCGAACCGCTCGCCAGGTGGTGCCGAGAACGGCCGCACCGCGCAGGTCAGCTCCATGATCTGGAGCAGCTGTGTGTGCAGCAGGCCGACCGGGCTTGCCGAGTCGTTCAGTGCGCCGAGGCTGACCATCTGGTCGTGCAGCTTGATCATGCCGGTCACGACCGGGTTGAGCGCCGAGGCGATCTCGCCGTTGCGCAGCCTGGTGACGTCCTTGTGCAGTCGGCTGATCAGGTCGGTGTCGCGCGTTCGCAGGCGACCAAGCTCGGCGGCGGCCTCGGCCAGATCGCCCACCCGGGCGCCGATCTCAGCCAGCGCCGTCAGCATGAGGTCGTCCTCCGCCGCGCTGGTCGGCTCGGCCGACCCCGCCGCGGCGGGGTCGGCTCCGGCGGGCTCGGGTCCAGCGGGCTCGGGTGCGCCGGGCTCGGCCGCTGCGGGCTCGGCGGGCTCGGGCTTGGCGAGATCGACTGGGGCGGCCACGACGGGGCTGGGTTCAGGCTCGGGCGCGGCGCGCTCGACCTGGCGGGTGGCCGGCTGCTCGGTCTCCGGCGCGGCGAGCTCAGCCGCAGCGGGCCGGTCTGGTCCCGGCTCGGCCTCTGCCTGCACAGCCGGGGCGCTCGGCCCGGCTCTGGCTGCACGGCCGGGGGGGCTCGGGCCCGGCTCTGGCTGCACGGCCGGGGGGCTCGGCCCCAGCTCGACGTTCTCGTCCGGCTGGCTCATTTGCGGCCGGGCGTCCACTTCATGCCCCAGCCGTAAGCGGCGTCGAGCGCCGACTGCGTGCCGTGCACGTAACGGACCTCCCTGCGGATCGACAGGTCCGACCCGATGTTCTCCAGCATCGCGATCGCGCAGGTGCGGGCGCTCGGATCGGCCTCGTCAAGCCGCACCTCGATCGGCGCGGCGCCATGCGGGTAGATCGTCACGACGCCGTTCGCGCCCGCCCAGTTCGGCGACCCCTCGTAGATGTAGGCGAACACGAGGATGCGGCGGATCTCGCTCAGCCTGGACAGGTCGATCCGCAGGTTCTCGCCCTCGGTGCTCTCTCCGGTCCGGTCGTCGCCGTCCAGCGAGATGATCGGGTCGCCCTCGTTCTTGGACTGGAACGAGTTGCCGAGCGCCTGCACGACGCCCTTCTTGCCGCTGGTGAGCTCATACAGGCAGGCAAGGTCGAGGTCGATGTCCTCGCCGGGGCCCGATCGCCGCATGAACCCGCTCGATGGCCTTGCCGTCCAGTTGAGGTTCACCCGCAGCTCGCCGCCGATGCCGCCGCCGTGCTTGGTCAGCGAGACGGTCGGAGCACTCTTGGTCAGGGTCACCTTGCCGAGGCTGACGCCGGACCCCTGCGAGCCGCCTCTTTTGGTGTAGTCGATCGGCATGGTGTGCGCTCCTGTTCAACTCGTCCATTCCGGCATGTATACGGCGGTGCGCGGCGCTGTTGATCGCTAGGCGACCCTGGCCACGGCGGGTGTCTCGACCTCGCGTCCGACCCGGCGGTTGCGCACGATCGAGGAGATCAGCGCCGCGCCGATGAAGCCCACCCCGATCAGCCCGGTCACCAGGTCGGGGATGTTGTGCGTGATCGTCACGAACAGCAGGACGGCGAGCGAGCCGATGGCCCAGTGCGCCCCGTGGTCAAGGTAGACGTACTGCGCGAGCGTCCCCTTGCGCACCAGGTAGACGGTGAGCGCCCTGATGTAGCACGCGCCGATGCCGAGGCCAAGCGCGATCACGAAGATCATGTCGGAGATGGCGAACGCGCCGACCACGCCGTCGAAGCTGAACGAGGCGTCAAGCACCTCCAGGTAGAGGAACGTGAACAGGCCGAGCCTGGCCAGGTTCTTCGGCACCCGTACCGCGGGCTCGCCGTCGCCGTCTACCTGCGCGGCGTCGGCCACCTCGTCGGCGTCGGACTCGAACAGCGCGCTCAGGCTGGACACGGCCAGGTAGGTGGCGAGCCCGGCGGCCCCGGCCAGCAGCACCTCGAGCGCGTGCGCCTGCGCGAACGTGGTCGCCGCGATGATCAGGAAGACCAGCGCGATGATCGCGGACGCCTGGTCAAGCTTGCCGATCTTGGCCAGCTGCGCCTCGATCGGCCTGAGCCACTTGACCTCGTTGTCCTCGAACAGGAAGTCAAGGAAGATCATCAACAGGAAGATGCCGCCGAAGGCGCCGATTGCCGGGTGTGCCTGGGCGAGCTTGACGGCGTACTGGTGCGGGTCGTGCAGGGCCAGGTCGATTGCGTGCACCGGCGAGATGTGGCCGGCGATGGTGACGACAATGAGCGGGAAGAGCAGCCGCATCCCGAACACCGCGATCAGGACGCCGACGGTCAGGAAGATCCGCTGCCAGTAGGCGTCCATCCGCTGCAGCACGGTGGCGTTGACGACCGCGTTGTCGAAGGAGAGCGAGATCTCAAGAATGGCCAGGATGACCACGATCCCTGCCACCGAGGCCCCGCCGAGCACTGCGGCAGCGGCGACGCCGACCACGGAGACCGCGATCGGGAACCTGAACAAGGCAAGCACGAGCCCTCCTGCGCAGCGCGATCCGCCTAGCTGGGTCGGCTACCCGGGTAGACCCGGGTAGCCGACTGCCTGTCGCGAGAGGGCCGCCTCAGCCGACGTTGACGCCGAAGTCCTGGGCGATGCCGCGCAGTCCGGCCGCATAGCCCTGGCCGACCGCGCGGAACTTCCACTCGCCGAAGCTGCGGTAGATCTCGCCGAAGACCATCGCGGTCTCGGTCGCGGCGTCCTCGGTCAGGTCGTAGCGAGCGATCTCGCTGCCGTCGCCCTGGTTGACGATCCTGATGAACGCATTGCGCACCTGGCCGAAGCTCTGCTGGCGCTGCTCGGCCTCGTAGATGCTGACCGGGAAGACGATCTTGCCGCACTCGGCAGGCACGGCGTCGAGGTTGACCTTGATCTGCTCGTCGTCGCCGTCGCCGCCACCGGTCAGGTTGTCGCCCATGTGCTCGACGGATCCGTCGGGGCTCTTCAGGTTGTTGAAGAACACGAAGTGCCCGTCGGACAGGACCTTGCCGCCCATGTCAACCATGAGGGCCGACGCATCGAGGTCGAAGTCGGCTCCGGTCGTGGTGCGCGCGTCCCAGCCGAGCCCGACAACGACAGCCGTCAGGCCTGGGGCGGCCTTGGTAAGGGAGACGTTGCCGCCCTTGCTCAGACTGACGCTCACTGTTACTCCTCTGTGATTGCTAAGACTGTACGAATATGCGCAGTCACTGCCAGTTGTCGGCGACCTCACGCATCCACGACATTATACGGGCCTGTCATCTCTAGGCAGGGAAGATGAGTCCTAGGTATACACGCACGTTACATGCCGATTTCTGCAGGTCGCAGGCCCGCTTGCGGCTGCGCTTGCCGCTCGCAATTGTGGCCCGCCGACGCCGCTTTTCGCAGCATCAACGGGCCACATTGGCCTGGAGACGCCCGCCGCGGCCGTGACGGGCGGGTGTGCGCTAGCTGCGTCGGCGGCGCATCCGCCTGCGCAGGGCGATCAGCAGCGCCGCGGTCAGCCCGGCGAGCACCGGGAGCGCCCGCTTGAGCACCGGCATCCCCGCCACCTTGAGCAGGTTGATCGCGTCGTCCTCAAGCTGATGCGCCGCCTCCCGCGCGGTCGCGGGATGCGCATGGTCGGCCGAGGCCGGAGCACTCGCGTCGGCCCCAGCCGAGGTCGCGAGCGTGGATGCCGCGACTCCCGCGGCCACCGGAGCGGCGGCCTGAGTGCCGAGCGACAGGCCGCGGTCGGCGAGCCTGGCCTTGATCTCGGCCACCGACGCGGGGCCGATGCCGTCGATCGCCAGCAGGTCGTCCTCGGTACGTGCGGCCAGGTCGCCGACCGTCGCGATGCCCTCGCGGTGCAGGCTGCTCGCCGCCCGCGGCGGCAGCTTCAGGTCGTCGATCGACGCGCTCAGGGCTGTGTCGGCCTGGCTTCGCGCTGTGTCGGCCTGGCTCCGCGCTGGGCCGGCCGCCGCGCCGTTCGCGTGCGCAGTCGACAAGGTGCCGGCCGAGCCGTTCCCGCTGCCCGTGTCGCTGGCGCCGTGCTCGTCCTGCGCCAGCGCAGCGGCGAGGTTTTCCGCGAAGATGGTGAGCAGCTTGCCGCCGACCTCGTTCATCACGCCGCGGCCGAACTGCGCGGGCTTGCCGGTCACGTTCAGTGTGGTGAGCACGGTCACGTGCGTCTCGTGGCCGCGGTCCTGCAGGGTGGAGCGGACCGACGCCGATGCGGTGCCCGCGCCCTTGGTCTCCTTGCCCGAGGCCTCGAGCGTGACCACGCCAGCCTCGGCGTCCTTCTCGATGAACCGGGCGGTGCCCGCATACATCATGTTGATCGGGCCGACCTTGACCTTGATCCTGCCGCGAATCTCGTCGCCGTCGACCGAGTCGAGGGTGGCGCCCGGCATGCAGGGCGCCACCCGCTCGACGTCGAGCAGCACATCCCACGCCCGGCTTTTCGGTACCGGGACAGTGAATGAGTGCTCTAGCTCCATGTTGTTAAGCTCCTGCCGCCGCTGCCAGTGCCCGGCCGGTCAGGACTCTGGCAAGGTGGCGCCGGTAGTCGGGCGCTCCGTGCAGGTCCGCCGGTGGTTCTGTCCCATCGGCCGCGCTCGCCGCGGCGGCGCCGAGCGCGTCGCGGGTCGCCTGCGCGCCCGCGGCCGCCGCCTCGGCTGCCCTGGCCCTGACCGGCACCGACCCCATGTTGGTCAGCCCGATCCTGGCCTCGGCGACGTGCCCGTTCGAGCGCCTGGCCAGAGCGGCAACGCCGACGATCGCCCACGCTTGCGCGGTCCGGTGGAACTTCTCGTAACGATATCCCCAGTCCCCGCCGAGTTTGGGAACCCGTACCCCGGTAAGGATCTCGTCGGGTGCGAGCGCGGTCGTCAGGTAGTCGACGAAGAACCCGGCCGCGGGGATCTCTCGGTCGCCGGACGGACCCCTGGCGACCATGGTCGCGTCCAGCGCGAGCATCACGGCGGGCAGGTCGCCGGCCGGGTCGCCGTGCGCCAGAGATCCGCCGATGGTGCCGCGATGCCGCACCGCCGGGTCCGCCACCATGCCGGCCGCCTGCGCGAGCAGGCCGCAGTGCTCGGCGATCAGCGGGTCGTGCACGACCTGGTAGTGCGTGGTCAGCGCGCCGACCAGCAGCGAGTCACCGTGATCGGTGACGCCGTGCAGTTCCTCGATGCCGCCGACATCGACCAGCAGGTCGGGGTTGGCCAGCCGCAGGCGCAGCAGCGGCAGCAGGCTCTGCCCGCCGGCGATGACCTTGGCGTCCTCGCCGCCTTCGGCGAGCGCCCTGACCGCGTCGCCGACCGACGCCGGCCTGACGTAGTCGAACTTGGACGGGATCATGCCGCACCTCCACCGTTCGCTGAGCCGCCGCGTGCCGCCTCGATCGCGCGCCACACGCGCTCGGGTGTGCACGGCATCGTGATGTCACTGATTCCGAGCGGGCGCAGCGCGTCCACGATCGCGTTCACCACGGCCGGGGTGGACGCGATCGTCCCTGCCTCGCCGACGCCCTTGACGCCGAGCCGGTTGGCCGCCGGGCTCTCGGTCCGGTCGGTGACGTAAGACGGCAGGTCGGCCGCTGACGGCACCAGATAGTCCGCCAGCGTCGTCGTGAGCAGGTTGCCCGCGTCGTCGTAGACCGCCTCTTCGTACAGCGCCTGGGCGATGCCCTGGGCGATGCCGCCGTGGACCTGGCCCTCCACGATCAGCGGGTTGACGACCTTGCCGATATCGTCGACAGCCACGTAGGACCTGATCGTCACCATCCCGGTCTCGGTGTCGACCTCGGTCGCGCACAGGTGGGTGCCGTGCGGGAACGAGAAGTTGTCCGGGTCGTAGGTGGAGTCGGAGTCCAGCGACGGCTCGACGCCCTCCGGCAGGTCGTGCGCCGCGAACGTGGCAAGCGCCACCTCCTGGATCGAGCGACCCTGCTCCGGGTCACCGCGCACCTGGAACCGGCCGCCGGTGAACTCGATGTCGTCCGCGCTGGCCTCCATCATGTGCGCGGCTATGGCCCTGCCCTTGATGATCACCTTGTCGCAGGCGCCTACCAGCGCCAGGCCGCCGACGGCCAGCGAGCGCGAGCCGTAGGTGTCCATGCCCTTCGGGGATACCTGCGTGTCGCCATGCAGCACCCTGATGTCCTCGAACGGCACGCCGAGCTGATCGGCCACGATCTGGGACCACGCCGTCTCGTGTCCCTGGCCGTGCGCGCTCGACCCGGTGACCACTTCCACCTTGCCCGTCGGCAGCATCCTGATCGAGGCATGCTCCCAGCCGCCGGCCCCGTAGGCGAGCGAGCCAAGGACCCTGGACGGAGCCAGGCCGCACATCTCGGTGAACGTCGAGATGCCGATACCCAGCCGGACAGGATCGCCGCGCGAGTTGCGTTCGGCCTGCTCTGCCTTTAGCTCGTGATAGCCGAACAGCTCCTTCGCGCGGGCGGTCGCCGCCTCGTAGTTTCCCGAGTCATAGGTAAGGCCGCAGATCGTCGTGAAGGGGAACTCCTCGTGCTTGATCCAGTTGCGCTCGCGCATCTCGAGCGGGTCGATGCCGAGCTCGGCCGCCAGCTCGTCCATCATCCGCTCGATCGCGAACGTCGCCTCGGGGCGCCCGGCGCCGCGGTAGGCGTCGGTCGGCATCTTGGTGGTGAAGATGCCAGTGCACTTGAACGAGTAGGCGTCCATCTTGTAGATCGCCGGGAACATGAACGCGCCGAGCAGCGGCACCCCCGGCGTCACCAGCATCAGGTAGGCGCCCATGTCGGCCAGCAGGTCGACGGACAGGCCCCTGATCCGGCCGTCGCTGTCGGCGGCAAGCCTGATCCGCTGCCACTGGTCGCGGCCGTGGTGCACGGTCATGTTGCCCTCGCTGCGGGACTCGGTCCACTTGACCGGCTTGCCCAGCCGCCGCGAGACGAGCACCGCGAGCACTTCCTCGGCGGTGACCTGAAGCTTGGAGCCGAATCCGCCGCCCACGTCGGGCGCGATCACCCGGATGTTCTGCTCGGGTATGCCGAAGAAGGCAGCGATCGCGAACCGCAGCACGTGCGGGATCTGGGTGGCCGACCAGAGAGTGAGTTCGTCGCCGACCCAGGAGGAGACCACGGCGCGCGGTTCCATCGCGCACGGGATCAGCCGCTGCTGCCGGAATTCGCGCTCGATGATGACCGGCGCGTCGGCGAACGCGGCGTCGAGGTCGCCGTTGGCGAAGACCCACTCGTAGCTCTTGTTGCCGGCCTCGTGCACCTGGGGTGAACCCTCGTCCAGGGCGGTCCGCATGTCGAGCACAGGCTCGAGCGGCTCGTAGCTGACGTCGACCAGGCCGACAGCGTCCGCCGCGGTGTACCGGTCGCGTGCGACGACCACGGCGACGGCCTCGCCGACGTAGCGCACTTCATCGGTCGCCATCGGCGGGTGCGGCGGGATCACGATGTCCGGCGTGACCGGCCAGGCGCACGGCAGGCTGCCCTGCTCGTCGGCGAAGTCGGCACCGGAGAACGCCGCCACCACGCCGGGCAGAGCCTTCGCGGCGCTGACGTCGACGGAGGTGATCCTGGCGTGCGCGTACGGGCTGCGCACGAACGCCATGTGCAGCATGCCGGGGAGCACCAGGTTGTCGGTCCACGTGGTCTGCCCGGTGACCAGCCTGGCGTCTTCCTTGCGGGTGCGCGCCCTGCCAAGCTCGGCGGTCGGTGACTGCGCGGTCGCTGTCATTGGCCGGCTCCTGCCTGCGCGGCGCGCCGGACGGCGCGGACGATGTTCTCATAGCCCGTGCAGCGGCAGAGGTTACCCTCGAGCCCCTCGCGGATCTGCTCGTCGGTCGGGTGCGGGTTGTCCCGCAGCAGGTCGGCCGAGGCAAGGATCATGCCCGGCGTGCAGTAGCCGCACTGCAGCGCGTGCTCGGCGTTGAACGCCTTCTGCAGCGGGTGCCACTCGCCGTTGGCCAGGCCCTCGATCGTGGTGATCTCGGAGCCGTCGGCCTGGACCGCCAGGACGGCGCAGCTCTTGACCGAGACGCCGTCCATCAGCACTGTGCACGCGCCGCAGTTGGACGTGTCGCACCCGATCGGCGTGCCGGTCTTGCCTAGCACGTCCCTGAGATAGTGGACAAGCAAGAGTCGTGGCTCTACCTCGTCGACGTAGCTCACACCGTCGACGGTCATCTTGATCTGCGTCATGCGCTGGCTCCTCCGGAGACTGCTGGTGCGCCTGATGCCCAACTTAGAGCCGCCGGGCCGGGCGCACTAGTCCCCATTCCCCAAATGCCGGCGCAGGATACGCCCCGTCTACGCTTGCCGCTACCCGAACCTGCCGTGCACGTAGTCGGCCGTTCGCGGGTCGTTCGGCGAGCCAAACATCTGCTCGGTCGGGCCCGTCTCCTCGATATGGCCGGGCGTCTTGTCGGTGGCCAGGAAGAACGCGCAGTCGGTGGATCTGCCTCAGCACGAGGGCCGATCAGCGCCGTCACCGTGCCCGGTTCCATCGCCAGCGACACCCGCACGGCGGTCTGCGTGGTCTCCTGCCGCACGGGCCGCAGGGGCAGCACGGGCAACTCGGCCTGGTAGTCCTGGTCGGGACTGAGGCCCTGGTCGAACTGGTTCGGCAGCATCGGGGGCTCGCTCCCTGCGCTCGGAGGCGTGGCAGGACTGGCACGCCGCCCAGTACACGTTCGGCAGCAGCGCCGCCAGGCTCTGGTACAGGTTCCACAGCACGGCGAGCGCCAGGGGGACGGCCGCCAGATAGGCCAGCCACGGCGACCACCGGGCGGCCGCGCAGCGTGGGGGCCACGTGGCACCGACTGAGCCCTTTGCAGCTTAGACACCCGTCATTTGCCGTCAAGAAGACGCTCGTTAATCAATAGGAACCTAAAGCGGCGTCCGCCGCGATCACGGGGTCTGCGGTACAGGGATGGATGACGGGACAGGCACTACGGCGTCTGCAGGACGAGGAATCCCTCGGCCAGCCGTCCGTCGGCAAGGCCGGCCAGCGCCGCCGACCGGCTGAGCATGCCGCGCAGGAACTCCTCGAGGTTGTCCATGTGGCCGGTCTGCGTCTCGTGCGCCCGCAGCGCGGCGACCTTCCTGCCGAAAGTGTCGGTGACGTCGACGAAGTGGGTCGGCTGCGGTCCGCCCATGATCCAGACCTCGGGCACGGTCCACGGCTCGAGGCCCTCCTGTGCCAGTTCGGGGAACGCGAACGGGTTGCGGGCGTCCGGGTAGACGGCATCGAGCGCGGCCGAGCCGACGGCACGGTGGTCGGGGTGGCTCGCCGGCATGCGGGTGTAGTTGCGCTCCGGCGACTGGCAGGCCACCCGGTCGGGCCTGACCTGCCTGATCACCCTGGCGATGTCGCGGCGCAGCCCGATCGACGGCTCGACCTGGCCGTCGGGATAGCCGAGGAAGCGCACGTCGCTGACGCCGACGCACTTCGCGGCGGCGATCTGCTCGGCCTGGCGGAGCACGACCATGTCCGCCCGGCTCACCGACGGGTCGTGACCGCCGGCCGCGCCGTCGGTCACCACGCAGTACACCACGTCGATCCCGGCGTCGGTCCAGGTCGCGATCGTCCCGGCGGCCCCGAAGTCGACGTCGTCCGGATGCGCGGTAACGACAAGGACCCGGTTGACTGCGCGGTCTTCTGGCACGCCTTTGATGGTACGGCCTGCGCTAGTCCAGGGCGGACATCACGTGCTTGACCCTGGTGTAGTCCTCGAACCCGTACATCGACAGGTCCTTGCCGTATCCCGAGCTCTTGAAGCCGCCGTGCGGCATCTCGGCGACCAGCGGGATGTGCGTGTTGATCCAGACGCAGCCGAAGTCAAGCCGCCTGGCCATCCGCATCGCGCGGCCGTGGTCCGAGGTCCACACCGACGACGCCAGGCCGTATTCGGTGCCGTTGGCCCACTCCACGGCCTCGTCCTCGTCGGTGAACCGCTGCACGGTGATCACCGGGCCGAACACCTCGTTCTGGATGATCTCGTCGTCCTGGCGCAGGCCGCTGACCACGCTGGCCTCGTAGAAGAACCCGCGCGACCCGTGCCTCCTGCCGCCGGTCAGCACGCTGGCGTGGTCGGGCAGCCTAGCGATGAAGCCGGACACCCGGTCGAGCTGGGTGGCGTTGTTCAGCGGGCCGAAGGCGGCATCCTCGATATCGGGCCCGCCGGTGACCTGGCCCTTGGCCTGCTCGACCAGCGCGGCCACGAAGTCGTCGTGCACGTCGGGCCCGGCAAGCACCCTGGTCGCCGCCGTGCAGTCCTGGCCGGCATTGAAGTAGCCGGCGATGGCGATGGCCTCGGCCGCCTTGGCCGGGTCGGCGTCGTCGAAGATCACTACCGGCGCCTTGCCGCCGAGTTCGAGGTGCACCCGCTTGAGCCCGGCAGCGGCCTCGGCGGCGACCTCCTTGCCTGCCCGGACGCTGCCGGTGATCGAGACCATCCGCGGTGCCGGGTGCGCGACGAGCGCGCGGCCGGTGTCCCGGTCGCCGCAGATCACGTTCATCACGCCGGCCGGCAGGTGCTCGCTCATCATCTCGGCCATCATCAGCGTGGTCACCGGGGTGGTGTCGGACGGCTTGAGCACAACGGTGTTGCCTGCCGCGATCGCTGGCGCCCACTTCCACACGGCCATCATCATCGGGTAGTTCCACGGCGTGACCTGCGCGCAGACCCCGACAGGCTCGCGCCTGATCATCGAGGTGAACCCGGACATGTACTCCCCGGCCGAGCGGCCCTCGAGCACGCGCGCGGCGCCGGCGAAGAACCTGATCTGGTCGACCATCGGCGGGATCTCCTCCGAGGTGGTCAGCCCGATCGGCTTGCCGGTGTTCTCGGCCTCGGCGGCGACGAAGTCGTCGGCCCGCGCCTCGAGCGCGTCGGCGATCCGCAGCAGGGCGAGGCTCCGCTCGGACGGCGTGGTGTCCCGCCAGGTCTCGAACGCCTTGCTTGCGGCGCTGAACGCGGCGTCCACGTCGGCGGCGCGAGAGACCGGCGCGGTCGCGAACGCCTCGCCGGTGGACGGGTTGATCAGCTCAGCCCGGCGGCCGTCGGCCGGCTCGGTCCACTGGCCAGCGACGAAGTTGCGCAGCTCTTTCATGACCGGCTATCTCCTTGCTCTCCTTGCTCGCGTTCTGCTGCCTGTCCGTCAGGACGACGGCGTCCGTTCCTCGCAGGCCCACGGCGACCCGTAGTCGGTGAGCAGGTCGAGGAAGGGCTCGGCCGGGAAGGCCTCCGGGCCGAGCACCCCGGTGCCCGACCAGGCACCGGAGTCGATCAGCTCGAGCGCCACGACCGGGTTGACCGCTGTCTGCCAGACCACCGCCTGCGATCCGTATTCCGCCATCGACCAGGCATTGTCCACCACATGGTGCAGATAGACCTCGCGCGGGGCCCCGTCCTTGCCGGTGCCGGTCACCCAGGTGCCCGCACAGGTCAGCCCGGTCATCTTGTCCCCTAGCCCGGCCGGATCGGGCAGGCACGCGGCGACCACGTCCCTGGGCGATACCTCGGTACCGCCGACGCTGACCGGCGCGGTGGCGTCCAGGCCGAGCATGTGCAGGGTCTTGAGTACCTCGATGAACTCATTGCCGAGCCCGTACTTGAACGTGACCCGCCTGGATTTGACCCAGCGCGGGATCAGCAGCACCTCCTCGTGCTCCACGTTCACGCACTCCACCGGGCCGATCCCGGCCGGGAAGTCGAACACCTCTGGCTCGCTGAACGGCGGCGTGGTGAACCAGCCGCGGCCGGCCTCCCAGATCACCGGAGGGTTCAGGCACTCCTCGATCGTGGTCCAGATCGAGAAGGTCGGGGCGAAGTCGTAGCCCTGCACCTCGAGGTTCGCGCCGTCCCTGACGCCGATCTCATCGATCTCGCTGAACAGGGTGTCGGCAGCGTGCCGCGCGAAAATGTCGGACAGGCCAGGCTCGACCCCGATGCCGACGAGCGCGAGCTTCCCTGCCTGTTCCCACTGGTCAGCCATCGCGAACTGATCGTCACCCAGCTTGATGCCGGTCAGGCTGTAGGGGGCATCCTGATGAGGATGGGACAGCGACATCGCCATGTCGAGGTAGTGAACGCCGGACCGCAGCGCCGCGCGGAACAGCGGCATGACGAACCGCGGGTCGGCGGCGTTCATCAGCACGTCGCAGGAGTGCTCGTCGAGCAGGCCGGCGACGGCGCCGGCGTCCCTGGCGTCGATCCGCACCGCGCTGAACCGGTCGCTGGCGGCGGCCGCGCGCTGCGCCCTGGCGATGTCGTAGTCAGAGACGATCAGTTCGGCAAAGGGCCGCCGGGCGGCGATCCGCGCGAACGCGGTCCCGACCCCGCCGGCTCCGACAACCAGTATCCGCATACTCGCGATCCTAGACCTGGGCGAGCGGGGCGCTACCGACGAGACCGGCAGCGTTCGGCGCGTTTTACCACTGAAATCGTTGCCAAGTCGAACAATACATGCTAGAACCGTTGCACTCTGGTGGAAATCGTCGCCTGGGTGCAGTCTGATGGCCTAACAGGTCAGCCGTACCTGCGGGCCGCACGGAGGCGGTCGCCGGACACTCGGGAGGGCATTGCACATGGCCACCACCAATCAGGTCGTCGAGCCGGCCGAGCAGTCGGTCGACAAGGGCCTCAAGACCGGTGCGCTCGGGCTGATCTCGTCGATCGTCATGGGGGTCGCCTCGACCGCCCCCGCCTACAGCCTGGCCGCCACCCTCGGGTTCATCGCGCTGGTGGCCGGGATCGGCTACCACGCGCCAATGATCGCGCTTGCCGCCTTCGTCCCGATGCTGCTGTGCTCGATCGGCTACAGCGAGATGAACAAGTCAGACCCGGACTGTGGCACCACGTTCACCTGGGCCACCCGCGCGTTCGGCCCGAAGACCGGCTGGGCGGGCGGCTGGGGAATCGTGGCCGCCGACATCCTGGTCATGGCCAGCCTGGCCCAGGTGGCCGGGCAGTACGTGTTCTTCCTGGTCGAGGGACCGAACAGCGCGATCGGTAAGAACGCGGCCAGCGGCTGGGTGCTGCTCGTCGGCGTCCTCTGGATCGTCGCGATGACGGTGATCTGCTACATCGGCATCGAGGTCTCGGCGAACTTCCAGAAGGCGCTGCTCGGCATCGAGGTCGTCATGCTGCTCGTGCTGTCGATCACCGCCTTCGTGAAGGTGTTCGGTTCCCACCCGCCGCCTACCTCCGTCCGGCCGCACCTGAGCTGGTTCCTGCCCTCGAACCTGCCGCTGTCAGCCTTCATCGGCGGCCTGATCCTGATGCTGTTCATTTACTGGGGCTGGGACACCGCGGTCTCGGTCAACGAGGAGACCAAGGACAAGGCCATCACGCCGGGCCGGGCCGCCGTCATCTCCACAGTGATCCTGCTCGTCGCCTACGTCGTGGTGATCCTCGCCGCGCAGTCCGTCTCTGGCATCGGTAGCAAGGGGATCGGCCTCGCGAACCCGAACCACGAGTTCGACGTGCTCTCGGTGCTCGGCGGCACGGTCTTCGGCACCACAGGGTTCGGCTCATTCGTCGCCAGGCTGCTGTTCCTGATGATCCTCTCCTCGGCGGCGGCCTCCACCCAGACCACGATCCTGCCGACCGCGAGGACCACGCTCTCGATGGCCGTGTACAAGGCGATCCCGAGCTCCTTTGCCAGGATCAGCCCGCGGTTCCTCACCCCGACGGTCTCCACCATCATCATGGGCCTGGTCTCGATCGCTCTTTACATCCCGTTCAACTACATTTCCGACGGCAACCCGATCGCCGACGCGGTCACCGCTATCGGGCTCTACATCGCGTTCTACTACGGGATGACCGCGTTCTCCTGCGTCTGGTACTACCGCAGGAATCTGACCAGCAGCGCGCGGAACCTGTGGATGCAGGGCATCCTGCCGCTGCTCGGCGGCCTGATCATGTACGGCGCTGGCATCTACAGCCTGCAGTCCGACTGGGTCTGGACCAACAGCTACACCTTCTGGACGGTGCCTGGGCTGCACTGGAAGATCGGCGGCATCTTCATCATCGCGTTCGGCTCCGCGTTGGCCGGCCTGATCTGCGGGATCATCATGCGCTTCAGGTCGCCCGCCTTCTTCCGCAAGGAGACCCTGACCAGGGCCACGCCCACGCTCGTACCCGACGAGTAGCCCGCAGCTCCGGCGAGCCTGCCGGATTGTCGGTGCCGGCTGGCACAGTGGCGGTCATGGCATTAGGAGGGCACCATGAGTGTCATGACCGCCACAGGGATCGGCTTGCCGACGGACCGGCCGCTCACCGTCGCCGATCTCGACCTGCTGCCGGACGACGGCAATGAGTACGAGCTCGATGACGGACTCCTGGTTGTGTCGCCGGCGCCTGCGATCAATCACCAGCTGGTACTGACGCGGCTGACCGCAGCGCTTGAGGCGGCTCGCAGCTACCGCCAGGTCGCAGAGGTCGGTGGCGGCGAGGTCTTCGCTGTCCGGCGGCCGTTTCCGGTCGAGATCCACCCCGCGGCGCTGGTCGCCGGACCCGGGCAGCGCTGAGCGGGCCGGCACACGGGTCAGCCGCGCCAGACCCCGCTGTCGGCCCAAGCCCCTATGGTGAACGGGTGACGATGACGGCGCCTGACTCGCTCCTGGAGGGGCTGAACCCGCAGCAGCGCGCGGCGGTGCTGCACGAGGGCGGCCCGCTGCTGATCGTGGCGGGGGCGGGGTCGGGCAAGACCCGGGTGCTGACCCACCGGATCGCCTACCTGGTGGCCGAGCGCGACGTGGCGCCGTCGGAGATCCTGGCGATCACGTTCACGAACAAGGCCGCCGGCGAGATGGCGGCCCGCGCCTATGCACTGACCGGCGCCAGGGCGCGCGGCATGTGGCTGCTCACGTTCCACTCGGCCTGCGTGCGGATCCTGCGCCGGGAGGCGGCCAGGCTCGGCTACCCGTCCTCGTTCACGATCTACGACCAGGCCGACTCCGAGCGGCTGATGGCGCTGGTCTGCCGCGAGCTCGACCTGGACCCCAAGTACCACCCGCCGAAGGCGATGGTCGGCCGGGTGTCGACGCTGAAGAACGAGCTCGTCGACTACGAGACGGCCGGGTCGAAGGCGAGCGGATACCGGGAGAAGGCGCTGGCCGAGGCCTACGGTGAGTACCAGCGGCGGCTGGTGGCGGCCGGCGCGATGGACTTCGACGACCTGATCATGGTGACCGTCAACCTGCTCCAGGCCTTCCCGGAGGCGGCGCTGGCCTACCGCAGGCGGTTCAGGCACGTGCTCGTCGACGAGTACCAGGACACCAACCACGCGCAGTACGTGCTGATCAGGGAGCTGGTGGGCGGCCAGCAGGCCAGCCAGCTCGCCGGCGACCAGTTCCTGCCGCCCGCCGAGCTCTGCGTGGTCGGCGACGCCGACCAGTCCATCTACGCCTTCCGCGGCGCGACCATACGCAACATCACCGAGTTCGAGCGCGACTTCCCCGGCGCGCGGGTGATCCTGCTCGAGCAGAACTACCGGTCCACGCAGAACATCCTGGCCGCCGCCAACGCGGTCGTCGCGCGCAACACCGGCCGGATGCCGAAGAACCTGTGGTCCGAGGCCGGCGACGGTCCGCCGATCACCGGCTACGTGGCCGACAGCGAGCACGACGAGGCGGCGTTCGTCACCGAGGAGGTCGACAGGCTGTCCGACAGCGGCGAGGCCATCCCGGGCGACGTGGCTGTCTTCTACCGCACCAACGCCCAGTCCAGGGTCTTCGAGGAAGTGTTCATCAGGGCCGGGCTGCCGTACAAGGTGGTCGGCGGCGTCCGGTTCTACGAGCGGCGCGAGGTCCGCGACCTGCTCGCCTACCTGCGGCTGATCGCCAACCCGGCAGACGAGATCTCGCTGCGCCGCGTGGTCAACGTGCCGCGGCGCGGGATCGGCGACCGTGCGCTCGAGTACGTCGCCGCGCTGGCCGCCAGGGACCGGCTCAGCTTCGCGGCCGCGCTTGAGCGGCCGCAGGACGTGGCGGGGCTGCCGGCCCGCTCGGCCAGGGCCATCGAGGCGTTCAACGAGCTGATCGGCGAGCTGCGGCAGGCCGCCGAATCGGGCACTCCGGTCGGCGACCTGGCCGAGGCGATACTCGACCGCACCGGCTACATCGCCGAGCTCGAGGCGTCTTCCGACCTGCAGGACGCCGGCCGGGCGGAGAACCTGACCGAGCTAGTCTCGGTCGCCAGGGAGTTCGACGCGCGGGAGGCCGGCGGCGGGCTCGCGGCCTTCCTCGAGCAGGTCTCCCTGGTCGCCGACGCCGACGAGATCCCAGCGGGCGACGACCACGGCGGCATGGTCACGCTGATGACGCTGCACACCGCCAAGGGGCTCGAGTTCCCCGTCGTGTTCCTGACCGGCATGGAGGAGAACGTCTTCCCGCACGAGCGCTCCATCAATGACGACCGCGAGCTCGAGGAGGAGCGCAGGCTCGCCTACGTCGGGATCACCAGGGCGATGCAGCGGCTGTACCTGACCCGCGCGGTCGCCAGAGCCTGGTGGGGCAGGCCCGCCTACCACAAGCAGTCCAGGTTCCTGACCGAGATCCCCGCGCACCTGATCGACTGGCGCAGGGACGCCTCCGCCGCGCTGTCCTCCGCGCCGCCCGCCTCAGAGCGGCTGGCCAGGCGGCCAGGCATGAGCGCCGTCGGCAACCGGCCTGTCCCCTCGCTCCAGCCCGGTGACCTGGTCAACCACGACAGCTACGGACTCGGCCGGGTGCTGTCGGTCGAGGGCAGGGGCGACGACCCTGAGGCCAAGGTCGACTTCGGCGAGGAGTACGGCATCAAGCACCTGCTGTTGCGTTATGCCCCGATAGAAAAGCTCTAGGTGGCGCGGCCGGTCGCTGCGCTGCGCGCGGTACCGGCGCGGACGCTGGGCGGATACCCTGCCGGTGGAGCACTCGCGGCGGGAAGGTGCGGCAGCATGGGCAGCATCCGGGTCATCATCGCCAAGCCAGGCCTCGACGGGCACGACCGCGGCGCCAAGGTGGTGGCCAGGGCGCTGCGCGACGCCGGCGTCGAGGTGATCTACACCGGGCTGCACCAGACCCCCGAGCAGATCGTGGCCGCCGCGCTGCAGGAGGACGTGGACGGGATCGGGCTGTCGATCCTGTCCGGCGCGCACATGACGCAGTTCGCGCGCGTGCTTGAGCTGCTTCGGGAGCAGAACGCGACCGACATCACGGTCTTCGGCGGCGGCATCATCCCCGATGCCGACATCGCCGAGCTGCACGCCATGGGGGTCGCGAGAATTTTCACGCCAGGGGCGCCCACGCACGAGATCGTCGACTGGGTGCGCTCGGAGTTCGGCGCCAAGGCGGAATCCCGGGCCGGCTGAGCGACCGGCGGCAGGCCGGCCGCTAGGCTGCGTGGCGGACCGCCGCACGCCCGGCGGCTCCGATCGCATGCAGGTAGGGCATCGCTGCACGTCGCAGCGCGTCGCAGCGCCAGTCAGGACGGACCCAGACGTGGACCTGTTCGAACATGAAGCGAAAGAGCTCTTCGCCGAGTACGGCGTCCCCGTGCAGCCAGGCAAGGTCGCCCATACCGCGGCGGAGGCGCGGGCGATCGCGGCCGAGTTCGCCGCCGCGGGGCATCCCCTTGTCGTCGTGAAGGCGCAGGTCAAGACCGGCGGCCGAGGCAAGGCCGGCGGAGTGAAGCTGGCCGACGGCCCTGACGAGGCGGAGGCGAAGGCCCGGCAGATACTCGGCATGGACATCAAGGGCCACACCGTGCACAAGGTCCTGATCGCCGAGGCTTACGACATCGCCGAGGAGTACTACCTGTCGTTCCTGGTGGACCGGGCCGGGCGGCAGTTCATGTCGATCTGCTCGGTGCAAGGCGGGGTGGAGATCGAGGAGGTCGCGCACACCAACCCCGAGGCGGTGGCACGGATCGGCATCGACCCGCAGGCCGGGGTCGACCAGGCCAAGGCGGCAGAGATCATCGAGGCCGGAAGGCTGCCGGCCAAGGCGGCGGACGGCGCCGTCGCGCTCGCCGAGCGGCTGTGGGCCGTGTTCACCGACGAGGACGCCACCCTGGTCGAGGTCAATCCAATGGCGCTGACCACCGACGGGCGGGTCGTCGCGCTTGACGGCAAGGTCACCCTGGACGACAACGCGGCCTTCCGGCAGGAGCACGGCAGGTTCGCCGACCCGTCGGCGACCGACCCGATCGAGGCGCGAGCCAAGGCCAAGCACCTCAACTACGTCAAGCTCGACGGCGCGGTCGGCATCATCGGCAACGGCGCCGGCCTGGTGATGTCCACGCTTGACGTGGTCGCCTACGCCGGGGAGGAGTTCGGCGGCATCAGGCCGGCCAACTTCCTCGACATCGGCGGCGGCGCGTCGGCCGAGATCATGGCCAACGGCCTGGAGATCGTGCTGTCCGACCCATCGGTGCGCGCCGTGCTCGTGAACGTGTTCGGCGGCATCACCTCGTGCGACGCGGTCGGCAACGGGATCGTCACGGCGCTCGGGATACTGGCCGACCGCGGCGATCCGGTCACGCTACCGATCGTGGTGCGGCTGGACGGCAACAACGCCGCCGAGGGCCGCCGGATCCTGACCGAGGCGGCGATAAGCGCGGTGGAACAGGTGGCGACGATGGACGACGCGGCGCGCCGCGCCGCCGAGCTGGCCAGCCTGGCCGCGACGGGAGCATGAGATGGCGATCTTCCTGACCGAGCAGAGCCGGGTCATCGTCCAGGGCATCACCGGCTCGGAGGGGCGCAAGCACGGCGCCCGCATGATCGCGGCCGGGACGAACGTGGTCGGCGGCACCAACCCCCGCAAGGCGGGCCAGTCGGTGGAGCTTGGCGATTCAAGCGTGCCGGTGTTCGGCACGGTCGGCGATGCGATGGCGGTCACCGGGGCCGATGTGTCGGTGGTGTTCGTGCCGCCAGCCGGGACCAAGGACGCCGTGATCGAGGCCGTGGACGCTGGGATCGGGCTGGTGATCGTGATCACCGAGGGCATCCCTGTGCACGACACCGCCGCGTTCTGGGCGCACGCCTGCGCGCGCGGCAACGCCACCAGGATCGTCGGCCCGAACTGCCCTGGCGTGGCCTCGCCAGGCAAGTCCAACGCGGGCATCATCCCGGCGGACATCACCAGCGAAGGCCGGATCGGGCTGGTCTCCAAGTCGGGCACGCTGACCTACCAGATGATGTACGAGCTGCGCGACATCGGCTTCTCCACGGCGGTGGGGATCGGCGGCGACCCGATCATCGGGACCACCCACATCGACTGCCTGCGGGCGTTCGAGGCGGACCCGGAGACCGACGCGATCGTGATGATCGGCGAGATCGGCGGCGACGCCGAGGAGCGGGCGGCCGCGTTCATCGAGGCGAACGTGACCAAGCCGGTGGTCGCCTACGTCGCCGGGTTCACCGCGCCTGAGGGCAAGACGATGGGTCACGCGGGAGCGATCATCTCTGGCTCGGCCGGGACGGCGCAGGCCAAGAAGGAGGCGCTGGAGAAGGTCGGCGTCAAGGTCGGGCGCACGCCTAGCGGGACCGCGGTGCTGATCAGAGAGCTGATGCAGGGGCGGTAAACGCGTGCCGGGAGGAAGACCTCGCACAGTTGGATGGCCGAGCCGACGGATGACCCCGGCCGATGCTGAACGCACTGGCCGGGGTAACCGTCAGCTCGGCCCCAGACTGTCGCTTCGGCGCGCCTCCGTCGTCGGCGGCGTTGCTGCAGTCAGTGTTGACACTTGTGACGGCTTCTGGCTTGCGTGCCCGGCTTGGCGGGCAGACGGCGGCTGGCCAGAAGACGGGCGAGACCGCTGGGCCGGCAGTGGGCGGGGCGGGGCGGCCGTTGTTTGTCGCCGGGGTGTCGGCGGCTTGCGGGGCGGCGGGGATCGGGCTGGCGGTGCTCACGATCCTGGCGGTGGTCGGGTGGGTGGCCGCGCCGCATCCTGATGTAGGGCTGGTCGGGGTGCTGCGGACCGCGGCTGTGCTCTGGCTGGTCGGGCATCACGTGGCGGTGCAGGTCAGCGGTGCCGGGCGGATTGGGATGCTGCCGCTCGGGCTGGTGCTGCTGCCTGCTCTGCTGCTGCGGCGGGCCGGGCGGTCGCTGGTCGCCAGCCATAGCGTTACCGGCCTGCGCCAGGTGCTCGTGGTCGCGCTGAGCGTGGCGGTGCCTTACGCCCTGCTGGCCGGGGCGCTCGCGCTGGCCAGCAGGTCAGCGCTCGCGGCCGCCTCACTGCCGCAGGCTCTGGTCGCCGGGTTCGTGGTGGCGTTCGCCGCGACCGCGCTCGGCGCCGCTCGCGCGCTTGCGCCCTGGTCGCAGCTCGGCGCGCTGATGTCGGCACGGACGCGTTCGGTGCTCGCTGGCACAGCCGGGTCGCTCGCGGTGCTGATAGCCGCCGGTGCCACGGCAACCGCGCTGGCGCTGGCAGGTGACGTGCACAAGTTCGGCGCCGTCTACGACCTGCTCGGCCCTGGCGTGGTCGGGGCGGGGCTGCTCTTCCTCGCCCAGCTCGCCTACCTGCCGAACGCGGTCCTCTGGGCCATCGCCTACATGCTGGGGCCCGGCTTCGCCGTGGGTGCGGGCACGGTGGTGGCGCCCACCGGCTCGGTGACCGGCGCGCTGCCCGCGTTCCCGCTGCTCGCCGTGCTGCCGGGCGGGACGCCTGGCTCGGGGTCAGGCTGGATCGGCGCGCTGGTGCTCGCTGTCCCCTACCTGGCCGGGATCGTCGGCGGCCTGCTGGTGGTCAGGCTGGCCCCGACCACCGTGCTCGAGGCGGCGCCGATCAGGGGATTCTGCTGCGGGCTGCTGACCGGCGGCGTGCTCGGCGTGCTGACCGCGTTCGCCGGCGGCCCGCTGGGCGACGGCCGGATGGCCGACGTGGGGCCGTCCGCCTGGCAGGTCGCCACCGTCGCTGCGCTCGAGGTCGGGATCGCGGCCGCGATCACCGCGGGCGCCGCCAACTGGCGCTATGTCAGGGCGCACTGGTCCCCGCAGGCCGGGCTCGGGCCGGCGGCCGCTGCGGGGCCTGGCCGCGGCCGGGCGGGCACCGAGCCCGGTCCTGGCCAGTCAGAGGCGGGGCACCATGTCATCTACCTCGACCGGTGGGCCGACGATCTGGACGTGCCGCCACCGCAGCCGGATCGTGCGGGCCCGTCGGCGCTTCCCTGATCCCGCGGCGTGCTCGCCTGGTCGCGTCGCGTCGCGTCGCGTCGCGTCGCGGCTACGGCGCTCGCTTCTCGCCGCTCGCTGACGCGCTCGATCCCAGATGGATCGACTTGTAGAACCTGGTCATGCAGACATGCTGCTGAGTGGAGTTCTGCGCCTGGCTGAGGCACTTGACGTAGTTGTCCACCGGGGTGGGGAATGCCAGGTAGGTGGCCAGTATCGGCACCGAGATCACGACCGCGAGCGCGCCGAACACGATGCCTGCGATCGCGCCGCCCGGCCGGAAGGTGCCGGTCCGCCTGGCCTTACGGACCGCGGTGACCCCGATGACGCACCCGCCGAGCCCGATCACCGCGCTGAACACGAGCAGGTAGACGCCGCGGCTCAGGTTGGCGCCAAGCCCGAACAGGGCAACCAGGCTCAGCAGGCCGAGCGCGAACGAGGCGATGGCGCGCTGCCTAAGCTCGCGCGCCGGCCGCCCGCTCGGCCGCTGCCTGACCGGCCGCTGGCGCGCACCGCCGCGCCAGCCTGCCGGGGGGCCACCGGGGTCCCCGGCAGGCGGCGCACCGTATCCAGGGCCGGTGGGCTGCCGCTGCTGCTGGTCGGAAGACTGCCCCCACAGCTGGCCGCCCCACGGCTGGCCGCCCGGCTGCGGCTCCTGGCTGCCTGGCTGCTGGCTGCCCGGCTGGCCCCAGTTGCCCGTCGCCGAACCGCTGGGCTGATCCCACGACTGGCCTCCGGCGGGCGGCCCGCCGGGCTGGTCCCATGACTGGCCAGCGGGCGGCGGCCCGCCCGGCTGGATTCCCGGCAGCCCGCCAGGCTGGCCGTACGGCTGGCCGGGGGACTGGCTGAGAGGCTGGTCGGTGGGCGGCCGCTCCGGCTGGTCGGCGAAGAACAGCCTGGGCAGGCCGGGCAGCGAACCATCGGCCGAGTCCGCAGCGCCCGCGCCGGTCTCACCGCTGCGCTGGTCGCCAGCGCCGCCGGGCTGATCGGGGGTGCCCGGCGCAAGCGGCGGGCTGGTGTCGGCGGGCAGTGCCGTTCCTCCGATGGTCGAGAACTGCGGGTTGGGCGGTCAGACCTATTTCACCACCAGCGGGTGAGCGCCCTGGCCAACCTGATCCGACCACTCCAGGCTGCCAGGATAGTCGCCGTCTGCCCAGTCCCGATGCCGCGATCCTCAGGGCGCGCCCTCGGAGGACAGGGTGAAGGGGGATGGCCAGGGTCGACCGGTGATCACCATGCGGGACAATGGTCGAGTGCCGCACCGCCTGGTCGTCCTGGCGTCTGGTGAGGGGACGTTGCTGCAGAGCCTCATCGACGCGTGCGCGACCGGAGCCGTGCCCGCCACGATCGCGGCGGTGGGCGCCGACCGTCATGGCACGACCGCGGTCCGCCGTGCCTGCGGGGCCGGCATCGAGACCTTCGTCTGCCGGGTCGGCGACTACCCCGACCGCGACCGCTGGGACAAGGCCCTCACCGGCACCTGCGCGAGCTTCCGGCCCGACCTGGTGGTCTGCGCTGGCTTCCTCAAGCTGCTCGGTCCGCATTTCGTCGGTGAGTTCGCCGGGCGCTGCATCAACTCTCACCCGGCCCTGCTGCCGTCCTTCCCCGGTCTGCACGGTGTGCGCGACGCGCTCGACTATGGAGTCAAGGTCACCGGGTGCACGGTGTTCCTCGTCGATCCCGGGCTGGACAGCGGGCCGGTGGTCGCGCAGGCGGCGGTGCCGGTGCGCGACGGCGACGATGAGGAGACGCTGACCGAGCGGGTCAAGGCCACCGAGCGGGTCCTGCTCGTGCGGACCGTGGCGGCCATGCTGCGCGACGGGTGGTCGGTCAGCGGCCGCACGGTCAGGTTCGGCAAGCAAGGGGGCGCGACGCAGTGAGCAGGATCGCCATCACCAGGGCGCTGGTGAGCGTGTACGACAAGACCGGCCTGGCCGGCCTGGCCGACGCGCTGCACCGGGCCGGCGTCGAGATCGTGTCCACCGGCAGCACGGCCGCCACGATCCAGGCGGCCGGGGTCCCGGTCACCTCCGTCGAGGCCGTGACCGGGTTCGCCGAGTGCCTCGACGGCCGGGTCAAGACGCTGCATCCCGCCGTGCATGCCGGCCTGCTCGCCGACCTGCGCGACCCTGAGCACGCCGCCCAGCTCGCCAGCCTCGGCATTGCGCCGTTCCAGCTGCTGGTCTCGAACCTCTACCCGTTCACCCAGGCCGTGGCCAGCGGCGCGCCGGAGGCCGAGTGTGTCGAGCAGATCGATATCGGCGGGCCGGCCATGGTGCGGGCCGCGGCGAAGAACCACGCCAACGTCGCGGTCGTCACCAGCCCGGACGCGTACCAGGACGCGGCGGCCGCGGTCGTCGCCGGCGGCTTCACCGCCGAGCACAGGCGTCGGCTGGCCGCCCAGGCCTTCGCGCACACGGCCCGTTACGACGCCGCGGTCGCGTCATGGTTCGCGGCGACCTACGCGCCGGACGACGTCGCGAGCGGCACAGGCTGGCCGGACGTCGCCGCCGCTATCCTGACCCGCCGTGAGGTGCTGCGTTACGGCGAGAACCCGCACCAGCGCGCCGCTCTCTACACTCCGCAGGACGCCATCCAGGGCGGGATCGCCGCGGCCGAGCAGCTGCACGGCAAGGAGATGTCGTACAACAACTTCGTCGACGCCGACGCGGCCTGGCGGACCGCCGCCGCGTTCGCCGAGCCCTGCGTCGCGATCATGAAGCACGCCAACCCCTGCGGGATCGCGGTCGGTGCCGACATCGCGCAGGCCCACCGCAAGGCTCATGCCTGCGACCCGGTCTCCGCGTTCGGCGGCGTCATCGCGGCGAACAGGGTGCTCACCGCCGACCTGGCGAGCCACATCGCCGAGGTCTTCACCGAGGTAATCGCCGCGCCCGGCTTCGAGCCGGCCGCCCTTGAGATCCTCACCAGGAAGAAGAACCAGCGGCTGCTCCGCTGTGCCGCCACCGGCGCTGGCCCGGCCGGGGAGCCGGTGGAGTGGCGCCAGATCGGCGGCGGGCTGCTGATGCAGACCGCGGACACGGTCACCGAGCCTGGCGATGCCGTGGCCGGCTGGCAACTGGCGGCCGGACCGGCCGCCGACGCGCAGACCCTCGCCGACCTGGAGTTCGCCTGGCGCGCCTGCCGCAGCGTCAAGTCCAACGCCATCCTGCTCGCCTCGGGCGGCGCCTCGGTCGGGATCGGGATGGGCCAGGTGAACCGCGTCGACGCCGCCAGGCTCGCGGTCCAGCGGGCAGGCGAGCGTGCGGCCGGATCGGTCGCGGCAAGCGACGCGTTCTTCCCGTTCGCCGACGGGCTGCAGGTGCTTGCGGACGCCGGCGTCCGCGCCGTCGCCGAACCTGGCGGCTCGATGCGCGACGACCAGGTCATCGCGGCGGCCGCGGCTGCCGGCCTCAGCCTCTATTTCACGGGCGTCCGCCACTTCTGGCACTGACTCCGCTCCCGTCAGGGTCAGGCTCGGCTCTCCTGGACTGAATGCCACAGCCACTGCAAATACCGGGACTTCCGTCACATCCATAAACCGCCCCCCGACCGGACCTCGATTCAGATGTGGCTGGTGCAACTAATGAGACTTATGTGACTCGGACGGAGGGGATGCCGGGCGCGATGGGCGGCCCTCTTCGCCGCGAGCGAGAGCCGCGGTAAAGAAAGGAACCAGTGGGACGGCTGCGCCTGTTGTGGTCGGCGCCGGGCTGTGGTCGGCGCCGGGCTGGGGGCGGCGGGCGGGGCTGTGGGCGCGGCGGCGGTGAGCCGCGGGTCGCGCTGGGGCTGGCGACGGGAAGGATCGGCGCGCGGGCTGGCTTGCGGGCGTTGACTCGCTCCTTGGGGCGGCGGCCGGCCAGAATGAGCCAGTGACCGCGATCATCCTGGACGGCAAGGCAACTGCGGCGGCCATCCGCGCCGAACTCTCCGAGCGAGTGGCCGCGCTGGCCGCCAAGGGCATCGTGCCCGGCCTGGCCACCGTGCTCGTCGGGGACGACCCTGGCAGCGCCGTGTACGTGGCCGGCAAGCACAAGGACAGCGCGCAAGTCGGCATCGCGAGCATCCGGCACGACCTGCCGGCGACCGCGAGCCAGCAGCGGGTGGAGGACGTCGTCGCCGACCTGAACGCCAACCCGGCGTGCACCGGCTTCATCGTCCAGCTCCCGCTGCCCGCCGGCCTGCGAAGCCAGCCGGTACTCGAGCTGATGGACCCCGCCAAGGACGCCGACGGCCTGCACCCGATGAACCTCGGCCGCCTTGTGCTCGGCGAGCCAGGGCCGCTGCCGTGCACGCCGCTCGGGATCGTCGAGCTGCTCCGCCGCTACGACGTGTCGATCGCCGGCGCGAACGTGACGGTCATCGGCCGCGGCATCACGGTGGGCCGGCCGCTCGGCCTGCTGCTGACCAGGCGGAGCGAGAACGCCACCGTGACCCTCTGTCACACCGGGACTAAAGACCTCAAGGCCCACACGCGCAACGCAGACATCGTGGTGGCTGCCGCTGGCAAGCCGCATCTGATCACCGCCGACATGATCATGCCGGGCGCGACCGTGCTCGACGTCGGGATCACCCGCACCGACGCCGGGCTGGCCGGCGACGTGCACCCCGACGTCGCCGAGGTGGCCGGGCACCTGTCCAAGGTCCCCGGCGGGGTCGGCCCGATGACCAGGGCGATGCTGCTGGCCAACGTGGTCGCGCTCGCCGAGCGGCGAGCCTGAGCCAGCCGCTTTACTACTTGCGAGTAACATAGGCCTGGCGGCTTGGCCGGACCCGGGACACGGGCTGCCCGTGCCGTTTGGCAGGCTTGCACTGCCCGGGTTGCGGCCCGGGCCGGACTAACACGGCCCGGGTTGCGGCCCGGGCCGGACTAACACTGCCCGGGTTGCGGCCCGGGCCGGACTAACACTGCCCGGGTTGCGGCCCGGGCTCGGCTAGCACAGGGCGGGCTAGCGCACGCGAGGGAGGTCGGCGGCAGGTCATGAATATCGTCGTCTGCGTTAAGCAGGTACCCGACACGTGGTCCGAGCGCACGCTGAGGCAATCGGACTCCACCCTCGACCGTGACGCCGCCGACGCCGTCATCAACGAGCTCGACGAGTTCGCGATCGAGGAGGGCCTCCGGCTAGCCGAGGCGCATGGCGGCGAGGTGACGATCCTGTCGATGGGCCCAGAGCGCGCCACCGAGGCGATCCGCAAGGCGCTGTCGATGGGCGCGGACAAGGGCGTCCACCTGGTGGATGACGCGCTGCACGGCTCTGACGTGCTCGGCACCTCGGCCGCCCTTGCCAAGGTGCTCGACCAGATCGGCTTCGACCTGGTGATACTCGGGTCCGAGTCGACCGACGCGCGCACGGGCGTGATGGCCGCGATGCTGTCCGAGCGGCTCGGAGTCCCGCAGCTGTCGTTCGCTCGCCAGCTGGAGATCGACGGCACGTCGATCAGGATCCAGCGCCAGGCCGACTACGGGTACGACAAGGTGGAGGCCACGCTGCCCGCCGTGCTCAGCGTCGTCGAGAAGATCAACGAACCGCGGTACCCGTCGTTCAAGGGGATCATGGCGGCGAAGAAGAAGCCGGTCCAGACCATGAGCCTCGCTGACGCGGGGATCGACACGTCATCGGTCGGCCTGGATAACGCTGCCAGCGAGGTGCTGAGCTTCGCTAAGCGCCCGCCCAGGCAGGCAGGCACGATCGTGCCTGACGACGGCGACGGCGGCGCCAAGGCCGCGGCGTTCCTCGCCGACCGCAAGTTCATCTGATCGCAAGGCTGAATCGCAAGGCCGAATCTCAAGGCTGAGGGGCTGCCGACAATGGCTGAGATCCTGGTACTCGCCGAGCACGACGGCGAGACCGTCAAGAAGGTCACCACCGAGCTGATCACGCTCGCCCGCAGGTTCGGCGAGCCCGCGGTGGTCTGGACCGGTCCGGGTGCCGAGGCCGGGCAGGCCAGGCTGGCCGAGTTCGGCGCCGCGAAGGTGTACGTGGCGGCCTCGCCCGAGTACGACGAGTACGTCGCGGCGCCCAAGGCCGAGCTGCTGGCCGAGCTTGCCAAGCAGTCCTCGCCGGCCGCGGTCCTGCTGCCGAGCACCGCCGAGGGCCGCGAGGTCGGCGGGCGGCTCGCGGTGAAGACCGGCTGGGGCCTCCTCACCGACGTCGTTGGCATGGGCGACGACCTGTCGGCCGAGCAGTCGAACTTTGGCGGCGCCATCAACGTCAGCTCGCGGGTGCGGGCCGGCACGCCCATCATCGCGGTCCGGCCGAACGCGGTCACCCCGGAGCCCGCTCCCGGTGACGCCGTGCTCGAGCCGGTCAGCCTGACCGTGAGCGACGCGGCCAAGCAGGCGAAGATCACCGAGCGGGTGGTGCAGCAGCGCGGCGAGCGGCCGGAGCTGACCGAGGCATCGATCGTCGTCTCCGGCGGCCGCGGCGTCGGCTCGGCCGAGAACATGGCGCTGATCGAGAAGCTGGCCGACTCGCTGGGCGCCGCCGTCGGCGCGTCACGAGCGGTCACCGACGCCGGCTGGTACCCGCACCAGTTCCAGGTCGGCCAGACCGGCAAGACCGTGTCGCCGCAGCTCTACGTGGCCGTTGGCATCTCCGGCGCGATCCAGCACCGCGCTGGCATGCAGACATCGAAGACGATCATGGTGGTGAACAAGGACCCGGAGGCGCCGATTTTCGAGCTCGCGGACTTCGGCGTCGTGGGCGACCTGTTCAAGGTGGTGCCTCAGCTGGTCGAGGAGATCTCCAAGCGGACCAGCTGATACGGCGCCCAGCGGAGGCCGCCGACCGGACGTTGCCGCGATTGGTTCCCGTTACGCTTGAAGCACCATGGTGAACCTCGACGCTGCCGGTGACCTGGCCAGGCCTGCCGGCCATCCCGCGCTCGTCTATCTCGACCACGCGGCGACCACGCCCATGCTGCCCGAGGCGCTTGCCGCGATGGTCGAGGAACTGGCCTGCACCGGCAACCCATCCTCGCTGCACAACGCCGGCCTGCGCGCGCCGCGTGATCGAGGAGTCGCGCGAGCAGATCGCGCAGGTATACGGCGCCAGGCCGAGCGAAGTGGTCTTCACCAGCGGCGGCACCGAGGCCGACAACCTGGCGGTCAAGGGGCTGTACTGGGCCCGCCAGGACGCGGCGAAGCGGTGCCGGGTCCTGGCCACGGCGGTGGAGCACCACGCCGTGCTCGACCCGGTGCACTGGCTCGGCGAGCACGAGGGCGCCGAGGTGACCTGGCTTGACGTGGACGACCTCGGCCTGCTCAGCCCGCAGGTGCTGCGCAAGGCCATCGAGCGTGACCCGGACGGCGTCGCGCTGGTCAGCGTGATGTGGGCGAACAACGAGGTTGGCACGATCCAGCCGATCGCCGACCTCGCCGCGGTGGCTGCCGAGTACCAGATACCGTTCCACAGCGACGCCGTGCAGGCCGCCGGGCAGCTTCCGGTGAGCCTGGCCGGCAGCGGCGCGACGGCGCTGACCGTCACGGCGCACAAGATCGGCGGCCCGGTGGGGGCCGGTGCGCTGCTGCTCGCCAGGGGCACCGACCCCGTGCCGGTGCTGCACGGCGGCGGGCAGGAGCGCGACGTCAGGTCAGGCACCCTCGACACGGCCGCGATCAGGGCGTTCGCCGTCGCGGTCGAGCACGCGGCGGCCACCAGGGCCGAGCACGCGGCCAGGATCGGCGGGCTGCGGGACCAGCTCATCGCCGCGATCCGCGCCGCCGTGCCGGACGCGATGCTGAACGGCCCACCGCCCGGAGAGCTGCGGCTGGCCGGCAACGCGCACTTCTCCTTCCCCGGATGCGAGGGCGACGCCCTGCTTATGCTGCTCGACGCCAAGGGCATCGCCTGCTCCACCGGCTCGGCGTGCACCGCCGGGGTCGCCCAGCCCAGCCACGTGCTGCTCGCGATGGGCGCCGACGGCGCCAGGGCCAGGGGGTCGCTGCGGTTCTCGCTCGGCCGCACCAGCACGCGGGCCGACGTGACCGCGCTCGGCGCGGTCATCGGCGAGGTTGTCGACCGGGCCAGGCGGGCCAGCCGATGACGGTGCTGCGGGTGCTCGCCGCCATGTCCGGCGGGGTGGACTCGGCCGTGGCCGCCGCCCGGGCGGCGGAGGCCGGGCATGAGGTGACGGGCGTGCACCTGGCCCTGTCGGCCAACCCCCGGTCCTACCGCAGCGGCGCGCGCGGCTGCTGCACGCTGGAGGACGCCAGGGACGCCAGGCGGGCCGCCGACGTGATCGGCATCCCGTTCTACGTCTGGGACATGGCCGAGCGCTTCGACGCCTACGTGGTCCAGGACTTCGTGGCCGAGTACGCCAGGGGCAACACGCCCAACCCGTGCCTGCGCTGCAACGAGAAGATCAAGTTCGCAGCGGTGCTCGACCGCGCCGTGGCGCTCGGCTTCGACGCGGTCTGCACCGGCCACCACGCCAGGCTGCTACGCCCGCCCGGGGCGGCAGGGCCGCGGCTGGCCCGCAGCGTGGACCTGGCCAAGGACCAGTCCTACGTGCTCGCCGTGCTGACGTCCGGCCAGCTGAGCCGTGCCATGTTCCCGCTCGGCGACAGCACGAAGCGGCAGGTGCGGGCCGAGGCCGCGCGGCGCGGCCTGGCCGTGGCCGACAAGCCGGACAGCCACGACGTCTGCTTCATCGCCGACGGCGACACCCGCGGCTTCCTTGCCAGGCGGCTCGGCCAGGCGCCAGGGCCGATCGTGGACCCCGACGGCCGCGTGGTCGGCGGCCACCAGGGCAGCTATGGCTTCACCGTCGGCCAGCGCCGAGGGCTGCGGATCGACACGCCGGCGCCGGACGGCAGGCCCAGGTACGTGCTCGACATCGAGCCGGTCTCGCGCACCGTGCGGGTCGGCCCGGCCGAGGCGCTCGACGTCGACGAGATCACCGCGGTGCGGCCGGTCTGGACCGGCCGTGAGCCGCCGACCGGGCCGGTCGAGGCGACGGTGCAGCTTCGCGCCCACGGCGAGGTCTTCCCGGCCAGCTGCGTCCCGGATGACGAGGCGCTGCGGATCAGGCTGCACGGGCGGGCCAGGGGGGTCGCCAAGGGCCAGGCCGCTGTCTTGTATGACGGCGAGGTCGTGCTCGGCTCCGGCACGATCGCGGCGACGGCGCTGCTCGCGAGCCCGGCCGCGTAAGGCCCGCGCCGGAGCGGGCGGGCCGACCGACCCCATCGCTAGGATGTGCCGGTGAGCCGTGACGGGCGGTCTTTTCCGTGGCCTGAGTGCAGCGCGACCGGCATCGGCTCGATGCCGGGCGTGCACCCCGGCGAGGCCGCGGCCATGATCTTCGGCGAGCTTCCTGAGCTGCCGCACCTGGCCGAGCTCCCGGCCCGCGGGCCGGGAGCCGACCTGATCGGGCGCACCGCGGCGCTCCTTGTCGACCTGCCTGCCGAGACCACCGCGAGGGGCTGGCGGCTGGCCGAGCGCAGCGGCCGCGACGTGAGCCGGGCGGCCGGGATGCTGTCGGCTGACCTTGACGCGCTCGAGGAGGCGGCCGACGGCTACGCGGGGTCCGTCAAGCTCCAGGTGTGCGGCCCGTGGACGCTGGCCGTCGCACTCGAGCTGACCAGGAGCATCGAGCCCGCGCTGACCGACCAGGGCGCGGTGGCCGACCTGACCGCCTCGCTCAGCGAGGGCGTCGCCGCGCACGTCGCGGCCGTCCGGCGCAGGCTGCCCGGCGCGAGCATCCTGCTCCAGCTCGACGAGCCCGCGCTGCCCGCCGTGCTTGCCGGGTCGGTGCCCACCGCCAGCGGCCTTCGCCGGCTGGCCGCCGTGGACGGCACCGTCGCGGCCGACGGCCTGCGCGCCGTGCTCGCGGCGGCACAGGCACCGGGGATCGTGCACTGCTGCGCGCCCGACGTCCCGTTCGGATGCGTGGTGAGCGCCGGGGCGAGCGCGGTCTCGTTCGATCTCGGCCTGCTGCGGCGCGGCCAGGAGGACGGCGTCGGCGAGGCCGCCGAGGCTGGCCTGTCGATCTGGGCCGGTGCCGTCCCGCCGCTGCCGCCTGGCAGGTCCGCGCAGGGCGGTGCCGCCCGTTCGCCGGAGGACGCCGCTCACCAGACCGCGGTCGCCGTGATCGGGCTGTGGCGGCGGATCGGGCTGGATCCTGGCAGGCTTGCCGAGCAGGTGGTGGTGACCCCGGCCTGCGGCCTGGCCGACGCCTCGCCGGCCAGGGCCCGCGGCGTCCTCGCACAGTGCCGGGCGGCCGCACGGCTGGTGCCCGAGCTTGTGCAGGAGGGAGTGGCGTGAGCGACACCGAGGACACCGACCTGGCCGCGGCCGCGGCGGCGGACGGCGAGGCCCCGGCCGTGCAGCAGGCCGACGAGCAGGCCAGGCACCGGCACGCCGACCTGGCCGACCAGATCACCGAGCACAACTACCGGTATCACGTGCTCGACGCCCCGGTGGTCTCCGATGCCGAGTACGACACGCTGATGCGCGAGCTCCGCCAGCTCGAAGAGGACTACCCGGATCTGCGCACCCCCGACTCTCCCACGCAGCGGGTCGGCGGCCCTGTCGCGACCGGCTTCGCGCCGGTCAGGCACCTGGAGCGGCTGTTCAGCCTGGACAACGCGTTCTCCGCGGTCGAGCTCGACAGCTGGTACGCCAGGGCTGAGCGGCTCGGCGGCACCGGTCCGTTCCTGTGCGAGCTCAAGATCGACGGCCTGGCGGTCGACCTGGTCTACGCCGATGGCAGGCTGGCCAGGGCGGCGACCAGGGGCGACGGTGTGACCGGGGAGGACGTCACAGCGAACGTGCGGACGATTGCCTCGGCCCCCGCCCGGCTGTCCGGCTCAGGCTGGCCAGCCACGCTGGAGGTCCGCGGCGAGGTCTTCCTGCCGGTGGCCGCGTTCGCCGAACTCAACGAGCGGCAGGCGGAGGCCGGCAAGCCGCCGTTCGTCAACCCGCGCAACACCGCGGCGGGCTCGCTGCGGCAGAAGGACCCAGCCGTGACGGCCAGCAGGCCGCTCGGGCTGATCCTGCACGGCGTCGGCGCCATCGACGGCGAGGTGACCAGCCGCCCGGACAGCCAGTCCAGCTGGTACGACCGGCTGCGCGAGTGGGGGCTGCCGGTCAGCCAGCTGTACCGGGTGGTCGGCGATATCGACGGGGTGCGCGAGTACATCGGCTACTACGCCGAGCACCGGCACGACCCGCCGTACGAGATCGACGGCGTGGTGGTCAAGCTCGACCCGATCGCCGTGCAGGAGGCGCTCGGCTTCACCAGCCGGGCGCCGCGCTGGGCGATCGCTTACAAGTACCCGCCCGAGGAGGTCACCACCAGGCTGCTCGACATCAGGGTCAACGTGGGCAGGACCGGCCGGGTCACCCCGTTCGCCGTGATGACGCCGGTCAAGGTGAGCGGCTCCACGGTCGAGCGCGCCACCTTGCACAACGAGGACGAGATCGCGCGCAAGGGCGTGCTGATCGGCGACATGGTCGTGCTGCGCAAGGCCGGCGACGTGATCCCCGAGGTGGTCGGCCCGGTGACCGACCTGCGGACCGGGGAGGAGCGCGCGTTCGAGTTCCCGCGCAGCTGCCCGAGCTGCGGCACCGAGCTGGCACGCGAGCCCGAGGAGGTGGACTGGCGCTGCCCGAACACCAGGTCCTGCCCGGCTCAGCTGCGCGAGCGGCTGTTCCACATCGCCAGCCGGGGAGCCTTCGACATCGAGGTGCTCGGCTACGAGGCGGCCGCGGCCCTGCTCAGCGCCGGGCTGGTGACCGACGAGGGCGACGTGTTCTCGCTCGACGCCGCCAAGCTCGCCCAGAGCCCCTTCTTTGTCACGATCGGCGGCGAGCTGACCGCCAACGCCGCCAGCCTGCTACGCAACCTGGACGAGGCACGGCGGCGGCCGCTGTGGCGGGTGCTTGTCGCGCTGTCGATCAGGCACGTCGGCCCGACGGCGGCCAGGGCGCTCGCCGCCGCGTTCGGCTCGCTCGAGGCGATCGCGCAGGCGCCGGCGGCAACCCTGATGCTGGTCGACGAGGTCGGCCCGACGATCGCCGGGTCCATCGTCGACTGGTTCGCTGTCGACTGGCACCAGGCGATCGTGGCCAAGTGGCGCGAGGCCGGCGTGCGGATGGCCGATCCCGACTTCGCGGGCTTCACGCTGGGGGACACCGCGGCGGCGGCCGGGCCGCTGGCCGGGGTCACCGTGGTGCTCACCGGCACGCTGGCAGAGATGACCAGGGACGAGGCGGCCGAGGCGATCACCTCGCGCGGCGGCAAGGTGGCAGGCTCGGTGAGCAAGAAGACGACCTTCGTGGTGGCCGGCGAGAACCCCGGCTCCAAGCTGGACAAGGCCGCCTCGCTCGGCGTTCCGTTGCTTGACGAGTCCGGTCTTGCCGTGCTGCTCGCTGACGGCGCCGACGCGGCGCGCGCGGCCGCGTCGGCAGGCACGGCAGACTAGCCTTCGCCCGGCTGGCACGATGTCGGGCCTGACTGCGTTTGACACCATGTCATGGCACGCAACGCGCACGGCTTCGCGCTACGGGCCGCCATGCACGCGGGGGCCCGGCTGCCGTTCATCGACGGGTCCATCGCCACGATGCGGGGCGGCTGGCGGCCTACCAGCGACAACGCGGCCATCGCCACCCGCTCCTGGGACGCGCTGACCAGGTACGGGCCGGTGCTCGGGCAGCCGTCCCGGTGGGGCTGGCCGGCCAGCGGTCGGCTGCCGTCGGGGTCGCTGCGCTCGTGGTGATCGCCGCCATCGGCGTGGCGGCGAGCCCGCGGCCGCTGCGCTCGCGTCCGGTCGCCGCGCTTAGCCCGGTCGTCAGCCTGGCGGCCACGGTCACGTTCGCGGCTGTACCCGCGGCAAGCTGATCCAGTACATCACGCTGGTCTCGCGCGCCATCAGGGCGCAGCTGCCCGCCCAGCCGCTCGAGCTCCCGGTCTCCGGCCCCGATCAGCACTTCAGGCGCGGCGTGACGCTCTGGCTTGCCTACGCGCTGGTGACCGACGGCTTCCAGCCCGAGCTGGTGCCGCACTACGCCTGGCAGCTCGGGCCTGCCTTCACGTTCCACGGCCAGAGCGTCCCCAGGGTGTCGGTCAAGCTGAGCCCGCGCAGCTACATGGTGCTGATCGGCCAGCCGCCGATCACGCTCACCGACGACGACGGCGGACACGTTCCTGACCTGCGCCTTTCCTGACCGGGCGCGACCCCGGCGCGACCGGGAGGCGGATAGTTCGCGATGTGTAGTCAGTTAGCTACAACAAGGCTCCTAGTAACGGATAGTATGCGTATGGCTGCGTGAAGTGTAGTTTCCCCTGTACGCTGCCCGACAGTGTTCATCTGCCGACACCCCCGGTTTACGGCGGACCGTGAGGACGCTATGAGGACCATCAACGACGCCCGCGACGTCGCCCCTCGGCCAGGCTCCCCGCTGTGGATCTACTTCACCGCGGTGTCGGCGTGCGGCGCCGTGCTGCTCGCGGCCGCCGCGCTGCACGCCGGATCGGCGGCGGGCGTGCTGCATATGCCGCTGTTCTGGGTGGTGGCGGCGATGACGCTGGCGGGGGAGATCTGGCGGATCGTCACCCCTGGCCGGTCGGCACCTGAGGCTCCCGCGGTGTCCCGCACGCTCACCGTCGCCGCCCTGCTGCACTGGGGCTTCCCCGTCGCCGTGCTGCTGCGGGCCATCGTGGTGATCGTGGTCGGCCTGACCCAGCGCGCCTCGCCGCTGCGGGTGACGTTCAACGCCGCTCAGCTGAGCATCAGCCTCGGCGCCGCCGAGTTCGTGTTCTGGGCGGCCGGGATCAGCCCGTCGATGGCCAGCCCGTGGGCTAGCGACGCCCGTGGCTACCTGGTGCTCGCGGCCGCCGCTGGAGCCTACTTCGCCGTCAACTTCTGCCTGGTGGCTGTGGCGATCTCGGTCAAGACCAGGATGCCGGCCAGCGGCGTGGTCCGGGCCGGCCTGTCCTACCAGGCGATGACCAGCGTGCTGCTGTTCGGCACCGCGCCGCTGGTCGCCGCGGCGATGACAACGAAGGACTCGGCGGTTACCGTCGCCCTGTTCGCGCTGCCGCTCGGCGCGGTCTACCTCAGCGCCGCCATGTCGGTGCAGCGGGAGCACCAGGCCAACCACGACGAGCTCACCGGCCTGCTCAACCGCAAGCTGCTGGCCAGGCGCGGCGGCGAGGCGCTGGCGAGGGCGTCGAACGCGGGGTCCAGGGCCGGGTTCCTGCTGATCGACCTGGACAGGTCCACCGGGCTCAAGCAGGTCAACGACACGCTCGGGCATGCGGTCGGTGACCGGCTGCTGCAGGTCGTCGCCCACCGCATCGCGCACAGCGTGCGGCCCGGCGACGTGGTTGCCAGGCTCGGCGGCGACGAGTTCGCCGTGCTGCTGCCCTCGGTGCGGGAGGCCGCGGCCGCCCGCGAGGTGGCGTCCAGGCTGCGGGCCGCGCTGGCCGAGCCGGTCCGGCTTGAGGCGATGACGTTCCAGGTCGAGGCGAGCGTCGGGATAGCGATGTACCCCGACGACGCGGGCACCTTCGACCAGCTCATGCAGCGCGCCGACGTGGCGATGTACCTGGCAAAGGAGCGGCGCAGCGGCATCGAGCGGTACGAGCCAGCGGCCGACCGCAGCTCGGTGGACCGGCTGGCGCTGCTCAGCGACCTGCGCACGGCGATCGCGGGCCGCGAGATCGAGCTGTACTTCCAGCCCAAGGTGCTGCTCGCCGACGAGCAGGTGATCGGCATGGAGGCGCTCGCCCGCTGGCGGCACCCGCGGCGCGGAATGCTCGAGGCTGCCGAGTTCATCGGCCTGGCCGAGCAGTCGCACGTGACGAGCGAGCTGACCGAGCAGGTGATCGACAGGGCGCTCGCCCAGGCGGCGCGGTGGTGGCGGGACGGCATGCGGGTCCAGGTCTGCGTCAACCTGCCGGCCAGGGACCTGCTCGGCACCCGGCTGGTCGACGTCGTGCGCGGGGCGCTTGACCGGCACCGGCTGCGGCCAGAGGCGCTGCGGCTGGACGTCAGCGAGCAGGTGCTCATCGCTCAGGCAGCCCAGGCCAGCCAGACCCTGCGCGCGCTGACCGATCTCGGCGTCGGCGTGAGCCTGGACGACTTCGGCACCGGCTACTCCTCGCTCGCCCAGCTGACCAGGCTCGGGATCAGCGAGGTCAAGCTCGACCCTGCCCTGATCCGCGGCCTCCCCGACTGCCCGGACCGGAGCATGGCGGTCAAGTCGCTGGTGCGGCTCGCCCAGTCACTCGGCATTCGCTCGATCGGCGAGGGGGTGGAGACCGACGCCGCTGCCGCCGCCCTGCGCCTGGTCGGCTGCGACGGCGCCCAGGGCTGGCACTTCGCCAGGCCGCTCGATCCGATCTCGGCCACCCAGTGGCTGATCGAGCACCACCCGGCCGGCGCCGCCGCGGCCCGCGAGGGCGGGTCCGCCGCCAAGCGGGTACCGGCCGACGGCGAGCTTGCCGGAGCGCGGCCCGGGGCCTGACTCGTTCGGCCGGGCAGCCACCGGCCTCTAGGATGGCGCGTGTGTCCATTACCCGCGACGAGGTAGCCCATCTGGCCACGCTCTCCAGGCTCGCGCTCACCGACGAGGAGCTCGAGCACTTCGCCGAGCAGCTCGACGTGATCATCGGCGCCGTGGCCAGGGTGCAGGAGGTGGCGGCGGTCGACATCCCGCCGACCACGCACGCCGCCGACCTGTCCAATGTCTTCCGCGATGACCTGGTGGTGCCGCCGCTCGGCACGCAGGCCGCGCTTGCCCAGGCCCCGGCCGCCGAGCAGGACCGATTCAGGGTGCCTCGCATCCTTGCCGAGGACTGACCATGACCGCAGCCGACGAACTGACCACGATGACGGCCGCGCAGATGGCCCGCGCCGTCGCGGCCGGGGAGATCTCAGCGGTGGAGCTTGTCACCGCGCACCTGAACCGGATCGCGCAGACCGATGTGCACGTGCGGGCGTTCCTGCACGTGGCCGACGAGCCTGCGCTGGCGGCCGCGCGCGCGGTCGACCGGCGGCGGGCGGCCGGCCAGCCGCTCGGCCCGCTGGCCGGGGTCCCGCTCGCGCTGAAGGACGTGTTCACCACCGCCGACATGCCGACCACCTGCGGGTCCATGATTCTGGCCGGCTGGCAGCCGCCGTACGACGCGACCGTGACCGCGCGGCTGCGGGCCGCCGGGGTCGTCATACTCGGCAAGACCAACATGGACGAGTTCGCGATGGGTTCGTCCACCGAGAACTCCGCCTTCGGGCCGTCGCGCAACCCGTGGGACCTCGGCCGGGTGCCCGGCGGGTCGTCGGGCGGCTCGGCCGCCGCGGTGGCCGCCTACCAGGCGCCACTCGGCATCGGCACAGACACCGGCGGCTCGATCCGCCAGCCAGGGGCCGTCTGCGGACTGGTCGGGGTCAAGCCGACCTACGGCGGCTCGTCCAGGTACGGCCTGGTCGCCTTCGCCTCATCGCTGGACACCCCAGGGCCGCTGACCAGGACCGTGCTCGATGCCGCGCTGCTGCACGAGGCGATCTCCGGGCACGACCCGTGCGACTCCACCTCGCTGGACGCTCCTGTGCCGCCCGTCGTTGCCGCCGCCCGCGCCGCCGACGTGGCCGGGCTGCGGGTCGGCGTGGTGACGGAGCTGAGCGGCGAGGGGTACGCGAGCGGCGTGCTTGCCAGGTTCGGCGAGGCCGTCGAGCTGCTCGAGTCGCTCGGCGCGAAGATCGCCGAGGTGTCCTGCCCGCACTTCGGCTACGCACTGCCCGCCTACTACCTGATCGCGCCCAGCGAGTGCTCGTCCAACCTGGCCAGGTTCGACGGGATGCGGTACGGGCTGCGGGTCGGCGACGACGGCACAGCGAGCGCCGAGGAGGTGATGAGCCTGACCAGGGCGGCCGGCTTCGGCGCCGAGGTCAAGCGCCGGATCATGCTCGGCACCTACGCCCTGTCCAGCGGCTACTACGATGCCTACTACGGCAAGGCGCAGCAGGTCCGCACGCTGATCGCACGCGACTTCGCCGCCGCGTTCGAGCAGGTCGACGTGCTCGTCTCGCCGACAACGCCGACGACCGCGTTCCCGATCGGTGAGCGGGTGAACGACCCGATGGCGATGTACCTGGCCGACCTGTGCACGATCCCGGCGAACCTGGCAGGCAACGCGGCGATGTCGGTGCCATGCGGCCTCGCGCCGGAGGACGGGCTGCCGGTGGGCATCCAGATCATGGCGCCGGTGCTCGCCGATGACCGGATGTACCGTGTCGCCGCCGCGATCGAGGCCGCGCTCGACCAGCGGCGCGGGCACCCGCTGCTTGCCGAGGCCAAGGGGATCGCGGCGGTGGCTGGCACGCAATCGGAGGCCGGACGATGACCCAGCTGACCACGGCGGGAGACCCTGCTGACGCCCGGGTGCCGTTCGAGGATGCCGTGACCAGGTACGAGCCGGTGCTCGGCCTGGAGACCCACGTCGAGCTCGGCACCGCCGCCAAGATGTTCTGCGGCTGCCCGACCGTGTTCGGCGCCGAGCCGAACTCCGCGGTCTGCCCGGTCTGTCTCGGACTGCCAGGCTCGCTGCCGGTGATCAACAGGGCCGCGATCGAGCACACGATCAGGATCGGGCTCGCGCTGCACTGCTCGATCGCCACGTGGTGCCGGTTCGCGCGGAAGAACTACTTCTATCCGGACATGCCGAAGAACTACCAGATCTCGCAGTACGACGAGCCGCTGTGCACGGACGGATGGCTCGACGTGGAGGTCGGCGGCCAGGTCGTCAGGGTCGGCATCGAGCGGGTGCACCTCGAGGAGGACACCGGCAAGTCGCTGCACGTCGGCGGCGCCACCGGCCGGATCCACGGCGCGAACTACTCGCTGGTCGACTACAACAGGGCGGGGATCCCGCTGGTGGAGGTCGTCACCAAGCCGATCCCCGGCACCGGCGCGCTGGCGCCCGACGTGGCCAGGGCCTACGTCACCGAGCTGCGCGACCTGCTGCGCGCGCTCGGCGTGTCGGACGTCAAGATGGAGCAGGGGTCGCTGCGCTGCGACGTCAACGTGTCCATCGCGCCGGTCGGCTCGCCCCAGTGGGGAAAGCGGTCCGAGACCAAGAACGTCAACTCGCTGCGCTCGGTGGAGCGCGCGGTCAGATCCGAGATCGAGCGCCAGGCGGGCGTGCTCGACGCCGGCGACCGGGTGGTGCAGGAGACCAGGCACTTCCACGAGGAAACCGGCGTCACGACGCCGGGGCGCAGCAAGGAAGAGGCCCAGGACTACCGGTACTTCCCCGAGCCCGACCTGGTGCCGGTGGCGCCGCCGGCGGCGTGGGTGGACCAGATCAGGGCCGCGCTGCCTGAGCTTCCCGCCGCTCGCCGGGCCAGGCTCGCCGCCGAGCTCGGCCTGCCCGAGTCCGACATGGCCGCGCTGCGCAACGCAGGCGCGCTCGACCTGGTGGCCGAGACGGTCGCCGCGGGGGCAACGCCCGAGCAGGCGAGGAACTGGTGGCTGTCTGAGCTTTCCCGGGTGGCGAACGCGACCGGCACCGAGCTCAGCGCCCTCGTGGTCACCCCGGCTCAGGTGGCGCGGATCTGCGCGCTCGTCGAGTCAGGCGAGCTCACCAACAGGCTGGCCAGGCAGGTGCTGGACGGCGTACTGGCCGGCGAGGGCTCGCCTGACGAGGTGGTGGCGGCCCGCGGGCTTGCGGTCGTCACCGACTCCGGCGTGCTGGCCGGCGCCGTGGACGCGGCGATCGCCGCCAACCCCGAGGTGGTCGGCAAGGTCAGGGCCGGCAAGGTGGCGGCGGCCGGCGCGCTGGTCGGCGCCGTGATGAAGGCGACCGGCGGCCAGGCCGACGCGGCCAGCGTCCGCGAGCTGATCCTGCAGCGGCTCGGCCAGGGCTGAGGATGCTGGTCTGGGTACCGCTCGACGCGATCGCCGGCGCGCTTGACGGCATCGAAGGCGCCGAGGTCGCCGTCGTGGACCCCGACGGCGGTGCCGAACTCCCGCCGTCGGCGGTGCAGGTCGAGTTCTACGTGCCGCCGCTGTTCCCGCGGCAGCCGGCCGTCGCTGCCATGTCGGCGATGCCGCGGCTGAAGGTAGTGCAGACCCTGACCGCCGGGATCGACCTGCTGCACCCGCACGTCCCGGCCGGTGCCATGCTCTGCAACGCCCGTGGCATCCATGACACGAGCACCGCCGAGTGGGTGGTCGCCGCCACGCTCGCCTCGGTGCGCGAGTTCGGCTACTACGCCGGCCAGCAGGCGGCCGGGCGCTGGTCGACCAGGTTCACCGGCGCGCTGGCCGGCCAGACGGTGCTGATCGTGGGCTACGGCTCGATCGGCAAGGCCGTCGAGCGGCGGCTGGCCGGCTTCGACGTACGGATCCTGCGCGTCGCCCGCACCGCGCGCGACGGCGTGCACCCGGCCGCCGACCTGCCCGGTCTGCTGCCCAGGGCTGACGTGGTGATCCTGCTCGCGCCGGTGACAAGGGAGACGGTCGGCCTGGCCGACGCGCGCTTCCTCGCCGCGATGAAGGACGGCGCGCTGCTGGTCAACGGCGCGCGCGGTGCGCTCGTGGTGACCGACGACCTGTGCGCCGAGCTGGCATCCGGTCGGCTGCGGGCCGCGCTTGACGTCACCGACCCCGAGCCGCTGCCGCCTGGCCACCCGCTCTGGACCTTGCACAACGCCCTGATCACACCCCATGCCGCAGCCACGACCTGGCTCTCGGCGACGGCCGCGCTCGGCTTCCTCGGCGCGCAGCTACGCCGCTACCTGGCGGGCGTACCGCTGCAGAACGTGGTCACCGGGGAGTACTGACCGAAGGCCTAGGCAGACTCTCAGGAGTTTGTCGTCGGTCGTACGTCTTTCCTCAATCGAAGCGTGACCTGGCGCCCGTAGAGTCGGGGTAATCCGCCGAGCGCATTCGTCTCCCGCAGGCCGCAGCGCCGCCTTCTGCAGTGGAGTGCCGCGAGGGCGGACCGGCCTGGAATGGCCGGCAATCAGTGAGGCCGCGGTCCCGATGGCGGGCCCGCGGCCAGTTGGAAAGCACGGTAGCCGGACGCGCTGACGTCCTGGTGCCACCTGTCGGGTCGCAAGCTGCGAAGGGGTCGAGCGGGAGCCATGAGGGGCGTGCGGGCGCATGGGGGCCGGGAGTGACCCCGGCGATGCTGGCCTGGTCGGCAGCGTGGGTGCTGACGGCCGCCGTTGCCTGCGTCCGGCTGCTTCGCGCATCGAGTCAGCCCGAGCTGTCCGTTAAAAATGGATATCGGTGGCTTGCCGTGGCCACAGCCTGCCTTGCCGTCGGCGCTTGCGTGCAGCAGGCGTTCTCCGGCATGATCGGCGGCTCCCAGCCGCTGCGCATCGCTGACCTGGTCAGCCTGGCCGCGCTGGCTGCCCTGGTGCTCGGCCTCGCGGCGCTGACCGCGGAGCCTGGCGGCGAACACGGTGCGGGCGGGGCAGGCCGGGTGCTGCGCGAGCCTGGAGCGGCGCCCGCATGGCCGCCGGCCGGCCTCGTGACCGACAGCTGCCTGCTGGTCTGCTCCGTGTTCGCGATCTTCCTTGTCACGATGTACGGCAGGGACTACGCCACCGCGGACGTCGGCCGGGCCGCGTTCGCGCTCGCGCTGGTCCGCCCGGCCGCCGATGTGCTGGCGCTCGGCATCGTGCTGCGGTTCGCTGTGCGGAACGCCAGGCTGACGCTGCTGCCGTTGCTTGCGCTCGCTGTGCTGGTCGTCGGGGACTCGCTGGCGGTCGGTGACCGGATCGCCGGGGCAGCGGCGGGCACCGGATCGCGGACCGCCCTGCTCGCCGCCCTCGTCCTGCTCGCTCTCAGTGCCGCGCCTGCGCCCGGGTGGCTGGTGCCCGCGCCTGCGGGGTCGCGGGACGGCGCTGACCCCGGTGCCCGGCCCAGGCCCGCCAGGCTGCGTTCGTCCTGGTCGAGTCCGGCGACCGTCGCCGCGCTCGCCGTCGCCGCGGTCGCCGCCCTGGTGCTTGCTGGCTACTCGATCGGCGGGGGCCCGGAGTTCACCCCGGCCCTGGCGGTCACCGGCGCCGCCATCGTGCTGCTGCTCGTGACCAGGCTGGCCGTTCTGGCCAGACGCGCGTCGGCGGTGGCGGCGTCGGCGCAGGAGTCGGACTGGATGTTCCGAGCGGTGGCCGATGCCACCGGCGATGCGGTCCTGATCTGCGACCTGGTCGGCACCATCGAGTACGTGAGCAGGGGTGTCGCCGAGTTCGGCTACTCCCCGGCCGACCTCACGGGGCGGCGGCTTGCCGACCTGGTGCACCCCGAGGACCGGTCGGCAGGGATCAGGGCCGCGATCACCGGGCTGCGTGCGGTCACCGGGACAGCGACGTTCGCCGGGCGGATCAGGGGAGCGGACGGCTCCTGGCGGCACGTGGAGTCGACGCTGGCGCGGTACGGCGAGGCCGGTGCGCCTGCCAGGCTGCTGATCACCACGCGCGACGTGAGCGACCGGGTCGCGCTGCGCGGGCAGGTCACCCATCTGACCTTCCACGACGGCCTTACCGGTCTGCCCAACCGCGCCTACCTGGAGGAGCGCATCAGGGACCTGGCCGATGAGGCTGGCGCCGCCGCGATCCGGGTCGACCTCGACGAGTTCTCCGCGGCCAACGACCTGATCGGGTCGACGGGCGGCGATCTGCTGCTTGCCCAGGCCGGGCGCAGGTTGCGCGCCGAGGTGCCGCCGCCTGGCACGGTCGCCCGCTGGGGCAGCGACGAGTTCGCTGTCGTGGTCGGCGGCATGTCGGCGCAGGAGGCCGTGGATCTGGCCGAGCGCCTGGCCGGGCAGATCGCCGCCGAGCCGTTTACCGTCGCCGGCAAGGAGATCTCGATGACCGCCAGCGTCGGGGTGGCCGCCGGCGGGCAGGCGGAAGCCGAGCAGCTGCTCGGCAACGCGGGGATGGCGCTGGCCAGGGCCAAGGAGACCGGCACTGGGCGGGTCGCGCTGTTCGAGGCAAGGATGCACGCGCAGGCGCAGCGCAGGGCCGAGCTGGCCGGCGAGCTGCGGCAGGCGATCGCCGAGAGCCGGCTGGAGATCGAGTACCGGCCGGTCGCCGAGCTGGCCAGCGGGCGGGTACGCGAGGTGCAGGCGCAGGTCCGCTGGCCGCGCGGCAGCGAGATGGTGGGCACGGCCGAGCTGCTCGGAGTGGCCGACGACTCCGGGCTGGTCGCCCAGCTCGGCGACTGGGTGCTCGCGCGGGCCTGCGCCCGGGTGGCGACCTGGCGATCCGCGGGCTGGGAGGTCGGGCTCTCTGTGCGCTGCGCGCCGCGGCACGTCACCGGTTCTGGCTTCGTCACCTCGGTTATTGCCGCGCTCGACCAGGCCGAGCTGCCGCCGCAGGCGCTGACGCTCGCGGTGGCCGAGCGGGTGCTGCTTGACAGCGCTGGCCCGGTGGCGGCCGGCCTGGCCGGACTGCGCGGCAAGGGCATCAGGATCGCGATCGACTCGTTCGGCACCGGCTACGCCTCGCTTGCCTACCTGCGCCGGTCGGCAGTGGACGCCGTCCTGATCGACGCCTCCCTGGTCGGCGGCCTGGACGTAGATCCCACGCTGGCCCTGCTGACCAGGACCATCGTCCAGCTCGCGCACGACCTCGGGATCGAGGTGATCGCCGAGGGGATCGACCGGGACGGGCAGCGAGAGCAGCTCGTGGCGATGGGCTGCGGGCTCGGCCAGGGACCGGCCGTCGCTGCCCCGCTGGCCGCGGGAGACGCGGCGCCTGCGGGCGCGGAGGTCGGGACTCGGCCTGCAGCACCGCAGGCTGACCGCTAAGATCCGCGCATGGCGCGTACCATGCGGATTGCGGTGATCGGCGGTGATGGCATCGGCCCCGAGGTGACCGCCGAGGCCATCAAGGTGCTCAGGGCGACGGCAGCCGACGCGGCCGTCGAGATCACCAGCTACGACCTCGGTGCGGAGCGGTACGCCCGCACCGGGGAGATCCTGCCAGACTCCGTGCTCGCCGAGCTTGCGGCGCACGACGCCATCCTGCTCGGCGCGGTCGGCGACCCGAGCGTGCCGAGCGGCATCCTGGAGCGCGGCCTTGTGCTGCGGCTGCGCTTCGAGTTCGACCAGTACGTCAACCTGCGGCCGATCAGGCTCTTCCCCGGCGTGGACTCGCCGCTCGCCGCCGTGCGGACCGCGCCGATCGACATCCTGGTGGTGCGGGAGGGCACCGAGGGTGCCTACATCGAGGCAGGCGGCAGCCTGCGCAAGGGCACGCCAGGCGAGATCGCGATCGAGGAGAGCATCAACACCGCGTTCGGCATCTCCCGCGTCGCCAGGTACGCGTTCGGCTGCGCCAGCTCGCGGCCGCACCGCAAGGTGACGCTGGTGCACAAGACCAACGTGCTCGCCCACGCCGGCGACCTGTGGCAACGCACCTTCGTGGCGGCCGCGGCCGACTTCCCCGGCGTCAGCGCCGAGTACTGCCACGTAGACGCCGCGCTCGGGTACCTGGTGACGGCGCCCGAGCAGTTCGACGTGATCGTCACCGACAACCTGTTCGGCGACGTGGTCACCGCGCTCGGCGCAGTCCTGGCCGGCGGTCTCGGGCTGGCGGCCAGCGCGAGCATCAACCCCGAGCGGACCGGACCGAGCGCGTTCGAGCCGGTGCACGGCAGCGCCCCCGACATCGCGGGAAAGCAGAAGGCCGATCCCACGGCTGCGATCCTGTCGGTCGCAATGTTGTGCGACCATCTTGGCATGACTGCGGAAGCGCGCCGGATCGAGCAGGCGGTCGCCGACGACCTGCTCGAGCGCCAGGGCGAGTGGGCCGCCCGCAGCACGGCCGAGGTCGGGGACGACATAGCCGAGCGAGTATCCGGCTAGGCGACGCTGCCCGCGGGCCGGTCGGCGACGTCATGCGACTGGCCTCGCCGGGCCTGCCAGCCGGGTGGCCAGCCGCCTGGTTCATGGACAAGATGGTTACTGCGGTACCCGCCGGGCAGGGGCGGGGCACCGTGGCGGGCCAACCAACGGCGCTCGGCCCGCGCAAGGGAGGATCTGCTATGAACGCCAGTCCGACGCCAATCAGCTTCGATCTGCACACGTCCGAGCAGCGGGTGCCGGACGCCGTCCGGGCCAGCATGCTGGAGTCACCCGGCTTCGGCCAGATATTCACCGACCATATGATCTCGCTGCGCTGGTCCACCGAGCGCGGCTGGCACGACGGCAAGCTCGAGCCGTACGGCCCGCTCGTGCTCGACCCGGCGACCGCCGTCCTGCACTACAGCCAGGAGATCTTCGAGGGCCTGAAGGCGTACCGGCAGGAGTCAGGGCCGATCGTGACGTTCAGGCCGTACGCCAACGCAGCGAGGTTCCGCAGGTCGGCGGCCAGGATGGCGATGCCCGAGCTGCCCGATGACGCGTTCGTACAGGCGATCGAGCTGCTGGTGTCCCACGACAAGGACTGGGTGCCCGCCAGCGCCGATCAGAGCCTGTACCTGCGGCCCTTCATGATCGCGACGACGGTCGCGCTGGGTGTCGGGCGGCCGGCGGGCTCTTACCTGTTCCTGCTGATCGCCTCGCCGTCGGGCGGCATCTTCACCGGCGGGCTCCGCGCGGTCTCGGTCTGGCTGGCAGAGGGCTACACCAGGGCGGCCGGCGGCGGCACCGGCGAGGCCAAGACGGGCGGCAACTACGCCGCGGCGTTCGTCGGCCAGCAGCAGGCCATCGACCACGGCTGCGACCAGGTCGTCTGGCTCGACGCGAACGAGCACCGCTGGGTCGAGGAGATGGGCGGGATGAACCTGTTCTTCGTCTACGGCTCGGGCTCCGGCGCGAGGATCATGACACCGAAGCTCACCGGATCGCTGCTGCCCGGCATCACCAGGGACTCGCTGCTGACACTCGCGCCCGATCTCGGCATCCCGGCGTCGGAGGGCTCGATCTCGGTGGAGCAGTGGCAGGCCGGGTGCGAGTCCGGCGAGATCACCGAGGTGTTCGCGTGCGGCACCGCCGCCGTGATCACGCCCGTCGGCGAGGTGAAGGGCGCCACGGGTAGCTGGACGATCGGCGACGGTACTCCCGGGTCGGTGACCCTGCGGCTGCGCGAGGAGCTCACCGGCATCCAGTTCGGCCGCCTGGCCGACCCGTACGGCTGGATACACAAGATCCTCTGAGCAGGTGCCGGTGAGACCCGTCGTAGGGTGGATGAATGGATGACAAGGAGATACTCGGGCGGATCGACGACCTGATCAGGACCGAGCATGCCCTGCGCGCCAAGCTGGCCTCCGGCCAGCTCACCTCCGATGAGGAGAACGCCGCGCTGAGGTCGGCGGAAGAGGCACTCGACCAGTGCTGGGACCTGCTGCGCCAGCGCCGGGCCAGGCGCGACTCCGGCGGCGACGCCGCGCTTGCGGCCCCGAGGCCGGCCTCGGAGGTCGAGAGCTACCTGCAGTAGCGGCGGCCGGCCCGGCGCCTCGGTCGGCGGCCGGCCCGGCGCCTCGGTACGCTCTGAGCATGCGGATCGCGCGGTTCTCCCACCAGGGCGAGGTCAGTTTCGGTCTGGTGCTCGCGGCGGACAGCGCCGACGAGCCCTCAGGCCCCGCGGGCGGCGTCAACGGATCGGGCCTGGCCGACGAGCCGGGTACGGTACCGGCGCCGGGCGGCGACCGGCTCGTCGTGGCTCAGATGGCTGGTCACCCGTTCGGCGGGAAAGAAGAAGACGTCAAGCTGACCGGCATCCGCCTCGCGCTCTCGCAGGTGCGCCTGCTCGCGCCGATCCTGCCGAGCAAGGTGATCTGCGTCGGCAAGAACTATGCCGACCACGTACGCGAGATGGGCGGGGAGGCACCCGCCGAGCCGGTCATCTTCATGAAGCCGTCGACGGCGGTCTGCGGTCCCGGCGACCCGATCGCCAGGCCGACATTGGTCAGCGAGCGCACCGACTACGAGGGCGAGCTTGCCGTGGTGATCGGTCGGCTGTGCCGCCAGGTTCCGGCCGAGCGGGCCGCCGAGGTCATCTTCGGTTACACCTGCGCGAACGACGTCACCGCGCGCGACCTGCAGGCCAGAGACGGCCAGTGGACCAGGGCCAAGGGCTTCGACACGTTCTGCCCGCTCGGGCCGTGGATCGAGACCGACGTGGACGCGTCCGACCTGGGGCTGACCACCCGGGTGAACGGTCAGGTCAGGCAGGACTCCAGGACCTCGCTGCTGCTGCACGACGTGCCGGCCCTGGTCGAATTCGTCAGTCAGGTGATGACGCTGCTTCCCGGCGACGTGCTGCTGACCGGGACTCCCGGCGGGATCGGGCCGTTGGACAAGGGCGACGAGGTCTCGGTGACCATCGAGCGGATCGGGACGCTCAGCAGCCCGGTCACCGACCGCGACTGACCCGCGGGCGCCGGCGGCGGCCGACCGCGGAGCTCGGCCTGATCAAGCGGACCCGCGCGCGAACAGGTTGGTGCTACCTGAGTTGCTCGACGACGACTGTGCGGTACGGCCCGGCCAGGCGCCGCAGGTCGTCGGGGTCTCCGGTCAGCACGATGCCGCAGCCAGGCCCGGCGCGGCTTTCTGCGATGAGAGGGGCTAGATTCTGTGACAAGAGGGGCCAGACGCGATTAGCGTTCGAAAAAGGCCACGGGGGCGACGTGACGGCAGGGTGATCCGTCCACGCTCCGCGTCTGGCTATCGGCGGCAGGGCGCGGCGTGCCCGGCCGTTCCTCTGGGAAGGTGGACCGATGCCCTTCGACGTTGCCCGCGCCCTCGCGGAGCACCACGGCGAGAACTTCGCGCTGCACGAGAAGTACTTGAACCGGCAGCTCGCCCGGGTGCTCAAGACGCTCGGGTTCGACCGGAACTACGTGCGCGGCGAGGGCTGCTACCTGTACGACGACCAGGGGAGCAGGTACCTGGACTTCCTTTCCGGATTCGGCGTCTACGCACTCGGCCGCAGCCATCCAGGGGTGAAAGCCGCCCTGCACCAGGCGCTCGACCTCGACCTGCCGAACATGGTCCAGATGGACTGCGCGCTGCTGCCCGGCCTGCTGGCGAAGGAACTCGTCACGCGGGCGCATCCGGGCATCGGCCGGGTCTTCTTCTGTAACTCAGGAGCCGAGGCCGACGAGGCGGCGATCAAGTTCGCCAGGGCGAGCACCGGCCGGCCAAAAATCCTCTTCGCCGAGCATGCATTCCACGGGCTGACCACCGGCGCGCTCGCGCTGAACGGCGGCAAGGAGTTCCGGTCCGGCTTCGGTGAGCTGCTGCCCGGCACCGTGCCGGTGCCGTTCGGCGACTTGGACGCGCTTGAGCGTCAGCTGCGCGGCGGCGATGTGGCCGCGTTCATCGTCGAGCCGATCCAGGGTAAGGGCGTCTTCTGCGCAAGCGCCGACTACTGGGTCGCGGCCCAGGAGCTGTGCCGACGGCACGGCACGCTGCTGGTGATGGACGAGGTGCAGACCGGCCTCGGCAGGACCGGTCGGTTCTTCTGCCACGAGCACTGGGGCCTGCAGCCCGATATCGTCACCGTCTCCAAGGCGCTGTCTGGCGGCTACGTGCCGGTCGGCGCGATGCTGACCACCGAGAAGGTGTTCGCCAGCGTCTACGACTCGATGCAGGACGCGCTCAAGCACTCGACCACGTTCGGCCGCAACCAGCTCGCGATGGTCGCCGGGCTGGCCACGCTGGCGGCGTTCGACGACGAGGGCATCGTGGCCAACGCCGAGCGCATCGGCGCCGAGCTGCGGACCGCGCTCGAGTCGATGATCGACCGCTACGAGCTCGTGCACGGGGTGCGCGGCATGGGGCTCATGATCGGGATCGAGTTCGGCGAGCCGGAGTCCGGCTCACTGCGCCGCAGGTTCCGTGCCGTCGAACGGCTACGGTCGGGGATGTTCTCGCAGATGGTGGTGGTGCCGCTGTTCCACAGGCACCGCATCCTGACCCAGGTGGCGGCCGACAACGTCAACGTCGTGAAGCTGCTCCCGCCGCTGATCTCGGGGCCTGAGGAGGTCGACTACTTCGTCGAGGCGCTCGATGACGTGCTCGCCGACGCGCACCGCGGCACCGGGCTGGCATACGAGTTCGGCCGGACCATGGCCAGGGGGGCGCTTAGGGGCAAGTCGCACGCTGCGGGCGGGGGCGCAGGGCGAGCGTGGCCTGGCATCACCGATGCGGCGGTCGATGAGACCACGGCGGGTGAGGCCACGGGCGGTCAGGCCACGAGGGGCGAGGCCTCCAGTGGTGACGCCAGGAGCGGTGGGGCGTTGACTCGTCGGCCGACGGTCGTCGGCGCCGTCACGGCCCGCCCGGCCGAGCGGCCAGCCACCGCGACGAAGCTGGAGCCTGGGGACCGGGTGGTCATCACCGGAGCGTCCGGCTTCATCGGATCCGCTGTGGCCAGGGCCGTTGCCGCGCGTGGCGCGCACGTGGTCGCCGCGATCGAGCCAGGCGCCGACGAGCGCAACCTCAAGGACATCGACGCCGAGCGGGCCGTCGTGGACATCCGCGACGCCGCGGCGGTGCGCGAGGTCTGCGAGGGCGCCAGGTTCGTATTCCACCTGGCGGCCATCTACCGGTTCTGGGCACGCGACCCGAAGATCTTCTACGACGTCAACGTCGGCGGGACGCTCAACGTGCTCGACGCCGTCGCCGCGGCGGGCTGCGAGCGGCTCGTGTACACCTCGACGGTCGCGGTGCTCGGGCTGCAGGGTACCCACCACGGCAAGCCGGCGGATGAGACCTGCTACGCGGACATCGCGCACCTGTTCGGCCAGTACAAGAGGACTAAGTACGTGGCCGAACACGAGGTGCTCAAGGCGGCTGGCGAGGGGCTCGACGTGTGCCTCGCGCTGCCGACGTTCCCGCTCGGTCCTGGCGACCTGACGCCGACGCCGACCGGGAAGGTCGTGCTTGACTTCCTGAACGGGAAGATGCCCGGATTCGTGAACACGGCGATGAACGTTTGCCACGTCGATGACCTGGCGGCCGGCCACCTGGCGGCGCTTGAGTACGGCCGCCGAGGGCGCAGCTACATTCTCGGCGGGGAGAACCTGCCGATGCGCGCCATGCTCGCCACGCTCGCCGACATCTGCGGCCTGCCGGCGCCAAGGGTGGCGATCCCGCGCGGGCTCGCGCTGACTGCGGGCGCAGCCTCCAGCCTGGTCGAGGGCCGGATCCTGCGGCGCGAGCCCCGAGTCGCACTGGAGGCGGCGCGGATGGCCACCACCCGGATGATCTTCAACGACGAGCGGGCCCGCGCCGAGCTTGGCCACACCTCGCGGCCGGCCAGGGAGGCGATCGAGGACTCCGCGCGCTGGTTCACCGAGATCGGCTACGTGTCACCGGCCCGCCTGGCCGCGATCACGTGGCAGAAGGAGCGCGCGGACGCCCTGCCCGCGGGCGACTGACTCGCTCCGGTACTTCGTGGGCACCCTGCTGCTGCCCTGGCGACAGCGAGGTGCCCACGATCATCGGGCGAGACTGGAGCGCGGCGGAGGGCGCTTAGCCGGGTTGGAGGTAGCGGTGGGGTTCGGCTACACTTCACAGGCGACCCGAGCCCGGCTGGGCTCGATCCCATGGGGTATGGGGTAATTGGCAGCCCGACGGGTTCTGGCCCCGTTAGTCTAGGTTCGAGTCCTGGTACCCCAGCGACATGCGCGTTCAGTGCGGTCCATGATCCCCGGCTTCGTGGCCGGGCGACGGCACTCAGCATGTCGACCGCAGTACCAGAGGTACCTGGCCCCGTCGTCTAGCGGCCCAGGACGCCGCCCTCTCAAGGCGGTAGCGCCGGTTCAAATCCGGTCGGGGCTACTTCTGAAGTAGCAGGTCGAAGGCTCGATTCCAGTTCCATGGGGTCGGGCCTTGATCATTTCGTGACACAGCGCTCCTGATCAGGGCCGGCCGCGGTAGAGCTCGGTCAGCAGGGCGACGGCCGCATGGGTCGAGGGGTGGGGGTCGTGCCGTCGCCAGATCATCTGGACCGTGATCGGCGGGGCGTCGCGCAGCGGCCTGAATATCACGCCGTCGCGCCGGTACTGGGCCGTGGTGCCCTCCGGCGTGATGCCAACGCCGCCGCCCGCGGCGATGATCGCGAGCCAGTCGTCGATGTCACGGGTTTGGATGACCGGCGGCCGCGCGTCCTCCGGCCACAGGTCAGGGGGTGGTGGTCCCGGTGCGCCTGTCAGCTGGCGCGATCCGAGCCCTGTTGCTGGCCGGGATTGGCTGACTGAAGCGTGGTGTTGAATGGCGTCGTGGCGGCAGTTATCCCGGTCACGTTAACCGAGGCGGACCTTCGCGCGGCTGCTGGCGAGCGCTCGTTCGAGCGCGGACGCGGCTATGTCGACGCTGTTCGCGGGCTGCGGGTACTCGGGCACCGGGCGACCGCCACCGTCAACGGCACCGAGGACTATCAGGTGCTGCTCACCCTGGGCGGCGACGGCGTGCGCGGGGAGTGCAGCTGCCCGTATGGCCGGGAGGACCTGTTCTGCAAGCACTGCGTTGCCGTCGGCCTCGTCATGATCCGTGCGGCGGCCGCAGGATCGGCCAGGCGCCGCCAGGGCACGTCGGGCGGGGATGCGCCGGACGGCAGCTTGCTCCCCTGGCTGGAGTCGCGCAGCAGGGACGACCTGTACCTGCTCGTCGTGGAGCGGGCCGCCGAGGACGTCCTGTGGCGCTGCCGTCTGGAGCTGCGGGCCGCGGCGGCGGCTGGTGATGCGTCTGCGGCCCGCGACCGTGCCAGCTTCCTGCTCGACCCCCGCAGTCACAGCCCGAGCGGCTACGGCGCCGATGCCGCGCCAGGACCTTACGCTCGGGCGATCCGCGATGTGGCCGCGGCCGTCGTCGAGCTGGCCAGCTCAGGTCGGCCTGCCGAGGCGGTCGGCATCGCGCAGGACGCGATCGTCCAGGTCGCCGCAGGGTCTGGCGCGATCAAGGACGAGCTCGGCGTGATCGACACCGCCGCGGCCGATCTGGTCGCTGGCCACCAGGCCGCGTGCACCGCGGCCATCGGGGACCCCGTTGCCCTGGCCGACTTTCTGGCCGACCGGACGCCGACCGATCGGCAGCGGCCGCACTCCGGCCGCCGATCGCCGCCGGCCGCCCGGGAGCCGCAGGCAGGCCGGCCTTCGTCGGACGCGGCTCGCCGTCAGCCACCGGCCGCCCGGGAGCCGCTGTCGGCCGCGCGCGGGGAGCCGCCGGGCGGCCGGGAACTGCCGTCGGCCGCGCGCCGGGAGCCGCCGGCCCCCCGGGAGCCGCCGCTGGTCGACTTCGGCGATTACGTCGGTCCGCTTGGCGCGGTGGGCCTGGCCAGGCTGCGGGAGCGGCTGACCGCCGCCTGGCAGGCCGCGAGCCCCGGCGGGTGGGCCGAGCAGGACGCGCTCGAACGGCTGCTGCGGCTGACCGGCGACACCGACGCGCTGGTCACGGTCATCTCATCCGGCGTAGACGGCAGGCAGAGCAGGCAGTTGCGCATCGCCGCCGAACTGGAGCGGGCCGGCCGGATGCGAGAGGCGCTGACGGCCGCCGAGGCCGGTCTGCAGGCGGCCAGTCACCCCGATCAGGCTCTCGCCGACATCGTCGCCGACCGTTACGCCGCCCTGGGCCGGGACGCCGACGCACTCGCGGTGCGCCGCGACCAGTTCGGGGCTGCCCTCGACCTGGACCGCTACCGTGCACTGCGTGATGCCGCCGAGCGGGTCGGGGACTGGCCGGCCACCAGGCGGTGGGCGCTCAGCCTGCTGCGCACGGACGCGGCCGAGCGGAGCAGGCTCGGCCGCCCAGGCATCTATCGCTGGCCGCCCGAGCCGGTCATAATCGACGCGCTGGTCGACGACGGCGACCTGGACGGGGCCTGGGCTGCGGCGCCCGGCCTCGCCAGCGAGGCCCAGTGGCTGCGACTGGCCGACCTGGTCGCGCCCGCTCGCCCGGCCGACGCCCTCGCCGTCTACCGCCGCCAGATCGAGCCGCTCAGGCGCGCAACGGGTGAGCGCGTGTACCTGCGGCTCGCACGGTTGCTCGAAGCTGCGCGGGCCTGCCATCGCGCACTGGGAACGGAGGATGAGTTCGGCGCGTACCTGGCGGCGGTGCGGGCAGAGGGCAAGGGCAAGCGACGGCTGATCGCCATCCTCGACAAGCACCGGCTGCGGTAGGCGCCGTCCCCGTCGGCTCCAGCCAGACGATCCGGATACGGACACTCGGCATGAAATGTCACATAGTGTTGTCTCGTGACGCACGATGAGCTCACCAGCCAGGCCCTGTTGACGCCACCGGAACCCGCCAGCGCGGTGACCGTCACCGCCGCGCCGGGACCGGGCAGGGAGAGCTGGGCCGGCTCGCCGAGCGCGGTCCGCGTGGGAGATGAGATCGTCCTCGCCTACCGGATGCGAGCAGTGCGGCGGCGCGGGTACGCGGTCGTCGTCGCGCGCTCAGCCGATGGCGTGACCTTCGAGCCGCTCGTGACGATCAGCAAGGACCAGATGGCCTGCGAGTCGCTGGAGCGCCCCGCGCTGCTGCGCACTCCGGACGGCACCTGGCGGCTGTACCTCAGCTGCGCCACCTACGGCACCAAGCACTGGCGGGTGGAGCTGATCGAGGCGGACACCCCGGCGGGCTTCGAACCGGCAGCCCGCCGCGTCGTCCTGCCAGGTGACGCGGCGCGCGCGGTCAAGGACCCGGTCATCGTGCGGCACGGCGGGCTGTGGCACCTATGGGCCTCCGTGCACCCGCTCACCGATCCTGCCCAGACCGACCGGATGGCCACCGACTACGCGATCAGTCCCGACGGGCTGACCTGGACCTGGCAGGGCACTGCCCTCCGCCCGCGGCCGGGCGAGTGGGACCAGCGCGGCGCCCGGGTGGCGGCCGTCAGGTTCACCACGGACGGCGTCGCCGCATACTACGACGGCCGGGCCAGCGCCGCGCAGAACTGCGAGGAGCTCACCGGCGTCGCCGTCGGCGCCGAGCCAGGCGCGCTCACGGCGCTCGGCGGTGCGCCGGCCGCCCGCTCCCCGCATCCCGGCTACGGGCTGCGCTACCTGTCCGTCGTCGACCTCGGCGACGGGCGGGAACGGCTTTACTACGAGCTCACCAACGCCGCCCGGTCGCACGACCTGGTCACCGAGGTCCGCCGGGCGCCTGGCCCCGGCACCCGGGCCCCCGCCTGAGCCGACGCCGAGCCTGAGCCGACACCGAGCCTGAGCCGACACGGAGCCTGAGCCGACACGGAGCCTGAGCCCGCCTCAAGCCTGGCCCGCCCGGAGGTCAGAACTGCCGCGGCCGCCCGTTGCGCGCCTGCCGGTGGTCGGCGGGCCGCGCGCCGACCAGCCCCCCTGACTCGCCGCGCGGCGCCAGCCAGTCGCCGAAGTCCTCGCCGGTGATCTCCTCGAGCAGCCGGACGTCATCCGCGAACCGCGGGATCAGTGCCTCCCGCTGCTCCCACGTGAGCGGCCGCCGCGGCGCCGAGTCGGCCTGCAGCATCTGCTCGAGCCGGTCGGTCAGGCCGGTCCCGACCTGGCCGGGCAGCACCGCCGACGCGGCCGCGCTGACCCGGCGCGCGGCCGCGACCAGCCGGTGCCGCGTCGAAGGGGCCGGATGCGCGGTGACGTTCTCCCTCGGCACCTCGCCGATCAGGCCGGTCGCCACGCCGAGGAACAGGCAGACCGCGTCCAGCGCGCTGACCGGATCGGCAAGCAGCGTGCGGTACCTGAAGGCCAGCACGTGCTCGCGCGGGAACAGCGTGTACAGGTGCTGCAGTTGCTCGCCGTAGCGCCCGAGCGCGGTGTACTGCCAGAAGTCCGCCCAGCCAGCTTCGGCACGCTCCTGTTCCAGGTCGCAGGCGCTCAGGAAGTCACCACACGGATCGAGCCCGGCCGACCACAGGTGCGCCCAGTTTGAGTGGGCGCGCTCGATCGGGTCGCGCAGCACAACGATCAGCCTGGCGTGCGGGACCAGCGCGCGGATCCGCTCCTGCGCGTCCGCCCTGAACAGGTAGAACGGCGTGGACTCGGCACGCAGCGCGCCCTGCGGCGCGGCAGCGAACAGCGCCTCGTAGTCGTCGCGGCGCCAGATGTGCTCCCGGTAGGTCTTGGCGTCCCCCGGGCCGCCGGCGGCCGGGGGCGGGCCGTCGGTGAGGAAGAACTTGGGTTCCTTCACCGCGGACATGAACAGGCCAGGATGGCGGGCCAGCGCCGAGTGCAGCGCCGTCGTGCCTGCCTTCGGCACGCCCGCCACGAAGAAGTCCGGTAGCGCCATGGCGACTTACCCTACCCAGGCTATAGAGATCTATCCCAACACCGCAACGGGTCGCACCGCCGCATCGCGGTCGGCATCCACGGCGCTCATCGGGCTAGCCTTCCCTGCGGGACCATAGTCGGGCCGGTTGGTTATGGAACCGAACTGTTCTTCCCGGACATTAAGGAGTATGGCGATCGACTGGCCATCGGTGAGCGACCAGGAACTCTGGTCGCATGCCTGCGGCGAGTACGCGGGCGAGGCCTTCGGCGCGCTGTTCGAGCGGCACGCCGACCGAGTTTACGCGCACTGCTTCAGCCGGACTGGCTCGTGGTCGATGGCCGAAGACCTCACCTCGGTGGTGTTCCTCGAGGCGTGGCGGCGCAGGAAGCAGGTCAGGTTCAGCGGGGACTCGGTGCTGCCCTGGCTGCTCGGCGTCGCGAACAATGCCACCAGGAACGCGCAGCGGACGCTGCGCAGGCATGGGCTGCTCCTCGCCAAGCTGCCGCCGCCGGGCGATGAGTCCGACTTCGCGGTCGACGCTGCCGAGCGGGTCGACCAGGAGCGGCTGGCCGGCCAGCTGCTCCGCGCCCTGGCCGGAATGCGGCCGGCCGAGCGCGAGGTGATCGCGCTATGCGACTGGGCCGGGCTGGGCTACGCCGAGGCGGCCGTCGCGCTCGGGGTGCCTGAGGGCACCGTCAGGTCCCGGCTGTCCCGCGCCCGGACGCACCTTCGAGATCTCGCCGGCGGCGGGGATGTCAGGCCCGCCAGGCTCGCCGACGTCAAGCAGCCCTGACATGGACCGACAGGACATGGAGCCGATGATGACTTACTTCGACCCGCAGCGGCCGCCGGAGTTCCCCGCGTACCGCAGGGCCGCGGTCAGGCGCCAGCTCGAGCAGATCGTCGAGGACTCCGCGACGCCGGCGCGGCGGATCAGGCCTGCTGCCATCGTGGCCGGGGCAGGCGCGATCGTGCTCACCACCGGCGCGGCCGCGTTTGCGGTCGCCGCATACCAGCCGGTCACCGACCAGACGCAGGCGCGCTGCTACATGGTGGCCGACCCGGCAAGCAGCGCCTACACCACCGTGGCGGACGCTGCGCGGCCAGGCAGCCCCGCGCGGGTGCGCGACGCGCTCGCCGTGTGCGCGGCGTTGTACCGGCAGGGGTTCCTGCGGGTCGGGGCGCACCGCATCGACGGCCACCCTGGCAGCGCGCACCATCGGGTGCCTGCGCTGACCGTCTGCACGATGACGAACGGGACGGCGGCAGTGTTCCCCGGCGGCCGCGGGACGTGCGCCAGGCTCGATCTGGCCGCGGCGACGAAGCCGGAGCGAGCCGGGGGGTAGCAGGCAGCGGTAGCGGCGGCCGTCACCACGGGGCCGTCGCGGGGAGGGATACCGCTGGAAGACGGGCACGGCGGCCCTGGTTCTCTGAGCCAGCCCGGGGTCGCCGTGCTCACCTGCGTCGGGGCACGCCCGCATCGTCGGCCGCTGCCTCAGGAGCCGCAGCCTCAGGAGCCGCAGGGCTCGGCCGTGCACCAGGTCTGCGACGAGGTCTCGTCGTTGAACACGCCCAGCGACGCCTTCGATCCGTTCTTAGCGATCGGATATGTCGGCGACTCGAAGTTGACGTTCCAGAACAGCGTGGTGGCACAGCCGCTCGACGCGCTCACCGACGACACGGTGTCGTTCCAGCCGCTCGGCATGCTCGATGCCTGGAAACTGCCGCACTTAGACGACTGGGTCCAGGTCAGCGTGTTTCCGCCGAAGTTCGCGTTCTGGTAGTCGATGCTGAGCACGTAGGTGGTGTCAGGGGTGGCCCCGCTGGCCGCCGCCGCATCGGCGTTGATCTGGCCGGCCGTGATCGACCGCGGTGTCGTCGAGGCCGGCAGGCGGACCAGGCCGTGGGTGGCCGCCATGATCGACGCGGCAAAGGTGGCGTAGCAGGTCGCTGGCGGCCTGCGCGCGCTCGCCGCGCCGGCCGCGCTCGCGGCCGCGGGCGCTCTCGTGGCGGCCGGCGCCTTCGCGACGCAGTAGCGGTGCCTGGCGTTCGGAACGTGCCTGGCGGTCGCGGCGGTTGCCGCCGTGCTGCCGAAGAGGCTCCCGTAGAGCAGCAGGCCGGCCATGGTCAGCAGTAAGGGCAGTCGGCGGTGCATGGCTATCCTCCGCGCGTTGTTCGGCATGCGCTGTGCGCACGATTATCGGGACAGATGCGTGCATGAGTCAATAGCAATCATAAAAATGACAAAACCCAGCCATTTATGACGCGCAGCGGCTCAGGTGACGGTTCCGCTGCGTCACCCCGGGGTTCTCGCGGCTCTGCCGGCTGTCCGCCCGGGACTCGGCGGCCCGCGCCGCCGCCTCGGGCTCGGGCTCAGGCGACCAGCGTCTTGACGGAGGCGGTGAGCTCGGCCAGGCCCTTCTTGGCGTCGGCGAAGAACATCGACGTCTTCGGGTTGGTGTAGAGCTCGTTGTCGATCCCGGCGTAGCCGTGGCCCATCGAGCGCTTGATCACGATGATCGAGTGTGCCGCGTCGACGTCCAGGATCGGCATGCCCGATATTGCCGTTCCCGGTCGGCGTGCCGCCGGGTTGGTGACGTCGTTCGCGCCGATCACGAGCGCGACGTCGGTCCTGGCGAACTCGGGGTTGATTTCGTCCATCTCCTTGAGCAGCGGGTACGGCACGTTCGCCTCGGCGAGCAGCACGTTCATGTGACCGGGCATCCGCCCGGCGACCGGGTGGATCGCGTAGCTGACGTCCACGCCGCGCGACTCGAGCAAGTCGGCCAGCGCCGCGACCTCATGCTGCGCCTGGGCGGCGGCCAGCCCGTAGCCGGGGACAATGATCACCTTGGAGGCGTAGGCCAGCTGGATGGCCGCGTCGTCGGCTGCGATCGAGCGGACGCCCGCACCCGCCGGGCCGGCGATGGCGGCCGCCGCGTCACCCTGTCCGAACCCGCCCAGCATGATGTTGCCGATCGAGCGGTTCATCGCGTCGGCCATCAGCTTGGTCAGGATGCCTCCGGACGCGCCTACGAGGGCCCCGGCAATGATCAGCCCGGTGTTGTGGATCACGAACCCGGCCATCGCCACCGCGGTGCCGGTGAAGGCGTTCAGCAGCGAGATGACCACCGGCATGTCGGCGCCGCCGATCGGCATCACCATCGAGATGCCGAAGATCAGGGCGGCCGCGATCACGACGCCCAGGCCGACCATGCTCGGCGAGGCGATCACGTAGCCGCCCACGCCGACCGCAACGGCGATGAGGAAGAGATTGGCGATCCGCTCGCCGGGGAATGAGACCGGCGCCGAGGTGATCAGGCCCTGGAGCTTGCCCGCCGCGATGATCGAGCCGGAGAACGTCACCGAGCCGATGATGACGTCGAGCACGGTCGGGACCGAGATCGACGCCCCGACGGTTGACCCGATGGTCATGAAGTCCCTGACTGCCACGAGCGCGGCCGCGCCGCCGCCGACCGCGTTGAAGATGCTGACTAGCTGCGGCATCGCGGTCATCTTCACGGTTCTAGCGGTGTACAGGCCGAGCCCCCCGCCTACCAGCACTCCGGCACCGATCACGATCCAGCCGGTCGCGTCGATGACGCCGAGGTGGATGATCAGCGCGCCGGTGGCGATGATCGCGGCGATCATGCCGCCCGCCGAGACCTGGTTGCCGCGCCGGGCCGTGGCTGGGGTGTTCATCAGGTGCAGGCCGAGCACGAAGCACGAGGCGGCGGCGAGGTAGATGAGCTGGATGACGGTGTTGAAGGTGCCGGTCATGACTGTGCCTTACCGTCCGGGCTCGCCTGCACCGCAGGGGCCGCGGGTGCCGGGGTGACCCGGCGCCTGAACATCTTCAGCATCCGGCCGGTGACCACGTATCCGCCGACCACGTTCATGGAGGCGAACGCCACGGCCACGAACGCCAGGATGTAGCCCACCGCGTTGTGCGCGGTGGCGGCGATGATGATCGCGCCGGCCAGCACGACGCCGTGGATCGAGTTCGCCGCCGACATCAGCGGCGTATGCAGGGTGGCCGGCACCTTGCTGATGACCTCGAAGCCCACCCACAGGCTGAGCACGAAGATGATGAAGTCCGTTAGCAGCATGGATGGTTCCTCCAGCTCATTGGGCTGCTTCCGTGCATGGCGCTGCTCCTGTCCCGGCTACTCGGCCGTCGGCGGGGCGGGATCGGCCGGCTGCGCGGGCTCGGCTGGTTCTGCGGGCGGGGCTGGTTCTGCGGGCGGGGCTGTTGCAGCGGGCGGGGCGGGCTCGGGCGCGGTCCGTCCGGCGAGCGCGGGGTGCACGACCTTCCCGTCATGGGTGACGACGACCCCGGCGACCAGTTCGTCCGCCAGATCGACGCTGAGCGTGCCGTCCTTGGTCATGTAGGTCAGCAGCGAGCTGATGTTCCGCGCGTACATCGCGGACGACGCCGCGGCCATCGTCGACGGCAGGTTGTCGGCCCCGATGATCGTCACGCCGTTGTCGGTCACGACCGTCTCGCCGGGCGCGGAGCCCTCCACGTTGCCGCCGAGCGCGCTCGCCCCCATGTCCACCAGGACCGAGCCGGGGGCCATCGACTTCAGCGCCTCGCCGGTCACCAGCTGCGGCGGACGGCGTCCTGGCACCTGCGCCGTGGTGATCACGACGTCGTGCCTGGCGATGTGCTCGGCGAGCTCGGCCTGCTGAGCGGCCCGCTCCGCGTCGGTGAGTGCTCTGGCGTACCCGCCCTCCCCGGCCGCCGAGCCGACCGAGGTCAGCTCGATGAAGGTGGCGCCGAGCGACTCCACCTCGGTCTTGGTCTCCGGGCGCACGTCGTACGCGCTGACCACAGCGCCGAGCCGCCGGGCGGTGCCGATGGCCTGCAGGCCGGCCACGCCGGTGCCGAGCACGAGCACCTTGGCTGGCCTGGCCGTCCCGGCCGCGGTGATCAGCAACGGGAAGAACCGGCCGAACGCCGCCGCGGCGATCACCGCCGCCTTGTAGCCTGCGATGTTCGCCTGCGAGGAAAGCGCGTCCATCGGCTGGGCGCGCGACAGCGTCCGCGGGATCAGGTCGAGGCTCACCGCGGTGACTCCGGTGGCCGCCAGCCGCTCGGCGAGTTCGGGATCGGTCAGCGGTGAGAGCAGGCCGAAGATCGCCTGGCCAGGATGCAGCCGTCCGATCAGCTCGTCGTCGGGCCGCCCGACCAGCAAGAGCGCGTCGGCCTCGGTGATCTGGTCGGCGGGCACCACGCTGGCGCCTGCCTCGGAGAACGACTCATCCGGCATGAATGCGCCAGCGCCCGCTCCCGTCTGAACGAGCACTTCGTGGCCGGCCGATCGCAGTTTGGCGACCGCCTCGGGAACGAGAGCGACGCGGCGCTCTCCCTGCCCGGTCTCCTTGACCACGGCAACCTTCATGGGGGGACCTCACTAGGCGAGCTCACGCGACATAACGGCCTGGCCGGCACTGGGTCAGCCCAGCCGCGGCTTCCCAAGTATGGACCATACCGTCTGGACGAGTTTCGCCGGACGGACGGACCCGCTGGTAGGGCCTTCGGCTCATGAGGGACGGGCGAAGGTCCCAAGACCAGTCTCGGCTGGGGTCTGCCGGACCGTCCGGAGGCTGGGGTCTGCCGGGACCACCTGGAGGTCGGACAATCGGCGTCAGCGTTCGCATTCGTGAGCCCTGCGGACCTCGCTGGTCAGAAGGAACGTTGCGCGGACTCGGTGTCGGGCCTGGCCAGTGCCTTTGGCACAGTGGGTGAGGTGAACGAATCCCAGCGGGCCGCCGCGGCGGCGGGTGCCGACGCCGCTGCCGGTGACCCGCTGGCCGCGCGGATGCTCGCCGTGCACCGCACCCTGGAGGCTCTGAGCGCGGACTCAGACGCCCGGATTCGCTTGCATCTGCGTTTCATGGCGATTTGCACCTCGCTGAAAATGCCCGGCGCGAACCGGGTCCGCGGCGCTCAGCGACTCGACCGGCTTATGGCCGACGCCCAGCAGGCACTCAGGGGCAATTCGGGAAGACCGGCGTAACCCGTCAGCTGGATTTGCGCCGGGAACGCTGCCTGGACTGGCGAGATCGCATCACCGCAGGTTGGCGTGGATTGATTAAAGCTCGCCTAACGACTGGCGCCTTTTATTACTGAATTGCACATAGTTTCAGTAACGACACGCGTCGATGACGGCGAAGATGATTGTGCAGGGCGCTCGCATCGCTTAATTTCAAGCAGGTCAGAGGTTGCGGGCCCGAGCCGACCAGGCTGTCAGGTATACGCGACCTCCCGTTGGGGGAGCGCAGGAGTAACAATCATGAACAAACGTGACCTGATCGATGCGATTTCCAGCCGGATGGGCGATAAAAAGACCGCAGCCGAGGCCGTGAACGCAGTTCTCGACACCATCCAGCACGCCGTCGCCAAGGGCGACAAGGTAGCCATCACCGGATTCGGCGTGTTCGAGAAGACCGACCGTCCGGCGCGCACCGCCCGTAACCCAGCCACCGGCGCGGCCATCAAGGTGCCTAAGTCCTCGGTGCCCAAGTTCCGGGCGGGCGCGGACTTCAAGGCCCTGGTGAACGGCGACAAGAAGAAGGTCGCCGCAGGCAGGAAGTAGCCGCTGGCCGGAAGGCACTGGCCGTAAGGCGCGGGCCGGAAGGCAGCGGCAATGCCGTCGATGGCGGGCGACAAGACCCTGTCGCTCGCCATCTGCATTCAGCACGGCCCCTCGCCTCGCCAGGTCGCGTGCTTGGCCGACGGCACTAGGCAGCGCGCCGTCCGTCCGTGGCTGGCTGCCCGCCGGGCCGACTCACCAGGGTGGTACTGCCCGGGGCGACTCGCCGGGGTGGTACGGCTCGCCGGGGCTGGCTCGCCGCGGTGGTACTGCTCCGCGGTTCCCCCCAGTCCGGCGTCGGCCGCATTCCCTGCTGCGGGCAGATGGATGTGGAGTAAGTCCCAACATACGGAGTGACTGTGGCATTCATCCCAACGGGCATACGGGATCAATAGGCGATCTGGGCATCTAACAGGCAGGGCATGCGGCTCCGATGCGCGCGCGGCCGGGCTGTTGGCTGAGTGAGTGCCCAGTGCCAGCCCGGCAGCCCAGTGCCAGCCAGTGGCCTGTTCAGTCCGCGGACCGGACACGCCGAACCGGCCGACCACGAGCCGGCAGACCGGGCGGCGGGCCTAACGGAGGCCCGTGCCGCGAGCCAGTGCCGTCTGCAGTAGCCGGTCGATCAGGACGGGGAACTCCAGCCCGGTCGCCTCCCACATCCTCTGGAAGTACGACGTGGGCGACATGCCGGGGAACGTGTTGATCTCGTTGACCAGGATCTGCGCATCCGGCGTGTAGAAGAAGTCCACCCTCGCGAGTCCCTCGCCGGAGACGGCCTCGAACGCGGTGGCGGCCATCTCGCGGATCCGGTCGGCATCGGCCGTGGGAATCGGCGCCGGGATCAGCATGCCGCTGGCCTGGTCGAGGTACTTGGCCTCGAAGTCGTAGAAATCCTCGCCGCCGTCCAGCCGCAGTTCGCCGGGCAGGCTGGCGTCCGGCGGGGCCCCGTCCACTCCTTCGAGCACGGCGACCTCGATCTCGCGCGCGGTGATGGCGGCCTCCACCAGCACCTTCGGGTCAAACCTGCGGGCGAGGTCAATCGCGGCGGCGAGCTGGTCAGGGTCGTGCGCCTTGGAGGTGCCGAGGCTGGAGCCGCCCCTGGCTGGCTTCACGAACAGCGGCCAGCCGAGCGCGTCGATCTGCTCGGCCACGCGCCGCTGGCTGCCTGTCGGCTCGCCAGACGCGGGCCAGTCGCGTTCGCGGACGACGACGTGCGGGCCTACCGAAAGCCCGCGAGCCGCGAATATCAGCTTCATGTACTCCTTGTCCATGCTGACCGCGCTGGCCAGCACGCCGGCCCCGACGTAGGGGATGCCAGCCATCTCGAGCAGTCCCTGGATGGTGCCGTCCTCGCCGAAGGGGCCGTGCAGCACGGGCAGCACGACGTCGACGTCCCCGAGCACGTGCGGGATATGGCCGGGCGCGCTCGCGACGACCGCCGAGTCGCCCTGGTAGGCCCAGGGCACCACGTGCGCGTCTGGCTTGGCGACCGAGGCCACGGAGGGCAGCTCGCCGCCCGCGATCGCGAGCTTCTCCGGCTCGTCGGCCACCTGCAGCCAGGTCCCCTCGGTGGTGATGCCGATGGGGATCACCTCGTACTTGTCGCGGTCGATCACGCGGAGTACGTTGCCGCCTCCCAGGCAGGAGATCGCGTGCTCAGGTCCCCTGCCGCCGAACACCACGGCGACCCTGATCCTGCGTCGGCCCTCCACTGTTCCTCCCCATCTCCCGGGCTCCAGTCGGTGCCCGTTCCGCGGAACCCCGATTATCGGACATGTTGCGAGCTGCTGGTCGGCCTTCGAGGCATTGCGCGCCTGCTCACCGGGCTACCTCCTGCCCAGCGAATCCAGTGCAGCCATGGCGTCCGCCAGCAGGTCCTCACTATCCTCCAGGCCGACGGAGAACCTGACCGACGCAGGATCGATGCCCGCGGCGGCGAGTGCCGCGCCGTCCATCTGCCGGTGCGTTGTCGAGGGAACGTGGCTGACCTTCGTGTGCGTGCCGCCGAGGGAGGTGGCCACCTGGGCCAGCCGCAGCCGGTCGGCGAAGGCGAAGCCCGCCTCGTGGCCGCCGTAGGGCGCGACAGTCAGGATCGCCCCGAACCTGGTTCCCTCCGGGCCGGCATCGAACTGGCGGCGGGCCAGCTCGTGGCCATGATGATAAGTGAGCCCCGGGTAGTAGACGGTGTGGACGGCCGGGTGCCTGACCAGGCTGGCGGCCAGCAATTGCGCGGTCGAGCACTGCCGGCGCACCCGGAGCGGCAGCGTCTCCAGGCCCCGGCGCAGGGTATAGGCGTCGTCGGGCGCAAGGGAGCCCCCAGTGTCGATCCTGGTGCGGCGGATGGACCTGATCAGCTCGGGATGACCGGTCGCTACGCCGCCGGTTACGTCGCTGTGCCCGCCGAAGTACTTGGTCGCGGAGTGGATGACCAGGTCAGCTCCGTGCTCAAGCGGGCGGCAGATGACCGGCGGCGCGAGCGTGGAGTCGACCACGAGCAGCGCGCCAGCCTGGTGCGCGAGCCGGGCCAGCTGGGCCAGGTCGGCGACCGCCACGGTCGGGTTGGCGAGCGTCTCGGCCAGGATGATCGCCGTCGTTGGCCTAATCGCGGCTTCGACATGCCCGAGGTCGGTCATGTCGACGAAGTCGGTCTGGACGCCGAAGCTGGCCGCGACATTCCGCAGGAAGCTGTAGGTGCCGCCGTATACCGCGGCTGGGGCGACGATGTGAGCGCCAGCCCTGGTGAACGCCCACAGTACGGTAGAGATCGCCGCCATGCCGGACGCGAACGCCTGCGCGGCAACCTGGTACCCGAGGTTGACCCCTTCAAGGGCGGCGACCGCGGAGCAGAAGGCTTCCACCGTGGGGTTGTCGATTCTGCTGTAGCAGTAGCCGGGCGCGGCGTCGCTCAGCACCGCCGCGTACTCCGCGCTCGAACCGAACGCGAATGCGGTCGTGCGGTAGATCGGAGTGGCCAGCGGTGGCTGGTGGGGCACCGGCGGCGGCGGGAGATGCACGGACCTGGTGTTCTCGCCGGCGCGTCGAGTGGTCTCGGCGGCCGTCGGCCGAACGTCGGCCGCGACCTCGCCTGGCGGTCCGGCTTCGCCCAGTCTGAAGGTGCCGCTGGACCTCTTGGTCAGCAAGTGGTCGGTGAGGCCGGCTGGTGCACCGGGTCCGGCAGATCCGTCAGCGCGGTCAGCCAAGCCTCGTTCCGAACGCAGACCAGGCCCGGTGTCTAGGCCAGGTCCCGTACTGAGGTCCACCGACGCAGGCACACCGTGCCCAGCGACGGGGATAGGCCCAGCAGGAAGCCCCGATCCTGAGGGCACATCAAGTCCGGCAGGCGGGCCTGGACCGGGCCCGGTTGAGCTACGCGGCCTTCCGAAATCACCGGGCCCGACCGGCGCGCCCTGGGCCGCAGGGCCGCGGTGCATCGGGTCGCCGACGTCAGGCTGGCCGCCTGGACGAACGGGAATGGACGGGTCGATCAGACGGGCCAGGTCCGGCTGCCGCATCTGCCGGGTCTGCCGCATGGCCTCGCTGTCGCGCACCGGGGCGACCTGAGGCATCAATCCGGACATCTGCTGCAGCGACTCGGACGGCCGCATCGGATCGGGCGGCCGCGCCGGGAAGGCTTGCGGCATTCCGTTGGGCTGCCGCATCGTGTCGGGCGGCCGCGCCTGGGCGGCCTGCGGCATTCCGTTGGCAGGAGGAGCAGGACCGGCCGATCGCGGGCCCTCAATCGCACGCATCGTGCGCGGCTGCCTGATGACCCTCTGGTCTGCGGCGAGCCGCGCTTGCCTCGCCAGCTGTGAGTCCCCGGCGAACCTCGCGTCCGCAGCGATCCCGGACTCCGACGCGAGCCCTCGACCGTCGGTGAAGTACGGATTTCCTGCGTATCGAGGGTCGGTGCCCACAAGCGGGTCGGTGGCTGCCTGGGGATCTTCGGCCAGCCGCGGGTCCGGCGACGCGAGCCGGGGATCCGGGGACGCGAACCGGGGGTCCGGCGACGCGAACCGCGGGTCCGACGGTGAGAACCGCGGGTCCGGCGACGCGGACCGGGGATCCGGCGACGCGAACCGCGGGTCGGACGGTGAGAACCGTGGGTCCGGCGCCAGCCGCGGATCGGGCGCCGACCGTGAGTATGAGGGGGGCCGCGGGTCCGCGGTGACCGACGGCACCGCGCCGGTGCGTCGGTCCCGTGGTCCTGCATCTGGGTAGCGCAGGTCGCGCCGCGGGTCGCTGTACGCGGCACCGCGACCCGGCCGGCCGTTCCACTGATCCTCGCGGTAGCTGCCAGGCGTCTGGCCCTGGTAGCCGGGTCGGGAATCGGGCCCGGGTGGTCCGTTGCGGTAACGCGGATCATGCGCCGAGTCCGGGTACCGAGCGCCCGCGTAGCGGTCGTCGGCCGCGGGACCCGAGTAACGCGGGTCCGCATAGCGGGCATCACCGTTCCACCGGTCAGCTCCCCGAAGATCAGCGCCCTGAAGATCGTCGACTCCCGGATAAGCCTCGCGTGGGTCACCAGCGCGAGGATCCCGACCTCGCGTGTCGCCACCGCGCGTGTCGCCACCGCGCGGGTCGCCACCGCGCGCATAGCCACCGCGCGGGTCGCCACCGCGCGGGTCGCCATCGCGCACATCCCGCCCACGCAAGTCCCGGTCGCGCAGGTCGTCACGCTCATCCCCAGTGAGCTGATCCTCCCGCTCCGGGTTGCCAGGCTCCCGCGACCGGCCATCGCGGCGCCTGCCGCCTGAACCCCGCGCATCCTGGCCCTGGCGGGCCCACTGGTCAGAGGCCATAGCGTTCCGGCTTGGCGGTACGGCTGGCGAGCATGAGCGCTGCCTCGCCGACGTCGAGTCCCTCGTACACCACGGCCGCGACCACCTCGGTGATCGGCATCTCCACCGACACGGCTCTGGCCAGTTCGAGAACCGACTTCGACGACGCAACTCCCTCCGCGACCTGCTTGGTATTCGCGATGATGTCGGCGAGCGCCATGCCCTGGCCGAGCTTCTCGCCGAAGGTCCTGTTCCGGGAGAGCGGCGAGGAACAAGTGGCGACCAGATCCCCCATGCCAGCCAGGCCCGCGAAGGTGTGCTGGTCGGCGCCGAGGGCGGCGCCGAGCCTGGCGATCTCGGCGAGGCCGCGCGTGATCAGCATGGCCCTGGTGTTGTCGCCAAGTCCCATGCCGACGGCGATGCCGACCGCGAGCGCGATGGGGTTCTTCACGGCGCCGCCGAGCTCGCAGCCGATCACGTCCGGGTTGGTGTAGGGCCTGAAGTAGCCGGTGTGGCACGCCTTCTGCAGGTTCTCAGCGGTCTGCTGGTCCGAGCAGGCCACCACCGTCGCGCAGTACTGGCGCTCGGCGATCTCGCGGGCGAGGTTCGGTCCGGAGATGACCGCGATCTGCTCGTTCGGCCAGCTCGTGACGTCGGCGATGACCTGGCTCATCCGCTTGCTGGTGTCGAGCTCGACGCCCTTCATCAGGCTGACCAGGATCGCGCCCTGCGGGATCAGGGCGACCCAGCCCGCCAGGTTCTGCCGCAGGGTCTGGGACGGCATCGCGAGCACGACGAGGTCGGCAGCGGCCAGCGCCTCGGCGGGGTTCGTGGTGGCCCGCAGGGACACCGGCAGGCTGAACCCGGGCAGGTAGTCGGTGTTGCAGCGGGTCTGGTTGATGGAGTCGGCAACCTCTTGCCTGCGGCACCAGAGCACGACGTCGGATCCGGCGTCGCAGAGCACCTGGGCAAAGGTCGTTCCCCAGGAGCCTGCGCCCATCACCGCCGCGGTCACGTCTCGTGGACCTCGGCACTGTGCTCGCCGGTCCCGCCAGTTCCGTCGCCATCGCCGGTCCCGCCAGCCCCGTCCACCTCGCCCGGTCCGCCAGGCCCGTTAGCCTCCACATGACCAGCGCCGCCGTCCTGGCTCTCCGTGGCCTGCTGGGCGGCCAGCTTGCGCAGCTCGGCCCGCTCCTTGCGGCGCGCGACCGCCGAGTGGTAGGGCTCGGGCGGCGGGTCCTCGCCGCGCAGCTTGCCGACCAGCGCCGTCACCTCGGCCATGATCTTGTCGGTGGCGGCCCGTAGGGTAGCGCTGTCCAGCGGCAGGCCGGCAAACTCCGACAGGTCGACCGGCGGCCCGGCGATCAGATGCACGGTACGGCGCGGCACGATGTGCGGGCGCATCGTGCCGTAGGGAAGCACGTTCTGCGCACCCCAGTGCGCGACGGGCAGAACGGGCGCGCCCGTGGCCAGAGCGAGCCTCGCGACGCCGGTCTTGGCCGCCATCGGCCACAGCGCCGGGTCCCTGGTGACCGTGCCCTCGGGGTAGAAGATCACGCATGCCCCGTTCCTGACGCCCTGCTCGGCGTCGCGCAACACCAGCGCGGCGTCTGCCTGACCTCGGTAGACGGGCAGCTGACCAAGCCTTGGCAGGATGGAGCTGAGCACCGGGACCTTGAACAGCGATGACTTGGCGAGGAACGTGGGGTACCGGCCAGACTGGTCGCAGAACAGCGAGAGCGCGAGCACGTCGGCGTAGGAGAGGTGATTGGCCGCGACGATCATGCCATCGGTGGGGAGGAAATTTTCCATGCCCTGCCAGTCGAGCCTCATCAGGGCGCGGATGGTCGGCCGCAGGATTATCTTCGAAACGCCACGCCAGGCGTTCGAGTAGCTGCCGTCCGCGCGCTTGCTCATGTTCACACTCTCCCGCACATCATGGTGCCAGTCTTCCCGCTTGGCCGGTTCCATGTCGAGGCAAGATCGGATGTTATGGGAACCCGGACCCCGCTGACCTGGTCGGTACTGATCCCGGTCAAGGAGCTCGCCCAGGCCAAGTCGCGCCTGTCCGGCCTCGGCGACGCCGACCGCGAGGCGCTCGCGCTCGCGATGGCGACCGACACGATGGCGGCCGCGGTGGCCTGCCGTCCCGTAGCCGCCGTGGTGGTCGTGACCGGGGACCCGGCGGTCCGGGCCGAGGCCAGCGCGCTCGGCGCCGAGGTGCTGGCCGACCAGCCCCCCGCCGGCCTGAACCAGGCCCTGCTCGCCGGCGCCGACTATGCGCGGCAGCGCTGGCCGGGCCGCGGGCTCGCCGCCCTGACGGCGGACCTGCCTGCCCTCGCGGCCAGCGAACTCGCGGCAGCACTCACTGCCGCTTCATCGATAACGCAATCCTTCGTGGCTGATGCCGCCGGCTCAGGGACGACGTTGTATATGGCGGGTCCGGGGGCGGAGTTCAGGCCGAGCTTCGGCCCGGCATCCCGGCAGCGTCACCGAGAGAACGGGGCCGCCGAGCTCGACCTGTCCGGAATCTGCGGGCTGCGCCAGGACGTCGACACGATGTCCGACCTGCGCAGCGCGGCGCGGATCGGCCTCGGCCCCCGGTCGGCGGCCGTCGAGAAGGCGCTCGGTGAGCGTGCGGCACGCCAGGAGTGCATCAAGGACGAGTGCCGCGCCGGTGGGTAGCGGTGCCGCGGGTCGTCAGATGTGTACGATCGGGCAGGTCAGCGTCCTGGTGATGCCGGGAACTCCCTGGATTTGCGCAACGACGAGACGGCCCAGGTCGTCAACGTTCTCGGCCTCGGCACGGACGATCACGTCGTAAGGCCCGGTCACATCGTCAGCCTGGGTCACACCGGTGATCTGCCCGATGGCCATCGCGACGTCGGCAGCCTTCCCGACCTCAGTCTGGACGAGGATATAAGCCTGGACCATGTCGCCCTCCGGTCGTCAGTGTGTGCGCAACGCTACCGTAGGCGGCGTCCGATAGCGCAACGGGTTAGCCGGCCACGAGAGGCCGGTCTGGCGGGCGGAGGAACGACATCACGATTGCCGATCTGGGTGAGTTCGGGCTGATCGCCGCGATCAGCGAACGGCTGCCCGGCGGTCCCGACCTGCTCCTGGGACCAGGCGACGACGCGGCGGTCGTCAAGGCGCCAGGCGGGCGGGTCGTCGCGACGACGGACATGCTGATCGAGGGCCGCCATTTTCGCCGTGAGTGGTCGTCGGCCACCGACATCGGCCGCAAGGCGGCGGCCAGGAACCTCGCCGACATCGCCGCCATGGGAGCACGGCCGACGGCGCTGCTCGTCGCGTTCGCCGGTCCCGCCGACCTCGAGGTCTCCTGGGTGCTCGACCTGGTGACAGGGATCGCGCGGGAGTGCGCCGCGGCGGGGGCGAGCGTGGCGGGCGGCGACACCAGCGGCGCCGACACGGTCATGCTGGCCGTGACAGCCCTCGGCGACCTGGCCGACCGGGAGCCAGTCACCAGGGCCGGCGCCCGGCCGGGCAACGTGGTCGCGGTCGCTGGGACCCTAGGCGCAGCCGCCGCGGGGCTGGCACTGCTGACCGCGGGCTGGCGCCCGCGGTCAGCCGATCAGGCCGAACCTACCGTGCCGAGCGAGGCGGCGTCCCCGAGCGACGCGTCCCCGAGCGAGGCGGCGTGCCCGAGCGAGGCGGCTGTACCGCGCCCGCAGGTCCCCCCCAGCGAGTCGTCGCCTCCCGGCGATGCGGCCGACCCGGCCGCGCTTGCCGGGCTGGTCATGGCTCACCGCTGTCCCACGCCTCCCTACCGGGCCGGACCGCAGGCCGCGGCGCTCGGTGCGACCTCGATGATCGACGTCAGTGACGGCCTGATCGCCGACCTCGGTCATGTCGCGGCGGCCAGCCGCGTACGCATCGAACTCCGGTCCGACCTGCTCGCAGCCGAGCCACTGGTCCCGGTCGGCGCACTGAACGCCGCCGCGACCTGGCTGGCCGAGGCTGGCACCAGGCCGGAGCGCGCGCGGCCCGGCGAGGCCGGTACAGCCGAGACCGGTACAGCCGAGACCAGCACAGCCGAAACCAGCACAGCCGAAACCAGCACGGCCGAGACCAGTGCCGCGGAGTCCGGCTGGCTGGCCGGCGGGCGCGCCGAGCCGGTGCCCGCCTGGCTTGGCTGGGCCCTGACCGGAGGCGACGATCATGCTCTGGCCGCAACATTCCCGGTCGATAGCACCCTTCCTGCGGGCTGGACCGTCGTGGGAAGGATTGCCGAAGGCCGCGAAGTACTAATTGACGGCCGGAAGTGGAATGAAATAGCCGGCTGGGAGCACTTCCGCGCTTAGTCACGCTTCGTGTCGGAGTAATTTCTCAATGTCATCAACTGACACGCTGATTGCTTGATATAACCGCTCTGATGCCGCGTCACCGGCTGCAGGGCCGTCCTTCACTCAGGGCGCAGCGACAGGAATCCTGGCCTAGCCGCGGCGTCCGGTCCGATGCTGCAGCGTTGGGGTCGCATGGTCCGCGCACGGTGGTCGTCTCCGCGGCTGGCGCGCTGGCGGTCCGGCCCGAATACCTGCGTATGTTCCGCAATGTCATGTTCACGCCGTGGTTCGCGGTCAGCGTCGGCATCGTGGTCGCGGCGTCGCTGACGCTGGCAACGCCGCGCGCCGCGCTCACCTTTCCGCCCAGCGCGGGCGGGCACTGCGCCGAGCCTGGCTGCCAGGCCGGCAGGGCGGGAGGCAGGCCCGGCCAGGCTCAGCCGAACGCTAGGCGGGTGCTGAAACTGCATCTCGCCGGGAAACGCTACCTTCGCCCGCAGCCCTCGCCGATCGAGGTCGATTATCAACTCCTGCCGCGGCGGCACGGCCAGTTCATGGCCGTCATCGTGCTCGTCAGCAGGAAGACGCTCGGAAAGTGGGACCTGCGGCTTGTCCTTCCCGGCGCCTACGTGACGTCCGTGATGTGGGCCAGGTGGGAGCATGACGGCTCGGCCGGGCTCGTGATCCAGGGATCTCCGCTGCCGTGGCCGCGCTCAGGGACGAACGAGGCGAGGATCGTGATCCTCGGCACAGGAACGCCCGGCCAGCCGCGAGGCTGCGTGATCGACGATGCCAGGTGCACGTTCCGTGCGCTGGCCGGTTATCCGGGGCCTTCGGCCCCTATCGGTCACCGGTGGCCGCATCGCACGCACCGCCGCGGCCACCGATGGGCTGGCCAGCGGCCGTGATCGAGCAGGTTGGTCAGGGCACGGCCCAGTCAGGGCGGTCCGGAATTCGGCCTAGTCTGAATCCCATGAGCGAAACCCCGCCTCGCGTGCTCGCGGTCGCCGGATCGGACTCGGCCGGCGGCGCCGGCATCCAGGCCGACCTGAAGACAATGATGGCGCTTGGCGTGCACGGCATGAGCGTGGTCTGCGCCGTCACGGCGCAGAACTCCGTGGGCGTGCAGGGCTACTGGGAGCTGCCGCCGGAGGCCGTCAAGGCGCAGCTCGACTCGGTGCTCGGCGACATCGGCGCGCAGGCGATTAAGACTGGGATGCTCGCCTCGGCGCCAATCGTGGAGACGGTGGCCGCCTGCCTCGCCAAGGCGGGTGCGCCAGTGGTGGTGGACCCGGTCGCGGTATCGAAGCACGGCGACCGGCTGCTGTCGGCAGGGACATTGGAAGCGGTCACTCGCGACCTGCTGCCGGTCGCCACGGTCGTGACCCCGAACCTTCTCGAGGCCGAACTGCTGACCGGAATGACCATCACCGACGAGCAGGCCATGCTCACGGCGGCGAGGAAGATCGCGGCGGCTGGGCCCGAGTGGGTGCTGGTCAAGGGCGGTCACCTGCCCGGCAGCCCGGTGGACCTGCTGTTCAGCGAGGGGCAGCTGATCCGGTATCCGGGGCGCAGGGTCGTCAGCCGGCATACCCATGGCACCGGCTGCACGCTGGCGTCGGCTATTGCGTCGTACCTGGCGATGGACGCCGACGTGCCGACCGCGGTCGAGTCGGCGAAGGACTACGTGACCGGCGCGATCGACGGCGGTTTCCCGCTCGGCTCCGGCATCGGCCCGGTCGACCATGCCTGGCGGATCCGCCAGCTAGTCGGTTAGCGCGCCGGCTGACGGTGCGGGCGACTTCGGACTGGCCGGTTAGCGGCTGATCTTGCCTGCCTTGATGCAGGAGGTGCACACGTTCATGCGCTTGGTCGTCCGGCCGACCTTGGCGCGGACGCGCTGAATGTTGGGGTTCCAGCGGCGCGGGGTGCGGCGGTGCGAGTGAGACACGTTGTTGCCGAAGCCCGGCCCCTTGCCGCACACATCGCAGACGGAAGCCACGGGATCGCTCCATTTAAGAGAGAGGTAGTAAGACAGGTCATCGAGGCCGACGTGACGCCAGGCCAGCCGCACAAGGATATCCGACTCGGGCCGCGGGCGCGACCTGGGCGGCCGCGGCCAGGGTGCGCGGCGCGGGCTTCCTCGGCGCGCGATGACGTACCGGCGAAGTAACCTGCCGTCTATGGCGGCGGTCGAGGTCATGGACGGCGCAACGGTGCGGCGCTGGTTCCTGCTCTCGGCCGAGGCGCTGGCCAGCACCCGGGCGGCCATCGACTTGCTGAACGTGTTTCCCGTGCCTGACGCGGATACCGGGACGAACTTGCACGCCACGATCACCAGCGCCGCCGCCGCTCTCGCCGACCTTCCGCCGCATGCCAGCCCGGCCGAGATCTGGCGTGTCGCTACCACCGCGGCACTGCGCGGGGCGTGCGGCAACTCGGGCATCATCCTCAGTCAGCTGCTGCGCGGGCTCGCCGACATTTGTGCTCCGGCCTCGCCGTGCGATGGCAGCGTCGTCGCGATGGCGCTGACTCATGCGGCAGTCGCGGCCAGGGCAGCGGTGCGGCGGCCGGTCGAGGGCACGGTGCTGACGGTCGCCGACGCGGCCGCGGCGGCGGCGTCGCGGGCGTCAGGGCTTGCCGAGGTGTGCCGCGCCGCGGCGGCCGGCGCCAGGGAGGCGCTGGCCCGCACCCAGCAGCAGCTCGACGCGCTGACCGCTCGCGGGGTGGTGGACGCCGGCGCGGCCGGCCTGTGCGTCCTGCTCGACACGCTCTGCGCGGCCATTAGTGGCACCCACCCCGACGCCTACGAGGTGCCTGAGCCGGTGCCTGGGTCTGCCCCGGCCAGGCCGGGGCAGACCCAGGAGCCCCCCGGCGCGCAGTCATCTTTCTCGCCGCACGCTTACGAGGTCACGTTCCTGCTCGACGCCGCGGACGAGGCCGTGGTCGGCCTTGGCGACCGCCTCGACCAGCTCGGCGACTCGCTGGTGGTGTCCGGCGGCGGCGGTCAGTGGCATGTGCACGTGCACGTCGCCGACGCCGGAGCCGTGATCGAGGCGGGCCTCGCGGCCGGCCGGCCGAGCAGGATCTCCGTCACCTACCTGAACGCGCCGCCGGCCGGACCCCCCACCAGCTCGGCCGGGTCGGCGACCGCGGTCGTCGCGGTCGCCGACGGCCCGGGCCTGCGTGACCTGCTCGGAGCCGCCGGCGCGGTCGTGGCCGACGCATCCGGGGCAGCCGGCCCCGAGCCGCCGCTCGCCGACCTGGTGGCCGCGCCGGGCCCGCGGATCCTGATCGGGCCGGAGGACCTGGCGGCGCGCTGGCCGGCCGGGTGGCCGGTGGTGGAGATCGCCAGCCCGGTCCAGGCGATCGCCGCGCTCGCCGTGCACGACCCGCGCAGGGAGCAGCAGGCGGACGCGACGGCGATGCGCCGGGCCGTGGCCGGCATGCGCTGGGCCAGCGTGAGTGCCGAGGAGGTCCCGGTGCCCTCGCAGGCCGGCGGCGGCTCATCGCCCCTGGCCGGGCACGCTAGAGGTCTGATCGGCCGGGTCTGCGGCGAGGTCGTGGCGAGCGGCGTCGATCCGCTCGGCGTGAGCGTCGAGGTGATCGGCAGGCTGCTTGACCCTGGCACCGAGCTGATCACGATCGTGGCCGGCGCGGCAGCCGAGCCCGGCCTCCCCGCGCGGGCCGCCGAGCACGCGGCCGCGCTCGCCCCGAACGCCGACGTCACCTGCTACAGCGGCGGTATGACCAGCGCTCTGTTGCTAGTCGGGGCCGAGTGACGTGTCAGGAACCTGGCACCTTGACGGGGCTGAGTGAGGCCGATGCCGACGCTCAGTGACTCGCTCCGGCCCGTGGTGGGGGACAAGGCCGCCAAGCGGCTGGCCACCCTCGGGTCGGGCCTGCGGACCATCGGCGACCTGCTCGGCTACTACCCGCGCCGGTACGAGACCAGGGGCGAGCTCACCGACCTGTCCTCGCTGCGCGACGGCGAGCACGTCACGGTCCAGGCGATGATCGCCTCGGTGTCGACCAGGCCGATGCGCAACCGGCCGGGCTCGGTCTTCGAGGCTGTCGTCACCGACGGCCATGGGAAGCTGACGCTGACGTTCTTCGGCAAGGGCAGGCAGGACTGGCGCGAGCGCGAGCTCGCGCCAGGGCTGCACGGGCTCTTTTCCGGGCAGGTATCGACCTTCCGCGGCAAGCGCCAGCTCTCGCATCCGGAGTACGAGCTGATCGGCTCGGGCGCGAGCGGCACGGCCAGAGCCGTGGAGTTCGCCACCGAGCTGATCCCGATCTACCCGGCGAGCAAAGAGATCGCGTCCTGGCAGATCGCCGACTCGGTCCGGTTGGCGCTCGCCGCCGTCGAGATCGACGGCGACCCGCTGCCCGAGTGGATCAGGGACCGCTACCACCTCTACGACTACGCCAGCGCCCTGCGCGGCATCCACCAGCCTGCCGACTGGAAGGACAAGGACCGGGCGACCGAGCGGCTGAAGTGGGACGAGGCATTCGCGCTGCAGGTCGTGCTCGCGCAGCGGCGGCGGATCTCCACCGAGTACGTCGCCCAGCCGCGCCCGCCGGTCGACGGCGGGCTGCTGGCCGGGTTCGACGCCGACCTGCCGTTCACGCTCACCGCCGGGCAGCGGGAGGCCGGCCAGGTGATCGCCGCTGACCTGGCGCGCGATCATCCGATGCACCGCCTGCTCCAGGGCGAGGTCGGGTCGGGGAAGACGATCGTGGCGCTGCGCGGCATGCTCCAGGTCGTTGACGCGGCCGGACAGGCCGCCCTGCTCGCCCCGACCGAGGTGCTCGCGCAGCAGCACCACAGGTCGATCAGCCAGATGCTCGGCCCGCTGGCGATGGCCGGCCAGCTCGGCGGCGCCGAGCACGCCACCAGGGTCACGCTGCTCACCGGCTCGCAGGGCAGCGCCGCGCGCAGGCGCGCCCTGCTCGAGGCGGCCTCCGGCGAGGCCGGGATCGTGATCGGGACGCACGCGCTGCTGCAGGAGCACGTGCAGTTCGCCGACCTCGGGCTGATCGTCATTGACGAGCAGCACAGGTTCGGCGTCGAGCAGCGCGAGGCGTTGCGCGCCAAGGCGGCGAACGGCAGGCCGCACGTGCTGGTGATGACCGCGACGCCGATACCGCGGACGGTCGCGATGACCGTGTTCGGCGACCTGGAGGTCACCGAGCTCACCGAGCTGCCTGCCGGGCGCCCGACGATCTCCACTCACGTGGTCCCGGCCGCCGAGAAGCCGCACTACCTGGACCGGACCTGGGAGCGGATCAGCGAGGAGGTGGCCGGCGGCCGTCAGGCCTACGTGGTATGCCCCCGGATCGGGGGCGAGGCCGGCCCCGGCGAGACGGCCGCCGGCCGCGCCGCCACCGAGAGCACCGGAATCGCCGACGACGGCGGCTTCGACTTCGGGCCGGACGGCGACGGGGAGCAGCCGCGGCGGCCCGCGCTCGCGGTCAGTGACGTCGCCGCCCAGCTGGCGCAGGGCCCGCTCGCCGGGCTGCGCATCGCCGTGCTGCACGGCAGGCTGCCTCCTGAGGAGAAGGACAAGGTCATGCTGGCGTTCGCCGACGGCCAGGTGGACGTGCTCGTGACCACCACCGTCGTCGAGGTCGGCGTGGACGTGCCGAACGCCAGCATCATGGTGGTCATGGACGCGGACCGGTTCGGCGTCTCCCAGCTGCACCAGCTGCGCGGCCGCGTCGGCCGTGGCGAGCACGCCGGGCTGTGCCTGCTGGTCACCGAGGCCGAGCCGGGACCGGCTCGGGAGCGGCTCGACGCGGTCGCCGCCACCAGGGACGGGTTCACGCTGTCCAGGCTCGACCTCGAGCAGCGCAGGGAAGGCGACGTGCTCGGCGCGGCGCAGGCAGGGCGGCGGTCGAGCCTGCGGCTGCTGACGCTGCTGCGGGACGAGGACCTGATCGGGCTCGCCAGGCAGGAAGCCGAGGCCCTGGTCGGCGCCGATCCGGCGCTCGCCGGGGAGCCCGCGCTAGCCGCGGCGATCGGCGCCATGCTCGACGCCGAGCGGGCCGAGTACCTGGAAAAGGCGTGACCAGGATCATCGCCGGACAGGCAGGCGGCCGCCGTCTGGCCGTGCCCGCCGGGCGCCTGACCAGGCCGACCAGCGACAGGACCAGGGAAGGCCTGTTCGCCGCGGTGCTCGCGACGCTAGGCAGCCTGGACGGAGCGGCGGTGCTTGACCTGTACGCGGGCTCGGGCGCCGTCGGCCTCGAGGCGCTGTCCCGCGGCGCGACGGACGTCCTTCTGGTCGAGTCAGCCGCCGCGGCTGCGCAGGTGATCAGGGGCAACATCGAGGCGGTCGGGCTGCCGGGCGCGCGGCTGGTCAGGGACCGGGTCGAGCGCGTGCTGCGCGGCGGCCCTGGCGATGCCCGGCCGCGCGACCTGGTCTTCGCCGACCCGCCCTATGCGACGGGCGATGCCGAGCTTTCGCAGGTGCTCAAGTTGCTTGCCGCGCATGGCTGGCTGAGCGAGGCCGCCGTGGTGGTGGTTGAGCGTGACGCCAGGTCGGGTCCGCTGCTCTGGCCGCCCGGGTACGCGCAGGACCGGTCCCGCCGTTACGGGGAGAGCGTGCTCTGGTACGGTCGCGCCTCAGGCACTAGGCCGGCAGCCGCCGCAACGACGGGAGCGTGAGCCCGCGTGATTCGCGTTGTATGCCCGGGCTCCTTCGACCCGGTGACCAACGGCCACATCGACATCATCGGCCGGGCCGCCAGCATGTACGACGAGGTCATCGTCGCCGTCCTGCGCAACCTGGCCAAGACCTCCCTGTTCACCGCCGATGAGCGGATCGAGATGCTGCGCGAGGTCACCAAGGAGTTCGGCAACGTGCGGGTGGCCAAGTTCAACGGCCTGATCGTGGACTTCTGCCGCGAGAACGAGGTGTCGGCGATCGTCAAGGGCCTGCGCGCGGTCAGCGACTTCGACTACGAGATGCAGATGGCGCAGATGAACTACAGCCAGGCCGGAGTCGAGACGCTGTTCATGACCACGAACCCGCTGTATGCGTTCCTGTCATCCAGCCTGGTCAAGGAGTTCGCCAGGTACGGCGGTCACGTGGGCGGCCTGGTGCCCGAGCCGGTGCTGCGCAGGCTCACCGAGCGCCTGGCCAGCCAGTAGCGTCCGGCCGGCCGGACGCCACGTAAGTTGGGGAATGGGCTGGCCGCCAGGTAAGCTATCCGCCCAGCACAAACCCGATACCTGCGCAGCCATGCCTCACGCAAGATCCAAGAGAAACCCGAGATCCGATCCGCGCGGTCCGCTAGTCTTCGACACCCGGACGCTAGGGTCGGCTTCCGCGCGCCTGGAAACCCGTACCGTCCCGGCTCCTGCCGAGCTCGGCGCCGGGCTGGTGCGCGTGCCCGAGGGCAGCGACCTCGAGCTCGAGGTCCAGCTCGAGGAGGTCAGCGACGGCGTCCTGGTGACCGCGAGCGTGGCGGCGGCGCTGGCCGGCGAGTGCGCGCGGTGCCTTGACGAGTTCAGCTCCAGCGTTGACGTGCGATTCCAGGAGTTGTTCGCCGCCGAGCCGAGCGGATCGGGCGACGACGAGTATCTTCTGGATGGGGACCTGCTCGATCTTGAGCCCGCCCTTCGGGACGCGCTGGTGCTCGAGCTGCCCCTGTCGCCGCTGTGCGCGGCGGACTGCGCAGGCCTGTGCGCTGAGTGCGGCGTCAGGCTCGCCGACGCCGAGCCAGGGCACCGGCACGCCGATGACGGCGGGGTCTGGGCAGTGCTGAGGGACTTGTTCCCTGACGGCGAGGCCGGCGAGCAGCCGGCCACGGATGACATGCGGCCCGCACGGGCCGACACGGGGCCGGCCACGGCTGGCCGGCCGGACACGACCTTGGCCGGGACCGACCCGGCCGGTACGAAGGAGCGTTGAGGTGGCAGTACCCAAGCGGAAGATGTCGCGCAGCAACACCAGGTCGCGCCGTGCTCAGTGGAAGGCCACCGCGCCCGCGCTGGTGGCCTGCCCGCAGTGCCGCGACCTGAAGCTGCCGCACACGGCATGCCCGACCTGCGGCACGTACAACCGGCGTCAGGTGATCACTCCTTCTTCCTGAGGCGGCTCCTCGCGGGCGGGCCGTGACGATCGGAGGGAGGCAGCGGTGAGCACTGCGTCGGCTGACGGCCGGGCGGCGGACGCCGATCTCGCCGTCCTCGTGGCGAAGCTCCAGGTCTCGATCGGCGACGAGCTGCTCGACCGCGCGCTCATGCACCGGTCGTTCGCCTACGAGAACGGCGGCCTGCCCACCAACGAGCGGCTTGAGTTCCTCGGCGACTCGGTCCTTGGGCTGATCGTGACCGACACGCTGTTCCGCGATCACCCAGACCTCCCCGAGGGGAACCTGGCCAAGCTCAGGGCCGCGGTGGTCAACAGCCGTGCCCTGGCCGGCGTCGCCCGCGGCCTGAAGCTTGGCTGCTACATCAGGCTTGGCAAGGGCGAGGAGGGTACTGGCGGGCGGGACAAGTCGTCCATACTCGCCGACACGCTGGAGGCCATCATCGGCGCCGTCTACCTGGACGGCGGCATGGCGGCGGCCGATGCCCTCGTTCACCGGCTGTTCGACCCGGTGATCGCCAGGTCGGCGCGGCTCGGCGCCGGGCTCGACTGGAAGACCTCGCTGCAGGAGCTGACCGCCGCCGAGGACATGGGCGGCCCCGAGTACGTGGTCGACGAGAGCGGTCCTGACCACCAGAAGTCGTTCCGCGCGGTGGCGAAGATCGGCGGGCAGACCCTCGGCGAGGGTGAGGGGCGCACCAAGAAGGAGGCCGAGCAGCAGGCCGCGGAGGCCGCGTGGACGGTGCTCAGCGAGCGGGTCAGCACGGCTGCCATGGCCGACGCCGACGCCGACGGCGAGGACGGTGACGAAAACGCCGCGGATGGGGAGTCCGTCGGCCCTTCCGGCGCGGGATCCGTCCGGCCAGATGGCGGCCAGGTGAGTCAGCCCGGAGCCGGTCAAGCGCCCGGCGCAGCTGCGCACCGGTCGTAACAGGCTGGTGGGCGGCTAACGGTGCCCGAACTGCCGGAAGTGGAGACCGTCAGGAGCGGCCTTGAGCGTGAGGTCAGCGGCCGCACCTTCGAGACGGTTGAGCTGCTGCACCCCAGGGTGGCGCGGCGGCACCTGGCCGGGCCTGACGACCTGGCCGCGGCGCTGGCCGGGCGGCGCGTCGGCGAGGTGCGCCGCCGCGGCAAGTACCTGTGGCTCGCCGTAGGCGATGACGCTCTGATCGCGCATCTGGGCATGAGCGGCCAGCTGCTGAGCGGCGACCCGGACCGGCCCTACTCGCCGCATCTGCGGGCCAGGTTCGCGTTCACCGACCGCGGACCCGACCTGCGGTTCGTCGACCAGCGCACGTTCGGGCACCTGTCGTTCGCGCCGGGCGGCGCCGACCTGCCAGCCGTGATCGCGCACATCGCGCCCGACCCGCTCGAGGCCGCGTTCGACGACGACAGGTTCGTCGCGAGGCTGCTGGCGCGGCGGACCGGGATCAAGCGCGCGCTGCTCGACCAGTCGCTGATCAGCGGCGTGGGAAACATCTACGCCGACGAGTCGCTATGGCGGGCCAGGCTGCACTGGGCCCGCGGCACCGACGGGCTGCGCAAGGCCGACGCGCACCGCCTGCTCGGCGCGGTCCGCGAGGTCTTCGCCGAGGCCATTGCGGCAGGCGGTACCTCGTTCGACAGCCTGTACGTGCACGTGAACGGGCAGAGCGGCTACTTCGAGCGGTCCCTGGCCGTCTACGGCCGTGCCGGCGAGCCGTGCCTGCGGTGCGGCGCTCGGCTGGTCAGGGAGAAGTTCATGAACCGCTCGTCGTTCAGCTGCCCGGCATGTCAGCGAAGACCGCGGCGAGGGCGCTGGTGAGCGCGGGCGACCAGCCTGGAACCGGGGCCGAGCTGAGCAAGCAGGCCAGGCTCACCGCGTGGGTACGCGGGCGGGTGCAGGGGGTCGGGTTCCGCTGGTGGGTACGGAGCAACGCGCTCGAGCTCGGGCTAGCCGGCATGGCCGAGAACCTGCTCGACGGGAGGGTCAAGATAATCGCCGAGGGCAACAGGGACCGCTGCGCTGTGCTGCTTGCCAGGCTCGAAGGGCCAGAGGCTCCTGGCCAGGTCGTCCAGGTGACGCACCGCTGGGATCAGGCGCGCGGCGGGATCGACGGCTTCGTCGAGCGGTGACCCGGCCATCGGCCTCAAGACACGCCCGTGAGCAGGCCAAACGTCAACTTGACCGGATGCCCCTAGTAATGGGACCATGGAACTGTTACCTGCGCGCAACCTGGCGCGTTTCCAGCGTTTCTGCGTGCGCGCCCACTCTGGTCGCTCAGTGTGGAGGACCTCAAGCAATGGCGAAGGCTCTGCTTGGCCATGTTGGCGGGCCTGATCCCCGCATGGTTGCTGAGATGCGTCGGCTGCAGCGGCGCGTTCATGACCTGGAAGCCGAGCTTGCCCGGCTTCAGGAGGTCAACGACGTGCTTGCAGCCGGAGTCCGGCATGAGATGCTGCTAGACGAACGCGAGCCTGCCCTGACTTGACCGGCGCTGACCTGGCCGGCCCTGACCTGACCTGTGCTGACTTGACCAGTGCCGATGCTGGCGCCGACCTGTCGGCCGCCAGTGTGTCGGCCTAAGCGCGTCGGCGCCGAGACCGCGGATCCGCGCGTACGCGTGGCCGGCGTTCAGTCGTGGTCGCGTCAGGCAGCATGCGTCCCCGCGTCGCTGGCGTTCGGTCGTAGATGCGGTCGTGCGTGTGCGTAATCGGCGGTTGGTTGTGGTCGGCAGCGTGCGTTCCTGCGTGGCCGGCGTTCGATCCTTGCGTGCCAGCGCGTGCGAGTGCCTGTGCCGGTCATCGAGCCTGTGCCGATCATCGAGCCCGTGCCAGTCATCGAGGTTGTGCCGGTTATCGAGTTCGGTGTCGGTTATTGGCAGTGCCACCGCGGGCAGCCCGCATCCGGCCGTATGCGCGTCGGAGCGCGTCTCGGTCGGTTAGATGCCCGAATCGTCCCTTGATCCTGTATGCCCGTTGGGATGAATGCCACATTCACTGCGTATGTTGGGACTTACTTCACATCCATTCATCCGGAGCGGAGGGATGCAGTCGGCACCGGACGGGCGGCCCCGCAGATCCGGCACCGGACGGGCGGCCCGGCATATCGAGGCCGGTTGGCGCCGGGTTTGCGCCGCGGTCGGGCCTCATCGCGGACGCCGCCACACCCTTACCATCACAAAGCCGGGTACAGCACCGTGAATCATTGCAGAATGCCGAGGTGTCGGCGGGTACATGCGGGTGGCGCCGGCGGGTACTTGGCTGAAGGCCCGATCCGCCTCACACCGCGCGGTAGTGTGCGGTGGAACCGAGCGCGAACTGATGAGGAGTCCAGGCCGTGTACCTGAAAACCCTCACCCTGCGCGGATTCAAGTCCTTCGCCTCGACCACCACCCTGCGGTTCGAGCCGGGCATCACCTGCGTGGTGGGCCCCAACGGGTCGGGCAAGTCGAATGTCGTCGACGCGTTCTCCTGGGTGATGGGCCAGCAGGGCGTCAAGCCGCTGCGCGGCGGCAAGATGGAGGACGTGGTGTTCGCCGGCACGGCCGGCCGCCCCGCGCTCGGCCGGGCCGAGGTCACGCTGACGATCGACAACAGCGACGGCGCGCTGCCGATCGACTACGCCGAGGTGACCATCAGCCGCCTGCTGTTCCGTACCGGCCAGAGCGAGTACGCGATCAACGGCAGCCAGTGCCGGCTGCTCGACGTGCAGGAACTGCTATCCGACACCGGCCTCGGGCGCGAGATGCACGTGATCGTCGGCCAGGGTCACCTCGACGACATCCTGAACGCCGGGCCCGAGGCGCGACGGGCACTGATCGAGGAGGCGGCCGGGGTACTCAAGCACCGCAGGCGCAAGGAGAAGGCGCTGCGCAAGCTCGAGGCCATGCAGGCGAACATGACCAGGCTGGTCGACCTGACCTCCGAGCTCGGCCGCCAGCTCAAGCCGCTCGGCCGGCAGGCACAGCTGGCGCGCAAGGCAGCGGTGATCCAGGCTGACCTGCGCGACGCGCGGCTGCGGCTGCTCGCCGACGACTACGTGACGCTGTCCGCCGAGCTTGCCAGGGACGAGGCGGACGAGACCGCGGCCGCGGCGCTGCGGTCCGAGCTCGACGGGCTACTTGCCGAGTCCAGGCTGCGCGAGTCCGAGCTTGAGTCCGCAGCCCAGCAGCACGCGCCGCGGCTGGCCGCGGCGCAGCATACCTTCTTCGCGCTCGGCGGGCTTGCCGAGCGGCTGCGCGCGATCGCCGACCTGGCCGCCGAGCGCCACAGGCATCTGACAGCACCGCCCGAGCCTGCCAGGCCGGGCCGTGATCCCGACGAGCTCGAGCGCGAGGCGGCGACGCTGCGCGAGCAGGAGCGTGCGCTCGGCGAGCGGCTCGGCGCTGCCCGCGGGAACCTCGCCGCCGCGGTCTCAGCAAGGACCGCGGCAGAGACCGCGCTGGCCGACGCCGAGCGAAAGATCGCCGCGCAGGCCAGGGAGGCCGTCGAGCGGGCCGAGCGGCTGGCCAGGCTACGCGGCCAGGCAGGCGCGGCGCGTAGCAAGCTCGCCGCCGCGAAGGAGGAGGCCAGGCTGGCCACCACGCTCGCGGCCGCCAGGTCGCGGGCCGAGCAGGCACAGCAGCAGTACGGCGAGCTGCAGGACCAGTTCGGCGGCCGGGACGAGGACCGCGCCGCGCTGGTGGCGGAGAGCGAGCAGGCCGCGGCCGCCGTGCGCGTGGCGTCCGAGCGGGTCGCCAGGTGCAGGAAGACCGAGCACCAGGTCAGCGACGCCAGGGCCGGGCTGCGTGCCAGGGCGGCCGCGCTGTCCGAGGCGGTGCGGCGGGGCACCGATGCTTCGGCCGTGCTCCTCGCCGACACCGGCTCGTTCCCAGGGGTGCTCGGGCCGCTCGCTGACCTGCTGACCGTCGCCGACGGCGCTGAGGAGGCCATCGCCGCTGCCCTGGGCGGATCCTCAAGGGCGGTGGCGGTCAGGGACGTGGAGGCCGCCGCGGCCATCCTGCAGTTGCTGCGGGAACGGCAGGCGGGCCGCGCCGAGCTCGTGATCGCGGGCCGCACGGGGAGCGCGGGAGATGCGCGCGACGTGGTGCCCGCGCGAAGCGCGGGCCTCACGTACCGCCCGGACGACCGTCCTCGCGGCAGCGGGGCGGCGCCTGGCCGCGCGGCGACGCCCGGCGAGCCGGGAGACGGGACCGGTGAAGCGGGCGGCGATGGCGGCGTGCGAGCGGTTATGCCTGCGCTCGATCTGGTCAAGGCGCCTGGCGAGCTCGCTGGTGCGGTCGAGCGACTGCTGGCCGGCGTTCTTGTCGTGCCTGATCTGGCGACCGGGCTCGAGCTCGTGCGCACCGACCCTGAGATCGCTGTGGTGACGGCCGGGGGTGACCTGCTCGGAGCGCACTGGGCGCGGGGCGGCTCGGCCGACGGCCAGAGCCTGCTCGGGCTCAGGGCGGCCGCGCAGCAGGCGGCGGCGCAGCTGGCCGAGGCCGAGTCGGCCGCTCAGCGCGCGGAACGCGAGCTTGCCGACGCGACCGAGGACGAGGAGCAGGCCAGGCAGGCACAGGCACAGGCGCAGGCGGCCATGGCCGAGGTGGACGCGTCAGCGGCGGAGGTCTCCGGCCGGCTCGGGGCGCTCGCCGGCGCCGCCCGCGCGGCGCAGGACGAGGCAGGCCGGCTGGTTGCGGCGATCGCCGCCGCCGACCGTTCGGCCGAGAAGAGCAGGAGCCAGCTCGCCGAGATCGAGGCGAGGATCGCCGCGGAGGCTGAGGCCGACGCGCACGCCGCCGATGGCACCGGCGAGCTCGGCGGCGGCGAGGATCTCGGCGGCGGGGAGCTGGGCGGCGGGGAGCGCGACGGCTTCGGCGGACCCGACCTGCTCGGCGATGGGCCGGACCGGCCTCGCCAGCATGAGGAGCCCGGCCGGCGCAGGGCGGGCCTCACCGGCGCGGCCAGGCAGGCGCTGGCCGACAGCGCGGCGGCGGCGCGGGGCACCGAGATGGACGCGAGGCTCGAAGTGCGGACCGTGGAGGAGCGGCTGCGTGCGATCAGCGGCCGCGCCGACGCCCTCGCCTCGGCCGCCGTGGCCGAGCGGCAGGCCATCACCAGGGCCGCCGACCGGGCCAGGCGCCGGGCCGCCGAGGCTACCGTGGCCCGAGCCGTGGCCAGCGGCGCCCGGCTGACGCTGGCCGCGATCGAGCGGTCGCTCGCGCTCGCCGAGGCCGAGCGCGAGTACGCGCAGACCGCGCACCAGGGCAGGGACGAGGAGCTCAAGGCGGTCAGGGCGAGGATTCGCGAGGCCACCTCCCAGCTGGACAAGGTGGTGGAAACGGCGCACGGCGCCGAGGTCGCCAGGGCAGGTCGGCGGCTGCGCCTCGAGCAGGTGCAGGCCAAGGCGGCCGAGGAGTACGGCGTCGACGTGGACACGCTGGTCGGCGAGTACGGCCCGGAGGCGCCGGTTCCGGGTGCGGATGCTGACCAGCCGCCGGTCCCCTACGACCGGGACGTGCAGCAGCGCCGCGCGGACACCGCCCAGCGCCAGCTCGACCAGCTCGGCAGGGTGAACCCGCTGGCGCTCGAGGAGTTCGCGGCGCTCGAGGAACGGCACGCCTTCCTGGTCACCCAGCTCGAGGACCTGCGGAAGACCCGCCGCGACCTGCTCACCGTGGTCAAGGAGGTGGACGACCGCGTGCAGCAGGTGTTCGCTGACGCGTTCGCCGACACCGCGCGCGAGTTCGAGAACATCTTCGGCCGGGTGTTCCCCGGCGGCGAGGGCAAGCTGGTGCTGACCGAGCCCGACGACATGCTGGCCACCGGGATCGAGTTCGAGGCCAGGCCGCCCGGCAAGAAGGTCAAGCGGCTGTCGCTGCTGTCCGGCGGTGAGCGCTCGCTGACCGCGATCGCCTTCCTCGTGGCCATCTTCAAGGCACGGCCGTCGCCGTTCTACGTAATGGACGAGGTCGAGGCGGCGCTGGACGACACGAACGTGCAGCGGCTGCTCGACATCTTCGACGAGCTGCGGTCGAGCTCCCAGCTGATCATCATCACCCACCAGAAGCGGACCATGGAGATCGCCGACTCGCTGTACGGGGTCAGCATGCGCTCCGACGGGGTTTCCGCCGTGATCAGCCAGCGGCTGAGGGAGCGCGAGACGGCCTGACGTCGCCGGCTGGCTCTGCTAGTGGCGGGCTTCTGCCAGACTTGAAGCCGTCATGGAAACCGTGCTGATCATCATCATCGTCGTCCTGGCCGTTCTCATCGTGGGCGGCGGCGCGCTGCTCGCGCCGCGTGCGCGCCGGCGCCGCGGGCGAGTGCCCGGCGCGCCGGGCGCTGGTGCTGGGACGGTGGCGCCGCCGTCACGCGCCGAGGCGCCGCCCACGGAGGTGCCGCCTGGCGAAGTGGCGCCGTCGCAGGTCACCGCGCCGCCGCCGGTGTCTGAGGCCGCCGGGCCGGCCGCGCCTTCTGCGCTGCCCGAGGTCGAGAAGCCGCCGCCGTCGGCTGGCCGGATGGTAAGGCTGCGCGGCAGGCTCGCCAGGTCGCAGACGGCGTTCGGCTCTGCCCTGCTCAGCCTGCTGTCCTCGGGCAAGCTCGACGACGAGACCTGGGACGAGATCGAGGAGATTCTGATCACCGGCGACATGGGGGCAGGCCCGGCGACCCAGATGGTCGACCGGCTGCGCACCGAGGTGAAGGTGGCGGGCACCCGCGACCTGGACCGGGTGAAGGCGCTGCTCCGGGCCGACCTGCTTGAGCAGGTGAACCCGGACCTCGACCGCACGCTGCACACGGCCAGGCACGGCAACCAGCCGGCGGTGCTGCTCGTTGTCGGCGTCAACGGCACGGGCAAGACCACTACCTGCGGCAAGCTGGCCAGGGTTCTCGTCGGCGACGGCCGCAGCGTGCTGCTCGGGGCGGCCGACACGTTCCGCGCCGCCGCCGCCGACCAGCTGGAGACCTGGGCGGGCCGGGTAGGAGCCACGGTGGTGCGCGCGGACCGGGACGGCGCCGACCCGGCCAGCGTGGCGTTCGAGGCGGTCAGCGCTGGCACCTCGCGGGGTGTGGACACCGTGATCGTGGATACCGCCGGGCGGCTGCATACCAAGGCCGGCCTGATGGACGAGCTCGGCAAGATCAAGCGGGTAATCGCCAAGCAGGGCACGGTCGACGAGGTGCTGCTCGTGCTCGACGCCACGACCGGCCAGAACGGGCTGCGCCAGGCGCGGGTCTTCGCCGAGGTCGTCGACATCACCGGGGTCGTGCTGACCAAGCTGGACGGCACAGCCAAGGGCGGCATCGTGATCGCGGTGCAGCGCGAGCTTGGCGTGCCGGTGAAGCTGGTCGGGCTCGGCGAGGGTCCGGACGACCTCGCGCCGTTCGACCCGGAGGCGTTCGTCGACGCCATGATCGGGTAGCCAGGCGGTCCTGACCATGCCGACGACCATGCCGAGGGCGCGAGTCCCGATTGGACAGCGCCGTCGGCGACGGGTAGACAGCGCGGGTAGACAACACAGCGAATTGCCGGGACAGCGGATAGCCAGCACCGCGGTTTGCCAGCGCTGCGGTTGGCTAGCACCGCCGACAGTCGGCACAGCCGACAGCCGACAGCCGGCACAGCCGACAGCCGACAGCCGGCACAGCCGGCAGCCAGCAGTGGCCAGCACAGCCGATAGCCAGCACGAAGGAGTTCGGTACAGGTGTTCGAGACGCTCTCCGACCGGCTGAACCAGGTCTTCTCGTCGCTGCGCGGCCGTGGAAGGCTCTCCCCGGCCGACGTCGACGCCACCTGCCGCGAGATCCGGATCGCGCTGCTTGAGGCCGACGTCGCGCTGCCCGTGGTCAGGACCTTCGTGGCCCGAGTGCGCGAGCGCGCGCTCAGCGCGGACGTGCTGCAGGCGCTGAACCCGGCGCAGCAGGTCATCAAGATTGTCAACGAAGAGCTGATCGAGATCCTGGGCGGCGAGGCCAGGCGGCTGCGGTTCGCCAAGGTGCCGCCGACCGTCGTCATGCTGGCCGGCCTGCAGGGCTCGGGTAAGACCACGCTCGCCGCCAAGCTCGCGCTCTGGCTGAAGAGCCAGGGGAATACGCCCCTGCTCGTCGCCGCTGACCTGCAGCGACCCAACGCGGTCACCCAGCTTCAGGTGCTCGGCGAGCGGGCCGGCATCCCGGTCTACGCGCCGCAGCCGGGGAACGGCGTCGGCGACCCGATCGCTGTGGCCCGCGACTGCATCGGCGAGGCCAGGCACAAGCTGCACAACACCGTGATCATCGACACCGCGGGCCGTCTGGGCGTGGATGCCGAGATGATGGCGCAGGCCGCCGCGATCAGGGACGCGGTGGACCCGGACGAGATCCTGTTCGTGGTCGACTCGATGATCGGCCAGGATGCCGTGACCACGGCGCAGGCCTTCCTCGACGGGGTCGGCTTCGACGGGGTCGTGCTGACCAAGCTGGACGGCGACGCCAGGGGCGGCGCGGCGCTGTCGATCGCCCAGATCACCGGCCGGCCGATCATGTTCGCGTCCTCTGGCGAGAAGCTCGAGGACTTCGACGTGTTCCACCCGGACCGGATGGCGTCGCGGATACTTGACCTCGGCGACATCCTGACCCTGATCGAGCAGGCACAGCGGACCTTCGACGAGCAGCAGGCCGTCGAGATGGCCGGGAAGCTGACCTCGGCCGAGGGCTTCACGCTTGAGGACTTCGTCGAGCAGCTTGCCATGGTGCGCAAGCTCGGCCCGATCAGCAACCTGCTCGGCATGCTGCCCGGCGCGGCGCAGAACCGTGACCTGCTCAGCCAGGTCAGCGACAAGGACCTGGATCGGGCCGCTGCCATCGTGAACTCGATGACGCCGGCCGAGCGCAGGAACCCCAAGCTGCTCAACGGCTCGCGCAGGCTCCGCATCGCTAACGGGTCGGGCGTCACCGTTGGGGAGGTCAACTCCCTGGTCGTCAGGTTCCTCGAGGGCCAGAAGATGATGCGCCAGATGATGAGCGGCGGCATGCCCGGGATGCCCGGGATGCCTGGCATGCGGCGCAGTCAGAAGGCCAAGGGCAAGAAAAAGGGCAAGGGCGGCGGCCGGTCGGCGAGGACGCCTAGGCCCGGTGCGGCCGGGATGCCCGGGCTCGGCGGCGCCGGGGCGGGCGGTCTTGGAGTGAGCGGCGCGGGTGCCGGCGGCGGCGCCAGCGGTGGTGGTGGCCTCGGCGGTGGGGTCGGCGGTGGCGGTGGGGTCGGCGGAGGTGTCGGCGGGGCTGGTGGTCGCGGGCCTGGCATCGCTTCGGTCGGCTCAGGGCCGGGTGCCGGTCAGGCCGATATGGGCGGCTTCGACATGAGCCAGCTTGACGTCGGCGGGATGTCGCTGCCGCCGGGGCTGCGCAAAGGCGCTGGGCTCGGCGGGGGCGGACGCGGCCCGGCCGGTCTCGGCGGGGGCGGCGGCCCGGCTGGTCCCGGCGGGCTCGGCAAGCTGCCCGGACTCGGCAAACTCGGCGGACAGGCCAACTCGGACACCGGCCCGTCGGGCCAGTCTGCGGACGACGACGAGGACACGCTGCCTCCAGGCCTCGGCGGCCGCAACCGCCCCGGCAAGCAATAGCTTCGCCTAGGCGGGCATCCTGGCGCCAGAAGCTAGCCGGTCCGCCAATTCCTGGCTCCCGTTCGGGCTGCTTCGAACATCGTGGGCACTGCGCTGTCGTTATAGCCGCAGCGAAGTGCCCACGACGATCGGGGGTGGCAGGACGGTCGTTGCCTGTGTGGCCCGTGGGACTCGAGAGCAGATGGCCTCCCCGCACGAGGAGTTCTCGCTGCCCTGGGATGTGCCGAGCGGGACGGCTGTGCCGAGCGGGACGGCTGGGCCGTGTTGCGGGCGGGCGAGACCATGATGCGGATGCACGGGCTAGCATCTGGCAGAATGTGCTAGCAACCATCGGCTCCGCGAGGCCCTCTCAAACTCGTCGCCGCCGTACCGAGTTGGGCAGCAAGTCGGGTTCCCTACTCCGAACGCCGCCGCCCGCACTGAATCCGCTGGGAGAAGACCACAGCCGTGGCTGTCAAGATCAAGCTAAAGCGCATGGGCAAGATCCGTGAGCCCTACTACCGGATCATCGTCGCCGACGCCCGCACCAAGCGGGACGGGCGGGCCATCGAGGAGATCGGCAAGTACCACCCCAAGGCTGATCCTTCGCTGATCGAGGTCAACTCGGCACGCGCGCAGCACTGGCTGTCGGTGGGCGCGCAGCCGACCGACCCGGTACGCAAGCTGCTCGAGGTGACCGGCGACTGGCAGAGGTTCAAGGGGCTGCCGGGAGCTGAGGGGACGCTGAGGTCGGCCGCGCCGCGCAGCGACAAGAAGGAGATCTTCGCTGCCGCGCTGGCCGAGACGCTCACCGAGAGCGCGACGGCGCCGAAGGGCAAGGGCCGGTCGAGTTCGGCCAAGGCTGCCGACGTGAAGACCGGAGATGGCAAGGCCACCGACGCCAAGGTCGGCGACGGCAAGGCAGAGAAGCCCGCGAGGGGCGGCAGGGCCGACGCTGGCAAGGCGGAGGCTGGTAAGGCTGAAGGCCGCAGGGCCGACGCTGGCAGGGCCGAGGGCCGCAAGGCGGAGGCCGGCAAGACTGACGCTGGCAGGGCCGAGGGCCGCAAGGCGGAGGCCGGCAAGACTGACGCTGGCAGGGCCGAGGGCCGCAAGGCGGAGGCCGGCAAGACTGACGCTGGCAAGGCCGAGGGCCGCAAGGCGGAGGTCGGCAAGGCGGACGCTGGCAAGACGGACGCTGGCAAGGCGGACGCTGGCAAGGCCGAGGGCGGCAAGGCTGAGGCTGGCAAGGGCGACGCGGCAAAGAGTTCCTCGGGCAAGGCTAAGGCTGCCGACGGCGGCGAGGCTGCTGACGGCGAGGACTCCGCAGGCAAGGACTCTGTCGGCCAGAACGCTGCCGCGAGTGCCGCTGCCGAGACGTCTGGGGAGGCCGAGACGTCCGGCGGGGCCAAGACGTCCGGGGAGGCTGAGGCATCAGCAGAGGCCAGCCTTGCCGCCGAGGCCGACGCGGGCGCCGCCGAAGCCGGTGCGGGCGAGGCCAAGGTGGGCGAGGCTGTTGCAGCGAGCGCCGACAGCGAGGCGGCCGACTCGGGCAGCGAGGATTGACGTGCTCGAAGAGGCACTTGAGCACCTGGTGCGGGGCATAGTCGATTACCCAGACGACGTCCGGGTCTCCAGCCGTAATCTGCGTCGGGGGCGCGTTCTCCAGGTGCGAGTACACCCTGACGATCTCGGCAAGGTCATCGGGCGTGGTGGGCGTACGGCACGGGCGCTGCGTACGGTACTCAGCTCCCTCGCTGGTGACTCTTACGTCCGCGTCGACTTGCTGGACGCCGACGAGATCCGCTAGCGGGCATGCAGCTCGTGGTCGGCCGGGTCGGGCGCCCGCACGGCTTGCGCGGTGAGGTCACTGTCGAGGTGCGCACGGACGACCCCGACCAGCGCTTTGCCGTGGGCTCTTCGCTGGAGACCGTTCCCGCGGGCCGCGGGCCGCTGACGGTCACCGCTTCCCGGTGGCACTCGGGCACGCTGCTGGTCAGGTTCGCCGGGTGCGGCGACCGCGATTCCGCCGAGGCGCTGCGGGACACGGTGCTCGCCATCGACTCCGGCGACCTGCCGCCGCTCGCCGACCCGGCGGACTTCTACGACCACGACCTGATCGGGCTGCGGGTCCTGACCGCCGCCGGCGAGGAGGTCGGGACCGTTGCCGACGTGCGCCACCACGGGCAGGACCTGCTCGTGGTGGACGGCACAGGTCCGCGTGCTGGCGCGGAGATACTGGTCCCGTTCGTCGCCGCGATCGTGCCCGAGGTCGACATGGCGGCCGGCCGGCTCGTCATCGACCCGCCGCCAGGACTGCTCGACCCGGACGCCGCGATCTAGCAGGCCGAGGGAGGTGGCACCGGCGCGTGCGTATCGACATCATCACGATCTTTCCTGAGTACTTCGCTCCGCTCGGCGTGTCGCTGATCGGCAAGGCCGCGCAGCGCGGTGACATCGTCGTGGGCGTGCACGACCTGCGCGCATGGGCCTACGACCCGCATCGGACGGTGGACGATACCCCGTTCGGCGGCGGGCCTGGCATGGTGATGTCGCCGCAGCCGTGGGGCGAGGCGCTCGACGCCGTCCTAGGCCGTGAGTCGGGGCAGACGGCGGCTGGCGAGGTCTCGTCGGCAGCGGCGACCGGGGGTGCGCCGCAACTGATCGTGCCCACTCCGGCTGGCGCGATCTTCACCCAGGCCATGGCGGCCGAACTCGCACAGTCAGCACACCTGGTCTTCGCCTGCGGCAGGTACGAGGGCATCGACGCGCGGGTCGTCGAGTACGCGCGTGATCGAATGCCGGTACGCGAGATCTCCGTCGGCGACTATGTGCTGGCGGGGGGCGAACCCGCCGTCCTGGTGATGACGGAGGCTATCTGCCGGCTGCTGCCCGGAGTGCTCGGCAATGCCGAGTCGGCGCCGGATGACTCGTTCGGCGCGGGCGGCGGGCCGATGTGCGGGCTGGTCGAGGGACCGGTCTACACCCGGCCGAGGTCCTGGCGCGGACTGCCCGTCCCTGACGTGCTGCTGTCGGGCAACCACGCGGCGATCGCCCGCTGGCGGCGGGACGAGGCGCTCCGCCGGACCGCGGTGACCAGGCCCGATCTAGTGGCCAGGCTGGTCGCCGCCGACCTTGACGCCCGCGACCGGCAGGTGCTTTCCGACGCCGGTTTCGCAGTCAGCGGTGAAGGTGTGGCAGACTAAAGGCCACTGCCCCTGCCGGCCGTGGCCACCTGGGCAGCGTCGTATGCCTTCGCAGCGACCAGACCAGCCTTCAGCGCGTTCGTAGGCGTGCGCGTGATGAGAACGAGGACGACGAAGCGATGCACTCCGCGATTGCCGAGCTTGAGCAGGCACAGATCCGATCGGACATCCCGGCCTTCCGGCCCGGTGACACGCTCAAGGTGCACGTGCGGGTGACCGAGGGCAACCGGTCAAGGATCCAGGTGTTCCAGGGCGTCGTCATCCGCCGCCAGGGCGGCGGCGCGCGTGAGACGTTCACCGTGCGCAAGATCAGTTACGGCGTCGGCGTCGAACGCACCTTCCCGGTGCATACTCCGGCGATCGAGACGATCGAAGTGGTCACCAGGGGCCAGGTACGCCGGGCCAAGCTGTACTACCTGCGCGAGCTGCGCGGCAAGGCGGCGAGGATCAAGGAGCGCAGGGAGCCCGCGCGCTAGTCGGCACCCTTCACCGGCCAGGCGGGCGCGCAGCCTATGGGAGACGACGTCTCGTCCGGTGATGCTGCCGGGGCAGCCCGGGCCGGGAGTCCCGGCGCGATCACGGAGCTGACAGACAAGGACGACCTGGGCGCTTCGCCCGGAGCCGGGCCGCAGCGGCAGTACCGCTCGCCCGCCAGGAGCCCGTGGGCCTTCTTCCGCGAGACGCTCGTGCTGTTCGCCGTCGCGCTCGCCGTCGCGCTGCTGCTGAAGAGCTTCGTGGTGCAGCCGTTCTACATACCGTCGAGTTCGATGGAGAACACGCTGCTCATCGGCGACCGGGTCCTGGTGAACAAGCTCGTCTACCACCTGAGGCCGATCCACCGCGGCGACATCGTCGTCTTCAACGGCCAGGGCTCCTGGGATCCGCCGGCCGAGTCGCCTAAGCCGAGCCATGACCTGCTCATGAGGATCTACGACGGCACGCTCGCGCCGGCGGTGGGCTGGGTCAAGAGCCTGTTCGGCATCGCGCCAGCCCAGATCGACTACATCAAGCGGGTCATCGGGCTGCCCGGCGACCACGTGGCCTGCTGCAATGACCGGGGCGAGCTCACGGTCAACGGGGTGGCGCTGCACGAGACCAGGTACCTGACTCCCGGCGCGCAGCCATCGCAGTACCAGTTCAGCGTCGTCGTCCCGCCAGGGCGCCTGTGGGTAATGGGCGACAACCGACCGGAGTCGGCGGACTCCCGGCTGCACCAGTGCGGCTACCCCGACCCTGACACCGTCTGCGCGCCCTACGACCGGGACGGCACGATCCCGGAGAACAAGGTTGTCGGCCGGGCGTTCATGATTCTCTGGCCGCCGGGCCAGCTCCGCGTGCTGCGCATCCCGCCCACGTTCTTCCAGCCCGCGCTCGCCCGGCCGATCGCCGGTTCCGTCACCGTGGCGCGCCGCACGGTGCCACGCCGCGCGGGGGCGGCCGCTCATTCGCGGGGGGCCGCGGCGCCGTCGGCTCCGGCCAGCGCGGCCTGGTCTCAGGCCGGGATGCCGGTGCGCCCGGCTCCGTCGTATCCCGCGCTCGTCGGCGGTTTCGCCGCCGCGGCGCCGCTCACCGTGCTGCGCCGGCGGTTCGGTCGCCTGGGCGGCCGGTTCCACCGCAGTCAGGCCGGCCGGTTCCGCCGCAGCCGGGTCGGCCCTGGCCGCATCAGCGGGTGACGAGAGGTAGGCTGCCCTGCGGCAGCCGGGGAGGGCTCTGCGTTCTGGCTGTAAGCGGTTTTTCTAGGGTTGTCTGTCCGCTGGATTAATCCTGCCCGGCCGTCTCTTGGGCCGCTGGACCGGCCTGCTGGCCGTTAGGCTGGATGGTGATGATGAACGACGAGCAGCGCATCCGTGACACGCTGACCGGACGGGCTGCCGGGCTCGATGTCGGGAGGCACGCCGACTCCATGCCTGACGACGCGGGCGAACTTGATTCGGATGACGAGAACGACACCGATCAGGAAGAGGCGGAGTCCAAGGGCCGCGGATCGTTCCTGCGCGAGATGGTCGTGCTTTTCGTGGTCGCGCTGACGATCGCGTTGGTGATCAAGAGCTTCGTGGTGCAGCCGTTCTACATCCCGTCAGGGTCCATGGAGAACACGCTGATGCCCCGTGACAAGGTCCTGGTCAACAAGCTCGTCTATCACCTGCGGCCGATCCAGCGCGGCGACATCGTGGTGTTCAACGGGACCGGATCGTGGGATGCCCCGGCGCGGCAGGTTCCGCAGAGCAGCGATCCGGTGGTCAGGCTCTATGACGCGTCGCTTGGGCGGCTGCTCCACGCCATCAGGGGCCTGTTCGGCACCAACTCCACCCAGATCGACTACATCAAACGGGTGATCGGGCTGCCTGGTGACCACGTGGTCTGCTGCAACGCCCAGGGCCTGATCACGGTCAACGGGGTGCCGCTACACGAGAAGTCATTCCTGATCCATGGTGCCCGGCCGTCGCAAGGTACCTTCAACGTCGTGGTGCCGCGCGGTCGGCTGTGGGTGATGGGCGACAACCGGCCGCTGTCAGCGGACTCGCGCCTGCACGACTGCGCGTACACGTACCTGCAGCCGAAGTGCGTCCCATATGACCGGGACGGGACCATTCCGGAGAATATGGTGATCGGCCGGGCCTTCATGATCGTGTGGCCGCCGAGCAGGTTCAGGATCCTGCCGATTCCGTCTACCTTCCTGCGGCCGGCACTGGACCGGCAGGCCGCGGGGCGTTCTGCGGCGGCTGCCCGGTCGGCCGGGGCTGCCCAGTCGGCCGGGGCTGTCCGGTCGGCTGGGGTTGCCGCGGGCCGCGCGGCTGGGTCGGCGGCGCGGCCCGGCAGCCTGCCAGCGGGGGTGATCGCGCTGCGGCCTTCCGCCTCTTACCTGCCGCTGGCCGCCGGGTTTGCGATCGCTGCTCCGCTGACCCTGTTCGAGCGGCGGATCAGGCTGCGCAGGCGCGGCCGCCGCCGCCGTCGCCGGGGATAGGTGATGAGCACACTGGCCCTTCCCCGCCCAGTCGGCTACACGCCGCGGCGCGGTACGGGACTGACCGGGTACGAGCGGGTCCTAGTCCGGGCCGGGCTCGGCCCGGTGGTCGGAATTGACGAGGCAGGGCGCGGGGCGTGTGCCGGGCCGCTCGTAGTGGCGGCCGTCGCGCTCGGCACCTGGCAAGGGGACCCCGCAACCGAGATCGCCGACTCCAAGACACTGACCGCGCGGTCGCGTGAGGCCTCCTACCGGCAGATCGTGCGGTCCGCGCTGGCCTGGAATGTCGTAGTGATATCACCCGGCGAGATTGACAAGCTCGGGCTGCACGTCTGCAACGTGGCCGGCATGCGCCGTGCGCTGGCCGGCCTTGCGGTGAGCCCCGGCTACGTGCTTACCGACGGCTTCGAGGTACCCGGGCTTGCCGTTCCTGCCCTGGCGATGTGGAAGGGCGATCAGGTCACGGCCTGCGTGGCTGCAGCCTCGATCGTCGCCAAGGTCACCAGGGACAAGATCATGATCGGGCTGCACGCGCAGTATCCGGATTACGGGTTCGCCAGGCACAAGGGCTACTCCACGCCGAGCCACATGGCCGCGCTCGACGCTTCAGGGCCTAGTCCGGTGCACCGCCGCTCGTTCGTGAACGTCTCGGCCAGGCTGGGCAGGGCCGGGGCCGCCAGTGCGGGGGAGGTGGCCGACCACTTGCTGGCCGACGAGCTCCTGGCCGATCAGTTGCTGGCCGGCGGGCTTGCCTGCGAGCTTTCCGATGAGCTTGGCGCCGGGGCAGATGGCATGGTGCCTGGCGACGGCAACCTGGTCGTCGCGGGTCCCGGCTGGCCGGACACTCAGCGCGCCGATCCGCCAGCGGGTCTAGACCTGCGCCGCGATGGTCCTATCGTTGAATTGATATCGGGTTCACCGGCCCCGGCGCGAGCAGGCAGTCGCGCCGCTGGCCGGGGAGAGAGCACCGAGCTGGCCGCCCGGGTGCCCGCCTCATCGGAGGGGAGAACATGAGCGCGGAGGACCTCGAGAAGTACGAGACCGAGATGGAGCTCCAGCTCTATCGCGAGTACCGCGACGTCGTCGGGCTCTTCACGCACGTGGTCGAGACCGAGCGCAGGTTCTACCTGACCAACGACGTCGACCTCAAGGTCCGCACGGCCGACAACGGCGAGGTCTTCTTCGAGGTCACCATGCATGACGCGTGGGTGTGGGACATGTACCGGCCGGCGCGGTTCGTCAAGAACGTCACCGTCGTGACGTTCAAGGACGTCAACATCGAGGAACTCGCCAAGAGCGAGCTCCAGCTCCCCGAGGAGTCCTGAGCGCCTGGCGCCGCTGTTCCCCTGGTTAGCCCTGCGAGCCTGCCTGTCCGTGTCGGCGTGTCGGGCTCCGGATGGCGCTGTCGGTCTCTTAGGCGTTCCTGCCGGTCTCCGCGTGCTGCGAAACGCCGTCCACAGGACGGTCAGTTCAGGCTGCGCTCGTCCACAGCCGGGCAGATGGGCCTCGCCGGGCACGCGCCGCTCCGGGAGGGTCGAACCCGGAGGTGGTGCGCGATGCGTCCCAAGGACGCCCTCGGCAGGACGGGCGAGCAGCTGGCGGCCGAGTACCTCACGGACCTCGGCTTCCGGATCCTTGACCGGAACTACCGCTGCTCGGAGGGCGAGATCGACATCGTCGCCGCTGACCGGCGGATACTCGTCGCCTGCGAGGTGAAGACCAGGTCAGGGCTGCGGTACGGGACTCCGGTCGAGGCCGTCACCCGGCAGAAGCTGCGCAGGCTCCGCCGCCTGGCCGTGCGCTGGGTGATGGCGCACGGTGTGACCTTCGACGAGCTGCGGGTCGACATTGTCGGAGTGCTGCGCTCGCCGTCGGGCGACTTCACGATCGAGCATGTGCGCGGGGTGGGCTAGATGGCCCTCGCGCGCGCCCATGCGATCGGTCTCGTTGGGGTGCAGGGGCATCCGGTCGAGATCGAGGCCGACATCGAGAACGGGATGGTCGCGCTGCTGCTCGTCGGCCTGCCTGACACGGCCCTGCGCGAGGCCAGGGACCGGATCCGGTCGGCCATCGTGAACAGCGGCGAGACGTGGCCCAATCGCAGGATCACGGTCGGCCTTTCCCCGGCCAGCCTGCCCAAGCGGGGCAGTGGGTTCGATCTGGGTATTGCCGTCGCTATCCTCGCTGCGGCTCAGGCGGTTCCCGGGTGCCGGCTAACCGGGCTGGTGCTGATCGGGGAGCTCGGCTTAGACGGGAGGGTGCGGCCGGTTCCCGGGGTGCTGCCGGCCGCCGCGGCGGCCGCGGCCGCGGGTTTCGGCGCGGTGGCGGTTGCCGCGGAGAACGCTGCCGAGGCGGCCCTGGTGCCCGAGCTGCGGGTGATCGCCGCGCCCAGCCTGACCGCGATGGCCGCCTGGCTGAGGGACACGCCGCCGCCTGGCGGGGTCGCTGTGCGGGTGTTCGAGCCGGGCAGCGGCGCGGCGGCCGTCGATGCGGTGGGCCCAGGCGGGTACCCCGGCCAGCCGCTGGGGCCGGGGACCGACGGCGTGCCCAAGGACCTGGCCGACCTCGTCGGGCAGCCGCTGGCCAGGCGGGCGGCCGAGATCTGTGCAGCGGGCGGGCATCACCTGATGCTGGTCGGGCCGCCGGGCGCGGGAAAGACGATGCTCGCCGAGCGAATCCCGACCGTGCTGCCGAGGCTCGAGCCTGCTGCGGCCCTGGAGGTCAGCGCGATCCACTCGGTCGCCGGGACGCTGCCGTCCGGCAGCCCGCTGATCATCGAGCCGCCGTTTTGCGCACCGCACCACACGGCCACCCGCGCGGCGATCGTCGGCGGCGGCAGTGGCGTCATCAGGCCTGGGGCGGCATCGCTCGCGCACCACGGCTGCCTGTTTCTCGACGAGGCACCGGAGTTCGGGCGCGATGTGCTCGACGGGCTTCGCCAGCCGCTTGAGTCCGGCGAGGTCGTGGTGGCCAGGGCCGGGGTCACCGCGCGCTTCCCGGCGAGATTCACGCTGATCATGGCGGCGAACCCGTGCCCGTGTGCCAGCGCGAGTACCACCGGGGCAGCCTGCAGCTGTACGCCCCTGGCACGGCGCCGGTACCTGGCCAGGCTGTCGGGGCCGCTGCTGGACCGGGTGGACGCGAAAATCGAGTTCCTCCCGGTGCGGCGGGCCGAGCTGCTCAGCGACCGGTCCTTCACCGAGCCGAGTGCGGTCGTCGCCGAACGGGTCAGGCGGGCCAGGCAGCGCTCGGCCGCCCGGCTGGCCGGGTCGCCATGGCGGCTCAACGCCCAGATTCCGGGGAGTGAGCTGCGGCGAAGGTTCGCGCCGGCTCCCGGAGCGCTGGCACCGCTCGAGCGCGCCATGGACCTCGGCCGGATCAGCGCCAGGGGAGTCGACCGCGTGATCAGGCTGTCCTGGACGGTGGCCGACCTGGCGGCGGTCGACCGGCCAGGCGCTGGTGAGGTGAGCTATGCGCTCAGCCTCTGGCTCGGCACCCCGATCTGAGCCACGGCCGGCCCGGCCGGCCCGGCGGGCATTCCGTGCCGCGGTCACGTTCAAGATGTCCTGGTGCTGCGGGCTCATTGTGGCGGGCAAGCGCGACTTGCTTGCAATGCCATCTAGTCTGTGGTACAAACTTACTGGCATAGCAGATTTAGTGGTGGGCGGCACAGATGATGGTGGGCGGCACAGATTTGATCCTGGGCGGCTGAGCCCAGGGCACGCGAGTTTGAGGCATGGACGTGGCTGAAGAGGCGCAGGGCCGCGAGCCGGACGGCGCTGACGAGGGAACAGGAACTCGCGGATCGCATCCGGTTGTCGAACTGAACGACACGGTGCATCAGCGGCATCGGCTGGGAATCCTGACCATCATCTCGAGGGCACCGCAGGCCGACTTCGGCTATCTCCGCGACGCACTGCAGCTGACCTCTGGCAACCTGTCCGCGCACCTGACCGTACTTGAGGACGCAGGGCTGGTCCGCATCGAGAAAGGCTACGCGGGTCGCCGCCCGCGGACCTGGGTGAGCATCACTCGCCGGGGCCGTGACGCCTTGGCGGCCGAGATGGCCGCGCTCCTGGAACTTGCCAGGGAGCACGCAGAAGAACCGGACACGAGCAGCGCGGGAGGACACTGTGAGCGGGACAAGTGAGCGCGCAGGACGCGAGCAGGTGAACCCCACGCCGGCCGAACTGATCGACCAGATGCGGGAACTGGGTTCGCGTACCCAGGCCGCGGCACGCAGCTACTGGCTCCCCCTGCTGCTGTTCGGAGCGCTGATCTGCGGGTCACTGCCGTTCTACCAGCGGCTGCGGCCGGGACGCGTGAGCTCAGCTGGGCAGGCAGGCCGCGGCGCCTGCAACCCGGCACTCCACCACCCCTGCCGTGTGACGATCGGCCAGCCGACCTCGACGGCGCACGTGACGGTGGTGTCGGCGCTCGGCTACTACTGGCAGATCGCCATCCTGGCCGGGGTGGTGCTGACCGTGCTGTGGTACCGCCAGCGTGCCGACCGGGCCGGGCTGCGGACTCCGACCCGCGCTTTCCTCATCACCGGTATCGTCCTCGGCGAGCTAGTGCTGCTTGTGCCGTTGCTCGCCAGCCAGTCCCTGCCCACGGCCAGGCTGCTGCACGACACCCACCGCGCGGGCCCGTTGGTGATCATCGCGGCGCTGCTGTGGGTGCTTGCTTGGGCCGAGCGCAGCCGCGCGCTGGCTATAATCACGGCGATCTACTTGGTCGTGGCCCTGACGGTCAGCGTGTTCACCTATGGCGGCGTGGTCGGCGTCACCTCCGGCGCCGCCACGCTCAGCCTGACCAGCTTGCGGCTGCTCGGCCTGATTCCCGCCCTGGTGCTGCTGGCAGGCGGGGCGGCTGTTCTTGTGGCCAGGCGGCGGATCTCTGGTCCGGCATCTCGCCGCCACGCGGATGTCGGAGCCTCCTCGCCGGCTCAGGCTCGTTCACACCGCCGTCCACAGACATCGGCGTTGCCCGGCAGCGTTCTCCACAGCACGGCTCGCGCGACTGGCCGCACGCACCGGCAGCGGCCAGTCTCGTGCTGGGAGGTGGTCACGGTGAACCACGACGAGGCGACGGCCACCGGAGCCATGCCACCAGCAGGGACCGGCCAGCTGGGCGGGGCGGCGGGGAGCACCGCCCATGCAGGCGGCGCTGCCAGCTCGCCGGAACGGTTCGTGCGGGCAGCGCTCAGCGTCCTGGCTGACCCTGGCGACCCAGTGCTGGGCGCGCTGCTGCGGCGGTTGGGACCCGCTGCGGTGCTGGCGGCGGTGTCCGCGCCGGGGAATGCCGATGACGTGCTGCCGGGTAGTTGCCGTGACCTTCCCGGGTTGGCCCGGGCGGTCGGGCGCTGGCGGGCACGGCTGCCTGATGCTCCGCCGGCGGCGAGGGTCGCTGCCTGGGAGGACGCCGGGTACCGGCTGGTCTGCCCGGGCGATCCTGAGTGGCCGACACAGCTCGATCACCTTGGCGACGCCCGCCCGCTCCTGCTGTGGCTGCGCGGGGCCACTGACCTGCGCTTCGCATGCCTGAGGTCGGTGTCGATCGTCGGCGCCAGGGCAGCGACGGCGTACGGCAACCACGTCGCCGCCGAGCTCGCCGCTGACCTGGCGGACCGTGGCTACTCGGTGGTCTCCGGCGGCGCCTACGGGATCGACGCCAGCGCTCACCGGGGTGCACTCGCGGCCGGCGGCGTCACGGTGGGGGTCCTGGCCAGCGGTCTCGGCTTCGGTTACCCGAAGGGCCATGAGGATCTGTTCGCCGTCATCGCAAGGGGCGGCGTCATGGTCAGCGAATGCCCGCCGGAACGCGCTCCCACCAGGCCGGGCTTCCTCGTGCGCAACCGGATCATCGCCGCCCTGAGCCGGGGCACCCTGGTGATCGAGGCCGCCCGGCGTAGCGGGGCGCTCAATACGGCGCGACATGCACGCGATCTCAACCGGCCGGTGATGGCTGTGCCCGGCCCGGTCACGTCCGAGCAGTCAGCCGGATGCCATGACCTGATCAGGAACACCGACGCCACCTGCGTGACGTGCGCCGCTGACGTGCTCGAGCTCATCGCACCGCTCGGGGAGGCGGGCGCTGGATCGGCGGAGGGACCCGCGGTGCCCGCCGAGACACTCGATCCGGTGACCGCCAGTGTGCTGCGCGCCGTGGCACGGCGCTCGGGGCGCGGTCCGGCCACGATCGCCACGCTCGCTGGCGTGGACCTGGATACCGCTATGCGCAGCCTCGGATTGCTGGCTGCCGCCGGCTACGTAGAGCGCTGCGACACAGGATGGCGGGCCAAGAAGACCCAGGTGGATACCCGAGGGGAGGCCGGCATGTAGACCAAGGGGAGGCCGGCATGTAGCCCAAGGGGAGGCCGGCATGTAGCCCAAGGGGAGGCCGGCATGTAGGTGGAGGTGCGGATGGGCGAGCCGGGTTGGCCCGCGTGGCGGGTCGGCGCGGGTCGTTGCGGGGCCGCAGACTGGTGCCGTGGACAAGCGGGCTGCGCTGGACGGCGGGGCAAGGTCGGCGGGCGAGCCGCTGCCTGAGGCGCTGCGGGAACTGCGTGCTGCGTTCGGCCGTCACCTGGCCGCTGGGCGCGGGTTGTCGCCGCATACGGTCCGCGCCTATCTCGGCGACACCGGGCAGATGCTCGCGCACGCGGCTAGCTGCGGGATTGAGGATGTCGCCGACATCGACATCTACCTGATCCGTGCCTGGCTCGCGACGCAGCACGCGGCCGGGCAGTCGCGGGCCACGATCGCCAGGCGGGCCGCGTCGGCAAGGGCGCTGACGGCGTTCGCGCACGAGCGAGGGCTGCTGCCCAACGACCCTGGCCCGCTGCTCGGCACGCCGAAGGCGCGGCGGCACCTGCCGGCAGTGCTGCGCGCTGACGAGATGCAGGCCGTGCTCGGCGGCGTGACGGCCCGCCGGGGCTCGTTGGAGAGCGGTGCCGCGGTCGAGCGGCGCAATGTCGGTACCGGGCGGCGCGAGGCGGATACCGGTCGGCGTGACGCTGGCACCGGGCGGCGCGGGGTGGGCGACGGGCGGTGTGACGGTGCGGTCGAGGTGCCTGGCACCGGGCAGCGTGACGCTGCCATCGAGCTGCGTGACTCGGCGATCATGGAGCTGCTGTACGCGACCGGGATCAGGGTCAGCGAGCTGTGCGGGCTCGACGTGGACGACATCGACCGCGCCCGCAGGACCATCAGGGTGCTCGGCAAGGGCTCAAAGGAGCGGGTCGTGCCCCTGGGCATTCCGGCCGAGCGCGCGGTCGGCCAATGGCAGGCCGCCGGCCGGCCGGTCATAGCCGGCGCGGAGGCGGGCCCGGCGCTGTTCGTCGGCGCGCGCGGCGGCCGGATCGATCCGAGGACCGTGCGGCGCGTGGTGCACGCCAGGATCGCGGCGGCGGGGTCGGTGCCGGACACCGGGCCGCACGGCCTGCGCCACACGGCGGCGACGCACATGCTGGAGGGCGGCGCCGACCTGCGCAGCGTGCAGGAGATGCTCGGGCACGCTTCGCTCGCCACCACGCAGATCTACACCCACGTGTCGATCGAGAGACTGATGACGGCGTACCGGCAGGCACACCCCCGTGCGTAGCGCGAAAGGCGCTAAAACGTTTGGGCCGCGCCAGCGGTCGGGCGGGCGCGGCAGATCCGGCTGGATGTAGAATCGGAGGACGGTCCCGGTATCGGCGTGCGCGAGCATGCTCGCCGGGTGCCGATTTCGCGCGTCCGCTCGCCGCCGGGAGTCACGCCAGTGCTCCGGGCGGAACGCACCTCACCGGTCCGCGGGGTCACCTGCGGCGAGGACGTACGGGCGCTAGGAGAAACCGGCCGCGCCACGCCCCGCGCTGGCGCACGACAGGAAAGGGGACACCGGCATGGCCCCGGTCGTCACCATGCGGCAGCTGCTGGAGAGCGGCGTACATTTCGGACATCAGACCCGGCGCTGGAACCCGAAGATGAAGCGGTTCATCTTCACCGAGCGCAACGGCATCTACATCATCGACTTGCAGCAGTCGCTGCAGTTCATCGACCGCGCCTACGAGTTCATCAAGGAGACCGTGGCGCACGGCGGCTCGGTGCTCTACGTGGGCACCAAGAAGCAGGCGCAGGAGGCGATCGCCGAGCAGGCGCGGCGAGTGGGGATGCCCTACGTCAACCAGCGCTGGCTGGGCGGCATGCTTACCAACTTCTCGACCGTCTACAAGCGGCTGCAGCGCCTGAAGGAACTAGAGGAGATCGACTTCGATGACGTGTCGGGCTCGAACCTGACCAAGAAGGAGCTGCTGCAGCTGCGGCGCGAGCGGGACAAGCTCGAGCGCTCGCTCGGCGGTATCAGGGACATGGCGAGGATCCCGAGCGCGATCTGGGTGGTGGACACCAAGAAGGAGCACATCGCGATCAGCGAGGCCCGCAAGCTGGGCATCCCCGTGGTCGCCATCCTGGACACCAACTGCGATCCCGACGAGGTCAACTACCCGATCCCGGGCAACGACGACGCGATCCGCAGCGTGGCGCTGCTGACGAGGGTGGTGGCCGACGCGGTCGCCGACGGCCTGATCGCGCGGGCAGGCCGGGCCTCCGGCGAGGAGAAGCCGTCCACTGACGGGCAGATCGGCGCCGCCGAGCCGCTGGCCGAGTGGGAGCGCGAGCTGCTTGAGGGCAGGGCGACGAACGGCGCGGGCGGGCACGCAGCGGCTGGCGTCGCTGATGCGCCCGAGCAGGCGGCACCTGCCGAGCACGCGGCACCCGCCGAGTCCGCGGCGGCGGCCGGCGAGGCTAGCCAGCCTGCCGCCGAGGCTGCGCCCGCCGAGACCGCCGAGGCTGCGGCCGAGACTGCCGAGGCTGAGACCGCCGAGACCGCCGAGACCGCCGAGACCGCCGAGACCGCCGAGGTTGCGGCCGAGATCGCCGAGGCTGCGGCTGAGACCGCCGAGGCTGTGGCTAAGACCGCGGAGGCTGCGGCTGAGACCGCGGAGGCTGCGGCCGAGACCGCCGAGGCTGCGGCCGCTGAAACCGCCGAGGCCTAGGCCTTCAGCTGACCGCAACCGCGCCGGGTCGGCTAGGGGCAAATCAGCCTGGCTCCTGACCGGCGGACGGCAAGCCGGCATCACGACGAGACTGCGAGAGATGAGGACATGGCAGACTACAGCGCCGCCGACGTGAAGCGGCTACGCGACATGACGGGCGCGGGCATGATGGACTGCAAGAACGCCCTGGTGGAGGCCGGCGGCGACTTCGACGCGGCAATCGAGGCCCTGCGGGTCAAGGGGGTCAAGGACGCCGGCAAGCGAGCCAGTCGTACCGCCGCCAACGGGCTGGTCACCGCCGCGCTGGACGGCACGACCCGCGGCGTGCTTGTCGAGCTCAACTGCGAGACCGACTTCGTCGCGAAGACCGACATGTTCCAGCAGGTCGCGGCTGACATCGCGCAGGCCGCCCTGGCGGCGGGCGCGACCGACAGGCTCACCGTGCTCGGCCTGCCGGTCAAGGACGGCAAGACCGCCACCGAGCTGATCGAGGAGGCAGGCGCCTCGCTCAAGGAGAAGCTTGAGCTCGGCAGGTTCGCCGCGTTCAGCGGCGGCTACATCGCGAGCTACCTGCATAAGTCCGACCCCGGGCTGCCGCCCACGCTCGGCGTCCTTGTCGACATCGACGAGGCAGGGGCCGGGATCGCCGTGGACATCGCGCACCAGGTGGCGGCGATGCGGCCGCAGTACGTGACGAGGGACGAGGTCCCTGCCGACGTGGTCGCCCACGAGCGGCGGATTGCCGAGCAGGTGACCCGCGAGGAGGGCAAGCCCGAGCAGGCGATTCCCAAGATCGTCGAGGGCCGCCTGAACGCGTTCTTCAAGGAAGTCGCGCTGGTCGAGCAGGCCTCGGTGCGGGACCAGAAGAAGACCGTCAAGCAGCTGCTCGCCGAGTCAGGCGCGACGGTGCGCGGCTTCGCCAGGTTCCAGATCGGGCAGGCCAGTTGAGTCCGTGCCCGGCGGCCGTCGCGCCGAGGGGAGCCCGCAGTGCCGGATAGCACCACGTCAGGCGGTAGCACGGTAGCGGGCAGCGTCGGCCAGGCCGCCGGGCCTGATTCAGCCATTGATGACGAGATACCGTCGCGGCCCGCGTGGCGCCGGGTGGTGCTCAAGCTGTCGGGCGAGGCATTCGCCGGCGGCGCGGGCCTCGGCATCGCGCCTGACGTGGTCTCCCACTTCGCACGGGAGATCAGGGATGCCACCATGCTCGGCGTCCAGGTCGCCGTCGTGGTCGGCGGCGGGAACATGTTCCGCGGCGCCGTGCTGTCCGAGCGCGGCATTGACCGATCCCGCGCCGACTATATGGGCATGCTGGGGACCGTGATCAACTGCCTGGCGCTCCAGGACGTGCTCGAGAAGCTGGGCGTTGAGACGCGGGTGCAGACCGCGATCACGATGGGCCAGGTCGCCGAGCCCTACATCCCGCGGCGGGCGATCAGGCACCTGGAGAAGGGCCGTGTCGTCATCTTCGGGGCGGGCCTGGGCGCTCCGTTCTTCTCCACTGACACCTGCGCCGCCCAGCGGGCGCTTGAGATCGGCGCTGAGGCGGTCTTGAAGGGCACGCAGGTGGAGGGCGTCTACGACGCCGATCCGCGGCAGAGTCCGGACGCCAGCATGTTCCACCGGCTGGATTACGGCGAGGTGCTGCGCCGCGAGCTGAAGGTCATGGACGCGACCGCGGTTAGCCTGTGCATGGATAACGACCTGCCCATCGTGGTGTTTGACCTGATGGGCAAGGGCAATGTGGTGCGCGCCGTCCGCGGCGAGCCGATCGGCACCCTGGTGGACAGGCACGGGCACGCCAGGAGCGGTCACGGCAGGAGCGGACCCGCGCACAACGGACCAGGCAAGATGGGCCAGGGAAGAACGGGCACTGAGGAGCCGTAATGATCGACGACACTCTTCTTGAGGCCGAGGAGAAGATGGACAAGGCCGTCTCGGTGGCGAAGGAAGACTTCGCGAACATCAGGACGGGCCGTGCGCACCCATCGATGTTCGGCAAGATCACGGCCGAGTACTACGGCACGCAGACGCCGGTCAACCAGCTGGCGTCATTCCACATGCCGGAGCCCCGGATGGTGGTGATCCAGCCGTTCGACAAGACCTCGCTCGCAGTGATCGAGAAAGCCATCAGGAACAGCGACCTCGGCGTGAATCCCAGCAACGACGGCGCGATCATCCGCGTGGTCTTCCCCGAGTTGTCGGAAGAGCGGCGCAAGGAGTACATCAAGGTCGCCAGGCACAAGGCCGAGGACAGCCGGGTCTCCATCAGGAACATCCGCAGGCACGCCAAGGACGCCATCGACAAGCTGGTCAAGAACGGCGACGCGGGCGAGGACGACGGGCGGCGGGCGGAGGCGGAGCTCGACAAGCTCACCCACACCTACGTGGCCCAGGTGGACGACCTGCTCAAGAACAAGGAAGCGGAGTTGCTGGAGGTTTAGCGCGGCTCCCGGTATAGCTTTACCTCTCAAAGGCGAACATTCGCGGCCGGAGGGCATTAAGTCCTGGGTGACCAGTGTGCGGCGCGCATGTGACCTGCTGTCGAACGGGGCCGGCCGGGCAGGCGCGCACTCCGGCCAGCCAGCCGGCCGAGGGGAAGGCGGGCCCGCGTGAGCGAGCGCAAGACGATCAGCACGGGTCGAAACCTGCCCGTCGCGATCGGGGTGGGCCTCTTCCTCGGCGCGCTGGTGATCGTCACCCTGCTGACCGTCCCCGCCACCTTCCTGATCCTGGTCGGGCTGTTCGTACTCGCCGCGCTGTGGGAGCTGACCAGGGCGCTCGGTTCGAAGCAGATCATGATTCCGGTCATCCCGGTGGCGGTCGGCGGGATGCTGGCCTTCGCGCTGGCCTACTGGCAGGGTCCAAGGGATGCGCTGGCCGCGCTGGCGGTGACGTTCATCGCGGTGCTTGCCTGGCGGCTGCCCGGCGGAGCCAGCGGATACCTGCGCGACGTCACGGCCGGCACTTTCGCGCTGGCCTACCTCGCGGGGATGGCCACGTTCGTCTCGCTGATGCTTGCGCAGCCGCGCGGCCCGCACCGGGCCCTGCTGTTCGCGATTCTCGCGGTGTGCAGTGACTCGGGCGGCTATTTCGCTGGCATCCTGTTCGGGCGCCACCTGATGGCACCGTCCATCAGCCCCAAGAAGACCTGGGAGGGGCTGGCCGGCTCGCTCGCCTTCGGCCTGGCCGCCGGGGCGCTCGGGCTTACCCTGCTGCTGCACGGCAAGGTCTGGCAGGGCCTGGTGCTCGGCGCCGCCGCCGTGGTCGCCGCCACTCTCGGTGATCTGGTGGAGTCGATGATCAAGCGCGACCTGGACACCAAGGACATGGGGTCGATACTCCCCGGCCACGGCGGCGTGCTCGACCGGATCGACGCCATGCTGATCGTCGCGCCGGTGGCCTGGCTGCTGATGACCGTGTTCCTCGCCGGCGCCCGGTAGCTGGCCTAGCTGACCACCCAGCTTCGGCTCTGCGACGCCATCTGGTTGACCAGGCTGGACGCGCCGCGGCCCTCGGCGAGCAGCCGCTCGCGGTTGGAGATCGGGATCAGCCACAACCAGGTCACCGGCTCGCCGGCGACCGTGAAGCCGGACAGGTCGGGTACCTCGGGCCCGAGCAGGCGGGCGGGACTGTCCAGGAACAGCAGGGCCTCCCGGCCGCTGCCGAGCGGGAACGTGGACGGCTCGTGGTACCAGTGGATCGTCTGGCCGGTCTCGATCCAGGTGACCTCGCGCCACGGGTACTGGGCCAGCCACAGGAAGATCCTGGCGGCCTGGTTGCTCGGCAGCGTGGTGGCGACCGCCAGCTCGATCCGCGCCCGGCCCGCCGCGCCCGCCGTGGTCTGCTCGATCCCCGGCAACCGCTGGCAGCTCATCCCCACCGTGGTCAGCACCGTGTAAGAGCGGCGCAGGGTCGGCGGCCGCTCGGACACCCCCACCAGCGGCTGCCTGGACGCTGACACGTCCCAGAACCTGGCCCCCGGGCCCAGCCTGGCCAGCAGGTGCCCGAGCATGCCCTGCTGGAACTGCGCCCAGGCCTGCGGGTCGAGCCGCCAGCGCCAGAAGTCAGAGGCCTCAGACACCCGCGCGCCCAGGCCCTCCATCGCCTCGTCCAGTGACCAGGCGAACGGCGTCTGCCCGATTACGTCCCTGCTGTAGCCGGGCATGCCCTTGGACATGTCCGACCAGCCGGGGATAACGCAGATCAGCTCGCTGCCCTCGAACAACGCGACCCCATCGCCCTCCTCGAACCAGACGGCCCGAAGCGACTGCGGGTCGAGCGGCGGCCGGCCCTCTGGGTGCTTGGTGTACCCCTCAGGCATCTCCGGTGCCTGGCCGGAGTCGAGCGCGGACAGGTTGATGTCGCCGGGGGCCTTGCGATGGTTCGCCAGCCAGGTCGCAGCGATCGGCTCGGACCGGTCGTGCAGGTATGCGGCGGTCGTCCAGCCGTCGTACTCCACCACCACGCGCCTGCTGCCGTAGGGGCTCTCGCTATCAAGCAGCGTGGCCGGGCGTCCCGGTTCGGCGGATATCCTGAGCTGACTGGTCCTCCCACGCATGCTCTGCATGGTGGGAAATCTATCCACATTCCGCGGATCACGTGGCAACTGCGCGGATACCCGGGGGGCTCGCTTGGAACTCGTCGAGATCGGGACACGCCGTCCCGCTCGCGCGCGTCCTCCTGCGCACCTGGCCGACCTCGGCGTTGCCGAGCGGCGCGTCGCGGTGGCCGAGCTCGGCGAGCCGGCCTACCGCGCCGACCAGCTATCCAGGCACTACTTCGGGCGCCTCACCGACTCGCCGCAAGACATGACCGACCTGCCTGTCGCGGTCCGCGAGCGGCTCGCGCAGGCCCTGCTGCCGAAGCTGCTCACGACCGCCAAGGAGCTCAGCTGCGACGGCGGGATGACGCGCAAGACGCTCTGGCGCGCGGCCGATGGCGCGTATGTCGAGTCGGTGCTGATGCGCTACCCGGGCCGGGTCACCATGTGCGTGTCCTCGCAGGCCGGGTGCGGCATGGCCTGCCCGTTCTGCGCGACTGGCCAGGCGGGCCTGACTCGTAACCTGTCCGCCGCCGAGATCGTCACCCAGGTCGTCAGCGGCGCGGCGGCGCTGGCGCGCGGCGAGGTGGCCGGAGGCCGCGGCCGCGTGTCGAACGTCGTGTTCATGGGGATGGGCGAGCCGCTAGCCAACTACGCCAGCGTGCTGGCCGCGATCCGGCGGCTCACCGACCCGGTCCCGGCCGGGCTCGGCATCTCCCAGCGCTCGGTCACCGTGTCGACCGTCGGGCTGGTCCCGGCGATCGGGCGGCTGGCCGGGGAAGGCCTGTCGGCGCGGCTTGCCGTGTCGCTGCACGCGCCCGATGACGGACTGCGCGACGAGCTCGTGCCGGTCAACCGACGATGGAAGGTCGCCGAGGTGCTCGACGCTGCCTGGGCGTACGCCGCAGCGACCGGTCGGCGGGTCTCGATCGAGTACGCGATGATCCGCGACGTGAACGACCAGCCGTGGCGGGCCGACCTGCTTGCCGGGCTGCTGGCCGGGCACCTCGCGCACGTGAACCTGATCCCGCTGAACCCGACGCCGGGTTCGAAGTGGACCGCGTCCGACCCGGCCGTGGCGGCCGAGTTCGAGGCGCGACTAGCCGACCGTAATATCCCGGTCACGGTCCGCGACACCAGGGGCCGCGAGATCGACGGCGCGTGCGGCCAGCTGGCCGCTGCGGGCCGGGAGCTCGACGCGCCAGGCTGACCTCGGTCCCGGCAGGTTGTCTTCGGTCGGGCGTATCGCCCGACCGAAGACAAACAGTTCGCGCTGGTGCGGCGTTTCCGGGGTACTTCCGCGGCTCATCATCCGCTAGCGTCATGATCATGTCTATTTTAGACTGATTTATGGTCCACCCAACCCCAGGTAAGTCCGCGTGGGGGCAGGCGGGGCGAGTACGCGGGGCTGGGCGGAGGTGCGGGGCGGGGCGAGTACGCGGGGCTGGGCGGAGGTGCGGGGCGGGGCGAGTACGCGGGGCCTGGGCGGAGGCGCGGGGCGGGGCGAGTACGCCGGGCGGAGCGAGTGGGCGAGTGCGCGAGGTGGGCGCGAGGTGGGGGAGTGCGCGGGGCGGGGCTGGGCGGTACTGTGACTGGTAATGTCTGGTATGGCGTCATTTCGGCGGTGGCGGCGGCTGGCTGCTCACCGGGTCGCTCACCGCTCCTGGCACTGGCTGCAGCGGTCGGGCGTGATCACGGCCGATACCCCCGCCGGGCGCCGCTTCGCGGCCTTCGGGCCTGGCTCGATCATCGCGTTCCCGACTGGGGCCATCTACGGGGAGCAGTGGATCGTCCTCGGCGACGGGACCATGATCGGGGAGCAGGCGTCCGTGTGCGCCGGGATGGCGCCGGGGCACGACCTGGGGCCCGAGCCCGTGCTGCGGATCGGCGACCGGTGCGTGATCGGGCGGGGAAGCCACATCGTGGCGCACCACAGCATCGAGATCGGCGACGACGTCTACACCGGTCCGTACGTCTACATCACGGACCAGAACCACAGCTACGCCGACCCTGACGTTCCGATCGGGCGGCAGTGGCCGGTCAATGCCCCGGTCCGGATCGGACCGGGGACCTGGCTCGGGACCGGTGTGATCATCTTGCCAGGCTCAGAGATCGGCAGGAACGTTGTCGTCGCGGCCGGATCTGTGGTACGCGGCCGGATTGGCGACCACTGTGTCGTGGCCGGGGCGCCCGCCCGGGTGGTGCGGAATTTCCGGCCCGAGACGGGCTGGGCGCGCCCGGACGGGGCGTCGGCGAAGGCCGGGAGTTCGCCGCTGCGACCCGATCCCGTCGGCCCGCCGCTCGATCTGACGGCGGCCGAGCGTGGGCCGGCCGATCCGTTGGCGAGCAATCCCGGGCTTACCGCGGCCGTAGCGGCCGTTCCGCTGGCGGCTGATCTGGCGGTGGCTGATCTGGCGGTGGCTGATCTGGCCGTGGCTGATCTGGCCGTGGCTGATCTCGCGGCTGCTGATCTCGCGGCGGCAGATTACTCGTCGGCTAGGCCCGCGCCGGTCGATCCCGCTCCGTAGCGGCCCGCCGGGCGCCGCGTCCGGGCTCACCGGCCGGGAAGGCGCCGTGTTCCGCCCGCGGACCCTCGCTTGTGCTGTCTGCTCGGCTATGAGTCGCGCGGCCGCCGCTCATCTGCCTGACGAACGTCTCGCCGCGCAGCGCTCGCTCGACCAGGTCGGCCGCGCGCGCGGCCTCGGCCAGCCGCAGGCCCTCGCAGCGGTAGGCGGTCAGCACCGCCTCGACCGCGCCGGGAGGAAGGTGCGGGCCGAGTTCTGACCGGGCTGAGCGGTAACCCGCCCTCGCCCCGTCCACGCAGGCGCTCAGGTGGTGCCTTGCGAGCGTGGCGAGCGCGATCGGATGGCGCTTGAGCACGCCGTGCAGCATGTAGTCGGGCGGCACTGTGCCGAGCAGCCAGGCGGTCGCCGACCGCTCGAACTCGGGATCTCCCGGCAGGTGCACTCCGGGCGGCCAGCCGGGCGGAACATAAGACGTCACAAGGACATCGTAACGCTAATTCGAACATGTATTCTAGATATATCCGCCGTCCTCAGCTTGCGGGTGCTGGCCGCGGCGGCTGACCGGCACTGGCCGTGGACGGGGCGTGGGTGCTGGCCGCGGCGGCTGACCGGCACTGGCCGTGGCCGGCTCGCTGGCGTTGGCGTTGGCGGTGGCCGGCTCGCCGGGAGGCGGCGTGACCGGCTTGCGGGCGCTCGTCGCGCTCCGACTGGCTCGCTGTCTCGCCGGCCGGCCTGGGCGAGCCGCTCGCGGCGTGTTCGTTATGAAAGAAGCTGGCAGTAGAATGAACGGGCCGTCACTATGGCGCTTCCCCACGTAACTACGGAGCCTTCTCGCATGCCTGCCAGCCCCGCTGAGCTCGCCACCGTCGCCACGGTCGCCACCCGCGACGACCTTCGCAACATCGCGATCGTCGCGCACGTCGACCACGGCAAGACCACGCTGGTCGACGCGATGCTCTGGCAGTCGGGGGCGTTCCGGGCGAACGCCCAGGTCGCCGAGCGGGTGCTCGACTCCGGCGACCTGGAGCGGGAGAAGGGCATCACGATCCTGGCCAAGAACACCGCGGTCAACCACGGCGGACTGACCATCAACATCATCGACACGCCTGGGCACGCCGACTTCGGCGGCGAGGTCGAGCGCGGCCTGTCCATGGTCGACGGCGTGCTGCTGCTGGTGGACGCCAGCGAGGGCCCGCTGCCGCAGACCAGGTTCGTGCTGCGCAAGGCGCTCGAGGCCCGGCTGCCGGTGATCCTGGTAATCAACAAGGTGGACCGGCCGGACGCCCGCATCGCCGAGGTGGTCGATGCCTGCTACGAGCTCTTCCTCGACCTGGACGCGACCGAGGAGCAGATCGAGTTCCCGATCGTGTACGCGTCGGCCAGGGCCGGGCGCGCCTCGCTGAACCGCCCTGAGGACGGCACGCTGCCGGACTCGGCCGACTTGGAGCCGCTGTTCAGCGTGATTTCCGAGCATGTGCCCGCGCCGTCGTACGACCCGCGCGCGCCGCTGCGCGCCCACGTCACCAACCTGGACGCGTCCGCCTACCTGGGCCGGATCGCACTGTGCCGAGTGATCTCCGGTGAGATCAACAAGGGCCAGCAGGCCGCATGGTGCCGCCGCGACGGGTCCATCGAGCGAGTGAAGATCTCCGAGCTATTCCGAACGCAAGCCCTCGAGCGAGTCCCGGCGGCCACCGCGTCGGCCGGGGACATCATCGCGGTCGCCGGCATCGACGAGATCATGATCGGCGAGACGCTCGCCGACCCCGACGACCCGCGGCCGCTGCCGCTGATCACCGTGGACGAGCCCGCGATCTCGATGACAATCGGCGTGAACACCTCGCCCCTAGTCGGCCGTGGTGGAGGCCCGGCCGGTGCCTCGGGCGCCGCAGGAGCCGCGGCGAAGCCGGGCGGGCACGGCAGCACCAAGGTCACCGCCAGGATGGTGCGGGACCGGCTGGACTCCGAACTGGTCGGCAACGTGTCGATCAGGGTGCTGCCGACCGAGCGGCCGGACACCTGGGAGGTGCAAGGCCGCGGCGAGCTGGCGCTGGCCATCCTGGTCGAGACGATGCGGCGGGAGGGTTACGAGCTGACCGTGGGCCGGCCCACCGTGGTCACCCGCGAGATCGACGGCAGGCTGCACGAGCCGGTCGAGCGGCTGACCATCGACGCACCCGAGGAGTACCTGGGGGCGGTCACGGCGCTGCTCGCGGTGCGCAAGGGCAGGCTCGAGTACATGACGAACCACGGGACCGGCTGGATCAGGCTCGACTTCATGGTGCCCGCGCGCGGGCTGATCGGGTTCCGTACCCAGTTCCTGACCGAAACCCGGGGCACGGGGATCGCGCACCATGTGTTCGAGCGGTACGAGCCGTGGGCCGGGCCGATGCGGATGCGGGCCACGGGGTCGCTGGTGGCCGACCGCTCCGGGGTCGCCACGGCGTACGCGATGTTCTCGCTGCAGGAGCGCGGCACGCTGTTCGTTGAGCCGGGGACCGAGGTCTACGAGGGCATGATCGTGGGGGAGAACTCCCGGTCCGACGACATGGACGTGAACATCGCGCGGGAGAAGAAGCTCACCAACATGCGCCAGTCCACCGGGGAGGAACTCGAGCGGCTGGTCCCGCCCAGGGCACTGAGCCTGGAGCAGGCGCTTGAGTTCTGCGCGGACGACGAGTGCGCCGAGGTGACACCGACCGCGATCCGGCTGCGCAAGACCGTGCTCGACGCGAAGGAGCGGGCCAGGTCGCGCGCCCGGGCGAGCCGCGAAAGCTGACGTCGAGCGCTCCACTGCTGCCCCCGCGTTTGCCGCGCACCCATGCCGCCGCACCTACGCGGCCGCGCGTTTGCCGCCGCGCGTTTGCCGCCGCACCCATGCCGCCGCGCGGCGTGGGCACTTTGCTGCTGCTATGACGACAGCAGGGTGCCCACGCCGCGAAGGGGACTCCGCGCTCGGGCGTCGCAGTGACCAGATTCGCCCGGTTTGGCGGGCTAGGCGGTGCGCTGCCGCGCATAGATACGAGGCTGCCCGGGCATGAACGGGGCGCAGTGATCAAGTAGCGCCCTGCGATCACTGCCTTACGGGGTGTGCAGGGACAGGGGGGTTCCATGCCGCATGCTCTGGCAGTCTCCGTCAACCTCGGCCAGAGTCTTCAGAACCTGATCAACACGATCGCGCACGCGATCCCGAAGATCGCCGTGTTCCTGCTGATCCTGATCGTCGGCGGCTTCATCGCGTGGCTGATCGGGCGCCTGATCGCCAAGGGCCTGCAGCGGATCGGGTTCAACAGGTTCGCCGAGCGCGGTGCCGTCGGCCAGGCGCTCTCCCGCGGCCGCTGGGACGCCGGCACGCTGGTAGGCAAGATCATCTACTACATGATCTTGCTGTTCGTGCTGCAGATGGCCTTCGGGGTGTTCGGACCGAACCCGATCTCCGTGCTGCTCACGGCCGTGGTGGCGTGGCTGCCCAAGGCCATTGTGGCGATCGCGATCATCATCATCGCCTCGGCGATCGCCAAGGTCGTCAAGGACCTGATCAACGGGGCGATCGGCGGGCTCTCGTACGGCCCGTTCCTGGCTGGCGCCGCGTCGGCGGTAGTGATCATCCTCGGCGTCATCGCCGCGCTCAACCAGGCCGACATCGCCACGACGGTGACCGAGCCCGTGCTGATCGCGGGCCTAGCGACGGTCGCCGCGATCGTGGCCATCGGCGTGGGCGGCGGCCTGGTCAGGCCGATGCAGTCCCGGTGGGAGCGGATACTCGACTCGGCGGAGCAGGAGACCACGCATCAGGTGGTCGCCTACCAGCGCGGCAGGCAGGATGCGTCGGCGGGGGCAGGTACGGGCCAGGGCGCTGGCGCTGCCGGGCCGGCGACGCCGGGCGCGGCCGGGACGGAGGGCGAGCGGACCAAGCGCGCCGCTGTGGGGCGCGGCGATCGAGGGACGGGCGGCAGCGGGCCGACCGGCTCGGGGACGCCGAATCCCGATCAGCCGTCGCCTGGCTCCCGGCGACCTCGGTCCGGGCGGTCAGATCCCGATGCCGGCAGCGGTCCGACCAACGGTCCGACGAATGGTCCGACCAGGCCGAATCCCAGCGGATCCTGAGCATCGCCTGAGCCGGCGTCCGGCGGGGGCCGGTCTCGGACTGGGGCACAGGTGTGAGGCTGGTGCGGTGGTGTCAGGCCCGGGGCGGCGCGTGTCGGGCGTGGCGCCGTTGCGAGGCTGACGGGCGGGTGTCAGGCGGCGCCGGTGTCGGGCAGAGGCGCCGGTGTCAGGCGACGGCGGTGGGGGTGTGCTCGGCGACGAGCCGACAGACGGCGGCTAGGCGCATCGATTCCCAGTCGGGCCAGTCGGGCCACTGGGCGATGCCTGACAGTGCGGCCGCGCCGGACGGTGCGGCGGTGCCTGACCGTGCGGCGACGTCAGGTGATGGAGCGGCGGCGGGTGGCCGCCAGCCGTCGGCCGTCGCCGCGGCGAGGAAGCCGCTGGCGTACCTGACGAGAAAGTCGAGCAGATGGACCGGGTCGGCGTGGTGGCGGCCGAGCACGTCCTTCGCCGCGTCGCTGACGGCGGCCATGTGCTGGTCGAGATCGGGGTGCGCGTCGTCGACCAGGCGGTCGAGCGTGGCCTGGCCGACAAGCCCGGCCAGATAGGGGACGAACTCGTCGATCTCCACCCGTGAGCCCGCCACCATGCCGCCCGTATCATCTCGCATCAGACAATAGTAGCAATTCGGGCAGAGTTTTCTGGCCGCGTCGGAGTCGCGCAGGCTCAGGCCACGCCGTAGGCGCGGCCAGCACATCGGTGACCCGTTGATGTCGCCCTGGACAGCATCAGCGAGCCACCGATGTCGTCCGCTCGGGGGGTTGGCGGGTTAGGGGGCTGGGAGGTTGGGGGAGCGGCTACTTGAAGGTCAGGTAGATGTAGCTGCCTAGGCCGAAGACCAGGCAGTAGATCGCGAACGGGTACAGCGTCCTGGTGCGGAAGTACTTCATCAGGAACCTGACCGACACGTACGCGCCGATGCCGGAGACCACGCTGCCGACCAGGATCTGCGGGCGGATCCCGTTGCCCAGGTGCCCGAGCAGGTCGGGAACCTTCAGCACGCCGGCGGCGAGGATGACCGGCGTGGCGAGCAGGAACGCGAACCTGGCCGCGTCCTCGCGGGACAGGCCGCGGAACATCCCGGCGACCATGGTGACGCCGTCCCGGCTGATGCCGGCCAGCAGTGCCAGGACCTGGGCGGCGCCGATGAGCACGGCCTGCACGTAGCCGAACGCGGTGATCCGGCGGTCAGAGGCGATGGCGGTCGTGATCTCCTGCTGCCGCACGGCCCGCTGGCCAGAGGAGTGGGCTCCCGGCACCCGCGCGGCCCCGACCAGCTCGGGCGCGGCCCCGACCAGCTCGGGCTCGGGCTCGGGCTCGCGCTGCGGCTGCTGTTCCCGCTCGGCCGCCACCTGCTGGTCGGCGGCCAGCGACTTGCGGGTGCGGAACCGCTCCCCGACGTAGAGGATCACGCCGTTGATCACCAGGAAGATCGCCGCCCGGCTCGGCACGCCGAAGATGACGCGGAACTTGTGCTCGAACGCCAGCCCGGCGAGGCCGACCGGGATCGTGGCAAGCACGATCATCCAGGCCAGCTTCTGGTCCGAGTTCCTGATCTTGATCGGGTGCCGCAGGTCGGCCTGGAACGAGGTGAAGAAGCCGCTGATGATCCTCACCCAGTCGCGCCAGAAGTACACCGTGATCCCGATCGCGGTCGCCACGTGCAGGCCCACGATGAACGCCAGGTACGGCGACTCCGGGGCGGCGACGTTCAGGTCCCTGGCCCAGCTGCCGCCGACCAGGGCCGGGATCAGCACGTTGTGACCGAGGCTGGACACGGGGAACAGCTCGGTCACGCCCTGGATGAACCCGACGACGATGGCCTCGGTGAAGGTCATGTGGTACATGACGACGTGGTGCATGACAGCCTCTCGGTCGGCGGGCATCTCCCCGCGGCAGCCAGGATATTCATGCCAAACGGGCCGTGCCCCCAACTCGGGGCACAGCGCGCCGATCGTGGCGCGCCGGGTCGCTTCTGAAAGCCAGTAACGACCCGGATTACGTGGTGGTTCCTGCGCCGCGCTTGCCCGGCACCTTCGGGGTGTCGTGGTGCACCTTGCGCGTGATCTTGCTGCCGAGCCACACCAGCGGGTCGTACTTGCGGCCGACCACCCGCTCCTTGAGAGGGATCAGCGCGTTGTCGGTGATGTGGATGTTCTCCGGGCAGACCTCGGTGCAGCACTTGGTGATGTTGCACAGCCCGAGGCCGAAATCGTCCTGCGCGATCTCGCGGCGGTCGGCCGTGTCGGCGGGGTGCATCTCAAGCTCGGCGATCCGCATCAGGAAGCGTGGCCCGGCGTAGGCGGGCATGTTCTCCTCGTGGTCGCGGATCACGTGGCAGACGTTCTGGCACAGGAAGCACTCGATGCACTTGCGGAACTCCTGCGACCGCTGGACGTCGACCTGCTGCATCCGGAACTCGCCGAGCCCGACCGCCGGGTCCGGGGTGAACGACGGGATCTGCCTGGCCTTCTCGAAGTTGAACGAGACGTCGGTAACCAGGTCCCTGATCACCGGGAACGTCCGCATCGGGGTGACCGTGATGGTCTCCTCCGGCTGGAAGAGCGACATCCTGGTCATGCAGGCGAGCCGCGGCTTGCCGTTGATCTCCATCGAGCAGGATCCGCACTTGCCCGCCTTGCAGTTCCACCGGACCGCCAGGTCGCTGGCCTGGGTGGCCTGCAGCCGGTGCAGGACGTCGAGCACGACCTCGCCCTCGTTGGCCTCGACCTCGTAACCGACGAGCTCGCCCTGGCCAGCGTCGCCACGCCACACCTTCAGCTTCACCTTGGTGCCCATATCAGTGGCTCTCCTCGCCGGCGGGGGGCTTGTCCTGCGCGGCCGGGGCGGCCGGGGCGGCCGGGGCGGCCGGGGCCGGCTCGGCCTCGGGCTCGGGCGGCAGCTCCTCCCCGGTCAGGTACTTCTTCAGCTCGGCCCGATCGAACAGCGCAAGCAGGTCGGCGCGCATCGGCGCCATCGGCTGCTTGGTCAGCACCACCGTGCCGTCCTCGCCCATCGCGCAGATCAGGTTGACCTTGCGCCACTCCGGCGACATGCCGGGGTGGTCGTCGCGGGTATGGCCGCCGCGGCTCTCCTGCCGCTCGAGCGCGGCGTGCGCGACGCACTCGGCGATCAGCATGATGTTGCGCAGGTCGAGCGCGAGGTGCCAGCCCGGGTTATAGGCCGGGCCGCCCTCGGCGCGCACCGTGGCGGCGCGCTCGCGCAGCTTGTCGAGCTCGGCCAGTGCCTGCTTGATCTCGGATTCGGTCCTGATGATGCCCACCAGGTCGAACATGGTCTGCTGTACCTCGGCGTGCACCGTGTAAGGGTTCTCGCCGACGGTGCGCTCGAACGGCGCGAGCGCCTCGGTCACGGCCGCCGCCAGGTCGCCGTCGCCGGCGACCGGCCGCTTGTCGCCGAGCTCGTCCACGTACTCGGCCGCGCCGAGACCCGCCCGGCGGCCGAAGACCAGCAGGTCAGACAGCGAGTTGCCGCCGAGCCGGTTCGCCCCGTGCATGCCGCCCGACACCTCGCCGGCCGCGAACAGGCCGGGGACACCGGACTCGCCCGTGTCGGGGTCGACCTCCACGCCGCCCATCACGTAGTGCTGGGCGGGGCCGACCTCCATCGGCTCCTTGGTGATGTCGACGTCCGCCAGCTCCTTGAACTGGTGGTACATCGACGGCAGGCGGCGCAGGATCTCGTCGGCCGGCAGCCGCGAGGCGATGTCGAGGAACACGCCGCCGTGCGGTGAGCCGCGGCCGGCCTTGACCTCGGCGTTGTTGGCCCGCGCGACCTCGTCACGCGGCAGTAGCTCTGGCGGGCGCCGGTTGTGCTCATGGTCGGCGTACCAGCGGTCGGCCTCTTCCTCGGTCTCCGCGTACTGGGCGCGGAACACGTCGGGCACGTAGTTGAACATGTACCGCTTGCCCTCGGAGTTGCGCAGCACGCCGCCGTCGCCGCGGACGCCCTCGGTGACCAGCAGCCCGCGCACCGACAGCGGCCAGACCATGTGCGTCGGGTGGAACTGCACGAACTCCATGTTCAGCAGCTTGGCCCCGGCCAGCAGAGCCAGCGCGTGCCCGTCGCCGGTGTACTCCCAGGAGTTCGACGTGACCTTGAACGTCTTGCCGATGCCGCCTGTCGCCAGTACCACGGCCGGGGCCTCGAACACGACGAACCTGCCGTTCTCGCGTACGTAGCCGAACGCGCCGGCGATCCGGTCGCCGTCCTTGAGCAGCCTGGTGATCGTGGTCTCGGCGTAGACCTTGATCATCGCCTCGGGGTCGCCGTGGGTGACGGCGTCCTCCTGCTGCAGCGCGACGACCTTCTGCTGCAGGGTGCGGATCATCTCCAGGCCGGTGCGGTCGCCGACATGGGCCAGCCGCGGGTACTCGTGGCCGCCGAAGTCGCGCTGGCTGATCTTGCCGTCCTTGGTGCGGTCGAAGACCGCCCCCCAGGCCTCGAGCTCCCAGACCCGCTCCGGCGCCTCCTTGGCGTGCAGCTCGGCCATCCGCCAGTTGTTCAGGAACTTGCCGCCGCGCATGGTGTCGCGGAAGTGCACCATCCAGTTGTCGTTGGGGTTGACGTTGCCCATCGCGGCCGCGCAGCCGCCCTCGGCCATCACGGTGTGTGCCTTGCCGAACAGGGACTTGGAGATAACCGCCGTCCGCTTGCCGGCCAGCCGGGCCTCGATCGCCGCCCGCAGGCCCGAGCCGCCGGCGCCGATCACTACGACGTCGTAGGGAAGTCGTTCGATGTCAGTCATGACAGGTCAGGCACCTTCTGCCTCGATCTAGAAGAACCGCGGGTCGCTGATGACGCCGCTGGCCACCAGCCGGATGTACAGGTCGGTGAAGAGCACGAACCCCAGCGATACCCAGGCGAACTGCATGTGCCGCGCGTTCAGCTTGGAGATCAGGGTCCAGGCCTTGTACCTGACCGGGTGCTTGGAGAAGTGCTTGAGCCGGCCGCCTGTGATGTGCCGGCAGGCGTGGCAGGACAGCGAGTACACCCACAGCAGCGCCGCGTTGACCACGAGCACGAGCGTGCCGAGGCCCATGTGCCCCCACTGGCCCGAATGGTTCCTGAACGCGAGCACCGCGTCGGCGGTCAGGATCACGTTGAAGATCAGCGCGACGAAGAAGAAATAGCGGTGCAGGTTCTGCAGGATCAGCGGCACCCTGGTCTCGCCGGTGTACTTCGCGTGCGGCTCGCGCACCGCGCACGCGGTCGGCGCCTGCCAGAACGCGCGGTAGTACGCCTTGCGGTAGTAGTAGCAGGTGAGCCGGAAGCCCATCGGGCCCCAGATGATGATGATCGCCGGGGTCAGCCCGGCCACCCAGGGAATCCAGCTGAACCCGGCCCCCGGCGTGCAGGTGGTGACCAGGCACGGCGAGTACAACGGCGAGATGTACGGCTTCCAGAAGTAGTTCTCGTTGACCAGCGATGCCCAGGTCAGGTAGATCACCACGATGCCGAGGAAGGTGCCGTTGATGGCGGGCTGGCGCCACCAGTCGTCCTTCCGCAGGGTCTTGCTGGCGATCTGCGCCCGCGTCTTGGCCGGCGCCTCCGATACCTGCGTCATGGACGTCTCCGGGTAGAAGCTGAGGTGGCTGGGATCGCTGCCCGCGTTGCCCACAGAACCTTATTCCAACGGTAATCACTGGACGGCTCAGGGTGGAGCTTCCGCCAGTGTGACACTGGCGACACCCGGCCGGGCGGCGCCGCGCTCAGGCCCGGCCTGCCGCGACCTGATCGGGCTCGGCGACGCCCAGCGCGTCGCGCAGGAACGCGACCTGGAGCAGCAGCAGGTTCTCGGCCACCTCCTCCTGCGACGCCATATGCGTCACCCCGGACAGCGGCAGCACGCAGTGCGGCCGGCCGGCCGCCAGCAGCGCAGAGGACAGCCGCAGCGTGTGCGCGACCACGACATTGTCGTCGACCAGGCCGTGGATGATCATCAATGGCCGGGTGAGCAGGTGCGCGTCGGCGATCAGGCCGGAGCGCTCGTAGGCCTCCGGGTTGCGGTCGGGGTGACCGAGGTACCGCTCGGTGTAGTGGGTGTCGTACAGCCGCCAGTCCGTCACCGGCGCGCCGGCGATCGCGGCGTGGAACACATCGGGCCTGCGCAGCACGGCAAGCGCCGACAGGTACCCGCCGAACGACCAGCCTCGGATGGCCACCTTGGTCAGGTCGAGGTCGGCACCGCCCGGGTCGCCCGCGCAGTGCTCGGCCACGGCGGCGAGCGCCTCGACCTGGTCGGCCAGGATCGGCGCGGCCAGGTCGTCGGCTACGGCGCGCTCCCACGCCGGTCCGCGGCCCGGCGTGCCAGCGCCGTCGGTGACGATCACCGCGAAGCCCTGGTCGGCGAACCACTGCGAGGCCAGGTAGGCGTCGGCGCAGGCCAGCACCCGCTGCGAGGTCGGCCCGCCGTAGGGGTCGAGCAGCACCGGCAGGCTTCCCGAGCCCGGCCGGTACCAGGACGGCAGCAGCAGGGCCGTGCGGAGCTCGCGCGGCCCGCAGCGCAGCAGCCCGACCCGCAGCGCGGGCAGCGCCGGCCGCTCGGCCAGCGATCCGATCGTCGCCACCGCCGCGGGCCCGCCGACGCGCGATCTGGTGTCGGCCGAGGACGCAGTTCCTGGCGGTGACCCGGCTGAGCCCGCGCCGGAGTGTTCTGGCCGGTCGCGCAGCACGGTGACGGTCAGGCCAGGCCCCGCCATCGACTGACTGATCAGCACCGTGGTGCCGCCCGCCCGGACGCCGCCGTGCACTCCCGGTTGCCCGTCGCCGGAGATCCTGGACAGGCCCGTCGGCCCGTAGGCCCAGACTCCGATCTCGGTCGGGTCGCCGTCTGACCCGGTGAACAGCACCGTATCGCCGTCCACCGACAGCACCGTCCGCACCTGAAGCTCCGGCGGGCTCACCGGGACTGCGCCGCCGGCCAGGTCACCCTCGGCGCACACCAGCAGCCGCCGCGCGCCGTCCAGGTCGGCCGTCCACACGATGCTGCCGTCGCGCAGCCTGGCGGGCACCCCCGGCACGATGTCCAGCCAGCACTCGTCGGCGTCCTCGCGCAGCACCCGCGTCGTGCCGGTCTGGCCATCCACCGCAAGCAGCCGCGCCCGCCGCTGGTCCCTGGACTGCACCACGATCAGCGGCCCGGCTGCGTCCCAGTCGGCCGTGGTGACGTACTCGAACGCTTCGGCGTCCCAGCGCACCGGGACTGACCGTCCGTTCGTGCTCACGATCAGTAGTTCAACGAGGGCGTTCGGGGTACCCGCGGCCGGATAGCTCACCTGAGCCGGCACTCGGTCGGGATGAGCGGGATCGGCGATGTGCCAGCGCCGCACGACGGTGTTGTCCACCCGCGCGACCAGCAGCGCCGAGCCGTCCGGGGCCCACCAGTACCCGCGCATCCTGCGCATCTCCTCGGCCGCGACAAACTCGGCCAGGCCGTAGGTGATACCGGTGGTTCCTGGCGGCGGACCGATCAGCTCACGGTCCCCGCCGGTCCGCAGGTCGGTGATCCGCAGCGCCCCGTCGCAGACGTAGGCCACCTGGCCGCCGCCAGGGTCGGGCCTGGGGTCGATCGCCGGCGACCGCGCGCCTGCCGGGCGCGGAACGTCCCCGCCAGGGGAGAGCGCCACCGTATAGACCTGGCCCGCAAGGGCGAACGCGGCCAGCGTGAAGCCGGCGTCGGTGGCAAACCCCACCACCCCGCCGGCCCGCTCTCTCGACCGCTCCCTGCGAGCTTGTTCCTCTGGAGGCTCTTGGCTGTCGGCACTGATCGCCGCCGGGTCGGCGACCAGCCGCTCCGACCCGCCAGCCGCGAGGTCGCCGTCGTCGTCCAGGTCGATTACCCACAGGCAGGTGACCGGGTCGGCGCCGCCCTTGCTGCGCAGGAACGCGACCCGGCGACCGTCCGGCGACACCGCGAACGAGCGCGGGGCGCCGAGGCTGAAGTTCTGGGTGCGGGCACGCTGACGCGGGAAGGTGTCGGTCATGACATCAGATCTTGCCAGCCCGCTCCGGCCGGGACCGGGCGGCGCTGGCTCGTTATCCTCGCGGCATGGACCAGCAAGGGGCGGATCAGCGCCGCGTCGGCCGCAACAGTGACGGCAGGCGGCTCATGCTCGTGCACGCCCATCCGGATGACGAGTCGATCGAGACCGGCGCCACGATGGCCAGGTACGCCGCGCAGGGGGCGCAGGTCACCCTGGTCACCTGCACGCTCGGCGAGCTTGGCGAGATCATCCCGGCTGACCTCGCTCACCTCGCCTGGGACCGGGAGAACAAGCTCGGCCAGCACCGGATCGGCGAGCTGGCCGCGGCCTGCGCCGCGCTCGGGGTGGCCGACCATCGGTTCCTCGGCGGCGCGGGCCGCTGGCATGACTCGGGCATGATGGGCACCCCGTCCAACGACTGGGACGGCGTGTTCTGGCGCGCCGACGTGGACGAGGCCGCGCGTGCCCTGCTCGACATCATCGCCGAGGTGCAGCCGCAGGTGCTTGTTACCTACGACGCCAACGGGTTCTACGGGCATCCCGACCACATCCAGGCACACCGGGTGGCCTGGCGGGCCTTCGAGCTCGCCGACGGCTTGGTGGCCAAGTTCTATGCCACCGCCGTCCCCCGGTCGGTGCTGGCCGAGGCAATCAAGGTGATGGGCGAGGGTCGCAACAGGTCGGGCGGCCCGGGCGGGCCGGGCGGGTCGGAGTCCGGGTTCCTTGCCGTTGATTCCGTCGACGACCTGCCGTTCGGCGTGCCCGACGAGCAGGTCACCACCGAGATCGACGCGCGCGACTACCTGCCGGCCAAGCTCGCGGCGATGCGGGCGCACGCGAGCCAGATCGCGGTGGACAGCCCGTTCTTCGCGCTGTCCGACCGGGTGGGCCAGCGGGCGCTCGGCATCGAGTACTTCACGCTGCTGGCCGGCCCGCGCGGCCCTGACGGCGGCTCAGGCGGGCGTGAGGCGGATCTGTTCGCGGGGATCGACGCACCGATTGACTAGCCTATGACGGTGACCAGCCAGCAGCAGGCGGCAGGAAGCCCGGCGGCCGGGCGCGGCGGCGGGCGCCGCGGGGCGGGAAGCGCCGCGCTCGGGGCCGCGACCTACCTGGCGCTGTTCTGCTTCGGGGTCGGGCAGGCCCTGGTTGGCGCGTTCTTCTACGCGGCCGGGCCAGCGCCGCTTGCCGCGCTCTGTTTCGACGCCGCGATCTTCACCACTGGCGCGCTCGGCGCCTGGGGCACCCGCTCGCCGCTTGGCGCGCTTGCGCCGGCCGTCGGCTGGCTGCTGGCCTCGTTCGCGCTCGCCTCGGGGTCGAGCCATCAGGGCAGCGTGCTGATCGAGGCGTCGGCGGCCGGGGAGTGGTTCCTGTTCGGCGGTGCCGTGGCGGCGATGGCTGGCCTGATCGTCGGCGTGGTTGCCTGGTCAAGGCCGCGCCGGAGCCTGATCGGGCCAGGCAGGTTCGGCTAGCTGTCTCGCCGTCGAGCCGGAGCTAGCTGGCCGACCGGGGATCGGCGGGGGGCGGGGCGGCAGCGAGGTGCTCGGCCAGCCGCTCCACCGCGGTCCGCAGCCGCCTGAAGTACGCGGCGCGGCTGAGGCAGAGCCTGGCGGCGGCCGCCTCGTGGCTGGTCGTGGCCTCCAGGTAGCCGGCCACCAGGACCCGCTGCAGCAGCTTCTCGCTCTCGCTATCGCCGAAGGCCTCCCGGCTGGCCTCGCGCAGCAGCCGGCGCACGGACTCGGCTCGCTCGGCGACCGCGTCCCCCTGGGCGAGCGGGCTGCGGGCCAGGTCCCTGGGTACTTGGAAGTTCCGCAGCGCCTCGCGCACGGTCTCTGCCTCCCAGCCTGGCCGCGGCGCCTGAGCGGGCTCGGCGCGCGGGCTCGAGTCGGGGCTCGGGCCAGGGCTCGCGGCCTCGGGCAGCGCCAGGCCGAGTTCGAGGAAGACCGTGCTGCGCAGGGAGGCGAGCAGCCCGCCTGGGCCGAAATCCAGCCGGTAGCACTCGACCGTCTGGCCGCCGATGACGGCGTCCAGGTCGGCGAGGTGCGCCGCGTCCAGCGCGCGGGCGAAGTCGAGCGCGCCGGGGTGCGCGGGATCGATCGGCAGGTAGGCGAACCTCGGGTTGGCCACCCCGGAGCGCAGCACGCCGGCCAGGCCCAGCATGGCCTGCGCCTTCCCGTCGGCGGTGAAGTCCACGGCGGCCTGCCACAGCACGGAGTCGCCGAGCGCGGCGTCCTGCCGCGCGTGCGCCAGCCAGCGCCCGATCAGCGGGTCGGTGTCGGCCAGCGGCGGCGCGGTCCGCTGGCTCATGTAGGCCATGTAGCCGCAGACCCGGTCGTCCAGGTCCCTGGCGACCGCGACCCGGTCGGGCGACTCGGTGAAGTACCGGCGGGTCAGCTGCCACCAGGCCCAGTTGTTGTGCTCGCCGAGCTGGCGTTCCACCCGGTCGGCGTCGTCGTCGCGCACGTTGTCGACCCGCAGGCTGGTACTGCCATCCCAGCCGAACCCCCAGCGCACCAGGGGGTTCTCCACCAGGTGCGCCATCTCGATGATCAGCATGGGCTGGCCGTCGCTCGCGCACTGGTACAGGTAGTCCACGATCCGGCGCCGCAGGTCGCGCTCAAGCTCGGGGGTGCGCCGCCGCAGGTCGGCGAGCAGGGCCTTGCGCACCAGGTCGTGCAGTGCGATCCCGTCGCCGAGCGGCTCGCTCACGGTTAGCTCGGACAGCCGCTGGTAGGCGCGGTCGGCGTCCTCGCCGGGCAGCAGCGCGCGCAGCAGGCCGAGCGTGGTGGTCCTGGCCACAGCCGCGATCCCGAGTGCCGACGGGCGCACGTCGCGCACGTCGCTGTCGATCAGCCGGTGCACGAGCGACCTGAGGATCTCCGGCCGGTCCGGCTGGCTGGCCGCGTTCCACGTCGGGTCCGCCGAGGCGGTATCGGCCGCCAGCGCCAGGGCCAGCGGCGACCCGGCGGCCCAGTCCACGATGGCGGGGACGCGCTCGTCCCGCAGCCCGTGTGCGGCAAGCAGGTCCTGCGCCTCCTGCGGTCCGAGCGTGCCCAGGTCAAGGCGCGCGGTGACTGACTCCCAGCCGCCGGCGAACCAGGCGGGGTCGGGGGCGGCGCGTCCGGCGATCACGACCAGCGAGCGGTCAGGCAGCGACGGCAGCAGCTCGCGTCGCAGGTAGGGGTCGAGCGCGGTCATCCGCTCGTAGGAGTCAAGTATCACCAGCGGCCTGACCTGCTGGGCGGCGGCACGTAGAGCATCCTCGAGCTCACCGGGCACCGGCTCGAACTCGCGGCCGTCGCAGGTGAGCACGGTGAACCCGAGCGCCCGGCCGCGGCGGCCGACCTCGCGCAGCAGCGCGCTCTTGCCGATCCCGCCTGGACCGGTGATGTGCACGACGCTGGCAGGCGGATCGTCGGAGTCCAGGCACCGGTCGATGAAGGCAAGTTCCCTGGCGCGGCCGGTGAATCGGCACCGGTCCCGGTCTTCGAGCCTGGCGGCCAGGGTCCGACGCGGGGGGTCCTGAACTGTCTGGCCCAAATCGTGCCCCCGGATGCGCGCGGCGTGCCGACCAGCGCCGTCAGAATTACCTGAAGGGCGCTGCCCCAGCCGAACTGCGCCGGTCGCATCGTACCAAAGTGATACTCAGCTGATATTGCGCTCCATGAATATCTCGGCCACCGTGGGTGGGTTATAGCGAAGGCGCTCGCGAGGCCGTGTAAGCCTCACCGAGATTGCACATGGCCTCGCTGGCCAGGGGGGCCTGGGGCATGGGTTCGCATCAGGGTGTTGGCGCTCGACACCATGACGTCGAAGGAGTGCACGCCCAGGCCGAACATCGCGGCGACCACGGCGACTACGGCTATCGCTGGCAGCGCCGCCTTGCCGGGGATGCGCGTCACCAGCCACGCGCCGAGCAGCGCGATCGCGCCGAGCGCCGGGACATAGAACCGGACGAAAGGAAACACGATCATAGTGCTGAGGCCGCCCAAGTTGACCGCGGGCGCGGTCCACGTATAAGCGCTGTACAGGCCCCAGATGGCAAGCCATGACGCCGCCAGGCAAAGCCCGACGGCCAGGTCCCGTCGCACCGCGGTTGCTTGCTCGCCGCCGGCACGGCGCCGGCGGGCCCGCGCCGCGATGATCCAGACCAGCGCCGCCAGCCCGAGCGCGAACATCGGCGTGGTCCAGATCAGGTCCCTGGGCATGACCCTGAGGTTCGGCCAGATCGCGCTGAGGCTGAACCTGATCTCGCCCGGCCGGTATCCCGACCGCAGCGGACCGCCGTAGACCAGGGTGTCGAACAGCCCGACGCCCGCGCAGAACACCGCCACCGAGCCCAGCCACCACGCCAGTGCAGACCGAGGCAGCCTGGCCGCCGGCAGCCGCCATGCCACGATCACTGCGACCACCGCGCAGCCGAGTACCACGATGTCGGTGTACCGGGCGAAGGTGGCTGCCTCCAACGCCACGAACCCGGCCAGTCCCGCCCAGCTACGCCGCCGGGCACTGTGCTCCACGGCCAGGACAGCCCAGAGCAGGGCACCGGTGCCTGCCGCGATGAGGGAGGCGTCGATGAACGTCGGCAGGTAGTCACGCCAGGAGAACATCAGCGCCGTACCTGACGAGCAGTACAGGCCGACGGCGGCCGTGCCGCCGAAGCGGCCGAGCCAGCGCCTCCCGCCGACATAGAGCCCGATGCAGGCCAGCGCGCCGTAGAACAGCGGAGCCAGCCGGATAATCCCCAGCGCCTGGAACGCCACGGCCAGGAACGGATAGCCGGGATCTTTCTCGCTGATCCACCGCCCGTCCGCAAGCTGCACCCACTGCGGGATCCCGCCGGGCGCGCCCGGCCCCCGCGCGCCCAGGCTGCCGAGCTGCGCCCCCAGCGCATTGAGCTGGGCCGTCGACAGTGTCAGGAAGTGGCCCTGCGTCATGGCCACGACCGACGCGCGATAGGCGAAGTCGTCGGGCTCAAGCAGCCGCGGTGCGGTGCGAAGCACGACCACGCACAGCACAGCAAACCAGACGACGGCGAGCAGCACTTCGAAGCTGGCTAGGCGGATGCCCCCTGCCGGGAGCCAGCGCGGCTTGGCGACGGGCAACTTGGGCACGGCCTCGTCGAAATCAGCGTGAAGCGTCACCGGCGCCATCGTAGGAAGCCGACATCAGGCCAAGATGCGGATCCCATGTGAGTTCCGCGTGAATGCGCCTCGACGACACCGCGGAAGCGCGCTGTCGAGGCCAGATTCGATCCTGAGAATCGAGCTAGGTACAGGCACCAGGCAGGTCGAGCAGCGCGACCGGGATGTCGGCCAGCGCGGCGCGCACCTCCTCCCCGAGCGCCTTGGCCTGCGGGTCGAGCCTCGTGCTCGCCGCGACGCCGCGGCCGAGCAGCCCGGCCACGACGAAGTTGACCGCGAGCAGGTTCGGCAGCGGGTAGCGCTGCACCGGCAGTTCGGCGACCGCGGGGACGAGAGCGCCGAGGTGCTCGGCGGTGAGGTAGCCGTCCAGCCAGGCGAACTCCTCGGGCGTGCGGACCCAGACCCCGACGTTGGCGTTGCCGCCCTTGTCGCCCGAGCGGGCGCCGGCGATCGTGCCGAGCGGTACCCGCCTCGTCGGTACGGGCTCGTGCGCCTGGCCTGCCCGTGCGGCCGGTCTCTTGTCCGTGCCGGCGCCGCCGGCCCCAGCTGGCTCGGCGCCGGTCGGCTCGGCGGGCTCGGCGGGCTCGGCCGGCTCGATTCGAGCCGGTCCCGACCAGACCGGCCTGCCGTCGATCAGGACCCGGGTGGTGACGAGTTCGGCAGGGACCTGCGTCGGCCAGTAGACCCCGAACATCGACGCGTCACCTGGCGGGGTGAGCGCGTAGAACCCCGGGTAGCTGGCCAGCGCCGTCTCGACCACGGCCGCGGAGAACGCGCGGCCCACCTTGGCCTTGTCCTGGTCGAGCACGGTGATCCGCAGCAGCGCGGGATCGGACCCGACAAGCTCGACGTCGGCGATCTCGAACGCGCTCTGGCCGCCATCGATCCTGGACCAGAGGGTCTGCTCGGCCAGCCGGGCCTTGGCGGCGACGTCGAGCCCCTCGATCGCCAGGATCATCGAGTTCCGGTATCCGCCGACGTAGTTCAGCGACACCTTGAGCGTGCCGGGCGGCGGCTCGCCGCGGACGCCGCTCACCCTGACCCGGTCCGGCCCGGCCTGCTCGACCGCGATCGTGTCGAACCGCGCCGTGACGTCGGGGTTAAGGTAACGCGGGCTGCCGATCTCGTAGAGCAGCTGAGCGGTCACGGTGCCCACCGACACCTGGCCGCCGGTGCCCGGATGCTTGGTGATCACCGCCGACCCGTCGGCGGCGAGCTCGGCCAGCGGGAAGCCGGCTGCGGTCAGGTCGGGAACCTCGGCGAAGAACGAGTAGTTCCCCCCGGTCGCCTGGCAGCCGCACTCGATCACGTGGCCCGCCACCACGGCGCCGGCCAGCGCGTCCAGGTCACTGCCGTCCCAGCCGAACCGCCAGATCCCCGGCCCGGTCACCAGCGCGGCGTCGGTCACCCGGCCGGTGACCACGACGTCGGCCCCGGCGTCCAGCGCCCTGGCGATCGGCAGCCCGCCCAGGTAGGCGTGGGCGGTCAGCGGGGTCACGCCCGCCCGCGCGAGCAGTTCCCCGGTATCGGAGTTAGCCAGCGGGTGCCCGGCCTGCTGCAGCTCGGGGAGCCTGGCGAGCAGGTCGTCGCCCTCGACGTGAGCGACCACGGGGGAGAGCCCGGCCCGCCTGGCCAGTTCGGTGACTGCTGCGGCGCACCCGGCCGGATCGAGCCCGCCCGCATTGGCGACGATCTTGATCCCGCGTTCCAGGCAGGTCGGCAGAACTTGCTCAAGCTGGGTCAGGAACGTCCTGGCGTACCCCGGCCGCCCGCTGAGCATGGCCTTGCCGAGCAGCAGCATGGTCAGCTCGGCCAGCCAGTCTCCGGTCAGCACGTCGATCGGGCCGCCTTCGACCATCTCGCGCGCCGCAGACAGCCGGTCGCCGTAGAACCCGCTGCAGTTGGCGATCCGCAGCGCAGCGGGAGGCTCGCTGCGGGCCTCAGCGCGAGATTGGCCCGGCTGCATCGCGGCAGGCTCGCCCGGCATCTCAGCCGCCGGCCGCCGGGACCCAGGCTGGATCACGCTTCTCGGCGAACGCCGTCATCCCCTCCCTGGCCTCGGCGGAGCCGAAGAAGCCGCCAGAGAGCGCGGCCATCTGGGCAAGCCCGGCCCCCACCGTCTCGCCAGGGACATCCCTGAGCACGCCCTTCGTGCCCGCCAGCGCACCAGGGGCGCCGCGCAGCAGCATCCCGGCGTACCTGGCGGTCTCGGCGTCCAGGTCCTCGGCAGGGACGGCCCTGGTCAGCAGGCCGATCTCGGCCGCGCGTGCCGCGTCGAAGACCTCCCCGGTCAGGAAGTACTCGGCAGCCGCCCGTGACGGCATCCGCCGCAGGCAGGGCACCGAGATCACGGCGGGGACCACGCCGATCCTGACCTCGGAGAACGCGAAGGTGGCGCGCTGTGCGGCGATCGCGATGTCGCACGCGGCGACCAGGCCGATGCCGCCAGCCCGCGCGGCGCCGTTCACACGGCAGATCGTCGGCTTGGCGGCATCCCAGAGCAGCTCGACGACGCCGGCCATCAGGCCGGTGGTGCCGGTCGGGCTGGTCCGCGCTCCCTTCAGGTCCGCGCCGGAACAGAACACCTTGCCAGCGCCGGTCAGCACCACCACCCGGACGTCGGGGTGGGCCATCGCGTCGTCCAGCGCCGTCTGCAGCTGGGACAGCAGGCCGACCGACAGCGCGTTGGCGTTGTGCGGCGAGTCGAGCGTGATCGTCCGCACCCCGCCCGCGCTCTCGGCGCGCACCAGAACCTGCCGGTCGGGCTCACTCATGCTGTGCTCCTTCCCGTCGGCCGCGGCACGAGGGATTCGCCCGCTGCGACGCGAGGGGATTCGTCCGCCGCGACCTGAGCGGATTCGTCGGCCGCCGCGCGAGCGGAATCGTCGGCCGCGGCGCGCTGCGATTCCTCGGTCGCGACGATCGCGAGCACATCGCCGGCGTTGACCTGGGCGCCGTGCGCCACCCGCAGTTCGGCGAGCACGCCGCTGGCCGGGGCGGCGATCTGGTGCTCCATCTTCATGGCCTCGAGCACGAGCACGAGCTGGCCGGCCAGCACCCGGTCGCCGGCCGCCGCGGCGATCCTGGTGACACTGCCGGGCATCGGCGCGACCAGCGAGCCTGACTCGGCGGCACGGCCCGGGGCCGGCAGGCGGTCAAGCAGCCTGAGGGCGACCGAGCCGAGCGGCGAGTCCACCCAGAGATCGGGACCGGCCCGGCAGACGTCGAACCGGTAGCGCGCGCCGGTCACCTCCAGCGTCACCGCCTCGGGCGCGAATTCGACGATCACAAGGGCGTCAGCCGCGCTGGCCCCGTCGCTGCTGGCCCCGTCGCCGCCGACCTTGTCGCTGCTGGCCCCGTCACCGTCGGCTTCGTCGCGGTCCGGCGCGATCTCGATCCTGCCCGTCCGGTCCCACCGGTAGCGGATGTCGAGTCGCCCGCGCGGGCCGTCGAAGGAGGTGAGCTGCGGCTGGCTCGGCACGTTCCGCCAGCCGCCCGGGATGGTGGCCGCGGTCCGTGCCTGGATCCGGTTGGCGGCGGCGATCGCGGCGGCCGCGGCCGCCGCGGCGATCCGGCAGGTCCGCTCGTCGGGGACCAGGGCGGCCACGTCGTAGCCGTCGAGCAGCGAGGTGTCCGCGCCGCCGGCCGCGAACTCCGGGTTGCGCAGCACGCTGATCAGCAGGTCACGGTTGGTGGGCAGGCCAGCGATCCTGGTTCGGGCCAGCGCGGCCGATAGCCGCCGCAGCGCGGCTGGCCGGTCCGGCGCCCAGGTGATCACCTTGGCGAGCATGGCGTCGTAGTGCGTGCTGACCACCGTGCCGGCCTGCACCCCGGCGTCCAGCCGCAGGCACGCGGCCGCTCCGCCGATAGCGGACCCGGCCATCCCGCCGCCGGTGGCCAGCCCTGGGGGCAGGCCGAACGCGCAGTCCGCGTCCGGCACGGCGAACGCCTGCACCAGGCCCCCGGCCGGGCGGAACCCCTGCGCCGGGTCCTCCGCGTACAGCCGGGCCTCGATCGCGTGCCCGGCGGCGGCCGGCGGTCGCTCAGGCAGCCTCCCGCCCTCGGCGATCGCGATCTGCAGCGCCACCAGGTCGATCCCGTGCACGCACTCGGTCACCGGGTGCTCGACCTGCAGCCTGGTGTTGAACTCGAGGAAGTAGAACTCGCCGTCCCCGGCCGGGCCATCGCCCTGCCCGCTCCCCGCCACCAGGAACTCCACCGTGCCCGCGTTGACGTACCCGACGGCGCGGGCGAGCGCGGCCGCCGCGTCGAGCAGCCGGTCGCGCAGCCCCTGGTCAACCGCCGGCGACGGGGTCTCCTCGATCACCTTGGCGTAGCGCCGCTGTACGGAGCAGTCCCGCTCGGTCAGCGCCCAGACCGTGCCGTGGGAGTCGGCAAGCACCTGGACCTCGATATGCCGGGCGCCGGCTAGCAGCGGCTCGCAGAACACCGTGCCGTCGCCGAACGCGGCACGCGCCTCGCGGCTGGCCGACTCGACCGCCTCGGCCAGGTCCGCGGCGCCGAACACGGCGCGCATCCCCCGCCCGCCGCCGCCCGCCGATGCCTTGACCAGGACCGGGAACGTCCTGACCGACTCCTGGTCAAGCTCGGCCAGGATCGGCACACCGGCCACTGCGGCCCGTTTCCTAGCTTCGATCTTGAGCGCCATCGCGGCCATCGCCTCCGGTGGCGGACCGACCCAGGTCAGGCCGGCGGCGATCACGTGCCTGGCGAATTCCGGGTCCTCGGCCAGGAACCCGTAGCCGGGGTGCACGGCATCGGCGCCTGCCGCGACCGCGGCCGCCACCACCGCCTCGCGGTTCAGGTAGGTCTGGGCCGGCGTGGCGCCTGGCAGCCTGACCGCAAGGTCGGCCTCGGCCACGTGCGGCGACCCGGCGTCAGGGTCGGAGAAGACCGCGACGGTGGCGATGCCGGCCTGGCGGCAGGACCGGAAGACGCGCCGCGCGATCTCGCCGCGGTTCGCCACGAGCAGGCAGCTGATGATCACTCCCCGCCTCACATCCTGAATACGCCGAAACGGCTCGCGCCAGGCACTGCCGCCAGGCCGCCAAATCCCTGACCGTGCCGGTCGCTGCCGCCGGCCGCGCCGGGGGCGCCGTCGATGACCGACAGGCACATGCCGAGCACGGACCTGGTGTCGCGCGGGTCGATCACGCCGTCGTCATAGATCCTGCCTGACAGCACGAACGGATGCGACTCGGCCTCGATCTGCTCCTCCACCATCGTCCGCATGGCGGCGTCGGCCGCCTCGTCGTACGTCTCGCCGCGGGCGGCGGCCGACTGGCGGCCCACGATCGACAGCACCCCGGCAAGCTGCGCGGGGCCCATCACCGCGGACTTGGCGCTCGGCCAGCTGAACAGGAATCGCGGGTCGTACGCACGGCCGCACATGCCGTAGTTCCCCGCGCCGTACGAGGCGCCCAGCACGACCGTCAGGTGCGGTACCCGGCTGTTGGCGACCGCGTTGATCATCATCGCGCCGTGCTTGATGATCCCGGCCTGCTCGTAGCTGGCTCCCACCATGTAGCCGGTCGTGTTCTGCAGGAAGAGCAGCGGCACCCCGATCTGGTTGGCCAGCTGGATGAACTGGGCGGCCTTCTGCGACTCCTCGCTGAACAGCACGCCGCGCGAGTTGGCCAGGACGCCGATCGGGTAGCCGTGCAGCGCCGCCCAGCCGGTTGCCAGGCAGGTCCCGTACAGCGGCTTGAACTCGTCGAAGTCCGAGCCGTCCACGATCCTGGCGATCACCTCGCGCGGGTCGAACGGCACCTTCAGGTCCTCGGGCACGATGCCGAGCAGGTCATCGGGGTCGTGCGCAGGCGGCACCGCGGGCCGGGCAGGACCGGGGCCTGGCTTGCGCCAGTTCAGCCTGGCCACGATGGTCCGGCCGATCCGCAGCGCGTCGTGCTCGGTCTCGGCGAGGAAGTCGGCGAGACCGGACTGCCTGGCGTGCATGCTCGCCCCGCCGAGCGACTCGTCGTCGGACTCCTCGCCGGTCGCCATCTTCACCAGCGGCGGCCCGGCGAGGAACACCTTGGACCGGCCGTCGATCATGACCACGTAGTCGCTCATGCCTGGCACGTAGGCGCCGCCCGCAGTGGAGTTGCCGAAGACCAGCGCGATCGTCGGTACCCCCGCCGCGGACATCCTGGTCAGGTCGCGGAAGATCTGGCCGCCCGGAATGAAGATCTCCTTCTGGGTCGGCAGGTCGGCGCCGCCCGACTCGACCAGGTTGACCAGCGGCAGCCGGTTCTCGATCGCGATCTGCATGCCCCGCAGCGACTTGCGCAGCGACCAGGGGTTGGTCGAGCCGCCGCGCACGGTTGGGTCGCTCGCGCTGATCAGGCACTCGGTGCCGCTGACGACGCCGATCCCGCTGACGCCGCTGCCGCCGACCGGGAAGCCGGTGCCGTGCCCGGCCAGCGCCGACAGCTCGAGGAACGGCGAGTCCGGGTCGATCAGCAGTTCCACCCGCTCGCGCACGGTCAGCTTGCCGCGGTCCCTGTGCCGCTTGACGTACTTAGGCCCGCCGCCGGCCAGCGCCTTGGCGTGCTCGGCGTCGAGTTCGGCGAGTTTGGCGAGCATCGCCGACCGCCTGGCCTGGTACTCGGCACTGCCGGTGTCGAGCGCGCTGGCGAGAACGGTCACAGCAGGAACGATATGCCGCTGCGGATCACCAGTACCAGGCGCGGTCAGACCCTGACCACGGCTACCCTCTCGCCGCGAGGCCGGCCCGGCTCCTCGGTCAGCCTGGCCAGGTCATCGAGATCGCTGGCAAGCAGGACCACGGGGCGCGGCTGTTCAAGCGCGACGACGGCGAGCAGCGCATCGAGGGCGTGCCGATGCCCGGATAGTCGGGTCCGACCGAGCAGCTCACCCGCGGTCCGAGCGCGCCGGCCGTCGATCGGAACGACCGAGATCTGGTCAAGCACGCGGTGAATCGGAGCGTCCCTTGGGCCGCCACGCAGCACCTCCGCCAGCGTCGACGCTGCGATGACGACCGATCCTCCCCGCCTGCGGGCGGCCTCGAACGGGAGCGTGGCCCTAGGATCGCCGCTGGCCAGCTTGACCAGGCCTTCCGCATCCAGGACCAGCGAGCCGCTTATTGTTCCTCCTCGTAATCCGGCCATAGCCGCATCGCCTGGCGGACCCCTTCCGCATCGAACTGACCGAACTCGGCCTGGAGTTCGGCCGACAGGTCATCGAGCAGGTCGAGCCTGACGTGCTCCTGGACCGCCTCGGTGACGTAGCGGCTGAAGCCGCCTGTCCCGGTACGGGCGCGGACCGCGTCGGCTAGCTCCTCTGGCATCGAGACGCTCACCTTCCTCACCTTTCCGCCGTGCAGGCGGCTGCTCTCGTCGACGAGGACGGTGACAGGCAGCACCGACGTGATGCACCTGACCACGTCCTCGCGCGGCACGAGGCGCAGCGCCTGCCGCAGCGCCTGCTCGAGTGCGCTGAGTTCAGGCTGGGACGACTCGGACGACTCCGTGCTCATGTTGTTATGCTACCAGTGGTAGCAACTTTCTTCGTGATCCCGTCCGCCGCATAATGTCGCTGTGGCTGACTGGACTGGTCGCACGGCGACCGAGATCGCGATCGCCGTCCGCGCCGGGCAGGCCAGCGCCCGCGACGTGGTCGCCGAGCACCTGGACCGGATCGCGGCTATCGATGGCGAGCTAGGCGCCTTCGTCCGGGTGCGGGCCGAGGCCGCGCTGCGCGAGGCGGGCGAGGTGGACAGTCGGCCCGACCGGGGCGATCTGCCGCTGGCCGGCGTTCCTGTCGCGATCAAGGACAACATTCCGGTGACCGGCGAGCCGATGCGGGTCGGCAGCCTCGCGACGCCGGACACACCGCAGGAGCGCGATCATCCCCTGGTGGAGCGGCTGCGCGGGGCCGGCGCGGTGATCGTCGGGCTGACCAGCCTGCCCGAGTTCGCGATCTTCCCGTTCACCGACGGGCCGTTCGGCGTCGCGCGCAACCCGTGGGACCGCCGCCGTACGCCCGGCGGCTCGTCCGGCGGCTCAGCGGCGGCGGTGGCCTCGGCGATGGTCCCGCTCGCGGTCGGAAACGACGGCCTGGGCTCGGTCAGGATCCCGGCCGCGGCCTGCGGGCTGTTCGGCATCAAGCCGGGGCCAGGCGTGGTGCCTGCCGAAGTCGGCGCCGACAGCTGGTCGGGCATCCTGGAGAACGGGCCGCTCACCACCACGGTGGCCGACGCGGCGCTGGCGCTCGGCGTGCTGGCAGGGACGACGTTCGAGCTCACCGAGCCGCGGGCGCTGCGGATCGCGGTCTCGGTCAAGCCCACCGGCCCTGGCATCGTGGTGCACCGAGGCCTGAAGGCGGCCGTCAGGCGTAGCGGCGAGGCGCTCGCCACGCTTGGCCACACCGTGGAGCCCGCCGATCCTCGCTATCCGGCCTGGGTCACGCCCGCGGTGATCGCACGCTGGCTGACTGCGCCCGCCGCCGACGCCGCGCCGTATCTGTCTGGGTCCGATCTGTCCGGGCCCGGCGTGGGGCGGCGGGCCAGAAGGCATTTCCAGGCTGGCCGGCTGCTAGTACGTGGGCGCGGGTCGCGTGAGCGGGACAGGGAGCGGCTGCAGCAGGCACTCGCGCCGTTCTTCGACCGCTTTGACGTGCTGGCGATGCCGTCGCTGGCCTGGACCTGCCCGCCCGCGCGGCGCTGGAGCGACGGCTCGTGGTTGCGCAGCGTGGTCGCGTCGCTGCGGTTCGCCCCGATGACGGGGGTGTGGAACCTCGCGGGATTCCCCGCCGCGAGCGTGCCGGCCGGCTCGGTCGGCGGGATGCCAGGTTCGGTGCAGCTGGTGGCGGCGCCGGGCAAGGAGGCCCTGCTGCTCGCGGTCGCCGCGCAGCTCGAGCAGGCCGCTGGCTGGCGCAGGCACGCTCCCGGGTACGACCCCGCGGGCTGAGCGCGCAGGCCGAGCGGGCAGGCCGAGCGGGCAGGAGCAAGTCCAAGTGGCTGGCGTCGGCGGCGGCCGCGCGTCACAGTAGTGCTGTGTCGTCACCTCGCCGAGTCTTCGCCGTCCTCATCGTCGCCATCGCCGCGGTCACGCTCGCCGCGAGGCTGCTCGGGTACAAGCTCGGCGGCCGGACGGTGGTGCGGTGCCGCCAGGGCCACCTGTTCACCACGATCTGGATTCCCGGGGTCAAGCTCAAGGCGCTCGATCTCGGGCTTGCCAGGCTGCAGCGGTGCCCGGTCGGCAGTCACTGGACGATCGTGGTGCCGGTCAAGGACGCCGACCTGAGCGACGAGGAGCGTGCGGTCGCCAGGGCGCACCACGACGTGTGGCTGCCCTGACCAGAGTCTGCTGGCGCCGGTTACGCACGCTGCTCTCGGCAATCCGGCTGCGTGCCACGCTCTCAGCCGGTGCGCTCGGTGACCCACTCGCACAGTGCCTCGAACGCCGCCCTGGCCGGCCCGGCGGGCAGGACGCGCATCTCGTCCCTGGCGATCGCGGCCCAGTTCCGCACGTCGTCGCGTGCCAGTTCCATCGCGTGGCTCGCGCGGAGCAGGCCGAGCGCCTCGGCGTGCAGCGCTGGGTCGGTCAGCTCGCCGCGGCGCAGCAGCTCGGTGAGCCTGGCGTCCTCCGGCCTGGACGAGGCGAGCGCGTGCAGCATCGGCAGGGTGGGAACCCCCTCGCGCAGGTCGGTCCCCGGGGTTTTGCCGGACTCCGAGCTGTCGCTGGCGACGTCGAGCAGGTCGTCGGAGAGCTGGAACGCGATCCCCCACGCCTCGCAGGCTCGGCGGACCTGGCAGATGACCTCGGCGGACGCGCCGGACAGCAGCGCACCGAACTCACCTGACGTGGCGAACAGCGACGCGGTCTTGTCCCGCAGCACGCTCAGGTAGTGCTCGACCGGGTCCTCGCCGGGCGCCGGGCCCACGGTCTCGGCCCGCTGGCCGTTCACCAGCCGGCCGAAGGTCTCCGCCTGGATCCTGATCGCATCGCGGCCGAGCCCGGCGAGCACGGCCGCCGCCCTGGCGAAGAGGAAGTCGCCGACCAGGACCGCTACCGAGTTGCCCCACCGAGCGTTCGCGCTGGCGACTCCGCGCCGCACGGCCGCGCCGTCCATCACGTCGTCGTGGTAGAGCGTCGCCAGGTGGGTCAGCTCGAGAGCGACGGCCGACGGGACGATGCGCGGATCGGCCGGGTTACCGAACTGAGCGGCGAGTAGCACGAGCACCGGCCGCAGGCGCTTGCCTCCCGCGTCGATCAGGTGCCGCGCCGCCCCGGCGAGCAGGCCATGGTCCGTCCTGGTGGCCTCGCGCAGCCCCTGCTCGACGAGTGCCAGGCCGCGGGCGACGTCGCTGGCGAGCGCGCTGTCGGGTAGGTCGACGGGCAAGACGGAGGTCACCGCGCAGTTACCTCCTGGTTTCAAACCGGCTCGCTCCACCCTAAAGGGGAGCGGCGGCCGGAATGGCCGAACGGCCCATCATCGGCCAGCGAGCCCAGGGTCACGCAACCCGGGCGCAGCGTGCACGACGCGGTCAGCTAGCGCCGGTGTGGTCAGCTAGCCCCGGTGTGGTCAGCTAGCCCGGTGTGGTCAGCTAGCCCGGTGTGGTCAGCTAGCGGAGTACGCCCTCCAGCTGGTCGATCGCCCAGTCCAGGTCGTCCAGGCCGATCACGAGCGGCGGTGCGAGCCTGATCGTGTGGCCGTGTGTGTCTTTGGCCAGGATGCCGGCGTCCATCAGACGCTCGGACACTTCGCGCCCGTCGAGTTCGCCGAACTCGACGCCCGCCCACAGCCCGCGCCCGCGAACCTCGCGGACGGCGCTGGTCGGCAGCGCGCTGAGCCGGTCATGAAGGTGCGCACCGAGCTTCGCCGAGCGCTCCTGGAACTCCCCCGTACCGAGCATCGCGATCACCTCGCGGGCGATCGCGCAGGCCAGCGGGTTGCCGCCGAACGTTGAGCCGTGCTGGCCTGGCTGGAAAACCCCGAGCACATCGGCCGAGGAGACAACCGCCGAGACCGGCACGATGCCGCCGCCCAGCGCCTTGCCGAGCACGTACATGTCCGGCACCACGTCGTCCTGCTCGCACGCGAACGTGGCCCCGGTCCGGCCGAGGCCGGACTGGATCTCGTCGGCGATCATCAGCGCGCCCCAGCGGGTGCACAGCTCACGGACCTGCCCGAGGAAGCCGTGCGGCGGCACGATCACCCCGGCCTCGCCCTGGATGGGCTCCACCAGGACGCCGACCACCCGCTCGTCCATGGCCTCAGCAAGCGCCCGCGCGTCCCCGTAAGGGACCACCCGGAACCCCGGCGTGTAGGGGCCGTAGGATCCCCTGGCGTCCGGATCGGTCGAGAAGCTGATGATCGTCGTCGTCCGGCCGTGGAAGTTCCCGGCGAACGCGATGATGACCGCCTCGCCGTCGGGCACGCCCTTGACCTCGTAGCCCCACTTGCGTGCGGTCTTGATGGCGGTCTCCACGGCCTCGGCGCCGGTGTTCATCGGCAGCACCATCTCCATGCCGGCCATCGCGGCGAGCTCCGCGCAGAACGGGCCGAACTGGTCGTGCTGGAACGCCCGGCTGACCAGCGTGACCCGCTCGAGCTGGCGCTGGGCCGCGGCAACCAGCCGCGGGTGCCGGTGGCCGAAGTTCAGCGCCGAGTAGGCCGCGAGCATGTCGAGGTAGCGCTTGCCGTCGATGTCGGTAACCCAGGCGCCTTCGGCGGTGGCGATCACCACGGGCAGCGGGTGGTAGTTGTGCGCGCTGTAGGCAGCGGCCTGGGCGTTGTGCTGCTGCGCTGTCATGGGCTTGGGCGGCACCGGTTCCCTCCCGATTACCTGAGTTCCAGCGTGCAGCACTTGGGTCCGCCGCCGGCCTTCCTGAATTCCGATAGGTCGACGCTCACCACGTCGAACCCGGCCGCCCGGATCTCGTCGGCCAGCGTCTGGGCCTGGACGGGGATCACCACGTGGCGGCCGTCGCTGAGCCCGTTCAGGCCGAGCACCTCGGCGTCCTCGTCCTTCGCCTCGATCAGCACAGCGAAGTGAGCCGCCAGGGCCGCCCGGCCGGCGTCGTCGAAGGCGGCCGGGTAGTAGGCGGCGGTGTTCTCGTCGAGCACCACGAGTGCGGTGTCGAGGTGGTAAAAGCGCGGATCGACCAGCCGGACGCTGATCACCGGCAGGCCGAACAACTTCTCGACCTCGTCGCGCACGGCCGGATCGGTGCGGAACCCGTAGCCCGCGATGATCGCCCGGCCGGCGAAGATGATGTCGCCCTCGCCCTCGTTCATGTGCTCGGGCTCGGTCACCGACGAGTAGCCGCTGCGCCGGAACCAGCCCAGGTAGGCGGCGCCCTCGGCGTGGCGCTCGGGGTGCCTGAAGCGGGAGCCGAGCACCTTCCCGCCGATCACGGTGGCGCCGTTGGCGGCGAACACCATGTCGGGCAGGCCGGGCTTGGGCTCGATGATGCGCACGGTGTGGCCCAGGCCCAGGTACGTCGACCTGAGCTGCTCCCACTGGCGCCGGGCCTGCCCGAGGTCCACTGGCTGGCCAGGGTTCATCCACGGGTTGATCGCGTACTCCACCGTGAAGTAGTCCGGCGGGCACATGAGATAGGTCCGTGCCGGCGGCAGCTCGCGGTGTGCGCCGTCCAGCGGCGTCATGGGCGCCTCCAGATGACCGATGATCACCAAGCCTAGAAGCACGCCGCTGCGGCGTCTCCGGCGGCGTCATGCGCGTCAGCGGCGATTCGTTGCGCAGATCCCCCTCACAACAGCGTTCCCTTGCGCCGCGACCCCTTGGCGTGGCCTTCGCGACCCGTCGCGAACTCCCGCCGGTCCCGGCCGGTCCGCGGGTAGGCCGGTCCCGCCGCCCGTCGCAGGCTCCCGCCGGTCCCGCCGGGTCCGCCGGTCCTCCGGTCGCCCGGTCCGCCGGTCCCGCCACCCGCCGCGGACTCCCGCCGATTCCGGGCCAGGCTGTCCGGCCCCGACTTACCTCGGATTGGGTGACCATCCGGGCCCTCCGAAGGCCCTCAAGCCAACTTACCCAGGGTTGGGTAACCACAAATCACATTAAAAGCCTCGCGATCATGACTGCAGCGCCGGGGTAGCTGCCGCGATCATGACTGAATCGCCGGGGTAGTTGGCAGGCGACACCGCGGAGCTACTGCCGGAGTGGCGGGAGTTGCGAAAAGGGGTCAGAGTGACGTGGCTGGGCTAGGTTGGGCTGGGTGGAGGACGGGCTAGGGCAGGGCGCGCAGGCGGGTGACGGCGGCGGCGATCCGCTCGTCGGTGGCGGTGAGCGCGACCCGGATGTGGCGGGCTCCAGCCGAGCCGTAGAACTCGCCGGGTGAGACGAGGATGCCGATCTCCGCGAGCACCTGGACCGACTGCCAGCAGTCGTGATCGGGGTGCGTCGCCCACAGGTAGAGGCCAGCCTCCGAGTGGCTCACCGTCCAGCCTGCCTGCTCGAGCGCGGGCCGCAGCGCGGCGCGGCGGTCCGCGTACCTGGCGTGCTGGCCCTCGGCGTGAGCGTCGTCGTCCAGTGCGGCGGTGAGCGCGGCCTGGACCGGCGCAGGGACGATCAGGCCGGCGTGCTTGCGTATCTCGAGCAGGGCGGCGACCAGGTCGGGATCGCCGGTGACGAAGCCCGCCCGGTACCCGGCCAGGTTGGACCGCTTGGACAGCGAGTAGACCGCGAGCAGCCCGGCGTGCGATCCTCCGCTGACCTGCGGGTGCAGCACCGGGACCGGCGAGGCCTCGAATCCCAGGTCGAGATAGCACTCATCGGAGGCGAGCACGGCGTCGGCGGACCTGGCCCACCCGACCAGCTCGGCCATCCGTGCGGCAGGCAGTACCCGGCCTGTCGGGTTGGACGGCGAGTTCAGCCAGGCCAGCCGCACTGGCGCCGCCGTGACCCGTTCGGGCTCGTCGGTGGCCATCGATCGCGCTCCGGCCAGCCTGGCGCCGATGTCGTAGGTGGGATAAGCGAGTTCGGGGAAGGTCACGGCGTCGGCCGGGCCGCAGCCGAGCAGGGTGGGCAGGGCGGCGATGAATTCTTTGGTGCCGATCACCGGGAGCACCGCGTCGGGGCTGACCTGGACCTCGTGCCGCCGGGCGAGCCAGCCGGCCGCCGCGGCCCGCAGCCGGTCCGTTCCCCTGGTCAGCGGGTAGCCGGGCGAGTTGGACGCTGCTGCGAGCGCGTCGCGCACCACGGCCGGAACGGGATCGACCGGTGTCCCGATGGACAGGTCCACGATGCCGTCCGGGTGGGCGGAAGCCCTCGCCGAGGCGGGCGCCAGGCTGTCCCAGGGGAAGGCGGGCAGGCGTGAGGCGAGCGAGCGGTCGGCGGGGCTGGTGTGGGTGGCGGTGCCGGCCGGTGCCATCGCTATACCGCCGGGGGTCAGTGCTCGGTCTCTTGCGGCGGCAGTGCGGCGACCGCCGGGTGGTCCTTGCCGATCTTGCCGGTCTTGGACGCGCCGCCAGGAGAGCCAAGATCCTCGAAGAAGTCGACGTTGATCTTGTAGTACTCCTTCCACTGCGCGGGCACGTCGTCCTCGTAGTAGATGGCCTCCACCGGGCAGACCGGCTCGCAAGCCCCGCAGTCCACGCACTCGTCGGGGTGGATGTAGAGCATGCGCTCGCCCTCGTAGATGCAGTCGACGGGGCACTCCTCGATGCATGCCCGGTCCAGCACATCGACGCAGGGTAGGGCGATGATGTACGTCACTTGCGAACTCCTCTTTCAACCGCAGCCGGGCACTGGACCGCAGCGCCCGGTCCAGTATCGCGGATCGCGCTGGCATCGCGAAGCCGACCCAGCATCGAGGGCGGCGCTCAGCTCCGCAGGCATCGCAGGGTATCAGCCGAATGTCACTGTGCCGCTGTCAGACGTGGCGCGGCCACCGTCGCTGTGGCCCGCTGCGCCGCGATCGCTGCCGTCGTGACCGGCACCGCCGTGGCGTGTGCTGCCGCGGTGAGTGCTGCCATGGCCAGTGCTGCCATGGCCAGCACTGCCATGGTCAGTGCCGCCATGGTCAGTGCTGCCGTGTGTCCCGGACGGACGCGAGCTCGCGTGCTTGCCCGTGGACGTGATCCAGCCCTTATGGCCGGCCGCTGCTGTCCACTGATAGCCCAGGTAGCTCACGTGCTTGATGCCGTAGCTGCTCGCGTGGGTGACCAGCCAGGTGGCGACGGCCCAGCCCGCGGCCTGACTGCGGACGTGCACCCGCGCTAGGGGGTCGCCCACATGGCCGATGGCCAGCTTGCCGAACGCGCGGTTCAGCTGCTTGCCGGCGGCGGCGAGCCGGTCTGGCCCGCTGACTCCGGTGCCGTACCAGCACCACACGTCGTGCGGCCGCTGTCCGGTGAACCCTGTCGCCATCGCGGCGCCCTGGCCCGCGTACTGGCCGTAGGCCTGGCCGTCGGCGCTGTGCTGCACCGCCTGGGCGGCCTGGTAGATCAGCAGATGCTGGTAGTTGGGCACGTCCACGAGCGCGGCGAAGAAGCGCTCAGTCGCGTACACGGGGTTGAGCAGCTCTCGCCTGGTGCCCCAGCCCTGAGAAGGCCGCTGCTGGAAGACGCCGACCGAGTCCCGGTCGCCGTACGGCAGGTTGGACAGGTCGGACTCCTGGAGCGCCGTCGCGTAGGCGATCGTCACGGCCCGCACCGGCAGGGAACGGCGGGCGGCGACGCCCGCGATGATGGCCGCGATGCCCGCCTGTCCTGACGTCAGGGGCACGTCGAAGCCGCGAGCGTGGACCAGGCAGCCATTCCCGATCGGGGGGCTGAAGCGGACGTGCCTGGACTTGGCGAGCGCCAGCGCGGCGATGATGAGCGCGATGACGACAACGGAGGCCACGCCGACCCGCCGCGACCGCGCTTGTGCCACGCATCAGAAGCTACCTCGTTGGTGTGACCGCTACGCTCGCTCAGCATGGACAAGTCTTCGGCCGCGCCGCATGTCAGTTCACCGCTGCCTGACCAGATCGACGCGCTCTGGGAGACACGCGCCGACCTGTCACCGACCGATGAGCAGGCCAGAAGGGTCATCACCGAGGCGGTCGACCGGATCGACGCTGGTGAGGTGCGGGTCGCATGGGTGGACCCGGCCAGCGACTCGGTGGCGGTAGACGAACGGGCAAAGCGGGCGATCTTGCTGACCTTCCGGGTGCTGCCGATGGTGCACTCGCAGGTCGGCGACTTCCGCTACCACGACAGGGTGCCGCTCACCTCGCAGCTTGACGGGGTTCGGGCGGTGGCCGGCTCGATCGTGCGGTGGGGTGCGTTCGTCGCGCCCGGCACCGTGCTGATGCCGTCCTTTGTGAACATCGGCGCCTACGTGGACTCGGGCACCATGGTGGACACCTGGGCGACCGTGGGGTCATGCGCCCAGATCGGCAAGAACGTGCACCTGTCCGGCGGGGCAGGCATCGGCGGCGTGCTTGAGCCGCCGAACGCCGTTCCGGTCGTGGTCGAGGACGAGGCCTTCGTCGGGTCGCGGTCCATGGTCGTGATGGGCGCCCGGGTCAGGGCCGGCGCCGTGCTCGGCGCCGGGACGATCCTCACGCCGACCACGCACGTCATCGACGCGCAGACCGGGGAGGAACTGCCACCTGGCGAGGCTCCGGCGTGGTCGGTCTGCGTCAGCGGCATGCGAATGAGGAAGTTCAGCGGCGGCGAGTTCGGGATGCAGTGCGTTCTGGTGCTCCAGCGACTCGCCGAGGGCGAGCGGCACGACAGGTCGACGCTCAACGAGGTGCTGCGCGATCATGGGGTAGACGCCTGAGGTCAGGTGCCAGGAGCAGGCACCTGATTGCGGGCCTCGGGTGATCGAGGCCCTGCCCGGTGGCTCCTGGTAGCGCCGGGCGGACGGGAGTTGCCGCTGGCGAGTTTCGCCGCGCGCCGCGACATGGCACGATGCACGGTGTGTACGTCGTGTTGCTGGTTGCCGCTGTTGCGATCCTGGCTGGCGTGGTCGTCGTCGCGATGGGCCGCGGCGGTGAGATCGCGGAGTTCCGCCGGGACCTGCCTGAGTACAGATTCCGGCTGAGGACGCCGTCCGACGTGGCCACGCTGCGCCTGCCGCTTGCCCTGCTCGGGTGCCAGGAGCTTGCGACCGGCGACGCGCTGCGGTCCGTCGCCCAGATGCTGGCCGACCGTGACGCTGAGATCGCCATGCTGCGGGCTGAACTGGCCCGTCGGCGGCTGCCTCCAATTCTGGCCGATCCGGCAGCCGAGGCAGCTGCCCTGCTGCGATCGCTGGCCGTGCAGCCTGCGGCGGCAGCGGATCATGCCACCGGTGACCAGCCAGGCACGGCCACTGACACCACGATGGCCGGGCAGTTCGGCGCCGGCGCGGATGCTGCGCCGGCGGCAACCGCCGAGCAGGCCGAGACTGCCGGTCAGCCGGCAACCGCCGACCAGCCGGAGATCGCCGACCAGCCGGAGATCGCCGGGCAGCCGGTTGCCGCCGGGCAGCAGGCAACCGCCGGGCAGCCGGAGACCGCTCACCAGCCGGTGACTGTCGGGCAGCAGGCAACTGCCGGCGAGCCGGAAACAGCCGAGCGGGAAACAGCCGGGCAGCCGGCCGCAGCCGCGCAGCCGTCGTCGCGGTCATGACGGAGGGCGCCAGGGGAGTCGTCGCCGGGCCGGACGGGAAGCTCCGCTGCCCCTGGTGCCTGGGCACGCCGGATTATCTCGCCTACCACGACGATGAGTGGGGCCGGCCGGTACGCGACGACGTCGGCATGTTCGAGCGGCTCTGCCTTGAGGCTTTCCAGTCCGGCCTGTCCTGGCTGACGATCCTGCGCAAGCGGCCCAACTTTCGCGCCGCCTTCAGCGGCTTCGACCTAGCCGCCGTCGCCGCCTTCGGGCCCGACGACGTTGCCAGGCTGCTCGCCGACGCCGGGATCGTGCGCAACCGTGCGAAGATCGAGGCCGCGATCGCCAACGCGCGGGCAGCGCTTGATCTGCCTGCGGGACTGGCAGCTACGGTCTGGAGCTACGCGGGTGAAGGGCAACGCGCGCCGGCATCCGTGGACGAGGTGCCATCGTGGACTCCGGCGTCCAAGGCGCTCTCCGGCGAGCTGCGCAGGCGTGGCTTCCGGTTCACCGGGCCGGTTACGGCCTACGCCATGATGCAGGCCTGTGGTGTGGTCGATGATCATCTTGCTGGTTGCTGCGCGCGGCGGTCATGACTGGTCCTAAATGCCCGCGATATGCTGATCGGTGCCGCCTGGACGCCGCTGGCGGCGAGTGACGCGTCCGATGGTGGTGCGCGAAAGGGAATGGCAGAACAAGATCGGTAGAAACGCATGGCATCGGACCAGCCGCTGACTTCGCGCCCGAAGCCGACCGTGCGGCAGCTCGGCGTGGACCTAGCCAGCCTGGACTGGCAGCGTTCTGGCGCGGGCGACGGCTCATTCGAGGTGGCGGTCATCGGCCGCGGGCGAGGCGAGGCCACGTCGGTCGGCTCGGCATCCTGGTCCGCGGAGCGCAGCGCGGCTTCGGGCGTGAGCGATCAAGGCACACCTGAGGCGGATCCGGAGTTCGGGCAGGCCGACGGGATCGGCGCAACAACCCCTAAGCCTTGCGAGAAGGGCTCGCGCGGGCTGGCCGGGGCGGGCGATGACGCAGCTGAGTGGGTGCTGCTCCGGGTCGCCGGGGACCCGTCGGGCCGGGTGCTCGTCTACGACACGGCCGAGTGGAGGTACTTCGTCGAGGGCGCTCAGCGTGGGGAGTTCGACGCTGCCCCGCCCGCCGGAGAGCAGGCCGAACCCCGGCGCGACAGCGGCGGCGGTGACAGCCAGCCCGGTGGATCGCACGGTGGGCCGGTGGTTCGCACGGTGGGCAAGCTGGTCGGCAGGGCCGCCGCCGGATGACAGCGCCTGGAGATCCTCAGGCGTAGGTCGCCATCCATCATCGAATGGATGTGCGCAAAAGTCGCAGTAAAGGCGGACCGGGCGCATGACGCGGCCCTCCGCCTGCGCGGGCCTTATCGACGTAATGTAACGATTGAGGACATGAATTGTGAATCGCAAGTTTGGTGCCCTAGGGTAGCAACATCGCGGTTTCGGGAGGTCGACGGTGAGTGATGACGCCTACGGCGCCACCATCGCCAAGCTTCGTCTCGCGCACCGCCTGACCGAGCTGCGAGTCGATGCCGGGTACACGGCAAACCACGTCTGCGACATGCTCAACTGGGGTCGCGGCAAGGTCGGGCGCTTCGAGGCGAATCAGTGGAAACGCCCGGAAATGAGCGACATTCGCGACCTCCTTCGCTTCTACGAGGCTGGCGAGATGGCCACCAGGGAGATCGAGGATCTGGCCATGAGGGCCAGGGTCCGGCCGTGGTGGCGTGACTATCAGGACATCTTCGACAACGAGTTCCCCGGATTCGAGGCCGATGCCTCCCGGATCAGGGTCTTCTTCCCGCTGGTGATCCCCGGCCTGCTGCAGACGCCCGACTACATCGGCGCGCTGATGCGATCGGGGGGGAAGCCGCCTGCCTGGCGGCGCCGGGCGACGGAGGCGAGGCTGCGCCGCCAGCAGATCCTGGAGCGTGACAAGAGCACGATGCCGCAGCTTCAGGCGGTGATTGCCGAGGCATCGCTGCTCTACCGGTGGGGCAGCAGGGCCGAGCGGCAGGAACAGCTGCGGCACTTGACCGAGATGGGCGAGCGGTCTGGCATCCAGTTGCATTTGCAGCGGTTCATCGACGGGCCGCCACCCGGGCTGTTCTCTGCAGTGCAGGTGTTCGACTACGACGACGGCGAGCCCAGCCTGGTCTTCACCGAGAGTGACCACGGAATACAGGAAGTCACCGACCCCGAGTACGTCAACAGCTACCTTGAGGCCTTCGACCGGGCGGTGGACGTGGCGCTCGAGCCGCGTGACACGCTCGCGTACCTCAGGCAGCTCTCCGAGCGGCTGGAGTGAGCCGATGAGCACTGAGTCGGCGAACACTGAGTCGGCGAACACTGGGCTGCCAACCACTGGGCTGCCAACCACTGGGCTGCCAACCACTGGGCCGATGACTACTGAGTGGATGACCACGGACCTGTCTGGTGCGCTCTGGCGCAAGGCGGCGGGAAGCTACGCCAACGCCGGCTGCGTGGCGGTCGCGACCAATCTGCCTGGCGTTATCGCCGTGCGGGACAGCGCCAGGCCGGCCGATGGCGCGCACGTGGTCAGGCCAAGCGCATTCGCTGCACTGCTCGCCGATCTGAAGAGCGGCCGCTACGACATCTAGTCCAATCCGGCTGCAAAGGCCCGGGCAGGTAACGCGGGGCAGGCTGGCGAGCGGAGTGCCACAAGGCAGGGAGCCTCGGGGCGACTCCTTTTGTCACTGCGCCTGCCTCGAAGCCTCCGCCGGTCTAACCTGGGAGGAACGGCCGTCGGCTGCTACGTCCACGGCGGCCGCCGCCCGCGGCGGTCGCGCCAAACAACTGCAAATCCAACAATTGGCCTTAACCGGACAGATGCAGCGTTCATCTTGCCGGCAAAGTAATCTGGTGCCATGTGTGCCCGGGGTCATTGCGAAGAGTGCCAAATGACTCGTAATCTGTGTTTCACAGATACCGAACTCTGGAAGGCGGGCCAGGATGTTACTGCCACCCGCCACGGGGGGTCAGGCCGCCCAGCCAGAGCCGGGACATCCGGCGCCTCCAGGCGCCTTCCTAGCGGCCCCGGTTGCTGAGATGACGGCGACCGGCCCACCCTCATCCGGGCGGTTCAGGCCCGCTGGAGCGCTGGTCGACACCGCCATCGACACCATTGCCCCTCAGGTCAGGCTCTCCGACGCCAGCGTACGCGCGGGCGGCTGCTTCGTCCGGCCGCTGCCGCTCGACGGCACCTGCGCGAGCGCGGCGCGCCGGCTGTTCCGTGAGGCGGTCGCGGGTGCCGACCTGCCGAGCGAGCTGATCTACGACGGCATCACCATGGCCAGCGAGCTCGCGGCCAACACGATGAACGCGCACGGCAACGTCGAGTTCGGCGGCCACGGGCGCAGGCCGGTCAGCGGTGTCCCCGAGCTCTGGCTCTACCTGCGCACCTGGGGATCGGGCCGGGAGGTCGTCTGCAAGATCTTCGACTCCGAGCCTGGCTGGGATGCCGGGGAGCCGCTCCCGGTGGGAGCGGCCGTGCCTGCAGGTCCCGATTCGGTACGCGGCCGCGGCCTTCAGCTCGTGGCCGGCCTGTCGGCAGGCCGCTGGGGTCATCACCTGACCAGGGGCAGGCTCGGGTCGTGGAAGGTCCAGGGGAAGGCCGTCTGGTTCGCGCTTCGGGTACCGCCGGGAAACGAGCTGGCCCGCAGCCAGCGGTTGGCCCCGCGCGGCTGCCATGCGATCGAGGAACTCGCCGCGGCGCTTGAGCGCCGCGGCCTGGGCTCCGGGCTGGTCCCGGTCACCGAGTCAAGCGGTGAGCTCGCTGTCCTGTCCGTCAGCCAGCAGCTGACCGTCTGGTGCCACGGTGACATCCTGTGGTGGCAGGAGCCGGACGGTAACTATGACCGGCTCATGGTCAGCGACCTGGTCGAGGCGGAGGAGCGGATCGTCTGCGCGCACGAGGAGCTCGCCGCGGCACGCTGCGCCGACGAGCGCTGCGAAACGGCCGCAGACGAGGGCGGTGCCAGCCACGGCGAGGACGGTGCCAGCCTCAGCCAGGGCGGCGTCGGCAACAGTAGGGCCGGCAGCGCCGACTACGGTGCCGGCTTCGCCTCTAACGGTGCCGGCTTCGCCTCGAACGGCGCCGGCTTCGCCTCGAACGGCGCTGGTCAGGCCGGTGCCCGTCCTTATGGCGTGAGCCTGGAGAAGGATCGGCGCGGGCGCCCGTACGACGAAGACCGCAGTTCCTAAGCGCCCAGGTCGTTAGCATCTGGCCTCGAGCACCCGGCCTGGAGCACCCGGCCTCGACGCCCGGGGCTTAGGCGCCTTCGAAGACCGGCTGCTGCTTGCTCAGGAACGCCGCAGTCGCCGCCCGGTGGTCACGGGTATCGCCGAGCCTGACCTGGAGCTCGGCTTCCTTCTCCAGTGAATCGGCGAGGCCATGTCCCGCGGCGTACAGCACGGATTCCTTGATTGCCGCGAACGCGGCCGTTGGGCCGGCCGCGAGTCGCGCCGCGAGCTCGCCGACCTCGGCAGCCAGTTCCCCGCTGTCGGCCACCACCCTGGTCAGCAGGCCAAGGGCGAGCGCCTGGTCGGCAGAGACCGGCTCGGCCAGCATCAGCAGCTCGGCGGCCTTCGCCGGACCTGCGAGGCGCTGCAGGGTCCACGACGCACCTGAGTCGGCGGACAGGCCCACTCTGGCGAAGGCCATCATGAAGTTGGCCGTCTGCACGGCGATCCTGAAGTCGCAGGCGAACGCGATCGACGCCCCCGCGCCCGCCGCCACCCCAGGCAGCGCGGCGATCACCGGCCTGGGCATGGTGGCAATCGCCAGGATGATCGGGTTGTAGTGCTCTCGCACGGTGCTGAGCGCCTGCCCGCCCGCGAGGTGGTCTGCGTGCTCGCGCAGGTCCTGCCCGGCGCAGAACGCCTGTCCAGAGCCGGTGAGCACGACGGCGCGGACCGACGCGTCCGCGGCGCATCGGCGGAGCGCGTCGAGCAGGCCGACCTTCATCTCCTCGGTCAGCGAGTTCCTGGCCTCCGGCCGGTTCAGCGTGATGGTCGCCACCGCGCCGTCCATCTCGCACCTGACGCTGTCGCCCACTGCCGCTCCTCTCGAAGCTGTGCCCCTATGCAGCCGAGTCCACTGATAGAAAGCCGAGTGAACTGATCACGGGTCCCGCGGCTGACCGCCTGCGGCACCGCTGAGACAACAGTCCACGAACCTGGCCGCGGCAGGCAACAGGCGCTCGGCCTCGAAATGGAACAGTTCGGCGGCCTCGGCTCCCGGCCAGCGAGCGGGCAGCAGCTCGGCAGGCAGGCCGGGATCGATGAACAGGAACTTGCGCCACTCATGCACAAGCTCGCTCCGCGCCGCGAAGATCATCTCATCGGGCTGGTCGGCAACGGGCGGCGGGACGAGATCGGCGGCCAGGTCCAGCCATCGCCGGTACGCCAGCGCAAGGCCGTCGATGTCCCACGCTCTAGCGGCAAGGCCGCGGGCGTCGCCGTCGTACCTGGCGTGAAAGCGCTCGGCCCTGACTCGCTCGGTCCCGAGCAGGACGTCAAGCTCGGCGGACTGGCGCGGGCTGATCCAGGTGGAGCCGTCCAGGCAGGCGTAGCCGAGGTAGCCGAGCGCCGACCGCAGCCGATCCCGCCTGGCCCGGTCGGCCACCCGCTCTGCCACCACGACGTGCCAGCGGCCGTCCCAGGCCGGCGCGTCCTGGCGGTAGATCCGGTCGGCCGCCTGCTGCAGCCGGCGCGCCGCGCGCGGCGTAAGCCGGTAGCCCGCCCCCTCAGCCAGCCGTACCGGCGTCAGCCAGCCCTGCCTGGCCATCCGGGAGACTGCGGTGCGCACCGCAGGCGCCGAGATCCGCAGCGGAGCGAGCAACCGCACAAGCGCGGCGACCGGTGCCTGCTCGCCGCGGGACAGCAGATGATCCCCGTAGAGGTCGAAGAGTGCCGATCTGGCGTTCACGAACCCAGTCTGTATCGCCAGGGGGCCCCGAGAGCGCGGCGGAAGCCGATCGATGCCACCAAGGCCAGGGAACTGACCGATAATAGAGGTACTGATTGATGTCGATGTGGCTTGGCTTACTTGAGGGCGGGTGACCGGCCGGCGCTAGCCGGGTGGCGCGTTGCTCGCTGACGGAAGGGGAGACGGGATGGCGGCGATGAAGCCGCGGACGGGAGACGGTCCGCTTGAGGTCACGAAGGAGGGTCGCGGAATCGTGATGCGCGTGCCGCTTGAGGGCGGCGGCCGGCTAGTCGTCGAGCTGACGCCCGACGAAGCCAGGGCACTGGGCAGCGCGCTTGATTCTGCTGTCGGCGCAGGCACGTGACGGATGCCTGCCATCGCCACTGTCACCCCGCTAGCCCGCGAGGATCTGCGTACCGCGGGTGACCTGCTGCGAGCCGCGGCAGCGGACGCCGGCGAGCCGGTCGACCTGATCGCGGTGGCCGTGGGCTCCGGCGGTGAGATCGTCGCCGACGAGGCGCTGGACGGCGCGCTGACGGTCCCGGCGCGCGAGGTGATCAGGTCGCTGCAGCTTGCCGGGAAGCCCGGCCAGCTGGCCCAGGTACCCGCTCGGGTCGGCGAGCGCGTCGTGAGGGTCGCGTTCCTCGGGGTCGGCGACAGGTCGGCACCCGAACTGCGCAGGGCGGGTGCCGAGCTCGGGCGGGCGCTACGGCCCGGCGAGACCGCCGTCGCCACCGCGATGGCCGGTGCGGACGACGACCAGGTGCGGGCCTTCGCCGAGGGGGTGATGCTCGGCTCCTACCGGTACTCGGAGAAGTCGGATACGGTGCGGGATCAGGCTGGGCAGGACCAGGCTGGGCAGAACCAGGACAAAGAGGCCTCGGTGCTGCTGCTCATGGCGCCGGGGGCGCAGGCTGTCGCCGCGCCAGGTACCGCCGTCGGCGGCACCGGGGTTAGCCAGGACGGTCCGGTCGGCCAGGCAGCGGTCCTCGCCACTGCCACCGCCCTGGCCAGGGATCTGGCCAACACGCCATCGGTGCGCAAGTCGCCGCAGTGGCTGGCCGACGCGGCCAGCGACGCGGCCGCGCAGGCGGGGATTGCCGTCCGGGTGTGGAACGGGCAGGAGCTCGCGGCCGCCGGGTTCGGCGGCATCATGGCTGTGGGCTCGGGTTCCGAGCGCCCGCCGCGGCTGATCGAGCTTGCGTACGCTCCGCCGTCGGCGCAGCGGCACGTGGTCCTGGTCGGCAAGGGAATTACGTTTGACAGCGGCGGGCTCTCGCTCAAGCCGAACGACGGCATGAAGGCGATGAAGACGGACATGGCGGGCGGCGCCGTGGTGATCGCTGTCCTGTCCGCGCTCGCCAGGGTCGGCGTGACCGACCAGGTCACCGGCCTGGTCGCTGCCGCGGAGAACATGCCATCCGGCTCGGCGTACCGGCCGGGCGACGTGATCACCTGCTACGGCGGGCGGACCGTCGAGGTGCTGAACACCGATGCCGAGGGACGGCTGGTCCTGGCCGACGCCATCGCCTATGCCGACGCGACGCTGCGGCCGGACGCGATCATCGACATCGCGACCCTCACCGGTGCCGCGCGGATCGCGCTCGGCGGCAGCCGGGCGGCCCTGTACGCCACCAGCGACGACCTGGCCGCAGGCCTGATCGCGGCCGGAGAGGCGTGCGGCGACCGGCTGTGGCAGATGCCGCTCGCCGACGACTACCGGAGCGCGCTGGACTCCCCGGTGGCCGACCTGGCCAACGTTTCGAAAGGCAGCGAGGGAGCCGGCTCGATCCTGGCCGCGCTGTTCCTCAGGGAGTTCGCCGGGTCCACGCCGTGGGCGCACCTGGACGTCGCTGGCGCGGCGCGAAGCTCCGGCGACGACGGCGAGATCTCAGCGGGCGCGACCGGGTTCGGCACGAGGCTGCTGCTGCGCTGGCTGCTGGCGAGCTAACGGCTGGCGAGCTAGGCGGCCAGCTTGACCGCGGTCAGCAGCCCGTCGCCGACGGGCAGCAGCAGCGGCACCAGGCTGCTGTCGGCGGCGACCAGGTCCCTGAGTTCGGTCACGGCGAGCGAGTCGGGGTCCCGGTGGGCGATGTTCGGGCTCTCGTCCTCCCACAGCGCGTTGTCGAAGGCGACGATCCCGCCAGGCCGGAGCAGGCGCAGCGCGGCGGCGAGGTATTCGGGGTACTCGCGCTTGTCGGCGTCGCAGAACACCAGGTCGTAGGCGCCGTCGGCGAGCCTGGGCAGCACCTCGAGTGCGCGGCCGGTGATCAGCCGGTACCTGGCGGAGCCGAAGCCAGCCTCGGCGAACACGGCCCTGGCCAGCCGATGATGCTCAGGTTCGGTGTCCACGCTGGTGAGCACCGATCCCTGGCGCATGCCGCGGAGCAGCCACAGGCCCGAAGTGCCGAAACCGGTGCCGATCTCGACCACGGCCCTGGCTCCGATCGCGCTCGCGAGGAAGCGCAGCGCGGCACCGGTCAGCGGCGCCACCGGCATGGCACCGCCGAGCCGCCCGGCGTTCGCGCGCGCCGTCAGCAGCGCCTCGTCCTCGGCGGCGAACTCGTCGAGTATGCCGGTGACGTCTGGGCGGATGATGGGGGCCTCCGGTAGCTTGGGTAAATCTTCCCGCGCCGCAGCCTAACGTTAGCCAAGGTCAGCGGGGAACAGGCCCGGCCGGCCATACGTTGACGGTTTGCGGCACCTGCGCGGTGGTCAGACCACGCGGCACGCACAGCGGTACAAGTCAGGCGAGGAAGGCTGATGCAGACGCAGGCGCAAGGCGACGCCGGGTCCAGGCCGGTACAGGCCGACGAATGGACGCCGCCGAGCTGGGAGGACGTGGTCAGGGACCATTCGGCCCGGGTGTACCGGCTGGCCTACCGGCTGACTGGCAATAGCCATGACGCCGAGGATCTCACCCAGGAAGTCTTCGTCCGGGTATTCAGGTCCCTTCCGAGCTATACGCCGGGAACCTTCGAAGGCTGGCTGCACCGGATCACTACCAACCTGTTCCTGGACATCACCCGCCGCCGCCAGCGGATCAGGTTCGAAGGCCTCGGCGAGGAGACCGCCGCCAAGCTCAGCGGGGTCGAGCCGACGCCGTCCCAGGCCTTCGACGACCGCCATTTCGACCACGATGTGGCGGCCGCGCTGGCCGACCTGCCGCCCGAGTACCGGGCCGCGGTCGTGCTCTGCGACATCGAGGGACTGACCTACGAGGAGATCGCTGGCGCGCTCGACGTCAAGCTCGGCACGGTGCGCAGCCGGATCCACCGCGGCCGGGCCCAGCTCCGCGCCGCGCTCGAGCACCGCAGGCCGCGGCACGCCGTCGCGCCCCGCTGCGAGCCGGCCGGGCCTGTCGTCGGCGTGGTGGCCGACGAGGTGGGCGTGCCGTGAGTCACCTGGGCCGCTGGCTGTCGGCGCTGGTCGACGGGGAACTCGATCCGCAGGAGCGGGACCGGGTGCTCAACCATGTGGCCGGGTGCCAGGGCTGCCTGGACGAGGTCAACGCCATGCGCGCACTCAAGCGCAGGCTGACGGCGCTCGGCGAGACGTCGACGGACGATGCGATCACCGGCAGGCTCATCGACTTGGCCCACTCTGACCTGGCCGCACTGCCCAGCGCTGGTCTCGGCCCGGTCAGGCCGGGCCGAGCCAGGCGGCGTGAGGCCGGGCAGGCCTGGCGGGTGACCGCCGGCTCGGCCGGGAGCGTGATCGCCGTGATCGGCATCGCAGCCTTCCTGCTCGGGAACTCCGCCGCCGCGCCACCTGCGCCCAAGGTGACCCCGTCGGTCGACTCATACCTGCTCCAGCATGCCTACGACGCCGGCCAGGAGCCTGCGGTGTCGGGCTCTGGTTCGTCGCTGCTCGTTCCCGACCCCGCCACGGTTGGCCCAGGCCGGGTCGACCCGTGGCGGCTTGGCGCGGCGCACTCCGGGCCTGTGCTCGGCCCGATGGCAGTCAGCCCGACCGGTCCGCCGCAGGGCAACAATCCACCAGGAACCGCCGGTCGGCCGCGCGGCGACCACCTGGCGCACCGTAAGGCCAGCTAGCAGCCATGCTCTGGCTCTACTGGAGGCGCGTCAGGCACGTGGTCACCGGGCTTGGCGTTGCGCTGGTCATGATCACCGCGCTGGTCCTGGTCGCCGTCGCGCTCGGCGGCTCGGACGGCCCGGCCGCGCCGCGGTCGCGACGGCTGCCCGAAGCGCTGCCGTTGCGCCGGTCCGCCGTGCGCGCTGACGTCAGCCAGGTGCGGCGCGGCCAGATGCTGATGGCCGCGGCCGCCGCCGCCTGCCGGTCGGTCTCCTACCACGGCGTCCAGATGGTGGCCTGGTCAGACGCAGCTAGCTCGGACGCCTACCTGATCGAGGTATGGCACAGGTCGGGCCAGCCAGAGCTTGCCCAGGGCGACGATGACGTGGACGACCACTTGCCGGGTACCTACGCGAGCAGCGACGCCGCCGTCGGGGTGCTGAGCATCTCGCCGCAGGTGCTCGACCTGCTCCGCACCAACTACGTGATCGAGTACGCGGGCACCGGTACGTCAAGCGACCGGCCTGCCAGGATCGTCGAGGTGCGGCGCCGCGACGGAACGCTTGCGGCGCGCTACTGGCTTGACCAGGTCACCGGCCTGCCGCTGCGCCGCGAGATGTTCGACTCTCACGGCCGTCTGGTCAACGAGGGCGCGTTCATCGACCTGGAGATCGGCAGCGAAGGGGTGGGCGCGGTCCCCGCCGTGCGGACGCGGGCCTGGATCGCCTCGCCGGCCACGGCCGAGATCACCACACTGCGCCACCGAGGCTGGACGGTGCCCAGCACGCTGGCGGGCAACCTGACACTGATCGGGCTGACCAGGACAGGCACCAGATCGGGTCCGGTGGTCGACGCGTCCTACTCCGACGGGCTTTCCGTGGTGTCGGTGTTCATGCAGCGCGGCGAGCTGCCTGGCGAGATTCCTGGCTGGCAACCCGCCGACGTCGGCGGCCTGCCCGTCTACCTGACCCAGGAATCCGATCTCGGCGAGCGCGGTACCGTCTGGTCGTCGGGCGGCTTCGTGTACACGGTGATCGCCGACGCGCCGCAGGAAACCGTGAACGAGGTGATCGCGCAGCTACCGCATGACCGACATGTCGGGATCTGGATGCGAGTCACCCGTGGTCTGAAGCGGATCGGGTCCTGGTTCGATCCATTCGGCTGACGCCATAGTGCCGCCTTGCGGTTACTCTGAAGACAGCGACAGCCGTCCGCGCGTGGGGGCGACATACGCGGCAACGACGACGGGAGCGCGAGGCAGCTTGCTCGATCTAAACGTATTCAAGATCCTGGCGCTCGGCCTCATCGGCCTGGTTATCTTCGGCCCCGAGCAGCTGCCGCGAATGGCTGCCCAGGCCGGGCAGGTGCTGCGGGACCTCCGCAAGCTCGCGGAGAGGGCGCGAGCTGACCTGGCCGAGAACCTCGGCCCCGAGTTCGCCGAGTTCGATTTCAATGACCTGAATCCGCGCACGTTCGTGCGCAAGCACCTGCTTGACGGGCTCGACGGCGGTGGCGATGACGGCCAGTGGTCCGGCCAGCCGGAGATGCTGGCCGACGGCACCGCCGAGATCCTGAGCGAGAGTTATGGGGAGTACGAGCGGCTGACCGTCGGCGAGGTGCCGCCGTGGGACTCCGAGGCGACCTGAGCGGTGCTCAGACCGGCGTGAGCCCGAGCTGACGCCCGACCAGGCTGCGCGTCTTGCCCCCGATCAGGCCAGCGATCCTGGTCAGCTCCACGGCCGCAGGCGCCTCGGGCGCCGCGAGCACGAGCGGCACGCCATCGTCGCTTGCCTCGCGCAGCCGTAGGTCGATCGGGACCTCGCCGAGCAGCGGCACCTCCGAGCCGACCAGCCGGGTCAGCGCCGCCGCGACCGACTGGCCGCCGCCCCTGCCGAACACCTCGATCCGCTCCCCGCAATGCGGGCACGGCAGATACGCCATATTTTCGATAACGCCCACCACGCGCTGGTGCAGCTGGCTGGCCAGCGACCCTGCCCGCTCGGCCACCTCGGCCGCCGCCACCTGCGGTGTCGTCACCACGATGAGCTCGGCGCCCGGAATCAGGTGCCCGGCCGAGATGGCCACGTCGCCGGTGCCCGGTGGCAGGTCGAGCAGCAGGACGTCCAGGTCGCCCCAGTACACGTCGGCGAGGAATTGCTGCAGCAGGCGGTGCAGGATCGGACCGCGCAGGGGCAGCGGCTCGTTGCCCTTCTTCAGCATTCCGCTCGAGATGGCCTTCACGCCGTGCGCCACCGGCGGCATGATCATCTGCTCGACCTGGGTCGGCTTGCCGGAGACACCGAGCATCCGCGGCACGGAGTGACCGTAGATGTCGGCGTCGAGCAGGCCCACCTTCTGCCCGGACGCCGCGAGTGCCGCGGCCAGGTTGACCGTGACCGACGACTTGCCCACGCCGCCCTTGCCGCTGGCGATCGCATAGACCTTGGTCAGCGAGGTCGGGCTGGCGAAAGGTATCTCGCGTTCCGGCTTGCCGCCGCGCAGCTTGCTGGCGAGCTCGCCGCGCTGCTCGTCGCTCATCACGTCAAGCTCGACCCGGACCGCGCTGACGCCGGGCAGCGCCCCGACCGCGGCACGCACCTCGCGGGTGATGGTGTCGCGCAGCGGGCAGCCGGAGACCGTCAGCCACACGTCCACCCGCACCGAGCCGTCCGGCCCGACCTCGACGTTCTTGACCATTCCCAGGTCGGTGATCGGCCGCCGGATCTCCGGGTCGAGCACGCCGGCCAGCGCCTGCATCACCTGCTCGACGCCCGGGGCACCGGTCGTCTGGCCGGGCTGGGCGGCTGAGGCTGGCTCTGGCGGCAAAGTCGTGGACATACGCCCATGCTAGAAGGACCCGGCGACCTCATCGAACGCTTGGCATAGGATCATCGCTCCATGACGAGCACCGACCGGCCGCGGCGGTCCTGCCTGACCGTTCCAGGCAGCAGCGAGCGGTTCCTCGCCAAGGCCGGGGAACTGCCCGCCGACGAGCTCATACTCGACCTCGAGGACTCGGTCGCCCCGTCGGCGAAGGACGAGGCGAGGGCGAATGTCGCGGCGGCGGTCGGCGCGGGTGCCTGGGGCAGCAGGCTGCTCGCGGTCCGCGTCAACGACGCGACCAGCCGGTGGGCGCACCGCGACGTGATCGGCGTGGTCGAGCGGTCCGCCGGCAGGCTGGACGCGATCGTGCTGCCCAAGGTCACCTCGGCCGCCCATGTCACCTGGCTCGACCTGCTGCTCGGCCAGGTCGAGCGGGCGGCGGGCCTGGATCTGGGCCAGATAGCGATCGAGGCGCAGATCGAGGACGCCGCCGGCCTCGCGGCCGCCGACGCCATCGCCGCCGCGTCGCCCAGGCTGGCCGCCCTGGTCTTCGGCCCTGCGGACTTCATGGCAAGCGTCGGGATGCGCTCGCTGCGGATCGGCGCGCAGCCCGATGGCTACGCGGGCGGCGATGCCTTCCACTACCCGCTGATGCGCATCCTCGTCGCGGCCAGGTCAGCGGGTCTGCAGGCCATCGACGGGCCGTACGCGGCGATCGCCGACCTCGACGGCCTCGCCGCGTCCTGCGCAAGCGCCGCCGCCCTGGGCTTCGACGGCAAGTGGGTGGTCCATCCCGGTCAGATCGCCGCGGCGAACGCCGAGTTCACGCCCAGTCAGGAGGACTACGACCGGGCCGAGCTGATCATCGACGCCTACGCGCACGCCACGGCCGCGCGGCGCGGCGCGGTGATGCTCGACGCCGAGATGATCGACGAGGCGTCGCGTAAGCTCGCCCTGGCAGCCGCGGCCCGCGGCCGTGCCGCCGGCCTGTCCAGGACCAAGCGCTTCACGCCGCACTGACCTGAGGGTCTATCCTCAGCCCTACCGTCGGCGGCCCTACCGTCGACAGTGCTTGCGGCGGGCGTTTACTAGCGACCCGGGCCGAGCATCGTACAGGCTGGGGTGCACGTGCGCCGATCGACCAACCGGACGCTGGCGTTGAGGCGATGGACCTGACCTGCCCACGCTGCGGCAGCCCGGCGACGCCGCCCAGTGACGCGGCAAGCAGCTGGCGGTGCGCCACGCATGGCGACATCTATCCACTCTGGCAGGTGCCAGCGGTGTCGCCGGAAGGGCAGGCTGAGCTGACGGTCCGCGCTGCCGTCCCTGTCATGCTGCCCTGGCCGCTGCCGGACGGATGGCTGGTGACCGGATTCGCGGCGGCCGGCGACGAGACGAGCGGCTTCTGCGGCACGGTGGTCGCCCTGTCCGGGCCCAACCCGGTCGGCGGGCTGGCCGAGATGCTGCTGATCTGCGAGGAACTCGGGGTGGGCCTCGGCGCCCACTGCGCCGGGATCGAAGGCCCCGACCCTGGCGGCGACTTCCTGGCCTGCTCCCCGCATGCGCAGGTCGAGCACGGCCACCACGAGTTCCCGCTCTGGCACGTGGACGCCCTGGGCTGCGCCGCGTTCGCCGGCGAGGTGATGGGCAGCTGGCTGTGGGTCCTGCTGTGGCCGGACACGGCGGGAACGATGCTGGTCGAGCCGATGCGGCTGATCGACCTGCGCGATCCGGGCCAGGAACTCGATCTGCCGTTCGGAGCCCGGTCGCCGCGCCTGCCTGGCTAGACGGCTACAGTCGCCTCGTGCGCGCCGACCTGCACTGCCACAGCTCCGCGTCCGACGGAACCAGGCCGCCCGCCGAAATGATGCGAAGGGCTGCGGCGGCAGGCCTCGACGTGATCGCGCTGACCGACCACGACACCGTGGCAGGAATCGCGCAGGCGGCCGCCGCGCTGCCTGCCTCGCTGACCCTGATCCCCGGCATGGAGCTCTCATGCCGGCGCGACGAGCACAGCATTCACCTGCTCTGCTACCTGTTCGACCCGGACCACACCGGGCTGGCCGAGCAGCGCCGCGCCCTCGCCGAGGCCAGGGTGGACCGGGCCAGGGCCATCGTCGGCAGGCTCGCCGAGCTGGGCGCGCAGGTGACCTGGGAGCAGGTGCGCGCGATCGCTGGCGACGCGGTGATCGGCCGGCCGCATATCGCCAGGGCGATGGTCGAGTCCGGCGTGATCGCCTCCGCCGATCAGGCGTTCACGCCGGAGTGGATCGGGTCGGGCGGCAGGGCCAACGTGCACAAGTACGCGCTCGACCCGGCGGAGGCGATCGAGCTCGTGCATAGTGCGGGCGGCGTGACCGTGCTGGCCCACCCGTTCGCCGTTACCCGGGACTGGACCGTGCCCGAGCGGCTGATCACCGATCTGGCGAGCTCCGGGCTCGACGGGGTCGAGGTCGCGCATCCCGATCACGACTCCGAGCAGCGCGCAGAGCTCGCGGCGATCGCCCGCGGCCTTGACCTCGCGGCGACGGGCGGAAGCGACGACCACGGAGCGCTCACCGGCGACCGGGTGGGCTGCGAGTCGACCGATCCGAAGGATCTTGAGCAGCTGCTCGCCGCCGCGTCGGGCGCCCGGGTGATCACTAGGTGACACACGTGCTCTCCGAGGTCAAGTTCTTCTGGGAGATCTTCGTCACGCTGCTGGTGATCACCGACCCGCCGGGGATCGTCCCCGTCTTCCTCGGGATGACGGCGGACAGGCCGGCAGCCGAGCGGCACCGGCTGGCCTGGCAGGCCGCTGTCGTGGCGCTCGGGGTGATCGTCGCCTTCGCGCTCTTCGGTCGCTCGATCCTGCAGTACCTGGGCGTGCAGATCCCCTCGCTGCAGGCCGCGGGCGGGCTGCTGCTGCTCCTGGTCGCGCTCGAGCTGCTGACCGGCAAGGCGGCCGACCCGGCCGAGCTGCAGACGGCCAGGGCGAACGTGGCGTTCGTACCGCTTGGCACCCCGCTGCTCGCCGGGCCCGGGGCCATCGTCGCGACCATGCTGTTCGTGCAGCGCGTTAGCTCGGTTGGCGGCGCGGTCGCCTTCGCTGCGGCTATTGTCGCTGTCGACGCCGCGCTCTGGCTGGCGATGCGATTCTCCGGAGTCATACTCAGGGTGCTGCGAGACAGCGGCGTCGAGCTGCTCACCAGGATCGCCGGCCTGCTGCTCTCCGCGATCGCGGTACAGCTCATCGTCGATGCGGTGCGGACGCTGATAAGAATGGGGCTCGGCTAGCCATGGCCGGGCCGGGTGCCGGTCGATCAGATCCGGCCCGGAGGGAGAGGCAGGGCGATGGACGCGAGGATCGAGCGGATCGCCGGCACCGTCAACAGCTGGGTGGTCGGCGACGACGACGAGGTGATCGTCATCGATCCTGGCGAGTCGGCGCCTGAGGTGCTGCGTATCGTCGGCGAGCGCGAGGTGCTCGCGGTGATCTGCACGCACGGGCACGCGAGGCACGCCGCCGCCGCCTTTGAGGTGGCCAAGCGGGACGATGCGTCGGTCGCGCTGCACGCGGCCGACCGGCTGACCTGGCGCGATGCGCAGTCGGGCGCCGAGCCGGACATCTGGATGGAGGACGGCGGCCTCTTCGAGGTGTCCGATGTCACCCTGGAGGTCATTCACGCGCCGGGACACACCCCGGGGTCGGTCTGCCTGTACAGCGAGGAGCTATCCGCGCTGTTCTCAGGCGACGTGTTGGGCGGGAGCGGCCCGGTGCCGCACGAGGGCTACTTCGAGGACTTCCCGCGGCAGCTGAGCTCCATCGGCGCGAACGTGCTCACCCTGGACAAGAAGACGAGGATCCTGCCCGGGCACGGCGAGGAAAGCAGCGTCGAGGCCGCCGAGCGGCGGTTCGACTCCTGGGTCTCGGCAGGACCTGAGGGGCTGATCGACGAGGCTGCGGATTAGCCCGACGGTGGAGCAGCTTGGCTTCGAGGGGATGCCGCGGCGGCTCTACCCGTGCACGCCAAGCCGACTGCGGGCGTGGCTTGACTGCCCGCGCCGGTACCGGATGACCTACCTGGACCGCCCGGCCCCGCCGAAAGGACCGCCGTGGGCGCACAACAGCCTCGGCGCCAGCGTGCACAACGCGCTGGCCGGCTGGTGGCGGCTGCCCGTGGTCGAGCGGACGCCGACGGCGGCCGTGTCGCTGCTCGAGCGTGGCTGGCTGACCGACGGCTTCGCCGACGACGCCCAGTCCGCGCAGCACCTGCGGCGTTCGGCGGCGATGGTGCGGGACTACGTGGCCGGGCTCGACCCGGCCTGCGAGCCGGCCGGGGTCGAGCGCACGGTCGGCACCAAGACCGACCTGATCGCGGTCTCCGGCCGGATCGACCGCCTCGACGACCGCCCGGCCGGCGATCCGGCCGGGCGGGTGCCAGCAGAGCCCGCCGCGGGCGAGGCTGATCCGCCGGGCGGCGCGCAGTCCGGCCGCGAGCCGCGCGAGCTTGTGGTGGTCGACTACAAGACCGGCCGGCGCAGGCTCACCGCGGACGATGCCCGATCCTCGCTCGCGCTCGCGCTGTACGCGCTCGCCGCCGGGCGGGTGCTGCGCCGGCCATGCACGGCGGTGGAACTGCACCACCTGCCCACCGGGGAGGTGGTGCACTGGGACCACACGGCCGAATCGCTCGGCCGGCAGCTGCGGCGGGCCGAGGATATCGCCGGCGAGTGCTCGGCCGCCGACGAAAGGTTCCGCGCCGAGCCGGAGTCTGGGCGCGGTGACGAGGTCTTCCCGCCGAACCCGGGATCGTGGTGCGGCTGGTGCGACTTCCGCGCGCAGTGCGCGGAGGGCCGGGCCGCGTCGGCGCAGCGCAGGCCATGGGACGGTCTGGCCGACGAAGACGCGGACACCGACCCGCTCAGCTAGCCGGCCGCCCGCGCGTCAGCGGGCCGACTCGGCCTGGTTCCAGAACGCGGTGAGCATGGCCGCCGTGGTCTCCGGTGCCTCGACCGCCGGCGAGTGAGCGGCACCGGGCAGGCAGACCCGCTGCGCGCCGAGCCGCTTGGCCATCAGGTCCTGGACGTCCGGCGGCCACGCGTCGTCGTTCTCGCCATAGCTGACCAGCTTCGGCAGCTTGTCCATGGCCGCAAGGTCGTCGGTCAGGTCCGGGCAGCCGAGCAGGTGCTCGGCCATCACGGCAAGCCCGAGCGGGCAGCTGAGCAGCGCCCGCTCGGCAAGGAACTCGATGATCTCCTCCGGCGTGCCGTCCGCCTCGGCCTGCGGGCGCAGCTGGGCCTGCCAGAGCTCTGTGATCATGGTTCCCATCACCACGACGTCGTCCCGCGCTGGCTCGAGGTAGGCGAGCAGGTCGCGCAGGACCTGGGCGCGGTCGCCGCCGATGGCGTGCGGACCCGATCCGAGCAGGGTCAGCGACAAGAACGCGGCCGGGCTGCCGAGCGCCGCCTGGCGCGCGACCAGGCCGCCGAAGGAGTGGCCGAGCAGGTGCACCCGCCCGGTGTCACCGGCCACCGTGGCGGCCACCGCCGCCAGGTCGTCGCCGAGCTGGGCAAGCTCGTACTGCGTGCTGGTGGCTGCCCGCGGTGACTGATACTGCCCGCGCATGTCGATCGCCACGACGCAGCGTCCGGCATCGGCGAGCGGTTCGAGCACCGACAGGAAGTCTTCCTTGCTCCCGGTGTAGCCGGGGACGAGCAACGCCGGCTGCCGCTCGCTGACGCCGCTGGCCGGCTCGGCGGCCAGGGCGGCGAAGCTGCCGCGGTAGGTCTCGATGACGAGGGGCCTGACCTGAGGGGACCTTCGCAGCGACCGGGGAGTGCTCACGGGGTGGCAGCCTACCTAGCCTGGATCAGCGGGACCTGACTCGAGCGGAGCAAAGGGGCTCGTATCGTACCTCGGCGGTTCAGGGTGACTCAATGTCACGGCTTTCCGCCTGGCTGGCGGGCCGGGTGGAACTCGACGTCCGGTCATCGGCGCGGCCGTCGCCGGTCCGGCCGCCACGGCCGCGGCGCGCCCTGCGGTTCCTGCGACCCGGCTCGTCTGCCAGGTCGGCCGCCGCGGCAGGGCGACCTGAAGCGGCATGGTCGGCCTGCGCTTGGTCGGCTTGCGGCGCCTGCGAGCCGTGCTCGGCGACCGGCTGGCCGGCACCAGCCAGCGGAACCCCGCCCCTGGTGCGCCGCCTGGCGGGTCTCGCGCGGCCCCGGTCGCGCTGGTCGGCGCCGTCGGCGCCAGCGCCGTGTGCGGTGACCGGGCGCCCGCCACGGCCCCGGCTAGCCGCGTCTGACTGCGGCCGCGACCTGATCTTGCCGGTCTCGCCGATGTCCTCGAGGTCCTCGGCCTCAAGCCCGGCCCGCTCGCGCTGAGCACGTGGCAGGGTGCCGGTCGCGCCGGCTGGGATGGCGAGCGCGCCGAACAGGTGCTCCGAGGTGGAGTAGGTTTCCAGCGGTTCGGGCTGGCCGAGGATCAGCGTGTCGCTGATCAGCTTCCACCTGGCCATGTCCTGCCAGTCGACGAAGGTCACCGCCACGCCGGTCCGCCCGGCACGGCCGGTCCTGCCGATCCGGTGCAGGTAGGCCTTCTCGTCCTCGGGACACTCGTAATTCACCACGTGGGTCACGTCGTCGACGTCGAGGCCGCGGGCGGCGACGTCGGTGGCGACGAGCACGTCCACCTTGCCCGAGCGGAACGCGCGCAGCGCCCGCTCGCGCTGGCTCTGGCCGAGGTCACCGTGGACTGCCCCGGCCGCGAAGCCGCGGCGAGTCAGCTCGGCGGTCACCTGGTCACACGCACGGCGGGTGCGGCAGAACACGATCGTCAGGCCGCGTCCTTCGGCCTGCAGCACGCGGGCGAGCACCTCGATCTTGTCGAGCTGGTGGGCGCGGAACACGTGCTGGTCCGTGGTCGGCACGTGGGCAGGCTCGTCGTGGTGCTCGGCCCTGATATGGATCGGCCGGTACAGGTGCCTCCTGGCCAGGGTCACGATCTCGGACGGCATGGTCGCCGAGAAGAGCATGGTCTGACGGCTGTCCGGGGTCAGCCGAAGGATCGCCTCGACGTCGGGCAGGAAGCCGAGGTCGAGCATGCGGTCGGCCTCATCGAGCACCAGGATGTCCACGCCGGACAGGTTGAGCTGGCCCTGGCGGGTCAGGTCGAGCAGCCGCCCTGGCGTGCCGACCACGACGTCCACGGTGGCGAGTGCCTCGATCTGCGGCTCGTACGCGCGCCCGCCATAGAGCGTGACGACGTTGACGTCGCTGCCCGCCGATGCCGACCTGAGATCGTCGGCGACCTGGATCGCAAGTTCCCTGGTCGGCACCACGACCAGGCCGCGCGGTGCCGCTGGCTTGCCGCGCTCAACCTGCAGGATGTGCTGGGCGATCGGGATGCCGAAGGCGAGCGTCTTGCCCGTCCCTGTCCTTGCCTGGCCGATGACGTCATGTCGGTCAAGCGCGATCGGCAGGGTCAGCGCCTGGATCGGGAACGCCTTGGTGATGCCTACGGCCGCCAGCGCCGTGCAGATCGGCTCGGCGACGCCGAAGTCCACGAAGGGCACCCCGTCCGCCGCCGCGGCGCCGGCCAGGTCATCAACCAGGTCCGCCACAATCAGGTCGGTGCTATCCGCTACCGGTGTAGCTAGGTCTTGCATAGTCAGGCTTCCGCCTCCATGAGTGGCCCACGCCCCACCAGGCGGCTTTCCGCCCGGTCCGCGGGCAGCGGGACGACAGCTGACTCATCCGAGGAGCGACCGGCCGCACTGACGGGCAGCGCTCCGGCCGCAGCTCATGCGGCTAAGTACGCACAAGGCAACCGGAAGGAGCCAGGCACGGCCAGACCACGAGTAGTTCTCATACCGCGCTACGTGATTCAACGCGCCCCGGGGTGATCGCATTCCACGATGAGGTCGCTGCTCAGTGTAGCAACGCCGGCTGACAGGCCAGGAGACGCGGACCTGCCGTGCCGGTCACGGCCGCGAATCCGATGAAGCGGGCCGTGGCGTTGTTACGCTGCGCTTGTGACCGCGCCAGACACCGACCCGGCCCAGCAGGAGTCCGGGCCTCCGGCCGAGCCAGAAACCGCGATGGATGGCGTCATCGACCTGCTCGGCCTGCTCGCCTACGCCTCGCTCGTGGCGTTCTTCCGCCTCGCCGACGATGCCTCGCTGGCGACGGAGCTGCCGGACAAGGCGGATCTGGCCGCGATGGCCGTGGCCCAGTTCGGCCACTTCGGCATGCTGCGCGACCGGATCGTGGAACTCGGCGCCGAGCCCGAGCAGGCCATGCGGCCGTTCGTCGACCCGATCGATCAGTTCCACGCCAGGACGGCGCCGTCCGACTGGCTGGAGGGACTGGTCAAGGCCTACGTGGGGGACGGGATCGCGGCCGACTTCTACCGCGTCGTGGCGACACTTCTCGACCAGCCCACCCGGTCGCTGGTGCTCGCGGCCCTCGCCGACTCCGGACATGCGCGGTTCGCGATCGCACGGGTGCGTGAGGCGGTAGCGGCGGACCCCGCAGTGGCCGGGCGGCTGGCGCTCTGGGCGCGCCGGCTGGTGGGCGAGGCGCTCAGCCAGGCGCAGCGGGTGGCGGCCGAGCGGGAACCGCTGGCGCGACTGCTAGCCGGGGGCTCCGCGGCGCAGCTCGGCGAGATCGGCCGGATGTTCGCGGCGCTCACCGACGCGCACGCGCAGCGGATGGCCGCGCTCGGACTCGCCGATTAGCCGCGATCTTCACCCCGGCCAGCGGGACTAGCTGCCGAACCCGATCCGCCGCGGCTCGTTCAGGTCGAGCTCGATGTAGGCGATCTTGTCAGCCGGCACCATGACGGTGCCTCGCCGCGCGTCAGCGAGCACGAACACCTGGCCGTCGGCCAGGGCTGTGGTCAGGGCCTGCTGGATGTCCTGCGGCGAGGCCGTGGTCTCGACCACCAGCTCGCGCGGCGCCATCTGTATGCCGATCTTGACTTCCATGCGGGCGATCCTCCGCTCGTCGTGCCTGATGCTCGTGGTGGCCGGCGCTGACCGGGCCGGCTGCCTAGTCGTGCGTGCCGTCGGCGAGCGGCCAGCTGCTGATCCCGCGCCAGGCAAGCTGGGATAGCAGGTGCTCGGCGGTCCGCTGGCCGATGGTGCGCTCGCCGCCCAGCCAGTACCGCGAGCTGACCTGGGCCATACCGACCAGCGCCATGCCGAGCAGCGCGGCCTCGTCATCCGAGATGCCGGCGTCCTCGCGGATAAACTCGCTGACCATCTCGGCGCACTCGTCCATCGCATGGTCCAGCCGTCCCCTGACCGCTGGCTCGTTGGACAGGTCAGACTCGAAGACCAGCCGGAACGTCTCGCTCGCACCGCTGACGTAGTCGAAGAACGCGCGGAACGTGGCCGGCACCCGCTCGGCGTTGTCTCCGGTCGAGGCCAGCGCGGCCGAGACCGCACCGACTAGCTCAGCCACGCTCTCGTCGAGCAGCGCCAGGTAGAGCTCGAGCTTGCCAGGGAAGTGCTGGTAGAGCACGGGCTTGCTGACTCCGGCGCGCTCAGCGATCTCGTCCATCGCGGCCGCGTGGTACCCCTGCGCCACGAAGACCTCCCGGGCAGCGCCGAGCAGCTGCCTGCGCCTGGCTGGGCGCGGCAGCCGGGTACTGGCCGGCCTGGTGGTCTGGGACGTCGCGGTCACGGGAATCTCCGAATTGCTAGCGGCGCAGGTCAGGCGGCGGAGGTCGCCTGACTGCCCATCCTACGGGCGGCACCCGCTCAGTCGGCGCGGCGAAGGCCAGGTGCCAGGCGCCCGGCCGTGCTGCCCTACCGGTATTCTTCCTCGCCTAGCTCCACTTCGCGGGCCTGCTCGGCGGCATCGGCAGCGTCGGCCTCGAGCGGCAGTTCCTCGGGAAGCTCGGTCTCGGTGGGTTCGTCGGCATCAGGAACCGCTTCGGTGTGCTGCTCGACGACGTCGGCGACTGGCTCGTCGAGGCCTCTGTCGGTCATGTCGACCTCCTCCGGTGGGTGCCTTCGCCTTGCAGGCATGGCATCTGGCGCCCTCGAACATATTGCCGAACGCCTAGTTTAGGACAACCCTTGTTGTATCAGTACCCGATCGGCTGGGGTAAGGAGATGACATGCGCAGCATGTGGAAGGGCGGAATTTCGTTCGGCCTGGTGATGATCCCGATCCGGCTGTACGCCGCCACTGAGCAGAAGGACATCTCCTTCCGGCAGGTGCACCGAGCCGACGGCGGGCGGATCAGGTTCCGCCGGGTCTGCTCGGTGTGCGGCGAGGAAGTGCCTTACGAGGACGTGGTCAAGGGCTACGAGCTGCCGACCGGCGAGATGGTGGTGCTTGACGACGACGACCTGGCCGACCTGCCGCTGCCGACCACGAAGGCGATCGAGGTGCTGCACTTCGCGCCCGCCGAGCAGCTCGACCCGATCCTGTTCAACCGCAGCTACTACGTCGAGCCCGAGGCGGCAGGCGCCCGTGCCTACGTTCTGCTCAGGGACGCGCTCGAGCAGTCGGGCAGGATCGCCATCGCTCAGGTGGCGCTGCGCCAGCGCGAGTCGCTCGCGACGCTGCGCAGCAGGGAGGGCGTGCTCGTGCTTGAGACGCTGCTGTGGCCTGACGAGGTGCGCCCTGCCGCGTTCCCGTTCCTCGATCAGGACATCGAGGTACGCCCGCAGGAACTGACCATGGCGGCCACCCTGATCGACTCGATGACCGCTGACTTCGACCCTGACGCGCATCACGACGGGTACCGGGAGGCGCTGATCGAGGTGGTCGACGCCAAGATCCAGGGCAGGGAGCTTACCCAGCCCGGCACGTTGGAGATCGCCGCTGGCGAGCCAACCAGCCTGGCGGAGGCGCTCAAGGCCAGCCTCGCGGCGGCCAAGCAACTCCCCGCAGCCGGCCAGAATGAAAGTGAGGGCGCCAAGCCGGACACAGCGAGGGCCGGCCCGGAGAAGGCCAGCACGGTAAAGGACGGCACGGCGAGGGCCAGCCCGGAGAAGGCCAGCACGGCGAAGGGGACCAAGGGCGGGGCGGCGAAGACGGGCTCCAAGGCGGGCCAGGCCGATGCCGATGCGGATGCTTCCGACAACGACTCGCCGGGCACCGGCGTCGGCAAGGGCCGGTCGGGCAAGGCGACCGGGGCGCGGCCGGCGGCCAAGCCGACCCGCAAGGCGAGTTGACGTCCCCGGGATCAGCGTGCCGCCTCGGGCGGCACGACGAGTCGAGCCGGGGGGATGCGAGGCGATCGACATGCTGCAGGTGACCAGCGATCAGGCGCCGTCCGGCGACCCCGGCGGCGACCCTGGAGCGGACGAGCCGATTCCGCACTGGCCTGGCCGCTGCGTCGACCTGCGGGTCGGGCAGGTCTACGTCCGCAGCGCCCCGGCCGTGCCCGGTGCCGAGCCGGCTCTGTGCATCCACGGGCTCGGCGGGTCGTCTACCAACTGGACCGACCTGATGGACCTGCTGTCGCGGCCGCGCGAGGCCGGGATGACCGGGCCCGCGCTCGCCTGCTCCGCCATGGACCTGCCGGGCTTCGGCTGCTCACCGCCGCCGCTGAGCGGCGACTACTCGATCAGCTCGCATGCCACCGCGGTCATCGAGCTGATCGAGCACCAGGTCGAGGGGCCGGTGCACCTGATCGGCAACTCGATGGGCGGCGCGGTCATCACCCGGGTGGCCGCTCGCCGGCCTGACCTGGTCAGGACGATCACGCTGATCTCGCCGGCCCTGCCCGACCTGCGGCCGCGCCCGCTGCCGCTGCGGCTTGCCATGGCCTGTATGCCCGGTGTCGGCCCGGCGATCATGGACTGGCTGCGCAGCGTTCCCGCCGAGGACAGGACCGACCGGACGCTGCGCGACCTGTACACCGATCCCGGAGCCGTCCACCCGGCCAGGCGGAGCGCCGAGATCGCCGAGGTGCTCAGGCGGGACAGCCTGATGTACGCGAACAACGCCCTGATCTTGTCCGCGCGCGCCCTGGTGACCGAGTACTTCAGGGTCGGCAGGAAGTCGCTGTGGCGTGACGCCGCGGCGAGCACCGCGCCCGCGCTGATCCTGCACGGCAGCCACGACCGGCTGGTGAACCCGGTGATGGCCGGCAAGGCCGCCCGCGCCTTCGGTTCGGCGCGGGTGCTCGTGCTGCCCGGCGTCGGGCACGTCGCGATGATGGAGCGACCTGAGCTGGTGGCCGCCGAGATAGGCCTGTTCCTCGACCGGGTCCGCACCGCCGAGCCGGCCGGCACCGCGGCGGCACCCGCCGACCGCGTCCGGAGTTAGGCATATCGGGCGACATCGCCCGCGGCCGGGTGCCAAGCTAGCCAGATGCTGATCGCGGCGGCACGGATCATCACCGCGGTCAAGGCGCCGTATGGCGCCGCCATCGTGCTCGCGCCCGGCTACGTGGCCTGGGAGAACGGCCAGATCAGCAGTGTGGGCGCCGGCCAGCCGCCCGGTCGCCCCGACGTCGAGCTCGGCGACGGCGTGCTGCTGCCCGGCCTGGTCGACATCCAGGTGAACGGGTACTTCGGCGTCGAGCTCGGCGCGTCCGACGCGGCCGGATGGGCCGCAGTCGCGCGGCGGCTGCCAGAGACAGGCACGACGGCGTTCGTCCCGACCTTCATCACCGCGCCGGTCGGTGAGATGGTGGCCGCGGTGCGCAGGGCCGCGGACTTCGCGCCCGAGCTGGCCGGCGCGCCGGGAGCCGCCAGGGTGCTCGGAGTGCACCTGGAGGGCCCGTTCATCTCGCCAAAACGGCCAGGCGCGCACAACCCGGCGTGGGCCGCCGCTCCCGACCCCGGCGCGGTCGCCGACCTGCTCGCGGCCGGCTGCGGCCTAGTCAGGGTGATGACGCTGGCGCCCGAGCTCGACGGGGCCATGGCGGTGATCAGGCAGCTGGCGTCGGCCGGCGTGCTGGTCGGCGTCGGTCACTCCGATGCGACGGCCGCTCAGGTGAGCGCCGCGGCCATGTGCGGCGCGCGACTCGTCACGCACTTGTTTAACGCACAGCGTCCGCTGCATCACCGCGACCCAGGCGTGGTAGGGCAGGCGCTGGCCGACACCCGGCTGGTGGCCAGCCTGATCGCCGACCTGCACCACGTCGCCGGCCAGGTCGCCGCGATCGCGTTCGCGGCGGCCCCCGGCCGGATCTGCCTGATCTCGGACGCGGCAGCCTGCGCGGGCATGCCGCCGGGGCGCTATGCGCTGGGCGGCGAGCCGATCCAGCTTGGCGAGGGGGAGGGGACGCCGCCGGTACGGGCGGACGGCACGCTGGCCGGCTCTGCGCTTCGGATGGACTCCGCGGTCGCGAACATGGTCGCGACCGGTGTCGGGCTCGCCGACGCGGTGGCCGCCGCCACCAGGATCCCGGCCGACCTGATCGGCCGCGGCGATCTCGGCAGGATCGCGGTCGGCGCGGCCGCCGACCTGACCTGGCTCGGCGACGACCTGCGCACCCGAGCCACCTGGGTCGCCGGCCGCCAGGCCTACGGTTCCAGCCTGGGTTAGCGCAGCCTGGGCTCACGCCAGCCTGGGCTAACGCCAGCTTGGGCTCACGCCGGCCCGGGCGGACCATGCCTCGCGCCGGTCGTCGCGCGTCCCGTAGTCTGCCGACGGGGAGAATTCGCGCCAAGGCGGGCACAGGCAACGGACGGGGTCGCGGTGGCAACCGAGCACCAGCAGCAGCCGACGCACATGCGGACCGAGATCATGGAGCAGCCCGCCGCGCTCCGCGCCACCATCGACGCGCTGCTGCCGCAGGCAGCGCAGGTCGCCGCCGTGGCCGGGCGGACCCGCCAGGTGCTGTTCTTCGCCCGCGGCACGTCGGACAACGCGGCGGTCTACGGCAGCTACCTGATCCAGACCAAGGCGGGCAGGCTGGCCAGCCTGGGCGCGCCGTCCGTGGCCACGACCTACCACGCCAGGGTGGACCTGACCGGCGTGCTCGCGGTCGGGTTGTCACAGTCGGGCCAGACCCTGGAGATCATCGAGACGCTGACCTGGGCGCGCGACTGCGGCGCGGCGATCGCGACGATCACCAACGGCGCCGGCTCACCCATCGCCGAGCTCGCCGACGTGGCGCTGGTGACCCAGGCGGGCGCCGAGCGCGCGGTGCCCGCTACCAAGACGTTCACCTGCCAGCTCGCCGCACTCGCCGTGCTCGCGATCGGGCTCGGCGCCGACCTAGACACCGGTCAGCTCAGGGCGCTGCCCGATGCCGTCGCCGATCTGCTGGCCAGCGCGGACGGTCCTGCTTTCGGCACCGAGGAGATCGTCACCGAGCTGGCCGGCGTGGACGGCCTGGTGGTGTCGGCCCGCGGGCTCGCCTACTCGGCCGCGCTCGAGCTGGCGCTGAAGATCAAGGAAGCGTGCTACCTGCACGCGATGGGCATCTCCTACGCTGACTTGCAGCATGGCCCGATCGCCGTGGTCGACGCCCGCACCCCCGCCGTGATCATGGCCCCGAATTCCGGCCCCACGCAGGAGGCGGCGATCGGCCTGGCCAGGCGGGTCACCGGCGCCGGGGCGCGTGCCTACGCCATCGGCGGCGGCGTCGGTCTCGCCGCCGCGTGCGACCGGGCGCTGCCAGGGCCTGCGCTGCCTGAGTGGCTGGCGCCGATCGGCCTGATCGTCCCCGGCCAGCTGCTGACCGAGGCGCTGTCCAGGCGGCTCGGCATCGACCCCGACCATCCGCGCGGCCTGAGCAAGGTCACCCAGACCAGCTAGCTACTCGGTGCCTGCACTGCCCTGCCTCCAGGCCGGCGGTGGCCGGGCGAGCCGGGGAGCGTTCTGCGTTCAGGCAAGGAATGCTGGTCAGAGCTCGCGGTGCACCTTGTGCTGGGCGGCCTGGGCGCGCGGGCGCAGGACCATCAGGTCCACGTTCACGTGGGCCGGCCTGGTGACCGCCCAGGCCACGGCATCGGCCACGTCATCGGCGGTCAGCGGTTCGGCCACGCCCGCATAGACGGCGGCCGCCTTCTCCGCGTCGCCGCGGTACCTGTTCAGCGCGAACTCCTCGGTCCTGACCATGCCGGGCGCGATCTCGATCACCCTGACCGGCTGGCCGCAGAGTTCGAGGCGCAGCGTCGCAGCGATGGCGTGGGTGCCGTGCTTGGCCGCTACGTAGCCGCCGCCGCCCTCGTACGCGGTCAGGCCGGCGGTTGAGCCCATCAGGACTACCGTGCCCGCGCCGCTGGCGATGAGCTTCGGCAGCAGCGCCTGCACCACGTGCAGCGTGCCGAGCACGTTGGACTGGTACATGGTCAGCCAGTCCTCGGCCGAGGCGTCGGCGACCTGCTCGGTGCCGATCGCGCCGCCGGCGTTGGCTACCAGCACGTCGCAGCGGTCGAGCGCCTCGGCCAGGGCGTCTACCTGCGTTCGGTCGGTGACGTCGAGTTGGGTGACCGCTGCGCTGCCGCCCCCCGCGGCGATCCTGGCCGCGACCTGGTCGAGCCGGTCGCGGCGGCGGGCCGCAAGCACCACGTGGTAGTCGGCGGCCGCCAGTCGCTCCGCCGTCGCCGCGCCGATCCCGCTGCTCGCCCCGGTGACCACCGCTGTCCGCTGCATGGCTGGCATTCTGCCAGCCGCGGGCGGGCGATGGTCCGCTGCGGTTCACTGCGGGTTGGCCGGGCCCGCGTGCAGGTCACTTACTATCGGTTAGGTGGCCGAACCAGCAGCAAGCGTGCGTGCCGTCATCTTCGACTGGGGCGGCGTGATCACCACGCCGATCATCGACACCGTCTCGGCGTGGCTGGACGCCGACCGGATCGACAGGGAGAGCTACGCCGCCGCGGTGCGGCCCTGGGTCCAGCTGGCCTACGGGCCCGGCGAGGCCGAGTCGCCGGTACACGCGCTGGAGCGCGGCGAGGTCAGCGACGCCCACTTCGAGGCGATCCTGGCGGGGCTCCTCGTCGGCGTGGACGGCGGCCCGGTGACGGCGGCCGGGCTGCTCAAGCGCATGTTCGCTGCCTCCCAGCTGCAGGACGACATGCTCGGCCTGGTCAGGGATCTGCGGGCCGGCGGTCTTCTGACCGGGTTGCTCTCCAACTCCTGGGGCGTCACCCACGGCTACCCGCGGCAGCTGTTCCCCGAGCTGTTCGATGACGTGGTGATCTCCGGCGAGGTCGGGATGCGCAAGCCGGAGGAGCGGATCTTCCTGCTGGCGACCGGCCGGCTCGGAATCGCGCCGGCCGAGTGCGTGTTCGTGGACGACGTGGAAGGCAACATCGTCGCGGCCCAGGCGCTCGGTTTCCGCACCGTGCACCACGTCGAGCCGTCCGCGACCAGGGCCGAGCTGTCTGAGTTGCTCTCCGTTTCCGCCTGACTGGGGTGACGCCCGGCCGGGTGCCCGTAGCCTTGACCGCTATGTACCCGCACCCGTCAAGCCCGGGGCGGTCGGCCAACATGAAGGCGAACCGCCGGGTCAACACCAAGCCGGAGATGGCGCTGCGGCGGGCGCTGCACGCGCTCGGCTACCGGTACCGCAAGGACTACCGGCTCGACCTCGCCGACGGGGTGCGGGTAAGGCCGGACATCGTGTTCACCGCGCGCAAGGTGGCGGTGTTCGTGGACGGCTGCTTCTGGCACTGCTGTCCTGAGCACGGCACCAAGCCGGCCTCCAACACCTGGTACTGGGAGCCCAAGCTGCGCCGCAATGTCGAGCGCGACCGGGCCGCCGACGCGGCGCTCGACTCGGCCGGCTGGACCGTGGTCAGGCTCTGGGAGCACGAGTCCGTCGACGCGGCCGTCGCAGGGGTGGTCGGCGTGCTCGGGGAGCGCAGGGTCGCCTCGGCCGGGCAGCCCGTGCCGCCGGCAGAGAATGCCGCGCCGGAGGCGGCATCCTCGGGTGAATCTGGGTTCGCTCGCGCGCCCCGGCTGGCAGACTCTACAAGCACTCCCCGCTGACCGTCGCCGTAGCCACGGCCGACGAAACGCCGGACCAGCCATCGCACCCGTAGTAAGCCATCTGGGGACCTCATGCGCGTCTACCTGCCGCTCACGCTGGCGGAGCTGGGGTCTGCGCTGGTGGCCGGCCAGGTTGGTCCGGCGCCGGTGACCGGGTTCGCGGTGACCGGGGCGCTGCGCGAGTGGTACTCGGCCGGCGACCTTGAGGAACTTGAGTACGTGGCGATGACGCAGGCCGCGCGGGCGTCGCTGCGGATGCTGCACGCCGACACCAAGGCGCCGCGACGCCGGGTGGTGCTCGCTGCCGAACTGCCCGAGCAGATGGTCAGCGTGCGCAACGGCATCGACCGGCCAGGGCAGGTCGCGGTCACGCTCCCGGTCATGCTCTCCGATGTGGTCTCCGGTCACGTGGACGACGAGGAGGCCGCTTCCGACGTAGACGCGGCAGCGGCCGCCCTGCCCGCGGCAGACGCCGGCGACGAGGACGCGCAGTTCGTCGTGGACGGCGCCGAGGGGCACGAGCTGCTGTGGTTCGCCACCCAGGAGCTGATCTACCTTATCGGCCCCGCGTGAGCGGCCCCGCGTGATCGGTCCGGCGTAATCGGTCCGGAGTGACCTTAAGCAGCGGGGCCAGTTCGTGGCACGATGAAGGTCGACGAGACCTGCTGCAATTACGACCTCGGTCGCATGAGGACGTACACCTGCACCGAGCTAGGGGAGCGAACCGTGTTCGACGCCGTCACCTCCGTTCCTGTCCCCGTCAACGAGCAGGTCAGGACCTACGCGCCTGGCAGCCCGGAGCGGGCCACGCTCGAGGCCAGGATCAAGGAGCTGGCCGGGGAGTCGGCCGAGCTCACCATGACGGTGGGCGGCGTCCAGCAGATGGGCGGCGGCGAGTCGGTCGATGTCGTGCAGCCGCACAACCACGCCCACGTGCTCGGCCGCCTCCGCGAGGCCACCGACGAGGACGTGGCGGCCGCGATCGAGGCGGCCAGGGCGGCCGCGCCCGGCTGGCGCGAGCTGTCGTTCGACGACCGGGCCGCGATCTTCCTCCGGGCGGCCGAGCTGCTGGCCGGGTCGTGGCGCCCCACCATCAACGCGGCCACGATCCTCGGCCAGTCCAAGTCGGTCTACCAGGCCGAGATCGACGCGGCCTGCGAGCTGATCGACTTCTGGCGGTTCAACGTCCACTTCGCCCGCAGGCTGCTCGCCGACCAGCCCGCTTCGGGGCCCGGCTCGTGGAACCGGCTCGAGTACCGCCCGCTCGAAGGCTTCGTGCTCGCCGTCACCCCGTTCAACTTCACCTCCATTGCCGGCAACCTGCCCACCGCTCCAGCGCTGCTCGGCAACGTCGTGGTCTGGAAGCCGTCGCACACGCAGCAATTCTCAGCGCACTACCTGATGCGGCTGCTCGAGGCGGCCGGACTGCCGCCCGGCGTCATCAACATGGTCACCGGCTGGGGCACGGCCGTCTCCCAGGTCGCCGTCCCGCACCCTGACCTGGCCGGGGTCCACTTCACCGGCTCCACGGGGACGTTCCATCGCCTCTGGCGTGGGGTCGGCGAGAACATCTCCGGCTACCGGAGCTACCCGCGCCTGGTCGGCGAGACCGGCGGCAAGGACTTCGTGATCGCGCACGCCTCGGCCGACCCCGACGTGCTCACGGTCGCGCTGGTGCGAGGCGCTTTCGAGTACCAGGGTCAAAAGTGCTCGGCGGCGTCGCGCGCCTATATACCGCGCAGCGTGTGGAACCGGATGAAGGACACCTTCCTGGCCACGGTCGAGTCGCTGACCATGGGCGACGTCGCCGCCGACCTGTCGGCGTTCATGGGCGCGGTGATCGACCAGCGGGCGTTCGACAAGCACGCCGCCGCTCTTGACCGGGCCAGATTCCGGCCTTCGGTGAACGTCCTGGCCGGCGGCACCATCAACGCCTCGGTCGGTTACTTCGTCCGGCCCACGGTGCTCGAGTGCTCCGACCCCACGGACGAGATGTTCACCACCGAGTACTTCGGCCCGATTCTCGCCGTCCACGTGTTCGACGACGCCGACTACGATGCGGTCGTCGACCAGGCCGCCGATGCCGCGCCGTACGCGCTGACCGGGTCGGTCATCGCCACCGACCGGGCGGCGATCGCGGCCGCCACCGACCGGCTGCGGTTCTCAGCGGGCAATTTCTACATCAACGACAAGCCGACCGGGGCCGTGGTCGGCCAGCAGCCTTTCGGCGGGGCACGTGCCAGTGGCACCAACGACAAGGCGGGCTCCCCGCTCAACCTGATCCGCTGGGTCAGCGCCCGGTCGGTCAAAGAGCTGCTTGCGCCGCCGACCGACTATCGGTATCCGCACATGGGCTAGCCGTCAATGTAGTAATTTGCGCCATACACGACGCACCGGAGGCTCTCCATCCGCCGTCTCATCATGTGGAACATCGACCTCACTCTGGTGGACGTGGCCAGGGTGTCCCGCGACGCGTATGCCGAAGCGTTCCGCCGGGTCACCGGGCGCCCGCTCGTGGCGCTGCCGCAGCTCGCCGGGGCCAGCGACTCGGAGATCTTCTTCGACTCGCTCGCGCTCAACGACGGCGTCCACGCCACCGATGACGGCGACCTGCTCGCCAGGTACGCCACCGAGCTCGCCGCCGCCTTCGGAGCCCGATCTGACCTGCTGCTCACCCAGGGCCGGATGCTGCCTGGCGCGCGCGAGGCGCTCGCGGCGTTCTCGCGGCAGCCTGACGTGATCCAGACCGTGCTGACCGGCACGATCAGGCAGAACGCGCAGTGCAAGCTGCATGCCTTCGGCCTGGACTCCTACCTGGACCTCGGCATCGGCGGCTTCGGCTCCGACGTGTACCCCAGGGGCACCCAGATCCTGCGGTCGCTTGACATGGCCAAGGAGAAGTACGGCTGGCACCTGGTAGCCGGTGACGTCGTCTACGTCGCCGACTCGGTGCGCGACGTCGCCGCCGCGAAGGTGGCCGGCGTCCGCTGCCTGGGGGTGGCCAGCGGCCGGTCCTCGGTGAGCGAGCTGCGCGAGGCCGGCGCTCAGCCGGTGCTTGTCGACCTGTCGGACACCAGCCGGGTAGTCGCGGCGATCCGTCGGTGACCGGATGGGCGCTCACCGCCTACGGGGTCACCGCGCTGGCCTTCATGATGACGATGTACGCCCTGGAGGGCAGGCACCCACGGTTCGTGCTCGCGTTCGCGGTCGGCTGCGTGCTGGCGAGCAGCTACGGTTTTCTGTCGGGTGCCTGGCCGTTCGGCGTAGTCGAGGCGGTCTGGGCGCTGGTGGCGCTGCGCAGGTACCGGCGGGATGATCGTCGGGCAGGCTAACTCAACCTAACTCGACCGGGCGGGGACACTCGATGCAGACCGATCAGGATCAGCCTGCCGGGCGTGGCTACGGCGCCGTCCTTGCCACGCCGACGGCCGCCGACATCGAGGTGGCGAGGATCACCGACTTCGCGCGCTGGCTGGCCGCCCACCGACAGGTGCGGACCGACGGCAGCTACGCGGGGCTCTGGAACTGGTCGGTGGCCGATCCAGGCGAGTTCTGGTCCTGCGTCTGGGACTACTTCGGCGTGCTCGGCAGCCGCGGCGCCGGGCCCGTGCTGCAGGGCGGTCCGATGCCCGCGGTCAATTGGTTCGCCGGAACCGAGCTCAGCTATGCGCGCAACGCCCTGCGCGTCGCCGCCGAGGACCCGGCCAGGACCGCGCTGATCTACCGGTCAGAGGCCGGGCACCGGGGCAGCCTGAGCTACGGCGAGCTTGACGAGCAAGTCGCGGTCGCGCGGTCGGCGCTCGCCTCGCTCGGCGTCGGGCGCGGCGACCGGGTCGCCGCCTACCTGCCGAACTCGCCGCAGGCGCTGGTCGGGCTGCTCGCGGCCGCGAGCCTGGGCGCGATCTGGACGTCCTGCTCGCCGGACTTCGGCTCACGCGCGGTGATTGACAGGTTCGCGCAGGTGACGCCCAAGGTGCTGATCGCCGTGGACGGCTACGTCTACGGCGGGAAGGCCTACGATCGCCGGGCCGAGGTCGCCTCGATCGCCGCGGCGCTGCCCGGGCTCGGCTCGGTCATCACGGTGGACTACATCAGCACCGGCTGGTCTGGCGTTGGCGTTGGCGTTGGCGTCGGCGGGCCCGAGCTGCCGGTACCGGCGACGCCGTGGGCCGGGCTGGCCGATCTGAGTAGCCGGGGGCCGAGTGATGGGGGCCCGAGTGGCGGGGGCCCGAGTGGCGGGGGCCCGAATGGCCGGGGCCCGAATGGCGTGGGCGGGTCCGGAGTGCTGCGCACGGAGTTCACCGACGTCCCGTTCGACCATCCGCTCTGGGTGCTGTACTCATCGGGCACCACCGGCCTGCCCAAGCCGATCGTGCACGGCCACGGCGGCATCGTGCTTGAGCACCTCAAGGCGCTCTGCCTGCATCAGGACATCGGCGCCGGCGAGGTCTTCTTCTGGTACACGACCACCGGCTGGATGATGTGGAACTACCTGGTCGGCGCGCTGCTGGCCGGGGCCACCGCGGTGGCCTACGACGGCAGCGCCGTGCACCCGGGTACCAGCGAGCTGTGGCGGCTGGCGGCGGAGACCGGCGTGACGTACTTCGGCACCGGCGCGCCGTACCTGGTGGCGTGCATGAAGGCGGGCCTGGTGCCGGGAGCCGACCACGACCTGTCCCGACTGCGCGGGATCGGCTCCACCGGCTCCCCGCTGCCGCCTGAGGGCTTCGACTGGGTCTACGCCGCGATCGCCCCGTACACCGCCGCCGGTGCCGCCGCGGAACAGATCCCCGCACCCCCGTCCGCCGCCGGTGCCGCCACCTGCACCGATTCTGCCGGTGCCGCCGCGGAACAGATCCCCGCACCCCCGTCCGCCGCCGGTGCCGCCACCTGCACCGATTCTGCCGGTGCCGCCGCGGAACAGATCCCCGCACCCCCGTCCGCCGCCGGTGCCGCCACCTGCACCGATTCTGCCGGTGCCGCCGCGCGACAGCCCTCCGCGCTCCCGCCCGCGCCCCCGTCCGCCGCCGGTGCCGCCACTGCCACCGACTCTGCCGATCCCGCTGGTGCTGCCGCTGAACGTGGGCACTTTGCTGTTGCCCCAGCGACAGCAACGGCACCACGTCGATCGTTCGTGCTCGGGTCGTTCTCGGGCGGGACGGATGTCTGCACCGGATTTGTCGGCCCGTGTCCGCTTCTGCCGGTCCGCAGCGGTATCATCGCCGGGCCGTGCCTGGGCGCCAAGGTCGAGGCGTTCGACGCGGCCGGTCGGCCCGTCGTCGGCGAGGTCGGTGAACTGGTGCTGACCGCGCCGATGCCGTCGATGCCGGTGGGTTTCTGGGGAGACGAGACGGGAGAGCGCTATGCCGCCAGCTACTTCGCCGAGTACCCGGGGGTATGGCGGCACGGTGACTGGATCCTGATCCTGCCGGACGGCGGATGCGTGATCTACGGCCGGTCCGACGCCACCTTGAACCGGGGCGGGATCCGGATGGGGACCAGCGAGTTCTACCGGGTCATCGAGGAACTGCCCGAGGTTACCGACAGCCTGGTGATCGACACAGGGACGCTGGGCACCGAGGGCAGGCTGATGCTTTACCTGGTGCTCGCCCCTGGCGTTTCGCTGGACGACGAGCTGACCGCCCGGATCCGCTCGCTGCTGCGTTCCGCGCTGTCACCGAGGCACGTGCCCGACGAGATCCACCAGGTGCCCGGCGTGCCGCGCACGCTGTCGGGCAAGAAGCTCGAGGTTCCAGTGCGCAAGATACTCACCGGCACCCCGGTCCGCGAGGCCGCCGACCGTGACTCGCTCGCCAACCCCGACGTGCTTGCCTTCTATGCGCCCGCGGAAAGACCGGCCGCGGGCCAGGCGGGCGATGAGCGATGAGTCGGCCGTCTGGGCGCAGCTTCGGCGAGGAGGGCGGCCGCCTCACTTACGGCACCTACCTGCGCCTTCCCGAGCTTCTCGCGCAGCAGGTGCCGCTGGTGGACCCGCCGGCGCACGACGAGCTGCTCTTCATCACCGTGCACCAGGCCTACGAGCTGTGGTTCAAGCAGCTACTGCACGAGCTGGTGGCCGCCCGTGACGCCATGGCGTGCGACGAGTCCTGGCGTGCCAGGCACCTGATGCACCGGGCCCACGTGATCGAGCGGCTGCTGATCAGCCAGGTCGACGTGATCGAGACCATGACACCGCAGGACTTCTTGCAGTTCCGCTCGACGCTGGCACCGGCCAGCGGGCTGCAGTCGGTCCAGTTCAGGGAGCTTGAGTTCCTCTCCGGCGCCAAGGACCATCGGTTTATGGCGAGATTCCGCGGTCTCACCGATTCCGAGCGCGAGCGGCTGGCCCGCCGCCTGGCCGAGCCGTCGCTCTGGGACGCCTATCTCGAACTTGTCGGCCGCCGTGGACTCGACGTGAGCTCGGACGAGGCGGTCAGCGACTCACTGCTCGTCGTCGCGAGGGACCGCGCGGGCTACGACGACCTCTGGCAGCTCGCCGAGGGCCTGCTCACCCACGACGAAGAAGCGGCGCTGTGGCGAGCGCGCCACGTCCAGATGGTCGAGCGCCAGATCGGCACGAAGTCGGGTACGGGCGGGTCCACCGGCGCGCCTTACCTGCACCGGCGGGTGCCGATCCGTTATTACCCATTGCTCTGGGAACTTCGGGACAAGCTCTAGGCGCCAGATCTACCGCACGAGATCCACCGCATGAGAACCACCGCACGAGAACCACAAGGGAGTGGGGCAGATGTCGGAGCAACAGAGGGCGGCCAGGCAGGCCCTGCTGACCGAGGCGGCGGAGGTGGCCGTCGGCGCGAACGTCGGCAGCCGCCTGGACTACCTGCGCGGCTACTACCGGCATGTCGACTACGCCGACCTGGCCGCGGCCGGCCCGAAGCGGGTCGGCGCCGCCGCGGCCGAGCACGCGCGCCTGGCCGCCGACCGGCCGCAGGGACGTGCGCTGGTGCGGGTCAGGATGGGCGACAGCGCGTCGCTGCTTGCCGGTCACGACGTGATCGACGTGGTGACCGACGACATGCCCTTCCTCGTGGACACCATCACGATGACGCTCGCGGCTCACGACGTGACAGCCGAACTCGTCGTGCATCCGCAACTGGTCGTCCGCAGAGACGTATCAGGCGCACTGCGGGAGGTGCTGCATCCGGTCAAGGGGCCAAAGCCGGCCGACCATCCGGGCGGACCTGGCGAGGCGGCGCACGAGGAGATCGCCGAGTCCTGGTCACACCTCGAGGTGGCCAAGCTGGCCGACGGCAAGGCCGACGCGATCGCGGCCGACCTGGAGCGGGCACTCGCTGACGTGCGGCTGGCGGTTGAGGACTACCCGAAGATGCGCGAGCGGGCGATCAGGCTCGCCGACGAGCTGGCCAGGTCAGCGGGACGGGAGCCACGGGGCGCCGAGCCCGCGGCTGGCGACGGAGCGGGGGGCGAGGGAGCGGGGGGCGGCGGAGCGGCGGACGGCGGAGCGGCTAGCGTCGGGGAGCCGGAGTCCGTGGGCGAGATCGAGATGCTGCTGCGCTGGCTGGTCGACGCGCACTTCACGTTCCTCGGATACCGCGAGTACGACCTGGTGAGCGAGCCTGGCGGTCTCGCGCTGGCCGGAGTCCCTGCCACCGGGCTCGGCATCTTGCGCTACGACAAGCCGGAGACCACGCCACTGTCTGTCCTGTCGTCACAGGCACGCGAGATCGCCACCGACCCCAGGCACCGGCTGATCATGACGAAGGCCAACTCGCGTGCCACCGTGCACCGGCCGAACTACCTCGACTACATCGGCGTCAAGAAGCTGTCCGAGGCTGGGGAGGTCGTCGGCGAGTACCGCTTCCTCGGCCTGTACACCCACATGGCCTACACCGACAGCATCACCAGGATCCCGATCCTGAGCAGGAAGCTCTCCGAGGTGCTTGCGGTGAGCGGCTTCTCCGCAGACAGCCACGACGGCAGGGACGTGGCTGAGTTCATGGAGGTCTACCCGCGCGAGGAGCTGTTCTCCACCCCGGTGGCCGAGCTTGCCGACGTCGCCAGCCAGGTGCTCAGGCTGCGCGAGCGCATGCAGACCAGGCTGTTCCTGCGCAAGCACGTCTACGGCCGGTACGTGTCGTGCCTGGTGTACCTGTCAAGGGACAGGTACAACACCAAGGTCAGGCTGGCCGTCCAGGAGATCCTGCGCCGGGTGCTCGGCGCGTCGCAGCTGGACTACAGCGCCATCGTGGACGAGGGCCCGATCGCCAGGCTGCACATCGTGGCGCGGGCCGAGCGCGGCCGCAGCCTTGCCGACGTGGACGTCAAAGCGGTCGAGCAGGCCATCGCGGCGGCAGTCCGGTCGTGGGACGACGACCTGGCCAGGGAGGCCGTGGCCCAGCTCGGCGAGGGGCAGGGGCGCGCGCTGCTCGCCGAGTTCAGCAGCTCGATCAGCGACACCTACAAGGCCGACGTTCCGGCCGCGGCCGCCATCTCGGACCTGGCGAAGATCGAGCAGATGCGTGAGTCGGGTGACGACATCTCGTTCGAGATGTGGGAGTCCGCCGGGTATGTCGGCGGCATCCCGGTGGAGCACGAACCGCCAGTGATCTCCGCCACCGCGCTCGGCCGACTGGGCAACCACGCCGATCGGGCCGAGCCTGACGATCGGGCCGGCCGGGACCGGGGTCAGGACGCGGCGCTCGCCGACGGGTCAGGTGACGGAAGTGACGCCGGTTCCGGTGACGCCGGTTCCGGTGACGCCGAGGGGCTCGGCGACGCCGCTGGCGGCGGCGGGTCCGAGCCAGGACCGCGCCGGCGGGTCTGGCGGCTGACCATTCACAGCACCGGCTCGCCCATCACGCTGACCGACGTGCTGCCCAGGCTCCAGCACATGGGCGTCGAGGTGGTCGATGAGCATCCCTACGAGTTTGCCGCGGACGAGCCGTTCTGGATCTATGACTTCGGGCTTCGCAGGGAGCGGGTCGGCCAGGCGGCCAGTGCCAGGACCGCGTCCGCACCGCACGTCTCGTTGGCCTCGGTGGCCGGCCAGCTCGAGGGCGCAATGGCGGCGCTGTGGGACGGCAAGATCGAGGATGACAGCTTCAACACGCTCGTGCTCAATGCCGGGCTGACCTGGCGCCAGGTGGTGGTGCTCCGCGCCTACGCCAAGTACCTGCGCCAGGCGGGGACGACCTTCAGCGCGGGTTACATCGCCCGGGTGCTGCGCTACAACCCGGTGATCGCGCGCCTGCTCATCCGGCTGTTCGAGTCCAGGTTCGACCCGGATCGCCAGGCCGGGCAGAAGGAGCGCAGCGATGCGCTGGCGGAGGAGATCGCCGGGGAACTCGACGAGGTGGCAAGCCTGGACCAGGACCGGATCCTGCGCGCTTACCTCGGCCTGGTGCTGGCCACGCAGCGGACCAACTACTTCCGCGGCCTGCACGGAGCCGACGACTGGGCGCCGTACCTAGTGTTCAAGCTCGACGATGCGCTCGTGCCTGACCTGCCGGCGCCAAGGCCGAAGTTCGAGCTCTTCGTGTACTCGCCCAGGTTCGAGGGCCTGCACCTCCGGTTCGCCCACGTAGCGCGCGGCGGGCTGCGCTGGTCAGAGCGGCCCGAGGACTTCCGCACCGAGATACTCGGGCTCGCCAAGGCCCAGGAGGTCAAGAACTCGGTGATCGTGCCGTCTGGCGCCAAGGGCGGCTTCGTCTGCAAGAAGCTCGGCGACCCCGCCGACCGCGAGGCGTACCAGGCCGAGGTCCTGGCGTGCTACCGGATGTTCATCAGCGCGATGCTTGACGTCACCGACAACCTGAAGGGCGGCGCCGTCGTCGGCCCCGACCGGGTGGTCAGGCACGACGGGGACGATCCGTACCTGGTGGTGGCGGCCGACAAGGGCACGGCCACCTTCTCCGACACGGCCAATGAGATCGCGCTGGCCCGCGGGTTCTGGCTGGGTGACGCGTTCGCCTCAGGCGGCTCGGCGGGCTACGACCACAAGAAGATGAGGATCACCGCGCGCGGAGCGTGGGAGTCGGTCAAGTTCCACTTCCAGACCCTCGGCGTCGACATCGGCAGCCAGGACTTCACCGTCGCGGGGATCGGCGACATGTCCGGCGACGTCTTCGGCAACGGGATGCTGCTATCCGGCAACATCAAGCTGGTGGCGGCGTTCGACCACCGGCACGTCTTCCTTGACCCCGATCCCGACCCGGCGGTGAGCTTCGCCGAGCGGCGGCGCATCTTCGAGCTGCCGCGGTCGTCCTGGGAGAGCTACGACAAGGCGCTCATCTCGGCCGGCGGCGGGATATGGTCGCGCTCGGCCAAGTCGATACCGCTCTCACCACAGGCCCGCGCCGTGCTTGGGCTCCCCGACGGCACCGCGGCGCTCTCACCCGACCAGGTGATCTCGGCCATCCTGACCGCGCCCGTCGACCTGCTGTGGAACGGCGGCATCGGCACCTACGTCAAGAGCACGGCGCAGCCGAATGCCGACGTCGGCGACCGTACCAACGACTCCGTGCGGGTGGACGCCTCCCAGGTCAGGGCCAGAGTGATCGGCGAGGGCGGGAACCTCGGCCTGACCCAGGAGGCCAGGATCGAATACTCGCTGGCTGGCGGGCTGGTCAACACCGACTTCATCGACAACTCCGCGGGCGTGGACACTTCCGACCACGAGGTCAACATCAAGATCCTGCTCGACGAGGTGGTGCGCGACGGCGAGATGACCACCCAGGGCAGGGACGAGCTGCTCGCGGCGATGACCGACGAGGTCGGAAGGCTGGTCCTGGCGCACAACTACCACCAGAACCGGGCACTCGCGGCCGCCAGGGCGCAGGCACCCCAGATGCTGCACGTGCATGCCAGGTACATCAGGAAGCTGGAGCGCGAGGGCCGGATCCGCCGTCGCCTGGACGTTCTGCCTGCCGACAAGGACATCGCCGAGCGGAGGTCGACCAGCGCCGGGCTGACCCTGCCCGAGTTCTCCGTGCTGCTTGCCCACACCAAGATCTCCGCCGGGCAGGAGGTGCTCGCCTCCCAGGTGCCCGACGATCCGTACCTGCGGCTGGTGCTCAGCTCCTACTTCCCTGCCGAGCTGCGCGGGCGCTTCACCGACCGGATGCGGGCGCACCGGCTGCACCGCGAGATCATCACCACGGCGGTGATCAACGACATGGTGGACAGGTCGGGGATCACGTTCGCGTTCCGGCTGAACGAGGAGACCGGCGCCTCGGTGCCGCACATCACCGAGGCCTGGCTGGTGGCCAGGGACGTGTTCGACATGGCGGGCTTCTGGCGCCAGCTCAAGGCGCTTGACGGCCAGGTCGACACCGCCGACCAGATCCTGGCCCTGCTCGAGGGCCGCAAGCTGACCGAGCGGGCCAGCCGGTGGCTGCTGCACTTCAGGCGGCCGCCGTTCGACATCCAGGCGACTATCGACTTCTTCGCCGAGGGCGTTCTCACCGTGGCGACAGGCCTGCCCAAGCTGCTCACCGGCCTGGACCTGAGCGGCTTCTACGAGCGCCGCGACATCTTCGTCGGCCGTGGTTTCCCTGCGACCATGGCCGACCGGATCGCCGCCATGGTCCCCGCCTACTCCGCGTTCGACATCGTGGACATCTCGGCCACCACGGGCCGCTCGGTCGAGGAGGCGTCCGAGGTCTACTTCGACCTCGCCGACCGGCTCCAGATCACCAGGCTGCGAGACCGGATCACCGCGCTACCGCGCGACGACCGGTGGAACACCATGGCCAGGGGAGCGCTGCGGGACGACCTGTACACCGCGCACGCCGCACTGGCGCGTGACGTGCTGACCGTCACGGAGTCGGGCAGTCCCGAGCTCCGGCTGAGTGCGTGGGTAGCCAGGAACGGGGCCGCGGTCGAACGCGCCACCCACACGCTGGCCGAGATTTGGGAGAGTGACGCGTTCACGGTGGCGACCCTGTCGGTCGCGGTCCGCGCGATCAGGACGCTGGTCTCGTCGAGCACCCTGCCCGCCTGAGCCGACCGGGAGCCCGGTCACGCCTACGCGACGCCAGGCCACGCTCGGGTGATGCCTGACCGCGGCTGGCCTCTCGGCCACGCCCGGCGCCCCCTGCCACCCCCTGCCACCTCCGGCCACGCCCGGGCTGATCGGTGATCTGCGGGTTCTGCCGGTGACGCGCCGCGCTGACCGCTGGGTGATCTGCGCGTGTGACGGGCCACTACCGCATTTGTGATCCGCAGGTCCGGAATCAGGAATTGACCGCGAAGTCGCGTAGGCTTCCGGCATGGCTGTCGACTATGGGAGCGAGATCGCTGACCTCACTGGCAAGCTCGCCAGCATCGAGGCCGTCCTTGACCCGGACGGGATGCGCAAGGAGGCCGACGAGCTGCGCGAGCGCTCAGCCGAGCCTGGGCTCTGGGAGGACCAGGAGAACGCGCAGGCCGTCACCCGGCGACTGTCCTTCCTCGACGCCGAGCTGTCCAGGCTGGAAGTTCTGCACGGCAGGCTGGATGACCTGGCCATCATGTTCGAGCTTGCCGAGAGCGAGAACGACGAGCCCACCCACGCCGAGGCGCTGCGCGAGCTTGCGGCGATCCGCAGTCAGATCGACCAGCTGGAGATCAGGACGCTGCTGTCCGGCGAGTACGACTCGCGCGAGGCACTGATCACGATCAACGCCCAGGCGGGCGGAGCGGACGCGGCCGACTGGGCGGAGGGACTGCAGCGGATCTACCTGCGCTGGGCCGAGCGGCACGGCTATCCCACCGAGATCTACGACACCTCCTACGCTGAAGAGGCCGGGATCAAGTCCACGACGTTCGCGATCAAGGCTCCGTACGCCTACGGCACGCTGCGCGGCGAGCACGGCACGCACCGGATGGTCCGGATCTCCAAGTACGACAACCAGGGCAGGCGGCAGACCTCGTTTGCCGGGGTGGACGTCATCCCCGTCGTCCAGCAGGCCGACCACATCGAGATACCCGACGACGAGCTGCGGATCGACGTCTACCGGTCAAGCGGCCCAGGCGGCCAGGGCGTGAACACCACAGACTCCGCGGTCAGGATCACCCACCTGCCGACCGGGATCGTGGTCTCCTGCCAGAACGAGCGGAGCCAGATCCAGAACCGGGCAAGCGCGATGGCCGTGCTCCAGGCCAAGCTGCTTGAGCGCAAGCGCGAGGAGCAGGCTGCGAAGCTCAACGAGCTTCGCGGCGACGGCGGCCGCAGCTGGGGCACTCAGATCCGCAACTACGTGCTGCATCCGTATCAGAACGTCAAGGACTTGCGGACCGAATACGAGACCGGCAATACCGCTGCCGTGCTCGACGGCGAGATCGACGAGTTCATCGAGGCCGAGATCCGCTGGCTCAGGACCCAGGGCCTCTAGCACCGCAGCGGCAGGCTTGAAGCCGCCGTCCTGCGCCTGGGGCTGTCGGCCCCAGTGAGTGCGGGCCTAGCCCTTTGACCCGCCTAGTGGCCGAGGTGCTGCAAGGCAAGTACCACCACGGCAGCCAGGAGCAGGATCACCAGGGCGTAAGGGATCGCGACTCCGTGGCCGTGATGGTGCAGGTCAGACTTGGCCGCCCGGCACACCGGGCACCGGCCCTCGGCGACCGGTCCGGCGCACTGAGCGCAGATGAGGTGTTCGCAGCTCATGTCGTTCCCTCCGCCAGAGGCGCCGCTAGCCCTCTTCGACAATGTTGGACGTTCCAGACCAGTTTCCCCCCTAGACTGTCCCGTGATCAAACCGGGGCGCCGTTGCCCCGCGCTACAGCTTCATTATCGAGCTCCTGTGATGGTCCTGTGATTCACTTCGAAAGTGTCACCAAGACGTACCTCAGTCAGAGCCGACCCGCTCTGGAGAGTGTCACGCTCGACGTGGAGAAGGGCGAGTTCGTCTTCCTGGTCGGCCCGTCGGGATCGGGGAAGTCGACGTTCCTGCGGCTGATCCTGCGTGAGGAGCGACCCACCGACGGGCGGATCTACGTCGCCGGCCGAGACCTGGCCAGGCTGACGAACTGGAAGGTGCCGCAGCTGCGGCGCCGGATCGGGTGCGTCTTCCAGGACTTCAGGCTGCTGCCGGCCAAGAACGTCTACCAGAACATCGCGTTCGCGCTCGAGGTCATTGGCAAGCCGCGCCGATTCATCCGCAAGGTCGTCCCCGAGGTCATCGATTTGGTGGGCCTTGAGGGCAAGGGCGAGCGGATGCCGGACGAGCTCTCTGGCGGTGAGCAGCAGCGCGTGGCGATGGCCAGGGCGTTCGTCAACCGTCCGATGATCCTGCTCGCTGACGAGCCCACGGGCAACATCGACCCGGCGACCTCGATCGGCATCATGAAGGTGCTCGACCGGATCAACAGAACCGGCACCACGGTCATGATGGCGACGCACGACGCCGCGATCGTGGACTCCATGCGCAAGCGGGTCATCGAGCTTGAGTACGGCAAGATCGTCCGAGACCAGTCTCGCGGCGTCTACGGGCAGGCGTACTAGCCAGGCAAGGTAGGCCAGACTTCGAGCCAGCCGGAGCTCCCGGCCGGGCGAGGACAGACAAGGGACTAGTTAAATGCGTGCGCAGTTCGTGTTCGGCGAGGTGTGGATCGGCCTCCGGCGGAACCTGACCATGACGGCCGCCCTCGTCGTGGTCGTCGCGATCAGCCTCTCGCTGCTCGGCACCGGCCTGCTGTTCGTCAAGCAGGTCGACCACACCAGGGCGCTATGGCAGAACCGGATCGAGCTGTCGGTGTACCTGTGCTCGCAGACCCCGCTGACCCCGCGGTGCACCAAGAACGGGCCCGCCACGGCGGCGCAGACGGACCAGGTGCGCAAGACACTCAAGTCGCTGCCCCAGGTCTTGACGGTCACTTACCAGACGGCCGGGCAGGCCTACAGCCAGTTCAGGAGGGAATTCGCCGACCAGCCCGAGCTCGTCAGCTCGGTGCAGCCAGGCGACATCCCGGCCTCGTTCGAGGTGAAGATGAAGAACGCCGAGGCGGATGCTTCCCCCGTCGCGGCGGCGGTGAACGGCATGCCCGGCGTGCAGTCGGTGGGCGACGACTCGTCGATCCTGACCAATTTCTACAAGCTGCTCGACGGCGCGCGGAACGCCGTGATCGTAGTGGCCATCATCCTGATCGTCGCCGCGATCCTCCTCGTGGCCAACACCATCAGGCTGTCGGCGTTCAACCGGCGCAGGGAGACCGCGATCATGCGCCTGGTCGGTGCGTCCAACTTCTACGTCCAGCTGCCCTTCCTGGTTGAAGGAATGATCGCTGGCCTGTTCGGATGGCTGCTCGCCGTGGGGCTGCTGATCGCGGCCAGGAGCGGCCTGGACGGCCTGCAGAACTACTTCCCGTTCCACGTCGAGCTCTCGACGTTCGACCTGGTCGAGGTCGTTGTGGTCACGATGCTGATCGGCCTGGCGCTCTGCGGCTCGACATCGTTCCTCACACTCAGGCGCTATCTGCGTGTGTGAGGGGTCAGACTTATACCGTGGCGGCAGCGCAGGTCAAGACTGCACAGCAGTCTGGCAAGGCCAGGCTGGGTAACAAGCCCAAGCAGGGTAAGAAGGTCATCGCAACCAACCGGCGGGCCAGGCACGACTACACCATCGAGGACACGCTCGAAGTTGGCATCATGCTGACGGGGACCGAGGTGAAGTCGCTGCGTGCGGGCCGGGCCAGCTTGACCGACGGATACGCGATGATCACCCAGGGTGAGGTTTGGCTGCACGGCGTGCACATTCCCGAGTATGCGCAGGGGACCTGGACGAACCATGAGCCGCGCCGGGTACGCAAGCTGCTGCTGCACCGCAGGGAGATAGACCGGCTGGAGCGCACCACCCGCGAGGGCGGCCTGACACTCGTGCCGCTGTCGCTGTACTTCTCCGACGGCAAGGCCAAACTCGAGCTGGCCCTGGCGCGCGGGAGACGGACGTACGACAAGCGGCATGAACTCGCTCGCCGGGATGCCGCTCGGGAGGTCGAACGTGCCTTGCGGCGCCGGAGGTAGCACAATGGCGTCTGATGGCCGGCATGGCTAGGCGCGGCGCCCACTCTGCTAAGCATCGGGCCGGTAGCTCGAGGCCTGATGTTGCGGACCCCGGTGCGCGTGCCGCCGAGGTGGCTAACGGCAGCGGTGCCAGCGGCGGCGCAGGCAACGGCATCCCAGGCAACGGCGCTGCTGTCAGCAGGAGCGCGGTCCAGGGCAGTTTGGTCAACGGCGCAGCCAATGGCGCCACCCATGGCGGTGCGGCGAACAGCGGCGTGGACCCCTACCCCCAGGGTCGGCCGGATCAGGAAGGATTCCCGCAGGTCGGGCTCGGTCCGGCCGCGTTGCGGCCGATCAGCGAACAGCCAGGGCATGCTAGTAGCGTGCGGCGAACGCCAGAGGGGATGGGACCAGGGCTCGCCGGCCATTCAGCACCGACGTCGGCGGGCGGAGGATGGTCTGCGGCTCCCGCTGGCCCTGTCGGTCCAGCTGGTCCGGTCGGCGCTGCCGGTCCCGTCGGTGCTGGGGATCCGGTCGGTGCCACTGGTCCGGTCGGTGCCTCTGGTCCGGTCGCCCCGGGAGGGCCGGGCGGAGTAGCGGCGCAGGGAATGACCGGCCCTGGGCGATTCCGCCCTGCCGCACCACGGCCTGCCGGGTTCACTTCCGCCACCCAGGCTCCGCCGGCCGCCGGTACGCCGGTAGCCGCCAGGCCAGCGCCTGCCGCCCCGGCCAAGCGCACTGCTCCGTCGGGCATGCCGCCGAGACGGGGCGGGCGGTCCCGGGTCGGGATGGTGCGCCTGATCGCGTTGCTCTGCGCTGTCCTCGTCGTGATCGTCGCCGCGCTCACTGGCGCCCTGCGGTCCAGGCCTTCGGCGACGGCCAGTGTTGCCCAGTTCCTGCTCGCGTGGCAGTCAGGCAACTATCCGGCCGCGGCCGCGATGACCACGGGCAAGCCAGCGGCCGTGGCCGACAGCCTGAAGGCCGCCTACAGCCAGCTCGGCGCCGAGGATCTTGCATTCACGATGGGGCCCATCAGCGTGCACGGCACCAGCGCGCACGCATATTTCTATGCGAATATCGATCTGGGACGCGGCGGTCAGCCGTGGAACTACCGCGGTAGTTTGATGCTGCGCCAGGTCGGATCGCGATGGCTGGTGATCTGGTCGCCGTCGGTGATCGTTCCTGGCCTCGGGCCGCACGACCGGCTGGCCGTCCTCACGATGATGCCGCCCCGCCGCCCGCTGCTCGACTCGGCCGGCCAGCCCCTGATCCTTCGGTCCCCCGTCTACGAGGTCGGCGTCATCCCCGCTCATGTCACTGACGCCACGCTCACCGCACGCGAGCTGGCTCACGCGACCGGGCTGGCCGCGTCGGACGCCGACGAGATGCGCGGCCAGATCCTCGCCGCGCCGCCCGGTTCGTTCCTCGAGCTCGTCCAGCTTGCTCCGAGGCAATACGCGAAGCTGCGTGGCGCGCTACGCAAGATCCCGCATCTTGCGCGCAGGCGAGTGATGAAGCGGTTGTTCGAGAGCAGCGTCCCCGATATCACCGGACGGGTCGGGACCGAGACCGCCCGGGTGCTTGTCGAGGACGGCGACCCTTACTTGCCTGGGACGACGGTGGGCCTGTCCGGCCTGCAGCTGGCATACCAGTCCGATCTCATCGGCACGCCGACCACACAGATCATCGTGCAGAACTCGGCGGGCCGTCAGGTCAGGGTTCTCAAGACCTGGCGCGGCAAGTCAGGCACGTCGGTTCGGACCACCATCAGTGGCGGGATCGAGCAGGCGGCGAGACAGGCGGTGGACGGCATCGCGTTGCCCGCGGCTGTGGTCGCCGTCCAGGCCAACAGCGGCAAGATCCTGGCCGTGGCCAGTCACGGCGTGCCCGGTCTGCCGACCGTGAGTCCGCTGGGCGGCCATTACCAGCCCGGGCAGGCGTTCACTATCGTGTCCACGGCCGCGCTGCTTGCGGCCAAGCCGAGCTTCGGCCCGAACTCTCAGGAGCCGTGCTATCCCGGCTTCAGCGTGAACGGGCAGACGTTCGCCAATGTCCCGCCCGAGCCGCGGTTGGGCAAGGGACCGCCGCTGTTCAGGGACGACTTCGCGAGCGCGTGCAGCACCGCCTTCGCCGAGTTGTCGCTGAACCTTACCCCGGCTGAGATGGCCGCGGCCGCCGACGACTTCGGCATCGGGGCGCGCTGGCAGCTCCCTATCGCCGCGTTCGTCGGCAGCATGGTCAGGCCGGGCAGCTCGAACTCGCCTGCGCTGCCCGCTGACGTGACAGGTACGGGGACGGTCCAGGTCAGCCCTCTGGACATGGCGCTGGCTGCCGGGGTGGTAGAGGCAGGCTCGTGGCACCAGCCGTCGCTGGTCGCGGGCGCCACGGAGCCAAAGCCGCCGCCGCGTGCCACGCTGTCAAGCCGGGTGCTCAGCCAGCTCAGGGTTCTGATGGGCGATACTGTCAAGCTCGGTGCCGCGCGGGCGGCCAGGGTCGGCGGAGTTCCGCTGCTCGGCCAGGTTGGCACCGCTCCGCTGGCTGGCCACCGCGGCGTCAGGGCAATCTGGTTCGTCGGATACCGCGGCAACGTCGCCTTCGCGGTGCTGGTGTTCTCGCGATCCGCTGCCTACGCTCCGGCTCTGACAGTCGCCAAGCAGTTCGCGGCCGCTCTGCGGCCGGGTTCCTGAGGCTGGATCGGCATTTCGGCACGTCTCCGAGCCTCTCGACACAAAGCCAGGGAGAACTCCGTCTGAGGTCGGCCCGATTCCGGTTCTCCCCCGGAACCCAAGCGAGATCGTTACAGGTTTTCGTTACTGAGAGCAACCAGACAGCAACTTAAAGGCGTCTTACCTAGTGAGGCTGGTCTGCCGCTTGGGGGGTTGCGGCCCAGCCGTCGTGATGAGAACCGGGCCTCATCTCGGGGGAGGCCCGGGCCATTGGGACCGGCCCCGACCCTGCCGGTCAAAGCCCCTGCGGGCGCGTCTTCGGCCACCGCCAGCGCCCGCGGGGGCTTTCTCATGCCTCCGCTCCGCAGGCCGCGCGGTCAGCACGGGCCACGCCGCGCGCGTGTGGGTCAGGCCGCCAGGTCAGGACTTGCTCACGTTGCGTGATCAGCACGGGTCAGGCCGCCCGGTCAGCGTGGGTCACTCTGCGCGGTCAGCATGGGCCACGTTCAGGAGGCCGCGCCAGGAGGCCGCGCCAGGAGACCGCGCCAGGAGACCGCGCGAGGAGCGTCACGCCCCGTACCACGCCTGCCGGAATGCCCGACCGCGGATGGGTGTTAACTTCAGTGCCGAGACGAGAGTCTGGCCGTCGGGCAGGTTGCCGGCGCCTGGTGCGGGAGTATCATCGGTCAAAACTGCATAGGGGGTGACTGGCTTCGACTTCGGTAGTTGACCCAGGAGAAGCGGGCCGAGGGTTGCGGCGATGACCTCGGAAATCCTGTTGCCGCAAAGAATAAGTGCCAAGACACCGCGCACTAGTCTCGCCCTCGCTGCCTAAGCGAGTCTCGAGACCGTCAGTCCGGGAGGTCCTCCGGCCCGGTAACTGGCGTCAGTTAGGAGGATCCACCGGTTAGCCCGGTCGCGGGGATAATCGGGACAACAAACAGCGACTGAGCCCGTCGGCGGCTTGCCTGCGTGACCGCCGGGGCTGAGAAACACACAGCAGGCTGCGCCCGGAGAAGCCCTGGTGAGGTACTGAAGGACGCGGGTTCGATTCCCGCCACCTCCACGAAGTGAGCCAAAACCGCCTAAAGGCGGCTGCCTCGATCATGAGGCGGCCGCCTTTATCGGCTCCGCAGTCGGCCTCCGGTCCCAGCGTCGCTCTAACCGGGAAGCAAGCCGGGGTAAAGCAGCGCAATATTCTTCGCCGCACGACCGCCGTCACTCTGGGAAATCGACTTTGCATCCGCTAAGGTCATGATCACGAGGCTTTTATGGCGATTTGCGTGACGTCAGAGGATGATAAGTGGCGCCAGCGGATGATAAGTGGCTAGTCCACCTGGCGCTGCACCTGCTCCGCGGGCACCGCGGCATCGGCACCCAGCGGCCTGGCCTGCGCCGTTGCCGCAACCGCGGCGTCCTTGGCCGAATCCTTGTGCGGCGGCAGGAACTGGCTCAGCGGCTCGAGCAGGCGCTCAAGCGCGACCGTCGCCGCGGGCGGGCTGGGGCGCAGGCGGGGCTGGGCCGCGAGCGGGCTGGGCCGCAGGCGGGGCTGGGGCGCGGGCGGGCTGGCGCTCTGCCTGGCGAGACGTCTGGCGGCGCGCTGTGCTGAAGTCGCGCTTGTGCTGAAGTCGCGCTTGTGCTGAAGTCGCGCTTGTGCTGAAGTCGCGCTGTGCTTAGGTTGCGCTGTGCTGAAATGAGGCATGGGTGACGAGCTGCCAGCCCGCGAGGGGTACCTGCCCTTCCACGGCCACCGGACCTGGTACCGGATCACCGGCGACAAGGAAGAACCTGGCAAGTACCCGCTGCTCTGCCTGCATGGCGGGCCGGGCGCGACCTGGCACCACATGGAGCCATACCAGCAGCTCGCCGCGGACGGCCGCCGGGTGGTCTGTTACGACCAGCTTGGATGCGGCAACTCGGCGATCGCCGCCGAGCATGACCCGTCGATGTGGACGACGGAGCTGTTCCTCGCCGAGGTCGCCGCGGTGCGCGAGCACCTCAGCATCGACCAGTGCCACGTGCTCGGCCACTCCTGGGGCGGGATGCTCGGCATGGCCTATGCCATCACCAGGCCGGCTGGGCTGATCAGCCTGCTGGTCGAGTCGTCGCCGCCCAGCGTGCCGTTCTGGCTGACCGAGCTGGCGAGGCTCAGGGCCGACCTGCCTGCCGAGGTCGACGAGGTGCTGCGCAAGCACGAGGCCGCCGGTACCACCGACAGCGACGAGTACACCGAGACGATGGTCGCGTTCTACGACCGGCACGTCTGCCGGCTGCGGCCGTACCCGGACTGGCTGGACCGCTGCTTCGCCGGGCTCAACGCGAACCCCGAGGTCTACTTCACGATGAACGGGCCGAGCGAGTTCCACGTGATCGGCCCGCTCAAGGACTTCGACCTGACCGTTGACCTTGGCAAGATCGCCGTGCCGACGCTGCTGTTCTGCGGCGAGTTCGACGAGGTGACCCCGGCGACGGTCAGCCAGGCGCATGAGCGCATCGCCGGATCGCAGCTCGTCGTGATGCCCGGATGCTCGCACATGAGCCAGGCTGAGCGGCCCGACCTGGCACTCGGGCTGGTGCGCGGCTGGCTGGCCGGAGTCGAGTCAGCACGAGGCGCGGCCCGGGCATAATTTCAGCCGCCGCGCGGTTATGGGCGCTGGGTCAGGCCCTGGCGCGGAGCCGGGAGCCGCCATCAGAGCCGTAGCCTTGCGCAGAGGAGCCATCGACCGTGTCCGTGCATGAGATCGAGCTTCAAACCATCTCCGGTGACCCTGCCACGCTCGGCGACTTCGCCGGCGACGCCATCCTCGTCGTGAACGTCGCCTCGGAGTGCGGGCTCACGCCGCAGTACGCGGGCCTGCAGCGGCTGCACGAGCGGTTCGCCCACCGCGGCCTGACCGTGGCAGGCTTCCCGTGCAACCAGTTCGGCGGCCAGGAGCCAGGCAGCCCCGAGCAGATCAGCGAGTTCTGCACGGTGAACTACGGCGTCTCGTTCCCCATGTTCGCCAAGATCGACGTGAACGGCCCCGACCGGCACCCGCTGTACGCCGAGCTCACCGAGACGACCGACGCCGAGGGTAAGGCGGGCGACATCCAGTGGAACTTCGAGAAGTTCCTGGTGGCGCCGGACGGCAAGGTGATCGGGCGGTTCCGGCCGCTGACCGAGCCCGAGGCGCCCGAGGTGGTGGCGGCCATCGAGGCCGCGCTGCCGCGCTGACAGGCCAGGGCTGACGGGCCAGCGCTGACGGACCAGCGCTGACGGACCAGCGCCGACCCGGATCAGGCGAGCCGGCCTGGCCCGCGCTTGACCATCTGGTCAGCGATGATCGAGCGCTGCACCTCGCTGGTGCCCTCCCAGATCCGCTCCACCCGCAGCTCGCGGTAGAACCGCTCGGCGGCGTACTCCCGCATGTAGCCGCGGCCGCCGAACACCTGGACTGCCCGGTCGGCGACCCGGCCGGCCATCTCCGCGGCATACAGCTTGGCCATCGAGCACTGCGCGTGCTGCACCTTGACGTCGGTGCCGGCGTCGATACCGCGCGCGGTCTCGTAGGTCAGCGCCCGGGCCGCGAACAGCTCGGTCAGGCTGTCGGCCAGCATCGTCTGCACCGCGCCGAACTCGGCGATCGGACGGCCGTTCACGACGCGTTCCTTGGCGAAGGCGGTCATCTCGGCGACGAGCCGTTCTGCCGCGCCCAGGCACCGGGCCGCGACCATGATCCGCTCGAACCTGAACCACTCGTACGCGAAGCTCATCCCGTCGCCCTCGGCACCCACCAGCTGCGTGGCCGGGACCTGCACGTCCTCGAACGCCACGATCGGGTGCTGGTGCGCCGAGCCGAGCGTGTGCATGTAGGTCGGCGTGCGGACCACGCGGACGCCGGGGCTGGGCAGGTCGACGATCAGCATGGCGTGCTCGCCGGCGTGCGCGCCGCCGGTGAGCTTGCCCTGGAAGAACGCGTAGTCGGCCGAGTAGAACGAGGTCACATGCCATTTGGTCCCGTTCAGTAGGTAGCCGTCGCCGTCGGGGGTGACGGTGGCCTCGATCGCGTCGACGTCCGACCCGGCGCCCTCCTCGGTGATCGCGTAGCACTCATCACGGTCGCCGCGCGCGGCCGGCCTGACGTAGCGCTCGAGCTGGTCGGCCGTGGCCACCTCGGGCAGCCATGACGGCGGCGTGGCGACCACCCAGGCCAGCGCGTTGGTCACCCGGCCGACCTGCTCCTGGATGAGCACCTGCTGCAGGGACGTGCAGCCACCGCCGCCGACGCTCCTGGGCATGTTCGCCGCGTACAGGCCGAGCTCGATCGCCCGGGCCTTGTGCTCCTTCTCCTGCTCGGCAGGCACCTCGCCGCCGGCCATCTCGACGGCGGTCTCGAGCGGGATCAGCTCGTCGGCGAACAGGCGCGCCCGCGCCTGTATGTCCAGGTCCTGCTCTGACAGGCAGTACATCGGTCCCCTTCCAGGTCGGGCGCGGCGAAGGTCACTTGACTGAACGTTCAGTCTATGCCAGCATCGGCGACATGCCAATGGTTGGGCAGCGGGCCGACGCGGTCGTCGTGGGCGGCGGAACGATCGGCGGCTGGTGCGCCTACTTCCTGCGCGAGGCTGGCCTCGAGCGGGTCGTCCTGGTCGAGAAGGACACGCTCGGCCAGGGCGCGAGCAGCCGCGCGGCCGGCATCGTGCGCACCCAGGGTGGCAGCCCGTGGGCGGTCAGGCTCGGCGAGTGGACAAGGACGTTCTACCTGAGCCAGGCGGCCACGCTGGGCATCGACTCCGGCTTCACCCCGCAGGGCTACCTGCTGCCGTGCTTCACCCCGGCCGACGTCACGGCCGCGCAGGAGCGGATGGCGATGCAGCACTCGCTCGGCCTCGACGTGCGCTGGCTGGACCCCGGCGCGTTCGACGCCATGAACCCGGCCATGGCGCCGGGCAAGACGCTCGGCGCCACCTACTGCCCGCACGACGGTTACCTGCATCCGCCGCGCAACGTGCTCGCCTACTCCGTCGCGCTTGCGGCCAGCGGCGTGGTCGTGTGCGAGCGGACCAGCTTCACCGGGCTCGAGACGGTCGGCGGCGCCGTCACCGGGGTCAGGACCAGCGCCGGAACGATCGCCGCCCCGCTTGTGGTGCTCACCGGCGGGCCAGAGCTCGGGGCGGTGGGCAGGCTCGCTGGCCTGGCGATCCCGGCAGGCGCCGTCCGGCACCAGGTCGCGGTGACCGAGCCACATCCTGACCTCGCGCCATCCCGGCTGCCGATGGTGTTCGACCTGGCGGCCGGCCTGTACTGGCGGCCCGAGGAGGGCGGCATGCTGTTCGGCATGTCGAACCCGGACGAGCCGCCCGGCGAGGCGCGCTGCGTGGACGAGGAGTACCTGGCCAAGATCAGGGAGCGGCTGCGCGAGCTCGTCCCGGTGACCGGCGGGCTCGGGCTGCGGCGCAGCTGGGCGGCGACGATCGACTACACCCCCGACCACCTCCCGATCATCGGCCCGGCGATCAGCTCAGGCCAGATTATTAACGGGCTCACCGTGGCCAGTGCCGGCGGGCACGGCATGATGTGGGGGCCCGGTGTGGCCAGGGCGGCCGCCGATGTGGCGCTGACCGGCGGCTCGGACGTCGTGGACACCACCGACCTCGGCCTTGACCGGTTCGACGAGCACGGCAACAGCCGGCTGGCTACCGATCCGATCGCGCTCCCGTTCCCCGAGCACGCGTCGCGGTAGCGGCGCCCGGACCTACGAAAGCGACCCGGCTGCCGCCGGGGCCCACCCAACCGCATACCAGGAAGGAACGCCTCGATGACCGAACCCAACCCGGCAACCCCGTACCTCGCCGCCGCTGCCGCGGCCGAGCTCGAAGACTGGGGTCCGCTGGCCGAGGCCACCGGCGAGGAGATGACCACCAGCGGGCTCACCCTGTGGAAGGACGGCGACCAGGAGGCCGGCGTCTGGGAGTGCACGCCCGGCCCCTCGCACTGGACGCTGGAGACGCACGAGTTCGTGCAGATCCTGTCCGGCCGGATGACCTGCACCCCGGACGGCGGTGCGCCCACCGAGGTCGGGACCGGCGACATCGCGGTGTTCCCGCGCGGCTGGACCGGCAGCTGGCAGATCCACGAGACCATACGCAAGGTCTACGTGATCTTCGACTAACCGGCCCGGCCGGCCGTCCGGCCCGGCCGTCACGGCCCGCCGGCCCGCCCCGCCGTGCGGGCCGCTGACGGTGCCGGCGAGGCCGCCCGCCGGTTCGAGCGTGGCGCTGACGCCGCCGGCGGTCAGGGTGGACTGCAGGTTGATCCTGGCCGACCACTTCGCGGCCAGCATCGGCCAGTCGCTGGAGCAGTACGCGTCGCCGAACAGCGCCGGGTAGGGGCCGGGCGCGAGGTTGGTGGCCAGGTAGCTGCCGCCCCGGCCGGTGCTCGTGACGTAGCCGACCCCGGTCGCGGTCAGCGGCAGCACCTCGACGCAGGTCCCGGGGGCGGGCCTGATCTGGGCGGCCCGCGCGGCGGCGGCGGGTCGCATGCAGGATCAGCGGGCGGGCGGAAGGGCCAGTTCGATCAGGCGCCGTACCGCGGACTCGAAGACGTCGTCCTCGCCGCGCGGCGGGCCGGCGGTCGCCAGCGCCGCGGCCAGGTTCGGGTAGTGCCCGCTGGCGGCGGCCCTGGCCAGGGCCGCCGCGGGAGCCACGGCTTGCTCGGCCGCCGTCGTGCCACCTAGGCCGTGCTCGCTCGCGAGCGCGGCCTGCATCCCGCCGTACATCGTGGCGAAGCCGCTGATCAGGCCGATCACCTCCAGCCTGGCGCCGGTGTCGAGCGGTGAGGTGGCGAGTAGCCCGAGGAAGTAGTCCAGGTAGTGCAGGCCGTTCGGGCCTGGAGCGGTGGGGCGCTGCAGCAGGCTGGCCAGCCACGGGTGCCGACGGGCGACCTTGCGCGCCTGGTCGGCTAGTGCGGCCACCGCCGCCCGTGCCTCGTCGGCCGTCAGGGAGAATGTGCGGTCAGGGTAGGCATACTCGGCGGCGACCTGGTCGATCATGAGTTGCGCGAGATGGCCTTTGGTCGGCACGTAGGTGTACAGCGACATGGTGGCCAGGCCTAGCTCGGCGGCCACCCGCCGTATGGTGACCGCGGCCATGCCGTCGGTATCCGCGATCCGCACCGCGACCGCGGCGGCCGCCGCGCGGTCCTGCCGCGCTTTCGGCCCCCTGCTGCCCCGCTCCGGCAGGTCCCAGATGGACTGCCCGGCCTGGCTGAGCGGTGTCTGCTGCGTCATCGGGCTTTCTTCGTGCGCTGTACGTAGTATTCTCGGCCTAAACAACGTACATGATACGGTAATTCGGCCCGGAACACCCAGGCCGGCGCAGCGAGCCAGGAGGCAGGTCATGAGGACGATGTCATCGACGATCCAGATCAGCGCGGATCCGATGGCGGTCTGGGCGGTGCTGACCGACCTGCCGAGCTACCAGGACTGGAACCCGCTGTTCAGGCAGGCGTCAGGGGCCGTCGCGCTCGGCGAGCGGATCACGCTGCGCAGCGTCCATCCGGCCAACGGGCGGCTGATGACCGTGAAGCCCAAGATCACGGTCGCCAGGGCCGGTGCCGAGCTGCGGTGGGTCTCCAGTCTGCCCGGCATCATCAGCGGCGAGCACAGCTTCGTGCTGACCCCGGACGGCGATGGCACCAGGCTGGTGCAGAGCGAGAGCTTCGGTGGCCTGCTCGCGATGCTGTCCGGCAAGACGATGGCGAACGCGGAAGCCGGCTTCGCCGGGCTCAATGAGGCGCTGAAGAAGCGGGTCGAGGGCGGCTGATCAGGGAGCGGTCCGGGCCGGGTACCGGCCCGGACCGCGGTCCGGCAGGCTAACGCAGGACGACGAGGGCATCGACGGCGATGGCGCCGTCCGGGCCGCAGATCAGCGGGTTGACGTCGAGGGCCTCGATGTGGTCGCCGAGCTCGCTTGCGAGCTCGGCGACGGCGGCGATCGCGCGGGTGATCGAGTCCAGGTCGGCGGGGCGGGCGCCGCGGGCGCCGTCGAGCAGCCTGCGCACCTTCAGGCCGTCAAGCAGCTCGGCGGCCTGGTCCGGCGTGAGCGGCGGCAGCGCGACGGCGCGGTCGGAGACGAGCTCGACCAGGATCCCGCCCGCGCCGACGACCACCAGCGGGCCGAGGTCGGGGTCGCGCACGATGCCGAGTGCGAGCTCGGTCCCGCTCGGCACGGTCTGGCAGACCAGCGCGGCCGGGCCGAGCCTGGCGGCGAGGTCGGCGTAGGCGGCGGCCAGCTCGTCGCCGTCGGCCAGGCCGAGCACCACCCCGCCGGCGTCGGACTTGTGCGCGATGCCCGGCTCGTCGGTCTTGAGCACGACCGGGTAGCCGATCCGGCGTGCCGCGGCGAGCGCCGCCGCGGCGCTGGTGACGCGCTCGGCGGTGGCCGCCGGGATGCCGTACTCGCGCAGCAGATCGAGCTGGGCGGCGCCGGTCTGGCGGCCCCGGCCGAGCAGGTCGAGCGCGCGGGCGAGCCGCCCGGTCGCCTGAGTTGCGGCTTCGTGAACCGCCGGCGGGCGGCGCTGGTGGTCGAGCAGGTGGCCAAGGGCTCGCATCCCGGTGCGCATGCCCTCGAGCACCGGGATCCCGCTGGCGCGCAACCGGTCGGCGGCGTCCTGGTCGATCGCGCTGGCCAGGTTGGCGATCACCGCTACCGGCTTGCCGGTCTGCGCGGCAGCGTCAAGCACAGCCAGCCGGTAGGAGTCGTCGGCGTCGTACTCGGTGACGAGGTCAACGGCGAGCGCGACCGCCTCCACGGAGTCGTCGCCCGCCAGGGTCACCAGGCACCTCCCGAACAGCTCCCTCGTGCTTGCCCCGGTGCCCCACACGTCGAGCGGGTTCGTGGCGAGCAGGCCAGGATCGAGCAGGCACTCAAGCCGGGCCGTGGTCGCCTCGCTGATCACGCCGAACGGGACACCAGTCTCGCTGGCGACATCGGCCGCGTGGGCGCGTTCCAGCCCTGAGTCGTGCACGGTCGCGATGCCGTGGCCGGCCGCCGCCCGGTCCTGGCTGCGGCGGATGCGGCCGGCCTGGAGGCAGAACAGCTCGAGCGTGTCGGCCATCTCGGCGAGATCGCCGACCCGGTGCACGCCATACGCCCTGGCCAGCGCCTCCCACCCGCCGTCGGTGCCCGCCAGCGCGCCGGAGTGCGCCGTCACCATCGCGCGCCCGCCTGCCGAGTTGCCCGCGGTGAGCAGGACGACGGGGATGTCGCGTTCGGCCGCCTTGGCGAGCACGCCGCGTAGCCTGCCGGGCTCGCGCATCGCCTCGAGCACCAGCGCCAGCACCCTGGTGCCCGGCTGGCCGAGCGCGTACTCCAGGTAGGACGGAGCCGCGGTGACGAGTTCCTGGCCCGAGGAGACCGCGAGCGTGAAGCCGAGCGCCCGCCTGGTGCGCAGCAGCGCGGAGAAGACCGACCCCGAGTGCGTCACCAGGGCGATCGGGCCGGCCGGAAGCGGGTCGGGCTCCAGGTAGCCCATCGCGCGCAGGCCGTAGCCGACGTTGGCGAAGCCCATGCAGCCAGCGCCGCATACCTCCATCCCGGCCGAGCGGGCGATCGCGGCCAGCCGCTGCCGGAGCCCCGGCCTGGCGGGGGCGGCTCGCTCGGCCGGAGGCGGTGTTGGCCCTGCCGGGAGCGGGGGGAGCCCGGCCGGCTCGTCCGAGCCGGCCGGGCCATCGGGGGGCGCGGAGTCTGGTAGGTCACCGACGGCGGCCCCGTCCCGTCCGGGCCCGGCCGGGTCGGCCGGGTCCTCGTGCGCGTTGCCGAAGATCACCGCCGACCGGCAGCCGACCCCGGCCGCCAGCGCAAGCTGGTGCTCCAGCGCGGCGTCGGGGACGCCGAGCAGCACCAGGTCGGCGGGTTCGGGCAGGTCAGCCACCGAGGCGTAGCAGCGGCGGCCGCCGATGTCGGGGTAGCGCGGGTTCACCGGGTAGATCACCGGCCTGGCCGGGCTGCGGCCCGCCTCGGCGAGCATCCGCTCGCCGAAGCTGCCCGGCCGCGCCGACGCGCCGACGATCGCCACTGACCGCGCCTCGAGCATCGCGTGCAGGGCCGGCCGCTCCCTGCCGGGATGAGGCACCGCGAGCGGTTGCGAATGAATGTCGATCGTCATGCCCGCCGGTTACCTGGTGCCCCTGCTGCCCTTGGCCGACTTGCTGACCTTGCGGTCGGCGAGGGCCGCGCGTGCGGCCTGCCAGCCGGGGATGCCGCAGACGCCGCCGCCCGCGTGGGTCGCCGAGCTGCCGTAGTACAGCCCGGAGATCGGGGTCCGGTAGTCCGCGTAGCCCGGGGCCGGCCGCATGTGGAACAGCTGCTCGAGCGAGAGCTCGCCATGGAAGATGTTGCCGCCGATCAGGCCGTACTCCTGCTCCATCTGGTACGGCCCGATCACGTCGCGGTGCAGGATCGAGGCCTTGAAGTTCGGCGCGACCTCGTCGTAGAGCTCGATCATCCGGTCGGCGTAGGCCTCGAGCTCGCTGACGTGCGGCTCGAGGTTCCAGTCCGCGGGCACCCACTGGGTGAACAGCGACATGATGTGCGTGCCGTCCGGGCACAGCGTCTTGTCGAAGGCGGTGGGGATGACGCCGTCGCTGAACGGCCTGGCGGCCAGGCCTCTCCCGCGCGTCGAGGAACGCGCGCTCGATGAACTCCATCGACGGCGCCATCTCCACCGAGCCGGTGTGGTGCTCAGCCAGGTCGCTGCCCGGATCGGCGGTGAAGTTCGGCAGCTCGGCGAGGGCCAGGTTGATCTTGACGACGCCGCTCCTTGTCTTCCAGTGCTTGATGTCGCTGGCGAAGTCGGACGGCAGATTGTGCTCGCCGACCTGGTCGAGGAAGGCGGTGCGCGGGTGCAGCGTGCTGACGATGGTGCCGGCCCTGATCTCCTCGCCGCTGCCCAGCGCGACCCCGACGGCGCGGCCGTTCTCGACCAGGACCCGGCTGACCGGGGCGTTGAGCCTGACCTCGACGCCGAAGCCGCGGGCGGCCGCTTCGATCGCGTCGGACACCGCGCCCATGCCGCCCTCGGCGAAGCCCCAGTTGCCCAGGTGCCCGTCGCCGACGTCGCCGATCGAGTGGTGCGCCATCACGTACGCCGTGCCTGGCTCGTACGGCCCGGCCCAGGTGCCGATCACTCCGTTGACCGCGAGTGCGCCCTTGACCTGGGACGACTCGAACCAGTCGTCGAGCAGGTCGGCGATCGACATGGTCATCAGCCGGGTGGCGTCGGCGATGGTCCGCACGTCAAGGCCGCGGTGCCGCCAGGCCAGCCGCAGCGTCCCCGCCAGGTCGCGAGGCTTGCGCGAGCCGATGTTCGGCGGGACGGTGAGCAGCATCGGGCCGAGCACGTCGGCGAGGCCAGCGACCCATGCGTCCCAGCGCGGCATCGCCTCGGCGTCCTTCTTCGACCATTGCGCGACGGACTCGAAATTCCGCTTGGCGTCGTCTGCGAAGAGCTTGATCGAGCCGCCCTCGGGAAACGCCTGGTAATACGGCCCCATCGGGTAGACCTTGTAGCCGTGGCTGGGTAGCTTGAGGTCGTTGATAATGGTTGGCGGCATCAGGCTCATAACATAGGAGAGCCTCGTCACCTTGAACTCTGGAGCATCAGGCCATGGGGACTCTGTGGTCGCTGCGCCGCCCGTCTTGTGCCGGCTCTCGAGCACGACCGTGCGCGCTCCGGCCCGCGCGAGATACGCGGCGGCCACCAGGCCGTTGTGTCCTCCGCCGATGACTACGGCGTCGTATGTTGCGGCCATGACTGTCGGTTTCCTTTCCGGTCCTCCGTCTGTCTCCGCGGCGACCTGGTCTCCCCTGACACGGGCCGCCCAGGTCGGGCGGGCTCGTGGCGGACAGGGCCAGCGACCGAGCCTGCGCCCCGGGTGACCAGCGCTGACGCCGGGATGTCACCGGGGTGACACGATCGCGGACCAGTCCGCGAGAGGACTGACTGAATGTTCAGTCTAAAAAAATGCTACGGTTACGACAAGAGGTGCGGAGGATTACTGGATGACTCAGCAGGCCGAGCGGACGCCCGCAGCCCCTGGTATCGCCGATACCAGGCGCGGCCAGATGCTCCATGCGGCCCTGGACGTGATCTCCGAGCGCGGCTTCGCCGACACCAGGATCGCCGACATCGCCGAGCGGATCGGGATCAGCCCGGCACTGGTCATCTACTACTTCAAGACCAAGGACCAGCTGCTCACCGAGGCGATCAGGCACTACGAGGACTCCTGGTACGCCGAAGGCAGGCGGCGGATGGACGAGCTGCCCACCGCGGCGCTGCGGCTCGAGGAGTTCGTGGCGATGAACCTGCTCCCGGACAGCGATCCTGACCTGGAGAGCAACTGGCAGCTCTGGCTAGACTTCTGGGTTCAGGCGGCGCGGAACCCGGACGTGGCCGGCGTGCGGCGCTCGTCGGACGAGCGGTGGCGCGAGGTGCTCGTCTCGCTCGTCAGGGAAGGCCAGGAGGCCGGCGAATTCGTCAGCGTGGACGCGCTTGAGTTCTCGATCTTCCTGTCCGCGCTGCTTGACGGGATGACCGTGCAGATCGCGCTGGACGATCCGGTGGTTGACCCGGTAAGTGCATTTGAGCTATGCATGCGCTACATATCGGAACATCTCGGGTTCCCGTGGGCTCCGAGCGGGCGCGCGTTCGTCAACGCGCCGGCCGCCGGGGCCGGAGCAGGAAGGTAGAGCGCTATGTCTGGTGGGCAGATCGAGCTCGTGTCGCTCAGCAAGCGATTCGTGGAGATGGCGGTCGACGACGTGGACCTGCTCGTCTCCAGCGGGGAGTTCTTCTCGCTGCTCGGGCCCTCCGGCTGTGGCAAGACCACCACCCTGCGGCTGATTGCCGGGTTCGAGCAGCCGACCTCGGGCAAGGTGCTGCTGGACGGCGTGGACGTCTCGAACGTGCCGCCGAACAAGCGCAACGTCAACACGGTCTTCCAGAGCTACGCGCTGTTCCCGTTCCTGTCGGTGTCGGACAACGTGGCGTTCGGGCTGCGCAACCGCGGCCTGGACAAGGCGGCCATCCGCAAGCGGGTCGGCGACGTCCTCGAGCTGGTCAGGATGACCTCGTACGAGAAGCGCAGGCCAGGCCAGCTGTCCGGCGGCCAGCAGCAGCGGGTGGCCCTGGCCAGGGCGCTCGTGCTCGACCCCGCCGTGCTGCTGCTCGACGAGCCGCTCGGCGCGCTGGACGCCAAGCTGCGCCGGTCGCTGAAGGTCGAGCTCAAGGCGCTGCAGGAGCGGGTCGGGATCACCTTCCTCTACGTCACGCACGACCAGGAGGAGGCGCTGACGATGTCGGACCGCCTCGCGGTCATGCGGGCAGGCAAGATCGTGCAGATGGGCGCGCCGCAGTCGATCTACGACGAGCCGGCCGACACCTACGTGGCCGACTTCCTCGGCGTCTCCAACCTGATGGAGGTCGACGTCATCGAGCGCGGCCCAGGCTCGCGGTGCAAGGTGCGGCTCGGCGAGTCGGTGCTGTCGGCGGACTTCGGCGGCGAGGATGCGCCGGACCGCGCGCATGCCGTGATCCGGCCGGAGCGGGTCAGGATCGAGCCGTTCGATTCGGGATCGGGGTCGGGGTCCGGCGGGAGCGGATCGGCCGGCGGAGGGCTGGCCGGCGGCGGGTCGGCCGGCGGTGGGTCGGCCGGAAGTGGGTCGCCCGGAAGTGGCTCGGCGGGGGGTGGCTCGGTCGGCAGTGGCGGGCCGAACCGGGTTCCCGGCATGGTGGAGCGGCTGGTCTACCTGGGTTCGGCCACCCAGGTGATGCTGCGGCTGGCGCCGGGCACGCAGGTGCAGGCTCTGGTGCAGAACGACGGCAGCCAGGCACACCTGTCGCAGGGCACGCCGGTCCAGGTCCACCTGGCGCCCGATGCGCTGCGGGTGCTGGCCGGTGAGGCGATCAGCCCGACCGGCGAGGAGCCCGAGGAGACCGCCGAGGCCGAGCACCTGCTGGCCGGCTGACGCCGGGCTGACCGTACTGTCGGGCCTGTCGGTGTCGGCCGGACCAACGCGACCTCGCCCAGCGACCTAGCACTCGCTGGTGTCACTCTTCATCCGGTGGCGCCACTTTTCATCCGCTGGCGCTTCACAAAGCCGTACAAACTCCTCGTGATCATGACGCCAAGGGATGAAAAGTGGCTGCCGGGAGGGGCTCAGCTGGCGGGCGAGCAAAGCTGGCGCGAAAGCTCTGCGGGCGGAAGGCGCAGCTGGCGGGAAGGCTCTGCTGACCGATCTGGCCCACCGGTGACATCCTGCGCGTTCGCCAGGGGCCTGGCGGACGGCCGGTGCCGCGTGCGCATGCGCGGGTTCCCCGAGGCCCCCCTCTGGAAGCGCCACGCCTGCGACACGCGGTCCGGGTCCGGCGCGCCTGTCGCCGGAGCTTCCTGGAGTCACCGACTCCAGGCTCCGTGCAAACGCGACGTACCGCCCGCCAGGCGGTCCCTGGCTTGACCCATGGTGCCACCGTCAGTGTAGGAAGAAACAGGAAGATTTGTCAAGTTAAAGCAGCGAGTTGGTTGAAGGAAGAGGAACGAACTTCGCTTGATAGCATGATCCAGGAATCGTGCCGATAATCAGGTCGGCTAGCGGGGACGGTGTCCGAAGACCAGGACGGGCAGCGGGGACGGTGGGCGGTGCGAGCTTCCTGTTGCTTCCCAGCGCATTCGGAGAGGATGGATCCATGGCGGGCGAGGACTGGCGGCGGCTGTCCGACTACGTCATCGCGCGCCGGGTCGAGCTAGGCATGCGCGACCGGCGTGCCTTGGCCGCCGCGACCGGCGTGACCGACCGGACCCTCGGCAAGCTCGAGAACGGCCACCGGGTGTCGGCGAGCACCCTCGGGGTGATCGAGAACCATCTTGGCTGGACCCCTGGCTCATGTCGCCGGATCCTGGCCGGCGGCGAGCCAGGCGCTGTGGCCGCTGCCGCTGCCGACGCCGCTGCTGCCGCCGACGCCAGCGCCGGTTATGACGATCCGACACTACGGCATCTCGCCGACACCCCTGGGCTGCCTCCCGACGTGGTCCGCGGGCTGATCGCGCTCGCGAGGAACTGGCGGGACGCGCAAGACCACACCGGCGAGGCAGCCACTCGACGCGCCTGAGCCCGACCCGGCCAGCCGACCCGCCCGTGGAGCTTGGGCGGCCCTGGCTCAGCCCGGTGCCGTTGCGCCGCTACCGGCCCATCGCTACAGGCACAACGTCACGCGGAGCAGCGTGACGCAGGTGCCCCCGCCGCTGCTGCCCTGGGAAGGGGCGGGAGTGGGAGCCGACGACGTGGTGGGCGTCGGGGTGGGAGTCGGCCACGGCGTCGGCGTGGAGCTCGGCGCCCGCTGCGTCGGGCTTGGCGACGGCGCCTGGGTGTGCTGTGTGGGCGTCGAGCTCGGCGCACTGGAGCCGCTGACCAAGGACGTGGTTGGCTTGGGCGAGGGTCCGTGTTGGGCGCCGCTTCCATGGGGCCCGGCACCGCTCGACCCGCCGTGCGCCGAGCGCTGCGCCTGGCCTGGCTGGCCGCTACTGCCTGGTGCCAGCTGACTGCCGTGGTGCGGCACAAGCGCGATGGAGAACGCCGCAGCGGCGACCGTGGCTGCCGTCGCCGCCGTCGTCACGACCGAATGCGCCCGCAGCGCCCTCAGCAGTCCGCCGAACCAGGTCCTGCCGTAGGCCGCCGCCGCAGCCGCCAGGCCAGGGATCAGCGCGGTCTCCCAGTTCGCCCGCCGCGACGCACGTAGCGCCACCCTGATCGCCGCGCGCTGCCGGTCGGGTCCGAGGGCATCGGAGACGAACAGAGTCAGGTCACCGCCGGGGTCTCGCAGCGCCAGCACGCTGAGCCCGGGGGGCAGGGCAACGTGCTTGACCGCGATCATGACGCACGCACCGCTTCAGCCGGGCCAGCGATCTGCCAGATCGCGGTCCACCACTGGCGCGGATCCCCCTCGCCGCCGATGACGGCGATGGCTGGCGTACCGCCCACGTCAAGCCGCACTGGGTAATCGCGCGATCGCAGCTCGCGGGCCGCTGCGACCAGCTCTTGCGGCAGGGGCAGGGACGGCACCACACCGACCGCCGCGCCGGCCGATGCGGCGATCTGCTCGAACATCTCCACTCGCCGCCGCAGTTCGGCCTGTTCCGCCCTGGTTGCGTCGAGTTCGCCTTCAAGCCGCCGGAGGCGGCGCCTTCCGCGCCACATGGCCGACGCATCTCCTTTTGACCCGTAGTTGCCAGGAACTCTCCGAAGTTACCCCCGAAGCAATGACTCAAGCTAAAACGAGGCAATGGATCACCAGATCTCGCCACTCGACCTTACCGCGCGGAGCCGGCCTTCGCAGGACCAGCCTCGTTTGCGTAAAGGATCGGCGTGGGCCGGAGGGGCTCCGCAGGCCTGGGGGAACCGGAGGGCCGGAGGGGCTCCGCAGGGCCGGAGGGGCTCCAGGGTCAGGGGTCGGCGAGTATGCGCAGGCGCTTGGGGTCGTAGAACGGGGCGATCTGCAGTTTCGCCGGCCAGGCGCGGTCGTCGCCGCGGACCAGGAAGTCGCCGGACTTCAGCCACTGCGGCGTGACGCCGTCCTCGCAGGTCACCTGGGCCAGCGCGACCGGGCCGCCGACCGTGAAGCCGTAGGCGGCCGCCCGCACGTAGCCGGCCCACTGATCGCCGAGGAGCACCGGCTCGTTGCCGAACAGGTCAGCGCCGGGATCCTCGACCATGAGCCCGACCACCCGGTGCGCGGGCGGGCCAGCCGCCTTGGCCACCGCCAGCGCATCGCGGCCCACGAAGCCTCCTGGCTTGTCCCAGGCCACGGCGAAGCCGAGGCCTGCCTCGATCGGGTTGTCGGTGTTGTCGATGTCCACGCCCATGTCGCGGTAACCCTTTTCCAGCCGCAGGCCCGACATCGCCGCCAGGCCGACCGGCCGGATGCCGAGGTCAGCCCCGGCCGCCATCAGGTCGTCGTAGACGCCGGCCGCGTACTCGGCGGGCACGTGCAGCTCCCAGCCGAGCTCGCCGACGTAGGTCACCCGCATGGCCAGGACCGGCGCGTAGCCCACATGCACCTGCCGCGCCGACAGGTAGGGGAACGCTTGGTTAGACAGGTCGGCATCGGTGAGCCGGGAGATCAGTTCCCTGCTCGCGGGGCCCTGCACGGTCAGCAGCGTGGTCCCCGACGTGACGTCGGTGACCGTGACGATCTCGTCGGCCCGGGTCTCGCGGCGGATCAGCGGCTCGACCCTGCGGTGGATGATGTCGCTGGCCACCACGAGGAACCTGGCCTCGTCGAGGCGGGTCACGGTGAGGTCGGCGATGATGCCGGCCGCCGGGTTCAGCCACTGGGTGTAGACCAGGCGGCCGACCTCGCGTGCGACGTCGTTCGCCGACAGGCGGGACAGCACGGCGGCGGCGTCCGGGCCCTGCACGATCAGCTTCGCCATCAGCGACATGTCGATCACGCCGACCGCCTCGCGAATCGCCCGGTGCTCGCGGCCGACGATCTCGTGCGAGGGCTGCCGCCGGTAATCCATCAGCGGCGCGGGGTGCTCGCCTGGCGCGGCGAACCACTCGGGGTACTCCCAGCCCGCCGAGACGCCGAAATGGGCGCCGGCGCTGGCCAGCCGGTCGTGCAGCACAGAGCGGCGCACGTCACGGCCGGTCTTGGGCTTCCAGGCCGGCCACACCGCGTCGCCGAACAGCACGCCAAGCTGCTCCACGGTGCGCTGGGAGCGGAACTTGCGCGAGGTCTCGTAGGTCGCCGTCCGGTCGATCGCCACCGGGGTGGCATCCACCGGCGGCACGCCGTCGACGATCCAGTGCGCCAGCATCGAGCCGACGCCGCCGCCCGACAGGATGCCGAGCGAGTTCAGGCCGGCCGCGACGAAGTAGCCGTCGAGCTCGGGCGCGGGGCCGAGCAGCGGCCTGACGTCGGCGGTGAACGACTCGGGCCCGCAGAAGAACGTCCGCACCCCGGTCTCGGCCAGCGACGGTATCCGCTCCATCGCCCTGGCCAGGTACGGCTCCATCCGCTCCCAGTCAGGCGGCAGCTTGCCGAAGGAGAACGTGCGAGGCACCCCGTCCAGCGACCACGGCGCGCCCACCGGCTCGAACAGGCCGACCAGCATCCCGTCGCCCTCAGGCCGGTAGTAGCCGTAGCAGCCGGGGTCCTCGATCACCGGCAGGTCCTGGTCCATCCCGGTCACGGTGTCGGTGAGCAGGTAATAGTGCTCGGCGGCCTGCAGCGGCACGTGCACGCCGGCGAGCGCGCCGAACTGGCGTGCCCACATGCCCGCCGCGTTGACCACGACCTCGGTCTCGATCTGGCCCTGCTCGGTAAGCACGGCGGTGACCCGGCCGCGGCGGGTGGCCACCCCGGTGGCCGCCACGCCCTCGACTATCGTGGCGCCAAGCTGCCGCGCGCCTTTGGCGAGCGAGGTCGCCACGCCGACCGGGTCGGCACGGCCCTCGTCCTTGACATAGAACGCAGAGCGCACGTCGCTGGTCTTGGCAAGCGGCCACAACTCGGCGAGCTCGCCGGGCGAGATCTCCTCGTCGTCCACGCCGAAGCCGTGCATCCAGGCGGCCTCGCGGCGCAGCGCGGCCTGCCGCTGCGGCGTGGTGGCCAGCGAGATGTGGCCCACCGGGCGAAAGCCGGTGGAGTGGCCGGTCTCGGATTCCAGCCTGGCGTACAGGTCGCGCGAGTACCTGCTGAAGAACAGCGCGGTCTCGTCGGTCATGCCGGCCGAGGTGATCAGGCCGGCGGCGTGCCAGGTGGTGCCCGAGGTCAGCTTGTTCTGCTCAAGCAGCACGATGTCGGTCCAGCCCAGATGGGCCAGGTGGTAGGCCACCGAGCAGCCGGTGACCCCGCCGCCCACGATCACTACCCGTGCGCGGCTCGGGACAGCAGTGCTCGCCGAATGCGCCGGTACGGACGCGGGCAACCTCAGCCGCCCGCGATCGTGGTCAGCGCGTCCGTGGTGGTGCCGCGCTCGCCGCGGGTCATCAGCCGGAAGCCGAAGTAGCCGCCGATCGCGATGATGAACGAGGTCAGCAGCATGATCGTGCCGAGCGCGTTCAGGGCAGGACCGCCGTTGCCGCCGTGCTGCTGGCTGTAGATGTACACCGACATCGGGGTGTTCGCGGCGGTGGTCTTGAGCAGGTCCACGATCACGAAGTCGTCGATCACGGTGGAGAAGACCAGCACGGCGCTGGCGAAGATGGCCGGGGTCAGCAACGGCACCGTCACCCGCCGCATGGTCTGCATCGGCGTGCAGCCGAGGTCGGCGGCGGCCTCGGAGTAGGAGTTGCCGATCGTCGCCAGCCTCGCCTGCACGATGATGGCCGGCCAGGAGACGTTCCAGGTAACCAGCGCGAGCGTCTGCGCGATGGTGCCGAGGCCGACGGTGCTGAACAGCGACGTGAAGACGAAGAACATGGCCACGCCGAAGATCAGCTCCGGGATGACGAACGACAGCAGCATCACGAAGTTGAACGACGCGCCGGTCCTGGTGCGCCAGCGGTGGATGCCGATCGCGAACATGACGCCGAGCGGGACGGCGATCAACGTCGTGTAGGCGGAGAGCCTGAGGGTCTGGTAGATCGACAGCTGCAGCACGGTGCTGTGCAGCACCGAGTTGACCGGGTCGGTGAAGTACCAGCGCCAGGAGAACCCCTGCCAGACTGCCTGGGACTTGCCGTTGTTGAACGAGAAGAGCACGGCGAGCGCGATCGGCACCAGCGACCAGATCAGGTACAGCCAGGTGAAGCTCTCCAGGAACCAGGGGTGCCGCCACGGGTTGCGCTTCGGCCAGGGGAGCCCCGTCCTCGCGGTGGTGGTGCCGGCGGCAGCGACCGGCCGCGCGGTCGTGGTGGTCGCTGTCATGACGCCTCCCTCGCCGACCTGGCCGTCGCCCGGACGTAGTAGATCATCGGGATCACCAGGATGGCGAGCAGCAGCAGCGACAGCACCGCGCCCTCGCCCTCGAACCCGTTCGCGTTGAGCTGCTGGTCGATCACGTTGCCGATCATGGCGGTGCTGCGGGTACCGGACAGCAGGGTGTTGGTGAAGTAGTCGCCGAGCATCGGCAGCACCGTGATCAGCAGGCCGGTGAGTATCGGCTGGCGCGACAGCGGCAGCGTCACCCTCACGAAGGTGCGGAACCTGCCGAGGCCGAGGTCGCGCCCGGCTTCTAGCAGGGAGGCGTCGATCCGGTCGAGCCCGGCGTACAGCACCAGGATCAGGTACGGGATGTAGCCGTAGACCAGGCCGAGTATCACGGTGAAGGAGTGCCCGCCGAGCCAGTTGGTCTGCCCTGGCAGGCCGACCAGGCTGAGCGCCTTGTTCAGGTAGCCGTTGGTCTGCAGCAGGTCGATCCAGGCCAGCATCCGCATCATGTAGCTGATCCAGAAGGGGGCGATCAGCAGCACAAGGAAGAACGCCTTGCGCCGGCCAGCGAACCGCGCCACGAAGTAGGCCGCCGGGTAGCCGATCAGCAGGCAGATCAGCGAGGCCACGACCGTGTACCAGAGCGTGTTCCACAGGACGGCCAGGTCGACAGCCCCTTTGCCGAAGATGTCATCCCAGGTGATCAGCAGGTAGGCGTGCGACCACTCCAGCGGGTTGTAGACCGCGACCGCGGTCTCCTTCAGGAAGTTCAGCCGGCCGCCGGCGATCGCGATCACGTCGTAGAACGGGACGAGGAAGAGCACCGTCAGCCAGATGATGCCGGGTGCGGCGAGCAGCATGTAGAAGAGCCTGTTGTGCTGCGGCTTCTCTGGGCTCTTGCGGCCGGCTTTGGAGCGCTGGCCGCCGAAGCGCAGCACTGAGGGCATCGCCATGGTGATCGTCCCCCTTCAGATGCCGAGGCTGACGATTTGCCAGGCCCGCTGCCAGGCCAGGTCGGCCTCGACGGGCAGCTGGAGCTCCCACAGCCCGTGCTTGAAGTTCTCCTCGAGCACGACCGTCGACAGCAGTGCCTTCGGCAGGATCCCGTCACTTTCCAGCCGCTGCGGCGTCACGCCGTAGATGGGTTGCATGTACCCGTTGTAGCTGATGTTCGTGATCGCGTTCGGCAGGTCGAGCATGTAGTTGAGGAACAGGTGCGCCAGGACCGGGTTCTGCGCGCCGCGCAGGATCGTGTTGGTGTCGTTCGCGACCGGCCCCTTGCCGTCCGCCGGGAACCAGTAGCCGATCACGTCCGCCGGCACGCCCTTGGGCAGGTACTGCCAGGACGCGGCCATGTCCCCTGACCACGCGTGGTGGATCCAGACCTGCCCGGACGGGATCTCGGTGTAGTCGTTGTTGTCGATGTGCACGTTGGTGAGCTTGGCCAGGTTCAGCAGCGAGTTCCTCGCCAGCAGGATCTGGGCCGGGTCGGTGGTGTTGACGTCGTAGATGCCGTTCTTCATCAGCGCCAGGGTGGGCGACTCGCGGTAGTCGTCCAGGATCGCGACCTTGCCCGAGTACTTGCCCTGCCAGGGGAAGGCGTATCCGTTCGGCCACGAGCCAGGGTCGTCGTGGATGTAGTCCTTACGCCAGGAGATCCCCGTGGTGTAGATGGTGTACGGGATCGTGTACTGCCAGTGCTGGTCGTAGAACGGGTTGGTGTACTCCTTCCACGTCTGGCTGATGTTCGGGATGTAGCTGTGGTTCAGCGGCTGGATCAGCTTGGCGGCGACCGCCTTGCCGATCACGTCGGCGGTCACGCCCATGAACACGTCGAAGTTGACCTGGCCGCTGGACAGTTCCGCGAGCGCCTCGGTCATCGTGTTGAACGTCGTGACCTCGACCGTGCAGTTGTACTTCTTGCCGAAGTCGTTCAGGCACTTCTGGTTGACGTAGGCCACCCAGTTGTAGATCTTGAGCGTGGCGTTGCGCTCGGGCCCCATGCCGTCGGCGATCGGCCGGTTGTCCGCGTAGATCGGCCAGGTCACCGGGCGGTTCGGCCTGGCCAGTGGCAGCGGCTTGCCGGTCACGCCGGCGGACAGCGCGTCGCTGCAGGCCGCGAGCAGCGAGCTTGTGCCGCCGGCCGCGACCAGCGCGGCGCCCGCGCCTGCGCCCCGGCGCAGGAAGGCGCGCCTTGACAGCCCGCCGGAGACCCCGGGGATCGGCGGCCTGCCTGCGCGCCACCCTTCCTTCGGGTGCATCTGTGCCATCCCTTCGCTTCTGCTGCCCCCGCCTGCCGGTCCTGGCGTCCTTCGCGCGGGTCGGGATCAGCGGCCGCCGCCCGCGGGTCACGAGCATCCCGCCTGGATGGTCGACCGTCCGCTGCGGACGCCGCACCGCGGCGGCCTGCCCGCGGGCTGAACGGCCCTTCAATTACTCCTGATTACTCCTGCGCGCGCCCAGAGACAAGGTTTTTCAGGTTACAGGACGGTCACGTGCGCACCGGTGCTATGTGGTGAATTAGTCGGCAAAAGTCCGGAACGCAGGACCGTTTGGTCACCGCGCTCCAGCCCTGCACCCACAGCTTGTCGACAGACATGGGCAGCTGGAGTTCCTTCAGCCCGTGGTCCACGTAGGTGGGCAGCACGCACGTGGTGGTCAGGGCCCGCGGCAGTGCGCCGGCATCGACCAGCGTGCCAGGCGTGAGCCGGTTCAGCGGCTGCATGAAGCCGGTTCCGGCGACGTTCGTTATCGCGGTGCGCTCATCGAGCAGGTAGTTCAGCAGCAGGTGCGCGAGCACCGGGCTGCGCGCGCCGCGCGGCACCGTGCCGGTGTCGTTGCCGACGGGCCCGATGCCGTCCGGCGGGAACCAGTAGCCGAGCGCCTCGGCAGGCACGTCCTTGGGCAGCAGCCGAGCGGCCGCGGCCACCTGGCCGGACCAGGCCAGGTGCAGCCACGTGCGGCCGGATGCGAGGTCGGCGGCCGTGTCATTGTCGATCAGCGGCCTGGCGATCGCGTCAAGCCGCAGCAGCGAGGCGGTGGCCTGGTCGATCTGCTCCGGATCGCCGGTGCTCAGGTCGGTGATGCCGCCGCGCAGCAGGGCGAGGCCGATGGACTCCCGGTAGTCGTCGAGCAGCGCGATCTTGCCCGTCGCTATTACCGCGGCGGTCCACGGGAAGTCCCAGCCGCTGCCGAGCGCATAAGGGTCGATGTCCAGCAGGTCCCTGCGCCAGCCGAACCCGGTCGTGTACACGGTGTAGGGGACCGTGTAACCCAGGCCAAGGTCGTAGTACGGGTCGGTGAGATACGGCCAGAGGCGGGTGATGTTGGGCAGGTAGCTGTGGTTCAGCGGCTGGACCAGGCCGCGCCACACCAGCCGTCCGATCATGTAGGTAGGGGCGCCGAGCAGGACGTCGTACCGCTCCCTGCCCGCGTGCAGTGCGGCCATCGCGCGCCCGAAGGTGGCGAACGTGGTCAGTTCCGTGCGGCAGCGGTACCGGCGGGCGAAGTCGTCCAGGCACCGCGGGTTCAGCCGGCCGGCCCAGGCGAGGACCCTGAGCGTGGCGTGCCGCTCGGGCCGCAAGCCGCCGGCGATCCTCGGGTTGGCGGCGCTGACCGGCCAGCGGACTGGCTTGTGCGGTGAGGGCAGCTTGACGCGGTCCACCGCCGACTGCGCCGCCGCGCGCGGGTCACAGGCGGCAAGCAGCGGGCCGAGCCCGCCTGCCGCGAGTCCGACGCCGGCGACCTGGGCGACCCGGGCCGTGCGGGCCAGGAACGTGCGCCTAGTCGGCCCGGGCCGCGGCGGCGGGACGGCGGCATTCACCCAGCGGAATCTAGCAGCTTTCCCATCAGGCTAGGCGAGAAGCAAACGTCATCACATTCCGATTAAATCGATCGATATCGGACTGATCATGCTGTACCGAGATCAGCCACTGCTCTGACTTGCCCCACGGCGGCAGGAATACCCCGCCGTTGTGCTGGAACAGCCAGTGCGCCTGGCTGTAGGAGTCGTCGATCGCGAGGAAGCCGCGGAAGTCGCGCACCGGCTGCGGGCTGAACACGATGCAGCCCTTCGCGCCGACCGAGACCACGCTGGCCGCGAGCCCGTGCTCGGCGATCGCCTGGGTGACTCCGTCTACGGCACGCTTGCGCAGCGCCTCGATCCGCCGGTAGGCCTCGTCGGTCGCGACCTCGGTGAGCATCGCGCGGGTCGCGGCCATCGCCAGCGGGTTGCCGTTGAAGGTGCCGACCATCTCGTAGCCGCCCTCGGCGACGTGCCGCATCACGTTCCAGGCCCCGCCGATCGCGGCCACGGAGATGCCGCCGCCGATCGCCTTGGCCAGGCAGATGATGTCGGGCGTGACCCCGGTGACGCCCACGGCACCGGACGGCCCGGCGGTCAGGCCGGTCTTGACCTCGTCGTAGCACAGCAGCGCGCCGTGGGCGTGCAGCAGGTCTTTCAGCCCGGCCAGGTAGCCGGGGTCGGGCAGGATGATGCCCGCGTTCATCATGATGGGCTCGAGAATCATCCCGGCGACCTGACCCGGGTGCTCGGCGAGCACCCGCTCGACCGTGGCGAGGTCGTTGAAGCCGACGATCACGGTGAGGTCGGTCAGCACCCGCGGGATGCCGGTGCTTGCCGGGACGCTGGCCGGATGGTCGGCGGGGCCGATCTCCAGCGGGTCAGGGTAGACCGACACCTGGACCGAGTCGTGATGGCCGTGGTAGCAGCCCTCGACCTTGATGATCAGGTCGCGGCCGGTGATCGAACGCATGAGATGGACGGCGTCCATGGTGGCCTCGGTGCCCGAGTTGGCGAACCGCCACTGCGGCAGCCCGAAGCGGCGGGAGAGTTCCCTGGCCACGGCGAGCGCGTCCCTGGTCGGCTGGGCGAAGTGAGTGCCGCGGGCGACCTGCTGCTGCACCGCGGCCACGATGGCCGGGTGGGCGTGCCCGGCTAGCGAGACGCCGTAGCCGCCGTGCATGTCCACGTACTCGTTGCCGTCGACGTCGTAGAGCTTGGACCCGCTGCCGTGACTGAGCCAGACCGGCTGCGGGCGGGAGATCTGCCAGCTCGAGGTCACACCGCCAGCCAGCGCGTCGCGCGCCTCGGCGGCCAGCCTCGATGACTCCGGCTGGCGGCGGATGAAGATTCGCTCCTGCTCGCTGATGATGTCGGCGAGGCTGGGGCGGCTCTGCGGCCTGGTGGCCCCACGCGGGGTCACCGGCCTGGTGGGGCCGGTCGGGGTGGAGGGCCGCCTGCCCGGGCCCGTGGTCGGCTGGCCCGCGGTCGGTTGGCCCGTGGTTGGCTGGCCCGCGGTTAGCTGGCCCGTCGCTGGCTGTGCTGGTACCTGATGAGCTGGGGCTGGCTGTGTCGCCTGATGAGCGGGTACTGCGGATCTTTCGTGGTGCGCGGCCTGTTTGTCGGCCATGACTAGCTCCCCATGGAGTTGACTGAATGTTCAGTCTAAGAGGTGGAGCGGCAGCCGGGCAAGGCTGAGGACGCGCCGGCGGGTTATGCTGCGGGCTCATGGCGCGCCTGCTCGTGGTCCACCACACGCCGTCGCCGGCCATGCAGGCCATGCTGGAATCCGTGCTCAGCGGCGCGCGCACCGACGAGATCGACGGTGTGCAGGTGGCCGTGGTCCCGGCGCTGACCGGGAGCCCGGTCGACGTGCTCGGCGCGGACGGCTACCTGCTCGGCACGCCGGCCAACATCGGGTACATGTCGGGCGCGCTCAAGCACTTCTTCGACGGCATCTACTACCCCTGCCTGGAGGCGACGAGGAAGCGCCCGTACGGCCTGTACGTGCACGGCGCCAGCGACACCACCGGGGCGGTACGCGCGGTGGAGTCGATTGCCGGCGGGCTTGGCTGGCAGCGGGTCAGGCCGCCGGTCTGCGTGACCGGCGGCCAGCCAGGCAAGGCCGACCTGGAGGCGTGCTGGGAACTCGGCGCAGTGGCCGCGGCGGCACTGCTCAGCTAACGAGATCGGCGGCCATGTCGACCCGGATGTAGTGCGCGAGCATGAGCCAGTGCCCTGGCCATGGCCGAGGCTGCGAGCTGACCAGGTGCGCGCCAAGAGGGCAGACCAGGGATCTGATCCGGCGGGAGGGTACCGTCTGCATGCGCATCGGGGCGGGATATCCGAAAATCTTCTGTTGCATCCACGCGATGAGCGGTCGCGGCGCGTAGGCGTAGACCAGTCCCCGAAGCGTCCGCAGGTGGCGCTCGGGCACGATGACGACGACCGCGCCGCCGGGCCTGACCACCCGGATGAACTCCGTGAGGTATCTATCAGATAGCTGCGGCGTCAGGTGCTGGAGCACGATGCTCGAGTAAACCAAGTCGAATGAGTTGTCGGGGAACTGAGATAGGTCTGGCTGGTCGTTGCTGACGAAGCGGCATCGATCGTTGGTGGCGTGGATACGCTGGGCGTGCTCCAGCATCGATGGCGACACGTCGACGCCAGTGACCACGCCGTAGTGGTCCGACAATGCCGCGGCGAGCCTTCCGACGCCGCAGCCGAAGTCCAACGCGGCCTCGCGGCGACCAGCCAGCCCGAGTCCCTCTAGATCGCTCATCGCGATGGCGATCTCCTGCCGTCCGGTGGCGAGGAATTCGTCTACCTGCCACCGTCCTCCGCGCTTGGCAGGATCAACGTACACCGCCCACAGCGGATCAACCACGCTAAGAGTGTCCCAATCGCGGCGCAGAGCGACGATATCGTGAGTATCAGCCATGTCGGTAAGTGTATGAAGCCACGGGGAAGAAAGCGGCTCTACCGGCCGGTCTCGCGGTTGCATCGGGGTGGTCGGCTGCATGACCGACGGGTGCGCACAATGCTCCTTTCGTCGGAAATAATCCTATATCGGGTAGGATGCGCGCATGAGCGGGGATGGTAGGGCCCTGGAGCCGTGGGTCAGCGGAGGTCCGCGGACGACGCTGACCGACGGCGGCGATTCAGGACCTGGCCAGGACGGTGTTGATCTGGTCAAGGCGGTGCGCTGGCTGGAACGCCACGGAGTGGTGCTGGTCGGCGGGCTGCTCATCGCTGGCAGCCTGCTCATGAAGGCGCAGTTTCTGAGCGGCCTGTATTTTCGCCAGGATGACTTCCATCTGCTCGACCGCGCCTTCGTGAACCCGCTTGACCAGTACGAACTGACGTTCATCGGCGCTGGTCACCTGATTCCTGGGCCGTACCTCGTCGCGTGGCTGGTAACCAGGGTGTCGTTGTACAGCTGGACACTGGCGTCCGCGGTGTCGCTGATCTTCGTCGGCGCGGCCGGGGTGGCGGCGCTGCGGCTGCTGCGAGCCCTGTTCGGCGATCGCCCGGGCATCCTCCTGCCGCTCGTCTTCTTTCTGCTGTGCCCGCTGACGCTGCCCGACCTCGGGATCTGGTCGTCGGCGCTTGAGTCGGTGCCGTTGCAGCTGGCGATCTTCAGCGCGGTACACGCCCAGCTGCGATATGTCAGGACGGAGCGAACGCGGGATCTGGCGTGGGGTGCATTCTGGGTGGTATTCGGCCTGTTCTTCTTCGAGAAGGGGCTGGTGCTTCCGCTTCTGCTGTTCGCTCTCACCTCGGGATTCTTCATGGGACCCGGTTCGTGGCTGGTGAAGGTGCGCCAGTGCGCGGTGCGGTACTGGCGAGCGTGGCTGGTCTACGTGGTGGTACTCGCCGTCTATTCGGCCGTGCTCAGGGTCTCACTCAAGACGTCGGTCTCTCAGCCCGGCTTGCCGGGGTCTGCCGGACGCGTGTTCGGGTTCGCCAGCGAGCTGGTCAGGGACACCCTGATCCCCGGTGTCGTGGGAGGGCCCTGGCACTGGTTCCCGACGACCGACAAGTCTTACGCGGTGGCTGCGGCGCCGACACCGTTCGTGTGGCTGTCCTTCATCGCGGTCGCGGCCGTGGTCGGCTTCACCGTGCTGCGCGCGAGGGTCGCCTGGCGGGCGTGGGCCACGTTCTGCCTGTGGCTGGTCTGCGCAGACATGGTCCCGGTCGTCATCGGCAGGGTCGCGCTCTACAACCCGCAGGTGCTCGGGCTGGAGTCGCGTTACGTGGCCGACTCGGTAGCTGCTCTGACGATCTGCCTCGGCCTGGCCCTGTGGCCGGTGCTCTCCGCTCAGCCCTTGGCCGACCAAGAGGTCGGCCGAGTCCACTCTGACCTGCTCGCGGGATTGGCGTTCGGCGTGCTACGCGTGCAGCAGTCAGCGCGCACGACGGTGGCCCTGGCTGTCGGCGCCTACCTCGTTAGTTCGTTCTGGTCGATCCAGGCCTACGAGCACACGGCGAGCGGAGGCGGCGCGCGCATGTATATCGCGAACGCCACGCTCGCCGTCAAGGATGCGCCCGCGGGCACCATCGTGGTCAACCAGCTTGTCGCTCCGTTTATCGCGATCGGTGCCTTCGGGCCATGGGCCAAGACCTCCACCGTGATCGGGGACATCGCGCGCGACGAGGCGCCTGGTCGGCTGCGTTGGGTTAGCGTGCCGAACGGCACGTTCGACAAGCTGATGGTCTTCGGCTTGGACGGACGACTGCACTTCGCGCAAGTGTCCGGTGTGGCCAGCCCACCTCGCCCGGTAGACCGCAACTGCTGGGCGGCACGTGGCGGGCGCATCGTGGTTCCGTTCTCCGTTCCGGCCCCGTCCGGCACGACGGTGTTGCGCATCGGCTATTTCTGGAACTCGCAGTATTGGGCAGCGGCCACGGTGCGGTACGGGACCGAAGTTAGATATGTGCAGTTCCAGCCCGGCTTGCACGGGCTCTTCATCCCCGTCAAGGGTTCCGCGCTCCGGGTGGAGATCAGCGGGTACGGCTCGCCGCTGCCGTGCATCGGCGACACCGAGGCCGGCAAGCTCGGACCATCGACTGCCGGGCCCACGATCCCCGCGTCTTTGCCGTAACCGACGTCGGCGGTGCAAGCCGAGCGGAATATGCCTATATGCAAGCAGTCTGCCTGATCGTCGCTAGCTAGGGTTAGGATTCGCCGCATGAGCGAGGCCGACGAGCTCATCCCACCGACCTCGGAGAGCAAGGCCATCGTCCGCCTGGACCCGGCTGGCGGGCGTGGTTCCTGAGCGGCATGTAGTTCTTCAGAGATGACTTCTTCAATCTCGACCTTGCGAGGAGGACAGGATTCTCGTGGAGTTACCTCACTTACGTCGGCACCGGGCACCTGATGATCGGTGAACGGGGGATAGTGTGGATCGTTGCGCGGATCAGCCTTTACAGCTGGGGCTTGGCGACGATCATCTCCCTTGGTCTCGTCGCCGCGGCCGGTGTCGCCGCATTCTTCCTGCTGAGGCGACTGTTCGGCGAGCGCCCGGCGATCTTGGCACCGCTGGTGATTTACCTGATCACGCCCCTGACGGCCGATCTCGGCTGGTGGACCGCGGCGCTTGAGTCTTTCCCGCTTCACTTCGGTTTGCGATGCTCATGGCCATCGGTTCTCATGTGCAGTACGTCAGAACTGGCGGTACTCCGCAATCTCATTGCGGCTCTCTGCTGGACAGGGATTGGCATCCTTTTCTTTGAGAAGGGGATCGTGGTGTCATTGCTGCTGCACGCCCTGACCTCCGGCTTCCTGGCGGGCCGCGGCTCGTGGGTGGCCGGGGCACGCGTGGCCCTCGCTCGCTACCGGGTTGCGTGGATCCTGTACGCCGCACTACTCGGCGCCTACGCAGTACTGCTGGTTGCCGCGCTGAAGACGTCAACGACGTCCCCGCAGCCGCCGAGCACACTGAGTGCAGTGGTCACCTTTGCCTGGCCCCTGGTGTCCAAGACACTGCTGCCGGGAGCCATGGGCGGTCCATGGCAGTGGCGCCGCTACCTGGGCGCTGGTACGCCTTGGCGGCGGTCCCCCGCGGGCTCGCCTGGCTGCCGGCGCTCCTCATCATCTACCTGGTGGCGGCAAGCATCATCCGGCGGTGGATCGCGTGGCGTGCCTGGGTGATCCTGCTGTTCTGGGTGGCCGAGGCCGACGTCGCGCCGGTCGTGATCAGCCGGTTGACCTGGTATCCCAGCCTTCTCGCGCTCGACACCAGGTACGTGGCCGATGCGGTGCACGTGCTGGCAGTATGCGTCGGGCTCGCCTTCATCCCGCTGTCCGGACTAGCCAGCGAGGGCCGCGCGCCAGCCGGTGCACGCTCGCAGCGGCTAGTGGTCTGGACAGGCACGCAGGCCAACGGCGCGAACGTTCAGCAGGTCGTGTTGCTTGTTCCCAGCGGCACGCCGGTCGTGGATTCCGACCTGGCGGGAGATGTCACGATCGCCGCGGACTCGCGCGCCTCCTGGGTCATCGGCAACATCTCGCCAGGCAAATCCCGGTGGATCGGCGTGCCCGATGGCACATCCAACAACCTCAGGATGTTCGGTCCCGACGGGCGGCTGTACTACACGCAAGTGAGCGGCATGGGCAGCCCGGCCCGGCCCGCCGGTCGGAAATGTTGGGCGGCCAGGAAGGGCCAGGTGGTGATCCCGTTCTTCACGAGCCCCCGCCCGGCAGCACAGTGCTGCGGGTCGGCTACTTCTGGAACTCGCATTACCCGGTGGCGGTCACCGTGAGCTATGGCTCACAGGTCAGGCAGGCGCTGGTCCAGCCTGGCCTGCATTGCCTCTACCTTCCCGTCCAGGGCTCTGCTGGACCGGCCATTCCACCCGCTGCCGTCACACCCACGACCCTGACCGGTGAATCAGTCGGCGGCGCGCGATCCGGTGAGGTCGTCTCGCATCGGAGAACAGTCAAGTAAGCGGAGCCTGCGCAGGATCGTCAGCAGGTTCCAGGTCAGCACCTCGCGCGCCAGCGGGACGTGCAGCATTGGCTTGCACCAGCCGGGGTAGTAGCGCGGTCGCGCGTCGAGCACCTCGACGTCGTCGCGCGAGCGCAGCAGCCGCAGGGTGGGACCGACGTGGACCGGATAGAGCCCGTCCCCGAATCGGTTCTTCGGCAGACTGCCGTGGCCGCGCACGTACCGGCGCTCCGCGCGGCCCGGTCCCAGGTAGTGCCACGGGGACATCTCGTGCCCGCCCCATGGCGAGAACCAGTTCGTGAACGACAGGTAGATCAGGCCGCCTGGCCGGGTCGCCCGCACAAGCTCGTCGATGAACCTGGGCGGGTCGCGGACGTGCTCGAGGACATTGGATGAGAAGCAGATGTCAGCGCTGCCATCGCGCACCGGCAAGGCACGGCCGTCACCGAGCACCGCGTCCTGTGAGGCCGAGCCGCGGCTGGTCAGCTCGGCATAGTCAGGCTCGATCAGGCAACACCGCGCCCCGCGCCGCCGGAACGCCGCCGTGAAGTAACCAGGACCGCCGCCGATGTCCAGCACGATCCGTCCGGCAAGGTCGGTGTATTCCGCAAGCTGGATCGCCGTGTCCTCGGCGAGGCACGCGTAGTACCGCTCCGGATCGGACTGCTCGCTGCGGAACAGGCGGGCTAGCTGAACGGACCGGATGAGCCCGCCGCGGCGCAGGCGAGCGATATCCGCCGTGTGCTCGCCCGGCTGGGCGCGGCCGGTCTGGGCATGGCCGCGCTGGCCCTGCGCTGCCAGGTCAGGGGACAAGCACTGGCCACGCGGACCTCGGAGCAGGCTCATCGTGGGCGCGGCCATCCTTCCGGGAGGGTGGAGCACACGGTACCGGGCGGGACGACATGCGCCGGGTGGCGCGAGCGTACCCGAGGCGGTCAGATGGTACGGGAGGGTACTTCGCCTGACTTGGTCATGGCGTGCCCGTACAGCGCAATGTAACGAATTCACATGAATACATGGGGAATGATGGAGAGTTCCCAGGTCGGACGTTACGCTGCTGCAAAGTCTTGAGGCATGGGAACAGCTATGGTCTGCTTGCTCGCAATCGCTCGTCTACGGGCTAGACGGCAGAGATGGGCTACGAGCGCTGCCCCTTTGGTGCCTCATGCAGTGCGGGGCGGGTCCGCCAGCGTCGATCGGACCTGATGAGTGGCGGATGAGTCCCGCCATGGCCAGGGGCGGCCTGAACCCTGGCTTGAGATCGTCGTTCCAGCGCGCAACGAGGCAGCAAGGCTGCCTGCCGGGCTCGCGATGCTAATCGCGAAAGCCCGCACGCTACCTCCAGGTATCGAGATCCTGGTCGTGGACAACGCGAGCACAGACGGCACCGCGGACATTGTCAGGAGTTGGCCCGAAGACTCGATTCCAGTTCGGCTGCTCGCCTGCGACCGGCGTGGCAAGGGGGCCGCCGTGCGGCTTGGCCTGCTGGCGACTCGGGCGCCCTACGTGGGATTCTGCGACGCCGACATGGCGACCGACCTGTCCGCCCTGGACGTCGTGGCTGACCTGCTGCGCGACGGTGCGACCATGGTGCTTGGATCGCGATCTCATCCCGAGTCGGTCGTCGAGGACAGGCACCGCCGCCTGCGGCGGGCCGGCGCTGCGGTATTCCGCGCCCTGGCTAGCTTCCCGGCCCCGGCGGTGAGCGACACCCAGTGCGGCTTCAAGTTCTTCTCCGGGCCTATCGCGCGCTCGGCTGCCGCCTCGCTGCGGGCGACCGGCTTCTCGTTTGACATCGAGCTGATCGCGCGGTGTCGGCGGAAAGGGGCCCGGTCGATCGAGATCCCGGTCGTCTGGCACGACAAGCCAGGGTCGACCTTCTCGGCCTGGCGCCATTCGGCCGGCGCGTTCGCCGAGGTGGGCATGATCTCGCTGACTCTGTCACTCGACTGGCTCCGAGGGCGGCGGGCAAGGTCGTTCGGCAGCTTGTCCGCGCATACTCCGCCACCAGGACCGGAGCTGGCCGGAATATCCGTCGCCCTGGTGAACTGGCGTGATCCGTGGCATCCCGACAACGGCGGTGCCGAGCGGTACGCGTGGGAGATCGCGCTCGGGCTGCAGCGCAGAGGCGCGCGGGTGCAGTTCGTCACCGCGCGTGGCCGCGGTCAGTCACGCCGTGACGGCGCGGACGGCATCGCGATCGTGCGCATGGGGGGGAGATGGAGCACCTATCCCCGCGTCCTGGCCTGGCTGCTACTCCGGCGCCGATCCTTCGACACGGTGATCGACTGCCAGAATGGCATCCCGTACTTCACGCCGCTTGTGCTGCCCAGGCGGGTGCACGTGATCTGCGTCATGCACCATGTTCACGACGCCCAGTTCTCGGTCCACTTCGCCCCGCCAGTGGCCGCAATCGGCCGCTGGCTGGAGGGGCCGGTCGCTCGCCGGTGCTATCAGCGCCATCAGTGCGTCGCGGTTTCCGCGTCTACGGTCGAGGCGATGCGCGCCAGGCTGGGCTGGACCGGCCCGATCACCATCATCCCCAACGGTCTGCATGCCGAGTCGGCCGCCGATCCCGGCCACGTCGACGAGAGCGCGGTCAGGGCGGCCGAGTCAACCTCGGTGACCTTCGTGGGGCGGCTGGTGGCTCACAAACGCCCTTGCCTGGTGCTGGACGTCGCGGAGCGACTCGCCGCGACCGGCATGACCATCGACGTCATCGGCACGGGTCCTGAGCTCGGCTCGCTCGCCGGGCAGACCGCGGCGCGCGGGCTGCAGGACGTGGTCCGGCTGCACGGCTACCTGCCAGAGGCGGCCAAGCGCGACCTGGTAGCGCGATCGATCCTGCACCTGAATACCTCGCAAGGCGAGGGCTGGGGGTTGTGCGTGCTTGAGGCCGCGGCTCTCGGCGTGCCTACGGTGGCCTACAACGTGGACGGCCTGCGCGACGCGGTTCGTCATGCCGAGACCGGATGGCTCGTCGGCGACGGCGAGCGGGTCGAGGACGTCGTGGAGCGCGCGCTGAAGGAACTGGCCGATCCGGGGACGCGGCTGACGTTCGCCGCGGCGTGCCGCGCCTGGGCCGCGAACTTTGACTGGGACCGTAGCGCCCAGATGATGGCTGAGCTCATAGCAGGCCCATCAGGGCCCGGCGCGTCCGGTTCGCTGCGATACTCTTCGGATGGCGGCAAAGGACCAGGTAGCCATCCATGACCCACACGTCCCAGCGGACGGGAACCTCCGAGCCACCACTGGGCGGACCGGGCACGTCAGGTAAGCCTGGCGCTGCCGAGGGCGCGGAGACCTCAGAAGCCGGGACCTCAGCAGCGCAAAGTACGGCGTTCCCTGGCGCGGCAAGAGGGTGGGGTGACGAGGGGCGGATCCGGCGCTCCCTATGGCTGGCCGTCTGCTGCCTGAGCCTGGTGGCGCTGGCCTTCATCGACCGGCCTGGCAAGATCGTCGCCGACACCAAGCTCGACCTCGCCGTGAATCCTGCCGGGTACCTCGCCCACGCCCTTCATCTCTGGGATCCCGCGCAATTCGGGCAACTGGCGGATCAGTCGTACGGCTATCTCTTCCCGATGGGCCCGTTTTTCGTCCTCGGCAAGCTCCTGGCGGTGCCTGCGTGGGAGGTGCAGCGGCTGTGGATCTCCGCGGTCGCCATCGCGGCCTTCCTCGGCGTCGTCAAGCTCTCGGCCAGGCTCGGCATCGCGAGCCCGGTCGCTCAGGTCGTGGCCGGATTCGGGTACGCGCTCGCGCCACGTGGTCTGACGCTGCTCGGCACGTTGTCCGCCGAGTTCCTCCCCGCGGCGATGCTGCCGTGGATCATCCTCCCGCTGCTCCGTGCGGTTCAGGAAGGCGAGTCACTGGGAACCCGGGACAGGGTCCAGCTCGTTGCGCGCTCGGCGGTGGCTGTCGCTCTGTGCAGCGGGATGAATGCCACGTCGGTCGTGGCGATGGTGGCGGCGGCCGCCGTCTTCGTGCTCGCCATGCCGCAGTCGGCGGCCAAGTGGCGGACCATGGCCTGGTGGGTGCCCGCCATCGTCGTCGCGTCGTTCTGGTGGCTGTATCCACTCTATCTGCTCGGGAAGTACGGAGTCTCTTTCCTGCCATACACCGAGAGCGCGCAGATCACCACCTCGGTGACGAGTCTCAGCGACACGCTGCGGGGCACCGAGGACTGGGTCAGCTACCTCATCGTGGACGGCAACCCATGGTGGCCGGTCGGGTTCGCGCTGTCCACCTCGGTGGTAGCCACGCTGGTTACCGGCCTGGTGGCCGGGCTTGGGCTGACCGGGCTCCTGTCACGAGACATGCCTGCCAGGCGGAGCTTGCTGTGGATGCTGGCCGTCGGTGTGCTCGTGATCGGCACTGGCTATGTCAGCGGGCTCGGCAACCCGATCGCGGGCCCGCTCCACGACATCTTGAACGGACCCCTCGCGCCGCTGCGCAATCTGCGTAAGTTCGATCCGCTTGTCCGGCTTCCCGTGGCTATCGGCCTGGCTTATCTCGTTGCGTCGATGCGAGTGCCCGTGCCCCGCCGGGTCGCGAGCGCGGTGCTCGCCGCGTCCATGGCGATCCTGGCTTACCCGGCCGTCATCGGCGGGCTGTCGCCGTCGGGGGATTTCGCGGCCATCCCTGCCTACTGGATGCGCGCGGCCGCCTGGCTCGACCGGCATGCGGGGAACCAGGCAGTGCTCGAGGTTCCCGGCGCGCGGTTCGGCGAGTACGTTTGGGGACGTCCGATGGATGACGTGCTTGAGCCGCTGTTCAACGGAGACTGGGCAGCGAGGCAACTCGGGGCGATCGGATCTATCGGAAACGTACGGCTCCTTGACGCGATCAATGAGGAGCTTGCCGCGGGCCAGGGCTCTCCTGGCCTCGTCCGCGTACTGGACCGCATGGGAGTCAAGTACCTCCTGGTCAGGAATGACCTGCTGCGCTCGGACCTGCACGGTGCCTGGCCGGCCAGGATCCATCAGGCGCTCATCGAGTCGCCCGGTATCGTCAAGGTCGCTCAGTTCGGCTCACTCGTCGGGTCGGTGTTCTCCGATGATGCGGTCGACGGCGTGGATGCGCCGTACCCCGCGGTCGAGATCTACCGGGTCGACGGAGCTGAACCTGTCGTCACCGCTCAGCCCGTCGCCGGAACCCTGCGCGTCTACGGAGCCCCCGAAGCGCTGCTGACGCTGGCGTCCGACGGAATCTTGAACCGGCAGCCTGTGCTGCTCAACTCCGATTCGCCGACGCTGCCGACCAGCGAGTCGATCGTGACGGACTCACTGCGACGCCGTGCGGTGAACTTCAGCGAACTGCTCGTCGACTACTCAGCAACACTGACAGCCACCGAATCGGTGCCTGATTTCGGTGCCACCCCGGACTACCTTGAGCCCGGCTGGCGTCGGTACATGAGCGTTGCCCGCTACTCGGGGGTCACGAGCGTAACGGCCTCATCCTCGGCAGCCGACATCACGGCCCCGGACACCGAGGCCGCGACGGGGCGCCTTCCCTATGCCGCGTTCAGCGGGGACCCGCGTGAGATGTGGGAGTCTGGCTCATGGACGGGCCCGATAGGCCAGTGGATACAGGCCAGGTTCCCCCAACCGATCCAGCCTAATGTGATCAGCGCGGCTTTCGCCGACAACGCCTTCATCGGGCCGCCGGTCACCCGGGTCACCGTCTCGACTAGCGCGGGCAGCCTCAGCGAGCGGGTGAAGCAAACCGGCGACGTCCAGCAGCTCCGTGTTCCGCCTGGACCCACGACGTGGCTTCGTATCACGGTGACCGGCACGAAGTGGTCCGGGGGACCGGGCACGCAGGTGGGGATCTCCGGCATTTCTGTCCCCGGGGTGAACCCAAGCCGCACGATCGTCGCGCCAGACGTACACCTGCCAGGAGGTGGCGACCCCTCCGCCTTCGTGCTCGCGAAGGCGGAGCCGACGCCAGCGGACTGCATGCTGACCTCACTTCGCTGGGTGTGCTCGCCGCTGCTCGGCAAGGCGACCGAGGAACAGTTCGGTTTTGCCCATGCCTTCACGGCCTCGCGCGCTCAGCGGATGACGCTGACCGGCAAGGCGGTGCTTTCCGATCCTGCGACGATCGAGCACTACGCATGGCCAGGTTCTGGCCAGCCGAAGGTATCGGCCTCATCGACGTTCACGCCCGACCCGGAAGACCAGCCGCAGTCGGCCTTTGACAGCGACCCGTCGACGACGTGGATCGCGAGTCCCGAGGACGGAACGCCGTGGCTGCGGATCAGGTGGTCGAAGCGCACGACGGTTAGCAAGGTGACCATCACCAGACCGCCGGGCGCGGCAGGACCACTCTGGGTGCAGGTGGCCGGCGCCGGACAGGTCCGCTCGGGCTGGATAGCCGGCCCGGCCGGAAGCCTGGAGATCACGCCGATCAGAACCAAGAGCCTGATCCTGACCTTCCGGCCGTCGAGCCTGCCGCTCCAGATCGGCGAGGTCCGCATACCCGGCGTAATGCCGCTGCGGTCGGGCGGCAGCCTGCCGCTGCGAATCCGGTGCGGTTTCGGGCCGCTCATCGACCTCAACGGCGTCGCCGTCCCGACACGTGCTTCCGGTACGTTCAGCGCACTCCTCACCGGCCAGCCGCTGCACTTCTCGGCCTGCGTCAAGACGTCTGTCCGCGCGGGCATGAACACGGTCATCGAGCCAGGCCTGGACGCCTTCGACGTTCAGTCGGTCACGCTGGCCAGGCCAGGCCTTGCGGAGAGCCGCCAGACGGCATCAGGCGTGGACTCGGCCGCTGTCCTGCGCTGGGGACTGGCCCGGCGGCTCGTGCGGGTCAACACCGCAGCACCCTCGTACCTCGTGGTGGACGAGAACTACAACGTCGGCTGGCAGGCGGTCGCCGCCGGCCATACCCTGCAGCCGGTCCGCCTGGACGGATGGCGGCAGGCGTGGCTGCTGCCGCGGGCCATGAGCGGCACGGTGACACTGACCTTCGCGCCCGACGCCGCGTACCGCCGCAGCCTGTTCGGGGGACTGGCCGCACTTGCCTTGATCATGATCGTGGCTGCCGTTCCTATGCGTCGACGGATGGCTTCGGCGCCGGGCGACTCGGTGGCGCGGGCGAGAGGGCGGACGATCTCCCCGCCTGGCCTCCCGCGCCGTAGGTGGCCAGGCGACGCGGCGGCCACGGTGTTGTGCGCAGGCGTGGGTGTCTGGATAGGCGGATACCCTGGGGCGCTGCTTGTGCCTGTCGCGGTCGCTGGCTTCGTACTCGCCATGGCCGTGCGTCCTGGACCCGTCTCCACCATGGTCCGCAGTCCCTGGGTCGCCGCCGTGCTTGTGCTCATGGCGTCGGCACTGCAGGCAATCGGCAGCCATCTCATCGGCACCGGATCGTCTGCCACGGTCGCAACGATGTTTTCGGACACCGGACCGCAGCTTCTCTGTCTGCTAGTTCTAGCCAGAGTCCTGGCGGGACTCGCTCGCCGCGAGCCCGGGGCCGTAGGCGATGCCGGCAGAGGAGCCGAGGGCGGCACCGGCCGGATCGGGCCTGGGGACGCTCATCCGGCGCGGCCGGTAGAACCTGTAGAGCCGCTGTGCGGGCCGCTCGATAAGGTAGTAGCCCACCGTTGCCATGCTGACGGTGAGGACCGCGGTGGCGAGCAACAAGATGCCCGTCTCGGCCGTCGAGTAGTACCCGCCATGGAAGGCATCCTTAAGGCCGAGGGCGTCGAACAGCGCATAGATGGCCAGGAACTGCCAGAGGAACACCCCGTAGGAGACCTTGCCGAGGAACCGCATGACGGCGTTGCCGAGCACCGTGGATAGCCTGCTCCCTCCGTCGACCTGGAAGGCGACCGGAGCGACCACGGCCACCGGGATGAGCGTGTAAAGCGCCAGCTTGGCCTCGTACTGCCACAGGCTCGGCACGGCCAGGCTCTCTGGACCTGCAAGCGGCGTGCAGGCGAGAGCGAACGCCAGGGCGGCCATCAGCCAGCAGGCCGATGCCGAAGAGGCCACGGCGCGGCAGAAGGATCGGACCGTTGCACCTGGACGGTCGTCCAGGCTGGCCCACGCTGTGACAACCGCCAGCGCCATCCCGGGCGCGAACCAACACAAAGACCGCGGCAGGGTCGCGCCGAGCCAGAACTGGTGCGAGGGGTAGTAGCTCAGCGCCAAGAAGGCATAAGAGATCGCGCCCAGGATCGCGATGGCGATCAGCAACCGGCGGGCACTGGCTGCGACGCCCGGCGCTCCCCTGCTCGCGGCCAAGACGAGCAGCCCGCCGATGATCGGAAGGACGGCATAGAAGGAGACCTCGACCGACAGGCTCCACATTTGGGCCAGCCCCGGCGCGCCGGTGCCCTGCCACCACGGGCGCGGGTCGTAGACCTGCGCGAACAGCAGATACTGCGCCCAAGTCGTCGCAGACCGCACGTGGTTCCAGTTCAGGGTGACGATTGCGAACCCCACCACGACCCAGTACATGGGAATGATCCGCAGTGCACGGCGGATCAGGTAGGCATTGACGTTTGGCGCGCCGCCGGACCCGAGCGCGTACATGGCCCAAGGTCGGAACAGCAGCAGACCCGAGAGCGTGAAGAAGATCGGCACACCGACGTCGCCGCGGATGGCAACCCAGGAGGCCGGTGACCCTGTGAAGGCGAATCCTGTCAGCGAGGTGACATGGATCACGAGAACCGCGAGCGCGGCCACCGCGCGCAGGCCATCCAGCGAATCCTGATGTCCCTTGATTCGCGGCGGGAGAATCTGACCATCAGCGTGCTGCGGCCCCGCGGCGATAGCCGTCTGCTGCCCGCTCATCGCCATGAACCCGTGCCGTCGCCAGCCGGGGTTTCTGGGGCCTGGTGTCGACGATCACGTGTCAACATGGCGGGCAGCTTACGGGCCATGCGGGTAATCTCCAAAGATGAGCCCCGATCGCGCACAATACGCTCGTAACAGATGTTGTCATGTTCTAGCTCGATCAATCACGATTTGAACTTGCCTCGGGCAGGCCAGGAGAGTCGGTCGTGACCGAGCCCATGCCGACTGCGGCGAGCCCGGCTGCCGACTCCAAGCCTGCGGGGCCTGCGCAACGTCCGGCGCGCGGGGTACGCGGGGCGGTCATGCCCGAGCTTGCGCCACAGCGGAACAGGCTGGCGGGGGTGGCTCGGCTCTGCCACCTGGCAGGCGCGGGCGCCGCCCTGGCCGGGATGCTGCTCGCCGCGCTCGCGCTCGGGCCAGGCCTTCGGCCCGGCTACTTGCTCAGCTACGACATGGTCGTGGTGCCATCAGAGCCGTGGAGCGCTGCGCTCGCCGGGTGGCACGGGGCCTACCCGAGGGCAGTGCCTAGCGATCTTCTGGTAGCGCTGCTCTCCCGGCCCATCCCCGCCGACCTTGCGGAGAAACTGCTGATCGGCTCGATCTTCTTGCTCGCGTGCACGGGGGTATCGGCGCTGCTGGCTGACGAGCACTGGATCGCGAGAGTCAGCGCGGGGATCTGTTACGCATGGAACCCGTACGTCGCCGAGCGCCTCATCATCGGGCAGTGGGCGCTGCTGCTCGGATACGGCGGGCTGCCGTGGGTGCTGGCGGCGGTGACTAGGAAGGAACACCGGCTCTGGCGCTGGGCCTTGCGGCTTGCGCTGGTCATGCTGCCAGCAGCGGTCGGCGGGTTCGCGGCGATGTGCGTCACCGGGCTGGTCCTGCTGCCAGGCAGCGCTGCGGGCAGGGGCCTATGCGCTCGGGACCGGCTGCGTCGGCTGGCGGTTGCGCTGGCCGTGGCATGCGCGCTGAGCCTGCCGTGGCTGGTTCCTTCGCTGCTGACTGCCGTGCGCGCGAGCCCTGCGGGGATCAGCGCGTTCGCGGCGCGCGCGGACACCCCGTTCGGCGCGCTCGGTAGCCTGCTGCTGCTCGGCGGCGTCTGGAATAGCCAGGCCGTGCCTGCGGGCTACGGCGGTCCGGCCTCGGTGATTTGGCTGGCCGTCGTCGTGCTCGCCGTGGCCGTCTTCGTGCTGCGCGGCCGCGGGCGCTGGCCGGGAATCGGCCTGGCGGCCGCTGGTGGCCTGGCCGTGGCCGGCCTTGGCACATTCGCCGCCGGGCAGGCGTGGTTGCGCTGGCTCATCGCGGGATGGTCAGGATTCGGTGTGCTCAGGGACGGCCAGCAGTTCGTGGCTCCGCTGGCGCTGGCCGAGAGTCTGGGGGCCGGGCTGATGGTCGCCTGGCTTCTAGCGGTCGGTCGTTCAGCCACCAGCCGGGACGTCCGATGGGCAGGCGGCATCCTTGCCATGATCGTTCCGATCATGTTGCTTCCCGGCCTGGCCTGGGGCGCGGCGGGTCGGCTGGCACCCGTTCAGTATCCGCGTGCCTGGCTGGCCGCCGTGCCAGCGATTGACCGGCACGCGGCCGGCGGAAAAGTGCTGCTGCTGCCGTGGGCGGCCTACCGAAGATTCGGCTGGAATGGTGGCGAGGCGATGCTTGACCCCTGGCCGCGGCTGCTCGCCGTGCCAGTGATCTGGAACGACGCCCTGCAGGTGGGCAGGATGACGGTTCCCGCCGAGAGCCCGCTCGCTGTGCGGCTCACCAGGGCGATCTCGTCCCCTGGCTCGCTGACACCCGCCCTGCTCGCCGCCGGCGTCCGCGTGGTGCTCGTCGACGACGAGGCCGGGTTCAGAGGCCCAGGCCATTACCCGTATCAGGAGCGACTGCGAGGCTGGGCGGTCCATGCCTTCGGCTCTGGCCTTGTGGTCTACGAGATCGGCCGCCACCCACCGCGGCTGGACGGACCGCGCTGAACCTGCCAGGGTGGCTAGGGCGGATTATCACATTCTGGTATCCAGTAGGAGATCGGCGTACTGAGGCCTTACGCTACGTAGCAAGGTGAAGGAGTGTCTGATGGTCCGCTTGATCGTCGCGCTGGTAGTCGGCGCTGTCCTGGCTGTCGGTGCCACGATCATCACCATCGCGGTGCTGGACGGCGTGGCCAACGGCACGCCAACCCACCAGACTCTGTACAACTACGGCAGCCGCTAGCTCAGGCGCGCGATGAGCCCTGCCTTGCGATGAGCATGCAAGGCAGGAAAGAGCGACGGGCACGCAGAAGCGGTTGGCAATGCGGCGTGACTAGAGACCGTCGTATCCAGCCTGTAGGCTGCGGACCCGCTGCCAGAGGGCCGAGCTGAACTGCGCGCGGACCGAGATGGTGCCGTCGGCCCCACGACGCTCGCCACGGTCGAATCTGCTATAGCCACGCGCCACCTTAACCGCTAACCTCCCCTTACTAATCAGTACGATGCTAACCACTACAAAGTTAGATAAGCCGGCCTCGGTGGCCGGCTGTCCGGGAGGATCGATGCGCCGGTTGGTCGGGACGGTTCTGAGCGGGCTGGGCATGTTCCTCGTCGTGCTAGCCCTGCTGCTGCGCTTCTACGTGAGCAGCGCGGCCGTGAAGTTCCCGGTGAACACCCACACTGTCTCGACCTTGATCGGCCATAACGTCTCGTATTTCAGTGAGTCGAAGCTGACCGAGTTGTCCGGTGTGACGATGCGCGTGACGAACACGACCGACGGGGACGCCGCCGCTGGCACCTCAGCCCGGGCCGTCTACGACACGTTCACCTACATCTACGACGTCACGAACAAGCAGACCTTCCAGTACTCGACCAGCCGCCTGGCCTTCGACCGCAAGACGGGGCTGCTGATCAACTGTTGCGGCGCGGCGGTCGGCACCGATACACACGTGCATATGAAGGGCCTCGGCGTGCTCTTTCCCCTTGGCACGAAGCAAGAGAATTACCAGGTCTTCAACACCACTTTGCTGAAGCCGGCGACGGCGCGCTACTCCGGCCAGACCTCCATCGACGGCTTGTCGACGTACAAGTTCGTGACCCAGATTCCGCCGACGAAGATCGCGACGCAGCAGGTTCCCGGATCGCTGATCGGAAGCAAAGCGGCCTCGGTTTCGCTCGGCGAGTACTACCAGGGCACGATCACGGACTGGGTGAACCCGACGACCGGCGTTCCGATCGCGGTCACCGAGGTACAGCACGTCGGCCTGCGCGACAGCAGCGGGACCGAGAAGCTCGTCGTGCTAGACGGAACACTGGCCACGACGCCCTCGACTGTGCGCAGCGCGGTCAACACCGTGAACAAGGACGTCAACCTGCTGGACGTGGCGACGGTCACCGTTCCGCTGATCGGCGGAATTCTCGGCATCATCCTGCTCGCGATCGGCCTCTTCCTGATGCTGACAACACGCCGGGAGGCCGTCGAGGAGACCGACGAAAACTAGGTAGCCGGGCGGGACCGCTAGACGATCACCGGTCTGCGGTTATCAACCCACCCGGTCGTCGGTTTCCAGTTCGGTCACCTCCGCGGGTACTGCCGCTTGGACCGCGGCTGGCCGCTCAACCGCCTGACCAGGCATCGGCCAGCGGCGGTGCTCGTCGGCCTGGCGGACGGCTCCGGCCGCTTGTGCTCGCGAGTGCCTGGTGATCCTGCCAATGATCAGGCCGGTGCCGGCCCAAGCGAAGTCGCTCGCGGTCATGACCAGCCGGGATACCAGTGCGACAACGAGTGCGGAGCCGCGCGGCAGGACCGGAGCGAGCACGAGGACGAACGCGAGTTCGCGCGGCCCGATGCCGCCGGGGAACAGCACAAGCACGAGCCCGGCCGACCAGGCGAGCGCGTATCCGCCGAGCGAGAGCGCCGCGGTGGTGAGGCCGCGGCCGGCCAGGTCGCCGATCAACATCCAGGCCTGCATCCCCCAGAGCAACCACCCGAGCAGCGTCCAGCCCACGGCGATCAGCAGACCGCGCGAACTCGGCGGCCGGTCCAGCGGCTGCCTCCGGGCGAGACGCAGGGCCCGGTCGAGCAGACGGCGCAGGACCGGCGGTGTTAGGCAGGCCGCGATGAGCGGCGCGGCCGCCAGGAGCCACCAGTAGTGGTGGGCGGCCCCGGCCGACGCGATCGGCAGGGTGGCGGCCGCGACGAGCAGGGCGCACCCGAGCGCTATCGCGAGCGACACGACTACGGCGGCTGTGCTTCGGCGCCTTTCCACCTGGTAGTCGCGGCCAAGCTCGACCTGGGCGGCGAAGGCCCAGATCGCGCCGGGCAGGTACTTAGCGATCTGGGACACGGACATGACGCGCACCGCCGCAGGTATCGGGAGGCAGGCGCCGAGGTCGGTCAGCACCGCGCGCCAGGCCATGATCAGGCACCAGAATCCGGCCGCGGCCGCGACGAAGGCTCCGGCCACCGAGTAGATGTGCAGCCGGGTCAGCGCCGACTCGGCCTGCGGCCAGTTGGCGGCGAGGCCGAGACCGCAGAATGCCAGGGCGACGGCCAGGAACCCGGCCCGCATCAGCGGGTTCGTGCGGAGCCGGGCGAGCATGGGGACAGGTTACCCAGCTGGCACTATTCGTGAAAGATAACCTGAGTTTCATACCTCTGCACCAATCTGAGTGCCGGCTTGTCGCCGTAAAGCAGAACGTGTTCTACTTCGGTCTGGCGGTCCGACCGATGGGTGGTCGGCCCGGCGTGCGAGAAGGCGGGATGAGGATGGGGTTCTGGAGTCGCGCGCAGGGGGACCCGGACTGGATTGCCGTGGTCGAGCCCGATGGCACCGAGCACGCGGCGGGAGACCTGCTCGGGCGAGCCAACCAGCTCGTCCACGCGCTGCGGGCGCGCGGCATGAAGGCCGGTGACGGCATCGCCGCGTTGGTGCCGAACGGCATCGCCCCGCAGGAGCTGAGCCTGGCCGCGCTCCAGGCCGGCTGGTACTACACCCCGATCAACTGGCACTTCACTCCCGCCGAGATCGCCTACATCGTGCGGGACTGCGAGGCGAAGGCCTTCTTTGTGCACGAGCGGTTCGCGCAGGCTGGCATTGCAGCGGCGGACGAGGCGGGGGTGCCCGCCGACGCCAGGTTCAGCTACGGCCACGTGCCTGGCTTCACCGATGTCGCCGAGCTCAGGGCCGGCCAGCCCACGGACCTGCCCGACGACCGCACCGCCGGCGCGGCGATGCACTACACCTCAGGCACCACGGGCCGCCCGAAGGGCGTCCGGCGGGCGCTGACCGGCTTGAACCCCGACGTGTCCGCGGACCTGCTGACTGGCTTGCTCCAGTTCTTCGGCATCACCGCAGGGCAGCCGAACGTGCACCTGGTTACCTCGCCGAACTACCACACCGCGGTCACGATCTTCGGCGGCAGCGCCATGCATATGGGTCACACGCTCGTGAGCATGGACACCTGGGACGCCGAGCGCGCGCTCGAGCTCGTGCAGCGCTACCGGGTCACCCACACGCACATGGTGCCGACCCAGTTCAAGCGGATGCTGTCGCTGCCCGAGGAGACCAGGGTCAAGTACGACGTGTCGTCGATGCGCTGGCTGATCCATGCGGCCGCGCCGTGCCCGGTGACGATCAAGCACGCGATGCTCGACTGGTGGGGACCGGTCATCTACGAGTACTACGCGGCGACCGAGGGCGGCGGCACGATCGTCACCCCGCAGGAGTGGCTGGAGCGGCCAGGCACGGTCGGCAAGGCATGGCCGGTGAGCGAGATCCTCATCGTGGACGACGCCGGCGAGATCTGCCCGGTCGGGGCTCCCGGCACCGTCTTCATGAAGATGGGCATGGAGTTCGAGTACAAGGGCGACCCGGAGAAAACCGCTGCCAGCCGGCTGCGGGACTACTTCACCGTGGGCGACATCGGCTTCCTCGACGACGACGGCTTCCTGTTCCTGTGCGACAGGAAGGCCGACATGATCATCTCCGGCGGGGCGAACATCTACCCGGCCGAGATCGAGGCCGAGATCATCGGCAACCCGAAGGTCGCCGACGTCGCGGTGTTCGGCATCCCTGACGAGGAGTGGGGCGAGCAGATCAAGGCTGTGGTGCAGCCCGCCGAGGGGGTCGAGCCGTCCGACGAGCTGGCCGCCGAGATCCTGACCGGCCTGCAGGGCCGGCTGGCGAAGATGAAGTGGCCCAAGTCGATCGACTTCGTCGACGAGCTGCCCCGCGACCCGAGCGGCAAGCTGCTGAAGCGCCGGCTGCGCGACCCGTACTGGGCCGGGCGGGCTACGGCGATCTGACCGCCTCGCCAGCGCGCACCAGGGCGTCGATGAGCTGGGTACTGGCTGGCGGGTCTGGCGGGTCGCCGTAGGTCACCGCGGACACGCGCTGCGCCGCCCCGGCGAGTTCGCTCACGGCGATCCTCGGGTGCCGGCAGGCGCGCAGCTCCAGGCCGGTCAGCACGCTCACCCCGAGTCCGGCAGCGACAAGGGCCTGGACCGCGACATAGTCGCCAGCCCAGGCCGCGATGTCCGGCGCGAAGCCGGCCGGCTGGCACAGCGCGGTGAGCATCTCGCGGTCGAGCGCGGGCCCGAGTATCCAGCGCTGGGCGGCGCAGTCCGCGAGCCTGACGGCCCCGCCGAGTCCGACGCCACCGCCTGGCGCGCCGGCGGCGGCGGCCGGCCGGTCGCAGGGCGTGATGAGGTAGAGCGGATCATCGAGCAGGTCGCGGAAGTGCAGGTCATCGACTGCATACTGGTCCGCGCCGTCTTCGGCGGCCTGCGCGTCGACGCCGGAGTACTGCCGGTAGACGACGGCGACGTCGGCCTCCCCGGCCCGCAGCATGTGCAGCGCAAGGGCGGGTTCGGCCTGGGTCAGCTGGACGTCAGTGGCGGCGTGCTCGGTGCCGAGCGTCGCTGCCGCGGTCGCGGCCAGCGTGGCCATGGCGGCGCCGAACGCGGCCAGCCTGACCCGGTCCTGGCGCAGGCCGACATGCGCCGCAAGCTCGGCCTCAGCCGCGTCCAGCCGGCCGAGTATCTCCTCGGCCCGCTCGGCGAGCAGCTGGCCGGCCTCGGTGAGCCGGACGCCGCGCCCTGAGCGCTCCATCAGCTTGGCCCCGGTCTCGGCCTCCAGCCTGGCCATGTGGTGGCTGATCGACGGCTGCGCGTAGTTCAGCGCCTGAGCCGCGGCGGTGACCGATCCGTACCTGGCTACCGCGACGAGCACCCGGAGCCTGGTCGCGTCGAGCATGGCCCGGTTATGCCCGCTCCTGGCGCTGCCCGTTCCTGCCCCGCAGCAGCGGCCATGCCGGATCGCGCCGCCCGGCCTGGTCGCGCCCGCCAGGCACGCTTGCCCCGCTTGCCCCGCTCGTCTCGCTCGCTCCGGCCCGCCGCCAGGCGATGCCGGAGAGCGCCTCGAGCACCACCCGGTTGGCCAGGAAGGCGGTCACCTCGGCATGGTCGTACGGCGGCGCGACCTCGACCACGTCGACGCCGGCCACCGGCAGGGCCATCGCGATCCTGCGCACCGCGTCGAGCAGCTGCCTGCTCGACAGGCCACCTGGCTCAGGGGTGCCTGTGCCTGGGGCGAGCCCGGGGTCCACCACGTCCACGTCCACCGACAGGAACACGGCGTCGCAGTCGTCCAGCGCGATCGCGAACGCCTCGGTCAGGCACTCGTCAAGCCCGCGCGCCACGATCTCGGTCATCTCGTAGCTGCGCATGCCGCGCTCGGCCATCCACGCCAGCGTGGGCGGCTCGGGCCAGTAGCCGCGCAGGCCCATCTGGAGGAACCGGTCGCCGCGCACCGCGCCGGACTCGATCAGCCTGCGCATCGGCGTGCCGTGCCCGTAGAGCGAGCCAAACTGGGTATCACCGGTGTCGGCGTGCGCGTCGAAGTGGATCATCGACAGCCTGCCCCAGCCGACGTGCCTGGCCACTCCGGTGGCGTCGGGGAAGGTGACCGTGTGGTCGCCGCCGAGCACGACAGGGATCGCGCCCGCGGCCGCCGCCGTGTGCACGGCCTCCTCGAGCCTGCCGAGTGAGAGCTCGGTCTGGCCGGACGGCATCTCGATATCGCCGGCGTCGGCGACCCTCAGGTCTTTGAGCGGGTCGACGCCCAGTGCCAGGTGCGGCCTGGAGCCGTCGTGCGGCAGGTAGTCGGTGAACCTGATCGCCTGCGGGCCGAACCTCGCCCCCGGCCGGTGCGAGGTCCCGCCGTCGAACGGCGCCCCGATGATCACGATGTCGGTGCCCGCCAGGGACTGCGGATCGGCTAGGTCAGCCGCCGGCACGCCGAGGAACGTCGCGTCAGGCCCGTACAAGTTTCCGATCCGCGTCATCGAACTCCTCCCCGGAGTCCGACCCTAGCGCGGCTCGCCCGCGCGGCCGTACTAGCCTGCCGTCGTCGACGTGGCGGACTGGGCGGACTGGGCGGAGAGCGCGATGGCCGGATCGAGCCGGGAGTACCTGATGCGTATGCGGGCCGATGACGTACTCGGCCTGGTGCATGTGCTCGCCGCCGAGCCGGGCAGGCACATCCCGGTGCCGGGGACGCTGAACTTCCGCGATACCGGGGGCTATCCGGTGGCTGGCGGCCAGGTGACTGGCTGGCGCCGGCTGCTTCGCTCGGACGGGCTGCACCGGCTGGACCCGCAGGCGTCCGGCCTGCTCACCGGGCTCGGCCTGCGTACCGTGGTCGACCTGCGGACCAGCTACGAGGCGGAGATCGCGCCGGGCCCGCTTGACGACCTGGCCGGCGCGGGCGCGCTCACCATGCACGTCTCGCTGATCGGGGAGGACTTCTCGGCGGTGCCCGCCGAGCTCGGCGAGATCTACGACTACGTGATCGACAGGCAGGGCAGGGCCATCGCTGACGCCGTCCGCTGCCTGGCCAGGCCAGGAGGGCTGCCGGCGCTCGTGCACTGCACCGCGGGCAAGGACAGGACCGGCATCGTGGTGGCGCTGACCCTGGCCGCGGTGGGCGTGCCCGACCACATCGTCGCCGCCGACTACGCCCTGACCAGCCTGTACCTCGACCCGGCGCACACGCCGACGATCGCTCAGGTGCGCGAGGACAGCGGCCTCGGCGCGCAGCTGACCGAGGAACTGCTGGCCAGCCCGCCCGAGCTGATGCTGCGCACGCTGGATCGTGCCAGGTCGCAGGCGGGCAGCATCGCCGGGTACCTGGCCAGCCACGGCGTCAGCGAGGCCGAGCTCGAAGCGCTCAGGGAGGCGCTGGTGACCAGGCGGGACGGTACCGAGACAGCCGGCAGCGATGTCCCACGACGAGCTTGACCGGCGCATCCTGCACGCGCTCGTGCAGGATGCCAGGGCCAGCTACGCCGACATAGGGGCCGTGGTCGGCCTGTCGGCGCCGGCGGTCAAGCGGCGGGTGGACCGGCTGCGCGCGGCCGGCGCCATCAGGGGGTTCTCGGCCCGGCTTGACGCGGCGGAGCTCGGCTGGACCACCGAGGCTTACGTGGAGCTGTTCTGCCGCGGCAAGACATCGCCATCCGACATCGCGACCGCCGTCGCCAAGCATCCCGAGGTGGTCAGCGCCTGCACGGTGACCGGGGAGGCAGACGCGTTGCTGCACATCAGGACTGCGGACGTCAGGCACTTCGAGCAGGTGGTCGAGCGCATCGGCGCCGAGCCCTTCGTGGTGCGGACCCGCAGCTCGATCGTGCTGTCCAGGCTGGTCGACCGGCCGGACGCGCTGCCCGAGCTGATCGGCAGGGACGAGGCTGACCTGCGGTAGCTGTGCCGTCGGCGCGCCGCCAAGTTCAGGAAAGTGCGCTGAACTGGCCAGTCTGGCGCATCCGATCGTTTACAGTCGAATGCATGTCCGAGCGAGACGACCGGTATGTCGGTAATGATCTGCCGAGCAGCACGGCCGAATTCCGCGCGGCTCCTGACGCGTCAGCGAGCACGGCCGAGTTCAGGGCGTTCGCCGCTGGCCAGGGCGCCCCGGCGGCCGGGCAGCGGGCGGACGGATTCTGGCCCGAGCAGCCGTGGGCCGGCGAGACGCCGAGTCGTGGCTCAAGCCGGATGGTGCTGCTGGTCATCGGCGTGGTGGTGGTCGTCGCGATTGTGATCGCCGTGGTCCTGATCGCCTAGCCAGACGCGCGCGGGGCCTGCCGGTCAGAACCCCGTGCCGACCTGGGTCCAGGCCGACCAGCCGGTGCCCGAGTCGCTCGCGATGACCAGCGTGTGGTCGGCCTTGAGCGCCGCCACTCCGGCGGCTCCTGACCCGTTCAGCCAGCCCGTCGGGCCGCCGAGTAGCGACCCGCCGCCGACTCCGCCGATCGTGGACCAGGTGCTGAACGGGTCAGAGCCCGCCTGCCCGGCCTGCCTGGCGAACGCCGGCTCGCCGTTGCTCAGCCGCACGTACACGATCACCTGGCGGCCGGCCAGGTCGCCGCCGACACCGAGCCGCTCACCGACAGACCCGAGCCGGCCATTGGGCTGCCCCAGGTCCAGCCGCCCCGGTCGCCGGCCTGCCATCCGTAGGCCAGCCCGCCGGACGAGGTGGCCGCGAAGAACTCGGTCTGCCCTCGGCCGTTCACCTGCACCGAGGGGTCTCCGGTCAGGTCCTGCGGGCTGTCGGCCAGCGTGCTCCAGCTGTCCCAGGACTTGCCGTTCCAGCGGATCATCGCTGCGGTGCCCGCCGCGGTCACGCAGAACACCTGCACCTTGTGCGCCCCGTCGACCACCGGCACCGGCGAGCTCGCGCAGTCACCGCCGATGTCGCCCCAGCTGACCCAGTCCGCGTTGTCGCTGCGGTGCAGCTGGACCGCGACAAGCACCCCTCCGCCCGCTGAGGTCTGGTAGACGGCTACGTCGCCGCGCGGCAGCAGCAGCGCGGCCGGGTCGGTGCCCGGCAGCGCGGGCACCGGCAGCTGTGGCAGTGGCGAGCCCCACTCCCAGCCGTTCGGGAACCCCGGCTGCTGCCAGGCGTGCTCGATCAGCCCGGCCGAGTCCACGGCAAACACGGTCAGCGCTCCGTTTGCCTCTGCGGCCGCGGCCGGGTTGCTCACGATGGTCGACGGCGAGCGGCCGAGCGTGTGCATGGCCGACCAGGTCAGGCTGCCTACCGGGCTCTGCCACGCGTGGGTGAGGGTGCCGCCGGCCGAGCGGGCGAACCACTCGGCCGTGCCGTTGCTGTTGATCGCGACCGAGACGCGGAAGGCCTCGCGCGCCGGCGGCGGCCCTGCCTTGCCGCCCAGGTTCACGTCGAGCTGGTCGCTGTCAATCTCGATGGAGGCGCCGCCATGGGTCTCCACGTGCCCGCCCAGGTACTGGTGGATCCGCGCGTGATCGGTCCACATGCCGGCCGGCAGGTAGGAGCTCATGGTCGTCGCTGCGCCGTCCCAGTCCGCGTAGTAGATGATGTCGGGCTCGGTGATCGACCCGGCCGCGCCGGCCAGCGCCCCGATGTTGCTGAACGACTCGTACACGCCGGCCTGGTAGCCGCGCGCGTGCAGCTCGCTGTCCCACGCGGACAGGAAGGTCAGCACCTGGCCGTTGCAGGCCGGCCCGTACGCCTCCATGTCATAGGTCAGCGGGGTGCCCTCGGGGATGCCGAGGCTGGCAGCCTGGGCCGCGGCGTCGTTCGCGGCGGCGGCTCCCTCCTGGGCGGCCTGGCTGGTGGTGATCGTGGCGTCGCCCGATGCGAGCACGCAGCTCGACTGCAGCCCAGGGTAGATCGGGAAGTAGTGCCAGCCCTGGCTGACGATCCCGGCCAGCCACTCGGCGGTCAGGTTGACCTGGGCGCAGGCGCGGTTCACCCCGCCGATGTAGATGCCGACGGCGCGGTAGCTCGAGGCGAGCCAGCTCGTCATCGTCTGGGCGCTTGGCGCGGCGCAGGTGTCGAAGCCGCCGCCCTGGAAGATGCCCTGCCCGGCCGCCAGGCCAGCCGCAGCGCGCTGGCTCGACCGTGCGGCCGCCGCCGTCCTGCTCGCCGCCGCCGTCCTGCGCGCGGCACGTACGGCCCGGATGGCGTGTCCCGCCCGGGCGGCGGCCCCGTCCATGGTCCGCTGCGCCGCGCCGCGGCCGGCCGCCCGGATGGATGACCTGATCACGTCGGCCACCGACGGGCTGGACCGGTACGAGATCGTCACCCGCACGCCCGGCCTCGGCAGTACCTCGGTGATCGTGCGGCTCACGGCCGACGTGGTGACCGTGTCCCCGGCGGGCCCCTGCCCGCCGGCCAGCCTGACCGCGGCGCCCCCGGAACGCCCGGCGAGGCCCTGGCCCATGGCGCCGCTGACCGTTCTGACCGGCTGCACCATGACGGCCTCGCTCCTGCCAACCAGGTCGGCCGGGCAGAGCGGATGCGGCCCAGGCGTCCCGAGGTACACCGCGTGCACGTCGAGCCGCGGGCACGCGGTCTTATCGGCGGCGAACCTGATCACCGGCCAGGACGCCGGCGCCCGCAAGCTGATCCCGTCATAGGTCACGGTCTGCCACCGCCCGTGCGGCCCGGCGGCTGTTGGCCGCAGGCCTGCCCCGGTGGGCTTCGCGGTCGCCCAGGCCACCCCTCCGGCCGCCGTGACCAGGCAACTTGTGAATCCGATCAGGGCACACGTGTACCTGCGCAGGCTCATGCCATCTATGCTCGCGCTTCGGAACCAATACGGCGTGCTATTTGAAGATAACTGTGTGTAGTCAAGAACTGTCTTTGGCATCCGAAACGGCTCGCACGGCGCGATCGGCGTGCCAGGGCCGGTGCGCGCTCAGGCGTCCGGCTGGAACCGGTAGCCCATCCCGGGCTCGGTGAGCAGCCAGCGCGGCCTGGCCGGGTCGGGCTCCAGCTTGCGTCTGAGCTGCGCCATGTACAGGCGCAGGTTCCCCGTCGCGTCGGCGTAGCCAGGCCCCCACACCTCCTGCAGCAGCTGCCGCTGGCTGAGCAGCTTGCCGGGATGGCGGAGCAGCACCTCGAGCAGGTGCCACTCGGTCGGCGTCAGCCTGACGTCCGACTGGCCGCCGCCTGGCCCCTCCCCGGCGCCGGCCGCCGGGGCGGACCCGGCCGGTCCTGGCGCGGCCGCCCCCGCGCTCGCCGGGACGCCGCGGATGACCCGCTTGGCCGCTAGGTCGATGGTGAGGTCGCCGAGCCTGACCTGCGGCTCCTCCGGCTCGGCGGTGCTGCGCCGCAGTGCCGCCCGCATCCTGGCGAGCAGCTCGTCCATGCCAAACGGCTTGGTGACGTAGTCGTCGGCCCCGGCGTCGAGTGCCTCGACCTTGTCGGTGCTGTCCGCGCGGCCGGACAGCACGATGATCGGCGCGTCGGTCCAGCCGCGCAGGCCATCGATCACCTCGACGCCGTCGATGTCGGGCAGGCCGAGGTCGAGTATGACCAGGTCGGGCGGGTGGTGCGCAGCCTCGGCGAGTGCCTGAGCACCAGACTGCGCGGTGAAGACCTCGTAGTGCCTGGCCCGCAGGTTGATCCGCAGCGCGCGGACGATCTGGGGCTCGTCGTCGACCACAAGCACCCGGGTCACGCGGGCACCGTTCCGGCTCCGGGCTCGGTGTGCTCGCCGGGCAGCGTGCGCACGGTGCCCGGCACCGCGGGCAAGGACAGCAGCATGGTCAGCCCGCCGCCCGGGGTCTCCTCAGGTTCGAGGGTTCCGGCCATCGCCTCGGTGAGGCCCTTGGACAGCGCAAGCCCGAGACCGATCCCAGTGGTGTTGTCCGTGTCGCCGAGCCGCTGGAACGGCACGAACATCCTGTTCGTCTGCGCCTCGGGGATGCCGGGCCCGCGGTCGACGATGCGCAGTTCGATCCGCTCGCCCAGTGAGCTTGCGGACAGCAATGCCGGCGAGTCCGGCGGGGAGAACCGGACCGCGTTGGCGGTCAGATTGGAGATCACGCGCTCCAAGATGCCAGGGTCGGCAAGCACCTCGGGCAAGTCCGGAGGTATCTCGACCAGAACCTCCTTGCCCTTCTCGCCAAGATCGTCCAGCGCGCGGGCGACGATCTCGGCGAGGTCGGCCTTGGCGGGGAACACGGACATCGCCCCGGCCTGCAGCCTGCTCATGTCCAGCAGGTTCTCCACCAGCCTGGTCAGCTTGTCCAGCGACTCGTCGGCCGTGGCGAGCAGCTCGGCCTGGTCCTCGGCATCCCACTGCACGTCGTCAGAGCGCAGGCTGGTCACGGCGGCCTTGGCCGAGGCGAGCGGCGTACGCAGGTCGTGGCTGACCGCTGCGAGCAAAGCCGTCCTGGTGCGGTCGGCCGCGGCGATCTCGCGGGCGGAGCCGGCCGCGGCGCTGAGCCGCTGCTGTTCGAGCGCGGCGGCGGCATAGGCGGCGAACGCACCGAGCACCCGCCGGTCGGCGGCTGGCAGGGTGCGGCCGCGCGCGGCCAGGCACAGGTCGTCGGTGACCGGCATCTCCACGTCGGCCTCCTCGGGCCTGCTGATCTCCGCATCGCCGGCCCGCGCCACCGCCCGCCAGGCTCCGCCGGGCGCCGGTGTGCCGTCGGGCCTGGTCTCCCGCTCGAGCAGCGTCACGGTGTCCATGCCGAACGCCTCGCGCACCCGGTCGACGACGGCCTGCAGCGGTCGCTGCCCGCGCAGGATGCTGCCCGCGGTGGTCACGAGCAGGTCAGACTCGGCGCCGGCCCTGGCTGCCTGCTTCGAGCGCCTGGCGGCGTCGTCGACGATCGTGCTGACCACGACCGCGACGATGATGAACACGGCAAGCGCGAGCGCGTTGTTAGCCTCCGAGATCGTGAACGTGTGGATCGGCGGCGTGAAGTAGTAGTTCAGGAAGACCGAGCCGATCACCGCGGCGATCACGGCCGGGATCAGGCCCCCGACCAGCGCCACCGCGATCACGCCGATCAGGAAGACGAGCACGTCGCTGGTCAGGTTCAGGTGGTGCCGCAGGGCGGCGAGCGCCAGCGCGAGCAATGGGGCGAGCGCCACGGCCAGCGCGTAGCCGGTCACCTTGCGCGGCAGCGAGAGCCCGCCGCGCAAGGACGGCAGCCCGCGGCCGCGGCCCATCCTGGCGTGCGTGACGATGTGCACGTCGATGTCGCCGGAGTCCCTGATCGTGCGCATGCTCACACCGGGGCCGGTCAACAGGGACGACAGCCAGCCTCTGCGGCTGGCGCCCAGCACGAGCTGGGTTGCGTTCTCGGCGCGCGCGAAGGCGAGCAGCGCCTCAGGTACGTCGTCGCCGACGACCTGGTGATAACTGCCACCCAGCGACTCGGTCAGCCGCCGCTGCACGGCCAGCGCGGCGGGGTCGGCCCCAGTCAGCCCGTCCGACCTGCTCACGTAGACCGCGAGCAGGTCACCGCCGACCGACCTGGCGGCGATCCTGGCGGCGCGGCGGATCAGGGTCTCACCCTCGGGCCCGCCGGTCAGCGCCACCACGACCCGCTCCCTGGCCTCCCAGGTGCCGTGAATGTCATGCGCCTCGCGGTACTGCTGCAGGCCCTCGTCCACCTTGTCGGCGAGCCAGAGCAGGGCGAGCTCGCGCAGGGCGGACAGGTTCCCCGCCCTGAAGTAGTTGTTCAGCGCGGCGTCGATCTTCTCGGCCGGATAGATGTTGCCGTGCGCCATCCGGCGGCGCAGCGCCTCGGGCGTCATGTCCACGAGCTCGACCTGGTCGGCGGCCCGCACCACAGCGTCGGGGACGGTCTCCCGCTGGGGCACCCCGGTGATCTTGTAGACGACGTCGTTCAGCGACTCAAGGTGCTGGATGTTGACCGTGGTGATGACGTCGATCCCGGCGTTCAGCAGCTCATCGACGTCCTGCCAGCGCTTCTCGTTGCGCGAGCCAGGCACGTTGGTGTGCGCGAGCTCGTCAACCAGGGCGATCTGCGGGTGCCTGGCCAGCACCGCGTTGACGTCCATCTCGTCGAAGTACGTGCCGCGGTAGGCGACCCTTGCCCTCGGCATGACGGTGAGCCCGAGCATCTGCTCGGCGGTCCGGCGCCTGCCGTGCGTCTCGATGAAGGCCACCACCACGTCCGCACCGCGGGACTGCCGCCGGTGGCCCTCGCCGAGCATCGCGAAGGTCTTGCCGACCCCCGCGGCCGCGCCCAGGTAGATCCTGAGCTGGCCGCGGCGCGCGGGGGCTGGCATGCCGTGATCCGGCTTCCTGGCGATCTGCGTCATCTCTGGATCAGGTTACGGGGTACTTCTTGTCGAGGGCGATGTTGAGCAGGAGCACGTTCACCCCTGGCTCACCGAGGAAGCCGAGCGGTCGGCCGAAGGTGTACTTGCGCACCAGTGCCCTGACCGCCGCCGGGCTGACGTGCCTGGCTGCCGCGACCCGGTCCACCTGGATGGCCGCGTTGGCCGGCGAGATGTAGGCGTCCAGGCCAGATGCCGATGCGGTCACCGCGTCCGCGGGGATCTTCGAGATCGGGACGTGGTCGAAGGCGGCGATCGCCTTCTGCCGGGCCCTGATGTCCTGCACCAGGACCGGGTTGTCCGGACCCAGGTTGGACGCACCGCTGTCGAGCGGGTTGCAGCCGCCGATCTGGTCGGTCGCGGACTCGGCCGATGCGGACGGCCGCGGCTGGAAGTACTGCGGCAGCGGCGCGCCCTTGGCGTTGAGGAACTCCTGGCAGAGCAGCGCCGAACCGACGACCCGGTGGTGGTAGGTGACCAGCGAGCCGTTGGCCTGCTTGTGGAACAGACCCTGGGCTAGGCCGAACATGACCAGCGGGTAGATGATGCCGCAGATCACTGTGAAGATCAGCAAGCCACGCAGTGCCGCAAGCAGCTGGCGGATGCTAGAGGGAAGATGCGACATGTCGATCAACCGCCGAATCCTGGAATGTGATAAATGATCAGGTCGATGAGCTTGATTCCGATGAACGGGATGATCAGACCGCCGACGCCGTAGATCCACAGGTTTCGCCGCAGCATCGCCGCTGCGGACGACGGCCGGTACTGAACACCGCGCAGGGCCAGCGGGATCAGGGCCACGATGATCAGCGCGTTGAAGATGATCGCCGAGGTGATCGCCGATTCCGGGCTGTGCAGGTGCATGATGTTGAGCTTTTCCAGGCCGGGAAAGACGCTCGCGAACATCGCCGGGATGATGGCGAAGTACTTCGCCACGTCGTTAGCGATCGAGAACGTGGTCAGCGCCCCCCTGGTGATGAGCAGCTGCTTGCCGATTGCCACGATCTCGATGAGCTTGGTCGGGTTGGAGTCCAGGTCCACCATGTTCCCGGCCTCCTTGGCGGCTGAGGTCCCGGTGTTCATGGCCACGCCGACGTCGGCCTGGGCCAGGGCAGGGGCGTCGTTGGTGCCATCACCGGTCATCGCGACCAGCTTGCCGCCCTCCTGCTCCTTCTTGATCAGCGCCATCTTGTCCTCGGGCGTGGCCTCGGCCAGGAAGTCGTCCACGCCCGACTCATCGGCGATGGCCTTGGCGGTCAGCGGGTTGTCGCCGGTGATCATGACGGTTCTGATGCCCATCTTGCGCATTTCGGCGAACCGCTCGGCGATCCCTTCCTTGACGATGTCCTTGAGGTGGATGACGCCGAGCGCGCGGGCGGTGCCGTCGTGGTGCTCGGCCACCACGAGCGGGGTGCCGCCGGCCGACGAGATGCCGTCGACGAGCTGGCCGAGTTCGTCGGCGGGCGTACCGCCGAGTTGCCTGATCCACTCCCGCACGGCGCTGGACGCGCCCTTGCGTACCTGGCGGCCGTCGGCCAGGTCGATGCCGCTCATCCTGGTCTGCGCGGTGAACTCGACGAACTCCGCGCCGCGCAGCTCGCCCTCGTGCCGCTCGCGCAGGCCGTACCGCTCTTTGGCGAGCACGGCGATCGAACGGCCCTCAGGGGTGTAGTCGGCCATGCTTGACAGCTGCGCCGCGTCAGCGAGCTGCTCGGCGGTCACCCCGCCAACCGGCAGGAACTCGCTGGCCTGGCGGTTGCCGATCGTGATGGTGCCGGTCTTGTCGAGCAGCAGCGTATTCACGTCGCCCGCGGCCTCGACCGCCCGCCCGGACATCGCCAGCACGTTGCGCTGGACGAGCCGGTCCATGCCGGCGATGCCGATCGCCGACAGCAGCGCGCCGATCGTGGTCGGGATCAGCGCGACCAGCAGCGCCACCAGGATGACCAGCGTCTGCGGCGCCTTGGAGTAGTACGCCATCGGCTGCAGCGTGGCGACCGCGAGCATGAAGATGATGGTTAGCGCGGCGAGCAGGATGTTCAGCGCGACCTCGTTCGGCGTCTTCTGCCGCTTGGCGCCCTCGACCAGCGCGATCATCCGGTCGATGAAGGTCTCGCCAGGCTTGGACGTGATCTTGACGACGATCCGGTCGGAGAGCACCTTGGTGCCGCCGGTAACCGCCGACCGGTCGCCGCCAGACTCGCGGATGACCGGCGCGGACTCGCCGGTGATTGCCGACTCGTCCACCGAGGCCACGCCCTCGACCACGTCGCCGTCGCCGGGGATGGTCTCGCCGGCCTCGACCACGACATGGTCGCCGAGGGTGAGCTGGGTGCCTGGCACCTCCTCCACACGCACCTGCGTCTGGCCTGGCGCCCACTCGATCAGGCGCCGGGCCACGGTCTCGCGCTTGGTCTTTCGCAGCGTGTCCGCCTGCGCCTTGCCCCGGCCCTCGGCCACGGCCTCGGCCATGTTGGCGAAGACCACGGTCAGCCAGAGCCAGACCACGATCGTCCAGTTGAAGACCGACGGTGAGGTGATGGCCGTATAGGTGGTGAGGGCCGCGCCGATCTCCACTACGAACATGACCGGGTTCTTGATCTGGACTCTGGGATCCAGCTTCTTCAGCGCATCGGGCGTCGATTTCAGCAGCATCTTCGGATCGAGCAGCCCGCCGCCCCTCCGGCCGCGCTGAGCAGTTGCCTTCGTGCGCCCCGTGGGCGGGGCACCAGGTGTTGTCGTCACAGACATCAGTGCAGTCCTTCTGCGAACGGGCCGAGCGCAAGCGCGGGGAAGTAGGTCAGGCCGACCAGGATGAGGATGACCGCGATGAGCATCCCGACGAAGAGCGGCTTGTGCGTCTCCATGGTGCCGGCGCTGGCCGGCACGGGCTGCTGTCTGGCCAGCGACCCCGCCAGGCCGAGCGCGAAGATCTCCGGCGCGAACCTGCCGAGCAGCATCACGATCCCGCCGACCGTGTTGTACCAGTCGGTATTGGTAGCCAGGCCGGCGAAGGCTGAGCCGTTGTTATTCGCCATCGAGGTGAACGCGTACATGATCTCGGTCAGGCCGTGCGGGCCCGGGTTGAGAATCGAGGCCTGTGGCGTCTTCATGGCGATCGACAGGCCGGCGGCGGTCAAGATGACTGTCGGCAGGGTGAGGAAGTACAGTGCCGCGTACTTCATCTCGACCGGCCTGATCTTCTTGCCGATGTACTCGGGCGTGCGGCCGACCATCAGCCCGCCGACAAACACGGTCACGATCGCGAGCACGAGGATGCCGTAGAGTCCGGCGCCGACGCCGCCGGGTGCGACCTCGCCGAGGGCTATGTCAAACAGGGCGATCCCGCCGCCGAAGGGCGTCAGCGAGTCGTGGAAGCAGTTCACCGATCCGGTGGACGTGACGGTCGTCGATGCGGCGAACAGCGCGCAGCCAGGCGTGCCGGTGGTGGTGTTCTTCCCCTCCATCGCGCCGTGGGCGAGCTGGGGCGCAAGCCCGGCGCCCTGCGCCTCGAAGAAGCTGATTCCGCCAACGGCGGCCAGCCAGATGATCACCATGACGGCCAGAAGCGCGTAGCCCTGGCGGTTGTCCTTGACCATCTTGCCGAACGTGCGGGGCAGGCAGAACGCGGTCAGCAGCAGCAGGAAGATCTCGAACCAGTTGGTGAACGGGTTCGAGCTCTCGAACGGGTGCGAGGAGTTGGCGTTGTAGAAGCCGCCGCCGTTGTTCCCCGCGTCCTTGATGACCTCCTGCGAGGCCACGGGACCGCCGGTGATGGTCTGGTGCCCGTGCGCGAGCGTTGTCACCACCTGATTGGCGTGGAAGTTGTCGATGACGCCCGCCGCGGTCAAGATGAGCCCGCCGACGATGGACAGCGGAATGAGGTACCGGAGCGTGATCCTGGTCATGTCGACCCAGAAGTTGCCGAGCTTGTCGGTCTTGGACCGTAGGAAGCCGCGGACCAGCGCGATCGCGACCACGATGCCGACGGCGGCGGACAGGAAGTTCTGCACTGCGAGGCCGCTCATCTGGACGACGTAGCCCATGGTGGTCTCGCCGGAGTAGTTCTGCCAGTTGGTGTTGGTCACGAACGAGGCTGCGGTATTCCATGCGAGAGGCGGCGGCACACCTGGCAGGCCGAGGGAGAGCAGCAGGTAGTGCTGCAGCCGCTCGAGGCCGTACAGGAACAGCACGCTGACGGCGGAGAACGCGAGCATGCTGCGCAGGTAGCTCGACCACTTCTGGTCGGCGGCGGGATCGACGCCGACCAGCTTGTAGATGCCGCGCTCGACTCGCCAGTGCTTGTCCGTCGTAAAGATGTGCGCTATGTAGTTGCCGACCGGCACATAGCAGGCGCCAAGCGCGACTATGAGCAGGCCGAGCTGGAGCCAGCCAGCCGTTGCGACAGACATCAGAACCTCTCGGGGAGGACGAGTGCAAGGAACAGGTAGACGACGAGGCCGATCGTGACGACGAGGCCAATCCAGTTGCTAGCGCTCAAAGCGCTCGACCCCCTTCACCAGCAGGAACAGCACGGCGAAAACCAGGATGGTAAGCCCGATATAGGCCAGGTCTTCCATAACGTCTCCTTCGGGCGCGTCTCGACCGGCTAAGTTAACATCGGCCAGTGGGCGGAGTGCTGTTCGCTTGCGATGCTTATGCGACGCCAGCGCGATCCCTAACGAAGTCCATGCAAGGACCAGTGCGCGGGCCTGGCGAGGGACTTTCGTCCCGATACGCGCCGACGTGGTCCTCTTGTCGCCGGGCATCGTCGTCCTGCCAGGCTGTGTTCCCCGCTGCCGGTCGCGCGAAGCGGCAGGTAAGGGCACCGCCAAGAGCGCGGCTACGGGGGTGAGGCGGACCGAGGAAGGGGGAATAACCCAGCGATTCGTGTCGGCTGCTCGGGGAACGGGGATCGGCCATTGGACGGGTTCGGATCGTACGTTGCCGTGGGCGACAGCTTCACCGAGGGCGTCGGCGATCCCGACCCCGCCGGTGACAGGTGCCTCGGGTGGGCTGACCGGTTCGCCGTGTACCTGGATGCGCACCGGCCCGGGCTGCGCTACGCGAACCTCGCGATCCGCGGCAAGCTGGCCGGCGAGGTCCTGGCCGAGCAGGTCCCTGCCACCGTGGCGATGCGCCCCGACCTGGTCAGCCTCGCGGCCGGCGGCAACGACCTGCTGCGGCCGCGTACCGACCCCGACGACGTCGCGGCGACGTTCGAGACGGCGGTGTCCAGGCTCACCGCTGCGGGCGCCGCCGTGCTCGTGTTCACCGGCTTCGACCCTAAGGCGTTCCCCGTCCTGCGGCTGATCAGGGGGAAGTCGGCCGTGCTCACCATGCACGTCAGGGACATCGCCGCCAGGTACGGCTGCCTGGTCGCCGACATCTGGCAGATGCGGATACTTACCGACCGGCGCCTGTGGGCCCCCGACCGGCTGCACCTGACGCCTGACGGGCACCGCAGGGTGGCGCTGCTCGCCTGCGAGGCGACCGGGATCCCCGCGGACGGCGACTGGCGGGCACCGCTCGGCGCGCGGCCCGCGCGGCCGGGGCCGGCCGCTGGGGCGGCCCGCTGGATCGCTACGCGCTGGAACGACATGGAGTGGGTCACCGAGCACGCCGCGCCGTACGTGAGCCGCCGCCTGCACGGCATCTCCACCGGCGACGGCCTCGCGCCCAAGCGGCCCGAGCTGACCGTGCTGAACCCGGCGTCGTCGGCACCGGCGGTAAGCTCAGCGCTCGCCGTCGCCGAGCCTGGCGGCCTCGAGGTCGAGGCTGCGCTGTAGCCGCTGACGGGTGGTCTCGCTGATCGTGCCGTCAGCGGAGAGCCTTGCAAGCTCGGCGTTCTCGGTGGCGAGCAGGTCGCGGCGGACGGCACGTTCGGTCAGCAGGTCAGGCCCGCGGTCACCGCGGCCATCCATGCGAGTGCGAGAGGTCTCGATCCTGGTCTGCAGGCTGTCCCGCACCCGGTCGATCACCGGGTCGGGCGCCATCTTGTCGGCCGCGAGTTCGTCCAGCCTGGCCAGGCTCGCCTCGGCCAGCCGGATCTGGGCCAGCGTCTCCTCGTGCCTGGCGGCGGCCTGCCTGGCGATCCCGGCGAACCTGGCGAGCGGCTCGAGCGTCAGGCCCTGCACGATGAGGGAGACCACGATCACCGCCGCGGTGAGCACCAGGAGCAGGTCACGTCCGGCGAGCGGGGTACCGTCAGCCGTCACCAGCGGCACCGAGAGGGCCGCGGCCAGCGGGACGACGCCGCGAGTCCCGGCCCAGGAGACCACGGCAGGCACCGGCCAGGAGGGCCGCGTGCCGCCGCGCCACTGGAAGAACGCTGTCAGCGGGAACACCCAGAGGATTCGGGTCACGATGAGCGTTCCGGCGATCGCGAGTGCCGCGGCGGGCCATGCCTGGTGGTGGGTCAGGCCGCGGATCAGTCCGGGGAGCTGAAGGCCGATCAGGCCGAAGACAGCGCTCTCCAGCAGGAAGATCAGCGTCTGGTAGACCGAGTGCAGCTGCAGCCGCGTCTGCGCGGTCGTGATCCGCGCGCGGTAAGAGCCGATGATCAGGCCGGCCACGATTACTGCGAGCACGGGGGATACGTGGAGCGTCGCGCCGAGCACGTAGGCGCCGTAGGGGGTGATCAGAGCGACCACGGCTTCGAGCACCGGATCGATGATCCTGCGCCGCACCGCGATGACGACGGCGGCGACCACGGCGCCGACCGCAGCGCCGCCGATCGCCAGGACGACGAACCGCCACGCGCCGTACAGCACCGCGCTGGCGACACTCGGATGGGCGGCAGCTCCGGTCACCGCGAGTGCAACAGCGATCTGGAAGAGCACCAGGCTGGTGCCGTCGTTGAACAGGCTCTCCGCCTGCACGAGCGCCTGGACCCGCGGCGGCAGCGACAGCCGTCTGGCGAGTGCGCTCACGGCCACCGGGTCCGTGCTGGCGAGCACCGCGCCGAGCACGAAGGCCTGGCTGGCCGGGATGGTGCTGACCGAGGCCGCGACGGCGGCGACGGCGCCCGCCGACGCCAGCACCAGGCCTACCGCGAGCACGCTAACCGGACGCCACACGGCCCGCAGGTCGCGCCAGGGCAGTTCCTCGCTGGCCGCGTAGAGCAGCGGCGGCAGGGCGACCAGGCTGACCGCGTCGGGCGTCACGTGAACCGTCGGCACGCCAGGCAGCAATCCGATCAGCAGCCCGGCGATCACCAGCAGCGAAGGGGCGGGGACACGCAGGTGCCGTGCGAACGAGGCGACGATCGCTCCCAGCAGCACCAGGAACAGGACGTTCTCGACACCGCGCACGCCGCTGACCCTCGCCGCTCGATCTCGTCGTGAGCCGTGGCCGATGGCCCGCACGGCCTATGGGCAGGAGCCTACTGCGCGCGACGCTGCCGTGTCCCTGGCCAGCACGATGACGTGATCCCCTGGCCGGAGGACGAGATCGGGATCGGGGGTGCGGGGGCGGTTGTGCCTGCGTACCGCGACGGGCGTGCATCCGGGTGGCCAGCCAAGCGCTCCGAGCGCCGTGCCCTGCGCCTGCGCGCCCCGCGCGATGAGAACGTCGAGAACGCGAAAGCCGGGCACCGAGACCGCTGAGGCGGCCTGGCCATCGTCGGCGGCTTGGCCGGCGCGGACGGCGCTGCCCGCCGCCGCGTGGTGGATCTCGCGGGTGATCGCCCCGACCAGGCTCGCGTCGGTGAGCCAGCCGAGGATGGCGCTGCCGTCGGCCGACAGTACCGGCAGGCCGTCCGCGTCGTGGGTGCTGAGCTGGCGCAGGGTCTGCTCGAGCGATTCGGTGACGAACAGCGCCTGCGGTTCGCGCTGGCTGGTAAGCAGTCCTGGGAGTGCCGGCCAGTCCGGCTGCTCAGGATCGGTATTCTCGGCACCCGCCGGCCCGGTGCCGCCCAGCGGGCCGGCGACCGGAAGCGGCGAGGGGAGCGGCCGCATGGCGTCCGCGACCTTCATGGCGGCCAGCGCCTTCCACGGCGGCGGCCGGTCAATGTCGGTACCCCGGCGCAGCAGCTTGGTGGTGTAGATGGTGCCGTAAGACAGCGCACGGGAGACCGCGGTGGCGATGGCGACGGCGAGCATGACCGGCAGGGTGAGGGTGAAGTCGCCGGTCATCTCCACCACGCTGGCCAGCGACGTGAGCGGGGCCCGGGTCGCTGAGGCGAACACTGCGCCCATCGCGACGGCCGCGTACAGGGCCGGCTGGCCGGCGCTGTGGCCCAGCAGCCGGCAGGCCAACTCGCCGAAGGCCATACCGGAGGTTGCGCCGATGAACAGCGATGGCGCGAAGATTCCGCCGGATCCGCCGATGCCGATGGTCAGGCTGGTGGCGAGCATCTTGCCGGCGGCGAGGACGACGAGGAACCACAGTACGTAGTCGCCGGCCACGGCCTTGTACATGACCGGGTAGCCGACCCCGTACATCTGGGGCAGAGCGAGCAGCAGCAGCCCGAGCGCGACCCCGCCCACGGCCGGCCTAGCCCATTCCGGCCTGTCCTTCCACAGCCGGTCGCACAGATCTTCCGTCTGGTACAGCACGGCCTTGAACCCCACCCCGAGCAGCCCGGCGATCACCGCGAGCGCGGCGACCAGCAGGTAGCTGGCGGGCCGCTGCAGCATGACCGACGCGGGGAAGCCGGACAGGAACCTGCCGCTGCCGAGGAAGGCCTGGCCGATGACGTCGGCGACCATCGCCGACAGCATGACAGGGAACAGCGCTTCCACGGAGAACTCGCGCAGGATGATCTCGACGCCGAAGAACACGCCAGTCACCGGAGCGTTGAACGTCGCGGCTATCCCGCCGCCCGCGCCGCAGGCCACCAGGATGCGCATCCGGTTCTCTGGGATCTTGACCCACTGCCCGAGGCTTGAGGCGAGCGCGGACCCGATCTGCACGATCGGGCCTTCCCGGCCGACCGACCCGCCGGTCCCGATGCACACCGCCGATGCGAGCGCCTTGACCGCGCTGACCTGCGGGCGGATCCGGCCACCGCGGTCGGCTACCGCGATCATCACCTCGGGGACCCCGTGGCCGCGTGCCTCGCGGGCCCACCGGTAGATCACCGGCCCGTAGATCAGCCCGCCGGCTACCGGGATCACTACGAAGAACGCCAGGCCCAGCCAAGGCAGGTGGGTGCTGGCCACCCGGCCTTGCTGGCCGAACGCCAGGTGCCCGGTGAACAGCCAGGTGAATGCCGCGATCAGGTACCTGAACGCGACCGCCCCGAGCCCGGAGCCGACGCCCACGAGCAGCGCGAGCACGAACATGCCGCCGCGTGTCCCGCGCAGCCAGCCGGCCACCCGGCCGGCTGGCAGCCTCGGCGGACGGGGGAGGGCGGCACAGCCGCGCCGCAGGCCCGCGATGGCGCCGAGCACCGTCATGACCGGCTCCGCCCGCCGGTCGGCCGCCCCCCAGGCACGTTCTCAGCCAGGCCACGGCGCTCAATGAATTCCGTTGAGCCATCGCTGGTGTCCGCGCTCTGGCCTGGCGCAGCCCACTCACGGTCAGGGATCTCGCCCGCTGCTTCGGCGAACGCGGCCATCGCGGCGGCCACCGCGTTCTGCTCGGCCGCAGGGAGCCTGGCCAGGATGACGCCGATCAGCTCGCGCCGACGCTGCGTCGCCTGGTCGACGACGTCGCGTCCGGCCAAGGTGAGGGACACGTGCACCGACCGGCGGTCCGCCCTGGCCCGCTGGCGCCTGATGAGGCCCTTGCGCACCAGGCGGTCGCACATCCGCCCGGCGGTCGACGGCGCTACGCCGAGAGCGCTCGCCAGGTCCACCAGACGCTGCGGCCCGCGCGACGCCAGCACCACGAGCGCGCGGTACTGAGCGATCGTCGTCTCTTCCGCCGCCGCCCCGAGCGAGCGTGTCGCGACCGCGATCATCGTCCGGCTGGCTGTCAGCACGGCATCGACGGCGCTCTCCTCGGTTCCGTGATCAGCCATGACTCCGTCCCCAACGTGATTGCTTAGTGCAATAATATCAATAACCTATAGTAGCAATATGCAAGTAATTGCCGGGCTACGGCACCGTGCTCGGCGGTCCGGTCGGCTGAGCGGGCCGAGGCTATGCTTCGGCCATGGCGCTTGAACTGTCGGCCGATCCGGCCGAGCTCACCGCGCGGCTGGTGGACATCGAGTCGGTGAGCGGCGGCGAAGCCGCGCTGGCCGACGAGATCGAGGTAGCCCTGGCCGGCCGCGCTCACCTGAGCGTGACCAGGGACGGCAACGCGATCGTTGCCAGGACCGAGCTCGGCAGGCCAGAGCGGGTCGTGCTGGCCGGGCACATCGATACCGTGCCGGTCGCGGCGAACCTGCCGTCCAAGATCGACGGCGGCGTGCTGTACGGCTGCGGTACCTCCGACATGAAGTCAGGCGTAGCGGTGCAGCTCGCGCTGGCGGCCGGGGTGACCGAGCCGGTCATGGACACGACGTACGTGTTCTACGACTGCGAGGAGGTCGAGTCCGAGCGCAACGGTCTGCTGCGCCTGGCCAGAAACCGCCCTGACCTGCTCGCGGCCGACTTCGCCATCTTGCTCGAGCCGACCGACGGGGTGGTCGAGGGCGGCTGCCAGGGCACGATGCGCGCCGAGATCAGGGCCACCGGCGAGCGCGCGCACAGCGCCAGGTCCTGGATGGGGCGCAACGCCATCCACGAGGCGGCCGGCATACTCGACGTGCTGCGCGGCTACCAGCCGCGCCAGCCCGAGGTGGACGGCCTGACCTTCCGCGAGGGCATGAACGCCGTGGGCGTGCGCGGCGGCGTGGCAGGCAACGTGATCCCGGACGAGTGCGTGGTGACGGTCAACTACCGGTTCGCGCCCGACCGGTCGGTCGAGCAGGCGGCCGAGCACGTGCGCGAGGTCTTCGGCGGCTGGGACGTCGCGGTCATCGACGTAGCGAGCGGGGCCCACCCCGGCCTGTCGCACCCGGCAGCCGCCTCGTTCGTCGCGGCAATGGGCGGGACGCCGCGTGCCAAGCTCGGCTGGACCGACGTGGCAAGATTCGACGCGCTCGGGGTGCCCGCCGTCAACTACGGCCCTGGCGAGCCGACTCTCGCGCACACCCGGGGCGAGCACGTGCGACTGGATGCGATCACCGGCTGCGCCGCCCGGATGCGCGGCTGGCTGCGCGGCTGATCCGCCGGTCCGCTGATCCGTCGCGCCTCGCCAGTCCGTCGCCGGCGGCGTCGCCCGGGCCGGACAGCACACTGCCGGTGACCGCGGCGGGTGCCGCGGTCACCGGCAGCCAGGGGGCGAGCCCCGGGTCAGTGCGGCGGTGCGGGAATCAGCACCAGCGAAGCGGTGTGCGTGCGGCCGGCCGTGTCCACCCAGCCGACCTTGACCGCCTGGCCAGGCGTGAAGCCGACCATGACGGTGGTCAGGTCCTCGGGCGAGGTCACCTTGCGGCCGCCGACCGAGGTGATCACGTCTCCGGCGACGATCCCCGCCTTGTCGGCCGGCGTGCCGCACAGCTGGCCGAGTATCAAGGCGCCTGAGGCGGCGGGAGCCACCTTGGACGGGATCCCGGCCGTGAGGTCGGTGGGCAGGCAGGCGGCGGTCGCCGGCGGCGCCGTGCCGCCAGCCACCCCGAGGTCCTCGGAGATCTGCCGCTGCCGCTGCACCCGCGGGCTGCTCGCCTGGCTCGCGGCCTGCGAGGGCACGAGCACGCCGAGGAAGCCGGTCGACCCGATCTGCACGGTGGCGCTTGACTGCCCGCCGATGATCTGCCTGGCGATCCGCAGCGCCCGGTTGATCGGGATCGCGAAGCCCACGTTCTGCGTGGTGGTGCCGAGGCTGCCGGTGAGCGCCGCGGTGTCCATGCCGATAACCCGGCCCGAGGTGCTGACCAGCGGGCCGCCCGAGTCGCCCGCCACGATTCCGGCGTTGGTCTCCAGCATGTCGTGCAGGGTTTCCTTGGTGGCCGCGCCGCTGTCGCTGGCGGTGATGGTCCGGTTCAGGCCCGTGATGGAGCCTGCGTAGGCCGGGTTGCGGTCCGCGCCGTAGGCGTTGCCGATCGCGATGACGTGATCGCCGATCTTGACGGTGTTCGAGTTGCCGAGCGGCACCGTCCGCAGGTTGTGGGCGCCGATCAGCTTGATGACGGCGACGTCGTCGGTCGCGTCGTAGCCGAGCCAGCGGGCGGCGAACCTCTGGTGTGTGCCAAGGACGGTGGCGTAAAGCTGGGTGGTGCCGTTGATCACGTGATTGTTGGTCAGCACCAGGCCGTCGCTGCTGATGATCATGCCGGTGGCGGCCGCCTGGCTGCCCTGGTAGGCCAGGTTGCTCGAGATGTCGACCAGGCCAGGGCGCACCTTGTTCACGACCGTGCGCAGGGTCGCGCCGCTGACGCCGGTGGCCGGCCCGCCGCCGGGGACGACGGCGCTCGGGCGGTGCGAGCCGGCCGCGCTCGGGGTCGCGTTGGAGCTGCCGCCCAGGGCGTAGGCCGTGATGCCGGCGCTCGCGGCGGCGGCCACGACCGCGACGGTCAGGTAGGTCAGGAAGGTCCGGCGGCGGCGGGCCCTGGTGCTTGGCTGCGGAAGGTAGCCCGGCTGGCCGTATCCGCCCGGCTGGCCGTAGCCCGGGTAGCTGCCGTAGCCGCCGTGTCCGGCCAGCTGACCGTAGCTAGCTGGCGGGCCGTAGCTGCCGGAAGGCTGGGCGTATCTGCCGGGCGGGACATTGCTGGCGGGCGGGATGTCGCTGCCGGGCGGGCCGTAGCCGCCGGGCGGGATGTCGCTGCCGGGCGGGCCGTGGCCGCCGGAAGGCTGGCTATAGCCGAAGCTACCGGCCTCGCCGTAGCCGCCTGGCTGACCGAAGGCCGGACCGCCGTAGACCGGGTCGGATCCGGGGCCCGGCGCAGCGGTCTCGCCGGGGGCATCGGTGCTCTCGGTGCGGTCGGTCCACGCCTGCCCGGGCCCGTAACCATCGGTCTGCTCGGCGTCGGAACCGGCGCCGCCGTGCTCCGGCTCCGAGCCTTCGGGCAGCTGGCCCTGACTGTCGTCCTGGTCGTCCTGCATCTACACCACCTTCGCCCCGGTCGGAGCCAGCGTACTGTGCGGCGTTCGCTGGTCCGATCCCGACTGATTCACCGACGCGCCCGAGCCGACTGGCCTGCGGCTTGGCCTGACGGCCCGGGCGACGCCGTGTGCTGGGGTCCGATCCGCCCGGACCCGCTAGCTCCAACCAAGCATCGCTGCCTGGAAGCTAGCTGAAGGCCTGCTGAGGATCGGCTTCGTTGATATGCCTCCCGCCGTCAGCCAGGCACCCGTGCCCGGTATCTGCATGCCCGTTATTTGCGTGCCTAATGTCGTCATCATGTTCCCGGGCCGACGATTGAGGTCGTAGCTGGTCCGGCCGACCATCGAAGAATTCGCCCAATTTCGGCTAATTAGTTCTCCTGACCCGCAAGATAACTCACTTGACATACGTCTCTTCAGCGGAACTTGAGGGACTATTGGCTATGGTGCACTTGCGCAGCCTGCACCAGGATGCGAGGGAACGCCGGTTACTGGGCGGCCTGATCGGGGCCCGGAGCGAAGAGGATGCCACGTTGGGCTCGCCACGGCGCCGGGCACTTCTCGTGCCGGGATCCATCAGCACTGGTCATCAGACCGCGGCGATCGCCTGCGCGACCACCCTCGAGGCGCTCGGCTGGCGTACCCACACCTTCGACGAGATGCGGCCGTCAGGCCCTTCCTTTCGGCCTGCCTACGCCACGGTGCGCACCGTGCTGGCCATTCCCGGGCTATACGACGGAATTCACTACGCCGCGCTGCGCACCGGCGGCAGGCTCGCCTCCCGTGCCGATGCCGCCATGCGGCTGCGGCTCGTGCCTAGGCTGCGTGAGTATCTCGACAAAAACCCGGCGGAACTGGCGATCTCGATCAGCCCGGCCGGCGCCTCGGCGGTCAGCGCGGTAGCCGCCCGCTATCCGTCGATGCGGCACATCGTGTTCTGCACGGACGCGTCGCCGCACCGGCTGTGGATCCAGCCCCACGTGGACCTGTACCTGGTCACCTCGGCCGCCGCCGAGCCTTCGGTGCAGCGGTTCCAGCCGGAGGCCCGGGTCCGCCTGCTGCCGCCGCCGGTACGGGCCGAGTTCTACCGGCCGCCTGCCCAGTGCTCGGCGCGCGCCGGGCTCGGCGTGCCCGAGCAGGGCCGCTGCGCGCTGCTGATCGGGGGCAGCCGAGGCCGAGGGCCGCTCGCCGAGATCGCCGACAGCCTGGCCAGGGCCGAGCTGACGGTGCTCGCCGTGGCCGGGTACAACGCCAGGCTGGAGCGCAGGCTCCGTGCCGTCGCCGATTCAAGGCCTGGGGTGCAGGTATTCGGCTTCACCGACCGGATGCCCGAGCTGATGGCCGCGGCCGACCTGGTGATCACCAGCCCGGGCGCGACGTGCGTGGAGGCGCGTACCGTCGGTCGGCCGCTGCTCCTGCTCGACCTGATCCAGGGGCACGGCAGGGACAACCTGCAGCACGAGCTCGAGTTCGGCGACGCGGCGGTCACCTCCAAGCGCCCGCAAGACGTGGTCAGGTCCGCGCTGGCCTTCCTCGACCGGATCAAGCCGGTCGCGGCAGGACCGACCAGGTCGCTTGCCGACTGGGAGGACCAATTCAGGATGGCGCTCGAGATAGTGGCCCCTTAACCGGCGCGCACGCCGTCGGGCAAGCTCTCAAACGCCGTCGGGCAAGCTCTCGCACGCCGTCGGGCAAGCTCTCGCACGCCGTCGGGCAAGCTTTCGCATCCCCTCGCCAAGTACCGGGTGTTTACGCCCGCCTGCCAGGCGGGCGTGGGTAAGTTGAACGGGGGCGGGTCATTGGGAAGCGGGACCACATGAGCGAGCCGGAGAACTCAACCAGGCGCTCCTTCCTCGGGAAGACCGCTGGCGCCGTCGGCGCTCTCTCCGCCACGGCGGCCGTCGGCGGGCTGGCCGGTTGCGCGCCGGGCGGCTCGGGCGTCAGCTCCGCGGGTAAGGCCAAGCCGAAGGCGCCGCCGCAACGCACGGTGCGGGCCGAGAACTCGCTGCCCGGCGACCCGGACTGGTGGATCAAGCATCTCGGGGCACCCGACGCGATCATGGGATATGCCGGCCAGGCCAGCGTGCTGCCCGGCGCTCACGTGGACCTGTACGTCTCCACCACATCGCGCGAGTTCTCGGTCAAGGCGTTCCGTATGGGCTGGTACAGCGGTGACCTGGCGCGCCTGGTGTGGCAGTCGGGCCCGGTGCGCGGTCACCGGCAGCGGCCCTCGGCCAGGACCGCGGCCACCAACACGGTGCACACCGACTGGGGCGAGTCGCTCACCGTGCCGACGCAGGGCTGGCCCGAGGGCTCCTACCTGTTCCGGCTGGACGCCGAGTCAGGCGCGCAGCGGTACGTGCCGCTCACGGTCAGGTCGGGCCGGACCGGTGGCAAGGTGGTGATCAAGAACGCCGTCGCGACCTGGCAGGCCTACAACACCTGGGGCGGCTACGACCTGTACCTCGGACCCGGAGGGTACGGCGACCGATCGTTCGTGGTCAGCCTGGACCGGCCCTATGACCGCGAGGGCGCCTACCTGTTCATGGTGTACGAGCGGAAGCTGATCAACCTGGCCGAGCGGATGGGCCTGCCGCTTGCCTACCTGGCAAGCACCGACATCGCGGACGACCCGCACGTACTTGACGGGGCGAGCGCGCTGATCTCGCCGGGTCACGACGAGTACTGGACGGTGCAGGAGCGCGCGAACGTCACAGCTGCCAGGGACGCCGGGGTCAACCTCGCGTTCCTCGGCGCCAACTGCATGTTCCGCAGGATCAGGCTCCAGCCGAGCAGGCTGGGGCCGAACCGCGAGGTGGTCTGCTACAAGACCAGCTACCAGCTGGACCCGATGTACGGCAAGGACAACAAGGTCGTCACCAACGACTTCAGGGAGCCGCCGGACCCCGACCCTGAGTCGTCGGTGATCGGCACCCTGTACGAGGGCTTTCCTGCCGTGGCCGATTTCGTGGTGGCGACGCCTGACGCATGGCTGTTCAAGGGAACAGGCGTGCGCAAGGGCTCGAGGTTCCCCGCGATGATCGGCATCGAGTACGACAGGGTCAACCCTGGCTATCCGCTGGAACGGCCGATCCAGGTGCTGTCCCATTCCCCGCTGACCTGCAACGGCGTCAACAGCTACGCGGACTCGGCGTACTACACGCACCGCGGCGGCGCCGGCGTGTTCAACGCGGGGACGATGCGCTGGGTGGAGGCATTCGCGCCGCCGCTTTACCACTGGGGCCTGACCGCGGCGTGCACGAGGTTCACCAGGCAGGTGACCCAGAACGTGCTGCGCGCCTTCGCCGACGGCCCAGCCGCGGCCAGGTACCCGGCGCACGACAACCTCGCCTCGATGCACGAATGGCCTGGTGATCCGCTTGCCGCCGGCCACAACCTGTGGCCGCCCGTGGTGCTGTGAACGGCGCCGCCCGATCGGACCAGCCGTTTGGCCGCGTACCGGCGGGTACACTCCGACATGAGCGGCATCGGGAGGTGCACGATGAGCCAGAGGCGATTTTTCGGCCGCAAGCTCAGGTGGGCCGTGCCGGTGGGAGCAGTTATCGCGGTCGGCGGAGTGCTGGCCGGGACCCTGCTCGCCAGCGCCGCCCCGCCATCGCTGCCACACCGCACCCCGGCCCAGCTGCTGGCCGGGATGCGCCGGGCGAAGCTGCCTGCAGCGATGACCGCGGTCCTGTCAGAGAGCGCCAACCTGGGGCTTCCCGCCCTGCCGAACATCGGCGGGCTGTCCCCGGCCGGGCTGTCGGCGATCTCGTTCCTTTCCGGCACCCACACGGTCGACATCTGGTACGCCGGGCCCCGGCACGTGCGGATCGCGCTGCCCGTATCGTTCGGCGAGACCGACCTGCGGGTGAACGGCAGCCAGGTGTGGCTCTGGGACAGCACCAGCCAGACCGCCACGCACTACATCCTGCCGTCCCGCGTGTCGGTCGCCCCCCGAATGCCTGTTCCGGCGCGGCACGCGGCATCGAGCAAGGCCGCACCTGATCCGTTCGCATCGCTCAGCCCGCTGCAAGCCGCCGAGCGGCTGCTCGCGCTGATCGGGCCGACTACCAGGGTCACCGTCGCCGGCACCACCGTGGTGGCCGGCCAGGCGGCCTATCAGCTCGCGATCGCGCCGCGCAGCCAGCAGTCCCTGATCGCCAGGATCGTGGTCGACGTCGCGGCCAAGGGAAACCTGCCCCTCCGGGTCCAGGTCTTCGCCCGCCGCTCGGCGAGCCCGGCGTTCTCGCTCGGCTTCACCTCGCTGAGCCTGGCCAGGCCAGCCTCGTCCAACTTCACCTTCACCCCGCCGACTGGCGCGCACGTCAAGGTGGTCAGGCTGCCATCGCAGCTCGCGGCTCCGAGCTTCGGCTTCCCGGTGATCCCGAGCAAGCCTGGCGGCCCACTGCCCGAGATCAGGCGCCTTCCAGGCGCGCAGGTCCCGGCGCTCGGCGTGCGGACCCTGGGCAGCGGCTGGCTGACGGTCATGGTGCTCCAGGCCAGCCAGGCGTCGGCACGCGGCGTGCCGCGCATTCCGGTCCAGGCACCGATCCATGGCGTCCCGCGCGTGCGGGTCCTGCACATCAAGCCATTCCAGGCCAAGCGGGCCGTGCACCGCAAGGGCGCGGCCGGCCAGTCGGGTGTCGTCAAGAACACGCGAAACAGCGGGGGCGGCTTCTTCACCAGCGGGCCGCCGATCCCCGCCAGCCCGCTGCTCGGCTTGCTGATGAAGGCGACCAAGGCTGTGCACGGCCGGTGGGGATCGGGCAGGCTGCTGCGCACCAGCCTGATCTCGGTCCTGATCACCAGCAAGGGCCAGGTCCTGATCGGTGCCGTCACGCCCGCCGTGCTCTACGCCGACGCGGCGAAGGTCAAGTGACGCTGACCGATCAGGCGACCGACGCCACGGCCGCGGCTGAGTCCGGGCTTGCGATCACGTCAGCAGGGCTTGCCATGCGGTTCCGCGGCGGCCAGCTTGCGGTCGACCACGTCGACCTTGCGGTCCCGCCGGCCAGCGTGTACGGGTTCCTCGGGCCCAACGGGTCGGGCAAGACCACTACGATCCGGATGCTGCTCGGCCTGATCCACCCCACCGGCGGCACGTTCGAGCTGCTCGGCACCGACCTGCGCGACGGCCTGGACTCGGTGCTGCCGCGCGTCGGGGCGCTGGTCGAGGGCCCGGCGTTCTACCCGTTCCTGTCCGGCAGGCAGAACCTCGCCAGGTGCGACGCCGCCGACCCCACCGCCGACCTGCGCACCGCGCAGGCCAGGATCGACCGCGCGCTCGACCAGGTGGGCCTGCTGGCAGCCGCCGACAAGCGGTACCGCGCGTACTCGCTCGGCATGAAGCAGCGGCTCGGCATCGCCGCGGGGCTGCTGCGGCCGCGTGACCTGATGATCCTTGACGAGCCGACCAACGGCCTCGACCCGCAGGGTACCCGGGAGATCAGGTCGCTGATCAAGCAGATCGCGGCCGACGGCACCACCGTCTTCGTCTCGTCGCACCTGCTGGCCGAGGTGGAGCAGATCTGCTCGCACGTCGGGGTGATGAGCACGGGCCGCCTGGTGTTCCAGGGCACCCTCGGCGAGCTGCGCAGCCGCGGCGAACCGCGGATCCTGATCCGCACCGCCCAGGCCGCGGCCGCGGCCGACCTGCTTTGCAAGCTCGGACTCGCCGATGTCAGTGCCGAGGACGGCCAGGTCACCGCGGCGCTCGGCGACCGCGCTCCCGAGCAGATCAACGCCGACCTGGTGCTCGCCGGGATCGGGGTGACCGGCCTTGAGACGGTGCGGCCCAGTCTGGAAGACCTGTTCGTGGAGCTGACCGGTGAGGGCTTCAATGTCAACGGCTAGCACCGCCGAGGTCACCGCGAGCCCGCCGGTGCGGCGATCCGCCCCGGTGCGGCACTGGCTTGTGCTGTTGCGTTCGGAACTAAGGAATGTCTTCCTCAGGCCACGCAACCTGGTGATGCTCGCGGTGCTCGCCGCCGCGCCCGTCTTCCTCGGCGTGGTGCTGAAGATCAACACTCCGCCGCCCGGTTCCGGCGGCGGTCCTGGCGCCGGCGCGTTCATCGGCCAGATCGCCGAGAACGGGGTGTTCCTTTCGCTGTTCGCGCTCTACGTGCTGCTGACCGTGCTGCTGCCGCTGACCGTGTCGGTGGTGTCCGGCGACTCGGTGGCCGGCGAGGCTGGCCTCGGAACGCTGCGCACGCTGCTGACCGTCCCGGCCGGGCGGATCAGGCTGCTGGTCACCAAGTACGTCATGATCGTGATCTTCTGCGTCGCGGCCACCGTGCTCGTCGCCGCGCTCGGGCTGGCCGTGGGCGCGCTCCTCTTCCCGATCGGCCCGGTCACGCTGCTGTCCGGCAACACCGTCCCGCTGGCCGACGGGCTGCTGCGGCTGCTCGTGATCGTCGGCTACGTGGCCGCCGGGCTTGCCTCGCTCGGCGCCGTCGGCCTCGCGCTGTCCACGTTCACCCAGCACGCGATCGCGGTGATGGCCGCGATCCTGGTGATCGTGATCGTCAGCGAGATCCTCGACGCGATCTCTCAGGTGGCCTCCATCCACCCGTACCTGCCCACGCACTTCTGGTTCTCCTTCGACGCGCTGCTGCGGATGCCGATCGACTGGCCGTCGATCTGGCACGGCCTTGCCTCGTTCGCCGTGTACACGGTCATCTTCGGCGCGCTCGCCTGCGCGCGGATGCTTCGCGCTGACGTGACCTGCTGAGCCTGGCCGGCGGGCGGGCGCGTTCATCCTCGCCGCGCGGTAGCCTTCGCGATACGTTGTCAGGCATGCCCCCATCCGCCGGTACGGCTGCGGACGCGTCGGCTCAGCCGAGCGTGGGTGTGACTGGCGTGGCGGACGGCACTGGTGCGGCCGGCGAGGCGGCGGCTGACCTGCTCGCCGTAGCGGTCGCCGGGATCGGCGGTGCCGAACGGCCCGGTCAGGTCACGATGGCCGGGGCGGTGCAGCGGTCGATCGAGACCGGCGAGCACCTCGCCGTCCAGGCGGGCACCGGGACCGGGAAGTCGCTCGCCTACCTGGTTCCCGCCGCCATGCACGCAGTCGCGCAAGACGCCACCGTGGTCGTGTCCACCGCGACCATCGCGCTGCAGCGCCAGCTGATCGACCGCGACCTGCCGCGGCTGGCCGCCGCGATCGCGCCCGCGCTCGGCAGGGAGCCGGTCTTCGCGATACTCAAGGGCAGGCGGAACTACCTGTGCCTGCAGCGGCTGCGCGGCGGCCCGACCGAGGACCAGCCCGATGCGCTGTTCGATCCGGGCGCGGTCTCGGCGATCGGCCGACAGATACAGCGGCTGCACGAGTGGGCCGCGACCACCGAGACAGGCGACAGGGACGAACTCGTCCCCGGTGTTGGTGACCAGGCCTGGCGGCAGGTCTCGGTCAGTGCCCGCGAGTGCGTCGGCGTGCAGCGCTGCCCGTTCGGCACCCAGTGCTTCGCCGAGCTGGCCAGGGAAGAGGCAGGCCGGGCCGACATCGTGGTGACCAACCACGCGCTGCTGGCCATCGACGCGCTCGAGGACTTCGACGTCTTCCCCGAGCACGACATCGTGATCATCGACGAGGCGCACGACCTGGTCGACCGGGTGACATCGGTCGCCTCCGATGAACTGTCCGCCGCCGGGATCGAGGTGGCGGCACGCCGCTGCGGCCGCATGATCGACGAGAACCCGGTCGCCCGCCTGCGCGATGCGGCCGCCGCGGCCGAGCGGGCGCTGGCCGAGATCCCCGCGGGCCGGATCGACGTGCTCGACGAGGCGCTGCGGCTGACGCTCGAGTCGGTCAGGGACGCCGCGGCGGGCTGCGCGGCGGAGTTCCGCGCCAGCGCGAGCAAGACCGAGGATGAGGCTGACCGGATCGCCGCCCGCCGGGCGGCAATGGCCGCGATCGGCGAGGCGTTCGACGCGGCCGAGCGGATGCTCGAGGCGTTCGACCCGCCGATCGCTGACCGTTCCGACGTTGTCTGGATGGACCGGCCGGTCGGCGAGGAGACGGGCAGGCCGCCGACACTGCGCGTCGCCCCGCTGAGGGTGGGCGGGCTGCTGGCCAGCCGTCTGTTCGGCAAGCGGACCGTGGTCCTGACCTCGGCCACACTGGCGCTCGGCGGCTCGTTCGAGCCGCTCGCCAGGCAATGGGGCCTCGCGCCTGCCGAGGACGAGCCCCGCGAGCGACAGCCGCCCGATGAGTCCGGGGCTGGGCATTCGCTGGCGGCCAGATCCTCCCGCCTCGGCGAGGGCGTGGATGAGTCCGGGGCCGGGCATTCGCTGGCGTGGTCGGGGATGGACGTGGGCTCCCCGTTCGACCACCCGCGGAGCGGGATCTTGTACATCGCCAGGCACCTTCCGCCGCCCGGCAGGGACGGCCTGGCCCAGGCCTACCTGGACGAGATTGCCGAGCTCATCGACGCGGCCGGGGGTCGCACGCTCGGGCTGTTCTCCTCGATGCGGGCGGCCAGGCAGGCGGCCGACGAGCTGCGCGGGCGGATCGCGTTCCCGCTGCTCTGCCAGGGTGACGACCAGACCTCCCAGCTCGTCACCGAGTTCGCCGCTGACGAGCCGACCTGCCTGTTCGGCACGCTGTCGCTCTGGCAGGGCGTGGACGTGCCGGGGTCCTCGCTGCAGCTGGTGATCATCGACCGGATCCCGTTCCCGCGCCCTGATGATCCGCTGGCCTCGGCGCGGCAGCGTTCCGTGGCGGCGCACGGCGGCAACGGCTTCATGTCGGTGGCCGCCACCCAGGCTGCTCTGCTGCTCGCGCAAGGTACCGGGCGGCTGCTGCGTACCGTGACCGATCGCGGTGTCGTCGCCGTGCTCGACTCCCGGCTGAGCACGGCGGGCTACGCCAGGTTCCTGCGTGCCTCGCTGCCGCCGTTCTGGACCACGACCGACCCGCAGGTCGTGCGCGGCGCGCTGCGCAGGCTGGCGGAGTCGGCGAGCTAGGCTCCGGCCGGTCCGGCGCAGGGTGGTGCGCTAGGTGGTGCGCCGCGACGTGCGGGCGCGGCTCGGCAGCGTGAGGTCGGATTACCGCCAGACTCCGGTACACGCCTACCGCAGGCTTGAACCATGACGATCACGCATGCGAACACTGCCACCTTCGAGGTCCTGGCGATCCCGCCCCTCGTCGTCGCCGGGCTGCTCATCGCGGACGACGCCGGCCACGCGCCGCGGTTCGTGGTGGACGAGGCTGGCGGAAGCCCGCTGAGGTGCTGCCTGCGCCGCAGTTCACCGGGCGAGCGGATCGCGCTCGTGTCATACGCGCCGCTGCGCCGGTGGGCGGCGCAGGCGGGTGCCAGTCCCGGGCCGTATGACGAGATCGGCCCGGTCTTCATCCACTCCGAGCCGTGCGATGGCCAGCGGGACGACGGCTACCCCGCCGAGTTCCTGGGCTCCCGGCGGGTACTGCGGGCCTACTCGGCAGACGGCCGGATACTCGGCGGGCAGCTCGCCGAGCCGCATCAGGTGCGGGACCAGGCTGCGGCGGCCGCGTTGCTTGCTGAGTTCTTCGGCGAGCCGCGGGTGGCGGTCGCACATGCCCGGGCCGTCGACTTCGGCTGCTTCACCTTCGAGATCCGCCGTCTGCCGCGATAGCGCTCCTCCGCTCATGGCGTCCTGGCTTCGGCCCGGAACGTCGGCCGCTCGCGCCGCGTGGGCACATCGCTGTCGTCAGCGGCCGGCGGATCCCGGGTCCTGCGGGCAATGTGGGCACTTCACTGTTGCCAGGGCGGCAACGTGGGCACATCGCTGTTGTTGGTGGCGCGCTTGGGCGCGGCGGGCGGCTCCGTTAGAGGACGTCGTGTCCCGGGTGCGGCTCGGTCGGGATCTCGGTGCGCCGGGCCGGAATGGTGCCGAGGCGGCCGGCCTGATAGTCCTCGAAGGCCTTGACGAGCTCGGCCCTGGTGTTCATCACGAACGGGCCGTACGCGGCAACCGGCTCCCTGATCGGCTCGCCGCCGAGCACCAGGATGTCGAGTCCCTCGCTGGGGCCGTCAGCCCGCTGGCTGGCGGTGAACGTGAGCGTGTCGCCCGGGCCGAACACCGCGAGCTGACCGGTGCGGGCCGGGCGCCGCTCGGCGCCGACCGTCCCCTGGCCGGCCATGACGTACCCGAGCGCGTTGAAGTCGGCGCGCCATGGCAGCCGCAGCTGCGCCCCGGGCTGGAGCGTGGCGTGCAGCAGCGTGATCGGCGTGTGCGTGATGCCGGGGCCGGCCTGCCCGGCCACGTCGCCGGCGATCGCGCGCACCAGCGTGCCGCCGTCGGGCGAGCTGAGCAGCGCCACCTGGCCGGCCCTGATGTCCTGGTAGCGCGGCGGGGTCATCTTCATCGCGGACGGCAGGTTCACCCAGAGCTGGAATCCGTGGAACAGCCCGCCGCTGATCACCAGCTCCTCGGGCGGTTCCTCGATGTGCAGGATGCCACCGCCGGCTGTCATCCACTGCGTGTCGCCGTTGGTAATCAGGCCGCCGCCACCGTTGGAATCCTGGTGCCGGAAGGCGCCGTCGATGATGTAGGTGACGGTCTCGAAGCCACGGTGCGGGTGCCAGGCGGTGCCCTTGGGCTCGCCGGGCGCATAGTCGACCTCACCCATCTGGTCCATGTGGATGAACGGGTCGAGCGCCCTCAGGTCGACGCCGGCGAACGCCCGCCGTACTGGGAAGCCCTCGCCCTCGAGCGCCGACGGCGCGGTCGTGACCGCGAGTACCGGCCGCTCACGGGCTGCGGCCTGATCGGGTTCGGCGATCCGCGGCAGCAGCAGGATGTCCTCGACAGTTACCGCTGGCATGTGGTGATCCTCTCAGCAGTCCGGCCGCTCCCGCTCCGGGGCATTCCCGCCGGCTGCATTCTGCCCCTGACAACATTAATTGAACGCGCAACATTCCGTGAGTCCCGGCACCTGAGCCGCCCGCCGCCCGACCTCAGCGGTGAGTGGGGTTACAGGGGGAGGCCGGCTTCCAGGTGGGCTAGGGCGGCGTCGATTCTGGCGAGCATGTCCGGCCTGGCCTGGTCGTCGGCCCAGTGGCTCCACGGCATGGTCGCGGCCATGATGACGCCGACGATGGCGCCGGCGACGGTACGGACCGCGAAGTCGTCTGGGTCGCGGCCGGAGCGGCGCGCCGCGGCGCCAGCGATTTCCCCGATCGTCCGCGAGAGCTCGTCCATAGCCCTGGCGCGCAGTTCGGGGACCGTCAAGGTGAGCGCTGCGGTCTCCTGGAGCTTGGCCAGCTCGGCGGGATCGAGCGAGGCGAAGGCATCCCTGGCCGCGGCGCGGAACGCGGCGACCGGAGACAGGTCAGCGGGCTGGTGGTCGAAATGCCCGATCGCCAGGACGTCAAGCTCGTCCTGGAGCACGACGTCCTCCTTGGTGGGGAAGTACCTGAAGAACGTGCTCGGCGAGACGTCCGCCGCCTCGGCGATCTGGTCGACCGTCGTCGCGTCGTACCCCTGCTCGCGGAACAGCCGGAGCGCGTGCTCCCTGATGGCAGCACGCGTTCTGGCCTTCTTCCGCTCCCGGAGTCCGGGGCGCTCTGTAACGGGTACCTCACTCATGTGGTCATTGTGCTCTTATCGAAAGACGATGTCGCGGGCTCGCCGTCGTCGCGAGACGGCGTGGCGCCGTCTGGCATCACGGCCTCGCTCTCCCCGGCGCCGGCGGGTGGCGTGTCGGCACGCCTCGGCAGGAACGCCAGCGCGAGAACTGCCGAGGCGATCGCGATCCCGGCGCACACCCACAGCATCACGTCCATGCCGTGCACATATGCGTCGCGGACGCTGCCGAGCAAGACGGTCGAATGGGCCGCCCGCGCAGTGGCGATTCCCTCGGCGACTCCGAGCCTGACGACCTTCACTGCCGCCGCGGGCAGCCCGGCGAGGTGCAGGTGAGAGCGGTAGACGTTGGCCAGGACGGTGCCGAGCACGGCCACCCCGATCGTCCCGCCGACCTGCCGCATCGCGGTGATCAGCGCCGAGCCCGATCCGCTCCTGGCAGGCGAGAGCGCGCCGAGGGCGACGTTCAGCGCGGTCGGCATCGCGATGCCGAGGCCGAGACCGGTCGCGGCGAACCAGGTCGCGGCAAAACCTGTACCGCTGGCAAGCGAGGTTCCGGTCCCGACGGCCAGGGCCGCCGCCATGATCGCGAACCCGATGGCGACCAGTACCTTCGGGCTCACCGGCGGTGTATCCGGCCGCGCTTGTGCCGCGTTCAGCCCCGCTGCTCCGGCGCTGTCGGGTGCGGTGCCGACCTGGCGCCGGCTCTTGCGCGGGGTCTGCAGGCGCTGGCCGATGGCAAGGCCTACGGCCAGGCCGCCGATCATCGGGAGCATGCGGATACCGGCGCCCATCGAGTTGAGCCCGCGAACGTCGAGGAAGTACTGCGGCATCGCGAAGACCAGGCCGAACAGCGCGAACGAGACCAGGGTGGCCAGCACGGTGCCCCAGGTGAAGCCTCGTGAGCCGAACAGGTCGAGGTCCACAAGCGGAAGCATGCCCGACCCGGCCCGCCGGGAACTGACCCGGCGCTCCCAGGCCGCGAAGAGGGCGAGCGCGACGACGCCTGCCGCCATCGTGAGGATGGCCGTGAGGCTGGACCATCCGTCGTCGCCCGCCTTGATCAGGCCGTAGGTGACCAAGGTCAGGCCGACGCTGGAGATCGCGATCCCGGTGAGGTCGACCCGCTGCCGGATGTCGCCTCCTGATTCCGGCATCAGCATGGCGACGGCGACGATCGCGATGACCACGACGGGCACGTTGATCAGGAAGACCGAGCCCCACCAGAAGTGGTCGAGCAGCCAGCCGCCGAGTATCGGCCCGATCGGGTAGCCGAGGAATGTCGCGCCGCCGACGGCGGCGATCGCCCTCGGCCGCTCCTGGGGGCTGAACAGCACCGGGAGCACCGCGAGCGACAGCGGCAGGATTACCGCCGCTGCGAGTCCGAGCACCGCCCTGGCCGCGATCAGTTCACCGGTCGAGGTCGAGTAGGCGCAAGCCAGCGACGCGGCGCCGAAGAGCACGAGCGCGCCGAGCAGCAGTCTCTTGCGGCCGAGTCGGTCGCCGAGTAGTCCGGCGGGCAGCAGCGCGGCTGCGAGCACCAGGCTGTAGGCGTCGAGGAACCATTCCAGGTCGCCGGAGGAGGCGTGCAGGTCCGCCGAGACGGTTGGGAGTGCCAGGGTGAGGACGAAGAGGTCGAGCGCGACGACCAGGACGCTGAGCGAGAGCGCGCCGAGTGCCCACCAGCGGCGGGAGTCAGATGCGGTCACAGGAAGTCACCTCCTTGCAAAAGTTACCATCAAAATGATGTTAGCTGCTGTTGATAGTTACTGTCAATTAGAGGTTGGCGTCAGATCGGAGGTGCGGGAGACTGGGACGCCATGCATAGGACTCCGGGCCCAGGGTAGGCGTGGAGTGCTCGGGCGTGTGGTGACGGAGGGCTGCGATGCTCGCCCGCCGACCCTGCGGTCGTTGACATGGTGAGGGAGACTTGTTGTCGTACGGGTGGATCGGCGCGGCTGAGCCGGCACCGAGTGACGACGGCGGATCCAGGAGACAGGTCATGCCACAGCCAGAGGGCAAGGAACTTGAGCGGGTGCGGGCTCGGCGGGCCGAGTTGCGCGAGAAATACCTCAAGCCGAGGTCCGAGCGGCCGCACACCACGGTGCAGGGCGTGCATCACCTGGCCCTGATCTGCCGTGACACCGAGGAGACGATCAAGTTCTACCAGGAGTTTCTCGGCTTTCCGCTGGTCGAGCTCGTGGAGAACCGCGACTACGCGGGCTCGAACCACTTCTTCTTCGACATCGGCAACAGCAACCTGCTTGGGTTCTTCGACTTCCCTGGGCACGAGCACCCAGCCTGGATGGAGACCATCGGCGGGGTCCAGCATCTGGCGATCTCGATCTCGCCTGAGCAGTTCGATGCCGCGAAGAAGAAGCTCGACGAGGCGGGCGTGGAGTACCTCGGTCCCGACCGCGGTGTCGAGGAGAGCATGTACTTCCGCGACCCCAACGGCGTGGGCCTCGAGCTCTACCGTGAGAAGCTGGGGATCTTCAACGGCAAGCCCCTGCTCGACGACTGAGCCGGGAGGTCTTCCGCGGCGACTGGTACTCCTAGCGGAGCTCGCGGCGGATCACCAGGCGCAGGCCCGACCAGGTCTGGTCGATCGCGCACACCTTGTTATCGACTAGGCCGGTCGGCAGAGCTATCTCGCGGATCACGTTGTCGGTGATGTCGGTCGGGATCATGGCCGCGCGCTTGGGCCAGGCGATCCACAGTCCGCAAGCCGGTGCCATGTGCGCGCGGAGGCGGCCGAGCTCCCCTTCGAGATCGGCCCGCCAGGTCATAAACGCCACGATGACGTCGAAGAGAGCCGCGGCGTCCAGGTCGGTGTGGATCTCGGCCTCGCCGCCGAGCTGAGCCGCGAGCCGGTCGGCGAAGCCGTTTGGCGCGCCAATCACCACGACCTCGTCGTCCTCGCCGATGCCAAGCTTGCGATACAGCGGCGTGCCCGAGTATCCAGCTTCCTCGGCCATCTAGGCCACGTGTCCCTTCCTGGCGGACGGTTTCCGCTCGCTTGGCAGCATAGTGCGGGTCCGGGCGGCGAGTGGATGTGGCGGAAGTCCCAGAATGCGGAGTGGATGTGGCACCGATTCCAGCGGGACACCGGCTGGTGGGGCTGGCTCGCAGGGAGTGGGGCGACCCGGGCTGGCCGGGGGGTGGGTGCGCGGTGGCGGGATGGTTAGTCGAAGGTGAAACCGCCGGGGCGGTCGTTCCGGTCCGCGATAAGGCCGGCCAGCGTCGAGATCGCGATCTCGGGCGGGGTCCGGGAGCCGATGTTCAGGCCGATCGGCCTGTGCACCCTGGCGACCTCGTCCGGCGCGACGCCCAGTAGCGCGAGCGCCTCGATATGCGGTGGCTCGGCCCGCGGGCTGCCCATGATCCCGACCCAGCGGGCCGGCGTGGCGAGGGCGTCGCGCAGCATGACGCCCAGTTCGTCCCTGTGGTGATCGGTGACCACGACGTCGGTCTTGGCGTCCGGCACGGTGCCGATGGCGGTGTGCACGTCGAACCCGGCCTCGCTGGCGCGCTTGGCCCGGTCGTTGTCGGGCTCCACCAGTACGGGCCGGTACCCGGCGTCGGCCGCGTACTGCAGCAGGTACCTGGCCACCGGGGTGGAGAAGACCGCGATGAGCGTCCGGCCGTCGGACGGCGCGGGAACGGTTCCGTGCGCGACCTCGCAAGCGGCGTCGTGCTCGCCCGGCGGATGATCATGGCCGTGACCGTGCTCGTGGGGGTGCCCATGCTCATGCTCACTGGTCATAGGACTGAGCTTGCCACGCCTTTGCCGCGCGGGCCATCGCGGGTGCCCGGCCGGTACAAAAGGAGCGCTCACGGGCACGGAGCGGATGCGCGACGGCCGCCAGACTGGGTGCGGAGGGTGCCCGGGCCGCCCCCGCCTATCAGCCGTTGAGCAGGTCGCTGACGGCCTGGCGCAGCGGGTTCATCCTGGCGCGGGCCGCCCGGCGGGCCTCGTCAAGCCGTCCGGCGATGACGGGCTCGACGACCTCCAGGTAGGCCTTCAGCTTCGGTTCGGTGCCGCTCGGGCGGATCACCACCCGCGCACCGCGCAGCTTGTACCTGAGCACGTCGGCTGACGGCAGCTCAGCGGTCCCGCCGGTCAGGTCGGAGCTGCTGAGCACGGGCTGGTCGGCCAGTTCCTGCGGCGGGCTGGCCCGCAACCTGGACATCACGTGGACTGGCGCCGTGGTCGGCACGGTGATCTGCTCGGTCAGGTGCACGCCATGCGCAATCTCGAGCGCGTCGTAGGCCTCGAGCAGTGACTCGCCGCCTGACCTGGCCCGCGCGGCCAGGGAGAGCACGGCGAGCGCGGCACCGATTCCGTCTTTGTCCCTGACCGTGGTGCCGACGGTGTAGCCGAGCGCCTCCTCGTAGCCGTAGATGAACCGGCTCTCCGGTCGCAGGTCGCCCGCCCTGGCGATCCACTTGAACCCGGTCAGCGTCTCGACGTAGCTGGCCCCGGCCGCCGCGGCGATGCTGGCCAGCATGGTTGCCGAGACGATCGTGGTGGCCACGAGCGGTGGCAGGTCCTCGCCGCGGCCCGCCCCGTCCTTGCCGAGCAGGTAGGCGCCGAGCAGCGCGCCGAGCTGGTCGCCGCTCAGCGTGCGCCAGCCGCCGGGCGCGGCGTCGTCGGGCAGCGCCACCGCGAGCCGGTCGCCGTCCGGGTCGTTGGCGAGCACCAGGTCGGCGCCTGACCGCCGGGCCTGGGCCAGCGCGAGGTCGAGCGCGCCGGGCTCCTCGGGGTTGGGGAACGCCACCGTGCGGAAGTCTGGGTCGGGTTCGAACTGCGCCTCGACCACGTCGGGCGGCGGGAAGCCGGCCTGCTCGAATGCACGCAGCGCGATGTCGCCGGCCACCCCGTGCAGCGGCGTGTAGATGTACCTGAGCCAGGCGGCGCCCTTCGGCGCCGGCGAGACCCCGCAGATAGCGTCCAGGTAGGCGGCGGCGATCTCGCCGGCGTGCTGGGTGATCAGCGGGCTGCTCGGCCTGGCCACCGGCACCTGCGACAGCGGCCCGAGCGCCCTGGTGGCCGCCTCGATCTCCAGGTCGGCAGGCGGCACGATCTGGGCGCCGTCGCCGAGGTACAGCTTGTACCCGTTGTCGGCCGGCGGGTTGTGGCTGGCCGTGATCATGATCCCGGCGGCCGCGCGCAGGTGCCGGACCGCGAACGCCAGCAGCGGCGTGGGCTGGCGCGGCGGCAGCAGGTGCACCGGGATGCCGGCCCCGGCGAGCACCGCGGCGGCCTCGCGGGCGAAGTCCTCGGACCGGTGCCGCGCGTCGCAGCCGATCACCACGCCGGTCTGCGGCGCCTTCGGGTCGACGTAGCGCAGCCAGTCGGCCAGCGCCGCGGTGGTGCCGCGGACGACCGCGCGGTTCATCCGGTTCGGTCCGGCGGCGACCGCTCCGCGCAGGCCGGCCGTGCCGAATTCCAGCCGCCCGGCGAACCGGTCAGCGAGCTCGGCGCCGGCCGCGGCCGTGGCGCCGTCGGACTCGGGGCCGTCGGCGGTCCGCAGCAGCGCGGACAGCTCGGCGCGGTCGCGGTCGTCCGGGTCGTCGGCGATCCATGCGGTGACCTGGTGCGCCAGCTCCTGGCTGATCATGCCGGCCGCCTCAGCTCAGCCACCGTGCCCGGCCGGATCTGCCGGGCGGGGGGCGAATGTGATGCCACTTTGCCCGGCCGGGTCCGCCGGGCCGGCTGCCGTGGTGATGCCGCGCAGGATCTGGCTGAGCAGCGCGCCCACCCTGGCCGCCGAGGCCTTCCCGGCCGCGACGACCTCCGCGTGGTTCAGCCCGGCCGCGGAGTGCCCGGCGGCAGGGTTCGTGATCAGCGATATGCCGAGCACCTCGAGCCCCAGGTGCCGGGCGGCGATGGCCTCGAGCGCGGTGGACATGCCCACCATGTCGGCGCCCGCGGCGCGCAGCATCCGGATCTCGGCCGGAGTCTCGTAGTGCGGCCCTGGCAATGCCGCGTACACGCCCTCGGCCAGAGTCGGGTCGGCCCGTCTGGCCAGCGCTCGCAGCCGGGCCGAGTACACCTGGCTCAGGTCGACAAAGCGCGAGCCGTATCCTTCCGGCGGCTCCGGCCCGGCCAGCGGCGACCGGCCGGTCAGGTTCAGGTGATCGGCGAGCAGCACGGGCTGGCCGACCTGGTAACTCTCGTTGATCCCGCCCGCGGCGTTGGTCAGCACGATGACGGTGCACCCGGCGGCGGCCGCGGTCCGCACGCCGTGTACTACCGCGCTGACCGGCAGGCCCTCGTACAGGTGGCTGCGGCCGAGGTAGACGAGCACCCGCACCGGCCCGACCTGGACCGACCGCGCCGCGGGCACATGGCCGACGACCGCGGGCAGCGGGAAGCCGCCGAGCTCGCTCAGCGGGATCTGGGCGGCCGGCGTGCCGACGGCGTCGGCGGCCGGCGCCCAGCCGGAGCCGAGCACCACGGCCACGTCGTGCCTGTCCTGGCCGGTGAGCGCGGCTAGCCGCGCCGCGCTCACCCGCGCGGCAGCGTAAGCATCATCGGTCACTGTCATCACTCGCAGCAGGGTAACCGGGGGGCCTGGATCGTCACGCCTTGACGTAGGCCTGGCCGTCGGCGGCGGGCGCTCGCACCTTGCCGACCAGGCCGGCCACGGCAATGATCGTCGCGACGTAGGGCGCCATGTTCAGGATCGGCGGCGGGAGCGAGGAGTTCACCGTCGGCAGGACGAGCGCCAGTTCCTTGCAGAAGCCGAACAGCAGCGCCGCTGCGAGCGCGCCGAGCGGCGTCCAGCGGCCGAAGATGAGCGCCGCGAGCGCGATATAGCCGAAGCCCGAGCTGATGTCGGGGTTGAAGCTGCCGACCGACCCCACGGTCAGGTACGCGCCGCCGATCCCGGCGATCATCCCGCCGAGTATGACGTTCCGGTAGCGGGTCCACAGCACTGCGATGCCGACCGTGTCTGCGGCCGCGGGGTGCTCGCCGACGGCCCTGACCCGCAGGCCCCACCGGGTGTGGAACATCGCGACCTGAACACCGATGATCATGACGTAGGTGATGTACAGGAAGATCGTCGAGTCGAAGAAGATCGGCCCGATGAGGGGGATGTCGGCGAGGCCCGGGATCCTGATCGAGTTGAAGGTGACCCCGGTGTTGTAGTTGGGGTTCTGCGCCATCAGCCGGTCGTACAGGTAGTCGGTCATGCCGAGCGCCAGGACGTTCAGGACCACGCCGAGGATGATCTGGTCCATCAGGAACGTGATCGCGAAGACAGCGAGCAGGCCCCCGACGAGCCCGCCGGCCAGCGCACCGCCCACCAGTCCGGCCCAGAGCCCGCCGAACGCGCTCGCCACGATCGCCGCCGTGAACGAGCCGAACAGCAGCTGCCCCTCGATAGCGATATTGATCACGCCGGACCGCTCGCACATGCAGCCCGCCAGGGCGCCGAGTATGAGCGGTATGGACGCCGCGAGCGTGCCCTGCATCAGGTTGACCAGGTCCAGCGGGATGGCCCCCGCCCCGGCCCAGCAGAGCAGCGAGAATATGAAGAACACCAGGACGGCCGCGATCGTGACCCGCTTGTCCCTGCGGGACAACTCGGTGGTGGCGCGGAGCCCGGCCAGGACGATCGAGGCCGCGCCGAGCGCGTAGCAGACCGGGGCGGCGGGAACCCTGATGGCGGGGATCTGGATGGCTGAGCCGGAGCCGTTGAGCGCGAACGCCGCGTCACCTGAGTGGGCGAACAGCCCGAAGATGAGGATGTCGATCAGGCCGAGCAGCAGGAAGGTGGCCGGCGCCAGGTGCCGGCGGCTGGCCGTGAGCGGTGCCCGTACCGCTGCGGTGATCGCTGTCACCCATTCCACCCCTTCGCCACCGCTTCCATGCCGGTCCCGCTGGTCGCGCGGAGCCTGAACACCGCCCTGATCAGCGCAGGCGCTGCCACGAAGAGGACGATGAGACCCTCGAGTACCTGCACGATGTCGGCGGGAACCTGGCCGAGCGTGGCGGCCTCGACGTAGGTGCCGCCCTCGTGCAGGGCGCCGAAGAGCAGCCCGGCGAGCACGACCCCGATCGGCTTGGCCCTGCCGAGCAGCGCCACGGTGATGCCGTCGGGGCCGTAGGTCCCGTAGCTGTTGAAGGTCAGCTGGGTGTTCGTTCCCTGGACGACTGCGGCGGCCGACAGTCCGGCCAGGCCGCCGGCCAGCAGCATCACCAGGATCCAGGACCGCTCGACCTTGATGCCCGCGCTGCGTGCCGCGCTCGGGCTGGCGCCGACCGTACGGAACTCGAATCCCGTCGTGCTCCGCGTCAGCAGCCAGGCGCAGGCCAGCGCGGCGGCCACGGCGATCAGGAAGCCGAGGCCGACCTGCGGCGGCGGCCCGCCGACATGCCACAGGTTCGCGTCGTTGGCGATGAACGGGGCGATCTCGTTGGTCTGCTTGGGCTGCTGGAGCATCGCTGGATGGGACAGCAGATACATGAGCAGGTCGTACATCACGTAGTTGAGCATGATCGTGACGATGACCTCGTGCGCTCCGGTCCGCGCCTTGAGCAGCCCGACGAACCAGCCGATCACCGCGCCGCCGACGAAGGCGCCGATCACGCAGACGACCACGTGGATGAACGGCGGCATGCTCACTCCGAAGCCGAGCCAGGTCGCCACCACCGCGCCGCCCACCCACTGGCCTGCGGCGCCGATATTGAACAGGCCCGCGCGGAACGCGATCGCCACCGACAGGCCGGTCAGGATCAGGGGAGTCGCCTGAGCCGCCGTCGACGACAGCGGATAGAAAATGGCAGCTATTGACCCGCCGTGGAACGCCGCGCTGACGGTCGACGGGTTGAGTATGGCGCCCTCGAACATCTGCGAGTACGCGAACGAGACTGAGTCCCAGGTCTGCCCGAGCGCGTATCCAGGGGCATGGAAGAAGTTGCTCCAGGCGCTGGTCACCACCGGGTCGCTGAACACGATCAGCACGCCGCCGACGACTAGCGCGAGGAAGATCGCCAGAATCGTGATCACCGCGGAGCTGCCCTCGGTGATCGCCTGGACGATGAGGCCTGCCGTCAGCCTGGCCCGCGACCCGCCCGCACCCGGCTGCTCGGCCGCGGGCTCGGTCCCCCCGGGCTCGGCCGGTTCTTGGCCCGCCGGCGGGGCCAGTTGGTCGCTCACTGCGGCGGCTCCTTGGCTGTCTGCTTGGCGGCGCTCGGGCCGCCTGGCTGGGCGCCCTCGCCGGTGCGCAGCGTCCCGGGAAGCTCAAGGGCCTGGTCGATGTCCAGGCTGTGGCCGGCCGGGCCGGCTCCGTCGGGATGTCCCTCGCCGTCGCGGGCGCCCGCTCCGGCACCGGCCATCATCAGGCCGAGCTCGGCCTCGGGGATGTCGGGGTCGCAGAATCCGACGATCCGGCCCTCGTACATGACCGCGATCCGGTCGGCCAGCGCGTAGATCTCGTCAAGCTCGGAGGAGACGATGACGACAGCGACCCCGCGGTCCCGCTGGGAGACGATCTGCTTGTGCACGAACTCGATCGAGCCGACGTCCAGGCCGCGCGTCGGCTGGCTGGCGAGCAGCAGGCTGTTGTCCCTGCTGAGCTCCCTGGCGACGATCACCTTCTGCTGGTTGCCGCCCGACAGCGTGCCCACCGGGGTCTGCACCGACGTCGTCCGCACGTCGTAGTCGCTGGCCAGGCGTACCGCCGCCTCCTTGATCTTGTCGAGCCGCAGCGCGATCCCCGAGGCGTACGGCGGCCGGTCATACACGTCGAGGACCAGATTGTCGGCGACGGTGAACGCGCCGACCAGCCCGTCCTCCTGGCGGTCCTCAGGCACGTACCCGACCCCGGCGCGCAGCCGGTCCCTCGTGCTCGCCGCGGAGATGTCGGCGCCGTCGAGCACGACCGACCCGGTCGACGGGAGCAGGCCCATCAGGGCCTCGCAGAGTTCGGTCTGCCCGTTGCCCTGGACCCCGGCGATGCCCAGGATCTCACCGCCGCGCACGTCGAAGGAGATGTCGTGCACGCCGCGCTCGCCTGGCACGGACAGGTTCTTGACGGCCAGCCTGACGTCCGTGGGCGATGCGGCCTCCTTGCTGACCCTTAGCTGCACGGAGCGCCCGACCATCAGGGCGGCGAGTTCCGCGCCGGTGGTGGACGGCGGGCGCTCGCCGACCACCTGGCCGCGCCTGATGATCGTGATGTGGTCGGCGATGGCCTGGACTTCCTTGAGCTTGTGCGAGATGAAGACGATGGACCGGCCGCCCTCCCTGAGCTGGCGCATGATCCGGAACAGGTCCTCGGTCTCGCCAGGGGTGAGCACCGCGGTCGGCTCGTCGAGCACGAGCACGCTGGCATCGCGCAGCAGCGCCTTGATGATCTCCACCCGCTGCTGCACGCCGACCGGCAGATCCTCGACGTAGGCGTCGGGGTCCACCTGGAGCCCGAACCGCTCGGACAGCTCGAGCACGTCTTTGCGGGTGCGCTTGCGGTCGATGAACCCCAGCCGACGTACGCGCTCGACGCCGAGCGTGACGTTCTCGGCGACGGTGAATACGGGCACCAGCATGAAGTGCTGGTGCACCATGCCGATGCCGGCGTGGATCGCGTCCTTGGGCGAGCGGATGTGCACCGGCTTGTCGTCGGTCAGGATCTCGCCCTCGTCAGGCTGGATCAGCCCGTACAGCACGTTCATCAGGGTGGTCTTGCCGGCCCCGTTCTCACCGAGCAGCGCCCTGATCTCGCCGGGCTGGACCATGAGGTCGATGTGATCGTTGGCCACGAGACTGCCGAAGCGCTTGGTGATGCCCCTGAGCTCGAGCTTCACCGGCTGCCTCCCTTCGAGCCGGTGCCGTCCGGCTGCCGGGACATGCCCGGGCAGCCGGACGGCTCAGACAGACTGCCGTCGGCCTGTCTAGACTGGGCTCTTCGTGGCCGGGACGATCTTGCCGCTCTCGATCTCTGACTTCAGCGTGTTGATCTCGGACTGAAGCGAGGGCGGCACCACGCTGGCGAAGTCGTGGTACGGCGAGAGCACCACGCCGCCGTTGGACAGGGTGCCTATGTAGGTGCCGCCCTTGAAGGTGCCCTTGGCGGCGGACAGCACCGCGTTCTCGACCGCGGGCGTGATGCCCTTGGTCACGCTGGAGATCATGTACTTGCAGTACTGCGGCGCGTTCACGCAGCCGTCGGTGTCCACCCACTCCATGGTGACGTGCTTGCCGCTGCTGTCGGCCGTCTGGACTGCCTTCGCGGTCCCGAGCCCGACGCCGCCGGCCACCGGGAAGATGACGTCAGCGCCGTCGCCTATGAAGGTGTTGGTGAGCGCCTGGCCGGCCCCGAGGTCGGTGAAGTTGCCGATGAAGTTGCCCTTCTGGGTCTTCTCGTTCCAGCCGAGCACCTTGACGTTGGTGTGGTGCTGGGAGTTGTAGTACTGGACGCCGTCCCAGAAGCCGTCCATATAGATGGTGACCGTGCCGAAGTTCTCACCACCATAGGTGGCCACGATGTGGGTCTTGCTCATGCCAGCGGCCAGGTAGCCGCCGAGGAAGCCGTCCTGCACCGTGTTGAACACGAGCTGGTCGATGTTCGTCTCCTTGGTGCCACTCAGGCAGTCCGAGGCGTACGAGCAGTCCACGATCGCGAACTTCTCCGAGGGGTTGGCCTTGGCGGCAGCCTCGGTCGCGTCGGCCATCAGGAAGCCGACGGTGACGATGATCCCGCACTTGCGCTCGATGAAGGTGCTGATGTTGGTTGCGTAGTCCGCCGAGGTGGTGGACGGCAGGTAGGTGACCTGGATGTTGCTGTCGGCCTTGGCGGCGGCCTGCATGCCAGCCCAGGACGAGGCGTTGAATGACTTGTCGTCGATGCCACCGGTGTCGGTGACCATGCACGCCAGGAACTTCGGCGCCGCGGCGCTTGTCGTCGAGCCCGCTGACGGGCTACTGCTACCGCTGCTACTGCATGCCGCGGTGACCAGCGCGAGAACGCTGAGTGCGACAACAGCCCTGAGTGACCCTCTCACGGAACCTCCTCTGCGGGGGACGGCATCGCTGCCGCCTGAAACACCGGCCTGTTGACCCGGCCCGGCCGGCCTGGGCACAAGAGAAACCCGGAGTCCCCCCCGGGATGATCGGAATCTATTACCGTCACGAGTGTTGCGGAAGCGGGTAATCACGGCAGTAGCGGTGCTGTTGTGAAATCGATACACACACAATCGCCAACAAAACGGTTAAGTTTTGCATAACGACCGGAGATGCCCGATGACCATCGACTGGCCTGCTCTGCGGGCGGCTGCCGCGGCGGTGGCCAGCAACGCGTACGCGCCCTACTCGCGGCTGCGGGTGGGTGCCGCGGGACTCGCGGCCAACGGCGTCGTGGTGACCGGCTGCAACGTGGAGAACGCGTCCTTCGGACTTGGCCTGTGCGCCGAGTGCGGGCTGGTCAGCGCGCTGCATGCGGCCGGGGCCGGGCGGCTGGTCGCGGTCAGCGTGGTCGCCGTCGACGGGGCACCGCTCGTGCCGTGCGGCCGGTGCAGGCAGCTGCTGCTTGAGGCGGGCGGCACCGGGCTGCTGCTCGACGGTGACCACGGCCCCCGCGAGCTGGGCACCCTGCTGCCCGACGCCTTCACCGGCACGGATCTGGCGGAGCGGCGGGACCGTCGTGGCTGAGCTCGCTTCACCCGGGCCCGCTTCACCCGGGCCCGCCTCACCCGGGCCCGCCTCACCCGAACCCACCTCGCCTGGGCCTGCGGCTCCCGTCGCGGTCGACCTGATCAGGGCCAAGCGAGACGGCGGGACGCTGGGCGACGCCGACATCCGCTGGCTGATCGACGCCTACACCAGGGGCACGGTGGCCGACGAGCAGATGTCGGCGATGGCCATGGCCATCTTCTTCCGCGGGCTGTCCGCCGGCGAGCTGCGGACGTGGACCGACGCGATGATCGACACCGGCCAGCGGCTCGACCTGTCCGCCGTCCCCGCGCCGACGGTGGACAAGCACTCCACTGGCGGCGTGGGCGACAAGGTGTCGCTGATCCTGGCCCCGCTGGTGGCCAGCTGCGGTGCCGCGGTGCCTCAGCTCTCCGGCCGCGGCCTCGGCCACACCGGAGGGACGCTCGACAAGCTGGAGGCCATACCCGGCTGGCGGGCCGGGCTGTCCGGGCACGAGTTCGTTCACCTCCTTGCTACGGTCGGCGCGGTCATCTGCGCGGCCGGTGACGACCTGGCTCCCGCCGACCGCAAGCTCTACGCCCTTCGCGACGTCACGGGCACGGTCGAGTCCATCCCGCTGATCGCCAGCTCGATCATGTCCAAGAAGATCGCCGAGGGGACCAGCGCGCTGGTGCTCGACGTGAAGGTCGGCAGCGGTGCGTTCATGCGCGATATCGGGGCGGCGCGGGAGCTGGCGACGACCATGGTACGGCTGGGCACCGAGTCCGGGGTGCGCACCGTCGCGCTGCTGACCGCGATGGACGTGCCGCTCGGCCGGGCGGTCGGCAACGCGGTGGAGGTGGACGAGGCGGTGCAGGTGCTGCGCGGCGGCGGTCCGGCCGACCTGGTCGAGGTGACGCTGGCGCTGGCGCGGGAGATGCTGGCGCTGGTCGGCATCCCTGTGTCGCAGACGGCCCACGACCCGGCGCAGGCCCTGGCCGACGGCCGGGCGCTGGCCAGCTACCGGGCGATGATCGCCGGCCAGGGCGGCGACCCCGACGCGCCGCTTCCGGTCGCCGCCCACACCCAGGTGGTAAACGCGCCCGAGGCCGGCTGGCTGCGGCGGCTCGACGCGCTCGCGGTCGGCGTGGCCGGCTGGCGGCTGGGGCCGGCCGGGCCAGGAAGGAGGACCCGGTCAGCGCGGGCGCCGGGGTGATCTGCCTGGTCAAGCCGGGGGAGCGGGTGGAGCGGGGGCAGCCGCTGCTCGAGCTGAGGACCGACGAGCCGGACCGGTTCGGCCGGGCGATCGATGCGCTGGAGGGCGGCATCGAGATCGGGCCGCGGGCTCCGCAGGCCCGGCCCGCCGTGCTGGAGCGGATCGGCTAGCCAGGACGGCCGTCCGGCAGAATGGTCCGCATGTCTGTGACGCTTGACCAGATCCGCCGGGTACCCAAGGTGCTGCTGCACGACCATCTGGACGGCGGGCTGCGCCCGGCCACCATCGTCGAGCTGGCGAAGGCGAACGGCTACCGCGACCTGCCGACCACCAACCCGGACGAGCTCGGCGCGATGATCGCCTCGGCGGCGGCCGAGCGTGGCAACCTTGAGGTCTACCTGCGGACGTTCAGGCACACGGTCGGGGTCATGCAGACCAGGGACTCGCTGGTGCGGGTGGCCGCCGAGTGCGCGGAGGATCTCGCGGCCGATGGCGTGGTGTACGCGGAGGTGCGGTTCGCCCCCGAGCTGCATGTCACCGCCGGGCTGAGCCTGGACGAGGTGGTCGAGGCCGTGCTCGACGGCTTCTCGATCGGCAGCGCCGGCCGCAACATCCGGGTCTACGCGCTGCTGACGGCCATGCGGACGGCCGCACGGTCACTGGAGATCGCCGAGCTTGCGGTCCGGCACAGGGACGAGGGCGTTGTCGGCTTCGACATTGCCGGCGCCGAGGCGGGCAGCCGGCCGAGCCGGCACCTCGACGCGTTCCGTTACGTGTCGCGGGAGAACTTCCACATCACCATCCATGCCGGCGAGGGGTTCGGGCTGCCGTCGATCTGGGAGGCGGTGCAGTGGTGCGGCGCCGAGCGGCTCGGCCACGGCGTCCGGATCATCGACGACATCGTCGAGGAGCCGGACGGCACCGCCAGGCTCGGGCTGCTGGCCAGCTACATCAGGGACCGGCGGATCCCGCTTGAGATGTGCCCCACCTCGAACGTCAACACCGGCGCCGCGCCGTCGATCAAGGAGCACCCGATCGGTTTGCTGCGCAGGCTGTCGTTCCGAGTCACCGTCAACACCGACAACCGGCTGATGAGTGATGTGACGCTGTCCTCGGAGTTCGCCGCGCTGTGCGAGGCGTTCGGGTACGGCTGGTCGGACATCCAGTGGCTGACCATCAACGCGATGAAGAGCGCGTTCGCGCCGTTCGACGAGCGGATTGAGCTGATCAACACCGTGATCAAGCCGGGCTTCGCCTCGGCGATGGCGCCCCCCGTGACCAGCCGGGCGCACCGAGGCTGAGCCCAGCTCGCCCCGGCCTGAGGCGGCTCGCGGCGCGCTCGCGCCGGCTCGCGCGGCTCGCGGCTGGCTGAGCTGGGTGGCCTTGTCGCGGCTACTCATCGCAACGCGATAGCTTCTTGACCGTGGCAGGTGAATCAGGGAGCGCAGCAGGTCAGGCCGTGGCGAGCCGCAGGGCGGAGGTTCCGTGGGACGGCGGCGGTGCCTGGCTGGCTGGCGGGAGCGTATCGGACGCCGGCTTGCGGCAGGTACTGCACGGGCTGCCCGGCGTCGATCAGGTCGGCGTGCACGCGCGGGTGGACGGCCTGGCGACCCGGTCGATCAAGAAGGACGCCAAGCTGGCTGCACTGAGCCTGGCGGTCGCGATGGTGGACCTGACCACACTGGAGGGCGCCGACACGGCCGGCAAGGTGCGCGGGCTGTGCGCCAAGGCGCTGCGGCCCGACCCGGCCGATCCCGCGGTCCCGCCGGTCGCCGCGGTGTGCGTCTACCCCGACCTGGTGGCCGTGGCCAGGTCCGAGCTGGCCGGCGGCCCGGTGGCGGTGGCGTCGGTGACGACCGCGTTCCCGTCCGGGCGGGCGTCGCTGGCGGTCAAGCTCGCCGACGTGACCGAGGCCGTGGATGCCGGCGCCGACGAGATCGACATGGTGATCGACCGGGGCGCGTTCCTGGCCGGCCGGTACGGCCAGGTCTACGAGGAGATCCAGGCGGTCAAGGAGGCCTGCGGTGGCGCGCACCTGAAGGTGATCCTGGAGACCGGGGAACTGGTCACGCTGGACAACGTCTCCCGGGCGTCGTGGCTGGCGATGCTGGCGGGGGCTGATTTCATCAAGACCTCCACCGGCAAGGTGGTTCCTGCATCGACGCCGCCCGTGGCGCTGGTCATGCTGGCCGCGGTGCGCGACTTCGAGCATGCCTGCGGGCGGAGGGTCGGGGTCAAGGTGGCCGGAGGGATCAGGACGGCCAAGGACGCGATCAGGTACCTGGTGCTGGTGAACGAGACGACCGGTCAGGCCTGGCTCACCCCCGACCTGTTCAGGATCGGCGCATCCAGCCTGCTCAACGACCTGCTCATGCAGCGCCGCAAGCAGCTCACCGGCCAGTATTCCGGGCCGGACTACTTCACGGTGGATTAGGGCGGCGGACAGCCGACCGGCCCGCCACGACTATTGCCGTCACGGCGGGCCGGTCGGCTGTCACAGCGGGCCGCTTGCCGAACTGCGTCAGGAGATGATCTTGAGAATCCGGCGCCGGGCGTGCGACGTGGTGAACGAGGCATTGCCGCTGTAGAACCGGAGTTCGGCCACCCAGCTGCGCCATCTGCAGGGCTCTGACCTGGTCCGGATCAACGCTCCAGGAACGGGTCGCCGGTCAGGGGCGGGACCGAACCCGTCTACCTGAAGAAGCACATATGCAAGCAGCTCTGGCGTGCGATCAGGCATGACCGTGTCGCGGCGTTCGCGCGGAAGCATCCGGGCACGCTCACTCCCCTCGCACCGTTCTAGGGCCGCCCCTGGAAGGCCGCGGGCGCGGCAAATCGGCCTGGTGTGCCGCATGCGAGAATGTGGCGGGACCGCGGGAGGCAGGGCTTGGCAGACTCAACGATCTCGGTATCGCCCGCATCGGGAAGGCGCCGCGCCCCGGTCGCCGGGCTCGACTGGCAGTACGCCCCCGCGCCTGAGAGCCGGGAGATCGTGTCGATCGCGGCTGAGTACGGCCTGTTCATCGACGGCGAGTTCGCCCCGGCGGCGTCGGGGCGGACGTTCGCGACGATCAATCCGGCGACCGAGGAGCCGCTGGCCAAGGTGGCGCAGGCAGCGGCGGCCGACGTGGACCGGGCCGTCACCGCCGCCCGCAGTGCTTACCAGCGAGTCTGGGGGCCGATGCCGGGCTCCGAGCGGGCCAAGTACCTGTACCGGATCGCCAGGATCCTGCAGGAGCGGTCGCGCGAATTCGCCGTGCTCGAGTCGCTGGACAACGGCAAGCCGATCAGGGAGACCAGGGACGTCGACATCCCGCTGGCGGCCGCGCACTTCTTCTACTACGCGGGCTGGGCGGACAAGCTGGGGCACGCAGGGTTCGGGCCGGACCCGCGGGCGCTCGGCGTGGCCGGGCAGGTCATACCGTGGAACTTCCCGCTGCTGATGGCGGCGTGGAAGCTGGCCCCGGCGCTGGCCGCCGGCAACACCTGCGTGCTCAAGCCGGCCGAGACCACGCCGCTGTCGGCGCTGCTGCTCGCCGAGGTCTGCCAGCAGGCGGAGCTCCCGCCCGGCGTGGTGAACGTGCTGACCGGGGCGGGCCAGACCGGGGCGGCGCTGGTCGCGCACCCGGGGGTGGACAAGGTGGCGTTCACCGGGTCCACCGAGGTCGGCGTGGCGATCGCGCAGGCCGTCGCCGGGACCGGCAAGAAGCTGACCCTGGAACTCGGCGGCAAGGCGGCGAACGTGGTCTTCGACGACGCGCCGGTGGACCAGGCCGTCGAGGGCATCGTGAACGGCATCTTCTTCAACCAGGGCCATGTCTGCTGCGCCGGGTCGCGGCTGCTCGTCCAGGAGTCCGTGGCCGACCAGGTGGTCGAGCGGCTGCGGCGGCGGCTGACCACGCTGCGGCTCGGGGACCCGCTGGACAAGAACACCGACATCGGCGCGATCAACTCGCGCCAGCAGCTCGACAAGATCACCGAGCTGTCCGCGGCCGGGGAGGCCGAGGGGGTGCACCGATGGTCGCCGCCGTGCGAGCTGCCGAGCCGCGGCTTCTGGTTCGCCCCGACCGTGTTCACCGGGGTCAGCCAGTCGCACCGGATCGCCCGCGAAGAGATCTTCGGCCCGGTGCTCTCCGTGCTGACCTTCCGCACCCCGGACGAGGCCGTAACCAAGGCGAACAACACCCCCTACGGGCTCTCGGCGGGCATCTGGACCGAGAAGGGCAGCAGGATCTTGTGGATGGCGCAGCGGATGCGGGCAGGCGTGGTGTGGGCGAACACGTATAACAGGTTCGACCCGGCCAGTCCGTTCGGCGGGTACAAGGAGTCGGGGTACGGACGGGAGGGCGGTCGGCATGGGCTGGCCGCGTATCTCGATGTCTGACGTGGGCGCCAAGAAGACCAAGAAACCCCCGCGCGCGGTGACGCCGGCAGCTGCCGACCCGCCGGCTGCGGCTGAACGCGCCGCCGACGGGCCGTCAGCCGTCGGCCGGGTCGGCGTTCGCAAGACTTACAAGCTTTACATTGGCGGGGCGTTTCCTCGGTCCGAGTCTGGGCGGTCGTATCCGGTTCATGCCGCCAAGGGCGGTGAGGTGCTGGCTTGGGCTGCGCTCGCGTCGAGAAAGGACGCGCGGGACGCAGTTGTCGCTGCGCGTAAGGGGCAGCCGGGGTGGGCGGGGGCTACGGCGTATAACCGGGGGCAGGTGTTGTACCGGGTCGCGGAGATGATCGAGGGGAGGGCCGGGCAGTTCGCCGATGAAGTTGTTGCGGCTGAAGGTCTGAGCGCGGCGGGTGCGCGGCGGGTTGTCGCCGCGGCGGTGGACCGGTGGGTCTGGTACGCGGGGTGGCCCGACAAGGTGGCGCAGGTGGCGGGCGGCGCCAACCCGGTCGCCGGGCCGTACTTCAACTTCTGCGTGCCCGAGTCGACCGGGGTCGTCGCGGTGATCGCGCCGCAGGAGTCCAGCCTGCTCGGGCTGGTCAGCGTCATCGCGCCGGTGATCGCAACCGGGAACGCCGTGGTATGCGTGACCAGCCAGGACCGGCCGCTGCCCGCCATCACGCTGTCCGAAGTGCTCGCGACCTCGGACGTGCCAGGAGGTGTGGTCAACCTGCTGACCGGGCGCACTGCCGAGCTCGCGCCGGTGCTGGCCGGCCACTTCGACGTGAACGCGATCGACCTGACCGGCGTCGCCGCCGGCGGGCGGGCCGAGCTCGAGCGGTTGGCGGCGAGCAACGTCAAGCGGGTGTTCAGCGCGGACGACGACTGGGCGGTCGTGCCATCGCCGCGCCGGATGCTGGCGTTCCTCGAGACCAAGACGGTCTGGCACCCGGTCGGGATCTAGCGCCGCGGCTGGCCGATGAGCTCAGTTGCGGATAATGTCGGCGTAGTCCGGATGGATCCGGTCGTAGTCGTCGTGGAACAGCGGCGACGAGATCAGGTAGTCCGCGCTCGACCTGTTGCAGGCCACTGGCACGTTCCAGACCACGGCGAGCCTGAGCAGCGCCTTGACGTCAGGGTCGTGCGGCTGCGGCTCGAGCGGGTCCCAGAAGAAGATCAGCAGGTCCACGCTGCAGTCGGCGATCCTGGCGCCGATCTGCTGGTCGCCGCCGAGCGGGCCGCTGAGCACGCAGGTGACGGCCAGGCCGAGTTCGCCGGCCAGCAGGTGGCCCGTGGTCCCGGTCGCGATCAGGTCGTGGTTCCGCAGCACGGCCAGGTTGTACCTGGCCCAGTCGATCAGGTCGGGCTTCTTGTTGTCGTGCGCGATGAGAGCGATCTCCCTGCGCCTGGTCAGCGTCCTCGAAGCGGTTCCTGCCACGAGATCAGCATCACCGGTGCGGGTTTCCGCCCGGTTAAATGGTCGTTACCTCCGCCGAAAGGAATCACATGCCGAACGAGACCGCCGTCACCGTCCGCGGCGAGGCCCAGGTCGACGCGGACCCTGAGATCGCCGTGCTGGCCGTCACGGTGGAGGCGAGGGACAGGGACCGTGGCAGCGTGGTCGACCTGCTCGCGGTCAGGACGAAGGAGATCAGAACCCTGATCGCGGCCTCGGGGGACGCGGTGCAGCGGGTCGAGAGCCGGCCCGTCTCGGTGCAGCCCGTGTTCAAGGACGGCAAGTCCCGCAGCACGATCGGGTTTGTCGGCCGGGCCGGCTTCTCCGTCACCGTCGGCGACTTCGCGGCGCTCGGCGAGATCGTCACCGCCCTGGCCGCCGAGGCTCTGGTGACGCTGGGCGGCCCGTCCTGGCGGCTCAGGCCGGACAGCCCGGTGTACCGGGAGGTACGGATGGCGGCCGCCAGGGACTCGATTCAGCGGGCTCATGACTACGCTGAGGCGTTCGGCGGCCAGATCACCGGCCTGGTCGAGGCCGCTGACACCGGGCTGCTCGAGGGCGGCCCGCGCCCGCAGGCCGCGTTCGCCAGAGCGTCGTGGCGCGCGAGCGGTGGATCGGGCTCTGGCGGATCCGACGAGCCGCCGGAGATCGACCTGATCCCGGCGCCGCAGACGGTGTACGCGCAGGTCGAGGCGCGGTTCACGATGACGCGGCCGACGCTCGGTGCGCCGTCGGGTACGGCTGACGCCAAGCGACCTGGAACGTGAGGAGGAGGGCACATCGCGGTCGGCTAGTCCGGCGCCGGGTCTGCGCTGGCCTCGTTCCGGCCGGGCGGTGTCAGATCTCGCCGAACAGGCGGTCGCCGGCGTCGCCGAGGCCGGGCACGATGTAGCCGCGCTCGTTCAGCCGCTCGTCCAGGGCGCCGGTCACCACCTTGACCGGGATCGGGTAGTCGTCACCGAAGGCGGCCTCCACCCTCGCGATGCCCTCAGGCGCCGCCAGCAGGCAGATCGCGGTCATCGACGCCGCGCCCCTTCCCGCGAGCATCTCGAACACCGTGACGAGCGTCCCGCCGGTGGCCAGCATCGGGTCGAGCACGAAGGTGTCGCGGCCGCTGAGGTCCTCGGGCAGCCTGGTCGCGTACGTCGACGCGACCAGTGTCTTTTCGTCCCTGGCCAGGCCGACGAAGCCGACGTCGGCCTTGGGCAGCAGCCGCGCCATGCCGTCGAGCATCCCGATCCCGGCCCGCAGCACCGGGATCACCAGCGGGCGCGGCCTGGATAGCTTCACCCCGTCGGCCGGCGCGACCGGTGTGATGACGCTGACGCGCTCGACCCGGATGTCGCGGGTGGCCTCGTAGGCGAGCAGCGTCACCAGCTCGTCGGTCAGGCTGCGGAACTGCGGCGTCTGCGTGTTGATGTCGCGGAGAGTGGTGAGCTTGTGCGCGACGAGCGGGTGATCGGCGACCAGCGTGTGCATGGTCCGTAGTCTGACAGGCCCTCGCTCGCCAGCGCTCAGGTTCCCCGGTCGCCGGGCCTGCGCGGACCCTGGCTGCCGGCCGGCCAGCCGTGCCCCGGCCGGTACCAGGCCGCCGTGCAGCCCTTGGTGCCGCAGCGGACGCACTGATGGCCCTTCCCCGGGTGCGTCAGCGCGCCAGGGCAGTCGCACGGCAGCCAGCTCACGATCACCTTGCCCGGTCCCCACGGGTGTCCTGCCGGGCACCGCCCGGGATACGGCCACCAGTCCGGGAGTGCCCCCCCGCTCATGCTCTAAGTAGAACACAAATTCGATGTTCTGTCCGTTGCCCGGCCGGCCCTGGCGCTACTTGTCGGCCCGGCTGGCCTGGCCGGGCGCTTCAGGCTGGCCGGGCGCCGCCTGCCCCGCGGTTCGTGCCCGCTGGGCGGTGAGCTCGCGTTCTCGCGCATTGGCGGTCAGCTCGCTGGCGCGACGGAACTCGGCTTGTGCCTCGGCGTGGCGGCCAAGCTTGGTCAGCAGGTCGCCCCTGACGCTGGGCAGCAGGTGATACCCGCGCAGCGCCGGCTCGGCCGCGAGCTGGTCGACCAGGTCGAGCCCGGCCTGCGGCCCGAACGCCATCGACACGGCGACCGCACGGTTCAGCTCCACGATCGGGGATGGCATCACGTCGGCGAGCACCGCGTACAGCTCGGTGATGCGCGCCCAGTCGGTCTCCTGCGGCCGGAACGCCCGCGCGTGGCAGGCAGCGATCGCGGCCTGCAGCACGTAGGGCCCTGGCAGCCCGCCCGGCGGGCCGCCGAGCTCCTCGGCCCTGGCCAGCGAGGCCAGGCCGCGGCGGATCAGCAGCTGATCCCAGCGGGTGCGGTCCTGGTCGAGCAGCAGGACGGGCTCGCCCGACGGACCGGTCCGCGCCGCGAGCCTGGACGACTGGATCTCCATCAGCGCGGCGAGCCCGTGCACCTCGGGCTCGTCCGGCGCGAGCTGAGCAAGGACCCGCCCGAGCCGCAGGGCCTCGTAGCACAGCGCAGGGCGAGTCCAGTCCTCGCCGGCAGTCGCGGAATAGCCTTCGTTAAATATGAGGTAGATGACCTCGAGCACGGAGGCCAGCCGAGCGGGGCGCTCCTGCCCGTCCGGGGTCTCGAACGGGACGCGGGCGCTGGCCAGGGTCTTCTTGGCGCGCACGATGCGCTGGGCGATCGTGGGCTCGGGCACCAGGTAGGCGCGGGCGGTCTCGGCGGTGGTGAGGCCGCCGACCAGCCGCAGCGTCAGGGCGACCCTGGCCTGCACGGACAGCACCGGGTGGCAGGCCGTGAAGATGAGCCGCAGCATGTCGTCGTCGATGTCGTCCGAGATGGCCCGGTCGAAGTCGGCCGTGCCGTCGTCCTCAGCGGCCGCGAGGTCGCGGCCGATCTGGGCGTACTTGCGGTCGAGCTCGGCATTGCGGCGAAACCGGTCGATGGCGCGCCTCTTGGCCACCGTCATCAGCCAGGCGCCCGGGTTCTGCGGGACGCCGTCGCGCGGCCACTGCTCGAGGGCCGCGACCACGGCGTCCTGTGCGAGTTCCTCGGCGAGGCCGATGTCGCCGCCCGCGTAGCGGGCCAGCCCGGCGATGAGCCGCGCGGACTCCAGCCGGATCACGGTCTCGATCGCGGCGTGGGCCTGCGGCGGTGGCTGGGCGCTCACGAGGTCCGATCACATCACCGGCCGGACGATCGGGCAAGCCAGGGCGGTGGGTGCGGGCCGCTGTGCTGTGGCGGCTGGTGGCCGATGGTGGCCGATGGTGGCGGACGGTAGCGGACGGTAGCGGGTGGGCTGGGGCGGCCCGGCGCGCTTCGGGTGCGCGTCGGATGCGCGTCGGCGGGGCTCGGGTGCCTGGTCAGGCCCGGCCCCGCCGCGGCTGCCGAGGTCACCCCCCGTAGACCTGCCTGATCGTGGACTCGCCACCGCCCGCTATGGTCAGGAAGCGCTTGGTCCACTCGACCGCCTCGTCCTTGTCGCGGGTCTCCATCAGGGCCCACCCGCCCACGAGTTCCTTCGCCTCGGCGAACGGGCCGTCCAGCACGGTGAACTGGCCGTCGGCGTACCGCACCTTGACGGCCTCCTCGACCGGCCCGAGGCCGCCGGTGGCCAGCAGCACGCCCGCCTTGGTGGCCTCCTCGATGAAGACGCCCATCTTGGCGTACATATCCTGGCTGGGCGGGGGGATCGGGATCGACGGGTCGGCCAGTGTGTAACCCAAGAACCGCATTGCAGTGCTCCTTCGTGTCGGCTTCGTGTCGGCCCGGCCCGGCTGGTGCCGGCCCTGGCTGCCCGGGGCGGCGGGTCCGCGCCGCCGCGCTCTTCCTTCTGCCCGTGCGTCGAACGCCAGTGCCAGGGATTCGACACAGTGCAGGAGTTTTTTCCGACGCGACCGCGGTCTTGTCCGGCAGCGGGGACGCGGTCTGCTGCGGCTGGTCCCGGTTTCCGGTGCAGCGGGGGCACCTTACTGCTGCCCTGGCGACAGCCCTGGCGACAGCCCTGGCGATGCGCTGGCGACAGCGAAGTACCCACGTCGCGCGCAGCTGCCCGAGGCCCGGCGCGGACTCAAATGACGTGGGCACCTTCCTGCTGTCCTGGCGACAGCGAAGTGCCCACGTCGCGCGCAGCTGCCCGGGGCCCGGTGCGGTCCCCCAATGACGTGGGCACTTCGCTGCTGTCCTGGCGACAGTGAAGTGCCCACGTTGCAGGGGTGACGGCTGGGCGGGACGCGGTGCGGCGGGGCGGAGCCCGGTGGCGGCTTCGATGGGTTGGGGAGACGGGCGCGCTCGGTTTCGTCGAGCTGAAATGGCCGGCTAAGCGCGGGCAGGTTATGGGTGTGACGCAAACTGACGGTGAGTTGCTGGCGGCGGCCGCTGGCGGCGACAGCGCGGCGTTCGGCTGTTTCTACCGCCGGCATGAGCGACGGGTGCTCGGGTACGCAGTGGGTCACTGCGCGAACGCGAGCGACGTGGCGGATCTGGTCGCCGAGACCTTCCTGCAGGCGCTGGCGTCGGCCGGTCGGTACCGGTCCACGGACGGCAATGCCCTGCCGTGGCTGCTGGGTATCGCCCGGCATGTGGCCGCCCGGCAGCGCCGGTCATTCGCCCGCCGGCAGCATCTGCTGCGCCGTCTGGACGCCGTTCCCTCGTTCAGCCCGGACGAGGCCGACGCGGTCGACGCTGCCGTGGATGCCGCGCGGCTCGCACCGGCGCTCACCAAGGCGCTGAGCGATCTACGCGCGAAGGACCGCGAGTTGCTGCTGCTCGTTGCCCGGGACGGGCTCGAACCGGCGCAGGCCGGGGAGGCGCTCGGCATGAACCCGAACACCGCCCGCGTCCGCCTGTCCCGTGTGCGTAAGCGACTCCGCGGCATCCTCACCGACCCGCCGCTGTCCGACCCGCCGCTGCCCGACCCGCCATTGCCCGACCCGCACCAGGAGGCACCCCATGCTCACGATTGACCGCCAGCCTCCGCTACCGGAACTCCCGCAGTTCAGCCACGACATGCACGTGTTCGTTACCGCCGCCGCCGCTGCCCGCAGCCTGCGGCGGCCAGGACAGTTCCGCGGCTACGCCGTGGCTGCCGTGGCAGCGGCCGCGGTGATCATCGCCGTGATCGTCGGTGTCGCGCACAGCCGCGGTTCCGGATCGAATCCGAACCCCCCTACCGGCCCGGCCCGACTGGCCAGCTTCTCGGTCAGCACCGCTCCCGGCGGCCTGGTCAAGCTCGCGCTCACCCCTGGTCAGCTGCGCGACCCCAACGCCCTCCGCCAGGCGCTCGCGAAGGTCGGCGTGCCGGCACTGGTCACTGCTGACTCGGTCTGCTACGTGCCAGGACCGAGCGCGATCTTCACCCAGGTACTGTCCCCGCCGCGGCACCAGCCGGACGGCAGCACCGTCTGGACCATCACTCCGTCAGCGATTCCCAGCGGCGACGAGCTCAGCATCGGCTACCTCCACGTCCCGTCGGGGTTCGGGATCCACGTCACCCTGGTGCCCGAGCACGCGGCCCTGACGTGCACGACGAACCCGCCCACGCCGCCGCACGGCTGACGGCAGGCTACGCAGCTGATGACAACGGGCTGGTCATGGTCGGCTCGGCCGACGAGCCCTTTTGCCGGGCGTCAAGTCCGTTGCTTTCCCGGCTTCTGGCACTGCTCAGCAGTCTTCAGGTCGCGCCGAATACTGATGAGTAATGGTGGCGCGATCACGCCTTAACCACCGGAGCGCCGGGCTGTGCCCAGCGCAGTTGGGCCGCATCCGAGCGCAAAGTAGCAGGTCAGATCTTGCGTGCCGGGGTGACGGCGAACCTTGGCGGGTCGGACTCGAACTTCTCGCGGCAGCGATCGGAGCAGAACCAGTGCTCGTCGCTGCCGGTCCCGGCCTACGGTTGCGTTGCGGGCCGCAGGAACCGGCCGACTAGCTCGGACGTGACTTTTATGTTACGCTACTTACATGGTGCGACCCACTGGCGCAGAACGTTACTTCGAGGCGCGAGCGGCTCGAAGTCCGGAATACCGGCAGGCCCTTGAGGCTGCCCGGGTGCGCATTGCCGCCGTCGATGGCGTGGTGCGGGCGCTGGATGAGCGGCGCAAGGATCTCGGGCTGTCGAAGGCCCAACTGGCGCGGCATGCAGGCATGCGCCCCGAGGTGGTCCGCCGGATTCTCGGCGCTGGCCCGGCTAACCCGACGCTGTCGACCGTGATCTCCCTGGCGAGCGCCATGTCGATGGACGTCACGATCAGCGCTCAGGCTGACCACAGACAGTCCGGTGCTTCCGGAACTCGGCGGCGTACTGCCTGACACGACGGTAATCGCGGGGGCTGGCAGGGGACCGTACGGGCTTGCTCAGGCCGTCGAGGCAGATGATCGAGGGACCGCCGAGGTCCTCGGCGTTGCGGTCAAGGAGGCAAAGCAGCCGGTGGTTGGCGCCGCCGCCCTGGACCCGCACTTCGTAGAACCCGGCCATGTCCTCATGCATGGCCTCCCACTTCCCGCCGCCGGAGAAGGACGGCGGCGGCGCCGCAGCCACGGCCTCTAGGACAGCTTGAACCTCGGCCGCGATCTTGTCCGCCAGCCCGTCGAGGAATTCGATGGTGGGCACCGGGCGCGCCGGGTCATCCTCTTTGTTACGCTGGAAGAAGTGGATCAGCCACGGCTCAGGCATCGGTCTCACCACCAGTCAGGCTAGTGACGAGCTTCTCAATCTGTGCCACCACCGAACCGATGGAGGCGAAGTCCGCAGCGGACAATGGCCGCGAGATCGTGACGGTGAGCGCGACCTCGCCGTCCGGGAAGGGCCAGTGCTGGTCGAGCACCGGTTTGAGTGCTGGTCGGCCGCCCGGGTGCCCGAGTACCGGGGGGTTGTCGCCTGGCGGGCGGTCCGTGGATCCGGCATTCCCGCCGTGGGAGGGCCGGGCCTGCGGCTGTGTCACGAGCGTGATCTTGCCATCGCCGGTCGTCTCGGCCAGTCCGGCAGCAGCCGCGCTGCGGGCGAACACCTCTCCGAACTGGCCTTGCGAGGCGGGGGCTACCCCCAGCCTGTTCACGGCTCTCCGCCCGATGCTGTCTATCGAGATCGGCGATCCCTTCACCGACTCCTGATACAGCGGACCGAACACCGTGTTCGCGAATGCCTCCCGCAGCGCCGCCAGGCGCTCTTCCTCTGACTCGGGAACGGCGATCCTTCGCCCAACCTGGGTGATCTCCAGGGACTCACCCCGGCCTGAGAGCAGGCCGTAGTCACGCAGCGCGGCCAGCTTTGCCCTGAACGCTCCGCTGTTTGTGGTGGCGTGGCCCATATAGCCGGCGATCTCGGCCACTGTGTGTTCCCAGCCGTGCTGCGATGCTCGCGCGAGCACCGAGGAGGCCTCGCCGAGGTCGAGGACGGGGAAGCCTGTCGTCGGCTTGCGGCGGCGCCGTCGCTCATCGCCTGCTGCCTGGGCGCCGTTTGACGCTTCCAACGTAGCCTCCTATCGATCGGACTGAATGTACTCTAGCGCAGTCCGTTCAGTAGAACGCAGTCGGTTTCTCGCGGTGCCCCCGCCTGCTGGACTTTCCTGGGTGGCTTTTGTACATCGATCGACTGTTCAGCCTTAACGAGGCGGGCACTCACCACCCGGCAGTTGAATCGAAGCGCCCTTTTGGGGGGCTGCTGGATCGAAAGGCAAGTTCGTCTCTCCGGGATACCCTTCGAGCTCCCGATACCGCCGACGCTGACTCAGGACAGTACGCCAGATCGCCCGGATGCCGGCGTGTGACAGGCCGGCTGAGGCCCGGATAAATCCGACAGCTCCGACTGCGGCTCGCTAGCCTGACCGCTGACGACACGCCGCGCGAGCGGGGAACTGGATGACCACGGAGCACTTCACAGTCCGCGGAACTGGGCTCCGCGTCGTCGTGACCGGTGGCGCGGCAGGCAGGGTGCCGCTGCACGCGCTCGGCCTAGGACAAGTCTTACTGGGACACCGTCGTCGCTGCTCCCGGATCCTGCCGCCACCAGCACGCGCTGATCGCCGACGCAGTTTCCGCGCAGGCTGGCCACGCCGCTGCTCACGACGCCACGCGCGCCGAGCTGGCCGGGACCGAGCGCGGACTGACCAAGACAGGTGTGGCAGACCCAGCCTGATCAACGCAATCGGCAGCTGAGACGACCTCGGCCGCCGCGGAGAGTCATCGGGCAAGGGCGGCGGCGAACCTTGGCGGGTCGGACTCGAACTTCTCGCGGCAGCGATCGGAGCAGAACCAGTGCTCGTCGCTGCCGGTCCCGGCTCGTCCAGGCGCGTGGGCCTTCTCCACCTGCATCCCGCAGACCGGGTCGATGGCGTAGCCGCCCCCGCCGCCCAGACGGGTCCGGTTCCGGTACAGGCAGTACAGGATCGCGAAGACCGCCAGGAAGATTATGTTGAGCACGGTGGTGTAGTTCAGCGTGAGGTGCTCGGGGACGATCTGGACCGGCCGGTGTGCGGGGATGATTCCCAGGCCGTTGAACAGCAGCTCGGTGAGCAGCCCGGCGGCCGCCATCACCGTCCAGAACACCGCCAGCATCCGCAGCGCAAGCGCGGTGCCGTAGAACTTGCGGTAGATCAGCACCAGCGGCAGCGCGATCAGGTCGGCGAAGATGAAGCTGATCACGCCGCCGAAGCTGATACCGCCCTTCCACAGGGCCGCGGCCAGCGGGACGTTGCCGATGGAGCAGACGAAGCTGATCAGGGCGATGAAGGGGCCGACGACGGCGTTCTCGATGCTGGTCCAGATACCGTGGCCGGTGATGAAGAACGCGTGCCAGAACGCGTCAGGCACTAGCGCGGCCAGGAAGCCGGCGCCGAGGAAGCCGATGAACATCTCGCGGCGGAGCATGGTCAGGTCCGCGATCGTGTAGGTCGCCGCGTCGGCCCAGCCGGACCTGGTGCGGATCGCCGTGCGCCACGGCCGCCCGGCGGCGCCGCCGTCCGCCCCGTGCTCGCCGTGCCCGTCCTCGCCGGGCTCGCGCTCGCCGTGCTCGTGTCCGCCGGGCTCGTGTCCGCCGGGCTCGATCCCGCCGTACTGGCCGCGATCGTCGGGACCGGCGAGCTTGGCGCGGGCCTGGCTGACCCGCTGCCCGGCCAGGAACACCCCGCCGAGCAGCGCGAGCAGGATGATCATGATGGTGCCGCCGAGGTACTCGGCCACGGCGAACTGCCAGCCGATCAGCACGATCAGGATGATGCCGAGCTCGAGCACGAGGTTCGTGGACGCGAACATGAAGATCATCGACGTCACGAAGTCGGCGCCCTTGGCGAACAGGGACTTGGCCATCGCTGACGCGGCGTAGGAACAGGACGACGAGATCGCGCCGAACACCGATGCTCTGGCGACTGCGGCCGGGCGGTGATTGCCGAGTTTCGCGCGCAGGGCCTCGCGCGGCGCGAACGCCTGGACCGCGCCGGACAGCGCGAAACCGCCGATCAGGGCCCACAGGGTGTCCCAGAACATGAAGAATGTCTCGCGCAGCGCCGAGCCGATGCCGTGCAGCACGGCGCCCGGCGCGAGCGCCAGACCGTGCTGTGCCGCAACAAGCTGTGCCGCGTTGATCACGCTGGATCCTCGTTCGCGTTCCCGCCGCCTGGTGTGCGGCGCGTACCTGGGTTCTTCCCGTTAATTATACCCCCGTGGGGTATCTAGCACCGGAGGCGATAACGACATCCCGCGGGGCGGTCCGGCGCTGGCCCCCGCGAATCGGCTTTCAACCTATCGGGCACGGACCGCGTCCCAGGTATGTCAGTATCCGCTTGCAGCAGCCCAGGGCGACGCGATCACGCCGGATGCCAGGGCGGCGCAGCCAGCAAAGGCTCACCCAGCGAAGGCTCACCCAGAGAAAGCTCACCCAGAGAAAGCTCACCCAGCGAAGGCTCACCCAGGAGGGGAACTCCCGATGTCTGTACGAACTGCCCGCACCCGGATACTCGCAGCGGCAGCGATCCCGGTCGTGGCCGGGCTTGCCGTGGCGGGCGCCGCTGCCGTGCTGCCCTCCGCCCAGGCCGCCGCGCGCGGCGCGGCCAGGCCCGCGGCGCTGCACCAGACCGGCCGGGTCGCGCTCGGCACGACCAGCGACATCTTCAAGAACGCCTTCACCGAGTCCCCGGACGGAAAGCTGTTCTACTCCAGGGGCTCGGTGGTCTACGTGGTGACCGGCACCGCCAAGCCCGCCGTCGCGCTGCACGCCCGCGGCCAGGTGATGGCGCTCGCGGCGAACGGCTCCGGCCTGTTCGTGCTGACCGGCCTGCGGGTGACCGAGTACAGCCGGTCGAACGGCGCCGCTGTCCGGCACTGGACGCTCTCCAGCCCGGTCACCCCGATCACTGCCGCCGGGCTCCTCAGCGTCGGCACGACCCTGTGGGCATGGACCGACTGGGCCACCGACAGCAGCGGCTTCGAGTACGCCAACCTCAGCAGGATCGTGACGACGTCGTCAGCCGTGCATGTGGTCGACAAGAAGGCGTATCCGGCCGACATGGCCGCCAACGCCTCAGGGCTGTACTACCAGGACGTCCGCGGCGTGGCTGACATCAACTCCCTGGTGCACGTGACGCCCGCCGGCGTGGTGCACGCCAGGTCGCTCACCAACGTGGACGCGCCTGCCGCGCTGTGGGCCGGGCGGCTCGACCTGCTCTCGTTCCACGGCGGCCACCAGAACCTGGACAGCTACAACCCGGCCACCCTGGCCCGGGCCTCATCGGCGCACGTCTCAAGCGACGACAGGAACATCGCGGGCACCAGCATCGGCCTGCTCGTCCTGTCTGAGCCGTGCTCGGGCGTGGCCTGCGCGTCGGCCACCGTCAGCGAACTGTCCACCAGCGGCCTGACCACTGGCGCGGTCAGCGTCCCCGACGCTGCCATGCTGCTGCCAGGCCCCGGCGCGGCCGTCATCGAGGACGCAGGCGGCCACATGTTCCTGGTGCGGTTCGGGTCCTGAGCCCACCCAGAGCCCACCAGGGCTCGGGCGACGCGCTCCTGGGCGGCGGCCGGCGGGCGATCCCGCTGGCCGCCTGGCCGGGTCAGGCGGCCAGCTGCGGACCGCAGCAGCCTAACGTCGGGGGGACGCCGAGCCCGGCGGAGGTGAGTTCGACAACTGCGGCGACGAAGTCCTGGTCGAGCGGCCGGTGGCGGTGCAGCAGGCGATACAGGCCGGCGCCGAACATCATGTCGAGCACCACGTCGGTGTCCACGTCCGCCGAGATCTCACCCCGGCTGACGGCCCGCTCGAAGATGACCAGGTAGCGTGCCCTGATCGGGATGAGCGCCCGCTCCCGCCAGTGGGCCGCGAGTTTGGGGTCTCGCTGCGTCTCGGCGATCAGCTCGGCGAGCGTGGTTCCTGCGCTCGTGGTCGTCGCCGTATGGGCCCACGCGCCCAGTGAGTGCAGCAGATCACCGCGGAATGAGCCGGTATCGGGGGCGGGTAGTATCTCAGCCGCTTCGGCCAGGAACGCGTCGAGTGCCAGGGCGGCCTTGGATGACCAGCGCCGGTAGATCGTGGCCTTGCCCACTCCGGCTTTGGACGCCACTTCCTCGATCGACATGCCGCCGAGGCCCTGCAGGGCGAGCACCTCGGTGGCCGCGCGCAAGATGTTGCGGTCGGCCTCCTCGCTGCGCGGTCGCCCGCGCCGCCGCCGCCTCGGCGGGCTCGTGTCCTCGGAGGCCGGCTCGGCTGGCTGACGTGCGTTCGGGTTACGTCCCGACATGCCACCGTCGCCCATGCTGCCGAAGCCTACCCGCCCTGTTCAATAGAGATTGCTGCACAACGGCCCGTCCGGGGTGTGCGGGGGCGCCGAGTCGCGGACCCGGCGCCCCCGCACCCAGAGCAGCTAGCTGGACGAGCCGCTGCCGACCTTGACCTTCCGCAGGAAGACGCCGGTCCTGGTGGTCTCCGGCGAGTCTGTCGCCGGAGACTCTGAGGTCGCGGTGGTCGTTGCGGGAGTATCCGTGGCGGCACTGGCGGTCCGGCTGCGGCCGATCCTGGTCAGCGGAGTCCGCGCGGCCGGGATGCGGCCGGTCGCGGTCGTGGCCGACGACGAAGCCGGAGCGGCCGCCGTCACCGGCGCGATGACCCTGGCGTCCCTGACCGAGACCACCGAGAGCCGGCCGATCGCGGCCGAGGCCACACAGATGATCACCAGGCCAAGGCCGGTGAACAGGCCGACCTGCTCGAGCGTCCTGGCGAGCTGGCCGCCGACCGGCGTCCCGGCGGACGGCGACGCAGACCACAGCGGCTCGACGACCCTGCCGAGCGCGAACCAGGCGCCGCTCAGCACGGCTAGCGTGGCGCCAAACAGCGCGAACGGGCGCAGCCGGGCGGCCAGCAGGATCAGGCCGCCAACGAGTGTCCCGGCCGCGGGCAGGATCTCCAGCCAGATCCGGCCGTGGGTCAGGGTCCAGGCGCGGTCTGGCGAGTAGGCGTAATTTACGTAGGGCCCGACGAGCGGGATGAGCCCGCCCCACAGCCCAAGCAGGACGAGCAGAACGCCGCTGAAGGCACCTCGGCTCCTGCTGACCCGCAGCATCCCAGCCATACGGATCACTCCTTCGCTGACGGGCTGACAGGTGGGAAGGTCGCCAGCCGGGCATGCCACTACCCCGGTCGGCGGCACTCATGCGCGCGATCGCCGACAATCGCGGACGGGTCGGCGAAGGGGCCGGCTTGCGCGCGATCGCCCGGCGGCTGCTGGGGGCTGGCGAGGGGGCCGGCTTGCGCGCGTTCCCCCGGCGGCTGCCGGGGGCTGGCGAGGGGCCGGCTTGCGCGCGTTCCCCCGGCGGCTGCCGGGGGCTGGCGAAGGAGCCAGCTTGCGCGCGATCCCCCCGTCGGCAGTCGGCGGCCTGGCGAAGGGGTCGCGAGGTAGGGTCAGGTATGCGCGGATACACGCAGGACAAGGGCGCCTACCTCAGGCGCCTGCGCCGGATCGAGGGCCAGGTCCGCGGCCTGGAACGGATGGTCGAGGAGGATGCCTACTGCATCGACATCCTGACCCAGGTCTCCGCGGCGACCCGCGCGCTCCAGTCCGTCGCGCTCGGGCTGCTCGAGGATCACCTGTCGCACTGCGTGACCGAGGCCATCGAGCACGGCGGGTCGGAAGGCGATCAGAAGGTCAGGGAGGCCGCCGAGGCGATCTCCCGGCTGGTCAGGTCCTGACCAGCCCCGGTCGGCACCACCCGGCCGGGCTTTCCGTCTGACCTGGTCCGGCCACGGGCCTGTCCGCTGGCATCGCCAACGTCCAGAGTCACGAATGTCCAGCTACCGAGCGGCCCCGCCTGTCCTGGCGGGGCCGCCAGACCAAGGAGCCCCCAGACATGCAGATCGGACTGCAGATCCCGGACTACACCTGGCCGTCAGGACCCGTCAGGCTCGGCGCCGACCTGGCCGCCGTGGCCCGCACGGCCGACGAGGCCGGCTTCGAGTTCATCAGCGTGATGGACCACTTCTTCCAGATCCCGCTGGTGGGCCCGGCGGACCACGACATGCTCGAGGCCTACACCACGCTCGGCTACCTGGCCGCCTGCACGTCGCGCATCAAGTTGGTCACCCTCGTGACCGGCGCGATCTACCGCCACCCAGGGGTACTCGCCAAGATCGTCACGACGCTTGACGTGCTGTCCGGTGGCCGGGCCTGGCTGGGCATCGGCGCGGCGTGGAACGAGGAGGAGTCCGCCGGGCTCGGCATCCCGTTCCCGCCGGTGGCCGAGCGGTTCGAGCGGCTTGAGGAGACGCTGCAGATCTGCCTGCAGATGTGGAGCGGCGACCAGACCCCGTACCGCGGCACGCACTACGAGCTCGACCGGCCGCTGAACGCCCCCCAGGCGCTGACCAAGCCGCACCCGCCGATCATGATCGGCGGCGGCGGGGAGCGCAAGACGCTGCGCCTGGTGGCGCGCTATGCACAGGCGTGCAACCTGTTCCCCGGCCCCGACCTGGCGCGCAAGCTCGACGTGCTGCGCGCGCACTGCGACGCGGAGAACCGGGTGTACGACGATATCCGCAAGTCCTGCTACTTCATCTTCGACGTCGGGCCCAAGGGCGAGAAGGCCGGCGAGGTGATCGACCAGCTGGGCGCGCTCGCCGAGCTGGGCTTCGACACCGCGATCGGCGCCGTGGCCAACGTCTGGGAGCTCACCCCGCTCGAAGTGATCGGGAGCACCGTCATCCCGGCCGTGGCAGGCCTGTGAGCGAGCCGGTCGGGCGCCCGTAGGCGAGCGGGGAGGCACTGTTAGCTAGGACGCCGACCAGCCCCTCCAGCGGTCCACCCGGATCACGATCACCGGGCCGTCGGGCGGGCTGTCGGCGTACTGCGGGTAGCGGGCGGCCAGCGCGCGCAGCGGCGCAGCCAACGCCGAGGGCGCGGCGCTGTCGAGTACCGCTGCCGTCGCGGTGCCGTCGAGCACCGACGCCGTCCCGTCGGCCCTGACCCACCACAGCGCCGCCCAGTCCTCGGCGTAGTGGTCGGCGAGGACGGCGACCCTCGGGTTGGCGCGCAGGTTGCGCAGCCGCTGCAGGTTGCGGGTGGTCTTTGGCTTGGCGTCGACGGCGGTGTAGATCAGGTCGCCGTCCAGCGCGAAGGTGACAGGGACCAGGTGCGGCTGCCCTTGCTCGGACACGGTGGCCAGCCTCGCCACCCTCGCCGCGGCGAGCCTGCGCCTTGCCTCGGCCTCGGGCAGCCTCATGTGCTGATCTCGCCGTGCGGCGTCCAGATCGCCCGCTGGAAGTGCAGGCGGCAGATCACCACGTTGACCGTGCCCTTCTGGATCGCCCGGTCGAGCACGAAGCCGCGCTGGTTGTGCAGGATTCGTTGCCACGGCCTCATCGGCTGCACCTCGGGGATCAGCACCACGATCCGGTGGTAGCGCTCCTCCGCCTCGAGGTCGCACAGGTAAGCCACGATCGGCGGGGCCAGCGAGCGCCGTGTGGCGTGCAGGGTCAGCAGCGGCACGCCGGGGTCCCACTCCTGCCACTGCTGCCTGAAGTGGGCGTCGGCCTCCTCGTCGGCCGTGTCGGCGTAGCAGACGGTGACCGCGATGACCTCCTCGCCGAGCGACAGGGCGGCCGAGATGCCTTCCTCGGTTAGCCTGGACATGCCGCCCACCGGGACCACCACCAGCGAGCTCAGCCGCTGCGGCGGCGGCGGTACGGTGCCGATCTCCAGCACCTCGCCGATCTTGGCGTAGGTCGCGTGCACCCTGGCGAACATCAGCACGAGCAGCGGGATCACCAGCACGACGAGCCAGGCGCCCTCGGTGAACTTGCTGATCAGCTCGACCGCGAGCGCGGCCAGCGTGAGCACGGCGCCCAGGCCGTTGATGCCCGCCCGGCTGACCCAGCCCTGGCTGCGCTCGCCGCGCCAGTGCCTGACCATCCCGGCCTGGGACAGCGTGAAGCCGACGAACACCCCGATCGCGAACAGCGGCACCAGCCGCTGGGTGTTGCCGCCTGAGGCCACGAGCAGCGCGGCGGCCACGACCGCGAGCACCACCACCCCGTACCTGTGCACCTGCCGGTCAGCCCGCAGGAAGAACAGGTGCGGCAGGAAGTTGTCCCGCGCCAGCAGCGAGGCGAGCACCGGCAGCCCGCCGAACGAGGTGTTCGCGGCCAGCGCGAGCAGCACCGTGGTGATCAGCTGGATGAAGTAGAACAGCACGCCCTTGCCCACGCCGATCGCGGCGAGCTGGGCGAGCACCGTCTCGGTCGGCGACGAGGTGACGTGGAACTTCCTGATCCCGATGGCCAGGCCGATCAGCATGGCGCCGAGGAGCACGCCGAGCCACATCTCGGTGCCCTGTGCCCGCTTCACCCGCGGCGTGCGGAACGCGGGTACCGCATTGGCGATGGCCTCCACGCCGGTCAGCGCCGAGCAGCCGGAGGCGAATGCGCGGAGCAGCAGCAGCACGCCGATGGGCTCGATGACCGAGGGCAGGTGCGTGGAAGGGGCCACGACCGGGTGGCTGCGGAGCAGGTCGCTGGCGATCACGATCGCGATCGCGACGATGAACGCGATCGTCGGCGCGATCAGCAGCCGCGCGGACTCGGCCACGCCCCACAGGTTCGCCGCCGTGATCAGGGCGAGCACGCCCAGGCATAGCGGCACGGTGGCGCCGTAGAGCGAGGGGAACGCCGAGGTCAGCGCCGCGACCCCGGCGGAGACGCCGACGGCCGCGTTCAGCAGGTAGTCGACGATCAGAGAGGCTGCGGCGATCAGGCTCGGCATCCGGCCGAGGTGCGTCCTCGCGACCGCGTAGGCGCCTCCGCCGCCGGGGAAGGCCGCGATCACCTGCTGGTAGGAGACCACGAGCACGGCCAGCAGGATCACGATCGCGGAGGTGACCGGCAGCGTGTAGGCCAGGCCCGCGGTGCCCGCCGCCATCAGCACGATGACGATGGCCTCTGGCCCGTACGCCACCGAGGACAGCGCGTCGAGCGACAGCGCGGCCAGGCCGGACAGCGTGGTCAGCCGGTGGCTCTCCTCGGAGTCAGCCTGAGCCTGGTCGGGCCGGTGCGGAGCATCAGCCGCGGTCACGAGAGCTAATCCAAGCACCTGCCGCCCGGCCGCACCCGCCGCAGGGCCGGCTGACCTAGCTGGTCAGCGCGCTGACCCGGCGGATGACCTCGTCCCGGCCGAGCACCCCGGCCACGGCCGCCAGGCCAGGGCTGTCTTTCGAGCCCGTCAGCGCGACCCTGATCAGCTGCGACGCATGGGTGATCGAGCCGGGGAAGTCCTCCGGCGCCTGCTTGTACGCCTTGGCGCTCGGGGCGAAGCCGTGCTTGGCCGCGAGGTCCCTGACCTGGCTGAACCACTCCTGCCCGTCGGTCGGCGCCTCGTAGCCGGCCACGAAATCCGCGGCAAATGCGCGGATCAGGTCGTCGGGCAGCCCGCCTAGCCGCTCGTCGCCGGGGTGGACCAGGGTGAACAGGTCGTTGAAGAAGAACCCGTAGGCGTCCCTGAAGTCCGACCACTTGCGCAGGTCCTTGCGCGGGTTCTCGACGCCATCGCGCTCGACCGCGAGCGCCGCGAGCGCCAGGTCCCGGTGGGCAGCCAGCACCCGCGCGAGCTCGGTGTCGTACCGCTCGGCCCAGGTCAGCATGGCCGCGTAGATCTCGGTGCCGCTCAGCGTGGCGATGTGGTCGGCGCTGATGTCCTCCAGCTTCACCTGGTCGATCAGCGGGCCCGAGCCGCCGCACTCCACCAGCCTGATCGGCGCTTCCAGCGCCGCGTCCAGCGGAAGCTCGGCGAGCGAGCCGTTGGCCAGCCCGCGCAGGTAATAGAGCACGGCCCTGGCCGGGTAGCCGGCCTCGACGTAGAAGTCGACACTTGCCTCGGGGTCCTTGCGCTTGGACAGCTTTCGCTTGCCGCCGGGGATCCGCTTCATCAGCAGCGCGGTGTGGGCGTAGCCGGGCGGGTCGAACCCGAGCGCGGCGAACAGCTGCAGGTGCATGGGTACCGACGGAAGCCACTCCTCGCCGCGGATCACCAGGGTCACCCGCATCAGGTGGTCGTCGACCGCGTGCGCGAAGTGATAGGTCGGCAGCCGGACACCGTGCCGTGCCGACTTCAGGATCACGACGTCGTTGTAGTTGTCCTCGGCCGAGAGATGGCCGCGGATGACCTCGTCGAACTCGACCCGGCGTCCGGGGACGCCGGGGGAGCGGAACCGCACCACGTACGGAGTGCCGCCGGCAAGCGCAGCCCGCACCTGCTCGTCGCTGGCATCACGCCAGGTCGCCCACTGCCCGTAGTACCCGGGCGGCAGCTTGGCCGCTTCCTGCCGCCTGCGGATGTCGGCGAGCTCTTCTGAGGTGGCGAAGCACAGGTAGGCCTTGCCCTGCCGCAGCAGGTCCCTGGCGTAGCTGAGGTAGATATCCTCCCTGGCCGACTGGTGATAGGGCCCGTAGTCGCCGCGGCCGTCCTCCTCGTCGGGCTCAAGCCCGAAGTAGGCGAACGCGCGGTCGAACTGGTCGAGGGCACCCTCCACCTCGCGTGCCTGGTCGGTGTCCTCGATCCGCAGCAGGTAGCGCCCGTCGGACCGGTGGGCCACGTCGCGGTCGAGCATCGCGGTGTAGATCGAGCCGATGTGGATGTGCCCCGTCGGCGACGGGCCGAGCCTGGTCACCTGCGCCTCGGTCGGCAGACGCCTGGGCGGGTAGCGCTGTTCCCAGTGCCCCGGCTCGGGCAGGTCGGGCGGGAACAGCGCATCGATATCGGCGCGGGCTGGCATGGGCCAACGCTACCAACGGCCGCTTGTATTGCCGCGACACGCCGTCGTCACGCAATGCGGGCGAGCGCCGGCGGCGGCCCGCATGATGAGAGATCGATGAGACTGCTGCACACCTCGGACTGGCACCTGGGCCGGACGCTGCACGGCGAGAACCTGCTGCCGCACCAGTCCGACTTCCTTGGCTGGCTGCTCGGCCAGGCGGTCGAGCAGCAGGTCGGCGCCGTCCTGGTGGCCGGCGACGTCTACGACCGGGCGGTGCCGACGGTGGACGCCGTCGCCGTGCTCGACCATGCACTGGTCGGCTTCGCCGCCGCGCGGATCCCGGTGATCATGACCAGCGGCAACCACGACTCGGCGGTCAGGCTCGGCTTCGGCGCCGCGCTGAGCGAGGCGGCGGGCATCCACCTGCGCACCAGGGTCGCCGACATCGCCAGGCCCGTCGTGCTCTCCGATTCCGACGGGGAGGTGGCCGTCTACGGCATCCCGTACCTGCTGCCCGACGCGGTGATGGCCGACCTCGGTGCCGAGCGGTCGCATGCCTCGGTGCTCTCCGCCGCGTCCGCACTGATCCGCGCCGACGCGGCCGAGCGCGGCATCGGGCGGACCGTCGCCGTGGCTCACGCGTTCGTGACCGGCGCGGTGAGCTGTGACTCCGAGCGAGACATCAGCGTCGGCGGCATTGGTGATGCCCCGGCCTCGGTGTTCGCGGGCCTCAGCTATGTCGCGCTCGGCCACCTGCACGGCCAGCAGGACGTGGTCGCGCCCGGCGCAGAGACGGCGGTCAGGTACTGCGGGTCGCCGCTGGCTTTCTCCTTCTCCGAGCGGCACCACGCCAAGTCGGTCACCCTGGTCGACATCGACGGCGCCGGCCGGGTGAGCACCGTCAAGCTCGCCGCCCCGGTGCCGCGGCCGCTGCGCGAGGTGCGCGGCACGCTCGCCGACCTGCTCGCCCGTGAGGACGACGGGCTGGCTGGCGCCTGGGTGAAGGCGGTGCTTACCGACCAGGTCAGGCCCGCCGCGCCGATGGAGCGGCTGCGCGAGAAGTGGCCGCACACGCTCGTGCTCGGGTTCGAGCCCGACGGCGAGCCCGCCGCGCCCGCGCAGGACCTGCGGCGGCTGGCCGGCACCACCGATCCGGCCGAGATCTGCGCCATGCACGTCGAGTTCACCGGCGGCGGCCAGCCTGACGAGGAGCAGTGCGCCGTGCTCGCCGACGTGATCGAGGCCGTGCAGCGCAGCGAGCCGGGGGCCGTCGCTGCGGCTGCCGCCGCATCCGCCGGGGTGCGAGCCGCGGCCTGATGCGCCTGCACAGGCTGGAGCTCGAGGCGTTCGGGCCGTTCGCGGCACCGCAGGTGATCGACTTCGACCGGCTGGCGGCCGGCGGCCTGTTCCTGCTCGAAGGGCCGACCGGGGCAGGGAAGTCCACCATCCTCGACGCGATCACGTTCGCGCTCTACGGAGGCCTGGCCGGGGAGGACTCCGGTCACGACCGCACCCACTCCGGCTTCGCCGGTCCGGACGCCGAGCCGTCGGTGGCGCTGGAGTTTTCACTGCGGGGCGTCCGCTACCTGATCACCAGGGTTCCCGAGCACCGGCGCCGCAAGCGGCGCGGAGACGGTTATACCACCCAGCCGATGCGGGTGCACCTGCGCCGCCGTGACGGCGTCAGGTGGACCAGCCTTTCGTCGAACAAGGCCGAGGTCGGCGATGCGATCAACGATCTCGTCGGGCTGAACCGGGCCCAGTTCACCCAGGTCATGCTGCTGCCGCAGGGCGAGTTCGCCAGGTTCCTCCGTGCCGACGACGACGCCCGCCGGGGCGTGCTCACCCAGCTGTTCGGCACCGAGCTTTACGACGACATCACCGCCGAGCTCGACCGCCGCCAGTCGGAGGCACAGCGCGAGCGCCGGGCGGCCGACGCCGAGATCGACATGGCCGTGTCGGCCGCGGCCGAGGCCGCCGGGCTTGACCTGGACGCCCGCGCCCGGCTGGTCGGGCTGAGCGCTGACGACCGCGGCGCCGGGCTTGGCCAGATCAGCGACGACCAGGCTGAGGCAGTGCGCCTGGCCGGCGAGGCGCTCAGCGCCGCGAGCCGCCGCCTGAAGACGGCCGAGGAGGCCGACCAGGCGGCGGGCGGACTGCTCGCACGACTGACGCGGCTGACCGAGGCCCTGGCGGTGCTGGCCAGCCATGAGGCGACCAGGACGGCGCACGACCAGCGGGCCGACCGGCTCGCCGCGGCGCGCATGGCTGAACCGGTGCGCCCGCTGCTCGCCGCACTCGCCGACGCGCAGGCCGACGTGGCCGCCGCACGTCGCGCCCTGGCTACCGTCCGCCCGGCCAGCGGACGCCCCGCCAGCGGACGCCCCGCCAGCGTTCGCGAGCACCGGGCCGCCCGCGAGCAGGCCGGACCCGTTCTGGCCGAGCCTGAACTGGCCGATGCCGAGCTGGCCGAGCCTGAACTGGCCGATGCCGAGCTGGTCACGTCTGCGGCCGAACGGGCGGTCGCCCGCGCCGAGGCTGCGCTCTGCGAGGCGACATCCCTGGGCGATCTTGTTATCACCGAACGTGCCTTTCCCAGCAGGGAGAGCGCCGCGGCGGACCTCGACGCGGCTGCGGCGAAGGCGGCAGCACTAACCGAATCGCTGCAGGCGGCAAGGCAGGCCCTGCCCGGCCGGATCGAGGAGACCGAGGCAGCGCTCGCGCGGGCGCGGGACGCCGCCGCCGGCCTTGAGGCCACCAGGCAGCGGCAGACCGAGCTGGCCAGGCTCGCCGCCGCCGCGAGCCGCCTCGCGAAGATCACCCCCATGCTCGCCGTCCGGGCCGCGGCGCTGCATGCCGCGGTCGACGAGCACCAGCGGCTTGTCGATGAGCATCAGACGGCGATGGACGCCAGGCTCGCCGGCCTGGCGGGCGAGCTCGCGGCCGGGCTTACCGATGGCGCCGCCTGCCCCGTCTGCGGGTCCGCTGAGCACCCCGCTCCCGCGGTCGGCGGCGCGGTGCCCGTGACCGCTGAATCGGTCGCTGTGGCGCGCGAGGCGCGCGATGCCGCGGCGGCGGCTCGCACGCTAGCCGAGGCCGAGCACGCGGCACTCGACCGCGAGGTGGCGCAGTGCGCCGCCCTGGCGGCCGGGAGCACGCCCGGCGCCATCGCGGCCGAGGCGTCCGCCGTCGCGGTGCGGCTGGCCGACGCCGAGCGAGCCGCCGGACGGCTCGCTGGCCTGCAAGCCGAGTTGGTCGGCCTGCGCGCCGAGCAGGAGCGGCTGGGCGACCATCTTGCCGCCGCCGCCGCGGCGCAGGTCGCCGCGGCCCGGGAAGCCGAGCGTGCCCGATCCGAGCTGACCAAGCTGCGGGTGGGGCTGGAGGGCACCGCCGGACCGTACCCGTCGGTGGCCGCGCGCCAGGAGGCCCTGCGCGAGGCGGCAGCGGCAGACCGGGTGCTGGCCGACGCTCTAGGGCGCCTGTCCGGAGCGCTGGCGGCAGCGGACAAGGCCGGCGCACGAGCCGAGGCTGAGGCGCTGGCCAGCGGCTTCGCGACACTTGAGGACGCCAGGCTGGCCGTGCTCGGCCCGGACGAGCTGAGCGCCGCCGACGGCGAGGTGCGGGCCTGGGAGGCGCGGCTCGCGGCGCTGCGGGCCGCGGCCGAGGCTCCCGAGCTGGCCGGCCTCGACCCCGAGCGGTGCGGCGCGGCGCGGACGGAGGCGGAACGCGCGGCGGCCGACCTGGCCCGTGCGCAGGCGGCCGAGCGCCAGGCCAGCGCGGCCAACGACGTCCAGCTCGCCAGGGCCGAGCGGCTCGGCCAGCGGCTGGCCGAGGTCGCGGCGGCCGAGCGGGACGCGCAGGCGCTGATCGAGGCGACCGCGCCGGTGATCTACCTGGCCGGGCTGGCCAAGGGCACCGAGGGGCACCGGCGAGTGGCGCTGACCACCTACGTGCTCCGGCACTGGTTCGAGCAGGTCGTCGCCGCGGCGAACGTGCGGCTCGCTGTGATGTCGTCCGGCCGGTACGAGCTGCGGCGCAGCGACGAGGGTGCCTCGCGGCGGCAGCGCACCGGGCTGACGCTGATGGTGGTCGACCGGCACACCGGGGAGGAGCGTAGCCCGAGGTCGCTATCGGGCGGCGAGACGTTCTACACCTCGCTGGCACTGGCGCTCGGGCTGGCCGACGTGGTCAAGGCCGAGGCCGGGGGCGTGGACCTGGAGACGCTCTTCATCGACGAGGGGTTCGGGTCGCTGGACGAGCAGACGCTTGACCAGGTGCTCGGCGTCATCGACGAGCTGCGGGACCGCGGCCGGGCGGTCGGCATTGTCAGCCACGTCGCCGACCTGAAGGACCGGGTGACCGAGCGGCTTGAGATCCGCCGCCTGCCCGACGGCTCGTCCACCCTTCGGGTTGTCGCATGAAATAGCGGCAGATGGCCCGCGTCAGGGCCTGGTGAAGATCGGATGCGAGCCGATGCGCCGCCAGATGACGTGCGGCTCACCCTCTTGCAGGGACGGGCCGTAGGAGAAGGTCGCGCGGCCATCAGGTGCCCACGTCATCTCGTAGACGCCGCGGCTTCCGCGGACGCCTTTGACTCGCAGTCCCGGGCGGAAACCGTGGCCCGCGCCCAGGTCTGCGACGAACGCGGCAATGGCCGTGCGAAACCGCTCCCGGTCAGCGGGCGAGAGCCCTTTCCAGTCCGCGTCGAACGCAGGCAGCCGCGTGTACGTCGGCACGGGCGTCAGTCACCATCGTCGAAGGAGGCGAGGAAGTCGGTGTCGGAGTGGTAGGCAGTTCCCTCGCCTGCGGTCATCTGGGCTTGTGCCTCGGACTCCCTGGCCTGCCAGTCCTCGGTCCAGAACCACGCCTGATCACGCGGGATCAGCGCGGCTGGGGTCAGGACGATGCGGCCATCCTCGACCGTGAGGAGGAGGCTGTCGCCTTCCCGCAAGTTCAGCTCGTCGCGGACCTCTTGGGGGACGGTAATGACACCCTTGCGGCGCAGCGGCAGCGACCGGCTGTGGCGCCTCCTGCCTGCGGGCGGCGCGACCATCTCTGCCTCCTTGACGTCAACGACGTCCAGTATAAGGCAGGTAGACAGAAAGTCTGCCTAGCGGACTTCCGGATATTCTCGCATCCAGGAAGGCGGATGACGTCGTGAGCTTGAGCAGAGGTCCGCAGAGCGGGCGCCATCGCGGTCGAGGCCGACCTGACCGCTCCTTCCTTCGGGGTCGGTCCCGGTCCCGTGAGTCGGACATTTCCGGATCGGGCAGCCCGGCAAGACTGGGCCGGATCGATTTCGCGGCGCACAGATAAGGTGCAGGGGTGCTGTCTCTCGTCTTGCCCAAGGGGTCGCTTGAGCGCGCCACGCTCGAGCTGTTCGACTCGGCCGACCTGACCGTGCGGCGCGCCTCGGAGCGCGACTACCACGCGTCGATCGACGATCCGAGGATCGATCGGGTCAGGTTCCTGCGGCCACAGGAGATCCCCACCTACGTGGCCGAGGGACTGTTCGACTTCGGCATCACTGGCCGGGACTGGATCGCCGAGACCGGAGCCGACGTGGCCTCGCTCGGCGAGCTGCCGTACTCCAAGGCGACCAGCGACCCGGTCCGCGTCGTGCTCGCGGTGCCGGTCAGCTCGGGCTGGAACTCGATCGCCGACCTGCCGGACGGGATCAGGATCTCCACCGAGCTGCCGGCGCTGACCAGGCGGTTCCTTGAGGAGCACGGGATCAAGGCGGTGGTCACCCCGTCCTACGGCGCCACCGAGGCGAAGGTGCCCGACATCGTCGACGCAATCGTGGACCTGACCGAGACCGGCTCGTCGCTGCGCAGGAACGGCCTGAAGATCCTGCACACGCTGCTGAGCAGCTACACCGAGCTGATCGCCAACCACGAGGCGCACGCCGACCCAGACAAGCGCGCCGCGATGGAGGACGTGGCGCTGCTGTTGCGCGGCGCGATCAGGGCCCGCGGCAACGTGCTGGTCAAGCTCAACGTCGCCGATGCCCAACTGCGCGCGGTGACCGACATCCTGCCGGCGATGTCCTCGCCGACCATCACCTCGCTGGCCCGCGGCGACATGCACGCGGTCGAGGCCGTCGTGCCCAAGCGCGGTGTCAACACGCTGATCCCTGCGCTGAGGGCAGCGGGCGCGCGGGACATCCTGGAAATCCCGATCTCCAAGATCATCGAATAGCGCGGCTCGCGGGCCGATCGGGTGGCCCGCCAGCCGGCCAGCGGGTCACAGGTGGAGCAGGACGATCAGCGCGAGAACTCCGATCACCACCATCAGCAGCAGCATGCGGCCGACCGCGGCCGCTGTCCTGATGAGCTGGGAGAAGATGTTCACCAGTTCAGTGTTGACTCTCGTAACCATCCCGAAGAAGACAACCACCAGAGCGAGAAGCAGCAGAGGCAGCAGATTCGGGTCCGTCGTGGCAGAGGAGGACGCCCGGCTGTGCCGGCTGGCTAGGCCACGCAGGAACGGCTGGCGGTGGACGATGACCCGGTCGCGTACGGTGGCCAGGCTGTGCAGGCTGGCGCGCATGTGGGCGGCCTGCTGGATTGCTATTGCTACGGCAGGGGCTACAGTAGACATGGAAGTTCTCCTGGTTTTCTAGGCCGAGGGTGATTTCCGATACGGGCGCTCCCGTTGCCGCGGGGGCGCCCGTCGCTGTACTCTGGCGCGATTCGACGTGCGCTGAGCACCAGGTGTGCGGCGTGTCCGCCGAGTGGCTTCAAGTTCACCTCCTGATTTAACTTCAGTTAAAGTTGCTCGACTTGCCCGTGTCTGGCTTCGATCGAGCGTGTCTTTACCATACCCTTCTGAAGAACAATCGCAACCGCCCTGAAGTGGTAATATATTGCTGGCCGGACCGACAGGGCAGGTTGGTTCACAGAGGTTTGATCCGGCACCAGAAGGGCATCTAGCTGGGACTTTGTGGTTTAGGAGTATCGCTCGACAGATGGCTTCATATTGCTGCTGAAGTTAAGTTAAGGTCAGGTTCCTGGTGGACGAGAGCGAGGATCCGCGGCGGCTGCTGGCGCGCAGGCTGCGTGCACTGCGGGAAGGGCGTTGGCCGGACAGGAAGGTCACGCAGCCACAGCTAGCTACGGCTCTAGGCGCGGGACGACCGGTGAGCGTGCCGCTGATCTCATCCTGGGAGTCTCAGCAGAATCCAAAGATCCCTCCGCCGAACCGCCTTGAGGCTTATGCCGCCTTCTTCGCGACTGCGCGCTCGGTCAGCGGGCCGATGCCACGGATGCTCGATGCCAGCGAGCTGAATGACGAGGAGAAAGCCGAGCGTGACGACCTGCTGAGGGAGTTGCAGCGGCTGCGCAGCCAGGCTCTGGGCGCCGCTGCCGACGCTTCCGTCAACGACGATGTGATCACGTCACTGAACGCGGGGTACTGGCGCTTCGAAGGCGGCAGACCGATCACGATCGTCTGCGCGCAGCTGCCTGCCGAGAAGCTGGACAAGATCGATTACTCCCGGCAGACCGACCCGGATTACGTGGCGTTGTACGCCTACGCGGACCTCGACTCGCTGATCGAGCTGCACGGGCACATCAGGGCGGCGAACCCCGGCAGCGAGGTTACCTTCAAGCTGGCCTCGCAGCTTATGCCCGATGACTACACGACGCACCTCGTGTCGCTGGGGGGCGTCGACTGGAACCTGGCCACCCGATCGCTGTTCACTGAGCTGCGGCTGCCGGTACGGCAGGTGGCGGATTGGTCATCGCCCGAGGGCCCCTACTTCGAGGTGACCGGTGACGGCAAGCCCGAGCGGTTCAGGCCGCAGCTTGAGCAGTCGGACGGCAGGCAAGTGCTGCGCGAGGACGTGGCACTCTTCGCCCGCGCGGTGAATCCGTTCAATCGCAAGCGGACCGCCACGATCTGCAGCGGAATGTATGCCAGCGGCACCTACGGCGCTGTGCGAGCGCTGACCGATACCTGGTTTCGTGACCGCAATGCCGAATACGCCCAGGGTAAGTTTGGCCGGACAGAGCGTTTCTGCATTCTCACCAAGGTGAAAGTGGTGAATGGGGCACCACTGACACCCGACTGGACTCTTACGGAGACCCGATTGTTCGAATGGCCGAGCGAGCCCTGATGGCCGCTCTCGAGACGCCAGATCATCATGGCTCACACTGCGGTCTGCTCTGGACTCCAGACGCCGAGGCGGCTGGCACCGTGGACGCGATCGTCGTTCCGACCGTGCGCAAGCCGGCCAGCCTAGAAACAGCGGCCACGCTAGCGGAACAGCTTGGATGCGCACTGGTCACGCTGCACAGCGGCAGGTTTACCAGCGCGCGAGAGACCGCCATCTGGATCGGAACAGACGTCAACCTCATCGCCGTCGACGTGCTCAACGCGTCGGCGCTGCCGCTCCTGGATTTCAGGACCTCCCGGCTGCTGGCCGGGACAAGATTCGCCAGAGGCACCGACACGAGCGCGAAGCGGAACCTGGCGCTCCTGCTAGCCCATATCGTCGGCTGGAAGCAGATCGTGTTCCTAGACGACGACATCATCGTTAACGATCATCAGGAGCTGCAGCGAGCCGCAGGTTTGCTGGGCGACTACAACGCGGTCGGGCTGAAGAATGTCGGGTACCCAGACAACTCCGTGGTCTGTCACGCCTTCAGGCTGATCGGCGGGGACCAGCAGTCCTTCATCGGCGGCGGGGCGCTGGCGGTGGAGACGGGCCGCAACATGTCATTCTTCCCGGACGTCTACAACGAGGACTGGTTCTACCTGCTCGACCCGAAGGAGGGCATCCAACCGCTGGCCGCGGCTGGCGAGGTCGAGCAGCGCCCTTACGATCCGTTCCGCAATGAGGACAGGGCGAGGAACGAGGAGTTCGGCGACGTGATGGCGGAGGGCATCTTCTGGCTGCTTGACCAGGGCCGCCCGCTCGATGCCGCCGACAGCGATTACTGGCGCGAATTCCTGGCACAGCGCAAGAGGTTTATCGACTACATACTCGGCCATCTGGACAAGGTGGCCATCGGCCCTAGCCAGCGGGAACGGGTCCGGTCGGCGCTCTTGGCATCGCGCGGTCGGCTCGCGTGCATCAGGCCAAGCTTCTGCAAGGCCTACCTGAAGGCATGGATCGCCGACCAGGCGAACTGGCAACGGCACGTGGAGGCATTCCCCACCGGCCTGCCACCTAGCGATGCCCTCCGGCTGCTTTCGGCGCGGGGTCGCGGTTCGCTCAGCGTGGTCAGAGAGACGGCCAGGCTGGCTGCGACACGCTAGCCCCGTCGCCTTCCGGGCCAATTCCGGAGCGCCGTAGGCCGATCCATGCGTCTGCTCGGCCTTGTCAGGCGAGTGACCGCATGCCACATTGGACTTTATGTCTGATATCGAGCATCTGAAACCTGATCAATGGGAAGAACTTAAGGATATCAGGCTAAGGGCGCTAAAAGAGTCGCCCGACGCGTTTCTCGCCACCTACGAGGAGGAGTTCGGCTACTTCGCCGACCGGTGGCAGGCTGAGTTTGACCGCGGGAAATGGTACGTCTGCGTGCGGGACGGACAGCCGACGGGACTGCTTGGCGTTACACGCGAACCTGACACACCGCATGATGAGTGCTTCCTGGAGTACATCTGGGTATCGCCTGACCGCCGGCGTGAGCATGTGGCCAGTGACATGGTCAGCGCAGTGCTCGATGACCTGCGGATCACTGGCGTGCGCACCGTGTACCTGTGGGTGCTCGACGGCAACGACACCGCCGTGGGCCTGTACGAGCGGCTGGGCTTCACCAGAACGGGATTCATCCAGCCGCTTCCGGATCGCCCAGAGCGCAGCGAGGAGCGGATGAAGCTGGTGCTGGACGGGGACCGGCCGCCAGTCGAGGCCGACGGCCGGTTACCGGCTGAACGCGAACCGCGGCGCGGAGGCGGTCAGCACGGCGGTCGTCGGAGCGACCGACCAGAGGGCGGCGATCTCGGCGCTGATGGCCGCGAGCAATTCGGGCACGTCGCTGGCGGCCGATCCGTGCAGGGCCTCGGCCATGATCAGCACGGTTGACGTTGCGGGCTGGACGGCCGAGCGGGCGCTCTGCCGGTTCGTCCAGCGCCTGGCGTGCGCCTGCCCGGCGGCGTCGCGGAAGATCACCTCGCCAGTCGTCGGCCGCTCGGTCTCGCCGGAGAACGCCAGGTACGTCTCGTCGCCCGCGGCGTAGCGGACCTCAAGGTGCCCGGTGATCTGGTCGGCGTCGAAGACGGCCACCGGGATCGCGTAGGCAGCCGAGACCGCGTTGCACAGGTCGATCAGCGGGTTCAGCCGCGGCAGCGATCCTTCCTTGCGCAACCGCCGCAGCAGCGACTCCGAGGCGCATCGGTATTGGGTGGGCTTGAGCCCCATCCTGGCGAAGGCACGCCGCCACGCCTGGATCTCGGGCAGTTCGCTCTCAGGTCCGTCGGCCAGCCGCTCCTTCGCGGCGCGGGTGAAGTCGGCCACCCAGGAGTCGGCGCTGACCTGGGCCGATATCCCCCGCACGGCAAGCACGCCAGGAATGAGTTCGGGGAAGTCCCGCCAGATCTGCGCCGAGTGCTCGACGTGCACGCGCTCACCTCGTCTAATCGGGCCGAAAGTGGCACGATAGGGCAACCTGCCTCACCAGCTTGCTACCCCGAAGGGTGGCGAAGCTGGCCTGTTTGATCGGTCGCGCGACCGCGTCCGCCGCCGTCGTGCTGCTGAGCGCGGCCGGGCTGGCCGCGGCACCCGGTGCTCAGGCTAGCCCGTCCGGCCGCACGCCCGCGTCGCGCGCCTCGCCGACTCCGCTGGCCATCAGGCCGGTCATGCCGACGCCGGGTCGTTCGGGCGGCTCCCGGCGCCGGCCGCGGCGCCCGGGTCGCAGTGGCGATCCGGCCTGCTCACCGACGGCGGCGCGCTGCCGCGGCCGGCCAGGCCTGCCGCCCGCCAGGCCCCCGGGCGCGCGGGGAGACTGGCGCGTCGAGCCCACGCCCAACCCGGTCCACCTGCGCAACGGGTCGCTCGTGGCGACTCCTGCGCCAGCCCGTCGGCGTGTCGCGGTCGGCAGCTACCTGAACGGCGAGGGCACCACGGTGGCCCTGGCCGAGCGGTGGACGGCACGGCCTGGACTGTCCAGCGCACACCCAACCCGGCCGGCGCCACCGCTACCGTGCTGAACGACGTCTCGTGCACGTCGGCCACCGCCTGCGTCGCGGCCGGCTGGTACTTCACCGCCGCCGGGCAGGGTGCTCACCGTCTGAAGCAGCCTGGTCGCGGCGAGTGAGGAGCTCGGCGCCGACTCGGTCGGCGAGGCCGCGTCGTCCGTCGGCCGGACCGCCCCGGCCTATGCCTAGCTGAGGTGCGGCCCGCGATCCGCGGCAGGGCCGGCGGCCGGCGCCGATTAGGCTTGCGGGGTGCTCAACAGGATCGATCTACGGGGTGAGCCGGTTGCCGAGGTCGGCGGCAGGCGGCTGGCGCGGGTGCTGCCGCGCGCCGAGCTTGACGTCGAGGCGGCGCTTGCCGCCGTCCGGCCGGTCTGCGACGACGTGCGCGAGCGCGGCGCGCAGGCGGTGCGCGAGCACACGGCCAGGTTCGACGGCGTGGACCTGGCCACCACCAGGGTGCCGCCCGAGGCGCTGTCCGGCGCGCTCGCGCGCCTCGACCCGGCCGTCGCCGCGGCGCTGACCGAGGCAGCCAGGCGGGCCAGGGCCGTGCACGAGGCGCAGCTTCCCGTGCAGCGCAGCACCGCGGTCGCCGACGGCTCGACGGTGACCGAGCGCTACGTGCCGGTCGCGAGGGCCGGCGTGTACGTGCCAGGCGGGCTGGTCGCCTACCCGTCGTCGGTGGTGATGAACGTGATCCCGGCTCAGGTGGCCGGGGTGAGCCAGATCGCGGTCGCCTCGCCGCCGCGGCCCGAGCACGGCGGGCTGCCGCACCCCGCCATCCTGGCCGCCTGCGCGCTGCTCGGCATCTCCGAAGTGCACGCGGCCGGCGGCGCCCAGGCGATCGCGATGCTCGGTTACGGCACCGAGGACTGCGCGCCCGCCGACACCGTCACCGGGCCCGGCAATGTCTACGTCGCCGCGGCCAAGCGCCTGCTGCTCGGCACGGTGAGTACCGACGCGGAGGCGGGGCCCACCGAGATCGCGATCATCGCGGACGGCACCGCCGATCCGGTGTTCGTGGCCGCCGACCTGATCGCGCAGGCCGAGCACGACCCGCTCGCCGCGTGCCTGCTGATCACCACCGACGCCGGCCTGGCGGATCGGGTCGAGATCGAGCTGACCAGGCAGATCGAGACTGCCAGGCACGCCGACCGGGTCAAGGAGGCGCTGACCGGCCAGTCGGCCTGCGTCCTTGTCGACGACGTCGGCGCCGCGCTCGCGGTCAGCGACGCGTGGGCGCCCGAGCACCTGGAGATCCAGACCGCGGACGCTGCCGGGGTCGCCGCGCGGGTGCGCAATGCGGGCGCGGTGTTCGTCGGGAAGTACGCGCCGGTCTCGCTCGGCGACTACCTGGCCGGGTCCAACCACGTGCTGCCCACCGGCGGGACAGCGCGGCACTCGGGCGGCCTCTCCGTCCTCACGTTCCTGCGCGGGATCCACGTGGTGAGCTGCGACCGGGCCGCACTCGCGCGGGTCGCGCCGCACATCGACGCGCTGGGCGGCGCCGAGGACCTGGCCGCCCACGTCATCGCGGTCAGGGTCAGGGTGCCGGCCGGGGCGGACACCGCAGGCCTGGCAGACACGGCAGCCCAGGAGCCCGTGCGGCCCGGGGCCGTGCCGCACGGGCCTGCCGCGCCGCTGCCGCTGCGCGCCGACCTGATCGGCCGTGAGCCGTACGGCGCGCCCCAGATCGATGCCGTCATCCGGCTGAACACGAACGAGAACCCCTACCCGCCCTCGCCCGACCTGGTGCGGCAGATCGCCGACGCGGCCGCGGCGGAGGCCGCCGCGCTCAACAGGTACCCGGATCGCGACGCCGTCGCGCTCCGCCGCGACCTGGCCGGCTACCTCGGTCACGGCCTGCACTACCGCCAGCTGTGGGCCGCCAACGGGTCGAACGAGGTCATCCAGCAGCTGTTCCAGGCGTTCGGCGGGCCGGGCCGCACCGCGATCGGGTTCGAGCCGTCGTACTCGATGCACCCGCTGATCGCGCTGACCACCGGCACCGGGTGGGTCAGCGCGGCCAGGGCCGAGGACTTCGGCCTCGACGAGAGCAGGGCGCTGGCCGCGATCGGCCAGGCGCGCCCTGACCTGGTCTTCCTCACCTCGCCGAACAACCCGACCGGGACCGCGCTCGCGGCCGCGGCGATCGAGCGGATCTGCGCCGCCGCGCCGGGCATGGTGATCGTGGACGAGGCCTACGCCGAGTTCGCGCGCGATCCCGACGCCACCGCGCTCGCGCTGCTGCCGAGCTTCCCGAGGCTGGTGGTGGTCCGCACCATGTCGAAGGCCTTCGCCCTGGCCGGCGCGCGGGTCGGCTACCTGGCGGCCGGCCAGCCGGTGGTGGACGCGCTGCAGATCGTCCGGCTGCCCTATCACCTCTCCGCGCTCACCCAGGCGGCCGCGCGGGCCGCGCTCGCGCGGTCCGGCGAGCTGCTGCAGACCGTGCGGGCCATCAGGCAGGCGCGCGACGAGCTGGTGGGCTGGCTGCGCGGCCGCGGGCTGGCAGTCGCTGACTCGGACGCCAACTTCGTGCTGTTCGGCACCTTCGCCGACCGGCGGGCGGTCTGGCAGGCGCTGCTCGACCAGGGCGTGCTGGTCAGGGAGGTAGGCCCGCCGGGCTGGCTGCGGGTCAGCATCGGCACGCCGGCCGAGATGGACACGTTCCGCCGCGCACTTGAGGCGGTGCTGGCGTGACCGGCGAGCCTGACCGGACGGGCCGGACGGCCAGGGTGGAGCGCGCGACCAGGGAGACCCAGGTCGCCGTCGAGCTGAACCTGGACGGCATGGGGTCCGCCGACGTGCAGACCGGCGTCCCGTTCTTCGACCACATGCTCGGCCAGCTCGCCAGGCACGGCTGCATCGACCTGCACGTGCACGCCAAGGGCGACATCGAGGTGGACGCGCACCACACCGTGGAGGACACCGCGATCACGCTCGGCGAGGCGCTGCGCCGGGCGCTCGGCGACAAGGCCGGCCTGCACCGGTTCGGCGACGCGCTGATACCGCTCGACGAGACGCTGGTGCGGGCCGCGGTGGACCTGGCCGGACGGCCCTATGCGGTGCACGCCGAGCCGGACGGCATGGCGCCACTAATCGGCACCTACGACACCAGCCTGACCAGGCACTTCTTCGAGACCCTGGCGTCCAGCGCCGCGATCTGCGTGCACCTGACCGTGCTGTACGGGCGCAATCCGCACCACATCGTCGAGGCGCAGTTCAAGGCCTTCGCCAGGGCGCTGCGCGCCGCCGCGGCACCCGACCCGCGCGGCCACGGCGTGCCGAGCACCAAGGGCGTGCTGTGACCGGCGCCGCACGGCGGGTCGTGGTGCTTGACTACGGCTCGGGCAACCTCTGTTCGGCCGCCAGGGCCCTGCAGCGGGCAGGGGCGGCCACGTCGGTGACCGCCGATGCCGACGCGGCGCTGAACGCGGCCGGGCTCGTAGTGCCCGGCGTCGGCGCGTTCGCCGCCTGCATGCGCGGCCTGCGGGCGGTGCGCGGCGACGAGATCATCGCCAAGCGCCTCGCGGCCGGCCGCCCGGTGCTCGCGATCTGCGTGGGCATGCAGGTGCTCTTCACCCGCGGGGTCGAGCACGGCGAGCAGACTGACGGCTGCGGGGTCTGGCCGGGCGTGGTGGACCGGCTTGAGGCACCCGTGCTCCCGCACATGGGGTGGAACACCCTCCAGCCGCCGGCCGGCAGCCGTCTCTTTGCCGGGATCGGCGCGAGCGAGCGGTTCTACTTCGTGCATTCCTACGCGGTCAGGAGCTGGGCGGAACCGGAGCGCAGCGACGCGGCCCGGCCGCTGCTGACCTGGGCTGAGCACGGCCAGCCATTCGTCGCCGCGGTCGAGGACGGACCGGCGTGCGCCACCCAGTTCCACCCGGAGAAGTCCGGCGATGCCGGGGCGGCGCTGCTGTCGAACTGGCTGGAGCTGGTCCGGTGACGCAAGCCCTGACGCTGCTGCCCGCCGTGGACGTGGCCGGCGGCCAGGCCGTCCGGCTGGTCCAGGGCGCGGCAGGCACCGAGACGTCGTACGGTAACCCGCTGAACGCGGCGCTCGCCTGGCAGCGGGCCGGAGCGCAGTGGATCCACCTGGTCGACCTGGACGCGGCGTTCGGCCGCGGTTCCAACGCCGGCCTGCTCGCCGAGGTCGTGGGCAGGCTGGACGTGGCCGTCGAGCTGTCCGGCGGCATCCGCGACGACGCGTCGCTGGCACGGGCCCTGGCGACCGGGTGCGAACGGGTGATCCTGGGGACTGCCGCCTTGGAGCAGCCTGACTGGGTCAGCGGCGTGATCGCCGAGCATGGAGAACGGATCGCGGTCGGGCTCGATGTGCGCGGGACGCGGCTCGCTGCCCGCGGCTGGACCACATTCGGCGGCGAGCTGCTCGACGTGCTCGGCAGGCTGGAGTCCGACGGCTGCTCCCGTTACGTCGTCACCGACGTGGCCAGGGACGGCATGCTGGCCGGGCCGAACCTCGACTTGCTTGCGCTGGTCTGCGGCCGGACGGCGAGCCCGGTGATCGCCAGCGGCGGCGTCTCCGGGCTCGACGACCTGCGGGCGATCCGCGCGCTCGTGCCGCTTGGCGTGGACGGCGCGATCGTCGGCAAGGCGCTGTACGCGGGGGTGTTCACGCTGGAAGAGGCGCTCGCGGCGGCGGGGAGCACGGCATGAGCGAGCGGAGCACGGCGTGACCGTCGCCGTGCGGGTCATCCCGTGCCTGGACGTGGACGGCGGCAGGGTCGTCAAGGGCGTCAACTTCCTCGGGCTGCGCGACGCGGGCGACCCGGTCGAGCTGGCCGCCGCCTACGACGCCGACGGCGCCGACGAGCTGGTGTTCCTCGACATCACCGCGTCCAGCCAGGACCGCCAGACCATGCGGGACGTGGTCGCCAGGACCGCCGACCAGGTCTTCATACCGCTCACCGTGGGCGGCGGGGTGCGCAGCGCCGACGACGTGAACGCGCTGCTGCGGGCCGGTGCCGACAAGGTGTCGCTGAATACCGCGGCGATCGGCAGGCCTGGCCTGCTGACCGAGGTGGCCGGGCGGTTCGGCTCGCAATGCGTGGTGATCTCGGTGGATGCCCGGCGCGCGGCCGGGTGCCCGAGCGGGTTCGAGGTGACCACGCACGGCGGGCGGCGCGGCACCGGGCTTGACGCGGTGCGGTGGGCCAGCCGCGCCGCGGAGCTTGGCGCCGGCGAGGTGCTGCTGAACTCGATGGACGCCGACGGCACCAAGGCCGGGTTCGACCTGCCGCTGATCAGCGCGGTCCGGGCGGCCGTCGACGTGCCGGTCATCGCCAGCGGCGGCGCCGGGCAGGTCGGCGACTTCGTCCCCGCCGTGCGAGCCGGCGCCGACGCGGTGCTGGCCGCGAGCCTGTTCCACTTCGGCGAGCTGCGGATCGCCGAGGTCAAGGAGTCGCTGCGGGCCGCCGGGTACCCGGTCCGCGCGGTCCAGCCGGTCCGCCGGAACGATCGGAACGAGCAGGGAGGCGCATGAGCACCCACCAGGCCAGCGGGCTCGACCCGCGGATCGCGGCCAGGCTCAAGCGGGACCAGGCCGGGCTGTTCCCGGCCATCGCGCAGCAGTACGACACCGGCGAGGTGCTGATGCTCGGCTGGATGGACGACGAGGCCCTGCACCGCACGCTGACCACGGGCCGCTGCACCTACTGGTCGCGCAGCAGGCAGGAGTACTGGGTCAAGGGCGAGACCTCGGGGCACGCGCAGCACGTCAGGTCGGTCGCGCTCGACTGCGACGGCGACACCGTGCTCGTCAAGGTCGACCAGGTCGGCGCGGCCTGCCACACCGGCGACCGCACCTGCTTCGACGCTGACGTACTGCTCGCCGGGTAGCTCGGCCCGCCGGGTAGCGGCCGAGCGGGCGGGGCGGGAGTCATCACGGCCCGATCTGGGCATGATCAGCGAATCTGTGCTGCGGTGCGGGCGCCGGTCAGCGTTTGCCGATGGGGGGCATCGGGTGGGGTGACGCGATCAGGTCGCGCCCAGGCGGCAGACAACCCGTCTGGGATGGCTGAACCCCGTGGCGCCTGGATCGGGCGGACGGGACTGCGGCTCGCGCTCGTGTGCGTCGGCGTGGCCGTGCTTTCCATCGGGATCGTGCTCGCGGTCGCCGCGGCGACCGTTGCCGCCGACCTGAGCAGGCTGGAAGGCGAGCAGCAGGCGGACATCAGCCGTGCGCTCGCGCTGGCCTCGCGGGACGCCTATTCGCACGGCGGCTGGAACCGGTCCAAGCTCGATCCGGTCATCGACCTCGTCGACCGGGCCGGCGCGGCGGTGCAGGTACGCGGATCAGGTGGGGGAGTCGTCGGCGCCACACCTGGCTTCGCCGGCTCCGCCTGGGTCTCCGAGCGCCGCGAGACCGTCACCGAGCACGGCAGGCCAATCGGGCTCGTCACCGTCAGGTTCCGCGACGCCGGGCTCGAGGCGGCCGTGGTGCAGTTCGCGGACCTGCGGTGGCGGATCCGCCTCGCCGGGGCCGCCGGGGCCCTGCTGGCAGCCCTGGCCGTGTCGCTGATCGTGTCCCGCTACGTCACGGCGCCGGTCGACCGGCTGACCCGGGCGGCACGCGCAATGGGAGCCGGCGACACGACAGCGCGGGTCGGCAGGGTCCGCGGGGTGTCCGAGGTCCGCGGGCTCGCTACCGCGTTCGACCAGATGGCCGACTCGCTCGCCGGGGAGGCCAGGGTCAGGCGCGACATGGTCGCGGACATCGCACACGAGCTCCGAGCGCCTGTCACCGTCCTGCGGGCGGAGTCCGAGGCCCTGGCCGACGGCGTGACCGAGCCGTCGCACGAGAATCTGCGCTCGCTGGGCGCGGAGACGGCGCGGCTCGGCGAGATGATCGACGATCTCCAGGAGCTCGCGGCGGCCGATGCGGCGGGCCTCCAGGTGGACCTGGCGACCCACGATCTCGGTGCCGTCGCTGACCAGGTCTGCGACGGGCTCGCCGAGTCGCTCGCCTCGGCGGATGTCCGCCTGGTCAGGCGGACCGACCAGGTCGTCGCGATCTGCGACGCGCGCCGGATGCACGAGGTGGCGGTGAACCTGCTCACCAACGCAGTGAAGTTCACCCCGGCCGGCGGCACGGTCACGGTGGAGACCGGGCCTGCGGGGCCGTCAGGGTCGCTCGCCATGCTGCGGGTCACCGACACCGGCATCGGCATCCCCGCATCCGAGCTGCCGCAGGTGGCCGAGCGGTTCTTCCGCGGTCAGGCGGCGGCCGATGTCCCGGGCAGCGGCCTCGGGCTGGCGATCGTGGGACAGCTGGTCAGCGCCCAGCGCGGCCGGCTGGAGATCGCCAGCGACCCTGAGAAGGGCACTGCAGTCACGGTCACGCTCACCTGTCCTGACCGGGATTCCCCTGGTCCCGTCTAGGTCGGCGCGTGGCCCGGCAAGGCCTGGCGGAGTCGCCGTGGCCAGTTCTGGGCATGATCAGCGGTGCTGGCCCGCAGCGGGGCACGGGCAGCACTGCACCGATGGGGGGCGTCGGGTGCGATGACGACGACGGTCCTGCTCGTCGAGGACGAGCGCAAGCTCAGGGAGCTCGTCCGCTCCTACCTGGAGCGGGCCGGGATCTCGGTGCTGTCCACCGACTCGGGAGCCGAGGCCATCACCGTGGCCCAGTCGGCCTCGCCCGACCTCATCGTGCTCGACCTCGGCCTCCCCGACGTGCCTGGCGAGACCGTGGCGCGCGAGGTCAGGGCCGTCAGCCCCACGCCGATCCTGATGCTGACGGCCAAGTCCAGCGAGGAGGACAGGATCGCCGGGCTTGAGCTCGGCGCCGACGACTACGTGACGAAGCCGTTCAGCCCGCGCGAGCTCGTGCTGCGGGTCCAGGCGATCTTGCGCCGCAACGCGTCGGCCGCGAACGGGAGCGGCGTCAGTCAGTACGGCGAAGGGGCGCTCGTCATCGACGAGCCGCGGCGGGTGGCGCTGGTGCGCGGCACCGAGGTCGAGCTGACCCCGACGGAGTGGGGCATCCTGGTTGCGCTCGCGACCGTTCCCGGCCGGGTCTACTCGCGGTTCGAGCTGATCAACCGGGTACGCGGCTACGACTTCGAGGGATACGAGCGGACCGTCGACTCGCACGTGAAGAACCTGCGGCGAAAGATCGAGCTCGACCCGGCGAACCCGGCGATCGTGCAGACCGTGCTTGGCGGCGGGTACCGGCTCGGCCTGACCAAGGATGGCTAGCCGCCGGGCCTTCGGCATCGGGCAGCTCGGGCGGCGGCTCGCGCTGGCATTCGTCGCCGTGGCGATCGCGGCGATTCTGATCACTGCGGTCGTGTCCGAGCTCAGCGTCCACACGGACACCACGACGGTCGCGCGCCAGCAGGAGCAGAGCCTGGCCAGAGCCGTCGCGCTGACCTCGGGCGCCGCTTATCAGGGGATCGGGTGGGCACGCGCCAACCTTGCTCCCGTGTTCGACATCGCGCGGCGAGCCGGCGCGGCCGTCTCTGTGCGTGACGCGTCGAACCGGCTGGTGGGCGTCTCGTCCGGATACCGCACCTACCCGGCGTCGAGCGAGCTGCGCCAGCAGGTCACGGCGAGGGGGCACCGGGTGGGAAGCGTCATCGTGCGGTTCGGGCCAGCCGGGCTCGGCGCGCTGGCGAACAACCTCAATGCCGAGTTGTGGCGGGCCAGACTCGAGGCCGCGGCGATCGCCGCGGTGCTGGCTCTGCTCGTATCGTTCGTGGTCGCCCGCCAGATCAGCCGGCCGCTTGACCGGATGCTCGAGACGGCCCGCGCCCGCGGCGCCGGAGATCGCTCAGCCAGGGTAAGCCCGCTGTCCGGCGTCGGTGTGCTGCGCGAACTGCTCGAGGTCTTCAACGAGTCCACCGACGTCGTCGATCAGCAGGACCGGCTGCGCCGCAACCTGTTTGCCGACATCGCGCATGAGCTCCGCACGCCGGTGGCGATCCTGCAGGCAGGCCACGAGGCCATGCTCGACGGCATTAGCGAGCCGACCGCCGAGAACCTGGCCTCGCTGCGCGACGAGGTGCTGCGGCTGGCCCGCATGGTGGACGACCTGCAGGCGCTGGCCTCGGCTGAGGCGGCCGCGCTGCAGATGGTGCTTGTCCCGCAGGACCTGGCCGAGATCGCGGCCGACGCGGCCGCGAGCCTCGGGGACTCCTACGAGATGAAAGGGGTCAGCCTGGTCAGGCAGCTGACGAGCGCCACGCTGGCTTGCGACAAGCGGCGCATCCACGAGGTGGTCACCAACCTGCTCACCAACGCGCTGAAGTTCACCCCGTCCGGCGGCAACGTGGTGCTGCGCGCCGGCCACGACGACGCCGGGGCCGTTATGCTGCGGGTCAGCGACACCGGCGTCGGCATTCCCGCTGACGAGCTGCCGCTGGTGACCGAGCGGTTCTTCCGCGGCCAGCGCTCGCGGGAGACCGCGGCAGGCAGCGGCATCGGGCTGACTATCGTCAGCGAGCTTGTCCGCGCTCACCACGGCCAGCTGGAGATCGCCAGCGACGCAGGAGCCGGCACCGCGGTCACGGTCAGGTTCCCCGACGCCGCAGGCAGCGGCAGGCTGCATCGCCATGCCGGATAGCCGGCCCAATCGCCGCATTCTCGGCATCGGCGAGCTCGGGCGACGGATCATGCTCGCCTTCGTCAGCGTCGCCGTGCTCGCCGTCGTGGTCGTCATCGCCGTCGGCGCTGCCTCGCTGGCCAAGGACGCTCGCCACCTCGTCACCGGGCAGCAGGCCAGGCTCGCCAACGCCGCGTCCGCATCGGCGGCGACCGCCTACGGCCATGCGGGCTGGACCAGTGCGGATCTCGCTCCGGTCCTGGCCTTCGTCGCCCGGTCCGGCGCCGCCATGCGGCTCACGGGCCCTGCGGGCCGGCCGGTCGCCGCCACATCGGGGTTCGCCGCCTTCCTGCCCCGGCCTCAGCTGGCCAGGACGGTCATCGTGGCAGGCCGGCAGGTCGGGCGGGTCACGCTGCGGTTCGGCAGCGCGGGCTTTTCCGCCGACATCGACAGGTTCCTGGTCCAGCGGTGGCAGGTGCGGCTCCTCGCCGCCGCGCTCGCGGTGCTGCTGGCCGGCCTGGCGTCGTTCTTCGTCGCGCGGCGGATCGCCGCCCCGCTCGACCGGCTGCTCGCGGCCATGCATGCCAGGCAGGCGGGCAACAGGGATGCCAGGATCAGGAACGTCCGCTCGGTCGGCGTGCTGCGCGAGGTACTCGAGGCCTTCAATGCGTCCACGAACGCGCTGGACGCGCACGACCGGGTGCAGCGCAACCTGGTCGCCAACATGGCGCATGAGGTGCGGACTCCGGTCGCCGTGCTGCAAGCCGGCCTTGAGGCGATTCAGGACGGCCTGGCCACGCCGTCACCTGAGGCCATCGCCTCGCTGCACGACGAGGCGGTCAGGCTCTCGCGCATGCTCGACGACCTCCAGGATCTGGCCGCGGCGGAGTCCGCGGCGCTCCAGCTCAAGCTCGTGCCGCAGGACCTGGCCGATGTCGCGGCAGAGGCGGCTGCCAGGCTGGCCGAATCCTTCGACGCCGCCGGGATCAGCCTGGTGATGCGGCTGTCGCAGGCGTGGGCGGAATGCGACCAGGGCCGGATGCGGGAGGTGGCGATCAACCTGCTGACCAACGCGCTGAAGTTCACCCCGCGCGGCGGCAGGGTCGTCATCGAGTCGGGCCTGGATGGCCGTTACCTCGCCATGCTCAGGGTCAGCGACTCAGGGATCGGGATCCCTGCGGAGGATCTGCCCCTGATCACCGAGCGGTTCTTCCGCGGCCAGGGCTCGGCGGACCTGGCCCCGGGCAGCGGGATCGGGATGGCCATCGTCAGCGAGCTGGTCCGTGCACACCACGGCGAGCTTGACGTCGCGAGCCAGCCCGGCAAGGGAACGACGGTGACCGTCACGATGCCGCGCGCCGAGCCCGGCTAGCCAGGCGAATGGCGCCCGCACCCGGCCGCACGGGCTGTCCGGATGCCCCCCGCGACATCCGGACTCGCCCGGCGCGGTCAGGCGCCGTCATCTGACGGGATAGCGGGCCAGTCCCCCAAGTAGCTGGCCCGTCGTCCCCTTCCCCCATGTCCGCTCTGCGGTGACCCGTCGGGCGGCGGCCGGCCCCATCACCGGCCCGCGCGTCCCTTCCCCCGTAGTCCCGCTTACGTGCGGCTCACATGATGTAACAGAACGTGATTGACAGGTCGGTGCACGACATGTGGATTCGATATGGAGATGACCGCGCTGTCTGCTGCGCGGTGTGCCTGGCCGGTCGTCACCAGGGCCAGCCGCTCAGTCAGAGGCGCCCGACGCGAGCGCCACAAGCTCGTCCCGGCCGGGGCCGAGCGGCTGGCGGTCGCGCCAGCCCGCACCAAGCTTCAGGGCGCGGCGGCGCAGGTCCTGGCTGGCGAGTGCCTGGTCAGGCGTGCACAACACGAACCTGATGTCCAGGTAGGCGCGCAGGCAGTCCGGGTCGGCGCCGACCGCTGCCTCAAGTGCCCGGTCAAGCTGGAAGTCCGGGTCGGGCGGGTCGTAGCGCTCGCCGCGCATGCCCGCCTCGATCTCGGCCGCGCGATGCCGGTCGATGGCGAGCGTGGCCCGGTACCAGGGCTCGATGTCGCGCGCGGTCGCGGCGTGGAAAGCCGCGGCGAACGCCGCGGGGTCGTCCAGGCCTGCGGTCCTGAGCGTGTCGCGCAGCGTGAGGGCATGCAGCATGCCGATGGAGGCGCCACGCCCGTTGGTCGGGTTCGAGCAGGCCCAGGAGTCCGCCACGGCCACAACCCCGGTGGCCACCGGCGCGCCGTCGATCACGAAGGCCCGGTAGCGATCCTCGAGCCTGGCCATGACCCCGACGCCATCGTCGATCGGAGTGCCGTCCAGCCAGTGCGCGATCAGCGGAAGGCTGCGCACCACCGCCTCCCAGGCGGCGGGCTCGCGCAGGCCGCGGAGCGCGGTGTCCGTCGACCCGGTCACGAGCGCGACGGCCCACGTACCGTTGTCAGCAGGCAGCGTGAGCGAGCTGATCGTGCCCCAGTTGATCTGCGCGGGCCCGATCAGGGCCGGCAGCGACCCGTCAGCGGACCGCAGGTGACGGCCGTAGTAGACGAAGCCGCTCTCCTCGAGCTCATCGGCCGGCCGGCGGCCGCCGGCTGCCTCGAGCCAGTCGGGGAGCGCGGACCGCCGGCCGCTCATGTCCACCACCAGGTCGGCGCTGATCACCTCGCCCGCCCTGGTGCGGACTCCGGTCACGTGCGGCACGCCGCTGCTCGGCGCGGCCCCGGTGACCAGGCCGTCCACCGCCGCGCCGCGGCGGACCTGCACCCCGGGCGTGGCCTCGGCGGAGGCCGCCAGCACGGCCTCCATCACCGGACGCCGGCCGGTGAGCCACCCGAACCGCTCGTCTCCGTCCCGCCAGCCGCCGGTCACCTGGGCCGGCAGCACGTCGCGGATGAAGTTCAGCTGCAGCGCGCCAGCGTCCGACAGCGCGCTGGCGACCGCGGGAAGCTCGGCGTCGAGGACCGCCCGGTACCGAGCAAGGAACGCGTGCGGCAGCCGGAACTGGTTCAGCCCCGGCCGCTCCCAGCGCTCCCACGCCTGCACCGGGTCATCAGGCGGCCCGGCCGGGTCGCGCTCGACCGCGATCACCTGATGGCCGTCAGCCGCCAGCAGCATCGCAGCGCCCAGCGCCACCACTCCCGCCCCGATCACCACGATCCGCGCCATCGACATCCTGGGCTCCGCCGCGCATCGCGGCGGGGTGCCCCTCCCCCCTCCCAGTGAGCCGGTGCGGGCCGTCGCGCCGCCGCCGCCCGACGGCTGTGCGCCGGCCTAGTCAGCATCCTGCGCGACGCGCGGCCTGGTCGGCAACAGGCGTCCGCGCCAGCTCACAGCGCGAGCCCGGACCCGAGCCTGACCAGAGCGTCATCGAGCAGCGCGAACAGGTCGGAGTCGGGGTGCTCGACCCAGTAGAACTCCGCCGAGATCATCACCCCGAGTATTGCCCCGGCGCTCGCGTAGGTGCCGAAGTCGGTGCGGCTCTGGCCGGTCTGGCGGGCGACGAGATCGGCGATCAAGCCGATGGCCTCGGCGAGCTGGCCTATCAATGCCGCCCGTAGCTCGGGCACGGCCAGGGCGAGCGTGGCCCGCTCGCGCATGGCCGCCCGCTCGTCGGCCCCGAGGTCGGCCAGGACCGCGCCGAGCGCACGCCGGGCGGCCTCGGCCGGGCCGAGGTCGGCCGGCTGCACACGGAAGGCTTCGACCAGGAGGGCGTCGTAGTCGTCGCTCAGGACCAGGTCCTCCTTGGCCGGGAAGTACCTGAAGACCGTGGATACCGCGACCTCGGCCACCTCGGCGATCTGCTCGACCGTGGTGGCCTCGTAGCCCTGGGCGCGGAACAGCGCCAGGGCCTCGCGCTGGATGGCCGCCCTGGTCCTGGCCTTCTTGCGCTCGCGCAGGCTGAGCGATTGCTCTGGGTCAGGCGGCAACGTGCGCTCCTCCCGGGACCTCGTCGGCCGTGCCAGGCGGCTGCGCGGCGGGAGCGCGCGAACTGCCGGAGCGGCCCGGCATGAACACCAGGGCCAGCAGCAGGCCGAGCAGGGCGAAGCCCACCGAGACGGCCAGGGCGACGTCGACTCCGTGCGTGAACGCCGTGCGGACCGAGGTCAGCAAGGCAGGCGAGTGCAGCAGCCTCGCCACGGCCGTGCCGCCGAACACGCTCTGCCGCACCACCCTGGCGGCCGCCGCTGGCAGCCCGGCCAGGTGCAGCCGGCTCAGGTACGCCGAGCTCAGCGCGCTACCAAGGATCGCCGCGCCGAGCGGCGCCCCGGCGTTCTTCAGCGCCTGGAGTACGCCGGAGCCGACGCCCGCGCGCTCCTGCGACAGCTGGGCCAGGGCCGCCGATGCCGCGGTGGCCATGGTCATGCCGGTGCCCACTCCGGCGATCGCCATCCACAGTGCCACGAATCCCTCGCCGGAGGTCGGCGAGGTCAGTGCCCCGATGGCCAGGCCGGCGGCCAGGATCGCGAAGCCGGCCGCGATCGTGAGCTTGGCACCGATCGTCTTGGCCAGCCAGGAGGCCGGGAGCAGGCCAAGCATGAGCCCGCCGACGGCGGGCAGCAGCCGCAGGCCCGACCCCTCCGGGTTGGTCCCCATCACGCCCTGGAAGAACTGCGGCATCGTGAAGAGCATCCCGACCAGCGCGAGGGTGAGCACGGTGAACAGGATGACACCCCAGGTAAACGAGGCGGAGCGGAACAGGTCGAGATCAACGAGCGGCTTGCCGCCCGGCCTGCGCTGCAGGAGCCGCTCCCAGCCGAAGAAGCCCACGACGATGGCCAGCCCGGCGAGCAGCGGGACGATGGCGCCCGGCGAACTCCAGCCGTGCTGGCCGGCCTGGATGAACCCGAACGTGATTCCGACCAGGCCGGCGCTCGAGCTGAGGATGCCTATGATGTCGAAGCCCGGCCGCTCGGGCGCTGCTGACTCGGGCACCAGGACGGCCACCGCGGCGAAGCCGAGGATGGCTACCGGCACGTTCATCAGGAACACCCAGCCCCACCAGTAGTGGGAGAGCAGCCAGCCGCCGAGGATGGGGCCGACCGGGAAGGCGATCATGTTGATGGCAGCCCAGAGGCCGACTGCCCGCGGCCGTTCGTCCGGGGAGAACAGCACCGTCAGCGCCGAGATCGCCATCACGATGATCCCGGCCCCGGCGAAGCCGAGACCGATCCGCGCGAATATGAACTCGGTCGGCGAGCGGGAGTACGCGCACGCCACCGAGCCGACGGCGAACAGCGCCAGCGAGCCCAAGATGACCTTCTTGCGGCCGTACCGGTCGCCGAGCAGCCCGGCAGGCAGCATCATCGCCGCGAGCACGATCGTGTAGGCCGATGAGAACCACTGCAGGTCGGACTCTGGTGCCTTCAGCGCCCCGGACAGGGTCGGGAGCGCGACGCTGAGCACGGTGATGTCCATGCCTACGGCCAGTACCGCGAGCATCACCGCGCCGAGCGCCCACCACCTGCGCGCCGTTGTCTCCATGGCCGCCTCCTCCGGCTAGCGCCGGCCGTCTCCGGCCACGCTCCGTTCTCTTCGGATCCCATCTTAAATGAGAGAGAGTCTTAAATCGGAGGGACTTTCGTCACAGCCTGGCTCCGCAAAGGTCGCGTGCGGTCGCTCGGCCGTGTTGTGCTAGAGCCAGCGGCGCGCCTTCAAGGGCACCTCACGCGGGACGGTCAGATCGCTGGTCGTGACGTGCGACATGGATCAGCCAGGCCGCCAATGCGGCGATCCACAGCACGCAGCTTGTCGCGAGTGTCCGTTCCGCCAGCCCTTCCGCCGTGCTTGTCAGCGACGCGATGCACAGCAGCATGAAGCAGGCCGGGCAGATGACCCGCGCCGCCGCGATGACCGGGACCAGCGGCCGCCAGGCTGGCAGGACCTCCAGCCGCTTGCGCAGCAGGATCGGCGTGTACGCGATGACGAGGAAGGCCATGGTCGCGACGATCGCATCGGTCAGGCCGCCCGGGCTGTGCAGCTGGTGGCCGGGTGTGCACCGCGGGACCTCGCAAGGAATCAGCGGGAACGAGTTGCCGATCGCGAGGCCTGCTGCCGCGAGTACCCATGGCCCGGCTCGCGCGACCTGCCCGGCCTGCGCGAGGGCGGGACGCAGGCCGAAGACCGCGAAGCAGCAGGTGCCGACGCCACCGAGTGCGAAGCAGGCGATCGGGAACCACACATGCGGCGCCGTCGCTGCCTGCATGTCACTGATCGTGTCGGTGACCACGCTGTAGGCCGGGCCCTGCCAGGTCTCTGCGACCAGCCAGCCGGCCATGAACGCGGCCTGAGCGATCAGCCCGATCGCGCCCCAGAAGGCGAGGCCGGGGGCACGGCGTGCCGGGAGCGCCGTCACGCCTGCGCCGGCAGCCTGGTGAGCCCGGTGAGCATGACCGCCGGTCATGATCGGCGTCCCCGGTCTGCGCGGCCGGCCTCCTGGCCGACGGCCCGAACCCTGATCCGCTCCCTGCGCGCCACCCTGGTCCCACCTAGGCCGGGCCGCTCGCGCTCGCCAGCGGCGGCCATCGAGCCCATGAGCTTGTCAAGCAGCGCCGCCAGCGCGCGCACCTCGCTGTCGTCCCAGTCGGCCACGAACAGCGCGAACCGGTCCAGGCCGATCTCCTGCAGCCGCAGCATCTCTTGCCAGCCGGCGGGCGTCAGCGTGACCAGCCAGGACCGGCCGTCTTCGGGGTCCCCGGCAACGCTCACCAGGTCTGCGTCCTCAAGCTCGCGTACCTGGCGGGTGACCTGTGATCGGTGCACGGACTGCAGGGCAGCGATATGCGACGGTCGCGCGCCGTCGGCTCCCACCCCGGCGACGACCTGCAGCAGGTCGAGCGCTCCGGCCGCATGCCGCTGCCGCTTGGCCCGCTCGAGGCGCGCCGTCAGCGTGAACAGCGCGCCCACCATCGACCGCACGGACTGCCTGCTCGGAGGGGCCATGACCACGAGCCTAGTGTAAGTGATTGACACAATCAATTATATTGCCAGCCCGAACCGCGAGTGCGCGGCGGGCGCGGCCGGCCCGGCGGGCCCGGCGGTGTCGCAGATGCGCCCGCGCGGAACCGGCTGAGTGATGGTTACCCAGGTTTCAGATGGTGCTGACGGGTTCGGGGACTGGATCAACGTTTCGAGCAGCGGGCTGGGCGGCTGACTGCCAGATCCTGGCCGCGAGCAAGACCATCGCTATCGCCCAGGGCAGCATGAACAAGATGACCACAGCTCCGTTGGACGACTGCCCTTCGGCGACCCAAAGGCCGACGGTGAACAGGACCGTTAGCCAGCGCGGCACGCTGCGGCTCCGCCACAACGCGAAGCCCATGAGGACCGGGGCACCGACCTCGCTGACGAAGTAGAGGTACGTGAAAAGCTGCCCGGCCCCGGAGTTGAAGGATGTCATCAGGAATCGCGCGGCTGCGTCTGGTGAGATGTGGGCCGTCGCGGCGGCGGCGAGGTTGACGCCGACCAGGACGTTGACGATGGCTCCGCAGAAGGCTCCGATCCCGCCGAGCAGTGCTGCGACGGTGGCGATCATCCAGCCCCGGCCTGTGACCAGCATGGCGATCGCCGAATACGAGACCGCCAGAGCGCCCAGGGCGAGGAGGGAGAGCGTGCCCGCGATGTAAAGCTGGGTAGGGTGCTTCGCCGCGATGCCGAGCAGCTTCAACCCGGTCGCCACGGTCGTGACCAGTTGATCGGTGCCTTTGGGGTCGAGGGCCTCGCAGCTGACGTAGAGCACGACGGTGACGGGGAGGAAGATCGCCAGTACCCGCTGATGCACCCGGGCAGCGGCAGCCGAAGTCGGCAGAGTGGGCCTTGTCCCGTTCCTGTGGCTCATGCGAACTGTCCCTATGTGACGCCAGCTAGTGGGTCGGCCGGCGTGACCGGCTGATCCTGGCGCCTGGTTCCGAAGCTACGCTTCACGCCCAAAACCAGCAATATAATTCGTAGATTTATTCTAGAAATTTATTGCTAGTTTTATGCTTCAAGCGTAGCGTCAGATTCAGAAACCGGCGCGCGGGCGGTCACCGACCGCCGTGAGGCTCGATGGCCAGCGAGAGGACCGGTCATGGGTGATGAGCGGCTGCACGTCGTGTTCGGGACCGGCCAGGTCGGGAGCGCTCTTATTGCTCACCTAGCCAGTCATGATCTTGCGGTCCGGGCGGTATCGAGGGGTCGGCCGAGCGGGCTGCCTCCCGGCACGGACTGGCGGGCCGCTGACGTCGCCGATCCGGAAGTGGCGACCGACGCCGCCAAGGGTGCATCGGTGGTCTACCAGTGCCTCAACGCCCCGTACGACCAGTGGCCTGAGCTGTTCCCGCCGCTGCAGCGCGGCGTCCTGGCCGCTGCCGAGCGCACCGGCGCGCTGCTGGTGAGCCTGGAGAACCTGTACGGCTACGGCCCGACCGGCGGCAGGCCGATGACCGAGGACCTGCCGCTGGCCGCGACGACCAGCAGGGGCCGGACCCGGGCCGCGATGACCGCCGAGCTGCTGGCCGCCGCCGAAGCTGGCCGGGTCCGCGTCGTCATCGGGCGGGCATCGGACTTCTTCGGCCCGGGCGTCACCCAGGGTTCCACGCTCGGCGAGCGGGTTTTCGGCAACGCCCTGGCCGGCCGGCGCGCTGACTTCATCGGCAACCCGGACCTGCCCCACACCTACAGCTACGTTCCCGACATCGCCGCCGGCCTGGCTACCCTCGGCACCGACCCTCGCGCCGCGGGCCAGGTGTGGCACCTGCCCGGCCCGCAGACCGTCACCACCCGGACGCTGCTGGACCTGGTCGCTCACGAGGTCGGGCATCCTGTCGGCATCCGGTCGGTCCCCAAGCGCGCCCTGCGCGCCCTCGGGCTGACCAACCCGATGCTGCGAGGGCTGGCCGAAACCTCCTGCCAGTTCGACCGGCCCGGAACGGCCGGCACGCCGCTGGCCGATGCCCTCGCCGCGACCGTCGCCTGGTACCGGACCGCTATGCGGCGTGCCAGCCGACCAGGCCCGGCTCCGCTCAGCACGAAGGCCCGCTGACCATGCATCAGACCGATCGCCGCCACAGCAGTTTCCGGCCCTTCTTCAACCCCGCTACTGGCGAGTGGATCACTTACACCGCCATCGCCGCCGACAACGACGGCCAGCTGGTCCGGTGCAGCTGGCGCAGCGTGCCCGGCGGCGTCATCACCGAGCACATCCACCCCCGGCAGGAGGAACGCTTCACCATCCTGGCTGGCGAGGCCCATTTCACTCTGGCGGGCGAGCAGCGCACAGCCGGACCGGGCGAGACCATAGTCGTGCCGGCCGGCGTGCCGCACTCCGAGGGAAACCCGGGGCCAGGCGAGGTCGAGGGCGTTGTCGAGCTCCGCCCGGCGCTGCGCGCCAAGGAATTCCACGAGGCCCTGGCCGGCCTGGTCGCCGACGGCAAGACCACCTCCAGGGGCGCGCCGAAAAACCCGCTCCAGCTTGGCGCCACCTTCTGGCACTTCCGTCGCGAAAGCCGGGTCACGTCCCCGCCCATCTGGGTGCAGAACCTCATGCTCCCGCCGCTGTGGGCACTGGCGAAGGTCTTCGGTGTGCGCCCATACAACGACAGCTGGGACAGCCAGCTCTAACCGGGCCTGCTCGAGCCTCCCGAACAGCGTGGCGGCAGACATGCCCGCGACTCTCCCTCCTGCGGCACGTCAGCGGTGCTGCCGAGCATCGATCTGGTGTTGCGCCTGGGCCAGAACGCGCGTCACCTCACGGCCGAAGTACACGTCGCAGGGATGGTCGAGATGCCCCGACAGGGCGTTGTCAGCGAGTTCGGTCAGCGCAGTCCGCAGCGCTAGCTCCGGCTGACCCGTGAAGGCAGGTGCGGCCGACCGCCCCGGCTCTCCCCACACGTACAGGTCGAAACCCTCGGCTTCCTCCGACGCACCCTGCGTGACCGTCACGGTGCTGGTCGCCCCGCCCTGATGGTGCAGGACGAGATGCGTGACATCGTCCCGGCCAGCATCGGCGGTGACGGAGACTACCGGACCGAGGCAGGCCCACAGCAGCGAGACCACGTGCGGCCCCAGGTCCCACAGGCCGCCTTTCTCCCGTCTCCACGGCGTATTAAAGGGGCTGGAGTCCAGCAAGGACGACCCGAGCCAGACCGCGCATCCCCCGGCCCAGTCGTCCCGGTCCGAGACCCCGGCCAGCCAGGCCCTGACGTCGTCCTGGAATCGCGCCGTGAAGAAGACGACCGACGCTACCTGGGCATCCTCGACCGCCCGGGCCAGCGTGCCGGCCTGCGCCTCTGAGGTAGAGATCGGCTTTTCCAGCAGCAAGTGCCTGCCAGCATTCGCCGCCCGCACCGCCATGCCGCTTTGCACATCGGGCGGCACCGCGAACGCAACCCCGTCGATGCCGGCCAGGAACTCGTCGAAATCACCGTGAGCCGTGACCTCGTACTTAGCCGCCAGCGCGCCGGCAGCCGCATGGTCGCGGCCCCAGACCGCGGCGAACTCGATGTCGGCAGTCGAGGCGAGAGCCGGCGCGTGGGTAATGCGCGCCCAATGACCCGTTCCGGCAAGGCCGAACCTCAGCGGCCGCCTTGAGGTTGTCATCCATAGCCCCTTCAGCGGCGCAGCCGGCTTCCTCGTGACCATCCGGCGGGTCCGTCTGCCCGCGCAGATCCGCCGCCCGCCGCCCGCGTAATCCGGTCACACGCGAGCACACTGACCACGCTACGGCAAACCGCTTTCCGGCACGCGGTCACAGCCGCGGCGACGCTCCCCGTCAGCCGGTCACCCAGGGAGGCCCGCATCCCGGTGCTGGGGCGTTGGCGGGCGGATGAGTGCGAGCTTGCCCCGGTGCGTATCTGGGTGGACGTCGATGGCTTCAACACCGCCGCGCTGCCCCGGGTGAAGCTGCGAGGCAGCGGCGGGACTGTGACGAACAAGTCGCGGCCAGTTGTTGAGCGGTCAGGAACGAGCTTTGTCACGGCACAGCGTTACCATGCCTGTCATGAGCGACCCGCTGGTAGAGGGACAGCAGCCGGTTGTGCCGCTGCCAGCACGCGAACCTGCGGCGCTGCGCGCGGCAGTGGCACGGCTTGACCCAGCGGCTCTGGCCCGCTTCGAGGCTGACTGGACGGCCGCGACTGCTCGCGCCCGGGATGAGTACAGCATGCTTCCCGCGCGGTACTTCGTTGAGCACTGGTTCAGCTGGGTTGCCGTGCAACGCTGGCCTCAGGTGGCGATCCGCTTGCGTACCTGCGAGCGAATCGTCGCCGAGTCACAAGACCGCGCGGAGCGCCGGGCGGCGGCGGCCGAGATCAGCCAGATCCTGCAGCAAGCCGAGACAGCCACCGCGTGAGCGACTGGACGTGGGAGTACGTCCCAGACGCTCCCAGTGTCGTGCGCTGGCTCACCGAAGCCCAGGTCGACCAGGTGGAAAGCCTCGCATCCCGGATAGCCGACGCAGCAGCGTTACGCAGGATCGGCACATCCTTTGACGTCCGTGAAACAGTGTCCAACCTGAAGAGCCACGGCGAGGGTCCGGTGATGATCTGGTTTCTTGAGGATTATCGGGACGATGTCGTTCTCGTGGTGCGGGTTAAGCATCTGCGCCTCGCCGTCGGTGTCATCAGCGACGATGACCGCAGCGTCGATGTCGCGGGTGAACCGAGGCTCCGCGCGAGCTGACACGGCGAAACCCCCGACGAGCGCCCACCGGCGCTTGCGGCGCCTGAGGTCGGTCGTGATTCGCCGCAGCGCGGACTCAAAAGCGTTCACCCGAATCGGCGAGACGGCCGGCCCGCTGCGTCGCCTGTCGGCGCCCCGGGCCGATCCCGGCGCCAGTCGCTGAGCGTCCGCGTGATCTGCTCAGCGGTAGCGTCCGGGTGTCGGCGGCGCAGCCCTGCCAGCTCCATGCGCTCGCCGAACTCATACATGTCCAGCGCGAGCCGGAACCGGCGAGCAAGCTGCCCATCTGCCACGACTCCAAGGCTAGGCGGCAACGGGCCCGCCAGAACCGCGCCATCAGTGCCTGCCTCACCCTTGGCGCCCCCGACATCTACCGGCCGTGTAGCCGCTGCCGGGGTCACCACGTTGGCGGCTACGTCGCCCGCTGGTCGCCGAGCCACGCAAGACTGGCTGGACGGCAGCGTCACCACCAGGGTGGCGACCATGTCGTCGGACTTCTCCGAGTCCTGGTGGGGGAGGAAGAACTGGTCCGGCTCGTAGACCAGGAGCGAGTGGAGATCGGCAGTCAGGCTGGCCGCGTTCGGGAGACCGAGCTCTTCCTTGACCGTCGCGAGGAAGTCAGTGAGCATGGCGTCGTCCCAGTCGGCCCGGACGAGGTGCTTAGGGATCTCCCAGGTGTGACGGACGTCTGGGTCGATCAGTGTCTCCGAGCCGCGGCCGAACCTGGCCGGCTCAGCGAGGCTGATGAGCTTGCGGGCCTTCGCAGGCGTCACGGGCAGCGTGACCCGCCCGCAGCCTTCCACCGCCAGGCTCAGGAACTCCGGCCGCGCCGTCAGCTCGGTGCTGAACGCGGCCTTCACGTCGGCGCGCAACATCCTGGCGAGCCGGTCACGCGCCGCAGTCGCCATCGCTCCTCCCTCCAGTGTTTCTGAGGGCATAACACCAGGTCAGGACGGGCGGGTGCGCCGCCAGGGACTTGAACCCCGAACCCGCGGATTAAGAGTCCGCTGCTCTGCCAATTGAGCTAGCGGCGCATGGAGTCCAGCGATCGTAACAGCAGCCGACGCGGCGCGCGAACGGCCCGGGTTCGCCCTATCCGGCGGTCCCGCCCAGCACTCCGCGCGCCCACCGGTAGTCGGCCTTACCCGACGGCGACCGCACGATCTGCGGCACGAAGTCGATCCGTGCGGGCACCTTGTACCCGGCCACGGCCGCCCTGCAGTGCGCGCGAAGCGCCTGCGCGTCGACCGGGGGAGCGTCGGGCCGCAGTTCCACCACGGCGGCGACCCGCTCGCCGTACCGCTCGTCGGGCACGCCGGCCACCAGGGCGTCGAGCACCGCAGGGTGCGACTTGAGCGCCTGCTCGACCTCTTCGGGGAACACCTTCTCCCCGCCCGTGTTGATGCACGTCGACCCGCGGCCGAGCACGACGATGGAGCCGTCCCGCTCCACCCTGGCCAGGTCGCCGAGTATCGCCCAGCGCTTTCCGTTCATGCTGGGGAATGTCCTGGCAGTCGCCGCCTCGTCGCCGAAGTAGCCGAGCGGGACATGCCCGGACTTGGCGATCCAGCCGGTCTGCCCGGGCGGCACCGGCCGCAGGTGCTCGTCCACCACGCACACGTCGAGCTGGGGGATCAGCCGCGCCTGGCCGGCCTCGCCGCGCTCGATCTGCCCGTCGGTGCCGGTCTCCGAGCTGCCGAACCGGTCCGTGATGAACAACTCGGACCGGACCGCGAGCAGCTGCGCGCGCACGCTCGGGGACAGCAGCGCGCCGCCCGAGCCGAGCACCAGCCAGCAGGACAGGTCGTACTCGCCCGGCCGGGCCGCGAGCTCGTCGGCGAGCGGGCGCGCCATCGCGTCGCCGACGACGGCGACCAGCATGATCTTCTCCTCGGTCATCAGCCTGGAGACCCTGGCCGGGTCGAACCGCCGGGTGATCACTACCTTGGAGGCCATCAGGAACGCCGTGAAGATCGTGTAAGTGCCCGAGCCGTGCATCAGCGGCACGGCCAGCAGGTAGCCCATCTCCGGCGTGCGCTCCGCGGCGGCCACCAGCTCGCCGACGGTGCGATGAGGCGGACCGTAGTGGTTGCCGCCGGCCAGGGCGGAGAAGTAGAAATCCTCATGCCGCCAGAGCACGCCCTTGGGCAGGCCGGTGGTCCCGCCGGTATAGATGATCAGCCGGTCGTCGCCGCTGCGGCCGTTCTCCGGCCGGACCGCCGGCTCGGCGCTGATCGCTGAGGCGTAGTCCAGGACGGTAACCTGACTGGGGAAGCTCACCCCGGCCGGGAGGGCGCCGGCGACCAGCACGTGGCGCAGCGACGGGCAGGCCGGGGCGACCTGGGCGGCGAGATCGGCGTACTCGGCGTCCACGACGAGCCCGGCCAGCCTGGCGCCGCCGAACAGGCGCGCGAGCTCGGGGCCGGTGTAGCGGTAGTTGATGTTCACTGGGATAGCCCTGGCGACCATGCAGCCGAGCAGGGACTCCACGTAGGCGATCGAGTTGGGCAGGTACAGGCCGACCGTCTCGCCTGGTTCGATCCCGGCGGCAATCAGGTGCTGCGCCATCTGCTCGCTGCGCGCGGTGAGCTCGCGGTAGGTCAGCCGCTGCCCGTCGCAGACCAGCGCGCAGCGGTCAGGCGCGGTGGCGGCCACGGCCGCGCACAGGTCGGCGAGGTTGACGTCCATGACCAGCGGCTGGTCCTCGCTCATCCGGGCTCCGCTCACTAGGGCTCTGCCTATTCGGGCTCTACTTACTCGGTCACTGCTTACTCAGGTTCCGCGATCGACTTGATCTCCAGGTACTCCTCGAAGCCTGCCACGCCCATCTCCCGTCCCATCCCCGACTGCTTGCGGCCGCCGAACGGCACGTCAGGGGCGTACCAGATCCCGCCGTTGATGCCGACCGTGCCGGTACGAAGGCGCGCGGCCACGCCGCGGGCCCGGTCAAGGTCGGTACCGAAGACGGCGCCGGAGAGGCCGTAGGGCGAGTCGTTGGCCAGGCGCACCGCATCGTCGTCGCCGTCGTGCGCCAGCACCACGAGCACCGGGCCGAAGATCTCCTCGCGGGCGGCGCGGGCGTCGCTGGCCAGCCCGGCGATCACCGTGGGCGCGATCCAGAAGCCCCTGTCCCTGCCGGGGACCCGGCCGCCACCGCAGGCGAACGTGCCGCCGTCGGTCGCGGCAGACCGCAGGTAGGACTCGACCCGGTCGCGCTGGGCGGCCGAGATCACCGGCCCGCAGACGGTGCGCCGGTCGCGCGGGTCGCCGACCCCGATCCCGGTCATCGTCCGCGCCGCCGCGGCGACCGCCTCGTCGTAGCGATGCCTTGGCACGATCAGCCTGGTGGTGAGCGCGCAGCCCTGCCCGGCGTGCACGCACACGCCGAAGGCGGTGATGGCCGCGGCCGCGCTCACGTCGTGGTCGTCGAGCACGACTGCCGCCGACTTGCCGCCGAGCTCGAGGAACACCCGCTTGAGCGTGGCCGCCGCCATGGCCATGACCTCCCGGCCGGTGGTCGTCGACCCGGTGAACGAGACCAGGTCCACCCGGGGGTCGGCGGTCAGGGTCCGGCCCGCGTCGGCGCGGCTCGAGGTGACCACGCTGACCACGCCGGCCGGGATGTCGGTCTTGGTCGCGACCAGGCGGCCGAGTTCGGCACCGGTCCACGGGGTGTCCGGCGCGGGCTTAAGCACCACCGTGCAGCCGGCCGCCAGCGCGGGGCCGAGCTTGGCGAGGTTGATCTGGTTCGGGAAGTTCCACGGGGTGATCGCGGCCACTACGCCGGCCTGCGCGGCGCACCTGGCGGCGGGTCGCGATCCCCATCGGCGTCGCCGTGCCGAGGTCGGTCGTCCAGGGGTAGGACTCGACCAGCCCGATCACGTAGTCAAGCCCGTCGATCGGCGTCCGCAGCTGCGGGCCGTCGGTCCATACCCGCGGGGCGCCGGCCTCGGCGACCGTGATCTCGCTGAGCACCTCGAAGTCCTCGTCGAGCGCCGCCTTGAGCTGGCGCAGGCAGCGGGCGCGCAGGCCGGCGTCGTCCGGCCACGCGGTCTCGTCGAACGCGCGGCGGGCGGCGGCGATCGCCGCGTCCACGTCGGCGTCGGTCGCGTCGGGGGCGTGGCCGATGACGTCCTCGGTGGCCGGGTTGATGATCGGGAACGTGCCGCCGTCGCGGGCGCCGCGCAGTTCTCCCCCGATCAGCAGCCGGGGCGGGGGCAGGGCAGGGGCTGCGGGCGGGGTCGGGGCCGGCGGCGGGGTCGGGATTGCCGGCGGGGTCGGGATTGCCGGCGGGGTCGGGGCTGCCGGCGGACTCATCGCAGCCCGAGTCGGCCGGCCAGCCTGCCGAGATAGGCGACGACCTCGTCCTGCGCCCGGTCTGGCATGCCGAACACGGCCTCGGTGACGCCGATCTCGCGCCAGTGCTCGAGCTGCGCCTGGTCCGGCCGGCCGGCCAGCACCGCGATCTGCGGGTCCCCGGGCCGGCCCGCGTCTTTCCAGGCCCGGCTGAGCTGAGCCGCCTTGTCTGCCAGGTCCGTCTCGCCTGGCGTGGTGAGCCAGCCGTCGGCCGACCTCGCGATCCAGGCGAAGGTCTTCTCGCTCCCGCCCGCGCCGAGCAGGATCGGCATCCGCGGCTGCTGCACCGGCTTCGGCCACGCCCACGACCCGCCGAAGCTGACGAACTCGCCGTCGTAGCTCGCCTCCTCGTGCGTCCACAGCGCCTGCATGGCCTCCAGGTGCTCCCGCAGCACGGTGCGCCGCCGGCCAGCCGGCACCCCGTGGTCGGCAAGCTCGTCGGTGTTCCAGCCGAACCCCACCCCGAGCACCACCCGCCCGCCGGACAGGTGGTCGAGCGAGGCGATCGTCTTGGCCAGGGTGATCGGGTCGCTCTCGGCGGGCAGCGCGACCGCGGTGCCGAGCCTGATCGCCGAGGTGACGGCGGCGGCCATGGCGAGCGACACCCACGGGTCGAGCGTGCGCAGGTACCGGTCGTCGGGCAGCTCGGCGGTGCCGGTGCGCGGGTGCGCGGCCTCCCGCCTGACCGGGATGTGGGTGTGCTCGGGCACGTAGAAGCAGCCGAACCCGGCATCCTCGGCCGCCCGCGCGGCCTGCGCCGGGCGGATGCCGCGGTCGCTGGTGAACAGCACCACCCCGTAGCGCACGGGCACTCCTGTCGGTCAGCGGTCCGGCTCGGGCTCGGCGGGCGGCCCGGCGGGCGGCGTGCCGCTCGCCTGCGCGGTCTGTTTCGCGGCGGCCTTCGCCTCGGCGGCGATCACCTTCTCGGTCAGCATGCTGAGCTTGGCGCCGCTCGGCCAGCCCGCGTAGTGCGTCAGGAAGATCACGATTTCCCTGAGCTGCTCGGCATCGAGCTCGCCGTTGCGCAGTGCGGAGTCGACCTGGATCTCGGCGACATCGTGCAGGCCCTGGCCGGTCAGCAGGCCGATCAGCAGCAGCCGCCGGTCCCGCTGGCTCAGCCCGGGCCTGGTCCAGATCTCGGCGAACAGGTGCTCGACCGTCAGGCCGAAGAGGTCCCCAGGGCCGTCCTGCACCTCCCAGCCGTAGACCTGGGCCATGGTCTCCAGGCCGCGCCTGCGCCGGTCGTCGTCGGTCATCTCACCGGGTCCTCCCCGGCCTGCCTGGCCTCCCCGGCCTGCCTGGCCTCCCCGGCCTGCCTGGCCTCCCCGGCCTGCCTGGCCTCCCCGGCCTGCCTGGCCTCCCCGGCCTGCCTGGCCTCCCCGGCCTCGCTGGCCGGGCCCTGCTCCCGGCCGCCGTGCGGCACCCCGAGGCCGGCCGCGAGGTGCTCGAATGCGAACCGCGCCAGCGGCAGGTCGACGCCGAGCTCGGCGCCGAGCGCGAGCGCCAGCCCGAGATCCTTCTCCCCGAGCGCCCTGACGTGCTCGAGTATCTCCCTGAGCGGATCATGGCCGGGGACCAGCGCGGTCGTCGGGCGCAGCATGATGGCCCCAGGTCCGCCGGTCACGGCATCGGAGTGCCTGACCACCTTGGCCAGCTTGCGCAGGTCGAGCCCGGCCGCCTCGGCTAGCCGCTGCGCCTCGGCGGCCGCGGTGAAGGCCGCGAAGTGCAGCAGGTTTCGCGCCAGCTTGGCGCGCGTCCCCGCGCCGGTCGGCCCCATATGCAGCACCAGGTCCGCCCACCGGCCGAACGGCTCCCTGCACCGCTCATAGGCATCACGCGGGCCGCCGACCATCACGGCCAGCCGTCCGTCCTTGGCGCCCATGAATCCGCCGCTGACCGGCGCGTCCACCACCTCGGTCCCCGACCCGGCCAGCTCGGCGGCGAGCGCAGGCGCCGTCCCCGTCGCGATGGTGGAGTGGATCGCGATGATCACCGGGAGGTCCGCGGCCTGCCCGGTGCGGCGGGCGGCCACCGCGCCGGCCACGGCCCTGGCCACCTCGCGTACCTGGTCGTCGTCGCGGACCATCACCGAGATCAGGCCAGCCGCCTGCGCCACCTCGTCCGGGCTGGCCGCGCCGCGCGCCCCCGCCCGCACCAGCGGCTCCATCGCCTCGGCGCGGGTGTCGTAGACGACCAGCCCGCCCGGCCAGCCGGTCAGCCTGGCGGCCATTGGCGCGCCAATCTGACCGAGCCCGATGAATCCGACCGCCTTCTGGCCGCCGCTCATGGCCGGAAGACCTGCCCGCCGTCGACGTTCAGCACCTGACCGGTGATCCAGCCCGCCTCGTCCGACAGCAGGAACAGGCACGCCCCGACCATGTCGGCGGGCTGCCCCATCCGCTTGAGCGCCAGTGACTTCACCAGGTCGCGGGTCAGGTCACCGACCACGGACCTGGTGGCGGCCGTGTCGGTGGGTCCTGGTGCGAGTGCGTTCACCCTGATGTTCATTCCGCCTAGCTCGTGGGCGAGTTGCTGAGTGAGCGCGTTGACCCCGGCCTTGGCGAGTCCGTAGAAGCTCGAGTACAGCCACGCCGCGGTGGACGACTGGTTGACCACGGCGCCGCCGCCGCGGCGCGCCATGTGCTCGTAGCAGGCGCGGGTGCAGGCCAGCGCGCCGTCCATGTTCACCCCCATGAACGACTTGTAGTAGTCCCAGTCCACGGTCAGCATCAGGTCGAGTTTCATGGTGCCGTAGATCGCGGCGTTGTTGACGAGGTAGTCGATGCCGCCGAAGCGCTCGACCGCGAGGTCGGCCATGGCGCGCGCGGACGCCGGGTCGGAGACGTCCGTGCGCGCGAACGCGGCCTGCCCGGCTGCGGCTCCGATGCTGGCGGCGACCGCCTCGCCGGACTCGGCATTGACGTCGGCCACCACGACAGCGGCGCCGGCTGTGGCCAGCGCCCGCGCGTACGCCTCGCCGATGCCCTGTGCGGCCCCGGTCACGATCGCGACCTTGCCGCCGAAGTCATGCCGCGCGACGGGGCTGCCGGTGCTGCCGAGCCCGCCGCCCGCGCCGCTGCCGGGGTCGCTGGCGCCGCTCCTTGTGCTGGACATGTGTCCAGACTACAGTTCAGGCCATGGCCGAGCGCAAGGATTACTCGGGGGACTTCGATCCTGATTTCCGGTATGAGGACCTGTCGAAGGAGGCCCTTGTCCGCCTGGTCAGGGAGTACGCGCTGATCGCGCAGTTGCTTGACAGGTCTGTGTTCACCGCTATTGGCCTTAGGTACGGCCAGCAGGCCGTCGAGGAGCTCGCGATCGATGAGTGGCGCGGGGCGAGCCCGATCTACACCGAGCGGATTCGCAAGATCATGAACATCGAGGGAAACGGCGTCCCGGCGATCTTCAAGCAGCTCCAGCTCGACCCTGGCTTCGCGCAGCACTACATGGACGTGCAGTACGAGGTCGTGGACGAGAACCACGGCTTCTTCCAGCTCCGCTCCTGCGGAGCGCTGCTCGATGTCGAGCCGTTCGGCGAGCGCGCGGTGACCGGCATGTGCCACGCGATCGAGGACGGTACCTTCGACGTGACTGCCCAGGCCGTGAACCCCAAGGCCCGCATCCGCGCGGTCCACCGGCCGCCCCGGGTGCCGGCCGGCCGGGTGCCGGTCTGCCGCTGGGAGGTCGTCATCGACGACGACACCGAGGTGCTGCCCGAGGCGGACATCACCAGGATGACCCGCGGCACCACGGCGGCCAGCTACCGGTTCCCCCCGATGCGCGATGGCACCCCGCACATCCCTGCCCCGCCGCCCGGGCCCTGACCGGCCGGCTGGACCCGGACCCCGCCGTCTGGACCCGGACCCCGCCGGCTGGACCCGGACCCCGCCGGCTGGACCCGGACCCGGACCCGGACTGCCCGCGACCTGGGCTGCCCGAACAACGGTGGCCCCGGTACGTCCCCACTTCGCCGCTGTTAGACCTGCTGCCAAATTAACGTGGGCACTTTACTGCTGCTATAGCGACAGTAAAGTGCCCACGTTAATCGCCATGGCAGCAGCAAAGTGCCCACGTTGTGGGGTGATTGGTGCGCGGCAAGGTGGTTGGTGCGCGGGCGGGCTCGGGCGCCGGGCCAGGGCCCTCCGGACCTGGGTGGGGCCGCCACCTGGTTCCGCTCCCAGCTCGACGCCTACGGCGCAAGGACAACGGCGGCCCGTTGATGCTGCTCAGAGCGACATCAACGGGCCACCGTTGCGATCAGGCGCGCCCGCGCGCGATCAGGCGCCCGCGTGCGATCAGGCGCCCGCGTGCGATCAGGCGCCCGCGCGGGGAGCGCGCGGGCTACCAGAGCGGCGCGGGGCCCGTGCCTAGCGGGTAGTGGCCGGGCAGCGGCCCGCCCGACACCGAGCGGTCCATCCGCCGCCGCATCCCCTCGGACAGCACGCCGGCCTTGATCATCTCGATGAACAGGGCGGTGGCGTTCCCCAGGTCGAAGAAGTCGCGCTGCCAGGACCACTGCCAGTCGCCGCCGTAGCGGAACCAGCTGCCGCCGATCCCCGCCACCTCGTACCGGCCGCCGTCCGGCCGCCGTGCCCCGGCGACCTGCTTCCAGAAGCCGACCACCTCGCCCTGGACGTCATCGATGAGCACCTTCTGGTACGGGTACGACCAGCCGTCAAGCCCGCCCATCTCGAGCGCAAGCGCGATGTCGCGGATCTGGTCCCGCCCGGACACCATGAATTCCTCGGCCCGGCCCATGTTCCAGCCGTAGGTCGCGTCGGGCGTGTACATCTCGGCCAGCGGGCGCCAGTCGCCCTCCTGCTCGCAGCGCCGGTTGGCCGCCAGCCAGCGCTGCACCATCTCGTCGAGCTCACCTCGCGGAAAGGTGGGCATGTCAGACCTCCCTTGCGGTCGCGGGCCGGCGGATCAGGGGTGGCCCGCTCACCCGGGCACCAGCCGCAGCGCCTGGGTGGGGCAGTAACGCACCGCGGCCTCGACTGCCGGCCGCTGGGATTCGGGTGGCTCGGGGTAGGTCACCACGACCTTGCCCTTGCGCGGGACGGAGAACACGGCGGGCGCCTCGAGCTCGCACATCGCGTGGCCCTGGCACAGGTCCAGGTCGACCTCGATCCTCATGGCCGCACCGGCCGCGCCGCCCGCCCCGCCCCTTCTGGCGCGGCCGCGCGGCGCCGGTAGCCCGCAAGGCAGGGCTGGGCGAGCTGAACGACCATCTTGGAGTGGTCGTTGCGGTACGTCTCCGGCGGTTGGGCCAGCTCGAACTCCCAGTCGCGCAGCAGCACCGAGAAGATCGCCTTGAGCTGGATCATGGCGAAGTTCGCGCCCACGCAGCGGTGCCTGCCGGCGCCGAACGGTATCCACGTCCAGCGGTTGACCAGGTCCTCGGCCCTAGGCTCGGCGTACCGCTCGGGCACGAACGCGTCCGGGTCAGGGAAGTCGGCGGCGATCCGGTTCGAGGTCGCCGGGCTGACGCCGACCAGGGCGCCGGCCGGGATCGCGTGGCCGCAGGCCTCCAGGTCCCTGGTCGCCGCCCGCAGCAGCAGGATCAGCGGCGGATGCAGCCGCAGCGTCTCCTTGATCGCACCCTCCAGCCTGGGTATGTCGCGCAGTGCCTGGAAGCTGACCTCGGCTCCGCCGCCGTACAGCGCGTCGAGCTCGGCCGCCACCTCGGCCAGCACGCGCTGGTGGCGCAGCAGTTCGATCAGCGTCCAGGCCGCGGTTCCCGAGGTGGTGTGGTGCCCGGCGAACATCATCGAGATGAACATCCCGGTGATCTCGTCCGCCGAGAACGCCGGCCCGCCCGCCGGGTCCCGCAGGGACATCAGCACGTCGAGCAGGTCCCGCTCGTCCCTGCCGGGCGGCGGCGCGGCCGACCGGGAGCTCATGATGTCCTCGACCAGCCTGACCAGGCCCGCCCTTGCGGCGTCACGCCGCCGGAAACTGTCGATAGGAGCATAGGGATTAACGAAGGCCAGCGCGTCGGTCCCGCGTTCCAGGTCGTGGTAGAGCGCGGCGAACCTGCTGTCGAGCTGGGCGCGGAACTTGGCGCCGATGAGGCAGGCCGACGAGGTGTAGATGGTCAGCTCGGCGAACCAGTCGAGCAGGTCGATCTGCCCGGCCTCGCCCCAGTCCGCGGTCATCGCCGTGACCTCGTCGGCGATGGTCTGGGCGTGGCCGCGCATCATGTCACCGCGCAGTGCCTGGTTGCGCAGCGCCTCCCTGCGGCGCTCAGGCGAGGCGTCGAACACCACGCCAGGGCCGAAGATCGGCGTCATGAACGGGTAGGCCTCGGCCTGGTCGAGGTCCTCGTCGGCGGCCCGGAAGAAGAACTCGTTGGCCTGCGCGCCGGACAGCAGCACCACGGTGCGCCCGGCCAGGTCGAACGCGCCGACGTCGCCGCACTCGGCCCGGACCCGCCGCATCAGCGCGATCGGGTCGCGCCGCAGTTCCTCCAGGTGCCCGTCGGCCTCCTGTGCCCCTGACACCATGCGCGGCTCGCTGGCGGTCACGACGGCGCTCCATCGGCGAGCGGCGCCTCCGGCTCCAGCTCGACCAGGGTCAGGTGCGCGCCCCTGGGCGCCGACACCACGGTCAGCACCGCCGCCGCCACGTCGGAGGGACGAAGGAAGTACGGGTGCCTGGCCAGGCCCCAGCGCGACCAGTCATCGATCACCGCCTGAACGGTCGGGCCGTCCCAGTCCATCCCCATGTCCGTCATCGTGGGCCCGGGCCTGACCACCGAGGCCCGCACGCCGGATCCCTCGAGTTCCATCTGCATCGCTCGTGCCATCCCCTCGACCGCGTTCTTCGCTGCGACATAGGAGCCCATCCGCGGGCGTGGCATCCGCACCACGTCGGAGGAGATGAAGGCCACGTCGCCGCGGCGCCTGGCGACCATCCCTGGCACGATCGCCGAGACCAGCCGGTGCACGCCGACCAGGTGCACCTGCACCTCAGCGAGAAACTCGGCCGGGCTCAGCTCATGCACCAGGTGCGCGGCCAGGTCACCGGCGCAGCAGACCAGCACCTCGGCCGGCCCGATCCGCGCCGCCGCCTGTGCCGTGAATTCCCGCACCGAGCCGTCGTCGGCCACGTCGAGTGCCAGCGCGATCGCCTCGCCGCCGCCTGCCGTGATCGTCTCGGCTAGCTCGGCGCACCGGTCGAGGCGGCGTGCGCCGAGCGCGACCGGATACCCGGCCGTGGCCAGGGCGAGCGCGGTCGCGGCGCCGATCCCTGATGACGCCCCGGCCACCACGGCGGGCCGGCGCTGCGGATGCGGCTCGAACCTGGGCATCTCAGCGCGCCTCAAGCCGCATCGGCAGGGCGGCGAAGCCGCGCACGTTCACCGAGTGCACCCGCCTGGCGCGTGCCTCGTCGATCTCGTAGTGCCTGAACCTGCCGATGAACTCGCCGAGCGCGACCTGCGCCTCCAGCCTGGCCAGTTTGGCGCCCAGGCAGTAGTGCCGGCCCGCGCCGAAGCTGATCAGCGCGGAGGTGTCGCGGTCCAGGTCGTAGCGGTCGGGGTCGGCGAAGGCGGCCGGGTCGCGGTTGGCTGATCCGATCAGCAGCAGAAGGCGGTCCCCTGCGCTGACCTTCTGTCCGTACGCGCTGAAGTCCTCGGCGACCGTGCGGGCGATGACCTGGGTGGACGCGTCGAACCTGAGCGTCTCGGACACCCAGTCGGCGACCCGCGCCGGGTCGGCCAGCGGCTTGGCCAGCTCGCCGGGGTAGCGCCAGCCCCAGTAGACCGCGTTGGCGAGCAGCTTGGTCGTCGTCTCGTTGCCGGCCACCACCATCAGGAACAGGAAGCCGATCACCTCGTCGTCGCTCAGCCGGTCGCCGTCGATCTCGGCGTTGACCAGCGCGGATGTCAGGTCGGATTGCGGCTGGGCGCGGCGCTGGGCCATCAGGTCCGCGTAGTAGCCGACCAGGGCCAGCGCCGCCTCCATCCCTGCCCGCGGCACGTCGAACACGCCCTCGTCCCTGTGCACCACTAGGTCGGCCAGCCGCCGCAGCTCGTCCCGGTCCGCGGCAGGGACGCCCATCATGTCGGAGACGACGTCCATCGGCAGCCGCCCGGCGAAGTCGGCCACGAAGTCGAACGAGTCGCGCGCCGCGGCGGTGTCCAGGTAGCGGCGTGCGAGCCTGGCGATGCTCTGCTGCAGGTCACGGACCCGCCGCGGCGTGAAGCCCGTGGAGACCAGGGCCCGCATGCGGGTGTGCCTAGGCGGGTCGAGCGCGAGGAACGACATCGTCCGGTGGGCCTGCGGCCCCCAGGCCGCAGGGTCGAGCGAGACCCCGTTCGCGCTGGAGAACCTGGCTGGGTCCCGGAACGCCTCAGCCACGTCGGCGTGCCTGGACAGCGCCCAGAAGTCCTGCTCGTCGTTGCGGTACAGCGGCGCAAGCTCGCGCAGCCTGGCGTACGCCGGATACGGGTCCTCGTGGACCGCGTAGTCGTACGGGCTGAAGGTCACGGTCGCCAACGGGCTATCCCATGATCGCCTCGGCCGCCCCGGCCAGCCGGTCGGCCATGTGCCCGTAGGTGTTGTAGCCGAGGCCCGCCTGCACCATCGCACCGAAGTAGGCGAGCTCGAGCAGGCCGGCCGCCGGGCTGTCCGACCCGGCCGCGACGACAATCCTGCGGTGGATCTCCCGGCCGATGTTCAGCCGCAGCTGGCGCACGTCGGGCTCGCTGCCGAACAGCGCCGCGGTGCAGCCGGCGGCGAGCTCAGGTTCCTCGGAGACCAGCAGCGCGAGCTCGCGCAGCACGGCGACGACCCTGGCCTTGGCCGCCTGCTCGCCGGCCTGTACCGGCGGCAGCGCGTGCAGCCGCCGCCAGAAAATCTCGCTGAGCAGGTGGTTCTTGGAGGTGAAGTACGTGTAGGCGGTGGCCGGCGCCACGCCGGCCCTGCGGGCCACGTCCCTGATGCTCAGGTTCTCGTAGCCGGCCTGCCGCACCTCGGCGACGCCCGCCTCGGTGAGCCGGCGCACGGTGTCGGCCTGCCGGGGCGTGAGTTGCCGCCGCGTCGGCTCCGTGGCGAGAGTGTCGGACATGTGTCCAGACGTTAGTCCGGAATCGGAGTCGGCGCAAGACGCGTACCCGGCGCAGGACAGGTGCGCTGGCTGGAAGGTAACTATTCGGCGCCCGGACCGGCATCGTCACCGGACTGGTCGGGTGAAGCGCGTACTGTGGCTGTAATGAAGCCAACGCGCGCCGGCCCCGGAAGGCGTTATCTGCCGGGGAGTCCGTTCAACGTCCCTGTCATCGAGGAACCTGCCGAGACGTACGAGCCGAATGATCTGGTGACGCACGACAAATACGGCCTCGGAAGCGTTCTTGACGTCGAGGGCGAGACTGCCGTCTTGGTGGACTTCGGCACGTGCCGGATGCGCGTCGCGCTTCCGTGCGCCAAGCTCTTCAAGTTGTGAGCCGGAGCCGGCTCAGCTTGTGAGCTGGGCTCAGCTTGTGGGCTGGCTCAGCGCCGGGTGGCTCTTCTCATGCGAGTGAGCCACCCGGGCTAGCGCAGCTTGGCAAGCGGGTCGGCTAGACCGGCTGAACCTGCTCGGCCTGGGGTCCCTTCGGTCCCCGCGTCGTGGTGAACTCCACGCGCTGGTTCTCCTGCAGGCTGCGGTAACCGTCAGCCAGGATCGCTGAGTGGTGCACGAAGACGTCAGCGCTGCCGTCGTCCGGTTCGATGAAACCGAAGCCCTTGTCAGCGTTGAACCACTTCACCGTGCCCTGTGCCATGTAAATCTCCTCTTTCTTGAACGATCTTCGGGACTACCTGATGACGCGTCCCATGGCTGTTGCGATCGCCTGCTGAGAGAGACCTGGCTTGGTCCAGGCACAGGCGCCCGCTGTCAGAATTCGCAGGCGCTGTGACACGTGAACGAACTTCGACTACAACCACGTCTAGTAAACACCATCGCGCCGCGTGCTTACACCTGAACCGGGCTTCACGGCTAATCGGCTGCCGTGGACAGCTCGTCGTCGGCCAGCAGGGCCAGGACTTCGCCCACCGTGCGCGCCCTGGTGCCGGGCTCCGGCAGGGGCAGATGGGCCAAGATCTGGTAGCGATTACGGCGGCCGGCCTTCTCCTTGACGATGTATCCCGCCTCCGCCAGGTCAACAACGATCCCGTAGGCGCTGCGCTCGGTGATGCCCACTCGGTCCGCGATGTCACGCAGGCGGATGCCGGGATCGCGCGCGATGCACAGGAGCACCTGGGCGTGGTGAGTCAGGAAGGTCCAGCCAGCAGCGGGCATAGGGGCTTCGATTCTGGAAGAAATTTGCTAGTAATCCTCTGCAAGTGTAGCGTGGTTGGCGAGGCATCGGTCTCGGCCGCCGATGGTGGCGGGAAGCCGCGGCATCGGAGGAGCTCACATCCATGGCCTGGATCGCCACATGCGTGCGCTAGCCCAGACCCGCGACGGGACGCTTGCCGGAGGCTCGGTGGCAGGTCTCGATGTGTCCTGGCGGACCGACCGTAGCCTTCTCGTCGCCACCATCGGAGGCGCACTCGACGCTGCCATAGCGCCCGCCTTGCGCGAGTTTCTGCTGCGCATGGTGCACACGGGCGGGGGCCGCCTGATCATCGACCTGTCGGCAGTCACGCACGCCGACATCAACGGCCTCACCGTCCTGGTCGGGATCGGGCGTCGGGCGAGCCTCCTCGGCGGTCGCCTGGGGCTGGCTGCGCCGGCAGCAGAGATTTCCGGCCTGCTCAGAGCCACCGGACTCGACCGGCAGTTGCGCCTCTTCCCCAGCGTGGAGGCGGCGATCAGCGGTTTCGGATCACGATGACGGCGGCCGACCAGGCAGCGCGCGCGAGCGACGCGCCATCAGCTAGGCCGGGCGGCACCGACTACGCGCACTTGTCCCGCGCGGTCAGGCAGGCGGGCCTGCTGGATCATCGCACGGGGAACTACGCCTGGCGGATAGCCATCACCATATTCCTGCTGGCCGCGGGCTGGGCCGCGTTCGTGTTGCTGGGGAACTCGTGGTGGCAGCTCGCGGTGGCCTGCTTCCTCGCCGTCATGTTCACCCAGGTCGGATTTCTCGGCCACGACGCCGGGCACCGGCAGATCTGCGCGTCCCGGCGACTCAGCTACATCCTGGGCATCCTGATGGGTAACCTCGCGATCGGTCTCAGCTTCGGCTGGTGGGTGGCCAAGCACAACCGGCATCACGCGAACCCGAACACCGAGGGCGCCGACCCGGACATCATGATGCGCGCCCTGGCCATGACGGCCGGCCAGGCTGGCTTGAGCCGGGGCGTGTCCAGGATCGTGTACCGATGCCAGGCGTTCCTGTTCTTCCCGATGCTGCTCGGCGAGGCCTTCAGCGTGCACGCCGCCAGCATCCGGGCTCTGACGAGCCGGGCCAGGCAGCATCGGCTTGCCGAGGCCGCCCTGCTTACCGTGCACTTTGCCGCGTACCTGGGGGTCGTCTTCCTGGTCCTGAGCCCGGTGAAGGCAGTGCTGTTCATCCTGGTGCAGCAAGGCCTGTTCGGCCTGTACCTGGGCGCGTCCTTCGCGCCCAACCACAAGGGCATGCCCATCCTGCGCCGGGAAGACGATCATGACTACCTGCGCCGGCAGGTGCTGACATCCCGCAATATCAAGGGTGGCTGGTTCACCGACCTGGCCCTCGGCGGCTTGAACTACCAGATCGAGCATCACCTGTTCCCGTCCATGCCTCGCCCAAGCCTGAGCCGGGCCCAGCCGCTCATCAAAGAGTTCTGCCAGCAACACGGACTGCCGTACTGCCAGGCCAGCCTCGTTGGCTCCTACGCCCAGGCCCTGCGCTACCTGCACGCTGTCGGATCGGGAATGCCTGCCTAGCGACCGCCGGCCTGGCGCATGTCCCGCCGGCCTGGCGACTTCCGGCCTGGCGCATGTCCCGCCGGCCTGGCGACTTCCGGCCTGGCGACTTCCGGCCTGGCGACTTCCGGCCTGGCGACCTCCGGCCTGGCGACCTCCGGCCTGGCGACCTCCGGCCTGGCGACCGTCCGGTCGGCTGCTCTGGGGTTAGCGCCCGCGTCGGCTACGGGAGCGGGTGGAGATGGCGGCCGCGGCGCGGCCGGTGGCCAGCGTCGCTGACGGAGTCGGCTCCTGCACGGGTCGACGCCGCGCCGTCGGTGCCGCCGGCCCGGCTGGCTCGCCGGCGAGATCGCGGAGCAGCGGCGAGCCGGGGTGTGCGGTGGCGGTCAGCGGGATGATGTTTGCCTTACGCATCAGCGCGCGCACATCACCCGCTTGCGGCGGCGTCTGCAGGGTGATCACCACGCCGCTCGCGCCCGCCCTGGCGGTCCGGCCTGAGCGGTGCAGGTAGGCCTTATGCTCGGCCGGCGGATCCGCGTGGATGACCAGGTCGATGCCGTCCACGTGAATCCCGCGAGCCGCGATGTCGGTCGCTACCAGGACACGCGCAGCGCCGGATGCGAACGACTTGAGATTGCGCTCTCGAGCGGACTGCCCTAGGTCGCCGTGCAGCTCGGCTGCAGGTACCTGCGCGGCAACCAGCTGGCGGGCGAGTCGCTGCGCGGAGCGCCTGGTTCGGGTGAAGATCAGCGACCGGTTCTTGCCGGCGGTGAGTGCGGCGAGTACGCCCATCCGGTCCGCAGGCTTGACAGTCAGCAGGTGGTGGACCATCGCGGTGGGCGCGGCAGCCGCCGCGTCGGCGGCGTGCCTCGCCGGATTGACGAGGAAGCGCCGCACCAGGACGTCGACGTCCCTGTCGAGGGTCGCCGAGAACAGCAGCCGCTGGCCGTCCGCCGGGGTCGCGTCGAGCAGCCGCCTCACGACGGGCAGGAATCCGAGGTCAGCCATGTGGTCGGCTTCGTCGACCACGCTGACTTCGACATCGCCAAGGTGACAGTGGCCCTGCTCGATAAGGTCGGCGAGCCGACCTGGACAGGCGACGACGATGTCGGTGCGGGCGCGGAGGGCGGCCACCTGACGGCTCTGAGGGGTGCCGCCGAAGATTGTCGCCGCCTTCAGCCCCACGGCTTCGGCCAAGGGCACGATTGCGGCGTGGACCTGGTTCGCCAGCTCGCGGGTAGGCACCAGCACCAGGCCGCGCGGGCGGCCTGCCATGGTGTGTCCGGCAGCCAGAGCACTGACCAGCGGAATGGCGAAGGCAATTGTCTTGCCTGAACCGGTCCTGGCCCGGCCGAGCACGTCGCGCCCGGCCAGCGCGTCCGGCAGGGTGATGGCCTGGATCGGAAACGGGGTGATAATCCCGGCGCTGGCTAGCACGGCAGCTATCTCGGCCCGAACGCCAAGAGAAGCGAAGGTTACGTCGGTTGGGATGATGCCCGACTGGATGCGGCGCCCGTGACGGGCAGCATCGGATGTTTCGATGGGCAGAGCTGACAAGAAGAATCGTCCTCCGGACTTTAGTGGCCGCATCGTCGTGGGCCGCCACGTCCGTGGGGATCCTGCTCGGTCTAGCGAGCGACATACGACCGGCGCGCCCTCGTGGCTGCGCCGTACTTGATCACCCTACCGCATGCCAAGATCGTCGGAGGCGCGCCAGCGCCGGCGCAGACGAGCAGACACCGGGCAGACGCCATCGCTCGGGCTGGTTGGCAGGCCAGGAATAGCGCGAAATGACATATAACGCCCATATCATGCGCCGACTCCGCGTGCCCTGCCGACATACTCGTTCCAGTCATGATTACGTCCGTTTTGATACGGATTGTGGTCACCCAATCCCGGGATAGTCGGCGGAACACCAGCCAGAAGCCGGGCCGACACGCGTCGGCCGAGAGGTTGCCCGAATCGGAGAATTCTCAAAGTTAGAACGGGTGCGCCGCCAGGGACTTGAACCCCGAACCCGCGGATTAAGAGTCCGCTGCTCTGCCAATTGAGCTAGCGGCGCAAGAACCTCAGTGATCGTATCAGCGACTCGGCGGCCCGTGCGAACCGGGCGATCGGCCCGAGGCGGTTCAGTTCGTACCGGTCATCGCGTGAGCGCGATGATCCTGGCGCTGCCGCAGGGCTACTCCCGGCGCCTACGTTCCATCGTCCCGGCGGTGCCTGGGGCGACTCCCGGCGAAAGCGTCCCGGCGTGCCCGGGGTAAGTCCGGAGCGACTCCGGCGGAAACGCCCGGCGTGCCCGGGGTAAGTCCGGGGCGACTCCCGGCGGAAACGTCCCGGCGTGCCCGGGGTAAGTCCGGGGCGACTCCCGGCGGAAACGTCCCGGCGTGCCCGGGGTAAGTCCGGGGCGACTCCCGGCGGAAACGTCCCAGCGTTGCCCCGGGGCAAGTCCCGAGGGCAGCTCCGGGCGGCGTCGTCCCGGCGGTGCCGCGACTCCCGGCCCATCGTCCCGGCGGTGCTTGGGGCTACTCCCGGCGGCGACGTCCCGGCGTGCCGGGGGGCGACTCCCGGCGGCATCGTCCCGGCGGTGCCGGGGGGTACTCCCGGCGGAAGCGTCCGGTGGTGCCAGGGGCAACTCCCCCCGGGGTGGCATCGTCGCGGGGGGTGCCGCAACTCCTGGCGGCAACCGCTGAGCGGCGGCGCTGCGGATTTAAACATTCCGTGGGGATTCTTTACATTCAGAATGTGAATCTATTCCCGGTTATTCGGTCAACTTTCGCCATCGGTTGACTTCGCGCTTCGCGCAGAATTACGTTGTTATCTGGGCTTGCGGAGATCCAAGCAAGCAATTTGCGCGCGAATCGTCGGCTCCCAAGGCGCGACGGCGCGGCTGCGATCGCGTGCGTGATCGCGAGGGGGGACCATGGTATTCGCGATACGCCGGACGTTGCTCGTCACGCTCGGCATTCTGATACTGCTAGGGAGCACGCTGCTCGCCACCGGGACGGCGGGAGCGGCGACCACCTCGCCCGCCAGGGCACAGGCCCACTCGGCCGCGGCGTGGAGATGGCCGACGGTGCAGTTCGGGGACAAGGGGAACCGCGTCTTCGCCATCCAATACCTGTTGCGCGCGTGGGGGTATTCGATCGGGCCGAGCGGCGTGTTCGGCGGGGTGACTAGGCACGACGTCGCTCACTTCCAGCGCGTGCGGGGTCTGCGCGGCACTGGGGTGGTCGGCTCGCTGACCTGGCCGCGGCTGATCATCCAGGTCGCCTTCGGCAGCCGCGGCAATGCGGTTGCTGGCGTGCAACAGAATCTGCATTACGGCTACGGGTACAAGTACCTTCCGGTGACCGGATTCTTCGGCTCGATTACCAGGCGAGCCGTCAGGAGCTTCCAGGCCAGGTACCACATCGGTGTCGACGGCATCGTCGGTCCGGTGACCTGGAACACCATTATCCGCTTCGAGAAGTAGCCTTTCTTCGCCGCGGATAAGCCGGAGCTAATGAGATGGCCGCGCCGTGTGCGCGGCCATCTCGGCTCGGCCTCGGCCGCGCCCGGGCCGCCTCTTCCGTCGAGTGGGCCAGGCGCGGCCCTTGCTTGTCCGGCTGGCCGCTGCGCCGTGCGCCCGGTCAGGCGCCGGTGAACCTGCCGAAGGCTGCCGCGGCACGCGACGGCCTTCCGTTCCTGGACTCGGCGTGATCGGCCCAGGTCATCGTGTGGAGCCCGGCATTGATGCCGAGCCAGCGCAGCGGCTCTGGCTCCCAGGCCGGCGACCGGTGGCCGACCCACGGGAGCCTGACCAGGTCGCTGTCGGTGCCGGTGATCAAGTCAGCCAGGGTCCGTCCGGCCAGGTTGGTGGTCGACAGCCCGTCGCCGACGTAGCCGCCCGCCCAGCCGATGCCGGTGTGCCGGTCAAGCCCGACCGAGGCGCACCAGTCCCTGGCGATCCCGATCGGGCCGCCCCAGGTGTGCGTGATCGCGACGTCGGCGAGCGCAGGGAACAGCTCGATCAGCGTCTTGCGCAGCGCCGAGAACACGGCAGGCACCCGGTCGAACGTCGGCCGGACGGCCGAGCCGAAATGGTATGGCGCGCCACGGCCGCCGAAGACCAGTCGTCCGTCGGCCGTGCGCTGGCCGTAGATGATCAGATGCCGCAGGTCGTTGAACGTCGGCCGGGTGGCAAGGCCGACCTCGTCGAGCACCTCGTCGGGCAGCGGCGCGGTGGCGATGACCAGCGAGTAGACGGGGACTACCGCGCGCTCGCTGCCGGGCAGCTGCGACGTGTAGCCCTCGGTGGCCCGGATGACGTGGCTGGCCCTGACGGTTCCTGCCGCGGTGACCAGGCGTCCTGGCTCGATCCGCGTCACCGCGGTCTTCTCGTAGATCCGCACGCCGCGCGAGCGCAGGACCTCGGCCAGGCCGCGGGACAGCCTGGCCGGGTGGATCGCCGCGCAGTGCGGGGTGAACACGCCGCCGAGCAGGTTCGACGCGTTGCCGAGGTCGCGCGCTTCCGGCGCCGAGAGCAGCCGCATGTCGGTCTCGGCGAAGCCGTAGAGCCTGGCCTCGTGCACCTCTTCCGCGGCCCGCTCCAACTGGACCGGGGAGCGGGCGAACTGCACCGTGCCGCCCTTTGCCCAGTGGCAGTCGATGCCCTCCTCGGCGGCTACCTTGCCGACCTCGTCCACGGTCTGCTGCATCGCCCGGTACATGGCCACAGCGGACTCGCGGCCGGCCATCCGGTCCAGCTTCGACAGCGAGGCGGGGAACAGCGCCGAGCACCAGCCGCCATTGCGCCCCGACGCGCCGAACCCGGCGATCTCGCGCTCGCAGACCGCGATCCTGATGCCCGGATCGGCCCTGCTCAGGTAGTACGCCGTCCACATGCCGGTCAGGCCGGCACCGACGATCGCGACGTCGGCGTCGGTGTCCCCGTCAAGCGGAGCGGTGGGCTCAAGCGGCCCTGGCACAGTGTCATGCCAGAGCGACAGCCGGCGATACTCCTCCGCCTGACCCATAGCACTACCGTCCCACCTGCTCGAGGACGCCGGGGCGCCGGCCATCCTTGTGTTATGCCCGCTGGACGTCCGACCTTGCTGCCGCCACCGGCCCCGAAGGATTCGTTGCGAATATACAAGGTTTGCGTAGTATGCCTCGGCAACATCTGCCGCTCGCCGATGGCCGAAACTCTGATCCGCGCGGAGCTGGCCGCCGTCGGCCTGGCCGACCGGGTGAGCGTGGAGAGCGCCGGAACCGGTGACTGGCACCTGGGCGAGCGGATGGACCGGCGCGCCAGGGCGGAGCTCGCGCGGCGCGGGTACGACGGGTCTGCGCACCGGGCCAGGCAGATCGGCTCTGACTGGATCGACCAGTTCGACCTGCTGATTGCGATGGACGCGAGCAACCTGCGTAACCTTCAGGCCATGGCGGCAGGCAAGGCGGGAATGGCCGAGCGGATCAGGCTGTTCCGGTCGTTCGACCCGGCGGCACCGCCGGGAGCGTCGGTGCCCGACCCGTATGGCGGCGGGCCCGAGGAGTTCGCCGCTGTGTTCGACATGGTGCTCGCCGCCGCGCGTGGCCTGGCGGCCGGGCTGAGCGACGTGCTGGCAGGTGAGGGCGATGGCTGACCACGAGCACCCGACGACCGGGCACGGGGTCGGCGTAGAGCGCGCGCAGTGGCCGGCCACTGCCCGGGCCGAGGCACTCAGGCTGGAGACCGCCGCCGGGGTTGAGGTCGCCGAGTTCCGCCAGCTTGGCGGGGAGCACAGATCGCTGTATTTCGGCGGACGGCTCGCCGACGGGCGGGAGATCTTCGTCAAGGCGGCGAGCGGCGACGAGACCGCGGCGGCGCTGGCCGCCGAGGCCGACGGGCTGCGCTGGCTGGGCGAGGTGGGCGCGGTCTCGGTGCCGGGGATCGTGTTCGCCGGCGGCGGCCTGCTGGCGATCGAGTGGCTGCCGCTCGGCGCGGCCGACGAGGGCGCGGCGGACAACCTCGGCCGGGCGCTGGCCCGGCTGCACAGGGCGGGATCGCCGCGGTTCGGTGCGCCCTGGCCCGGCTACATCGCGAGCCTGCCGCTGCCCAACGATCAGGCCGACTCCTGGCCGTCGTGGTACGCGCAGTGTCGGCTGCTGCCGTACTGCCGCCTCGCCAGGGACACGGGCAGCTTCCAGCCCGCCGACGTCTCACTGGTCGAGGCCGTCGCCAGCCAGATCGACGACCTGGCGGGCCCCGACGAGCCGCCGAGCCGGATCCATGGTGACCTCTGGTCGGGCAACGTGCGCTGGTCCGGTGGGCGCGGCTGGCTGATCGACCCGGCCGCCCACGGCGGGCACCGGGAAACCGACCTGGCCATGCTCCAGCTGTTCGGTGCGCCGTACTGCGATCGGATCCTGGCCGCGTACCGTGAGGTCGCGCCGCTGGCTGACGGCTGGCAGGCGCGTATCCCGTTGCACCAGCTTCATCCGCTGCTCGTCCACGTGTGCCTGTTCGGCGGCAGCTATCGAGAGTCCGCCCTGTCCGCCGCCCGCGCTGCCCTCTCCGCGTAACCCGACCACCCCTCGCCCACCCCCTAGAACCTCCGGACCTAGGTGGGGTCGCCACCTGGCTCGCCTCCCAGCTCGGCGCCTACGCGCAAGAACCAGGCACAGTCTCGTTCGTCATTTCGCCGCCTCGTTCGTCATTTCGCCGCCTCGCGACGTGGGCACTTTGCTGTTGTCATAGCGATTAACGTGGGCACTTTGCTGTCGCTATAGCAGCAGTGAAGTGCCCACGTTAATTTGGGGCGGCAGGTCTGACGGCGGCGACGTGGGGACGTTCTGCGGTCGAAGCTGCAGGTCCGGGGAGAAATGCGCGGATTCGGTGAGCAGGTATGCCGACCACGGCGGAGCTGCTGGCTCTGGGAGTCAGCGATGCCAGGATCCGGGTGCTGGCCAGGTGAGGCATCGGGTGGAACTGGACTCTGTGGGGTGTCGCTAGCTGCGCAGACGGAGGCCGGCTGGGTCGTAGAGCGGGGCGTGATGCCTGATCGCGGGGAAGCGTTCGCCCGCCACTTCGACCACGAACGATGTGTGCGGGCCGCCGGCCGCCGACTGGGTGGCTGGGACGTGGGCGGGTGGGGTGGTCGCGGCGGCGACGTGGGCGGGGAGGTAGGTCGAGAAGATCGTGCGGGCGACGGTGTAGCCGGGTCCGGCGCTGCGGACGCTGGCTCTCACGTCGTGGTTGTCGTGGGTGAGGAGTTCGCCGCCGTGCATGATCACGTCGGCCTCGGCGGTGAACCAGCACAGCCGCTGCTCGGGTCCGCTTCGGCGGATCCGCTCAAGGGCGGGACCGGCGAGGAGGCCGGGTTTGTCTGGCTTGACCGCCCAGCCGAGACCCGCCGCATAGGGGTTGTCGTCGCTCCTGATGTCGGCTGCCCAGGCCAGGTAGTGCTTCTCCAGGCGCAGGGAGTTGACGGCGCGGTAGCCGACGTCGCGCAGGCCGTAACCGGCCCCGGCCCGCCGGAGCCGGTCGTAGAGGTCGCGCACGTATTCAACCGGGGCGTGGAATTCCCAGCCGAGTTCGCCGACGTAACCGGCCCGCAGAGCCAGCACCGGCGCGTGGCCGAGGTCGATCCGCTGGGCGGTCATGTACGGGAACGCGGCGTTGCCGAGGTCGGCGCTGCTGAGTTGCTGCGCGATCAGCCGCGAGGCCGGGCCTGCCAAGGTCAGCACTCCGAAGGCTGAGGTGACGTCCCTGATCGTTACCGATCCGTCCCCTGGCGCGTGCCTGAGCAGGAAGGCGACATCGTGGCGGCCGAAACCCGCGCCGGTGACCAGGGAGAACTCCTCAGGACCCAGCCGGGTGACTGTGACGTCGGCCTCGATCCCGCCGCGCTGGTTCAGCAGCTGGGTGTAGGTGACCTTGCCGGGAGCGACGTCGAGGTCCGCGCCGGCCAGATGTTGCAGCAGCGGGAGCGCGCCTGGTCCGGAGATCTCGAACTTGCTGAACGAGCTCATGTCGACCAGTCCGGCGGCCTCGCGGACTGCGCGATGCTCGGCCTCGACGCAGGGCCAGGCGTTGCTCCGGCCGAAGGTGAGCTCTTCGGTCGGACCGGCGTCGGAGCTGGCTGCGAGGTCAACGTCCGCGGCGAACCAGTTGGGGCGTTCCCAGCCGAACTTGGCGCCGAACACGGCGCCGCGGGCTGCCAGCACGTCGTGCAGGGCGCTGCGGCGCTGGCCACGAGCCGTGGACAGCTCCCGGTTCGGGAACGCCACCTGGTAGTAGTTCGCGTAGGCGTCGATGCAGCGCTGCGCGAGGTAGCCCGGGACGCTGTGCGGACGGCCGAACCGGCGGACGTCGAAGGCCCACAGGTCGAGCCCAGGGTCGCCATCGATGATCCACCCGGCGATGGCGTGGCCAGCGCCGCCTGCCGCCGCGATCCCTGCGGAGAACCCACAGCAGTGGACCAGGTTGTCGATGTCCTCGGTCAGGCCGAGCAGCGGCTCTGCGTCTGGGGAGAACGGGATGGGGCCGTTTATCCAGGTGCGGATGCCGAGGGTGGAGGTGACCGGGATCCTGTCCGCGCACCTCTCGGCCAGCGGGGCGAACCTGTCGTGGTCGGGCTTCAGCAGCTCGGGCCCGAGGTCTGCGGGGATCGGCCGCCAGGGGACCCGGCTGCCGTCCTCCCAGCCGCCGATGGCCAGGGCGCCGGCCTCCGGCTTGATGTAGAACCTGCCGTCAGGGTCGCGGAACGTCGGCAGGTCGGGCGACAGCCCGGAGATGCGCTCGGTGACAACGTACTGATGCTCGACCGGGCTCACCGCCAGGTCCGAGCCGGCCAGCGCGGCGGTCTGCGCACCCCACATGCCGGTCGCGTTCACGACCGTGTCGCATTCGATCCGACCGGCTGCCGTCAGCACCGCAGCGATCCGCCGTCCGTGCCGCTCGAACCCGGTGACCAGCGTGTTCTCGACGATCCTCACCCCGAGGGCGCGGGCGCCTGTGGCGAAGGCGTGTGTGAGCTGGCTCGGATCGGCGTAGCCGTCGGACGGCACCCAGACGGCACCGCGCACGCGCTCGGTGCTCATCATCGGGAAGAGATCACGGGCCGCGGCCGCGCAGATCAGCTCGGCGTCGAAGCCGAAGCTCCGTGCCGCGGTCATCAGGCGCCGGAGTTCGTACCACCGGTCGTCACTCGAGGCGACCCTGATGCTGCCCACCGGGTGCCAGCCGGTCGCGTAGCCGGTCTCGCGTTCGAGGGTCTGGTAGGTCGCCACGCTCCACCGCATCAGCGTCGTCAGGCTGCTCGAACTGCGCAGTTGCCCGACCAGGCCGGCGGCGTGCCAGGTGCTGCCCTCGGTCAGCCTGCGGCGTTCGACCAGCGTCACGTCGGTCTTGCCGCGCAAGGCGAGCTGATAGGCGATGCTGCAGCCGACCACGCCGCCACCGATGATCACGATCTCGCTGCGAGCCGGGAGAGCGGGAAGGGTAGGGGTGGCCGCCGTGGAGGGGGAGGGTTCCGCTCGAGGGGGATCGGGTGTTGCCCGGGGCACGGGCGTCGCTGAGTCGGCGTGGTCGGGCGGGGCGGCGTGGTCGGGCGGGGCGGCGTGGTCGGGCGGGGCGGCGTGGTCGGGCGGGCCGGCGTGGTCGGGCGGGCCGGCGTGGTCGGGCGGGGCGGTGGGCTGGGGCTGAGTGGCGTGGGGGCGCGGGAGTGAGTGCGGGTGGGTCATGCGGCCCTGGCTTCGGGCGCCAGGGGGAGCGCGAAGCCGAAGGTCGCGCCTTCGCCGGGCTGCGACTCGACCCAGACGCGGCCGTGATGGGCACTGACCAGGGCGGCCACGATCGCCAGGCCGAGACCGGTGCCGCCGGCCGCTCTGCTCCGTGAACGGTCCGTTCGGTAGAACCGCTCGAACACGTGCTCCTTCTGCTGGTCCGTCAGCCCCGGGCCGTGGTCGGTCACCTCGAGCACCACGGCGGGCTCGGTGCCGTCGTCGTACGCCGAGGCAGCGCTGACGCCCGGCGGCGCGGTGGCGGGCTGGTCTGGCGGTGCGGACGGTGCCGGTGGTGCCGGTGGGACCAGTGCGGATGATGCTGGTGGTGCGGGTGGGGTCGGTGCCGGTGACGCTGGTGGTGCAGGCGGGATCACACCCGGTGATGCTGATGGTGCCGGTGGGGTCAGTGCTGGTGATGCTGGTGATGCGGGTGGGGTCGGTGCCGGTGGTGCGGGTGGTGCGGTTGGCGGGGGCGACGTGGGCGACGTGGGCGACGTGGGCGGTGGGGTCGCCGATTCGCCTGACGTGGACGCCACGCTGGGGCCGGTGTGAGGGACCATAGCCTCGCGCTGCGAGCCTGCCGCGCCACCGCGGGTCCGGCCGCTCGGTCCGCCCACGCCGTTGGTGCTCGCGCCGATGTCGCCCGTGTCGATGTCGCCCGTGTCGATGTCGCCCGTGTCGATGTCGCCCGTGTCGATGTCGCCCGTGTCGATGTCGCCCGCGCCGATGCTGCTCGTGCCGATGTGGGCTGGGCCGCCCTGGTGGTGGCGGCCGTTGCTCAGCGTGCCTGCCCTGATCGTGATGTCGATCGGCGTGCCTTCTGGGGTATGCGTCATCGCGTTGCTCATCAGGTTGCCGACCACCTGGCGCAGGCTGACCTCGTCGCCGATGACCAGCGCCGCGTCCGGGGTGCCGACGGTCAGGTTGATGGTGCGAGTCGGCGCGATCACCCGCGCGTCGTGCAGCGCGTCAGCAGCGATGGCGAGCAGGTCGACGGTGCGGAAGTCCGGCGGGCGCTGCTGGTCGAGGCGGGCCAGCAGCAGCATGTCATCGACAAGGACGCCCATCCTGGTGGCCTCCTGTTCTACCCGCTCGATGATGCGGTCCAGGTCGGCGCGGGCGAGGCCGCTGTCGTCGTGGTCGGCCGCGCCGACACCGCCGGCCGCGCCGCCGCGCTGGCGGTAGTACTCGGCATAACCGCGGATCGCCGTCAGCGGGGTGCGCAGCTCATGACTGGCATCGGCGACGAACTGCCGCATCCGCTGCTCCGAGCGGCTCGCCGCGAGCGCCGACTGGCGGGCGGTCTCCTCTGACCTGCGTGCGGCCTCTTCCGACCTATGCGCGGCCTCTTCCGAGGCGGTGCGGGCACGAAACGCCGCCTCGATCTGAGCCAGCATCTGGTTCAGCGAGCGGCCGAGCCTGCCGATCTCGGTGCGCGGGTCGGCGTCGGGTACCCGCCGCGCCAGGTCGCCTGCGGCGATCGCCTGCGCCGTGCGCTCGATGTCGGTGAGCGGTCGCATGCTGGTGCGTATCGCCGCGATGCCGACGACAGCAAGCACGCCGAGCAGGACCGCGCTGATGATCAGGTCGATAATCGTGAGCTCGTTGAGCGTCCTGTACACGCTGGTGACGTCGACGCCGACGATGACCGTGCCGGACTCCAGCCGGAATCCTGACGGGGTCGGCAGCGTGTCCCTGAAGCTCACCACGCGCCAGCGAGCCCCGCCTGAGGTCGCGCGGACCGTGACCGGGGCTGAGGCCCTGCCGGTGGAGGACAGCCAGCTATCTCCCGGCTTGACCAGCGGACCGGGCGCGAGCTTGGCCGGCTGGCCGTAGCGGAAGCCGCTGACCTCGCCGGCCACCTGGCTGACCTGCCCGCCATTGGTCATCCACTGGATCGAGAACCCCTGAGCCTCCGCCTGGCGGGTTGCCAGGTAGTGCTCGACCGGCTGCGACAGGTCGGCCTGGAGCAGGCTGGTCAGCTCGCCGTCGGCCTGCTGCAGCAGGTAGCCGCGCAGCACCGCGATGCCGGCCACGCTGATCACGGCCAGGGCGAGCGTCACCAGTGCGAGGACCGCGGCGATCAGCTTGACCCGGAGCGAGACCCGGCCAGGCAGCCGCATCGTCGCCTGACCGGGGCCGGCTCGGTGCTGCGGGTAGTCTGCCATGCCTGAGCGAGCCAGCTAGGACGGGAGCCGCATGACGTAGCCGACGCCGCGCAGGGTGTGCAGCAGGTGCGGCTCGGTCGTGTCGATCTTGCGGCGCAGGACGGACACATAGGACTCTACGATCCCGGTATCGCCGCGGAAGTCGTAGTCCCACACGTGGTCGAGTATCTGCATCTTGGACAGCACCCGCCCGGAATTGCGCATGAAGTAGCGCAGCAGCTTGAACTCGGTCGGCGAGAGCTGCACCTGGGTCCCGTTGCGCCACACCTCATGGCTGTCCTCGTCGAGCTCGAGGTCGGCGAAGGACAGCCGCGGAGACGGCTCGGCCGCTCCGCCCCGGGTGCGGCGGAGCACGGCCTGGATCCGCGCGATGACCTCCTCCAGGCTGAACGGCTTGGTGACGTAGTCGTCGCCGCCGAGTGTCAGGCCGCGCACCTTGTCCTCGGTGGAGTCGCGCGCGGTGAGGAACACCACCGGGGTCCTCGTGCCGCCGCCCCGCAGCCGGTGCAGCACCTCGAAGCCGTCCATGTCGGGCAGCATCACGTCGAGGACGATGAGATCGGGCCGGTGCCGCTGGGCGGCCTGAACGGCCTCGGTGCCGGCGGCGGCGGTAACCACCTCGAAGCCGGCATAGCGCAGGCTCGCGGCGAGAAGCTCGAGGATGTTCGGCTCATCCTCGACCACGAGCAGCCTGGCGGTGGGCTGCTGGCGCTCGCCAGCCGCAGTGTTCATCGCCCTATTGTCCGGCACTCACCTGAGCGTTACCTGAACCCGGGCTGAAACACGCCTGACCGGCAGGTCCTGGCTAGCTCGCCTGCTGTGAGCCGGTGATTAGGCTCTTGGAGACCGGCTGGTCGTTGCGTAGTTCGCCGAACAGCTTGAGCGCCTCGGCCTGGTTCCACAGCACCGCGTCCTCGCCATTGGGGGCCAGGTAGTTGGCGTTGGCGATCGGCACCGTGGTCGTGATGGGGTTCCGCAGCGCGAACGCCACCTTCAGCAGCTGATACAGGCTGGTGCCCGAGTCCACGGTGAGCGTGCTGACCACCCCTGAGGCGGCGGGGAAGGCCTTGAACGGGTCGGAGATGACCCCGGCGCTGGTGAGCTTGCGCAGCAGCGCGCGCAGGAAGATCCGCTGGTCCTGCACCCGCTGCAGGTCTTCGGTCGCGAACGGGTGCCTGGCCCTGACGTAGGCCAGTGCCTGGCCGCCGTCGAGCAGGTGACAGCCAGCCTTCAGGTGCAGCCCGGAGGCCGTGTCGTTGATCGGCGCCTTGAAGCACAGCCGGACGCCGCCGACCGCGTTGACGACGTGGACGAACCCGCCGAACCCGATCCCCATGTAGTGGTTGATGTACAGGCCGGTGATGTTCTGCACGGTCTTGGCGAGCAGCGTGGGGCCGCCGAACGAGTAGGCCGCGTTGATCTTGTTGTAGCCGTAACCGGGGATCGGCACCCACGAGTCTCGCGGCAGGCTGATCAGCACCGGACGCCCGCCGTTGCTCGGAATGTGCAGGATGAGGATGGTATCGGACCGCCCGCCGCCGATGTCGTGGCCGGTGTGCAGCTTGCGCTCCTGCGCGCGGGTCAGGCCCTGCCGGCTGTCCGACCCGGTGATCAGCCAGTTCTGCCCGGCGCCCGGCGCTGGCCTGCCCGAGTAATCGGCCAGGACGTTCTTCTTGGTCAGCTGCGAGTCGATGTAGAAGTAGCTGGCCACGCTGCCGATCAGGACCAGCGACACTAGGACGACGAGCACCGCGGCGATCCGGCGCGGGCGCAGCCAGCGCCGCCAGCGGCCGCCGACCGCGGGCCGGCCGCCAGGCCGCGGCGGCGCGTTGTATCCGCCCGGCGTCCGCAGGGCCGGCTGATCCGGCCAGCCGCCGCCGGCTCCGCGCGGCGGGTTGCCGCCCGGCGGGGCCCAGCCCGGTGTTCCGCCGCCATTGCCCCACCCTGCTCCCGCACCGCCAGCGCCGGGCTGCCCTGGCCCGCCAGGGCGGCCGGGAAGCTGCACGGTGGCGTCTCCGCCCGGCACCTGCGCGGTCCGTGGAGTGGCTCCGTCGCCCTGAGCGCCGGGAGATCCCTGCTGCGGATTCTTGCGGAACCAGTCGTCCGGCCAGTCGGTCATCGATAACGCCTTACGTCGTCGTGCTGTTAATCGTCTCTCTATGAAGACGTACGAGCAGCCGAATCGGCTGCCGGCGGTACGCCTCCTCCCGGTACGCCCGATCCGGCCCGGGTCGGCCGAGGTGGCCCGGGCTCATCGGGCAGGCCCGTCCTCGCCAGCCGTGCCGTCCCACCAGATCGTGACCACGTCACGCCCTGACGAGCCGAGGTCCTGCGGCCTCGCCGGGTCGACGCCCATCTCGACCAGCGCCTGCCCGACCTCGTCCGCTCGCTCGGGCGGCAGGCAGAGCCGTCGCCTGGTGACGTCGATAAGCTCGGCGAAGCTGCCGTAGTCGGGGCCGACCGGCCTGCGCCAGCGCTCCCAGTCGGCCTTCAGGCCCATGGCGGCCAGGATCGTGAGCACGTCCTCGCTCGTCGGCACCGTCGGCCTGACCAGCCCCCAGAACCGCAGCCACAGCCCGGACAGCGAGCTGAGCGGATGGGTCGTGGTCGTCTCTACGACGACGAGCTGCCTTGCGTGGCCAGTCAGCGCGGCCACGAACGGCCCGAGGTCGGGAGCGTTGTAGAGCACGTGGTGGCAGGTCACCACGTCGGCGGCCGGCACCTGCGGGCCCACGTCCGGCCACCGGCCGCTCACGCACCGGGCTGTCACGCTGCGGGCACTGGCCCGCTCGGCGAGCAGGCCGAGCATCGCCTCGCTGGTGTCCACCGCGGTCAGCCCGGTAGCCCGGGGCAGCAGCGGCAGGCAGGCCGCGCCCGGGCCGGAGCCGACGTCGAGCACGCTGCCCGGCGGGTCGAGCGCCGCCCAGGCGTGCTCGAAGGAGGGCCCGGTCGGCTCGGCGCTCACCCGGTCGGCACGGCGCGCGAAGACCTGCGCGGGAAGCACCCAGGGCGACTCGGCGGCCGCCGCGAGTATCTCGTCGGGGATTGCCCAGGATGCCAGGTCGTGGCGCCAGCGGTCGAGCAGCGCGGGCAGGTCAGGTGGGCTCACCGCTGCATGGTATGCGTCATCTGCCCCCTGCCGATGCCAGCGCGCTGCCGCCGGACCACCGGTATGACGAACCACAAGGTAGCGAAGACGCAGGCGACGAAGGCGCCGATGAGGATGCCGGGCAGCCCGCCGGCCACGAAGGTCAGTACCAGCAGCACGGCGGCCGAGATCGCCAGCCCGACCGCGATGAGGCCGGCGATGGCCATCACGTTGGCGACCCTGACCAGCGGTTCCTTGAGGTGGTGCCGGAACACCATGCGGTGGTAGGCGACCGGGGTCAGCGGCAGCTCCATGAGGTTCCGGTCGTCCCGCTCAGCCTGCGACTCGTTCCGGTCATCATCTGGCGCCCTCATAGCGAGGAGATAGTCCCCCGCTGCGGCGACGTCATCCACCGCAGGGCCGCCGGCCGCGTCTGCCTTGCCGCCAGCCGACGCGCGCGGTCCTGGTCAGCGAGTAGGGAGCCGAACCACCGTCACGAAGAACTCATCGATCTGACGGACGACTGTGAGAAAACGGTTGAAGTCGACAGGTTTTGTAACGTAAGCGTTCGCGTGCAGGTGGTAGCTGCGCAGAATGTCCTCTTCCGCGTCTGAGGTCGTGAGCACCACGACGGGGATCCGCTGCAGATGCTCGTCGGACTTGATCTCAGCCAGGACCTCGTGACCGCTCTTGCGCGGCAGGTTGAGGTCGAGCAGGATTAGGTCGGGCCGCGGTGCGTCGGCGAAGGCGCCCTCGCGCCGCAGGAACGACAGTGCCGTCTCGCCGTCGCTGACCACGCTGAGCTCGTTGCGCACCTTGTTCTCAGCGAAGGCCTCGCGGGTGATCAGCACGTCGCCTGGGTCGTCCTCGACCAGCAGGATCTGGATCATGACGCCGGGGTCCGATGCCATCAGGTCGGGTCTCTCTCCTGGGAGTGGGCCCAGTGCCCGGCCTGCGCGGCGAGGCTGTCGGCGAGGCTGTCGGCGGCGGGCAGGGTCCACCGGATCGTGGTGCCGGGAGCCGCGCCGTTCTCGGTGTCCACCCAGATCTGGCCACCGTGGAAGTCGACGATCTTCCGGCACAGGGCGAGCCCGATCCCGGTGCCAGGGTAGGCCTCGCGCGGGTGCAGCCGCTGGAAGATGACGAACACCCGCTCGGCGTAGGCGGGCGCGATGCCGATCCCGTTGTCCTGGCAGGAGAACTGCCACTGCCGGCCGCTGCGTGCGACGTCGATCCGCACCACGGGCGGCTCGTCTACCCGCCTGAACTTGATCGAGTTGGCGATCAGGTTCTGGAACAGCTGGGTCAGCAGCGTAGGATCGCCGGTCACCGTGGGCAGATCGGCGACCAGCACCTGGGCCTCGGTGTCCGCGATCGTGGCGTCGAGGGCGTCTACCGCCTGGTGGGCCACCTCGTTGAGGTCGACCTGCTCGCGCACGGTCCCCGGCTGCCCCACCCTGGAGAACGTCAGCAGCTCGTTGATCAGTGCCTGCATGCGCTTGGCGCCGTCCACCGCGTAGGCGATGTACTGGTGGCCGCGCTCGTCGAGCTGGCCGCTGTACCGCGACTCGAGCATCTGGCAAAAGCTGGCCACCTTGCGCAGCGGCTCCTGCAGGTCGTGCGACGCGACGTAGGCGAACTGCTCGAGCTCGCGGTTGGACCGCTCGAGCTCGTTGGCCTTGAACGACAGGTCCTGCAGGATGTGCAGCAGCTGGCGGCGCATGGCTTCCACGTCGGCCGCAAGCTCCATGACCTCCTTGGGACCGGTGACCCGCAGCGGGTGGTGGATGTCGCCGGAGGCGATGGCCTGGGCCTCGTCGCCGAGGGCGCCAAGCGGGCGTGTCACCCAGGAGGTGAGGCCGCCCCAGGCCGCGGCGGCGCCCGCGATCAGCGCCACCGCCCCGGTCACCGCGACGATGATGACCATGGCGGTCGCCGAGTGCAGCCGCTGCAGCGCCGTGCTCCGCTCGGCGGAGATCTGGCCGCTGAGGCGGCCGATGGCGGCGCGCAGCGCGTCGAAGCGCGCCTTCCCCGTGGTCTCGAGGCTCGTGCTGACCGTCTTGTGCGCCATGACGTCGGTGATGGCTGGCATGGCGTAGGCCGAGCGCCAGCTGCCGGCCCGGCTCTGGACCGCCCGCAGGTCCCGCCGCAGCCTGGGGTAGTCGTCGATGAGCCGGTGCAGCGCGGCCACGTCGGCCGTCGCGCTCGCGGTGCCCATGCGGAACGGCCGCAGGAAGGACGTCTGACCGGTGAGGATGTAGCCGCGGACGCCCGTCTCCTCGTTGACCAGCGAGGCGAGCAGGTCGGTGGTGTGGTCGGCGGCCGGGTCGAGCCGGTTCACCTGCAGGTCGACGGCGTCGATCATGGCATTCAGGGCGAGCCCGCCGAGCAGGCAGCCGATCACGAGCAGGGCTCCTGCCAGCACGAATGTGTAGCCGAGCCGCCGCCGCAGCGACCAGGATCCCTCGAGCAGGGCGCGCCTGGCGCGGGCCCTGGTGGTGGCCGCCGCGGCGCGGTCGGTGCCGGGCTGGCCCGCTGGTTCAGGGTCCGCCGCGGCGGCGGCCTCCTGCGTCACGGGTGCCGGCCGACGACGAACACGGCGACGTCGTCTGCCAGGGCGCCACCGTTCAGCCGCTCGACGGTCTTCAGCAGCGAGTCGGCCATTGCCTCCTCGAAGCCGCGCACCGACGGGCCCGGCTCGGCCGCGGCCACCAGGTCGAGCAGGCCCTCGCAGCCCAGGATCATCTTGCCCGGCCTGATCCGCCCCTCGATGAGCCCGTCGGTGTAGAGCATCAGGGACCACTCCTCGCCGAGCGACAGCGGGATCACCGGCCAGTCCTCGTGGAACAGCCCGAGCGGCGGCCCGGCAAGTTCCTCGCCGATCAGCGATGGCGGGGTCCCGAGCAGTACGGGCGGCGGGTGACCGGCGATCTGCATGCTGCCCTCGCCGGTGGCCACGTTCAGCCTGACCGTGACCACGGTGGCGAAGACCTCGTCCCTGTGCCGCTCGCGCTCGAGCACCTCCTGCAGACAGGCCAGTGTCCTGCCCATGTCGTGCCCCGCAAGCACGAGGGTCCGCCACGCTACCCGCAGGCACACCCCGAGCGCCGCCTCGTCGGGCCCGTGGCCGCAGACGTCGCCGATCAGGGCGTGCAGGGTGCCGTCGCTCAGCTCGACCAGGTCGTAGAAGTCGCCACCGAGCAGTGCCTGGTCCCGGCCAGGGCGGTAGCGCAGCGAGTGGTAGACGCTGGGATCGTTGACGATCGGGACCGGCAGCAGGCCGCGCTCGAGCCTGGCGTACTCGGACTGCCGTACGGCCGCGTCGTGCAGTTCCCTCGCCGAGTCGTTGGCCCGCTTCCGCTCGACCGCGTATCTGATGCACCGGCTGAGCGTGGCGCCGTCCACCTGGCCCTTGACCAGATAATCCTGCGCTCCGACGGTCATGGCCTCGATCCCCAGTGAGGTGTCGCTTGCCCCGGTGAGCACCAGCACGGCAGCGTCTGGCGCAGCCTCAAGTACCCGGCGCAGGCCATCGAAACCTACGGAGTCGGGCAGACCGAGGTCCAGAAGCACGCATACCGGGCTCTCGTCGAGCCCGGACGCGGCGTCGGCCAGGCTCCGGCGCCAGGTGAGCGAGACGGCCAGGCCCGCGTCGCGCAGATACTCCTCAACGAGCAGCGCGTCGGCCTCGTCGTCCTCGATCAGCAGGACCGGCACCACCTCGCCGCTCGGGGTGCCTTCTGTCGCATGCCGCAGCATTACGCTGTGTCCTTCGCGGGGTGTTGGCAAGCTAGGTCACGACCCCGGAGCATACTCGCGTCGCGGCGCGGTCCGGTGTCGTCGGCCGCGCTTGCTGGCCGCGCGAACCCCGCGGGGAACCGCGGGATGTACCGGGACGGTTGTCGCTACTCTTGTGTGCTCCCTGGTATAGCAGCATTCCGGCAAATACTAGATCGTGGTAGTAGCGGCGGCGACTCGCTGCGCCGCGGCATGCGCGGGCGGCAGGAGGGAGGCGGCCGGTGACCGGCGGAGATTACCGCGACCCTGGTGCCGAGCTTGCCCAGGCCGCCGCCGATCTGCTGACCCTGGCCAGCGTGTCTGAGTCCCGGGCCATGTTCCGGCTGGTCGAGCTTGCCGCGCAGCACGTGCCAGGCTGCTCGGGCGCGACCGCCACGCTGTGGCAGGCGGGCGAGGTCTCGGTGACCGCGGCCAGCCATCCCGACCTGTCCGAGCTTGCCGAGGTGCAGCAGGCGACCGGGAGCGGTCCGAGCGTCGAGGCGATGACGTCAGGCAGGCAGGTCAACTGCCCGGACACGCTCACCGAGACCCGGTGGCCGGAGTACGCCAGGCAGGCGCTGTCACTGGGCGTGCGCTGCTCGTTCACGCTCGTGCACCAGTCGGGGCCGCTGGCGCTGACGCTGACGCTGTTCGCGACCAGGCCACGCGCCCTTGACCCCGACCGGCTGCCGATCGGCGAGCTGCTCGTCGCGTTCGGCGGCGCGGCGGTCAGGAACACCTCGGCGTTCGGCGCCGCGCAGCGGACCGTGCGCCAGCTCACCGAGGGCGCCGACTCGCGCGCCGTGGTCGACCAGGCGAAGGGGATCTTGATGGCGGGCTTCAGCTGCAGCGCCGACGAGGCGCTGCGCCGGATGCGCGACATCTCGCAGGCCCACCAGATCAAGGTCACCGAGGTGGCCAGGCGGATCGTCGAGTCGCATGAGCTCGGGGTCGGCTGATTGGCGGCCAGATCGTGCGGGATTGTCGGTAGGCGGCTGGACGGTCGCCACGCCGGGTGATCTAGTGGGCCTCGTCATGCCCAGCGAGCGAGAGAGTGGATGCCTGGTGCAGCGAGCGCCTGACAGTCAGCAAGCCGCGCGCCAGGCCGCCGATCTGAAGACGCGGTGCGCGGCGCTGCGCCAGTCAGCCGGCCTGCCTGCCGCGGACCTCGGCGCGCTGCTCGACGCGGCCTTCACCGAGCTCGACGGCGCGATCGGCATGCTGGCCGAGGCGAGCACAGCGGCCGGTCCTGGCGGCGGCCGGGCCGGTGCCGGCGACGGGGCCGAGCGGCGCCTGCTGCGGGCCGTGTTCCATGACGCTCCCGTGCCGCTGTTCCTGCTCTCGCTTGACGGCACCGTGCTGCGGGTCAACAAGGCGGCGGGCGAGCTGCTCGGCGCGAAGCCCGGATACGCGACCGGGCGGCTTTTCACCGCGTTCGTCACGCTGCCCGGCCGGGCTGCGGTCCAGACGCAGCTCACCGCGGTGGCCCGCAGCGGCCGGGCCCGGCGGATCCGGTGCGACCTGCTCGGCCCGGAGGGGACCGTGGCCAGCGAGCTCGCGGTCGGCCTGGCCGGCATCAGCGGCGACGCCGACCAGCTCGTGGTGGCCGTGGCCGGCAGCGGCGCGACCGGCGAGAACCACCGGCCGCACCGGCCCAAGGCGCGCGGCGCGGCCCAGGCTGTCGAGGCCATCACCGCCCGGATGGACATGATGACGGCGGTGACCAGGCTGCTGCTCGAGAACGAGAACTTCAGCGAGTCCATGACGCTGCAGCGCTGTGCCAGGCTGCTGGCCGGCGAGCTGGCGGCCTGGGTGATCGTGGACATCGAGCGCCGGGACCGGCTGCGCAGGCAGTTCGTGATCGGGCCTGACGGCCCTTCGTTCGCCGCGATCGCCAACGCCGCGGCGGCGCTCAACCCGGCACCTGGCTCGCTGCCGCAGCGGGTGCACGAGTCAGGCCAGGCCGTCCTGATCGCCCACGCCGAGGACGCCGGGGTCCTTGGGCCTGGACCGGACGACGTGCCGCTGCTGATGCTGCTCGGTGCGACCTCGGTGCTCTCGGTGCCGCTCGCCGACGGCGACGACAGGTACGGCGTTCTCACCCTGGCCAGGCAGGCCGGCGAGGGTCACTTCGAGATCGCCGACCTGGCCCTGGTCGAGGAGCTCGGCGAGCAGCTTGCGCTGGCGATCCGGGTGGACCGCATGTTCCGCAGGACCTCCGAGATCGCCGACGCGCTGCAGGCCAGCCTGCTGCCCAGGCGCCTGCCCGAGGTCGAGGGCGTCGATCTCGCCGCGATCTACGTGAGCGCGACCGAGGGCGTGGAGATCGGCGCCGACTTCTACGACGTGTACCGGACTCCGGGCGGCTGGGGCGTCTCGGTAGGTGACGTCTGCGGCAAGGGCGAGGAGGCGGCCGCGGTGACCGCAGCGGCCAGGCACGCGATCAGGGTCATGGCGCACCGGGCCGCCGCTCCCGCCGACGTGCTCGCCGCGGCCAACGAGCTGCTGCTCGCCGAGCGGCTGACCGGCGGCTTCGTCACCGCCTGCCTGGCCCACCTGAGCTGGCAGGACGGCGAGCTTTCCGTGCGGATCGGCGGGGCAGGTCATCCGGGTCCTGCGGTGGTCCGCTCGGACGGCCGGGTCCAGATGATCGGCGGCGGCGGCGTGCCGCTCGGGCTGTTCGCTGACGCCGAGCCCGGCACCGCCGAGCTGACCCTGAGCAAGGGTGACGTGCTGTTCCTGTATACCGACGGAGTCACCCAGGCGCGCGGGCGGGACCGCGGCTACTTCGCCGACCGTCTCGCCGACGAGCTTGCCAGGCACGTTGGCAAGCATCCCGACCAGATCGTGTCCGCCCTGCGCTCGGCCCTGCTCGACTTCAGCGACGACGAGGTCACCGACGACTTCGCCATGGTGGTGCTGCGGGCGCGCGAGAGCCCGTAGCCCGGCTGTCCCGAGCCCGGCCGGCCCAGCGCTGCGGACGGCGGGACGGGCATGTGTAACGCCGCCGATCAAGGGCAAAGATGGCGGGACCGCCCAGCTGACGATGGCGGCGTCGGCCGCGAGGCTCGCGGAGCGCCGCATAGGGGACTGATCGCGATGCCGCATGACAGGGGTGACTGGCGCTCGCGCGGCGCCTGCCTGACCGCCGATCCCGACCTCTTCTTCCCGCTGTCTTCGGTGGGGCCCTCGGTGCCGCAGATCGCGCGGGCCAAGCGGATATGCGGGCACTGCCCGGTCAGGTCGGAGTGCCTGGAATTCGCCCTGGTCACCCACGCGTCTGGCCGCTCGATCACTTCTCCATGAACTCGACGATCGACTCCCGCTCGACCGGGCCGTCGGCGGCGGGGACGGTGTCGCCGCCCGCGATCGCCGACCGGCTGAGCACGGTGCCGGGCACCGGCGGATCGGCCGGGTCGATCGCATCGCCGCGGTGCGGCGTCGCCGTGAAGTCGGGCGAGCCCTTGACCAGCACGGTGCGGCGGAGCCAGCCGCGGCCGCGGCGCGGTATGACCAGCCCGCAGAACCCGGTCAGGATGAGGATCCAGCCGACCACCTGGAGGTTGAGGAACGACGGATGGGCGGTGATGGCGAACGCGAAGATCGCGCCGATCGCGCTGATCGACAGGGCTGTCGCGGTCCTCATGGGGGGTTCAGTCCCTTCTTTTGCGGCAGGGTGGGACGGGCGCGAAGCGGTGCCTCACGCCGGTTGCAGCAGGCAGCCGCGCAGGTAGCCGAGCGCCTCGGTGAGCAGCCTGGAGACGTGCATCTGCGAGATGCCGAGCTGCTTGCCGATCTCCGCCTGGGTCATGTTGCCGTAGAAGCGCATGACCACAAGCTGCTGCTCGCGCTCGGGCAGCCCGCTGAGGTGGGTCCACACCGACTCCATGTCGAGCAGCTGCTCGAGTTGCGGGTCCTCGGTGCCGATCAGATCGGCCAGGCTGGACCTGCCCTGGTCGTCGGCCAGCGGCGCGTCAAGGGAGGACGACTGGTAGGCCAGGTCCACCTGCCGGACCTCGCGGAGCTCACCGACGCTGATGTTCAGCCGGCGGCCAGCTCCTCCTCCGACGGCGCCCGGCCGAGGCTCTGGGTGAGCTCGGCGGTGACGTCGCGGGCGGCGAGCCGCAGTTCCTGCAGCGACCGCTTGACGTGCACCTGCCACCGCTTGTCGCGGAAGTAGCGCTTGATCTCGCCGCTCACGCACGGCAGCGCGTACCCGGCAAGGCCGGAGCCTGCCGCCGGGTCGTAGTTGTTGATGGCCTTGAGCAGGCCGACGTAGCCGACCTGGAGCAGGTCCTCGTACGGCTCAGGGCTGCCGCTGAACCGGCGCACGCAGGACCGGACCAGCGGCCGGTACCTGGTGACCAGCGCCCCGCAGGCCGCCTCGCGGAGCGGGCTCTCGCGCGGCAGGGAACGGATCATGGCCAGCAGCTCGTCGTCGCCGGCCTGGTCAAGCTCGGTGGGCGTCGCGGGCCGGATCATGGTCGCTGCGCGGGTCATTCGTGGTCGCCTCCGGCAAAGAGCTCGTCGATGCCGACCCCGGCCCCGGCAATTGCTGTCCGGGTCAGGGTCGAGCGTCCCGATCGTCCTGGCGCTGCGCGCCAGCAGCGTGACCAGCCGTGCCCGCCAGTGGGCGCGCCGGTCAGGCGCGGTGCGCAGCCAGGTGGCCGCGATCGCCCACGACGTGAGGATCAGGCTGATGGTCAGCAGGTCGAAGATCCTCAGCCAGCGGCGAGCAGTGACGGCGTGCGCATGATCAGCTCGCGTGCCTCGTCACCAGCGATACCATCGGCGGCGTGCGGTCGTGCCGCCGCGCAGCACGAAGCCGAGCAGCCATACGACGAGCACGATGATCGCGATGAACCACAGCACGTGCAGGGCGAACCCAAGGCCGGCCAGCAGCAGCGCGAGCAAGAACACGGCGATGACAATGGCCATGAGATCTGCTCCTTCCGTTGTTTGTTCGCACCGGTAGATGCCCGGCTGGCGGTCCTTAAACATCCGCAGAACGGACCGCTCAGCGCAAGCCACCGGGCAGCGGGCATTCCGCAGCCTCTCGCGCAGGGGCGGCAATTGCCGCGCACTACGCGGTTCGGGCGTTTACCCAGCCGCTCCGGTGGTATCTGCGTCCACGCTGTCGGCGCGCGGGCACCTGGCCCGCCGCCGCGGCCGCCAGGCGCCAGGTCGGCCGCCTGCAGCGATCGGAGGTTGCCATGCGGATCGGCTCGGTCCTGCTAATCATCTGGCTGATCATCGGCGCGGTCGCCGGCTATCAGCGGCACTACTACACCGGGGATCCTGGCTGCGCGAAGGCCGGGACGATCGTCGTCACGATCCTGGCTGGCCCGCTCAACTACGTCGGCCTGAACCCCAAGGTGGGATGCCACCTGCCGCAGCCGAGCAAGTGACGGCCCGCCGGGCCGGGACGGCGGCCCGGCCCGGCGGGATCAGGTGCCGCGCCAGGACAGGCGCGGCGACCCGGCCAGGCAGTAGCCAAGCGCAAGTGGTGAGGTCGCGGCCGGACGCGCCGCGGCCTCCAGGCACAGTCCCGACGCCGGGCTGACGATCATGGTGCCGGACCCGCCGGGCATGAGCAGCCAGCGCTGGGCCGCCGACGTGCCGCAGGCGCCTAGCCCCACCAGCGAGCCCGCTGTCGCAGGCGCCGGTGCGGTCAGGCAGTGAGCGTCGTCGGCGATGGTGCCGTTCACGGCGATCGACCAGGCCTGGCCGGACTTGGCTAGCCGGCCGGGCGAGGTCGCGCAGCGGCGAAGGCTGATCCGCTCGGCGTGATGCGGGCCGGTGGCGGCCAGGACCAGGCACCCGCCGGGCAGGCCGTCGGCGACCGGCCCTGGCGGCAGGCTCCAGGCCTGGCCCTTGTCCCCGGTGCAGGCGGCCAGCGTCACCGCCGTCCCTGCCTTCTTGCTCGCGCCGGGGTCGGCGAGGCAGTCCCCGGCGGCGGTGCTGAGCAGCCCTCCGCCCGGTGCCTGCTGCCAAATCTGCGCGGGCTGGCCGGTGCAGGCGTCGAGCGCCAGGGCCGGCTGCTCGGCGGTGGTGACCGCGGTGAGGCACCCTCCCGCCATACTCAGCGAGCCATTCAGTGCCGCGTCCCACTGCTGCCCGGCCGTCTTGCCGCAGCTCCTGATCTGCGGCGCGCCGGACAGGCTGGCCAGGCACAAGCCGGGCAGGCCGAGCCTGACCAGCCCGGCAGCGACCGTCGGCCCTGCCGTGACCGTCCAGCGGAACTGGGTATCGGCCAGCGGCGTGCCCTGCGAGTCGGTGGCCCTGACGATCACCTGATAGACGCCTGGTGCGGCGGGCGCGCCGGAGATCCAGCCGCATCGGCTGATCTCCAGGCCGGGCGGCAGGCCGGTCGCCGAGAAGGTCAGCGAGCAGCCGGTCAGCCCGTCGGGAGCCCTGATCTGCAGGCTGGCCGACGCTCCGGCCATGGTGGACTGCCTGCCCGGCCTGGTGAGCCCGACCGCGCCGTGCACTAGCCAGGTGAACCGTGCCACCTGCGTGCCCGCGGCGGCGTCGGTGGCGGTCACCGCCACGTGGTGCGAGCCTGCCGCGGCAGGCAGGTCGCCGGACAGCACCCCGGTCGTCGGGTCGACGCTCACGCCGGTCGGCAGGCCCGTCGCGCTCCAGGTCACCGTCCCCCCGGCGGCCGCGTTGAGCGAGTAGACGGCCAGGCTGGCCGCCGCGCCAGCGGCGTCGCTCTGGGCGGCCGGCACCGCGGTCGTCATCACGGCCGGGTTGAAGTAGCTGACGTCGGTCTGCACGCTGATGCCCGGCACCGTGGCCGTGCTCGTGTACTGCTGGTAGTTCCACTGCTTCCAGCCGGCCGGGAGCGACGGCTCGGCGGTGTACGCGGCGATCCACAGCGGGTCGCCGGCGAACGCGGCGCTCTTGCCCGTGCATTCGTTCCACCACCCCTTGGTGGTGTAGATCACCGGCGGCTGGCCGGTGCGCCGCTGCACCTCGGCGACGAACGCGCCGATCCACGCCACCATCTGCGCAGGCGTCAGCCCGTAGCACGTGTTGGTGTGGTCCTTGCTGACGTACGGGTCGTATTCGGCGTCCAGGATCAGCGGCAGCGTCCGGCCACCTGCGGCCGCCCCGACCTGGTTGAGTGCCAGGTCGGCCTGGAGCGTGCCGCTCGAGTTGTTCGGAATAGCGAACTCGTAGGCGGCGGTGAACAGCCCGGCGGCGCTGGCCTGCGCCACATCGGAGGCGTAGTACGGGTTGACGTAGTAGTCGCCCTCGGAGACCTTGATGAACGCGAACTTGTATCCGGCCGCGGCGACCTCCGCCCAGTCCACGGGCGCGCCGTCCGGGTGCTGGCGGGACGAGACGTCGATGCCGCGCGTCTGCGCAGCGGCAGCGGCGGGCCTGACCGGGCCGGCCGCCGTGCCCCTGGCCAGCATGCGTTCGACCCGGGGTGAGTGCGAGTTGGCGACGTTATAGCGGCCCGCTGCGGCGCCCGGCACGGTGGCCGGCCGCCCGCCGAGCGCGGACACGGGGTTCGCGATCCTGGCCGCCACGGCGCCGGTCTGGCCGCCAGGCGCGAAGCCGGAGGTGGCGGAGGCGATGGCCGCGACGGCGGCGGCAACCGCGACGCCGCCGATGAGGAGCCTTCTGACCGGTCGCACCCTGTCACCTCTCGTCTCAGATCATCTGCTCGTCGTGCCCCGGGATGCTGCGCCGGCAGAAGTGTGGCACAAGATCCCGTCAGAATAGGTGGCTTTGAGAGGTAAAGCGGTAACTTTCGGCGCGCCAGCGGCCGTGTGGTGCCGGGAACTGTCCCTTTCAGGGCGTAGATGGGTCCTGGGTATGGTTGGCGTCGTGCGGATCGCGCTGTTCGTGACCTGCCTGGCCGACACGCTGTTCCCGCAGGCGGGCCGCGCCACGGTCGGGCTGCTCGAGCGGCTCGGCCACGAGGTGGAGTTCCCCGCGGCCCAGACCTGCTGCGGGCAGATGCACGTGAACACCGGTTACCAGCGCCAGGCGCTGCCGCTGATCCGCAGGTACGTGGAGACGTTCGCGCGTTTCGAGGCGATCGTGGTCCCTTCCGGGTCGTGCGCCGGGTCGATCAGGCACCAGCACGCGATGGTGGCCAGGCGGCTCGGCGACGAGCGGCTGGCGCGGCGGGCGCAGGAGGTGGCCGCCAGGACCTACGAGCTGTCCGAGCTGCTGACCGACGTGCTCGGCACCGAGGACGTCGGCGCCTACTACCCGCACCGGGTCACCTACCACCCGACCTGCCACTCGCTGCGGATGATCAGGGTCGGCGACCGGCCGCTTCGGCTGCTGCGCAACGTGGCCGGGATCGACCTGGTCGAGCTGCCCGCCGCCGACACGTGCTGCGGCTTCGGCGGCACGTTCGCGGTCAAGAACGCCGACGTGTCCACCGCCATGCTGGCCGACAAGATGCGCAACGTGCTCGCCACCGGCGCCGAGGTATGCACCGCGGGCGACAGCTCGTGCCTGATGCACATCGGCGGCGGCCTGTCCAGGCTGCGGGCGGGAACCAGGACGGTCCACCTCGCCGAGATCCTCGCTGCCACCAGGGAGGACTCGTGAGCTCTGCGTTTGGCAAGATCCCGACAGCTCCGCCCGGAGTCGGTCACCTGCACGCCGCCGAGCCGTTCCCCGCGGCGGCGCGGCGCGCGCTGACCGACGCCCAGCTGCGCCGCAACCTGGGCAAGGCCACCACCACGATCAGGGCCAAGCGGGCCAGGGTGGTCGCCGAGCTGCCCGACTGGGAGGAGCTGCGGGAGGCGGGCCGGTCGATCAAGGCGCACACGCTGGCCCACCTGGACCGCTACCTGCGCCAGCTCGAGTCCGAGTTCACCGCGCGCGGCGGCACGGTGCACTGGGCGCGGGACGCCGCCGAGGCGAACCGGATCGTCGCTGGGCTGGTGACCGCCGCAGGCGCGGACGAGGTGGTCAAGGTCAAGTCCATCCTCACCGACGAGATCGGGCTGAACGACGCGCTCGCCGCGGCCGGGATCAGCGCCGTCGAGACCGACCTCGCCGAGCTGATCGTGCAGCTCGGGCACGACCGGCCGTCGCACATCCTGGTGCCGGCGATCCACCGGAACCGGGCCGAGATCAGGGAGATCTTCCTGCGCGAGATGGTCGGCGTGGATCCCGGGCTGACCGACGACCCGGCCGCGCTCGCCGAGGCGGCGAGGCTGCACCTGCGGCGCAAGTTCCTGTCGGTGAAGGTCGGGATCAGCGGCGCCAACTTCGCCGTCGCGCAGACCGGCACGCTGTGCGTGGTGGAGTCCGAGGGCAACGGACGGATGTGCCTCACGCTGCCCGAGACGCTGATCACGGTGATGGGGATCGAGAAGGTGGTGCCGTGCATGGCCGACCTCGGCGTCTTCCTGCAGCTGCTGCCGAGGTCGGCGACGGGAGAGCGGATGAACCCGTACACCTCGATGTGGACCGGGGTGACGCCCGGTGACGGCCCGCAGCAGGTGCACCTGGTGCTGGTGGACAACGGGCGGACCGCGGCCCTGTCGGACGAGGTGGGCCGGCCGGCGCTGGCCTGCATCCGGTGCTCGGCGTGCCTGAACGTGTGCCCGGTCTACGAGCGGGTCGGCGGCCACGCGTACGGGTCGGTGTACCCGGGTCCGATCGGCGCGGTGCTTTCGCCGCTGCTCACCGGCGTGCAGCAGAACGCGAGCCTGCCGTACGCCTCGTCGCTGTGCGGCGCCTGCTACGACGTGTGCCCGGTGAAGATCGACATCCCGTCGATCCTGGTGCACCTGCGCGCCAGGCACGTGGAGGAGGCGCGGGAGGAGTCGCGGCTGCCCGATCCCGAGGCGGTCACGATGGCGGCGGCCGCCTACGTCATGGCCAGCCCGGCCAGGTACGTGGCGGCGCAGCGGGGCGGCAGGCTCGGGCGGCTGCTCGGCCGCCAGGGCAGGATCAGGCGGCTGCCGCCGCCGCTGGCCGGGTGGACATCGGCCAGGGACGCGCCGGTGCCGCCCAGCCAGACGTTCCGGCAGTGGTGGCAGCGCGAGCACGAGCGGCCCGGAGCGGGGCGTGGGGTCCGGTGAGCGGGCGCGATGAGGTCCTGGCCAGGATCAGGGCCGCGCTCGGCGGCAGTGCCGACTCACGTGAGGGGGCTGACTCAGGGGAGAGGGCTGACTCAGGGGAGGGGGCTGACTCAGGGGAGGGGGCTGACTCAGGGGAGGGGGCTGACCGCGAGGACGGGGCTGATGCCGTGCATGTCGCGGAGGCTGGCGGCGGGGGAGGAGCGCCGGGCTACCGCCTGACCAGCGGCCTGACCGGGGCCGAGCTTGTCGGCCTGTTCACCGAGCGGGTGCGCGACTACGGCGCCGCGGTGCGTGAGTGCGGGCGCGATGCGGTTCCGGCCGAAGTGGCGGCGGCGCTGGGCGCCCGGTCGGCGCGGCGCGTGGTCGTACCGCCCGGCCTGGACCTGACCGGCGTTCCCGGCGGCGTCGAGCTGGTCGTCGACGACGGCCTCAGCGCTGCCGAGCTCGACCGGTTCGACGGGGTGGTCACCACGGCGGCGGTGGCGATCGCCGAGACCGGCACCATCGTGCTCGACGGGTCAGCGGGCCAGGGACGGCGCGCGCTGTCCCTGATCCCCGACTACCACCTGTGCATCGTGGACGCCGGGCAGGTCGTGGGCCTGGTGACCGAGGCCATCGCGGTGCTCTCGCCCGGCCGACCGCTCACCTGGATCAGCGGCCCGTCGGCCACCAGCGACATCGAGCTGGACCGGGTGCAGGGCGTGCACGGCCCACGCACGCTTGAGGTGATCCTCGTTGCGGGCGCCGCGCGGTCCGGCTAGGGGTGGTCTGGCCAGGCGTGCACGGGCAGGTTGTCGTGCATGTGCTCGGCGTAGCGCTGGGTCATCAGCCGCAGCGCCTCGCCGCGGTCGGCGCCGCGCTCGGCGTACGCGTTCATCATGGCGATCTGCCAGGCCGCGCCGGTACGGCCGGTCAGGCAGCGCTGCTCGATGATGCCGAGCAGCCGGTCGGCGTGCGCGGTGGCCACGCCCCACCGGGCGAGTCCTTCGTGCGCCAGCGGCAGCAGGCGGCGAAGCACGAGCTCGGCCGCTGGGACCTCGCCGAGTCCTGGCCAGTACAGCTGCGCGTCCAGGCCCTGCCTGGCCGCGGCGTGCAGGTTCTCCGCGGCGGTGGCGAACGACAGCTGGGTCCAGACCGGGCGCTCGGCCTCGGCCAGCATGCGGACCAGGCCGTAGTAGAACGCGGCGTTGGCGATCACGTCGGCAACCGATGGCCCGGCAGGCAGCACCCGGTTCTCCACCCGAAGGTGCGGCTTGCCGTCCACGACCGCGTAGATGGGCCGGTTCCACCGGTAGATCGTGCCGTTGTGCAGGCTCATCTCGGCCAGCTCGGGACAGCCGCCCGCGTCGAGCACGGCGATCGGGTCCTCGTCCTCGCAGATCGGCAGCAGGGCGGGGAAGTAGCGGATGTTCTCCTCGAACAGGTCGAACACCGAGGTGATCCAGCGGTCGCCGAACCACACCCTGGGCCGCACGCCCTGCTGCTTCAGCTCCTGCGGCCGGGTGTCGGTGGCCTGCTCGAACAGCGTGATCCTCGTCTCGGCCCACAGCTGCCTGCCGAACAGGAACGGCGAGTTGGCGCCGGCCGCAACCTGCACGCCGGCGATCGCCTGCGCGGCGTTCCAGTAACTGGCGAACGCGTCAGGGCTGACCTGGGTGTGCAGCTGCAGGCTGGTGCAGGCCGCCTCGGGGGTGATGCTGTCGGCGTGCGTCAGCAGCCGCTCGGCGCCGTCGATCTCGATCCGCATGTCCTCGCCGCGCGCGGCGAAGATCTGCTCGTTGAGCACGCGGTACCGAGCGTTGGCCGACATCGTTCCCTCGTTGACGTCCTGCTCGGTCAGCGTCGGCAGGATCCCGATCATGACCAGGCGGCTGCCGACGCCGCCGGCCTTGTGGTCGGCCTCGTTCAGGCTGGCCCGCACCTCCTGCTCAAGCTCGTCGAACGCGTCGTCGCCGAGCTCCCTGGGCTGCACGTTGATCTCCAGGTTGAACTGCCCGACCTCCGTCGACCAGGCCGGGTCGGCGATCGCGTCGAGCACGTCGGCGTTGCGCATCGACGGCCGGCCGTCGGCGTCGACCAGGTTCAGCTCGATCTCCTGGCCGACCAGCCACGGGTCGGCGTCGAACACCCGCTCGCGCAGCATCAGCGCGAGCGCGTCGAGCGAGCGGTGCAGCTTATCCCGGTAACGGTGCCTGTCCTCGCCGCTGATTCTGATCGGCTGAATGTCGCGCCCCATGAGTCCTCGCTCCGCGGAAGGAGTAAACCCCGTGTCCGCTCACTTACCCGCCAGCAAGCGTGCCTGTCAAGGCCCGGTCACCGTGACCGGGCGGCCCGCCCGCCTGGCTCGGGCCGCCGGTCCGCGGCCAGCGGGGCCGGCGTGAGCACGTCGTCGAGCCTCGGGCCCGGGGCGGCTCCCGGCTCGACGAACCACTCCCTGCCGAGCGCGAGGCCGAACAGCGGCACCGGCAGCCGGATCAGCAGCCTAGCCAGCCGCGAGGTCCGGCCGCGCGTGCCGAGCGGGGTGTGGTGGGCGGCCAGCGCGGTGCGCTTCTGCGCCGCATAGCGCCGCACGCCGACCCGGTGCGTGATCGCCGACCGCGGGCTGAAGCCCGCGCCGAGCACCGCACGCTCGTGCCTGACGACCAGCCCGAGCAGCCGCACCGGGCCGAAGGCGGCGGCGACGAGCTCGCGCGGCACGGTCGCCTCGAGCACCCTCGGGGTCCCGGCGAGGTCGGCGGCCAGCGCGCCCACCTCGTGCACCTTCACGTGGTCGCGGTGCCCGTAGCCGCCGTTGCGGTCGTAGCTGAGGAGCAGGTCGGCGTGCTCATCACGGAGCAGCCCGGCCAGCCTCGCGGCCGCCTCGCCGGTGTCGGCGCGGGCGAACCTGACCCGGTCGGGCGGATCGGGGTAGAGCACAGGCCCGTGGCCGCTGTCCGCATAGCCCAGGTGCTCGACCCGCGCGACGCCCAGCGCCGCGGCGCTGGCCCTGAGCTCGGCGAGCCGGGTACCGTAGCCGGGCGCATCGGCCGGGCCCATGAACCCGTCCGTGGCCACCACCACGATTACCCGGTGGCCCTGCGCGGCCAGCCTGGCCAGCGTTCCCCCGGTCAGCAGCACCTCGTCGTCCGGATGGGCGTGAAATGCCACCACCGTCGCCATGCCGGTGATCCTGGCACGGCAGGCGGGGTCGGCTCCAGGCTTTGCCGTTCTCGGCGGGATCAGGTCGTGGGTCAGGCCGGCTCTGGCGCTCGGCCGTCCGGCCGGGCGGAAAGGCGCATGGTGATCTTGGTGCCGCCCGAGTGCACCACCTGCTCGGTCATGCCGAGGCGCAGGTAAAGCGCTCGGGCCCGGTCGTTGACGGCGAGCACGTCGAGCACCAGGTCCTGGCCGCGCTGCCCGGCCTGGTCGATCAGGGCGCGGATCAGGGCCGTACCGATGCCCCTGCCCTGCCAGCCCGGCAGGATCTCGATGCGCGCCAGGTACATCTCGCCGGGCCGGTCGTCGACATTCAGCAAGCCGACGTCCGCGCCATCCGCCGTGATGATCTGCCAGCTGGCAGGATCAAAGCCGCGATCGTGGTACCCGCGCTGCGTCTGCTCCTCCCAGCCCCAGACCGCGGCGACATACTCGCCCATCGCGGCCCGGTGCAAGGAGAAGGAGAACTCGCTGTCCGCCGGAGTTGCCGGCCGCAGACCGATGCCGGATGGGATAGCGTTCTCGCCCATGCCCTTCATGGTCTCGCCGGTGCGCCGGTGCCGTCAGTCCGGTCGGCATCGAGGCCACGCGGTCACACCTCCTGGGTCCAGGTGGTGCCGTCCCACCGCAGGATGACGGCGCGGAACGGGGACTGCTGGGTCGTGTAGCCGACCGCCCACGCGTTGCGCACCGAGGTGGCGGCGATGCCGAACAGGGTGACACCGCCGGGCGGGTTCGGGGTTGGCACCTGCTGCCACCAGCTGCTGCCCCGCCGCAGGATGAACGTGCCGCCGCCGGCCCCGGTCACGCTGGTGCCGCCTGCGGCCCAGGCGCTGCGCGCGGTGGCGGTCAGGGCGAACAGCCAGTTGCCGCGCGGCTGGCTGGGCGGGTTGGCGCTGGGCATCCGCCGCCAGGCCTGGCCGGTCCAGTGCAGGATCAGCGGGCAGGCCAGATCGCAGCCGGTTCGCCTGGTGTGGTAGCCGACCCCGGCCGCCCATGCGTTCCCGGTCGGGGTGGCGGCGACGGCGGACAGCGTGCCCGCCAGGGCGGGTCCCCGCGCCGGCGTCCACCGCGTGCCGTCCCAGTGCAGGATCAGCAGCTGGCCGCCGTCGCCGCCAACCGCCCAGGCGTTCTGGCCCGAGGCTGCCGCCACGCCGGCGAGCTCGGCGCCCGGCCCGGTTGGCGGGGTCATGCGAGACCAGGCCGTGCCGTTCCAGTGCAGGATCAGCGCGCCGTGCCCGGTGCTGCCGACGGCCCACGCGCTGCGGGCGGACGTGGCGGCGACGGCGTGCAGCAAACCCGCGCCCGGGCTTGGCACTCGGGCCAAGGACGTGCCATTCCAGTGCAGAATCAGGGTGCCGCTGCCGGTGTCGCCGACCGCCCACACGTCGCGGGCCGACGGTGCGGCCACGCCGAACAGCTGGCCGCTCAGCGGACCTGGATAAAGGATCCGGTGCCATGACACGCCGTTCCAGTGCATGATCAGCGGGCCCGGCCCGTTCGTCGCGCCGACAGCCCAGGCATCGGTGGCCGACACCGCGGCGACCGCGTTGAGCGTGCCGCCCGGCAGGGCCGTGGTCGGAGCGGCGAGCACTGGGCTCGCCCCGGTCAGCCACACCGCAGCTGCCAGCCCAGCCGCAGCTGCCAGTCTTGCCGCGGCTGCTAGCCCTGTCGCCGCCAGCTCCACCGCAAGCGGAATCCTGCGCATGATGTCGAGCCCCCCGTGATCCCCGTATTGAGCAGGGCCTGAGCAGGCACCTGCGGTACGACCGGTCGGCCGCCGTCGCGCGTTCACGACGTCGCGGGCGGCCCATGGTTGACATCGCTGGACGGGCGGCGCGCATTACGGCACGACGGCCGCGGCTGGCGCTGGACCTTGGCACCTGGCCAGCGCGCGCCGTGCCACGATGGGGCATTCGCGTACAGCGATTCAGTGCCGACGTCGCTGCCGGTCCCCGTGGCGGCGGAGTGATCGCGATTCCGTTCGATCCAGACCAGGCGTGGGGTGCCAAGGCTGTGCATCGGGTGCGCGGCACGATCAACGGCAGGCGGGTCCGCGGGACGATCGCCCCGAGCGGAGGCGGCTGGGCCTTCGTGGATCAAGCAACGGCCGCTATCGCCGGAGCCCGCCGGCAGAACGGACAATGCGGATTAGCGGAAGAGATTGGCGGGCTCCGGCTTCAGGCGAGCTGGTCGGCGAAGTCCCAGGCCCGCAGCTCGCCTGGCTCCAGGCGGATGAGGAGATCGTCGGCGGCCGTATCGGCGTAGGCGGCACCGGCCTCAGGGCCAAGGTAGCGCGACGCGATCCGCCGCACCGCCTCGTCGGCTCCTGCGGTGACGAGCCGCGCGGTGCAGCGGACCTCGACCCCGCGGTACGGCATGGAGTGCTCGCAGAGCACGATGCTGGCCCGCGGGTCTCGCCGCAGATGCGCCGCCTTCACATCGCGGCTGCTGGTGACGACGGAGAATCCGCCGTCGCGCCATTCGTGCCAGACCGGAGACAAGAGCACCGTGCCGTCTTTCCGGTAGGTGGCCAGCACCGCGAGCACAGGCAGCTCTGCGAGGTCCCCGAGATCGTCCATAGTCAGACCCTTGCGCATACCCCACAGGCTAGCGACGGGTTAGCCTTGCTGACTGGCGGCGCGGCAAGTGCGCGAGCGGCTCCTGGTAACCCACGGCGCCCTGGCCGGCGCCGCACAGATCGCGGGCCGCCGCCCACTGGGTGAGGTACCGGCTCGGCGTGCCCCGGTCCCACGGCACCGCGGTCTGGCCCGCCGCCGCAGCCGCGTACACCCGTTCGAACCAGCCGGTCGGATCATCGGCCGCGATCGACTCTGCCGCCATCCGCCCGGCGATCTCCTCAGCGTCCTCGGGCCGCGTCACGTCCTCGATGGTAAGCGCCGGCTACGACGGCGGGGACGGCTACTCGTACCTGGTGGACATCGGGACCCAGCCGAACCGCCGCCGTCGGCGGCGGGCGAAGACCCGGCCGGTCTGGCCGCCGCTGACGATGTCGTTCAGCGCGTCGCCGATCTGCCGGAACGCCAGGACCACGAGCACCAGGGCGATCATCGGCGGGTACACCTGCCACCAGTAGCCGTTGAACAGGTTGTTGACGCCGTCGGTCAGCATCGTGCCCCAGTCGGTGAACGGCGGCGGCGGGCCGATGCCGAGGAAGCTGAGGGCCGATAGAGCATAGATCGCGTCGGCGATCCCGAACGTCGCGGTCACGATGCAGATGCCGAGGGTGTTCGGGATCATATGGCGGAACAGAACGCCCCACCTGGTCGAGCCCATGCTCGTGGCCGCCTGCGCGAACTCCTTGTTCCGCAGCGCCAGCACCTGCCCCCGGACCAGCCTGGCCACGCCCGGCCAGGACAGAACGGCCAGGATAAGGATGATCACGCTCAGGCTGAGCGAGAACATGCTGGCCACGATGATCAGCAGGATGAACAGCGGCACCGCCAGCAGCGTGTCGATGATCCGCATCAAGATCCCGTCACCGACGCCGCCGACTACTCCGGACAGCGCGCCGTACAGGGCTCCGAGCACGGTGCTCGCGAGGCCGACGGCGAAGCCGAGCTCCAGTGACGACTGGCCGCCCACCATCAGCCGGCCGAGGATGTCGATGCCGAACTCGTCGGTCCCGAGCGGGTGACCGGGACCTGGCGGGTTGTTGGTGATGTTGAGGTTAACGGTGACCTGGTTCGTGTGGTACAGCAGCGGCCCGATGAAGCAGAACAGGCCCATCAGCACGACGACTCCGACGCCGCTCATGGTGCGCCGGTTGCGCAGGAACGCGGTGAGGGTGAGCCGCCCGCCGCCGGACGGGGCCCCGGGCTGGCGGGCGGAAAGCTCGCCGGCCTCGGCCGGCCCGCCGAAGGTCAGGGCTTCATTGGCTGACATAGCGGATCCTTGGGTCGAGCACCCCGTAGACGACGTCGGCGAGCAGGTTCCCGGTGACCGTGGCTATTCCGATGACCAGCGTCCCGCCGAGCATCACCGGGTAGTCGTGGCTCAGCGCGGACTGCCAGAACAGCAGCCCCATCCCCGGGTAGTTGAAGATGGACTCGGCGATCACCGCGCCCGCCACGATGCCCGGCAGCGACAGGCCGAGAATGGTGATGACGGGCAGCAGCGAGTTGCGCAGCACATGCCTGGTCAGCACGAGCTGCCGCGGCAGTCCCTTGGCCCGCGCGACCTTGACGTAGTCAGAGGCCAGCACCGTAATGGCCGTCGACCGCGCGTACTGGCTGAAGTTCGCAACGCTGTTGATCGACAGAACGATGACCGGCAGGACCAGCGCGTGCCAGTCCGTCAGGACGCCTAGCACCGAGGAGATCCCGCCGGGGAAGGTGGGCTGGAAGATGTGGAACTGCACGCACAGCAGCGCGATCAGCAGGAACGCCTCGAGGAAATCCGGTGCTGAGTACAGCGTGAACCAGGTGCCCGCGACCACGTCGTCGACGAACTCGTTATGGTGCACTGCCTGGTAGATGCCGGTCGGCACGCCGATCACGAGCGCGACCACGGTCGACAGGCCGAGCAGCAGTGCGTCGCGCGGCAGGCGCTGGGCGATCAGCGACGACACGGGTTGCTGGTACTGGTAGGAGATGCCGAAGTTGCCGTGCAGCAACTGCCACATATAGAGGCCGAACTGGTCGTACAGCGGCTTGTCCAGGCCATACAGGTGGTCGAAGATGGCCACCCGGGCAGGCGTGGCCTTGAGCCCGAGCACGGCCCTGGCCACGCTCCCCGGCTCCATGTGCAGCAGGATGAATGTCAGGACCATGACGCCGAACACGACCGCGACGGCCTGGCCGATGCGGCGTACCAGGTACCAGGTCATGAGCCGGGCTTGACGTAGTACCAGACCTCCGGGTTGAGGGTGCCGGAGAACGGGTTCCACGGTGTGATGCCGGCCAGGTTCTTTTTGAACACGAAGATATTTGAGGCGTTCGGCAGCCAGAGGTACGGCAGCTGCTCGGCGGTGTAGTCCTCGTAGGCGTAGAAGGCCGCGCTGCTTGAGCCGTACTCGGTCGCGTCGATGAGCTGGTTCTCTTTCGCATTCGAGTACCCGCCGTAGTTGCCGTACCCGTCGGTGTTGAACATCCCGGCGCCGGACGGGTCGAGAGTGTACGGGTTGTAGCCGTAGTCCTGCAGCTGCCACGAGCATGTCGACGTCGGGTGTGTCTGCTGGTTGCAGTATCCGGTGGTCGACACGATCGTATTGAACGGCTCGGGCTTCAAGATGATCTTGACTCCGGCGGCCGCTTCGGAGGACTGGATGGCCGCGTTCTGCTGGTCGAAGGACGCGATGCCGGAGGTGTACATCAGCTGGAACTGCAGAGGCTCGCCGGCGGTGATGCCGGGGCCGCACTGCGACGCGCCGGTGCCTGGATGCTGGCAGGTGTCCACGCCGTTCGGCACGACCTTCCAGCCGTGCGCCTTGAGCAGCGCGATCGCCTTGGACGGCGAGTACGAGTAAGGCCCGCCTGCCTTCTCCATAGGCGAGTCCCACTGCTGGCCGTAAAGCGTGGAGATCGGGCCGTTGCCGGGATCGGCATACCCGGCGTAGACCTTCTTGACGATCTGAGTCCGGTCGATCAGGTACTCGAGAACCTGCCTGACGTACAGATTGCGGAGCATCGGTCCGTTCACCGGGTTCCAGAGGTTCGGCACGATCTCCGCGACGCCCGCGACCGGAAGCACGCCGACCACGTAGCCCTCGGCCTCAAGGTCACCGGTCTGGCTGACGTCGTTGAGCGGGAGGGTGCCCAGGTCGATGCTGGTGCCGGAGCGCAGCGTGTTCATCTCGGCGGTGTCGGTCGTGAACGGGGTCCAGATCACCTTGCTCAGGTAAGGCTTGTCCGGTCCCGAATAGCTCTTGTTGGGCACCCAGGCGTAGTAGCCGTTGCTGTTGAACGTCGCCAGCTTCCACGGCCCGTCGACGACCTTCCACAGCGGGTTCGTGGCGAAGGTGCCCATGATGGTGCCCTGCTTCTGCAGGAAGGCGTACACGGCCTTGGCGCCGGCCTTCGTCTCGTCGTAGTTGCCGACCTTCCCGGTCAGCGAGGTCTTGTCCCATGCGTGCTGCGGCATCAGGGCGATCAGGGAGAGCACGTCGTCGGTGTAGAAGGTCGGGTTGTACGATCGGGTGAGGTCGAGCACCACGGTGTGCGCGTTCGGGGTGAGGACCTTCTTCACGTCGACCGGGAACAGGCCCTGGGTGTAGCCGATCCAGTTCTGGTAGTTCCACTTCAGCAGGTTGTAGACGAACGTGAAGTCCCGGCTGGTGATCGGAACGCCGTCAGACCACTTCCACGGCTTCAGCACCATCGTGATGACCGAGTCGTGGTCGGAGTAGGTCAGCGACTGGTACAGGCTCTCCTGCGGGTTGACGATCGACTTTGCGCCGTCGCCCGCGTACACCAGGTACGGCCACAGGCCCATGGTCAGGTTGACGTTGTAGCCGTCGCTGTTCGTGGACGGCGGGTAAGGGAAGATGAAGTTCGGCGACGCGCCGACCTCGGCGACGGTTACGGTGCCGCCGCGCGTCGGCTTGCCGGTGACCTTCGAAGTGCTCGAGCCGATCTTGCTAGCGGTGGTTGCGCAGGCCCCGAGCACCATAGCCAGAGCAAGCATCGCCGCCGCCGCGGCCAGTCGACGGGTCTTACGCATATGCAGCCACTCCTCGCGACCCTCGGAAACCTACCTATCAGGCTGAACCGATCTGATCACCTTAGAATTACATGCCGGCATCTAACTAGACAGATGGTCCTGTGACCTGGTCGGCGCAGTGCGGCTGGGCTGCTTGCCGCGGGGGGTGTCGGCGGAATGCGGTGAACGGGCCACCGGTTAGCCAGGCATGAGCGTGTTCACCGATAAGGAACTCGAGTACCTGGCGCAGCAGCGCCTCGGCCGGATCGCGACCGTCGGCCAGCAGGGGCAGCCGCATGTGGTGCCGACGTCGTTTCGCTACAACGCCGAGCACGACGCGATCGACGTGGGCGGGCTGCGGATGAGCCAGACCAAGAAACTCCGCGATGTGCACCGCACCGGCCTGGCAAGCATCGTGGTCGATGATGTCCTCCCGCCCTGGCAGCCGCGCATGATCGAGATACGCGGAACCGCAGCGGTCGTGCCTGAAGGCGGCAAGGCGTTGAACGATCGGTTCGAAGACACGATCATCCGGATACAGCCCACGCGCATCATTTCGTTCGGCATCGACGCCAGCGACCTGGCTGCCAATGCGCGGTCGGTCAGTGCACGCTGACCGCCGCTAGGCGCAGGGACGCTACTGCAGCACGAAGGCCGTGACTGAGCTTGCGATGCCGTGTGCGGCGGCGTCGCGCCAGCCTGGGTCGGTCACCTTGACTGCGTCGCTCGCGTTGCGCATGTTCGCGCATTCGATGAAGATCTTCGGCACGGTGGACAGGTTCAGGCCGGCAAGGTCGTTGCGAGGCTGGATGCCGTCCGCGCCGAGATAGGTCGAGAGCGGCTCGCCGGTCGCCTCCCTGAAGTGCCGGACGATGGCCTCGCCAAGCTCCGCCGATGGCTTGATGATCGCCCTGTTGTCGCTAATCGAGCTCACCACGAGCACGGGCACGAGAGCGGCGAAGCCGTATCCGTCCGGCGGCCCGCCGTCGGCGTGGATGGCGACGACGGCGTCGGCATGGGCATGGTTGCCGATCCAGGCCCGGCGGTTGTTGCACGGGCCGTACGGCGTGTGGCCATTCTGGGTGAGGATCACCCGGGCGCCAGCCGCCCGGAGGATGACGCGCGCCCTCCGGGCGACGTCGAGATTGAACGCCCATTCAGGGAAGCCAGCGTCGGTCTCGGTGCCGACGGTGTTGCACGGCTTGAAGAAGCCACCGGCGTTGATCGGGCGGTCGATTTCGGCGATGTGGTGGATGTTGTTCGGGTTGTGACCCGGGTCGATGACCACCACCCTTCCCGACAGGGGGAGCGCCGGCCTGGTCGGGCCGGCCGCCGAAGCCCGCCCGCTTTCAGCAGCCGTCCGCGACCGGCTAGCCGACGTCGGCTGGCCGGTCTGCTGCCCGGCGAGAAGGTGATCAGCGAGGAGGGCGGATCCGGGCACCGCCGCGGCGCCCAGGATCAGGGAGGCCTTCAGCAGGCCGCGCCTGCCAGGCGGGTCCGGCTGTGCATGCCGGCCGCCGGCGGGCTGACCGTTCGCACCGGACATCGGGCACCTCCATCACTCACGGTAGCGCGGTGGCGGCCCTTCATCCCATAGCTCATCGAAACTGTTCGCACGCTGCCTGCTGGCTGCGGACGGTGGCCGAGGATGCCGAGAGTGGTTCGCGGGGTCACCGGCAGGCGGCGCACAGGCCGAGCACGTCGAGGCGATGGCTCTGCGGCTCGAAGCCCTCGGCGTCGGCGAGCTCGCCGATCGCGGCGCTGGCCTGCTCCTCGAACCCGGCCGGCAGCGTGACGTCGATGACCCTGCCGCAGCTGACGCAGAGCAGATGATGGTGATGTTCGGTGAGATCCTCGGCCAACTCGAACCGGGTGTACTCGTCGTGCGCGGTGATCCGGCGGACCAGCCCGGCGGCATGCAGGTCGACCAGGTGCCGGTACGCGGAACTGCGCGGCAGGTCTGGCAGGCGCTCGGCGATGTCGCCGATGCTGACCGGGCGGCCCTCGGCGACCAGCAGGTCGACGATCGCCCGCCGCCCGGCGGTATACCGCTGGTCGACCCGGCGCAACCGGCGTTCCACCTCGCCGTGCACGTCGGCGCCCGTCTCCTGGTCTGACATCGTGCTCTTCCGCATCATCACCCCCTCGCGGACGACGTTGCCTCGTGCTTGCCGTGATGGCCGCCACCGGGCATTACAGTTCCTCCCCGCTGTGCCGGACGGCGTCGGCGACAATGCTGGCGACATGATGGTCGGCTAGCGAGTACACGGCCTCCCGGCCCTGCCGTTCTACCCTGACCACCCGGGCGCCGCGCAGCACGCGCAGGTGCTGGGAGACCAGCGGCTGGCTCATGGCCAGCCGGTCCACCAGCTCGTGCACGCATCGGGGCTGCCCGGCTAGCTCGGTCACGATCGCCAGCCGCGCCGGCGCGGCCAGGACCTTCAGCAGCTCCCCGGCGGCTTCGAACGCCCTCACCTGCGGCGACACAGGATTATATAAACACATGCCGATCTGTTTATGCAAAGGCCTTCGGCTCGGTACTTGAAATGAGACTCAGTCTCAGACTATGGTTCAGTTTTATGTCAACTACGACTTGGTGGTCACGGCTCGGAGTCGGGTCGCTCACTGGCAGGTGCGTGGCGCTGGTTTTCGCGGCGGCGCTTGCCCTGGCGGCCGCGGCCTGCACGTCCAGCGCGGCAGGCACCGTCGGCTCGGGCGTGATCGGCGCGGTCGGGGCGGAGAACGAGTACGCGAACGTGCTGGCCCAGATCGGCGGCCGGTACGTGCACGTCACCTCGGTGCTCGACAACCCGAACACCGACCCGCATACGTTCGAGGCCAGCCCGCAGGTAGCCAGCGAGGTCAGCGGCGCGGAGCTGATCGTGCAGAACGGCGTGGGCTACGACTCCTGGATCAACCGGATCGAGTCAGCGTCACCGAACCCGCAGCGCAAGGTGATCGTCGCCCAGGACGTACTCGGCCTGCCCGACAGCACCCCGAACCCGCACCTGTGGTACGACCCGCGCACGATGCCGGCGGTCGCGAAGGTGATGGCCGCGGACCTGGCCGAACTCGCGCCCGCTCATGCCGCGTACTTCCGCGCCCGGCTGGCCGCTTTCGACCGGTCGCTGAATCCCTGGCTGGCCGCGATCGCCAGGTTCAGGGCCGACTTCCCTGGCACCAAGGCGGCGACGACCGAGCCGGTCGCCGACTACCTGCTGACCGCGATGGGAATCCGGAACCTGACCCCGTTCACGTTCCAGGCCGACATCATGAACGGCGTCGACCCCGCACCGCAGGACATCGCCCTGGAGAACGGCTTCTTCAGCAGGCACCGCGTCGCGTTGTTTGCCTACAACCAGCAGGTCGTCGACGCGCTCACGACGTCGATCCGGCTAAACGCCCTGAAGGCCGGCATACCGGTGGTCGGCGTGTACGAGACTATGCCGGCCGCCTACACCTACCAGTCCTGGATGCTCGCCGAGACCGACGCGATCGCCAGGGCGGTGGCCACCAAGACATCGACGCAGAGGCTGTGATGACTAGCCCGGCGTACGGCACCACCCCGGAGCGCCCGGCTCTGGATGTGGACTGCGTCAGCGTGACGCTGGCCGGACGGCAGATCCTCGACCAGGTCAGCTTCACCGCCGGGTCCGGGAAGCTCACCGGCCTGATCGGCCCGAACGGAGCCGGGAAGACCACCCTGCTCCGGGTGATACTCGGCCTGCAGCGGCCCGCCTCCGGTCAGGTGCGGTTGCCTGGCCCGCCGGCCGGCGGGCGCACCCGGGCTGTCGGCTACGTGCCGCAGAAGGTGCTGCTCGACCCGGACATGCCGATGCGGGCGCGGGACCTGGTCGCCCTGGGCATCGACGGGCACCGTTACGGGCTACGGCTAACCTCCCGTCACCGCGCTGACGCGGTCCGCCAGATGCTGCAGGCTGTCGGAGCCGCCAGGTTCGCCGACGCCCGGGTCGGGGCACTGTCCGGCGGTGAGCAGCAGCGCATCCTGATCGCCCACGCCCTGATCAGCAGCCCGAAGCTGCTGCTGCTCGACGAGCCGCTGGCCAACCTCGACCTGCGCAGCAGCCAGGAGATCGTCGCCCTGCTCGCCCGGATTGCCCGCGAACAGCAGGTCGCCGTCCTGCTCTCGGCACACGACATGAACCCGCTGCTGCCGGTGACCGACCGCATCGTCTACCTCGCCGGGGGCCGGGCAGCGAGCGGGCCGGCCAGCGATGTGGTCCGCACCGACGTGCTCAGCGCCCTGTACGGCCACCACGTCGACGTCCTGCACGTCCACGGCCGCATCCTGGTCATCGCCGGCGACGCCCCGGACGGCGGCGCCCCGGACAGCCACCCCCCGGACATCGCAGTCGACGCCGCTGGGCTAGGTGCGGGCCAGCTGGCTGAGGCGGGCTGACCGCCATGGACCAGGTCGTCCAAGCCGTCATCGAGCCCGGTTTCTTCGCCAGCCCGCAGGTCCGCGTCGCAGCCGCGATCGGCGTCGTCGTCGCCGTCGTCTCCGCGGTCACCGGCGTGTTCACCGTCCTGCGCGGCCAGTCCTTCGCCGGCCACTCCCTCGGCGACGTCTCTGCCGCCGGAGGATCCGGCGCGCTGCTGATCGGGCTGACCCCGGTCGCCGGGTTTGTCGGCCTGGGCGTCGCGGGTGCCGCCGTCATGGACCTGATCGGCGTCCGCCGGGCCCGCGGCCGGGACCTGGCCACCGGCATCGTGCTCGGTGCCGCGATCGGCTTGTCCGCCCTGTTCCTGTACCTGAGTGCCACGACCGGCGCCACGACGGGAGCCACCCAGCAGATCCTGTTCGGCTCGATCTTCACTACCACCAGCGGCACGATCCCGGCCGTCGTGATCCTCGGCGCGCTCGCACTCGCCAGCATCGCCGCGACCTGGCGCCCGCTGCTGCTGGCCACGGTCAGCCCCGATATCGCCGCCGCGCGCGGCGTGCCGGTCCGGCTGGTCGGCCTGGCCTACATCCTCGCCCTCGCCGTCGCGGTCGGTCTGTCATCACTGGCCACCGGCGCGATCTTGTCGACCGCCCTGCTGATCGGGCCGGCCGCCACCGCCGTCCGGCTGGCCGCGACGCTCACGCGAGCCCTGATCATCGCGTGCCTGACCGGTGTCGCCGCCACCTGGGCCGGCATCCTGCTCGCCTACGACTCCTACTACTGGGAACCCTCCCACCAGAGCCTGCCGGTCAGCTTCTTCATCGTCGCGGTCCTCTTCGCCGCCTACCTGGCCTCCGGCCTGCCCGCCGCGCTGACGGCGGCCCGGCGGCCAGCGACCGCAACGCCGGCCGGCTTGGTCGTCCAGACAGGCCAGGACCAGGCCGCATGATCAGGCGCACCGGCCGGATCCGGCGGAGCGGAGAAGGAGGAACATCATGTTCGCGCCCTTCATGACGAACGCCTGGATCACCGCGACCATCGTCGCCGCGCTCGCCGGCGTCGTCGGCCACTTCGTCGTCCTCCGCGGCTCGGCGTTCCCCGCCCACGCGATCCCCAAGGGCGCGTTCGCCGGCGCGGCCGCAGCCAGCCTTATCGGCGTCAGCACGCTGGCCGGCCTCGCCGCGTTCTCCGTGCTCGGCGCGCTCGGCATCGGCGCGCTCGGCCGCCGCGGCCGGCATGATGTCGCGACCGCCCTGGCGCTGGTCATGATGCTCGCCCTCGGCGCGGCGTTCCTCAGCCAGACCACCGAATACGAGCCAGAGATCTACTCTCTGCTCTTCGGCGAGATCCTCGGCGTCAGCACCGCTCAGATCCTGCCCGTCGCCGCGCTCGCCCTGGCCTGCGCCGCCGCCCTCGCTGTCCTGTACCGTCCGCTCACGCTCTCGTCGGTCATCCCCGAGATCGCCGAGGCCAAAGGCATCCGCGCCCAGCGCATCGACACCGCGTTCCTGCTGGTCGTCGCCACCGCCACCGCCGTCACCGTCCCCGTCACCGGCGCCCTGCTCATCTTCAGCCTCATGATCGGCCCGCCCGCCGCTGCCAGGGCCCTCACCAGCAGGCCCGCCGCCGCCATCACCTTGTCCGTCGCCATCGCGCTCGCCGCCGCCTGGGCGGCCATCGCCGCCTCCTACCTCACCGGCTGGCCGGTCGGTTTCTACGTCGGCACGATGGCAGCCCTCGCGTACGCGGCCGGCCGAGCCGGGGCCGCCTGGCAGCGCAACCGAGCGCCGCGTCCAGCCGCCAGCCTCTCTGGCGCACGCAGGCCCGCGGAAGCAACTAGTCAGGCTTAGGGCGGCTGGCTGACCGTCAGGGTGAACGCCTGGCTGACCGTGCCGGACGAGTTCCGGGCGGTGAACCTATCGGGTAACTCCCAGTCCTCGTCGGCGTGCCGGACAGGGTCGCTGTCCCGTCGCCGTTGGTGGTGAAAGTAATCCCGCGGGGCAGCGCACCGGCCCGGGTCAGCGTCGGCGTCGGGGCGCCGGAGCTGGTCACCGTGAAGCTGAACGCCACACCCACGATCGAGCTCGCAGACGAGGAACTGGTAATAGCAGGCGCAATCTCCTCCGTCAGCGTCCGCGAGGAACTTCCGGCACGCCCAGCCAGTTCGATAGCGCGCCGCCGTAAGGCTACAGGGACGGGGAGCCTCTCATGGTTGTACCGGGCGGCGCGGTCACCGGCACGCTGACCGTCCCGGTTCCGGCGTTGGCGATGGTGATGACGCCGCCGGTTTCGCTGGGGTCACGGTCGGCGACGGCTCGCCCAGGATGGAGGCCCAGGGCGGCCTGGCCGGCCAGGGTGTCGCCCATGCCGCCCAGGGTGAGCTGCTCGTACGGGGCGTTGGCCGTGAAGTAGCTGTCGTACTCGGCGATCAGCGGGTTGAGCACCTCGTAGAGCAGCCCGTCGCCGTCGGTGCCTGGCTGACTGGTCGCAGCCGGGACGTAGCCGACCGGGGGCAGGATGCGGGGTGCCCATGAGGTTGGTCTGGTGGACGTAGCTCGTCTCGGCGCTGTTGGAGAGCATTTTCTGGAACATGCCGGCGGCGACTTGGCTAATGACCTGGGCGAAGGTGAATGGCGTCGTCGAGCATGTGGTCGTCGCGGTGTTCTGGCACTGGCTGTCCGGATAGCTAGCGTCGTGGAGGGTGTTGTACTCGTCGAGTTCCTGGGCGTTGGTGGCGGCGTTGTAGAAGATGTTGATCGGGTGCCGCGGTGCCACCTCGGCGGTGCCGTCGGTGAACGGCTGGCCGGGGGCATACGTCGGCCCGCTGTAGGCGGTCCCGATGCCGAACTGGGCGTCAGGCGGGTCGGGGTGTCGGTGAAAGTCAGCTCAACCTCACCTGCGCATGACTTGGGGTCAGGGGTCGGCCCCCGGCAGACGCTGCTCGTTGAGGGCGGGCTCGCATCACCGGAGCTGTTGTCCGGCAGCGTGGCGGAGGCCGGCGTGGCATAGGTGCCGTTTTCCGTCTAGTTTCCGACGGTCCCCCCGGCGGACACCGGTGCCCGGTAGATGAGGTAGTTCGCCGCGTGGCAGGCGGCCTGCCACGCCAGCGATACCGACCCGGTCGAAGTGGGAACGGCGACAGCGGGGAGATCGCCCTGCTGCCCGTCGGTCACGTAGGCCTGGGACTGGTCGGTCGCGGGGGAGTCCGCCCCGCTGAACTGGTCGGTCACCGCGTATGCTCCACGCGTTGTCCGGCGTGAATGTGTCATCGATATCCATCTCGACGTAGTTGCGGTCAATGCCCAGATGGGCGTCCTGGGTCACCCAGTTGATCAGCCCAGGTGCCAGCAGCAGCCACTGCAGCTGGTCGGCGTTGTGGTCGAAGTTGAGCTCAAGCTCGGCCACCCCGGCCTGCGGGTCGGTGCCAGGGTGCTGGTATACCCCGGCCAGGATGTCGCCCTCGGCGTCGTCCAGCCACGGGGTGGACGGTACGCCGGGGTTCGCCGTGGCCGGGTAGCCGTAGGTGCCGGTGTCAAAGGGAATCGGGCCCGCGAGCTCAGGCAGGGCCGCCAGCCCGGCGGGCGTCAGCTGCGCGGTGGTGCCATCAAGTGCCCAGGCCGAGACCAACGTCTCCCCCAGGTAAGGGGCGGTGTACCCGTCGACCTGGCGCACGCCGAAGGCTGACTCGTAGGCGTCAAGCGCGCTCAGCGGCCTCGGGGCGTAGTCGGCCGGCGAGTCAGTTGCCTGTATTGCCGCTGGACAGCGTCGGCAGGGTTACCGTCTCGTTCGGGGCGGCGCCCGAGGCAGTGACCAGCGTGTAGGGCACGCCCTCGCCGTCCAGCGCGGCCTGCCATGCGGCCGTCGTGACATCCGAGGATCCCTCGCCGATCAGCAGGATCTGCAGATTCAGCTGCGGCGGCGGAGCCGCGGAGGCGGTGCCCGAAGCCCCGGCGGCCCGCTGCCAGGCTGGCCGCCGCCAGCACGGTCACCAGAATCGAAGACGCGTGCGGCTCTTCTGGAGTGAGCTAGCCGTGCCCGGTGGGCATGGCCGCTGGGTGTCCTTTGGCCTGGGCTTTCGCGCCTGATCGGTTCCTTTTCCTGCTGGTGGTGCGGCGTGGCCGTGCCGCGCTGGCGCGCTCATCCGGGACAATCTGCCAGTGATTCGCTGGCAGACGGGAGGATGGGAGCGATGGACGGCCAGGATTCGCCCGCGCCGGAACTGGCGCGCGGCACGGTGGTGACGCACCGCCGGCGCTGCGGCAAGCCGGGCTGCCGGTGCGCGGGCGGGGAGCAGCTGCACGAGTCGGTGGTGCTGAGCTTCTCGGAGCGGGGGAGCTGTTCGGCGAGATCACGGGCTGGCTGGACAGGGCCGAGGCGGCCGGGCAGACCCACGGCGAGCTGGAGGAACGGCTGGCCTCATCGGGACGGGAGCTGATCCGCGTGCTGTTCCAGGATCACCTGGATCTGCGGGCGGCGCGGGAGCAGCGGCGTGAGCAGGTCACCGGCGCGGACGGCGTGAGGCGCACCCGCGCCAGGACAGGGCACGCCCGGCCACTGGCCACGGTGTTCGGGACCGCGACGGCGACCCGGATCGCCTCCCGAGCGCCAGGAGCGCCCAATCTGCACCCGGCGGACGCTGAGCTGAACTGCCCGAAGAGAAGCACTCCCACGGCATCCGCAAGATCGCCGCGGTCGAGTCCGCCCGCGGCTCGTTCGAGGACGCCGGCGCGGCCATTAGCCGCGCGACCGGGGTCAAGGTGGGCAAGCGGCAGGTTGAGGAGCTCGCCAGCGCTGCGGCAGCCGATGTCGGCGCGTTCTACGCCGCCCGCGTGCCCAGCCCGGCCGGCGATGAGGTGCTGCTGGTGCTGCAGTTCGACGGCAAGGGCATCGTGATGCGCCCGGAGGCGCTGCGTCCGGCCACCGGCAGGGCCGCAGCGGCGGCAACGCCGAAGCTGGCCACCCGGCTGTCGCCCGGGGAGAAGCATGGCCGTAAGCGGATGGCCGAGCTGGCGGCCGTGCACGACGCCGTCCCGGTGCCGCGCGCGGCGGCCGACATCATCCGCGCGCCCGGCAAAGGCGACCCGCCGCCGCGCAATCCGGGTCCGCGGGCGGCCGGAAAGTGGCTGACTGCGTCTGTAACCGACGACATCCCCGCCGTCGTCGCCGCCGGGTTCGACGAGGCCGGCCGCCGCGACCCGCACCGGAAGCGCGCCTGGGTCGCGCTGGTGGACGGCAACAACGCCCAGATCGATGCGATCGCCGCTGAGGCTGCCCGCTGCGGCATCACGGTGCCGATCCTGATCGACTTCGTCCACGTGCTGGAGTACGCCTGGAAGGCGGCCTGGTCATTCTTTGACAAGGCAGACCCCGCCGCCGAGGAATGGGCCGCCGCCCAGGCCGGCGCCGACGAGTGCGCCGCTTACCTGAACGCCAAGGCGCCGTTCCTGGACTATCCCGCCGCGCTCGCCGGAGGCTGGCCGATCGCCACCGGGGTCATCGAAGGAGCGTGCAGGCACCTGGTCAAGGACATGCTGGACATCACAGGCGCCCGGTGGGCGCTGGACGGAGCCGAGGCCGTCCTCAAGCTCCGTGCCGTCATCAGCAACGGCGACTTCGGCGAGTACTGGGCATTCCATCTGCGCCAAGAACACCAGCGCATCTACCAAGCCCACCGCCAGGACGGCGAGACACTCGCCGCATAATCAAACTCACTCCCGGAGAGCCGCACCCAAACAGGATGTCACCGCAACGCAGGGCGCCTCTGCGCCGTCGTATTGAGCGTGAGGCACCATTTCCGGGCCGCCCGTGACGTACCGAGATCTCCGGCTGGGCGCCGTAGGTCAGTTCGATCCGTGGCCGTGCTGGCCGCCTCGGCGCTGACTGGCGTTCTTGTCGTGGCGTGTGCCAGTTCAGCGAGCAGCATTCCGGCCTCCCCGGCAGCCCCGACGGCGCCCGCATCCGCCAGCCATCCGACGACCGCCTCTTCGCCGCCGGGCGTGGAAGGAGCATTCGGGCAGCCGTTGCTGATGCCGCAGGTAGCTGTCACGGCCACCGGCCTCTACGTCGCGTGGCAGGTGTCGCGACCCGGGAGCGTGGTGCGCTCCGAGCTAGCCCGCGTCGATGAGGCGTCAGGCCAGGTCGAGGCGGCACGACGCCTCGGCGCAGCGTTTGAACAGGCCGTCTCGGCCGCGGGCGCGCTCTGGGTGGCGGCCTCGACCGGCTCGACCCCAGCGGCCCAGACGCTCCTGAGGCTGAATCCGGGCACTCTCAGGCTGACCGGGCGGTGGCGGGTCGGGACCGGAGGCGGGCAGCCCGGGGCCGCGCAGCTGCTCGTTGTCGCGGGCGGCGGGCTGTGGGCTGCCGGCGGGAACCGTCTGCTGCACCTGTCGCTCCCGGGCGGCAAGATAACTGCCTCGATCGCCCTGCCCAGGGCAGCCAGCTCGGATCTCTCGGCGAACGCCGCCGGGACCATCCTGGTCGTCGGGGAGGCGGACAGCGGCGGCCGCGGCGCCGTCCAGCGACGTGACCCGGCGACAGGCGCGCTTCTCGCCTCCCACCCGATGATGGGTGTGAGCGCCCCCGCCGTCGCCGGGCCGATCGGCTCCGCCGTGTGGGTCTCGGAGGCCACCGGGATGATGGGCTACGTCCAGCGGCTCGCCGCCGCCACGATGACCGCTGAGGGAAGCGCCTGCAGGGAAGGAGTAACGACCAGCACCTGCGTGGAGGGAACCAACGACATCACGGCCCGCCTCGCCAACGGACTGCTCTGGATCACCCAGATAGCTGGCGGCAAGGCCCGCAACTACTGCGCCGACCCTTTCACTGGCCGAAAGATCGCGCCCATTGAACTCCCCCAGCCAAGCCAAGACGAAGTCCTCGCCATCACACCGCACCGGATCTTCTACGCCTCGCCCGGCCCTGCGGCCGGCCAGTATCTGCGCCAAGAGGCCATCCCAAGCGCCTGCCGGACACGCTGACGGCGGTGCCACTCCCCCCGCTGAGCCGCGGACGGGTCCGGGACGGGTCACGCCTGGCCGGCTGGGTAGATCGGGTTCCCGGGAGCCAGCATGCGGGCAGAGGTGTGGGTATCCCGTCCCCCCGAACCCGTACGGGCAGACCGGGCACGCATCCCGCAACCCGGCCATACACCCTCAGGCACCCCTCACTCCAGAAGAGCCGCACCCATCGAAGACAGCCGCGCCGTTGCTCTGTGCCCGTCCCCGCTGTCGCCGAACAGGTCCAGCGGCTACCTTATTGCGATCACGGGAAGAACGCCTGGTAAATGCGTGACACGATGCCGCTCTGCCAATCTCCTAGTGATTGACTGGGTGTGCCTTTATGGGATTTTGAGGTAGCTCGATCGCGCTTGCACCTCGTGGTCCGCGGGAGCCGCCGCAGCAACCGGGGCGCTCTCACGCTCAGCGGGTTGGTCCTCGGCGGTCGGACCTGTCCCGGCGAACTTCCGCAGCCGCACGCTGCTGGCGACGACGAAGGCCGACGACGCGGCCATCGCCGCACCGGCGAGCAGCGGGCTGAGGAACCCAGCGGCAGCGAGCGGGACCGCCGCGAGGTTGTAGCCGAAAGCCCACGCCAGGTTACGGCGGATCGTCTTCAGCGTGGCCCTGGCCAGCCTGATCGCGTCCGGGATCACGCTGAGGTCATCGCGCAGCACGATCATGTCCGCGGCGCTGATCGCCACGTCGGTTCCCGAGCCCAGGGCCAGGCCGAGGTCGGCGGCGGCCAGCGCGGGACCGTCGTTGGTACCGTCGCCGGCCATCGCCACTCGCAGCCCGCGGGCCTGAAGCTCGCGGATCACGGAGACCTTGTCGCCGGGCAGTGCCCCGGCGATCACCTCGTCGACGCCGCAGTCGTCGGCGATCACCTGGGCTGCCGCGAGGCTGTCGCCGGTCAGCAGCACCGTGCGCAGTCCGAGTTCGCGCAGTGCCGTCACCGCGGCTCGTGCCGACGGCTTGACGGTGTCGGCGACGGCGACCGCGCCCCTGGCCTGGCCTTCCCACCCGGCCAGCACCACCGCGCGGCCCGAGCGCTCCCAGTGTGCACACTGGCATGCCAGGTCGTCTGGGATGACGATCCCCTCGTCGGCGAAGAGCCTGGCCCGCCCGACGAGCACGTCGTGGCCGTCGATGGCTCCGCGAGCGCCGAGGCCCGGCAACGCGGCATACCCGTCGGCAAGGGGCAGTGGCCCGACCTCCGCAGCGGCGAACGAGCTGACTGCGGCCGCGACCGGGTGCCGTGAGGCGTGCTCGACCGCGCCCAGCCGCCGCATCATCACGTCCCGGCATGTGCCTGCCGCGGTCCGCACGTCGGTCACGGTCATCACGCCGGTGGTCATGGTCCCGGTCTTGTCAACCAATACGGTGTCCACGCTGCGCGAAGCCTCAAGCGCCTGGTAGCCCTTGATGAAGATCCCGAGCTTCGCACCCCGGCCGCACGCTACGACCAGGGCGGCCGGTGTCGCCAGACCGAGCGCGCAAGGGCAGGCGATGATGAGCACGGCCAGGGCCGCGCTGAAGGCCGGCTCGAGGGCGCTGCCCGCCATCAGCCAGCCAGCCAGCGTCAGGCAAGCGGCGACCAGGATGGCCGGGACGAATACTGCGCAGATCCGGTCGGCGAGCCGCTGCGCCGCCGACTTCTCGGCCTGCGCGTGCTCGACCAGGGTGATCAGGTGCGCCAGCTGCGTGTCATTGCCGGTCTTCACGGCGCGGACGACCAGCCGGCCGCTCACCACGACGGTGCCAGCCATGACCGTTCCGCCGGCCGCCACTTCCGCAGGCACGGGCTCCCCGGTCATCATGGCGGTGTCCACCGCCGACTCGCCGAACTCCACCACCCCGTCGGCCGCGATCGCCTCGCCCGCCCGAACCACCAGCCGGTCCCCAGGCAGCAGATCCCACACCGGGATCCGCCGCTCGGACCCGTCGCCGGACAGCACGCACGCCTCGGTCGCCGCCGCGGCGGCAAGTTCGCGCATCGCATCTCCGGCATCGCGGCGCGCTCGCGCCTCATACCACCGCCCGGCGAGCAGGAACGTGGTCACCGACGCCGCGACCTCCAGGTAGATGCCGCCGCCCGACGCATGCAACAGCAACTGCAACGGGCTCACTCTCGGCTCGCCGCGGTCGAGCACGAACATCGCGTACGCCGACCAGCCGCACGCCGCCAGGATGCCGAGCGACACCAGCGTGTCCATCGACGTGGAGCCATGCCGCGCGCTCTTCAGAGCCGCCCGGTGAAACGGCCACGCGGCCCAGCCTGCGACCGGCACAGCCATCGCGACCAGCACCCACTGCCAGCCGGGGAACCTGAATGCAGGGAACAGCGACTGCAGCACCGACAGATCGCCGAGCGGGACAAAGAACACCAGCGCCACGGCCAGGCGGCGCCACAGGTAGGCGACCCTGGCCGCGTCGCCGCTGCCGGCCGCATCCTGGCTGGCCCGTCGCTCTCCCGGCCTGGCTACCAGTCCGGCCTCATAGCCGGCCTGCTCGACCGCTTCGATCAGCATGCTCGCCGGCACTGAGGCGGGCGCGGTCACCAGGGCATTCCCGGTGGCGAAGTTCACGCGTGCCATCACGCCATCGATGCGGCCGAGCGTCTTCTCGACCCGGGCGGCGCAGGCAGCGCACGTCATCCCCGCGATCGACAGCTCGACTTCGGTGGTTCCCGACGGTACCTCGGTACTGGTCACCGCCGCCGATGTCATTGAGCCCCGCTTTCTCTCCTGGCCCTCACCCGCTAGCACGTCGGCTCCCAGGCTAGCTGCGCCGACGTCGGCTGGGTCGCGCTGGCTGATCACGGGTTGCCAAAGGACGAGCTGACGAGCAGATCGACGCGTACCGGTCCTGCGTGCCGGAATACGAGTGTGATGGGCACGATCTCCCCGACGTGGAGCGGCCTGGGATGGACCAGGACGAGATCGCGGCCGAACGGGGTGAGGTTCAGGGTCGCGCCTGCGGGCAGCGCAATCTCGCCGAGCCGTCGGCCGCGACTCAGCGGCGTCCTGCCGTCGCGCACCAGCAACGCGCCGCGGGCGATGGGCGATCGCGCACCGATCAGTTCGTCTGCCGAGCCCACGTTCTTGATGTCGAGGTAGGTCGTGGCGTCGCCGAGCCGGCCACCGGCGCCGGGTAGGAATGACACGGGGATGACCGCGAGCGTGACCTCGACGTGGACCCGGCGCAGGGTTCCCGCACCACCGGTAAGGGTCCAGGCGGTCAGCGCCCCCACGAGCACGGCAGCGCAGATGACCGGCGCGATCGCCGCCCTGAGCATGCCGGTGAGCGCTCCGGCCGGCCGCGACTCGCTGGCTGTGGCGCCGTCGTCCTGCGGCGCGGCCGGTGACCGCTCGTCGATCGCGGTAGCCCTGGACATCAGGTGACCTGTCCTGCCATGGCCGTCGCGGGCGCCACCGCTGCCCGGAAGGCGGGATCGGCCTGACGGTCTCGCGCGAACTGGTGCAGCCGCAGGCTGTTGGTAACGACGATCACCGAGCTTGCGGACATCGCCAGGCCAGCGAAGAGAGGGTTGAGGTAGCCAAGCGCCGCGAGCGGGAGCGCGACGAGGTTGTAGGCGAAGGCCCACACCAGGTTCTGCCGTATGGTTCGCAGCGTCACCCTGGCGAGCAGGATGGCATCGGCAACGAGGGCTGGATCACCTGCCACGAGCGTCAGGTCCGCGGCTCCGATCGCAGCATCGGTGCCCGTGCCGACTGCGATGCCTAGATCGGCCTGGGCGAGCGCCGCGGCGTCGTTGACGCCGTCGCCGACGACCGCCACGCCGACGCCGGCGGACTGGATGTCGCGAACCACCCTGATCTTGCCCTCCGGGCTGATCTCCGCGAAGACGTCGTCAGCTGGTATGCCGATCTCCGCCGCCACCGCCTGCGCAGTACGCCAGTTATCGCCCGTCAGCAGCACCGGGCGCAGGCCGAGCTCGCGCAGCCGCAGGATCGCATCGCCGCTGTTAGGCTTGACGGCGTCGGCGACGCTGATCACCGCGCGGGCAGACCCATCCCAGCCGACAAGCACGGCGGTGCGCCCGGCGCTCTCCTCCGCGTCGACCGCATGACCCAGGTCCTCGGGGATGCTCAGGGAATGCTGGTCCAGCAGCCGAGCACTGCCGACAGTCACCTGTTTGTCATTGACGACACCCTGAACGCCCGCTCCTGGCGCGCTCGAGAAATCCAGCACCGGCGGTAGAGCTCCGAACCTGGCTGACGCTGCCCGCGCGATCGCCTGGCCCACAGGGTGCTCGGACCCGTCCTCGACCGCGCCCGCCATCCTGAGCGCCTCGGCTTCGTCGCAGCCCTCGGCCGCTGCGACTCCCAGAGCGGACATCATCCCCGTGGTCACGGTCCCTGTCTTGTCCAGGAGCACCACGTCAATCCGGCGGGCCGACTCCAGGGCCTGTGCGCCGCGGACCAGGATGCCTAGCTGGGCGCCCCGGCCGACCCCTGCGAGCAGCGCGGTGCTGGTCGCTAGCCCCATGGCGCACGGGCAGGCCACGACAAGCACGGCGAACGCGGCACTCCAGGCGGACTGCCCTGGCATGCCAGCCCCCAGCCAGAATCCGACCGTCGCGGTCGCCATGGCGATCACGCAGGGAACGAAGACGCCGGAAATGCGGTCCGCGAGCCGTTGCGCCGCAGACTTGGTGGCCTGGGCCTCGGTCACCAGCCTGACGATCTGGCTCAGCTGGGTGTCCTTGCCCACCCTGGTCACCCGGACCAGGAGCCGGCCGCTCATGCTCACCGTCGCACCGGTGACATGGTCCCCGGCGGTGACTTCCACCGGACGCGATTCACCGGTGAGCAGCGACGCATCGATGGCCGACCTGCCGTCCACGACGACGCCGTCGGTCGCGACCTTCTCGCCGGGCCTGGTCACGAACAGGTCACCGGGGGTCAGCATGCCGACCGGCTCTCGGATCTCAACACCGTCACGGAGCACCGACACGCTGCGCGCGGCGAGATGCGCGAGTGCGGTCAGCGCCGCTCCTGAGTGCCGCTTCGCCCGCGACTCCAGGTATCGGCCGAGCAGCACAGACACCGTGACGCCCGCGGTCACGTCCAGGTAGATCGTGCCTCGGCTGACCGGCCCGAAGGTGAGAGCGAGCGGCATGCGCATGTCCATCCGGCCAGCGCCCGCGAATGCCAGCTCCTGCAGCGACCAGAGCAAGGAAGCGAGGATACCGAGGCTGACCAGGGTGTCCATGGTCGCTGTCGCATGCTCAGCGCTCCGCCATGCGGCTCGGTGCAGCGGCCAGGCGCCCCAGGCAGCCACGGGAACAGTCAGGATCAGTGCTATCCACTGCCACCCGTTGAACTGAGTTGCCGGGACCATGGAGAGCACGATCACGGTGATCGCCAGCGGCGAGCACAGGAGCAACCTGCGGGCCAGACGCCTGCTCGCCTGTGCGGCCTCGCTCTCTGCCTCGCCGGTCTCGCCAGCGGGAACAGCGGCCGTATAGCCTGCCGCCTCGATCGCACTCACGATCTCGCTGATATCCCGCCCACCCGTGCTGGCCAGGTAGGCGCGCTCGGTCGCGTAGTTGACCGACGCCTCGACGCCGTCAAGCAGATTGAGCCGCCGCTCGATCCTGGTCGCGCACGAGGCGCACGTCATGCCGCCGACGAGCAGTTCGACCGGCGCATCCGCGACCTGTCCAGCATCGATCACGGCTGGCTTGGCCCCATGTTCATGCCGCCCATTCCGCCGCCAGGGCTCACCGAGCCTGAGTTTCCGGCCGGCGGCGCGTTCACCGAGCTCACTGGGCCCGCCATCGCGCCGGCCGCACGGGCCCCCAGGAAGACAGCCGCGATGAGGAGCAGGAAGGCTGCTAGCTTCGTCTCCGGTCTCACAGGTCCTCCAGGTACCGTCGGCAGGCCCGAACCTGGCGCATCGCGGACGCTCTCAGGCGGCGTGTGCTCAATAGTCCGATAGAAGTCTGCCACACGAGTGCCGCGTAAGTCCGGGTTCGGCTCGGCTGAATACCCGGCCGGGGTTACTCCAATACCCGAGCCAGGTATCAGCGCTCATTGTGAATGCTGCTTCTCAATACCTGGCCGGGGTATTTGCTGGCTCGCAGCTCGCCCGGTTGTGTCTGAGTCTTCGCAGGTCAGAGGCATGATAATCACTAGAAGAATGAACTCTTGTCAGACCAGGTCATCTACTCTAATCTTCTGACCGTGCGCGAAGCCGCGTTGAATATGGTTCCGAATATGAGTGCCACGTTGCCTAGAGAGAGCCAGCCTCATGAGCGACATCACCGCGACAGGCAGCCGCCCGTCCTGGGGGGCCTGGGCGGCCGGATCCGCCACCGTTGGCAGCCCTCCTGATGTCAGGCGGATGCTCCAGCTTGCGCTTGCGGCGATCTGGCTGCTCGACGCGGTACTGCAGTATCAGTCCTTCATGTTCACCAAGGCGTTCGGCCAGATGCTCGCGGCCACTGCGCCAGGTAACCCTGGGGTGATCGCCCGTCCGATCACATGGGACGCGAGCCTGATCGAGCATCACCTCGTCGTGCTCAACGCGCTCTTCGCGACGATCCAGCTTGCGATAGCCCTGGGTATCGCCTGGAGACCCACCATCAGGCTGGCGCTCGGCGCCTCCGTCATCTGGGCACTCGGCGTATGGTGGTTCGGCGAAGGCCTCGGCGAGGTGCTGACCGGCAATGCCAGCCCGGTGAACGGCGCACCGGGTGCGGTCCTGATCTATGCGCTCATCGCCGTCCTCGTGTGGCCGCGTGACCGGAACATGCCCGCGCCCTTCATCGCTGCTCGCGCGGTGGGGCTGACCGCCGCACGAACGATCTGGCTCGCCTTCTGGGGGGCCATGGCGGTCTTGACCTTGCTGCCAGCCAACCTCACCGCACAGGGGCTGCACGACATGATCTCGGGAATGGCCTCTGGCGAGCCTGGCTGGCTGGCCTCGATCGACAGCCATGTCGCTGCTGCCGTCGCGCACGACGGGGTCGCTGCGTCGGTCGTGCTCGCGATCGCCTTCGCGCTGATCGCCGTGAGCATCTTCCTCCCGGCTCCCGCCGCCAAGGCCGTGCTTGTCCTCGCCTTGGTGGTGGCGGCCTTCATCTGGATCGTCGGGGAGGCCCTCGGCGGGGTCTTCACCGGAGGCGGCACCGACCCCAACTCGGGGCCGCTGCTCGCGTTGTTCTCGGTGCTTTACTGGCCTGGCCTAGGGGTCGAACGGCCCCGCGCGGCCATGGCGAGCACGGTGCAGGCATGACCATGACGACGTGCTTGACGAGGAGAAGAGGACACTGACGTGGGCGGAGAAAGCTGGCTGTCGGACATCCTTGCCGGTGTCATGATCCTGACGACCCTGTATTGCGTCGGGCGGACCGTCCTGGCGCGAGCAAAGCGCCGGCCAGCCGAGCATGACGTCGACGTGGTGCACGCGCTGATGGGTGTCGCGATGGCCGGCATGCTGGTGGCGAGCCTGAAGACGCTGCCGGCCGGCGCGTGGGCCGTCGTGTTCGCGGCAGCGGGGGCGTGGTACGTCGTGCAGATCGCCCAGAGCTACCGTGCCAGCGGGGCGAGCGCCGGCCAGCAGAGCGAGAGTGCGGCGCATCGCCACCATCATCTGCCGCACCTGGCGATGTGCTGCGCGATGGTGTACATGCTGCTCGCCGTTCCCGCGGTGATGAGGGTGAGCAGCGGGGCGGACGGGGGGATGGGGATGGGCGGCTCCTCGGCCGGCTCCCGCTTTCCGCTGCTGGCGCTGGTGCTCACCTTGACCCTGGTGGGCTTCGCCGTCTGGGACACCGACCGGCTCTCGCGGCTGCCTCAGCTCGCTCCCGCCCGGGCGACCGCCGTGCGCGTGGAAGCGGGCCTTGCCATGGCTCGCGCGAACGCGTTCACCAGCTCCGCGCCCGGGCTGAAGACGGGAGCAGCGGCGACGGACCCAACCGCGGTCACCGTCGCCCAGGGCCGCTCGGGCGGGCTGGCCGGGGTGCCGGTGGCGCCGCGACTGGCGCTGTGCTGCCAGATCGCCATGGGAGCGACCATGGCTTACATGCTCGTGCTCATGCTCTGACCGTCACCGAACCGGCGATGATCGGCCGGCGAGCCCTCAGACCGCTACCTCATATCCGGCCTCGTCGACCGCCCTGCGCAGCACGTCGGGGTCGGGCAGCGGATCCGCTGTGACGGTCACCGCGCCCGTCCCAAGGTCGATATCCACGCCGGAAACTCCGGGCAGCTTGCTGATCTCTCCCCGCACCGCATTCACGCAGTGTGAGCAGGTCATTCCCGTCACGGTAAGCACAGTTGACGTCATGCAGAAACCTCGTCCGTGAGCTGGCACCTCGGGGTGGGCGAAGGGACTTGAACCCCTCGACATCCAGGACCACAACCTAGCGCATTGACTCGCGAGCCTGCTGTTCACCGACGTCATTGCAGTTCATGGGCGTGAAGACAGCTGCGGCTGAGGCACGGGAACCGGCTGGGGCGCCGGGAGTGGCTCCCGAGCCGTTCCGCAGTAATACAGCCGCTTCGTCAGCCGGGTGCAGTGGGTAGTGATCCACCGCAGCCGGGGATCGGCGGCCGAGGCTATCCAGACGAGGTGGAACAGGCCATGCCGGATGTCGGCCCGCAGCTGGGCCAGGGTCGGCGACGGAGTCGTACCGTCGAACCCCCCGATGGGGAGCGCCTCGAGGCCGGTGTCATAGATGATCAACGACGGTAGCTCCGCGCTCTGCGCCGCCATCAGGTAGGGAGCCCCATTCTCGACATGCTGCCAGAAGGGGATCGCGGCCCGCACAATGACGACCGCCCTGTTGCCCGTGACGTTTGCGATGGCCTCCTGCGTCCGCGCTGACTCGAACGGAGTATCAAAGGCGCCCTGGCCGTGAGCCGCCAGGCTGACCGATGCGACGGCCGGCGCTAGCAATACGGCGGCCAGGCCCGCGCCGAGCGCCGCGGCGAAGGGGACAGAGCGACGGCCCGCCAGCGACCAGAGGGTCAAGCCGGTCGCGGCGGTGCCGGCAGCGATGATGGCAGGGACCAGCCAGCCGGGTGCGCGGGCAGAGGAGGACACCAGCCAGGCCGCGTAGGCGGCTGTGCCCGCGACGATGACCGCCAGGCCTGTCGTCCAGCTGGCCGGGACCCGGTCCCGTGACTTGGCCGCGGTGACGCCAGCCCCGATGATGGCAGCGGACGGCGGGGACAGCGCCGCGGTGTAGTAGGGCCAGAGCGTCGTGATCATCGAGAAAACCGCGAAGAAGGTCAGCAGCCAGCCGCCCCACAATATGAAACAGGCCCGGAGCGGGTCATCGCGTGGCTGCCGGCGCCGGCTGGCAATACCCCACACGGCCACGGCGGCGGCGGCCGGGATCAGCCAGCCGGTATCCCGGCCCAGGCTGCCGCGCAGCAGGCGGTCGGCGGCACGCGCCGGAACGGGGACCGCGGCACCGGGATCCAGCTGTGCGGCCCGCACCTGCAGCGGAGTCTGGTCGCCGAACCTTCCGAACCCGTTGTAGGCGAAGACCTGCGTGAAGACGGAGTCGTCGTGGCTGCCGTCGACATAAGGCCGGTCCGCGGCGGGCACCAGCGAGACGGCAGTCATCCAGGACACCGAGACCAGCGCGAGGACCACGCCGGCGACCGCGAGCTGGCCGGCACGCCGCAACGCCGGGCCGGGCCCGGACAGCAGGTAGGCCAGGCCCAGCACGGGCAGCACCATCCACGCCTCGATCTCCTTAGCCTGGAAGGCCAGACCCACCCACACGGCGGCCAGGATGAGCCGGCCCACGGTTCCGCCGGGCCGGCGGACGCGGCCGGAGTCGCCAGCGTCAGCACTAGGCCGGGCGAGAGCAGCTTGCTCACCGGCAGCCATGTCACCGGCGGCGCCGGGCGACGGCCGATCAGGGTCGCTGGGACCTAGCGAGGCGGCACTGCCCGCGCTGCCAGCGGCCAGCCCGGCGATAGCCCCCGAGACAGCGTCGGCGGCCAGGACCAGCAGCAAGATCAGCAGCGAGTCGGAGATGTTCTCGCGATCCAGAGCCACCGTGGCCGGGCTGACCGCCAGGACCAGCGCGGCGATCAGGCCGGCGGCCGGCCCGGCCAGCCGCCGCACCGCCCGGTAGAGCACCAGCACGGCCAGGATGCCCTCGATGGCCTGCGGAAGGATGATCGCCCAGGTGTGCAGGCCGAACGCCCGAACCGAAAGCGCCTGCAGCCACAACGCCCCCGGCAGCTTGTCCACGGTGATGGTTCCCGCCGGGTCGAAGGCGCCGAAAACGAAGTTATGCCAGCTCATGGCCATGCTGCGGTCAGCCGCGGCGTAGTAGTACTCCAGCGTGTCCCGGCCCATGGCCCAGGCGTACAGCAGGCCCGCCAGGACCGCGATCGCCGTCAGGGCGACACGGCGCAGCCATACCTGCTGGGACATGCCGCGCCAGGCCGGCATACCGCGCCAGGTTCTGTGTTCCTGCCTTTCCAGGAGCGAATCCTGCGCGGTAGCCGGGCCTCCCTGTGTGCTGATGACCTGCGAGGCGGATTTACCAGCCTCGGGTGTGTCTTCGGGCGCAGCTCGACCGCCCGGGTCAGGCTCGGGCATGATTAAACACACCGGAGTGCCCGCGCCGGGCGTCCGGCCGTTTTGGCGGCAGACCCTTACGGAAGGACGAGACAGTAATCATCTTGCCCCTTATCCACCCGTCTGGCAGCGCCAATGCTGACGCGCATGCTCGCTTGGCCTCCGCGGCCCGGCGCGCAGGCCTGTCCATCTGGACCTGCAGCTCTTGCGCGCTGAAGCCAGATTGCGCACATATCTGGCATCTCGGGGTGGGCGAAGGGACTTGAACCCTCGACATCCAGGACCACAACCTGGCGCTCTACCAACTGAGCTACGCCCACCATCGCCGCCGGAAGGCGGCTTGCAGAAGCATACCGGGCAGCGGCAGCTACTCAGAATCGGATTCGGCCCGGTCGGCAGCGCCGTCACCGGCACCGCCGTTCACGGCACTGCCGTCACCGGAACCGCCGTCACCGGAACCGCCGTCCGCGGCACCGACCACGAACCTGGACGCGATCTCGCGCGCCGTCGGCGTGTCGGGGCCTGGCATCGGCACGAACACTGCCTCGCGGTAGTACCGCAGCTCGGCGATGCTCTCCCTGACGTCGGCCAGCGCCCGGTGGCCGCCCTTCTTGGCCGGGCTGGCGAAGTAGGCCCTCGGGTACCAGCGCCTGGCCAGCTCCTTGACGCTGGACACGTCGACCATCCGGTAGTGCAGGTATTCGTCGAGCCGCGGCAGGTCCCGCGCCAGGAACGCCCGGTCGGTCGCGATCGAGTTGCCGCATAGCGGCGCCTTCCTGGCCTCGCGTATGTGCTGGACGACGTAGCCGAGTACCTGGTCCTGCGCCTCGCCGAGGGTGATCCCGTAGGCCAGCTCGGTCAGCAGGCCCGAGGTCGTATGCATCTGGCGGACAAACTCCGGCATCTGGTCGAGCGCTTCGGCGGGCGGCTTGATGATGAGGTCGATGCCCTCGTCAAGCTCGTTGAGCTCGCGGTCGGTGATCACGCAGGCGATCTCGACCAGCGCGTCGGCGGCCAGATCAAGCCCGGTCATCTCGCAGTCAATCCAGACCAGTCGGTCAGTCACAGTTCCCAGCCTAGGGCAGTCAGGCCAGCCCGGCGCGCAGGCCGCTCGCACGCGTCTCCAGCTCGGTGATGTGCGCAGGCACCCCGATGCCATCCCGCAGCAGCGGGTCGGGCTCCGCCGGACCGACGGTCATCGCGATCGGCAGCACGCCGGCCCAGGCGTCGTGCGCGTAGTCCTCGTCCTCGTCCGACGGGCCGCCCGAGCGCACCTTGACCGACGCCTCGTCAAGCGGCAGCGCGAGCACGGACGTGGCCGCCAGCTCCTTCCTTGTCGGCTGCCTGGAATTCGCCCAGCGGCCGGGGATGAGGTGCTCGGTGATCACCCGCAGCGCCTCGGTGCGTTCTGCCTCGTCGGTGATCAGGCGCGGGGTGCCGAAGATCACCGCGCTGCGGTAGTTCATCGAGTTGTTGAACACCGACCTGGCGCAGACCAGCCCGTCCACCAGCGTGACCTCGGCGCAGACCGGGGAATCGGCTGCGTACCGGAACGAGCGGTTAGCCGAGGACCCGTGCAGGTACAGCGTCTCGCCTGCCCGCCCGTAACCCGTCGGCAGCACCACCGGCGAGCCGTCGATCACGACGCCGAGATGGCAGATCAGCCCGGCGTCAAGCACCTCGTGCAGAGCGGCCCGGTCGGTCTGCGCGCGGTCCCTGTGCCGGTGCAGCGTGGTACGCGGCGTGGTCGAGAGTGCTTGAAAGAGGTCCATAATGCCCTACGGTAGCTGGGTGGAGAGCGTTCCTGGAATCAGCGACCCGGCCGTGCTCGGTGCCTGGATCAGCGCCAACGTGCCTGGTTACGGCCCGCTGACGGGGGTTCGGCTGATCTCGGGCGGCCGGTCCAACCTGACCTACCGGCTGGAACTCGGTGACCGCGCGCTCGTGTTGCGCCTGCCGCTGCTCGGGCACGTGCTGCCGACCGCGCACGACATGAGCCGGGAGTTCCGGGTGCTAACCGCGCTGGCCGGCACCTCGATCCCGGTGCCCGTGCCCGCCGCCTTCTGCGCCGACGCGGAGATCGTGGGCGCACCGTTCTACCTCATGGCCTATGTGGACGGCGAGGTGCTGCGCACCGCCGAGCAGGCCGCGCACGTGTCGCCGGGCCAGGCCGGGGTGCTGTCAAGGCGGCTTGTTGACATGCTGGCGGCGATCCACGCGGTGGACGTCGACGCGGCGGGGCTGACCGGGTTCGGTCGGCCAGAGGGGTACCTGAGCAGGCAGCTTGCCCGCTGGCAGCGGCAGTGGGAGCTGTCCAACTCGAGGCCCATGCCCGGCTATGACGACCTGGTGCGCAGGCTCGCCGGCGGCCTGCCGAGCTCTGCCGATGCAACCCTGGTGCACGGGGACCTGCGGCTGGACAACATGCTGGTCAGGCTGGATCCGGCGCCCGAGGTTGCCGCGGTGGTGGACTGGGAGATGTCGACGCTCGGCGACCCACTGGCCGACCTGGGCCTGACGCTGATGTACTGGACGGACCCAGGCGAGGAGGACTGGCTGCGGCTCGGCGAGGCGGGCTCGGTCACCACCATCCCGGGGTTCCTCAGCCGTGCTCAGGCGACGGCCATGTACGCCGAGCTGACCGGCCGTGACCTGTCCGGCATCGGCTACTATCTCGCCTTCGGCTGCTTCAAGCTGGCGGTCGTGCTCGAGGGCATCCACGCCAGGTTCCTGCTGAACCAGACCGTCGGCGAGGGATTCGAGCGGGAGGGCCCGGCGGTCCCCAAGCTGATCGCCAGGGCGCACCGGCTGCTCGACGAGCAGTAGCCACCTGCCAGGCCGCTCGTCAGCTCCGAGCCCAGGCCCAGCGCCCGACGAGGCCGCCGGTCAGGCAGCCTCGCAGCTCGGATTGCAGAGCCGGTGCGCGAGCGCGCCGTAGAACACCCTGGCCACCTGGCCAGGCCTGATGATCTCGTACGCCTGCCCGCCGGTGGCGTCGGCGATCTGCTCGATCTCGCTGAAGTCGGCCGGCTCGCCGAACACCAGGATGATCACGGTCACCTTGCGCTGTGGGTTGGCCAGCTGGCCAAGCTCCTTGACCAGCTCCGGGCCGGTGATGTCACCCGGCGCGTTCTCCTCGCCCGAGGTGAGCACGACCACGGTGTTGAAGTAGTTCTTCTGGTAGGTCCGCTCCATGTACTTGTACGCGGCCAGGATCGACCCGTACAGCGCGACCTCTGACCCGCCGGTGGGCAGCAGCCCAGCCGCGACCTTCGCGAGCTCGTCGCGCCTGGACGCCGCGCCGCTGCTGGATACCAGTGGCCCGAGCGGCACCAGCGGCTTGTACGGCAGGTCGCCGTCCAGGTTCGCGGCGAACTCCCAGAGGCCGAGACTTGTGTTGTCGGAGAACATGGCCAGCCCGCGCGACGCCGTCTGGGTCAGCTCCTGCTCGATCGTCGGGCCGGTCGGATCGGCCGGGTCGACGGGCGTGGCCATCGCGGACGACACGTCGATCAGGGCGAGATCTCGAGACCCGAGCGCGAGCTTGTTCCAAATCTGCAAGGTGGCCGGCGCCGCGCTGGCCGCCGCGGGAGGCGCGACCTGGAGCAGCTGGCCGGTCAGGCCGTAGCCGGCCGGAATCCGGTCGGGCACGCCGGCCCCGGGCCCGGAGCGGAACCCGGCGAACCTGATCACGCTGCGCGCGAACGGCTCGGTCAGCATCTGGCCGAACGCCTTGGCCGCCGCGTACCGCATCGGGTTCGACGTGGTCATCACGTAGGGGTAGTCCATCTCAGGGCTGCCGAGGTCGGAGGTCGGCCCGGTGGGGTAGGTCGCGGCGAGCGGCTGACGCGGGTTGGCCGCGTCGTAGTTGAGCACGGCCTGCTCTGTGGTGACCGTGACCGGCAGCGTGTCCAGCGGGGGAGCGGCCAGGCTGGCGAAGTACTTCAGCGACACGGGGTCGTCGAAGTAGGGCGTGACCTGCGAGGCGTAGATGAACCTTGTGAAGTCCACCCGGCCCGCCGGGCCAGAGCCGAGCATCCGGCTGATCTCGATCAGGCTGGCGAGCCCGGCCGCGCTCTGCGTCGGGTCGGGCAGGTCCACCCGCAGGTTGGGAGGGGCGACCGGGCCGCCGGCCGACTGCGGCAGCAGCAGCCGCCAGCCCGACTTGCCGAACGCGGCCACCTGTGCCGCCGCCGCCTTGGACGGCATCACGATCATCAGCGGCGAGTGGGCCACGCTGAACCCGGCCGGCTGCACGGTCGTCGCGCCCACGGCGAAGCCGCGCGCCTGGTCCACCCACAGGCTTGAGTCGGGGACCCACGCGTCGATCTTGGTGCGGGCGCTGCCCGGCTTGGTGCCGTCGATCTCGGCGGTGGTCTGGGCCGACGGTGCCGAGATGACGCGCACCGCGACGCACCTGCCGTCGGCCTGGCGCTCCTGGTGATTGAACACGTCGGCGATCCGCTCGATGGCTGGCGCGATGTCGGTGCTCGCGGCCACGTTGATGTCGACCGGGTGGTCGTGGCAGGAGAGCTGGCCGAGCACCTGCGTGCTGCCGCGGACGAGCAGCAGGGCCAGGCAGGCCACCACGGCCACGAGGACCAGCGTCCTGGTCTTCACCCGCTGTCGGCGGCGTCTTCCTGCCTTGCTGCGGGCGGTGCGCGGAGCGGTCACGGCGTCCTTCGTCCGGGGATCGGGCCAGCACTAGATCCCCCGGCGGGCAATTCTACCGAATTGCACGCCGCCCCGGGACTCATCGCCTTACGCTGCTCCGGCCGGTCGAGATGAACAGGGGCTGATCCCAGTCCGGCTCGGCCTGATGACAACCAGCTAGCAGAACGAGAACCACCCCCCGCGGCCAGGTTCGACCAGGCCAGCCCGGCCGCGCGCTCGTCACCCAGCGTGCTCGCGGTCACGGCGTGGTACACGGCCAGCCCGGCCGCGCCGGACGCCAGCGAGGCGGCGGCTTCCTGACCGGCCCGCGGTCGGTGCCCATCTCCTGGCCGAGCGCATCGATCGCCTGGAGCGCGCGGTCTCGCAGGCCGCCGGTCAGCAGCGGCTGCCAGGGCGGGACGATGGCGGCCGCGGGCGCCGCCGGCCTGGCGGCGGTCGTGACCGCGGTTCCATTCCTGATCGTCCCGGTCGCGGATTGGCGTGCGCTAAGCATCGATCTTGCCTGCTGCCGTGATCAAGGCAATAATCCTCACTTGCCGCTTCTGGCCGCCCTATATGCGCGAAGTCTGGCATTAACTCCGCTGGTCAGCGTGCATCTTGCCGCCGGAAAGCATAACGCCGCAGCGCTCATTAAACGCGCACTTGACGAAATGCCTGCCTTTGAATGGGCTGGACAACTAACGGCAATGCGCAATATCCAGGCGGCTTTTCTTGCCGTCGCGCTGTGCGGTCGGCGAAAGCGCGCCGTGCGCTCAGGCGGGGGACGGAGCAGGCGCGTCGGCCGCCGAGCGCTCGGCGAACTGCTCGCGCAGCCGGTGCTTGGCCGCGGGGCCGGCTCCGGCCTGGTCGAGCCCGATCAGCGAAGCGCCGCCTACCGGCGCGTGCCTGAGCACCCGGACGTCGGCGGCGGGGAACTCGGCGGTGATCAGGCGCTCCGCTGCGCCGATCAGCAGCGGGTTGCCCGCGGCCACGATGCCGCCGCCGAGCACCACGGGAACGGGCATCCCGGCGAGGTCGAGCCGCACGATCGAGCTCTTGGCCAGCAGGAAGAGCTCCTGCCCGAGCCGCAGCACCAGGTCGCGCGCGACCGTGTCGCCGGCGTCGGCGGTGGCAAGCACCACCGGGGCCAGGCCGGCGATCCGGTCCCAGGCGATCGTGCCAAAGTGCAGCCCCTCGGCCACGTCAAGCGGCTCGGCCACGCCGAAGAACGCGGGCACCGCCTGGCGCAGCGCGGTTTGCGGGCCGCGCCCGTCGGCGGCGCGGACGGCGGCCCACTGGGCCTCCATTCCCAGGCTGAACCCGCCGCCCCAGTCGCCGGTGGTCATGCCGAGCGCCAGGAACCTGGCCGTGCGTCCGTCCGGCGCGACGCCCACGCAGTTGATCCCTGTGCCGCAGGTGATGCCGACGCCCCAGTGCCTGGCCGCGCCGGCGGCTGGCACGTCGTCTAGGCCGGCCCTGAGCACGGCGAAGGTGTCGTTGGCGATGAACGTCGTGCCCGCCCAGCCCTGCTCGGCGAGCATGGCCTCGAGCTCACGCTCCTCGGCCGGCAGGTCCACGTTGGCGACGCAGGCCACCAGGTGCTCGGCGACCGGGCCGCCGGCCGCCCCCAGGCCAGCCAGCTCGGCCGCCGAGCTGACCAGCCCGGCGACGACGGAGACGGTCTGGTCGCCGACGCGGGTCGGCATGCCGGGACCGCGCGCCACCGCGAGCAGGGTCCCCTCGGCGGTAACGAGGGCGACGTCGGTCTTGCTGTTCCCGCCATCGATGGCCAGGACAGCAGGGAGCGGCTGGCTCACGAGCCGCTCGCCTGGCCGCCCGCCCAGGGCAGGAACGCGGCGTTCTCGGCAAGCAGCAGGTCGGTGAGCCGCTCGGCCTGGTCGTACTGGCCGACCAGCGGGTGCGCGAGCAGCGTGGCGAGCACCCGGTCCCTGCCGCCCAGCCTGGCCGCCTGCACGGCGAGCTCCTCGTAACCGGACACGTGCGCGGTCAGGCCGCGCATCAGCGGGCCGAGCGGGTCGACGGGTGCCGGGGCGGCGCCGCCCTTGCCGATCACCGACGGCACCTCGATGACGGCCTCGTCGGGCAGGAACGGCAGCGTGCCGTCGTTGCGCACGTTCACCACCTGCGTGTCGCCGGCGTTGCTGACCAGCGAGGCGAGCAGGGCCACCGCCGCCTCCGAGTAGAACGCGCCGCCGCGCTGGCCGAGCAGGTCGGGCTTGCGGTCAAGCGCCGGGTCCGCGTACATGGCAAGCAGCTCGCGCTCGATCTCGGCTACCCGGTGGGCCCGGGTCTCCGCGGTCCGCTGCTGCGCCACCACCTGGTCGTGCGCGTAGAAGTACCGCAGGTAGTACGACGGGATCGACTCGGTCAGCGTGATTACCTCGAGCGGCAGCTCGATCAGGCTGGCGAGGTCCTTGCCGTGCTCGGCGATCAGGCCGGGCAGCACGTCGGCGCCGTCCAGCCGGACCGCGCGCTCCCAGGACAGGTGGTTGAGCCCGACATGGTCCAGGCTGATCCGCTCCGGGCCGACGCCGAGCATCCCGGCGAAGATCCGCTGGAACCCGATCGCGACGTTGCACAGGCCAATCGCGCGGTGCCCGGCGTCAAGCAGCGCCCTGGTCACGATGCCGACCGGGTTGGTGAAGTCGATGATCCAGGCATCTGCCGCAGCGCGGGACCGCACCCGCTCGGCGATGTCCAGCACGACGGGCACGGTGCGCAGCGCCTTGGCCAGCCCGCCCGCGCCGGTTGTCTCCTGGCCCACGCAGCCGCAGGTCAGCGGCCAGGTCTCGTCGCGGTTCCTGGCTGCCTGGCCGCCGACGCGCAGCTGCAGCAGCACGGCGCCAGCCCCGTCCACGCCGTCGTCGGGATCGGCGGTCCACCGGACCGTCGCCGGGTGGCCGTACGCGCGCATGATCCGCTCCGAGAACGGTCCGACCACGGCGAGCCTGGTGGCGTCCGGGTCGACGAGCACGATCTCGGTGATCGATACCTGCCCGGTCAGCCTGGCGAATCCGTCGATGAGCTCGGGAGTGTAGGTCGATCCGCCGCCGATCACGGCTACCTTCATCAGAACGCCTTCACTTCCGCCTCGGACTGGGCTACGTGGCACGCGACATCGCGGCCGATACCGATGGGCTTGAGCACCGGGGTCACGGTCTGGCAGGTCTCCATCGCCAGCGGGCAGCGCCAGCGGAACCGGCACCCGGGCGTCGGGTCGATCACCTTCGGCGGCTCGCCCCGGTCGGTCTCGGCGCCGACCCCGAGGGGGGCGCGCGGGTCTGGCGCGGCCGACAGCAGCAGCTGGGTATACGGATGCCAGGGGCTGGACATGACCTCTTCGATCGGCCCGGCCTCGACGATCTGCGCCGCGTACATGACGATCAGCCGGTCGGCGACGTACCGTGCGCTGGCCAGGTCGTGCGTGATGTAGAGGATCGACACACCTTCCTCGTCACGCAGCTTGACCATGAGGTTGAGCAGGCCGATCCTGATCGATACGTCAAGCATGGAGACCGGCTCGTCCGCCAGGATCAGCTTCGGCCGCATCGCCAGGGCCTGGGCGAAACCGACCCGCTGCCGCTGACCGCCGCTGAGCTCGTGCGGGTACCGCAGCAGCACGTCGGCCGGCGGGTTCAGCCCGACCACGCCAAACACCCGCTCGGCCTCGGCCAGCTGATCCTGCCTCGACAGGTCCGGCCGGTGCAGCTTCAGGCTGCGCAGCACGCCGTGGGACACCCGGAACACCGGGTTGATGGACGCGAACGGGTCCTGGAACACCATGGGTGCCAGGCCGCTATACCAGAGCCGGTCCTTGCGGGAGCGGAACGACGAGATCGGCCTGCCCTCGAAGTAGACCTCGCCGCTTGTCGGCTTGTAGATCTTGGCCAGCAGCCTGGCGATGGTCGACTTGCCGCTGCCGCTCTCGCCGGCCAGCGCCACGATCTGCCGGCTGCCAACCGACAGGTCCACGTCGTCTACCGCATGCAGGTTCTTCTGCGAGATCGCGTTGCCGATCTTGAAGTGCTTGGTCAGCTTCTCGGTACGAAGCAGCGGCTCGGTGCCGTCGGCCAGCACCTGCGCCTGCCGTGCCCAGGGCTCGGTCATGCCGCGCTCCCCGTGGTATCCCGGCCCGGCCGCTCCGACGCGGCTCCGCCTTCGAACAGCAGGCAGCGGACCAGGGTTCCGTCGACCTGGTAGAGCCCTGGCGGCTCGGTCCGGCACCGGTCGAAGACCTTGGGGCAGCGCGGCGCGAACCGGCAGCCCGGTGGCGGATTGGCGAGATCGGGCGGGTTGCCGGGGATCCCGCTCAGCGCCACCTTGGGTCCCCGGATCGATGGGAACGCCTCCATCAGGCCGGCCGTGTAGGGATGCAGCGGCGTGTCGAACAGCTGCTGGGTGACGCCCACCTCGGTCACCTGCCCGGCGTACATGACCATGAGCCGGTCGGAGAAGTGGCTGACCAGCGACATGTCATGGGTCACGAAGATGACCGCGAAGCCGAACTCGCGCTGCAGCTCCTTGATCTGGACCATGAGCGAGCGCTGGGCGACGACGTCGAGCGCCGACGTCGGCTCGTCCATGATGACCAGGTCGGGTGTGAACAGCAGCGCCATCGCGATCATCGACCGCTGCCGCATCCCGCCGGAGAGCTGGTGCGGGTAGCTCTTGAGGTGGATCGGGTCGATCCCGACCATCTGGAGCACCTGGGCGGATCTGGCGGCGATCTCGTCTTCCGAGTGGACACCGTGCGCCCGCATCGCGTCCTTGAACTGCGCGCCGATGGACTTGACCGGGTTGAGCGCGTTCATCGCGCTCTGCATCACGACCGACAGATCCTTCCAGCGGATCGCGGTGAGATGGGAATCGGTCAGGCCGACTAGGTTGTGCCCTTTGAAATTGACGCTGCCCGCCACGATCTCCGCGGGCGGGAAGAGCAGTTGCGCGATACCGAACAGCAGGGTGGACTTGCCGCAGCCTGACTCACCGACGATCGCCAGGAACTCGCCGGGCGCGAGGTCGAAGCTGACGTTTTCGACGGCGAGGACCACGCCGCTTTCCAGTATGTACTCGACCGTCAGGTCCCTGACCTCCAGGATGGGTCCGCCGTCCCAGCTGGATCGGGCCGCGGCCGGCTGGTCGTCAGCCTGCGTTCGTGACACGCGTGGCACGGCTCGCACGCCTCCTCCGCATCGGCCGAAGTGCTGGATTGCCTATCTCGTCGAAGGCGTAGTTGAGCAGCGCGAATGCCGCGCCGAGGGCGACTATGCACAGGCCGGGAACCACGATCCACAGGACCTGGCCGCTCTGGAATGCCTCGGCGTTCTCGGCCCAGTAGAGCATGGTGCCCCAGCTGACCGTGCTCGGATCGCCGAGGCCGATGAACTGCAAGCTGGACGAGAACAGGACGGCGTACAGCGCGTTGGTCAGGAAGCTGGCGACCAGCAGCGAGGTCATCGTCGGGATGATCTCCACGAGGATGATGTAGAGCGAGCGTTCACCGCGCACCCTGGCCGCCTCAAGGAATTCCCTGCGGCGCAGCGACAGGGCCTGCGAGCGGAGCTGGCGCGCGGTGTATGACCAGGAGACAAGCGTGATGACCGCGATCATCACTCCGGTGGTCGCGCCGTGCAGGTAGCTGCCGATCACGATCAGCAGCGGGAACGCCGGGATCACCAGCAGCACGTCGGTGAGCAGGTTGAGCCCGCCGTCCCACAGGCCGCCCAGGTAGGCCGCGGCAACCCCGATCAGCATGGCGATGAAGGTGGCCCCGATCCCGACACCGAAGGCGATCAGCAGCACCGGCCGGGCGCCGTAGATCACCTGCGCGAACATGTCCTGGCCGAAGGCGGTGGTGCCGAGCAGATGGCGTGCGGACGGACCAAGGCTGCGCCCGTAGATCTCGGCAGACGGGTTGTCGTGCGCGATCAGCCCGGGGAACAGGCCCACGAAGCAGAACAGGACCAGCAGCACCATGCCGGCCGTGGCCTTCCTGTTGACGGTGATGGCACGCGCCATCCGCCGCAGGGAGCGCGCACCGGAGATTCCGCCGTGTGGCGCGGGCAGCCCGCCGACCGGCGCGAGCGCCGGCCCGCTCATCTGGCCAGGGACTCCCGGGCCGCCAGGAGCTTCGATCGTCGCCATGACTAGCTCTCACTCCTGGTGCGCGGGTCGAGTATGGCCGTGGCTACGTCGGACAGCAGGATCGCCACCAGCACGGCCACGGTGATCAGCAAGAACAGCGCCTGCATGAGCGGGTAGTCGTCATTGAAGACGGACTGGAGCAGCATGTAGCCGACACCCGGATAGTTGAAGACCTCCTCGATCAAGATGGCGCCGCCCACCACGAATCCCAGCGACATCGCGAAACCGGTGAGATTCGGGAGGATCGCGTTCCTGGCCGCGTAGTCGAGCATGATCCGCCACCCCGGCAGGCCCTTGGCCTTGGCCATCCGCACGTAGTCCTCGGCCAGCGTGGTGATCATGGTGTTCCGCATGGTCAGGATCCACGTGCCGATGGTCGTGATCAGCAGCGTGAAGCTGGGCAGGATGGCGTGCTCGAGCACGTTGCTGATGAAGGTCCAGGTAAAGCCCGGCGTCAGCGTGAAGTTGTAGCCGAAGAAGTACGGCAGCCAGTGCAGCGTGACGCCGAACACGAGGATCAGGACAAGCCCGAGCCAGAAGTAGGGGATCACCGTCATGATCACGAAGACCGGCGGCATGATGCTGTCGAGCCGGCCGCCCCGGCGCCACGCCGCGAGGATGCCGATCAGGGTGCCGAGTATGAAGGCGAGCACCGTCGTGACGCCGACCAGGCCGAGCGTCCACGGGATCGCGTCGAGCACGACCCTGGCCACCGATGCGCCTGGAAAGGTGGTGAGCGAGACCCCGAAGTGGCCGGTCGAGACGTCGCGGAGGTACTGAGCGTACTGCGAGGCCATGCTCTGGTGGCGGTTCAGGCCAAACTCGGCGTCGAGTGCCTTGAGCGCCTGCGGGCTTACGCCGCCCTTGTGGCTCGCGATGATCGCCAGCGCCGGGTCGCCGGGCATCATCCGCGGCAGCAGGAAGTTCAGCGTGAGTGCCACCCACAGGGTGAGCGCGAAGAAGCCGAGCCGGCGCAGCACGAACCTCATGCCGTTCCCCTAATGCTCATCGGACAGTGCTCCTACGCTCACTTATCGGACGGCTGCACGCAAGGGATGTTCCGCCTTGAACGGTGCCCGGATGGTCAGGCCGGATCCGGCCTGACCATCCGGGCAGCCCCGGTGTCGTTACTTGACCGGCGCCAGGTGCAGCAGCGTCTGACCCCAGTCTGGGTAGTTGTAGGCGGCGGGCTGAGCGTAAGGATCGCTCGGGGTTTCCCATCCGCTGAAGGAGGCGGTGCTGTACTGGTACCAGTCCACTTCCTCGGTGACCGGGATCACCGGCACGTCGGAGAGCATGACCTGCTCCAGCTGGTCCACGATCGAGTGCTGCTTGGCCGCGCTCGTGGTGGCGCCGTACTCGTTGATCAGCGCGTCGGTGGCCGGGTTGCTGTACCGCTCGAAGTTCGAGCCCGCCGCCTTGCCGATTGGCGCCGAGTTGGCTGAGTAGAGCCACTGCCTCAGCTCGAAGTACGGCGTCGGTCCGCCGGTCTCCGCGTAGTAGCCCAGGTCGAACTTGCCGGTGTAGATGTCCGCGTCGAAGGTTCCAGCGGACAGGTCCTCCGGGGTGACCTGGATACCGATGGCCTTGAGGTCCGCCACGATCGTCTGCACCGCGGCGACCCAGTCGGAGAAGCCGCCGTTGTTGACGATGTTGAAGGACAGCGGGGTGCCGGACGGTGTCTCGAAGATGCCGTTGGAGCCCCGCTTGAAGCCGGCCTTCTCAAGGATCGAGATGGCCGTCTTCGGGTTGTAAGCGTAGTTATTGCCGAACTTAGCTGCGAGCGAGCTATCGAGCCAGCTTGAGAACGTCGGCGTGACGATCCCGGTCTGGTTCGACGGCGGCTCGTAGCCGTACTCGCCGATGGTCGAGGCCTTCGGCCGGTTGATCGCGTACGCCATGGCCTGGCGCACCGCGACGTTCTTCAGAATCGGGTTGGTCAGGTTGATGAACATCGTGACGTTCACCACCGGCGGGAACCAGTAGTGGTTGTCCGGGCTCTTGGCCAGGTAGAACGTCTTGATGCTCGGGATGAACTGACTGCCCCACTGAGCCTGGCCGTTGGCCAGGTAGGTGTTGGCCGTGTCGTTCGTCAGGAACGACGGGTAATCGACCACCTTGACCTTGGGCTCACCTGGCTGCCAGTAGTGCGGGTTGGCCACGTACTTGATGTTCTCTGGCGTGCAGTCCTTGGCCCCGGTCGTGAAAGCCCCGGTGCCGACCGGGTTCTTGTCGGGGTAGAGCACCGGGTTCTTGATCTTCGACCATATGGACTGGTCGACGATCCCGACCTGGTCGGCCACGTAGTAGAAGTACGGCACGGCCTCGGTCTTGAAGGTCATCACGACCTGGTTTGAGCCTTTCTGGGCGACACTGGACAGCACCGACCAGACCGCGTTGACGTCAAGTGTCGGGTTCTTCTTCAGCATCTCGAAGGTGAAGACCACGTCGGCCGGGGTGAGCGGGTCTCCGTTGGAGAACTTCACGCCACTGCGGATCGTGAAGGTGAGGACCTTGTTGCCGTCGCTCCAGGCCCAGCTCGTCGCCAGCCATGGCGAGACCTTGCCGCTCTCCAGCGTGTTGACGAACGCGAGCGGCTCGTAAACCGGCCCGAGTGAGTAGCCGATGTAGCTCAGGTTGAAGGGGTTGAAGTCGCACGGCCAGGTCTCGCCGCTCTCGTTGTCGATGGTCAGCACTTTGCTCGCGCTCGACGGCGGGGCGCTCGAGGTGCTCGAGCTGCAGGCGGCGGCCAGCAGGCTGACGGCGACGACGGCCCCGAGTATGGTAAGGCGTCTCATTGCTTGGGCCCTTCCTGAATGCGCTGGGTAGCTGCGGGTTGCCCGGCACGGCTCGCGGGTCCGTCGCGGGCGGTTGCTGGCCGGCGGGGAGGGCTGGTCAGCGTGGGCCGGCGGGTGCCGCCGTCGGTGATGATGTCAGTAACCATCATGTATGTCATGTATTCGGCAAATCTGGGGACCTTCGCCCCAAGTTCGCGTGACGTTAGTAGTGACCTCCGCCGCGGCGAGGTCGAGATTTCCCGCCATGCCCCTGCCGATTCCGTTACGACGCCGGAAGCGCTATCGTGTGAATTGTTAGGACAGTATCCTAACTAAGCGCGGCGTAACAGAGGCCGTGGCCGAAACGTGATAGAGCGCGGCAACCCTAGTGGAGGCCGGACCAGCCCGGCAGGCCGTCCGCCGCCGGGCATCGCGGCGGGGAGGCGCTAGCGTGGACATGATCTCGTTCGGGTCGGTCTTCCTTGAGCTGGTATTCGGGCGGCTCGACCGGCTGCCCATGCCTGGCGAGGAGGTCTTCTCCGACGAGTTCGCGATCTCCTGCGGCGGCGCCGTCACCAGCGCGACCGCGGCGGCCGCCGGCGGCGTCCGCGCGGGACTCTGCACGCTGCTCGGCGACGACATCGGCTCGCAGGTCGTCGCCGACCACTGCGCGGCGGCCGGGGTGGACGTCTCGCCGTCGGCACGGGTCGGCGAGCCCACCGCAGGGATCACCGTCGTGCTCAACTTCGACAGCGACCGCGGCTTCGTCACCCACCTGCCGTCGGGCGCGTTCCGGGCGCCTGAGGAGGCCGACCGGTGGCGGCAGGTGCTGCGCGTGTACCGCCCCGCCTGGTGCTACCTGCACGCCGGGCGACGGGTGCTGCCGTTCCTGCGCGAGGCACGCGAGCTCGGCTGCCAGATCATGCTGGACACCTCGTTCGGTGACGTGCGGAACCGCGCCGCGGTGCTGGAGTGCGTGCGGCTGGCCGACGTCTTCGTACCCAACGCCGACGAGCTGGTCAGGCTGACCGGGGCGGACGACCTCGGGCGCGCCGTCGCCGCTGCCCGCGGCTGGGGTACCCAGCTGGTGGTCACCCGCGGCAGGGCCGGCGCGATCCTGGTCGCCTCCGACGGGGAGGTGACCGAGGTCAGCGACGGCGTCGGCGACGTCACCGCCAGGGACCTTACCGGGGCCGGCGACAGCTTCGCCGGGGCCATGATCGCCGCGCTGCTGCACGGCGCCTCGGTCGCCGAGGCCGCGGTGGCCGGGAACGGCGCCGGCTCGCAGGCGGTGGCAAGGCTCGGCGCAGTGGGCGAGGTGGCTGGTGCCGGGAGCCTGGCGGGCTGGCCGTTGCGCACGAATGTTGTCCAGACCGCTGCGAGCGCGATGAACCCGATGGGGCAGGGGCGATGAAGCTGACGGTACTTGGCGGTGGCGGCGTGCGGATGCCGGCCTTCGTGCGCGCAGTGCTCGCGGGCAGGCCAGGCGCCTTCGGCGAGATCTGCCTGCTCGAGCCCGATCCGGTCAGGCGGGCGACGACGGCGCGGCTGGCCGTCGAGGTCGCCGCGGTGCTCGGCCGCCCTGGCGTCGTCACCGTCACCGCCGACGCCGCGCAGGCCTTCACCGGCGCCGACTACGTCTTCTCCGCGATCCGGGTCGGCGGCGACCGGGGCCGGGTGATCGACGAGCAGGTGGCGCTCGAGCGCGGGATCGTGGGCCAGGAGACCACTGGCCCCGGCGGCTGTGCGATGGCGCTGCGCACGATCCCCGTGGTGCTGTCCTACTGCGAGCTGCTCAGCCAGTGCTCGCCGGGCGCGGTCCTGATCAACTTCACCAACCCAGCGGGCCTGATCACCCAGGCGATCAGCGACCAGGGCAAGGTCACCGCGGTGGGCGTGTGCGACACCCCGTCGGGCACGATCGCGAACCTGGCCCGCTTCCTCAAGGTGGCGCCAGGCCAGGTCAGCGCGGGGTACGGGGGCCTGAACCACCTCGGCTGGGTCGGCTCGCTGCGGGTGGACGGCACCGAGATGATGCCCGAGCTGCTGGCAAGGTTCGATGAGCTGCAGCGCGCCGACCGGCACCTGGCCGCGTTCGACCCGGCAATGGTCCGGCGGGTCGGCGCGATCCCGACCGAGTACGTCTACTACTTCTACGACTCAAGGCGCTACGTCGACGACGTCGCGAAGGCCGGGTCGAGCCGCGGCCAGGACGTGCTGGCGCTCAACACCGAGCTGCTCGCCGCGATCGGCCGCGCGTTCGCCGACGGCGACGTGCACGCCGCCTGGTCCGCCTACGCTAGCTTGCTCGGGGTTCGGCGGGACACCTACATGCGGACCGACACCCAGGGCGACAGCGGGCAGGCTGAGGCCAGGGCCAGGCGCGCCGCCGCGGGCACGGTGCCGATCGAGGCTACCGAGATCGGCGGCTACGAGGGTCTGGCGCTGCGGGTGATCGACGGGCTGGCAGGCCGGGGCGCGAGCGAGGTGATCGTGAACGTGCCGAACCAGGCCACCCTCCGCTTCCTCGACCCAGGCGACGTCGCCGAGGTGCCGGCCAGAGTGGACGTCGGCGGCCTGACCAGGCTCGGCCCGGTCAGCCTGCCCCGCTCGGCGCGGGCGCTAGTGATGGCCGTGAAAGAGTACGAGCGAGGCATCGTGGAGGCAGCCATGTCCGGTGACGCGCACCTGGCCGCGGTCGCGCTGGCCCAGCATCCGCTGGTGCCTGGCATCACCGCGGCCAGGGAGCTGATCGAGGAGTACATCGAGCTGCACGGCGAGCATCTCGCCTACCTGCGGTAAATGAAGCAGAGCCAGCAGGACGCGGCCGGCGCGGCCCTGGCCGGCCAGGCGGCGCAGGGCACGCCAGGGCCGCCTTCCGGGCTGCAGGCCGCCAGGCCGCAGCTGATCAGGACGATGAACGAGCAGCTGCTGCTCAGCCAGATCCGCCAGCTCGGCCTCTGCTCGCGGGCCGACCTTGCCAGGCTGTCGGGGCTCTCCAAGCCAACGGTCTCGCTGGCGCTGGCGAATGTGGAGCGGTCCGGCCTGGTCAGGACGGCCGGCCAGCGCACCGGGGTGCCAGGGCGCTCGGCCGTGCTCTACGAGATCAGCCCGGACGCCGGCTACGTGCTCGGGCTGGACATCGGCCACGAGTACCTGCGCGGCGCGCTCGCCGACCTGACCGGCGAGATCAGGGCGAAGGCCGAGGCGCGCTGCCCGGCCGGGGTGAGTAAGCAGGTCAGCGAGCTGATCAGGCTGGCCGACGGGATCTGCGCGGCGGCCGGGGTGGAGCGGGCCGGGGTCACCCAGACCGTGCTCGGCAGCCCGGGGGTATACGACCCGAGGCGGGACGCGATCACGCTGACCGGCGGCCTGGCCGGCTGGGACCGCCCGGCCGTGCTGGCCGGCCTGCGCCGCGCGTTCGGCGACTCCCTGGTGGTGGAGAACGACACCGATGCGGCGGCGCTCGCCGAGCGGGATCACGGGCACGGCCGCGACTTTGCCAGCTTCGCGTTCGTCTCGATCGGGTCGGGCATCGGGATGGGCCTGGTGCTCGGCGGCCAGCTGCACCGGGGCGCGCACGGGGTGGCCGGCGAGATCGCGTACCTGCCGATCGCCGGGGGTCCAGGCGCGGCGGCCCTGGCCGGCGGGCCGGGGCGCGGCGCCGACGAGGTGCGCAGGCGCGGTGCGCTCGAGGCAGCCGGATCGGCCGACGCGATCGTTCGGGCGGCGCGCCAGGTCGGCCTGCGAGCGCGCTCGGCACGTGAGGTGTTCGCGGCGGCGGCGGGCGGCGACGAGCGGGCAGGCGCGATCGTGGCCGCCGAGGCGCGGCTGGTGGCCAAGGCGGTCTGCTCGATCGTGACCGTGGTCGACCCCGGGCTAGTGGTGCTGGGCGGCGGCATCGGCCAGGCGCCGGGGTTCGCCGCCGCGGTGGCCGCCGAGCTCGTGCAGATCGCTCCCGTGCTGCCGGACATCCGGGTCAGTGCGCTCGGCACCGGCTCGGTCGTGGACGGCTGCCTGGCCTCAGGCGCGGACCTTGCCTGGCGGCGGCTGACCGCCCAGCTCGCCGCGGCCCAGGATCAGCCGCAGGCTCAGCCTGACTTCGACGGCGGCCTGGGCTTGGCGGGAGCGGCCTTCGGGGCTGGGGCGGCGGGGGCCGCCCGGGCTGCCGGCGCTGCCCGGGCTGCTGGCGCGGCCGGGGCTGCGAAGTAGACGCTCGAGTCCCGCTGCCAGAGGTACCAGATCGCGCCGACGCCGACCAGCCAGGTCAGTCCGGAGAACAGGGCGAGCGTGACCGCACCGCCGTGCAGGACCGTGGTCACCAGCAGGATCGTGTTGATCCCGAGCAGCACGCTCGCGGCGATCCGCGCCCAGGTAAGCCCTGCCCGGTTGGCCCTGGCCATGAACAGCCAGAGCACGGCCTCGATCACGCCGGAGAACAGCACGCTCGTGATCAGCACGCCGAGCGAGGCGTGCAGCTGGGCCGCGGTGGCGTGCTGATGGCCGGTGCGCAGTGCCTTGGTGCCGCCGACGGCGATCACGATCACGTCGGCCGCCGTGCCGATGACGGTCAGCGCGGCGCCCGCGTACATCAGGCGGACGGCCAGGCTCAGCGACCGCGGCGGCTCGAGGCGCTCGGGCGCGGCCTGGACGGCCTGCCCCTTCTGGGTGCCAGGCCGGGCCGCGGCGGGCGTGCCCTTGCCGTTCGTCGCGCGCTGCGCGGGCTGGCGCCCTGGCTGTTTCTGCTGTTCCTTGGTGGCCACAAGCGGAGCCTACCTGTTCCTGCCCGCCTGGCCGGGCTCGTACCGGTACAGCCAGATCGCGTCTGCGCTCGGGCAGGTCTGACCTGGCCTGATGCTGATCAGGCAGGTGCCCGCGATGTGCCGGAAGCCGGTTGCGACCAGGTACTTGTCCACGTGGCCCCACCGCAGCAGCGGGTGGTACGCGGTCCACATGTTCCGCCACATCACGACCCAGCCCACGTTCATGGTCCGCAGATCTGCCCTGGCCAGGGCGATCTGATGCGGGGTCGGGTTCTTGCTCTTCTCGGCGATGTACAGGTAGCGGAAGAACGCGTGCCTGGCGACGGCCGTGATCGCGGCCTGCGAGACCCAGGCGGTGTAAGAGATCGCGCGCGGGTGCCCGTCGTTGGTGGCAAGCAGCAGGGCCTGCGGCGAGATCTGGTCGCCGGTCACGTCGACGCCGCCGCGCAGCCCGTAGGGCACGTCGACCACGATCGAGTTGGTGTGGTCGGCGGCCAGGTAGCGGTCGAGCTTGGGCAGCGTGGTTGGCATCACGCCGTGGTAGCCGAGCGAGCCGACCGACGCGCCTGACCAGCCGACCTCGAGCACGCCGAGCGCGACCACGACAGCGATCAGAGGCATCGTGATCTTGCGCCTGCTCAGCCACTGCACCGCGAGTCCGGCCAGCATGGCGGCACCGATCAGCCCGACCAGGGTGAACCGGTCAGCCTCCCGCAAGCCGGACAGCCCAGGGATGCGGACCAGCCAGGTGAACGGCATCAGGTTCGACACCACCACGTGCTGCCACACCCCGGTCGGGGGCGCGCCTGGCGGGAACGTCTTCGTTCTCGGCATGGTGCCCATCAGCGGCAGGTACTGGTGGCAGAACCGGCCGTAGATCCGGCCCGGCTGGTGGAAGGTGCCGGTGCTGATCACGCAGCCGCTGCCGACGGTCAGGCTGGTACCGAGCGCCAGCGCGGCGCAGATCAGCCACAGCCCGGCGAAGGCCCAGGTGCTGCGCCTGCGCCAGCCGGTCACGAGACCAGCCACCGCGAGTGCGCTGAGCACCACTCCGAACGTGGGCAGACCTTCGAGCACCTGCTCGTCGTTGTTGTAGCTGTACGCCGCGGCCAGGTGGCCCAGGCCGAACGTGCCGAGCCGCGGCGAGGGTGCGAACAGGGTCTGCAGGGGCACGCCGAACTGCGCGTAGTTGGACGCGAGCTGACCGATCGGCGGGTGGGCCGCGCCGGCTGCGATCTGCTGCACCATGGCGATCAGCTGCGGGCTCGCGACAAGCAGGCAGACACCGAGCCCGATCGCGAGCGGCGTGATGGCCTTGAGCAGGTCGCGCCTGCGCACCAGCGCCCAGATCAGCCACGGGACGATCAGCACGATCGTGATGATCGCGCCGACCGCCGTGGTCTCCTGGTTGATCAGGATCGACGCTCCGAGCGCCACGCCGAGCACCACCGCCGGCCCGGTCGCTGGCCTACGCCTGAAGCGGACCGCCGCCTCGATTATTACTGGCAGGAAGATGCTGCCGATCGCGATGTTGACGTGGTACCAGTCCTGCCAGAGCATCGTCGACGACAGACCGAAGAAGGCCCCGGCCACGATCGAGCCTGCCTCGTTCAGCCAGAGCCTGGCCAGGTGGTACATCGCGTAGCACAGCAGGCCGGGCGCGATGATGGTGAGCAGCGTGAAGGAGGCTGACGGGCCGTACAGCACGGTCACCGGCGCCATCACCCAGCCGGCCAGCGGCATCAGGGTGCTGAAGGCCAGGTGGGTGCCGACCGGCGCGGCCATGTACGTGGTGAAGAACGGGTTGCCGGGGTGCAGGAGCTCGTGAGCGGCCCACCAGAGGTTCCATACGAAGCCGGACACGTCTGAGGTGGCCGGCAGGGTCCCGTCGGCCAGCCAGGTGGCCCGCGGCCAGGTCGCGGCGATCCCTGCGCCCTCGAACAGCAGCAGCAGGGCCAGGTGCCGCACCCAGGCGTGGCTGGCAGCGCGGCGCAGGCGGCCGGGGCTGGACGACGGGCCCTGGCCCGCGCCGGCGCCCTCGGCGGCTTGCGCGGCGCCGGCTGCGGTGCTGACGCCGGCGCCGGTGCTGGCGGATGCAGTGCTACCGGCATTGGCGTCGGTGGCGGCGGCGCCGGCCGACGCGGGTGCGTCACCGCGGCCTGCCCGGATCATCGGACCATCCTGCCTACGCTCGTTCGGACCGGATCATGTGTGCCGTCGGCTCGGGAACTGGCACAGAACAAACGAGAGCGCCCGCTCAGGTAGCTGTGCCTGCAGGGAAAGAACCCTGGGCAGCGGCACCAGCTAGAGTCCTTCGGGTGGCACTCAGGGAGACCAGCCTACGCCCGCCGCCGCCCTGGCTAATTCGTTGGGAGATTCTCGCCGTATTCGCCGTGTCGCTCGGTGCGAGCGCACTGAACGCGATACTGCACCTAATCGGCTCGCTGCTCGCGCCGCAGCCGCTGGCCGGCCAGCAGGCCCTGCTTGTCGGGTCGCTGGCCGTCAACAACTGGCTCGACCTGACGCTGCAGATCGCCTCGATCGCCGAGACCCTGGCGCCGGTCTTCCTCGTGCTCTACCTGATGGCGCGCTCCGGCGAGCCGCCGTCCGTGATCGGCCTTGACGGCAGCGAGCCGGTCAGGGACGGCGTGCGCGGCGCGGTCCTGGCGGCCGTGATCGGCGGCGCGGGCCTGGGGCTCTACCTGACCGCGTTCCACCTGGGGGTCAGCCTGAACGTGGTGCCCGAGAGCCTGCCCAACGTGTGGTGGCGCGACCCCATCCTGCTGCTTAACGCGATCCAGAATGGCCTGCTCGAGGAGACGCTGGTCATCGGCTACCTGCTGCTCAGGCTTGATCAGCTTGGCTGGCGCCCGGGCACGGCGATCGTGGTGGCCGCCCTGCTGCGCGGTTCCTATCACCTGTATCAGGGGCTGGGCGGGTTCATCGGGAACTTCGTGATGGGCCTGATCTTCGGCGTACTTTACCGCCGGTGGGGCCGCATCATGCCGATGGTGATCGCGCACTCGCTGATCGACGCGGTCACCTTCATCGGCTACGCCTACCTGCACGGCAAGGTGTCCTGGCTGCCGTGACCGTGCGCCCTAGCGGCCGAGCCCCTCGACGATGCTCGCCCCAGGAACGTCGGCGAGCGCCTTTCCGGCCAGCGCGAGCTTGGACCGGCGGACACCGCTGCCGATCACCACGGACTCGGTAGCGGCCACCGCGGCGTCGACCAGGACCGGCCAGCTCGCCGGCAGCCCGATCGGGGTGATCCCGCCGTACTCCATCCCGGTCTCGGCCACGGCCACGTCGGTGGCGGCGAACGATGCCTTGCGCACGTCGAGCGCGCGGCGCGCGATGCCATTAACGTCGGCCCTGGTCGTGGCCAGGATCACGCACGCGGCGTAGCGGAGCTCGCCGTCGCGGCGGCCCGAGATGACGACGCAGTTGGCCGACTGGGTCGGCAGCACGCCGTATCGCTCGCAGAACGCCGCGGTGTCGGCAAGCTCGGGGTCGATCTCGGCGACGCCGATCTCCGCGGCGAGCGCCGCGCACGACGGCCCGGCCAGCGCGGCGGCGACCGACGCGGCGAGCAACTCGGGCCGGGTGGCGGTGGGAACGAACTCGAGGGATCCCAGGGTGATGAAGGTCACCACGGCAGTGTAGGCAGCTGTGGCCCGGCGAGGCGCGCCGCCTGGCCACCTGGCCTGACCGGCCGCATGGCCTGACCGGCTGACCGCCGGTCAGCCGGTCAGGCTGTCCAGCGTGGCGGTGAACTGCCTCGGGCTGCCGTCCCGCAGCACCTCGACCTTGACCTGCTGGCCTGGCCGGTAGTCGAGCAGCGCGTCCTCGAGCTCGTTCAGCGTCGGCGTGGCACGGCCGCCCAGGCCGACGATGATGTCGCCCGCCTTGATCCCTGCTCGCGCCGCGGCCCCGCCCCGTGCCGCGGCGTCCACGCTCACCCCGTCGGGCTTATACCCCTCGCCGCCGACGTGCGTCTGCCCGGTGATGTCCAGCGTGGCCCGGCCCGACCTGGTCACCTTGCCCTGCTTGATCAGCTGTGCGGCGATGTCGCGCACGGTGTCGGAGGGGATGGCGAAGCCGATGCCCTCGGCCGGGGTGCCGAGCTGCGGGTCCTGCGCCGACAGCGTCGGGATGCCGACGACGCTGCCGGTGAGCAGGACCAGCGCTCCGCCGCTGTTGCCCGGGTTGATCGCCGCGCTGGTCTGGATCGCGTCGGAGATAGCGGTGGGCGGCTGGCCCTTGATCCGCTCGCCGGTCACGGTGCGGCCGGTGGCCGACACGATCCCCTGGGTGACGCTGTCGACCAGGCCGTAAGGACTGCCCATCGCGAGCACGATGTCACCGACCTGGATTCTTGCCGAGTTGGCCCAGCGGGCCGGCCGCAGGCTGGCCTGGCCGCGGTCGACCCTGATGACCGCGAGGTCGTCCGGCGCGAACAGGCCGACCAGATGAGCCTCGAGCGGCTCGCTCAGCGCCGAGGTCAGCACGGTGAAGTCCTTACGGTTCCCGATCACGTGCGCATTGGTGACGATGTCGCCGCGCGAGTCGTACACCACGCCCGAGCCCGTGGTGCCGTCCGCGCTGATCTCCACCACCGAAGGAAGCACCTTGCGTACGGCGGCCTCGTACGCCTCCTGGATCGGGCTACGGCCGCTGCCGCGCCCGCTGGCACCGCCACCCGAGGTGCACCCGGCGACCACGGCCAGCATTGCGACGGCCACGGCCGCGAACGCCGCAGCGGTACGCTGCGCTGCCGCGCTGGCACGGCCGCGCGGCCGGACCGACGCCATGTCGAATACCCCCCGAAGCCGGAGACACCGGCTCTCCCTAGTCTTCCACCATGGCGTCTTCCGAATCCCCCGCCGAGACGATCGGCCGGACCCGCCTGCGCGCTGCCGGCGCCACGGTCGCCGCGCTGAGCCAGGCCATGAGCGCGGGCGAGCTCAGCTCCGCCGAGCTCGTCACGTTCTACGCCGATCGGATCGAGCGGCTGAACCCGGAGCTCGGCGCGGTCATCTCGGTCAGCGCCGACGCGCAGACGCAGGCGGCCGCGGCCGACCTGGCGCGGGCCGACGGCGCGGCGGCCGGCCCGCTGGCCGGGATCCCGGTGCTGATCAAGGACAACATCGCCGCGGCCGGGTCACCGGCGACGGCGGGCTCACCGGCTCTGGCGGCGGCGGCGGCCTCCGACGCGTTCCTGGTAGCCAGGCTGCGTGCGGCCGGTGCGGTCATCCTCGGCAAGGCCAACCTGTCCGAGTGGGCCAACTTCCGCTCGACCGAGTCCACCAGCGGCTGGTCCACGCTCGGCGGGCAGGCGGTGAACCCGCACGGCGCCGGCCGCAACCCGTCGGGGTCGAGCTCGGGATCGGCCGTCGCCGTCGCGGCCGGACTTGCGCCGCTCGCGGTGGGCACCGAGACCGACGGCTCGATCCTGAGCCCCGCGCACGCCTGCGGGATCGTGGGCATCAAGCCGACCGTCGGCCTGGTCAGCCGGACCGGCATCGTGCCGATCTCGGCCGACCAGGACACGGCAGGGCCGATGACGGCCAGCGTTGCCGACGCCGCGGTGCTGCTCGGCGCCCTGGCCGGGGCCGACCCCGCCGATCCTGCGGCGGCCGAGGCGCCCGGCCAGCCGCCGGACTACACCGCGTACCTGGACCCGGCCGCGCTTGACGGCGCCAGGGTCGGGATCTGGCGCGACGGCTCGGCCCAGGCGACGGCGGCCGCCGCCGCCGTACTCGACCAGGTGGTCGGCCTGCTGCGGGCGCGAGGCGCCGTGATCGTCGACCCGGTCGAGCTGGCCGGCGCCGGCCAGATCAACGAGCCGGAGTTCGTCGCCCTGCGGCATGAGTTCAAGCACGACATCAACGCCTACCTGGCCGGGCTCGGCGGCGAGCACCCGGCCTCGCTCGCCGAGCTGATCAGCTACAACCTCGCCCACGCCGACCGGGTACTCGCCTGCTTCGGCCAGCAGATCTTCGAGCAGTCCGAGGCGACAAGCGGCCGGTCAGGCGAGGACTACGAGGCGGCCAGGGCGCAGGCCAGGAGGCTGGCCACGTCAGGGCTGGACAGCGCACTGACCGAGCACCGGCTCGACGCCGTGCTCGCGCTCAGCGGCAACCCCGCCTGGCTGACCGACTACGTGCTCGGCGATTACTACAGCGTGGGCACCTCGTCGCCCGCCGCGGTAGCCGGCTACCCGGCGATCACCGTGCCGGCCGGTGCGGTCGGCGGGCTCCCCGTCGGCGTCACGCTGATGGGGCCGGCCTGGAGCGAGCCGCGCCTGATTGCCCTGGCCTACGCGCTCGAGCAGTCAAAGGCGGAGCGCGCCAGGCCCGGCTGATCGCGGGCAAACGCAGCGATTAACCTTGCGGCCATGGACTCATGGCCCTCCGCGCGCGTCCCCAGCCTTCCGGGCCAGGCACCCGAGGCCGTGATCTGGGACACCCCGACCAGCGGTTACGCGCAGGCGGCGCGGGGCCGCGAGGCGACGATCTACGCCTGCGGCATCACGCCCTACGACGCGACCCACGTCGGGCACGCGGCGACTTACATCGCATGGGACCTGCTGATCCGGGCGTGGCGGGATGCAGGGCATGCGGTCCGTTATGTACAAAATGTGACCGACGTGGACGACCCCCTGCTCGAGCGGGCGGCGCGGGACGCGGAGGACTGGAGGCTGCTGGCCGACCGCGAGATCGACCGCTACCGGGCCGACATGGCCGCGCTGCGGGTCCTGCCGCCCGACGCGCTGGTCGGGGCGGTGGAGGCGCTCGGCGTGATTGACGAGTTCAGCGGCACGCTCGCCGACCGCGGCTCGCTGTACGACATCGACGGCGACGTGTACTTCCTCCGGTCGGCCGATCCGGAGTTCGGGTCGGTCTCCGGTTACGACGCGGCAACCATGCTCAGCCTGTCGGCCGAGCGCGGCGGCGATCCTGGCCGGCCGGGCAAGAAGGACCCGCTCGACCCGCTGGTGTGGCTGGCGAGGCGGCCGGGCGAGCCGAGCTGGGGGTCCAGGTTCGGACCGGGACGGCCCGGCTGGCACGTGGAGTGCGCGGCGATCGCGACCAGGCACCTCGGCCAGGCGTTCGACGTGCAGGCGGGCGGCTCTGACCTGATCTTCCCGCATCACGAGATGAGCGCCTCGCACGCCAGGGTGGCGTACGGGACCGGCGGGGGCGGCGCGTTCGCCAGGCGGTATGCGCACGCGGGGATGGTGCGACTGGACGGCGAGAAGATGTCCAAGTCGCTGGGCAACCTGGTCTTCGTCTCGGTGCTGCGCGAGGCAGGCACTGACCCGATGGCGATCCGGCTGGCGATCCTGGCGCATCACTACCGGCAGGACTGGGACTGGACCGCCGGGGGCCTCAGGCACGCGGTCGAGCGGCTCGGCCGGTGGCGCGCGGCGGTGAGTGCTGCGTCGTCTGCCGGGCGGGATGGGGCCGGGCGGGTGCCGGCCGGGGCGTACGTGCTTGATGGCGTGCGGGCCAGGATGGCCGACGACCTGGATGCCCCGGGGGCGCTCGCGGTGGTGGATTCGTGGGCGCAGGCGGTGCTCGGCACGTCGGCCGGGGAGCAGCCTTGGGTCGCTGAGCGGGCTGGCGACTCCGGCGACCCGGGCCAGGTGCGGGACGGCGCGCAGGGCAGGACTGGGTCGGGTGCCCTGGTCAGGGACACCGTGGACGCGCTGCTCGGCGTGCAGCTGTAGGCCTGGGTCAGCCGCCGGTTTGCTCGGCTGGCGGCCGGGCACGCCGCGAGGGCCCTGGCAAACCCGAGCTACCCGGCCTGTGGACAAGTCCCGCACGACCAGCACGCCGGTGGACAGCCGTCTCGCGCGGGTGCGGTCGGCAATCCCCTCAGCATGACCGAATCACATCAGCAAGGCCCGCGCCCACGCCTCTCTCAGCCCGCCGGCCACGAACGCCCGCGCTGCCGGGTCAGGGTCGGATCGGCCGAGGGCGTCGTCGCCATCGTGCCGAACCTGCTCGGCTTCCGTCCGCTCGACAGCCTGGTCGTTCTCGGCATCGGCGGCCCACACGCCAGGATCAGGCTGGCCTTCCGCTACGACCTGCCCGATCCGCCCGAGGACGGGTTAGCCACCGACATCGCCGAGCACGCGTGCACGGTGCTCGCCCGCCAGCACCTGACGATGGCGGTCGTCATCGGGTACGGCACCGGCCGGCTGGTCACGCCCGTGGTTGACCTGGTGATCCCGGCGCTACGGTCGGCCGGCGTCGCCGTCCAGGACGTGCTCAGGGTGCTGGACGGCAGGTACTGGTCCGAGTTGTGCTGATGCAGGTCATCGGCCGTATTCCCCTTCCTGGGCAACGGCCGGGCCGAGGTCCTCGGCGGAAAGCGCGTCCTCGATCGCCCTTCGCGCCCTTCCCTCGGCGCTCGGCATCAGGTGGGCGTAAACGCGGAGAGTGATCGCCGCGTCGTGCGTGGCCGAGGTACTCGGAAAGCGCCTTGATGTCCACCCCGCCGGCCAGCAGCGCGGAGGCGTAGTAGTGCCGCAGCTGGTGCGTCCCGGCGCCCTTCGCTCGCGCTGACCCCGGCCGCGATCCTGCGCCGGGCGCCATGCGCCTCGTGTTGAACGTGCTCGCGTTGCATCGCGCCGCCCTGCCGCGCGGTGAACAGCAGGCCGCTGTTACCGGCCTGCCCGTGCCGCCTCGCTTGCCCGGCTCGTGCCAGGGCAGGGTGACCGGACCGGCGGGTGGCCTCGATGTGCGCGGACAGCGCCAGCGCGACCGGTTGCGGCAGCGGCACGTCGCGGTCCTTGCCGCCCTTCGGCGCCGAGAACCATGCCCGCCCCGCCACGCGCTTTACCTGGCGGTGAACGTGAACGGTGCGGCGCAGGAAGTCGACCGAGTCCTCGCCGGCGCCGAAAATCTCGCCCTGGCGCAAGCCGAGCCCGCTGCCGCAGTCGATCACGGCCCGCCATCTCTCGGGCATGGCCGCCCGGGTGCCGGCTACCTGGGCCGGCGACCACGGCGTGACCTTCCGGCGCGCCGCCCTGGGCCGCCTGACGGACTGCGCCTTGCAGGGGTTGCGCGGGATCAGGCCGTCATCGACTGCGGCGTCAAGGATCGAGCAGAGCGTTATGTAGACCTGCTCCGCGCTGCTGGCGGTCAAGGGCAGCGCCGCGAGGAACTGGCTGATGAGGCTCGGCCGCTGCGCCAGGTACCCGAGCGGGTAGTCGCCGAGCGCGGGCAGGATATGCCGGTCAAGATGCTGGCGGATCTTCTCGGCGCGCGACGAGTCCGCGTGGTAGCCCTGTAGCCGTGCCGCTGCCTGCCGGCGCAGGGTCATCTTCCCGGCGGCCGGGTCCAGCCATGTCCCGCGCAGGACGTCTGCCTGCACCGTGGCGGCGAACCGGTCGGCGTCACCCTTCCGGGCGAAGCTCCTCCCGCGCTGCCGGCCCGCCGGGTCAACGTAGTGGACGCGGTAGCGCTTGCCGCTGCCGTAGCGGTCGGTCCGCTCCCCGCTGGCCTTGCTGATCCAGCGGTCCTCCACGCTAGCCATCGGCGCCCGCCTGGCTCTCAAGGCCGGCCAGCTCGGCAGGCAGCGGCGGCGGCTTGAGCCCGCGCTCGCGGATCGAGGCGCGGACCTGCTGAAGGTAGAGGGCAAGGTCATTCAGCTCGCGCAGGGGCACATCCTCCGGCGCGGGAGACGGCATGTCGGGCCGCAGGAGAACCGCGAACGTCGGGCCCGGCGTGCCGGCCGTCAGTGCTTCCATCCGCCGCACGAGGTGAAAGACGAGCCTCTGATGAGTGCGGAACAGGCCGTAGTCCCCGCCGTCATCGGTGGGCCCGGCGGCGAGCTTCCCGTCCGGCCCGGTCACCAGCTCAGCCTCTCCGGCGAACCACTGCATTGCGGCGAAGGGCTCAAGGGCCGAACCGGGCAGGACCTCGGTCACGTCGGCCTGGCCGAGCGGGAACAGCAGCATGTTCGGCGCCACGCCGAGCGCGTGCGCAATGACGGTCACCTCATCGACGGTGACCGACTGGCGGAATCCCTTCTCCAGCTTCGAAAGGGTCGGCCGGCTCAGCTCAAGCCCTGCCTTGGCGCAGCGGTCGGAGAGTCCCTGGACGGTCAGCGGCCGGCCGCGGTCGTCCTTTGCCAGCAGGCGAAAGTACGCCACGCGCTTGCCCACCTCGCGGGCACGGCGAACCGTCCAGTCGTTGCCGCGTTCCATGACAGAACCATAACCGCAGGCAACGGCACTTTACAAGCCGTCATAGACAGTGGTTAACTCGGTTCTGTTAGCGACCGTCAGAGAGGTCTGAGAGAACATGACGGAACAAGGACTCGCGTACTTGACCCTGCTGAGGTCGCCGAGCACTACCGGACGACCGAGAAAACCGTCAGGTACTGGCGGCAAACCGGATACGGGCCGAAGGGCACCAGGCTCGGCACTCGCGTGCTTTATCCGGTCGCTGAGATTGAGCGGTTCGACCGCGAGCTGCACCAGGCCGCGCTCGGCACGAACGCCTAACCCGATGGCCCCCCATGACCACCCCGCCGCAACAGGTGGCGGGGATGCACAGAGAAGGAAGGCACCCCCAAATGACCGAAACGAACCAGGAGCAGCAGCCAGTCCTCGGCTCGCGGCTGGCGTATCTCAATGACGACGTGGCCAAGATCATCGACGCGCTCGGCCACACCTCACAGGCCGTCCGCGAGCTGCACGACCACCAGCTGCTGGCGCTCGCGGC
>CAVZHC010000013.1:0-5041 GCA_963774905.1 uncultured Actinomycetota bacterium | reverse complement strand
CCGGCTGGACCGGCAGGCCGTCGGCCCGCTGGTAACCGGCGATGATGGACTCGAAGAACGCGCCGGAGTTGCCGCGCACCGTCTGGAAGTACGGGCGGATGGTGAAGCCGATCACGATCACGAACGCCAGCACGGCCGCGGCGTTGGGCAGCCACTTCCCGCGCACCTTGGGCAGGCCCTTGTCCCAGCGCCATGCCATCCACGCCAGCGTCGCGATGATCACGACGCCAGTGATCAGAGCCAGCGGGACCAGCGAGCTCTTGATGCTGGCCAGGTATGGCCTGCTGAGCACCAGCCCGTCGACGCTGCCGTATAGCCCGCCGACCACCAGCCCGCCGAGTAGCGGCACCGCCTGCCGCGAGCGGCCGACGAACAGGATGCCGCAGTACGGGATCACCGGCAGGATGTCGCTCGCCCCGTCGATGCGCACCAGCAGTGTCAGGCCCAGGGCCAGGCCGCCGAGCGCAGCGATCACCCTGGCGCCCGCCCGGTCCTCGCCGAGCGAGTCGATGACCAGGCAGAGCCCGCCGAGGAAGAGGATCTGCGCGACCGGCTCGCTGTAGGTCGAGCGGCTGGTGAACTCCTCGGGCAGTGATACGGCGAGGATGAGGGCCGCGAGCGGAGCCCAGCGCGGCCCGACGAGCCGGGCCGCCAGGCCGCCGAACGTGAGCACCGCGCACGCGCCAAGAATCGGAGCCATGGCCACCGCCGCGACCGCGCCGCCGATCCAGAACCCTCCGGCCAGGATCATCGGTAGGCCGGCCATGAACTGCGGCACGACCGAGTTGCCTACCTGGTAATAGGCGAAGCTGGCGAACTTGAGCCCAGGGTGAGTGCCGCCGAAGGCCGCGGCGTCCTGCGGTATCGGCAGTGAGCCGTGCTTGGAGATCCAGGTCGCGAACTGGATGTAGGACGCCGGGTCGCGGGTCACGATGATGAACTGGGAGTGGTAGATCATCTGATCGACGCCGAAGGCGACCGCGATCGCGACCACGGCGGCAACGGTCCACCACGGCGTGCGCGCCGGCATGGCGGCCGCGCCCGTGCCCGGCCACCGGCTGGGCAGCCAGCGCATGCCGATCACCACCAGGACCACCGCAAGCGGCACCGAAAGCACCAGCATTGCCACGGGTGTGAAGACGCCGGCCAGCAGCAGCGGCAGGCCGACCAGGAGCCAGGCCATCGCCAGCAGCGCTGGCAGCACGGACAGCCGCCCGAGCAGCCGTCCCGCGGCGTCTGGCGGCGCGGCCGCCTGCTCACCGCCGGCGGCGTTGCCTGCCGCCGAACCGGCGGCCGGCCTGGCCTTAACGCTCATCGCGGCTTCACCTTAAACGGAACGCTGGCCGCGATCCTCGGCGGGCCGGCGCGGTGCAGCACGACATACCCATCCCGCCGGAAGACGACCCGGTAACCGCTGCGCTCGAGAAGCGCGACGCGCTGTTTCTGCTCGCGCACGCTGTGGAACGTGAACTGCGGCACCCGGACGTTGGCCACGACCCAGGGCGCCCCAAGCGGCGGGGTCCCGCCGTCGCCGTCCCAGAGCAGGACCGTGTCCCTCGCCGAAAGCGCCGGCCCGATGAAGTTCGTGGCCGCGACGACGACGCCGTTCGGGACCGTGGCCGCCGCCGCGGCGGCCGCCTTCATGTTCGGGGTCTGCCGGTAGAACGACGGGTGCAGGGCTGGGCCGAAGCTGAACCGGGGGACGAGGAACACCGCGACCGCGCACATCGCGGCCGCGCACGCAAGCGACGCCGCCCCTGGCGTGCCCCGGCCGGCCCGCGGCGCACTGACCGGACGGACGGCCTCGTCATCCGCGGCGGCCCCCGGCGACCCCGGGCCCGCATCGGTGGCCGGCTGCGCTCCGTCGTCCGTGGCCGTCACCGCGGCGGGCTCTGTCGCCTCGGCGGCCGGCCGTTGCGCGCGCCCCGCGGCGAGATAACGGCGGAAAAGCAGCGACCGGTCCAGCCGGGCGGCACCATCCACGGCCGCGCACGCCAGGATTATCACCAGGTAGGCGTTGTACTGGAAAGACGTGACCCACCAGTTACCGAACAGGTTCGCCATCATCCGCTCGGCCAGCAGCGGGATCGTGGCGAGCGCGATCGGGGACCGCAGCGGGAGGAAGCAGAACGCGCCGAACAGCCAGAGCATCGTGACGAGCTTGACCCGCGGCGTGATCATCAGCTCCAGCGAGCTGACCGGGTGGGTGATCAGGTGCCCAACGGCCTGCTGGGCATTGTTGCCAAGGGCCGTATACGCCCAGTAGTAGTCCGAGCGCCCGCCGAAGGCCGGGATCAGGACGTACGTCGCGATGACGGTGTCCAGGAGGCCCCCGACGATCAGGATGCAGGCCACCAGCAGCTGCCTGCGCACCCCGCGGGGCCGCGCCACCGCGAGATAGATGCCGATGCCGGCCACCAGCAGGCCCATGTCCTCCTTGACCAGGAGCAGGGCGGCGAGCGCGATCAGGGCCGTCCGCAGCCGGCCCGCCTGCAGCCGCTCCAGGGCCACGGCGATGAGCACCGGGGCAAACGCCACCTCGTGGAAGTCGAACGCCAAAGCCGAGGCGATCGGCCAGCTCAGCGCGTAGGCGACGGAGACGAGGTAGGCGGCCACAATAGCCTTCCGGCCACCGCCGAACGCCCGCCGGGTGAAGACCCACAGCGGCGGGATCGCGAGCGCGAAGAGCACCGCCTGCGCCACCAGCAGGGTTTGCGGGCCGTTGTAGATCCAGTAGAGAGGAGCCAGCGCCGCGAGGATCGGCGACCAGTGATCGCCCAGCTCGGAGAAGTGCGGGCCGAACCCGTTGTGCAGGCCCTTGATGATCGAGGTCCCCGGCAGGAAGTGCGAGTACGACCTCACGGCCTCATCGAAGATCACCAGGTCGTACGACGAGTCCCGGAACGTATAGAACTGGGCCAGCGCGAACACGCAGTAGAGGGTTGCCGCCAGCGCGGTCAGCGCGCCAACCGCAATCAGGTGCGGGGTCCGCCGACTGCCCCCGCTCTCCGTCGCGCCCGGCCGGGCGGCGTGCTGCCCGGCCCCCGGCTGACTGGGCTGAGTGGGCGGGGTGCCCTCCGTGGTCGTTCCGGTGCCCATGGCTGCGGAGACTATCCGACCAAACCGTGACTTGGGCCGGGAAGGTACTGGTTCGTACCCGCAACATCAGACATGGGATACCTGCGCCTTTCAGGATCGGACGGCGTGGTCATACCCGCCTGGACCCCGGCAGGCTCACCGGCACCCAGAACCGTCTGCCGGTATCACGCCCAGGCCGTGGCGACCGACCCGCACGAGGGTTAGCTTCTGCCGACGCAACGCTACTCTCCAGGCGGCATGCTCTTGCGGGAGCAGGTGGGTACGGACGACCCAGATCCGTGAGCACGAGTGGCCGGCCAGGGCCAGCGCCTGAGCCAGAGCGGCCGTGACGCCGGCCAGGTCCCGGTTACGCGCCACGACGATATCCGGCTGATCAGGAAAATACGCCTCGTACCCCTGCGCGACCACGGTGTCGGGCCGCCGGGCCGGGTCGCCGACCGGCCAGTAATAGGCAAACCCCCAGTTGCTGCTGAGGTTCACCAGGATCACGTCACCGCGCTTCTCATGAGCGGTGATGTAGCGGACCTGGTCGCGCACGTCCTCGTTCGGAATCATGCGGCTCCGCACGTAGGGCGTAGCTCCCGCGACGAAGACCACCAGTGCGACCGCGGCAAGCCCGCCGGCGAGCAAGCCATTGAATCGCGGCAAGAGCAGCGAGCAGACCCCGGTCAGCCCGATCGCGGCGACCGCGGCAGTGATCGCGAACAGGAAGGTCGAGGTCCGCAGGTCGAGGAACGGGTACTGGCGCAGTGCGGAGAGCGCGAGCAGTTCCGGCCACAGGATCGCGATCGCGACCGCGGTGGCTGGCCTGCCGAGCCGGAACATCGTGACCAGGCCGGCAACGACCAGCGGGAGCCCCAGCCAGGCAGGCCCGAGGCCGAAATAGGCGCCGACCGCGTGGAAGCGCGATGCCATGAAGTCCAGGTCCGCGTGCAGCCCCTTGTCGGTTGGCAGGTAGAAGGACCCCCAGTAGGCCTTGAGCACCGGAGAATCCGCGCCGACGTCGAACGCCTTGTACACCGCCAGCATGAGAACGGCCGTGCACGCGCCGATGAGAGCCGTCTCCGCCAGACGGCCCCAGGCCCGCCGGCAGAGCTGAACCGCGAGCAGAGCCCCGAACGCCGCGGTCCCGACGAACGCGACGGCGTCGCTGAACGGCATGCCGCCCCAGACCGCCACCGAGAGGCCGGCCAGCCCGCCGCGGGACCAGTCCCGCTCCAGCCGCGAGGTCAGCGCCAGCACCAGCAGCGACAGGCAGGCATCGGCGGTGTACTGCTTCAGATCGTCGCGCACGAGCATCGCCGGCACCAAAAGCACGGCGGCCGCCGTCAGCAGCCCGGCGGCGACCGAGATCTCCCGCCGCCAGCCGATCCCGCGCCCCAGCCAGTAGGCGACGATCACGGCCGCCCCGGCGAACGCGAGCGGCAGCAGCCGGCCGGTCTGTTCGCCACGCTCGGTGAACAGGCGCAGGAGCAGGGACCACCCGATCGGCGTGCTCGAGGTTGTCTCCCGCAACTGTGAGAGCGGGAACCTGGTGGTGACGGCGACCCAGGCCTCGTCGGTCCAGAACGGCTGCCGGAGCAGGTATCCCACGTTGTGGACCACGACGACAAGCAGCCCGAGCGCGAGCACGGCCAGGTGCTCAGCCGTGAGCCGCCGCCTCGCCGCTCGCGCCTGGGCAGGCTTGCCTGGGGTTACGGCACCGGACTCCGCTGGTGTCGCGGTAGGGGCAGATCCGGCCGCCTCATGGTTCACATGCATCTGGCTCCGGCCTTTGGCTCGGTCAACATGCTCGGCTGGCAACCGAACGTGCAGATGGAGACCCAATCCTACTGAATCTGTCGGTTAAGTAGGCTGTTTAGGCCGACTTCATGCCGAACCTGGCCATCAGCTGCCGTTCCTCATCGGGAGTCGGCGGCTTGTCACGAAGCCACAGATCGTG
>CAVZHC010000012.1:0-101832 GCA_963774905.1 uncultured Actinomycetota bacterium | reverse complement strand
AAGCGCTCTCCCGCTGAGCTAACCGCCCGCGAGGCGGAAGCGGGAATCGAACCCGCGTACAGGGCTTTGCAGGCCCTTGCCTAAGCCACTCGGCCATTCCGCCACCGGCCGCCTGCAGAGGCGAGCCTGGGTGCCTTCAGAGCCGCGCGGACTGTCTGGCAGAGCCGCTCACAGAGCTGCAAAACCATGTATACGAGACGGCGTCCGGCACCTCCGAGCGGACGACGGGATTCGAACCCGCGACCCTCACCTTGGCAAGGTGATGCTCTACCAACTGAGCCACGTCCGCGCGACAGCACGCCCCAGGCGGTCCGGCGACCACCGGCCGACGTGCGATCAGCACTGTAGCCGATCCCCGCCCGGCAGCCAATTCGCCCCGGCGTGCAGCAATCTAGCTTACCGCAGATCGCCCTGCCCCGCCCGGCCGTGCATCTCCGCCCGACCATCGCACCGGCATGCCGACCGCTGCTGTCGCCGGGGCCAGCGGGGGTGGCAGGCTGTCAGCCATGCGAACAGTGATCGTCAGCGGCGACGCACTCACCGTCGAGGATGTGGTCGATGTCGCGCGCGGCCGCGCCAGGGCCGAGCTCGGCTCCGACGTCCCGGCCAGGATGCAGGCCAGCCGGGAGGTGGTGACCGCCGCGCTGAGCGGCCGCCGTGCCGTCTACGGCGTGAACACAGGCTTCGGCGCGCTCGCCGATACCAGGGTCGGCGAGCAGGACCTGGCAACGCTCCAGCGCGCCATCGTCATGTCCCATGCCGCCGCGGTCGGCGAGCCGCTGGACGACCAGACCGTCCGAGCGGTGCTGCTGCTGCGGGCAAGAACCCTAGCCGCCGGCTACTCCGGGGTCCGGGTCGACCTGCCCGCCCAACTGCTCCGCCTGCTCGACGCGAACCTGCTCCCGGTCATCCCAGGCAAGGGCTCGGTCGGCGCATCTGGTGACCTGGCCCAGCTCGCCCACCTGGCACAGCCGCTGATCGGCGAGGGCAGGCTCAGAGGCCCGGGCGACGATCTGCGCGGCCGTCCGGCCGGCCAGGTGCTCGCCGAGCACGGCATCGAGCCGCTGGTGCTTGCGCCGAAGGAGGGCCTGTCGCTGGTCAACGGGACCGAGCCGATGCAGGCGCTGCTCGCGTTCTCCGTGCACGACTGCGAGCTGCTGGTCAAGGCCGCGGACGTCGCCTGCGCGCTCTCGGTGGAGGCGCTGCTGTGCACCGACCGGCCTTACGACCAGCGAGTGCAGGTGATCAGGGCGCATCCGGGCCAGCAGGTCAGCGCGGCGAACCTGCGCGCGCTGCTGGCCGGGTCGGCGCTGATGGCCAGCCACAGGGAGAGCGCCCACGCCGTGCAGGACGCGTACTGCCTGCGCTGCGCGCCGCAGGTGCACGGCGCGGTGCGGGACGTGCTCGCCTTCGCCCGTGGCGTGATCGACACCGAACTGGGCGCGATCGTGGATAATCCGGTCATCGTGCCCGACGGCGAGGTGATGACGACAGGGAACTTCCACGGGGAGCCGCTGGCGTTCGCCGCCGACATGCTGGCCATGGCGATCTGCGAGCTCGCCAGCATCAGCGAGCGCCGGGTGGACCGGATGCTCGATCCGGCGTTCTCCCGCGGGCTGCCGCCGTTCCTGGCACCGGCGGCCGGCATCAACTCGGGCTACATGCTGGCCCAGTACACTGCCGCGTCCCTGGTCAGCGAGAACAAGGTGCTCGCCCACCCGGCCAGCGTGGACACGATCCCGACCTCGGGCAAGCAGGAGGATCACGTCTCAATGGGCTGGACGGCGGTGCGCAAGCTGGCCGAGATCGTCACGAACGTCCGCACCTGCCTGGCAGTCGAGATTTTGTGCGCAACGCAAGGCATCGGGCTGCGGTCGGCGGGCGGGGGGCCGAGCCGGCCCGTGGCGGCTGTCCACGACGCCGTGCGGGCAGTGGTCCCGGCCATGGAGGTCGACAGGGAGGTCAGCGAGCAGATCGTGGCGGTCGAGGCCATGATGGCCGATCTGTGTGCCGCGGCGAGCGATGTCTGCGGCGGACTGGCCTAGCCGGACGGGAGCGTTGAACTCGCATTCGGGGCCCTGAGCGCATAGCGTCTGGGGGCATGGCGGTATGGATGAACGGGGAACTGCTCCCCGACGACGATGCGAGAGTCTCCGTCTTCGACCACGGTCTTGTGGTCGGTGACGGGGTCTTCGAGACAATCAAGGTCGCGGGCGGCGTGCCGTTCGCGATGACCAGGCACATGCAGCGGCTGCGCAGGTCAGCACTCGGACTCGGGCTCCCCGAGCCGGATCTGGACACCATTCGCGACGGTGCGCTCGCGGTGATCGCCGCCTCGGGCGGGCCGCGCTTGGCCAGGCTCCGGGTGACGTTCACCGGGGGCAAGTCCCCGCTCGGCTCCGAGCGCGGGAACTCGCCGGCGACGGCCATCGTGGCCATGGCCGAGCAGCCGCTGCCTGCGGCTGCCGTGGACGTGGTGACCGTGCCATGGCCGAGGAACGAGCGCGGCGCCCTGTCCGGGCTGAAGACCACCTCGTACGGCGAGAACGTGCGCGCTCTCGCCTACGCCGCCGAGCGCGGCGGCAGCGAGGCCATCTTCGGGAATACGGTCGGCCAGCTCTGCGAGGGCACGGGCACCAACGTCTTCGTGGTCATCGGCGGGCGGCTGCTCACCCCGCCGCTGTCGTCCGGCTGCCTGGCCGGGGTGACCAGGGCGCTGGTGATCGAGTGGGCCGGTGCGGAGGAAGAGGACCTGCCGTTCGGCGCGCTCGCGACGGCGGACGAGGCGTTCCTGTCCGGCACGACCAGGGACGTGCAGCCGATCCGGCGGGTCGATGGCGCCGAGCTTGCTGCGGCGCCCGGCCCGGTTACCAAGAAGGCCGCGGAAATATTCGCGCTGAGGTCGGCCGAGTCGCCGGACCCGTGATTGGGGCAGGAGCCGCGCTCAATGGCCTTTCCCATTGAGCGCGGCTCCGCCGGCTCATGCCTGCCAGAGCAGTTCTTCCAGTTCGCTGTCGACGTCGATGTAGTCGCACTCCGATCCGGCCGGAATGATTCCGTAGGTGCTCTTCAGGAAGTCCGCGGTGGCGCTGCGCGGCGCCTCGAAGTGAGCCTCGCCGAACGGCGATGAGAGCGTGATGTTCAGGATGTCCGCGCCGTCCGTCTCGTCCGGCCAGACCTGGACGTCACCTTCGCCTGCCGCCGCTTCCAGGCCCGCTGCCAGCAGCTCCCGCGCGAATATCCACTCGACCGGCTCGTCGGTGCCGACGTGGAAAGCCATCTTGATTGCGTAGGGGTCGTCGGCGCAGTAGTCGAGACTTGCCACCAGGGGAACGGCTCCGTGCTCGGGAACCACCAGGCTGAGGCCCAGCTCAGCGGAGACCGTAACGCTGTTCATCATGGGGTTCTGACCTTTGCCTTGTGCATCACGGGAAAACCGTCATGCGTAATCGGTGCGGCTGCCCTGGTAAGTGCCGGGCGTTGGCTCCGCGGAACTGTTGCCTTGGGGGGGTAGATTCCGCGATACCGACCGCTCGTAACCTCGGTCACTGATCATCAAACCGCCTGTGACCTGGTCAAACGCTTCAGGGATCTGAACGCCGAAATTGACGCGCACTCTTCCCGTGACCTGCCCTAACGTAGTGTGACCTTCGTCTCACTCACCGTGCAGTAAAGATCCTGCACAATCTTGACGCCGGACCCAGAGTCGGCCGAGCCCATGGTACGCGCCGGGACGTCCGCGCTGCCGGCGCCTGGCCAGATGCGCTACTCTGTGAGGGCTCCGCAGTACGTGCTGACGGCTGCGGCCCGGGCGATTGGCTCAGCGGGAGAGCGCCTCGTTCACACCGAGGAGGTCACTGGTTCGATCCCAGTATCGCCCACCCACCCAGGTCAGCAGCCGGTCGCACTCGCGCCCGGCTTTCGTGCTCTTCGGGCAGCGCTCTTCTGGCCCGTCTCTGGCCCGTCGGATAGCTCGACGCCGAAGACTCTTCGATCGGGTCGACCCCGGTACGGCCAGCACCCGGGCCGCGCGGGTGTGAGCACAGGCCCGGCAGGCGTGGACAACGGTTTACCCGGTCGATGGATATCTCCGAAACCGACTCGGGTAGTCGCCTGGAGACGGAACGCGACCGTGATCCTGCGTTCCGCAAGCCAAGGTCGAGCCACGATGGCGGGAACGGGAGATTCGCGTGCTTGAGGACAGCGGAGGCCAGCGCCGGGGACCGGCACTGAAGACAGGAGCCATCGCCGCCGCGATCGCGGCTGTCGCGGTCATCGTCGCGATCGCCGTCCTCGCGGCGACGCACTCGGCGCGGCCCGCGAGCGCCGCGGCCAAGGGAGACGCCGCAGACGGCCAGGCGGTCGCCGGCCCTCTCAAGGTCGTGTCCATCACGCCGGACACCGCATCGGGCCGCATTGCCGGTGACACCACGCTCCAGGTGGCCTTCACCGTCCCGCTGGCGGTCGGCTCGCCGGACCCGGTGCTCACGCCGTCGGTACAAGGAAGCTGGCAGTCCGTGGGCAGCACGCTGACGTTCACCCCCGACACTGCATTTCCGCCTTCAACGAAAATCGACCTGCGGGTCCCGGCTGGCCAGGCCGGCGTCCGCTCGGCCGCGGGAAGGACGCTCGACCGGCCGGTGACGGCATCGTTCAGGACCGAGGGCTACTCCCAGCTCAGGCTCGGCGAGCTGCTCAGTGAGCTCGGGTACCTGCCGCTCACGTGGCAGCCCCTGGGCGGTGACCGGATTACCGGAGGGCCGTCAGGCGGCCTGGCGGGCCAGGAGGCGATGGCATTCAGTGCGCCGCCCGGCACCTTCACCTGGGAATCCGGTTACCCGCAGGGGCTGCGCAGTCAGTGGCAGGCTGGCGTGGCCAACCCGCTGCTGCGCGGCGCGGCGATGGCCTTCCAGTCACAGCACGGCATGACGATCAACGGCGTGCTCACCGAGCGGTTCTGGAACGCGCTGTTCAAGGCCGCGGATGCGGGTCACGCGAATACGGTCGGCTACACCTACGCGATCGCGGACAAGGGGTCACCAGAGACCCTGACGATCTGGCACGACGGCCATATCGTGCTGCGCAGCCTGGCCAACACCGGCATCCCGGTCGCGCCGACCGCGTCAGGTACCTTCCCGGTGTACCTGAGATTCCGGTTCCAGATCATGCAAGGCACGAACCCCGATGGCAGTCACTACGCCGACCCGGTGAGCTTTGTCTCCTACTTCGATGCCGGCGAGGCGGTCCACTACTTCCCTCGTGGCTCGTACGGGTGGCCGCAGAGCCTCGGCTGCGTCGAACTGCCGTATGACTCCGCCGAGCGAGCCTGGCCGTACCTGACCTACGGCAGCCTGGTGACCGTCACCGGCTGACACCGCGTCGGCTGACTGACACCGTGTCGCTGGCTCACACCGTGTCGGCTGACTAGCGCTGTGTAGCCCGACTGAGGGTGTGTCTGCTGCTCACGGGGCCGCACAACGCAACGTTGCTTGATTTGTGCCCCATTCTTCACCTGAACCGGCCGCCGATTGACTGGCGCTGTCTTTACACTCGCTGGTGAGGAAGAGGTGGTACAGATCGGGGCACACAGCAAGCGGCCTGGCGAAGAGGACCAGTCCGCGAAGACGATAAGCGAGCAAGCCGGTTCAGCCTGGCCAGCGAGGTCAGACACGACGATGCCAGCCGCATGGGACGGCGAAACCGGCACGTCGGAGTCGGGACTACCGCTGAGCCCGTCCGGATCGGCGAAGTCTGCCTGGCTGGGCACGGGGTCTGGCGCCGGGACCGAGCCATTCTCGGCGGCCGGCGCGGCCAGGCCCGCCGCGAGCCCGTCAGGCTCGGTCTGGCCGGAGACCGACTCGGTCTCGCCGAAGAAGTCCGGGTCAGCCTGGCCGGACGACGCCAGGCCCGCGGAGAAGGCGTCCTCGCCGGGCTCGACCTCCGCCGCCAAGCCGTCGGGCGAGCCGGTCACGAAGCCTGCGGGTGCGCCCGGAGCCAACGCACCGCGGCCTACGCCCGTCTTCATCCCGAAGAGCAAGGCACCCGCCGCGGCGAGGGCGAGCGACTCGGGGACCAGGGCCGCCGGGACGGCCGCACCGAACTTCACCAAGACCGCCGGGCAGTCTGGGTCGGCCGGCCTGGCCAATCTGTCCGGTCCGGCGCAGGCCTCGGGCGCAGCCGATGCCACCAGCCCATCGGCGTGGCCGGCTGGCGACGGGACCGGCAGCGGCCCTCCGAAGACAACCTCCAAGGCAGCCCGAGCGTCTGGTTCGGTCTGGCCGGATGACCCGCGGGGCGCCGCTGGCTCGGTGTGGCCGGCCGCCGACAGCACACCAGGACCGGTCTCGGTGTCGAAGTCGGCCAGCCCTGGGGGCACGTCGGGCTCTGGTACATCGGTCTGGCCGTCCGAGCCGACTCGCATGGCGGGGTCGCCCAGCCAGTCGAAGGCGACCGAGATCGGGTCGTGGCCGGGAAGCGCGGCCAGCGCCGCCGAGCCCGCCAGCCCGATCGGCGCGGCGACTCCGGCTTGGTCGCCCACGTCCTCCCGGGCGGCGGGCCCGGCGGACGGCCAGGGCCAGTTGCTGCCCTCGGGACCATCCTGGTCGCTAGCCTCGCTCGGCCTGACCGCTGCCAGCACCGCGGCCGCCGACGACGCGGTCCGCCCGGCGGGCGGACCCGCCGCGCCGTCCTTTGCCAGCGGCTCGGCCGCGGGCGGTTCAGCAGCCGGTGGCTCAGCGGCCGGTGGTTCAGCAGCTGGTGGTTCGGCGGCGGGTGGCGGCTGGCCGGGCGCTTCGGGTCCGGCCGGGGGCTCCGCGGCGGACGGCGCGGGCTCGTTCGGCGGATCAGGGGCTGGGTTCGGCGGGCCTGCGGGCCCGGCCAGCCAGCCGGGCTCGGCCGGCGGCGGCTCAGGGCGCCGGTCGACCAAGGTACTCGCGGTCGCCGCAGCCGTGATCGTGCTGATCGTCGCTGCCGGCGGGGGCTACCTGTACCTGCAGAAGTCGAGTGCGGCTAGCGCCGCCGACAGCAGCCACTCCAAGAACCACGGCAACGGGACGTCAGGCAAGGCTCCCGAGCACGTGGTATCGATCACCCCGGCGACCGGATCGACCGGCGTGAACGGCGGCGCGGCGATCCAGGTCGTCTTCTCAGAGCCGCTGAGCGCCACGTCCCCGATGCCGACCGTCACGCCTAATATCCCAGGCGCCTGGCAGCGCAAGGGCGACACGGCCGTGTTCACCCCGACGGCCGGGTTCAGGCAGCGAACCAAAGTCAGTGTCCAGGTCCCGTCCGGCTCGGCCGGCGTCCAGTCGGTCGGTGGCGGGCTGCTCGCCGCCAGCGTCACGGCGACGTTCAAGACCGGCAGCTACAGCCTAGTCCGGCTTGAGCAGCTGCTCGCGCAGCTCGGTTACCTGCCGCTGACGTGGGCGCCGACGACCGGCACGGCTGCGCCGCTGTCCGACGCGAACGCTCAGGTCAGCGCCGCCTTCGATCCGCCGCAGGGCTCGTACACCTGGCAGCCCGGATATCCGAGCGCGCTGCAGAGCCTGTGGAAGCCGGACGCGCCGAGCCAGGTACTCCGCGGCGCCGTGGCGGCCTTCCAGGCTGACCACGGGCTGATGTCCGACATGATCGCCGAGAATCAAGACGGACTGATCGTCACCGGGGCGATCGGAAGCCGACTGTGGCGTGCCATGTTCCGCGCCATCGCGAGCGACGACACGAACAAGCACGGCTACACCTACGCGCTAGCCAGCCAGAAGACACCGGAGACTCTGACCGTCTGGCACAACGGCAAGAAGATCTTCCGTAACCTGGCGAACACCGGCATCTCGGTCGCGCCGACGGCGGTGGGGACTGACCCGGTGTACGTCAAGTACCGGTACCAGATCATGCGCGGGACCAACCCGGACGGGTCGAAGTACGCCGACCCCGTTGCCTGGGTGTCGTACTTCCACGCCGGGGAGGCCGTGCATTACTTCCCGCGGTACTCCTACGGATTCCAGCAGAGCCTGGGCTGCGTCGAACTGCCGTACGCTCCGGCGAAGTTCATCTGGCCGTACCTCACGTACGGGACGCTGGTCACGGTCACCGCGCCCTAAGGGCCCGCTCGCGGGTGGTGCGGGTGCCACCCGCGAGCGCGCCGCGCGGCCGCGATAAGTAGCGCGCGCCGCCTGAGCGGTGCCCGCTAGCATCGGAGCATCGCGGCGGCAACTCCGCCGCCGTCTGGTCAGGGAAACCAGGTAATCGCTTAAACGAAGGAGCCAGCCGTGCCTGCCGACAAGCTTCACGTCACTCTCGCCGGACGCGAGCACGTGGTGGAAGCCGGCACGACGGCGGCTGACGCGCTCGCCGCCTGGCCGGTTTCCGACGACGCCGACGGTGCAGCAGCCGGTGAGATCATCGCGGCCAGGGTCAACGGCATCGTGCGCGACCTGGCCGCCGGGCTCGCCGACGGCGATGTGGTCGAGCCGGTCGGCCTTCGTTCCGCCGACGGGCTGGCGATCCTGCGTCATTCCACTGCCCACGTGCTCGCGCAGGCCGTGCAGGATCTGCACGCGGACGCCAAGCTCGGGATCGGGCCGCCGGTGGAGAACGGCTTCTACTACGACTTCGACGTCGCGGAGCCCTTCAGCCCCGCGGACCTGAAGGCGATCGAGCAGAAGATGCGCCAGATCATCAAGGCTGGCCAGCGGTTCAGCCGCCGCGTCGTCTCCGACGACGAGGCCCGCGCCGAGCTCGCCGACGAGCCGTACAAGCTCGAGCTGGTCGGCCTGAAAGGCGCCATCGTGAGCGGGCAGAGCGCTGGCGCCGAGGAGTCGGTCGAGGTCGGCGGCGCCGAGCTCACGATCTACGACAACCTGGACGCCTCGACCGGCGCGCTGTGCTGGCGTGACCTGTGCCGCGGCCCGCACCTGCCGTCGACCAGGCACATCCCGGCCTTCAAGCTGATGCGCACCGGCGGCGCGTACTGGCGCGGCAGCGAGAAGAACCCGCAGCTGCAGCGGGTCTATGGCACCGCGTGGCCGTCCCGCCAGGATCAGGATGACTACCTGACCATGCTGGCCGAGGCCGAGCGGCGCGATCACCGCAAGCTCGGCGCCGAGCTCGACCTGTTCTCGTTCCCGCCGGAGATCGGCAGCGGGCTGGCGGTGTTCCACCCCAAGGGCGGGACCATCCGCCGGGTGATGGAGGACTACTCGCGGCGCAGGCACGAGGAGGCCGGCGACGAGTTCGTCAACACCCCGCACATCTCCAAGGCCGAGCTGTTCGAGACCTCCGGCCACCTGGGCTGGTTCGCCGAGGGCATGTTCCCTCCCATGGAGATGGAAGGCGTCAGCTACTACCTGAAGCCGATGAACTGCCCGTTCCACATCCTCATCTACCGCTCGCGCGGCCGCTCCTACCGTGAGCTTCCGCTGCGGCTGTTCGAGTTCGGCACGGTCTACCGGTACGAGAAGTCGGGCGTGGTGCACGGGCTGACCAGAGTGCGCGGCCTGACCATGGACGACTCGCACATCTTCTGCAGCCGCGAGCAGGCCGGGGCCGAGCTGAAGAGCCTGCTCGCGTTCGTGCTCGACCTGCTCCGCGACTATGGGCTGTCCGACTTCTACCTCGAGCTGTCCACCAAGGACGACACCAAGGGCAAGTGGGTCGGCAGCGACGAGGACTGGGAGCAGGCGACCAGCGAGCTGCGAGAGGCGGCGCAGGAGTCGGGGCTCGAGCTCGTGGCCGACCCAGGCGGTGCCGCCTTCTACGGCCCGAAGATCTCGGTCCAGGCCAAGGACGCCATCGGGCGAACCTGGCAGCTGTCCACGATCCAGCTCGATTACAACGAGCCGAAGCGGTTCGGTCTGGAGTACACAGCCGCCGACGGCAGCAGGCAGCAGCCGATCATGATCCACAGGGCTCTGTTCGGCTCGATCGAACGGTTCTTCGGCATCCTGGTCGAGCACTACGCTGGCGCGTTCCCGCCGTGGCTGGCGCCGGTCCAGGTGATCGGGATTCCGATCACCGACGAGCACGTGCCGTACCTGGACGACGTAGCGGCCCGGCTGCGGCGGCGCGGCGTCCGGGTACAGGTCGACGCGGGCGCTGACCGGATGCAGAAGAAGATCAGGACGGCGCAGCAGCAGAAGGTGCCCTGGATGCTGCTGGCGGGCGACGGCGACGTCGCTGCCGGGGCGGTCTCGTTCCGCTACCGCAACGGCGACCAGCGCAACGGCGTCCCCGTCGACGAGGCGATCGACGAGATCGTCGCCGCCATCGACCAGCGCATCCAAGTCTGACCCGCCCCGCGCCGACGCGGGCGCGATCGGGGGCTGGGTTCGGAGCGGATCCTTGGTCTGCCTTGAGCGAACGCTAAGGTCGGTGCGGGAACATCGTCGGGTTTGCTCTGCGCTCTCGGAAGGAGCCGCGCCGATGTCAGACGAGCCGTCCTGGAATGACGACAGCACAGACGCCGGTCCCGACTGGTCGGTCGGTCAGCCCGCTGAGCCTGGCCAGCCTGAGCTGGTCCAGATGACCGGCGGGGCGGGACGTCCGCGGCGGGCGGCGATCATCGCGGCCGTGGCCGCCGTCGCGATTCTCGGCGGCGCGGGCGTCGCGTACGCCGCGAGCACCTCTACCGCCGCCCCGGCGGTCGCCAGCGCGACCACACCGAAGCCAACGCCGTCGGCGGTCCCGACTCACCTGAAGTGCCCGTCCACCGCGAAGGCCTGCCTGCGGTTCCGCATGAAGCCGTTCGGGCTGCCCGGCGTGCCACGGTTTGCCCCGTTTGGGGCTGGCTTGGCGGGCGGGCTGTTCGGCGCTGTGCATGGCCAGTTCGTGGTGGCCAAGCCGGGCGGTGGCTACCAGATGGTGGATGTGCAGAGCGGCAAGGTCACCGCGGTCGGCGCCAGCTCGATCACGCTGCGCAGCCCCGACGGCTTCACCGCGCACTACGCCGTGAGCGGGTCCACGGAGGTGGACGCTCAGCGCAACGGCATCGGCTCGATCAAGGTCGGCAACCAGGTATCGCTCACCGCCACCGTGAGCGGGTCCACCGCGACAGCCGCCAGCATCGGCGACCTGACCTTGCTGCAGAAGAGCCACAAGGCGTTCGGATTCAGCTGGCAGTCCGCCAGCTGACGACGCCGGCCAGCCTGCCCCGGCGCCTGGACCCAGCCCGGGGCGGGCGGCCGGCTCAGGCGGCCCCGCACCTATGCTGCATTCCATGACGGGTACCGGGGCCGAGTCACCAGCGGCCGGGTCACCAGCGGCCGAGCCGTCTGCTGAGCCCCTGCCCCAGGCGGGCGCGGGCACGCCGGACGGCTTCCAGCGGTTGTGGACACCGCACCGGATGGCCTACATAAAGGGCGAGAACAAGCCGTCAGGCGCCGGCCAGGACGGCTGCCCGTTCTGCCTGATTCAGGACATGGCCGACACCGAGGGCCTGATCGTGGCCCGTGGCGCCCTGGTCTTCACGGTGCTCAACCTCTACCCGTACAACAGCGGTCACCTGATGGTCTGCCCGTACCGCCACGTCGCCGACTACACCGACCTGAACGAGGCCGAGACCGCCGAGCTGGCCGCCTTCACCAAGATCGCGATGACCACGCTCCGCGCCGCCTCAGGCGCTCAGGGCTTCAACATCGGCATGAACATGGGCAACGTGGCCGGTGCCGGCATCGCCGCGCACCTGCACCAGCACGTCGTCCCCCGCTGGGGCGGCGACTCGAACTTCATGCCGATCATCGCCCGCACCAAGGTCCTGCCCCAGCTCCTAGCCGAAACCCGCGACCTCCTCGCCGACGCGTGGAAGGAAGGGTAAGACCTTCGCCCGGGACGGCGAGTGACACAGCAGACCCCGGCCCCTGCTTATCCCGACTTGGCGTCGGCGATGACTTTGTCCATCAGGTGGGAGGGCAAGGCCTCGTGCCGCAGGTAGGAACGCGAGAACGTCCCTGTACCGTGGGACAGCGACCGCAGATCGATCGCGTATCTGGTCAGCTCCAGCTCCGGCACCTCGGCCTTGACCAGCGTGCGCCCGCCGGGAACCGGCTCGGTGCCGAGCACCCGGCCGCGCCGACCTGACATGTCCGACATCACGGCGCCGACGTAGTCGTCGCCGATCAGCACCGACACCTCGTCCACCGGCTCGAGCAGCTGCGGCCTGGCCTTCTCCGCGGCGTCGCGCAGCGCGGCGCGGCCCGCCTTCTGGAACGCCATATCCGAGGAGTCCACCGAGTGCGCCTTGCCATCGAACAAGGTCACCCTGATGTCTACCATCGGGTAGCCGGCGATCACGCCCTGCGCCATCTGGGTGCGCACGCCCTTCTCCACAGACGGGATGAACTGGCGCGGCACCACGCCGCCGACGATCTTGTCGACAAACTCGAACCCGCTGCCCGACGGCAGCGGCTCGATCTCGATGTGGCAGATCGCGTACTCGCCGTGGCCGCCTGACTGCTTGACGTTCCTGCCGAGGCCCTGGCCAGGGCCGCCGACGGTCTCGCGCAGCGGCACGCGCAGTTCGACCGGCTCGACCGCGACGCCGTGCCGCGTCGCGATCCGGTCGAGCAGCAGGTCGGAGTGTGCCTCGCCCATGCACCAGAGCACCAGCTGGTGCGTCTCGGCGTTCATCTCGAGGCGCAGCGTCGAGTCCTCGGCCACCAGCCTGCCGAGCGCCTGCGACATCTTGTCCTCATCGGCCTTGGACTTGGCCGTGATCGCCACCGGCAGCAGCGGCTCGGGCATCGCCCACGCCTCCATCAGCAGCGGGCGCTCCTTGTCCGACAGCGTGTCGCCGGTCTCCGCGCTGGTCAGCTTCGCCACGGCGCAGATGTCGCCGGCCGCGCAGGCCGAGATCGCACGCTGCTGCTTGCCGAGCGGCGAGGTCAGCGCGCCGATCCGCTCGTCCTCGTCGTGGTCGGCGTGGCCCCTGGCTGACCTGCCGTGGCCTGAGACGTGCACGGTGGCGTCCGGGCGCAGCGTGCCGGAGAACACCCTGACCAGGCTGATCCGGCCGACGTACGGGTCCGAGGTGGTCTTGACCACCTCGGCGAGCAGCGGGCCGTCCGGGTCGGAGGTGATGCCGCTGACCGGCTTGCCGTCCAGCGAGGTCACAGCGGGCAGCGGGTGCTCCTGCGGCGATGGGAACGCCTGGGTCATCAGCTCGAGCAGCTCGGCAAGGCCGATGCCATGCTGGGCAGCGACCGGTATCACCGGGTAGAACGTCCCGCGGGCGACCGCCTTCTCCAGGTCCTCGATCAGGATCTTCTGGTCGATCTCCTCGCCGGAGAGGTACCTGTCCATCAGGCCCTCGTCTTCGCTCTCCTGGATGATCGACTCGATCAGCGCGCCGCGGAACTCCTCCATGGGCCCGGTGTCACCCGGGTCGGGGTCGCGCTCGGTGCGCTTGCCGCTCGTGTAGTCGTAGTAGCGCTCGGAAAGCAGTCCGATCAGCCCGTTCACGGTACCCTGGCCGTCGCCTACCGGCAGGTACAGCGGCGCCACCGACTCACCGAACGCGGACTTGCAGGCGGCAAGCGCCTCGTCGAAGTCGCCGCGATGGTGGTCAAGCTTGGTGATGAGGACCGCGCGCGGCGTTCCCGCGCTGGCGCACTCGTCCCAGAGAGTCGCCGTCAGCCCGTCCACGCCTTCGGCGGCGGAGACGGCGAACAACGCGGCGTCCGCGGCGCGCAGGCCGGCCCGCAGGTCACCCATGAAGTCGGCGTAGCCAGGCGTGTCGAGCAGGTTGACCTTGACGTCGTCGTGGATCAGCGGCGCCAGGGTGAGGTTGACCGAGCGCTGCTGCCTGATCTCTACCTCGTCGAAGTCGCTGACCGTGGTGCCCTCTTCGACCCGCCCGGCCCGCTGTATGGTCCCGGTCGCGACGAGCAGCGCCTCGACCAGCGTCGTCTTCCCAGCTCCAGAGTGGCCGACCAGCACTACGTTGCGCACGCTATCGTGCTGGCCGGCCGAGGACGCCCTGCCCGCGGCGCCCGCTGTTGCCTTGTCCGCCATCCAACTGCCTCCTCGGGTTCATGTCCGCTGCTGCTGTTGCCAGCCTTTACCCATGGCCCCGCCACCACAAGCCCCAGGGCAGAATCGGCTGGGCCCTCCAGGGGAACCGCATGGCCGATCGCGGGGTCGGCCCAGCCGCCTGGTGAAGCGGATTGATCAACCGCCAGTAAGATCAAACGGACATGCTCAAGGTGCTGAGACCTGGCCTCGCCCGCGTGCTCGCGCCGGCAGGCAGGGCACTGGCCCGAACCCCGCTGACGCCGAACATGCTGACGGTCACCGGGGCGGTCGGCATGACGGCGGGAGCCCTCTGGCTTTTCCCGACCGGCCACCTGTTCGCCGGGACGATGGTGTGCACCGGCTTTGTGCTGACCGACATGCTGGACGGCGCGCTGGCCAGGATCACTGGTACAAGCGGGAAGTTCGGCGCGTTCCTCGACTCCACTCTGGACCGGGTGGGGGACGCGGCGGTCTTCGCCGGCATCGCGATCTGGCTCGCCACCGGCGGGCACGACAGGCTGCTCGCGGCGGTGGCGCTGTTCTGCCTGGTGGCGGGTGGCCTGGTGTCGTATGCCAAGGCCCGGGCCGAGGGGCTCGGGCTGCGGGCCGACGTCGGGATCGCCGAGCGGACCGAGCGGCTGGTGATCGGTCTCGTCGCTATCGGGCTCAGCGGGCTTGGCGTACCGTATGTCCTTTCTATAGGACTGTGGATTCTCGCGGTGCTGAGCGCGATCACGTTCGGCCAGCGGGTCTACGCCGTGCGCAAGGCGGCGGCCGCCGCGGACAGTCCGGCGACAACCTGAGGCGGGCCGGTCAGGCGCGCCGGAATCGGCGACCGGAGGTGGTATGAAAGCCAGGATCATCGGCGTCGCCTACGCCGTCGGCTGGTCGGCGCTTTGCCGGGTGCCAGGGTCGTGGGCGGCCGCGCTCTTCCGGTTCTTCGCCGACATCGCCTGGCGGCGGCAGGGGCCAGGGGTGCGCATGCTGGAGGGGAACCTGCGGCGCGTGCTCGGCGACGCGGTCACGGGCAAGGAGTTGCGGGCGACCTCCCGCGAGGCAATGCGCTCTTACGCGAGGTACTGGCTTGAGGTGTTCAGGCTGCCGGTCATCCCGATGGACCGCATCGTCAGCCAGACCCACGAGGTCGGGCACGTCGAAGAGATGCTGCGGAACCTGGAGCAGGGCCGCGGCGTGGTGGTGCCGCTGCCGCACATGGGCAACTGGGACCAGGCGGGCGCGTGGGTGATCGGCCGCGGGGCGGGCTCGTTCAGCACGGTGATGGAACGGCTGGAGCCTGAGTCGGTGTACGACAGGTTCGTCGCGTTCCGTGAGGGCCTCGGAATGGAGGTGCTGCCGGCCACCGGCGGCCCGCACCCGTTCGGCACGCTCGCCCAGCGGCTGCGGGCCGGCAAGCTGGTTGCACTGCTATGTGACCGTGACGTTACTGGCCGTGGAATTGAAGTGGATTTCTTTGGGGAAAAAGCACTAATGATGGGCGGTCCGGCCGCGCTGGCGGTGCAGACTGGTGCCGCGCTGATGCCGGCGACGCTGTGGTACGAGGGCGAGCGCTGGGGCGTCCACATCCACGAGGAGATTCCGGTGCCCGCTGTCGGGGACCGGCGGCAGAAGGCCGCCGCCATGACGCAGGAGATCGCGCACGTCTTCGAGCGCGGGATCAAGGAGCACCCGGCCGACTGGCACATGCTGCAGCGGGTGTTCGCGGCCGACCTCGACCAGGCCAGGCTGGCGGCCGCCAGGGTCAGGCTGAAGGCGGGCAACGCGGGCGACGCGGGTGACGCGGGTGCGGCAGAGAACGGCGCGGCGCCGGCCGCTGCGCCCGCGCCCGACGGGGTCGCAGGCGGGCCATGAGAGTAGGCATCGTCTGTCCGTACTCCTGGGACGTGCCAGGTGGCGTGCAGGAGCACACCAGGGACCTCGCCGAGGCGCTGATGAACCTCGGCCACGAGGTCTCGGTACTCGCGCCTGCCGACGACGACGAGGCGCTGCCCGACTACGTGGTCCCGGCCGGCCGTGCAGTGGCCGTCCCGTACAACGGCGCTGTGGCTAGGCTCGCCTTCGGGCCGCTATCGGCCAACCGGGTGCGCAGGTGGATCAAGGAAGGCAACTTCGAGGTTCTGCATGTGCACGAGCCCGCCGCCCCCAGCCTGTCCCTGCTGGCCTGCTGGGTAGCGGACGGGCCCATCGTGGCGACCGTGCACGGCGCCACGGACCGCTCGCGGTTCCTGCACGCCGCCGAGGCGGTGCTGCGGTCGGCGCTGGAGAAGATCAGCGGCTGGATAGCCGTCTCCGAGGCGGCGCGCACCACTCTTGTGCACCATCTGGGCGGGGACGCGGTGCTGATCCCTAACGGCGTGACCATCCGGCGGTACGAGAAGGCCGAGCCGCTGCCCGGCTGGCCCGGCGAAGGCGGGGCGATCGGGTTCGTGGGGCGGATGGACGAGCCGCGCAAGGGCATGCCCGTGCTGCTCCGCGCCTTCGACAAGATCGGCGCCGAGCGGCCGGGCCTGCGGCTGCTGATCGCCGGCCGAGGCGACGAAGCCGACGTGCTGGCCAGGGTCCGGCCGGAGCTGCGAGACCGGGTGGTGCTGCTCGGCCAGGTCAGCGAGGCCGTCAAGGTCCGGGTGTACCACTCAGTAGACGTGTTCTGTGCGCCCAACACCGGCGGCGAGAGCTTCGGCATCGTGCTGGCCGAGGCCATGGCGGCCGGTGCGCCGATCGTGGCCAGCGACCTCGACGCGTTCCGGCGGGTGCTGCGCGGCGGCCGGGCAGGCGAGCTTTTCGAGAACGGCAACTCCGACGATCTCGCGGCCGCGATCGGGCGGCTGCTCGGCGATCCCGAGCGGCGCGCCTGCCTGTCAGCGGCGGCATCGGCCGCGGTGCGCGACTACGACTGGCCGAAGATCGCCCGTGACGTGGTCAAGGTCTACGAGGCGGTGCTGCCCGCTGGCCCGGCCCGCGCCGCGAGCGCTGGTGCCCGATGAGCCCGATGCTCAGCCTGATCATCATCGCGCTTATCGCGATGATCGGCGTCTACGTGTCCTGGCGGGCCGGCCGCCTCGACCGGCTGCACACCAGGGTGGAGACCGCCCGCGCCTCGCTGGATGCCGCCCTGGTCAGGCGCAGCTCGGTGGTGCTCGAGCTCGCCGCGTCCGGGCTGCTCGACCCGGCCACCAGCCTGCTGCTCGCGGACTGCGCGCATAATGCCAGGTCAGCTGAGAGCGGCAGGGAACTCGCCGAGAGCGACCTCACCAGGACGCTGCGGACGGTGCTCGGCCAGCCGGACTTCGCCGCGTCGATCGAGGGCCGCGAGGGTGCCGGCGAGCTGATGGGCGAGCTTGAGGCCACCACCCAGCAGGTCTTCCTGGCGCGCAAGTTCTACAACGACGCGGTGGCGGTCACGGTGGCCGCCCGCCGCCGCTGGCTCGCGCGGGCGCTGCGGCTGGCGGGCGGCGCCCCGATGCCCGAGTTCTTCGAGATCGACGACATCGTCGTGCCCGGCGGGATGGGGGAGCAGGGCACCGACATGCCGCACCTGGCCGGTTGAGCACAGCCCCTACCATGGAAGGTGCAGTGCGGCCAGATACTAAGCGAGGAAATCCTGTGTCAGTCCCCGGCTCGACCGACAGCACCGAAGTCAGCGGAAACCAGGCCGGCCAGGTCGGCGCGGGCGGCGGCGCCGCCGCGCAGACCGGTACCGACCGGGTCAAGCGCGGCATGGCCGACATGCTCAAGGGCGGCGTGATCATGGACGTCGTCACCGCTGAGCATGCCAAGATCGCCGAGGACGCCGGCGCGGTCGCCGTGATGGCGCTCGAGCGGGTGCCCGCCGACATCAGGGCGCAGGGCGGCGTCGCGCGGATGAGCGACCCCGACATGATCGACATGATCATGGCCGCGGTGTCGGTCCCCGTGATGGCTAAGTGCCGGATCGGGCACTTCGTCGAGGCGCAGGTACTGCAGGCCATCGGCGTGGACTACGTGGACGAGTCCGAGGTGCTCACCCCGGCCGACGAGGCGAACCACGTGGACAAGTGGGCGTTCACCGTCCCGTTCGTCTGCGGCGCCACCAACCTCGGGGAGGCGCTGCGCCGGATCGGCGAGGGCGCGGCGATGATCCGCTCCAAGGGCGAGGCGGGCACCGGCAACGTGGTCGAGGCCACCAGGCATATGCGCGCGATCAGGGCGGAGATCCGCAGGCTGGCCGGGATGTCGCGGGACGAGCTTTACGCCGCGGCCAAGGAGCTGCAGTCGCCGTACGAGCTGGTCGCCGAGGTCGCCGCGGCCGGCAAGCTGCCGGTCGTGCTGTTCACCGCCGGCGGCATCGCGACTCCCGCCGACGCCGCGATGATGATGCAGCTCGGCGCCGACGGCGTGTTCGTCGGCTCGGGGATCTTCAAGTCGGGCAACCCGGCCGCCAGGGCCGCCGCGATCGTGAAGGCCACCACCTTCTACGACGACCCCGACGTGATCGCGAAGGTCTCCCGCGGGCTCGGCGAGGCCATGGTCGGCATCAACATCGACACGCTCCCGCCCGAGCAGCACTACGCGGGCCGCGGCTGGTAAACGGCGGCGACCACCTGCTCGGTGTCGGACAGGTCGGCCAGCACCGCGTGCGCGCCTGCCTGCGCGAGCTCGGCCGTGGCGAACCTGCCGGTGGCGACGCCGACCGCCCGCGCCCCGCTGGCCAGCGCCGCCTCGACGTCCAGCGGGGTGTCGCCGACCAGCACGGTCGCCTGCCCGCCGAACTCGGTGCCGTACGCTGCCGCGGCCCTTGACCTGGCCAGGTGCACGAGCTCGGACCTGACCGCGTTCTCGTTGCCGTAGGCGCCGACGTCCAGGTCCAGGTGCGCGGTGAGCCCGAGCGCCGCGAGCTTCACCTCGGCCAGCGCCCTGACGTTGCCGGTCAGCAGCGACTGCACCACCAGCGGAGCGGCGGGCCCGCCTGCCGTGCCGCAACCTGCCGTGCCGCAACCTGCCGTGCCGCAACCTGCAGTGCCGCCGCCCGCCGGAACCGCCTGGGGCGCGCGGGCGCCGAGCGCGGCCAGGGCGCCGAGCGCGTCGGCCGCCCCGGGCAGCGCCCGCGCGCTGGCCGCCACCAGCCCGGCCATGCCGGGCGCCAGCCTCATCAGCGCCGCCTCGAACCTGGGCGCGTCGGCGAGCGGGTCGGGCACGCCGGCCAGCGCGAGCACGTCGAGCACGATCGCGCGGTCGGTGCGCCCGGCCATGTTCGCCTCGGCGGCGGCCACGGGCAGACCCGCACCGTACAGCTCGGCGAACGCCAGGTCGTACAGATGCCGCCCCACGCCCGAGGCATCCACGAGGGTGAAGTCGACGTCCCAGAGCACGAGAAAGCTGGACACGTCCAGCGAGGTTATCAGCGCCGCCTGTCCCGGCCCGGGGCTAGACTCGCGAAGGTGCCAGGCCGCATCGCCGACGAGGACATCGAGCTCGTCCGCTCCCGCTCTCCGATCGGCGAGGTGGTCGGTGAGTACCTGCAGCTGCGCAGCGCTGGCGGCGGCTCGCTGAAGGGGCTGTGCCCGTTCCACGAGGAGAAGACGCCCTCGTTCAACGTGACCCCGGCCCGCGGCCTGTGGTACTGCTTCTCCTGCGCCGAGGGCGGCGACGTCATCGCGTTCGTGCGCAAGATCGACAACCTCGGCTTCACCGAGGCCGTGGAGCGGCTCGCCGCGCGCGCGGGCATCGAGCTGCGCTACGAGCAGGGCGGTCACGTCCCCGGCCAGGAGCAGTCAAGGCGACGCAGGCTGATCGACGCACACCGGGCCGCCAGTGATTTCTATGCTGAACAATTCCTGTCCGCCAGTGCCGGCCACGCCAGGGAATTCCTCGCCTCCCGCGGCTTCGAGGCCGCCGACGCCCAGCGGTTCGGAGTCGGCTACGCGCCCGACGACTGGGAGGCCGCCACCAGGCACCTGCGCGGGCGCGGCTTCACTGAGGATGAGCTGCTGACCGGCGGGCTGGCCGGGCGGGGCAGGCATGGCCTGGTCGACAAGTTCCGCGGCCGCCTCATCTGGCCGATCAGGGACCTGGCCGGGGACGTGATCGCGTTCGGTGCCCGCAAGCTGGCCACCGAGGACAACGGCCCCAAGTACCTGAACACGCCGGAGACGCCCATCTTCAAGAAGAGCTCCGTGCTGTACGGCGCCGACCTGGCCAAGCGCGACATCGCGCAGCGCCGCCAGGCCGTCATCGTGGAGGGCTACACCGACGTGATGGCGTGCCACCTGGCCGGCGTGACCACGGCGGTGGCGACCAGCGGCACCTCGTTCGGCGAGGGGCACATCGCGATCCTGCGCCGGCTGATCATGGACGACGACCGGCTCAAGGGCGAGGTGATCTTCACCTTCGACGGCGACGCCGCCGGCAGGCGGGCCGCGCTGCGCGCGTTCGGCCTGGAGGACAGGTTCAAGGCGCAGACCTACGTCGCGGTGCAACCGGACGGCCTGGACCCCTGCGACCTGCGGCTGAAGGAAGGCGACGCCGCGGTCAAGTACCTCGTCGCGAGCCGGGTGCCGCTGTACGAGTTCGCGGTGCGCGCCGCCGTCTCCGACTACGACCTGGAGTCGTCGGAAGGCAGGATCGCCGCGCTCGACGCCGCGGCGGAGATCGTGGCCAAGATCAAGGACCATGCCCTGCGCAAGGTCTACGCGGCCAAGATCGACCGCTGGCTCGGCCTGCTCGACGAGGACCTCGTGATGCGGCGGATCGGCGCGCACATCGCTGGCGGCACCGCCCGCGCCCCGGCGCACGGCAGGCGCGGTGCGCCAGCCGCCGTGCCAGGCGCCGACGCCGCGCACAGCCCGGGCAGTGCTAGTGCCAACGCCGAGCCGGCCCGCTACGACACCGCCGACCCCGTCGTCAACCTGGAACGCCAGGTGCTCAAGCTGGCCATCCAGCGCCCGGCGCTGCTCGGCCCGGCGTTCGACGGGATGGGACCCGAGGTGTTCACCGTGCCCGCACACCGCTCGGTGCGCGAGCTGATCGCGGCTTGCGGCGGCGTGGCCACCGCGGGGCCGCCGGGCGAGTGGGTCGACCGGCTGCTTGCCGCGGCACCGAACGACAAGGCCAGGCTGTTCCTCACCAGAATGGCGGTCGAGGCGGTCGAGGCCCCTGGCGCCGACGCGGAGCCCGATGTCCGGTATGCCGACGACGTGCTCAGCCGGATCGAGGAGCTGGCCATCTCCCGGCAGATACTCGCGGTCAAGGCTCGCCTGCAGCGGATGAACCCGCTCAACGATCAGAGCGACTACAACCGGCTCTTCGGCGACCTAGTGGCGCTCGAGCAGCGCAAGAAGCTCCTGCTCGAGCGGACCGGCGGAGCGTAAGGCCGGCGGTCCGCGACGGGCCGGCCGGGGCCGCGAGAGCCAGAATAATATTCCTACCTGCGCGGACGCTTCCCGAAACTTGCCGTCGGGTGACAATTTTAAAACGTCGCAGCGGAGCGTAACCGTTGCACACTTGTGTCCATGACTCCTGTGCTCGCCCCGTCAGAACAGGTCTCCGAGCTCATCTCCCGGGCGCGTGACCACGGGACCATCGCGCTGGCCGACCTGAATGCGGCCTTCGAGCGCGACGACCTCCTGCCCGACATGATCGACGACGTGCTGCGGATGCTGACCGAGGACGGCGTCGAGATCGTCGAGCCGGGCTCGGATGATGCGGACGAGCCGCGTCGCGGCGACTTCGGCGACCGTGCCCGCCGGCCGGGAACCTCCGACCTGGTCAGGATCTACCTGCGCGAGATCGGCAAGGTGCCGCTGCTGACCGCGCACGAGGAGGTCGAGCTGGCCAAGGCCATCGAGGCCGGCCTGTTCGCCAGGGAAGTGCTGGTCGGCGACTGCGAGGCCGCGGCCTGCCAGGCCGAGAGCGGCGAGCTTCGGGTCATCGCCGACGACGGCGACCGGGCCAGGCAGCGGCTGATCGAGGCCAACCTGCGGCTCGTGGTCTCCATCGCCAAGCGCTACATCGGCCGCGGCATGGTCTTCCTCGACCTGATCCAGGAGGGCAACCTGGGCCTGATCAGGGCGGTAGAGAAGTTCGACTACACCAAGGGCTACAAGTTCTCCACCTACGCGACCTGGTGGATCCGCCAGGCGATCACCAGGGCCATCGCCGATCAGGCCCGCACGATCAGGATCCCTGTCCACATGGTGGAGACCATCAACAAGATGGCACGGGTGCAGCGGCAGATGCATCAGGATCTCGGCCGCGAGCCGCTGCCCGCCGAGGTTGCCGCCGAGATGGGCATCCCGGCCGACCGGGTGGCCGAGATCCAGCGGATCGCGCAGGAGCCGGTCTCACTCCAGGCGCCGATCGGCGAGGAGGACTCCGACCTCGGCGATTTCATCGAGGACGCCGACGCCGTGGTGCCGATGGAGGCCGCCGCGTTCGTGATGCTGCAGAACCAGCTCGAGCAGGTGCTTGAGACGCTCTCGCCGCGTGAGCAGCGGATCATCCAGCTGCGGTTCGGCCTGATCGACGGCCACCCGCGGACGCTCGAGGAAGTGGGCAGGGACTTCGGCGTCACCAGGGAGCGGATCAGGCAGATCGAGTCCAAGACCCTAGTGAAGCTGCGTCACCCCGGCCGCGCGCAGATGCTGCGCGAGTACCTCGCCTGAGCCGCGGGTGCGAACTGCGTTAAATCATGACGACGGTGAGCGGGCGAAGCTACCGTTAACTGGTACGAAAGGGCGGTTGTCGCCTCCGGTCCCGTTCGGCCTGGCGCCGTCGCCGGACATCGCGGCCGTCGCGCGGGTGCGGCCATCGGCGGAGTTCCGCTTGGTGACCTTCGATGCGCCCTTGCGCACGCCCATCGCCGCCTTGTCCCTGGCCGTCTTCGCGGTCGCGCTCGCCTGCGCCTGCAGGGCGCCCGCCGTCTGCTGCATGGCTGGGCTGTCCGCGGCCTTGCGCGCGAGTTGCTTGAGCTGTTCGTACCGCTCGCGGCCGGCCTGCGCGCCGAGCACGTATCCGACGGCCAGCCCGCCTACGAAGGTGATCCGATAAAAACGCATCTGGGCCTCTCCACCACGATCAGGTCGCGTCCGGCGCATCCCCCGTGGACGCGCGCGACTGACCTGCTTCTCATGCCCCGATGCGCACTTGTTATGCGCGTGCCCGCTGGTGCCCCATTGACCGGCGCGCGCATCCGCCGGCGTGCGCTAACCTTGTCCCCGCGGCACGTTCCCGGCGGGGTAGCTGCCGTCCGATCCCGCGTAGCTCAATTGGCAGAGCGTCCGGCTGTTAACCGGCAGGTTATAGGTTCGAGTCCTATCGCGGGAGCTCGCTCACTTCGCGGGAGACCGGTATGACCCGTCGCCGCTGGATGTTCCGGGTCGTCGCCGTCGCTGGATGTGCGCCGCTGCTGATCGCGCTGGCCTGGCTCGGCGCTCCGGCCATGGCGGCGCCCGCCGTGACCGATGAGGCGAGCGCGACCATCTACACCGGGCCGGCGTTCGATACGTGCACGGCGCCGCCGCTGAGCGCGATCACCGCCTGGAGCGCCTCTCCGTACCGTGCGCTCGGCGTCTACATCGGCGGGATCGACCGGACCTGCGCCCAGCCGCAGCTCACCGCGTCCTGGGTGAGCGCCGTCTCCGGTCAGGGCTGGCGGCTGATTCCGATCTACAAGGGCCTGCAGGCGCCGTGCGGCAGCGCCAGCCACAAGATCGACCCGGCCGCCGCGGGCAGCGAAGGCACGGCCGCCGCGACCGACGCGGCCGCCAGCGCCAGCGCGCTCGGCATGCTCGCCGGCAGTGCGATCTACTACGACATGGAGTACTACCCGCCGGGCAACGCCTCCTGCCGGACCGCGGTACTGGCCTTCCTGTCCGGCTGGACCAGCCAGATCCACCGGCTCGGGTACCTGGCCGGGGTCTACGCCCAGCTGTACTCCGGTGCCGCCGACCTGGCCAGCGTCTACAAGTCGGCCTCCTACGCCCGTCCTGACGCCCTATGGGTGGCCAGGTATGACCTGGATCCTGGCCTTTCCGGATGGGCCGGCATCCCTGACTCCGACTGGACGCAGCACCAGCGCGCCAAGCAGTACCGCGGCAGCCACGACGAGACCTACGGCAGGGTGCGGCTGACCATCGACAACGACCAGTTCAACGCCCCGGTCGCCACAGTGGGCTACGGCTACCAGGTCGCCGGAGCCGCCACGGTCAATGCCCGGTCAGGGCCGGCCAGGAGCTACCCGCTGGTCAGGTCCTACGCCCGCGGGGCGGCGCTGACGCTCAGCTGCCAGGCCCCTGGCCAGAAGATCGGCAGCACGAGCGTCTGGGACAAGCTGACCGACGGCAGCTACGTCACCGACTACTACGTCAGCACCGCGTCGAAGACCGGCTACAGCGCCCCGCTGCCGCGCTGCGCTTATCCGTACCAGGTCACCGCCGCAGCAGGTCTCAGCGTGCAGACCGGGCCAGGCGCGTCCTACCAGGTGACGAGCACGATGGCGGTCGGCGCGCTCGCCTGGATCAGCTGCCAGGCGGCCGGGACCATGGTGGGCACCACGTCGGTCTGGGACAAGCTGACCAACGGCAGGTGGGTCACCGACTACTACGTCGCCACCTTCAGCAAGACCACCTACAGCCCGCCGATACCGCGCTGCTGAGCGGCCGGCGAGGAACCCCCGGCACGCTGCCATGACCATCCCGCCCGACCCTTCGCTCCGCGGCACGTTCCAGTACAACTAGGCAGCACCTAGTCACCACGTGGCGGGAGGTGTTCAATGGAGCGGAACCGGCCTGAGGAGGCAACAATGAAGTTTCCCGGCATACGTCGCGCTGCGGCGGCAATCGCCCTGACCGTGGCGGGCGTTGCGGGCGTGGCGACTGCAGGCGTGTCAGCGGCCCAGGCCGCGCCCGCCAGCAGCGGCATCGTGGTCGTTAGTTGCACCGGCCGCGGCCTGGTCCGCCCGGTCATCTACGACATTTCCTGTTCCGCCAGTGGCGAGCACATGGCCGGCATGGACTGGACTACGTGGAGCACCACGGCCCTGGGCGCGGGCCGGGACGAGATCAAGGTGTACGGGAAGTTCCACGGTTACCAGGCACATGCGAAGTTGTGGCGGCTTCGGGCCCGCCCGCAGAGCCCAGGCGAGCGCTACTACACCCGGATGAAGCTGACCTACACCGGGGCGGTGCCGCCGGGATTCCACCGCACGCGCATCATCATCCTGGTCAACCACATGTGATTCAGGGGCGGCGCACGGGCATGGCGTCGGGTCGTGCCCGTGCGTCGGCCTGCCCGTACCCGGCAAGCTGGCACTCGGCGCACTCGCCCGGGTCAGCTGCGGTCGCCATCACATGCGATTCGCGTCGTCGGCCCACGCCGAAACCGTCTTTGTCCAGTTCGTGAGCGCCTATACCGGCGAGTGCCCGCAGCCGGCCTTCGGCTCCTCCGCTTTGGGGGCGCCGATCGCTGAGGAGACGTGCAACGGCAGCCTGGCTCAGCAATGGACGGTCGCCTCGGCTTCCTCGGGTGTCGGCCAGTCAGGAAGGACAGTCCTCACACCGTCCGCTTAGGGATCGCGGATGTCGCCACCCGGCCAACCAATGCGGCCATAATTCGGTCTCAGGGTAGTGACGGCGCGGATGATCCCTAAGCGGACGGACGGTGCGAGATGAGTCCAGACCCTGACGGTCCGCCTGGGCCGGCCGGGCCCGGCGCGGGGGACTGGCCAGACCGCCGGCGGTTCCTGATGATGGCGGGCCTGGCCATCGGCGCGGCACCCGTCGCGGCCACCGGGCTCGCGGCCTGCGCGCGCTCGAGCCCCGGCACAACAAGCACCACGCCGCCAGGTGGCGGGTCGGCGAGCGCGTCGGCGACGGCGAGCCCGGTGCCCGCGACCGCGTCCGACTGGACCGCGCTCGGCCAGCAGCTGTCCACCGGCCGGCTTGTCCTGCCGGGCAGCTCGGCCTACCAGACCGCGCGGCAGCTGTTCGACCCGCGGTTCGACACGATCAGCCCGGCAGGGATCGCCTACTGCGCCACGCCAGGCGACGTCAGCGCCTGCCTGGCGTTCGTGCGGCGGTTCGGGGTCCCGGTCGCCGCGCGCTCCGGCGGGCACAGCTATGGCGGCTGGTCGAGCACGACCGGCCTGGTGATGGACGTCACCGCGATGAACCAGGTGCAGGTGGACCCGGCAGGCGGCACCGTGCGGGTCGGCTCTGGCACGTTCCTGATCGACCTGTACGACAGGCTGGCCGCGTACGGCCTTGCCGTACCCGGCGGGTCCTGCCCGACCGTCGGCATCGCGGGCCTCGCGCTCGGCGGCGGGGTCGGCGTGGTCGGCCGCTTGTACGGCCTCACCTGCGACAACACTGTCGCCGTGCAGATCGTGACGGCGGACGGCGCGGTACGCGAGTGCAGCGCGTCCGTCGACCCCGACCTGTTCTGGGCGTGCCGTGGGGGTGGCGGCGGCAGCTTCGGCGTGGTCACGGCCTTCACCTTCGTCACCCACCCGGCGCCCGATCTCACCCTGTTCTTCCTGACCTGGCCGTGGTCGCAGGCCGCGGCGGTGGTGTCGGCGTGGCAGTCGTGGGCGCCCGACGCGCCCGACGCGCTCTGGTCCAACCTGCACCTGAGCGCCGCCCCTGGCGGCGCCGAGCCGACGATCAGCGTGGGCGGTACCTACGCGGGGCCCTCCTCTGGCCCGCAGCCGCTGCTCGACCAGCTGTACGCGGCGGCCGGATCGCCGCCGGCCACCGTGTTCGCCCAGCCAGAGCCGTACCTGAGCTGCATGCTGGTGGAGGCAGGCTGCGCCTCGCTCACCGTCGAGCAGTGCCACCTGCCGTCCCAGACGCTGGCCGGCCAGCTCGGCCGCGAGCCCGAGCTTGCCAAGTCCGACTTCTACACCGCCAAGCTGCCGCCCGCAGGGATCAGCACGCTGCTCGCCCAGGTCGAGCGCATGCAGCAGGTCGCGGGGGCGGCCGGCGCGAGCGGCTCGGTCGCCTTCGACGCTTTCGGCGGCGCGATCAACCGGGTCAGCCCTGGCGCCACCGCGTTCGTGCACAGGGACACGCTGTTCCTCGCGCAGTACAGCACGGGCTGGACCGACGACCAGCCTGGCGCCGGCCTCGGCAGCCCGCCGGTGCAACGGCAGCTCGCCTGGCTCAGGTCGCTGCACGCGGCGATGCGCCCGTACGCGAGCGGGCAGGCCTACCAGAACTACGCCGACCCCGACCTGGCAGACTGGCAGCGTGCCTACTACGGCGCCAACTACCCCCGGCTGCAGCGCGTCAAGGCTGCCGTGGATCCTGGCGACATCTTCAGGTTCCCGCAGTCGATCGAGCTGCCCTAGGTCTGGCCCCGGCCGGCCGCCCGCCTCAGCCGTGCGGGCGCAGCAGGTCGAAGACCACGACCACGATCACCAGGGCGAGGACGATCGTGATGATGCCGTTGTGCTGCCTGGACTTACGGTACCCAGGGATCTTCGCCTTGGTAGATTTAACGTCGCCGTGCGACGCATAGGCCCTATTCGCGTACCACCCGAGGGCGCAGCCGGCCCCAAGAAAAATGAGCGCCACTCCGTAGGAGGCCGAACTCATCGAATTGCCTCTCTCCCCGTTCCAGCCCCGCCGGGCAGCTGCGCCCCGGCGAGCTGGCCATCCTCAGGTCTCGCTGTGCTGGAGACTGAGGCTGCTGTGGAATTACCCCCGTGAAGCACCGCGAGAATCGCGGCAGCCAAAGATTTTAACGTCATGACATCGAAATTGCGAAAGGCTATCCCGGGCTCTAACTACGGTAAAAGGAGAAAGCTGGCATGAACATCACCGGCAGGTCCGAGGCGATGATCGCCGAGACGATCACGATCACCGGGCACGACGGCGACGAGATCGAGGCATACATCGCGCGGCCGCAGGGCACCGATTCCATCGGCGGTGTGGTGGTCATCCACCACATGCCCGGCTACGACGCCTCGACCAAGGAGATCACCAGGAAGTTCGCGGCGCACGGGTACGCGGCCGTGATGCCGAACCTGTACCACCGCGTGGCCCCGGGCGCGAGCCCGGACGATGCCGCAGCGACCGCCAGGGCCAAGGGCGGCGTGCCCGACGAGCGGCTCGTCGGCGACGTGGCCGGGGCGGCCGACTACCTGCGCGGCCTGCCGGGCTCCAACGGCAAGGTCGGCGTCATCGGCTACTGCTCAGGCGGCAGGCAGTCCTTCCTCGCGGCGTGCAGCCTGCAGCTCGACGCGGCGGTGGACTGCTACGGCGCCGCGGTCGTCCGGGTGCCCGAGGGCATGCCGGTCTCGTTCAAGCCGATCGTCGGCCTGTCCGAGCACCTGTCCTGCCCGCTGCTCGGCCTGTTCGGAGCGGACGACAAGTACCCGGCGCCCGAGGAGACCGCCGAGCTCTCCGAGGTGCTCGACGGCCTCGGCAAGCCGCATGAGTTCCACACCTTCGCCGGCGCCGGGCACGCGTTCTTCTCGCCGGACCGGCCGTCCTACCGGGTGGAGGCGGCGAACGAGGGCTGGGAGAAGATCTGGGCGTTCTACGGCAAGCTCCTGGCCGGCTGAGGGAGGAGAGCGGGATGTGCACCTACATCACCGAGAGCATCGAGGCGACGGGCAGCGGCAAGGGATCGGCCGGGTGGTTCAGGTTGAGCGAGGTCAGCGTCTACCTCGATCACCCGGTGCACGCGCCCGCTGACCACACCCTGAACATCGACTTCCTCAACCCGGCCAGTGGCCCGTCCGCGCGGGTCGCCGTGGAGCTGACCGTCGACACTGCCCGCGCGCTGGTACGGGCGATCGAGTCGACCCTGGCTGCCGCGCCCGCCGAGCTGGTGTAGCGCGCCGGCCTTGCGGTTGCCTGGCTGTCGGGTTGTCTGGCCGTCGGGCCGTCGGCGGCCGGACGGAAATGTCGGTGGCCAATGCCATGATCGGGGGCGGGATAGTCGGAGGCTGAGATGAAGTTCAGGGTCGGGCGCGATGAACTCGGCGACGCGGTGGCGTTCGTGTCCCGCGCGCTGCCTGCCCGCCCCGTCGTGCCGCTGCTCAGCGGCATGCTGCTTGAGGCCTCGGCGGACGGGCTGACCCTGTCCTGCTTCGACTACGAGATCTCGGCCAGGATCACCGTTCCCGCCGAGGTGTTCGAGCCGGGCAGCGCCCTGGTGCCTGGCAAGCTGCTCGCCGAGATCACCCGCAGCCTGCCCGCCAGGCCGGTCGAGTTCGCCGCCGAGGCCGAGGTGGTGACGCTGACCTGCGGGCGGGCCGAGTTCGGGCTGGTCTGCCTGACCGCCGAGGATTACCCGGCGCTGCCTGAGTCGCCCGCGCCGGTGGGCGTGGCGGACGGCGGGCCGCTGGCGGCGGCCGTCCTTCAGGTCGCCTCGTCGGCCAGCCGCGACGACACGCTGCCCATGCTGACCGCGATCTGCGTGGATGTCAGCGGGCCGGTGCTCACGCTGGCCGCCACCGACCGGTACCGGATGGCGGCCAGGGAACTGCGCTTCGCTCCTGCCGAGCCCGATGTCCGTGCCGTCGCGCTGGTGCCCGCAAGGATCATGGTGGAGGCGGCCCGCGCGATGACCGCAGGGGTGCCCGTGACGATCGCGTTCGGCGCGGACCATGTGTCAGGCGGGGCGGGCGGGGCGGGCGGCCAGCCGCGCCCGGCCGAGGGGATGATCAGCCTGGACTCTGGCGACCGCAGGCTGACAGCCAGGCTGATCGCCGGCGAGTTCATCAAGTACCGCAGCCGATTCGGCAGCGATTTCGGCTGCCGTGCCGACCTGCCGGCCGGTCCCACGATCGAGGCGGTCAGGCGCGCCGCCCTGGTCGCCGACCGTGGCAGCCCGGTGCGGCTGTCGTTCCGGCCGGACCACGTGGTGATCGAGGCGCACGCCGAGGGCCGGGCCAGGGCTGCCGAGACCGTGCCCGCCGCGTTCAGCGGTGACGAGCCGGTGATCTCGTTCAACCCGCACTACCTGCTCGACGGCCTGGCCGCCGCTACCGCCGCCGGGTCGGCCAGCGCGATTTCCGCAAGCCCAGGGGCCGGGGTCGAGCGGGCGGAGCTTGCGGAGCGGGCGGACTCTCCGGACGACCAGGACGGTCAGGACAACCGGAACGCCCCGGACAACCGGAACGCCCCGGACAACCCGGAGCCCCCGGACAACCAGGAACCCCCGGACAACCAGGAACCCCCAGACTCGGCCGGGCGGATCAGGATCGAGTTCAACACGCCCGCCAAGCCCGCGCTGATCACCTGGGTCGACGCCGACGGCCGTCAGCCTACGGTGGGAATCGGCGTGGACGGCGCTGATGCGGTACCCGCGTTCCGCTACCTGGTGGTTCCGCTGCGGCTGCCCGAGCGTGGTTAGGCGGCTCGCAGTCGCAGCCGCCGTGGAGTTACAGCGGCCAGCGACGGCGGGGGCCGCGCGTGCCGAAGCCGAACAGTCGCCGCAGCAGCTTGCGGCCGAACGCGAAGATCGCGAAGACGATCACCCAGGGCCTGGTGATCGTCAGGCCGAACAACGCGAACGGCGTCAGGCTGGACAGCAGGATGATCGCGAGGAAGAGCATGAGAAGGCCGGATACCACCGACCGGCCAGGGTGGCCGCAGCCGCATCGCGAGCCCTGCTGCTGTGAGCCCTGCTGCTGGTAGCCCTGCTGCGAGCCGTACTGCCAGGGCCCCGGCGGCGCGGTCAGCTGGCCGTCGGCTGGGACGGACGCCGAGGGCAGCGGGTACCCGAAGCCGCCGTGCGGCAGGTCGGCGGTGATCCGTTCGAGATCGGCGTCGGTCTTGGCCGCGAACGTGGCGTCTAGTCGCTGGTTGAACTCGTCCAGCGTCAGCCGGCCATGCGCGTAGTGCTCGCGCAGGCCGGTCGCGGTCGCCTCACGCTCGGCGTCGCCGATCCTCAGGCCCGATGCAGGTGCCATCTGTTCCTCCGTGCGGCGAACTAGGCCGACCTCAAGACGATATATCGCATCTGCATGAACGGGCAAGCGCGTTGCGAGGTCAGCGCGCGAAAGGTCAGCGGGCTGAGTGGTCAGCAGGACAGATCGGCCTCGGGCGCCGCGTCACTCGCGCCCGGGCAGTCGGCTGACTCGGACTCGGCCGTCGCGCAGCCCGCGCCGGGGCAGTCCGCTTGCCCGGTCTTGCCGATCGCGGCAACGATGGCCGCGCTGATCTCGGCCAGCTGGTCCACCTGCTCGGGGGTGAGCGGGTCGAGCAAGGCCCGGCGCACCTGCTCGACGTGCCCTGGCGCGGCCGCCTCGAGCGCGGCGAAGCCCGCGTCGGTCAGCTCGGCGATCTGGCCGCGCCGGTCGGTCGGGCAGTCGCGCCGCGCCACGAGCCCGCGCTCCTCCAGCCTGGCCACCGCGTGCGAGAGGCGGCTCTTGCTATAGGTCGATGCCTTGGCCAGCTCGGTCATCCGCATCGCCCGGCCCGGCGCCTCGGACAGGTGCACCAGGATCTCGTAGTAGCCGTGCGGCAGCCCGGAGTCCCTGAGCAGCTGGGCGTCGATCGCGCCGAACAGCGACTGGCACGCGGTCAGGAACGAGCGCCAGGCGCGCTGCTCCTCCGCCGTCAGCCAGCGCACTGTCGTGGTCATGGTCTCAGCGTACCGATCTAGTTGAACATTTGACAACTCTGCGCCGAGGTGATAGTTGTTGATTATTCAAATACCTCCGGGATGAGTCCCGGTGAAGCGAGCATCGGAGCGAGACATGACTACCATGACTCAGGCCGGAGCGATCCCCGGCTACGTGGCAGGTACCTGGACGATCGACCCCGTGCACTCGGAGATCGGGTTCTCCGTGCGGCACATGATGGTCAGCAAGGTGCGCGGGAAGTTCACCAAGTTCTCCGGCGAGATCGTGACCGCCGACGACGTGCTCTCCTCCTCGGTCAAGGCCGAGATCGACCTGTCCTCGATCGACACGGGCGCGCCACAGCGGGACGGGCATCTGCGGTCGGCGGACTTCTTCGACGTCGAGCAGCACCCGCTGATGACCTACACGTCGACCGGCATCCGCCAGGACGGCCACGACTACGTCCTTGAGGGCGAGCTTTCACTCCACGGCGTCACCAAGAGCGTGCCGCTGGCGCTCGAGCTCAACGGCTTCGGGCCCGACGCTTACGGCGGCACTAGGGCCGGGTTCACCGCCACCGGCGAGATCAACCGCCAGGACTTCGGCGTGAACTGGAACGCCGCGATGGAGACCGGCGGCGTGGTCGTGGCCGACAAGGTCACCGTCCACCTCGAGATCGAGGCCGTGCTTCAGCCATAGACAGGCAGCAGTGAGGGACCCGGGCCGTCAGCGGCCCGGGTCCCTCACTGCGTTAGCGGTCGGAGGAGTGGCCAGAGCGCAGGCTCGGCAGGTCCTCGCGGTGCTTGCTCAGGTAATCCAGGTACAGCGGGCGGAGCGCGTCGATCACGCCGCCTTCCTCTTCGCTGTCGATCGCGTCGCCGATCAGCGACGACAGGTGCAGCGCGTCGGCGTTGGCATGCTCCGGGTGGCCGGCGATCGCCTCGCCGGCCGGGAGGGCGCGCAGAAGTTCCCACAGGAAGCCGACGTCGAGGTGGCGCCTCGCCCGGCGGACCGCGAGATCGTGCAGTTCGCGCGAGGGCAGCGCGTCGAGGTCGTCCAAGTCGCTCATGTCAAGCACCTTACCGGCGCCGAGGCGCTGTGTTAGCCGCGCCTCAGGGCGGTGTTAGCCGCGCCTCAGGCGGTGTTAGCCGCGCCGCAGGGCGGTGTCGAGCAGGCCGAGCGGGGGAGAGCCAAGGTCGAGCAGCGCGGAGTGGAACCGCAGCAGGGAGAACCCGGATCCCCACGCCTGCCTGGCCCGCTCTCGCAGGTCCATGATCTCCAGCTTGCCCCAGGTGTAGCGGCCGTAGGTCGGGTCGAACGTGGCCCGCTTCGCCTCGGCGAGCGCGGCCTGGCCGGACAGGTGCGTGTCTGACTCGAACCGGCGGGCGCACTCTTCGACGGTCATCCCAGCCGTGTGCAGCCCGATCGCGCAGGCCAGCCTGGTCACCCTGACCAGGGCCTCAAGCCAGACGCCGATCGCGAACCTCGGATCGCCGGCGCAGAAACCCTGCTCCACGCAGAGTTCCTCGGCATAGTGCGCCCAGCCCTCCACAAACGCGGCCGAGTGCAGCGTGCGCCTGATGTCCGTCGCCGCCCGCCTGATCGCCCGGCCGTGCGAGAAGTGGCCGGGCGCGACCTCGTGCACGGTGATCCCCGGCAGCGTGGTGTCGCTGAACACCTCAAGCCACTCCTCGGCCTCGTGTTCGGGCCACGACGGGTCGGGCGGGGTGATGTAGTACCTGGACGGGCCGTCCGGTTCGCCAGGCGCCGACGTCGCCATCATCGCCATCGCCCACCGCCGCGACTCCGGCGCCAGCAACACCTGGCACTCGCCGTCCTGATACGGGACAAGGTCGGCCTGCCTGGTGAACTCGATGGCGCGCTCGGTCCATACCCTGGCGGCCTCGATTACGCCGTCCGCGTCGGGATGCTGCCTGACCAGGTCGCGGGCAACCTCAAGCGGCGGCCTGGCTGAGTCGATGCTGGCGCAGTCCCGCGCCAGCAGGCGAGACAGCCGGTCCCGCTCGGCGTCGGCGCGCTCGGCCAGCCTGGCCAGGTCAAGGTCGATGCCCTCGGCGCTAGACATCAGCGAGGTGAGCGCGGCGCTGCCGAGCGCCGCGTCCTCGTCGCCGGACTCCGCCGCGCGCTCGATGTGCCGCACCAGCCTGGAATGCGCGGCCAGCGCCGCCTGTCTGGTCGCCGCGTCAGCGTCCGCCGGGATACCGGCGGCCAGGCCGATCACGGCGCCGGTCAGCGACCGCGCCACCGGCGCAGTCACCGCGTCGAGCGCGGCCAGCGCCGCGTCGATGGCCTCGGGCCAGGCCGCCAGGTGCTGGTCGCGGGCGCGGTCGCGCTCGTCTTGCGGCGCGTAGTCGCGGTCGTAGCAGGCCAGGTCCAGGTTGGCGACGTGGAAGTACGGGTTGCTGCGGTGCAGGCCTAGCTCGCCGAAGGTTACCTCTGCCGCCCTGGCGAACACCGCGAGGTGGGCCTCATCGTGCGCGTCGCGGTCCGCGGTGCCGTCAGCGCGCTCCGCCGCAGTGCCATCAGCGCGCTCCGCCGCAGTGCCATCAGCGCGCTCCGCCGCGGCGAGGGTCGCGAGGCCAGCCCGGACGCCGTCAGGCGAGAGATCCTGCACCCGGCCGTCGTACTCGTGCCGCCCGGCGTACTCCCGTACCTCAGCCACGGACAGGTCCCAGACGGCGCGCAGCCGCGGATCGATGTCAGCCATGCACGGCAACCTACCGGCAACCACGGCGCCGACGCTGGCGCCGCCGGGAGACTGGCGCTTGAGCTGCTACTGGGCCGTGCCCGGTTTGGCCAGCCCGGGGTAGAACGGCTCGACGGTGAGGATCTGCATGCCGCTCACCCCGTCAGCGCATGTCGTCACCGGATACCTGACGAACGCCGTCGTCGCCTGGCCGGGCAGCGTCACCAGGAACCCGGCTGCCCTGACCGGATGGCACTGCGCCGACGGGATGTTCGCGACGTCGGCGATGTGCACCCAGGCGTGCGCTGCGGCAGTGGACGGCAGCACCAGGCTGGTCGCGCCGCTGCTGCCGGTGGCGCCCGGAAACGGTGCGGCCGCCGAGCCGATCGGCGTGCCGTGTGGCCCGGACGCGAGCGACACGCTCGGGAAGCCAGCCAGTCGGCAGCCCGCCGACGAGACGTTGGTGAAATCGAGCGGCACATAGGACGTGCCAGCCGCCACCCCGGCCGAGCTCGTGTCCAGCCGAACCTTGATGTTCGACGGCGCGCACGCGACGCTGGTCGAGGTGCCATGGCGGTGCCGGTGCCTGGCGCCGTGCGCCTGGTGATGCTGGCCGCTCTGCAGCCCGCAGCCGACCGCCAGCACCGCGATCGCGCCGAGGAGCACGACCCTGCATGCGGAGTTGCGTGCCCAAGATTGCCCCGTTGCCATCGTGATCCGCCCCTGAGCCAGAGAGAGCTAGCTGTCATAGAGAAAGACGCGAGAATGGCAGTGCCGGGTTGAGACGGTGCCTGGTTGACCGGCCGGTCAGGGTTTGTCACCGGCTGGTCAGGGATCCCGCCTGGCCGTCGGCGGTTCGTGCCCAGGTCCGCCAGCCAACCGGCCACTGGGTCGCCTGGCTGGCCTGGTCTCGTCCGTCGCTCCCGTCGGCACCGCCGCCAGCCCGAGCGCCAGGGTGAGGTCGGCGGCGAACTCGGTGCAGCTGCGGTAACGGCCCGACCGGCTCTTCGAGAGCGCCTTTCCGAGAACGGCATCGACCGTGGCGGCAATCCCCGGTCGCCGTGCGGTCAGTGACGGAGGCGGCTCGGACATCTGGGCCCAGATGATCGCCTCGCGCATGCTGCGCCGGAACGGCGGGACGCCGGCCAGCAGCTCGAAGGCGGTGCAGGCCAGCGAGTACTGGTCGGCGCGCCCGTCCAGGCGCTGCCCTTCGATCTGCTCGGGTGCGATGTAGTCGAGCGTGCCCACGATCTGCCCGGCCACCGTCAGCCCGGGGGCCAGCACCTGCTTGCTGACACCGAAGTCGGCCAGGTAAACGTGGATGGCCTCGGCGTAGCGGCCGGTGACTGCGGCCTCGGCGGGGGCCTCGAGCAGCATGTTGGCCGGCTTGACGTCGCGGTGCACGAGCCCGCCCGCGTGCGCGATGTCGAGCCCCGAGGCGATCTGGGCGATCACGGTTCCCGCCAGGCCGGGTGGCAGCGGCCCGCCCTGCTTGAGCAGGCCGCGCACGTCGCCACCGCGCACGTACCGCATCGCGATGTACAGGTGGCCGTCGGCCTCGCCGGCATCGTAAACCGGCAGGATGTGCCGGTGGCTGACCGCGGCAGCGGCCTGCGACTCGCGCACGAACCTGGCGCGGAACTCGGCGTTCTGGCCCAGGCCAGGCGCCAGCACCTTGAGCGCCACCGGGCTGCTCATGCGGCCGTGCCTGGCGAGGTAGACGACGGCCATCCCGCCCCGGCCGAGCCGTTGCTCAAGCCGGTAGCCGCCCACCGTCGCGCCGGGCACCAGCCGCTGAGGCATGGCACCGTGGGTCACCTGGCCCGCCAGGGGGCTGAGGCGTCCATAGCGGCCATCGTCGCACGTCCTGGCGGGTGGCCCGGGTGAGTTTGCGGCCGGCACCCTGGATGGGGCGCTGATCGCGGCCTCAAACAGCGCCGCGAATATCCTTTATGTTGAGCTGCGGTGGGTACATCGCCCTTCGATCTCCCGAAGCCAATCGGAGCTGCCTGTGGCCACCGGCCAGCCGTTCACCACCAGACCGCAGCTGGCGGGCACGTTCGGCATGGTGGCGTCCACGCACTGGCTGGCATCGGCGGCCGGCATGGCCGTGCTCGAGTCGGGGGGCAATGCGTTCGACTCGGCGGTGGCGACCGGGCTGGTGCTCCAGATAGTCGAGCCGCACCTGAACGGGCCGGGCGGCGAGGTCCCGGTGATCGGCTACAGCGTGTCCGACGGCGGGGTGTTCGTGGTCGACGGCCAGGGCACCGCGCCAGCCGCGGCCACCCTGGACACGTTCGCCGAACTCGGCATCGACCTGATTCCAGGCAACGGCCTGCTCGCCGCCACGGTCCCTGCCGCGTTCGGCGCGTGGATGCTGCTGCTCGGCCGGTATGGCACGCTGCCGCTGCGCGAGGTGATGAGCTACGCGATCGGCTACGCAGAGCACGGCTACCCGATGCTGCCCACGGCCAGCGCAGCCATCGAGGCCATGGTCCCCACGTTCACGCACTACTGGCCGACGTCCGCGGAGATCTACCTCTCGTCAGGCACACCGGCGCCCGGGAGCCGTTTTGCCAATAAGGCACTGGCCGAGACCTACCGCCGGGTACTCGCCGAGGCGGAGGCGGCATCCGGCGACAGGGACGGCCAGATCGAGGCGGCCAGGCGGGCCTGGTACGAGGGCTTCGTCGCGGAGGCGATCGAGAGCTACCTGGCCCATGCCGAGGCGATGGATGCCACCGGCCGCGCCAACCGCGGGCTGCTGACCGGCGCGGACCTGGCCGGCTGGCGGGCAGGCACCGAGCCGGCGGTGACGTTCGACTACCACGGCCTTACCGTGTGCAAGACGGGTCCGTGGGGCCAGGGGCCGGTCTTCTGCCAGCAGCTCGCCCTGCTCGACGGCTTCGACCTGGCGGCCATGGGCAGCGCCGACCTCATCCACACCGTGACCGAGTGCGCCAAGCTGGCCTTCGCCGACCGCGAGGCCTGGTACGGCGACCCGCGGCACACCGAGGTGCCGCTGGCCGGGCTGCTGTCTGAGTCCTACGCCGCGCGCCGCCGCGCGCTGGTCGGCGAGCACGCCAGCGCCGAACTGGTTCCTGGCCGGCCTGGCGATGCCGAGCCAGCGCTGCCCGGCTACGCGACCGGCGCTGCGGGACGCGCGGCGCTCGCTGGCCTGGCCGGCACCGGCGAGCCGACCATGGACGCGGTACAGCCTGGTGACACCTGCCACCTGGACGTGGCCGACCGGTTCGGCAACCTGGTCTCGGCCACCCCGAGCGGCGGCTGGCTGACCAGCTCGCCGGCGGTGCCCGGGCTCGGCTTCTGCCTGGGGACGCGGGCGCAGATGTTCACGCTCACCCCCGGCTTCGCCAGCACGCTCGCTCCCGGCCGGCGGCCGCGTACCACCCTGTCGCCCGGCCTTGTGCTGCGCGGCGGCGAGCCTTACCTGGCCTTCGGCACGCCCGGCGGGGACCAGCAGGACCAGTGGACGATCGGGTTCTTCCTGAACCACGTGCTGTTCGGCATGAACCTGCAGGAGGCCATCGACGCCCCCGCGTTCCACACCGACCACTTCCCTTCCTCGTTCTACCCGAGGGAGAGCGTCCCTCGGTCGCTGACCGTCGAGGCCAGGTTCGGCGATGAGGTGATTGCCGACCTGCGCGGGCGCGGCCATGAGGTCACGGTGTCCGGCCCCTGGTCGCTCGGCCGGATCAGCGCGGTCAGCCGCGACGGCGGGTTCCTGTACGCAGGCGCCAACGCGCGCGGCATGCAGGGCTACGCGGCGGGCCGGTAGTGGCGGATCGCGGCGACACGGCGATCCGGCCCGATGCGGCAGGCTGGCCGCTGCCGCCCGGCCGTCCCGCGCGGGCGCACTGGTGGTCGGCGCAGCCGCCGCCGCCCGCCACCCCGATCTCCGCGGCACGCGCCTACGGCGAGGTCCTCCTCGTCTTCGGCGCGTTCTTCGCGGCGAGCATCGTCGCCGGGGGCGAGACGCTGGCCGAGCGCTACCCGGTGGCGTCGGGAAGCTGGGCGGTCTTCGCGCCGCAGGCCGTCCAGGAGATCGCGGTCAGCGTGCTTGCCGTGCTGGTCGTGGTGCTGGTCTCGGCCACGCGCGGGATCACGCCGCGCCAGCTCGGCATCGGCTGGCCGCGCCGCGCCGACGGCAGGGCAGGCGGCGCGCAGAGCGTGCGGATCGCCGCCTGGGCGGTGGTCGCGCTGGTGGCCGGCGGCGTGCTCACCGCCCGGCTGGCCGGCAGCCATCACCTCGACCAGCCCGCCCACCAGGACTACAGCTACCTCATCTTCACGGTCACCGCGTCGATCGCGGCCGGCGTGGTCGAGGAACTCGTGGTCCTCGCGTTCGTGGTCACCACGCTGCGGCAGGCGCGACGCCCGCTGCCCGAGATCGTGGTCGTCGGCATGCTGCTGCGGTGCTCCTACCACGACTACTACGGGCTCGGCGTGGCCGGGATCGCGGTCTGGGCAGCGGTGTTCATCTGGCTGTTCCTGCGCACCGGCAGCGTGCTCCCGATGCTGGCGGTGCACGTGCTCTGGGACATGTCGATCTACCTCGGCCAGCGCTGGCAGGCCGTACTCGCCATCCGTACCTTCGCGATCGTGCTGCTCTATCTCGCCGCCGTGACGACCTGGGTGGCCATCTGGACGGGCAGGCGAGCGCGCCCTGGCGTGCCCCAGGCGCCTAATTAGCTGGTGAGCATGCGCACGCCGACCTCGTCGGCGCGGGCCAGCAGGTCGGCGGGGTCGGAGTAGACCCGGTACGCGCCAGCCCGCTCAAGTTCCTCCCGCCCGTAGCCGCCGGACAGCAGGCCGATTCCCAGCGCTCCGGCCCGCCTGGCGGCGAGCAGGTCCCAGACGCTGTCCCCGACCACCATGGCGGCGGCCGGCTCCACGCCGAGCAGCGCGGCCGCGGCGAGGAACAGGTCGGGATCGGGCTTGGCGTGCCTGACCATCTCGCGGGTGACGATCGGGGCGTCATCGGCAAGCCCGAGCAGCGGCAGCGCACGCCGCGCCATTACCGCGCGGCCGCTGGTCGCGATCGCCCACGGCACGCCGTGCGCGGACAGCGCGGCGAGCAATTCCCTGGCGCCCGGCAGCGGCCTGACCGAGTCCACCTGGGCCAGGTACTGCTCGGCGTGGTCCTGCTGCAGCGCCTCGATGTCCTGCTCCGACAGGGACCGGCCGGTCTCGCGCAGCAGCGCGGAGACGAACAGCCCGCCGCTCATCCCGATCCTGCGGTGGATACGCCACACCGACAGGTCGATGTCCATCTTCGCCAGCGCGGCGCGCCAGGCGATCACATTCTGGTACACGCTGTCGATCAGCGTTCCGTCGAGGTCGAACAGGAACGCGGGGACCGGCGGCTCGCGGTACTCCAGGCTCGATGTCACGCAGGCCAGGGTACTGAGGCGAGCAGTTGACCCGGCCGCCCGCCCCGCGGGCGGCGAACGCAGAGCGGCGGCGGAGCGACAAATGGCCGCTAGACCGGCAGGGCGAGGCCGGCCGCGATCACGGCGGCGACCCCGGCGACCGCGGTCAGCCAGCCCGAGCCGGCACCGGCCGGGGGCAGCAGCCCCGCCCCGGCCGAGACGGCGGCCAGCGCGGCGCCCGCGGCGATCAGCCGAAGCTGGCCGCGCAGCACCGACGCCGGGGCGCCGGTCTCGGCCAGGTGCAGGGCCAGCAGGTAGCCGAGCAGGATCAGCCCGAGCACGAAGGTGTGCGGCGGCCTGGACGGGTGCAGCACCTCGAGCACCAGCACGGCGACCAGCAGGAGCTGCGGCCAGGGGACGGCCCCGGTCGCCGCCCAGGCCCTACTCGCCAGCCCGGCGAGCGTGGTCACGTACAGCTCGGGCGGCCGCGCCGCGGCGCCTTGGGCCGCCAGCCGGCCGAGCTGCGCCACGCTCGCCGCCGCGCAGAGCGCGGCGGCGACCAGGACCGGCTTGGCGCCGCGGCTCGCGCCGTGCATCGGCAGCGCGGCCCAGACCACCGCGGCCGCCGCCAGCGCCGCCACGGCGAGGGTGCCTGGCGCCAGGAACCGCATCGAGCTCCTCGTCATGCCCGGTTCACCATGACCCGCCTGGTGTACGGCGCGAGCGGCTCGTCCAGGCTCGACTGGCCGTCCCACCTCGTGACCGGGATGCCGAGTTCGCGGAGCGAGAACCTGATCGCGTCCTGCTCCATCCGCCACACCCGCCTGGCCAGCCCGGCCATCTCCAGCGTGCGGTACCGGTCGGTCAGCAGCCGCCCGCCGATCAGCCGCCCGCCGATCAGCCGCACAGCCGCGCCGCCGATCAGCCCGGCGCTGACCTCGGGCTCGGAACACAGCACGTCGATCACGATCGTGGCGAACCCGCGCTCGCGTAGCTCCCGCAGCGCCTCGACCAGCCGCAGGCTGAGCAGCGGGCTCACGACCACGATCAGCGCGCCAGGCGGCAGCGCGGCGCGCGGCAGCCTGCTGACCGCGTCGACCCGCTCGCCGTCGCCGGAGTCGGTCATGACCAGGTCCATGATCCGGTCGGCCTGGCGCCGGCCGGCGGCCGGGCTGACCCAGCGCACCCTGGTACCGAAGCTGATCAGGCCAACCCGGTCGCGCGCCGCGAGATAGCACGCCGCGACTCCGGCTGCCGCCCTGACGGCCAGGTCGGCCGTGCTGGTTCCGGCCTCCCCGACGTCGGCGCTGACGTCCATGAGAATCACGACCACCTGGGCGCGTTCGGCAGCGAACGTGTTCAGCTGGAGGGTGCCGCGCCGGGTGGTGGCCGGCCAGTTGATCCGCCGCTGCCGGTCCCCGGGCACGAACTCGCGCACCCCGGAGAACTCGTTGCCCTCGCCCGCCGCCCTGGCCGGGTGCTCGCCCAGCCGGGCAGGCAGCTTGCTGAGCACGACCCGCGACTCCAGCCTGGCGGGCAGCGGATAGCAGAACGCGGTCGGCACGTGCACCGTCAGCCGCCCCTGCAGGAGCCGCCAGCGGTCGTGCAGCGTGACCTCCAGCGTGCCGACCGGCCGGCGGCCCCAGCGCTGCGAGCGGAACGGCAGCCTGAACCACCCGTCGGCGCCGAGCACCCCGGGCTCCGCGGCGATCCAGGCGGCCGGGTGCAGCCTGACCTGCGCGTCGAAACCGGCGGCCCCGGTCACCCTGACCATGATCGTGGCCCGCTCGCCCTCGGTCAGCCGGTCACCGGTCCCGGCGGCGAGCGCGACGCCGACCGTGGCAGGCCTGGCCGATCCGGCCGGGACCAGCAGCAGCAGCGCCGGGGCGGCCAGCCCGGCGAACTCGGGCCTCCTGGCGAGCACGGCGATCAGCAGTCCGGCGATGGCGAGCGTCACCAGCCGGCGCGCATGGCCGGACAGCCGCCACGCGACCGGAGCCTCTCGCGGTGTGCCTGCGGTCACCACGACGGCTGCGTTAAGGCCAGAAGATTCAGGCATTATTTCGAAACGGGAGCCGCGGGGTCAGTGCGCGGCACCGGCACGCTGGTCAGGATCCTGGCGATCACGTCCTCGGGGCTGACCTTGCGCACCCACAGCTCAGGTCGCAGCGTGATCCGGTGGCCGAGCGCGGGGACCGCGACCGCCTTGACGTCGTCGGGAATCACGTAATCGCGGCCGTGCAGCACCGCATGACCGCGGGCCAGCTGGACGAGGAACAACCCGCCGCGCGGGCTCGCGCCGACCTGGATCTGCGCGTGCTGCCTGGTCGCGCCGAGCAGCGCGACGACGTACTCAAGCAGGTCGGGGGAGACCTCGACCTGCTCGAGCGAGCGGCGCATGGCGATCAGCTCATCCGGCCCGGTCAGCGTGGCCAGGTTCACCTCGTCGGCGGCCCGGTCCAGGCGGCGCTGCAGCATGGCGACCTCGTCGGTGCCGCTCAGGTAACCGAACCGCAGCCGCATGCCGAACCTGTCGAGCTGTGCCTCAGGCAGGTCGTAGGTGCCCTCGTACTCGATCGGGTTGGCGGTCGCCAGCACGATGAACGGCCTAGGCAGCGGCCTGGTCTGGCCGTCCATGCTCACCTGGCCCTCGCCCATCGCCTCGAGCAGGGCGGCCTGAGTCTTCGGCGGCGTCCTGTTGATCTCGTCGGCGAGCAGCAGCTGGGTGAAGACCGGCCCGGGCCTGAACACCATCTCCCTGCTGCGCTGGTCGTACATCGGGGCGCCCACGACATCGGAGGGCAGCAGGTCGGGGGTGAACTGGATCCTGGTGAACTCCAGGCCGAGCACCTTGGCGAAGGACCGTGCCGTCATCGTCTTGCCGAGGCCAGGCAGGTCCTCGAGCAGGATGTGGCTGCCCGCCAGGATGCCGGTCAGCACGAGCTCGAGCGTGGCCCGCTGGCCGATGATCGCCCGCTCCACCTCGTCGAGCACGGCGGCGCAGCGTTCGGCCGTCTGCGCCGGGGTTAGTGTCACAGCTGCTCCAGTCGGTCGATCAGGGAGGCGAGCGCGCTCGGCGGGATCCCGCGCCGCGCGCCGGCGTCGGGCGGGGTCGGACGGGTCGGGTCGATCCAGAACCAGAGGTCGTGCCGGCTCGGCCTGCGCAGCAGGAGCCGCCTGGCCGCCTCAGGGTCGTCGGCCAGGCTGATCCCGTGCCGCTCGGCGAGCCGCGCGGCGAACAGGTTGGTCAGTCGGCGGCGCGCGCCCATGTCCCAGGCGCTCAGCGACCTGGTGGCGTCGGCGAGGTCGGCCTGGGTCCGCCAGAAGCCGCGGAACGACTGCGTCGGCTGGCTGGGATCCGGCACGGGCGGCGGTAGCTCGGCGCCTTGGCCGAGCAAGGTCCGCAGCAGGAGCAGGCTCAGCGCGACCGAGCCGATCACGACCACCGCGCCCGCCGCCGGCCCGTCAAGCACCCAGGCCGCGGCGGTCAGCGCGGCGGCGAGCCCGGCTGCGACGGCGATCTCGCGGCGGGCGGTGTTCCAGCCGGTGCGGCTCACGGCCCGGCCTGCCGAGAGCCGCGCGAACCGGTACTGCCGTTCCCCGCTGCCGATGCTGTTGCCGCGCTGCCGGCCGAGAGCGTCGCGGCGCGCTGGTCGGGCAGTGTCGCGGCGAGGTCGGCGAGCGCCTGCTCGGCCTCATCTCGCCGGGACGGCGGCATCGGGTGGGTGGAGAACCGCGCCTCGTAGAACAGCGCCGTCAGCCGCCCGGCCGGGCCGGCGCCGACGACGCCGAGCCTGACCGCACGCGCGAGCAGTTCGTCCGGTGTCTCGGCCGCGGCCCGCTCGGTCCCCGCGTCGGCGAGGCTGGACTCCATGGCCACGTAGCACTCGATGATCGCGGCCCGCGCCTCGTCCACGTCGCGGAGAGCCTGGCGCGCTGACTGGACCGCGCGGGCCAGCTCGGCCGGGGTGTCCGCGGCGTCGTCGAGGTCGGTGTCGTCCGGCCGGCGCGACCAGGCCAGCCGGTGCCGCCAGATCGCGATCGCCACGGCCACGAGCGCGACGATCAGGATCGCGATGAGCAGGTAGTGGATCAGGCCAGCCAGGTTCGGGCTGTGGCCGGCGCTGACCGGAGGCGTCTTGATCCGCCGCAGATGGGTGATCTTCAGCGCGGGCGGGCGCTGCTGCTGCCGCTTCCACCGGCCGAGGCTGGCGACGACCATCGCGATCGGGATCACGACGAGGCCGGTCACGAGCGCGGCCGACAGCGGCCCGCGCAGCCGGGTGCCGAGATCGGCATCGGGCGGCACGGCATCGGGCGACACGGCATCGGGCGACACAGCGGCTGCGGATCGGCGCCACCGCAGGGCGACGAGCAGGCCGGCGAGCACGGCTTCGAGCACGCCGCCAACGACGAGGACGACCGGCCGCGACGGCAGGCGCCAGCCGACGGTCGGACTGACGGCACGGGTCCCGGCGATCGTCAGCAGGACCAGCAGTGCCATCAGTGCGACGCGAGCGGTGAGGCGATCCGGCATGTCGCGAAAATCATAGTCAGCGCAGGTCTTAGGGCGGGTCGTGGCTGCGCAGGACGCGGCTGCCGTCGGGGCTGATCGCGGTCGTGGTGCCGTCGGCCTTCAATACAAGGTTCCAGCCAAGCTGGTGGATCGCGATGAGGTGGTGGAACGGACAGCCGAGCGTGCAGTTCTCCAGGGTGGTCGGGCCGCCATCGGACACCGGGATGATGTGGTGTACCTGGCAGGCGGCTGCGGGCACGGTGCAGCCGGGGAAACTGCAGTGCTTGTCCCGCAGGATGATAGCGCGGCGCAGGTACGGCGGGACGGTGTCGGTCGCGGTGCCGAGGTCAAGCGGCAGGCTGATCGAGGCCGCCGGACCGGTCAGCTGGCCGGTGCGCAGCCTGGAAGCCAGTCCGCCCGGGCCGGAGAGCAGGGCGACGGCGTTGCGCAGGATCAGCTCGCGAGCGAAGTCCGGGCCGAGCCGGCCGGAAGCGCCGCCGCCGGGGCCGGATCCGCTGGCGAGCAAGACGCGGGCGAGGCGGTCGAGAAGCTCGTGGTCCACGTGGCCGGTGACGACGGGCACGATCGTGGCGTCGCACAGGTCGCCGGGCCTGGCCAGCGGCCCCGGCGGTGCCGGGTCGGGAGGCACGGCGGGGTCAGAAGGCACGGGACCGGCCGGCGACGCGCCGGCCTGGCCGAGCAGCTGATCCAGGGTCATGACGAGCTGGATCTTGGTGGACTGGCCGGCCCGGTCCGGCAGCGCGCCTGAGGCGATCAGGCGGCGGCAGGCCTCTTCGATCGCATCATGGTCGCGCTGCCATCTGGTGCGGGTGTCCTCGGGACCGACCTTGTTGCCCAGCGCATCGAGCACGGCGCGCAGCGCGGCGGCGCACCGCGGAGTGAGGTCGCCGCTCAGCTTCCCGGCACCGCGGTAGTGCCGGTCAAGCCTGACCGCCCGGTCAGCGAAGCCGTCGTCGCCGTCCTGGTCTGGTTCCGCGGTGCGGCGGCGCAGTTCCTCGGCCAGTCCGGCGAGGTCGGCGAGCGCTGCCCCGGCCGCCGCAGCGGCGAGCAGGATCGCGTCGGCGTCGCTGCGGGCGTACGCGGGGAGCAGATCGGTCCAGTCGCAGATCTCCCTGGCCCAGGAGGCCGAGATGCTGCCGCCGGCCAGCGCGTCCCTGACCGCGGGATGCGCGGAGAGGCGCCGCATCCAGGCGACCGCACCCGCCGCGGCCGAGCCGGTGATCCTGGTCTGCCAGCGCAGCCACGAGGTGGGGCCGCGGTGCCCGTCGTCGGCGAAGACGCCGTTCGCGGTGAACGCGGCAAGCACCGACGACCGGGCGGCGATCCTGGCGGACTCGGCTCGTTCTAGCCCGCGCAGGCATTCTGCCTGCTCGCTTGCGGTCAGCGCGGTGGCGTCGGCATCGGCGAGGAACCCGAGCGCGCCGTGCAGCGCGGCAAGCGCCTCGCTCACGCTGCCGGGGCGGCCGGATGCCGCTAAGTCGTAGCGGAACTGGCCAGGCGCTTGATCGGGACCGCACACGCTGCACCTCCTTCGCGGCTGCCTCAGTGGCGATAGGACCCGGGCGGCGTCACCGCGCCGCAAGATCATCCGCTGGAGGGCCGTCACCGGGGCGGAGGCTCCCCTGCGGGGAGTTCTGAGCGCTTTCCCAGCGCCTTCTCAGTGCCTCTCGTGGCCTTCGGGTCGTGTCCTTCGTACGGCCCCGGCAATGCCATCTCTCTAGAACACTTATTCGTATCCTAGCAGCTGCCACTGACAATAAGTCGCTCCGAAACGCGAAGTCGTAGCCAGATGTGGCGGGTTCAGGCGATCAGCATGCGGGCGCCAAGCTCTGCCGCCTCGAGATCGACGAGGTCGCGGTTGCGCTCGGCCCACCGGCCGGAGGCGAGGTCATGACGGAGGCTGTGCACTGCCCGCTGCTCGGCGTCCGGCCCGACGCTGGCCCAGACCGATATTCCGCGACGGACATTCTCGTCCAGGTAGGCTTCGGGCCGGCGCCAGTAGGCCTCGTAGAAGCCGTCAGCGCAGTCCCACGGGATGGGCACCGGTTCGATCCGCGCTCCGATCGCGCGCGCCAGTTCGGTCAGCGATGCCAAGACTTCGCAGGCTCTCAAGGCAGCGGCCTCGGGCAGGTAGTCGCGAGTCAGCCAGAACTGGCTAGGGTCACTGGTGTCGAATGTGAACACCACGACGCGGCGAGCGACGCGCCGCATCTCGCGCAGGCCGGCGATGGGGTCCTGCCAGTGATGAATGGTGGAGAAAGCCATCGCGGCGTCGAAGGACTGGTCATCGAACGGCAGGTGCTCCGCGGATCCGGCCAGGCACGGCGCCGCGTCCGGCTGGCGCTGCGAACGCATGAGCGCCGACGGTTCCACCGCGAGGACGTGGCGGTCGGGGGGCTCGTAGGACCCGGTGCCCGCCCCGACGTTCAGTACGGTCCGGGCGTCGCCGAGCGCAGCCCAGACCTGCGCAGCGATGCGTGGTTCAGTGCGCCGTGTGACGGTGTAGGCGGCTCCGATGGTGTCGTACAACTGCGCGCTGGACATTGACACTGCCTTTCTGGCCGGCCACCATCATCGCCCCCGCAGCGCGGCAAATCCCAGCCGCAAGCCGTAGCCAGCGGTTAGCGCGGCGTGTCGGGTCCCGGCACGAAGCTGGGCCCGTGGCCAGGGATGATCACCGATGCGATGCCGAGGATGCGCGCCCGGCTCTCCGACAGCACCTCCTGATCAGGGCTGAACGGGTCGTTCGCCGGACCGTCGGCACCCCACCAGGCGTGGGTGCATACGTAGACGCCGTCCGGCGTCGCCGCGACGGTGCTGATGTCCTGGTCGGTGTGGCCTGGGGTGAGGATCAGCCCGATCGACGGGCTCAGCTCGGCGCCCTCGGCGTCGCGTGATACCCACAGGTCGCCGTCGTAGACCGCCCAGTAGTCGTGGATACGGGCGGCGGGAAACAGCGCCGCGTTGACGGTGTGGTCCGGGTGATGGTGGCTGAACACCACGTCGGTCACGTCGTCGGGGGCGACGTCGTGCTCGGCCAGCGCCGAGATCAGGGCCGCGCGTGACCACACCATGCCAGGGTCCACGATCACGGCCGCGTCGCCGTCGGTGATCAGCGTGACCGTGCTGCCGACCCGGTCGCCATCCTCCTCCTCGCGCGCGTACCCCTCCTGGAGCACGTGCACGCGGGCGGTGCCGGCCGCCGGAATGGCGGCGGAAGAAGCAGGCGGAACGGGACCGACCTGGCCCGCGGGACCGGCCGGGATGTCAGACTCGGGCATGAGGCGAGACATTACCCGCTCCGCCGGCGCAGCGCAGCGCCGTTCCCGTGCGTCTTATTCGTGAGCGGTGCGATCCGGCACGTCCCAGGCGGACGGCCGGTGAGGGAGGAACATTGACTGCGTCGGAGAACGACAGGCGCACCCCGGAGTCTCGCTTCCTGGTGCGCCGCGGCCGGTGGCTTGCCGCGATCGTCGGCACCCTGGCGGTCACGGCGTGCCTGCTCGGTCTGGCCATGTCCGGCCTCTGGCCGGCCAGCGCGATGGCGACCTCAGGCCATCCGCGCGCGGCCACGGCGACCGCGGCCCGCGACGCTGCCATGCGCGGCCGCGCGGCCGGCGATGTTGCCGACCCGCCGGTCGTGGCCGTCGCCGGATCATCGGCCTCTGGCCTGCGCGAGTCGGTGCGGCTGATCTCGGCGCGTACCGGCCGCCTGGTCAAGGCGCTTGCGTCGGCCGGCACGGGCAACGGCTTCGCCCTGTCCCCCGACGGGGGCTCGGTCTTCGTGGTCGGGCTGCGCAGCGGCCAGATCGTGGTCAGGCAGATTTCGGTCGCGACCGGGAAGATCAGCGTCGTGGCCGACGGCGCCTATCCGTCGGTCAGCCCGGACAGCAGCTACCTCGCCTACGCCACGGGCGCGCAGTTCTCGCCGAACGCGTTCTCCTCGCTGGCGGTCAGGGACCTGCGCACCGGCAGCACCAGGGTGATCTCGCTGGCCGGCCTGATCGGCCCGCGGTCCTCGCTGCTCAATCAGGGCACGGTCGCCTGGCTCGGCGACGGGAACCAGGTGCTCGCCGTACCGCAGCCCGACGCGGTCGCCGTGTCGGCGCAGGCGGGCCGCGGCGCGACCGCCGGCAAGGCCGGCAATCGCTGCGGCCAGCAGACCTCGTCCAAGGGCCTGTGCGTGATCGTCGTCGACGTCACCGCTGGAGGCCTCTTCGCGCACAAGGTCTTCGTGCCGCGCCGGTTGACCTCGCCGATCGAGGTGATCAGCGGCGACTACGCCACCGGGCAGAGCTTCCTGATCGCGCGGATGGGCGGCCGGTCGGCCGGGGCGATCGACCAGATCACGCTGCACGGGTCTGCGGTGAGCGGCCGCCAGATCGCCGCGCTGCCGAGGGGAGTGCTGCCGGTGGCGTTCGCACCGGACGGAGACCGGGTCCTCTACCTGGTCGGCCATAGGCCGCCTGCGCTGTGGGTGGCCACCATCTCGCACGGTCGGCTGACCGCACGGCACCTGCTGCTCACCGACAGTCACAGCTTCGGGCTTGACGCCGCCGCCTGGTGACGGCGGGCTCGCTACCGCCGAGGTGCCTGCTCACCGCTATGCACAGGGTCGCCGGGCGCCCGATCTAGGGAGTCGCCGGGCGCCCGATCTAGGGAGTCGCCGGGCGCCCGATCTATGAATGTGGAGTTTGTTCCGTATACCGCAATGGGTGTGGCATCCAGTCCAACGGGCATTGCGGTAATTAGGTGCGAATGGGTCAGAACTCCGTGGTCGACGGCGGTCACGCGCTGGCGGCAGCGCGCTGCTGCTTCATCGCCTTCTTGTACGAGCGGACCCTGGCGAGCGAGCCCTCGTCGCTGATGTCGGCGACCGAGTAGTGCGACCCGGCCTCCCCGAAGTGGCCGGCCGCCTCACGCCAGCCCGTCGGCTGGACTCCGAGCTGCTTGCCGAGCAGCGCGATCGTGATCTGGGCCTTGTACGCGCCGTAGCCGGGCAGCTCGGATAGGCGCTTGCGCAGCTCGGCGGCGTCGGCGGCGCTGGCCCAGACCGCGCTGGCATCGCCGTCGTAACGGTCGGCCACGATCCTGGCGAGCTCCTGTGCCCGGCCGGCCATGGCGCGCGGGAACCTGTGCAGGGCTGGCCGCTGCGCGAAGATGGCGACCAGCGCGTCCGGGTCGAAGTCCGCGAGCTCGGCGGCGGTCGGCTCGTGGCCGAGCCGCAGCGCCAGCTGATATGGCGAGCTGAACGCCTTCTCGAACGGCACCTGCTGGTCGAGCATCATCGCGAGCAGCAGCGCCAGCCCGTCCCTGGACAGGTACTCGTTGGCCTCAGGCTCAATCGGCAGTGACAGCGGCATCGGTTCCTCCTTCACCCATCATCTCGCACCGGGTGTGTCCGAGCTCGCCCGGCAGGGAGCTACGGTGGTGGTAGCAGATGCGGCATGGTAGCGCTCAGGCCGGCACTGGTGGGTTGGCCGGGATGCAGGCATCCCGGCGGGAAAGAGGAGACCGGTTATGTCGCGCAAGTGGCAGCTGGCAGCCGCCGGGGTCGTGCTGGCGATCATCTTGTGGATCGTGGGCGTTCCGTGGTACGCGCCGTTCCTCATCCTGCTCGTCGCGCTGGCCGTGCCCGTGGTCGGCTACATGATGCTGGACTCCAACCAGCGGGCCAGGATCCGCCGGATGCGCCAGCGCAAGGAGCTTCGCTAACACTATTCAGGCGAGCTGGCCGGGGTACAGCAGGGCAAGCTCGCACGGGTAGGCGGCGATCAGCCGCAGCTCGTCGTCGGTCAGCGGCTTGCCGGTCGCCGACGCGCACAGCTGGACGAGCTGGAAGACCAGGTCCTCGTGCTCGCCCACGTCGATGCCGAGCCCGTCCATGACGTGCCGGAAACCGGCCATCCCGCCGTACTCTCCGGTCAGCACCACCCGCCCGGCCCGCGCGTGCCAGTCCTGCGGGAACGGCCCGAGCGTGTCATCGTCGTAAAGCTCATAGTTGTGCCTGTCCTTCAGCGCGCCGTCGGCGTGGATACCCGACTCGTGCGCGAAGGCGTTGCGGCCGGTACCAGGCTGGTTCTGCGGCAGCGGCTGCCCGAACGCGTAGCTGGCCCACAGGCCGAACCGACGCGCCCAGGTCAGGTCGATCTCATCGCCGAGTTCCACCCGGTCGGAGACGCCGAAGGCGTGCTCGAAGGCGAGGATGCAGGACAGCAGGTCGGCGTTGCCCGAGCGCTCGCCGATGCCGTTCACGCAGGTGTTGACCCAGGCGTCCTGACCGGCGTCAAGGTCGCCGAGCGCGCCTGATACCGAGTTCGCCACGGCCATGCCGAGGTCGTTGTGGCAATGCGTCTCCACCGGGATCCCGGTCGCGGCGGCCAGCTTGGCGAAGCGCTCCCTGATCCGGTTCGGCGAGTCACCGCCGATCGTGTCGCAGTAGCGCACCCGGTCGGCGCCTGCCTGCACCGCGGCCAGCGCGAACTCGGTGAGGAACCCCTCGTCGGTGCGCGAGCCGTCCTCGGCGTTCACCCCCACTGTCGCCGCGCCGCCGTCCTTGACCGCGCGAACCGCGGCGGTCATCTCGGCGATGATCGCCTCGCGGTCCAGTCTGCCGCGGAACTTGTGCGCGATCATCTGGTCCGAGGTGGAGATGGACAGGTTGTAGTGGGAAAGTCCGAGCGGCAGGGCCTTCTCGACATCGGCGGTCACCGCGCGGCACCAGCCGGACAGGCGCAGGCTGCCGAAAGCCCCGGCCTGGGCGAGCGCCACGTTGGCCCGGATGTAGGGCGCCTCGTGGAACAGGAAGGGGAACCCGAGCTCGGACTGCGCCACGCCCAGCTTGGCGAGGTAGAAGTTGACCATGGTCTTGCCGAACTTCGACAGGCCGGTCCTCGCCGTCTGCACGCCGTCGCGGTTGGTGACGTCCAGGAAGTGAACCTTGGGCATACCGGACCTCCGTCTCACTGACCGAACTTGATTATCGACTGCGATCTTACAAGTCTGTCAATGTTGATTATTATCAACGTAAGTGATGGGACTGGAGGGACGCCGTGGTGACGGAGCGGGCGGGAGCGGGCGATCAGACGGAGGCTGCAGCGGGGGAGCGGGTCAGGCCTGGGGAGCGGGCCAGGCCTGGGGAGCGGGCCGAGGCTGGGGACCGGGCCGGGGCTGGGGAGCTGGCCGGGGCCGCGGAGCAGGCCAGGGCGGGGGAGTGGATCGGGGCGGCGGAGGCCGCCGAGCGGCTTGGCGTGAAACAGGCCAGCCTGTACTCCTACGTCAGTCGGGGGGTGCTCACCAGGCGGAGGGAACGGGGATCGCGGGCGAGCCTGTTCAGCGCGAGCGAGATCGAGGGGCTAGCCAGGCGCGGGCGGCCGCGCCGGGCGCCGCGCCGCGGCGAGCTTGTGGTGCAGACCCAGCTCACCGAGATCACCGGCGAGCACCTGCGCTACCGCGGGTTCGACGCGATCGTGCTGGCCGCCGAGCGGAGCCTGGAGGACGTCGCCTACCTGCTCTGGACCGGCATGCTCGGCGATCCCGAGCCAGCCGCACCGTGGCGGGCGACCGGGCCGGCCATCGCCGCCGGGTCGGCGGCCCAGGCGGCGCTGCCTGCGGGCACCCTGCCGCTCGAGCGGCTCCAGGTGATCGTGCCCGCCCTGGCCGCCACCGATCCGCTCAGGCTGCATCTGGACCCGCCCGCGGTGATCGCGGCCGGGCGCTGCCTGATCGCCGGGATGGTGGACTGTCTTCCGCTGGCCGCGCCGGACACGGCCGCCCGGGTTACTTCGGCTGCCTCGGATCGGCCCGGGCCGCGCGGCACGATCGCTGAGCGGCTTGTGCCGCGGCTGTGCCCGAGCCAGCCCGAGCCTGGCCTGGTTGGCGCGCTTCGGGCGGCGCTTGTGCTGCTCGCCGACCACGAGCTAGCGGCGTCCACGCTTGCCGCCAGGGTCGCTGCCTCGGTGAGGGCCGATCCGTACGCCGTGGTTGCGACCGGGCTCGGCGCCGTCGGCGGCTCGCTGCACGGCGGCGCGTCGTTCGGCGCCGAGGTCATGCTCAGGTCGGCGGCGGCGCCAGCCGACGCCACCAGGGTGGTGGGCGACCTGCTCAGGCGGGGCGAGCGGATCCCGGGGTTCGGGCACTTCGTCTACCGTGGCACCGACCCGCGCGCCGCCGCGCTACTCGCGCTGATCAGGAAGGCGGCACCGGGGTCAGGCCGGCTGGCGATCGCCGAGGCGGTGATCGCCGAGAGCAGGCAGCGGGCGCTGCCCGAGCCGAACATCGACTTCGCCCTCGCAGTCCTCGCCTCGGTCGCGGGGATGATCCCAGGGGCAGGGGAGGCGATCTTCGCGGTCGCGCGGGCGGCCGGCTGGCTGGCGCACGCGCTCGAGGAGTACGCGCGGAACACGCCGATCCGCCCGCGCGGCATCTACACAGGTCCCAGGGCCATTGATGCCGAACCCTGTTTCACTAGTTAGCCTCGGTGACATGGAAGCAGATGTAATGTGCCGCCAACCAGGCGCGAAGGGAGGGCGGCCAGGTTGATCGACATCGTCGTCATCGACACGCCGTCGCTCGGTGACCGCAGTTACCTCGCCACCGACGGCTCGGTCGCCATCGTGATCGACCCGCAGCGTGACATCGACCGGGTGCTCGCGATCGCCGCCGACCGCGGCGTCCGCATCACCAGCGTCTTCGAGACCCACATCCACAACGACTACGTGACCGGCGGGCTGGCGCTCGCCAGCGCGGCCGGAGCCGCCTACTACGTGAACGCCGCCGACCAGGTCTCCTTCGACCGGTCGCCGGTCGCCGACGGCGACGAGATCGAGACCGGGCAGCTGCGGGTCAGGGTGATCGCCACCCCTGGGCACACGTTCAACCACCTGTCCTTCGCGCTCAGCCACGAGGACCGGGTGATCGCGGTGTTCACCGGCGGATCGCTGCTCTACGGGTCGACCGGGCGCACCGATCTGCTCGGCCCTGAGCACAGCCTGGAGCTTGCCAAGGCGCAGCACGGCTCGGCCCGCAGGCTCGCCGCCGAGCTGCCGCACGACGCCAGGGTCTGCCCTACGCACGGGTTCGGCAGCTTCTGCTCGGCCACGCCGACGTCGGGAGCGGACTCCACGATCGGCAGGGAGATGATCGTCAACCCGGCGTTCACCCTGGCCGAGGGTGACTACGTCGAGACGATCCTGGCCGGGCTCGACGTCTACCCGGCGTACTACGCGCACATGGCGCCGGCCAACCTGGCCGGGCCAGGCGCGCCCGACCTCGAGCCGCCAAGCCAGGCCGACAGCGGCGAGCTGCGCCGCCGGATCGAGGCCGGCGAGTGGGTCGTCGACCTGCGCTCGCGGATCGCGTTCGCGGCCGGACACCTGCGCGGCACCGTGCACTTCGAGCTCGGCGACAACCTGGCCACCTACCTCGGCTGGCTGCTGCCGTGGGGCGCGCCGCTGACCCTGCTCGGCGACACACCCGCTGAGGTGGCGGCTGCCCAGCGGCAGCTGGTCAGGATCGGCGTGGACCAGGTGGCTGCCGCCACCGGCGGACCGGCCGCGTGGGCGGGCGGCGAGCCGCTTGCCTGCTACCCGGTCGGCTCGTTCGCCGAGTACGCGCAGGCCAGGACGGAGCGTCCGCTTGTCCTGCTCGACGTGCGCCGTGACTCGGAGCGGGCCGCGTCACGTATCGACGACGCGGTGCACATACCGCTGCACGAGCTGCCCGGCCGGATCGCCGAGATACCGGACGGCGAGATCTGGGTGCACTGCCAGGCCGGGTACCGGGCGTCGGTGGCGGCGTCGCTGCTCGACGCGGCCGGCCGCCGCGTGGTGCTGATCGACGACGACTTCGGCCGGGCGCAGCGCAGCGGGCTTGCGGGCGCGGGTGCGGTCCCGGCGTACTAGACCTGCCAGGGAATCTCGGGGCACCGGGCGGAAGTTGTTCGGAATGACGATCTGACCGCGGGAGAGCTGAGATGCCGGTACGCCGCCTGAACCATGCCGTGCTTTACGTTCGCGACCTGGCCGCGACCGTGGACTTCTACCGTGACGCCCTTGGGTTCGACGTGCGGATGGAGATACCTGGCCGGGCCGCGTTCCTACGGGCCGCAGGGTCGGCCAACGACCACGACCTCGGGCTGTTCGCGACGCCGGACGGCCAGCCGCCGGCCGGGCCGTACCTGGGCCTTTACCACCTGGCCTGGGAGGTGGGCACGCTCGCCGAGCTTGCCGAGGTCAGGGCGCGGCTGGCCGCGCGCGGCGCGCTTGTCGGCGCCAGCGACCACCGGGTCTCCAAGTCGCTGTACGCCAAGGACCCGAGCGGCATCGAGTTCGAGGTGATGTGGCGGGTGCCGTCGGAGAGCTGGGAGCAGGAGACCGCAAGCGGCAGCATGATCCAGCCGCTCGACCTGGACGCCGAGCTCGCCCGCTGGGGCGACAGGGTCACCGGCGCCGCGGCGGGCTCGGCGACCTGAGCCACGGCTAGGCGGGCCAAGCCCGGGCCAGGCCCGGTCAGGGTCGGCGCGGCAGCTCCGCGTTCAGCGCCGCGTACAGCTCGGCGGTCTGGGCCGCGATCGCGGCCCAGCTGAACTCGGCGGCCACCCAGCGCCTGCCCATCGCGCCTATGGCCGCCGCCCGCTCCTGGTCATCCGCCAGCGACATGATCGCCTTGGCCAGCTCGGCTGGGTCGTCCGGCGGGACGAGCAGGCCGGTCTGGCCGTCCACGACCACCTCGGGGATGCCGCCTACCCTGGAGGCCACCACCGGGGCGCCGCAGGCCATCGCCTCCAGGTTGACGATGCCGAGCGGCTCGTACAGGGACGGGCAGGCGAACACGGTCGCGTGGCTGAGCAGCTGGATCACCTGGGCCTTCGGCAGCATCCCCGGAATCCAGACCACGCCAGTCCTGGCCGAGCGCAGGTGCTCGACAAGGCCGGTGACCTCAGCCTCGAGCTCGGGCGTGTCGGCGAGCCCGGCGCAGAGCACGAGCTGGATCGCCGGGTCCAGGTGCTCGGCGGCGCGCAGCAGCACCGACAGGCCCTTCTGCCTGGTGATCCGGCCGACGAAGATGACGTACGGCCGGCCGGGGTCGACGCCGTGCATGGCCAGCGCGTCGGTGCCGGGATCGGGGGCGTACTCGGTGGTGTCGATGCCGTTGCGGATCACGTGCACCCGGTCAGGGTCAAGCGCCGGGTAGGCGGCGAGCACGTCGGACCGCATGCCGGCGGACACCGCGATGACCGCGGCCGCCGACTCCACTGCCACCTTCTCGCACCACGAGGACAGCGCGTAGCCGCCGCCGAGCTGCTCGGCCTTCCATGGCCGCAGCGGTTCGAGCGAGTGCACGGTCATCACGTGCGGTATGCCGTACAGCGTCGCTGCGAGGTGCCCGGCCAGGTTGGCGTACCAGGTGTGCGAGTGCACCAGGTCGGCCGAGCCGACCGCCGCGGTCATGGCCAGGTCGGTCGAGATCGTCTGCAGCGCCGCATTGGCGCCGCGCAGCAGATCCCACGGCCGGTGCGCGACCGCGCCCGCCCGGTCGGCGCCCTGGCAGTGCACGGTCAGGCTGACCAGCTCGCGCAGCTCCCTGGCCAGGTACTCCACGTGGACTCCGGCGCCGCCGTAGACCTCGGGCGGGTACTCCCTGGTCAGCAAGGCCACCCGGAGCGACCGCGCGGACTCGCCGGTCACGGCGCCACCTTCTGGCCCTTGCCGACCACGGTGATGCCGCCAGCCGAGACCACGAAACCGCGGTCCCTGTCGTGCTGCTTGTCCACGCCGACCACGGCGCCGTCGGGTACGAGCACGTTCTTGTCCAGGATCGCGTTCTCGACCACGGCATGCCGGCCGATGCGGGTGTTGTGCATGATCACCGAACGCTCCACCCGCGACCAGCTGTTGACCCGCACGCCAGGCGACAGCACCGAGTCGCGCACCAGGCCGCCGGAGACGATCACCCCGTTGCTGACCACGCTGTTGATCGCCCGCCCGATCCGCTCGCCGTCGTCGTGCACGAACTTGGCAGGCGGCTGGGACGGCACGTAGGTCAGGATCGGCCAGCGGTCGTTGTACAGGTTGAACACCGGGTGCAGGGCGCACAGGTCCATGTGCGACTCGAAGTACGAGTCGAGTGTCCCCACGTCACGCCAGTAGCCGGCGTCGCGCTCCTCGGCGCCTGGCACCTGGTTGTCGAGGAAGTTGTAGGTCTGCGCGCACCCCTGCCTGACCAGCATCGGCAGGATGTCACCGCCCATGTCGTGCCTGCTGCCGTCGTCGGCCGCGTCCTGGTGCAGCGCCTCGATCAGCACATCGGTGCTGAACACGTAGTTGCCCATCGACGCGAAACAGCGCTCGTCGTCGCCGAGCATGGCCGGCGGGTCGGCCGGCTTCTCCAGGAAGGCGTCTACGGACCGGCCGTCCTGGCCGGTCTGGATCACCCCGAAGCTGCTTGCCTCCGCCCGCGGGACGGGGATGGCCGCCACGGTCACCCCGGCGCTGCCTGCCAGGTGCTGGTCGACCATCTGGGTCATGTCCATCCGGTACACGTGGTCGGCGCCGAATACCGCCACCAGGTCAGGGTTGTCGTCGTAGATGAGGTTCAGCGACTGGAAGATGGCATCGGCCGACCCGGTGTACCAGTGCGGCCCGAGCCGCTGCTGCGCCGGGACCGGGGTGACGTAGTTGCCGAGCAGGTTGCTCAGCCGCCAGGTGGTGGTGACATGCCGGTCCAGGCTGTGGCTCTTGTACTGGGTGAGCACGCAGATCCGGCGGCAGCCCGCATTGACCAGGTTGGACAGGACGAAGTCGATCAGCCGGTACAGCCCGCCGAACGGTACGGCCGGCTTGGCGCGGTCGGCGGTGAGCGGCCCGAGCCGCTTGCCTGCCCCGCCGGCCAGCACGATCGCGAGTACTTGCGGACCGGCCATCCGGTACTCCCTCTTTTTCGGATGTCAGCACTGCGGGTGCCCGTACTGCCGATCGTGCCAGCAACCCGGCCCCCGCCGACAGTGCCCGGCCGCGTCCGCTCTATCCCGCCGGCTCCTTCGCGGTGATCCGGATCTTGGACTGCTGGTGCCCGGTGGCGTCCCAGTCGTCCAGGTAGGTGCCCGTCAGGCCGTGCTTGGCCGCGAGGTCGACCAGCGTCTGGGTCCGGTAGTAAAAGTCCTCGTGCAGCACTTGGTGCTCGGCGCCCTCGGTCTTGTCGAAGGTGAAGTCGAAGAAGCCGCCGGGCGCGAGCACCCGGCCGACGCTCGCGAGGCACTCGTCGATGACCTCGATAGGGGAGTGCGAGAACACGCTGTGCGCGTGCACGAAGTCGAAGGACGCATCGGGCAGGAAGTGCAGCCGCAGGTTCTTGACCACGGTCAGGTGCGGGAGCTTGGTCGCCAGGCCCTGCTCGGCGACGGTGTCAAGGGCCGCGATCAGGATGTCGGGCGAGATGTCGACGCCGTAGTAGTTGCCAGGGTCGAGGTAGTCGATGAACAGCCGGGCCCGCAGGTTGCCGCAGCCGATCTCCAGCATCCGCATGTCCGGCTTGAGCCCGTGGCTGGTCGCGTAATCGAACTGAAGCTGGCCGAGTGCCAGCCAGGACTCGTGCGTGTGGCTGCCGACGGCGCCCTCGCGGCTGCGTGAGGCGTCCGAGGCCATCACGGCGCGGTAGTAGCTGACGTGGTCGGGCGACTTCATCCGCAGCCACGCGTCGCGCCCGCGCCGCCTGGCGTAGCCGACGATCCGGTGCGGGTGCCTGATCGCGTACAGCACCTTGAACGAGAGCCTGGAACGGTCCTTTGAATGCACGGACACAGATTAGGGCCAAACGCAGCCGCGCATCTGCCCGCCGCGCAGCATGGCCGGGCGCCGCTTCCGTTACTCCTGCGATTCGCCCGACGGCCTGCCGAGCTGCTTGGTCGCCACCCGCACGGCGAGAACGCGGGCGACCGCCACTCCCATCCCGAGTACCAGCGTCCAGACCAGCGCCTCGCCGATGGCCACGTCAGGGTCCTCGGCCTTGCCAGGGGGCTGCCTGCCGGTGATTTTCGTCCAGGCGAAGATGATCAGCTTGCGCGCGACGAATGCGGCAGCGGCGCCGGCCAGCGCGTTCACCGCCTTGCCGCCGTAGTCAGCGCCCTTACCAGGCATTGCCTTCCCTTCCGTACGCGTCGGCTCGCACGGACCCGATGTCCGGTTCAGGCCGCGCCTTCGGAGCATCATCATCGCACGGCGGCTCGCCGGCCGGCCGCGGCCTGGCCCGCTCGATCGCCTCGGCGAGTTGCGCGGGCCTGCGGGTGCCGATCAGCCAGTAGGGCCCGCCGGCCGGGCGCCCGACGATCTCCACGTAGACCGACTTCGGCAGGTAGGGCCTGACGATAAGGAAAGCGGCTGGGTCGGCCCTCGGGCCGCGCAGCGCCCTGGTCTGCTCTACGTCAAGCGCGGCCACCTCGCCGACCTCGCTCAGCGCGATCCGCCGCGACCCGGCGACCAGCTCGGTCCCGGTCACCTCGATCCGCGCCGAGCCCCAGGTGGTCAGCAGCACGGCGCACCCGGCTTCGAGCACGACGTATACCGCGAGCCCGACAAGGATGCTGAAACCAGCCCACAGCAGCGAGCCGAGCAGTACCACGCAGCCGGTGCTCCACAGCCACCAGGTGATCGGGGCGGAAAGACGTTCACGGTACGCGCGCATGGCACCACCGTAGTTGGTTACATGGGAGCCATGAGTACGGACGGCAGGTCGGTGATGGAGGCGGCCCGCGGGCTGGCCAACCGCCTGCGCACGGCCCGGGGGCCGGCCCTGCGCCGACCAGCCCGTGGCACGGGGCGGAGCACGAGCCAGCGCACGACCCGGCGGCGGAGTCGGCCGACGCGTCGGTGCCGCGCCTGCTCAAGGCGGCGGCGGCGTGGAGCTGGCGGCTGATCCTGGTCGCCGCGGTCGCCTACCTGCTGTTCAAGGTGGCTGACGCGCTGCGGCTGCTGGTCTTGCCGCTGATCGCGGCGCTGCTGCTCTCCGCCCTGCTGCAGCCGGTCACCAGGCTGCTGAAGCGGATCGGCCTGCCAGCGCTCGCGGCGACCTGGGCCACCGTGCTGGCGACCATGGCCGTGCTTGTCGGGCTAGGGACGCTGATCGCCAACCGGGTGCAGGCGGATTACCCGCGGCTTGCCGCTGAGGTCAGGCGCACCGTGCACGAGGTCCAGGTCTACCTGGCAGGACCTCCGTTCCGGCTGAACGGGGCCCGCCTTAGCGAGCTGTTCAGCAGATTGCTCAGCTACCTGGCGCAGCACAAGTCGCTGGTGGCGGGCACCGTGCTGACCGGGGGCAAGTACTTCCTTGAGGTGCTCACCGGGCTGATCCTGACCATGTTCATCACGTTCTTCCTGCTCAAGGATGGCGAGAAGATCTGGGCCTGGCTGATCAGCGGGCTGCGGCCGACGGCGCGGCGGCGCGCCCACCGTGCCGGAGCGGCCGGCTGGCAGGCGCTGGTCAGCTACGTGCGCGGCACCACGATCGTGGCCGCCATCCACGCGCTGCTGATCGGGCTCGCGCTCTGGCTGCTCGGCGTGCCGCTGCTCGTGCCGCTGGTGATCCTGGTGTTCATCGCTTCGTACATCCCGCTGATCGGCATCCTGGTCGTGGGCGCCCTGGCGATCATGGTGACCCTGGCGACCACCGGCTATGTCGCCGCGCTGATCCTGCTTGCCGTGTTCCTGGCCGAGAATCAGCTGGAGAGCCACCTGCTCCAGCCGCTGGTGGTGGGGCGGATCGTCCGGCTGCACCCGCTGGCCATCATCGTGGCGCTTGCCGTCGGCGGGATCGTGGCCGGCATTCCCGGTGCCATCGTCGCCGTGCCCACCGCGGCGGTGATCAGCTATGCGTGGCCGTACCTGCGTGCCGATCCGAAGCCCGCTTCAGGGGCGGCGGTGGCCGGCCAGGCGGCCGGGGTCGCCGAGCCCGGGCCTGACGCCGAGGTAGAGGCACTGCGGCCAGGAGAGGAGATACCGCGATGACCGACGCAGCGGGCGACGTCGCAGCACGCCACGTCGAGGTGCTGATCAAGCGCCTGGATCCCGGGCTGCCGCTGCCCGCGCGTGCGCATCCCGGGGACGCCGGGGTTGACCTGTACGCGGTCAGCGATGCCGAGCTCGGCCCCGGCGAGCGGGCCGTCATGCCCACCGGCATCGCGATCGCCCTGCCCGACGGCTACGCGGCGTTCGTGCACCCGAGATCGGGCCTGGGCGCCAAGTACGGCGTGACGCTCGTCAACGCGCCTGGGACCATCGACGCGGGGTACCGTGGGGAGATCAGGGTGGTACTGCTGAACACCGATCCCCGCAGCGCGGTTCGTTTCAGGCGCGGCGACCGGATCGCCCAGCTCGTGATCCAGCGGGTGGAGCGGCCGGTCTTCTACGAGGTCACGGCCCTGCCGGGGACTTCGAGGGGTGAAGGTGGGTACGGCTCTACCGGGGGGCACGCCGAGAGCCAGGCCTGAGCCCCGCCGGCGCGTGCGGTCAGCGTTCTAACGCAGTGAGGAGCAGGCAGGTGTTGCGACGCCGCCGCCGCGATGGCGGGGACCAGCCGGGCCAGTACGATGGCCGCCACGCCGAGCAGGCAGGCGGCCGGCCGACCGGCGCTAACGAGCCGTCGGGCCGGGTGACCGGAGCGTCCGAGCCGGCCGGCCACCAGGCGGGCGGGCCGTGGGACATCGCCGAGGACTTTCCCCGGCAGGAGCGGATCGACTGCGGCAGCCTGCTGATCCCGGTGCGCGACGGCTTCGACGTGCAGATCAACGTCGCCGAGGAGCAGGGCGCGTGGGTCGCTGTGGTACACGCGGATAGCGGCATGCAGCTGCAGGCCTTCGCCGCGCCGCGCAGCGGCGGGCTCTGGGACGACGTCAGGCACGAGATCGCCGCGAACATCGCCGACTCCGGCGGCAGCTGCCAGGAGGCCGACGGGCCGTTCGGGATCGAGCTGCACGCCGAGGTGCCGGTCGGCGAGGAGGGCCAGCCAGGCGAGCTGCACCCGGTCAGCTTCCTTGGCTGTGACGGCCCGCGCTGGTTCCTGCGCGGCGTGATCAGCGGGCCGGCGGCGACCGACTCCGCGCTCAGGCTGCCGTTCGACGAGGTATTCGCCGACGTGGTCGTGGTGCGCGGCGACTACCCGGCGCCGCAGCGCCAGCAGCTCGAGATCCGGCTGCCCGAGGAGGTCACGCAGGCCATCGACGAGCAGCTCGCGCAGGACGAGCCCGCGTGGGGCCTGACCGACCCGTTCGCGCGTGGCCCCGAGATCACCGAGACCCGGTAGCCAGCAGCAGCGCGAGCTCGGACTCCACGTCCTCGCTGGTGACGAAGAGCAGCTCGTCGCCGGCCTCAAGCGGGTCGTCGCTGTTCGGCACGATCACCCGGCCGTCGCGCAGGATCGCGACCAGCGCGGTGTCGGCCGGCCAGTTGATCGCGCCGATCCGCTCGCCGACAAGCGGCGCGTCGTCCGGCATGGTCAGCTCCACCAGGCTGGCGGCGCTCTGCCTGAACGTCATTAGCCTGACCAGATCGCCGACGCTGACGGCCTCCTCCACCAGGGCAGAGAGCAGCCGCGGCGTGGACACCGCGACGTCCACCCCCCAGGACTCGTTGAACAGCCACTCGTTGTTGGGATGGTTGATCCTGGCCACCACCCTGGGCACCCCGTACTCGGTCTTGGCGAGCAGCGACACGACCAGGTTCACCTTGTCGTCGCCGGTGGCCGCGACCACTACGTTGCACCGCTCGAGCGAGGCGTCGTCGAGCGAGGCGATCTCGCAGGCGTCGGCGAGCAGCCACTCGGCCCGCGGCACGCTGTAGACCTTGATGGCCCTGGAGTTCTTGTCGATCAGCAGCACCTCGTGGCCGTTCTCGAGCAGCTCCTTGGCGATCGACCGGCCGACCGCCCCGGCGCCCGCGATGGCGACCCGCATCAGTGGCCTCCCTTGGCGGCTGGCGTGGAGAAGACCGCGGCGATCTGCTTGAGGTCCTCGTCTCTGGCGATCACGTGCAGGACATCGCCCTGCTGCAGCACCGTGGCCGGGCCGGGGATCAGCGCCTCGCCGAGCCTGGAGATGAACGCGATCCTGGTGTCGGCGGCCGCCTCGAGCGCGCTGACCTTCTCGCCAAGCCACTCGTCGCAGCAGCCAAGCTCGGCGAGCACCACCGAGCCGGTGGGGTCGCGCCAGAGCGAGGCCGCGTCGTGCGGCATCAGTCTGCGCATCATCTGATCGGCGGTCCACCTGACCGTCGCGACGGTCGGGATTCCGAGCCGCTGGTAGACCTCGGCCCGGCGCGGGTCGTAAATCCTGGCCGCCACGCGCTGCACGCCGAACGACTCGCGCACCACCCGGGCGGCGATGACGTTGGAGTTGTCCCCGCTGCTCACAGCGGCGAAGGCGTCTGCCTTCTCGATCCCGGCCTCGACCAGGACGTCGCGATCGAACCCGACGCCGGTCACCTTGCCGCCGCGGAAACCGGGCCGCAGCTTGCGGAACGCCTCAGGGTCCTGGTCGATGACGGCTACCGAGTGACCCTGGTCCTCCAGGATGTGGGCGAGGGTCGAGCCGACCCGACCACAGCCCATGATCACGATGTGCATGATCATCCTTCCAGCAGCAGCGGTGCTTGATGAGGTTATGCCCTCTGGCCGACCGGGCTAGCGCAGGGGCCGGCACCCGTTGTGCGAGGAGGGCGCCGCAGGCGGCACGATGGTGGGCGTGAGCGATGAAGGGACAGGCAGGACGGCGGCTGGCACAGGGGCGGCTGGCGGAGGGGCGGCTGGCAGAGTGGCGCCCGGCGATGTGCTCGACCTTGCCGTGGGAGACGTAGCGCATGGCGGGTGGTGCGTGGCCAGGCCGCACCAGGCCATGGTGGTGTTCGTCAGGCACGCGCTGCCCGGCGAGCGGGTGCGGGCCGTGGTCACCTCGGCGACGGCCAGGTTCGCCCGTGCCGACGCGGTCGAGATCCTGGTGCCCGCCCCAGGCCGGGTCAGCCCGCCGTGCCCGTACGCGGGCCCTGGCGGCTGCGGCGGCTGTGACTGGCAGCACGCCAGCCTGCCGGTGCAGCGCGATCTCAAGGCCAGGGTGATCGCCGACCAGCTCAGGCGGCTGGCCGGCGTTGACCTGCCGGTCACCGTCGAGCCGCTGGGCACCGAGTCCGCCGACTCCGCCGACTCCGCCGGCCTTGGCTGGCGCACCAGGGTCAGGTTCGCGGTCGGCCGCGATGGCACGGCCGGGCTTTACCGGCACCGCTCGCACGACATCGTCCCGGTGACCGACTGCCTGATCGCCCATCCGCTGGTCAGGCAGGCCGGCGTGACCCGTGAGCGGTGGCCTGGGGCGCGCTGGGTGGACGTGGCGGTGGCGCCGGGCACCGGCCAGCGCGCCGTGCTTGCCTCAGGCGCCGGCCGGCGCGCTGTGCCTGCCTCAGGCGCCGGCCGGCGCACAGTGCCTGCCTCAGGCGCCGGCCGGCGCATAGGGCAGCCGCGCTTTCTGACCCAGCAGGCGGTCGGCCGGGACTGGCGGGTGGCCGCCGCCGGGTTCTGGCAGGTGCATCCGCTCGCGGCCGACACGCTGGCAGCCGCGGTGCTCGACGGGCTTGCCCCGCGGCCCGGCGAGCGCGCGCTCGATCTGTACTGCGGGTCCGGCCTGTTCGCCGGGGTGCTTGCCGAGGCGGTAGGGCCTGGCGGCGCGGTGATCGCTCTCGAGCAGCACGCCGCGGCGGTGCGGGACGCCAGGCACAACCTGCGGCAGGCGCGGTGGGCCAGAGTGCACCACGGCGACGCCGCGCAGGTCCTTGCCGACATCGGCACCGGCGGCGCGACCGTGGCCGTGCTCGACCCGCCGAGGTGCGGCGCGGATCGCGGCCTGCTCGCCCTGCTCTGCGGCGCCGGGCTGCGCCGGATCGCGTACGTCTCGTGCGACCCGGCGACCCTGGCGCGCGATATCGCGGTGGTCGCCGGCCTTGGCTGGCGACTCGACGCGCTGCGGGCGTTCGACGCGTTTCCGATGACCCATCACGTCGAGTGCGTGGCATTCCTCGCCCCGCAGGTCGGCTGAGCCCGCTCTGGCCTTATAGGGCAAGATTCCCCTTATGCAACTGCGGATCTTCACCGAGCCACAGCAGGGCGCCGACTACACCACGCTGCTCTCGGTGGCCAAGGCCACCGAGGACCTGGGGTTCGACGCGTTCTTCCGGTCCGACCACTACCTGAAGATGGGCGACGTCACCGGCCTGCCAGGCCCGACCGACGCCTTGATCACGCTGGCCGGCCTGGCGGTCCAGACCAGCCGGATCAGGCTCGGCACCCTGGTCTCCCCGGTCACCTTCCGCTACCCAGGCCCGCTCGCCGTCAGTGTCGCGCAGATCGACCAGATGAGCGGCGGCCGGGTCGAGCTCGGCCTCGGGGCTGGATGGTTCGACACCGAGCACGAGGCCTACGGGATACCGTTCCCCGGCCTGGGCGAGCGGTTCTCCATGCTCGAGGAGCAGCTTGCGGTGATCACGGGCCTGTGGGCGGCGCGGGACGACGAGCGGTTCTCCTTCACCGGCAAGCACTATACGGTGACCGACTCCCCGGCGCTGCCCAAGCCGGTGCAGCGGCCAGGGCCGCCGGTGGTGATCGGCGGCGGCGGCCAGAAGCGGACGCCCAGGCTGGCGGCGGCGTACGCGGCCGAGTACAACGCGGCGTTCGACAGCCCGTCGGGGACGCAGGCCGCGTTCAACCGGGTGCGCGCGGCCGTGCAGGCGGCGGGCAGGGACGAGTCGTCGATGGTCTACTCGGCCGCCCAGGTGGTGTGCTGCGGCCGGGACCGGGCCGAGATCGAGCGGCGGGCCGCGGCGATCGGGCGCGAGCCCGACGAGCTGCGCGAGCACGGGCTGGCCGGGATGCCGGACGAGATCATCGCCAAGATCGGCGAGTTCGCCGCGATCGGGACCGAGCGGATGTACCTCCAGGTGCTCGACCTGCACGACATCGAGCACCTTGAGCTCATCGCCGCGCAGGTGCTGCCCGCGGTCTGATCGGGCTCAGCAGCCGCCCGCCGGGCCAGGGTAGCCAGGCCCGGGCGCGGGGGCGTCGACCATGCCGACCGCGGGCCTGACGACGCCGCCGAAGTGCACCACGTACCATACGCCGCGCCAGGAGATCAGCGACGCGATGCCGAACGACCGCTCCTGGCCGTGCTCGCGGTACACCACCCGCGAGTTCGCGACGTGCCAGTAGCCGATGTTGTTGTAGCAGACGCCGGGATCGATCCACGCGGCGTCGGCCGACGCCACGATCACGCGGACCAGCCTCGCCCTGGCGGCGCCCGGTCCGAGCAGCCGGTGCGCCGCCTGCACGTCGAGCGTGAAGTCCAGCCAGAGCCGGCTGCGCCAGTCAGCCGCCGGGTCGTAGATCGCCTTGACCTGCTTGTAGGCGGCTACGGGGAAGAACGCATCAAGGCCGAACCTCGGCTTTCCCGTCCTGACCGCGAGCCAGAGGTCCGCGACCATCGCGCGGAACTGCGGCCCCGATGCCCTTGGCCTGGCCATGGTCTGGTGCAGCCGCCCGGCGCCCGGCGCGACCGGCAGCGCCGCGGCGGATCTGTGGGGTGGTGCGGGCGATGGCGGCGGGCTGGCCGGGCGGGAGGTGTGCGTGACCGTAGGGTGGGCGCCCGGGCCGGCCGACGATGCGCAGCCGGTCAGCAGCGCCGCGGTGCAGAGCACCGCGGCGCCCAGCACGGCGGCGCGGGTCAGAGCCGCGATTCGGGTCAGGGCCGTGGCGTGGACGTGACTGGCGGGCGGCCCGGAGTGCGGCGGGGGCGGCATCGGGGGGCGCGAGTGGTTCAGCGCGAGATTCATTGGTTGTCCATGGGTAGCGCGGGACGCCGGCCGACGGGCCGAGCATAGCGGTGCCTGGCGGACAATGAGGCGTGGCCGACGAGACCGCAACGCTCACGATCAGGGTGCATCCCGGCGCATCCCGGGCGCGGGTCGGCGGGATGCGCGCCGAGCCCGGGCACGAGGCCGTGCTCGGGGTTTGGGTCACCCAGCGGGCCGTGGACGGCAAGGCGACGCAGTCCGCACTCGACCTGCTTGCCGAGGCACTCGGCGTGCGCCGCAGGTCAGTGCGGCTGGTCACCGGCACAAGGACCAGGCTGAAGGTGGTGGCGGTGGCCGACCCGCCACCCGACCTGGCGCAGCGACTGGCTAGCTGGTCGGGCTGACCGACTCGGGCAGCTCGTCCTGCGGCCGGTCGCTGCCCACCTTGATCGTGACGGCAGCGAGCACCCCGGCAGCCGCGACCAGCCCTGCGGACACGAACAGCGCGTCGTGCAGGCCGGACTGGAATGCCGTGTAGGTCGCGTGGATCACCTCGCGGACGAGCTTGAGCTCTCCGGCCGGCCCCTGGTGCGTCTTCCCGTACGAAGGCTCCTGGCCGGTCAGCACGCCGCCGATGACGACCTGCTGGAGTGGCTTCGACAGGCCGAGCTTGGTGAGGCTGGCGACCAGTGCGGTCTGCAGCTTGCCGATCACGATCGCGCCGAGCACCGACACGCCCATGACCGCGCCGACCTCGCGGCTGGTATTGGTGCTGGACGCCGCCATGCCGGACCGCTCGGGCGGCACGGCGGCAAGCACCGACGAGGTGATCGGCACCACGCAGGTGCCGATGCCGATGCCGGTCAGCGCCAGGGCCGCAGCCAGCGGCAGGTAGGGCGGGTTCGGGCCGATAATCGCGTTGGTGGCGACTAGGCCGCCAGCGAAGGCGGCGCAGCCGGCCACGATCGACCAGCGGACGCCGACCGTGCCGGTCCACCGGCCGGCCAGGAGCGAGGCCAGGATCATCAGCGCGGTCATCGGCAGGAACACCTCGGCGATCTGCCCGCCGTTGTAGCCGGCGACCTCCTCCAGGTACAGCGCGGTGAAGAAGAAGATCGCGAAGGTGGCGAAGTAGGCGCAGAACGCCACGATGTTGGGGGTAGCGAACCGCGGTACGCGCAGGAACCTCAGGTCGAGCAGCGGGTGCGCGGCGCGGCTCTCCCGCACCAGGAACCCGACCGCAGCGACCAGGCTGACGCAGAGCAGCGCGATCACCTCGGCCGAGTCGAAGCCGATGCTCTCGGCGTTGATGACGGCGAAGATCAGCGACGCGAGGGCGGCGGCGCCGAGCAGGGCGCCTGACACGTCGATCCGCCGCACCTCGGGGTCAGAGTTCTCGGGCAGCACGATGGCGGCGGCGACGAGCGCGATCAGCCCGAACACGACGTCGAAGAAGAAGATCGCCCGCCAGCTCTGCGCGCTCCAGCCGTGCACCTGGCCGACTAGGTAGACCAGCCCGCCGCCGATGACCGGGCCGAGGGCCAGCGAGAAGCCCGACACGGCGGCCCAGACGCCGAGCGCCCGGTTCCTGCTTGTGTACTCCGGATACAGGTGCCGCAGCATGGAAAGCGTGCCAGGCTCGCTGGCTGCCGCGCCAAGGCCCATTACGGCCCGGCTGGCCAGCAGCAGCGGCAGGGCAGCGGACAGCGAGATCGTTACCGACAGCCCGCACAGCATCGCGCCGACGCAGTACACGGCCACCCCGGCCAGCATGACCTTCTTGCGGCCGAAGAGATCGCCGACGGTGCCGAACAGCAGCATCGTGCTGGCGAACGTCAGGGCATACGCGCCGACGACCCATTGCAGCGACGAGACCCCGGCATGCAGTTCGGTCTGGATTCCGGCGAGCGCGACGCTCACTATCGTTATGTCGAGAAACGTCAGAAAAAGGACAACGCACAGAGTGGCCAGCGCGAGCCGCCTGCGATAGCCGACAGCCAGGGCGGCCACGGCCCCCGTGCCCGTCGCTGCCGCGCCGCTGTCGTGCGCACCGTCTACCCGCGCGTGGCCATCGCCCATCGCATGGCCATCGGCATGGCCACTCGCCCCCGCGGCGGTGGGCTCCGGTGGTGCTTCAGCCATATGGCTTCTCCCAGGCAACTACCGTCAAGCGCGGACCGCGTCCAGCAATTGACTGGAGACGGTGCGTTACGGGTCAGCATGCTGACAACGCTCAGATTACGCACCATCGACTCGGTTATGAAGATCCCCTTACCCGCTGCAGGCAGCCGGCAGTCCGGCCGACTTCCCGCCGTTCTCCAGCTTCAGCAGCCCGCAGAAGCTCGCGTCCCCGACCTTCCAGACACCGCCCTGGTAGATCGCCTGGCCGCTCTGGTTGGACAGGGCCGGCTTGCCGCCGACCAGGATCGTGTAGGTGACCGCGGCCTGGCTGGTGCCGGTCAGCGACACGTGGCTGACCTTCGACGTCGCGAGGCTGGCCAGCGAACCGCCCTGCTGTGCCTTGATGACCGAGGCGAAGACCTGGCCGTTCTGCAGCAGGGTCAGGCGCTTGGCGAGCGGGGTCTTGGCGTTGAAGAACGTGGCCCAGTTCGACTCGATCGCAGAGACGGCCCCTGCGCCGGAGGTCGGCTCGCCCGATGGCGACGACGAGGTGGGCGGCCGCGAGGTCGGCGGGCTCGATGACGTGCTGTTATTGCTGCTGCACGCGCCAAGCGCGAGCCCGAGTGCGCTCAGCGCCACCACGGCCGCGAGGCTCGATTTACGAAAACACAGACTTGGCATAGCAACAGTGTGCCGCACCGGGCAATGGCCCGCGCAACAGGCCCGCGCAACGGGCCTGCGAATCTCATGGGGCAGATGATTCGCCTGTGACCTTCCGCGGGTCGGCGACGCCGTCCCACGGGTCGTAGTCCACCTCAAGCTCTTCCTGCGGTGGGCGCTGTTCCTCGGGGACGTTGCGCAGGTTCAGCCGGATCCTGGTCCAGGTCGACGACCGGCCGCGCATGGAATCGACGAGGATATCGGCGGGCGCAAGCAGCCCGGCGACCTGCGGATGCCGCTCCTTCCACCGGTCGAGCCCGGCCAGTGCCTCGGCCTGGCTGGCCGCGCGCGCTACCTCGATCAGCGGCATCGTGGTACGCCGCCGGCCGCTCGGGCCGTAGCTCTTGCCCGGCGGCGCCTGCGCCACGCTAGGCGCTTGCTGAGCGCTGGGGGCCGCCGCGACGGTGGGTGCCTGCTGGCGGCGCCTGGACGGCTGCACCCGCGCGGGCTCGCCGTCCGCCTTGGCGAAGTGCGGCGGCCACGGCGCGTCGGGTACCCCAGCGCGCTTGTCCTGCTCGGCCAGGTCAAGCAGCGGTTCGAGCGAGCCGGCCGCAGCGTCCATCCCCTCCCACGGATCGCCGACGCGGGCGAACCGCTCGGGCACCGTGTGGATCGTGAACGCGGCCGGGTCGCAGCCAGGGACCTCGTCCCAGGTCAGCGGTGCCGAGACCCGGGCATCACCGACGGGCCTGACCGAGTAGGCGCTGGCGACCGTCCGGTCCTTGGCGTTCTGGTTGTAGTCGACGAAGACGCCGTGCCGCTCCTCCTTCCACCACCGGGACGTGGCGAGTTCTGGCGCGCGCCGCTCGATCTCCCTGGCCAGGGTCACCGCGCAGGCGCGGACCTGGGTGAAGGTCCAGCGTGGCTCGATCCTCGCGTAGATGTGGAAGCCGCGCGAGCCCGACGTCTTCGGCCAGCCGGTCAGCCCGAGGTCGGCCATGGCCGCCCGCGCCACCAGCGCCACCTCGAGTATCTGCTGGTAGGAGACGCCGGGGACCGGGTCGAGATCGACCCTGAGCTCGTCGGGGTGCTCGAGGTCGCTGGCCAGCACCGGGTGCGGGTTGAGATCGATGCAGCCGAGGTTGGCCACCCAGGCCAGGCCAGCCGCGTCGGTCACCACCACCTCCTCCGCACTGCGGCCGGAGGGGAACCTCAGCTCCACGGTCTCGATCCACGACGGCCGCGAGGACGGCGCCCGCTTCTGGAAGAACGCCTCCCCTGCGGCACCGTTCACGAACCGCTTGAGCACCATCGGCCGCCCGGCGACGCCGCGCAGCGCGCCCTCGGCGACGGCGAGGTAGTAGCGGACGAGGTCAAGCTTGGTGATCCCGGTGCCAGGGAAGTAGATCTTCCCGGGATTCGAGATCGGCACCTCGCGCCCGGACGCCTCGATGATCTCCTTCGAGCCAGGCATGAGATCACGATAGCCGCCCGCCATCCACCGGCCGCCGGCCAGCGGCCGCGCTCCCGATCTATGGATGTGGAGTTAGTTCCGTATATCGCAGTGGGTGTGGCATCCAGTCCAACGGGCATTGCGGTAATTAGGGGTGAAAGAGTCATAACTCCCCGGGCGGCGGGGTTGGCCGCGCGGTCGCTGGGCACGCCAGGGTGGCCGGTGGTACTGGTGGTGCCAACATTGCGTAGCGGGGTACGCGGGACGAACCGGCCTGGTCGGCCATGCTGGTCCGCTCCTGCCTGGCGGCCTGGTCCACGCGGGCGTTGCGGCCTGCGGCGGTTGCCGCGATCACGGCCGCGGCCGCTGCGGCGCTTAGCCAGCTGACCTGCTCGCCGAGCAGCAGGGCGGACCATGCGACCGTCAGCGCGGGCTGGGCGAGTTGCAGTCGGCCGATCCTGGCCACGCCGCCGGTTGCCATCGCGTGGTACCAGGCGAAGAACCCGAGGCACATGGACATGGTCCCGACATAGGCAAGCCCCGCGAGCGCGCCCGCGGTCACCGGCCGCTGCGGCGCCACCAGCACGGCAACGCCGGTCACCGGGACGGTGACCGGCAGCGCGAGGATAATGGCCCAGCAGATCACCCGCCAGCCGCCGTACTCTCGGGACAGCGCGCCGCCCTCGGCGTAGCCGAGCCCGGCAATCGCGATCGCGACCAGCAGCAGCAGGTCGGCGGGGCGCAGGTCGCCGCCGCCCTGGACGACGGCGAAGCCGATCACGACGGCAAGGCCTAGCACCAGCGCGGCCCAGTACGCGCGGCGCGGGCGCTCGCCGGCCCGCCAGACTGCCATCCCTGCCGTGGCCGCGGGGATCAGCCCGGTGAGCACTGCGCCGTGCACGCTGCTGACGTAGCGCAGCGCGATGGCCGACAGCAGCCCGAAGCCGATGCCGACCGGGCCCGCCACGATGAGCATCCTGCCTATGGCCTCGCGGGGCGGCAGCAGCGGCTGGCGCCGTGCGGTCAGTACCGCGATCGCCAGCGCCCCGGCGATGACCGACCGGCCGACGCCGACCTCGACCGGGGAGCGCCGCGACGCGCTGGTCGGCGCGATCGGCAGCCTGCTGCCGCAGTGCGCGCTGCCGGTCATCCCGGCCGGCGGGGTGCACCTGTGGCTGCGGCTGCCCGATGGCTGCTCAGACGGCGAGGTCGCCGAGCTCGCGGCGGCCAGGGGCCTGGCGGTCAGCCCTGGCCGGGTCTCGTTCCCGGCTGAGCCGCCCGGTCCCTACCTGCGGCTCAGCTACTCGGCGGTGGACGGCCAGGGCCTGGTCAGGGCGGCCGAGATCCTGGCCGACGTGCTCGCCTCGCTATAGCGCCCTGGGTTATTGCGATGCTGTGGCCTCGCGCATGCCGCGGTTGGCCAGCGCGTCGGCGCGCTCGTTGCCCGGGTCGCCCACGTGGCCCTTCACCCAGAGCCAGACGACCTCGTGCTTGCCCACCGCTGCGTCCAGCCGCTCCCACAGGTCTGCGTTCTTCACCGGCTTCTTGTCGGCGGTACGCCAGCCGTTCCGCTTCCATTTCGGCAGCCACGAGGTGATCCCGTTGCGCAGGTAGGAGCTGTCGGTGTGCAGCCGGACCGTGGAGGGCCTGGTCAGGCTCTCCAGCGCGCGGATGGCGGCCATCAGCTCCATCCGGTTGTTGGTGGTGCCCGACCGCTCGCCGCCGCAGATCTCCCTGACGTGCGATCCGTACCTGAGCACGGCGCCCCACCCGCCGGGACCTGGGTTGCCGCTGCAGGCTCCGTCGGTGTAGATCTCCACCACCTGGCCCGGCTGGGCGTGCTGCTGCTGCGCCACCCGACGAAACCTACACCGGCCGGCGACCGCGTTAGGCCAGCGGCGCGAGCCGGTCGGTGAGCGGGCCGAGTATCGCCGGGGTGGCGCGGAGCGGCAGGCCGATCACGGCGAGGTCGGCCCCGGCGTCCCGGTAGGCGGCCGCGGACTGCGCGGCGGCGTCCAGGTCGGCCGGCGAATCCGAGTCCAGCCTGACGTTGACCGAGCAGGTGATCTCCGCGGGGTCGCGGCCGAGGTCGGCGCAGTGCCCGAGCAGCACTTCCTTCAGGCCAACCCAGTCGGCGGTGTCGGCGGTGATGGCGTTCCACTGCTGCGCCCACCGCGCCGTGGTCCGCAGCGTCCTTGTCTTGCCGCGGCCTCCGATCACGATCGGCGGGTGCGGTCGCTGCACCGGCTTGGGCTCGCAGCGCGCATCGGTGAGCTGCACGTACTTTCCGGCGAAGGTGGTCGTGGTGTCGGAGAGCAGCCGGACGACCGCCTCCACGCCCTCGTCGAACCTGTCGAACCGCTCGCGCAGCGGCGGCAGCTCGATCCCGTACGCGTCGCACTCGATCTGGTTCCACCCCGCGCCGACGCCGAGCTCAAGCCTGCCGGCGGAGATGATGTCGACCGTGGCGGCCATGTTCGCGAGCACCGCGGGGTGCCGGTAGATCATCCCGCTCACCTGGCAGCCGATCCTGATCCTGCTGGTCGCCTCGGCCATCGCCGCCAGCATCGTCCAGCCCTCGAGGTTCGGCCCGGCCAGGTCACCGGTCAGCGGATAGAAATGGTCCCAGTTCCAGGCGGACTCGAACAGCTCGATCTGGTCGGCGGCCAGCCACACCTCGCGCATCTGCGCCCAGGTCTGGTGCTCGGGCCTGGTCTTGATCGCAAAGCGCATCTGCCTGCTCCCTGAAGTCGCTGCCCGCTGCCGAGTTGGCGCAGCCATGCTACGCCGGCATCATGCGGCGGAGACGCCGCCGGCCCAGGGACCGGTACCGCGGCGCGGTCGCTCGGGGAGGGAAGCGGCCGCGCCGCGGTGACCGGCGGGGTGGCGGCGGGAGGTAGCCGGGGCGTGCTACCGGAGTTCCCTGGCCCGACCGAAGTCGGCCAGGCCCGCCGCCTCGAGTGACGTCTGCTCGAGGGACCGTGCCTCTCGTTGCTCCCATTCATCGATGCTGCGCAGCATTCCCTCGGTATAGGCGCGCAGGTGCGTGCGGTACACCTCGCCGAACGCGCGCAGATAGGCGAGCTCGGCCTTGAGCGCGCTGCGGTCGGTCTCCCCGTGCGGGCTGGGCGGGCTCGGGCTGTTCAGCGCCTCGATGGCCGCCTCCCTGGCCCGGGTCGAGGCCTCCTCGAGCACCATGTCGGCATGCTCCTGGGCCTGCGCGAGTATCTCGTCCCGCCGGGACCTGGCCTCCTCGGTGAGCCGGTGGCTGTAGGCCTGGGCATCGGCGACGTACCGGTCGGCGGTGAGCTGGGCGTTGGACAGGATCCTGACGGCGTGCACGTGCGCGTCCTCCTTGCCGAACAGGACGCCCTCGGTGCCCGACTTCATGCCGCTGATGATCCGCCTGCGCAGCCGTTCGACCTCATTCCACAGCGAGACCTTCTCGTTCAGCAGCGTGACGATCTCCTGCTCGACCTGGCGCAGGAACGCCCGCACGTGCTCCTCGTCGTAGCCGCGCCGACCCAGCCTGGAGACCGGGAACGAGATCTCCTGGATCTCCTTCGGGGTCAGCCTCTTCTGATCCTCGTGCCACGCCACAGTCATGGCTCACTCCAGCCGAAATCCTCGACGTGAATCTGGTTCCGCGGCGTGCCCGCTGAGGTGAGCCGCGTGGTGGTCTCGTGCACAAGCTCGGTCGGTCCCGCCATGTAGACGTCATGCTTGGACCAGCTGCCGTGCCTGGTCACGACCTCGGGCAGGCTGCCGGTCTCGCCGCGGTACCTGGAGTCCGCGGAGACACTCGGCGTGACGGTCAGCCACTCGTGCTCGGCGGCCAGCTTGTCCAGGCTGGCCAGGTCGTACAGCCCGTCGGCGCTGCGAGCGCCGAAGAAGAGGTGCACTGTCGGCGGGGCCGGCAGCGTCGCGATCTGCTCGATGATCGACTTGAGCGGTGCCAGGCCCGTGCTGCCCGCGATCATCAGGATGTCCCGGCCCGACGTCACGTCCCGCGTGAGCACTCCGACCGGCGGCCCGATCCTGACCTCGTCGCCCACGGACTGGCCCTGGGTTAGTGCCATGCTCACGGCACCGCCGTCGATCAGCCTGATGTGGAACTCGAGCGTGGCGTCTTCCCGCGGCGCGTTGGCGATCGAGTAATACCGCCACAGCCGGGGTCGGCGCGGAGACTCGAGCGCCACCGACTGGCCTGGCTGGTAGTTCATCATCGGCTCCGGCCTGACCTGGAGCACGGAGATGTCGAACGACCTGTGGTCGCAGCTGATGACGGTGCCCGACCAGAACGCTGGCCGCAGCGTCTCGTCCCGCTTGGCCGCCGTGATCATCACGCTGGCGATCAGGTTGTACGCGTCGCCCCAGTCGGCGGCGAGCTCGGGCGTCCAGCCGTCACCGGAGAAGTGCGCGATCGTGGTCAGCAGGCTGTCGCCGATCGCGTCGTAGTGCTCGGTGAGCGCGCCGAACTTCCTGTGATCGCGGCCAAGGCCCTGCAGGAAGGGAGTGAGCTCATCGGTGCGGTCCACACTGGAGACGATCTGGGCGAGCGCTCCGACCAGATGGTCGCGCTGCACGCGCATTGAGATCGGGAAGAGGTCGCGGACTTCCGGATGGCGTATGAAGAGGTCGGAATAGAAGAATAAGGGTACTTCATCGCCAAACATGATGACGCGGGAGAAACTGTCCTTCAGGCGCTGCGCGTCCATCGCTGTCTCTCCCTCCTTCTCCCGGCCCGCAGGCCAGTCTGTCCTGACGCCGTCGCCGACGCTCGGTATCCCGGTGTGCTAACTGCACCGTAGCGAAGTGCCGTGCCCTTTTCAGAAGGTTTCTCAACAATGGCAGTCAAGCTCGCAGTTTCCCCGCTTAACGCCTCTGAGCAGGACAGATATCCTCCCGATCACAATGTTCTACCGGAGGTTTTTGTGAATCGGATTTTCTTGGTTCTCTGATTTTGACGGCGATATCCGGCAGGCCGGGCGGCCGTCGCCGCGGCCTTAGCCGATCAGCTCACCCGCCGCCGCGGCGAACGCCCCGGTGTGCGCCTCGACGTCGGCGGCGGTGGTCTGCGGGCACATCAGCGCCATGTTGTGGAACGGGGTGATCAGCACGCCCCGGTTGGCGAGATACAGGTGCAGGTACTCGTCGAGCGCGAGGTCCGCCGCGGCGTTCGACTCGGCTCCGGTGCGCGGCGGCCTCGGGCAGAACCGGTACTCCGCCCTGGCGCCGAGCTGCACGACGTTCCACGGCAGCCGACGGGCCGCGATCACCTGCCGCACCCCCGAGGTGAACCTGTCGCCAAGCTCGATCATCGCGCCGAACGCCGTGTCGGTGAGCACGTGCTCCAGCGTCGCGCGCATCGCGGCAACCGACAGCGCGTTGCCGGCCAGCGTGCCGCCGACGCCGCCGGTGTCGATGATGTCGGCGGACTCGTCGGCCATGATCTGCTCGGCCAGGGCTCCGGACAGCCCGAACGCGCCGCACGGGATGCCGCCGCCGATCGACTTGCCGATGGTCACGATGTCCGGGTCAAGGCCCCAGGCCGCGGTGCAGCCCCCCGGCCCGGCGCTGAACGTGTGCGTCTCGTCGTGGATCAGCAGCGTGCCGTGTGCCCTGGTCACCTCGCGCACCGCCGCCAGGTAGCCGGGCTCGGGCAGCACGATGCCGATGTTGGTGAGCGCGGGTTCCATCAGCAGCGCGGCGACGTCGCCGCCGGACAGCTCACGGTCGAGCTCGTCGATGTCGTTGAACTCGCAGACCCGGGTGGTGAGCACCGGGTCCACGGGGGCGCCGGTGTTGCCCGGCCGGCTGCGCGGGCCGTCGGGCGTCGCGACGATGAACGACTCGTCCACGCTGCCGTGGTAGCAGTAGGAGTTGACGGCGATCTTCGGCCGCCCGGTGAGCTGGCGCGCCATCCGCAGCGCCCACCGGTTCGCGTCGGTGGCCGACAGAGTGAAGCTCCAGTGCGTGGGGCCGAACCTGCGGGCCAGCTCGGCAGCCACCCAGGCGGCGTCCTGGGTCGGCAGCATCGTGGTCGCGCCGCCAAGCTCGCCGTACCGCCTGGCCACGGCCGCCTGCACGGGCTCGGGGGAGTGGCCGGCCATCGCGCCGGTGTCGCCGAGGCAGAAGTCGGCGAACACGTTGCCGTCGATGTCGGTCAGCCGGGCGCCGCGCGCGGTCGCCAGGTACAGCGGGAACCCGCCCGGCCACATCCGCATCCAGGTCATCGGGACCCCGCCGAGCAAGTGCTCGCCCGCCTGCTCGAACGCCCGCCGCGACCCGGGATGGCTGGCCTGGTAGACGGCGCGCTCGCGGGCGACGAGCGCGGCGAGGCGCGCCGGATCCACCGTGGTCAGGTCGCCTGACTGGTCGGCTGGCTGGCTGCTGGCTGGCATGTGATCGACCTCCGGAATCTGGTTCGGCGAGGTTACCGTGTCCGCCCGCCGGCCTAGACTGACGCCGTGACTACGCCCGCGGCCGCCCTCCCCAGCCAGGCCGCGGCGGGCGAGGACCTCACCCCGGCCGGCGTGCTGCGCCGGGTGTTCGGATACGACTCGTTCCGCGGCGCGCAGCAGGAGATCATCGAGCACGTCACCGGCGGCGGCGACGCGCTGGTGCTGATGCCCACCGGCGGCGGCAAGTCGCTGTGCTATCAGATACCCGCGCTGGTCAGGCCGGGCACCGGCGTGGTGGTGTCGCCGCTGATCGCGCTCATGCAGGACCAGGTCGACGCGCTGCGCGCGCTCGGCGTCCGCGCCGGGTTCCTGAACTCCACCCAGGACGCCTGGCAGCGCCGCCAGACCGAGTCCGACTTCCTGGCCGGCGATCTCGACCTGCTCTACCTGGCGCCTGAGCGGCTGCGCGCCGAGTCTGCGCTGCGGCTGCTCGACCAGGGCGCGGTCTCGCTGTTCGCGATCGACGAGGCGCACTGCGTCTCCCAGTGGGGCCACGACTTCCGGCCCGACTACCTGGCGCTGTCGGCGCTGCACGAGCGCTGGCCCTCGGTGCCCAGGATCGCGCTGACCGCCACGGCGACAAAGGCGACCCGCGCGGAGATCGCGGCCAGGCTGCACCTGGAGTCGGCCAGGCACTTCGTGGCCAGCTTCGACCGGCCGAACATCAGGTACCGGATCGAGCCGAAGTCCGAGCCGCTCAGGCAGCTGCTGACCCTGCTGCGCACCGAGCACGACGGCGACGCCGGAATCGTCTACTGCCTGTCCCGCGCGTCGGTGGAGAAGACCGCCGAGTTCCTTGAGCGAAACGGGATCACGGCGCTGCCGTACCACGCCGGGCTCGACGCGCGGACCAGGACCGCCAACCAGGCCAGGTTCCTGCGCGAGGACGGTCTGGTGATGGTGGCCACGATCGCCTTCGGCATGGGTATCGACAAGCCGGACGTGCGGTTCGTCGCGCACCTTGACCTGCCCAAGTCGGTGGAGGGCTACTACCAGGAGACCGGCCGGGCGGGCCGCGATGGCCTGCCAGCGACCGCCTGGCTCGGCTACGGGCTCTCCGACGTGGTCCAGCTGCGCAGGCTGATCGACGCCTCGGAGGGCGACCTAGCGCACCGGCGCAGGCAGTCCGCCCACCTGGACGCCATGCTTGCGCTGTGCGAGACCGTGCAGTGCCGCCGCGCCCAGCTGCTGGACTACTTTGGCGAGGCCGCGCCCGCGTGCGGGAACTGTGACACCTGCCTGTCACCGGTGCAGGCCTGGGACGGCACGATCGCGGCGCAGAAGCTGCTGTCGGCGGTCTATCGGCTGCGCCGGGAGCGCGGCCAGAAATACGGGGCCGGCCAGATCATCGACATTCTGCTCGGCCGGAAGACACAGAAGGTCATCGAGAACGATCACGCGTCGCTGACTGTGTTCGGCATCGGGGAAGAGCTGCGCGAGGTGCAGTGGCGAGGCGTGGTGCGGCAGTTGCTCGCCCAGGGACTGCTTGCGGTGGAGGGCGACTACGGCACGCTGGCGCTGACCAACGCGAGCGCCGCGGTGCTGTCCGGTGAGTGCACGGTGATGCTGCGGCCCGAGCAGGCGTCGGCGGCACGGTCGGTCAAGGCCGCGAAGGCGAGCCGCGCGGCCGGGACCGCTGCAGGGGACGAGCTCACCGAGGAAGCGGCCGGGCTGTTCGAGCGGCTGCGCACCTGGCGCGGCGGCGCGGCCAGGGAGCAGGGTGTCCCCGCGTACGTGATCTTCCACGACGCGACCCTGCGTCAGATCGCGGCCGAGCGGCCGGCCACGCTGGCCGGTCTGAGCGCGATCAGCGGGGTCGGCGAGGCCAAGCTCGCCAGGTACGGCCAGCAGGTGCTCGACGTTCTGGCCGGGGAGGACGCGGCGGACTGACCCGCGGTCAGGACGCTCAGTACTGCGGCGGCCTGAAGTGGCCTGCCTCGGGCCCGGTGCGGTCCAGGTGCCGGTCGCCCGGGCCGCCGAACGCGATGTCCAGCCGGGCGCCGAACCGCATGGCCAGGTCCTCCACCCCGGCGGCGTCTGGCCAGGCGGGGATGTCCTCGTGCAGCAGGACCTGCTGGTCCACCGCCGCCGGGGCTTCTGGCGATGCGGGGCCGCCCGGGTCGGCCCAGCCGGTGCCGAGGTCGCCGAGTCCGGCGTCGGCGGTGTCAGCGACGCCGATCAGCACCCGGTACGGCCCGTCGATGCCGAACCTGCGGACGATCTTCTGCTGGAATCCGAAGGCGCCCCAGGCCCAGCCCACGGTCCGGCGCAGCCAGATCAGCCGGTGCGCGCCGCGGCTCTGGTCGGCGGGCTGGCCGCCGGCCTCGCCGAGGTAGAAGTCCACGCCGCCGTGCCAGTGCACCGCGACGAACCTCGGCCACGGCTTGCCGCGGCCAGGATCGGAGTAGCCGACGTAGCCGTCGGAGGTGCCGCGCACCGTGCCGATACTCGGCAGCTGGCCGCCGCCGGGCATCGAGATCTGCGGCGGGATGACGGTCTTCGGGTCCTGCACGGACACGGCAACCGAGGCTGGATCGCCGGGCAGCACCACGATCCGCACTGTGGGCGGCACCGCAAGCGCGCCGAGCCCGCCCAGCGCGAACGCCGCCGACGGCGTGTTCCTGGCGAGCCCGAGCAGGGTCTGTTCATCGGCCCAGCGCCGTACGGCAGCGTCGTCGCTCATCAGTCGTGTGGTCTCCCGTTCCGTGATCACCGCACACGGCCCCAAACCGGGCGCGACCGGCATCCCGACTCTAGTGATATCTGCCAGCTCCTGGCTACGGAGCCGTGCTGCCCGTCGCTCGCCCCTTGACTCTGGGGATACTGGAATTTGCAGGAAAAGCTTGGGACCGGTAAGTTGGGTGCTGTGACACAGGAGATGGAGGCGCTGGAGCGCCGGCTTGAACGGCTGCGGAGCGAAGTGCGCCGTGCGGTAACGACTGGCGACCGGGACCGCGCCCGGGGCCTGCGCATCGAGTTGCGGCACGCCGAGCGCGCGTGGGACGAGGCGCTCGCCAGGCTGGAGGCGGACGCACCTGAGGAGTCCGAGGCAGTCGGCGGGCCGGCCGGCAGCCTCGAGCCCGAGCAGCCCGCGGCGCCCGGGGGCCCGGCCGGCCGGGGCGGTGCGGCAAAGGGCGGTGCGGCAAGGGGCGGTGCGCTGATCCCGGCCAGGGAGCAGGTGCACGAGGTGCTGACCCTGCTCGGCGTTCCTGCCGCGCAGCGGCTGGTCGTCGCGGTCCATGGCGCGTTCTACCCAGGCGCGCTCGACGGCGCCAGGCTGACCAGCCTGCGCAGGGACGAGGAGCGGTCGTTCCGTGCGGCGCCCTACGCCAGGCCTTATTACCTGTGTGCCGCGCTCACCGCGGATCTGCTGGCCCCTGCCCGCGGCCTGCTTGCCGTCTCGACCTGGCCGATGGAACGGCGCATCATCGGCCCGCTCAGCCCCAGGGTTGACTACCTGACCGCCATTATCCGCGTCGCCGAACGATATCGGGAGATTCCAGACGCGACCACAGAAGCCCGGAGATTGCTATGGAGACTCATGGCAAATATTCCGCATGCGCCGGTGAGTTTCAGGACAATGAGTGCCGATGACGTGGTTGCCGCCGCGAAAGCGGAGCTAGCCGTTCATCAGGTAGCTGATTCTGAGCTCCGTTCGGCGGCAGCGGCAAGAGCCAGAGCGCGACTGACCGACGTGGAGCAACTCTACGGCGCTGGCCTGCGAGCAAGCCGCGGTACAGGTACTGGCGCATAACACATATTTAGTCCGGAAATGATTCAGGGACAGCGGTGAACGCAGTCGAAGCTCGGCTTGACCGCATTCGCGGTGCGGTCGCGCCCAGGAGCCATAATGCGCGGACGATCGCCGCGCTCACCAGCAATCCAGGCTGCGCACGTCGTGCGGTCATGGATGCTGCCGGAATAGACAAGCAACGACTCGCTGCCTATATCGGCTATCCCGCTCCGTTCGGCCAGTCACGGTTCGCGCTCGGCCGCGGAAACGCGTTCGAGGCACAGGTCAAGGCCAACGGCTGTGCCGAGCTGCTGCGGCTGCTCAGGGAGCATCTCGGCCTGCCGATTCCCGAGGTGTCCTACGACAACCTCGACGACGTGGGCGGCGACACCGGACTCGGAGTCCGGCACGCCAGGACCCGTGCGCTGCTCGGCCGGGCCGCCAGATCGGCTAGTGACGCCGGGACTCTGTTCGATCATCCGCTGCTGCGGATCGAGGTGGCGGGACGGCCCGTGTACCTGGAGCCCGACCTGATCGCGTTCCAGCTCGGCGGACGGTTCCATGTCGTCGAGATCAAGTCCTTCTCGGTCATCGACGGCCAGGCCGACGGCGAGAAGGTCGCTGCCGCGGCGATCCAGTCCGCGGTTTATGTTATGGCCCTGCGAAGTTTGCTTGATGATCTTGGCATCGGCCCGGACGCGGTCGCCGACACGGTGGTCCTGGTCTGCCCGGAGAACTTCTCCAACCAGCCCACCGCCGCGCTGCTCGACGTGCGCAAGCAGCTCACCGTGCTGCGGCGACAGCTGTCCAGGCTGGCGCGGATCGAGTCGCTGATCGATCTGCTCCCGCCTGACCTGACTTTCGATCTTGATCTTGATGCCGACGGGGTTCCGTGCAGGTCGCCGACCGCCGTGGCGGCGGCCGCGCGGGCAGTGGACGCCAGGTACGCACCCGAGTGCCTCGCGAGCTGCGAGATGTGCTTCTTCTGCCGGGATGAGTGCGCGGGGCAGACGACGGTGCTCGGCCGGGATGTCAGGGACGAGCTCGGCGCGGTCGAGACGGTCCGGACGGCGCTTGGCCTGGCCGACGGCACGCTGTCGGCCGGCGATGCGGAGGCCGAGGCGGCAGCGATACTGCGGGCGGCCGACCGGCTGCGCCGGGAAGGCCTGGGCGCTGCATGAGCACGCTGACCTCGCTCGCGAAGGCCCAGGCAGTGGAGTGCGGAGTCGCCCAGCCGGTGGCCACCGTGCGGCACGTGCACGTCAGCGACCGGCCCCTGGTGCTCGTCGCACTGACGCTGGCCGGGGAGGCCAACGCGCCGCTGGCGGCCATGGTCGGCGACGACCCGCGCTCGGCCCACCTGCTTGTCGTCACGCAGCCGCGCGATCGCGGCGAGCGGTTCGCGTTCGCGGCCAGGCTGGCCGAGATCGTGCTCGGCTACATCGACGCCCAGCGCCGGCAGCGAGAACTCATCGGCTCTGGTCCTGGCGGTGAGCCGAGGACCAGGTTCGCTGACGCGCCGCAGATCATCGTGCCCAACCCGGCCGTCATCGGCTTCCTGCGCCTGCTCGGCCGGTCGACCAGATTCCGGCGGACCACCGGCGAGTACGCCGTCGATCCGTGTGTCCCCGAGCTCGGAAGGTGGCTGACCTTCCTGGCCGAGCGCGCCGAGGTGCCAGGCTCGTGCCTGCTGCTGGCCGAGACCCAGGCGCTGGCGATGCACTGGGCCAGCGGGCAGAGCGCCGTCGAGGACCTCAATCTCGCCACCCTGATGGGCTGGATCGCCCCGCCGCCCGGCCGGACCGGACAGCAGGCCGCGGCGGCCGCCGAGGATCCTCTCAGGTCGCCGCCGGCCGGGCCGGTCACCGACCCCACGTTCGACAACGAGGTCCTCGCGCCGCTCATTGCCGCATGCGACCGGCCAGGGCTGAGTCCCGCGCAGCGGCAGGCCGCGGTGACGGCCCTGCAGAATGCGCTCGCCGGGCAGCTCAGGCCGACCTGGACGCTGATGTGGCGTGCCATCGCGCTGCTCCGCGACCTGCCGGAGGGAAGCCGGGTGGCTGGCCGCTGGGAGTCGGATCGGGAGTCGTTCACCAGGTACTCGGACTACCTGCGCGACGGCGGCACGCCCCAGCCGCGCCGGGACTCGGCGGTTGCCGCGGCACAGCGGCTGAACTGGCTGGAACGCGCCCAGGCCAGCTACGCGGCCCAGCGCGCGTTCGACGATCCGCTGGTGCTCGCCGAGTACCGGCTGACCGGCGAGGCGTTCGGCGGCATCGTGACCGCTGTCGACCCCACCCGCACCAGTTCGGCGGGGAAGCGGCGCACGCTGCGGCCGCTGATCACGGTCGCTACCGAGGATCCGGTCGGGGTCGAGCCAGGCGTCGTGCTGGTGTCGCCCGCTCGGCCGGCGCAGAAGGCACGCGTCGTGTCGGTCTCCGCGCTGGCCCCGGCCTCTGCCGGGCACCGCAACGCCGCGGACGCCGGGTCCGCGGTCGTGCTTGAGCTGGCCGGCGGCATGGGCAGGTCGCTCGCGGCCGAGCCTGGCAGCGTGCCGGCGATCGGGGAGCAGATCTGTTACACCACGCTGACCGATTCCTACCAGCCGCCCGGAACCTTCCCGAGCCGCGAGGACACGCCATGGACCCATGGCGGACCGCCGCCCGCCTACATCCCGGCCGACGAGGACGCCGCGGAGGCATGGTCATGACGGCCGCTGACCAGCCTGAGCCTGGAACCGCCGAACTGTCCGATGCAGCCGTGGCCGGCGTGCTCGCCGATCTGGCGGCGGTGGCCGCCGCAGGCGTGGCCCCGGCGGGCGCCGGTGGCCCTCGCGGCGTGGTGGTCGACTCGCCGCCGGGGGCCGGCAAGTCGACCCTGGTGGTGCGGGCCGCCGCGCTCCTTGCGGCGGCCGGAGAGCCGCTGATCGTAGTAGCCCAGACCAACAGCCAGGTCGACGACCTGGTGCACCGGCTCGCGACGCAGGCGCCGGAACTGGCGATCGGCCGCCTGTCGGCTCAGGACTACCAGCCGTCGCCCCAGGTGGCCGGGCACGCTCACGTGCGTGTCGCCCAGCGGGTCGGCGACCTGGCCGACCGCACGGTGCTGGTCGGCACGGCGGCGAAGTGGGCCACCGTCGGCGATGGCCAGTGGCGGTGGGCCATCGTCGACGAGGCCTACCAGATGCGGTCGGACATGCTGCTGCGTTTCGCCGGCCGGTTCCGGCATGGCCTCTTCGTGGGCGACCCCGGCCAACTCGACCCGTTCTCCACCATCGACATCGACCGGTGGACCGGCCTGACCTGGGACCCGATGCAGAGTGCGGTCTCCGTGCTGCTGCGCAACAACCGGGACCTGCCGGTGCGGCGGCTGCCGGTGTCGTGGCGGCTGCCCGCATCCGCGGCGCCCGTGGTGGCTGAGGCGTTCTACCCGTTCACCGGGTTCCGGTCGGGAACCGAGCCGGGGGAGCGGCGGCTTGAGTTCGGCACCCGGATGCTCAGGTCGGGGCCGGCTGACGAGGCAATCGACCTGGCTGCGGACTCGGGCTGGGCGCTTTACGAGCTGCCTGGGCGGCACACCGTCCGGACCGACGCCGAGGCCGTGCAGGCGTGCGCGTCCCTGGCCGAACGAGTGCTTCAGCGGGGGATGATCAGCTACTCCGAGCACTGGCCGGACGGCCGGACGGTCAGCGCCGAGCGGATCGCGATCGGCACCGCTCACCGCGACCAGGCACAGGCGATTCGGGCCAGGCTCGGCCCGCTGGCTGCGCGCGGCGTCACCGTGGACACCGCGAACCGGCTGCAGGGCCGCGAGTACGACCTGACTATCGTGTTGCATCCGCTGTCCGGCCGACGCGATGCGACCGCGTTCCACCTGGAGGCAGGCCGGCTCTGCGTGCTGACGTCGCGGCACCGGCATGCCTGCATCGTGGTGGCCAGGGCCGGGATTCCTGAGCTGCTCGACGCGCATCCGTCCACCGAGCCCGTCCACATCAACGTCCCGGTCAAGTTCCCCGACGGCTGGGAGGCCAACCAGTCGGTTCTCGCGCACCTCGCCGAACACCGGGTGCGGGCGCCGTGACTCTCGTTGCGAGCGGCACGGGAATGCCCGGCGAGGCACGAAGCGAGCAGATGGAGAGGGATGAGAGTGGAGTCGTTCCAGGAGTTCTTCAGCGCGGCGACAGGCTGCGTTCCGTACGGCTACCAGGTAAGGCTCGCGCACGACGGCCTGCCCGCCGTGGTGCAGTCGCCGACGGGGTCCGGGAAGACCGGGATCATCCTGGCGTGGCTGTGGCGGCGGCTGCACGGGCCCGATCTGGAGGCGACGCCGCGCCGGCTGATCTACGCGCTGCCGCAGCGCAGCCTGGTCGAGCAGGTCGCGAGCCAGGCGAGCGGCTGGCTGGCCGCGCTCGGCCTGACCAACGAGGTCGCGCTGCACGTGGTGATGGGCGGCGCGGGCGCGACTCAGGGGGCGTGGCGCCAGGACACGCACTGCCCGGCGATCGTGATCGGGACCGTCGACTCGCTGGTCAGCAAGGCACTAAACCGGGGATACGGCATCGGCCGGGCCATCTACCCGATCGACTTTGCGCTCGCCACCAATGGCGCGCACTGGGTGATCGACGAGATCCAGCTCTGCCCTGAGTCGACCACGACACTGCGGCAGCTTGCGGCCTTCACAAGGACGCTCGGAACGGCCGAGCCGTTCGGGCTCACGTGCATGTCGGCGACGGTGCCGAGGTCGCTGCTTGACACCGTCGACAGTCCGGCGCCCGGCCCGCGCGAGATCGTGGGGATCGAGCCAGCCGAGCGGACCGGCGAGCTCGCGGTCCGGCTTGACGCGCGCCGTGAGGTCCGGCGGATGGCCGTCGAGCCCGGGGAGTACCGGGCGATTGCTGCCGAGGCTGCGGCGCGGCATCGCGCCGGAACGCTGACGCTGATCGTGCTGAACACCGTGGACGCCGCCCGGCAGGTATATGCGGCGCTGCCCGCCGGGCCCGCGGAGCGCACGCTGATTCACTCGCGGTTCCGTGGCCGCGAACGGCGGGAGCTCGCGCAGCGGATCAGCGAGCTGCCCGGGAAGTCCGGGCACATCGTGGTGGCTACCCAGGTGGTGGAGGCCGGGCTCGACCTCGACGCTGCTCTGCTGGTCACGGAGGCGGTACCGTGGCCCTGCATTGTGCAGCGGGCTGGGCGCTGCAACCGGACCGGGCAGACCGAAGGTGCGCAGCTGTGCTGGGTCCCGCCAGCCAGGCACCTTCCGTACGAAGAGCCGGACGTCGCGGCGTCGGCGGCCGAACTGCTGGTGCTGGAGGGCGAGCAGGTGACGGGGGAGGATCTGCTGCGACGCCCGTTGTCGTCACCGAGGCGGCCGTCGCGGTGCTGCGCAAGAGTGACCTTGTCGGCTTGTTCGACACCGCCCCGGATCTGAGTGGCGCCGACATCGACGTGGCCCCCTACGTCCGCGACGCTGACGACCTGGACGCTCAGCTGATCTGGGCAAGCTGGGAGCCGGAACTTGTCGACGGCCGGGTCGCGGCCGACGGCCGCCCGCCTGCTGAAGTCCGGGCACCCGGCGATGAGTGGCGATGCCGGGCGCCGCTTGGTGCGGTCGCTGTGCTCGCCAAGCGAGTCCCGGTCTGGCGGTTCGATCAGGCCATCGGCCGCTGGACGAGATTGACCTCGCAGGACCGTGCCCGGCCGGGGGACGTGCTGCTGGTCGCCTCGGCCGATGGCGGATACGAGCCCGCGACCGGCTTCGACCTCGCTGTTCGCGGCCCGGTGAGCGACAGTCCAGCGCTGAACCGCCGGTCGGATCCGGCTGCCGGCACCGAGGACGCCTTCCGCGCCGACTCGGCCAGCGTCGCCCAGCGCGACTGGGTCTCCCTGCGCCAGCACAGCGAGGAGACTCGCGATCACGCTGCCGCGCTGCTGGCAGTACTCGAACCTGACCTGCCGGATCACGCCTGCCGGTCGGTAGTCAGCGCCGCCTACCTGCACGACGCGGGCAAGGCGCACAAGATCTGGCAGGACGCACTGTGCGCGCTGGCCGACGCGCAGGACAGGGAGAGGATCGACGGCGGCAGGCCGTGGGCCAAGTCGGGCCGAGACGGGCGGCTCAGGTTCGACGGGGACGTCGCGTTCCGGCACGAGCTCGCGTCGCTCCTGCTGGTCGATGGCCCCCTGAGCGCGCTGGTCGATGCCGCGGCCGACCTGAACCTTGCCCGGTACCTGGTCCTCGCCCATCACGGCAAGCTGCGGCTGCAGGCACGCGAGCCCGACCAGGTGGATCCGGACGTGCTGCTCGGCCTGGAAGAGGGCGCGGCGTGGTCCGTGCCGCCGATCTTCGGACTGCCCGCTGCCGAGCTCATCGTGAGCCTGCGCCAGTTCGGCCTCGGCGGTGCGCAGTCGTGGACCAGAGCCGCGCTGTCGCTGCGGGACGGCTACGGCCCCTTCGTGCTTGCCTACCTCGAGACCCTGGTCAGGGTCGCTGACTGGCGCGCCTGCGCCGGATCGGAGCTAGCCCGATGACCGCGCCGACCGCGGCCCGTACCAAGCACCTTCTGCCCGGAGTTCGTCCCGAGCCGCTCGCCAGCTACCTCGTCGGGCTTGGCCTGGCCCGGCTGGTCGGCGAGCAGGCTGATCCGGCGGCGTCGTTCTCGTGGGGTGCCGACGGCATGACCGTGGACACGGTCGTCGGCGATCTCGCTGACTGGCTGGCGGACGCATACGTGCCCACTCCCGTGCTCAGTCCCTGGAACGGCGGCAGCGGCTTCGGGCCGAAGGACGTCGAGCCAAAGAAACGGCTGGCGCGCTTGCTGGAAGACGCGTCACCTCGGCTCTCCGGCTTTCGTGGTGCGTTCCGCGTTGCGCAGGAGGTGGTACGTCGAGCACACGCCTTCGGCTGGATAGCGCAGGACGGGCGGGTCGTCGACAAGGCCCGCGTCGTACAGGAGTTCAGGAACCTCTGCCCTGATGAGCTGCTGCCCTGGATCGATGCGAGCGTCGTACTTGCCGCGGACAAGCCGATGTTCCCGCCGATACTCGGCACAGGCGGCAATGACGGCCGCCTGGACTTCTCGACTAACTTCCACGAGCAGCTGCTCGTCGTGCTCGACGGCTCGCCGCGCGGCAAAGAGCGCTCGTTGAGCTGGGCATGCGATCTGCTGGCTGGCAGGGAGACCGAGAGGCTGGCCGCGGCGCCGGTTGGTCAGTTCGACCCCGCCAGGGCCGGCGGCCAGGGCTCGTCGCCGTATGGTGCCGCGGCCTCGCTGGTCAATCCCTGGGAGTACGTACTGCTCGTCGAGGGTGCTCTCCTGTTCGCCTCGGGCGCCGCACGCAAGCACCAGCATGATGTCGGGCGGGCCGCGATGCCGTTCACGGTCACCTTCTCCCCAGACGGCTCGGTAAGCGGGTCGGACGGCGAGGAGTCGCGCGGCGAAGTCTGGGTGCCCGTGTGGGAGGGCTCCTGCACCTTGGCGGAGATACGCCAGCTCTTCGGCGAGGCCCGCGCCTCGTGGCGCGGGCGCCCGGCGCGGCGGGCTGTGGACTTCTACGCGGCCACTCGCGCCCTCGGCGTGGCCCGTGGCGTCGGCGAGTTCGTGCGGTACGGGCTGCAGCAGCGCAACGGCCTGGCGTTCGTGGCCGTGCCACTAGACCGGGTTCAGGTAAGGGAGAACCCGGACGTGCGGCTGCTCGGCGGCGTCGAGGACTGGGTGGCTCGGATCCCGCGCGGTGCCGGGTCGCGAGCGGTGAGCACCGCTCTGCGGCAGTACGAGGCGGCGGAGCTGGCGTATGCCCGCGATGGTGGGGCGCTGGCGCTCAGGGACCTGCTGGCCGCGCTCACCGCACTGGAGCTTGCGGTCGGCCGGAGCGGCCGGGCCCGGGAGCAGGTCCGGGTGCGTCGAGCGCCTGGGGCCGTCGGGATCCTGCAGGTCCTGATCGGCGCGGAGTGTCGCGAGCTGCGCATCGCCGTGGGCCTGGCGTCGTGCGCGACGATGCCGGGACGGGCTCATGCTGCTGCCCGGACCATGCGCCAGATCCTGCTCCCGGTAGATCCATGGGACCCGGCCGACCGGGCGCATCGGGACGGTAGCTGGCGGGATGCCCCGATCGTGCCTGGCTTCGGGAGCCGGCCGCTGGCGCCCGTGCTCGCCGACGTCCTGGCATGGCGCAGCAGGACAGCGGCGGATGAGGCTGTCGACGATCGGACTGCGATCGGCTTCCGCGGTGTGCCGACGTTCCGGCGCGGCCTTCCCGTGCCCGCCGCAGACCTGCACGCCCTGGCTCGCGGGCAGATCGATCAGGTTCAGCTTGACACCTGGCTGCGGGCGTGCCTGGCGCTGGACTGGCGCGGCGTCCCGCTGCCGTCGTGGAAGTCGCCCGACCCAGTGCTGTTCGTACCGGCGCTCGCGCTGCTGCATCCGCTCGCCGCTGTCCTCGCGGACTCGGAGGACTCCGGCGCGCCACGGCTGGCTCTCGGGGCGGACTGGGCGGTCCGGCTCGCGGCCGGCCAGATCGCGGCCGTTCACCTCGATGTGCTGCGGCGGCTCAGCCAGGCGGGCTGGGATGGCGTCCCGCCGCTGCCGGAGACTGGCCCGGCGGCGAGTCGAGCCGTGTCGGGAGCGGCACTGGCCGCAGCGCTCGTACCGCGCTGCCTCGGCGGAATTAGTGTCCTGCGGCAGTTCGCCGTCAAGATCAAGTCCGATCGTCCTGGCGAGCCTCATGAGGACTCCGAAGGCGTCACCGAATATCTCCCCACCCCCGAATCTGCAGAGGAGCAGTCATGAACGCGCAACGTACCGTGCTCGAAGTCGATCTGGCGCCAGTGGCGGGTCGCCGGTTCCAGCCCACAGGATTCCCTGACCTCGGTGCCGCCGAATTTGACGCGGCCGATGGCAGCAAGGCCCTGCTCGTAGAGTCGGCGCAGTCGATGGCCAACCGACTGGAGGCGACAACGTGGGATGAGGCGAAGGCCGATCAGGCCGAAGCGCTGTCCGCGCTGCCATACCTGCGCATCGTCAGCCCTGACGGCGCGTTTTTGTCGTCCAGCCGGCTTGAGGCTCACCGCCTGGCGTCCGCCTACATCATGCGCGGCAAGATCGACGGTCAGGACGGCAAGCCGTGGATGCTCGACAAGCTCGGACTGGTCGCTGGCCGTCCGCTGGACCACCGGTCGGTCGCGCGGTCCTGCTTCGCGCTCGACCCGGTCTGCCTGATCCACGGGGTCTTCTTCGCCCAGAAGGACTGGCCGTGGCAGCCGAAGATCGCGCGCGCCGTGACCAGCTTCGTCGAGGCCTACCAGGTGGTACCCGCCGTGAGCGGCGGGGTCAAGCGCGATGCCGTGATCAACGAGGCTAAGGAGGGCGCAACCACAGAGGGATACGGCATGGTCCCGTATCACCGCGTGGAGTACACCGCAGGGGCGATCACCGCGTACTTCACGGTCGATCTCGGCCAGTTCCGTTCCTACGGGCTGTCCGAGCCCGCCACCGCCCTGCTTGAAGCGCTCGCCGACTACGAGATCGGGTCGCTGCTCGACGGGGGTCTGCGGCTGCGCACGGCCTGCGACCTGACGGTGCGCGAGATCCGCGGCGAGCGGCCCGACACGCAAGCGGCGGCAGCGCGGGTGGCGAAGCTCGCCGGCGACTGCGGCGCCGAACTCGGGCAGGTCACCACCGTCGAGTGGTCCGGCCGGGGCAAGTGACATGGCGACGACCGTCGCGATCCGATTTCCGCTCGGCCGCTATCACGCCACGCCGTGGGATCGCAGTGTCAACGAAGGCGCCGCCGAGTGGCCGCCGTCACCGTGGCGGCTGATGCGGGCCCTGGTGGCCACCTGGTACACACGCTGGCCGGACCTGCCAGCGGCCGATCTCGATGCGCTGCTCGATGCTCTTGGCAGCCCGTCGGCGTACCTGACGCCGCCCGCCCGGCCGGGCCACACCCGGCACTACATGCCAGACCTTGACCACCAGAAAGGCGAGACCGGCCGGACGGACCTCACCCTGGACCCGTTCCTGTCAGTGCCGCGCTCGGCCGAACTAGTGGTCCAGTGGGATGCTGATCTTGACGCGAGTCAGCGCGAGATCCTCGCCAAGCTGACCGAGTTGCTTCCGTACCTGGGCCGTGCCGACTCGATCTGCGAGGCCCGGCTGCTCGAGACGGACCCGGCACCGGACGAGTACTGGTGGCGCCAAGGCGAGAAAGGAGACCGGCGCCTGCGCCTGCTCGCTCCGTCGCTTCCGATCACCCGGGCAGCACTTGAGGTCACGACGGTAGAGGTGCGCAGGCAGCGCCGCACGTTGCCGCCAGGAACGACGTGGATCACCTACGTCTGCTCCGAACAGCCACGGCGCGAGCCAGCAAGACACCCAGAACAGGCCAGCGTGGAGGCGGTCCGGTTCGCTGTCGCTGGCCCGGCTCCGCTTCGGTCCGCCTACGGAATCCTGCTGGCTGATGATCTTCACCGCCTCGTCGGCAGGGAACTGGCAGCGGCAGGCGTCGGTGACGAACGCCGCCGCGACCTGCTCGGCACTGGTGGCGCGTCATCGGCGCACGGCCACGCGCACTGGATACCGATCGCGGAGGGTGATCATCGTGGCGCGGCCGTTACGTCGGTCGTCCTGTGGATCCCTAGGAAGCTGCGGTCCGCGGAGGTCGCCGCGATAGTCGGCCTTCGGTATCTCTCTGGCCGTCGTCGCGGCAGCGGTGACTCGGGCGGATATGACATTCATGGGTATCCCGAGGTCCGGCTGATCTTCCAGGACGCCGGACCTATCCGGCAGGTAGCGCCGGAGATGTGCGGGCCGAGTCGGCGATGGCGCAGCCTCACTCCATACCTGCCGGTCCGCCATCCCAAGCGCGAGCCCTTGGGCGGGTTCCTGGCCACGGACGTGGCCACCGAGCTGAGCTACCGGAACGAGTTCAAGGACCTGGCGGCGCCTGCCGTTCTGCCCGTCGAGACTGGCGGTCGGATGCCGGACCGGTGGGCACAGGAGTTCCGGCGGTACCGGCTGGCCGAGCGGATGAACCGATCCCGGCCGGGCCTCGGCTTGCGGCTGGAGTTCAGCGCTGAGGTCGACGGTCCGCTGCTACTCGGGCAGCTCAGTCACTTCGGGTACGGCATCTTCGTGCCCGAATCGAGCTGATGCTCACCGAGCTGCCGGAGCTCGTGCCGGCACGGATGCTGAACGAGTACGCGTACTGCCCGCGGCTGTTCTTCCTGGAGTGGGTGGACTCGCTGTGGGCATCCAACGCCGATGTCGCCGAGGGGGACCGGCGGCATCGGCGGGTGGATGCCGGGGGAGGCGCGGCGCCGCTGCCTGACGAGGGTGTGCTGCGTGCGGCCCGGTCGGTCGAGCTCTCCAGCGACGGGCTTGGGATCACGGCCAAGCTCGACTTGGTGGAGGGCATCGACGGGGGCGTGGTTCCCGTTGATATGAAAAAAGGACATCCCACGGCGGACGGACGGGCATGGGAGGCCGATGCCGTCCAGGTATGCGCGCAGGTCCTGCTGCTGCGGGAGCACGGGTATGCGTGCGAGCGCGGGGAGATCTTCTACGCCCAGACCCGGCAGCGGGTTCCGGTCGAGCCGACGGCCGAGCTGGTGGCGCGAACGCTGGAGATCGTCGCGGAGGCGCGGGCCGCGGCGGTGCGGCTGGCACCACCGCCTCCGCTGGAGTCGAGTCCGAAATGCCCGCGTTGCTCCCTGGTGGGGATCTGCCTGCCGGACGAGACCAACATGCTCGCCCGGCGCAACGACGGCAGGCCGCGCCGGCTGATCGCTGCCGCGCCAGATGCGGCACCGCTGTACGTGACCGAGCCTGGCTCGTTCGTCGGCATCGACGGAGGCCGGCTGACCGTGTCGAAGCACCGGGAGCCGCTGGCCAGCGTCCGGCTGATCGACGTGCTGCACGTATGCGCCTACGGCAACGTCCAGGTCTCGGCACAGACGATGCGCTGCCTGTTCGAGCGGGACATCGATGTCTTCCACTTCTCATACGGCGGCTGGCTGCTCGGCCTTACCACGGGCCTGCCGAGCAAGAACGTCATGCTCCGGATCAGGCAGACGACGGCGGCTGCGCGCGGTCAGCTCGACGCGCCCCGGCGCATGATCGCCGGGAAGATCCGCAACTGCCGGGTGCTGCTCCGCCGCAACGGCGGCGAGGCTGTGGCGGCTACGGTCGGCCAGCTCGCCGCGCTGGCCCGGCGTGCCGAGGAGGCGAGCGGGGCAGGGGAACTGCTCGGCATCGAGGGAGTCGCCGCGAGGCTGTACTTCGATGCGTTTCCGCAGCTCATCGCGCGTGCCGGGGAACTGCCTGGACCGGGCTTCTCGGGTCTGCGGAACCGGCGTCCACCTACCGACGTGGTCAACTGCCTGCTGTCGTTCTGCTACGGCATGCTGACCAAGGAGGTGCTGGCAGCCTGCCTCGCCGTCGGGTTTGACCCATACATCGGCCTGTTTCACCGGCCCCGGTTCGGCCGACCCGCCCTGGTGCTGGACCTGGCCGAGGAGTTCCGGCCGCTGCTGGCGGACTCGACCGTGCTCACGCTGATCAACAACCGAGAGGTTAGCGCGGGCGACTTCCTGGTGCGGGCCGGTGCGGTCACCCTGACCGCTGGCGGCCGAAAGGCAGTCATCCGGGCCTGGGAGCGGCGGATGACGACCGAGTTGCGGCATCCGATGTTTGGCTATGCGGTGAGCTACCGCCGGGCCGTAGAGCTCCAGGCCCGGATTCTCGCGGCTCACCTGGTCGGCGAGCTGCCGCAGTACGAGCCGCTGGTCACCAGGTAGGTTTCGGTGGCCCGCCGTCGGTACCTGGTCGCCTACGACATACGCGAGGATCGTCGGCTGCGGAGCGTGGCCGCCTGCGTCGAAGGCTACGGCGAGCGGATTCAGTACTCCGTCTTCGTCTGCGACCTGTCCGAGGAGGAGGCCGTCATGATGCGCGGTGATATCGAGACCCGGATGAAGCAGTCCGAGGACAGCGTGATGATCATCGATCTGGGCAGGGCGGGAGACTCAAGCAGGTTTCTCTTCCTCGGTCACCATGAGAAACTGCCAGCCTCAAGTGCGGTCATCGTCTGACCGCGCGAGCGCTCCGGTGCTCAGCCAACCGCCGGGAAGCGCTCGCGCCCATGTCAGCGGCCGTATTTGCATCTTGACAACTCCACAGTGGAACGAGACCGTGTCATCGGCGCGGTACCGCTCGCGGCCGATCGCATTCATGCAGGTCAGCAGGCTCGTTTTTTGCGAGCCGTCGTCCCGCTCCTCCGGAGCGGGCTCCATTGCGGCAGCGCGTACGACTCGCGGCGTCGCCCGGCGGCTCGCAGGTCGTCCCGCTCCTCCGGAGCGGGCTCCATTGCGGCGGGGAGCGGGCCGCGGCGGAGAACGCGAGGCCGAGGTCGTCCCGCTCCTCCGGAGCGGGCTCCATTGCGGCCCAGTCCTCGGCTTCCGGAGGCTCCGGCGGTGAATAGGTCGTCCCGCTCCTCCGGAGCGGGCTCCATTGCGGCTTCATGGCCTGGTGGGGTGCTCCGGAGGGCTGCGATCGTCGTCCCGCTCCTCCGGAGCGGGCTCCATTGCGGCTGGGAAATCAACGGCCCCCGCGACTGGGATAAGCACGCGTCGTCCCGCTCCTCCGGAGCGGGCTCCATTGCGGCAGCGCCTCCATCACAAGCTCCGCGATCGGCTGGCAGTCGTCCCGCTCCTCCGGAGCGGGCTCCATTGCGGCTACGCTGCGTACGGGGCCGTGGAGCCTGCGGGGAAGCGGGTCGTCCCGCTCCTCCGGAGCGGGCTCCATTGCGGCGGCCAGCGGCTTGGCGGTCCAGGTCCAGGTGTCGGCCAGTCGTCCCGCTCCTCCGGAGCGGGCTCCATTGCGGCACGAACGGCCCGAACGCGGGCGCGGCGGCCTGCATCGTCGTCCCGCTCCTCCGGAGCGGGCTCCATTGCGGCGCCCCGGGGCCGGCCAGCGCGCCCGCGGCGGACGCCGAGTCGTCCCGCTCCTCCGGAGCGGGCTCCATTGCGGCGGCGGCTGGCTGACCCGCAACAAGGCCGCCGCAGTGTCGTCCCGCTCCTCCGGAGCGGGCTCCATTGCGGCACCCTCGACGACACCGTGCGGTGCATCGACCTGCTCGGTCGTCCCGCTCCTCCGGAGCGGGCTCCATTGCGGCAGGACCAGCGCCGCATCCGTGACCGACTGGAGCGGCGAGTCGTCCCGCTCCTCCGGAGCGGGCTCCATTGCGGCTGCGACAGCAGCCCGCAGAGGCTGTGCCGCGGGCACCGGTCGTCCCGCTCCTCCGGAGCGGGCTCCATTGCGGCAAGTACGCCATGCACTGGCTGCATCTCAGCACGAACGGTCGTCCCGCTCCTCCGGAGCGGGCTCCATTGCGGCAGCGACCCCGTAGCTGACGCTGCCGGGCTGGGACCCTGTCGTCCCGCTCCTCCGGAGCGGGCTCCATTGCGGCAAGGTAAAAAGAGGCGAAATCAGTGTCACGATCTTCGGTCGTCCCGCTCCTCCGGAGCGGGCTCCATTGCGGCGCTAGTCGGGGCGGCCCGGGGCGCGCCGGGCGGGGCAGGTCGTCCCGCTCCTCCGGAGCGGGCTCCATTGCGGCACGCCATCGAGCGCGCCGGGGGCATCGCCACCTGCAAGTCGTCCCGCTCCTCCGGAGCGGGCTCCATTGCGGCAGCTATCCCTACGGGAATTTCCTTCCGCGGCCGCCGCGTATGCCTCCTTCTTTCCGGACTGCGGATCCTTTCGGATCCTCACCGGAAAGGACTGGGTCAGTGGCAGAATACCAGAATTCTCTCCTGAGTTCCGCGAAGAAGCAGCCCGGATGGTGGTGGAAACCTCGCGCCCGATCGCGGATGTGGCGCGGGAACTCGGGATCAGCGAGACCTCGCTTGGTAACTGGGTCCGGGCGTACCGGAAAAGCACGCCGGTGACGAGCCTGCGCTGGAGCTGTCCGAGCGGGCGCGGTTGCGGGAGCTTGAGCGCCGTAACCGCGAGCTCGAGATGAAAACGCCTTCCTGAAAAAAGCGGCGGCGTACTTCGCGGCGGAGCATCGGTGACTGATATGTATGAGTTCATCGATGCGCAGTACGCCACATCCCGCGGCGGCGAGCATGCTCCCGCTATCACGTACATGTGCGCATGGCTGGAAGTATCGAAATCCGGTTTCTATGGCTGGCAGTCACGCCCGGACAGCGCCGCGGCGGAACGAAGGGGAGAGCTCAAGCTGCTGATCACGAAGACATTCGACGATTCTGATTGCACCTACGGCTACCGGCGCATGTGCCTGGCAGCTGGCCCGCCAGGGCGATCCGGGCCGGCCCCGAGCTGGTCCGGGCGCTCATGCGCGAGCTGGGCCTGGTGGCCTGCCAGCCGCGGCCGTGGCGGCCGTCCACCACCCGGCAGGGCCAGGCCGGCCCCATCCCTGATCTGGTTGCCCGCGACTTCACCGCCGCCGCTCCCGGGGGAGAAAATGGTCGGAGATATTACGTATATCCCGACGTGGGAAGGCTGGCGTTTACCTCGCTACCGTCATCGACTGCGCGACCCGCAAGGTAATCGGCTGGGCGATCGATGACAATTACCGGACGCCGCTGATCACCGCGGCGATTCAGATGGCCGCCCGCAATCTCGATCTTACCCGCTGATGCTATCTTTCACAGCGACCGCGGCAGCAATTATACGTCAGCCGAGTTCGCTGCCGTCCTGGGAAGGCTCGGTATCCGGCAGTCCGTGGGCCGCACCGGGATCTGTTTCGATAATGCGCTGGCGGAGTCGTTCAATGCGGCGCTGAAAGTCGAGCTGGTCAACCGCACCGCGTACCCGACGCGGAAGAAAGCGCGAGAGGATATTGCGCGGTACATCGAGCTCCGGTATAATCGGACTCGTCTCCACTCGGCACTCGGGTACCGGACTCCGCAAGAAGTCCTCGACGAGTACCTGAACCGGCAGGTCGCGGCATGAAATAGCACCAATTCCGCTGTCCGGAAAACGCGGGGCAGCCCAGCTCGTCCCGCTCCTCCGGAGCGGGCTCCATTGCGGCGGTCTGGGCCAGCTGGCCGATCTGGTAGGCGAAGTCGTCGTCCCGCTCCTCCGGAGCGGGCTCCATTGCGGCAGCGGAAGGAAGAGATCGCGCACTTGTTGCCACGAGTCGTCCCGCTCCTCCGGAGCGGGCTCCATTGCGGCAGGTAGATGCGCGTCTGGCCGCTAGGGTGCGTATCGAGTCGTCCCGCTCCTCCGGAGCGGGCTCCATTGCGGCGGGTCGGCTGTGAGCACCCTCGTGCCGCCGTAGAGGTCGTCCCGCTCCTCCGGAGCGGGCTCCATTGCGGCGTGGAGGCCGCTTTCCTGCCCGGGGCGGCCTCTCGGGTCGTCCCGCTCCTCCGGAGCGGGCTCCATTGCGGCGTGTCGACGCCGAACTCGGCGACGATGTCGCTGACGGTCGTCCCGCTCCTCCGGAGCGGGCTCCATTGCGGCACAACTCCAGTGGCGAGGCCGGCCAGTATGTCCAGGTCGTCCCGCTCCTCCGGAGCGGGCTCCATTGCGGCTGTCACGGACACCGCCTACGAGGCGATGCCGCTGCGCACGTCGTCCCGCTCCTCCGGAGCGGGCTCCATTGCGGCTACTGCGATGACGACGCTCCCGGCTCGGTGCCTGACGACGTCGTCCCGCTCCTCCGGAGCGGGCTCCATTGCGGCCGTCCGCGCGGCGCCGCCGGTCCAGGTGAACGAGTCGGTCGTCCCGCTCCTCCGGAGCGGGCTCCATTGCGGCTCGCCGGCGTCGAGCTGCTGGCCGCTGATGGCCGGGCACGTCGTCCCGCTCCTCCGGAGCGGGCTCCATTGCGGCCGCGTCCTCGCCCGGTTCCGGTACCGGCTGAGCGACGGTCGTCCCGCTCCTCCGGAGCGGGCTCCATTGCGGCGAGGACGACCGGGGTTGGCAGCCGCGGGCAGATGGCGAGTCGTCCCGCTCCTCCGGAGCGGGCTCCATTGCGGCGCGGCCGCCTGGACCGAGTCGCCGGACAGCGGGGTCCGCGTCGTCCCGCTCCTCCGGAGCGGGCTCCATTGCGGCAGCGATGACGGCTTCGTGCTGCCGCCGCTGGACGTGCGTCGTCCCGCTCCTCCGGAGCGGGCTCCATTGCGGCTTGATGACGAACCAGACATATCCGTTGAACGGCCCGGTCGTCCCGCTCCTCCGGAGCGGGCTCCATTGCGGCGAGAGCATGGCTGAATACCTGCGCAACCCACCGGCAAGGTCGTCCCGCTCCTCCGGAGCGGGCTCCATTGCGGCCGGTCGGTCGTAACCAGGAACAGCCTGTGAGCCGAAGTCGTCCCGCTCCTCCGGAGCGGGCTCCATTGCGGCCGTGAGCGGCGCGAAGTTCCGGCACGCGACTCCCAGGTCGTCCCGCTCCTCCGGAGCGGGCTCCATTGCGGCCCCGGTGTCACGCTGTACCCGGATGACACCGCGGAGCCGGTCGTCCCGCTCCTCCGGAGCGGGCTCCATTGCGGCGAGCCAAACCTGAAAGATGTTTATCAAGGTGGAATAGTCGTCCCGCTCCTCCGGAGCGGGCTCCATTGCGGCCTGCACCGTGCCGGCGGCGAGGTTGAGCGACCCGGGTCGTCCCGCTCCTCCGGAGCGGGCTCCATTGCGGCTTGATCCGCTGCCGGGACGCGTCGTCCAGTTCGAGGAGGTCGTCCCGCTCCTCCGGAGCGGGCTCCATTGCGGCCCGAACTGCCGGACCCGGCCGACGTCCACGCCGCGCGGTCGTTCCGCTCCTCCGGAGCGGGCTCCATTGCGGCGCGCTGACGTTCGACCCGCAGGACGGAGCGGAGTCGGTCGTCCCGCTCCTCCGGAGCGGGCTCCCTTGCGGCGAGGACGACGGCGCCGACCCGCTGCTGAACGGCTGCCGGTCGTCCCGCTCCTCCGGAGCGGGCTCCATTGCGGCCGCCACCGCCTGGTCGAATGCGTCGTTGATGATCAGCGGCAGTCGTCCCGCTCCTCCGGAGCGGGCTCCATTGCGGCCAGTGCACGGGCTGCCGCACGCGCACCTACCAGCCGAGTCGTCCCGCTCCTCCGGAGCGGGCTCCATTGCGGCACATGTCACAGACGCACAACATGCCGTACATCCCCGTCGTCCCGCTCCTCCGGAGCGGGCTCCATTGCGGCTCATTCCTCGCACCTGAGTGCAGCGCCTCCTGGCCCGGGTCGTCCCGCTCCTCCGGAGCGGGCTCCATTGCGGCTGGATCAAGGGACGCGGCTGCATCCCGTCATGACAGGGTCGTCCCGCTCCTCCGGAGCGGGCTCCATTGCGGCGGCACAACGCCCGCCTTGTGATGGGCAGGCACAAGCCCAGTCGTCCCGCTCCTCCGGAGCGGGCTCCATTGCGGCCCGACGCGCCGCTGGAGCACGTGCGCGGGGCGACCGAGGTCGTCCCGCTCCTCCGGAGCGGGCTCCATTGCGGCACCGGCACGCTCGCGCCGTACGTCAGGGGGATCGCGGTCGTCCCGCTCCTCCGGAGCGGGCTCCATTGCGGCGACCTGGGCGACATCTCCAAGGACATCGCGTCGCTGCGTCGTCCCGCTCCTCCGGAGCGGGCTCCATTGCGGCCTCCAGTGCCGCGGAGAACCGGCCCGTGTCCGCGATGTCGTCCCGCTCCTCCGGAGCGGGCTCCATTGCGGCGTGACCGTCTGGGACACCACCGTGGTTGAGGAGGTGCGTCGTCCCGCTCCTCCGGAGCGGGCTCCATTGCGGCATCCTCCTCGCCATCCTCGCGGAGGCTGGTCCGGAGGGTCGTCCCGCTCCTCCGGAGCGGGCTCCATTGCGGCTGCCGGCGCCGCGGCCGGGGCCGACGTACGCGCAGTCGTCCCGCTCCTCCGGAGCGGGCTCCATTGCGGCGCGGAGCGAGATCCTGCAGATCGCGCTGGAGACGAGCGGTCGTCCCGCTCCTCCGGAGCGGGCTCCCTTGCGGCGGCGCCTTCACCGTCAGCCCCTCGCCCGTCACCCGCGGTCGTCCCGCTCCTCCGGAGCGGGCTCCATTGCGGCCGGTAGCCGCCGCCCTGCTGCGCGGTGACCTTCAGGTCGTCCCGCTCCTCCGGAGCGGGCTCCATTGCGGCGCGGCGACGGTCAGCGACCCGGACTGCATCAGCCCGAAGTCGTCCCGCTCCTCCGGAGCGGGCTCCATTGCGGCGGGTAGCCGAGCACGGGGCCGGTCCAGCCCTGTAGGGTCGTCCCGCTCCTCCGGAGCGGGCTCCATTGCGGCTTGTTGTTGCGGAGCTTCCAGGCGAGCTCTTCGCCTGTCGTCCCGCTCCTCCGGAGCGGGCTCCATTGCGGCTGGCGCGGCCACGCCGGCGGGGCGAACACGATCACCGCGTCGTCCCGCTCCTCCGGAGCGGGCTCCATTGCGGCTGGCTCACTGGCCGGTCTCCTCATCGTTGTCGGGCAATGGCGCCCGCTCCTCCGGAGCGGGCGCCATTGCGGCGTCACCGCGTCGAACAACACCTCCACCACGGTCACCTGTCGTCCCGCTCCTCCGGAGCGGGCTCCAACGGAAACGCGGTGTCGAGCCGGACCCATGGGAGTGCGTCGTCCCGCTCCTCCGGAGCGGGTTCCATTGCGGCGTCGTGCCCAGCATCCGCGCGCCCGGCACCGACAGCCGGTCGTCCCGCTCCTCCGGAGCGGGCTCCATTGCGGCATGCCGCCCGTGACCGCGAGCGCGACCGCGAGGGAAGTCGTCCCGCTCCTCCGGAGCGGGCTCCATTGCGGCTAGGTGATGACGCGCCGGTAGCCGAGCGCCTGCGCGGTCGTCCCGCTCCTCCGGAGCGGGCTCCATTGCGGCTCGGCAAGACACGGGATGTCACCGGAATTGGAGTGAGTCGTCCCGCTCCTCCGGAGCGGGCTCCATTGCGGCCGTGGGCGGACCCCCGGCAGCTTCCGACAGCTCGAGTCGTCCCGCTCCTCCGGAGCGGGCTCCATTGCGGCGACGAGGTTCCGACCGAGCTGATCAACCCGGCGCGGGGTCGTCCCGCTCCTCCGGAGCGGGCTCCAATGCGGCAGGTCAGCGTTGCCGAGGTCCAGCCCGGCCATGCTGGTCGTCCCGCTCCTCCGGAGCGGGCTCCATTGCGGCCCCAACGGTGAGGTTACGGGGCGGAGATGGCGCGACGTCGTCCCGCTCCTCCGGAGCGGGCTCCATTGCGGCGCGAAGGGCTACGGCGTCATCTCGGGCGCCAACGCGGGTCGTCCCGCTCCTCCGGAGCGGGCTCCATTGCGGCCAGGAGTGCTGGTCGTCGTCGGTGGGCAGCAGCGGCGGCGTCGTCCCGCTCCTCCGGAGCGGGCTCCATTGCGGCATGGAGTACGCCGAAAAGAAGGCGCTCCTCGCCGTCAGTCGTCCCGCTCCTCCGGAGCGGGCTCCATTGCGGCTTCAGCCCGGCCAGCGCGCTCTGCGGCAACCCGGCCGTCGTCCCGCTCCTCCGGAGCGGGCTCCATTGCGGCTTTCGGGCCGCGGATTACTTGTATCCGGCCCACCAGCGTCGTCCCGCTCCTCCGGAGCGGGCTCCGTTGCGGCCCGAGCCCCTCATCGTCTGGCAGGACGGCACGGTCGTCGTCCCGCTCCGCCGGAGCGGGCTCCATTGCGGCACAACGCCCGGTCCGGTGCGGCGAAGTACAACCAGGTCGTCGCGCTCCTCCGGAGCGGGCTCCATTGCGGCAACTACGACGGAGGCGTCCCGTGAAGTTCCGCCCCGATCGTCCCGCTCCTCCCGGAGCGGGCCCAATTGCGGCAGGCGCCTCCGCTTGGCTTCTTACGCGGCAAAGAAGAGCTTGGCTACTGTAAGGGATCGCGGATCGGCTGCGTGGAGCGTGGCTGTTCGCGCGCTCCGCGCCGGCCGCCGGGACACCTAGATGTCCGTGAGAGGCTCCCGGCATGGAAGGCTTCCACGGGGCCGCCGCGTACACGTCGTACTCGGTGAGCGACTTCGACGCCACCCGTAGCTTCTACGAGGTGAAGCTGGGCTGCACGCCGGTCATTACGTGGGACCGCGCCGATGGCCAGGGAGTGTATTACGAGCTTGGTGACGCCCCGGTGGCAGAGATCCTAGGTGCGCCGCGCGGCGAGGCTGCGCTGCCGCCCCCGGTGCCCGGATCTTTCTCTATCGTCGTGGTCGTCAGCGACGCCAGCCGCGCGCGCAAGGAGCTCATCGCACGTGGTGTCACTGTCACAACGCCGCCTGTCATCGAGCCTTGGGGTCGTTATTTTGGCATCGAGGACCCCGATGGCGTGCCGTTGTACTTTGTCGAGCACGCCAGTTCTTAACGGCCCCCGAGCCATCCGCTGGCTCCGCTGATCGGTCGGCTGGCGGGCTCAGGCCGCGATGGCGG
>CAVZHC010000011.1:0-185950 GCA_963774905.1 uncultured Actinomycetota bacterium | reverse complement strand
CCAGCCAGCCGACCGGCGCATGCATCCGCCTGCCGAGCCCGCCGCCGTAAAGGAACGGCTTCCTGCCCAGCTTGTGCAGCAGCCGATGACCGATCCTGGCCCAGGCCGGCGCGCTCCGCATGCTCAGGCAGCGCACGCCCACGGCGCGGCCCGACTCGTCGGTCAGCACCTCGGTGACCGACGTCTGGGCAAGCACCCTGGCGCCGCTGGCCCGGACCGAGTCGGCGAGCCCGGCGAACAGCACCCGCCCCGAGGTGCCGCGGCCGACGGCCCGGTGCCCGCGCGGCGCGGGCGCGGCCACGTCGGCGAACGACCGCTCGCTGCCCGAGTAGTACAGGTAGTGCCTGTTCGTCGGGTAGGACGTCTTGTCCGGGCAGAGGCTGCCCTCGAACGGCACCCCCTGAAAGGACAGCCACGCCAGCATGTCCGCGCTGCCCTCGCAGAACTCGCGCAGGGTGGCCGGTGACACGCTGTCGCCGACCTCGACGCCCAGGTAGCCGATCATCGCCTCGGCGCTGTCCTGCACCCCGGCCGCGATCTGCTGCGCCGTGCCGCCGCCCGCGTACACGATCCCGCCGGACAGCGCGGTCGCGCCGCCGCCGCCGAACCGGTCGAGCACCAGCACGTCGGCGCCGGCCTGGGCCGCCTCGAGCGCCGCGCAGGCCCCGGCGGCGCCGAACCCCACCACCACCACGTCGGCCTCGACGTCCCATGATTGCGGCACTCGCGCGCCTCCGTCCCGACCCTGCACGCCTGGAAGAAACTGTAACGTGTTCTACCACGCGCGCACAGGTCACCTGCGCCGGGCCGCGCGGTCAGGACGGGCCGCGCAGCCGGGACCAGGCGTCGGTGCCGACGGCCAGCAGCAGGATCACGCCGAGCGCGATCTGGTCGTAGAGCGGGTTCAGCCCGAGCAGGTCGGAGCCGTTGCCGATCAGGGCGATGAACAGCACGCCCACCACCGTGCGCCAGATCGCCCCGTCGCCGCCGAGTATTGACGTGCCGCCGACCACGATGCCGGCCAGCACCGTGAACGTCAGCGTGGTCTGCCCGTTGGAGGCCTGGGCGCTGAGCACCCGCGAGGTGTCGATCACGCCGCCGAGCGCAGCCGCGCCGCCGCTCAGTACGAACGTGAGCAGCCTGATCTGCTGTACCCGCACGCCGGCCAGCCTGGCCGCCTCGGCGTTGCTGCCCGCCGCGTACATGTACCGGCCCGCCGTGGTCCTCGACAGCACCACGGCCAGGGCCACCACCGCGACCACCATGCTCCAGGTGGATGTGTAGACGCCGAGGAAGGACCAGCGCGCCAGGTCGCTGAACGACGGCCTGCTGTAGTCGATGATCAGGTTCCCGCTGGTCACGAGGCTAGCCAGGCCGCTGACGACGAACGACATGGCCAGCGTGGCGATCAGCGAGTTGATCCGGAAGTAGGTGGCTATCACGCCGTTGACCGCGCCGACGACCAGGCCGACCGCGATCCCCGCGGCGATCGCCAGCAGCGGCGACATCGTGAGCGCCAGGTGCGCCGCAGTCACCCCGGCGAGCGCGTAGATCGCGCCCACCGACAGGTCGATGCCTCCGGCCACCAGGACCAGGGTGCCGGCCGCCGCGATGATCAGCGTGGATGCCTGCTGGTCAAGGATGTCAAGCAGGTTGACCCTGGTCAGAAACGGCCCGCTGGCGATCGACAGCACGATGAACAGCACGACGAACGGGATCAAGATCCCGGTGCGGCGCAGCCTGGCGAGCAGCACGGCGGGAATGCCTGCGCTGGCCGGACCGGCGTCCTCGGGCTCGGCGGTCGCGGCGGCCTCGGTGAGGTTGGTCATGACGCCTCCTTTCCGGCTGAGCCGAACGCCGCGGCGAGCACCGCGGCCTCGGTAGCCGCCCCGCCGCTCAGCTCGGCGACGATCCGCCCGGCCCGCATCACGAGCACCCGGTGGGCCAGGCCGAGCACCTCCTCGATGTCGGAGGAGATCAGCAGCACCCCGAGACCGCGGGCGGCCAGGTCGGTGAGCAGCTCGTAGATGGCACGCTTGGCGCCCACGTCCACGCCCCTGGTGGGCTCGTCGGCCAGCAGCACCCGCGGCTGGGTCAGCAGCACCCTGGCGAACAGCAGCTTCTGCTGGTTGCCGCCGGACAGCGCGCCTGCCGGACCGGCCTGGCCGGCCGTCCTGACGTCGAGCCTGGCAAGGATCTGCCTGACCGCCTGCCGCTCACGTCCCCTGGCGATCAGGGCACCGCGGCTGACCTGGCGCAGGCTCGCCAGGCTCACGTTCTCGGCGACGCTCCTGCCGAGCAGCAGCCCCTGCTCCTTGCGCGACTCGGGAATCATCGCGATGCCTGACCGCAGCGCCGACCGCGGCGCCGCGTAGATGGCCCTGGCCAGCTCGGTGCGCCCGGCCCCGACCAGGCCGGCCAGGCCGACGATCTCCCCGGCGCGCACCTGCAGGGAGACGCCGGCCACGCCGGGAGCGACCAGCCGGTCAACCGACAGCAGCACCGGGGCGCCGTCGGGCACCGCCCTGCGCGCAGGGAACGCCGCGCCGGCCGACCGGCCGAGCATGGCGCCGAGCAGTGAGTCCTCGGTCTGCCCTGCGGCCTGCCCGGTGCGCACCACGTGACCGTCCCGCAGCACCGTCACGTCGTCGGCGAGCTCGAGCACCTCGCCGAGGAAGTGCGAGACCAGCACGATCGTGGTGCCCGATCTGGCCAGCGAACGGATGATGCCGTGCAGCGTCTCGACGTCAGGCCGGCCGAGCGCCGCGGTCGGCTCGTCCATCACGATCAGCTCGGCGTCCCGGTACAACGCGCGCAGGATCTCGACCTTCTGCTGGTCGGCGGTCCGCAGCTGGCCGGCGCCCGCGGTGCCCGGCAGCTCGAACCCCACCCGCCTGGTCAGCGCCGCGTACCTGCCGCGCAGCTCGCGGCGGCGCAGGAACCCGGCCCGCCGCGGCTCGGTGCCGAGCAGCACGTTCTCGGCGACCGAGAGCGCGGGCACGATCGAGAGCTCCTGCGCGATGTGCACGATCCCGCTGGCCATCGCGGCCCGGGGCGAGTGGAAGTGCACGACGCGGCCGTTGACCGCAAGCTCGCCGCGGTCGGGCAGGATCACCCCGGAGATGATCTTCCCGAGCGTGGACTTGCCCGCGCCGTTCTCGCCGACCAGGGCGTGGATCGACCCGCGCGCGATCCGCAGGCTGACGCCCTCCAGGGCGCGCACGCCGCCGAAGGACTTGGCGATGTCCCTCAGTTCGACGTGCGCGCCCTGCGGACTCGGGTGATCGGGCGCGCCAGTCCCGGTCAGCCCGGCCACTGCGCGGTGAACTGGCTGACGTCCGACTTGGTCACCACGCCGCCGTCCGGGAGCGTCGCAACCGGGTCGATGCCGCCGCTGTCCTTGCCAGTCCGCAGCGCCTTGACCATCGCGAGCACGGCCAGCCGGCCCTCGCTCGCCGGTGCCTGGGCCACGTCGGCGTACCAGGCGCCCGATGCCACCCCGGCCAGGGCCGCCGCGCTGGCGCCGTAGCCGACCAGGATGACCTTGCCGGTCTTGTGCGCGGCCTGCAGAGCCTCCGCACCGCCCTCGATGCCCTGGTCAGAGCCGACGATCAGGTTCAGGCCAGGCTGGGCCTGCAGCATGTCCTGCACGGCGGTCAGGCCGTCGGTCGGGCTGAAGAAGCTCTGGCCCTGCGCGACCACCTTGACCGCCGGGTCGGCGGCGATGGCCTTGTCGAACGCTCCGCTGACCGCGACGTCGAGCGCGGAGGCCTTGATGTCGTAGAGGTAGCCGACCTTGCACGGAGACAGGTTCTTGGACTTGCAGGCCTGCACCACGAGATCGCCGAGCTTGGTGCCGATCTCGGTCGGCACGAACGTGACGTTCGCGGCCAGGCCGGCGACCTGCGGCTGGTCGGTGGACAGGTTGGGACCGAGTATCTGGTCCATGTTCACGACCTTGATCCCCTTGGCGATGGCCTGCTTGACCAGGCTGATCAGGCCGGTGCCGAAGATCGGCTGCAAGATGATGCCCTGGTACTGGCCCGAGTTGATGACGTCCTGGAGCTGGGAGTACTGGGTCTGCGGGCTGTTGTTGGCGTCGAACACCTTCAGCGTCGCGTTGTTGTCTTCCGCCACGGCCTCGGCGGCGGCGAGCATCGGGGCGTCGTAGCTGTTCTCCACGGCGAAGGACAGGTAGGCGATGGTCAGCGGCTTGGCTGAGGTCGATGGCGAGGCCGCCGGGGGGCTGGAGCTCGACGAGCTGCAGGCGGCCAGTACGAGGCTGGCGGCGGCCACCGCGGCGAGCGCGGCGGTGCGGGTCAGCCAGGGGACGGTATCGCGTGTCAGTCGTGATGCCACGGCTAGACTCCTTTGTGCTTACTCACTGGATGGTGGGTTAGTGGTTGGGCCGGTGAGTCGGGTGGCCGCCCGGCTCACCGGATTCTTGCTGTGGCGGCGTCATCGCCGCCGCTGTCAGGGCGGGATCATGACTGCCCGCCGGTGCGGTGCGGTGCCGCACCGGGACCAGCCGTCGGCCACCTGGCCCAGCGGCTGCACCTCCCGGTCGGCGTCGAGCCGCCCGGCGGCGGCATGGCTGAGCACCGTCGCGAGCGCGGCGGCCCTGCGCTCGGGGCTCAGCGCGTTGTTGGTGTAGCCGATCAGGCTGAGCATGCCGCTGCGCAGCCCGGCCGAGCCGATCACGGCATCGGCCGCCGCTGACGAGCCGAGGTTCACCAGCCTGCCGCCCGGCGACATAACCCGGAGCGCGGCCTGGGCTGGCGGTCCCCAGACCGGGTCGAGCACCAGGTCGACACGGCCGCCGCAGGCACCGGCGAGGCGATCGGCAAGCACGGCCACCTCGTCGCCGGACTCCTCGTCGCCGGCCACCTCGTCGCTGGCCTGAGGCGCGGTCAGGTCGGCGACCGCGTCGGCGCCTAGCTCGGCCGCCCTGGCCCGCCCGTGTGCGTCCCGGCAGGCCGCGATCACCCGGCCCGCCCCGAGCAGCCTGGCGGCCTGCACCGCGACCTGCCCGACGGTTCCGCTGGCGCCGAGCACGAGCACGTGCTCGCCAGGCTCGAGGCCGCCCCGCCAGGACAGCGCCATCCAGGCAGCGACCGCCGAGAGGCCGAGCGCGGCAACCAGGTCGTCGGCCACCTCGCCATCAAGCGGCAGCGCCGCCGACTCGGCGATCGCGCAGAACTGAGCCAGCGATCCGTCACCTGGCCGCATGCCGGCGTCGCAGCTGAACCAGACCCGCTGCCCGGCGGGCAGCCCGTCGGCCTCCTGCACAACGCCGACGCCCTGGGTGCCTGGCACGTACGGCAGGGCCGGCGCGCCGAAGTACGAGGTGCCAGAGGCGCACAGCAGGTCGAGCGGGTTGATCGGGGCGGCCGTCACCCGGATCAGGGCCTGCCCGGCGCCGCGGTGCGGCTCGGGGCGTGACCCGAACTCCGGGGGCGCTCCGTGACGGCGCAGCACGGCCGCCTGCATCGTCATTCCCGCTCGGTCATTCGTGCTCGTAGGTGTAGGTGTAGGGGTTGTCGAGCACCCGCGTCTCGGGGATCTCCGGGTGCATGCCTTCTGACCAGGCCTCGGGCCCGAGCACGCCCTTGAGGTAGTCGACCGTCTGCCCCACGGCCTCGCGCGCCCTGGCCAGTCCGTCGCCGGTCAGGCGGTGGTCGTACTTGACCACCTGGCCGTTCACCACCACGGTGTGCACGTCGCCGCGCTGCGCCTGGAACACCACGTGCCCGTAGGGGTTGAGCAGCGGGAACATCACCGGCGACGCGTCGTTCTTGATCAGCACGACATCGGCCTTCTTGCCGGGCACCAGGCTGCCGGTGACCGAGTCGAGGCCGAGCGCCCTGGCGCCACCCCTGGTGGCCCAGTCCACTACCTGCTCGGCCCGCAGCTTGTGGTGGGTCACGGTCTCGTCCCTGGCGTGCGCCTCCAGGTGCTCGCGTGCCCGGTCGGCGCTGAGCGTGGCGCGCATCGCAGCGAACAGGTCGGCGCTCCACCAGACGCTGGTGTCCATGGACAGCGAGATGCCGATACCGTGCTCGCGCAGCTTCCAGGTCGGCGGGTAGCCCTGCCCTGCGCTGCACTCGCTCTCGGTGGACAGCGACGCGTGCCCGCCGGTCGCCGCGATCCTGTGGTAGGAGTCGGTGGACAGGGTGGCCGCGTGCACGTAGATGCTGCGGTCGGTCATGAAGCCGCTGTCGTGCATCAGCCTGATGCCCTCGTCGGTGGTGACCTTCCATACCCCGGCGTGCGTGGTGACCGGCACGTTCAGGTCGCGTGCCACCTCGAATGCCGCCTTCTCGGGGAACTCGGGCCGGCCGGCGGCACGTCGAAGGCCATCTGGAAGCCGAGCATGTCCGAGCCGCCGCCGGGGAACCGCCTGGCCACGAAGTCGCGGAACTCGGGCGTCACCGACCACTCCCACGGGGCTGCCTGGATGTTGCCGAACGCCAGCACGAACCGGCCTGGCACCTCGGACAGCGCGTCGGCGGCCGCCTCGGCGTGGTCGATGGTGTGCAGGTTGTGCGACCAGTCCACCGACGTCGTCACCCCGGCGTCGATGGCCTCGATCGCGCTGAGCAGGTTCCCGGCGTAGATGTCCTGCGGCCGGAACGACTTGCCCCACTGCAGGTAGTTCCACACGAAGTACTGGGTCAGCGTCCAGTCGGCGCCGTAGCCGCGCATGGCGGTCTGCCACATGTGCCGGTGCGTGTCGATCATGCCGGGCATCAGGATCCCGCCGGTGGCGTCGATCTCCGCCGTGCCGTCGGGCACCGCGAGTCCGACCCCGATCGCGCTGATCGCGTCGCCCTCGATCAGCACATCAGCGTCGTGCTCGACGCGGTGGGAGTCGTCCATCGTCAGCACCGTGGCGTTGCGGAAGACCAGCGGTTGGCCGTTGCTCGGTGCTGTCATAGCTGGCTCCCATCGGACTGGCGACTATCTGGCATAGCGGACATGTGTCCGTATCACGGTTGCGCATGACTTGAGCGGAAGCGTCGTCGGTTTGCCTGCCGCTGTCAAGAGGCACAATAGTCCGACTTGATAGCCTGCGTGAAGAAGCGGAGTCCGCTATGCGGACAAGGTGCCAGCGGCCACGCTACAGTCAGTCATACCCGGCCCGAACGCCCTGCCCGCACCGACTCGGAGACCCGATGGCACGCCCAGACACCAGCCCTGATTTCATCGAGGCGCTGGCACGCGGTCTCGACGTGATCCGGGCGTTCCAGCCGCGCCAGCCGGTCATGTCGCTGGCCGCCGTGGCGACCGCGGCGCACCTGGCCAGGCCCACCGCCCGGCGGATCCTGCTGACACTCGGCGAGCTTGGCTACGTGCGCGCGGCCGACGGCGGCTTCGAGCTCACGCCCCGCGTGCTCGACCTCGGCATGTGCTACGTGCTGTCGCGCAACCTGTGGGAGGTGGCCCGCCCGCACATGGAGGCACTGGTCGCCCGCACGCACGAGTCGTCGTCGATCGCGCAGCTCGACGGCTCCGACATCGTCTATGTGGCCAGGGTGGCGGTGCCCAAGATCATCGCGCTCGCGGTCACCATCGGCACCAGGTTTCCCGCGATGCAGACCTCGCTCGGCAAGGTGCTGCTCGCCGGCCTGCCGCCCGGCCAGGTCGAGCGGGTGCTCGCCGAGCCGAGCCGGTCGGGCATCGCGGCCCGCTGGCAGCCGGACGCCGCCGAGCGCGAGGCCTCGCTGCGGGAGGTCAGGGCACGCGGCTGGGCGCTCACCGACGAGCAGCTGGCGCTGGGCATCAGGTCGGTCGCCGCGCCGCTGCGCGATGGCAACGGCCGGGTGATCGCCGCGCTCAACGTCACGGTGCACGCGGCCGAGACGCCCGTTGAGGTGCTGACCGGTGAGTACCTTCCGCTGCTGCTCGCGGCGGCCGGCGCGATCAGCGCGGACTGGGCGGCCTGCCAGTCCGCCCCGGCCATCACCGTGCCGGTGGCCGCGGGCATATCTTGACAGTGCGCCTGGCCAGCACGACACTTGCTGCTGCGTTCCGGACGAGTGTCCGTTTGACGGACAGAGTCACACTTCTCGTACCAAGGACCAGAAGGACACGGCACCGTTCATGAGCCAGCCCGCAGCCAGCAAGGGGCCGCTGTCCGGCCTGCTCGTCGCCGACTTCTCCCGGGTGCTCGCCGGCCCGTACGCCACCATGCTGCTCGGCGACCTCGGCGCGGACGTGATCAAGGTGGAGAGCCCGGCGGGCGACGACACCAGGCGCTGGGCGCCGCCGGTCACCGATGACGGCACGGCGACCTACTACCTGTCGGTCAACAGGAACAAGCGGTCGGTCGCCCTCGACCTGAACGATCCGGCCGGCCTGGCCGCGGCCCGCGAGCTTGCCCGCCGGGCCGACGTGCTGGTGGAGAACTTCAAGCCGGGCGGCCTTGACAGGTTCGGCCTTGGCTACGCCTCGGTGAGCGCCGCGAACCCGGCCATCATCTACGCCTCGATCAGCGGCTTCGGCACGAGCGGCGGGCGCGACCTGCCGGGCTACGACCTGATGGTGCAGGCGATCTCCGGCCTGATGAGCCTCACCGGCGACCCTGATGGGCCGCCGTACCGGGCCGGCGTCGCCGTCTTCGACGTGATGTCCGGGCTGCACACCGCGTTCGGCATCCTGGCCGCGCTGCATCACAGGACGCTCACCGGCCAGGGCCAGCACGTGCTGGCCAGCCTGATGGCCTCGGCCATGTCGGGGATGGTGAACCAGACCGGTGCCTACGCCGCCGGGGGAGTGGTGCCGTTCCGGATGGGCAACTCCCACCCCAGCCTGTTCCCTTACGAGCCGCTTCCGACCGGCGACGGCGAGCTGATCGTGACCGCGGGCAACGACGCGCAGTTCGGCAGGCTGTGCGAGGTGCTCGGCGCGCCCGAACTTGCCAAGGACCCCAGATTCGCGCATAACGAAGGGCGCACAGCCAACCGTGATCAGCTCAGGCCGCTGCTTGTTGAGCGGCTCGCCAAGCGCCCGGCCGGCGAGTGGTTCGCCGCGCTGGTGGCCGCCGGAGTGCCGTGCGGGCCGATCAACACCGTGGACGCCGGCATCGCCTTCGCCACTTCGATCGGCATCGACCCGGTGGTGACCGCCGGGACGGGAAACGCCGCCATCGCGACGATCAGGCATCCGCTCACGTTCTCAGCCACCCCGCCGCGCTACGACCTGCCGCCGCCACGGCTTGACGAGCACGGCGATCAGATCAGGCGCTGGCTGGCGAGCGAGGAGTCCGCCGAGGGGAGCGCCCGATGAACGACCCAGCCCAGGTGCCGTCGTTTCCCACCTCGATCGGCACCTCGGACCCGCAGACCATCACCCTGCTCGGCCAGGACCTGGCGGCGGACCTGATGGGCAAGGTGGGCTTCGGCGAGCTCGCGCTCTGGCTAGTCACCCAGCAGCGCCCGACCCCGTCGCAGGTACGGGTGTTCGAGGCCGTGCTCGTGGCGCTGGCCGACCACGGATTCACCCCGACCGCGATCGTGGCCAGGCTGACTTACCTCAGCGCGCCAGACTCGGTGCAGGGCGCGATCGCGGCCGGGCTGCTCGGCGGCGGCTCGCGCTTCCTCGGCGTCACCGAGGACACCGGCCGCTACCTCGCCGGCGTGCTCGCCGACGCCGCCCGGCCGCTGCCGACCGACGACGCGGGCTGGGACGCGATCGCGCTCGACGCGGTCAGCCGGACCAGGCAGTCTGGCCAGCTGCTGCCCGGGCTCGGCCACCCGGTGCACAAGGTCACCGACCCGCGCACGCCGGTGCTGATCGCGATCGCGCAGTCCGAGGGTCTGTACGGCCCGCACCTGCGGCTGTTCGAGGCGATCGGCAGGGTGCACCCCCAGGTGCTCGGCCGCACCCTGCCGCTGAACGGCGCGGGCACCTGCGGCGCCGCACTCGCCGACCTCGGCCTTCCTGCCGACCTGCTGCGCGGGTTCGCGCTGCTGGCAAGAACCGCCGGCCTGCTCGGCCACATCGCCGAGGAGCAGCGCCGGCCGATCGGCATGGACGTGTACCTGACCGTCGAGCACCATGCCGACTACCTGCCGCCTTCCGCACTGCCACCCCCGTCCTGAGGAGCCGCCATGGCGACCGTCGCCGCGGTCATCGCGTCCACCCACCACCCGTTCTACTACCGCGCGAGCACCTCGTCCGGCACGGACCGGCCGCCCTTCGCCGACGAGTGGGTGGCCAAGATCGAGGCGTTCCGCGAGACGCTCACCAGGGCAAGGCCCGACGTGCTCGTGATGGTCGGCAGCGACCACTTCCACCAGCTCTGGCTGGACAACATGCCGCAGTTCCTGGTCGGCAAGGCACCGTGCTACGACGCCAACTGGTACAACGAGGAGCGCGAGTTCGGCCTGCCGCGGATGCTCGTACCCGGCGACGAGGAGCTCTCCGCCTACCTGCTGCGCCAGGGCATCGACTCCGGCTTCGACCTGGCGTTCAGCAACGAGCTGCGGATCGACCACAGCATCACCTGTCCGCTGATCACGCTGCGGCCGCAGGCCGACCTGCCGATCGTCCCCGTCTACACGAACATCTTCGCGCCGCCGCTGCCGCAGCCGGGCAGGTTCGTGCAGCTCGGCCGGACGATCAGGCGGCTGGTTGAGGCCTGGCCGAGCGACAAGCGGGTCGCGATCATCGGGACCGGCCACCTCTCGCTCGAGCTCGGCGGGCCGCGCCAGTTCGGCCCGCACGGCCCCGACCCCGAGTTCGACCGCAAGGCGGTGGAGTGGATCGCCTCGGGCAACCTGGGGTCGACGCTAGCCGAGGTGAGCCTGGAGAGCCTGTGGCTGCCCGGCAATGCCACTCACGGCTTCATGGACTTCATGCTGATGATGGGCGTGGCCGGCGATAACGCCAAGGCGGACTACGTCGACTCGCTCGACCTGTTCCACACCATGGAGGCGTACTTCACCTGGTACCCGAGGGAAGGCAAAGCGAGCGAGCCGGTCGGGGAACCCGGAGGCGAGCGGGAAGGCACTGTGGCATGAGCAAGTACCTGCTCGACAAGTTCCTGTACACCATCGACCGCGATCCCGACCTGGTGGAGCGCTACCGCGCCGACCCGCGCGGCACCGTGGCGTGGTGGCAGGCCGAGCGCGCGAACCTGATACTGAACTGCCCGGACGCGGAGCGGAGCACCTGGCTGCGGTTCAGCGACGCTGAGCGCGAGGCGCTCGCCGCGCACGACTACGTCGCGCTTTTCGAGCTAGGGGCGCACAACTTCCTGCTGCTGACCCTGTTCATCGCGCTGTTCGAGCGTGATTACGACGAACCGCTGGCCTTCCAGCGCGAGTTCGCCGCCCGGCTGAGCCACTGGTCGGTGCCCTACCCGGACATCTCCACCTGACCGGGCAGGAACGCCGCCGGGGACAGGATCGTTGAGCCTTCAGGCGATGCCGGGCATCCGGCTCGCCTCGGCCGGCCGTGGACGATTCGGGCGGCAGACTGCGTAAATTGTCCCGACGGTAGCCGGATAGGCCCAGTGAACGTCATGATGTCGGATATGGCGACGAGCCTCCCCGTCGCTGCCTCGTGACAGGCCAGCCATGCAGCCGATAGCGATCGTGTTCGCGGTCACCGCCGCGATCTGCTTCGCCTGCGCGAACGTCCTACAGCAGCGCGTGGCGGCACGGCTGCGCTCCGACGCGACCTTCGACTCGGCGGTCCTGCTGCGGCTGGCGCGCAAGCCGCTGTGGCTGGCCGGGCTCGCCCTGGTGCTGCTCAGCATCTCGCTCCAGGCCACCGCGCTCGGCCTGGGCAGGCTGGTCGTGATCGAGCCGGTCCTGGCCAGCAGCCTGCTGTTCGCGCTGGCGCTGGCCGCCTGGGCCGACCATCGCCGGATGCGCCGCGGCGAGTGGCTGGCCGCGGTGGCGACGTTCGCCGGGCTGGTTGTGTTCCTTACCGTGGCGCAGCCCTCGGGCGGGCAGCAGACCGCGACCTTCGGCCGTCTCGGCCTGGCCGCGCTGGTCGCCGCGGTGATCGCCGTCGCCTCCGGCGTGATCGCGACCCGGCTGTCGCCGCTGCGCCGTGCGCTTGTGCTCGGCGTCGGCGGCGGGATCGCGGCGGGCGCCACCGACGCCGCCACCAAGACCGTCGCGGCGCTGGCCGGTCAGAACAAGCTCGGCGTGTTCGCCGATCCGCGGCTCTACCTGCTCGCCTTCATCGGGCTGCTGACCTACACCATGCAGCAGAACGGCTACCGCGCCGGCGGTCTCGCCGCCTTCCTGCCGGTCTTCTCGGTGCTTGACCCGGCCGTCGGCTCGTTCCTCGGCCTGGTGGTCTACCACGAGCACCTGGGCGGCGGGCCGGGCAGGATCGCCGTCGAGGTGGCGGCGGTGCTCGCGGCGTGCTGGGGGATCGCCAAGCTGGCCAGTTCCACCGCCGTGGCCGAGCCGATCGTCGAGCCGCCCGCCGCCCACCCGAATCTGCCGCCGGTACCGCCGGTCATTCAGGCGGTGCCGGTCACCGAGGATCCGTGACCGGCTGACCGACCCGGTCGCTACGATCGGGCCGTGCCCGCACGCTACGACGTCTCAGCGGTGCCGCCGCAGGGCGGCTACGTCGCCAAGCAGTGCCCGGTGCGCGCCCAGTGGGACACGATCAGGCCCTGTGAGCCGCTGGCGCCGCCCGCTGTGCTCGACCGCCTGTTCGCCGGCGGCCGTGACTTCGAGGCCGAGGTAGTGACCGCGCTCACCGCCCTGCACCCTGGCGCGCCGGTGCTCGCCGACGCGGACAGGGACAAGCGGGCCGAGCGCGAGGAGGCCACGCTCGCCGCCATCCGGGCCGGAGCGCCGCTGATCATCGGCGGCAGGCTGCCCGCGGACCAGGCAGGCAGGCGGACCGGCGAGCCCGACCTGCTGGTCGCCGCACCGGTCGGCGCCGCTGCCCGGCCGGCCTCCGTCGGCTACCGGGCCGTGGACGTCAAGCACCACCGCAGCCTGCACCCGCGGGCGGACGGCTCGGCCGAGTCGGCGGCGCTCTGCTCGGACCTGGCCGCCCCTGCCCTGGAGTCGGCGACGGCGGACCCGGCCGCCGCGGCCCGCAGGCGCCGCGACGACCTGCTGCAGCTAGCGCACTACCAGCGGATGCTCGAAGCGGCCGGACTCGCGCCGTCCGGCGGACGGCTCGCCGGGATCGTCGGCGTGGAACGCGTGGTCACCTGGTACGACCTGGACGCCCCGATCTGGACCACGCCGTCGTCGAGCGTGCGGACCAGGCTGCGCTCCACGATGGAGGTCTACGACTTCGAGTTCGATTTCCGGCTGGACATCATCGCGGTCGCCGAGCAGCACCTGGCCGACCCGGCGGTCCGTCCGCTTGTGGTGCCGGTGCGATCCGGCGAGTGCCCGCACTGCCCCTGGTGGTCCTGGTGCGGGCCTGCCTGGCGGCCGGCTCCGGTGACGTGAGCCTGCTGCCGCACGTCGGCTGGCGGCAGCGGCGGGTGCACCGCGACCACGGCGTCACCGACCGGGCCGCGCTCGCCGGGCTCGACCATCGCACGGCGACGCTGGTCGCCGCCGGGGTCGACCTGCGCCCGATCCTCAGCGCGGCGGCCGCACTCGGGGGCCAGACCCCCGTCGCCGACGTCGTCGGCCAGCGCAAGCGGGCGCAGCTCACGGCGCTGGCCGCGGCGGGCATCACCTCGCTGGCCGACGCGGGCTCGCTGCACCCGCTCACGGCCTCGTACTGCGACCAGCCGATGGCCGACCTGCCCGACCAGATCGACCGGGCCAGGGCCGCGCTCGGCGACCAGCCCGCGTACCGGGCAAGGAACGTCGCGCGGGTGAGCGTGCCGCGGGCGGACGTCGAGGTCGACATCGACATGGAGAACACCGCGGGCGGCGTCTACCTGTGGGGCGCCCTGGTGACCGCCGGGCCCGGAGTGCCGGCGCCGATCGACGCGTACGCCGGCTACCACGCGTTCTGCAGCTGGGAGCCGGTGACCGGCCAGCTTGAGGCCGACCTGTTCAGCCAGTTCTGGCACTGGCTGTCCGCCCTGCGCGGCGACGCCGAGGAGGCCGGCCTCAGCTTGAGCGCGTACTGCTACAACGCCGCTGCTGAGAGCACCCAGATGCGCAGGCTGGCAGGGGCGTGCGGGCTGGACGGCCAGGTCGCCGGGTTCCTCGCCTCGCCGCAGTGGGTGGACCTGCTGCGCGTGTTCGACAGCCAGATCGTGACCGGCTCGGCCACCGGGCTCAAGACGGTGGCGGCGCTCGCCGGGTTCTCCTGGAGCGTGCAGGACCCTGGCGGTGCCGAGTCGCTGGCACGCTACGACGCCGCCACCAGCGCCGACCAGGGCACGGCGGCCGCGGCGCGCGACTGGCTGCTCGCGTACAACGAGGACGACACCCGCGCCATGCTCGCCCTGCGCGCCTGGCTCGACCGAGCCGCCAGCGACTGCCCGCCGGTGCAGGCCGCCTGGCCGGGCGGCCGGGTAAAGGGCGACCGGGTAAAGCCGTCCGCAGCGGGGATCACGTCAGCGTGAGCCAGGCCGCCGAGCACCCCGACCCCGCTGCCCGCGCAGAGTCAGCCGTACCGCAGCTCAGCCAGCGGCAGATCCTGGTGATCATGGCCGGGCTGCTGCTCGGTATGCTGCTCGCCGCGCTCGACCAGACGATCGTCGCGACGGCACTGCCCACGATCGCCGGCGACCTGCACAGCCTGTCCCGGCTGTCCTGGGTGGTCACCGCGTACCTGCTCGCATCGACGGTCTCCACGCCGCTGTGGGGCAAGCTCGGCGACCTATACGGCCGAAAGGTGTTCTTCCAGGCCGCTATCGTCATCTTCCTTGTCGGGTCGGCCCTCTCCGGGCTGTCCGGCACGATGACCGAGCTGATCCTGTTCCGCGCCCTGCAGGGCATCGGCGGCGGCGGCCTGATGGTCGGCGCGCAGACGATCGTGGGCGACGTGGTCCCGCCCCGGGAACGCGGCCGCTACCAGGGATTCTTCGGCGCGGTCTTCGGAGTCACCAGCGTGATCGGCCCGCTCATCGGCGGCTTCTTCGTGGACACGCTGTCCTGGCGCTGGGTGTTCTACGTCAACCTGCCGATCGGGATCGTCGCCCTGATCGTGGTCGCCGCCGTGCTGCCCGGCAAGCTCGGCCGCCAGCAGCGCCGCGTCGACTACCTCGGGACCGTGATGATCGGCGGCGCGGCCACCAGCCTGGTGCTGCTGACCTCGCTCGGCGGGGTCACCTTCCCGTGGTCGTCAGGGCCGATCATCACGCTCGGCGTGCTTGGGGTGGCGTTCGTGGCCGGCTTCGTGATCGTCGAGCACCGTGCCGCCGAGCCTGTGCTGCCGCTGCACCTGTTCCGCCAGCGGGTCTTCTCAGCCGCCGGCGCGATCGGCTTCGTGGTGGGCTTCGCCATGTTCGGCGCGCTGACCTACCTGCCGCAGTACTTGCAGATCGTCAAGGGGGTTAGCCCGACCGGCTCGGGCCTGCGGCTGCTGCCGATGATGGCAGGGCTGCTTGTCACCTCGATCGGCACCGGCCAGCTGATCAGCCGGTGGGGCAGGTACAAGGTGTTCCCCGTGGCGGGGACGGCGGTGATGACGGCCGGGCTGTACCTGCTGTCCAGGCTCGGCACCGCCACCGGCACGCTGTACGCCTCGATCGGCATGTTCGTGCTCGGCGTCGGCATCGGCGCCACCATGCAGGTGCTGGTGATCGCGGTGCAGAACGCCGTCGACTACGCCGACCTCGGCGCCGGGACATCAGGTACCACGTTCTTCCGGTCGATCGGCGGCTCGTTCGGCACCGCCGTCTTCGGCGCGATCTTCGACAACGTGCTGCCCGGTAACATCACCGCGTCCCTGCACGGGCTGGCCCTGCCGCCCGGGGTGGGTGTCACCAGCGGCGCCAGCCCGGCGGCGCTGGCCAGGCTGCCCGCGCCGGTGCACGCCGCGCTGGTTTCCGGCTACTCGCAGTCCATCCGTACCGTGTTCCTTGCCGCCGTCCCGGTCGGCGCGCTGGCGTTCGCTCTCTCCTGGACGCTGAAGGAGCTGCCGCTGCGCACCACCACCAGGGCGGTGGACCCGGCCGACCGGCTGGCGCCGACCGCACGGCCCTCGATCAGGACCTCGGACGAGGAGATGCGCCGGGCGATCAGCTTGCTGCTCGGGCGCGAGCGCCGCGGCGATGTGTACCGCGGCATGGCGGCGTCGGCTCGCCTTGACCTCAGTCCCAGTGCTGCGTGGCTGCTGCTGCGGGTCGGCGAGCACCACGGCGAGCCGAGCGCCGCGCTTGCCAGGTGCCTGTCGATCAGCGTCGCCGAGCTGACCAACCGGGTGCGCGAGCTCGAGCAGGCTGGCTACGTGGTGCCCGGCCCGGCCGACCCGGCCAGGTCACAGCAGCTCACCCCGGTGGGCCAGGCCGCTTACGTCCGGCTGTTCGCCGCCAGGCAGGAGCGGGTCTCGGCCCTGCTCCAAGGCTGGCACCCCGAGCTGCACCCCCGCCTGCTCGAGCTGCTCAGCGCGATCACCCACGAGCTGGCCGCCAGCCCTGAGCGCCCTGGCCGCGACCTGGAGCCAGCCCCGGCCAGGTGATGTCACCCTGGCGGTGTTGATCGCGAGCGGTGTTTGATTACCAGCCGAGGCGGTACGACAGCACCGACAGGGGGGAAATGCCGATCGGAGCTGTCCAGGCCGAGGTGCTGATCGTGGGAGCTGGCCCGGCCGGGCTGCTCCTGGCGGGGGATCTGGCCGCCGACGGCGTCTCGGTCCTGGTGCTTGAGCGCGAGCGCGGCGGCAGCCTGGCGCCGGGCGAGGCCATGCTGCACGCCCGCGCGCTCGAGCAGCTCGACATCCGCGGCATCGCCGACCGGCTCGTTGACACTGGCCGCAGCGTCACCCGCCTGGACATCGGGCCGGTCAGCCTGAGCCTCGGGCATCTGCCGAGCCGGTTCCCTTTCGCTCTGGTCACCGCGCAGCATGAGCTACGCAGCCTGCTCGCCGCCCGAGCGATGTCGCTGGGCGCGCGTGTACTTCCCGGCGTGCAGGTGGCCGGCCTGCGCCAGGACTCGGCGGGCACGCAGCTGCTTGCGACCGAGCGGGGCCGCCCTGCCCGCAGCTACGCTGCGCCGTACCTGGTCGGTGCCGACGGCGCGGACAGCGCGGTGCGGACGGCCCTCGGCCCGCCCCTGATCGGCCCGCCCCTGCTCGGCCTGCCAGGCGGCTGGCGGCAGGCGCCGCGCCTGGTGGTCGGCCGGGTGCTGCTGGCCGGCGAGGCCGCACACACCGACCCGGAGCCGGGCACGGGCGGGCCAGGCCTGGAGGCCGGGCTGCAGGACGCCGCCAACCTCAGCTGGAAGCTCGCCGCCGTGCTGCGCGGCACGGCCGGGCCTGTTCTGCTCGGCAGCTATCACGACGAGCGCAGCTACGCCGTCCGGCGCCTGGCACGACTGTGCCATGCGCTGGGTGCGCCGCGGCGGTCGTGGTCACCGCTGCTCGGCGAGGCGGCGGCCGCGGTCCTGCTGGCCGGGCCGCTGGCGGACCGAGCGGCCCGCGCGGTGGCCGGTCTCTCGCTGGCCTACCCGACCGGCGCAGGCAGCCACCGGCTGGCCGGCCGCCGCGCGCCCGACGTCCCGCTGGCCGAGATCCCGCCGAGCGACGTCGTTCCGCTGGCCGGCGGCGGGCCCTGGCGGCTTCACGAGGCACTCGGCGAGCGGCGGCCTGTCCTGCTTGTCGACCTCGCGGCGCTGGCCAGCACGGACCTTGCGGCGCTGCTCGCGCTGTGGCCTGGCCGCGTCACCGTGGCCGCACCAGCGGCGGCTGGCCCGGCCAGGGTCGTCCTGGTCAGGCCGGACGGCTATGTCGCCTGGGCCACTGACACCCGCGCGCCGACCCGCCGCTACTCCGGCCTGCGGCAGGCGCTCAGCCACTGGTGCGGGCCGCCGGCCGCCGACGGCCGGGTGGCGGCTCTGTCTTGACCGGCTCTGTCCTGACCGACTCTGTCTTGACCGGTTCCGCCCTGACCGGCTTAGAACTCGAACTCTTAGATATCGATCCCTGTGCTACGTTGACAGGCATGCCTGACCTGCCGATCGGGCTGCAGCTCAGCCAGGCCGCCCGGGCCGTACGCAGGTCCTTCGACGAGGCCCTCGCCGCGGCTGGCGGCTCGCTGCCCACCTGGCTGATCCTGCTCAGCCTGAAGACTGGCCAGGTCCGCAGCCAGCGTGACCTGGCCCTTGCCGTCGGCATCCGCGAGGCGACGCTCACCCACCACCTCAACACCATGGAGGCGGCCGGCCTGCTCACCAGAAGGCGGGACCCAGGCAACCGCCGGGTGCACGTGGTCGAGCTGACCGAGGCGGGGGAGACCGCCTTCCTGCGGCTAGCCGAGGCCGCTGTGGCGTTCGACCGGCGGCTTCGGGCCGGCCTGCGGGACGACGAGATCGCCGCGCTCGCCGACCTGCTCGGCAGGCTCGCCGCCAACGCTGGCCCAGCCGCCAACGCTGGCCCAGCCGCCAACACTGGCCCGGCGGGCGACGCCAAGAGCGGGCGCCTGCCCTGGGCCGGGCTGGCGGGCTAGATCCGCGCCAGCACGGACTCCCTGCTGCCGTCGGGTCCTGGCTCGTCGTCGCCTTGCCCGGCAGCCGCTGGACCGGTCGGGTCCTGCGGCGCCCACATTTCCCTGATCGCCATCGACACCAGGTAGGGGACCAGGTCGGTGGACCGGCGCAGCACCCAGGCGGTGCCCTTGGTCGCCATCCAGGCGAACTCGGCCAGCCTGGTCGGCGCCGGATTGGTCGGCTCGGCGTCGGGGGCCTGCTCGACCGGGAAGCCTGACTCGGTCAGCAGACCGTGGAAGGCCCTCGCGATCATCCGGTGGCCGCGCTCGTTCGGGTGCAGCCGGTCCACCGCCCACATCTGCTTCTCGTAGGTCGCCGGGCTGCCCGCCGCGTCGAAGTGCAGCGTGCCGAACTGCGCGGCCACCTTGTCGAGCACCTCGTTGACCTGCTGAGTGCGCCGCGCCAGCGGCCTGGCCAGGGCGCCGGGCAGGCCGAGCATCCACCCGGCGTCCGGCAGCCGCATGGTCAGCACCGCCGCGCCGCCCGCCCGAAGGGCACCGACGGTGTCCGCTGCCGCGGCCGCGATGCGGCCCTGGTCGAAACCGGGCCGCAGCGTGTCGTTGATGCCGAACACCACGCTCGCCACGTCGGGCCGCAGCCGCAGCGCCTGCGGCAGCTGGTCGGCGAGGATGTCGGCGGCGCGGGCGCCGTTCGAGGCGAGCACGTGCAGCTCGGGCTCGGGCAGGCCGCCGGCCAGCAGAGCCGCCCAGCCCCGCCAGGCCGGAGCGCCACTGACCGCCGGCCGCACCGGGTCGCCGACGCCGAGCGTGATGGAGTCGCCGAGTGCCGTGAAGATGGTCATGCCGCCGCTCCCGCGAGCAGGCCGGGCACCGTGCGCCCGAGCACCGTGTTGTAGTGGCCGATCAGCTCTTCGCATCTGGCCGGCCAGCTGCGGTCGAGCACCGCGAGCCTGGCCGCCGCGCCCTGCGCCGCCCGCAGCTCGGCGCTCCCGGCGAGCACCGCGACCGCGTCGGCGAGCGCCCGCGGGTCGCCGGGCTCGACCAGCAAGCCGGTCACCCCATTGTCCACCAGGTCGAGCGGCCCGCCAGCGGCCGGCGCGACCACGGGCAGCCCGCTGGCCGCGGCTTCTTGCAGCGTGTTGCCGAACGTGTCGTGCGGTCCGGCGTGCACGAAGATGTCGAGGCTAGCGTAGATCCTGGCGAGCACCTCGCCCTGGCGCTGGCCGGCGAACAGCGCGCCGGGCAGCGCACGCCGCGCCGCGGCCTCGGCAGGCCCGGCGCCGACGATCACCAGCCGCACCCCGGGCAGCGCGGCTACGCCGGCGAGCAGGTCGAGGCGCTTCTCGGCGGCCAGCCTGCCAACGTAGCCGACGATGACCTCGCCGTCAGGGGCGATCTGCGCGCGCAGCCTGGCGCTGCGCCTGGCCGGGTCGAACCTGCCGGTGTCGACGCCGCGCCCCCACACCCGGACCCGCTCGAACCCGCGTTCCTGCAGCTGGGCGGCGGTTGCGGTGGACGGGGCGAGCGTGCGGCCCGCGGCGTTGTGCACCCCGCGCAGGTAGCGCCAGCAGATGGCCTCGCCGGCCCTGCCGAGGTGGTAGGTGCGCGCGTAGGCGGCCATGTCGGTGGCGTAGACGGCCACGGTCGGCAGGCCGAGCGCGATGGCGGCCGAGCAGCCGCTGGCGCCGAGCACCACCGGGCCGGCCAGGTGCACGACGTCCGCGCCGTGCGCGGCGATCTCGGCCCTGACCTTCGGTCCTGGCAGGCCGACCCTGAATCCCGGGTACAGCGGCAGCCCGACCGCCGGCACCCTGACCACCGGGTAGCCGAGCGAGGTGTCCAGGCTCGGGGCGCTGCGCGCGGGCCTTGGCGCGATGACGACGAGATCATGACCTCGCCTGACGAGGTGCTCTGCGACCCGCGTCGCGGTGACTGCGACGCCATTGACATCGGGCGGGAAGGACTCGGTCACATAGGCGATCCGCACGCCTTCACAGTGGCTGATCAGGGTGCCTGTGGCGTCAGCGACACCGTGAAGCGCAGACGAACTTCGGATGACCGTTTGGCTAGCCGAGCGAACCGGCCGGTCAGCCCGCCACCGACGGCTGACCGGCCGGTCCCGTCATGCCGGGTCCCGCTCGATCGGACAGGTCATGCAGCGCGGGCCGCCCCGGCCACGGCCGAGCTCCTCGCCGGGCACCGTGACGACCTCGATGCCGTGCTTGCGCAGCATGGTGTTGGTCGCGACGTTCCGCTCGTAGCCGAGTATCACGCCAGGCGCGACCGCGAGGTAGTTGTTGCCGTCGTCCCACTGCTCGCGCTGGGCGGCTCTGATGTCCTCGTCCGTGGTCAATACGGTGACCTCGCCGATGCCGAGCGCGGCCGCCAGCGTGGGCCACAGGCTCTCGTTCTCGGTGATCACGAGATCGCCGCCGGCGTCAGGGCCGGCGACCGTCCACGACCGCAGGCTGCGGTCCAGGTAGGGGTAGAGCACGAACGTGTCCTTGTCGATCATGGTCATCACAGTGTCGAGGTGCATCATCGCGTGCGACTGAGGCAGCTCGACGGCGATCACCTTGGTCGCCTGGCCGCTGTCGAACAGCGCTCTGGCCAGGATCTCCACCGCCATCGGCGTGGTCCGCTCGCCCATGCCGATCAGCACCGCCCCGTGACCGAGCACGTGGACGTCGCCGCCCTCGATGCTGGCAGGCAGGTGCGAGTCGTCATCACCGCCGTAGTAGGTGACGAAGTCCGCGCCGGCAAACATCGGGTGGTACCGGTAGATGGCCCTGATGTGCAGGGTCTCCCGCAGCCTGGCCGGCTTGGCCATCGGGTTGACCGACACGCCGCCGTAGATCCAGCACGAGTTGTCCCTGGGGAACAGGTGATTGGGCAGCGGCGGCAGCAGGAAGTCGTCCGCCCGCAGCATGTCCCACTTCAGGCTCCTGGCCCGCAGCGGGCTCAGGTCCGCCTTGAGCACGCCACCTACCAGGTACTCAGCAAGCCTGGGCCCGTCCAGGTCGTCGGCCAGCCGCCGGAGCGGGTCGACCAGCCCAGGCCCGACGAACTCCGGCGTGAGCACGCGCGACAGCACGTACTCACGGCCCTGCGGCTGCTCGAGCGTCTGCGCGAGAAGCTGGCTGAGGTAGTGCACCACCACGCCGCGCTGGCGCAGCGTCTCGGCGAACACGTCGTGCTCTTCGTCGGCCTTCTTGGCCCACAGCACATCGTCGAACAGCAGCTCGCCGATGTTCTGCGGGGTGAGCCTGGACAGCTCGAGCCCCGGCCGGTGCAGGATCACCTGCCTGAGCGTGCCGACCTCCGACTGGACTCCGAAGCTCATGACGTCACCTCCGGCTCTTCGGTGCTCACCGCGACGCGGTCGACCGGCGGCTGAACCAGGCCTGCCCGCTCTCTGCGCACCTTGAGGAAGATGTACCCGACGATCCCGATGAACAGGATCAGCATGGCGTCGTACACCGCCGAGTAACCGGAGGCCATCGCCACCCAGGTCGAGAACAGCACCGCGGCGATCGAGATCGCCAGGTCACGAACCAGCCGCGCGCCATGCACGACGCGACGCCCGGACACCAGGTAGGCCAGCTGGGCGCAGGCCGAGAAGAAGTACGGGATCGCCACGGTGACCACGGAGAGGTCGACCAGGTAGGTGAAGACCGTCAGGCCCGTCTTGGTGGTGTAGGCCCACAGCATCAGTATCGACGGGAGGATCGCGGCGACCAAGATGGCGAACCATGCCGAGTCCCTGCGGTCGGTCCAGGCGAACTGGCGCGGGAACAGGCCGTCGAGCGCGGGCGCGCGAGAGACCTCAGCCGTGACCAGCGTCCAGCCGTTCAGCGCTCCGATACCTGAGATGACCGCGAGCAGGGCGATCAGCTTCCCTGCCCAGCTCCAGTGCGTGAAGATGGCCTGGAACGCCGGCACGAATGGTGCGGTGTTGCCGACCAGACCCTTGTGCGCGACCAGGCCCATGACGACTCCCGACACCGCCAGGTACAGGATCGCGCTCAGCGCGGTCCCGAGCACGGACGCCCGGCCCACGTTCCTGACCGGGTTCTTCACCCGCTTCGCGGTGATCGCCGCGACCTCGACTCCGATGAAGGAGAACAGCGCCACCCCGGCCGCGATGCCGATGGCCGAGTACAGGCTGCCGCCCGAGGCGTTGAACGGGCCGAAGTTCGCGGTCTTGATGAAGAACCAGCCGACCACGCCGATGAACAGCAAAGGCACGAACTTCAGCACGACGGTGATGTTCTGGAACCATGCCATGTGCCTGGCGCCGGACAGGTTCACCGCCGCGGGCACCCACAGCCCGAGCAGTGCGATGCCCCAGTTCGTCATCGACGAAGGATGCTTGAGGCCGAACAGCGCATCGACGTACAGAACCCACGACGAGACGATCGCCGCGTTCCCCGCCCATGCCTGGACCCAGTAGCACCAGCCGGTCAGGTACCCGGCGAAGTCGCCGAACTCATGCCGGGCGTAGGCGTACAGACCGCCGTCGGAGTTCGGAATTCGCCTGGTCAGCTGGCCGAACATGACGGCGAGCAGCATCGCGCCGATCGCGATCACCAGCAGCACGAGCAGCGAGCTCGTCCCGGCTCCGGCAAGCACGGCCGGCATGGTGAACACGCCGGTGCCGATAATGCTGCCGATCACCAGGCCGGTGGCCGAGGTGACGCCGAGAGCGCGGGCCTTCGCCTGCTGCCGCGGCCCGCCGACATCGGCCAGCCCGCTTTGGCCATCGGCGTCTTCTGGCTGCTGCACAGGATGCAACAGACCTCGAATACGGGTATTCGCTGACATAAGGACCCCGTCCTCTACCTCAGGGGGACTCGCGGTAGCCGCGGGCCCTGAACTTGGCTTTACGGCTCCACAGTCCCTCGCGCACCAGCGCCGGAGGCAGTGCCGTTCGTCTGACGTACCAGGACATAGGTCCCTACCTGGCCTTTCTGGGTATCTGCAAGGTGGTATTGACTAAACCGACCCACCACGAGGGAAGTGACACATGACCGAGGATGTCCCGGTTGACCTGCGCGGGCGCAGCCTGCTCAAGGAGGTCGACCTCACCAGCGAGGAGTTCGAGTACCTGGTCGGCCTCGCGGCCCAGGTGCGGGACGAGAAGCGGCGCGGCGCGGTCACGAGCAGGCTGGCGGGCCGCAACATCGCGCTGATCTTCGAGAAGGCCTCCACCCGCACCCGGTGCGCCTTCGAGGTCGCCGCCCACGACGAGGGCGCGCACGTCACCTACCTAGGCCCGGCTGAGTCGCAGCTTGGACGTAAGGAGTCCATGAAGGACACGGCGCGGGTGCTCGGCCGGATGTTCGACGGCATCGAGTACCGCGGCTTCGGGCAGGAGATCGTGGAGACCCTGGCCGCCTACTCGGGCGTCCCGGTCTGGAACGGGCTCACCGACACCTGGCACCCCACCCAGATGCTCGCCGACATCCTCACGATGCGCGACCACAGCGCCAAGCCGCTCACCGAGATCACCTACTGCTACCTCGGCGACGGCAGGAACAACACGGCCAACTCGCTGCTGGTCACCGGCGCGCTGCTCGGCATGGACGTGCGGGTCTGCGCTCCGCAGGAGCTCTGGCCGACCGCGCAGGTGCACCAGATCGCCGCCGACCTGGCCTCGGACTCCGGCGCCACGCTGGCGGTGACCGCCGACATCGGCGAGGCCGTGGCCGACGCCGACTTCCTCTACACCGACGTGTGGCTGTCCATGGGCGAGCCGGCCGCCGAGTGGGACGCCAGGATCGACCAGCTGCTGCCGTACCAGGTGAACGAGGCCGTGCTGGCCGCCACCGGCAACCCCGACGTCAAGTTCCTGCACTGCCTGCCCGCGCTGCACAACAGGGAGACCGAGATCGGTGCCATGATCTACGACAAGCGCGGCCTCGACGCGCTCGAGGTCACCGAGCAGGTATTCGAGTCACCGGCCTCGATCGTCTTCGAGCAGGCGGAGAACAGGATGCACACGATCAAGGCGCTGATGATCGCCACGATGCCGGAACACGCGCGGTGAGGATCGTCGCGGCGCTTGGCGGCAACGCCCTGCTCGAGCGGGGCGAGAAGCCGGACTCCGACATCCAGGAGGAGCACGTCCTGCAGGCGGTGGCTGCGCTGGCGCCGCTGGCGCGCGAGCACGACCTGGTGATCACGCACGGAAACGGGCCGCAGGTCGGACTGCTGGCGCTGGAGAGCGAGCGTGACCCCGCACTGTCCCACCCGTACCCGTTTGACGCACTCGGGGCACAGACCCAGGGCATGATCGGCTACTGGGTGGCCCGCGCGCTCCACCATGAGGTACCCGGCCGGCCGGTCGGCTGCCTCATCACCCAGACGCTGGTCGATGCCGACGATCCCGCCTTCGCCAGTCCGACCAAGTTCGTCGGCCCGGTCTACGACGAGGCCCGGGCCCGGGAGCTGGCCGCCAGCCGGGGCTGGGCGATCCGCCAGGACGGCGCGGCATGGCGCCGGGTGGTGCCGTCGCCCGAGCCGCGCGAGCTGATCGAGCTGCCGCTCATCATCTCCCTAGTCGATGGTGGGGCGATCGTGATCTGCTCGGGGGGCGGCGGCATTCCCGTGGTGGCCGGCCCCTCCGGCGCGCTGGCCGGCGTCGAGGCCGTGATCGACAAGGACCTCTCGGCGGCCCTGCTGGCTCGCCAGGTCAAGGCCGACGCGCTGCTGCTGCTCACCGACGTCGAGGCGGTGATGGAGAACTACGGCACCCCGGACGCCGCGCCGATCGGGCAGACCACGGCGGCGCGGATGCGTGCGCAGTCGTTCCCGACCGGGTCGATGGGTCCGAAGGTGGAAGCCGCCTGCCGGTTCGTGGAGGCGACCGGCCGCACGGCCGCGATCGGCAGCCTGCGCAATGCCGCCGGGATGCTGGAGGGCAAGTCGGGCACTATCATCGGCTAGCCTGACTGCGCCAGCACCCAGGAGACCGTGCATGCCTGACTCGACCGCGCTCGGCATCGACCTCGGTACCACGCTGTCGGTCGTCGCCCAGGTCAGCGCCGGCGGCACGCCGGTCGTGCTGCCGAACGCCGACGGCTCGCCGACCACGCCGTCGGTCGTGCTGTTCGACGGCACGACCGCGGTGGTCGGCGCGCCCGCCAGGGACCATCTGGCCAGCGATCCCGAGTCGGTGGTCCAGCTCGTCAAGCGCCACATGGGCTCGGACTGGACCTTCGACTACCACGGCGTCGGCTTCCGCCCCGAGCACGTGTGCGCGCTCATCCTGCGCAAGCTCCACCATGATGCGCAACGGCTCGCAGGTGAAGTCAGGCAGGCAGCGGTAACCGTGCCCGCCTACTTCAACGACCCGATGCGGTCGGCCACCCGCCGCGCCGCCGAGCTTGCCGGGCTCGACCTGGTCGGCCTGCTCTCCGAGCCAACCGCGGCCGCGCTGGCCTTCGGCTACGACCGGCGCCCCGAGGGAGCCACCGGCGTGGTCGTCGATCTCGGCGGCGGCACGTTCGACGTGACGGTAATGGACTACGACGGCCATCAGCTCGCGGTGCGAGCCACCGGCGGGGACTTCTACCTGGGCGGCACGAACTTCGACAAGGTGCTGTTCGACTACTTCGCCGAGCGATTCAGGGCCGAGCACGGGATCGACGTGCACGACCCGGACGCGCTATCGCTCGACGAGTACACCCAGGTCTCGCAGGACTGGCTCACCCTGGCCATCGCCGCCAAGCACGACCTCACCGACGCCGACGCGACCGTCGTGGCGCTCCAGGCGGCCGGCCTGCTGCTCCGGGTGGACGTCAGCAGGGAGACGTTCATCGCCAGGAGCGCGCCGCTGCTCGACGAGGTGAGCGAGAAGATCACCGACGTGCTCGCCGACGCCGGCGTGGCCGCCAAGGACGTCTCGTTCGTGCTCGCGGCCGGCGGGTCAACCAGGATCCCCGCGGTGCGGGAGCGGATCGCCGGCATCTTCGGAACGGCGCCGGACACCTCGGTGCCGCCCGACGAGGCGGTCGCGCTCGGCGCCGCGCTGTTCGCCGCCCGGCAGCAGATCAGCCGCGGCGGCGCGCCCGAGCTCGAGGCGTCGGCGCGCGAGTACCTGGAGAAGCTCACGATCACCGACGTCGCGGCGCACACGGTCGGGGTGACCGTGGTCGACGGCGGGCAGGTCGACGGCGTGCCCGCCGCCCCAGGCAGGCAGGTGATGCAGCCGCTGCTGCCGCGCAACACCACCCTGCCGGTCGAGGCCAAGCGGACCTTGCTGACCGCGCGGCCCGACGAGCGGCGGATTATCGTGCCCGTGCTCGAGGGCGAGCACTCCGACCCGCAGTTCTGCCGGCGGATCGGCGAGGTGGTGATCGACGGGCTGCCCCCAGGCCGACCAGCGCGCCAGCAGGTCCAGGTGACGATGCGGCTGGACAAGGACGGCATACTGCAAGTGTCCGCAGCGGACGTGGAGACCGGGATGGCAGCAAGTACCACTATTGTGCACGCGTACCAGCAGGCTGACCTGACCGCCGACCAGGCGGTCGTGGCCATGGACGTGAAGTAGCCCCGTGATGCACCAAGCGGGACTGCCTGCCGAGCCGCCGGACTGGTATGCGGCGCTCAGCCTGCCGACCACCGCCACCGGTGACCAGATCTCGGCCGCCGTGGAGCGGATGAGCAGGCAGGCCACCGCGCTGTCGGTGACCGCTCCCGAGCGGTCGCGGCTGCTGCGCGACCAGATCCGCGCGATCAAGCAGGACCTGCTCTCCGGCGACGCGCAGCGCCAGCGCTACGACCAGCAGCGAGCCCAGGCGCAAGCCGCCAGGGGCGGCGGCCGCCCAGCCGCCTGGTTGGCCCAGGGGGTGCAGCGCCAGGCCCAGGCGGGCACCGGGCAGGCGGGCATGGGGCAGGCAGGGGCCGGCCAGGCACAGTTCGGCGGGCTGATGTCCCGGGTGGCCAAGTTCCTGCAGACCGGCTGGACCTGCGCCACGTGCGGCTACGGCGCGCTGCCTAACGACAAGTTCTGCCACAAGTGCGGCTCGCCGATCGAGGCCCCGGCGATCGCACAGCAGCGCCCCGGCGGGCCCGGCCCGGCGCAGCAGGCGGCCCCGGCCGCGGGCCAGGGGGCACCTGCGGCCCTAGGCCAGCAGCAGCCGCTCCCGACCAGTCAGCCGCAGCAGGCGGGCCAGGCCGGCCAAGTAGGCCAGGCCGGACAGGCCCAGCCGGGCTTCTGCGGAAAGTGCGGCGGGTTGATTGCGCCCGCTAATGTGTTCTGTACGCAATGCGGCGCGGCTCGCGCTTAACACCTCGGTTACCTCGGTTGCACACCCGGCCTGAATTGCCCTAGCATGCACCGACCATCCAGGGGAGAGGTTGGGATCTAGCTGTGGCCAGTGTGCCCAAATGCGTCAATGGACATTCCGTTTCGCCCGCTGAAGCGTTCTGCGGAACCTGCGGCGCTGATATGCGCCCGCGCTGTTATCAGGGGCATCCGAATCAGCCAGGGGCGCTGTCCTGCCAGACCTGTGGCGTCCCGCTGAGCGCGTACCCGCCGAGCGCGACCCCGCTGCTGCTCTCGCCCGACGAGCACACCGGGTTCGGCCCGGCGCCGACGCCCGCGGGCCCCGGCCAGGCGGCCCATGGCTACGACACCGGCGGGCTGCCCGGCCAGGCCTACGCGCCGGGCGGGCCGGGCCAGAACTACGGTGCTGGCCAGAACTACGGTGCCGGCCAGAACTACGGTCCGGCCAGAACTACGGTCCGGCCAGGGGTATGGGCCCGCAGGTCAGCCGACGCAGGCGTTGAGCGCCGACGCTGGGCGCACCGACCCAGAGCGCACCGGCGTGCTGCCCGGCGCGGGCACGGGTCCGGTCGGGCCCGCCTTCGCCAACGGCGCGGGCGGCGGAGCGGGCCACCGCGGCAAGCCGCGGCACCGCGGCCGCACCTGGCTGATCGTGGCGATCGTGGTCATCCTGCTGGCCGGCGGCGGTGCCGCCTACCTGCTGCTCGGCAAGAGCAACAACTCGGTCGCCTCGAAGAAGCACACGGTCACTCGCTCCACGCCCCCGGTCACCCCGAGCACGTCAGCGCCGAACAGCACCTCGCCGAGCCCGTCGGCCAGCGTCACGCCGTCGTCGTCGCCGACCGCCACAAGCGCGGCAGGCTGGACCTACCCGCTACCGGTCGACCAGCCGGCCTTCACCGACGACGACGCCACCATCCAGGGGCTGTCCTGCCGGTCGGCCACCCAGTGCTATGGCGTCGACAGCGATGGCAACATTCTTCAGGCGAACGCCAAGACCGCGTGGGCGGTGGTGGACACCGACGGCTCGGGTGGGCTGCGGGCGATCTCGTGCCCGTCGGCGTCCTTCTGCGCGGGCGCCGACGGACAGGGCAACGTGGTGATACTCAGCCACGGCACCTGGAGCGACCCGATCGCTATCGACCCGAACAACTCTCTCAACGCGATCTCGTGCCCGAGCGCGACGTTCTGCGTCGCTGTGGACGGCAGCGGCAACGCCTTCACCTTCACCGGCACCCAGACACACTGGAGCAAGGCGAGCATCAGTAGCTTCAACGACATGGCCTCGGTCTCCTGCCCGAGCGCGAAGTTCTGCGCCGCGGTTGACGACTCGGGCAACGCCTACACATACTCCGGCGGTATCTGGAGTCCGGCCACCCAGGTCGACTCAGACAGCGGGTTCACCCAGGTGTCCTGCTCGAGCGCGGCGTTCTGCGTGGCCGTGGACGGCAACGGAGGATTCGCCTACTACGCCAAGCACCAGTGGACGCTGGGCACGGTAGGGACCAACGCCAGGGCCGTCTCCTGCCCGGCGGACGGCTACTGCGTCGCCGTGGACGGCAACGGCGGATTCGTGGTCTACCAGCACGGCAACTGGACCGTGCCAGTCAAGATCGACGGCAATAACACCTTCAATGCGCTGAGCTGCCCGGCAATGGGAACTTGCGTTGCCGCGGACGCGAACAATAACGTGCTGTCCTACGTACCAGCTAAGGACAGGTGAGTGCCCGAGGCTGGCCGATCGCCCGTGTAGGGTCACTCGCAGACCCCCACGTTGTTACGGAGGCATCCCGATGTGCCCACAATGCCAGGCGCCCGTCCGGCCCGACGCCGACTTCTGCACCAACTGCGGCGCCACGCTGAACCGGGGCTCGGCGCCCACCCAGCAGGCACCGGGCGCGCAGGCGCAGACGCTCCAGCCCCCGCGCCAGCAGCCGCCGACCGTGCCGCAGTACGGCCAGCAGCAGGCACCCCAGTACGGCCAGCAGCCGCAGTACGGCCAGCAGCCGCAGTACGGCCAGCAGCCGCAGCAGTTCGGCCAGCAGCCACAGGCGTTCGGTCAGCCGCAGCCCTACGGCCAGCAGCAGCCCCCTGGTCAGCAGGCGCAGCCCTTCGGCCAGCCGGGCCAGGTGCGCAGGTCGCACCCGTCGTACCAGTTCAACCTGCGGCGGCTGAAGACCACCGACCTGATCATCGGCGGAGCGAGCGTAGTGGTATTCATCTCGCTGTTCCTGCCGTGGTTCGGGTACCTGGGGGCCACGATCGACGGCATGACCGCGCACGGGTACCTGGGGATCTCGCTGCTCGCCTGCCTGGCCCTGATCGCCTACCTCGTGCTGCGGGCGGGCTGGGACGACCTGCCGTTCCGTATGCCGATCGCGCACGCGCCGCTGCTGCTGATCGGCACGCTCGTGCAGCTGTTCTTCGTACTGATCGCGTTCCTGTTCAAGCCGGCCCTGCTGAGCTGGGAGATCGGCGCGTACGTCGGACTGCTCGCCGCGGCGCTCGCCTGCGCCGTCATCGCGGTGCCTGCGATCAGGTCGCTGCAGGGAACACAGCGCTGAGCGCGGGAGGCGGAAGGTTACAGTCTGTCCATGACGGGCGAGATATCACCGCTGCCTGACCGGTCTGTGCCTGACCGGTCTGTGCCTGACCGGCTTGTACCTGGCCGGCCTGCGCCAGACCGGCTGCGCGCGTCGCACGAGGACCGGGACCGGGTGATCGAACTGCTGCGAGTCGCGGCGGGCGACGGGCGGCTGACGGCCGAGGAACTCGACGAGCGGATCGAGATCGCGTTCTCCGCCCGCACCTACGGCGAGCTCGCGCTGCTCACCGCCGACCTGCCCGTGGCCGGCCAGCCGACCGCGCCGCCCGCGCCACCGCCGTCGGCCAAGAACGTGGTCAGGATCGAGTGCCGGAGCGGCCACACGGTCCGTGACGGGCGCTGGGTGGTGCCGCGCCGCATCGAGGTCAAGGTCACCAGCGGTAGCGTCAAGCTTGACTTCACCCAGGCGGTGTTCGCGCACTCGGCGCTGGAGATCGACGCCGAGGTGCGGAGCGGGCACCTGCGTCTGATTACCAGGCCGGGGATCGCGGTCGACACCGACGACGTGGCCGTGCGCAGCGGCAACGTGCGGGTCAAGAGGCCACAGGGCGCCGACGTCAGCCCCGAGCTGACGGTGACCGTGTCTGGCAAGGTCCGCAGCGGGGACATACTCGCCCGTCCGCCGCGCCGCACGTTCTGGCAGTGGCTGATGCACCGGCCGGCGCGGTACGCGATCACGCGCTGAACGAGCGCGCGAGCGCGCGAGCGAGCGCCAGCCCCAGCCCCAGCCGGGCAGACTGGGCTACCCAGCCCCTGAGCTTCAGCCCGGCAGGTTGACCAGCCTGGTCAGTGCGGCCTTCAGCATCGCGGCGTAGACGATCCCGCCGGACGGCTGCGGGTGGATCCCGTCCGGCCAGAGCAAGTTGGTCCGGTGCTCGATCGTCGTATACCAGTTGGCAAGCACGGTGCTGGGGTGCTCGCGTGCCGCCGCCGCGAGCGTGGAGTTGACCTCCTGCTCCCATGGCCTTGCCTCGAAGGTGTTGACCAGGACAAGTAGCCGGTGCGGGCCGATCTCGGCGTACAGCTGGCTGATCTCGCCGGTGGTGACCGTGCCGTTGGTGCCGAGCCCGACCACCACGATCGGCCGCAGCTCACCACTGGCCTTCAGCGAGGCGATCACCTGGAGGCCGGTGTAGAACTGCCGTCCCACCATGGCGTTGATCTCGATCCCCGGCAGCGCCTGGTCGAGGGCCGGCGTGGACGCCACCATCACCGAGTCGCCCACCGCGGTCACCTCGCTGCCTGACACCCGCTTCGGCGCGGCTGGCGATGGCGAGCCGCTCGGGCTGGGGGAGGGTTTGCTCGCGACGCCGATGCTGACCGGCCGCAGCCCCGCGTGCCTGGCGCCGCGCAGCGACGCCGGGGTGTTGTCGGCCGCGCTTGTTGCCGAGGAGAACAGCTTGAAGCTGCCAACCACGCATACTGCGAGCGCCAGCGCGACGGCGCAGGCTCGCAGTATCGTTGCTCGACGGCTAGGCCTACCTTGGATACGCGCATGACGCGCTCGCCCATGTTTTGCCATAAGAAGCCGTACGCAGATCCTGTCGGGAGTCGTGGCACCGCCGATCACATTACCCGGGTAGGCGCGGCGAAACCGGCCGAAGGCCGGATGTTAGCGGGGCATAAGACCGTTACCAAGCCCTGAGTCAGGCATGAACCACATGAGCGGAATGGCGGAGCGATGTCCACTTCACCGGATCGCGAGCCGACCCCGGCCGCCGAGGCCGTACCGCCCGCGGCCAAGGCTGAACATGGGCCGACCGACGGCGGCCACAGGCAGTCGCGCGGCATGGCAGCCTCGGTCTGGGTGCTCGAGCACACCCAGGACGTCGTGACGGTCCTGATCGGCGCGGTGCTGCTGTTGCTGGCCGGGGCGCTGCTTGTCTCGGGGATCATCGAGTTCCTGCAGCAGACCTCGCACGGCATCTCGGTGCTGACCGCGGCGACCGCCCTGCTCGACCGGGCGCTGTTCGTACTGATCCTGATCGAGATCGTGCACACGGTCGTGCTGTCGCTCCAGGCGCACCGGCTGATCGCTCAGCCCTTCGTCGTGGTCGGCTTGGTTGCGGTGATAAGACGGATCCTGCTGCTGCTCAGCGCGTCCGAGCCGCCGGATCCGACCGAGCTCGGGCTGCTGATCGCGATGGTGGCTGTGTTCGTGGCCGGCCTGATCACGATCAGCATTTTCGAGGGGAAAGGCAACGAGCAAGAGCACATCTGAGCGCCGAGCACACGGACGGGTTGGTTAAGAAAGAAACGACAGCCTGACCGTGCGCTCGGGATTGTCAGCGTTGAGGTCCACAAGCGCGACGGACTGCCATGTGCCGAGCGCGAGCGCACCGGATACCACTGGGAGCGTCGCGAACGGCGGCACGAACGCGGGCAGCACGTGCGACCGGCCGTGCCCGCGCGACCCGTGCCTGTGCCGCCACCGGTCGTCGGCCGGCAGCAGGTCGGCGAGCACGGCGCGCAGGTCGTGATCGCTGCCGGCGCCGAGTTCCATCACCACGACGCCGGCGGTCGCGTGCGGTACGAACACGTGCAGCAGCCCGTCACCGCCGCCCGCCGCCTCGCGCGCGAAGTCGGCGCAGCGCCCGGTGATGTCCACGATCGTCTCGCCGCCGCCGGTCCGCAGCCCGAAGGTCGTGGTCTTCACGCGGGCCGCAGCTTCTTCGGCAGCTTGGCGATCACCATCTCGTAGGACGCGTCGATCGCTTCGAGCAACTCGTCGTCGGGGATCGCGCCGCCGATGCGCAGCGTGTTCCAGCCGGAGCGGCCGATGTAGGCCATCACGGACACCTCGCCCGGGTAGCGGGCCAGCCACTCGTCGGCCGCCTCGCGCCCCTGGCCGCACTTGAGCCCGATCGAGGACCACGGGTCGGTACCGAGGAACGCGAAGATCTTGCCGACGACCTTGACCACCACGTCGCCCTCCCACGGCTCGTCCTGCCACGCGCCGGGCTTGGCCAGGCAGTACGCGAGGATCTCCGCACCCGTCATCGGCCACCTCCGGTCACCGCCCGCCACACGGGAATCTAGCGCTGGCCGGTCGCAGGCGCGCGAGTGGCCGCGGATTCCTCCGATTATCGATAAATTGACTTAACGGCCGGCTGGGGTGGCTGGATGCGGTGGCCGGGGGGCGGTGGCGGGCTGCGGTGTTCGGCCGGCGGGGCTGGCCGGCGGCGGGCATGCGACGGGGCCGGATCGGGATTGCCCGAACCGGCCCCGGCTTGCGCGCTCGCCGCGCGATCAGTGCGAACGTGACGACGTGGCCATCCCGTTCTGCCAGGCGGTGGCGCGGGCCTGGCCGGCGGCCTTGGCCTGGGCGAGCTTGCGCCGCATGATCGCGCTCGGCGGCTCCTGCTGCGCGATCATCCAGCGCCGGACGGCGTTGAAGATCGCGGTGCCGCTGATGGCCATGCCGCTGAGCGTCACCAGTCCGCCGGTCGCCACGAGGGCGAAGCCGGCGATCATGGCCTTGGAATTGGTGGAACTCATCTGAATGCCGGTCATGGGTGACCGAGTGCTCGTCATTGTCTCCCCCGATGTCTGATCGTGCTCAGTCGCTAACCCTTCCCGCTCCGAGCCGCGGCCAGTCACCCTGGCCGGGTGATGTCAGCCAGCCGCCCCGGGGTCAGGATCAGCGAGCAGGGACGATCCAACGGGGGAGAAACTGGCTACCAACCCAGGCGCGGGCAGCGACCGCGACGCCGAGCTCGACCAGCTTCGTGCCGAGGTCAGCGAGCTCAAGACGCAGCTCACGCAGGCCAGAGAACAGGCCGCCGGCGAGGCCGCCGGCACCGGGAAGGGCCGTCAGCGCGGCGCCCGGCGGCGGGTCGGCTGGCGCGGGCCGGTCTCCGCGCTGCTGATCGTGCTTGGCTGCGTTCTCGCGCCGGTCTCGGTGCTCGGGGTGTGGACGGCCAACCAGGTCTCCGATACCAGCAGGTACGTCGCCAACGTCTCGCCGCTGATCACTCAGCCCGCCGTCAAGAGCGCCCTGACCGACAAGGTCAGCAACGCGATCAGCGCGCAGATCGACGTGCAGGGCGTGGCCAAGAAGGCGGCCGCTGAGCTGTCCAGCCGCGGCCTGACCAGGCTGGGCGCGCTGATCTCGAACTTCTCTGGTTCGATCGCGAGCGGCGTGGACGGCCTGATCCACAGCACCGTCGCCAAGATCATCAGCCACCCGCTGGTCGCCAAGTTGTGGGTGCACGCGAACCGGCTGGCGCACACCCAGCTCGTCAAGGCCCTGTCGGGGAAGAAGAGCGCGCTCAGCGTGTCCAACGGCAAGGTCGTGATCGGCCTCGGGCCGTTCATCGACCAGGTCAAGCACCGGCTGGCGGCGCACGGCCTGACCCTCGTCAACAGCCTCCCGCCGATCAACCCGACGTTCCCGCTGTTCTCGGCGAAGTACCTGGTGCAGGCCCAGTCGATGTACCGCCTGCTGACCACGCTGAAGTGGGCGCTCCCGTTGCTCACGCTGATCCTGCTGGCTGCCGGGATCTACGTGGCACGCCGCCACCGGCGGGCCCTGGTCGGCGCGGGCCTCGGGCTGGCCGCCTCGATGATCGTGCTCGGCCTCGGCCTCGCTATCGCGCGGACCATCTACCTCAACAAGGTGCCGAGCAGCGTGCTGCCCGCCGACGCGGCCGCTGTGGTGTTCGACACGCTGGTGCGGTTCATCAAGCAGGGCCTGCGAGTGCTGCTCGTGCTCGGCCTGGTCGTCGCAGTGGCCGGCTTCTTCACCGGCCCGTCGGTGACGGCGGTGCGGACCAGAGACGGGTTCAAGGCTGCCTTCGGCTGGGTGCGGGGAACGGGGGAGCGGGCCGGCGTCAGCACGGGGCCGGTCGGCAGCTGGGTCTACCGCTACCGCACCGCGCTGCGAGTGGCCGCGGTGGTGGTGGCCGGGCTCGTGTTCGTGTTCTGGACCGATCCGACCGGCCTGGTCGTGCTGCTTATCGCGGTCGTGCTTGTGGTTGGCCTGGGCCTGATCGAACTGATCGGCCGGCCGCCGCTGAAGGCACCTGCCGAGCCATCGACTCCGAGCCGGTCGGCCTGAGCAGCGCGGCCCGGCCAGGCACTCCCAGCCCCGCCCAGCATTCCCAGCACGGCCCGGCATCCCCAGCACGGCCGTCCCCAGCCTGAGCTCTGGGCGCCGGCGCGTGCTGCGAAAACGACCGCGGTTGCATGACATTGTCGGAGCGGGGTGCTATGATACGAATATAAGTTCTAGAGAGATGGCGCCACCGGGAAGTTGTAGATATCAGCTTCGGTAAGTCGAACTCCTCGCTGTGAGGAGCCCGTTCCCGGCAGGTTGGCCCTCCGTCGCAGAGCCCCAGTTTCGCGGTCCGTGCCGACCGCTAGGTCAGCAGCCCAGATGTTGTCCGCCCCTATGTTGTCAGCTCTGCCAGGGAGGTGACTTCGCCCTTGTACGCTTCCGCTCCGCAGCCCGCTCCGCAGCCCGATCCGCAGCCCTCTTGGCAGCCCGATCCGCGGCCCGCGCCCAGGTCAGCGGCCGAGGCGGTCGGCATGGCGCTGGCCGGGCTGCGTTGGCTCGCGACCGCAGACGTGGCGTCGGTGCCTATCGCGACCCAGGCCGACTGCCTGAGGGAACTTGAGCGCACGCTCGGCGCGCACGCCGCGGCGCAGGCGAGGGTGCTGGCTGCGTTCAGTGCGCAGGCTGGGTACGAAGCAGACGGCCAGGGCTCGCCCCGCACCTGGCTGACCTGGCAGACCCAGGTCACCAGGACCGCAGCCTCGGCCGCGCTAGCCTCGATGCGACGCCTGCAGGCTCATCCCGCCGTGGCCGACGCGCTGCGCGACGGACTCATCTCGGCCTCATGGGCGCGGCAGATCATCGAGTGGACCGACCTGCTCCCGGCCGACAGCCGCGCGGACGCCGACGCGATCCTGCTGGCCGCCGCGGCAGCGGGAGCCGAGCTTGCCGACCTGGCCCTGCTGGCCGAGGAGATGCGCCGGCGCCTGGCCCGGCCGGACGGCGACGGCCGCGAGTTCGACGAGCGCTCGCTGCGCCTGGTGACGACGTTGGGCGGCGCGGGGAAACTGTACGGCGACCTGACGCCCCGATGCACTGCCACGCTGCAGGCCCTGCTCGACTCGCTCGGCAAGCGGATGGGACCCGAGGACGTCCGCAGCCTGGACCAGCGCCACCACGACGCTCTTGAGGAGGCCGCGCGCCGGCTGATCGGCTCGGATTACCTGCCTGACCGGGCCGGCCAGCCGACCCGGATTCAGCTGCACATCACGCTCGACGAGTTGATCCGCCGGTTCCATGATGCCTCGGCGAGCCCGCCGACCGCCGCGGGCCCGATCTCTGCAGGCCCCGTGTGGCCAGGAGCGGCGGCGGCACCCGGCGACGAATGCGACGCGGCGCTGGCGCCGATCGTGACCGGCCGGGTGGACCACGACCTGCTCGCCCGCCTCGCCGCCCAACTTGCCCCCCAGGCTGCCCCCGGGGCCGCCTCCCAGGGTGCCCCTCAGCTGACTGGGCCTGGGGCACTGGACTGGGCCGCGGCCAGGGAGCTGATACTGGCCAACGCCGTGGCCCTGCTGTCCGGCCCGGACGGGCTTGCGTCGTGGTTGCGCACCGGGACGCTGACTGGCGCGGCCGCCTCGATCAGCCTGCCCCTGGACGTCGGCACCGTCACCGACACGATCCCGCCGCACCTACGCCGGGCCGTCATCGTGCGGGACAAGCACTGCGCCGCTCCCGGTTGCGACCAGCCGCCAGCCGCCTGCCAGGTGCATCACCTCACGCCGCGGAGCCAGGGCGGTGCGACGAAGCTGACCGGGCTGATCCTGCTGTGTGCCTTCCACCACCTGATTCTGGTGCATCAGTGGGGCTGGACCATCACCCTCAACCCCGACGGCACCACCACCATGACCAGCCCCAACGGCGGTCGCGTTTACCACAGCCACAGCCCGCCGCCAGCCTGCGCGGCCTGAACGGCCGGGGGTCGCCCTGTTCGCTAATCCATTTGACCTCCGGCAGGCTTCCGCTCAGGATTATCGTCATAGAGCCTGTCGTCACCGGTTCGGGTCAGTGAGAGCAAGGCCTGTCCCTGTTCTGTGGATCACCGGTCCGTCTGGTGTCGGTAAGTCGACCGTCTCCTGGCGGATCTTCACCGAGATAGCCCAGGCAGGAGTTCGTGTCGCGTTTGTCGATGCCGATCAGGTCTGCATGTGCTATCCGGCGCCTCCCGAAGACCCGACCCGTGAGTACGTTAAGGCGCAGAACATCGGCGCGCTGGTTCCGCGGTTCCGCGCGGCTGGCGCAGATTGCGTGATCGTGAATGGCTGCCTTGATCCGCGGCGAGGCCCTCGCTTGGAACTGATGCCGCAAGCTGCGGTGACTGTCTGCCGGCTCCGCGCTGACCATAATGAAATCGCGCGTCGGCTCACCGGCAGGCAGAGCGGGGCCACCGATCTGGGCGACCTGCTCAAGGAAATACTCGACGAGGCCGAGGCGCTGGACGCCGGCGACTTCGGCGACGTGTGCGTCGACACCACCGGTGTGGCCGCCACCGAGGTGGCCAGGCTCGTGCGGGATAGCTGCCGCGATTGGCCGGGATTTAACGGATCATTCCCGAGTGATCACTTGATACAGGATACGGACGGCGACCCTCAGGATGCCGACGGCAAGATTCTGCTGATCTGCGGACCCACCGCCGCAGGCAAGTCCGCAGTCGGGTTCGAGGTATATCTCCGGTACTTGCGTGATGGCTGCACGGCTCGTTACATCGATCTCGACCAGATCGGATTCGTCTTGCCAGGCTCAGCTAACGATCTCGGCCGCCATCGGCTCAAGGCAGGCAACCTGGCGGCTATGTGGCGCACTTGCCGCGCCGCCGGAGCCACGCATCTTGTCGCGACCGGCCCGGTCGATAGCGAGGCGGCGCTCCGGACCTATCTCCGCGCTCTGCCAGCCGACACGAGGCAGCCAGCTGAGTACCTGCTCCGGGTGGCCGACCAGGTGATCGCTGATGCCGATGCCCTGGACCGCATCAGCGTCGGAATCATCCGAGTCGACACAGACGAACTCACTGTCGTTGAGACCGCGGACTTGATCGCAGGTCTGACCGGATAACCCACTTCTAGCTATGGCTTGCGTGCACCAGTGGGGCTGGACGATCGCACTGAACGCCGACGGCACCACCACCATGACCAGCCCGGACGGATCGTACGCCCGACATAGTCACGCGCCCCCGGCCCACGCGGCCTAGGGCGGCGCCGAAGTGGCGAGCCCATGGGCCCGCATGGCCTTGCGATAGGCCACCGCCACGGCATCGAACTTCAGGTGCAGCTCGTCGGCCAGATCGAACGGAACCCGCTCGGGGCGCTGCGATTCCACCACGACCTGGTCCTGGCCGAAAATGGTGTCCTCGAACTCGGCGAGCACGTGGTCGTCCTGCTCGAAGTTGTAGTTCCGGCCTATGAGCACATATCCGGCGCACCTGTCGATCCCGACCGGCTGCGAGGCGAAGAAGTACACCATGCCGCGCTCGCCGCCCCAGCCGAGCCGGAGCGCAATCGTGTACGGCAGGTGCAGCTCGTAGCGGCTGCGCCTGGTCGGCGGACCCGCGTCCTCGTTACCGAAGACGGGGAAGTCGTCGCTGTTCGGCGCCTCTGGACGGACGATCGAGTAGTGCAGGACGTTGTCTTCGGTGCTGACCTCATGTTTCGGCACCACCGGCCGGGCGGGGTCGCCGAGCAGTCCGGGGTGCACCCACGGGAAGTGACCGAAGTCGGTGAAGTTCTCCACCTGCCTGGCGGCGTCGCATCGCCACCGGTACGGCCCGGCCCGCACCACCCGCCACCCACGGTCCTCAAGTTCAGGCACGTCAGGCAGTGCCCACCGCGGCTCTTCGACCGCGACCCAGATCAGGCCGTACCGCTCCTGGGCGGCGAAGGCGGAGACCCTGGCCTTGGCAGGCACCCGGCCTGGGTCCTCAAGCTGGGGGATGGCCACGCACCGGCCGTCCGCCGCGTACTTCCAGCCGTGGTAGGGGCAGACGATCTCGTCGCCGCTGATCCAGCCGAGCGACAGCGCGGTGCCGCGGTGTACGCACAGGTCGGACATGACCCGGACGCCACCGGCGCGGCCGCGCCACAGCACCAACTGCTCGCCGAGCAGGTCGGCGTGCATCGGCCGGTCGGTCAGGTCGGCGGCGAAACCCACCGGATGCCAGCACGCGCGCAACGCCAGCTGGTCGGCGAACACGCCGGGCCGGGCGGGCCCCGGCCTGGCCGAGACCGGCCCGGACGGTCTGCGCCCTGCCGATGCGGACCTGGACGACGCAGACCTGGACGATGCGGAACTAGCGGACAACAGCGGCTCCCGTTCTACCTGGCTGGTCCATCTTCGCCCACCCTGCCCAGGCGGCCGGCCGCGGCCCGGTCGGCCCGGCCTTCCGCAGTGCTTTCGCGCCAAACGGGTTGTGCGGGGACGATCGGGTCAGCGATGCTGATCGGACTGATCGTGACGACGACCGCAGGAGCTCGGCGGCCTCATGGCGTTATCCCCAAACACCGCGTACGCGGCGGAAAGCCTGCACTGGCTCGCCGCTTCGTCCGTCTCCTCCTGGCTGCCCGGCCCGGCGGTCTTCGCGCTCGGCATGCTGGCCGGGGTGGCCGCGGTCGCCTACGGCGCGTTACGCGCCGAGCCAATGCCCGACCGGCAGCCGGACATCCCGGCTGAGCGTGACCGGCCAGTCCCCAGCCAGCCAGTCCCCAGCCAGCCAGACCCTCCCGATGCGTGCGCATCTACGGCACCGGTCACCCGTTCGCTCGTGTGGCCGCCAGGCCCGACCGGGCCAGCCACGGCGAGGCCCAGGCGACGTCGGACACCGCCGGACGAGAAGCAGCAGGCCCCGGCCCGCCCCGTCAGAACGCCGCCCGGCCGAACGCCGCCCGGCCGAACGCCTCACGGCCCGGGGTCGGTACCTGGACTGCGGATCGGGCTGCTCGGAACGCTGACGGTCAACGGCCAGCCGGGCGGGCTGGCTCCGGCGCAGAGCCAGCTGATCGTGGCGCTCGCGCTGAGCGGCACGGACGGCCTGGCCAACCGTCAGCTGTGCGGCATGCTGGGCGCGGACGAGGACCACCCCAGGCCCACGGACTCGCTCAGGCAGCTCATCGTCAGGACCCGCAGGCAGCTCGGGCGCGTCGGCGACGGCCGGGAGTGGATCGAGCACCACGGTCACGGGCACTACGCGTTACACCCGGACGCCTGCGTCGACCTCGCCGAGTTCGACGCGCTGACCGCGACCGGCCTCGCGGCCGGTGACCGCCGCCAGCTGGCCGAGGCGCTCGGCAAGGTGCGCGGCGAGCCGTTCGACGGGTGTTTCTACTGGTGGCTTGACCTGGCCGAGATCGAGTCGACCAGAGCCCGCATCGTGACCGCAGCGGCCGCCCTCGCCGAGATCGAGCTGAACCAATCCGATCCGGCCAGTGCCGCGGACGCTGCCGGTGCCGCGAGGGCGGCCAGGACCGGCCTGGCCGCCGACCCGTCCGCTGAGCAGCTGTGGCGGCTGCTGATGCGGGCGGAGCACGCGGCGGGCAACCTGGCCGGGGTGCGCGAGGCCTGGAGCCGCTGCCGCGGCGCCGTCGCCGAGATCTCTGCGGACGGCCAGCCCGACGCCGCGACGACGGCCGTCTACGACGAACTGCTGGCCCGCTGCGCCGTGCGCTGACATGCCGACCCGCCGCGCACCCTGCCCGCTGACCCACCCGCACGCCGCACGATCGGCGCGACGCATTAATCTGGGAAACGGTTGTTTCGCGAGAAACGCGGGCGGCTCATCTCCCGGTTTTACCGGCTAGTAGCCTCCTGACCGATAACATGCTCCGCAGTCGGCGTTCCAGCGCCGCAGGAGCTGATTTCGCAGGCCTCCGGCCCGCGAGAGGCTGTGCGGCCGTGTCAGGTTTGGACGCAGGTGAAACGATCCTCTCATGAAGTCGCGTCGCAAGCCGCTAGGACCAGCGGTCATGGCGGTACTGACGCGCGCGGGTAGCGGGTCGGGCGGCCCCGACGAGACGCCGACGCCGCAGCCCGACCGGCCCGACCGGCCCGACCGGCCCGACGAGCGTCCCGCCCTGCTGGTCGACGACCATCTCGAGCCGCGGGTCCGTATCCCTGCTGACCTGGTCCGCTGTGTCATCGCTGTGACCGAGATCGGACTGCTTGTCTTCCTGGCCCTGCTGGCCAGGAAGACGGCCACCGGAGTGGAGTTCGACTTCGTCAACGCCAGCTCGCATTTGCCTGGCACGCTGCTGCGGCTGGCCGGCTTCGCTGGCTATGTAGCCCTGCTGATCCTGCCGCTGGCGCTCGCGATCAGGCTCTGCGCGCTGCGGCAATTCCGCAGGCTGACCGAGGCGGTTGCGACCGCCGGTATCGCCGTGGGCCTGGTGGCGCTGGCGAACGTGCTCCTCAACGAGCCCGCGCTGCACCAACTACATCTGGCCCTGCACACCACCAAGGCGGGCATGTTCGGGCCCAGGGAGGCGACGCTCGACGGCTACCTGGCAGGCCTGGTCGCCTACGTCACCGTTGTCGGCCTGCGCGGCCGCGACCGCTGGCGCACCGCCTACCTCACCGCGATCGGCTTCTACGCCTTCGCCATGCTCGCGGACAGCACCGCCACGGTGCTTTCGCTGCTGATCACGGTCGCGTTCGGATCGGCGGTGGGGTCGGGGCTGCGGTACGCGCTCGGCACGATCTCTGGCCGACCCACCGCCGCGGAGATCGCGGCCACGCTCGGCACCGCCACCGCGCCGATCGTCGCGATCCGCAGGCTGGGGAACGGCGGCTCCGAGGTGCGCAGGTACGCGGCCACGACCGCGGACGGCGAACGGCTCGACGTGAGCGTCTTCGACCGCGACCAGCAGGCCGCAGACGCCTTCTACCGGCTCTACCGCAGGATCAGGCTCAAGACCACCGTCTCCCGGAGCGCGCCGCTGTCGCTCGAGGGCGCGATCGAGCGGCAGGCGCTGCTCGCCTACGCCACCGAGGACGCCGGCGTCCGCACCCCGAGGCTGCACGCCGTGGTCAAGGTCGGGCCGGACGCCGCGGCGCTGGCGACCGAGCACGTGGACGGCACCACGCTGGCCGAGATCGGCCTGAACGCCACCGACGAGCAGCTCAGGCATGTCTGGGACACCGTGCTTGCCCTGCACAAGCACCGGGTGACGCACCGGGCATTGACCGCCGACCGGATCATGTTCGCTGCGCAGCCCGCATGGGGCGGCCAGCCCGCACGAAACGACCAGCCCGCACGAAACGACTCGCCCCCGCCAGCCGACCAGGACGGACAGGTCGTGCTGCTCGACCCGGGCAACGGCGACGTCGCCGCCACCGATCTGCAGTTCCGGCTGGACCTCGCCCAGCTGATTGCGCAGACCGCCCTGCTGGTCGGGCCCGACCGGGCGGCTGACATCGCCACAGAGAAGATCCCGCGTGACGACCTACTCGGGCTGGTGCCGCTGCTGCAGCCGGTCGTGCTCTACCGCAGCACCAGGACGGCGCTGCGCGGTCGCAAGAGCGTGCTGACCAACCTGCGCAAGCGGCTCACCGCCGGCGCGCCGGACGGTCAGGTGGCCCCAGTCCAGCTGGAACGGATCCGCCCGCGCACGCTGATCACCCTGATCGCAGGAGTCTTCGCCGCCTACATACTCGCCGGCCAGCTGACGAACTTTCACTTCTCGAAACTGCTCGCAGAGGCCAATCTGCCCTGGAGTGTGGTCGCGCTCGCTCTGTCCGCCGTGACCTACGTGGGCGCGACCCTGGCCATCTCGGGCTTCGTGCTCGAGAAGCTGAACATGCTGCGCACGTTCCTCGTCCAGGTGGCCGGCTCGTTCGTCATCCTGGTCACCCCGGCCGCCGTCGGCGGGGTCGCGCTGAATGTGCGGTACCTGCGCAAGGCGGGCCTCAGCCCCGCCGACGCCGGCGCGAGCGTCGGCGTCACCCAGGTGATCTCGTTCGCCGTCTTCGTGGTGGTCGCGCTGATTTCCGGCACGATCGCCGGCTCATCCCGCGCGGCCAGGGCGCTGACCCCGCCGAGCTGGGCCTACATCGCGCTCGGCGTGCTGGTCGGCCTGGCCCTCATCGTGCTCGCCCTGCCGGCCGGCCGCAGGCAGCTGATCTCCAGGGTGGGGCCGCTGGCCGGCCAGGTGATCCCCAGGCTGCTCGACGTGGCGCAGCGGCCGCTGAAGCTGGCACAGGGCGTCGGCGGCTCGATGCTGATGATGCTCGCCTACATCCTGTGCCTCGCCGCGTCGGTGCGCGCCATCGGCTATCCGAACGTGCCGCTGGCCAGCATCGCGGTCGTCTACCTGGTCGGCAACGCGGCGAGCACGTTCATCCCGACCCCCGGCGGCATCGGCGCGGTGGAGACCGCGCTGTCCACCTCGCTGGCCCTGGTGGCAGGCGTGCCAGGGGCCACAGCGATCACCGCGGTGCTGCTGTTCCGCACCGTGACGTTCTGGCTCCCGGTGCTGGCAGGCTGGGTCTCGCTGCACTACCTGCAGCGCAAGGACGTCCTGTAGCAGGACGGCCGGATCTGCGTCACCGTGTCGCCGGCCAGGTTGGTCACCCAGAGCATGCCGCGGTAGGCGGCGATCCCGGTCGGCACTGCGAACCCGTACCTGCGGCCCGCGAGCACGCCGGCCAGTCGGCCGGTCGCCGCGTCGATACGCGTCAGCGAGTCGCCGAGCGCGTTCGCCACCCACAGGTCGCCGCCGGCCAGCGTCATCGCCGACGGCGCCGACAGGCGGAACCCGGGGGCCGAGATCACCCTGAGCAGCCGGCCAGTGATCGTGCTGTACTCGGTGATCGAGTCGGCCGCCTCATCGCCCACCCACAGCCTGGTCTTGCTCGCGGTCTCGCAGAGCACGTCGCCTACCCCGGACCGCCCGACCCGCAGCGTGCCGACCAGCGTCCCGGTGGCTGCGCTCAGGCGGGTCACGGTGCCGTTACCGGCGTTGGCGACCCACACGCTCCCGTCGCTGACCGCGAGCGCGTCAGGGGCGTCGAGCCCGTCGTGGCGCACGATCGCGAGCCGGGTACCGGTATCGGCGTTAAATTCCGCCACCGAGTCCGATCCCTCATTTGCCACCCATAGCCGCGCTCCATACAGAACGAGCGCATTCGGTGCTGCCAGCGGCCAGCCGCTCAGCCGCCGCGCGACCGCACCTGTCGCTGAGTCGATTTCGGTCACCGAACTAGTCACCAGATCGGCGATCCATAGATGATGCTGGCCGGCCGTGATCGCGCGGGGCCCGGAGAATCCGTAGCTTTTGCCCTGCCGCACGACGGGGCGCCCGCCGGCCCGCCAGCCGAATTCGGTCACCGAATTGCCGATCGAGTTCGTGACCCACAGGCGGCCGCCCGACACGGTCACGCCGGCCGGGCCGCGAAAGCCGTAGCTCGCCGAGCCATCCACGGTGACCTGCGGGCCAGCGGTGTCAGCGGTGGTGCCGCCCCGACCGGGGGACCGGCAGTCCGGCAGGCGGCAGCGCGGGCTCCTGGTGGCCACAAGCACCGCCGCGGTCGCCACGCCGCACAACAGGGCAAAAGAACAGCCAATCATCAGAATAAGCCGCAGCCGACGCCACGGACCTGCCGAATTCGGGCGATGCTGGGTAGTGGCGGCGTGCCGCGGAGAATATCCTATATTTGCAGCTTGCACGGCACTCACGACCCTTTGATAATTAATTTATGCGACTTATCACGGGGGCGGCCTCGACGATTAAAATAGACTTGCCATTGACACGCTACACGCGCGGAAAACAGAAAGCGAGGCAGCCCCGCCGGGCGCAAGAAGCTAAACATCCCGGCGGGGGAAGAAGCCACGCCGCTGGGCGGAAGAAGCTGAACAGCTAGGAGACGGACCTGGCCCGGCGCACGCCGACGGCGGCGAGGGCCAGGCCGACGACCGCCACGATCGGGCCTATGATCGCCCAGACCGAGTCGCCCGACATGAAGCTGCCGCCGATCACGCCGAACCCCTGCAGCGCCCAGATCACTCCGGCGATCGTCAGCACGACGCCGACGGCAGCCAGCACACCGTTCCTCACGAACTCCTCCAGCCCTAGGCGAGCCGTGCCGTGGCCAGGGCAGCGGCCAGCAGGACCACCGCCCATGACAGAGAACGCAGCGCCCGCTCCAGCGGTTCAAGCAGCTTGCCTATGTCGAGCTCGGTCACATCGCCGGTGGTCAGCGTGATGCTGCCGGAGACCGCGGCGGTGCGCCGCCGCAGCATCCTGGCCGGCGTGCTGAGGTGCCGCTGCCCGGCCGACAGCGCCATGGCCGCCGCGGCCACAAGCACCGCCGGCACCGTGACCTTCCCGGCCTCGGCCACGTAGCCGGTCAGCGCGGGGAACGCACCCCAGGAAGCAGCGAAGCCGAGGTCGGTGTGGATGATCCCGCCGAAAAGCTCGGCGTTGTAGCCCACCACGAGCAGCGGCCCGACCACGAGGAACGGGATCAGCACCCAGCCGACCCTGGTGATCCCCGCGATGCCGAGGCCCACGGCGCCGGCCAGGCCAACGACCGCGACCGCGACAAGGACCGCCGAGGGTATCCGGGTGCGCAGCGGCCTGCCGTGCAGCTCGTCGAGCGCGTGCGCGGCCAGCCCGACCGCGAGGAAGAACGCGAGCAGCGCGGCCACCATGCGGTCAAGCCGAACCGCGGGCGCGATCATCGCCCCGATCACCACGTAGGACAGGTGCCAGGCGGTGAACGGCGGGTGCAGCAGCGTCCACCAGTCCCGCAGCCGCCCTGGGCCGGCCGCGTAGTAGGCGGGCCTGGCCCGCGGGTCAGCCACCTGACCTGGTTCCCCACATGACCAGTCCGCCGCCGAGGCTCATCACCTTCGTCCCCACGTCGGTGAACCCGGCCGCCTCCCAGGCCCGGACGGTCCAGCTCACCGGGTACCGCCGGTAGTGCCTGGAGATGTTCGGACCGAGAAACTTCCCCACGCCGAACCACTCGCGCCCGCCGGTCACCAGCCCCCCGGCCGGCAGCAGGGTGCGGGTGTACAGCCACCAGGCGGCGTGCCAGAGCGGCGAAGGCGGGACGCAGAACTCCAGGCTGGCCACCCGGCCGCCCGGCTTGACCACCCGCGCGAGCTCGGCCAGGGTGGCCTGCGGATCGTCGACGTAGCGCAGCAGGTAGGTGAAGGTCAGCGAGTCGAAGCTGGCGTCGGGGAACGGCAGCTGCTCGGCACGGCCGGCCACCAGCCCGATCCGCCCCGCGAGGCCAGCTGCGGCCACGTTTGCGCGGCCGCGGCGCAGCATCTGCTCGGTCAGGTCGAGCCCGGCCACGCGGGCGCCGGTCCGGCGGGCGAGCTCGATGGCGACCCCCGCCGTGCCTGACGCCACGTCGAGTACAAGCTCGCCAGGGGCGTCGAGCGCAAGCTCGCCAGGGGCAGGCACGACGGCGTCGACCATGGCCCGCCGCCAGCGGCCGTTCTGGCCGAACGACAGCAGCTCGGCCAGGCGGTCGTAGCGGTCGGGGAGCGGGGCGAAGAGATCCTGGGCGAAACGGTTGCGCTCGGCGGTCGCGGGCAGCGGCACGGGCGTCTCCCTACGTTCTCGCAGGATTTCACCGTACGCTCCGATCCCCGACTACTCCACCGTGACGGACTTGGCGAGGTTACGCGGCTTGTCGATGTCGAGGCCGAGCGTCAGCGCCGCGTGGTAGGCGAGCATCTGGAGCGGGACGGTCAGCAGGATCGGGTCCAGCTCGGGCTCGCTCTTGGGCACCGTGATCCGCGGCACGTCCGACCCGTCGAGCACGCCGGGATGGGTGATCGCCACCACGTCGCCCTCGCGGGCGTTGATCTGCTGCAGGGCGCCGAGGTTCCGGTCGGTGAGCTCGTCGTCCGGCACGATCGCGACGGTCGGCAGCGACTTGTCGATCAGCGCGAGCGGGCCATGCTTGAGCTCGCTGGCCTGGTAGGCCTCGGCGTGCCGGTAGGACACCTCCTTGAACTTTTGCGCGCCCTCCCTGGCGACCGGATACCCGCGTACCCGGCCGATGAAGAACAGGCTCTGCGCCGGCGCCAGCGAGGCCGCGACCTGGGCGATGTGCGGCTCGTCGGCCAGGATCTCGGTGATCTGGGCTGGCAGCGCGGTCAGGGCCCTGACGATCCGCTGGCCGTCGGAGATGGACACGTCGCGCACCCGGCCGAGCGCCAGCGCCAGCATCGCGAACCCGATCCCCATGTGGGTGAGCGCCTTGGTGGACGCGACGGCGATCTCTGGCCCGGCGTGCAGGTAGATGCCACCGTCGCACTCCCTGGCGATGGTCGAGCCGACCACGTTGACCAGTCCGACGATCTGGCCGCCCTTGCGCTTGACCTCGCGGACAGCGAAGGCGGTGTCCGCGGTCTCGCCTGACTGGCTGACCGCGATGTACAGGGTGTCCGGCTCGATCACCGGGTTCCGGTACCTGAACTCCGACGCGGCTTCGGCGTCGGCCGGGATCCTGGCAAGCTCCTCGATCATCTGGGCGCCGATCTGGCCGACGTAGTAGGCCGACCCGCAGCCGAGGATCTTGACCCGCCGGAACCAGCGCAGGTCACGCGGGCTGAGGTTCAGCCCGTCCAGCCTGGCCGTGCCGAACCGCTCGTCAAGCCGCCCGCGCAGCATCCGCTCGATCGAGCGGGGCTGCTCGAGGATCTCCTTGCGCATGAAGTGCTCGGCGCCCGCCAGCTCCATGTCGGCGACTTCCAGGTCGACCGTGGTCGGCTCCTTCGCGGTGTCCTCCTCCTCCCTGGAGAAAGTGCGGAACCCGGTGGCGGTCACGGTGGCGAGCTCCCCGTCGTCCAGGTGCACCACCGAGCTGGTGTGCCTGACCAGGGCCGACAGGTCGCTGGCGATGAACATCGCGCGGTCGCCCACGCCGAGGATGAGCGGCGAGCCGTTGCGTGCGACGACGATACGGTCCGGGTGGCGCTCGTCGGTGACCGCGAACGCATACGTGCCGGTGACCTTGGACAGCGCGTCAAGCACCGCACCCTCCAGGGTGGGCGCCGGCGACTCGGCGATCAGGTGGGCGACCACCTCGGTGTCAGTCTCCGAGCTGAACTCCTCGCCGTTGGCGATCATCTTCTCCCGCATGTCCATGGCATTGTCGATGATGCCGTTGTGCACCACCGCGACCCGGCCGTCGGCGCTCGCGTGCGGGTGCGCGTTGACCTGCGTGACCGGGCCATGCGTCGCCCACCTGGTGTGGCCGATGCCGACCTTGCCGGTCAGCCGGCTGGGCAGCGAGGCCTCCAGCTCCCTGACCCGGCCGACCTGTCGGTAGATCTGAGTTCCCTTGGGCGACATGACCGCAATGCCCGCCGAGTCGTAGCCGCGGTACTCGAGCCGGAACAGGCCCTCCATCAGGATCGGGACCGCGTTCTGGTTGCCGATGTAGCCCACGATTCCGCACATGCGCTGGATGTCCCCTCTGGTGTGATGACTCGTCCGGACTCAGCCGTAGACGATCCTGCGAAGCTGGCGCTCGGACAGCTCGGGAGCCGCCACGAGCCTGCCGGCGAGCTCCGCCGCGATCAGCCGGAAGATCTCGTCGTTCTTCTTTCCGTACATCTGGTGATAGGCATGCCGACGCCGGACGTAAACCTCCACCGGCTCGCGATACCACGCCAGGACCTCGGAAGTGACCCGTGCCGCCTCGCCGACCGACAGTCCAGTGGAGGCCGACAGCCGGGTGATCAGCTCCCGGTCGACGGACGGCTCAGATCGCGGCACCCCCACATAGTCCGCGATCGAGGGGCCGAAAGCCAAGTTCTTGCCCGGAATCGGGCACAGAGTTGACCTCCGGCGACCCGAGCTACGTGGGCGGCATGTTCTTGTAGGTGAACGTGTCGAACAGGTGCACCTGGTCGCATAGGTGCGGGCTCGGCAGGCCGGTCGCCGAGATGAACCCGCTCTGACCCGGCGGCAGCACGTCCTGGCCGGTCATGGCGCGGTCGGCCGCCACGGCCATCATGAACGTGCTGCGGTTCTGCGACGGGCTGGCGCCGCAGTGCGTCACCACGCCAGCCGCCTGCGCGAGCGGGTCGAGGCTGTTCCAGTTCTGGTCGACGGCCGGGCGGTAACCCCATCGCGCGATGTCGGCGGTGCCGAATCCCTTCACGTCCTGGCCGAGCTGGGTGCCGGTGCCCGAGAGGATCGTGATCGCGTCATTCAGGCTCTCGACCAGCAGCTGGTCCCTGTTCCCGGCGAAGTAGCCGCCCCGATAGCACAGCGTCGCGCACGGCTCAACTCCGTGGGTGTTCGCGAGTGTGTGGTACAGCAGGTTGTAGGTGCCCATCCCGCCAAGCCCGCCGAACGTGCCCATCCCGATCGAGGCGTCGCTGAAGTTGACGCTCCCTGTGTACTGGTCACCAGGGTTCAGGCCGCCCTCGAACACGTTGCGCTCGTAGGCCTCAAGGAAGTTCATGAAGATTGACATGGCAGGGCTGCCCAGCGTGGTGACGCCGTTCCAGCGCTTCAGCGCGGCGATCGCCGGGGCCAGGTCCGGATGGGTCGCCGGGTCGGTCAGCGGGCTGTGCGCGGCTCGCAGCTGCCGGTAGGCCCGCACCAGGAACGGGATGAAGTACGGCGCGGCCGGCCTGGTGTTGTCCTGGTTGTCGATGGTCCCGATCGTGTGCTCGATGCGCTCGAGATACCCGATGGTGATCGTGGTGCTCTTCGCCACCATGGTGCTGATCAGCGACGAGCGGAAGATCGTGCCCCAGTACTCGTCGCCCTCGTTCTGCTGGTAGAAGGCCCGCGCCGACGGCTTGGTGTTCCAGTTGTCCAGGTAACCCTGCTTCGGGTTGATGCTCCGCGGCATGTCGCGCCACGGCACGAACCGGTTCCACTGCTCGGTGCCGTTGCCGAGCGCGGGCAGCCGCGGGTCGACCTTGCCGAACAGCGGCTCGGCGGGGACAAGGCCGTCGCCGAAGTAGGCGATGTTGCCCTTACGGTCGGCGTACAGGAAGTTGTGCAGCGTGGTGACCAGCCGCATCGACCGGGTGAACTGGCGCAGGCTACGGTCACCGCCAAGCTGGGAGAACCCGGTCAGCGAGCCGGTCTCCCGGTCCCAGGACGCGAACTTGATCGCGAACGCCATCCCGCCCTGCGGCGGAGCGATGATCGGCCCGTCGATGGTCCGGTACACCGTGTACGTCGTGGGCTTGGCTCCGGCCACCGGGATCTTCTCGGTCAGCACCTGCATCTTCCGCCAGGTGCCGTCGAACAGGTAGGTCGGCGGGGAGACGGTGAAGTTCACCTGCATCGCGTAGATGCGCTGGTCGACGGTCTCCTCGCTGGTGCTGGTCCAGGCCAGGTTGGCGTTGCGGCCGATCAGGACGAACGGCTCGCCGGTGATGTACATGCCGCCTGCGTCATAGCCGGGGCCGTGCAGGTACTCCTCGCCGTCCACGCTCGGCGTGCCGAACCCCTCTTGCGGGGCGCCCCACAGCAAAGCGTGGCCGCTGGCCGAGCGCCACGGCGCGACCGCGATCGCGTTCGAGCCGCCGTGCGAGAGCACCTTCAGGCTGATGCCGGTGGCCAGGATCCGGCGCCGGTCGGCGGCCAGCGCCCGCTCTGCGGCCCTGACCTCGGACGTCCTGATCTTCGACAGCGCGGCAAACTGCCGCGCTGTCGCCGTGATGGCGGCCCGGTTCGGCCGGCTGGCGGATCGGATCGCGGCCGCCGCGGCGGCGGGCGACCTGGCAGGCACCGTGGTGGGCGCAGTGGTGTCATCGATCCAGCGGGCGTCGTTGAAGATCGCGACCGCGTCGGGCGCGGCGTGCGCGTCGCCGGTCTTGGTCAGCTCAGCCTTGAGGTAGGTCAGGAAGCTGAGGTTCTGCAGCTCGCTGCCGCCGCCGCCGCCGAACTCCCTGGCCAGGTAGTTGCCGACGGCGACCGTGTCGATCGGGCGCCAAGGGGCCGGCCGGTAAGGGCCGGACAGGCCGAGCGCCTTGCCTAGCACGTAGAACTCGACCGGCACCAGGCTGACGGCGTTCGCCTTGCGGAACGCGTACGCCTCGTATGCGTTGATGCCCGCAGAGAACTCGACGATCGCACGCCTGGTGGCCCACGGCAGCGAGCGGAATTGCGCCCGAAGCTCGGCGGGGGTGTAGAAGAGCGTCCGCACCGTCTCGTCCTGGCCGAGCTCACTGGATCCGAAGATCTGCGACAGGGTGCCCTCGACCGCGCGCCTGGTCAGCTCGAGCTGCGCCATCCGGTCCTGGGCCTGCGCCCAGCCCGCGCCGAACCACATCCCGGCGAGCGTCCGCGCGTAGATGCTCGGCACGCCGTAGGAGTCACGCCGGATCACCGCGTACCTGCCGCCGTGTCCGACCCGCTCGACCGCCGACGGCGGGTGACCTGCGGCGTCGCGACCCGCCACGCTAGCCGAGGCCGGCCCGGCCATGGCAGCCACGACCGCGACCGCCGCCAGGCCGCTGCCCGTCCGAATGCCATTACGCCACCGCATGCCCATGTCGCCTCCGAACAGGTACCCCGGCCGGAAGTTAACCCCGTGGCAGCTCACTGTCAATGGTGCGGAAGTGGCACAGTTACCGCATGGAGACCTTCAGCATCGTGGTCGATGATGATCGGCGGCTGGACGTGACCGTGGCCGGTCCGCCTGATGGGCTGCCTTTCGTGTACCACACCGGCACGCCCTCGGGTCTGGCGACCTTCCGGCCCGTGATCGACTCGGCCGTCGACCGCGGCCTGCGCTACATCCAGTACGCCCGCCCGGGGTACGGCGGCTCAGCGCCGCTGCCTGGGCGGCGGGTCGCCTCGGCAGGCGCCGACGTCGCCGCAGTGCTTGATCACCTCGGCGCCGAGCGTTTCGTCACGGCGGGCTGGTCAGGCGGCGGACCGCACGCGCTGGCCTGCGCCGCGCTGCTGCCCGGCCGGTGCGCGGCGGCGGCCAGCATCGCCGGGGTGGCGCCGCGGCAGGCGGACGGGCTCGACTGGCTCGCCGGGATGGCAGCGGAGAACCTGGCGGAGTTCGGCGCAGCCGAGCAGGGCGAGGCCGAAATCACCGCGTTCCTCTCGGCTGCGGCTGAGGTGATGGCCACGGTGACCGGCGATCAGGTCGCTGCCGAGCTCGGCGGGCTGGCGACGGCCGCCGACCGGGACGCGCTGACCGGTGAGTTCGCCGACTACCTGGCCGCGCTCTTCAGGTCAGCCCTGAGCACCGGGATCGCCGGCTGGCGCGACGACGACCTGGCGTTCACCGCTGACTGGGGGTTCGACCCCGCAGAGATCGCCGTGCCGGTCGCCGTATGGCAGGGCGATCAGGACGCGATGGTGCCGTTCGCGCACGGGCAGTGGCTGGCTGACCGGATCCCAGGAGCACGCGCGCGCCTGCGGCCAGGCGACGGCCACCTGACGCTGATCCTGCGCCACTTCGGCGCGATCCTTGACGACCTCGCCGAGCTCGGCGGCTGAGCCGGCCTGGGAATAAAGCTGTGCATGATTCTGTGGACAACATGAGATCTGCGGCCTGGTACGGTGGATAAGCGCCACGCGTCCTGTGGATAGCGAAAAGAATCTTGTATTTACTGGCCGAACTCCTTGTGCCAACCACCGCATTGGCAGTAGAAATTCACTCACCACCGACGCCGGGCCAGTCCGAGGAGTCATCCGCGGAACGCCGGGGGTGCCGGGAGACCGGCGACTTCCAGCGGCGCCCGATTCCCGGTGGTGCCCAGGGCAGCGCACCGGCCGCCGAGTCATCGGCGTGCTAGCGCGCCAGGGGCGGCGAAGGCCCCTCCATCTCATACATGGAGGGGCCTTCGCTCTGCCCGCCGTCGTTCTGCCGCCCTCGCACTGACCGCCCGCACCGTCCTCCGACGCGCCGGCCCAAGATCATCACGATGGATGTGGCGGAAGTTCCAGATAGCGCAGTGGATGTGGCATCGATCCCAGCGTCCGCCCGCGACCGGATGGGCGTTTGCGCGGTTAGCGCGGATTGTCGGCATCGCGGGCGGGCCGCGCCGGGGAACGTGAGCGCAGACATCGGTCTTTAGCGCAATCATGGACTACATTCCCGCTTATTTTCTGGCATTGATTAATGCATGAGCGCTTCCGGGGACAGGTTTCTCGAAGCGCGCGTTATTCCGGTCACATGTCGCACTTCGATCTATAGCCCGAATACAGGTATCGCAGGTAATCGTTAATGCATTCAGCGGGCGGCCGACTGACTACAGTGCGACACTGATCGCTGACGTTCCGCGTACGGCTTCTGCGACGAGCGGCACATCTGCCCCGGTGCCCGCTGCCCCCGTGACGCGGGGCAGGACCATAGCCGGCCCTGGTTAGCAGGCACTCGATGTGCACCGGCAGGCACTCGAACCTTGAAGGGAGCGTCGGTCGGGCGTGCGACAGGGACGGGGAAGTGAATGGGCCTGATGATTGACCGTGCCGGGCACTCGGATGAATACGAGGCGATAGCGCTCCCACCCGCCGCGGGCAGTGGCCTGACCCACCTCGGGCCGGCGGTTTTCCTGCGCCGTTCGGCCAGGCCTAGCAGGCGGGCGGTGCTGCACCTGCACGACCTGGCCGGGTCGTTCGCTCCGGCCGACCTGGCCCGCTGGTACAACGAGCGCGGCTTTCACTTCTACATGACCGACGTCGACACCGGCGAGCTGCAGACCGTCAGGCGGCGCGGGACACGGCGCCAGCCCGGCTGCTTCGCCGCGCTCGACGCGGCTTGCCTGCACCTGCGGGAGGCGGACGGGATCGACGCGATCATCCTGAGCGCCGACGGGCCGGCCGCGGCGGCGGCCGCCCTGTGGTGCGACGCCCGCGCCGACGCCGGACCGGTCGGCGCGCTGATCCTGTCCCACACGGACCTGGGCGCGCTGCGGGGCAGCCTGGACATCCGCTGCCCGGTGCTGGTGATCGCCGCGGCCGCTGACCGCGCCGACCGCCGGGACCGGCGCGACCGGCGGGACCGGCTCAGCCGCGACGCCGTCCGGCTCGGCCAGCACGTCACCTGGCTCTACCTGGACCCCGAGCCCGGCCCCGATGCCCCGGCAGGTCAGGCCGGCGCCGAGGAGCGCAAGCGCATGTTCGACGAGATGGGCCGCTGGCTCGGCGCGTATATGTACGGCAAGGTGCGCGACCAGCTGCTGTGACCGGCGCTACCCGTGCACGATCCGGTAAGCGAGGACCACCAGGCCCACCAGGCTGATGGGGATCAGCGCCTTGACCGCCAGCATCCGCTCGTACCTCACTGCATCGGCGATCTCGGCGTCGTAGTCATACGCCGAACCTGGCGGGCCCGCCGTCACGGCACGCCGATCTTGCCGGTCTTCTCTGTCTTCTCCCATACAGCTTCCGCCTTCCTGAACTCCTTCACGTACGCGGCGAGCGTGATCGCGCACAGCAGCGATCCGTACCCGGCCAGGTACAGCAGCGCCGCGCTGAGGTGCCGCCGGGGGCCGCTCTCGCCTTCCACCACCTTGGCCAGGTACGCCACCCCCATCGAGGCGGCCAGCCAGACGTAGGTGAACAGCACCTCGGCCGCCACGGCCGGGTGCCCGTACGTCACGCCGAGCTCGGCAAAGCCGCGCCGCACCAGCCAGTTCACCTGGGTGGACAGCAGCACCGTGGTCATGATCAGCAGGCTGATCACGCCGGGGAACAGCGCGCCCTGCCGCCAGCAGCGCCGGCCGACCTGCGGGTCGATCAGCAGCGAGTACGAGAGCAGGAAGACGTAGGTGATCAGGTTGATGATCCACAGCACCCGGAACGCGGTGTGGCTCAGCGGGTTGTCGACGAAGTACAGCGCCACCAGCGCCGCCAAGGCGACCAGCAGCGTGACCGGCAGCAGGAACACGGAGAACCAGATCGCGCCGAAGCTGACGCTGCCCAGCCGGTGCGTGCGGGACCGGCGCAGCCGCAGCGTGCCGAACCACACGTTCCTGAACCGCCAGGTCACCTGCACGTTGCCGCGGGCCCAGCGCAGCCGCTGCTTCCACAGCGCGGCGATGGAGCCGGGCTCCTCGGCCCACACCCTGGCGTGCGGCTCGAACAGCACGCGCCGACCGGCCAGCTGGGTGCGGAATGTGCTCACGGTGTCCTCGGCCAGCGTGCCGGTGTCGATCCGGCCGCCGATCGCGACCAGGTTCTCCCTGGAGTGCAGCTGCGCGCCGCCCGCCAGGCAGGCCAGCGCGCCGATCACGTTCTGCGCGCGGCGGGCCGCCGCCTGGGCGGTGACGTACTCGTAGGCGATGAACCTGGTCATGTAGTTGCCCGGCCTGCTGCCCTCCTGGATGTACCCGGTCACCGCGCCGACCCGCGGGTCGGCCAGATGCCTGGTCATCGCGCGCAGTGAGTTCCGCTCGTATACCACGTCGGCGTCCATGATCAGCAGCGCCTGCATCCAGTTGTCGCTCATGATCGTGGCCAGCCCGTAGTTCAGCGTGTGCGCCTTGCCCTCGCCACCGTGCTCGCGGCGCAGGTGGATCACGCTCCCCGGGTACTCGGCCGCCTTGGCCCTGACCACGTCGGGGGTGTCGTCGGTGCTCGCGTCGTCCACGACGTAGATGCGCAGGCCGTCCCGCGGGTAGTCCAGGCGCATCAGCCGGTCGATGGACATCCCGATGACCGAGCCCTCGTTCCAGGCCGGGATCAAGATCGCGGTCCTTGGCAGCCAAGGCCCGCAGCGCGCGTAGTGCAGCCTGGCGAAGTGCACGATGACCAGCAGGTACTGGTAGACGCCAGTGACCAGAGGGCCGGCGCCGACCATCACGAGCGCGACAAGTATCCAGCCGCCGACGACACGGTACTCGCTCATCCGCCGCGCTCGGCCAGGCCGGCGATCTGCCTGGCCCTGGTGAACACGCCGATGTCACGACAGTCATGGCTGTCGCTGCCCGCCACCACCGGCACCCCGGCCGCGGCGAACGCACGCACAGCCCTGGCTGACGGGCAGCCCCACTTCTCGTTGATCTCGACCATGGCGCCGAAGTGGGCCGTCCGGCTGGCGAGCAGGGCAAGCAGGTCGTCGCCGACCGCCGCCTCGGTCAGGCCCATCTTCGGCAGGATGCTGAACAGGTGCGCGAGCAGTGGCCGCTGGCTGACCAGCCCGTCGGCCAGCCTGGCTGGCACTGGCCGCCCGTCGGCCAGCCTGGCTAGCGCAGCGACGGTGGCGCCGACCAGGCCGCCGATCACCTCGGCTGGGCTGACCGCGCCCCACCCGAGCGCATCGCGCACCGCGGACGGGTGCACCGGGCCGCGCGCACCGGGGTACTGGTGATCGGCGACGAGGATCAGGTCGAGGTCGGCCGGCCCGGGCGGCAGGTCGAGGTGGCCGTCCAGGTCGAGCAGCTTGGTCTCGACGCCGACCAGGACCTCGGTGTCACCGCCGCCGAGCGCCCGCACCGCGCCGGTGTACTCGGGCAGCCACCGCGTGTCGGCCCGCACGTGATCGGTCAGGCAGAGCCTGCGCAGCCCGCGCTGACTCGCCGCGGCGACGTTCTCCTCCAGCGTGCTCGCCCCGTCGGAGAAGGTGGAGTGGACGTGGTAGTCCTCGTCGAGCCGGACCGCGGTCGTCATGGCGGTGCCTGGCTGAGCTCGGAAAGCTCGACAACTCGCTCGTCGAGGAAGCGCACCATCGCGACCTCGCGGAAGCCGGCCTGGGCAGGCGCGGGGCAGCCACGAAGCGCGTCGAGCGCCAGGCGCGGCATGTCGACGCCGCTGGCGATCGTCAGTGCCAGCGACCCAGGCGCGCGCGGGTTGGCCTCAAGCAGCGCAGGCCGTGACCGGGCCGGACGGCCACGCGGTCCCTGATCACCTCGAAGGCCTCGGCGTACCGCGCCTGGGCGAACCTTCCCCAGTACCTCGCGGTCGACTTGATCAGGTCGGGCTCCAGGTAGTCGCGCACCGAGGTCTGCGAGATGAACGCTCCGATCGCGGCGAGCTTGCCGTCAAGCTGGGCATCGATGCCCACGAACAGCGACGGCCCGAAGTCCACCGTCGCCGAAGGCGACTGGAAGCAGTAGTACACCCGTCCGATCCTGCGCCCGGCCACCATGGCCGCCCGGTGCGTGTTTCGGTGGTCCTGGTGCACATCGTGAATCGAGTGGGTATACAGCACCGTCGGCTGACCTTCGCCGTCGATACGCCACTGCCGCTTGTCGCAGGTGGCGCTGACGGTGACGCGCCCGCCGTCGCCGGTGAACTTGACCGCATTGGACACCAGGTTGTCCATGACCTGGGTGAGCCGCAGCCGGTCACCGCGGGCCGGCGGCCCGGACTGGGCGGCGCCCACCAGCGACACCCCGCGCCTGGCCGCCTCGGCTGAGCCGGTCTCCACCGCGTCGCCGATCAGCCCGGGCACCGACACGCTGTCGAGCTTGAGGCCCACCACGCCGGTCTCCAGGCCGCCGAGCATCATCAGGTCGCCGACCAGGTGCAGCAGGTGCGCCGCATTGCGCTCGATGATCCGCAGGTGGTCGGCCGACTCATCGGACAGCGACCCCTCCCGGGCCGCGATCAGCCCGGCGAACGAGATCACCGAGGCAAGCGGCGTCCGCAGCTCGTGCGAGACCATCGCGAGGAACTGGCTCTTGAGCTCGTCGAGCTCGCGCAGCCGGTCGATATGCGACGCAAGCTCGCGCCGCGCGGTCTCGGCCGACCGCCAGGGCCGCTGCTCGCCGGCCAGCAGCCGCTCGCGCTCTGCGGCGCGTTCCTTGCGCTCCGATACGTCGGTGGTCGCGGCCAGGTACCCAGCCACCTGGTGGTCGTGGTCGAGCACTGGGCTGACCACCGCGCTGATCCAGCGCTCCTTGGCTCCAGCCAGCCGGCAGTCCGTCCGGACCTCGGTGCCCTGATCGAGCGCGGCGATCGCCTCGGCCTCAACCTGCCGGCAGGGCGGCAGAGCCGGCGGGGCCCGTAGAGCCAGCGGAACCGCGCCGGCGCGCGGCATGGGCCGGCTGACCAGGAACGCCGGCCGCGACCGCGCTCGCCTTGTCTCCCCCATGCCCCCAGTCCGCTTCAATTCGTAATCAACTGCCTACGCAATGTCTACCCGGCGCAACTGGGCCGAACACCGCCGCCCGGTGAACCTGACGCCGGCCAGGTACGTGTCAGCTGCTGACAGTAACCTCGTGAAAGGGGCGGAGCATTGGCCAGTATCGGTACTAGCCGGAAGGTCGGCCGCCGCTGGGCGGCGCGCGCGGCAGCGGGAGCAGTCGCGCTCGGCAGCCTGGGCGTGATGTCGGCGGACCTATCCGCCGCGCAGGCGGCCCCGGCGTCCAGATCGGCGGCGGTCGTGAAGGTCGTGACCAGGGGCAAGTTCGGCAAGATGCTCGCGACGACCAAGGGCCGCAGCCTGTACATCCTGCCGAACGGCAGCTGCACGGGCTCGTGCCTGCCCGCCTGGCCGCCGCTGGTGATGCCCAAGGGCAAGACCGTGCCGACCGGCACGCACTGCCTGAAGACGGCCTCGTTCCACGGCAAGCTCCAGGTCACCTACCGTGGCAAGCGGCTGTACCTGTTCTCAGGGGACAGCGGCACGAGCGTGAACGGTAACGGGGTGGCCGGGTTCAAGGTGGCGGAGTTCTCCTCAAGCGCCTGCCCGATGTAGCTGGGACACCGACCCGCCGGCCAGCTCAGCCGGAGCCGATGCGGAGCCCGTGCTCACGCAGATCCGCCCTGAGCTGGCCGGCGCCGGCGTACCTGATCGCGACCATGCCGAGCTCACGCGCCGCGGCGACGTTGGGCTCGGCGTCGTCGATGAACAGAGTGGACGACGGCGCCAGGTCGTAGCGGGCGAGCAGGATCTCGAAGATCTTCGGGTCCGGCTTGGCGACCCGCTCGATGCCCGAGATGACGCAGCCGTCGAACATGCCGAAGAACGCGAACCTGTCCCGCCGCAGCGCGAACGTGTCAGCCTCCATGTTGCTGAGCGCGTAGCACGGCAGCCCGGCGCCCTTCACCTCGGCAAGCACCTGCACACCCGCGTCGATCTGGCCGGCCACCATCTCCTCGGTCCGCCTGGCCCACGCCATGATCAGGTCCGCCTTGGCCGGGTGCTGGCCGGCCAGCTCCTGGCAGGACTGCTCGGTGTCGGCGCCGAGGTCGTGCGCGAGATGCCACTGCGGCGTGCAGATCCGGCCGAGGAACTCCTCGAGGCTGGCCGGATCGGGGATCAGATTGCGGTACAGGTGCCGCGGGTTCCAGTCCAGCAGGACCCCGCCGATGTCGAATACGACGGCGGCGATGCTGGTGTTACGGTCGGCCACTGGCCGACCGTAACACCAGCCCCCCACCTCCTACGCCACCGTCACCTCGACCGCCGGATAACCGGTCGCGCCGTTGGGTTCGGGCGGCTCGCCCAGCGCGGTCTGGGTGTAGCCGGTCTTGTCGGTGGCCCGGGCCTCGATCACGTGAATGCCCGCTGCCGCGTCCCACGGGATCGACCACTGCCGCCAGGTGTCGATCCCGGGCACGGTGGCGAGCGTCGCCTCGCGCCACGGCCCGCGGTCCACCCGCACCTCGACCGCCTCGATGCCGCGGTGCTGTGCCCAGGCCTCGCCGGCGATCACGGTCGGCCCCTTCTTCAGCCCGTTCTGCCCTGACGGAACGTCGATCCGCGACTCGGTCTTGATCGTGGCCTCCTGCGACCAGCCGCGCTGCGCCCAGTACGCGTGGTTCGCCGCGTAGGTCGTGACCTCGATGTCGGTGATCCACTTGCAGGCCGACACGTACCCGTACAGGCCGGGCACCACCGTGCGGACCGGGAAGCCGTGGGCCGTCGGCAGCGGCTTGCCGTTCATCCCGACGGCCAGCATCGCGTCCCTGCCGTCCATCGCCGTGGCCACCGGCGTGCCCGAGGTGAAGCCGTCGAACGAGGTGCAGTACAGCTGATCGGCCCCTGCCTTGATGCCCGCCTCGCGCAGCAGCGCACCGAGGCTCGCCCCGAGCCACTTGGCGTTGCTGATGTATGGCCCGCCGACCGGGTTGGAGACGCAGCACAGCGTGATGTAGTCCTCGATCAGCGGGCGCCTGAGCAGCTCGCCGAAGGAGAGCGTCACCTCCCGCTGTACCATCCCGTGGAGCCGCAGCTGCCAGCTCGACGGCGGGATCTGCGGCAGCACGATCGCGGTATCGACGCGGTAGAAGGCCGAGTTCGGCGTGATGAACGGCGGGAGCCCGGGGACTTGCGGGTGGACCCCGGCCGGCAGCGGCGGCACCGGCTGCGCGGCGGCGGGCAGCTTCAGCGACTTTATGGCGGCCGTGACGTTGCCACGCTCGCTCAGCAGCCGGCCGCCGGCGTAGGCGACGGCGGCACCGCCAGCCGCCGCGGCGCTCAGCGTCATGAACTGCCGCCGGTCGGGCTCCCGCACCGCGAGCCTGGCAGCCGGCCTGGCCGGCTGACCTTCAGCTCGAGCAGGCTGGCCCTCGGGCGTGGGCCACCGGCCAGCGGCCGCCTCGGGTGGTTGTGCCTCGGTCGGCTGGGCCCCGGCGGCCAGCGCCTTAGGCGACGGCGACCCGGCCACCCTAACCAGCCTGACCAGCGCGAATGCCGCGACGCCCGAGCCGATCAGGGTCGGCAGCAGGTCGCCGGGCCCCGCGGTCGGGCGCGTTCCCGCCGCGATGAGGCCGACGACGGCGAAAACACCCACGCCGATCAGGCCGCGGCTCATCCGGCGCTGGGCGGCCATCCCGATGAACGCGGCGAACACGGCGAGCACGACGATCACGCCGATCTGCAGGACCAGCTTGTCGTTGGTGCCGAACTCCTTGATCGCGAAGTTCTTCAGCGGCGGCGGGCTCAGGTCGATGGCCATCTCGGCGACCGCCACCACCGGTGAACCGACCGGGCCGGTCAGGCCGGCCACCAGGAAGCCCACGCAGACGCCGACCGCTCCGGCGAGCAGTCCGGCGAGCATGCCACGCAGGCGCACGCGAATATCAACCGTCACACTTGTAATTCGTAGCAGCCTCGGGCAGGGATTGGAGCTTCTCGGCCGACCTTCGCCAAACCGGCGGGCTGCCGGCGACGAATATATGAGTGTGGGCGTGTCTGACGGCCAGCAGCGGGGCAGCGGCCCGATCCGGCGATCTCGCGCCGAGCGGGCGCCGCGGCCTGACCTGGTGCCGCAGCGCCTTGAGGACCTGCTGCCCGCCGTTGCCAGGGGCGACGAGCTGGCTTACGAGGCCGTCTACGACCAGGCGGCAGGCTGGGTGCTCGGCGTGGCAAGGAAGGTCGTGCGCGATCCGGCGCAGGCCGAGGAGGTCATGCAGGAGGTCCTGCTCGAGGTCTGGCGGTCAGCGAGCAGGTTCGACCCGGCCGTGGGCAGCGGCACGGCGTGGATCATGACGCTCGCCCACCGGCGCGCCGTCGACCGGGTTCGGTCCGAGCGCAGCCACGCCAGCCGCGAGCTGCGGTCGGCGACCGCCGTGATCGACTACGACGACGTCACCGAGGCCGTCGAGGCGAGCCTGGACCGGGAGCGCGTGCAGCGCTGCCTGACGTCGCTGACCCAGGTGCAGCGCGAGTGCGTCCGGCTTGCCTATTACAGCGGATACACCTACGCCGAGGTCGCCGAGCTGCTGGGGGTGCCTGCCGGGACGGTCAAGACCAGGATGCGCGACGGCCTGATCAGGCTCAGGGACTGCCTGGGGGTGCAGTGATGACGTCCGACGACCACGACCTGCACACGCTGTCCGGCGCCTACGTGCTCGACGCGATCTCCGATGACGAGCGCGCGGCGTTCACCGCGCACCTGGCCGACTGCGCGCCGTGCACCGACGAGATACGCGAGCTGCGCGAGGCGACCGCCAGGCTGGGCACCTCGGAGCAGCTATGGCCGCGTCCCGAGCTGCGCGGCGACACGATCCGCGCGGCGACGATGACCAGCCAGCTTGGTCCCGTTATCTCCGCTCATGACAAGACAGCGGCAGAGGCGGCAGCCCCCGTCGCGACCAGAGCCCCCGTCTGGCGCCGGCTGGCGCTGGTGGCCGCGGCGGTCGTGGTCGCCGCCGGGGCCGGATTCGGCGTCGTGATGCACGACACGATGCAGACGCTGCACCACTCGCAGCGGCAGAACCAGCTGATCGCCGCGGTGCTCAACGCGCCGGACGCGGTCATGCGCACGGCGCGGGTCGGCCCGGGCATGGCTCGGGTGGTGATGTCGCACCGCAGGCACATGGGAGTGTTCACGGCCTACCGGCTGCCACCGCTGCCGCGCGCCGATCGCTACGAGCTGTGGCTGATGGGACCGCTCGGCGACCGGCCCGCCGGGATGCTCAGGACCCGACCGGACGGCATGGCCGGGCCTACGGTGATCTCAGGGATGGCCTACGACGACATGATCGCCCTGACCGTGGAGCCGGCCGGCGGGTCACCGATGCCCACGTCGGCGCCGCTCGTCCTGATCGGGCCCTGACCCCGGCGGACGCATAGGCCGGGCGTGTTGCGGTAAGTAGTCAGGTCATGAGCTCACGCGCACGGGCCGTGACGGCGGTGATCGCACCCCTCATCGCGCTGGCGGCGGCCGCTTGCGGCACCGCAGCGGGGCCGGCCGGGCCGGCGCAGGCACGCCGCCGCCGGCCGGGCTGGTCGGTGCCGACTGCGGCATGTTCCCCGCGCACGGCAGCGGCAGCGTGCGGACGCTGCGCACCAAGCCGGTGCTCGCGGCCGCGTCGAGCAACCCGCAGCTCTCTGTCTTCGTCGCCGCGGTACGCACCGCGGGGCTGGACCACAGGTTCGCGTCGAGGCAGCCGTTCACGCTGATGATCCCGGCGAACCTCGCGTTCGCCGGGCTGACCAGGTCGCAGATCACCACGCTGCATGATCCCGCGACGCTGCGGAGGGTCGTCAGCTATCACGCCGTTAGCGCGGCGATCAGGCCAGCCCAGTTCGGCCGCGGCGGCTCCTACCGCACAGTGCAGGGCGCGCCGCTGCGGGTGTCCAGGTCGGGTGCTGACTACAAGGTGAACGGGGCCACCGTGCTGTGCGGCAACATCCCGACCGCGGGCGGCACGCTCTACGTGATCGACAAGGTCCTGCTGCCGCCCGGCGGCTAGGTAGGCTGATCCCCGCCCGCGCGGTCATTGTGCGCGCGCCGGTCGGCCGGCAGGCTAACGTGGGCACGTGAAAGCATCGCCAGAGGCGCAGCTTCGGCTGCTCGAGGTAGCGGACATCGACGCCGAACTCGGCAGGATCGAGCACAGGCGGCGCGGACTTCCCGAGCATGAGCAGATCACGAGCCTGGAGGCACGCGACCGCGAGCTGCGGGACTCGATCGCGGAGCTGACCGCCCGCGGCAGTGACCTCAAGCGCGATCAGGCCAAGGCCGAGGCCGACGTCGACCAGGTGCGCTCACGCATCGACCGGGACCGGCAGCGTCTGGACGGAGGCATGGTCGGCTCGCCCCGCGAGCTCGAGAACCTGCAGTCCGAGGTCGTCTCGCTCCAGCGCAGGCAGTCTGACCTTGAGGAGATCGTTCTCGACGTGATGGAGCGGCGGGAGGCCGCGCAGGCCAGCCTGGACGCGGCGACCGCCGAGCTGACCGGGCTGGACGCCGAACTGCAGGCCGTCACCGCCGCGAGGGACGCCGCACTTGCCGAGCTCGCCGAGCAGTCGGCCAAGGCGGGCACCCGCCGGGCCGAGGTCGTCGCCGAGTTGCCTGCCGACCTGCTCGACCTGTACGACAGGCTGCGGGCGCAGCACGGCGGCGTCGGTGCGGCAGCGCTGCGCCAGCGGCACTGCCAGGGCTGTCACCTCACGCTCAACACCGTCGACCTGAACGCGATCAGGCAGGCGCCGGCCGATGAGGTGCTGCGCTGCGAGGAGTGCCGGCGGATCCTGGTCCGTACTCCCGACTCGGGCCTGTGAGCGAGCCGACGCCTGCCACCGAGTCGGCCGGCACCGAGTCGGCCGGCACCGAGTCGGCCGGGCATGGCTGGGGGACCGCGACCGGAAAGCCGACCACCACGCTGCTGCTGCGGCACGGGCAGACCGAGCTGTCCACCGAGCGCCGGTTCGCCGGGCGCGGCGACATCCCGCTCACGGCCGAGGGGGTCAGGCAGGCCGGCCTGGCCGGCCGGCGGCTCGCCAGGACCGGCGTGGACGTGATCGTGACCTCGCCGCTGCAGCGTTCCCGCCGCACCGCTGAGGCCGTCGCCGAGGCCACCGGTGCGCCGCTCGTGGTCGACCAGGACCTGGCCGAGGCCGACTTCGGCGCCTGGGAGGGGCTGACGTTCGGCGAGGTCAGGAAGCAGTGGCCGGACGAGCTCGCGGCGTGGATGGGCAGCCCGGACGCGGTGCCGCCAGGCGGCGAGAGCTTCGCCATGGTCGCGCTGCGCGTGCTCGCCGCGCTTGACCGGCTGATCGGGGACTACCCGCAGGCGACCACGGTCGTGGTCAGCCACGTGACGCCGATCAAGACCCTCATCTGCCGGGCGCTCCTCGCCCCGCCCGAGGCCATGTTCCGCATGAACCTGGACGTGGCGTCGCTGTCGCGGGTGGACTGGTTCGACGGCCGCTCGGCCCTGGTGCGCTCGCTCAACGACACCGCGCATCTGGACGACCAGCGCCGTCGGCGGCGGCGGTAGCCCGCGCCGTAGCCCGCGCTGTTTCGGCCACCTCCGGGCGTTCCTGGTCGGCGAGACCTGACCGGCGGGTGGCTCTACACTGACCTCAGCGGCGGGCGAGATGGCCGGGCGGCCGCGTCGGTTCCGGCTCGACCGGGACCGCCGAGGAAGGTCCGGGCTCCGAAGGGCAGGGTGGTCGGTAACGCCGACCCGGGGTGACCCGCGGGACAGTGCCACAGAAAACAGACCGCCGCCAGGTCCAGGCTTCGGCCGAGGCCCGGCGGTAAGGGTGAAACGGTGGTGTAAGAGACCACCAGCGCCGCAGGTGACTGCGGCGGCTCGGTAAACCCCACCCGGAGCAAGGTCAGAAGGGAGCCGGGCCCGCGAGGGTCCGGCGACTGCGCGAGCGTTCGAGGGCTGCCCGCCCGATGCTCGCGGGTAGACCGCATGAGGCTGCCGGCAACGGCAGCCCGAGATGGATGGCCGCCGGCCCGCGCAAGCGGGCGCACAGAACCCGGCCTACAGGCCACCTCGCCCGCCGCCCACACCGATCCTTCACCAAGGTTGCTCACGAGCCCGGCGCGGGCCCCGGGCGACCCTAACCGAACCAGCGGAAGCCGCCGAGAGCGGAGATGATGATCGCCGCGTCGGCACCGATGAACAGGTACATGCACCATCGCCAGAGGTGGTAGATGAGCCCGTCCACGGTCCACAGCGTCTCCGGCGTGGTGTGCCTTGGTATCGCGTCCTCGCGGTCCAGCCTGCCGAGCAGGTAATCGGCCTGCAGGTTCTGCGAGAGCCTGTTGACGAGTTCGGCGTGGTTCATGGCGCGGCCGCGCTGGTTGTGCATGAGCCGAACCGATGCCAGCGCGATCACGATCGACAGCCCGGCGGCGAGGCCGACCGAAACCTCGTTGTTCCCGTGCGTGAGCGCGATCGTCAGCAGGAACGACTGGGCCGTCAGGCTGAGCGCGGGAACCTGCCAGAGCAGGGTCGTGTAGGACCCGAACTGGGCGGCGTAGACGCTCAGCAACGTGATCTTGTTGTCCAGGGACAGCTCGGAGACGTCAGACGGCGGCAGCGTGCTCGTTGTCGTCCAGTGCGGTTCTGGCACGTCGGGCTTGTTGTGCCCCCATCCGATATGCGCGGACTCCCATGTCAGCACGGTACGCGTGTTCCGTACCGAACCGGCAGGGTTCGCCGGCCGATCGCGCCGAGGAACGCGCCGCATCCGGTTGATGCGCTTGTTCACCCGTCCGATGGCGGCACGGCCCGGGCGACCGAGTAGGGCTGCCCGCCGATGCCCCACTCCTCGTGCCCGACCTCGTAAATCGCCACGCGCACCCGGTCGATCGGCGTGTCCAGTGACTCGGCGACGGCCGCGGAGACCGACGCGATCAGTGCTCGCTTCTGCTCGACGGTGCGCCCGCTGACGAGCGTGACCTGCACGAACGGCATGCTCTTCTCTCCCTTGCTGCATCTCCGCGGCCTAACCTACCGGCACGCGATCTCGATGCTGCCCAGCCGGTCGAACCGCGCGACGATCACGTCGCCGGGGGCGACAGGCACGGCCTCGGTCAGCGCACCGGAGAGTACTACCTGGCCCGCGGTCAGGCCGCGACCGCGCCGGGCCAGCGAGCGGACCAGCCAGGCGACCGAGGCCGCGGGGTGGCCGAGCACCGCGGCGCCCGCGGCCGTCGCCACAAGCTCGCCGTTCTTCTCGAACACGACGCCGGTCAGCCGCAGGTCGAGCCCGGCCGGATCGGTGGCCTGGCCGCCGACTACGAAGCCGGCCCCTGACGCGTTGTCGGCTATCACGTCGGGCAGCGTGAACGAGTAGCCGGCGAACCGCGAGTCGAGCACGTCGATGGCGGGGCAGACCGCCTGGGTGGCGGCCAGCACGGCCGACGCGGTCACGTGCGGGCCTGCCAGGTCGGCGGCGAGCACGAACGCGATCTCGGGCTCGCACCGCGGCTGGATGAAACGGTCGCAGGGGAGCGGCTGACCGAGGTCGACCGCCATGTCGCCGGTGAGCCAGCCGTAGAGCGGCTCGTCCACGTTCATCTGCCGCTGCTTGGCCACGGCCGTCAGGCCGAGCTTGGCACCGACGATCCCGGCGCCGCGCGCGACCCGGTCGGCGACCACCGCGTCCTGCACCTGGTACGCGGTCTCCGCGTCGAACGGGCCGACGGTGCTGGTCAGCGCCTCGATCCCGGCCCGCTTGGCCGCGGCATCGATCAGCATGGCCGCCAGGGCGGCTGGATCGCTCATCCCGCCTCGTCCCCGGCCGCCGCCTTGCCTGCCGCCGCCTTGCGGGCCGCCAGCTCGAGCGCCACGTCGATGATCATGTCCTCCTGGCCGCCGACGGCCTTGCGCCTGCCGAGCTCGAGCAGGATCTCGGCCTGCGGCACCCCGTACCGCCGCGCCGCCCGCTCCGAGTGCAGCATGAACGAGCCGTACACCCCGGCCAGGCCGAGGGTCAGCGCCGCGCGGTCGACGATCTGCGGCCGTCGCAAGGCCGGCCGCACCACCTCCTCGGCGACGTCCATCAGCGGCAGCGCCTCGATCCCGGTCTCGATGCCCATCTTCTGACAGACCGTGACCAGCGTCTCGGTGGGGCAGTTCCCGGCCCCGGCGCCGGCGCTGGCGGTGCAGCCGTCGATGTGCGTCGCCCCGGCATCCAGCGCCGCGAGCGAGATCGCCACCGACAGCGACAGGTTCTCGTGCGCGTGCATGCCGACCGCGATGTCCAGGCCCTGCACAAGCGCGGTGACCCTGTCCACCGCCTGCGGCACGGTCAGCGCGCCCGCCGAGTCCACGCAGTAGACGATGTCGGCGCCCGACTCCTGCATCACCCTGGCCTGCGCGAGCAGGTCATCCGGCGCGAGCATGTGGCTCATCATCAGGAAGCCGACCGCCTCCATGCCGAGCCGCTTGGCCATGCCGATGTGCTGCTCGGCGATGTCCGCCTCGGTGCAGTGCGTGGCGATCCTGGCCACGCTGACACCGAGGTCGCTGATCCCTCTCAGGTCCTCGGCGGTGCCGATGCCAGGCAGCAGCAGGCAGGCGATCCTGGCCTGCCGCGCGGTCTTGACGGCTGCGGAGATCAGCGCCATCTCGTCGGTGCCTGAAAATCCGTAGTTGAACGAAGAGCCACCAAGCCCGTCGCCGTGCGAGACCTCGATCACCGGCACGCCGGCCGCGTCAAGCCCGGCCACGATGTCGGTCACCTGCTCGAGCGTGTACTGATGCGCCACGGCATGCGACCCGTCGCGCAGCGTGGAGTCGGTGAGCCTGAACCTGGGCGTCATGCCAGCGCCCCGGAGAGATGGCTGGCCTTGGCCTCGCCGACCCTGACCGCGGAGGCCGTCATGATGTCCAGATTGCCGGCATAGGTGGGCAGGTAATCGCCGGCGCCCTCGACCTCGAGCAGCACGACCACGCGGTGCGGCACCGCACCGCCCGGGGTGCCGAACGGGCCTTCCTCGATCACCGGCTGGTTCTTCAGCCGGTAGCCGGGCACGTAGCTGGCGACGTCGGCCACCATCTGCTCGACCGACGCTACGACGGCGTCGTGGTCGGTGCCATCGGGCAGCGCGCAGAACACCGTGTTCCGCATCAGGATCGGCGGGTCGGCCGGGTTGAGCACGATGATCGCCTTGCCGATGCCCGCGCCGCCGATCTCCTCGAGCGCCCGCGCCGTGGTCCTGGTGAACTCGTCGATGTTCTGCCTGGTGCCCGGCCCGGCCGAGCGCGAGGCGACGGTGGACACCATCTCCGCGTACGGCACCTGCGCCGCCCTGCTCGCCGCGGCGACGATCGGCACGGTGGCCTGGCCGCCGCAGGTGATCATGTTCAGGTTGGGTGCGCCGAGTTGCTCGGTGAGGTTCACGGTGGGCACGACCTTCGGGCCGCGCGCCGCCGGGGTCAGGTCGATCGCGGCGATGCCGAGATCGGCGAGCACCGGCGCGTTCCGCACGTGCACGTAGGCGCTGGTCGCGTCGAAAAGCAGGTCGATATCGCCGGCGTGGTCGCGCACCCAGTCGATGCCGGTGTGCGGGGCCTCGATCCCCAGCGACGCCGCTCTCGCCAGGCCGTCGCTGCCAGGGTCGATGCCGACCATGGCCACCAGGTCGAGCACGTCGGACCTGAGCAGCTTGATCATCAGGTCGGTGCCGATGTTCCCCGATCCCATGACCGCGCACCGCAGTGTCATCGGTGTCTTCCTCTCATGTGCCGCTCCAGCGAGTCTCAGGTGACGCGCAGGCCGACCGGCCCGAGCCGGTCGATCTCGGCCCGGTACCGCTGGCCAGGCGCGATGTCGACCGCCGCGTGCAGCGCCCCGGTCATCACGAATTGCCCCGCCCGCAGCGACTCGCCGAGGCCCGCCAGCGTGCGCACTAGCCACGCCGTCGCGTGCAGCGGGCTGCCGAGGGCGGCAGCGCCCGCGCCGGTCGCGATGACCTCGCCGTCCCTGGTGAACACCATCCCCGCCAGCCGAAGATCCAGGCCAGCGGACGGTGTGACCGCCGAGCCGAGCACGATCGCGCCGCTGCTTGCCAGGTCGGCGATCGTGTCAGCGAGCCTAATCCGCCAGCCGGCGATCCGGCTGTCCACGATCTCAATGGCCGGGACCGCCCCGGTCACGGCCGCCGCTACGTCGAGGGCGGTGCAGTCGGGCCCGGCGAGGTCGGTGCCGAGCACGAGCGCGATCTCGGCCTCGACCCTGGGGTGGATAAACGCGGCGGCCGCCACCTGCGACCCGTCGGCGTGCACGTGCGAGGCGAGCACCGGGGCGAAGTCTGGGGAGTCGACGTTCAGCATGCGCTGCATCGGCGTGCTGGTCAGGCCAAGCTTGTAGCCAACCACCCGGTCGCCGTCAGCGAGCAGCCTGGCGACCAGGTCGCGCTGCACCCGGTAGCCGTCGGCCACCGACATGGCCTGGTGGGTGTCGGTGAGCGGCTCGATCGGGACGCCTGACCGCCTGGCCGCGTACAGCGCCGCGCCAAGCTCGGTGACAATCTCGTCGGGCAGGGTCGCGCCTGCCGGCGCCGCCGCCGCCACAGCCGCCTCAGACCGTACCGCCACCCGTGTGCTCCCTCCGGTGCCGTCACCCAAGTGTGCCGTATCGGGACGCAGCTGGCCTATCCGCACCTGGCCGATGAACTCACGGCCGCCGCGCTCAGCAGTACGCGGGCGGCGCCTAGCCCGCCTCGGCCCGCTGCGCGGCGGCCGCCCGCCTGACCAGTTCGCCGGGGATGGCCAGGTTGCGCAGGTCGATCGCCGCGTGGATGAGCATGGCGACCAGCAGCGTGCCGGTGGCGAGCGTGATCCAGCAGAACAGCGCCCCGAGGACGGTGATCCACGCGGCGCTCGCGGTGCCCTGGTACAGGTGCCCGAGGCCGAAAGGCACCGACGTCGCCAGGATCAGCCAGGGCCACGGAGCGGCGGGCCACAGCCATCGGATGTACCCGACGGCGAAGCCGCGGAACAGCAACTCCTCGCAGATCCCGGCCGTCACCGACAGGGCCGCGTAGCCCGCGCGCTCGCCGCGAGTGACCGGGATCAGGCCGATGACGCGCTGAAGGTACGTCACCATCATCTCGTCATGCCGCTCGCCGCGCCGGCGCAGCACCACGAGCATCGGAACCAAGCTCGCGGCGGCCAGCACCAGCACCTCGGCCGCGAGCGCCACGTCGGCACCGCCCCGGTAAGCAGGCATGCCGACCGACCGCGGTGTCCGGCGGGCCAGCACGCCGATCAGCACCACCAACCCGGCCGCGGCCCAGTCCCTGCCGATGACCCTGCGGTACTGGGCCAGCCTGGCCCTGGGATCGGCGGCGAGCCTGCGCAGGTAGCGCCGGTAGGTGGGCTGGGCGGCTAGCGGCAGCACCACAGCGAGGACGACCGCGAGCGCGCTGGCCAGTACGGCGGCGATGAGCACGCGGCTTAGGCCCGCTCGAAGCTGACCTGGTCCCCCCCATGCGCGTCCACCGAGGTGGCGAGCACCTCGGCGGCGATCCAGTCCCGGTAGCCGAGCAGGTCGGCGTCGGCCGCGGGCAGCGAGAGCACGATCCGGTCGGACAGGCCGAGGCCGGACTCCTTGCGCATCGTGTTCACATGGTGGATGAGGTCGTAGACCCGGCCCTCGCTCCTGAGCTCGTCGTCCAGGGCGGTGTCCAGGGCGACCGTGACTCCCTGGTCAGAGGTGACCGCCCAGCCTGGCTTGTCCAGCCGCTCGACGATCACCTCGCCGGGCTCGAGCACGAACGCCATGACCTTGAACCGGCCGCCGTCAAGCTCGGTGAACTCCCCGGCGTCGAGCGCCTTCTTCACCAGCGGCATGCTCGCGCCGAGCCGGGGCGCCAGCACAGGAAAGTTAGGCCTGACCCGCAGCCCGGATGCCTCGACCGTGCCGGTCGTGACGTCCTTCACCCGCAGCTCATCGGCGATCTCGGCCAGGTGCGGCTCGATCCCGGCTGCGCCCTCGACCACGAGGGTGCGCAGCGGCTGACGCAGCTTCAGCTTGGACAGCGCCCTAGCCCTGCGGCCCAAGTCAACCACCTGCCGGACCGCCGCCACCTCGGCGAGCACCTGGTCATCGACGGCGCTGGCGTCCGGCCAGCCGGCCAGGAACACCGACTCGGGCGCACCCGGGCAGGCGGACACCACGAGATACTGCCAGACGTACTCGGCCAGGAACGGCGTCACCGGCGCGATCACCCTGATCGCCTGCACAAGCCCGGTCCACAGCGTGCGCAGCGCGGCAGTGTCTGAGTTCCAGAACCGGCGGCGTGACCGCCTGATGTACCAGTTGGACAGGTCGTCGAGGTAGGACTCGAATGCCCGCAGCACGTTGACGGTCAGGTACCCCTCGTAGCCCTTGGTGGCGTCCTGCACCAGCCGCGCCGCGCGGGCGAGCAGGTAGTGGTCGAGCGGCGCGAGGCCGGGCCAGCGCTCCTCGCCTGGCCCGGCGGGGCCGGCCAGCGCAACAGCCGCGTCCAGGTCGGCCAGGTCGGGGGTGAACTGCGAGGTGTTCGCGTAGCTGGAGAAGAACGAGATGCTGTTCCACAGCGTGAGCAGCTTGCGCTGGATCTCCTTGCCAGGGCCGAAGCCGAACAGCAGGTTCTGGCTGGGCGGCTGCTGGCAGTACTGCCAGCGCATCACGTCGGCGCCCATCGTGGCGAACGCCTCCTCGGCGCTCATCGCGTTGCCCCACGAGCCGTGCATCTCCCTGCCGTGCTCGTCGAGCATCCGCTCGTAGCCGAGCACCCGCCGGTACGGTGCCTTGCCGGTCAGCGTCACCGACATGAACAGCTGCGAGTAGAACCAGAGCCTGATCTGCTCGCGCATCTCAGAGACCCAGTCGGCCGGGTACCACTGCTCCCAGTACGCGTGGTCCGGCAGGTCCGCGGTGGTCAGCCCCTTCGCTGCACCGGTACCGTAGCCCTGCGGCACCCAGGTCGGGTTCTCCCAGCCAAGGGTGGAGAACGGCACGATGCCCGCGTCCAGCCACACGTCGCCGACCTCGGCGATCCTGGTGGTCTCGCGGTCGCACTTGGCGCACCTGACCGTGACCGCGTCGATCCACGGCCGCCGCAGCTCCTTGAGCCCGTCCAGCGTCGCCGGGTCGACGGCGCGCTCGGCCAGCTCGGCGCGGGAGCCAATCACGGTCAGGTGGCCGCACGAGCACGGGTAGAACGGCAGCGGCAGGCCGTAGTACCGGCGCCGGGAGATGTTCCAGTCCGACATGTTGACGAGCCAGTCGTCCATCCGGCTGCCCATGTAGGCCGGGGTCCATTCCACCCCGCGGTTGGCCTCGCGCATCGGCTCCCTGATCTGGTCGACCGAGATGAACCAGTCGTCAGAGATGCGGAAGATCAGCGGCGTGTGGCACCGCCAGCACTCCGGGTAGCGGTGCTCGATCGTGCCGGCCGCGACCAGCAGGGAGCGCTGCCGCAGGTCGTCGATCACCCGCTCGGCGACCTCCGCGGTGGACAGCCCGGCCAGCCAGCCGTAGTCCGAGTAGAACCTGCCCGACTCGTCGACCGGCGCGAGCACCACAAGGCCCTGCTCCCTGCCCAGGTCGAAGTCCTCGGCGCCGCAGCCGGGCGCGATGTGCACGATCCCGGTGCCGTCCTCCATCGAGACCTCCGGCCAGCCGACCACCCGGTGGTCGACGCGGCCGCCAGGACCGATCTCGTCGAACGGGCCCTGGTACCGCCACCCGACCAGGTCGGCGCCGGGCAGCACCTGGGTGAACTCCTGTCCAGCGGCGAAGTCCCATGCGCTGGCCCGCGCCGTGGCGATCCAGTCGCCGCTTGGCAGGCGGCCGTACTCGGCATCCGGGCTGACCGCCGCTGCCACGTTGGCCGGCAGCGTCCACGGCGTCGTTGTCCAGATCACCAGCGCCTCGCCTGGCCGGTCGAGCAGCGGGAAGCGCACCGACAGCGACGGGTCTGACCGGTCCACGTAGCTGCCGACAAGCTCGTGCGCGGAGATCGAGGTGCCGCAGCGCGGGCACCACTCCGTCGGCCGGTGTCCCAGGTAGAGCCAGCCGCGCTCGTGCACGACGCTCAGGAACTTCCAGATGTACTCGATGTTGGTGTCGGAGAACGTGTAGTAGTCGTTGCCCCAGTCCATCCACTGGCCGAGCCTGACGGAGCCGTCGGTGAGCTCCTTAGCCGACCACTGGACGACCTCGCGGCACTTCGCCGCAAACGCCTCAAGGCCGTACTCCTCGATCTCGTGCTTGGAATTGAGCCCGAGCTCCTTCTCGACCCCGACCTCGATCCACAGGCCCTGGCAGTCAAAGCCGTTCTGATAGCGCTGGTCGAAGCCGCGCATCGCCTTGTAGCGCTGGAATGCGTCCTTCAGCGTGCGGCCCCAGGCCGTATGCACGCCGAGGATCTTATTGGCGGTGACCGGCCCGTCGATGAAGCTGAACTTCGGGCCGCCGGCGTTGCGCGCGCGTACCTTGGGGAAAATGTCCTGACGATCCCAGAATTCGAGGATCGCGTGCTCCAGCGAATCAGCGTCTGGCTTATCGGACAGGACTTCAAACATGGCCGGGAGTCTATCGTCCTGCCGCTGCTGCGCCGACCGAGTTAACGGCCGCCAGACGGCAGGCGCTACCCGGCCTGTCAACCCGCGCTACCGCCGCGCCACCAGCCCGCGCAGGTAGGCCGCCTGCCCGGCATGCTGAAGGTCGTCGGCGAGCACGCTGACCAGCCGGACGCCGAGCGAGACCGGCGGGTTCCAGCGCTCGTCCACGATCCGGCCCAGGTCAGGATCGGTGATGCTCGCCACGAACGCGGCCGACGCGTCGAAGACGTCGTCGTGGTAGCCGGTCAGCAGGTCCGCCGACGGGATGCGGACCGCGGCCACCGCCTCGGCGTTCTGCCCCCAGCCGGTCTCGGCGTCGTCGAACGGCAGCCCGAACCTGGCCGACCAGCCGCGGGAGGTCCAGACCTGCTCGGTGCCCGCCACGTCGGCCACATGGTCGTCCTGGATCCTGGTCAGGTGCCACAGCAGCCACCCGATCGAGTTGGCCTGCGGCTGCGGACGGAACGCGAGCTGCTCAGGGGTCAGGCCTGCGGCCACCTCGTGGACCACCTCCCTGATCCGGCCGAGGGCGTCGGCGAGCAGTTCGGCTGTCGTCATCGGGGTACATCCCTTCGCGTGGTTCGATGGAGCGATCCCCCGCCAGTATCCACCGGCTCGATCACTTCGGGAGGACGACTGCCATGACGCCGAGGCCGCACGCACCGCGACGGAGCAGCATCGAGATCAACCCGCTTTTCGCCCGGCCCGGCGAGGCCACCGAGCGGCCAAGGTTCGCGCTCTCCGACGAGCCGATGCTGCCGGAGACCGCCTACCAGGTCGTGCACGACGAGGCCATGCTCGACGGCAACGCCAGGCTGAACCTCGCCACGTTCGTGACCACCTGGATGGACCCGGCCGCCTCGCGCCTGTACGCCGAGTCGTTCGACAAGAACATGATCGACAAGGATGAGTACCGCGCCACCGCGGCCATCGAGGACCGGTGCTGGAAGATCCTGGCCAGGCTGTGGAACGCTCCCGACCCGCGCGAGGCCATCGGCACCTCGACGATCGGATCGTCCGAGGCGTGCATGCTGGGCGGGCTGGCGTTCAAGCGCCGCTGGCAGCAGGCACGCAAGGCGGCAGGGAAGCCGACCGGCCGGCCGAACATCGTGATGAGCTCGGCCGTACAGGTCTGCTGGGAGAAGTTCGCGAACTACTGGGACGTCGAGGCGCGCCTGGTGCCGGTCACCGAGGAGCACAAGACGCTCGACGGCCACGACCTCGAGTCCTATGTGGACGAGAACACCATCGGAGTGGTCGCGATCCTGGGGGTCACCTACACCGGTATGTACGAGCCGGTGCACGAGATCGCCGCGGCGCTGGACCGGATCCAGGGGAAGACCGGGCTCGACATCCCGATCCACGTGGACGGCGCCTCGGGCGCCTTCATCGCGCCGTTCCTGCAGCCCGAGCTCGACTGGGACTTCAGGCTGGACCGGGTGCGCTCGATCAGCACGAGCGCGCACAAGTACGGCCTGGTGTACCCGGGCCTTGGCTGGGTGATCTGGCGGAGCGCCGAGTACCTGCCCAGTGACCTGGTCTTCGACGTGAGCTACCTGGGCGGGTCGATGCCGACGTTCGCGCTGAACTTCTCAAGGCCAGGCGCGCAGGTGCTGCTCCAGTACTACAACTTCCTGCGGCTCGGCCACAGCGGCTACCGCACCGTGCAGCGGGCCTCACACGATGTCGCGTGGCATCTGGCCGACGAGATCGGCAAGATGGCGCCGTTCGAGCTGTGGGGCGACGAGGGCCCGCACATCCCGGTCTTCGCCTGGCGCCAGAAGCCCGGCTACACGGATAAGTGGGACCTGTACGACCTGGGCAACCAGCTACGCCAGCAGGGCTGGCTTGTGCCCGCCTACCCGATGCCCGACAACCTGTCCGACCTGACCGTGCAGCGCGTGGTGGTGCGCAACGGGCTGTCCATGGACCTCGCCGACGAGCTGCTCGACGAGATCACCGCCGCCGTGCGCTATCTCGACGGGCTCGACGGCCCGCTGCCGCACGAGCGCAGGGACACCGTGGCGTTCCACCACTAGGTCCCGGGCAGCAGCCCGTCGCTGGTCAGCGGCAGCGACCGCAACCGCTGACCAGTAGCGTCGAAGATGGCGTTGGCGATCGCCGGAGCGATCGCGATCATCGGCGTCTCGCCGGCGCCGGCGGGCGGCAGGTCAGGCCGGTTCAGCAGCAGTACCTCCACCGGCGGAACGTCGCCGATCCTCGGCACCCGGTAGGAGGAGAACGCGCCGTTGGTGATCACCCCGTCGGTGAACCTGATCTCCTCGAACATCGCACCGCCGAGCGCCATCACGGCCGCGCCCTCGACCTGGTTGCGCACGGTCTCCGGGTTGACCAGGGCGCCGCACTCGTAGCCGGTGACCAGGGCGGTCACCTGCACCCGGCGGTCCCGGCCCACGGCCACCTGCGCCACCGTTACCACCCGGCCGTCCTTCTCAAGGCCGCAGGCCACCCCGACGCCCAGGCCGGCGATCGGATCCCTGTCGGCCTCCCAGCCGACGTGCTCGGCGACCGCGCGCAGCACCGCGGTCAGCCGCTCGTCGGCCAGGTTGCGCAGCCGGAACTCCACCGGGTCGGCGCCGATCTGGCGGGCAAGCTCGTCGATCATCGACTCCCTGGCGAAGTTGTTCGCCGTGGCGGCCAGCGCGCGGTAGGACGCCTGGGGGAGCGGGCTGGCGGCCGGAATGTACTCGAGCCGCTGGTCGGCGACCAAGTAGGGCACCGAGATGCCCGGCGCGCCCGAGTTGACGTTGGTGAAGCTCCAGCCTGACATGGTCCCCGCGGCGGTCGCCCCCGCAGCCACGTCGATCACGGCGGCCGGGCGCAGCGTGCCCGCGGTGAACTCCTCCGACCGGCTCCAGTGCACCCGGACCGGCCGGCCGACCTCCCGCGCCAGGATCGCCGCCTCGGCGGAGATGCCGCCAGCGTGCTTGCCGCCGAAGCCGCCGCCGGTAGCCGGCACCACGATCCGCACGTCGTGCTCGTTGATCGCCAGCGCCGCGGCCACCTGCGCGCGGACCGGGAACGGCGTCTGGGTGCCGGTCCACACCGTGACCCGCCCGTCGTCGTCCCACTCGGCCACCGCGGCCCTGGTCTCCAGCGCCGCCGGGGCGATGTAGGCAGCGGTGTAGGTCGCCTCGAAGCGGACCGCCGCACTCTCCAGTGCGGTCGCTGCCGACCCCTCCTGGTGCAGGAACGGCCCGCCCCACCGGCCGCCAGGCATTCCCTGCGTGGGATGGCCGCGCAGGTAGTCGGCCAGGCCCGAGTCGGACGGCGCGTCAGGGATGTCCCAGGTCGCCGCCGCCCGCAGCTCGGCGAGCGCGGCCCCGGCGGCCGACTGGTCGGTGGCGACCACCCCAGTCAGCTCCGGGGTGCGCACCACGACCACGCCGGGGACGGCGACCACGGCCGAGTCCACCGAGCGCAGCGTTGCGCCTGGGGCTGGCGGCCGCAGCACCGCGCCGTGCCACAAGCCTGAATGATCAAGATCGGAAACGAACATGCGGGCGCCGGTCACGGCGGCGACCGCTCCAGGCGCCAGGTGCGGCTGGCCGGCCTGCTGCCAGCTGGCGGGCGGCACGAGCGCGGGCTCTCCCGTCACGATCTCCAGGCGCCGCTCGCCGGGCCTGACCGGCGCCGCGGTGCGCGCGTAGGCCGCCGTGGTGCGCAGCGCCGCGCCTGCGTCAGGCATCGACCGGCTGCCGAACGTGCCCATGTCGTACGGGCACACGTCGGTATCGCCCATCGCCAGCCGCACGCGTGCCAGCGCCACGCCGAGCTCCTCGGCGACCAGCAGCCGCAGCGCCGTGCGGTTGTCCTGGCCGACATCGACCTTGCCGGTGAACGCGGTCACCACGCCGTCCGCGCTCACGTGCAGCCAGGCGCCCTGGCTGGTGTTCCATTGCCCAGGCGGCGGCGGGTTCAGCACCACCACGAGGCCGTCGCCCAGTGCGCCGAAGTAGTCACGGTCGGCAGGGTCGGTCATATCCCATGGCCTGGCCGGCCGGTAGTGCTCGGTGCCCGGCACCGGCGGTCCCCACCGGTCGCCGTCCGGCCCGCCATTGGGTGCCTCGGCCAGGAGCCCAGCGGCCGACGCCTCGGCGCCGCCGCCCATCAGCACGGCGGCGCGGTGCACGGCGCGCCTGATGCGCGGGTAGGTGCCGCAGCGGCAGATCTGGCCGGCCAGCGCCGCGTCGATCGCTGCGTCGGCGGGGTCGGAGTCGGCGGCGAGCAACGCGGTGACGGTCAGGAGCATGCCCGGCGTGCAGTAGCCGCACTGCGCAGCGCCCTCCAGCGCGAACGCCTGCTGCACCGGGTGCAGCGCGCCGCCCGGGCCTGCGATGCCCTCGATGGTGATGACCTGCTGCCCGGCCACCGAGGCCGCGGTCCGCTGGCAGGACCTGACCGGCCCGTCGTCGAGCAGCACGGTGCAGGCGCCGCAGGCTCCCTCACCGCAGCCTAGCTTGGCCCCGGTCAGCCTCATCCGATCGCGGAGCGCCGAGAGCAGCAGGTCGTCGCCGGGTACCGACACGCTGGTCCCGTTCACCGTGAACGTTGCCTGGCCTGCCGGCTTGGGAGCGGTCGTCATCGCACCTTCCTCAGCCGCGCCGCCGGTCGGGGCACGGCTACCAGCCGACCCTAGCCGCAAACCCACGGCAAGGTCAGGCGCCCCCGGGTCAGTTCAGGGTCGGGCGTCCCCGGCGCCCGCCCTCAGTAGCCGTTGCTGTAGCCGGAGTAGCCGTACGGGTCCACCGCGTACGGGTCAGCGGAGGCGTAGCTGTCGGGCTCGGGATAGCCGGGCGGCTCGTAGGCCTGGTACGGCGCGGTCGGCTGGCCAGCGGGCGGCACGGCCTGGTACTGGCCGGGCGGCACGGCCTGGTACTGGCCGGACGGCACGGCCTGGTACTGGCCAGATGGCTGGGCCTGGTACTGGCCCGCGGGCGGTACAGCCTCGTACTGGCCGGACGGCACAGCCTGGTACTGGCCGGACGGCACAGCCTGGTACTGGCCAGATGGCTGGGCCTGGTACTGGCCCGCGGGCGGTACAGCCTGGTACTGGCCAGACGGCAGGCCGGTGCCGAACGGTGCCGACCCCTGGTACACGGGGAACGGGCCCGACGGGTGCCCCCCGGGCTCAGGGACCCCGAAGCCCGGCTGGCTGTCCCCACCGTAACCCGCGGCGGAGTACTCATCGCTGTGGCCGTAGCTGGTCTCAGGGCGCATCTGCTGCCCGGAGTCACGGCCGTACCCGTACTGGTGTTTCACCGGCTGGTCGGCCGGGCCGAGCCCGAGCTCACCGGCGGGAGGGGCGGCGGAAGGTACCGGGTACGAGCCGGTGGCCGAACCGCCTGGCTGGTAGTGCGCGGCCGCGGACTCCGCCGGGTAGCCGCCACCGGGTCCGGCGGGCAGCGACGTGCCGGGCAGCGAGTACGGGTCGCCGTGGTAGACGGCCACCGGCTGCACTGGCGGCATCAGGTAGCTGCCCGTGCCGCCCTGAGCCTGGTAGTCCGCGTCGGCCGGATAGGCCGGGCTGGCGTGATAGCTGTCCGGGCTGGCCGGGACGGGGCTGGCCGGGACAGGGCTGGCCGGGACGGGGCTGGCCGACACCTGGTAGCGGCCGGTCGGGGCCGGTGCGCCGTATGGGTCGGCGGCCGGCAGCGAGTGCTCGCCGCTCAGCTGCCCGGCACTCGCCGCCGGGCGCGCGTACCTGACCTTGCGGCTCGAATCGTCAGCGGGGCGGTCCGGCTGCCCCTGGGGTACGACCGGGAACCGGTCGCTGTCGGCCGGCTGGCTGCGCGAGTACGGGTCACCCGGACGAGCCGAGATGCCAGGGCTGGTCGACGAGGCTGACCTGGACCGGCGGTAGGACCGGCTGTCGTCGGTCTCGATCCGCGGGAAGGACGGGCTGGTCAGCGGGTCGTCGTCATCGATCACGACCTTTGGCAGCGGACCGCTGATCGGGCCTGACCGCGCCGCAGGCATGGCGGGGAGCGGATCGCTCGCCGGGGGCACGGAGCGTCGTGACCCAGTGTCGAGGTAGTCGGGCTGCCTGGCCGGCCTGGCCGTCCCGGTCCCGGTCGCGCCCCAGTCGCCCACTAGCCGGTCGCTCGCAGGCCGGTCGCTCGCAGGCCGGTCGCTCGCAGGCCGGTCGCTCGCAGGCCGGTCGCTCGCAGGCCGGTCGCTCGCAGGCCGGTCGCTCGCAGGCCGGTCGCTCGCAGGCCGGTCGCTCGCAGGCCGGTCGCTCGCAGGCCGGTCGCTCGCAGGCCGGTCGCTCGCAGGCCGGTCGCTCATTGGCCGGTCGCTGGCGAGGCGGTCAGCGCTGCGACGGTCGCTGCGATGCGAGCCGGTGTCGGCGTTCTTGGCACGCGGCTCGCGTTCCGGCCGGATCTTCGATCCTGGCTGCGTAGTCGAGGTGAGCGGCTTGTCCGACGCCACCTCGGCCCAGTAGTCGACGTCGGAAAGCTCGTCCCACTCGTTGCTCGGCCAGTCGTCGCCGTCGCTGTCCCGCTTGCCGCGTACCGGGCGCGGCCGCACCGACGGCAGCGAGTCGTCCCGGTCCAGCCCTCGCCTGCCTTCCGGCCTGGCGTTCGGCCGGGTGGTCGAGCGCCGGTCCCGGTCGTCGCGGCCGGATGCCGCATCGCGAGCGCTCGCCGCCCGCGCGCCGTCGCCAAGCCCGCTGTCGCCAGGCCTGCTGTCCCAGCCGCGGTCGGAGCGGTCCCGGCCATCCAAGCCGCGGCTCTCTGATCCGCGGCCGTCCGGGTTCCGGCCATCAAGGTCCCGTCCGACCCGCCCGTCACGAGCGTCCCGGCTGGCTCTGCCGTCCCTGCCGTCACGACCATCGCGCCGGTCACGGCCGTCACGGCCACTGCGGTTGGCCAGGTCCCGCAGGCTTGCACCGTCGCGGTCGTAGTCACGGTCGGTGCCAGAGCCGATCCCGGCGCGGCCGACGCGGCCGTCTCTGTCGCCCCTGGCATAGCCATCGTCACGCGAGTCCCGATCGCCACGGGCCTTGCGGTCTTGCGGCACCCGGTCGGACTCGTCCCTGTCGCGTCGGCTGCCCGGCTCGCGGTGCGGCAGCGGCTCACGGCTCCGGCGGTCGTCCCTGCCATCCGCGTCCGACCACCCGGCACGACCCGATGCGGCCCTGCTTGACTCACTCCTGCCCTGTTCGACGCGACCTGGCTCGCCGCGACCTGGCTCACCGCGGCCCGAGTCGCTCCAGCCGGGCTCGCCCCGGCCAGCCGCGCGGGCGGCGAGTGCGCGGTCGGACCCGGAACGCTGCCCGCGCGGATCGCGCATCTCAGTGTGGACGCGGGCCCGGTCCCGGTCGTGATTCAGATGTTCGACGCGGCCGCGGAGGCCGCCACGCTCGGCGTGAACCTCGTCGTCAAAGTCGTCATCGTCATCGGCACGCAGGTAGCGCATCCCGAGCAGGACCACGACGACTATCAGGGCGACCACAGCTGCCAGAATGATCAGCACGGTCTCGCGCATCTCACCATCCAACGCGGTGTGGCCTTCCTCGATGACGCTCGCCGACTCCGCGCGGCCAACAACGCGGGACTCCTGGCAACTGCGAGCGCCCTGGACGAATCAGATCCCGGGTGAATCGATTAAACGACGATTCTGTCGGAGTGGAATGCTCCGTGTCACGGAATTCGTGAAGTTTCACCACCTCTGTCAACTCTGTGTGATCTTGTGACTACTGCCTGGCGTGGACTGTCAGCCGGCCGACAGCGATCACGTGCCTGGCGATCGTCGTCCAGGTCTGCCGCAGCCCGGCGCCTTTGCGCAGGTTGCTCAGCGAGGCGTTGAGTGCGTACACCGTGAAACGGTAGGTGTGCAATTGGCTTCCGACCGGGCATGGCGGATCGTAGCGGGCCGTTCCCTTGCTGTTCAGCGCTTCCCGCGCGCCGGTTGGCAGCTGATTCTGCGCGATGGCCGTGGTATCGGGGCTGATATCGAAGACGATCCAGTAGATGTAGGGCGTGATCGGCGCCTCGCCGTCGTCCACAACGATGGCGTAGGACTTCGGCTTGCGCGCCAGGCCCCCCGACCAGAGCAGCGGCGGGCTGAGCCCGGCCCCGTGGCACGTGAACTGCGGCGGCAGGTCTTGGTCGGCGCTGAAGACCGGGCTCATTACGGCAAGCGAGGCCGGCGTGCTCAGGCCGGACGCACTCAGCCCGCCAAGCAGTCCGCAGCCGCCGAGCAGGGGGAGCAGCGACGCCACGGCCACCGCGCCGACGGCCCGTCGCACGCGCCGGCCGGTCCTGGCTGCGACCCCGATCGTCGCGATCACACAGCGACCCAAGCATCGACCCCTATCCCGACCATGACGGCATGCCTGCGTGTGGATCCTACGCGGCCGGCCGGGGTGGCAGGCCGGGTTCGCGCTGGCCGGGAAGGGACGCGGGAAAGCTAGTCGGGCTGCCGGGAATTGCCGAACATGATCTCGTCCCAGGACGGCACCGACGAGCGCCTTGAGCGTCCCGACGAGCGCTTGGCCGACCGCGCGGGGGCGGCCGGAGCGAGCGCCGCAGTCTCCTCGCCTGAGGCGGCAGGCGGCAGGTCGGCGCCCTCCTGCCGGTCACCGTCGGCCGCCGCTGGCCGGCCAGCGGGCACCGGCATCCTCGCTGCCTCGGCGGCCGGCTCGGCCGCCGAGGGCGGCACGTCGGCCGACGGCATCCGCAGCGCCGGGGGCGGCGGGCGGCGCACCGTGCCTGCCGCGGCCGGTGCCTGCCGGGACGGGTGCACCATGGCACGGCCGGAGGGCCGGTCAGGCTCCGCACGCTGGTCGGCGTGGTGCGACGCGCCTGCCGCCCGGCCGATTGGCGTCACGGTGGCGGTGACCGGGCCTCGGGTCTGCGGCCGCGGCTCAGGCCACTGCGACTCGTCCAGGCAAAGCCTGATCGCCTCGTCGTCGTCCGGCGTGACGTGCCTGCTCCTCGCGTCGTAGACCCACTCGGCCATGTGCATCCGCCCGGCGACGGTGTAGGCGAGCTGTACCTGCCAGTTGCCGTCCGGCCGCTTGCGCGAGTCCCACTCGGCCTCGTCAAGGTTGGCGCCGATTCCGGTGAGCCGCTCGGCGACGATCTCGCCAAGCTGCGGCCCTGGCCCGGCGTCGGCGCGGCTGCGCACGGTCGCCCGCTGCGCCTCTTGTGCCCAGCGCGCCCGCTCGGCCAGCGGCGGTCCCTCGAACCTGCGGATCCGGTCCACCGCCAGGCCGGCCGCGTCCGCGATCTCCTCGGCAGTCTCGCCAGCCCGGATCCGGTCCTGGATCTCCTTGGGTCGCAACGGACTCTCCACCTCGATCTCGTACTGTGCGAGCCGCGAGAACTGACCCCGCGCCACGGTCCTGAGCCGCTCGTCGATGGGCAGCGCGAAACGCCCGCTCCGGCCGGGAACCACGAGGACCGCATAGCTGCCGTCCTCGCTGACTGCGACGAGTCGCAGCTCCTGCATCAGCGTCCCTTTCGCGCTTTCCCTTGGCGCTCCGATCCCATCCGCGCCGCCGACCCATGGCCGGCCGGCTCGGCCTTTCGAGAACGAGTGTGACCGGCAGGGACCGGACTCGCCAGCACCGTCACCGGCATGTCCCGGATCTGCTGGCAGATTCGGGCCGTACCCGCGCCGGGCCGGGCCCGTGCCTGTGGCCAGCACTGATGGGCAGGGTATTCACCGTGCCCCGCCGGGGTCCGGCGAACCGGGATAATCGTCCGCCCGATGAACCGACGCCGAGCACGGCGGGAACGGCAGCCGGCGGCTGCCCGGCCGAGGCAGCACGGGTCAAGGGCGGCGGCCAGGTCACCCGGCCCGCTCTACTACGCTCACCGGCATGAACGTCGACGCCACCTTCGGCGCCCTTGGCCGCTTCAGCGTACGGTTCCGCTGGCTGATGACGGTGGCCTGGATCGTCGCGGCCGTGCTTGCCGTGACGCACCTGCCGTCGCTGGCGAGCGTGACCCAGAGCAACAACACCAAGTTTCTCCCGGCCAGTGCGCCGGTGGAGAAGGCGACCGCGCTGGCGGCGCCGTTCGGCACCTCGAACCTGCTTCCGATTCCGGTCGTGGCCGGCCGGGCGACGGGGCCGCTGACCGCCGCCGACCTCGCCGCCATCTCGCACCTGACGACGACGCTGCGATCGGTGCCGTCGGTGCACAAGATCATCAACCTCGGCACCTCGCCGCTGCGGCGATCGGTGCCTGGCCAGGCCGACCAGCTGCTTGTGCTGGTCACCCAGGTGGGCGGCAACCAGAGCGCGATCACCACCCTGGTGGACGACATGCGGGCCAAGATCGCCGCCGCATCCCTGCCCGCCGGGCTCAGGGTGCACCTGGCCGGCAGCCTCGCGGTCGCCGTCGACCAGCAGAAGGCGAGCGGCAATCAGGGCAACCGGGTGCAGAACCTGTCGGCGATCTTCATCATCCTGCTGCTCGTGCTGATCTTCCGCTCGCTCACGCTGTCCATTACCACGCTGATCCCGGCGTTCATGTCCGTGCTCATCTCCGGTCCGCTGGTGGCCGAGGCCGCGCACCACGGCCTGCAGGTCTCGCCGATCGCGCAGCTGCTGATGATCGTGCTCGTACTCGGGGCCGGTACCGACTACGGCCTGTTCCTGGTGTTTAGGGTCCGGGAACAGCTGCGGCTGGCCGGTTACGACGGCGGGCCAGCCGACGTGGCGGCGGCCGGCGGGCTCGGCCGTGCGCTCCTCGCCGACCTGCGCAGGCCGAGGGAGCCTGCCAGGCAGGCGGTCGTCGCCGCGGTGACCAGGGTCGGCGAGTCGATCACGTTCTCCGCGGCGACCGTGATCGCCGCCGTGCTGACGCTGCTGCTCGCGACCTTCGCGTTCTACTCCGACCTCGGCGTCCCCTTCGCGATCGCGATTGTGGTGACGCTCGCCGCGGCGCTCACGCTGCTGCCCGCGCTGCTGTCGATCAGGCTGTCGCTGCTCGGCGTCAAGCGCACGCTGTTCAAGCGGATGTTCGGGCGGGCCAAGCTGATCCCCTTGGACATCCAGGGCAGCGGCGGGCCCGGGGTGTGGGGCAAGGTGGCCAACCGGATCGTCAGGCACCCGGCGCCGACCCTGATCGCCGGGGTGGTCGTTTTCGGCGCGCTCGCGGTCGGGGTGACCGGGTATAAGGCGGCAGGGTTCGGCGGGAATACCACGCCGCCCGCGGGCAGTGACTCGGCGGCCGGCCAGGCGATGCTCACCAGGTACTTCCCGCAGTCCTCGGCGAACCCGACCGACCTGATCTTCCGGTTCGCCAAGCCAGTATGGGACACCCCGAATGCACTCACCAGCGCGACCGCGCAGCTCAAGGCGAGCCCGCTGTTCTCCCAGGTCACCGGTCCGCTCAACCCGGTCGGGGTCAAGCTCACCGGCATCCAGTACGCCGAGCTGCACGCCGCGCTCGGGCCGGCCACGGCGCTGCCGCCGACCCCGCCCGCCGGGTCGAAGGTGCCCGCGTTCGCCTACCAGCTCTACCGCGCGACCGCGAACTACGTCAGCGCTGACGGCAGGACGATCCAGTTCTCGGTCGGCCTGGCCGCCGGCAATCCCGCGAGCACGCGGGCGCTGAACGCGGTGCCGGCCGTCCGCGCCGAGACCACGGCGGTGGCCACCTCGCGCTCGGTCAGGGCGACGGACTCCGGCGTAGCCGGCGAGGCGCCTGCCCTGTACGACATCAGCACGATCTCCGGCAGTGACCTCAAGCGCATCATCCCGGTCGCCATCTTGGTGATCGGCCTGCTGCTCGCCCTGGTCCTGCGCAGCCTGGTCGCGCCGCTTTACCTGATCGCCTCGGTGGGCGTCTCTTATCTGGCGGCACTCGGCCTTTCCGTGCTGCTGTTCGTCAAGCTCGGCGGGTCAGGCGGGCTGGTGTTCTTCCTGCCCTTCCTGATGTTCATCTTCCTGCTGGCGCTCGGCGAGGACTATAACATCCTGGTGATGACCAGGATCAGGGAGGAAGCGCACAAGCTTCCCCTGCGCGAGGCCGTGACCAGGGCGATCGGCGTCACAGGGACCACGGTCACCTCGGCCGGCCTGGTGCTGGCCGGCACGTTCCTCGTGCTCGCGATCGTGGCCGGCACCGGCCCTGGCGGCAGTAGCCAGATACTCGACATCGGCATCGGCCTGGCCCTTGGCATCCTGATGGACACGTTCCTTGTCCGCACCCTGCTTGTGCCGTCCACGGTAGTGCTGCTCGGCCGGTGGAACTGGTGGCCGTCGCGGCTGATCATCGACCGGCCGGAGCCGCAGGGCGGCGAGGAAGAGGCGCTCGCTCCGGCCGACCACGTCGGCTGACCGATCGGGCCCGTCGTGACCCCGCTGATCAGCGTCGTCATCCCGGTCTACGAGGTCCGCGAGTACCTGGCCGGGTGCCTGGACTCGGTGCTGGTCACCGGCGGGGCGGCGGCGGGCGGCGTCGAGGTCATCGCGGTCGACGACGCCTCGCCGGACGGCAGCGGCGCCCTGCTCGACGAGCGCGCGAGCGCCGACAGCAGGCTCAGCGTCATCCACCTTGGCCGCAACGCCGGCCAGGGCAGCGCGCGGAACACCGGCCTGGCCAAGGCGGCGGGGGAGTACGTGTGGTTCGTGGACGGCGACGACACGATCGCACCTGGCGCACTCGCCGCCGTCGGGGCCAAGCTGGCCGCCGATCGGCCTGACATGCTGCTGATCGACTACGAGGAGCGCTTCCCCGGCGGCAGGACGCGGCCGAGCACGGGCGGCAGGCTGCTGGCCGACGCGCCGCCCGGCACGTTCTCGCTCGCCGCCGCGCCAGAGCTGGTCAAGCTAACGATGACGGCATGGAGCAGGGTGCTGCGGCGCGATTTCCTGACCGGCCTGGACGAACCGTTCCGGCCTGGCATCCACGAGGACATCCCGGTGAGCTGCGCCGCGCTGTTCGCCGGCCGACTGAGCGCGCTGGCACGCGTGTGCTACCGCTACCGGCGCGCGCGGGGCGGATCGGCGATGACATCAAGCACCGGCCAGCTGGCGGTGTTCGATGCCTACCATGAGGTTCTCGCGATGCTGCGCGACCTCGGCGAGGCCGGCGACCCGGTGGCGACACCCGCCGTGCAGCGCGCCGTGTTCGAGCGGGCGATCTCGCACTACGCGGCCGTGCTTGCCTCGACCGGGCCAGGGATCGGCCCGCTCGGCCGGCCTGGCCTGGTGCCGCGGGGCGAGCGCAAGCAGTTCTTCGGGCGCATGCACGAGGACTACGTCAGCTACTTGCCGCCAGGCTACCGGCTGCCGGCAGGGGTCCGCGGCGCCAAGCTCCGGCTGATCAGCGCGGGTGCGTACCGCACCTACGAGGTGCTCGAACCGCTCAACAGGATCCGGGTGGCACTGGCGCGCATTGCGCCGATCCGATGACGCGCTGATAACTAATCGGTAACGTGACGTATGGCTGGGGAGCCAGGTCCTCGAGCGATCCTGCACGAAGGGATGTGGCATGCGGCACTTGATTGGCCTGCTACTGGCACTGGCTACGGCGGCGGCCCTATTCTTCGCCGCCTGCTGGGGAATCGCGCAGATCACGGCACTGCACGGGCCAGGCGGCGGGCTGGGCGCCGGCCGCCTGACCAGCGTGCACGGCCTAGCCGCGATCGCCGCCGTGCTCGGCACCGGGCTGCTGATCGGCGTCGCGCTTGCAGCTCCCCGCATCTCGCCGCTGGCCGGGGGCCTGCCAGGCCTTGTGCTGCTTGCCTGGACCGGCCTGGTGATCGCGCACAGCGCGCTGGCGCTTCGGTACCTGCCATTCCCTGGCAGCGAGGACACCGCGGTGCTTGTCTATCTGCTCGTGCACGGCATGCTCGGGCTGCTGGGGGCGGCGATGATCGTCCCGATGCTGGTGCCCTCGCGGTGGCGCAGGCGCGAGTACTACATGGACGACGAGGAAGACTTCAGCGTTCCCGAGGCGCTGGGCCTGGTTCCCTGAGCCCGCCGGCGCTCTGCGCCGCCCAGGCCGGCGGGAGTGCCAGCACGGCTCGGTGTGCCGGCACCCCCGCTACCCCTCTCGGAACTCTCCATGGGCCGAAGGCCCGTGGCCGACACCGCGCCCGCGGACCCGTGGCCGGCGCTGCCGCGTGGGTCAGTGGTGCGCGCCGGCGAACTGGTCAGCCTCGGTGGATCCGGCCAGCGCCGTGGTGGACGCGCCTGGGTTGATCGCCGAGGTCACCATGTCGAAGTAGCCGGTGCCGACCTCGCGCTGGTGCCTGGTGGCCGTGTAGCCCTCCTCCTCCGAGGCGAATTCGGCGTCCTGCAGCCGCACGTAGGCCGACATGCCCTCCTCCGCATAGCCGCGAGCGAGGGCGAACATCGCGTGGTTCAGCACGTGGAACCCGGCCAGGGTGATGAACTGGAACTTGTACCCCATCGCGCCGAGCTCGCGCTGGAACTTGGCGATCGTGGCGTCGTCCAGGTTCGTCCGCCAGTTGAACGACGGCGAGCAGTTGTAGGCCAGCATCTGGTCGGGGTAGACCGAGTGGATCGCGTCGGCGAACTCGGCGGCGACCGCCAGGTCTGGCGTCGATGTCTCCATCCAGAGCAGCTCAGAGTAGGGCGCGTAGGACAGCCCGCGGGCGATGCATGCGCCGATGCCGTTGCGCACGCGGTAAAAGCCCTCGGCGGTGCGCTCGCCGGTCACGAATGGCTGGTCGCGCTCGTCAACGTCGCTGGTCAGCAGCGTCGCGGCCTGGGCGTCGGTCCGCGCGACGATCAGCGAGGGTACATCGCAGACGTCGGCGGCGAGCCGCGCGGCGGTCAGTGTCTTGATGTGCTGGCCGGTCGGGATCAGCACCTTGCCGCCGAGGTGGCCGCATTTCTTCTCCGACGCAAGCTGGTCCTCCCAGTGCACCCCGGCAGCCCCGGCCGCGATCATGGCCTTCATCAGCTCGAACGCGTTCAGCGCCCCGCCGAAGCCTGCCTCGGCGTCGGCCACGATCGGCGCCAGCCAGTACGGTGCCCCGGCGTTACGCGACTCTGCCCAGGTGATCTGGTCGGCGCGGAGCAGGGCGTTGTTGATCCTGCGGACTACCTGCGGGACCGAGTTCACCGGGTACAGGCTCTGGTCAGGGTAGGTCTGGGCCGCCAGGTTCGCGTCGGCGGCGACCTGCCAGCCGGACAGGTAGATGGCCTTCAGCCCGGCCTTGACCTGCTGCACGGCCTGGTTGCCGGTCAGCGCGCCGAGCGAGTTGACGTAGTCCTCGCCGCGCAGCAATGACCAGAGCCGCTCCGCGCCAAGCCTGGCCAGGGTGAACTCCTCCTGGACAGAACCGCGCAGCGCGATCACATCCGCGGCCGTGTAGGTCCGCTCGATCCCGTCCCAGCGCGTGTCGGTTGCCCAGCTTCGCGCCAGGTCTGCCACCTGGTCGTCATAGTTCTGCGTGCCCTCGAGGCGACGAGTATTCACTGAACCTCCTGATGCATGCCGTCCCCGGGTGATCTCATCAGCCTCGCCGCCAGGCCCAAGCTGCCGCTAGGGACCTGGGTAATCAAAATCTTTAGTTTTTCGTCTAACATGAAAATATGACGAGTTTCGCTGAGAAAGAACTTCAGACTTTGCCGGAGAGCGACCTAGATCTCGTTCTCTTCGGTCAGCGGCTGCGTCACCTGCGGCGCAGCCGCGGCCTGACCCTGGCCGACCTCGGCGAGCGGGTCGGCCGGGCTCCGTCGGTGCTCTCGCTGCTGGAGAACGGGCGCCGCGAGCCCAAGCTGTCGCTGATCGAGGCGCTGGCCGGAGCGCTCGGCGTCAGCCTGGGCGAGCTGATGCGGCGGGAGGCACCGAGCCGCCGGGCCCAGCTCGAGATCGCGCTGGCCGAGGCGCAGCGCGACCCGATCTACGCCGGACTGCGGCTGCCGTACCTGCGGCCCGGCCCGAGGGTGCCGAGCGAGGTGATCGAGCACCTGCTCGCGCTGCATGCAGAGCTGCGCAGGCAGCAGGCCAAGCCGACGGCCACGCCCGAGGAGGCGAGGGCCGCCAACGCCGACCTGCGCGCCATGATGCGCGACCGGGGCAACTACTTCGCTGAGATCGAGCTCGCCGCGGCCAGGGCACTTGAGCCGGTCGCCTACACCGGCGGCGCGCTGTCCCAGGGCATGCTGCTCTCCGTCGTCAGCCACCACGGCTTCTCCGTCCGGTACGTCACCGACCTGCCCAGGTCAGCCAGGTCGGTGACGGACCTGCGCAACCGCAGGATCTATCTGCGGCAGGAGTCGCTCGGAATGCACACGCCGCGGGCCGTGCTGCTGCAGACGCTGGGGCATTTCGTGCTCGGCCACGCCGCGCCGGCCGACTTCGCCGACTTCCTGCGCCAGCGGGTGGAGGCCAACTACTTCGCGGCCGCGGTGCTGGTGCCCGAGCAGGCCGCCGTGGCGTACCTGCGGCAGGCCAAGGAGACAAGGAACCTGTCCGTGGAGGACATGCGGGACGTCTTCTCTGTCTCCTACGAGATGGCCGCGCACCGGTTCACCAACCTGGCCACCCACCACCTGGACCTGCCCTGCCACTTCGTGAAGAACGACTCGGGCGGCATTATCTACAAGGCGTACGAGAACGACGGCGTGATGTTCCCCGCCGACGCCTGTGGAGCGATCGAGGGCCAGCGGATGTGCCGGTACTGGTCGGGCAGGCAGGTCTTCTCCGCTGCCGACCGGTTCAGCCCGCACTACCAGTACTCAGACACCCCGTCGGGCACCTACTGGTGCGTGGCCTCGGTCGACCCCGGCAGCGAGCGCGGGTACGCGATCACGCTCGGGGTGGCGTTCGACGACGCGCGCTGGTTCCGCGGTAGGGACACTGCCAGGCGGACCAAGTCGGCCTGCCCAGACCCGAACTGCTGTCAGCGCCCGCCGGCCAGGCTGGCCGCCCGCTGGGACGGGAACGCCTGGCCGTCCGCCCGCGCCCACTCGCACGTCCTGCTCGCGCTGCCGTCCGGCAGCTTCCCGGGCGTGGACGAGGCCGACGTCTACGCGTTCCTCGACCGGCACGAGCAGGACTAGCGCGAGACCGGCCAGGACGAGGCCGGCCAAGGACAGGGTCCCGCGGCGTGATCAGGCGAACTTCGGCGGGCGCTTCTCGCGCAGCGCCGCTGCGCCCTCGGCCAGGTCAGGTCCCATGAACGTGAGCATCTCGTAGGCGGCCGACTGGTCGAAGATCGGCCCGGCCGTACGCAGCCAGCTGTTTAGCGCGCGCTTGGTCAGCCTGATCGCCAGCTGGGACCCGGTGGCCAGCGTGTCAGCCACCCGCAGCGCCTCGGAAAGCACCTGCTCGCGCGGCAGCACCTTGCTGACCAGGCCGATCCGCTCCGCCTCCACGCCGTCCACCATCTCGCCGGTGAGCAGGTGGTAACGGGCCTTGGCCATACCGCACAGCAGCGGCCAGATGATCGCGGCGTGGTCCCCGGCTGCCGCGCCGAGCTTGACGTGGCCGTCGCCGAGCCTGGCGTCCTGCGCGCAGATGCTGATGTCGGCGAGTAGCGCGACGACCAGCCCGGCACCTACGGCGACCCCGTTGATCGCCGAGATGATCGGCTTCTCGCAGTTGGTCATGTTGTAGACCAGATCGCTCATCTCGCTCAGCATGTGCGCGGTCCGGTCGTAGTCGCCGGCCATCCGCTGCACCATCGCCAGGTCGCCGCCGGCCGAGAACGCCCTGCCCGCGCCGGTGATCACCGCCACGCGGGTCTGCGGGTCGCGCGACACGTCGGTCCAGACGGTGGCGAGCTGGCTGTGCATCTGCTCGTCGGCGGCGTTGTAGACCTCGGGCCTGTTCATCGTGATCAGCAGCACACCGTTGTCGCGGCACTCGACGAGCAGGTGGTCGTAGCTGGCGTAGTCCATGCCGCGGGCTCCTCGGTCGTGCGGGCGGCCTGCTGATGAAGGAATGATCCCATGGCCCCTGGCTAGACGCCGGCCGAGGCGGCCAGGCTGCGCGGATCGCCGATGCTGCGCGGGCAGCCTGACTGGGTCATACTACTGTCGGGTAACTTATGGATAAGCGACCTCGCAGCCGAGGAGGAATACCGATGAGCGACGACGACCAGGCGGCCGGCGGCTTCTCGCTCGACCTCTCCGACGACGTGCGCGAGATGCGCGGCTGGGTGCACGAGTTCGCGCAGAACGTGATGCGGCCGGCCGCCGCCGAGTGGGACGAGCGCGAGGAGACGCCCTGGCCGATCCTTGAGGAGGCGGCCAAGATCGGCCTGTACTCGCTGGACTTCTTCGCCGGGCAGTGGTTCGAGCCGACCGGACTCGGCACCCCGGTGGCGTTCGAGGAGCTGTTCTGGGGCGATGCGGGGATCGGGCTCTCGCTGACCGGAAGCTGCCTGGCCGCGATCGCGGTCAGCAGCAACGGCACGCCCGAGCAGATCGGCGAGTGGCTGCCGCAGATGTTCGGCAGCCCGGGCGACGTCAAGCTCGGCGCGTTCTGCTCATCGGAGCCGGACGCGGGCAGCGACGTCGGCGCGATCAGGACCAGGGCGGTCTATGACGAGGCGACCGAAGAGTGGGTGCTGAACGGCACCAAGGCGTGGGCCACCAACGGCGGCATCGCCGACGTGCACGTCGTCGTCGCCTCGGTTGATCCGGCGCTCGGCAGCCGCGGCCAGGCGAGCTTCATCGTGCCGCCCGGGACCAGGGGCCTGTCGCAGGGCCAGAAGTTCCGCAAGCACGGCGTTCGGGCCTCGCACACCGCCGAGGTCGTGCTCGACGACGTGCGGGTACCCGGCAGCTGCCTGGTGGGCGGCAAGGAGCGGCTGGACGCGCGGCTGGCCAGGCTGGCGGGCGGCGGAGCAGGCGGCGAGCAGGCGGCGATGAAGACCTTCGAGGCCTCGCGGCCCACGGTGGCGGCGATGGCGGTCGGGGTGGCGCGTGCGGCGTACGAGTACGCCAGGGACTACTCGACCACGCGGATACAGTTCGGCAAGCCGATCGGGCAGAACCAGGGTGTCGCGTTCATGCTCGCCGACATGGCCGCGTCGGTCGACGCGGCCCGGCTGCTGACCTGGCGGGCGGCCTGGATGGCCAGGCACGGCCGCAGGTTCACCGGGGCCGAGGGCTCGATCTCCAAGCTGGTCGCCGCGGAGACCGCGGTCCGGGTCACCGAGCAGGCGATCCAGGTGCTCGGCGGCAACGGCTACACCAGGGAGTACCCGGTGGAGCGCTGGCACCGCGACGCGAAGATCTTCACGATCTTCGAAGGCACCTCGGAGATCCAGCGCATGATCATCGGAAGGACCGTCACCGGGCTTGACGTGCGCTAATAGCCGCAGGTCAACGCGCTTATCCGGAACGTCGCGGGAGGGAAGTAGCGGTCACGGTCTGCGATCATCGGGGGGCCTTCCTTCCTGTGCATGTTGCCTGGATTCCGGCCAGCTCGCGGTCTGGTCTCGCAGTGCGGCGTGCCGCTCCCGTACCTGCGGCTCCGCCGGGCCGAGGTGCTCCCTGGCGGCCCTGGCCGGCCAGTCAGGCGGGGCGGACCCCCCGGCCAGCGCCCATGCCGCCTGCCGGGCGGCGCCAAGCGCCACGTACTCGCCAGGCTCGGGGACCAGCACCGGCGAAGCGAAAACTCCCGGGGCCAATGCGCAGACGGCCGGCGACCGCGCGCCGCCGCCGACCAGGAGCACTCGCTCCCTGGTCACGCCCTGCCCGGCAAGCCGGTCGGCCGCCTCGGCGAGCGAGGCGAGCACCGCCTCGATGGCCGCGCGGGCCAGGTTCTCCGGGCGGGCGTTGCGCGTCGTCAGCCCGCGCAGCACACCGGTCGCCGACGGTCTGTTCGGTGTCCGCTCGCCGTCCAGGTACGGCAGCAAGGTCAGCCCCTGCGCTCCGGGCTCGGCCGCGAGCGCCAGGCGGTCCAATCCCGCCAGATCCACGCCCAGCAAGGTCGCGGTGGCCGACATCACCATCCCGGCGTTCACGGTACAGACCAATGGCAGGAACCGGCCGGTCGCGTCGGCGAACCCGCAGACCGCGCCGGACGGGTCGGCCGCTGGTGTCTCGCAGACCGCGAATGCGGTGCCCGAGGTGCCGATCGACACCACCACGTCACCTGGCCGCAGGCCGAGCCCCAGCGCGGCGCCCATGTTGTCACCGGTCCCTGGCGCCACAGCTGCATCCCATGCCGTCTCGCCGATCGCCTCAGCGGGCGAGGCCACCCTGGGCAGCACCATGGGGTGTCCGATGGCGGCCTTGACCAGGTCAGGCAGCCAGCTGTCGGTAGACGGGGAGAAGTAGCCAGTGCCGGAGGCGTCGCCGCGGTCGGTCACCAGGTCGATCTGCCGGCCGAGGCCGCCGCGCAGCCGCCAGGTCAGCCAGTCATGGGGCAGCAGCACTGCCGCCGCGCGCGCCGCGTTGGCCGGCTCGTGCTCGGCGAGCCAGCGCAGTTTCGTCACGGTAAACGACGCGGACGGGACGCTGCCGGTCTGGCTGGCCCACCACTGCGGTCCGCCGCACTCATCAATCAGCTCGCCAGCGGCGGCAGCGGAACGAAGGTCGTTCCACAGCAGTGCCGGCCTGATCACCTCGCCGTGCTCGTCCAGCGCGATCATGCCGTGCTGCTGGCCGGCCACGCCGACGGCGGCCGCGCGGTCGAGCAGGCCGCCACCGGCGGCTTGCAGAGCGTGCCACCAGTCGGCGGGGTCAGCCTGGGTGCCGTCCGGGTGCGGCGCACTGCCCGCCCCCACCACGGTGCCGTCGTCGGCGTCGCAGAGCACGACCTTGCAGGACTGGGTCGATGAGTCCACTCCGGCTACCAGCATGGTCGTTTCCCCAAGGTTCTAGTCCGGGCGGGCCAGGTAGGCGGCGAGCTGTGACGTCCTGGCCTGGGCAGCGATGGTTGCCGGTGGCCATGGTGCTCAGGAATCGGGGACCGCGACCAGCTTGTCCAGGACCGCGGCAAGACTGTGCAGCTCGACCAGGTGCGCGGGGGTCAGCTCGCTGAGGATGCGGTCACCCTTGGCGGTCAGCCGCACCCGGACGAGCCGGGCGTCATGGCCGTCTGCTCTGCGCCGCACCAGTCCGGCTGCCTCGGCGCGGTCGACCAGCTCGACCGTGCTGTGGTGACGCTGCAGCAGGTAGCCGGCCAGGTCCCCGACGGTGGGCGGCTCGATGCCCGGATGGCCCTTGACCGCGACCAGCAGCTGGTGCTGGACGTGGGTCAGCCCGGCCGCACGGGCCTGGTCCTCGCTCCACCGCTGGAACCGGCGCAGGCTGCAGCGGAACGCCAGCAGGTGCTCGAAGTCCTCGCGGGTCAGCTGGTGCGCACGGTCGTGGTCCAATCCGGGGCCTCCCCGTTGCTGCATCGCTCCACGATAGGCCCAGTTACGTGCCTGCTGGTCACGCGGCGGTCGGCTGGTCCCGGTCGCGGAGTATCTGCTCGGCCGTGACTGTGTGGTGGGTGAGCTGCCAGGCGAGACGGCGGAGCCCGGCGTCGCGGGTGAGGGACGGCGGCGGGACCAGGGTCACTGGGCACAGCGCGCGGGCGGCGCAGTAGCGGCTCACCCGCCGCCCGGTCATGCGATGCAGCGCACCGCGGCGCCCGGCGCCAATCACGAGCACGTCGCCGGGCTGGCGAGCGACGCTGACCAGGACCCATCCTGCCGGGCCCTCCTCGACCTGCGGCCGGACCATGAGGTCATCCGGCTGCTCGCCCCAGACGGTCTCCAGCGCCTCGCACATCCGCTGGCGGGCCGCCTCGCGCCATTCCGCACGCAGGTAGCCCCACGGCTGCAGCAGGCCGCCGTGGTCGCCGCCGGGTGGTCTCCAGGCGAGCACCGGGACGAGGACCGCGCCATGGGCACGGGCCAGCCAGTCGGCGTACCTGAGCGCGGCGAGGCTACCCGGCGACCCGCTGGTCCCGGCGATTACCCGGGTGATGCGCACGGCTGGCACCTCCATTCCGGCGGGGGGCGGAATGGATTATATCGTACTACGATAGCGTGGTATAGTAACCTCGACATCGTCGGCGCTTGGTCCGATCGTGAGCGGCGCTCCAAGGAGTTCCGTGCGGTCGTTATCCGACGCCGCGGGGGGTGCACGGCCGTCTACTTCCTACTTCTTCCTACTTCCCGCCTGCGCGAGCGACCCCGAACAGGGCAGGCGTAGCTGCCATTATGGTCGGTATGGGCCACGTCGGGTGCTGACCTGCGCCGCCAGGCCCCGAGGGAGCTGCCATGAGGACACCGATCTGCGACATGCTGGGCATCGAGCTGCCGCTGCTTGCGTTCAGCCACTGCAGGGACGTGGTGGCCGCGGTCACCAACGCGGGCGGCTTCGGCGTGCTCGGCGCATCGATGCACACGCCCGAGCAGCTCGAGCACGAGCTGGCCTGGATCGACGACCACGTCGACGGCAGGCCATACGGCGCGGACATCCTGGTGCCCGAGAAGTTCGTGGGCAAGGGCGAGGGCCTTGACTCGGCCGCGGTCCACGCGATGATCGGCCAGCAGCAACGGGACTTCGTCGCCGCGCTGCTCGAAGAGCACGGGATCCCGGCCGACGGGCCAGGCGGGCCGTCCAGGCTGCCGACCTCGGTGGCGATCAGCGACGAGGCGGGGGAGCAGCTGCTCGAGGTGGCCTTCAGGCACCCGATCAGGCTCATCGCCAGCGCCCTCGGCACGCCCCCGGCCTTCATGATCGACCGCGCCAGGCAAGCCGGGGTGCCGATCGCGGCCCTGGTCGGCGCCAAGGAGCACGCGATCAGGCAGGTGCAGGCCGGTGTCGACATCATCGTCGCGGCGGGCACCGAGGCCGGCGGGCACTGCGGCGAGGTCACCACCATGGTGCTCGTGCCCGAGGTGATCGAAGCGATCCGGCCGATCAGGAAGGTGCCGGTGCTGGCCGCGGGCGGCATCGTGACCGGGCGCCAGATGGCCGCGGCGATCGCGCTCGGCGCGGACGGCGCGTGGACCGGCTCGGTCTGGCTGACCACCGAGGAAGCCGAGACGGCGCCCTACACCAAGCAGAAGATGATCGCGGCCACCTCACGCGACACGATCAGGTCGCGCAGCCGCACCGGCAAGCCGTCCAGGCAGCTCAAGTCCGACTGGACCGCGGCCTGGGAGAGCGAGAAGAGCCCTGGCGCGCTGCCGATGCCGCTCCAGTCGCTGCTCAGCGAGCCGGTCATGCGGCGCATCGACGCGCTGGCCGACCAGGGCAATCCTGGCGCGCAGCAGCTCGCGACCTACTGGGTCGGCCAGGGCGTCGGGCTGATGAACAAGGCATCAACGGTGCGCGAGGTGGTCTACGAGATGGCGAGGGACTTCGCCGAGGCCGCCGAGCACCTGGCCCAGGTCGTCTCCGACTGACCGCCGGTCATGACCTCGGCAGCCGAGGACGCCGCGGAAGGCGGCACCCTCACCCGGCTGAGCTCGGGGCGGTGGGCCGCCCTTGCCTGGCTGAGCCTCGCCGTGGCCGCATGGGTGGCCGGCGGCCAGGTCAGCTCGATCGTCGCCGAGGTGACGCCCACTGGCCAGTACTCGGCCGCTGAGCTCTTCGGCATCGGCCAGCTTGGCAGCCTGACCACGCCGCCGTACGACACGCTGCGTGCCTGGGCGCAGGCCAGCGGGCACTTCAGGATGCTGCCCGCCTGGCTGTGGTGGTACCTCGGGCTTGACGGGGTGTTTCTTGTCGGCCTGCTGATGCTCGGCATCGCGCTGCTGCGCAGGTATGTCGGCAGCCACGGTGAACTCTGGCCGCTGTACGCCGTGGTCGCCGGGTTCGCCGTCGAGGCCGCGCTCGCCGCCGCCGCGCTGGCCGCCGGACCCGGCGGCTGGCAGGACGTGCTTGCCTGGGCGGTGCACGTGGTCACGATCGCCAAGTGGCTGGCGGTCCTGGTCCTCGCCGGGTGGCTGGCCGTCCGGCTGCACGCCAGCTATGCGGACTACAAGGACGCGGTGGCGCCGTACCTGGCCGGGCGGGCCGCTGGCGAGCCTGCCGGGCCGCAGGCCGCTGGCGAGCCTGCCGGGCGGCCGGCCCCGATCAATGACCCGCAGGGCATGTACGCCGACGTCAGGCGGGTCGCGCTGGCGCTCGAGGTGCAGCGCTTCTCCGCGCTCGTCGTCCTGCTGCTCGGCCTGATCGCGATCGGCCCGGCAGTGAGCGAGGTCTTCCAGCAGGTCCCCGACGTGGCCAGGGCCATGCTCAGCAACTGGTCGGCCGAAGGCATCGGCCAGCTGCTGATCGCGCTGGCCGCCCAGGCGCTGCTCGCCCTGCTGATCTTCCACCTCGGCCGGATGCGCGAGCGGCGGGCCGAGGCAAAGTTCGGCGCGGCCGCGGCCGGGCACGAGCGCGAGGACGGCAGGCTTGGCCATCAGTACCGGGTCTGGTGCGTGCTGCCTGCCGTGGTCGCCGGTCTCGCCGTAGTGCTGCGGCTGCTCGGCTGGGCGAGCGTGGCCTGGCAGCGTGTGATCGCGTTCAGCGCGATCCTGCTGGCGGTCGCCGGGCTCTCGCTGCTGATCGAGCGCCGCGACGGCGGTTATCGGTCCGGCCGGCTTGGCAGGCCCAAGCCGCTGGCCGAGCCGAGGGTGGTGGACGTCACCAGGCAGGCCGGCGAGGTGCTCGCCGTGATGGCCGTGGTGGTGCTGCCGGTCGGGCTGGTGCGGGCGCTGACCGTGCCTGCCCTAGTGGGCGGTGACCTCGGGCCGCTGATCGCCATGATTGCCGGGCTCGCGCTTGCGACGGCGGTGCCGGTTTTGCTGCCGCTGTGCTGGTCGGCACTTTGCCGGCTCACCCGCCCCGCTGACCATCTCATCGCCAGGACCTCCGGTCGGCTGGCCGGTAGCGGGACCGGGAGCGAGCCCGATGCCGGAGCCGCGGCCGGCCGCCGGGCTCGGCGCGAGGCCAGCGGCCACCTGGCGGGCAGGACCGAGGTGATCTGGCTGCTCGCCGTGCCGTTCGCGGTGGCCGACGTGGCGCTGATCGTGCTGCCGCTCGCCGCCACCCGGGTGCTCGGCGTGCTCGGCACCACGGTGATCGGAGTGGGGTCGCTCACCGTGCTGCTCGGCGTGCTTGCCTACCTCGGCCAGACCAGGCTGCCGCTGCCAGCGTTCCGCGCGCTGCGCATGAACGTGACGCCGGTAATCACGATCGTGCTGCTGATCGCGGTCGTCGACGGAGTCGCTGACAGCAACTCGACGCTGCACCTGCTCAGGCCGGTCGCGGCCAGCGCGGTGCCCGCCAGGCCCACCCTTGCCGCCAGCCTGGCCCGGTGGCTTGGCACGGTCAGCGCCAGGTCGCGCTGTGCGCTTGCGGCAGGCACCGTGGACGGCCACCCGGTCAGGGTGCAGCCGCTGATCCAGGTGGCCGCCAACGGCGGCGGGATCAGGGCGGCCTGGTGGACCGTCAAGGTGCTCAGCGACCTGGTGCGCAGCCCGTGCGGCACCGCAGACGTGTTCGCGGTGAGCAGCGTGAGCGGCGGCTCGGTAGGGGCCGCGGTGCTCGCGTCGGTGCCGGCCGGCACCCGTCACCCGGTCGCGCTGGCCAACGCTGGCATTGCGGCGATGGCCGGCCCCGATGCGCTGGCGGCCGCGGCCGACGGGCTCATGCTCCGCGACACCATCGCCGGCTACACCGGCATCGCGCTGCGGGCGGTCACGATACCGGGCGGGCCCGCCTTCCCCGACCGTGCCGCCCTGATGACCCTGGCGTGGCAGCGTGAGTACCCGCCGATCGGGCGCCGGTTCCTGCGCAGCGGCTGGCTCGGCTGGGACCTGCTGTTCAACGCGACGTCGGTGACCAGCGGCTGCCGCGCGATCCTGTCCACCGTCGCGTTGCCCAGGTCGATGCCGGTCGCGCCGGGCGGCGCGCTCTGCGGCCTCGGCACGGCGAGCCCGACCGGCAGCTACGACTTCTTCAGGCGGCTGCACTGCATGGACGGCATCTCGGCGGCCACGGCCGCGATGCTGTCGGCCAGGTACGCGTTCATCACCCCGTCGGCCACCGTCGACTGGTGCCCGCCAGGCAGCGGCAGGCTGGCCGACCAGATCGTGGACGGCGGCTACGGCGAGGGGACCGGGCTGTCCACTCTGGTCGACCTGGCACCCACCGTGATGGCGCAGGTCAGGCAGTTCAACGCCAGGGCGCTCGGCGCCACCCGCCGCGGCGCGGCTGTCACCCTCGTCGTGCCGGTCACCGTCTACCTGCAGAACAGCGTGCAGTCCGAGCCCGTGATCCGGCCGGCCGCCCGCACGCCGGAGATCCAGGCCGTAACGGCCGGCCAGTCCGCTGGCCCGGTGACCGAGCTCACCGGCACCGTGGCGCTGCTGCAGGCCATGCTCGCCGCGACCGGGCGAGCCCAGTGGCTTGGCTGCACCGGCGCGGTGCCGTTCTGCGCCGCCGCGGCACGAGCGGCCGCGGCCCGGGTGCCCGATCCGGCCATCATCGTCGCGCCCAGGGAATCGCCCGGTGTGGCCACGCCTCTCGGCTGGCTGCTGTCGTCGGCCAGCAGGGCCGATCTGGACCAGGCACTGGCGCTCGACGACGCCGGACGGCCGTGCGGGCGGTATCTGGTCACCAGGTCCTACCTGGCGGCGCACCCGTTCTGCCTGCCCGGCGTCGGCGGCCTCGCCGACCTGCGCGTGCTGGTCGCCGGCTAGCTAGACTCAGCGCATGCCTGTCACCGGTGAGTACGAGCCGAGTCCGCGCGGCTGGGTCAGGAATCAGGTGGAGCTGTTCGAGAGCTCGGGCGGCACCGACGGGACCACGCTGCTGGACACCGGGCTCCCCGTGGTGATCGTCACCAGCATCGGAGCCCGCAGCGGCAAGGTGCGCAAGACGCCGCTGATGCGGGTCGAGCACGACGGCAAGTACGCGGCGGTCGCGTCCATGGGCGGCGCGCCCACCCACCCGCTCTGGTACCACAACCTACATGCGAATCCGCGGGTTGAGCTGCAGGACGGGGCGGCCCGCACGGAGATGATCGCACGCGAGCTGAGCGGCGACGAGCGCGCGCAGTGGTGGGAGCGCGCGGTGGCCGCCTACCCGCCGTACGCCGAGTACCAGACCAAGACCACCAGGCAGATCCCGGTGTTCGTGCTCGAGCCGGCCGCCGGCTGACCGCCCGCCGGAACAAACCCGCGCGCCTTCGCTCTGGACGAACAGCCCTGGCTGATCCTCCGAGGTAATGTTGTAATCATCTCGGGAGGTCCGATGGCTGCTGACGCGCCGCTCGACGCGTACTCCGCGATCGTGACGGCGGTGGCGGCCGAGCTGACCCCGACGGTGGCGAGCCTGCGGGTGACCGGCGGGTCGCGCCGGTCACCGGACAGCCTCGGCTCGGCCGTGGTCTACACCACCGACGGCTTCCTGCTCACCAACGCGCACGTGGTGGGCCGGGCATCCGGCGGCACTGCGCTGTTCTCCGACGGCACGAGCTCGCCGTTCACCGTGGTCGGCGCCGACCACCTGTCCGACCTCGCGGTAGTCAGGGCGGGGGCGGGGACGCCGCCGCCCGCCGAGCTCGGCGAGGCCGAGGACCTGGTGGTCGGCCAGCTCGTGGTCGCGGTGGGCAGCCCGCTCGGGCTGGCCGGGTCGGTCACCGCCGGCGTGGTGAGCGCGCTCGGGCGCTCGCTGCCGACCAGGAGCGGATCGGCCGCGTCGCTGATCGAGGACGTTATCCAGACCGACGCCTCGCTCAACCCGGGAAACTCGGGCGGTGCGCTCGCCGACTCGCGGGCCAGGGTGGTCGGGATCAACACGGCCGTCGCCGGGATTGGCCTCGGGCTCGCGGTCCCGATCAACGCGACAAGCAGAAAGATCATCTCGGCGCTGATGCAGCACGGCCGGGTGCGGCGCGCCTACCTGGGGATTGTCAGCGCTCCGACCCCGCTGCCCGCCTGGCTGCACCAGCGGGCCGGGCGCAAGGATGGCCTGCGGGTGGCCGAGCTCGTGCCAGGCGGGCCTGCCGACAGGGCCGGGCTGCGGCCCGGCGACATCCTGGTCAGCGCGGCGGGCCGGCCGGTGACCGCGGCGCAGGACCTGCAGCGGCTGATGTTCGGCGAGGCGATCGGCAAACCGCTCGAGATCACCGTACTGCGCAACGGCGCGCTGGTTGACGTGATCGCCGAGCCGTCCGAGCTAGCCGCCGCGTGACCACCGGTGCCGACCAGTCTGCTCGGTGCGCGACAATGACGTATGAGCAAGCAGCCTAGCGCGCCGCCGCCCGGCGACAAGCCGGTGCCCACCGCGCCGCCACCGCCGCCCGCCTGGCGGCACTGGCTCTGGCCGATCGCGCTGATCGCGATGCTGGCACTGTGGTTCTTCCTGCCCGGGCTGAGCACGTCGAGCACGGTCACGCTGAACTACTCGCAGTTCATCACCTACGCGAACCAGCACAAGATCAAGAACGTCACGTTCGAGTCGTCGTCAAGCGGCAGCAACACCTCGGCCAGCGGCACGCTCCGCAACGGAAAGCCGTACACCACCGAGATCCCAGGCTCGCCGACCACCCAGCTCGGCAACCAGCTGCACGCCGACCACGTAACCGTGACCGCCAGCCCGTCGTCGCCCGCGCTCGGATCGATCATCTTGTACTTCCTGATCATCTTCGCGCCGCTGATCTTCGTGATCTGGCTGTTCCGCCGGATGTCACGTGGCGCGGCCGGCGCCTTCCAGGGCGCGATGGGCGTCGGCCGGTCGCGAGCCAAGGTGTTCGACGCCGAGCGGCCGAGCACCAAGTTCGCCGACGTGGCCGGCTACGCAGGCGCGAAGGAGGAGGTCAGCGAGATTATCGACTTCCTGCGCAATCCCGGCAGGTACCAGCGGGCCGGCGCGATGGCGCCGCGCGGCGTGCTGATGGTCGGCCCGCCGGGCACCGGCAAGACGCTGCTGGCCAGGGCCGTGGCCGGCGAGGCCTCGGTGCCTTTCTTCTCGGTGACCGGGTCGAGCTTCGTTGAGATGTTCGTCGGCGTCGGCGCCGCGCGGGTGCGGGACCTGTTCGCCGAGGCGCGCAAGCGGGCGCCCGCGATCATCTTCGTCGACGAGGTGGACGCGATCGGCCAGCGCAGGGCGGGCTCGGGCTCGGTCGTGGCCAACGACGAGCGCGAGCAGACGCTCAACCAGCTGCTGTCCGAGATGGACGGCTTCGACATGACCCAGGGCATCGTGGTACTCGCGGCCACCAACCGGCCGGAAGTGCTCGACCCCGCGCTGCTGCGTCCCGGCCGGTTCGACCGGCAGATCACCATCCCGCTGCCCACGCTGGACGAGCGGGCCGCGATCCTCGCCGTGCACTGCCGCGGCAAGCAGCTGGCCGGCGACGTCGACCTGACCGTGATCGCCAGGGGAACGCCGGGGTTCTCCGGCGCCGACCTGGCCAACCTGGCCAACGAGGCGGCGATCTTCGCGGTCCGCGGCAACCGCGAGGTGATCACCGCGACCGACTTCGACGACGCGAGGGACAGGATCCTGCTCGGCCGGCGGGAGGGCTCCAACGTCCTGCTGCCCGAGGAGAAGCACTCGGTCGCCGTGCACGAGGCCGGCCACGCGATCGTGGCCGCGCTGTCCGAGCACGCCGACCCGGTGGCCAAGGTCACGATCCTGCCCGCTGGCCAGGCACTCGGCGTGACCCAGCAGCTGCCGCTGATCGAGCGGCACCTGTACGGCGAGGACTACCTGCACGACGCGCTCGCGGTCCGGCTCGGCGGCCGGGCCGCCGAGCTCGTGGAGCTCGGTCAGGGCTCGACCGGCGCGGCGAACGACCTGTCCACCGCCACCGACATCGCGACCAAGATGGTCCGCGAGTACGGGCTCTCTGCCAAGGTCGGCCCGGTCGGCTACCCGGAGGGCGGGTCGGTGTTCCTCGGCGGCGGCGGCAGCGGCTTCTCGAGCAGGCCGTTCGCCGAGTCCACCCAGGCCTCCATCGACGCCGAGGTGGCCAGGCTGCTTCGCGAGGCCGAGCAGACGGCGGTCGAGCTGATCCGCACGCACAAGGAGATGCTGGACCGGCTGGTCGAGCGGCTGCTTGAGAAAGAGACCGTGGACGGGGACGAGGTGTACCGGATCGTGGGCAAGCCGGCCCCCCGGCACCGGCCCGACGACGTGGCGATCGCGCCGCGGGCGAAGGTGCCGTCGCTGGCCAAGAGCAGCCCGCTGGCACAGGGCAGTCCGCTGGCACAGGGCGCCGACGGCCAGGGCAGCGCCAGAGGCGCCGAGGGCAGAGCCGCGGGCGCCGAGGTCGCCGCCGACGGCCGCCGGGATCACCAGTAGGCCGACCAGTGCAGCTGCTCGTGCTGTCCGGCAGTGCCGTCCGCGGCGTGCTCGGCTACGCCAGGTGCGCCGATGCCATGCGCGCGGCGCTGGCCGCGCGCGCACGCGGCGAGGTCTTCCAGCCGCTGCGGTCGGTGATCAAGCCGGACGGCGCGGCCGGCTTCATGGGCCTGATGCCCGCCTATCAGTCGGGCCCCGCGGCCGCCTACGGCCTCAAGGCGATCTGCGTCACCCCTGCCAACCCGGCCGCCGGGCTCGACGCGCACCAGGGCGTCGTGCTGCTCTCCGACGCGGCGACCGGCCAGCCGGAGGCCGTGCTGAACGCCTCGGCGGTCACCGAGATCAGGACGGCCGCGGTCTCGGCCGTAGCCACCGACCTGCTAGCCAGGCCGGAGGCCGACGTGCTCGCGATCGTGGGCACCGGCGTGCAGGCCAGGGCGCACCTGATGGCGATCAGCGCCACCAGGCCGCTTGCCGAGATCAGGATCGCCGGCCGGACGGCGGAGAAGGCGGCCAGGTTCGCTGCCGATGTCGCGCCCGCCGCGCTCGCCGAGGTGGACGCCCAGGCGCCCGATGGCGACAAGGCGCACGCGGCCGACGTCACCGTGGTGGCCTGCGGCTCGGTCGCCGACGCGGTCCGCGGTGCCGGGATCGTGGTAACCGCAACAAGCTCGGCGGTGCCGGTAATCGAGCGGGACTGGCTTGTTCCAGGCACGCACCTGAACGCGGTCGGCGCCTGCCTGCCGCACGCTCGCGAGCTTGACACCGGGACCGTCGCCGCCGCCGGCCTGTACGCCGACAGCAGGGAGTCGGTGCTCGCCGAGTCCGGTGACTACCTGCTGGCCGCCGCCGACGGCGCGGTCGGGCCCGGGCACATCAGGGCCGAGATCGGCGACCTGCTGGCCGGGCTGGCCGACGGCCAGGGCCGTCGCGACGCCGCCGAGATCACGGTGTTCGAGTCGCTCGGGCTCGCGGCGGAGGACCTCGCGGCGGCGGCCGTGGCCTACCGGGCCGCGCGCGAGGACGGCGCGGGCGCCTGGCTGGACTTCGACTGACCGCCGCCCTCGGTCATGCCATTAACATGCCATTTGATGTCAGCTAATGAGAATCTGCTCGCATTAACTGTCACCCCATTAAGGCAGGTGATCTGCGGCATTGCATGCGATTCTTAGCACATGAGCAAGCATGCCGCCTTTTACGTGGCGATCTTCGCCACCGCGGCACTGGCGATCGGCTGGAACAGCCGTGGCTTCAGCGCCGCGCGCGGCGACGTGAGGTCGCTGATCGGCAGGCTCGCCAACACCAAGAAGGAGCGGGACCGCTACCTGGGCACGGCTGCGCTGCTTGCCGTGATCACCGCGGCGGTCCTTTTCGTGGTCGCGACCGGGCACCGGTAGCGCCGGACCGGCCGCCCCTCGGCGGGGGCGGGGCGGCCACACGGAACCGCGCCCGACTGGCATGCGTCACATCCCACGATGCGACACATATCAGGAGATCCTCGTGAACATTCCCATCAAGCCCAGTTACCGCGCGCCGCTGATCGGCGTGGCCGCCGCCGCCCTGCTGATCGGCTCCTTCCTGCTCGGCGCCACGCGATCGGGCGCGGCAGGGTCCGGCGGCAGCGGCGTCGGCGGCCGCTCGGTGAACACCCTGCTCAGCTCGTCCTCAGGTGACGGGAAGATCACCGTGACCGGGAGCGGCACCGTCACGGGGATACCGAACCAGCTTGTGCTCGACATGGGCGTGCAGGTCGATGCCGCGTCCGTCTCCGCCGCGCTGAGCCAGGCCAACGGCGCCGCCGCCAAGGTCATTGCCTCGCTGGAGAAGAATGGCGTCGCCAAGAGCAACATCCAGACCTCTGACCTGTCGATCCAGCCGAACTACCGCGGCAAGGGCATCGCCCCGGTCGGGTACGGCGTCAGCGAGGAGCTCACCGCCACCCTGGTCCACCTCCCCAGGGCAGGCACCCAGATCCAGGACGCGGTGACCGCGGGCGGCAACGACGTCGTGGTCAACGACGTCTCGCTGAACCTGACCGATACCAGCGGGCTGCTCGCGCAGGCCAGGGCCAAGGCCGTGGCCGACGCGCAGGCGAAGGCCACCCAGTTCGCCAGGGCGTTGCACCAGCCGATCACCGGCGTGATCAGCGTCTCCGACCAGACCACCACGCTGCCCGCGCCGATCTACGCGGCCGCGCAGTCGGCCAGCGCGCCGGCTGCTGTACCGGTCTCACCGGGCTCGCAGCAGGTAACCGTCCAGATCACGGTGGTGTACGCGATCGGCTGATACGCTGCCTGCGTGATGACAGCGAACCCGACCGCAGGCTGGTGGCGCCGCCGTTAGGCGGGCCCGGTTCGCGCACCCACGCAGACCCCACGAGGCGACCGCCCGGCAATCGAGCGGTCGCCTCGGCGCGTCCGCGGTGATCCGGGCCTGACCAGGCAGGACGGTCTCATGCCAGCAGCACCGAGCACCGAGCTGAGCGTCGAGTACGGCCCAGGCTTCGCCGCATCGCCACCGCAGGGGGCTTCCTGCTACACCACCGCGGGCGGCATCGCGGTGACCAAGACGGTCACGCCGTTCGAGCCGGCCGAGCTGGCCGAGGTCACCAGGCAGGTCGACCAGCGGCGAGGCGGGGTGTTCAGCTCGGGCATGGAGTACCCGGGCCGCTACAGCCGCTGGCACATGGGCTACGTGGACCCGTGCCTCGAGCTCACCGCCCGCGGCAGGGAACTCACCGCGACGGCGCTGAACGAGCGCGGCGCCGTGCTGCTGCCGGCGATCGCCGCGGCGATGAGCCGGGTGGGCCAGGCGAGCCGGACGAGCCGGGCAGGCCAGGGCGCAGGCCGCGACCAGCACAGGGTGAGCGTCACGATCCCCGAGCCTGCCGCGGCCGTCCCCGAGGAGGAGCGGAGCAGGCTGCCGACCGTGTTCAGCGCGATCAGGGAGGTCATCGCGCTGTTCGCCGGGCCTGACGAGCACCTGGGGCTGTTCGGCGCTTTCGGCTACGACCTGGCGTTCCAGTTCGAGCCGATCAGGCTGCGCCCTGGCCGGGCCGGCGCTGGCCAGGGCGAGCAGCGCGATCTCGTGCTGCACCTGCCCGACCAGATCTACGTGATCGACCGCAAGCGCGAGACCGCGCTGCGTCACTGCTACGACTTCGCGGTCGGCGGGAGGTCCACCGCGGGGCTTGACCGCGCGACCCCGCCCTCGGCGGCACCAGCCGGGCGGGCCGGCACCGCGGGGAGGGATAGCGTTATCGCGAGTGATGTTCCCGCCGATCCCGAGCCTGGCGGCTACGCCAGGGTGGTCGAGCAGGCACGGCAGCGGTTCGCGGCCGGCGACCTGTTCGAGGTCGTGCCGAGCCACGAGTTCTGGGCGCGGTGCGGGTCGCCGGCCGCGTGCTACGAGTCACTGCGGCGGCGCAACCCGGCGCCTTACGAGTTCTTCATCAACCTCGGCGAAGGCGAGTACCTGGTCGGCGCGTCGCCCGAGATGTACGTCAGGGTGACCGGCGACCGGGTCGAGACCTGCCCGATCGCCGGGACCGTGCCGCGCGGGTCGAACCCGCTGGCCGACGCCGAGAACATCAGGGCCCTGCTCACCTCCGCCAAGGAGGAATCCGAGCTCACCATGTGCACCGATGTAGACCGCAACGACAAGTCGCGCATCTGCGTGCCCGGCAGCGTGCGGGTGATCGGGCGCCGCCAGATCGAGCTGTACAGCCGGGTGATCCACACGGTCGACCACGTGGAGGGCAGGCTGCGGCCGGGGTTCGACGCCCTCGACGCGTTCCTCACCCACATGTGGGCGGTCACGGTCACCGGCGCGCCCAAGACCTGGGCGATGCAGTTCATCGAGGACCACGAGGCAAGCCCGCGGCGCTGGTACGGCGGCGCCGTGGGGGTGCTCGGCTTCGACGGCTCGATGAACACTGGCCTCACCCTGCGCACCGCTCACATCAGCGGCGGCCTCGCCTCGGTAAGGACCGGCGCCACGCTGCTCTTCGACTCCGACCCGGCCGCCGAGGAGGCCGAGACCGGGCTGAAGGCCCGCGCGCTGCTCGAGGTGCTCAGGCAGGCTGATCCGGCCGCCGCGGCTCCCGGCGATAAGAGCCGTAGGGAACGCAGCTTGCCGGGCGACTCGCCCGCCGGACGGCCGGCCTCGCTCGTGGCCGGCCCGCCGGGCGACGGGCTGTCCGTGCTGCTCGTCGACCACCAGGACTCGTTCGTGCACACCCTGGCCGGCTACCTCGCTGAGCAGGGCGCGCAGGTGACCACGCTGCGGTCCGGGTTCAGCCCGGCCCTGCTCGACGACTACGCCCCCGACCTCGTGGTGCTCTCGCCCGGCCCGGGCAGGCCGTCTGACTTCGGGTGCTCCGAACTGCTCGGCGAGCTCGACGCGCGCGCGATCCCGGCGTTCGGCGTGTGCCTCGGGCTGCAGGCCATGGTCGAGCACTCGGGCGGAACTCTGGGCCTCCTGGCCACCCCGTCGCACGGCAAGCCTGGGACGGTGCGGGTCACCGGCGGCGAGCTGCTGGCCGGCCTGCCCGAGCGGTTCACCGCGGCGCGGTACCACTCGCTGTACGCCGCTCCAGGCGGGGTGCGGGGCGGGTTCGAGGTCACCGCGCTGACGGCCGACGATGCCGCGGACGGCGGCGAGGTGGTGATGGCGATCGAGCACACCGCGGCCGGGCGCTGGGCGGTGCAGTTCCACCCTGAGTCGATCCTGAGCGAGGCGGGCGACACCGGGCGGCTGGTCGTCGCCAACGTGCTGCGGCTGTGCCGAGCGCTGGCCGGGTCGAGGGGGCCAGCCGGTTCGAGGTCGCGCTAGAACGCGACACGGGGTTTTTAAGACGCACTGGCCAGCAGGTTCGTTCCGCTGGATGACCAATCGTTACCTTCTCGTTATTTAACGCTTCGCGGCGCCGTTATAGCTTCGAGATGACATCCAGAGCGCAGTTCGGATATATCAGAGCCGCCGGATATTGATATCTGGTCAGGTGTATCGGACTAATTCCGCACCGTCCGGTAACCTGCCGGAAACGACCGGTCGGCCTGATGTTCCGTGCTGCCGACTGCGGCACAGGCAAAGGAGCCCTCCCTCATGACACGTCGCTGGACCGTCCCCCTCGTAACGATCGGCCTGGTCATCGGCACGATGTTCCTCGCGGCCGACGCCGCATCCGCCGCGCCGACCGCGCGTCCTTCCATCCACAGCCTGACCGTGCACGGCTGGCAGCCCGGCGGCCTCATGGTCAGACCGCACGGCAGAGTTGCCGCGGCCGGCCACCGCGGCAGGTACACCACCGCGGAATCGACCAACTGGTCTGGTTACGCGGTGACCGGCTCGAACGGCGCGTTCACCAGCGTCTCGGCCAGCTGGACCGAGCCGACCGCCACCTGCTCGAGCAGCGGACGCGGCCGCAGCAGCGACAGCTATGCCGCCTTCTGGGTCGGCCTGGACGGGTACAGCAGCGACTCGGTCGAGCAGACAGGCACCGACTCTGACTGTTCTGGCCGCACCGCCGAGTACTACGGCTGGTACGAGATGTACCCGGCGTACCCGGTGGACTTCTCTAACACCGTAAAGCCGGGTGACGCGATGAACGCGTCGGTGACCTTCAGCGGCACGGAGACCTACACCCTGGTGCTGCACGACGCGACCCAGGGCTGGACCCAGACCATCGTGAAGAACCAGTCTGGCCTGGACAGGTCGTCCGCCGAGGTGATCACCGAGGCCCCGTCGTCGAGCAGCGGCGTACTCCCGCTGGCCGATTTCGGCACCGTGAATTACTCGGTGTCCGCGGCCAACGGCACCTCGCTCGGCACCCAGAGCCCGGTCCAGATCATCATGGTCAACAACAGCGGCCAGGACAAGGATTCGACAAGCTCGGTCAGCAGCGCCGGCGCATTCAGCAACACCTGGCTGCGCGCGGACTAACCGCCCACTGAGCAAAGGCACTGCCCGGCGTCATCGCCGGGCAGTGCCTTTGCGCGCTCCTCAGCCAACCGGCTTGAGCGCCCTGGCGAACCCGAGCAGCACCTTGGGCCGCTCGCCGTACGACGTCGCCAGGTAGCCGATGCCGCGGCGCTGCCAGGTCAGGAACAGGAAGATCCTGGCCGAGGTGCACGGCGGCATGCCGTGCATGCCGCACTCACCGGACAAGATCCCGGTCACCCCGTGCAGCACGACCTTGGCCAGCCGCCTGGTCTTGCCGGTGAGCGAACACGTGGAGCCCGAGTTGCTCTGGCCGACCGTGAAGCCGGCCGTGGGCTTGAGCCCGTAGGTGGCCAGCACCAGAACGTGCTTGGACGCCTTGCGGCCCTGCTCGCACCTGGTCACGATGATCTTGTTGCTGCGCGCCTGCCCGTAGGTCCGGCCCGGCATCAGCAGCTTGAACCCGGCCGCCTTCTGCGCGGCCTGCCAGCTGGCGAACTCGCCGAACCTGGCCGGGACACTCCGGCTGGCCGGGGCATGCTGGGCGGCCACCGCGGCGGCGCCGCCCGTGGCGGCCACCCCCACGACCACGGCCGCCGCCATTATCCGCTTGAAGCGCATTGTCACGTCCTCCCGTAGCTGGCCCGGTCACCCGACCGCGCCCTCGTCGTCAACGGACGATGTGCAGAGAGATCGTAGGAGCCCGAGCCCGCCGTTGTGATCACAAAGAGAACTTGCCTGATTACTGACAGCTATGTCGCGAAGGTCTGACTGGCGTGGCGTGCGCGGCCGGGCTGCCGGGGGCTGGCTGTCGCAGGCCGCCGGTAGGGTGCCGGACATGAGGAATGTGCATCCGGAGGTATTCCTGGTCGCCAGGCCACAGGTGGACTACGACGCGCTCGCCGCGTACCTGGCCGAGGTGGGCGGCGAGAGCTGGCTCGAGCATCTCGACCGCGGTCACCTCGACGACGCGCAGAACCTCGCCGAGTTCGCCGGCAAGCTCTGCTACCGCGCGTGGGAGCCCGGCCTGAACCCCAACGTGGTCAAGGTGCGCACCGACCAGCCCACGTACCTGCAGAACATCCTGCGCCAGGCGCACGGCTCGGTGCTCGAGCACGTGAGCTTCTCGTTCGTGCTGCACAACGTCAGCCGGGTGCTGACGCACGAGTTGGTCAGGCACCGGCCTGGCACGGCCGTCTCGCAGGAATCGCTGCGGTTCGTGCGGCTGGCCGACATCCCGTTCTGGTTCCCCGAGTGGGCGCGCGCCGACGCCGAGCTGATGAGCAGGGCGACCGCGCTGCTCGAGCAGATGGAGGAGTTCCAGCACTGGATGACCGGCCACTTCGACCTAGAGGCGCAGGGCCTGCGGTTCGAGGAGAAGAAGCACAAGACCTCGTTCATGCGGCGGTTCGCGCCCGACGGAGTCGCCACCGGGATGCTCTGGTCGGCGAACATCAGGACGCTGCGGCACACCATCGAGGCGCGCACCGACCACGGCGCCGAGGAGGAGATCCGGCTGGTGTTCGGCAAGATCGGCGAGCTGATGCTGGCCGAGGCACCGGCCCTGTTCGGCGACTACACCGTGCAGGACGGCGCCTGGAATCCGAGCTGGCGCAAGGTCTGATGGCTGGGCCCGTCAGCGGCTGAGGTGGTCCACCTTGGCCGGGCGCTGCGCCTGCTCGAGCGCGTCGATCGGATCGTGGTGCAGCCGGTCGGCCGGCACCCGGCTGGCAAGCGCGGTCACGGTGGCGCTGACCAGCCCGGCAGGTCCCGCGACGTAGACGTCGCAGTCACGGTAGGACGGGTGCATGGCCACCACGTCGGGCAGCCTGCCCACCCGGCCGTCGAAGTCGAGTTCCCGCTCGACCACGGGAACCACCCGAAGCGACGGGTAGGCGAGCCGCAGGGTCTCCAGGTCCCGCATGTCGTAGAGGTCCCTGCTGTGCCGCACGCCGATGTAGAGCGTGACCTCGCGCCTCGGGCCGTGCCCCGACGCGCCGACCACCGCCTCGGTGATCGCCTTGATCGGGGCAAGCCCGGTGCCGCCTGCGATGCCGACCACGCTGCGGCGCGGATCGTCGATCACCCGCAGGTCGCCGCGGGGCGCGCCGAGCGTCAGCACGTCACCGGTGCCGCAGTGGCTGACCAGCGCGGAGCTGACCAGACCGCCGGGGACGGCCCTGACGTGGATGTCGATCAGGTCGTTCTCCCTCGGCGCGTTCGCGATCGAGTAGCTGCGCCAGATCCGCGGCCAGCGCGGCGCCTGAACCGAGATGTACTGGCCCGGCTGGTAGTGCAGCGGCTTGTCCGGCCTGATCGAGAGCACCGCGATCGTGTCGGCTCTTCGGTCGTGCTGCACGATCTCGCCGGTCCACCAGGCGGGCTGAGCCTTCTCGTCGGCCCGGGCGGCCGCGGTCATCACCCGGGAGAAGTAGTCGAGCACCGACCGCCAGGCCGCGCTGGTCTCCACGGACCAGCGCTGACCCATGTAGTGCTCGGCGGTGTCCAGCATCGCGTCGAAGAACGGCCGGTAGTGCTTCTCCCTGACCCCGAACTTGCGGTGGTCCCTGGCGAGCTGCGCCAGGATGCGCTCGGTGGCCGCCGCGTCCTCGATGCCCCAGACCAGCCTCGCCAGCATCTGGAAGACCGCCGACCTGGTCTGGGTCATCTCGAGCGGGTACAGGCCGCGAAGCTCGGGGTTGGCCGCGAAAAGCCGGGCGAACAGGTACTCCATGGCCTGCCGTGAGTCGAACATCAGGTGCGTGAACGACTGCCTGACCAGGTACCTGTCGACCATCTCCGGACGGCTCGGTCCCGGCTCATCCTGCCGGCCGAGCCGCGTCGAGCTCTCGGTCCTGACGACGGAGTCCAGCGGTATGGCCACGGGATGAAGTCTGGCAGCTACACCGGGTATCTACCACCGATTCCTGACAAGGCGCGATGACCGCCTTAGCGCGGCTTTGATCACCCTCCGTAATTGATCAGATACGTAGTGTCTCAGATTCGTCGCGCGGAAACAGCGGGGCTGGGCTGATCTACGATATGGCGGTGGCTGATTCCCGATACCTGAGGTACCCGAACCTGCGCGGCGACACCCTGGCCTTCGTCGCCGACGACGACGTGTGGCTGGCACCGGCCGGCGGCGGCCGGGCCTGGCGGATCTCCGCCGACCAGGCGCCAGCCTCCTACCCGCGGATGTCGCCCGACGGGACCCTGATCGCCTGGACGAGCTGGCGCGATGGGCCGCCCGAGATCTACCTGGCCGACCTGGAGGGCAGCCAGGCGGCCAGGGTCAGCTACTGGTCGAACCTGACCACGCGGGTGCGGAACTGGAGCGCCGACGGCGAGATCCTGGCCACCACAGGCTCGGAGCGGCCATTCCCGCGCAGCGCCTGGGCCTACGCGATCCCGGTCAGCGACGGCCACGGGGTGTTCGCAGCGCACCGCAGGCTGCCGTTCGGCCCGGTGGCCGACGTGTTCATCGGGCAGGCCGCCACGGCGCTGCTCACCGCGTCCGTCGGCCAGGAGCCCGCGTTCTGGAAGCGGTACCGCGGCGGCCGTACCGGCAGGCTATGGGTGTCGGACGGCCCGGCGCAGCGCGATGGCGCCGGGGCTGACGGGCGGGCGCCGTTCCGGCGGCTCCTGGCCGGCGTCGCCGGGCAGTTCTTCAGCCCGATGCTGGTCGACGGCAGGCTGGCGTTCATCAGCGACCACGAAGGCACGGGGAACCTGTACTCGTGCGCGCTGGACGGCACCGACCTGCGCAGGCACACCGACCACGCCGACTTCTACGTGCGCAACGCAAGCGCCGATGGCAGCCGCGTGGTGTACCAGTGCGGAGGCGACCTGTGGCTGCTTGCCGACCTGAGTGCGGACAGCGTGCCCGAGCCCATCTCGATCAGCCTGAGCAGCCCGGCGTCCGGCCGCGCACCGCAGCTCGTCTGCGCCGACGACCAGCTCGACGACCTGTGCTGCGATCAGACCGGGCAGTCAAGCGTGATCGGCCTGCGCGGCACCGTGCACTGGATCGCGCACCGGGAGGGCCCGGCCAGGGCCCTGTCGGCGATACCCGGGCCGGTGGCGCGGCTGCCGCGGCTGCTCGGCACGACCGGGCAGGCCGTGTGGGTGGTCGACGCGGACGGTGCTGACGCGCTGGAGATCGGGCCCGTCAACGGCGCTGCCGCTGACCAGCCGCGGCGCAGGATCGCGGCCGGCCAGATCGGCTGGGTCCACGACCTGGCGGCCGCACCGGACGGCGCGAGCGTCGCTGTGGCGGCGCGGGACGGCGGGCTGTTCGTCGTGGCCGTCGAGTCCGGCGAGGTGACCGAGCTGGCCAGGTCGGCGTACGGGCCGATCGCCGACCTCGCGTTCACTCCGGACTCGGCCTGGCTGGCCTGGTCAGAGCCGGTCGAGGACCCGCTGCGCAAGCTCAGGCTGGCCAGGCTGGCGAGCCGTGAGGTCACCGACGTCACCGACGGGCGGTTCGTTGACACCGACCCCTCGTTCACCCCGGACGGCCTGTACCTGGCGTTCCTGTCCAGGCGCACCTTCGACCCGGTGTATGACGCGCACGTGTTCGACCTCTCGTTCCCCTACGGCAGCCGGCCCTACCTGCTCACGCTCGCATCGGACACGCCGTCGCCGTTCGGGCCGCTGGTCGGCGGCCGCCCGGTGGGCGGCCAGAAGGACGAGGACAAGCCAGCCGACTCCCGCTCGCGTGCCGCTGATCTGCCGGGCAGCGACGGCGCTGAGCCGAATGGTGGCGACGCCGCTGAGCCGACTGGCGGCGACGCCGCGCAGGCGAGCGAGGCGGGCGAGGAGAACGGCAGGAACGGCAAGAACGGCAGGAACGGCGAGGCGGGGCCGGCCGAGTCGGAGGACGCGGTCAAGCCGGTCAGCATCGACCTGGATGGCCTCGGCACCAGGATCGTCCAGGTGCCGGTGCCCGAGTCCAGGTACCGGCAGCTGCACGCGGTGGACGGCGGGCTCGCCTGGCTGCGTGACCCGCTGGCCGGGAACCTGGGGGAGGGCGGCGCCCGGCTGGACGACAGCGGCCCGCGGCCCGCACTCGAGTACTTCGACATCAAGCGGTCCCGGTGCACTGAGCTTGCCGGGGACGTCAGCTGGTTCGCGCCGAGCGGGGACGGCACCAGGCTGGCGGTCTACGACCATCACCAGCTGGTCATCGTTCCGGCCACCAGAAAGGCGGACTCCGACAGCGATGACCGGGTATCGGTCGACCTGAGCCGTGCCAGGTTCATCGCCGAGCCCGCCGCTCTCTGGCGGGCCGCCTACGCGCAGGCCGGGCGGACGATGCGGCACGAATTCTGGATCTCCGACATGGCCGACGTGGACTGGGACGCCGTGCTCGACCAGTACCGGCCGCTGCTCGACCGGATCGCCACGTCGGATGAGTTCGCCGACCTGCTCAACGAGGTGGTCGCCGAGCTTGGCAGCTCGCACGCCTACATCAGCCCGGCAGGCGGCTCGGGCAGCACCGGGCACGTCGCCGGCCTGCTCGGCGCCGACCTGGACGCCAGCCAGGACGGCTGGCTGGTCGGCCGCATCCTGCCCGGCGAGGCCTCCGACCCGCGGGCACGCTCGCCGCTCGAGGCGCCAGGCACCGGCATCGCCGCCGGCGACCGGCTGATCGCCGTGGACGGCCAGCCGGTGGACGTGAGCAAGGGCCCTGGCCCGCTGCTGATCGGCACGGCGGGCAAGCCGGTCGAGCTGACCGTGCTGCGCGCGGCCGACGGACAGCCGCACCGGGCCGTGGTGATCCCGCTTGCCGACGAGCGCAGGCTGCGCTACCAGGACTGGGTCGCCAGCCGACGCGCGCTGGTGCGCGAACTCAGCGACGACAGGCTCGGCTACCTGCACGTACCCGACATGCAGAGCGAGGGCTGGTCGGACTTCCACCGCGACCTGCGGCGCGAGATGCACAGCGAAGGCCTGATCGTGGACGTGCGGGCCAACCGGGGCGGCCATACCTCGCAGCTGGTGGTGGAGAAGCTGGCCAGGCGGATTATCGGCTGGGACGTGGTGCGGAACATGGCCGCCGAGAGCTACCCGCTGCAGGCGCCGCGCGGGCCGGTGGTCGGCATCACCGACGAGACCGCGGGGTCCGACGGCGACATCGTGACGGCCGCCATCAAGATCCTCGGCATCGGCCCGGTGGTGGGCGCCAGGACCTGGGGCGGCGTGATCGGCATCGAGGGCTGGCACCACCTAGTGGACGGCACGCTGATGACCGTACCCAAGGCGTCGTTCTGGTTCGCCGAGCTCGGCTGGGGCGTGGAGAACTACGGCGTGGAACCCGACCTGGAGGTGCTCATCTCGCCGGACGACTGGGCGGCGGGGGAGGACACCCAGCTCCAGGCCGCGGTGCGGCTCGCGCTCGAGGCGCTCGACCAGCACCCGGCCGCCACGCCGCCAAGCACCGCCGACCGGCCGTCGCGCCGCCGGCCCCCGCTGCCGCCAAGGCCGCCGCGGCCGCAGGCCGGCTAGCTGCCGGGGTGACCTAGAGCGGGGAGTAGTAGCCCTGGAACCAGTGGACCCTCAGCCAGATGATCGCGCTGGCCCAGGCGCCGGTCACCTCGAGCAGGCCGACCGCGATCAGCAGGACGCCGCCGATCCTGGTGATCAGCCTCGCGTGCCGCCTGGCGAATCCGAACACGGCCATGCCGCGGTCGACGGCGACCGCCACGATGAGGAACGGTATGCCGACCCCGAGCGCGTAGACGAACGCGAGCACGGCGCCTCGCGCCGCCGTGCCCGTGGTGAGGCTGAGCGCCATCACCGCGCTGAGCGTCGGGCCGGCGCACGGCGTCCAGCCGAGCCCGAACAGCACCCCGAGCAGCGGCGCACCCGCCAGCCCGGCTTTGGGCCTGGCGGATGGCTTGACGATCCGGCCGGCGAAGCTGAACCGGTCGAACGCGCCGGCGAAGAGCAGGCCGAGCGCGATCATGACGATGCCGAGAATCTGCGACAGGCCCTGGTAGTGGTCTTGCAGCGCGCGGCTCAGGGCGCCGAACGCCGCGCCGTACACGGTGAACAGGACCGAGAATCCGAGCACGAACAGCATCGCCCCGGCGATCGTGCGCCCGCGGGCCGGCGCCGTCACCGCGGGCACCGCGTGCGCGGCGACCCCCGTACCAACCTGCACCGTGCCGACCTGCGCCGTGCCAGCCGACGCCATGCCAGCGCTGACCATCGCCCCTGCCCCGCCGCCGGCATCAGGCTCACCGGCGTCAGGCCCGCCGACGCCAGGGCCACCTGAGGCCGCCCCGCCTGAGGCCGCCCCGCCTGAGGCCGCCCCGTCTGAGGCTGCACTGCCAGCCACCGACGCACCGGACATGCCGGTGATATACGACAGGTAGCCGGGCACCAGCGGGAGCACGCACGGTGACATGAACGTCAGCGCACCCGCGGCAGCCGCGACCGGCATCGCGAGCAGCAGCGGGCCGTCGGCGACCAGGCTGACGATGCTCATCCCGCGCCCTGCCTCCGTCCCGCTGTCCGTGCCGACCCGCCTGGGTCCAGTATCCGCCGGGGTCCAACATATCTGGCGCGCCGTGACCGGCGAGCTAGGCCAGGGCCGCCAGGGCGGGCTCGACGGCGCGGTGGAATGTCGGGTAAGCGTAGATCATCTCGCGCAGCCGCTGCACCGGCACCCTGGCGTGCACCGCGACGGTGAGCATGCTCAGCACCTCGCCGCCCACCGGGCCTGCCGAGGTCGCGCCGATCAGCGTGCCCGCCCGCGCGTCCTGCACCAGCTTGATGAACCCCTCGTTGCCCGCCTTGTGTATCCACCCCCGAGTCGACGACGGTACCTGGATCAGGCTTACCCGGACCTCAATGCCCTGCTCGCGTGCCTGCGCCTCGGTGAGCCCGACCGAGCCGATCTCCGGATCGGTGAACGTCACCCTCGGCACCGCGTGGTACTCGGCGGCGTGGTGCTCCGTGCCTAGGATGTCGGCGATCACGATGCCCGCGTGGTACATGGACACGTGGGTGAACGCACCCTTCCCCACGATGTCGCCGATCGCCCAGACTCCGGGTGCCGCCCGCATCCTGTCGTCGACCGGGATGGCCCTGGCCTTCTCGTCGATGCCCACCGCACCCGCGCCGATCCCGGCCAGGTCGATCCGCCGTCCCGTAGCCACAAGCAGCCGCTCGGCGCGCAGCACATCACCACCGTCCAGCGTCACGGCGAACGCCGCGCCGTCGTGGCTGACCTCGCGCGCCGCGATGCTGGTGCGCACGCCGATGCCCTGGCGGGCGAAGACCTCCGCAAGCAGGTCACTGGCCTCGGGTTCCTCGAACGACACCAGGCGGCCGAGCGCCTCAACCACGGTGACCCGCGCGCCGAACCTGGCGAAGGCCTGGGCGAGCTCGACCCCGATCGCGCCGCCGCCGATCACCACGAGTGACTCAGGCACCTCGGTCGCCTTGACGGCCTCCCTGTTGGTCCACAGTGGCGTCCCGGCGAGGCCGGGGATCGGCGGTATGGCCGGCGCGGTGCCGGTGTTGATCACGATCCCGCGCCTGGCCCGCAGCACCGTGCTGTCTTGGCCGTCCCCGCCGTCTTCGCTGTCACTCCCTGGCCTGTCATCGCCGGGCCGGGGAGTGACCCGCACCTCGCCAGGCCCGGTGATCCGGCCGGTGCCGCGGAACAGGTGACCGCCCTTGCCGGTGAACCTGTCGGCGGCGACGGTGTCGTCCCAGTCGTCGGTGGCCTCGTTCCTGATCCTGGCGGCGACCGGCGCCCAGTCGGGCTCCACATCGGACCGGCCAGCCATGCCCGGGATCCGGCGCCCCTCGGCGAGCAGGTTCGCCGCCCTGATCATCATCTTCGATGGCACGCAGCCGTAGTACGGGCACTCACCACCGACCAGGCGAGACTCCACCCCGGCCACCGCCAGACCCGCCTCGGCGAGCCGCTCGGCGACTTCCTCGCCGCCCGGTCCCATCCCGATGACGACCACGTCGAACTCGCGCGCACTCATCGCGTTCCTTCCGTTCGGGCCGACCGCTAGGTCACCAGTGTCAGACCAGCCTGTTATGGATAGGTCAACAACATCAGGGAATTACCATGCCCGGCCGACAGTTGGCATCCACAGTGCCCGGTGCTGCCCGAGATACACCTGGGAGATGGCGATTGAGCTGCACCCTGACAGGATGAGCACTGACAGGATGAGCGCCGCCCTCGTCAGCGCTCAGGGGCGAGCGGGCGCGCAGCCGCTCTCGGAGATCGAGGCCGAGCGGCTGATCGGGGCGATCTGCTTCAAGACAGGGCCACCAGGCAAGATCGGCGCCGAGCTCGAGTGGCTGGTGCGCGACCTGCGCGACCCCATGCTGCCCGTACCGCTCGATAAGATCCGCCAGATCCTGAGCCGCCTCGAGCGGCCTGGAGTGCTCCCCGGAGCGGGCCTGCTGACCCTGGAACCTGGCGGCCAGGTGGAGCTCAGCACGGCCCCCGCGAAGAACCTCAGCGAGTGCGTCGCCGCCGCTAGCGGCGACCTCGCCGTCATGCGCGAGGCGTTCGGCAAGGACGGCCTCGCGCTCACCGGCTTCGGCCTCGATCCGCTCCGCCGTCCTAGGCGCGTGCTCGACCTGCCGCGGTACGCCGCGATGGAGCAGTACTTCGACCGGCGCGGCCACTGGGGCAGGCTGATGATGTGCAGCACCGCGTCGGTCCAGGTGTGCGTGGACGCCGGCACCGCCGCGGCTGACGCCTCTGGCTGCTCGTTCCGGTGGCATCTGCTGCACGCGCTCGCCCCGATCCTGGTGTCGGCGTTCGCCAACTCGCCGCTGCGCCGCGGCAAGCCCACCGGATGGAAGTGCACCAGGCAGCTGGTCTGGGCACGGCTGGACCCGTGCCGTACGCACGCTCCCGCCGGAGCCGAGCGGCTGCTTAGGTCGGGGGATGCCCTATCGGGCTGGGTGCGCTACGCGATGGACGCCGACGTGCTGTGCGTGCGGGAGCCTGACGGCCTGCCGTGGACCGTCCCTGCCGGGTTGTCTTTCAGGGACTGGCTGCGCCAGTCCGGCCCGACCGCCGACGACCTGACCTACCACCTGTCCACCCTGTTCCCGCCGGTCAGACCGCGCGGCCACTTCGAGCTCAGGATGATCGATGCCCAGCCCGATGACGGCTGGATCGTCCCGGTCGCCGTGGTGGCCGCACTCGCCGACGACCCGCGGGCCGCCGATGCCGCCATGGCCGCCGCCGAGCCGGTCTGGCGGTACGAGCTGCCGCCCGACCCGTGGCTGCGCGCGGCCAGGTGCGGCCCGTCGGACCCGGTACTTGCAAGGGCAGCGCGCCAGTGCTTCGAGGCCGCCGACGCCTCGCTGGCCAGGTCGGGCGCGGATGGGCTGATCAGGGACGCCGTGGCGGGCTTCGCCGAGCGCTACGTGAGCCGCGGCCGGTGCCCGGCCGATGACCTTCTTGAGTCACGCACACCAACTAGTGGGGGAGCCCCATGACGATCTCAGCCGATATCGCCACGCTGCGCGACGACATTGCCGCCAGGCTCGCGTCCGCCAGGACCAGAACGCAGGGCCTGACCGACTGCATCGACGACGCCGACCTGGTCATGCAGCACTCGCCGCTGATGTCGCCGCTGGTCTGGGACCTGGCCCACGTGGCCAACCAGGAGGAGCTCTGGCTGCTCCGCGGCGTCGGCGGCCGGGAGCCGATGCACCCGGAGATCGACCCGCTGTACGACGCGTTCGAGCACCCGCGTGCGATGAGGCCCACGCTTCCGCTGCTGCCGCCGGCCGAGGCCCGCGGTTACGCCCACGACGTGCGCGGCCGGGTACTCGATCTGCTCGAGGCGGTCAGCTTCACCGGCGGGCCGCTGGTCGAATCCGGCTTCGTGTTCGGCATGATCGCGCAGCACGAGCAGCAGCACGACGAGACGATGCTCGCCACCCACCAATTGCGCCGCGGCAGCGCGGTGCTGTCGGCGCCGCAGCCCGGGCCGTCGCCGTCCGACGCTCTCAGGCTGCCGCGCGAGGTGCTTGTGCCCGGCGGTCCGTTCACCATGGGCACGTCGACCGAGCCGTGGGCGCTCGACAACGAGCGCCCGGCCCACGAGGTCGATCTGATGCCGTTCTACATCGACACCACGCCGGTCACCAACGCCGAGTTCGCCGACTTCATCGCCGACGGCGGTTATTTCGAGCAGCGGATCTGGTCGCCGGACGGCTGGGCGCACCGGCAGCGGGCCAACCTGACCGCCCCGCTGTTCTGGCAGCAGGACGGGCCTGACCGGTGGCTGCGGCGCAGGTTCGGCGCCGCCGAGCCGGTGCCGGCCGCCGAGCCCGTGATGCACGTCTGCTGGTACGAGGCCGACGCCTACGCCCGCTGGGCCGGGCGGCGGCTGCCCACCGAGGCCGAGTGGGAGAAGGCCGCGCGGTACGACCCGGCGTCCGGCCGGTCACGCCGCTACCCCTGGGGCGATGCCGACCCCACTCCGGCGCACGCCAACCTCGGCCAGCGGCACCTGCAGCCCGCGCCCGCGGGCTCCTATCCGGCCGGCGCGGCGCCGTGCGGAGCCCGCCAGCTCATCGGCGACGTGTGGGAGTGGACGGCCAGCGACTTCCTGCCCTACCCGGGCTTTCATGCCTGGCCATACCGCGAGTACTCCGAGGTCTTCTTCGGCCCCGACTACAAGGTGCTGCGCGGCGGGGCGTTCTCCGCCGACCAGGTAGCCTGCCGCGGGACGTTCCGCAACTGGGACTATCCGATCAGGCGGCAGATCTTCGCCGGATTCCGCACCGCGCGCGACGGGGACCAGGGCTGATGTGCCGTCACTTCGCCTACGTGGGCGACGAGGTCACGATCAGGTCGCTGCTGCTCGACCCGCAGCACAGTCTTGCCGAGCAGGCCTGGCGGCCGCGCAGGCAGCGGCACGGGACGATGAACGTGGACGGGTTCGGCGTCGGCTGGTACGCCGATGGCGACCCGGTGCCGGCCAGGTACCGCCAGGCCGGCCCGATCTGGTCCGACGACTGCCTGGCCGACCTGGCCAGGGTCACCCGCACCAGGGCCATGCTCGGCGCGGTCCGCTCCGCATCGGTCGGCACCGACACCGGCGCTTCGTCGGCCGCTCCGTACGCCGAGGGCCGCTGGCTTTTCAGCCTTAACGGGGCCCTGGTCGGCTGGTCGGCTGCCGCGGGCGGACCGGTCACCCCGCGACGCAAGGCGACAGCGACCGCCGGCGCCGGCCTGGCGGGCTCGCCCCCCGCTGAGTCGGCCCTGGCGGCCGCGGTGCACAGGGCCGAGGCGGCAGGCGACCCGATCTCTGAGCCTTCGCCGGTGCCGGCCGAGATCGGCATCGACGAGGCGGCAGCCGCGGTGCACCGGCTCTGCACGTACCTGCCGACCACTGACCTGCTGAGCCTGCAGGCGCGCTGTGACACGGCGCTGATCTGGGCGATAGTGCTGGCCAGGCTGCGTGCCGGAAACGGCCAGGCCCAGGCGCTCGCGGGCGCCATCGCCGACATAAGGACGGCCGGCGTGGTGGGCAGGTTCAACCTGCTGCTCACCGACGGCGAGGCGATCGCGGCCACCGCCGCCGGGGACACGCTGTACTGGCGGCACCGGCCGGACGGCGTGGTCATCGCCTCCGAGCCGTCCGACGACGATCCCGGCTGGCACGAAGTGCCTGACGACAGCGTGGTAGAGGCATCGGTGCGCGGGGTAGCTGTCCGCCCGCTGGCGGCCCATGCCCATCTCGGCCAGCCGCTGCGGGCCGACCAGGCGCCGCATCCGAACGGAGGATCAGGCAGGCCATGACGCAGATAGCGATCGACCGGCGGCTCCCCGACAGCTACTTCGAGCAGGCACTGCGCGCCGACGCGCTGGCCGGCCTGTCGGCAACGCCCAAGTCGCTGCCGCCCAAGTGGTTCTATGACGAGCGCGGCAGCGAGCTCTTCGACAAGATCACCAGGCTAGACGAGTACTACCCGACCAGGGCCGAGCGGGAGATCCTGGCCGCGGCGGCAGGTGAGATCGCCGCGGCGGCCGGCGCGACGACGCTGGTGGAGCTCGGCTCGGGGTCGGCCGACAAGACCAGGCTGCTGCTCGACGCCATGCGCGACCACGGCACCCTCGCCGAGTACGTGCCGGTGGACGTGAGCGAGTCGGCGCTGGTGACCGCGGCGGGGAGAATGCTCGAGCGGTACCCCGGCCTGCGGGTCTTGCCGGTGCTCTCGGACTTCACCGCGCACATGCCGATCCACGGCGCCGGCGGTCCGCGGCTTGTCGCGTTCCTCGGCGGCACCATCGGCAACCTGCTGCCTGCCGAGCGGGCGGAGTTCTTCGCCAGCGTGCGCGCGGAGCTGCGGGCCGGCGACGCCCTGCTGCTCGGCACCGACCTGGTGAAGAACCCCGGCGTGCTGGTCGCGGCCTACGACGACGCGGCCGGGGTCACCGCCGAGTTCAACAAGAACATCCTGCGGGTGCTCAACACCGAGCTCGGCGCGGACTTCGACATCGACCAGTTCGAGCACGTGGCGATCTGGGACGAGCGGGCCGAGTGGATCGAGATGCGGCTGCGCTCCTGTGCCGACCAGACCGTGGTGGTGCCGGCGATCGGGCTGACCGTGGCGTTCGGCGACGGCGAGGAGATGCGGACCGAGATCTCGGCCAAGTTCCGCTGGACCGGGGTCGTCGCCGAGCTGGCCGCCGCCGGGCTCGACCTGCGGTCCTGGTGGACCGACGGGGAAGGCAGGTTCGGCCTGTCGCTCTCGGTCCCTGTCTAGCCGCACCCGGAAGCCCAGCGGGCGGGCACCTACCGGGCGCGTGCACAGCTGACGCACGTCGCGGCGGAGGGACGGGCGGCCAGCCGCTGCGCAGGGATCGGAAGACCGCAGCGCTCGCAGGTGCCGTAGACACCGCCGTCAAGCCGCCCCAGCGCCTCGTCTATCTCGGCGAGGCGCTGCATGGCCCGCTCCACTAGGGACGCGAGGTGCTGGCGTTCGAACGCGATCGTCGCACCTTCCGGGTCGTGCTCGTCGTCGGCATTGGCGTGCTCGGCGGCCGCAACGATGCCGTCGAACTCGCGCCGCAGGTCGACGAGCCGGCCAGCGACGGCCGCCCGGTCCGCGAGCAGCCGGCCGCGCGGGCCGTCCTTGTCGCCCACCCGGCCTGCGCTACTCGTTCGCCGCAGGCCCGCTGGCACCGCCGGCCTGCGTGCCAGCCGCCGGGTCAGGCGCCTCCACGGCGCGGAACCGCCAGCGGGCGAGCTCTGTGTCGTCCACCGCGAGCACGGCGGCGTAGTCGCCTGGCCCGTCAAGTATGAAGTTGGTGACGAACGCCGCCAGCGGTATCACGGTGAAGTCGCCGACCCGCATGTTCGGCGCCGTGCCCACCCTGAACTGCCCTTCGAACCTGGCGGCGAGCGGCCGGCCGTCGGCGTCCTCGAACGTGACGGAGAAGGCGTGACCCTGGTGATGCTGGCGCCACGGGATGTGCAGCACCGCGGCGACGCCGAAGGCCCGCGCGATCGGATACGTCGCGCTGTACACCTGGTTCCAGAACCCGCCGTTAACGTAGAGCTTGCCGTTCTCGACCACCGCGTGGTCGGACAGGAAAAACGCGAACGCCTGGATGTCCTCGGGCATCGGGTGCTCGGTCATGGACCTAACCTATGCCCACAGGCGGCGCCCAGGCCGGTCGCGCGATCAGGCAGAAGGTATGCCCGGCCGGGTCGGAGTAGACGTCGCCGTCCAGTCTGCGCGCGCCGAGAGCCAGCACCCGCGGGGCCGCCTGCGTCAGGTCGTCGACCATGATGTCCAGGTGCACCTGCTGCGGGATCTCGGGGTCTGGCCAGGTCGTGGGCCGATGTCCGGAAGCCAGCTGGAACGCCAGCCCTGAGGCGCGGTCGCTGGTCGCCACCACGACCCAGTCGGCGCTCATGTAGGTGATGGGCTGGCCGAGCAGGGCGGAGTAGAACGAGGCGAGTCCCGCCGGATCCGCGCAATCGAGCACGACGTGGTGCATCCGACCGATCGCTGTCATGGGACCGTACTATCAGAGGCGAGGAGGGGCAGCGTGGACGACGCGGCACAGGCAGGTGCGGCGGGCGGACCCGGGGTAGGGGACGCACCGCGACTGATGGACGCTGGCGGGCTCGACCGACTGCATGCCGTCCTGAGCGACCTCGGCTACCAGGTGATCGGCCCCGCAGTCAGGGACGGGGCGATCATCCTTCGCGAGCTCGGATCGGCCGGCGAGCTTCCGTTCGGCTGGGGGGTTGAGCTGGCGCCCGGCGGCTACCGGCTGAGGCAGCGCGCCGACACCGCCGCGTTCGGTCACTCGGCGGGTCCGCAGTCGTGGAAGCAGTACCTGCACCCGCCCAGGGAGAAGCTCTGGTCGATCAGGCGCACCGACGGCCGGCTCGAGCCGCCGGACGCCGACGGCCAGGACGACAGGATGGCCTTCATCGGCGTGCGCCCGTGCGACCTGAGCGCGATCGGCATCCAGGACCGGGTGCTCGGCACGGGCGACCACGCGACCTCCAGGTACGCGGCGCGCCGGGCCAGTGTGTTCATCGTCGCGGTGAACTGCACCGAGCCAGGCGAGACCTGCTTCTGCACATCCATGGGGACCGGGCCGAAGGCGGGTCCGGGTTACGACCTCGCGCTGACCGAGCTGACCGGCGACGGCATGCACCGGTTCGTTGTCGATGTGGGCTCGCAGGCCGGCGCCGAGGTGCTCGCCGCGGTGTCGACCACGCCCGCCGACGACCCGACCGAGCACCTGGCCAGGTCGGCGGTCGAGCAGGCGGCCGACCGGATGGGGCGGTCCATGCCCGCCGACGTGCTGCACGACCTGATGCGCGAGAGCTACGATGCCGCCCGCTGGGACGATGTCGCCGCCCGCTGCCTGACCTGCGGGAACTGCACGATGGCCTGCCCGACGTGCTTCTGCACGACGGTCGAGGACACCAGCGATCTGACCGGCGAGCACGCCGAGCGCTGGCAGCTGTGGGACTCCTGCTTCTCGCTCAGCTTCTCTTACCTACCGAGCGGCCCGGTCCGCGCCAGCGACCGCAGCAGGTACCGGCAGTGGCTGACGCACAAGCTCGGCACCTGGCACGACCAGTTCGGCAGCTCGGGCTGCGTGGGCTGCGGCCGGTGCATCGTATGGTGCCCGGTCGGCATCGACCTGACCGAAGAGGTCGCCGCGCTGCGCGCTGAGACCGCCGGAGGCCAGGGCGCTCCGGGCACGGCGGGGCCTGGCGGCAGTGAGCGGGCACGGCCATGACCGGGGTCAGCGCCGCCGAGCTCGCCGGCCATGAGTTCCTGCGCGGCCTGCGGCCAGCCCAGGTCGAGCGGCTGGCCGGCGCCGCGGTCGCCGTGGCCGTGCCGGCCGGCCACCGGTTCTTCGAGGAAGGCGGCAGGGCGGCGAACTTCTGGCTGATCACGAGCGGGCACGTGGCGCTCGACCTGCACGTGCCAGGGCAGGCATCGATCCTGATCGAGACGCTGGGCCGCGGCGACGTGGTGGGGCTCTCCTGGGCATCGCCACCGCGCGAGTGGCAGTTCGGCGCCGACGCGGTGCAGCCCACCGAGGCATTCGAGTTCGACGCTGACGAGGTGATCGGGATCTGCGACAGCGACCACGAGCTCGGGTACCAGCTCGCCCGCAGACTGCTCGCGGTGGCCGCCATGCGCATGCACTCGAGCCGGATCAGGATGCTTGACCTGTACGGCAGCCCTGAGCAACGGGGCTGGGTGTCATGACCGCGCAGCTGACCGGCACCGGGAATGTCCCGGCCGTGGGCCGCTCGGTCCCGGCGCGCTACGTCGTCCGATCGCGCAGGGACGAGACGCACGACACCGTGACGCTGGTGCTTCGCCCGGTCGACGAGCCCGTGCCCGCGCACCGGCCTGGCCAGTTCACGATGCTGTACGCATTCGGCGTCGGCGAGGTGCCGATCTCGATCAGCGGGGCTCCGGTCGGGACCGAGCTCGTGCAGACCATCCGCGCGGTCGGCGCGGTCACCAGGGCGCTGTGCGCGGCGCGGCCGGGGGAGATGGTCGGGGTGCGCGGGCCGTTCGGCACCGACTGGGGGATCGGGGCGAACGGCACGGGCGCCGTCACCCCGATGCCCGACCCGGCCGGCCGGAACATCCTCGTGGTGGCCGGCGGCATTGGCCTCGCGCCGCTGCGCCCCGCCCTGCTGACGGCGCTGGCGGGCAGGGAGCGGTACGGAAGGATCACGGCGCTGATCGGCTCCAGGTCGCCGGAGGAGATCTGCTTCAGCGACCAGTTTGACTCCTGGCGGCAGGCGGGGGCGCAGGTGCTGATCACGGTGGACCGGGCGTCGTCGGGATGGCGCGGGCACGTCGGCGTGGTCACCCAGCTGATCGACCGGATCGACGTCGACCCTGCGGCGACGGTCGCGCTGGTCTGCGGTCCCGAGGTGATGATGCGGCTGACCGCCAGGGCGCTGGCCGGCCTCGGCATCGGCGAGCCTGACATCAGGGTGTCGCTGGAGCGGAACATGCGGTGCGGGATCGCCGAGTGCGGCCACTGCCAGCTCGGTCCTGTGCTGCTCTGCAGGGACGGCCCGGTCGTCGGCTACGAGCAGGCGCACCGGCTGCTCTCGATCAAGGAGCTCTGAGCCATGGCCCGCCCCACGCTCGCCGTCTGGAAGCTGGCCTCCTGCGACGGATGCCAGCTCACCCTGCTCGACTGCACCGACGAGCTGCTCGCGCTGGCCGCCGAGGTAGACATCGTGCACTTCACCGAGGCCACGAGGACAGACCTGCCTGGCCCGTACGACGTGTCGCTGGTGGAGGGCTCGGTGACCACACCGGAGGACGCCGAGCGGATCCGCGCGATCAGGGAGCAGTCGCGGACGCTGGTCACCATCGGGGCGTGCGCGACCTCAGGCGGCATCCAGGCGCTGCGCAACTTCGCCGACGTCGCCGAGTTCACCGCGGCGGTCTATGCCAGGCCCGAGTATGTGCGGACGCTGGCCACCTCCACCGGGGTGGCCGAGCACGTGCCCGTCGACTTCGAGCTGCGCGGCTGTCCAATCGACAAGCGCCAGCTCATCGAGCTGCTGTCCGCCCTGCTGGCCGGGCGTAAGCCGCAGATACCGCAGCACAGCGTGTGCTTCGAGTGCAAGAGCCGCGGCAACCCGTGCGTCATGGTTGCGCACGGCACCCCGTGCCTCGGCCCGGTCACCCAGGCGGGATGCGGCGCGATCTGCCCCTCCTACAACCGCGGCTGCTACGGCTGCTTCGGCCCGGTGCACGACCCGAACACCAGGTCGCTGATCCCGCAGCTGGTCAGGCTCGGGATGAGCGAGAGCGCGGTGGAGCGGGTGTTCTCCACGTTCAACACGGCCGCGCCCGGCTTCTCGCCCGGCACCAGGCCGACCGGCAGCGACGGCTCCTAGCCGACGGCGAGGTCGGCGAGCACCGCGGTGGTGAGGGTGTCGGCGGCGTCGGCGACCGCGGGAGTCAGCCCGGTGCCATAGCCGCAGTCGGCGACCTCGACCGCGTGCACGACCAGGCGGTCGGGCAGCATGTCCAGCGCGCGGGCCAGGCTGATGGCGTTGCCCAGGCCCAGGCCGTGCGAGCTGACCGGGGCCAGCGGCTCGCCGCCGACCTGCTCGATCTCCAGCCGGTAGGTGCGGCCGGGCGTCGGCGTGCCCAGGGCGCCCGTCCTGACCGCGTCGATCACCACAGCGAGATCGGCGCCTGACCACTCCTCGATCAGCCGGACCGGCTCGCCGTCGCTGGCCACCAGCCGCACCGTATCGGGCACCAGCGGGCGCAGCGTCTCGAGCACGCGCAGGCCGACACCGTCGTCGCGCCTGAACTCGTTACCGACGCCGATCACGACCACTTGCCCTGTCATCGGCGGTCCCGCGGCTCTGTCATCGGCGGTCCATCCGCAGGTCGAGGAAGTGCGTCGCGCACGAGATGCACGGGTCGTAGTTGCGTATCGCCTGCTCACACTCGTGGGTCAGGCGCTCGTCGTCGAAGTCAAGCCGGTCGGCCACGAAGCCGCGCAGGTCGTCCTGGATCGCGCCCTGGTTCTGCGAGGTGGGCGGAATGATCCGCGCGCTCAGGATCGCGCCCGCCTGGTCGAGCTCGTACCGGTGGTACAGCACGCCGCGTGGCGCCTCGGACAGCCCGTGCCCCGCCCCGGCCCTCGGCTCGGCGGCGATGAACGGCTCGGCGGGCGGCACGTACTCCTCGATCAGCCTGATCGCCTCCTCCACCGCGCAGACCACCTCGACCGCACGGACCACGATGCTCTGGAACGGGTTGCGGCAGGTGTCACCGAGCCCGGCCGCGTGCGCCGACTCGGCGGCGACCGGCGGCAGCCACCGCGAGTTCAGCGAGTACCGCGCGAGCGGACCGGTCAGGTAGAAGCCGCTGCCCACCGCCGCCCCGGCCGCCCGGTCGGCCAGCCTCGCGTGCAGCGCCATCGAGTACGGCACCTGCTCCTCGATCACGTGCTGCTCGAACTCGGCAGCGGTGAACTCGAGCCCGCCGCTGGTGACCACGCTGCCACGCTCGATCGGGTAGCGCCCAGGGTCGTGCAGGGACATCAGCTCGTGATCAAAGCTGTAGTCGGGGAAGTCGAAGCCGGCTACCCAGCGGACCGTCTCGACCGCCAGGTCGAGCGTCGTGCGCAGCCGCTCGGCCAGCGGCTCGAGCTCGGCCCTGGACGGAACCCGGTAGAAGCCGCCCACCCTGACGTTGACCGGGTGCACAGAGCGGCCGCCGATCGTGGCCATGATCGCGTTGGCCGTACGGCGCAGGGCGAGCCCGCGCTCGACGATCTCGCGGTGATCGCGTGCCATCTCCACGGCGCCCGGGTAGCCGAGGAAATCGGGCGCGTGCAGCATGTAGATGTGCAGGGCATGGCTGGAGATCCACTCGCCGCAGTACAGCAGCCTGCGCAGGACGCCAAGCTCGGGGGGCAGCGCCACCCCGCAGGCCGACTCGATCGCCCAGCAGGCGCTGGTCTGGTAGGCGGCCGGGCAGATGCCGCAGATCCTGGCCGTGATGTCGGGTGGCTCGGTGTAGGACCGACCGCGCAGGAACGCCTCGAAGAACCGCGGCGGCTCGTAGATCTCCAGCCTGACCTGCTCGACCTGGCCGTCGCTGACCCGGACGTACATCGATCCTTCGCCCTCGACCCTGGCAAGCCCGGTCGTCACCAGTGTCCGGTCAGCCCGGTGCGTCATCGCCAGCCCCCATGCCCTCTCACGGCCACTGGCCGCCTTGCCGCCTGTTCTGCCGTCAGCTAATGGTGTCGTACCAGCCCCGTGCCCTATCGTCGGCCCCATGCTGACGCCGTCGCAGCGCAGGCTGGCCGCCGACCTTGAGGCCCGCCTCGCCCGGCTGGCCAGGTACGACGACGAGTCGATCGTGCACGAGACGTGGATCAGGCAGCGCTATGACAGCGGGAGCTACGCCACGTACGCCCCGGCTAGGACGGCGGCCGTGCAGACCGCCTGGCACGAGGCCGGCCACGCGGTCGCCGCGCTCGCGCTCGGTGCGAGGTTCAGCTCGGCCAGCATCCGCCGGGGCAGCGGAACCGAGGGCCGGGTGCATCGGGTGAGCGCCGAAACGGACACCTCGTTCGTGATCGATGCGGCCGGGCAGATCGCCGAGCGGCTGATGAACTGGACCATGCTCGAGCGCGACGACGAGCTCGCCAGGTGGCTGGCTGCCTGGCGGGCCGACGGCGGTGACGCCAGGCGGTTCCGTCGCGGCATCGGCCCCAGGTTCGGGTCGGACGAGATCGGCGCGTGGCGGTACAGCGAGGCGCTGCTGATCCCGCGACGGCCGCAGATCCGCCACCTGGCCAGGGCGCTGCTCGCGCATCCCAGGCACCTGCCTTACGAGGTTGCGGCATCCCTGGCCGGAACGGACGACTGTGCTACTCGCTGACCCTTTTGCGCCGCACGAAGCTGCGCTAGGGTGGCCCTCACCCCGACCGTGGAGGCCCGATGACCGCCCCAGCTCCGACTTACCGGGTCAGCTTCACCAAGGTGACCAGCATGCTCATCTTCACCCAGCAGCGGCGCACCAGCTACACCGGCACGCTGCAGCAACTCGAGGCAAGTGCCAAGTCCGCGATGATCCACAATCTGCTGCTCGGCTGGTGGGGGATACCTTTCGGGCTGATCTGGACCCCGATGGCGCTCGCAAGGAACGCCAAGGCACTGCGGCAGGTACGCGCGCTCGCCGCCAACCCCGCACCGCCGCAGCCGCAGGCACCCCCCGCGGCGGCCTCCTGGTGAATTCTGGTTAGCTGGCACCGTCCTGATCCGAGATCGCGCCGTCACCCGATAGGCTGACTTTGGCGATCTTGAAAGGACGAGCGAGCGTGCGCGATCTGCGAATTGGCGCGGCGGCCATTGCGGTGCTGATCTCCAGCCTGATGGTCCTCATTCTGCCTGGCCTGTCGGGAACGGCGACAGCCGGCCAGGCGGCGGCGCAGGCGCGATGGGCCGCCGTGGCATCGGACTCACCCGCGGTGGTCCTGGTCAACCAGCCTGCCCGCTCGATCTGCGCCGGACACAAGTTCACCGTGGGGGTCTGGTTCCAGCAGATCTCCGGCGGCTCGCGCGCCTACCGGATCGCGATCTCCGGACCGCGGCACCGACGCTTCTTCGTGCGCCACGGCCGGGCCCCGGCGGCGCGCTGGCGGTTCTGGCGGGTGCTGGCCGGCCGGGCAGGCAGTTACCGCACCACCTACTACGGCCACCGGCCTGACTCGCACAGGTGGACGCCTTACCGTGCCCTCACCATCGCCCGCCGCTGCGGCGGCTGAGGTCAGCGCCGCCCCGGCCGAGCAGTCAGCGCGGCGGTGCCGCTCGTTCGCCGCGATCGCGGTCGCGCGGGTCATCGCGCTCGTGGCAGCCATCGCGCCGTGGCGGGCTGCGGCCAGCCACCGGACCGCTCCGTCATCCAGATGCCCGACTTATTGCGGGCGAGCATGTGGTACGTGCCGCGGGCCCGCGTGTCCGCGTCAATGCGCAGCACGATCTCCTCGGTCGCGTGCCGCACGCCGGTATTCAGTGCGTACGCTTTTCCGCGTGGTTCGCACTGGAGCAGGATCCCGAGCAGGATCCCGCGCACGTGCCTGGTCTCGGTGAGCGCAGCCGCCGCCTCCGCATAGGTTCTATCGGACGACCCGTTCTCGACGATATAAACCGAGCAGGGCGCTGGGTAAGCGGCGGCCGCCTGGTCGATCGCCCGGATGCAGTCACCGATGAGACCCTCTTCGTTCCTGGCCGGCACGATGATGCCGACCGGCGGCAGTATCGCCGGGCCGACCACCCTCTTGCGCCGCCGCACCATATCGATTAGGTAGAGCATCAAAGGAAAGACGGTGAAGAAGATAACAATGACCGACGCTATTCCGCCGAGCAACGGAATCCTGCCGACCGCCGCGATGATGTTCGCCCAGTAGTCCTTGATCAGCCAGACCACGGCGACCGCGGCGACCGCCACCACCGCGAGCAGCACCAGGGTGCGCTTGGGCACCCTGAGCTCGGCGTGCACCACCACACCTGGGGGCATCACCGCCGTGGTGAAGATTCCGACCGCGAGGGCAATGATGCCGTTGAGCCCGGCGACGGTGTTGCTTAGCGCGCCGAACGGCCCAGGCCCGCCGGTCGCGGCCAGCCGAGTCAGTGCCAGGTCGGTCAGCAGCGTCAGCAGGCAGAACACGGCCACCGTCGTGACAAGCAGCCGGAGCCGCCGCCACATGGGGCCGGACACCACCAGCGCGAAGACCAGCACGAGCAGCAGGAACAGCGGCCTGACGGCCGCCGACTCCTGCTTGCCGAAGATACCGGGGGTGACGTCGGCGATACCGACCAGGACATAGCCGTAGGCGTGCGTCAGCGGCTACACCCACTTGTCCACCGCGGCCGCACCCGCCGTGAACAGCAGCAGCAGCAGCGGGGCCACCCACCGTGACCTCGTCGCGCTGAGCCCCGTCGGCGTGCTGTCAGGAGTCATGAAGAACCCCGCGGGCCGGCTGAGGGTGGTGTCGCAGCCCGCTCCGGCCGGGATGGCCTTCAGCACGCGGCGGGCATACCTGGCCTCCGCGCCAGACAGCCGACTGCCCCCGATCGGCCCAAGGCCGGAAAGCCCAGCCTGCGGCTCCGTTCTTGAGTGATCTGGTCGCGGCCCATCCGTCGGCTCGCGCCCCATCGGCGTTCCCCCCAGCGAATATAATGAACTCGTCACTAATGCGCAGAATTTGCGCTCGGCCCCCGCGAGACAAGTATTACCTTATGGCCGGCAAGGCTGCGCACCAAATCCTCGGCGTATTAACGAAAACTTCATTCGCCCGCCCACCGTGACCTGCGGAAAGACGGCGTAGCCTTTCGCGCGCCGCGTTACCGCGAAGTTAGCAGTTTCAAACTGGATTACGTAATGAACATGCTACCGAATGATAGATAGCCATATGATCGCTATAGCTCCGCCCGGCCAGGTGGGCTATGCCCGGCGTCCGGATGAAATAGCCCGATGAGATAAGCTGATCCGCATGCCAAGCCCGGACGTCATCGCCGTCTTCGCCGTCGCGACCCTGGTGCTCACTGCGACCCCGGGACCCGGCGTGCTGTACGTCGTCGGCCGGGCAGTGGGTGGCGGCCGGGGATCCGGCTTCGCCTCCATGCTTGGCATCGAGACCGGTGAGGCCGTCTACATCGCGGGCGCGGCACTCGGGATTACCGCGCTGCTCGCCGCCTCAGCCATCGCCCTGTCAGTACTGCGCTACGGTGGCGCCGCCTATCTCGTCCTGCTCGGGATCCGCGCCTGGCGCTCCCGCGGCGACGCCGAGCCCGGTGGCGACGCCACTGGACCGGAAAGTCGCGGACACTGGGGCAGACACTGGGGCAGCTACGGCCGCGGCCTGGTGGTCCAGCTGCTCAATCCGAAGGTCGCGATCTTCTTCCTGGCATACCTGCCGCAGTTCATCAGGACCGGCCAGCCCGTCGCGCCCCAGGTGCTGCTGCTCGGCGCCGTCTACCTTGCCATCGCGGTCGGCACCGACACCTGCTACGTGCTGATCGCGTCCTGGCTGGCCGACCGGCTGGCCGGCACCGAGCGGGCCCGTCGGCGCAGGGCCAGGGTGAGCGCGCTCACCTACTTCGCCCTGGCCGCCCTGGCACTATTCACCGGCGACCGCGGCGCCGCCCGCGCGCTCGCCCCGTCCCGCTGATCCCGGCGGCTCGCGTCATGGACCTGGTCGACGCGCACCAGCACGTCTGGGATCTCGCCGCTCGGCCGCAGCCCTGGCTTGAGTTGCCCGGTCATGAGCAGCTGCTGCGGGACTACTCGGAGGCCGACCTGCGTCCGGCCGCCGCAGCGGCCCGTGTCACGGCTACCGTCGTGGTGCAGACCGTCACCGACCTTGCCGAGACCACGGATCTGCTCGAACTCGCCGCCGGCAGCGACCTGATCGCCGCGGTGGTCGGCTGGGTGGACCTGGCGGCGCGGGACGTGGCCGACCAGATCGCCGCGCTGGCTGAGCGCCCGGACGGCGGGCTGCTGCGCGGCCTGCGCCATCCGGTGCTCACCGAGCCCGATCCCGACTGGCTCGCCACACCAGCGGTGCTCCGCGGCCTGCGCGCGACAGGCGCGGCCGGGCTCTGCTTCGACCTGATCGTCCCGGCCGACCAGCTGCCCGCCGCCACTGGCACCGCCGCGGCCTGCCCTGGCGTCATCTTCGTGCTCGACCATCTGGGCATTCCGGACCTCGGCCGGCCGCTCGACGAGCTCTGGATGCATGACGTACGCGAGTTCGCCGCGCTGCCGAACACCGCCTGCAAGCTGTCCGGCCTGCTCGGCGAGCCAGTTGCCCGCCTGGTCCCTTACTACGAGACCGCTCTGGCCGAGTTCGGCCCTGACCGGCTCATGTTCGGATCGGACTGGCCGGTCTGCACGCTGACCGCGAGCTACGCCCAGGTGGTCCAGACCGCGCGTGCGCTCACCTCAGGGCTGAGCCAGGTCGAGCGCTCCGCCATCTTCAGTGGCACCGCGCGCCGGGTCTACGGGGTCGGCGGCTGAGCCTGCGTGGCCTGCGGCCAGCGCGCCTGCGCGGTCGGCGGCTCGGTCAGGTACGACGCGATGCCGCGCACGAGCACGTCAAGTCCCCACTCGAACCGGTCGTCTGCGGTCCCTGCCACCAGCAGTTCGGCGAGCGCGACCGTATTCGGGAACTGCTCGCGCGGCAGTGATCGCAGCCACGCTGCCGCCTGGGCGGTGAACTCGGCGGGCTCGGTGAGCGGGCTCACCTCAAGCTCGTGGGCGTACGCGGCCACATAGAGGCTGCCCAGGTCGCCGACGTAGGCGGCCACCTGATCGGGAACACCGCCGACCCGCAGCGCGGCCAGCATCCGCTCGGCTCCGGCCATCATGGCGGGGCCGAGCGGAACCCGGCCCAGGGTAAGCCCGGCCACGCCTGGATGACGCCTGAACATGCCGAACATCTCCCTGGCGAAGCCACGGACGAAGTCCTGCCAGCCGATCCCATCCGGCGGCATCGGGGCCTCCTCGATGATCTGCTCGATCACCAGCTGGACCAGTTCCTCCTTGTTGGCCACGTAGCCGTAGAGCGCCGACGCGGACACCCCGATCTCCTCGGCGACCCGGCGCATGGTCAGCGCATCGCCGCCGGCGGCCTCCACGACCTTGAACGCCGCGGCCACGATCACGTCGCGGCTGAGCTGCGGCCTGGGCGCGCCGCGGCCGCGGCGCGGCGCTGACCGCCACGGCGGCTCGGGCGCGGTGCCCGAACCCTGCTTGTCTCCGGAGCCATGAGCCATACCTAACAGCGTACTTGACGAGAACGTTGTTCTGGGATAAACCGTTGTTCGTGTCAAGAACGATGTTCTCTTCCCGAACGGCGTTAGGAGACGTACTGATGACCAGCGACGCTGCGAACGTGATCGAGGCTGATGGCCTCACCAAGATGTACAAGGGCGACGTGCGGGCGCTGGACGGGCTGAGCTTCTCGGTCCGGGAAGGCACGGTGTTCGCGCTGCTCGGGCCGAATGGCGCAGGAAAGACGACCACGATGCGGATCCTGACCACGCTGTCCAGGCCGGATCAGGGCCGCGCCAGCGTGGCCGGGTTCGACGTGCTGGCCAGGCCAGGCAAGGTCAGGTCGGCGATCGGCTCGGTGAGCCAGCACAGCGGCTCGGTCGGCCTGCTCACCGGCCGCGAGAACCTGACCATGCAGGGCAGCATCTACGGCCTGCACGGGCGTGATCTGCGCAGCAGGGTCACCGAGCTGCTCGGTGCGCTTAGCCTCACCGAGGCGGCTGACCGGCAGGCTCGCACCTACTCAGGCGGCATGCGCCGACGGCTGGATATCGCGACAGTCCTGGTGCACCGCCCGGCGGTGCTCTTCCTCGACGAGCCGACCACGGGACTCGACCCGGAAGGCAGGGCCGACCTGTGGTCTGTGCTCACCGACCTGACCAGGGCGGGCACCACGGTGCTGGTGACCACCCACTACCTCGAGGAAGCCGATCAGTACGCGGCCAGGATCGCGATCGTGGACCGCGGCCGGATCGTGGCCCAGGGCACGTCGGCCGAGCTCAAGGCCGCACTGCGCGGCGACTCCGTGCTGCTCGAGCTTGACGGCGCCGACCGCGCCGCCGAGGCAGCGAAGGTGCTGGCCGACCTGCCCACCGTGATCGGCGCGGCGACCGACGGGAGCGTGCTGCGCGCCCGGGTGGCCGACGGCCCGAGCGCGCTGCCCGCCGTGCTCTCCAGCCTGGAGGCCAAGGGCATCACGGTCCGCTCGGTCACCATCGCACGGCCCTCACTCGATGACGTCTACCTGCATCACACCGGCCGCTCGTTCCATCAGGCAGAAAGGATCGCACTCTCATGACTACCGTGCGCCAGGCGTGGGTGATCTTCACCAAGCGCTACCTACGCGAGCTGTACCGCCAGCCGGTCGTGATCTTCATGGCCCTGCTGCAGCCGATCATCTGGCTGCTGCTGTTCGGCGCCCTGTTCAAGCGGGTGTCGGAGATCCCCGGCTTCGGCAGCGGCAACTACATCTCCTATCTCACCCCAGGCGTGGTGATCATGACCGCCATGTTCAGCTCAAGCTGGACCGGCATGTCCTACATCGAGGACATGCAGACCGGTGTGATGGACAGGTTCCTCACCGCGCCGGTCGGCCGGGGCGCGCTCACCGCGGCCATGCTCGCCTACCAGGCGGTCACCACGGTCGTGCAGTCAGTCATCATCATCTCCATCGGCTGGGGGATGGGCGCCACCTTTCCTGGTGGCGCGGGCGGCATCGCCGCCCTGCTCGGCGTGTCCGTGCTGATCGCGCTGGCGATGGCAGGCTTGTCCAACGGGTTCGCCCTGCTCACCAAGCAGCGCGAGGCACTGATCGGCGCGTCCACCACGCTCGTGCTGCCGCTCACGTTCCTGTCCGGCGCGTTCTTGTCGCTGAGCCTGGTGCCGCACTGGATTGCGGACATCGCCAGGTACAACCCCGTGAACTGGGCGGCGACCGCCGCCCGGCTGGCGGTCGGCAGTCACGCAGCGTGGGCCACGGTCGGCAGCTACGCTGGCTTCCTCGCCATCGCGGTCGCGGTCACCGCCCTGACGGCCACCAGGACGTTCCGCGTCTACCAGCGGTCGCTGTGAGCCGACCGTTAGGAGATTGTCACCGTCGGCGAAGCAAGAGGTGAATTTCCGTAGGTCTACCCTGTTACCAGATAATGCGCATCGGGTAGTGCGTGTTCGGGCGACGCTGGGGGTAGCGGCGCCGGTGAGAGAGGAACGACCCCGTGGGACTCCGCTTCAACCCGCCTCCAGGCTGGCCGCTTCCCGACGGTTTCGCTCCTCCGCCGGGCTGGCAGCCAGATCCTTCCTGGCCGCCGGCACCGCCCGGCTGGTCGCTGTGGCTCAGCGACGACGCCGCGGGCAAGACCCAGATCGTCGCTTCGCCCGTCCAGAGCCCGAGGTACATCGACCAGGGCTTCCGCGCTCAGGAGCACCAGGACCGCGGTTCCCAGGACCTCGGCTCTCAAGATCGTGGCTACCAGGATGGCGGCTACCAGGATCAGGGGTATCAAGGCGGCGGCTATCAGGAGAGCGGATACCAGGCCGGCGGATACCAGGGCAGTGGCTATCCCGACCAGGGCTACCAGGGGAGTGGCTATCCCGACCAGGGCGGTGCTAGCCAGGGCGGTGCTAGCCAGGGCGGTGCCAACCAGGGCGGTGGCTACCAAGGCACGGAGTACCAGGGCGGCGGCTACCAAGGCACGGATACCAGGGCGGCGGCTACCAAGGCAGCGGATACCAGGGCAGCGGCTATCCCGACCAGGGGTACCAGGGGAGCGGTTATCCCGACCAGGGCTACCAGCGCCAGGAATACGCCGGCCAGTATCCTGACCAGGGCCAGCCGCAGTACCAGGGTCAGCAGTATCAGGGCCAGGCGGGCCAGGCGGGCCAGCAGGATGAGGCGGGCCAGCAGGGTCAGGGCTACCAGGGGTACCAGGGGTACCAGGACCAGGGGTACCAGGACCAGGGCCAGCAGTACCAGGGCCAGCAGTACCAGGGCCAGGACTATCAGGGATACCAGGGTCAGGGTCCTGGCCAGGGCTACCAGGATCAGCCTGGCCAGGGCTACCAGGACCAGGCCAATCAAGGCCAGGCCTATCACCCGTACCAGGCCTACACCTATGGGCAGCAGCCACCTAAGCAGACCATCAACGGCCTGGCCATCACCTCGTTCATACTCGGGCTGATCGGCGGGACGATCCTGAGCCTGATCTTCGGCATCGTCGGGCTGGTGCAGATCAGGAAGCGCGGTCAGCGCGGCAGGGGCTTCGCGATCGCCGGCATGATTCTGGCCGTCATCTGGATCGGGGTGGCGGTCGCCCTGGTTCTGAACGGCACCCTCAGCTTCAACAAGCAGCCGTCGACCACCGGGGTCACCAAGCCAGGCCGGATCAACATCTTCGCGCTGCGAGTCGGGGACTGCTTCCAGAACCCGCCGCCCAGCCAGTCGGCGCTCGGCGTCACCGACGTCAGCGTGGTCCCCTGCACGACCGCGCACAACGCGCAGGTCTTCGCTCAGTTCGACGCGACGAACCACAGTTACCCGGGGAGCGCGGCGCTGATCAAGGAGGCCCAGACCGGCTGCCAGTCCAGGATCTCGGCCAACGTCAACCGGTCCAAGATCACCAGCACGATGACCCTGCGCTTCCTGTACCCGGAGCCGCAGTCGTGGACGAATGGCAGGCGGCTGATCACCTGCCTGATCGTGGATTCCAGCAAGGACCTGAGGTCAACGGTGCTTTCGCACTGAACCGGTGTCGCTCTGAGCTGGTCGCACTGGCCCGGCGGGAACCCTGGGCCACAGGGCGTGTGACCATCCGATCGCGATCACGGCCGCGCCGGTGACGAGCAGCGGGGTGCTGCGCCGGTACGCGCCGACACCCATCAGCGTGTCGCCGGCCAGCCTGACCGCCTGAGCCGAAGGCGGCATATGCGCGAGAATGTACCGCCCGCGGCGGGTCCTGGTCAGCCCGTCCAGGTCGGCGAGACCGAACACGGCCGCCGAGCCGACCATCGGCACAGCCAGCCGGACCGCCACGGCCGCCTTCGGGTGCTCCTGCCAGAGCAGCAGGTTCGACACCAGCGAGGCGGCGACGTCCGCGCCGATCTTCGCCGGGTGGACCTGGTGCAGCAGCGCACCCTCAGCCAGTCGCATACCGATCATTGTCCACCCGCGGATCTGGCCCTTCCATCCCGAGGAACGCCCCGTCACTCCAGCCCATAGAAAGACCCGGTCACCCAGAACTCGGTTGAGCAGACCGGACCCTCGCCCGCTGGGACGCGTCTGCTGGAATAGCCGGGTGTGTACCGCGGTGCTCAGCGTCGAGCCTGGCTTGCCCTTGCTGCTGGCCGGCGTGCGCGACGAGCTCGCCGACCGTGCCTGGGACCCGCCTGGCCGGCACTGGCCGCAGTTCCCTGACCTCGTCGGCGGCCAGGACCGTCTCGCGGGCGGCACCTGGCTCGCGGTGTCACCCCGGCACGGGCGGGTCGCCTGTGTACTCAACGGGCGGGGCCAGGCAGCGCCGACCGCGACCAGACGCTCCCGCGGCATCCTGCCGCTGCGTGCCGCTTCCGGCCAGCCCGTCGACCGTTCCGAACTGCGCGACCTCGACCCGTTCCTGCTCCTGACCGCCGAGCCCGGCCTGGCGGTCCTGCAGGGCTGGGACGGTCGCGATCTGACCGAGCGCCGGCTGCCGGCTGGCCTGCACTTCGTCGTCAACAGCGGCCTCGCCAGCGATCTGGCCGGCAAAACAACCGACTCGCCCGCCAGTCCGAGCGCGAACGCCGATCCCGCCACAGACGGCCGCGAGCACGAACTGGGCCGGATCGCGCACTTCGCTGCCCGCTTCCAGGCGGCCGCGCGACCGGCTCCGCAGCCCGGCCAGCCGACGCCGGAGGCCTGGGGCGCCTGGCTGCCACTCGTCGACGGCGACGGCCTGGACCCGCGGGACAACCGGGCCCTCATCGTGCGCCGCAATCTTGGCGGCGGCCGGATCTGGGGGACTTCGTCAATCTCCCTGGTCGCGCTGTCGGCCGATGGCGTACTGCGCTACGACTTCACCGCCCAGCCGGGCAATCCAGCCGCCTGGTACCCAGTGCTGAACCCGCCGACCTCAGCCCATGGACTTCGCCCCGTCGAGCGCCTCGCGGATGATGTCGGCGTGCCCGGCGTGCTGCGCGATCTCGGCGATCAGGTGCAGCACCACCCGCCTGACCGACCATGAGGCTCCCGCCTCGAACCAGGGCGCCCGGGGCAGCGGCTGCGCAGCGTCCAGGTCGGGCAGGCTCGCTATCAGCTCGTCGGTCTGGGCCGCGATCTCGTCGTATTTGGCGAGCAGGCTGTCCAGCGTCTCGCCGTCCAGCATCCTGAACTGGTCGCTCCAGGTCTGCGCGGCCGTGGCCGGGTCGAACGCCATCGCCGATGGCCCTTCCACGATGAACTTGGCCCACTGCCGCTCGGTCAGCGCGACGTGCTTGATGATCCCGCCAAGGCACAGCGCGCTGACCGTGGTCCGCTGCGCGGCCTGCTCGTCGTTCAGCCCGCGCGTGGTGTAACGGAGGAAGTGCCGCTGCTTGGCCATCGAGGCCAGCAGGTCAGCGCGCTCTCCGGTCAGGGTCTGGGCAGCGCCCACGGTCTCCGCCTCTCTCCGCCGTCTATCTGTCAGTGATCGCCATCGGTAGCACGCTACGCCCAGGTACTGACAGTCAGCCGGAATGCTGGACGGCCGGGGATGGTTGCGGCTGCCATGGCTACTGTCGTAATTGCCACCGCGTTCGGTGGCCCAGAGGTCCTGGCCGTCATCGACGAGCCCATCGCCGAGCCAGGTCCTGGGCAGGCGCTGGTCCGGGTGCACGCCGCCGGGGTCAACCCGATCGACTACAAGATGTACAGCGGGGCGACCAACCGCGACCCTGCCTCGCTGCCGATGCGCCTGGGGTTCGAGGCAGCTGGCGTCGTGACGCGGGCAGGGCCCGGCCTCACCGGCCCGGCCGGACCGGTCAGGGTCGGCGACGAGGTCATCGCCTACCGGATCAGCGGCGGCTATGCGAGCGAGCTGATCGCGCCCGGAGATGCCCTGGTTCCCAAGCCCGCCTCCTTGGACTGGCCGCAGGCCGCCGGGCTCATGCTCACCGGCGTGACCGCCTGGCACTGCCTGGAGGCAACGGACGTAGCCGCCGGAGACACCGTGCTCATCCACGGCGGCGCCGGGGGAGTAGGCATCATGGCCATCCAGCTCGCCACGGCCCGCGGCGCGACGGTGATCGCCACCGCGAGCCCGGCCAAGCATGAGTTCTTGCGCGAGCTCGGTGCCCACCCGGTGGCCTACGGACCCGGTCTCGCGGAGCGGGTCAGCGAGCTGGCACCCGGAGGCATCGACGCGGCCATCGACCTGGTCGGCACCGACGAGGCCGTCGACGTCTCCATCGCGCTGGTCGCCAACAAGGACCGGATCGCCTCGATCGCCGCGTTCGGCCGGGCCGGGGCCGTCGGCATCAAGCTGCTCGGCGGAGGTCCGGGCGCCGATCCTGGCACCGAGATCAGGACCGCTGCCCGCCTAGAACTGGCCAAGCTGGCCGATCAGCGCACGCTCCGTGTCGTGGTCGCCGAGTCCTTTCCGCTGGCCAGGGCCGCCGACGCGCACCGGGCGATCATGACGGGCCACACCACAGGCAAGATCGCGCTGATTCCCTAGGACGGCACCATCGATCCTGGTGGCGTGTACGCGGCAATCAGCGTTGCGTTGATCACCCGCGCGGCATCCTCGGCCAGCAGCCGGCCCGCCGCGATCTCGCTCACCGCGCCGTGCATGACCGTATAGAACATTGCCACCAGCCACTCGGTCGGCAAGTCGGACCTGAACACGCCGACCTGCTGCCCGCGGCCGATCAGCGTGGCCACCCGCTCCATCGGCCCGTCGACATGCGAGCGGATCCGCCCGAGCGGAAGCTCGCGTTGGGCCGCGGCCAGCGCACCGCGGTACCGGTCCATGATCTGCCAGGACGACGTCGCCAGGCTGGTCAGCGCCTGCCGCGGGTCGCCGGACAGGTCGAGCGCGTCCAGCGTCGCATCGGCCTGCCGCAGCGCGTGCACGAACGCGGCCTCGATGAGCTGCCCGCGGGTGGCGAAGTGGCCGTACAGCGTGACCCGGCCAACCCCGGCCGCCTTAGCGATGTCCACGATGTTGGCCTGCGGGTCGCGGGCCAGGCAGTCAAGCGCCGCGTCGAGTATCGCCGTGATGTTCCGCCTGGCGTCAGAGCGCAGTTCGCGTACCCCGCCACCCGGTCCGGTCGGCCTGCCCTGGCCAGCTGGTGCTTCGAGCATGGGCGACATGCTATCCAGAACACCGATGTATAAGTACGGCAGTTTCGCTGCCCTCAATGCAGCGTGGCATGGCCATGCACAGGCAGCTGTAACGGGCACGCACCGTAACCTAAGCCCGCCGGTAGGGTGGGGCACCGTGACTCGCGACGCCGACGGGCCGCCCATCCGACTGTTCAGCACCCTGACCAGGGAGGTCGCCGACTTCGTCCCGCTGGACCCGCCGCATGTGGGCATGTACTCGTGCGGACCGACGGTCTACTCCGACCAGCACATCGGCAACATGCGGGCCTATATCTTCGCCGACACACTCAAGCGGGCCCTGACCTGGAAGGGATTCGAGGTCAGGCATGTCATCAACATCACCGACGTCGGCCATCTGGCCTCCGACGCTGACGAGGGCGAGGACAAGCTCGAACTCGCGGCCCGCCGCGAGCACACGGACGCCTGGGCGATCGCGGCGAAGTACACCAGCGAGTTCAAGCGGGACCTGGCGAGGCTCCGGGTCATCGAGCCAGACGTCTGGTGCAAGGCCACCGATCACATCGCAGAGATGATCGCGTTCGCGCAGGTACTCGATGCTGGCGGCTGGTGCTACGCGCTGCCGTCGGGCCTTTACTTCGACACGGCCAGAGACGCCGGCTACGGCAAGCTGGCCAGGCTCGACCTGGCCGGCCAGCGCGGCGGGGCCCGCGTCGAGCTGGTCGAGGGCAAGCGCAGCGCGAGCGACTTCGCTGTCTGGCGCACGTCGGCCCCTGGCGAGAACCGCCAGATGGAGTGGGACTCACCCTGGGGCCGGGGCGCCCCCGGCTGGCACCTGGAGTGCTCGGTGATGTCGATGCAGTACCTGGGCAGCCACTTCGACATCCACACCGGCGGCGTGGACCACATCCCCGTGCACCACACCAACGAGATCGCGCAGAGCGAGGCGTACCTGCGCGACGGGCAGCCATGGGTGGGCTGGTGGCTGCACGGCGAGTTCATCAACCTGCGCGGCGCCAAGATGGCCAAGTCGGCGGGCGGCACCGTGCTCCTCAGCGACCTTGCCGGCCGCGGCTACCACTCGCTGGTCTACCGGTACCTGCTGCTCGGCGCGCACTACCGCAGCCAGACCGAATTCAGCCGGACGGCGATGGACGGTGCACGCACCGGACTGCGCAGGCTGCTCGATCGGTACGCCGCGGCGCGCACCGCGCCCGCCGGGCGGCTGGGCGAGGCGGCCGCCGGCCATCTCCACGCATTCGACCGGGCGGTCTGCGACGACCTGAACACCCCGAGGGCCGTCGCGGCGGTGATCGCGGCGTCGCGCGACGAACAGGTCGGCGACGCGGAGCTGACCGCGCTCGGGCGAGAGTTCGACGCGGTGCTGGGCATCGGCCTCGCCGACCTGGGGCCGGCCGATCTGGACGTCAGGCCAACCGAGGCCACCGCAAGCGCCCAGGAGATCGACTCGCTCGTCGCCGAGCGTGACGCTGCCAGGTCAGCGAAGGACTTCGCCAGGTCCGACCGGCTCCGCGACAAGCTCGCCGACCTCGGCGTGACAGTCGAGGATCAGCCCGGCGGAACCTCCACCTGGCGCTGGACCTGAGTGCTGGGCCTGAGAGCTGGGAGGCCCGCGCGGCCGGGGACTAGCCGCCTCGCTCACGGCCGCCGGCTTCCCGGTCACCGGCCAGAGCAGCGGCGGCCAGCTACCGGCCAGGCCGCCCGCGCCAACCGCGTGGATCGACGCCCGATGACGCCCGCACCTGCGACCTGGCCGTCGGCGGTGAGCATCGAGCAGATCGTACTGGCTGTGAAATGCGACCGCGGCGAGGTCTGCTGCGCACCCGGAGATCGCACGGTAGCGTGGGCTGATGGACGAGAATAGGGCGCTGCGAGTGATCGATGCGCTCCGCGACCGTGGCATCGATGCGCACCTCGTCAACCCTGGCGTGGACATGTACGGCGTCCGGGTTCACCTGACGGGCGGCAGGGACGCCGTCTGGGGCGTCGAGGGCACGGCGAGCCTGCAGGCCGAGGTCCTGCTCGACGGAGACCTGGTCGGATTCATCCCGGAGATACCCGGCTCGGACGCCTTCGACGAGGCGCAGATCGTCGACGCGATCGCGCGAGCCGACTATGACGAACCCGAAGGCCATGAGCGGTCCACCGCACCGCCGCCTGGCGCTGCTCTGCCGCGGGAGGGCGGGGTGTTCCGGCGCTTCCTCGGCGGCTTCCGCGAGAACACCAGCTGACGCTGGCGGTCCAGTGTCCCCGACCGCTGGATCGCGCCGGTAGATTCGAACCATGAAGAAGCTCATCGAGGTCCTCCTCTGCTTCCTCCACCCCCTCGCCGTCATCTTGATCTGGATCGACCTGGCGACCCGCCAGGACATGAGGACCGGCCCGAAGATCGCGTGGGCGATCCTCAGCATCATCCCGCTGGTTCCGTTCGTCTACGTGCTCACCACCGGGGATCTGTGGTAGCGCCAGCCGCAGCTTTCACCGCCGCGACGGCGGACGTTTACCCCGCGTGAACCGCCCGGGCAGGCGCGCGCGGCATGCTCGGAGTAAGCGAGCACAGGCAAGCGACTGACAACGGGGGCTCACTCTATGTCGACCGGCCGCAACGCCGCGTCCCTCATCCGCCGCCCTGACTCGGCGGGAGCCCCTCCTCCCGGCCAGCTGCACGTGCAGTTCGGTGCCGACGCGGCCACCCAGGCCGCGGTGTCCTGGGCGGCGCCTGGCGCGGTCGCCAGGCCACGACTGCGGGTCGGGCAGGCCTGCGGCCCGCCGGGTACCCAGGTCGAGGCGCAGGAGCGCACCTACACCGACGCGATGACCGGCGAGACCGTGTGGACCTATCACGTCGCGATCAGCGGGCTCGAGCCGGACACGGCCTACGCCTACCAGGTGGTGCACGACGGCGCTCGGCCGACCGCCGGCACGTTCAGAACGGCGCCGTCCGGCCGGTCGAGGCCGCTGCGGTTCACCAGCTTCGGCGACCAGTCCATCCCGGCGCCGGTCGGCCTCGGCCTCGGGCCGCACTCGCCCAACGCCGGGCACGTGGTCGATGCGGTCGAGACGCTGAGCCCGCTGTTCCACCTGCTCAACGGCGACCTGTGCTACGCCAACGCCAGCGACCAGCCGGTGGCCACGTGGAGCTCCTACTTCGCCAGCATCAGCCGGTCGGCCAGGCACCGGCCGTGGATGCCCGCACCTGGCAATCATGAGAACGAGGTAGGGAACGGCTCGCATGGGTACGTGTCGTTCCAGACCAGATTCGAGCTGCCCGCCAATGGCTGTCCGGCGTTCCGCGGCATGTGGTACGCGTTCACGGCCGGCCCGGTCAGGGTGCTGGTACTCAGCAACGACGACGTCTGCTACCAGGACGCCGGGTTCAGCGGCTACCGGCGCGACCACGTGCCAGGCTACGGCGCTGGCGGGTTCGACCCTTACGTGCGCGGATACAGCGGCGGCGTGCAGCGCCGCTGGCTGGAGCGCGAGCTCGCGGCGGCGCGGGAGCGCGAGGACGTCGACTGGATCGTGGTCTGCATGCATCAGGTAGCCATGTCGTCGGCCCACTTCAACGGCGCGGACCTGGGGATCAGGGAGCAGTGGCTGCCGCTGTTCGACGCCTACGGCGTGGACCTCGTGCTGGCCGGCCACGAGCACCACTTCGAGCGGTCCTTCCCGGTCCGCGGCGTGCTGCCGGGCAGCGCGCTGCTGACTCCGGCACCGCGCGGCAGTTCCTGGCGGGAGCAGAACACGGCCGAGATGGACCCGACCGACGGCACCGTGCACCTGACCATCGGCGGCGGCGGTCATCCGCTCACCGCGCCGGCCGGGCCGCGGCACTCTCCCGGCGAGGGCATCGTTATCGCCGGCGTCGGCCCAGGCAGCCCGGCCGTGCAGCGCTCCTCGGTGGTGCAGGCCGAGCCAGCGCCGTGGTCGGCGCACCGGGAGCGGCGGGTGCCGTTCGGTTTCGCGGCCTTCGATGTTGTCCCGGCCGAGCCAGGCGGCACCACGTCGATCACGGTGACCTACTACGGCGCGGCAGCCGGGTCCCGGCGCTATCTGCCGCGGGACAGGTTCGTGCTGCGCAAGCGGCTGCCAGCGGCAGAGCTCGCCAGGTCCGCCGGGAGGCGGACAATGGTTGCGTGATCGACATCGATCCTGACCGGTTCGAGCAGATGGTGGCCACCGCGCTCGACGAGCTGCCCGAGGACCTCGGGCGCCTGATGCGCAATGTCGCCGTCACGGTCGAGCACGGCCCGGGCCCGCGCGGGCTGCTCGGGCTCTACCAGGGCGTGCCGCTCACCGCCAGGACCTCCGGCTACGCAGGCGTGCTGCCCGATCACATCACGATCTACCAGCGGGCGATCTGCGCGGTGTGCTGGTCGGAGTCCGAGGTCGCCGAGCAGGTGCGCCGCACCGTCATCCACGAGGTGGCCCATCACTTCGGGATCGGCGACGAGCGGCTGCGCGAGCTCGGCTGGTGATCCTGCCGGCCGCCAGTTACCCGCGCGCCAGCCACTCCTGCCTGGTCACCGCGTACTCGACGTCACCATGCTCGGCGCCCTCGAGGTAGGTCGGCCACTCCTCGAAGAACGTGCGGACCAGGGACAGCCCGGCCTTCTCGAGCACCCGGCGGGAGGCCAGGTTCACGGTCATCGTGGTAGCGACCACGCGGACGGCGCCCAGCGCGGTGAACGCGTCGTGCACCAGCCCTATGGCGCCCTCGGTCGCGTAGCCGTGACCCCAGACGGCAGGGAAGAGCCGGTATCCGATCTCGACCCCCGAGTCGGGACCCAGCCCAACACTCGACGGCGGGCGGATCCCGAACCAGCCGAGCACCGAGCCGTCGGCGGCGGACTCGGCGGCGAACCTGCCGAGCCCGGCGGGCAGGTCATCGTAGTCGCTCAGGATCTTAGGCAGGGTTCGCCCGGCGACCGACTCCGGCGGCTCGGGTTCGGCGTCGATGTAGCGCATCACGGCCGGGTCACCGTGCAGCTCGGTCAGCCACGGCAGGTCGGCGCCGGTGCACCTGCGCAGCCGTAGCCTCGGCGTCTCCAGGCGGCAGTCCACGGGCCCGATCCGATCAGCGCGGCCGCCTGGGCGCAACCAGGTTTCTGCGTCCGTCTAGCCGGCCGGAACGCCCCTCGGCAGCTCGCGCACCGCGGCCCGATCAAGCGCGAGTTCACGCACCAGCTGGCCGATCACGGTCTCGCCGTCGATCGCGCCGCAGCTGAACAGGTCGATCGCGACCAGGCTCTCCTCTGGCCAGGTGTGGATGCTCAGATGCGACTCGGCCAGGATCAGCACCAGCGTGATCGCGCCGTTGGGGAAGACCACGTGCGAGACGTCGAGCACGTGCCCGGCTCCGGCGCTCACCGCCCCGACCGCCACCGCGGTCAGCGCATCAAGGTCATGCACCGCCGAGCCTGGGCCGGCCGTCGCGTCCACGGCGTAAAGCACCTTCGGCGAGATCGCTTCCTGGCGCCGCAGCTCGGTGTATCTGCTGGCCGGTTCCATCCCGGGCATGATGTGGCAGGATACCGCAGGATCGGCGGCAGGCCGCTGGCCGGCGACCACGCCACGCCACAGGGGAGAACGAGCAGCAGATGGACATCGACGCCATCGTGGCCGAGGTGGCCGCCGCCGTCGGGCTGGCCGAGGGCGAGGCCGGCGTCAGGGATGTACTCCGCGCGGTGGCCAGCCACGAGCCCGCCGCCACGGCGGCGATCAGCCGGGCCGTCGAGCTGCCCGTGCCGATCGTCACGGCCGTCTGCAGCGAGCTGCGCAAGCGGGCCGTGATTGACCGCACCCGGCCGGTCAGCCTCACCCATGCAGCGCGCGAACTGCTCGCCGCCCACCGGGTCCCCGACCCGAGCTGCGACTGCTGCGGCGGCATCGGCCTGCGGATTCCCGCCGAGCTCGCGGCGCTCGGCGCCGAGCTCGAGCAGGTCGCGGCCGGAGCGCCGGCTGCCAGGCTCGAGCTTGACCAGACGCACTGCTCAGTCGCCACCAAGATCCACCGGGTGCTGCGGATGTACCAGTCCGGAGCGCTGGACGGCGCCCGAATCGTGCTGCTCGGCGACGACGACCTGATCGCGGTCGCGATCGCGCGGTTCGCGGCACTGACCGGCATGGCGCCCGGCATCAGGCGGCTGACGGTGATCGACGCCGACCCCGCGGTGCTGAGCTGGACCGCCGACCAAGCCGCAGGGACCGGGGTGGACGTGCAGGTGATCGAGCACGACCTGCGCCGACCGCTGCCCGATAGCCTGGCCGAGGCGTTCGATGTGGCCTGCACCGACCCGCCATACACGGTGCCGGGCGCCGAGCTGTTCTTGTCCCGTGCGGTCAGCGCGCTCGGACCGCACCCTGGCAGGCACGTGTTCTTCTCCTTCGGGGCCCGGCGACCCGACCAGACGCTGGCCACCCAGCGGCTGATCACCGACCTCGGCCTCGTGATCAGGTCACTCGCACCGAACTTCAACAGCTACGAGGGTGCGGGCATCCTGGCGGGTACCAGCCACCTGTACCACCTGCGCACCGGCGGCCAGACCGCGCCGCTCGTGGCCGGGCACTACGAAGGCCCGCTCTACACCGCCGACACCAGGGCCGAGCAGAGCAGGCCGTACCGCTGCGCCGGCTGCGGTGCGGTCTACCTCGTCGGCCGCGCCGCACGCGATGGCGGGGCGCAGGAGGATCAGCCCGTATGGGCACAGGTCGGCGACCTTCAAGCCCATGGCTGCCCGGCTTGCCGCGGATCGGTGTTCCGCCCGATGCCGAGGCGCCAGCGCTGATCGTGCCGCCCGTGCTGGACAGCGCTCGCCTCCGCGCTCGTGATCACGCTGCATGAGGTCGGAGCCGCCGCCGATGTCGGCGAAGCGCCTCGCCGGGCCGGCTGTGCTGGCCTCGCCGGAACCGGCTGTGCTGGCCCGGCCGGGGGACCCTCCCCGGTGTGGCAGGATACGTGGCGTGATCGCGGCGCAGGACCAGTACGTGGTCAGGCCGGCGGCCGACCGCGACCTCGACGCCATCGCCGCATTCGAGGTCGAGATCGCCCAGGCCTCGTTCGGCGACGAGGCCATCACCGATCCCGCGTTTCACCGCCGCCGGGTCGCCGGAGCGCTCGGCAAGCCTGGCGAGGTCGCGCTGGTCGCCGCTGCGGCCGAGGCTCCCGCCGAGCCGCTCGGCTGGGCCTGGCTGTCGGCGCGCACCAACTCGCTGACCGGGGAGCGGTACGGCAACTTCCGCTCGCTCGCGGTCGCCGACGTTCCCGAACGCGGCGCCATCGGCGAATTGCTGATGTCGGCGATACTGAGCGCCGCCGCGGACGCCGGGCTCACTCACCTGTCCGGCAAGGTGCACGCCGCCAATCTCGGCATGCGGTCGCTGTACCGCACGTTCGGCTTCACCGCGACGCACCTCACGATGGAACGGCGCACTGGTCCGAGCCAGGAGACCGCGGGCCCGTGAGCAGCGGCCCCGTGGTCAAGAGCCCCGTGGTCAAGAGCACCGTGATCAAGTGTGTGGTCTGGGACCTGGACAACACGCTGCTCCGCGGGGTCTACCTGGAGTCGCCCGATCGCCCGCCGGCTGCCGACCCCGAGCTCACCGCGGTCCTTGCCGAGCTGGCCGAGCGCGGCATCCTGAACGCGGTCGCCAGCAGGAACCCGCCGGAGGTGGCGAGCTACGCGGAGGCGGCCACCGGGCACGCGTTCGCGGCGGCCCGGTGCGGCTGGGGCCCCAAGCCAGCCGCGATCACCGAGATCGCTGCCGAGCTCGGCCTCGGGACGGACGCGCTGGCCTTCGTCGACGACGACGCCCTGGAGCGAGCCGAGGTGTCGTTCGCGCTGCCCGAGGTCCTGGTGCTCGCGCCTGACGAGGTGGCCGACGCGATCAGCTGGCCGGCCTTCAGCCCTTCGGTGCTGACCGAGGAGGGCCGCCGGCGCGGGGCGCTGTACCGCCAGCGCCGGGAGCGGCAGGCGGAGGCGCGCGCGTTCGGCGGGTCGAGGGACGATTTCCTGCGCTACTGCCGCACCAGGATCAGCATCGCCGAGGCGAGCCAGTCTGACCTGCCCAGGCTGCATGAGCTCTCGGTCCGCACCCACCAGTTCAACTCGGCGGGGACCGAGCTCAGCGAGTCGGCGCTGGCCGGACTGCTCGGCTCGGCGGGTCACCGACTGGTCACCGTAGGGCTGTCTGACCGGTTCGGCGACGACGGCATCGTGGGCGGCTGCGTGATCGCGACGGCCGGACCCGGCGCGGCTCCCGGGACCTGGGAGGTACCGCTGCTGATGATGTCGTGCCGCGCGATCGGCCGGGGCGTCATCGACGCGCTGCTTGCCTGGATCTGCGCGACAGCGAAGTCCGCCGGCGCTGAGCGCGTCAGCGTGCCCTGCGTGATCACCCCGCACAACGTGCCGCTGCGGATCGCGCTGACCGGCGCGGGCTTCCGTGCCGGGACGGCTGACGGCGCGGGTACCGCCGTGTACGTCAGGAGCCTGGACGGCCCGCTGCCCGCCCCGCCCGCCTGGGTCGGGACGCCGTGACTTCCCGGGAGGCCGTAGCCGGCCAGATCAGGCAGATTCTGGCCGACGTTACCGGGGACGACCGCCCGCTCACCGCGGCACCCGACACCCCGTTGCTGCGTGATGGCATCGGCCTTGACTCGCTCGGCGCCACGATGCTGCTCGTGGCGGCGCAACGCACGTTCGGCGTGGACGTGGCCGGGGAGGACCTGAACCTGGACTGCCTGGCCTCCATCGAGGCGCTGGCCGCCTTCGTCGCGGCGCGCCTGCCCGTCGCGTGACCGGCCCGCCATGCCCGCGGGCCGGCGACGGCGAGCCGCCGGTCAGCGGCGACTGTGACAGCCTGTTCCTGCCGCTGCGGGAGGAGTTCGCGGCGAACTTCACCGCCCGCGGTGACACCGGCGCGGCGCTCTGCGTCCGCGTCGGCGGCCGGGTCGTCGCCGACCTTACCGGCGGCTGGCAGGACCAGGCGCGGAGCGTCCCGTGGCGGCGCGACACCCTGGTGAACTTCTTCTCGGTGGGCAAGGGCCTGCTCGCCCTGCTCGCCGCCCGCCTGGCCGGGGACGGGCGGCTGGATGTCGGCGCGCCGGTCAGCCGCTACTGGCCCGAGTTCGCGGCGGCAGGCAAGGCCGCGGTCACCGTGCGGCAGGTGCTCAGCCACCAGGCCGGGCTGCCGGCGATCCGCCGGCGGCTTCCACCAGGCGCGATGTTCGACTGGGAGCTGATGACCGCTGCGCTGGCCGCGCAGGAGCCGTGGTGGGAGCTGGGCACCGCGCATGGTTACCACGTCAACACGTTCGGGTTCGGAGTCGGCGAGGTGCTGCGCCGGGCGGCGGGGCGCCGGGTCGGCGCGCTGCTTGCGCAGGAGGTGGCTGGCCCGCTCGGCGCCGACGTCCACTTCGGGCTCGCCGCGAACGACCTGCGCCGCGTAGCCGATTTCGACTGGCCTGGTCCGCCGCCTCCCGAGCAGGACCGCTCCGATCTGGACGGCGACCGGCTGATGGAGCACAACGCCTACTTCAACCCTGGCGGCCTGTCCGGTGCCGGGTTGGTCAACACCACGCAGTGGCGGCGGGCCGAGGTGCCGTCCGCCAACGGGCACGGCACGGCGCGCGGGGTGGCGCGGGTCTACGCGGCGCTCGCCGCCGGCGGCACCATCGACGGCATCCGGGTGGTCGACCGAGGCGCACTCGACGCCGCGCGCGCCGAGCAGGTCTACGGCCCGACCGCATCCTGCACCGGCCCACCAGATTCGGCCTCGGCGCCTTCGGCTATGTGACCGGGCAGATGGGCGCGCGCTGGCGGAACCCGCGCAACCGCGCACTGATCGACGCGCTCTACGCCTGCCTGTGATCTGAGCCGGCGGCCAGTGACGCCGCGGTGACCTGGCGCAGATCTCGCCCCGGTACCGGGGCGCCGGCAGTTCTCGGACCGGGCAGAGGCCCGATCCGCCCGGGTATGGTGAGCCCCAGTGCCGGAAGCTGAGAGGTAGCCGATGTCCGCAGTCTTCGTCGTCGACGCGTGCCGGACGCCAATCGGGAAGGTCAAGGGTGCCCTGGCCGGCGTGCGGCCCGACCACCTGACCGCTGACGTGATCACCGCGCTGACGGCGCGAAACCCCTGGCTCGACCCCGGCACGATCGACGACGTCTATTGGGGAGCCGCCAATCAGGCAGGCGAGGACAACAGGAACGTGGCCAGGATGGGGGTGCTGCTGGCCGGCCTGCCGGTCGAGATCCCAGGGGCCACGGTGAACCGGCTGTGCGGGTCGGGCATGGAGGCGGTCTGCTCGGCCGCTCGCGCGATCAGCGCCGGAGACGCCGACGTCTGCATCGCCGGCGGCGCTGAGTCGATGACCCGCGCGCCGTTTGTGCTGCCGAGGCCGGCCGAGGTCTTCCCGCGCGAGGCCGGCCTGGCCGACACCAGGCTGGGCTGGCGGCTGGTCAGCCCAAGGATGGCCGAGCTCTATCCGCCGATCACCCTCGGCGAGACCGCGGAGAACGTGGCCGACAAGTACGGCATCGACCGGGCCAGGCAGGACGCGTTCGCGCTGCGCAGCCACCAGCGCGCCAGCGCCGCCAGTACCGCCGGCCGGTTCGACGCGGAGATCGTGCCGGTGCACACGCCGGGCGGGACGGTCAGCGCGGACGAGGGGATCAGGGACGACATGACCGAGGCCGAGCTGGCCGGCAAGCGCCCCGCGTTCCGCCCGGGCGGCACCGTCACCGGCGGCAACTCATCGCCGCTCAACGACGGGGCGGCCGGGATGATCCTGATGTCGGAGCGGGCGGTGACGACCTCAGGTGCGCAGCCGCTTGCCAGGTACGCCGGTGCGGCCAGCGCCGGGGTGCACCCTGACTATATGGGCATCGGGCCAGTTCCGGCCACGACGAAGGCGCTGGCCAGGGCCGGCTGGGAGCGCGGCGAGCTTGCGCTTGTCGAGGTCAACGAGGCGTTCGCGGCCCAGGCCGTCGCGGTGATCGACCAGCTTGAACTCGACGAGGAGATCGTCAACGTCAACGGCGGCGCGATCGCGATCGGCCATCCGCTCGGCTGCTCGGGCGCCAGGATCGTCACCACGCTGCTGCATGAACTGCGCAGGCGCGGCGGCGGCCGGGCCGCGGCGACCATGTGCATCGGCGTGGGCCAGGGGATCACCAGCCTGTGGGAGGCGCCCTGAGGCTCACCGCCAGCCGGCGCGCTCCCTGACCCTGCGCTGCGCCTGGCGCCTCCGCCAGCCGAGGTCCGGTGTAGCCACCTGGCAGCGGACCGCGTAACGTCGGCCGCGGGAGGAGGACGGTGATCGCGGGCGATGACTTCGCAGTCTGGGCGGCAGCAGCTCGTGACGATCCCCAACCTGATCAGCCTGACCAGGCTGGCCGGCGTTCCTGTCTTTCTCTGGCTCGTGCTCGGGGTGCGCAGCCAGGCCGGCGACTGGTACGCGCTCGGCATACTTGCTGCGGCCGGGTTCTCCGACTGGCTCGACGGCAAGGTGGCGCGCGCGCTGAACCAGCAGAGCAGGCTCGGCGAACTGCTCGACCCGGCGGCCGACCGGCTGTACATCGTCTCTACCGTGATCGCGCTGGCCGTGCGGGCCATCATCGGCTGGTGGCTGGTGGCCGTGCTCGCGGTGCGCGAGCTTGTGCTCGGCGTAGTGCTGCTCGCGCTGCGCCGCCGCGGCTACGGCCCGCTGCACGTCAGCTTCGTGGGCAAGGCCGCGACCATGAGCCTTCTCTACGCATTTCCGCTGCTTTTTCTTGGTTCGCACCACACGTCATACGCACTCGTGGCGCGGGTGTTCGGTTGGGCATTCGCACTCTGGGGAAGTGGACTCTACTGGTGGGCTGCCGTGCTCTATGTCCAGCAGGCCTTCGGCCTGCTCGCTGCTGACCGCGCGGGCAGGCGCGAGCGAGCGGGTGCGCACCAAGGCAAGGGGACTCCGGGCTGACTCGGGACACGGCATCCGGGCGAGACTCTTTGTGCCTGAAGGGAGCGCTGGCAAACGGTGAGGGCCGTAGTGATGGCGGGCGGCGAGGGGACCAGGCTGCGCCCGATGACCGCCAATCAGCCGAAGCCGCTGCTGCCGGTGGTGAACAAGCCGATCATGGAACACGTGCTGCGCCTGCTGCGCAGGCACAGCTTCGACGAGACCATTGTGACGGTCCAGTTCCTCGCCTCGATGGTGCGCAACTACTTCGGCGACGGCGAAGAGTGGGGGATGAGCCTGCAGTACGCCACCGAGGACATCCCGCTGGGTACCGCGGGCAGCGTCAAGAACGCCGAGGACGCGCTGCGTGACGCGCCCTTCCTGGTGATCTCCGGCGACGCGCTGACCGACATCGACCTGTCCGATCTGGTGCGCTTCCACAAGGACAACGGAGCGCTGGTCACGGTCGCGCTGGCCAGGGTGCCCGACCCGCTGGAGTTCGGGATAGTGATCGCCGACGAGGACGGCAGGATCCAGCGGTTCCTCGAGAAGCCGACCTGGGGCCAGGTGTTCTCCGACACGGTGAATACCGGCATCTACGTGATGGAGCCCGAGGTGCTTGCCGAGGTGCAGCACGGCGAGGTGGTCGACTGGTCAGCAGACGTGTTCCCCAGGCTGCTCAAGGCCGGCGCGCCGGTCTACGGCTGGGTCGCCGACGGGTACTGGGAGGACGTCGGCACGCACGAGGCCTACCACCGGGTCCAGGCCGACGTGCTGTCCGGCAAGGTGAAGGCCGACATCGACGGGTTCGAGCTCTCGCCCGGCATCTGGGTGGCCGAGGGCGCCGAGGTGGACCCGGATGCCATCCTCACCGGCCCGCTGTGCATCGGCGACTACGCCAAGATCGAGGCTGGAGCGCAATTGCGCGAGTTCACCGTGGTGGGCAGCAACGTGGTGGTGAAGGAGGGCGCGTTCCTGCACCGAGCCGTGGTGCACAACAACGTGTACGTGGGGGTAGGCGCCACCCTGCGCGGCTGCGTGATCGGCAAGAACACCGACGTGATGGCCTCGGCCAGGATCGAGGAGGGCGCGGTCATAGGGGACGAGTGCGTGATCGAGCCCGAGGCGTACCTGTCGGCGGGGGTCAAGGTCTACCCGTTCAAGACCATCGAGGCCGGCGCGGTGGTCAACACCAGCGTGATCTGGGAGTCACGGGGCCAGCGCACGCTGTTCGGCCCGCGCGGGGTGTCCGGCCTGGTGAACGTGGAGATCACGCCGGAACTCTGCGTGCGGCTGGCCAGCGCCTACGCCACCACGCTGAAGAAAGGGTCGGCGGTCACGACCTCACGCGACGTATCAAGGGCGGCACGCGCGCTGAAGCGCGCCGTGCACGGCGCGCTGAACGCGAGCGCGATCAACGTGGTCGACCTGGAGGCACAGCCGCTTCCCGTGGCCAGGTTCGAGACCGCGCGCAGCGAGTGCAGCGGCGGGATCGCGATCAGGACCACGCCGGACGACCCGCAGTCGGTGGACATCATCTTCCTCGATGAGCACGGCGCCGACCTGTCCCAGGCGGCCGCGCGCAAGCTGGAGCGGGTGTTCTCCAGGCAGGAGTTCCGCAGGGCCTTTCCCGGCGAGATCGCCGAGCTCACCTACCCGCCGCGGGTGATCGAGGCCTACACCGCTGACCTGCTCCGCTGCGTGGACATGGCCGGGGTCAGGGACGCCAGGCTGAAGGTGGTGGCCGACTGCGCTGGCGGCACCGCGGCCCTGGTGCTGCCCGGGCTGCTCGGCCGGATTGGCGTGGACGTGCTGACGGTGAACAACCGGCTTGACGAGGCCACGCCCACCCAGTCGCCGGCCCAGGTCAGGGCGGACCTGCACCGGCTTGCCGAGCTCGTCTACTCCTCCAGGGCCGCGTTCGGCGTGCGGTTCGACCCGGTCGGCGAGCGGATCACGCTGATCGACGACAAGGGCGCGCTGGTCAGTGACGACCGCGCGCTGCTCGTGGTGCTCGACCTGGTGGCCGCCGAGCGCCGGTCGGGCCGGGTGGCGCTGCCGGTCACCACCACCAGGGTCGCCGAGGACGTCTGCCGGTTCCACGGCGTTCAGGTGGGCTGGACGCCGACCTCGCCGCACGGCCTGTACGAGGCCACCGCGGCCGCCGACGTGATCTTCGCAGCCGACGGCCGCGGCGGCTTCGTGGTGCCCGAGTTCTCTAGGTCGCTTGACGGCATCGCCGCGTTCGCCAAGCTGATCGGCCTGGTGGCGAGGACCAGACTGACGCTCAGCCAGATCCACGCCAGGATCCCGGTAGCGCACCTGCTCAGGCGCTCGGTCCCGACGCCGTGGGCCGCCAAGGGAAGCGTGATGCGCACGATCGTGGAGGCCGCGGGGTCGCGGCCGATCGACACCACCGACGGGGTGCGGGTGATCGAGCCGGACGGCGGCTGGGCGCTGGTGCTGCCGGACACCGCGCGCGCGGTCACCCATCTGTGGGCCGAGGCGAGCGACGGCGACCGTGCCCAGGTGCTGCTCGACGAGTGGGCCGCCGTGGTCGAGCAAGCGGGCCGGGAGCGGCGCGGGTCGCCCTGACCCCGGCTCGCGTGAAGGCCGACGCGGCACTACCTGCCCGTGAGACAATTGCCCTCACTAGGTGATTGCGGATGACCAGCGGGTAGCGGCGGAGCGTCGGAGGTGTACAGCGTGATCTGGCGTAGGCGCCGCAACCGGGCTAAGTCGGTTGCGGCTCGGTCGGGCGCGGTCCGGCCTGCCGGACGCGCGCCGGAGTCTGCGTGGCAGATGGACCAGGGACGCCAGCCGCAGGTAGCGTGGAGGGAGCCGGCGGACGTGGCCGCGCAGAGTGCGCGCACCGACGTGTACGCCGTCAGTGCGGTGCGGCCGACGAACGGGAGGCTAGGCAGTCATATGCCCAGCGTCTACTGCACCGGGTGCGGTGAGGCAAACCCGGACAATGCGCGCTTTTGCTGGCAGTGCGGAACCCCGCTGATCAGATCACCCCTGGACCGAGGTACCGCCGGCGAGACCACCTCGATGATCTTCACCGGCGTCGAGACCTCGGAGTCCGAGGCTGGCGAGGAGTCCGCCGCCGAGACCGCGGCCATCGACGCGCTGCCGCCGAACACGGCGCTGCTCGTGGTCAGGCGCGGGCCGAACGCGGGCAGCAGGTTCCTGCTCGACAGCGAGCTGACCGAGGTGGGCCGCCGGCCGGACAGCGACATCTTCCTCGACGACGTGACCGTCTCGCGGCGCCACGCGGAGTTCTACCGGCACGGCGGCTCGTTCGCCGTGCGCGACGTGGGCAGCCTGAACGGGACCTACGTGAACCGGGAGCGGATCGAGCAGGCCGCGCTAAGTGGCGGTGACGAGGTCCAGATCGGCAAGTTCCGGCTGGTCTTCCTGCAGGGCCGGCTGACGCATGCCGAGAGTGGCTGAGGCGCACCGTACGGATGAACGGTCAGTTCGCGCGGGCGTACCTCGGCATCGGCGAGGTGCTCACCGAGCTTCGAGCTGAGTTTCCCGACATCAGCGTCTCCAAGATCCGCTTCCTTGAGTCCGAGGGCCTGATCAGCCCGGCCCGCTCGCCGTCCGGGTACCGCAGGTTCGGCCCGGCGGACGTGGACCAGCTCCGCTTCATCCTCACCGCGCAGCGCGACCAGTACCTGCCGCTCCGGGTAATCAGGGAGCGGCTGGTCGAGGGCGCAGCTGCGGACGCAGGACAGCGCAACGGCGGCCGAGGCGGCAGCGCCGCGACGGCGCGGCCAGCGGAGATGATCAGCCGCCGCGACCTGCTCAACGCGGCCGGTATCGACGACGAGCAGCTTGCCGAGCTCGAGACGCACGGGCTGGTCAGGCGTACCGGCCGGCTGTACGGCCAGGACGCTCTCGACGTGGCTGCCACGGTCGCCGCGCTGGCGTCCTACGGCGTCCAGGCCAGGCACCTGCGCGCGGCCAAGACCGCGGCCGACCGCGACATCTCGCTGATCGAGCAGGTTGTCGCCCCGACGCTGCGCCAGCGCGGCGCCGGGGCTCGGGACGCCGCCGGGCAGACCGCGCGCGCGATCGCCGTCCTGCTGCTCAGACTGCACCGGGCCATGATCGAGGCCGCGCTGGCCGAGGCCGGGCTGCCCGGAGCCGAGATCGGGGCCCCCGAGCAGGTGTCGGGCAACGAAGACGGCGGGTGTACGTTGACAAGGAGTGCCGCAGGTGCGGAGGGGAACAACGCAGACATGAGGCGCGGGTGAGGACGGAGACGCGGTGAAGGAGATGGAGGTCGTCGGCGTCCGGGTCGAGATGCCCACGAACCAGCCCATCGTGCTGCTGAAGGAGACCGGCGGCGAGCGCTACCTGCCGATCTGGATCGGCCCGATGGAGGCCACCGCCATCGCCTTCGCGCAACAGGGCATGGTCCCGGCGCGCCCGCTGACCCACGACCTGATGCGGGACATTCTCAAGGCGCTGAAGGTCGAGCTGACCCGGGTGAACATCACCGCGCTGCGGGACGGGATCTTCTTCGCCGACCTGGTGTTCTCCAACGGGACCACGGTCAGCGCCCGCCCGTCAGACTCGATCGCGCTCGCGCTGCGCACCGGGACGACGATCTTCGCCCACGACGACATACTCGACGAGGCGGGCGTCTCGATCCCCGACGAGCAGGAAGACGAGGTCGAGAAGTTCCGCGAGTTCCTCGACAACATCACGCCCGAGGATTTCGGCTCTGCTACCTAACCACGGGGCTACCTGACCACGCGACCACGGGGCTACCTGACTGATCGGCGACGCGCCGGGCAAGGTCGTTGACGGGGTCAGTCCGCGGGCCTAACGTGCGAATCGTGCACCCAGGCCGGAGGTGGGCGTGGCGGTGATCAAGGGCGACGGGCATGACGACCGCGAGCGCAGCGCTGCTGCCAGCCTGGCCGGCGAGCAGGGCCTGCTCTTTGACGATGAGCTTGAGCCGCTCGCCGAGGACGTCGGCTACCGCGGTCCCACGGCGTGCGCCGCGGCGCGCATCAGCTACCGGCAGCTCGACTACTGGGCACGGACCGGCCTGGTCGAGCCGAGCGTGCGGCCCGCCAGAGGATCAGGCAGCCAGCGGCTCTACGGCTTCCGCGACATCCTGGTGCTGCGCGTGGTCAAGCGGCTGCTCGACACCGGGATCTCGCTGCAGCAGATCAGGGCCGCCGTGGACTACCTGCGCGAGCACGGCACCACCGACCTCGCCCAGGTGACGCTGATGAGCGACGGCGCGAGCGTGTACGCCTGCACCTCTCCTGACGAGGTCGTCGACCTGCTCCAGGGCGGCCAGGGTGTGTTCGGGATCGCGCTCGGCCGGGTCTGGCAGGAGGTCGAGGGCTCGCTCGCCCAGCTGCCCGCCGACACGGGCGAGGCCGCCGAGCCCGACGCCGCCGACGGCGGGCCTCGGCCCGGCCGTTCAGCTGCCGACGAGCTTGCCAGGCGCCGAGCGCGCAAGATCGGCTAGCCGGGCCGGAAAGAGGCACCGGGGCGCGCGGGGAGAGTAAGCTCGGGTACCGCTGGTGACACCGTCCGGGAGAGTCCGCGCGCAGCCAGCGTGCGGCGCCGAAGGGGCAACCTCCCCGGAACCTCTCAGGCATCAAGGACCGGGCGGGATAAGCGGCTCTGGAGCCCGCGCGGAGCGCGGTGACAGAGGGGGATACCTCAGCCATCCCCACTCCAGGAGCGCTCCCGTGGCATTCGCACAACGGCACATCGGCCCGGACGAGGCCGAGCAGCAGCAGATGCTCGCGACGATCGGCTACGCCTCGCTCGACGAACTGACCACCGCCGCCCTGCCGGCCGGCCTGGCGATCAGCAAGCCGCTTGAGTTGCGCGAGCCGCTGCCCGAGGACCAGGCGCTGGCCGAGATCCGCGCGATCGCGGCCAGGAACCAGGTGCTGACCTCGATGATCGGGCTCGGCTATTACGGCACCATCACCCCGGCGGTGATCCGCAGGAACGTGCTCGAGAGCCCCGCCTGGTATACCGCGTACACGCCGTACCAGCCGGAGATCTCCCAGGGCAGGCTCGAGGCGCTGCTCAACTTCCAGACCATGATCGAGGACCTCACCGCGCTTCCCGTGGCTGGTGCCTCGATGCTTGACGAGGCCATCGCCGCCGCCGAGGCCATGACGCTGACGCACCGCGCCACCGGCCGCGGCAGCATCTTCCTGGCCGACGCCGACTGCCTGCCCCAGACGCTGGCGGTGCTTGCCACCAGGGCGGAGCCGCTCGGAATCAGGCTGGTCACCGGCGCCGTCACACCCGAACTGATCGACGCACAGCCCGAGGGCGAGTTGTTCGGAATCCTGCTGCAGTACCCGGGTGCGGGCGGAGAGATACGCGACCTGCGCCCGGCCATCGCCGCCGCGCAGGCCCGGGGTGCGCTGGCCGCGGTGGCCGCCGACCCGCTCGCGCTGACGCTGCTCACACCGCCGGGGGAGCTCGGCGCCGACGTCGCGATCGGCAGCACCCAGCGGTTCGGCGTGCCGATGGGGTTCGGCGGCCCGCAGGCCGGCGACATCTGCGTCAGGGACGACCTCAAGCGCCAGCTGCCAGGAAGGCTCGTCGGCGTCTCCATCGATGCCGACGGCAACTCCGCCTACCGGCTCGCGCTGCAAACCCGCGAGCAGCACATCAGGCGAGAGCGGGCGACCAGCAACATCTGCACCGCGCAGGTGCTGCTAGCCGTCATCGCCGCGATGTACGCGGTGTACCACGGCCCGCAGGGGCTGACGGCGATCGCGCGGCGGGTGCACGCGAAGGCGACCAGCCTCGCGGCCACCCTGGCCGCCGCCGGATTCCCCGCGGCGACCGCCACCTACTTCGACACCGTCGCCGTGCAGGTGCCCGGCGGCGCCGTAGCGGCGGTCGACCGGGCCAGGGCGGCCGGCTACAACCTGTACCTGGCCAGCCACGACGTGGTGCAGGTGGCCTGCGACGAGACCACGACCGACGAGCACCTGGCGGCGGTGGCGCAGGCGATTGCCGGCACTCCGGTCGCGCTGGCTTCCGGATCGGCGGAGCTCACCGCGATCCCGGCTGAGCTGCGGCGTACGAGCGCGTTCCTCACGCACGAGGTGTTCTCCGCTTACCGTAGCGAGACCGCGCTGCTTCGTTACCTGCGCAGGCTGGCCGACTTCGACATCGCGCTCGACCGGTCGATGATCCCGCTCGGCTCGTGCACGATGAAGCTGAACGCCACCTCGGAGATGGAGCCGATCAGCTGGCCGCAGTTCGCCGGGCTGCATCCGTTCGCGCCCGCCGACCAGGCGGCCGGCTACCACGAGCTGATCGCCGAGCTGCAGGACGCGCTGGTCGCAATCACCGGGTACGACGCGGTCAGCCTGCAGCCCAACGCCGGGTCGCAGGGCGAGCTCTCCGGACTGCTCGCGATCAGGCAGTACCACAGGTCACGGAACGAGCCCGAGCGGGTAGTGTGCCTGATCCCCGAGTCCGCGCACGGCACGAACGCGGCATCCGCGGTGCTCGCCGGGCTGCGAGTGGTCGTGGTCAGGTGCGGCTCTGACGGCGCGATCGACCTCGGCGACCTGCGCTCCAAGCTGGACGCGCACGCCGACGAGGTAGCGGCGATCATGCTGACGTACCCGTCAACCAGCGGCGTGTTCGAATCGACCGTGTCCGAGGTCTGCGACCTGGTGCACGCCGCTGGCGGCCAGGTCTATGTGGACGGCGCGAACCTGAACGCGCTGATCGGCCTGGCACAGCCTGGCTCGTTCGGCGCCGACGTCTCGCACCTGAACCTGCACAAGACGTTCTGCATCCCGCACGGCGGCGGCGGCCCAGGCGTCGGTCCCGTCGCGGTCCGCGCGCACCTGACCCCGTTCCTGCCCAGGCACCCGGTGCTGCCTGACGTCGCCGTGGTCGGGGCGAGCACCGGCGACGTGCCGGAGTCGCTGCGCACCGGGCCGGTGGCCGCGGCGCCGTACGGGTCGGCCGGGATCCTGCCGATCTCCTGGATGTACCTGGCGATGATGGGCGCGCAGGGGCTGCGCCGGGCCACCCAGGTGGCCGTGCTGAACGCCAACTACGTGGCCAGGCGGCTGAACGGGCATTTCCCCGTGCTCTACACCGGCCAGGCCGACCTGGTCGCGCACGAGTGCGTGTTCGACCTGCGACACATCACCTCGCGCACCGGGATCACCGCCGAGGACGTCGCGAAGCGGCTGATCGACTACGGCTTCCATGCGCCGACGATGTCGTTCCCTGTGGCTGGGACGCTGATGTTCGAGCCCACCGAGAGCGAGAACCTGGCCGAGCTCGACCGGTTCTGCGCCGCGATGATCGCGATCGCCGCCGAGATTGCGAAGGTGGCATCGGGCGAGTTCGACGCCAAGGACAACCCCCTGAAGAACGCACCGCACACCGCCTCGATGCTGGTCGCCGACGAGTGGGCGCACCCGTACAGCAGGACCGAGGCCGCCTACCCGGCCGGCGGCGACCGGCGATCCAAGTACTGGGTGCCGGTCCGCCGGATCGACGGCGCCTACGGCGACCGGCACCTGATCTGCGCCTGCCCGCCGCCGGAGGCGTTCGAGAGCTGACCCCGGCCGGCTAGCCAGAGCGGGTGATGGTGCGGCCCTTCCACGCGCCGCCGCGGCCCGCACGGTGCCGTAGCGCCGAGCTGACCGTCATTGCCGTGTAGAGGACGCCGATGAACGGCAGGCAGGGCGCGCGCAGCACGGACAGCCCGCTGAGCCGCAGCACAGGGACGTAGCTCGCCGCGATGATCGCCCAGGCGGCAAGGCCGGCGCCGGCCAGCCACGCCGCCTGGGAGGTCGGCACGCCGGAGAGGCCGGGACGGACGGCCAGCAGCACGATCCCGGCCAGCGACGCCGCCACGGGCAGCAGGTAGAGCCACGCCATGCCGAACACCGTGGCCGCCAGCGCTGCGGCGGAGTAGCGCAGCTGGGTGTAGGCGCTCCTGGCCACCATGTCCCAGATCTCGGCCAGGCCGCGGTATTCGCGGTTGCTGATCACGTCCGTCGTGAACCCGAGCCAGCAGTCCCCGCCGGCCCGCTTCAGCAGCCCGCCGAGCGCCACGTCGTCGATCCTGGCGCCGCGGATCGGCTCGAGCCCGCCAGCCGCCTGCAGGGCTGACCGGCGCACCAGCATGCAGCCGCCGGCCGCCGCCGCGGTGCGGCCGCCCGGCCTGTTCACCCGCCGGAACGGGTAGAGCTGGGCGAAGAAGTACACGAACGCGGGAATCAGCATCCCCTCCCAGAACGTGCCAGCCCGCAGCAGCGCCATCTGGGACACCAGGACCCGGTCGCTGCCGCGGGCGGCCTGCACCAGTGCGGTGACCGTACCAGGCAGATAGGCGATGTCGGCATCGGTGAACAGCACGTACTCGGCGTCGCCCGCCGCGCGCAGCCCCTGGTCCATGGCCCAGACCTTGCCGGCCCAGCCGGGCGGCAGCGGCTCGCCGCTGACGACCGTGAGCCTGCTGCGCGCTCCCGCTGCCGCGGCCTCTCGGCTGAGCTCGGCCGCGACCTGCGCGGTGCCGTCGCTGCTCTCGTCGTCAACCAGGACCACCCGCAGGCTCCCCGGGTATTCCTGGGCTAGCAGGGTCGGCAGCGAACCTGGCAGTACCGCCGCCTCGTCTCGGGCGGGCACCACGGCGACCACGTCAGGCCAGTTCGCGTCGTCTGGCGGGCCGGCGTGCACCGCGGCTTGCCCCGCCGCGGGCAGGCGCTGGTCGGTGCGCCAGAACCCGCCGTGCCCGGCGAGCAGGTACAGCCAGGCCGCGGTGGCGGCCCCGGTGACCACGATCGCGACCAGCATCAGCACAGCCTGACACAACCCGCCGCGCACCCTCACGCCGCCGGAGGTGGTGCACCATGAAGCGCCGGAGGCGGCATGATGGAGTGACCGAGGGCGGGAGGCGCGCATGCGGGTGATAGCCGGGGCCGGGGAGTTCACCAGGCCGGGGTCTGGCCCGCACTGGGCCGAGCAGTTCCGTGTTCCCGACCTCAGCGTCGGCACCTACTCGATCCCGGCCGGCGGCATCGACGACCAGGAGCCGCACGCCGAGGACGAGATCTACGTGGTGACGACGGGCCGCGCCACCTTCGAGGCCGGGCAGGAGCGCGTGCCGGTCGGGCCGGGATCGGTGATCTACGTCCCGGCCGGCGAGGCGCACAGGTTCGCCGACGTGACGCAGGACCTGGCCACCTTGGTGCTGTTCGCGCCGGCCGAGGGCTCGCGCGGGGCTGGCTAGAGTTACTGCGTGGCAGATCCGGCAACGTACCGGCCGGCGCCTGGCTCCATTCCCGAGTCGCCAGGGGTCTACCGGTTCCGCGACAAGCACGGCCGCGTCGTCTATGTCGGCAAGGCCAAGAACCTCCGTGCGCGGCTGAACTCCTATTTCTCCGACTTCGCCAGCCTGCATCCGCGTACCCAGTGGATGCTGCTCGACGCGGCCGGCGTGGAGTGGACCGTGGTCGGCACCGAGGTCGAGGCGCTCCAGCTTGAGTACTCCTGGATTAAGGAATTCGACCCGCGGTGGAACATCAGGTACCGGGACGACAAGAGCTACCCGTACCTGGCGGTCACGATGAACGAGGAGTTCCCCAGGGTCACGGTGCTGCGCGGCACCAAGCGGCGCGGCGTCAGGTACTTCGGGCCCTACTCGCACGCCTGGGCGATCAGGGACACCGTCGACACGCTGCTTCGGGTGTTCCCGGTCCGCACCTGCTCGGCCGGGGTGTTCAAGCGGGCCGGCCAGATCGGGCGGCCCTGCCTGCTCGGCTACATCGGCAAGTGCTCGGCGCCATGCGTGGGGCGGATCGACGCCGCCGAGCACCGGCTGCTCGCCGAGGAGTTCTGCGACTTCATGGCCGGCCAGACCGGCAAGTTCACCCGGCGGCTCGAGTCACAGATGCATGAGGCCGCCAGGGCCGAGGAGTTCGAGCGTGCGGCCCGGCTGCGCGATGACCTGCAGGCGCTGCAGCGGGCGCTGGAGAAGCAGGCCGTGGTGCTGCCCGACGGGACCGACTGCGATGTCATCGGGCTGGTCGAGGACCAGCTCGAGGCCGCTGTGCAGGTCTTCTACGTACGCGGCGGCCGGGTGCGCGGCCAGCGCGGCTGGGTGGTGGACAAGGTGGAGGACCTCAGCACCGCCGAACTCGTCGAGCACTTCCTCGGCCAGGTCTACCGCGACGACCCGGTCACCGGCCACGACACTGGCGGCGAGCAGGACGCTGGCGGCGAGCAGGAGGAGGGGCACAGCCGCCGCGGCGACGCCAGCCGCAGGAGTGCCGACTGGGAGGCCGAGGCCGACCGGCAGGCCGTGCCGCGCGAGGTGCTCATCCCCGTGCTGCCGCCCGACGCGGTCGCGGTCCAGGACTGGCTGGCCGGCCGCCGGGGTGGCCGGGTTACGCTCCGCGTGCCGCAGCGCGGCGACAAGAAGGCCTTGATCGACACGGTCACCAGGAACGCGGCCGAGGCGCTCGCCCTGCACAAGACGAGGCGGGCCAGTGACCTTTCCATCCGCAGCCAGGCGATGCAGGAGATACAGGACGCGCTCGGGCTTGACACCCCGCCGCTGCGGATCGAGTGCATCGACGTCTCCAACCTGCAGGGCACCAACGTCGTCGCCTCGATGGTGGTGTTCGAGGACGGGCTGGCCCGCAAGTCCGAGTACCGCAAGTTCGCGATCAAGGGCGCGGGCGGCACCGACGACCTCGCCGCCATCTACGAGGTGGTGACCCGCAGGTTCCGCAGGTACCTGGCCGAGCGTGACGAGCGTGCCGCGAACCCTGGCCGGCCCGCCGAATCCGCAGGCTCAGCCGAATCCGCAGGCTCAGCCGAATCCGCAGGCTCAGCCGAGTCCGCTGGCGATGACGGCTACGAGGACGGCGGCCGCCGCAAGTTCGCTTACCCGCCCAGCCTGCTCGTGATCGACGGCGGGGCCGGCCAGGTCGACGCGGCCGTCCGCGCGCTGAACGACCTCGGCATAACCGACGTGGCCGTGTGCGGGCTGGCCAAGCGGCTCGAGGAGGTCTGGCTGCCCGGCGAGGACGCGCCGGTGATCATGCCGCGCAGCAGCGAGGGCCTGTACCTGCTGCAACGCGTGCGGGACGAGGCGCACAGGTTCGCGATCACCTACCACCGCGCGAAGCGCGCGGCCGCGCAGACGGCCAGCGAGCTCGACGGGCTGCCCGGGCTCGGGCCGGCCAGGCGGGCGGCCCTGCTCAGGCACTTCGGCTCGGTCAAGCGGCTGCGCCAGGCCACCGCGGAGCAGATCGCCGAGGTGGAAGGATTCGGGCCGCGGCTGGCCGAGTCGGTCGCGGGCGCGCTGGCCGCGCGGGAGACTGGGCTCGCCACGCGGGACGCAGGGACCGCGCAGCGGCAGCCAGGGGGGTCAGATGATTCAGCACGGCGGCGCGCCTGAGATGGTGATCATCACCGGCATGTCCGGTGCCGGCCGGTCCACGGCCGCCAAGTCCCTCGAGGACCTGGACTGGTTCGTCGCCGACAACCTGCCTGCGGCCATGCTGGTGACGATGCTGGACCTGGCCAGGCGGGCGCGTGCCGCCGTCCCCAAGGTCGCCGCGGTCGTTGACGTGCGCAGCCGGGCATTCTCATCGGATCTGAAGACAGCGCTCGACGACCTCTCCGCGATCGGCGCGCACCCGTACGTGGTCTTCCTCGAGGCCAGCGACGAGACGCTGGTGCGCAGGTTCGAGAACGTCAGGCGGCCGCACCCGCTGCAGGAGAACGGCACGATCATCGACGGCATCAGGGCCGAGCGCGAGCAGCTCGAGGCGATCAGGGCCGAGGCCGACCTGATCCTGGACACCTCGGGCCTGAACATCCACGAGCTGCGCGGTCGGATGCGGGACGCGTTCGGCAACGAGCGGGACACCGCCGTCCGGGTCACGGTGCTGTCGTTCGGCTTCAAGTACGGTCTGCCGGTGGACGCGGACATGGTCGCCGACTGCCGGTTCCTGCCGAACCCGCACTGGATTCCCGAACTCGCCGCGCAGACCGGCAGGGACCAGGTGGTCCGTGAGTACGTGATGCGCCAGGACGGGACCGAGGAATTCCTCGCCGCGTACGTGGAGGCGCTCCGGGTGGCGCTCGGCGGCTTCGAGCGCAGCGGCAAGCACTTCGTCACGCTGGCTATCGGCTGCACCGGCGGCAAGCACCGCAGCGTGGTGATCGCCGAGGAGATCGCGGCCAGGCTGGCCGACGGCTTCCCAGGGATTCAGGTCGCGCACCGCGATCTCGGGCGTGAGTAGCGGCGAGGGCGGCGGGCACGCGCTGGCCGGCCAGAGCCGACCCGCCCGCCACCGCGTGGTGGCACTCGGCGGAGGGCACGGCCTGCACGCCTCGCTGTCGGCGCTGCGCCGGGTGACCCGCGATCTGACCGCGATCGTGACCGTCGCCGACGACGGCGGGTCGAGCGGGCGGCTGCGCCGCGAGTTCGGCGTGCTGCCGCCCGGCGACCTGCGGATGGCGCTGGCCGCCCTGTGCGGCGACGACTCCTGGGGCACGACCTGGAGCCGGGTGGTGCAGCACAGGTTCGGCGGCGTCGGCGAGCTTGGCGGGCATGCCGTGGGCAACCTGCTGATCGTCGCCCTGTGGGAGCTGCTCGACGATCCGGTCACCGGGCTCGACTGGGTGGCCAGGCTGCTCGGCGCGCACGGCCGGGTGCTGCCGATGGCCTCGGTGCCGCTCGACCTTGCGGCCGAAGTTGAGGGGGTTGACCCCAACTTTCCATTGCGGATCAGTACCGTTCGGGGCCAGGTCGCCTGCGCGATGACGACCGGCCGGGTACGGTCGATGTCGTTGATCCCTGCCGACCCGCCGGCCTGCGCGGAGGCCGTGCAGGCGGTCGGCGAAGCAGACTGGGTGGTGCTCGGCCCAGGGTCGTGGTTCACCAGCGTGCTCCCGCACCTGCTGGTGCCCGATCTGGCCAAGGCGCTGGCCGCCACCCCCGCCCGGAGGCTGGTCACGCTGAACCTGGCACCGCAGCCCGGGGAGACCGAGGGGTTCTCCCCGCGTGCTCACCTGGAGGTGCTTGCCCGGCACGCACCTGACCTGGCCGTCGACGTGGTACTCGCCGACCAGGTGGCTGTCAGCGACACCGCCGACGAACTGCGCCACGCGGCCGATGCGCTCGGCGCCCGCCTGGTGCTCGCCGATCTGGCACTTGGACCGCACCGCCATGATCCGCTGCTGCTGGCCGGCGCCTTTGCCCGAATATTCGAGGGGGAGTGAGAGTGGTGGCGCTCACCAGCCTGGTCAAGGACGAGCTCAGTCGCGTCAGCGTGCTCAAGCCGTGCTGCCGCAAGGCCGAGGTGTCGACCCTGCTGCGGTTCGCCGGCGGGCTGCACCTGAACAACGGCCACATCATGGTCGAGGCCGAGCTTGACACGGGAGCGGCCGCCAGGCGGCTGCGCAAGGACATCATAGAGATCTTCGGCCACACCTCGGAGCTGATCGTGCTCGCGCCGAGCGGGCTGCGCAAGGGCAACAGGTACGTCGTGCGGGTGGTCAAGGACGGGGACAGCCTGGCCAGGCAGACCGGCCTGATCGACAGCCGGGGCCGGCCGGTGCGCGGGCTGCCGCGCCAGGTGGTGGCGGGCAGCACCTGCGACTGCGAGGCCGCCTGGCGCGGGGCGTTCCTCGCGCACGGCTCGCTGACCGAGCCGGGACGGTCCATGTCGCTCGAGCTCACCTGCCCTGGCCCCGAGGCCGCGCTGGCCATGGTCGGTGCGGCGCGGCGACTGCGGATCCAGGCCAAGGCGCGGGACGTGCGCGGCGTGGACCGCGTCGTGATCAGGGACGGCGACGCGATCAGCGCGATCCTGACCAGGCTTGGCGCGCACGACAGCGTGCTCGCCTGGGAGGAGCGCCGGATCAGGCGCGCGGTCCGCGGTACAGCCAACCGGCTGGCGAACTTCGACGACGCGAACCTGCGCCGCAGCGCCCGCGCGGCGGTGGCGGCCGGCGCCAGGGTCGAGCGCGCGCTCGAGATACTCGGCGACGACGCGCCCGAGCACCTGATCGTGGCCGGCCAGCTTCGGATCAAGCACCGGCAGGCCAGCCTCGAGGAACTCGGCCAGGCCGCCGACCCGGCGCTGACCAAGGACGCGATCGCCGGGCGGATCAGGCGGCTGCTGGCACTCGCCGACAAGCGGGCGGTCGAGCTCGGGATCCCCAGCACCGAGGCGCAGCTCACCCCGGACATGCTGGCGCCCTGACCGGGGCGTCAGGGCAGGCGCCAGGGACGTAAGGCCCTCGGTCGCGGGCTGACCGGCCCTGCTGGCCCGTCGGCGCGCGATGTTATGGTGCGCGTGGCGCGTGGTCGGCGAGGGGCCGACCGCGCCCCGGCGGTATCGTCGTGCCGCCAACGGCTACAAGGCAAGGGGAGCATCTCGTGACTGTCCGAGTGGGGATCAACGGGTTCGGCCGGATCGGACGGAACTTCTGGCGTGCGGTCCACGCGACGAAACCCGCCGGGATCGAGATCGTCGCGGCCAACGACCTCGGCGACATCCATACGTTCGCTCACCTGCTCAAGTACGACACCCTGCTCGGCACACTCGACGTCGGCGTATCGGTGGCCGGCGGCAGCATCGTGGCCGGCGACCAGAAGATCGCCTGGTTCGCCGAGCGCGACCCCGCCGCGCTGCCGTGGGCGGACCTCGGCGTGGACGTGGTGGTGGAGTCCACCGGCCACTTCACCGACGCCGCTGGCGCGAGCAAGCACATCGAGGCGGGCGCCAAGAAGGTGATCATCTCCGCGCCCGCCAAGGGCGAGGACATCACGATCGTGATGGGAGTGAACGACGGCGCGTACGACCCGGCCGCCCACACCATCATCTCGAACGCGTCCTGCACCACGAACTGCGTCGCGCCGCTGGCCAAGGTGCTCGTTGACAACTTCGGCATCGTCAAGGGCCTGATGACCACGATCCACGCGTACACCAACGACCAGGTGGTGCTTGACTTCGTGCACAAGGACCTGCGCCGGGCCAGGGCCGCCGCGCAGAACATCATCCCGACCACCACGGGAGCGGCCAAGGCCACCTCGCTGGTTCTGCCCGAGCTTAAGGGCAAGCTGGACGGCATCGCGATGCGGGTGCCCGTGATGGACGGCTCGGTGACCGACCTGGTCGTGCAGCTCGAGCGCGAGGTCTCGGCGGACGAGGTCAACGCCGCCTACCGCGCCGCCGCCGACAGTGGCCCGCTCAAGGGCTACCTGTACTACACCGAGGACCCGATCGTCTCCTCCGACATCGTCGGCACGCCGTGGTCGTGCACGTTCGACTCCCTGCTCACCATGGCCAGGGGCGACCAGGTCAAGGTCATCGGCTGGTACGACAACGAGTGGGGGTACACCTGCCGCCTGGTTGACCTCACCGCCCTGGTCGCCAGCCACCTGCCTGGCCAGGGCTGAGCGGTGCGGGGAATCGCCGACCTTGAGGTCGGCGGGCAGTGCGTGCTGCTCCGCTCCGACCTGAACGTGCCGCTCGACGGCACCAGGATCACCGACGACGGCCGGATCAGGGCCAGCCTGCCGACGATCACGGCGCTGGCCGCCCGGGGCGCACGGGTGCTGATCTGCGCGCACCTCGGCCGCCCCAAGGGCGATGACTTCGCCGCTCGCGCGGCTGGCGGCCCGTCGCTGCGGCCGGTGGCCGGCCGGCTCGGCGAGCTGCTCGGCGCGCCGGTGGCGTTCGCCTCCGATGTGGCTGGCGCGTCGGCCACGCAGGTGGCCGGCGCGCTGCGCAACGGCGAGGTCGGCCTGCTGGAGAACGTCAGGTTCGAGCCGGCCGAGACCAGCAAGGACGACGCGCAGCGCGGCGAGCTGGCCGGTCGGCTGGCCAGCATGGCGCAGCTCTACGTGGGCGACGGCTTCGGCGCGCTGCACCGCAAGCACGCGAGCGTCTACGACGTCGCCTGGCTGCTGCCGCACGCGGCCGGCGAGCTCGTGCTTGCCGAGATCGCGGTGCTGCGCCGCCTGACCGAGAACCCGGAGCGGCCCTACGTGGTCGCGCTCGGCGGAGCCAAGCCGTCGGACAAGCTCGCGGTCATCACGAACCTGCTTGACAAGGCGGACCGCCTGATTATCGGCGGCGGCATGTCGTACACCTTCCTCGCGGCGCAGGGCTACGAGGTCGGCAAGTCGCTGCTCGAGGCCGATCAGATCGACAACGTGCGCGCCGTGCTGGCCGACGCCGCCGCTCGCGGGGTGGAGATCGTGCTGCCGGTCGACCTGGTCGGGGCCACCGGGTACGCGGCCGACGCCGAGCATGAGGTCTTCCCCGTGGCCGCGTTCCCCGCCGACCGGGAGAGCCTGGACATGGGCCCGGCGAGCAGGGAGCTGTTCGCGAGCAAGCTGGCCGATGCCAGGACGGTGTTCTGGAACGGCCCGTTCGGTGTGTTCGAGTTCCCGGCGTTCGCCCCGGGCACCCGTGCGCTGGCCGAGGCGATCAGCGCCGTGCACGGGCTGACCGTGGTCGGCGGGGGTGACTCGGCAGCGGCCGTTAGGCAACTGGGTTTTCCTGACAGTGCCTTCGGCCACATCTCCACCGGCGGCGGCGCCAGCCTGGAATACCTTGAGGGCAAGACGCTGCCTGGCCTGGCCGCGCTGCAGGACGGCGGGTGACCCGCCCGGCCCCGAAGGGGCGGATGCCGCTGGTGGCCGGCAACTGGAAGATGAATAACAACCACTTCGAGGCGCTCGCCCTGGTCCAGAAGCTCGCGTTCGCGCTGACTCCCAAGGACTTCAACGCGACCGAGATCGTGGTGCTGCCGCCGTTCACCGCGCTGCGCAGCGTGCAGACCCTGGTCCAGGGCGACAAGCTGCGGATCGGCTACGGCGGGCAGGACCTCTCGCCGCACCAGGACGGCGCCTACACCGGCGACGTGAGCGGGCGGATGCTCGCCAAGCTCGGCTGCTCCTACGTGCTGGCAGGCCACTCCGAGCGGCGCCAGTACCACCACGAGGACGACGCCCTGGTCAACGCCAAGGTGCGGGCGGCGCTGGCGAACGCCATCGGGCCGGTGCTGTGCATCGGCGAGCCGCTTGAGGTGCGCGCCGCTGGCGAGCACATCGAGCACACCATCGGCCAGCTTGACGGCGGGCTAGCTGGCCTGGACGCCGAGCAGGTCGCGAAGGTGACGGTCGCCTACGAGCCGGTGTGGGCGATCGGGACCGGCGAGGTGGCCAGCCCGGAAGATGCGCAAGAGGTCTGCAGGGCGATCAGGGCCCGGATTTCCGCCTGCCATGGTCACGAAGTGGCTGGCACTGTGCGTATCCTTTACGGGGGATCAGTGAAACCCGACAACATGCCTGCCATCATGGCGCAGCCAGACATCGACGGCGCGCTGGTCGGCGGGGCGAGCCTGGATTCGGCGGGATTCGTAAGGATCTGCCGCTATCGTGAGGCTGACGCCTGACGCCGCACGCTGACCGAGAGACGGCCCCGCGCCCGGAGGGACGACAACAGCAGTGGTTATCGCATTCTCGATCGTCCTGATCATCACGAGCATGCTCATGGTGCTGCTCGTGCTGCTGCACAAGGGCAAGGGTGGCGGCCTGTCCGATCTGTTCGGCGGCGGCATGTCGTCCTCACTCGGGTCGTCGTCGGTGGTCGAGCGGAACCTCGACCGCATCACGGTCTTCACCGGGATCCTGTGGTTCGTCTGCATTGTCGCGCTCGGGCTGCTGCTGAAGTAGCGGGCATCCGCCGGTGACTCCCGCGACCGGGCCCGCACGCAGCGCGCCGAGAGCGCACCACGTAGAAAGAGGCGAGCATTGAGCAGTGGTAACGCCATTCGCGGCAGCCGGGTTGGCGCCGGTCCCATGGGGGAGGCCGAGCGGGGCGAGGCGGCACCGCGGGTGCGGGTGTCGTTCTATTGCTGCAACGGCCACGAGACCGTGCCGAGCTTCGCCAACGATGCGCCGATCCCCGACATGTGGGATTGCCCTCGCTGCGGCGTTCCCGCCGGGCGGGATGCGACAAGCCCGCCGTCGCCGCCGCAGACCGAGCCGTACAAGACGCACCTGGCCTACGTGAAGGAGCGCCGTTCGATCGGCGACGGGGCCGCCATCCTCGCCGAGGCGCTCGAGCGCCTGCGCCAGGGCGGTTAACCGGCCCGCAGGTAGCGCGCGAACAGGAAGCCGTCGTCCTCAAGCAGCGCGGCCAGCCGCAGTTCGGCGGGCCGAAGGTTGGCTCCGGCCGGCGCAGTAAGCACACGGGCAGGTGAGCGACCGCCCTCCAGGACCGGGCTGATCGTCAGGCAGAGCTCGTCGAGCAGCCCGGCCGCCGACAGCTCGCCGAGCAGCCCGGGCCCGCCCTCGGTGAGGATGCTGCGGTACCCGCGCTGAGCCAGCGCGTCGATCGCCGCCGCCGCCGTCACCTCACGGTCGCCTGCCACGATCACGTCGGCTACCCTGGCCGCCGCCCTGAGCCGGTGCTCGGGTACCAGCCCGGTGGTCAGCACGATGGTCCTCGCCGGCTGCTCGGCGCCCGATCCGTCGCCGAACAGCTTGCCTTCGAGCGGCAGGTTCATGTTCCTGGTCAGCACCGCGATCGGCGGCGTCGGCTGGCGCCCCGCCCGCAGCTGCGACCAGATGTCGCCCAGCCGAACCCGGCCGTACTGTTCCTGGCGCGCCGTCCCCGCGCCGACCAGGATCACGTCAGCGAGGCTGCGCAGCACCCAGAACACCAGCCGGTCAGCCGCGCTTGACAGCCCGCCGGATCGGCCGTCAAGCGCGATCGCACCGTCCACGCTGGCGATCATGTTGCCGCGCACGCAGCGCCCGTCCGGGTAGGCGTAGACCGCCGCCAGCGCGGCGATGAGCTCGGCGACCTGCGGCGCCGACATCGCGGACGGGCTGACCTGCCCGGCCAGCCGCAGCGGATCGGCCGGACCAAGGACATGCCCGGCTGTGCCAGCCGGAAAGATCTGCCGCACGGTACTCCTGTCCGCCGCCCGATGCCGCTGGCTCGCATGGTACGCGCCGTCGGTGCGCCTCTCACCCCGCACGGGTGACGGCCGGGCCGACCGCTGGGACGCAGGGTAGGAGCATGCCGGCCACCGCGTCATCCGCGCCGCATCCGCGTGCGCGGCCCGGTGCGATCGTATTGCCGCTGGCGCTCGCCCAGTTCATTGCGAGTTATGCCGCAAGCAACATGAACGTCGCGATCAGCACGATCGCCTCCGACCTGCACACCACCGTGATCGGGCTGCAGACCACGATCACGCTGTTCACGCTGACCATGGCGTCGCTGATGATCCCTGGCAGCAAGCTGACCGACATCTGGGGGCGCAAGACCTGCTTCGTGGCCGGGCTGATCGTCTACGGTGTCGGCGCGCTGCTCGCGGCGCTCGCGCAGTCGCTCGGCCTGATGATCTTCGGCTACTCGCTGCTCGAGGGTATCGGCTCGGCCCTGCTGATCCCGCCGGTCTACATCCTGATCACGGTCACCTACCCCGACGTCAGGAGCCGGGCGAAGTACTTCGGCATCGTCAGCGGCGCCGGCGGGCTCGGCGCCGCGGCTGGCCCGCTGATCGGCGGCGTGGTGACGAGCGCGATCAGCTGGCGGGCCTCGTTCCTGCTGCAGGTCCTGGTGGTCGCGTGGATCATCGTGCTGGCACGCACGATCTCCGACCCGCCGCGCACCGGGCGACGGCCGAGCTTCGACGTGGAGGGCGCGATCCTGTCAGCGGCTGGGCTGTTCTTCGTGGTGCTCGGGATCTTGCTGTCAAGGAGCTACGGATGGCTGGCCTCGCGGACCGACTTCACGGTCGGCGGCACGGTCCTCATCGCGAAGGGCGGTGTCTCGCCGGTGTGGATCTTCATCGGCCTCGGCGCCGCGATCCTGGCCTGGTTCTTCCTGCACATCGGGTCCAGGGAGCGGCACGGCAAGGATCCGCTGGTACACCGCCGCCTGTTCCGCAACGTCACGGCCAACCTCGGCATGAGCACCCAGCTGATCCAGTGGCTGGTGCTGCAGGGCTCGTTCTTCGTCACCTCGGTGTTCCTGCAGCAGATCTGGAAGTACTCGGCGATCCAGACCGGCCTGATGCTCACCCCGGCCACGGCCGGAGTGCTTCTGGCGTCGGCCGCGGCCGGCCGACTCGCCCGACGCCACACCCAGCGGTGGCTGATCATCGCGGGCTTCGCTGCCACGCTCGCGGGGATGGGCCTGCTGCTCGGGCTGGTCAGCAAGGACTCCGGGGTCGCGAGCTTCGTGCCGGGGCTCTTCCTGCTGGGCGCGGGGGTGGGGGTCATGCTCACCTCGTCGGTGAACGTGGTGCAGTCCAGCTTCCCCGACTCCGACCAGGGGGATATCTCCGGCCTGTCCCGCAGCGTGTCCAACCTCGGCTCGTCGCTGGGCACCGCGCTTGTCGGCTCGGTGCTGGTGGCCGCCAAGCTGCCCGAGGGCAAGCCGTTCGCGACGTCGCTCGGGATGCTTGCGGCGTTCACTCTGATCGGCCTGGTCCTGGCGGTCCTCATACCGCGCCGGGCAGCTTCAGCCGAGCCACCAGGGGAGCCGGCGGGGAAGCCGCCGGGGGAGCCGGCCGGTTAGGGTTGGCCCGTGGCCATCGAGGTGGTGTTCGAGACCCACTCGACGACCGTCGACAACGAGCGGGGGCGCGCGACCGGCTGGCTGCCCGGTGAGCTGTCCGAGCGCGGCGTGCTGCAGGCGCGGGAACTCGGGCAGCGACGAGCCGACGACGGGATTGCCGCGGTGTTCTGCTCGGACCTGCGCCGCGCTGCCCAGACCGCGTCGGTCGCCTTCGAGGGCACGGCGATCGGCATCCTGCACGACTGGCGGCTGCGAGAGTGCGACTACGGCCAGCGCAACGGGATGCCCGTCGCTGAGCTGCACGCGGGCCGGACCGAGCACCTTGATGGCCCGTACCCCGGCGGAGAGAGCTGGCGGCAGGCGGTCGCACGGGTCGGCCGCTTCGTCGGGGACCTGCCGCGGCGCTGGGAAGGCCAGCGGGTGCTGGTGATCGGTCACGTCGCGACCCGGTGGGGCCTTGATCATTTCATCAACGGCACGCCGCTCGAAACCCTGGCCGGGCAGGACTTCGCCTGGCGGGAGGGCTGGGAGTACCGGCTCGGCTAGGCCGACGGCCAGAAATCCCGCAACGTCACCTGGCGTACCGGCGTCTATGCGTTCGGGAAGAATGGCCAAGCGGAGGCGACGGGCGAACTGCCTGCCTCCTGCCGCTCAGAACCTTGAGGACTGAAGGTGATCGTCATGCGGATCAGGTCGCTGATCGTGGCGGCAGCGATACCCGCGCTCGCCTGCGCGGGAGTACTGCCTGGCCTTGCCGGGATCGGTGCGGCAGCCCAGACGCCGGCCCGCGCCGTCCCGGCCGTGGGGCCGGTTCCAGCGGGCTTCCAGCCAGACTCGGTGACCTTCGTGTCAGCGAGTGACGGGTGGGTGCTCGGTACGGCGCCGTGCGCGCATAAGCCATGTACGTCGGTGGTCAGGACAACCAACGGCGGGCGCAGCTGGCATGGCATTCCTGCTCCCAGGTACCCGCTGTCCAGGTTCCTCGGTCAGAAGGGCCTTGACCGGCTGCGATTCGCCAGTACGGCGACCGGATACGCCTACGGATCCCAGCTCTGGGTGACTCACAATGGCGGCGCGAGCTGGCACCGGGTCGCCTTCCCCGGCTACGTGGCCGACCTCGAGACCGCTGGCGGAGTCGCCTACGCGGCGAGCACAACGCCCCGCGGGGCCATCACGATCTACCGCAGCAGCATCGGCACCGACTCGTGGAGCCTGGTCAGCGGGCTGCCGGCCGGCGTGACTGGCTTCGGCGGCCTCGGCACCATCACGCTGCACGGAACGGCCGGATGGATCATCCTCGGCTCGCACGTCTATGCCACGACCACAGGGGCGTCGTGGACGCGCCTCGGAGTGCGGTGCCCGCACGACTACGCGATCACGAGCATCGGCGCGTTCAGCAGTGACCGCGTGACGCTGCTCTGCGCAGGCGAGCCCGCCGCGGGGTCCACCCAGAAGATGCTGTACTACTCGACCGACGGCGGCACCCACTTCGTCAAGGTCGGCACCCCGCCGCCCGGCGGCGACGGCGGCGTCCTGGCGCAGCCGGGCAGCGCGCACATCTTCATCGCGACGGCGTCCGGCGCGACCTGGTTGTACGTCAGCACCGACGGCGGCAGGCACTGGCGCAACAGCCTCCTGCTCGACGACGGCGGGAAGGGCTGGGGCGACTTCGGGTTCACCACGGCCAGCCAGGGCGTGGCCGTCGAGGGAGTCCCTGCGTTTGGAAGCCACCTGTACATGACCTACAACTCAGGCCGTAGCTGGCACCGCGTCACGTTCTGAGCGCGGTCCGCGCTGGCCCGCCGGCCGCCCGGCTCAGGCCGCGGCGGCCGGCGGGGTTACAGACCACCCGGAGCCAGTACGAACGCTGCATCGCAGGTGCGACGTCAAGCAGGAGACCACCGACGCCGCCGAGACCGCAGGTTGTTGGCGGCCATCCGGACCTGCCCACTGACGGCGATCAAGAAGGCGCCATGGCCATCACAGAGTGTTACCGCACTGCTCGGGCTTACGCCGCTAGGCGGCTGCCGACTCGGCGCGATGTGAGTCTCGATCCCGGCCGCCGTTCTGTGGGGGTTAAACACTGGGAGCGTCAGCGTTCCTACCGAAGTGTGTTCACCTTCCGCCGCACGAGAGGGAGGAACACGTCGTCGACGATCTCGGTGATGACGCGCCGGGAAGGCGGGGTGCGCCGGATCAGCAGCTCATGGCGGAACAGGTCGGTGGGTAGCGAGTTGACCCTCGGGCTGATCCCTTGCCTCACCTCGCCGCGCTCCTTGGCGTGCTTGAGGATGGTGGCCATCACCCCGGCCCCGATGTGGAGCACCTGGTCCTGGAACGCTGCGACCGACTCCGTGTCCGCGAAGTAGTCGCCGAGGATGCCGTAGAGAGTCTCCGGGCCAAGCTCGGTCAGGCGGTCGGACACCCGGGTGAGCAGCGCGAGGACATCGCCGCGCAGGCTGCCGGTGTCGGGCACCTCGCCCGAGAGCATCGGTCGGTGCCGACGCATAGCGGCGATGACCATCTCGGCGCGGTTGCGCCACCTGCGGTAGAGCACGGCGCGGCTGGTGCCGGCCCGGTCTGCCACCGCCTCCATCGTCAGGTCGGGATACCCGACCTCTTGGAGCTCGGCCCAGGCCGCGTCGAGGAGCGCCTCTTCGAGGGCCGCGCCCCGGCGCCGGGTCTTGCCACCGCTGTGTCGCTGTCGCTCGTTGGCCACGCTGGCTCCTTTGGGGACATCGTATCTTACCGTCGATTTTAGATACACTGTCCTTTATTAGCCCGGGAGGCGAGGCCATGCGATCCATCCCAGCGATCCCCAGCCCAAGCGCTGCTCACCGACCTCAGCCGGCGGGCTGGTGGCCGCTCGTAGTGATCGCCTCGGCCCATCTCATGGCGATCCTCGACACCACCGTCATGTTCGTCGCCCTGCCCTCGGTGCAGACGGGACTCCACATGACGGTCACGGCCCGCCAGTGGGTGGTGACCGCCTATACGCTGGCGCTCGCTGGCCTGCTACTGCTCGGCGGGCGCCTGGCCGACCGCATCGGCCCCCGCCGTACGCTGCTCATCGGCGTGGCCGGCTTCGCCTGCGCCTCGGCCGTCGGCGGCGCGTCGGTCGACGGCGCCATGATCATCACGGCGCGCGCCGTGCAGGGCGCGTTCGGCGCCGTCCTCATCTCCTCGACCAAGTCGCTTCTCGTCAGGGTCTACGCCGACGAAGACGAGCGGGCCAAGGTGATGGGGGTCTTCACCGCCACCCTGACCGCTGGGGCGGCGATCGGTCTCGTCCTCGGGGGCGTGCTCACCAGCGAGCTGAGCTGGCGCTGGTGCCTGTATGTGAACGTCGCCTTCTCGCTGGTCGCTCTCGTCGGCGCTCCCCTGGTGCTGCCAGATCTTCCCGGTCGCAAGGAAGTGCAGATCGACATCTGGAGCGCCGTCCTCGGGTCGGTGGGAATGGCCGCGCTCATCTACGCACTGGGCGAGGCCTCGTCACTCGGGTGGGGCTCCGGGCAGATCCTCGGGTCCCTCGCCGCCGCCGTTGTCCTGCTCAGCGGATTCGTGGTCCGTCAGGTTGGCCACTCCGACCGGCTCCTGCCGCTGCGCGTGGTGCTCGACCGCAACCGCGGCTGGGCGATGATCGGCCTGATCGTCAACGGGCTCAGTACCTTCGGCATGTTCCTGATCCTCACCTACCAGCTCCAAGCGGTGATGGGCTACTCTGCGCTGCGAACCGGGCTCGCGCTCATCCCCTTCGCCCTGGCCGGCACCGTCGGCTCTGCGCTCCTCGCTCGCTTGCTCATGATCCGGGTGCCGCCTCGCTGGCTCATCACCGGGAGCATCGTGGTCGAAGCCGCCGCGCTGGTCCCTCTCATCTGGCTCACCCCGCACAGCCACTACCTGCCGCTCATCCTCACCGCCACGGTCATCGAAGGCCTCGGCACCGGCGTCGCCGGTCCCGCCACGCTCAACACCGCCCTCGGCGGCGTCCTCCCGTCCGACGCCGGCGCAGCCGGCGCCGGGACCAGCGCCGCCAGCCAGCTCGGCTCATCCATCGGTGCCGCCCTGCTCAACTCCATCGCCGTCGCCGCGACGGCCAGCTACCTGGCCGCCCACCTCGCGGCAGGCGTGGTCGCGGCCACGGTCCACGGGTTCACCGTCGCCATGCTCTGGGGTGCGATCATCACGGTCGCTGCCGCCGTGCCCATTGCCATCTTCATCAACGCCAGGACGCCATCGCGATCGCGCTGAGCGCCGAACGAGTGCCCCGCAATATCGGAGAAGAGCGGGGGTATCTCTCCAGGTGTGTAAGGGGTGACTAAGGGTAACTGTGTGGCCAGTGGGAATGGCCACTGTTACGGGGGGAGACAACGGTCATGTCTGTTACATACCATGAGCCCGGCCTGGCGGGGCGGGCTGGCGATCAGGAGACGGTTCTGGTGCGGGCGGGGGCTGCTGCTCATCACGACGGGGAAAATCCCCCCTCGGGCGGGCCGCTGGTGCCGCTGCGGGAGCTGATGGACGACCGGCTGCTGGACGCGCTGCTGGAACGGTCGCGGGACCAGGCCGGGGGGCTGCGGCTGACCGGCGAGGGGTCGATGCTGGGCGAGCTGGTCAAGGCGGTGCTGGAGCGGGCGCTGGAAGCCGAGCTGACCGCGCACCTGGGATATCAGAAGCGGGATCCGGCCGGGCGCGGTTCGGGGAACTCCCGCAACGGGGTGATCGCCAAGAAGGTGCAGACCGGCGTCGGCCCGGTGGGCCTGCAGGTGCCGCGGGACCGGGCGGGCAGCTTCGAGCCGGTGCTGGTGCCCAAGCGGTCCGGGCGGATCTCCGGCGGCCTGGACGACATGATCATCAGCCTGTACGCGCACGGCATGACCGTCCGCGACATCGTGCACCACCTGCGGCAGGTCTACGGCACCGACCTGTCCGCCGAGAGTGTGTCCCGGATCACCGACGCCGTGCTGGAGGAGGTCCGCGCCTGGCAGGACCGGCCCCTGGATCCCGTCTACGCCGTGGTGTTCCTGGACGCGATCGTGGTCAAGGTGCGCGACAACCACGTCGTGCACAACAAGCCCGCCTACCTCGCGATCGGCGTCGACGGCGACGGCGAGAAGCACGTGCTCGGGATCTGGCTGGCAAAGACCGCCCTGGACACCGCGCCCGCCGGAGAAGGAGCCCGGTTCTGGGCCTCGGTGATGGCCGACCTGCGGAACCGCGGCGTGACCGACATCCTCATCGCCTGCTGCGACGGGCTCGCCGGCTTCGAGGACGCCATCCACTCCGCGTTCCCCGCCGCCACCGTGCAGCGCTGCATAGTCCGCCTGATCAGGAACTCGCTGCGGCCGGTCGCCCGCCGCGACGCCGCCGCGGTGGCCGCCGGGCTCCGCGGCATCTACACCGCACCGGGCGAGGAAGCCGCCCTCGAGGCCCTGACCGCCTTCTCGGCCAGCCCGCTCGGCCAGAAGTACCCCCAGGCGATCAAGGTCTGGGAAGACGCCTGGGACTGCCTCACTCCGTTCCTGGCGTTCAGCCCGGCGGTCCGCAAGCTCCTGTACACGACCAACAGCATCGAGAGCCTGAACTACCAGCTCCGCAAGGTCACCAAGGCCCGCGGCCACTTCCCCGGCGACGACGCCGTCGTCAAGCTGCTGTGGCTGGCCATCATCAACATCGAGGACAAGCGGGCCAGCGAGCGCGCCGCGCGGCGGAACGAGACCGGCAAGAGAAGCGACCAGCCCGGCCGCCTCATCGAAGGACAGCGCGTCATCGGCTGGCGCGAGGCCCTCAGCGAGCTCGCCATCGCCTACCCAGGCCGCATCACGTAAAGGAGAGGACAAACAACAGCAAAACCTACGTTAATTACACACCTGAGGTTACAAGCTCGCAATATCGGAGAAGAGCGAGCAAATTAGCGAGCAGAGGCCGCCGGACTGTCGGCCGTTCACGCGGCCGTGGCCGGTGGTGGGCTGTGGCTGTGCAGGGTGTGGGCGTGGTTGGGGCTGGTGGCGGTTGTGGTGCCGTCGGCGTTGAGGGTGATGGTCCAGCCCCACCGGTGGATCATGATCAGGTGGTGGAAGGTACAGAGCAGGATCAGGTTGGTGAGCCTGGTCGCCCCGCCTTCGCTGCGCGGGGTCAGGTGGTGGATCTGGCAGGCGGCGGGTGGCTGGTCGCAGCCGGGGGCGGCGCAGTGCCTGTCGCGCAGGGTGACGGCGCGTCGCAGGTGCGGGGGGATGGTGTCGGTGGTGGTGCCGACGTCCAGGGGCAGGCTGATGGAGGCGGCGGGGCGGGGGAGGGTGCCGGTGCGCAGGCAGGACGCGAGGCCGCCGGGGCCGGAGAGCAGGGCGACGGCGTTGGCGAGGATGACCTCGCGTGCCTCGGCCAGCGTGACGCCCGGCTGGCCGGCTGAGACGGCGGGCGAGGCGGTCGAGGAGGTCGTGGTCGACGCGGCCGGTGACGACGGGCGCGATCGAGGCGTCGCAGTCGTAGCCGGGCGCCGCGGCCGGCCATCCCGGGACGCCGTCGCCGGCTGGTCCGCCGGCGTCCTGGATCCGGCGGATCAGCTCGTCCAGGGTGATGTGCAGCTGGATGCGGGTGGGCTGGCCGGCCCGGTCGGGCAGGTTTCCGGCGGCGGCGAGGCGGCGGCAGGCTTCCTCGAGGGCGTCGTGGTCGCGCTGGGGGCAGGTCCTGGCGTCCTCGGGGCCGGCCTTGCTGCCGAGCGCGTCCAGGACGGCGCGCAGCGCGGCGGCGCACTGCGGGGTCAGGTCGGCGTGCAGCCGGCCCGCGCCGCCGAGGGTGGTGGACAGCCGCAGGCCGCGGTCTTCAAATCCGTCCCGGTCGCGGTCGGGGCGGGCCAGCCGGGCGCGCATCTCCTCGGCCAGGCCGGCGAGGCCGGGCAGGTCGGCGCCGGCGGCGGCGGCGGCGAGCAGGATCGCGTCCGCGTCCTGCCGCGCGGCGGCGGGGAGGCGGTCGGTCCAGTCGCAGATCTGCCGCGCCCACGAGGTGGAGACCGCGCCATCACCCAGCGCGCGGGCCACGCCGGGGTGCGCGTCCAGCCGGCGCATGGCGGCCAGGGCCGCGGCGGCGGCCTGCCGGGTGACCCGGGTCTGCCAGGTCAGCCAGGTCCGCGCCGACCCGTGCCCGTCGGCCTCCTGCCCGCCGCGGGCGGTGAACGCCGCCAGCACCCGGGCCCGCGCCGCCGCGTGCACCGAGGCCGCCCGCTCCAGGCCCCGCAGGCACTCCGCCTGCACCGCCACCGGCACCGACGCCAGGTCCGCCGACGCCAGCCAGCCCAGCCCGGCCAGCACCATCGCGACAGCCTCACCCGCCGACCCGGGGCAGCGGCGGCTCTCATCGGGCTGGTCCGGGGGAACTGGCACTTGCATGGGACTGGTCACCTCCGCACGACGGGCCGCGTCCAGGGCACAGATCGGGATATCGGAGGGCCAGCCAGCCGGGACAACGACTCCGCCAGGGGAGTCCGGAGCAGCGGCATCCGCTGCAAACACGCTCTCTACATCGTTCCCGGTGGAGCTATCTCTCTAAGGGTGTGGGCGTGGTTGGGGCTGGTGGCGGTTGTGGTGCCGTCGGCGTTGAGGGTGATGGTCCAGCCCCACCGGTGGATCATGATCAGGTGGTGGAAGGTACAGAGCAGGATCAGGTTGGTGAGCCTGGTCGCCCCGCCTTCGCTGCGCGGCTGTCAGGTGGTGGATCTGGCAGGCGGCGGGTGGCTGGTCGCAGCCGGGGGCGGCGCAGTGCCTGTCGCGCAGGGTGACGGCGCGTCGCAGGTGCGGGGGGATGGTGTCGGTGGTGGTGCCGACGTCCAGGGGCAGGCTGATGGAGGCGGCGGGGCGGGGGAGGGTGCCGGTGCGCAGGCAGGACGCGAGGCCGCCGGGGCCGGAGAGCAGGGCGACGGCGTTGGCGAGGATGACCTCGCGTGCCTCGGCCAGCGTGACGCCCGGCTGGCCGGCTGAGACGGCGGGCGAGGCGGTCGAGGAGGTCGTGGTCGACGCGGCCGGTGACGACGGGCGCGATCGAGGCGTCGCAGTCGTAGCCGGGCGCCGCGGCCGGCCATCCCGGGACGCCGTCGCCGGCTGGTCCGCCGGCGTCCTGGATCCGGCGGATCAGCTCGTCCAGGGTGATGTGCAGCTGGATGCGGGTGGGCTGGCCGGCCCGGTCGGGCAGGTTTCCGGCGGCGGCGAGGCGGCGGCAGGCTTCCTCGAGGGCGTCGTGGTCGCGCTGGGGGCAGGTCCTGGCGTCCTCGGGGCCGGCCTTGCTGCCGAGCGCGTCCAGGACGGCGCGCAGCGCGGCGGCGCACTGCGGGGTCAGGTCGGCGTGCAGCCGGCCCGCGCCGCCGAGGGTGGTGGACAGCCGCAGGCCGCGGTCTTCAAATCCGTCCCGGTCGCGGTCGGGGCGGGCCAGCCGGGCGCGCATCTCCTCGGCCAGGCCGGCGAGGCCGGGCAGGTCGGCGCCGGCGGCGGCGGCGGCGAGCAGGATCGCGTCCGCGTCCTGCCGCGCGGCGGCGGGGAGGCGGTCGGTCCAGTCGCAGATCTGCCGCGCCCACGAGGTGGAGACCGCGCCATCACCCAGCGCGCGGGCCACGCCGGGGTGCGCGTCCAGCCGGCGCATGGCGGCCAGGGCCGCGGCGGCGGCCTGCCGGGTGACCCGGGTCTGCCAGGTCAGCCAGGTCCGCGCCGACCCGTGCCCGTCGGCCTCCTGCCCGCCGCGGGCGGTGAACGCCGCCAGCACCCGGGCCCGCGCCGCCGCGTGCACCGAGGCCGCCCGCTCCAGGCCCCGCAGGCACTCCGCCTGCACCGCCACCGGCACCGACGCCAGGTCCGCCGACGCCAGCCAGCCCAGCCCGGCCAGCACCATCGCGACAGCCTCACCCGCCGACCCGGGGCAGCGGCGGCTCTCATCGGGCTGGTCCGGGGGAACTGGCACTTGCATGGGACTGGTCACCTCCGCACGACGGGCCGCGTCCAGGGCACAGATCGGGATATCGGAGGGCCAGCCAGCCGGGACAACGACTCCGCCAGGGGAGTCCGGAGCAGCGGCATCCGCTGCAAACACGCTCTCTACATCGTTCCCGGTGGAGCTATCTCTCTAGAACACGTATTCGCATACTATCAGCCG
>CAVZHC010000010.1:0-448818 GCA_963774905.1 uncultured Actinomycetota bacterium | reverse complement strand
ACGCAAAACCCCAGGTCACAGCCCGTGTGCCGGGCGCGTCGGCCTGCATGGAGCCGACGGTGCGGTGAACCGTCGGCTCAGTCTGGGCTGATGCTCACCCGGCAGCGGCCCGCGCCTCGCGATACAGGTTCTGACCAGCGGATACGTGGCCTCCGGCTGCCTGGCACCGGGGCGGCTGGATGCGGCTTCCGGCCGCCGCGGCCGGCTGGCTGTGCCAAATACGTGCCGAAGTTCCGCGGGCACCGGGATCAGCCTGACGCGCCCGGGCCCGGCTCGTTCCGCCGGGTCCGGGCCCGGCGGCCCGCCGGGCAACCGAGCGCGACTGGCGGGCTCGCCGCGGCAGCGGGGCCGGGCGCCGCGGTCTTGCGCCCCCGGTCCCCGGGGCGGCGGTCGCCGTGTCACGGCGACGGGGTGCCTGGAGTCCGCCGGGTGCAGGATCTGCCCGCCGGCCAGGCGGGCCCTGCGGCGCGAAAGGAGCAGCTGCCCGGCAAGGGCCCGAAGAGGCGCGGACTCCGGGCTCCTGAGGCGGTCCGCTACCGCATCGTGGTGACCCGCCGTGACCACGTGCCCGGCCAGCAACGCGCAAGTACGGCTCGATCTGATGCGGCCGTGCGGACTTAGGCCGGGCAGCTTGTCAGCACACTATTCGATAATCTGTGCATTGCTTGGCAGTTCCGACCAGGAGGCAGCCCTTATTCATGCACGTCGTGCTTCACTGCCCGGCAGGTGACCCGGTTCGGATTGCGCAAAGACGAACGACAAGGCTGGCTGTCGCCCTCGCATAGTCCCGATTACTGACTAGTGTCAACTGCCGCTGCCACGCTTAGCAGTCAGGCACGTCTTCTGCATAGAACGTACTGAGTTCCTCCGCGCTGCATTCCTTGTCACCGAAGCGGGCAGCTAGGCTACGCGCCATGGTCTGTAGCAGGCTTCGGGCGGCTCGGACGTTCCCGAACGTATCGGGTTCTGCCCTTCGTTGCACGGCGAACCAGTTGAGGGCTCGTCCTTCGGCTTCTGGCGTCAGAACGTAACCTTCATTCGCGGCAAGGCTTATCAGTATCTGGACCAGCTCGGTGTCGCTGTAATCGGGGAACGGGACGTAGACAGGAAATCGAGAGCGAAGGGCGGGATTGGCTTTCAGGAACTCGTTCATTCCTTCGGGTTTACCCGCTGCGATTACCGTCAGTCGACCTCGGAGGTTTTCCATTTCCGCGAGGATCGTGTCAAGAGCCTCCGATCCGAACGCATCTCCGGTCCGAGTAAGAGCGTCTGCGTCGTCGATGAAAAGTATGCCGTCTATCGCCTCGTCAATGCGATTGCTGGTCTTTATCGCGGTCTGGCCGACGTATGCTGCGATCAACTGAGCTGGACCGACTGCCACGACGTGCCCCTTGGCCAGCAGTCCAAGGGCCGCGAAGATACGTCCCATCAGCCGAGCGACCATCGTCTTGCCTGTACCGGGCGAACCGACGAATAGCATGTCTGGCGCGAGCACCTCGCCGCGTCCGCGACGTCGGCTGAGTCGCGCCTGGTCGACGAGGGAGTGGATCGCGTCTTTGACGGGCTGCAGGCCTGTCAAAGCATCCAGTTCGCCTAGGAGGGCGGGCAAGTCAGCTGTCTCAGTCCGCAGGAAGGCAAGCAACCGTTCGGGTACGTCAGCAGTGTCCGCTGGAAAGCCGACATCGGCGTGGCTGCGTCGCGCCCATCGGGACTGGATTTCGTCGGCGATGTCACGCATCGCCCGTGCGTTGCCGAAGCCGCTGCGCCTAGTGTCGTGCATTCCGGTAACGATCGCGCCTATTAGATCCTCAAGGGCTGGCGTCCACGTCAGCCCGAGTGCGCTAAGCCGCCCGAGGGCGATGGTAGCGAGCGTCGCGGCGTCGTAGTCCGGGAACTCGATGACGTTCGCATCCGGGAAGCGCCTGCGCAATGCCGGATTCGCGTCGAGGAACTTCCGCATCTCAGCTGGGTAGCCAGCCATGATCACCACTAGGCGATCACGATCATTTTCGATGCGCGCCAAGAGGGCGTCGATCGCCTCCGGGCCGAATCCACCTCGCGGCGAGTTGAGTGCGTAGGCCTCGTCGAGGAACAAAATCCCGTCGAGCGCCCGATCGACTACTGCGTCCACCTTCCCCGCGGTCTGGCCGACATACTCGGCGGTCAGGTCCGCCGGAGCGACCTCGACCACATGACCGCGGCGGAGCACTCCCAGGTCCCGGTACATCTGCCCCAGTAGCCGTGCCACCGTTGTTTTACCGGTGCCTGGGTTGCCGGTGAACACCAGGTGATAGGACGTCGGCTCTGCGGTGGCTCTGCCTTTTCTGCGGAGTTCTCCATCAGCTAGCATGCGCCAACGCACCATTTCCAGGCGGTCCTTTACGTTCTCCAAGCCAGCAAGCCCTGTCAGGCGCTCCCATGGGTCGGTCGGCCTTGGTCTAGGAGCCCAGTTAACTGGGGACGGCGATTCATCTTCGTTGCTGTAAATTGCGGCGGCTTCTGCATCTCGTCCCTGCGCGATCAGTATCCGGGCGTAGTTGTGGGACCAGGTCGATCTCCGAAGATCGTCATCTGGAAGCAACTGGTTGGCTAGGCGCAAGGTGGCGATCGCGAGCGTTTCAGCACTTGGGTGGGCCGCGCGCAGCAAGAGGAATTCAAAAACCGGGCCGGACAACGTGAGTATCGCCTCCGCGTCCTGTCGCTCAGGCGGGCAGTCCTCAAGCAGTCGCATGAAATGCGGAACAGCGAGTTCCCACCACAAGGTTGCGCTGCGGCTAAGAGGAACGTGCTGCGCAGCATGCTCCAACAGTCGCTCGGCAAGCCGCCAAAGGTCGTGCTGCCGGTCAGGCTGAGCAGCAACACTCGCCGCTATGGTGTCGTTGACCAGACGGTGAACTTGTACGCAAGCGACGGGTGGTCCGAGCTCGCCGCCGATGCTGCGCTCATCAAGAAGGCTCAGATCCGCCAGGGCGTCCAGGACGTCATCGAGTCGACTGGCTTCGGCCAGACGCGTGATGTCGTCTCCAAGCCCTGTTGCCGTAGAGAGAACGTCAGGCTCAAGAACGTCGAGCGGAACGGGCGCTGACGCGTAGCAGGACAATAGTTCCAAGAGGCGACGAGCTTCGGGTACGTGCCGACGATCGAGGGCGCGAAGCGAACGTTCCCAGGTTGCCTTGATTTGGAAGGATTCGGTGCGTTGGTCTTCAAAGTGACTCCTGAGGCCGGTCCCCCGGTCCAGAATCGTCACGTCATTACGAAGAAGCTCCGCGTACTGCTCCATCAGGCGGGCTGCCGCTGCAGCCGGATCTGCACCGGCCCTACCTCGCCGAAGCTCACGACGAAGTTGAGCCTGCACGAAGGAACCGGCGAGTCGCAACGCGACCGGCAGCCCACCCACGGCGTCCGCCACAGACTGGGCGGCCCGCACCAGCTCAGGATCGCGCCGCTCAACTCGGTCGAGGAGCGGTCCAAACCAATCCAGCAAGACTTCGAAGGCCTGCTGACCGTCTAGTTCGGGTACGGCACGCACGGCCGCTCCTTGCCAGATCGACCTGGTGCCGTCCCTAGTGGTAACAAGGACGGAGCCTTTCTCGCTGACACGTAGCCAGCCCGAGCCGTCGCATGGCATGCCGCCGCGAACAGCCAGCATCATGGGGTCATCGACTTCATCTATCACTACAAGCCATCTGCCGCCCCGGTCATAAAGATGGCGCCATAGAAGGTCGGGCGCGCTCAGTTCTCCCTTCCAGGCGGCATCGACCATGCGCCTGTTCGCTCCAAGATCGACCGCGAGCTGGCGGAACCCCGACATGGCAGTCACCGAATCGACCGCGGACACCCACCAGACCGTCCAGCCTGCGCTGTGAGCGCGCGAGGCCGCCGCCAGCGCCACGGTCGTCTTCCCGCAGCCTCCCAAGCCAGTCAGGACCTGCACGCTCGGCCTGTCGCTGCTGAGTTCTTTCGTCAGCTCCGTAAGCAGCGCGTTGCGTCCTCTCACCTCAGCCGGAAGCCGCCCGTAAGGCGGCTGAAGCGAGAACGCTCCGGGCGCCGCCTTCGCGGCTGGAGGGACGCCGTAGGTGATGTACTGGTCCCGACCCGCTACAGCAGCATCCCTGTCAGCGCGTACGTCCTGGTGAGGCTGCCCAGGCTCGGGTCCTGAAACGCTGTCTTCGACCGCCACGAACAAGAGTCTCCCGGCTGCAACGGCTGGCTGCGTGCGCAGTGCAAATGCGTAGGCAATACTGGAGTCTAGATTGTCCAAGCTACGCTGGCAGGAGAGCTGTGGCCGGAGAAGTGGCCAGCCTGGCAAGTGAGGCAATGCCTTACATATCCGCCGCAGTCGGAACCTACGGGGCTGCCGTACTCGCGAAGGTTCGGGATGACGCGGCCGACGCCACCATCGGATTGGGTCGTCGGCTGTTGCTTCGCATCTTCGGACCCCGCAACACCGGCGAGCCGACACCGGAGGCGCTCCTGGACCTGGCAGCCGATCTGGCGGACGGGGATGCGCAGGCGGCTGTCCGGCTGGCGATCCGCAAGGCGTTGGCCGCCGATCCCGCTCTCGTATCAGAGGTGAGAGCCATGCTGGCCGGAGCACCATCGGTATCGCAGTACATAAGTGCCGGACGAGACGCATATGCTGCTGGTCGTGACCAGGTGATCATAAACCGCCGACCTTCTGATGAATAAGGTTACCATTCCGCGACTAGTGGCAGGCGATTCCGTTGACCCAGAATGGCGCCGACCCGAGTTCGCTTCTGGCCAAGCAAACGTTTGATCGCGGAAGCGGGCGGTGCGGGTGGCGAGCAGGTGCCAGATGATGACCAGGATGGTGCGGGCGATGGCCACGAGGGCGCGGAGCTTGCCGGGCGGCGGACGATCCGCCGGTAGCGCTCGCCGAGGAAGGTGTCGGTGCGGGCGGCCGCTGCGGCGGCTTCGCCGAGGATCGCCTTGAGGTAGGGGTTGCCCTTGCCGGTGGCCCGGGCGCGGTTCCTGGTGCCGGACTGGATGGTGCGCGGGCTCAGCCTGGCCCAGAACACCAGGTGGCCGGGGGTGGGGAACCTGGTCATGTCCAGGCCGATCGTGCGACACGAGGTCGCACATTGCGAGTGAGTGCATGGATTGGAGGTCCGGTAGTGCCGGTCATGTAACTCCGGGCGAGTGCTCGATGCCCGTCCCCCGCCCTGGCGTGCGCCGCAGGTCCTGCCTGCAGGGGTGCGAAGCCCGGGGAGCAAGCCCAAGAAATCCCCGTTCCATCCGGGGATTACAGGCAAGGGGGAAGGCCGGGCGGGTGAACGCGAGTGAACCCTTGATGACGCCTCGTAATAGACAGCCCCGGGAGATGGGATGAACGCCGGGGTGATAGGGCCTGGCCCCTGGCAGAGGGGGCGAGCGGCGGCCGGAGGGATCGGACCGGCTGCGAGAGCACCGCTTGGCCTCGGGGTAAAGAGGGCACCCAATCCGGCCGTGACTCGGATGTGCGGAACGTGGAAACCCCGCCGGGGTCCAGGCGCTGCCTGGTAGGCCGACCGTGAGGAGAGCGGAAGCCCTCGGCGGGAACAGGATGCCCAAGAAGCGAATGCCGGTGGCCGAAAGGCGACAGGAAACCTGCGGCGTCACGGCTGGCACCTCCGCCGGCCGCCGGGGATAACTGGCCGGATACCAGCCTGGTGGCTGGCCCGTGAGGGTGCTGACGTGGGCAGGTGAGCCTTTGAACGCTGATGCTGATCAAGCTTCCCGAACCGAAGGGCAAGTTGGGCACCGTGACGGTGAACGGACCGGAGGACGTGCTGGACTGGGACGCCATCGACTGGCGGCTCCATGAGGGCAACGTAGGGCGGCTGCGGCGGAGGATCTTCAAGGCGACGCGGGAGCAGGACTGGGCCGAGGTCCGGTCACTGCAGAAGATGATGCTGCGTTCCTGGTCGAACACGCTGGTCAGCGTGCGGCAGGTGACGCAGCGCAATGCTGGGCGCCGGACCGCCGGGGTCGACGGGCAGACAGCCCTGTCACCGAAGGCGAGGGCAGAGATGGCAGTCTGGGTCCACCAGACGATCTCCTCCTGGGATCCGCTGCCGGTCCGGCGCGTGTATGTGCCGAAGGCCAACGGGAAACGCCGCCCGCTCGGCATTCCCGCGCTCGCGGACCGCTGCCACCAGGCACGGGTCCGTCACGCGCTGGAACCGGAGTGGGAGGCCCGGTTCGAGCCCAGATCGTATGGGTTCCGGCCGGGCCGCGGCTGCGCCGACGCGATCGCCGCGCTGTTCACCACGCTGAAGGGCAAGAGCAAGCGGGTGTGGATCGTGGACGCCGACTTGTCGGCGGCGTTCGACAAGATCGGCCATCCGCGGCTGCTCGCCGCGCTCGGATCGTTCCCGGCCAGGGACATGATCGCGGGCTGGCTGACGGCCGGGGTGATCGAGGACGGGGCGTTCACGCCGACCGAGGAGGGAACTCCCCAAGGCGGCGTGATCAGCCCGCTGATGATGAACGTGGCGCTCCATGGGCTGGAGGAGGCCGCAGGGGTCCGGTATCAGGTCTCCGGCAGGAATGCGGGGAACACCAGGCCCGGCTGCCCGGTCGTGGTCAGGTACGCCGACGACCTGGTCGCCTGCTGTCACTCCAGGCAGCAGGCCGAGCAGGTCAAGGCACAGCTCGCCGAGTGGCTGGCGCCCCGAGGGCTTGTCTTCAACGAGGACAAGACCAAGATCGTGCACCTCACCGAGGGGTTCGACTTCCTGGGGTTCAGCGTCCGCCGCTACCGCAACGGCAAGCTGCTGATCAAGCCGAGCAGCGCGGCCGTCAGGCGGCTCCGCAGCAGGCTCGCCGCCGAGATGCGCGCCCTGCGCGGCTCGAACGCGGCGGCAGTCATCGCCGCGCTCAACCCCGTCATCCGGGGCTGGGCTGCCTACTACCAGGGAGCAGTGTCCAGCAAGATCTTCGGCGACCTGGACGACTACATGTGGAAGCTCACCTACCGGTGGGCCAAGCGCTCCCACGGCGGAAAGCCGAAGCGGTGGGTTGTCCGCCGCTACTTCGGCAGGTTCAACAAGTTCAGGAACGACCGGTGGGTGTTCGGGAACCGGGCCGGCGCAGACCAGCGCGGCAGCGTCCCGCACCTGATCAAGTTCGCCTGGACTCCCATCGTCCGGCACCAGCTAGTCACAGGCACGGCATCGCCCGACGATCCGGACCTGGCCGGCTACTGGGCCACCCGGCGGCAGCGGGTCAAACCCCCGCTGGACAGCTACAACCTGCGCCTGCTCACCAGGCAGGCCGGGCGCTGCCCGCTCTGCCGCGACCCGCTGCTCACCGCCGACCAGCCCCAGTCCCCACAGGAGTGGGAACGGTGGTGGCTGAGCGTGGTCCGCAGGGCGATCGCCGCCGACTACCTCGTCCGCCAAGACGGGCACGGCACGCCGGACCGCACCCGAACCCGCCTGATACACGCCTCCTGCCGCCGCGAGCTTCAGGCCCGCAAACGCAGGATGCCAGCACCCCAGCCCGCAGCGCTCTCAGGGCTTGCCTGAGCCGTGTGCGCCGACGAGGCGCACGCACGGTTCTGAGGGGGCCCCGGTGCGGCAACGCACCGGGGCTACCCGACTCGGCGATGATGCCCTGCGCGGTGGCGCGGCTGATCCCGGGGATCTCGTCTAGGCGGTCCAGCGCGGGCAGTACCGGGTCGTCCGGGCCGGCGCCGGCCTGCGGGCCGGTCCTCCCTCCGCGTCGACGCCCTGGGCGGCGGGGATGGCGGTGACCAGCTCCTCGATCCGGGTGGTGAGGAAGCTGATCTGGGCGGTAAGCTGGTCGATCTGGCCGAGCAGGATCCGGGCCAGCTCGGCTTGGTGGTCGTCGAACCGGCCGGTGAGCGCCTGGACCAGGGCGGCGTGCTTGGCCCGCATCCGGCCCCTGGCCAGGGCGGCCAGAACCTGAGGGTCGCGTTCCCCGGCGATCAGCGCCTCGATCATGTCTCGTGCCGAGACCGTGCCCAGCGAGCTGGCCACCGCTGATCAGCGAGTCTTCCAGCAGCTTTTCCAGCCGCTGCCAGTACCTGGTCCGCTCCCGGGTCAGGTCGGCGCGCGGCCGGGCGTAGTCCCGCAGTTCGCGGATCTGCGCGGGCGGGACGAAGCTGGGGCGCAGCATCCCTCGCTCGGTCAGCTTCGCCAGCCACACCGCGGCCAGGTCGGTCTTCGGGCGGCCGGGAGCTGCCTTCACGTCGCGGGCATTGACCAGCTGCACGTCCAGCCCGGCCGCCTCGAGCAGAGTAGAACCGGCTGCACTCCAAGGCCGACTGGGACGCCCTCAAGCGCGACGTCGCGGCTGGCCCCGGTCCCGGTTACGTACACCGTGGCTCCGTCCGGGCTCACCGCCACCGAGGTGGCTTCGTACCCGTTGTGGTAGCGGCTAGCCCATAGCTGCCTGCCCTGGCCTGGCCGGCGGATGATTCCTGGGTTGGGTTGGTGCACGCGTCCGAGCATGACCTGGAGCCGCTGAGCACGGCCGTCGTCATTGACCGTCGGCGGGTGCTGACCTGCGTGCATGTGGTCCGTACCGCCGATCTGCAGATCCCGGCCGACGGCCGGAGCGTCCGCGCCGGGTTGTGGGTGGCTTTCCCGAAGGCCGAGGCGGCTGGGGATGAGCGCCGCCGGGTGGTGGGGGTGGATGTCGGTTACGGGCATCCGGTGTCCGATCCGGGCGAGCCGCTGGTGAGGGACGTCGCGGTGCTTCATCTGGGCGAGGATGGGCCATCGTATGTGGAAGCGGCGCCGCTGCGGTGCCCGCGGCCGGCCCGAGGTGGCCAGTAAGCCTCAATCCTTCACGGGGATGACGTCCTGGCCTGATGGTCCGGCAGGATGAGTTTTGGATCTTGGTCTTTCAGTGTGCGGCGTCGGGCATCCGCTCGGTTGTCGCGTCGGGTGGGCGCCGGTTCCACGGCCGGCTGGTGGTCTCCTTTCCTGGTGGCTGGGGCGGGGTGGCTGGCTCATGGCGGGGGCAGGGCCATGATCTGGGCGAATGCCTCGGTGATGTGGCGGGCCCAGGGCCATGCGGCTGGTATCCGCAGGTAGCGGTGGCGCTGGCCTTTGACGATCCGTCCGGCGGCGTGGAGGATCTTGTAGCGCAGGGTCTTCGGCTCGGCTGCGGCGAGGTCGCCGTCGAGGGCGAGGAGGCGGAGCCAGGCGAGCAGGTCGCAGGCGATGGAGGCGGCCTGGCACCAGGCGGTGTTGACCTGGTAGTTCCGCGAGGGCAGGTGCCGCAGGCCGGTGGCCTTGCCGCAGCGGATGCTGGCCTCGACGCGGGCCTGGGTCCGGTGGCGTGCTTCGAGGAACTGGACCTGGCCGGCGGGGGTGCTGGTGGCGGTGACCTGGTACCGCCTGGCCTCGTGCTGCTCGAACAGGGACAGCTGCGCGCCGGGGTGCGGGTTCTCGCGGCGGATCAGAATCCGCATGTCCGCGGGCCACTTCGCGAAGCGGTCCCCGCCCGCGGAGTGGCGCAGCAGCCCGGTCAGCTCCGCGACCTGCGCGTCCGGCCTCGGCGTGCCGTCCGCGTCCAGGGCTGCGCTCCACGCCGTCTCGGGCAGGTCCGGCAGCACGCTGCGGATCCGCTCGTCGAAGTCCAGCCCGACGGAGTAGTGGACCTGGTAGCCGGCGCGGGCGTTCAGCGCGGACACATGGTCGACCAGGGCGTGGGTGGCTCCGGCGCCGTCGCAGGTGATCAGCATCTTGCGCCGGTACCGGGCCGGGATCTGCGCGATCGCCGCGTCCGCCACGGTGATGTGGTCCGCGGCGGTGTTGCTGCCGGCGTTCCCGGGCCGCAGCAGCGACGGCGAGGGACTCGCCCGTGTTGTCGCACCAGGCCGTCAGCGGGTGATGGCCGTAGCTGCCCTTGAACGTGCCCCTGGCCTGCTCCTTGTCGCTGTGCGCGACCACGATCGTGGCGTCCAGGCGGATCACGATGACCTCGCCCAGGTCCCGCCCGGCCGCCCGGGCCGGCGGGATGCCGCCGTGCCGGGCCGCGATCAGGTCCCAGACGTGGCGGCGGGTCCTGGCCCGTGCCCTGCCGATCCGGGCCAGCGCCGCCGGGCCGCATCCGGCCAGGGCCCGCCACGCCGTCGAGTCAGAGGCGACCGGGCCGAACAGCTCTTCCTGGTGGCGCAGGGTGCCGATCTCGCTGATCGTCGTCGCGCCGTCCGCGATCGCGACCGCCAGGTCAGCGAGCACCCGGCCCCGGTCATGCAGCGGCGCGAACCCGCGCCGGGCCAGCGCCCCCGACAGCCCGCCGGTCAGGCCCGCCCGGTCCGCGAGCAGCCGCGTCGCCGCCGACCCCGCATGCGACACGACCCCGTGCCCGCCGACCTCGACGACCAGACCCTTCGGCCACGACATAGAATCCACGCGTTAAGTGCCTTCCGCCGCCGCGAACATGGTTCCTCGACAGTCCCATTATCGCAGCCCGGAAGGCATTTTTCGTATATAACAGCGAGTCTTTCTCCGACCGTGCCGGTCACCGTGAATAGCGGAGGTAAGCGGTGGTCGGCGTTCGGCTTTCCCGATTTGTATGGCTCGCTGGCGCACGGCACGGCGGTGGCGGCTCTGGCGCTGGTAGCGCTAATGATCATGTCCCGGCCCGGTGCGCGCCCGGCAGAACCATTAGCGCATCAAGAACCTCGGCGACCGACGTACCCGCCACGCCGACCGCCAATGATCGTGCTGGTCAACCTGCCTTCGGTAGCGTGATCAACTCTGGCTAAATGGCATTGCCTGCAGACCTGCCAACGTTGGCGATCTCACGTGGACGTACTGCGGCAACTGCCGATGACCGTGGCAGAAAAAACCTCAAGGCAGCCTATGGGCCGGAAGCGCGTTATGTAGCAGCGACTTGAAGAAGCCGGGCTGCTGTACTGGGACGTGACGCGCAAATCTGTGATCTGACCATGTACCGCGCTCAGTCCCTCAGCGGTCGGTTGGAACCACTCCGCCCGTCGAAAGCTGCGGGCCCATCAAGATCGCACCTCCATCAATTACCAGTGTCGCACCGGTGACGTAACTGGCTGCATCAGATGCAAGCCACACTATCGCCGCCGCTACTTCGCTAGCAGATCCTGCCCGTCTCAATGGCAGCGTCGGCCGAAAGACCGCGGCACCGGGTACGCCCTCCCGCCCATTCATTGCCGTATTGATTTCTCCGGGTGCGACCGAATTCACCCTGATACCCGACGGACCAAGTTCAGCAGCCATAACGCGACTCAGTTGCGCAAGGCCGCCCTTCGCTGCCCCGTAGGCCGCGGATCCGGCGACTGGATAGCTTTCCTGTACAGAGGTAACGTTCACTATTGCGCCGCCTCGGCCGAGGTCTTGCATCCGTCGGACTGCCGCCTGCGCACAGCAGAAGGGACCGGTCAGGTTGATATGGAGCACGCGTATCCAATCCGCGAGCGTTGTATCGGCGAAGGAAGCTGAGTAACCCGTAGCCGCATTGTTAACCAGGACGTCTAGGCCGCAGAGCTCATCCGCGAGCTCCTCAATCGCGGAAGCGCCGCTGTTTGGTGTTGAAAGGTCGAGCCGACGCAGGGCCATCCGCTTGCCGTATGCACGCACAGCGCTAGCAACTTCATCAGCTGCAGTAGCCGAGTGGATCCACGTGCCGCCAACGTCGTAGCCGGCATGCGCGAATGCGACCGCGCTGGCTAGTCCTATACCTGTCTCTATGCCTGTAATCAGGGCAATACGGTCCATATAGCAACACCTCGCCAGAGGGATTCGGCGCCGAGATTGCCACGATCTTCGATCCTGGCTAATACTAAGGATCCTAGTCTTCGTAGTCCGTCTTCGTAGTCCGCGCTAACCTGAGGGACGGCCCCATGCCCAGTGCAGCTACGCGGCGTCGGCTTCCTGCCCCGCGGTCTAGACCAACCTCGGATCCCCGTGTCTCAGCCTCTACGGGCTTGGTCGACGCTATCTTGGCTGAATATGCAGCTCTTCGCAATGAGATTGAATGGCTGATCAAAGATGCGGGCCAGTACCAAACGTTCGCACTCGGTCTGGTCGCGATACTGCCAGCGGCCTTCACGCTGCTGCTAGCTACTAAGCTAGCTTGGCTCACCATTCCAGCCATCATTATTGCCAACAATGCCTTCTGTTTGTTCGGATACTTGTTCTTCCGGTCTCATCAGGAGGTGTACATCGTCGCAGCGTATCTGAAACAACATGTTAGACCACAGATTCGGCAGCTAACTGGCTCTGACTTGGTATGGGACTGGGAAGAATACAAGACCAAGATTAACCTAGAGATACGGCATTCGACACGACTTGGCATACTGGCGAGTCCGAGATTTGTGTGGTTTCTGCGCCTGTTGATTTTCCTTCTGCCTGCAGCTGTCGGCGTCGTAGCCGTCGGAGTAATCGTGTTTCGAGCTGGGCTCATATACAAATACTCCTGGCCTGCACTGGTTGGAATAGGTCTTGGGGCCATTTATAATGTTGGAGTTGTTGCAGTTCTGTGTCTCTGGTTCTGGTCTAAAGGGGATCTGGCCAAGGTGCTCATCTAATGGGCGTTCAAAGTGCCGTATAATCAGCCAGGCCAAGTGCGGGTTGCAGTGTTGTCGACTTTCCCACCGCGGCGCTGCGGTATTGCCACATACAGCAGAGACTTGTGCGCGGCGCTAGATAAGTCGCCAGGAATGCAAGTAAGAGTAGCGGCGATAGACGAGGCCGGAGTTCAGCATGCTTACCCCAAGCAAGTCGGATGGCAAGTCTGTGATAGCGACCGTCTGGGCCTCCGTAGACTTGCAGATGAACTGAACGATTGGGCTGACGTAATTCTGGTTCAGCACGAATATGGAATATTCGGCGGCACAGCGGGAATCGCGATTCTAAATTTTATGGATGAGACCTCGACTCCGATGGTAGCTATGCTCCATACAGTGCTGACGCGGCCAGTGTCTGCTGTGCGGCGGGTGACTGAGGTCATGTGCGAGAAGAGCGAGGTAATTCTCGTTCCTGGGCCTCGCTCGGAAGCTATCCTCCGTCGATTTTACCGGGCTGATTCGACCCGAGTGGTACAGATCCCGCATGGGATAAGCGAGGTTGTTACGACAACCTCTGTGGGCGATCCTTCAGTACTACTTAGCTTCGGCTACCTCGGTCCGAATAAGGGAATAGAGAATGTTCTTATTGCGATGCCGGAACTCGTGAGGAAACGGCCGCAGCTGCGATACCGTTTCGTTGGTAGCCAGCATCCGAACGAAGCCCGTTCTTTTGGCGATGCATATATGCGTCGCTTGGAACAGTTGGCGATGGAACTCGGCGTCACTGGCCGGGTTGAATTCGACTGCCGATACGTCTCTGATTCCGATCTTTCGCAGGCATTGACCGAAGCGTCCTTGTGTGTGTTTCCGTATACCAACCCTGAGCAGGCAGTCAGCGGCACACTAGCCAGGGCGTTCGGTGCTGGGCGGGCTGTAGTCGCCACCGCGTTCCGGCATGCTCAGGAGGCTGCCGAGCATGGTGCGGTCCATCTCGTGCCATTCGACGATCCGAAGGCGATCGCTGAGGCTGTCGATCTTGTGCTTACAGATCGCCGCTACAGACAGCGCCTAGAAGGGCGAGCGAGGGCACTAGCCAGCGGTCTGCGCTGGCCGGTCGTGGCCCGACGTTACGAGAATGTGCTGCGCGAGGCAGTAGGAGCCCGTGCGTGATCGGGCATCTGCGCTGGCTCAGTCGGCCCACTCCGGGTGTTGCGCCTGGCTCCCTCGCGATCGCTGTATACGCAGAGCCCGACGGCTATGGCGGCTATGAGTGCCGTGCCGCGCAAGAGAGCGGATACGAGGGCGTTGCGTGTCTCGACGATGTGGCCCGGGCAGCGGTTCTGTGTTGCCATATTTGGCGCCAGACTGGCCGTGAATATGCCGCGGTCTACGCTTGGTCTTACCTTGCATTCGTGCTTGGAATGCAAGAGGACGACGGCCGGTTCATCAACTTCATTGCCGATTGGAATGGCACACGCAATAGGACGGGCCCTACGTCATTTGTAGGTGGCGGGTGGTGGACGACAAGAGCGCTGTCCGCTCTCGCGACTGGGTATGCGACATTCCACGATCCGGTTCATGCCTTGGCATTCCAGCGCGGCATGAGATCGATGAGAACAGACTGCTTGAGTTCTGGTCAAGCAGCTCAGGCTATTCTCGCACTCTTGCAATTCTCATACTCAGCCAGCGATGCTGATTCGCTCTCGATCGCCGCCGATCTTGCCGAGGAGATCATTACGCACCGACACGGCTCGGCCTTGATTGACGAGGCTGAAGAGGATCCGACGCATCTATGGAGCAGATACCATGAAATAGCGCTCATGCGGGCCGGGCTAGTACTTGATCGGCCCAGCTATATCACCGCAGCGGTGGACAGTGCGGCAGCTGTACTGGTTCCGGCAGCTCTGGAACTCGGCGACCGTGTCCCAACCCTGCCTGCCGAAGCTGGTTGCCTAGCCCGTGTGCTGTTTTGCCTCTCGTCTACTACGGGCAACAGATCGCATCGTAGGCTCGCATACCGTGCGGCCGCGTGGTTCTTTGGTCATAATGCCGCCAGCGTCAGAATGTTCGACGGGCCAGCCGAGAGATTTTACGACGGGATCGACCCTGGACCTGCTCGGAGCCGGAACGCTGGGGCTGAAGCGAACATCGAGGGCGCTTTGACGCTGTTGGACATATGGCCAATGAAGATACTGAATGGGAGTTACCGTGCCAACAGAGGATAGGCAGGAACCTGATCAGCTCATCGCAGACCGGGAGGTAGCTAGGTTGTTCTCCGCCTCGCCCGCGCCTGTAGAACTGCGGCTGGCAAGCTTTCCCGCATTTGTGCGGCATAGGTACCTGGCCCGCTTTCTGGGCTTGTATGAGCTATTTCGCAGAATTGTTACAGTCAAAGGTTCCATAATTGACTGCGGCGTATATCAGGGTGGTAGCCTTTTGGCATGGGCTAAACTGGCGAGGATTCTCGATCCAGGCAACGCGCGTCGCCACATTTATGGCTTCGATACATTTACTGGTTTTCCAGTCGGCGCCGAAACGCTGGGCCGTTTTTCCACTTTTGGCGGATTGCCGGAGATGCAGAGAGTAGTCGAGGTATTTCAGCTCAACGACGTGCAAAGCGGGTCAGATTCGGTCACACTTGTCGTCGGCGATGCAGTACGTACGATTCCAGAGTTTGTCGAGAGCCATCCTCATTTGGTGGTGGCGCTACTGTTCCTGGACTTTGATCTATACGAGCCTACAGTTGTGGCACTGCGGCATTTTCTACCGCGAATGCCCAGTGGCGCAGTTATAGCGTTCGACGAACTAGATGATCCAGATTGGCCGGGCGAAACTCAGGCAGTGTTTGATGAGATCGGAATTCGGAATCTCCGTCTGCGTCGGTTCCCGTTCGATGCGACGGTCGGATTTGCTATAATTGACTAAGTCAGACTCCCAGGGCCTTTGCATTGTCCGATTACTGGTCGTCACTGCTTGTCTGTGAGCTGCCCAGAGGCTCTCATCGGGGACTACCGAGGATCGACACTTCGCGCTGCCCGGAGCCCGATCAGCCCGGATTCGGACCGAAAGACAGACCCGGCTGCGTGCCGTGGCGATCAGCCGTAGGGTTTTGCGTTCTTGATGCGCTCGCCATGCCTAGTAGGGCAGCATCAGATCGTTAGGTGATCACGGCGTGGCGTGGTGACACGGTGACGGCCGCGTCGCGATCCTGTGGCTTGTGACAGTCCTTTTGGATCGCGGTGCGGCCGTCGCGCCCAGCGTAGGGGATGTGGATCCGGCCGGGTGGCTGGATCGGTTTGATGACATGTTCGCCCGGGTGGTCGCGCCGGCGTTCTTCCGGCGGGAGCCGCGGCTGCGAGCCGAGGGGTACCTGCTGGGCCTGGTCGCGGGCCTGGGGCGGGCGAACGGGTGGACGATCGCGGAGTTTGCCGGGGACCGGTCGCCGCTGGGGATGCAGCGGCTGCTGAACCAGGCGGTCTGGGATCAGGACCAGGTCCGGGACCGGCTGATCTCGTACGTGACTGCGGAGCTGGGTGATCCGGGCGGGGTGCTGATCGCCGATGAGACCGGGTTCGAGAAGGCCGGGCTGCGGTCGGCCGGGGTGCAGCGGCAGTACACGGGCACGGCGGGGAAGATCACGAACTGCCAGGTCGGGGTGTTCCTGGCCTACGCCGTCCCGGCAGCCGGGGTGCGGGTCCTGATCGACCGGGAGCTGTACGTGCCGAGATCCTGGACCGCGGACCGGGACCGGTGCGAGCAGGCCGGGATCAGCGAGGATGTGGCGTTCGCGACCAAGCCCGAGCTTGCCCGGCAGATGGTCGGGCGGGCCGTGGATCTGGGCCTGCCGTTCTCCTGGTTCACCGCCGATGAGGCCTGCGGCGATAACGGCAAGCTGCGCCAGTGGCTGGAGGAGCACACCATCTCCTACGTCGTCGCGGTGGCCTGCGACCATGCGGTCCCGGCCGGCGCCGGCAAGACGATCCGGGCGGACCGGCTCGCCGCGAGGGTCCCGGCCCGGGGCTGGCAGCGGCTGTCGTGCGGGCCGGGATCCAAGGGCGAGCGGCTGCATGACTGGGCGGTCTCGCCAGCCGGGAACGGCCGGCACCTGCTGGTCCGCCGCTCACCCGGCTCCGGCGAGCTGGCCTTCTACCTGTGCTGGTCCCCCCGCAGCGCGACGCTGGCCGAGCTGGTCAGGGTCGCCGGGGCCCGGTGGGCGGTCGAGGAATGCTTCCAGGCCGCCAAGAACGAGACCGTGCTGGACCACTACCAGGTCCGCAAGCACGTCGCCTGGTACCGGCACGTCACCCTCGCGCTGGCCGCCCAGGCCTGGCTCGCCGTCACCGCGGCCAGACCGCCCGGCACGCCATCCGGCGGCGGGCCCGGTGAGAGCGGCCGGGCCAGAGAGGGGGCCGCCGGCCTGCGGGCAACTTTCCGGCCCGCCGGGCTGGAGTAGCCGCCTGATCACCGGAAGCGACGGCCAGGCGATGACCTGCCTGTCCGTCAACGAGATCCGCCGCATGCACGCAGCCCTGTGCCGCCCGGCCCACCCGCCCGAGCACTACCTGCACTGGTCAGCCTGGCGCCGCCGCCACCAGGCCACCGCCCGCCGATGCCATTACCAGCGACGACGCCGACGAGGTTACTAACTGATGCTGCCCTACTAGGGCATGTTTCCCGGATCACGTAACGGGATCTCGGAGCCAGATCAAGATTGATGCGACGTCGACGGTGCCCTGGTAGATGTACTGGCGCTTGTCGTACCGGGTGGCGACGGCGCGGTTCTGCTTGAGCCTGGCGAAGCACCGCTCGACCGCGTTGCGGTCCTTGTACTTGTCCTGGTCGAAGGCCGGCGGGCGGCCGCCGTTGCGGCCCCTGGCCTTGCGGTGCTTCTTATGGTCTTCCTTGACCGGGATCACTGCCCTGACTTTGATCACGATCAAGATCGTTTGTTGATGCCGGATCGCTGACCTGCGGGTTTGTTCTCGTCGGGCTCGGAATTTGCTTCCCAATGCGCTTGTCAAGCCGCTGGGCCGGTCGTCAGGCGGCTGTTTCGAGCGGTTCGGGTGCCTGCGGCGGGGCGGTTCTGGGCTGGTAGGGGCGGTCTTCGCGGAGCAGTGCCCACAGGACGTTGACGCGGCGGCGGGCTAGCGCGAGGACGGCCTGGACGTGTTTCTTGCCCTCGGCTCGTTTGCGTTCGTAGAACGCCCTGGATTCGGGGCAGGTGCGGATGCTGATCATGGCGGAGTAGTAGAAGACCCGGTTGAGGCCGCGGTGGTAGCGCCGTGGCTGGTGCAGGTTGCCGCGGATGCGCCCGGAGTCCCACGGGCCGGGGCCACCCCGGCGAAGGCGGCCAGCCGGTCGGCGGTAGCGAACCAGGTCATGTCGCCGCCGGTGGCGGCGAGGAACTCCGCGCCGAGGAGCGGGCCGATGCCGGGCATGCTGGTGATCACCCCGGCGTGGCGGTGGCGGCGAAACCGGTCCTCGATGAGCTTGTCCGTCTCGCGGATCCGCTCGCCGAGGGTGATCACCTCCCTGGCCAGGTCGGCGATCAGGGAGACGGTCAGGTCCTCGCCGGGCAGTACGGTGCGCTGGCGGGCAGCGGCACGGCAGGCGGCTTCTGCCAGGTGGGCGGCCTTGTGGACGTGCCTGGCGCGCAGCCACGCCTCCAGCCGCGCCGGGCCTGCGCGGCGGATCGCGGCAGGCGCCTGGTACCCGGTCAGCAGCACCACCGGCCCGGCGCAGGTCAGGTCGAGCTCGCGTTCCAGGACCGGGAAGATGCTGCTGAGCAGCGCGCGCGTCCGGTTGATCGCCCGGGTCCGGTCACAGGACAGGTCCTTGCGCCGCTCGGTGAGGATCTTCAGTTCGGCCGTGATCTCATCGCCGGGCCGCAGCGGCTGCAGGTCGCGGCGCATCCGGGCCTGATCGGCGATGATCGCGGCGTCCCGGGCGTCGGTCTTGCCCTCGCCCCGGTACCCGGCCGCGGCATGGGCGAGCGTGTGGCCCGGCAGGTACAGCAGCGGCTGGCCCGCGGCCGCGAGCAGCCCGATCAGCAGCGCCGCGCCCCCGCCGGGCATGTCCGCCGCCCACGTCACCTCCCCGAGCGCAGTGACGTCGGCGATCAGCGCCTCCAGCTCCGGCTCGTCGTTAGCGACCCGCCGCGACAGCAGCCGCCGCCCCTGGTCATCGATCACTACGCAGTGGTGATGCGCCTTCCCCGCATCCACCCCTGCCCAGACCTCGCTCATCAGTCCCCCCGGCTGGCTTTGACATCAGCGTTCCCGCAGACGACCGCGCCGGCGTCACCCTACTCAGCGATCGAATCGCACATCCCAATTAGCCTCCGCTATTCACGGTGACCGGCACGGTCGGAGAAAGACTCGCTGTTATATACGAAAAATGCCTTCCGGGCTGCGATAATGGGACTGTCGAGGAACCATGTTCGCGGCGGCGGAAGGCACTTAACGCGTGGATTCTATGTCGTGGCCGAAGGGTCTGGTCGTCGAGGTCGGCGGGCACGGGGTCGTGTCGCATGCGGGGTCGGCGGCGACGCGGCTGCTCGCGGACCGGGCGGGCCTGACCGGCGGGCTGTCGGGGGCGCTGGCCCGGCGCGGGTTCGCGCCGCTGCATGACCGGGGCCGGGTGCTCGCTGACCTGGCGGTCGCGATCGCGGACGGCGCGACGACGATCAGCGAGATCGGCACCCTGCGCCACCAGGAAGAGCTGTTCGGCCCGGTCGCCTCTGACTCGACGGCGTGGCGGGCCCTGGCCGGATGCGGCCCGGCGGCGCTGGCCCGGATCGGCAGGGCACGGGCCAGGACCCGCCGCCACGTCTGGGACCTGATCGCGGCCCGGCACGCCTTCCTGGATCGAGTTCGAAGGCGCCGCCCAGGTCGCGCAGCTGCGCCGCACGGTCACGAAGAAGGGCAGGAAAACCGTCGAGGTCGCGTGCCTCATCATCAGCGACCGCGACGCGGACCCCGGCCACCCTGGCCGCCTTGGTCCGCAGCCACTGGCACATAGAAGACAAGCTCCACTGGGTCAGGGACGTGACCTATCTGGAAGACAAGTCGCTGGTCAGGGCAGGAAACGCACCCCGGGTGATGGCATCGCTGAGAAGCCTGGCCATCAGCATCCTGCGTCTGGACGGCCACGCCAACACCGCCGCCGCCAACCGCCACCCACGCCCGCGACCCGCAGCGAACCCTCAAGCTACTTCAAGCCGCATGAATACGACTTTGCCGTGTCCCTGGGGCGGGACCCGGCGGCTGGCTATTGGTTATCAAGCCAGACCCTGTGGTCGGCCGAGCCACTGGGAGCCAATGCCGCCGAAGCCCTGGACGTTACGGGAAACCCCGCAACTCCTATCGCATAGCGACCTTGCTCCGGCCGAACCTGGAATGGCTACCATGGCCTGGCCCTAACGCCGCGGCTTCCTAGTAGGGGCCTACTCTTCGGCCTCTCGACAGGGTCGCCTATACTGAGACACAGGACCGCATGACATTTGTGATCAGCATTGATGATCATCCACGACAAGCGTGGAGATTTCAGTAGGAAGGTCTTGAACGCTTCTCCGCTGACATGTATGCTCTCAGCCAAAAGAAGACCCTCGTCAGGATAGTAACTGGCGCACACGTTCGGAAAGGGGGCAGGGACGCCAGGACGGCGACACCGTTCGGTGGACTCTACCTATGATGAAGCTGTCGCTCAGCAGGCTTTGGTCGGTGCAAGCGGTCATTACCATACCTCATGAGACGCTAAGCTGGCATCTTTTCTGGGCGTACTTAGTATTTAGCAGCATCGGTATAGCAATTGTAGTGGCTGGGTTTGCTGCCCTAAATGCCACCGGCGGGCGAGGCGGGTGCGGTCTTCTCATCTTCGGCATAGTCGTTTGCATCGTCATCGCGTGGGTAGCCTATAAAATGTTCAGTTAATTCCACAGTCAGTACTTCGTCGCAGCGACGGTGTCGCTGCGAGCGAGGCGGTGTTGGCGCTCACGTCTCGGCGGCCGCACTCTTGGCGTCGACGTCGGAATTGTCCCGATTGCCGCCGCCCGGTCCAGGCCCTGCTCCTCCTGGTCACCGACGAACTCCGGCGCCAGCCCGATCGCGGTGAACGGCCCGGCCGATCCCAGGCAGCAGCGGCGGAACCAGGAGTAGTGCACGAACACCAGATGGCGCAAGGTTTCGGCCGCCGACCACTCGCCGTCGGCCCGCTGGTGCTCCGAACCCTGCGGCATCCCTGCCAGCTGTCCGAGCGTGACCGCCCAGCTGGCCCTCAGCTGCCGGAAGGCCTGCCGCAGGTTGGCCGGATCGGCGGAGCGGATCAGCAGCCGCACCGGATCCCGGCGGTCAAGTTCGGCTTCGACATAGGCGGTCACCTCGACCCCGTTGACCACCAGGTTGCTGACCAGCCCGTCGATCACGGCGTCCTGCATCACCACTCCGATCAGACGCGCGCGAGTCAGGTCACACTCCCGGAACTCGGCATCAGTAAGGTCCTGGTCGGTGAATCTCGCCATGCCGGGCAGTATCCGCCGGCGTACCGGCACCCGCATCCCAAGCCGCGAAGCCGGCAGCCGCTGTTGCCGGCCCGCTCGCGGGCACACCCCGGCCGATGACCAGCGGCACAGGGAAACAGAACCGGCCCATCGGGCCCGCGGTCGCGGCCTGGAAATTGCGACCAAACTGCGACCAGAGTCGGCGTTCTTCGTTGGTAGAGAACTCACCTCAGCCGGGGCCCTGTTCCGCGCGGGGCGTGATGCGTCAGAGCGGACGGACGTTCTCCGCCTGCGGTCCCTTCTGTCCCTGGGTCGTGTCGAACTCGACCTTCTGGTTCTCGTTCAGCGTCCTGTAGCCCGATGCCGCGATCGCGGAGAAGTGGACGAACACGTCCGCCGTCCCGTCATCGGGGGCGATGAAACCAAAGCCCTTGTCGGCGTTGAACCACTTCACCGTTCCTGTTGCCATATGTCCAAGTCCTTATCCGTCATGCCGCGCGCAGCCTGGCTACGCCGACCGCGAGCATACCGGTCCTGGCTCCAGAGCCGGACCCCTGCCCGGTGGCGGCGGCGACAGCAAGCCGATCGCCCCGCCACCCGGATGAGCGACTCCCCAACTGGCCGATATGCACGCATCGGGAAAGCAGGCGAGCTAGTGACCGGACCTGCCGATTCGGCAACGCGTTAGCGGCAGCTGCCTCATGGCATGGCTCCTTCTCAGGTCGCCGGCCGCTGAGGTCGTTGATCTTGTTTTGTAACAGGCTCTGGCCCCCGGCTATCGGGTCGTGGCTCACGGTTGGTCCATCCCGGACGGCTGCCGACCACGCCCGGCCGTCCGACCAGCGATACGCATGCCGCATCGCCGGATCGGGGTACCAGCTCGCTGGCGCTGGCGGTGGCCCTGGAGGAGTTCCACGGGCCGGTCCGCCGGCTCCTGCGGCCCTCCGCTGCGCCAGATACCACCACAGCAAGCCGCCCTGGACGACGGCGAACAGGAACGATCCGGAGGCCAGGTCCACGACCAGGATGGTGATCATGAGCGCGAGCCACACATCGAACCCGTTGCGGACGCGCATCTTCTCAACCCACCCAGGGTTAAGGAAGACGATGAGCGCCGGGATCATCAGTACGAGCCCGAGCCATCCGGCGCCGAAGAAGAACATGGTAACCACCCCCCGGGTTGGCGCCCCTAGCGGTTCACCTGCTGCCGCTCGCGCCAGCGTTCCTCTAGCCGGTCACCGAGTCGGCGCTGCTGCCACGGCTGCGGCGGCGGCTGTTTCGCTTGCGGCCCCTGGCGCGGCTGCGGCCAGTATGGTGCTGGCGGCTGCGGCGGTTCCCGCTGCTGCGAGCGCTGCGCCGGCTGACTGCCGGGTGGCGCGGTCGCCCCCTGCTGACCGTCCGGGCTGCCTGGCGTCGGGCACCTGCCGTACCACGTGCCGCCGCTGCTCATGAAGGTCCTGTGCTCGGACGCTGCCCGGCCGCACCTGCAGCACAGCGGCTTGCCGTCGTAGCCCCTCAGCGGCGCAGGCGACAGCTTCTTCTGGTTCTGGTAGACGTAGGCGACCACGGCCAGCCCGATTACCACGAGCACGAAGAACGCGGTGAACCATACGCGCTCGGCAAGCTGCCCGTTCGCGCTCGCGCATGCCGCCCGTGACGCGGCGGTGATCTGCTCCACCTGGCCGCTGGCGCAACTGGCCGCCGCCTGGCTGGCGGTCTGGCTGATCCGGCCCGTGAGCCCGCTCGTCATGTAGTAGGCGTGGGCGAACGTGATCCGGATCATGTTGTAGAGGCAGATCAGCCCCGCGACGCTGAGGATGACGGCGAGCCCGCGCAGGCGGTTCTCGCTGGCCTCCACGTTCCCCAGCGGGTTCTGGTAGGCCGGTGCCGGTTGTGTCGGCCCCGTCACGCCGGGCCGCGGATCCTGGCCTGGCGGCGGTTGCGGTTGTGATGGGAACTGAGCTGAGGACGGTGGCTGGATTGTCGGTTGCATTGCCTTACCCCCCGTTTTGTTCCTCTTGCTGCTGTCAGCGGCTCACCTCCTGCTAAGCACCTCTGAGTCGAGCTGTTCGTTCAGCGTGATCATTTCGCGCCTAGCTCCAGCCTGTTACGGCAGTGACCAGAGATGCAGGGTCGTACGGTTGCCCAGCCCGGGACCAACGGCCCTCAGTTCCGGCACGGGTACTATGCCGACGGGCAGGACGTGTCGCGCGCCGGTGCCGCAAATCCGGCGCCCGCCCGAGCGCTGCCAGCAAGTCCTCCGGCGTGGCGCCCGCCAGACGCACCCGCGTCCGCGCGAGCAGGGCAGGCTGGCCTCTGGCCAGCATGCAAAGGCCGTGACCCTGGGCCCGCGCTGCGCCGACGCCACGCGATCGGCGACAGCCCAGTATCCGGCGTGGCGACCCGTGCCAAGCCGCACCTGTCGACCACCTCGGCAAGCGCGACGAGATCCAGCAAGATCACTTCATGGCAAGAGCAAACTCGGTTCGGTCTATCTGTTGAGTCGCGCACTAATCTGGCGGCCTGGATCGCCGGGCGCGTCTAACATTGTGGCTGGCCGAGATCGGTATTGGCTGGTTTCCGGAGACAAGCAGACATGACAGATACTGCCAGGCACGAGCAAGATGAACAAGCGAGTAAGGAGCAGCGCGAAAGGCACCTTAGCCGACTATTGTCGGCCGTTCTTACTTTGATCTTCACCGTCCTCGTTCTCGTGCTACCACCAATCGCGAATCACCAGCTCGCCTCCGACGAGAAGCTAGTTGAGAAGCCGCTGATCGCCGTCATCGTGGCCCTCGTGGCGCTGCTAGCCGGAGCTTGGCTGCCCAGGTTTGCCATAGGCATCGCGATTCTGATGGCATGCCTTGCTGTCGTGCAGGTCACGTACTACCTCGTGACGACGCAGCCGGGCCGCGACGCGGCTCGTGCGACCCAGTCATGGCGTGTGGTTCCGCTTGCCAGCGGAGCTCGTGGGACTGCCAGAAATCACCCAGATGTCTTTGGGCGAGCAACACTCCGCTGGGCAGGCAGCAGCCTTCGCCTGAGCCTGCGGTCAAATACAGGCACGACCCAACAAGGCTTCTACCTCAACGGCGGTGCCCGCAGTTCATCTTTCTACTTCAGCGCGCGCGTGGACAAGGTGGCGGGCGGGCAAGCCGTGACCTGCCCGTTGATTTTTGGCATTGCCAATAATCGGAGCTATTTCACCTTTCGCATTCAGCAACTGCCAGACGGCTCGGATGAGGCTGTAGCTTACCAGATTATTCCTAATTCCCCATCGTTCACATCAGGGTTTCACGGCCTGCTGCTGGATCAGGACAGCGATATTCCTTACGTAGGCACCTGGAATCTCATCAGCCCGTCCGAACAGAGCCACACTACGTTGTCCATCGAAGCCCAGGGCAGTAGATACGAATTCTTCGTCGATAATCGAGAGGTCTTTTCGCGTCAAGTCGATGATATTCCCAGAAACGTCGTGGCGGTCGGAGTAACTGTGCTAGCTAATGGTCTGCGATCGGCGGCCGTCTGCCAATATGATCACGTTGTGTTCCGCGTACACCCAAGTCCACGTTGAACGCATTCCTGCGAGCCGTGGAGGCTGGCGCCCGGCGGGCAAGGCGAGGCCACCAAACCACACCCACGAACGGCGGTGAATCCGGTGACCTAGACCCATCACGCCAGGCACCCATGGCACCAGTCGCCTCACCTTGACGGGCCCACCCCTCGTAGTAGATAATCGCGGCTACCGGCTAGACCCGAACCTTTGCGGTTATGGCATTCCCCTATCGTCTCGACAAAGGGCTTGGCACAGCAATGACGAACGGCTCAGGGAAGCGCTGAGCCGGGACGCCAGGCTTGCACGGCCGCGGGGACGGCTGGCGTGCCGGCCTTGAGCGGCTTGTCCTCGGCACGCCGCAGCATGTCGGACAGTCCAGCTAGCATTCAGATCAGCCGGCGCGACCGCGCCGCCGGCGCCGTTTCATGATCATGCCGAATGCCTGCCGAGATACCCCCGGCCCGGATCGTCTGGCCAGGTCACGTGCGCGCGGTGCGAGGCCTGTAAAACCGTCGGGACGGGTTAACGCCAGTAGGTATTAATCTCAGTGAGTGCGCTGATCCTTCGGCGCACAAACGCGCCCTTGCCGGGCAGTACCGTCATCCCGATCACCGCATACCAGGCATGGAACGGCTAGGCTCTCGGCGGCGAAGGTTTCCCGCGACGGGGTGACGGTCACCGCCGCCGGCTAGCCGGCCTGCTCGATGACGTAATAGCCGCGGCCAGGATAGCGCCGCACCAGGCCCTCCCCTTCGAGCGTGCGCAGCGCGTGAGCCGCAGTCTCGCGCGCCACTTCCCATTCCTGGCACAGCGACGTGATCGACGGCGCGGGCTGGCCGGGCTCAAGCTCGCCTGCCGCGATGCGCTGGCGGATGCCCGCGGCGATGCGCAGGTAGAGCCGCGGGTCCTGATCGGTCACGGCACGACGCTAGCTGACGGCCTCCGTGCATGGTCACAGGCCGTAGTCAGTAGTCAACGGTAGTCAACTACCGTCTAGCGATGTACCGTGTGAACGTAATCCGACAAGACGGCCCCGGCTGGTGCTCGTCACACCGAACCGGGGCCTGACCACAGGGAGTATGCGTCCCCATGGCTGACCGTCATCTTTCCACTGTGCCGCCCGATCCGGCAGAGCAGGCTACGCCTACGCCGGTCACCGGCCCGGCCCTCGCCGCCGACATCAGGGCAGGCGACGTCCTCGTCATCGACGGCAGCCAGTTCCTGGTCGTCGCCGAGCCTGAGTACGGTCACTTCTACCGGGACGGCCGGCCCGCCTACGGCGTGAGGATCACCTGCCGGGCGGGCACCGCGCGCCTGTTTCTCGACCGGCTCGCCAATGAACTTCTCCCGCGAGTCCGCAGGGCCGAGTGAGGGACAGCCGCGCAGGAACGGTCGGCGATGCCCGGCCAGAAGTCCCGGTTGTGCAGGGCACTTCGCCACTGGCGCGCTTGCGGCGTATGCCCGGACGATCAAGCGAGAGGTGGCTATGCAGGCACCGGCCGTCCGTCGTCTGTGACGCCAAGCGTCGGCTGCTCCCACGCATGGCTGGAACATGAGGGGGATTAGGGCAGTGCGAACACCACCAAGGCACATCATGGCAGCGGCGGGCATCGCGCTCGCCCTGACGCTCGCGGCGTGCGGCGGGACCGCCGGCACGTCAGCCCCCGCGACGCACCCGCCTGCCTCATCGCAGGCACCCGCCGCAGGGCCGTTCACCGTGACCCTGACCTACTGCGGCAAGCTGAGCACGGCGCAGCAGACCCAGTTCTCCACGAACGGGACCGCCGGGGCCGTCGTCACGGCAGTCAACCACGGCACCGCCCCGTACCGCGTGCAAGTGCAGGCCGAGTTCATCGCCGGCACGACCGTGGCGGGCGACAACGTGACCGGGTACAGCGCGCTCATCGGCCCGGGTCAGTCGCAGCAGCTGGAGGCCGACCAGTACCCGCCGCCGGCGAATCCGTCGGACACGTGCAAGCTGATCGGCTACGCCGTGCAGTCAGCGTCGGGGTCCGGCCTTACGGGACCGTTTGAGGGCGGATGGCCGCTGACCGGCAGCATGCAGGGAACGAAGTGAGGGACGGCCCTGGTTCATTTACGGTGCTGGCGTCTGTCCGGGGCTACCGCCTGGAAATCTCGCAGCGCGCCCTCGAATGCTGACTCGACTCGCTCGAAAGCGCGGTTGCCCGATCGTGCCTCGTCAGCTAGCGCGTTAGCTGCGCGGACGAGCTCGGCGGCGGCCGAGGTCAGCGGCTCGCCGTGGTCCAGCTGAACCGCGGCAGTGGCAGCCGTCAGTCGCTGTAGCGGCGGCGAGACGATCTCCTGGTATCGCTCGCCATCTGACAGCTGGATCCGGTCGCGTACGCCGTCGAGCTTGAGGAATTCGCGTGCGCCGGCGACCGCCAGAGCGGCCGTGCCAATCCGGCTCGGCCGTGAACTGTCGTCCGACAAGAGTCGGCCTGCGTAGTCGATTCCGGTCGCGAACATGCCAATTCCTCTGCGCGCTGCCGTGATCGCACGGAATAGGCGGACAGCATCACGAACGTGCGCTGCTGCGGTCACGACATCCAAGATGGTCCGGTTCCGGGCATCCTGGTCCTGTCGGCGCTCGTCATGACGCCGCCGCAGTGCTTCAATTCCCGCAGTGAGAGCGACGGCGCCTAGCGTGAAGATCCCGGTCACAATGTCTGACGACATCCGGCCAGAATGGCGCACAGAAAGCTCTCAAGGTGAGCGATCCGAGAGGTTGCCGCTCACAGGGGATCAGACGCTTGCTCGCATGACCGGGTGCCACGCCTCTCGGTGGCCGGCCGCTGCGGCCTCGCCTGCCGGGCCGCACAACTCTGCGCCCCCGGCGTGCGGCGGGTCGTGCCAGACCTCCTGGCACCCCGCCGCCCCGCAGCGGACGGTCCGATGACCGTGGCCGCCAGCACATGAGCACGGCGTCCAGCTGACGATGACCTGGCCAGGCCCCCACTCGTGTCCGCCCCGGCACGCGGCCGGGTAGGGCCACCAGTCCGGACACTCGTCAGCACGCACTATCCCATTAGAACACGCGAGCGGAATCACTGTAACTAGCAGCGGATTTGTCGACCGGAGACCCGCCAGGGAGCCAGCACCCCTGCCAGCCCTGGCGGGTCCCCGGGGCTCTCAGGTGACCCGGGTCCTGCGGACCGCCAGGCGCGACGGCGGCCCCGACCGGCGATTGCCGATCGCCTGTTTCGGCGGCTGGTGCTTCGGCTGCGGTGCCGCTGGCGGTGCCTGGCCTTCCAGCGGCGCGGCAGCCGTGATATCCCGGCCGCTGAGCGGGCCGCCTAGCCTGCCCCACGCTCCTGGCGGCGGCCGGTGGGAAACATCGCCGACTGAGCCGGGTCCCGTGTTCGGCCCGCTGCCGAGTCCGTCGCCGCTGCTGGTGCCAGTCATGCCGCGCCTCCCTCTCCGCCGGTGAACTGGCCGCGTATGTTGCGCCGCCGTTGTCCGCTGAATCTCACGGGCACGGTCTCGGGCCGCGGGCGCCGCCGGCCGCCGATCCCCAGATGCACGAGCTGGCCGTCACGCATGAGATCGGAAATCAGGCCACCGGGCAGGTGCGCGATGTCCTCGCGGGTCAGCTCGCCCGGCGTGCTGCGGGCCTTCTCCGTGGCCGCGTGCTGCAGCCGCTGGCCCTCGACGATCTGCTCGAATGTCACGTAAGCCATTACGACTCCTGTCGCCCGGTGATGATCCTGATGGCGTCGTCGATCACGCGCTCCTCGCGCCGGCGCCTGTGCTGTGCCCGCAGCATCCACTCGGCGAGCGCGTGGTCGACTAGCTCGCGTCTCTCGTCGATGTCGGTGATGCTGGCGGGAAGCTGGCCGTCGAGGCGGCCCCGAAGGGTAGCCCGTTCCGGTGCGGCGGCCGTGACCCGGTTCGCCCGCCTGCCCCACCGGGCGTGCGCCGCGATCGAGGCGACTTCCTTGCGCTCGGCTGGATTGCTGGCTGCCATCGGCGCTCCCGCAACTTTGCATCCCGTTGCGGGGCCTGGGTCAGAGCTGCCGTTGCGGCTGCGTGCTACGAACGCTGGCATCAACGGTACCAGCGGCCTACCATACGCTTTCGGTGCGCCCGCGGCCGGACGGGTACTTGAAGCTGGCACGGTGCCAGCGGGCCGGCCGTGGTTCGAGCGGCACTTTCACGCCCGACCCGGTGACGGTGTACGGCATGAGCGGCCGGTCCTCGATTTCCCCGGAGACGCGCAGGCCGGGCCGGATGCAGGACGCGGCCTGCATCGCAGCCATGGCCAGGTCGTCGTGCCCGGCCCTGGCCGGAACCTCGATGCGGAGCCCGCCGCCGGCCAGCTGCTCGAACTCGAGCGCCCGCAATTGCGACAGCAGTTCGGGCTCGCGGGGGAGGACAAGGCGCCCGTGCCCGCCCGGCCCGGCCTGCAGCATCATCTTCAGCCGGCTGAAGCCGCTCATTTTCCGCCTGTTGTCGGTCCAGACGGCGGAGACGGTCGTGCCGGTGCCGTCGCGGTACATGCGGGCCCGCAGCGTCTCGGTTGGCGGCGCGCCGCACCCGTTGCATTCGCTGGCGGCCATGACGACGCGGTAGGCGGAGGCGATCCCGGCGAGCCGATCGACCCACGCGGAGTAGGGGCACCGGTAGGCGGCCTCGAAATACGGTATGTAGTAGATCAGGTCCTCGCCATCGTTCAACCCGCCGTCGTCGAGCGCGGAGATGAGCACGACGGCCTGCGCGTCGACGGAGTACGCCCAGTCGACGCCCATCACGGCGCTGAAGCTCCGTTCCGGCATCTTCCTCTGGTGATCCCACGGTGCCCGCCTGGCGACCTCCTCCGGAGTCAGCAGCGGGTAGTCGGCGATCGCGTCGGTGATCTCGGCCTCGGAGAAGAACGACCCGGAAGCGTCGGTCCACTCGGCCAGGTACTCGCGCCGAAAGTAGTCGGCGGGCTCCCGGGCCCGGATCTCCTCCAGCAGCGCCAGGTCAACCATCGGCGAGATGGAGGACGGCCAGTGCCACGCGGCGACTTGCGCGTCGGGCCGGTCCATGCCGCGCTGCCAGAGCGCCCGGAAGAAGTGATCCGCGGCGCCCCACGGAGAACTGGTCAGGATGACCCGGCTGCCCGGCCTGGCGATGATGACCGGCTCGGCGGCCCTCCAGATCCCCGGGTCAATGAATCCCGCCTCGTCGACGATGAGCAGGTCGACGGCCCACCCGCGGATCTGCTTCATGCTGGCGGGGACCGACAGGACGACGGATCCGGTGGACAGCGTGACGCTGCTCTTGGTCTCGTCGGTGACCGCGCCCGCCAGGAGCGGCGACCCGGCCGCCAGCTGCGCGACCTCGGCCAGCAGCCGGGCCGACGCGATCTCGCCGGCGGACACCACGAGCGTGCGGCTTCCCGGCACGCTGAACGCCTGGTGGAGCGCCAGCACCGCCAGCGCCCGGCTCTTGCCCGCCTGCCGTCCCGCGCAGATCACCCGGTAACGCGCCGGGCTGGCTGCCACGGATCGCTGGTGATCCCACAGCGGCTCATGGCAGAGGATCTCGGCGAACTTGCACGGGTCCGCCTTCGCAGCCCGCACCTCCTCAAGATCCATCGTCGTCCTGTTCGTCGTCCCGCAGCTGCGCCATAACCTGGGCCATGTCCACCCGCGACTGCGCGATATCCCGCGCCAGCCTCGAACGGCTCAACGGGTCAAGACCCAGCCGTGCCCGGTGTGTTGCTGCCGTCTGCTCCAGCGCCCGCCACTGCTCCAGCGGCGACCGCGAACCACCCTTCCGCGGCGTCAGCTGCTGCTCGGGTGTCAGCCCCTCCAGATACCGATACAGCAGCAGCGCCTTCGCCTCCGACCGCGCCCACGCCCGCACCGCCGGCCCATACGCCGGATCATGCAGATAGGGCGGGCAATTCCCATCCCCCAGCAGCCTCTCCACGATCTGCACCGCCACCGGCTCAACCTCCCGCGGACTGTCCGCACCATGGACACGCGCCAGCTGGTTCCCCGGCCACGGAGGCTTCCGGTAACTCCTCACACCGCCTCCCGGCAAACCACGCAGGGAAGGACCTGGCTGTTCCTGGCCGCCGGTACGCCGATCATGCGGAACTCGCGCGCGAGCGCCGGTGCCTGCCGCTGCCGCCCCACTGACGTGCGCGGACGATGCGCGCGACCATCGCCCGCCGGCCTTGCCGCTGCCGCCCGGGCCGCGCTACGCATTGCCATTGGCCGGACAGTGATCGCCGCCGCACTGGTCAGTCCGGCAGCGTTACGCGCTGTAGTGCGGATCTGCAACGCTATACGTTCGTATAGCGTTATGATGAGGTTATGGCCAAGCATCAGAACCGGCCCGGAACTCCCCGCGTCCTCGGCTACGTGCGCGTATCGACCGCCGATCAGGCAGAGCACGGCGCCGGTCTCCCGGCGCAGCATGCCGCCATCGCCGCCGCTGCCGCAGCGCGCGGCTGGACGCTGGCCGAGGTCATCCCGGACAACGGCACGAGCGGCAGCGTGGCGCCGTCCGAGCGCGAGGGCCTGGCCCGTGCCCTCGCCATCCTCGACGACGGCCAGGCTGACGTGCTCATCGCCGCCAAGGTCGACCGCGTGTCCCGGAGCGTGCTCGACTTCGCCGAGCTGGTCGCCCGCAGCGACCGCAACGGGTGGGAGCTGATCACGCTCGATGTGCCGCTCGATGTCAGCACGCCCTACGGCAAGCTCATGCGCACGATGCTGGCCGCGTTCGCCGAGCTGGAGCGTGACCTGATTGCCATGCGGACGCGCGAGGCGCTGGCCGTCAGGCGCAGCCAGGGCGTGATCCTCGGCAGGCCGGTCTCCATTTCCGCCGAGGTCGCCGACCGGATCGTGGCGCTGCGCGAATCGGGGAGCACCTGGAAGCAGGTAGCCGATGCGCTCAATGAGGCAGGCGTGCCGACTGCGCGCGGCGGCCAGTGGCGCGGCTCGACCGTCCGTGATGTTCACGCCCGGCTCAGCCGCACGGCTCACGCCTAGACAGCTCATCCTGCCGCCTGCCGTGTCCGGGCGATCTGCGTCCAGCCAGAGGTGGAGCTTGCCCCGAGCAGTGGTCTCATCTGTCCTCCTCGTGGTCAGTCGGGCCTGGGCAGGCTGTGGGAGACGATCTTGGCTACCTCGTCGAGCAGTTCCTTGACCGTCTTGCCGGGGCCGTCTGGTCCTGGTGCGTAGGCACGGCGGCCGAGCGCCGCGGCGTAGACCGCGAGGTAGCGCATGATCTCCCGGGCGTCTTCCCGGGCGTACGCCCATTCGAGGTGGTCCTCGAAGCGGGGGGAGATGCTGCCTTCGTCGGCTTCGATGATCAGGAACAGTGCCTCGACGTGGGCGTTGGTGTCGCGCTGGCTGAAGTCGGGGTGCTGGTCGGTCATGGTCGTCTCCTGTCGGCTTCGATCTTGCGATCCCGGTGCGCCTTCTGGCGGCAGCGATCCGAGCAGTAGCGGGCACTGGCGCGGAGCGCGGTGAACGGCTGCGAGCAGTTGTTGCATTCCTGTATGTACTGCCTCTGCCCGTTACTGCTGACGTCTGTAGACGGCACCGGGTGGGAAGCTGTCTGTTTGTCTGTCTGTGTTGCTCGTACGTTGGCACCAACGTTGGTGCCAACATCTGACCGCCGTTTCCGGCGCTGGCGGTCCTTCTCAGTCTCGCGGTGCAATAGCTGCGCGGCGAGCGAGGCGCGGTAGACGTCGGCGTGGTGCTCGACCACGTAGGCGTCGCCGTCCTCGCGCCAGAATCCGGCAGCCACCAGCTCCCTGGCGCCGGTTTCTGGGGCGGCGCTCCCGCAGACGTTGCGGACAAGGCGCCTGGGGATGCGGACGTCGCCGGACTCGATCTCGTACAGCCACATCAGCGCCTCGAAGTGCGTCCGGGCCGCAGCGTCCGACAGGTCCGCCATCAGGAGCTGGCACCGGAACTCGACGCCGAACTTGGCCCACGTCATGCCGTCACCCGCGGCCTGACCATGCCGGCCCGCAGCCCGCTGGCGATTGTGGCCATGCAGCGGCGCGGGCCGTCGTCGGCGATCAGGCCGCAGTCAGCGGCGGCCCGCAGGAGGGCAGCGGTGACCTCGGCCTCGGTGAGCGCGCCTGCGGCGATCAGCGTGCCGAGGCTGAAGGCCGAGCGGTTGAGCTGGTCGTTGCGCGTCCCCCTGGCCGCCGTGGCGACGTTCTCAGCCTCGCCTGCCAGGGCTGCCGCGGCATAGCCGCCGGCCGCGGCCACGGGCAGTATGCGCGGTACGCATACTGCCGGGCGGGGCGGGTCAGCGAGATCCGCCAGCCAGCCAGGGAGGGGAACGGGCGGCCGGTCATCGGTGATCCGGTACGCACGGCCGTCAACGACCGAGCCGGGGCCGACGACGTACCCGCCGGCGCCCCGGACATCGATGTGAAGCGCGATCCGGCCCGCCGAGTTGCGGATCTCCCGGCCGGGGATGGCGGCGAAATAGAGATGTTCCCCGCCGCCGGGCGTGCTGACCGTGAACGTGGCCGGCACGTCATGCCCCAGCGCCTCCAGCCGGGCGCGGCCGTCCGGCGGGTCCAGGTCGATCACGACAAGGCCACTCGGCCCGCAGGCGATGCCCACGTTGTGCCTCTGCGACGGCCAGCGGCCGGCTGCCAGGCCAGGGTTAGCGCGGGCTCGCTGCTCCCACCTGCCGACTGCGGGGCGCTTGGTGCCGGGGATGCACGGGAAGAAGCGCCACCCGCGCTCGCCGAGGTCAGCGCCGTCAGCGACCGGGTTGCCGTCATCGTCGTAGAACCCGCTCACCGCGCACCTCCCGCGACTTCCCGCAGGCGGCGCAGGTCGTCCCGTTCCCGGCCGAGTACCAGCTCGTACGCGGACGTGTCCCACCACTGGTTGACAGCATCGGTGAACAGCGCGCGGAGGTCGTCCGGGTCGAGCGCGTCGAGTTCCACCTGCACCAGCTCGCCGTGCCGTTCGACGAAGGCGGCGGCCCGCGAGTCGGTGGCCTTCCCGGGGTTGGGCGGCAGCCCGTACTGCTGCACTTGCGCAGCCGACAGCGCGACCCGGACGACGCGGTCCCAGCAGGCGGTGCGTTCCTCGAAGTCCCGGTCGATGTCCTCGCCGGACGGGTCGAAGTCGCCGGCGTACAGCAGGACCGCGGGTCGCTCCTGGGCTTCCACGCTGGCGATGACATCGGCGACGTAGGTCTGGCTGGAGTACCCGCCGAGAGCGAGGATCGGGATGCCGAGGTCACCGAACCAGGCCGACAGCTGCTCGACCATGCCATTTTTCTCCACGCCGAGGTACAGGGACACGTCCTGCCCTTCGGTGCGGTCAAGCCGGTACCAGCGGATGATGTTGAACAGTGCGTGGCCAACGTCATTGAAATAGGTGGGCTGGTGGATCTCCCGGCCGCGGTCGATCAGATCGGGAAAGTCACCTTCGCGGCGGGCTTCCGCCGTCAGCGACGAAAGCCGCTTGTACGCCGCCAAGCTGTTGGGAATGAGCTGAGCGGACACGAGACGGTAGAACAGCTGCCGCAGGGTCACTCCCGTTGCGTACGACCTGACGATCTCCGCGGCACGCTCGATGATCGGCGTCCAGCCGGTGCGGGTCACCATGGCCTCGGTCCGCGGCCGGTGACGGCACGACCGTCTATGCTGGCGGTAGTCGCTTGCGGCGGCTGGCGGCGGCCCGTGCTGGCGTGCGGGCCGTTTCGCTTGCCCGGGGGCGCGTCAGGCCGCATCGCCGTCGCCTGCCGGCGCGGGCAGCAGGGCGCGCAGGCGAGCGACCTGCGCTTCGGACAACGGCGGCGCCGAAGCGAGGGTGCGCTTGATCCAGCTCGCCAGGTTCTCGGCGGCCAGGTCGGCGCGGGCAGCGCGAGCTTCGGGGGAATCGGGTCCCCGGCTGGTTACGGCGCCGGCGAGCCTGTTCCGCGCGAGCTGCGCGGGGGAGAGTGCCATGTGGGGAGACCTCCGCGTACGCGGCACCGGGCAGCACGGCAGCCAGTTTTCTGTCAGACTGCCGGTGCCCGGGGACCTTGGCGGTGTCTTCCCCGTTCGGCGCTGCACTGCGGACTCGCATGAAACCCTGGCGGACTAGCCCCGTTCCGGGACATCCCGCGCGTCCCGCAGCCTCGCGCTTAGCGGACCTCGGTACCTAATGAGGTTGACGCCTACACTACTCCGCTTGGCCGCTAGGGCGCTTGCCGGGTGATGCTGACGATCACGGTTTGCGCCACTCGGCGTCCACGCGCTCCGGGTCGAACGGGGCGCCGCGCTTCCGCGTGGCGGCAGGCGCGATCGTGATGCGCTCGAACAGGCAGCGCAGCACGTCCTTGCGCGCCGGCACGCTCAGCGCCGCCCACCGGGCCGCGACGTCGGCGCCCGGGGTCAGCAGCCCCCGCAGGGCGGCCGGGACGCTGGCCGTCGTGGCGGCAGCGTCAGCGGCCTCGATCCGGGCCTGGAGCCCGGCGGACAGGTCAGCGAAATCGGCGCGGGTGATCTTCTCGGCGATGGCGTCGGCCTTGTACCCGGCGAGCACGCCGCGGAGCCGGGCAGCTTCCTTGCGGGCAGCGATGACGGCCTGATCGTCACTGGCGGCCAGCTTGGCGTAGGCGTCCTTCGCCGACAGCCGGGCGATGACCAGGCCGGTGATCTGCTCGTCTACCTCAGCCAGCGGCGCGGTGAAGCACCCGCGCTCGCGGCACACGTACATCTGGCGGGCGCGCAGCGCCCGGGCGGCAGCCGCCCCGCCGCACCTGTCGCACTCGGCAACCAGCGACAGCAGCCAAACCGCGCGGCCGGGCCGTGTCACCTTCCGGTCGGGGCCGGTCAGCAGCGCCACCCCCGCCCAGAACGTCTCCTCGTCCACCAGCGGCGGCCAGTCGCCGTCCAGCAGCGGGCCTCCGTTGTGCCTGCGCTTACCGATGTAGGTGACGTTAAGGCAGACCCAGCGGACCGTCGCATGCGTCCACGCCCCGCCGCGCGGCGATCCAACCTTGCGGGCGTTCAGGTCGCGCACGACCGCCTCGATCGGCTCGCCGCCCGCCACGCGCGTGACGATGTCCTCGACCACGGGGGCGGTTTGCGGGTCGGGCTCCTGGCCGGTCAGTTCGCGGGTGAGCGGGTCGTAAGTGCGCTGGAAACCGAACGGCGCCAGCCCGTGCGGGCGGCCGTTCGCGGCGCTGGCGGCACGGGACCGCAGGGAACGCTCGGACGTCTTCTCGGACTCGTAGCCGGAGTCCACGCCGTCCTCGGCGAGGGTGCGCCAGTCCCGGCCGACCGACAGGTCATACAGCCGGGCGTGGCTGGTGATGTAGACCTTGACGGCGTGCTTGCGGCAGGCATTCAGGAACCCGGCCCAGGCCTCAAGCTCCCGGCCGCCCCGGCTCGACTCCCACAGCACGACCACGTCCAGTTCGTCGGCCTGGATCGCGGCGAGCATGTCCCGGTAGGCCTCCCGGTCGCGGGTCGCGAACCGGGACGCCGAGCGGTTGGGGTCCTGGAAGGTGCGGGCGATCGCCCAGCCCTCGTCTGCGCAGGCAGTGCGGTTGGCCGCGTTCTGCTCCTCGATGCTGCGTGCGCGCTTGTCGCGGGCGCGGCTCACGCGCTCGTAGACGCCGGCTCTGGGCTGTGTCGTGGTCATGCTCCAAGTGTACATGCTTGGGACAGTCTGTCGGCTCAGCCTACGTTGGTTCGAACCCAACACCTGCCACGCGCGCAAAATGCCAGGTCAGCCCTGGTGCGAGCGCCGAACTGGCGCTTGTTTCTGGTGGCGGTCTGCAGACCGCTCCCCGACGGGCTCCGCGCTAGGTTCGTGCAGGTCAGCGGCCTGCGGGCGCCCGGTGCACCCCTGTCTCAGGCTGATCTCGTTCCCGTTGCGTTCGCAGCCCAGCGAGGTCCCGCCGTACCTCGCTGGGGTACCACGCCGGAGCCGCGCAGCGGCGCACGGGCTTGACTGATAGGACGGCACACAAGCAACCGCGCCACGTAGGAGCCCCTGCCCCGCTGGGCTTTCCGGAGACGGACGTCAGGTAAGGCTCTCTTGGCGCGGCGACGGCCGGGATCGGTCTGTTCGGTCCGCTGCTGAGCGGATCGTTGCGGGAGGGCTTCGGATCCAGCCGGCGAGAGCTGCTATTGCTGGCAGGCGGCTGGCGGCTGAACCTGTTCCAGCCCGCGGGCGCCGGCGCCGTGCAGGTCCCCGTTCGCCGGGGCCGGGCTGGCCGTGATGATCGCGCCGTGGGCCCGGTCCCCGGGCTGCTCGGCCAGGACCTGCCCGGTGTCGGGCTGCAGGCAGGCGAGCGCGGTGCTGGCGGTCAGCCAGGTCACCCGGCCGAGCACGACCGCCTGCACGTTGCTGGCGAAGGCGAGGAAGTGTTTCTCTTCCGGGCCGCGGGCCTGCTCGGCGGCGCCGAGGGCGAGCCGGATCCGGTTCAGGCCGCCGGCGAGCAGCCGGATCCCGCCGGTCATGCCGCCGCCCACCATCACCCACAGGGCATGATCGGCCGCGGAGATCGGGCCGACTGTCAGGTCGCCGGCCACGTGGCCGGCGTGCGGCAGCCGCCAGCCGGGCAGCGCCCGCTGCTGCAGCAAGGCCGGGCCGCCTTCGGAGCGGGCGACCGCCAGGTAGGCCCGGCGCCGGTCCGGGCTGAAGGACAGCCACTGTACCTGGCCTGCGCGGATCCGGATGGTGCGCAGGACCGTCCACGGCACCAGCCGGATCAGCCGGACCACCGCCCCGGCCGACAGCCACAGCAGCCCGCGGGTCCACCCGGTCAGCGTGGCCTGCCGACAGCACCCGCCAGGTCCTACCACCCGCTGGCCGGTCAGCCGCAAGGTCCCCGGGTTAAACCGGTACAGCGTCAGCGGGCCCGCCCGCGCCAGGTTCCGGCTCAGCCAGCCCGGGCCCAGCAGCCACACCCCGGACCGGCCGGCCACGATGGCCGCCGTGAGCACCGGCACCAGCCGGCGGGCGCACCGCACCGCCCCGGTGCGCAGGTCCACCCGGGCCAGCAGCTGCAGCGGCCCGGCCCGGTGCGGCAGCGTCTCCAGCAGGTACAGCACGTCCCCGGCCGGCACCACGTCGGTGAACGTGCCGGCCAGCACCAGCCGATGCGACCACGGCCGGCCCGGCGCCGGGCTCCAGCCCGCCGCCAGCAGCCGCCGCGGCAGCGCCGCCCGGCGCGGCACCACAACCGGGTACCGCGACGACGCCGACCCGGAGCGAGCCGGGCCGGCGGACGGCGGCGCGGACGCCGGGGGAGACGCCGGCGCCGGGGCGGCTGCTACGCCGGGTCGACCTGCCTGCTCATGATCCACGCGTGCTTGCCGACCTGCCGGCCGCGGGAGAACCCGTACTGCTCGAACAGCTCGGCAGTCGCGCTGAACAGGAAGCGGCCCTGAGCCTGACGGCCTGCGGTCACCTCGGAGATAGCCTCGACGCGGCCACCGCCGGCCTGGCCGATCTGGCCGAGCGCGCCTTCCAGCGCCGCCCGGGCGATGCCCTGACCGCGATGCTTCTTGTCGACGTAGAAGCAGGTGATCCGCCAGCCCGGCCGCGGCGGCGCGTCTTTGTCGTACTCGCGCCTGTGCTTGATATTCGGCAGCTCCTCGGGGCTGCCGTACTGGCACCACCCCTGGGCGATGCCATCCTCGTCCAGCACCAGCGCCGCGTGAGCGCGGCCGGTCAGCACCCGGTCCTCCTTGACCGCGCGGTGGCTGATCCCTTTCTGGCCGCACTCCGGGTGGTAGCCGATGCACCAGCACCCGCCGAAGATGCCGTTGTTGCGCTCGACAAGCTCGGCGAAGGCACCCCAGGTGGAGGCGTCCAGAGGCCGGACCCTGTAGGGCATCATCGAGTCCTTTCGAGCACGGCCGGGGCTGGCCCGGTAACGGCAAGGGCCGCATGACCCCGCTTACGCCAGCACCGTACAGCCCGTTCCGGACGAATGACTTCCGGTTCATCCAACCGGCCGGACGCAGGGCCCGGCGGGGGCGCTGTGCACGGTGCCCGCCAGCGGACTGGCAGCGGCGTCAGGCCCGTCCGCGCGCGCCAACAGCACCCGGCAGGACACCGCAGGCTCGCCAGGAATTGGCAGGGCAGCCAGGCCAGCGGTCCGGCACAGCCGCGCGCTCAGCAAACGCAGCCCCGGCGCTGGGCCAGGTCCCATGCTGCAGCGCGTGACCGTGTCCGTTGGGCACTATGTGCCAGTTGCCGATTTAGTGCGGTCCGGCGGTGGCGCGGGTGACGCGGGTGGCCGCATGCAGATCATCCCGCTCTGGGCAGGTGGCGGTTGCAGGCAGGCCTGCGCGTCGGGACTGCAATGGCGGGGGACTGAGTGCAGTGCCGCCATTCAGCGGATTCGCTTGCTCACAGTCAGCAGGACCGCCGAGCCTTCGATGGCCTTCAGCGCGTGCCTGGTGTCCGGCACCACCAGGAGGTCACCGGACCGGCCTTCCCAGGTCACTTCCCCCGCTGTGAGCCGGACCCGGCCGTGCAGTACCTGGATGGTGGCCTCGCCGGGGTTCTCGTGCTCAGCGAGCGAGGAGCCCGCGGTCAGGGCGAGCACCGTCTGGCGAAGCGCGTGCTCGTGCCCGTGCCCGTGCCCGCCGTACACGGTTTCGGCGCTCCGCCCGCTCGCGGCGGCAGCCCGCCTAGCTTGCTCGCGTGCGACGGCATCGAGCGAGAACTTCTCCATGCCCGCAGTCTGCCGGCCCTCGGACTGGCAGGCAAGCTGATGGCATGCCGGATGTGCCGCTGGTCAGGGCGTCGTAGTCGTCGCGCTGGCTGAAGCCGCTGGCGCTCCGCGCGCGGGTTCCCGTGATCGGCGGGCGAGGCGGCTGGGGACGGCGAGCGCCGGGCGCGGAACGTCACCGGCCGCCAGCCGGGAAGGTGTCGTCCAGCAGCGGATCGCCCAGTAGCCGCCACTACTCCTGCGGACGCTCCGAGCTGGAACGCGGGCCAGGACGCAGACCTGAGGGACGACGAGATCCGCCACGACGCACGACTGCACGGGTTTCACCGAAGTGCATCACGCGGCTGCGGCGCGGAACGAGATGCCCGAAACGATCGTCGTCTTCGTCTTCTTCCCGGGCCACCACACCGCCATGCACGCGACCACACAGTAACTGCTCCCCACATGACTGACGGTCCGGCACGGCGACTGAAAGCAGCCCCGCCGGCAACACCCGTCGCCGCCAGGCGATGAGAGTCTCGGAGACGCACTCACACCGGCATGAGCGGTTGTCGCAGCCACCGGCGGCCTTCCCGTCGGCGTCCAGATCGGCCATTCTGTACCGATCCGCGCACCGACCGAGTCCCGTACTGGCGCGTCCAGATCGAGCCGACAGCGCGCTCAGTCAGCTGGCCAGCCCGGAGGGTCATCATTGGCCTGACAGTCCGCTTGCGGGATCTTGGCCGGCAATGCGGCAGTGAGGCGGGCCGCGATCTGGTCCATGTCGGCGTCCGGTACGTGCCTGGCCGGGTCACCGCCCAGCAGCCCGAACACCCGCGGACCGCGCAGCTCTGCTGCCAGGCCGGCCATCCGGGGAACGACGTGGAAGTGCACGTGGCTGAACCCCCCCGCCTCAGCGAACAGCGCCACATACGTCTTCTCGCAGCCGGTCACCCGGCGCAGCGCCGACGTGACCTCCCGCAGCAGCGGCCCGAGATCGGCGGCCTCCGCCGGTGTCAGCTCGTCCAGCGCAACCACGTGCCTGCGGGGCAGCACCACCAGCCAGCCGGGCAGCGCGGTCCCGAACGCGTGCGCGACACGCCACCGCGGGCCGAGGTAGACACGCTCTCTCGGCGGCCGTTCCGGCCGCGCCTCCCACGCGCAGCTCACGCAGTCACTCGAATCGGCCACGCCTCGAGTATCCCCGCTGGGGCACGCCGATCACCCGGACAGTCCGCCAGGGCCGGCTACGGTCCGGGCAAGCCAGCCGCGAGAGGGCCGCTCCCGGAGCCGCCGAAGCCGCCCGGCGCATCCTGCTTGACGGCCTTTCCTCCGCCTGGCCGCCGACGCGCTCGCCTGGGCTGGCGCGAGCCGGGCCGGCCCGCTGCGCCTGGAGAGGATGCGCGAGCGGTTCCTGCCGGAGTTCTCGCGGCGTGGCCGGGACCGGCGCAAGCTTCAGTACGCGGTGCTCGCCGCGGCGGCCCTGCACGGCGGCGCCGAACCGGACCTGCCCGACGAGGCCGCCTGGCGGCAGGCCGACGACTTCTGGCAGCACGCAATCCTCGCCGCCATCCCATACATCCGCGCCGCCGCCGGCCGGGCGGCGTACCCATGCCGCAGGCCTGCCAGGAACAGGCCGAAGTGCCCAGCCGGCAGCCCGGCTGACCACGGGTTCACCACACCAGTCCCGACCCCGGTTGCCGCCGGACGCCGCCTGCTGCAAGTGACGTATCGACCTAGTCGTATCGGCCCGGATCGCCGAATCCGGCGTCGGTTGAGGCGCAGGCCCCTGATGCTGGTCCCGGGCGCGGATCGGCAGTTACGGGGGGCGGCCGGCGCTGACGATCAGCTTCGGGTAGTGCGGGCATGCCGCCGGACGGGGATCTCAGTCGATCGGCTCGCGATGCACCCACTGGATGAGGCTGGCGGATGCGAGCGCCCGCACGCGCGCGGCGTACCGGGCGAGGCCGGCGTCGTCGAGGAGGTCGCGCCACTGGCCGCTCGTGCCGCGGCTGAAGAACGCGGCGGGATCGATCCAGTGCTCCGGACCGCCGCCGGGGACGGTCGTGCCGGCCCTGCTGCGCATCGACTCGAACGTCGCCGCCTGGACCAGGCGGGGCCATCGGTGCTCGCCGACGTCGATGCCGAGGCGCGCGGCCATCTGCCGCATCTGCCCCTGCAGGTCGGCCTTCAGGTCGTCGTAGTGCAAAAACACGACGTCGAGATCGGCGGCGGCGTCCCGGAACGTCTGCAGGTGCTCGACAGTGCGCCGCAGCGACGACCCGACCTGCGTCGACGGCGTCTCGTCGTCGGCCCACTGCCAGAAGCGGTCCCGCTCGCCGCCGGGGCGCGGCCGCGGCGGCCGCAATGGCCCGGGCTCGGTGCCGTCGGCCGCGGCCGCCCGTTCGCGCTGGCTGAGGAACGCGCCGATGTCGGTGTTGTCGATATGGCGGTCCATCGACAGCCCCACGTCGCGCGGGTCCCGCCCGACGCAGATGTAGGTGACCGCCGGGTCGCTGGGTATCCCGTCGAGCGGCGTGTGGGTCTTGATGAACCGGCGGTGCGCCTGGGCTTCCAGGTCCGCGAACACGTCTGCGCGGGCGCGAGTCACCATGTCGATCCACGGCGAGAGCGTGTCCAGCGGGAGCGGGAGCTCCGGTTCCTGCAGTATGAGCAGGGCGCAGATCATCTGCGTCCACGTCGTCCCGCACTTCGGCGGGGTGCTGATGATGATGTCGCCGGGGCGGAGCCCGAAGCCGTCCCAGCGGCTGCTGTCGTACATACTCGCCTGGTAGCGGCGCACGGCCGTCATCCTCGCAGCGGATCCGATCCCGCCAGGCCCACACGACTCACCGCACGACATCCTGCCGAGGGCTCAAGACTGAGTTCCGAAGGGCGTCGCGCAGCAGCACGTAGCGCAGCACCCTCCCATAATGCCCGATCCCGGACACTCCGCGAGGGCATCATGAAGGCCACAGGATGAGCGCCGGACGGCGGCTCTGCACAGAAGAGCATGCCGGCAATCGGCGCTGCTGGTCGGTACATAACGAAATCCTCTTTGTTGTCAACGTCCGGGTGCTCATGTGATCGTGATCAGGTCTTGCAGAGCGACGGGCTCGTCGCAGTGCGGGCATGCCCCGCCGGGTCCGATGCGGCGGCAGGGCTGGTTGCAGTCGTGGCACCATTGCAGGCCGTGATAACGCTGGCCGCAGTCGCCGCACTGGTAGATGGTGTGGTCGCGGGCCGGGCGCGGCGGGGCGAGCCCGGCGGTGGCGGCCGGCCCGGGGTGGCGTCGCCGCCAGGCGGCCTGGCGGCAGGCGTCGGAGCACCAGCGGCGCCGCCCGGAGCGGGTGAACGGCTGCCCGCAGGCGGGGCAGGCGGCGATGTCGTTACGGGTATCGTTACGCGTCGGCATGGGCCTCACTGCCCTCCGGCCGGCGCGGGCGCGGCCGGCGCAGTGGTGGTCGTGTGCCGGGGTGATCGCGGTGCGGCCGGCGGCCGGCCGGGCGGGCGTAGGCTGGGGACGGGCCCGGGAGTGGCTGGTCCGAAGAGCCGGCGTGCGGGGTGCGAGCTGGCCGCGCTGGATGCAGAGTCGTTCCCCGGTTGCCCTCCCGGGCCCGCTTCGCCGGTTCGTGCGGCGGCCTTGCGGGCGTCAGCCTGGAGCTGGCGGTAGATGGCGTCGCTGACCCGCCGCTTGAGGGCGCGGAGCGCTTCCTTGCCGCTCTTGCCCTCGGCGATCTTCTTGTCGTAGTAGGCGCGGCCGTCGCTGTGCCGGTGCCGGACCTGGGTGACCGCGGCCATGTGGATGGCGTGGTTCATCCGCCGGTTGCCGCGCCGGGACAGCCGGAAGACCTTCCGCTTCCCCGATGACGCCTCGACCGGGGCGGTGCCGTTGTAGGCGGCGAAATGGTCGCGGTCAGCGAACCGGCCGATGTCGCCGGCGTCGCCGATGATGGTGGCGGCGATGACCGGGCCGACGCCGAAGATGCCGGTCAGCGTGGTGCCGGAGGCGCGGACCGCTGCGGTGATCTGCTGGCGGGTCTGGCGCAGCTTGTCATCGAGCTGGCGCAGGTCGGCGGCCAGCTCGGCGGCCAGCTGGTGCCAGGCGGCCGGCACCGGCCCGGCCGGCGGGTTCGCCTCCAGCAGGGCGGCAGCCGCGGCCGCGGTGATCCTCTTCGGCACCCCGCCCGGGATGATCTCGCACAGCGCGGCGTGCAGGCGGCAGGCGGCCTGGCAGCGGAGCCGGGACAGGTCCCGGTGCCGCTTGGACCACACCTTCAGCACCACGGCGTGGTCATCGGCGGTGACGACGTGCCGGACCGGGGAGCGCAGCGCGGCAACAGCCACCGACCGCGCGTCGTTGGGGTCGCTCTTGCCTGACTTGCCCGAGGACAGCAGCCGGACCCGCGAGCCGAGCTTGGGCTGGACGTCCAGCACCTGCTCCCCGGCGGCCAGGAGCTGCTGGGCAAGCAGGTGGCCCAGGCCGCCCGCGCCTTCGACCGCCCAGATCCGGTCCGGCCACGCCGCTGCCCATTCGACCAGCGTGCTCGCCTGGCCGGCCGACGCGCGCACCTGCAGCGCGCCCAGCTGCTCCTCCGCCGCGTCGATCGCCACCGCCGTGTGCGATCCCTTGTGCGGGTCAATCCCGATCATCACCGCCGCCACGAGCCGGCTCCCTTCCTCTGTCATCCTGGGCTGGTGGTGACCGCGGCGGGCATCTCTAATTCCGGATCAGTCAGGCGTTCGCACCTCTTTCGAGCCACGCCGCGGCAGGGCCCGGCGAGCCGGCAATTCGTTCGCAAGCCAGGCCGCGCACCCGCGGCCGGCAGAGCCATAGGGAGCCAGCCCGCCGGACCCCTGAACGTCACGGGAAACACCCGCAGCGCCTGAGCTCATTCAATTAGAGCCTTATTTTGTCGGCTGGAGTGGCCGTGACACCGTCGGCAGTCACATTCCGTGATTGGGCGGGGCCTTGATGGTGGCCGGTGACCGCCAGAACGGCGGAGTCCGCTGGGCTTCGGTCGGCACCCGGCTGGCGATGCTGGCGCTGGACGGGTGGCCGGGCGTGGCTATCCGCGGCGCAGATGATCCTGGACGGTCTGCCGGAGCGGGTCGGTGCGCCACCAGGTGCAGCGGCGGGCGAGCGCTTCGCCGGTGTCGGGGAGCCGGGAGTGCGCGAGGTGGTTGCGGAGGTCGTAGAGGTTGGCCCGGGTCCGGTCGGCGCGCATGGCCTGTCCGGCCGCTGCGTTGCAGGCCATGGCCTCGTTGCCGGCGGCGATCCACAGCCGGTGGAGCACCCGCCGGTACCGGGCGTCTGTGCCGAACCGGGCGGCGCTGCCCTCATCGCGGAGGATGGCGATCTGGTCCGGCAGCGCGTCGAGCTCGAGCAGCGCGTGCCGGTCGGGGCGGATGTCGCCGCTCACAGCGGGGTGGCGGTGACCAGGTCGGGGCTGACGTGCTCGTTAGCGAGTGCCCCGTCGGAGTACAGCGCGACCTCGGCGCCGAGCAGCTGGGTGGCGTCGCGCTGGAACTCGAACATGTCGAACAGGTCCCGCCCGTCGCCGGCGTGGCCGCGGAGCCTGCCGGGGGAGGGGAAGGCCAGGCGGCTGATGCCGTGCCGGGCGGCCAGCTCGACCAGCTCGGCGGCACGCGCGCGGATCTGCTGCTCGGTCGCGGGCGGCAGGTGCTCTGGTTCAGTGAGTGGCTCGCTCACGCCTCTAGCCTGCCGGCGGCCGTCAGCGGGGAATATGCTACGCAGCAGCCGGTGCCGGTCGGGGGCTCACGCTGGCCGCCGGATCGAGCAAGCACGCTGGCATGCGGGTCGGCCAGTTGTTCCCATAGTGTTCCCGCCAGGTTGGGTAGCCGGTAGAACGCCGAGGTCAGGGCATGTTCGTGCCGGGTCTGTAACACCGGCGGCTCAGCCTACGTTGGTTCGAACCCAACACCTGCCACCACCATATTCCCAGGTCACCGCAGTTCGAAGACATCATCCAGGCCGTTCAAGGGAAGCGGTGTGCGACACCGCCGGCCAGCAGGCACTCCCAGGCACGTCACCGGGCGCCAAGGTCTTGGCCTGCAGTTATGCTGCTCGGCCGATCTTGCCGGATCGCGGCAATGCGGGGCTGCTCCAGTGCCAAGCGTTCGCTTGCGGAACTAGTGCGGAACAGAAAGAGACCCGGTTGTCATCGGGTGGATCAGGTCCGAACGGCGGACTGGCAGAGCTTGGGACGACGCGCTCGCAGACTGCGAGCCGCTCCAATGCTTGGCTCGCCGGGGCATGGCGTTCGACAACTGTGTGACCCCCGCTGGCTCGCGTGCTGCTTGCAGGACGCTCGGTGCGCGACAGTCTTCGAATTAGGACAGATCGCCGGTCTTGTGCTCAGCAGGACATTTAGCTGCATAGTCTCGTAATTAGGCATGCCCGCCGTGGAGCGCAGCCGCCTGCGCCGCGCTCGTTCGCCCGAGCCCCGACATCTTTGGCGTGCTGCAGATCATCGCTGTGCGGCGGGGCAGGGGGAAGCATCGGAATTGTGGTGCTTGCAGGACGCGCACGCTGCCGCAGCCGGTACGGGGTCGAGGCAGGCGGGTTGCGGCGCGCGGGGCTGGTTGGTGGCAGTGCGGCCGGCCGGCCGGCGGGCAGGCGAGCGAGAATCGTAGTGGCGGTTGCCGCTGGCGGCGTGGCTGCGGCCGGGCCGATGGTTGTCGTGCGGGAGGTCATGGTGGAAGAGCATTTCGTGTGGATGACGACGCGCCGGATCAGGCCGGGTGTCCTGGCCGATTTCGAGGGGGCCTGGCGGCCGGGTACGGCCCCGGAGGGCATGCTTCGCGCGTACGCGTACTGGTCGCAGGACGAGCAGGAGATCGTCGGGGTCTCGTTCTGGGTTTCGGGGGAGTTGTGCGACGCGTTCCGGGCATCAGAGGCCGAAGCGCGCAGGCGTGACGCGATGGCTCCCTACGTCCTGGCCGAGCAGGAGGCGTTCTACCGCGGCCGCGAACTGGCAATGCCATCTCGTTAGCGGCGGGAGCCCTGCCGCGGCGGCCTGATCACCGGGTGGATCAGCGTATGCGGCGGTGCGTGTTTTCTGCTTTGGATGGCCCGGGCTGGGACTCAGCGATCCATGGCCCGGGTGTGGACGGGTCGATGATGCCGTCCTCGAGCCATGTGTAGCGGCCGGTGAGTACGTGGCGGGCCAGCGCGGCGTCGGCGGCGTCGGTGTTTGTCCACAGCTGGCCGAACAACTCGTCGGCCCGCAGGCGGGCTTGGGTGCAGAACAGGTCGGCGAGTTCGCGCGCCGTCGCACCGCGCTCGGTTCCGGCGTCGGCCGCGTCCAGTTGCGCGCGCACGCAGGCGGCGCTCATGGCGAGCAGTTCCGCGCCGATGTCCACGATCCGGCCGAGGAAGCCCTGCCTGCGCTCCAGCCCGCCCTGCCAGCGGGCCATTGCGTAGAAGGTGGCCCGGGCCAGTTTCCGGCTTGCCCGTTCGACGTAGCGCAGGTGCGCCGCCAGCGGGCCGAACTCGCCGTAAGCCCCTGGTCGCTGCCCCTGGCCGGCTACCAGCGTGGGCAGCCACCGGGCGTAGAACCCGCCCGCCCTGCCTGCCGCGCGGGCCCGGCGGCCGGCCGGCAGCCCGGGGTCGATGAGCTCCCTGGCCACCGACAGGTGCGCGTCCACCGCTTCGCGGGCGATGAACAGCCGCATGATCTCCGAGGATCCCTCGAAGATCCGGTTGATGCGCATGTCCCGCAGCATCTGCTCAGCGGGCACGCCCCGCTCGCCCCGCGCGGCGAGCGACGCGGCGGTCTCATAGCCGCGGCCGCCCCGGATCTGCACTAGCTCATCGGTGATCTTGCTGCCCATTTCCGAGCAGTACAGCTTCGCCAGCGCCGCCTCGAGGCGGATGTCGTTGCGCTTGTCGTCGGCGAGCTGGCTGGATAGCTCGACCACCGCCTCAAGCGCGTAGGTGGTCGCGGCGATGAACGAGATCTTCCTGGCCACGGCCTCGTGCTCGCCGACCGGCCGCCCCCACTGCACCCGCTCGCCCGACCACTCCCGGGCGATCTTCAGCGCCAGCTTCCCGGCCGCGGCGCAGCTCGCCGGCAGCGACAGCCGGCCCGTGTTCAGCGTCGTCAGGGCGATCTTCAGCCCCTGGCCCTCCGCGCCGATGCGGTTCGCGGCCGGGACCCGGACCTGATGGAACCTGGTCACCCCGTTCTCCAGGCCGCGCAGGCCCATGAATGCGTTCCGCCGCTCGACGGTGATCCCCTCCGCCGTGCCCTCCACCACGAAAGCGGTGATCCCGCCGCGGTGCTCCTCGCCCGGCGGCACCCGGGCCATCACCACGAGCAGCTCAGCGACCACCCCGTTCGTCGTCCACAGCTTGACCCCGTCCAGCACGTACTCAGACCCGTCCTCCGACGGCGCCGCGGACATGCTCAGCCTCGCCGGATCGGAGCCAACATCGGGTTCGGTCAGCAAGAACGCGCTGATCTCGCCTCGCGCGCACCGCGGCAGGTACCGCTGCTTCTGCTCGTCGGTCCCGAACAGCGCCAGCGGCTGCGGCACGCCGATCGACTGGTGCGCCGACAGCAGCGCGGCCAGGGCCGGCGACACGGACCCGGCGATCATCAGCGCCCGGTTGTAGTACAAGTTGCTGAGCCCTAGCCCCCCGTACTCCGGCGCGATCTTCATCCCGAACGCTCCCGCGGCGGCCAGGCCCCGGACCACCTCATCGGGTATCACGGCGTCGCGCTCAATGGCAGCACCGTCCACCGAGGCTTCGCAGAACTCCGCCAGCCTGGCGCAGAACTCCTCCCCGCGGCGGCGCGACTCCTCATCCGGCCGCGGATGGGGGTGGATCAGGTCCAGCCGGAAGTCACCGAGGAAAAGCTGCCTGCCGAAGCTCGGCAGCTGCCACCCGGCTTCCCTGGCTTCCTCCGCGGTCTGGCGTGCCTCGCGCTCGCCGGCATCCCGGACACGATTCGCCTGGGCAGTATTCATGAGCCGTCCCGTTCCTGGGTCCCGCCAGAGGCACTACCCAGTCCTACCCGCCGGTAACACAAGACGGCCAGACGCCACCCGCCGACGGCGCGCTGTTCGCCGGAGTCTGTAGCTGGCCGTCGCGCGTCTATGCTGCGAGCGAAACGGGCCGGCTGCGGCTGGATCACGCCTGGCCAGGCGCCCTATGCGGCAGAAGCGGCTGTCAGCGCTGGTGGTTACCTGGCCGCATCAGCGTGCTTGGTGAGCGCGTTGGCGACGGCAGTCAGCATCTCCTCGGCCGCTCGGGCGTGCGTGCGATCGCCGTCGCGCCCAGGCGGCCGTCGACGGCGAGCCCGGCGAGCATGTGCAGGACGACGCCCGTTCTGGACCGCCGGTCGAACGTCAACCCGGCGCGGCCTACCGCGTGTAGCGCGTCCTCAGGCGAGAGCACCGACCACGCCGGATCCAGCAGGTTGTCGGAGCATTGATAGCAGTACGACGCGCCCGTCTTGTGGTGGAGCCACTCACCGCGCGCGGCGTCGTAGCGATCGGGGACGAGGTAGCGCAGTGCGGTGTACGGGTGCGTCGCACCGCCCTTGCGCAGGTTCACCTCGAGCGCGAACAGCCGCCATTGCCCGTCTGCGTCACATGCGGCGGCGAAGTCCACGGACACGCGGCCGAGGGCGCCGTGCCGCACGAGCTCACGGCCGATGGCAGCGCCGTACTCGGCGAGCTGCGCGGCATACCCCGGCTTCGCCGGGAACCGGCACCCGAGGAAGACCTGTCCGTTATCACCATCGAGCTCCTGCTCGTGCGTCGCGAGCACGACGACCCCGCAGGTCGCTTCGAGTTCGAGCTGCACGCTCGGGCTGGCGAAGCGGATGCCCGTGACCAGCTCCTCGACGACGCCGCCGAGGCGAGGTTCATGGACGTACCACTGCGGCAGGCCCGCGAGCACCGCCGCGACGTCTGTCCCGTCACCGAACCGCACGACGGCGTTCCCGTCACCGGCCGCGCTGTCGTCGAGCTTTACCACGACACCGGCGGCCTCGGGCCGCGCTGAGCGCACCGCCTCGATCCCCGCCGCGACGTCGTCGATGGTGTGGACATCCTCGGCGCCGTACGGCGCCGGCACCCCGGCCGCAGCGAACAGCCGCCGACCGGGGCTCTTGAACCCGAGCGACCGCCGATCGGGCGACGTCCCGACCAGCGGCGCGTTCAGCGCGAGGGCAACCGCGACCTCTTCGGCACCGACGTTCCACGGCTCGATCAGCGCCGGCCTGCCGCCGATCAGGGTGTGCAGATCCTTGATCAGATCCGGGCGGACAAGCAATCTCGCCGCCACCGGCCCGCTCGTCTGGCCCGGGACTTCAAGGACAGTGAACCGCCGCGCGGCGTCGGCCCGCACATCACCTGGCATGAGTCTGAGGTAGTAGTCGATGACGACGTCAGGAGGTCTATCAGAGGTGACGAAGACGGTTTCTACGCTGCTAATGCACCCCAGCATCAATATCGCGACCAGGTAGCGATGCTCGAGCGCAGTGATCCCGTCGGCATAGTGCTCCAGCAGCGACCTGCTCAGGTCGTGCGACGGAAGGATCACCAGAACGTGCGGGGTCGTGCTGCCGACGTGGTTCAGCGCGGACACCGAGGCCAAGCGGCGCTGTAGCTCCCCGAACTTCGCCGCCGTGGCAGCCACGCCGACTCCGTCCCTCGGCAACGTTCCACCTCGTGAAGGCTAATAGGCGGGGGTAGCGACACCCCTGCACCTGGCAGTGGCGCGCGCCGGGTGGCGGCGGACAAGGTCGGGGCGCACCGTGACACGAACCGCCGAGCCTAACGCTCATAGCCTTTATGACCAGGCGTGCCGAGAAAAGATCGGCTGCAAGCACTGAAGACATCGGTGCGACAGATCGACCTTTCGGGCGCGGATTACACCAAGCTCCAGCCCGCCACCCGGCTCCGCCAGGCGGCCGGGCAGCGTCCTGACTCTCCGCTGCTGCCGTGTGGCGCCGGAGTTACCTTCGGGTCGTGTGGATCGCGATGGCATGGGTGATCTTGCGCTGGTCTGCGGGATGCCGTTTACTGAAGGGGCGGCCAGGTCGGTCCGGACCTTGCGCTCACTTGCCGCTCACTATCTCAGTGGTTGCGGTGATGTCTATTGAGCGAGCCATACGCAGGCCCGCCCGTCGGTGTGCGGGCGGCGGTGAAGGATGTCTCGGAGGCTCCGCTGACCGTGGTCGGCCTGTCAGGGGAGGGTGCCCGGGCCGGGTCCTGCCCGCCGGGGGCGGGGGCGCTGCCGTCGGCGAGCGCGGGGCTGCGGGTGCTGGGGCTGCGGAAGGATCGGACCAGGTTTCCGGCCGAGGTGAGCCTGCGCCCTGCGCCGGCCGGGGCCGGTCGTTTCGCGGTCGTGGTGACCGGCGATGTGAGCGAGCTTGAGCAGCGCCGGGGCCTGGCGGCTGCGGCCGCAGCGCCGGCCGGGGAGCAGGCGGCGTGTGAGCTGGCCGGCATGGTCGTTGGCAGGCTGTTCGCGGCGGGGATGCGGCTGCAGGCTGCCGCCGACGTGTCCGCCGGGCCGGCCAGGCAGCTCATTGCGGAAGCTGCGGAGCAGCTGGACGACGCGGTCCGCGAGATCCGCGACGCCGCGTTCGCCGGGCCGGCTCGGCAGCCGTGACCATAGCGGGAGCGCCGCGGGGGTACGGCCGGCGGCCGCGCCCTGGCCGGCGGCCTGTCGCTGGTTTCAGGGGCCGGCCGGGCGACGGCATCGGCACGCCGTGGCTGCCCGGATATGGCCTGCCGCCAGGATCGCCGCCGTGGCGGCGGCCGGCCGCGGGCCCGGGGCTGGGCGTGCCCGGAGAGCTACCTGAACAGGCGCACGGTGGTGCGCGGCGGCTGCGCGTCGCGATGGTCGCACCGCCGTACTTCGGCGTTCCGCCTGTCGCTTACGGCGGCGTCGAAGCCGTGGTCGCCGACCTGGTGGACGCCCTGGTCGGCTGCGGCCATGAGGTGACGCTCATCGGCGCCGGCCGCCACGCCACCAGGGCGCAGCGGTTCATCGCCACCTGCCAGACCGGGCCGGCTGACCAGCTCGGCGAGCTGATGCCCGAGCTCGTGCACGCGGCCAGGGCCGCGGCCATTCTCGACGCGCTGGACGTCGACGTGATCCACGACCACACGGTGACCGGTCCGCTGACGGCCCGCGGCCGGCTGACGCCAACCGTGGTGACAGCCCACGGTCCTGTCGCCGGCGAACGCGGCGAGTTCTACCGGGCGCTGGGCGGCAGCGTTCAGCTGATCGCGATCTCCGACGCCCAGCGGGCCACGGCACCCGATCTGCCCTGGACGGCGACCGTACGCAACGCGATCCGGGCCGAGACGTTCCCGTTCCTTGCCGGCAAGCAGGACTACGCGCTCTTCCTCGGCCGGTTCCATCCCGAGAAGGCGCCGCACCTGGCGATCGACGCCGCCCGCGCCGCCGGGGTGCCGATCGTCCTGGCCGGCAAATGCTCCGAGCCGATCGAGCACGCCTACTTCAGGCGAGAGATCGAACCGAGGTCCGGCGCCGGGGTGACGATCCTCGGCGCCGCGGACGCGGCGGCTAAGCGGGTCCTGCTGGCTGAGGCCGCCTGCCTGCTGTTCCCGATCGCATGGGACGAGCCGTTCGGCCTGGTCGTGATCGAGGCGATGGCCTGCGGCACCCCGGTCGTGGCGCTACGCCGGGGCGCCGTGCCCGAACTGATCGTGCACGGCCAGACCGGGATCATCGTCGATGACCCGGACGGCCTGCCTGACGGCATCGCGCAGGCACGCCAGCTCGACCCGGCTTCATGCCGCAAGCACGTGGAAACCAGCTTCACCGTCCAGGCGATGGCAGCCAGCTACGAAGCCGTCTACCGGCAAGCCTGGCCGCCACCCCTCGGCCACCGGCCCACCGCGCACGCCAACCGGACCTGAGGCAATGGCGCGCGGAAACCAGCGACGCGATCACCTTGCTGCCCGCGAGCCAGGCCCGGCCAGCCCAGCTCAAAGCGTGGATCCGCGGCCACTGGAAGATTCGGCCACCGCCGACTTGCCCGGGGGTGCGCGACGTCCTCGACGACCCCTGGCGGGGGCGAAGCGGTAGTGCCAGCCGGAGCTGCAATGGGTCAAGGCTGGCAATGCCAGCGTGCCGGAGAGAAGCCAGGGCCGCAGTCGCGGCCGGGCAGGCTCCCGTCCGCCGGGGCATTGGCTGCCCGCTCACCGCTTGGCCGCTGCTTCGCGGCCGTCGTCTGCGGCTGGGAGGGCACCCTGGCACCCGGCGGGCACTCGACCGCGCGGTCAGCCAGGCGCGCCATCGAGAAGCTATCGCTGCTGGGGGCCGACGTCGTCATCGTCAGCGCGGCAAGCGCCGCGAGTGTGGACAGCCGACTGCTGGCGCGGCCCGCAGGCCCGGGCGAGCTTCACCTGGCGGGCAGCAGCGGATCCGAGGTGTTCCGGGTCAGACCGGGCGGCTCGCGGCTGGTGAGTCGGCGCCGCGCAACCCGCCAGGAGGTCGCGGCTCTCGACCAGATCGCGCGGCAAACGGTGCAGCGTCTCGCCAGGGCGCGCCTTGAGACCCGGCTGGAGCCGCCAGGCGCACTGAACCGGCGGCGGATCAGCCTGGCTCCGGAATCGGGATGGCCCGGTCTTCCGCGATGGCCCGGAGCGCCGCTGGCGGAGCCCGCCCTCCCGCAGGCCACGTCGTCCAGACTGCGCGGCGCCGGCGGCCTGGCCGCCGCCGCCGGGATCGCATGGCAGGCCGCGGCCGAATCCGGACTTGCGGACGTGCGGGTTACCGTCGGGGCGGGGTACATCGAGGTCGGGTTCACCGACCGGTCCGACTCGATGCGGTGGGCGCTGTCCCGGTTCGCCGCACGGGGCATCGGGTTCGGGCTGCTGCTCATCGCGGGAAGCCGGTTCGGCCCGGCGGGCGGGGTCCCCGGCCCGGATGCCGCGCTGCTGCTGCCGGAAACCCGCCGGGCGACGGTCCTGTCTGTCGGCGAGGAACCTGCCGGAGTGCCTGCAGGGGTGCTGCACTGGCCGGGCGGTCCGCCGGGGTTCCTCGACGTTCTCCAGGGGCTGGCCGGTCGGCTCGAACGGGTCGTGCCGGACCTGGACGAGGACCCGGCCTGGACGCTGCGCCTGCCGGCGCGGCCGGACCGTGACCGGGTCGACGAGACGCTGACCACCCTGGCTGACGGCCGGCTCGGGACCAGGGGCGTGCGCGAAGAGCGCCAGGACCGGACAGCAGCCGTCTTCGCTGGCGGCGTTTACACGGGCCTGGGCTCGGCCGAGCGGCTGGTCACCGGACCGGACTGGACCAGGTTGCGCTGGCCCGCCGGACCTGCCATCAGCGACGAGCGGATACTCGACCTGCGCGCAGGGCTGCTGGCCCGGCGCCGACGCGACGCGGACGGCGAGTTCCGCAGCCTGCGCTTCGCGGCCGCGGCCCGTCCCGGGGTGGTCGGCCTCCGGGCCGAGGCTTGCGGCGGCCTGTCGGCAGGCCCTCTGAGCTTGCCCCCGGACGCGGACGGGGACAGCGGCCGGCGGGACGGATACGAGTGGGCGCGGGTCCGGGCGGATCCCGCCGGCGGCGTGGCGGCAGCGGCAAGCCAGCGACGAAGCCGTGGCGGCGCTTACCTCGAGCGCCGGGCCGCTTACGTGACCGATCCGCATCACGCGCCGGCGGCCGGCCGGGCTATCGAGCGGCTTCGCGCGGCCGAGCCGGTGCCCTTCACCGCGCTTCTCGCCGAGCAGCGCGCCACCTGGGCCGCCCGGTGGGCCGGCGCGGACGTCATCATCCCCGGCGACCCCGAGTTGCAGCTGGTCGCCCGGTTCGCGCTATTCCACCTGCAGTCCAGCGTTTCCGGGCGAGGCGAGGCCGCGGTCGGTGCCCGCGGCCTGGCCGGTCCCGGTTATGCCGGCCACGTGTTCTGGGACGCCGATGTCTTCGTGCTGCCCGCTCTCGCAGCGCTCCGGCCCGCCGCCGCCCGGGCGATGCTCGAGTACCGGATACGCCGACTGGCGCGAGCCAGGGAGTTCGCGCGGGCGACCGGGCGGGTAGGATGCCGGTTCCCGTGGGAGTCCGCCCGTGACGGAGCCGACGTCACGCCGCGGTCCGGCCTGATCGGCGGCCGCCAGGCGCCGATCCGGACCGGGCGGGCCGAGGAGCACATCGTGGCGGATGTGGCCTGGGCAGCCTGGCGCTACGCCGAATGGACCGGCGACGAGGCCTTCCTGGCAGGCGCCGGGTCCGCCCTGCTGGTGGAGACCGCCCGCTACTGGGCCTCGCGGGCGCGCCCGGACGCGGACGGCAGGTCGCACGTCGACGGAGTGATCGGGCCGGATGAGTACCACGCCCCGGTGGACGACAACGCGTTCACGAACCTGCTCGCCCGCTGGAACCTGCGCCGCGCCGCGGACCTGGCTGACCGGGTCCCCGGCCTGGCCGACGTCGGCGAGATACGGGCCTGGCGATCGGCAGCGGACTCGCTCGCCGACGGCTACGACGTCGCCACGGGGATCTACGAGCAGTTCTCCGGGTACAACCAGTTGCAGCACACGCTGCCGGCCTCCCTCGGCCGGGTACCGGTCGCGGCGGACTTGCTGCTGGCACCCGGGCGGATCGCCAGGACCCAGATCGTCAAGCAGGTCGACGTGCTGATGGCCTACCACATGATCCCCGAGGAGATGCCGGCCGGCACGCTGCGGGCGAACCTGGACTTCTACGGTCCGCGCACGGCGCACGGCTCCTCCCTGTCACCGGCGATCCATGCCGGGCTGCTGGCCAGGGCAGGCTCGCCCAACGAGGCGCTGCACTGGCTGCGGCTGGCCGCGCGGCTGGACCTGGACGACCTCACCGGCGTGACCGCGACCGGCCTGCACCTGGCGACCTTCGGTGGCCTGTGGCAGGCGATCACCCTCGGCTTCGCAGGACTGCGCGCCGACCGCGGTGTGCTGCGCATCGACCCCCACCTGCCCGACGCGTGGCCAGAGCTGACGCTCCGGCTGCAGTTCGCCGGCCGGCGCGTGACGATCACCGCCCGGCACGACCGGGTCAGCATGACAAGCAGCGCTCCGATCAAGGTGGCGCTGCAGGCCGGCCCCGCCGCGCTGACCTCCGACGCCACCTGGACGCACGACGCGGGACGTTCGGCCCTGGCGGCGGCGGCCGGGACGTGAGTCCATACTGATCAGAACGGCCTTCGTGAAGGAGGCCCGATGACACGCCGGGACGCCGCGAGATCTGTCCTCTTCCCGCCATTCGACACCTGTCCGGGCTGCCGTGCCACCGGACTGCGGGCCCAGGCGGCCGGAGACCAGGCGATCTTCTCCTGCCCCGCCTGCCACAGCTACTGGCACGTCGACCTGGGCTGGATACACCGAGTCGCCGGACCGGGCAGCCGGGCAACGGGCGCTCCCAGCCGCCGCCGTTCCCGGTGACGGCCTCAGCCGATGCCCCTGGCAGAGGTAGATCCTTGCCGATCACTTGCTCCGGTCAGGGGTTTCGGCAGCAGCAATCCATGCGCAGATCAGCCTGCTCTGCTCGCGGTGGAGATGCGGCGGGTGCAGGCCAACGGGCCGCATAGCAGCCAGAAACCTCCCGCTTTGGTTCGGATCGTTATTCCGTGGTGATGGCGGCGGGCTAGCGCGTGCTGCGGAGGGCGGTAAAGGGTGCGCCAAAGGGTCGGCTGCGTCGACGCTCGCTCCATGTCCAGGTGGGTTAGCGGTATGCACAGGTCGGACCGGATCGACGCCGCTGGACGACAGCCGGCGGCAGCAGGCGCATGACTGCAGGGGTCACATCGAAGGCGCCGACGTTGTCTGCGCGGCCGGCGGTCTAGCGGACCTCGGGTTTGCGGCGGGCGGGCTCGCGCCCGGGTGGCTGTCGCGGCCGGGGGCGGGGCGGTGGCGGAAGGATGGGCCGCGTCTGCGGGTTGCCGACGCTTACCGTCAGTTCCTCGCCGTGGTGGACGATCTGGAGCGGTTCGCCGTCGGCCAGAACATACCTGGCCGCGGCGTGGGTCATCTCGACCCGCAGCCGTCGGCCGCGGATGGTCACGTTGAAGGCGATCCTGGTCAGGCCCTCAGGGAGCTGCGGGGCGAAGCTTGTCGGCGCCCAGTGCGTGCGCATCCCGCCGAACCCGCCGACCAGCGCGATCCAGGCCCCAGCCAGCGAGGCGATGTGCAGTCCGTCGCAGGTGTCGTTCTCCAGGTCGCGAAGATCCATCAGGGCAGCCTCGCCCAGGTAGTCGTACGCCAGGCCGAGCTGGCCGACCTCGGCGGCGATCACGGCCTGGGTGGAGGCGGACAGCGAGGAGTCCCTGACGGTCAGCGCTTCGTAGTAGTCGAAGTTGCGCGCCTTCTCCTCGGCGGTGAACGCGGTGCTGCGCAGGTACATCGCGAGCACCAGGTCGGCCTGCTTGACCACTTGCTTGCGGTAGAGGTCGAAGTACGGGAAGTGCAGCAGCAGCGGGTACTGGTCCGGCGCGGTGTCTTCGAAGTCCCACGGCTGGTGCCTGGTGAACCGCTCGGCCTGCGAGTGGACGCCGAGCACCTCGTCGAACGGGATGTACATCGCGCTCGCCCCGTCCCGCCAGCTCGCCGTCTCCTCCGCGGTGATGCCGAGCTCCTGGGCGCGGTCCGGGTACCGGCGGACCAGGTCGGCGGCCGCCTCGAGGTTCTGCCTGGCCATCAGGTTCGTGTAGACGTTGTCGTCGGCGATGGCGCTGTACTCGTCCGGCCCGGTGACCCCGTCGATGTGGAACTGGCCGAACGAGTCATGGTGGCCAAGCGACCGCCAGAACCGCGCCGTCTGCACCAGCAGGTCCATGCCAGGGCCGCGCTCGAAGTCGGTGTCCCCGGTGACGTCCACGTACCGCACAACCGCGTCCGCCACGTCGGCGCTGACGTGGAAGGCAGCCGTCCCGGCCGGCCAGTAGCCCGAGCATTCCTCGCCGGTGATCGTCCGCCACGGGAACGCCGCCCCGGCGTATCCGAGCTGGGCGGCGCGTCGCATGGCGAGCGGGAGCGTGCTGTGCCGCCAGCGCAGCACACTGGCCGCCGCGTCTGGCGCGGTCATGGTGAGCACCGGGAGCACGAACGTCTCGGCGTCCCAGAATGCGTGGCCGTCGTACCCGGTCCCGGTCAGTCCCTTCGCCGGGATCGGGCGGTTCTCGCCGCGCGCGCCTGCCTGCAGCACGTGGAACAGGCCGAAGCGCACGGCCTGCTGCACCTCGGTGTCGCCGTCCACTTCCACGTCCGCCCGGTCCCAGAAGTCGTCCAGGTAGGCCCGCTGCTCGGCGAGCAGGCCGTCCCAGCTCGTCTGCCTGGCCGCGCTCAGCGCGGCCCAGACCTGGTCCCGCACCGCGGGCAGCGACCGCTCGCCCGACCAGCCGTGCGCGACGAACTTGATCACCCGCAGTCGCTCCCCGGGCTGCAGTGACGTCGCGACGGTGACCATGCCGACATCGCCGGACACCCTGGATTCCACGGCGATGCCCTCAGGCCCCTCGACCAGATGATCCATCGCCGTGCCCACCCGGAGCCCGCTGCGGTTCGTGCGGTAGACCAGCACCACCGCGGGACCGTTGGCCTCCGCGTGCTCCGCGGTCAACGGCTGGTCGAGCACGGCCGCCACCCTTGGATCCCTGCCGGCGGACGGAAGCTGCTCGTTGACCAGCAGCTCCGACTGCACGGCGATATGGGCCGGCTGGCCGACCGGCCACACCTCGTAGCTGATCGCGGCGACTGCGCGCTGCGTGAACGACACCATCCTGGTGGCCTGCACCCGGACCACGGCTCCGGCCGGCGACAACCATTCGGCCCGGCGGAGCAGGACACCCGCGCGGAAGTCGAGTTTCCGTTCGTGCGACCGCAATTCGCCATAACGGACGTCGAACGGCTCGTCATCCACGAAGAGGCGGATCAGCTTCCCGTTGGTGATGTTGACGAGCGTCTGTCCCGACTCGGGCAGGCCATAGGACGTCTCGGCGTACGGCAGCGGATGCGACTCGTAGACGCCGTTCAGGTAGCTGCCCGGCAGGATGTGCGGCTCGCCCTCGTCGAGGTTGCCGCGCCAGCCGAGATGGCCGTTGGCGAGAGCGAACAGCGACTCGGTCTGGGCGAGGTACTCCATCTCGAACTTGTCCTCGCGCAGGCACCACGGCTCGACCGCGAATGCCGCCTGCTTGATCACGGCCGGTCCGCTAGCTCAGCGAGGTCGGAAACTACGACATCGGCCCCGTGTTCGGCGAGCTGCGCTGCCTGGCCGACGCGGTCGACACCGACGACGAGCCCGAATCCCCCGGCCCTCCCAGCCTCCACGCCGGCCAGGGCATCTTCGAAGACCGCCGCCTGGGCAGGCTCAAGCCCGAGCGCGCGGGCGCCGACGAGGAAGCAGTCCGGCGCCGGCTTGCCCCGCAGATGGTCACGCTCGGCCACGATCCCGTCGATCCGCGCATCGAACAGGTCTGCGATCTCCGCCGTCTCGAGCACCGCCGCGCAGTTGGCGCTGGACGACACTACCGCCCGGGCCAGTCCCGCGGCCTTGACCGCCCGCACGTAGCGCACCGAGCCGTCGTAGACCTGCACGCCGTCGGTCCGCATCCTGCGCAGAACGATCTCGTTCTTGCGGTTGCCCAGGCCGCGGATGGTCTCCGCCTCCGGCAGATCAGCCGGATCGCCCTCAGGCAGCTCAATGCCCCGCGATGCGAGGAAGGACCGCGTGCCGTCAGCCCGCGGCTTGCCGTCGACATACTCGTCGTAATCGCGGACCGGGTCGAACGGAACGAACGGCTGGCCGGCCCGCCGGGCACGATCCCGCAGGAAGTCGTCGAACATCTCCTTCCACGCGGCGTCATGCACCAGCGCGGTCTTGGTGAGCACACCGTCGAGGTCGAAAAGGCACCCGCGCACGCCGTCAGGAAGACCTAGCACGCCGTCCAGCCTACGGACGCGATGCGCGGTCATCAGAGGCGGCCGCGGTACCTGCTCGGAGGCGGCCAGGTTGCTGCCATCGCCCATCGACGCCGTCGCCCGCCATGGCCTAGGCCGGCCGTCAGGGCGAGATCTCCTCTGCATCACCGGTCCTCAGCCGGGCAGCAGGCGAGCGAGGACGGCACGTTGGTCGGAGCGTGGGCCTCCGGGCGCGTCCACGTGGCTGGCATCGCTGCCCGCCAGTGGGTCACGCGGGGCTGCTGGACGAAGACGTAGTCCTGTCGCCGCGGAGGCCTCCAGCGACCCATGCCCAGTCTCTTCCAGGAGTTCCATCGGCAGCCAGACCCGCCTCCTTACCGCGTGTCGAGACGCAACCGGATGCGCCTTGAGGCGCGCGTCCTCTGGGGCCGCTGGTGTCGCGGTGCGTAACCTCGTATGGCGTTCGGGTCCGAAGCGGCCGGATTATGCGCTGGCAAGATGCTCGGTCAGCGCGGCGAGGAATTTCTCGGGCTGGTCCAGGTGCGGGCCGTGGCCGGAGTCCTCGATGACAGTTTCGCGGTACCGGCCGCCGCTGGCGGCGTAGCCGTCCAGGACGGCGCGGGTTTGCGCCACCATCGGCTGCGGCGGGCATGCCTTCTCGCCGGGCCAGCCCGGGACCGCGCCGATGGAGCCCAGGTAGGCCAGGTCGTACAGGGAGGTGTCGGAGACGATGACGTCGTCGGCGCCGCGCAGCCACAGCACGGGCGGCTTGGGGTCCACCCTGGTCAGGTCGCTGATCCGGAAGTGGGTGGGGGCCATGGTGTTGAGCACGCCGCGGTCGCCGGGCGCGAAGCCCGGCCAGGCGCTCGCTGTGCGCGAGGTGCCTGGATAGTGGTCGTCGCCGGTGCGGGTGGACAGCATGGACTCCACGAAGATGTCCAGGTGCTCGGGCACGCAGGGCGGCCTGACGTAGTGGGCCAGCAGGACATGCCGCGGCGACAGGGCGCTGGAGTCGGTGCGGTCGCCGGCGGCCAGCCGCTGGACGAACTCGGGGCTGGCGGCGCCGCCGCCTGAGCCGGTCCCGTCCGATTCGCACAGCGTGCCTTCCGGGCCCTTCGTTCCGCCGAAGCCGAACGGGGACACCGGGTTCACCAGGGTCAGCGACCTGACGTTGTGCGTGGCAGGCCGGTCCGCCAGGTACTGCAGCACCACCCCGCCGCCCATGCTCCACCCGACGAGGTGAGCCGATTCCAGGCCGAGCGCGGCAATGGCGGCGGCCAGGTCGTCGGAGAAGTCACGCACGCCGCGGGTCGCATCGACCGGCTCCGGATCGGTCTCGCCGAAGCCGCGCAGGTCGATCGCCAGCGGGCGGAAAGAGGCGGGCAGCGCCAGCATGGCCGGCTGCCAGAACAGCGAAGAGGACACGTTGCCGTGCACGAACAGCACCGCCGCGCCGCTGCGCCCGGCCACCGAGAGCACGTTGACGTTCAGCCGGCTGGTCGGCACACGCTCGGCCGCGATGCCGGGCAGCAGCGTGTCCATGGGTCCTCCCCGCAACAGGTGACATGGCAAAAGGTACTCGACGACCGGTTCCAGGAGATCTGACACGACTGATCCGGCGCCGAGCCCGAGCTACCGGGTGCGGGCGTGCGTCCTGTCGTGGCGGACCGCCTGGCGGTGCGATAGCGTCGCTGGTATGTCCTGGGGCGAGGTGGAACTCAAGCCCGAGGTCCGGGAGTGGCTGGAGGGCCTGGATGACCAGCGGTGGGCGCAGGCGGTGTTCCGCCCGGGCCTGCTGGAGGAGCGTGGCGTGCTGCTGGGCGAGCCGTATACCCGGCAGCTGGGCGGAAGCTGCGGGAACTGCGGTCCTGCTGCGGCGGGCAGCGGGTGCGGGGCTCGTACTGGATCGCGCCGGGTCGGCGGATCATCATGCTGACCGTGCTCGCCAGGACCGGGATGCGCGAGACCGCCGAGATCGCCAGGGCGGAGGCGGCGATGGCCCGCTGCCTGCGCGAGGGCCATGACGCGGATGAGGAGGGATGACCATGAGCCAGGACGCGGCGCGGCGGGTCAGCCTGGCCGAGGCGAGGGCAGCCCGGATCGGCCGCCCGGAGGTGGCCGCGGCGTACGAGCAGGCCCGGCTGCGCCACGACCTGGCCGGGGCGGTCCGGGCCCGGCGGGAGGAGCTGGGCTGGTCGCAGCGCCAGCTCGCCGAGCGGGCCGGGATGACCCAGCCGGGCGTGGCGCGGTTCGAGGCCGGGGGCACCACCCCCACGCTGCCGCTGCTGGAACGCCTCGCCGCCGCGCTCGGCCTGACCCTGGCCGTCAGCCTCGAGCCCGCCGAGCGCCGGTCCGCGTGAGTACGGCCAAGCCGCAGAAGGACTCCGCGTGGCGCGGAACTGGCGCGGAACACTGCCGCCGGATAGCTCACACAAGCTGAGAACCCGCAGGTCAGAGCCCTTCACAAGGTTCGTGGGAGGCAGTCTGACCAAGTAATAACCACCTCAGCCTGCTCGCGTGACTGCAGTTCCGGGCATGACGAGATGACCCCGTGACAAGCGCTGCCCGGGGTGTGGGTGACGGCTATGCGGTTAGGCGCGCAGCGAGTTCAGGCGGCGTCCTGGCGGAGGGTGATGATGACGTCGTAGCCGAGGGCTTCGAGCTGGCGCCGGGCGTTGCGGGCCTTGCGGCTGCGGTCGGTATGCCTGGCGTGCCAGGCGGATCCGAGGTCCTGGTAGCGGGCGGCGCGGTCGTTCAGCAGATGCCAGACGATGACGAGGATGGACCGGCCCACGGCGCAGCCGGCCTTCTTCCGCCCGCCTCCGCCGAGACGGGCGGCCAGGCGGCGGAAGCGCTCGCCCAGGAAGGTGTCGGTGTTCGCTGCGGCGCAGGCGGCCAGGACGGCGATCCGCTTGGCGTAGGTGTTGCCGTGGCCTTTCTTCCCCCGGTTCTTGCGGGGTCCGGACTGCCGCGCGGTCGGAGTGAGCCCGGCCCAGGACACCAGGGCCTGCGGGGTCGGGAAGCGGCTCATGTCCAGGCCGATCGTGCGACACGAGGTCGCACATTGCGAGTGAGTGCATGGATTGGAGGTCCGGTAGTGCCGGTCATGTAACTCCGGGCGAGTGCTCGATGCCCGTCCCCCGCCCTGGCGTGCGCCGCAGGTCCTGCCTGCAGGGGTGCGAAGCCCGGGGAGCAAGCCCAAGAAATCCCCGTTCCATCCGGGGATTACAGGCAAGGGGGAAGGCCGGGCGGGTGAACGCGAGTGAACCCTTGATGACGCCTCGTAATAGACAGCCCCGGGAGATGGGATGAACGCCGGGGTGATAGGGCCTGGCCCCTGGCAGAGGGGGCGAGCGGCGGCCGGAGGGATCGGACCGGCTGCGAGAGCACCGCTTGGCCTCGGGGTAAAGAGGGCACCCAATCCGGCCGTGACTCGGATGTGCGGAACGTGGAAACCCCGCCGGGGTCCAGGCGCTGCCTGGTAGGCCGACCGTGAGGAGAGCGGAAGCCCTCGGCGGGAACAGGATGCCCAAGAAGCGAATGCCGGTGGCCGAAAGGCGACAGGAAACCTGCGGCGTCACGGCTGGCACCTCCGCCGGCCGCCGGGGATAACTGGCCGGATACCAGCCTGGTGGCTGGCCCGTGAGGGTGCTGACGTGGGCAGGTGAGCCTTTGAACGCTGATGCTGATCAAGCTTCCCGAACCGAAGGGCAAGTTGGGCACCGTGACGGTGAACGGACCGGAGGACGTGCTGGACTGGGACGCCATCGACTGGCGGCTCCATGAGGGCAACGTAGGGCGGCTGCGGCGGAGGATCTTCAAGGCGACGCGGGAGCAGGACTGGGCCGAGGTCCGGTCACTGCAGAAGATGATGCTGCGTTCCTGGTCGAACACGCTGGTCAGCGTGCGGCAGGTGACGCAGCGCAATGCTGGGCGCCGGACCGCCGGGGTCGACGGGCAGACAGCCCTGTCACCGAAGGCGAGGGCAGAGATGGCAGTCTGGGTCCACCAGACGATCTCCTCCTGGGATCCGCTGCCGGTCCGGCGCGTGTATGTGCCGAAGGCCAACGGGAAACGCCGCCCGCTCGGCATTCCCGCGCTCGCGGACCGCTGCCACCAGGCACGGGTCCGTCACGCGCTGGAACCGGAGTGGGAGGCCCGGTTCGAGCCCAGATCGTATGGGTTCCGGCCGGGCCGCGGCTGCGCCGACGCGATCGCCGCGCTGTTCACCACGCTGAAGGGCAAGAGCAAGCGGGTGTGGATCGTGGACGCCGACTTGTCGGCGGCGTTCGACAAGATCGACCATCCGCGGCTGCTCGCCGCGCTCGGATCGTTCCCGGCCAGGGACATGATCGCGGGCTGGCTGACGGCCGGGGTGATCGAGGACGGGGCGTTCACGCCGACCGAGGAGGGAACTCCCCAAGGCGGCGTGATCAGCCCGCTGATGATGAACGTGGCGCTCCATGGGCTGGAGGAGGCCGCAGGGGTCCGGTATCAGGTCTCCGGCAGGAATGCGGGGAACACCAGGCCCGGCTGCCCGGTCGTGGTCAGGTACGCCGACGACCTGGTCGCCTGCTGTCACTCCAGGCAGCAGGCCGAGCAGGTCAAGGCACAGCTCGCCGAGTGGCTGGCGCCCCGAGGGCTTGTCTTCAACGAGGACAAGACCAAGATCGTGCACCTCACCGAGGGGTTCGACTTCCTGGGGTTCAGCGTCCGCCGCTACCGCAACGGCAAGCTGCTGATCAAGCCGAGCAGCGCGGCCGTCAGGCGGCTCCGCAGCAGGCTCGCCGCCGAGATGCGCGCCCTGCGCGGCTCGAACGCGGCGGCAGTCATCGCCGCGCTCAACCCCGTCATCCGGGGCTGGGCTGCCTACTACCAGGGAGCAGTGTCCAGCAAGATCTTCGGCGACCTGGACGACTACATGTGGAAGCTCACCTACCGGTGGGCCAAGCGCTCCCACGGCGGAAAGCCGAAGCGGTGGGTTGTCCGCCGCTACTTCGGCAGGTTCAACAAGTTCAGGAACGACCGGTGGGTGTTCGGGAACCGGGCCGGCGCAGACCAGCGCGGCAGCGTCCCGCACCTGATCAAGTTCGCCTGGACTCCCATCGTCCGGCACCAGCTAGTCACAGGCACGGCATCGCCCGACGATCCGGACCTGGCCGGCTACTGGGCCACCCGGCGGCAGCGGGTCAAACCCCCGCTGGACAGCTACAACCTGCGCCTGCTCACCAGGCAGGCCGGGCGCTGCCCGCTCTGCCGCGACCCGCTGCTCACCGCCGACCAGCCCCAGTCCCCACAGGAGTGGGAACGGTGGTGGCTGAGCGTGGTCCGCAGGGCGATCGCCGCCGACTACCTCGTCCGCCAAGACGGGCACGGCACGCCGGACCGCACCCGAACCCGCCTGATACACGCCTCCTGCCGCCGCGAGCTTCAGGCCCGCAAACGCAGGATGCCAGCACCCCAGCCCGCAGCGCTCTCAGGGCTTGCCTGAGCCGTGTGCGCCGACGAGGCGCACGCACGGTTCTGAGGGGGCCCCGGTGCGGCAACGCACCGGGGCTACCCGACTCGGCGATCAGCGCGGCGGCGGCTTCCCGGCCCAGGCCGGGGATCTCATCGAGCCGCTCCGCGGCCGGGAGCACGGCGGCGTCGCCGGCCCGCCCGGCCTGCGGTCCGGTGACGCCGTCGGCGTCCGCGCCCCAGGACGCGGGGATCGCGGCCAGGTGCTCGGTCACCAGCTCTTGCAGCTCGCGGATCTCGGCGTCCAGGAGGTCGATGGCGCGCAGCAGCGACGCGGCGGCATGCGCGTGCTGGGGACCGAACCGCATGCCGGTCAGCGCCTCGGCGAGGGCGGGGAGCTTGTCGTTGCGCATCTTGCCCCGGCCCAGGGCGGCGAGGACCCGCGGGTCGCGCTCCCCGGCGATCATCGCCTCGACGATGGCGCGGGCGGTCTGGTGCCCGGCCAGCTTCGACACCACGGCCGACAGCTTGCACAAGGCGTCCTCCAGCAGCTTCTCCAGCCGCTGCCAGTACCTCGTGCGGTCCGCGGTCAGGTCCCAGATGTGGCGGGTATAGACCCGCAGCGCCCGGATCTCCGGCGGCGGCACGAACGAGGACCGCAGCATCCCCATCTCGGTCAGCCGCGCGATCCACCGCGCGTCCTCCTTGTCTTCTCCGAACTAGAAATGATCTTGAAGTTCGAGGGCGCTCCGACCCGGCTGGGGGCAGCGGTCAGCGATGCTCTGGGACATTCGGGTGGGCGGTGCTGGTGCGACCTGCCGCGTCAGTGAAGGTTGGGATGCCGAGCTGAACGGCCTGGCGGGGCGGCGGCGTTGTGTCACGGCGACGGGGTGCTTGCGAGTCCGGCGGGGTGCTGGATCTGCGCGCTAGCCAGGCGGGCCTAGCGGCGCGAAAGGAGCAGCTGCCCGGCAAGGGCCCGAAGAGGCGCGGATTCCGGGCTCCCGAGCAGGCGGGGTGGTCGCGGTTACGAGGGCGGCGTGCCCTCCCAGCGACAGCAGGGGCTTGACGGCCGGCGGTGTACGTGCTGGCTCGTGCGGCCTGGCTGGGTGCTTCTGGTCACTGGGCGCGAGTAGCTCTCACTTCTTCTTCTTCTTCTTCTTTCCCTGGTCGGCGTACAGGTTCGAGCGGTGGTAGCCAGTCGGGATGACGGGCTGGAGCCTGGCCAGGTTGGCGGCTGTCGGCGGGAGGAACGTGTAGTCAGCGAGGTCCTGCTTGCCGTCGGAGAACTTCAGCAGTTCCCGCATAGGCAGGTAGGTCCTGGCGTCCACCCACAGGTGGGCCGTGGTGATCCGCAACGGGCCGCTGCTATCCGATGACGTGGTCATGGCGAGTTCGATGGCTGGGTGCCCGCGCACGGTCGTGCGGGCGATGACGCGCAGGGTGCCGGTGACGATCTGGCGGCGGATCCCGGCCGGGTTGACGGGCAGCGCAAGGTAGATGCTGGCGTGATGCCACTCGCCCCAGGTGTGCCTGGCATGGTCGACCTGGATGATGGTTCCTGAGACGTTCAGCGCGCCCCAGTCCAGGGGGCTGTCCGGGCGGCTGGTGCCACGATTCGCGGCCGGGAAGCGGAAGATGTACTCGCCGTCCTTGACCGGGACGCCGCGATCGTCGAGGCCGAGGACGCGGACTCGCACCTGCTGATCAGGTCGTGGGTTCCAGGGCGATATCCAGGTGCCGCTGCCGGAGCCCGGCGTCCCGACGTACAGGATGTCGGCCCGCGCGCTGGCGATGGCGGCGAGCAGGCGTGTGCGCAAGGTCGGCGGCTGACCGCCGTGGCCACCAGCGCGAGGGCTGCTGGCCAGCGCGAGGGTCAGCGCCACGGCTATCCCGGCCGCGGCACCCGCGACCAGCGTGACATGCCACCGGCGCTGCCGTAGCGGGCCGGGTGACCGCCTCGGACGTGCAGGCGGGCGGGAGCCCGCACGGCCCGGCGAGCCATCGTAGACGGCGCGCAGGACCGTGTCGGCGTCGGGCGCCCAGCGCTCCAGGGCGCTGAACGCGGCACGCAGGTCATCCTCGGTTCGCATCATCGTGTCTCCCTCGTGCACACCGGGGCGCGGCCCGGCTGTTCGGTCATCTCCACGCGCAGGGCCGCGAGTGCCCGGGACGCGTAGCCGCGGACGGTTCCCGGCGTGCAGCCGAGCGCGTCCGCGATCTCGGTGTCGGAGAGCCCTTCGTAATAGCGCAGGGCGAGCACGGCGCGCTGCCGTACGGGCAGCTTGGCGAGCTCGGCGACAAGTGCGTCGCGTTCGGCGAGGCCGATGGCATGATCAGGGGCCCGGCGGCGGTCGACCTCAGAGCCCCGCCCGGACGGGACCAGCCGCCAGGACCGGCGCCGCCAGGACAGGAACTCATTCAGCACCATCTTCCTGACGTAGTACTCCGGCCGGTCCAGCCCGCCGATGCTGCGCCACCGGGCGTGCGCCCGGATCAGCACCTCCTGGGCCAGGTCCTCGGCCAGGACGCGGTCACCGGTCAGCACCGCGGCGAACCGCAGCAATCCCGGCAGCCGCTCGGCCGCGAACTCCTCAAAGGTCATGACGCCTCCAGGTCGGGGTCTCGCGCCTTACACGCAGCCGACCCCCTCAGGTGCTGCGCCTCAGCGCGGAAAACCTCTGAGCCGAACCGCGGTGCCTCGCCACCCGTGCATCAGCATGCCTGCTCAGGGGCACTGCTAGCACCCGCAAGCAGATGGTCGTCGATCACGCACAACATTCGCGCGCCCGGCGGCATGTAAGGGGTGACAGCCGACCGGGCCGCCAGCTAACCGGACGTACGCGCACAGCATTGTCGCGAGCATGCGAGGCGCGGATGCCCGGTCTGCTGACGGCAGCTAGCCCGAACGGGCCGGAAAGGCCGCTGCGCTGCAACAGGCCGAGGCTGCGGATGTGACGCCTGGTTGTGCGGAGCTCCCGCGGCGAGCAATGCAAGAACCTGCAGATCGAGCGATGGTGAGGAGAACCATGACGACAACAACACCGGGATCAGGGGGCACGCAGGCGGTGGCGAGCGCCGGGCCGCGTGACGGCCGCGCGGACCGCCGTGTGGGTGTTTCCGCAGGCAGACGCCTGCCCGTCGCGTGTGCCGCAGCCACGGTGCTCGCGCTCCTGGCCGGAAGCGCTGCTTCGATGGCGGCCACCCCGCAGAGCCAGGGAGCAGTGGTCCCGCCGCACCATCCGGGCCAGCCTCCCGCGACCCGTGCCCGCAGCGCCGGCCTGGTGCTGGACTTGCCCGGGTGGAGAATCCAGGGCAGCCCGAAGACCAAGGCCCTCCTTGCCAGGGTTGAGCGGGCCTACCGTCATGTGCCTGCCGTAGAGCTGTCGGTGATCCCGCGCCGGTCGACGTTCCGATCGCCCCGCCGGTTCGTGCTCATCCTGCGGGCCGGCGTTGTCCTGGCCGAGGAATTCACGCGGTCAGGCCGCGACGGGACAACGCTGGTCGCCAGGCGCTCCCACCCGACATACTCCCGCGCGGCGGGCGCGACGTGCTGGCGCCGCCTGCCTTCATCAAACCCGCAGACGCTTACGGACGTCGGCATTCCCTATCCCTCCACCCGTGTGGAAATGAAGGTATTGCCGCCGAAGAAAACGGCCTTCGGATGGGACGTGATATCGGAGAACCGCGGCGAGTTCTGGTTCCTGGCCCTTCAGCCGCGGCGCCCGGCTCACCTGCTCGATAAATATCACCTGCCGCTCAAGCGGTTCATCACCTATGCGATCGACGCCAGGTCACACCTGCTCATGTCCCTCTACATCCAGCAGCCGAGCAGCAGGCCGCAGAGCACCTGGCCAGAGGCCACGCTGCGGGTCAGTACCCTGACCACAGCTCCGCGGCTGCCGACGCCCTCTCCCACCTGCTGACCCGCCCGGGCCCAGGGCACGCCATCCGGTACCGCCGTGGACCGCGGCAAGCTGCCGTCATCGGCTGTAGCCGAATCCTGGTCCACCGCCCGACTAGAGACGCCCGCTTTCCCGTACGCGTATCCTTTGCGAGCGGGCACAGGGTCGGGGCAGAGATTACACGGTGATGCCCGCAGGGCCGGCTAGACGCGGTGGCCGGGAGCGGGAGACTGGAGCGCGAAGGAAACGGCCCCTGCGCATCCAGACCGTCACCGAGGGCACCGTTCGCGATCGCCACGATCGCGAACGAGGACGCCTCAGCCGGGGCCGGCCGGTTCATCTACCCTTCGGCCCAGCCCCTTGAAAACCGTCCACCGGTCCGCTCAGAACCAGATGATCTGCGCGCACCGACCAGCCGAGGCAGACTCCGCGCACTGAGGCGAATAATCGGCGCTGTGTGCGATTGGGCCTTGAGTGAGGATTGCTGTCGGTAATTGCCGACGGGTCCGTGGTGGGCGAGGTTCCTCATGACGTGTAGCGTCGCGGGCGACGGCTGGCCGCGGGGCGCCCTGGCGGTCTGGTCAGCGTGCCGGATCGGCTGGCGGGGAGCCGTGGCTTCCGGCCAGGCCGGCGGCATGGGGCGTGGTGGGCTGCTCGCGGGCGGTGAGCCACGCCTCGGCGGCCTGCCAGTACCAGTAGGCGCTGAGGCAGCTTTGCAGGTCGGCGATGTTGGCGCCGCAGAAGCTGGCTCTGGCGCCTTTGGCCTGGAGGCTGACAGCGAGGGACAAGACGGCGATTCCGCTCAGCATCAGCGAGACGATCACCAGCTGCCAGCTCAGTGCCAGCTGGTGGCCGGCGATGACCCGGCGGAAGATGAAGTCCGCGCGCGTCGTGCCGATCAGGTGCTGCTGGATGGGGGCGTCGAAGGCGAGCAGCCCGAAGCCGGTGAGCGCGACGGCTGTCAGCAGGCCCACCGCCAGGAAGTTGCCTGCCATCAAGGCGGCGTAGATGCCGGCGACGTTGAGTTCCTGGCCGCGGCGCAGCGGCGCCGGGGCGGGTTCGAGCCCGGACTGCGCCCACAGCCACGCCGGTGTCGGCGCGGTCAGCGCCGGCATGTCCTCCTTGGCCGGCAGGACCTCGCTCAGCGGGCCGTCCCGGGCCGGCGATCCCAGGAAGAAGAACGCGAGGCTGACCAGCAGCAGAAGCGCCAGCAGCGTGATCAACCGCCAGATCGCCTCGCTGCCGAAGATATGCCAGGCGTCGCTGGTGAGGAACAAGAAGATGATGACGGCCAGCATCGCCGGCGCGGTACGCAGCGCTTCCAGCGTCGTCTTGGTCAGCGCATGCCACAAGGACTTCCCGATCACCACGAACACGTGCCCGCCAACGGCCCGCAGGTTGGCGGCCAGGATCCTGATCCCGGTCAGGAATGAGGCCAGCCCGCCCGCGCGGGCTCCGTGCAAGGCCGCCTGGTACTGCGCCTTGTAATAGCCGTAGACGAACGTGACGAACCCGCGTGCCTGCAGGTACGACACCACCGAGGCGATGCTCACCCGGTACACCGCGACGACCGCGGCGCCGGCGATCTGCCCGGCCGCCCAGTCACCGCCGCTCCCGTCAGCGCCCGCCCACGCAACGCCATCAGCGCGCACCGCATCGGCCACCAGCCCGGCGACGGCTTCACGCAACTGGTCGGCCACGGCACCAGGCTGCGCCAGCCGGTGCCCGGCAGCATCGCCGAAACAGGCCGCGATCGCCCGCGCGCAGTCCCCGGGCGCCGCAGCCCGGCCGACGACCTGGCCGATCACGCCCTCGAGCGCATCCCGCAGAGCCTGCCGGTCGAGCACCGGCTGCTTCTCCTGGCCCCCGACCGCCTCGGCGATCCAGTCAGCGATCGCCCCAGCCGCGTCAGCCGACATCGGCACCAACCCTCCGGCCAGCCACCTGCCCCGCCCGCGCTCAGTATGGCGCACAAACACCGCGGCTGGCCCGCGCCGCGAGCCGTACCATGAGCCAGGTCAGGCCCGCCCGCGCCGCGGCCCCCTGCCACGGCCGCATCAGCACCAGCACCAGCACAGCCAGGCCAGCACGCAACAGGCCAGGCCCCCAACCCGCACGCCCATCAGAGCGAATTCCCCGACCGGCCGGCGAGCCTGACACGCGCCGGCCCGGCCGGCGCGGTCAGGCGAGCCCGTCCGGCCCGCCCGCGGCGCATACCGCATTGCCGGCCGGCACCAGGCCATGCCCCGCTGCCCCCGCCAGGGCCGCGGCCCGGGCCGCCGGCCAGGGCAAGCGAGCCAGGCTTCGCCCGCCGACCGGCAGCACCGCCAGGCCGGGTGGCCGCGGACCCGAACCGCCACGCTCATCGCCGCACGGAATTGCGCATGCGCGTCCGCACACGTGTTCCACGGTGACGCCGCGTTCGCGAACGTCGCCGACCGGCACCCGCACGGCCGCATACCCGCCAGCATCGAGCAATACCAAGCCGCATCCGCCTGGCCGCTAACCGGTCCGCAGACCCGCCCAAGCCGAACTCCCGCACGGCTCGCCCGAACGGCCGCCAGCCTTGCCGCGAACGTAGTCGAGCGGCAATCGAGACGGGACGCCACAAGGCTCGTTATGGTGCGAATCGCTAGGTCTGGATTGTCGTTCCCGGCTCGCACATGATTGGTCGATATGTACCTGCCGACGTGCTTAAGTCTGCCGCGCGGGTACTGGGGCTGGGGGCCTGGCAGGGTGCCGGAGATGGTCAGCGGCTCTTCGCCGGCCTGGGCGGCTTCTTCACCTTGGGCGGCATCGCCCGGACGTGCGCCAGCGCCCGCTCCGCCCAGTGCGAGGCCAGTTCGGGGGTGGCGCGCCAGGTTCTGGGCAGGGTGAGGTATCCGGACATGGGCCGCCCGGCGGGACCGAACGGCCTGGCGCCTTCGATGGCGGACAGCTCGCCGGCGCCTGACTCGCCGGGCCGGACGCCGACATCGGGGCCGAGCAGCCCGGCGAACATGGTGCCGTTCACGAACGCGCCCAGATTGCCGAACATCGGCTTGACCCCGGCCGAGGGGTCACCGGGGATCAGGGACCTGGAGAACTGCCTGTCCTCGTCGCCCGGCCCGGGCAGCTCCACCTGCTGCCTCCTGGCTATCCGGCTCCCGGCCGGGTCTGCGCTTGTTCCAGGATGGACCGCAGCCTGGCCAGGTCCTTGCGGCCGGCGCGCCGCATCGCCACGGTCACCAGCGGCGCCGCCAGCGCGGGGAACCCGGCCGGCTCCCCCTGGTTCCGCAGCGACATCCGGGTCGAGCCGTCGCCGGCGTCCGTCCAGGTGTAGGTGGTCTGCATCGGGAACGGTCCCTGCGCCGTCCGCGTCACCAGCCGCCGGCCGGGCTCGTGGCCGGTGATCTCGTAGGTGCAGGCCAGACGCCGGCCGAGGAAGCGCGCGATGAATGCCACCCGCGACCCGGCCTGCAGCGGCGGATCGGTCTGCCATCCGGCGGACTGAATGTTCTCATGCCATTCCGGCGCGTTCGACGGATCGCCCGGCGAAGCCGGCCACGTCCGCGGCCGGCCGCCCGATCGTGATCTCCGTCTGAACATCAACGCTCATGATTTCCCGCCGCCCTCGGTCCTTCCCGGCCACCGGCACGCCGTTCCGGAGCCGAACCGGCAGCCTGCCTCCCACTCTGCACCGACTCGCCGCCGCTGTCGGGCAGTTCCTGCTGTCCGGCCGGCGCTCGCGCGGCCGGGTGCGCTCATGGCGCGCATGCCGGCGGGTCCGGTCGGGGCTGGTCCGCGGGGCGCTGCGGCGGGCGGGCACTGCCGTGGCCGGCGCCGGCGCCGGGATCCGGGGGCGGCGCCGGGCTGGCGAGGGCCTTGATGGCCCATCCGGCGGTGGCTGCCGCCTCTTCTGGTCCGAGGCCGAGGTAGTCCTTCCAGTACAGCCAGGCGATCGGGGAGGTCAGCAGGAGCATGGTCCGCAGCAGGAACTGGGCGGCGTCGCCGTCGTCCTCGCCGCGGTCACCGAGGGCGGTGCGCAGCATCGCCAGGCGGGCCGGGACGTTGGGCCGGGGAACGCGCTCGGGGTCAGGGGCGGCGAGCGTCCACCGGATCGAGTTCTCCATGGCGGCGGACCGCCCGAAGACCGTTCGCACGGCTTCGGCGAGGTCGCCCGCCGAAGCCGGGGCGAGCCCGGCGGTGACCGCCTGGAACTGGTAGCCGGCCAGGGCGGCGAACAGGTCTCGCTTGGTAGCGAAGTGGCGGTACAGGGTGGGCTCGGAGACTCCTGCCCGCCTGGCGACCGCGGTCATGGAGATCTCCAGCGGGTGCTCCTCGTCGATCAGTGCCGCGAGGGCCCCGATGATCCGCTGCTCGGTGACCGCGCGCTGGGCTTCGCGGAGCGACGACCTTGACGTGTCAGCTGCCATGGTTATGATAGTAACACTCTCATCAAGTTAGAAAGGGTATCACCTATGTCACAGGCACGAGAAGTACTGTCCGGCATCTACGAGGCCATCAACACCGGCGACCTGGCGCTGCTGGAGAAGTTCGTGGCCCCTGACTACGCCGACCACGCCGACGGCTACCGGGGCGTCGAGCCCTTCCGGCAGCAGATCGCCGCGTTCCGGGCCGGGTTCCCCGACCTGCGGGTGACGGTCGACGACCTGCTGACCGACGGCGACAGGTTCGCCAGCCGGACCACCATCACCGGCACCCACACCGGCAGCCTCATGGGCATGCCCCCCACCGGCAAGCGCATCAGCGTCGAGGCCGTCGACATCGGCCGCATCCACGACGGCCAGGCCAAAGAACGCTGGGGCGGCCTCAACATGTACTCGATGCTGACCCAGCTCGGCGTGATACCCGCGCCCCAGCCCAGCTAGGCATCCAGCGACCGCCGCGGCGGCCGCAGGCGCGTGCCGGCGCGAGCAGCTGGCCGCCCCGGAGCTGCTGCCGGATGAGACCGCGCGAGCGGGGCCGTGACTCGGCTCGGCGCGCGCTGATCGGCGGGACGCGGACGTCGCCAGGCCAGACCCAGCGCGCCCGCGAGGAACGCGCGAGTCCCGGGCGTGCGGACATGCCGGCTGGATGCACCGGACGGTCCCGTGGGCTGCGGCGGGCAGCCGGTCCCGAGATGCCGGCGAGGCGACTGACAGCGGCTGGCTCGTTATGTACTTGAGCCGGCGGTCGGGTCGCTCAGATCGGGCGGCACCAGAACCGCCGATAGGCAGGTCTGGCAGCTCCCTGGCACGCGACGAGTGTTGCACGCAGAACTGGCGGTTGGGGTTCGCTGATCGGCCAGCCCGTATCCAGAACTCTGGCCAGGCGCGGGTACCGGGCAACGTACCCATTCAGGTCTCCAGACCCGGCCGGGGTCTAGACTTCGCGCGTGTGTGAACTGGTGGGGGTGGGCGGCGTTGTGGCGGCGCTGTCGGTCACGAGTGATCTCACGCGCGGCCATCCGCCCGGCGAGGCGATGCGCGCGTGCCTGCTCGCGACGGAGCTGGCCAGGCGGGCTGGGCTGGATCCGGTCCGGCAGAGCGGGGTCTATTACGGGACGCTCATGCGGTTCGTCGGCTGCGCGGCGACGTCCCATGAGGTAGCGGCAGCGCTGGGCGGCGACGACGTCGCGGTGCGAGCGGCAGGCGACTTGGTCGACCCGACGGTGCCTGGCCAGGCGCAGCGGTTCCTGGCCGGCCTGGGGGTGAGCGCGGGCCAGCTGGGGGCGCTGGGCGGGCCTGCGGGGGTGGGCAGGCTGAGGGCCGAGGGAGCGCGGGCGGACTGCGAGGTCGGAGCGGGGCTGGCCGGGCGGCTGCGGCTGCCCGAGGAGGTCGGCCGGGCCGTCCTGGACGCGTTCGAGCGCCATGATGGCCACGGGGTTCCCGCCGGACGGGCCGGGGATGAGATCACGCTGGCGGCGCGGTTCGCGGCGGTCGGTTTCGCCGCGGTGATGTTCGACGCCGTCGGCGGCGCGGAGGTCGCGGCGCAGACGGTCGCGCAGTGGTCGGGGCGGGCGCTTGACCCCGCGGTCACCGCGGTCTTCCTCGACGCGCCGGAGGAGCTGCTGCGGGGCAGCGATCCCGATGACCTGTGGGCGGCAGCCGTCGATTGCGAGCCGCGGCCACGGAGGGTGTTCGGTGACGACGCGGCGCTCGATGACGCCCTGGCCGGGTTCGGGGATGCGGCTGACCTGAAGAGCCCGTGGTTCACCGGCCACTCCGGCGGCGTCGCTCGGCTGGCCGCGGCCGCGGCAGCCCAGCTGGATCCGGCCGCGGCAGGGCTCGTCTACCGCGCAGGGCTGGTGCACGATATCGGCCGGGTCGCCGTGCCGACCGGCATCTGGGAGCGGCCTGGGCCGCTGCGCCCGGAGGACTGGGAGCTGGTCAGGCTGCATCCCTATCACTCCGGCCGGATCCTGGCCCGCTGCCCCGTGCTCGCGCCGCTTGGCCAGATCGCCAGCCGCCATCACGAGCGCACTGACGGCGGCGGCTACCCGGCAGGGATGCGCGGTTCGGAGCTGGATGCGGCCGCCTGCCTGCTCGCCGCGGGCGACGTCTTCCACGCGCTCGGCGAGCCTAGGCCGCATAGGCCGGCGGCCGGGCGGGCGGAGGCGGCCAGGGTCTTGTCCGGGCTGCCGCTTGACCGGGACGCCGTCCGGGCCGTGCTCGCCGCCGCCGACGTGCCGGCGGCTGCTCTGCCGCGGCTGCCGGCCGGCCTGACCGAACGGGAACTGGACGTCCTGCGGCTGCTCGCGGCCGGGCACACGAAACGCGAGATCGCCGCTGACCTGGTGATCTCGACGTCTACGGTGCACACGCACACCGTCCACATCTACGCCAAGTGCGGCGTCTCGACCCGCGCGGGCCTGGCCATGTTCGCCATGCAGCACGGGCTCGCGGCCAGGACAAACCGGGCAGGGAGCGGGCGGGCCGGCCGTAAATCGACTGAACGATCGATGGTGCGGGCGTCCGGGCCTCCTTAGCGTTGCGACCAGGCAGCCAGCAAAGGAGACCGCCCGTGACTACCAGCACCATCGCCGATGAGGACACCGGGACCGTCAGGTCCGTGTTCGACGCCTTCGCCAGCCGCGACCTCGCCGCGCTCGCCGCGCTGTTCCACCAGGACGCGACCTGGCACCACCGCAACGGCGACCGGCTCGGCGGCCGCCACTAGGGCAGCGACGGCATCGCCGCCTACCTGGCCGAGGCCGCGCAGCTCACCGCAGGCACCCTGCAACCGGTACCGCGGTCCTTCATGGCCGACGGCGCGGGCCGCGTCTGCGTCCTGGTCCAGGTCAGCGGCAGCCGTCCGGACGGCCGCTCGCTCGACGATCCGCAGGTCACCCTGTTCACCGTCCAGGACGGCCGGGTGCGCAGCGTCGACCAGTACGTCGGCGACCCGGCCGCCGTCACCGCGTTCTGGGCATAGCACGCCGGACCTAACACACCGCAACTACCACCAAGAGGAGCACTTCCATGAGCCAGCAAGACAACCTCGCGATCGTCACGGAGATCTACGGCGCAGTTGGCCGCGGTGACGTGGCCGCGATCCTGGACCGGGTCAGCGATGACGTCGACTGGGCGGCCGAGGCCGCCAGCAAGACCGCGCCGTGGCACGGGCCGCGGGCCGGCAAGGACGGCGTGGCCAGCTTCTTCACCGACCTGGCCACCAGCGTCGAGATCAACGCTTTCACGCCGCACAGCTTCGCCGCCGGCCAGGACGCCGTGCACCTGCTCGTCGACTGGACCATCCGGTCGCCCAGCACAGGCCGCGAGGCGTCCATGACCATGCACCACTACTGGCGCCTCCGCGACGGCAAAGTCACCTACTTCCGCGGCAGCGAGGACACCGAGCTGACCGCCAGTGTCTTCGCCGCCTGACCGGACGGCCGGCACGCTCCGGAGCGGATAGCCACAGCCGGGTGCGCAGCGGACACCAGCCCCGCGCACCCGGCGATGCCGTCCGGGCATCCGGCGGCTCATCGGGCATCGCGAAGCGACCAGGACGCCGTTGGTGGTCAAGTCAGGTCAGTGGATGACATCTGAGACTGACTCGCACATGAACAAGCTTCATGTGCTACCCAGACCATCAATGCCTATCAGACTTTCAGGAATCCCTATTCGGCGGTCGGCGCAACTCTGGCTTGCGGCGGATGCTTGCTGCCTGTCTGCCCGGAAAGCGCGGCAGCCGTTTCCTGCGGTCAGAAGGGAATGAATGGCAGGCGCATGCCTGATGGCTCGGCGGTAACCAGGGCATCGGGCGATGCCTCCTGCCTGATGTGGCCGGCGAGCGCCCGGGCGTCGTCCTCGTCGTTGGCGCCGACAACGAGGAACTTCCAGCGCCGCACCACGGCGTAGCCTTCGCCCTGCAGCCTGGCAGCCAGCGCCACTGCCTCCCGGTGCGAGCCAAGCTCAACCCGGACCTGCCACTCGGCGACGCCGGCAGCCACCGACTCCGCGGTTTCGGCGTCTTCCAGCCGCTGGTGCTCGGCCTGGCGCTCAGCCTCGGTCCGGGGCATCGCGACATCCGGGCTTTGCCACTCCTCCTCGATCGGATGCCAGCGATGCACGGCAAACTCTGCCTCGATACCTAGCTGGCCCAGGACTCCGCGTGCAGCGCGCTCGGCTTCGGCGGCGGCCAGCTCCGTGCCCGCATACAGGAAAATCTGCGAGCCGCCCGAGCCGACAACGATGCTGCGCCCGAGCCTGCGGCGAACGTCTTGTGCCACCTCCTGCACGGACAAGGATCGCCGCGCCTGCTCAGCCTGTGCCTGGCCGGTCAGCGAGATCATCACGCGCCAGTCGGTGCTCTCGGTCACGGCGCGACTCTAGCGCACGTGCGGCCCGGCCAACGTGCCGCTGGACCGGCATGGGCCACGCGAAAACAGACCCCGATAAGCGCGCCGCGATCGCCCTTGAGTCCGCGGACACCGCCGCCAGCCATCTCCGCGCGGCCGAACTGCTCCTCGCCCACGAACACTGGCCCCGGGCCCAGGCGCTCGCTGTCCACGCGCATGAGGAAGCAGGCAAAGCCTGCCTGCGGCTCTACGGCGGGCAGCCGGGTGACCTACTCGTACCGCCTGATGCTGGACGAGGACCAGCCGACCCGAGCTGGGCCAACCTAGTGCGCATTCGCAAGGCCGCAGTCCAGCCGGGGAATCTGGCGGGCGTCGTCCGGCGGCGGCTCGTTACTTCCGCTGGCGCTGAGGCAGCGCTATTCCGTGATCTTGGTGAGGAACAGCCAGGCGCTCGTGACGCCGCCGACAAGAGCCACGAGCACCGGCCCGACCAGGACATACAGTCCCGCGTGCACTCCGAGGACCAGGACGATGCCCGCAGCTAGCAGCAGCAGCGAAGTGACCGTGGTAGGAGTAACGGCCTCGAGCACCGGCGCGATCACCTGATTACTCCGCTCGCCCTTCGCGCGCCGGTCCAGAATGTGCAGGCCCGTGCCAGCACTCACGGCGAGAACGACCAGCTCGGCGCCGAGCGTGCGGTACGCCTGTCCGGGAATCGCGATCAAGACCGAAATGACAAGGACCATGCCGAACAGGCTCAGCGTCTGGGCCGCCCGGTTCCGCAGTTCCTGAGACCTCGCGATGAACGCGATCCTGATCGAGACTGCCACGAACAACAGCCCGGTCAGCGTGGCGGCGGCGGCTCCGCAGATCACGGCGAACGTGTCCCAGGCTTTCAAGCAGATCCCTCCATCTGCCCGGCAAGATCATGAACGCAGGGGCTCTTGCCGCGAGAAGACGACTCTGGCACGTTCCGGGCCGGAAAGCGCCAGGACGGCCCGAGGCCACCAGCGCGAGTCACCGAGATCGGGACCACCGATGAACGGCGGGCATGTGACAGCCTGACCGCCGTCAGGCACAGGACGGCAGTGCCCTTGGTCTCCGTGAACGCCGGCAGGTGCCCTGCCGGCCCGCAGCCCGGGACAGCTCGCAGTCAGGGCCAAGAAATGACGCGTCGCCGCGCCAAGACCAGCCAGCTGCTCGCCCGCTCGTGACCGGCCATCAGATCGCGACCCCGCCAAGAACAGCGCGGTGACGCTCCGCGATCGCCCGAGCTTCATGGGCGCGCGCCGACAGCTCGATATTTACTTGAACTGGCTGAATGCCCAGCGAGCACGACGGCGTCAGAGCCGCCGTCCGGCGCTCATCCTGTGGCCTTCATGATGCCCTCGCGGAGTGTCCGGGATCGGGCATTATGGGAGGGTGCTGCGCTACGTGCTGCTGCGCGACGCCCTTCGGAACTCAGTCTTGAGCCCTCGGCAGGATGTCGTGCGGTGAGTCGTCTGGGCCTCGCGGGATCGGATCCGCTGCGAGGATGACGGCCGTGCGCCGCTACCAGGCGAGTATGTACGACAGCAGCCGCTGGGACGGCTTCGGGCTCCGCCCCGGCGACATCATCATCAGCACCCCGCCGAAGTGCGGGACGACGTGGACGCAGATGATCTGCGCCCTGCTCATACTGCAGGAACCGGAGCTCCCGCTCCCGCTGGACACGCTCTCGCCGTGGATCGACATGGTGACTCGCGCCCGCACAGACGTGTTCGCGGACCTGGAGGCCCAGGCGCACCGCCGGTTCATCAAGACCCACACGCCGCTCGACGGGATACCCAGCGACCCGGCGGTCACCTACATCTGCGTCGGGCGGGACCCGCGCGACGTGGGGCTGTCGATGGACCGCCATATCGACAACACCGACATCGGCGCGTTCCTCAGCCAGCGCGAACGGGCGGCCGCGGCCGACGGCACCGAGCCCGGGCCATTGCGGCCGCCGCGGCCGCGCCCCGGCGGCGAGCGGGACCGCTTCTGGCAGTGGGCCGACGACGAGACGCCGTCGACGCAGGTCGGGTCGTCGCTGCGGCGCACTGTCGAGCACCTGCAGACGTTCCGGGACGCCGCCGCCGATCTCGACGTCGTGTTTTTGCACTACGACGACCTGAAGGCCGACCTGCAGGGGCAGATGCGGCAGATGGCCGCGCGCCTCGGCATCGACGTCGGCGAGCACCGATGGCCCCGCCTGGTCCAGGCGGCGACGTTCGAGTCGATGCGCAGCAGGGCCGGCACGACCGTCCCCGGCGGCGGTCCGGAGCACTGGATCGATCCCGCCGCGTTCTTCAGCCGCGGCACGAGCGGCCAGTGGCGCGACCTCCTCGACGACGCCGGCCTCGCCCGGTACGCCGCGCGCGTGCGGGCGCTCGCATCCGCCAGCCTCATCCAGTGGGTGCATCGCGAGCCGATCGACTGAGATCCCCGTCCGGCGGCATGCCCGCACTACCCGAAGCTGATCGTCAGCGCCGGCCGCCGCCCGTAACTGCCGATCCGCGCCCGGGACCAGCATCAGGGGCCTGCGCCTCAACCGACGCCGGATTCGGCGGTACGCGCGAGCTGGTCAAAGTGTGCCCAGTCGATGTGGTCACGCCCGGTAGCCGCCGGCGCCGGCTGTCCAGGCGTCGGGTTGCGAGCCGGGGCCGGTGTCAGGTGGGCTGCCGGCCGGCCGGTCCGGCGGGTTCCTGGCATGCGTGCCGCACGGCTGCGCGTGCCCTGTCGGCGGCGGCGCGGATGCAGGTGACTGCGGCGATGGGCGCGTGCTGCCGGAAATCGCCGGCCTGCCACCACGGGAGCTCGCCGGGCAGGTCCGGCTCGGCGCCGCCGTGCGGCGCCGCGGCAGCCGGCGCCGCGTGCGCACGCTGTGTCCGGCGCGCGGGTGCGCGAGGAGCCGAACCCGGAGTAGTCCCTAGCTCAGCGGGCCGATCTTGGCCTGGAGGTACCAGGAGAAGTAGCCGCGGTACCGCTCCTGCAGCTCGGGGCGCCTCCAGTCGCGCCCGCCGATCACGCCCCGGCACCGGATGGTGGCGCAGTTGCAGGTCATCTGCCCGTCGTAGTCATCGAACAGGGCGTAGTCGGTGGTCAGCTCCTGCCCGGCGCCGACGTCGCACATGGCCACCAGCACCACGTTGCCCGCGAATCCGACGTTCGGCTCGCAGGAGTGGTTGATGAACAGCATCACCGGCTCGTACTCCTCCGGCGACAGCGCCACCAGGTGCAGGCCGTCGGCGATCTGGATCTCCGAATCCGGCAGCGGGCCGGCCAGCGCGTGCAGCGCCTGGGTGGTCACGATGTGGCCGCCCTTGACGGCGACGACCTCCCCGGCCCGGATCGGCTCGGCCGCGAACAGGCCGCGTCCGGCGATGGCGCTGCCGGCGCCCTTGCGCGCTGATACGTGAATGGCCGTCAGCCTCGCGCGCGGCAGCGAACCCCGGCTGGCTCCCTGCCGATTCGGGGCGTGGCGGAGGGTACCAGGTAGTTAATCAGGCGGCTGGCTGGAGGGTGACCTGGTGGCCGAGGGCTTCCAGCTTGGCGATCAGGCGGCGGGTTTCTCGTTCGGGGTCGAGGCGGCTGGTGAAGAAGTCGGCGCCGAGTTCGTGGTAGGACATGCCGCCGGCCAGGACGTGCCAGATGATGACGAGGATGGCGTGGGCGACCACGATGATCGCTTTCTTCTTGGCGGTCGGGCTGCGGTAGCCTCCCCATTTCATGACGTGCCGGTGGTAGAGGGACTTGAGGTAGCCGTCGTGGCGGACAGCCGCCCAGGCGGACTCGACCAGGACCGGCTGCAGGTGCTGGTTGCCGTGGCGGCGCCGCCCGGAACGGCGTTTCCCGGCGGACTCGTGGTTGCCCGGGCAGATCCCGGCCCAGGAGGCTAGGTGCGCGGCGTCGGGGAAGAACTCGGCGACACTGGCCCCGATCTCCGAGATGACCGCCGCGGCGGCCAGCGGGCCGATGCCCGGGATCGTAGTCAGCAGGCCTCGCTCGGCGCGAAAGGGCGCCATCATCGCCTCGACCTGGGCGTCCAGCTTCGCGATCATCTCATCGAGGTGCCCGATGTGATCCAGGTGCAGGCGGCACATCAGGGCGTGATGGCCGCCGAACCGGCCCTCCAGCGCCAGGGTCAGGTCCGGGATCTTGGAGCGCATCCGGCCCCGGGGCCAGGTCGGCCAGCACCTTCGGGCGGCGCTCCCCGTCGATCAGCGCCTCGATCATCGCCCGCCCGGACTTGGTGGCGATGGACGAGGCCACCGGGTCGATCTTAATCCCGGCGTCCTGGAGCACGTTGCCGAGCCTTTGCACCTCCGAGGTCCGGGACTGCACGACCTTGGTCCGGTACCGGATGACGTCCCGGGCGGCCTTGATATCGGCGGGCGGGATGAAGCTGCCCCGCAGCAGCCCGCACTCCAGCAAGTGCACGAGCCAGTCAGCATCGGCAAGATCTGTCTTGCGGCCCGGCACGTTCTTGACATGACCGGCATTGCACACCAGCACCTGCTCGAAGTTCCCGTGCTCGAGCAGCGCGTGGTAGACCGGCATGCTGAAGATCCCGGTGGCCTCCATCGCCACGTGCGTGACCCCCAGCGAGTCCAGCCACCGGGCCGCCTCCCGCAGCACCCCGTAGAACGTCTTGAACGTGCGCTTCAGGGTCTGGCGGCCATCCGGCCCGTCGCCGGGCAGCCGCACCGCCACCGCGATCACGTCTTTCCCGACATCCGCCGCAGCGCACCGCTCGTACAACACCTGCATGCCTGCCAGCCTCCCAAGCCAAAGTAGGGAACGGTCACGCATGCCGCCCGCGGAGCCCATGAAATGAACTAAGACACTGATACTCGCGTTCGCGACGCAACCGGGGGACACCCCGGGGACACCCGAAGGTGAGGACTCCAGCGTCAATCTTTGGGACGGTCTCACGAAGCCAAGCGCAACCGACGTCGGCGGGCCACATGCGCGCCGCCATTCTCATCCCCGGAAGCGGGGCCGCACGGCCCCATCAATATCTTTGGGGGAGATCCACGACGAAACCACGCCGGTCACGCTAACGCGCACCGCGCACCGGCACCTACCGAATCTACGCCGGATCCGGCCGGCAGACAGCCGGCGAGCATGCCGTCGCCGCCAGGAGTACCGGAACCCGGCCGGGCCACCTGGCGGTGGCGACCGCCACGAGCGAGCACATGCCAGTCATCGGCGCTCGGCTTGGTCCCGTTACGATCAGCGACCCGCGCCCGACAGCGCTGCGCCTGGACGGCAGCGTGATCACCACTAGTATCCCGTCCGGGAAGCAGGGGCGAAGCTCACATCTCCGCTGGGGTGCTAGCTGGTCTTGGTGACGAATGCCTGTTTGTGACCGGAGCGGGCCGCCATCGCCGGAATGGCCGCGGCGATGAACGGCCTGGACGCGGTCGTTTTCACCGGCGGGGTTGGCGAGAACTCCGCCCCTACCCGGGCGGGCCGGCGAGTGCCTGTGATTCCCGGGCATCGGCGTCGATCCCGGCCGCAATACCGCCGACGGCGCGCGGAGACCGCGAGATCGCCCGGGCAGTCCGCTGAGTAGTGGCTGCGGTAGACCTGACTGCCGCCTGACGGTAATCTGGGGGGATATGGTTGAATAAAAGCGCTTCGTGATGCCGATGCACGGGGCGTTTTCTGTCGTGTTACACGACGACGAGGGCGGTGCACCGTGCCTCGAGAGACCAAGCAGGCGAAGGCTCGAGCCAGCAAGACCGCGAGAAGCTCGGGGGGCATCAAGGACCGTACCGCCGAACGGAGCGCCGGTCATCGATCCGGCCAGGCCAGAGCCTCAAGGAGAAGGTGGCCCGCGCGCGGCGCGGGTCTCCGGCATGCGGCGGTCCTCGGTCCGGCGGCAGTGCTGATGTTGGTCGCGGTCATGAGCGCCGGGCCCGCTGGGGCCGGGACGGCAGCCAGCGTCAGGGGAGCTGGCGCCGCAGGGTCGTCCAGCGTGCCAGCCCGGCCAGGACGGGGCATCAGCCGCTGCGCCCGTTTGTGCCGCACTGCGGTCCTCGATGGCGCCGCCGGCCGTGCGGCGGCCGCGCAGAGCCGCCTCGCCCGGTGGCCCTGCGGGGCCGGGACGTTCGCCTCTACGCGCGGCGCGCGGGCCCGGGCATACTGAAATTGCCTGCGGGGCGAGCGGAGGAGCCAGGCCGGGGATCTCCGCCGGAGACAGTAAGTTGACTCTGGCGCTGGAGAACGCGGCGGGCTGAGAGGCTGAAAGGCGACTCCCAGCACCTGATCCGGGTAATGCCGGCGAAGGGAAATCACTCCGCAGGTATCTGATTTGGTCGTGATAGATATCTCCGCGACGGCTCTTTTCGCTGGCGGTTCACCGCTCATGACAGCGCTGTTGCTGACATCGTCTCGGCGAGGTCACGATGCGCTGACGAGATGACATGCCGTGCCTGGTCACGCAGCCCGGCAATGTCGTGATGGGTTAGGCGGCTGGTCTGCAGGGGGCGTCCGACGGCGATACGCACCTGGCCGGTGCGGATGGCGTGTCTCCCCGGTTGCCAGATCCGGCAGGTGCCATGGATGGCAACCGGCAGGATCGGCACCTGATTGGTGACCGCGACTATGAAGGCGCCATCTTTGAACTGACCGATCGTGCCATCCGCTGAGGCCCTGCCCGCGCCCGCACGGGTGCCTTGCCGCCACGCGGGTGCCGCTGTCAGCCCGGCTGACCTTCGGTCCCGATTTCCTGGCCATCGGGTCCGTATCCGGCGCTGCTCAGCATTCGGCGCGGGTCGGCAACTGTCTGGGTGTCGATGTCTTTATGCGCGGGGACGTCGAAGAACTCGGTCGCAGACCCGACCGTAACGGCAACCATGTCATCGCGGTGCTCCACGACCGAGCCGATCGCCTCCAGCAAAGAGACCACGGCATGCCACTCGATGTTGTGGCTCACGGGATCCTGGAAGATCTGGCGCAGGGTGTTGCGGTGATGGTTGCTCAGGTGCGCAGGCTCCGCCTCGATGACATCCGGGCTCCTCCCTCCGGCCACGATAGCCCAGAGCCGGGATACGGCCAGGACCAAGGAAGATCCGGCGGCGCGGGGCGAGCGGACCAGCACGCCGACGTGAGAGCCGGACTGCAGGAATCCAGCCACGCTCGCGCTAGCGATAAGCCGGCGACATCGCTCATCAGGCGACTGAAGATGAATACGGTGCGGCTTACCCCGGCAAGGGACATGAGCAGCTCGCGGACGCGGTGACTGCCGTCCGAGTCGAGGTCGCTGGCCGGCTGACCGTGGTCGGGCGCTGTGCGTCTCGTTCGACATGAATGCCCCTGTGCGGTGCCGGACCGCATTGCGCCACAGCCCTGGCACGACGTGGCATCAGCAGGCGTTTTCGGATGGCGGGGAGCTAATGCCTCGCCACGATCGATGCACAGGGAACGGTGGCCGGCATCGCAGCGCGGCCGGAAGCGGATTCGGGACGTTGTCCCCTGGTGGGGCTGGATCCGCCCGCCGACGATCTATATGACGAGCAAGGGACGCTGATCAACCCGGCGTGGGAGAGCACGCACCTGCCCGCCGGTACTGCGCCGCGAAGATGAGCCGCCGTCCTGCCCGCGCTTCACGGCCCCGTCGGCCTCCTTCCGCGGGCGGGCCGGAAGCTGGTGATCTTGTGGTGAGAACCGGAGGAAATGATGCGAGCAAATGTCGGCGATGAGCTGGTGATCAAGGGACATCATGTAGGCGACGCAGACCGCAGAGCCGTGATCACAGACGTGCACGGCGAGGACGGCGCGCCACCGTATCGTGTCCGCTGGAGCGATGGTCACGAGAGCGTGTTCTTTCCCTCATCCGACACGATCGTCGAACACCACCCCGGCAGCAGCAAATAAGGCAGCCAGACGCCCTGGCGGGCACCTTGGGACGGGACCTTCGTCGTCCCGGTCGGTGTCAGCGCGCCTGGCGTTTCCGCTCGCAGCAGGCAAGCGCATTGGCGAACTCGCGGGCCCTGATGCCGGCGAGGGGAGCTGGCGCGCGACTGCCGGCGTCGTCAACTCCGTGAACATTGCCGCCGATTTCCAAGCCGGAGGGGGCCGCTTGTGACGGCGAACAGTTCTGGGCGTGCTCCGGTTCGGTGGGCGCGCCGGAGCCGCCTCGGTCCTGGTGCTGGCTGGTGGTCATCCCTGATCGCCGGGTGCTCGCTGGCCTGTCAGCCGTTCTGCTTGTCCCGCCAGGACACCCATTCGCGCAGCGGGCTCAGGTCGTAGTCCGGTCCGCCGGTAGTCCAGGTGAACAGCGTGAAGCCCAGGTCGCGCAGGCCAGCCAGGGTGGTCCCGCGGCGCTGTGACACTGGCGCGGCGCGCTCGATCTCGCCCGGATCACGGCCGATCGCGGCGCAGCACTCATCCAGGACAGTCATCTTCCGCTGCAGCGCCTCCAGATCACCGGAGGAATGCCAGATATCGGCATGCCTGGCCACAATGGGCAGGGTCTTCTTCTCCCCGCCACCACCGATCAGCACCGGGATCTTCCTGACCGGAGCCGGATTCAGCCGGGCGAGCCGGCGCTCGATCCTGGGCAGTGCCGAAGCCAGCTCATCCAGCCGCCTTCTCGCGCTACCGAACTCGTAGCCGTACTCGTCGAAGTCCTTCTGCCACCAGCCCGAGCCGATGCCGAGGATGAGCCGCCCGCCGCTGATGTGATCGACCGTGCGAGCCATGTTGGCCAGCAGGTCGGGGTTGCGGTAACCGTTGCACGTGACCAGCGCGCCGATCTCCACCCGGGAGGTCGATTCGGCCCACGCGCCGAGCGTGGTCCAGCATTCGAAGTTCTTGCCCTCAAGATCACCCGACAGCGGGTAGAAGTGATCGTAGTTGAACACGATGTCCGCGCCGATGTTCTCGGCCTCGCTGGCGGCGCGCCGGACCGCGTCGTAATCGGCGTGCTGGAGCTGAAGATGCACCGCGACCCGCAGCGGCCTGCTCCCACTGGTCATGAACCCGTCCCTGCTACTCGTGCCACCGAGCGCGATCACCGCGTCCGGCGATATGGCGCGCCAGCACGGAGGGCGCAGGCGCGGACTGATGATCCCAGACCAGGCACGCACACCCATGACCAGCACCCGGCATTGTCCCTGCCGGACTCCCGCCTCCTCCTCACCAGGGCTGCGGGCACGGGAGCGTTGATGGGCTGGGTGCTCGTGCACGACTCGCCCTTCGGCTCCGCGGCGAGATGTTCCCGGGCCAGGCGGAACCCGGAGCGCGCATCGGCGGCGGCGGCAGGTGCTACGTCGGCATCGCGGCGAGGTCAATGCCGAACGATAGGAGAAGGTCTCGTGGGTAAGGGCGCTCAGCCCTCTGGTGCGAGCGTGCGCCTGGCGTGAGACTGGAGGTACCAGCAACCTGACGAGGAGGCAGTCATGGCCAAAGCGGTTCGCCGGCACCCGTCCGTCCGGTTCCCTGACCTGTTCGACTGGCGGGACTCGCCGTGGGCGACGATGCTGCCGCTCCATCCGGCCCAGACGTTCCGGGTCGAGGACTATGTTCAGGACGACCGCTACGTCGTCCGCGCCGAGCTGCCGGGCATAGATCCGGAGAAGGACATCGAGGTCACCGTCGAGGCGGGAACCCTGATGATCCACGCGGAACGGCAAGAGGAGCACAAGGAAGCTCACCGCTCGGAGTTCCGTTATGGCTCGCTCACCCGGTCAGTCACGCTGCCGGCTGGCGCGGACGCTGACAAGGTCACGGCCAGCTACGACAAGGGCATCCTCGAGGTGAGCGTCCCCCTTTCGGAGGCCAAGCTGGGGGGCCGCCGTATCGAGATCAAGAAGCCCGGCTGACCTCGGATAGCACCGCGGCACAAGCGGTCGGCCGGTGTGTTCGTGCGTGTCACCGCATCGCCGGAACGATAAGGCGGTCAGATAGCGAGGGCGCGGTCTCGTCAGCACCCTCTAGAGCAGGTGACGGTGGCTGTTGCGGCAGGCTCTGATAAGGAGCGGTGCGGGCACCGTCGGCTCAGCCTCTGCTGGTTCGAGCCCGGCACCTGTCAGCACCTGGCGAAACAGGCCCTGACCAGCGGATTCGCGGATGAGGACTGATGCCGCCTGATCCGCCGGCTGCGAGTTTTCCTGCCTTCTGGCGGGTTTCCGGAACAGGCGCGGAACAGATCTGGCCAGGCGCCGCGGGCCGGGGGCTGGCTACCGGGGGTCGTCGAGGGCTTCATCGACCTGGCTGTTCCATGGTGGTTCGCGGCCGCTGACGAAACGGCCCGGCCGGGTGAGCTCGGGCTCGACACGGCCAGCGTCGTCGCCAGTCGACGTCGGCGGCTCCCCGGGCACGTACACTGCCCCGGCGGCGGCGTTGCTTGCGCCCGTCAGCGGCTGAGCCGCCCGTGACCATCACCCACAGTGACCGGAGCGACCCGGCCGCGTCTAGCCGGACGCTGCCAGCTGGCTGATCGCGGCGCCGAGGAAGGCGTCGCGGCGTTCGAGCATGACCTCGCGGGTCAGGTCGGGGCGGCCCTGGAGGGCCATCGAGATCGGAAACCAGCCCATGTCCGGCGGGGAGGCGAGGGCGGCGACGGCGTCCCAGTAGGCGATGTCGCTGGCGGGCCTGCCCGCCTCGGCCTGCCAGCCGTCCAGGACGTGCCCGGCGGCGCCGGTGCCGTGGCACCAGGCGGCGTCGCAGCGCAGCGAGCCGAGGTCGATGCCGGCGGCCGCCACGCCGGCGCAGTCCCAGTCGAGCACCGCGGTGAGCCGGCCGCCGTCCCACACCGTGTTGCCGTGCCACAGGTCGCCATGCACCAGGCCGGGCCGGTCGTCGTCCGGCCGGGCCGCGGCCACCGCCGCCTCGGCCGCGCGGAGCAGATCCGGTGCACCCTGGTCGCGGCGCATGGCGGCGAAGTCCTCGGCCTCGATCGGCCGGCTCCGGACCGGGAGCGCCGACACCGGGGTGAGCTCGATCGAGCTGATCCGCGCCGCGGCCGCGCCCAGCGCCCGCAGCCGTTCCGGGTCGGGCTCCGGCGGGATCGCGCTGGTCCCCGGCACGCGGGCGGTGAGCACCAGCCCGTACCCAGTCCGCTCCGCGAGGTCGTAGCCGAGCAGCTCCGCGACCGGCAAGATCGCACCGGCCACCCGGGCCGCGCAGGTCATTGCCGCGACCTCGGTCGCGGTCTCCGCCGCCTGCTCGGCGCGCGCGACCCGGAGGACCACCTCGCGATCCCCGGCTCGCAGTAGCCACGGCGAGCCGCCGTCGCGCAAGCCGAGCAGCACCGTGACCTCGGCGCTCAGGACCGCTGAGGCCCAGTCAAGTACCTCTTCATCCAGAAAAGCCATCACACGCGAGCCTAGCTGCCCGCCTCCGACGCCACGGGGCAGGCAAGGACGCCAGGCAACCCGCTGGATGATCCCGGTCTCAGCCCTGACGTACGGCCGATTACGAACTCCTGCAGTTCTACCGGGTATCCGTCGGTCGCGGCGCGCAGAGCTTCCAGTTCGGTGATATCGATCTGGGCTGCGGTCTGAGGTCCGAGCGCTGCGAAAGCCCGCGGCCTTACGACGGACTCGGGTCGGCAGCAGGCGCGGAGCGCAGCGGCCGGTCCGGGCCGATGAGAGACAACGCGGCGAGAGGGCCCGCCTCCGCTTTCGCGGATCTCGATTGCGCGCTGCGCGAATCCTTCCGCTGCCCCCGCGGCTTGCCGGGCCCTCTCGTCGTCCCCAGCCGATCGCGCCATGCTTGCACGCGCCACGGGCTGAGGTCCCCGCAAAGGGGACCTTCGGCAAGATCACGGCCCAGGACACGGCGGAACCTGTCCGCCCGTTCCAGCCGCCTGGTCGGCCGGCGATCTGCGGCGGGCGCGAGCCTTGACGCAATGCTTGCTTGAGCGCGGGAAGCTCATCGCCGGCCTGACTGAGGTGGGGGCGGAGTCCCCCGGCGAGACGCGGGCACGGGCAGAGGCGACGGCCGCGGATCCGCGCAGGCTGGCACGGATCCGCGGGTCCGGGCGCGCTAGGCTCGGCAGGCATGGCGGATACGAGCGATCCGGTGTCGTCGTTCGACACGGCGGTTCCGAATGCTGCGCGGATGTATGACTACTGGCTGGGCGGCAAGGATAACTTCGCGGCCGACCGGGAAGCCGCCGAGCGGTCGGCCGCCGCCGTCCCGCAGCTGCCGTGGCTGGCTCGCGAGAACCGCAGGTTCCTGGGGCGGGCCGTGCGCTTCTGCGCGGACGCCGGCATCACCCAGTTCCTCGACATCGGCACCGGGCTGCCCACCATGAACAGCGTGCATCAGGTCGCCCGGCAGGTCACGGCGAATCCGCGGGTGGTCTACGTCGACCACGACCCGGTGGTGGTCAGCCATGCGCGGGCGCTGCTTACCACGCCGCGGACCCTGGCTGTCCACGGGGACCTGACCCGCCCTGATGAGTTCCTGGGCGATCCGGATGTCCGCGGCGTGATCGACTTCAGCATGCCCGTGGCCGTCCTGCTCGTCGCTGTCCTGCACTTCATTCCCGACGAAGCCGATCCGGCCCGGGCCGTGGCGGCTCTGCGGGATGCCATGGCCCCCGGCAGCTACCTGGTGATCTCCCATGTCGTGATGGCGCCGGGTCAGGTGGCCGGCGCGCAGCCTCAGACCGAGACCGCGCGCGAGCTGGGGGAAGCCCGCCGGGGAATGCCCTCGGCCTGCGCCCGGACCCGGCAGGAGGTCGCTGCCTTCTTCGGCGGCATGACTCTGGTGGAGCCTGGCCTGACGGATGTCTGGGCCTGGCGGCCGGACGGCGACACGGTCGTGACCGCCGGCGACGTCATGACCGTAATTGGCGGCGTCGCCAGAAAGGACTGACCGGAGGCTGCCGGTCTGCGCTGCGCCGCACCAGTGGTTCTGCCCGGCACGGAAAGCGCGCGGGCGCGGCGCAGCCCTGCTTCAGCTATCTATCATCGGTATATACTCTTGACATGAGCAGCAGGCAGATGCAGGAGCCCTCGTTCCTTATCCTGACCGCACTGGCCGCCGGGCCGCGGCATGGCTACGGCATCATGGGCGACGTCGCGCAGATCTCCGACGGCAGGGTCAAGCTGCGGGCCGGCACCCTGTACGCGGCACTGGACCGGCTCAGCGCGGACCGGCTGGTGGCGGTCGACCGCGAGGAGGTCGTGGACACCCGGCTGCGGCGGTACTACCGTCTGACGCCGGCCGGCCGGTCCAGGCTCGCGGCCGAGACCGCGCGGCTGCGCGCCAACGCGGCGGCAGCGGCCAGGCGGCTGCGCCTGGCTGGCAGCTGATGGCACCCGTCGGGCTGGAGATCTGCTACCGGCGTCTGCTGCGCTGGTATCCCGCCGAGCACCGGGCGGTGCACCAGGAGGAGATGCTCGGCGTGCTGATGGCGGGCGCCGAGCCCGGGCGGAGCCGGCCGGGCCTGGCGGAGTCGGCCGACCTGCTGGCCGGCGCAGCGCGCATCCGCCTGCGGCCCGGCCGGGCGCTCTCCGGCGGGCCGGGCTGGCGCGACGCGCTGGCGGTGTACAGCATCGCGGCGCCGCTGCTGGTGCTGATCTGCGTGCTCACCGGCTGGCTGGCCGCCGGGCTCGAGCCGACGCGCATCGGCCCGGGCGGGCTGATGATGATGCTCACCGGCAGCGGCTCCGCCCCGCTGGCCACTGCGGCGACCTGGGTGGCGACCGGCGGCCAGGTCCTGGTCGCGGTCCTGGCCCTGCTTGGCCTGCGCCGGTGGGCGGCGGCAGCAGCGGCGGTCTCCGCGCTGTACCTGGGCATTACCGCCGTCCTCCAGCTGTACACGCCGCTGCCGGCAGGCATTGCGATCAGCCTGCTGTACATCCCGTTCGCGCTGGTCGCGCCGATCAGCGAGACAGTCGCGCTGCTGGCATCGCCGGGCCCGCGCCGGGGCAGGCAGCTCATCCGGCACCGGGACTGGGTGCTGCTGGCCGCCGGATCGGCGGCGGCCGCGGCGCTGAGCCGCGGTTTCGGCTTCGTCCTGTTCCAGCTTGGCGGCGAGAGCCTGCACCGGAACGCGTCGCTGCTGGCCGGGCTCGCCGCCGTCCTGCTGCTGCTGGTCATGTGGCTGAGCTCGGCACACGGCAAGCGCCTGGCGCTGCTGTTCGGCGTGCTGGCCTACGGGCTGCTGCTGACGGACGGATTCATTGACCACAGCGGGCCGTGGGGCGCCGACACGATCAGCGGCTCCGCCGGCCAGGTGCTGGTCATCTTCCTGCTGGCGGCAGTCATCTACCGGACCTGGCGCCGGCCCAGGCCTGCCGCAGGCGGATCTCGCGAGAGCCTGACCTGACGGGGCGCACTGATGCGCCGGAACGGCCTCACCCGGGCCGGCCTGTGCCGGCGATGGCCGTGCCCGGCAGCCCTTTCCGCACCCAGCAGCCAGCTCGGCACGCTGCGCCCATGCGAGCGCCGAACCGGAGGCCTTGGTACCTCCCGGCGGCGTGGCGAAGGTCGTACGGGCGCCGGTGCCAGGAGTGATGCTGATTCGGCAGGAGTGAACGCGGCGGAACGCGCCGAGGCGTCATTGCCGGTCCGGGCAGGAGCGCTGAGCTGTGGCAGGCGGGTCATGGTTCCGTGCATGCTGGGACTGGCCGTGAGCCTTGCCGTCGCGGCGGCGCTCGTTGCGAACGCCGGCTGAAAACCCGGACGCTTTGTGACCGGTGCGAACCCGGGGGCTGGCGGTCATTTCGCTGACGTTGCGTGGCTGAGGACTGCTGGGCCTGGGTGATGTTCCGGGTCGATGGCTGACTCCCTCGGTGCCGTCCTGGCTGTCTGAACCCGGTCGGCCTGGTCTGGCGGCACCTCAGGAGATCGCTGGCCAGCCTGGCCAAGCGCAACCACGCCCAGTCTGACCGCGCCGGTCAAGTGCCGGCGCACGCGAATGCAGTACCGGCCCGGGTCTCTGGCGGGTTCCTGGCCGGCCCCGGCCTGGATCTCACGCCCTTGAATAGCCCCGCTAAGGGTCGTTAGCTTGCAGACGGCGTCTGCGCGCACGCCGCGGCAGCATGTCCTCCGGAGAGTCTCAGGAACGCACCCGCTTGACGAGATTAGTACGAGCGTACTAATCTCGTGTCATGCGTACGAGAGAGGAAGGCACGGCAAGCGGGGCGGTCACCTTCACCCAGCGCAAGCGCCGCGACCAGCTGGTGGAGTGCGCGATCGACGCGATCGTGGAGGTCGGCTACCCGCGCGCCTCGGTGGCCGAGGTGGCCCGCCGAGCCGGAGTGAGCAAGGGGGTCGTCACCTACCACTTCCCGGCGAGGGACGAGCTGATCCAGGCGGTGATCGCGAACGTGATCGCCGAGATGGGGCAGTACCTGGAGCCGCGGCTGCGCGCCGCGAACCCGGCGCAGTACCCGGAGCGGTTCATCGCCCCCTACCTCACCACCTGGACCGGCTACATCCGGACCCATGGCCGGGACGTGCTCGCGCTGGTCCGCATCTACAACGCCTTCCGCGACGAAAGCGGCCGCCCCAGCCCTGCCTTCGATGTTCGCGCCAGCGAGATCATGGTCGTCGCTGAGATCCTGCGGCGGGGTCAGGAATCCGGGTGTCTGGGCAGCTTCGATCCCCGCATCATGGCCGCGGTCATGAAGGCCGCCCTGGATGACCTGCTCATCCAGTACGCCGACAATCCCGAGCTTGACCTGGAAGCCTACGGGGCCGAGCTGGTCGCGATGTTCGAACGCGCGACCCGGCCAGAGGGTGGCCGATCGGCCAGCTCAGTACCTGTCAGCCGGCAAGCGGCAGCCCCGCACCCAGTGGATCTGGTAAGCCCGGAGGAGGAACAATGAACACCAGCCACGCCTCTAATGTCGGTCCCGGTAACCTTCGCCCGGCCGGGACACGACCAGCGCACTCCCCGCGCACGGCCCTCCTGGTCCTGTATGCCGCTCTCGTGGCGCAGCTAGCCATCTGGAGCAGCCTGGCCGCGCACGTCGGACTCACCGCGGCGTTCACCCAGGCCCATCAGGGCGCTGAGGCCGACGTGGTCGTCGGCGGCGCCATCTGGCTCGTCCAGTTCACGATCGCCGTCGGCGCCGCCACCATCAGGCACAGCCGAAACAACCGCTAGATGAATCGATGACGGTGAGCCAGGACGCGCCGCAGCGGGCCAGCCTTGCCGAGGCGAAGGCAGCCCGCATCGGCCGCCCGGAGGTGGCCGCCCCTACGTGCGGGCCAGGCTGCGCTTCGAGCTGGCCGGGGCGGTCCGGGCCCGGCGGCGGGAGCTCTGGTCCCAGCGCCAGCTCGCCGAGCGGGCGGGGATGACCCAGCCCGGCGTCGCGCTGTTCGAGGCCGGGGGCACCACCCTCACGCTGCCGCTGCTGGAACGCCTCGCCGCCGCGCTCGGCCTCACCCTGGCCGTCAGCCTCAAACCCGCCGGGCGCCGGCCGCCATAACGGCGGGTTCGAGGCTCCGGTCAGGGACACGGCTGCGGAGAATGGCCGGAGAGATATCCGCATCAAGGACGTAGCCGCAGGTGAATGCAGGTACCGGAGATGCCTGTAAAACCGTCGGCTCAGCCTACGCTGGTTCGAACCCAACACCTGCCGCGATCAGGCTGGAACTGCCGGGCTGCCTCGGCCCGCCCGGACCTGCCAGCATGGGCGGTTGTGAGCATCACGCACGAGCCGCCCGGCTACCACTGCCCGTTCTGCCAGCTGGCCGCCGGAGGCGACACGCCCCCCTCAGTACCGAGCTGGACATCGTCCGCCGCGCCGGGGCGATGGCGTTCATCGCCCCGATGGTGGCCGAACAACACGGGCACGTGCTGGTACCCAATCCGTGCTTGACCTTGACCTTGGGGGAAGCCGCAGACTTGCCAGGCAACTCCGATGTGGCCACTCTGCTGTGTCAGTTTAGGTTGACACAGGCAGGGCGTCAGTTTAAACTGACAGGCGTGGACATGGAAGAGCTCAGCGTGAATCTCTCGTCGGATGACCCGGCGACTGGGCTTCGCGCCTCGCTGGCGCTCCATCGCCTGGCTGAGAGGGTCGAAGCGGCCCATGTCGCGTCGGCCCGGGGAAAGGGCTGGTCGTGGCAGCAGATCGGAGACGCCCTGGGCGTCACCCGCCAGTCCGTGCACACCAAATACAACAAGGAGTCATCATGATCACCGAATCCGCTGCGCCAGAGGCGCTTCACGGCTGGGCCGTCTATCTGCGGGCCAGTGAGGAGGCCCGTCGCCGGGGTGATCGCCGAACCGGCACCGATCACCTCCTGCTCGCCTTGCTGGAGGATCCCTCGGTCGAAGTCGCCTTGGGCGTGACCCTTCAGCAAGCTCGCCAGGCCCATGAGTCGCTCGACCACGAAGCCCTGGGCGCCCTGGGCCTGGCGCCCGGCGCCGACGCTCCCGCACTGCCGATGCGCGCCGTCCCCAAGAAGCCGAGGCTCAGAGACGTCGCGAAAAAAGATCACTTCCGCATGACGCCCGCCGCAAAGAAAGTGCTTGAGGAGGCGTCTAAGCCCAATCGCCGGAGGCTCTATGTCACGGCCCAGCAGGTGCTGGCGCAGATCCTCACTCTCCAGCCTCCAGATCCTGCGGCGGTGCTGCTGGGCGCTCTCGGCGTGAACACGCCCGAGGTTCGGCGCCGATTGGATGCAGTCACCTATCTGGCCAGCGACGTCGCGGTCCCGTTCAGCGGCCGGCCACGCGGATGACGGCGGTCGTCGAAGCCGAGTCGCTGACCAAGCGCTTCGGTGAGGTCTCAGCGGTTACGGATCTGTCATTTGCGCTGGAGGCCGGGACGATCACGGGCTTTCTCGGCCCCAACGGCGCTGGCAAGACGACGACGCTGCGGATGATCCTGGGTCTGGCGGCGCCGACGAGCGGACGGGCACTGGTGTTCGATCATCCTTAGGCGGAGTTGCCGCGGGCGGCACTGCGGATCGGTGCCGTGCTCGAGGCGACCGATTTCCATCCCGGCCGTTCGGGCTGCGATCACCTGCGGATGCTCGGTCAGGCCGTCGATGTTCCTGACTCACGCGCGGACGAGGTGCTGCGCCTGGTGGAGCTCGGCGACGCCGCCCACCGGCGCGTGAAGGGATACTCGCTGGGGATGCGTCAGCGACTCGGGCTCGCGGCGGCGCTGCTTGGCGACCCGGAACTGCTGATCCTCGACGAGCCGGCCAACGGGCTTGACCCGGAGGGCGTTCGCTGGCTGCGTGACTTCCTGCGCAGCCTGGCCTCAGAGGGCCGCACAGTGCTCATCTCAAGCCATGTCCTCGCCGAGGTCGCGCAGACGGCTGACCGGGTGCTGATCATCAGTCGCGGGCGGCTCGTGCTCTCGTCCTCGCTGGCAGAGCTCACCGCCCGTGCTGGCGGCGCGGTCCGCGTCCGCAGCGGCGATCCGCAGCGGCTCACCAAGGCGCTGCGTGATGAGGCTCTGCAGGTGACGACGGGTACCGACCACGCGCTGCACGTCCAGGGCGCGTCGAGCGAGCGGATCGGCGAGATCGCCTTCGCCGTCGGCGTCCCGGTTCACGAGCTGGCCAGCGATGCAGGCTTGCTGGAGGACGTCTTCCTCGAACTGACCTCGGCGGCAGCGGCATGATCGCGCAGATCAGGGCAGAGCTTTTGAAGATTCGCACGACCCGGACCACGATCGGACTGATCCTCGCGATGATCGCGCTGATCCTGCTCTTCACGCTGCTCACCGGGCTGCTCACCCACCCAGGCGGCCTTGCCAGCAAAGAGGACCAGCGTCAGCTGCTGAGCCTGGGCAGTCTCGCAGACGTGTTCGCCGCACTTGCCGGGGTGTTGCTGGTGACCAGCGAGTACCGCTACGGCACGATCCGTCCGACGATCCTGTTCAACCCCAGGCGCGCACGCGTCCTGGCCGCCAAGGTCGTCGCCGGCGCACTGGCCGGACTCGCATTCGGGATCCTGGCCGAGGCAATCGGCTGGGCGATCGGCTACGCCATCCTCGACGGGCGCGGGATCACCGTCGTCCTCAGCAGCGGCGACATTCTGCTGCTCACGCTCGGCGGGCTCGCCGGCGCGGCCCTGTGGGGCGCGATCGGCGCTGGCCTCGGAGCGATCATCCACAACCAAATCGGCGCAGTCATCACCCTGCTCGCCGGGGGCCTCGTCGTCGACAGCCTTCTGTTCGGCCTCGCCCCATCGGTCGGGCGGTTCACGCCAACCCGTGCCTCGGACGCACTCATGGGCAGCAGGTCGGGATCCGCTGGTCCGCAGCAGACGCAGGCCTGCCACAGTGACACGCTCCGGCCGACGGCGGGCTGGCCCGCGATCGTGACCCTGTGCTGTCTCCGCTCGGTCGCTGTCATGGCGTCACCGTGCTTACAGCCTCGGACATAACCAGCCTCATAGCCGACCGCAGCCTCAGTCTCTCAGCTCGCCGCTCGCCATTTGAGACAGGTTCAGGTCTCTAGTTTCCTGGCCGCTTGCCGAGTTCAGTGATCGAAATTCGCGTGTGGCCGGGTTCGCGTGGCGGGCCGTCGAGCGCTGGAGCCGGTCGGCGATTAACTGTTGCGAGGCGGTTGCGACCAGCCGGATTGCCGGTCTGGCGATGCCGGCGGCGGGCGTCTTGCTGTTGTCCCCGGCCGTACAGCCCAGAGTCCGGAAACCGCCAGAACGAGGCAGGTGCGACGTGTTCGTTCTGAGGCCATTCCCACGGAGGTTCGCCCAGCGTGCTGGATGCATGGTTGCCCGTAGGATTAGCCAAAGCCAATGTGGTAAAGGTCGGCAGTGCGTGCGATGGAGGCAATCAGGTGACTGAGTTGTCCTTTGAGCATGTCGCCGAGGTGCGGGCGGCGCTGCGCATGATCGTGTCGGATTCCGCATACGGTGCTGCTGCTCTGTCAAATGTCCGGATTATGGCCGATTTGCTGCCCCGCCTGCTGGTCGGAGCGCCGCTCGAGCGGTCCGTGCTCGTCACGGCGGCGAGCGTGGGCCTGCCGAGCACAATGCTCAAGGGCGTGTCCGAGGGCATGGACGTTGGCACTGCAATCAGGCTGGGCGCCAGTTCCCTCGCTGCGATCTCTCATGTGCCGCTCGGCGGCTGCTACTGGGTGGCGGCGGAGCTCGCCCTGGCACTGGGAATGATCACCGCCGAGCAAGCAGATGGAATCGGATCCGGTGGCCGATCCGCCGCGCTGCCTGGCCTTGCGGGTGCAGCTGACTTCTGGCAGTCCGATCGCGAGCAAACCGCGTCGCGCGCGCTTGCACCGCCGGACAGCAGCGGCGCGCCGTCCACTGCGTATGAGGAGGAGTCCGCGACGCGTGGGCCGCCTGATGCGGAGGACTCGGCGCTCGACCGGACCGACGCCTACGGCCAGGCCCTCGGCTACGGAGAGCCTGTATACAACGATCAGGGCAGCCACTACGAGGGCGGTGCCCGATCCGGCCAGCCTGGCTCCTGCCAGCCGAGCGCGCCACAGCCCCAGCAGCCCTCAGGCACGCAGCCCACGAGGATCATGCCGGAGCCGCTAGCAGCGGGCGCGTCTCCCGGCTGGGCACCTGCCAGCCCTCGCCCGGGAGATCAAGGGTACGCGGGCAACATCGCGACGGCCGGAGCAGATGACTGGGTCAGTCGCGCTGTCAGGGAGATTGTCAAGCCAGGATTGCTGGCCTTCAACCCGCCGCCGGAAATGTTCCAGGGCCGAACAGAACGTATCGAGGTCGGCGTGGCTCGCTCGCCCGAGCTTCGCGATGCGCTTACCGCCGGCTTCCGGGGTCGCGGGCTTCCTGAGGTCGTCCAGGTCGGCACCTCGCCGGCGATGGGCGTGGAGCTGAGGGGATCCTCGTTCGAGATCACAGGGTACAGCCCGCTTGAGCAGCTCGTCGCCCCGCTGGCGCGGTGGGAATTCGATGTGACGCCGGTCCGGGCAGGCAATCAAACGCTCACCCTGTGCGTGAGCCTCCGCATCAATTCTCCGTTCGCGGGGGGCGGTCAGATCGCGGTCCCGGTGCTGGAACGGAAGATCCGGATCAGGGTCGATGTGAGCTACGGCACGCGCCGATTTGTCATGAGCAACTGGCAGTGGCTGATCGCCACGGCGCTGGGCTTGGGCGGGGCGGTCGCCGCCTGGGTTGCGCTCTTTCACTGATCGAGATCGGTCCCGCTGGCCCACGCTCAGGCGGCGATTTCGGGCGTGGTGTCGGCGCCCCAGGTTGCTTGCGGGATCGCGAGCGTGCTGCCAACGGCCGCCGAAGCGCGAAACGGTTTGTCCCTCGGAGGAAGCCGTAGTGTCTCTTCTGCCGGTCCCTTCTTGAGACACCACGCGTCGATGCGTGGGATGGCGGCCGGCCGGGGCGACCCCAATGCCATGTAGTTCAGCGTGATCGGGCGTTCTGTACTGAGGCTGCAGTGTCCGGCGCGGCCGGCAGGGTGTTCAACGGAGAGTGACCGCAGGTGGGGCCGCGGATACTGATCTCGGCAGCTGTTGTGCGGGCGGCCAGGCGCGGCCCGCCGGGCGGGAAGCCCAGCCGGGCCTTGGTCCTCCGGTCACGGTGCTGGTCACCGTCTATATCTATACGACGCGGCGGCGGGCCAGGTCGGCCAGGACGACGTCGCGGTCTACGTCCGGGGTCGCAGGTCGGCGCCGTCGTGGTCAGCCGGCGTACTTGAGCACCAGCTCGCCGACGCGCGGCAGGGCGGCCTCCACGTTCCTGACCGCACCGCCGCGAACTGCGCGGTAGGCCTTGATGATCGTCGGGCGCTCGGATGCCTCCGCGCGTGCGTCGGTGACCGACAGCAGCGCTTCGGACACCTCGTCGCCGTGCTTGGACAGGTGGTCGCCGAAATCGCCGCCGCCAGAGGAGGCGAACTCCGCCCAGTAAGGCTCCATCTTGTCCACCATGTCCGGCAGCAGCGAGCCGACCATGTACCGCACGTGGCCAGGCATGAACGTGGTCACAGTCTTGTACGCGACCTTGACCGCCGTTCCGGAGATCCCGGACGCCTCCGAGACCTCGTGCTGGATGAGGCTGCAGCAGTCCTCTACCACCTGAGGCTGGACGTCCGGCGCAAGCAGGATGTCGTGAAGCGTGGCTGCCATCGTGTGCCGTTCTCCCCATCGCTAGGCGTTGCCCGCCCGGAGCCGGGACGCAACGGTCGGGTTGGTCCGCTAAGGCTGCCGCGCTCTTGTGTGTCGTCGGATACCAGAACCTGACGACGAGAGTGGTGATACCACGTTTAGATGCAAAGTGGGTGAATTCCCTGGCGGCAGCGGCAGGCGGCGGAGAGACGAACCAGGCCGAGTTCCGTGGCACCAGCCGCTCCAGCCATGCCACCTTCTCCTGCAGCTTACCGATCGCCTCAGCCTGAACCGGATTGGCCAGGAGATCGATGATCATGATGACACGTTCATGCCCCGCTTCCTTTACGCGTTCTGGCGGTTGTGCGAGCAGTGGATCGCCACCGTCGAGCATGCCGAGGTTAACCACAGCGCTCGGGTCGTCGCTGACCGCGCGGGCGTGTCGCCAGAGGTCCGCTTGGTGCGGCCATAGACGAACCCGCGGGCAGTCGAGTTGCATTCGCGACTACCGGCCGCGAGCCTTACCCCTGACCATGACCCTCGAAACCGGGGACGCCGGTCCGCGTGACTGCGGCAAGTCATGCCGTCACGTCGCTGCCGGGAGTAACCAGAGGCCACGGGCGCCGCCTGGGCGGGATCGCGGGAAACCGTGAGTGCCGGAGATGCCTGCAGAACGCGTGGCCCGCCTCTGCCGGCGCTGACCTGGATGCCTGCCGGGGTACCGGCATGGCCGCCGGGTGACGCGGAACAGGCACGGAACACCGCCTTCGCCTTGGTCGCCGGAGACGACAGATCCGCAGGTCGGACCCGTTCGAAGGTGTCTGTGGGTGGCAGTAAGTAAAGCCGTCGGTTCAGCCCACGTTGGTTCGAACCCAACACCTGCCACCACGCAAATTCCCTCGATCCGCATCGCGCGGCCGTCCTTGAGGTACTACATGATCCGGGAGCGCTTGTAGAAGACGTTGAGCACGACGCCGCCGACGTCCGGCCCGATCGCCGGGTTGTCGATCGTGGTGCGGAACGTGCCGCGGGTGGAGCGGCGGATCCGGCGGCCGAAGGTGATCCCGACGCTGGCCGGGCGGCCGAGGTGGAGGTTGTCGGCGACCAGCGCCTCGAAGAACCCGCGGGCCTGGCGCGGGGCGTCGAGCACGATGGTGCGGGACATCGGAAGCAGGTGCAGCCACCCCCGGGTGGTCGCGGGTGAGCGTGGGCGAGGGCGGTCCGAGCTTGCCCTCGGGGTCGCGGCTTCGTCGCGATGCTTCGCCACCCGGGAATCCACGCCGGTCACTGCCCGGTAGGCGCGGTTATCCAGAACCTCTTACCCACGCAGCATGGCCAAAGTGACGCACTGGCTGTCGGTAAGCCCGTGCTCCCCTAAGGCGGCGATCCACCGCACAGTGTCTTCGGACAGGAGCGTGTGGTTAGAGAAGGTCACCTCGAAAAGGGCGGACTCATTCCGGCCGCGAGCAGTGAGGCGAGCATCGCGCGGATGCCGGAGCCGCATGCTCGCTCTGGACGGCCCGGCGATGAGAACCCAAGCGGCTCCGCCTCCGCCTCTTCTCCGCCGCCGGCCGGATCGTCCGCGGAGGCCGCCGCCTCCGCCTCAAGATCTCCGCCCCGATGGCCCCGGGCGCCCGACATCACACCGCGATCAGCCGCCACCCCGGGGCACGCCCGCCGAGGTCGGCGGCGCGTCGGCACCATCACGCGGCTGCCTGGCCCTGGGACGTTTATGGTCGCGGGGACCTGCGCGGCGCCGCCTGTTTCCGTCAGATCGCGAGGACGGGCGCCACGGCCGAACGGCTGCGGCACAGCTCCGGGGATCTGCCCGCCGGGCGGACGGCGACGGGCGTCACGCTGCCCGCCTCGTCTTGCCTGGCTAGCTCAGGCGAGGAGACTGACCGCTGCGTAACGTATTGCGAGCCTCAGGATCATGCCGACTCCACCGTGGCCGGGGACATCTGCGTCTTGCCCGATGCCGCCCTCAGCACCCCCTGATCAGCGTCCCGTGCGTGGCAGCGGCCAGTAAAGTGGCGGGTTCCCGTCAACGGGGCATCGGCTCTACCGTGAGGCCGTTACCACCGGCGGGCCTGGCCGAAGCCGCTGCCGGCCCCGACGTTCCACTCGGGGCGAAGGTCTCGGCACCGTGGGACCAAAGGCGCTGATCCCTGACCGGACGGCATGGCATAACTAATACAGGCAATGTCACCCGGCTGTAGCCGACTGGCGGTCAGGAGGCGTCATGGCAGCAGCGATGCTTGCCGCCCGCCGGGCTGCCGACAGTGTCAAGGAGCACAGAACTATGAATCACGATGGTGAAAGATCCGATGTTGTCGCGGCAACCAGGGGCGGAGCGACCATCCAACTGTGGCAAACCCCGAGTCGACTTTGGCCCGCGTATCCGACTGTGGCTGTGATCCGGGCCGTATCCCGGCTCGGCAGGGCCCAGCGCCGGAGCCCTGCAATCGGTGGTGTCACCGTCTTCCTCGACGGCTCGAAGGAGGGCACTATCTCGCCCAAGCAGATCAAGGCGTACCAGGTCTCACCTGGGGATCATTCCTTGAGCATTCATTTCCTCGGGGGCTTGCGGCGATCGAGGAAACTCGATGTTCCTCTAGCCGAGGGCGAGGAGAAGCAGTTCGTCTGTTTGCTGAACGGGTGGGCGTGGCCCTCCATCCGGCCCGCCACTCCCAAGGATGTCGCTGCAATGGAACGGTGGCAGTCTCCGGCTGCTGACGCCTCGGTCTTGGCTGAGGACGATTCGAGATCCGAGAAGACCCCATAAGCAGCGAGATCCCAACTGGGCCGCAGTCGCTAGCTATGCCCGAGTGAGCTTGAGCGCCAGGCTGGGAACGACGAAGGACGCGAGGAAGATCGGCGTAATCCTGCGTCCAAGCGCATCCTGAGCGAGCTGCTCAGGCTCGGCCACCGGGTCGGTGCCTCCACGATCCGCAGGATCCTCAAAGCCCGGCATATCCCTCCGGCGCCGAAAGGGCACATCGACACGGCTGATCCACAGCTGCGCGCCGGTGGCCGCGTCGTAGGCGATGGTCATGAAGCCCCCCGCGATGCCAGGCGCCGCCCGGCCACGCCGCCAGGGCCGCGCCCAGCAGCGCAGCCGTGCCGAGCAGGATCCGGCCGCGCCGACGCCACGGGCTGGCCATCACGTCAGCACCTGTCCTCGCGGGTCATGCGCGTCCACCGTGGCCTGGCGCGCTGTTCCGCTATAGCCAGGGCGACCATGAGCCGTCCACGGCGATCCCGTGTCTGATCGTGGGCGGCCCCGGCGGATCCTTGGGAATGGTGGCGAGCCTCTTGTTAACAGGGCATACTCAGCCAGCGTGACCTCGCAGGCGCTGATGGAATGGAGCACCACTACCCTGCCGGTCGAAGCGCTGGATGCGGCGGACATGGACAACGTCAGGGTTCTTCAGACCCGGGGACCGCCGCATTTCTGGGCTGGATCCGGGGTCCATGCGACTGGGTCGAGGGTTCCGTCGACCGCGGCTTGGGCAACATCGGTAAGGCGATAGTTGCGGCTGCGGGCGTAGGCGCGCAGACGGGAGAACGCCTCGCCCAGGTCCACCTCGGCCCGCTCGGAGATCACGCCCTTGGCCTGCTCGATCAATACGCGGCTGGCGAGGGCGCCGGAAAGCTGCTCATTGAGGCGCTGGGCCTCCGCGCTGGCGCGATGCTGGACGATGCTGAGGGCAGCGAGATCGGCGAAGGCTCGGGCCACGATGATGTCCGCCGGGGCCATCGGGTCGCGGGTGACCATGAAGAGATTCAGCGCGCCGACGGTCACCAACCGCAGCCGCAGCGGCAGGGCCAGTACCGACAGGAAGCCTGCATCGAGTGCCGCCGCGGTGAACAATGGCCACCGGCCAGCCCCTGCCTGCAGGTCTTCCTGCACGACTGGCTCGCCCGTGCGGAAGGCCTCCATGCAGGGGCCTTCCTGGGACTGCAACTCGAATAGCTCAAGCAGCCGCATCGCTTCGCTGGAGGAGGCCAGCAGCCCCAGGCTGCCCGTCGGCGACGCCAGCATGACCCCAGCGGCGGAGACGCCGAGCAGGCTTACGCACCGGTCCGCGACCCCTGTCAGCATGTCGACGATGTCGTAGTCGTCGACCAGGGTGTCGGCCATCTCAACCAGTGACCGGACCACGTCTGCTTCCCTGGTCATTTCTGCGCACCCCCTGGCAATCGTATTGTCCCCGTCCTGGCCCCTGACGTGGCCCGCCACGTCATCGCAGCCTCAGCGTACGGGCGATGACATCCCTGGCGACATCAGCCAGCAGGCGGTCGCCACTGAACGCGTGCGCCCGGAGCCGGATGAGAGCCTCGGTCACGCTGATGCCCTCCTGAACCGAGATAACGCCGGCAGCATTGTGCACCGCGAAGTGGAAGTCGGCGCCGACCTCCAGCGACTCAGCCACCGTGTCCGGGAGCGCGCCGCCCTGGGCTTCCAGCACCCACCGGGCCGCCACTTCCGCCACGACGAGCGCATCAGCGTGCTGGTCGCCGGTGAGCGGGCCTGGCATCTCCCGGTACAGGTTGAGCGCCCCCAGCCGCACCGCACCGGCCCGCAGCGGGAACCCGAAGACCGCCCGCGCCCCAGCCTCCAGGACAGGCGGGGTAAAGGCAGACCACCGGCGGGTTACCGGATTGGCCAGGTCAGGCTCGGCCACCACCACGTCCTGTCGGTAAGCATCGACGCACGGGCCCTCACCGAGGGTGTACTGCAGGTCCTCGATCAGATGACTGACCTCATCGGAGGTGCACAAAGACCCGCTCGGTAGGTCACCCGACATGAGCATGACCGATGCCCCGGTCACGCCTACGATCGCCGGGCACGCCGTACACAAGCTGGCTGATGACCACGCATCTTGCCCATCGGCCAGCGCCGCCAAGATCCGGCGCAGCCTGTCACCGGCCACGCGGCACCGACGATCCCGGCAAGCACACCGCGACGCCGCCCGCGCCGTCACGCTCACCGCGCACCTGCAGCCTCCTTCGTGGAGAAGGAAAGCGCCAGCGGGGTCCGGACTCGGCACCGTTCTCCGGGCCGGGATATCCGCGCCCTCATCAGCCACGCTACGCCCTCCGCCGCGCGTCAGTGGCATGGCCGTTCAGACGACGCGAACTACATCAGCTGCCGATCGAGACGAGGCTCGGCTGCCAGGCGGATCCCTCCCCGCCTGAACGCGGGCGCGTACCGCCAGGCGAGGCACGCCAGGGCCCCGATGGGAATGGGCGCCAGGTAGGTGACAGCCCGGTACAGCAGTACTGCCGCGATAACGCCGCGCACGCTGGCCAGCAGGACCAGCCACAGGCAAACATTGCTCGCAGCCGTGGCAGCGGTGACCCGCCAGCCCCGTTCGGCGAGGAGGCCGACCGCCCGCTCGCGGAAACTAAGCAGTGACCCGGGGGCGGGACCTGGAGGCGATCTCCGCGTCAGCCTGCAGGCCACAGCGAGTGCCGGCTGAAGTGCCGCACCTGCCCGAAGCGCCAGCGACTCGCTCCGCAACAACAGGCTGAAGCCGACGGCCACGATAATGAGCAATGCCAGGCCTACGAATGCGCCGGCTAGCAGGCCAGCCTGGGGACGGCTGACCGTGACGATGGCCAGCAGGGCGATGACCGGCAGACCTAGCCTGGCGAAGACATTCCAGATGCCCGACACGAGGGTGTAGAGCACGTAGTCGGCAGCACTGACACCCCAGCTGCACAGCATCGCCCAGCTGATGCACATTGCGACGGCGCCGCCAGCAGGAAGCGTGTTGGCCACCGCAGTGGAGCCAAGGTTGACGGCTGCGGCTTCACGCAGCCGTACGGCCGGCAGCACCGCACGGATCACCATCCAGCCCGAGGGCGAGGCTGGCCGCTGCAGCCACGACCACAAGAAGGACCTGCGGCCACCTCATTATCTGGATGCTGGCCCAGGCGCTGTGATAGGTCGCGAAGTGCGGCAGCGCGAATCCGAAAATGCCAGCCACCAGAAGGGCGGATGCCACAGCGCTGACTGTCCTTCGCCGGCGCCCGGACCGGCCGGTAACGGTCCCGTGCTGTTGCTGCGGTCGCTCCTGCTGCTGCGTATTGTCGCAGTCGAGGGTGCCCTGCTGGGCAGGAGCGAGGATAGACGCTGCCCCGCCGATGGCTGGAGGCGTCAGCAATGGAACCCAGCGGGTACCGCCAGAAATGCAGCGCCCGCATAACGGACCGGCGTCAAGTCTGCGCCCATGGTTCGCGCCTCGCGATCTTGGGGATGCAGCAAGGCGGATCTCGGAACCGGCGCGTGGTCTGGACCAGATCAGGAGCTCGTTCGGGCTGCCTAGGCCGATGTGTCCCCATCATCGTACGCCGCCCGGGCACCAGCCAGCGCACGCGACCTTCGCATGCGGCTGTTCAGCGCAGCACCGGCTTGGCGAAGCATGGAGCTGCGGGCCGCGCTGGCACCTGCTCCGGCCGGAAGCCGGCCGCGGCGGCCCGACATGGACGCGTCTCCTGCCGGCACCCGGGACGGTGACGGCAGGAGACGGTGGTACTGGATGCGGGCCGAGCGGCATGAGCGGCGCGGCCTGCGACCTCAGGAGCCGTTCTTGACGGCTCTGGCGGTCACTGCAGGCTTGATCTTCCCGGTGTGCACCCGAATGCGCTTAGCGTGAGCTTCCTCGGCCTTGGGCACCAGGATCTGCACGACGCCGTCCTGCGCTGAAGCGTCGATCTTGTCCGCCTGAACGTGGCTCGGCAACGTGATCGACCGGCGGAACGTGCCATAACGGCGCTCGGACCGGTGGACCTTCTCTCCGGCAGCGTCGGCTTCGGGATGCCGCTCGCCCTGGATCGTCAGCAGGCCATCCTGGAACGTGATCTCCAGGTCCTCGATCCCGACGCCCGGCAGCTCCGCGGTCACAACGTAGGCGTCCTTGCGCTCGGTGATGTCGACCGCAGGCGCCCACGCCTGCATCGTCGGGCCGGCGCTGGCCAGCTGGCCGAACTGGCTCACCCAGTGGCCAGGCATCCGGCTCATCCGTACGAGCTCATCCTGGGCGCCGCGCAGATCTTCGAATAGATCCCAGTTTGTCATGACTGTCATGTCACTCTCCCTTGTGCGTATCGCCTGGCCGACGACCTGGCGAACCCGGGAAAAAATGCAATTCGAGTGAACGACATTCGCTTCCGAGTAACATGTTCACTGTATAGTGGACAGCGTTCACAGTCAAATCAGGACCGGGAGGCGGCCATGGCGAACCCGCCGCGGAGAGCCGCCGCCGTGAGCCAGCAATCGCTGTGGTTCAGCCCTCTCGGCGGCGAGGAGAGCCGCCGCCGCGCGCTGACCCGTGAGCGGGTAGTTGAAGAGGCCCTCACCATCATCGCCACCGACGGCGCGGGCGCCCTCAGCATGCGCGGCCTCGCCTCCCGCCTCGGCGTGGTCCCCGGCGCCTTGTACCGGCATGTGCGCGGCAAAGAGCAGCTCTGCGACCTGGCAGTGGACGCGGTGCTGGCGGAGGTGGACACCCGGGCAGGCCGTGGACTCGGCTGGGCCGAGCAGGTCGAGATCCTCGCCCGCCGGTTGCGGGCAGTCCTGGAAGACCATCCCGGCATCGCCGGACTGCTCAAGACCCGCGACCCCCTCGGGCCGAGCTCGCTGGCCCTGGCTGAGGCATTCCTCAGGGCACTACAGGAAGCCGGCCTGCCGGCGCGGGAGACCGCCCTGGCGTTCAGCCTGGTCTACGACTACACCGTGGGCTTTGCGCTGAGTGACCGCACCACCGTCAACGAGCAGCGCGTTCACGACCCCGAGACCAGGCGCAAGCTGCATGCGTTCTTCCGGTCGCTGCCGGCGGACCAGTTCCCGGCCCTGGCTGTCCTCGGTCAGCACGTGTGGGCCGGGAACCGCGACGAGCGATTCGCCTCCGGCATCGACACGCTCCTGGCCGGGTTGCAGGAACCGAGCGGCATGCGGTAACCGGCCAGCGCCGACGGCCGTGCGGCCATCCCGCGGTTGGCTGCGGCGATGTAACGTTGAGATCAGTCGTGCTCTGGACCCTGGCGCGCATGCGCAGCCCCGCTATCAGCGTGCCTTCAGGAGTGCCCGGTGCAGTTCAGCGACGCAAAGACTGCTGTGCTCCGTGGGCAGTCACTGTCGGCGCGGTCTGCGCCCGCGCAGCTTGGCGGCAGCGAGTACGCCGAGCTATCAAGACTGGTCAGGGGAGCAGGACTGCTTCAACGCCGTACGCGCTACTACACGTGGAAGATCACTGTGACCGTAGGAGCGCTGGCAGGCGCATGGGCCGCCTTTGTGCTTGTCGGGGACTCGTGGTGGACGCTCGCGGTGGCCGCGCTTCTGGCAGTGTTGTTCACTCAGGTGGGCTTTCTTGGCCATGATGCCGGGCACCGCCAGATATTTGGCTCCCGGCGGTCCAGCTACATCGCCGGCGTCCTGCTGGGCAACCTTGGCATCGGGCTGAGCTACGGCTGGTGGGTAGCAAAGCACAACCGGCACCATGCTCACCCCAATACCGAAGGCGCGGACCCTGATATCGCCGCTGGCGCGCTTATATTCACCGCCGCTCAGCTAAATGCCCCCCGAGGCGTTGTCCGGCTGATCCGGCGGTACCAGGCATACCTGTTCTTCCCGATGCTATTGCTTGAGGCCGTGAACCTGCATGTCGCGAGCGTCCGCGCAATGGCCGACCGGACATCGCGGTTCCGGCGGGCCGAAGCGACGCTTCTTGCGGCTCATTTCGTCGGCTACCTGACTCTTGTACTGGTGGTACTGGGACCCGGCCTGAAGGCCGTGGCGTTCGTCGTGGTACAGCAAGGCCTCTTCGGCCTCTATCTCGGTTGCTCCTTCGCTCCCAATCACAAGGGCATGCCTGTCCTGGCCGCGTACGACCGGAGTGATTTCCTGCGCCGCCAGGTACTCACCTCTCGCAATATTCGCGGTGGCTGGCTGACCGACATGGTGCTGGGCGGCTTGAACTACCAGATCGAGCACCACCTGTTTCCTTCTGCACCTCGGCCGAACTTGCGGCGCTGCCAGCCCCTGATCAGGGAGTTCTGCGAGCAGCGCGGACTGGCCTACTGCCAGACCAGCCTGGCGGGCTCGTTCACTACCGTCCTGCGCCACCTCAACAGCGTTGGCAGGCCAAGTAACGCCGGTCGGCCGGTCACCGGAAGCGCGCCCTGACTACAAGGGGCGCTTCCGTGTTCTTGTCAACGCCGACCTCGACCAGGCTCTGCAGGCTGCGTAGCTGCAGGGCACCCGGTGGGCCATAATAGGCGGTGTCCGGGTTCCCGCCACGATGTCATTGGCCCGTCGGCCTGACGCTGGGCTGACCCGCCTGCGCCCGCACGTGAGGCGCAAACGGGTAAACTTAGGATGGTTGCCGCAGCTCGTGCCTGGCTCCGGCTGCCGCCGACCGCGATCGCTGCTGGGGCATCAAGAGGGTGAGTGGGATGACCCGAGAAGCCGACGTGGTCCGGTCACTGGTCGAGATGGCCGACACCTTGGTTGACAGCTACGACGTTGTCGATTTGCTGACCGGGCTTGCTGACCGCTGCGTCAGCCTCCTCGGTGTGTCTGCTGCAGGAGTGATGCTGGCCTCTCCGGCGGGCCGCCTGGGGCTGGTGGCCTCCTCTAGTGAGGCGATGCGCCTGCTGGAGCTGTTCGAGCTTCAGGCCCAGGAAGGTCCCTGCATGGACGCCTTCCGTACCGGCCAGCGCGTCGAGCACGAGAACCTGGTGGCGGGCGCCGGCCGTTGGCCGTTGTTCGCCAGCGCCGCGGTGAAGGCTGGCTTCGGGTCGGCGTTCGCGCTGCCGTTGCGGTTGCGGGAAGTGACCATCGGCGCGCTGAACCTGCTGAGCGTCTCCGCGGCCCCGATGGACGAGGCGGACGTCATCGTCGCCAGGGCGTTCGCGGACCTGGCCGCCGTCAGCATCACGCAGCATCGCGCTGATGCCGAGGCCCAGCGCCTGAATGACCAGCTCTCCGGCGCGCTGACCAGCCGGGTGGTGATCGAGCAGGCCAAAGGCGTCATCTCAGAGCGTGCTGGCATAGACCTGGTTGAGGCTTTCTCCCGGCTGCGGACCTATGCCAGAGACGGCAACCGCCGCCTCACCGACGTCGCCCAGGCCGCCATCGACGGCACCCTGGAGTCGGCTGCGTGGTCTCCGCGATCCCGGCCCGGCCGGCCCTGACCCAATCTTTTGCCCTGCCGTGCTGGTTGCCTGGAAGCTGTCCATCTGACCGCCCTACTCGGGTAAGGCTCGCAGCGATGTGCTGGCTGGGGCCTCGCCGGAGAGCAAGAGCAGATATTAGGGTCAAGTAGCGGTGCCGCTGCCCGGTGTGGTTCAATTCTAGACTAGGGGTCAGGACCACGCCTCGTGCTCATATCAGTACGCAGTGTCACCACTCGGGGAAGCGGCGGATATGAAGGTCCTAGGCGGCGTCTCGGTTTCACTTCCCGGCAGCGCCGCCATGCTGCCCGGTCCAGGGTTCGCGGATGAGCCCGTAATGCCCGGCGTGCCGACGTCACGGCAGGCTGACCTGCCGGGCGGCCAGGCAGACTTGCCGGGCGGCCAGGCAGAGGGGTCCTTCGGTCGGATCGCGAGGCTGGCCGCCACGGTGCTCGCCACGCCGCTGGCCTTCCTGATGGTGACCGAGGACCGCCTTCCCCCCGGATGCGGCCAGCCCGGCTCCCCGGAACTGGCCACGGACCAGGGCCCGGCGGAGCAGTCTCGGCGCCGCCGCGTGATCGATTCCGGAAAGAAGCTGATCATCGACGACGTTCGCCTGGACCCGCGGACCTGCTCCCAGCGGCAGATCGGGTCGGCGAACGTGGCTTCCTGGGCGGGGTTCCCGGTGCGTGACCCAGACGGCCAGGTCGTTGGCGTGCTTTGCGTGGCCGACCGCGTGCCGCGCCTCTGGACCGCAGGCGACATCGAGCTCCTGGAGACCCTAGCTCACGTCGCATCAGGCGAAGTCGCACTGCGGTCCGCGCTCGAGTACGGCGCCGAGCGCGCTGTGCTGGCCCAGACCCTGCAAGAGACCTTGCTGCCGCCGAGGCTGCCGAAAATCCCCGGCCTGCAGGTCGCGGCGCGCTATATGGCCGGCGGAACGGGCGTCGAGGTACTGGGGGACTTCTACGACGTATTCCCGTCTCTGCCAGGGAGCTGGGGAGTGGTCGTCGGCGATGTATGCGGCAAGGGGGTCCCGGCCGCGAAGAGTACGGCCTTCGCCCGCTACACGCTGCGAGCTGAGGCGCACCGCGAGGCACGTCCGAGCCGGATGCTGGCCGCCCTGAACCGGGCACTGCTGGACTGGATCACCGACGACCCCCGCTTCCTGACGGCGATCTACGCCACCGTGCGGCCGACGGCCGCCGGGGCGTCGGTGCGTGTCAGCTCCGCCGGCCACCCGCTCGCACTGGTCCGGCGCGCGGACGGGCGCGTGCAGACATTCGGCCGGCCGGGAACTCTGCTTGGAATCCTGCCCGTTCCCGAGCTGCACGACTCAAGGACGAAGCTGCGGGACGGCGACAGCCTCATCCTCTTCACCGACGGCGTCACCGAGGCACGTGGCCAAGCCGACCATGACTTCTACGGCGATGACCGGCTCCGCGACCTCATCGCCGGCCTGGGCGGCGTGCCTGCGGCGCGGATGGCGGACGCACTCCAGCAGGCGGTACAGGCCTTCAGCGGCGGAGTGATCAGCGACGACACTGTCGCACTGGTACTGAAAGTTCCCTGAGCCCGCTCGTGGAGTCCGGCCTGGCAGCTGCGGCGATATAACCGAGCACGGATGCGTGCGTCCCCGGGACCACTGCTCCCGGCCGCACCTGCGCGAAGCGGTCAGGTCGATGGCAGGGCGGCCTGGCCGGGCAGGCCGAGCGTGGAAGCGAGTCCGGTCAGCAGGATGTCAAGGCCGCGTTCGAGCTCGGCGGCGCCGTCGTAAGCTGCCAGGTCGTAGGCGAGGCTGCGCAGCAAGGGGAATGCGCCGATCGGGAGCCGGTGCAGGCCGAGGCGCAGCAGGTCGTCGGTCTCGTCCGGATTCTCGATGAGTTCCTGAAGCTCGTTCAGTACGTGGCCGTGCAGGAAGCCGAACAGGGCCCGGTAGACGTGCAATGCGTCCGGGCCGCTGAACCCGGCCCTGGTGAGCAGCGCGAGGATGTCCTCGAGCGGCCGCAGGGTGGCCTGGGGCCGAAGCGCGAGGGGGGTGGCAAGCGGCCGGGTGACTATCAGCGGCACCACGTTGGGGTGGGCCAGTGCCAGCCGCCGGTAGGAGCGCGCCACCGCCCGCAACTGCCCCGCCCAGTCCGGGTCGGCGGAGTCCACCGTGAGCTGGGCCAGTACGGTCTCGGCGATGCCATCGAGCAGTGCCGCCTTGTTCGGCGTGTGCCGGTACAAGATCATCGGGTCTCGGTCCAGCGCCCGGGCCAGGCGCCGCATCGACAGCCCATCCGTTCCGTCGCGGTCGATGATCTCTAGCGCTGCGGCTAGCACCACATCCCGGGTGATCTTGCCGTTCCGGCCCGTGGCGGAGTCTTCGGCGGCCATTCCGGCTGGCGATCGCTTCACAACGCAGCACCTTCCCTCATAGGCCCATACCATCAAGATCGTCAGTCTACAACGTACATCTACGGTGTTGACTTCGGCATGATCCCGGTGTCCACTGTAGGTATACACCGTAGACATTTCGGAGGCTGCCGTGATCCTCATCCTCGGGCTCGTCATCTTGGTCGCCGCGCTCGTCGTCGCCGTGGCGGGCGTTCTGGGCAACGGCGGCAGCGCGCACGCTCTCGGCCACGGATTTTCTGTCCTCGGCTATCACGTGACCGGCTCCACCGGCATGCTGTTCCTTTGCGGCATCGTGGTCGGCGCGGTCGGCCTGTTCGGGCTGAGCCTGCTGGTGGCCGGGGCGCGGCGCACCTCCCGCCGCGGCAGCGCGGCGCGGCGCAGACTCCAGCAGTCCCGCCGCGAGACCGCTGCCGTCAGCCAAGACCGCGACGACCTGATCAAGCAGCGCGACATTGCCCGCGCCGACACCGCGAGCCCGAACGGTCATGGCACCCCCGGCGGCGACCCCACATTCAGCCCGGACCACAACCGCCCTAGCTGGCACCTATTCGGTCACCGAGCCGCGCCCTCGCAGGCCGCCACCGCGCATCCGGAGCTGCTGAATGGCCAGCCCGCTCCCGAAGCCCTGGCCGGTTCCCCCCCGGCAGCCGAATGACGTCCCTCTGAAGATCGCCGGGTGACTCCGGCAGCCGATCATCGACAGAAACAGAACGGTCATGCGGGCACTCGTCTACCAACGGGTGTAAGGCCTCTCATCGATCCGGGCACGGCCCCGGCGGCTTGACGATCCCGTGACGGGTCATGTGCTATTTCGCAGCGTGCAAGAGATCTTGGGATTCACGCCGACGTTTCTGAGGGGGACCGGCGACAATCGTCAACGCCGTCGTGCTCGCGTTGGTGCCGGAACTGCTGAAGTGGCGCCTGGCCTGCCGCAACGGCGCCGATGACCAGCCAGATAACCAGCAAGACGGTTCCGATGCGCATTACCGGCACTGATGGCGCGGCGTGCTTGGTTTAGACCGCGGCTTCGTGAGTGTGACCGCGGGCGGGAAGGAGCGGGGCTGTCTGGTGCCGCATGGCATGGCGTTCTTCCTGGGTGGTTCCGCCCCAGATGCCCTCCTGGCTCATCTGCAGGCCGAAGGACAGGCAGGGAGCGCGGACGGCGCAGCCGCGACAGACTGCCTTTGCCGCCTCGATCTGTCGCTGTGCGCCGCCTCTGGCTGAGATCGGGAAGAACAGCTCCGGATCCTCGCGCTGGCAGGCTCCGTGCGACATCCAGCCGAAGGGAACCCTGCCGGTATCTGATAGCAGCATGACAAGCTCCTGGAGAGCCAGACTGTGAGGAAGAGCGATAACCGCGCCGTGAGCGCGAGCATCAGGGGTGCCTATGGTGATGAGCACGGTGCCGCGCCGTCCGCATTCAGACAGAACGGGTTGGCCTTGCACCAGCGGACGGGCAGCACGACCGACAGTCAGCCGGAGAACAGCGCAACCCATGCGCATAACCGGCTCCCGTGGTTAGTGACGTATTGGGTATGCGGTCGCGAGTGCCCCCGCCGGAGCCACGGCAAAGGAGGCGGGTCGACCGTGGACTTCTCGCCGAGCTTTGTTCCTGGGCGCCTGCCGACACCTGTCTGCGCACCCCCGGAACGCCAAAACTCCGGATCACGCCCGCAGCAGCGGCAGCGGGTCCTTCGCTGCCGTTATCGCCGGGGTCCGGAGCAACGGCATTCACTATAGCGCCAAGTAGCGGCAGGGATAGGCAGGCTGATGCCGGGCTGCTCGGCTGACCGCATCCGGGCGGCCGCCTGATCTTGACCAGATCTTGACCGGGCGGCCGCCCATGACCATGCAGCTACAGCTTCAGTCGGATCCTGTGACTTAGGGCTCAGAGCTGCGAGTCAGTCTTGAAGTCGTGAAGACCGCCCGGTTGTGCCGGGCGCACGAGGTGGCGGTTGTCCCGCGCCGGGCCTTGGCCGTCGTCAAGGGTGGTCCGGCTTCCACCAGCCGGGGTCGAAACGTAGGTCGGCCGCTGCGCAGGAAGAGCCGAGCGGCGCCTGCGATCCCGCGGCAGCCGCGTAAGGAAGGGCAGGATCAAGCCAAGCACTCCCGCGAGGATCAAGATGACGCCGACGACGTGTACGTTCAGCCCGTGCGGCGAACGCGCGGTGAGCGCGAATCGCAGGACCGCGCCGACGACGATGAGAGCAATGCACATTCCGTTGCTCATCGCACGCCTTCCCCCCGGCGACCGCTGACGGCCGTCGGAGAAGGTGCTCATCGGAGCGCCGTCCTGTGGATGGGGTCCAGACAGGCGATGATATCCATAGCTGACTCCTTAGTCAGTTGACCATTTGAGATACGCGGTAGTCGGTCATGCTGGATAGATCGCTGTAGGAAGAATTCTCCCGGCGGTTCTCGCCTCCGTTAGGCCGAAGCGTCTGGCCTGCATCGTTCCGGGTACGACAGAAGGGAGTTAGGCGTCTGCTGACGCGGCCGCCCAAATCTTGCGGCTCTTGGTCACTCCAGTATATCTGCTTCTTTAGTGTACTCTTTATTTATTGTCGTGCATAGTAAGTTTGTCCACGAAATGGCACCGGTGCGCAGGGGTTAGCTTAGGAACGGCCCGTGTCTGCGGTGCGCTGGCGGCAAGGTAATCGTGCCCGGCTCGCATCTGCCACGGCAGGTCCGGGGGCAGCGCGGTGGAGGCCCTGCCGAACGCCGTTGCCATGATGGCCGGGGGCTTGTCTCCGGCTGCCAGGGCTTTGATCTCGCGCGTCATCTGGCTAGCCCGGCCACCAGGTTGATCGTCGTCGCGATGATCACGACGCCCATGGGGAACGATATCCACGCGTGCCGCAGCGCGGTCCGCCGTATCTGTCCAGCACAATGCCCACGGCAATCAGGCTGGCAATCGCCGCGCGAGCAGCACCACGCCGACCAGGTCGCTGCCGGGGTCCTCGCGACTGGCGTGGCCCGACGTCGATATGTTGCTGGCGGGTACTGCTGCACAGCGTGTGGGACAGGCAGGCCGCGCGCACCGTGCAGCGGCCGCATACGGCCTTCGCCGTCTGACGCACCGCGGGGCCTGCACCGCCGACGGGAAAGAAGAACCCGGGGTCCTCGTCGTGGCGGGCATCCCGCGGCATCCAGCTGGCACAGGAGCCAGCGGGACCGATGACAGCATCACGGCCTCCCGGCGGGCAGCGCAGGCAGTCAGCGGCTGCTAGCGGTGGGCGAACCAGCCGGACCGGCGGGACCGGCCGGACTGGCCGGTGAGGAGGTGGTAGACGAGCAGGAGTACGGCGGCGCCGACGACGGCGGTGATCCAGGTGGAGAGGTTGAAGAACCCCTGCAGACTGTGAATGTGGAAGATCTTGGTAGCTACCCACCCGCCGAGCAGCGCTCCGACGATACCGATGATGCAGGTCAGGATGAGTCCCTGCGACCTGCGGCCAGGGATCAGCATGTTGGCCAGTAGACCTGCTGCCAGGCCGAGGACGATCCAGGCGATGATGCCCATTACCGACTCCTTACAGTCAGCGACGATGTAGCGCACGCGGTAGCCGGTCATGCTGGGCAGATCGCGGGCGGGAGAAAAGGATTCTCCCTGGCGTTCTCACCGTCCTAAGGCTGCGGCGTCTTGCCGGGCACCGTTCCGTGCACGAAAAAAGGACCCGCGCTGAGTCACCGTGAAAATCACAGCGGCACAGCAGCCTGGGTCCCGAGCAACATTTTCATAGTACCCCATTCGACCGTACTCGCGCATCAGCCGCATTCCGCCGTCGGCAACGAGCCCCCCGGACCGCGCGGCCGCGCGGCCATCTGAAGGCCGCAGTCCCTCCGCTCTGCCCGCCGAGCCTTGCCGACGTGGTGCTACCCGGCGCGGTGACCGTCAGGCTGCTCGCACCCGGGCTGCCCGGCCGGGTGCGAGGCTGGCCGGTTACCCTGCCGGGCCGGCTGCACCGGATTGATCATTCAGGGCAGCTTGGTGGATCTCGCGGTGCGAGTCGCTGGCTGCGCGCAGCTCATCCTCCGAAGCGTGCACCAGCGTCAGGAGGGAGTTATCGGCGCCGGGCAGCGCCTGCAGGATCTCATCGAGCTTGCGCTGGGTGGCTTCCTGCTCGCGTGCCTGAGATCCACTCCCGACGGCAGCCGCCTGCCCGGCGACCGCTCACGATCGGCAGGCGGCTCTCCCCCGCTGATAGCACTGCCCGCTTTCTTCATCAGGCACTCCCGGGGAACGCCTGGCTCGCCTGTCGGTCGAGGGCTGACATGAGACTGCGTCCTTGGCGGCAAGCGGCGGAGCCAGGAAGCGGCCGGTCGCGGAAAGGTTGGTGTGGAAAGGGTGGTGTACTATGAATATATAGCTCTGGACCCAGGCAGCCGCCCCGCAGCATTCCCGGCGGGTACGCGGGCCAGGGTCCTTTTTATTTGGACTCATGCACATGGCCGGGCACCGGGACGCCGATCAGAAGGAGCTGGTCATGAGAGTCGCCGCACGGATCTTCCTCGCGATGTCCGCACAGACGCGCCGGCCCGATGGCCAGCGCCGGCGCGGCACGGCGCACCGGCCGGCCGGCCTCACCACTACCGTGCGATCCGCCAGTCAGGCGGCGTGGCGGTGAACCGGTACACCGGGCAGGCTCGGCCGCCCCAGGCCGGACGCCGGGCACTGAGCACCGGCCTATGCATCTTCCTGCTTGCGGCCGGCGGGATCTTCTGGCTCGCGCTCCCGGGCGGATCCCACCTCGGGATCAACCTCCATATCGTCGGCATCATCGTGATCTGCGCAGGACTGCTCGGCCTGACCCTGCCGCTGCTGCCCGGCGCGCCTGCCCAGGCAGACAGGCTGCGGCGCTGGGTCATCCCGAGCGGAACCGAGGGAACGTTCCCCGGCAGTTACAGCGACGAGCAGCCCATGGTCGCGGACCTCAGCGCGGAACCCGGGCGCCCGACGCTAGCCGACGACCTCCTCGACGCGGAGAAGGATCCGCCGCTCTGACCGGGACGCGGACAGACGCTGCCAAGACAGGATGTCGGCTTTCTACGCGCACCCCACCGGGACAGCCACGCGGCGGAGCTCGCGGATGCGGCCTGTGCGCCGATTGCGGGTGGGACTCGCCGGGGGCGCCGGTTCCTGGCGGTGCAGAGCGTGGGTACAGGATGGCGAAGGGGCACGCACGTCTTAGGAGGGCAGCGATGTTCGAGGCTGGCGACATCCGGGAGTGGCGCGGGCATGACGTGGTCGACGACGAGGGCCACAAGATCGGGAGACTGGAATCGGTGTACGTGGACACGGGCTCCGACCAGCCCGCGTTCGCGACCGTGACGGTCGGCTTGCCGACGCGGCACAGGCTCGTCTTCGTGCCGCTGGCGGGGGCCACCGTCGGACCGGGATACCTCAGGGTCACCTATTCCAGGCGTACGGTAAGGGACGCGCCGTCGATCGGCGTCGACGGCGTGCTGCCGGCCGGTGACGAGGAAGCGGTCTTCCAGCACTACGGCCTGCATTACGAGCCTGGCGGTGGCGGCGAGCGGCGCCTGGCGCGCCGCTGACGGCCCGAGGACGGATACTGGCCCTATGGTTGATGACACCGCGCGGGATCGGGCTATCTACCAAGCACTGAAGGCAGCGGACGAGATCGCTGCAGCCCTTCAGGCGCATCTCATCGAGGAGCACGGGGCCGATCTGGAGCGCGCCGCTGCCCAGCATGGCTCCACCAACTCGCTCAGGCTCTTGCGTCAGGCCCGCGAACGCCTCGGCGAAGGCCTGCGGGCAGTCGAGGCCGATAACATCGCCGAGTCTGACGACATCTCCTTGCGTAACCGGTAACTCGAGGGCCGCACGGTGTCCTTCGCCACCTACGGCAGGGCGCGTCCGGCGAGGCCACCGACAGGGCGAGATCGTTGCAGTAAATGCAAAGATCATCTCACTGTGAACATGGTGTCTCTGTAATGTTATATTGACTGCATGATGATCGCGGCTGAAGCCGGGGGACCCGCGGAGCCACGTCTGTCGCTCCGGGACCGGAAGAAACTGGCTACTCGTCGCGGCATACGGCGGGCCGCCCTCGACCTCATAGCTGCGCACGGTTTCTCGCAAGTCACCGTCGAGGACATCGCTGCGGCAGCGGACATCTCGCCACGGACCTTCTTCAACTATTTCCCGTCCAAGGAAGCGGTGCTGTACGGGGCGGACCTTGGCCGGGCTGACGATTCGCGTGCTCGTCTGGTCGGCGGCCTGCCGGATCGCACTGCGCTTGACGCGCTACGTATGGTCCTCACCGATCAGGCTCGCATGTTCGCGGCGGAGCTGGCGGAGCTTGGCGGCGACCCAACTCACTGGGCCAGGCAACTGAAGGCCGCGCATGCCGATCCCCAGCTGCGGGCAGCGCAGGCAGCGCATATGGCCCTCCTCGAGTCCCGCTACGCTGCCGCTCTGGCTGAGCGGCTCGGGACCGACTCGGATCGCGATCCGTACCCGATGGTGCTGGCAGGCGCGGCGATGGGTGTTCTCCGGGCCGCCATGGCGTTCTGGGCCGCCACCGGCGGAGCTCTGCCGCTGGAGTGCGTCACCGCCGCCGCCTTCCAGGCGCTGGCTGACGGGTTCCCCGAGAATGGCGCTCTGCGCGGACTGGCCTGGAGTTCCGGGTCCTGGTACCCCGTGACCTGGGACTCCGAATCTCAGCAAGGAAAGGACGAGACTAAATGAGCTCGCCGAGCTCCCCTAGGGAGATCTCGCCGGCAGCCGCCGCAGCCAATGGCGCCGTGCTGCCTGCGAGCACGGCCGGAGCCGGCGACGGTAATGGCGCGCTGCCGGGACTCAGCCGCCGCTCGGTCCTGCTCATCATCGGCGCGCTGATGCTTGGCATGCTTCTCGCGGCGCTGGACCAGACCATCGTGTCCACCGCGCTGCCGACGATCGTCGGTGACCTCAAGGGCGGCTCTCACATCGCCTGGGTCATCACCGCGTACCTGCTGGCCGCTACCGTGTCGACCCCGCTGTGGGGCAAGCTCGGCGACCAGTACGGCCGGAAGGTCTTCTTCCAGGCCGCGATCGTGATCTTCCTGGCAGGCTCGATCCTGTCCGGGCTCAGCCACTCCATGATCGAGCTCATCGCGTTCCGCGCGATCCAGGGCCTGGGTGGCGGTGGCCTCATGGTCGGCGCCCAGGCGATCGTCGGCGACATTGTCTCGCCCCGCGAGCGCGGCCGCTACGTGGGGCTGTTCGGCGCCGTCTTCGGCGTGTCGAGCATCGTAGGCCCCCTGCTGGGCGGCGTGTTCGTCGACGACCTGACCTGGCGCTGGATCTTCTACATCAACATGCCGATCGGGATCATCGCGCTCATCGTGGTCGCCAGCCAGGTGCCAGGCAAGCTCGGCCGGGTGCACCACATCATCGACTACATCGGCACCACAGTGCTGGCCCTGGCCGCGACCTCGTTCATCCTGATGACGAGCCTCGGCGGCACCACCTACGCCTGGAGCTCCGCGCCGATCTGGATCCTCGGTGCCAGCGGCGTGGTACTCGTCGGCGTGTTCGTGCTCGTCGAGCGGAAGGCCGCGGAGCCCGTGCTGCCGCTCCACCTGTTCCGGCTGCGCGCGTTCTCGGTGACCAGCATCGTCGGCTTCATCGTCGGATTCGCCATGTTCGGCGCGATCACCTACCTCCCAGCGTTCTTCCAGGTCGTCCGGGGCGTCTCGCCGACGTTCTCCGGCGTGCAGCTGCTGCCCCTCATGGCCGGGCTGCTTGTCGTATCGATCGGATCCGGGCAGGCCATCAGCAGGACCGGCAGGTACCGGTACTGGCCCATCGCTGGCGCCGGGACCATGACGCTCGGCCTTTACCTTCTGTCGCTCATGGGCGTCAGCACGCCGTCCCTGCTGGATTCTCTCTACATGCTCGTGCTGGGCATGGGCATCGGCGGCGTCATGCAGGTGCTCGTCATCATCGTGCAGAACGCGGTGCCGCACAGCGAACTCGGCGTCGCCACCTCAGGAGCGACGTTCTTCCGGTCGATCGGCGGCTCTTTCGGCACGGCGATATTCGGAGCCATCTTCGCGAACGTCCTTGCCGGGAACCTGACCAGCCACCTGCACGGTGTACATCTTCCGGCTGGATTCTCCAGCGCTGACGCCACGCCGGCTCTGCTATCGCACCTGCCCGTGGCAATCCACCAAGGCTTCATAGCCGGCTACGCCGAATCGATCCAGACCGTCTTCATCGTGGCCGTCCCGATCGCCGCACTGGCCTTTCTTGCCACCTGGCTAATCCCGCAGCTCGAGCTCAGGAAATGGCGGACTGCCGAGCCTGTCCCAGCCGCGGACCCGGGGACCGGCCAAGCCACTGACCAGATGAGCGGCAAGGACATGCTCGAGGCTTCGGCCGCAGGGCGAGCACGCCGCTCGCGGCAGGCCGCCGACTCTCCCGACGCGCTGGACGCACGGCAGACGTAACTTACCGTGTCGTCAGGAGGCGGCTCGGGTCGATCGTGGCGCTTCCCGTCACAGCGCGTCGTGGCGCTGGAGGTAATTCATTGCTACCCAGCCGACAGGCACGGGCAGCCAGAACGTCGCCAGGCGAAACAGCAGAACCGCGGCGATTGCCTTTGCGCCGGGCATTCCGGCCGCAACCAGGCCGGCCGAGAGAGCTGCCTCAACGGCACCGAGCCCGCCAGGCGTCGGGACCGCCGAGCCGATCGCGCTGCCCGTCAGGTAGACCACGGCGACGCTGGTCAGCGCCACCGATCCGCGGAGCGCGAGGACTGAGGCGTCCAGGCAGAAGATGTAGGCCGCCGTCAGCAGCAGCGCGCCGCCGATCCCCACCGCCAGCTTCGCAGGGTGCTGCGCGATGTCCAGCAGCCGCGGGATGACCTGACTCAGCGCGGGTGCCAGCCTAGAGCGCAGCAGCCGGCGCCCCGGCGGGATCGCCAGGGCGATGAGCACCACCGCGGCCAGCGCGGCCAGCGCGATCCAGACCCAGTCCGGTGGCCGGAGCGAGGTTTTGCTGGCGGTCCTGGCGAACGCCACGAAGATGACCAGCAGGAGGATATGCAGGCTGAATGCGATGACCTGGGACACTCCGACGCTGGAGCCGGCGTCCGAGGGACTCACGTTGGCCTTCCGCAGGAAGCGGATGTTCAGCGCCACCCCGCCCACCGCTGCCGGGGTGACCAGGGTGACGAACGACCCGGCAATCTGAGCCAGGAAGGTGCGGACAAGACTCAGCGGCTCCAGGACGAATCCGGTTAGCTCGAAGGTGGCGCCCACGTAGGTCACCATCGACAGCGCAACGACGAGGATTCCCCAGCGCCAGTCGGCCTGCTTAAGGATGGTGCCCAGGCTGGCCTTGCTGAGCTGGCCGATCAGGATGTAGGCCGCGACTACCCCAGCGACCAGGGTGATCAGCGTGCGCAGGCGAATGCGCTCGAGCTGGACTGGCGGCGACTCACCCTCTGGCGCCGTGGTGAGGAGCCGCTTGCGCAGCCTGGGCAGCACGTCCCTGTGATCGCGCAGTCTCATCCGGGTGGTGCTGTGCAGGGCCACCGACTGCAGCAGCGGGACCATGGCCGCGATCTCGACGCTGCTGAGCCTGGCCGCAGCGAGGTCGGCAGCGCGATCAGGGCCGACCGCCAGTGCCGTCTCGGCGAGCAGCTGAATCCGATCCAGCCGTAGTTGCAGGTCACTCGCCGCGACGTCGCCCTCGCCGGGCCCGAGCAGCATGACCTCGCCGTCGGGCTGGGAGCCGGGGCCGCTGCCCCGGCTGGCGAACAGGATGTGATCAGCGGTCAGGTTGCGATGGGTAACGCGATGCTGATGCAGCCGCAGCACGGCGTCCCAGACCCGGCTCAGCTGCTCATCGGTAGGATCGCCGTCCTGTTCCGCCAAGGTAGCGCCCTCGTGGTGCTCGTTGGCCAGGACTACCGCCTCAGAACCGACCCGGATCAGCGCGCGAAGCCGCGGGGTGGCGACCCCGGCGTCCTCTACGGCGTAGGTGAGCAGCGCGCGGCGTTCCACTGCCCGCTCCATGGTCAGCGGACCGCCGCGCGACACCTGGGTCTTCAGCCGCACCCGGCGGTACAGCCAGTAGAGTGCGTCCGCGGCCTGCTGATCTCGGTCGAAGACCGTGACATCCCGCAGCGCGCCGCCCGCTACCGTCGCGGTGTAGTGCCGGGTATCGGCCTTGGTGTCCCGGACTCTGCGGATGATGGTCACGGGCGCGCCGACCTCGCTGAGCGCCGCGGCGATCTCTGTTGCGGCCGGCCGATCCGATGCGGAGCCGAACGCGTACCGCAGGCCGAACCCGATGGCCGCGCCCATCAGCAGGGTGACCAGCAGCGACAGCAGGGTTACGTGCGTGCCTCTAGGGTTGGCCAGGCTGGCCAGCAGGTAGAAGCACAGCGCCACCCAGTAGGAGCCGCGCCAGCGCCGGCGGCCAGACAGGCCGATGACGGTGACGTACGCGACCAGCCCGGCCAGATAGGCATCGAGCACGGCCGCGCGAGTGTGGGAGACCGACAGGGTCAGCGCGTCGTTCAGCGTGGTCGCGTCCGGCAGGCGGAGCAGTGCGTTGATGATCGTCACCGCGACGACCGCGACGACGCCAGCGCCAACCGCCTCGGCCAGCCTCCGCGGTCGGCGCTGGACAACCAGCAGGATCGCCAGCGCGAGTGGCAGGATCAGCAGGGTGATGTGGGCCAGGTCGCCGAGCAGCCCCAGCACGCCGGTGAGCAGTTTCCGGTCAGCCAGATGGCTGGCACCCACGACGTTTGTCTCGATACCGCTGACCGTCGCGTGGGCAAGCAGCCCGAGACTGACCAGCAGGATGATCTCGGCGCACTGGACAGCGCAGCGCAGCGCGTCGGCCGGCAGCCGTACCCGCGGCTCCCGGTCATCGTCGACAACCACCGGCGCCCGGCCGGCCACTGCAGCCGACCCGGCCACCTTCGATCACCAAGCCCGGTTGGACATGGCTGCGGCTGCGGCAACCGGACTGCGCTCGGCCCAGCCAAGGAGCAAGGCGATCGCAATGAACTGGCACGTTGCGGCCGCACAGATGTAGGTGTGAAAAACCTCGTGATAGCCGAACACAGACGGGTAGGGGTCGGGCCGCCGACGATGGTAAGAGATCGCTCCTGCTGTGTAGAGCAGGCCGCCGGCGAGCATCAGCGCGCCTGGCGCGGCACCGGCATGGACCCACACCTCCGGCAGCGAGAGGCCGGCAGCCCAGCCCAGGCCCACGAATGTCGCGCCCACCACGACCTCCGGAGCGTGCATCCATGCCAGGTGGATCACGACGGCGGCCAGAGTCAGCGTCCACATCGCGATGAGGCAGTCCCGCCCGAAGTCGCCGTGGGCAGCGAGGACGAAGGCGGGAGTCGCCGTGCCGGCGATGAGGAAGAAGATCATCGCGTGGTCCAGGCGCTGCAGCCGCCGGCTCCACGCGGCAGTCCAGTTGCCACGGTGATAGAGGGCGCTGGCGCCGAACAAGGCGCTCGCGCTGGCCGCATAGATGCCTATGGCCGCCATTCGCATGGCCCCGTGCACGCGAGCCAGCAGCAACACGCCCGCCACCAGCGACGCCGCGAACCAGATGAGGTGCAGCCATCCGCGCAGGACGGGCTTCTTGTAGTAAATGTCACGCCCGGCGTCGTACAGCGTGCCCGCCGCCGGTTTCTGGAACGCCACTGACACCGAATCCAAGACCGTCTCTCCCTCGTGCGCCGATGCCCAGATAGGCTGCCCGGAATAGGCGTAACTGCTCTTCAGTAAGGGGTGCTCACGCGGCCTTCTCGATGATCGCGGCAGTGGAGGCGGGGCGCGTGGATCATGACGCGGCGAGGATCCCTGCGGGCGGTGCCGCGGGCGCGGTTGCCGGCGAGGACAGCCTGGCCCGGCCGGCGGCGTCGTCCACTCCCGCGTAGACGAAGAAGGCATCGACCAGGCGCGTGATCGTGAGCAGCCGGAGCACCTGCTGCTGCGGCGCGGCCAGCAGCAGCTCGCCCCCGGCGTGCCGGGCGTGCCTACGCGCCCGTACCAGCGCCGCCAGACCGCTGGAGTCCATAAACTCCAGGCCCGCCAGGTCGACGATAACCTCGCAATCGGGCGACGCGATCACGGCGAGCCTCGCAGCTACGCTCGCGGCGCTGACAACGTCGAGTTCCCCGCGCAAGACGGCGACCACCCGGCCGCCCCCGCGCGCAATGACGTCCACGGTGCACATGGGGGAGCCTTCCTGCTTCATGCAGCAAGGCAAGGTCCGGACCCGGCGGCTAGTTCATCATCTTCCAACTGCGACTCTACGCCGAAAGCCGCTGCATGTCCCCTTCGGACCTCGCCCATCAGCCGCAGTACCACCAGGCTCAGGAGTCGGAGACACTGTCGGCGGCGACCGGCTCGGCGGCCGAGTCGCGCGTTCGCGAGCCCGACTGCGCAGGCCGCGTTGGTTAGGACACTGTTGGGACTGACCGCTCCCCCGACTGTCTGGGTCCGAGCTTCCGCACCGAGGGCCTGGACACGGACAGGACCTGAGCCCGCTCCGGCGATGCTCTCAGCGCGAGGTCGTCCGGTCAGGCTGGAGAGAGGCTGAGGCTCGCCCGGTGTGGCGGCCCTTTGATGGCCGCCTCAGGAGGAGGGTGCGCGGTACAGGCCGGGCCCGTCGATGGTGACAGCCTGAAGAAAGATCCGCGCTGCGTTGCAGGCCTCCTCCATCAACTCCGGGGTGCGGGTGAAATCCAGCGGCGATGCGTACCTGGGAGCCGGGCCCGGGAGGTAGACGACTGGTACCTCCGCTGCGGCGATCGGGGCTTCGAGAACGGCCTGGGTCCGCATGGTGACCGCGGCAGTGAACAGCAGCACGCCGGCCAGCGTCTCGGGCGGCGGCGGGAGATGCCCGGGGAAGCCGCAGTCGAACACAACCAGGGAACGGGCACCGAGGGCGATCGCCTGGCGCATCGGCACGTTCGCGACGACGCCGCCGTCGTAGAGCCGTCGCCCCTCGAGCTCGACCCACGGATAGAGGCCGGGAATGGCGGCGCTGGCCAGCAGCGCCGGAAGCAGCGGACCGCTGGTCAGGACCATGTCCGATGCGGTGGCGATGTCCACCGTGACGACGCCGAGAGGAATTGCCAGATCGCCGAACGTCGCGTCGGCGCCGATGAATCCTGCGATGACCTCCGCCAGGCCGGTGTTCGGGAACAGGTGCGTCTTGCTGCTCCGGAACATCCGGGCCTGCGCGAGCAGGCCGCCGGGAAACACCACCTCGCGGGTCATCACGGCCCACAGCTCCATGAGTCGGCCAGCAGCGTCCTCAGGGTCGAGCGCGACAGCCGCGCCGTTGATCGAACCCACCGACGTTCCGACCACCAGGTCAGGGGTGATCCGCTGTTCGGCCACCGCCCGCAGCATCCCAACCTGTATGGCACCAAGGCTTCCCCCGCCTCCAAGGACGAAGCCGACGGGCCGCGGCAAGCTCGCAGGGTCCATGACGAGATTCTCTCCCGGACAGTCAGCGTCCGAGCGCACGAAAGGACGCGCCATGGCCGACATCGAGCACCGCAGGGCCGCCCCCATGCGGAGTCGCGATGACACGGCACTACCCCGACAGCCGCCAGCACGCCGACGGGACGGAAGGCGATATCGCCGATCAGCGCCGGGCCCCTCGGTTCTGCGCTGACAGGTCTGAGTTGAACGGCACCGGACTTTGCCGTGGCCAGGCGGAGCTACGGCTTGACCTCTGGCCCGCCACAAAGTCACCGCGCGGGCCGGCGCCTATCCGGAAAGCACCAGAGCGACTAGACTGCTAGCAGTTGTCCCCGGACCCGGGCAGCCTCAAGTCGCCCGGCATCTCCAGGGACGGACAGACATGCTCGGTTACATCGCGGCCGCCCTCTTCGTGATCGCGTTCATCATCAACGCGGCGTCCGCGTCCACCCCCGCCATCTTCGCCCCGCAGAGCCTGCTGCTGCTCGGCCTCGCGTGCCTCGCCCTGCACCTGGCCGGCGTCGGCACGGGCTGGTCGGTGCCCGCACGCCGGCGCCGTCGCTGACAGCCCTCCGCCGCCGGCCAGCCGGCTCCTTGCTTCATCATCGCGCGCCACTGTCTGGAGGCAGCCGTGAGATTCGGATCGGTCCTGCTCGTCATCTGGCTCATCGTCGGCGCCATCGCCGCCGGCCAGCGCCACGAATACTCCCGCCCGCCGGCCGGCTGCAGCCAGGTCGCCACCGTCGCCGTCACGATCCTCGCCGGACCGCTCAACTACATCGGCGTCAACCCCAAGATCTCCTGCAAGACACCGCACCCGAGCAAATAGCCTGCCCTGCGCCACCCTCGGTGCCGGCACGCGATGGTACGGTCATCTGCGTCGTTCGCTCGGGTGCCTGGAGATGGCCGGCGTGATCTGGCGCCAGCACTCGGGACCTTCGCCCCTGGCCGAGCCGCGGTCCAGTGCCGACATTCGATTCATGACGACGGAAGAGCGCATCGCTCAGCTGGAAACCCAGATCCACAAGCTCCAAGCCAAGCAGGCTGAGCTGCACAGGCAGTTCGCCAAGGCCCAGATCGACCAGTGGCAGGGGCGCGTTGAGGACCTCGAGCTGCAGATGCACGCCGGGGCGGCGGACGCTAACGACAAGCTGACCGCAGTGATGGACCAGCTCCGCAGCAAGTGGGCCGACGCCCGGCGGCAGTTCGAGGATGCTGCCTCGACCGCGTCGAGCGTGGCGGACACGGTGCGGACCGGTCTTGAGAATGCCGTCAGCGAGGTCCGCAGGGCCCTGCTCGAATCCAGGAGCAGGCTCACCTGAACCTGATCCTTAATCGCCCGTCGCGGGCTAGGCCACAGGGGCATGCAGGTCGCAGGAGGGCAGCGATGTTCGAGGCTGGCGACATCCGGGAGTGGCGCGGGCATGACGTGGTCGACGACGAGGGCCACAAGATCGGGGAGCTGGAATCGGTGTACGTGGACACGGGCTCCGACCAGCCCGCGTTCGCGACCGTGACGGTCGGGTTGCCGACGCGGCACAGGCTCGTCTTCGTGCCGCTGGCGGGGGCCACCGTCGGACCGGGATACCTCAGGGTCACCTATTCCAGGCGTACGGTAAGGGACGCGCCGTCGATCGGCGTCGACGGCGTGCTGCCGGCCGGTGACGAGGAAGCGGTCTTCCAGCACTACGGCCTGCATTACGAGCGTGGCGGTGGCGGCGAGCGGCGCCTGGCGCGCCGCTGACGGCCCGAGGACGGAGAGACCGAGATGGTGCTGTTTCTGCTGCTGATCATTGCGGCGATCGCGCTGGGAATAGTCGGCGTGGTCGTGAAGGGCCTGCTGTTCTTGCTGTTCATCGGAGCGGTCGTGCTGATCGCCAGCCTGGTTCTTCTCGGAGTGCGGATCAGGCGAGGCGGTAGCCACCCGGGCCGATGACCTACGCCGGCCGTTCCGAAGCGGCCCGTGACGAGCCAGCCGTGCATGCACCTCGACCGCCCGGGCCGTCGCGCCTGTATGCGGGCCGCTACCCGGCGGTACCGGCCGGGAGGTCGGCGATGCGGCAAGGGATCCCGGCGTCCTCGTTCAGGTGGTAGCTGGCGCACACCCGGTGATAGCCGTCCGCGATCTGCAGCGGCCGACGCGCCGCAAGGTCTCCGCGTACGAGAAGTATCGGCGACAGCGGCTCGCCCCTAGCCACTTTCTTCAGGTCCTTGGCGACCTCCGGGTCATCAACGGCGAGCAGCGGGAGGCCCGCCGCGCGCAGGATGTCCTTCGCAGCCTGGATCACCGTCGGTGCCTGCGACAGCATGCTGGCCAGCGCCTCCGCCCTGCCTGGCAGGGCGAGCAGCCGCAGATAGGAGTCGGCCGCCGGGTAATCCTGCGCCGCCGGGGAATCGGCCCAGCGCAGCTTCCTCTTCTTCGCCACCACAAGTTCCTTCCCGTCAGACAACGGTCGCCGCCGGCAGCCAGTCTCCCCGCCGCCGGGTGCGCATGGCCGGGACCCGGGCGCTTCACCGCATGCAGCGAATCGCCGGCTGGGTGCCCCTAGCTCTAATCAAAGCAGGTCGGTGGCATGCGGCCAGCTGCCTGAGGTTCGCCTACGGGAGGGTTGCGATGTGGGCGGCGGAACAGACGCGGAGGTCGCGGGCTCGGCTTCCTCCACCGAGCTGATCGCCGCGATTCGAATGAGCGCACCCGGATGCCGCAGTCAGTCCTCCTGATCCCCGGCCCCGACTCCCTCATCATCGGGCCCGTTCCCGGTTACATCGGGCCCGTATCCGGCGCTGCTCAGCATCCGGCGCAGGTCGACAACAGTCTGGGTGTCGATGTCCTTATGCGCAGGGACGTCGAAGAACTCGGTCCTGGTCCCGGCAGTGACGGCAACCATGCCATCATGCTCCACGACCGAGCCGATTGCCTCCAGCAAGGAGACCACGGCATGCCACTCGATGTTGTGGCTCACGGGATGCTGGAAGATCTGGCGCAGCGTATTGCGGTGATGATTGTTCAGATGCGCAGGCTCTGACGTCGATGACACCCGGGCTCCTCTCTCGCGACCTGGCTAATCCCGCAGCTCAAGCTCAGGAAATGGCAGCCCGCCGAGTCCGTCCCAGCCGCGGAGCCGCGGACCGGTCAAGCCCCTGAGCACGCGAGCGGCAAGGGCATGCTAGAAGCTCCGGCCGCCGGGCAGGCACGCCGCTCGCAGCAAGCCGCCGATTTCGCCGACGCGCTGGACGCACGGCAGACGTAACTTACCGCGTGGTCCTGCCCGCTGAGCGGGAAGTCGTCGCGATCCGCAAGGAGGGTGACCGCCCGAAGCATCGGAGAACGCGGCGATCAGCGTCGGCGCGACAGTACAAGCTGTCCTAGGTCGACTTGGTGATGACGGTGTACACGGGAGCGCCGTCTCCGTGGGCGGGACAGTTGCTGCCTTCATTGCCTTGACGGGCCTACGTGCTGGGGTGGCGGATGAATCGGGATGCGCGCCGGCGGATGCGGCGTTCCAGCCGTTCGGCGTGGCTGGATGGCGGCCGGGGAGTCCGGGCGTGCGGGGCGCGGTAGAAGCGGGTCTTCGCGAGTTCCACGAGCAGCAGGTAGATGACGACCAGGCCGGACAGCAGCAGGAAGAACTTGACGGGCAGCGGGGTGAAGCCGAGCAGGCCAGCGAGCCTGGTGTAGGGCAGTACCGCGCCGGCGAGCGCCGCCGCCGTCGGCACGAGCAGCATGAGCCGGCTGCGCAGGCTCTTGAAGAACGGGATCCGACGGGTACGGATGACGTAGATGACGAGCGTCTGAGTGGCGATCGACTCGACGAACCAGCCGGACCTGAACAAGGTGGGGCCTGCGTGTAGCAGGTCGAGCATGATCCAGAACGTCAGGAAGTCGAAGATGGAGCTGACTGGGCCGAACACGGCCATGAAGTTGCGAATGAACTTCATATTCCACGCGGCCGGGCGGGCCAGCGCTTCGGGGTCGACACGGTCGGTCGGGATCACCAGTTGTCCCGCGTTGTAGAGCAGGTTGTTGAGCAGGATCTGCGAGGGCAGCATCGGCAGGAACGAGAGGAAGATCGATGCCCCGGCCGCACTGAACATGTTGCCGAAGTTCGACGAGGTGGCCATCAGGACGTATTTCATGGTGTTGGCGAAGATGCGGCGGCCCTCCATGACGCCATCGGCCAGCACACCGAGGTCCTTGTCGAGCAGGACTACGTCAGCGGCCTGTTTGGCCACGTCGGTGCCGGAGTCCACCGAGATTCCGACGTCGGCGTGATGCAGCGCGACCGCGTCGTTCACGCCGTCGCCGAGGAACGCGACATCCTTTCCTGTGCGCCGGGCTACCTTGATGATGCGGGACTTCTGGTCCGGGCCGATCCGGGCGAACACCGTCGTTGCGGCGATCGCCGCCTCGAGCTGATCGTCGTCCAGGGACTCAACGTCAGTGCCGCTGAGCACGCCGGCGCACTCGACGCCGATCTCGGAACACACCCTGGCCGCAACAAGCCCGTTATCGCCGGTGATGATCTTTACTTCCACTCCGAGCCGTTCGAGCTTGGCGATGGACGCGCCGGCGTCGGCTTTGGGCCGGTCGGCAAACGTCAGGAAGCCGGCAAGCTCGAGCCCCTGCTCGTCGGCGGCGGTAACCGCCCGCAGGCCATCGGCCGGGCGGGCAGCCACCGCCACCACCCTGGCTCCGTCACCAAACAAGGCCTCCATGACCAGCTTGGCTGCGCTGGGAACGCTCGGGCAGCGGCCCAGAACCACTTCAGGCGCGCCCTTGGTGATGAGGACGGCTTTGCCGTCACGGTCGGTCACCAGCACCGAGGCCAGCTGCCGCTCGTGATCAAAGGGCAGAACCCCCACCCGTCGCCAGCTGGCGGCTGCGGCGGCTTGTGGGCCGTCAGCCGCGCCAGGAGCCAGCCAGAGGGCCTGGTCCAGCGCGTTGCCGCCAGCCGGCCCGGCTGGCGTGATCGTTGCCTCGTTGCACACCAGTCCGAGTACCAGCGGCTTGTCGCTGTCCTGGCCCGTGGGGTCCAGCGCCCGGTCGAAAGTGATCGCCCCTTCGGTGAGGGTGCCGGTCTTGTCGGTGAACAGGATCTCGATGTTGCCCAGGTCCTCGATGGCGACCAGCCGTTTGACGAGCACCTTCTTAGCCGCCAGGGCCTTGGATCCGGCGGACAGGCTCACGGTCACGATGGCCGGCATCATTTCCGGGGCGATGCCCACGGCGATCGCCAGGGAGAACAGCAGCGCGTCGATCAGCGGCCTGGATAGCGCCACGTTGATGATGAAGATGAAGGCCGTAAGTATGGCCGCCACGGCGAACAGGAACCGCGAGAACCGGGACAGGCCGACTTCGAAGGCGGTCTGGCTGTGCTTCTCCGCCAGACCCGCTGCGATCTGCCCGAAGGCGGTACGGGCACCGGTTCTGACCACCACGCAGGTGGCCGATCCCTGGTGGACGATCGTGCCCATGAACCCGCATCCGGGCTGATCCTGGCCGTTGCGGTTAGCGTCAGTGTCCGCCGCCTTGACGGCCGGCATCGACTCGCCGGTCAGCACAGCCTCATCGCACTCGAGTCCTTCGGCTGTCAGCAGGCGCAGGTCAGCCGGGACGATGTCGCCGACGCGCAGTGACACGATGTCGCCTGGCACCAGGTCGAGAACCGGGACACAGGTGACCTGCCCGTCTCTGCGGACCTCGGCTTCCTGACGGATCTGAGCGCGAAGAGCGGCCATCGCGGTCTCCGCCCGGTACTCGTTGACGAAGCCCAGGCCGACGCTCAGGGCGACGATGACCGCGATGATCACGGCGTTGGTGCCACCGCCTGTCAGCCCGGACACCAGCGCCGCGCCCAGCAGCAGGATCAGGATCGGGTTCCGGAGCTGACGCACCAGCACCGCCGCGGGCCGGACCCGGTGCGTGCCGAGCGCATTCGGCCCGTACAGTCGCAACCGCTCCGCCGCGGCCGCCTGCGACAGGCCCTCGGGGTTTGTTCCCAGGCGGGCCAGCACCTCGCCAGGTGACAGGCCGGCCGCCTCTGTCAGGGTCAGTTCGCCGGACAGTGCACCCGCGAGCATGTCGCCGCGTCGGTCAGCAAGCGCGGTGGCTGGCTCGGTGACAGTATCGCGGGGCACGTTGCCTCAGGTCCGGTTGGCGTGCGCGGTGGGCCGGTGGCCGAGGGGTGGCGGCCAGGCTTGCCGGTAGACGGCTTCGTAGCTGGCTGCCATCGCCTGGACGGTGAAGCTGGTTTCCACGTGCTTGCGGCATGAAGCCGGGTCGAGCTGGCGTGCCTGCGCGATGCCGTCAGGCAGGCCGTCCGGGTCATCGACGATGATCCCGGTCTGGCCGTGCACGATCAGTTCGGGCACGGCGCCCCGGCGTAGCGCCACGACCGGGGTGCCGCAGGCCATCGCCTCGATCACGACCAGGCCGAACGGCTCGTCCCATGCGATCGGGAACAGCAGGCAGGCGGCCTCAGCCAGCAGGACCCGCTTAGCCGCCGCGTCCGCGGCGCCGAGGATCGTCACCCCGGCGCCGGACCTCGGTTCGATCTCTCGCCTGAAGTAGGCGTGCTCGATCGGCTCGGAGCATTTGCCGGCCAGGACGATCGGCACCCCGGCGGCGCGGGCGGCGTCGATCGCCAGGTGCGGCGCCTTCTCGGGATGGAACCGGCCGAGGAAGAGCGCGTAGTCCTGCTTGCCGGCAAGGAACGGGAACGTCTCGGCCCGGATCGCGTTGCGTACGGTCGCCGTCCAGGGCAGATCGGGTGCCGTGGCCCGCTGGGCGTCGGAGATCGCGATCAGCTGAACGCTGCCGCCCAGCGCCCGGTAGAACTCGCCGCGTTCGCCGGCGACAGGACCGTGGGCTGTCACCACGGTTGGCGTCAGCCGGCCGCGGGCCGTCAGCGGACCGGTCACCGTGTGGTCGTGGATCACGTCGACGTCCAGCGCGTCGAGAATGGCCGCGGCCCTGGCCGCGTGCACGAGCTCGGGCATCAGCTCGCCGAGCTGGTCAGCCGGCCCGGTCTGGCAGGTGGCGATGAACCGCTGCGCCCTGGTGGCGTGGCGGCCGGCGCCGATGAGCGTCACCTCATGGCCGCAGCCGACCAGGGCGTCCACCAGGTCGGCGACCACGGCTTCGACGCCGCCGTAAGCGACAGGCGGAACGCCGAAGTACGGCGGTGCGACCATCGCGACGCGCAGCCGCCGCGCACCACCGTGCGCCTGTTCAGGTAGCTCTCCGGGCACGCCCAGCCCCGGGCCCGCGGCCGGCCGCCGCCACGGCCGCGATCCTGGCGGCAGGCCATATCCGGGCAGCCACGGCGTGCCGATGCCGTCGCCCGGCCGGCCCCTGAAACCAGCGACAGGCCGCCGGCCAGGGCGCGGCCGCCGGCCGTACCCCCGCGGCGCTCCCGCTATGGTCACGGCTGCCGAGCCGGCCCGGCGAACGCGGCGTCGCGGATCTCGCGGACCGCGTCGTCCAGCTGCTCCGCAGCTTCCGCAATGAGCTGCCTGGCCGGCCCGGCGGACACGTCGGCGGCAGCCTGCAGCCGCATCCCCGCCGCGAACAGCCTGCCAACGACCATGCCGGCCAGCTCACACGCCGCCTGCTCCCCGGCCGGCGCTGCGGCCGCAGCCGCCAGGCCCCGGCGCTGCTCAAGCTCGCTCACATCGCCGGTCACCACGACCGCGAAACGACCGGCCCCGGCCGGCGCAGGGCGCAGGCTCACCTCGGCCGGAAACCTGGTCCGATCCTTCCGCAGCCCCAGCACCCGCAGCCCCGCGCTCGCCGACCCCGGACCTGCGCATGGCTCGCTCATAGACATCCCCGCAGTCACTGAGACGGTGAGCGGCAAGTGAGCGCAAGGTCCGGACCGACCTGGCCGCCCCTTCAGTAAACGGCATCCCGCAGACCGGCGCAAGATCACCTCATGCCATCAGGATCCTGGGCTCGTCCTCGCCTGAGGTCGCATCGGCGTCGCCTTGGTTTCCTTGTCCGCGCCGGTCACGTCTTGCGGGGTCGGGTAGGGGCTATGCGGCCAGTGCGGCGTAGCGGCCGTTGCCGGCGAGGAGGTTGGTGTGCGTGCCGGACTCGATGATGTGGCCGTGGTCCAGGACGACGATCTGGTCGGCGTTGCGCACGGTGGAGAGCCGGTGGGCGATGGTGATGGTGGTGCGGCCCCGGGCGAGGGCGTCGAACGCCTTCTGCACGGCACGCTCGGTGTCGGTGTCCAGGGCGCTGGTGGCCTCGTCTAGCACCAGCACGCGCGGATCGCGCAGCAGCGTCCGGGCGATGGCGATGCGCTGCTTCTCGCCGCCGGAGAAGCGGTGCCCGCGGGAGCCGACCATGGTGTCGTAGCTGTCGGGCAGCCCGGCGATCAGGTCATGGATCTGGGCGGCGCGGGCGGCGGCCTCTATCTCGTCGTCGGTGGCGGTCGGCTTTGCGTAGCGGAGGTTTTCCCGCACTGTGGTGTGCAGCAGGTAGGTCTCCTGGCTGACCACGCCCACGATTGCGGCAAGGTCGGCCAGTCTTAGGTCGCGGATGTCGATCCCGTCGACGCGGACGCTGCCCTCGGCCGGGTCGTAGAGGCGGGCGATCAGGGAGGCGAGGGTGGTCTTGCCGGATCCTGTCTCGCCGACGAGGGCGAGCGCGGTGCCCGCAGGGATGTCCAGGTCGACGCCGCTGACCGCGGCCCGGTCGGCGCCAGGATAGCGGAAGCTGACGTTCTCGAGCTGCACGTGCCCGGTGATCGTCGCCGGGTCGATGTCGACCGGGCGGGCGGGTTCGCCGATGTCGATGGGGAGGTCGAGGTACTCGAAGATGCGCGCGAACAGCGCCAGTGAGCTGATCACCGAGACGCTGGTGCTGAGCAGGCCGGTCAGGGGCCGGAACAGGTTGTTCTGCAGGGTGGTGAACGCGATCAGGGTGCCGATGGTCATCACCCCGGCGGTCAGCGGCAGGCCGGCGGCGAGATAGATAATCGCGGGGATCGCGGCGAAGATGACGCTCATCGAGGCCATCCGCCAGCGTCCTGCCAGCTGCGAGCGCAGCTCCAGGTCGATCAGCCGGGCTGAGGAGGCGGTAAACCGCTGTACCAGGGACGGACTCGTGCCCATCGTCTTGGCCAGCTGGACGCCGCTGATCGACAGTCCCTCCTCGATCGTGACGTTGAGGTCGGCCAGCTCGCGCTGCTGCTGCGTGGTGATGGCGCGGCGCATGCTGGCGACCTTGCGGGTCAGGTAGATCGCCGGCGGCATGACGACCAGCGAGATCAGCGACAGGCGCCACGACAGGGCAGCCATGGCGGCCGCGGTGGCGACCGCGGTGGTGAGGTTGGCGGCGATGGACGTCGCGGTCGAGGTCACGACGGCTTCCATCCCGCCGACGTCGTTGGTGATGCGGGACTGGACCTCGCCGGTCCGGGTGCTGGTGAAGAAGGCGATCGACTGGCGCTGCAGGTGGGCGAAGACGCTGGTCCGCAGCCCGTGCATGACCTGCTGGCCGACCTTCGTGCTGATCCAGGTCTGGATAACCCCGAAGGCGGAGGTGGCGGCGGCGACAGCGATCATGCCGGCCACCAGCAAGGCCAGCAGCCGCACGTTCTTCTCCGGCAGGGCGGTGTCGATGACCGCCCTGAGCAGGAACGGAGAGACTACGCCGACCAGGGAGGAGGCGACGATGATGGCGATGACCACCGCCATCTGCCAGCGATAAGGGGCGAACAGCAGCCCGATGCGGCGCAGGGATACCTCATGCGCCTGGGCTTTCTCGGCGGCGGTGACTGTTCGCGCGCCGCGGCCGCGGCCAGGTTCTCGGTTCATGGGGGGTGATTCCAAAGGGCTGCTCCGATTGTGCCGGGCGGGCTCGCGCTCGCCGGCGCGGGCCGCTGGGGCCGGATATTACTGAGGTAACCTCAATAACAATGATCCGCTGATACGTTATTCCCGTGGCAGCCCCGCATCGCGATATCGCAGGCGGATCCGGCTCGGACGGCGGCGAGACCCTGTCAGAAGCCTTCATGTCCGTCGCCCGTCAGCTTCGCGGCACGTCGCAGGCGACGCTGGCGCCCTGGGATATCACGCCCGCGCAGCTGCGGGCACTGCGCGCACTGAGCCACCATGGAACGCAGCGCATGTCCGAGCTCTCTGAGCACCTGCACATCGCGGCGCGATCGGCCACCGAGGTAGTCGAGGCGCTGGAGTCCCGCGGCTTGGTCGAACGGCGCCCCGATCCCGGCGACCGGCGGGCGACGCTAGCCGCGCTGACCGAGCACGGCGCGAGCGTGCTCTGCGCGATCGGCGCGGCCCGGGGAACTCAAACCGAGCGTATCTTCAACCGCCTCAGCGCGGCAGACAAGGCCCACCTCGCCCGCATCCTGGCCAAGCTCCGCGACTGATCGCTCGGCAGCCGGGTCGGCCCGGACCCGCGCGCTCATGCACGGAGCCATCCGGCCAGACCGCGCATCTGCTGAAGCACCTTTGCGAGCAGACCTTTCAGCCGCGACAGATCCGCGACAGCGTGACAACGTCTGATCAGGCCGAGAGGCGAGGCGGCGCGAACCATCGGGCGCGGGACCATGTCGGGGATCAGCGCTGGCAGGCGGGCGCGACCAGGATGGCACCGGCGCCCAGCACGGACGTGAACACGAGCAGCAGCTTCCGTCGGCACCCGGTCCGCGGCGGTGATCCAACCGGGCAGCACCAGGGATGCCGGCAGCGGCCCGGCAGCTAGCTACGGGACCGGGATGAGGCCGCTGCCCGTGCCGTGCTGCGCCACCGCCATGCCCGGGGGTAGCGTGGCTGAGGGCGAGCGAGACCCATTCCCGCCGGTGCACTATGACCGTTAGGCATCGGCCGGCGATTCCCGGGTAGCCTCTCGAGTGCTCGTCTCGGGGGTGCGTCCGGGTGAGCTGCGGCGCTCCCGCACGGTGCTGTGATTACTGCGCGGAGGGAGACCGAGTTGGCTGCTGCGGATGGTGGTGGCGGGAGTCCGCGGGTGGCGGTGCTGGGGACCGGCATCATGGGCTCGGCGATGGCTCGTAACCTGGTCTCGGCCGGGCTGCGCACCGTGGTCTGGGACCGTTCGCCCGCGGTGACTGGGCCGCTGGGCGATGCCGGGGCGGTGGTGGCGGCGTCGCCGGCGGAGGCGGCCCGGGATGCGCAGGTCGTGATCACGATGCTGCCGACCGCCGAGGTGGTTGACTCGGTGATGTTCGCCGGCGGCGTGGCGGAGGCGCTGGCGCCGGGCGCGGTGTGGGCGCAGATGGGGACGATCGGCCTTGCAGCGACGGCCGGGATCGGCGGCCAGCTCGGTCAGCTGCGGCCCGATGTGATGTTCGTGGACGCACCGGTCTCGGGTAGCAAGGGTCCCGCTCAGGCCGGCCAGCTGCTCATCCTGGCGTCCGGCCCGCCGGAGGCGGCCGCGGCCGCTGGCCCGGTGTTCTCGGCGATCGGCCGCAAGACCGTGTGGTTGGGCGAGGCCGGCCAGGGCAGCCGGCTGAAGCTGGTCGTCAACGCCTACATGTCCATCCTGATCGAGGGCGTGGCTGAGGCCCTGGAACTGGCTGGCCGGCTGGGCGTCGATGACGCCGAGCTGGCCGAGGCTATCGAGGGCGGCCCGCTGGACGCGCCGATCGCGGACGCCAAGCTGCACAAGATGGAGCACGGCGACTTCGCGCCCGAGTTCCCGCTGGAGTGGGCGCTCAAGGACGTGGACCTGGCGATTACGGCAGCGGGCGCTGGCGAGCTGCCACTCCTGGCTGCGCTGTCCCGCCAGTGGCACGCGGCCGTGGACGCTGGCCATGGCCGGGACGACATCAGCGCCGCCCGCCTGGCGCTCGGCGGCCCCTCGTAGCCGGCTCCGCGACGGCACGGGCGAGAGTAGCGTCCGGAGTATGCGTGCGGTTGGCCTTGTTCTGCATCCGGAGCGCGATTCGGCAGCGGCGGTCAGCGCGGTGCTGGCCTGGGCCGCCCGCAGGCAGATCGCGGTCCTGGGCATCGAGGCGGAGATCAGCAGGCTGAACTGCAACGCCGTACCGGTCACCGCGGAGGAACTCGGCCGTCGCTGTGACCTGGTCGTCAGCCTGGGCGGAGACGGGACGATGCTGCGGGCCATGCGGCAGGCCGACCGCCAGCGCGCGCCGGTCCTAGGGGTGAACCTGGGCAAGCTCGGGTTCCTGGCGGAAGTGGACGTGCCGGGCCTGCGGGAGCGCTGTCAGCCATCGACGGCAAGCAGTTCACGATCGAGCCGGTCCACGTCGACGGCCAGCCGTTTGTCAGCTACGCCGCCGAAGCCGTGGTGGTCGCCACCCCGACCGGCTCAACCGCCTACAGCTTCTCGGCCGGCGGGCCTATCGTCAGCCCTACCGTTGAGGCGCTGCTAGTAACCCCCGCGGCACCCCACTCCGCCTACAACCGCGGCCTGGTGATCTCCGCCCGCGAGCCGGTCCTGCTGGAGATCCTGCCCGCCAGTGGCCGGCTCGCCGTCGAGGTGGACGGGGTGGTCACCGGGTACGCCAGCCCAGGCGAGCAGATCGCCATGCGGGCCCGCCCGGCCGCAGCGCGGGTGGTCCGGCTCGGGCAGACCACGTTCTATCAGCGTGCCCGCCGCAAGCTGCGCCTCACCGACTCCGCGGAGATCCCGGCAGCCGGATCCGACCGCGCAGCCGAGCCGACCGCAGCAGAGCCACCCGCCCCCGAGCATCCCTGATCCGCCGAAATCCAGCCGACCCGCGCCGCCACAACCACTCCTCGGGCGGAACCGATGGCAGGCCCGGGAGTCATGTCCCTCGACTCCGCCGGCCCACCGCGGACACCTACCGGCGCGCATCACGACCTCCAGCGCGAACGTTGCCTGCTACGGCACCAGTGTCGACACGTCTGGGGTCTGACCGGCGGATCACGCCAGACTGGCCAGTATCTGGGCGATGGCGGCGCGAGTGTGCTCGGGCTGTGGCGCGGAATGGTTATCGAGAACATCGCGCAGGTAGCGTGCAATTTCCTGCTCGTGGTCTGGGCCCTGCCGGGCTGCCAGCTGGGCGACGAACATGCCGCCCGCAATGAAGTCACTCGCCTCTATCACCGTCATAAGTCTGCTGGCGAGTTCCTCGAATGAGGAGCTGCCAATGATCCATCGCGCGGCCAGGTATTCGCTGAACGAGTCTCGCGTCACTAGCCACCGAGGCTCGCCTGCGGTCTCGTCGGGGATGCGGCGTACGGGGAGGTCAAGGGCGGCCAAGTCGTCGGCGAGTTGCGATACATCAAGATTGATGACGGGGTAGAAGGGTTCGAAAGCTGTAAGAAGGTAACGGAATTCGCTGTCGGGAATGCCGGGCATTCTTGCCCGTGCTTTCAGCTCGTAGGCGAGGTACGCGACGAGCCAGCCGGTCATCTGGGGTGTAAAGGCGGTTCGCCGGATGCCGCGGATGAGATCCCGCTTCTGGAAGAGGAGCGAGTATGTCATGTCGTACAGGTCGATCTCTCGCTGCGGCACGAAGCCGGTCTGGTCGTATCCGACGACGAGCTGGGCCATGAGCAGCGGTGTTGCGAGCCAGTCCCGGCGGATCCCGGTAAGCAGCTCCTTGTAGGCACCGGGTGCTGCCCGGGTCACCCTGCTCCAGCGCTCGATGTAGGCGGCACTGTCAGCTTCCGTGAAGGACGCGATCTCGTAGCGCGAGAACTCCATGGTCGCGAAGGCCGAGGTGGCTGGCCCCGGGCGGCTGGTCACGATCACCTGGACCGATGGGTAGGCGCTGCAGAATTCGCTGATATCCCGGGTGACACTGTCGCGGATGGGCGAGGGCAGTTCGTCAAGGCCATCGAAGATCACCACAGTGCGCCAGCCGCTGAGCATCCTGGCGAGCGCCTCAGCCGGCGGGTCCAGCCGGTAGCGCGATCGGATCGCATCCGCGATGAGCGCCGCCAGCGGCTGCTGCCCGTGATCGCCGCGCAGCCGCAGCGGGACGGCGAAGCCAAGGCTGCGCGGCTGCGCGGCACCATCTTGAGCTGCCGCAATCTCATAGCAGATCCGGTCGGCCAGGATGGTCTTGCCCGCCCCGCCGGTCCCGAGCACGAGGACGCGCCTGTGCTTGGTGAGCACGGCGCGCCAGGATTCCGCGCGCTCGGGCTGGTCGGCGGGTGCCAGCCTGGTAGGTATGTAGAGGTCGTCTGGCGCGGCGCGGAATCGTTCGCCGAGTTCCCAGACCGGTGACCAGCCAGATCCGCCTGGCCGGGGTCCGGTCCAGCTGTTCTCCCTGAGGCGCCGGGTGTACGCGGCCGCGAACTCGTCAGTGAGCTCATTCAGGAAGAGAGTGGCGCGGGCGCCGTCAGGGTCGTCACCCGCCGCACGGGACCTTTCGCGGGCGTACAGCAGCAGCAGATCATGAAACTTGAAGTAGCGGCCGTCATCGGTTTCCAGGAGCTGCGCGTCGACGAGTGTCTCCACGACCTGCTCGGCGTCACCTTCTGGCCGCTGCAGGAACGAAGCCGCGTGCCGCAGCGTGAACAGAGCGAGGGGCAGCAGAGAGAGCAGCCGGAAGGCCTCGGCTTCGTTCCCGGCCAGATGACGGTAGCTGACCTCGAAACAGCTCCGGACATCCAGCGGGCCCTCGGTCAGCTTCGCCAGTCTGGTCTGCTCCTCGGCAAGATCCGCTGCAACCTTCTCCAGAGTCCAGTGCGGTTTCTTCTTGAGTATGGCCCCCACGATGCGCAACGCCAGCGGCAAGCGACCGCACTGCCTGATCAGCATGTGACCGGCGCTGGGCGGCTGACCGTCGGGCCAGGTACGGCGGGAGACATGGGACAGCAGCTCAAGCGACTCCGCGGGGCTCATCAGCCCCAGGCGATAGGGAACGATGGCCGGTACCGCGGTCAGCGAAGCTCGGGAGGTAACCAGAATGACTGATGGGGCGGAGCTCGGGATAAGGTCCGTGATCTGCTCCGCGCTCTGCGCATTGTCCAAAACGACCAGGCAGCGCCGCCCGCTGAGAAGCGAACGGTAGCGCGCCGGCAATTCCTGGGCGCCGACCGGTATTCCGGCGGTGGCCGGGGCAAGCGCTGCCACGAACTGCTGCAGTATCTGCGCCGACGTTGGCGCCTGGCCGTCAATCTCGCCGAGTTCGGCGTAGAGCTGGACCTGATCAAGATGCTCCGCGAGGCGGTGCGCGACGTGGATCGTAAGCGCTGACTTGCCGATTCCGGGAGAGCCAAAGATGTTGATGATGCATGGCCCGCCGGGCGAGCTGCTCGCCATGCGCTCAATTTCCGCGACATCACCGACACGCCCGCTGAAATCGAGTATGGCCGGCGGGAGCTGGTGCAACGACGGCGCAGGAGCGGGGTCGCCACCGAAGATAATCGGTCCGTAATTGTCGCCGCCGACGTTCACCTGCCGAGACTGACCACCTGCGGACGCCGAGAGCCCGGCCACCGACGGCACCTACGAGAGCGTGATAGGGCCGAAATGGTCTCCGGCGATATTAACCTGGTGAGCATTACCTGTCGCATTAGCGATCAGAGTCCGCCCCGCGGAGTGTGATTGCACAGCACTCACCAGCGCGGCGAGTTGAGCGGCGAACTCCTCGTCGCCTTCTATGTCGCGGCGGACGAATTCCGTGACTACCGCTCGCTTCACAGGATCATCCGGGCTGGCTTCCAGCTCGGTTAGGGCGCCCCGCTGGTCATCATGCCGACCAAGCCGCGCCGCCAAGGTGCGACCGACGTTCTGTATCGCCTCCCAGGCGCTCTTCCCAGCCTCCTGACCAAAACCGCTCCCGAAGTTGGTGATTAGCAATGCCACCGCTGCCACGCTGAGGGTAACCGGATCCAACTTCGCCTCGCAAATTGCGCTTTTTCCTAGAATAGAGCAGCCGCCCAGCAGGCGCGATCAGACCGGGCACGCGCGAGCATACCCGCCGCATCGGCCATGTCTCTGCTGATCATGTCTGCATGCGGGGCGTGCAGAACCCAAATCGGCGCCCGTCACGAGCCTGTCACAGGTTCGCGCCAGCATTGGCGGGGAACGAAGGGAGCCCGACATCATGGCTGATCGCGAGCCGGTATCCCATCGACCAGACGATCGTGTTCTCGGCCGAGGTCCGCCTGCCGGTCAGCGACCTGCCTGAGGTGGTGCGCCGCCTGCGCCATGATGACGGATAGAGCCAGTCCTGAAGCGCGCCCGCTATCGTCCGCTCGCAAACGGCTGGTCCAGTTCGCCAGGATCTGCCGTCTCCCCGGACTCCGGTGTCCCCTCCAGATCGCTGTCCTCGCTGTAGTCAGCAGCGATCTGAACAACCTCGGTCTGCGGCCGGAACTGGGGATCCAGGCGCACGAGGTCCCACTCGTTGATCCAGGCCCGCACGTACTGGCGCATCCGAGTGGCGCCGAGCCGTTCCAGGCCGGGCACATCCGGCGGCGACCAGCCGAACGCCTCGCCGTGCAGCCGCTTGAGAGCGGCATAGGCCCGGTCCAGCTCAGGGTCGTCTGGCGGCGCTAGCTGCAGCATGTTGTGCTCGATGTGCCGCATCCCAGCCTCGGCCAGTGCGGCGGTCTCGTCCCACTCGGCCGTCGCCTTCGAGCGCAGCTTCGCCGGCAGGATCTCGCGGTCGCCCTTGCCGGTGAGCACCGCCTCGTCGAAGTCGTCGGTCATGGCCAGGACCGGGATAAGCGGCAGCGCGCCGTCCGCCGGAGCCGAGCTTCCGGCGAGCCACCGGGCCACCTCGGCGTACGAGCGACCGCGCTGCAGCAGCGAGTAACGCCCGATGAGCTCGACCTCGTCGAAGAAGATCACCCAGCCCGCACGCCCGGACGCGCGCAGCAGCCGCGCGGCGAACCGGAAGCGCTGCCGGGCCAGCTCGGCCGCCGGCACCGGCCGGAAGTCAAAGAGGCCAGCCGCGCCCACCGACTTCAGCGCGCGCCGCAGATCACTGACCCTCATCGGCTCGCCTGCCCAGAAGCGCACCAGCCCGTCGACCGTCTCGTCCGCCCCGGCCGAGCTTCCGCCGCGCAGTCGCTCATGGCAGAGCAGCGTCGCCGCGAACCGCTCGTCCATACCCCCCGCCTGGGAGCTGACCCAGCGGGAGAACTCGACATAGCGCGGGGTGTCGGGATCAAGGTCGGTCGCGGCGTCGGCGAGCACCCCGTGCGCCCGGCCAGGATCCAGGGCCGAGCCGATCGCGGCTCGGTACGTCTTGACCGGATCGTAGAGCGGAGTCTCCTTACTGATCACGACGGTGGACGTGACGAAACCCGACGACATCGCCAGCGAGGCAAGGTGAGTGAGCAGGTGGCTCTTGCCGGACCCGAAGCCGCCGCCCAGCAGCAGCCCGGCCGGGCTGCCTGGCCGGCTGGCCTGCGGAGCTTGGCTGCATGCTGCCTTTGCGGCTCGATCGGATTCGGCGAACCGCTCGAGCAGCGCGCTGAACCGGTCCTCCACCTCCGTCTGCCCCGATCCGAGCATGGCGACCGCGTCCCAGCTCGGCACGCCGGAACGCAGCGCCTCGACAGCACGCCGGTGCGCCAGCGGGTCCCCGGCCCGGCTTGGCGCCTCGATCGTCGTCATGCCACCGCCTCCAGCCGGGTTTCCAGCCGTACCAGCGCCGCGAACGGGTTGACCCGCCTCCGGTCGCGCACCTCGTCGGCCACGCGCAGCCGCAATGCCGAGTACGCCGGCAGCCCGCGCGCTTCGTCGGTCATCAGCTCCGGCGGAACCACGGCGAGCACCAGCACGCCGCGCAGCTCGTCGGTGGCGTCGATGAACTGGCGCAGCACCTCGTACGCGTCCAGCACGGCAGCCTTGGAGTAATACAAGCCCGTCCTGGCCGGCGCTGGGGGTCGGCGGGCTTCGGTCAGCCTGGCCAGGTCCAGGTACACCACCAGCGGCCGGCGCCGCGCGGCCAGCAATGCGGCGGCCGACGTCAGCATCGATCGCGCGTTATGCCGGCCAATCCGGGAGTAGATAAGCGCGGGCCGCAGCGCCGTTATCGTGCGCAGTTCACCGCGCAGCCACGCAAGCACCGCCTCGCGCTCGCCGGCGTCCACGTCCCCAGCGCCCAGGTGGGCCTGGGAAAGGCGCAGCACAGCCCGGCCCATCTCGGTGGCGATCAGCGGGCTGCCCAGCAGGTTCCGCTCCAGCAGGCGGCGCACGCTCCGGTACAGCTCGGGTACGTCCACGTCGTGGTGCCTCGCTACCCGTACCACGGCAAGATTCGCGCCGTCGGGCGCCGGGAACGAGGCACGATCGTAGGCCGAGCGCACGCACTCGGCCGCCAGGTCCTCCCATGCGATCGCGCGCGAGATCGCGAAGAAGATCTGGTCGACCATGTGGACCCGCACCAGGTCGGCGGGCACGCTGACGAACAGTCCGCCGTGCGCTGCCGTCCCGGCCGCCAGCGCGGACTCGAGCCGGTCGGCGGCGCTGCCGTCGCCCACCACGGCGACCTTGACCGCGGCCCCTCCGGCTGGCAGGTATGCGGACAGGTACTCCTGTGCCAGGAACGTCGCGTAGTCGTCCACCTTGAGCACCCCGCCGCCGAGGACGCCGGTGGGCGGTACAGCCTCGCCGTGCATTACGGCACCTGGCGGGTAAACGAGACGCCCCAGTACACCTGCTGTTGTCCGGTGCGGGCAACCGTAGTGAGCACGCCCGCGCCGCGGGTCCCGCTGCTGGCGTGCCAGCGCAGCATCCGGCCGTCCTTGGTATGTCGCGCCTGCTGCTGGTCGAGCAGGTACAGGTCGCGAGCGAACTCGGGCCTGGTGTACTCCTTGCCCTGGCCGGGCAGCAGCGTGAGCACGGACCAGATGTCGTACAGCCGCACCACGGCGTCCGGCTTCTTTTCTGAGCGGGCCACGAGGAGGTCATAGCCCTCGGCCAAGCTCTCCAGGAAGGGCTCGGGCCGGAATTTCGGCGGCTTGGCTTGCAGCGCTGCCAGCAGCCCGACCAGCACCGAGGGCCGCAGCCGCCGTTCGCGGCGCCGGTCGATCTCGACCGCCGTCTCGCCGGGCACCAGCCGCACGATCGACGGGTAGCACAGCAGCCGCTCGTCCTCCTCGAACATGGCGACCCCGCGCTCCGCTGCCGCCGCGAGAAGCTCCTTGGCGTAGCCGCCGGACGCCAGGAACGCGGCTTCGTCGAAGTCGTACTGCGCCCGCAGTTCGCTGGCGGCGGCCGCCAGGCTCGCCGCCTGTGCCGCCGCGGCGTCCAGCGCCCGGCGCAGATCCCGCACCTGCCCGCTGGCGGCCGCGCCCCGGGCCTTGCGTAGCTGCCCGGTGACGCCTGCCGCGGCCCTGAGGGCGGCCTCGGCACCGCTCTGCACCGCTGCCAGCGCAGATTCCAATCCGGCCGGGCCATCGTGCGGCGGGCGCAGACCGTCACCGCCGTATGCTCCAGAATCAGGCATAACAGATCCCACGGGCGGCTCGCCGGGCCCCGCCGTCATGTCCTGCGTGCTGGCCGAGGCGACCTCGGGGGTCATCGGGGAATCCACGGCAGATCTCCTTAGCGAGGCTCACGGCAAGTCGCGGTAGCGCCCGCGACCTGCGGCACGGCTGCCCGACCGATACTGACAGAAACCTATGACAGCCGCGCCCCGGCCGGCACGGGAATGGCTGCGGCACCGCAGCCGTCCGAATCAAGAATGGGCTCCGCCAATGCTCGGGCACGGTGTGGGCCAGGCACGGCTGCTGGCGACATCTACAACATCGGCGCCCTATAGGAGCGTGGGTCGGGGCCGGTGACGGCCGGCCGTGTCCGGGGAGTCGTGACAGCTCCTGGCCTTGGAGTGGCTGAGCCCGTGCCGCGCCAGCTCGGCAGTTTGGCGTACCTCGTCTTCGCAGCTCGTGCCTGCAGATGGTCTTGGTGACTGTCGTCGGCCAGGAGCATGGGACCACTTACGGGCCAGGACGCGCCGGGATCGGACGGCCGTGAGTGACATCGATCGTTGCCGCCGACGTTCGGGCTGGCCATACTCGTCGCATGGCGAGCGAGGACATCTACATGTCAACCACCGATATTATTCCCAATTATCGCAATAAGGTAGTGTCCAGGAGCGAGGTCACCTGGGCCGGCCCCGGCGCGACAATGATGTCGTCCTACCGGGGACTTGAGAAATGGACGCGGGAACACGGCTACGACGCCATCGTAGGCGTTCATTTCATAATGTGCGCAAAACCTGACGGGGAAATCGCATATACGGTGTATGGGACTGCCGTCGCCTGGGAGTATTAGAGACGAAGGACTGTCGCCTGCCAGAGCTTGTTATTCGCCGGTCATCTCGATGACGTCGAGTCGTCTCAGCGATGGCCGCCAGTCACCAGGGCCGAGGACTCCGCTGATCTCCGCCGATGGTGGGCCAGATGAGCTCCACTCTGCCATCTCGGCGAGTTCCGATTCGCTCGTCACGGTTCCCAGTGTGCTGCCGTAAGAAGCGCGGGCCCAGTCCGCTTGCCGCCTCTCACCAGGCCGACCGGCGGCGCTGTACATCGCGGGGCCCGGCCGGGGGGGTAGGCCGGGCCCCGCGGGAAGGAGGCCTTACCCCACTAAACGCCGCGGATGCCGGACTTGTTACAGCCCGCCGGTCAGCGTGGCCGCGACGCTGCCGGGCAGCGGCCGCGGATTAGCAAGGCCGAGCGTCCACGGACGTGGCCCTGCAAGCCCTGCTTGCGGGGGACGAGATACGGCCAGCCAGCACGCCGGAGCTGCGCCTCGCGGCGCGCATCGCGGTCGCGCTCAGGGCTGTTCCGGTCGTGGATGAGCTGGAGGAGGTCCAGATTGTTCTCCTCGTTACTGTCGGTGAAGGTCGCGGCTGCTGCAGCCGCTGCCCTCACCGCCGTTGGCGTCGCCACTGCGGCGTACGCCGGCGTCCTTCCGGGTAGCGTCCGGCGCCTAGCCCACGAGGCGATCGGCGCCCGGGCCGCTCGCGCAGCCGCCCGGCATGCCTCCGCTACCGACCGCTCCTGGCGGCGGCTGCGTCACCACCGCCACTACCCGCGGTTCGGCGGCCATCCGTACCCAGTCCGGTCACGGACGCCACGACCGCACCCGTCGTGGTCACCGAGCCCGCGGCCCAGCTGGACGCCGAGCCCGCGGCTCCGCCGAAGCTATCTCCCTGGTGATCAGCCGGCTGGCCGATAACCATGCGCACCGCGCCAGAGCCGGCATCAGTGTCGTTCCGAACGGAAACGGGCTTTCCGCTGCGGCTGGTGAACATTGCCGCGGATACTCGGCTCCATGATCGGCGAGGAATTTCCCGCCCTGCTGGCCGCCGCCCAGCGCGGCGATCAGGCAGCGTTCTCCGTGCTATGGCGGGATGCGAACCCGGCCTTGCTTCGGTACCTGCGGGTTATCGCCACAGATGCCGCTGAGGACATCGCTGCGGAGGCGTGGGTGCGGGTGCTGAGCGGCCTGACCCGCTTCAGCGGGGACGAGCATGCCTGGCGCGCCTGGCTGTTCACCACCTGCCGTCGGCGGTGGATCGATGAGGGACGGCGCCGGTCCAGGAATCGCGCGATCTGCATCGACGAGATCCCCCTGGCCCACCTGCCGCAGGTCGCCGACGCCGCTGATCTTGCGGTAGAGCACCTCGGCACGAGGTCGGCGATGGCTATGCTCGCCGACCTCCCCTCGCTGCAGGCCGAGGTGATCTTGCTGCGCGTGGTCGCGGGGCTTGACACTGAAACCGTGGCGCGACTGGTCAAGCGCAGCCCCGGCGCGGTGCGCGTCGCAGCGCACCGGGGACTTCGGCGACTGGCACAGATCGCGGCCGAAGCAGGTGTCACGCTATGACCGGTGCAGACTCCTGGGACAGCAGAGCATACAGGCGCTCGCGGCCGGGCCCCCCGAGCAGGGCGCTGGCCGGCGACGCCGCGCTTGAGGCGCTGCTGGCAGGCCGCGAGCTGCCCGACGACCTGGACGCGGGCGTGCGGCGCGCGTCCGACGTCATTGCCGCGCTCCGGGCTGGCCCCGCGCCGGATGAGCTGGCCGGCGAGGCCATCGCCATGGCCGAGTTCGGTTATCGCGTCAGCTCGCCCGTTCACGCACGGCGATCCCGCCGCCTGCCATCCCTGGCCAGCAGAACCTGGACGGGCCGGGCAGCAGCCACCGCCGCGGTCGCCGCGATTGCCGTGAGCGGCGTGGCCACCGTCGCGTACGCGGGGGCGCTGCCTGCTCCAGTCCAGCGCCTCGCGCACGAACTCATCGGAGCGCCAGCAGCGCACGCTGGCGGCAGGCACCACCACGCCGCACTCCACTCCGCCCCGGTCCGCAGGGCAGCTCATCAGGTCCGGCTGGGGTGTCCCTGGTATTCCAGCGCCATGAGAGACGGCGGCCGGCACGACATCGCGCCGTCCTGCCGGGACAGCCGGAGGCAGCCAGCAAGGCACTGGCGATCACCCGGATGCCGATCAGGCCCGCAGCAGTCCTGGTGGCCAGGCCCGCGCCGGTCCAGGCCACAGCACGCACGGCAAGCTCACCCCATGTGGTGCGACCCCACCCCGGTCCCGGCGCACACGCCCGCGCCGCGCCGTGTTCGGCCGTACCCGACACCACAGGCACGCGCGCACCAGGGCAGGCACGCCAGGACAACCAGGCCGAACCCCCTCCGCCCCGGTCCGAGCGTTCGGCTACGTATGGGCGCTGCGGCCGAGGTGGACGAGCACTTTGACCGGGGCTCGTTCGGGCATCTGGACCGCGACCAGGCGCGGATGATGGCCAGGGCGCATGCGCACGGCCTGTTCGACCAGCAGTATGGGCGCTACTAGCGGCCGTCAGGCAGCGACGCCAGCCAGTTCGCGCTCCGCATGGACAGCCAGCCGCTCGGTTCGCTCAGCCGCGACGGCCGCGGCCCGGTTCATGATGGCGTCCAGCTCAGGGTTGCCGTAAGGCGACGCCGGCTCGCCGCTCCAGTTCGGGTGCCTGGCGACCATCCACAGCGGGATCCCGGCCCAGGCGGCGACGGCGGCGGCTATCGGAAGGGCGTTCAGCCAGAACAGGTTCATCTCGTGCTCCTTCTAACGGGTGCCCGCCGGTAGGTAGTCCCACCGGGGACCTGACCGGGCATCTCCCGGCGCCTGGCTTCCAGGTTGCTCGGTCGGGAACTTCGTCGGCAGGGGTCGGTTCACCCATTTATGCGGCTCGGGCGGACGGGGTGAAAGTACGTACAGCCGTCCCCGCAGGTGCTGAAGTGCGACAATGTGGCCAGCGCCGGGTCCGTCAAGCGGCGCGGTGGAGGGGAAGCACCGTCGATGGAGGTCTTGTCGTCGGCAGCACTGCACGGTTTCGACGCACAGCTGACCACCTTCATCGGCCGCGACCGGGAAGCCGAGGAACTTGCCGGGCTGCTCGGTCAGTACCAGCTGGTCACTGTCACCGGCCCTGGCGGGGTGGGGAAGACCAGGCTGGCAGCTGAGGTAGCTAGACGAGCCTCAGATCGGTTCGCCGATGGCGTCTGGCTCGTTGAGCTCGCTTCCGTCGCGGAGCCTGAGCAGGTGCTGGACTGCGTTGCCGCGGCGGTCGGGGTTCCCCAGGCTTCCGGCGTGGCGCTGAGAGACGCGCTCAGCGCCGTGCTTGCCCGCCAGCAGGCGCTGCTGGTGATCGACAACTGCGAGCAGGTGGCTGACACGGTTGCCGAACTCTGCCAGACGCTGATCCTGCCGGCCCACGACGTGCGGGTGCTGGCAACCAGCCGGGAGCCGATCGGCCTGGCCTCCGAAGCCAGGTACAGGCTCGCGCCGATGGCGCTCACCGATTCGGCCGACCTCTCCGATATCTGCGAGTCCGAGGCTGTGGTCCTGTTCGCCGACCGTGCCCGCCGCGTGGACTCGCGCTTTGCGCTCACCAGCGAGACGGCACCGGCAGTGGCTCGGCTGGTCCGGCAGCTTGACGGCGTCCCCCTTGCGATCGAGCTGGCCGCTTCCCGGGTGGAGTCTCTTGGCGTCAGTCAGCTGCTCGACCATCTCGATGACCGGTTCGCCTTGCTGACGGCGTCCGACCGGCTGGCCGCGCAAAGGCACCAGTCAATGGCGGCTGCGGTCGACTGGAGCTACCGGATGCTCAGTGCCGCTCAGCAGATGGCCTTCCGCAAGCTCACCGTCTTCCCCGGGCCCTTCACCTTGGAAGCGGCGCAGGCGATCGCCGGGGATGGCGCCGAGTCACACGTGCTACGCCTGGTCGACTGCTCCCTTCTCACTCCTCCCAGAGTCGGAGCTGACGGACGTTCGCGTTACGCGATGCTGAAGCCCCTTCGCGTCTACGGTTCCGAGCGGCTGACCGAGGGCGGCGAGGAACTCGAGGCGGCTGCGGCGCTCGCCGACTACGCCCTGCGCGTGGCCGAGCACGCTGCCGCCCAGATGGAACGGAGCCCCGAGGAGCTGACCGCCGCTCGCTGGGTTGACTCCGAGGACGCCATGATGCACCAGGGCCTGTCCTGGGCGCAGGAGCACAATCAGGAAACCGCCGTCCGCCTGGCGCTGGCACTGGCGCCGTGGTGGCAGCTGCGCGGACGGGCTGCCGCAGGTTATGACATGCTGCGACTCATCGCCGACCGTGCGGTCGGCCAGAACGACGCCTGGCGTGAATGCCAGCTAGCGCTTGGCCATCTCGCGTACAGCATTCATGATCACCGGCACGCCCTGACCCATTACGAGGCGGCGCTCGCCGCCGTAACCAGCGATGACACGTCGCCCACCACTGCCGCTGCGCTGGCCGGGCGGGCGTCGGTGCTGCGGAACCTGAATCGCATCGCAGAAGCGGAACAGGACGCCCGGCGGGCTCTCGACATGTCTGGACACCTCGGCTACCTGGCTGGAGAGGTGCTGGCGCTGACCGAGCTCGCGCTCGCGGCGCACTATGCGGGGGACCGCCAGAGCCCGCTGGACCTCGCCAGGAGAGCCAGCTGGATCGATCCCGATCTCGTACCCGGAGCAGTCGTCAGGCGGCGGGAGTACGTCCTGATGATCGCCCTCACCGACGCAGGGCAGGAGTCTGCTGCCAGGCAAAGCTGCAAGGCTGGCTTGTCGCGCGCGCGAGCCGCCGGCGATGTGCGGAGTCAGGCGACCTTCCTCGGCGCGATGATTCAGCTGGCACTCAGGGCCGGGGAACTAGGGTCCGCGAGGGAGCATCTGCGCGAGGCGATCGAGATCGGGCTTCACTGCGGTGACCGCCTGCGCGTGATCGAGTGCCTTGAGGAGTGCGGCAATCTCTGCGCCGCGGGTCGGCAGTGGGGGGACGCGGTCACCATGTGGTCGGCATCTTCCGCTTGCCTGCAGGCCCACTCCAGGGGATTGCTCCCGGCCGACGCGTACGGTGTGACCAAGGTCAACGTAAAGTCGTCCGGCTGGGACCATGAGGTGCTCACCGCGCTCGGCCCGGCCGCCATGGCCGCCGCGCAAGATCGCGGCATGATGATGACGCTCGACACAGCGGCTGAGCTCGCGGTAATGCTGTGCTCGCCAGCGAGCCCAGACCGGGGCCCGCCTCCTCGGGCGGCCCAGCTCAGCGCCAGGGAACAGGAACTGGTGGCCCTGGTGGCCAGGGGAATGACCGACGCGCAGATCGCCAGCCAGCTGCACATCAGCGTCCGCACGGTCAGCTCCCATCTGGACCGTATCCGCGATAAGACCGGATGCCGCCGGCGGGCCGACCTCACCAGGCTCGCGCTGCAGATCGGCCTCGCGTAACTAGGCCAGCCGAACGAGTGCGGACCTGGGGCGGCGCGCCATCTTGGTTCTGCTGGCGGTCGGCCAGGTGTGAACCGGCAGCCCGGTGCCGGCGCACTGCAGATAGCGTTCCAGCATGAGCGCCAGCGCATGCTGGCGGTCATGACCTTGCTCAAGGACATCCAGCGCGGCGCACTGCCAGGCCGCGCCGGTCTGTCCTGAGGCCGCCCGCTCGGCGATCACGTCCAGCAGGCTGTCCGCCTCTGCCGCAGCCACGCCGGCCTGGACCAGTCCCTGTCGTGCGGTCGGCACCAGTTCCGCCACGAGCTCGGCGGCGGGCAGCGTCCGGATCTGGTCTCGGTCCGCCGATGGCCAGCTGAGCTGGGCGGACAGGCCGTGCTTGGCGGCACGGTAGAAGCTGTGATCGGCGCGCTCGAACGGCAGCGCGTAGGTCCAGTGCTGGTCCTGCCCGGCCAGCCACAGGGTCAGCCCGATCAGGAAGGCGGCGTTGGCGAGCATGTCGATCATGGTCGGGCCGGCGGGCAGGGCCCGCATCTCGATCCGCAGATGGCCGTCGGCGGCGGGGTCGTAGATGGCTCGGTTCCAGCGCCACACGGTGCTCTGATGCAGCCTGAGCTCATCGAGCGGCGGCGGGTACGGCCCGGTGCCGCCGGCCAGCGGGCCCAAATCGCTGAGCACGGGCAGCAGCGGCTGGTGCAGCCGGACGCTCTCGGTGAACAGTTCCAGCGCCCCGCCACGCAGCCAGCCCCTGCCCAGCGAGGCGCGGGCGGGCGTGCGGCGCGGCTGGTGGCCTGGGCGATCGTCAATGGCCTGCTTGTACAGTGCGATCCGGGTCTCCGGCCATAGCCGGTGGCCAAGGAATAATGGCGAGTTGCCTGACACGGCCAGCGCCGGTGCAGTGGCTAGCTGGACCGCGTTGTAGGTGCGCGCGAAGTCGGCTGGATCGACCCGAAGGTGCACCTGGAATGAGGTTGTCGCACCATCCGGTGCGAGGTCGTGGCTGACCAGCTCAAGCGGCTCCTGGCCCGAGATCAGGATACGGACCGGGCCCTGCCGGAGCCGCCGTACGCGGCCGTCAAGCGCCCGGTAACGCGCGGCGTCCGTGATCATGCCCCGTTGCAGATCGGCCTCGCTCAGGGTGGGCAGAATCCCGATGAGCACCAACCTGCCCGCGTAGTCCCTGGCCGCATGAGCGACGCGGCCAAGCAGCAGGTTCAGCTCGTCGCCGAGGGTGGTGAACGGCCTGCCCGCAAGCGGCGCCGGGGAGGCGTTGAGTTCCAGGTTGAAGCGGCTCTGCTCAACGTTGACCCGCGAATCGGCCACTGCCACGCGGATGGCCTGGTTATGCGGCAGCGGTCGCGCCGCGCCGTCGATGAGGACCAGCTCGAGCTCGGCACCGATGGTGGCAGGTCCGGCTCCGAAGCCGGGCCGTTCGAGCAGCCGCCCAAGCGCGGACAGGCAGTCCTCGAGCCGCTCGCTGAACCGCGGGTAATCACCCTCGTCGAACTCGTCCTTGCCGATGGCCCTTCCCATGGCCGGACTCCTCTTAGTCGTCGTCGGGCTGCGGCCGCCGTGCCGTGTCCGGGCCGCCCGTCACTACTCCCAGGTCGCGGCGGCAGCGTCAGCCGATATGACTAGCTGACCCCTGGCCGAGGCTGGGGCGCAGATGCGAAGGTCCGTGTTCGGCGGGACCTTGGCCTGCGACCGTGGGCGGCTGCGGCATGACGAGCGGGACGGGACTTATGGGCTGCATCGACGGGTTGTTCGCCTCTTTTCCGGCATGCGACTCGCTCGTTAGCCTTCGTCTGCATGCGGTGAGGTTCCCCTCCGCCGTCACGGCGGCGCACTCCCGCAACCCCCTGGGGCGTGGAACATGACAGGTAACACCGTGAACGGCTACATCGAATCGGTCATTGAGGCGGTTCAGGCCAAGAACCCGGGCGAGGACGAGTTCTTGCAGGCGGTCTGCGAGGTCTACCGGACGCTCGACCGGGTGATCGAGCGGCATCCGGAGTACCGGGAGGCCAGGATCCTCGAGCTGATGGCCGAGCCGGAGCGGGCGGTAATCTTCCGCGTCCCCTGGGTGAACGACGCCGGGGAGGTCTGCGTCAACCGTGGCTTCCGGGTGCAGATGAACAGCGCCATCGGCCCGTACAAGGGGGGACTGCGCTTCCACCCGACCGTCCGCCTCGGCCTGCTGAAGTTCCTCGCCTTCGAGCAGGTATACAAGGACGCCCTCACCACGCTGCCGATGGGCGGCGGCAAGGGCGGGTCGGATTTCGACCCCAAGGGCAAGAGCGACGCCGAGGTCCGGCGGTTCTGCCAGTCGTTCATGACCGAGCTGTACCGTCACATCGGCCAGTTTGCCGACATCCCGGCCGGGGACATCGGCGTCGGCACCCGCGAGATCGGCTACCTGTTCGGCCAGTACAAGCGGATCACCGGCGAGTTCACCGGTGTCCTCACCGGCAAGGCCCCCCACTGGGGCGGATCGCTGATCCGGCCCCAGGCGACAGGCTACGGCGCGGTGTACTTCGCGCAGGAGATGCTCGCCACCAGGAGTGACTCGCTGGCAGGCAAGACCTGCCTGGTCTCGGGCAGCGGGAACGTGGCCCAGTCCACCGTCGAGGCACTGCTCAGGCTCGACGCCAAGCCGGTCACCCTCTCCGACTCGGGCGGATTCGTCTACGACAGGCAGGGGATTGACCAGGAGAAGCTGGCCTGGGTGCTCGAACTCAAGAACACGCGACGCGGCCGGATCCGCGAGTACGCCGACCACTTCCCCGGCGTGACGTTCGTGCCCGCAGAGGCGGGCGACTTCAACCCGCTGTGGAACCTGCCGGCCGACTGTGCCTTCCCCAGCGCCACCCAGAACGAGATCAATGGCAAGGACGCCGCCAACCTGCTGGGCAATGGCGTCGTCGCCGTCACCGAGGGAGCCAATATGCCGACCACTCCCGAGGGCGTCGAGCTGTTCCTCGCGGCCGGGATCCTGTACGGACCTGGCAAGGCGGCCAATGCCGGCGGCGTGGCCGTGTCTGGCCTGGAGATGTCGCAGGACAGCCAGCGCCAGCAGTGGGACCGCCAGCACGTCGACAACCAGCTGCGCGCGATCATGCGGACCATCCACCGCCAGGTCCGCTCGGCAGCCGAGGAGTACGGCATGGCGGGGAACTACGTGGCGGGCGCGAACATCGCCGGCTTCCGCAAGGTCGCCGGCGCGATGCTGGACCAGTCGGCCATCTAGCCGCCTGACCTCCGGCAATATTCCCTTGGGCGAGGCCGAGTCGCCATGGTCGTGCCGGCCGCAGCGATCCGGTTCGAGGACCAGGGGTCGGCGCCGTGGCACTCGCCCTGGCCGCGGCCTACTGGCGCCGGCTGCCGTTGCTCCGCCGGGTGGACAGGCCGGGGCTGCTCGCGGTAACTTAACTGGCAAGTGCTTACGACGCAGGCACGCCCAACTGTCACTTTGTGACGTTGCTGGGTGTGCCTTTTCCGTTTTCAACGGCACCATCCGCCCTTCTGCGGCGACTCCTCTCATGGACTTGGCCATCCCGGCGCGTCAACACGGCATCAGCCAGACGCTATGGAGGCCCCGTGAAGATCGCCCTCGTCGCCTATCACCTCGATGCAGACGCCAGCCACGACTGCGCGGCCAGCGCCGAGCAGGCAGCGCATGTCAGCGGCCTCGCCCTGGCGCTTGGCGCCCGGGGCCACCGGGTCACCGTCTACGCCCGCAGGCACCGGGCCGGTCTCCCCGACACGGTCACCCTTGGCCGCGGCGTCGTCAAGAGGTACCTGACGGCCGGGCCTGCCGCGCCGGTGCCGCCGCAGGACCTGCCCGCGCACGTGGGCGCGTTCGGCGCCGAGCTTGCCCACTGGCTGCGGCGGACAGCACCGGACGTCGTGCACGCCTACCACTGGACCAGTGGCCTTGCGGCGCAGATCGCCGCGCGCGAGCACCCGGTGCCCGTGGTGCAGTCGTTCGGATCGCTCGCCGCGGCCGAGCGGCGCACCGGCCTGACCAGGCAGCCCGACGGGGGCAGGGTGCGGATGGAGGCCTGCGTCGGCCGGGCGGCGGCCGGCGTGCTCGCGGCGACGGACGAGGAGGCCCGGGATCTGGCCATGCTGGGCGTTCCCGGCTACAAGGTGCGCGTGGTACCGCCTGGCGTCGACCCGGCGCGGTTCGGTGACGGCAAGGCCGCTCGCCGGCCGGCCCAGCCTGTCAGGCTGCTGTACATCGGCCCGCTCGGGGCCGGCCGCCGCGTGGACACCCTGATCCGGGCCACGGCCGAACTGCCGGGCGCCGAGCTTGTCATCGCCGCCGCCCTCGACCAGGCGGCGCCTGAGCATGACCCCGACTGCAAGAAGCTGGGCAAGCTGGCCGCCGAGCTCGGCGTCGCTGACCGGGTTACGTTCACCGCCAGGCCGTCCGAAGCTGAGCTGTCAAGGCTGCTGCGCTCGGCGAGCGTGCTCGTCAGTGCCGCCCTGCACGAGCCGCTCGGCATGACCGCGATCAGCGCCATGGCTAGCGGCCTGCCGGTGGTCGCGACCGGCGCGGGAGCCTGCGCGGACGCGGTCATCGACGGGACCACAGGGCTGCTGATCCCCCAAGCCAGGCCAGAGCTGGTTGCCAAGGCGGTGCGCGGGCTGCTCGCCACCCCGATGCGGCTGGCCGGCTTCGGCATCGCGGCCGCCGACCGCGCGGTGTCCAGGTACTCGTGGCACCGGATCGCCGGCGAGGCGGCCGCCGCGTACGAGCTCTTCCTGTCCTTGGCCGGCGGACCGGCCGGGCGGGCCGCCGTGCCGACTACCAAGCCGGCCAGGTCGGCCCGATCGGCGGCCACACCCGCCCAGAGGCTGGCTGCGTGATGCCCCGCCGTGCCGAGGCTGGCAAACCAGTACCAATCACTGGGCCGGTGATGCAGTGGGGCACGAAGGATGCACCCCGGGCGCCTAAGCGGGCATTGCGGCCCTAGGCCTTGCGGCCCGCACCGATCACGGGCCGGTGTGGCCGCCGTACTGAACCATCTCGCCGTCAGATGGCGAAGAGGCCGGCGGGGTGCTGCTGCACGTGTAGGAGTTCGTATTGATGAGCGCCATGTAGGCCTGCTCTGCCCCCCCGGCGAGCTGGAAGTTACCGAAGCTGAGCTCCGCGCCCGCTGGCATGGCCGTCGGATCGATGGTGATGGAGGCACTTTCGCCGGACTGGACCTGCACGGTGGCCTCGCCGGCGGGCTGGATGGACACGACCTGCGAGAAGCCGGACGGCGCGGGATCGGAGGAGCAGAAGCTGCCGGCGGTGACCTTCGCCGGGATTCCGTACTGCGCGAGGTCGTTCTGCAGGGCAGTGGCGTTGAAGAGCTCGTTGGGGTTGATGGTCAGCGTGTCCGTGCCGTTGGGGTTGCTGACGATCATGAAGGCGGCGGTCCTGATCGTGCCGCGCGTGGACGCGGGGCCGAGCACGCCGGTCAGGCCGAGTACCAGTGCGGTTCCTGCGGCTGCGCCAGCCAGGGACAGGCCCGTGATCGCGGAGAGCCGGTGCCGTCGGCGGGCGCGGCCCCTGGCCGTGATCGACTCAAGCCGCGGCCGCCCTGGCACAGCGGCGCAGGACAGGGAGTTGCGCAGTTCGCGCAGATCGGGGCTGTCGGTCATCTGATCGTTGTCGGACATGGATGATCCTCCGTGCTGGTGGTGGTACGGGCGAGGTCGTTGCGGAGCGTGGTGACGGCACGGGATAGGTGGGCACGGACCGTCCCCGGCGCGATCCCGAGTTGCCTGGCAGTGGTCTCGATGTCTAGGTCGAGGAAGACGCGCAGCACGATCACCTCGCGCTGCCTGTCCGGCAGCCGCCGCAGCGCCGTCAGCAAGATGGTGTCCAGCCCGGCCCCCGGAGTGCCGGGCGCTGCGACGTCATGATCAGCCAGCGGCAGCTCGCGGCCGAGCCGACGCCACCATGACGCCCCGGCGTTGAGCGCCGTGCGCACTACCCAGGCCCTCGGGGCCGGATGGCGGCTGACCTTCCGCCACGAGTCCCAGGCTCGTGCGAACGCCTCGGCGACCTGATCCTCGGCGCGCTGCATGTCACCGACGCTGGCGGCGACCGCCCTCAGGCACGGGTCCCAGCTCGCCTCGAAGAACTCGGCGAATCCCGTCTCGTCATGGCTCACAACCGTTAACCCCCCGGAGAGCCGAAACGCTTACCTGGGAGCTTGCAAACTTACGCGATACTCGGAACCTGGCATAGCAGCTCCAGGTACGGCGAACGGGACGAGCGAGTAGGGTCAGCCAACATGGCAACCCCCGCTTCCGCCATGACTTCCGCACAGCTCGCCGATGCCGCGCTGTCCTGCGCGGCGCTGCGCCGCGCCCGCGGCCTAGCCGAATGGGTGGGCAAGGGCAAGACGCTGACCGCCAGCGGCGTGCTGCGCCCGGCCGATGCCGCGCAGGCGTGCCGTGACCTTGGCATCGAGACACCCGGTCCGCGGCTGCGCAGCGCGCTTGACGTGCAGGAGCTGATGCGGGGCTGGCTGATCGCGGTCACGGTCGGCTTCCTCGAGATGGACGGCCGCCGTGCCTGGGCGGCTCCCGGCCTGCGGGAGGCCGGCTCTTCCGCGGGTCCAGGTCCGGACGCCGTCCTGAGCGCCTGGGTCCAGGCCGCTACCGCCGCCCTGGACATTGGCGACGAGCCGTGCGCCGGCTGCCTGACCGTGCTGCATGAGCTGCAGGCGGCGGATGGACCGCTCACCATGGACGAGCTCGCGGACGCGGTACTTGCGGTGCTCGAGCCGGAGGAGCCTGACGGCACGCCCTGCCCGGACTGCGGTGAGGTCCACGGCCCTGACGACCTGGTCGGGCTCGACGACTTCGCCGACGACGAGTACGAGGCCGAGGACGAGGACGAGATCGCGGCTCACATCGCGGGAACGGTCACGGGACTGCTGGCGTTCGGAGCGGCCGACGGCCTCGGGCGCGATGGTGCGCCTGACCCCGCTGGGCGCCGTGCTCGCGGCGTCGGCGTTCCAGGGACGCGCCCCGTCGGCCGACGCCGACGCAGCGGCAGTGGTATCCGCGATCAGCGAGCTGCCCCCGGCGGTGGCCAGGACGGTCGCCGGGCCGTGGCTTGATGCGCGGACTCCGGCGGGCTCGGTTCAGGAACTGCTCGCAGTCGCCGAGTCCGCGGGCGGCGAGCAGCGGGCCGCCGCGCTTGGGTTCGCCAGGGAGCTCGGGCTTGACGCCATGCAGGGGTGGCGGGAGTGGGCGAAGCGGCCCGGGATCGGCGCGTACGCGCGCCAGTGGCTGAGGACGCAGGGCGAGGAGGTGGCCGAGGACCCGGCGGACGATGCCTGGCTGGCTGTCGATTCCTTGACCGTCATGCTGGATGCCGTGGCCGACACGGTGCCGCCGTTCTTGCTGCAGGCGATGCTGCTCGAGCAACTCGGCGGGGACGCCGACGAGGTGACTGAGATGATGCTGCACTCGGGTCACCCGGCGGCCAAGGACGTAGTGGCCCGGCTGACCGGCCGCCAAGCGCGCCGGGCCAGGGGCAGCTAGCCCGAGGTGAACTGGTAGTCCAGAACGCGCGAGTCGCGTACCGACACGATCAGCCCGCGGAGCAGCCCCTCCCCGTACTCGCTCCCCGCGTTGAACGACATCGTGCTGCCGAGCTTGACCACGCCCCGTGACTCGTGGATGTGACCATGCAGGCCTGCCACCGGCTGCATGGTCTCGATGGCCGTGCGCACGGCCTGGCTGCCAGCGCCGAAGAACAGCGGCTGGCCGCGCTCGATGATCGGGGCGGGCGGCCAGACGCTGGCGTCCAGCTTGATGCAGCGGTCCAGGGTCGAGTCGATCGGCGGGACGTGGAAGTTGAACACCGCCGAGCTCGGGTCGGGGAGCTGTGCGGCGATCTCGGCGATCGCCGCCCCGATCTCCTCCTCGGTCTTCTCCCGCGGCGTGTTCCACGGGGTCGGCGATGAGTAGCCGACGGTCGCGACCACGTGCCGCTCGTCCAGCGGGTGGATGCCGGACTCTGAGTAGATCAGGTTGTCGCCGGGCAGGTCGGTGAGCTGCTCGAGGAACTCGTCGGTGTCGTCGTTGCCGCCGCCCAGGAAGCACCTGGTGGCGGTGCCAGCCAGGCGCTCCTGCGCGACGTCGATCCAGGACCGCAGGCGCTCGATCGCGAGCTTGTTGAACAGCTGCTCGATCGCCTCCTTGTCGGTGGACAGGCTCTCGTACTCGTCGGGCTCGCAGTCGAACGAGTACGAGCCCGACTTGCCGAGCGCGGTCTTGAAGTTGTCGACCTCCGCCTGCGAGGTAAATTCCTGCCGCTGCCCGTGCAGGTAGGCGTACCGGGACCCGCTGGCACCGGAGACGACCGGCACCACGGTCTTGCCCATCAGGTCACCGCCGCAGATCAGCACATCCGCGCCGTAGAACTTGCCGGCGTTGATGAACTTCCTGAACGTGGTTTCCGAGCCGTGGAAGTCGCTCGCGTAGAAGATACGGAGCGGCGAGCCTGGTCGCTCTCCCTTCCGCCAGAATCCCGGCATCAGCAGCCTCCTCCTTCTGACTACTCAGGCGGCACCGAGCGGAACGCCCAGCGCAGGTCGATCCCGGCCCGCTTGCGGACCGCGGTGATCGCGTAGTAGTAGATCAGCGTCGCGACGACCAGCACCCCGGCGGTGACCCAGGACACCACGGCGCTGCTGGCCAGGATGCCGAACGCCGACTGGGTGAGGAACTCCACGATCGTGAAGATCATGAAAGCGAAGCCCAGCACGCCCAGGATGCTAATGAGAGGGATGCCGCCCACCTTGAACCGCGAGGCCGGCGATGCCTCGTACGTCTCCTTCATCCGGTAGGGGAACAGGATCGCGCCGAGCAGGCTCCACATCAGCGCGATGGTCAGGAACATGTAGCCGGCCGCCAGCGCCTCGGTCAGCGAGGGCCGGAACGAGAACACCACGGCCAGGACGAGTGAGACCCCCGTGCCGAACCAGATAGCGTTCGCTGGCGCCCCGCGCTTGTTGACGTCGCCCATCCACGCGGGCAGCACCCGGTCGAAGGACTGGCTGAGATAGATGCGCGACGACGCCAGCGTGGTGTTGAACATGCTCTGCGAGATCGGGCCGAGGAAGCCGAGGAAGATCAGGATCGCGAGCACTACGTTAAGGAACGGGATCAGGAAGAACGACTGGACGCCGCGGAACGCCCAGCCGCCGCCGAGCACGGTCGAGTGGCCGAAGGCCAGGAACGAGAACGACCCCATCAGCGGCTGCCCGACATAGGCCTGGGTCCAGACGAACGCGATCAGGTAGGTGACCGTCAGCATGACTGCGGCGCCCATCATCGAGCCGAACAGCCTGCCGAGGTTGCGCGCGCTCTTCATCTCGCCGAGCAGTTCGGTCTGCCACATGCAGGACAGGTACGACCCGATGCCGAGCAGCGCGGTCAGCGCGAGGGTGTTGCCCCAGCTGAACGGCGCGTGCTGGTGGTAGCCGAGCGATACCGCCTTGCTGACCACCTGGGACGCGGTCAGACCGCCGACGGCGTGCTCGAACTTGTTGAAGTGCGAGATGAAGGTGGTGTGGGATACCACGAGCCACCCGATCGCGATCAGCAGGATCGCCAGCGCGGTGAACGCGATCATGAAGTACTTCTGGATGGCCAGGTACAGCCGCATGCCCCTGACCATGATCACGGCCGAGATCAGCAGCAGCACGAGCGTGAAGATCAGCGTGACGTGCGTGTTGGCCAGCCAGTTGGCCGCGCTGATCCAGCCGTGCGCGCCCGAGATGGCGCCGATGCCGCTGAACAGCGGCACCAGGCCGCCGGTCACGACCGTGCTCGCCGCCAGGAACGCGTAGAAGAACTGCCAGAACGCCAGCCCGGCGAACGTCGATGTGAAGCCGAGCACCGGGCTTACCAGCCGGCTCTGGTAGACGTAGTCGCCGCCGCTGCGCGGCATCGCGCTGCCGAGCATGGCGTAGGCGCCGAAGATCGCCAGGCCGATCACCAGGTTCAGCAGGCAGGCGACCAGGACGCTGCCGCCGGGAAATTCCCCTGGGCCGAGGAAGAAGAACAGCGTGACGCCGTACAGGCCGGCCGCCGACAGATAGCCGAAGTACATGCCGTCACGCGGCGACATGGCGCGGACGACACCCGATGATTGACGGAGAAATACCCCCTGGGCGCCGGTCGTGTCAGTGGTGGCCATGCTCTCCCCGCTTCCTGTTATTCATGCCTGTCGTTAATCAGATGAGACGGCCTGCGTTTCTTCCGGCAACTCGTACCACTTCGCGCGGGTCCCGATCCTGGCCCGCGCCTTCCACTTCACGGACTTGGGCGCATCATCGATGGCCGTGAGCAGCGCGTCGATGCGCTCCTGGGCGAGGTCGCGCGCCTGCGGCGGCAGGCAGCGCTCCGCGTGGGCCCGGGAGGCCTCGAGCGTGACCCTCGACGACTGCCACCAGCCCCAGTTCGCCCGGCAGATGTCGGTCACCCTGGTGACGTTCAGTCCGGCGTCGCTGTCCGGGGTGAGGTCGTGCTCGAGCATCAGCGCCAGCAGGTCGGTCATGTCCTTCTCGGTCAGCTGGACGATCTGCAGCTTGCTGAGCGCGAGGTCAGCGACCGGAAGCGACGGATGGTCGTCGACCCCGAGCCGGTCGGTCAGCGCCAGCTCCTGGCACATCCGCAGTACGTCGAGGAACACGTCCACGTGCAGCCCGGTCACCGGGTCGCTGTACATCATCTGGCGGCCGTAGTTCATCGCGTTGAAGTGCTTGTGCGGCTCCAGGCCGAGCGCGCCCATCGCGGCGTCCATCTTCTTGGCCTCACGCGACCGGGAGCAGACGTCGATGTCGTGGTAGTCGCGCGACAGGCCGTGCTCGCTCATGCCTGGGCAGCGCAGCGCGATCGCGAGGCCGCCGATCAGCTTGGCGGAGATGCCGTGCTCGCGGAGCGTGCCGTGCAGCTCAGCGGCATGCTCGGCCATCGGCTCGGCTGGTGATGGTCCGGCCGGGTTCGCAGAGTCGGCCATGGAAGCCCTCCCGCAGTCTTCGTACGACCGCTGTGAGGTGGCTGCGGCCGTAGCATCGGTACTCATGCCAGGAACGTTCTGGCGGTAATTACCAGGATGCTGCACAACTGCGTGAGTTCGGTGATAGATACCCATTCGCCTGGTGCGTGCAGGTTGCCGCCGGCAGGCCCGATCAGGACCGTGGGGATGTCGGCCGACTGGAGCAGGGCGGCGTCGGTCCACGCGTTCAGCCCCACCTCAGCCGGCTCGGTTCCCCTGACGGCCTCGAACGCCGCGTTCATGACCTTCATCAGGCGCTCGTGGCCGGACGAGGTGAACGGGTCGCGCTCGAGCTTGACCTCGATCTCGCCGCTGAAGGCCGGGCGGCGCGCCGCGACGTCCGCGAAGATCGCCTCGATGTCGGCGACGCGGTTGGCCAGCCGCTCGCCGGGCTGGGTGCCGATCTCGATGCCGAGCGTGGTCCGGCTCGGGTAGGTCGCGTAGTCGGTGCCGCCGCCGATCGTGCTGGCGTGGTAGACCGTCTTGCCGCACGGCAGGCCGCTGGTCGGCTCGAAGACGTCGCGGTCAAGCACCTGCAGCCCGGCGATGACCTCGGCCATGTGCCCGATCGAGTCGACGCCCCGCTCGGGGGCCGAGCCGTGCGCGGCCACGCCGTGGGTCGTGATGTCGATCCAGCCGAAGCCCTGATGCGCGACGACCACCTCGTGCAGGCCGTGCGGCTCGATCACGATTGCCGCGTCGATGCCCGGCCGCTTGACCAGGTGCTCGGTGCCGATCGAGAGCGCCTCCTCGTCGGCGACGAACGCTGCGAGCAGGGTGCCGGTCGCGGGAGGGTCGGCGGCCAGCGCGGCCAGCGTCAGCAGCATCGCCGCGCAGCCTGCCTTGTCGTCGCACGCGCCGAGGCCGTAGAGCAGGTCGCCGTCGATCCGCGGCCGCAGCGCCTCGTCCCGCCAGTTCTCGTAGCCCACGGTGTCGGAGTGCGCGTTCAGGCAGAGCGTGGGCCCGGGGGCTGCCCCGCGCACCGTCGCGATCAGGTTGGGCCTGCCCGGCTGGATTTCCTCGACCTGGACCTCGACTCCGTGCCGGTCAAGGAAGGCCGCCATGTGCGCGACGATCGCCGATTCGCCGGCCCCGCCGGGCACCAGCCAGGGCGTGACCGACTCGATCCGCACCAGGTCGGAGAGTAGCTGAACGACGTCACGCGTCGCAGCGCACAACCTGACCTCCCGCGGCTAGGAGACCCTCGCATACGCCCGTTGTAGTCGTTATGCAAGGCATACAGTGTATGAGATGTTGTAGAAGCTAGCAATACGTGGCAGCAGGGGTCAAGACCGCGCGGCAGGCCCTTTCCTGGTGCCCGTCGCAGGGTGAGACGAGCAGGGTGAGACGAGGAGTACCCGAATGGATCAGTTCCCGCTGTTCTTCGGTCGGCAGCTTGCGGGGGAGCTCCCCGCGATCTGCCGCCGGCCGTACCTGGTCGTCACGATGGCCGACCTGTGGCCGCGGTTCGAGCCGCAGTTCGGCAGCGGGCCCGGCGCCGTGCACCTGGTGACCAGCCTGGAGCGGCGGGACCTCGACGATGCCGCCGCGGCGTACCGGGACCAGGGCATCAGGTGCGTGGTCGGGCTCGGCGGCGGCCAGGCCATCGACGTCGCCAAGTACCTGGCCTGGCAGCTAGGCGCCCAGCTCTTTCAGCTGCCGACCGCGCTCTCGGTGAACGCGCCGTTCTCGCACCGCGCGGGCATCCGGGAGCACGGCGTGGTCCGCTACGCCGGCTGGGCGCTGCCGCAGGCTGTCTGGCTGGACTGGGACGTGATCAGGAGCGCGCCCGCGCTGTTCAACCGGTGCGGGGCCGGCGACATCCTGTGCTACCACACCGCGCACTGGGACTGGCGGATGGCCGCCGAGCGCGGCAGGTGCGAGGAGCGCTGGCCCTATGACCAGGCACTGGTGGATAAGGCGGCGGCGGCCAAGCAGCGGGTGATCGACGCCGCCGACGCGATCAGGGAGCTCACCGACGACGGCATCAGGGCGCTGGCCGAGTCCCTGAAGTGGGGCGGCGCCGCCTTCGGCTACGACGGCTGGAACCCGCGGCACATCGAGGGCTCCGAGCACTTCCTGTTCTACGCGCTCGAGGCGGTGACCGGGAAGAAGTTCATCCACGGCCAGGCGGTGTCGCTGGGCATCCTGGTGATGAGCGCGCTGCAGGACAACGACCCGGAGGGGATACGGGCGGTCATCGACCGGATCGGGATCCCGTACCGTCCCGCCGAGATGGGCGTCAGCTGGGACGACGTCGCCGAGGCGCTGCGCCGCCTGCCCGACGTGGTGCGGGACGGCAGGCTGTGGTACACGGTCGCGTCGGACAAGGCGATCACCGCTGGGTTCACCGATGCCGTCAGGGACTGGATCGAGGGCGGCAGCGAGTTCGACCGCTCGGCCCTGCACGGGTAGCCCGCCGACCTGACGCCGACCGGCGCTAGGGGTGGCGCTTGGCGGCGGGCTCCGCGCCGGGCTGGAGCGGCCTGACCTCCCAGTCCTGGAACCCGGGGGTTGGGAGCAGCTGCCGGGAGGTGGTGCCGGAGATCGCGAACGCGAACTCGGTCGCCGGGTAGAGCTGCTCGAAGCAGTCGAAGGGCATGCCCGCCCGGTCCATGCTCAGCCCGCGGATCCGCACCGCGTAGGTGCGCGGCGCGACGGCGAGCAGCCGCCGCTCCTCCGGAGTCGGCACGATCACCTCGAGGTACTGCTCCTCGTAGGCGTCGTCCAGGCCGAACTGGCGGCCGAGAAGGTCATACAGCGAGCCGGCGAGCTCGCTGACCAGCTGGTCGAGTTCCGGCGCCAGCGCCACGGGGATGATCGAGGTCTCGGCCACCGCGGGGCGACCGTCGATGGTGCGCAGCCGCCGGAGCTGCCAGACGTGCGCGTCGGCGCGGATACGCAGCGCCTGGGCGACACCCGCCGTGGGCAGGCCGCGCCGCATCCGCAGCACCCGGGTGGCGAGCTGGTCGGCGGCGGCCGTGTCGCCGCTCTGCGCCAGCGTCTTGAGCAGGCTGCCGGCCCTGGCAGGCTCGGTCAGGATCCGCGGGCGGGCAAGGAACGTGCCGAGGCCCTGGTGGCGCCGCACCCGGCCGACCCGCTCCAGCTCCTCGAGCGCGCGGCGCACGGTGATCAGGCTGACCCCGGTCAGCTCGGCCAGCTCGGCGTAGCTGGGCAGCAGATCGCCGGGAACCAGCCCGCGCTCGGAGATCAGCTTCTCGACGTAGTCGACGACCTGCTGGTACAGCAGTCCGGTTCCCGATCTGTCAGGAGGCGTCACCCCGCCGGGCCGGTCTCGCTGGGTGCCGCCAAGATCGAGCACCATGGGTGACACGCACCTTAGGGAGAGCTGAGGCTTATCGCGGCAAACGCCGCCCCTGCGGCTTCCAGCATGGCGTCGATGTCGGCCTTGCTGTGAACCAAGGACAAGAACAGATTCTCGTATTGGCTCGGATGGAACAAGATGCCTCGCAGCAGCATCTCCTGCCACCAGCGAGTAAACAATGACTCGTCGGCATAGCGCGCGGCGTCTCGCCAGTTGCGAATCGGGCGCTCGCTGAACCACAGCTGGAACACCGTTCCCAGCCCTTCCACGATGACCGGAAGGCCGGCGTCGGCCGCCAGCTTGCGCAGGCCGCTCATCAGCGTGTCGCCGAGCTGGCGCTGCCGCTCGTACAGGCCGGGCTCGGCGAGCACGTCCATGGTGGCGGACACGGCGGCGCACGCGACCACGTTCGCGTTATAGGTGCCCGAGTGCGAGTACCGGCCGTCCGCGATCATCGACATCACCGCGCGGGAGCCGCCGATCGCCGCAACGGGGAAGCCGCCGCCGAGCCCCTTGGCGAGCGTGGTCAGGTCAGGTATCACGCCGAAGAACTCCTGCGCCCCGCCCCTGGCGAACCGGAACCCGGTGATCACCTCGTCGAAGATCAGCAGCGCGCCGTGCCGCCGCGTTTCCTCGCGCAGCAGCCCGAGGTAGCCGGGCTCGGGCAGGATGCAGCCGGTGTTGAAGACGGCTGGCTCGGTGATCACGGCGGCCACCTCGTCGCCGCGCTCGGCCATCACCTTCGCGAAGCTCTCCGGGTCGTTCCAGGTCAGCGAGATCAGCGTGCCCGCCAGCTCGGCGGGCACGCCGGGGCCCGACGGCACGGGCACCGGCCGGCTGGCGGGGCCGGCCAGCCGCGGATCCACGTGGTTGCTCCAGTAGACCGTGTCCTGCCAGCCGTGGTAGTGCCCCTCGAACCTGATGATCAGGCGTCGGCCGGTGTAGGCACGCGCCAGCCGGACGGCGGTGCCGACCGCCTCGCTGCCCGAGTTGGTGAACCGCACCATGTCGATGCCAGGAACCGCGTCGACCACCTTCTCGGCCGCCTCGATCTCCAGCTCGTACGGCAGGCCGAAGCAGGTGCCGAGGTCATTGATCGCGTCAGTGACCGCCTTGGTCACGGCCGGGTGGCGGTGCCCGAGGATCATCGGCCCGAGGCCAAGGAGGTAGTCCACGTACTCGTGGCCGTCCACGTCCCGCAGCCGCGATCCGGTCCCCGAGGCCATGAACGGCGGGTAGGGCTTCCAGCCGAACTTGGCCGTCCGGGCGCTACTGCCTGCGCCGCCCGGTATCACCAGCCCGGCCGCGGCGAACAACTCTCCGGAACGGTGCGCCCAGCCGAGATACCGCTTGTCCCATTCCACGTCCCGCCGCCCCCAATTCAGCCGGCCAAGCGCAACACAGAGACAATACACTGTATACTCTGCATGTTCAATATGGGTTCGGCGGCCGTCTGGCCAGTCGTGCCAAGGAGCGCAGGGACCGTCGCGCAGACCCAACTCAGCTCATGCCAGCAGTGGCGTCAGGACTGCTTCCAGCCGGTTCCGTTCCAGCGCAGGATCAGCGGCCGGTCCGTGCCGCCGCTGGTCAGCTCCCAGCCGACGGCCCAGGCGTCGCTGGCCGACGCGGCGGCCACGCCGGCCAGCTCGTCGGAGCGGCCGGGGCTCGCGGTCGCCGCGACCTGCCGGCGGCCTGGCTGCCCGCACGGTCGCCCGGGCCTGCACGGCGGGCTCGGCCGCTGCCATCGCGCCCAGCACGCCAGCGGCCGCCACCAGCACGACCGCCCACCGCGCCCCGCCCCGCAGTCCGGCCCGCGGCCCGGCACGATCTGCGCTGTCCCGTCGCATCACGATCACCTGGCTCCCTTTCGCGCCGAGTTGGCGGGCTGCGGCGTGCCTGCCTGACCTGTTCGCCGAGCTGGCCCGATGCCGCACATGTCGCCCAAACTAGCCGGGCACGAGGTTATGGGGAAATGGGCTTTCGGGCCGGATATTGAGCCGAAGATTAATCGGTAGATCAGGCGCCGGGCGCGTGTTAGCGTCCGGCGCGTGACCCACATAGAGCTGCGCATCGTGCGCGCCTCGCCCGGACTGACCTGGCGGGCGTTCGAGGCTGGCGAGTCGGCCGGAGCCGTGACCGCCTTCCTGCGCCCCGATGACCGCTGGTTCGTCTATCTGGATTCGATGTGCCGGGCCGACGCGTGCGCGCCGCTGCTCGCCGCCGTCGCCGAGAACACAGGCAGTGACCTGTACGCGAGCATCGACGAGGATGACGAGCACGGGCTCGATCTGTTCAATATTCAGGGCTTTACGGTCTGCCGCCGCGAGGGCAACTACCTGATCCCGACCGACCCGGGCATCACCGGGCTGCGGCCCGCGCCCGATCCCGATGGCGTGGTCATCATCTCGGCCGCCGACGCCTACGAGGACCAGCTGCGGCTGCTCGACGACGCGCTGCGCCAGGATGTGCCCGGCGCTGCCGGGTGGCGCTGGGATCCCGGCGACTTTCACGAGGAGACGTTCGGGGACGGCTTCGACCCGGCCACGTACCTTGTCCCGGTGGACGCGGCCTCAGGAGAGTACCTCGGCCTGGTGCGGGTGTGGCTCAGCCCGGGCCGGCCGCGGCTCGGCCTGATCGCCGTTGTCCGCGCACATCGCCGCCGCGGGCTCGCCAGCCTGCTGCTTGAGCGCGCGTTCCGTGTGGTGCACGAGCGCGGCATCACGGAGGTCACCGCGGAGATCGATGACACCAACGCCGCCTCTCGCACGCTGCTCGGCGGCCTCGGCGCCCGGCGCTCCGGCGGCACGGTCGAGCTGGTCAGGCCTCGGTCCCGCGCCGTCGCTGCCGAGAATCCGCCTGGCTAGCCGGGTGCGCGGGGACTCTCCGCGTCGGCGCGCAGCAGCACCACCACCGACCGGCCCGCGACCGGGAAGGGCTCGCCGCCGTCGACCATCGTGCCGTCGCGTTCGGCCGCCGCGGTGTCGACGAGGACCTGCCACGACTGGCCCCACTGCTTGGGCAGCGTCCACTCGGCCGCCTCGTGGTGGCCGTTGAATAGCAGCAGGAACGAACCATCCTTGACGTGCTCGCCGCGCCGGTTCCTGTCGTTGATCGCGTCGCCGTTGAGGAACACGCCGACGGTCCCGGTGCCGGCGTCCCAGTCCTGGTCGCTCATCTCGGCCCCGTCCGGCCGGCACCAGCCGATATCCACCGAGCCGCGGATCGGCACGCCCTGGAACCAGCGCCGGCGCCGCAGCACCGGGTGCTCCCGGCGCAGCGCGATCAGCCGCCTGGTAAAGCCGAACAGGTCGTCGTCCCTGTGCTCCCAGTCCAGCCAGGAGATCTCGTTGTCCTGGCAGTAGGCGTTGTTGTTGCCGCACTGGGTGCGACCGCACTCGTCGCCGGCGGACAGCATCGTCACGCCCTGGGACAGCATCAGCGTGGCCAGGAAGTTCCGCTGCTGGCGGCGGCGCAGCGCGAGCACGGCCTCGTCGTCGGTGTCTCCCTCGGCGCCGCAGTTCCACGAGCGGTTGTGGTTCTCGCCGTCGGCGTTGTCCTCGCCGTTGGCCTCGTTGTGCTTGTCGTTGTAGGAGACCAGGTCAGCCAGCGTGAAGCCGTCGTGCGCGGTGACGAAGTTGACGCTTGCCCCCGGGTGCCGCAGGTCAGCCTGGTACAGGTCGGAGCTGCCGGTCAGCCGGGAGGCGAACTCGCCAAGCGTGGCAGGCTCGCCACGCCAGAAGTCCCGCACCGTGTCGCGGTAGCGTCCGTTCCACTCCGACCACAGCGCGGGGAAGTTGCCCACGTGGTAGCCGCCCTCGCCGACGTCCCACGGCTCGGCGATGAGCTTGACCTGCGAGACCACCGGGTCCTGCTGGATCAGGTCGAAGAACGCCGACAGCCGGTCCACCTCGTGGAACTGCCTGGCCAGGCTGGCCGCGAGGTCGAACCTGAACCCGTCCACGTGCATGTCCATCACCCAGTAGCGCAGCGAGTCCATGATCAGCTGCAGGGTGTGCGGGTGCCGCACGTTCAGGCTGTTCCCGGTTCCCGTGGTGTCGTAGTAGAACTTCGGCGCGTCAGGTACCAGCCGGTAGTAGGCGGCGTTGTCGATCCCCTTCATCGACAGCACGGGGCCGAGGTGGTTGCCCTCGGCGGTGTGGTTGTAGACGACGTCGAGTATCACCTCGATGCCGGCCTGGTGCAGCGCGCTGACCATGCCCTTGAACTCGGCCACCTGCTCGCCGCGCTGCCCGGCCGCCGCGTAGGCGTTGTGCGGCGCGAGGAAGCCGATCGAGTTATAGCCCCAGTAGTTGGCCAGCCCGCGCTCGACCAGGTGCGCGTCGTCCACGAACTGGTGCACCGGCAGCAGCTCGACCGCGGTCACGCCGAGGTCGCGCAGGTAGTCGATGGCCGCCGGGTGGCCGAGCCCGGCGTAGGTGCCCCGCTGCGACTGCGGGATGCCGGGATGCCTGGCCGTGAACCCCTTCACGTGCAGCTCGTAGATCATCGACTGGCTCAGCGGGACGTCGGGTGGCCGGTCGTTGCCCCAGTCGAAGTACGGGTTCGCCACCACCGACCGCGGCACGTGCGGCGCGCTGTCCGAGTCGCTCGGCGCGTCCTCGTCGCCGAAGGCGTAGGGGAAGCACGCGGGCGCCCAGTCCACGCTCCCCTCGATCGCCTTGGCGTACGGGTCGAGCAGCAGCTTGGCCGGGTTGCAGCGCAGGCCTTGGGCAGGTTCCCACGGCCCCTTCACCCGATATCCATAACGCTGCCCAGGTCCGACTGCCGGCAGGTAGGCGTGCCAGCAGAGCGCGTCGATCTCCTCGAGCGGCAGCCGCCGCTCGGTGCCGTCGTCGTCGAACAGGCAGAGCTCGATGCTCTCGGCGGCCTCAGAGTAGATCGAGAAGTTCGTTCCCGCTCCGTCGTAGGTAGCGCCCAGCGGATACGGGCGGCCCGGCCAGGCCTCGGTGGGCTCTGTCATCGGCGGTTGAGTCCTCTCGTCGTGGCCCGGCCGCCAGATGCCCAGCGGGCGGGCGAAGATGCGGCGCGGCGATCAGCTGGCCGCGCCGCCCTCGGCGTGCGCACCGGCGAGTGCGCCGGTGAGCGCGGCGGCGGCACGCTCGACCATGTCGGCGAGCACCGGCTGCGGCGTGGCGAAGTTGAACCTGAACGATCCGGCCCCGCCGTCGCCGAACGCCGGCCCGTCCACCACGGTGACGTTCGCACGCTCGCTGACCAGCGCTCCCGGTGACTCGGCGAGGTCCATGGCGGTGCAGTCCAGCCAGGCGAGGTAGGTGCCGTCGGGCGGGCGGTAGCGCACCTGCGGCAGGTGGCGGGCGAGCAGGCCGGCGAGCAGGCGGCGGCTGCCGTCCAGGTAATCGAGCACCTCTGCCAGCCAGGCCTCGCCGTGCCTGAACGCCGCGATGTTGGCGACCACGCCGGGATTGCTCGCGCCGCGGGTCAGGAAGAAGTCCATCTCGTCCCAGCGCTGCCGGTCGGCCTCGTTGCTGAGGATCACCTCGGCGCACTTGAGCCCGGGCAGGTTCCACGCCTTGGACGCCGAGGTGGCGGTGATCGTGTGCGCGGCCGCGGTGTCGCAGGTGGCGGCGTACGGGAGGTGCGTGGTACCCGGGTAGACCAGCGGTGAATGCACCTCGTCGGCGAACACCAGGCCGCCGTGCCGGTCCACCACCTCGGTGAGCGCGGCGAGCTCGGCCGCGCTGTACACCCGGCCGAGCGGGTTGCACGGGCTGCAGAAGATGACCAGGTGCCCGCCGGCCCGGAAGGCGTCATCGATCCCGTCCATGTCGAGCGTGAAGAACCCCGCCTCGTCGTGCATCCGCACCTGGATCAGCTCGCGGCCGAGCGCGCCAGGCACCTTGAGGAACGGCATGTACGCCGGGGTCGGCAGGATGACCGGCGAGCCCGGCCTGGAGAAGTGCGTGATCGCGATCTCCAGCGCCCTGATCACGTCGGGGACGGGGTGGACGAGCCCGGGATCGACCGGCCAGCCGAACCTGCGCAGCTCGAACTCCGCCGTCGCGGCGGCAAGCTCGTCGGCCAGGTGCTGCGGCAGGTAGCCGAAGTTGGCGTCGGCCGACAGCGCGGCGAGCCCTTCGATGATCGCTGGCGCGGCGCCGAAGTCCATCTCGGCCACCGCGGCGCCGAAGCCGCCGGGGCCTGGTGCGGTCCACTTGGCGCTGCCACGGGCGCGCAGCGCGTCCGCGGTGGTCGCGTCGATGGCGTCTCTCAGGCTCTCCGGCACACCCCTATCCTCCCCCGTTATCCTCCACCGCGGACTGGTGCCCGGTATCGGGCGGACCTTGACGTGTTTTCCGGCCCGCTCGTAGCGTAGGTTCCCGTCGCCGATGCCGTGGCCGTGCTCCGACGGGCTGGGCTCCACGGGCTGGCCGAAGGGCGAGGTGATGGCGTGCCCGAGGTGCTTGCCGCGCCGCTGGTGCTGACCGGCGACCAGGCCCTGGCCGACGGCGCGGTCGTGGTCGGCGACGCCGCCGTTGACTGGGTCGGCCTCGCGGCCGAGCTGCCGCCCGAGTTTGCCGCGCTGCCACGTACCGACTACCCGGGCGCGACGATCCTGCCCGGCCTGATCGACAGCCACGTGCACCTCGGCTTCGACGGCGGGCCCGACCCGGTCGGCAGGCTGCGCGGCGAGACCGACGTGCAGCAGCTGATGCTGATGCTGCGCAGCGCGCGTGACCTGCTCGGCGTCGGCGTGACCACCGCCCGCGACCTCGGCGCGAGGGCCTACCTCGGCGTCACCGTGCGGGACGCGATCGCGGCTGGCCTCGCCAGGGGGCCGCGGCTGATCGTGGCGGCCAGCCCGATCACGGTCACCGGCGGGCACTGCTGGTTCCTCGGGGGCGAGGCCGACAGCGAGGAGGACCTGCGCCGGATCGTGCGCACCCATCACAAGCACGGCGTCGACCTGATCAAGGTCATGTCCACGGGCGGGTTCATGACCAGGGGATCGGCGCCCTGGTACGCCCAGTTCACTGCCGGACAGCTGGCCGTGGTGGTGGAGGAGGCCAGGCGGGTGGACAAACCGGTCGCCGCGCACGCCCACGGCATCGAGGGCATCCAGCGGGCGGTCGATGCCGGGGTCAGCACGCTCGAGCACTGCTCGTTCGTGACCGAGACCAACGACCGGGTCTTCAGTGAGCCGCTCGCGGCGCAGATCGCCAAGCGCGGCATCTTCGTCTGCCCGACGGTCAACGTGAACGCACCCTACGTGGCCGCCCTGACGGGCATCGCCGTCGGCCAGCACGTCAAGCCGCTGCACGAGGCGGGCGTGCGGATCATCGCCGGCACCGACGCCGGGATCGACAACACCCCGCACCACCAGTACGTCGGCGGACTTGAGTACCTGGTGACGCTCGGCTTCACGCCCGAGCAGGTGCTCGCGATGGCGACCACCGAGGCGGCCACGGCGCTCGGGGTGGCCGACATCACCGGCCGGCTGGCCCCGGGCTTCGAGGCCGACGTGATCGTGGTGGACGGTGACCCGCGCGCCGACATCTCGGTGCTCGGCAAGCTGCGGCGGGTGATCGCGCGCGGCCGTGACTACGTCCCGGACAGCGGCCGCTTCGACGTCAGCGCCCCCGGCACCCCGTTCGCCTCGGCCGATGCCGTCATCAACCTGCGGCTGCTCACCGCGGCGCGGCGCCGCCGCCGGGCCTGACCTGGCTCAGCCGCCCGCTGGGGCCGCCGGGGGCCGGCGTCCGCCAAAGATCACGTAGTCAAGCCGCCGCCAGTACACCTCGACGCCGTCGAACCCGGCCGCCCGCAGCATCGCGAGCTGCGGCTTGAGCGGCGTTATGTGGCGAAGGTGGTTCTCCCACCGCGCGTGGTCATGCGGCGTGCTGTGCTCTCGCCGGTGCGGGGCCTGCGAGTCTGCGCGGGCGGCGGCCCGCTCCCAGAGCTCGGCGACGACCGGGTCGTCGGTGCGCACCGGGTCGTAGTTGAGGTACCAGCCGCCGGGGACGAGCCGGCCGAAGATCTCGGCGAACAGGTCCTGCTTGCGCTCGTCAGCCAGATGGTGCACGCACTGCGAGGTCACCACGGCGCCCACGGCGGCGGGGATCGTCTCTGGCCAGCTGGCGGCGGACATGTCGAGCTCGATGTGGCGGTACCGGCCTTCGAACGGCGCCATCTCGGCCTCGCCCGTGGCCAGCATTCCGGCCGAGAAGTCGGCCAGGATCGCGGTGCTGAGCGGATGCGCGCGCATTATCGCGCGGGACAGGTCGCCGGCGCCCGCACCCAGGTCGAGGAACGTAAATGCGTCCTGCTCGCCGAACGGCAGCAGCTCGGCCATGAACCGCCACTGCGCTGCGTGGTTACGCTGGCGCAATTCGGCCTCGGCGACCCAGGTCTCCGCCATCTCGCTGGACTGCCAGATCGCCGCATTCTGCTCGGCTGGGGTGCTCATGCGCAGCAGACTACCGACCGCCTGGCGCGGGACCTGGGCCCGCGTCCCCTCAGCTGCCTGGGGCAGGTCTTCTCGGTCGGCTGCCTCAGGCGGCGTACGCGGGCGGCGGGCTGTGGCTGTGCAGGGTGCGGCCGTGGGGGCTGGTGGCGGTGGTGGTGCCGTCGGGGTTGAGTCGGATGGTCCAGTTCCACCGGTGGATGAGGATGAGGTGGTGGAAGCTGCAGAGCAGGAGCAGGTTGGTGAGGCTGGTGGGGCCGCCCTGGCTGCGGGGCTGGATGTGGTGGGCCTGGCAGGCGGCGGGGGGCTGGTCGCAGCCGGGGAAGGCGCAGTGCCGGTCCCTGGTGGTGACGGCGCGGCGCAGGTGCGGCGGGATGGTGTCGGTGGCGGCGCCGATGTCGAGGGGGAGGCTGACCGACGCGGCGGCGCCGGCCAGCCTGCTGGTGCGCAGCCAGGACGCGAGCCCGCTGGGGCCGGACAGCAGCGCGACGGCGCTGGCGAGGATGGCGTCCCGCGCGGCGGCCCAGTTACGGCAGTCGGCTAGGTCCGGCTGGTCTTGCGCGGGGTGCGGGCCCGGGCCGTGCCGGGGCGGGCACGGGCTGGTGGTCCAGGGCGGTGGTCCGGTTAGCCGGGACGCGAGGCTGGCCAGCAGGTCGTGGTCGACCCGGCCGGTCACGATCGGGACCACGGACGCGTCGCAGTCGTCGCCCGGCGCTGCGGCCGGCCAGGGGAGCTGCTCGCCCTCGTGTGGCGCCGGGCCGCCGGCCAGCTGGTCCAGGGTGATGTGCAGCTGGAGCCGGGCGGGCTGGCCGGCCCGGTCCGGCAGGCAGCCGGAGGCGATCAGCCGGCGGGCGGCTTCCTCCAGCGCGTCGTGGTGGCGCTGGGCGATCGTGCGGGTGTCCTCCGGGCCGGCCCTTTTGCCGAGCGTGTCGAGGACTTCCTGCAGCGCGGCGGCGCACCGCGGGGTCAGGGCGCCGGCGAGCTGCCCGGCGCCGCCGAGGGTGGTGGCGAGCCGCACCGCGCGGTCGTCGAACCCGTCGCCGTCGCGGCTGGGCCCGGCGAGCCGGCGCCGCATCTCCTCAGCCAGCCGGGCCAGGTCCGCCAGCTCGGCGCCCGCCGCGGCGGCGGCGAGCAGGATCACGTCGGCCTGGTCGCGGTGCTCGCCGGGCAGCAGGCCGGTCCACTCGCAGACCTGCCGCGCCCACGACACCGAGATCCGCGCCGCGGCCAGCGCCTCCGCGACTTCCGGGTGGTCCCGCAGCCGCCGCATGCTGGCCAGCGCCGCGGACGCGGCGGGCCGGGTGACCTGGGTCTGCCAGGTCAGCCACGTCCGCGGCGAGCCCTGCCCGTCGACCTCGTAGCCGGCCTGCGCGCAGAACGCGCCGAGCACCCGGGCGTGCGCGGCCGCCTGCACCGACGCGGCGCGCTCCAGGCCCCGCAGGCACTCCGCCTGAGCAGCAACCGGCACCCCGGCCATGTCCGCGCCGGCCAGCCAGCCCAGCCCGGCCAGCACCATCGCCACCGCCTCGCCGGCCGACTCCGGGCGATCGCGGTCCGGGCGATCGCGGTCCGGGCTGTCGCGGTCCGGGCTGTCGCGGTCCGGGCTGTCGCGGTCCGGCCAGTCGCGGTCCGGGCGATCGCGGTCCGGGCGATCCCGGTCGGGCTGGGGGGGCGGCTCGGACACTATGGACGTCACCTCCTCGGTCACGGCGGGGACACTCGCGCGGCGGCCCGGACGGCAGGGCAGCAGGGCGGGCACGTGGTACCGGTGATCAGGCGGAGGGCCAGCCGAACCGGGGAGAGGAATCTAAGGCCTGCCGGCGCGTCAAACGCGCCATCTACATATCACCCGGTGGTGCCATCTCTCTAGAACTTATATTCGTATCTTAACGGCGCCCACCGACAATCCTTGCGCGACACCCGGATAGCCGGACGACATGCCTGACAAGGTGGTGCGCACGACTTAGTACGCACGGCGTGCTGCGGGTCACTGGCGGTGGCTAATACTCCACCCGTAGATCGTGATCTTGCTCTCGCCTTCTACCGGTGCTACAGCCCTCGCCCGGTCACGCTCGCCGCCCTGGTCAAAGGGCATGCCGCTACCAGTGGCAATCCATGCGGCTATGAAGATCATGAGGACCCGCGGTGCAGAGTAGGGCCATGCCTGCGTACAAGCCGATGCGACTCCACCTTGAGACCGAGCGGCTGAGCCTGCAGCCATGGACCGAGTCGGACGCCGATGAGCTCCGCGTCCTTCACGCCGAACGCGGTAACGGGACGCCGACGGTTGAGCGCGCCAGGGCAATCATCGCGAAGCAGCTCGCGGCAACGGCGGCAACGGGGATCGCCTTGCTGCCCATCCGGCGCCGTGACGAAGGCGACTTCATTGGTTATTGCGGGCTGATCGTCGGCCGCTCCACCGTCGAGGAGCCGGAGATCGCGTATGAGCTGCTGCGGCGTGCTCATGGGCGTGGCTACGCCACTGAGGCGGCTGGCGCGGTGCTCGATGCTGCGATAGCGACGGGGCGGAAACGGCTCTGGGCGACTGTCGGTACATGGAACACGCCGTCGTTCCGTGTCCTTGACAAGCTCGGTTTCGAGCGGGATCACGTTTCCGCAGACGACGGCGGCGAATTTGTGTGGCTCACGCGCTCGCTGCCATGATGCGGGCCGCGCCCCGGGCGCTGCGCTTCACTGATCAGGTGTGCTCACACAGAGCGGGCGGCCTGACGGTGCTGGTGGAGGCTGCAGCACTAAGACTGTGGGCATGGAGTTCTTCTGCTATCACCGCGACCGGCCCGGCTCGGTGACGCTGCGCGAGGACCTGCTGGAAGAGCACTGGTCCTATATGGACCGGTACCAGGCGGAGATGATCGCCCGCGGACCGACCCTGGACGGCGACGGCGATGCGCCCACGGGCAGCGTGCACATCCTCAGCCTGCCCGATCCTGTCGCCGCCCGCGCCTTCGCCTTCGCCGAGCCGAACTACCAGGCCGGTGTGTACCGGGATGTGCTGCTGCGCCGGTGGCGCAACCTGCTGGGGCGCACCATGTGGGAGTTCCCCGGCGGCCGGGTCGGCGGTAACCGGTACCTGGTGCTCGGTCTCGGAGCCGGGCCGGCCGCCGACGTTGCCGTGCCGCCCGGCCGGGACGAGCTGATCGCCTACGGGCCGCTGCTGTCCGACGACGGCGCCACCTGGCTGGGAACGGCGGCGCTGCTCCGGGCGCCGGACCCGGATTGGGCACGCGCCTTCCTGACGCCAGGCCGTTACGCCTGTATCGAGGTGCATAGCTGGCAGTTCGGCGGCCGGGAGTCATGACCCGCGAACTCGGCCGACTCGGCCGTCAGGCCGACCGCAGGCGTCCGGGCAGGACCGCGATCGCGCGGCCCGGCGCGCCAGTGCCATCCACCAGGTGCAGTGGCAGGAACAGGAACCACGCGCCGCGCGGCGGCAGCTCGGCCAGCCTAGCGAGGGCCTCGACGAAGACCATCCCCCTGGTCAGTCCGGCTAGGTGGACAGGCCCGCTGTCGCCGGCCGGCCCAATCGACGGTCCATCGGTGCCGACGCACCGCACGCCGCGATCGTGCAGCCAGCTGATGGCCTCGGGCACGGGGGCCGGCCAGGCCGGCTCGGTCCTGGTGACCAGCGCGTCATCGGCGTACCGGCGGCCGGCGGCCCCGCTGCGGTAGCGGCTGTCCCATCCGGCGCGCAGCAGCACCACGTCCCCGGGCAGGATCGGGCCGTAAGCGGCCTCCCAGGCGATCAGCGTCGGCACGGTGACCAGCGGGCTGACACCGTTCTCCGCGGTGCCGGCCAGGCCGGTCACGTCGACGAGGTCGGCCGGGCCAGACGCGGCGAGCAGCGGCAGCTTGTCCACCCCCACCTCGCCGGCGGGTCCTGCGTGCGGCAGCCCGCTACCCGGCGGCGGCACGACGTGCCTGGGCGCGTCGATGTGCGTTCCGGCGTGCTCGTCGATCACCAGCCAGCGGGTCTGGCTGCCCGATCCGCTCCGGCCGCGGACCGGCTGCGGGTCGTCGGGCCCGGTGAACCGGTTCCAGACTGTCGCGCGGAACGGCATGTGCCCCGGCCACGTGCACGGCAGGTCCTCGGCCAGCGGCAGGGTGAGGTCGACGACCCGGTGACCGGCCATGATAGCGCTGATCTGCTGGCCCACGTCCGCGCCGGCCGCGGTCGTCACCGCGCTGCCGCCCCGGAGGCCGGGCACGAGATGCTCACCCTCGTCTCCCTCCGGCTGCCGCTCCTCCGAAGGGGCGCAGCTACCCCGTCACCGCCCGGCGAAACGGATGGCCTGACGGACTCTCGTCGGCAAGTCACGATCGGCGCCCCGGCCGAATCTTATGGCTGGTCGGCCTCGGCCTCGAGCTGGCGCAGCCACTGCGCGCTCGCGTTGGCGATCCTGGCCGGGACCCCGAGCTGGCCGAGCAGTTCGGCGGCCGCCTCCATCTCGTCGGCGCGCCGTCTGGCGTGCTGCACGCTGCCGCGTTCCAGCCGGTCGATGGTGGCCGTTGAGGCGGCGGCGAGCTCGCGGCCGATGTTCTCCCGCAGCCAGACCTCGCACCCGGCCGCCTGGCCCGCACGGAGCGCCTCGGTGACCGCGGCCGCGAGCCCCTTGTAGAACACGCTGCGCACCAGCTTGCGCGCCGCCGCGGTGCCCGGCGGTCCTGGCAGCGTCTCGACCATGGCGCCGAGCGGGCCGATCAGGTCCGCGAACCGCCCGGCGGCCGGCCCGCAGGCCAGCATCGGCGTGCGCAGCCCGCTGCCCGGCACCGGCGACATCAGTGCGACGTCGGTGAACGCGACCTCGGCCTGCGCGGCGGTCTCGGCCAGGCGCACCTTGAGCTGGGAGGACGCCGTGTTCAGGTCGGCGTAGACGGTACCGGGCCCGACCCCGGGCAGGGCCGCGGCGAGCGCGGCCTCCGACTCGTGCGCGCAGGTCAGCGACAGCGCGAGCGCCGCGCCGCGGCACGCGTCGGCGTCGCCGGAGCACTGGATGATCCCCGGCCCCGCGGGCAGGGCCGGGTCGAACCCGCGCACCACCGCGCCGGCCAGGCACAAGTCGGCCGCGATCAGCGACCCGGCCTCGCCAAGTCCCAGGACGGCCACCACCAGCCGCCCGTCTCCCCTCGATCGGCAGTCGCTCCCCGGCCGGCCCGCCTCGGCGGGCCGCTGCCCGCTCACCGGGTGGCCGCCGCTGGCGCCATCGCCGACAGGGCCTCGATCACCGAGTCCAGGGGCTCATGCATCGCGCGCTCGGCGGCGGCCGGATCCCTGGCCGCGATCGCAGCGACGATCGCCTCGTGCTGCGGCAGCGATACGGCCGGGCGGCCGGGCACCAGCGACAGCGAGAACTGGTGCCGTACGGTCTGGTCCCGCAACTGCGCCAGCAGCCTGGCCGATGTCTGGTGCCCGGAGATCTCGCGGACTGCCGCGTGCAGCCGCACATTCAGGTCGCTGTAGCCAAGCGGCTCGGACCGGGAGATCGCGGCGCGCATCTCCCGCACGATCCCGCGCTCGTCGACCTCGGCCCGGCTTGCCCGCTCCGCGGACCTGGCCGCGTCGTAGCCCTCGAGCAGCCTGCGCACCTGGGTGATCTTGATCGCCTCGGCCAGCGGGACGTCGCGCACCCGCGCGCCCCTGTTCCGCTCGAACTCGACGAGCCCGAGCGCCGCCAGCTCGGCCAGCGCGGCCCGCGCCACGAACCGCGTGGTGCAGAGCCGCTCGCACAGGTCCACCTCGACCAGCCGCTGCCTGGGCGCGAACTCACCGCGCACGATGGCGTCCCTGACCGCGGTGACCACGGCCAGCTTGGGGTCGGCAGTCACCGCCGGTCTGCTCACGGGACCGGCGGCGTTCCGTGCGTGTGGAAGGACGGGATCGTGGCCAGTCCCCATGCCTGGCCCTTCGCCCGCTCCGCCTGGGTCCAGCTGATCGGCGCCCAGTCGGGCGCGAAGATCAGCCTGGCACAGGGGTTGCACAGCTCGATCCGGTTGCCGCCAGGCTCGTAAACGTACAGGAAGAAGGTCTGCTGGATCGCGTGCTTGTGCGGGCCGGTCTCGATGAACACGCCCTTGTCCAGGCAGATGTCCGCGGCCCGCAGGATGTCCTCCCTGGTGTCGGTGGCGAAGGCGAGGTGGTGCAGCCGGCCGGCGGTGCCGGTCCAGTCGTTGGTGTAGACGAGGTCATAGGACTTCTGCTGGAAGTGCAGCCACTGGGCCGAGATCGTGCCGTCGTCGAGCACGATCTGCTCGGTGACCCGGCCGCCGAGCGCGTCGCACACGAACCGGCCGTTGGGCTCGGTCTGCTCGGCAAGGAAGTTGACGTGGTCAAGCCGCCGGACGCAGACCCCGCGGGCCGGATAGGCCTGCGCCTGGTTCTTCAGCGCCGGCTTGAGGTCGCCCTCAGGCCGGTACCACTCCGTTTCCCAGTAGAGCTCGAACTCGTGCCCGTCGGGGTCGTGAAGCAGGTAGGTCGGCCCGATGCCGAGGTCGCCGTCCTGCCAGCCGATGCCAAGGCCGGCCGCCTCGACCGCGGTGACCCTGCGCTTCAGTGCCTCCTCGCTGGCCGCGCGCAGGCCGGTACGGCGCAGGCCCGAGGTCGCCGACGCGGTCAGCTTCAGGCTGTGGTGCTCGTAGTCGTCCCAGGTGCGCAGGTAGACCGAGTCACCGCGGGAGCCGTTCTCGGTGAGGCCGAGCACCTGGGTGAAGAACCACAGGCTCTTCTCCGGCTCGGGGGTGAGCAGCTCGGCGTGGCCGAGGTGGGCGACATCGTGCAGCAGGGGCATGGTTCGCGTCCTTATCGGCTGTCGGCCAGAGACGGTCCCGGGTAGACGATCCCGTCGAAGAGCTTGCGCGCGGTGCGGACCACGCCCGAGCTCAGCACGGCCGGCGGGTCGGTCGTGAGGTCGAGGCTGACCTGCACGGTCAGGTGGCCGGCCGGATGCTCGATGTCCACCAGGTCGCCGAGCTCGCCGGCGCGGGGCCCGGCGAGCTCGGCGCCCGCGGCGCCGGGCAGCAGCAGCGCGGTCGCCACGCTCACCGCGCCGAGCACGCCGATCGAGGCGTGCGGCGTGACCGGGATGAACGTCCTGGTGCCGATCGTGCCGCCGTCACGCGGCGCGCTGAGCAGGGTCGTCTTGGGCACAGAGAGGCCGGTCACGTCGCCGAGCCCCATCAGCTTCCCGGCCGCGATCCGCAGCGACTGCACCCGGTCGGCCAGCGCTGCGTCGGCGGCCAGCTCGTCAGGCGGCTCGTCGCCGGCGATCCCGAGGTCGCCGGCCCTGGCGACCACCACGGGCATGCCGTTATCTATGCAGGTCACCTCGACCCCGTCGATCACCTCGCTGACCTTGCCGGTCGGCAGCAGGCTGCCGGCGGCCGACCCCGCCGTGTCGGCGAACCTGAGCAGGATCGGCGCGGCGGTGCCAGGGACGCCGGAGATCGCCGTGTCGCCCGCGTAGCTGGGGGCTCCCGCCGGCGTCGGGAACGTGGCCGTCACCACGCTGCCCGAGTTCACCATCGCGATCCTGGTCGTGGTGGACTCGTCCCCGGCCGGCACCAGGCCGCGCTCGACGGCGAACGGGCCGACCGCGGCGAGCATGTTCCCGCAGTTCTGCCGGTCGGTGATGGTGGCCTCGTCGACCCCGAGCTGCAGGAACAGGTAGTCCACGTCGGCGTCGTCCCGCTGCGACGGAGAGACCACGGCGATCTTGGATGCCAGCGGGTGCGCGCCGCCGACCCCGTCCACCTGAATCGGGTGTCCGCTTCCCATGATCGCGAGCAGCAGCGCGTCCCGGTCGGCCGGGTCGGCGGGCAGGTCGCTGGCCAGGAAGAACAGCCCCTTCGACGTGCCGCCGCGCATCATCATGCAGCGCACGCCTTCCTGGCCGGCGGCCGCGGCGCTCATGGCTGTGCCTGCCCGCTCGCCTCCGGGCGACCCGACCGGCTCGCTCACTGTTGCTCCTGGTAGCTCGCGTAGTCGACGTACTCCACGCCGAGCCGTGCCAGCTGCTCCCTGAGCCCGTACCTGTCGAGTCCGAGCTCGCCGTCACGGAACGCGGCGCGGGCTGCGTTCTCCTTCTCGGTCCTTTCCCTGGCAGCGGCCAGCGCGGTGCTCACCTGCGATCGCGGTACCACCACGACGCCGTCGTCGTCGGCGAGCACCGCGTCGCCCGGGCAGATCCGCTGGCCGCCGATGCTGACCGGCACGTTGACCGCGCCGGCCGTGGCCTTGACCGTGCCCTGCGCGGACACCGCCGAGCAGAACACGGCGAAGCCCATCGCGTGCAGCTCGGCCACGTCGCGCACGCCGGTGGTGGTCACCAGGCCGCGCACCCCGCGGTGCTGCAGCGAGGTGCCGAGCAGCTCGCCGAACGCGCCGTCGGCCGACGGCGAGGTGGTGGTGACCACGAGCAGGTCGCCGGGACGGCACTGCTCGACCGCGGCGTGGACCATCAGGTTGTCGCCCGGCCAGCAGACCGCGGTGACCGCGGTGCCGCCGGTGCGCGTGCCCAGGTGCACCGGGCGGATCGACGGGCCGAGGTAACCGGTGCGGCCGATGGCCTCGTGCACGGTCGCGACGCCGAAGGCGGCGAGCTCGGAGACCTGGGTCTGGTCGGCGCGCGGGCAGCCGGTGACCACCACGTTCCTCATGTCAGCACCTTGGCCACCTGCGGGTAGACCCGCATGTACGCCTCCGCCATGCTGTCGTGCGGCAGGCCGAGGTTGGGGCCGGCGTTGCGCTGCAGCTGGACGCCGCGGCGCCTGGCCAGCTCGGTGTAGTAGTCCCACATGTGCCGCTGGGCGGGCAGGCACTCCATCGCGCGCCGCTTGAGGTCGAACACGCCGGTGATGTCGAGCAGCACCTGCGGGGTGAAGTCGCACATCTCGGGCTGGTGCGGCTCGAACAGGAACACCGGCGGCGCTCCGAGCGGCTCGCCTGGCGCGTCGTAGCCGGCCGCCTGGGCGAGCACCCTGGCCTGCAGCGCCATCCGGGCCGCCGCCGGGTGGTCGAAGTTGTACGGGTCGGCCAGGGTGTGGGTGAGCACCACGGCGGGCTCGATCCGCCGGAAGCAGCGCACGATCTGGTCGACAAGCTCGCCGGACTCGCGCAGCGGGTAGTCGCCGGCGTCGAGGAACTCGATGCTTGCCCCGAGCACCCCGGCCGCGCTGGTCGCCTCGTCCCGCCTGATCGCCTTGATCTCCGCCAGCGTCCGGCCCTCCCGCCAGGCCCTGGCCGACTCGCCGCGCTCGCCGAAGCTCAGGCAGAGTACGGTGACGGCGGCGCCGCGCGAGGTGGCCAGCGCGATCGCGCCGCCCGCGCGCCAGACGAAGTCGCCGGCGTGGGCGCTGACCACGAGGACCGGGCCTTCCTGGCTGGCGTCCGCTCCGGCCTGCGCTCGGCCGCCGCCTTCCTGGTCCTGGCTGCCGCCCGGGTTCTTGGCTGTGTCGCTCACCATGAGCCCCAGACCTCCTGCGCGGTCTCGACGATCAGCGCGAGCTTGGCCCACTGCTGCTCGGCGGTCAGGTCGTTGCCCTCCTTGGTGGAGGAGAAGCCGCACTGCGGGGAAAGGCAGAGCTGGTCGATGTCCACGTACCTGGCGGCCTCGTCGATCCGGCGCTTCAGGTCGTCCTTGCGCTCGAGCTCGCCGCGCTTGGTCGTCACCAGGCCGAGCACCACCCGCTTGCCCTTGGGCACGTACCGCAGCGGCGCGAACCCGCCAGAGCGCTCGTCGTCCCACTCGCAGAAGAAGCCGTCTACCTCCAGGGTCCCGAACAGCGCCTCGGCGACGAAGTCGTAGCTGCCCTCGGCGGCCCACATGCTCTGGTTGTTGCCGCGGCACATGTGGGTGGTGACGGCGAGGTCGGCCGGGCGCCCGGCCAGCGCCCGGTTGATGTTCGCGATGTAGTGCTCGTGCTGGTGCTCGGGGTCGCCGCCGATGTCGGCCACGTGCTTGCGCTGCGCCGGGTCGTTCATGTAGGCCAGGCTGGTGTCGTCGAACTGCAGGTACCGGCAGCCCAGGCCGTACAGCTGCCGCACCTCCTGCGCGTAGGTGGCGGCCAGGTCGGTCCAGAACTGGTCGAGGTCGGGGTAGACGGACGCGTCGATCGCCGACCGCCCGCCGCGGTAGTGGACCATGGACAGCGAAGGGATCGTGAGCTTGGGCACCGCCGTGGTGACCGTCTGCGCCAGGTAGGAGAACGCGTCACCGAAGATCGTGTGGGTGAGCGTCACCGGGGCGACGATGTGCGCGGACGGCGGGGCCCACTCGTAGGTCTTGTTCTCGTTGTGGAACGCCACCCTGATCGTGTCATCCTGCACCTTCGCGACGCCGCCGAGCTGGTAGATGAAGTCCATGTGCCAGGACTCGCGGCGCAGCTCGCCGTCGGTGGCCGCGTGCAGGCCGGCCTCCTCCTGGCGCCGCACGACCTCGGCGATGGCCGCGTTCTCCGCCGCGCGCAGGTCGGCGGCCGTGATTCGGCCGGCCGCGAAGTCGTCGCGAGCGCGCAGCAGCTCCGCCGGGCGGAGCAGGCTGCCCACGTGGTCGGCGCGGAACGGCGGCCTCGGCTCGGTCATCGGTACCGCCTCCTTCGCATAGATCGTCCACAAGATTGTAGACAATCCACGGCCCAATGCCGAAGCCGGCCCATGCCGGCTCCTCCGGCTCCCCCAGGGTGCATCGTGGGCACTTTCCTGCTGCCCCGGCGACAGCAAGGTGCCCACGTCAATCGGGCCGGGTGAGCGGGTCAGGGCTTGCGGGCTAGGCCGGCCCACTGGGTGGACGGGCTGGCGGCCTCGGCGGAGGTGTCGGGGCGCCACTCGGGCACCCGGACCACGCCGGGCGGTACGAGGTCAAGACCGGCAAAGAAACTGGCCACTGTGGCGTGGTCGCGCGGTGCGGCTGGCCGGGAGGTGTGCTTGTTGACCCGGCGGGCCATCTCGGCCATGGCCTCGGGCTCGATGTCCGAGGCGACGTGGGTGATCACCAGGTAGCTGCCTGGGACCACGGAGTTCGTCAGAGCGGCAACGATCCAGCCAGGGTCCTCGTCGTCGGTGATCATGTGCAGCACCGAGACAATCAGGATGGCGACAGGTTCGGCGAAGTCGAGCGTCGCGGCCGCCCCGCGCAGGACCGTGGCCGGGTCGCGCAGGTCGGCGTCGATGTAGTCGCTGCGGCCCGGAGGGCCGCCGGTCAGCAGGGTTCTCGCGTGCACAAGGACCATCGGGTCGTCGTCCACGTAGACGACGGCGCACTCGGGCGCGACCGCCCGCGCGACGTCGCCGACGCTGCCCTCGGTCGGCAGGCCCGTGCCGATGTCGAGGAACTGCCGCACCCCGGCGACGCCGGCCAGGTAGCGGACGGCCCTGGCCTGGAACGCCCGGTTGGCCCGGACCGAGGCGGCTAGGTCGGGGTAAGCGTCCATGGCGTGCTGCGCGGCCTGCCGGTCGGCGGCGAAGTTGTCCTTGCCGCCGCGCCAGTAGTTCTGCATCCGCGCGATGTGCGCCACGCCGGTGTCGAGGTCCGCCGCCCGAGCCTGATCGACCGCCTGAGCGACATCGTGGTCGTCGGCCGGCTCGGGTGCTTGGTCGGGAGCACCCAGACCGGGCCGTTCGTGCGTCATGGGGTGCCTCCCGCGTTCGGATAGCTCGCAGCGCAGGGGCCGCGTACCCGGCAATGGCTCAATTCTCCTTTATCTTGCCTATACCTACCTGGCGTAGCCTGGCGAGGTGGTTGCAGGGGCGGGTGTGCCGAGTGATCTGGCCGAGCTTGAGATCCCGTCGGCGGTGGCGGCCGTGGCCGCGGGACGGCCGGTCAGACCGGTGTGGCAGAACCGGTTCGGCGGCCAGACCTGGGAGGTCGGGACGGGTTCCGGCCGCTGCTTCGTCAAGTGGGCCCCAGCGGCCAGTCGTGCTGTGATCACCGCGGAGGCGGCCAGGCTGGCCTGGGCGTGGCCGTTCACGCCGGTGCCGCGGGTGCTCGCCGAGGGCGGTGACGAGTACGGCTCGTGGCTGGTGACCAGTCCGGTTGAGGGCGAGAGCGCCGCGTCCGGCCGGTGGCGGGCCGAGCCGCGGACCGCGGTGCGGGCGGTTGGCGAGGGCTTGCGCGCCATGCACGAGTCGCTGCCGTCGGCGTCCTGCCCGTTCTCGTGGAGCGCTCAGTCGCGTCTGGCCGAGATCTACCGCCAGCTGAGCGCCGGCAGCATCGCCGCGGACTGGTGGCCCGGCGCCGGCGGGCGGCTGCGGGTCGGCGAAGCGCTCGACCTGCTCGCCGCCACGCCGCCCGCCGACCTGCTTGTCGTCTGCCATGGCGACAGCTGCGCACCGAACACCCTGCTCGACGGCGACGGGCGCTGGTGCGGGCACGTGGACCTCGGCGACCTCGGCGTCGCCGACCGGTGGGCCGACCTGGCGATCGCCACCTGGAGCGCTGACCTCAACTACGGCCCAGGCTGGCAAGGCGAGCTGCTCGCCGCCTACGGCATCGGTCCGGATCCGGAGCGCACCAGGTACTACCGGCTGCTCGGCCGCTGCTACGACCCAGGCGGCCCAGGTGGCCCGGACGGCTGAGCGGGGCGCGGCCTCGGCCTGGCGCAAACTCAACCTCGCGGGCAGCACACTGGAGGGCGGATGAGCGCGGCGCCACGGGGCGGGAGGCAGCGAAGCGGATGCGGACCTCGACTGGACCGAGCCGGCCGCTGGCCGCCACGCCGACCTGCTTGCCTGGCACCGCCGCCTGATCGGACTGCGCCGCGCGATCGCCGAGCTCACCGACCCGCGGCTGGAGCGGGTCACCGCCGACTGCGACGAGGACGCTGGCTGGCTGGCGCTGCGCCGTGGTTCGGTGACCGTCGCCTGCAACCTCGGCCAGGCGCCGTGCACCCTCCCGGTCGGCAGGGGCGCCAGGCTGCTCGCCGCGTCGGAGGAGTCCGTCTGCCTCGGCCGCGATGGCGTGCTGCTGCCCCCCGACACCGTGGCCATCCTGGCCGGCCCCCGCTGATCCCAGAGCACATCGCGCCCGGCTATTCCGGCTCGACCGCCGCGCGCAGCCTCGCGAACTCCGCGGCCAGCGCGGGCAGGTTCCAGTGCGCGTTGAGGCCGCTCGGATTGGGCAGCACCCACACCGACGTTCCGGCGATCGCGACCTGCTGCGGCCCGGTGGCAGCGCCCTGCGCGCCGAACGCGGTGCGGTACGCGGTCACCCCTACCACGGCCAGCCACCGCGGGCGCAGGCTGCGGACCTTGGCCACGAGCAGCCGGCCGCCGGCCACCAGCTCGTCCCTGCTGAGCTCGTCGGCGCGGGCGGTGGCGCGGGCGACCACGTTCGTGATGCCGAGGCCGACGCCGAGCAGCTGCTCCTGCTCGTCAGGACCGAGCTGCCGGCCGGTGAACCCTGACAGGTGCAGCGCGGGCCAGAACCTGTTGCCCGGCCTGGCGAAGTGATGCCCGGTGGCCGCCGAGTACAGGCTCGGGTTGATCCCGCAGAACAGCACGCGCAGGCCGGGAGCCGCGACGTCGGCGATCGTGCGCCCGGCCGCCGCAGCGAGGTCGGCCCGAGTGGGCCTCGCCGGGCCGCCCTGCCTGATCACCGGCTCAGCCTAGCGGCGCCGCACTCTGCGCTGCGCCTTATGCCAGACCTCAACCGAAATGGTGAACATATTCGCGCAAGCTAATTCGGCGACCACAGGAAATCGATCCTCATGGTAATCCAGAATTTATCTGCGGGGCTTTACTTGCCACTCGGCAGGGCGAGTCGCTGGCATATGCGAAACCGGCAATGGTTCGCGCAATTGTCGGAGCTGCCGCGCTGATTGCGGCGGCTATCGGCATATTCACACGGGGGTATTTCTGGTGCGCGCAGGAAGCCGCAGGGTCGCGGCGTGGCCGGTGGCCGGCTCGGTGGCGGCCTTCACAGCCACCACCGCGGGCAACCCGGCCAGCCACGGCGGCGCGACCACGGCCAGCAGCGGGTCGCCGCCCGCCGGGGTCACCTTCGCCAGCCAGGGCAACGGAACGGCCACCTTCTCCGGCCTGCCGACTCCGGCGATGGGCGGTCGCCGGGAGCGGAGCGGGCGTTGACTAGGGCCCGCCGCAGGGACGGTCAAGGCCAGGGCTGGTGGGTCGGCACTGGGCTGCTGGCGGTGGCCGTGATCGCCGCGATCGCGGTGGCGGTTGCGGTCACCCTCGGCAGCGGCGCACACCGGCCTGCGGCCGCTCCGCGGCCGTCGCCCACCGGGACGTGGTCGGCCGCGCCGGCCACCACGAGCGGGCAGAAGTGGCTGACCGGCCGGGCCGGCAGGCTGCTCGGCGCGATCAACGCCGACCTCGGCCACCTTACGGCGGCCAAGCGGGCCAGGCACCACGCCGCGGTCAAGCGGGCCGCCGCGCGCCTAGCCGCCGCCGCGCGGGCGGCGCTGCGCGGGCCGATGCCGCGAGGGCAGGCCCGCGCCTACCGCTCAGCGCTGCGCGACTTCGCGCGGGCGGGCGCGGAGATCGCGGCCGGCCACCTCTTCTCGGCCGCAGCCTTGCTGGCCTCGGCGAACGCGGGCATCACCCGGGTGACCGCGGCAGCGGACCGGCCGGCCGGCGCGGGCCATGACCACCCGCTGAACGTCAAGAGCGCGTCGGACATGGGTACCGGGGTGCTGAACGCGCAGGGCAACACCGCCCCCGATCCGACCTTGTACGACATCGACGGCATCGAGAACCCGGCCTCCACGACGGCCGGTGCCCGGCGGGCCGGCTGGGGCTGACCGGCTTTGGCGCGCCGCGTCAGCGGGCACGACCGCAAGATGACGGAGTGGTCATCCAGCCAGCGAGCAAAGAACTCAGTCGCGGAGGTGTGGTCATGCCAGGGGCGCTGAGAGCCGATTCTGTGGGTCCGGTGGACGTCGCGGTGATCGCGTTCGAGGGCAGCAGGTTTAGCGGCGACGTGGCATCGGCCATGGCCGAACTGCAGGCCGGCGGCGCGGTCAGGGTCATCGACCTGGCCTTCGTGCGCAAGGACGCCGACGGCCGCACCAGCGCCGTCGAGCTTGTCGACCGCGAGGTCGCCGAGGTCTACGGGCAGATCGCTGACCCGCGGTTCGACCTGCTGCGCGATGAGGACATCGGCGAGCTGACCAGGGCGCTGCGGCCAGGTTCATCCGCGCTCGTGGTGGTATGGGAAAACACCTGGGCCGCGCGCTTCGCCGCGGCGGTCGGCCGGTCGCGCGGTACCGTGACCGCGTTTGAGCGCATCCCGTTCGACCGCGTGCGGCAAGCGCTGGCTGCCCTCGAGTCCTAGCGGCACGCTCTGACCCGACTCCTAGCGGCACGCTCTGAGCCGACATTTATTGGGTTGGGGCGGTGACCGCAACGGCGGAGACTCATCGGCATGACATTCACCTCGCGCTTCGAACGCGTCGAGCCGCCCGACGTTAACCCCGAACTGGCCGCCCTCAACAGCTGGCTGGACTACCAGCGGGCGACGCTGCTGACCAAGCTGGAGGGCCTCACCGAGGAGCAGGCCGGACAGCGCACGGTCCCCTCCGACACCACGCTGCACGGCATCGTCCGGCACGTGACCACAATCGAGCAGTGGTGCTTCGTGGAGTGCATCGCCGGCCTGAAAGAGCCGTACGCCTACTACGACGGCGAGGAGATCAACTGGGACTGGGACCTGAACCGCAGCGAGGGCATGCAAGCCGACATCGACCGCTACGCGGCCATGTGCGAGCGCAACCGGCAAATCACGGCCGACGTCGACCCGAACGCCACCATCACCACCAAGCGCGGGCGGGTGATGGACATCCGCGGCATCATGATCGGCATGATCTGCGAGTACGCCAGGCACAGCGGCCACGCCGACGTGGTACGCGAGCTGACCGACGGCGTCACCGGTGAGTGACCTCAGGCGGGCAGGCTGAATTGCCCAAGCCCGACTTCACGTAGGCCCGTGCCTACCTCGCCGCCGGCGGCGAGGTCAGTAGCTCACCGGCGTTTTGATGCAGTGCAGATAGGGTCCCTGCAGCAGCGCCGACACGGGCATGGCCTGCGTTCCCACGACCTTGTAGACCAGAATCGAGCGGCTGGAGTAGACCAGCTGCAGGAACGGGGTGGCGCTGAGCTGGCGCAGGTTGGGCGGCCCGATCGGCGCCTCGTACCCGAGTTCCTGGTAGCCGGTGGCGACAACCACGTACGAGATGTCGTGCTCGCGCAGGAACTCGTCATCGGCCATCGGCTCATGGAAGAACGTCTGGGCCGCCAGCATCAGCCTGACCACGTAAGGGAGCTGATTCGTGCGCAGGAACGCCCCCATCCCCTCAAGCAGCGAGTACCGTCCGGTCAGCGCCGTGAACGTGCCCTCGGTCCGCTGGTTGATCAGGAACCTGGCATTGCAGGGGGTGGAGCTGCGCACCCAGTTGACCAACTCGGCGCGCTGGTTCCCGACCAACTTGGCCGAGCTGCTCACGTCGGTGCTCGGCAGCACCCAGGCGCAAAGGGCGACCGCCGCGACCGCCGCGACCGCGATCGCCAGCTTCGGCGCCGACCGCTCCAGCAGCCCGAGCAGTGCCTCGGCCGCGCCGACGATCAGCAGGGCGAATCCGATCGCGATGTAGGGCGTCAGCCTCCGGAGACCGAATGTCTGGTCGATATAGGTGTGGTAGACGACGGCGAAGGCCACGCCCACCACGATGATGCCGACTATCGTTCCCAGGCCCACCACGGCCAGCGTGCGCATGCTCGGCTGGGAGAGCAGCAGCATGGTCAGCGCGATCGGCAGCAGCAGAAACAGCAGCTGTTCACCCTGCGAGCTATTGGCGTGGCCGGTGATCATGGCGATGATCACCTCGTTCGGCTTGGTGCCCCACGACGACTTGTCCGCGGCGATGTGCGTGCCGCCGTACAGGTAAGCCGACGGGTCGAACTTGGTGCCCGCCTTGGCGTAGCCTGCCTGGTTCGACGCGCCCTCCAGGCCGAAGGCACCGCCGGCAAGCACCCTGATGATCACGAAGTAGACCAGAGATACGCCCCCGACCGACAGGAGCCTGAACACCGCCTGCTTCTTCATCTCACGGCCCTCGGTGAACGCCAGCGCGGCGAAGCCGGCCAGGCACAGCGCGAGCACCACCACCACGACCGGCACCAGGTGACTGCCGGCGGCCGCGGCCAGGACCAGGCCGGCCGCCACGACCAGCCGCCAGCCTCGCTCCCTGATCGCGACGATCCCGAGTGCCAGGGCACAGAAGGCCACCGCACGGCCGAAGTCCTCGGCGCGATAATCGCTATAGCCGATGCTCATCGACGTGTTCAGCACCACCGTGTTGGCCAGGCACAGCACCGGCACGAGCACGCTCAGCCGCCGCAGCCCGAGCTCCCAGGCGGCGGCCCACAGGCCGATGAAGGCGCCGACGATCGACGTCATGAGCAGCACGCCTGGGCCGATCGCCATGTTCGAGCTGAACAGCACGAGCATGCCGGTAAACGAGTCGAGGTAGATCTTGTCCGTGGCCGGCGGCCAAGACTGGCCGTACTCCAGCGTCGAGGTAGGCACGCCGTGGCTGTTGGCGATCTCGATCCCGTTCAGGTAGTACACGTACCGCGGCGCGCCGAGCACATACATGTACCTGAGGTGGATGACGAACATCACGAGCAGGGCGATGACGCCGATGCCCAGCGCCAGCTTGTTCGCGCTGATGTCGCTCAGCGCGGACTGCAGATGGCTGCGGAGCGAGGAGCGGCGCAGCGCCCACACCCACAGGGCCGCGCAGATCACCAGCCAGACCGGAACGAAGACCGGCAGCCTGAAGATGTGAAACGCGGACAGGAAGAACGCGCAGCCGGCCGTCACCGTGAAGCCGAGCCCGAAGATCGCGGCCAGCCTGGTCACCACGGCCGCCTCGCCGGAGGGGAAGGTGATCATGGTCGCGGGGATGCCGGGAATGGCGATCACGCAGCCCGCCAGGGCTAGCAGTAGGACGCTGCTCATGAAGACCCTTTGCTTTTCTGCTAGGACGGCCGGTGCCGCCGGCAGGCCAGCGTGTGCGGACTGCCCGCGCCCGCCGACGAGTCGTCCGCGTCAGGAACCAGGCGAAAGGGGAAAGTCGCGGAACATACTATATCCGACCCGGACGATGGCTAGCTGGTCTTGCCTGAATGCGCGAACCATGAGATAGAGGGAGAAATGAGCGCCGACTCACGAGCGGTACCAGGCCAGGCGGGCTTCTCCTGCGGGTGGCTCGGGCAGCGGATCGTGTTCGCCGACGGCGCGCTCGGCAGGCTGCGCGCAGAGGCGCGAAGGCTCGGCGCGTCCCGTGCGCTGCTGGTCGCTGGCCGGCGCGCGGGCCTGGCGGAGCGGATCGCCGGCCTGCTCGGCGACCGGCTCGCCGGGCACTGGGACGAGGTGCGGCAGCACGTTCCCGCCGACCTGGCCGCCGGTCTCGCCAAGCGGGCCGGCGACCTGCGCGCCGACCTGCTGGTGAGCGCGGGCGGCGGCAGCGCGCTCGGCCTGGCCAAGATCGCTGCCCGCGATACCGGGCTGCCGGTGCTCGCAATTCCCACCACCTATGCAGGCTCGGAGATGACGCCGGTCTGGGGAGTCACGCAGGGGGCGGTCAAGCGCACCGGGCGTGACCTGAAGGCCCTTCCGGCCACCGTGATCTACGACCCGCTGCTGCTCGCGACGCTGCCCGGCGACCTGGCGGGCTGCAGTGGCATGAACGCGCTCGCGCACTGCGCAGAGGCGCTCTACGCGCCGCAGGCCGATCCGCTGACCAGCCTCGGGGCGCTTGAGGGCGCCAGGCTGATCGCCCGCTTCCTTCCGGCCGCCGTCCGCTCAGGGGACACCGGGCGTGCCGGTGAGGACGCCCGCCGGGCGGTGCTCTGGGCGTCCTGCCTGGCCGGCCGGTCCTTCGGCACGGCAGGCGGATCGCTGCACCACAGCGTCTGCCACCTGCTCGGCGGGTCGGCCGGCCTGCCGCACGCCCAGACGCACGCGGTCGTGCTGCCGTACGTGCTGGCGTTCGTCGGCCAGGCCGCCGGGCCCGAGCTGGCCAGGCTGGCCGACGCGATGGGCACCGAGGAGGCCGGGCTCGCCGGTGCGATCTGGGACCTTGCCGCGCGGGTGGGGGCGCCGCGCGGGCTGCGCGAGCTCGGCCTGGCGCAGGGGGCGCTGCCGGAACTCGCGCAGGCACTGGCAGACCGCGACCCGGCCAGCCCGCGGCCGGTGAACCGCGAGGCCGCCCTGCACCTGCTGACCCAGGCCTGGCGCGGCGACCGGCCGGAACCGGCTGGCCAGGGCTCGGTGTCGGCCGACCCGATGACCGCGGCCGAGCTCACCGCGACGGTCACCGACCGGCTGTGCGCCACCCCGGACCCGCGGCTGCGCGAGATCATGATCGCCCTGGTCAGGTACCTGCACGGGCTGGTCGCCGAGGTCGGGCTCAGCCAGGACGAGTGGCTGGCGGCGATCAGGTTCCTGACCGCGACCGGGCAGATCTGCAGCGACACCCGCCAGGAGTTCATCCTGCTGTCCGACACCCTGGGCGTCTCGATGCTGGTCGACCTGATCGCCGGTCCAGGCGCGGCCGGCCAGGCCGGGCACGCCACCGAGTCCACCGTGCTAGGCCCGTTCTACGCCGCAGGCAGCCCGGAGCGGCCCTACGGCGGCTCGATCATCGAGCGGCCCGCCGGAGATCCCGCCTGGTACACCGGCCGGGTAACCGACACCGAGGGAAACCCGCTCGGCGGGGCGGTGATCGACGTCTGGCAGAACGCCGACGACATGCTGTACTCGGTGCAGAACCCGGACGCGCCGCCCGGCCACCTCCGCGGCGTATTCACGACCAGGCCGGACGGCAGCTACGCGTTCCTCGGCGTGCGCCCGACGGACTACCCAATCCCCGACGACGGGCCGGTCGGCAGGCTGCTGGCGGCCACCGGCCGGCACCCTTGGCGGCCTGCCCACATCCACCTGATCGTCAGCGCCCCCGGCCACCGCAGCGTGGCCACCCACATCTTTGACGCGCAGAGCAGGTACCTGGACAGCGACGCCGTCTTCGCCGTCAAGCCGAGCCTGGTCAGGCAGTTCGAGCGGCACGAGCCCGGTGCGACCGCCCCTGACGGGGTGCCGCCGGGGACGGCCTGGTACTCGCTGCGCTACGACTTCGTGCTCGAACCGCTCGCCGAGCCCTGAGCCTGGCCGTCAGGGCCCGGGCCGTGCCTGGGCGTCCGGGTCGAGGCCCGCGGTGACCGCCTGCTGGTCGTATAGCGCGAGGAAGTCAGCGTCGCGCAGGCCGCGGTTCACCGCGGCCTGGATCAGCTGGTACACGGCCGAGCCGACCGGCATGGGCACCTCGAGCTGCCGGGCCGCTGCGAGACCGAGGTCGAAGTCCTTGCGCAGCAACTCGGTGGTGAAGGTGGGCGACCAGTCCCGGCCCACCAGGTCCGCGGCGCGCCGCCTCGTCCACTCCGAGCCGAGCACGGTGCCGTTGAGGAACGCAAGGAACGCGGCCCGGTCGGTGCCGCCCTTCTCGGCCAGGCTGGTCACCTCGACCAGGGCCTGCACCATCATGCCCAGGTACAGGTTGTGGCAGAGCTTGACGAGCCTGGCCTGCTCGCCGTCGCCGGCATGCACGGCGAGCTTGGCGATCTGCTCCAGGTACGGCCTGACCCGCTCGAACGTGGCGGCCGGGCCCGAGGCCACGATGCAGGCGCCGCCGTCGGCGACGACGTGCGGGTTGCCGCTGACCGGGGCGGCGAGGAACTCGGTCCCCGCGACCGCCGCTGCGCCCCTGATGTCGGCCGACACCTGCGCGGAGACGGTGGAGCAGTCCACGATCACCGCGGGGCGGCGGCCGCCGGCCAGCAGGCCGCCGTCGCCGGTCACCACCTGCTGCAGGTCGGCGGGCCCGGCCACGGTGACGAACACGATCTCGCAGCCGGCCAGGTCAGCGATCTGGCCGGCCACAACGGCGCCGTGCTCGGCCAGCGGCGCGGTCTTCGACCTGGTCCGGTTCCAGACCGTGACCTGATGCCCGGCCGCGAGCAGGCCAGGCCATCGCCGCTCCCATCCGGCCGGTCCCCAGCCAGCCAAGGCGAACGGCGTCAGTGCCCATCAGCGACCTCCTCGCTAGCGACCTCCTCGTTCTGCCAGGGCACGACCTGCCAGGGCACGACGCTAGCCGCCCGCGCCGGGAGCTGGCAGGTCGGCCCCGGTGAAGTACCTGGTGCCCGCCACGTACAGCTGGTCGGCGGGGAACCTGGTGAGCAGCTCGCACCCGCCGGCGGTGACCACGACCTCCTCCTCGATCCGCGCCGCCGCCGACCCGTCGGGCGTCGGCCAGTAGGTCTCGATCGCGAACACCATGCCCTCGGCGAGCTCGACCGGCTGCTCGAGCGAGTGGTACCTGCTCATCAGCGGCCGCTCCCAGTTGGACAGGCCCAGACCATGGCAGTACTGCAGGCCGAAGGCCTCCTCCTCGCTGCCGAAGCCGAACTCCTGCGCCGCGGGGAAGTGCCGCACCACGTCGGCGGAGGTGGCGCCCGGCCTGATCTCCGCGATCGCGTTGTCCATGAACTCGCGTGCGCGCCGGTAGGCCTCGCGCTGCGCCCGGCTCGCGCTGCCCACGTTCAGCGTGCGGTAGTAGCAGGTGCGGTAGCCGTTGAACGCGTGGATGATGTCGAAGTACGCGGTGTCGCCGGGCCGGATCAGCCGGTCGGAGAAGACGTGCGGGTGCGGGCTGCACCGCTCGCCCGAGATCGAGTTGACCGCCTCGACCTCCTCCGACCCGTTCTCGTACAGGTAGCTGTTCACCAGCGCGACGCAGTCGTTCTCCCTGATCCCCGGCCGCAGCTGCCGGTAAAGCTCGTCGTAGGCGCCGTCCACCAGGGCGGCGGCGTGGTCCAGCAGCGCCACCTCGTCCGCGGTCTTGATGCACCTGACGTCCTGCATGAGGCCGTGCCCGTCCTCGATCCGCAGGCCCTCGCGCTCCAGCGCGCGCAGCACGGGAAGCTCGACGATGTCGACCCCGACCGGGCCGTCGGCCAGCCCGGCGTCGCGCAGCAGGCCGGCCAGCCTGGCCGCGTTCCCCGCCTCCACGCCCACGTACTCGGGGATCGAGCCGCGCCAGCTGGAAATCCCGGCGCGCCAGCTGTCCCTGCCGTACCAGGGTGCGTAGCGCTGGTGTGTTCTCGCTGCTGATCCGATGTCCCAGAGGATCGGGTCGTGGCCGCGCATGACAAGCGCGCAGCGGAAGAACTTGTCCCTGGCCCAGTTCCCGATGTGGGTGGCCGTGGTGTAGCGGATGTTGTTCATGTCGAACAGGATCAGCGCGCCAAGCTCGGAGCTCTCGAGCGCGGCCTGGACCTTGCCGATCCGGGTGGCGCGCAGCCTGCCGAAGTCGACCCGCTGCTCCCAGTCCACGCCCATCACCGCCCCCGGCGACGCGATCGGGATTGACTGGTCAGACGCCGAGTAGAAAGCGGTCACGGTCGGGTCTCCTTTGCGGCTAGACCGGTGCGTACTCGCCGGCCTGCGGGGCGGCGACGGTCACGACGGGCGGCTGGCCTGGCCGGCCAAGCGCAGCCCAGGCATGGTCGGCGACGGACTGGGCGGACAGGCCGTACCTGCCGAACAGGTAGTCCGCCGTCGCCGCGCCCTCGGCGAACGTGTCGCGCAGGCCGATCCTGCGCAGCGGCCTGCCGGTGCCCGACTCGGCGAGCACCTCGGCGACGGCCGACCCGAGCCCGCCGGTGACCAGGTGGTTCTCCGCGGTGATCACGACCGCGGCCCGGCGGGACACGGCCGCCACCGTGGCTGCGTCGAGCGGCTTGAGCACCGCGACGTTGACCACGCAGACGGCCACTCCGGCCGCGCCGAGCGCGCTGGCCGCGGCCAGCGCTGGGGCCAGCATCATGCCGCTCGCGAACAGCGCCACGTCGTCGCCCTCGGTGAGCACCTGCGCTCTGTCCAGCGAGAGGACGTGGTCGTCGCCGAAGATCACCGGGACCTCGCCGCGCTTGAGCCGCACGTAGACCGGGCCAGGCAGGTCCACGATCGCCGCGCAGACCTGGCGCACCTGGACCGCGTCGGCGACGTCGAGCACCGTCATCCCTGGCAGCGCGCGCATCAGCGCCACGTCGTCGATGGCCTGGTGGCTCGGCCCGCCCGGGCTCGACACGCCGGGCATGAACCCGACGATCCTGACCGGCAGCCCCGGATAGGCGATGGAGTTGACGATCTGGTCCAGCGGGCGCCTTGTGGCGAAGACGCCGAAGGTGTGCACGAACGGGATGTGCCCGCACCTGGCCAGGGCCCCGGCCACGCTCATCATGTTCGCCTCGGCCATCCCGGCCTGGATGAACCGGTCGGGGAATTCCGCGGCGAACAGTTCGACCTCGCACTGGCGGGTCAGGTCGCCGCTCAGGCAGACGACCTCGTCGCGCTGCCTGGCCAGCTCCACCAGGGCCTGGCCGTACGGCTTGAGCACGGTCGGGTACGGCGGTTCACGCATCGGCCCGTTCCTCCAGCCGGGTGGTCAGCTCGGCGGTGGCGAGCGCCGCGAGGTCGGCGGGCAGCTTGATGAAGTGCCGGTCGGCGTCCGGCGGCAGGCAGTCAAGGCCGTGCGAGGCCGAGGTGCGGCAGATCAGCACGACCGGCCTGCCGTGCTGGTCCGGCCTGCCGTGCTGGTCCGGCCTGGCCAGCGCCGCGGTCACGGCCGCGGCGTCGTGACCGTCAAGCTCGACCGCGTGCCAGCCGAACGACGCCCACTTGGCGGCCACGGGCTCGATCGTGGTGACCGTGTCGACCGGCCCGTCGACCTGGGAGTTGTTCGCGTCGAGCAGCACCGTGAGCGCGCCCAGCCCGTGGTGGGCGGCAAACATTGCCGCCTCCCAGAGCTGGCCTTCCTCCATCTCGCCGTCGCTGACCAGCGCGAAGGTCCGGGCGTCACGGCCGCGCAGGCGGTCGGAGAGCGCGAACCCGGCCGCCGCCGACAGTCCCTGGCCGAGCGACCCGCCCACATAGTCGAACAGCGGCGACCGCTCGGTGCCGATCGCCTCGAGCTCCGAGCCGTCCCGCCCGTAGGACGCCAGCGCGCCTTCCGGGATCAGCCCGACCTCGGCAGCCGCCGCGTAGAACGCGATCACGTAGTGCCCTGGCGAGCAGACGATCCGGTCGATGCCTGGGCGGGCGACGGCGAACATCGCCGCGACCTGCTCGGCGGAGGACAGCGCCTGGCCCAGGTAGCCGAACCCCTGCGCCGCGATCATCTGGACCGCGCGGAGCCTGATCCGCAGCGCGAGCGCCGCCGGGTCAGGGGCGCTCCAGTGCGTGCCGGGATCGGAGACCCGGCCGAAGCGTGTCGAGCCCGTCAGTTCCGTCGGGCCCGTCAGTTCCGTCGGGCCCGTCGAGCCTGTCAGCCCTGTCACCGACTCGACGCCCGGGATGCAATCAAGTGGCTAACTGGCATGGCCACATTGTCACTTCGTGTTTCCGGTAGTGTCAACGGCAACCGGCGCCGTCGGCGGGGCACCCTGGGTTAGCGCGGGACCTGGTCACCCGGGTGGACCTGGGCCGAAGAGCCGGTCCCGTCAGACGAGGGGTGAGCATGGCTGAGCCAGTGGGGCCGGACCAGCCAGTGGGGCCGGACCAGCCAGTGGGGCCGGTCCAGCCAGTGGGGCCGGTCCAGCCAGCGCGGCCGCGCCCGAGCGGCCTGCTGCGTCCCGCCCGGCCCCGCTTGGCGCCGCGGCGCCGCCCGAGCGCCGTCGAGCTGACCGGGATCGAGCCGCTCGTCCCGGTCCGCAGGTCAGACGGCGTTGCCCGCCAGATCCGCGACCTGATCGTCAGCGAGCGGATCGCCCAGGGCGCCAGGCTGCCACCGGAGCGCGAGCTCGCGGAGCGCTTCGGCGCGAGCCGGCCCACGGTCAGCCAGGCGCTGCGCAGCCTCTCCCTGATGGGGCTGGTCGAGATAAGGCACGGCTCGGGCGCCTACGTGGTCCGCCGGCCCGAGGCCAACCTTGCGGCGTCGGTGAACCTGATGCTCGACCTGGACCGGCCGTCGGTCGACCAGCTGATGCAGCTGCGGCTCTGGCTTGAGGACATCGGCATCCGCGAGGCGGCCACCCGCCAGCCCGCGCTCGACCTCGCCGAGATCGAGACCATCGGCACCGCGCTGGCCAGGCTGCGCGACGCCGCCGGCCCGCGCGACGCCGTCGGCCCGCGCGACGCCGCCGGCCCGCGCGATGCGCCCGGCCCGCACGACGGTGTCGGCCCGCACGATGCGGCCAGCCCGCACGACGGTGCCGGCCCGCGTGATGCGGCCAGCCACCGCGACGCCATGGGCCATGTCTCAGAGATCGTCGCTGCCGACACGGTGTTCCACGCCACGCTGGTGCGCTGTGCCGCCAACCCCTACCTGGCCGCCATGTATGAGAGCGTGCACAGCGCCGTGCTCTCCTACCAGCTCAAGAGCTGGGTGGACACCGAGTCCGAGCCGCCGTGGCTGCGCGAGTCGGGGCCCGACCGGCAGTGGGCGCTGCACGAGCCGATCGCCGCCGCGGTCATCTCCGGCGACGCCGCAGCGGCGCACGCCGCCGTGCTCGCCCACCACCAGGTCATGGCCGAGCACCTAACCACCGTCCGTCGTCTAACCGGCGACGCCTAGCCCGGCCGCCCAGCCGCCCAGCCGCCGCGGCCGGGCTCACGACAGCAGGGTGCCCACGTCCCGTGGCGGGTGGGGCGCGGGCTGGTATGGCGAGTGTGGTGGGCACTTCGCTGTTGCTCTGGCGACAGCAGGGTGCCCACGTGGCGCGGCGGCGGCCGGGCTCACGACAGCAGGGTGCCCACGTGGCGCGGCGGCGGCCGGGCTCGCGACAGCGAGGTGCCCACGTCGCGCGGCGGGGCTGGGCTGGCGGGATCGCGGAGTCGGATAGCGTTATGTAACGTTGTTTCGTAACGTTGTTACGAGATGACGGGAGCTATGAGCCGGGAGGAGCCGGTCGTGGGCGAGCTGGGCGAGCTGGTGTCGTATCGGCTGCGGGACGGGGTCGCGACGGTGGCGATGGACGACGGCAAGGTCAATGCGCTGTCGCCGGCGATGCTTGGCCAGGTCGGCGCGGCGCTCGACCGGGCTGCGGCGGACGGCGCGATCGTGGTGCTGACCGGCCGGGCCGCGGTGTTCTCCGGTGGCTTCGACCTCGCGATCGTGCGTGGTGGCGGGAGCGAGGCGATGGCCATGTTCCGGGCGGGGTTCGAGCTCGCCGCCCGGATCCTGGCCTTCCCGCGCCCGGTGGTGATCGCCTGCACCGGGCACGCCGTCGCGATGGGCGCGTTCCTCGTGCTGTCCGGCGACTACCGGATCGGCGCCGCCGGGCCGTACCGGCTGACCGCCAACGAGGTCGCGATCGGCCTGACCATGCCGCGGGCGGCGGCCGAGATCTGCCGGCAGCGGCTGGCGCCCGCGCATTTCAGCCGCGCCACCGTGCTTGCCGAGGTCTACTCGCCCGATGCGGCAGTGGCCGCCGGGTTCCTCGACGCGGTCACCGAACCGGCCGCGCTCGCCGCCGCCGCGCAGGACGCCGCGCAGCAGATGCGCGGGCTGGACCCTGCCGCGCACGCGGCGACCAAGCTCAGGGTGCGCGAGGCCACGCTGGCCGCCCTGCATGCCGCCATCGAGCAGGACTTCGCCGCCGCGACCGCCGCGACCGCCGCGACCGCCGCATGGTCGGCGCGGTCGCCGGCGCGGCGGCCGAGATGGTCGCGGCCACAGCGGCAGCCGGCGCCGCCGCCGGAACCTCAGCCGGAGCTGCCGCACCTGCCGCCCGCTGAGCCGCGGCGATGCCGCTACCGTGACCTCATGCCGCCGCCGAAGCAGCGCACGCCAGAGCTCGGTGACCGCATCCTGGCGGTGGCCGTCGGGGCGCTGGCCGCCGACGGCGTCGTCGGGCTGACCGCACGCCGGATCGCCCGCGACGCCGGCACGTCCACGCCCGCGGTGTACGAGCTGTTCGGCGACAAGGGCGGCCTGGTCCGCGCCATCTTCTTCGAGGGCTTCCGGCTGCTGCGCCGCCACCTCGACCGCGCCGTCCCGGCCGAGGGCGGCCCTGAGGCGCTGCGGCAGATCGCCTTCGCGCTGCGCTCTTTCATCGGCCATAACGCAGAGCTCTCCCGTGTCATGTTCGAGCGCCCGTTCGCCGACTTCGACCCCGGTCCCGATGACCTGGCCGCGGGAGCCGCCGTGCGGGAGTTCATCGTCGACCGGGTCAGGCGCTGCGTCGCCGCGGGCGACATCGCCGGCGACCCGGTGGACATCGCGCACGTGCTGATCGGGCTTGCGCTCGGCCTGGCCGCGCAGGAGTCGGCCGGCTGGCTCGGCACGTCGGCCGCGTCGGCCGACCGGCGCTGGTCGGTTGGGGTGGACGCGCTCATCGAGGGCCTCGGCCGGCGCGAGCCCTGACCGGGACGCTCCTTGGTCGGCCCGGCAACCTCTGACCGCCCCGGCAGCCCGTGACCGGCGCGAGCCCTGACTGGCGGCGGATTAATGCCTCGCGCGAGCCGCCGCCGCGGTGGCAGGCTGAACTGTGCCCGACCGGCTGTTCTCCGACGCCAGGCTCGCCGAGCTCTACGACGTCCTGCATCCGGCGGCCCCGCGCGGCGACTTCGGCTTCTACCTGCCGCTGATCATGGCTGCGCAGGCCGTACTCGACGTGGGCTGCGGGACAGGCGCGCTCCTCGACCTGGCACGCCGGGCCGGTCACACCGGGCGGCTGTGCGGCCTTGACCCCGCCGCGGGGATGCTCGCCCAGGCACGCAAGCGGCCTGGCATCGAGTGGGTGCTCGGCGACGTGGGCCGCGTTCGCTGGGCGGGCGAGTTCGACCTGGTGGTGATGACCGGCCACGCGTTCCAGGTGCTGATCTCCGACGATGAGGTCAGTTCGGCGCTGGCCGCGATCCGGGCGGCGCTGACGCCGTCCGGCCGCTTCGCGTTCGAGACCCGCAACCCGGCCGCCCGGGCGTGGGAGCGGTGGACGCCCGCCTACGTCGGCGAGGCGGCCGACGCTACCGGAGCCGTGGTGCGGCTGTGGCACGAGGTGGACCCGCCGGACGGCGGCGAGCTGATCTCGTTCACCTCGTTCTTCGACAGTGACGACTGGGACGGGCCGCAGCTGAGCCGGAGCACGCTGCGGTTCCTGCCCGCCGCGTCGCTCGACGCCTTCCTTGACCGGGCCGGGCTGGCGGTGCGGCAGCGGTACGGGGACTGGGACGCCAGCCCGCTGACGTCGGTCAGCCCCGAGATCATCACGATCGCCGGGAGACGGCCGATGCGCTGAACCTCTGCCCGGCGCTGGGCGGGTCGGCCGGAGGCCGTGTCCAGGCTTCCGGACGCCGTGTCCAGGCTGGCCGGGGCCGTGTCAAGGCTGGCCGGGGCCGTGTCGAGGAATGCCGCCCGCCGGACGGGCAAGTTCGTTACTCGACCGGGCAAGGCCAGGACATGGGGTGAGGCAATGAGAGGGTCGGCGCGCGGTCTGCACCGACGGCTTGCCGTGGTGGCCAGCACCGTGCTCGTGGCCGCCGTGTCGATTGCGGTGGCGCTGCTGGTGATTCCGATGCAGCAGGTGTCGCGGGCCGGCCAGACGGTCGGGGTCGGAGCCGCTGCGCCGTCGCTGAGCGTGTCGGGCCCTGGCGAGCTTGACCTGTTTGGCCAGCGGCTGCCGACCACGCTGCGGTTCGACGGGCCGGTGCGCCCCAGGCTCGCGCTGACCCAGATCACGCTGGGCAGCCAGCTCGCCACGGCGTTCGCGCCGCATCGGCCGAGTCCGGAGCAGGCCATCGGCGCGGCGCTGGCCGCCGGCTGGACCCGCTACTTCGCCTGGGAGATCGTGCTCACCGCGGGCTGCGCGCTGCTGCGCGACGGGGGTCAGCCCAGCAGGAACGACTTGCGCCACAGATTCAGGCCGGGGCGGCCGATCAGGCCTGCCTCGGTCAGGAAGGGCACCACCTTCTCGCCGCCGTACCTGAGCGCCTCCCGGTGGTACGGGTTGGCCAGCGCGGCGCGCCTGGCCTGGCGGGGGTCGAGCCCGACCGCGCGGTAGACCTCCGGGCTGATCAGCACGCGCGAGACCACGAACGCGGTCCTGGCGAGCACCATCCGGTCGTAGCGCAGCGCCGGGCCGCGTACCGTGCCGATGCTCCGCAGCAGCTCGGCCCTGGCGAATCCGACGTGCCTGGCCTCCTCGGTGACGTGGATCCTGCTGACCATCCTGATCAGCGGCTGGATGGACTCGTCGGCGAGCTGCTCGCGCTGCAGCCGGTCCACGATCTCCTCGCCGATCAGGATCGCGCCCCACAGCGCCGGGCCGCGCGCCGTCGCCGCGAGCAGGCCGCCGAGCAGCCGGACGTAGCGCGGCGGGCGGTAGCACGGCGTCCCGATCCGCTCCAGCATCCTGGCCAGCATCGTGGTGTGCCTGGTCTCCTCGCCAAGCTCGGTCAGCGCGTACTGGATGCGGCGGCTCATCGGGTCGCCGTGGTAGCTCAGCCTGGCCAGCATCCGCATCAGCACGGCCTCCAGCCAGATGCCCGAGCTCACCACGCTGGCCGCCTCGTGCTTGCCGAGCTCCACCCGCTGCTCGGGGCTGAGCTGATCCCACAGCGGCGTCCCGTACAGCGAGCAGCGGTGCTCGAGCAGGTAGAGCTTGCCGTCGGCGAGCGGCGCTGACCAGTCGATGTCCACGTCGGGGTCGTAGCCGCGGGCGGCCGACGAGCGAAGCAGCCGTTCCGCGGTGCGCTCGGCGGTGCGCGCGGCTGTCCGCTCCGCGGTGCGCTCGGCCGTCGGCTCGGGATCTCCGCCGTGCCTGGCGTCGGTGTCCAGATCGGTGCTGGCCACGGGCTGTTCCTTTCGGCCGGGACTATCTATTACCGGAAGTAACAGTTACCTTTGGTAGCATGCATCGGGCGACCTGTCGTGTCAATGGCCGGCCAGCCCGGCCAGATTCGACGCGGCGCCGGTGGGATGGGCGCGTCGGTTGAGCGGGGACGGCGGGGTGAGCGGAGAGCGGCAGGCGCGGGACGCGCGCAAGGACCGCTGGTCCGTGCACCGTGACGAACGGCGGCGCAGCTTCGTCGATGCGGCCCTCCGGCTGCTCGAGGCGCAAGGGCCCGAACTGCTGATGGATGCCGTCGCGGTCGAGGCTGGGGTCTCCAAGCCGGTGCTTTACCGGTACTTCAGCGACAAGGCCGAGCTTGTCGACGCGCTGGCCGAGCGGGGGTCTGAGTACTTCCTGGCCAGGATGCTCCCGACGATCAGCGCGGGCGGCCCGGTGCTTGACCGCATCGCCGGGGCGGTCGGCGCCTACTTCGCGGTCATCGACGAGCACCCGAACCTGTACTGGCTCATCGCGCGGCAAGACGCGGCGCCCGGCGGTCGCTACCCGGGGGTCCAGGCTGACAAGGAATCCATCGCGATGGCGCTGACCGCCGTGATCGGGGACTACCTGTGGTTCTTCGGGCTCGACTCGGGCGCGGCCGAGCCGTGGGCCTTCGGGGTGACCGGGCTAGTCCAGTCCACCGGCGAGTGGTGGCTGCAGCGCCGCTCGATGAGCCGTGCGCACGTGGTCGAGTACGTCACGCAGCTGATCTGGGCCGCGCTGGCCGGGATACTCGGCGAGGCGGGAATCAGGATCGAGCCCGATCAGCCGATGCCGGTCATCCACCCGAGGCTCTCCGTCCGCCGGGCGGAGCACTAGTGACAAGCGGACCCGATGAGCTGACCGGGCCCGGCGGGCTTGGCGGGCCCGGCGGGCTTGGCGGGCCCGGCGGGCTTGGCGGGCACGACGGGTACCAGGGCCCGGCGCGGCTGCGGATCGGGCCTGACGTGTTCGACGTCCAGGTGGAACTGCGCGGGTTCTTCCAGCCGATCGACGGCAGGTACCACTGGTACGGCCGGATCGCCGCCGACGAGCGGCTGAGCCGTGCGGCCACCCGCGCGGCCGGCGTTCTTGACACCGGCCAGGGCGCCAGTCCGTGCGTGCTGTCCGAGCCCGACCTGTGGGGCAGGTTCCGGGTGAGCGGCGAGTCGGTGCCGCCGTTCCGTCCGGCCGTGCGACTCGCGCCGCCCGAGTAGAGCAGCGCCGCCCGGCTGCTGCCGGGCTCGTCAGCTTGGCTCGCCGAGCACGCGGAGCCTGATCATCGCCGGCATCTGCTCGAGCTGCCTGACCACCGAGTCGGGCAGGTCGCTGGCCTCTATCTCCATGATGCTGTAGGCGTACTCGCCGCGGCAGTCGTTGATCAGCTCCACGACGTTGATCCCCGCTCCGCTGATCACCTGGGCGAACTGTGCGATCACGCCGGGAGTGTTCAGGTGCGCCATGGTCAGCCGCAGGAAGCCGCGGCGCGGCAGCGACACGGCGGGGAAGTTCACCGAGTGCCTGACGTTGCCGTTCTCCAGGAAGTCCTGGAGCTCGTCGGCGACCATGGCCGCGCAGTTGTCCTCGGCGCTGCTGGTGCTCGCGCCCAGGTGCGGCAGCACGATGACCTTCTCGTGCGCGTAGACGGTCGGGTTGGGGAAGTCGGTCACGTAGCAGCGCAGCTGCCCGGCGTCCAGGGCCGCGACCAGCGCCGACTCGTCGACGAGCTCGTCGCGGGCGAAGTTGAGCAGGACCGCGCCGCCCGGCATCAGCGCCAGCTTGCGCTCGTCGAGCATCCCGCTTGTGGTCTCGGTCAGCGGCACGTGCAGGGTCACGAAGTCGCTCTCGGCGAGCAGCCGCTCCAGGCTGTTCACCCGGTGCACCTGCGGCGACAGCTCGGCAGCGTGCTGCTCGGTGACCTGCGGATCGTAGCCAAGCACGCGCATGCCGAGGTCCACGGCGGTGTTCGCGACCCGGTAGCCGATCGCGCCGAGACCGATCACGCCGAGGGTGCCGTCGCTGATCTCCTGCCCGGCGAACTGCTTCTTGCCCTTCTCGACGGCCTTCTTCATGTCGCGGGCGGGCAGCGACTTGGCGTAGGCCAGGGCCGCGGGCAGGTTGCGGGCGGCGAGCAGCATGCCGGCCAGCACGAGTTCCTTGACCGAGTTGGCGTTGGCGCCCGGGGCGTTGAACACCACCACGCCGCGCCTGGTCATCTCCTCGACGGGGATGTTGTTGACGCCCGCTCCCGCTCGCCCGATCGCGAGAACAGATGCGTCGACGGGTTCGTTATGCAAGTTGAAGGAGCGGAGCATGATCGCATCGGGCTGTTCCGCGCCTGCCGACACGGAGTAGTCGGCGCTGAACCGTCGCAGCCCGACCGGCGAGATCGCGTCGTAGGTCCTGACCCGGAACTTACCCATGCTGTGCCTCGAACTCCCTCATGAAATCGACCAGGGCGTCCACCCCGGCCTCGGGCATCGCGTTGTAGATGCTCGCGCGCATGCCGCCGACGCTGCGGTGGCCCTCCAGGTTCACCAGGCCGGCGGCCCTGGCCTCGGCGAGGAAGGCGGGCTCGAGCTCGGGCCGCGCGATCGTGAACGGGACGTTCATCAGGGACCTGAAGGGCGGCCGCACCGGGTTGGCGTAGAAGCCTGACCCGTCGATCGCCGCGTACAGCTTGGCTGCCTTGCGCCTGTTCACCTCGGCCATCGCGCTGACCCCGCCCTGGGCGGCCACCCAGCCGAACACGAGGCCCGCGATGTACCAGGCGTAGGTCGGCGGCGTGTTGATCATGGACGCGGACTTGGCGTTCTCGAACCAGTCCCACACCTGCGGTGTGCTTGGCCTGGCGCTGCCGAGCAGGTCGTCCCGCACGATCACCACGACCAGGCCGGAGGGGCCGATGTTCTTCTGGGCGCCGGCGTAGAGCGCGCCGAACCTGGTCACGTCGATCGGCTCGGACAGAATAATCGAGCTGACGTCCGCCACCAGCGGCGTCGGCGCGGTGTCAGGCACCTCGTCGAAGCGCACCCCGTTGATGGTCTCGTTGAGCGTGATGTGCACGTACTCGGCGTCGGGCGTCCGCTGCCAGCTCGAGGCCGGCGGCACGTAGGTGTGCGGCTGGCTGGTGGCGGCGACCGCGGCCCGGTCGAGGTACTTGGCCGCCTCGGTGTAGGCGCGCTTGCCCCAGCTCCCGGTGATCACGTAGTCGGCCGCGCTGGCCTGGGCGGCCAGGTTCATCGGGACGGCGGCGAACTGACCGGTCGCGCCGCCCTGCAGGAACAGGACCCGGTAGTCCTCGGGGATCGACATGAGCTCGCGCAGGGTCGACTCGGCGGCCTCGGCGATGGCGAGGAAGTCCTTGCCGCGATGGCTCATCTCCATCACGCTCATGCCCGAGCCGTGCCAGTTCGGCAGCTCTGCCTGTGCCTGCGCGAGCACGGGCTCGGGCAGTACCGCTGGTCCTGCGCTGAAGTTGTAGGTTCGGGAGTCTGTTGTCATGGCAGTTTTCAAGTAGTGAATTTCTTAACGGGGACGCGCCGCGATCTCTGGCAGCGTGCGCCATGGTGGGTGCACCGGGTTAGGTCAGCCGACGTCCGCGGCGGCTGATGTGGTGCCGTGCGGAAGGCCGTGCCCCCCGCGGACCTGCTGCTCCAGGATACCGGCGGGCCGGTGCTGCCGGTGCTGCGACACGGGCTCAGCGCTCGCGTAGCTCGCGGCAGGTGGCGGTGGACACCGCGATCAGGGCGGTCAGGATCGGCACCGTGGTGAGCGCGATGCGCAGTGACGTGGCCCCGGCGAGCTGGCCGATCAGCACGGGGCCCAGGACGAAGCCGGCCCAGCCGAACGCCGAGACCATGGACACCGCGGTGCCCGCGTTGATGCCGGGCACCCGGCCGGCCGCGCTGAACACCGCGGGTATGACCGCGGCAAGGCCGGCGCCGAGCCCGCCGAACCCGATCAGCACCAGCGGAACGGAGTTCACGGCCAGGCCGGCCGCGAACAGGACGGTCGCGGCAGCCGCCAGGAACGGCAGCAGCCGATGCGCCGTGAATCTGGCGAGCAGCCTGTTGCCGCTCAGCCGGACGCCGACCATGGCGAGCGAGTAGCACGCGTAGCCGAGGCCCGCGACCGCGGGCGCCGTGCCCAGCGTGGTGCGCAGGTAGACCGCCGCCCAGTCAGCGGCGGCGCCCTCGCACAGCATGTCGGCGACCGCGATCGCGCCGAGCATGAGGATCGCCAGCCAGGCGGCGCGGTCAGCTGTGCCGACCTGGCGAGCGCGGGTCTGGCGCGGGCCGGCCTGGGGCGCGAGCAGGTCGGCCGGGAGCGCGAGCGGGTCGGCCGAGAGGGCGGGTGGCTTCGCCTGCTCGGCGGGCGGCACGTCGGGGATCATCTGCGTCGCGAGCCAGCCGCCGGCCAGCAGGCACGGCAGGGCCAGGATCGCGAGCTGGCCGGACAGGGAGAGCCCGGCCGCGACCCCGAGAGCCCCGACCGCCGCTCCGGCGAACGCGCCGATGCTCCACCACGCATGGAAGCCGGGCATGAGCGGGTGCCCCGCCCGCCGCTCCACCGAGATGGCCTGGGTGTTCATCGACACGTCGAGCGTGCCCTGGAACGCGCCCCACGCGGCAAGCGCCAGGAACAGGCCGACCAGCGACCCGGTCAGGCCCACCACCGGCCCCGCCAGGCAGTAGCCGACCAGGGTGATCCTGACCATCCGGCGGCTGCCCATCCTGGCGATTAGGCGCGCGGTGAGCAGCATCGCGAGCACCGACCCGGCCGGGGCGCCGAGCAGCGCGATGCCGAGCGCGCCGTCGTCGAGCCCCAGTGACGCCTTGACGTGCGGGATGTGCGCGGTCCACGAGGCGAGCAGCACGCCGTTGACGAAGAAGATCACCGTCACGGCAAGGCGCGGCGAGCGGAGAACGGACAGACGCCCGAGCGGCTGGGCGGATGCCGTCGCGAGATCGGCCAACGGTGAACCCCGGCTCCGGGTGCGGCGTCTGAAGTCAGTCGAGCATACGCGGAGGTGCCGCGCAGCCGCTGGTGGCGGCCGCGCGGCACCCCCCAGCCAGCCCTAGCGGTTCCCCGCCCCGGCCAGTCCGGCCGGCTCGGCGTGCCCGGCCGTCTCGCCCGTGTCGGCCAGGACCGGCACCGGAATAAGAACCGGCACCGCGCCGGCCTCCGGCCGGCCGGCGTCCACGATGGCGGCCTCCGCCGGCTCGACGCCGGCTTCAGGCGTCGGCCGCAGCGCGAGGAAGCTGATCACAGCTCCGGCGGCCACCAGCGCGACGGTCACCAGCAGGCCGGCGTGATAGCCGTCCAGGAACGCCCCAGCCTGGCCGGTCCCGTGCGCCAGCGCGGCGCCCTGCCTGGACCGCAGCACAGCCCCGATGATCGTGATCCCGAGCAGGCCGGCGATCTCGCGCGAGGCGTTGAGCAGGGCAGATGCGATACCCGAGCGCTCGTGCGGCTGGCCGTGCAGCACCGCGTTGGTCAGCGGCACCTGCATCAGCCCGGCGCCCGCCCCGAACAGGACGAACCCCGGCATCAGGCCGCCGAACGTGGCCGTGGCGCCGAGCGTGGAGAACAGGTAAAGCCCGACGGCCATCAGCGCCATGCCCGCGGCCACCATCCGGTGTGCGCCGAGGCGCAGCGCGAGCGGCCCTGATATCGACGCCGCGGCCGCCAGGCACAGCGCCATCGGGACGAACGCCAGGCCGGCCTTGGTCGGCGAGAAGCCGAGAATCTCCTGCAGGTAGATCGAGGTGAAGAAGTAGATGCCGAAGATGCCGAAGGCCCAGACCATCATGGTCGCCGTCCCGCCGCTGAACGTGCGGGAGCGGAACAGGCTCAGGCTGACCATCGGCTGCTCCGCGCGGGCCTCGATCAGCGCGAACAAGGCCCCGGCCGCGGCCGCAAGCGCGAACGCGCCGACGATGACCGGCGAGGTCCAGCCCTTGTCGTGGCCCTCGATGAGCGCGTAGGTGAGCGCGAACAGCGCCACCGACGAGGCGGCCATGCCGGGAATGTCGAGCCTGCGCACCGCGCCGGTGTCACGTGACTCGTCCATGGTCGCGGCCGCGATCGCGACCGCGACGATGCCGACCGGCACGTTGATGAAGAAGATCCAGCCCCAGTGCAGGTGCTGGCTGATGAAGCCGCCGATCAGCGGGCCGAACGCCAGCGCCATGGCGCCGATCGCCGTCCACGCCCCGATCGCGGCCGTCCGCTCCCTGGTGTCGCGGAAGGTCGCCATGATGATCGCCAGCGTGGTCGGCACCAGCAGCGCCGCGCCGAGGCCCTGGATCACACGGGCGCCGATCAGCGCGCCGCCGCTGCCGGCCAGGCCAGCGGCCAGCGAGGCGGTGGTGAACACCGCCGTGCCCACGAAGAACAGCCGCCGCCTGCCGTAGGCGTCGGCGACCCGGCCGCCGACCAGCAGGAGGCTGGCGAAGACCAGCACGTAGCTGCTCACCACCCACTCAAGGCCCGCGATCGACAGGTGCAGGCTCCGCTGGATCGTCGGGATCGCCACGTTGGTCACGTTGTTGTCGAGGTACGTCATGAAGGTGGCGAGTCCCACCGCCACCAGGGTCCACCAGCGTCTGGCCATCGAACCCGTTTCCCTTCCGCTCACCGGCCGCTGCCGTTTGCTGTACGCCGTTCCTGTACGTCGTACCTGTACAAGACTCTTATACGTTGTACGCTTCCTAGCATCGACTGTACGTCGTATAGTTGTCAAGTGATGGCAGCGACGAAGGCAACAGAGGCGGAGCGGGCCAGGCTGAGCAGATCGGCCGTGGTGGACCGCGCGCTGGCGCTTGCCGACAGCGAGGGCGTGGACGCCCTGACGATCCGGCGCATCGCGCAGGAACTCGGCGTGACCCCGATGGCGCTGTACTGGCACTTCCGCAGCAAGGAAGAGCTGATCGCTGCCGTGGCCGACCGGATCTGGGGTGAGATCCACACCGACGTCGACCCGTCAAGCCACTGGTCGCTGCAGCTGCGCGGGATACTCGAGTCGCTGATCCACGTGCTGCGGTCGCACCCGTCGGCGTCGGCGCTGCTGCTGCACAGCGAGAAGCTCGGCCCGTCGCACTGGCAGGCCACCGAGACCACGCTCGAGGTGCTGCGCGGCGCCGGGTTCGACGTCTGGCAGGCCAGCGAGATCGCCAGGATGGGGCTGTGGACCGGCCTGATGCTGGCGATGAGCGAGCCGGGCGCCGGCTCCGGCCAGGGCGGGCCGTCGATGGACGACCTGATGTGGCGCAAGCAGGTGGAACTCGCCTCGCTGCCGGCCGACAAGTTTCCGCGCCTGGTCGAGGCGGCGGTGCCGATGACCTCCTGCGGCGACGACCCCGAGTTCCACTACCGGCTCGGCGTGGACGTGTTCATCGCCGGCGTCCAGGCCCTGGCCAGGTCCGCCGGCGCGCAGTCCTAGCCAGCCGCCGATCAGCTCAGTCCGGCCGGGTCACGGCTTGCCGGCCAGCCCGCCGCGCGTCGCAGCGCGGCCGCCAGCGCACCAGCCTCGTAGCAGGGCAGCACCGCGGCCAGGTGCCCGTCTGGCCGGACCACGTGCACGCTGTCGCCGGTCGCCCCGAGCGCGGCACGCAGCGCGCCCGACACGTCGATCTCCTCGAGCGCGTACACCGTGACGGGGGCGGCCCACCCCGCCGCGCCCTCCCCGGCGGCCAGCGCCGCTGCCTCCCGCGACCCTGTCAGCACCACGAGCGAACGCCCGAACAGCCGCCGCAGCCTGGTCATCGGCTCCCGGCCGGCGCCATCCGGGCCGGGCGCGAGGCAGGGCCCGTCCGGGCAGATCACCCCGGGGACGGGCGGGCGCAGCGCTCCGGGTTCGGCGGGGAACCCGGCCAGCGACGGCCATGGCGTGGTGAGCGGGCTCGCGATGTACCAGTACGGCTCGGCGAGCTTGCCCGAGTTGATCGCCGACCTGGCCGCCGGGTCGCTCAGGGCCCGCTCGAGCACCTCGGCCCGGCGCCTGCGCGCCTTCGCCGTCTGCGGCACGAGGAACTCCATGGTCGCGCTGGTGACGCGCAGGTTCTCCGCCGCGGCGGCCGCCCGTTCGGCGTGGTAGCTGTCGAGCAGGCCGTCCGGTGCCCAGCCGCGCCGGACGAAGGCCAGCTTCCAGGCCAGGTTCTCCGCGTCGGCGATGCCCGAGTTGAGGCCGCGGGCACCAAACGGTGCGTACAGGTGCGCGGCGTCCCCGGCCAGGAACGCCCGTCCCGCGCCGAACGCCTCGGCGACCCGCTGGTGGAACCGGTAGGCGGTCGCCCAGACGATCTCGTACGGTCGGCCGCCGGTGATCTGCCTGACCCGGCGGTCGAGCCCGCCGCCGGCCCGCTCGGCGTCCAGGTCGAACCCGGCGGGCACCTGCCAGTCGATCCGCCAGACGCCGTCCGGGCACTGGTGCACGAGCACCTGCCTGCCCGGGTTCCACTCCGGATCGAAGTAGAACCGCCGCTCGCTCGGGAACGGCAGGTCGGCCCTGATGTCGCAGATCAGGAACTGGTCGTCGAACGACCGGCCGGGAAAGCCGATCCCGAGCAGCCGCCGCACCGCGCTGCGCGCCCCGTCCGCGCCGACCAGGTGGCTGCCGCGGACGGCGGGCCAGGGCCCGCCCACCTCGACCTCCACCCCGCCGGCTACGCAGCGGAGCCCGGTCACCGCCGCGCCGAAGCGGACCTCGATCAGCGGCTCGGCCAGCGCCCTGGCCAGCAGGTAGCGCTCTACGCTCGACTGGGAGATGTTGATCCACGGCGGCAGCGCGCTGGCGCCGTGGTCGGGGAACGTCACGGCGAACAGCTCGCTCGACCGGTAGAACGTCCGCCCGGTCGTCCATGTCACGCCCTCGGCCAGCATGTCCTCCGCGCACCCCGCCCGGTCCAGGATGTCGAGCACGTCCCGCTGGAAGCAGATCGCCCGCGAGCCGGTCTCCGACTGCTGATCGGCGGCCTCGAGCACGACGGCCGGGATCTCCCACCTGGCCAGCAGCAGCGCGGTGACCAGGCCGACCGGGCCGGCCCCGGCGATCACCACCGGTTTCATCGCTGGCCGCTCGCCTCCTCCGCCCGGTCCTGCCGTCGGCGCTCAGTCCTCCAGCTGATCCCAGACCTGGCGGTCGCGCTCGGCGGTCCAGATCACCGGCCGTTCCACCCCGGAGAGCTCGTCCCACAGCCTGGAGACGTTGAACGGCATGCAGTGCTCGAAGATCGGCCACCGGCCGTATCGCGGCGCCAGCGCGCCGTGCGCCGCGCCGAACGCGTCCCTGAGAGTCCCGCCCGCCGCGTGCACCGCGCCGACCTCGGCCAGCATCGTGCGCAGGAAGTCCCTGGTCTGGCCGACCGCGGCCTGCACGGCGTCCGCACCCGAGGCGACCGCGCCGCGCCCGCCGACCAGCGTCCGCGCGCCGAGCGCGGCAACCGCGTCCAGCGTGCCCGATGCCCAGTCCCGGTGGTAGGCGTCCCCGGTGTACAGCGCGGCCTGGGCTTCCACCAGGTCACCGGCGAACAGGACCCCCTGGCTGGGCAGCCAGGCCACGATGTCGCCCTCGGTGTGCCCGCGTCCGCAGTAGGCCAGGATCAGCTCGCCACGCTCGCCGCCCAGGTGGATGGTGAGCCGGTCGGAGAACGTCACGGTCGGCCAGGTCAGGCCGGGAATCGAGGCCGGGTCGCTGAACAGCCGCGGCATCCGGCCGAGCTCGGACTCCCAGTCGGCCAGGCCACGCTCGGCGATCAGCGCGCGGGTGTTGTCGTGCGCGACGATCACGTCGGCGCCGAACGCGCTGGCCCCGAGTACTCGGACCGCGTGATAGTGCGAGAGCACCAGGTAGCGGATCGGCTTGGACGTGTGCTCGCGCAGACGCTCCAGCCAGGCGCGCGCCGCGACCGGCGTCGCCATCGCCTCGAAGCAGACCAGGAAGTCCTCGCCCTCGATCGCGCCCACGTTCGGGTCGCCCTCGGCGGTCAGCGCGTAGATCCCGTCGCCGAGTATCTCCAGCGTCTGCTCCTTGTCGGTCAGGTCGGCCGATGAGGCGAAGGTCTTCACTGGCGGGCTCCTGTGCTGTGCGGCATGGGGTGGGGTGGCATGGGGTGGGCGCTCGTTCAACAACTACCCCGCGCGAGCCCGGCTGACCAGGAGTAACGAGCTTCGCGTTCTGTGGCCCTCAGTGCCTGACGTGACGTATAAAGCCTTATGGGCGGTAGACGTTTCACCTCGGCGCAACCTGCCGGAAACTCCCAGGTAACAGTAAGGTCAACGACGATGGCGAAACGGCTCGTGGTGCGGACTCGCCCGCGAACCGCGCTCGTGCTGGGGGCCGGCGGTGTCCTTGGCGCGGCCTGGATGACCGGCGCGCTGCCCGCCGTGCAGGAGCGGCTGTCGCTGCCCGTCGCCGACGTGGACATCATGCTGGGCACCAGCGCGGGCAGCGTGCTGACCGCCGCGCTGCGCTGCGGCGCGAGCATCGAGGAGATGATCGCCTTCCAGCGCGGCGAGCCCGTCGGCGCGCTCGCCGAGGTCGGCGACGTGCACGGCGGGCCGTGGCCGAGGCCGCCGCGGCTGCGGTTCGGCTCGCCGCGGCTGATGGCCTCGGCGCTGATGGCGCCGCACCGGATCCACCCGTCGGTCGGCGCGAGCGCCTGGCTCCCGGTCGGCAGGGAGAACCACCACAACCTGCGGGCGATGGTGCACCTGCTGCACACCCAGGCGACGGCGCTGCACCTCGGCCCGCACCACGACCCGGACTCACATCACGGTTCAGGCCCGCATCACGGCTCAGGCGAGCATCACGGCTGGTCGCTGCAACACGGGCCGGCTCATCCGGCGGCGCGGGATGAGCCGGGGAGTCAGCAGGCCGGCCTGGCCTACGGCGCCGCGCTCACCGGGGCCGCGCTGCCTGGTGCCGCACTGCCTGGTGCTGCGCTGCCTGGTGCCCCCGTCCCGCCGCCCGCGCCAGCGCCGGAGGTCGGGCCGCACTGGATCGACCGAGGCCAGACCTGGGTCGTGGCGGTGGACTACGAGTCAGGGGAACGGGTCGTGTTCGGCAGGGAAGGCGCCCCGCTGGCCAGGCTGGCCGACGCCGTGGTCGCCTCCTGCTCGGTGCCCGGCTGGTTCGAGCCGTTCGTGATCGGCGGCCGCCGCTACGTGGACGGCGGCGTCCGGTCGGCGACCTCGCTCGGCCTGCTTGCCCGGACCGGCGTGCAGGAGGTCTGGGTGCTCGCGCCGATGGCGAGCGTCGTGGCCGACCGGCCGCGCGAGCCGCACAAGCGGCTGGAGCGGAGGGTCAGGGCGCTGCTCACCTTCGCGCTGCTGCGCGAGGTCAGGGCGCTGCGTGCCGCTGGCGTCAAGGTCATGGTGCTGACCCCCGGTCCGGAGGACCTGGCGGTCATGGGCGTCAACCTGATGGACCCGCGCCGCCGCGCCGCGGTGCTCGAAACCTCCCTGCGCACCTCGCCGAGGTCGCTGGACAGCCGGGCGGCCTGACCGCGGCCGGCCCGCTGCTCAGGTGACGTCGGCACGGACCGTGATGCGGGCGGCGAGCACGGCGAGCACCGCGAGGAACCGCCACGTCAGGCCAGGGGCATGCACAGCCAGAAAGATCCTTTAGAACTCGGTGTAAACCGTTGCGACAGACACGGCGTCTTACATACCGAAGTAGACATTCAGCGAAGGGGTCCGGTATGATGCGGTGACTGCGGATGTTCCTGGCGATATCCTAAATTATGGGACATAAGCCGCTCAATACGCACTTAAGCCGTCGAGAGCTTGTCAGCACCGCTAACTTATGGGGAAACGGGATATGAAGGAGAGAAACGTGACGGAGGCGCCCGTGGTGCGGTAACATGTAGAGCTTTCGGGGCACACTGCGCCTCCGAAATGGGTGGCAGGGGCCCTTCCAGGACACCTGGTGGGGAGGGTTGCCACCGAGTAACCCAGCAATCTCCCAGAAAGATGGCCAAAGCAAGTAACACAGAACAATGGCCAAGGAAAGGACTGCATTCAGAATGCGCAAATCCATCCTCGTACTGCCGGCCGTGGCCGCAGTGCTCACGTTCGGCGCTGGAGCCGCCGCGCAGGCATCGGTGCATCCCGCCAATGTCGTTGGTGCGCTGGCCGACGGCAACGGCACAGCCGGCTACTACACGCAGGAGTTCGGTCGCACCTACACCCAGGTGAACGGATCCTTCAAGCTGAACCTGCCCAGCGCCGACCAGCTCTTCAACGCGCAGAACGGCGCAATCGGCATCCAGCTCTGCAACGCCACCTCGGGCTATGTGGCCCAGCTGGGCGTCATCGCAGACCCCGGAGACGCCCGGATCCTGGAGTGGTTGGGTACCGCATCTGGCGTTCCTGCCCCAGGCGACCGACTCGGCGATCTCGGCCGACCCCTGCGACGGCAACTCGTTCTTCGACTGAGTTCGGCCTTCGGGCACGGCGGGTTCCACCGCGCTGGGTCTTGTTCCGGCCGGCACCACGGTCCAGGCGCAGATCAAGGAAGTGCACCACGGTCTGCTCTACACGGTCGCGGACTCCAACCTGGCGAACTTCAACTACTTCCAGCGAATCCTTCCCCGGCTTCTTCAACGAGGCCGGAGCGGGTGTCAGCACGGACCTGGACGTCCTGTCGGCTCCGGCTACCAATGACCTAGTCGACTTCAGCGGCGTCACCGCCACTGTTTCGACTGGTGCCAAGCACGGCTTCGCGGCCTGGAACACCGTCGCGGTCGACAGTGGCTTCCCGGGTTACGCTGCCGCTGATCACTCCGACCGCGATCAGCCCGAGCAGCTACGCGTGCGTCCCAGGTCACTGGCTGCACTACGGCAAGAAGCACCACCACACGAAGTGGGTCCCGCGCAAGTGCACCGGTGGCGGCGCGAGCTCCTTCTCGATCGAGACCGGATCGCCGGTCGGATTCTGATCGAGCAGCTACGGTAAAAGCCCACGCACCACGGGCGAGCCACAGCCAGTCTGGCTGTGGTCTCGCTCGTGGTGCGTGGATCCATGTCCGCCCGACCTTCGGTCCTGCAGAATCGAATCTGATGCGCAAGTCCTTCCTGGCGCTGTCGGTAGTTGCCGGGCTCGCGCTAGCCGGGTGCTCTCAGGTTGCCAGGAGCTCGGGCTCCAGTCCTGCGACGCACGCTAGCGCCAGCTCTTCCGCCACTCCGAGCCCCAGCGCACACCCAAGCGGATCTGCGTCCGACGGCACCGCGCCGCTGGACGCTAACGCGACCGCTGGCTGGTACGCCACGTCGCCAGTCGGCGCACTGATCCGGCTAACCGGAATGTTCCGGCTGAGCGCGGCGGATTTTGCTACCCACGGCGCGATAGGGCTTCAGCTATGCAACTCGCGCACTGGCTATGCAGTGCAGTTCGGCGCGGTGCCGGAGACCAGCGGCTGGCAGGTCGGATACTTCACCGGCTACCTGAGCGCATCCACCGGCATCGGTGGCGACCCGTGTGCTGGCAACCAGATGCTCCGCAAGGGCACCGTGACGACCCTGGGCAGCGTGCCCGCAGGTGCCCTTATCCGTGCACAGGTCACCGAGCAACATAACGGCAATCTCACGCTCACCTACGCGGACTCCGCAGTGACGAGTTTCACCCATCGTGTCCACGCCATTCCCGGCAACTTCAATGAGGCCGCAGCCGGCGCCACTTACGCCGGCGTAACCTTCCGCGGACCCGTGGTCAACAACATCGCTGACTTCACCGATGTCACTGCAACTGGCGCCGACGGGATTACCGGCGGCCTGGCCACCTGGCACGCGGTACAGGTCAGCAGTTCCAAGACCGGCAAGCCGCCGGTGCTGATCACTGCCTCGCAGCTCAGCCCGGCTACGGGGCACGCCGCATCGTCCTTCGCCATCGTCGTCGCAACGCCAAAGCTCTGATCACCAGCCGAAGACTCACCGCCAGGGAGCGCGAGGTCGTGGCGCTGATCGCGACCGGCGCTCGGCAACGCCGAGATCGCCGGCGACCGATGGCCGTGCGGCAGGGATGAACCGGCCAGCGCCGGGCAGCGATGCCAGCATGCCGCAGCCAACGATCGTCGTCAGCGGCGCGGGAACCGGGATCGGCCGCGCCGTGGCCCGTCGGCTCGCCACCGACAAGGCCCATGTCACCGCCATCGGCCGGCGCCGCGAGCCGCTGGCCGGCCTGGCCGCCGGGTTCACCGATCTGATCGATGTCGTGCCCGCTGACGTGGCCGTTACGGCCGGTGCCGCCTCGGTCGCCGCGCACGTCGCGGCGGCGGGCAGGCCGGTCGCCGGGGTGGTCTGTGCGGCGGGCGGGCTCTCGCCGACGGGCGCGCTGCACGGCTGGGTCTACGACCTGGCCAGCGAGCTCGGCAGGCACGGCGGCACGGCGAACGTGGTCGCGCCTGGGTTCGTTCCCGATACCGAGTTCTGGGCCTGCCGGCTCACCCCGGAGTCGCGCAAGCAGCGCGCGGCCGCGACGCTGGTCGGGCGGGAGGGCCAGCCGGACGAGGTCGCCTCCCTGATCGCCTGCTCGGCCCGGACGGCGGCTGGGTGACCGGCCAGGTGCTGTCCCCGAACGGCGGCGTGGTGCTCGGCCGATGACAAGCTGCGCGGCGCCGACTCCCGCCCGGCCGGGCTCGCCGCCGGAGCCGCCCGCCAAGCCCGCCAGGCCTGCGGCCACCGGGCGCACTGTCCGCCGGGCGAGGTCAGCCGGATAGGGCCTCGCGCGCCTTGCGTCCTCGCCCACGTGCTCTTCTTGCCAGGGGTCGTGCTCAGCCTTTCTTCGTCAAGGTTTCTTGCTCAAGGTTCCTTGCTGACGGACCGAACTCCGCGATCACCCGCTCGAACGGCCAGACGCCGGCGACCGGCATCGGGAACAGGGCAGGCAGGTCGATCCCGGCCGAGCGGTACTCGGCGATCCGCGCCGCGATCGCGGCCTGGTCGCCGTGCGCCACGAACCCGTCGGCGACCCGCTGCGGCACCTGCTCGGCGGCCCCGGCCCGGTCGCCGGCCAGGGTCAGCGCCCTGGCTGGCCCCAGGTCCACCCCGTCGTCCTCGCCGAACAGCCGGCCGACCGCCGGGTGCAGCACGTACCGCGGCACCACTGACCTGGCGGCGGCCGCGGCCTGCGCCGGGTTATCGGACAGGCAGCAGTGCACCACGCAGGCCACGGGGACGCTCGCCGGGTCCCGGCCCGCCCGCCCGGCGGACGCCCGCACGATCGCCGCGGCCTCGCCTGCCTGGGCCGGGCTCATCAGGTTCAGCACCACGCCATCGGCGATACGCCCGGCGAGCGCGAGCATCCTCGGGCCAAGCGCGCCCAGGTAGACGGGCAGGTCGGCCCTGACCGGCGGGCTGTCAAGCGGCACCATCCCGGTCCTGAACACCTCGCCGGCGTAGCCGGCGTCACCGGCCAGCACGGCCCGCACCACCGCCACGTACTCCTCGATCATCCGCAACGGAGCGAACGGCGCGATGCCGAACCTCCCGTTCATGATCGCGTTGGCGGTGCCGAGACCGAGGATGAAGCGGCCGTTCGACGCGCGGTCGATCAGCTCGGCGGTCTTGGCCGCGAGCACGGGAGGGCGCAGCGCCGCGTTCGCGATCGCGGTGCCGACGCTGACCGTGCTCGTCGCCGCCGCGACCGGCAGGCACAGCGCAAGCGCGTCACCGTGACCCTCGGCGACGAAGACCGTGCCGAAACCGGCCCGCTCGGCCTGCGCCGCGAGGTCGCCGACCCTGGCCGGCGGCAGGCCGCTGTGCGAGGCGATGGACAGTCCGATCTGGCTCACCGGCGTGCTCCCTGCGAGTCGTTGGGGGTCGGGACACTGGCGGGCGGGCCGGCGCCGAGGGCCGGGCCAAGGCGGGCGCGCAGCTCGCGCTTGAGCACCTTGCCGGTGGTGGTGCGCGGCAGCGGCCCGGTGAACTCGACAGACTTCGGGCACTTGAAGTGGGCAAGCCGGTCCCGGCACCAGGCGATGAGCTCGGGCCCGGTCACCTCGGCGCCCTCGGCCCGGCGGATCACCGCGTGCACGGCCTCGCCCCAGACCGGGTCCGGCCTGCCGATCACGGCGACCTCGGCCACCGCGGGGTGCCCGGCAAGCACCGCCTCCACCTCGGCCGGGTAGACGTTCTCGCCGCCGGTGATCACCATGTCCCTGGCCCGGTCCAGGATGTACAGGTAGCGGTCCGGCGTCAGCGAGCCGACGTCGCCGGTCCGGTACCAGCCGTCGGAGGTGAACGCGGCCGCGGTCGCGTCCGGATCCCGCCAGTACCCGGAGAACAGGCACTCGCCGCGGATCAGGATCTCCCCCGGCGTGCCGTCGGGCAGCGCCGCGCCCGCCGGGTCAGAAGGATCGGCGATCTTGACCTCCCAGCCGAACGCCACCCGGCCCGCGCTGGCCAGCCGGGGATGGCCGGGCGAGTGGTCGTCGGGCGCCAGCAGGCTGATCATGCTCTGGCTCTCCGTGTTGCCGTAGATCTGCCTGAACCGGCAGCCGAACGCCTCGGTCGCCGCGGCCAGCGACGACGGCGTGATCGGCGCCGTCCCGTAGGCGATCTCCCTCAGGCTGCTCAGGTCGGGCCTGCCACTCGGCCCGCCATCTCGGCGCCGGATCTCGGCGACCAGCATGTCGATCAGCGACGGGCCCGCGGTGAAGAACTCGATCCGGTCGCGTTCGACCGCGTCGATGACCGCGGCAGGGCTGAACGCCGTGTGGATGTAGACGGTCCCGGCGGTGAGCAGCGCCTGCATGCACTGGCCGAACCCGCCGAGGTGGAACAGCGGCAGGATCTGCAGGTGCCGCGAGCCGGCCACCTGGTCGCCGACCTCGATGGCCATGCCTGCCACGCTGACCAGCAGCGCGCCGTGCCGCAGCGGGATCGCCTTCGCCCGGCCCGTGGTGCCGCTGGTGTGCACGAGCGCGAGCACCGAGTCGCGCGACAGCGCGGGCCGCGGCGGCACCGGGCCGTCCAGGTCCGCGCCGTCCAGCCAGCCATGCAGGGCCTCGCCGCCCGTGCCGCCGATCACGACCCGCCTGGTCAGGCCGGGCGCCGCCGACTCGGCGAGCGCGGTGAACTCGGCGTCGGCGGCGATCGCCACGGGCTGCACCAGCGCGAGTACGTCGGCAAGCTCGCCGGCCGACAGCCGCCAGTTGACCAGCGCCGGGGTCGCGCCGGCCCGCATGATCGCGAACGCGTGCACCAGGAAGTCGGCGCTGTTCTTGGCGACGACGGCCACCACGTCGCCCGGCCGGACGCCGAGCGATGCCCAGCCGCCCGCGGCGCGCTCGGCGGCGGCGAGCAGTCCGGCGTAGCTGAGCGCCGCGCCGCGGTCGTCGGCCAGCGCGGTCATCTCCGGCCGGACCGTGGCCCGCCACTCGATCACGTGCACGAAGCTCTGCATCGCTGCGACCCCTCTATCCGCAGGTCGTATCGTTGCAGACAGGCCGTCTCTAGGACACAGGCCGGCCCGGTATTGCGCCGCGAGGATCCGGGGACCGGCGGTGCCGGGCCGTTGATGCGGAGGGGAACCGGATGGAGCTGGCTGAGCTGCGGCGCACCGTGGCCCTGGCCTGCCGGGTGCTCGCGCACGCCGGGCTCGCCCAGGACGTGCTCGGCCACGTCAGCGTGCGCACCGGGCCAGCCACGCTGCTCGTGCGGTGCCGCGGCGCTCTGGAGTCCGGCCTGCTGTTCACCACGCCGCAGGACGTGCACGAGGTCGGGCTCGACGGGCCTTATGAGCTGCCGGGGGGCTACCGCGTTCCGTCCGAGCTGCCGATCCACGTCGAGACGCTGCGAGCCCGCCCCGAGGTGACCGCGGTCGTGCACGCGCACCCGACCGCCCTGGTGACCGCCGACCTGGCCGGCCTGGCGCTGCGGCCGGTCGTCGGCGCCTACAACATCCCGGCCACGGCGATGGCGCGCGACGGCGTGCCCGTCTACCCGCGCGGCGTGCTGATCAGGCGGGCCGACCTGGCGAGCGAGATGCTCGCCGCCATGGGCGGCGCGCCCGCCTGCGTGCTCCGCGGCCACGGCCTCACCGCGACCGGCTCCAGCGTCGAAGAGGCCGTCGTCCGGGCGCTGAACCTGGAATCGCTGGCCAGCGTCATCCTCGCCGCCGCCCAGGCGGGCGGCCGCCCGGCCGACCTCCCGGGTGCCGACCTCGCCGAACTGCCCGATCTTGGCGCCGGGCTGAACACCGCCAGCGTCTGGCGCTACCACCTGGCCAGGCTCGATCACGCCGGGCTCGGCCTGCCCGGGCTGGCGCCGCCCGGAGACCGCCGTGACTGACCTGGCCGCCGTCCTCGCCGACGTCCGGCGCGGCATGATCCCCGCGCATGTCTACAATGACGCCGAGATCTTCGCGCTCGAGCGGGACCGGCTGTTCGCGAGGGCCTGGGTGTTCGTGGCGCACGAGTCAGAGATACCGGCGCCGGGCGACTACGTGGTGCGGCGCGTTCTGGCCGACTCGTTCATCGTGGCCAGGGACGAGACCGGCACGGTGCGGGTGATGTTCAACATGTGCCTGCACAAGGGCATGCAGGTATGCCGGGCCGAGATGGGCAACGCCTCGCACTTCCGCTGCCCGTACCACGCCTGGACCTACCGCAATGACGGCCGCCTCGCCGGGGTGCCGTTCCACGCCGAGGCCTACGGCGGCGAGGACGGCTTCGCCAGGACCGGCCAGTCCCTGCTGCCCGCCCCCTCGATGGACAGTTACAACGGCCTGATCTTCATCAGCCTGGATCCCGATGCGCCTGGGCTGCGGGACTGGCTGGGGGACTTTGCGTTCTATCTGGATCTTTATACCCGGCAGACGCCGGCCGGAGTAGAGCTGCGCGGGCCGCAGCGCTGGCGGGTGAAGGCGAACTGGAAGATCGGCGCGGAGAACTTCGCCGGGGACAGCTACCACACGCCGCACACCCACGCCAGCGTCGTCGACATCGGGCTGTTCCGCGAGCCGCGGGCGAGCAAGCGCAAGGAGGGCGCGCTGTACATGGCCGGGCCGGGCGCCGGCACGACGTACAAGCTGCCGCCGGGCGGGTCGTTCGCCGAGCAGCTCGGCTACGTGGGCTACCCGGAGCAGATGATCCCGGTCATGGGCTCCACCTGGTCGGCCGCGCAGCGCGCGCTGGTCGCAGACAGCGGCTTCATGGTGTCGGCCGCCACCTTGTTCCCGAACCTGTCCTTCGTGCACAACTGGCCGCGGATCGACGAGGCCGGCACGGTGGTGCCGTTCGTCTCGGTGCGGCAGTGGCAGCCGGTATCCGAGCGGGAGACCGAGGTCTTGTCCTGGTTCGCGGTGGACGCGTCGGCGCCCGAGTCGTTCAAGCGCGACTCCTACCGGGCGTACCTGATGTGCTTCGGCACCTCGGGCATGTTCGAGCAGGACGACGTGGAGAACTGGGTCTCGATCACCGACATGGCCGCGGGGACCATGGCCAGGCGGCTGCGGCTGAACTCGCGGATGGGCCTGACCTCGGCGGGCGAGCCGGTCAGGCCGCCGATGACCGGGTTCTCCGGCCCCGGCGTGGCCTACCAGGGGTTCGGCGAGTTCAATCAGCGGCACTGGCTGGCCCAGTGGAGCGACTGCCTGGAGGCCGGGCCGTGACCGGCCGGCGGGCGGGCGGCGGCGGGCCGAGGCCGAGGTCGCAGCAGGTGCGGCCGCTGCCGTACGGCGACCCGGCACACCAGGCGGCGCACCAGTTCCTCGTCGAGGAGGCCGCGCTGCTTGACGCCGCCGACTACGAGGGCTGGCTCGGGCTGCTCGCCGAGGACATCAGCTACGTGATGCCGGTCAGGGTGACTACCGCCCGCGGAGCCGGCTTCGACACGCTGCCCGGCATGGGCCACTTCGACGAGGACATCTACGCGCTGCGCAAGCGGGTGCAGCGGCTCGCCACCGACCACGCGTGGACCGAGGACCCGCCGTCGCGCACCAGGCATCACGTGTCCAACGTCCGGACCTTCCGGCTGAGCGAGACCGAGCTTGAGGTCGAGTCGGCGCTGTTGCTGTTCCGCAGCCGGGGCGATACCAGGGAGGCGGATCTGATCTCGGCGGGACGGCGTGACCTGCTGCGCGGCGGGGCGGCCGGCGGCGATGGCGGGGTCGGCGGGGTCGGCGCTGGATACCTGCTGGCCAGACGGGAGATCCGGGTGGACGAGTCGGTGCTGCGCACACAGAACCTGGCGGTGTTCTTGTGAGCGAGGGTCGTGGCGACGACGGCGGCGGGAGCGAGTCGGGCGGGGGCGTGTCGGGCGAGGCTGAGGCGGGGCCCGTGATCGAGTTCGGCAACGAGTTCACCCGGGTCGTGGTCGAACGGGTGCGCACGCGCAACGGCGTGCGGCTGCGCATCTCGGTCCCCGCGTCGGGTCGTGAGATCATGCTCTGCCCGCTTGAACTTGAGGCGCTGACGTGGCAGGACCACGAGCTGTTCTCCGGCCTGCTGGCCACGCCGCACGGCCCCGAGCACGGGGGCGACGACACTGGCGCTGACGTCGGCCCCGGCGGTCCTGACCGCCTTGGCGATCCGGACCGGTCCGGGTAATGGGCTGGCTGGACCGCAAGCGCGCTCTCGTGGTGGGAGCGGGGTCGGGCATCGGCCGCGCGGTGCTCGACGCGTTCGTCGCCGAGGGAGCGCACGTCGCGGCGCTCGAACTCGACCCGGCCAAGTGCGCCAGGCTGGCCGGCGAGGTGCCCGGCTGCGTGGTCAGCCAGGGAGACTCGACCTCGCTGGCCGACGCCAGGGCCGCGGCCGCGGCCGCGCGAGACGCGCTTGGCGGCATCGACGTGCTTGTCAACTGCGTGGGCATCTTCGACTTCTACCGCGGCCTGGCCGACCTGGACGACGGGGAGCTCGACGTCGGCTTCGACGAGATGTTCAGCGTCAACGTCAAGAGCCAGCTCGTCTCGGTGAAGGCGGCCCTGCCAGAGCTGCGCCGGTCGGCGGCCGGGTCGGTTGTGCTCACGGTCTCCACCTCGGGCTTTTATCCCGGCCGCGGCGGGGTCCTGTACGTCGCGTCGAAGTTCGCGGTGCGCGGCTGCGTGGTCGCACTGGCGCACGAACTCGCCCCCGCGGTCCGTGTCAACGGCGTCGCGCCAGGCGGCACCCTCGGCACCGAGCTGACCGGCCCGGCGAGTCTCGGCCTGACCGGCCGCAGCCTGGACGCCACGCCGGGCCGCGAAGACGACCTGAAGAGCCGCACGCCGCTGCGGGTCGCCCTGAACGGCGCCGATCATGCGGGCAGCTATGTGTTCCTCGCGTCGGACCGAGCGCGCGGCATCACCGGCACCATCCTGCACTCCGATGGCGGCATCGGCATCAAGTAACGACCCAGCCGTGCAGGTTCAGGGCAGCTCCGCTCTGCTGTCCCACGACCGATCCGCTCCGCTCGCGTGACCGATCCCGCTCCGCTCGCGTGACCTCGCACTCGTCTCGCGGCTCCGCACTCGTCTCGCGGCTCCGCTCCGCGGGCTCGCGGCGCGCAGGTCGCCAAGTCCTCCGGATCTCATCGCCCGACGCGGTCACTTTGCATCCTCCGCGGTCACTTTTCATCCGCTGCGGCCTCTTTTCATCCGCTGGCGTCATGATCGCGAGGCTTTTGGGATGATTTGCGCGACGCTAGCGGATGATATGTAGGCCGCAGCGGATGAAAAGAAGAGGTGCGCGGGGACTGGACGACCCAGTCGGCGGGGCCCGCGCCGGGCTCGCGGCGCGCGGCAACGCGCGCAGCGCCGCGCGGCGATGGCCGGTCCTTGTGCGGCACTGCCTAAGCCCGGCGGCGCGGGCGGGGCCTGCGCGTGCCTGGACTAGGCGGGCCGGGTCTGCGCAACAGACCGCCGTCCTCACATGCCGCACGAGTCTGCGTCCTCACTTGCCGCACCGGCCGGTCTCCTTCTAGGATTTTTTAGGTCGTAGCGTAAAATAAGCCACTCGGAGCCGCCTGATGTCCGTGCGCCGTCTTGCTGTCATTCCCCTGGCCATCGTGCTGTCGGCGGGCGCCGTCGCCCTGGCCGGCCCCGCCGTGGCCGCAGCCGCCCAAGTCCCGGCCGCTGCCTCGGCAAGCCAGCCGCCAGCGAGCCGCGAGGTGCTCCGCTGGCTGGGCGCCGTCGCCAGGATGACCGACCGCCTGGCGGCCAGCCGCCATGTGCGCGTAACCTCGGTGGCGCAGCAGGGGCGCTGCGCGGTCAAGGCCAGCGGGCGGTGGCTGTGCGAAGCGGCGCGGGGAGACGCCGGGCTGAAGGACGTGCGCTGTGCGCTGAAGGTGATGTACAGGACCCGAGCGGGTCGCCCGTACCACGCCCGGGGCAGCGGGACCTGCGCGATCGGCCCGGGGCGGGCCAGGCCGCCCGCCGCAGGCACGGCCCTCGAGGCGCTGGCAGCGTTCGTGCCCGCTGACCCGTTCTCACTAACATCCAACGTCCGGCACCCGGACCGGGCGGCAACGGCCTCTGCGTGCGTGCCCGCCGTCCGGCGCGGGCACGCGCTCTTCGCCTGCGTCTACCGCGTCTCCGCCGCGCAAGTCGTCAACAAGGTCGCCACCTTCGAGTCCTGCGTGCAAGCGGGCACCGTCCGGTGGGTCAACGGCATGCCAGCGGTCAGGCGCGGCCCGGGCGCCTGCTCGGTCAGCGCGAGAAGCCCAGGTCAAGGAGGCTAGCCCGGCCGCGATGCCCCGTCAGGCGAAGACGTGCTCCTGGCACCACTTCCAGGTGCCTGGGATGCCGTCCTCGCGGGCGACCGTCGGGGCGTACCCGAGCATCGCGTGCGCGAGGTCGTAGGCCGCGAAGTTGCGGTCGACCTCGCCGACTCGCGCCGGCCGGTACTCGACGGGGTGATCCGGCAGGCCGGCCGCGGCGCAGCACAGCCTGGCCAGGTCGCTGATCGTCGTCTCCACCCCGGAGGCGACATGCAGGACCGTGCCGCCGGGAATGCCGGGGGCCTCGAGGGCCAGCCGCAGGGCCGTGGAGATGTCGTCGACGTGGATGTAATCGCGCGACGACGTGCCGTCGCCGTAGATCACCAGCGGCTCGCCGGTGTGCAGGGCCTTGAAGAACACGTTCATCGCGCCCTGCTTGCGCGCGCTCCACGGGCCGTACACGTTGGCGAACCTGAGCGCGATGGTGCGCAGGCCGTAGGACTTGGCGAACGCGTGCGCGTACCCCTCGCCGGCCAGCTTGCTTGCGCCGTACGGCGAGATCGGCTTGGGCAGCGAGTTCTCGTTGACCGGCGGCGTGGCGTCGCCGATCAGCGCGCCGCCGGTGGACGCCTGAACCGTGCGCTCGACCCCGGCACGCCGCGCGGCGTCCAGCACCCGGAACGTGCCGAGCACGTTGACGTCGAAGTTCGTCACCGGGTCCTCGATCGACTTGACCACGGAACCGGCCGCCGCGAGGTGCATGACCGCGTCCACGTCGGCCAGCGCCTTGTCGAGCGCCGCCTCGTCCCTGATGTCGCCCTCGACTAGCTCGGCGTCCACGCCGTCCAGGTGGGCCGGATCACCGGTGGTGTAGTTGTCGAGCACCCTGATCCTGTGCCCCCGCTCGACAAGCTGCCGCACCAGTGTCGCGCCCACGAAGCCGGCCCCGCCGGTCACCAGTACATGCTTTCCCTCGGTCATGGCAGACGAGACTATCCGCAGCCGCGACCCGGCCGGTGCCCCAGCCTCGGTATTCCTGGCGCCCGCCCGAGGCCCAGCCTCGGGATCCGCGCCTGCCCGGGCTTCAGGACTGCCCGGCCACCCAGGCCGCGATCAGGTCGGCCGCCTGGGTCCGCGCGCCGTCGGGCTCAAGCAGGTAGTGATCGGCCTTGATGAACTCGAGCCGCTTGACCGGCGCTGCGATCGCGTCGAACAGTGCCCGCGCGTCACTCTCGTACACGCACGCGTCGGCGCTCGCGTGCACCACCAGCGAGGGCACCGTGATCCTGGCCAGGTGCGGCGCCGCGGTGCACTGCGAGGTACGCAGGCTCCACATCGACAGCCAGGACCGCAGCGTGCTCAGCGACCCGATGCCGAACACGCCGTAGTTGGCCTTCACGGGCTCGCCGAGGTAGCACCAGTTGGGGCGCCGGTCGGACGGCTCGATGGCCGGGTCGATCATCCGCAGGTCGGCCCACGTCCGGTACAGGGTGAACAGCCGGTCTCTCGCCCGTGTCCCCTCAAGCGCGGCGAGCTCCGCGACGGCCCAGTCCGTGATCCGCTCGTTGCGCGCCCGCTGCGCTGCGCGGTAGGCCTGCTGGAACTCCAGACTGTACGGCGGCCCGTTCTCCGGGTTGAACGGGTCGAGCGCCGGATGGGCGCCCAGCGGGTCGGTCTCGTCGGTGACCGACGGGTCAAGCCAGTTGGTCAGCACTTCGGGCCGCCCCGAGTGCGCCGCCAGCGCGATGAACAGGTCGCCCCGCGGCAGCTCGTCGATCGCCGCGAGCGGCCGCATGCCGGTGACGGGCGTGACGTTGGGCTGGACGGCCTGCGACTGGTACGCGGCCATCAGCGAGCCGCCGCCTGAGTTGCCGAGCAGCACGACGCGCTCGACCCCGGCGTGCTCGCGCAGCCAGCGGACCCCGACCCCGATCTCGGCCAGCGCGTGGTCGAGCAGGAAGTGCGCCTCGTTGCCGCGGAACCTGGTGTTCCAGCCCAGGAAGCCGAACCCGCGCTCGGCCATGAACGAGGCCAGGTAGTGCTCGGAGAAGTCCACGTTGTAGTGCGTGGCGATGAACGCCGTCCGCGGCGCGCCCCCGGCCGGGCGGTGGTAGATGCCCTGGCACGGATGGCCGCCCGCGCCGGCCCGCCCGATCACCGGCGACGGCAGGCCGACGAACTCCCTGACGATCTCGCTCACTGTGCCTCCCCGCTCGCCTCCGGGAAACCCGACCGGCTCGCTCGTGCGTGCCTCCCGCCTGGCGCTCGGACCGCGGACGCGGGTCGGCCGGGCTCGCCTGCCCAGGCCTGGCATAATAGTGAATCTGAGTTTAGATTTATAACGCAATCCGCACCACAGCTCAGCGCGGGGAGGCCGGCGATGGAGTGGCGGAATCAGGAGTTCGATCTCGGCGGGGTCAACCACCTCGCCCTGGTCTGCTCGGACATGAAGCGCACGGTGGAGTTCTACACCCAGGTGCTCGGCATGCGGCTGATCAAGACGATCGACCTGCCCGCGGGGTCCGGCCAGCACTTCTTCTTCGACATGGGTGGCGGCAACGCCCTGGCGTTCTTCTGGTTCCCCGACAACCCTGAGGCCGTGCCCGGGGTCTCAGCCCCGGTCACCGTGCCTGGCATGGGCGAGTGGACCAGTGCCGTCGGGTCGATGAACCATGTCGCCTTCAACGTGCCCGAGGAGAGGTTCCTCGACTACCGGGCCAAGCTGAAGGCCAAGGGCGTCCGGGTCAGCCCGGTGATCGACCACGACGACAGCGAGTTCGGGGTAGCCGCCGAACTGCACCCCGGCGTGTTCGTGCGGTCGTTCTACTTCCAGGACCCGGACGGGATCCTGCTGGAGTTCGCCTGCTGGCGGCGGGTGATGGGCCGGCCGGGCGACGTCAGGCACGAGCCGAAGACCGCGGCGGACCGCGGCGTGCGGGTCTGACGCGTTGCTCTCGCTGATCCACGTCATCGAGTGGCGGGCGGCGGTCACGCCCGATCAGGTCGCGCTCAGCGATCACCTCGGCGGCGAGCTGACCTACGCGGGACTGCTGGAGGAGGTGGAGCGGACGGCGGCCGGCTACGGGGCGGCCGGCGTCCGCTCCGGCGACGTGGTGCCGATCGTGGCGCGGAACCAGGTCGGCTGGGTGACCGCGATGTTCGGGCTGGTCAGGCTCGGCGCGCTGCCCGCGGCCGTGAACTGGCGGCTGGCGCCGCCCGAGGTCGGCGCCCTGATCGCGATGATGAGCCCGGCCGCCGTCGTCGCCGATGCCGACTGCGAGCCGCTGGTCAAGCAGGCGCTGGCCGGCCTGGACGACCCCGAGCCCCCGCTGCTCTCGCTCGGCAGCGACTACGCCGGGCCGGCCACGGCCGGCCCGGCCCAGGGGGAGTCTGCTGGCCCAGCCGAGATCCCAGCGACCCCGACGGTGCCGCGCCCCGTCGAGCGGCTGCGCGGCCCGCAGCCGTGCCTGCTGCTGCACACCAGCGGCACGACCGGCCGGCCGAAGCTGGTCCCGGCCACGCACGACATGCTGATCTCGGCGGTCACGTTCATGAAGCTGGAGGTGCCCGAGGCGGTGCCTGGCGCCAGGCACCTGAGCGCGCTGCCGCTGTTCCACGTGGCCGGGCTGGCCAACCTCAGCTACTCCCTGTTCACCGGCGGCCACCTGCACGTGCTCGGCGGATTCGACCCGGCCGCGTTCGTCGACGAGCTCGCCGCCCGGCGGATCCAGCTCACCCAGCTCGTGCCCCCGCTGATCGCCGCGGTGACCACGGAGGTTCGCGGCCGGAGCGAGCCGCCCGACCTGTCGCACCTGACCGAGATCGTCTACGGCGCCTCGCCGATCCACCCCGACCTGCTCGAACTGGCCCTCCGTACCCTGCGCTGCCGGTTCCGCCAGAACTACGCAAGCAGCGAGACCGGGCCGCTGCCGATCAGCTCGCTCGCACCGGACGACCACGACCCGGCACGCGGCAGGCTCGGCACGGCCGGCCGGCTCTCGCTTGGCTGGGAGGTCAGGCTCGGCGAGCACGGCGAGATCCAGGTGCGCGGCGCGGCGCCGCTGCCCGGCTACTGGAATGACCCGGCGGCGACGGCACGGGTGATGACCGACGACGGGTTCTACCGCACCGGCGACGTCGGCGTCATCGACGCCGACGGCTACCTGACCATCGTCGACCGGCTCAAGGACATGATCATCACCGGCGGCGAGAACGTCTACCCGGCCGAGGTGGAGGCGGTGCTGGCCAGGCACCCGCTGGTCGCCGAGGTCGCCGTCATCGGCATCCCCGACGAGCGCTGGGGCGAGACGGTGCACGCCGTGGTCGTGGCTCGGCCGGGTCTTGACCCGGCCGAGCTGACCGCATGGGCGCGCGAGCGGCTGGCCGGGTTCAAGTGCCCGACGGGCGTCACCGTAGCCGACCAGCTTCCGCGCAACGCCACAGGCAAGGTGCTCAAGTCCGTGCTGCGCGAGCCGCACTGGGCGGGCAGGGACAGGCAGGTATCGTGACCGCCCGCCCGCGCCGCCCCGGACTGCCTGGGCACCGATGACCAGGCACACCGTCGCCCGCCCGCGCCAGCCAGCCGCCGGCGCCGAGCCGCGCGGCACCGCCGGCCGCCGGCCACCCGCAAGGGCAGGGAGACCGACGAGGCGTTCCGCGGCGCGGCCAGAACAGTATTCGCCAGGGACGGTTACCTGAGCGCCAAGATCAGCGACATCGCCGCCGAGGCCGGCAAGTCGGTGGCCTCGTTCTACAACTACTACGACACCAAGGCGGACCTGCTCGTCGCGCTGGCCGAGGAGTTCCATGCCGAGGCCACCCAGATGGCGGCGCTGCCCTACCGCAGCGGGCTGACCAGGCAGGAGGCGCTGCGCGAGGCGGTGGCCGGCTTCTGGCGCACCTACGCCAAGCGGCGCGGCGAGCTGATCGGGGTGTTCCAGGCCGCCATGTGCGACCCGGCGTTCCTCGACCGCTGGCTGGACATCAGGGCCGAGGCCGTCGGCAGGATCGCCGGTCAGATCCGCCGCGCTCAGGCCGAGGGGTACTGCCCGGGCGTGGACCCGATCCTCACGGCGTCGGCGCTGTCGGCGATGCTCGAGCACTTCTGCTACATCTGGCTCGGGCAGGGCGGCGAGCGGGCCGACGTGGCGTTCGACGACGAGGCAGCGATTGACACCCTCGCCACGATCTGGGTGAAGTCGGTCTACTGGCGTCCCGAGCCCGATCAGGCCAGCCCGGCGAGCCGGTAGAGCACCAGCGACCCGGCGACGGCCACGTTCAGGCTCGCCCCGGTCCCGATCATCGGGATCTCCACCGCCAGGTCGAGCAGGTCGACCGCCTCCGGCGGGATTCCGGCGTGCTCGTGGCCGAGCACTACGACGGTACGCCGCCTGGCCGGACCCAGGTCGGCCAGCCTGATGGCCTCATCGGCCAGCTCACACGGCAGCCGCGGGACGGCCAGGCAGGCCCCGACGGCATCGCAAGTTCGCAGCAGGGTGCCCAGGTTGACGCCGTGCATCGGCCACAGCGGCGCGGCGATCAGGTGATCCCAGCAGGCATGGCCGCGTCGTCGGCGCGCAGCGGCCAGGTCCCTGCGGCTGCGCACCCTGATCTGCTGGCCGCTCACCGGGCCGGGCGGCGCTCCGCGGCGGACGTAGTGGGTGCTGGATGTGTGATCAGGCTAATCATCGGCAGGATGCTTCGCGGCGCATCGAGGGCCATCGCCAACCGGAACTGACATCCCGATGGTAGCCCTGCGCGCGGGCTGGTCTCCAGAGTCGGCAGGTCGGCTTATCTCGGAGGATCAGGTCGGCTTATCTCGGAGGATTGTAGGTAGGCATTTTGCCCACCAATCCTTCGAGATCATGGGCGCTAGGCTCGATGCGCTGGCGGGACGGGAGGGGCGGGTCGTGGGCGAGCTTTATCCGGTGGTCGAGGCGTTCGACCGGGGCATGCTGGATGTGGGCGACGGCAACCAGATCTACTGGGAGGCCGCAGGCAACCCGGCGGGCAAGCCGGCGGTGGTGCTGCACGGCGGGCCTGGCCAGGGCAGCTCGCCGGGCATGCGCCGTGGCTTTGATCCCGAGCGGTACCTGGTCGTCATGCTCGACCAGCGCGGCTGCGGGCGCAGCGTCCCGCACGCCAGCGACCACGCGACCGACATGAGCGCGAACACCACCTGGCACCTGGCCGCCGACATCGAGCGGCTGCGTGAGCACCTGAGGATCGGGCGCTGGCTGGTCTGCGGCGGTTCCTGGGGGTCGACGCTCGGGCTGGCCTACGCGCAGGCGCACCCGGAGCGGGTGACCGAGGTGGTGCTGACCGCGATCACGACAAGCCGCCGGTCGGAGACCGACTGGCTGTACCGCGGCGTCGCGATGTTCTTCCCCGAGGCGCACGAGCGGTTCGTCGCGGCGGTCGGCTGCGGCCCTGGCGACGACGTGTACGCGGCGTACGCCCGAGCGCTGGCGGACCCGGACCTCGACACGCGGGTGGCGGCGGCGCTGGCCTGGATGGAGTGGGAGGACACGGTCCTGTCGCTGGAGCCGAACGCTCGGTCGAGCGGCTACGCGGACGGGCCCAGGGAGGACATGCTGGCGTTCGCGCGGCTCTGCGCGTGGTACGCGATGCACGGCGCCTGGCTGGATGACCGCCCGCTGATCGCCGGCGCGGGGCGGCTGGCTGGCATCCCCGGGGTGCTGATCCACGGCCGGGCGGACCTGAGCTGCCCGGCGGCGACCGCCTGGGAGCTGGCCAGGGCATGGCCGGGTGCCCGGCTGCTGATCGACGACACCACCGGCCACCGGGGCGGCCCGGGGATCAAGCGCCAGTGGCTGCTCGACGCGCTCGACGGATTCGCCGGGACGTGACGAGGCTGGCCAGGCGGCTTGGGGTTCCCGGCGGTCCGACGGGCAGCGTGGCCCAGCTGGTGATAGCGGGCGAGGCTTGGCGCGACAGTTCGCCAGGCCGGACGCGGGCAGCGCGGGATGGGCTCTTACCTGGCCAGGGCGAGGACCTCGGCGGCGGCGCGGACGCCGGAGCGCAGTGCGCCCTCCATCAGGCCGGCCCAGTCTCGCGCGGTGTGCTCCCCGGCGAAGTGCACCCGGCCGTGCGGGACGGCGACCAGGTCCTCGTCACCCTCGGCCATGCCGGTGGTCAGCGCGGTGTAGGACTCACCGGCCCACGGGTCGTCGTTCCAGGTGGTCAGCAGGGCCCTGGTGGTGTCCACGGCGAGCTCGGGCCGCAGGTCCGCGATCTGGCCTGCCCAGGCGGCCGGGCCGCCGGCCCGGCCGCTGCCCGCGCCGAGCGCGGCCAGTCCGTCTGCGGTGCCGCCGAACGCGTGCAGCACGGGCTGGACCAGCCCGGTCCCGTCGCTGGCGGTCCAGGTCCAGAACCGGCCTGGCACGCTCTGCACCGCCGATGCGGCGGCCGGCGCGAGCAGCGGCAGGTGCAGCTTGGCGTTGTGCGCGATGCCCGCCCGAGCCCAGGCGTCCAGGTACCGGCTCGGCAGTGCCGGGGAGAACGGCAGCTCCCTGAGCACCGCCATCGGCACCGTCACGATCACCGCGTCAGCGGTCACCTCGCCCTGGTCAGTGCGGATACCGACGCGGCGGTGGTCGTGGCGGATCTCGCGCACCGGGGTGCGCAGCCGGACCGCACCGCGCAGGCGGGCCGCGAGGCCGAGCGCCAGGCGCTGGTTGCCGCCGGGGACCCGCCAGCTCGGGCGGCGGTCGGCGGCTGAGGTGAGGTCGCTGGCCACCAGGGCGGAAAGGAGCGCGGCGCTGATCCCGTTCGTCACCTCGGCTCTGGACAGGTAGGCGTCGAGAGCGGCCCGAGCGCCGGGCCGGTCGGGCAGCGAGAGGCTGGCTGCCACGTCGGCCAGCGAGGATCCGGCCAGCGAGAATCCGGGCGGCGCGGTCTGGGCAGTCGCGGCGATCGCGGCCGCGATCGCCGCGACCTCGCGGGACGTGACCGGCTCGGTGGAACCGGCAGCGGCGGGCGTCCCGAACCTGGGCTCGCGGTCGTAGTAGGACATCGTGGTGTCCGCAAGGGTCAGGCCAAGGTCGGCGAGCACGGACCGCATCGTGTCGTAGCCGTCGAGCACGAACTCGCCGCCTCGCTCGACCACGGTGCGCGGGTCGCCGGGAACCAGCTCGGTCGACCAGACCCGTCCGCCGACCCGGTCTCGCGCTTCGAGCACCACGACCTCGTGGCCCGACCTGGCGATCAGGTCCGCGGCCATCAGCCCGGCGAACCCCGCACCGACCACGGCGACCCGCATCAGGCGCCGCCGTCCCCGGGGCCGGGCGTGCGCCGGGGTGCCGGATCTCGGGCCGCAGGGCCCGCCGCAGGCCGTCGGCCGCACGGCCCGGCGCCGGATCTCTGGCAGGGCCCGCCGCCGGATCGCCGGCCGCACGGCCTCGTTCCGTATCGACGGCCGCGCCGCCGGGCAGTGCGAGCGGGCCGATGTCGGGCGCCCGCCTGATCCCGAACACGTCGCGCAGCGCGGTCAGGGCCGCCAGTTCGCCGCAGCGGCCGTGCACCCCTGGCCCCGGCGGCGTGGACGCCGAGCACAGGTAGACGCCGCGTAGCGGCGTCCGGTACGGGTTCCAGCGCGCCGTCGGCCGCGCCACGGTCTGCCAGAGCGTCTGCATCCCCGCCGTGATGTCGCCGCCCACGTAGTTCGGGTTGTGCGCGGCCTGCTGCGCCGCGGTCCGCACGTGCCTGGCGAGCACCAGGTCGCCGAACCCGGGGGCGAACCGCTCGATCTGCGCCTCGATCCGCGCGGTCATGTCCACGGTCGAGCCCGACGGAACGTGGCAGTAGGCCCACAGGGTCTGCCGGCCTTCCGGCGCCCGGCTCGGATCGGCGACGCCGGGCTGGACCACGAGCACGTAGGGCGCGGCCGGATGGCGCCCGGCCGCCACCTCAGCCTCGGCCGCGGCGACCTCGCCGAACGTGCCGCCCAGGTGCAGCGTGCCGGCCCGCCGGGCTGCCTCGGCGGCCCACGGGACGGGGCCGGAGAGCGCGAAGTCCACCTTGCAGACTCCCGCGCCGTAGCGGAACCTGGCCAGCGCGCCCCGGTACCTGGCGGGCAGCCGCGGCCCGGCGAGGCCGATCAGCGACCTCGGCGTCACATCGAGCAGCACCGCCCTGGCCCGCGGCAGGTCGGACAGCGACTCGATCCACTGCCCGGTGGCAATCTCGCCTCCGGCCGCCACGACCGCGTCGGCCATGGCCGTGGTGATCGCCGCGCTCCCGCCGGTCACGACCGGCCAGCCGACGCTGTGTGCCAGCGCGGTCAGCAGCAGTCCCACCCCTGCCGTCGGGGCCGCGGACAGCGGCATCATCGCGTGCGCCGCGGCGCCGGCCAGCAGCGCTCTGGCCTCGTCGGTGCGCATCCGCCCGGCGACGGCGGTCGCGGGTCGCGCCGCGTAACGGCCGAAGCTGGCCAGCGCGGCGGACGGGCGGGGCGGTCGGCGCATCGAGGAGAGCACGGCGGCGGCGAGTACCTCGCCGCCGCCGGCCAGCGGGCCGATCAGGCCGCGGTAGGCGGCACCGTCGGCGCCGAGGCCGTCCGCGGTCTGGCCGACCGAGCGGCTCACCGCGGCGGCCCTGCCGCCGTCCAGCGGGTGCGCGAACACCACGTCGGGATGGGCGAACCTGACCCCACGGGACTCAAGGCCGAATCGCAGGAAGAACGGCGACGCCAGCGCCAGCGGGTGCGCGGCCGAGCAGACGTCGTGCCGGTAGCCGGGCAGCGTCAGTTCCTCGGTGCGGCAGCCGCCGCCCGGCGTCACGGCGCCCTCGATCAAGCTCACCCGCAGGCCGGCGGCGGCCAGCGTGACCGCAGCCGCGAGGCCGTTCGGCCCGCTGCCGACCACGACCGCGTCGGCCTCGCCGCCGCCCATGAGCGCTCCCGCCAGTCGGCCCCGTGCTCCTGGTCACCCTTGACAGGTCTTGCTCGGATCAGGCTAGCTGCGGCGGCGCCTGCCTGAGCCGCGCAGGCACAGGACCGCGACCAGGCCGACAAGCACCCAGATCAGGAACGAGTGGACCAGCGCGTGGCCGAGCACCACGGCGGCCACGACGACGGCGACGAAGAACAGGATCCGGTCGAGCGAGGCGCCTGAGCAACGCCGGCGGGAGACCCTGACCGGATGGTGGTACTGCGCCGCGTCGGCGTGCGGCGCCTCCATTCCTGGCTCGTCGCCCGGCAGGTCGGGCAGGTCGTCGAACAGGCCGGCGAAGTCGCCCTGCGTCTTGGCGTTCATCGCGCGGTGCAGGCGGTCGTCGAACTCGGCCTGGTCGAGGCGCCCGTCGCTGTAGTGCCTGGACAGCCGGTCGGCGACCTCGCTCCGCTCGGCGTCGGAGACCCGCATGCCCGGGTTGCTGCCGCGCCGCCGCGACTGGAACCCCGACGACCAAGGCGGGCTGACTTGTGGTGACATCTGACTGCGACCTCCTAGGTCGATGCGGTGGACGGTGCGGCGGTCAGCGGGACCGGTTCTCCAGCGAGCTGAGCAGGTCGGAGGCGATCGACGCGTCCGCGCCCTCCTCGGGGATGAGCAGCCAGCCGGCCAGGTAGATGGGGATGCCGGCGCCGCCCACGAAGACGAGCACGGCGAGGACGACGCGGACGACGATGGCGTCCACGCCGAGGTAGCGAGCGATGCCCGAGGCGACGCCCGCCAGCATCCGGTCGTCGATGGGCCGGCAGAGCTCGCGGTCGCCGAACGCTCCGTACGGTCCGGAGCTACGGGTGTTCGAGTAACTGCCCGCGGCGCGGGTCGCGCCGTTGAACGGGCCGCCCGTGCGGTCCCCGGGGCCGGCGTCGGCCGGAGCCGGGCCTGGCTCGGTGCCGAAGCTCGTGTCGCTGCTGTCGGACTCTGGTTCTGATGCGCTTGTGTTCATACCTCTAGCGTGCGCCGGCCCTCGCGCGCGGAGTATCGGGAAGAACCCTGATCCGACCCTGAACGTCGGCCCGCAGGATCAGGGGTTGTCCCGATAGCGGCACCAGGGAACTCCCGCGATGATGGAGATGTGAACGAGCAGTGGCCGCAGCAGGGCCAGAACGACGGATCCCACCGGGGGGACTGGCACCGGGGGGACTGGCACCGGGGGGACTGGCACCATGGCTGGCTGGACGGCCATGCCGACTGGCGTGAGCACCTGACGGCAGGCCCGCGGCGGACCGGCTCGCTCATGCGGCTGCAAGAGGGCAGGATTGTCGGCGGGGTGGCGGCCGGGCTGTCTGCACGCTGCGGCATGGGCGTGAACGTCATCCGGATCATCTTCGTGGTCACCTCGTTCATCAGCGGCTTCGGTGCCGCCGCCTACGTGCTTGGCTGGCTGTTCCTGCCCGCCGAGGGCCAGCAGGGCAGCATCGCGAGCAAGGCCCGCACCGACCGGATCGGGATCGCGCTGGCGGCAGGTGCCGCGTCGCTGCTGATCCTGCTGCTGCTGGTGGCGTCCGCGGTCGGGGTCGGCTGGATCAGCTCGCTGTCGTGGCCGCCCGTCATCGTGGTGGCCGGGCTGGTGCTGATCTGGCGGAACGCGCCCGACGACGAGCAGGCCATGATGCACGGGGTGGTCGCGCCGCTGCTCGGCGAGACCGCTCCGCCCGCACGGTCCAGGGTCGGCCTGCGCATGTGCGCGGCCTGCGGGCTGCTGATCGTCGGCCTGATCGTGCTGCTGACCGGGCATGTCACCGCGAGGCTGCTGCACCCGCTGGTCGGCATCCTCCTGGTGATCGCCGCGTTCGCCGTGCTGCTCGGGCCGTGGTGGCTGCGCATCGTCAGGGACCTGATGATCGAGCGCCAGGCCAGGGTCAGGGCCGAGGAGCGCGCCGAGATGGCGACGCGGGTGCACGACTCGGTGCTCCAGACGCTCGCCCTGATCCAGCGCCGCGCCGACGACCCGCAGCAGGTCGTCAGGCTCGCCCGGGCGCAGGAACGCGAGCTGCGGTCCTGGCTGTTCGACGGCCGGGCACCTGGTTCCATGGACGGGCTGGCCACCACGCTGGCCGGTGGCGTCCGGCTGATCCAGCAGGAGGTCGAGGCACAGCATGGGGTCGTGGTCGAGGTGATCACGGTCGGCGACTGCCCGCTGAACGACGACCTGAGCGCGCTGCTCGCCGCGGCCCGCGAGGCCACAGTCAACGCGGCGAAATGGTCGGGCGCGCGGGTGGTGTCGCTGTTCGCCGAGGTCGAGCCCGAGTGGGTGTCGGTCTTCGTCAGGGACCGCGGCCGCGGCTTCGACCCGGCCGCCGTGCCCGCCGACCGCAAGGGCCTGGCCGAGTCGATCAGGGCCAGGATGACCAGGCGCGGCGGCTCGGCGACGGTCAGGAGCGCCCCAGGCGAGGGCACCGAGGTGGCGCTGACCATGCCGCGCACGGCCGGGCACCGCGAGCCGAGCCGCACCTCCTGACCGCGGTCGGCCGCCGGGTCAGTGGATCGTGATGTCGAACCTGACCCTGACTATCGCCTGGCACGCGGTGCCCACGGGCGGTGCCGTGTTCCGGCAGTCGGGGGCGTGATAGACCCAGGTCATCGTGGTCTTCCCGGGGTGCTCGGCGATCAGCGTAAAGAAGTAAGGCACCCGGCAGCCGACCAGGTCCTTGGCGCAGTGCCCGTCGTTGAACTGCCCGGCCAGCCTGGCCACCCGCGGGTCAGGCTTTCCCTGCTCGGCCCACCAGAACGGCCCGTCGGAGGTATCCACCTTGATGGAGAACCGCCCGCCCCCGGTGACGTCGATCGCCACGACGCCCGACGGCGCGCCTGAGGTCTCGGGGGAGTACGGGATCGGCAGGTCGCCGAGCACGATCCCGTGGCTGTGGTTCGCCCGGAGTTGGCGGACCACGCCGTGCCCGTGCGGCGTCGGGCCGGACCCGCACGCGGTCGCGAGCAGCGGCGCCGCGGCAAGCAGGGCCAGTCCGGCCAGGACGGGCAGTCGGCTGGCCGGGCGTCCCGGCCGTTCGCGAATGTTCATGACCACCATCTCCGGCCATACTGAGCGCCATCCTGGTGCGGCGTTACCGGCCTTTATGACGCGGTCGGCGGGCTCCAGGTTCCCGCGGCACCCAGCGCGGCGCTGTCGCGCTGATAGTGTCGTGTCGGCTTCGATCGTGACCAAGTCAGGGGTCGTGAGGTGGCGCAGGCGATGCCGCTGCGGGTGTTCCTCGTAGACGACCACGGCCTGTTCCGCTCGGGCGTGCGGTCCGAACTCGGCGACGAGGTCACCGTGGTCGGCGAGGCCGACGACGTCGCCCCGGCCATCGCCGGCATCGCGCAGGCCATCCCCGACGTGGTGCTGCTCGACGTGCACCTTCCCGGCGGCGGCGGCCAGACCGTCGTTTCTGAGATAACGAAATCCCACCCGCAAATCAGGTTCCTCGCCCTGTCTGCCTCCGACGCGCCCGAGGACGTGATCGCGGTGATCAGGGCGGGCGCCAGGGGATATGTGACCAAGACGATCTCAGGCGCCGACCTGGTCGACGCGATCCGCAGGGTGGGGGCCGGCGACGCGGTGTTCTCGCCGAGGCTGGCCGGGTTCGTGCTTGACGCGTTCGCGCGGCAGCCCGAGCTGCAGGTGCGGCCCTCGTTCGATCCCGAGCTTGACCAGCTGACCCCGCGCGAGCGCGACGTGCTCCGTCTGATCGCCCGCGGGTACACGTACAAGGAGATCGCCAAGGAGCTTTTCATCTCCGCCAAGACGGTCGAGACTCACGTATCGTCGGTGCTGCACAAGCTGCAGCTCTCGACCCGCCATCAGCTCACCAGGTGGGCGACGGAGCGCCGTCTGACCTGAACGAGCACTCGACCTGAACAAGCCCTCGACCTGAACAAGCAGAGCAGGAGCACCATGGCGGGGGAGCAGACCGGCCTGTGCGGACTCGACGCCGTGACGCTGGCCGGGCTGCTGCGCCGCCGCGAGGCGTCGGCGCGCGAGGTGATCGCCGCGCACATCGCGCGGATCGAGGCGGTCGACGGCCTGGTCAACGCCGTGGTCACCCGGACCTTCGAGCGGGCGCTCAACCAGGCGGCGGCGGCCGACGACGCGCTGGCCGGCGGCCAGCCACCCGGCCTGCTGCACGGGCTGCCCGTGGCGCACAAGGACCTGGTCGAGACCGCCGGGGTGCGCACCACCCGCGGCTCGCTGCTCTTCGCCGACCATGTGCCCGACCGCAGCGCGCTGCTGGTGACCAGGATGGCGGACGCCGGCGCGATCAGCCTGGGCAAGACGAACACGCCAGAGTTCGGTGCCGGGTCGCACACCGTGAACCGGGTGTTCGGCGCCACCAGGAACCCCTACGACCTGGCCCGCAGCGCGGGCGGCAGCAGCGGCGGCGCGGCCGCCGCGCTGGCCGCGCGGCTGATCGCGCTGGCCGACGGCAGCGACCTCGGCGGGTCGCTGCGCAACCCGGCCAGCTTCTGCAACGTGGTCGGGCTGCGCCCGTCACCTGGCCGGGTGCCGTCCTGGCCGGTCTCTGACGTGGCCGACTGGATGGGCGTCGATGGCCCGATGGGCCGCACCGTGGCCGACGTCGCGCTGCTGCTCGCCGTGCTGTCCGGCCCCGACCCCAGGGTGCCGCTCGCGCTCGACGCGCGGCCGCCCGCGCTCGCCGGGCCCGGCGACGTAGTCGGCCTGCTGGCCAGGGACATGCGCAGGGTGCGGGTGGCCTGGAGCCCCGATCTCGGGCTGCCGGTGGATCCCGCGGTCAGGGCCGTGCTCGCCCCGGCTCGGCAGGTGCTCGCCGACCTCGGCTGCGAGGTGATCGACGCGGCGCCCGACCTGACCGGCGCCGACGACGGCTTCCGCACCTGGCGCGCGCTGCGGTACGCCACCGCGTTCGGCCCGCTGGTCGCCGAGCACCCCGACCTGGTCGGCGCCAACGTGGCATGGAACGTCAGGCGCGGGCTCGAGCTGAACGCTGCCGACCTCAGCCGGGCCACGGTGGCGCTGGCCGGGCTGGCGGAGCGGATCAGCGCGTTCTTCGCGGGCGTCGATGTGCTTGCCTGCCCGGTCAGCCAGGTGCCGCCGTTCGAGGTGGACCTGGACTGGGTGCACGAGATCGACGGGGTGGCGCAGCATACCTACATTGACTGGATGCGGTCGGCCTACCTGATCTCCGCGACCGGGCTGCCCGCGATCTCGGTACCGGCCGGGTTCACCGCGAACGGGCTGCCGGTCGGGCTGCAGCTCGTCGGGCGCCGCCGCGGCGACTGGCCGCTGCTGAGCGTGGCGCATGCGTTCGAGGCCGCGACCGGCTACGGCCTGGTCGCGCCTGCGCTGCCGGTGCCGAGCTGAGCCGCCGGCGAGGCTGGTGGCTGTGCTGCCTGGTCTGCGAGGGCGCGTATCTCGTCGGCGAAGGCTGGCCATAGTTCCCTGGGCAGGTAGTGGCCGAGGCCGGGGAAGATGCGTAGCCGCGCACCGTGGATGGCCGCGGCGGTTCGGCGTGCCGCAGCTGGCCGCAGGACCTGGTCGGCTTCGCCGTGCAGTACCAGGGCGGGCACGCGCAGGTCGCGGAGGTGCCCGCCGTGCCAGCTGGCGGTGCTCTGCCGCGTCTGCGCCGAGGCGTCGCGGAAGCTCAGGCCGCCATGTGCCAGGTCGCGGTCGATGCACTCGCGGGCGATAGCTTCATCGAGTGGATAGCCGGGTGCCGCTATGGCGCGATAGACGGCCAGGCCGAAGGCGATGTCCCCGTCCCGGCCCTCGGGGAACCGCATCAGGGCCATCCGCGCGAGGAAGCCTGGCCGGACGTAACGGAGCGCGCGGGCGCCGGCGGCGTCGCTGGGGAGGGCGGCGGAGGACGTCAGGCTGCGCACCCGGCCCGGGTGGCGCAGCGCGATCCGCTGGGCTAGCACGCCGCCCAGCGACTGGCCGTAGACGTGCGCGCTGTCCCATCCCACGGCGTCCAGCACCGCGATCGCGTCGTCGGCCATGTCCTCGGCGGTGTAGGCGGTGCTCGCCCGGCGGAACTGCGCGGCGATCGGATTGCCGCCTCCGGCGCGGTCCAGGTGGGTCGACTCGCCTCCGTCACGCAGGTCAAAGCTGACCACGTGGAAGTTGCGGCTGATCAGTGTCGTGGTGAACCCTTCCGGCCACCAGAACCGCGAGGCGCCCAGGCCCATGACCAGCAGCAGCGGGTCCCCGCCGACGACGCCGAGGTCCTCGTAAGCGATCCGGATGGCACCGTTAAGCGCGTATCGCGTTGCCGTCCCGTCGGCTGCCCGCATGACGCCTCCCATTCGCGAACAACGTCCGCAACTCAAGATACCTGTTCGGGTACATCGTTCGCAAACAGCGGTCGCGAAACAGACCCAGCTCGCGGCGGACCTGGCCGGCAGGTGCTGCGGCGGTGACCGGCGGGCGGCGCGGCCGGCCGGGTGGTCAGGTTGTCGTGCGCGAGCGGTTCAGCGCCCTCGTCCGTATCTTGCCCTGGCCAGCCGCGGCGCGGCGGCCAGCCCGGTGACCGGCTGGAACCGGTCAGACGCCGCCGTCAGTGCCTGGTACTCGTCGTCGGCGAGGTCGATGTCGGCTGCGGCCGCGTTGCTCTCCACCTGGGCCACGGTCGACGCGCCGGGGATCGCGACCACGCACGAGCTGCGGATCAGCCAGGCCAGCGCGATCTGGGCCGGGGTCGCCGAGTGCGCGTCGGCCACCTCGCGCAGGGCGGCGATCAGGCCGGCGGCGCGCTCCAGGTTCTCCGGCAGGAACATCGAGTTGCCCGCGCGCACCTGGTTCGACGGCCGGTTGAACTGGTCGTACTTGCCGGACAGCAGCCCCTGCGCCAGCGGGCTGTAGGCGATGATCACCCGGTTGTGCGAGAACGCGTACGGCAGCAGGTCCCGCTCGGGCTTGCGCCAGGCCAGGCTGAACTTCACCTGGTTGCTGAGCACGCGGCTGCCGAGTGCGTCCTGCGCGGCGATCCACCGGCGCAGCGAGTAGTTGCTGACGCCGACCTCGCCGACCACTCCGGTCCGCTGCAGCGTGCGCATGCCGCGCATGATCGTGCCGTCGCGCACCGCCGGATTCGGCTGGTGCACCTGGTACAGGTCAAGGTGCTTGACCCCGAGCCGCTCGGCGCTGGCCACCCCGCGCTGCACGACCACCGGGGCGATGGGCATCACCGGGAGGATCTTGGTGGCCAGGAACACCGACTCGCGGTCATCGCCGAGCGCCTGGCCGAGAATCCGCTCGCTGCGTCCGAAGCCGTAGATCTCCGCGGTGTCGTACAGCGTGATCCCGAGCTCGAGCGCCCGGCGCACGATGGCCTTCGCCTCCGAGCCCGAGTACGAGTCGCCGTAGCCCCACTCCCTGGATCCGAACTGCCATGTCCCAAGCCCGATCTTGGAGATCCGCTTCGCGGTGTCAATATCCAGATAGCGCATGAGTACCAGTCTTCCCCACAATCAGGGTCCGCTTCCCCAGAATCAGGCCTCGCTGGAGCTCGCCCACAGATTGATTCCGGCCTCGACCGCGTGCCGGTCGATCGCGGCAAGCTCGTCGGCGGAGAAGCCAAGGTTGGCGGCGGCGTCGAGGTTCTCGTCGAGCTGGGCCAGGCTGCTCGCCCCGACCAGCGCCGATGTCACCCGCTCGTCGCGCAGCACCCAGGCGAGCGCCATCTGGGCCAGCGTCTGGCCCCTGGCCGCCGCGAGCTCGTTCAGCGCCCTGACGTGCGCGATCGTGGCCGGCGCGAGCAGATCGGCCGATAGCGAGCCGTCCCTGCTGGCGCGCGAGCCCGCGGGAATCCCGTTCAGGTACCTGCCGGTCAGCGTGCCCTGGGCGAGGGGCGAGAACGCGATGCAGCCCATGCCTTCCCGCTCGAGCACGTCGAGCAGGCCGTTCTCGATCCAGCGGTTGAGCATCGAGTAGGACGGCTGGTGGATCAGCAGCGGAACGTCGAGTTGCCTGCCGATCTCGGCCGCGCGGGCGGCGCGTTCCGGCGAGTAGGACGAGATGCCCGCGTACAGCGCCCGGCCCGACTGGACCGCGGTCGCCAGCGCGCCGATCGTCTCTTCCAGGGCCGTCTCCGGGTCGACCCGGTGGCTGTAGAAGATGTCGACGTAGTCAAGGCCGATGCGGCGCAGGGACTGGTCCAGGCTGGCGAGCAGGTACTTGCGCGACCCCCAGTCGCCGTAGGGGCCTGGCCACATGTCCCAGCCTGCCTTGGTGGAGATCACCAGCTCGTCACGGTACGGCAGCAGGTCCTCACGCAGGATCCGGCCGAAGTTGATCTCCGCGGCCCCGTATGGCGGGCCGTAGTTGTTCGCCAGGTCGAAGTGCGTGACGCCGCGGTCGAAGGCGCGGCGGATCATGGCCCGCTGGGTCTCGATCGGCGTCTCGTCGCCGAAGTTCTGCCACAGGCCCAGGGAGATGACGGGCAGCTTGAGCCCGCTGCGCCCGCTGCGCCGGTAGGGAATTCGCTCGTATCGGTCAGGTGCGGCAACGTAGGTCATAGCCAGTCAGTCTGCCACCGCAGCCGCGGCGAGAGCTCGCCCGGGCATCGGCGGCTCCTGCTTCGCCGACGAGGCCTGCCGCTCGCTGGCCGGTAGCTCTGGCCGGTAGCTAAGGACGAAGACAGGCGCGGCCGTAGGCTACCGCCATGAGCGACTACGCCCCGGTCAAAGGTTATGAAACGGTCAGCGTCTACCGGTGCGGCGGCGCGGTGAAGCTGGAGCTGAACCGGCCAGAGCGGATGAACGCGATGAACAAGCAGATGCGGCTCGACCTGCTCGCCGCGGTCCGATCGGTGGCCGCCGACGACGAGGTCAGGTCCGTGCTCATCACCGGCGCGGGGCGTGCGTTTTCCAGCGGGGCTGACCTGAAGGACCAGCGGGACACCACCCCGGAGGGCTACCCGGACGTCTACAGCGTGCTGACCGGCCTGTACCACCCGATCATCACCGGGATACGCGAGATGCCCAAGCCGGTCGTCGCCGCGGTGAACGGTGCGGCCGCCGGAATCGGGCTTTCGCTGGCGCTGGCCTGCGACCTCGTGCTCGCCTCGGAGTCCGCGTACTTCCTGCTCGCCTTCGTCAACATCGGCCTGGTGCCCGACGGCGGCTCGTCGCTGCTGGTTCCTTCCAGGATCGGGTTCGCCCGGGCGGCCGAGCTCGCGATGCTCGGCGAGCGGCTCGGCGCGGCCAAGGCGCTGGACTGGGGCCTGATCAACCAGGTCTGGCCGGACGCCGAGCTGGCAGGCCGGGCCGAGGACCTCTGCGCGAAGCTCGCGCAGGGGCCGACCGGGTCCTACGCGGGCACCAAGCGGCAGCTCAACAGGTGGCTGTACGAGGCAATGGCCGCCCAGCTCGAGTTCGAGGCGCGAGTGCAGCAGGAGCGGGCCGAGTCGGCCGACTTCGCCGAGGGGGTTGCCGCGTTCACCGAGAAGCGCACGCCGCGCTTCACCGGCCGGTGATGGTGGGCGGTCGGTAGTGGTGGGCGGCCGCTGACGGCGGGCGGGCGGTGACGGCGGGCGGTGACGGTGGGCGGCCGGTGACGGCGGGCGGGACGGTGGGCGGCCGGTGACGGCGGGCGGCGCGGAGTTCGAGGTTCGGGCGCGTTCAGCCAAGAGGTCCGCTCCCAGCGCGGCGCCCAACGAACGTTCCCAGGTCGGCGCCTAACAACCCCGCCCGCACCGGCCGACTCGCGCCCCGGACCCGCAGCTTCGACCGCAGTACGTCCCCGCGTCGCCGCTGTCAGACCCTGCTGCCAAATTAACGTGGGCACTCTACTGCTGCTATAGCGACAGTAAAGTGCCCACGTTAATCGCTGTGGCAACAGCTCCGCTGCCGGCTCGGCGCCTGAGCGCAACGCTGTGCGGCCTGCTGGAACGCCGGGTGCTCGAGGCGTACCCGTCGACAAGGCCGAACGCAGCCACGACGACTTCGTGTTCTTCGGCTCGCGCTGCCTTTACGAGCGGGCCGGGTTCACCGAGGTGGTGCGTCGCTCGCCGACGCGAGTCGTGATGCGCCTCGATCTGGCGGGTCGGCCGGACGGCGAGGCGGGGCCTGCAGGCCCGGCGGGCCCGGCGCGGGCGGAAGGAAGCGCGGTGCCGGGCAACGCGGCGGCGGGAAGCGCGCCGGAAGGAAGCGCGGTGCCGGGCAACGCGGCGGCGGGAAGCGCGCCGGAAGGAAGCGCGGTGCCGGGCAACGCGGCGGACGGAAGCGCGCCGGAGGGGAGCGCGGCGGAGGGGAGCGCGGCGGTCGGGTCGGTGAGCGCCGCGGCTGCGCAGGTAGGCGCTGCCTGGCCCGCGCCGGACAATAACTCGCCCGCGTAGGCGCGCACGAGCGGGTGCATACGGTACCTGGCGCCGCCCGGTCGGCCGCGCTGGGTGACTCGCCTGAGCAGGCCGGCATCGGCCAGCGCTGGCCCTACCTTGTGCGCGCTCGGGTCATTGATCAGCGAGGCGATCTGCGCTTCCGGCGTGTCGCGCGGTCCGGTAGCGGCCAGCAGCGCGAGCGCCCGCCTGGCGGGCCCGCCGACGGACTGGACGGCCGCGGCGAGCCTGGTCCGCGCGCTGACCTCGCCGACGACAAGGTGGTCGAGCAGCCGGGTCTCGTCCGCGAGCAGCCGCGCCAGGTCCGCCATGGCCAGGTCAGGGTCGTCGGCCAGCCGCACGCCGGCGATCCGCAGCGCCAGCGGCAGGTAGCCGCAGGCGGCCGCGACCTCCAGCGCAGCCGGATCGGCGCAGGACGGCGCGGTTGGGTTCGCGGCCGAGAGCACGGCTCGGTTCGCGGCTAACAACGCGGCCTGGTCCGCGCCGGGTAGGGCCGCAGAGTCCATGACAGTCTGGCCGACGCGGTGCAGCGCGCGCCCGGAAACCGTGGTGACAAGGCTGGCCGCATCGTCGGCCGCGAGGCCTCCGAGCTCGACGAACCTAGCGCCGTCCAGGTCGGCCAGCCTGGCGCGGCTGGTCACGAGCACGGCCGAACCAGCCGTGCCCGGCAGCAGCGGCTGCACCTGCGCTGCGCTGATGGCGCCGTCGGCCAGTACCAGGACCCGGCGGCCCGCCAGTACCGACCGGTACAGCGCCTCCCGCTCGAACCCGGCTGCAGGGATCTCCCCGGCGGGCACGCCGAGCCCGCGCAGTAACTCGCCGAGCACCACCTGCGGGTCGCGCGGCCGACCGCCATCGTCTAGGCAGGCGTGCAGCTGGCCGTCGGGGAAGCCGGGGCTGGCCAGGTGCGCCGCGTGCACCGCCAGTGCCGTCTTGCCCGCCCCCAGCATGCCAGTGACCACCGTCACCGACATGGCGTCGCCGTTCAGCCGGTCGAGCAGCACGCTGAGCTCGGCGGCCCGGCCGGTGAAGTCCTCGACCGAGGCGGGCAGCTGGCAGGGCTGCCGCAACGGCGAGTAGGCGGCGGCCGGGTCCGCGGCTGCGGGTGCCGGCCGGGCTGCTCCGGCGGCCATGGCATCCGCGCGATGCGGCGCCGGCGACTGCAACGGAGCCGACGGTGACGGAGACGGAGATGGCGACTGCGACGGAGGCGGTGCCGACGACGGCAATCGCGATGGAGGCGGCGACTGCGATGGAGGCGGCAGCGGCGATTGCGGCGGCGGCTGCGACTGCAGCGGTGGCGGCGGTGCGGTCGCTGGCACAAGTATTGTGACCTCCGTCCGGCCCGGCCCGGCCTCGGTTGTCACCGACAGCGCCGGGTCGTCGGCGAGCACCCGCCGGTGCAGGTCCTGCGCCTCGGGGCCGGGCTCGATGCCATAGGCGCTGACCAGCGCCATCCGCAACCTGCCGAACGTGGCCAGTGCCTCGGCGCGCGCCCCAGAACGGTACAGCGCCGTGATCAGCTGCGCCCAGGCGTGCTCATGGAACGGGTCGGCGGCAACGACCTCGCGCAGCTCGGCGAGCACCTGGCGGTGCCAGCCGAGCGCGAGCCTGGCGTCGACCAGCGCCTCGGCTACCTCCCTGTGCCGGTCGAGCAGGCGGTCCCGGCCCGCGCAGGCGGGCAGGTCGGCCAGCGGCGGCTCGCGCCATAAGTCGAGCGCGCCGGCTAGCGCCCCGGCCGCGGCGCGCGGATCACCAGCGTCGAGCGCCTCACGCCCGCGGCGCGCCATGTCCTGGAAGTCATTCAGGTCGACCTCGCCGTGCCCGACCGCGATCAGGTACCCAGCGGGATGGGTCTGCAGCCGCCCCTTGGCGGGCAGCAGCTTGCGTATCCCGTAGATGCAGCTGCGTAAGGACACGTCGGGGCTGAGCGGCGGCTCGTCGCCCCAGAGCGCCGCGATCAGGTCGGAGGTCGAACACGGCTGCCCCGCGTTCAGCAGCAGGGTGGCCACCGTGCACCGGTGCAGCCGCCTGCTGACCGTCACCGGCCGGGAGTCGTCGTCGATGATCTGTAACGGGCCCAGGATGTTGAAGCGCATCGGTCCTCCGGTCGCCGGAACATCGGCTGCAGGGGCGAGATGCCTATGGTAATCACCGCATTGCACCCCACGACCACGATTTGACCTGATTGCGTTAACCGGCCTGCCTGCGGGTTCATGCTCAGATCACGGATCGGTCACGGCGGCCGTCCTATAGTCGCCGAGCGCGGGGACGTACTATCCCGAGCCCGCCAGGCCCGGGCCTCCCGCCGCAGAACTCGCCGCACCGTCACACACCGCACCCGTCACTACGGCCCGCTCCCAGAGGAGCTGGGCCTTACAGGAGCAGGCATGCGACATGTACTGGCCCGTCGGGGCCGCGTACGGCTGGCCTTTCCGAGCCGCGCATTGCTGGCCTTTCCGAGCCGCGCATTGCTGGCCTTTCCGAGCCGCGCATTGCTGGCCCGGAGCCGCGCATTGCTGGCCTCACGGGACCGCGCCCGGCTAGCCGCCCTGCTAACCGCCGCGCTCGCCGTCGGGCTGGCAGCGGCGCTCGCTGGCTGCGGTTCCAGCCCGGCAAAGGTGACCCTGCCGAAGAAGCCGCCGCCGCACGTCAAGATGGCCAGGGCTGGCCCGGTCAGGCAGACCCCGCAGCAGCTGGTGATTGCCGCCTACGAGGGCTACTGGCGCGCGACAAACGAGGCGCTCGACTCACGCAGCGCGAACCGCGCGAGGGCCATCCTGGCCGACTACATCCCGTCGTCGGCGATCCCTGGCCTGGTCAGGGGCCTGCGGATGCTCTGGCAGCGCGACGAGGTGTCCTACGGCAGCCCGGTGCTGCACATCACAGGCGTGACGCTCATCAGCGCCAGGTCGGCGGCGGTGCACGACTGCGTCGACATGTCCCACGCCGGCCTGGCGGACCGCAAGACCGGCCAGCTGGTAGGCGGGCTCGGCCAGGCGCACGAGAACCTGATCACCAAGCTGATCCTCGAGCACGGGATATGGCTGGTGACCGGCGAGACCCCGGTGGTGCAGGCATGCTCCTACTGACCCGCGCCGCACGGGCGGCCATCCCCCATGCAGCCCTCCGAGGCGCGGCCCTCCTACGCGCTGCCATCTCACGCGCGGCCGTCGCGCTTTCCGCGGTCGCCCTGGCACTGGCCTGCGTCGTCGCCGCGGCGGCGCCCGCGCGCGCCTCGAACTCGGCGGGCGGTGGCGGCTGCTACACCATCGACAACACCTGGATCTGCGTGTACTCGGGCGGCAACGGCGGCAGCCCTGGCTCGGGCGGCAGCAGCACGGTCACGTGCACGTACTCGCCGGCGTCCGAGGTCATACTCCAGGAGATCGGCGCGGGCAAGCCCGACCCCGGCTACCAGTGGGACATCATGACCTGCCCTGGCCAGACCGGCCCGGGCGCCCTCGTCCAGGTGAGCACCAAGACCGGAGCGCCAGCGATCAGCCCGGTTCAGCTGCTCAAGATCGCCATCGGCGAGCTCAAGGTGCCCACGCTGCCTGCCCAGACCGCGCCGCCGCGCGGCAAGGACGGCCTGGTCGGCCTGCCCGAGTGGTTCTGGGTCCCGGCCGCACAGTGGCACCCGGCCTCGGTCACCGTCACCGCAGGCCCGGTCTGGGCGACCGCGATCGCGACCCCGACCAGGATCAGCTTCGTCCCGGGCGACGGCCAGTCGGGGATCAGCTGCGCCGGGCCAGGCACGCCGTTCCAGGCGGGCACCCCGGCCGCCGGCCAGCAGAGCGCCTGCTCGTATACCTACACCCAGCCCTCGGTCGGCCAGCCGGGCAACGCCTACCCGGCGGCGCTGACCGTCACCTGGACCATCAGCTGGACCGGCTCGGGCGGCGCCGGCGGCTTGGTCACCGACGGCTACACCACGGGCACTGCGTTCGGCGTCAGGATTGCACAGGCCGAAGCGCTGGTGACCACCCCGTGAACGGCTCGAGAGGCCCGGCCGTCGGCACGGCGTTCCATCCGGAGACCGACTCGGCCTTCAGCATGGGAACGCGGTCGTCCGTCCGCCCCGCGCAGCTTGCCAGGCTGCCGCGCCGCCGCCGTCCCGGCATGATCGCGCTCGCGGTCGCCCTGGTGGGAATCGGCATCCTGGCAAGTACTGCCCTTTATTCCGCAACCAACCACCGCGTGTCCGTCCTGGTAGCCACCGTGAACGTGCCTGCCGGGTCGGTGATCACGGCCAGCGACCTGGGGACCGCCAGCATCGCGGCCGGCCCGGGCGTGCAGACCATCCCGGTCACTCAGGCTCGCCAGGTGATCGGCCAGGTGGCCGGCACGGCGCTGTACCCCGGGATGCTGCTGACCGCGTCCGAGCTGGCCACCTCGCGCCCGCCCGCTCCAGGCCAGGTGCTCGTGCCGCTGCCGATGCGCCCGTCGGTGCTGCCCGCCAGCGGCCTGTCGCCCGGCGACCATGTCCTGATCGTGGCCACTCCGGGCGCGCAGGGGCAGGCCGGGGCGTCGAGCACACCGCCGGTGCTGACTACCACGGTGGCCGGGGTGGTGGAGGCGGTGAGCCCGGGCGTCGACACGGACGGGTTCAAGGTGGTCGACGTGCTTGTGCCGTCGGCCAATGGCTCCGTAGTGGCGCAGCAGGCGTCCACCGGCCAGCTCGCGCTGATCGTGACCAGGAGGGCGCCCTGATGGCGGTGTACGCCCTGGTGTCGGCGGGCGGGTCGCCTGGCGTCACCACCACGGCGCTGGCCCTGGCGCTGACGTGGCCTGGTCGGGTGCTGCTCGCCGAGTGCGACCCGGCCTGCGGCGACATCCTGGCCGGCCTGTTCGCCGGGCACCTGACTGCGCCGCGCGGTCTGCTCGGGGTGGCGTTCGAGGCGGGCCGCGGGCCATCGGCTGTGGCGGCCGAGCTTGCCGGGCAGCTCGCGCCGCTCGACGATACGGGCGGCCGCATGTTCCTGGCGGGCCTCAGCGACCCGCGGCAGGCACCGGGCCTGGCGTCGGCCTGGCCTGCCATCGCCAGGGCGTTGGCCGGCTGTGGCGCCGATGTGATCGCCGACTGCGGCAGGCTGGACGCCGGCGACGGCCAGCCGGCCAGCGTGCTGGCCGAGGCGGCGGTGGTGGTTATGGTGCTGCGCCCGACGCTGCGCCAGGTGGCCGGCGCGCGGCCCAGGGTGGACATGCTGGCACAGCTGCTCGGCGGCACCGACCGGGTCAGGCTGGCGATCATCGGCGACCAGCCGCATGCGTCGCGGGAGGTCGCCGGAGCGCTCGGCGTCCCCGTGGCGGCGACGCTGCCGGTCGATGCCAAGACCGCAGCCGTGCTCTCCGACGGCGAAGGCCGGCGCCACAGCCTGTCGGACCGCCCGCTGATGCGGGCGGCCAAGAACGCCGCGCCTTCGATCGCCAGGGCGCCAGGGCTCGCCATGGCCGGCCTGGCCCCGGCCGAGGTCAGGAGCGTGTCGTGACCGGGCCGCGATGGGGACTCAGCTCGGCCGGGCCGGCCGAGTTCGGGAGCGTGTCGTGACCGGGCTGCAGTGGCCGCCTGGCGCGGCCAGGCCCGCCGAGGGCCAGAACGGCCACCGTCCGGCGCATGCGCTCACCCAGCCGTACGGCTCGCCGGGCGCGAGGCCCGCGGTCCCGCTGGCGGCGCCGGTCGCGCCGCGGACCGAGTCCTCGCAACCGGCGGCGCGACCACCTGCGTCCGGCCAGGGCTTCGTGCCGCCGCGCCGCGTCGGGCGGTTGTCGGCGCCGGCGCCTTCCGCGGGCGTCGATGCCCGGCTGATGGCCGGGGTGCCTGAGATCCTCGCCATGGTCGCCGACCTGCTGCCTGACCGCGCCGAACGGCCGGAGGTCATGTCGCTGATCAGGGATGCGGTCCGGGCGTGGACCCAGCGGCAGATCAGGCTCGGCGTGCCGGTCCCCGGCACGGCCGAGCTCGAGGCGCTGGCACAGGCCGTCTACGACCAGCGCTACGACCTCGGGCCGCTGGCCGGCTACCTGCGCGACCCGCAGGTCGAGAACGTGGACATCAACGGCTGCGACCGGGTCTGGGTCACCTACTCCACCGGAGAACGCGTGGCCTCCCCGCCGATCGCCCCCAACGACGACGCGCTTGCCGAGATGATCAGGACCTGGGCGACCAGGGGCGGCCAGACCGCGCGGGACTTCTCCGCTGCCTCGCCGCTGGTGAACGTCGCGCTGGCGGGCGGCGCGCGGATCACCGCGACGATGTCGGTCACCCCGCGGCCCTGCCTGTCGCTGCGCAGGCACGGGCAGCTCGACGTCACCATGGCCAGCCTGATCAGGCTCGGAACCCTCGACCAGGTCACTGCCGCCTTCCTGGCTGCGGCGGTGAAGAGCCGGTGCAACATCATCGTCACCGGCGGCGTGAACGCGGGCAAGACGACCCTGCTTCGCGCGCTGGCCAGCGAGATCCACCCGAGCGAGCGGATCGCCACGCTGGAGACCGAGTACGAGCTTTACCTGCACGAGCGGGACGAGCACCCGGACGTGATCGCATTCGAGGCGAGGGAGGCCAACTCCGAGGGTGCCGGATCGGTGTCCCTGCACGACCTGATCGCGCACGCGCTGCGGCACAACCCGCAGCGGATCATCGTCGGCGAGGTCAGGCGCGGCGAGATCATGCCGATGCTTGAGGCCATGAACTCCGGCCAGGAAGGCTCGATGTGCACGCTGCACGCGAACTCCCCGGCCGAGGCGTTCGACCGGATCCTGATCCTCGGCCTGCGCGGCGGCCTTGCCCTGGCCGAGCGCGCCATCCACATCCTGGTCGGGATGGCCGTTGACCTGATCATCCAGGTGCGCAAGCGGTACGACGGGCAACGCACGGTCCGGTTCGTGTCCGAGATCCTTGAGGTCATGCCGCCGGGCGACACCGAGCGGCCTGCCGTGAACCGGCTGTTCCTGCCCGAGGGTCCAGGCGGGCGGGCGATCGCCGCGCATACGCCGTCGCCGGCCATGCTTGCCAGGCTCCAGGCGGCCGGGTTCAGCCCGCAGCTGCTCGACCAGCATCGGCAGCTGCCGAGGTCGGCGGGACCGGCCGCGCCTGCGGGGTCGGCCGGGTCGGCCGGGTCGGCCGGGTGGGCGGCCCGATGATGCTCGCCGCGGCGCTGGCCGGAGCGCTCGTGATGACCGGCATCGCGGTGCTCGTGGCCGAGCTGACTAGGAAGGCTCCGGCGCCGGGCACCCCGACCAGCCTCCGGCTCAGCCTGCGCAGCATGACCGGGCCCGCCAGGCGCCGCGCGCTGCTTTCCGTCCTGGTCGGCATCGCGATGCTCGGCGTCACCCGCTGGCCGGTCGCCGCGCTCGCCGCGGCCGCCGCGGTGATCTTCGTGCCCCGGATGACGGCCAGCCGGGCCGCCAGGCAGCACGCCGCGATGCTCGAGGGCCTTGAGCAGTGGACCAGGCGGCTCGCCGACATGCTGGCCGCGAGCCGCGGCCTGGAAGACGCGCTTGAGGTCAGCGCCCGCACCGCGCCCGTGGTCATCGCCGGGCCGGTCTCCGCCTTAGCCAGGCGGCTGTCCGCCAGGGTGGGCACCGAAGAGGCGCTGCGGGCGTTCGCGGCCGAGATCGGCGATCCGGCCGGCGACCGGATCGCAGCCGCGCTGATCATCGCGACCGGCAAGCGGGGCGGCGGCGTGCACGGCGTGCTGAGCGCGCTCGCTGAGATCCTGGCCAGGGACGTCGCCGCCAGGCGCGAGATCGAGGCCGACCGGGCGCAGCACCGGACCACGATCAAATGGATCGTCGTGTTCATCAGCGGGTTCACCCTGTTCGCGATCGTGAACCGCTCGTACTCGGCGCCGTACGGGACGGTGCTCGGCGAGGCCGTCCTTGCGTTCGTCGCGCTGCTGTACACGGTCGGGCTCGCCTGGCTGCACCGCCTGGGTACGATCCCTGCTCCCGGGCGTTTCCTCGACCAGACGCCGGCCAGGATCGCGCCCGCCGGGCTCGCGTCGGCCGGACTCGCGTCGGCCGGGCTCGCGTCGGCCGGACTCGCGTCGGCCGGGATGCCCGGCGGCACGGTCGACCCTTACCTGGCGCGCGGCGGCCAGTATCTGGCGCGCGGCGGCCTGGCCGGCTCCGGCGCGCTCGGCTACGGCCCGGCTGGATACGACGCTGGCCGCTCGGGCCCGGTGGGGTATGGCCCCAGTGGCGCCAGCGTCTTCGACTCCGGTCCGGCGGGTTTGGGCCTGCCGGGTGCAGGTATGCCCAGTGCGGGCATGCCAGGCTCGGGATCGCCGGGTTCGGGATCGCCGGGTTCGGGATCGCCGGGTTCGGGAGCGCCAGGCAGGAGTTCGCGGCGACGGAACTGGCCGGGCTCCGGAACGCCGGGCTCGGGAGCGCAAGGCAAGAGCTCGCGGCGACGGAATTCGCCGGGCTCGCCCCGGTCGGCCGACTCGCCCTCGTCGGCCGGCTCCCTCCCGTCGGGCGACTTGCCTTGGTGGGGCCGCGCGCGGTCGCGTGGCGGCCCGGGCAGGCGCCGCTCGCACTCGCGCGGCTCCCGGCCGCTGGGCTCCGGGTCCCCGGGTCTTGGCCCTCGGGGACCCGGTTCGCCGGATGCCGGGCCGCCAATCTCGGGCTCGCGTGCGCCAGATCCCGCGGAGCTGAGACCGCTCATCCCTGATCTCGGGTCGCTGGACCACGGCGTTCTCGGAAATGGCTCGGTCAACGGCTCGGTCAACGGCCGACATGATGGCCCGCTCGGCGGTGACTGGTGAACCCGATGGTCATCCTGGCCGGCTTGCTGGTCGGCCTGGGCTTCTTCGTCGCCGTCAGCCAGCTGATGCCCGGGCGGCCGAGGCTCGACGCCGCACTAGTCAGGATCCACGCGGCCGGTGGCCAGTCGCTCGACCGGCGCGGCCTGCGGGCCGTCACCGGGTGGATCGGCAGGGTCGCGCCGTGGCTGCCGGTCCCGGCCGCCGACCTGGCGCTGCTCGGCAAGGAACGCGAGCAGTGGCTGGTCAGCAAGGTGGTCTGGGGCCTGGCCGGGCTTGGGGTGATACCGCTGTTCAGCCTGGCACTCACCTTGGTCGGCTACCGGTTCCCCTGGGTGGTTCCCGCGTTCGTGTCGCTGTCGGCCGGCGTCGGCTTGTTCTTCGCTCCCGACCTGGTCATCAGGGTGAACGCCGCCGAGAAACGCGCCGACTTCCGGCACGCGCTGACCAGCTACCTGGATCTCGTCGCGCTGGAGCGCGGCGCAGGCGCGGGTCCGACCGACTCCCTTGAGGCGGCCGCGCAGATCGGCGAGGGCTGGGCGTTCGCCAGGATCGCGATGGCGCTTGACGCGGCGAGAAGGGCGAGTCGGCCGCCCTGGGAAGCGCTCGCGGCGCTGGCGGCGGAGACCGGCGTCACCGAGCTCGCCGACCTGGCTGAGATCGCCGAGGTGGCCGGGCACGAGGGCGCGCGGATCCTGCAGACCCTGGCCGCGCGCGCCGAATCGATGCGCAACGAGGCCCTGGCCGCCACCAAGGCCAAGGCCGGCTCGCGCAGCACCACGATGGTCGTCCCGATCGCCGTTCTCGGGATGGGCTTCCTGCTCTTGCTGATCTTCCCCGTCGTCTACCGAACCTTCCTCTAGCCAGCCCGCATCAGAGAACCCAGGAGGAGACACCGCATGTACAGCCTGTGGACTGCCATGACCTACGCAACTGACCTGGCCCGCAGCAAGATCAGGGCCAGGGTCAAGAACGAGGTCGGCGCCCTGACCCTCGAATGGATCATCATCGCCGTGGCGCTGGTCGCGGCCGGAGCCATCGCCGCGGGCATCTTCGACAAGGCCATCAATGACGAAGCGAACAAGCTGCCCTAGCCGGTCAGCCCCTGACGCGCGGCGCGCGCCAGGGGCCGGCGAGCGAGTCTCGTGCGAGTCGGCGGAAACGTCAGACCGGCTCGGCAGGGTCCGGCCCGGCCGGGGTCGGCACGGCCGGGACTGGTTCGGTCCGGGCCGGCTTGGCCGGGACCGGGGCGCGCTGACGCTGAGCTACGTGATCATCATGCCCGTCTTCCTGATGAGCCTCATGCTCATCGCCCAGGCCTCGGTCTGGTACCTGGCCAGGGAGACGGCGTTAGCCGCTGCGCGCCAGGGCGCGGACGTGGCTAGGACCGCTAACCCGCCGCCGGGTGCGGGCGCCCAGGCGGCGGCCTCGTTCGCCAGGTCGGCGGCGCCTGGCTTCCTGCTCGGCCCGTCGGCATCGGCGGCCGGCAGCTCGGCTACCACCGTGATGATCACCGTCACCGGGCGGGTGCCCTCGCTGGTCCCTGGCATGGCGATCACGGTCAGCGAGGTCGTCACCGCGCCGGTCGAGCGCTTCACGGCGGTCGGCCCGCTCGCGCGCGGTCCGCTGGACAGGCGGTGACCGGGATGCCTGAATGGCGCGCGCTCAGCCGCGCGGACCCGAGGCCCGCGCGGCTGCGACTCGGCGGGCTGATGTCGTCGGCTGACGGCAACGCTCCGCTCGAGCTGCTCATCCTCGCGCCGGTCATCTTGTTCCTGATCGGTCTGGTGATCGCGGCTGGCCGGACGTCGATCGCGCAGGGAGCGGTAGACGCGGCCGCCCGCGACGCGGCACGCCAGGCGTCGATCTCGACAAGCCCGGCGCAGGCTCAGATTGCCGCCTACTCAAGCGCACAGGCGGCGCTGCGCGATGACGGGCTGCAGTGCCAGGCCGTGGTCCGGCTCAACGACGCTGCGGGCTTCGCCGCGCCGCTCGGCCGGCCAGCCCAGGTCAGCGCGACCGTGACCTGCACCGTACGGCTCGCCGACCTGCTGGTGCCCGGCATCCCTGGCTCCAAGCGGCTCAGCGCGAGCTTCACCTCGCCGCTCGACCCTTACCGGTCGCGAGCACTGGGGCCGGCCGGAGGTCCGCCGTGGCGGGCATAACCGCAGCAGCGACCCGTGTCACAGCGATGTCACGCCAGCCCGAGCTGGCTCGTCCTGCACCACACACCCCGACGACAGGAGCCCGGATGCGACGACGTCTCCGGTGGCCGAACTCCGGCGGCGACGGTGAGCGCGGCTCGCTCACGCTGATGCTCGCCGTGCTGATGGTCGCGCTGCTTGCCCTGGCCGGCCTGGTGATCGACGGCGGGCGCAAGCTCAACGAGAGCGCGAGCGCCTATGCGATCGCGCAAGAGGCCGCCAGAGCCGGAGCTGGGATGGTGGCCCGGGCCGACGCGTACCGGTCGGGCACCTTCGAGGTCGATCCCGGCCAGGCGGTCGCCGCGGCGCGCGCGTACCTGGCCGCGGCCGGCTACCGCGGCTCGGTGACCGTCGCCGGCGCCGACAAGATCCAGGTGACCGTGACCGTCACCGAGCGGACCATGGTGCTCTCGCTGATCGGCATCGACTCGATGACCTCGACGGGAACGGCCGTGGCTTCGCTGGTCTCCGGCGTGACGGGACCGGGAACGTGAGGGCCAGGCGCGCGGCCGCGTTCCTGCGCGGCTTAGTCGGGCTGGCGACGCTCGGCGTCATCCTCGCGGGCGTGCCGATCGCGCTGCTCAGGTTCGGCGGGTCGCCGATTCCCTCGCGGCTGCCTTCGATGCACCACGTGCTTGTCGCGCTGCTGCACAGGGGCAACGGCGGCCTGTTCATCGGCGCGGTGCGGGACGTGTCCTGGCTGGCCTGCCTGGCCTTTACGGTCGCCGTGGTCGCCGAGGCGCAGGCCGCGCTGCGCGGCCGGCCAGCCCCACGGCTGCACCTGGCCGGGCTGCAGGGCGCCGCGGGCCGGCTGGTGGCGATCGCCTCACTCGCCTTCGCCACCCCCGCGGTCGCCACCCTCGCCGCGGCGCCGGCCATGGCGGCCACCGTCAGGCCGGGCACACCGCAGGCTCCGGAGGTGCCGATGCACGCTCGCCAGCGGCCGCCGCCCGGGCGGACCGACGCGGACACGTTCCAGGTAATCGTGGTCCGCCACGGCGAGTGCCTGTGGAGCATCGCCGAGCACTACCTGGGAGCCGGTGACCTGTACCACGAGATCGTCGCGCTCAACATCGGCCACCAGATGGGCGACGGCCGGGTGTTCGCCGACCCGTCGCTGATCCTGCCGGGCTGGCACCTGCGACTGCCGGCCGCCGCGCACGTGCCGGCCGCGAACGGCGGCAGCCACGGCTCGAGCGGACACAATAGCGGCGGTCACGGGGCGAGCGGTCACGGGGCGAGCAGGCACGGGGCGAGCAGGCACGGGGGGAGCGGCCACGGCGCGAGCGGACACCACGGCGGCACCCAGACCGGGCGGCACGGCCGCGGTACTCACGGCGACCAAGGTACTCACGGCGACCACGGGGGCACCAGGCATGACGGGCATCCGACGGGCGACCATCACTTCTCCCGGCCGCACGACGCCGCCGGCCGGCACCCGGCCGGCGGCCAGCCCGGCCAGGACGGATCGACCCAACCGCAGGCCCCCGGCTCGGCTTCCGGCGCCCAGTCGGCCACCGGCCAGCACGACATCGTCGAGGATGTCGTGCTGTTCGGCCTCGGCATGCTGGCCGGCTCGGCTATCGCCAGCCTGGAGCGGCTGCGGCATCGACAGCGCCAGTACCGCAGGCCCGGCAGGCGGATCGCGATGCCGACGGAAGAGGCCAGCGTACGGCTGGAGAGCACGCTGCGCGCCGCGGCGCCGCCGGCGCCGCCCGCCACGCTGCGCGATGCTCTCGTCAGCCTCAGCGAGGGAGTCGCGTCGAGCGGTGACGAGCTGCCGCCGATCGTCGGCCTGCACCTGACCACGACCGCGCTTGAGGTGCTGCTGTCCGCTCCGGCGAAGAGCCCGCCGCCCGTGCCCTTCACGATCGCCCCGGCCCGCCAGGCGATGTGCTGGACCGCCGAACTCGGCACCGGATGGGACCCGTCGGGCGCCCCGCCCGCTCCCGGCGAGGTCGGGGATCTGCTGCCCGGCCTGTTCACCGCCGGAGCCACCGATAGCGGTGGCTACCTGCTGCTCGATCTCGAGGCCATGCGGGTCACCTGCTGCGACGGCCCCGAGGACCTGACCGACCGGCTGCTGGTCACGGCGGCGACCGAGCTCGCCGCGAGCCGGTGGAGCGGCTGGTACGAGCTTGTGCTGGCCGGCTGCGGGGAACTCGACATACTCGGCCGGGCTGAGCAGTGCGGCGATCTCGACGAGGCACTCGACCGGCTCGAGGCACGCGCGCAGACGGTCGCTGAGCGGCTGCGCGGCGACCGCCAGGCCGACGTCAGGTCGCGTCGGCTTGCTGATCCAGAGGACGAGGACTGGGGGCTGACGTTGCTGGTCAGCCGGATACCGCCGACCGCCGAGCAGATGACCAGGCTGCTCGACATCGCCGACGGTCCCGGCGGGATCGCCGCGCTGGTCGCGGGGGACACCCAGGCCGACGACGGCAAGCTGGCGCCCGCCCTGTTCGAGCTCGCGCCCGACCCGCTGCTGCCCGGCGAGATTGCCGCCACGGTCACGCTTGCCTACCTCGGCCCTCAGCACCAGATCACCGTCCGGCCGCAGACGCTGACCATCGCCGAGTACGAGGCGCTGGCCGGAATCTTCGCGACCGCTGCGCAGACCGCCGACGCCAGCCCCGACGCGCCGCCCTACTCCGATCATGACGGGCCGTCGTGGATGCGGTTGTCCGCGGCACCGGTTCCGCCCTGGACGGAGGAGGGGATCGCACCGCAGGTGGCGGGTACCGGGGACGCCGAGTCTGACGGCATCGAGTGGGTGGAGCCTGGCGCGGCGGGAGCTGGGAGGTTCGGCCGGGACCGGGACCGGCGCGGTCCGGACGACGCTGCCTGGGACGACGCTGCCTGGGACGACGCCACCTGGGATGACGAGAGCGAGGATCACGTCGGCCGGCATGGCCGCCGCCGGGACGCCGCCGATCGGGACGACGACGGACGGCCCGGCCTCGCGTGGTCCGAGGACCCTGGCCTGGTCGACGGCGACGACCGCGCGTGGGATCGCGGCGGCAGGGGCGAGGTCGACGATCGGGTCCAGGGGCGGCACTGGGCCGACGATCGCCACTGGTCTGACAACCGCGACCGCGGCGACCGCGACTGGTCCAGCCAGCGCGAGCTTGGCGACCGCGCTGACCGGCGGTGGGCTGACGACCGCGAGCGCGAGGACTGCGAGCGCGAGGACTGCGAGCGCGATGACCACGAGCGCGACGACCACGAGCAGGGCGACTGGGACGCCGACCGGGTGGCGGTGCCCGGCCGGCACCGTGCCGGGGTCAATAGCTCCGACCCGAACGGTGCCTATCCGAGCGGTGCCTACCCGAGCGGTGCCTACCCGAGCGGTGCCTACCCGAGCGGTGCCTACCCGAGCGGTGCCTACCCGAGCGAGGGCCTGCAGGTCAGGGTGCTCGGGCCGGTCGAGATACTCGGTGGCGCCCAGCCGCTCCAGCCCAAGCAGGCCGAGCTCGTGCTTGCGCTCGGACTCAGCGGCTCGGCCGGCCTGTCGAACTCGGCGCTCTGCGGACTGCTCGGCGCCGACCCCGATCACCCGCGGCCCGGCGACTCGGTCCGTCAGCTCATCACCAGGACGCGCAAGCGCCTCGGCCAGGCCGGCGACGGCCGAGAGTACCTGGTGCACCTGGGCGGCGGGATCTACGTCCCGCATCCGGAGATCCGGCTTGACTGGGTCGAGTTCAAGGCGCTGGCCGAGCGCGGGCGCGCGCACCGGAACGCCGGCGACCTGCAAGCCGCGATGACGCTGGTGCGCGGCCAGCCGTTCGCCGACTGCTTCCACTGGTGGATCGACATCGCCCAGATCGAGGCCATGCGCGCCGAGATCGTGGACACCGCCGAGATGCTGGCACAGCTCGAACTCGCCGCCGGCGACCCGCAGGCCGCCAGGAAGGCAGCGCGCGCCGGGCTGTCCGCCGAGACGGCGGCCGAGCAGCTCTGGCGGGCCCTGATGTGCGCCGAGCATGACGCGGGGAACCCGGCCGGAGTGACCGCGGCCTGGTCAGGCTGCCTGGACGCGATCGCCCAGATCGCGCCGGGCGGCGAGCCGCACCCCGATACCGAGCGGCTGTACCGGCGGCTGCGGGCCGGCCTGGCCGCCGCCCCGCTGGCCGCGGGCCTGCGCTAGGGTCCGAGGGTAACGAGGGTTGCGATGGCGGGGCCGGGAGGTTGCCATGGCGCAGACGGTGTCGTTCACGATCGGCTCCGACGTGAGCTGCAGCGACGGGGACTGCGGGACGCTCAGGCGGGTGGTCATCGACCCGCTCGCCCAGAAGATCACCCACCTGGTGGTCGAACCGCGGCACCGGGAGGGCCTTGGCAGGCTGGTGCCGGTCGACCTGGCCAGTCCAGGGCCTGACGGCGTCGCGCTGCGGTGCAGCACGGGCGAGTTCGAGCGGTTCGACTCGGCCGAGCAGACCCAGTTCGTGCCGGGCACCCGCGGATACGCCGCTTACGGGCCCGAGCAGGTGCTCTCCTGGCCGTACTACGGCCTGCGTGGCGGCCAGGCAGGCGGGGTCAGCGGCGCTTCCGTGCCAGGGACGTCGCAGACCGTGACCTACGACACGGTCCCGGCCGGCGAGGTGGAGATCCGCCGCGGCGAGCACGTCTACGCCACCGACGGCCCGATCGGCCACGTCCAGGGCCTGGTGATGGACCCGGCCACCCACCGAGTGTCGCACGTGCTGCTCGCCGAGGGGCACCTGTGGGGCCACAAGGACGTCGCCATCCCGGTCAGCGCGGTCCTCGATGTCGCGGCCGGCATCAGGCTGCGGATCAGCAAGGACGAGGTCGCCGACCTGCCGCCGGTCGAGATCGACCACTGACTCGCGATCGAGCGCACACCCGCGCGCTACTTGGCGTCGGCGTAGCAGCTGACCACGGCCACGTTCAGCGGGAACGAGACTGGCGTCGGGCCGAACACCAGCCTGGTCGCATCGAGACCCGCCTGCGCCACCGCGGCGCAGACGGCGTCGGCCAGCGGGGCCGGGCAGTGCACGAGCACCTCATCGTGCTGGAAGAACACGAGCTCGGGCGCGTCCAGCCCCGGCCCGGCCGGCCCGGCCGGCCTGCCCGCCGTGAGTTCGGGGTGGGAATGGTTAATGCTATGGATTTGAGAAAGGCCAGCGCGCAGGCAGACCAGCATGACCAGGGCCCAGTCCGCCGCGCTGGCCTGGACCACGAAGTTCCTCGTGAACCTGCCGCGTGCCCGTGAGGCCCGCCCGGCCTGCGGATCGCGGTCGGCGTCGGGGTCGGCGGCCTCCTCGGTGAGCGCGCGCCAACGGTCCGACGGGGGCGGGCAGGTCCGGCCGAGCACCGACCTGACCACCCGGCCCTCCTCGCCGGCCCGCGCCGCGGCCTCCACGTAGCCGGACGCCGCGGGGAACCGCTGCCGCAGCACCGCGAGCAGCTGGCCGGCCTCGCCGCCCGCGCCGCCGTACATCGCCGACAGCATCGCGACCTTGGCCTTGGCCCGGTCGCCGCCGAACGCGCCGGCCAGCTCGGCGTACAGGTCGCCGGCTGCCGCTGCGGCGGCGAACGCGCGGTCGCCCGCCAGCGCCGCGAGCACCCGCGGCTCGAGCTGCGCGGCGTCGGCGACCACCAGGACCCAGCCAGGGTCGGCCACCACCGCGCGGCGCAGCGTCCGCGGGATCTGCAGCGCACCGCCGCCGCGGGAGGCCCACCGGCCGGAGACCACCCCGCCTACCAGGTACTCGGGCCGGAACCTGCCGTCGGCGACCCAGGTGTCCAGCCAGGACCAGCCGAACGCCGAGTGCAGCCTGGACAGCTCCTTATACTCGAGCAGCGGCGCGATCGCCGGGTGATCGACATCGGACAGCACGGCGAGCCTGGTCGACGGCAGCCTGATCCCGTCCGCGGCGAACGCGCGCAGCACCTGACCGGGGGAGTCCGGGTTGACCGGGCGGCGCGCGCCGGACGCGCCGGACGGGCCGGTCGCGCCGAACGCCGCCGAGATCTGCGCGGCAAGCTCGGCCAGCCTGGCCGGCCTGCCCGCACCCGCAGCCGGGCGCGGCCCGAGCTGCTCGGTCAGCAGCCGGTCATGCACGTCGGTACGCCACGGCAGCCCGGCCAGGCCCATCTCGGCGGCCACGATCCCGCCGGCCGACTCGGCGGTCACTAGCAGGCCGAACCTGTCCGGATGCTCGTCCGCCCGCACGGCCGCGAGCTGCGCGGCATGCACGTCGATCAGCGCGGCGAGCAGGTCGCCGGGGCCCGCAGGGCCGGTCTCGCCGGGATGCGGCGGCTCGAACAGGGACTGCTGCGTTCCGGCCGGGGCGGCGAGTCCGGCCGGCCCGGCCGGTCCGGCGGGCGCCGCGGCCGGGTCGGCCGGCCCGGTCTGGGCCTGGCGCAGCAGCTCACGTGCGTGCGTCGGGCCCGTCTGGCCCGCCTGGCTGCCGTCCCTGCCCTCGATCAGCGCGCCGGCCAGCGCCGCGTCGTGGCACCGCGCCACCCGGACGCCAGCGCGCAGCAGTGCCGGGTACAGCCGCGCGGTCGCCGGCCACACCCAGCGAACGTCCCCGCCGCGCTCGCCATCCGCGATGGCCGCGGGAAGATCATCAGCCTGAACGGGCCGCCCACGCCGCCCGCCGTCCGCGTCGAGTTCGCAGAGCAGCCCGGACTGCCCAGGTCCTGGCACCACGGCAACCCGCACGATCGCGATGTTATGACAGGGTGCTGACGGAGATCGGGCCCGCGCGGGGCGCTGCGGCGGGGCATGGCGACATGCGGCGGGAAATTACATGGTTTCCTGACTTCCGCCGCCCCCCGGGATGCCCATAGCCTCGTAATCTCTAGCCCCGTGACCTCTAGCCCCGTGACCTCCCAAGATCCACTTGCGGAAGAAGCCCTCATGCGCACCGCACGACGACCTGTCCTGGCCTCCGCCGCGATCGGCCTGGTGCATCGGGGCGTCGGCCGGGCCGGGAGCGGTCGCGCCCGAGCCGAACGGCAGCCTCGTGGTGGCCTACGAGGTCGCGACCAAGTCGTTCGGTGCCGCGGGATAGCAGTCAGCGGATAATCGGAGTCGAACGAGGGATTGGAGTCGAACGGGGGATTGGAGTCGGCGGCGGAGAGGACAGGCACCAGCCAGTTGCCCGGCCGATCCCGGCTGCTCGCCGTCAGCGACCTGCATGTGGGTTACCCGCAGAACAGGCAGATCGTGGCCGGCCTGCAGCCGGAGTCGGCCGGGGACTGGCTGATCGTGGCCGGGGACGTCGGGGAGTTCGCCGCCGACATCGAGTGGGCGCTCGGCACCCTGGCCGACCGGTTCGCCAGGGTGATCTGGGTGCCAGGCAACCACGAGCTGTGGACCCACGGCAGGGAGTCGCTGCCGCTGCGCGGCGCCGAGCGGTACCGGCACCTGGTGCAGGTCTGCCGCACGCTCGGCGTGCTGACGCCGGAAGATCCCTACCCCGTGTGGGAGGGCGACGGCGGGCCGGTCGTGGTGGTGCCGATGTTCCTGCTGTACGACTACTCGTTCCTGCCGGACGGCGCGTCGACCAAGGAGGAGGGGCTGGAGCGCGCGTACGCCGCCGGCGTGGTGGCGAACGACGAGACGATGCTGCACCCTGACCCGCACCCCACCAGGGAGGCGTGGTGCGCGGCCAGGGTCCAGCTGACGGAGCGCCGGCTGGCCGCGCTGCCCGCGGGCGCCCGAACCGTCCTCGTGAACCACTTCCCGCTGGTCAGGGAGCCGACGCGGGTACTGAGGTATCCGGTGTACGCGCAGTGGTGCGGCACTGTGCGCACGGCCGACTGGCACCGGAGGTTCAACGCGGCGGCGGTGGTCTACGGGCACCTGCACATTCCACGGACGACGTGGCACGACGGGGTGCCGCACCGGGAGGTGTCGCTCGGCTATCCGCGCGAGTGGGGCCGGCGCAGCGCGCCGCCGGTGCTGCCCCGGCCGGTGCTGCCGCCGCCGGAAGAGGGCTGAGGGTTGCTGGCTGGCCGGCGGGCTGGCTGGCCGGCGGGGTCGGCTGGTCGGCGGGGTCGGCTGGTCGGCGGGGCTGGCGGGTCGGCGCAGTTGGCTGGTCGACGCGGGGTCAGGCGGACTGCCAGCGGGCGAGCAACTCGGCTTCCCTGGCCGGCGACAGTCCGGTCCCTGGCCGCTGCGGGGTGGGATCGACGGCCTCGGCCGCGTGGGTCTCGGCGATGCTCTGGCAGAGCGGGCGTGGCGCGAGCCCGGCGGCGTAGGCGGCTGACGGGTCGGCGGCGTTGAGCGCGCTGTCAGAGTCGCCGCCAGGCCAGAGCGGCAGGCTATCCCCGTTCTCGCCGCTGGCGAGCAGGAAGTCCTGGCCCACCCAGGTCAGCTCGGTGCTCGGCGGCCCGACCTCGGCGGCGATCGTCTCGAGCATGTCGCCGAAACCGAACGGCGGCGCCGGACTGACCGCGTGGAAGGCCCCCGCGTGCGCGCGGGACGCCAGCGCGACGATCCAGATCGCCATGTCCCTGGCGTCGATCACCTGGATCGGGTCTGCCGGGTCGCCGGGCGCCAGCACGGTGCCGCCCCTGGCGATCCGCTCCACCCACCAGGTGAACCGGTAGGTCCGGTCATGCGGCCCGATCACGTACGTCGGGCGGACGATCGTGATGCCGGCGTCGCCGTAGATCTCCGCGGCGGCCCGCTCGCAGGCCACCTTGAGCCCGCCGTAGGTCTGCTCGGTGATCTCCTCGGTGTCCGGGTCGGGCGGTTCGGCCAGGGCCGTGTTCTCGGTGTACCCGGGCGCGACCGGCGTGGCGTAGGCAGACACCGACGAGATGAACACGTAGTGCCCGCCGCGCTCGCCCAGCGTGGCGGCCAGCGAGCGCACCTGCCGGGGAACATAGGCACTGACGTCGATGGTCGCGTCCCACTGCCCATTGTCGAGCGCGGTCAGGTCTGCGTTGCGATCGCCGCTCAGATGGGCGGCCTGCGGGAAGAGTCCGGCGCCTGCGCGGCCGCGGTGGAACAGCGTGACCTCATGCCCGGCGTCCAGAGCGGCCTTGGTGATGTGCCTGCCGACGAACGCGGTTCCGCCCATGACGAGGATGCGCATGCCAGCATGATTCCAGCTGCCGTCCCGCCGTCCTGTCCCCCGGGCACTCGGAGCAACGGTGGCCCGTTGATGCTGTGAATAGCGACATCAGCGGGCCGCCGTTGTTGTTGACCATCTGTTCCTGATCGCGCTGGAATGCGTGATGATCGAAGGAGCGACCTGGGAGGAGCGGCTAGTGAGTTACACGGCGCCGTACGGTGGCTACCGCGCGGCTGGGGCGGTCCAGACGCGCACTCTGTTCAGCCAGACGATGGGCTACGTGGCGATCACCGCGGCGCTGTTCGCGGTCGGCGCGTACGCGGGCCGGCATATGTCCTACGGCCTCGGGATCGTGTGGTTCATCGCCGCGATCGCCTGCCTGATCGGGATGCGGTTCGCGATCCGCCGGTCCCAGCCGATGACGGTCGCGCTGCTTGCTGCGTTCGGGGTGCTGATCGGGCTGGCGCTCGCGCCCACGCTGGCCTACTACGCGGGCACCGACCCGCAGGCGCTGGCCACCGCGGGCGGCGCCACCGCGCTGTTCATCGCGGGGTTCGGGGCCGCGGGCTACGCGACCAGGCGCGACCTGTCGGCGATCGGCCGCGTGTGCTTCTTCGCGCTGATCGCGCTGATCGTGTTCGGCATTGTGCTGATCTTCGTCAGGATCCCGAACGGCGACCTCATCTACTCGGTGCTTGGCCTGGTGATCTTCGCCGGTTTCACGATGTTCGACTTCCAGCGGCTGCGCCGGTCGCAGGACATCGCGGCGGCGCCGCTGCTGGCCGCGTCGATCTTCCTCGACGTCCTGAACGTGTTCCTGTTCTTCCTGCGGATCTTCACCAGGAGCGGCAGGTAGCCCGCGGCCGGATCTGGCCCTTGGCCTGGCGCTGGCATGTCGTGCTGCCGCTGACCCTGTGCCCGCTGACCCTGTGCCCGCTGGCCTCACCCGCCCTGCGCTTCCAGCCGCCCACGGGCAGCCCGCCGCTCTGGGCACGCCGCAGCCCACGGCTGCGTGTTTCGCGCTAGCTATCGAGTGACACACGGAATTGTCAGTGGCACTCGATAGTATGAGCGATAACAGGGTCGCCGCTTCGGAGCGTGGAGCCGCCGATGATCGAGTCGCCAGGAGGTCAGCTGGCAGGTTCCGGGTTCGGTGTGCCGGGACCTGAGGAGCGGGAGCCAGCCGAGCCCGAACTGCCCGAGCTTGGTGAGACCGAGCCTGAGGAACCCGAGCGGGAGGCACCGACCGACGCCGAGCTGTACGGCCTCCGGGCCGATCCGTTCTGCGGCCCGCCGGATGGTGCGGGCGACTGGGCCGCCGGGCTGACCGTCAGCGAGTTGGATGCGATCTTCGGCGCAGACGCCGAACCCGAGCCCGAGCCTGCCGACGATGGCAAGGACACCGTGCTGGACGCGCTCCAGCCTGGGCCTGGCCTGGCGATCGCATCGCAGCAGGCGTTCGAGGCCGGGCTTGGCGGCCTGTCCGACGACGAGCTGATCGGGCTGCTGTCGGCCGCTCGCCGGCTCTCGTCCTGGCAGGCAGCCGTGGAGTTCTACGCCGTGTCCGAGCTTGATGCCCGGCGTCGGCGGGAGGCGCAGCGCCCGGGCTGGTCGCGGATCAGCGAGCACGTCAGCAGCGAGCTTGCCGCGGCCCTGACGCTGACTGGCCGGTCGGCCGACGCCCTGCTCGGGCTGACAAGGGAACTCGCGCGGATACCGATGGTCCTGGTCGCGCTCCTGGCGGGGAAGATCGACCGGGCCAAGGCCGAGGTCTTCGCGCGCGAGCTAGCCGGGCTCGGCGATGTGGCGGCCGGTGCCGTCGCCGCTGCGTTCTGCGCTCTGGCGGGGTCGATGACGACAGGTCAGTTGCGCGCGGCGCTCCGGGCGATGGTCCTGAGCGTCGACCCGGAGGCGCTCAAGCGCCGGGCCGAGAAGGGCCGGGCCGAGGCGCGCGTGGAGGCGTGGCAGGAGGGATCGGGCAATGCGGCGCTCGCCGGGCGGGAACTGCCGGCCGCCGACGCCGTCGTCGCCGACCGCCGGATCACAGCGATCGCCAGGACCCTGCAGGCCGCGGGCGCGAAGGGGAACCTCGACCAGCTTCGAGCCGCGGTCTTCGTCGCCCTGCTGACCGGCCGTGACCCCGAGTCTCTGCTTCCCGCCGCAACCGAGCGGACCGGTCCCGCCGGCGGCACCGATTCATCGGGGAGCCGGCTGGGGTTGGCGGCGGTGACCGGGTCGATCCACCTGACGATGCCGGTGTCGGCGTGGCTCGGCCAGTCGCAGGCACCCGGCGAGGTGGCCGGCCTCGGCCCGCTGGACGCAGACACCTGCCGTGACCTGGCAGCCAGGCTGGCCGCGCGCACCGGCACGCAGTGGTGCGTCTCGCTGACGAACCCACTCGGCCAGGCCGTCGCCCATGCCTGCACTAGGTCGGGACCTGGCTCCTGGCTCGGCCGGTTCCCCCAATCCGGGCCGAGCCAGGGTTCCGGCCCTTCCGGACCTTCCGGCCCTAGTCCGCCAGCTCCGCCCGTGCCCTCGCCCGTGCCCATGCCCATGCCCCCACCCCCGGCCGGGCGCGATCCGGGGCCGCCAGTGTCCGCAGGCACGGCGGGCGGTGCGTGGCTGGCGGCGCTGGAGTTCCAGTGGCTAGAACTCGGCCACTGCGCCCACTCCCGCCGGGTCAGGGGCTACCGGCCGTCGGGCCGGCTGCTCGAACTGATCAGGGTGCGGCAGCGGACGTGCTCGTTCCCTGGCTGCCGACGGCCGGCCGGGAGGTGCGACTGCGATCACACGACGCCCTTCGAGGACGGCGGCCTGACCTGCGAGTGCAACATGTCCCCGCTATGCCGGCTGCACCACAGGGCCAAACAGGCGCCCGGATGGCAGCTGAGCCAGCCCGAGCCTGGGCTGCTGGTCTGGACGCTGCCGCACGGCCGGAATTACGCCGTCGCACCTGCCGCCTATCCGATCTGACGACGGCTCCCCCAGCCCGGCCGCCCAGCCCGGCCGCCCAGCGCGTCCGTCAGCCCGCCTGCCGACCGTAGGTGCTCGCGCCGTACCAGTCCACGACCACGACGGGCTCGTCTCCGACGACCCAGGCGTCGTGGCCCTCCGGCAGCGCCGTGACATCTCCCGGCTGGGCATCGAACTCGGTGCCGTCCCCCATCACGATGTGCAGCGTGCCCTGCACGTGGTACTGGAAGTGCGGAGCCTCGCACAACTCAGTGCCAGCCAGCGGCTTGACATGCTCGGACCAGCGCCAGCCCGGCCGCAGGGTCAGCATGCCGATCTCGGCTCCGCCGATGCTGAGCAACTGGAGTTCCCCGAGCTCGAAGCTCCGTGTCTCGTCGGGTGCCTGGAAGGTCTTGCGTTCTGCCTTGGCGGTCATGTCAGTTCTCCCTCTCGCTCAGCGCGTCAAGGCCGCCGCCGCGGCAACCGGCCCCCGGCGTCCTCTCCCTCGCGCCCACATGGCCCGCTCCGGGCCATGCCACCACCGTGCCTGGCGAGGTTTGCAGCCGCCTTGCAGCTGCCCGACTACCTTGAAGCCGCCCGGCACCCACGACGGGTCTGGCGGCCGTCGCGCCGCCGGGGTTGGATACAGCCATGAAGACCCTGGCGGTCCGGGTGCTCGGCGACTTCGGCGTGGACGGCGTCGAGCCGCAGGCTCTGGGTAGCAAGAAGGCCCGCCAGGCCCTCACGCTCCTCGCGCTGGCCGACGGGAGCAGCGTACCCACCGACGTACTGATCGACGCGCTGTGGCCCAAGGCGCCGCCGACCAGGCCGGACGACCAGGTCGCGGTCCTGATGAGCAGGCTCCGCTCGGTGCTCGGCCGGGACAGGATCGAGCACCGCGACGGCGGCTACCTGCTGCACGCCGACTGGCTGGACAGCGCCGAGCTGGCCAAGCTGGCCGACGAGGTGGAGCGCCGCCGGGCGAGCGGTAACCCGGTCGGCGCGGCCGCCGCGGCCAGGGTGGCGCTCGGGCTGCTTCGCGGCCCAGGCCCGGCAGTCGCGCCCGGCGACTGGGCCATGCTGCGCCGGACCGAACTTGAGCGCCTCGCCGGTCGCGCCAGGCTGGTGGCCGCCGCGGCGCTGCTGGACGCGGGCGACTGGGTGGCGGCGACGGACGCGGCCGCGTCGGCCATCGACCGCGATCCGTACGACGAGGCCGCGCTCCGGCTGCTGCTGCGCGGGTACGTCATGGGCGGCCAGGTGGCGGCGGCGCTCGCCGCGTACGCGACTGCTCGCGAGCGACTCTCCGATGATTTGGGAACCGACCCTTCCCCGGAGACTGCCGCCCTCTACACGTCGATCCTGCGGGGCGAGCTCGCCACCTCGGCACCGCCGCCGGCCGCCGGGACCGCGGGCCTGGTGGGCCGGGCCAGTGAGCTCGGCTACCTCGACTCGCTGGCGCGGCGAGCCAGCGCGGGGAAGACGGAGATCGTGGTCGTCGACGGCGAGTCAGGGATCGGCAAGACGACGCTGCTGCGCACCTGGGCGGCCAGCCGTGCGGCGTCCGGCGACACGGTGCTGGTCGCGGCCTGCGGGCCGCTGGACCGCGCGCTGCCGCTCGACGCGCTGGTCACCGCCCTGGCGGCGCAGCTTCGCCGTCTCGGGACTGAGGCCGCAGCCGACATCCTCGGCGCCGACGAACCCCTGCTCGCGCCGCTGCTGGGGACCACGGCAAGCCCGCGCCCGCAGCCGCTGGTCAGCGAGAGCGGGCTCGGCCCTGCTGTGCTGTACGCGGCCACGGTGCGGGTGCTCAGGCGCCTTGCCAGGCGCGGAACGCTGGTCATCGCCATCGACGACGCGCACCTGGCCGGGCCAGCGCTGCCCGACTGGCTGCGGTTCGTGCGGCGAGAGGAACTGGCCGCCGTCGTGGTCGCGGCCGTCAGGTCAGGCGAGGGCCACTCTCTGCCGTCCACCGCGGTGATCCACCTTGACGTGCTCGACCGCGCGGCCGCGGCCGAGCTCGTCGGTGCGGGCCGGGTGGACGAGCTGTACGAGCGGTCCCGCGGGCACCCGCTGTTCCTGACCGAGCTTGCTCAGCAGACCGCCGGAGCCGCGCTGCCGTCTTCTCTGGTCGAGTCGGTGTCGGCGCGCTGCGATGAGCTCGGCGCCGCCGGTACGCTGCTCCGCACCGCCGCCGTGATCGGCCAGGAACTCGACGTGGACCTGCTCGCGGCCGTGCTCGGCCGGCCCGTGGTCGGCCTGCTTGACGACGCCGAGCAGGCGGCGGCCAAGCAGTTCCTCACCGAGCAGGACGGCACGTTCAGGTTCAGGCACGACCTGGTCAGGCAGGCGCTGGCGGCGAGCGCCAGCGCCGGGCGGTCCGCCTTGCTCCATCGCCAGGTGGGCCGGGTGCTCGCCAGCCGGCCTGCCGCCGATCCGGTGCTCGTCGCCCATCACGCCAGGCTGGGCGGCGACCTTGAGCTGGCTTCGACCGCGCTGTGCGAGGCGTCCGGCCGGGCTGCCGAGCGCTTCGACCACGCGACCGCCGAGGCGCTGCTCGACGACGCGCTGAGCCTGCATCCCAGCCCGCAGGCCTGGCTAGCCAGGGCCCGGGTGCGGACCAGGCGCGGCAGCTACCCGCTGGCGTTGCAGGACGTCGGCCGCGCGGCGGACGCCGGGGCGGCCGCGGCCGAGGTGGGCGCCTGGGCCTGCTACTTCGGCCGCAGGTTCGCCGAGGCCGCGCAGTACGCGCAGGACGGCGCCCTGGCCGCCGGAGACGCGGCGACCAGGGCCAGGTGCCTGGCCGTCGGCGGCCGCACCAGGCATGCCGCGGGCGATCTCGCGGAGGCCGAGACGCTGCTCGGTCAGGCACTGGCGCTGGCCGTCGGCGCCGACCGGGTTACCGCGGCGGGCTGGCTCGGCGTGCTCAGGTCGCATCAGAGCAGGACCAGCGAGGCGCTTGCGCTGCTGCGGCCAGCCGCGCGCGGCGAGATCGGGGTGGAGCACACCTCGGCCACGCTGCACTCGCTGCTGTTCACCGGGCACTCACAGGCGCTGGCCGGGCAGCCAGCGCTGGCGCTCGACACGTTCGGCAGGTACACGGCCGAGGTGGAGCGCCGGCAGCTGCCGCGATTCGCCGGACGGGCGGTGAACTTCGCCGGGTGGGTGCTCCGGAATGTCGGCGCCGCCGGCGAGGCGCGCGACCATCACCGCGAGGCACTCGACACCGGCCGGAACCGCGGCACAGCCGAGGTCATCATCGCGGCGCTCGAGGACCTGGCCGAGTGCTGCCTGGACGATGGCGACCTCGACGGCGCACAGGCCAGGCTGGACGAGGCCCGCGTCCTGCTTGACGGCGGCACTGACCTGGTCTTCGGCTGGCGGCTTGAGCTCAAGCACCAGCTGATCGCCGGCCGCCTCGCGCTGGCCGGCGGCGATGCCGAGCGGGCGCTGACCGCCGCCGCCGGGCTGGCGGAGCGTGCCGCCGGGCTTGGCGTCCCCCGGTACACCAGCGTCGCTCGGCTGCTGCGGCACAGAGCCGCCCGGGCACTCGCCAGGTACGTCGATCCCGGTGAGGTGACCTCGGACCTCGACCTGCTCGACCAGTCCGTCGCGATCGAGGCATGGTGGTGGACCGGCGAGCTAGCCGCCGACTTCGCCAGCCGGGACTGGCTGGACCGCGCCGCTGACCGTGCCGCCCGGCTGCAGCGAAACGCTGGCGACCGCGCCGAGGTCATGCGGGTCGCGACCGCCAAGCGACTGGACGCCTGGCACGCCGTCATCGCCTGACCGGCGCCGGCCAGCCACCGCACAGGTCGTCGGCCTCGCGTGGGTCGTCGGCCTCCGTGGGTCGCCGGCCTCGCGCGGGGCGCCGGCGCCGCAGGCCCCGAGAGTCAGCCGAGCAGCGTCGCCGCCGCCACAGCCCTGGCCTCCCACCACCGCAGCTCCTCGTCGTAGCCGCCGAGCGCCTTCTCCCAGCCGAACTGCACAAGGGCGCCCAGCAGGGACAGCGCGAGCTGCCGTTCCCACCAGGGCGCCGTGTCCACGCCGCACGACTCGAGCGCGGCGCGGTAGGCACCGATCGACCCCTCCTTGGACTGCGGCAGTCGCCGGCAGTTGATCGCCAGGTACCACGCCAGGTCGGTGAGCGCGGCGCCACGGCCCGGCTGCTCCCAGTCGAGGATGACGGTCCGGCCGGTCTCGTCGGTGCCGAGGTTGTCCAGCTTCCAGTTGCTGTGTACCAGGGTGTGCGGGGTGGCATCCAGTGCCGCCACCAGTGGCCCGGGGTCGCAGGCCAGCGGCACCACGACCGCCGCAGCCTCCGGCGCCACCTCGGCCAGCAGCGGCCAGCCCCGGCCGACCAGGCGCGGCACCAGGTGATCGGAGCCGACGGCCGCCTCGGCCTGCGCCATCCAGGGCGACAGTTCCAGATAGCGATGCATTGAGGGAACGACGTCGACCTCGGTCCCGCAGTCCCAGAACGCCGCGTGCAGCGCGGCCATGTGCGCGAGGAAGCAGGAATGCTGATCCGGCGCGATCGGGTCGTCCACGGCGGGGACGAGCCACGCCGAGACGTCGTGCATGAGCACCGCGCAGCCGCGGGGCTCGGGGGCGACCCCGACGATCGGCTGGTTGAAGCAGCCGGGCAGCCGTGCGAGTATGCCGCGCTCCCACAGTTCGAGCGGTGCCCCGCGCAGGCAGCCGGAGGCGCGCATGGTCCAGTCCTGGTCCAGGTCCAGGTGCTTGAGCACGTACCGGCGGCCGCCGATCAGGACCCGCTCGAGCCGCGCGCCCGACTTGCCTGGCGCGTCATCAAGTACCGTGCGTTCGGCCGACCTGCCGAGCAGGTCGGCAAGGTCGCGGTAGCGCCGCGGCGGGCCGGCCTGCGGGTCAGGCACCGGCCGCCTCCATCTCGGCAAGTAGCGAGGCCGGCCAGCGGCCGCCGCAGAGGACCGTGTCGGCGATGATCAGCCCGTCCCGCACGGTGAGCAGGTGCATGTGATGGGCGGCGTGCGGTACGCCGTTCTCCTGCCAGCTCAGGGTGTACTCGACCACGTCGGTCTCGCCGTCGTCGGCGGTCACCCGGCGCAGGTCGTGGAAGTGACCGGGGTCGGCGAACCAGCGCGCGTACTCGGCGCGGATCGCGTCCGCCCCCTCAGCGCGCAGCCGCCAGTTGGGTACCGTCGCGTCCAGGGTCGCGTCCGCGCTCCACGCCTGGCAGGCCGGGATCGTCGCGTCCTGGATCGCGCGCAGGAAGTCATCGACGGCCGCTGCGCTGGTCGCCGTTGCTTCTCTCGCCGTTGCTTCTCTCGCCGTCATGTCTGTCGCCTCCGCCTCACCGATCGTGGTCTGCCGCCATCGTGCGATCTCTAGCTTGCAGCCAGATTGCAGCGCCACCGCAGCACCGCCGAAGTGCCGGCAGTGCGCCGCTGCAGCGTTGTCGTGGTGCCGTCGCGGTGGCCGCCCGGCCAGCGCTACGGTGCCGGGCGGCCACCTCGGCGGCGACCGCGCCAAGCAGGTCGCCGAAGCCGAACGGCGGGTCGGTGGACCAGAATTTCATAACTCAGCCAGGTATTAAGGCCGCTGCTACGATGCTGGCTGGTCCGAACCGATGCCGACCTCAACGAGGTCCATCTGGAGATGCCCGGGGAGTTGGCTGAATCGAGAGGTCAGGGGGATGACCGAGCAGATCACCCGCAGGCGCGCCTTCGAGGTGGCGGGCGCTGCGGCAGTCGGCGTGGCCGGGGCGGCGTTCGGCGCCTGGCGTGTGGCAGGCCGCCACGCCACACCGCGGGCGCCGGGGCCGCACGAATTTAGGTTCGTGTCCCGGCCCGACCTGACCCCGCCGCCGATCTCGGTCACTCATTACGGCCCGGTCTCGCCGGACAGGTACATCTTCTTGGACTCCCCCAACGCAGGTCCTGGGGTTGGCGGTGGCGTCATCCTCGACCACACCGGCGAACTGGTCTGGTACGGCCTCGACACGGCCGCCGAGCACAAGCTGGACGTCAACGTCCAGAAACTGGACGGCGCGCCCATGCTCACCTGGTGGCGGGGGACCATCGTGTCCGGCCACGGCGCGGGCGACGCCGTGATCGCCGACTCCTCCTACCAGATCAAGCACGTCATCTCCGCGCACAACGGCCTCGAGGTGGACCTGCACGAGTTTTTCATCACGCCCAGCGGCACCGCGCTGATCAGCGCCTTCCGCCTGCACTCCGGCGTCGACCTTTCCTCGCTCGGCGGCCCCGAGCACGGCTACGTCTTCTCTGGCGTCTTCCAGGAGATAGACATCGCCACCAACACCCTGCTGTTCGAGTGGGACAGCTGCGGCAAAGCGGCCGACGACCCGTCCAGCCCGCCGGTGCCGGTGACCGAGACCAACATGCCGCTGGTCAGCGGCTGGGGCGAAGAGACGCACCCGTTCGACTACTTCCACATCAACTCGATCTGTCTGGACACCGACGGCAACTACCTGGTCTCGGGACGGCACACCTGGACCGTGTACAAGATCAGCAAGACCGACGGCTCGATCATGTGGCGCATGAACGGTAAGAACTCGGACTTCGACATGGGGCCCGACGCCCCGTTCATGTGGCAGCACCACGTCCGCACGTACGGCAGCAGCCAGATGACCATCTTCGACAACGGCTCGGCCGGGCCGACCAGGCAGCATGAGAAGCAGTCGAGAGCATTGATCCTCGCCGTCGACGAGAAAAAAATGCGGGCGACGCTCGTCCGGGCGATAACCCATCCTCCCGTGAACGGTCAGCCGCTGCTGGCGTCGGGGCTCGGCGATGTCCAGATGCTGCCCGGCGCCGAGATGTTCGTCGGCTGGGGCGACGCGCAGCGGTTCTCCCAGTTCAGCGCGGACGGCAAGATGCTGCTCGACGGGACCGTGGTGCCCACCGCGTCGCCATATCGGGTGTTCTCGCAGCCGTGGGTAGGTCGTCCGGCCGAGGCCCCGGCGGCCGCCGCCAGGTACCGCGCCGGTGGCGGAGCCACCGTCTACGCGAGCTGGAACGGCGCGACAGTGACCGCGTCCTGGACCGTCTTCGCCGGCCAGGCCGGGCGGCTGGTGAAGGTCGCGACGGTGTCTCGTACCGGGTTCGAGACCGCGATCGACGTGGCCAGCCGTGGTCCCTACTTCGCCGTCCAGGCGCACGACGCATCAGGCCAGGTGCTGGCCAGGTCCAAGCCGGTCAGGATCTCCTGACCTTCGGCTCGTTGGGCTAGCGCGCCTGCCTGGCTGTCCCAGGGTCAGCGAAGGCGCCGGCCTGCTCGGCACCTCGCAGCGCGGTCTGACCTGTGCCGAGTCTGCGGCCAGGCTCCGCCGGTACGGGCCCAACGCGGTCGTTTCGCACCGGGCGCGGTCCTGGCCGGTGTTGTGGCACCAGCTCAAGTCGCCGCTGCTCGGCTTGCTCGCGGTCGCCGCGATCGCCTCCTACTTCGCGGGCGAGCGCGGCGACGCCGTGATCATCGGCGTCATCATGGCGCTGTCGATAGGGATGGGATTCGGGAACGAGTACCGGGCCGAGCGGGCGGCCGAGGCGCTGCACTCCCAGATCAAGCACCGGGCCCTGGTGCTGCGCGATGGCGCGCCGGTGTCGGTGGACGTCACCGAGCTTGTGCCTGGCGATCTGGTTGAGCTTCAGCTGGGCGACGTGGTGCCCGCCGACCTCCGGCTGCTGGCCAGCCCAGGGCTAGAGTGCGACGAGTCGATCCTGACCGGCGAGTCGATGCCGGCCGAGAAGAAGCCCGACCGGTGCCCGAGGGGACGATGCTTGCCGAGCGGTCGGACTGCGTGCTGATGGGCACGGTGGTGCGCGCGGGCTCAGGCCGCGGCATCGTGGTCGCGACCGGCTCGCACGCCGAGTTCGGCCGGATCGCGGTCGGGCTCGGCGCCCGGCAGCTTGAAACCGAGTTCCAGGCCGGGCTGCGCAGGTTCTCCGTGCTGCTTGTCGAGGTGGCGATCGCGCTGACCAGCACGATCTTCGTGATCAACGTGGTGCTGCACAAGCCGATCATCGACGCGCTGCTGTTCTCGCTGGCGATTGCGGTCGGCATCACGCCGCAGCTGCTCCCCGCGGTGGTCTCGACCAGCCTCGCGGCGGGCTCGCGCGAGATGGCCAGGCGGAAGGTGCTGGTCAAGAGGCTCGTCTGCATCGAGGGCCTGGGCGACGTGGACGTGCTGTTCACCGACAAGACGGGACTCTCACCAAGGGCCGCATCAGCTTCATGCGGTCGGTCGACTTCGACGGGACGCCGGACGGCTCGGCGCTGCGGTGGGGCCTGGTCTGCAACGAGGCTGCTGTCAGCGGCGACCAGGTGGTGGGCGGCAAGCAGCTCGACGTGGCGCTGTGGGAGTCCCCGGCCGCGCTCTCCGACCGCGCAGAGGTGGTCGGCTACACGACCGTCGCCGTGCTGCCTTTCGACCACGAGCGGCGGATGGTGTCCGTGCTCGCTGACGCCCCGGGCGGCGAACGGATCCTGATCACCCAGGGCGCGCCCGAGGCGGTGCTCGACCACTGCGCCGGGGTGCCCGAGCGGGCGCGCACGGCCCTGGCCGCCGAGTTCGCCGCCGGGAACCGGGTGGTGGCGATCGCGACCAGGCCCGCTCCCGGCCAGGCCGGGCTGACCGCAGCCGACGAGCGCGATCTGCACCTGGCGGGCCTGCTCGTCTTCCTCGACGCGCCGAAGGCCAGCGCGGGGCCAGCGCTGCGGCGCCTGGCCGGCCTCGGCGTCACCGTCAAGATCGTAACCGGCGATAACGCAGCCGTCGCGGCGAAGGTGTGCTCGGACCTCGGACTCCCGGTGGGGGCGACCCTGACCGGGGCCGACGTGGACAAGCTGGACGACGCCGGGCTCCAGGCCGCGATCGGCACTGCGACCGTGTTCGCCCGGGTGAGCCCTGGCTCAGGCACCTGCGCAGGCGGGCCGACCGGTTCAGCACGTCGCTGACCCTGCACCGCAGTCAGCAGCGACGTCCGCCCAGCGACCGAGGCGCGCCGCGGACCGCGGGCGGGCCGCCCGCCGTTGCCGCCGGGAGGCCGGGCCGGTGAGCTGCCTTCGTGAAGGATTGGCGTGGATAGCACGCTTTGTGAAGGATCGGCGCGCTATGTGACTCGCCGAATCCTTCACAAAGACGGGGTCGGCTGGGGCGAAGCCCCGTTAGTGCTTGACCGGCCGCCTGGTGCCCGCGACCTCGCTGATCCGGCGGACGACGAGCTCGGCCACGCCGCTCGCCGTCGACTTGGCGCCGCGCGCCGACCCCTGCCTGACCAGCGCGCTGGCCAGCGAGACCGCCTCGGCAGCCATCCGGCGAGCCTCCGGGGAGTTGGCTATCGCGCGCACCGAGTTGCGGAGCCGGTCAAGACCGTCCCGCCCCTCCTGCATGCCGGCCAGGTATCCGGCCGCGAACCCGATGATGGTCTCCATCGCACTGCCTGCCTTAACTCGTCGGGGATCGAGTGGGCGCGCTACATGTCGCGCAGTTCCAGGTACCGCTGTAGGTCGGGCAGCGACTGGACGATCGCCGCCAGGATCGCCGCGATTATCGCCGCCTTGATCAACTTGCCGATCATGCCGATCCTCCTTGGTGTGCCTCTGGCTAGGTTTCCCCGGCCGGGGAGCTGGTGGTGGTCTCTGGCCCGCGTGGCGGCTCTGGCCCGCCGGACGGCTCTGGCACGCCTGGCGGCTCTGGCACGCCTGGCGGCTCTGGCACGCCTGGCCCGATGGGCTCGATCTCGTCGGTGCCGAAGTACAGGAACCTGCCGTGCCTGGCGTGCAGGTCGGCGGCTGGATCGTCGGCCGGGCTCACCGCCACGTGTACCTTGCCGTCCACGTCGAACAGCACGGCCTCGACCGTTGCCTCCCGCCCGGCAAGGAACAGGTCCTGCGCGTCGGCCCGGCGCGCACCCGGACGCATCCTGACCCGGCTGCCGCGGGAGACCGGCACGCCGCCGACGACGACCTGATCGGTCTCCGGCGACACGCTGGTGTCGGAGCCCGGGTCCCACCACGGCACGTCGGGACGACCCACCTGGGCCACTCCGGCCGCTCCCGCCCCGCCCGCAGCCCGGGCCACGGCCCTGCCAGCTGCCCCGGCCCCGCCTGCTGTTGCCCCGGCCCCGCCGGCCGCCCCGCCGACTGTGCCCGTCGCACCGGCCGGTGCCGACCTCAGGTACCTGATGGCCCCGTGCAGCTTGCCGAGCACCTCGGGCGGCATCACGTCGATGCGGTCCATCAGCTCGGCGGCGCGCGGGTCGGTGACCCTGGCGGCGCGCTTCTCCGAGTCGGTAAGCGCGAGCGTCCGCAGCGTGAGGATCTCGTCGATCTCGGTTGCGTCGAACAGCTGCCCCGGGCTCTCCGGCGCCACCTGCGGGTGGTCGTAGAGGATCACCGGCGAGGAAAGCACCAGGTCAGCGCGGTCCTCCGGCCCGGCGAGCACCGGCCAGGTGCCGATGTTCTGGCACGCGGCCACCTCGGCGGCGGCCCACTCTGGGGGGTCGGTCATCGAGATGAACGACCCGCCGGGCACGCAGATCAGCGCATGCGCGGCGATCAGCGCGTAGGCGAGGCCGCCGTCCCGGTCGGCCAGAGCCGACGGTGGCGTACTGAGATTCTCGATCCGCACGCCGAGCCGCAGCGCGCCGTAGGGCCCGGCCATGCGCCTGGCCTGCAGCCTGATCACGCCGTCCAGGCAGGTCCACGACCTGACGATGCGGCCCGCCAGGCGCCCGGACGCGTCCGTGATGTCCCGCGTCATCTGCCCGGCCGGCACGTGCAGGATCAGCCCGAGGTCGCCGCAGAGCAGCTCACCCACGTTCGCGCTGACCTGCTGCTCACGCTCGATCGCCTCATCCCAGCTGGTGTACTCGGTGCCGTCGACGGTCAGCGCGGCTACCTCGGTCAGGTCGGCGGAGCCGGGCTCGGCCCGCAGCACCTGCCGCCGCTGTACCTGCAGGAACCTGACCCCGACGACGACGTCCGCCCGGTCGGAGCACTCGAGCAGGCATTCGGTCTGGCTCAAGTGCGGCTCGGAAGGGTCGACGGCGTCGTAGGCGGGCGGCATCAGGACACCGAACTGGAACCTGGTCTGGTTCTTCTGCGACGTCTGATGGTACGGGTACAGCAGATAACCCTCATAGAGAACGGCATCTGCCACCTCCCGCGCCTGCGTCAGGTGGCTGTCGTCCGGGGTTAGCTCCGCACCTTGCGTCGTGTGCGCGTCGGCGGTCATGGCGGCGCCTCAGTGTTCTCGGCGGCGTGTTCGAGCAGTGCCGACAGGGTCGCGTCCCAGGTCGGCAGCGCTCGCCGGGACTTGAACCTGATCAGCTCGTCAAGCGTGGAGCGGCTCATCTTGATCCACGCGCTGGACGGGAAGTGCGCGTCGATGGCCTCGCGCCACGTCGCCAGCGGCAGCCGGTACAGCGCCTCCTTGCTCCACGGCACCTGCTGCACGCCGAGCGTGCCGCCCGAGGTCGCGAACACGGTGCCGCTGAATAGCAGCAGCAGTGGTATCTCGCCGGATTCGAGCCCGGTGAAGTACCTGGTCGAGCCGATCTCCAGGTCATAGGTGAGCGCGATAGGCAGGTCGATCTCGATGCTCCCGGTGAACCCGGGCACCATCGTGGCCACGGTGGTCAGCTGCATCGGCTTGAGCGTGTCCGCCCAGCGCTGAGTGTCGCCGAACAGGTCGTTCAGCTGCTCAGCCTCGGCGTCGGAGTACCTTCGCCTGGCGGGCTCGATCCTGATCTGGCAGCGCAGCGCAATCGCGTCGATCCGCTGCCCGGAGGTCTCGGCAATCCGCAGCCGCAGTGACATCGACGGCGCCACCGCGTACTTGTCCGGGTTGGCGCCGACGCAGTCGAAGCTCAGCTCGGCCATGTCCGGGCTCCCATCTCAGGGCTTGCAGTCGGGCCCCCCATGTCAGGGCTCCCCAGCCCGGGGCCGCACCGCCAGCGGGCGTGACCGGCCGCGCACCTGGTCGAGGAACTCGGCGATGCTCTTCCTGGCCTCGGCCCCGCCGTCGAAGCCGCGCCAGTGCAGCCGCATCCGCCCGGCTAGCTCGTAACAGGCGTCGATCGGCACGCCGAAGCACTCCACGCCGGCGTCGCCGCGCGCGATCAGCACGGCCTCCACGTCGGGGACCACCGCGCCGAGCAGCGGATGGGCCGCTGCCATCGCCTCCCAGGCCTGCAGATCGAGCCGGCACTCGGTGGCCCCGGCAGGGCTGGGGTAAAAGCCGGTGACCTGCCCGGACCGCGAGTCGCGCAGGAAGAACGCCAGCCCCACCGGCACCTCGAGCGCCTCCCACTCGCCAGGCGACAGCGGGTGCTCCGGGTCGACCAGGTAGCGGTCGGGCACCGCGCGGTACCTGCCGCTCCCCGCGTGGAAGTGGGTGAAGAGCAGGTAGCAGGCCCGGCAGGCGCAGATCAGGCTGGACTGCTCGAGGTCGGCGACGTGGTCGTGCTCGTCGCGGATCGGGGTTGCGCACATCTCGCACCGCTCGGACGCTGGCCGCCGCGCCTCCTGCCCAGGCAGCTGGATTACCGGCGGGCCGAGGGAAGTCTGCTCGGCACTCTCAGGTCTGATCGGCTCAGGTCTGGCCGGCTCGGGTGTGGTCTGCTCGGGTGTGGTCTGCGGGGGTGTGGTCGGCACAGCACCGGCCGGCGCCGCGGCGGGGGGAACCGAAACGAAGCGGCGCAGGCCGGTGCTGTTGCTCATGTCCGCGCCACCTCGGCCACGGCCACCCGGACGCCGTGGCTGTCGGCCAGCAGCGGCAGCGGGTCGAGGTGCAGCGCGGAATCGTCGATCCCCTGGCCGGCCAGCCTGACGTTGTAGCGGGCGGCGCAGCCAGGGCAGGCGAGCTCCTCGCGATCGAGCAGGCCGCTGGACAGCGACGAGCCGCATCTGGCGCAGGTGTCACGGTAGGCGTACAGGGTGCCGCGGACCGAGCAGAGCACCACGGCCGTGCCGCCGGCCGTCGCGGCCACCGGCCGCGAGCTGGGCGGGCCGACCTCGGGCAGGGTGAACCAGCCGGTCGCGGAGTCCGGATGCGGGTCCGCCGCCGGGCGCTGCCCGATCTGCAGCAGCGCTGGCTCGGGCACCGTGGTCATGCCCTCCACCGAGACCTCGGTGACCTCGGGCGCCGCGTCCATGACCGCGCCCTCGATCGCGAGCCTGACCGTGACCACCGATGACGGGCAGCCGTGGCAGCTGCCCTCCAGCTTCAGCCGGGCGACGCCGTCGCTGACGCCGAGGTAGACGACCCCGCCCGCGTGCGAGCCGAGGTAGGGCCGCACCTTGTCGAGCGCCAGCTGGATCCTCGCGTCCACGTCGAGCGGATGCAGGTCGTGCAGCAGCAGCAGGCTCTCCACCAGCGGGTCGGCGGTCAGCGCGGCCATCATGTCGGCGCCCGCCTGGCCGCGGTCGGCGAGCACGCTCATGACGTGCTCGAGGCCCTCGCCGTACAGGCCGACCAGGAGCCCCACAAGCTCCTCGGCCATGGCGGCCGCGACGGCGTCGGCCGAGCGGAGCGCGCCGAGCAGTTCCTCGACGCGCTCCCCGGTACTCCGGACTCCGGTCATCGCCCCGGGCCCCTGCCTTCCTGGGGTTATGACTAGGTGGACAGGATCGCCGACATGGGCGAGTGCACCTTGTCGAGCACCTTGCCGTTGCCCAGGTACATGTGCACGCCGCAGGGCAGGCAGGGGTCGAAGCTGCGCACCGCGCGCATGATGTCGATGCCCTTGAACCTGTCCGGCGGGTTCTCCTCGAAGATCGGCGTGTTCTGCACCGCGTCCTCGTACGGCCCGGGAGTGCCGTAGCTGTCCCGCACGCTGGCGTTCCACGGGGTGGGCGGGTACGGGTGATAGTTGGCGATCTTCCCGCCCCTGATCACCATGTGGTGCGAGAGCACACCGCGCACGGCCTCGGTGAAGCCGCAGCTGTTCGCCTCGTCAGGCACGGAGAACGGCTCCCAGGTCTTGGTCCGCCCGGCCCGGATCTCGGCCAGCGCCTTCTCGGTGAAGTACAGCGCGCAGGCCGCGGCGTACGCCTGGAAGTAGGTGCGGGCCCGGTCACGCTCGATCGCGTTGGACAGCGGCCGCCCGGCCGAGTCGGTCGGGATCTTCCACTCGAACGTGACCTCGGGCTTGCTGACGGTCTTCGGCAGGTTGATCAGCACGCTGCTGCCGGTGGACTTGACGTAGCCGAAGTCGACCAGCCTGCCGAGCGCCGTCGCCCATAGCCTCGCGATCGGGCCGCCGCCGGTGTCGCAGGCCAGGTGGTCGGTGCCGTCGAACCAGCGCGGCGACATGACCCAGCTGTACTTGCTGTCGAAGTCGCGCTTGGCGGGCCGCGGGATCGTGTGCTGGTTCCATGGGTGCCTGCGGTCCACCGGGTTGCCCAGCGGATCGCGGGTGACGAACATCTCCTGGTCTTCCCAGTCCTCGTAGTACGAGCTGCCGAGCAGGATGCGGATGCCCAGGTTGATCTCGACCAGGTCGTTGGTGAGCAGCTGGCCGTCCCTGATCACGCCGGGGCTGACGAACATCTTGCGGCCCCAGTCAGTCATGTGCTCGTACTTAAAGTCGCAGTGCTCCGGGTCGTTCAGGCTGCCCCAGCAGACCATGTCGGCGCGCCGCCTGCCGACCTCCTCGTAGCCGGGCAGCGCGGTGTAGAAGAAGTCGAACAGGTCGTCGTGCATCGGCACGACACGCTTCATGAACTCCACGTAGCGCATCAGCCTGGTGAGGTAGTCGGTGAATAGCTGCACCGTGGCGGTCGTGCCGACCCCGCCAGGGTAGAGCGTGGAAGGGTGCACGTGCCGGCCTTCCATCAGGCAGAACATCTCCCTGGTCGACCGGCTGACCTGGAGCGCCTCGCGGTAGAACTCGCCCTCAAGCGGGTTCAGCGACCGCATGATGTCGCCGATGTACTTGTAGCCGTGGGCGGCGGCGTGCGGCGCCTCGGTGCGGTTGGCCAGCTCGAGCACGCCGGGGTTGGTCTCGGCCACCATCCGCTCGCAGAAGTCCACGCCGACCAGGTTCTCCTGGAAGATGTTGTGGTCGAACATGTACTCCGCTGACTCGCCCAGGTTGATGATCCACTCACCGAGGTGCGGCGGGCGGACGCCGTAGGCCATGTTCTGGTTGTAGACCGAGCAGGTCGCGTGGTTGTCACCGCAGATGCCGCAGATGCGGCTGGTGATGAAGTGCGCGTCCCGCGGGTCCTTGCCCTTCATGAAGATGCTGTAGCCGCGGAAGATCGACGAGGTGCTGTGGCACTCGATGACCCGCTTGGCCTTGAAGTCGATCTTGGTGTAGATCCCGAGGCTGCCCACGATCCTGGTGATCGGATCCCAGGCCATCTCCACAATGCCGGCGTCCTCGACCGTCGTCATCGCTCATCCTCCGGTGTGCTCAGGCTGCGGCTCGCGCCGGCAGGCGGGGTCGATGTCACCAGCTCTTCTGGTAGCCGGTCAGCAGTTCGTTGCCCTTCTTGCGCCACTTCGGCTCCTCGTCGGCAGTCCTCGCCGTGAAGCCGCGCAGCGTCCTGATGACGGTGCCGTACAGCGTGCTCGCCGCCGTCGAGACCCGCGCGCCGGGCGGCTCGTCCATGAACGGCATGAACTTGTCGGGGAAGCCAGGCATCGTGCAGGCGATGCAGATGCCGCCCACGTTGGGGCAGCCGCCCACTCCGTTGATCCAGCCGCGCTTGGGCACGTTGCACTTCACCACCGGACCCCAGCAGCCAAGCTTGACCAGGCACTTGGACGACCCGTACTCGGTGGCGAAATCGCCCTGCTCGTAGTAGCCGGCTCGGTCGCAGCCCTCGTGCACGGTCGAGCCGAACAGCCAGGTCGGGCGGAGCGCCTCGTCGAGCGGGATCATCGGGGCCTGGCCGGCTACCTGGTAGAGCAGGTAGAGGATGGTCTCCGACAGGTTGTCCGGATGGATCGGGCAGCCCGGCACGCAGACGATCGGCAGGCCGGCCTTGGACCGCCAGTCCCAGCCGAGGTAGTCGGGCACGCCCATCGCACCGGTCGGGTTGCCCGCCATGGCGTGGATGCCGCCGTAGGTGGCGCAGGTGCCGACCGCCAGGATCACGGTAGCCTTCGGCGCGAGCCGGTCGAGCCACTCGTTGGTGGTCATCGGCTGCCCGGTCGCCGGGTTGTTGCCGAATCCGCACCAGTAGCCCTCGTCCTTGATCGCCTCGTTCGGTATCGAGCCCTCGACGACAAGCACGAACGGCTCGAGCTCGCCGCGGTCCGCCTTGTGCCACCACTCGATGAAGTTGTCGGCCCCCGTCTCAGGTCCGCACTCGAAGTCGATCAGCGGCCAGTGCACGGCGATCTTCGGCAGCCCTGGCAGGGCACCGAGCGCGATCTCCTCGATGCTTGGCTGGGTGGCCGCGGTGAGCGCGACCGAGTCTCCGTCGCAGCCGAGCCCGCCGTTCATCCAAAGGATGTGCACGACCGGCTCGGAATCGGCGTCGGCCTGGGCCGCCTGGTTACCCTGTTCTTGCGTGCCTGCTGCCATGGCGAAGCACCCTCCTCGCTTGAGGATCGGCTAGATAGTAAGGCGCGGCCGGCGCGGCCGGACCCGCCATTCTCTGCGAAGATCCGGAAACTCGGCGTAAACAGGCAGGGATGTGCCGTTTCTGTCATCCCGCCGAGCTAACCGAGGAGCGGCGCTCCTGCCGTTTCGCGGAGTGGTACCTGACGTGGTGATCACGATGCACCCTCACTGATGGTGATGCGCAGACGCCGCCATGGTAAACCCGTCGGGGGCACGCCACAAGACGGAACAGTCAGTTGTCCGGACAGAAATGTCTCCGGCCAATAGTGGCTGGGGATCATTCGTACGAACAGGACCAGAGTGGCGCGAGATCGACGTTCGGTCTTCCGGACTGGCCTGAGGGCACGTTAGCCTTGCACTTACCGGCTGTGCCGGCAAGCAGGCGTGAGGGAGTTGTCGGTGGCTGAGCCCATCCAGGGGCCCGGGGTCGAGCCAATCGAGGTAGTACCTGTGGTGGTGCTGTCTCAGATCTTCCCTGCCCGGCCGTCGTCAATTCCGGACATACGAGCGTTTGTCCGCCACTGCCTGGCGGAGTCGCCGCTGACCGAAGAGGGAACCAAGCAAGTCGGCGAGACCGTGTTCCGCGCGCTGCTCGACGCGGCGGGCCCGACCGGCTCCATCAACGTCGCCTTCAGGATCTTCCCCGAGCACGTCGAAGTTGACGTGCTGCACTCCGAGGCCGCTCTGCACGAGTCGTCGGCTGCGGCCTTGTCGGCTGGGTCCGCCGCGTCCGATGGCCAGCGAGCGCCTGAGCTTGCTGCGGTGCGGACCGGACAGGACGGCGGCAGGGTCACGGCGCTCAGCCCGGTGAGTCCGGTCAGACTTGGCCAGCCGGGCCAGCCGGCCACCTTCGCCGAGTGGATGTCGACCGCGCTGCGCCGCGAGGGCCTCACCCAGGAGGCCGCGGCCCGTCAGCTCGGGGTGTCGGTCAAGACGGTCAGCCGCTGGGTCGGCGGGACCACAGAGCCGCGAATGCGCGATCTGCGCCGGATTCAGGAAGTCTTTGGCGCTTTGCCGCTTCCGTAACTCTCTGGTGCCCGCTCCCGTAATGTTCGGCGCCCGCCCCCGTAACTGTCTAGTGCGTGCTCCCGTAAACCCTCTGGCGCCCGCTCCGATAACTCTGTGGCGCCCGCTCCCGTAACCCGATGACGCTCCGCCACTCCCGTAACACACGTTTGCATGTTATGGGGTTGCCATGTTGTGGGCCACCATGTTCCGTGTTGCCATGTTTCTGGCCCTTTTCCATTTGTCGCTGCTAGCATTTTTCCGGCTGACATTGACGCATAAGCCAAGGCTGTCTTAACAGATCACTGGACGACTGCCCACATGTGTCCTACCGTTCTGCCATGGCGGTTGAAGCAGGACGCCACCAGTTCGGCTCTGGACAGGGCAAGATCGTTTTACTGACCGCTCGTGACGGTCTGGCCAAGCAAGTGGGCCACGACCTGACCATTGAGGTCGGCAGGTGGTCGGCTGAGCTGGAGGTGGCCGATGATCTCACGGCGGCGGACTTGCTCGTGCGTGCTGACCTCAACTCGCTCGTGGTGCGCGAAGGCACAGGCGGCGTGAAGCCGCTGACGGACAGGGACCGGCGCGAGATCGCCGTGACAGCCCGCAAGGTCATGTCGGTCGATCGCCATCCCGAGGCGACGTTCAGCGCCGCGGGTCTCAAGCCTGACCAGGACGGCGACGGCACCGTCGCAGGCACGCTTACCATCGCGGGCGTGTCAAGGCCGCTCACCCTGGACGTGACCAGGGCAGGCCAGGACTCCTATCACGCCACGGCGTCGGTGCGGCAGAGCGACTTCGGCATCAAGCCCTACACGGCGTTCCTCGGTGCGCTCAAGGTGAGCGACGCGGTCGGGATCGCGATCGACGTCGAGCTTCCGCCCGGCGTGCTCGGCAACGGCAACGGCGTCGGCGGCCAGGCCGGCGACGGCGCGGGCGGACAGCCATGACCGCGGGGCAGGACGTCTCCGAGCGTGCGGTGCCGGGCGAGCTGGGGGCCGGCCAGGACGCCGTGGCGGCCGCGTTCGCCCGCCGGACCGAGCCGATCCGCCAGCTGGCCGGGCAGGCCGCTGGCATCGCCGCCGCCGCACACGCCATGGCCGTGCGGTTCCACGAGGGCGGCAAGCTCGTGGTCTTCGGCATGGGCGCGGCGAGCACCGACGCGCAGCACGTGGCCGTGGAGTTCGTGCACCCGGTGATCGTCGGCAAGCGCGCCCTGCCGGCGATCTCGCTGACCTGCGATGTGGCCACGCTGACCGCGATCGCGGCGACGGCGGGAGTGCCGAGTGTGTTCGCCTACCAGATCGAGCACCTGGCCGACCCGGCCGACATCGCATTCGGAATCTCACCGGACGGCAACTGCGAGAGCGTGCTTGCCGGCCTGCGCGCCGCCCGCGCGGCGGGCCTGCTGACGGTCGCGCTGGCAGGAGGCCCGGACGGCGGCCTGATCGGCGCCGAGGGCGCGGCCGATCACCTGCTCACCGCCGCCTCGTCGGACCCGCGCGTCGTCAAGGAGATGCAGGTCACCACCTACCACATCCTGTGGGAATTGGTGCACGTGTTCTTCGAGCAGCCCGCCGTGCTCGGCCCGGGGGTCGTCAGGTGAGCCCCGAGGGTCGTCAGGTGAGCGGAGTGGGCGGATCCCGTGCGGTCGGAGCAGGAGCGGTCGGAGCAGGATTCGACGGGGCCGCCAGCTACCACGCTGTGCCTGCTCCGCATGCGGTGCATGCGAAGCCGCCCGAGTGCACCGACGATGTCTGCATTACCTGCTCGGACTCTGCGGTCGCGGTGACCGTTGTGCGGCTGCTCGACGACTGCCTCGCGATCGTGGACACCGGCCGCGGCGAGGAGGAGGTCAGCGTGGCCCTGGTCGCCGCCAGCGCCGGCGACACCATCCTCGTGCACGCCGGGGAAGCTATTGCGGTGGTGGCGAAGTGACCAGACTGCCCAGGCCCGCTCATCACATCGGCCAGCCCCCTCCTCACCCGGTCGACACGGCCCACCCGGCCGACGAGGCCCCTGCTGCCAGCACAGCCGACCCGGACATAGCCACTCCCGCCAGCGCGGCCCCTGCTGCCAGCACAGCCGCTCCGGTCAGCACAGCCGCTCCGGCCAGCACAGCCGCTCCGGCCAGCACAGCCGCTCCGGCCAGCACAGCCGCTCCGGCCAGCACAGCCGACCCGGCCAGCACAGCCGCTCCGGCCAGCACAGCCCCTCCGGCCGCTGCCGCCGCGCCTGGGTCGGTCGAGTCGCTCTACCCGTTCCTCTACGCCGGGACGACGGACCTCGACGCGGTGCTCTCCCAGGCGCAGGCGTCCACGGTCGACAAGACCCGCGAGATCATGGAGATCCGCGCGAAGGTCTGCGCGCAGAGCGGCGACCTGCTTGCCGCCTGCGCCAGGGCGGCGGCCGCGAGGTTCGCCGCCGGCGGTCGGCTGCTCACCTTCGGCAACGGCGGCAGCGCCACCGACGCGCAGGAAATCGCCACCCTCTTCCTGTGCCCGGGACCCGGCGTCATGCCGCTGCCCGCGATCGGGCTGGCCAGTGATGTCGCGGTGATCACCTCGCTGTCCAACGACATCGGCGTCGAGGTGGTGTTCGCCAGGCAGATCGCCGCGTTCGGCAGGCCGACGGACATCGCTGTCGGGCTGTCCACCAGTGGCAACTCGGAGAACCTGCTGCGCGCGTTCGACGAGGCAAGCCGCCGCGGGCTGATGACGATCGGGATCGCCGGGTACAACGGCGGCAGAATGGCCGAGCTTGACAGCATCGACTACCTTTTCGTCGCGCCGTCGGCCTCCATCCACCGGATCCAGGAGGCGCAGACCACCATCTACCACGTCCTGTGGGAACTCATCGTCGCGCAGGCCAGCCAGGCGCCGCGGTGACCAGGTGACCGCGGACGGCCCCGGACTCACGCCCCCCGTGCTGATCGCCGGGGTCGGGAACATCTTCTTCGGTGATGACGGGTTCGGCGTGGAGGTCGCCAGGCGGCTTGCCGTGCTCGACCTGCCGGACTGGGTCACGATCGCCGACTACGGGATCAGCGGCATGCACCTGGCCTATGACCTGGCCGATGGCTACGGCTCGGCGATCCTGATCGACGCGACGCCGCGCGGCGGCGCGCCGGGTACGGTCTACGTGATAGAGCCTGAGCCGGCGCCGGAGCCCGCGCCGCTGGCGTCCGGCGGACCGCTGGCCGGCGGAGCCCTGTTCGACGCGCATGGGATGCAGCCGGACGTCGTGCTCGGAATGCTCGGCATGCTCGGCGCGCAGGCCGGCCGGATGCTGATCGTGGGCTGTGAGCCGGCCGCGGCCGACCCGGGCATCGGGCTGAGCGCGCCGGTGGCCGCGGCCGTTGACGAGGCCGTCGGAGTGGTACTTAGGCTGATTGGCGTCGGCACCAGCGAACAGGCGGCACCCTAGGCTAGCCGGCCGGGAAGGTGGTCACATGTGTCTTGGGATACCCGGTGAGGTGCTTGAGTTCCTGCCTGACCAGCCCGACCTCGCCAGGGTGGACGTGAGCGGCGTCCGCCGGGTGATCAACGTCGGCCTGCTCGCCGACGAGGCCATCGCGCCAGGCGACTGGGTGCTGATCCACGTGGGGTTCGCCCTGTCCAAGATCGACGAGCAAGAGGCCGCGGCGGCGCTTGAGTTCCTCGAGGGAATCGGCCAGGCCTACGCCGACGAGCTCGCGGCACTCGCCGAGTCTCGGATCGAGTGAAGGGGGCACCGCCAATGCGATTCGTCGATGAGTTCCGCGACGCCGACAAGGCGCGTGCGCTTTCCGCGAAGATCACCAGCCTGTGCGAGCCGGGCAGGCAGTACAAGCTGATGGAGGTGTGCGGCGGCCATACCCACACCATCTACAAGCACGGACTCGAGGATTACCTCCCCGAGCAGATCACCCTGGTGCACGGACCGGGCTGTCCGGTTTGCGTTATACCAATGGGTAGGGTCGACGACGCGATGGCGCTCGCCGCGGAACCTGACGTGATCATGACGTCGTTCGGCGACATGATGCGGGTGCCGGGCAGCAACGGCTCGTTCTTCGACGCCAAGGCCCGCGGCACCGACATCAGGATGGTGTACTCGCCGCTCGACTCGCTCAAGCTGGCCAGGCGGAACCCGGACAAGCGGGTCGTGTTCATGGCGATCGGCTTCGAGACCACCGCGCCGTCCACCGCCATGACCATCTTGCGGGCGGCGGCCGAGGGGCTGACGAACTTCTCGGTGTTCTGCAACCACGTCACCATCATCCCGGCCATCAAGGCCATACTCGACTCGCCCGACCTGCGCCTCGACGGGTTCATCGGCCCAGGTCACGTGTCCACGGTGATCGGCTGCCGGCCGTACGAGTTCATCGCGCGCGACTATGGCAAGCCGGTTGTGGTGGCCGGGTTCGAGCCGCTCGACATCCTCCAGTCCATCTACATGCTGATGCTGCAGCTGTCACGCGGCGAGGCCTCGGTGGAGAACCAGTACTCCAGGGTGGTGCCCTGGGACGGCAACGTGGTCGCGCTCAAGGCGATCGGCCAGACGATGGAGCTGCGGCCGTACTTCGAGTGGCGCGGACTCGGGTTCATCTCGCACTCGGCGCTCAAGGTGCGGGACACCTACGCCTCGTTCGACGCCGAGACGCTGTTCAGCGTGCCTGGCGTCCGGGTCGCCGACCCGAAGGCCTGCCAGTGCGGCGAGGTGCTGAAGGGCGTGCTCAAGCCGTGGGAGTGCAAGGTCTTCGGCACCGCGTGCACGCCGGAGACGCCGATCGGTACCTGCATGGTCTCGCCCGAGGGCGCCTGCGCCGCGTACTACAACTACGGCCGCCTGACCCGCACCCGGGTCAGCGAGGCGAGCAGAGCATGAGCGAGCCGGTCGGTTCCCGGAGGCGAGCGGGAGGCAGAGCATGAGCGAGCCGGTCGGTTCCCGGAGGCGAGCGGGAGGCAGAGCATGAGCGAGCCGGTCGGTTCCCGGAGGCGAGCGGGAGGCAGAGCATGAGCGAGCCGGTCGGTTCCCGGAGGCGAGCGGGAGGCACAGCATGACGGCGGGATGGATCGAGCGGGCGCTCGCCGAGCACGAGCAGCATGCCGGAGATGAGCCGGCCGAGGCTGTTGAACCTGGCAGGCGCGGGTCGCCGCAGCCAGCCCCGGGCACCGTGCGCGAGGAACTCGTGCTCGAGCGGATCGACCGGGCCAGGCGGGCCAGGGCCCGGGTCCGCGAGGACCGGATCACGATGTCGCACGGAGCCGGAGGCAAGGCGACCCAGTCGCTGATCGAGGCAATCTTCCTCGACGCGTTCCGCAACCCGCTGCTCGAGCCGCTCGAGGACGCCGCCAGGCTGTCGGTCGGCGGTTCCAGGCTGGCGCTGACCACAGACTCGTTCGTGGTCTCGCCGCTGTTCTTCCCCGGCGGCAACATCGGCGACCTGGCCGTCAACGGGACAGTCAACGACCTGTGCGTGGCCGGCGCGACCCCGCTGTACCTGACCGCCGGGTTCATTCTGGAGGAGGGGTTCGGCGTCGATGACCTGAGCCGGATCGTGTCGTCCATGCGCGACGCTGCCCAGGCCGCCGGGGTGCAGATCGTGACCGGCGACACCAAGGTGGTCGAGAAGGGCAAGGCCGACGGCTGCTATATCAACACGGCAGGGGTCGGCCTGATCGAGACCGACGCCGACCTAGGCGTGGCCACGGCCAGGCCGGGGGACGCGATCTTGGTGTCCGGGCCGATCGGTGACCACGGCGTCACGATCATGCTGGCCAGGGGCGAGCTGGACATCGAGGCCGACATCTGCTCCGACACCGCGCCGCTGGTCGGCCTGGTGCAGGCGCTGCTCGCCGCTACCCCGGGAGTGCGGGCGCTGCGGGACGCGACCAGGGGCGGTGTCGCCACCATACTCAACGAGATCGCCAGGGCCGCCGACGTCGGCGTGCTGGTCGGCGAGGACGCGATCCCGGTGCGGGCCGAGGTCAGGGGAGCGGCCGAACTGCTCGGCATCGACCCCATGTACGTCGCGTGCGAGGGCCGGATGGTGGCCGTCGTGGACGGCGCGTGCGCACAGGCCGCGCTCGACGCGCTGCACGCGCACCCCGGCGGTGAGCAGGCCGCGATCATCGGCCAGGTGACCGCCGAGCCGGCCGGGGTGGTGCAGTTGCGGACCTCCTTCGGCGGCACGAGGATCGTGGACCTGCTGGTCGGCGATCCGCTGCCGCGGATCTGCTGATGCACGAGCTGGCGATCACCGAGGGCGTGGTCGATGCGGTAACGCAACGCCTGCCCGACGCCAGGGTCACCGCGGTCAGGCTGGAGATCGGCGCGCTGTCCGGAGTCGTGGCCGACTCGGTGCGGTTCTGCTTCGACCTGGTCACCGAGGGGACCAACCTGGAAGGCGCCAGCCTGGAGATCTCGCAGCCGTCCGCCCGGTGCCGCTGCCGTAGCTGCGAGACTGAGTTCGCCCCGGACGGCCCGATCCCGCTCTGCGCCTGCGGCAGCGCGGACGTGGCCGTGCTGTCCGGCCAGGATCTGCGGATACTCGCGGTCGAGGTGGCCTGAGATGTGCGCGACATGCGGCTGCGCGGGGGACGGTGCCGTGCTCCGGGTGGCGGGTCACCTCGACGACGACGAGCACGCGCACGCCGGCGGGGACGCGCACGCGCACGAAGGCGGGCATGCGCACGTGGACGGCGGGCATGCGCACGGGGACGCCAGGCATGCGCTCGCAGGGCACGAGCACGATGGGCACGGGCACGGCGAGCCGATCGCGCCATCCGACGCCCGGACGATCATGCTGCAGCGCAAGGTGCTCGCCAAGAACGACGACCTCGCGGCGCGCAACAGGGAGTGGCTGGCCGGGCGCGGCGTGTTCATGCTTAACCTGATGAGCTCGCCAGGCGCCGGCAAGACCACGCTGCTTGAGCACACCGGCCGTGACCTGGCCGGCCGCCTCGGCATCGCCGTGATCGAGGGCGACCAGCAGACCGCACTCGACGCGCGCAGGATCGAGGCGGCGGGCTGCCAGGTGGTCCAGATCAATACCGGGGCTGGCTGCCACCTCGACGCGCAGATGGTCGCCAGCGCCCTGCGCGCGCTCGATCCCGCGCCCGGCACCGCGGTGATCGTCGAGAACGTCGGCAACCTGGTCTGCCCGGCCCTGTTCGACCTCGGCGAGGCCACCAGGGTGGTGCTCGCCTCGGTGACCGAGGGCGCGGACAAGCCGATGAAGTACCCGCAGATGTTCCGCCTGGCCGACCTGATCGTGGTCACCAAGATCGACCTGCTGCCCTACGTGGACTTCGACACCGAGCGGTACGCGGCCGACATCGCGCGGATCAGCCCGGCCGCGCGGCTAATGCAGCTGTCCGCAGTCAGCTCGGCCGGCCTGCCCGGCTGGTACGACTGGCTCACCACCGCCTGCGCTCGGTAGACGTGGGCACCCTGCTGCTGCCCTGGCCACAGCAGAGTGCCCACGATGCGACCCGGGGCGGGGGCTGGGCGGTAGACGTGGGCACTTTGCTGCTGCTCTGGCGACAGCGGAGTGCCCACGATGCGATCGGGGGCCGGGGCCGGGGCCGCCGCATTGCTTGGCGCTACCCTCGGCCCGCTCAGCCGTCGCTGAGCTGGCCTCCGGGGGGCGAACCAGGTCGCTCGCGGTCGCGGGCGGCGGCGACGACGGCCTGGCCGAGGCTGATACCGCCGTCGTTGCACGGCACCCGCGAGTGCCTCAGCACGGTGAACCCGTCAGCTTCAAGCAGTCCGGTGACGGCGTGCAGCAGCAGCAGGTTCTGGAAGACGCCGCCGGACAGCGCGACCGCGGAGAGTCCCGACCGGTCACGCAGTTCCTGGCAGCAGCGCAGGATTAGCCCGGCGACCCCGTTGTGGAACCTGGCCGCGATCACGCCGCGGTCCACGCCGGCCGCAAGGTCGGCGGCCACCGCGCCGATCAGGTCGTTCCCGGCCGCCACCAGCACCTCGCCGCGGCCGACCGCCGCCGGGTACCCGCCTGACTCGGCCGGGTCGGCGAGCTGCTCGAGCTCGATGGCCGCCTGGCCCTCGTAGTTCACCTGGTCCCTGACGCCCAGCAGCGCGGCCACCGCGTCGAACAGCCGGCCCGCGCTCGACGTCAGCGGGGCGTTGATGCCGCGCCTGGCCATCGCGACCACGGCGTCCCAGTGCTGCTCGTTGCGCTCCCGCACCGACCGGCCGTCCGCCGGACCGGCCGGCAGGCCGCTCGGACCGGGCACGCCCGCCGGGCCGCCACGCAGGCCGTGCAGGCCGGGCAGGCCGCGCAGGCCAGGCGGGCCGGGCAGGCCGGCGGCATCCAGGTACGCGGCCGCCATTCGCCATGGCTGCCTGATCGCCGCCGCCCCGCCCGGCATCGGCACCGGCGCCAGGTGCCCGGCGCGCTCGAATCCGGCGAGGTCGGCGATCAGGAACTCACCGCCCCAGATGGTGCCGTCGGTCCCGTAGCCGGTGCCGTCGAACGCGACCCCGATCACCGGCCCCGTCGCGTCGTTGTCGGCCAGGCAGGACGCGATGTGCGCGTGGTGATGCTGCACGCCCACCAGGTCGAGCCCGTCGAGAGCCTCGAGACCATCGAGACCGTCGGCCCGCCGGCCTCCGCCTGCCCGCTCCATCGCGTACCTGGTGGACAGGTAGTCCGGGTGCAGGTCGTGCGCGATCACCGTCGGCTCGATGTCGAACAGCCGGCAGAAGTGCTCGATGCTCTCGGTGAACGAGCGCAGCGTAGCCGCGTCCTCCAGGTCGCCGATGTGCTGCGACACGAACGCGTGGCCGCCCCTGGCCAGGCAGAACGTGCTCTTCAGCTGCGCTCCGCAGGCGAGCACCTGGCGCGGGAACCCGGTCCGCACCGCGAGCGGCTCTGGCGCGTAGCCGCGTGCCCGCCTGATCAGCATCTCCCGGCCGCGGAACGTTCTGGTCACCGAGTCGTCGGTCCGCACGTGGATGGGCCGGTCGTGGGTGAGGAAGCCGCCGGCGATCCCGGCCAGTCTGGTAAGCGCCTCGTCGTCGGCGTAGACGATCGGCTCGTCGGAGACGTTGCCGCTGGTCAGCACGATCGGCCGCCCGGTCGCGGCGAGCAGCAGGTGGTGCAGCGGCGTGTAAGGCAGCATGATGCCGAGGTGTCGGTTGCCCGGCGCCACCGAAGGCGCCACCGACGCGCCCACCGACGCGCCCTCCCGCCTGGGCAGCACCACGATCGGCCGCCGCCTCCCGGCAAGCAGCCGCTCGGCCTCGTCGTCGACCTCGCACAGGCGGCGAGCGGCGGCCAGGTCGGCCACCATCACGGCGAACGGCTTGTCCTCCCGGTGCTTGCGCGCGCGCAGCGCCGCGGCGGCCGGCTCGCTCGCCGCGTCCGCGGCGAGGTGATAGCCGCCGAGGCCCTTGACGGCGAGCACCTCTCCGCGCCTGATCAGGTCGGCAGAACCATCTATAGGCATAACGGAAAGCGCCCCGCCCGTCTTGTCGGTAAGCGCCAGCCGCGGCCCGCAGCCGGGACAGCACGTCGGCTGGGCGTGGAAGCGGCGGCTTGCCGGGTCGTGGTACTCGGCGTCGCAGAGCGGGCACATGGCGAAGCCCGCCATCGTGGTCAGCGCCCGGTCGTAGGGGATGGCGCGGACGATCGTGAACCGCGGGCCGCAGTTGGTGCAGTTGATGAACGGGTAGCCGAACCGCCGGTCCGCCGGGTCGGCAAGCTCGGCCAGGCAGTCGTCGCAGGTGGCCGTGTCGGCCGAGATCAGGGTGCGGCGCAGCCCCCCAGCCTCGCTCGGCACGATGCGGAACGCGGTGCCACCCTCCGGGCGCAGCGCGCTGGTGGCGATCCGCTCGATGCTGGCCAGCGGCGGCGCCTCGCGGCGCAGCGCGGTCACAAACTCGGCCACCATCTCTGGGGCGCCCTCGACCTCGGCGAACACCCCGTCGACGTCGTTGCCGACCAGGCCGGCCAGGCCGAGCCCGGTCGCCAGGGCATAGACGAACGGCCGGAAGCCGACGCCCTGCACGATGCCCTCGACCCGGACGAGGGTCCTGACCCGCTCGCTCACCCTCCCAGTGTGTCCCGCGGCGGATAGGGCCGCGCGCAAAGGCTGCGCCGAAGTGACCGGGCTGACATCACCGGACCGCAGGAATGGCTGAGCCGTGTGCCGGAAGGGGAGCACCGGCACCCGGCTCAGCGTCGGGGCTGGCTGTCAGCCGTAGACACGCAGGATGATGTTGCCGAACGTGCCTGGCGTGGTGGTGGCGAGCACGTTCTTCAGCAGGGCGGGTGCGGCATCGGACTGACTGCCGTAGACGCGGCCTACCGCGCTCCAGGTGCTGCCGGACAGCGTCTGGTAGCGCATGTGCGCGGAGAACGGTGCCTTGTAGACCAGCAGCAGCGGGCCGGTGGCGTTGACGGTGGGAATGGATGCGGCCGGGGCCAGCAGCGTCCTGGCACTGGGCACCAGGGTAGGCGCGGTCCAGGTCAGGGTCGGCCAGTCCGTGCTCGGGCCGTCCACGGTGGTGCTGTAGAAGATGTTCGTGGTGCCGAACTGCTTCCAGAAGACGAAGATCTGGCCGGTCGAGGTGCTCGTGGTCTCCTCGGTGACGGCCGGGGCGTCACTGGTGCACGGGGCGATGGTGCAGTGCGCGCTGGTCGGAGACGGCGGGTTGCCCGGCACGACCGCGGACTGGGACCAGGTGAAGCCACGGCCCGCTGGGGTGCCGATCGAGTAGCGCACGTGGTTGAACGGAGCGCGCCAGACGACCATCACGTTGTTGCTGTGGTCGGGGAAGAAGACCGCGGGAGCGTCGAACGTGGTGGAGTACGCGATGCTGGTCGGCAGGGTGACCGGCGTGGTCCAGCTGATCGTGCCGTTCGGCAGGGTCTGGCCCTGGGAGTACCAGATCCGGTTGTTGACGTGGCCGGCCCAGACCGCAAGCACCGCGCCCTTGCCCAGCGGGTCGAAATAACCGGCGATCGCGGGGGGAGAGCTGGTCACCGCGGCGAGGCCAGGGATGCTGCCCAGGTGGGACCAGTGGTGCCGCGCGAGCGTGCGGTACTTGTAGTGGATGTGACCGAGGACACCAACCCCGCGCCAGGCAACCATCAGCCCCTGGCCGATCGGGGCCGGGAAGTTGACCGTCGCCATGGCGGGCGAGTCGTTCGTGAACGCGCCAGGAACCGGGTTACTCGGGTGTGACCACGTGGCCGCCGGCGCGGCGAGAGCGGCACCCGCGCCAAGCGCGCAGATGGTGCCGGCTACCGCGACCGCGGTCGTGAGCCTCCTCATGGGACGTCTGAGCATTCTTGACCTCTCGCATTCTTGACGATAGGACTGCCCGCCGACGGCGAGGCATCGCAAGAGTACGATCGGCTCGCTGAGCCCGAATCTGGTATTTCCCGTGACTTTCCTGAGATCTGGCTGAGCTCTCTGAGCGAAAATGGCCGCGAAAGCGTCCAACCGCTGGCCAGGCGGTGGCGTCCAAGAGGTATGAGTCCAACTCCAAGGACGTCAGGCGGATCCGCCGCAGACTCTCTCACCGCGGCGCGGCCGGTCCTCGTGGCGCTGCAAGGGCTGGTAGCCCTCGCGCTGGTCGCCGCGGGATGCGCCGTGCCCGCGGCGTCCACGACGTCCGGTTCGGCCGGATCGGCCGCCCAGAGCGTGAAGCTGCAGCGGCTGTTCCCTGGGTTCAGGCTGCGCTATGGCGGCACGGTTAAGGCGCAGGCCGCGGCAGCGCCGCCTTCGGCGGCGCTGCCCGGCGCGAACGACCTGATCACGGCGGGCCACTCGATCCTCGCGGCGACCGGCCAGGGCATCTGGCGCTCCACCGACGGCGGGCTCGCCTGGCACCGGGTGCTCGGCGGCGCGCAGTTCTCTGCGCTCACCGCCGTGACCGCCGGCGGGTATGCCGCGCTCGGCAGCCGCGAGCGGGCGTACGGCGCGGGACCTGCGGTGCTCGCCACAAGCACCGACGGCGTGCACTGGCAGACGCACCCGGTCAGCGCGCCTTCCAACCCGCCGTACCGGTTCGGGTTCGGCTACCGGTTCGCGCTGAGCAGCCTCGGCCCGCACGGTACTGGCATCGCGGTCCCCGATGCGATCTGGACGTTCTTCTTCTCGCCGCCGCTGCGCAGCACCGACGGCGGGCGGATCTGGAAGCCGGTGACAAAGGCCAGCGGCTCCGCCGCGCTGCCGAGCGCGGCCACCAACGGCGTGGCGCTGGCTGACGGCGGCCGCACCGCGTACGTCACCGCCGCGGGCTCTGGCCAGCACTGCTCTGGCGCGGTCTGGCGGTCCACCGACGCCGGGCTGACCTGGTCCCTGCTGCGTAGCTCCTGCTCGCCCTACCCGCTGCAGGCCGTGCAGTTCATCAGCGCCAGGCAGGGGTTCGCTGCCGGTGGCCTGACGCCGAAATTCGGCGGCGGGCAGGTGGTGGAGTCCACTAGCGACGGCGGGCTGACCTGGCACACCATCTGGCTGACCAAGTCGGCCAGCTCCGGCGGGGCAAGCACCGGCTTCGCCAGGCTCGACATGGTGAGCGCGCGCGACGGCTGGGCGATTGCCGGCGGGTGCACCGGCGGCCAGAACGGGCCGTGCGGCGGTCTGGTCTACACCACGGCGGACGGCGGCCGCCAGTGGCACCGCACCAGCCAGTCGGCGACCAGCCTGGTCGGTCTCGACCCGAGCGGCACCAGCGCGGTCGCTGGTGACGACGACAGCGCGACCACGGCGGTCACGGCGGACCGTGGCCTGACCTGGCGCGAGGAGACCAGGCCGGGGTGGATCGGGACGACGGGATTCGCCGGGATCGAAGGCTCGCTGGTCTGGACCACCAGCTTCGGCGACTACCTCAGTTCTAGCGCGGGCACCCGCTGGACGCGTGCCGACCAGCTTCTGGCATCCCGTTTCGGCTATGAGACATGGCTGGCCGCGCCGCCCGACCGGCTGCTCGGCCTGCCTGGCTCGGGCGGGCTCACCGTCGTCGCGAGCAGCGACGGCGGCCGGACCTGGGTCTCGGCGCGGCTGCCCGACCATCACAGCGGCGACATGACGCTGACCGCGGCGCTCGGAGCCGGCGGCACGGCGATCGCGGTCACCGGGGCAGGCGCCCAGTGCGTCAGCGCCGCGCAGGTGAAGAGCGCTCAGAGCAAGAAGCCGGGCTACGAGCCGCCATCGGCCGTGTCCACGCTGTTCACCAGCGCGGACGGCGGCGCGAGGTGGGGCCAGACCGGGGTGCGCCTCCCGTTTGGCGTGGAAATCGAGGCACCGGCCGCGGTCGACGGTTCCGACCTGGCCATCGTGGACGCGTGCAACCGGCTGCAGATCAGCTCGGACGGCGGCCGGCGGTGGCACGCGCAGGCGATGGCCAGGAGCGTGTTCTGCTCGGTGGCCGCGCTGGCACGCCCCCGGCAGGGGGCCGAGCTGTGGCTGGGCTGCGCGGCGGGGGGCGGCTTCTGGCTGCTGCACTCGGCAGACGGCGGGCGCAGCTGGACCGCGTACCGGCTGCCGAAGGTCATGGTCAGCCAGGGCAGGTCTGCGGGCAGCCCGGCGGGTGCGCCCGAGCTTGACATCGCCGGCCTGGCGGCCACCGCGCCTGGCGCCGCGGTCATGCCTGCCGGCGGGTCGATCTGGCGCACGGCCGACGGCGGCCGGTCGTGGGTGCAGTCGTGGCCGGCCCTGGCGGCGTCAGGATCAGCCGGCGAGGGCCGGCCGGACGGCGGCCTTCTCGCGCAGGCCGGCAAGAGTGTCGCCGGGGCGGCCGACCAGCACAGTGACGCCGGGGACGGCCGCCCTGACCAGGTCGGCGGTGCCCGCGGCGGCCTGCTGCGCCTGCGGCGTCGCGGTGGACAGTACGACAAGCCGCGCCCCGACCTGCCCGGCCAGCGCCGCGATCTCCTGGCCGGGCAGGTCGGCGGCCAGATGCTGCACGTGCCAGCGGTTCTCCCGCAGGCAGGTCGCGGCCATCAGGGCGGGCAGCGCGTGCCGCTCGCCGGGCGGCGTTGCCACCACGGCTACTCCACGCGGACGGCCGGCCGCCTGCCTGGCCTGGGCCGCGATGATCCGCTCGCAGATGGCGGCGGCGCGGTGCTCGCGTGCGATCGACACCCGGCCGGCCTGCCACTCGTCGCCGATCATGCGCAGCGCAGGCGCGATCACGCGGTCGCACAGGTCGGTCATCGTGACGTGGCCGGCCAGCCGCTCGAGTGCGTGGCGGGCCGCGTTCTCGTCGCCGTCGGCGATGGCCAGGTAGAGCCGGTCCGCCTGGGCGCTCCAGTCCCTGACCTTGATCTGGCTGGCGGGCTCGCGGCCGTGCCGCCGCTTCGCCGCGAGCGCGCTGACATCTTCGTCGCTGACCTCGTAGCCGCCGCCGACCTTGCGAGCCGGCAACTCGCCGCTGCGGACCCAGGCGTACGCCGTCTGGTAGTGCACGCCGAGCACGTCCGCGGCCTGCTGCAGTCGCACCTGGCGGTCACCTCCCGCTTGCGGAGTGCGTCCTCGTCATTTAGTGTAAGTTAGTTGTTGTAACTGAAATCCGAGCCCTCGGCGCTACGGTCGCCGAGCGGCGGTTTGCGATGTTATCTACTAATCGGTACAGAGGTCCCAAGTACCGGTCCTGAAGGGCCCTATCAGACCCGCGCCTGCTCATGCAGCCTGCTGTCAACGCAAGGCAGGTGAGCGCGATGACCGAACACGCCAGGCAGAACCCGGTGCCGATCCCGGCTGGTGCCGTCGACGGCATGCTGGCGATGGCGGCACGCGCGCCGTCCATATTTAACACCCAGCCGTGGCTGTTCCGCGTCACCAGATTCAAGATCGAGCTGTATCCGGACCCCGGCCGCAGGCTGCGCGGCGACCTGGGCGGACGGGAGATGGTAATCAGCTGCGGGGCCGCGCTGTTCGGGCTGCGCCTGGCGATCAGGTCGCTCGGCTACCAGCCCGTGGTCCGGCTGCTGCCCGATCCCGACCAGCCCAGGCTGCTCGCCCAGGTCAAGCTCGGCGAGCAGGCGCCGATCACCGAGGCGGAGAAGGCGATGGTCAACGCGCTGCCGCACCGCCATACGCACCGCGGGCCATTCTCCGCCGGGCCGCTGCCGCGCGGCCTGCTGATCAGGCTGCAGCACGACGCGGTCGCCGAGCACGCGGCGCTTGCCCTGATCGACACTCAGGTCGGCTACGCCCAGCTGTGCGCGATCGTGGCCCAGGCGACCCGCGCCGCGAGCGTGGACGAGCGTGCACGCGCCGATGTCAGGCGGTGGGTCAGGCTGCCGGGCAGCACCGCACGAGACGGCGTCCCGGCTGGCGCGATCGCCTCGCAGCACGGTGTCGCGGAGCCGGGCAGGCTCGCCCAGCGCGACCTCGACCTCGGCCGCGGCATCGCCGGGCTGGAGGCGGACGGCCCGCGGCCGGCCGCCACGGCCGTGCTGATCACCTCGGCCGACACGCCGCTCGACTGGCTCAGGACCGGCCAGGCGCTGCACCGGATGCTCGCGCACGCGGCGAGCCAGTGGGTGTTCGCCAACCTGCTCTCCCAGCCGCTCGAGGTCCCGGCCTCGCGCGCGCTGATCAGGTCCAGGCTCGGGCTTCCTGGCGCGCCCCAGCTGATCCTGCAGCTCGGGGTCGCCCGGACGGCCATGCCGACAGCCCGCAGGCCGCCCGCCGAGCTCGTCCAGCCGGTGCTGCACCGGTGATCCCGGCCGCGCCGAGAGCCGCGTTCGCGCCGTGGCCGGTCCGAGGCGGATAATGACTAAGCCACCGGGTGACGACCCGCGGCGAAGCGGACAGGAGATGGCCATGAACGTGTTCTGGGCGCCGTCCGGTGAGCTGCCCAAGGAGGCAAGCTCGCCGGAGGAGATCTCCCGCTTCGTCGTGGAGGCCGCCGTGCACGCGCCGTCGGTCAACAACACCCAGCCGTGGTGGTTCAGCTCGGGCGAGCGGGAGATCAGCGTCCACGCCGACGTCGAGCGCAGGCTCAAGGTGGCCGACCCCGACGGCAGGGAGATGATGATCAGCTGCGGCGCGGCGGTCTTCACGGCCAGGGTCGCGCTGCGCTACCTCGGCTTCGTGCCGAAGGTCAGGGTGCTTCCCGATCCCGACCTGCCCAACCTGGTGGCCAGGATCGGCTACAGCCAGGACCAGACGCCGCCGGTCGACTACGAGCGCCAGCTGTTCACCGAGATACCGCGCCGGCGCACCCACCGGGGCGGCTTCGACGAGGATCCGCTTCCTTCCGGGCTGCTCCCCGCGCTCCGTGACGAGGCCACCAGGGAGAACGCCACGCTGCGGATCATGGGCGAGGAAGGCCAGCGGCACGCGCTCGCCTCCGTCGTGGAGGCGGCCGACTGGGCGCTGCGGCTGGATGCCGCCAGGGTCCGCGAGGGGTCCAGGTGGGCGCCGCCGCCGGGCAGCCCGCGCCGCGACGGCGTGCCGGCCACCGCCTACCCGGCGCGGCCTGAGCACACCGAGCCGTCGTTCCCGACTCGCGACTTCGCGCACGGGCATGGCTGGGGACTCCCGCCGGCCGGCCAGGGCGCGGTGCCGCGGTCGGCAGGCCTGGTCACCGTGCTCACCACGTCGGCCGACCGGGCCGCTGACTGGGTGCACGCCGGGCAGGCGCTGCAGCGGGTGCTGCTGCTCGCCAGCAGCTGCGGGGTGAGCGCGGCCCTGCACAGCCAGCCGCTCGAGGTCACGCAGCTGCGCGACTTCATCGCGGTTACGCTGTGCGATGGCGCGTTCCCGCAGATGGTGGCGCGGTTCGGCACCACAGGGCAGTCGTCGGTCAGCGTCCGGCGCAGGGTCGACGAGGTCCTGCTCTGACGTAGTCTCCCCGGTAAGTGTCGCTCTCATTGACGCAAGGCAGGCTGGAAGGCGCTCAGGCATATGGACGACAAGGCCAACGACGGCAAGGCCAGCGAGAACAACCAGATTCGGGTGTTCCTACTCGACGATCACGAGATCGTCAGGCGCGGTGTCCGCGAGTTGCTCGAGGCAGAGTCCGACATCATCGTGGTCGGCGAGGCGGGGACGGCCTCGTCGGCGCTGGCCAGGATCCCGGCCCTGCGCCCCGATGTCGCGGTGCTCGACGTGCGGCTGCCAGACGGCGACGGGGTCAGCGTCTGCCGCGACATCAGGTCGCGGATGCCGGAGGTGGCCTGCCTGATGCTGACCTCGTTCGGCGACGACGAGGCGCTCTTCGACGCGATCATGGCCGGTGCGGCGGGCTACGTGCTCAAGCAGATCCGCGGCACCGACCTGGTCGGTGCGGTGCGGACCGTCGCGTCCGGTCGCTCGCTGCTCGACCCCGAGGCCGCGGCGCGGGTGATGGCGCGGATGCGCGACCAGTCGCGGCGGTCTGACCCGCTGGCCGCGCTGACCGGCCAGGAGCGCAAGATCCTTGAGCTGATCGGCGAGGGCCTCACCAACAGGCAGATCGGCGAGCGGCTGTTCCTGGCCGAGAAGACCGTGAAGAACTACGTCTCGGCCCTGTTCGCCAAGCTCGGGATGGAACGCCGTACCCAGGCAGCCGCCTACGCAGCCCGCCTGTTCGACGAGCAAGGCCACCAGACCTCGCCAAACTGACCCGGGCAAGCTGCCCCGGCAAGCTAAGGCCGGCCAACTGACCCGGCATGCGGGGGCGGGGGGAGGGGGCCGAACTGACCCAGGCAGGGGGAGACGCCGGGGAGGGTTAGCGGAGGGGCGTGGGAAGCGGTGGCTAGCGCGAGCGGGCGGCTGACCGGCCCTCGCCCCGGCCGTCGTCCCGGTCCTGGCCCCGGCCGCCGTCTCGGCCCTGGCCCCGGCCGCCGTCTCGGCCCTGGCCGGAGGACGGCTGGTGGCCGAGCGGCACGCGCCAGGTGAGCTCGGTACCGCCGCCCTCCTGCGCGTCGATGGTGAGCGCCCCGCCGAGCCCGGTCGCGCGGGCCTCCAGGTTGCGCAGCCCGCTGCGTCGGCCGCCCGGCTTGAAGCCCACTCCGTTGTCCCGCACCCGCAGCATCACGTCGTCGGCCGCGCTGACCGTCACCTCCACCCTGGTGGCGCCCGCGTGCCGGGCGGCGTTGGAGAGCGACTCGCGCAGCGCGGTCAGCAGGTGCTCGGCGACCTGCTCAGGCACGAGTGCGTCGATCGCGCCGTCGAGCTGCAGCGACGGTGCGAACCCCAGCGCCGGCGCCATCTCCTGCGCGACGTACAGGATGCGGGCGCGCACGCCGGCGGGCTTGGCCTCAGGATGGGTCTGCAGCGCGAAGATCGCCGACCTGATCTCCCTGATCGTGTCGTCGAGCGCGTCCACCGAGCGGGTTACCCGGTCGGCGACCTCGGGGTTGACGATCAGCGAGGTGGCGCCCTGGAGCGACATGCCGGTCGCGTACAGCCGCTGGATCACCAGGTCGTGCAGGTCCTTGGCGATCCTGTCCCGGTCCTCGAAGACCGCCATCTGCTCGGCCTGCCTGCGGTGCTCGGCCAGCTCGAGCGCGATGGCGGCCTGGGCGGCGAAGGTAGCGAGCATGTCAGCGGCCGCGCTCGACAGCGGCATGGCACCGGGCTTGCGGCCCGCCGAGAGCACGCCGCGCACCTGGCCAGGGGCACCGAGCGGCACCACGACCATGGGCCCGACTTTCAGCCGCTTCCGCGCCAGCGAGCTGACCCGGGACTCGGACCCGTAGTCGGGGATCGAGAGTCGCTCGCCGGTGCCGATCACCTGCTCGGTAACCGAGTCGTGCATCGGCACCACGAGGCCGAGCGCCTGCTCGGCGCCGGCCCCCGCGGCGTGCTCCACCCTGACCTCGCTGCCGTCGGAGATCGGCAGCGAGACCATCACCAAGTCAGCCCCGGTGATCTCCAGCGCCTTCTCGGTGATCATCCGGAGCGCGTCGGCAGGATCGGCGCCGGATAGCAGGTGCCTGATCACCTCGGCGGTGGCGCTGAGCCACCGCTGCTGCCTGCGCGCCTCCTCATACAGCCTGGCGTTCTCGATCGCGACGCCGGCCGCGGCCGCCAGCGCGATGAGCACGGCCTCGTCCTCGGTATCGAACTGGCCGCCGCCCTGCTTCTCGGTCAGGTACAGGTTGCCGTAGACCTCGCCCCTGATCCTGATCGGCGCGCCGAGGAACGTCTTCATCGGGGGATGGCCGTCGGGAAAGCCGAACGAGGCCTCGTGGTCCTTGATGTCGGCCAGCCGCAGGGTCCTGGGATCGGACACGAGCAGGCCGAGCAGGCCCTTGCCCTCCGGCCAGTGGTGGATCGCCTCGATCTCCTCGTCGGTCAGGCCGACGGGGATGAACTCGGCCAGCCGGCCGCCCTCGCCGATCACGCCCATCGCGCCGTACCTGGCGTCGACCAGCGACACCGCGGTCTCCACGATGCTGCGCAGCAGGACCTCGAGATTCAGGCTGGAACCCACGGCGACGACGGCCTCAAGCAGCGAGTAGACCCGGTCCCTGGTGGACAGTACGGCCTGCAGCCTGACCTGAAGCTCGTCAAGCAGCTCGTCCAGCCTCAGGCTGGGAAGCAGCGGCTGCGAGCCTGCCGTGTCCACCAAGGACTCCCTAACTTCTGCGGCCATCCGACGTTGCGATAGTACGTCCAGCTTCTGGCGGCCGGTAGTCACCCCCGACTGGTGACCGAGGTCCCGTCCGGCGGCGACCACAGGCCCTGAGTTCGGGGTGCTCGCCTGGCGGATGCTGAGGACATCTGATCGGACTGGCTTTCCCGGGTCGCCGCAGTGGCCTGGGGGTGATGCGAGGAGGCATCAGGATGCGCAGGAGGACGTTTGACGCGCTGGCGGTGTTCGCGGGTCTGGTGCTGGCGGCGGTGCTGCTGGTGGCCGGGATCTTGCTGACGTGGGGGCATAGCTTCGTGGATAACGAGGTGCACACGCAGCTGGCGGCGCAGAAGATCTATTTCCCGGCGACGGGCAACGCTGAGTTCAAGGCGCTGCCGAAGGCGGACGCCGCGGCGATGCGGCCGTATGCCGGGCAGCTGATGGTCAACGGGGCGCAGGCGCAGGCCTACGCCGATCATTTCATCGCGTTCCACCTGATCGGGATCGGCGGCGGCAAGACGTACAGCCAGCTGTCGGCGGAGGCGATGACCAGGCCGACCGACACGGCGCTGGCCAACCAGGTGCAGCTGATGTTCCGCGGGACGACGCTGCGGTCGATGCTGCTGGAGGCGTACGGGTTCTGGCAGATGGGCCAGATCGCGCTGATCGCGGCGATCTGCGCGTACATCGCGGCCGGGGTCATGCTGGTGCTGTCGGTGCTAGGGCTGGCGCACCTGCGCCGGGTGCCCGAGGGCGCCGAGGTGCTGCCGAGGGTGTCCCACCGCGTGCGGGCCCAGACGGCCTGACCTGCGCACAGGCCCGCTTTGCGGGTCCGGCACGAGGGGAGTCCCCGCCGGCTGACGGCCGGCGGGGACTCCTTTTACGCGCGTTTATATGCGTTCATGCGCGCGAGCAGGAAGAATGGGCTAGCCGCATTCCGCGGATTACACCATTGACTAGTCCATATCCGCCTATCGCCGTAGTTCCTAGGACCAAGGTCCCATGCGCGCATGACCGACATCCCTGCCGGGGATGGCTGCACAGGACAACAGTTGAGGAAACCTGGCGTGCCCAGGCCGACCACATCCGATCTCCCAGGAGCCCTGACATGGACCCCTTCGCCCTCAGCCACGCGGGACCAGTGGCCATCAACCTGAACAAGCCAAGCGGTCTGCTGCAGTGGTCGTTCATCGACATCACCAAGGCGAACCTGATCGTGATCATTGTCATGATCGTGATCTTCGGCGCCGCGCTCATGATCCGCTTCCCGCACAAGGCCTCGGCCTACCTCCCGCCTGCCGAGGACGCCGAGGCGCCGGAGGACCCCGCGGCCGCCGCGGCCGCCCCGGAGCCCGGCGACGCCGACATGTGGACCGCCAGGGTGCGGACCAGGGCCGCCAAGATGCTGCCGCCCAAGAAGCTGCTTCCCGACCGCCAGCCCGCCTACGTCGCCTCGTGGATCTACATCTTCGGGGTCGCCAGCCTGGTCGCGCTCGCCATCGTGATCGTCTCGGGCATCGGCCTGGCGCTCGGCGGTTCTGACTGGTGGCACACCAACGTGGTCGGCCATTACTTCAACAGCGTCCACCTGTGGTCGGTGGAGCTGTTCATGGCCTTCATGGTCATCCACCTGTGGGGCAAGTTCTGGATGGCCGCCTGGCGCGGCCGCCGGGCGCTGACCTGGATCACCGGCGTGATCGCGTTCATGGCCTCGGTCGTGACGGCCTTCACCGGTTACCTGTCCCAGCAGAACTTCGACTCGCAGTGGATCGCCACCAACGGCAAGGACGCGTTCAACGCGGTGGGCATCGGCGCGTTCTGGAACGCGATGAACTTCGGCCAGATGTTCATGTGGCACATCGTGCTCATGCCGCTCGTGCTCGTCGCGATCATCGGCCTGCACATCGTGCTGGTGCGGATCCGCGGCGTCAGCCACCCGCTGCCTGAGCGGGCGGCCAGGGGCCGGCAGGCACGCAAGGCGGCGGCCGCCGCCGACGCCGGGCCGTGGCGCGGCCCGAACCGCCGCTACGACATCATCAAGGAAGGCACGATCGCCACGCTGATCGTCAGCGTGATCACGCTGGTCATGGCGGGCGTGCTCTCCTCGCCCGACGTGCCGCCGCTGACGATCCAGACCTGGGCCAAGATCGACCCGCACGGTTTCGCCAACACCGCGTCCACCGAGCTCGACGGCACCTCGCTGTCGGCGAGCTACGGCCCGCCGTACAACAACGGCACCGGGTCGCTGCAGCAGGTCGGGCCGGTCAGCTGGCAGAAGCTGGCCGGGATCACCCAGCCGATCAACTCCGGCAAGGACTTCGTGGTCACCCCGCTGTCCTCGCTGGCCAAGATCACCCCGGCGCTCGCGACCGCGCTGAGCACCTACACGAGCGCCTCAGCTGCCCAGCAGGTCAAGTGGGCGGCGGCCTACGACACGGCGACCGCACCGGGGGCGAAGAAGATCCCGTTCAACAACGGCGACCTGGCCCTGCCTGCCGCAGGCCCGGTCCCGGTGATGATGTACTGGGAGCTGGCCATGGCCAAGAGCGGCGCGCTCGACAGCGACCTGCTCGCGCAGCGCCAGTTCTTCGGCACCGACTTCACCAAGCCGCTGCTGTTCATCGCCGACGGCGGCTACTACAACAGGCAGGCCGACAGGCTGCACCTCACCGGCGAGAAGTGGGGTGTCATGAACGAGACCGGCAGCTACCCAGGCCAGCCCTGGCTCTGGCTGTACCAGCTGTGGTACCACGTCTCGCCGTTCCAGAACTCGGCCAGCGCCGACGTCTGGGCGGTGTACCTGACCGGGATCTGCACGCTGCTGCTGCTGCTCGTGCCGTTCATTCCCGGGCTGCGCGACATCCCGCGGGTGATCCCGGTGTACCGGCTGGTCTGGCGGTCCTGGTACCGCTCGCAGAAGCCGCCCGAGCCAGGACCCGGGCCGGCGGCCAGTGCGGCAGAGGATACCCATCAGGCGATATAACCAATTCGAGCGCGCTCATCCCGGCGCGCAGGGCCAGTCAGGGCGGGCGGCCTCTCCCCTGGCTGGCCCTGCTACGCCGTCAGGGGCTGAGGGTCAGGCCGGTTTCGCACCTGAGTAAGGTCCCGTACGTGCCGCAGCCCCCGCAGAGCCGCTGAGCTCTCCGCCGTGCTCGCCGTCAGCTGGGACACCGTCCGGCTGTTCCTGCACGTGCTGGCGGCGACGGTCTGGGTGGGCGGCCAGATCACGCTCGCGGCGCTTGTCCCCGTGCTGCGCAGGCAAGGGCCCGACGCCCCGCGGGTCGCGGCCCGCAGGTTCAACCTGGTGGCCTGGCCCGCCTACGGCGTGCTGATCGTCACCGGGATCTGGAACATCGCCGCGGTCGGGCCGATGACGCCCGCCTACCGGACCACGCTGATCGTCAAGCTCGTGGTGGTAGCGGCGTCGGGGATCAGCGCGGTGCTGCACTCCAGGTCCAAGACCACGGCCGGCCTGGCGATCTGGGGCGCCGTCACGGGGCTGACCGCGCTGTCCGCGCTCTTCCTCGGGATCCTGCTGGCCGGCTAGAGGCCGCCGACCACCTCGTCGAACGTGGCGATCCTGCGGGCGCCGACAGCAGCTAGGCCGCCGTCACCGTTCCCTGTCCGCCGCGTCCGTGAATTCGGATCTCGAACATCGACCTCGTCCCTGTCAGGGTCAGCCGGCGTGCTTGCGCTCGTGCACGACCACGACCGGGCACGTGGCGTGGTGCACCAAGCGGGTGCTGACCGAGCCGATCAGCGCGTCGGCGAACCCGCCATGGCCGCGGCTGCCGACGACGAGCAGGTCGGCGTCCTTCACTGCATCCAGTATGACCTGCGCCGGGTACCCGTTCTCGACGACCTGGTTGACGATCACGCCGGGCGGCGGACCGACTTGCTCGACCGCAGTGCTGAGCGCCTTGGCGGCCAGGTCGGCGTAGTCGGTGTCGTCCAGGCCAGAGGTCGGCGCCCAGCCGAGGCCTCCGGCAGCCACCGGGAACTCCCAGGCGATGACGGCATCCACGATGCCGTTGCTGAGCTCAGCCTGGTGCACGGCCCAGCGCAGTGCCTCGACGGACGGTTTCGATCCGTCCACCGCGACCACGATCCGGGGGGTTGCGCTCTCGCGCGGTCCAGACATCACGTCCTCCTAAGGGCGATAACGGCGGGGAATGACGTTAATCCCGCCGATGTCTTCAGCTTCGGTCACGACCGGACCGGCCGCTCAGAGGCGTTGCGCCCGGTCAGAAAGGACCTTCGGCAGTGTCCCGGTGGCGGTGCCCGCATGTGTTCTATGCCCGTCGGCTCTCCGGCTAGCGCAGCCGGCGCAGGAACGGGTCGGCGGGCTCGGCGGGCACCACCCTGATCCGAGCGTCCACCGGACGGGCGCCGTCGTGCCTGGCGATCACCGGGTTGAGGTCGAGCTCGGCGATCTCGGGCACCTCGTCGGCCAGCCGCGATACCCGCAGCAGCACCTCGGCGAGTGCGGCGACGCTGACCGGGGTGCTGCCGCGATGGCCGAGCAGCAGCGGCGCGGCCCTGATGCCGCGGATCATCTCGGTGGCGTCCACGTCGGTGAGCGGGGTCAGCCTGGCCTCCTGGTCACCGAGCACGTCGGTGGCCGCGCCGCTGAGGCCGAAGACCACCAGCGGGCCGAACACCGGCTCGTGCACCACGCCGACCAGGACATCGACGCCGTCGCTGATCATCGGCTGGACGAGCACCTCCCGCAGGTCGGCACCGAACCGCTCGGCCAGCTCGGCGTAGCCGCCGCGCACCTCCCGCTCGGTGCGCAGATCGAGCAGCACCGCCCCGGCGTCGCTCCTGTGCACCAGGCCGGGAACCTCGGCCTTGAGCGCCACCGGCGCGCCGCCGAGGCGGGCCGCCGCGCTCGCGGCCCCGTCCGCGTCCGCGACCTGCACCGTGGGCACCAGCGCGATGCCGTAGCAGGCAAGCAGCTCGTTGACCTGCTCGGCCGGGAGCCAGCCGCCGAGATGGTGCTCGGCCATGTAGCTGTCGACCAGCCGCCGCGCGTCCTGCGCCCTGATGCCGTCGAGCTCGGGGACGTGGCCGTGGCTGCCCGAGCGCCAGGTGCTGTACCGCACGGCGTGACCGAGGGCGCGGGCCGCGCTCTCCGGGTACAGGTAGGCAGGGACGAAGCGGCCGACCGGGCCTGCGTCACCGTCGGCGTCGGCGCTGCCGTCCGGCCGGCCAAGCAGCGTGACCGACTCGCGCTGGTCGAGCGTCACCGCGAGCACCGGCTTGGCCACGTCCGCCTTCGCGATCGCCGGGCCGAGGTGGCCGAGCGCGGTCGGCACGGTGAGCACCATGAGAGCGTCCACCCCGTCGTCCCTGGCCACCCGCTCGAGCACCAGCCGGAAGATCCGCTGGCTGACCGCGGCCGTGGTGTCGACCGGGCCGGCCACCGCGGCGCCGCCGGGCAGCAGCCGCCGCAGCCGCTGCTGCGTCGGCTCGGACAGGACGGCCACCCGCAGGTCGTTGTCGCCGCACGCGTCGGCGGCGAGCACCCCGGCGCCGCCGGCGTTGGAGATGATGGCGACCCGGTTCCCGGCCGGCAGCGGCTGAGTGGCGAGCAGCGCTGCGGTGTCGACCAGATCGCCAAGGCTCGTGGTGGCTACCACGCCCGCCTGCCCGAATAGCGCCTCCTGGGTGATCAGCGGGGTGGCCGCGGCGGCGGTGAGTGACGCGGCCGCGCGCTGGCCGGCCGCCGACCGGCCGCCGATCACGGTCAGCACGGGGAACCGCATGCCCACCCGCCTGGCCGTCTGGGCGAACCGGCGCGGGCTGCCGAAGGACTCCACGTACAGCACGCCCAGCCTGGTCATGCCGTCCTGCTCCCACCACATCAGCAGGTCGTTGCTTGACACGTCGTACTTGTCGCCCACCGAGGCGAACGACGAGACGCCGATCCCGAGCCTGGACAGGTGCTCGAGCACCGCGACGCCGATGCCGCCTGACTGGACCACCAGGCCAGCGGTGCCGGGCGGCGGCTCGGCGGCGGCGAACGTCGCGTTCAGCCCGATGGACGGCACGGCGATGCCGAAGCAGTTCGGGCCGACCAGGCGCATGCCGTAGCTGCGGCAGGTGGCCAGCAGCGCCGAGCCGTTCTCGGCGCCGAGGCCCGAGGTGATCACCACCAGCGCCCTGACGCCCCGCTTTCCGCATTCCTGCGCGACCTCGTTGACCGCGTCGGCGGGGACGGCGATGACCGCCACGTCGGGCGGCTCGGGCAGATCGGCGACAGCCGGGACGCAGGGGATCCCGGAAACCGACTTGGCGTGCGGGTTGACCGCGTACAGCCGCCCGCCGAAGCCGGCCGAGACGATGTTGCGCAAGATCGCGTGGCCGACCCGGCTCGGCTTGCGGCTCGCGCCGACCACCGCGACCGAGGACGGCTGCAGCAGGTGACGCAGGCTGGCGACGTCGGCGAGCCGGTCCCGCATGGCGACCGTGTCGAGGTAGCTCTGCAGCCGCAGGTCGGCCTCGTCGGCCGGCAGCGGGAAGGTGGTCTCGACCACGCCCTCGGCCAGCTGCCGCTTCGCGGCGAGGCCGGCGTTGGCGAAGACCCGCAGCATGGCGACGTTGTCGGCGAGCGTCTCCGCCGTGAACGCGCGCAGGCCGCGCAGCCTGGCGATGGAGACCAGGTGGTCGAGCAGAAGCGTCGCCACCCCGCGCCCGTGCATGTGGTCGGTGACCGCGAACGCGATCTCGGCGATGCCCGGCTTGCCGGTCGGCTCGTAGCTGGCGACGCCCACCAGCTGAGGGCCGAGCCAGGCCAGCAGGGCGCAGTGGTCGGCATCGGCCGGCCGACAGACCCGCTTGGCCTCGCGGTCGGCCGCGAGCGGGCTGATGCTGAAGAAGCGCAGGTAGGCGTTGTCCGGCGACATCGCCGTGTGCATCTGGCGCACGGCTTCAGCGTCCTGCGGCCTGGCGGGCCTGATCAGGACCGTGGTCCCGTCGGTCAGCAGTGCGTAGACGCCATCGTCATGCTCGACTGTGACAGCCTCGTCTGGCTCGGCGGTCATCGCCGCCGCCGGTCGCAGTCGCCCATGCCAGCCTCCATCGAGCTAGGGTTGTCAGCACAAGCATGCCCGTACGGTCCCGTTCTGCGCACGTGGCGTGCGGCTCGCGTAGCCCGGGACGTTGGCTCCGCCCGCAAGGTCTTTCGCCTCTAATTCGTCAGCGGCCTGCCGGGCAGATTAGGTGCAAGCGCAGGACTCGGAGGTGAATCCGTGGACGAGCACAGGTGGCTACAGCAGATCTCCAGGACCAGGGCGCTCGACCTGCTCGGAAGCGTCCCGATCGGGCGGTTTGTCTTCGCCCCGCAAGGGATCCCCGCGATTAGGCCGGTCAATCATCTGGTGGAAGGCGAGTCGGTGATCGTCCGGCTGACCTCGGGCGCGGCGATTACCGCGGCCGCGGGCCGCGGCGGCCTCGAGGTCGCCTACGAGGCTGACTCCATCGACCCGCAGACCCAGCTCGGCTGGAGCGTGATCGTGACCGGGACGGCCAGGCTGCTGACCGACGAGAACGCGGCCGCGCGGTACCGGGCCAGGCTGCGCCCGTGGATCACCGGCGCGGCGGACGATGTGATCACGATCACCGCGCAGGTGGTCACCGGCTACCAGCTGATGGCCGGCGAGCCCGTCGGCGCCGGTGTGGTCGGCCAGCACGCGGTGTTGGGCCGGTAGCCCTCCTGCACACACGTCCCTGCGCGCACGTCGGCCGGCCGGCGCGGTCCGGGCCGATCGGCGCCTGTACGGCGGACTTTGGGCCCTTTAGTGTCACCGGTCACGGACTTACCGTGTGAAGTGGCACCGTTCCGCGGCACGCGCCCCCAACCTGGTGCCACGGCAGGTGTTCTAAGACCTGAGGAGATGGCGAGAGATGAGTAAGACAATCTTGCTGGCCGTCGATACGACGAGCCACACCGAGGCCGCGGCGGATCTCGCCGCCGACCTCGCGGGCACTGGCGACCGGGTCGTCGTGCTGCATGTGCACGAGTTTGCCGTCGGCCGGTTCGGCAGGATCCAGGTCGACTGCAACGACGGCGAGGGAGAGAAGGTCGCCGCCGATGTTGTTGATCGCCTCAAGGCGGCCGGCGTGACGGCCGAGGCCGACGTGCGCAAGACGCCGGTGGGCCACATCGCCAAGGCGATCGATATCGCTGCCGATGAGGTTGACGCCCGGATGATCATCGTCGGCTCCACGAGCTCGCACGACCTGCCGCGGATTCCGTTCGGCAGCGTGGTGCTGCGGCTGCTCCACATCGCGAACCGGCCCGTGCTGATCGTGCCGAGGGCGCACGATGCCGCCTCCGCCGCCTCCACCGACTCGGTCGGGGCGGAGGTCTAGCCTCTCGCGGTCAGGCCCGGCGGCCGCCGGGCCTGACCGCACGCGGCCCGGTATGCCTGAGTCCGGTATGCCTGAGCCCGGCCTGGCTGAGCCCGGCACGCTTCTGCTGCCGGGCCGGGCTGGCAAGATAGGCGCATGCCGACCCATGTCGCCCTGCTGCGGGGCATCAACGTCGGCGGCGGCGGCAAGGTCCCCATGGCCGAGCTTCGCCAGGTTGTCTCCTCGCTCGGCCACGCCGAGGTGTCCACCTACATCCAGTCCGGCAACATCATCTTCACCCCGGCCACCGACGACATGGCCGGGCTGGCCCGCGAGCTGCAGGCGGCGATCGCCGCCTCATTCGACGTCCGCACTGCGGTGATGCTCCGCTCCAGGACCGAGCTCGCGGCCGTGATCAGCGCCAACCCCTACGTCGACGAGCCGAACCCGAGGTACGTGCACGGCGTCTTCCTCGCCGCCGACCCGGACGAGGCCGCTTGCCGGCGGGTCTCCGACGCCGTCGCGGCGATGGCCGGCCGCGGCAGCAGGGACGAGGCGACCCTCGTCGGCCGCACGCTCTACCTGCACACGCCGGACGGTTTCGGCACCAGCGAGCTGGCCAAGGAGCTCCTGCTGAAGAGGCGCAGCAGCCCGCCGGCTGACGGAACCGCGCGCAACTGGGCCACGATCACCAAGCTGCTCATGCTGTGCGGCTAGGTTGCTCATGCTGTGCGGCTAGCCGAATCGGTCGCCGTCGGCGTCGGCAGCCGGTGCGGCGCCAAGAGCGAGCCTGGCGCGTTCGTGCCGCGCCCACAGCGCCGCCCAGAGCGCCGCTCGGTCCAGGTCGGGATCGCTGACGGCGTGGTGCAGGCCACCGGCTGGGCCCGTGCCGGCTGGGCCTGTGTCGGCTGGGCCCGTGTCGGCTGGGCCCGTGTCGGCTCGGCCCGTGTCGGCTGTGCCCGTGACGGCTTGACTCGCACCGGCTGACCGGGCAGCGAGCAGCGCGGCGCCGAGTGCCGAGTGGCTGGCCTCGCCGCCGCCCGGCCTGATCACCCGCCGTCCGGTCACATCGGCCAGGTCGGCGCGGAACGCAGGCTCGACCGCGCTGCCACCGACGGCGAGCAGTTCAGGCCCGAACGGGCCGGTCTGATCGAGCACGTCAAGGCACCGGCGGCTCTCCAGCAGGATGCCGTTCAGCATGCCCCTGGCCAGGTGGCGCCGCTGGTGAGCGAGCGTCAGGCCGCTGATCGCTCCGTGCAGCGAGGGGTCCCAGAGCGCGCCCTGCTCGCCCGGGCTCAGGTACGGCAGCACGACCGGGGCCTGCCGCGGATCGGTGCCCGCGGCCAGCGCCACGAGCGCCGCCTCGTTCATGCCGTCGCCGAGCAGCCCGGCGAGCCACCGCAGCGCACTGCCCGTCGCCAGCAGGTCCATCTCAAGGCCCCACCCGCCAGGCTCGGCCAGCGGCGTGACCATGAACCTGTGCCGCGGGTCGAAACGGAGCGTGTCCGTGATCCCCAGGATCACCGTGCTTGTCCCTGCCACGTAGGCGATCTGGCCGGGGGAGCGGGCGCCCATCCCGAACGCGCCGAGCACGGAGTCGGCCGCCCCGACACAGACCGGGATACGGCCGCAGCCCAGCCTGGCCGTGGCGTCAGGCCGCAACGGCCGGCTGGCCGTGGCGGGAAGCACCGTCGGCAGCGCGGGAGGCCTGGCGCCGAGCACGGTGGCCGCCGCGGCCAGTACGGCGCCGTCCCACCGGCCGGGCTCGAGCGCGTAGCAGCCGAACCCGGCCGCGGTGCTCGGGTCGGTGGCGACCTCGCCGGTCAGCCAGCCGAAGAGGTAGTCCTTGGCGCCGAGCAGAGATGCCGTGGCCGCGGCGCGTTCGGGCTCGGCCTCGGCCAGCCGCAGGAACATCGGCAGCAGGTACCGGCCATCGACCCACTGCCCGGTCAGCCGGTACAGCCGCTCCCCGCCGGCCTCGGCGTCAGCGACGGCCGACCCCGCGCCTCCGCCGCGCCCCGCGCCCTCGCCCGGATCTCCACGCGGCGCCTCATGCCCGGCACGGCCCGCGCCCTCGTCCGGGTGCTCTCCCCGCGCGGTGATCGCGCCGAACGCCTCGCGCAGCCGCTCGGATTGCGGTTCGGCGCGGCTGTCCTCCCAGGTGATCGCCGGTCCGGTCGGCAGGCCGTCGGCGCTCGCCGTCAGCAGCGTAGGCAGCATCGCGGAAAGCCCGATGCCGCGCCACCGGGCCGGCGGGACCTCGGCGCCCAGCCGTCGCGCCACCTGCTCGATGGCCGCGATCCAGGAGTCAGGGTCCTGCTCCGCCGCTCCCGGCGCCGGCCTGCTGGTCGGGTAGCCGGCCGTGGCGCTCGCGACGACGTGCCCGTCGACGTCGGCCGCGATCCCCTTCAGGCTCGATGTGCCAAGGTCGAGCCCGATCCAAACGTCGCCGGGCCGACCTGTCTCCCCGCGCCGCGCCTGGGCCGGCCTATCCGTCATGCCGGGCTGCGGACCGCCCAGTCCCGGTGCCCGGGCGCGGGCAGCAACTGCCGTGTGGCGCTGCCCGAGATGGCGAAAGCGAACTCGGTCGCCGGATACAACTGCTCGAAGCAGTCGAACGGCTGTCCGGCGGCATCGATGCTGAGCCCGCGGATCCGCACCACCTGGGCCCTGGCGGGCAGCTTCAGCAGCTTGGCCTCCTCCTGGGTCGGCCCGATTACCTCCAGGTACTGCTCCTCGTAGGCGTCGGTCAGCCCGTACTCGCCGGCCAGCAGGTCATACAGGGACCCCCTCATCCGGCCCGCGAGCGTGTCGAGCCCGGGGGTCAACGCCACCGGGATGACCGACGACTCGAGCACCGCAGGCTCCCCGTCGAGCAGGCGCAGCCTGCGCATGTGCCAGACCAGGTCGGTGGCACCGACCCGCAGCGCCTGGCGCAGGTCGGGCGACGGCGCACCCTGGCGCAGGCCGAGGAGCCTGGTGGCCAGCTGTGCCGATGGCCCGCCGCCGTCGGCCAGAGTGCTGAGCAGGCTGCCCGTCCGGCCTGGCTCGGTGATGATCCGCGGTCTGGCCACGAAAGTCCCGAGGCCCTGGTGCCTGCGGACCAGGCCGGCCCGTTCCAGCTCGTCGAGCGCGCGCCGGACGGTGATCAGGCTGACCCCCGCCCGGTCGGCCAGGTCGGTGTAGCTGGGCAGCATGTCGCCTGGCATCAGCCCCTGATCGGCGATCAGCCGCTCGACCAGCGTCACCACCTGCTCGTAAAGCAGCTCGGTACCCGGCAGCCTTGACCTGCGCCGGCCGCTGGCCTGGGCCAGCGCGGCACGCGGCTGCGGGCGGGGACGGTCGCCGTCCTCCAGAGGGCCGGGCGGCCCCGCCAAGCTGCCACCGAGATCGAGCACCATCGGGGTCCCTATGCGTCTGCTGCTTGCCGCAACCTTAGTCCCGCGCACCCGCGGGCCGCTGGCACCCGCGACGACGGCGCCCGGGAGCCCCGGCCAAGCCAGCTTACCGTGCATACTCTGCATACTCGGCGGTGACAGTGGCAATCGAGGCAGCAGGCGCCCAGCAGGTCGATCAGGGCTGGGTGGCTAGGGCTGGGTGGCTAGGGCTGGGTGGCTAGGGCTGGTAGGAACCTGGCTCCCAGGCTCGCGTGGTGACGCCGATCGCGTTCCACGCGTTGATCGTGACCAGGAGGCTGACCAGCGCCGCAAGCTCGCCGGGGCTGAACTCGGAGGCGGCCGCCTGGTAGGCCTCGTCGGGCACGTGGCTGCCGGCGAGCAGCGTGACCTGCTCGGTGAGCGCCAGCGCCGCGCGCTCGCGCGCGGTAAAGAACGGCGCCTCCCGCCAGACCGGCAGCGCGTAGATCCGCTGCTCGGTCTCGCCGGCCGCCCGCGCGTCCTTGGTGTGCATGTCCACGCAGTAGGCACAGCCGTTCAGCTGCGAGGCGCGGATCCTGACCAGGTCCCGCAGCAGCGGGTCGAAGTCGACTCGGTCGAGTTCCTTGGTGGCCGCGTGGTCGAGATGGGTCATCGCCTTCGCGAACCCCGGCGCGAGGGCGTCGAAATCGAGCCTGACCGTGCATGTCTGGGTCTGTGTCGTCGTCATGACTCCACGCTAGGCAGTGATCGGCCCACGGGTAAGGTCCATATACATGCAGCAATTGTGGGCCAATTACGGGGTCGACCTGCACCTGGACCTGGCGGGCTCCCGCGTGCGGGCCGGGCTGGAGGCCGCGCTGCGCGACGCGGTCAGGTCGGGGCGGCTGCGGCCGGGAACCAGGCTTCCGTCCTCTCGGGACCTGGCCGCCGACCTGCGGATCGCGCGGAACACCGTTGCCGAGGCCTACGGCCAGCTGGTCGCCGAGGGCTGGCTGGAGGCCAGGACCGGCGCCGGTACCTGGGTCACCGACCGCGCGCCATCGGGCGAGCCAGGATCGGGCGATTCAGGCTCAGTCGATTCAGGCTCAGTCGACTCAGGCTCAGGCGAGCCCAGGCCAGCACCGGCCGCCGAGCCCAGGTATGACCTGCGGGCCGGGATCCCCGCGGTGTCGGCGTTCCCGCGGCGTGAGTGGCTGGCCGGCGCCCGGGCGGCGCTCGCCGCGGCCGGCGACGCCGCGCTCGGCTACCCCGACCCGCGCGGGCTGCCGGAGCTCCGCATCGCGCTGGCCGGCTACCTGGCCAGGGCACGCGGGGTGACCGCGGACCCCGCCAACGTGATCGTCTGCGCTGGCTTCTCGCACGGTCTCGCCCTGGTCGGCGAGGTGCTGCGGCGCCGCGGTGTCACCTCCGTGGCGACCGAAGCCTACGGGCACCTGCTGCACCGGCGGATCCTGCGGGCCCACGGCCTTGCGGCCGTGCCGCTGCCGGTCGACGCCGGCGGTGCCGTGCCTGACGAACTCGGGCCGGCCGGGGCCGTCTTGCTCACCCCGGCGCACCAGTACCCGCTCGGCATGACGCTCGCGCCGGCACGCAGGACCGCGTTCGCCAGGTGGGCGGCGCAAGCTGGCGGCGTGGTGATCGAGGACGACTACGACGGCGAGTTCAGGTTCGACCGCCAGCCGGTCGGCGCGATGCAGGCGCTGGCACCCGGCCACGTGGTCTACGCGGGCACCGCGAGCAAGAGCATGGCACCAGGCCTGCGCCTTGGCTGGCTCGTGGTTCCCCCGACCATGACCGGGGAGATCATCGCGGCCAGGGAGCTTTCCGGGTCGTCTAACGGAGCGCTCGACCAGCTCACCCTCGCCTGGCTGATCGGGTCGGGGGGATACGACCGGCAGGTGCGCCAGGCCAGGCTCGGCTACCGGCGACGGCGGGACCGGCTGATCGCCGCGCTGCGCGCGGCGGCGCCGTCGGTGCGGCTGACCGGCATCGCTGCCGGGCTGCACGCGCTCGCCGAGCTGCCGCCGCACGCCAGCGAGGACGCCGTGATCGCGGCGGCAGCGCGGCGCGGCGTGGCGGTCGACGGGCTGGCCGCTTACACGGCGCCCGGCCACGAACGCGGCCCCGCCCTCGTGATCGGCTACGGCAGGCCCGCCGAGCACGCGTACACCACGGCCGTGAGCAGGCTGAGCGCGGCGCTCGCCGAGTCCGTCTGAGCTCCGGCCGGCGGCCGGGCGCCGGTTGTGGCCGGCTTGATGGCGCATCCGGATCTGGGCTACCGTCCGGTAATGACGATTTTCGGGTCAGGGCAGCGGCAGGTCAGGACCGATATCGCCATCGTCGGGGCCGGGTTCGCCGGGATCGGCATGGCCATCGCGCTCGACCGGGCCGGCCGGCGCGACTACGTGATCCTGGAGAAGGCCGCCGAGATCGGCGGGACCTGGCGGGAGAACACCTATCCTGGCTGCGCCTGCGACATCCGCTCGCTGCTCTACTCGTTCTCGTTCGAGCCCAAGCGCGACTGGTCGCGGCAGTTTCCCATGCAGCCGGAGATCCTTGAGTACCTGCGGCACTGCGTGGACCGGTACGGGCTGGCCGACCGGATCGAGTTCCGCGCCGAGGCAGCGTCGATGGCCTACGACGACGCGGCCGGGCGGTGGACGGTGCGCCTCGCCGACGGCCGGTCGGTGGACTGCCGGGTGCTGATCACCGCCATGGGCCCGCTGCACCAGCCGAACATCCCGGCGATCCCCGGCGAGGAGTCGTTCGCCGGGCCTCGGTTCCACTCGGCGCAGTGGGATCACGGCGTGGACCTGACCGGCAAGCGGGTGGCCGTGATCGGCACCGGCGCCAGCGCGATCCAGCTGGTGCCGCAGGTAGCCAAGGTGGCAGGGCAGGTGACCGTGTTCCAGCGGACGCCGCCGTGGGTGCTGCCCAAACCGGACCGGCCGCTGACCGGCAGGCTGCAGCGGCTGTTCCGCACCGTGCCAGGCTTCCAGCGCGCCTACCGCTGGCTGATCTACTGGGAGGCCGAGGCGACGATCGTCACGTTCACCAGGCCGAGGCTGGCCGGGCTCGGCGAGCGGATGGGGCGGGCGTTCATCGCTAGGCAGATCCCCGATCCGGCGCTGCGCGCGAAGGTGACGCCTAGCTACCGGATGGGCTGCAAGCGGGTGCTGCTTGCCAACGACTACTATCCGGCGCTGACCCAGGCCAACGTGGACCTGGTCACCGAGGGGGTGACCGGCATCACGTCGGACGGCGTCGTCGCGGCCGGCGGCGGTAAGTACCCGGCCGACGTGATCGTCTACAGCACCGGATTCCATGTCACCGATGCCTTCGAGCATGCCGATATCACCGGGCCGGCGGGCGGCGGATCGCCGACACCTGGCGCGACGGCCCTGAGGCGTACCTGGGTCTCACCGTGGCCGGGTTCCCCAACCTGTTCGTCATGCTCGGCCCGAACACCGGGCTCGGGCACAACTCGATGATCTTCATGATCGAGTCGCAGGTGCACTACGTCACCAGATGCCTTGACCTGATCGACGCCAGGGGCCCGCTCGCAGTCAGCGGCCAGGCGCAGCGCAAGTTCAACGCCGACCTGCAGCGGCGGCTGGCCGGCTCGGTGTGGAACGCGGGCGGCTGCGTGAGCTGGTACCTGGACGCCAACGGCGTGAACCGGGCGATCTGGCCCGGCTCGACGGTCAGGTACTGGTGGCGCACCAAGCGACTGCCCGCCCGTGATTTCGCGCCGGTTCCGGCCGGCGCGAACGGTGCGCCTGAGCCAGCGGACGGTGCGCCTGAGCCAGACGTCGCTAGCTCCCTGACGCCGGGGTGACGAGATGACCAGCAGCAGCGGGGACTCAAGCCGGGCGGGCGCGCGGGCCGGCGATCCGTTCGCCGGGCGGGTGGCGATCGTGACCGGCGGAGCGTCGGGGATCGGCGCCGCTCTGGTCCGCGCCCTGGCGACGCGCGGGACCACGGTGGTGATCGCAGACGTGGACGAGGCGGGCGCGAAGGCGGTCGCCGATGAGGTGGGCGGCAGCGCGAGCGCCGCGGTGCTCGACGTGCGCGACGCCGCGGCGGTGGCCGACCTGGTCAGCCAGGTGGCTGGCGAGCACGGCCGCCTTGACCTGATGTTCAACAACGCGGGGATCGCGGTCGGCGGCACCGTCGACGAGATGACGCTTGACCACTGGGACCGGGTCATCGACGTCAACCTCCGCGGCGTGGTGCACGGTATCCACGCCGCCTACCCGGTGATGCTGCGCCAGGGCGACGGGCACATCGTCAACACGGCCTCGCTGGCCGGCCTGGTGCCGGGTCCGGGTCTGGCGCCGTACGCGGCCGCCAAGCACGCCGTGGTCGGGATCAGCCTGTCACTGCGCGCCGAGGCGGCGAACCGCGGCGTCAGGGTCAGCGCGATCTGCCCGGGGTTCGTGAACACGCCGCTGCTCGGCCGGGTCAACCCCGACCTGCCGCAGACCCAGACCGGCGCGAACGCCGCCGCGCTCGCCAGGACGCTCGGCAAGCTGTACGAGGCCGACGCGCTGGCGCAGGACGTGCTCAGGGGGATCACGAGGAACCAGGCACTGATCGTCGCGCCTGGCTCAGCCCGCTTCGCCTGGCGGATGGCCAGGTACGCTCCCGGCCTGACCATGCGGACTATCATCACCGGCATCCGCAGGAGGGCCGAGGGCGCGAGGTGAACGAGGGCGTGCGTGGCGACGGCCGGCATCTGCCGCCCGCGCCGCGGCCGATGCTGGCCACCCCTGGCGAGCTTCCCGCCGACGACCAGGCCTGGGCGTACGAGATGAAGTGGGACGGGCTGCGGGCGATCGCGACCGTCGACGACGGCACCGTGACGCTGATGTCCCGCAGCGGTCGTGACATCACCGGCGGCTATCCCGAACTGGCGGGCCTGGCCGGCGCCGTGGCGCCGCACCGGGTCGTGCTCGACGGCGAGATCGTGGCCTTCGGCGGCGGCACCTGGCCGAGCTTCGAGGCGCTGCAGCAGCGGATGAACATCGCGCCGGCCCAGGTGCGCCAGCGGGCCGCCGAGGTGCCGGTCAGCTACCTGGCGTTCGACCTGCTCTATCTCGACGGCACGCCGCTGCTCGACCAGCCCTACCAGCGCCGCAGGGATCAGCTCGAGGCGCTCGGCATCGACGGCCGGCACTGGCAGACGCCGCCGGCGTTCGTCGGGCTGCCGGGAGCCGAGGTGCGGGACCTGTCCGCCAGGAACGGCCTGGAAGGCATTGTGGCGAAACGGCTCGCGTCCCGGTATGAGGCGGGAAGGCGCTCTGCCGCCTGGCGGAAGATCAAGAACATCCGCAGGCAGGAGTTCGTGGTGGGCGGCTGGCGTCCAGGCGAGGGCGGCCGGGCCGGCCTGATCGGCTCGCTGCTGGTCGGCGTGCAGGGATCCGACGGGCTGGTCTACGCGGGCCACGTCGGCACCGGCTTCAGCGACCAGGCGCTGCGGATGCTCACCGCGCGGCTTGAGCGGCTGCGCCGCCCCAGCTCGCCGTTCGGCGCCAGCGTGCCAGCCGAGCACGCGCGCGGCGCGGTCTGGGTGGAGCCCGAGCTTGTCGTCGAGGTGGAGTTCGCCGAGTGGACGAGCAGCGGCCGCCTCAGGGCGCCGTCCTACCAGGGCCTGCGCACCGACAAGGACCCGGCCGATGTGGTGCGCGAGCCCTCGCCCTGGCGCGCTCCGTGAGCGCGGCGGCGGTCAGCCGATCGGGCAGCCTAGCTTGGCCGTGGCCTCGCCGGAGTTCGGGCTGACCATCAGGCAGGCGGTGTCCACCGCCTGGAAGTCCTTGGCCGGGATGTCCTTCAGCAGCGACACCAGGGCGTCCGGCCACTGCGGGTACGCCGTGCCGCCGAAGTACCAGTTCGAGCCGTTGTCGGCGAGTATCAGCCCGTAGTGCTGCATCTCGACCAGGACGGCCTTCGCGTCGGCGCAGTACGGCGTGGAGTTCCGGCAGTAGCCGGCCACGTCGAAGCTCAGCTTCAGCCGGAACCGCGCCCCCATCGGCGGCACGTCGATGCTGTGGTCGCTGCTCGCGTAGTGGCGGGCCGGCCACACGTACGCGGCCCGCGTCACCTGCGCGGTGAACCTGATCGCATGCGTGATCGGGGTGCCGGTCCTGACGGCCTGCTGCACCTGGGCGAAGTTCAGCAGCCCGGGCAGGATCGGCAGTCCGGCCGCGTCGGCCGAGGTCCAGCCGGCCGGCCGCAGGGCGTTGGACCGCAGGTTCCAGATGGCCCCTGAGCCGGCGGTGGGGTCGTGCACCGCGTACCTGGCGTCCCAGAGTTCGTACAGCGTGCACGTGTCGGAGTTCACCATCAGCGCGTGCCGGTCGCCGCTCGCGTTCTGGCCGCCCTCGATCGGGGTGTCCGCGCCGAACGGATAGGGGCCGCGGTTGCTCTGGCTGGCGTACTGGAACTCGATGTGCACGGTCGGGTGGGCGCTGGTCACGATCGTGTACGGGATGCCGTACGGGTAGCCGCCGGACGGGCCGAAGTCGGGGTGCAGCAGCGTCGTGGCCGAGTCCATGCTGCGGAGCCAGGCCGCGCTGTGCGGGTCGACGGGCAGCTTGGAGATATCGGTGTTCCAGATGTTGTCGGCAGGGAACATCGGGCAGTTCGGGGCGCCGGGCACCGATGTCCCTGGCACGGCGTCGCCGTGAGCTTGGCGCAGCCGGTCGGCGCGGTCGGCCGCGCGCCGCGCCGCGGCCAGCCGCGTCGATGTCACGTGCCTGGCCAGCGCCGCACCGGATGACTCGGCCGCGTGCCTGGTGGCCTGCTGGCCGCCCGCGGCCCCGCAGGCGGCGAGGGCGGCGGCGGCTATCACCGCGAGCGCGACATGCACGGGTCTGGCCGTCAAACGCCGGGAAGTCAGCACAGGGCGATCGTGGCACAGCCGCGCCGCTCGCGCGGGGGCAACGCGGCGGCCCCTGCGCGGCGGGCTCGCTTGCCTGCGGCGTGCGCTCTGACGCAGTATCGGACAATCGAGCCGAGCCTTGGAGCAGACCATGAAGGTACCGCTGACCGTTTCTGACTTCCTGCGCCGCGGCGCGCTGGTCTACGCCGACCGGCTGGCGCTGATCGACGAGCCGGGAACCGCGGGCAGCCTCGGCGCGATCACCTACCGGTCGATGGAGCGCCGCGCCCGCGGCGTCGCCCTGGCGCTTGACCGGCTTGGGGTCGCGCACGGTGAGCGCGTCGCGGTCGTCAGCCCCAACGCTGCCAGGTTCGGCATCTTGTTCTTCGGCATCAGCGGCTACGGGCGCGTCCTGGTCCCGATCAATTACCGGCTGAACGCCGACGAGGTCAGCTACGTGGTCGAGCACTCAGGGGCGACGGTGCTGCTCGTGGACCCGGAGTCTGACACTGCGCTGCGCGACGTCAAGGCCAGGCACCGGATCGTGCTCGACGGCGTGGACGACGAGGCACTGTTCGCCGAGGCGCCGGACGACGCCGAGCCCGAGTTCTGGGAGCCTGACGAGGACGCCACCGCGAGCATCAACTACACAAGCGGCACGACCGCGCGCCCCAAGGGGGTCCAGCTCACCCACCGGAACTGCTGGCTGAACGCCGCTGTCTTCGGCTGGCAGGCCACCGTAACCGACCGCGACGTGTACCTGCACACGCTGCCGATGTTCCACTGCAACGGCTGGGGCATGCCGTACGCGGTGACCGCGATGGGCGTCCCGCAGGTGGTGGTGCGCAAGATCGACGGCGAGGAACTCCTGCGCCGGATCGACGAGCAGGGCGTGACGCTGATGTGCGGCGCTCCCGCCGTGGTCGCCGCGATCCTGGACGCCGCGGCGGCCAGGCGGGCGGCGGGACAGCCGGTGCCCGGCCGTGACCAGGTGCGGATCGTGGTAGCCGGGGCGCCGCCGCCGTCCAAGACCATCGAGCGGGTGGAGGACGAACTCGGCTGGGAGTTCATCCAGATCTACGGCCTGACCGAGACGGCGCCGCTGCTCACCATGAACCGGCGCCCGGCAGAATGGGACGACCTGCCGGCCGCCGAGCGGGCCAGGCTGCTGTCGCGGGCCGGTGCCCCGGCCCTGGGGGTGCAGATGGCCACCGACACCGAAGGTGAGGTGCTCGCCCGCTCGAACCACGTCTTCGCCGGCTACTGGCAGCAGGCTGAGGACTCGGCGAAGGTGCTGGTGGACGGCTGGTTCCACACCGGTGATGGCGGCTATATCGACGCCGAGCAGTACCTGACCATCTCGGACCGTAAGAAGGACGTGATCATCTCCGGCGCCGAGAACGTCAGCTCGATCGAGGTGGAGGACTGCCTGTACCAGCACCCTGCCGTCGCCGAGGCCGCCGTGATCGGCGTGCCGGACGCGAAGTGGGGCGAGACGGTCAAGGCGCTGGTCGTGCTGCGTCCCGGCAAGGAGGCCAACGAGGCCACCGAGGCCGACCTGATCGAGTTCTGCCGGTCCAAGCTCGCGCACTACAAGTGCCCGACCTCGGTCGAGTTCGCCGACACCCTCGCCAGGACAGCGACCGGCAAACTGCAGAAGTTCAAGCTCCGCGCCCCCTACTGGGAGGGCTACGAGCGCGGCGTCAACTAGCCGACTTCATGATCACGGTGGATTACCTACTCCATGCGACAGAAACCCACCGTGATCATGGAACCTGGACTCATGCGGCGAGGGCGGCGGGAGCCGCCCTCGCCGCAGCGGGTTCCAGGGCTAGTTCGAGGACGTCGCGGACGTCGGTGACGGGGTGGATGTGCAGGGCCTCGCGCACCTTCTCGGGGACGTCGTCCAGGTCGGGGGTGTTGCGCGCCGGGATCAGCACGGTCGTGATGCCGGCCCGGTGCGCGGCGAGCAGCTTCTGCTTCAGCCCGCCGATCGGCAGCACCCGGCCGGTCAGCGAGACCTCGCCGGTCATCGCGACGTCCGCCCTGACCAGGCGGCCGGAGAGCAGCGAAGCCAGCGCCGTGGTCATCGTGATGCCCGCGCTCGGCCCGTCCTTCGGCACCGCGCCCGCCGGGACGTGCAGGTGCACGCCGCGCTCGGCCAGCTCGCTGACCGGCAGGCCAAGCGACGGGCCGTTCGAGCGCAGGTAGGACAGGGCGATCTGGGCGGACTCCTTCATCACGTCGCCGAGCTGGCCGGTCAGCGTCACGCCGGTGCTGCCGCTCGATGCGTCCGCCAGGGACGCCTCGATGAACAGCAGGTCGCCGCCGGTGCCGGTGACGGCTAGGCCGGCCGCGACGCCGGGGACTGCGGTGCGCTCGGCTGATTCTGGCGTGTGCCTGGGATGGCCTAGGTACCTGACTAGATCCGGCGCATCGACGGTCAGGGGAAGACCTGGCGCGGGGGCGGCGGGCAGCATCCGACGCGACGCCGGCTGGCTGCGCAACGCCCTGCGCCGCGGGCACGCCGTCCGCAGGCTGGGTCGCGAGCTCGGCGGCGATCTTGCGGAGGACGCGGGCGAGGGAGCGCTCAAGTGAGCGGACGCCGGCCTCGCGGGTGTACTCGGTCGCCAGCTTACGGAGGGCGTCGTCGGTGAAGGCGACGTCGCCGTGGGCCATGCCTGCCCGCTCAAGCTGGCGGGGGAGGAGGTGATCGGTCGCGATCGTGACCTTCTCGTCCTCGGTGTAGCCGTCCAGGCGGATCAGGTCCATCCGGTCGAGCAGCGGTTCCGGGATCATCTCGGCGACGTTGGCCGTCGCGATGAACAGCACGTCGGACAGGTCGAGCTCGACCTCGAGGTAGTGGTCGCGGAACGTGTGGTTCTGCGCCGGGTCGAGCACCTCGAGCAGCGCGGCGGTCGGGTCGCCGCGGTAGTCGGCGCCCACCTTGTCCACCTCGTCGAGCAGGATCACGGGGTTCATCGAGCCGGACTCGCGGATCGCGCGGACGACCCGGCCGGGCAGCGCGCCCACGTAGGTGCGCCGGTGGCCGCGGATCTCGGCCTCGTCCCTGACGCCGCCCAGGGCAACCCTGGCGAACTTGCGGCCCATGGCGCGGGCGACCGACTCGCCGAGGGAGGTCTTGCCGACTCCTGGCGGGCCGGCCAGGGCGAGCACCGCACCGCTCCTGCGGCCGCCGGCCACGGCCATGCCACGGTCGGCCAGGCGCTTGCGGACGGCGAGGTACTCGATGATGCGTTCCTTCACCTCGTCGAGTCCGGCATGGTCCGCATCGAGCACGGCACGGGCGCCACCGATGTCGTAGGCGTCGTCGGTGCGGACGTTCCACGGCACGTCGAGCACGGTGTCCAGCCAGGTCCTGATCCAGCCGGCCTCGGGCGAGGCGTCGGAGCCGCGCTCCAGCTTGGCCGCCTCGCGCAGCGCCGCCTCGCGCACCTTCTCCGGCAGGTCGGCGGCCTCGATCCTGGCCCGGTAGTCGTCCTGCTCGGTGGCCGGCGTGCCGTCCAGGGCGGCCAGTTCCTTGCGGATGGCGGCAAGCTGCTGGCGCAGCAGGAACTCGCGCTGCTGCTTCTCCATCCCCTCGCGGACGTCGTTGCCGATCGTCTCGGCGACCTCGAGCTCGGCGATGTGGTCCCGTGCCCAGCCGACGAGCAGCTCGAGCCGGCGCTCGGCGTCGAGCGTCTCGAGCAGCTCGGAGCGCTGTTCGACCGACAGGTAGCTCGCGTAGCCTGCGCTGTCGGCCAGCGCGGACGGATCTGTTATGCGGGAAAGGACATCAACCACCTGCCAGGCGCCGCGCTTTTGCAGGATGGCAGCCGCGAGGCCACGGTACTCGCGCGCCAGCTCGGCCGTGCGTGGGCCGGCCGGCGGCTCGGCGGCGACGGTGCCGTGCACCCACAGCGCGGCGCCCGGGCCCACCGTGCCGGCGCCGATCCGCACCCGTGCCAGGCCGCGGACCACCACACCCGGCTTGCCGTTCGGCAGCCTGCCCTCCTGCTCGACCACGCCGAGCGTGCCGACCGGGGCGTACTTGCCGCCGATCCGCGGCACCAGCAGCACGCGCGGCCCGGCGTCGCCCTCGGCGGCCGTCGTGGCCGCCGCGACCGGCGCCCGCACCTCGGGGTCGGAGGCGTCGAGCGGCACCACCATGGTCGGCAGCACCACGTCGTCGTCGAGCGGCAGCACGGGCAAGGTCAGGCTCTCTGGCAGTGTCTCGGTCATCTCAGCTCGTCTTCTCTTCCGGCGCGCCTCGCCCCGGCGCGCCCCACAGTGCGGTCGATTACTTAATTACGTTCCCGGTCGAATTACACAGAGGTAAGCGCGGAGCGGGCCTGATTTGTTTCCGGCCGGTGTTCGCGGTCAGCAAACGCCCGTCCGCGCCGGCCGCAGGGCCGACTGGCCGGACCTGGCGGCGGGTCTGGATAGGCTCTGACCGGGTACGGCAGGACTTGTCGACCGTCTGCCGTGGGGAGGCTGCCGTGCGGGCCAGGGAGATAGGCGCGCCGCTGCGGATCGCACTGCTCGGCTGCGGCACCGTCGGATCTCAGGTGGCCAGGCTGCTGACCGAGCAGGCGGCGGACCTGGCGGCCAGGGCGGGCGGGCCGCTGCAGATCGCCGGGATCGCGGTGCGCAGGCCCGACCTCGCCAGGATCGCCGGGGTCGACATGAGCCTGATCACCGGCGACGCGGCCGCGCTGGTCGCGCGGCCCGACGTGGACATCGTGGTGGAGTTGATCGGCGGCATCGAGCCTGCCAGGTCGCTGCTGCTCGCGGCGCTCGACGCGGGCAGGTCCGCGGTGACCGCGAACAAGGCGCTGCTGGCCAGCGAGGGCGCCGCGCTGCACAAGGCGGCCAGCGCCAACGGCGCCGACCTGTACTACGAGGCCTCGGTGGCCGGCGCGATCCCGCTGCTGCGCGCGCTGCGCGAGTCGCTGGCCGGCGACACCGTCCGGCGGGTGCTCGGCATCGTCAACGGCACCACGAACTTCATACTCGACCGGATGGACTCGGCCGGGTCCGACTTCGCACGGGCGCTCGCGCAGGCGCAGGAGCTCGGTTACGCCGAGGCTGATCCGACCGCTGACGTGCAGGGACATGACGCCGCGGCCAAGGCGGCGATCCTGGCGGGGCTGGCCTTCCACTCCGAGTTCACCGCGTCGGACGTGTACACCGAGGGCATCACGGCGGTCACCGCCGAGGACATCGCGAGCGCCAGGTCGCTCGGGTTCGTGATCAAGCTGCTTGCGATCTGCGAGCGATGCGACGGCGGAGTCTCGGTCCGGGTGCATCCGGCGATGCTGCCGCGGGTGCACCCGCTGGCCGCCGTGCACGAGGCGTACAACGCGGTCTTCGTGGAGGCCGAGGCGGCGGGCAGGCTGATGTTCTACGGCGCCGGCGCCGGCGGCCAGCAGACGGCGAGCGCGGTGCTCGGCGACATCGTCGCGGTGGCCAGGAACCTGCGGGCCGGGCTGTGCGGCCCCGAGCCTGCCACCTACGCCGAGCTGCCGGCGGTGCCCATGGCCGACGCGCTGACCAGGTATTACGTCGCGCTGGACGTCGCGGACCGGCCCGGCGTGCTTGCCCCGGTGGCGGAGAGCTTCGCCAGGCACGCGGTGTCGATCAAGGCCGTGCACCAGGAGGGCAGGGGCGAGGACGCCAGCCTGATCATCGTCACCCACACCGCGCGCGAGGCCGCGCTCGCCCAGACCGTCGCCGACCTGTCGGCGATGGAGCCGGTGCGCGCCGTGCGCAGCGTGCTGCGGGTCGAGGGCCAGGAGGGGGAGTGAGGGAGGGGGGAGCCTGGCGCGGGGTGATCGGCGAGTACGCGCCGAGCCTGCCCGAGATCGCGCCCGAGGCCGTGATCACGCTCGGCGAGGGCGGGACACCGCTGCTGCCCGCGCCCGTCCTATCGAAGCTGACCGGCTGCCAGGTCTACCTCAAGATCGAGGGGATGAACCCGACCGGGTCGTTCAAGGACCGCGGCATGACCGTCGCGGTCTCGCTGGCCGCGGCAGCCGGCGCCGGGACGGTGATCTGCGCGTCCACGGGGAACACCAGCGCCAGTGCCGCCGCGTACGCCGCGCGGGCCGGGATCGAGTGTGTCGTCCTGGTGCCGCGCGGCAAGATCGCGCTCGGCAAGCTGGCCCAGGCGCTGGCATACGGCGCCCGCCTGCTGCAGGTCGACGGCAACTTCGACGACTGCCTGGAACTGGTGCGCAAGCTGGCGGCCAGCAATGACGTCGCGGTCGTCAACTCGGTGAACCCGGACCGGCTTGCCGGGCAGAAGACGGCCGCGTTCGAGGTCGTGGACGTGCTGGGGGACGCGCCTGACGTGCACTGCCTGCCGGTCGGCAACGCGGGCAACATCTCGGCCTACTGGATGGGCTACCGCGAGTACCTGGCCTCGGGCCGGGCGACGAGGACGCCCCGGATGCTCGGCTACCAGGCCGCCGGCGCCGCGCCGCTGGTCACCGGCGCGCCCGTGCTGCAGCCGGTCACCGTGGCCTCGGCGATCAGGATCGGCAACCCGGCATCCTGGCAGCTCGCGATCGAGGCGCGGGACGAGTCGGGCGGGCTGATCGGCGCGGTGACCGACGAGCAGATACTCGACGCCTACCGGCTGCTCGCGGTCAAGGAGGGCGTGTTCGGCGAGCCCGCGTCCGCGGCCGGGGTGGCCGGCCTGCTGCGGGCCTGCCGGGACGGGCAGGTCAGCGAGGGCTCCGTGGTGGTCTGCACGATCACGGGGAACGGGCTCAAGGACCCGGACACCGCCGTGGCCGGCCTGCCCACCCCGCGGACCGTGCCCGCCGAGGTAGATGCGGCCGCCGCCGAACTCGGCCTCGCATGAGCGCTGGTGGGGTCGGCCAGGAGTGGGCGTGCGGGCCGGTGCAGGTGCGGGTTCCTGCGACCAGCGCCAACCTCGGCCCTGGGTTCGACTCGCTCGGCCTGGCGCTGACCCTGCACGACGTCGTGACGGCCGAGGTCACCGACGGCGGGCTGCTGGTCGAGGTCAGCGGCTTCGGCGAGGAGACCGCCGGACTCGGCGAGGCGCATCTGGTCGTGCACGCGATGCGCGCGGCGTTCGGCCGGCTCGGCGGCCAGCCGCCGGGGATCAGGCTGCGCTGCGTCAACGCGATACCGCACGGGTTCGGCATGGGCTCGTCGGCCGCCGCGAACGTGGCGGGGATAATCGCGGCGCGGGCGTTGCGCGGGAAGGAAGGGGAGCGGCTGCTGCCCGATCCCGCCGTGCTCGCGCTGGGGGCCGAACTCGAAGGCCACGCCGACAACGTGGCGGCCTGCCTGTTCGGCGGCCTGACGATCGCATGGACCGCCGATCCGTCCGCTGGCCCGGCGGGCGGGGAGTCGGCACGGTGCGTGCGGCTTGAGCCGCTGGCCGGGCTGACGCCGGTGCTATGCGTTCCGGCGGTGCCGCTGGCGACGCAGGCCGCGCGGCAGGTGCTCCCGGCCACGATCTCGCACTCCGACGCGGCCGGGAACGCGGCCCGCTGCGCCCTCCTCGTCGCCGCGCTGACCAGGGCCGAGCTTGCGGTGGAACCGGGCCTGCTGCTCGAGGCCACGCGGGACTTCCTGCACCAGCCGTACCGGGCCGCCGCGATGCCGGCCACCGCCGGCCTGGTCGGGGCGCTCAGGGACGCGGGCATCCCGGCGGTGGTGTCCGGGGCCGGCCCGGCCGCGCTCGCCCTGATCGCTCCGGGAGCGGCGGCCGGCCACGACGAGGTCGCCGCGATCGCGGCGCGGTCCGGCGCGGAATGGGCCGTCCTGGTGCTCGACATTGACCGCGAGGGTTGCGTTATACAACGAATGTCGGTTTCTTAGGACAGATCGTCGGGTGGGGCGACTCAGGCGGCCGCGGTCAGCCGGCGCTGGGTGTCGGCGCGCAGCGCGGCGGGGTCGGCACCGGCGGAGTCGAGCAGGCGGGTGGCTCCGTTGTCGCCCTGGTCGATGATGCCGATCAGGAGGTGGCCAGCCGACAGGGTGCGGTCGTGGCTGCGCTGCGCCTGACGCAGGGCGAGCTCAAGCACCTTCCGGCAGTCGGTGGTCATCGTGACCCGCCTCCTGCCGTCGGGTCGGCGCGGATGATCGAGCGCACCGGGGCCGAAGGCGGCCTCGGCCGCCCGCCGCACCTGGTCCAGGTCGATGCCGATCTCCGCGAGGGCCTCCGCGTCCAGTGGCTCGGCGCGCCGGCGGTCGGCCGTGAGTTCGCTCAGCGTGGCCCGGTCCAGCCCGGCCGCCCTGAGAGCGTCGGCAGCCGGGCCTGACCTGCCGTGGGCCAGCGCGATCAGGAGGTGCTCGCAGCCGATCTGCCTGGTGCCCTGCTTGACGGCCTCCGACCGCGCCACCGCGACCGCGTGCCGAGCCTCGGTCGAGAATCGTTCGAACACTGCTGCTCCCCTCCGCCTGCCGACCAGGCCGGTCGGTCGGCCTGCCGGTCGGTCCGCCTGGCCCGCGGGCCGGATCAGGCCCGGCCGGCGTACTTCTTGTGTACTGCCTGCTTGCTCACGCCGAGGAAGAACGCGATCTCCTGCCACGACCAGCCGCGCGCGCGGGCGTTCGCGACCTGGAGCGCTTCGAGGCGCTCGGCCAGCTCGCGGAGCTCGCGCGCCGCCTGCAGGCCGGCCGCCGGATCGGGTCCGCTGGCCGCCTCGGCCAGGCCCATGCCCTGACTCATGCCGTCAATATAAGTTGACGCAACCGCTCGTGTCAACTTTGGTTGACCGGAGAGGAGGTGCGCCGTGCTGCGGCGCGGGTCAGCCAGCGGCGGACTCGGGCTCGTCGCCGCAGATCAGCGTGCCGATGTCGGCGCCCTCGCAGATCGCCTTCATGGCGCCGGCCGCCGCCACGTCGAACACGTGCATCCGCAGGCCATGCTCGTTCGCCAGCACGAATGCGCTCGGGTCCATCACCTTGACCCCGGCCGCGAGCGCGCGCGAGTAGGTGAGACTGGCGAAACGGGTGGCGTTCGGATGAAGGTTCGGGTCGCGGTCGTAGACCCCGTCCACGCCCCGCTTGGCGACCAGCAGCGCGTCGGCGTCGAGTTCAAGCGCGCGCTGGACCGCCGGGTAATCGGTCGTCACGTAGGGCTGGCCGATGCCGCCGGCCAGCAGCACGATCAGCCCGTGCCGCAGGTGCCGGTCGGCGCGCAGCCTGATGAACGGCTCGGCAACGCTCTGCATCGGGATCGCGGTCATCACCCGCACGTCCGACTCGTGCCGCCCGGTCAGCACGCCGCGGAGCATGAGCGCGTTCATGACGGTGCCGAGCATCCCGATGTTGTCGGCTTCGGCCCGGCCGATGCCCCAGCCCTCGGCCATCCGGCCGCGGAAGTAGTTGCCGCCGCCGATGACCACGGCAAGTTCGGCGCCAAGTTCGTGCACGGACAGCAGTTCGTCGGCGAGCTTTCCCAGGCTGGCCGGGTCCGTTCCCCAGCCGGAGGTGCCGGCCAGCGCCTCGCCGCTCAGCTTGATCACCACACGCGAATAGCGGATCACGTCTCGCACTGCCTCTCGTGAGCCGCACGCGCGGCGACCCGGGCCAGGATATGAGTAGCGGCCCCGGCGGATGCGCACGTGGCCGCGCGGGCGCTTGGCGGGGTCGCGGCGGGGCCGCATTGCTACCGTGCGGCTATGGGTCCTCGCCGGGACAGTTCGGGCGGCGGCGGCGGTTCGGGCGGCGGCGGTGGTTCGGGCAGCGGCGGCGAGTCGAGCGGCGGCGGTTCGGGCAGCGGCGGCGCGTCGAGCGGCCGCCGGATCGGGCTGGCCACCATCACGCGCGAATGGGGCCGGATCGGCTGCATCGGGTTCGGCGGCCCGCCCGCGCACATCGCGCTGCTGCGCAGACTCTGCGTGACCGACCGCGGCTGGCTGTCCGCCGAGGAGTTCGAGGACGGGGTCGCGGCCACGAACCTGCTGCCCGGCCCCGCCTCCACCCAGCTCGCGATCTTCTGCGCCTGGCGGCTGGCCGGCCCGGCTGGCGCGCTGGTCGGCGGCGCCTGCTTCATCGTGCCCGGGCTGATCGTGATCCTCGCGCTGTCCGCCCTGTTCCTGGCCACGCATCCGCCGGTGTGGGTGGCCGGAGCGGCGGCGGGGCCGGCTCGGCCGTCCCCGCGGTCGCACTCGGCGCAGCGGTCAGCCTGATCCCGGCAAGCTGGCGGCGGGCAGGCGGCGCCAAGCGTGCCGGTACCCCGCCCGCGCCGCCGGCGAGTTCGCTCCCGCCGCACCCGCCGCGCCTGTCGCGCCCGCTGCGGCTGGCCAGGCTCGGCTGGCCGCACGCCCGCTGGATCGGCTACCTCGCGGCCGGCGGCGTCGCCGCGGCACTGGCCGGCCCCTACATCGTGCTGCTGCTCGTCACCTGCGGCGTCATCGAGCTGGCCACCCGTGCCGGAGGCCCGTCGGCACCACGTGGTGCGGCCTCCGGCGATCCGGCCCGCGGCGACCCGCCCGACGGCCGGGGACGCCTCGCGGCCATGCTGCCGGTAGCGCTCGCGGCACCCGTGGCGGCCGGCGGCCTGCTCGCGGTGGCCTGGGTGGCGTTCAAGGTCGGCGCGCTGTCCTACGGCGGCGGATTCGTGATCATCCCGCTCATGCAGCACGACGTGGTGCACACCTACCACTGGATGACCGGCGCGCAGTTCCTCAGCGCCGTCGCACTCGGCCAGGTGACCCCAGGCCCGGTCGTGCAGACGGTCGCCGTCGTCGGGTTCGCGGCGGCCGGAGTCGGCGGCGGCCTGCTGGCATCGCTGGTCGCGTTCACCCCGTCGTTTGCCTTCGTGCTGGCCGGCGCGCCCAGGTTCGCCGCCCTCCGGCAGAACGCGCGCATCCAGGCCTTCCTGACCGGCGCCGGCCCGGCGGCCATCGGCGCGATCGCCGGGTCCACCATCCCGCTCGGCCTCGAGCTAGCCCACCTCTGGCAGGCCGGCGTGCTCGGCCTCGCCGCGCTGTGGATCCTGGCGCTGCGCAGGAACGTGGTCGTCGCCATCGTGGGAGCCGCCTGCCTGGGCGTGGTCGCAGCGCTCGCCGGGGCTCCGGTGGCATGATTCGCTGGCATCGACGAGCGCGCCAGCCCGGAGCGGATTCGCGCCGTTGACACCGGATTGGCCGCACACCTAGATTCCCTAGTGTTCGATTAAGGAACTCGTGTGCGTTGAGCGAACGACGGCGGTCTCTACCTGGGCATAGGGCCGTCGAGTGCGCAGGTGAAAGGACGAGCATGACTCTTCTCGACAAGTCAGTCTGGCATGGCAAGGCGTTCTCCGGCGGCTGGAGCCAGGTCGGCGGCGGCGAGTCCGCGGTCATCGAGCCGGCCACCGGCAACGAACTCGGCCGGGTGGGCATCGCCGCGCCCGCCGACATCGCGGCGGCAACCCAGGCCGCGGCCGCTGCCCAGCAGGCGTGGGCAGCGACGCCCTACACCCAGCGCGCCGCGATCCTGCGCAAGGCGGGCGACATCTGGCTGGCCAACGCCGCCGAGATCGAGGACTGGAGCGTCCGCGAGGGCGGCAAGATCCCGCCCGCGGCGCAGTTCGAGACCCACGTGGCGACCGAGGAGGTCTTCGAGGCTGCCACGCTGCCCGGCCGGTCCTACGGAGACCTCCTGCCTAGCGAGCAGCCGCACCTCAGCTTTGCCGAGCGCGTGCCGGTCGGCGTGGTCGGCGTGATCTCGCCGTTCAACTTCCCGCAGATACTCGCGATCCGCTCGGTCGCCCCGGCCCTGGCGCTGGGCAACGCCGTGGTGCTCAAGCCGGATCCGCGAACGGCGGTCTGCGGCGGCGTGGTCCTGGCCAGGATCTTCGAGGAGGCCGGGCTGCCCGACGGCCTGCTGCACGTGCTGCCGGGCGGCCCGGAGGTGGGTGAGGCGCTGGTCACCGACCCGCGCGTGGGCGTGATCTCGTTCACCGGCTCCACGGCGGCCGGCCGCAAGGTCGGCGCCCTGGCCGGCCAGCACCTCAAGCGGGTGCACCTCGAGCTCGGCGGCAACTCGGCACTGATCGTGCTCGACGACGCCGATCTCGCTGCGGCCGCCTCGGCCGGGGCGTGGGGCTCGTTCCTGCACCAGGGACAGATCTGCATGACGGCGGGCCGCCACCTGGTGCAGGAGGCTGTCTACGACGACTACGTCGCCCGCCTCGCCGAGAAGGCAGGTCACCTGCCGGTCGGCGACCCGGCGTCGGGGCAGGTCGCGCTCGGCCCGATCATCGACGAGCGGCAGCGCGACAAGGTGCACGCGCTGGTCACCGGCAGCGTGCAGGCCGGAGCCAGGCTGGCCGCCGGGGGGAGCTACGAGGGCCTGTTCTACTCCCCGACGGTGCTCGCCGACGTGGCGCCCGCGATGCCCGCCTACGCCAACGAGGTGTTCGGCCCGGTCGCCCCGGTGGTCAGGTTCTCCACCCTGGAGGAGGCCGCCAAGCTGGCCGCCGACTCGGAGTACGGGCTCTCGCTCGGCATCCTCACCAGGGACGTGATGCGCGGCCTCGACCTGGCCAGGAAGATCCCGACCGGGATCGTGCACATCAACGACCAGACCGTGGACGACTCGCCGAACACGCCCTTCGGCGGCATCCGCGCATCCGGCACCGGCGCGCGGTTCGGCGGATCGGCCAACCTGGACGCGTTCACCGACACCCGATGGGTTACGATCCGCGGCGAGATAGCGCCGTATCCGTTCTGACGCAACGGAGCAGGTGACCCCGCGCGACTCGAGGACGGATCTGACCACGGACCAGACACGCACCCAGGTAGGGATCGTCGGGGCCGGCCCGGCCGGCCTGCTGCTTTCCCACCTGCTCGCCCTGCGCGGCATCGACTCGGTCCTGGTGGAGCTCCGCAGCCGGGCCTACTGCGAGGCGCGGCAGCGGGCGGGAGTGCTCGAGGACTCCAGCGTCCGGCTGCTCCGCGAGGCGGGCGTGGCGCGGCGGCTTGACCAGCAGGGGATCGAGCACGGCGGGATCTACCTGCAGTTCGCTGGCCAGCGGCACCACATCGACTTCCGCGAGCTGACCGGCCGCACGGTGACGGTCTATGCCCAGACCGAGGTGGTCAAGGACCTTATTGCGCAACGGCTCGCAGACGGCGGTCGCGTCCACTTCGATGTGACCGGCACCGACGTGGATCAGCTGACCTCAGACCGGCCGGTGCTGCGGTTCACCGACGCCCGCGGCGGCGCGCACGAGATCAGCTGCGACGCCATCGCCGGCTGTGACGGCTTCCACGGGATCTGCCGGCCAGCGATCACGCCCCGACTGCTGACGCTCAGGGAGCGCGACTATCCGTACGCGTGGCTCGGCATACTCGCCGACGTACCGCCGTCCACCGACGAGCTGATCTACGCGCACCACCGCAGCGGGTTCGCGCTGCACAGCCTGCGCAGCCCCACGGTCAGCCGGCTGTACCTGCAGGTCGATCCCGACGAGCCGATCGGCAACTGGCCGGACGCCAGGATCTGGGACGAGCTCGGCAGGCGCTTTGACCTGCCAGGGACGGGCTGGGCGCTCAAGCAGGGGCCGGTTCTCGACAAGAGCGTCACGCCGATGCGCAGCTTCGTGAGCGCCCCGATGCGCTACGGGCGGCTGTTCCTGGCCGGCGACGCGGCGCACATCGTGCCGCCGACCGGCGCCAAGGGGCTCAACCTGGCGATGGCCGACGTCGCCGTGCTCGCCCCGGCCCTTGATGCCCTGCTGCGCGGCGACTCCCGGCTCGCCGACGCCTACTCCGACACCTGCCTGAACCGGGTCTGGCGGTCCACCCACTTCTCCTGGTGGATGACGACCATGCTGCACCGGACGCCTGGCGCCGACGCCATGGAGGCCGAGCTGCAGCTCGCGCAGCTGCGCTACGTGGTCGGCTCGCGGGCCGCCGCCACGTCGCTGGCCGAGAACTACACGGGGTACCCGGGACCGTATGCGCCGCCGGGCACGCACTGACCTTCACCAACAGAAAGGGAGCGGCACCCATCATGCGCAGCACACCGCCATTCCGGGCCGATCATGTCGGAAGCCTGCTCAGGCCGGCGAACCTGCTGGCCGCGCGCGAGGCGTTCGCCGCGGGCAGCATCGACGGCGCCGAGCTGCGCCGGGTCGAGGATGCCGCGATCGCCGACGTTGTCGCGATGCAGGCCGATGTCGGCCTGCAGTCGGCCACCGACGGCGAGTTCCGCCGGGCGTCCTGGCACATGGACTTCATCTACCAGCTCGGCGGCATCAGCAAGGCGCCAGGCAATCTCGCCGTGAAGTTCCGCAACCCGCAGGGCAGCATCGAGTTCACCCCGGCGGCGCTGCACGTGGGCAGCAGGATCGGGCTCGACCACACGATCTTCGATGACGACTTCCGCTACCTGCAGTCCGTGGTGACCTCGGCGACGCCGAAGCTGACCATCCCGTCGCCGAACATGGTGCACTACCGCGGCGGTCCCGCCTCCATCGACCACGACGTGTACCCGGACATGGAGCAGTTCTGGACCGACCTGTCGGCGGCGTACGCCGAGCAGGTGCGCAGGCTCGGCGCGATGGGCTGCACCTACCTGCAGCTCGACGACACCAGCCTGGCCTACCTGAACGACCCGGCACAGCGCGCCGAGATCGCCGGGCGCGGCGAGGACGCCGAGCACCTGCACCTGCGCTACATCCGCCAGGTCAACGACGCGATCGCGGGCCGGCCCGAGTCCATGGCGGTGACCACGCACATGTGCCGCGGCAACTTCAGGTCCTCATGGGCGGCCGAGGGCGGCTACGACTTCGTCGCCGAGGCGCTGTTCAGCGAGCTGAACGTGGACGGCTTCTTCCTCGAGTACGACGACGAGCGCTCCGGCGGCTTCGAGCCGCTGCGGTTCGTGCCGAAGGGCAAGATGGTGGTGCTCGGCCTGGTCACAACCAAGCGCGGGGAGCTCGAGAGCCCGGACGCGCTCAAGCGCCGGATCGACGAGGCGGCCAGGTTCGTCCCGCTCGACCAGCTGTGCCTGTCGCCGCAGTGCGGGTTCTCCTCGACGGTCGAGGGGAACGTGCTGACGGCCGACGAACAGGCAGCCAAACTCCGCCTGATCGTGCAGGTCGCGAGCGACGTCTGGGGCTGAACGGCCCGGAACGGTCGGCGCGGCCTCGTGGACGGCAACGACCTGACCTTCGTCCGCGGCACGATGCGGCTCCTGGCCGCCGCGGGAATCATCACCTGGCTGTTCGGGGGCTGGGCGGAGGAACTGCTCGGCCTGCGTCCGCCAGGTCCGCACAAGGATCTTGACCTGCTCTACCCGGCCGAGGACTTCGCGCTGCTTGATGCGCTGCTCTCGGCCGACTCCCGGCTGACGGAGATCGGGGGAAAGCGGTTCGCGCACAAGCGGGCGTTCCTTAGGGAGGGCGTCATGACCGAGCTCTTCCTCGTCCGGTCATCCGATGGGCAGCCGCCGTTCTACACCGACTTCTGGGGCCGGGTCCGGCACGAATGGCCGGATGACGTCCTGACCGGCCAGGCGGGCGTGCTCCGCGTCGCGAGCGCGGCCGCCGTCGCCGGCTACCGCGTGGCTCATGACCGGCTGGTCTTGTCCGCTAGGTCGCGCTCCGGGCCTTAGCCCGCGCGGGTGCGGCGGCCGTTGTCCGCGGGTGTTCGCAGGTAGTAGCCGACGGGGAACAGCCTGACATTCAGGTGCTCGTCGACCAGGCCCCACAGCCCGCGCCGGGCGAACAGCGCCACCACCATGGCGACCACGCCGAAGATGATCAGGTACCAGGCGTTGTAAGACTGCAGCGTCTGCTGCAGCACCATGTAGACGGCGGTCCCGATGATCGGGCCCTCGATGGTGCCGAGCCCGCCGATGATGGTCGCGAACGCCATCTCGGCGGTCCAGCTGACGCTGAACACGGCGCTGGGCTGCACCTGGAGCTGGCTGATCGCGAGCACCGCGCCCGCCGCGCCGCAGCCGATGCCGGCGACGACGAAGACGATGAGCCTGGCCAGGCCGACCTTGGCTCCTGAGCTGCGCGCGGCGGTTTCGTCGTCGCGGATGGCGGTCAGGACCAGGCCGAGACGGCTGCGCAGCAGCAGGTAGACCCCGGCCATGGCCAGCACGGTGACGGCGAGGGCAGCCCAGTAGGTGTAGGCGGTGAGGAGGACGGGGCTGAGTGCGGCGAAGCCGGGCAGCGGCATGCCGGTGCCGCTGCCGAGGGAGGAGAACCGCTCGATGATCAGCATGACGGTGGCGGCGAGCACCCAGGTGGCGATCGCGAAGTACCCGGAGCGCAGGCGGGAAACCAGCCACCACAGCGGCAGGGCGATGACGCCGCAGCCGATCGCGGCGACGGGCAATGCGGCGAACGGCGAGGTGCCGTGCAGGGCGAGGAACAGCACGAAGTACGCGCCGAGGCCGACGAACGCCTGCTGCCCCACCGATACCAGGCCCGCGTAGCCCGCCATCAGGTTCCACATGCTCGCCAGGGTCAGGACGATGAACGCCTGCACCAGGATGGTGGTGGTGCCCGAGTACACGATGTAGGGGAAGTACGCGAGCGCGGCCACGATGATGAGCGCTCCAGCGCCGGTCCAGGCCACGTTGCGGTGTGACCTGGTGACCCGGAACCCGGCGGCCGGCTCGATGGCTGCCCTGGTGGCGACCCTCACCTGCGCACCCCCGGCATGACGGTCATGTCTGGGACCTCCGGCTGGTCAGGCCCTGGGGGCGGAGCACGAGCACGGCGAGGAACACGATGTACCCGGCAAGCACCTCGTCGGAGATGTTGATCTGGGCTCCGATCTGCTGGGCCACGCCCAGGACGATGCCGCCGGCCATAGTTCCCCACAGCGAGCCGAGCCCGCCGATCACCACGGCGGCGAAGGCGAACAGCAGGATCGTGTCGGTCCCGGCGGTGGGGTCGAGCGTGGAGTACATGCCGTAAGCGATGCCGGCCAGCGCGACGGTGCCCAGGGCGAGCGCGGCCGCGATGCCGAACACGTGCCGGTAGTCGGCGCCGGCCAGCTGCGCAGCCTCCTTGTCGTCGGCCACGGCCCGGATCAGCCGCCCGTACCTGGACGCGGACAGGAAGTACTGCAGCCCGAGCAGCACGACTACGGCGACGGCGAAGATGACCACCAGCAGGTAGGCGACCTGGATCTGCGAGCCGAGACTGAACGAGTCCTGCACCAGCGCCAGGTTGGCGCCGATCCCGCGGGTGTTGGCGGTGAAGAACTGGAGCAGGAAGTTCTCGATCACGACCGACAGGCCGAACGTGACCATCAGCGTGGTCAGGACGCCCCGGTCCAGCGCCCGCTGGATGACCGTGCGCTGCAGCCCGTAGCCGCCCAGCGCCATCACCGGCACCACGATGACGAAGGACCAGAGCGTGGGGACGTGCAGCACGGTGATGACGAAGACCGCGAGGTAGCCCGCGACTACGGCGAGATCGCCGTGCGCCAGGTTCACCACCTTCATCACGCCGAACATCAGCGACAGCCCGCATGCGAACAGCGCGTACAGCCCGCCGGTCAGCACCCCCTGGATGACCGCGTTCACCCAGGTCATGACACGCTCCCCACGTCCGCCTGCCCAGGATCGCCTGACCCCGACGCGCCGGTCCCGGCGAGGCCGAAGTAGGCTGCCTCGACCTGCTCGGCGGTGACATCGGCGGGTCGGCCCTCGAGGGTGGTGCGGCCCTCGAGCAGGCAATGGATGTGCGATGCCACCCGTAGGGCCTGGCTGACGTCCTGCTCGACGAGCAGGACGGTGAGGCCGGTCGCCAGGATCTGCGGCAGCATGCCGTAGATGCGCTGAACCACTACCGGCGCCAGGCCGAGCGACAGCTCGTCCAGCATCAGTACCCGCGGATTGGCGAGCAGCGCCCGGCCGATCGCGACCGCCTGCTGCTCGCCGCCGGACAGCTGCGCTGTCCGCTGGCCGCGGCGGTCCCGCATCCACTCGAACATCTCGTACACCCGCTCGGGCGTCCACGGGCCCTGGCGCGCGTACGTGGCGCCGACCTGCAGGTTCTCCAGCACGGTCAGCGACCCGAAGAGCCGCCTGCCCTCGGGTACCAAGACGATCCCCGCCCGGGCCCGCCGCTCCGGCCGGAGCGGCGTCACGTCCTCGCCGTCGAACAGCACCGAGCCCGCCGTCGGCTGGTGCAGCCCGGCGATCGTGCGCAGCAGCGTCGATTTGCCGGCCCCGTTAGCCCCGATGATGGCATACACCTCGCCGGGGAACACGCGGAACGAGATGCCGTCGAGCGCCCGGAGCTGGCCGTGGTGCACGACAAGGTCGCGGACCTCCAGTAGCGGCGTCCCGTTCTCCGGCCTGGCGCCGTCCGTCGGCGCGTTCACTGCTCGCTCCGCTTGCCGCCGTCCGCCGGCGTGCCCTCGGCCAGGCGGAGCTGCCCGTCCGGCCCGCCGCGGCCGGCCAGCGCGGCGGTGATGCCGGTGCCGAGGAAGACCTCGCGGACCGCGGGGCTGGCCAGCACGGTGGCGGGGTCGCCGTCGCCGATGAACGTGCCGCCGGCCAGGCAGATCAGCCGGCTCACTACGGCGGTGAGCGCACGCACCACGTGCTCGATCCAGATCACCGCGGTCCCGGTCGCGTTGACGTCGCGGACGATCTCGACGAGCTGTGCGACCTCCGGGTCGGTCAGGCCGCCAGCCACCTCGTCGAGCAGCAGGAGCGCGGGCTGGGTGGCGAGGGCGCGCGCCAGCTCGAGCCGCTTTCGCTGGAGCAGGCCGAGCCGTTCGGCAGGCACGTTCGCCTGGCCGGTGATCCCGGCCCGCTCGAGGGCTTCGACGGCCGCCGCGTAGCTGGCCCGGCCCCGCTTGCCGCCGCCCTGCTGGGCGGCGACAAGCAGGTTCTCGAACACGGTCATGTCCCCGAAGGGCCGCGGCACCTGGTAGGTCCGCCCGATGCCCAGCTTGCACCGCCCGGCCGGGTCTAGCCTGGTCACCGTCCGCCCCCCGAAGCGCAGCTCGCCCGCGTCAGGGGCCAGGTCGCCGGATATGAGGCCGAACAGGCTGGTCTTGCCAGCGCCGTTCGGCCCCACGATCCCGACTATGTCCCCAGGCCCGACGGCCAGCGACAGGTCCTCGGCGATGACGACCTGGCCGAACCGTTTCGACACGCGGTCGATGTCGAGCAGCGGACTGGTCATCCGGTCAGCGGTTAGTCGGCAGCAGGTCGGCGGTGATCTTGGCCTGGGGGAGTTCCGTGTTGTCCACGATCTGCATCTCGAGGGGGTACTTGGTGCCCTTCTGCCACTGGACGCCGGCTGGGGGGGTGATGGCGACGCCGGGGGCGGGGCCGCCGGAGGCGAAGTCGAGGGGTCCGGCCAGGGCCTGGATGTTCACCTGGTGGATCGCGTTGGCGACTTCTTCCTTGTCGTGGGGGTCGGAGACGGCGGTGAGGGCGGCGTGGGCGACCTCGAACAGGCTGTAGTTGGAGATGTTGGCGTTCCACTGCCCCTTGGTGTCGGCCTCGAACTCGGTGGCGAAGGCCTGGCAGTCCTGGCCGGTGAACGAGGACTTCCACGGCAGGGTGGGCACCCACCACGTGTCGGTGGCCACGTTGTACACCTCGGAGCCGAGGGCGTAGGCGTCGGGGGGGAACAGCAGCACCTTGGCGACGGTGGCGAGCTTGGGCCGGAACCCCTGCTGGATCGACTGGTGCCACATGGTGGCGAAGTCCGGCGGCAGCGGCACGTTGGTGAAGAAGTCCGCCTTGTCGGCCTTGAACTGCGAGATCATGGAGGAGTAGTTGGTCGTCCCGTCCGGGTAGGGCGAGGACATGTCGAACGTGAAGCCCGCGGCCTCGGCGATCGGCGGGAACACCGCGCGGAACGCGTTGCCGTCGGAGTCGTTCGGGAACGCCGCCGCGACCACCTTGTCGGTGTGCAGCTGGTCATGGATCCGGTTCCACATCGGGATGAAGGCCTTGACCAGGTGCTCGGCGCCGAGGAAGTACATGATCACGTACTTTGCCTTCTCCGTGGCGTGCGCCGGGTTACCCTTCGGAAACAGGTTCAAGTACCAGGACTCCCATGGGATGTTCGAGCAGATCAGCGGCGTCCCCAGCGTCTCGGCCTGGCTCGCTACGGCGTTCACCGTCTCCGGCGTCGAGGAGGCGAACAGCAGGTCCACCTTGTCGGTCAGGATCGCCTGCTTCGCCAGGTCGCCCGCCCGGGTCACGCTGGACTGTGTGTCGTAGGACTTGATCGTGACCGGGTAGGTCTTGCTGCCGATCTTGAAGCCCTTGCTGTACGGGGTGGTCTGCTTGATCTTGGAGATCACCCAGTTGTCCGCCGCGCCGAACCCGGCCAGGTCCCCGGTCAGCGGGTGGATCCACCCGATCGTGATCCCCTTCCCGGCCGAACCCGCCCCCTTGATCCCCGAACTGCATGCAGCCAGAAGCCCCCCAGCGCTGACGGCGAACGTGCCGACGCCAACGCCCTTAAGCAGAGAACGCCGCGAGATCGGCTGATCCAGCGGCATCGTGAGGTCTGCTTCCTGACGGTCCATTCCGTCTCCTCTGATGTCAGCGCCCGCGGGTCGCCAGCGAGCTGAAGGGGAGCGGCCAGCGTCGCCGGTGACGGCCGGGGTCTTCAGGTCAGGTACTCGCAGGATGTTCGCTTGGCGTACGACTATACGCAATGTAGAACTTAGTCAGCGTTCTAGACCAGTGTCAACGGTCCTCATGTATCGGTGTGATCACTGAGAAGTACCATTTTGCGGCCCAAAGCCGCCAGAACAAACGATTGCACGTGCAAAATTGGGGAACAATTCGGATGAATACGACGATAGCGGGCGACCAGGGCGGGTCGGAGTGCGGTGGAGCGGGCTGGCTAGGACGGGGCCAGGGACTTGAGGTCGGTCTCGATCTGGCGGGCCGTCTTGAGGAGGCCGGGGAGTAGCTCGGCGCGCATGGCATCCGCGCTGAGCCTGCTGGCGTGGGCCGAGACGTTGATCGCCGCCGCCACGGTACCCGAGGAGTCCCTGATCGGCGCGGCCAGGGCCCGGAGCCCGTCCTCGAGTTCCTGGTCTACGATCGCGTAGCCCTGGCGGGCGACCTCGTGGATGATCTCCCTGAGCCGGCCGGGATCGGTCGCCGTGTGCGAGGTGAACGGCTCGAACGTGGCCTCGGCCAGGTACCTGTCGAGTTCGTCCTCGCTCATCCCGGCGAGCAGGACCCGGCCCATCGAGGTGGCGTAGGCCGGGAACCTGGTGCCCACCGAGATCGCCACCGTCATGATCCGCTTGTGCGCCACCCTGGCCACGTACACGATCTGATGGCCGTCGAGAACCGATACCGACGAGGACTCGTGCAGCTCGGCGGAGAGTTCCTCCAGGTGCGGCATCGCGACCTCGGGCAAGGCCAGCCCGGACAGGTAGGCGTACCCGAGCTCGAGCACGCTCGGCCGCAGCGAGAACTCGCGGCCGTCGTTGCGCACGTAGCCGAGCTTGACCAGGGTCAGCAGGAACCGCCGGGCCGCGGCCCTGGTCAGCCCGGTCGCCCTGGCAACCTCGCTGAGGCTGAGCCGCTCGCGATCTGGGCCGAAGGCCCGGATGACCGCCAGCCCGCGGTCGAGTGACTGGACGAAGTCGCTGTCCCTGGCCTGGGTGCCCGCAGCGGCCCCGGCACCTGCCGCCGCAAGGCCGGCCTCCTCGACCATCCCGTCTGCCCCGTCTGCCCCGTCCGACCCGCCCGCACCGCCTGCCCCGCCCGCCCTGGAGATGCCATCGCCGGAGGCCGCTGCCGCATCGGCGGGCTCGGCTGGTACGTCCGGCGTAGCGTACCCCGTGTGAGCCCCGTGCTCAGCGTCCGCGTTCGCACTGCGCCCGGAAGTTCTCATCTCAACTGCATCGTAGCCCCAGGGACCGCGATGAAGGCTAGCCGAGGCTGGCCCACGGCTGGCCTGAGGCTAGCCCGGCTCGCATCAGCCGCCGCGCTGCAACGTCCCGGCCCGGCGCAGGTGGTCGAGCAGTAGATAGCCGACCTCGCCGGGCGAGGAGACATTCGCCAGGTGCGCCGCCCCGCGCACCACCGCCAGCCGCGAGCCTGCGATCCCCCCGCAGATTGCGGCGCCGTGGTCCGGCGGCGTGGCCGGGTCATCAGCGCCGGCGATCACGACGGCCGGCGCGGCGATCGAGCCGAGCTCGCCGCGCAGGTCCATCCCGCCGATGGCGGCGCAGCAGCCCGCATAGCCATCCACGTCGGTCCGCTCCAGGTCGGCGGCGAACGCCGCGGCCGCCTGTGGCTCGCGCTCGGCGAAGCCGGCCGGGAACCACCGGCCGAGCGACTGCGCGGTGACCGAGCCCATCCCGGCGGCGCGTACCTGGTCGGCGCGGGCCAGCCAGCCCGACGCGGGCGGCAGGTACGCGGAGGTGCAGACCAGGCCGAGCGCGGTGATCCGGCCCGGCGTGGTGGCGGCCAGCCACATGCCGATCATTCCGCCGAGCGAGATCCCGCAGTAGGCGACCCGGTCCACCCCGTGCTCGTCGAGCAGAGCGAGCACCCCGGCGCCGAGCCCGGCGATCGAGTAGGGCGCGGGCGCGGCCGGCGACCCGCCGTGGCCGGGCAGCTCGTAGCGCAGCAGCCGGAAATGGCGGGCCAGATCGGCGGCCTGCCGGTCCCAGACCGCGCGCGAGGTCCCCAGCGAGTTGCCGAGCACCAGCACCGGCGCCCCGGCCGGCCCGTCGAGCGAAGCGGCCAGGCGGAGGGTCCCGGCCGGCGGCTCAGACATCGAAGAAGACGGTCTCGTCCTCGCCGCGCAGCCTGACGTCGAATACGAACCGGTCGTGCCCGCCCGCCTCCGCCGCCGCGATCAGGGTGCCCCGGCGGGCCTGGTCGACGGCGCGCAGCACCGGGTCGGCCGCGTTCGCCTCGACCTCGTCGGAGAAGTAGATCCTGGTCACCACCCGGTCGAGCAGCCCCCTGGAGAACACGGAGACATCCAGGTGCGGCGCCTCCACGCCGCCGCCCGGGCATGGCAGCGGGCCTGGGCGCAGCGTCACGATGCGGTAGCAGCCTGCCTCGTCGGTGGGACAGCGGGCGAAGCCGCGGAACCCGGCTGCCCGCGGCGCGACCGCCCCGCGCGGGTCGTCGGGGTGCGCGAACCTGCCGTCCGGGTCGGCCTGCCAGGTCTCGACCAGCGCGTCAGGCAGCGGGACTCCGGCACCGTCGATCACCCGGCCGGTGATCGTGATCGCGCCAGGAGTGCCCTCAGGCACGACGAACGGGCCGTCCGGCCAGGGCAGCCCGATGGCCAGGAACGGGCCGACCGTCTGTGACGGCGTCAGCGGCAGCGTCACCTGTCCTCCTGCGGCTCGAAGACGGTCGCGTTCGCACCGCGCAGCACGATGTCCCAGGTGAAACCTAGCGCCCACTCCGGCTGGGTCAGGTCCATGTCGAACCGCGAGATCATCCGCTCCCGCGCCTTCTGGTCGGGCACCGAGTTGAAGATCGGGTCGTAGCGGAACAGCGGGTCGCCAGGGAAGTACATCTGCGTGATCAGCCGCTGGGTGAACGCCCGGCCGAACAGCGAGAAGTGGATGTGCGCCGGGCGCCATGCGTTGAGGTGGTTCTTCCACGGATAGGGGCCCGGCATGATCGTGACGAACCGGTACCTGCCCTCCGAGTCGGTCATGCAGCGGCCAGCCCCGTCGAAGTTGGGGTCGAGCGGCGCCGGGTGGTCATCGACCCGGTGCCGGTACCGGCCAGCGGAGTTCGCCTGCCAGATCTCGACGAGGGTGTCCGGAACGGCTCTGCCGTCGGAGTCGAGTACCCGGCCGGTGACGATGATCCGCTCGCCAAGCGGCTCGCCCGCGTGCCTGGTCGTCAGGTCGGCGTCGCCGGCCGTGACCCGCTCGGCGCCCAGCAGCGGCCCGGTGATCTCGGTGAGGTGCTGCGGCAGCGGCACCAGCGGCTGGCTGGGGGCGCGCAGCTGGGACGAGCGGTAGTCCGGGTAGTCGAGCGGCGGGTGCACGCCGAGCGGCCGCGGATAGTGCGGCAGCCGGAAGCCTGCCTTCGCGGACGGCGGATCGGCGGTCATCAGGCTGCTCCTTCCATGGCGGCAGGCTCGCCGCTGGCCGGCAGGGTCGCCCGCAGCGCGCGGAGCGCGGCAAGCTCGGACTGCGTCGGCGGCGGGATCGGGGAAAGATCGGCGGAGACCCTCAGGTCCCATCCAGTTCTGTCCCTGACATCCGCAACGGATACCCCGGGGTAGATCCCGGTCAGCGAGAGCTCGAAGGTCACGGGGTCGGGCGCCAGGACGCCGAGGTCGGTGATCACGCGGCGCGGGCCTGCCCCGGTCAGGCCGAGCCGCTGCCTGGTGCCCGCGCCGGTGCCATAGCCGACAGAGGTGACGAAGTCGACGCGCTCGACAAAGGTTCGGTGCGACTGGCGGATGACCACGATCACCTCACGGCAGGCCGCGGCGATCTCCGGCGCTCCGCCGGCTCCTGGCAGCCTGACCCTGGGATCGCCGTAGTCGGCGCCGATCACCGTGGTGTTGATGTTGCCGAACCTGTCGAGCTGCGCGGCGCCCAGGAAGCCGACGTCGATCCGTCCTGGCTGCAGCCAGTAGTTGAAGATCTCAGGGACGCTGACCACGCAGTCGGCGGTCTCGGCCAGGATCCCGTCGCCGATGGACAGCGGCAGCGCCGTGGGCTTGGCGCCGATGGTGCCCGATTCGTAGATCAGCACCAGCCGCGGCGCGTGCGTCGCGCGGGCAAGGTTGGCGGCCTCGCTCGGCAGTCCGATGCCGACGAAGCAGGTCATGCCGTTGGCAAGGGCGCGCGCGGCCGTGACGGTCATCATCTCGTCCGCGGTGTAGCTCATCGCGGCCTCTCGGCGGCGACGACGCTGTGCCGGGCGGGATCGGGCCGGGCGGGATCGGGCCGGGCGGGATCGGGCCCGGCGATCGAGGCGTAGACGTGCTCGTCAAGCCACGCGGTGAACGCGTCCCTGTCCCTGCTGATCGCATCCCACGCCACGTAGAAGTCGTTGTCCCTGGCCGAGTAGCCCTGGGCGTAGGAGGGATGGGCACCTCCGGGCACGACGGCGATGAAGCCGACCGTCCAGGCGGGGAGCACCACCGCGCCGGCCCGCGGCGGCAGCTCGTCGACGATCTCCTCGACCGTGACGACCGAGCGGGCGGCGGCGAGCACGGCCTCCTTCTGCACTCCGGTGATCCCCCAGAACTGCACGTTGCCCAGCCGGTCGGCCTGCTGCGCGTGGATCACGGCAACATCGGGACGCAGTGCCGAGACGGCGGTCAGCGTCTCGCCGGTGAACGGGCACTCGATCTCGGCTACGCCCGAGGTGTGCGTGGTCAGGCTGGTGCCGCGGTACCCGCGCAAGATGGCGAACGGCAGCCCGGACGCCCCGGCCACGTACCTGTTGGCCATGCCCGCGTGACTGTGTTCCTCGATCGCCAGCGGAGTCGGCCAGCCGTTCTCCACGGCGTCGCGGAAGCGGTGCAGTGAGCCGACGCCCGGGTTGCCTGCCCAGGAGAACACCAGCTTGCTGGCACACCCGGCGCCGATCATCTGGTCGTAGATGACGTCGGGCGTCATCCGGATCAGGGTCAGCCCGCGGCGCCGCTGCCTGATCACCTCGTGGCCGGCGGCGTGCGGGATCAGGTGGGTGAAGCCCTCCATCGCGAGCGAGTCGCCATCGCGGACGGCAGCGGCGATCGCCTCGGCCAGCGACACGATCTCCGCCACACCGCACCAGCCTTCCTCCGCCGCGTCTACCGAAACGATATCCAGCGGTCGCTAAGTGAACAACTGTGCGGACTACGTAGCGTCTGTCAGCACCCGGGACGCGATCGCGAACGCGTGGTTGGCGGCCGGGACGCCCGCGTAGATCGCGGTGTGCAGCAGCACCTCCCTGATCTGGTCCGCGGTCAGGCCGTTCCGGAGCGCGGCCCTGACATGCATGGCGATCTCCTCGTCGTGGCGGAGCGTGACGAGCACGGCCAGCGTGATCATGCTCCGCTCGGCGCGGGAGAGGCCCGGCCTGGTCCAGACCTCGCCCCAGGCGTACCTGGTGATCAGGTCCTGGAACGGCGCGGTGAACTCGGTGGTGTTAGCGATCGCGCGGTCGACGTGCTCGTCGCCCAGGACCTCGCGGCGGGTCCGCATGCCATCGGTCGCCGGATCGTGCTCGGTCGTCATGGCGACAGACTAGGCTCGCCGTCAGGTCCGTGGCGGCAGGGACGCGCGCCCGGCGGCGGAGCATGAGGGGAGCCGTCAGCAGCGCCGCGGTTACCATGGCGGTGAGGTGGCCCACGGGGGCGACGTGCAGCCTGGTCAGGTCGGCGAAGATGTGGCCGAGGAAGACCAGGACCGCGAAGTCGGCGAGGGCGGCGACCTTGGCCGGGATGGAGCCGAGCAGGACGGCGACCACGATCGCGGCGACCAGCACGTAGGACGGGCCGATGTCGATGATGTGCGCCCAGCTCGGCGGGAGCCTGCCGGTGTCCACCCGGTAATCGACGATGCCCTCGCTGACCAGGGTGCCGACGACGTGGCCCGCCGCGCAGACCAGCGCGAGCCGCAGGTTGCCGATCGCCCGGTTGGCCCCGAACATCGCCAGCGCGACCAGCGGGATCCAGGCGAGCGTGTCCTCGGACGGCAGGAATGCGGACAGCACCAGCGCGGGAACCGGGTGGTGGTGCAGGTTCGTCACATTGGTGCTTGCCCACAGCTGGAGCGCGGCGAGGCGGCCGGGCGACAGCGCGTCGGAGACGATCAGGCCGGCCGTGACCAGCAGCAGGAACGCGGTCGCGACCCCGTAACTGCGCACCGCCTCGCGCGCGGTGAGCAGGCGCGGGCGGGGCAGTCCCATGCCGCGATGATAGGCGTCCGGCGGGCTAGGGGCCCTCGGCCGCCGGACGCTCGCCCGGCAGATCGAGTGCCGAGTGGGCGGCGAGCGCGCGGCTGACGAACTCGGCGCTGGCGCCGAGGTAGGACTCGGGCCGCAGGGCGGCCTCGACCTGCCCGGGGTGAAGGCCAGCCGCGGCCAGCCGGGCCGCGGCTGTCTCGTCGCCGAGCAGCGCCTGCACGAGGCCGGTGCCGTCGGCCACCGCGCGGGCGCTGGCCCGCGCCACCAGGTCGTGCGCGTCCAGCCTGCCGAGCGCCGTGGCGAGCAGCGCGACCAGGTGCTCGGCAAGCGGCAGCCCGCCAGAGGCGTCCAGGTTGGCCCGCATCCTGGCCGGGTCCACGCGCAGGCCGGTGAGCAGGTCGGCCGCCCATGCGGCGGCCGACCCGGTCAGCCTGAGCAGGTCAGACAGCGGCTCCCACTCGGCGTGCCAGGCGCCGGCCGCCCGCTGGTGCTCCTGCTCGCCCGCCGCGGCGAGCGTCGCGAGCAGCCCGGGTGCCTGCCTGGCGCAGCCGAGCACGAGAATCGCGGCGACCGGGTTCTGCTTGTGCGGCATGGCCGACGACCCGCCGCGCTGGCCGTCGCCGCCGTCCTCGTGCACCTCGGCGACCTCGGTCTGGGCGAGCAGCGTGACGTCCCTGCCGATCTTGCCAAGCGCGGCGCACGCGCCGGCCAGCGCTGCGGCAAGCTCGATGATCCGCAGCCTGCTGGTGTGCCAGGGCAGCACGGGCTCGGCCAGGCCGAGCTCCTCGGCGAGCAGCGCGGCGACCGTCGGCCCGGCGTCGCCGAGCGAGGCGAGCGTGCCGGCCGCGCCGCCGAACTGCGCCGCGAGCCTGGTCGCGGCGATCCGGTGCAGCTCGCACCTGACCTCGTCGATCGAGGTCAGCCAGCCCGCCGCGACCAGGCCGAACGTGACCGGGACCGCCTGCTGCAGCAGGGTGCGGCCGGCCATCACGGTCCCCGCGTGCGCCCTGGCCAGGCCGGCGCAGGCGCCCGCGGCGGTGGCCAGGTCGGCGCCGATCGCGCCGATCGCCCGGCGGGCGAGCAGCATGGCCGCGGTGTCGATGATGTCCTGGCTGGTCGCGCCCCGGTGCACCGCCGCAGCGGCTCCGTCCGCCGTGCCGGGCAGCAGCGCGGTCAGCGCCCTGACCAGGGCTGGGACCGGATTGCCGGTGGTGGCGGCCTGCACCCCGAGGGATTGGTTATCGAAATTCTCTGACCTGGCCGCCGCGGTGACCGCCGCTCCCGACCCGGCGGGCGCGAGCCCGGCCCGCTCCGCCGCCCTGGCGAGCGCGGCCTCGGTGTCGAGCATGGCCTGTAGCCAGGCGTCGTCCCCGGTGTGGGCCCCGCCGCGGTCGAACAGCCCGCCGAACAAGCCGCTCTCGCTGAAACTGCTCACGGACCCATGATCCTCGCGTGCGCCCCCGCTGCGCCGTCCGGTCCGCGGCAGTACCGTGGCCCCGTGGCCGAATGTCGCGGGCTCGCCCCTTTGATGTCGGCGCTGCTCGTCGCCTACACGATCGAGTACGACTACGAATTCGAGCGGTACATGCCGCACGGGACCACGCAATTCGGTCCTGGCGGGCCGGAGCCCGGCGTGTCGGCGTCCGGCAAGCCGATGGGCCGCACGTGGCTGGCGTCGCAGGAGTCGTGGTCCAACCGGATGCGGTACCTGCCGCGCGATGGCGTCCCGGCCGCCGAGCTCGCGGCGCTGCCCGGCAGCTTCTCGGGGCTGGAGCGGTGGGGTTACGTCGTGACCAGGCCCGGAGCGCAGGCGGGGGCCGGGCCGGCTGCGCCGATCATCTGCCCGACCAGGAACGGGATCAGGGCGCAGGCGATCTGGAGCCGGCTGGACGAGGGGCTCAGCGTGCGCTGGGAGCGCCGGTTCGGCGCCGAGACCATCGACCGGCTGCGCGCCGGGCTCGCCGGCGTGGCCGGCCCGGCGGCCGAGTCGATGCCGTTCTACCTGCCGATGGTGTACTACGCCGACGGGATGCCCTGCAACTGGGATCCGGCCGTGTCGGCGAGCGGCCCGCGGCCCGTGTTCGAGCCGCCCGACGGTGATCTGTCCGTGCTGCTGTCCCGGGCGCTGCTGGCGTTCACGCTGGACTACGAGCGCGACTCCGAGCTGTCGCTGGCGATCGGCGCGAACACGCTGCGGGCACTCGACTCCGGCGGCGTCGGCCCGTCCGAGATCCCGCGGCTGACCGGCACGTCGAAGGAGGCTGTCGCCAGTTCGGTCGGCTTCCTGGCACGGCGCGGCTTCGTGACGGTGGCCGCCAAGCCCAGCGGGCGCGGCAAGATGGTCAGGCTGACCGCGCGCGGCAACGCCGCGCAGGCCGCGTACGGGCGGGTCAGCGAGGCGGTCGAGGCTGGCTGGCGGGACCGGTTCGGCGCCGCGGCGGTCGACGACCTGGTCGAGTGCCTGCGCTGCGTCGTCGGTCATCAGACCGAGGGTCGGCCGACGTTGGCGCTCGGGCTCGAGCCGCCGCCGGATGGCTGGCGGGCTCGGCCGCCGTACGCGGCGCAGACCAGGGCGATGCTCGCCGACCCGGCCGCCGCCCTGCCGTACTACCCGATGATCCTGCACCGCGGCAGTTATCCGGACGGCTCGTAAGCCGGCCAGCTCCGCGCGCCTCGCTTCCGTCGCCCCCGTCCCCGCCGCGCCTGTCGCTGACATTCGCGATTCCCCTTGCGCGACAGCTCACTAGAGTTCTAAAGTACTAGGAGCCTAGATAAATGAGATGAGGGGTGCGGTGATCGAGTTCCACCTGGACACGCGGTCCGGGGTCTCGCCGTACCTGCAGCTGATCCACCAGGTGCGGCAGGCGCTGCGGCTCGGCCTGCTGTCAGAGGGCGACCAGCTGCCGACGGTCAAGGACGTGGTCGCCCGGCTGGCGATCAACCCCAACACCGTGCTGAAGGCCTACCGGGAGCTTGAGTACGAGGGCCTCGTGGCGGCCAGGGCGGGCGTCGGGACGTTCGTGACCAGGACCCTGACCGACTCAACGCTCGCCGCGCACGGCCCGCTGCGCGCCGAGCTCGAGCAGTGGCTCGCCAGGGCCCGCGGCGCCGGGCTTGACGAGGAGAGCATCGAGGCCCTGTTCGCGAGCGCGTTCCGTGCGTCCGCCGACGGAGCCGCAGCAGCTAGTAGCTCAGGGACGTCGGTCCCCGGGCAGCCAAGGAGGAAGTGAGATGACAGCCGTGCTTGAGTCCACCGGGCTTGGCAAGCGATACCGACAGCGCTGGGCGCTGCGTGACTGCACGCTGAGCATCCCGGCCGGGCACGTGACCGGGCTGGTTGGCCCGAACGGTGCCGGCAAGACCACGCTGCTCAGCCTGGCCGTCGGGCTGCTCCAGCCGACGACAGGATCCGTCGAGGTCCTCGGCGGCGTGCCGGCCGGCAGCTCCGCGCAGCTCGCGAAGGTCGGGTTCGTCGCGCAGGACACGCCGACCTACTCCGGGCTGAGCGTCGCCGACCACCTGCGGCTCGGCGCGCACATGAACCCGGGCTGGGACGCCGAGCTTGCCGAGCGCCGGATCGCGCAGGTCGGACTCGACCCGGCGCAGAAGGCGGGCAAGCTGTCCGGCGGCCAGCGCGCGCAGCTCGCCCTGACGCTCGCAATCGCCAAGCGTCCCGAGCTGCTGATCCTGGACGAGCCGATCGCCAGCCTCGACCCGCTGGCCAGGCGCGAGTTCCTGCAGACGCTGATGGAGGTCACTGCCGAGCAGGAGCTGAGCGTCGTGATGAGCTCGCACCTGGTCTCCGACCTTGAGCGGGTATGCGACTACATGATCGTTCTCGTCGCCTCCCGAGTGCAGGTGGCCGGGGAAGTGGAGGACCTGCTGACCACGCACCGCCAGGTCACTGGCCCGCGGACCGACCTGTCGGCGCTGCCCGCCGACTGGGAGGTGATCTCGGCCAGGCACACCGACCGGCAGAGCACGCTGCTGGTCCGCACGCCATCGCCCGTCACTGACCCTGTCTGGACCGCCGATCCGATCGGCCTGGAGGACATGGTCCTGTCGTACATGAGCAGGGCCGTCCGGCCCTCGCTCGCCGGCTCGCCCGCACTGGAGGCCCAGCGATGACCTGGCTTACCTGGCGCCAGTTCCGCGCCCAGGCCATCACGACCGCCGCGTTCATCGCGGCATTCGGAGTGGTCCTGCTCATCAGCGGGATCAACGTGGCGCATGTCTACTCCGATGCAGGAGTCGCTGCGTGCCGCGGCGCCGGTCCCTGCGGGACTGCCGCGACCGCCTTCATCAGCGAGCTGAAGCGCTCTGTCAGCGAGCTGGTTTTCTACGCGGGCATCTTCATCATGTACTTGGCGCCGGCGCTCATGGGCATGTTCTGGGGCGCGCCGCTGGTGGCGCGTGAATTCGAGACCGGCACCTTCCGGCTGGCCTGGAATCAGAGCGTCAGCCGCTCTCAGTGGGTGGTCGCCAAGCTCGGCTTGATCGGCCTGGCCGCGATGGCGACGGCGGGTCTGCTCAGCCTGATCACTGGCTGGTGGGCAAGCCCGATCTTCAAGGCGGCCGCCCTGGCCGGCTCGGACTCGCTCAGCATCGACCGGCTGGCTCCGCCGCTGTTCGGGGCGCAGGGCATTGTACCGATCGGTTACGCGGCCTTCGCCTTCGCGCTGGGAGTGACGGCCGGCGTGCTCATCAAGCGGACTGTCCCCGCCATGGCCGTCACGCTGGTCGGGTTCGGCCTGGTCCAGATCGCGTGGCCGAACTGGATCCGCCCGCTCCTGGTCTCGCCGCTGCACCAGTACTTCCCCATTACCGCGGCGAATTTGAATGAACTCGTGATCGAGAACAACACGCAGTTCATCCTGCGGCGCACGATCGCCAAGCCGGGCGCCTGGGTCATCTCGAACCAGACCGTCAACCCGGCAGGGCATCCCTTCGATGGCCCGCCGACCCATGCGTGCATCGTCGGCAACAACAATGCGTGCAACGCCTCCGTCAACGCGCTGCACCTCAGGTCGCTGATCAGCTACGTGCCGGCCAGCAGGTTCTGGGCGATTCAGGGGATGGAGACCGGGATCTTCCTGGTGCTGGCGATGGCGCTGGCCGCGTTCTGCGCGTGGTGGATCAGGAACCGGCGGCTGGCCTGATGCGCGCCATGCCCTGCGGAGGACGCAGATGATCTGGCTGGCCTGGCGTCAGTTCCGCGCGGCGGCTATCGCGGGGGCGGCGGCGGTCGCTGCTCTCGCGGTGACCCTCGGCGTCATCGGAGCGAGCTTGGCGCACCTGTACGACACAAGCGGCATCCCTGGCTGCCGCGCCCATGGCGACTGCCAGGCGCTCGCGAGCAGCTTCCTGAGCCGCGAGCAGTCCGACAACGTGTCCACCCTGGCGACTTTCCTCGGCCTTGCCGTCGTGATCATCACGCCCGCCCTCATCGGCATGTTCTAGGGTGCGCCGCTGGTCGCCAGGGAGATCGAGTCAGGCACCTTCCGGCTGGCGTGGAACCAGAGCGTCACCCGCAACCGCTGGATCGCGGTCAAGCTGGCCGCTATCGGCCTCGCTGCCATGGCCACGACCGGGCTGCTCAGCCTGATATCGACCTGGTCGGTCGGCCCGGTGTACGGAGCCGATGTTCTGGCCGGTGCCTCGTCGCCGCTCAACGTCGGCAGGTTCACGCCAGCGGTCTTCGCCGGGCAGGGCATCGTCCCGATCGGATACGCGGCGTTCGCGTTCGTCCTCGGCGTCGCCGCCGGGGTCATGATCCGGCGGACCGTGCCGGCCATGGCCGCGACCCTGGCGGCCTTCGCCGCCGTCCAGCTCGCCTGGCCGCTCCTGATCAGGCCGCATCTCATCGAGCCGGTGCGGACTATCAAGGCACTCAGCAGCGTGACATTCTCGGCGATCGGCGACAGCAATAACGGCTCGCTGTTGATGAGGGCAGGCGGGAGTTCCGGTACCTGGATCCTGTCCAGCCAGCCGGTGAACGCGGCAGGCCAGGCGATCCGGCAGGTCCCTGCCGCCTGCCAGCGGGCGTTTGGCGCTTCGCAGATGAGCGCCTTTCTCTCCTGCCTGACCAGGCAGGGAGTCAAGATGGCCATCGCCTATCAGCCGGACAGCCGGTACTGGGACTTCCAGCGGATCGAGCTCGGCGCCTTCCTCGTGCTGGCCGGCCTGCTGGCCTGGTTCTGCGTCCGCCAGGTCACGCGCCGTCTCGCGTGATCGTGGCCTTGCGGTGTGCGGCTGGAGCCGGCGGGTAGTCGGACCAACGACTGGCCAGGTATCGCCTGGTTAGGGGTACGCTGGCGGGTCTGATACCCCTGAGCGGGCAGCGAGGTTGATCACATGACCGCCACCGGCCGCCTGACCTTTCGCGGCAACGATCCCGCGGCGGCCGCCGCGGCCGCCGTGAGCACGTCGACCCCGACCAAGTGCCAGGCCAGGACCCGGCTGTACCGCAGCGGCGTGCTGATCTCCGAGGGGTTCCCGGTCGCCGACATCAGCGAGCACCTGCTCGACGACTCCGCCGTTGTCTGGCTCGACCTGCGCGACCCGGACCGCGAGGACCTCGCCGTGCTCAGCGAGGAGTTCGGCCTGCACCCGCTCGCGGTCGAGGACGCGGTGCACGAGCACGAGCGGACCAAGCTCGACCGGTACCAGAGCCACCTGTTCCTGACCGCCTACGCGGTGCACCTGGACGAGTCCACCGGCGCGCTGGCCATGAGCGAGGTGTCCGCGTTCGTCACCCGCCAGGCGCTGATCACGGTGCGCAAGGACGACGGCCTGGACGTCGGCACCGTGGTCGGCTACTGGGACCACAGCCCTGACCTGGCCAAGGAGGGCGTCGGCTACCTGCTGCACGGCCTGCTCGACCACATCGTGGACGGCTACTTCCTTGCCGTTCAGGCACTCGACGACCAGATCGAGGAGGTCGAGGACCTCCTGTTCGTCGATAGTCCGCGCGACCAGGGGTCGGTGCAGCGGCGCAGCTTCGAGCTGCGCAAGAGCCTGGTCAACCTGCGCCGGGTGGTGCTGCCCATGCGCGAGGTCGTCAACGGCGTGCTGCGCCGTGACCTCGGCGTGGTCAGCGACCCGCTGATGCCGTACTACCAGGACGTCTACGACCACGTGCTGCGCGCGACCGAGTGGACGGAGAGCCTGCGCGACCTGGTCACCACGATCCTGGAGACCAATCTCACCGTGCAGGCCAACCGGATGAACGTGATCAGCAAGAAGGTGACAAGCTGGGCCGCGATCATCGCGGTGCCTACGTTCGTCACAGGCTTCTACGGCATGAACGTGCCCTACGCCGGGTTCGGCAAGCCGTGGGGAGTCGGGGTTGCGGTGGCGATCATGCTCATCACCCCGGCGGTCCTCTACACGGTATTCAAGCGCAAGGACTGGCTGTAGCCGCCGTCGTGCCCTGACGTGCTCAGGAGCTGGGCATGATCACGCCGCCGTGACCACCGAGTACAGCGACGCGAGAACCGCGGCCACCGAGAGCTCGCCTCGGCTGGCGGCCAGCGCGTACGAGCCGTTCGGAATAGTGTCTGAGATTCTGATCGCGCCGAGCGCGATCAGCCTCCTGCCGGTGAGCCTGACCTGCGGCAGGATCGCGCGGCGCGCCACGGCCGGCGCCAGCAGGGCCAGGCCGCCGCAAGATCAGCCCTCCGCCGAAGTCGGACGACCCCCACAGCATCGAGGCGGCAAGCGAGAGCAGCGTGGTCACTGCTGCCCGGCCAGCAGCCCGCCGAGCGCGGCCACGACCAGGCCGCCGAGCGAGGGCAGGTCGTAGCCGCCCTCCTGCACGGCCACGACCGGTCCGAGCCCGCCGATCAGCTCGCCTGCCCGCCGGTAGCCGTTCTCGCTGACCTGCAGCGGGCTCTCCGGGTCGGCGGCCGCGGCGTCCACGCCCAGCGAGACCACGATGGCGTCCGCTCCCCGCTGCGCCACGTCGGCGCCGAGGGTTTCGACCGCGGCGAGCCAGGCGGTGTCGGTGGTGCCGGGGGGCAGCGGCAGGTTCCGGTTGGCGTCCTCGCCGTCGCCCGCGCCGCGCTCGCCGGAGTACCCGACGTAGTGCGGGAACCAGCCGGCGCCAGGATCCACGTGGGCGCTGCCGTAGTAGACGTCCGCGCGGTCGTAGAAGATCGCCTGGGTGCCGTTGCCGTGGTGTGCGTCAATGTCGATGACCGCCACCCGGCCGGCCCCGCACTGGCGCAGCCGCTGCGCCGCGATGGCTGCGTTGTTCAGGTAGCACGAGCCGCCGTAGCTGGCCGGACCCGCGTGGTGGCCTGGCGGCCTGCAAAGCGCGTAGGCGATCCTGGCGCCCTTGCTGACCAGGTCGGCGGCGGTCACCGCGGCGTCGGCCGCGGCCCTGATCGCCTCCCAGCTTCCCGGCCCGACCAGGGTCATCGTGTCGTAGCAGAACCTGCCAACCCGCCCGTGCACGGCGGCCGGCGAGCGCATCGGCTGCCCGGCGAGCAGCCCTGCGGTCGGGAAGACGTAGGGAACCACCCTGGTCCTGCCGTGCTCGCGGGGGTAGCCGGCGGCCTCCCAGTCGGCCCAGATGGTGGCCAGGTGCTCGACCAGCTCGGCGTCGTGCACCGCGAGCAGGGGCTCGTCGCCGTGCGGCCGGGCGTCGGTGATCACGGCGCCGGCCTCAGTCAGCGCGCTGAGCAGTACCTCGGCGCGCTGCGGCACCTCGGTCCCGGCCTCCCAGACGCCGAGCCAGACCTCGCCGTCCGGCTCGTGCCGCAGGCAGTCCTCGCTCCACACGACCGGCAGGCCCGCGACGCCCCCGGATGTCATCACGTCCTCCTCGCGCTTCGCCGCGCGAGCCCGTGCTCGCCCGGTTGCGGCCGCCCGCCCCGGTGCCGCTGGCCGGTCGGCGCCATGGGTCGGCCGGCGTCCCGGACCGGTCCGGGTCATCCGCCGGCCGGCGTCGCGGGCCGACCCACGGCGCGGGCAGACAGGCCTCGCGGGCCGACCAGCTTCGCGCGGGCACGGTGGGCGATGATCGTCGGGTGACACGGGTCGCCGATCTAGGCATCAGGATAGGTATCCTGCCAACCGGGCAGGCCGCCTCAATAGTGGACGTGCCCGGCGTCGGGGTCGGGCACGCGACCGTCTGGCGAGACGAGCCGGCGCCGCCGGCCGGGCGCGGGGTGGCCAGGACCGGCGTGACGGTCGTGGATATCGGGGGCAACCTGTTCGCCAGCCCGGTCCCGGCCGGAGGCGCGGTGCTGAACGGCGCCGGCGAGTGCACCGGGTTCCTGAGCGCCACCGAGTGGGGCCTGGTCGAGACGCCGGTCTTCCTTACCTCGACGATGCAGCTCGGGCGGGTCTACGACGCCGCCTGCGAGCTGCTGATCGCCGAGGAACCCGCCATCGGCGCCGACGACGTGATCATCCCTGTCGTTGCCGAGTGCGACGACAGCTTCCTCAACGACTCCCGCCGGATGCAGGTGACAGCGGCCGACGTGCGGACCGCGCTCGACGCGGCGCGGGCCGGCGCGGGCGGTCCGGCCCCCGCCGAGGGCGCCGTCGGCGCGGGCACCGGGATGACCTGCCTGGGCTTCAAGGGCGGGATCGGCTCGGCGTCCCGGCTGGTGCCGTCCGGGCACGTGGTCGGCGTTCTCGTGCTGTCCAACTTCGGCGAGCAGTCGCGGCTCACCGTGGACGGCGTCCCTGTGGGCAGGCTGCTGCCTCCGCCGCCCGATCGCACCGCGGCTCCGCCGCCGGATGGCACCGCGGCTCCGCCGCCGGATGGCACCGCGGCTCCGCCGCCGGATGGCACCGCGGCTCCGCCGCCGGATGGCACCGCGGCTCCGCCGCCGGCCGGGTCGTGCATCACCCTGGTAGTCACCGACGCTCCGCTCGACTCGGCCGCGTGCACCCGGCTTGCCAGGCGCGCCGGGCTCGGGCTGGCCAGGACCGGGTCGACTGGGCACCACGCGAGCGGCGAGATCTCCCTCGCCGTCGCGACCGGCCTGCGCGCGCCGCGCGGCGGGCATGCGGACGACGCCGGCGCTCGGATCGTGGGGCGCGGGCTGGACCCGTTCTTCGCGGCGGTGGTCGAGGCCACCGAGGAGGCTGTGCTGAACAGCATGCTCGCCGCACCCACCGTGACCGGCAGGGACGGTCACGTCTCCCGCGGCCTCCCCGCGGACCAGGTTCGGGCACTGCTTTCCGCCGCCGGCCGCGTCTGAGTGCGCCGGCCGGGTTCCGCTGTGCGCAGGCTGCCCGCGCCGCCGGGTCGGTCCGGCCGGGCCAGCCGGTGTCAGCACGGGGAGTGCGTTGGGGCTGCTGCTGGGGCATGCGTGGCGGCTGTGACTACATCAATTGGACGCGGTCAATCGCGGGCGGCCGCCGACCATTCCCGACCCGGTTAGGCAGACCTCGCACCGCCAAAGACCTGCGCACCGTGCCGGATTATTGGTGCCACGTACCCTTTGCACCAAATGCCGGTTGGACTCGATGCCACATCCACTGCAAATACCGCAGTGAATGTGGCATCGAGTTCAGGGCGGGGCCAGCGCCGTGGTGCGGGAGTGGCCTGAGTTTCGAGAGTGACCGAGCTCGACTGGGAGCCGAGGCCGGGCACGGGGACCGGAACGCGCGGGCGGAGCGAGCGGGGGCGCGGCGATGACGCGGGGGTGACGGTGCCCGGTGGTAGCCTCTTGCCCTCGTGAGCACCCCCGTCCCGGCATCCATCTCGAACGCACAGGAGCAACCAGACCGGGCCGGTGATGGCCGGGGCGTGCGGCCCGGCCCGCTCGCGCAGGCGACACCGGGGCTGCTTGGGGCGCCGCCGCCGGAACTGCTCGGGGCGCCGCACCCGGAACTGCTCGGGTCGCCGCGCCCGGAACTGCTCGGGTCGCCGCGCCCGGAACTGCTCGCGTCGCCGCGCCCGGAACTGCTCGCGTCGCCGCGCCCGGAACTGCTCGGGTCGCCGCGCCCGGAACTGCTCGCGTCGCTGGAACTGCTTGCGCCGCTGCGGCCGGAGCTGGCGGCGCGGTCACTGGAGCTGCTCGGGCCGCAGGCGACGCCGGGGCTGCTTGGTCCGTCGTGGCCGGAGTTGCCGGCCGCGCCGCTGCGGCCGGAGCTGCTCGCGCCGTTGCGGCGTTGGCAGCGGGAGGCGTGCGCGGCCTACTTCGCCGGTGAGCGACGCGACTTCCTGCTGGTGGCCACGCCGGGGGCCGGCAAGACGGCCTGCGCGCTCACCATCGCGGCCGAACTGCTCGCCCGCCGACTGATCCGGGCCATCACGGTGGTCACGCCGACCGAGCACCTGAAGTACCAGTGGGCACAGGCCGCGCACCGGCTGGGCATCGCCATCGACCCGGCGTACCGGAACGCCCAGGGACGGGCATCGGCTGACTACACAGGGATCGCCGTGACGTACGCCCAGGTCGCGGCCCACCCGGCGCTACACAGGCAGCGCACCGAGCAGCGAGCCACGCTCGTGATCTTCGACGAGGTCCACCATGCCGGCGATGCGATGTCCTGGGGCGAGGCGGCGCGGGAGGCATTCGCGCCGGCCAAGCGGCGGCTGGCTATGACCGGGACGCCTTTCCGCAGCGATGCTAACCCAATCCCGTTCGTCACCTACGCAATGGAAGCCGACGGCGGCATGCGCAGCTCGTCGGACTACGTCTACGGCTACGGGCCAGCGCTCGGTGACGGGGTGGTGCGGCCGGTCATCTTCCTTGCCTACTCCGGCCAGATGCGCTGGCAGACCAGGGCGGGCGACGAGATCACCGGAGCGCTCGGCGAACCCATGACCGCCGACCTGCTCGCGCAGGCCTGGCGGACCGCGCTCGACCCGGCCGGGGAGTGGATCACGCGGGTGATCGACGCGGCCGACCGGCGGCTGAGCGAGGTGCGCAAGGCCATGCCGGACGCGGCAGGCCTGGTGATCGCCGGCGACCACGAGGACGCGCGTGCCTACGCCGGGGTGATCAGGCGGGTCACCGGACACCGCCCGGTCGTCGTTCTCTCCGACGACAGGTCGGCCAGCAAGAAGATCGCGGCGTTCGCCGGGTCGGACGACCGGTGGATGGTCGCGGTCAGGATGGTCTCGGAGGGCGTGGACATCCCGCGGCTGGCCGTCGGCGTCTACGCGACCAGCGTGGGCACCGCGCTGTTCTTCGCGCAGGCGGTCGGGCGGTTCGTCCGTGCCAGGCGGCGCGGCGAGACGGCGTCGGTATTCCTGCCGTCGGTTCCTGTGCTGCTCGGCTACGCGGCCGAGATAGAGGCCGAACGCGACCACGTGCTCCGCCCGGGCTCGGATGGGGAGGACGAGCAGCGGGTACTCGACGAGGCGCGGCGTCAGCGTGACCACGTCGACGCGCTCGACGATGCCCCCTTTCGCGCCCTGCAGTCCACGGCCCTGTTCGACCGGGTGCTGTACGACGGCGGCGAGTTCGGCGCCTCGCCCGAGGACGAGGACTTCCTTGGCCTGCCCGGCCTGCTCGAACCCGAGCAAGTCGCGCTGCTGCTGCGGCAGCGGCACGCCGCACAGGTGTCCAAATGGGGCAACGGCGGCGGCGCGGGCGGCGCGGCCCCGCTGTCGCGGCCCGAGGTGCGGCCGGCCGGGCAACGGGAGACGCTGACCGCGCTGCGCAAGGAACTCAACGGCCTGGTCGCCGCCTGGCACCACCGCACCGGCCAGCCGCACGGGGTGATCCACGCCGACCTGCGCCGCCAGTGCGGCGGCCCGCCGCTGGCGCAGGCCACGGCCGCCCAGATCCGCGCCAGGATCGACGCGATCCGCCGTGCCGCACCCTAGTCGATAGGGTCCGTGTCATGCCAGGAACAGCCGATGCCGGGCCGCCGCGGGCACTGCGGGTTCCTTCGGTCAGGACGCTGCACGGGCGCACCGAGACCGACGACTACGCCTGGATGCGCGATCACTCCCATCCCGCGTTCGTCGCGTACCTCGCCGCCGAGCGTGTCTACTACGACGCGTATGCGGCCCAGCTGGCCGACCTGGCCGGCCGGCTCTACGCTGAGTCGGCCGGCCGGATCGGTGACCGGGCCGACGACTCGGTCAGCTGGCCACTCGGCGGCTTCAGCTACCGCACCAGGACACCACAGGATAGAGAGAATCTTCAGTTTCTTAGGTCACAATCCGGAAAATCCGCCGAGCAGGTGCTGCTTGACGAGAACATCATCGGGGTCCAGACCGGCTACGTGGACGTCGGCGCCCGCGAGCCAAGCCCGGCCGGCGACCTGCTCGCCTGGTCGGCCGACACCAGCGGCGCCGAGATCTACCGGCTGCGGATCAGGGACCTGGGCACCGGCGACGACCTGCCTGACGACATCGAGCGGACCTACCCGGGGGTGGCCTGGTCCGCCGACGCCCGACACCTCTACTACCTGGTGCCCGACGAGCTGAACCGGCCGTTCCAGCTGTGGCGGCACCGGGTCGGCACCGCGGCCGCTGACGACGTGCTGCTGTTCACCGAGACCGACGCCAGGTACGAGATCACTCTGCACGCGTCTCGCAGCAGGCGGTACGCCGTGGTCACCTCCGAATCCCGGGAAGCGACCGAGGTCCGGCTGATCCCGCTGACCGGTCCGCCCGGTGACCCGGTAGTGATCAGCCAGCGGCGGCGCGGGCTTGAATACCGGGTTGACCACGCGCGAGTGGTTGCGGAAGAAGAAGGACTGGCGGGCGCGGCGAGCGCCGCCGCTGGGCCGGGCGGCTGGCTGTATATCGTCACCGACGCCACCGAGCCCGAGTTCACGCTGATGCGGGCGCCGGCCAGGGCCCCAGGCCCGGAGAACTGGGTCCTGGTGGACTGCGCGGCGGTGGCGCCGGCGCGGGCCGACACCCGTCTGCTGAGCTGCGACGTGGTCGGCGAGCGGCTCGTGCTGACGCTGCGGCGGGACGGCGAGCCGATGCTCGCGATCACCGACCTGGACGGCGGCGGGGTGATCGAGGTGCCGCCCGGGCTGCCCGCGGGGACGATCAGGGTCGAGCACGCCGAGGACTACGACGCCGGGTCGGTCATCGTGGCGCAGGAGTCGCTGACCGAGCCGCCAGCGTGGTACCGGCTCGACCTGGCGACCGGCGAGCGCAGCCTGCTCAAGCGGCGCGAGGTGCCGGGGTACGACCCTGGCCAGTACGTGACCGAGCGGGCCACCGCCACGGCGCGGGACGGCACGGCGGTGCCGGTCACGCTGGCCTACCGCGCCGGGACTCCGCTGGACGGGACCGCGCCGTGCCTGCTGTACGGCTACGGCGCGTACGAGGCGTGCTCGGACCCTGAGTTCAGCGTGGGGCTGCCTTCGCTGCTCGACCGCGGCGTGGTGTACGCGATCGCGCACGTGCGCGGTGGCGGCGAGCGCGGTCGTGCCTGGTGGCAGGCGGGCCGGCTGCGGGCCAAGCCGACCACGTTCGCCGACTTCGTCGACGTCGCCGACTGGCTGGCCGGGCGGGATAGGCCTGCGCTGGTCGATCCAGGCCGGATCGTCTCGCACGGGCTGTCGGCCGGCGGGCTGCTCCAGGGCGCGGTCTACTCGATGCGGCCCGACCGGTGGCGGGCCGTGGTCGCCGAGGTGCCGTTCGTGGACTGCGTGACCACGATGCTCGACCCGTCGATCCCACTGACGATTACCGAATGGGACGAGTGGGGCGACCCGCGTGACCCTGACGACTACGCGTGCCTCCGTTCGTACTCGCCGTATGACAACCCGCCTGCCGGGCCGCGGCCCGCGCTGCTGGTGACCGGCGCCGTGCACGACCCTCGGGTGGCCGTGCACGAGCCCGCCAAGTGGGTGGCGAGGCTCAGGGCGACGGCAGCGGATGCGGCCGGGGTCGATGCGGGTGCGGGTGCTGGGGCTAGTGCGGGTGAGGGTGCTGGGGCCGGTGTCAGTGTTGGGGTCGGCGCGGGTGGTGGGGCATATGGGTCTAGTGGGGCCAGCGAGGCGCAGATCCTATTCCGGGTGGAGCTCGGGGTCGGCGCGCATACCGGGCCGTCCGGGCGGTTCGCCAAGGCCAGGTACGAAGCCGAGGTGCACGCGTTCGTACTCAACGCAGTAGGAATCACGCAGTAACGCGGCCGACTGTGCTCGGGTGGTCGATGTCGGTTGGGCTCCGAAGTCGGCCGGGTGCTCGCAGCAGCACGCTCCGACATCGGCCCGGGGTCTAGGGTCGGCGGCAGTCTCGCCCAGCTCGGGTCTCGCGCCAGTCGGTGTCGCGCCAGTCGGTGTCGCGCCAGTCGGTCTGGCACCAGTCGGTGTCGCGCCAGTCGGTCTGGCGCCAGTCGGTGCCGCGCCAGTCGGTCTGGCGCCAGTCGGTGTCGCGCCAGTCGGTGTCGCGCCAGTCGGTGTCGCGCCAGTCAGTGTCGCGCACGGGTCGATCGCGCCGCCGGAGCCCGCCACTTTTCATCCTGCACGGCCACTTTTCATCCTGCACGGCCACTTTTCATCCGCCAGCGTCATGATCACGAGGCTTTTGTTGCGATTTGCGAGGCGCTAGCGGATGAAAAGAGCGGGATTGGGGCTCTGGGGCGGTCGGGTGATGGGCGGGCGGGGCTTTGGATCTCTTGACAGGTCAGGCGGCAGTGGGGAACGTGGTGGGTTATGCCCGTTAAACGCAGTTCGTTCCTGGGCGGGGCGTGCGCCGTGGCGTTGGGGTCGTGGCGCTGGCGGGGTGGGGGTACCGGGGGCGCGGGCGGTGGGGCTGGGCGGGCGAGTCGGCGGGGGCTCGACCGGGCGGGTCGGTGCGCGACTGGCGGACTCGGCGGGCGCGGGGCCGGTCAGGCGGGCGTGGGCGGAACCAACTCCGTCGGCGGGTGGGTGGTCCGCGGGTCGGGCCGGTATCGGGGCGGCTGCTCGGGTTGGTGCCAGGGCGGCTGGTCGGGCTGGTGCCGGGGCGGCTGGTCGGGTTGGTGCCAGGGCGGCTGGTCGGGCTGGTGCCGGGGCGGCGGGTCGGGGTGGGGAGGGGGAGAAAGGCGATCAGGGTGGGGTCGGTGGTCATCCCGCCGTGCCCGGCGTTGCCGCTGGCCTGGTGCACGACGATCAGGGTGCCGTACTACTACACAGACAAGGCGGCGGGCACGATCAGGCTCGGCTTCCAGTGGTATCCGGCGACTGGCGGTCCGTCGCGGCGGACGATCGTGGCGGTCCAGGGCGGGCCTGGGTATCCGACTACGGACTACGCCCACGCGTACCGTGCCATGTTCGGGCCGCTGCTGGCTAGCAGGAACCTGCTCCTCGTTGAGCTGCGCGGCACGGGGATGTCCTCGCCGTTTACTTGCAAGGCGTTGCAGGACTGGACGCTCGCCGACAGCCTTGCCTCGTATATCGCCGACACCGGCGCGTGCGGGCGGCAGCTCAACCACACCAGGCGGCTGATCGGCGGGCACGGTTATGTGCAGGCCAGCGACCTGTACACCACGGCGAACGCGGCTCACGACCTCGCGGTGCTGCTGCACCGGCTGCGTACCGGCAAGGTCGACTTCTACGGCGACTCGTACGGCACCTATTTCGGGCAGGTCTTCACGGCCCGCTACCACTCCATGCTGCGGTCGGTGACCCTGGACGCGGCGTACCCGATCGCCGAGTACGACCCGTTCTGGCTGCTGACGATCAGCGCGGCCCGGCGCGGGTTCGACCTGGCCTGCGATCGCAGCGTGGCTTGCCACCGCGCGGCACCTGGCAGTTCCTAGGCTCGGATCGGGCGGGCCGCGCGGTACCTGCGTGCGCACCCGGTGACGGGGCTGACCAGGGATCCCTACGGCAACCGCGTCAGGATCAGGGTGGGCGTCGCGCAGCTCATCGAGTTTGTCAACATCGCCGGCTACGACAGCGGCGTCTACCGCGAGCTCAATCCGGCGATCCGGGATTTCCTCGGCCCCGGCCACGACGCGGTGCCGCTGCTGCGGCTCACCGCACAAGAGATCGACCCGACGGCGGACTCCGGGCCGGGGCGCTCGTTCAATGCCGGGCTCTACGAGGCCACCACCTGCCTGGACTACCCGCAACCCCTCTGCTACGGCTCGACGCTCGCCGGAAGGCGAGCCGAGTACGCCAAGGAGGCCGCCGCGCTGCCGCGGGGCGTCTTCGCGCCGTTCACCGTGCGCGAGTGGCTGACCGAGCCCGCCGAGGAGTTCGACTCGTGCTTGGACTGGCCGAGGCCGCAGCACTACGACCCGCCGGTCCGCACGCCAGCGCCGTACGCGCCGCGGTCGCTGCCCGTGCTCGTGCTGTCCGGCGACCTCGACTCGCTGACCACTCCGGCCGAGGGGCGCTGGACGGCGCGGGAGGTGGGACCGTCGGTGCGGTGGATCGAGATAACAATGACACCCACATCAACGCGCTCGACGACACCTTCGGGTGCGCTCAGGGGCTGGTGCGACGGTTCGTCGCGGCACCGGGCGGGCTTTGGTCGCTGAACGCGTCCTGCGCGACCAGGACCCCGGAGGTCCGGGTGGTCGGCAACTTCCCGAAGCGGCTCGGCCAGGTGGTGCCGGCCACGGCCGCGGCAGGGAACCAGGCGGGGCTGGAGGGCCTTCGACTTGCCGCGGTGGCCGTCGCGGTGGTGGGCGACGCGGACTGGCACTGGTACTACGGCGACGGGGTGCAGGCTGGGGGCTACGCGGCGGCACGTACCGTTTCACCGGGCGCCCGGACGACACCTCGATCATCTTCCGCGCCGACCGGTGGACCACCGACACCGCCGTCAGCGGCACGGCTACCTGGGACCGGCGGACCGGGCGCATGAGCGCGGTGGTGCGGGTCGCCGGGCCAGGCGGGCAGACGGCCGTGATCCGGCTTAGCTACCTGGACGACGTGCATCACGGCGTGGCGAGGATCGCTGGCAGCTTCGACGGCCGCTCGATCGCCGCCGTGATGCCCGCGCCGTGATGCCCGCGCCGTGATGCCCGCGCCCTGATGCCCGCGAGGTGATGCCCGCTGCGTTGTCTGCGGCGGCCGGGGCACAATGGCGGCCAGAACCTGCCAGATCTGCCCGACCTGCCGCACCGTCACGCATAGCTAAGGACCTGCCAGTGACTTCGAAGGACGCCGAGCTTTCGAGCCTTCGCGACTCCTGCACGCGGTTCATCGGCGGGCACGGGCCGGTGCGGCCTGCGGATCTGCTCGCGGCCATCCCGCCTGATACGGAACCCGACCGGTACGGCGACGGCGGGGTCGTCACCGCGCTCGAGACCGAGGTGGCCGGGCTGCTCGGCAGGCCGGCCGCGCTGTTCCTGCCGAGCGGGACGATGGCGCAGCAGGCCGTGCTGCGGGTGCATGCCGACCGGCGCGGGCGGCGCACCGTGGTGTTCCACCCGATGTGCCATCTTGAGCAGCATGAGGGCCAGAGCTTCCGGCGGCTGCACGGCCTGACCGGCCGCCCGGTGGGCGACCCGAACCGCCTGCTCACCGCCGCCGACCTGGCCGAGGTGGCAGAACCAGTCGCCGCGCTGCTGATCGAGCTGCCGCAGCGGGACATCGGCGGCCAGCAGCCCGACTGGGACGACCTGACGGCGCAGTGCGACTGGGCCAGGCAGGCCGGCGCCGCCGTGCACCTGGACGGGGCCAGGCTGTGGGAGTCGGCGGTCGGCTACGGCAGGCCGCTCGCCGAGATCGCTGCGCTGTTCGACACCGTGTACGTCTCGTTCTACAAGGGCATCGGGGCGCTGCCCGGCTGCTGCGTGGCCGGGCCTGACGACATCATTGCCGAGGTCCGCGAGTGGCGGGAGCGGATGGGCGGCATGCTGTTCGGGCTGTGGCCGAACGCTGCCTCGGCGAAGGCTGGCCTCGCGGCCAGGCTGCCGAGGATGGGCCAGTATCTGGCGCACGCCAGGGCGATCGCCGAAGCGGTGCGGGGCATACCGGGCGTCCGGATCGTTCCCGACCCGCCGCAGACGCCGATGATGCACCTGCTGCTGCACACCACGGCGGAGCGGTTCGCCGAGGCGGCCAGGGCGATTGCCGTGCAGGAGAGGATCTGGGTATGGCCTGACGCGATGACCACCGGCGACCCGGCAGTGCAGCGGGTCGAGCTCTCGGTCGGCGATGCGACCTGCGAGCTCAGCCCGACGGACGTGGCCGCCGTCATGGCGGCCCTGGCCGGCTGCGCCGACGCGGATAGTGCCGACGCAGGCTTTGCCGCCTCAAGCCGCGCCGCCTCAAGCCGCGCCGCCTCAAGCCGCGCCGCCTCAAGCCGCGCCGCCTCAAGTCGGGCCGACTCGGGTAGTGCCGACGCGGACTGAGTCTCGTCAAAGCCGAATCCGTCGGCCTCCAGGACAAGCGACCGCGCCGCTGGATCTGGCCGCGCGCCGATTCACCGGTTAGCGTATGAATTACGCGAAACAGCACACAGGCGGACCTGATCAGCAAATAGCGATAAGATCCCCGGGAAGTCAATGCCATCTCGTTAACTACATACTGGATAGCAGACCCATCCTGTTTCGGGCACGCGGAGGCTCAGCCGCTGCACGACGGGTGGCTGCGTCTGGCTGCCTGAACCTGTGCGGAGGAGAGGAAGACAGATGACGGACCAGACGGCCGCGGCTACTGGCAGGGCGCCGGCTCCGGTGAGCAGGCTTGAGCCGGACGCCATCGGGGTAGCGCAGGACACTGTCATTGGCATGGCATCCTCCGCGCCCGCGGCGACCGTCGGGCTGTCGCTGGCGCTCCTAGTGACGGCGACCGCGTACGGCAGTGGCCCCATATTGCTGCTGACCGCGATCCCGATGCTGATCATCGCGAACGCCTACCGCCGGCTGAACCTGTGGAACGCCAACTGCGGCGCCTCCTTCGAATGGGTCGGACGGGCGATCAACCCGTACCTGGGCTACCTGACCGGCTGGCTGATGGTCGCTGCCTACATCATCGGCACGGTCGCCGAGGTGCTGCTGCTCGGGCCGTCCGTGCTCGCGGTCTTCGGCTCGACGTCCACCAACACCTGGGCCTACGTGGGCATCGGCTGCGCGGTGGGCGTGATCATGCTGGTGATCGCCGTGATCGGCATCAGGATCACGGCGCGCACGCAGGTCGGCATGGCCATGGTGGAGTACCTGATCCTGGTCGGGCTGTCGATCGCCGGCCTGATCTGGGTGCTCGGCCATCACCCGGGGTCTGTCCACTTCACCACGGCCTGGCTGCACCCCAGCGGGATCGGCGGCCACGGCAGCGCGGTCGCCGGCTTCCTGGTCGCCGTCTTCGTCTACGGCGGCTGGGACGGCACCTTGTACGTCAACGAGGAGGTCAAGCACCGCCGGGTCAACCCGGGCCGGGCCGCGCTGATCGCGGTCGCTCTGCTCGCGGTGATCTACACGCTGGCGCAGGTCGGCCTGCAGGGCGTGCTTTCGCCGCACAAGCTCGCCGTGGCGTCGAACAACGGCACCGCGCTCGTCGCGGTCGCCCAGGTGCTCGGCGGCGGCTTCTGGGCCAAGGCCATGGCGCTGTCCATCGCCCTATCGGTGATCGCAACCACCGGCACGGGCATCGTGCTCGGCGCACGAATCGTCTACGGCATGGCGAGCTACCGGGCGCTGCCCGGCTTTTTGTCTAACGTCTCGCGCCGGTACTCCACGCCCGCCGCGGCCAGCGTTGTTGTCGGGGCGCTCATCATCGTCCTGAGCGCCATCTACTTCCTCGCCACCTCGGTGGAGAACGCCTTCTACGACGTTATCGACGTGACCGGGTTCCTGTTCTCGGTGTTCTACATCATGACCGCGCTGGCGTCGATGGTGTACTACCGACGCCGGGTCTTCTCCAATGCATGGGACTTCCTCATACTCGGCTTGCTGCCGCTTGCCGCCGCGGTCTTCCTCGGCTGGGTGCTCGGCAAGTCGATGGCCTCGGCGCCCGCGTCGCAGAACTGGTCGATGATCGGCATCGTGGTAGTCGGCATTGCCCTGATGATCGTCGCGCGCTTCGGCTGGCGGTCGTCGTTCTTCCAGATCAGGCGGGAGAGCGACACGCGAGTAGCGGGAGAGCGACACGCGCGGTAGCGGGAGAGCGATGGCCGCGGGCGGGCCGAGCCGGTCCGGCTAGCGCAGCGAGGCGGCGGGCCAGGTCTCCCATGAGGTGTACAGCGGGCGGTATCCCTGCTGGCTCCAGAACGGCAGGGACACCGGGTTGACCTGCGAGTAGTGCAGCAAGGTCACCGCCACGCCCGCGTCGTCGGCGGCCCGGTGCATGCGCTGCGCCAGCGCGCCGCCGACGCCGCTGCCTCGCTCGGCTGGCAGCACGAACAGCTCCGTCAGGTAGGCGACCGGCGAGCGGGCGCTCAGCGGCGCGATCCAGCCGGCGGCCTCGGGTCGCTCGGCGTGCAGCATGCCCACCGCGGCGCCGTCGCGTTCGGCGAGCCAGGTCCACGGCTCGGGCTCGGCCAGCTGCGCCGCGCTGTAGCGGCGCAGCGCGTCGGCCGTGTGCGGCCGTCCGGTCACCGCGCCGAAGTGCGCGTCGTAGTCGATCAGCGCCATCCCCAGGGCGACGACCGCGTCGATATCGGCCGGGCCCGCCCGCCTGATCGTCACGCCTCCGGCGAGTCCGGGTCCGCCGGCCTGCTCCAGGTCGGCGGCTGGCCTGGAGCGCGCGGCGATCACCGCCAGCGGCTGCAGGCCGTGCCGCTGCAGGATCCTGACGCCCTCGATGTCGCGGCTCGGCCAGGTGAGGATCGCGGCGCTGTCGTCGTCATCGGCGCCTGGCACGGCCGCGAGGTGCCCGGCCCACCTGGTGAGCAGCTCGTCGAGCTCGCCCCTGGCGTCCCGGCCGGTGAGCCACGTGCTGAGCTTCAGCCTGCGGGTCGCGCCCCAGGTGGAGTCCAGCGAGCCAGGCTCGGCCTCCCAGTGCTCGCACGCGGCGATGGCGGCAGGCCGGCCATCGTGGCCACCGGCGACCAGGTGCTCCCCGCAGCCTGGGTGCGGCGGACGGGCTGCGGCCAGCAGCGGGTCGAGTGCCGCCAGCCGGCGAGCGGCGGCGCTGCGGATGGCCGGGACAGGGTCGTCGCTCGTCACGAGTACCTCCGTGCGTCCACGCATTCATCGGCTAACTCATGGTGACTAAAGAACCATTTTACTCGTACAAGGTTCATAATATCGCTAATGGTAACTATGCTCTGAGTGCGGCTCTTGTAACAGCATGCCGGACAGTGGTTGCCAGGTTCTCGCCTCGGACGAAGCGGCGCATTCTGCCCATTGCCTAATGCCCGCCGATCCATTGTCGCTCGCTAGCGATCTGGAGCCCGCTCTGCGCTCTCTCCTGGCGACAGCCGGTCAACGAAAGGACATGCAGCATGGCAGATCAGGCGGCATTGGCGGGCTTCGCGTCGGCCTCTGCTCCGGTGGCCAGGCTCGAGCCCGACGCCATCGGCGTGGCGCAGGACACCGTCTTCGGAATGGCGTCGTCGGCGCCGGCCGCCTCGGTCGGCCTGACGCTCGCCGCGCTGGCCGCGGCCACCGCCTACGGCAGCGGGGCGATCATCATCCTCACCGCCATGCCGATGCTGATCATCGCCAACGCTTACCGTCGGCTGAACATGTGGAACGCCAACTGCGGTGCGTCGTTCGAGTGGGTGGGCCGGGCGATCAACCCCTACCTTGGCTTCCTGACCGGGTGGCTGATGATCGCGGCCTACATCATCGCGACGGTCAGCGGGGTCGAGGTGCTCGGACCATCGGTGCTGGCGGTCTTCACCTCTAGTTCGGGGACCAAATGGCAGGACATCGCCATCGGCACGGCGGTCGGCCTTGTCATGCTGGCGATTGCCGTGGTCGGCATCAAGATCACCGCGCGGACCCAGGTCGGGATGGCGCTGGTGGAGTACCGATCCTGGTCGGGCTGGCGATCGCCGGCCTGGTGTTCGTGCTGAGCCACCACCACGGCACCTGTCCGGTCACCAGCGGATGGTTCAGCCTCAGCGGCATCGACGGCAAGGGCAACGCGGTGGCGGGCGTCGGTGATCGCCACCACGGGCACGGGCATCGTGCAGTCCGCGCGGATCGTGTACGGGATGGCCAGCTACCGGGTGCTGCCGTCGTTCCTGGGCAACGTGTCGCGCCGGTTCTCCACGCCGGTGGCGGCCAGCGTGCTCGTCGGGCTGCTGATCGTGGTGCTGAGCGCCGTCTACCTGCTCGCGACTTCGGTGGAGGATGCGTTCAACGACGTGGTCGATGTCGCCGGCCTGCTGTTCGCCGTGTGCTACATCCTCGCGGCCATCGCCACCGTGGCCTACTACCGGCACCGGGTGTTCGGCGGCGTCAGGGACGGGGTGATTCTCGGCCTGCTGCCGGTCGCGGCAGCGGTCTTCCTCGGCTGGATCGTGGTCAAGTCGCTGCTTGCGGCCCCGGCCGCGCAGCTCTGGTCGCTGATCGGGATCCTCGCGGTCGGCCTGGTCCTGATGCTGATCGCGAGGTTCGTGCTCGCGTCGTCGTTCTTCGGAGTGCAGCGGGAGAGCGAGTCGGCAGCCAGCTAGCCGCCTGAGATATTGGCCAGGCTCTCCCGCACGGTCCGCACCAGCGGGTCACGCGGCGGCAGAACCCGGTCGCACCGCTCGGCGGTGTCGCGCAGCAGCGCCGCCGCGTCGCCGATCCTGCCGACGGCGTAGTAGGCGTGCGCCAGGTTCACCCGGCGGCTGAGGGTGTCCGGGTGGTCGGAGCCGAGTACCCGCTCGGAGTCCGCACGTGCCTGCTCGTACAGCTGCAGCGCGGTCGCCATCCGGCCCGCCGAGTGGTATGCCGAGGCCAGCCGGCCGCGGGCGGCGATGGTGTCGGGGTGGTCGGGGCCCAGCGACCGCTCCCGCCCGGCCACGACCCGCTTGTACTGCGCCAGCGCGTCCTTGACCCGGTCGGCCGCCTGGAACGCATCGCCCAGCATCATGCCGGTGGCCATGGTGGCCGGGTGCGAGGAGCCCTGCACGCGCTCCCGGTCGGCCAGGGTCCGCTGGTACTGCCGGATCCCGTCGGCCTGCTGCCCGGCGGCGCAGTAGGCGGCGGCCAGCGCGTCCCGCGCGTCGAGCGAGTCCAGGTGGTCGGCGCCAAGCACGTGCACGCTGTCGCTGACCGCGCGCTCGAGCACGGCGATGGCCTCCGACGCCCGCCCGGAGGTCTGCAGCGCGCGGCCCAGCCTGATGGCAGCGCCGATCGACGCGGGATGCTCGGGCCCGAGATGCGCCGAGCGCTCGGCAAGCACCCGCTGGAACCAGGGCAGCGCCTCGGCGGCCCGGCCCGCGGTCAGGAATGCGGTCGCCAGGTGGTCGCCGGCCGCGAGCGTATCCGGATGATCGGGTCCCAGATGCCGCTCGCTCGCCTCGGTGACCTCGCTCCACAGCGCCGCGGCGAGCCTGGTGAGCCGGCCGTTCTCCAGGCTCTGGCCGACCCGGAACAGCAGCCGGTACCAGTCGCCGGTCCAGATCAGCTCCCTGGCGTACCTGATCGCGCTCTCGGCGCTGGACCGCAGGCCTATCGCGAGCATCGGGTCGGCGTCGTCCTCGGGCCACGCCTCAAGCAGCGCGGCCGCCGCCGCGACCGCTGCCTGGTCGAGCATCTGGCCGGACGTCGCCGACCTGATCGCGGTCTGGATCGCCGAGCTCATCCGTACCGTCGGCGGACTGCTGGCCTGGTCGATGCTCAGCAGCCCGGTCTGCTCCAGGCTGACTATGGCGGCCCAGGCCTCCTCTGGCCCTCCCAGTCCGCGCGCCTTGCCGCCCGCGAAGTCGCGTGCCGCGCCGGTGGTGTAGACCGAGCCGGGGATCGCGCTGCCGTCGAGCAGCGCGGTGAGGATGAGCAGCGGCTGAGCCGGGCCGCTGGGCAGCAGCCGGTAGGCCTGCTCGACCGAGAGCGTCCAGGTGACCGCCGCGGCGGCCGACATGGCCTGGCCGGGCTGCGCGAGCTGCGCGTTCTTGCGGGCGTAATGCTCCAGGTAGTCGCGGCACGACAGGGTCGAGCCCTCTACCACGGAGCTGACCTGCGCGAGCGCGATTGGCTCGCCGCCGAGCGTGTCGACCAGGTCGATCGCGCCGGTGCGCTGGCCGCGGTCCTCGGTGAGCCGGCCGAGCAGGTAGCTCAGGGCCTCGCGGCGGCTCAGCCCGCCGACCGGGAAGGACGTGACCCGGTCCCGCCTGGCGACCGCGGCGGGGTCGGCGGTCGTGACCAGCGTGCGGCCGGTCGGCCCGTTCGGCCACAGCCCGTCGAGGTTCACGTCCGCGGACAGGCCGTCGAGCACGACCAGCCAGGACCTGTCGGCCTTGGCCAGCCAGCCGGCGAACCTGGTGGCCAGCGATTCGGCGTCCCCGGCCGGGTCGATGCCGATGGCGGCAACGGCGGCCGCCGCGTACCCGGCAAGGACCGAGGCTTCCGTGGCCGCGTTTACCCAGACCAGCAGGTCAAGGTCGCCGGATCGCCAGAGCGACTCGGCCAGGTAGGCGGCGAGCTGGGTCTTGCCGCACGCGCCGTGCCAGTCGGGCCTGCCGGGGGCCGGCGCCTCGCTCGCGGGCACGAGCGCGACCGCGCAACCCTTGGCAAGCGCCTGCTCGAGGCCCGCGGCTGACTCCGGCCTGGCCACGAATCCCTCGGCGAGTGGCGGCACCGGGCCCGACCTGACCGGCCAGGAGTTGCCGCCCGCCGGACTGCCCTGTCCGGCCGCCGCCCCGCGATGGACCACGCTGGTCCCGCTACCTTTGACCGAGATTGGTCGGCATGCAAACCCCTCGCGAACTTCACCTGAAGGTCATAACGAACGATACGGGCCAGGAAGATCAGTCACCGTGATTCGGAGCTAATCTTCAGCATTACACACTAATCAAGCAATGTGCCGCTCCGTATGTCGCGGATTCAGCGACGGTTATGCGTGACAGCTGTGGCCGGCGGTTTTCGGCGGGATTCAGGGACGTGGGTGGCTGGCGATTTCGGCGATGACGTCGCCGACGCTGCGGACCGCGCCGTGCCTTCGCCTGATCAGGTCGGCCACCAGCCCGGTCCAGCCGGTCTGGTGCGAGGCACCGAGACCGGCGCCGTTGTCACCGTGGAAGTACTCACTGAACAGCAGATTGTCGCGCCAGGCGGGATCGGACTGGAACGGCTCGGTGCCCCCGAAGCAAGGTCGCCTGCCTTCGCCGTCGCGGGCGAAGATGGAGATAAGGCGGTCCGACAGGTCGGTCGCGATCTGATCAAGCGTGAGCCTGCGGCCTGAGCCGGTGGGGTACTCGACGGTCAGGTCATCGCCGAAGAACCGGTAGTAGCGCTCGATCGCGCTGATCACGAGGTAATTCACCGGGAACCAGATCGGGCCGCGCCAGTTGGAGTTGCCGCCGAACAGCGGCGTGGTCGACTCGGCGGGCTCGTAGTCGATGGACGCCTGATAGCCCTCCACGTCGATGGTGTACGGGTGCTCGCGGTGCCACGCGGAGAGCGCCCGCAGGCCGTGCGGTGACAGGAACTCGCCCTCGTCGAACAGCCTGGTCAGCAGCCGGACGAGCTTGTCCAGCCCGGCCAGGCTGAGCAGCATGCGCTGGTGCGGCGGCTCGCCGTGCAGGATGCCGATGCCGCCGAGGTGGAGTTCGGCAAGCCCGCCGCGGCCGGAATCCGCCCACCCGTCGGGCTGGCTGGCATCCGTGCCGGTCAGGAAGTCGGCGAAGCGCTTGCCGACCGCCATCGAGCGCTCAAGCGCGCCCTGGTCCACCACGCCGAGCGCCAGGGCAGGGATCATCCCAGCCACCGACCGCACCCGCACAGAGACCGGCTCGCCGGAGGCCGGGATCAGCCGGTCGTAGTAGATCCCGTCTGCCTCGTCCCACAGGCCGAGGTCGTCGAGCGCGTCCCTGATGGCGGCGAAGTGCTCGAGGAACTTCATCATCAGGTCGGTGCCCGGCCGCTGCCCCGACCGGTGCAGCACCAGCGCCATGGAGGACATCGCCATCGCGTAGAAGCCCATCCAGCCGGTGGCGTCTGACTGCTCGAGAATCCCGCCGACCGGCAGGTGCGAGCGGTCGATCGGGCCGATGTTGTCCAGCCCGAGGAAGCCGCCCTCGAACAGGTTGTTGCCCTCGGCGTCCTCGCGGTTGACCCACCAGGTGAAGTTGAGCAGCAGCTTGTCGAAGACCCTGCTGAGGAAGTCGATGTCGTGGCCGCCGTCCACCGCGAACACCTCGAGCGCCGCCCAGGCCTGCACCGGCGGGTTCACGTCGCCGAAGTCCCACTCGTAGGCAGGCAGCGCACCGTTGGGGTGCTGGAACCACTCGCGGCAGAGCAGGATCAGCTGGTACTTGGCGAACGCCGGATCGACATGGGCCAGCGCGATGCAGTGGAACGCCAGGTCCCACGCGGCGAACCAGGGGTACTCCCACTTGTCGGGCATCGACATGATGTCGAACGCGTCGAAGCTGCGCCACCGGCAGTTCCGGCCGGTCAGGCGCTCTGGCGGTGGCGGCGGCTGGCCCGGGTCGCCGTCCAGCCAGCGCGCCACCTCGTAGTAGAACAGCTGCTTGGACCAGAGCATCCCGGCGAAGGCCTGGCGCATGATCATGGCCTCGTCGGCGCTGGCGCCCGCCGGGGTCAGCTCGGCGTAGAACTCGTCGGCCTCGGCCTGGCGCCGCGCGATCACCCGGTCGAAGTCCCCGCCGAGCGCGTCGCGTGCCCCCACGGGGGGTTCCGCGGTGTCGTTTACCTGGGCTGGCTGCGGCTGCGGCCCGCCGGGCCGCAGCCGCAGCCGCAGCTCGGCGGACTGGCCTGGCCCGAGCGTCAGCCGGTACCAGGCCGCGCACTTGGTACCGGTCATCGCCGGGTTCACGGTCGCCGCCCCGGAGACCACATGATCCCCGATCCCGTCCTTGGGGAACGGCGTGATCGGCTCGGTGCCGAACAGCAGCCGGGTGTTGGTCTCGTTCTCGCAGAAAAGAAGTTCAGGAGCGGTTCCGCCGGGCCCTGGGCCGGCCAGCAGCTCAAGTTCCCCGACGAAGGGATGGCCGACGGCGACCGTGGCCCACGGCGGCTGATCGGGGCGGTCGGCGGCGACGGCGGACAGCGCGGGCCTGGCTGAGCCGTCGCCCCACGACCAGGTGTTGCGGAACCACGCCGTCGGCAGCACGTGCAGCGTGGAATGGTCAGGCCCGGCGTTGGTGACGCTGACCTGCATCAGCAGGTCGTCGGGCCCGTCCTTGGCGTAGCGCACCTCGACGATCCAGTACCTGCTGTCGTCGAAGACGCCGGTGTCGAGCAGCTCGAACTCGGGCTCTGAGCGGTTGCGCGACCGGTTCTCGCTGAGCAGCTCGGCGTAGGGGAACGCGGCCTGCGGGTAGTGGTAGCGCCAGCGGTTCCAGACGTGGCTCGGCACCGCGTCCAGGTACCACCAGTACTCCTTGACGTCCTCGCCGTGGTTGCCCTGCGAGCCGGTGAGGCCGAACAGCCGCTCCTTGAGCACCGCGTCGTTGCCGTTCCACAGCGCCAGGCCCAGGCAGAGCCGCTGCTCGATGTCGCAGAACCCGGCCAGGCCGTCCTCGCCCCATCGGTAGGCCCGCGACCTAGCCTGGTCATGCGGCAGGTAGTCCCAGGCCTCGCCGTCGGCGCTGTAGTCCTCGCGCACGGTGCCCCACTGCCGCTCGCTGACGTACGGGCCCCACCGGTACCACTCGCCAGCCTGCCGCAGGCCGTACTCCAGCCTGCCGAAACCGGTTACCCGCTCGCTCTCAGCGCCCACCGCCGCCACCTTCGCCCGCAGACCAGTGTCTCCGCCGCCCTGTGGTCCCCCGCCGTGCGGGTGCCCGCGCGGGCGGCGGCGGGCCGTCGGCATTGGGCGTTAACTATAGGGGACGGCCGGCGGTACGCTCCGGCCGCTCGGGGCGGAAGAGAGCCAGATGCCTGACCTCATCAGCAGCGCGGCGAACCCGCTGGTCAAGCGGGTGCGGCTGCTCGCCGACCGGCGGCACAGGCGGCGCGAAGGCGCGTTCGTGGTGCAGGGCGTCCAGCCGGTCTGGCAGGCGATCGAGGCGGGCGCCGGGATCGAGGTACTGATCGTCGCTCCCGGGCTGCTGCGCGGCCCGGCCGCGGGCCTGGTCGCCGAGCAGGAGCGGCGCGGCGTGCCGGTGGCCAGGCTGACCGACGAGCTGTTCACCAGGATCGCCGACCGGGACGGCCCGGCCGGGCTGGCCGCGATCGTGACCGGGCGGCTGGCCGGGCTCGGCGAGCTCGCGGTGCGGGCCGACTCGGTGTTCGTCGCGCTGCACGAGGTCGGCAACCCGGGCAACCTCGGCACGATCATCCGGACCGCGGATGCCGCCGGCGCGGCCGGCGTGATCCTGGTCGGCGCCACCACCGACCCGTTCGACCCGGTCGCCGTGAAGGCGTCGATGGGTGCGGTGTTCAGCGTGCCGCTGGCCGTGGCCGCGGAGCCCGGCCAGTTCCTGCGCTGGTGCCGGGAGGGCGGCGTCGCGGTCGCCGTGGCGTCCGGGCAGGGCTCGGGGAGCTTCTGGAACGCGGCGCTGCCGCGGCCGGTCGCCATCTTGCTCGGCAGCGAGGGCCGCGGCCTGCCCGCCGACCTGCTCGCCGAGGGCGACCTGCGGCTGCGGATCCCGATGACAGGGACGGCGGAGTCGCTCAACCTTGCCGTAGCGGCCGGAATCCTGCTATACGAGGCTTGGCGGCAGTTTCGCGCGGAAGGCGGACCAGGTGGGCGGACTGAACCCTGAGGTGGACCCGGCCGCGGTGGGGCTCGATCCCGACCGGCTGGCCAGGATCGACCGGCACTTCGCCAGATATGTCGAGGACGGCAGGCTGCCGGGCTGGCAGCTCACCGTGAGCAGGCACGGCAAGCTCGCGCACGCCGCGACCTGCGGCCAGCGCGACATCGAGGCCGGGCTGCCGGTGGAGTCCGACACGATCTGGCGCATCTACTCGATGACCAAGCCGATCACCTCGGTCGCCGCGATGATCTTGTACGAGGAGGGGGCGTTCGAGCTGACCGACCCGGTCAGCAGGTTCATCCCGTCCTTCGCCGACGTGCGCGTGTTCACCGGCGGGTCAGACATCAGGTCGGTGACCGTGCCCGTTATCGAGCCGGTGCGGATCTGGCACCTGCTCACCCACACCTCGGGCCTGACCTACGGCTTCCACCGGTCGCACCCGGTGGACGCGCTGTACCGGGCGCGCGGATTCGAGTGGGGGACGCCGCGCAAGGCGGACCTGGCCGCCTGCTGCGACCTGTGGGCCAGCATGCCGCTGCTGTTCCAGCCGGGCGCCGAGTGGAACTACTCGGTCGCGACCGACGTGCTCGGCCGCGTCGTCGAGGTGGCCTCGGGCTCCAGCCTCGACGAGTTCTTCGCCGGCCGGATCCTCGAGCCGCTCGGGATGACCGACACGGCCTTCTGGCTGTCCGACGACGACCACGGCAGGCTCGCGGCGCTGTACTCGCCGGGCCCTGGCCGCAAGGCGCAGCGGATGGAGGGGCTCGGCGCGGTCTCGAACCACGTGCCGACGTTCCTCGGCGGTGGCGGCGGGCTGGTCTCCACGGCCGCCGACTACCACAGGCTCGCCTCGATGCTGCTCGGCTCGCCGGGAAGCCCGGCCGGGGAGCTCGACGGGGTCAAGGTGCTCGGCCCGAGGACGGTCGGCTACATGACCAGGAACCACCTGCCAGGCGGGGCCGACCTGGAGACCTTCGGCCGGGCGCTGTTCGCCGAGGCGCCGTTCCGCGGCGTCGGCTTCGGGCTCGGCTTCGCGGTCATGACCGACGCGGCGGCCGGCAAGACGCTGGGCAGCGAGGGCGAGTACTCCTGGGGCGGCGCGGCTAGCACGGCCTTCTTCGTCGACCCGGCGACCGGCCTGACCGTGACGTTCTTCACCCAGCTGCTGCCGTCAAGCACGCACCCGATCAGGTCGCAGCTGCGCCAGATGGTGTACCAGGCGCTCAGCGACTAGCTGGCCGCGGCCGCGCCCGGGCCTGCCGCGGCCGCGGCCACGGCAGGCTGCTCGGCCGCCGGCCGCCCGGAGGGCAGGCACGCCCAGGCCAGCACTGCGGCGGCGGCGACCGGCCCGAGTGCGGCATCCGCCAGCGCGATGATCCCGATCGCGCTGGCGAGCACGCCGCCGAGCGCTGCGCCGAGCACCGTGGCGGCCATCTGCGCCGCGCCGAACGCCGAGCTGACCCGGCCGAGCACCCGGTCAGGGGCGGCGCGCTGCTTGCCAACCCTGACCAGCAGCAAGATGGCGGCGCCCGGCACCCCGACCAGCGCGATGAACGCCAGAGCCGCGCCGATACTCGCGGAGTTGAACAGCCCGGCGAATGCGCCAGTCTCCGCGATCAGGCACAGGGCAGTGCCGCCGCGCACATGCCCGCCCCTGGCCAGGCGCCTGCCGAGACAGGCGCCGGCCAGGTAGCCAGCTCCGAGCGCCGACATCAGCAGGCCCACGCCCCGCGGACCGCCGTGCAGCATGCGCACCGCGAACGGCACAAGGACGACGGTCAGGGCGCCGTTCGCGAACAGGAACAGCGAGGAGACTGCCAGCAGGCCGCGCAGCATCGGGCTGCGGGCCAGGTACGTCAGGCCGGCTTGCAGATCGGTGAGCACGCTGGTCGGCGGGCGGGCCTGGTTTTCTGAGACCGGCCCGTGGCCAGGTGCGGCGGCGCTGGGCTGACCGGCTGGGTGGGATAGCGTTATGGCTGGTCGGGGTGCTCGGCGGAGTGAGAGCACCAGTGCTGCCGAGATCAGGTACGTGGCCGCGTCGGCGGCCACCAGCCAGCGGAACCCGGCGACCGCGTAGAGCAGGCCGCCGAGCGGGCCGCCGGCCAGCCGGACCGCACCGCCGGCCGCCGCCGACCAGGCGCCCGCCGCGTCCAGGTCGGCCGACCGGCCGACGATCTGCGGGATGATCGCGCTGTAGGCGGGGTCGAAGAACGCGGCGAAGCTGTTCTCGGCGAACACCGCCGCGTAGACCACCCACACCAGGCCCGCGTCGCCGGCGACCAGCATGCCGAGCACGCAGCCCGCGCGGAGCGCGTCCGACCCCGCCATCACCAGGCGCCTGTTCCAGCGATCGGCAAGGACACCGCCGAGCGGTGCGAACACAAGCGCAGGAGAAGCCTCGGCCACCAGGGCCAGACTGGTGCTGCCCGGCGAACCGGTGAGGTGGAAGACGTAGACCGGCACGGCGACGACCATCAGCCAGGTGCCCAGGTTCGACTGAAGCTGGCTGATCCAGATCCGGCCGAAGGCAGGGTTGCGCAGCACGATCGGACGGGGCCGTCGGTGGCTGATCTGGCGGCCGGTGGCTGGTGTGGCCGGCGCGTCGTTGTTATCTCTAGAGAACACAGTATGGGATTCTATATTCTGTGGAGATAGCTGAGCTAGGCGGGAGGCTGCGGTCCAGGCGTGCGGCGGCCGGGGAGACGATCGCGGCGGTGGCGATGCGCGCTGGGCTGTCCGTGCCCTACATCGCGAACCTGGAGAACGGGCGCGGCAACCCGACCCTGGCGGCGCTATCCGCGCTGGCCAGGGCGCTCGGCACGGAGTTGCGGGTCTCGCTCGGCGAGCCTGGAGAGCGCCAGGGGGCTGGGCGAATCGCGCGGGGTGTGGCGGCCGAGCCTGGAGTGGCCGCCGGGGCGGGTGTGGCGACTGCGGCGGTCGTGGCGACTGCGGCGGTCGTGCCGGTCATGCCGGTCGCGCCGTCGGCGACGCTCACCAGGTTCGCCCGCTCGGAGAGGTTCGCGGCCGAGACCGCGCGGCTTGCCGAGAGCGCTGGCCGGGCGCCGCTCGAGCAGAGCGAGTTGCTGCTGAGCGCGATGATGGCCGTTGCTGCCGCGGTGCCCACAGAACTCGGCGAACTTGACTGCCACCGCATTCTCGACGCGATCGTGCTCGCGTCCCGCGGGTGAGGCGGTGCGTCGCGGGCGGGCGCGGGCCGCGCGGGGGAGCGGCGTGCGCGGTGGGGCTAGCTGGTCGGGCCGCGGCCGCTGCGGTGCGCGCCGCCTGACCGGCCGGTGCTCACTTTGTCCGAGCCGACCGGCACTGCCTCGGCCTGGGCGCGGCGGGCCGAGTCCTTCCTGATCGCGTGCACCCGGTGCGCGATGAGCCCGCCGATCAGTACGACCGCCAGCGCCGCTCCCACCAGCGAGAACGAGTGGTAGAACTTCGTCACCGTGTCGCCGAGGCTGTAGCCGAGCAGGGTCAGCGCGGTTGCCCAGGCCGCGGTGCCGATCAGGCTGAAGATCGCGAACGGAGCCGCGGGCACCTCGACGACGCCGGCGCCGAACGAGGCGAAGCAGCGCACTAGCGGCAGCACGCGGGCGACGGCCACGGCCCACGAGCCGCGCCCGGCGAAGAAGCGCTCGGCCCGGTCAAGGTCCGAGTGCGAGATCAGCACCCACCTGCCGTACCGGTCGAGCAGGTGCCTGCCGCCGCGGCGGCCGACCGCGTAGGAGGTCAGCGAGCCGCCCATCTCTGCCAGCGTGCCGATGACAATGACGCCGATCAGGCTGAACTTGTTCGGCTGGGTCGCCGCGATGACGCCTGCGAGCGCGAACGTGACCTCCGAGGAGATCGGGATGCAGCACGCCTCGACGAAGGCCAGGATGATCAGCGCGAGGTAGCCGTGGCTGGTCATCACGCTGGTCAGAAATGACTCCATGCCGAAAGTTCTACAGCATCAGGCGCACTGCCCTGGCCACCGTTGCCCGAAATTAGCCAGTCCTTAAGGACTGGACCTCATGATCACGGTGGATTACCTACTCCATCCGACAGAAACCCACCGTGATCAGGAAGTCCGGCTGCGCCGAGTGCCCCGCCTCCAACGGGGGCTGGAGGCGGGGCACGTGATCGCGGCGAGCACCGGGGGGCGGGTGCTGCCGCGGTCCGCGCTGCGACCCGGGGAAAGGGCGAGCGCGGGATCGGGCAGTCTGAGTCGTGGCTGGGCGGCATAGGGGCAGGTAGCGCGAGGGTCACCTCAAGTAACCCGGTTATGACGAGATTTACATCCCTAATTCGGGCGACGTGACTGAGATCACGCTTCGGCCGGCGCAATTCCGGGTACCCGCCTCCTGCACGGGCTCAGACTAGATGCGGGGTGATGGTCGCGACCAGGTGGGCGGCCTGGGCTTCCCACTTGGCGTAGGCGTAGGGGAAGCCTGAGGCCTGCACGCCCTGCGCTGACTCCCACAGCGGCTGCTGTGCCCAGCCCGGGTTGCGCGCCTCGTAGCCGCGCAGTGCGCTGAGGAACGCGTCGGCAGCGTAGGCGGGGTGCAGGATCTGAGCCGAGGTGCCCCAGCCGCAGGACGGGCGCTGCTGGAACAGGCCGACCGAGTCGGACGTGCCGTAGTCGATGTTCAGCAGCCCGGACTCCTGCATGGACGTCGCGACGGCGACGACCGCTGCGCGGACGCCCATGTGCTTGGCCAGGGCCTGCCGAACGATGGTCCTCGCGTTCTCGTACCTGGCCGGGGTGATCGGCAGCCAGGTCTGCGGGCCGCTGGTCCCGGCCGGGGTGAGCCGGTCCTGCGCGGGCCGGGTGCCGTGAGCTGCCTTGGGGGACGTCTGGTCGGCCACGATCTTGCTGGCCGTTGCCCAGGTCAGCGCGCGCATGGCGCGACCGGTCCCCGGCCGGCCCGTGGCGTGAGGGCCAGCGGCGCGGTGAGCGGCAGCGTGCCTGGCCCTGCTGGGCCTGGCGGTGCTGTGAGTGCCCGTGCCGTGCCTGGCCGTGCTGCGAGTGCCCGTGCTGTGCTTGGCCGTGCTCTGCTTGGCAGAGCTGCGGTGACGGGTGCTGCGGTCGCTTGACCCGACCGGAGCGTGCGTGGCCTTGAGCCCGGCGCGCTTGGCGCCGTCGGCATGGGCAGCGTCGGCGTGACGTGCGGTCACTGTGTGGCCGGTGCCGCCAGTGTCGGCGGCGCTCGCCGCGCTGCCCGTGAAGGCCATGGTCGCGGTCGCGGCTCCGGTGCCGGCCAGCGCCAGCCCGGCGCCGGCGATCGCGAGTGCCTTGCGGTTCACCGAGCCACCGACGCGATCACCGAGCGCACGCAGACCGTGGCTTAGGCGGGGGGTACGGGGGGTGCGAATCATCGCATTCCTTCCGAACTGACCCGCCGCCGCCCGTCCCGGGGGCGCAAGCGCCCGCGGTGCGGTGCTGTAGCCGTCGGACCTTCCGGCCGGCAGTTTGGCGCGCGCGGGGGTTCGCGCGTACCTCGCTGGTTCAGCGCGGCGGCCGTGCCGGGTGCGCGGGGTGCGCTCCAGGCAGGCCTGCCTAAGGAGGCGGGAGGGCAGATCCGGTTGGGGGTGATTCGGGGGGTCTGCTCCCCGGCGGGGGTCACAGGATGTAACGCACCGTCACTGTCCGTACGTCCCGGATCCCGGCAAAGTGATGTAGGTCACCGACCGGTGCGGCGATCCGGGCGAGCGCCACCGCGCTGTCCGCGAACCGGGCGATCAGCCGGCCCGCGAGTTCCGCGATGCCGAGGTGCCGAGCGGCGCGGTGGCGGTCGACGCCGTCAGCGCGGCCGGGCTGACGAACGTGCTGCCGTTCGGGCCCGCCTGCACGGCCTCGCGCAGTGCGCTGCCCTTGACTAGCTGCGGCCAGCTCAAGAACCACTGAGTCCAGCCGTTGTCCCAGGTCCCGGCCTTGGGGCTGCCGACGATCGTGACCGGGTCACCTGGCATGGCCATCTTGTAGTAGACCTCGGCATCGGCAGGTGGCATGTTGACGCAGCCGTGGCTCACGTTGATGAAGCCCTGCTCGCCCACCGACCAGTAGGCATCGTGCAGGTAGTCACCGGTCCAGGTGAAGCGCACCGACCAGGGTACCTCGATCGAGTAGCCAGGGCCCGTCATCAGCACCGGGTTCCCCTTGTCGATCGTGAGGTAGGTCCCGTTCGGCGTGTCGTCGCCCGGGCGGCCGGTGCTGATCGGCCAGGTCCGGTAGAGCTTGCCGTTCCGGTACAGCTTCATGTGGTGGGTCCTGGTGCTCGCCACCACGATGAGTGACCCGCCGATGCGGAACCGCTGGGTGAGCGTGTGCATCCCGTAGACGCCGGGCGCGCCCTCGACGCCGTTGAGGCGGCCGACGAAGCTCACCGTGGTGTTGGCCGGCCAGTACGAGCGCGGGCGGAACGACAGCGTCTGGCTGTTGTCCCAGTACCACGCGCCCACCACGGGCTTGGATGAGGTGATGCTCAGCGAGCGCTCCACGGCCGCCCGGTTCGTGATCGGGCGGCTGAAGGTGAGCATGATCGGCATGCCGACGCCGTAGGTGTCGTTATAGCCCTCGAAGATCATCGTGGAGAACGTCTGCGCCGGAGCCAGGGTCTTGAACGTGCTCGACTGGGTCACGTGGTTGCCTGATGAGCTGACCGCCTTAGCCGTCACCGTGAGCGTCTGCGCCACCGGCAGCGTCCACGCGCTGTGCCAGGACGTCCCCGACTTGCTCATCGTGCCGGTGACTGCGCTCGCGCCGAGGTCGCGCCCGGTAACCGTGACGGAGGTGAGCTTGCCGCCTGTGGCTGTCACCGTGATGCCCTTGGCCGGGTTGACGGCGCTGCTGCCCGACGTCGGCGAGAAGCTGAGCGTGACCCCCGAGGCCGGCGACTTCCCGCCCTCGGTCGTCCCGCCCGCCGAGCCGCCCGACTGGCACGCCGCCGCCAGCAGGCCGGCCGCGCAGATGACGGCAAACGGAGCCAGCTTGCGCCGTCGAGATGGGCTTCGCTTGTGCAGCACGCTGTCCTCCCGGTTCGGCCCGCCGCTGATCCGGCAGGAGCCGCAGTTGTGACCCGTACTTGTTGTCGTCGGTGCCGGCCGCGAACCCCTGCCGCGGCGCGAGCGCCGATGCGCTGGTGCGCATGTGCGCCGGTAGCCGCCCAGGCGGGCCCGGCGGCTCCGGATGGCGGACCGTGGTCGGTGTGCTCTAGCGTCGCCGGACGCGTGGTCCTGGTTCGTCTGCCAGCGGGTTACCCCGGTCGTTTCACAGTATGCCTGCGGCGCGGGTGTGCCCTATCCGGCTTTCGCGCAGTCGGCCGGGCCGCGCGGCAAGGTCAGGAGCGGCGGCGACGGAAATGGCCGGACAGTCCCGCCGATTTCGCGGCGGCGAGAAAGGCGATGACGGTGACGGCTATGGCGAACCACGGGACGACGTCGCCGTACCGGTCGAACGGCGTCCGCTCCGAGGCGGGCGGCAGCGCCACGGTGACCCGCACCACGCCGCGGACGTTCGTGTCGGCCCAGACCAGCAGTCGGCCGCGGGCGTCGAACGCGACCGTGTCGCCGGTCAGCGCGGCCTGGACGGCGGGCCGCCCGGTCTCCGCCGCGCGCAGCGCGGCCAGCGAGGCGTGCTGCTCGGGCGCCCAGCTGCCCTGGAAGGTGGAGTCCGAGGTCTGGTAGATGATCACCTGAGCGCCGTGGTTGGTGTCGGCGCGCGACATGTCGGGGAACGAGGACTCGAAGCAGATCAGGATGCCGAGCGTCAGGTGCCGGCCGTCGGGCAGGACCGCGTGCATGACCCTGGCTCCGGGACCCGGTTCCATGTTCGCCGATGCGGCCCGGCTGACCCTGGTGAGCCAGCCGAGCACGGACCTGAACGGTATGTACTCCCCGAACGGGACCAGCCGCGACTTGGTGTAGGTGGCCTCGATGCCGCCGGGGCCGATCAGCGCCGCGACCTTGAGCTTGCGCCCCGCCGGACTGACCGCGTCCTGGCTGACCAGCAGCTGGGTGCCGATCTCGGCCGAGAGACGCTGGAGCCTGGCGAGCACGCGCGGAGCCGCATACAGGTCGTAGCCGACGCTGCTCTCGCCCCAGACGACCAGGTCAGCGCGTGGGGCCTGGCGCGTCATCCTGATCTCCTCGGCCAGTTCCTGTGCGGGCCCGCCGGCCGGCACCAGGCCGGGCTGGACCAGCGTGAGCGTGAGGTGGCCGGTGCGCGGCACCGCGTACTCAGTGGCGGTGAGCGCGAAGGCGGCGGGTCCGGCCGCCACGGCAAGCAGCGCGCCTGCGGCGCCGATCGCACGGCCCGGCCAGGATGCCGCGGTCAGCATGACCACGATCGCGGTGTTGGCGGCGACCAGGACAAAGCCGATCAGCCAGATCCCGCCGACGGCGGCGAGCGCGAGCACGACCGGATGCTGCCACTGGCTCGCGCCGAACACGACCCACGGGCCGCCGATGCCCTGCCAGGACCTGATCCAGTCGATGACCACCCAGCAGCTGGGCAGTACCACGATGGCCGCGAGGGACTGACGCAGGCTCGGCCCCGGCGGCCACAGCCTGGCCGCCCACCCGGCGCTGGACTGGGCCGCGTCGTCGGCCGGCTCGTTCGCGGGGTTGTCGGCAGGGTCAGGTGTGCCGGGGCGGGCGCGGAGCAGCCGCCAGGCGGCGTAGCCGACGCCGGCCCAGGGCAGGCCGAGCAGGATCACGACAAGCAGCAGGCCAGGCCCCAGGTTCGGGGTCAGCCAGTACAGGGCGGCCAGCAGGTATCCCACGCCGAACCACCAGCCCCTGACGATTGCCTCCCGCCCGGTGGGTGCCGCCCGCATCAGCAGCAGCCCGGGCACCACGCCGAACCAGGCCACGAATTCCAGGTCGAGCCCGGGGAAGGCGAGCACCGGCACGGCGCCGGCGAGCAGTGTCGCCCACCGGGCCGGCCGGGTCAGACCGCGCCAGAACCCCACGGAATCATTCTTACGGCTCGCGGGGGTGGCGGCGATCATTCAGGGCGGCCCGGAGTGGCGGCGATCATTCGCTGCCGGGGGCTGTTGCGTTCACTTCGCGGCCTCGGGGGCACTGGCCGCGGCCTCGGCGGCAGTGGCCGCGGTGTCGGGGGCACTGGGCGGTCGGGGGCACTGGGCGCGGCGGTCGGGGGCACTGGGCGTGGCGTCAGCGCGGGTACAGGACGCAGAACTCGTTGCCTTCGGTGTCGGCGAGCACGACCCAGGTGACGTCTCTCTGGCCCACGTCGACCGGGACAGCGCCGGCCGCGCGCAGCCGGGCGGCCTCGGCGGCGACCTCTCCGCCGCGCGGCGGTGCGATGTCGACGTGCAGCCTGTTCTTGACGGTCTTCGGGTCGGGCGTGCGGAGCAGCTCCAGGTAGGGGCCGACGCCGGCCGGGGAGCGCAGCGCAGCGAAGTCCGGGCCAGACTCGGTGACCGGCCAGCCCGCCGCCTCGCTCCAGAACGCGGCCAGCGCGACCGGGTCGGCGCCGTCGGTCACGACCGCGGCCACCGGCCCGGTGTCGCGGTACTCGGGCCTCGGGTCGAGCACGCAGAACTCGTTGCCTTCCGGGTCGGCAAGCACGTCCCACGCGACCTCGCCCTGGCCGATGTCCACAGCAGTAGCGCCGAGCCCGGTCAGCAGCCGCACCTGCTCCCGCTGGTGCTCGACCGAGGTCGACACCAGGTCAAGGTGCACCCGGTTCTTGCCTGCCTTGGGCTCGGCGACGGGGACGAACACCAGCGGCAGCGCGCCCGGGTCCGGATAGCTGAACCCGGCGGGCATCGCGGCTGGCTCGTCGGAGTCCGCGTCATGCAGCTCCCAGCCGAGCGCCGCTGCCCAGAACGCGCCGAGCCGCGGCGGGTCGATTGCGTCGACCACGACGTGCACGGGACGGGCAGGCATGCACGCTAACCTGGCACGCCCGCACCGCCGGCTGCAAGCCTGGCGCGGCGCCCGCGCAGCCGGGGACCGGCCAGCGCCCATGCCAGCGCGAGCGCGGTGAGCACGGCGATGCCGAGCTCCGGCCACGGCCCGATCCGGTCGGCGGGGGTCAGCGCGGAGCGCAGCGGCACCCGGGCCTCGAGCTCGGCCCGGCGCCAGGTACGGCTCCTGACCAGCAGGGCGCCGTCCGGGGCGATGATCGCGCTGATGCCGGTGGTCGAGGCTACGGCCACGGACCTGCCGGTCCAGATCGCGTCCATCCGGGCCATGTCGAGCTGCTGCAGGGTCTCGCCGAGCTGCCCGTCGAGCTCGAAGTCCGCGTCGTTGGTCTGCACGGTGAGCAGGTTGGCGCCGGCCGCAACCTCGGACCGCACCAGGTTGTCGAACCCGACCTCGTAGCAGATCAGGTCGCCCAGCCTGACCTTGCCCACGGCGAACACCACGGCGCGGTGCCCGGGAGTGAAGTTCTGCGGCTGCAGCGAGGGCAGCGAGGTGAAGTGGTCGATGAACCCGCGCAGCGGTATCACCTCGCCGAACGGCACAAGCTGGCGCTTGATGTACACCTGCACCGGCCCGCGGCCCGGCAGCCAGAGCTGGCCGGCGTTGCGCTGCGGGTTGTCGAGCACGGCGCCGACCAGCACCGGCCGGTCGATCGCGGCCACGGCGGCGGCGATGTCGGCGTAGGTGGGCGGCGAGAGACTCGGGTCGATGTCGGTGGAGTTCTCCGGCCAGATCACGATGTCCGGCGCGGGCCGCAGGCCAGCCCGCACCTGCCTGGCTAGCGTGATCGTCGCGGCCGCGTGGTTCATGGTGACCACGGTGGCGCGCAGCTGCTCGGGCAGGTTGCGCGAGTGCGGCACGTTGCCCTGGATCGTGGCCACGATCGCGGTCGGGCCCGGACCAGGCGCCCAGCTCCAGGCGAGGTTGCCGGCCATCGTCACCCCGACGGCGAGCACCGCGAGCAGGCCTGCCAGCACCAGCCCGCGCCGCCGAGCGTCAGGCGCCGCCGCGGTCCCGCGCGCCGCGTTCCTCCCGTCCGAGTGGCGCAGGCCCGCCGCCGTGAGCACCAGGTAGGCGACGCAGGCCCCGGCCAGCGCCAGCAGGAACGTGAGCAGCGGCGGCCCGCCGATGGCCGCCCATCCCGCGGTCGGCGCGGCCGGCTGGCTCATGGCCAGGCGGCCCCAGGGAAACCCGCCCCACGGGAACCTGTCCCTGATCGCCTCCTGGGCCACCCACCAGCCGGCCACGGCCAGCGGCCAGGCGCGCAGCCGCAGCAGCGGCCGCAGCGCGAGCGCAAGGACCGCGAACAGCAGCACCTCGATCACCGCGAGCGTGATCCACGCGTACCAGGCGACATTGACGAGCCAAGACAGCAGCGCAACGAAGAACACGCCGCCGCATGTCAGCGCCATGGCGAATGTCGCCAGCCAGCCCTTTCGCCAGACGGCGAGTACCAGCAGCGCGGGGCCGGCGATCGCCAGCGGCCACACGCCCACCGGCGGGAACGCCGCCGCCAGCGCCAGCCCGGCGGCGAACGCCAGGGCCAGCGAGGACCAGCGGGGCAGGCCGCGGCCGGCCGTGGCCTGCCCCGCCGTGCTCTGCACGGCAGGCAAGGCGGGCTCGGTCGGCCCGCGCTCGGGGCCGTGACCGGCGGCGATGTCGGCCGCCGCGCCCCGGTCGGCTGGCCCGGCTGGCCCGGCTGGCCCGGCTGACCTGCCCCCTGACAGGGCAGCCCGCTCACTGCGCAACAGCACTCCTGCTGGTTGGTTGCGGATAATCCGGCAGTTGCTGCGAGCGTATCCGCGCTTGTCGTAGGCACGGAATAATCCCGTGTACCGGCCGAGTATCAGTTCAGTGACGACGAAAGGAGCGGGCGGTGAGCCGACGCGGCTGGATCATGTTCGCGGCGATGAGCGTGATCTGGGGGCTTCCTTACCTCCTGATCAAGATCGCGGTCGGCGGTGTCGCGGTTCCCGTGCTCGTGTTCGCGCGGGTCGGCATCGGCGCGGCGCTGCTGCTGCCGCTCGCGATGCGGCGCGGGCAGCTCGCCGCGGTCCGGCCTGCCTGGCGCTGGCTCGCCGTGTTCGCGCTGGTGGAGATCATCGCCCCGTGGTTCGTGCTGTCCGAGGCCGAGCGCACGATCACCAGCTCGCTGTCCGGCCTGCTGATCGCGTCGGTGCCGATCATCGTGGCCGTGCTCAGCCTGTTGATCGGCGCGAGCGAGCGGTTGAGCCCGGTGCGCTGGATCGGCCTGCTGATCGGCCTCGGCGGCGTCGCGCTGCTTGCCGGGCCTGACCTGATCGGCTCGCACGCGACCGCCGGCACCGCGCGCGCCGTCGGCGAGGTGCTCTTCGTCGCGCTGTGCTACGCGACCGGCCCGCTGATCGCGAACCGCAAGCTGGCCGACGTCCCGCCGGTCGGCATGACCGCCGCTTGCCTGGCGTTCGCCGCCGTGGTCTATGCCCCCGCCGCGGCGCTGACCTGGCCGTCGTCGGTCCCCGCGACCAAGGTGCTGCTGTCCATCGCGGGCCTCGCGCTGATCTGCACCGCGGCGGGGTTCTGGATCTTCTTCCAGCTCATCGCCGAGGTCGGGCCGCCCCGGGCCAGCGTGATCACCTACATCAACCCGGCGGTCGCTGTCACGCTCGGCGTGCTCGTGCTCAGCGAGCGGGTCACGCCGGTGATGCTGGCCGCGTTCGGGATCATCCTGGTCGGCTCGGTGCTCGCGACCAGGCCGACGCGGCTGCCCGGCCGCCAGGCGGCCGGGCAGGTTACGGCGGCTGACCAGGTTGCCGGGGCCGACCAGCTGACGGCGGCTGACCAGGACCGGGTGCCGGGCCCCGAGCCCGCGGCCGAAGCGATCCCCATCCCGGCCTGCGACGACTGAGCGGCGCGTGGTCCGCTAGCCGGAGGCTAGTTCAGGTCCCAGATCTCGTCGGCGGCGCCGTAGCAGTCCTCGATTACCAGGCCGGTGCCGCCCGCCCGTGGGTCGTCGGCCAGGCAGCGGCCCGACCAGCCGTTGATTAGCTGACCGCCGGGCCCGGGCACCCAGACCTGCTGCGGGTCGTTGGCGCCCGAGCAGAAGTTGAGCACCACCGGGGTGCCGTCGGGCAGGCTGGCGCCGTGGAAGACCGTGCTGCCGCTGCCGTCGAGGCAGAACCCTGAACTACCGCGGATGCTGCCCGAGGTGCTCAGCGACCACACCTCGCCGGGTGAGCCGTCGCAGGCTGCGACCGCGGCCTGGACGCCGAGTGCCGCGCTTCCTGCCGGGTTGTCCAGGCACCGTCCGCCCGCGCCGGTCAGCAGGAACCCGGCCGGCAGCCGCCAGGCCTGCCACCGGCGGCCGCGTGCCGGGTCGCAGGCGGCGGCCGTGATCCCGCTGCCCGGGCTCAGCCGCGCCGCGGCCAGGCACCGTCCGGTGGCCGCATCCACCAGTGCGGCTGAGACCAGATAGCCGAACCGCTCGTCCGGCGCACTCCCGCAGCGGGCGAGCACTGCCCGTCCGGCCGACACCGACAGGCACCGGCCGCCGAGCCGCAGCGTGCCGACGTTGCCCGGGCCGCCCGATGACACGAACGCCCACGCCTGGCTGGCCTGGCCGGTGCAGTGCAGCAGCCGTACCGGCTGCCCGGCCTGGCCTGCGCCGCCGTCCGCGCACAGGGTGCGCGAGGCGAGCAGGAGCCGGCCCGCGGGCGGGCTTGCCGCGGTCAGCTTCGTCACGGCCACCACGGAGAACCTGGTCGACCCGCTGGCCGAGCCGTCGGTCGCGGTCACCGTGACCCGGTAGGAGGCGGCCGCCTTCGGCACCGAGCCGGTGATCAGCGCGTCGGTCGAGTGCGGCACGGGGCGGATCGAGAGGCCAGCGGGCAGGCCGGTGGCTTGCCAGCGCAGTCGGGCCACCGCCCAGGTGTCCAGGCCGGTCAGGCGGACCGTGAGCCTGCCGCCAGCGGCCACGTCTTTGGTACCTGGATCAACCACCGTGACCAGGTGCGCCGAGCTGCGGAAGGCCGCGGTGCCGTCTGGGGTCCCGAGGCCGGTCGGCCCGCTATACCCGGGCTCGCCGTGGCACAGGTACTGGCGGGAGGCCTCGCAGGTGCCGTTGGCACCGGTGGTCACGTCGAACAGGTGCGAGGGGTGCAGGTAGGGGTACTCGGCAGGGTAGGTCCGCTGCTCGGGGTGCCCGGCGATGGCGTAGATGGCCGTGATGATCGGCGTCGCGACGCTGGTGCCGCCGAACTCGTTCCACCCAGGCGACCAGTCGCGTGACGGGTAGCTGTCGAAGACGGCCACCCCGGTGCGCGGGTTGGCGACCGCGGCGACGTCGTTCTCCGTCCGGTTGAGGCAGCCGCCCGGCGACCGGTCGTCGGCGCGCTGCCAGGACGGCTTGGGCACGAGGGCCGAGCAGCCAGAGCCGGTTCCCGGCGCGCCGAAGGCGGTCGAGCCCCACACCGACTCGGCCCAGCCGCGTCTGCCAGGCGCGTGCTTCAGCGTGGTGCCGCCGATCGAGGTGACGTACTGAAGGTCGGGCGGGAACGCCGGGCCGTAGCCGGAATCGCCAGAGGCGAAGTCGATGACGGTCCCAGGGTGATTCAGGGAGCGGGCGTACCGGTTCTGGCCGGCAAACTCGCTGCCCGCCCAGCTGTTGGAGACGTAGCGGGCGCCGGATGCGATGGCTGCCCGCTCGGCGGCGACAAGGCTGTTGACGTCCGCTGTCCTGGCTTCGACCAGCAGGATCCGGCAGTTCGGGCAGATCGCCGAGACCATGTCGAGGTCGACGGACTCCTCGCCCGCCCAGGACCAGTTCGCCGCGGGCAGCGGGCCCGGCTGGCCGGCCTGGTTCACGATGCGCAGGCAGCCGCTCGCGGTGGTGCACGCGCCGAGGTGGAAGCGCGAGCGGTACCTGGCCAGGTCGGCGGCGGCCCTGGGGTCGGAGAAGGCGTCCACGATCGCGATCGTGGCGCCCCTGCCGCCGCGTGACGGCGCACGGCCGAGCTTGTAGGCGCTGCGCAGGTCGGCCGGCGAGTAGAACCCGTTGGCCCGCATGGCCGCGATCGCCGGGAAGGCCCCTGGCGGGAGCGAGCGGACGATGGACAGGCACTCCATCTGGCCGGCTCTGGCCGGTGCGGGGCAGACGTAGCGCTCGCCAGAGGGCAGCGGCGCCCTGCTGACCTGCGCGATCACGCCAGGCTTGCCGGTCGGCGGCGGGGTCGTCACGGCCGAGGCCGCGGCGGGCACGGCGGGAACGGCTGCGGCGGGAAGTGCTATCGCGATGGCCGCGAGTGCGGCAGCCGCCGCGGCGGCGAGTGGCCTGCGTGGCGATGCGGAGCGCACAGTTCCTCCGGAGGGCGGCAGGCGCGCGGTGCGGCGCGCCATCTGACGTATACCAAGGCAGCGGAGCGTAGGAAACTCGATTCGCACCGCCGCCCTGCGGCGCGGACGAGCAATCCGCCGCTCTGCGGCGCGCAATATCGGTGAGCCGCCCTGCTCCGCCGCGGCTAGAATCGCCAAAATGATCGACCTCAAGGCGGCACGACAGGATCCGGACGGCTACCGGGCGGCACTCGCCCGGCGCGGTGCCGGGCAGGACTTCGACGAGCTGCTGGCGGCCGACGCCAGCTGGCGCGAGGCCACCGAGCGCGCCGAGTCGCTGCGCGCCGAGCAGAAGAAGGCCTCCAGGGGCAAGCCGGGCCCCGACGAGCTCACTAGCCTGCGCGAGCTGGCCGGCCGGATCGAGGCCGCCCTGCAGGAGCAGGCCGTCGCCGCGCAGCACCGCGCGGACATCCTGGCCAGGATCCCGAACCTGCCCGACCCGACCGCGGCCGACGGCATGGACGAGGAGGACGCCGAGGTCGTGCGGACCTGGGGCGAGCCGACTCAGTTCGGCTTCACGCCAAAGGACCACACCGAGCTCGGATCGGCGCGCGGCTGGATCGACATGGCCAGAGGAGCGCGGCTGTCCGGCTCGCGGTTCGCCTACCGGATCGGCGACGTCGCGGTCACCGAGATGGCGCTGTACCAGTACGTGCTGCACAAGCTCCGCGGCAAGGGGTTCCTCACCGTGCTGCCGCCCATCCTGGTCGGCGAGCAGGCGATGTACGGCACCGGGTTCCTGCCCACCGAGGAGTCGAACCTTTACCGGCTGGAGAAGGACGACCTGTACCTGACTGGCACCTCAGAGGTCGCGCTGGCCGGGATCCACGCCGACGAGCGGCTTGAGGAGGACCAGCTTCCGGCCAGGTACGCGGGGTTCACCACGAACTTCAGGCGGGAGGCCGGCGCGGCCGGCAAGGACACCAAGGGCATGTTCCGCGTGCACCAGTTCGACAAGGTCGAGATGTACGTGTACTGCGTGCCAGAGCGGTCCAAGGAGATCCACGAGGAACTGCTCGCGCACGAGGAGGAGATCACCCGCGAGCTCGGCCTGCCGTACCGGGTGATGAACATCTCGGTCGGCGACCTCGGCGCCCCGGCAGCCAAGAAGTACGACATCGAGGCGTGGTTCCCGACCCAGGAGCGGTACCGCGAGATCACCTCCTGCTCTAACACGACCGACTACCAGGCCCGCAGGCTGAACATCAAGTTCCGCCGCGACGGAGAGCTCGAGTTCGCGCACACTCTCAATGGCACCGGCGCGACCGCCAGGGCGCTGCTGTCGATCATGGAGAACTTCCAGGACGAGGGCGGCAAGGTCACGGTGCCCGAGGTGCTCAGGCAGTTCGGCGCTCCGGCGGCGATCGGCAGGTTCTAACCGGGCCAGCCTTGAACCGGGCCAGCCTTGAACCGGGCCGGACTGGGCTGGGCCGGTGACTCAGCTGGTCTCCGGGCGCCGCCCGGAGACCAGGCCCGCCTCGTTGAACACCGACGACGCGGTGATGCCGGTGAAGCCTGCCCTGGCCAGCATCGCGGCCCAGGTGCTGATCGAGACCGGGTAGTCCCTCGCCCTGACCAGGTAGCGGTAGCCGTTCTTGGCGATCCGCCACCAGCCGCCGATGCCCTTCCTGGCCAATGCCCTGATCTTGAACCTGATGATGGCCCGGTCCTTGCTTGTCGCGCCGCGGCCGAACATCATGTCGGCGACGAGCAGTTCGCCGCCTGGCCGCAGCCACTGGTAGGCCGCGGCGAGCACGCGTGCCTTGTCCGCGTCGCGCAGCCGGTGCAGCGCGTAGCAGGACACCACCAGGTCTGCGCTCCCGGCGGGCAGCGACAGGTCGGGCAGCGGCGTGGCGAGCACCCGGAGCCCGGTGATCGACCGCTCGATCGCCGCCTCCTTGAGCCTGCTGACCATGGCTTGGCTCACGTCCACGGCGAGCACGCGGGCGCCGCCCTCGGCCAGCGGCACGCTCAGCCGCCCGTCCGCGCAGCCGAGGTCGATCACCTGGACCCCAGGGCGCGGGCCGGCCGCGGCGAGCACCGCCTCGGTGACCCTCTCGAGCCCGGTCTTGCTACGGCGGTCCCAGCCAGCAGGCCGCCGTGGCGATGGCACCTGCGGGCCCCGGGCGCTGTTCGCCGACTCGGGCCGATCGGGCGGGGCGGCGATAATTCGCGAGGGCAGCGAATGACGCTGATCGGCACTCTTATCGGCCGACCAAGGGCTATCGCTGGCGTTATTGTTAGCCGCCCAGGAATCTGTCACCGGGACAGGCTAGCAATCGAATGGCTCCGGTACTCCCTGTCCTGTTACCAGGTCCGCATCGGCGACAATGGAGTATGCCGAAATCGCGCCGGATCATGGACGGTGCTATTTGCCGGTGCATTGCGGGCTGGCTCGCACCAGGTTCACGCCCAGCTGGAAATTGTCGGCCGCTCCCGGGGTTCCCGAGGTCCAGATCTGCAGCCCGGCGTCAGACGGCAGCGCGGAGGGGTGGATGACCAGGGCGTACGGCGTGGTGTACGCCTGCTTAGGGTTGTGAAGAAAGTCCCTGGACACCACGCCAGCCATCGGGCCGCCGAAGGGCTGGCCGGGGGACGGCTGCGTCTGGCTTCCGCTTGATGGGTAGGGCTGGCAAGCCGGGTTCTGCTGGCCGGTGAATGTGATGCTGACCGGGACGCCGTCGGCGCGCAGCGTGCGCTGCAGCCCGGCCGCGTCGGTCGCTTCGCGGAAGGTGACCCGGATGGCTCCGTCAGCCTGCCGGGTGACAGTCCAGGCCGCCAGCCTGGCACCAGGACCGCTGGCCCGGTGGCTGGCGGATGGATGGCTGGCGGCCGCGCTGCTGGCGGCCGGGTTGCTAGCGCCCGGGTGACTGCCGGGCAGTGCCACGCTCACGGCCACGGCCGCCGCAGTTGCCGCCGCCACGGCCGCGGCCACCCCGGGGACGCGGCGCCGGGCGCGCACCGCGCGGCCGCGGCTGATGATCTGCTCCACCGGCGTGGTCATCGGGACCTTGCCGCGCTGCTCAAGCAGCACCGTGATCAGCTCGTCGTCGTTCATGTCTTGCTCTCCTCCTGCCAGGTAGGGACAAGGTCGTCGCGAAGCGCCGCCATTGCGCGGCCTAGATGAGCCTGGACCGTGCCAGGTGCGATGCCGAGCACCTGCGCGGTGTGCTCGGTATCGAGGTCCAGGAACAGCCGCAGCGCAACCACCTGCCGCTGCCGGGCCGGCAGCCGCAGCAGCGCCGTCATGATCCTGGGATCGACAGAACCGTCGGCCGCCCAGCCAGCCGCTGGCCGGTCAGCGACCAGGGCAAGATCAGGCACCGGCACCTCACGGCCACGGCGGCGCCAGCGCGAGATACCGGCGTTCAGCGCCGTGCGCACGACCCATGCCGCCGGGGCCGGGTGCCTGCTGACCGCAGGCCACGATGCCCAGGCTCTGGCGAAGGCCTCGGCCACTAGGTCCTGCGCGGTGTCCCGGTCACCGACACTCACCAGGACGGCGAACAGGCACTCATCCTTGGCATCGCGGTAGAACTCCGCGAAGTCCAATCGCTGGGTTCCCACACCCTTTCAACGCACAGCCGCCGCCCGTCGGTTACCTAGGCCCGGCCGGGGGTCAACAGACGGGATGCGCAGCGCAGAAGGCGACGATTTCCGCGGCGAGCCGGTCCCCGGCATCCTCCTGCAGGAAGTGCCCGGCACCGGTCAGCACCGGGTGATCGAGCCGGGCCGCGCCAGGGATGGCCTGCTGCAGCACCGGTGCCATCCCGCCGGTGATCGGATCGGAGTCGCTGAACGCGACAAGGAACGGCTTGTCCCACGCCCGCAGCCGGTCCCACGCGGCCCGGTTGGCCGCTGACGCCGGGTCGTCGGGAGTGGTCGGCACCAGCCCGGGCATCGCCCGCGGTCCCGCCATGAACTCCCGGCCGGGGAACGGCGCGTCATAGGCGGCGAGCACGTCGGCGGCCAGCGGCCGGACGCAGCCCGAGCGGACCAGCCGCGACACGGAGAGCTCGGGCGCGGTCCTGACCACCTCGCGGAACCGTAGCCAGACGTCCGGCATCGGCAGGTCGCCGGTGGGCAGCCCGGTGTTGGCTGCTACCACCCGGCCGAACCGGTCAGGGTGCTCGGCGACCAGGCGCAGCCCGATCAGGCCGCCCCAGTCCTGGCCGACCAGCGTGACCGCACGCAGGTCGAGTACGTCGAACGCGAGCCGCCGCATCCACTCCACATGCCTGGCGTAGCTGTGGTCGGCGATCTCGGCCGGCTTGTCGGACCGGCCGAATCCGATCATGTCGGGCGCGATCGCCAGCAGCCCGGCGTCGGCGAGCACCGGCATGACGTGGCGGTAAAGGAACGACCAGCTCGGCTCGCCGTGCAGCAGCAGGACCGGCTCCCCGTCGGCCGGACCGGCCTGCACGTAGGCCATCCGCAGGTGGCCCACGTCGGCGTAGTGCGGCTGGTAGCCGAAGTCGGGTAGCTGGCCGAACCGCTCGTCCGGCGTCCGAAGCACGCGCATCCGCTGATCCTGGCATGCCCGGAGCGGCGGCCCGGCACAGGGTTGCCCGGCACCGGGCTGCCTGGCGCAGGACAGCCAGGCAGAGGGGTCGGCCTCAGGCCAGCCTGGTTCCGACCAGCAGCGAGTTGCGCAGGTCGGGCAGCACCACCTCGGCCGAGATCAGCCGCCGATCGCCGTAGAAGAACTCGCGCTTGACGTCGTGCTCGCGCAGCGGCGAGTCGGCGGGCAGCACCGCCAGAGGGGTCACGTCGTCCATCACGATCCGCCCGCCGACCCGCAGCAGGCCGACCAGGGACCGGACGCCCGCCGGATCCCGCCAGCCGCCGTCGGAGAACAGCAGGTCGAACGGCGCATGCGGCGGCAGCAGCTCGCTGGCGTCGCCCGCAAGCACGCTGATCCTGGGGTCGGCCGCCAGCAGCCCGGCTGCGGCCGCCGCCCGCCGCTCGTCGATCTCGACCGTGACCAGCGTGCAGTCCGCGGGCATGGTGCTGGCCATCCAGGCGCTGCCCACGCCGGTCCCTGTGCCGATCTCGCCGATCCGCCCGCCCTGGCAGCCGGCCGCCAGCACGGCAAGGAACAGCCCGACCCCGGGCAGGCTCGCCGACGGGTTGTTCCGGTCCGGCCCTGCCTCTTCCCTGGTCAGCGGGAAGCCAAGCTGGCGGGCGAGCGCATTTGCGCGCTCGACGAGTGGCGGCAGCGTGTCCATGAACGTCAGCCCTCCTCAGTCAGGCCCGATCACAGCGTAAGGCGGCGCGCCCGGCGGCGACCGGCCGTGGGCAGGCGAGGGGGCGCGGTGGTCTGCGTTCGGAATGAGAATGGAGCCCGTGACCGACCACGAGGAAACCGTCGTGCAGGCCTTCTACGCCCGCGGCCGCGAGCAGGATCGGCTCAGCTCCGATCCCAAGGGAGTGCTGGAGTTCGAGCGCAGTACGGAGATCATCCTGCGGGCGCTGCCGGCCGCGCCCGCGGTCGTCGCCGACATCGGCGGCGGGCCTGGCCGGTACGCCATGTGGCTGGCGGAGCGCGGATACCAGGTTGAGCACCGCGACCTGGTGCCGCTGCACGTGGAGCAGCTGGCCAGCGCCACGACCGCCGTCGCGGCCGTGCACAGCGGGATCGCGGACGCGCGGGACCTGGACCTGGCCACCGAGTCGGTCGATGCCGTCCTGCTGCTCGGCCCCCTGTACCACCTCAGGTACCGGGCGGACCGGCTGCGCGCGCTGCGCGAGGCCAGGCGCGTGCTGCGGCCTGGCGGCCCGCTGTTCGCCGCCGCGATCTCGCGCTGGGCGCCCAGGCTCGACGGCGAGCTGCGCTCCAAGGTCTACCAGCCGTACCCGGCGTCCAGGGAGCTGGTCGGGCAGGTGGAGCGGACCGGGTGGATGCCGCCGCTGTTCGACGGCTCGTTCAGCGCCTTCTGCCATCGGCCAGGCCAGCTCCGCCGCGAGGTCGCCGAGGCCGGCCTGGTGGTCGCCGACCTGGTCAGCGTGGAGGGCGCCGGGTACCTGCTCGGCGACCTGGCCGAGCGGATGAGCGACCCGCTTGACTCGCAGGTGGTGCTCGACGCCGCGCGCGCAACCGAGCGCGTCCCCGAGCTGCTGGGCATCGGGCCGCACCTGCTGGCCACGGCGACAAGGCCGCCCGGTTCGCATGGCCGAGAACAGGAATGATGAAGGGGGGACCTAGCTCGTAGCGGCGGGAACGGGGGTGGCCGTGGACCGGATGAACACGCTCGACGCAGGCTTTTACTTCGTCGAGCACCAGAACGTTCCCATGCACATCGGCTCGCTCGCCGTCTTCGCCGGGCCGCCGCCCGGCTACGACGAGCTGCTCGCGCTTTACGAGTCCAAGCTGCACCTGGCGCCGAGGTACCGCCAGGTGGTGCGGACGCTGCCGCTGCAGGTGTTCCGCCCGTACTGGGCCGACGATCAGCACTTCGACATGCGCTACCACCTGCGGCACGCGGGCGTGCCGCCGCCGGGTGACGAGGCCGGGCTGCGCCAGATGGCGGCCCGCGTCTACGCTCAGCGGCTCGACAGGGCCCGGCCGCTGTGGGAGGCGTGGTTCATCGAGGGGATCGAGGGCGGTCGCTGGGCGATCATCTCCAAGGTGCACCACTGCATGGTGGACGGCATAGGCGGCTCCGACCTGATGGCAGCCCTGTTCGACCTCACTCCCGAGCATGAGCGCCCGGCCGTGGTGCACTGGCAGCCGCAGCCAGGCCCGTCCTTCGCCGACGTGCTGGCCGGCGGCGCCGTCGACGCCGTGACCTGGCCGGCCAGGCAGCTCGCCGACCTGCCCGGGCTGGTGCGGCGCCGGATGCGAACCCCGGCCCAGCTGATCGACTTCGGCCTGGGACTAAGGGGCAGCGCGCGACGGCTCGCCGTGCCGTCGGTCTCGTCGCTGAACGGGCCGATCAGCCCGCACCGCCGGTGGATCTGGACCACGGCGAGTCTGGCCGAGGTCAAGCGGATCCGCCGGGCGCTCGACGTGACTGTCAACGACGTGGTGCTGGCCGCGATCACGACCGGCTTCCGTGACCTGCTGCGCTCGCGCGGCGAGCTCGAGGATGGCGTGGTGGTCCGCTCGCTGGTTCCGGTCTCGCTGCGCGGCCAGGACGAGCGGCAGCCGGTCAGCAACAAGGTCTCGGCGATCCTGGTCAACCTGCCGGTCGGGGAGAGCGGGCCGTTGCTGAGGCTTGAGCTACTGCACGGCCAGATGCAGGACCTGAAGCGGACCAGGCAGGCGGTCGGCGCCGAGTTGCTCACCGGGGCGCTTGGCTTCGCCGCCCCTGCGCTGCTCGCGCTCGGCTCGGCAGCGGCGTTCCGGATACCGCAGCCGCTTGTCCAGACCGTCACCACGAACGTGCCAGGCCCCGGCTTCCCGCTGTACCTGCTCGGCAGGCAGATGCTCGAGGTGTACCCGTACGTGCCGATCGGCGACAACGTGCGGATCGGGGTGGCTGTGTTCTCCTACCTGGACAGGTTCTCGTTCGGTATCACGGCCGACTACAGCGCGGTCCGGGAGGAGGATCTCGGCGCGCTGACCGACGGAATCGGCCGCGGCCTAGCCGAGCTTGCTGAGCGGGTCAAGGTTCCGCTCAGCGAGGTCGCGCCCCAGGCCGCCGAGATGGCCCCGGCCACGGAGAAGCCAGTCAAGGGAAGGCCGGCGAAGGGCAAGCCATCGAAGGCCGGGTCGGCGAAGGGCAAGCCATCGAAGGCCGGGTCGGCCAAGGGCAGGTCGGCCAAGGGCAGGTCGGCCAAGGGCAGGTCGGCCAAGGGCAGGTCGGCGAAGGGCGGGGCGCCGGAGGACAGGGCGGGCTCGGGCTAGGGCAAACCCGCCCCGCCGCGGCCAGCCAGAGGCGAGGGCCCCACCTCACCGCCGGGTCTGCCGCATGGAGCCCGCGGGCCGTCGGCTCTAGGATGCTAATCATTCCGGTCGAGTCAGCGGTCGCCCCCATGCCCGCGCCGCTGCGGTCGCCCGCCTGGCTCTTCCCCGAGCGGCGTGAAGGCATGACATGCAGAGGGCGTCCGATACCTCGATGCCAGGTGCGGTAGCACGGGCGTTCGGCGAACCGTCGGGTTCGCCGTTCCGCCGCGACGGGCTGCTGGCAAGGGTGCTCCCGTTCGCCGTGGTCGCCGCTCTGGCCGAGGCCAGCCTAACGCTGCCCCCAGGCGCCCAGTCCTGGCCCGCCGCGATCGCGAGCATCGCGGCGCTGCTGGTCACGACCGCAGCCTTCGCGCTGCCATAGGACCGCCTGCCCGGCTGGCTTACCGTGCTCGTGCCGCTGGCCTACACCGGCTCGGTGCTCGCCCTCATCCTCGCCGCCAGTCCGACCTCGGGCGTCGGCGTCGTGCTGCTCATCCCGCTGGTCTGGACCGCGCTGCTGCACCGGCCGTGGGAGTCGGCGGTGACCGTGGCGGCGGTCGTCGTGGTCGAGGTGGTCATCTCGCTGACGCCGGTGGTCGTGCCCGTCGCGGTGCACGGTCGGCGGGTCCTGCTGTGGGGAGCGCTCGGCGCGCTGATCTCGGTAGCGACCCACGGCCTGCGGAGCCGGGTCAGGCGCGCCCAGGACGAGGCGGCCGGGCTGCAGGCGCAGGTGCGCGAGATGAGCGTGCTGCAGGACAGGGACAGGATCGCCGCCGACCTGAGGGACAAGGTCATCCAGCGGATCTTCGCCGCTCGCCTGTCGCTGCAGAGCGCGTCGGCGATCAGCGGCGACGCCGAGGTCCGCCGCCGCATCGACGCCTGCACCGACGACCTCGACGACGTGCTGCGTACGCTGCGGGATACGATCTTCGGCCTGGAACGCAGGCTCCAGGGCCGCGGCCTGCGCCGGGAGATACTCGATCTGTGCGGAGGCCTTTCGCCGGTGCCGGAGATCAGCTTTGCCGGGCCGGTGGACGGAGCGCTCCATCCCGGCGCCGCCGCTGAGCTCGTCGAGCTGTTGCGCGAGGCGATCGGCCTGGTCAGCCCGCAGGCGATGCAGGCCAGGATCGGGGTCACCGTGGGCGGTGACAGCGTGCTCGCCCTGCTCGAGGCGGGCCCCGCGCCCGGCACCGGCGGGCCGATGTGGCCGGACGGTGCGTTCACCGGCCTGACCGAGAAGGCGACGCTGGCCGGGGTGGACCTCGCCATCGAGGTCACCGGCGGCAGCACGGCCAGGCTCTCCTGGCAGGTACCGCTGCGCCCGGCGGGTTAGCCTGCTGCACAGGCGGCCATCATCACACTGCGGACCCGGCGGCCACCCCGGCCGGTCCCGCGGAGAGGCGGCGCGATGGGCACGACGGGCACCGACCTGATCAGCAGGCCAGACAAGGTGCTGTTCGTGGAGCGCGGCGAGACCAAGGGCGACCTGGCCGAGCACTACCTGCGGGTGGCCGAGCCGCTGATGCGCACGATGGGCGGCCGTCCCGTGCTGCTGCAGCGCTTCCCCGAGGGCGCGGGTGGCCCTTCGTTCTTCCAGAAGCGGGTGCCGAAGAACGCGCCAGACTGGCTGCGGACCACGACCGTGGCCACGCCGAACGGCACCACGTCGCAGGCGCTGGTCGCCGCCGACCTCGACCACGTGCTCTGGGCGGTGAACCTCGGCTGCCTTGGCTTTCACGTCTGGCCGTACCTGGCCGAGGATCCGGAGCACACCGACGAGCTGCGGATCGACCTCGATCCGTCGCCTGGAGTGGACTTCGGCCAGATCAGGCAGGCCGCGCGCGAGCTGCAGGCGCTGTTCGCCGAGAACGGGATCGCCGCATACCTCAAGACGACCGGCAACCGCGGGCTGCACGTCTATGTCAGGCTTGCGCCGCGGTGGGACTCCTACCAGGTCCGTGCCGCCGCCGTCGCCGTGGCACGTGAGCTCGAGCGCCGCCGCCCCGACCTGATCACCGCGGCGTGGTGGAAGGAAGAGCGCGGCCAGCGGGTCTTCGTCGACTTCAACCAGAACGCCCCGCACAAGACCGTCTTCGGCGCCTGGTCGGTGCGCGCCCGCCCCGGTGCCCAGGTGTCCACCCCGCTCGGCTGGGACGAGCTGGACGACATCCACCCTGACCAGTTCACGATCGCCTCGCTGCCGGCCAGGCTGGCGACTGCCGGCGATCCCTGGCTCGGCATGAACGACGACCCGCAGTCACTCGAGCCGCTGCTGGCGATGAGCGCGAAAGACATGGTGAACGGACTGCTCGACGCGCCCTGGCCGCCGGTCTACCCCAAGCAGCCCGGCGAGCCGCCGAGAGTCGCTCCCAGCCGCGCCAAGAAAGCGTGACCGTGACCGGCCACGCAGGCCCGCGCGGCCGAAGCGGCGGCGACTACGACCCCTTCGGCCGCGGGCCCTTCGCCGTCGGCGTGGCGAGCTTCGATGCCCTGGACGAGGCGCGCGGCAGGTGCTTCCCCTGCGAGCTCTGGTATCCCGCCAGCCGGGCCGATGCCTCAGGTGCTCGACGGGATGCCGCGGCACCGGCGGTAGCCCGGCCGCTTGTGGTCTACTCGCACTCAAGCGGCGGTCACCGCCGCAGCGCTACGTTCCTGTGCACGCACCTGGCCAGCCATGGGTACGCGGTGGCCGCGATGGACCACTCCGAGCTTGTCGCCGCCGAGCTTGGCCGTCGCGACGACGAGACCGCGACGAAGCGGGCGGCAAGGATCGATGCCGTGATCGGCAGCAGGGTGCCCGACGTACGGTTCCTGGTCGGCTACCTACTGGCGGCCGCCAGCCTGCACGGCGGCCTTGAGCTGGACGGGGAGCGGGTCGGGCTGGTCGGGCACAGCTTCGGCGGCTGGACGGTGCTGGCCGTCCCCGACGCCGAGCCGCTGGTGGGCTCGGTCGTCGCGCTCGCCCCTGGCGGTGCTTCTCACCCGCGGCCCGGGATCCTGCCGCTGACGCTGGCGTTCGGCTGGGGCAGGGATGTCCCGACCCTGGTGCTCGCGGCCGAAGACGACGTGCCCGTGCCGCTCGACGGGGTGCAGGAGGTGTTCGGCAGGATCCCCGCGACCAAGCGGATGGTGGTGCTGCGCAGAGCCGACCACCAGCACTTCGTCGACGACGTCGAGGCCGACCATGAGGCGGTGCGGACCGCGCCGCTCCCGCCCGCGGCGGCATGGATTGCCGAGGAGATGAAGCCGGCCGCCGAGCTGTGCTCGGGCGAGCAGGCGCACCTGTTCACGCGCGGGCTGACGCTCGCGCACTTCGACGCGACGCTGCTCGGCCGCGGCGGGGCCGAGCGGTTCCTGGCGGGCGATGTGGCGGCCGAGCTGGCCGGCCGGAAAGTGGAGGCGTTCCCATGGCAGTGACGCAGGCTTGTGTGGTGTTCCCGGCGGGACCTGACGGGCGGCGCAGTACCTCGTCGTTCGGCCGCGCCGTGGTTGCCGACGCCCTGCGCGCCGCTGACCCGGCCGGGGCCCTCGGCGCCGAGCAGGAGACGAACTGGCGGTCCGGCTATCTCACCCACTTCCGGCGGCTGATCGAGGCCGGCCTGACCTCAAGGGCCGCCGCCCTGTCGATCGCCGGCGATGGCCTCGACTCGGTGCACCGCCGGATGCGGGCGGTGCTGGCCGACGGCTCGGAGACTGGCATCGACGACCTGCTCACCGCGTCGGCCGGGCATGGCTTGCAGACCGTGACGGTGCGCGGCACGGCCGAGCCAGACACCGAGCTCGGCCTGCCCTATCGCGGCAGCGTGCTGCGCGGCGACGAGCTGCTGCGCAGGCTGGACGCCTGGGTGTCGGCAGGCATCATCGAGCCGTCCTGCGCGGACGCGGTCGGGGCCGTCGCCGCGCACCCGGAGTGGCTGAGCCTGCCGGGGCGGACCGTGGTCGTGCTTGGCGCCGGGTCGGAGATCGGCCCGCTGCCGGTGCTGATGCGCTGGGGGGCGACCGCCGCGGGGATCGACCTGGCCGGCCAGCGCCTGTGGGAGCGCGTGCTCGACGTGGCCCATGCCGGGGCCGGCACCCTGCTCGTCCCGGTTGGCGATGGCCCAGCCGGCGCAGCCGCCGAGACCGGCGCGGGCGCGGCCCGCAGCCCGGGTGCCGAGACCGGCGCGGGATCCGAGACCGGCCCATCGGGGGAAGCAGACCCGGCCGCCCACGACGAGGCGGTCGGCCACGATCACCTGACCGGCCACGATGACCCGGCCGGCCACGATGACCCGGCCGCTGCGGGAGGCCCGGCCGGGCTGGCGAGATCCGCTGGCTCGGACCTGACCGCGGCGGTGCCCGAGCTCGCCGACTGGCTGGCTGGCCTGGACGGCGGGCTCGTGCTTGGCAACTACGTCTACGCCGACGGCGCCGCCAACGTGGCCGTGTGCACGGCCGCCGACACGCTCACGCTGCGGCTGGCCGCCGCCCGGCCCGACCTGGCGATCGCGTTCCTTGCCACGCCGACCGACGTGTTCGCCGTGCCCGCCGACGCGGTGCGGCAGTCGGTGCGTGCCTATGAGCAGCGGCCGATGGCGGCCAAGCTCGCGGTCCGCCCGCTGCGTGCGCTGTCCGGCGGGCGGCTGTTGCGCCGCGCCTACGTGCCGGGTGCCGACCCTGGGATCAGCGACTGCCTGGTCGCGCAGCAGGGACCGAACTACGCGCTGGCCAAGCGGCTGCAGCGGTGGCGCGCCTGCGTGGCAAGAGAGGCGGGGACCACGGTGTCGCTGAACGTCGCGCCGCCCACCAGGACCCGCTCGGTGATCAAGAACCGGGTGCTCGCCGCTGCCTATGCCGGAGCGCACCGGTTCGGCGCCGAGGTGTTCGAGCCTGACACCTGCCGGGTCCTGATGGCGGCGCTGCTCGTGCACGACCTGTGCGCCGGGCGGGGGGCAGGCCCCGAGCCCGGACCGGAACCCGGACCCGAACCCATCGGCCAGCCCTGGCAGGACGAGGCCTACGCGGCGGCGCACGGCGGGTTGTGGCGGATCGCCTACGCCCCGCGCAGCGCACTCGGTCTGGCCGCGCTGCTTGGCTACGGCTCGGCCAGGTCCTGACGGCTTGAATGAAGGCTGGCGGACCAGGATGGAAGGAGGCAAGCTCGGCGCCTAACAATCCCGACAATCCCGCCCGCGCCGGCCGTCTCGCGCCCCGGCACCCGCAGCTTCGACCGCAATACGTCCGCACGCTGCCGCTGTCAGACTGCCGCCAAATTAACGTGGGCACTTTACTGCTGCTATTGCGACAGTAAAGTGCCCACGTTAATCGCTGTGACAGCAGCAAAGTGCCAACGTTGCGGCGTTGTTGGTGCGCGGGCGGGCTTGGGCGCAGGGCGGGGCCCTCCGGACCTGGTGGGGCCGCCACCGGGCTCCGCTCCCAGCTCGCGTCTAGGCGCAAGGGACAACGATGGCCCGTTGATGTCGCGAATCACGACATCAACGGGCCATCGTTGTTACCGGGCACCGGGTCCTGGGTTACCGGGCACCGGGTCCTGGGTTACCGGGCACCGGGTCCTGGGTTACCGGGCACCGGGTCCTGGGTTACCGGGCACCGGGTCCTGGGTTACCGGGCACCGGGTCCTGGGTTACCGGGCACCGGGTCCTGGGTTACCGGGCACCGGGTCCTGGGTTACCGGGCACCGGGTCCTGGGTTACCGGGCACCGGGTCCTGGGTTCCGTGGCACCGGGTCCTGGGTTCCGGGGTGAGAGGTCCGAGGTCCGGGGTTCCAGGTTCCGGGGTTCCAGGGCTCGCGGGTTCGGGGCTCCCGGGTTCCGGCCGCCGTCAGGCGGCGGGCCACCAGGTTGTGGTCACGGTCCCCGCGGCGATGCTGACGACCATCGCGCTGGTGGCCTCGTCGCGCCAGACCGTGTAGTGGCCGCCCGCGAGGCCGGGGTAGACCGCCGCGTACTGGGGTCCGCTCGCAGTGTGGCGCGGGCGTACCTGCGAGTGCACGCGGCGCCCGCCGGGCAGGTCCTGCCTGCTGATCTCGATCTCGGCGCCGTCGAGCTCCGGCGGCGTGCGCAGGACCAGGGCACCCTGACCGGGGCCGAGGTCGAGCACGACGCTGCCTGGAGCCGACGGGCCGAGCGTGGGCTCTTCCATCAGATCAGCTCGACGGGTGGTCGTAGCCGTCGTAGGGGATGCCGAGGTAGGGAAAGCTGTCCAGGTACGGAGTGCCCAGGTCAGCTGGGGTAAGGCCGTCGGTCAGCTCGCCCGCTGCCGCGTCCGGGGTGAACTTGGAGTCGACCAGCGCGTAGGTCACGCCGGCGATGGCGCGCAGCTCGACCGAGACCACGTCGTCGAACACGCGCCGCCCGTTCGGGAAGCCGGCCGCGTCGCCGCCGAGCAGGCCGAGGATGTTCGGCTTGGACGTCGGCGGGATCGAGGTGTTCAGCCGCAGCATGTCGGCCTGGACCGGGCCGGTGAAGTTGGTGAAGCCGGGCACGATCCCCTTCGGGATCCCGGTCAGCAGGATCGCCTCGAGGTCGGCACGCGCCGTCTTCGCCTTGTCGAGCGCCGCCAGGTTGGGGAAGACCCCCGGGTACAGCACGGGCAGCAGCCCGGCAAGCTCGGGATGCGCGACGTACTGCGTGAACTGCTTGTCGTGCGCTGGCGGCTGGGTGTTCCAGAAGTCCTTCCTGCCCATCGGGATCAGGACCTCGTTGACCAGCGGGTTGCCCAGGCGCGACACCTGGTGGAACGGGCCGCTGTGGATGATCTCGTACTGCTCGGAGCCGTGCAGCCGCACCCGCTGCCTTGACGCCGTGGTCCACACGCCGATGACCGGGCGGCCGGACGCGGTGACACGCGAGATCGGCACCTGCAGCGCGATGGAGTGGACGTTCAGGAACTTGGTGGCGTTGACGCCGGGTGCGGCCTGGAGGCCGTCGGCCCTGCCGAACACGTTCAGGTTCTGGAACGGGCGCAGGTTGCCGAGGTCGAAGATCGAGCCGAGGTCCACGTAGAAGCCCTCGGCGCGCTGCCCGGCGAACACCCTGCTGCCGTCCGACAGCTTGTGCACGGCGGGCCTGGCCAGCGCCCACTCGTAGTTCGGGGTGGACAGCGGGCCGATGTTGCACGGCGGGGAGATCAGCTTGCGGCCGAGCACGTGCTGGCCGGTGCGGTCGATCCTGGTGACCGTGTAGGTCTGCCTGCGGTTCCAGTTCGGGCTCGACAGCGAGGTGATCGGCCCGACGTTGTACAGGAACGTGTCGGGGTCGGCGACCTCGGTCTGGAAGCGGAACTGGTAGGTGATGTCCGCCTCGCCGTGCCCGTTGGTGTCGATGTTGATGACGTAGATGACGTCGTCGCCGAACTGGTAGAAGTTCGGGCCGCCGGCCGGTCCCTCCAGCGGAATGTAGTTGGCGATGAGCGTCACGGTGTCCGGCTGGTCCGGGCTGACAAACGCGTAAACGTCGGTGCTGTCGGCAACCGGATCCATGGAGATCTCGGGCGCCTCGCGATGCGATGACATCGGGTTCCTCTCGGTTCTGCTCGATAAGGCGGTGCGGCTGCGCCAGGGCGCGGCTGCGCCAGGGCCGACTGGCGGCTACCGGCTGGCGCGGACTATCCGGGCGGCCAGGTCCCGGTCGTGCACGCGGACCTGCGTGGTGCCGTGGAACACCTCCATGTCGCCGGCCGACGCGTCGCGCACGTGCACGACGATGGGCTCGGTAGCGGCGGCGTCGGTCTCGGCGGCGTCGTGCCGGGCATCGGGCTCGGTACGAGCCTGGCTCGCCTCGGCCCGGCCGGGGAGCGCGATCCGCCCTAGTGCGGTTGCCGCAACTCCTGCCGCACCGGCTCCAGCGGCCACGCGGAGCACGGAGCGGCGCGATGGCGAGCCAGCGCCGGTGGAGTCAGTGCGCCGCGCCGCAGCGCGGTCGGCAGGGTCGGCAGGGTCGGCAGGGTCGAGTTCAGGCATGACAATCCTTTCCGGGGCATAGTGCTTTCCTTACCGATGGCGATCGGGCATTAAAGCCCCCGATCGAGCGGGCTGGTGAGTAATCACGCGCTGCATTCGTTCCACCCGGCAGCGCGGATTGGTCGGCCCGGAAATTCCTGGAAGATTCTCCGCAGTCAGCGGGTCAGGTCCAGCAGCACCAGCGGTGTCGTGGTCGGCTTCTTTGTTCCGCCGGCCGGCTCGACCGTCATGCCGAATATGTCCCCCTTGACGACCCCGGTGACCAGCACGGGCGCCAGCCCGTGGTACTTGCCGGCCGGTAGCAGCCCGGCCGAGCGGGTCTGCGGCGGGCCGATCAGCCACAGCTGGTAGATCTTGCCCGCCGGCAGCGGCGGCAGCTTGGTCGGGGAGACCAGCATGGTGTGCCGCTGCAGGGAGAACACCACGGTGGTGACCAGTCCGGTCGCCGTTCGGTGGGTGATCGCGCGGGTGTCCGGCGCGGTGAGCAGCGCGGCGATCTTCTCCTCGCGCACCCGCACCCGCTCGAGGCGGCGCTCGGCGACGCTACTGCGGTGCAGCTGGCGCTCGGCGTTGACCAGGGTGATCGCGAGCGCGATCGCCACGACCAGGCAGGCGGCCGCCGCCACCCAGGCGAGCCTGGGCCGTGGCACCGGCCGCGGCCTGGCGCTCGACCGGTGGTCGTCCACCCGTGGCGGAAGCTGCCTGGTGTGCGACACGGCGGTCAGCACGCGCGCGCGCAGCTGCTGCGGCGCAAGCCGGGAGGCGGCGAACGCGAGCCTGGTGGCGGTCTCGCTCATGCCGCGTACCTCGGTGGCGCACTGCTGGCAGCGCCGCATGTGGTGCTCGAATCGAGTGCGCTCGGCCGCGTCGTCGATGGCGTCGAGCGCGTACACGCCGGTCAGGTAATGCAGGTCGCTGCGCAGCCTCACCATGACACCCCCAGGCAGTCCCGCAACCTGATCAGGCCGTCACGGATCCTGGTCTTGATCGTGCCGAGCGTGATCCCGAGCAGGCCGGCCACCTCGCGATAGGAGTAGCCGCCGTAATAAGCCAGGGTGATGGACTCGCGCTGGATGTCGGTGAGGCCGTCCAGGCAGCGGCGCAACCGCTCGCGCTCCAGCGTGGCCTCGACCGCGTCGGCGACGTCGTCCTCGGCGAGCAGGGCCGAGGTGCGCTGCTCGCGTTCGGCGGCGGCGGTCACCGACCGCACCCGGTCGACCGCCCGCCGGTGGGCGATGGTCATGATCCAGGTCGCAGCGCTGCCCTTGGCGGGATCGAACCTGGACGCCGCGCGCCACACGTCGAGCAGCACCTCCTGCGCTACCTCCTCGGACTGCGCCGGATCCCGCAGCACCTTGCGGATCAGGCCATAGACCGGACCGGATATCTGGTCGTAGAGGATCGCGAACGCGCTCTCGTCGCCCCTTGCTACCAGGGTGAGTAGCCGGTCCAGGTCCCGGTCCTTCCCCTCCGGAAGACCAGGACCCAGTCCAGCGGGCCGCGCGTCAGCCGCGTCCATGGCTGGTATTCGGTGTGCGAGCGCATCCGGATTGGTGCGAGTTCTCCGAGCCAGCCGCTAATGCCACGGCCGCCCCCGTGCCCAGGGCGCGCCACCGGGTCAAGCCCGGGCTCGGTGCCTGCGTCATGCACCACATAGTGAGGCTACGGCGCCGCGCACACCATACGTTTGGGCCGGCCCGGGCCTGCCTCCCTCCCGCGGGGTAACTGGAGTGTGCGCTGCGCCCTGCGGGGAATTTTTTAACCAACCGTTCCGGGGGGAGGTCGGAAGCCATGTCTACGACTGCGTGGCGGTTCGGGGGCACCGAGGGCGCCGATGAGGCGGTGCTCAAGCTCAAGCAGCTGAACTCGCAGGACCTTATCGACGTGCAGGACGTCACCGTGATCCGATGGCCGCAGTACGCGCCGGCGCCGACGGCGACCGAGCATGTGACCGACGAAGGCAGCAAGGTCTCGGCGATGGTGCACAAGCTGAGGACCGGCCGGATCGACTCCGGGATGATCGAGTCGGTCAAGGGCGACCTGATGCCGGGGACCTCGGCCGTAGTGGTGATGAGCTCGGACGCGGCGGTGGATACCGTCGCCAGGGCGTTCCGGGGCCAGCCCATAGAGCTGATCCGCTCCGACCTGTCGGTGCAGCAGCAGGACGCGCTGCGCGCCGCATTCGGCGGGCCGCGCGGGCCGGCCTAGCCGCGGTCCAGTGCGCTGACCAGCGGCAGGAACAGCTCGTCCACGATCTCCTCGATCGCGCGCCGCGTCGGCGGGTCCGGGAGACGAAGAGCTCGTGCCGGAACATGCTGGTCGGCACGGTGGCGACCCGCGGGGGTAGGCCGCCGCTGACCTCCCCGCGGTCGGCGGCGCGCTTGAGTATGGTCCTCATCGCCCGCTCGCCGACGTCGAGCACGTCCTGTTGCAGCGCCCCGGCGCGGTAGCCATGGCCTGGGGAGCCGGATCCTGCTGGCCGCCGTGACTCCGGTGGTAGCCCTCGTTCATGCCGGAAATCCCGTGACTGGGGGTAGGTCGTAGGCGGGCGCCGGACGGCCTGAGCGGGATTCCTGGCGCGGGGAGACGCGGCTCTCGTGAACGGAACGTTGCCGAACAGCGGTGACTATAGGACGATTCTCGCCATGGGTAACCCGCGGCGAGCAGTCCGTCATGGCGCCGAGCCGGTGGTCAGATGCGCCTGCTGCTGATCGGCGCGCCTGGCTCTGGCAAGGGGACGCAGGCCACGCGGCTGGCTGAGCGTTTCGGCATCGCACACATCTCCAGCGGTGACCTGCTGCGCCAGCACGTCAGGGAAGGGACATCGATCGGGCAGACGATCAAGTCCTACGTCGACAAGGGCGACCTGGTGCCCGACGCGGTCGTGCTCGACATGCTGCGCAAGCCCGTAGTGGCGGCGGTCGAGACCGGCGGCTACGTGCTCGACGGCTTCCCTCGCACCGTCGAGCAGGCCCAGGCGTCGTTCCCTGTCGCTCACGCGCTCGGGGTCGAGGTGCAGGCCGCGATCCACCTGGACGTGAGCCGCGACGAGCTGGTCAGGCGGCTGCTCGCACGCGGCCGAGGCTCGGACGACACCACCGCGGTGATCGAGCACAGGCTGCAGGTGTACCTGGACAAGACCGTCCCGCTGCTCGACTACTACGCGAACCGCGAGTGGATGTTCAGCGTGGACGGGGCCAAGCCGCCGGACGCGGTGCACGAGGACATCGTGGGCAGGCTGATGAAGATGGCCGGCTTCGCCGCCTGGGGCCATGAGGCGAGCCCTGACCGGGCGACCCAGGCCTGAACGACCTGAGTGGGCTTAATCGCATGCATCGGCATGGTCTGCTAGGGTCTCGCACGCGGAGGGTGACCCAGCTTGATCGACCAGCGAGGGCAACGTGGTCGTTGACGCCCCTATCCGCTCCCAATCACCGCGCGGCCTGAACCGGGCACTGCGCGTCGTCGATGCAGGCCCGAGGCCGTTCTACCGTGCCTCGCTCGCCTCGCTCGCCGCGACGTCGCTGCTGACGATCGCGATCGCGCTGGTAATCAGGCCGGCCGGGCTGCTGCCCGGCCAGCAGCGAGCGCTGATCGTCGGGGCCGTCGCCGGGCTCTGCCTGGCCGTCGGCCTAGGGCTGGCGTCGGCGCTGTTGCCCGCCCGTGCGGGCAAGCGGCGGCTTGACCGCCTGGTCCCGCCTGCCGAGCGAGCCGCCATCTGGCTCGGGCTGGCGGCGTGGATCCCGTTCCTGCTCGTCCCTGGGTACTTGCTGGCGCGGTCGACCGAGCCGGCGGTGATCCAGTGGAACACGTTCGGGTTCCTCGACAAGCGCTGGGAGACCAGCGCGTTCCTGATCGGCACGCTGGGGCCGATGCTCGCGCTGGTCGCGGCGTCCCGCGTGCTCGGCGTCGGGCGCACGCACCCGCGGATCTGGCGGGACTGGCTGCGCGGGCTGGTGGCCGGCATCGGTGGCGGCAGTGGCGCCGGGACCGGGACCGCTGAGCCCGATACGGCTGGGTCCGACACTGCTGGGTCCGACACTGCTGGGTCCGACACTGCTGGGTCCGACACTGCTGGGTCCGACGCCGTGCCAGGATCCGCGTGGTCGCGCCGGGGCCCGGCCGCGAGGATCGCGGCCGGGCTACTGACCGCCACGTGCATCTCCTGGTACTTCTACGGCCCGCCCTGGTACCTGAACGCGAACCGGCAGTACATCGGCGCCCAGGACGACCTCTGGCTCGGCGGGCTGCAGGCCATGTCCCGCGGGCACCTGCCGTACATCGGCCCGGCCGCTGTGCAGTACGGCCCAGGCACGCAGCTCGCCTCCTACCTGTACATGCGCGCCACCGGCGCGTTCTCCGTGCTCGGCTTCCGCGAGTCGTGGGCGCTGTTCCAGTGGATCGGCGCGACGATCTTCCTTGCCGTGCTGTTCCTGGCGTTCGGGTACCTGCGCGGCCTCGCCGCCTCGCTGCTCGCCGTGCTGATTTACCCGACGCTGCAGCTGCTCGGGTTCGCGCCAGGGCAGACCTACGACGGCTTCTTCGGCTGGGCCAACCCGATGCGCTACGCCGGAGCGTTCGCCCTGGTCGTGCTGTTGCCCGGAGTGGTCAGGCGCTGCGGCGGCCGGCGCGGAGTTGCGTTGGCGGCCGGTCTCGGGGTGCTCTGGGGCGTGCTGTCCTACGCCGCCCAGGAGAACCTGCTCGACGGCGCACTCGGCGCGCTCGTGATCGCCGCGCTGCTGTTCCTCAGCGGCACGGCGTCCGGGCGGGCAGTGGTCACCGCCCTGCTCGCGATCGCGGGCGGCTTCGCGCTCGTCTGGCTGCCGGTGCTCGGGTTCTACGCGGCGCACGGGGTACTCGGCCGGTTCCTCTGGCTGTACCTGCTGATCCCGCGCGCGGTCGCCGCCGGGTACAGCAACACCCCGTTCAAGGACGGGCTGGCTAACCCGTGGGCGCGGACGTTCTACCTGTTCCCGTTCGTGCTCGCCGCCATCGCACTGCTCAGCGTGCTGCGTACGCGCCCGCTGCGGGTCGCGACCGGCTGGTCGCGGCAGCGGGTCATGCTGGTCACCGCCCTGGTCGCGACCGTGGTGATCTACGAGGGGGCGCTGCTTCGCTCGGACACCGCGCACCTGTCGGGGACCATGCTCGGGGTCCCCGCGCTGGTGGTCGTGGCCGCGAGCGCGCCGCCCGGCAGGCTCGGCGCCCGCGGCTACACCGCCCTGGTGCTGGCCGGCGCTGCGCTGGTGGCCGGGGCCTTCGCGCTGCTGCCCTTGGCCTCGTTCCAGTGGGCAGGCGTGGCGGCCAGGCTGGAGGCGCCGTACCTGGACCGGATGCGGCTGGCCGGCGCGGCAGGGCCGAGGGCCCCGGTGACCATGGCTGGCCGTCGGGTCGGTGCCGGGCTCGACGCCGCGCTGGTCTGCTGTCAGAAATCCACGCTGGCGATGCCCGGTTTCGTGCGATTGATGAACCGCATCCACAGCCTTATCGGTAACCGCGTCACGTATGTCACGGACTTTCCGCATGGGTATCCGGGCGTGATCTACTTCGTGGCCAACCTGAACCCCGCGCCCATCCCGGTGGAGCCCGGCACCATGGTGCTGAACTCGGCTCAGCTCCGCAGCTACATCGCGGACTTCAAGACGGAGGTCCTGCCGGTGACCAGGGCACTGGTGACCTCGTCGCTGAACGAGCCGGAGACAAAGGCTTTCCTCGCCAGGTACCGCAGCGCCAGGCGGATCAGGCTCAGCTACCTGGGCAAGGCGTACTACGTGATCCTGGCGTGATGAGCGAATGTGCCCTGCCGTGGCCCGGCGAGTCGTCGAATACCGTCTGGCATTCTGTGCGCGCGACGGCCGGGAAGGGCTGCGTTATGCCCTGTGGGTTTATCGCTGCGCGGACGGGTACATCCGAGGATCGGCCCTGGGGCTGTAAAAGACCGGTAAGGTCGTTCAGTCGTTCTTCGGTACTTATCCGGACGAGAGGGTTGTCGAGTGGATGCTGTCCGGGCGGATCATCCGGCCGTCGTCGCCGATCTGCAGGGCGACCGTGAGGTCCAGCGCGACGTCCTCGAGGCGCTATCCGGATGCGGTAACCACAGGAAGTGGTTCGCCAGGTTCGCCATGCCGTACCTCGGCGACCATCCGATCGAGGTCGGCAGCGGACTCGGCCACTACGCAATGGAGTGGATACCGCGCGCGGACCGCTACACAGCCACCGAGGCGGACCCGGCGCTGCTGGTCGGCCTGAAGGAGCAGATGGCCGACCGCGAGAACGTCACCGTGGTCGAGATGCTGCTGCCGACGTCGCAGCGCGCCGACCACTCCTGCCTGATCTGCTACAACGTGCTTGAGCACATCGAGGACGACGTGGACGCACTGCGCAGCATGGCGGGACTGGTGCGGGCGGGCGGGTTCATCGTGCTGGTCTGCCCGGCGTTCCCGTTCGCGATGAGCCCGGTCGACGTCGCGACCGGCCACGTGCGGCGGTACACCAGGCGCTCGATGCGGCGGGCGCTCGACGCGGCCGGGCTCGAGGTGGTGTCACAGCGGTACGCGAACTCGCTGGGGCTGATCTGCTACTACGTCTACACCAGCGTGCTGCGCAAGCAGCCGTCGACGAACGGGACGATGACGCTCTACGACCGGCTCGTGGTGCCGGTGGTGCGGACCGCCGAGCGGCTGATCGGGCGGCCGCCGTTCGGGCAGTCCGTGGTGGCGGTTGCGCGCGTGCCTGAGAGTGCGCGGCAGGCGGCCTGAGCGCTCCCGGGGGCTCAGTTCCCTGGCGGGCTGGCGGCCCGGCCGTCCGATCTGTGCAGTGGTCCGCCGGGACGCGGCGGGCGCGGGGTCCAGCGCGACACTTCCCGCCGGTACTCCAGATAGGGCTCGCCGAAGCGCCTGGCCAGCCGCCGCTCCTCATACGCGGTCACGAAGAGGTGGAAGAAGCCGGCCATCGCCGCCGCGTAGACGAGCAGCCGCCACGACATGAACAGCCATGCCTCGCCGCCGACAATCAGCACCGCCGCGATGTAGATCGGATTGCGCACCCACCGGTACGGCCCGGCGGTCACCGCTCGCCTGGGCGAGTCCCACAGGCCCGGCGTGCCGCGGCCGACCGCCGCGAAGGTCCACACGCACCAGGCGTACAGCGCCGTCGCAGCGGCGATCACTGCGACCGCCGGCCACCCGGCCGGGCTCACGCTTCCCTGCCCGCTGTCGGCCAGGATCCGCCACGGCACCCAGACCCCGCCCAGCCCTGGCACGACGATCGTGAAGACGACGTTGCGCGTCACCAGACTCGCGCTCTCGCTCATCGCCGTTCACCGCGCCGTCCGCCGTCGGCGGCTCCGTTCATGACGTGCCTCCTCGCAGTTCATACCTAGAGTAGCAGCTCTACATGTAGTGTTACTACTTATATGCGGTAGGGTAGCATGGCTACCTATGAGAGCGGAAGCGCTGAAGGGCCACCTCGACGGGATCCTGCTCGCGGTCCTTGAGCCGGGCCCGCGCCACGGCTACGCGATCATGGAGCAGCTCCGGGTCCGCAGTGGCGGCCAGCTCGATCTGCCGACCGGCACCCTTTACCCGGCGCTGCACCGCCTGGAGCGCGCGGGCCTGGTCTGGGCGAGCTGGTCCGAGGCCGGCGGCCGCCGCCGCCGGGTCTACGAGCTCACCCCGGCCGGCCGCGGCACCCTGGACGCCGAGCGCAGCGCCTGGAGCGAGTTCTCCGCCGCGATCACCACGCTGCTGCGGCCCGCGCCCCTGGCGCCAAGCGCGCCATGAGCCCAGGCGCGCCCATCAGGCCAGCCGGGCATGCCCCGCCCGGCCGGGGCGCGCCTCCCGACCCCGCCGACCCTGCCGACCCTGCCCCGGCCGCCCCGGCCGCCCCGCAGGCAGAGGAATACCTGGCGGACGTCATGACCCGCCTGCCCGGTCCCGCCCGGCACCGGGCAGGAATAATCGCCGAGCTCCGCGCAGGCCTCCTTGACGCGACGGACGCCTACCTCGGCGCCGGCCTGAGCGCCGAGCAAGCCGGCCGCTTGGCGATCCGGGAGTTCGGCGACCCGGCGCGGGTCGCCACCAGCTTTCACGCGGAGATCGCCGCCGCGCAATCCCGCAAGGTAGCAGGCACCCTGCTGCTCACCGGCCCGCTGGTCGGCCTGCTCTGGATCGCCACGGCTCTGGGCAGCCACCTCGACGTCAGTTTCATCATGCCATGGCACCACGCGGGCTCCCCCGCAACCAGCGCCGGCCTGCTCCTGGTCGCCGCGGCGGTGGCCGTCACCGTCTGCGCGGCGACCGTCAGTCTCGGCAGCACCGGGCGCCTCACCCGCTGGCTTCCTGACCGCCCCCGACGCGCCCCCACCGCGTCGGCCATCGCCGGATTCGGCGCGATCGGCGCCGACGGCCTCGGCCTAGCGTTCCTGGCAGCTCAGCTCGTCGTCGCGCCCGGCAGACTGTCCCCCGCCCTAGCGTGCGCGGCGGCAGCGGCCAGCCTCGCCCGCGTCCTAATGGCACGCCGCGCCGCAAGCCACTGCCTGGCCCTTCGCGCCGCCCTCGCCTGACCGCACTCATACGCCACCACCGACCCGGGCGTGCCGGGTGGCCGGGCCTGTGGCGCAGTCAGCCGGTGGAACCTGGGCCGAGGCCGAAGACGACCCAGACCTGGCCGCGGGCGAATGTCATCCGGTGGCCGTCGGGCAGGGTGAAGGTGGTGCCGCCGTTCTTGTCGGGGCGTGACCAGCGGACGTGGTAGGCGAGCCCGTTGCGCAGCACGACCGCGGTGCCGTGGCCGACGGTGTTGGCGTACGGCGGCCTGATGCCGAGCTCGCGGAACGGCGATGTGCCGACGCGGGTGTACTGGATCACGACCGTGTGGCCGCCGAGCAGGCGGCCGTCGGCGGTGGTGGCCAGCTTGCCGTCCATCGAGACCAGCCATCGGTGCTGCCTGTGCGACCACCAGAAGATGAAGTGCGCCGCCTGGTATCCGACCCGGTAGGAATGGATCGGCTTGCCTCCGGGCGGCGGCGGGCCGAACCTGAAGCCGATGTTGCGCGCGAGGCTGGCGTGCGGCGCCTCGTGCAGCAGCGTCCTGGTGTCGGCGTAGAGGTTGTACGGCTCGATCCGGGCTGCACTGCGGAAGTAGCCGCCCACGATGCCGGCGTAGAGGTCCACGATCCTGGCGTGTTCGACCACCGGAAGCAGTGCGGGCTGGGCGCCGGAGAACGCGAACGCTGGCCTGCCGAACTGGCGCAGCAGCTTGATGTCCTCCTGCCTGGCACTGCGGACCGGGCCGACCACGGGCGGCACGTGAGAGGAGAACACCGCCATGATCCGGCTGAGGCCGCCTTCCACAGGGATGAGGTAGACGATGTCCGCGTAGCTCAGGCCGGTCGGCGGCCTGGCCTGCTCGACGTTGTCGATCTTGAAGATCAGTACCCGGCGCAGGTACTTGATCGGATCGCCGGTGAACGGCGAGGTCAGCTGATGCCTGGCCGGGCGGGCCGGCGTGGGCGTGGGCGTCGGGGTGCTCTTCGGCAGTGACCTGGCCCGGGCCGGAGTCTGGTGGCTCGTCAGCGCGAAGCCGATGCCGACGATGGTCGCCAGCGCGACCGCGGCGCCGAGCGCCGCGATGAGCGTCTGCCGGGTGAGCCTTGCCGGGTATCGCAAGCAACAGACGCTACCACCGGAGCCAGCCGGCGAAGGGGCACTCAGGGACCGAAGGGCACTCAGGGACCGCGGACGACCTGGACCATGCCGCGCCGGGCTGACTAACCGAGCCGCTTCCCGAGCCGCGCCGGGCTGAGTGACCCCAGCCGCGGTGCTCAGTGACCGGACTGCGCGGCGAGGTACCGGCTGAGGCCGTCAAGCATCTCGACGGTGCCGTCCCTGCGCAGCGATGGCGCCGCAGCCCCGTCGATGCCGTCCAGGTAGGCGCCCTGCTCGGTCCAGGCCAGCGTGGTGCCTTCGCCGCTCTTGGCCAGCTCGATGGTGGCCACAGAGACCGAGATCCGTGCGTCTCCCGCGTACATCTCATACGCGTACACGATCCGCTGGTCAGGCACGATGTCGTAGTACCTGGCGACGTAGCGATAGGTCGTGCCCTGCCATACGAAGCCGAACCTTTCTCGCCCGCCAGGATGGAAGTCGAACTCGGTCTCGCCGGCGGCGCCGGCTGCGGTCTCGAGGTCCCCGGTGTCGCCCCAGATGTTCTTCGCCTGGGCGGAGGCGAACGCGGCGAACACCCGTGACGGCTCCGCCGGGTAGGTCCGCTCGATGGTGAAGGTGTCGTGGATGACGCAACGCGTGGTCATGAATCCTCCTGTCGCTGATGGTGCGATGACGCGGGCGGGAAGCTCGCCGTAGCGGCCAGGTAGTCGCCCAGGCGGTCCAGGCGCCGCTCGACCAGCGCACGCCGCCCGGCGATCCAGTCCTCGGCCGAACGCAGCACGGCCTGGTCGATGGCGCAGGTCCTGGTCCGGCCGACCTTGCGCGACTGGACCAGACCGCTGGCCTCAAGCACCTGAACGTGCTGCAGGGCCGCCGCCAGGGACATCGGCAGCGGCGCCGCAAGCTCGCTCACGGATGCCGGCCCCTGGCTGAGCCGCTCGAGCATAAGCCGCCGTCCCGGGTCGGACAGCGCGTGAAATACCCGGTCGAGCTCGGCAGCATGGTTAAGCATGCACTTGAGTGTGCTTGGCGAGCCGGCAATAGTCAAGTAGCTGATTCACTAAGCCTTTGGGCCTCTGGCGGGCCCGAGGACCGTGCCTGCCCTTGCTGATGTCGTCACTAGGCGGTCTTGTGTTCGGGCGACGGAATGGAACGGAATGGAATGGCCTTGGCGACGGCCGACAATGAACCTAGGCATCCGTCACGGCGGGTCGCGCGTGGCCCGCGGCAGCATGAAGCAGCAGGAGGTCTTTTCTTGGCCAGTGTGGACGCCACCAGCACAGACCAGCCGGCCAGCGAGGCCGACGGTGGGGGCGAGGCTGCGGCGCTGGCGCCGTCCGGGCTCGGCCGGGTGCCGTTCGTGCTGCGGATCGGGGTGACTGGTCACCGCAGCCTGGCCGATCCTGACGCCGTGGCCGGAGCGGTCCGCGATGCCCTGCGGCTGATCCGCAGCAAGCTCGCTGTGCGGCCGGGCACCGAGATCGTGCTGGTCGCGGTGTCGGCGCTGGCGGAGGGCGCCGACCGGGTGGTGGCGAAGCATGTGCTCGCCGAACCGGGCTCGCGGCTCGAGGTCGTGCTGCCGCGCGGCCGGAACGCCTACGTGCACGACTTCGAGATGGCCGGGTCGCGGCGAGAGTTCCACGACCTGCTCAGGCTGGCCAGCGTGGTCTGTCAGGCGCCGCAGCTGGGCACCGATCAGGAAGGTTATGAATGGGCCGGGAGGCAGGTGGCTGAGCGGTGCGACGTGCTGGTGGCCGTGTGGGATGGCAAGCACGGGCGCGGCCGCGGCGGCACGGCGGAGATCGTGACCTATGCCAGGGAGCAGCAGGTGCCGCTGGTGTGGATCTGTCCCTGCGGTGCCGAGGAGAGTGGCGGTTCCGCTGGCGGCGGCGGGCCTGCCCTGCACGAGGAGCTGGAGACCGAAGCGTTTGGCCTGCTCAGGAAGTCAGCGGAGGACCTCAGCACGTTCAACGCGGGGCGCCTGCCCGGCCCGGCCTTCCAGGCCCAGCTTACGCGCGAGCTCGGCTACCTGGGCCTTGGCCCGGGCGGCGGCGCGGGCGCTAACGCGGACGCGGGGATGCCGGAAGAGTTCCGGTCGTACTGCGAAGAGGTCGCGGCGTGGCTGCTGCCGTTCTTCATCCGTGCCGACACCCTCGCTGTGCGCCTCCAGGGCTGGTTCCGCGCGCTGAGTACGGCGATGTTCGCGATGGCCGCCGCCGCCGTCGCCGTGGTCGCCGTGCAGGTGAACTTCTGGCCAGGCGCGAACTGGGTGGCGATCTTCGAGGTGCTCCTGCTGCTCTTGCTTCTGGCCATCCCGCTGAGCAGGAATCGGCTGCAGTTGCACGAGCGGTGGACCTCCTACCGGTTCCTCGCCGAGCGGCTGCGGTCGGCCTACTTCCTCGCGCTTGCCGGGACTACCGACCGGGCCGGGCGCAGCGGCGAGTCGTCATTCGCCGACCCTTCGGTTGGCTGGATCGAGCGGACGCTCGCCGAGATCGCCGCGCGCAGGCCGCCGCAGCAGCCCGCCGCCACCGAGGTCCAGCCGTTGCGTAAGTACCTGAGCACCTACTGGATCGGTGGCCAGGCCGCCTACCACGTCGCTGCGAGCGGACGGCACGAGAAGTGGGAGAAGAGGTTCCGTTACGCCACGATCGCACTGTTCGCGGTGACGCTCGTCTCCGCGTTCCTGCATCTGATCGGCGTCGGCCACCACGGCGCCGGCCGGTCAGCCCTGGAGTCGACGCTGATCGTGGTGTCGATCTGCGTCCCGGCGGTCGGTGCCGCCGTGCACGGGATCGAGACGCAGCGCCAGTTCCGTCGGCACTCTCAGCGGTTCAGTCGAATGACCATGCTGCTCAAGCGGCTGTGCAGCCGGATGGAATCGGCACGCGACCTGCCCCAGGTCCAGTCCATCGCCGCGGAGGTCGAGCGCACGATGCGGGAAGAGAGCAACGACTGGTTCGGAGTCATGCGCTTCCACGACGTCGAGCTCATCATGTGACCTCAGTCGGCATCCAGCAGCCGGCATCCAGCAGCCGGCAGCCGGCACCGAAGCCCGCGCAGGCCGGTTACCCGGCGTGGCCGCCCTGAGACGCCTGCCCGGCCGGCTGCTGTCGCGGGGCGGCCCGCGGCCGGCGGATTCTGGCCGCGAACAGGTCACGCAGGCTCACCACGCCGCAGATGCGGCCGTCCTCCGCGATCGGCAGATGGCGGAATCCGTTCAGCAACATGATTTGTGCGGCGTCCTCGGCGGAGGTATCGGGGCTGCCGGCGTGCGGGTCGGGAGTCATCCATGCCGAGACCGGCGAGCCGGACAGATCCTGCCCGGATGCGGCGGCCCGCAGGACGTCGCGCTCGGTCAGGATGCCGGCCAGGAACGATCCCTGCATGACGATGACCGAGCCGACGCCGGCCTCGACCATGCTCGCAGCCGCCGCCGTCACCGAGGTCTCCTGTGCTGCGGTCACCACGCGGGTGTGCATGAGATCCCGGAGCGCGGTCACAGCAGGGACCCTGGGCTCTGGGGGCGCTGGATCCGCTCAGCCACTGCCGCCCACCTCGTCGAGCTCAGCGTCATGGTGCGGCGAGGAAGGGTCGGCGAGCTCTTCCGACAGCATCTTCCACAGCGAGCCAGCCCATTCGGACAGGCTGGGCCACTTCATCCAGAAGACCTGCAGGGTCAGCTCGTCAAAGTGCGCGTGGGCGCGCTCTGGCGTGACAGCGTCCCTGACTTCTTCCAAGTCATGGATCAGGTCGAGGAACCGGTCGGATACGCCTTCCATCACACCACCTCGAGGCGAGTCTAAGCCGGAAGCCATGGCCCGCGCGAGGCCCAGCGGGGCACGGAGGGTCCGCTGCGTCCCAGAGGCCGCCGGCCCGGCATCGCCGCCGCAGCGGCCGCCGGTGCCGACCCCGATTGACGTGGTGCCGTTGCTGTCGCCAGGGCGACAGCGAAGTGCCCACCACGCGCGCGCCGGACGTGCCGGACCCCAACCGCGCCACATCGTGGGCACTTTGCTGCGGCTAGAACGGCGGTCGGCGGTGCAGCAACCGCACGGTGGAGGCCGGCTGGCCCTGGTCCCCGCGAATGTCATCGCAAATGCCAGGATCGACAAAGATGTGAAACTTTATATCCGCTGAAGACTCGTGAAAGCAGGCACAAAGCTGGCCGGCACGGGAATCCCGCAGAGATCGGCTGCAGCGTTCTCGCCCGTGAGTCGCGCGGTGTTCGGGGTCTGGGCATAGTGATGCGGCCCGCGGGGGGGCGGGCCGCATCAGTTCTGGCGTGGCCGAGGAAGCGGACCGTCTATGCGGCCGTCTTGACCGCGGGGGCGGTCCCGGTCAGGCCAGGCTCGGCGGCGGCGGGGCGGGCGGGGGCGCCGGGGGCGGCGCGGTGGTGCTGGCGGTAGCCGGCGATCAGGCCGTCGATCCCGATCCAGCTCGAGGTCCGCCACATGGTAAGGACGACGATCGCGAACAGCGCGTACCAGGCGCACACGCTCGCGGTCCCCGACATCACGTAGGTGAACAGCAGCGCCAGGCTGCCCAGCGCCGCGATCCGGGTGAACAGCCCGGCGACCAGCGCCACGCCGATGGTGAACTCGGCGACCGCGACCAGGATCCCGATCCACCCCGCGTTCGGCACCACGAAGCTGTGCAGGAACGTCCCCCACCAGGAGTAGGCGGGCACGCCGTGCGCGGCGAACCCGGCCACGCCGGCGCCGTCGTGGTGCAGGAAGTACGGGTTCTCCGCGCCCACCAGCTTCGCCCAGCCCGCCTGGATCCACATGCACCCCAGCCAGACCCGCATCGCCAGCCAGCCCACCGCCAGCACCCTGGACTGCTTGACCCACTCCCACACGCCCAGATTCGACCGCCTGGCCGGGTCACCGATCACTGCAACAGGGATATTCGTCATTTCGAAGGCTTCCTTCTTCTCTAGCACTTTCCCTTGCCGCACTCATCCTCACCCGCCCGCCCGGCACCACCGCAGAGCCGAAAGTCCATTCCCGCAGGTCCTAAAGCCACCACCTCCGCGCCCGGCGCCCGGTGCGCCTGATGAGCATTCAGATCTCCTGCATGGAGCGGGGGAAGCGGGCTGGCGTGAAGCTCATCGCGCCAGCGGGAACCATCCAGGAGAACACCTGGGCCGACAGGACGCCAGCTTGTACTGCGGGATCCTGCCCGAGGAGCTCACCCGCCCGCTGGCTGGCAACATTGAGAATCAGGAGCCCGCGGACAGGCTCCTCGGGACTGCCGGACGACAGCGGGCCTGCGGCGAGCAGGCATCCAGCGTCATGCAGATCGGCCAGATGCGCCATGTGCGCGTCCTGCAGTGTGGCCGCGGCAGAGTCGTCAAGTTGAGGAGCAGCCGGAGGCCGGACCAGCAGCGCGACGGTATACGTGTCGAAGTCCATCGCGAAAGGTTACTCGGGCCCGCGGTACCGGGCGGCTGACCGCTGTGCTCGTCAGAGCCGACCCGGGACAGCTGACTCAACGTTAGTGCGGCTCTTCGCACGCTGGAGGCCGGCCATGTGGGCGGGGTCATCCTCGAGGACGATGCGTCGGGTTGATGCGCCGGTTACCGTCGTTAGGTGATTACGGATCGTCTGGCTGATGGCGCTGGGGCGCCGACCAGGCGCTGGCTTCCCGCTGGCGTCGCGGGGAGCCAGTGGCTGGCCACCGTCGTGCTCGCCGCTGCCGCCGGGGCTGCCATGCTCACGGTGGTGGCCGGGCCGGGGATCCATCGGGGAGGGCGGCTGCTCGTTCCGGTGCTGGCTTGCGTCCCGATCGTTGTTCTGCGGCGCTGGCCGCTGCCGGTGCTCGGGGTGGTAACCGCCGGGGGCGGGATGGTCGTGGCCTCGGGCTCCGCCTCATTGCCGTACGGCTGCCTGCTTGGGCTGGCCCTGTACTTTTCGGCCCTGGCACTGCCCAGGCCCAAGTCGATCGCGCTCGCCCTGGCCGTCGCGACGGCGCTGAGCGCGGCGGTGGTGTACTCAGCGTTCGGGGACATGATGGCGCCGGTCGGGGCAGAGGTCGCGGTGAATTTCGTGCCGCTGGCTGGAGCCTGGTTCATCGCGGACAGCGTCGCGTCACGGCGACGCTACCAGGCAGGCCTGGCCGCACAGGCAGAGCGCGAGCGGGCCGCCGGGGTCAGGGAAGAGCGGGTGCGCATCGCCCGCGAGATGCACGACGTCGTCGCGCACACCCTCGCGGTGATCACGGTCCAGGCCGGGGTCGGCAGGCGGCTGGCGGGTAAGCGCCCGGAGGAGGCGAGTTCCGCGCTCGAATCGATCGAGGCGATCAGCCGGACTGCCCAGGACGAGCTGCGCGTCGTGCTCGGGCTGCTCCGCGACGGGCAGCCCGGGGCTGCGCCGCTCGGGCCTGCGCCCGGGCTGATCGACGTCAAGGACCTGGTCGACACGGTGCGGGCATCGGGCATATCCGTGGAGCTGCGGATGGAGGGGGCCGATCGTCAGCTCTCCCCGTCACTCGAGCTTTCGATCTACCGCGTGGTGCAGGAGGCGCTGACCAATGTCGTGAAGCACGCGCCCGGTGCCCGGGTGGCGGCTCAGGTTACCGTCTCGGCCGAGAAGGTCCGCCTCGATGTTAGCGATGACGGAGGGCCGGGCGGCGGCGAGGCGCCGCGGGCCGGCCTGGGCACGGGCCTCGGGATCGTCGGGATGCGGGAGCGGATCGGCGCGTTCGGCGGGTGGCTTGTCGCGGGGCCGGCCGCCGCCGGCGGCTTCCAGGTGACTGCCGAGGTGCCGATCGAGGGTGTGGTGAGTTGATCAAGGTGCTCGTCGTCGACGACGAGGCGCTGCTGCGTACCGCGTTCTCCTCGCTGATCGAGGCGGAGGACGACCTGGAGGTCGTCGGTGCGGCGGCCAACGGCCAGCAGGCCGCCGAGCTGGCGGTGAGCCTGGCACCTGACGTCATCGTGATGGACGTCCGGATGCCGGTGATGGACGGGATCGAAGCGACCAGGCGGATTACACGCGACCGGTCCGGGTCCCGGGTGCTGATTCTTACGACGTTCGACCTGGACGAGTATGTCTTCGAGGCGCTGCGGGCCGGGGCGAGCGGCTTCGCGCTCAAGAGCCGCCCGCCCGAAGAACTGCTGAGCGGTATCCGCACGATCGCCGCCGGCGAGGCGCTGCTCGCGCCGAGCGTGACGCGGCGGCTCATCGCGCACTTCGCCGACCGCACCAGGGCAACGGCCAGGACGCCCTGGGGCCTGGACGAGCTCACCGACCGCGAGCGTGAGGTGCTGTCGCTGGTCGCCCAGGGCCTCTCGAATGCCGAGCTGGCCGCAACGCTGCACGTGACGCTGCCCACGGCCAAGACGCACGTGAGCCGGATCCTGGCCAAGCTTGGCGCCCGCGACCGGACCCAGCTCGTGATCCTCGCCTACGAATCGGGAGTCGTCACCCGCTGAGCCGGCCCCGTCAGTCGCAGGGATGACGCGGATTGTGATGCTCGCGCACGATGACGGTCGATCACCGGCCGTTCACGATTGTGTGCCATGAACGTTATCGGCACGCATGCCATCTCGCATCACGCGCCTGGCCCGGCGCGGTGGGCGGCCGTTGTTGCCGCACCAGTGGGTGGAGGGGGCTTTCACAACTTCGGGGTGATCCTTCTCGCGCTCCTCGTGCTCGGGCTGGGCTTCGGCGTGACGCGCCTTCGCCGCGGCCGGCACGTCCCACGGCACGACGACACGTGGATCCGGCCGGAACCGCCGCCGGCGCCGTCCTCGCCGTCCTCGCCGTCCGAGCCGCCCGGCGGGACGGCTATCTCGCCGGCCCGTACGCCTCGCGCTACCGTCTCGCTTGAGCACCCGGCCGGAGGATGGGCGGTCCAGACCCATGGCCTGACCAAGCGGTTCGGGGCCAACGTGGCGGTCGACGGCGTGGAGCTGCAGGTCCCGCGCGGGTCCGCGTTCGGCTACCTGGGGCCCAACGGCGCCGGAAAGACCACGCTGATCCGCACCCTGCTCGGGCTGACCCGGGCCGACGCCGGCACGATGTCGCTGCTCGGGTTCCCCGTCCCAGCCGAGCGGAAGCAGGCGCTGGCTGCGATCGGCGCGATCGTCGACGAGCCCAGGTTCCACCCGCACCTGACCGGGCGGGACAACCTGCGCCTGCTGGCCGCGGCCAGGGGCGGCGACGCCAGCCGGCGGATCGACCCGTCGCTGGAGCGAGTTGGCCTGACCGCGCGCGCCGGCGACAAGGTCGCCTCCTACTCGATGGGCATGCGCCAGCGCCTGGGCGTGGCCTCCTGCCTGCTCGGCGACCCGGAGCTGCTGATCCTGGACGAGCCGATGAACGGCCTGGACCCGGCCGGCATGCACGAGATGCGGACGATGATCGCCAGCCTGGCCGGCGAGGGACGGACCGTGGTGCTGTCGTCGCACCTGCTTGACGAGGTGGAGCGCACCTGCGACGCGGTGGCGATCGTGGACCGCGGGCGGATCGTCCGCCAGGGCCCGATTGACGAGCTGATCCGCGGCGCGGGCGCCCTGGTCGTGCAGGTCGACTGCGCCGAACCCGCCAGGGCGGCACAGGTCATCGACCAGGCGGGCATCGCCGGCACCGTGCTAGTCGATGCCGGGCCGGCCGACGCCGGGCTGATCGTCACCCTGCCCGCGGGGGCCTCGCGCGAGCTCATCGCCGACATAATCCGGCGGCTGGTCGGCGCGGACATCTCGATATACGGCCTCCGGGAGATCCAGACGTCACTGGAGGACTGGTTCTTGTCCGTGACGAGCCGACTGGGAGAAACGTCGTGACCACCACCGAGCCCTCGCTGTCCGAGGGACGACCCGAAGCGCCCGAGCCCGGCCGGCGCACAGCACCGGCCATCGGTGCCTGGCTCCCCACCTGGGGTCTCATCACGACGAAGAACCTGGAGATCCGCAAGCGCCGTGGCCTGCTCATTACCGCCGCGGTCCTGATCGTCGCGCCGACGGTCCTCATCTACGGCTTTCGGCTGCTGTTCCACGCGGTCGACCCGCACAGCTATGGCCTGGCCGGCAGCCCGGGCATCTTCTCCCAGCTGACCAACTTGATGGCCGAGTTCGGGTTCATCGCCGCCGCGGCTCTCGGCGCGGCGGTCGGGACGACCGACCTGAGCGACGGCATGTTCCGCCTCCTCGTCATCACGGGCAGGTCCAGGCTCGCCCTCTACCTCGCGCGCATCCCGGCCGGCCTGGCCATCATCCTCCCGATCGTGGCCCTGGCCTTTGCGATGAACTGCCTTGTCACAAGCTACGAAAGCCCTCCGCCACCCACGTCGGTCGCCCTATACGGCCTCAGCGTCCCTGAGCATCTCAACCAGGCCGGGCTGCGGACCTGGCTCCTGCAGCACCCGCAGCTGGCCGCCGACGAACTGCCCATCGACACCGGCCCTCGGCCCACCCCCACCCCGACGCAGGTCCGCTCGGCGATCGACAAGAACATCGCGTCCCTCTACGGCAGCTACATCAACGACGAGATCAGCGGCTTGAGCCCGCCGGACAACGAGATGGTCAAGATCGGGCTGTGGCTGGAGCTCGAGGTCGGAATCGGATTCCTGGTCGGCCTCGGCCTCGGATCTCTCACCGGGCAGCGGACAACCACGACCATCATCCTGGTCGCGCTGGAGATCATCGTGACCCCGCTCCTGGCCCGCGTGCAGATCCCCTACTTCATCGACGGCCAGCGGCTCGTCGTCGGCGTCGCAATGGACCAGTTGCGCCCGGCCTGGCTGTCGTCGGCCGGCTCCGTCGGCGGGGGCGGGGGCCCCGGCCAGTTGCTGTTCGGCCAGGGATTCGGCGGCCGGGGAGCTCTCGGCATTCCGCCGATGCCGACCTGGGCGATGATCTCGGTGATCGTCGGCTGGATCGTCGGCTGGTCGGTGATCGGAGCGTGGCGGATGATGACCCGCGACGCCTGAGACAGCGTCGCCGGGCTCACCTGGAGCTGCTGAACGGCCTGGCGGCAGCCGGCAAAATCGGTAGCGCATACGTCCCGTCCCGGCCGATACTTCCTGGTCATGACTGAACAACTCCCCGAGCGCACCTTCGGCTGGTCGAACATGTTCGTCGCCACGCGGGAGTCCGATCCGCGGGAAGAGGGCGATCCCCCCATCGGAGAATGCGACACCCTGGCGCGGTTCCTCCGCGATTACCGCCTGACGCTCGAGCTGAAATGCGAAGGGTTGGACGCGGCTGCCATGGCGGCCCAGTCGGTGCCCCCGTCCGATCTGTCGCTGCTCGGCCTGGTGCGGCATCTGGCCGCCGTCGAGCATTTCTGGTTCCGCCGGGTGCTGGCCGGCCAGGGCGCGCCCCGGCTGTACCGCTCCGCCGACGGCCGTAACGAGGCGTTCGATGGCGCGGTCGCTGACCCCGCTGTCGTCGCGGAAGCCTGGGATACCTGGCGCGGTGAGGTTGCGTTCGCCGAGCAGTTCGCGGCCGCCCAGGAGGACCTCGGCGCTACCGTCAGCTTCGACAACGGCCTGGGCGAGCAGGACAGCATCTCGGTGCGCGAAGCGCTGGTGCACATGATCGAGGAGTATGCGCGGCACATGGGCCACGCGGACTTCCTGCGCGAGCGCATCGACGGGCGAGTCGGCCAGTAAGCCCACGCAGTCACCCGGATGGTGAAGCAGATATCCCTGTTTCTGGCAGCTCCGGCCGGCGATGCCCGGGTTGGACATACAGCTTGGAGCGAGCCGGGCGGGGTTCCGGTCGGGCCCGCCTGGGTTACGCTGGATGTATGACCGAGGCGCGGAACCTGACCGCCGCAGTGCACCGGGAAGAGAACTGGTACGTCGCCCAGTGCCTTGAGGTCGATGTCGCCAGCCAGGGCCGGACTATTGATGAGGCGCTCGCTAACCTTGCCGAGGCGGTCGGGCTCTATCTGGACGAAGTGGACGACCCGGCGAGTTATGTTTCCAGCACGCCACTGGTGACGTCGTTCGCGCTGCCCGCGGCGTGAGCCCGGCGCTGTCGGACCTGCCTGTCCGCGACGTCATTCGTGCCCTCAGAGCCGCGCGGATTCGAGCGCATGCGGGTCAAGGGAAGCCACGCCGTGTACCGTGACGCGGACGGGCGGGTGGTCGTGGTCCCCGAGCATGGCACCATCAACGCGGGACCTTGGCCTCGATCCTGCGGCAGGCGGGCCTGACCACGGCCGAGTTCCTCAAGCTCCTCGATTAGCTCAGCCCCCGGCGTCGGTGAGGTCTGCCGCGGTCCGCGCCGCGCCGTTCATTAGTCGAGGTCTCCCGGCCGCCCGCTGTCGGCATCGACCAGGCTGACCGCCCCGAAGGGGAAGAGGCATCTGCGTCGCACACCAGCTCGACCGGTCATGCGTCCAGAACGAACCGGGCAGGTGCGATGGCCACTCATCCAGCTTCTTCTAGCCGATGCACGCGTTTTGTCCACGGAGATCTTCCAGTGCCTCATGGCTCATCCCAGAGGACCGGCAGCTCGCGCAGGCTGTGGATCGCCATTGCCGGCTTGAATTCGAGTTCGCTGGCAGGCACCGCGAGCCGCAGCCCAGGCAGCCGGGTGACCAAGCCGCGAAAGGCCTCCTGGAGCTCTACCCGGGCAAGCTGAGCGCCGAGGCAGTGATGCACGCCGGCGCCGAAGGTCAGGTGGCTGGCTGCGTCGCGGGTGACGTCGAACCGGTCAGGATCGCTGAACATCGAGGAGTCCCGGTTGGCGGTGCCGAACAGCGGTATGACCTGCTCACCCGCCGGAATCGTGACTCCGCCGATCGCTACGTCTTCCTTGGTCACGCGGGCCGGTGCCAGGCTGCCCAGCCGGACGCAGCGCAGGAGTTCCTCGACCGCTCCGGGTATCAGTCCCGGATCAGCGCGCAACTTGGCCACCTGGTCGGGATGGTCAAACAACAGCAGCAGCGACAGGTTGATCTGATTGGCAGTGGTCTCGTGCCCGCCGATCAGCACGGTGCAGCACATGACGGTGAGCTCTGCCTCGGACAGCCGGTCGGCGTCGTCGCGGGCGGCGATCAGCGCGCTCATCAGGTCATCGGCAGGCCGCGCTCGCTTGATCTCAATCAGCGTGCCGAAGTAGCCATACAACTCGACCAGGGCCGTCATGATCTCGTCGGAGTCGCGCTGCCAGTCCCCGATGACGGCGTCGGACCAAGCATGGAACCGGTCGATGTCCTCAGCGGGCACGCCGAGCATCTCGCAGATCACCCGTGCCGGCAGCGGCAGCGAGAAGCCTGCCACCAGGTCCGCTGGCTGGGGACCCTCGAGGACCGCGTCGATGAGCTCGCTGACGATCCTCCTCACCCGCGGCCGCAGGGCCTCGACGCGACGAGCGGTGAATGCGCTGGCCACCAGCTTGCGCAGCCTGGTGTGCTCGGGCGGGTCCATCCCATTGATCGAGCCGGCGGCGAACATCTCGAAGCCCTGCTGAGCGTGGCCGGGCGCAACCGCCAGTGCCCTGGAGAAGCGCTGGTCGCCGATCATCTGGCGCACGTTCTCATAGCCGCTCACCAGCCAGACGACGCGGCCGTCGGGTAGCTCTGCCCGGAAGACCGGCCGGTCATGGCTGATCGTCCGGATGTCCGGCACGGGCTGGCCGGGGCGAGCGGGGGTGAACTTGACCGGGCTGCTGTCGGCGGTCATCCGATACTCCTCATGCTCACCAGGCCAGCACCCGCCTGCCGAGACTGAGGGCCCCGATCGTGCTGCACGACAGGGTGACTTCGATCGGCAGCATCAAGTGCGACCAGATGAAGACTACCTGGCCGCCGTCGAGGGACGCTGAACCAGATCATGCCGCGCGGTCGGCGGCCGGCGCCCTCCTGAGCCTGGCCGACGGATGGTGGACGCAGACCTGAAGGCCGCTACCTATCGCTGATCGCACGGGCATCAAACTCGTTTGCGCCGCCTGCAGGGCTGGCCGACGATAGACACCGATGAGCGCTGTCCAGATCGCAGGCTGTTCCGGCGCCGGGAAGAGCACGATCGCCGCCGTGCTTGGCCGCCGGGGCCTGGCAGCCATCGATGCCGACGACGACCCGTTGCTAGCGCGGTCCGTTGACGCTGCCGGCAACGTGGTGGTGGAAGAGCCGGCAGCGCCGGACCTTGCCTGGCTCTCCCGGCATAGCTGGGCATGGAACCCGGCCCGCCTGGACGAACTGATCGCGGCGGCAGCGCCAGCGACGCTGTAAGTCTGCGGCGGTGCGGACAATGAGCCGGAGCTGGTCGATCGCTTCACTCACATATTCCTGCTGGAGATCGACGAGCCCACCATGCTGGCACGACTGGATACACGCCGGGACTACCACGACTGGGGCCATATCGGGGACACGCGGGAGTACCTACGCCGCAGGCTGCCCGAAATTCAGGACCGCCTGCGCGCATTCGGAGCGATCCCCATCGACGCCAGACGGCCCCTCGACCAAGTGGTGGACGCGATACTCTCCCACACGCTGGCTAGTTCCGGCGCGGGCCGAGCCAGCAGGCCGAGCAATCAGCCAGGCAGCCCTTAGATCCAAGAAGATCGCGCTGACCCATCGAGGTCAATGTCGAAGCGCTTCGCGCGCCCGGCGCGCGCCGTAACCCAGCATGCCGGACCGGCGCCCGTGACGGCGGCTTACCGTAGGCACTAGGCGCGGCGGGAATCAGGACGAAGGCGGCCGGAACATGTTCGAGCGGTTCACTGACCGGGCACGGCGGGTTGTGGTCCAGGCACAGGAAGAGGCCAGAAGACTGGACCACGACCACGTGGGTACCGAGCACATCCTGCTGGGCCTGATCCATGAGAATGTCGGCGGCGTGGCGGCTAAGGTGCTGGAGTCGCTGGGGATCCGCTCGGAGGTGGTACGGCAGCGGGTGGAGGAGATCATCGCCAGCGGTGAGCAGGCGCCATCCGGACACATACCGTTCACTGCACAAGCCAAGGAACTGCTGAAGCTGGCACTGCAGGAATCCCAGGCTCTCGGCCACCGCTACATCGGCACCGAGCACATCCTGCTCGGCCTCATCCGTGAAGGCAACGGCGTCGCCGCGCAGGTGCTGACGGGACTGGGCGCCGACCTGCAAAGCGCGCGTGAGCAGGTGATCCGGATACTGGATGACCACCGGCGCGAGCATGGGCATCAGACCGGATGACGCTGCCGGCAGCAGTCCATCGCGTAGACACGCCTGGGCAACCTTAGGCGCGCCCGACTCGTCCTTGGCTGTCGAGAGAGGCGGTGACGCGTGAGGCCACAGCCGGACCGCACGGACCTGGATAAGCTCCTGGCCGAGCGCGGTGACCAGCTTATCCGGGCGGCTATTGCACTGGCAGGGAATCGGGCCGATGGGGAAGACCTGCTGCAAGCCGCGCTGGAGCGGCTGCTTCGCAGCCGGCATCGGGTCGAGTCTGACCTGGAAGGCTACCTGCGCCGCATCCTGTACAACCTGGCAGCCGATAGCTGGCGGCGGCGCGAGGTGAGTATCCGCAGGCTGCGGCTGCTCCGCCGCCCGCACACCGCGGCCGTCCAGGGAACGGACAGCCCGGACGCGGCGGACCCAATGGCGGCGGTTGATCTGCATGACGCGCTGGCCCGGCTACTCGCTCAGCTGCCGCCCCGGCAGCGGACCGTCATCGTGTTGCGCTACTGGATCGGTCTCAGCGAGGCCGAGACGGCAGCGGCACTTGGCTGCTCGCAGGGCGCGGTCAAGTCGGCCGCATCGCGCGGCATGGCCCGGCTTCGGGGCCTCGCCGCTAGCTGGGACGAATCAGGCACCGGTCAGCGCCCGCTGGCCGGTCAGCCGATGGAGGGACGATCATGAACGACGATCTCGAGGTCCTGGTCCGCGAGAGCATCGACCGGCTCACCGCGGAGTCAGGAATCCCGGCTGACGTGGCGAGGAAGGCGCGGCGCAGGGTGGCAAGGCGCCAGCGCTCGGTCCGGGCGGCTGCCGCGCTCGGCACCGCGGCTATAGCCGCAGTCGCTGCGATCGCGGTCACCAGTACGCTGTCCCCCGCCCACCAGCAGACCCGTGCGCAGTTGGCGGCCTGGACGGTAACCAGGCAGGCCGACGGCGACATCTACCTCACCATTCGCCAGTTGAGCGACCCGGCCGGACTGCAGCGCGCGCTGCGCGCCGATGGCGTCCCGGCCAGCGTGACCTTCGCCAGCCACCAGCACTCACCCTGCCGGGCCGTAGCCAGGCAGGCCGCGCCCTGGACGGTAGCCAAGCAGGCCGGCGGCACGATCACGGTCACCATCAGCGCGCTCAGCAACCCGGCCGGACTGCAGCGCGCGCTGCGCGCCGATGGCGTCCCGGCCAGCGTCACCTTCGCCAGCCACCAGCACTCACCCTGCCAGGCGATTGCCCGCGAAAGCAAAAAGTCCGGCAGCTGAGCTGAGCTGGGCTGGGAGACCCGTCGTGGAGCTGACTCCCAAAATTGGATATTCAGGAAACGGTGCTTTGGGCGACGGGTCGTATTCAGCCCTTTGACCTGGGAAAGCTTGTGGAGCTGAGGGGATTTGAACCCCTGACCCCCTCGATGCGAACGAGGTGCGCTACCGGACTGCGCTACAGCCCCAAGACCGGAGCCAGCGTAGCAAACCGCGGGACCACTCCGCTTCCCGCATTACGCCGAGCCGCCGCGGCCGGAACGACCGGTACCAGCTAGTCGCCCACCGCACGGACGGCCGCATCGGCGTACTGGTCGTAGAGCTGGTCGCCGACCCGGCCAGAGATGTCGATGATCTGCGCGCCGGTGTAGGCGGAGTCTGGCCGCGGGCCGAGCCGCCACGCCTCGCGCTCTGTGCGCTCCTCGAACGCGCGCTGCCTCGCCAGCCGCGCCTCGCGCGCGGCCCAGGCGTGCTGGCGACGGGCCTGCTCGGCGTCGGCCATCGCGATCTCGCGTAGCAGCAGCACGTAGAGCACCAGCATTCCGGTGGGCGGAACGCAGATCCACCACCGCACCGCGCCGAGAAGGGCGAACGCCCAGGTGAGGACCATCATGGCGACCAGGATGGTGAGCATCCGGCGCCGGGCGCGCAGCATTTGCTCGCGGCTCTGTGATGGCCGCGTTCCGGGCCGGACGGCACCGGCATGGTCGTAATAGCCGTCCGGCCCGCCGCCGTGGCGGGACGGGCGCTCGCCGTCGTAATCGGGCATCCCGTCACGGTACTCCTGATTGCGGCGGTTGACCTCGACGTGGATGTCCGCCTGAAGGCTTACTTCGACGTCGTTCTCGGTATTGGTCGGATATTCCGTCGCTTGGACGGCATAAGCTGCCGTCGTGAACTCGTAGTCGGCCGTTTCCGCGTGGCCGTGAGCACAGTCGTGGACCCGCCCGTCGTGGGCCAGCTCGTCGTGGGTGTCGGCGTGCTCGCCGTCGCCTGGCCAGGCGACGTCCTGTTCGGCCGCGGAGTCGGCCTTGGCCGCATGGGGCCTGCGGACCCACGCGGGAACCAGGAATCCCGCCCAGATGGCGACGATGGCGAGGTAGAGGATCGCGCTGCTCACATGGCACCCCCTTGTCCATGCGAGAACTTCCATGCGGGAACCGGGCAGCCCAGCCGGCAACCGGCATGGTGCCAGTCGAAGGCTGAACTGCACCTGGTCACGTCACGCACCGTAGGCGCACTGGTGAGAATTGACGAGCATGCAGGCCGGTGTGTCGCGAGATCGGTCGCGACCATTACCTAGTGCGCATGAGTCCGTGACATCGCGTTGACTTCCCGCCGGGGTTCATCCGATCCGCGGCCGCGCCGCCCGCTGTGCGCTCCGCCAGCGCGGCATCAGGCCGCTGGCCGCGTTCTCTGCGGTGAGCGCGTAGCAGATGTGGTCCCGCCAGGCGCCGTCCACGTGCAGGCACAGCCGCCTGACGCCCTCCTCGTGGAAGCCGAGCTTCTCGACCACCCGGCGGCTCGCCCGGTTCTCCGGGCGGATCGTGGCTTCCACCCGGTGCAGGCCGACCACGCTGAAGCAGTGGTCCATGGCCATGGCCAGCGCGGTCGGGATCACGCCGAGCCCGGCGAACTGGCGGTCGACCCAGTAGCCCACCGACCCCGACCTGGCCGAGCCCCAGATGATGTTGCCGACGGTCAGCTGCCCGGCGAACCGGCCGCCGTAGGTGACCACCCACGGCAGCGTGACCCCGTGCCTGGCCTCCCTGCGCATCGTGCGCACCATGGCGATGTACGGGCTGAGGCTGCTCTGGTACAGCGGGGTCTCCGGGTTCGTCGGCTCCCACGGGCGCAGCCAGTCGGCGTTGCGCACCCTGGTCTCCCGCCACGCGCGGGCATCCCTCGCGACCAGCGGACGCAGAGCCACCGGCGCGCCGAGCAAGTCAGGCTCGGTCAGGGTTGCCGGCCAGCCACGCGCATATGCCACGTCACCATCATTGCGCCTCAGCGCGCGTGCGCGCCATCGGGACCGGCCAACAGGCGGGCCAGCCCGCCGGGGGCTGATGACGGCCGTGCCGCAGCCGCCGCGACCCGCTCAGCCGTCCGGACGGGGATGGTCGCCCCCGGCGGCCTGATCAAGGGCATGTTCCATAACAGATCGCACGACGGACATCCCGTCACGCACGCCGCCGGTCGAGCCGGGGAGGTTGATGATCAGCGTCGTGCCGGCCAGTCCGGCGAGGCCGCGCGACAGCATCGCGGACGGAACACCGGCGGCGACCCCTGCCGCCCTGATCGACTCGGCGATGCCTGGGATCTGCCTGTCGATGACCAGGCTGGTCATCTCCGGCGTCAGGTCGCCGGGCGTCAGCCCGGTGCCGCCGGTGGTGACCACGACGTCGTAACCGGCGGCGACCGCCTCGCGCAGCGTCTCCTCCACGGCGGCGCCGTCGGGGATCACGACCGGCCCGTCGGTCTCGCAGCCTGCGGAACGCAGCAGTTCGGCAAGCACCGGGCCCGACGTGTCGGCGTAGACGCCGGCGGCTGCGCGGTTGGAGACCGTGACGGCCAGCGCGCGGATCACGGACGGCTCCAGTGCCCGCTCTTGCCGCCAGTCTTCTCGGTCACCATCACCCCGGTGATCGTGGCCGCGGGGTCCACCGCCTTGACCATGTCGATCAGCGCGAGCGCGCCGACCGCGACTGCGGTCAGCGCCTCCATCTCCACGCCGGTCCGGTCCGCGGTGCGCGCCGTCACCTCGATGTCCACGCCGTCGTCGGCGACGGTGAGCCCGACGTTCACCGCGTGCAGCCCGATCGGGTGGCACAGCGGGATCAGGTCGGGAGTGCGCTTGGCGCCGCCGATCGCGGCGATCCTGGCGACGGCGAGCGCGTCGCCCTTGGGCACCGTGCCGTCACGCAGCGCGGCGACGGCGGCGGGGGAGAGCAGCACCCGGCCGGTCGCGGTCGCGCTGCGCGCGGTGACGCTCTTGGCTGAGACGTCGACCATGCGGGCCTGGCCGGAGGCGTCGATGTGGGTCAGCGTGGGGGCGGGGCCGGCCGCCGACCCGCCGGCGGCCGGCCCAGGGACCAGCCCGGGCGTCGGGTCGGGGTGCGAGCCGAGCGCGTCGTCCACGACGGCTCCCGGCGAGACGATGTCGCCGGGAGCGAGTGGGTCGGGGTGCGACCCGATGGCCTCGTCCACGAGCGCGCCTGGTGAGGCCGGCTCGGACGAGCCGGCCTCACCAGGGACCGGCTCACTCCTGCCCGGCTCAGTCGCGCCCGGGTTGCCCGGAGCCCGATCCCGCTCCGCGGGATCGGGCCCTGCCACGTCGTTGCTCACGGCAGCTCCAGTACCTCGACAACCGCGCCGGCCGGCAGGTCGGTGACCGCCTCGGGAACGATGATCAGCAGGCTGGCCCTGGCCAGCGAGGCGATCTGGTGCGAGGCCTGTCCGGTGAGCGGCGCCACGGTCTCCTGTTCCTCACCGGGAATCCCGCGCAGAAACGACCTGCGGCCCGCGGGGGAGGAGACCGCCCCGGTGAGCCGGGCCTGGCGAGGCGCGAATGGTTGCGCAGAAAGGGCTTGGAGGGCACGGACCGCGGGCTCGACGAACAGCCGGAACGACACGAACGCGGACACCGGGTTGCCGGGCAGCGTGAAGATCGGCACCCGGCGGCTGCCGACCAGCCCGAAGCCCTGCGGCATGCCCGGCTGCATCGCGACCTTGCGGAACGTGACCGTGCCAAGCCCGGCCCTTGCTCCGCCCTGCCCTGGCCCGTCCGCCGGAGCCCCAGCTTGGCCGGTCAGCGCGGCCTTGACGACGTCGTGCTCGCCGCCCATGCTGACGCCGCCGCTGGTCACCAGCAGGTCGGCGGTCGCCGCCGCCTGCTCGATCGCGGCGAGGACCGCGCCTGCCTCGTCGCGCTGGGTGGGGTGCCTGGTCGCCGCGCAGCCGATCTGGCGCGCCGCTGCGGTGAGCATGTAGCTGTTGGAGTCCCAGATCAGGCCGGGAACCAGCGGCGACCCCGGCTCGGCGAGCTCGTTGCCGGTCGAGATGACGGTGACCCGCGGCCGGCGGCGCGCCCGCACCGAGCCGTGGCCGGCCGCGGCGAGCACGCCGATCTGGGCGGCGCCTACCCTGGTGCCCGCGGGCAGCAGCAGGTCGCCCGGCCTGGCGTCGTCCCCGGCGCGGCGCACCGCGTTCCCCTTGCTGGCGGGCTCGCGGATCGCGACCTGTTCTGTGCCGCCGTCGGTCCACTCGACCGGGACGACCGCGTCGGCGCCGTCCGGCAGCAGCGCGCCGGTCATGATCCTGATGCAGCGTCCCGGCGTCAGCGATCGGGGCGTGGTGTCGCCGGCGGCGACCTCGCCGTCCACCGGCAGGATCACCGGGCCGACGGCGGTGGCGGTGGCCACGTCGGCGGCCATCACCGCGAAGCCGTCCATGGAGGAGTTGTCGAAGCCGGGCAGCGGCCAGGCCGCGGTCATGTCGGCGGCCAGCACGGCGCCGAGCGCCTCGGACAGGGGCAGGTCATCGGGCGGCAGCGGTTCGATCGCGGCGACGATCTCGCTCAGGTAGCTCTCGACTGACTGCATCCGCCCGTGATCCCGTCCGCCTGTGGCTGCTGCGTCTGCTGTGCTCCGGCCGTTACTCCAGGCCGGCGAGGAACTCGCGCAGCCAGGGTACGAAATCGGCGGCCAGATCGGGCCGCGCGCACGCGAACTCGACGGTGGTCCGCAGGAAGTCCTGCTTGTTGCCGGTGTCGTAGCGGCGCCCGCGGAACAGCACGCCGTGCACGCCGCCGCCGTCCGCGCAGGTGCTTTCGCCGAGCCCGTCGTGTCCGCCGTCCGTGCCGTCGGCGAGCGGGATCCGGTCGGCGACGGCCAGGGTCCGCAGCGCGTCGGTGAGCTGGATCTCGCCCCCGCGCCCGGCCGGGGTCTTGCGCAGCACGTCGAACACGGCCGGGTCGCAGACGTACCGGCCGATCACGATCCAGTTCGACGGTGCCTCGCTGGTCTGCGGCTTCTCGACCAGGTCGGTCACGGCCACGATGTCAGCCTCGTCGGTCGGCTTGAACGCCGCGCACCCGTAGGCCGACACCTGGTCCGACGGCACCTCCATCAGCGCCACGATGCTGCCGCCGTAGCGCTGCCTGGCCGCGATCATCCGGGCAAGCAGATGGTCGTCCGGCCCGATCAGGTCGTCGCCGAGCAGGACGGCGAACGGCTCGTTCCCGACGTGCTCGGCGGCGCAGAGCACAGCGTGGCCAAGCCCGCGCGGGGAGTCCTGCCGCACATAGCTCACGTCGGCGAGCTCGCTCGGCGCGCGGACCGCCGCGAGCGCCTGGTCGTTGCCGCGGGCCTCGAGCCGCCGCTCCAGGTCGTGCGCCCGCTCGAAGTGGTCGATGATCGACTGCTCGCCGTCGCCGGTGATGAGCAGCACATCCTGCAGGCCAGCGGAGACGGCCTCCTCGACCACATACTGGATCGCTGGCTTGTCCACGACGGGCAGCATGACCTTGGGCGTGATCTTCGTCGCCGGCAGGAACCTGGTGCCCAGGCCTGCGACCGGGATGACTGCCTTGGTGACTGAGGCGGATGTGGCCATGCTGAAACCCTAACTAGCTGGCGGGAGGACCGTGTGCACGGCATGGCAGAAAGTGATCACGCCGCGTCGCTACCCAGTGCTACCCGAGGTGGCCAGAGTATGCCCGGGCCGGGGCTGGCTGAACGCAAATCGCTGCTGCGCAAGGAGTTGCTCGCGGCGCGGGCCGGCCTGAGCCAGGCCGACCGGGCGGCGGCCGGGCGGGCGCTGGCCGACATCGTGCTCGGGCTGCCAGAGACCGGCATGGCCGGCGCGATCGCCGCCTACGTGGCGATCGGCACCGAGCCTCCGACCTCGGCGCTGGTCTACGCGTTGTGGAAGCGCGGCGGCTACGTCCTGCTTCCTGTGCTTATGGACGACAACGACCTGGACTGGGCATGTTACGAGGGCCCCGACTCGCTCGCGCCTGGCCCGCACGGGCTGCTCCAGCCGACCGAGCCGCGGCGTGGCGTCACCGGCATCGCCAGCGCGGACCTGGTGATCGTCCCGGCGCTGGCGGTCGACCGGCGCGGCTACCGGCTGGGCCGCGGCGGCGGCTCCTACGACCGGGCGCTGGCCAGAGTCGGCGCCGCGGTGCCGACGATCGCCCTGCTCTACGACGGCGAGCTGCTCGACGAGGTGCCGGCCGGCCCGCACGACCAGCGGGTGCGAGCGGTTGCGCAACCGGGGCGAGGAATGACCAGGCTCGGCTAGCAGTTGCTACCATTTAGCAGCCGACGGTTGCGAGTGCTAACGCTTGACTTGGGAGGACACGTGCCGACGTACCAGTACGCCTGCACCGAGTGCGCAGACGAACTCGAGGTCGTGCAGCGGTTCAGCGACGACCCGCTGACCGTCTGCGGCGCCTGCGGCGGCAAGCTGCGCAAGGTGTTCTCCCCCGTGGGCATCGTGTTCAAGGGCTCGGGTTTCTACCGCACCGACAGCCGGAGCGCCAGCGCGCGCGGCTCGTCCGGAGGTAATGGCAAATCGGGCGACGGGTCCGGGTCGGACGGCTCTGGCAAGTCGGAGTCCGGGTCGAAGGCGGAGAGTGCGGGCAAGTCTGAGGGCTCGTCGGGGTCGGTGTCGTCCGGGTCTGGCTCATCCGGGTCTGGTTCGTCCGGGGTCGGTTCGTCGGGTTCGTCGGGCAACGGTTCCGCTGGCAAGCAGGGACCCGCGAAGGGCAGCGGCGCGTCCGCCGGGTCTGCCGGGTCCGGGTCGAAGGTCGCCTGACCTGCGGTGGCCGAGGCGGCCGGGTCATCCGGGTCGGGTGAGTCCTCCGGGCCAGTCGGGGCGGGGCGTGCGAGCATCGGCGTCATCGGGGGTTCCGGGTTCTACGAGTTCCTCGACGACGCGGCCGAGATCGACGTGGCGACCCCGTTCGGCCCGCCGAGCGACCGGCTGACGATCGGCACCATCGCGGGGCGATCCGTTGCGTTCCTGCCCAGGCACGGCAAGGACCACAGGTTCCCGCCGCACCGCATTCCTTACCTGGCCAACCTGTGGGCGCTGCGGTCGGTCGGAGTGCGGCAGGTGCTCGCGCCGAGCGCGGTCGGGTCGCTGACGGCCGCGTGCGGGCCGGGCACGCTGGTCATCCCCGACCAGATCGTGGACCGGACCAGCGGGCGCCGGCAGACCTACTACGACGAGGGCGGCGCGGTGCACATCGCGTTCGCCGACCCGTACTGCCCGGCAGGCCGGTCCGTCGCCGTCGCGTCCGCCCAGGCCGCCGGGTGGCCGCCGGTGCCGGCGGGGACGCTCGTGGTGATCGAGGGGCCGAGGTTCTCCACCAGGGCAGAGTCGCGCTGGTATGCGGCGCAGGGTTGGACGATCATCGGCATGACCGGGCACCCCGAGGCCGTGCTGGCCCGTGAGCTTGCGCTCTGCTACACCTCGCTCTGCCTGGTCACCGACACCGACGCCGGGGTGGACGAGGGCGAGGGTGTGACCCAGGCCGAGGTGTTCGAGGTCTTCGCGCATAACGTGGCCAGGCTGCGCGGCCTGGTGATGACCGTGATCGAGAGTATGCCTCGGGAGCGGACCTGCCCGTGCGCCTCGGCGCTTGACGGGCTGAAGCTGCCGGTTGACCTGCCGTAGCGCGAGCCGCTGCCGAACCCTGCGCGCGGGCTCCGTGCCTGCTCGGTCCACTGGGGCCCGGCGGCCGCTGGGACTCCGCGCCTGCTTGGGCCCGGGCCCGCTTGGGCCCCGCTCTCCTGAGCTCCCCGCCCGCTCGGGCTCCCCGCCCGCTCGGGCTCCCCGCTCTCCTGAGCTCCGCGCCCGCTCGGGTGAGCTCCGCGCCTGCTCGGGCTCCCCGCTCTCCTGAGCTCCGCGCCAGCTTGAGCGGATGGATGTGACGCAAGTCCCAACATACGCAGTGAATGTGGCATCGATTCCAACGGGCATATGGAGTTAATGCCATATTGGGACATCTAACCGGCCGGGACGCGCTCCGATGCGTTCGCACCGCACGCTGCGGCGGCCGATCGAGCCCACGACGCGAGTCGGTTGCGCGGGCATGCTCAGGCGGCCGGCGCGTGGCGGCTGGCGAGGCCGACCAGGTTGCCCTCGCTGTCGCGGACGAACGCCATCCACTCCTCCCAGCCGCGCTCACCGAACGCGCCGTCGGCATCGAGGTGGATGCGGTGCGGCTCGGACTCGACCGTGACGCCGTCCGCGCGCAGGCGGTCCAGGCTCTGCCGGACGTCAGTTACTCGGAGGTAGATCAGGGCACTCGGCGCGGCCCGTTCGAGCAGCAGGCGCGCGTCGCCCAGCCGCAGAAACGCCAGCCCCGGTGGCTCGAACCTCGCGATCAGCTCGCAGCCGAGCGTGTCGGTGTAGAAGGCGACGGCCCGGTCGAGGTCGTCCGCGTGCTGCGCGACCTGATGCAGTTCCAGCATCCCTCGGCGACCCGGCCGGCCTGGCCGGGGTTCCGTCCAGATCGGTCGGCTCGGTCGGCTTGCCAGAGCCGGGTGACCTGGCTCCGGCCGCCTCGGCGCTCAACTCGGGCGCCATCCACCTGCTGCGCAGCCTTGCCGCCGTGGACCAAGCGGCGGGACTGACCCGCGCCCGGCTGTCGGCCCTGTCGGTACTTGTCTTCGGCGGACCGCGGACGCTCGGGGCGCTGGCTGCTGCCGAGGGCATCGCCGGGCCGACCATGACCAGGATCGTGGACGGCCTGATCAAGGAGGGCCTGGCCGAGCGGCGACCGCACCCGAGTGACGGCCGTGCCGTCACGGTGATCGCTACCGAGGCCGGCGAGGCCCTGATGCGGATCGCTCAGCGCCGCTGCATTGACGCGATCGTGGCCGCGCTGCAGACCTTGCCGCCCGGCGAGCGGGCTCAGCTGACGGCCGCGGCCGGGCTGCTCGACCAGGTCGCCGCAGCGGTCCGAAGCGGGCAGGGAAGAGAGGCGATTCCCGGTCCGAGCCGGTAGGCTTGCCGTGCCTGTCTTGCGGGCGTGCCCCGATAGCTCAGTGGATAGAGCGACTGCCTCCTAAGCAGTAGGTCCCGCGTTCGAGTCGCGGTCGGGGCGCAGTTAGATCTGGTAGGTGAGCTTTCGCCTCGCCCTTCTGGCGCTACCGGCCGGGGCCTGTGACCAGCTACGCACCGGTCAGCAGCGGGGCAGTGATGATGAGCTCAGGCCCGCTGGCCCGGCTCTGGGAGCCAAACTCGGAGCCGCACGCCGAGCAGCCATGATCGCGCGCCTTGGTCGGCCGCCGTCGCCGTCGAGGCGTCGCTTGCGTATCACGGGCGGCATATTGCGTGTTATGCAAGCGCCAGCTCCGCCGCTGTTGCCGTTGCTGCGGTCGCGGCTGCAGGCCGAGCTGCTCACTGTGGTGCTGCTGACACCAGGACGGTGTCGGTGGTGATCACCGATGATCTCGACGGTTCGGCGGGGGCGCAGACGGTGGCCTTCAGCCTGGACGGGGTGAGTTACGAGATCGACCTGGCGCCGCCGAATCGTGCCCGGCTGGCCGGAGCGCTGGCTTCGTTCACGGCGGCGGGCCGGAGGTCACCCGCGGCGGCGGCCGCGGGTCCGGCCCGGCTGGCGGGCCGCGGGCGGACCGCGCCGCGGTGCGGGCCTGGGCACGGCAGGCAGGCCTGGAGGTATCGGAGCGGGGCCGGATCAGCGCCGAGGTCATGAAGCAGTACGAGGCCGTGCGCTAGATCACTGCGCACCCGGCCGCGGTTCCCCTGGCTCCCGCGGGCCCGAAGGTGCTGCTGCTGGCCGGCCGTCCGGGGAATGGCGCGCTCCCGCCAGGCTCGTCGGCGCCTGCCGCAGACAGCCCGGCCCGGGGCCGCGATCACGGACAGCGGTCATCTTTCCGGGACCCGGTCGCAGGTACCGGCTCTGTGCGCCGTCGGATCGCTGATCGGCTTGCGGTACTGGGGCGCGGATCGGCCGTTCCCGCGCTCGGACCTTGCCGGCGATGGCGCCTGTTGCGAGACCTGACGGGCCAGCCTCGCGGCCTGGCCTGCGGGCGTGCGGCGCCTGGACGCGGGCGCCGGCAGCGTTCTTGGCGGCGACGGCATGCTCGCCGGCTGTCTGCCGGCCGGATCCGGCGTAGATTCGGTAGGTGCCGGTGCGCGGTGCGCGTTAGCGTGTCCGGCGTGGTTTCGTCGTGGATCTCCCCCAAAGCGCGCAAGGGCGCCGGCAGCGCCATCGCCGGACGCGGCCTGTTCGCGGCCGAGCCGATCCGGGCCGGGGAGGTCGTGGCCGTCAAGGGCGGCCACATCGTGACCACCCAGGCGCTGCACGCGCTGGCCGGCCCGCTGCCGGATTCGGAGATCCAGATCGCCGACGGCCTGCACCTGGTGGCGCTGTCGCCGGAGGAGTACGAGCCGGTGATGCTGTTCATCAACCACTCCTGCGAGCCGAACGTCGGATTCGCGGGCAACGTGGTGCTGGTGGCCATGTGCGACGTCGGCGCCGGGCAGGAGCTGACCACCGACTACGCCCTGTTCGATGACTACGACGGGCAGATGACCTGCAACTGCGCCACCATCCGGTGCCGGGGCGTGATCGGCGGGCGCGACTGGAGGCGCCCCGAGCTGCAGGAGCGGTACCGCGGCTACTTCTCCTGGTACCTCCAGGCCAAGATCGGCCCGC
>CAVZHC010000009.1:0-436922 GCA_963774905.1 uncultured Actinomycetota bacterium | reverse complement strand
CGGGGTCGGTGAGGGTGGCGGTGATCGTGCGGGTGGCCAGGCTCCACAGGTAGGTGCGGCCGTTATCGTCGCCGACGGCGAGGGTGGTCCCGTCCGGGCTGAAGGCCACCGAGTCCACGCTGTGACAGCTTCCGGGGTCGGTGAGGGTGGCGGTGATGGTGCGGGTGGCCAGGCTCCACAGGTAGGTGCGCGTCGTGGTGCCGACGGCGAGGGTCGCCCCGTCCGGGCTGAACGCCACCGAGTTCGCCTGGTGAGATTCAGGGGGCGGTGAGGGTGGCGGTGATGGTGCGGGTGGCCAGGTTCCACAGGTAGGTGCTGCCGTCGCCGTCGCCGGCGGCGAGGGTGGTCCCGCCCGGGCTGAACGCCACCGAGGCAACGCCACCGCTGCCGGGGTCGGTGAGCGTGGCGGTGATCGTGCGGGTGGCCAGGCTCCACAGGTAGGTGCTGCCGCCCTGGTCGCCAGTTGCGAGGGTGGTCCCGCCCGGGCTGAAGGCCACCGAGGACACTTCACTCCCAGCACTCCCAACGTAGCCGCTTGGGTCGGGGTCGGTGAGGGTGGCGATCAGGTGCGGGTTCGGTGGCTGGGTGCGGGGAGAGGGCCGGGTGCCCGGGGAGTGCGTGACGGATGAATGGCTGCCGGGGTGATCTCCGCCGGAGAGGGCGAGCGCGGTGAGGCCGCCGGCGACGGCCAGGATGGCGGCCAGCGCCGCGGCGGCGCGCAGGCGGAACGGCCCGGGCCTGCCGGCGGTCGTGGTGAGCCGGGCCGGGGCGGCGTGCTCGCCGGGGGCGGCGTCGCGTGCCGCCGGCGTTCCGGGGACCTGGTCCGGGCCGGGGCCGGGGGGTCCTGCCGGGTGTTCCGTCGCGGGCGGGGCGGGCTGCGGTACCTCAGCGGTGCTGGCCTGCCCGCCGCGGGCCGCCGCGTCCACGGTCAGGGCTGCCGCCGGATCCGGCAGGCCGGCTGCGGCCGTCACGGCCGGCTCCGGTGCGGGGAGCCCGGCTGGCAGTGCGGCGTAAGCGGGCCGGGGCCTGGCCGCCGCCTCGCTGCCGGCCGCCGGGCCGCCCGTTCCGGTCGTTGTGGCAGGACCGGTGCCGTCCTGTTCTCCGGCTTGCCTGGCAGTCCTGGGCGCGGCCTCGCCGCTACCGCCGGAGGGGCCGGGGCGGGCGGTGGCGGGCGGTGCAGCCCGGGCCAGCGTCCCGGCGACCGCGCTGGTCGCGGCGGGCGCCGAGCCGGCCGCACTGGCGGCTGCCGCATCGGCGGGAAGCGCCGCATCCTCGGCGCCGGGGCCGGCCGGCGAGGCGATCTCGGCTGCCGGGTGCCGAGCCGCCAGCTGGCCCGCCGGGGCGGCACCGGGACCGGAATGATACGCCGCCACGCCCAGCGCGTCCCGCAGCGCGTCAGCGAAGTCCCGGCAGGAGGCATACCGGTCCTGCGGGGCCTTCGCCAGCGCCCGGGCGAACACCGCGTCGGCCGCCGCCGCAATCCCCGGCCGCCGTGAGGCCAGCGGCGGCGGCGGCTGCTGCAGGTGCGCGAAGAGCACCGCCATCCCCTGGTCCCGCCGGAACGGCGGCTCCCCGCACAGCAGCTCGAACGCCGCGCACGCCAGCGCGTACTGATCCGCCCGGCCGCCCGCCGCCCGGCCCTCGATCTGCTCCGGCGCCATGTAGTCCGGGGTCCCCAGGTACTGCCCGGTCCCGGTCAGCCCCGCCGACGACAGCGGCCCCTTGCTCAGCCCGAAATCCGACAGGTACACATGGTCGGGCCGGCCCGGCCGCGCGTCCACCAGCATGTTCGCCGGCTTCACATCCCGGTGCACCAGCCCGGCATCATGCGCCGCGTCCAGCGCGGAGGCCACCGGCGAGATGATCGCCGCCGCCCGCTCCGCCGGCAGCGGGCCCTGCTCGTGCAGCAGGGTGCGGACGTCCCCGCCGGGCACGTACCGCATCGCGATGAACAGCACCCCGCTGGCCTCGCCCGCCTCGTGCACCGGGATGATGTGCGGGTCATCGACCGCCGCCGCCGCCCTCGACTCCCGCAGGAACCGCTGCCGGAACGCCGCGTCCGACGCCAGCCCCGGCGCCAGCAGCTTCAGCGCCACCCGCCGCCCCAGCCGCTCGTCCACCGCCCGGAACACCACCGCCATCCCGCCCGCGCCGACCTGCTCCTCCAGCCGGTACCCGCCCACCCGCGAGCCCGCCGCCAGGCCGGCCAGCACGGCGCCGGCCCCCGCCGGGAGCTCCTCGCTCACCACGCCTCCAGCGTCCACGCACAGCCCGATGCCTGAATCGCCCATCCGGCCCCGCCCGCAGCGGACATCAGGACAAACAGGAACTAACTAACAGCGAAGGCTCAAAAGCCAGCGGGCTCCAAGTATCCTGGCTGGACCGGGCGCACCGCAACAGGCCGGGACCGGCGCTCCGGAACCAGCCATTGCCGGACCGCCGCCGAGCACCTAACCGGCGGTCTCCTGACCAATCCCGCATCGATGCCGCGAATCCTGCGAACCGGCGCCCCTTTCACCGCCAGACCTGGCCGAGCGGTTCTCATCCCTGAACGGGCGGTGCCGTGTCGATGGCGGTTTGAGGGGATTCTCGCCTAGGTGCGGGCGTGCGTGACTGGCGTCTCCGGTTTCCCGGTAGCTGCGATTCCTCGTGGCTGCCGGCCCGGGCGGGTCAAGGACCGGGCGGAGCCCGACCGCCTGGCGGGCGGCGCCGGAGGCGTCCTTGACGTGGCTGGCCGGGCGCCCGATGATCGGCGGCCGGGAAACGGGAGCCGTGGCTGTGCCGGGGTATTGAGTTGTCGTTCTGGTCCGTCCCATTAGTTTCGTGGTGCGGGCAGTGCCGCTGGCTGCACTCATCCCTTCGCGTGTCCCGGCCGCAGGCCGGGCCGCATGGGGCGGGTCCGCGTCAGAAGGAGCGGTCAGGCGGGGTCAATCAAGACAGCGCCCGCGCCGCCGGAGTGCGGAGGCGGGGCAGAGAACCGGGCGACCTCGCGCCTGGCCGCTGGCCAGGGAAAGCTCTTCACGCCGCTATCGCCGGCGGTGCGGGCGGCGGGCTGTCGGGGGCGTGGGCCAGGCAGCGGATCTGCCCGTCGCGCAGGCCGTAGCAGGCCAGGGTCAGGAGCCGGCGGGCGGCGGCGACCTTGGCGATGCTGCGGGCCTGCTTCCCGCGCCGGGCGATGATGGCCTCCTTGACAGCTCCGGCCGGGGTGCCCGGGCCGTTCTTCTGGACCGCCTCGACCGGCGCCCAGCGCAGCATCCGCGACCCCTGCTTCGTCACGCGCCCGCGGTTCACCTTGACGTCGGACTCGCGGTGCTTCGGGGTCAGCCCGGCCCACGAGCACAGCTGGGCGGCGTTCTTGAACCGGGTCACGTCGCCGATCTCGGCGATGATGATCGCGGCCAGCACCGGGCCGATCCCGGGCAGCTGCTGGATCACCTTGTAGCCCCGGTCGGCGGCGAGCAGGTCCGCGATCACGCCGCTGAGCATGGTGATCTCGGCGGTCAGCTCGCCGGTCAGCTGCCGCAGCGAGGTCACCTTCCCCGCATACGGCTGGGGCAGGCCCAGCCCGTCCATCCACTGCCGGCCGCTGGTCCCGAACAGGTCCGAGTGGGTGACCGGGATGCCGAGCTTGGCCAGCACCGCGTGGACCTGGTCCTTGGTGTTGCTGCGCAGCGCGATGAGCTTCTGCCGGTACCTGGTCAGCTCCCTCAGCTCGCGGATCTCCGGCGGGGCGATCCACGCCTCCGCCAGCCGCCCCATCCGCAGCAAGTCCGCCAGATCTGCAGCATCCCGCACGTCTTCTCCGAACTAGTAAATAATTATGTAATTCCGTTTCCGGCTGGAATGGCGGAGGGAGTGGTGACGGCTCGGCCGGCGATGTCGGGGAATGCGGGCATGCCGAGTTGGGTGGCGTTCCGGCGGGCGGTGATCTGGTCCATCTGGCCGAGTTTCTGGCTGGCGGCGGCCAGGCTTATCCTCAGGCCCTCGGCTTCGCCGAGCCAGTGGTTGGCCTCGGCTTCGGCGATCCGGGCTGTCAGGCTGGCGCGGATGCCGTCGAGCCGGGGGCGCTGGGCGGGGTCGGGGCGCAGAAGCGGGCACCGCAAGCAGGAGTGCTCGTGGATGCACGGGGTGTCATAGGACCGGCCGCAGTCCCCGAGGGCGACCTTGCGGCGCTCGAAGTGGCCGGTGAACTCGGCCCATTCGGCGTCGGTGGGGACGCGGTACTCGGCGGCCGGCCGGGTAGCGCGGCGGCGGGCGATGTATGCCCGGTGGCCGTTGATGACTTCCTCGGGGTAGACGGCCTTGTATCCCATCGTCGTGCTGATGTCGCGGTGGCCGGCGACGAGCTGGGCGATGTGCGGCGGCATGCCGTGCATGATCGCGTCGGTGATGAAGAGTCTTCTGAAGTCATGGAAGGTGTATCGCAGGGCGCGGCCGTCGGGGCTGGTGGCGCCGATGGTAGCCGCGTAGTGATGTCTCGGAGACGGGCCGGTCCTCGAGCCGGCATGGCCACTGGAACAGCAGCGGCATCGGGGGGTTGTAGGTGCGCTCGTTCTTGTCGTAGGCGACGAGCGGCATGTGTGACCTGACTTCGGCCACGATCTGGGCTTGATCATTTCTGAAGCTCGCTGACATGCGAGTTTGCGGTTGGTGATTACTGAAACTGCGCCCTAGGAGGGGCCTGGGCGTTACGAGTTCGGCATTGACCGCTGGCTCCGCCATCTCGTCACACGGTAGGTTCTCGGCGTGTTTACCCGGCCGAAGGACCTCGCTGAGGGACAGATCCGGGCGGAGCTAGCGGCGAGCTGGAGCTTTGCTTCTGAGACGCTGAGCTACCTGCCGGTTGGCTTCGGCAGCCATCACTGGCACGCGGCCGATGCCGCCGGGCGTCAGCTGTTCCTCATTGTTCATGACCTGCCCCATATGCTGCACAGCCGGCTGGATACGGCGGAGGCGGCCTTCGGTCGTCTGGAGACCGCGTTCGGGTGCGCGTTGTCGCTGCGCCGGGACGCGAGCCTGGATTTCGTGATTGCCCCGGTACCCACGGGCAGCGGCGAGGTCGTCCGCCGGCTTTCGGAGCGGTACTCGCTGGCCGCCTGTCCGTATCTGGCGGACTGCGAGCCCGGCCGCGAAGGCGACTTCCCGGCAGCTGACCGGCCCGAGGTCGTGCGCCTGCTGACCGGCCTGCACCGAGCCGCGCCGATGGTCGCGCCGCAGCGATGCGATTTCGCGCTGCAGAACGCCGACGGGCTGCAAGCGGCGATTCAGAGCGTCGGCGGGCCATGGTGCGCCGGGAGGTACGGTGAGCAGGCTCGTGCTCTGCTGGCCCGGCACGCATCCGGGGTGACCGCCCTGATGACCGCCTACGGCGAGCTAGCCGTCGTGGCCCGGTCCCGGCCGGAGCGATTCGTCGTCACTCACGGCGAGCCCGGCGCCTGGAACGTGCTGAAGACCCCGGCCGGCTTTGTCGTCGTCGATTGGGACTGCGTGCAGCTGGCACCGCCCGAGCGGGACCTGTGGGACCTGGCCGAGGCCGACCGCTCGGTGCTGGCGGCTTACACCGAGGCCACCGGCACTGCCATCGATTCCGGCGCTCTTGCGCTGTTCCGGATGTGGTACGACCTGTCGGAGATCGCCGGCTACATCGAACTGTTCCGCGGCGCGCATGACGACACCGAGGACGCCGCGGAGTCGTGGAAGAACCTGGAGTACTTCCTGCGGCCCGCCGAACGCTGGCCGCAGCTGCGGCTGCCCGCTTCCTGACGGCCTGCACGCCGGCTAGCACCATGTCATCGCTGCCGACCTCCGCCAGGCGCTCGAAACGATCAACGGCACCCGCTGATTGCGCACTAGCATGGCCGAAGTCAGGGTGCTGGGCGCGGAGCACCCGGACACCATGACCGCCCGCGCCAACCTGGACTACTGGACGTGGCAAGCAAAGCGCGGCAAGGGCTAGAGCGTTCTTTGTGTCTCAACTGTCGAGCGGCAGCTGGGACACCCAGGCCGGAACGGCGCGCCAGCACAATGTCGCGCGGGGGCATGTCTCACGCCCAAGTTGAGCAACCCGGGCCACTTGCGGAACGCTAGCTCGGCGGGCTGTCATCGCCGGGTCAGGCAACCGATCCGGCCGCGTGGCGCGAGTCAGTCGGCCGGGTGCACGCGCTGCGGCCCGACCGGGTGCATTTCTGCCACGACACCGAGGTCGTCCACTCCTAGTGCGCACGTGGCAGGGCACTGCCCGGTTTGAGTCGTCGGCCATGATCAGCGCGCCGGCCGAGCGGGCGTGTGGGACTAGGCGACCGCTGTGCTGGCGTGATCTTGCGCAGTCCTGACTCACGTTGCGAGTCGCTGCCGGGGCGGCACCGCAGAGCAGGGTCGGGCAAGCTGGTGGCATGCCGCTGATCGATGTGACCTACGACCGGAAGGTAGACGAGCAGGCTCTGCGTCGCCTGGGCGAGCTGCTGCCAGATGTTGTCAGCGAAGCGGTCGAATGTCCGGAGGAACCTTGGACCGGACCGTCGGAGCCCGGTGACATAGAGATCCGGTTCCGGAAGAAGTCTCCGCTGGACGTGGGCGACCTTAATGTGGTGGTCGAGGTCCGCACCAAACTGTTCGAGCACCGCGTGCAGGACAAGCAGCGGCGGGCGGATCTGATCCGCGACCGCCTATCGATACTTCCCCTCGGGCAGATAGGGGTCTGGCTGATCCTCTCCGAGGGTGCATGGAGCCAGAGCTTAAGGCCCTTGGCCGACGTCACCGGGCGCCGTAGCAATTCGGCGGGTTATCCCGGTGACCTCCCATGCCCGACCAAGGGCGCTGCAATACAAAGCCACAATGACGAGGACCAAAGCACGTTGCAGCGCGGAACTCTGGGTGTTCGCCAGGAGCGCTACGGCGAAGCCGAGCTGCACTGAGTAGCCCCCAGCCGAAATCGACGCGAAGGCGATATTCAGCTTTCTGGTTCGAAGGCCGCGGGAGAAATTTCCAGCTCGCTTTGCCCTCGATACCAGCCGTCTGGTGGCCAGCAGGCCGACGGCTGCCATTGCGAGGCTTGAAAACCCGAAGACGACTGAGCCCCCGGTCAAGGCCACGATCGAGACGATGAAGATGTCTACCAGGGCAACAAATGCGCTCCCGGCCAACACAGTTCGCCTCTCCCGAGTCGTGGGGTCCGTGTCGTCCGCGTTGACGACCGATACGGCGACGACCATCAACCCCAAGATGGCAGCGGACGCGCCAGCGCTTGCGATGAAGAAGCTCTCATAGTGGCCCACCACAACGGCACCCTATCGGGCATCGGCGGCTATCTGGCCCGAAGCGTGCCCGACCGCCACCGGACTCGTTCAGCTTCGCGCGCGCGCCAGCGCCTTCGGTCAGCTTCGCCGGACCGAGCTCAGCTAATCGTTCAGGCCCCCTGGGCAGCCTGGCTGATCACGGGGGCCACGACAGCCGGACGCGAGACGAACACGGCGTGGCTGCCGGGGGTCTCAGTGAGGATCGCCTTGGCTCGCTCGGACATGGCGCGCTGGGCGGCGGGCGGGATCATGCCGTCTTCCGTGGCGACCAGGTACCAGGACGGCTTGCTGCGCCAGGCAGGCTCGGTGACGGCCCCGTTCAGCGCGTCCACAGCGGCCGGGACCTGGGAGTCGGCCATGAACGCGGCCAGTTTCTCGGGCACATCGGCGGCGAAGGAGGCGGCGAACTTGTCCCGGTCCAGGAACAGGAACCCATTGACCCGCGGAGGATCGGCGGTACCGGTGCGCCAGATCCCAGCCGACATTGAGTGATGGCTTGACCCGACCGCCGACTGGATGGAAGAGCGTGAATGGCTGCAGGCTAATGGCGGCTAATAAGTACCGCGACCGTGGCAACAACTGCAATGGCGACCAGGCAGCCCATGACGATCACCCCGGCATTGGTCAAGCCGACCAAGTGGAACCGGGCAGCGCGCGCTTCTGCGCGCTCTGCAGCTAGCTCTTTCTGCTTGTGCTGGGCCCTGCTCAACCTCCGCCGGTGGCCTGGCGGCGCCGGTAGGAGCAGTCGCCGCTGCGGCCGGTATGCCGAGATTCTCGGGTCGTTCAGGTCGTCCATCGGTACCTCCCAGTGGAACGCCTGCTCGGCTCCCAGTATGACGCAGGCGTCGGCAGCGGGCACCTGGGCCGAGATCGAGAAATCGGTACGCCTCTCCGTCGCGCACATGCAAGATGAGGCCGGATTCGTCTCAGCCTGGTCCGATGGGCGGTGTTGTCGGCGGCATCTGGAGATCCGGCTCAAGACCGCTCACGATGAACGGAGCTGTCGTGCCCGCCGGGTGGCAATGGCACCCAGCCAGGCTGCGAGGATCAGCGACGCGATGACGATGCCGATGATGGCGCCGTGTCCGGAGGCGGAGAGGGCGTGGTAGCTCAGCCAGATGAGCGGACCGACCGAGAGCAGCGGACCAGTGATGTACCAGAGCGCCACCGTGATGCTGCCGGTGCTGCCGAACGGCGTCTCGAAGCCGTAGGAGAGCGCCTCGGCTTCCAGCGGTCCTCGATACGCGTTGACCAGCGCCCCGCCGACCAGCACGAGTACCGCGACGGCGACGAGCGGAACCAGCCGGAACTTACCGGCTGCCGCCGCCAGGGCGACTGCCGGGAGGCCGCCGAGGACGGCAAGCAGCAGGCAAGGGACGATCGCGTGCCGCCAGACGAGGCGGTCGTACCTGAACGGCAGCTGAGCGGAGCGCCTTGTATCGTCAGCGTCCAGCCGGGCGCCCTCGCACAAGGCCGCCGCGGCCAGGTAGCCGAGGCTGAGAGCTCCGGCCAGCGACAGCAGGCCCGAACGCGGCGCCTGCGCGGCCAGCGATCCGAGCCCAGCCGCGGCCAGGGACAGAACCGCGGCCCAGGCAAGTCTGGACGGCGCACGCGCGAGCGCGACCAGGTCGCGCCACGGAAGCACCAGCTCCTTGCGCAGCGGCGGCCTGAGCGTGAAGCCGACACGGCCGTAGCCGCCAGTCATCGCGCGGTAGGCGGCGGTGACGCGGCGCGCGTCCATGTTCGCCACCGCAGCCGACATGCTCCCGATAGTTCGGGCCCGAGCTCGCAGAGCTCGGGCTGAGACAGCAGCCGCGGCGCGGTCGCCGGCCGCTACCGCGCCCGCGGCCGCGGCCGCGAGCAGGCCTAGCGCTACGGGCCATAGCGGTGCGCTGCCGCCAGATAGCGCCACCGGCGCCTGGGCGGCCCAACCCCACGGACCCGACCACAGCAGCACGGAGCCGACTAGCGACGGCAGCGATACGACCGCCGCGAGCGTCGCCAGCACGGCGACCCCCGCCGCCGCGACCCAGGCGATCGACTTCGCCGCCCGCCATGACCGCCACCCGGGGCGGGCCTCGGCCAGGGCTGCCACGCCGGTGCCGAAAGCGGCCAGCAGGGCCGTGCCCAGCATTGTCGCGCCCGCCAGCCGTAGCGAGTGGCCCGTTCCGCCGCGGCCCAGTCCTGCCGACATCAGGACGGCAGCTGGCACCAGGCCGGTCACGGCGCCGGCCAGCAGGCGAGTCAGTATCGAGACCCGGTACCTGGGACGAAGCAGCCGCGCCCGTCGTACCGGCGTATCGAGCAGCCAGTCAGCGGTGGGCTGGCTGACGGTCACCGGGCCGCGCCAGCCCGCTTCCCACAGCAGGGCCACGATGACGAGAAGCGCCAGCGCACACAGGCCAGCCGGGACAGCTCGCAGCACCGCGGCGGTATCGGCGAGGGGCGGCTGCGGACGGCGAAGCGCACGCACGATCGCAGCCACGAGCCAGCCGCCGTAGACGAGCAGCGTCAGCCCGGCTAGGTACAGCCAGTAGGCGACGCTCGCGGCCTGCTTGCGGACGTGGCCGTGCCGCAGATCGCGCAGCAGGCCAATCGTGGCGTCGGTGCTGTCGGGCACCTCGATGACGGCGGCGGTGGGCATCATCGAGTCATCATCATCGAGTCATCGCAGGGCGGCCAGGGCCTGGTCGGGCGTTCCCCGCCCGACCACAGCTCCGTCCAGGAGCACGATCGCCTCGTCGGCGACGGCCTCGGCCAGCTCGACGTGGTGAGTCGCGAGCAGCAGCGCGGCCCCCCGAGCCTTCTCCCTGGCCAGCAGCTCGCCGAGCCGGCGGCGGGCAGCGGGGTCGAGCCGCTGCTCAGGTTCGTCCAGGATCAGCAGCCTGCGCGGGCGCACCAGGACCGCGGCAAGCTGGAGCGCCTGGCGCTGCCCGGTGGACAGCCAGCCGGGCAGCGCCGCCGCGTGCTCGGCCAGCCGGCATTCGGCCAGCGCCGCATCGACGAGGCCCGGTGAGCTGGCGCCACCGCCGTGCGCGATCGCGACGATCAGCAGGTGCTCCCGGACGGTCAGGTCCGGGTATGCGCTGGAGGCGTCCCCGACGACCGCGATCTCGGTGCGTGCGGCCAGGGCATCCTCGCGCAGCACCTGGCCGTCGTAGCGAACCTGCCCGCTGGTCGGCGTGTCCCGGCCCGCCGCGATCCGGAGCAGGGTGGACTTGCCCGAGCCGTTGACGCCGAGCAGCGCGATGCACTGACCCGACGCCACCGCCAGGTCGATTTCCTTCAGTGCCTGCAGTGGGCCGTAACTGCGGCTCACGCCGGCAAGGGTGAGCAGCGGGGCCGTCTCGGCCGAGATCACGAGCCGATCTCACCACGGGCCTGGCGAAGCTGCAAACCTGGCAGCCCGACATACGAACGCGTACCGGTCCGGTCGGCGAGCGGGCTGGCCGGCGCGGTCTCGCGGTTACCCGAACTGGCCGGGCTGGTAGTCCCCGGCGGGCTGGCGGATGATGACATTCATGCGGTTGTAGGCGTTGATGAGCGCGATAACCGTCACGAGCGCGACCAGTTGATCATCGTCGAAGTGCTTGGCCGCGTTCGCCCACGCCTCGTCGGTGACGCCGCCGGCGGCGTCGGCGATGCGGCTGCCCTGCTCGGCGAGTTCCAGCGCGGCCCGCTCGGCCTCGGTGAAAACTTGCGCCTCCCGCCACGCCGCGACCAGGTTCAGCCGCTGCTGGCTCTCCCCCGCATGCAGGGCCTCCTTGGTGTGCATGTCGGTGCAGAAGGCGCAGCCGTTGATCTGGCTGGCCCTGAGCTTCACCAGTTCCTGCGTTGCGGCCGGAAGATCCGAGTCGCGCAGCACGGCCCCCGCCGCGTTGATGTGCTTGACGATCTTCATTGCCAGAGGGCTGCCGAGGTAATCGATGCGGGCGTTCATCGTCTTCTCCTTGCCGTTCTCTGAGGTCACCGCCTGCGCTGGCGGGCCGCCGGATGGGGCGTGTTCCTCTCAGTGATTTGACGACACAGCAGGCCGGAGTGTGAGGTGGCCCGCCCGCCTCACAATCCGGCGCGCTCTTTCGTCGTACTAGGTGAGGGCGGACACGACCGGGGAAGGCAGCGAACATGGGCATTCACTCCGGGCCAGGAAACGGCCGGCCCGACCCAGGCCTGAGCGCGATCATGAGTGAGCGGCGTCAGATGATCAACCTCTGTTACCGGCTGCTGGGCTCCCTGGCCGAGGCCGAGGACGCCGTCCAGGAGACGTACGCGCGCTGGTACGCCATGTCCCGGCAGGAACAGGACGCCATCGAATCCCCCGGTGCCTGGCTGATGACGGTGGCCAGCCGCATCTGCCTGGACCTGCTCGGCTCGGCCCGGGCCCGGCGGGAGCGCTACGTGGGTGAATGGGTCCCCGAGCCGCTGCCCGACCCGGCCGAGTGGATCAGCGGCCGGCCGGAGAACATCACTGCGGACCCGGCCGACCGGGTCACCCTCGATGAGTCGGTCAGCATGGCCTTCCTCGTCGTGCTCGAATCGATGACCCCGGCCGAGCGCGTCTCGCTCATCCTGCACGACGTCTTCGGCTACTCCTTCGCCGAAGTGGCCGAGATCACCGGCCGCAGTCCGGCGGCCTGCCGCCAGCTGGCCTCCTCAGGGCGCCGCCGCATCGCTGCGTCGCAGCCTCCCGCGACTGCCCCGGCGGCCCGGCAGGCCAGCCTGGTCAGAGAGTTCAAGCAGGCCTGGGAAGCCAAGAACATCGACGCCCTCATCGGCCTCCTCGATCCCGACGCCACGGTGATCGCCGACGGCGGCGGCCTCGTCAGCGCCGCGCTGCGCCCGATCGAAGGCGGCGAGCTGATCGCGCACTTTGTCGTCGACCTAGCCAGCCGGATAGCCGGCGATGTGACGATTCTGGAATGCTCGGTCAACGGCCAGCCTGGCCTGATAGCTCAGCAAGACGGCGTCACCGTAACGGTGTTCGCGTTCGACATCGCGGGCGACCGGATTAAGCACGTCTGGGCGGTACGCAACCCCGACAAGCTCCGCCCCTGGACGGTGCGCTGACTCGCGTCTGCGACAGTCCTGCCGCAGAGCGCCCGCGGCGGTAATGGCGATCAGCCGGATGCCGCCTCGGCGGTGTCCTGCTGCTCGACGAGCTCGCCCTCGATCGTGATCTTGATCTCCTCGCTGATGACGAGCCTTCCGTCCAGCACCATATTGACGTTCAGGCCGAAGTCCTTGCGGTTGATCGACGTCGTGGCGCCGTAGGCGATCCGGTGGCCCATCATCGGGTCGCTGAACTCGCCGTACCTGGTCACCTCGAGCGTCACCGGCCGCGTGTTCCCCTTGATGGTCAGGTCGCCGGTGAGCTTGTAGCGGTCCGGTCCGTCCGGCTCGACGCCCGTGCTCTTGAACGTCATCACGGGGTACTTGTCGGCATCCAGGAAATTCGACGACCGCACGTCGTTGTCCCTGGTCTCGTTGTTGGTGCGGATGCTGGCGGCCTGGATGGTCGCCTCCACCGACGATGCCTCCGGGTGCTCGGGATCGATCTCGGCCGTCGTGCTGACTTCAGTGAAATGGCCGCGGACCGTCATCATGCCCAGGTGCCTCGCGGAGAACTCCACCTGCGTGTGGTACGGGTCGAGCTGCCACTTGCCCATCGTTCCTCCTCGCGTCGCTGTCCCATTAGGCAAATGGGCGGTAAGTCCGGTTACCGCCCATGCCTCGATCTGACCCTACCGCAGGTACCCGGCGCTTGTGGAGACCGCCCTCCGGATAGCCGTCAGGTGACGTGCGCGGGCGGGCTGTGGTGATAGCAGACGCCGAGCCGGATGAGCCAGACGTGCAGGCCCAGGGAGCCGGCCCGCAGGACTCCTGTGCGCATCAGGGTCGGCCGGAAGACAGCCAGCCTGGAGAGCGCCAGGGGAAAGGACGCCGCGGAGTAGTCGAACAGCAGCAGCTCGGCCGGGCACCGGGACTTCAGCCTCGAGAAGTCGCGCTTAGTGAAGGCCGGCGGCTGGCTGCGCAGGCTGTTGAACGCGCCGTGATACATCCCGGCGTACTCGACGTAAGGCTCGTTGACGAGTCTGGGCCACCACATCATGACCTGCTCGCTGCGGTAGGCGGCCGGACCGACGAACGCTGGCAGCGCGGTGGCGATCCGGTAGCGATCAATGAAGATCGTCGAGCTGCCGCCAAGGGCGGAGGCGTACGGCGGGGGCGTATCAATATAGTCAGGCCGGGTATTCGGCAGGGTCGGGTGATGCGGGATGGGCGCGACGGTAAGCACCAGGGCGGCGCCGGCGAACGCGGCCAGCGCTAGCCCGGAAGCCACCGCCGCGACCAGCGGGCGAGCGAGTCTGGCGCCGCCACGCGCCGCCACGGCGGCGACGATAACCGCTGCCGCCAGGACGGCTCCGAGCGGCACCCAGCCGAACGGCGGCACGTGCGGGTCTGTTTCGTAACCGAGCGGGATGGCGAGCAGCACCGCAGCGGGCAGCCACCGAGCGACCGGGCGGTCCGACAGCGGCCTGGTCACCTCCGCGACGGCGATCGCGAACGCCAGGCAGACCCCCGCCCACAGCGTGGAGGAGAAGAAGTACTGCTCCAGGGTCTGCAGGGTGCCAAAGAACTGCAGCCAGACGTAGAGCAGCAGCTGCGCGGCAGCCGCAACGCCGATCAGCAACGTCGGGGTCGGCACCGCGCGACCCCGACGGATGACCGCGACAGCGAAAGCGCCAAGCACCGCGGGAGGGACGAGCAGGTAGGACACGTACGGCGCCCATCGCCAGCTCGCCGAGTGCCACTTCGCTATCTGCGACGGCTGGGACAGATAGCGGAAGGACTGCCAGGTGAGGCTAATAAAGTTGGAGTAGCCCAGCGCCACCTCGGAGCCCAGCATCAGCAGGCCGGTGACCGCGACCGCGACCACGGCCAGCAGGACGATGTCACCGAGCAGCCTTGCACGGTCCCGCGCCAGCCGCACGGCCAGGTAGCCGACCAGGGTCGCCACCACCAGCGGCACCGCGACTCCGTGAGACCACACCGCCAGCGTGAGCAGGACCCCGGCGGCTGCCAGCCACGCCCGGCGCCACCGCGGCGCGCACGGCATGGCCAGGCAGGCCAGGGCCCCGGCGGCGTAGGAGATAGCTGCGCAATCCGGGTAGTCGGTACCCCATGCGGTGACGATCACCGGCGATGACAGCAGCACCAGGACGGCTACCACCCCGGCGGGGCGGCCGTAGACGCGCCGCAGCAGCAGATAGGCGGGGCCCACCGCGATAAGGGCGAGCACGTACCTGAGGACAAAGAATCCGGGAACGGCGCCGAAGGCCTCATAAGCCAGCCGGGCCGGTACCAGGAAACCGACCCGGCCGGCCTCGCGGAACCGGGCAGTCGGGGCATAGACGGCCGCGTAGCGGACGAACACATCGCGCGGGTCAACGATGTAGATGGTGTGCATGGCCGGATCGGTCAGGGCGCTCGGCGCCATCAGCCGAAGCCGCAGCACCAGCGCGGCGAGGCCCGGCGACAGCGCCACCCCAATGGCCTCCAGCCAGCCAGTCCAGCCGGATCGCGTCGATGCCGTCCGCCGCACCGCCGCTGGCTCCTCCAGGTCAGCGCCGGAGGGCTGAGCGCGATTGGAGACTGCGTCCACGGCCCAACTATCCCCTTGCGCCCGGCCGCCCGCTGGCCGTCCCGCTGGCCGTCCCGGTGACGCCCGAGGCTGCCGCCTCGGCCAGGGCGGGAAAGGCTTCGGCGAGGACGGTCCGCCATTCGGCTGGGGGAACGAGGGCGGCCGGGGCCCAGCGGTCGTGGCCCAGGACGCTGTAGGCGGGGCGTGGGGCTGGCCTGGCCAGCGCGCTGCTCGTGGTCGGCGTGACGCGGTCGGGGTCGGCGCCGAGCAGGCGGAACACCTCCCGCGCCAGCCCGAACCAGGTTGTCTCGCCTGAGCACGTGGCGTGGTAGACACCGGGCGGAGCGCCGGCTGAGGCGAGGGCGAGGATCTGCGCGGCGACCGCCGCCGTCCACGTCGGCTGCCCGCGCTGGTCGTCCACTACCGCGACTGTGTCCTGGCGGCGTTCCAGCTCGATCATGGTGCGGATGAAGTTCCTGCCGTGCGCGCCGTACAGCCATGCTGTGCGGACGACGTAGCCGGTTTCGGGTAGGTGGCGCAGGACGGCTTGTTCTCCGGCGAGCTTGGTGCGCCCGTAGGCGCTGGCCGGGGCCGGTTCGGCGGTCTCGGAGTAGGGTCGGGTGGCGGTGCCGTCGAAGACGTAGTCGGTGGACAGCTGGATCATCCGGGCGCCGGAGGCGCTCAAGGCGCCAGAGGCGGCGCAGGCGGCGGCGATGCTGGCCGCGCCCTGGCCGTTGACCGCGAGGGCCTCGGCCTCATGCGTTTCGGCGAGGTCGACGTTGGTCCACGCGGCGCAGTTCACCACGATGCCTGGCCGGTAGTGCGCGATCGCGGCGCTGACCGCCGCCGGGTCGGTAATGTCGAGGTCGGGCCTCGCCAGGGCGGTCACGGCGGTGCCGCGGCGGCGGAGCATGGCGGTCAGGTCCTGGCCGAGCATGCCATCGGCCCCGGTCACGAGCCAGCTGCTCACCGCGCTGCCGCGCCGTCTGCCGCGCCGTTTGCATCGGGGTGCTTTTTCAGCGGCTCCCACCAGGCCCGGTTCTCCTCATACCACCGGACGGTTTCAGCCAGGCCCCGGTCGAATGGCGTGCGGGGCTGGTAACCAATCGCCCGCAGGGCCGAGTCGTCCAGACTGTAGCGGCGGTCGTGGCCCTTGCGGTCGGTGACATAGCTGATCATGCCGCGGCCCGCGGCGCAGGCGCCCAGCAGCTTGCCGGTCAGCTCCAGGTTCGACAGCTCGACGTCGCCGTTGATGTGATAGGCAGCCCCGGGCAGGCCGCGTTCGGCCACGAGCTGGATGCCGCGGCAGTGATCGTCCACGTGTACCCAGCCGCGCACGTTGCGGCCGTCGCCGTACAGCGGCACCGGCAGCCCGTCGAGCAGGTTGGTCACGAACAGCGGGATGACCTTCTCCGGGTACTGGTATGGCCCGTAGTTGTTGCAGCAGCGGGTGATGGTCACGTTCAGGCCGTAGGTCCGAGCGTAGGCGAGGGCGATCAGGTCACCGCCGGCCTTCGACGCCGCGTACGGCGAGTTCGGGGCCAGCGGCGCGTCCTCGCGCCACCTCCCCACGGCGATGCTGCCGTACACCTCGTCGGTCGACACCTGGATCACGCGCGGGGTGCCGGCCTGCAGGCACGCCCGCATCAGCGCCTCGGTTCCGGCGACGTTCGTGGTCACGAACGCGGCGGCGTCGGCGATCGACCGGTCGACGTGGCTCTCCGCCGCGAAGTTGACCACCAGGTCATGTCCGGGGACGACCGTCGCGAGCAGCCCGGCATCGCAGATGTCTCCCTGAACGAAGGTCAGCCGCGGATCGCCGGATACCGCGTCCAGGTTCGCCAGGTTGCCCGCGTAGGTCAGCTTGTCGATGACCGTCACCGACCCGTCCCGCACGGCCGGATAGTCCCCTGCCAGCACCCCACGCACATAATGCGAGCCGATGAACCCCGCCCCGCCGGTGACCAGGATCCTCATCTGCCGACTTCGCTCCCTTGCCGCGACGCCGGCAGCCGGACGCCCGCGGTCTCGGCCTCGAGCAGGCCGTGCAGGTACGTGCCGTAACCGCTGGCCACCAGCGGCTCGGCCAGCGACCGGAGCTGGCCGTCGTCGATCAGGCCGGCCCGCCACGCGGCCTCCTCCACGCAGCCGATCTTCAGCCCCTGCCGCTCCTCGATCACCCGGACGAACTCCGACGCCGCCACCAGCGAGGCGAACGTCCCGGTGTCCAGCCACACCGTGCCGCGGTCCAGCACGGTCACCTGCAGCTCGCCGCGCTGCAGGTACGCATCGTTGACGCCGGTGATCTCCAGCTCGCCGCGGTCACTCGGCCGCAGCCCGGCGGCGATCTCCACCACCCGGTTGTCGTAGAAGTACAGCCCAGGAACGGCATACCGCGACCCCGGCCGGTCCGGCTTCTCCCGGATCGACACCACCTTGCCGTCCGCGCCGAAGTCGACCACCCCGTAGGCCTGAGGATCAGCCACCTGGTAGGCGAACACCCGGCCGCCGCTGACCGCCGCATTCGCCCGCAGCTGCCGCCCAAGGCCGGTGCCATGGAAGATGTTGTCCCCCAGGATCAGCGCCACCGCATCGGTCCCGATGAACTCCGCGCCCACCAGGAACGCCTGCGCGATCCCCTCCGGCCGCGGCTGAGCGGCATAACTCAGCCGCAGCCCGAGCTGGCTCCCGTCCTCCAGCAGCCGCCGGAACTGCGGCTGCTCATCCGGCGTCGTGATGATCAGGATGTCGCTGATACCCGCCATGATCAGCGTTGACAGCGGGTAGTAGATCATCGGCTTGTCGAAGACCGGCATCAGCTGCTTCGACACCGCCCTGGTGATCGGCCACAGCCTGGAACCAGTGCCACCAGCCAGGATGATGCCTCGCATGCCAACACCCTATGCACCGCGCGGCACAGGTCACGCAGATCCCGCAGGATGGGTCACGCGAGGGCGTCCTGCAGCTCGCGGCAGCCCGCAGCGAGGGTGGCAGCGAGTCACTGCTCAACCCGGCTCGTGCTGGCTATGACGCGGGGGCGGCCGTGAACTGGCCGAAGTCGAGCCGCCCGCGCCCGTGATCACGCAAGCGGGAGCATGATGCGAGGTCGTGGCGGCAGTGGCGGCCGGCGGCGCGACCCGCCAGGGCATCGACGAGCACGGTGGCGCATCCGGCCAGCCTGGCAGACGTCATGTCACGTCGCCCACCGGCCGATTTTCTCCCCGCTACGGCCGAGGGTCAATCTTCCTTCCTGCCTCCGGCCCAGGGCGCCGCCGACAACACGCCAGGGTGGCGCTGGCCGCCGCGCGGGCCGGCGCGGTCATTTCCGCGGCCTGGCCACCCGCCCTGACACGGCGGTGAACGCTATTGTCTCGGTCCACCACGCCGGGTCGGCGCATCTGGCCACGAACGCCTCGATCAGCCCGTCGTCCAGCAGGCCCGAAGCGATCAGCTGCGGGCGCAGTTCATCGATGGTCTGCATCCAGTACCGCGCCCACGCCGAGCCGCCGTTGTACAGGGCCGTCTCGGCTGTCGCCGCGACCTCGCGCAGCCCGAGCCCGGCCAGCATCTCAGGCAGTCGGCGGCCGATGAAGTAGTCGATCCCCTGCAGCCCCGACCAGGCCAGCCAGCCCTCCCAGAACGCCCGGACCTCGGCAGGCTCCGCGACGGCCACCGGCAAGAAGTCAGGCTCGATCAGCAGGATCGCCCCGCCCGGCCGGCAGCTCGCGGCCATGTTCGCGACCGCAGCCTCCGCATCGGCGACGTGGTGCAGCACCGCCCGCGCCGTGACCAGGTCGAAGCCGCCGGGCTGCACGGGCCCGGCCGTGATGTCGGCCTGGCGGAGCTCGAGCCCGGGCACGTCGGGATCGGCCAGCGACAGGTCGAGGTCCACCGCCACGACCCGCCCGCGCGGCGCCGCCAGGCCCGCCAGCCAGGCAGCCACCGAGGCGTTGCCGCAGCCGGCCTCGAGCGCCCGAGTTCCTGGTCCCGCACCGAGTTGTTCCAGGCAACGACGGTGCATCGGGTCGAGCAGCTCCGACATCAGCGCCAGCCGCTGCCGCTCGCCTTCCAGATGATGATCAAGAACGTACTCAGCCACGCGGACCAGCCCCCCGGTTCATGATCCCTTGTCCACAGCCTAACGAGGGCCGGGAAACGCCGGGCGCCCGGTGCGGGGGCGTCGAGCCCGGACGGGCCGATCCGCCGCCGTGCGAACACGAAGACCGCAAGCGCGGGCAGCTGGGTGCGAACACACTCACATGCGGACAGGTGCGCGCGGTTAGGCTTGGGCCGGTGCTCTGGAGTGACGGCGGCGGTAGGCTCGCGCGGTGCCGGGGTGATGCGAGGAGGACGGGGTCATGGCCGGCGGTCCGACATCGGACGTCGGCCCTGCCGGGGCCGGGCCGGCGGAGTCGCTGGACACCTCGGTGGCGCGTCCGGCCCGGGTGTATGACTACTGGCTAGGCGGCAACGACAACTTCGCGGCTGACCGCGAGGCAGCCGAGGCCGCGATCGCCATGAACCCGCTCATCGTCGCCGCTGTGCGGGCCAACCGGCAGTTCCTCGGCCGTGCCGTCTCCTTCCTGGCACGCGAGGTCGGGCTACGGCAGTTCCTCGACGTCGGCACCGGCATCCCGACCGCGAGCAACACGCACGAGGTGACCCAAGCCGAGGTCAGCCGGTTCTTCGGCGGGCTCGAACTGGTCGAGCCCGGACTGGTCCAGCCGCAGGAGTGGCGGCCGGATGGCGCTACTGTCAACCCTGGGCACGACGTCAGCGCCTGGTGCGGCGTGGCGCGCAAGCCGTGACCCGCCGGAATCTGCGAGCCGCGACCCGCGGGCGCTGCTAGCCGTGACCTGCCGGGTTCTCGGCTGAGGTCCCGGCGCCCAAGCTCACCGATCGGAGCGATGCGATGACGACCAAGTCCGCGGACATCGCCGGGATCCTGGCCGGCGCGAAGGACGAGATCCTCGACGAGGCGGCCGGCGCGCTCGACCGGTCGCATCTGCGCCACTACGACACGACCGGCCCGGCCGGGCGGCGGGTCAAACTGGAGAAGCTGTTCGACGTGGCGGTCGACTGCCTGCGGCGCCGCCAGCTTGCCGAGATGATCGGCTACGCCGAGCAGATCGCACGGGAGCGGTTCGACAACGGCTTCGACATCGGCGAGGTGCAGACCGCGTTCAATGTGCTCGAGGAGTCGATGTGGCGGCGGCTCGCCGGGGTCACCCCGCCGTCGGAGATCGTCGAGTCACTCGGGCTGCTCACCACGGTGCTCGGCGTGGGAAAGGACGCGTTCGCGCGGACCTACGTATCGCTGGCCAGCAAGCAGCACGTGCCGTCGCTCGACCTGCGTGCCATGTTCGACGGCACCGGCGGCTGAGGCGCCGGCATCACGGGCTGGGGCGGTTGCAAATAGCGAGTCTGGGCGGGTGAGGGACGTGCCGCCGGCCATGAGTCATCTTGCGGATCGTCTCGCCGACCTGGGATGGGTGACCGGCCTGCTGGTGGCCGGCTCCCTCGCGACCAGGGGACTATGTCCCGGCGTCAGCGACCTCGACCTTGTGGCGCTGGCCGAGCGCCCGGCCGGCCTGCCGCTGCAGGAGGTCCTGGCCGACCTGCACCGCGAGCTGGACCGCAGGCTGGCCAAGGGCCTGGACCTGGAGTGCGTGTACGTCGACGTAGCGCGGCGCGGGCGCGCTGCATCCGACCTGGACTCACGGCTCGCTTGTGCACCGCATTCTCTCGCCGGGCCGCTGGCTGAGCGCGTTTTGCCCGCTCCAGCGAACGCCACGCCCAGGAAGCCTGCTCGCTGCACAGCTAAGGTCCCCCGCGAAGAGCGGGGGACCTTAGCTTGGAACCTTTGTTGGGTGGCCGAGCAAGATGGCGGGGAGACTCTGTCGATTTAAGTTAAAGCTGACCGAAAGTGTCGAATTCGCCGTTTCGGACTCCTCCGAGAAAGGCCTGCCATTCGCCCGGTGTGAATTTGAGCACCGGCCCCTCGGTGTCCTTGCTGTCGCGAACGCCGATGTGGCCGCCAGGCAGGTTCGCCACCTCAACGCAGTTGCTGTTGCAGAAGCTCAGGGAGCTCTTGATCCAGAGCGACTCTGGTGCCTGCCCTCCCTGGTGGCTGGCGGATGCAAGACTGTCCACGGTCCATACCTCGCTGAATGTGGTGTGGAATAGGGGGTAATGCTGCAGATACGCAGAGTATTCTAGCAGCTACTTAGCATACCTACTGGGTTTCGGAGAAGTAATGTTCAGAACGGGTGGTGTAGGCGAATGCCACCCCGCGATCGGGACCATCCTGACACCAGCAGAACCAATTGTCACCGCAGTGATGTGAGAGTTATTTTCGTGTCGCGACGGGACGCAAGTGCGTTGAAACGGACGGCCTGCGGCGGGCTCCCGGAGGTGCGTATCTGGCCAGTCCGCTAGCGCTGCCCGGACCAGCAGGACTCGGCTCTCTCCAGGATCAAGTCCCTGGACACCGACTCCTCGAGCGAGGACTTTGCGAGCGCGTCGAACGCGAGGCGGTGCAGGAACGTGTCCCGTTCGCCTTCTACCGAGAAGTCGTTGCGCAGGTGCTCGGTGCACACGACGTCCTGGAGCACGGGGTCGTCATCCGTTCCGAACCTGAAGATGACGAAGGACTCACCGAAGATCGTGTGCTGCGCGTCGAGCGGGAGCACCCGCAGCGTGACAGTCGGCCGCTCCGCCTCGCGGGCGAGCCGCTGGAGCTGGTCGTACATCGTCGCTGCATCGCCGATCCTGCGCCGCAGCACGGACTCGTCAAGCACTACCGACAGCTGCACGCCGGGCTCGCGGAACAGCATCCGCTGCCGCTGCATCCGGACCCTGACCAGCCGCTCGATCAGGCCGGGCGCCGTCGGCTCCACCTGGTTGTAGCTATGGATGATGTGCCTGGCGTATGCCTCGGTCTGCAGGATCCCCGGCACCACCTCGACGTGCCAGATGGAGATCGAGCTTGCCTCGTGTTCGAGGCCGATGAACTGCCGGTAGTCCGCGGAGATGTTGTCGGCGAACTCCTCCCACCAGCCCTTCTGCGCGGCATCCCTGGCAAGGTCCAGCAGCATGGTCCGCCGCGGCTCGGTGATCTCGTAGTAGTTGAGCAGCTGCTCCACGTCGCCTTGCTTCAGGCCCGTCCTTGCCAGCTCGTATCTGCTGATCTTGGAAGGCGACCACTTGAGGGCGGCGGCGACAATATCGCCGCTTTTGCCGGTGCTCTCCCGAATCGTGCGGAGCTCGGCGGCCAGCCGCCGCCGCCGGACGGTCGGACTCGGTGGCGTCGTCATGCCGCCTCCTCTCCGCGCTCGGTGCCGCCCCGCCGCGCACGATCACGCGAGCCGGACGAGCCGTAACCCGCCGCGAGAGGCTTGGCCCGCTTCAGCCGCATGTGACGTAGATCCTACATAAGAAGGTAATGGTGCAAATTTCATTGCACCTCGCCGCGCGGTCCAGCGCAACTAACGCGATCTGCCACCCCACCCGGCCTCCGACCGGGCCTGCCCGGGCCTGCCCAGGGCCTGCCCCGTCTCGCGGCCAATTATCGTGGGCACTTTGATGTCGCCACACAGCGACATCAAAGTGCCCAGCTTGTGAGGCGGTTGGGGGATACGGCATCGTGCAGACCGTCGAAGCGCTTCGCGGGCACTTCACTGTCCACCAGCCTTGGCCACACCGCGACGGCCATGCCCGCCGACGCTGCCGTCGCGGGCCGCCAGCCCGGCCACAGAAGAGTGCCCACGTTGAGGCGCACTCGGGCTGGCGCGAGGGGCGCTGGGTTGGCGGTGCTGCGGGGGTGCTGGGTTGGCGGTGCTCCGTGAGCGCTCAGGCGGACATTCCAGATACGTGCGCGGTTTTCGGCCGCCGGGCGGGACTGAGACCTGCACGCGGCGGCTGGGCGCTGATGTCGGCATGACGGGCGGGGCGTCGCGCGGTGCTTGGAGGCCGGCGGGCGGGGCTGTCATGACGGGCGAGGACGGCGCGGGGTCAGTGGGCGTGAAGGGGCGGTGCGACGGGCGTGGCTGTCATAACGGAGGCGGAGCGGCGCGGGGTCAGTGGGGCGGGCGAGCGCGGTGCGACGGGCGGCAACACCAGGCAGCCGCCGCGACGGGCGCGCGGCGGGCGGGCGGCGACACGGGGCAGCCGCGGCGACGGGCGGGTGGTGGTCGGGCGGGCGACACGGGGCAGCCGCGGCGACGGGCGGGTGGTGGTCGGGCGGGCAACGCCGGGCAGCGGCTGGGACGGGCGCGGCGGTCAGGTGGGCGGCTGCTCCGCTAGTGCAATCGGTGGGGACCCCGAGGAGCTGCGCATCGTGCGGTCTCGCCAGTATCGTCAGCCTCGCCAGTATCACAAGCCAACCTAGTTCGCCGATCGCGGGTGGGCGGATTCGGTGATCTAGTCACTCCTTTCACGCCAAACCTCAGCCCGCTGGACGATCCATCATGATGACGGGGGATCGGCGTACCGACCCCGACTGGCTAAGTCGATTACGTGTGGTAGTAAATGGCCGGGGATTTCGCGGCGAGGGCGATTACGTGGACGTGAGCGGCTGGTGCCATCGCACCGGTCACTGGTACTGCCGAGCCAGCCAGGATCACTCCGGCTGCGCCAAGCACAAGGATTGCGGGGGTTATGACAGCTCGGCCGATGCGCATAATTCCTCTATGACGTTCCCCGAGGTCAGAGCCCGGGTTGCCCGCCAGGGCCACCGACCTTACCGGCGCATCTTCGTACTGCCCCGTTGATTCCCATCTCGCGGCTTCCTCACTCTTTTTTATGCCATTTTTTGAATAGAGAAACTCGCGAAGAAAATTGCCAGTGAGCCTTGCCGGAAAGGGTAAGTGAAAGGTTCCCGATAATCTCGGAGACGCCTGTGGTGCAAGTGTCTGCGCAATTGCAGCGCAAGCTGCGGAGGGCAGGCCTATGGCATGAGTCCGTGGATCCATTGGTGGACTTACACCGAAAAACACCGCTTGTAAGCTGAATGTTCCGGCGGTAAACTCCGCCCCGTGCCCACCGTGACCACGGCCGGTGTGCTGATCGGCCGCGACAGCGAGCTGGCAGTGCTGGCCGGGCGAGTGAACGATGTGGCTAACGGGCGGGGCTGTGCGATCCTCGTCGAGGGCGAGCCAGGCATCGGCAAGTCCGCACTGGTGCGAGCCGCGGTGGCTGGGGTTGCGGTGACCGGGGCTGCGGCCGCGGTGGCTGGGGCTCCGGTGGCTGGGGTTGCGGTGGCCGGGGCCGGGCAGGCCCGCTGCCAGGTGTTCTGGGGGGCCGGCGACGAACTCGGGCAGGCGCTGCCGCTGCTGCCGCTGCTTGAGGCTTTAGGCGTACGCGAGCCGTCGGACAACCCGCGGCGTAGCGCGATCCTGCGGCTGCTGCTGCGCGGCGAGGCCACCGCCGACCGGGGATCCGACGTGGCGGCCGCGCTGGCCGAGCAGCTGATCGCGCTCATCGCCGAGCAGTGCGCGGCCGGGCCGGTGATCCTGGTGATCGACGACCTGCAGTGGGCGGATCAGGCCAGCGTCGGACTGTGGTCCAGGCTGGCCAGGTCGGTCAGGCAGATGCCGCTGCTGCTGATCGGCACCATGCGGCCGGTGCCGCAGCGCGACGACCTGCTCGCGCTGCGGCGTTCGGCCGCCGACGCGGAGCGGCTGGTGCTGACCGGGCTCACCGAAGTGCAGGTCGCCGAGCTGGTGGCGGCCATGGTCGGCGGGCAGCCCGACGACAAGCTGCTTCGGCTCGCCGAAGGCGCGGCGGGCAACCCGCTCTACGTCACCGAGCTGTTAGCGGCGCTGGCCCGCGGCTCAGGCCTGGCCGTCGACGGCGCCGGGGTCGCGACTCTTACCAGCGGCACGGCGCCGAGCTCGCTGTCGGCGGCGATCGCCGACCGTCTCGGTTTCGTCTCGGGCGACGCGCGCGATGTGCTGAGGGCGGCTGCGCTCCTTGGGGTGGATTTCGCCGTCACGGACCTGGCGATCGTGCTCGACCGGAGCGTGGCCGACCTGCTTCCCGCGGTTGACGAGGCGCGAGCGGCCGGGGTGCTGACCGAGTCGGGCAGCGGCCTGGGGTTCCGTCATCCGCTGATCAGGGCCGCGCTGTACGACAACATGCCGGTGCCGGTCCGCGCCGCCTGGCATCGCGACGCCGGTCGCGCCCTTGTCGAGGCTGGCGCACCGGCCGACCGGGTCGCCAGGCAGCTGCTGTGGTCGGCCGGCGGCTCGGGCGGCCCGCCCGAGCCGATGGCCGACTGGATGCAAAGCTGGCTGACCCGCAGCGCCGAGCAGCTGATCGGCCGGGCGCCGCGGGTCGCCGCCGAACTGCTTCGCCGGGCGGTGTCGAGCTCCCCGATCGGGTCGCCGCAGCACGACTGGCTGGTTGGCCGGCTCGCCGACGCGCTCTACCGTGTCGGCGACGTGGCCGAGGCCGAGCAGGTGGCGAACAGCGCGCTCGACTACATCGCCGACCCCGACGTCCTGGTCGACCTGCACTGGACGCTCGCCCAGTGCAGGATGCGGCTCGGCCAGTCCGCCGAGTCGCTCGCCTCGCTGAACCGGGCGCTCGCCGCGGAAGGGATCTCTGACCGGCACCGCGCGCGGCTGCTGGTGCTCGCCGCCCGCACGCACAGCAACCTGGGCGAGGTGGAAACGGCAGGAAAGGTCGCATCGAGCGCGCTCGCCGCTGCCACCGAGGCTGGCGACAGCTGGGCGATGGGCTGGGCGCTGCACGTCCTGACGATCGTGACCGCGGTGCAGGGCCAGATGACCGACGCGCTGCCGCTGTTCGAGCGGGCACTGTCCGTCACCCAGGCCGACCCTGCGCTGACCGACCTGCGGCTGCTGCTCCAGATCAACAAGGCCGTGACGCTGAGCAACCTGGACAGGTACGAGGAGGCGCTTGCCACGGCCAGGCAGGCGCGCCATCTGGCCGAGCAGGCCGGCACGCTAGTCAGGCTGGCGCAGGCGCACAGCGCCCTCGGCGAGATGCTCTTCGACACCGGCCGGTGGGACGAGGCTATGGCGGAGGTTCAGGCACTGCACGAAGATCTCAAGGAGCCGGCGGCGAACTGCTGCGACCTCGGCGTCGCCGCCGTGATCTGCTTCCACCGCGGCGAGTTCGACCAGGCGCACCGTCATCTGGCTGCGGCTGTTCCGCACGCCGAGCGGATCGGCAACCGTGTCGTCCCGCCGCTCGCGCTCGCCCGCAGCCTTGACCGGGAGCATGACGGCGCGCTGCCGGACGCGCTTGCCGTGCTGACGGCCGGCTTCGCCGACAACTCCGAGGAGCTCGAGGAGATCGAGGACCTGCTAGCCGACGCGGTGCGGCTGGCCATCGCGATCGGGGAGGTCGGGACCGGGCGGGCGCTCGCCGGGCACAGCGCGGCGCTCGCCGCCGGCTCGGAGATGTCGCGCAGGCGAGCGAACGCGCTCTACTGCCGCGGCCTGCTCGACCGCGACACCGCGGCCCTGCTCGCGGCCGCCGATCGGTATCGCGAGGCAAGCAGGCCGCTGCGCAGGGCCGGGGCCTTGGAGGCGGCGGCCGAGGAGTTCGTCAGTGCGGGCGATCGTGACCAGGCGCGGGCGGCGTTTACCACCGCCGGCGAGATCTACGCCTCGCTCGGCGCGGCCGCCGACGTGGCCAGGCTCGAGGCCACGTTCCGCGGGCACGGCATCCGGCGCGGCCCCCGGGCCAAGCACCGGCAGGCTCGCAGCGGCTGGGACAGCCTCACCCCGACCGAAGCGCGGATCGCCGCCCTGGTGGAAGGCGGCATGTCCAACCCGGAGATCGCCACGAAGCTCTTCCTTTCCAGGCGCACGGTCGGCACCCACGTCTCGCACATCCTGAAGAAGCTCGGCGTGCACTCCCGCACGGACATCGCGCGCGAGGCGGCGCTGCGCACTGCGGCGTCCAAGTGATCGCCGCGCCTAACCGGCGCGCGCCTGACCGCCGCGCGTCTGACCGCCGCGCGGCAAGCAGGGCGACCACGCCGCAGGCACCCGAGCCAGCGACGGCGAGGTTACCTGAGGTAGCCACGGTGGCCGTTCGAGGTGCGTTCTGCTTGGTCGTCAGGGTCGATCTGGAAGGAGAGCGTGAAGTACACGGCCTTGCCGGCCGGGGTTCGGTAGTGGCCCCAGTCGGTCGACAGGCTCGCGACCAGCATCAGGCCGCGGCCCGCCTCGGCGTCGGTCGGCGCGTCGATCGGCACCGGCGCGCTTCGCGAGCTGTCGTGGACGTAGACCCGCAGGTGGCTGCACGAGCAGGTGACGAAGAGCTTGATGGTCTCGCCCTTCTCATGCTTGATCGCATTGGTCACCAGCTCGCTGGTAAGCAGTTCGGCGACCTGCGCGTCGACGGGTACCGCCCAGGCGCGGATGGCCTCCCTGACCAGAGTGCGGGCCTGGGCGGCCGCGCTCGGGCCCGCGGCGAGCGGGATGCGGAGCGGGCGCTGTACGGCCGGGTGGATCGGCGCGATCGTATCCATTTGAGTTCCTTGCCGAGCCGGGTTCTGGTTCGGTCCGCATTGCCGCGCCGCGGCTGCGTCGGCGGGACCGGTGGATCTTGTCGAGACTTCCGATGCTTGACTCAGCACCGCTTGCACTACAAATGCTGCTGAAAGTTGCACGCGGAGACATCGGTCGGCTGACGGATATTTGAAGCGCGGGCGGTGCTCCGGCAGACAGCTCGCCCTGCGGCGGCGGGGCTGGCGGCGGGTGGCGCGGCTCGCGGGGCTCGCGGCTGGCGGCGGGGCTCGCGGCGAGGGCTGGCGGCGGGCGGCTGGCCATTCCGCGCTGCTCCCCCTACCGAACTGGCAGGCCATCAGCGGGTGATGGTCATGTCAGCGAAGGTGGCACCCGATGCCTGACGAACTGGACAACAGGCCCATGGCTCTCCCCGCTGCGATCGACCGCAGGCTGACCAGGCAGCCGACGCCGCAGGAGGCGCTCCACTTCCTGCTCAGCTCGCACCCGCTCGCGCCTGGGCTGCTGTCCGAGGCCAGGCACCGGGTGGTGCTTGCCAGGAACTCGGCCGCGGCAGCCGGCCGGGCGGCCCGCGTTGCCAGGGACGCCGAGATCGGCTACGAGCAGATCCGTCGCGCGCACGATCCGAGGGGCGAGCGGTGTGACGGCTTCTGGCCAGCGGCGATCGGCGCCATCGTCCTGATGTCGGTCGCTGTGGCAGCCTCGCTCGCGCTGACCTGGGGGCTGCCCTCGTCAGGTCGGCTGGTGCTCGCTGCCGCCACCGCGACGCTGGGCGCGGTCGTGGTCTGGGCGCATCGTCGCCAGCCCGCGCGCCACGGTCTTGCCGTCGGCCTCACCGTCGCCGTCGGCGTGCTGTGCGCCGGCCTCGTGGCGCTGCACGTGCTCACCTCCGGCTCACTGTCGCCGCTGAGGCTGATCGAGGCGGCGGCGCTCGGCGTGGTAGTGGTCATGGCGATCGCGGCGGCGGTGCTCATCGTCGACCGGTGCGAGTGCCTTGCCTGCTCCCACGCCCGGCTGCGCAGCGAGCGTGCCTGCGCCGTCAGGGATCAGCTGACCGCCGTCGCGTTCTCCGACCAGGCCGACGCGGTAGCGGCAGGCGGTGCGTGGGAGTCCTTGGTCGTCGAGGAGTGCAGGCTGATGCGCCCGCTCGGGCCTGATGGGGAACAGTGGGTCACGGACTGCGTGCGGATCGCCCGGCAGTCAGCGACGCCGGCCGAGAGCTAGCTGGCGACCACCCCGGCTCCGGCGGCTGCTCCGGCGGCCGCTCGGGTGGCTGGTCCGGCGGCCGCTCGGGTGGCTGGTCCGGCGGCCGCTCGGGTGGCTGGTCCGGCCGAGACCGGTCCGGGCGATTCCATGGCGTCGGGCGGGTCGACGGCACTGTCGACGGCACTGCGGAGTTCGAGCAGCCGACCGGTGGCCTCGATCACATCGGCCCAGGCGGGATCGCCCAGCCGGGCGCCGAGCACGCCGAACACGACGTCGTCGGACGCCGTGCCTTCGGCGGCACGCCGCGCGATCCAGTCGGCCACCAGGAACGCGAAGGCCCGGTCGTGGAAGAACCGCCAGCCGCCCGAGGACTCGGTCAGCAGGTGCGAGAGTCTGACAGCGCTGGTGATAGCGTCCCGCTCGTCCATGTGGAGTCCGGCCGTCAGCGCGCGCTCCCTGTCACCCTCGAGCAGCGCGGCCTCGACCGCTCGCTCCGACCCCGGCGCCGCGATGTCGCGGATCCCGAACTCGCCAGCGGGCTGGCCCGTAGAGATCGCGGCCCGGAAGGCCACCGCGGTCAGCAGCGGACGCTGGCCGCGGCTGTCGCCGAGCAGGACATCCAGGCCTCGGTCGAAGAGGTCGGTCGCGCCGCGATCGCTCGGGCGGTGGCCCGCGACGACGGCGAGCGCGAGCAGCAGCGGGTTGGCCGCCAGGTCCCAGTTCAGGTCGGCGGAGAGTGCATCGGCGCGGAAGGCGGCCAGGAAGCGTTCGATCTGCCTGTCGCCGAGCGACCTGAGCTCCATGACCGCGACCGCCCCGGCCGACCCGCCCCGCAGTCGGCACAGCGACGCCACTGCCTCCTGGTGCGCGGGGCTGTCGGCCCGGCCGCAGAGCACGATCTGGGTCTGCAGGTTCGGCTGCCAGGCCGGTCCGCCCTGGGCCGAACTGCCTGCGAGCATCGCGACGAAATCCGGTTCCGCGCCCCGCCCGGCTCCGGAGCCAGACGGCCTGGCCCGGTCGGTCCCGTCGACCACGACGAGGGCGCGGTAGCCGCCGGTCGTCAGGCCGTGAAGGGCCTTCGCGAGCGCCGCGGTGGCGTCCAGCTTCTCTGTGAGGTTGGGAACCGCGTCGACGCAGGCCTGCACCAGGTGCTCCCAGCTGTCCGGCCGCTCCCTGGGCGGCAAGTAGAACGGCAGGGTGATCGTTGCGCTGCTCGCGTTCGGCTCCGCGGCGCGCAGCGCGTCAAGCGCGGCCCTGGCAGCCCCGGCGACCATGCGCTTGGCCGCGATGGTGCAGCCTGCGCCCGCGTCGGCGCTGATCCCGAACGAGACGCGCGGATACGTCTCGGCCAGCAGGTGCACCGGGCAGGGCTGGACGTGCACAGCGTCGGCCGCGTCGGCCGCGTCCTGCGCGTAGGCCGCCGCGCCGTCGCCGTGGATCGGTCGGCACATGACATCGAGCATCGGGGTCTGGATGTCGGACCGGCCTTCTCGGTCCAGCCACGCTTGCATCCACGGCTCCGGCATCACGAGCCGGCACGCAGCTTCTAGGTAGCTGCGCAGGTCATGCAGCTGCGTTGTCGCAGTGATCACTGCGTCCTCTGCGGACGTGACGCCTTCGAGCTCGATCGTGATGCTCGGATCGAGCCACGGGAGTCCCTCCGGATGCACCACCAGGCGGATTCCGTGCCTGGCGGCGGCCTGGATCTTCGCCCTGGCGTTATACGCCTCGCCGAGCGATCCGTCGCGGGCGACCTGGCCGGTGAAGGCCACATCGCGCTGGGCGAAGATGCCAGGGCTGGACAGGGAGCGGAAGGCCATGTAAGCACCGAGCCCGGCTGACCGGCCGGAGACCCGGCGCTGCGCCAGCGGGTGCCCGTCCTCGGCCAGCCGGAGATTCCACGAGACGATCTCGCCGGGCCGCGCGAGTGACTCGGTGCCGTCGCGCCGACGTGCCGCCGAGAGCGAGTCGGCGACCGAGCCGAGAAAATTCGCCTCAGGCATGATGAAGGCAAGCCTTGCCAGATCGGGGACGGCGAGCCCGGCGGGCGCGGTAAGCGCAGAGTGCTGTCGGCGCGCCTCGAATCGCCCCAGTTGCCCGACTCGGCCCGATGCGAGCAGGACGTTGGCCGACGCCTCGGTCGGTGGCTCCGCGGGACTGCCTGTCGGCCGGTAGTCGATCTTGCCGCGGGCGAGCCGCTCGACCAGGTGGGCCGTGCCCCACACCAGCGGCTCGGAGTCTGGCATTCGCCGCCGCGCGCGGTCGGCGATGCGCGCGACGATCCTGTCCGGCATGCTCGTGGCGGGCGGGCGGGTGCCCCGGCCAGCCGCGGCGGGTGTCACGGAATGGCCGCTGACCGCAAGCCAGCCGGCCACGAGCGCTATGGCGTCCGTTCCGTCGGCCGTTGGCCGCGTTGGCCGGGGATGGCCGGACCGGTCGAGCGCCGCTCGCCCCGCCTCCATCAGCTCGGCCGACGAGGTGCGAACGGAGCCGACGGTGCCACCGGACCATCGGTGCCGCTCGAGCAGCACCGCCAGGTCGAAGGCCAGCGCGGCCGACGCCGTCGCCTCACGCCGGTCGCTCTCGCCCTGCCCGGTCCTCGCCAGCCGGGCGGCGCGGCACGCGCTAGCTGCACAGACCGCCGACGCGGTCAGGCAGATCCACGGAGTCAGGAGTGCTGGCTGGACGAGGAGGTGATGATCGAAGAACTCGCTGACGCCGAGGACCTCAAGCCAGTCGCCAGATGCGCAGTCGGCGTCATGGGCCAGCGAGGCCAGCGGTGTCCACCACTGCCCGAGGTCATGGGCCCACAGGTCCGGGTGGTACTGGAGAGTGCCCGTCATGACGATGTGCCGTGCCGGTCCAGAGCGGCCTCGATGGCGGACCGCTGAGGGCCGGGGCTGATCCGGTTGCTCATCGCCTGCCAGGCGTGCAGGGCATCGGCATGCCGCATGCTGCGGGCGACGACCTCTGCGGCCTCCTCAGCGCCGGCGCCGCCGAGTTCACCCGCGATGTCATCGGCCTCGTACACCTGCACGCTGGACTTGTGAAGCCAGTCCTCGTCGGTCCCGTACAGGGCTCCGGTGAAGCCGAGCGGGCTCGGCGCGAGCGGCACGATCCAGCGCTTGGCGGAGCCGGCCCGTCCCCAGGTGTCGAACAGCACGCCGTGCGTCCCGACCGCCGCCAGCTCCGGTGGCTCGTCACGCAGCAGCAGGGTCAGGTCAGAGCCGCCCCTGCGGCTGAGGCAGGTGAACTGCACCCCGCCGGCCTCGGTCTGCCAGCGGTCGGACTCCGCGGCCCACGGATCCGCGCTCTGGTCTGCGGCGGCCAGCGCGTAACTGGTCCTGGGGAGTGCCCGGCGGAGCGGAGCCACCACGGCGCCCGCTGGTTCGCCAAGGCTGCCCGCCTCGCCGAAGTCGCCAATTTGAATGAACACGCTCGCACCGGCGGCCCTCAGGTTCGCCCGGCCGGCCTCATCCGTGACAACCGTGCGATGTTCGGCAGCGTCAGTGATCCGCAGGGCTACGCCCGCCAGTGCCGTCCGGTCGGCGTCCACTACCCGCAGCGAGGTCGCCAGGCTGTCGTCGTGCCCGGACAGCACGCCCACGTTCAGGCGCGCTCCGGACGACGTGACTACGGTCCTTACGGCCCCGGCGCCGACCGCGAACCTGGCCGACCCGGCGCACTCTCTGGCGGTGAGCGCCGCACTGAGCGCCCCGGCTGCCTCGGGCGGGCTGCCGGTCACGGTCGCGGCGTAGCGATCGAGGAAGCCCGGGCCCCCAGGGTCGCTGTCGAGGAACATCGCCGCCTGCTGGAGCAGTCTCTGGGCATTGCTGTCATTCATCTCCATTGCTTCCCCCTTGGGGCTCTCCGCCGTCTTCTGGCGACGATGCCTCGGCGACCTGCTTGCATCTGAGCAGTGCCTCAAGTCCTTCCTTTCCGGCGATGGGCATGAACTGGTCCATCTCGTCGCGTTTCCATTCCCTGGCGACATTCCAGGCGTCGGCCGCCGTTCGCAGTGCGCGAGCGTGCTCGAGACCCATGGCGCTGAACGCCTGCTGCAGAAGCATCAGGTCCTCCTTGCTAGCCGAGACGGCCCGGTCAGGCAAGACCGGCTCCGGCGGCGGTTGCCTCGTGCTGAGCAGGTCCTGCCACGCGTCGGCCAGCGGCAGCAGCACCCAGCCATGACTGACCTGCTCATGCTGGCCGTCGGCGGTCCCGGTCTGGCAGTCCGGGCAGTACTCCGATGACAGGAAGTACCGTCCTGACGACGTACACAGCCATAGCCGTCCGAGCGGCTGGGTGGATCGGTAGCCCGCTCTGCCCTGCTCGGACGCGACGATCAGGCCGAGCTTCGGCCTGATCACCCGCTTGCCTGCCCGCTCGGTGAAGTCACTGCGGTAGACGCGCTGCGGCTCGTCGCAGCACTTGATCCGGTCGACGCTAGCGTGCTCACCGGGCCGGGCCGTCGTGACAGGATGGGCGGGTCTCGTGCAGTTCTTGCAGTACTCGGGAAGGATCCTGTCGTAGAGCAAGGACGGGCCGCCGTAGCCACGGTCCATGTGCAGCCAGCACCTGACCAGCACGCTGCCGGCGACATCGTTGGGCCGCAGCCGGGCCCGGCCGCCGGCCGCCGCGCGACTGGTGCCGGCGCCGCCGAGCCAGCGCCGTAGCCAGCCCCAGAGCGTTTCGGCATACCGGCCACCCCGGCCGCCAGACTTGGCCAGGCCGGGCAGCCAGTTCCTCAGATCGTGGTCCGCCTGCCTGCAGGGTCCTCTCGGCACGAAGGCGACCGCGCGCGGGTCAGTCCCGGCCTTGCACTGGCAGCCCTGGTGGAGGTGGCCCGCCTGGCCGGCGACGAGCACCGCCAGGTCGATCTCGCGCTCCGGGCTCCGCGGCGGCGGCGCGAACTCGATCCCGATCCAGTCCTCGATGGTGGCAAGCCCATCCTCCGCCGCGCTCAGCGCGAGCTTGCAGAAGATATGGAACGGGAACAGCCAACGGTCCGGCGGGACGCCGCTCGCATCGGCGGCACCGCCGACCACCGCTGCGGCGAGCGCCTCGGCCAGGATCCGGTCGGCTGTGTCGACGCCGCGCCAGGCGTGCCTGCGGTCGTGATCGGCGGCGAGCATCAGCTCGTGCAGCTCGGCGCTGCGCGCTGCGAGCTGGTCAAGCGCCGTCGTCCACGCGACGCTCCCGAAGGGCTGCGCCAGTCCCGCGGCCTGACCGTTCAGCTCTCCCCAGAGTTCGGTGCCCAGCCGCAGCGTGGACAAGGCCGCCACGGCGACGATCCCGGTCGCCCGGTGTCGCTGCCGCTCGTCGTCGGCGAGCTCGGCGAACTCCTGCGGCGTGCAGCCGGCTACCGCGATCGCCGCGACATTCACGATGCGCCGCGACAGCAGGTAGAGCGGCACGAGGTACTGGTGGACCTGCGGCTCGGCGGCACGGCCAGGGCTCGATCTCAGCTCATGCAAGCGTTCGAGCTGGTACCGCAGGCGCGGCGACGGCGCGCCGGTCAGGGCAGCGAGCATGGATTGCCCGGCTCTATCCTGAATATCCGGTTCGTACCGGTCTTCGGCCAGTACCCGGGTCACCGCGATGATGTCATTGACCCAGTCCTTCACAGTCCCTCCTGATGTGCCATGATCATCTGGATTGCCTTCATGCGGCCCGGTGGGGAAGCCTGGTGGGGAAGTTGGTAGCGATAGCTGTCACAAGCCTCGGTAGGGATAGGGCCGCTCGCGCGGATCACACCGACGAGGACTGGTCTGACGCAAGCTGATCCAGCGCAACGCGGGCCGCCTGCGGCCAGCCAGCTCCGGGCTCGCCGGTTAGCCACCGCCGGGCCGTTGCGGCGACTAGGCCGTCGAAGGCACGCGTCCGGCTCACGGCGGCCGCCGCTGCCAAGGCCCGCACCTGTGCGGCAAGCCTCTGCGCGTACTCCGGCGGCCAGGCAAGCTCCACCAGGGCCGCCCACCGGGGCTGCGGGTCCGCGGCGAGCCAGTCACTGAGCAGCGCGGCCACGGCGGCCGGCATGGTTCGCCCGTGCAGCAGGCCGCGCAGAGCTCGCCCGCCCACGTCGTTGCCGAGCAGCCGGCGCACCGCTTGGACGAGCAGGTGGTCAGGCAGCTGGCGGGACGACAGCACCCGGAGTGCGCCGTCGGACACCGATGCGTCATCGTGGCCGAGCAGCCCGACGACCGCGGTGAGCACGTCGTCCGGCAGAGGCCGGTCGGCCAGCAGGTCGAGCGCGGCGGCGACGACGAGCGGATCGGACTGCCCGAGCAGCCTCGCGATCCTGGCCTGGAGCTCAGGCGCGAGCGGCTGGCCCTTCATGACGACCAGCGACCGGGAGACAACCGTGGCGTTCGGGTGGTCAAGTCCGGTGACGACGCCGGAGATCACGTCGGCCGGCAGGTCGGCCCCCGCCAGCACCGAGGAAGCCCCGCCGACCACCGAAGGGTCCCCGTGCTCGAGCAGGCCGACGATCCGCCGGAGCAGGTCATCGGGCAGGCGATGCCCCTTGAGCAGGTTGAGCGTGCCAGCGATGACCAGCGGATCACCGTGTTCGAGCAGTGCGACGATCTCGCCGAGCAGCGGGCGCGGCAGATCCCGGCCGGCCAGCACGCCGAGTGCGTTGCGTAGCACCCGTGGATCGGCGTGGTGGAGCAGCGTCACCACCTGCTCGAGGACCGGTCCGCCGAGCTGCCTGCTCTCCAGAACACCCAGCGCGCTCCAGACGGCGACCGAATCCCCGCTGGTCAGCAGGAGGACGAGACGGATCTCTAGCGACTCGGCAAGTTCCTGACCCTTCAGGATCGACACGGCGCGCGCGGCTACCGCGCCGTCCTGGCACTCCAGCAGGTCAGCTATCCGGGCAAGCAGAGGTTCGGGCAGGTCCCTGCTGCACAGGACCAGCGTGGCGCCGGCCGCGACGACCGGCAGGCGATGGCTAAGCAGCCCGGCGATCTGACCGATAATGTCGTCGGCGAGATCCTGTCCGGCGAGGGCCAGCCTCGCGCCTTCGACAATGGCCCGATCCTCCTGCAGGAGCAGTGCGGTCACCTTGCCGACCAGCTCGTCGGAGAGCTCCCGGCGTTCCAGCACGGCGAGCGCTCCCGCCACGACCGCAGGATTCGGGTGGTCGAGCAGCGCGACAACGGCAGCCAGCACCTCACCAGACGGATCGCGGACGAACTGGGCCGATGGCAGGTCCGACGGCAGGTCCGATGAGCGGTCGCGCGACCTCGCCGAGCCGAGTGCGACCAGCGCATCGGCGGTGGCGCCGACGTCCGTCGATGCCAGCATCTCGAGATAGCGCTGACGCACCTCGCTGTCGGCGAGCTGGCAGGCGAGCCCGGCGCAGGCCGCTCGCCGCAGCTCCGGGTACTGGAGCGCCATGGCCAGGACCGGCGACCGCGGCCGGATCCTGGCGATGGCGATTGCTGTCTCGGCTCGCCGGTCGTCAAGCGCCGATAGCACGATCGCGAGCTCGTCATGCAGGATCTCGGTGAGATCCCCCGGCGGGTGGTCGACCGCGCCGATCGCCCCGGCGACGTGCGCCAGCAACGTGAGGTCGGGCCGCTGCGAAGCCTGCACGTAGAGCCAGCACAGATAACGATCGGCGGAACGTACGACGCTCACGGGCCCGTCCTTGCCGCCGGTCGCGCCCAGGGCGGCGCCCAGCTGGTATCGCTGACGCTCCCCCTACCCGGGCCAGCGAAGGAAAGGAGATGCGAAGTGTCGCTAGATAGAGTGACTGAACCTAACCACTCCGGGCAACTCCCTCACATTCCGGCAGTCGGTCCGACCCAGGCTGGTCCGACCCCGGCTGGCTCGACCCCGGTGGTTGACCAGCCGGTCCCGCCGGGGGTTTCGCCGGTCTCGGCCATGCTGAGCGTCATCGGCGAGCTGCTGACCACCTCCGAGCTCGCGCACGAGCAGTTCCGGGAGGCGCGGCACAACCGTGCCAGGGCCGAGCAGTTCGCCGCCGCCGCCGCGAAGGCTGCCGGGGAAGGCAGGGAGGCGCAGGCCCGGGCGGTCGCCGAACGGCACAAGGCCAGCCCGCACAAGCAGTTGAACCGCCAGCTCGGAACGGCGCTCGCCGTTGTCCTTGCCGTGCTCGACGCCCTGCCGGCCTACTGGAGCGCCGAAGCGTTCGGCCTGAATCAGGTGTCGACTCTCGTCATCGCCGGCCTGCTGTGCGCCGCGCTCGGCGGTGCTATGTGGATGCTCGACATGTTCGTCGACAGGCAGCGCCACGCCGCTGCCCGGGTACTCGGGTGCGCGCTGGCCGCCGGCTTCGCCGGGATCTTCGCGCTGCGCCTGGACTATCTCATGGTGACCCAGGGATCGGGCGTCTTGTCGGCGTCGATCCAGGCGCTGGCGCTGACCGGGCTGTCCGCGGCGCTGGTGGCGGTCGGCTTCGTGCTGCTGTCCCACCGCGTTCCGAAGGCGGTGGCCGAGGCGGAGAGCGCGGCACACCAGAGCAAGCGCCGCCACGACAAGAAGCTCGGGGACGACCTGTACGCCAAGGCGGCCATGTCGCAGGCTGCCCTGGCCGACACGGTCATCGCCTGGGCCCTCGGCCGCGGGTCGGCCGGCATCGGCCACGACGAGCTGATCCGTGCCACCAACGAGGCGCTCGCCGTCCTGCTCAGCCAGTGACGGCGGGGGCCTCGGCCCGTGCTTTCCGGCGTCTGCAGCCGTCCGGGGACCTGCAACAGACAGAAAGTAGACAGTCAATCCCGAAGGTACTTAGCAGCATGAGAGTCATATACAATGCCGCAAACGCCGCACCCCGGCAGCCTGAACTGAGACGACTGATCGGCGCAAACGGTGGACAAGCTCGCTGTTGCCGTGCTCGGCGGCGTTATCGTCGGCTTTATCATCCTGGTCGTTCAGGGTGCGGCCTACCTGATCCGGCAATGGCGTCGCCGGTTCAGCATCGGCGAGCTTGCTGCTCCCCCCTCTTACGTCCGGATCCGCAGGCTGGGCTACGGGCTCCTCAGGTCGCAGGTTGTCGGTCGGCTGAGGGATATCGCGATGGCGCAGCGTGACTTCATCGCGGCGCAGTACGAGAAGGACCCGATGTGGCATGTCGGCCAGGTACGGCTGGTGCCGGCTTCGCTGGATCAGCAGGTCAGCTCGGTGAAGGTGACACTTGCCGAAGCGCTGGCGGCTGCCGATGCCACCAAGGGAATCTTTGTCAAGGGCGAGTCGGGATCGGGTCGCAGCAGCGTCGCGGCGCTGACCGCCGTGCAATGGTCGGCCACGCCATTGGCTCTTCGGATCGACCTCTCGGCCTACAACCCCAAGGAGCAGCTCCTCGATCAGTCGCTCAGCGAGTGGATTCGCCGCAGAGACCTGGAAAGGGGGCTGGCCCTGGGGAAGGTTGCGTTGATCATCGATGGTTTCGAGGCGCTGCAGACCGACGAGGCAAGGTCCGCCTTCGACTCCAGCCTGTGGGTGATCCGGCGGCGGTATCCGGACGTCCATTTCGCCGTCCTGGCCAGGCCGGAGGATACGCCGACGCGGGCGCTGCTTGGCAGCACCGAGTACGCGGTGTCGCCGCTGTCTCCGGCAGAGGTTCGCGAGTCGATCGCGGGCCTGGAGGCTGATGCTGAGGAACTGCTCGGCCAGATGGACGAGCGGACCGTCGAGCTGTGCAGCTCGCCGCTGGTGCTGCGGATGGTGCTCAAGGCCTTCTCCGAGGACGGGGTGATCTCGGCGGATCACATCAGCCTGCACCGCGAGTTCGTCTACGCGCTGATCGGCGACCGGGACGAGACGAGGTACGTGCTGCCGAAGGTCTCGTACATCGCGAAGATGGAGGTCGTCGCCGAGCTGGCGTACGCGTGCGAGAACCGGACGGCCACCTTCGACTATCCGCGGGCGCAGCAGGTCATCCGGCCGACGATGACCGAGATGGTCAGCCAGTACCTGCTGCCGTCGACGGTGGACGGGGTGGAGATCCTGCGCCAGCTTGTCGGCGACGGCATCCTGCGGCACGACGGCCGGGTGCTGCGGTTCGTGCACTACTCGGTTCAGGAGTTCCTGGCGGCGGTGGCGCTGCACCGCCGGCTGCACCGCGGTGAGGTGACGGCCGAGGAGGTGGCGGACCTGTCGACGAAGCCCGAGTGGCGCAACAGCATCGTGTTCCTGTCCGGCCTGCAGGCCGACGCCACCGACCTCGTCGAGCAGCTCAGGTTCAAGAACCGGGTGCTGGCGGCGGAGTGCATCCAGACGGCATGGCATGTGGACCCGGTCTTCGTCGACATGTGCGTGGTCGAGGCGCTGTACGAGTACAAGTTCGGCCAGATGTCCTTCAACTATGACCTGATCTCGGCACTGCTGGCGATCGCCGACAAGTGCTCACCGGACATCCCGCAGCGGATCGTGGACGAGATGCACTACTGGCGCCAGAAGTACCCGCCGCAGCCGTATACCGAGCTCGGCGGCATCGACGACCGGGCGCTGCTCGGGCTGCTGGCCGGAGACGAGGGGTCGCCGCAGGTCGTGAACGCGGTCTGGACCCTGGGCGTGCGCGGGCAGGCCGGCGCCGTTCCGCACCTGGAAAGGCTCCTGGCGAACCGGGTCGATCAGCTCGACCTGGTCTCGGCGCTGGCCCTGGGCAAGCTGCACGCCAGGCGCAGCTCGCAGGTGCTGCTGAACACGGCGCTTGACCGGACGGCACCCGCGAACCTGCGGTCGGCGTGCTTCACCTCGATCGGCCTGATCCGCGCGACGGACTGCCTGCCGGCGATTGCCGATTTCCTCCGCTCGGGCGAGGAACTCGACGGGTCAGTCAGGGAGGACGCCGCGTGGTCGCTGAACGGACTGGCCGGCGACCTGCTCGGCCGCAGCGACGTGTTCCAGGCCATGCTCATCGAGCAGTTCTCGGTCGGCACCAAGTACGCGCGGGCCATGTTCGCCTACCTGATGGGGCGGTTCGGGGTGATCGCCGGGCTGGATACGCTCCTTGCCTACGCCGCCGACCCGGCGGCCGACCCCTTCCTGCTTGAGGACGTCCTGTTCGCGATCGGCGAGCTCGGTGACGACCGCGCGATCCCCGCCGTCCGCACGCTGCTCGGGCACCAGGACAGCATCGTCCAGGCGCGAGCCATCGAGGCGGCGGGGAAGCTGCCGGGATTTCCGATGGACGAGCTGAGGCCATTCGCCAGCAGCGAGGAGCCCAGTGAGATCGTGCGCGACAGCGCGCGCGGGCAGATCGACGGGGATGCGTCCGCGCCTCCCGCGACGGCGACCGCGGCCGCCGTCCTGGCCGATGTGCGACGGCGGCGGTAGGCGATGCCCTCCGCAGGGGTCGGCCAGCCACGCAGCGGGGGGATCGGCGTCCCGCCGGCGGTCAGGGACCTGCTCGCGTGCCCGCGGTGCTGCGGCGCTCTCACCTTCTGGCCCGGCGCATGCGCCTGTGAATGCGGCGGAAACTACCCGGCCGAGGAAGGGCTGTTCTCCTTCGCGGGCAAGGATTTCTCCGATAAATACGATTCTGAGGCCATGGCCAAGCGCTATGTTCAGTACGCTTTCGGCGCTCAGCTGCCACGCTCGGCCAGGGGCACCCCGCCCGACGGGCGCTCGGAAGGCCTGTACCGGACAATCTCCGATATCTGCCGGGGTGAGCTTCTTGTCAGCGGCGCGGTCGCGCCGGTGGTCGTCGATATGGGCTGCGGCGTCGGGCGGACCGTCTACGACATCGCCTCGGTCCGCCCGGACGCCACCGTCATCGGCTTCGATCTTTCAGCGACGCTTGCCCGGTGCGCTCGCGATATCTGCGCAGGCCATTCCGTGCGCTCCGGCCCGGGCGAGGATGGCTGGCCGCCAGCCGAGCTCAGGAAGCGACCGCTCGGTAATGTCTTCATCGCCCAGGCAAACGCTTGTTCACCCCCGCTCAAACGGCCGCCCGCCGCGCAAGCTGCCAATCAGGGACCTATGCAGGAGGCGGGGAAAGATTCTGCCCGCTCGATCAGATACCCAAACCTAGTCCTGGTGAGTATGCTTCTCGACAGGCTTCGCGCGCCCGAAGAAGTGCGTGCCGCCATCGACTCTGCTACCGGAGCGCTCGCCAGCGGCGGCCTGCTGGTGGCGAGCTGCCCGTTCAACTGGACTACCGAGCGCACTTGGCGGTTTTTCGGGCTGTCCCGAACATGGCTTGCCGAGGCTCTCGAAAAGAGGAACCTGGCCGTGGAGATTTACTTTGATTATCTCCCCTACAGGGAGTGCCTTGACCCTTTCGGCACTACCCTGGAACTTCCGGTCCAGGTGTGCGCCGCGAGAAAGAAACCTGCCGTGTAGCCGGGGCAGCTTTGCAATTATGCTAGAATTCGCTGCGACGGGGGCTTGGATGGGAAATAGAGAGCAATGATGCCGCAAAGCACCACATACCTGGCAGATATTGGGTATGAGTATACGTATAATGACTACAATCCGGATTCCGAGGACCCGGTTGATAGATGGCTGCAGACGAAGTACTCCGCTAATGCGCTGACCACGGCTTGTGTTATTTGGGATATCTTTGGTGCGGTCCCTGACGTTATCGTTGACCCGTTCTGTGGTGCGGGCAGCACGGGCCTGGCGGCCCGTCGGCTGGGCGCTTCCTTCTACGGCATTGAACTCGATCCAATCCTGGCGGCAGTAACGCTGGCGAAGACAACGCTTTCGGCGGCGGATATCGCACGTGCTGAGATCTTGCTGCCCGAGTGGATAACCGTTGACTGGCTGCTCAAGAATCCCCTCCCGTCCAGTGTCCTTGCGCTTGCGTTGATCGGCGTTTCCGGCGTGCGGCCGCAAGGTCGGCGCCGCAAAGACCTGCTGGCGATGCTCCAAGCGGACTTGGAAAGGGAGCGTTTGCCTGCCGACTCGTCAGCAACGTCGGTCGTCCGCTGCGGCGACTCCCGTCGCGATGGCACCTGGGCAAAGGCGCCGCGCGGGGAAGGTACGGTCATCTTCACCTCGCCGCCGTTCGGGCCAGTGGCAGCCAAGCCCTGGGACAAGTCGGCGGGCGACCCGAAGATGCGCAGCCTGCGACGACTGGTGGCCAAGCGGGTCTTCGGTGCCGGGGACCGCTATTCGCCGGACCTCCTGACGACCTCGAAGCGCTGGGCGACGGCCGCAATACTCCGGTCGGCCTTGGCCGCCTGCCAGCGCGCATGCGGCGACTTTACGGCGATTATCGAGTTCCAGGACCAGTCCCAGTTGCAGTCCCAGGTGGAGCGCAGCAGCCTCGCCGGTACGGTGGGCGCGCTTGAGCGGATGCCAGGCGTTGAGGTGCGCGGGATCATCGACACGGGCAACTTCACTGGGGCCACCCTCTACCACATCGTGGCTAAATCCAGGGCTGCGCAGGCGCAGGTCGATGCATGACAGGAACCTGACCGCGATCGAGCGGCGCGGACTGCGGCAGTCCGTGAACCTGGCCGACGGCCACGCGCGCCAGCAGCTGTCGGAGGATGCGAGCCGAGCCCTTCGGCAGGTCTGCGACGACCTGTTCGCGGCCCGGACCGTCGATGTGCTTGACTCGGAGTTCCGCTTCCTCGACGCTCTCGCCGCGAGGCTGACGACGAAGTATCCCGACGGCCAGAGTCACGTCCTTTACTCCGCGTCGATCTCGGTCGACCTGGCTGCGAAGCTGCTGCGGCGAAGGAGTCAGACCGTCCATCTCATGGAGCCGGCGTTCGACAACCTCGCGGCGCTCGTCGCCATGAACGGCGTGGAGATCAGATCCGTGCCCGAGCAGGTGATCTGCCCGGTCACCGACTTCGATTACTTGGACCAGCAGGCCATCGAGAGCCTGTTCATCATCCTGCCCAACAACCCCACGGGCGCGCGGCTGTCGGTCGAGGACATCGGCAGGCTGCTCGACTGGTGCGCCGACCATGGTGTCCTGCTGATCATGGACATGTCCTTCCGGCTGCTGATCCGTGACTATGCCATCGACCTGCTCGCCGAGGCGGAGAGCAGGGGAGCGTCGACCCTGATCATCGATGACACCGGCAAGGTGCTGTCGCTGCTCGATACCAAGATGAGCGTCGTCGCCTGCACCAAGGACCTCGCCCGCGAGGTCGAGAGCATCTGCGAGGAGATCCTGCTCAATACATCCGCCTTCGAGATGGAGCTGCTGGCGAAGTTCCTCGATCCGCACGGCCCATGCGCGGACGAGCTGGTTCGCGTGCGCGCCCTGGTCGCCGCCAACCGGCAGATCGTGCAGGACACCCTGCGGACCAGCGGGGTGGTGCCGGTGATGTCGCCGGATGAGGAAATGAGCGTCGAATTGGTCAGGTTCGGTCCTGATTGCGAGGAGATACTCCGCGACTGCGCGAGCCATGGCCTCCAGTTGCTGCCGGGACGGCTATTCTTCTGGGACGCGGAATCGGCGCAGTCCGGGCGCGAGTACGCCCGGATCGCGCTCATGCGCGACACGGAGCAGGTGGAAGCTGGCTGCGAGATCCTGAGAGCTGTGCTGGCGGGGCGTCGGCAAGTGGACTGAGGGCTGAGGGCCCGCGAACCGGCGAGCTGCGGCGCCGCAGATCCAGTGCCTTGCGGCCAGCTGGATGTGGTTGAGAAGGCGGCCGGAGTGAAGACAGTCCTGGTGACTGGCACATCACTGGTGCCAAAGGAAGCGCGGGACTACATCGCGAGCCGTGGCTTCAAGGTTCGGTATATCGCGAAGGACACCTTCACCGACAGCGAGCTGACCGAGTCTTTGGCGGACGTGAGCGGCTACCTGATCGGCGGGTACGAGGAGCCGTCGGCGGCCCACTTCGAGGCTGCCGCGCATCTTGAGGCCGTTGCCTGGGTGGGCACGGATTACAAGGCGTACGTCCCCGGATGGCAGCGCGCGATGGAGCTTGGCATCGCGTTCCTGAACTCGCCGGGCACCAACGCGGTGTCGGTGACCGAGTTCACCGTGCTGATGATGCTCGCCATGTCCAGGCCGTTCGTGTCGCGGATAGCAATGCCCGGTCAGCCGCCGAGCGATCTGGGCGCTCCAGGCACCGACGTATACCAGCGCAGGCTCGGCATCATCGGCCTCGGCCGGATCGGAAGCCGGCTTGCCAGGATCGCGCGGTGCGGCCTGGAGATGGAGGTCGTGTACTGCGGTCCGCAACGACATGAGCCGCTCGAGCACGCGCTGGGCATCGAGTACCTGGCGAAAGATGATCTCCTCGCCACCTCCGACACGATCTCGCTGCACCGGCCGAGTCCCGCCGTCGGCGAGGAATATGAGCTGACGGAGCAGGACTTCGCCCTCATGAAGCACGGAGCGCTCGTCGTCAACACCGCGCATCCCGCGCTGGTCGACGCGGCGGGCCTGGCCTGGGCGATCTCGACGAAGGGCATCAGGGCGGCACAAGACGGGCTGGGGTCGGGCCCGGCCTGGGATCAGCTGCTGGCGTTCGGCCCGGACAGATTCCTTGCCGTGCCGTCGATGGCGTTCAACACCCAGGACGCCAATCTGCGGGCGAGCATGCGAACGGCAGAGGGAGTGTGTGCGGTACTGGCCGGGGGTACGTCGCCTTATGTGAACAATCCTGACTTCCGGGTGGTGCGCGCAGCTAGGTGACAACAGCGGGCGGATCGCCTCAGACAATCGTGATCGCGGGCCGTGGCGTTGTCGGGCTGACAACCGCTTATTACCTCGCGTTGATGGGCCTGGATGTCGAGGTGTGGGCGATGACAAGGCGCAGGCCGTCGTCGCTTGCGGCGTGCGCCCTGTTCCTGCCGTACTTCGGCACCTCGACGGGCATCCGGATGGACGAGTGGACCCGGTTGTCCTGGGATTGCTTCTCCAGAATCGGAGCGGTCGATGCCTCGGGCGTGCGACCGATCCGGATGATCGAGATGTACCGGGAGCCGGTCCCGGTTCCCGACGTCCTGCAGCGCCTGACACCAGTCCGCGCTTACCGGCGCTTCGACCTTCCCCGGGATTTCTCCCATGTCTGGGACTTCCGGACGTGGCTGATCGACATGCCGATCTACATGGCCTATCTCGAAAGGCGCTGCGCCGAAGCGGGCGTGCGGTTCATGGACAGAATGTGCTCGCCTGATGCGGTATCCGCCGATGACGCGGTCGCCGTGGTCAACTGCACCGGGTACTGGAGCATCTTCGAGTTCGGCTCGCGTGATATCGAGCCGGTGCGCGGTCAGGCCATCTTGCTGCCCAAGGCCCCGCTGGACTTCGCGCTGGGCGGCGATGAGTTCATGATCGCGCCACGTCAGGACGGGATACTGTTCGGCTCGCTCTGGCAGCAAGGCCGGACGAGCGGGGACGCCACGGTGAACGACACCCGCCGGCTGCTCGACGAACTGCAGATGTGGTCGCGGTCACCGGTGCTGCGCCCGCTGAAGCTGCGGATAGATTCGCCGGACGTGCAGGTAGCCCTGGCCGGAGTCAGGCCGTATAGCGAGCACGGCAGCTTCGTAAGGGTTGGCAGGTCGGCATACGGAACGGTGCCGATCGTGCACAATACCGGGCACGGCGGCAGCGGGGTTGCTCTGTCGTGGGGAGTGGCCGCAGAGGTGCACGCGACGCTCGCCGACCTGCTCAGGTTCGCTCACCAATGCTGAAGGTGCGACCCACGGAGTCAGCCAGTCGGGTCGATTACCACCACGACGCGCCGGTCAAGTGGCTGGCTGCCGTCCGCCGCACTCGGCGCAACGGGCAGCCCGGGGCCGTATCCGATGGCGAACAGCCTGGACGGCGCGACTCCGCGACTGACCAGGAAGCTCCGGACCGCCATCGCACGCAACTGCGACAGGCTGAGGTTGCGCGCATAGCTGCCGAGCGGGTCGGCGAAGCCGAGCACGGTGGCCGGCGCCGTGGCGTAGGTGGACAGAAGCTCGCGTGCGAGGCCCAGCAGGACGGCGCGGTCCCGCGCGCTCAGGCGCGCGCTGTCGAGTCCGAACCTGACCACCGTCGGCAGGGGCCCGGCCTTCCCTGACAGCGCCTGCGAGACCACCGGGCTCAGCTCGGCGGCCGCACCCGGCGCCAGGACGATCGCCCGGCTGGCGCCCGCCTGGACCAGGTCGGCCTGCCACTCAGCCTCCAGGCGCTGGTCGCCTGGGAAGCCGGCGAGCACGACAGTGGTCCCCGTGAGGCTCTGGGAGCTCAGCGGGACCATTGCGCCAGGGCATGCGCTCGGCCAGAACATGACGATGACCCTGCGGGACCCCAGAGCGACCCCGGCCTGCTGGAGGCTGGAGAAATAGCTCACCGCGGCGGCCAGGTCCGCGCGGACGTCGCAGCTCGCCGCCGTCCGCGGTGCCAGCCGGGCCAGCGGCAAGTCGGCGGCATCGGCCCACGCACGCAGGCGCGCGGCCAGGATCCGCGCAAGCGCGTGCCGGTCGGCGGCGAGCTGTCCGCGGTAGGCCTTCTCCTGGCTATCGTGCTGATCGACCTGAAACTGGGTCGGATCCCCGCCGAGCTTCTTCGGCGGCCGAGGGGCGGGCATCGACGGCGCGGCCGGGGAGAGCGGCGGATCCACGGTCTCGCCCGCATCGACAAGCACCAGGTGCTCGCCGGACCTGGCCGAGCCGATCAGCAGGGTGGTGACCTGCGGCCTGGCGTCCCGGAGATCCTTCCCGACGACGGCGAGGGCCGAGGGCTGACGAGCGGGCAGCCTGACCCCGGTGCCTCCGACCGGGGTCCGCCCGCAGGCGGCGAGCACGGCGGCGAGCAGCGCGGCCACCAGTGCGATCTTCGCAGCGGTCCAGATTCTCATAGCAGCGCCTCCAGGCACGCCAAAGGGACACGCCGACTGGGTAGGGGGAATAGGAGGTAGCCTGGCTGGCCATGACGATCCCGGCGGCCGCCTGGGTGGTGGCCGGGCCGCCGGGCGGAGGCAAGTCGACGGTCGCCGCGATGCTGCTCGCCGCCCTGGAGCCGGTGCCTGCGCTGCTCGACAAGGACACCATGTACGGCTCCTTCGTCGCGGCCGTGCTGGCGGCGGCCGGTCGCCCGCCCGGGGAGCGCGAGGGGCCGTGGTACGACGCGCACGTCAAGGTGCACGAGTACCGCGGCATGGCGGCAACGGCACGGGAGATCCGCTGCCTTGGCTGCCCGGTCGTGCTGTGCGCGCCGTTCACCGAGCAGATCCATGACCCGGACCGCTGGCAGTCGTGGGTGGCCGACTTGGGCGGCGGCGCCGTGCGCCTGGTCTGGGTGCGCTCGGACGCGGCCACGCTCAGGAAGCGACTGACCGACCGCGGCTCGGCGCGCGACGCGGCCAAGCTGGCGTCGTTCGAAGCGTTCACCGCCCGGATGCGCCCGGACGCCGAGCCCGCGGTGCCGCACCTGGCCGTCGACAACCGCCTGGCCTGCCAGACGCCGCTCGAACTTCAGATCGCCCGCCTAGTCCGCCGCACCCGGCCGTAGCCGCGCCTGCCCGACCGCAACGGTGGACCGTTGATGCCGCGAATCACGACATCAGCGGGTCATCGTTGTCTTACGCCGGCCATGGCTGGCTGACGAACTCGCTCAGCGCGCGGTAGTAGGGCTCGATGGTGCTGATGTCCGCGTACTCCTCCGGGCCGTGCTGACCGTCGCCGCCGGCGCCGAAGATCACGGCGTCCATCCCGCGCTGGTAGTAGAACCGGCCGTCCGCGGCACCGTGCTTGCGCAGGAAATCGGCGGGGTAGCCCTGCCGCTGCGCGACCTCCATCAGCCTGCGGATCTCCGGGCGGTCGCGGTCGGCCTGATGCGGCGGATCGACGTGGTCGACCACCGGCGTGACGCCAGGCTCGCAGAAGCTGGCCAGATACTCGGCGACCTGCTCGGGCGTCCGCCCGTTCAGGTGCTCATCCTGCGGCGGGAACCGGATGTCCAGCCACGCCTCGGCGCTGTCAGGGATCTGGTTGCGGGCCGTGTTCGGCGTCTGGATCCTGGCCAGGTTGATGGTCGTCTGCCACTGCTCGTCGGCCGGGACCGGGTGCGCGGCGAGCAGTCTGGCAAGGCTGCTGTTGAGCTTGACCAGCGCGTTGTCGCCGCGCCACGGGTAAGCGGCGTGCGCTGCCTTGCCGGTCGCGCGCAGGATCGCGGTCACCATGCCCTTCGACTCGGTGACGATCCGCAGCCCGCTGTGCTCGCCGATGACCACGAAGTCGGCGGTGACACCGCGCTCGATCTGGTGCAGGGTGCCGTTCCGGCCGCCGACCTCCTCGTCGGTGACGAGCTGCAGCCCGAGCGGGTAAGGGACCTGCGCCGCGAGCTCGCGGAAGACCTGGGCCTGCACCAAGGCCGAGACCTTCATGTCCTGCGCGCCTCTGGCGTACAGGCGGTTACCGTCGGCCCGCGGGCTGAACAGCTCAGGCGGAGCGGGAACGACATCCAGATGCGCATTCAGGATTATTTTGAACGCAGGACGCGCGGGGCCCTGGTAAACCAGGGCGCTCGGCTTGCCGGCTGACTCGAAGCGCTCGACCGTGAGCCCCGGGCCGACGAAGCCGAGCACGAAGTCAAGCGCCCGGCGCAGCTCGTCGGGGCGATCGGCCGTCGACGGGATGGCGAGCAGCTCGCAGGCGCCGGCCAGGAACGTGTCGATGTCCACGGTCACACCGTCGTGGCGATGCCGCCGTCCACCGGCAGCACGGCGCCGGTGACGTACGCGCCCGCGCGCGAGGAAAGGAACACGGCCGCACCGGCCATGTCGTCGGGACGGCCGATCCGGCGCAGTGGAGCCGAGGCGGCGATCGCGTCGCCGAAGGACTTCAGCGTGGCGGCCATCATCTTGGACTCGAACGGGCCAGGGGCGATGGCGTTGACGGTGATGTGCCTCGGGCCTAGCTCCCTGGCAAGCACCTTGGTCATGTGGTGCAGGCCGGCCTTGCTCGCCGAATAGGAGTAGGTGGGCAGGGACGGCACGTGCAGGCCGTCGATGCTGCCGATGTTGATCACCCTGGCCGGGTCGTCCTGCGTGCCTGCCGCCTCGAGCAGCGAAAGGAACGCCCTGGTCAGAAGGAACGGTGACTTCAAGTTCAGGTCGAGCACCTTATCCCAGGCGGACGCAGGGAACTCCTCGAGCGGCGCGCCCCAGGTGGCGCCCGCGTTGTTGACGAGCACATGCAGCGCCTGGTGGTGCTCGCCGACCGCGGCCGCCAGCCGCAGGCACTCGGACTCGGCGGACAGGTCCGCCTGGATCGCGGTGGCGTCGCCGAACCTGGCGAGCTCGGCCTCGGCCTGCGCGCAGCCGTCGGCCTTGCGCGAGCTGACATAGACCTTGGCGGCCCCGGCTTGCAGCAGGCCGCGGGCGATCATCAGGCCGATCCCGCGGGTGCCTCCGGTCACCACTGCCGCCTTGCCTGTCAGGTCGAACAGATCCATGTGCGCCTGCCTTCGCTCGTCGGCGGCCGTTCCCGCCGGTGCGGCGGGCGCTGAGGCCGCGCCCGCCCGCTCGCGCAAGTATGCCAACCATCGAAGCCGCGGCTCGCCGCTGGCCGGGACCAGGCAAAGGACCTTCGTCCCTGGCAGCCCCGTGTTCGGCGCAGGTTAACTTGAGACCGTGTTTGTCCATACCGAAATAGGGGTTAATCTCCCTTTTGAGGTCGCTTGCGAGAAGCTCTCGTCCCTGGTCAGCGACGGTCGCCTGACCAGGGCTTCTGAGCATGCCTACGACTCCGGCGTGGCGGGGCTGATGCGTGTCGGCCCGTTCGGCGCCGCGCCGGGGATGTCCAAGCTGGTCAGGGTCGACTCGCTGGACCTGACCAGGCACGAGGACCGCGCCGTGCTGACCTTCCGCTGGGAGGCTACCGGTCCAGGCGGCGGCCTGTTCCCCGCCCTGGACGCGGACATCACGCTGACGCCCGCCGGAGACGGGGAGTCGCTGCTGGCACTCGACGGAGCGTACCGGCCGCCGCTGGCCGCGCTCGGAGCGGGCCTGGACCTGGTGATCCTGCGCCCGGTGGCCACCTCGACCGTGCGGTCGCTGCTGACCGGGATCGCCGCGGCCATCACCGCGCCACCTGCGGGCGACGCAGCCGCCGAGGAGCCCGCGGACGACGCAGCCGCCCAGGGCCCCGCGGACGACAAGGACGCCCCATCGGTGCTTGAGCCGCTCGGCCAACCCGAGTGATGTTGCCGCCGCGCCCGGCGATGATCTAGGTTTCGCCCATGCACGCCGTCGACAGGGTCACCGAGCAGATGATCCGGTCGGTGCTCGCCTACGCGGAGAACAGGCTGCGCCTGGACCCCGTACCGCTCGACTCAGGGTCGCGCGACCCCGCCGACCTGGACTTCGTGCTCGGCGGGCTGCTCGGCGAGGACGGCCACGACCCAGACCATGTGCTCGGCGCCTACGCCTCGGCCGTGGCGCCCGCGGTGATCTCCGCGGACAGCCCGCGGTTCCTCGGCTTCATCCCGGCGGCGCCGACCAAGGCCGCGCTGCTGTTCGACATGCTGGTCTCCTGCGCCTCGATCCAGGGGATCTCCTGGCTGGAGGCTGCGGGCGCGATCCACGCGGAGAACCAGGTGCTGCGGCTGATCGCCGATCGCGCCGGGCTGCCGCCCGGCGCTGGCGGGTGCTTCGTCTCCGGCGGGTCAGCCGCCAACCTGTCCGCCCTCGCCGTGGCACGCGAGCTGGCCAAGCGCCGGACCGGGGCCGATCCCGCGCGCCGATGGCGCGCGCTTGCCGGCTCTGACGCGCACTCGTCCATCTCCAACACGCTGCGCCTGCTTGAGATGGACGCACTGGTCGTCAGCACGCCGAGCCACCGGCTGACCGGTGCCGACGCGGCCGCGATAGTGGCGGCCGACCCGCATCCTGAGTCGATCGCCGTCGTGGTGGCGACGGCCGGCACCACGAACGCCGGCATCATCGACGACCTGGCAGGCCTGGCGCAGGTGGCGGTCGGCCTCGGGGCCTGGTTCCACGTGGACGGCGCGTACGGCGGTGCCGGGCTGTTCGCGTCGAGCGTCAGGGACCGCTACGCCGGCGTGGAGCTGGCCGACTCCTTCGTCGTGGACCCGCACAAGTGGCTGTTCGCGCCGTTCGACTGCGCCGCCCTGCTCTACCGCGACCCGCAGCTGGCCCGCTCGGTGCACGCGCAGGAGGCCTCCTACCTGGACGTGATCCACGGCCGGCCAGGGGAGTGGAACCCCACCGACTACGCCTATCACCTGACCAGGCGGGCCAGGGGGCTGCCACTCTGGTTCTCGCTGAGCGTGCACGGCACCCGCGCCTACGGCGAGGCGATCGAGTCGGCGATCAGCCTGGCCAGGCAGGCGGCCGACGAGGTCGCACGCCGCGACTACCTGGAGCTGATCATGCGGCCCGACCTGTCCGTGGTGCTGTTCCGCAGGCGCGGCTGGGCGCATGATAACTACCAGCTCTTGGCGCAGGACCTGCTCGAGCAGCAGGTGGCCTTCATGCCGCCGACGACCTGGGACGGTCAGCCCGCGGCCAGGTTCGCGTTCCTGCACCCGCACACGCCGATGGACCTCGTCGTCGGCATTCTCGACCGGATGGCATGAAGGCGAGGCATTCCGTTGAACGATGACCCCGCAGCGCCCGCCCGCGCTGCGCAGATGCACGAGGCCGGCCTGCGCTCACTCGGCAGGCCCAACGCCCTGGCCAGGCAGTTCGACTTCGCCGACGACAGCTTCGAGTGGCGGCGGCTGTTCTCCGAGCTGTTCGGTACCTTCCTGCTCGTGCTTGTGGCGGTCGGCGGCCCGATGGTCAACGCGAGGTTCGGCGGGCATGCCATCTCGTCGTCGGCGCTAGTGGTCGCGCCGGGGATGATGGTGCTCGCGATCATCCTGTTCATGGGCGCGGTCTCCGGCGCCCACCTCAACCCGGTCGTCACCATGGCGTTCGTGCTGAGGTCGGACTTCCCTGTGCGGCGGGCGCCGATGTACATAGTCGCCCAGCTGGTCGGCGCGGTGGCTGCCACCGGGCTGCTGATCGCCGTCGTCGGCAGGCAGGGCACCGCAGGCCTGACCCTGCCGGGCCCGGGCATCTCCACGGCGGTGGCGATGGTCTGGGAGGCCGTGCTCACCGCCGGGCTGGTGAGCGTGATACTCGGCACGGCGTCGGGCGCCCAGCAGATCGGGGCGATGGCCGCGATCGGAGTCGGCGGCTACATCGCGCTGGCCGGGCTGATCGGCGCGCCGGTGAGCGGGGCGTCGATGAATCCGGTCAGGTCGCTCGGCCCCGCGCTGGTGCTCGGCCACTGGACGTCCTGGTGGGCGTACCTGCTCGGGCCGCTGATCGGAGCGCTGATCGCGGTCGGTTTCGCCCAGATCCTGCGCGGAAGGGGCGGGGGCACGTTCGGCAGGCGGGCCGCCGGAGGCACGCTCGGCACGATCTGGGTACCAGGCCCGCAGGACGGCGAGCGAGGCGCCGCGCAGGGCGGTGCGCATGGTGGTGCGCGGGGCAGCGACCAGCGCGATCAGGCTGACGGTGGCAGCCGGTAGATTACTGGGATGACCCAGCCGCTGACCCTGATGGCCGTGCACGCCCACCCGGACGACGAAGCATCGAGCACCGGCGGCGTCCTCGCCAAATACTCCGACCAGGGCGTCAGGACCATCGTGGTGACCTGCACGAACGGCGAGTTCGGTGACGGGCCTGCCGGGACCAAGCCGGGCGAGGACGGCCACGACACCGCCGACGTAGCGCAGATCAGGCTCGCCGAGCTGCGCGAGGCCTGCAAGCACCTGGGCGTCACCGAGCTCGAGCTGCTCGGCTACCACGACTCGGGGATGCCGGACTGGCAGTACCGGCACAGCCCCGAGGCGTTCTGCAACGTGCCGCTCGACGTGGTGGCCGGCCGGATCGGAGCCCTGATCGAGCAGTACCGCCCGCAGGTGGTGATCGGCTACGACCCCGACGGCGCCTACCAGCACCCCGACCATGTGCACGCGGCGCGCGCCGCGATCGCGGCCGTGGAGGTCACCGGCGTCCCGGCGAAGCTCTACCAGTCGGCCATGCGGCGCAGCAGCTGGCGGGCCGTGTTCGACGCGCTGCGCGAGGCGGGCGAGGACGTGCCCGAGTGGGAAATGACGGAGGAAGAGGAGCGGGCGGTCGCCGAGTCCGAGGCGCGGATCACGACCGAGGTGGACATCAGGCCGGTGCTCGACCGCAAGCGGGCCGCGCTGCTTGCGCACGCCAGCCAGATCGAGGACTCCTGGTTCAGCAAGATCCCGCCGCACGTCGTCGAGGCGGCGTTCGGCAGCGAGACCTTTGTCAGGGTGCGCGACGACACCGGAGCGCCGGTGCCAGAGACCGACCTCTTCGCCGGGCTCCGCTAGCCGCCGGGCTGCTAACCGCTGGGCTCCGCTGACCGCGGGCTCAGCTGGCCGTCAGACTCCGCTAGCCGTCGACGTCTGGCTCAGACCGCGCCGCTGGTGAGCTCGGGCACCTCGTCGCTGCTCGCGGCCGTGTCGGCCCCGCCGCGCCTGCGCAGGTAGGTCAGCAGCGCGGTGATCCCGAGTACGCCCGCCGGCGGCAGCGTCACCAGCGCGGGAAGCTGGTAGCGCCAGGAGAACTGGAAGGCGTCCGAGATCGCGAGGACCGCGATCCCAGTGCCGAAGAAGAGCAGGCAGCCGAGCGCGGCCTGGTGCCTGGCCTGCGGTGCGCGGCGGGCCAGGACCAGCACCGAGCCGGCCAGGCCGGCCAGGCCGAGCAGCGCAAGCAGCGGACCAGGGGTGTAGCCGCCGCCGAGCTGGTAGGAGCGCAGGAAGCTGGCGACAGGCTTGTCGACCTGCGCTCGTCCGCCGTAGGAGGGATCAAGCCGGTGCCTGGTGATCACCGGGCTGCCCGGCTGCAGCCGCAGACCGAACGTGATCGTGCCGTTCTTGCTGACCGTCACCCAGCTGCCGTAGGACGGGTAGGACGTCTGGAACTGCCAGCGCGAGATGGGGGTGCCGTCCTGTTGGGCAGTCCTGCCCGGCCGGAACAAGTTGGCTCCGTCCGCGGCGATCGCGGCGATGACGCGTTCCGGCTGCTGCAGCATGACCTGCTGGTCGAAGCTGGCGATGACCGAGTATCTGTTCATGCCGCGCGGCGCGACGTAGCTCTTCAGCGGCGACGCGGTGTCGTGGTCCAGCCAGTCGATGCCGTGGGCGCGCTGCTTCGGCGTCGCGCAGAGCGGGCGCTCGTAGCTGGGGATGTGCAGCGTGGCGCAGTCGGCGGCGGTGGCCATCCGGCCGTAGGAAGACAGGCTTGGCGTGGCGCTGTCCAGCCAGAAGTGGCCGCTGACCAGCAGCGAGCCCGCCATATAGGCGCCGATCGGCGCGATGAAGGCCAGGAAGAAGGCCGCTAGCCTGGAGACGGTGTCGCGCCACGGGCCGCCGACGGCGACCAGGTAAGCCAGCCCGGGCAGGATCAGGATCTCGCCAACCTGCCGGACGGTGGCCGACGTCCCGAGCACCACACCGGCGGCCGCCACGGTCCGCATCCCTGGTATCGGCCCGCGCCTGATCAGCAGCACCGCAAGGCCGGCCACGATCAGCGCCTCGAACCAGACGTCCGGCATGATGTTCTGCTCGATCTGGACCTGGTAGGAGTCGAGCAGCACGGGCACTGTGGCCACGACGGCCAGCCACCGCGGTGCGGAGTACCTGAGCAGGATCACGTAGATGACCACGGCCATGGCCAGGCCGAGCAGGTGCTGGACGGCGGTCACCGTGCCGAGGTTGCCCACGGCGAGGATCAGCTTGAGAGGCCCCTTGTAGCCCACCGGGTCCGCCCCCGGGTAGGCGTTGTAGAGGTACTTCATCGTGTCGATGTAGAGCAGGGCAGGCCGGTACGCGATCTGGGCAAGCACCCGCAGCGCGAGCCCGGCTGCCATCGCGATCGCGAAGAGCCAGTGTTGGCGCAGCACCCGCGGCCATCCGGCGATCAGGCTGGCGATCCTGGCCCGCGAGGCCGCCAGGGCGCCAGGCACCTGCTTCACTGCGCCGGGGTTGCCATCTCCGGTGCTCGCTCGGACACAGTGTCACCGGGCTCGGCCGCATGGCGGCGGCGAGCAAGGAGCAGGACACTGAGCCCGAAGGCGCCGGCTGGCGGGAGGGTGACCAGCGCGGGAAGCTGGTAGCGCCAGGTGAACTCGAACACGTCGGAGACCCCGAGCACGAGCAGGCCGGTGATGAAGAACGCCAGGCAGCCCAGGGCTTGCTCGCGGCGGACGGGGGTCAGCCGCCGCTTGGCGAAGGCGAGCACCGAGCCGATCAGGCCGAGGATCACGCACAGCAGGTACAGCGGGCCAGGGGTGTACCCGCCGTGCAACTGGTAGGCGCGCAGGAAGTCGGCGATCGGCTTGTCCACCTGCGGCGGCCCGCCGTACGACGGCTTGAGCTCGGAGACCGACGAGGACGACAGCGTGCCGGTGTCCACCCAGATCCTGCCGTTCTTCACCGTCACCCAGGGCGCGTACCCCTGGGTCGGGAAGGTCTTCTGGAACTGCCACCGCGAGATCGGCGTGTCACCGGGGCTTGTGTCCCTGGTCAGCGCGAACAGCTTGACCGAGTCGCGCACGATGGCGCGGATCACGCGCAGCGGCTGCTGAGATTCGACGGCGTGGTTGAAGTTGACCACCAGTTTGTCGTGGTCGTTGACCAGATTGGGCGGCAGCACGTTGTCGTAGGTCCGCAGCGGCGAATACACGCTGTGGTCAAGCCAGTCAGGGCCAGCGGCCTGCTGGCGCTTGTCAGGGCACAGCGGGCGCTCGATCGCGGGCACCTTGAGCGTGGCGCAGTCCGCGACGGCCGCCATCCGGCCGTAGGTGAGGCTGACCGAGGACCGCGAGATCCAGAAGTGTCCGGTCAGCTCGTAGGACGCGCTCAGGTAGAACAGCACAGCCATGGCGAACGCCATGGTCACCGCGGTCGCCCGGCGCGCGATGATGTTCCACCCGCCGCCCATCGCGACCACGACGATCAGCGCCGGGATGATCAGGACCTCGCCGACCTGCCTGAGTCCGACCGACCCGCCGAGCAGCGCGCCGCCGATCATGGCCATCGGGAGCGTCAGCTTCTCCCGCCAGAGCAGCATGGCGAGGCCGCCCACGATGAAGGCCTCGAACCACACGTCCGGCATGATCATGGCCTCGACGTTCAGCTGGTACGCGTCGAGCAGCACCGGCGCAATGGCCAGCGCGGCGAGCCAGCGGGCCACCCCGCGGCGCACCATGACCAGGTAGATCGTGACGGCGATCGCGATCCCGAGCAGGTGCTGCACGAACTCGACCGTGCCGAGATCGCCGACCGCGAGGATCATTTTGAGAGGGATCTTGTAGCCGACCGGGTCGGCGCCTGGCCAGGCGTCGTAGAGGTACTTCAGGCTGTCGATGTAGATGATCGCCGGGTGGTAGGCCATCTGGGTGAGGATCCGCAGCACCACACCGCAGGTGATCAGGATCGAAGCCAGCCAGTTCCTGCGCAGCACCCCGGGGATCGAGCGCGCCAGCGTCGCGAGCCTGCGGATCAGCTCAGGAGATGAATGTTGTCCGGCCGCCGGTTCGGCTGCTGGCTGAGGCATTGGCATCTACGGTCGTCCCGATCGTGACTGGCTGTGCTCGGCGGGCCGAGGCGCCCGTGCGTGCGGATGTCTGTGGTTGCGCATTACTGTATGTTGCGGATTGTCGGGGCGATCCCGCCTCGCCTGCGATTCCCGCCGTTAGCGCCGACGGTCCCCCCAGGGAAGGCTCCCAAACTTCGCCGCGGGAGCCATCGGAACTGCCCTGCTAGCCTACCGGACTGCGTGAGCCGCGCGACTGTAGCTTATCCGCTCCGCGCTCACCCCACCGGCCGTGCGCCGAAGCGCGGTGCAAATTGTCAGAGCCTTTACCTAGCGTGGCGCTCGTGCTTGACGAGGCGGGCTGGGCGGCGCTGCGCACGGCGGTCATCGCGCAGCAGCCCGAGCTGAGCGCGCCGCGTCCAGGCGCGCCAGGGCTATGCGTGGTGTGCCGCGGCCCGGTCGGTCGGCGCAGCCCACGGTGCTACCAGTGCGACCTGCACCGCGAGTGCGCCGACGGCCACCTGGCCGACGTGGTCGTGCCCGTCGCCTTTGCCGTCAAGGGCGGCTCGCACGCGCTGCGCCTTTGGCAGTACAAGTCGGCCAGGGCCGCGCCCGAGGCCGCCGCGCGTGCGGCGTTCCTGCTGCGGGCGCTGCTGCTGGTGTTCCTGCGGGAGCACGGTGGCTGCGTCTGGCGGTCCGGCGGCGTGCCGCCGCCCACGCATCTCGCGGTCGTGCCCACCGCGCGTGGCAGGCCGGGCGACCACCCGCTACGGGCCATGCTCGCGCCCTACCTGGGGAGCCCGTGGGCTCAGTTACGGGCTCAGGCAGGCGGCCAGGGCTCGCGTGACCTCGATCCCTGCAGGTTCGCGGCGGCGCCGGTGCCCGGGGCGGCAGTGCTGCTGATCGACGACACCTGGACCACAGGTGCCAGCGTCCAGTCGGCGGCCATGGCGCTGCGCAGGGCAGGCGCGCGCTCGGTGGCGGCGGTCGTGCTCGGGCGGCACGTCGCGCCTGGGGTGGCGGGGACGGCGGATCTTGGCCCGGCGGCATGCCCGTTCCTGCCGGATGCCTGCGCGGTGCACGGCGCTCATCCGGGCTTCGATGTCGCCCGCTGACCGTAGGCTGATCCAGTGACCAGTGCCGAGCTTTCAGGTCGTGCCGAGCTTTCAGGTCGTGCCGAGCTTTCAGGTCGTGAGCCGTCGAGGACGGCGATCGTCCGCCGGGCGCGGCGGATCAACAGGGAACTCGCGGCGATCTACCCCGACGCGCACTGCGAGCTCGACTTCGGCACACCGCTCGAACTGCTGATCGCGACGATCCTGTCCGCCCAGTGCACCGACAAGAGGGTGAACCAGGTCACGCCTGTGCTCTTCGCCAGGTACCGGACCGCCGCCGACTACGCGGGCGCCAGCAGGGAGGACATCGAGAAGATCATCATGTCCACAGGCTTCTTCCGCGCCAAGACGACCAGCATCATCGGGCTCGGCCAGGCGCTGTGCGAGCGGTTCGGCGGTGAGGTGCCCGCCCGGCTCGCCGACCTGGTCACCCTGCCCGGCGTGGGCAGGAAGACCGCCAACGTGGTGCTCGGCAACGCCTTCGGCGTCCCCGGCATCACCGTGGACACCCACTTCGGCCGGCTGGCCAGGCGCTTTGGCTGGACCACGTCAGACGACCCGGTGAAGGTCGAGCAGCAGGTGGGGGCGCTGTTCCCGCGGTCGGAGTGGACGATCCTTTCGCACCGGCTGATCTGGCATGGCCGCCGGGTCTGCCACGCGCGCAGGCCAGCCTGCGGCGCGTGCGAGCTGGCTGCGCTCTGCCCGGCCTACGGCGAGGGTCCGACCGACCCCGTCGTCGCGGCCCGGCTGGTCAGGGCCGGACCTTTCTCGTGACGCAGGCCAGGCAAGGCGGCCGGGCAGATGCCGCTGGCCGGGTGCCTGGCTGGCTCGGCGAGCTCGCCGGCAGGGCCGAGCGGATGGACGTCCCCGACGGGCTGCGGCCGCCGCCGGGCGGCGGCCGTCAGTCGGCGATCCTGATCCTGTTCGGAGCCGGGGCCCGCGGCCCCGACGTGCTGATCGTGCAGCGGAGCGAGACGTTGCGCCGGCACGCCGGCCAGCCCGCGTTCCCTGGCGGGGTGATCGATCCCGGCGACAACGGGCCGGCCGGCGCGGCGCTGCGCGAGGCAGCCGAGGAGGCCGGCGTCGACCCGGCCGACGTCCAGGTCGTCGCCGTGCTTCCCGACCTGTATATCGAGCGCACGGGCTACCAGGTCTCGCCGGTGCTCGCCTGGTGGCGCCGGCCCGGGCCGGTCGCGCCGGGCGATCCGGCCGAGGTCGCGGCCGTGGCCAGGGTGGCGATGGCCGACCTCGCCGATCCCGCGCGCCGGATGATGATCAGGTACCCGAATGGAGCGGGCGGGCCCGCCTTCCGCGCCGGATCCATGCTGATCTGGGGGTTCACCGCGTTCGTGCTCGACCGGCTGATCGCGATGGGCGGCTGGGAGCGCCCGTGGGACAGCAGGAACGTGGTCGAGCTGCCCGAGGGCACGGCGCTGACCGGGATGGACCAGCCCGGTCAGTGACCTCGCGGCCGCTGAGGCCGCCCCGGCGATCCTGCGCTGGATCGTTTGCCGCCGCGCCGTTCCCGGATACCGTGGGGGATTGTGCCTGGCGACTTGCTTGACCTGGTCCTGATCGCGCTCGCCGCGGCCTTCGCCGTGGCCGGGTACCGGCAGGGCTTCATCATCGGGGTGCTCAGCTTCATCGGGTTCACCGGCGGCGCCTTCGCCGGTGTCTACCTCGCGCCCGGCATCGCCACCGCGCTCACCAGGGAGCAGAACCTCCAGGCGGTGCTGGCGATCATCATCGTCTTCGCCGCCGCCGTGGTCGGGATGCTGATCACCTCGGCGATCGGGGTCGCGCTGCGCTCGCGGGTCAGGCGGCGGCCGTCCACGGTGCTCGACTCGATCGGCGGCGCCATCGTCAACGTGGTCGCGATCCTGGTGCTCGCCTGGATAATCGGCACCCTGGTCGCATACGCGCCGCCGTTCCCCGCCATCGCCAGGCAGGTCAACGACTCCGTGGTGCTCAGGGGCGTCAACCGGCTGATCCCGCAGGGCGCGCAGCCGGAGTTCTCCGCCATCCGCAGGCTGCTGAGCACCGAGCCCTACGTGCAGGTATTCGGCGCGCTCGGCGCCGAGACCGCACTCGACGTGCCGCGGCCGAGTGCCGGAGTGCTGCGCTCGGCCGGCCTGCACCGCGACAGGGACAGCATCGTGAAGATCGAGGGGGTGGCGCCGAGCTGCTCGAGGACGATCGAGGGCAGCGGCTTCGTCATCGGGCCCGACCGGGTGATCACCAACGCCCATGTGGTAGCCGGAGTCACGCACGGTCCAGAGGTCTTCAACCGATTCGATATCCAGTTCCCTGCTCGGGTCGTGGTGTTCGACCCGAGGCGGGACATCGCGATCCTCTACGTGCCCGGCCTCGATCTGCCTGCCCTGCACCTGACCGACTCGGCCGCCTTCGGCGCGAGCGCCGTGGTGGCCGGGTATCCGCTGGACCGCTCCTTCACGGCGGTCCCTGCCCGGGTGGGCCGCGCGGAGTCGGCCGTCGGGCCTGACATCTACAGCACGAGCAGGGTCACCCGCGAGATCTACCCGATCAGGGCGCTGGTCCGGCCGGGTAACTCCGGCGGGCCGCTGATCGCGCCGGACGGCAGTATCTACGGCATGGTGTTCGCCGCGGCGGTCTCGGTGCCGGACACCGGCTATGCGCTCACCAGCGGCGAGCTTCAGCCGGATATCGCGAAGGGGCGGCACCTCGTCGCTCAGGTGTCCACGGAGTCCTGCCAGTAGGCGCTCAGGTCCTGTCACCCGACCGCGACGCGCGGTGGCGGCACACCCGGCAGCTTCGTCCATGCGGGGCAGGTCACCGGGCGGCGGTGAGCCTGAGCCGCACGTCGCCGTCGGAGAGGGTCGCGAGGCCGCCGCCGGCGATCCGGTCGGCGAGGACCAGCGCGCTATCTCTGGCGGCCGCCAGGTCGAGATTGGCGGGCAGCTCGCCCGGCTGGCCTGCCTGGCCGGGATACGAGCTCACCGCGTCAGCGCCGCGCCGCAGCAAGGTGACGGCGCCGCGGCCGTTGCCGCGCAGGGCATGGGTCAGCCCGACCGCCATCTGGGCCAGCCCGCGCCACACCTCGCGCTCGGCTGCCGGAGCGGCTTTCCAGGTTGCCTCGAGCACCTCGTGGGCATGGAACGGCCGCCCGGCGTCGATCAGCCGCTGGGCGGTCAGCACCGCGTCGGCGGGCGCCAGCCGCAGGTCGTCCGGCGTCACCGGCTCGCCGCTTGCATCCCGGTCGAGCGGCCTGCCAAGCCCGTCCCTCGGTCGTGCATTCCTCGGTCGGCCCGCCGGGTCCCGGTCCCTGTCCGTCACCGCTCAGGCTCAGGGTCGGCCAGCCAGGACCTCAGCTCCAGGTCGAACCGGTCGGGCATTTCCTCGTGCGGGAAGTGGCCAGCGCCGTCGATCAGCCGCCAGCGGTACGGGGCATCGACGTAGGCGCCGGACCCGCGGGCGGCGCGTGGCCTGACACAAGTGTCCAGCGAACCGTGGATCTGCAGGGTGGGCGCCTGCACCTGGGACCGCATCGCGCGGGCGTATCGCATCCCGTCCGGCCGCAGCCTGGACCGCAGCAGCCACCGGTGGTACTCAAGCGAGGAGTGGGCGACCGATGGCATGCTCATGGCGGCCCGGTAGGTCCGCTCGGTCGACGGATCGGGCCAGCCAGGTCCCGACCACGTGCTCAGCAGGGTGCCGACCCGCTCGGCCTGGTTGCGCAGCAACTGCCGCTCGGGCAGCATCGGCAGCTGGAAGCCGAACGCGTACCTGCTGCTCTTGCCCTGGCCGAGCGGGTCGGACAGCACCGCGGCCCGCAGCCTGAGCGGATGGGGAGCCGATACGATCGCCAGGCGACGGATGACCTTGGGGAAGTAGGCCGCCATCGTCCAGGCGATCATCCCGCCCCAGTCGTGGCCCACGACCACCGCGTTGGCCTCGCCAAGCGACCTGACCAGCCCGGCCGCGTCCGAGGCGGCAGTCACCAGGTCGTACCCCCTCGGCGGCTTGTCGCTGCCGCCGTATCCGCGCAGGTCCACCGCCACCGCGCGGAACCCGGCCGCGGCGAGCGTGCCAAGCTGGCGCCGCCAGGTCCACCAGAACTCAGGGAAGCCGTGCAGGAGCAGCACGAGTGGCCCGTCGCCGCTCTCCGCGATATGGAAGCGCGTGCCGTTCGCGCTGACCGAGCGATGGGACCACGGGCCGTCGAGGTAGATGATCGCCTCGCCGCCGGCTGCCATCGGCTACCTGGCCGCCGCCGACCCGCCGGGAGACTCGCCGTCGTCCCTGCGGATCATCGCGATGTCGTCGGAGACCGTCGAGCGCGTCCTGCGCAGGCCGGACAGCCCGCGGAACCTGGTGACCGCGATCAGCACGGCCAGCGCGGCAAGCAGCACGCAGGTCCCGCCGACGATCAGAAACGCGGCCCAGCCCCAGATGCCGGCGGCCATCAGGCCGTACGCGAAAGCGAAGCAGAGCAGCATGAGCACAAGACAGCCGACAAACGCGGCCATGCCGAGCAGGGCCGCGCCGATTCCGAGCCGGCGCGCGTCGTTCTTGAGCTCTAGCTTCGCCAGGTCGACTTCGTACCTGACCAGCTGCGAGATGTCAGTCACTGCGGTCGCGACGAGGTCACCAAGTGATTCCTGGGCAGTATCCGTCCTGGCGCGGACTGCGGGTTCGGCCATACTCCCTCCCTTCCTCGCTCTTGGTAACAGTCTCCCGCATGGCGACGGGTGGCATTCGCCCGGCTTCCCATTAACGGGGTCGGAATTCGACGGATGGCCAGCCGCGCTCGCGGCAGCGCACAAAAGCGGGCGGCGCCCTGCTAGGGCGCCGCCCGAGCCACGTCAGATCCGGGTTACCAAGCGTGCACCTCTACTGCCGGACAGGGCACCCCGTCGCAGTGGCCTGCGACGCTCGGACATGCTAGGTGCTCCTGTCTCGGCCGCCTCCCGCGGCTGGTCGCGCGTGGGTACCCGGTTGCCGTGCCAGGACCAGTGGTCCGTGACTCCTTTCTACGACGGATCGGCGGCCTTGGGAAGAGGCTGCCGATACCAATTCGTGATCTTGATCAGTGCCGGTGTTCACATGCCGCCGGACTGTGCCAGACCCGGCGGTGCCGCGAACGCCAGTACCGGCCACCCGCGCGACAGCGCCACGCGGCGCAGCTGGCGGTCGGGGTTGACCGCGTGCGGGTACCCGACGGCCTCCAGCATGGGCAGGTCGGTGTGCGAGTCGCTGTAGGCGAAGGAGCCGGTGAGGTCGTAGCCGTGCTCCGCGGCGAGCTGGCGCATCCGGCGCGCCTTGGCCTCGCCGTAGGCGTAGAACTCGCACTCCCCGGTGTACCGGCCGTCCGCGTGCCGCATCCGGGTGGCGATGACTCCGGCCGCCCCCAGCATGGCACCGATCGGCCCGACCATCTCCTGCCCGGCGGTGGAGACGATGAACACATCCCGCCCGGCCTCCCGGTGCGAGTCGACGAGCCGGCGCGCCTCGGCGTAGATGATCGGCCCGATCGTCTCGGCCAGGTGCGCGGTCACGATCTCGGTGACCCGCTCCACCGGCCAGCCGCGGCACGCGCGGGCGACCTGTTCCTTGATCCTTTCCATCTGCCGCCGGTCGGCTCCGCCCACCCGGTAGACAAGCTGGGCGACACCGCCCCTGACCGCCTGGGTGCGATTCAGCAGGCCGTGCCGGTAAAACGAGGGCACGAAAGCCAGCGTGCTTGACCGAGAGATTATGGTCTTATCCAGGTCAAAGAAGGCAGCTGCGGCCCTTGGTGGGCGGCCGGCCAGAGTGTTCATGGCCCGGCAGCATAAAGGTTCACCGTGAAATCCAATCTAGTTCGGCCTGACTGACTGGTAACTTTGACCCGCTGCGCGTAGGATTTCCTGAGTTACGGAACCGCTCTGTCCCCCCGGAGCCGGGCCGTATACGGGTGACCCCCGCTCTCCCCCCCGGCGGGGGTCACCCCCTTTCTGTCCGGGCGCCTCTGTCCCGGCGCCAGTGTCCCGGTGCCCGCGGGCGCTCTCCCGCTATGTCGGCGGGGCGTCGGCGAGCAGGCAGCCGAGCAGTTCGAGCGAGCCCACCTTGGACAATGGCTCGTTGCCGTTGCCGCACTTGGGTGACTGGATGCAGGAGGGGCAGCCGGAGGCGCACTCGCAGCCGCCGATGGCCTGGGCGGTGGCCCGCAGCCACGGGGCCGCCGCCGCGAAACCGCGCTCGGCGAAGCCGGCCCCGCCGTCGTGGCCGTCGTAGACGAAGATCGTCAGCCTGCCGGTCTGCGGGTGCGACGCCGTGGATACGCCGCCGACATCCCATCGGTCGCACGCGGCAACCAGCGGCAGCAGGCCGATCGCCGCGTGCTCGACGGCGTGCGCGGCCCCGCCGAGGTCCGTGCCCGCCCTCGCCAGCCTGCTCTGCGCACGCGGCGAAATGGTCCACCACACGGCCCTGGTGGCCAGCGTCCTTGACGGCAGGTCGAGCGGCTGCGAGCCCACCGGCTCGCCGGTGTCCGGCCTGCGCTTGACGAACGAGGTGACCTGCCTGGTCACCAGGACGTCGCCGAAGTGCACCGCGGCAGGTCCCCAGGTGGCGCGGCGGTGCTCGGCGCCGACTGAGATGTCGGTCAGCTCGCGTGCCGATGTGACGTAGCCAGGGTCGGCGGCGCGCGCCAGAGCCACCCCGTCGGCCAGGTCCAGGCTGGTCACGAGGTACAGCTCGCCCTGGTGCGGGTAGACAGCACCGGCGTGCACCATCAGGTGCGCCGACGGCTCGTCCATCGTCCCGATCAGCCGGCCCGTTGACTCCTCCACGATCCTGACCGCCCGGCCGCCCGAGCCGCGCAGCCCGGTCGGCGGGATGCGCCGGCCGGTCAGGTGCCAGCGGCCGCCGCGGTCGCGCAGCGTTCCCGCCTGCACCAGGCCGGCGATCACCGGCTCGGCGGCCGGCCCGAACACGCCGAGGTCGGTTCTGGTCAGCGGCAGCTCGGCAGCGGCCGCGCACAGGTGCGGCGCGAGTATGTAGGGGTTCGCCGGGTCGAGCACAGTGGCCTCGACCGGCTGGTGCAGCAGCGCCTGCGGATGGTGCACCAGGTAGGTGTCGAGCGGGTCGCCCCTGGCGACCAGGACGGCCACGGCCTCCCTGCCCTGCCGCCCGGCCCGCCCTGCCTCCTGCCAGAGTGCTGCCCTCGTGCCCGGCCAGCCGGCGATGAGCACGGCGTCCAGGCCGGTGATGTTGACCCCGAGCTCGAGCGCGGGCGTCGCCGCCAGCGCCGTGATCGCGCCGCTGCGCAGGGCGTCCTCGAGCTGCCTGCGTTCGGCCGGCAGGTAGCCGGACCGGTACGCGGCGATCCGGCCCGCCAGCTGGCCGTGCCCGGTGGCGGCCAGCCGGTTGCGCGCGGCCGCGGCTGCGGCCTCTGCGCCGCGCCGCGACCTGATGAACGCGATCGTCGGGACGCCTTCCCTGACCAGGTCGGCGAGCAGGTCGGCGGTCTCGGCCACCGCGCTGCGGCGCAGCGGCGCGCCCGCCTCGCCGCGCAGGCCGGTCAGAGGCGGCTCCCACATCGCGAACGTCATCGCCGCCCGCGGCGCCGCGTCCGCGGTCACCGCGACGGCGGGAAGGCCGGTCAGCAGCTCGGCGGCACGTTCCGGCTCGCTGATCGTCGCCGACGCGAGTATGAAGGTCAGCTCGGGCGCGCCAGGCTCGCGGTACCGCTCGGCGACCCGGCGGAGCCTGCGCAGCACCTGCGCCACGTGCGACCCGAAGACGCCGCGGTAACCGTGGCACTCGTCGACGACCACGTAGCGCAGCCGACGCAGGAACCCGCTCCAGCGCCGATGGGCGGGCAGCAGCCCGAGGTGGAGCATGTCCGGGGTGGTCAGCAGGTAGGTCGAGTACTTCCTGGCCCAGGACCGCTGGTCGGCCGGCGTATCCGAGTCGATCACCGCGGGGCGCAGCCCGGGGCCCGTGCCCTTGCCCGGCCAGCCAGCCAGGGCATGCAGCGTGCTCAGCTGGTCGGCGGCGAGTGCCCTGGTCGGCGCCAGGTACAGCACGGTGCCGCCTTCGGCCACGGCGGTCAGGGCCGGCAGCAGGTAGCCGACGGACTTGCCGGACGCCGTGCCGGTGGCCATGATCACGCTGCGGCCTGCCCTGGCATGGTCGGCCGCGGCAGCCTGATGGGCCCACGGCAGGCTGACCCCGGCCCGGCCGAGCGCCTCGGTCAGGTCGGCCGGGACCCAGCCGGGCCACGGGACGGCGGTGCCCGGCCTGGCCGGCATCCGCTCGACGTGGGTGAGCCGGCCGGGCGGCGCGCCGGCCAGCAGGATCTCAACCGGCCCGCGGGCGCTGCCCGGGCCAGCCGGAATCGCCGTGTCATCGGTCGCCAGCGGTCGCGGATCAGCCATGGTGTAAGAAGTTTGTCATCGCCGGGCCGGGTGTCTCGACCCGTGATCTGGTATAGACATGAGTCTGGGCATGGTTGAATGCGCGACGGGAAGATCCCGCCCGGCGCGGCGGAGCGGGAGTGCTCGCCAGGACGCAGGGATAATGGACGCATGGCGCTGGAGGAATCTGTGGATCTGAAGCTAGATCACCACAACAAGGACGGCATCGAGATCGTCGACGTTGAGGGCGAGATCGACGTCTACACCGCGCCGCGCCTGCGAGAGCTGCTCATCGACCTGGTGAATAACGGCAACCACCAGCTCGTGGTCAACATGGAAAAGGTCGAGTTCCTCGACTCGACCGGCCTCGGCGTGCTGGTGGGCGGCCTGAAGCGGGTGCGTGCCCATGACGGATCGCTTGACCTGGTGTGCACGCAGGAGCGGATACTGAAGATCTTCCGCATCACGGGGCTGACCAAGGTCTTCGGCATCCACGACACCGTGGACGACGCGATCTCCAGCCGCAAGGCAGAGAAATAGCAGCCGGGCTGGCGCGGGGCGCCCGAGATGGCGACGGTTGAGGTCACCTTCACGCCGCTTCCTGCGCATGTGCGGACGGCGAGGCTCGTCGCCACGGCCGTGGCCAGACGCAGCGGGGTGCCGGAGACGCTGCTCGACGAGGTGCGCCTGGCGGTCGGCGAGGCCTGCTCGCGCGCGGTCGAGGCACACGCGGCGGCCTGCCCGCGCGAGCCGGTCAGGGTCACCCTGTCCGATTCGGCCGACCGTTTCGAGATCGAAGTGGTCAATGCCTGCTCCGCGCCAAACCTGACGCACGGCGCGCCGGCGGGCGAGGCTGCCATCGTCCCGCCGGGATTCTCGCTTGCGGTGATCGCCGGCCTGGCCGATGACGTGCAGATCAGCGAGACTCCGGCCGGCACGAGCGTGAAGATGAGCTGGCCGCTCTCTGACTCGCTCGCGGCCGGGTCGCCAGCCTGAGGGCGCCAGCGAGAGCCTGAGGGCGCCAGCGAGGACTCTCGGATCGGTTACTGTCTGATCACGAAATGGTCGCGGCGTCGTGACATCGATACCCTACCTACGTCAGCGGGAGCCGGATGCGTAGACTCCCCGGCACTGCCCCGGGCAACGTACCTACGTGGCGCGATAGGGGCAGTAGGTCTGATATTTCCTAATAATCGATAACCGATGACCGCTGCAGTACCTGGCTGAGCGCGGCGCCGCGCTAGGCTTGCTTTCCCCTGTCGAGGAGGCTAGATGACAAGGCCCGGTTCCGCTCTCGCCCATGGAGCGGCCACCGTGACTGCCACCGTAACCGGATCGAACCTGATCTGGGTAGTGATCGTGGCCGTGGTGGCCCTGCTCGCGCTGGCGGTGGCCGGCTTGCTGGTCAGGGAGGTCCTGGCGGCGGACCAGGGCACGGCGAAGATGCAGGAGATCGCCAAGGCGGTCCAGGAGGGCGCGGCTGCGTACCTGCGCCGCCAGTTCAGGACGCTGGGCGTGTTCGTGGTGCTGATCTTCTTCGTGCTGATGCTGCTCCCAGCCGACACGCTGTCGATCAGGATCGGCCGGTCGGCGTTCTTCCTGGTCGGCGCCCTGTTCTCGGCCACGGTGGGCTTCACGGGGATGTCCCTGGCGGTGCGTGGGAACGTGCGGGTGGCCGCGGCGGCGCGGGAGACCGGCGAGCGGCATGCGATGCGGATCGCGTTCCGCACCGGCGGCGTGGCCGGCATGTTCACGGTGGGCCTCGCCCTGTTCGGCGCCGCGGTCGTGGTGATGATCTACAAGTCGAACGCGTCCAGCGTCCTTGAGGGCTTCGGCTTCGGTGCCGCCCTGCTCGCGATGTTCATGCGCGTCGGTGGCGGCATCTTCACCAAGGCCGCCGACGTGGGCGCTGACCTGGTCGGCAAGGTCGAGAAGGGCATCCCTGAGGACGACCCGCGCAACGCCGCGACCATCGCCGACAACGTGGGCGACAACGTCGGCGACTGCGCGGGCATGGCAGCCGACCTGTTCGAGTCCTACTCGGTCATGCTGGTCGCCTCGCTGATCCTCGGCCAGGCGGCGTTCGGGTCGGACGGCTTGGTGTTCCCGCTGATCGTGCCGATGATCGGCGTGCTCACGGCGATGGCCGGCATCTTCTTCGTCGCGCCGCGCAAGAACGACCGGAGCGGCATGACCGCGATCAACCGCGGCTTCTTCCTGTCGGCGATCTTCTCCCTGGTGCTCGTCGTGGTCGCCGCGTTCGTCTATCTGCCGTCCTCGTTCAGCAAGCTGCGGCTGGTGGGCGTCACGGACCCGACCATCGTCGGCGACCACCGGATCAGCCCGCAGGTCTTCGCGATCGCCGCGGTGCTGATCGGCCTGGTGCTGGCCAGCGCGATCCAGTTGCTGACCGGCTACTTCACCGAGACCAACCGGCGCCCGGTCAGGGAGATCGCCGCCGCCTCCCGCACCGGCCCGGCGACGGTGATCCTTTCCGGTATCTCGGTGGGCCTGGAGTCGGCCGTCTACTCGGCGCTGCTGATCGGTGCCGCGGTGTACGGGGCGTTCCTGCTCGGCACCGGCAGTCCCACGCTCGCCCTGTTCGGCGTGGCTCTGGCCGGCACCGGCCTGCTGACCACGGTCGGCGTCATTGTCTCCATGGACACGTTCGGCCCGGTCTCCGACAATGCCCAGGGCATCGCGGAGATGAGCGGCGACGTGGAAGGCGAAGCGGCCAAGATCCTGACCAGGCTCGACGCGGTCGGCAATACCACCAAGGCGATCACCAAGGGGATCGCGATCGCCACCGCGGTGCTGGCGGCGACCGCGCTGTTCGGCGCGTTCCGCACCACGGTCACGCACGCGCTAGGGAGCGCCGGAAGCACGTTCAGCCTGTCCATCGACAAGCCGAACGCCCTGGTCGGCCTGATCGTGGGCGCCTCGGTGGTGTTCTACTTCTCCGGGCTCGCGATCATGGCCGTCGGCCGGGCGGCTGGCCGGGTGGTGTTCGAGGTGCGCGAGCAGTTCAGGATGCACCCGGGGATCATGGACTTCACCGAGAAGCCTGAGTACGGCCGCGTCGTCGACATCTGCACCAGGGACTCGCTGCGCGAGCTTGCCACGCCTGGCCTGCTGGCCGTGCTGACGCCGATCGTGATCGGGTTCGGCTTCGGCTACATCCCGCTCGGCGCGTTCCTGGCCGGAGCGATCGCGGCGGGCGTGCTGATGGCCGTATTCCTGGCGAACTCCGGCGGTGCCTGGGACAACGCGAAGAAGCTAGTGGAGGACGGCCTCTACGGTGGCAAGGGCTCGGAGGCACATGCGGCGACCGTGATCGGCGACACCGTCGGCGACCCGTTCAAGGACACCGCGGGCCCCGCGATCAACCCGCTGATCAAGGTCATGAACCTGGTCTCGCTGCTGATCGCCACCAGCGTGGTCAAGTACGCGAGCAACACCGGCCTGCGGGTCGGTATCGCCCTCGGCGCCCTGGCCATCGTGGTGGGCTCGATCATCATCGCCAAGCGGCGCGAGACCGGGATCGCACCGTCGGACTCCGAGGGCAGCAGCGGCCCTGAGGCTCCGGCCGACGACGAGCAGCCGGCCAAGGCGGCCACGGCCTGACTGCCACGGCCGCCACGCCCTGACCGCCACGGCGGCGTGGCGGCCTTTGCTGAGCGAGGCCTCTGCCCGACGATGGAGTCATGACACCGCAACGGCAGCTCATCGTCATGCGGCACGCCAAGGCCGGTGAGCTGCCCGGCGGTCCCGACGCCGAGCGCGCGCTGCGCCCGCGCGGTCGCAGGAACGCCGTGGCGGCCGGCCAGTGGCTGGCCGGCCGCGGCATACTGCCCGACCTGGTGCTCTGCTCGGCCGCCCGGCGGGCCAGGCAGACCTGGCAGCACGTCGGCGGCGAGCTGACCGGCCAGCCGAAGGTAGTTGCCGACCCGCGGCTCTACCAGGCCGACGCCGGGGACCTGCTCGGCGTCTTCAGCGAGACGCCGCCCGACGTGCGGAGCCTGATGTACGTCGGGCACAACCCGGCCGCCGCCGACCTGGTCGAGATGCTGACCGGCTCGCCGGTCGAGTTCCCCACTGCTGCCGTGGCGATACTCGCGCTGGCCGTTTCGTGGTCCGACCTGGCCGACCTGCCCGGCAGTGCGACCGACCTGCCTGGCGGAGCGGCCGAGCTGACCGCCTTCTGGTTCCCGCAGGCCGATGTCGGCTGAGGTGCTGCGGCTGCGCGGCGTCGGCGTCTGCCGCGATGGCTCGATGCTGCTGCGCGACATCAGCTGGACGGTGCGCGACGACGAGGCCTGGGCCATCGTCGGCCCGAACGGAGCCGGGAAGACCACGCTGCTCCAGGTGGCGGCCGGCCTGGTGCTGCCCACCGAGGGCACGGCCGAGGTGCTCGGCGAGCCGCTCGACGAGGCCGACCTCACCGAGCTGCGCAGCCGGGTCGGGATCACGAGCGCCGCGGTCGCCGAGCTTGTGGCGCGCGGCGAGAAGGTCATCGACCTGGTGATGACCGCAGGCTACGGGCTGCTCGGCCGCGGCAGCGAGGAGTACGACTCCTTCGACGTGGTCCGCGCCGTCGAGCTGCTCGACGCGGTGGGCTGCGCGCACCTGATCAGGCGCCGGTTCGGCACGCTGTCCGAGGGCGAGCGCAAGCGGGTGCAGATCGCCAGGTCGCTGATGGCCGACCCCGAGGTGCTGCTGCTCGACGAGCCGGCCGCCGGGCTCGACCTCGGCGGCAGGGAGGACGTGCTCGGCCGGATCGCCGCGCTGGCACGCGACCCGCGGTCCCCGGTACTCGTCCTGGTCACCCATCACGTGGAGGAGGTGCCCGAAGGGTTCACCCATGCCATGCTGATGCGCCGCGGCACCGTCCTGGCCGCGGGGCGGATCGAGGACGTGCTCACGCCCGGCGCGCTCTCCCGCTGCTTCGGCATGCCGCTGATCGTGGAGCGGATCGGCGCCCGCTGGACGGCGCGGGCCATGCCGCTGCGCCGCTGACCGGCACCGCGCCCTAGTATCGCCTCATGCGCCGGGGATCGCGTGGGTAGCGTAGAGATCCTGGCAATCCTCGCCGCAGCGGTCGGGGCAGGCGCGATCAACGCCGTGGTGGGATCAGGCTCGCTGATCACCTTCCCGACGCTGCTGGCTTTCGGCTTCCCGCCGGTGATCGCCAACGTCTCGAACAACATCGGCCTGGTGCCGGGCAACGTCAGCGGGGCCTACGGCTACCGCCGCGAGCTTGCCGGCCAGCGGCCCAGGCTGATGCGGCTCGGCGTGGCGTCCTGTGCAGGCGGGCTGACCGGGGCCATCGCGCTGCTCGCGCTCCCCGGCAGCGTCTTTGGGCTCGTGGTGCCCGCCCTGATCATCATCGCTTGCGTCCTCGTCGTGCTCCAGCCGAGGCTGTCTGCCTGGGTGGCGTCCCGCGGCGGTGAGCGAGCCGAGCACGGCGGGCCGGTCCTGGTGGCCGGCGTGTTCCTTGCCGGGGTGTACGGCGGCTACTTCGGTGCCGCCCAGGGCGTCCTGGTGATCGGGCTGCTCGGGGTGTTCCTGACCGAGAGCCTGCAGCGGATCAACGGCGGGAAGAACGTGCTCGTCGCGATCGTGAACGGCACCGCGGCGGCCGTTTTCGTCGTCTTCGCCCACGTGGCCTGGCTCGCGGTCGGGCTTGTCGCGGTCGGCTCGACGGCCGGCGGGCTGCTCGGCGCCCGGTTCGGCCGGCACCTGCCGCCAGTGGCCCTGCGGGTGCTGATCGTCGTGATCGGCGTGATCGCGGCGGTCAAGCTGATCTTCTTCCGCTGACGCTGACGCTGGCGCTGGCGCGAGGATCCCCGCCGCCACGGCCGTGGCGACCAGGTCCCTGGCGAACCCGCCGAGCGAGGCTGATCCGTCCTCGATCAGGCTGACCTTGGCAAGCACCTGGTCGGCGGTGATGTGGTGGCGTGCCCAGGTGCCGCCGCCGACGGCCATGTTCTCCAGCATGGGCTGGAGCCTGTCGAGGGCCCGCGCGAACTTCGCGTCGGCGGTCCGCCGCTCGGTGAACTCGTCCCACAGCCCGCGCAGGCGGCCGTGCTGGTCCGCGGGCAGCAGGGCGAAGATGCGGTCGGCGGCCGCCCGCTCCGCGGCGTCCTGCCTGGCCTGCTGCTCAGCGTCGGCGTAGGCGAACAGGTCCCCGGCGTCGATCTCCACCAGGTCGTGCAGCAGGACCATGGTCATGACACGGAACGGGTCGACCCGGGGCGGCGCGTGGTCGCCGAGTACCGCCGCCATCATGGCCAGGTGCCACGAGTGCTCGGCCGAGTTCTCCTGGCGGCCGAGCCCGGCGAGGACGGTCTGCCTGAGCACCCCCTTGAGCCTGCCGATCTCGGTGACGAACCGCATCTGCTGCTCGAGCCGCTCCATGGGCCCGCCTACTGCGGGCCGAACCCGAGCAAGTGCAACGCGAAGATCAGCGCGGCGAACCCGATCAGGATCGCGACGGTCCTGACCGCGGAGATCTGGCGCTGCCGCCGATCGCTCCTGGACTGCGGGCGCCTGGCGGCCGCCCGGTTCTGGCCCGTTCTCGCCGCGCCTGGCCGGGGTGGCTGGCCAGGCGGTCGGCGCAGCTTGCGTGTCCTCCTCGCTCTGCCCCGGCCCGCGGGTCCCTGGCGGCTCGGCGGCTGCGGGGCGCCGCGCTTGGCCTGCTTGGCCCGCTCGGCGGCAGATGGCTCGGTGAACTTGGCCGCTTCGGCCATGCCGGAGGTGAGCTCGCGCAACTGACGGTCGAAGTCGTCGGGATCGGGTGCGACCGGGTCCTGCTCTGCAGACATGTACGTCAGTATGCCTCTGCCTGGACCATGTTGGCGCCGGTAGCCGGCCTCCTGGCAAGCCGGCGGGCCGGCGGGTCAGCCCGGGGTCAGCCCGGAGCCCGCTGCGCGGCGATCAGGTCGCGGTACCACGAGAACGAGGACTTGGGTATCCGGCGCTGGCTGCCGTAGTCGGTGTAGACGAGGCCGAACCGCTGGTGGTAGCCCTCCGACCACTCGAAGTTGTCGGTGAGCGTCCACACGAAGTAGCCGCGCACGTCCACGTCGGCCCCGATCGCGGCGTGCACCGCCCTGATGTGCCCGTCCAGGTAGTCGATCCTGCCCGGGTCGGCCACCGTGCCGTCCGGCGTCGGCTCGTCTTGCTGGGAGCAGCCGTTCTCGGTGACGTAGACCGGCGGCAGCGCCGCCCCATACCACTCGTGCAGCGAGGTCAGCAGCTCGGTCAGGCCGGCCGGGATCACCGGCCAGCCGAACGCGGTGAGTGGGTAGCCGGGAATGGGTTCCATCTGGAACGGCAGCGGCGAGCCGGGCAGCGCCGACAGCCTGGTCGGCATGTAGTAGTTGACGCCGAGGCCGTCGACCGGCGCCGAGATAACGTCAAGGTCGCCGTCGGCGACGCAGTCGAGACCGCCAGGCCCGACGCCGAACGCCGCGAGGTCCGGGTACCTGCCGAGCAGGACAGGGTCGGTGAACAGGCGGTTCTGCAGCACGTCATAGGCGTCCGTCGCGGCCATGTCGGCCGCTGAGTCGCTCGCCGGCCAGGCCGGGGAGTAGTTGTTGGTCAGCAGCACCTGGTCGGCGCCCGCCGCCCGCAGCGCGGTGACCGCCAGGCCGTGCCCGAGCAGCTGGTGGTGCGCGGTGGGCAGCGCGCCGAGCATCAGCGCCTTGCCGGGCGCGTGCATCCCGAGCGCGTAGCCGAACGCGGTGACGATGAAGGGCTCGTTGAGCGTGATCCACATGCCGATCCGGTCGGCCAGCCGTCCGGCGGCGAGCGCGGCGTAGTCCGCGAACCGGTGCGCGGTATCCCTGGCCAGCCAGCCGCCGTCGTCCTCGAGTGGCTGCGGCAGGTCCCAGTGGAACAAGGTCGGCACCGGCCGGATGCCGGCCGCGAGCAGCGCGTCGGTCAGCCGGTCATAGAAGTCGAGGCCGGACCCGTTCGCCTGGCCCTTGCCGTCCGGCTGCACCCGCGGCCAGGCGATGGAGAACCGGTAGGCGGTGATGCCGAGGTCGGCCATCAGCGCGACGTCGGACTCCCACCGGTGATAGTGGTCGGTGGCGACATCGCCGGTGTGGCCGTCCCTGACCATGCCTGGCGTGCGGCAGAAGGTGTCCCAGACCGAGGTCCCGCGGCCGTCCTCGGCGACGGCACCCTCGATCTGGTAGGCGGCCGTAGCCACGCCCCACAGGAAATCGGCCCCGAACGCGGGCATCGGCGAGTCGGTCACCCGCCGATGGTAACTGCCATCGCTGCCGGTGCCGCGATCGCCGCCGTTGCCGTGCCGTGACCCCGTCGGGCCGGTGCCGGTACCACCGTTACCGCTGCGTCGACTGGTCGCCAGGATACGCGGCCCTGTCCATGATCATCGAGTCGCCGCGGAACAGCGGCGTGTCCCTGACCTGCCGCTCGATCGAGGCCGCGGACATCGTGTAGCCGATGAACAGCAGCAGCGACACGGCCTCCATCACGATCCACAGCCAGTGCGAGGCAAGCTGGGTGCTCCAGTCGTTCAGCCCGTGCAGCACGGCGGGCAGCGTGATGCCGAACAGGATGAGCGGGATCCTGCGGCGCCGGTAGTTCACGCCCATCCCGATGAAGAAGGCCGCGATGCCCGCCCAGACGGCGTGCTGGAACCCGTCGACGAACACCCGCTGCGCGAACGTGAGGATCAGCGGCACGGCAAGCCCGGCCCGGTGGTTGCCCTGCATCAGGTAGCTCGACGTGTAAAGGACGGACTCCCTGACGCCGAACGCAAGCCCGGCGATGGTGCCGAGGAACATCCAGATCCGGACGTCCAGCGTGATCTTCCAGACCCAGCGCAGCAGCAGCGCGGCGATCAGGATCGGCAGCGCCTTCGTGACCTCCTCGGCGAACCCCACGCCGTAGATCCAGGGCAGCAGGTTGTGCAGGCTGGCGGTCCGGTCGAGCGCGTCCTCCCAGGGCAGCGTCAGCACCGGCAGCAGGACCATCACGGCGGCGACGATCCCGACGGCCAGCCAGCCGACCAGCTTGGTGATCGGACCTGGCCTGATCAGCAGCCAGAAGGCCAAAGCCCACAGCGGCGCGATCGCGAGGCTGTAGGCCCAGCCTGGCGCGCTCAGGTCGTTGGAGGTGGAGAACAGCACCACGAATAGCGACGGCAGCAGCCCGTAGGCGATGACAAGCAGCCGTGAGCCCTGCTTCCAGCCGGGATCCTTCAGCCAGCTGCGAACCGGCACCAGGATGTGCACCGCGGTAGCGAAATCACCGCCTGGGGAGTCCAGCTTGGCGTGGTGCGTCGCCAGGTGCTGGTACTCGGGACTTGAGTAGCTGCCCGAGATGTCGCCGCGCCACAGCTTCTCGCGGTGGATCGCGCTGGCATGCCGCACCCGCCCTGGCGGCTCGCCGTGCTCCTGGCTGAGCGGTGCGAGATGGGCGGCCTGGCCGGCGTAGTCGGGCTGAATTCCGAGACCCGAGAAGTCGCCCCAGTCGTCATGTCCAGCGCCGGGTGCGGGGGACCCCGGCGCAGGGAGTCCAGGTGCAGCGAGTCCGGGTGCAGGGAACCCAGGTGCAGGGGCCCCGGGTCCGGGGGACAGCGCCGTGCCGGTCATGGCGGTGGCGGCCGCCGCTCCGGCAGGGCCGGCCGAGGCACCCCTCGGGGTGCTCGCGACCGCGGTCACGCCAGGGCTGGCATCGGGCCGGCCTCGTCGGCGACAAGCTCGACCCGCAGCTCGGGGCCGATCGGGGACGCCAGGTGCACCTCGACCGCCTGCTGGACGGGAACCGAGGTAACAGGGAGGCCGCCGACGAAGGTGCGGCCCTTGCCGAGGTCGTTGAGTACCCAGCCGTCCTGGCCCCAGCGGACGATGGCGTGGTCGCGGGAGACGATGGGATCGGGCACCACCACGGCGTTGTCCGGGCTGCGTCCGATCCTGACGGTCTGGCCGGGCTCGAAGGTGAACGTCCGGCCAGCGACAGTGACTCTCAGCTGGTGCACTGGCTCGCCTCCCTGCGCCGCCCCGCCACCGGCCATTCTGCCTGCGAGGGCGCCGCGCGCACAGATTACCGACCGGCGGCCGGTGATCGGTCACTTTCCGTGCGCGGCGTACACGCGCGGCGGCAGCCCGCCGCGCCCGTGGTCAGGGGACTCTGCGGCTACGACTCCGCGGCCGAGGCGATGGCCTCGTCCACCTCTGCCTGCCTGGCGGCCAGTTCGGCCGCGTACTTCTCCTCGTCGATCCGCTCGGCCAGGTCCTCGTCGGCCTTCATCAGCACCTCGAGGTCGCTGTCGGCGGCCGCTATCACGCCGAGGTCGGCGAATGCGTGCCTGACCTTCGAGCCCCACAGCCCGATGTCGCGCACGCACGGCACGATCCTGGAGAACAGCAGCGACCTGAACCCCTGCTGTATCGGCGACTTGTCGGTGAAGTCCATGCACTCAGCCACGTCGAAGCCGAGCCTCTCGTAGACCTCCTGGGCGCGGAACCTGCTGTTCATCAGGTAACAGCCCTCGACCAGGAACTCCTCGCGCTCGGCCCGCTCGGCCTCGGTCAGCTCGGCGTAGTAGTCGCGCAGCGCCAGCCTGCCGAATGCCACGTGCCGCGCCTCGTCCTGCATGACGTACGCGAGTAGCTGGGTGACCAGCGGGTTGTTGGACACGTCCCGGTGCACGCCGAACGCTGCCAGCGCCAGGCCCTCGATCAGCACCTGCATGCCCAGGTACGGGTAGTCCCAGCGACCGTCGGACAGCGCCTCGGCGAGCAGCGTGGCCAGGTCGTCGTTGATCGGGTAGTACAGACCGATCTTGTCCCTGATGAAGCGCTGGTAGAGCTCGACGTGCCTGGCCTCGTCCATCACCTGGGTGGCCGCGTAGAACTTCGAGTCCATGTCGGGCACCGACTCCACGATCCGTGCCGCCACGGTCAGCGCTCCCTGCTCGCCATGCAGGAACTGGCTGAACAGCCAGGACGACAGGTGCAGGCCGAGCTCGTCACGCTCGTCCTGGTTCAGCTTCTCCCACTGGCGCGAGCCGTAGATGGGGCTGAGCTCCTCGGTCTGCTCCATCACGTTGACCGGGTTGACCGGGATTTCCCAGTCGATCCGCTTGGTCGCGTCCCACTGCTTGTCTTTGCCGCGCTGGTACAGGTCGAGCAGGCGCTGGCGGCCGTTGTCGTAGTCCCAGCTGAACCTGGAGGCGCCGGCTGTCGGCACGTCCCAGGTGCCTGTCGATATCTCGGTGACGTAGTGGTCGTATGTGCTCATGGGACGCCCCTTGCGCGAGATACGTAGCCTGATATTACTCGCCGGTACACATCTGGGCCAAAGGCCGGATCAGCCCCAGCGGCCGGATCATCCGGGCAGCGGGCTCGCGCCGCCTACTGGTGCATCGGCCGCTCGTGGTCGGCGTGCCCGGCGGGCTCGAGCTGGAAGGTCGAGTGGCCCACGTCGAAGTGGCCGCGCAGGCACTCCTGCAGCGCGTCGAGCATCATCGCGCTCCGGCCGTCGGTCAGCACCTCGCGCTCCACTACCACGTGCACTGAGAGCACGGGCAGGCCCGAGGTGATCGTCCAGGCGTGCAGGTCGTGCACGTCGCGCACCCCGGGCAGCCCGGTCAGGTGCGCCCTGACCTCGCTCAGGTCGATCCCGCGCGGGCTGGCCTCGAGCAGCACGTTGACGGCGTCGGCGAGCAGCCGCCAGGTCCGCGGCAAGATCAGCGCACCGACCGCCAGCGCCGCGATCGGGTCGGCCCTGGTGAACCCGGTCTCCGCGATCACCAGGCCGGTCACGATCACGGCGGCCGCGCCGAGCGCGTCAGAGGCGACCTCGAGGAACGCGCCCCTGATGTTCAGGCTCTCCGACTGCCCGCGGCGCAGCACGAGCAGGCTGACCACATTCGCGGCCAGCGCGACCACGCCGAAGACAATGAGCAGCGGCGAGCGCACCGTCGGCGGCGAGATGAGCCTGCCGATCGACTCGACGACAATAAACACCGACATCCCGAACAAGATCACCGCGTTCACCACGGCAGCCAGGATCTCGGCCCGCGCGTAACCGAAGGTCCGCTGCGCCGTGGCCGGCCGCATCGCGAACACCACGGCGAGCAGCGAGAGGCCGACGCCTGCGGCGTCGGCCGCCATGTGCGCCGCGTCGGCGAGCAGCACGAGGGCGCCGGTAGCCCAGGCCCCGATCGCCTCGGCGACCGCGACCGTGAGCGTGATCAGCATGACGATGACCAGGGACTTCCGGTGTTCTCCGGTCAGCGTGAGGCGGGACCCGTGCGCGTGCCCGTGCCAACCGCCGTGGCCGTGCCTGCCGCCGTCGCCGTCACCGGCCGGCTTGCCGCCGTGGCCGTCCCCCCGCCTGCTGCTGTCACCGGCCGGCTTGCCGCCGCAGCCAGGCCCGCCAGAATGCCCCTGCTCAGGCCCGGTCATGGCGCGGGCGAGTCACCGTGCCCGGGGCCCAGCAGCTCGTAGGCGGGGTTGATCATCACGATCGCCGTGCCGCGGGTGCCGACCTGACCGGTCAGCCGCACCTTCGCGCCAGGGCCGAGTCCCGGGATGTGCGAGCGGCCGTAGAACATGGCGGTCAGCTGACCGGTGGAGTCCACGATCTCGCAGGCCAGGACCGTATTGCGCTCGACCGGCCTGATCTCGACCGAGTGCACCCGGCCCTCCACCCTGGCCCGCCCGCGCCTGGGCAGCTGGCCGATCGGCGTCGCTCCGGCTGACGGCCGCGGGCGGTTGTAGTCGGCCACCCCCGTCGACTTGCCCGTGACCGACACCGGCGGCGGCGGTGTCGGCATGTCTGTTGCAGCGGGCGCCGTGCCGTCGGGCCCTGTGTCGTCAGGCGCTGCGCCGTCGGTCGCGGCGCCGTCGGGCGTGGATCCGCCAGGCGCGGTGCCGTCGGGTGCGGTGCCGTCGGGTGCAGCGGGCGTGGTTCCGCCTGGCGTGGCGCCGTCAGGCACCTTGGCCGGGGCCGCCGCCGGCGTCCCTGCCTTGGCCCGGCCGTCCGCGCCTCCATGCGCCGCCCGGCGGCCCTGACCGGCACCGGTGGCGTCGGCGGCACCGGGCTCCTTGCTGGCCCTGGCCGCCAGGTGCTCCACCCGGCTGCGCACGTCGAACGGCACGATCGTCGCGGCCGCGTGCGGGATCTGGCTGACCACGGAAGCGATCCGGTCGGCGGTCCGGTCGTGCAGCAGGCGGCCGAGCCACGGCGAGTAGCTGCGCCGCGGCAGCACCGCGGTCACTCCGACCCCCGGTAGCTGCGCCTCGGCCTGCACCATCTCGGCCGCGGCCCTGGCGATCCGCCGGTCTGGGCAGTCGACGAGGTCAAGCGCCACGCCGGTGTTGGCCCGCAGCCAGTCCTGCCTGAGCCGGTCGGACACGGCGCTGTCCAGCACGAAGTGCACTGCTCTCAGGCTGGTCGGGCGCAAGCTGCGGGCGTATCTCAGCCCGGCCAGGGTGGCGAGGTCGAAGGCGTCCACGAAGATGTAGACGGTCCGCCGCGAATACGTAGGGGCCTCAGGGACAGACGGTTCGGCCGCGCCGCTCCGGCGGGCTTCGATGCGCTCGAGTACCTCGGCCTCCATCCGGTACTGCCGGTTCAGCCGGATGAGGCTGTACACGCCGATCGGGAAGATGAACACCACAAGCCAGGCGCCTTCGGTGAACTTGACGACGGCGAAGATCAGTACCACCAGAGCCGTGTAGGAGGCGCCTACCACGCTGACCACCAGCCGGTGATGCCAGCCACGCCTCCGGTGCCGCAGGTAGTACCTGGCCATTCCGAAGCCGGCCATCGTGAACCCGGTGAACACGCCGATGGCGTAAAACGGGATCAGGTGGTTGACGTTGGCGCCGACCGCGATCAGCAACGTCAGCGAGACCACGGTCAGCACGATGATGCCGTTGGAGAAGACCAGCCGGTGACCGCGCTTCGTGAGCCAGCGTGGCAGGAACGAGTCCTCGGCTACGAAGCTGGCCAGGTAAGGGAACCCGCTGAAGCTGGTGTTGCCACCGGTGAACAAGATGGCGGCCGTTCCGGCCTGGACCGTGTAGAACAAGACCTGCCCGAGCACGCTGGTGCCGAAGACCAGCCTCGCCTCTTGAGCCAGCACGGTCGGCACGCCCTGGCTGTACGGGGTCGCGTGCGTGATGTGGGCCAGCCAGGAGATTCCGGCGATCAGGAACGCCACGATGGAGCCCTGGATCACGAGCACCTGGCGGGCGTTGCGACCTTCGGGCGCGCGCAGCGCGCTGACGGCGTTGGAGACGGCCTCGATCCCGGTGAGCGACGAACCGCCGTTCGCGAACGCCCGGCCCAGGGTGTAGATCGCGCCGAAGGCAAGCAGGCTGGAGGTGCTGTGACCGATTGCGACCGTGCCGTCCGGTCCTGGGAGGGCCGGATGAGCCAAGGGCAGCCCGCCACCCGCCAGGTCGCGGTAGAGCCCGTAGACGATCATGAGGCCAACCGACCCGGAGAATAGGTAGGTGGGCAGGGCAAAACTGCGTCCGGCCTCCCTGACCCCGCGCAGGTTTCCGTAGCACATGATCAGAATCGCGACGACCGAGATGATCAGCAGCAGGAGCGTAGGGCTGATGCCGAGGTCGGAGGGCAGGCTTGGGAATGCGGAGACGATCGCCGCGCTCCCGGCGGCGACCTGGACGGCGACCGTGACGACGTAGTCGATCAGGAGGGCGACGGCGGCGACCTGGGCGATCCTGGGGCCGAAGCTCTCCCTGGCCACGACGTACGAGCCGCCGGCCCTTGTATAGACCGAGACCACCTCGCGGTAAAGCAGTACGACGAGAGCGATACCGAGCAGGACGACCCCGGTCATCGGAATGATCAGCGCGAATCCGGCAAGGCCGAAAACCGGCAGCAGCTCAATCAAGATCTCCTCGGTGCCGTAGGCGGCGGAGGAGATACCGTCGCAAGACAGCACGCCGAGCGCGAGCGGCTTGGACAGGCGCTCCTCGCTGAGCTGCTCGTTCACCAGCGGCGGCCCGAGCAGCCGCCGCTTGACGGCGTAACCGAGGGTCTCGGCCAGGTAATCCTGGCTCGTCGGCCGGCCGGCCTGCTTGCCCTTCGCCACGCCTCGCCGTTCCTTCGCTCGATCCGGCACGTCGGGTACCGTCACCAGCGTCCCGAACCTGGCCTTCATACCATCGTGACCGCTGTGCGGGGAAGCCGGGTGCCAGCGGAGTCTCTTGCTGTTTATCTTCAGATGGAAGAGTGGCCACCGGGCGGTAACTGCCGGCACCAAGAGTGTTCCCAGCGCCGGAAGTGCTACCCGTGACTGGATAGACGGCGTGCAGGGCGGTCGCGCGGCGGGCGAGTTCCGGGGTAGGACAACGGCAGCGGCAGAGCAGAAAGGCTGCGTAGACATGACCACATCACCGGCGGCAGCGACGCCGGAGGCGAGCAGCGGGCGCACCCTGCACCTGTCGGAACTGGTCGGGCGCCCCATCACCGACAAGCGGGGGGAGTCGATCGGCCGGCTGGCCGATGTCATCGTGCGGCTGCGCGGAGCCGAGCACCCGGTGGTGATCGGCGTCGTGGCGTCCGTGGGCGGCGGGCGCGAGGTCTTCGTGCCGCTTGAGCAAGCGATTTCATTCGACGGGGAGGCGCTCAGGCTCACCAGCGCCGTGCTCGACCTGCGCAAGTTCGAGCGGCGCGACGGCGAGGTGCTGCTCCGCGCCGACGTGCTCGGGCACCGCCTCATCGACGTGCCGAGCGCGCACCTGATCAAGGCTGCCGACCTTGAGCTGCGGCGGATCGACGGCGAGTGGGCGCTGGCCGGCGTGGACACCACCCGCCGGTCGCGCGGCCTGTTCAAGCTGCTGTCACCGGCCGACACCGACACCCGTCACTTCGAGGACTGGGCGAACTTCGAGCCGCTGATCGGGCACGCGAGCAGCGCGCGGCTGCGCGGCCCGTTCGGCCGGATCAGGCGGCTAAAGCCGGCCCAGATCGCCGACCTGCTCGAGGAGGCGTCCAAGGCCGAGGAGACCGAGATACTCGGCCAGGTGCACGTCGACCCTGAGCTTGAGGCCGACGTGTTCGAAGAGCTCGACGAGGACCTGGCCACCAGGCTGCTCGGCGCGAGGACCGACGCCGAGATCGCCGAGGTGCTAGCCAGGATGCGGGCCGACGACGCGGCCGACGCGATCTCCGAGCTGCCGCAGCGGCGCCGCCAGCCGGTGCTCGACCTGCTGCCGGTCGGCCAGCGCACCAAGGTGCTCACGCTGATGGGCTTCAACCCGACAAGCGCGGGCGGCCTGATGGGCATGGACTTCCTCGCCGTGTCGGCCGACGTCCAGGTGGTCGAGGCCCTGGCGGCGGTGAGCAGCTCGCAGAGCCTCCAGCCAGAGGCGCTGACCAGCGTGCACGCGCTCGACGCGCGCGGCAGGCTGTGCGGCGTGGTGAAGGTCGTGACGCTGCTGCAGTCCGACCCGGCGCTGCGGCTGACCGACGTCTACGACGACGACCCGGTCAGGATCGGCGCCGACACCGACGTCGTGGACGTGGCCGTGCTGATGAGCGACTACAACCTCATCACGATCCCCGTGGTCGACGAGAACCGCACGATGATCGGCCTGATCACGGTCGACGACGTGCTTGAGGTCACGCTGCCCGAGGACTGGCGGCGCCGGGAGGCGGCCGAGCCGCCGGACTCGCGCCGGGGCAAGAAGCCGTGACCGATCCTCCCGAGCGGGACGTCGCTGCCGCACGCCCTGAGCAGGAGGACGCCGCCGACCCGCCGAGGACGATCGAGGAGGTGGCCGCCGCGCCGCCGCCTCCGGATGGCCGGGCCGCCTCGCCGCCGCGCCAGGATGGCCAGGCCGCCTCGCCAACGCGAGCTGCCGGGCCACCGCACCGGCAGGCGGCAGTCCCGCACGCGGTCAGACACGGACCAGGTCCGCCTGCGGCCCCCCCGGCGGCCGCTCCGCCTGCCGCCTGGGCAGCCGCCCCGGCGGCCGCGCAGCCCCCCGCCCTCACGCGGCCGAGCGCGGTGCTCGACGAGGCGCACCTCGGCGACATCGAGGGGGCGCTCGGCCGGATCAGGATCGGTGACGAGTCGCGCAGCGGCTGGCGCCGCCGCCTGGTGACGTTCCTCGCCATCGTCGGCCCCGGCCTGATCGTGATGGTGGGGGACAACGACGCCGGCGGCGTCGCGACCTACGCGCAGGCCGGCCAGAACTACGGCTACAGCCTGCTCTGGGTGCTGCTGCTGCTGATGCCAGTGCTGATCGTGAACCAGGAGATGGTGGTCAGGCTGGGCGCCGTGACCGGCGTCGGCCACGCCAGGCTGATCAACGAGCGGTTCGGCAAGTTCTGGGGCTGGTTCAGCGTGGGCGATCTGTTCCTGCTGAACTTCCTTACGATCGTCACCGAATTCATCGGCGTCTCCCTGGCGATGAGCTACTTCGGCGTCAGTCCCTATGTCTCGGTCCCGATCGCCGCCGCGATGCTGGTGGCCATCACGGCGAGCGGCAGCTTCCGCCGCTGGGAGCGCGCGATGTTCCTGTTCATCGCGACGAACCTGGTGCTGTTCCTGCCGCTGATCTTCGGGGTGCAGCCGCACGTCGGCACCATCGCGCGCGACTTCGTGGTGCCCGGCATCCAGGGCGGGGTGAGCTCGAACGCCGTCCTGCTGATCATCGCGATCGTCGGCACCACGGTGGCGCCCTGGCAGCTGTTCTTCCAGCAGTCGAACGTGATCGACAAGCGGATCACGCCGCGGTTCATCAGGTACGAGCGCGCCGACACCTTCCTCGGCTCACTTGTGGTGGTGGGCTGCGCCGCTGTGATCCTGGTGGCGACGGTCTACGCGGTCCGCGGCACGCACCTGATCGGCCACTTCTCCAGCGCGCTCGGCGTCGCTAACGCGTTCGGCGCCAAGAGCGGTTTCCTAGGCGCGGTGTTCGCGCTCGTGCTGCTCGACGCCAGCATCATTGGCGCGGCGGCCGTCACCTTGTCGACCAGCTATGCGTTCGGCGATGTGTTCAACCTGAAGCATTCGCTGCACCGCAGCTTCAAGGACGCGAAGGCGTTCTACGCCAGCTATACCGGGCTCGTGGTGCTGGCCGCCGCGATCGTGCTGATCCCCAGCGCGCCGCTCGGCCTGCTGACCACGGCGGTGCAGGCCCTGGCCGGCGTGCTGCTGCCCAGCGCCAGCGTCTTCCTGCTGCTGCTGTGCAACGACTCCGAGGTGCTCGGCCCGTGGATGAACGCGCGCTGGCTGAACATCGTGGCCGGGATCATCGTAGGGATCCTGCTGATGCTGTCCGGCACGCTCGTGGTGACCACGCTGTTCAGCGGCCTCAGTTCGGCCGCGGTGGCGATCTGGCTGACGGTGGCGCTGGTGGCAGGCTCGGGGCTGGCGTTCGGCTGGCTCAGGTTCGCCACCGCCAGGCGCGGCACGGTCAGGGCGCCTGGCGGGCGGGCAGCGTTCGCCGCCATGACCCCGGCCGAGCGGATGAACTGGCGGATGCCGCCGCTCGCCCTGCTCAAGCCGGTGGAGTGGTCGCCGGTCACCAAGCTGGCCATCCTACTGCTCCGCGGCTACCTGGTCGTCTCGGTCCTGCTGCTCGTCGTCAAGGCCGTCGAACTCGGCCGGAGCTGACCACTCCCGCCCCCGCGCCCGCGCGCCCGCACCCCCGCGCCCCGCCCCCGGGCCCCCGCGCTCGCCCCGCGCCCTCGCGCCGCCCACCCCCCAGGACACGCGAAACGTGGGCACTTTGCTGTCGCTATCGCGACAGCAAAGTGCCCACGTCAATCGACGGCGTGCGCCGATCCTTCACGATCTGGGGGACGGGCCCAGCTTTGCGCGGGAGCGGGCCTCGGAGCGAGGATGCGTGGCCGGGTCCTGCGGAGACGGCCTTGCAGGGCGCCCGTCGCGGTGCCGCGGGCGTTGCGTCGAATTGACATTTATCTACCGGATCGGGCATCCTCGATACTGGTTGTTAAGGACACCTCGTTCGGTGAGGCGTCTTCACGGACACAGGCCACTGATCCCAACCGTCGAGAGACGCTCCGGATCAGGACACCTCTCCCCGGCCTAAGGGGTGAGGCCAAGTGGCTGCGCAGGCGGGACACAGTGCCGCGCTACGCCGTGGAGTGCCAAAGCTCTAACGAGAGAGGTGCCCGCCCTGCGCTGCGGGGCGCTGCCTCCCGGACGGGTGCGACGACGGTGCCGCTGGTTCTGTAGCGCCTGACGGGCGCGCGCTGGCCAGGCATCAGGAACGGAGGGAGGCGAGTCGTGGAACACGATAGACCGGGCCGGACCCGGCCCCACTCGCCGCTCTTCCCGCCCGTTCCTGGCACGCGCTCGCGCCCCCACGTCTGATCCCGGACCGGTCACCCGGTCCGGCGGCCGCGGCAGGCCCGCAGGCCGCTCCTGATGGCGCACCCAGCGCGCCGCGTGCCCCCGATCCCGCCGGCCGCCCGGCGGCGAAAGGGGTTGTAAGCCATGACCTCAAGCAGCACGAGCCTGGTCAGCCCCCCGCGCGGAGCCGCGCTCGACTCCGCGCACGTGGGCGACATCAAGGGCGCGTTCGGCACCATCTCAACCGAGGACACCGGCAGCCGCCGCTCGGTGCCCGCGAAGCTCAAGACCCTGCTGGCCATCGTGGGCCCCGGCCTCATCGTGATGTGCGGCGACAACGACGCCGGCGCGTTCTCCACCTACGGCCAGACCGGCCAGACCTACGGCACCAAGCTGCTGTGGACGTTCGTGCTGCTTGTCCCGGTCCTTTACGTGAACCAGGAGATGGTGCTGCGGCTCGGCGCAGTGACCGGCGTCGGGCACGCCAGGCTGATACTCGAGCGGTTCGGCCGGTTCTGGGGAGCATTCAGCGTCATCGACCTGTTCATACTGAACGCGCTGACGATCGTCACCGAGTTCATCGGCATCGCGCTCGCGGCGAGCTACTTCGGCGTGCCGAAGATCGTCGGCGTGATCCTGGCCGCCATCGTGATCGTGCTCGCCGCCTCGACCGGCAGCTTCCGGCGGTTCGAGCGGATGGCGATGTTCTTCTGCCTCGGCTCGCTGCTGCTGATCCCGCTATACGTGATCGCGCATCCGCCGGTCGGCCAGATGGCCGCCGGCTTCGTGCACCCCGTCGTCCCCGGCGGCGCCGTGCACCTGGGCACGGTGATGCTGCTGATCATCGGCATCGTGGGGACCACGGTCGCCCCGTGGCAGCTGTTCTTCCAGCAGTCCTACGTCATCGACAAGCGGATCACCCCGCGCTTCATCAGGTACGAGAAGGCCGACCTGTGGATCGGGATCGTGGTCGTGGTGATCGGTGGCAGCGCCCTGATGGGAGCCACCGCCATCGCGTTCGCCGGAGTCAGGCACGCGCAGTTCACCGACTCGGCCGGGCTCGCGGCCGGCCTGGCCGCCTATGCCGGGCACGCCGCAGGCGCGATCTTCGCGGTCGCGCTGCTCGACGCCTCCATGATCGGCGCGTTCGCGGTCTCGCTGTCCACCGCCTACGCGCTCGGTGACGTGCTCGGCCTCAAGCACTCGCTGCACCGCGGCATCAAGCAGGCCAAGGGCTTCTACGCCATGTACGCGGCGGTGATCGCGCTCGCGGCCGCGGTGGTGCTGCTGCCCGGCTCACCGCTCGGCCTGCTCACGATCGGCGTGCAGGTGCTCGCCGGGGTGCTGCTGCCGAGCGCCACGGTGTTCCTGCTGCTGCTGTGCAACGACAAGGAGGTGCTCGGGCCCTGGGTCAACGGGCGCGTCACGAACGTGCTCGGCGTCACCGTGGTCGGCGTCCTGGTGCTGCTGTCGGCGATTCTGATGATCTCGGTGGTCTTCGGCTCGATCTCGTCCGGCCAGGTGCTGGCGATCCTGCTCGGCGGCGTCGCGGTCGGCCTGGCCGTGGCGGCGGCCATGCTGGTGCGCGGCTGGCACAGGCGCCGGATCGGGTGCGTCCCGGTCGCGGCTGCGGTCCCCACCGACCGGCAGGGCAGGGAGTCGTGGCGGATGCCGCCGCTCACCATGCTGGCCCCGGTCCGGCTCTCGGCTGGCCGGCGCACGGGCATGGTGGCGATGTGGCTCTACCTGGGCATGGCGCTGGCCCTCGTGGTGGTCAAGGTCATCGTGCTTGCCCTAGGGCACTGACCCTCGCCCCGCGCTGCTGGCGGCACAGCGCGCCGGAAGCGGACGCCCCACAGCAGTGTTGAAGACTAGTCACCGGACGGTCCGGCCTAGCCGGGCACCGAAGCCGCCGAAGAGGCCAAGACTGCAAACGAGGCGATCATGCTCAATCACGAGAATCCGCGCCACGCCGCCGCCGACGCCAGGCTCAAGTCGGAGCCGATCATCTGGCTGACCACGGTGAACCCGGCAGGCCAGCCGCAGTCGTCCGCGGTCTGGTTCCTGTGGGACGGCGCCGAGTTCTTGATCTACGGCTCGAAGGAGGGGCCAAAGACGCCGAACATCGAGGCCAATCCGCTGGTCAGCCTGAACCTGGACGGCAACGGCAGAGGCGGCGGCATCGTCACGTTCGAGGGCACGGCGAGGATCGACCCCCACGGTCCGCCGCCCGCCGAGGTCGCCGACTACGTGGCCAAGTACGGCGCCATGATCGATGCCAACGGCTGGGGTCTGGAGAAGTTCGGCCGGGACTACCCGCACGTGATCCGGGTGACGCCGACCAGGGTCAGGATCTGGTAGCCACCCGGCCCAGCCTGTGGGCTCAGGCCCGCCCGTTCAGGCCCGCCCGCTCAGCCGCCGCCGCAGCTCATTACCGCGTCCAGATTCCAGCCGGACCCGGTGGTCGGCGTCACGTACACGGTCGCCGGCCGGGGGAGCGCCGGCGCGAGCCGGCCCGCACGGCCGAACGAGCACTCGGAACCGGGCACCGCTCACCGAGACCGGCCGCCGCCGAGCGGATTGGCTGGGACGCCCACGCTGTCGTCAAGCGCCGCGAGAACATCAGGAACCGCTACTCCAGGCACGGGGTCGCTGAGCTGCGCAGGCCGCGCGCGCTCGACGAGCTTGCCAGAGCTGCTGATCTCCACCGGCGAGCTGACCGCCGCTGACCTGAGCAGGCTCCCGCCGGTCAGTTCCTGACCCGCCGCTGACCTGAGCAGGCCCTCGCCGGTCAGCTCCTGACCGCGCCGGTCACCAGCCAGCGCGAGCCGCGGGTACGCCAGGTCAGCGTGACGAACCTGGCCGCCATCCAGGCGCAGATCGCCAGCCAGAGGCCGAGCAGGCCGGCCCGGTGATCACGACGACGGCTGCCGCCGCCACGAACACGGCCGTGCTCACCAGTCCCGCCAGCGCCAGGTAGTCCTGGTCGCCGGCCCCGATCAGCACCCCGTCGAGCACGAACACCACGCCGGCCACCGGCTGCGCCGCGGCCACCACGAGCAGCACCACCAGCAGCAGGTGCGCTACCGGCGGCCGGGCGGCGAACAGCGCGGGCAGCCAGGGCCGGGCGCCGAGCATCAGCACGCCGAACACCACGCCGCAGCCGAGGCCCCACCTGATCATCTTCGTGGTCGCGGCCCGCGCCCCCGCGGCGTCGCCGGCGCCGAGGTACTTTCCGGTGATCGCCTGGCCGGCGATCGCGATCGCGTCGAGCGCGAACACGAGCAGCGTCCAGAGCCGGTAGGCGACCTGGAAGGCGGCGATCGCCGCGTCGCCCTGCCTGGCCGCGACGGCGGTGGCTCCGACCAGGACCGCCTGCAGCGCCAGCGTCCTGACCACAAGCGCCGCTCCTGCCCGCGCCGCCACCTTCACCCCGGCCAGGTCGAACCGCAGGCTTACCCCGGCGCGGCGGGCACCGGCCGCCACCATGGCGAGGTAGGCGGCGGCGGTGCCGTACTGCGCGATCACCGTGCCCCAGGCCGATCCGGCGATGCCCCAACGCAGGCCCAGCACGAACGTCGCGTTCAGCACCACGTTGGCGATGCTGGCAACTACCGAGACCACCAGCGGGGTCCTGGTGTTCTGCAGGCCGCGCAGGATTCCGGTGCCTGCCAGCACCGCGAGCATGGGCGGGGCCGCGAGCAGGCTGATCCGCAGGTAGATGACGGCGCCTGCGGCCACTGCCCGCGACGCGCCGAACGCGGTCACGATCGGGCTCGCCAGCGGCAGGCCGGCCCCGAGCACCACGACCCCGATGGCCCCGGCCAGCCACATGCCGTCGATGCCCTGCCTGATCGCCGCCTGCCGGTTCCCTGCCCCGAGCTGGCGGGCGACTGCCGCCGTCGTCCCGTAGGCCAGGAAGATCGAGACGTTCACCAGGGCGGTCAGCGCCTGCGCGGCCACGCCGAGGCTGCCGAGCGGAGCGGTGCCAAGCCTGCCGACGATCGCCGAGTCGGCAAGCAGGAACAGCGGCTCGGCCACCAGCGCGCCGAACGCCGGGACCGCGAGCCGCAGGATCTCGGCGTCCTGCCCGGCCCGCCAGGCCGCCACCCAGCCCGCGCCGGCCTGCACGGCCGACCGCGGCTCAACGTCCGGCACGGGCGGTATGTGTGACGGCACGGGTGCCGCGGCCGGCACGGGAGGCTCGGGCAGCTCAACGACCGGCACGGGCGGCATAGATGATGGCACAGTAGGCACGGTCGGCCCTGGAGGCTCGGGTGGCACGGTCGGCATGGGCGGCTGGTCCGCGCTCAGGCGATGACTCCGCTGCCGCGCAGCTCGGCGATCCGGTCAGGGCCGAGCCCGATCCCGCCGAGCACCGCTTCGGTGTCGGTGCCTGGCCGAGCAGGCGGCTGCGGCGTCCCGACGGCGCTGCGCCCGAACCTCGGCGCGGGCGCGGGCTGCGACACCCCGCCGACCTCGGCGAACACGCCCCGCGCCGCGTTGTGCGGGTGCCCGGCCGCCTCGGCAGGCGAGAGCACCGGCGCGACGCAGGCGTCGGTGCCGGCGAAGGCCTCGGCCCACTCGTCCCTGGTGCGCCGCGCGAAGATCTCGGTGAACCTGGCCCGCAGCACCGGCCAGCCTGAGACGTCGAGCTGCGCGGGCAGGTCCTCGCCGGACAGGCCGAGCCCGTCGAGCAGGGCGGCGTAGAACTGCGGCTCGAGCGCGCCGACCGCCACGTACCTGCCGTCGGCGGTGGCGTAGGTGTCGTAGAAGGGCGCGCCGCCGTCCAGCAGGTTGACGCCGCGCTCGTCCCGCCACCCACCACGGGCCCGCAGCCCGTAGATGAACGAGGTCAGCAGCGCCGAGCCGTCCACCATGGCGGCATCAACAACCTGGCCGAGGCCGGAGCGCTGGCGTTCCACAAGCGCGGCGAGCACGCCGATGGCCAGCAGCATCCCGCCGCCGCCGAAGTCGCCGACCAGGTTAAGTGGCGGCACAGGCCGTTCGCCGGCCCGGCCGATGGGATGCAGCGCGCCGGAGATCGCGATGTAGTCGATGTCATGCCCGGCGGTCGGCGCCAGCGGCCCGTCCTGGCCCCAGCCGGTCATCCTGGCGTAGATCAGCCCCGGGTTGCGCTCGGCGCAGACCTGCGGCCCGAACCCAAGACGCTCGGTGACCCCCGGCCTGAAGCCCTCCACCAGCACGTCGGCGGACTCGACCAGGGTCAGCAGCAGGTCAACGCCGGCCGGGTCCTTCAGGTTCAGCCCGATCGAACGTCGGCCGCGGGTCAGCGGGTCCGCGGGTGCGGGCGCGCCGGGACGGCAGCTCTCTGGGCGCTCCACCCGCAGCACGTCGGCACCGAGGTCGGAAAGGATCATGCAGCCGAACGGCGCGGGCGCCAGGCTGGCAAGCTCGATCACTGTGATGCCGTCCAGTGGCCCCATCCGCGCCTCCGCCTCCTCATGTCTTTCGTTTCGCAACAAACTCGCCCGCCGACTCCCGGCCCGCTGGCTGGTCAAAGCGCATCGTAACCGGCCGACCGGGGCACCGCGGCCCCGTTATCCGCCGACTGACGGTCGGCGCCCCCAGCCCGCCGATGGATGTGGCGGAAGTCCCGGTATTCGCAGTGGATGTGGCATCGAGTTCAGCGGCGGGGCTTCGGGAGCGGGGGCCGACGGGAGCGGGGGCCGACAGGAGCGGGGGCGTGAGGAGCGGGGGCGTCAGGCGGGCGGATCGGGGTATGAGGGCGGGGCGTCGCTGGGCGCGTTGCCCCACGACGTCGGGGTGCTGCCGAGCACCCAGTTCAGCGTCGCGCCCTGCGCCAGCGTGCTGAACGGCACCGACAGCGCGTTGTCGGCGGTCCCGTTGATGGTCAGGGACTTGACGTAGTACCTGTTCGCTGACGCGCCCGGTGCAGTGATCGTGATCGTCGCACCGCTGGGCAGGTTGATCACCTCGTTCGGGAAGCCCGGGCTGGCGAAGACCAGGGTGCCGCTGCCAGGGTTCTCGGGGTACATGCCGAGCATGGCCCAGATGAACTGCGATGACTCGGCGCCGAGGTCGTCGTTGTTGGGCAGCCCGAAGGGCCCGGGCAGGAACAGGTCGTCGCGCAGGATCGCATCCGCCCGCTGGGTGCCCGCGGGGTCCCTGTCGTAATCGAGCGCGTACTGCTCGCCGAGGTCGAACTCGTTGGACAGGTACGCATAGCTGCCCCGGCCGTTAGGCTTGGACAGGTAGCGCACAAGCGCGTGCCGCACCGCGCCGACACCGCCGAGCTTGGCGAACAGCCCGGCATAGTTATTCGGCACGTCCCACAGGTACTCCTCGGCGTCGCCCTCCAGGTAGAACTTGGAGGTGTCCGGGGTCACCCCGGCGACGAACCCGCCTGCTTCCGTGCGCGGCGTCAGCAGGCCGGTCTTGGTGTCGAGCACGTTGGTCCAGTTGTTGGCCCTTGCCTGCAGGGTCGCGGCGTCTGTGGCGTCACCGAGCGCGGCGGCGAACTGCGACAGCGCGAAGTCCGCGCTGTCGTACTCGAGCAGGGCAGAGACCTGGTAGTTCAGTCGGCAGCAGTCGTAGTGCAAGAACGCGGGCAGGTAGCCGTAGTGCGCCTCGATCGAGGTGCCCGGCCTGACCCGGTCCACGTGGTCGGCCTGGTCCAGCATGTCGGCCAGCGCCGTCTGCGTGTCGAAGCCGGTGCCGCCGAAGGCGTAGATGTCGGCGATGATCGCGTCGGCTGGGTCACCGAGCTGTGCGTAGTTGTCGAGGTTGAGATATCCCCACTGCGGCAGGATGCCGTTCTGCGCGTAGTAGTTGACCAGCGACTGCGCCATGTCGCTGGCCGCGGTGGGATCGAGCATCGCGACAAGCTGCGCCTGGGAGTGGTACATGTCCCAGCCGGAGAACATGCCGTACTGGTTGGCCTGCCCGCTGCTCAGGTCATGCAACTTGAAGTCGGAGCCGAGGTACTCGCCGTTCACGTCGCTGACGATGTTCGGCTGCAGCAGCGTCTTGTAGAGCAGGCTGTAGAACTCCTGGGTCTGGGCGACGCTGCCGCCCCAGACCTGCACCTCGCCGAGCAGCTTGTTCCACTGCGCCTGGGCGGCGGACCTGATGCCGGTGAAGTTCCAGCCCGGCTGCTCGGCCTGGATGTTCGCCCGCGCGCCGAGCGGGCTTACGTAGGAGATGGCGACCTTGGCGTCGATCACCGGATCGCTCGTGGTGTTGAAGATCAGGAACATCGAGTTCGGTGTCTTCCGCCCGGGTTCGGTGATCACCCGGTCCGCGGTGAACGGCTGGCTGAACATGATGTCGAAGTAGATCGTGTAGTGCTGCGGGCCGAACCTCGACTGCGTCTCGCCGCAGAACCCGCCGCTGGAGACCGAGCCCTGCACCTGCGTGCTGCTGACGATCTTGGCGCTGGTGGCGTGGTCGCCGCGCTCGCTGCCGGCCAGCTTGATCAGGAAGTCGGCCCTGGTGGTGCGCGGGAAGTCGAACTGGCCGAGCGCGCTGTGCGGGGTCGCGGTGAACTGGGAGTAGATCGTGCTCGGCGCGTTGCTGTATGCCGCGTAGTAGCCAGCCTGGACGATCTCGCCGTGGTGGCTGAAGGGCGTGCGCACGTCGGTCGGATTGCCGTTGGGAAGCTTGCCGGTCATCGGCAGGATCGGCACGTCACCGGCGGCCTCGCAGCCAGGCCCGGACAGATGGGTCAGGCTGTAGCCGTCGAGTAGATCGTTGCTGTAGGTGTAGCCGCCGCCGTCACTGCGGTCGGGCAGCGTGTCCGGGCTCCACTGCACCATGCCGAACGGCACGTCGGCGCCGGGGAACGTGTTGCCGCCCCCGCTTGTCCAGGTCCGCGTGTCGATGTGGGCCGCAGGGTTGCGCAGGCGGCCCTGCACGGTCGCGGTGTCCTTGCTGGCGGCCGGCTGCAGCGCCGGGGCGATCGGCCGCGGGCAGTGCACCAGGTTGCCGCGCGGGGTCACCGAGCAGATTCCTGCCGGGCCGTGGCCCGGCGCGCGGGCCGCTGTGGTGGGATCAGCGACCGCGGGCAAGCCCGCCCAGGTCACGCAGACCGCGGTGAGCGTGGTCGCCAGCAGCAGCCGGTATCGAGCCGATCTGCTCATGGTGCCATGAACCCCCGGAGTCTCCTTCGGACAACGCGCAGGACCAATCCACTATATGGTGATCAGTTTTACCGGCGTGGCATTCACCGAGCATTGTCGGCGGGATTATCTTCGAGCCAGATCTTCCGGCCAGCCGACCGTCGTGACCACCGTACCGTCATGCCGCACGAGTCGCGCTGGAAGGCCGGCACTTGCCAGCCAGCCAGGCGCCGCCTCGCTCCTGATGATGGCCGCCGTGCTGGCGATGTTAGCGTCCGCGCAGCTTGCGGCGGCGACACTGACAGTGCGCCAGCAGGATTTCGCAGGCTCCCCGGTCGCCGGGTCGATGATGTGATGCATCGCCCGGCCGCCCGCAGTCCAGGCGCGCACCGTGGTGCTCGAGGTGGCCAGGCCGCCCGCGCGAATCGTGACGGTCTGGCCGGGCGCGTCCTGGCCAGCCGCGTGATCGTCGGTGGTCCTGACCTGCCAGCCGTCGCCGGGCGGCGGCCCGGCGACAGCCACGTCGCCGCCCAGGCTGACCAGAGCGCCGCAGCCGGCCCGCGCCGCGATCAGGCCGGCGCACCGGTCGGCGGCCCACGCCTTGGCCGTGGCTCCGAGGTCAAGCCGTGTCCCCTGGTCCAGCCTGACCGTGCGCGCGGCCTGGTCGAACCGCACGCTGCGCCAGCCGGGGACCTGGCCGGCGCCGCGGCCGCGGGCCGCGGCGCTGATACCGGCCGCGTCGCCAGCGCGAACCTCGGCGAAGTCGCGGTCGTACCCGGCGGCGGCCAGCGCCGCCCCGCAGGTCGGGTCGACGTCGCCGTCGGTCAGCTCGGCGGCCCGCAGCGCCTCGGCGATCAGCGCCGCGAACAGCTCGCTGACGTGGGCGAGTTCACCGCGGGATGTGTTAATGACCGATAGCTCGGAGTCCGGCCGGAACCGGCTGCACGCCTTGTCAACGGCGGCAAGCTCGGCGTCGGCGATGGCCCGCGCCGTGCCGAGTGCGGCCGGCTCGGTCACGATCAGCACCGCGGTGGTCCCGAACACCCCGAAGGTGCTCGACGCGGGGGCGCCGGCGGCGGCCGTCACGACGGCTCGGTCAGCCTCGTGAACGCCTGGAGGTTGGCCAGGCTCTCGCCGCGCTTGACCCGCCAGTCCCACTCCCTGCGGATCGAGGACGCGAAGCCGATCATGAGCGCCTGGTCGAAGTTGTCGTCGCTGTAGCTGAGCACGCAGCCGAGCAGCCGGTCGATCTCGGCCGGGGTGACCGCGGCCAGCGGCAGGCGGCCGACCAGGTGCACGTCACCGACCTGGTCGAGGGCGAAGTGCACGCCGAACATCCGGCTGCCGCGCTTGAGCAGGAACCGGTAGAACTCGGCGTGGTTCTCGTCAGGTTGGCGGCAGAAGAACGCCTCCACGTGCAGGCTGTGCGCCTCCACGATCAGCCAGGTCATGGTGGCCAGCTTGTGCTGGCCCTCCAGCCTGACCAGGTAGGCCCCGGACTGCGGTGACTCGAAAGCGACGCCGAGCCCGGTCAGGATGTCGCCGAGCCGCGCCGCGGCGGCCTCGGCCGTAACCCCTGTGCTTGTCCCGGCGGCGCTCACGCGTCCACCGCGGCGGCCACCTCACTCATGGCGTCACCGTACACGGCGAGAAGCTGGTCCACGGTGGACGACCAGCCGAACCCTGACGCGTGCCGCCGCGCCGCGCACGACATCCTGGCCAGCTTGCCCGGGCTGGAGAGCAGGTCCCAGATCGCGGCCGCGTACTTCGCCGGATCGTGGTCGCCGACCAGCACGCCGGAGACCTCGTCCTTGACCGCGGTGCGCAGGCCGCCAGCGGCGGCGGCCACCACGGGCGTGCCGCAGGCCTGCGCCTCCATCGCGACCAGGCCGAACGACTCGGAGTAGGACGGCACCACCACGAGGTTGGCTGCGCGGTACCAGTCGGCCAGGTCGGGCTGCGGGCAGGGCGGCTCGAGCCGCACGCTGGCCGAGATGCCGAGCGAGGCCGCGAGCTGCACCAGGGCGTCCGGATCGTTGCGGCCGGTGCCGCTCGGCCCGCCAACGAACGCCACCACCAGCCGGTCGGCCAGCCTGGGGTGCTCCCTGAGCAGCGCGGCGGCGGCGCGCAGCAGGATGTCGGGCGCCTTGAGCGGCTGGACCCGGCCGGCAAACATGAGGACGACCGCGTTCTGCCCGATGCGCAGACGGCGCCTGGCCTGCCGCTGCGATCCTGGCCGGAAGACGGCGAGGTCCACGCCGGGGCTCGCGGTCGCGACCCGGCGCGGGTCGGCGTCGTACAGCTTGATCAGCTCGCGCGCCTCGGCGTCGGTGTTCGCCACAATCCGGTCGGCGGCCGCGATGACCTCGGCCTCGCCCCTGAGCCGCAGCTCTGGCTCGGCGGCGTCACCGAGCGCCAGGGCCGCGTTCTTGACCTTGCCCAGAGTGTGCATGGACTGCACGAGCGGCACGCCCCAGCGCTCCTTGGCGACCGCCCCGACCTGGCCGGACAGCCAGTAGTGGCCGTGCACGAGGTCGTACCTGCCCGGGTCGTGCGCCGCCTCGGAGCGCAGCACCTCGAAGGTGAACTGGCAAAGCTGGCCGGGCAGGTCGGCCTTCTCCAGGTCCTCGAACGGCCCGGCCTCGATGTGCCTGACGAGCACGCCGGGGACGAGCTCGACCACCGGAGGCTGGTCGCGGGAGACGGCGCGGGTGAAGATGTCCACCTCGACCCCGCGGGCGGCGAGGCGCTTGGCTACCTCAACGACGTAGACGTTGAGCCCGCCGGCATCGCCGGTGCCCGGCTGCTCAAGCGGTGACGTGTGAACGCTGATGGTCGCGACACGCTGCGGGTAGCGACGCGGCACTGGCATACACCTCCGAGAGGGGGGAACCAGAAAGTTCCCCTTCATGTTCCCCTGAGGCAAAAACGGCCCAGCGTCCGCGGGACCCGCCGGCCGGAGCCGCAGCAGCGCGTGGCGATACTCTCTGCCCATGACCACCTTGGTGCTGCTCCGCCACGGCGAGAGCGCCTGGAACGCTGACGGACTTTTCACCGGCTGGGTGGACGTCGGCCTGTCCGAGCGCGGGCTGGCCGAGGCCGAGCAGGCGGGCAAGCTGATCACCCAGAGTGGCCTGCGCCCCGACGTCGTGCACACCTCGGTGCTGACCAGGGCCATCCAGACCGCCAACGCCACGCTCGGCACCGCCGACCTGGCCTGGCTGCCCGTGTACCGGTCGTGGCGGCTGAACGAGCGCCACTACGGCGCGCTGCAGGGCAAGAACAAGGCGCAGACGCGCGAGCAGTTCGGGGACGAGCAGTTCATGCTGTGGCGGCGGTCCTACGACGTGCCGCCGCCGCCGATCGCCGACGACGACCCGCTCTCCCAGGCCAGCGACCCCAGGTACGCGCTGCTGCCCGGCGACCTGATGCCGCGGTCTGAGTGCCTGCGCGACGTGCTGGCGCGGCTGCTGCCTTACTGGCACGACGTGATCGTGCCCGACCTCGCGGCTGGCAAGGTCGTGCTCGTGGTCGCGCACGGCAACTCGCTGCGCGCGATGGTCAAGCACCTGGACGGGATCAGCGACGGCGAGATCGCCGAGCTCAACATCCCGACCGGGATCCCGCTGGTCTACGAGCTTGACGAGCGCTACCAGCCGGTGGTGCGCGGCGGCAGCTACCTCGACCCCGATGCCGCCGTGGCCGCCGCCGAGGCCGTCAAGAACCAGGGCCGATGAGGCTGGCAAGCATGGAGCTGGCCAGCATGGGGCCGGCAAGCATGGGGCTGGTCTGGCGTTTTCGCAGGTGACGGCACGGCGGATCGCGGGCGGGCAGAGCGCGTCCCGGCGATGGCCTGACCACGCCGCCGACATGAACGCCGGTCATAGCCGTTATGAACTCTCCGCAAATTGATGCTGGTCAGCGCCACCGCGCTGATGCGGGTGCGGAGGCCTGCGCATACCATCAAAGTGTGGATGTGGGGGTCATTGCGGTCAGACGTGCCTCGGAGGCCGCCGGTACCGCTGAGGCGCCGCGATGAGCGCCAGGGGACCGGCGCACCCTGAGGCCGCCGTGGACCTCTCCTCCCAGTCAGCACCTGCCCAGCCTGCGCCTGCGCCGGTCGCATCTGCTCAGGTCGCGCACGGCAAGTCCGCGGCCGGGGCTGCCGCGGCGGGCGGCCCGGCACGGGCTCACTCCGGCGGCACCATGCGGCTGCTGGCCGCCGTGCTCGGCGTGCTCTCGTCCTCGGCAGTGGTCATCGACAGCAGCGACCGGGTGCTGCAGGCCAGCGAGGCCGCCCGCGCGTTCGGCCTGGTCAAGGGCGACAAGCTGGTGGTCGGCGAACTAGTGGCCCTGGCCAGGCAGGTGCGCAGGGATGGCGAGATCCGCGAGGGCGAGATCGACATCGCCACCGCCGGACTCGGCGGCAGGACGACCAGCTTCGCCGTGCGGGTCGCCCCGCTGGGCGCCGCGGTGGGTGGCGGCGGGCTTGTGCTGCTGCTTGCCGAGGACCAGACCGAGCGCCGCCGGGTGGAGGAGGTGCGCAGGGACTTCGTGGCCAACACCAGCCACGAGCTGAAGACGCCCGTCGGCGCGCTCGCCCTGCTCGCCGAGACAGTCGAGGACGCCGCCGACGACCCCGAGGCGGTGCGGCGATTCGCCGGCCGGATGCGGCAGGAGGCGGCCAGGCTCACCAATCTCGTCCAGGACCTGATCACCCTGAACCGGATCCAGGCGGCCGAGCCGATCCCCGATCCCGTCCCCGTCGACCTCGACGCCGTGGTGGCCGAGGCGCTCGACCGGTGCCGGATGAAGGCAAGCGCACGTGGGATCGAGCTGGCCGCGACGGGCACCAAGCGCCTGTCCATGCTCGGGGACGAGGACCTGCTGGTCACGGCCCTGCGCAACCTGCTGGACAACGCCGTGGCCTACAGCCCGGAGAAGACCAGGGTGGTGGTGTCGACCAGGCGGGACGCCAGCGATGTGATCGAGCTGAGCGTGAGCGACCAGGGGATCGGCATTCCCGAGCGGGACCTCGAGCGGATCTTCGAGCGCTTCTACCGGGTGGACCCGGCCAGATCGAGGGTCACCGGCGGCACCGGCCTCGGCCTAGCGATCGTCAAGCACGTGACCGCCGCGCACGGCGGCAAGGTGAACGTGACGAGCAGGGAAGGCGCCGGGTCAATGTTCACCCTGCGGCTGCCCGCACGACCAGGGGGGCCACTATGACCTGCGGCCAGGCAGCGGCCTGGACCCGACTAGACCGACCTGCCAAGGAGGCGGCCAAGTGACGCGGGTGCTCGTTGTCGAAGATGAGGAGTCATTCAGCGACGCGCTGTCGTACATGCTGCGCAAGGAGGGCTTCGAGGTCGCCGTCTGCCCGACCGGGCCGGCCGCGCTAGACACCTTCGACCGTACCGGTGCCGATCTCGTCCTGCTCGACCTGATGCTGCCCGGCCTGCCGGGCAGCGAGGTCTGCCGCGCGCTGCGCGAGCGGTCGAGTGTGCCGGTCATCATGCTGACCGCTAAGGACAGCGAGATCGACAAGGTGGTCGGGCTCGAGCTCGGCGCCGACGACTACGTCACTAAGCCGTTCTCCTCGCGCGAGCTTGTCGCCAGGATGCGGGCGGTGCTCCGGCGGCGCGGCGAGGGCGATGAGCCCGGGACCTCGGTGATGGAGTCCGGGCCCGTCCGGATGGACGTGGAGCGGCACATCGTGATGGTGCGCAACACGGCCGTCCAGCTTCCGCTGAAGGAGTTCGAGCTGCTCGAGGTTCTGCTGCGCAACTCTGGGCGGGTGCTCACCAGGATGCAGCTGATCGACCGGGTGTGGGGCGCGGACTACGTCGGTGACACCAAGACGCTCGACGTGCACATCAAGCGGCTCAGGGCGAAGGTCGAGCTCGACCCGGCCAGGCCGATGCACATCATCACGGTCCGCGGGCTCGGCTACAAGTTCGAGCCCGGGGCGTAGCCGGTTGCGCTAAGCCGCTGGTGAGCTCGGCTGAGGTTGGCCGGTGGGGTCTGGTCGGCTGGGTCTGGCAGGTCGCGTTACGGCGTGCTGCTCGCCGACGGTGACGGCGAGGCCGAGTGCTTGCCGTGGTGGTGACCCTTGCCTGTGCGCGTCGGCGACGGTGAAGGCGACGGCGACGGAGGCGGCGACAGGGTGTCGAAGTACGAGGTCTTCGGCATGACCGGCACCTGCATCGTCACTGTTCCCGCGTTGGCGAACAGCAGGTGGATGGTCACCACCGAGCCGCCGCTGAGCGGGCGGACCAGGTCCTCGAGCACCACGGCAGGGGGCGGGCCGGCCAGCAGCACGCTGTGGTTGCTGTTCAGGGCCACCTGGCCGCCGAGCAGCACTACCGTCTTCGCCACGCCGGGCGCTGAGATGCTGACCAGCCGGTCCGCCGAGCCGGTGTTGGTGAGCGCGAGGAACAGCCCGGCGTTCTGGCCGCGCTTGAGCTCGGACCCGATCGGCGCGCCGAGCACGAACACATTGTTGATCGTGATGCCGCCGGCGCCCGCGCTGCTGCCGCCAGTCGGCTGGTGCCAGTGCAGGCTCGGCGCGTTGCTGCCCGCCTCGCATCCGGCGATCAGCGGGATCAGCACGGCCGCGACCGCGACCAGAATGCGGCGCTGCGCCCTGCCGCCGCGGCTGCTCCGGACCACCCGAGCCTCCTCGTCGATGCCAAGGTATCGATGCGAACGGCGGCTGCCCCTTCGGCACGGGCACGCCGCCGTAGACCTGGCACAGCGTAGCCCCGCGGATCGCACCGCACGCAGCCGGCCCGGTGATTGCAGCGCGGGGATCGCGGCGCCGCTCGCCGATGCCCGCTGGTGGCCGCCAGTGCCTGCTGGTGCCTGGTGGTGCGCCCTGGTGCTCAGCGCCGGCTTGAGCAGTGCGAGCTGGCCCTCCAGCTTGAAGCCAGGCCGCACGCCGTGCGTGACCACTACCCTGCGGTGGGAGTCCACGAGCAGGACGGTCAGGCCGACGGCCTTGTAGGTGACGTCAAGCACCTGCGCCGCGTCGATCGCCACGATCGCCGTGCCCGGCGTGGCGCCCGGCGTGAAGCTGTCAAGCTCGTCGCGGCTGCCGCGCGGCCCGACCAGGTAGACCAGGACCTTGGCGGTTCTGGCCTGGGAGATCAACTGTCGGACCAGGATCGCGCAGCCGCAGTGCGCTGGCACGATCGCCAGCGCGGTGCTCCTCAGCCCGCGCAGCGCGACCGGCTTGCCGGCCACCGTGGTGATCGTCGTGCTCGGCAGCGGAACGCCCGCTTCCTGGCCAGGCCCGGCTGTCACCGACCCGGCCCTCGGCCGGACGCCGGCCGGTGATGCCGTGGCCGGCGGCGAGGCGGTCGGCTTGGCGGACACGCCGTGCCGGACGGCGGGCGCCGCCGACGACGCGGTGCGGCGGCTTGCGGCCGAATGGCGGTTTCTCGCGCCGGAGATGTTCTTGCCTACGGTGCCGGAGAAGTCGGGATTGGCGCTGAACATGGTCAGCACCATGCTGGCGATCATGGCTAGGACGAGGCAGCCGGCGACGAGCGGTATCACCACGCCCGAGCGGCGCAACGGCGCGCGCCACCGACGGCTGCGCTCATGCCGCCGCATGGCCCGCAGTTCGCGGTAATAGGCCTGCACGTCGCGGTCGAGTTCGCGGGCATCATCAGGAACCTTGATGTCTACTCGCGGCAGGCCATAGTCGTCGTGTCCCGGTTCGCCGCCCTGATTCACGCGCCTCTCCGGAGTTCGCAGGGTTCTCCCCTCAGTATGAGCCTGAAGGCAGGCCGACGTAACCGGGCGGGGAGACTTGTCGCACCTGTACCCCTGGCGCCCCGAGCCCACGCACCGCGCGCAATGCCGTGGTGGATGTGACTGAGCTGATCTGGCGGTAAACTGGCGGGGACCGCTTGCGCGCCCCTGCAGCGCGCGCGTCATGTCACAGTCAAGGCCCCTTGCTCCCGGGCCGCCGGGACGCGGGTCCGCACTATTGTGGCGCCTTCGTCATTCACAGTATGCAAAAGCGGCCTTGACCTGCATCTTTGTGTTCAAGCATGGCTATTCACCGCAGCCCGCCGTGGTAAGATGGCTACAGCGGAAGGGGTACGTGCCACATGACTTTCAAGGTCGGCGACACCGTCGTCTACCCCCACCATGGGGCTGCGCGGATCGAGGAGATAGAGATCCGCACGATCAAGGGCGAGGATAGGACGTACCTCGTGCTCAAGGTCGACAAGGGTGACCTGACGGTGCGGGTTCCAGCAGACAACGCCGAGCTTGTCGGCGTACGCGACGTCGTCGGGCAGGAGGGGCTTGAGCGGGTCTTCGAGGTCCTGCGCGCCCCGTACACCGAGGAGCCGACCAACTGGTCGCGCCGCTACAAGGCGAACCTCGAGAAGCTTGCGTCCGGCGACGTTAACAAGGTCGCTGAGGTCGTGCGCGACCTGTGGCGCCGCGACCGTGAGCGCGGGCTCTCGGCTGGCGAGAAGCGGATGCTGGCTAAGGCCAGGCAGATCCTCGTGAGCGAGCTTGCGCTCGCGGAGAAGACCAACGAGGACAAGGCCGAGACCCTGCTCGACGAGATCCTCGCCAACTGACGCGTCGGCTCGCGCTGGATGGGCAATCGGCTGCCGCAGGTCGGCATCGGCGTTGACGTGCATCCGTTTGGTGATGGCCGAGATCTGTACCTTGCCGGGTTGCACTGGCCAGGTGAGCAGGGCCTGAGCGGGCATTCCGATGGCGATGTCGCGGCGCATGCGATCTGCGACGCGCTGCTGTCCGCCGGCCGGCTCGGTGACCTGGGCGCCGTCTTCGGCACGGACCAGGCGCAGTGGGAGGGTGTCAGCGGGGCGGCCCTGCTCGAGCGCACCAGGCAGCTGCTTGATGAGGCAGGATTCCTGATCGGCAACGTCGCCGTCCAGATCATCGGCAACCGGCCGCGGATCGCCGCACGCCGCGCCGACGCGCAGACGGCTCTGTCCGTCGCTCTCAGCGGTGCCACCGTGAGCGTCTCGGCCACGACCACCGACGGCCTCGGCCTTACCGGCCGCGGTGAAGGAATCGCCGCGATCGCTACCGCGCTCCTGCTGGCCCCGCCATCCGCCGACCCGGCGGATTAGAGTCGTGCTGGCGCCGCCAGCCGCCGCAGTTGTTAGCCTGCCTGCCGAGACTACTGGCCTTCCTCGGGGGGCGTCGGCGAGCTTCGCGGCCGCTCGAACGCAGGCGGCTCGGCGTGGTCAGGCTCAGCTGTGGCTGGAGTGTCCGATGTGGCGGAAGTCGCCGAAGTGCTGTGCGAGACGGGGGGGGCCGGTGCGGCCGGGGTGGCTCGGTCGGCGGGCGTGGTGTCGCCTAGACCGGCGCTGGGCGCAGCGCTGAGTTCGCTGCCAGCACCGGCGGGTCCGTCGGAGCCGCCCGGCTCCTCCTGAGCCTCCGTCTCGTTGTGCGCCTCCGGCCTGCCTTGCTCGGGGACCGCGCCCGGCCCGATGCCGGTGCCGGGCGACGCGGGGCCGACCGGACCCGATCCTGGGTCGTGGCCAGACCCCGGCGGGGCAGGTTCGCCCGGCATCCGGGCAGGCCCGGCAGGCGGATGGCTCGGGCTCGGCGGCGGGGTCACCGGAGGCATGAACGGAGCGCGATACTCGGTCTGCGCCCCGGACGGAGTCGCCGGACCTGGCGCGTCGCGGCCAGGCGCGGGTCGCGGGATGCTGGCCCGAAGCTGCATCTGCGGGGGACCGACCGTGGGAATCCTGGCGGGGACTGTCGGCGCTGGTCCGGACCCGGCGGGCGCGGGGTCCTGCGGACTCGAACCGCTTCCTGGTGCGGTCGTTCCGCTGGTGCCGGCGGGCGGTTCTCCGCTCGTTCCGCTGGTGGCGGCAGGCGGCTCTCTGCTCGTTCCGCTGGTGGCGGCAGGCGGTTCTCCGCTTAGTCCCGCCTGCGTGGGTCCCGCCGCTGTGGGCGCGGTACCCGCTCCGCCGGCCGGACCGGGAGCGTCCGAGGCCGAACCCGGTGCGCTAGGCGTCGCGTCGGCTCTGGACCCGGTGTCGGCACCAGCAGATGCCGGGCCGGGACCGGCGGGCTGGCTCGGCACTGCGCCAGCCGCCCATGCAGACCGGCGTGGGGCGGCGTGCCTGCCGCCGGGCCCGGCCCGGCCAGGCGGATCCGCCGCGGCGGCGTCGGTGAGCACCACCACGCGCGGCCTGGCGGGCGGCTCGGGCCTTGGCGCAGTGGGCGGCTCGGGCCCTGGCCCGGTCGGGGGTTCGTGCCCTGGCCCGGTCGGGGGTTCGTGCCCCGGTCCGGTCGGGGGTGCGTGCCCCGGCCCGGTGGGCGGCTCAGGCCTCTGGCCTGGGGGCAGCTCTGCTCGCGGACCTGCGGGCTCTGCGCTCGGGCCCGCTGGTTGCTTGGCCAGCAGCACGGCGGGCGGAACGGACAGCGGGCCCGTAGGCGGCTCAGAACCTGGACCCGCCGGCGGCCCCTGCGCAGCAGGTCGGCCCGGAGGTACCGTTGCGGGTCCGGCCTCCGCCGGCGCCTGGCCCGGTGCACCGGCTCTCGCACCGCCGTGCGGCTCGGCACTCGGCCCGGCCGCGAGCGCTGACCGAGGAGCCGCCGCCATCGCGGACCCGGAACCGTTCCCGTCGGCCGCGACGGGAACGCCGGCGCGTCGGGAACCGGCCGGCCCGCCGTGCCCCGCCGCGCCGACCGCGCCGAGCGCGCCGTTGCGCGGCGCCAGCCGCCTGGACCGCGCGTACCGCAGCAACGCGAGCAGCAGCCCGAAGCCGAGCAGGACGAGCGCGAACGGCACCACGGCCGCGGTGATCTCGGTCTGCCGCGCCGGCAGGCCGACGGCCGCGGCGTGCACGGCGCTGCCCGCGGCGAGCGCGGCGAGCAGCAGGATGAAGCAGAACCAGCCGTACACCCGGCTCACCAGCCCGGCGCTGCGCAGGGCGAGCACCGAACAGCCGGCCAGCACCAGCATCGCGTCGAAGATCAGCGGATAGATCTTGGCCAGCGGCGCGGAGACCCCGGCCTGCGAGGCGAGCACATGGATGCTGGAGAACGACAACACGCAGGCGGCCGCCGTCAGCGCCGCCAGCCCGGTAGCGACCGCCACAAGCGCGACGATCCGCAGCGCGCCCCCGCCGTTCCGGTGAGGGGCGGCGGGCCAGGCTCCGGCCGGGCCGTTCGTGCCGGTGCCGCGTGAGGCGCTGCCGCGCTCGTCTTCCGGTCGCGGCCCCGCCGTTCGGGCTCCGCCGCGCCGGTCGCGCCTACTTGCCACGCCAGTCCCTTCCGCTCCGGTTGGCCGCGGAGCCGCATGATCGTCGGTGCTCGCGTCCTGGTGCCGTGATCTGCCGCGCGCCTGCGGCGGCTGCCCCGTCCAGGTCCGAGCCGACTACCCGCCAATCGCGGGCTTATAGTCGGGGAAGATAGACGACAACCAAGCAGATCAGCTAGTCCGCGCGTGCTAGCCCGCCGTGCCGCGCAAGCGCGGCGCCGGGGCGAAAGCAGCGCCGTGCCTGTCTGCAGGGCTGCGACCTGCGGTTTTGCGCCCGACCACGGATCATGGTCGAGGGAGACGATATGCCGTACTACCGGGTGTCCGGGGAGATTCCCAGGAAGCGCCATATCCAGTTCCGCCGGCCAGACGGTGGCCTTTACGCCGAGGAACTCATGGGCGAGGAAGGTTTCTCATCCGATTCGTCGCTGCTGTATCACGTCCACCCGCCGACGGCGATCGTCAAGAGCGAGGCGCTTTCCGCGCCAGCGGCCGAGCCGAACCTCGCGCCGAATCATCCGCTGCTTCCCCGGCATTACCGTACGCAGGACCTGACCGACAGCGGCGACCTGGTGCTAGCCAGGCAGGTCCTGATGGGCAACGACGACGTGCGGATCTGCTTCGTCACGGCGGACGCGCCCTCTGGCCTGTACCGGAACTCCACCGGCGACGAGGCCGTCTACATCCACACCGGGTCGGTCAGGTTCGAGTCCGTCTACGGCGTGATCGACGCCTCGGCTGGCGACTACGTGATCGTGCCGCGCGGCACCATCCACCGGTGGATCCCGGCATGCACCGCGGGCCAGGAGTCAGCCGGCCAGGCCGTCCAGGCGCTGGTCATCGAGGCCCGCGGCCACATCAGGCCGCCGAGGCGCTACCTGTCCCAGACCGGCCAGTTCCTCGAGCACGCGCCGTACTCCGAGCGCGACCTGCGCGGCGTCACCGGGCCGTTCCTCGCCGACGGCGAGGACGTCCCGGTGATCGTGCGGAACCGGGGCGGCCTGACCATGCTCACCTACGCCTACCACCCGTTCGACGTGGTGGGCTGGGACGGCTGCCTTTACCCGTACGCCTTCAACATCGCCGACTACGAGCCGATCGTGAAGCGCACCCACGCGCCGCCGCCCGTGCACCAGACGTTCGAGGGCCCGAACTTCGTGATCTGCTCGTTCTGCCCGCGCCCGCTCGACTTCGATCCGCAGTCCGTGCCGATCCCCTACAACCATCACAACGTCGACTCGGACGAGATGATGTTCTACGTGGCCGGGGATTACTCGGCGCGCAAGGGATCGGGCGTGGGGATCGGATCGGTCACGCTGCACCCGTCCGGGTTCACGCACGGGCCGACTCCCGGGGCGGTGGAGGCCGTCGTCCGCGGGATCGCCGGAGGGCGCACCACCACCGATGAGACGGCCGTGATGATCGACACCTTCCGGCCGCTGCTGCTCTCCGACCGGGCCGCGAGCGCCGAGGATCCGGAGTACGCCTGGAGCTGGGCCCGCGCCGCGCGCGGGTGAAGCGCGCTGGCGGCGGCCGACCGGTCTGTCGGCGACCGGCACCGCGCGTCCGCCATTCGCGCCGGACGGAAGCGACCCGCGGATCCCGTAGCCTTGACGGGTGACGCTCCGTCTCCATGACACTGCGACGCGCTCGGTGCGCGAGTTCGTCCCGCTCGCCCAGGGACGGGCCAGCCTGTACCTGTGCGGCGCCACGGTTCAGGCGCCGCCGCACATCGGGCACATCCGCTCAGGCGTCAGCTTCGACATCGCGGTCCGCTGGCTGAAGGCCACTGGCCTGGACGTCACGTTCTGCCGGAACGTGACCGATATCGACGACAAGATCCTCGCGGTCGCAAGCGCCGAGGGCGCGCAGTGGTGGGCGGTGGCCCAGCGCAACCAGCTCGCGTTCAGCCGGGCTTACGACGTGCTCGGCTGCCTGCCGCCCGACGTGGAACCCAGGGCGACCGGTCACGTGCCTGAGATGATCGTGCTGATCAGGAGGCTGATCGAGACCGGGCACGCCTACCCGGCCGACGGCAGCGTCTACTTCGACGTGTCCTCTTACGCCGACTACGGCGCGCTGTCCGGCCAGCGGCCCGAGCACATGCGGGCGGCGGAGGACACCGAGGGTGACGACGGCAAGCGCGACCCGCGCGACTTCGCACTGTGGAAGGGCCACAAGCCGGGCGAGCCGTCCTGGGAGACGCCGTGGGGGCCCGGCAGGCCCGGCTGGCACCTGGAATGCTCGGCCATGGCCACGAAGTACCTTGGCGCGACGTTCGACATCCACGGCGGCGGCCTTGACCTGCTCTTCCCGCACCACGAGAACGAGGTCGCGCAGTCCAAGGCAGCCGGCGACGGCTTCGCCAGGTACTGGCTGCACAACGGCCTGGTCAGGCTGTCCGGGGAGAAGATGAGCAAGTCGCTCGGCAACTCGCTGCTTGTCAGCGAGATGGTGACCACGGTCCGCCCGGTCGAGCTGCGCTACTACCTCGGCCAGGCGCACTACAGGTCCGACATCGACTACTCGGCGGACGCTCTCGCCGAGGCGGCCGCGGCCTACCGGCGGATCGAGGGCTTCTTGACCCGCACCGCGCAGGCGGCGGGCGTCCCGGCGCCTGGCGGGCTGCCTGCCGCGTTCGGGAAGGCGCTCGACGACGACCTCGGGGTGCCGCAGGCACTCGCCATCCTGCACGACTGCGTCAGAGAGGGGAACACAGCCCTGGCCGCCGGTGATCCGGCAGGGGCGGCGAAGCATGCCGCGTCTGCCAGGGCCATGCTCGGCGTGCTCGGCCTCGACCCGTTCGCTGCGCCATGGGCCGACGCGGCAGGAACCGGCCTGCGCGAGGTGGTGGATGCGCTGGTCGCCGTGGCGCTCGACCAGCGCTCGGCGGCCAGGGCGCGCAAGGACTACGCCGCCGCCGACGCGATCAGGGACCGGCTGCTCGCCGCGGGCGTCGTGGTCGAGGACACCCCGGCAGGCTCGCGCTGGGAGCTTGCCCGGTGAGCGGCGAAGGCGGCGGCCGGTCAGGCCGCAACGCGGGATCGGGCAACCGGTCGAAGACCGGCAGGCCACGCCCGGGCACCGGCGGCTACGGCAGGCGCAAGCTGGAGGGCAAGGGGCCCACCCCGCCCGCCGAGCAGCGGCCAGGCCACCCCGCCCAGCGCCGGGCCTCAGCCGCCGCTGCCGCGGCGGCCGCCACGAGCGGCAAGGGCGGCGGCCGCCCAGATCCGCGCGGGCAGGGCAAACCGGCCGACCGGGAGCAGCCGGGCGCCTCCCGCGGCGGTTCGGCCCGAAGCGGTCCGGCAGCCGGCGGTCCGGCCCGCGTTGGCGCGGCCCGAGGCGAGGCGGGCAGGGGCAGTTCGGCCCGCAGCGGGGCAGGCGGTGGCAGCGCGGCCCGAGGCGGCGGAGCCCGCGGCGGCGCGGGCCGAGGCACCTCGTCCGGCACCGGGGCAGGCCGCGGCGGGACAGGCCGAGGCGGGGCAGGCAGGATCCAGGCCGGCCCGGCCGCCCGGGGGTCGGGCAGCGCCGTCGAGGTGGTCGCCGGGCGCAACGCCGTGCTCGAGTCGCTGCGCGCCGCCGTCCCCGCCATCGCGCTGCACGTCGGCCCGCGGCTCGACGCGGACGACCGGATCTCCGAGGCGATCAAGCTGGCCGCCGACACCGGGATCCCGGTCGTCGAGGCGGGCCGGGCCGAGCTCGACCGGCTGACCGGCGGAGCCGTGCACCAGGGGCTCGCGCTGCGGATCAGGCCGTACTCCTACGCCCATCCTGACGACCTGCTGGCCGGGCCCGGCCAGCAGCCGCCACTGATCGTCGCGCTCGACGGCATCACCGACCCGCGCAACCTGGGCGCCGTGGTGCGCTCGGTAGCCGCGTTCGGCGGGAACGGCGTGCTCATCCCGGTTCGCCGGTCCGCGGGGGTGACCGCGGGAGCCTGGAAGGCCTCGGCGGGCGCCCTCGCACGGGCGCCGGTCGCCCAGGCGTCCAACCTTTCCAGGGCGCTGGCGGGCTACGCCGAGGCCGGCCTGTTCGTGGTCGGGCTCGACGCGCGGGCGAGCGACGACATCGGCTCGCTGTCGCTGGCCGACGGCCCGCTGGTGCTTGTGGTCGGCTCAGAGGGGCAGGGGCTGTCCCGGCTGGTCGCGCAGCAGTGCGACGCGCTCGTGGCCATCCCGATCGCCGGAGCCGAGTCGCTCAACGCCGGAGTCGCCGCCGGCATCGCCCTGTACCAGGTCAGCAGGCTGCGGGCGGCGGGCCTGGCCGGTCAGGTCGGCTAGCCCGACGGCGAGTCCGGCCACGCCGATCCCGCCCGGCGGCAGTTGCGCCAGCAGTGGCCCTGGGTCGTCGGCCTCGACCTCGGGCAGCGTGCCGACCGGCCCGGCGATCAGCGGATCGGGCAGGCCGGCAAGCTCGCTGTCCTTGCCGTCGTAGTCGAACAGCGAGAGCACGTACCGCATCGCCTCAAGCCGTGCCCGCCGCTTGTCGTTGCTCTTGATCACCGTCCACCGCGCCTCAGGCACGTCGGTATGCCGGAACATGGCCTGCTTGGCCTTGCTGTACTCCTCCCAGCGGTCGAGCGAGGCCAGGTCGGTCGGGCTCAGTTTCCACCGCTTGACCGGGTCGGCGTAGCGCGCGAAGAACCGCAGCAGCTGCTCGGCCCTGGTGACCGAGAACCACAGCTTGACGACCGTGATCCCGCTGGCGGCGAGCTGGCGCTCGAAGGCAGGTGCGTCGCGGAGAAACCGCAGGTACTCCTGCGGCGGGCAGAAGCCCATCACCCGCTCCACCCCGGCCCGGTTGTACCAGGACCGGTCGAACAGCACGATCTCGCCCGGGCCCGGCAGGTGCGGCAGGTACCTGAGCAGGTAGTTGTCGCCCTGCTCGTGCTCGTCCGGCTTGTCGAGCGCGACCACGCGCACCCCGCGCGGGTTGAGGTTCTCCGTGAAGCGCCGGATCGTGCCGCCCTTGCCTGCCGCGTCGCGCCCCTCGAAGATGATCAGCACCCGCTGGCCAGAGCGCTTCACCGAGCGCTGCAGCTTGAGCAGCTCGATCTGGAGCAGCAGCTTCGCGGCGCTGTAGGCCTTCTTGCCGAGCCGCCGCGGATACGGGTAGTTCTCCCGCCACGGCGCGACCCGGCCGCCGTCGGCGCCGACCAGGGTGACGCGGCCGTTCTTGCCGGTCGACATCCGCAGACCGAGGTCGCCGGCCAGCCGGTCGAGAAGTGCACGGACGGTATCCGCCTCAGGAAGCTGATCGGCCACCACGGCACCCACGCACGACCCCCCGAGAGACCGCGCCCCGGTCGGCCGAACGACGCGGAACGCTCAGTTGAACAATGGACGAATAGATACCCATGAGGTCGGTCGGCACACGCCGCGCCGCCTGCCCATCGGATCATGCCCGCGCTGCCCGCGCGAGAACCGGCGGCGCCTTCTGCCGCCGGCCTGCGGAACGCCAACAGTTGGTAACGAGAGAACATCAACCGGGATGTAACCGTTAAGAAGCCTGAATGTTTCCCTTAGTGTGCGCTACTGGGAACCAGCGGGGTTACCGGTCGGCCTCACCCTTTTCCCAGGCGGGCCGGTACGGGGTACGAGGGCACGGCCGCGCGCGAACGGAGCGAGACGATGAAGCACGAGGCACGGCGCTGGCTGGCTGGACTTTGCGCGGCGGCAGCGGTGGGCGGCTGGGCGGTCGCCCAGGCCGGTACGGCGGGCGCGGCGACGGTCACCCCAGCGGGCAGCTGGCAGGTGTCGGCGTCCAGCCGGGTAGCGAGCGCGGTGCCCGCGGGTGCGGTGTACCAGCCGGTCGGCCGTAACCTGAGCCTCGGCTCACGCGGCGGGGCGGTCAAGGCGCTGCAGCAGCGGCTGAACTTCCTGCACTACTACGCGGGCAAAGCAGATGGCTACTTCGGCTGGGACACGATGGAGGCGGTCTGGGCCTTCAAGGAGGTCCAGTCCGGCGAGATGATCCCGCCCAAGCCCGACGTGGTGGGCTCGGCCATGCAGCACGAGCTGATCAACCCCAAGCTTCCACCGGTGCTCCATCCGCACGGCGGCCCGTCGCGGATCGAGATCAACAAGAAGCTCGAGGTGCTCGTCGTCTACCGCGACAACAAGCAGATCCTGATCAGCCACACCTCAAGCGCCGCCTACTACCGGCCGGACGGCACCGGCTGGGTCACCCCGGACGGGCGCTACTCGGCCCTCGAGTACGTCCCCGGCTGCGTGCCGGACGCCACCTTCGGCGGCTGCATGTACAACCCGGTCTTCTTCATCGGCACCGCCTTCGCGGTTCACGGCATGCCGAACCCGACCTCGACCTTCAGCGGGTTCGGCGTTCCGCTCAACCCGGCTTCGCACGGCTGCGTGCGCATCCCGCTGGACATCTCGCTGTTCCTGCACACGCTGATCAGGGTCGGCGCGCATGGCTCGCCGATCTACGTCGACGGCCCGAACTACTACGGCAACGGGGCGTTCCAGTAGAGTCGCTGGACCCGGCTGCGGGGCACGTCGGCCCCGCAGGTTATCCGCCACGGTGGTCGGAATTACGCTGGGTGAGTTAATCGGCAGTAGGTTGAGGTGGGTCGGATGCGACGTGTCATGGTGGCGGCCGCGGCGGCCGCGGTGCTCTCGGCCGGGATCGCGGCCTGCGGCAGCACCGCAAGCAGCTCGCCTGGCGGGTCGTCGAGTTCGACCGCCTCGGCGACGAGCTGCACCAAGTCGGGCATTCAGCACCTGCTGTACAAGCCCGGCGTGCTCACCGTGGCGACCGACAACCCGGTCTACACGCCCTGGTTCGTGAGCAACACCCCGTCCAACGGCAAGGGCTACGAGAGCGCGGTCGCCTACGCAGTGGCCGCCCAGCTCGGCTTCAGCCGCTCCCACGTGGTCTGGGTGCACGAGCCGTTCGACAGCGTGTACGCGCCCGGCCCCAAGGCGTTCGACTTCGACATCAACGAGGTCTCCTACACCCCGCAGCGGGCCCAGGCGGTCACCTTCTCCAGCAGCTACTACTCAGTGCAGCAGTCGATCGTCGCGCTCAAGGGCACGCCGATCGTGACCAAGCACTCCCCGTCGCAGCTGAAGACCTACGTCTACGGCGACCAGATCGGGACCACCGGCCTGACCTACATCAACTCCGACATCCAGCCGACGAGGCAGCCGCTGGTGTTCAACACGCTCGCCCTGGCCGCCTCGGCCCTGGAGGCGCACCGGATCGATGCCCTGGTCACCGACACCCCGACCGCGCAGTACATGGCATCGGCCCAGATCAAGCACGCCGTGCTCGTGGCGCAGTTCCCGAGCGTCGGCGAGCACTACGGCCTGGTCTTCGCCAAGGGCAACAAGCTGGTGACCTGCGTGAACAAGGCGCTGGCCGCGCTCACGTCGAACGGCACGCTGGCCGCGCTGCAGAAGCGGTACCTGAGCATCTACCTGCACTTCCCGACCATCAAGCCGTAACGGCCGCTGACCCGGCCCGGCCGCGCGCATGGAGCAGAACCAGCCATCTGAGCCGGTCGACCCGCTGCTCGGGATCGGGGCACCGACGACCGGAGGCGCCTGGGTGCCGCCTGGTGCCTTCGTCGCCGGAGGCCGCGGTCCCCGGCTGTTCTCTGGCGGCGGTCGCCGCGCGACCATGGTGTCCACGGTCAGCACGGTCGTCGTGCTCGCGATCCTGGTCGCAGTGTTCCTGCTCTCGCCCGGCGCCCGCGCAGTCGAGCACGCGTTCTTCAGCCCGGAGAACATGTGGCAGTCGTTCATCGGCAACCCCAAGCACGGCTACTACTCGGTCGGTGCCGCGATCTGGCTCAACATCAGGATGTTCCTCGTCGCTGAGGTGCTGATCCTGGCGCTCGCGCTGTTCGTGGCGCTGATCCGGCTGTCCACCCACCCGGCGCTGTTCCCGATCCGGCTGCTCGCCACCGGGTACGTCGACTTCTTCCGCGGTGTCCCGTTGCTGCTTGTGGTGCTCGCGCTCGGCCTGGGCATCCCCGCGCTGTCCCTGCCGGTAGTCTCCTACCAGCACGCGGTGGTGTACGGAGTCGTCGCGCTCGTGCTCTCGTACTCGGCGTATGTCTCCGAGGTCTACCGGGCCGGGATCAACTCGGTGCACCAGAGCCAGGTCGCCGCAGCCCGCTCGCTCGGCCTCTCGCAGCAGACCGCGCTGCGGTACGTGATCTTGCCGCAGGCCGTGCGCAACATCATCCCGCCGCTGCTCAACGACTTCATCAGCCTGCAGAAAGACACCGCGCTGGTCGGCGTACTCGGCGTGATCGAGGCCAACCAGGCCGCCAACATCTACGCGTCGTACCGGTTCAACTACTCGAGCTTCACCGTCGCCGCGATCTTGTTCCTGATCCTGACGATCCCGCTGGCCAGGTTCACCGACCGGCTGATCGAGCGGGACCGGCGGCGCAGGCTGGCCGGAGCGACCCGGTGAGCGTCGGCGGCGCGTCTTCGCGCGGCGGCGGGCCCCCGCCTGGCGGCGGGCTTCCGCCCGGCAGCTCGGCCGAGGCGATCAGGATCGAGGACCTGCACAAGTCGTTCGGGCCGAACGAGGTGCTGCGCGGCATCAGCCTCTCGGTCGCCACGCACGAGGTGATCTGTCTGATCGGCGCCTCCGGGTCGGGCAAGTCCACGCTGCTGCGCTGCATCAACCTGCTCGAGCCGATCGACTCGGGCACGATCAGCCTGTTCGGCCAGGAGATCACCCGCTCCGGCGCGGACCCCAACCGGGTCCGCAGGCACATTGGCATCGTGTTCCAGTCCTTCAACCTGTTCCCGCACATGACCGTGCTGCGGAACGTGACGCTGGCGCCGGCCAAGGCGCTGAAGATGCCCGCAGCGCAGGCCGAACAGGAGGCGCGCGCCCTGCTCGACCGGTTCGGGCTGATCGACAAGTGCGGCGACTACCCCGACCGGCTGTCGGGCGGCCAGCAGCAGCGGGTGGCGATAGTCCGGGCGCTGGCAATGCAGCCGCAGATCATGCTGCTCGACGAGGTGACCAGCGCGCTCGACCCCGAGCTCGTCGCCGAGGTGCTCGACGTCATCGGCGAGCTCGCGGCCGGCGGCATGACCATGCTGATCGCCACCCACGAGATGGGCTTCGCCAGGAGCATCGCGCACCGGGTCTGCTTCCTCGCCGACGGCCACATCGTTGAGGACGCGCCGCCCGACGAGCTGTTCTCCGACCCCAAGGACGACCGCACCAGGCGCTTCCTGCGCCGCATCATCGACGCGAAGCGCCTGTAGCCGGTTTCTCCCGCTTCGTTGCCTCGGTCGCGGGCTAAGCGCCTCGCTTGAGCGGGCCTAGCTTGAGCAGCCGCCACCAGGTGATGAGCGAGTAGAAGATCAGCAGCACGATCATGGCACCGATGTCCAGGTACCAGGTATGAGCGGTGTGCTGCCAGAGCGGATCCTGGGCCGGGACCGGCAGCGGCGTGATCTTGTTCAGGTTGACCGTCGACGCGCCAGCGGCGAAGCCCCACCGCGAGGGCGTCAGCCAGGCGAGCTGCTCCAGCCCGGGCTTGCCGTGGACCCGGATGAAGCTACCTGTGGTGATGACCTGGACCATTACGAGCAGGAACACCAGCGGCATCGCGCGCTCCGCGGTGCTGACGGCTGAGGAAGTGAACAGGCCGATCACCATCGACACCACCGCGATGAGCGCGATGGCTATCGCGATCTCCAGGATCGGGATCGGCAGCGCAGATCCCGTCGGGCCGAAGGTCTTGCCGACCAGCCCGATGGCTACGAGCAGGATCGCCTGGAAGGCGCTGATCACCCCAAGCACGATCACCTTCGATGCCAGGTAAGCGCCCGCAGACAGACCTGTTCCCCGTTCACGTGCGTAGATAGGCCGTTCCTTGACGATCTCGCGGATCGAGTTCAGCGCTCCAGCGAAGCACGCGCAGAGCGTGAGGATCAGCAAGCTCGTTTGCGCTCCGGCATTCGGTATGGTCGTGAAGCTGGCCGGCGCCACGACATGGACCAGCACGCCGAGAGCCACGGCCACTCCGATGAGCAGCGCGAGGAAACCGCGGTCCGAGGCAAGGACCGCAGTGTAACGGCGCGTCAGCGTGGACAGCTGCGCGATCCGGTTGCTCGTCTTCGGTGCGGCCGTCTGGGCTGCCTGGTGCTGGCGGTGGTGGAGCGCTCCGGCACCCTCCATCCCGGCGGCGATGTACTGCGCGTAATAAGGCGAGTTCCGGTACTCGCTGGCCCAGTCCCGGTTCGGCTGGGCCTCGAACGCCTGGAACACCTCGGCCCAGCCTGGCTCGTTGAAGTGCTTCAGGCCATCCTGGGGCGCGCCGAAGTAGGCGATCTTGCCGCCTGGCACCAGGACAAGCAGCCGGTCGCACAGGTTCAGGTTGGCGACCGAGTGAGTCACGACGATGATGGTGCGGCCGTCATGCGCTAGGTCGCGCATCTGCTCCATCACCGACTTGTCCAGGCCCGGGTCGAGGCCGGACGTCGGCTCGTCAAGGAAGAGCAGCGACGGCTTGGTGAGCAGCTCCAGAGCGACGTTGACGCGCTTTTGCTGGCCGCCGGACATGGCGGCGACCTTGGTCTCGGCATGCCTGGTCAGCGCGAGCTCTTCGAGGACCTCGCCGATCCGGTGGCTGCGCTCGGCCTTGCTCGTGTCGCGCGGGAACCTCAGCTCGGCGGCGTAGCCAAGCCCTCGCTGCGCGGTCAGCTGGGTATGCAGGATGTTCTCCTGCGGGACCAGCCCGATCCGGTGCCTTAGCTCGGCGTAGTGCGTGTAGAGATCGCGGTCGTCGTACATGACCGATCCCTGGGTGGCCGGCGCGGTCCCGGTCAGCGCGCCGAGCAGGGTGGACTTGCCCGCGCCGCTGGGCCCGATCACGCCCATGAAACAGCGCTCGCCGAGCGGGAAGGTGACGTGGTCGAGCAGCACCCGGCCGCTCGACAGCGTGACCGTGAGGTCCTGGGCGATGAACGAGATGTCGCCGGTGTCGAGGAACTCCTGCAGTTCCTCTCCCACCAGCCGGAACGTGGCAGGCCCGATGGTGAGCACGTCGCGCTCGGTGACCGGCGCCGCGCTGACCCGCTGGCCGTTGACGAAGGTGCCGTTGTGGCTGTTCAGGTCGACGATGGTGTACCCGCCCCGCGGGTCCCTGCGCAGCTCGGCGTGGTAGCGCGAGACGCTCAGGTCGTTGACCACCACCTGGTTGTCGGCGGCGCGGCCGATCCGCAGCAGGGTGGTCGGCAGCCGCATCACCGCGCTTGGCGCCCGCTCCATGCTCAGCCGCGACGGCGACATCGCCGGGCCGTCGTAGCCGGCCGGGCTGCCCGGGCCGAACTGGCCGCCGGGCACGAAACCGGCGGCCGGCGCCCCGCCTGGGGGCATCCCGCCGGGCGTCATCCCGCCGGGCGTCATCCCGCCAGGGGGCATCCCGCCGGGCTGTGCTGGCGGCGCGTAACCTGCCCCGGCGCGGGCGGCCGCCTGGCCGGCAGCGTAACCGCCGGCTACGTCGCCGGGCACCCGCTTGACCGCGGGGTTTGGCGGGGGAGCGCCAGGCGTCTGGCCGTACAGGTTGGGCACGGGCCCGGGCACGGGCTGGGCCGGCGCGCTCACCGAGCACGACATCGCCGGGCCGTCGTCCGGGTGGCCGAGCCTGACCGCGCAGGACCCCGAGATCATGACCCGCTGCACCCGGTCGCGGCCCTGGAACGTGCCGTTGGTCGAGCCGACGTCCTCGAGCAGCCAGTTGGCGCCGTCCTGCCGCAGCACGGCATGGCGCCACGACACCCGGGAGTCGTTGACGACGATGTCGGACTGGGGGTCCCGGCCGATGAAGTAGCTGCGGCCGGCGGTGAGCGAGCGCTCGGCGCCCGGTGTGCGGACAAGCAGCGCGGGGCCTCCGGGCGAATACGCGGGCTCAGGCGTCATGGAGTAACTGTAGAGCCTATTTCGGGCACGTGGATACCGCTATGCGCGTCCCCATTCACCGCAGGCGTTACGGCCGCTCCCTGGTTCCCCACGGCCCAGCCGACCCCCTCTGGCCAGCGCTAACCGCCCGGCCTGAGCCCCTCCGCACCCGCCATCGGCCGCCCCCTGCACCCCCGTCCCCGCCCACTCCCACCCCCCCTGTCCCCGCCCAGTCCCAGCCCTCCGTCCCCGCCCAGTCGGCAGTTCCCGGTCGCATCGTGGGCACCTCGCTGTCGCCAGGGCAGCAGCGAAGTGCCCAGCCTCGCCTGCCGCGCGCGACGTGGGCACTTTGCTGTCGCCAGGGCAGCAGCGAAGTGCCCACGTGAATTCGGGGCGGGCGGGTCGGCCGGCCTGGACGAGTGCAGCCGGCGTGAAGTGTGCGAGGCTGAATGTCTAGGTCAGCCGGGCCCGCGCAGGTTGCGGCGGACAAGGTCAAACCGGATACTTGGAACGCCCATCCGGGCCGTGCCCGTTTTCTCGATTATCAGGAATCCGCTTTTACCTTAGATACACCATAAAGTGAGTTAATCGGACTAGTTGATCGGAAAACGGAAAAGCGCGCATGCAGGGTGGGGAGATCGGCGGAGGTCGTATGCGCTGGGAGGCAGGGTGAGCGAAGGCAACCCCATAGTTCCGGGTAGCTTCGCGCCCGGCGTGCGGATCGCCGGCTATCTGCTTGAGGAGCAGATAGGTCAGGGCGGCATGGCCGTCGTGTTCCGCGCGCACGACGAGCGGCTTGAGCGCACGGTGGCACTGAAGATCCTGGCTCCCGCGCTCGCCGCGGACGAGGCGTTCAGGCAGCGGTTCATCAGGGAGTCCCGGGCCGCAGCCGCAGTGGATGACCCGCACATCATCCCGGTGTTCGAGGCGGGCGAGGCCAGCGGCGTGTTGTTCATTGCGATGCGCTACGTCAGGGGCGGCGACGTGCGGTCGCTGGTGTCGCGGTTCGGGCCGCTGCCGCCAGGGCGGGTCGCGGAGATTACCTCGCAGGTGGCGTCCGCCCTCGACGCGGCGCACGGCCGCGGGCTTGTGCACCGCGACGTTAAGCCGGCGAACATGCTGCTTGACGCCAGCTCGGGCTCGGGGCGGCCGGATCATATCTACCTGTCGGACTTCGGCCTGAGCAAGGGCTCGCTGCAGGCTAGCGGGCTGACCGGAACGGGCACCTTCCTCGGCACGCTCGACTACATCTCGCCCGAGCAGATCGAGGGCAAGCCGGTCGACGGCCGCGCCGACGAGTACGCGCTCGCGTGCGCGGCGTTCGAGCTGCTCACCGGGGTGCCGCCGTTCAAGCGCGACGAGGCCATGGCGGTGATGTACGCGCAGCTCTCCGAGCCGCCGCCGCCGGTGACCAGCCGCAGGCCCGATCTCCCGGTCGCCATCGACGCGGTCTTCGCTCGTGCTCTGGCCAAGTCACCGGCGGAGCGTTACGGATCATGCCGGGAGTTCGCCGACGCGCTGCGCGAGGCGTTCGGCATTAGGCCGTACGACTCGGGCCCAGGAGTGGTGCCAAGCGGCGAGCACCCGGCGACCCAGCTGGTCATGCCGTCAGGTCCCGAGTCGCCTGGCCTCCCGGGCGGAGCTGGCGCGATCGGCAGCGCGGCCGCCGCGGGCACCGTCGCGGCGGGCGGCGCCGCTGGATTCGGCGGAGGCGGCGGGTCAGGGCCAAGCGGTCCGCAGGCACCAGGCGCGGGCGGGCCGGGCGGCGCGCCGGGTGTCCCGGAAGGCCCGCCCGTCGGCGGGCAGGCGACGCAAGTCGCCGACGTCGGGCACGGCAGCACCTCGCCCGACCTCACCGCCGCCCACTGGCCGGGCGCCGGGGCCGGCGGCTACGGCGGCCAGGCGGCAGGCGGTGGCGGTGGTGGCGCCCGCCCCTGGTGGCGGTCGCCGGTGTTGCTCGTCGTGGTGATCGTGGTGCTGCTCGGCGGCGGCGGAGCGGCCTACTTCGCGACCAACGGCAGCAAGGGAACGACCGGCACGCACCACCACAGCGCGACCACGCTGGCCCCGCCGGGCTGCACGACCAAGACCGCGGCCGCGTCCACCCTCAGCTCCGTGGCAGGCAGCCGCGTCCCCGTGCCCGGCGGCAGCCCGTTCGGCATCGTCGCGAGCCGCGACGGCAAATTCGTCTTCGCGGTGAACAACACCAGCGTCCGGGTGTTCAGCACCAGCCCGAGCGGCGCGCTGACGTACCGGTGGCAGTACACCATCGCGAGCGCGCCGCTGGTCGCGACCGCGGCCACGCTGACCACGAACGGCAAGTACATGCTGGTCGCCGCGGGCAACGGGATCGTGGCGCTGAGCGTGGCCGAGGGTGAGGCCGGCGCCTCGGGGATGCAGGTCGGCGCGATGACCGTGCCCAACATCACTGGCTACGGCCGCGCGATTTCGGTCGCGGTGTCGCCGGACGACAAGTACGCGTTCGTCACCCTCCAGTACCGCAAGGTGATGGCGGTCTTCAACCTGAACGGCGCCGCCAACTCCGGCAACTTCAGCGGCGCCTCGTACGTGGGATCGGTGCAGCTCGGCGCGCAGCCGGTGGGCATCACCCCGTCGCCGGACGGCAAGTACCTGTACGTGACGAGCTTCATGGGCGGCCCGTCCGGCCAGGGGCTGCTGAACGTGCTCAGCCTGCCCAAGGCCGAGACCAGCCCGGCCTCGTCGGTCATCGCGCAGGTCTCGGCGGGGTGCAACCCGGCCAGGATCGCGGTCTCCTCCGACAGCAGCACCGTCTGGTTGACCACCAGGCAGAGCAACACGCTGCTGGCGTTCTCGGCGGCCAAGCTCGCCAGCACGTCTACGGCAAGCAAGGCGATCATTGCCGAGGTGCCGGTCGGCCAGACGCCGATCGGGCTAGCCCTGGTAAAGGGCGGCTCGCGGATCGTGGTCGCCGACACTGACCTCAATGCCGTCGGGCCGAGCAACGACAACCTCGCCGTGCTCGACACCGCCAAGGCGCTGGCCGGCAAGGCGGCCGTGCTCGGCTACATCCCGAGCGGCCTGATGCCGCACGAGATGACGGTGTCGCCTAACGGCATGTTCCTGTATGTCACCGACGTCGGATCCGCTCAGATCCAGGTCGTCGACCTGAGCAAACTCCCCTAACCCCGATCTCGCCACGGGACCGCCCGGGCCGCGCGGCGAGGCAAGCTAGCTCGAAGACCGGGAGGCGGTTGGCTTTGTACACCTACCAGGCACAGAAGAAGCGCTCAGGTGGCCGCAAGGCGATCATCTGGATCGTGGTCATCCTCGTGCTTCTCGTCGCGCTCGACTTCGGGGCGAAGGCGTTCGCCGAGAGCGAGGCCGCGTCGGAGATCCAGAAGCAGGGATTCCCGACCAAGCCGACCGTGTCGATCGCCGGGTTCCCGTTCCTGCTCCAGGTCATCACGCGGGACTTTCACGCGGTCACGATCAGCGCCAAGGACATCCCCGAGGGCCCGATCAAGATCACCAGCATGAGCGTGACCGCCCACACCATCAAGCTGAACTCCAGCTTCGACGGCGGCACCACCGGCCCCCTCAACGGCACCGTGCTGATCAGCCTGGGCGAGGTGGGCGGGTTCTTGTCCGCGGCCGGGCCGCTCGCCGGCTTCCTCGGCGGCGGTTCCAACGGCGGGCTGAAAATCGTCGCGGTCGGCAGCAACCAGCTGAAGGCCAGCTTCAACCTGCTCGGCGGCACGGTGAGCGGCTCGGCGACGTGGCGGGTGGTCAACGCGGGCCCGCACGAAATCGAGCTCCAGCTAGTGAACAGCAACGGCCTGCCCGGAAGCCTGCTGGGCAAGGCCAACGACATCAAGATCCCGCTGAACTCGCTACCCGCGGGGCTGACCCTGACCGGGAAGCTGAGCTCGTCGTCGGGGGGGATTGTGGCGAACGTCTCCGCGCAGAGCCTGTCGTTCGGAAGCTAGCCGCCGGCGGGCGGCATCGCTGGAGGTCAGGTCATGCGGCAGCTGACCTGCGTCGAGCCCGATCACGGTGGACAACACCGGCGACCCGGCCGGCCTGGCCTGCACGCTGCGCTCGACCGACGACTACGGCACCTGCACCAGCGCGCGCCTGGCGGGAGCCCGCCGTCAAGCTGGTCCTGACCAGGAACGGCTGAACCGCGGCGGGCGCTAGGCTCGCCATGGTGAGCGCCCCGCATCGGTACGTCAGCGACGAGGAAGACAGCGCGCGCTGGACCGGCTTCCCGTTCCGCGGCGGCGACATCGTGATCAGCACCCGGTCCAAGACCGGGACCACCTGGGTGCAGATGATCTGCGCCCTGCTGATCTTCCAGACCCCCGAGCTGCCGGCGCCGCTCGGCAGGCTCTCGCCGTGGCTTGATCACCTGATCAGGCCGCGCGAGGACGTCGTGGCGATGCTTGAGGCCCAGGATCACCGACGGTTCATCAAGACGCACACGCCGCTGGACGGGATCCCGATCGATCCCCGCGCCACCTACGTCGTGACCGGCAGGCACCCGCTCGACGCCGCCGTCTCGCTCTACTACCAGGGCGCCAACATCGACCGCGCGAAGGTGCGGGCGCTGACCGGCGCGCCGGAGCCCGCGGTGCCCGACCAGGCCCGGCCGCGCAGGCCGCTGCACGACTGGCTGATGGCCTATGTCACCGGCGACGCCAAACCGTGGATCGCGCGCCCGGATCCGCGCGATGACCTGGACTCGCTCCCCGGGCTGATGTGGCACCTGTCGGACGCGTGGGCGCGGCGGAACAAGCCGAACGTGCTGCTCGTGCACTACGCCGACCTGTCCGCCGACCTGGCGGGCGAGATGCACCGCATCGCCGGGCGGCTCGGCATCGAGATCCCTGACGCCCGGTGGCCCGCGCTCGTCCAGGCTGCCACGTTCGAGAGCATGAAGCGCACGCCGGAGACCCTGGTGCCAACCGCCGGCATCCTCAAGAGCGACGCGGCGTTCTTCCGGCGCGGCACCTCGGGCGCGGGCCGCGAGGTGCTGGACGCCGAGGAACTGGCCATCTACCAGGCCCGGGTCGCCGGGCTAGGCCCGCCCGGCCTGCTCGCCTGGCTGGACCGCGGCTAGGCGATGCGGTATCCCACGCCTGGCGTGGTCGCGATGACCGACGGGTCGCCGAGCTTGCGCCGCAGCCGCCCGACGGTCACCGTGACCGTGTTGGTGAACGGGTCGGCCTGCTCGTCCCAGACCTGCTCGAGCAGGTCCTCGGCGCTGAGGTAGCCAGGGGCCGCGCGCAGCAGCGCCTCGAGCACGGCGAACTCCTTGACCGAGAGGTCAACCTGCCTGCCGTCCCGGCTCGCCGTGTGCCGCAGCGGATCGAGCTCCAGGCCGGCGGCGCTGAGCGTCCGCGCCCGCGCCGACGGCTGCCGCCGGGCGAGCGAGTGCACCCGCAGCACAAGCTCGGGGAAGTGGAACGGCTTGGCGAGGTAGTCGTCGGCGCCCAGGCGAAGGCCGCTGACCCGCTCGCCGGGTGAGTCGGCGGCGGTCAGCATGAGGACCATGACCCGGTTCTCGTGCTGAGAGGTGATCATCTGGCACAGCGCGTCGCCGTGGATGCCAGGCAGGTCACGGTCGAGCACCACCACGTCGTAGGTGTTGACCGTCAGCTTGGCCGCGGCCTCGAGCCCGTCGTAGGCGGCGTCCACGGCCATGCCCTGGTCCCGCAGCCCCTCGACCAGGACGTCGGCGAGAGGGCGAGCGTCCTCGACGACGAGCACTCTCACGCCGTTGCCCCGGCCGGGACGAGCTGCACGGCCCGCGGCAGAGCGATGGCGACCCGCAGCCCGCCCGACGGCCTGGCCCGCAGGTTGAGCGTCCCGCCGTGCGCGGCCGCGATGGACGCCACGATCGACAGGCCGAGCCCGGCACCCTTCTCCGAGCCGGTACGGTCAGCCCCGAGCCGGCGGAACGGCAGCACGAGCTGATCCACCTGGGACTGGTCGAGCACTCGCCCGCCGGTCTCGACGGCGATCCACGCTGTCCGCTGATCGGCCTGCGTGGTGACACAGATCCAACCGCCGTCCTCGTTATGCCTGATCGCATTGTCGAGCACGTTGTCGATCATGCAGCGGAGCAGCGCCGGGCTGCCCGCGACCCGGTCTTCGATCGGGCTGCAGGACGCCTCGACCGCAAGTCCTGCTGAGCCGATGGCGCGGGCGCGCTCCGCCAGCGATTCCGCCGCTATCCCGCCGAGTGACAGCACGGCCTGGTCGGGCAGGATTCCGTGCTGGGCGCGGGCCAGCGCGAGGAAGCCCTCGAGCAGCCCGTCGACCCGGTCGAGCTCGCCGCGTAGCCTGGCCGCGAGCGCCAAGGTCTGGGCTGGCACGTGGCCGGGCTTGGCCGCGGCGACGTCGAGCGAGGCCCGCATCGTGGCGAGCGGGGTCCGCAGTTCGTGGGAGGCGTTGGCGACAAACCTTCGCTGCGCGGCGAAGGAGTGCTCAAGCCGCTCGAGCAGGCCGTCGATGGTGTCGCCGAGTTCCTTGAGCTCGTCACGCGGGCCGGGCAGCCCAAGCCGCTCGTCCAGGCTGTCCGCGGTGATCCGCCGGGTCGTCACGGTCATCTCGCGGAGCGGGCGGAGCACCCGGCCGGCGACCAGCCAGCCGAGCCCGACCGAGGCGACGGCCATAGCGGCGAACGCGATCGCCACCCCGAGCAGGAGCGCGCGCCCGTCGGGAACAGGGGCACCTCCGGGCTGGCCTATCGTCGGCTGCGGTTGAAGGGGATGGCCGGGCGCGGTCGCTGCCGCCACCGACGACGAGTAGCCGATGCCCCCGGCGATGGCCAGCATGATGGCGGCCGACAGCGCGAACATGCCCCCATACAAAGCGGTAAGCCTGAACCGCACGCTGCGCCGTGATCGTGTCGATGGCCGGGCCCACCGCTGCCTGTCCATCCCCATCGTCCTCACCACGTCCCGCACTTGGCGCCTCACCAGCATGCACGGCCCGGCCTAACAACGAGATAACAGCCGCCGTTCGGCCCATGTTAGGGCCGGTCGGCTACACCAGGTCCGGAGCACTTCAGGCGCGAGTCGAAGGACCTCAGCATGCAACCCAGGATTGAAGTGAGCGGCCTGCGCAAGCGGTTCGGGCCGACCCTGGCGCTCGACGGCATGACGTTCACGGTCGAGCCAGGGCACGTGACCGGCTTCGTCGGGCCGAACGGCGCCGGCAAGTCCACGACGATGCGGGTGATACTCGGCCTCGACGCCGCCGATGCGGGCAGTGCGCTGATCGGCGGGCGTCCGTACGCGAGCCTGCGGGCACCGCTGACCCAGGTAGGGTCACTGCTCGACGCAGGCGCGCTCCAGCCCAGCCGGACCGCGCGCAACCACCTGCTCTGGCTGGCCCGCTCCCAGGGCCTGCCCGCAAAGCGGGTTGACGAGGTAGTCGAGCAGGCCGGCCTGGAGAAGGTCGCCCGGCGCCGGGCAGGCGGCTTCTCGCTCGGCATGCGGCAGCGGCTCGGGATCGCCGCCGCCATGCTCGGCGATCCGCCGGTCGTGCTGATGGACGAGCCGTTCAACGGCATGGACCCGGAAGGGATCGTCTGGATGCGCGGCTTCCTGCGGGCGCTGGCCGCTGATGGCAGGGCGGTGCTGGTCTCCAGCCACCTGATGAGCGAACTCCAGGACGCCGCCGACCATCTGGTGGTGGTCGGCAGGGGCAAGGTCATCGCGGACACGAGCGTGGCCGACCTGATCGCCGCCGCCTCGGGGGACCGGGTCGCGCTGCGGACGGCGGCACCGGCCGCTGCCCTGGCCGCGCTGGCCGGGACGGGTGCCGTCGTCGCGATGTCCGGCCAGGACACGCTCGCCGTCTCCGGCCTGCCACCCGAGCGGATCGTGGCGCTGCTCACCTCGGCCGGGGTGCCGTTCGCCGAGGTTGCGGCCAGCCGCGCCACGCTCGAGCAGGCCTACATGGAGCTGACCAGGGACGCGGTCGAGTTCCGCGCCGCGCCCGCCACCGACGGGACAGGGACGGCAGGCCAGGCTCCGCGCGCGGCCAGCGGGGAGGCGGCGCGATGAGCGCAGGAACGAGGACGCGAGCCCGCGGCGCGGCCGTGCCGCCGGCCAGCGATGGTTTCGCCCAGCTGCTGCGTGCCGAGTGGACGAAGTTCAGGACCGTGCGCGGCTGGGTAATCGCAGTGATCGTCGCTGCCGTGCTGATCGACGCGCTCGGCCTTTTCCTTGTGCGGTCCAGCATCCAGTGTGGCGGCCCCGGCGGCCCCGGCGGCCCGACCAAGACCGGCGCGGCCTGCCTGCCGCGCGTCCCGACCGGGCCGGGAGGGGAGGCGGTCACCGACAGCTTCTCCTTCGTTCGCAAGCCGATGGCCGGCCGCGGCAGCATCACCGTCGAGGTGGCCTCGCTGGCCGGTCACTACCAGCTGGGCACCGTCGAGGCCGGCCAGGGACCGCAGGCTGGCGTCCGCGCCGGGCTCCAGCCGTGGTCGAAGGCCGGGATCATCATCAAGGCGAGCACGGCGCAGGGGTCGGCATACGCCGCGATGATGGTGACCGGCAGGCACGGCGTGCGCATGCAGTACGACTACACCGGCGACATCGCCGGGCTGCCGGGCCGCGTGTCTGCGGCCTCGCCGCGCTGGCTGCGGCTGACGAGGTCAGGAGACACGATCACCGGGTACGACTCGGCGGACGGCAGCCACTGGACCAGGGTCGGTGCCGTGACGCTCGCGGGGCTGCCGGCCACAGTACAGGCCGGGATGTTCGCGGCGTCGCCGCCGCATCAGCAGATAACCCCGTTCTTCGGTGGCTCGAGGGGCACGAGCGGTCCCAGCTTTGCCAGCGCCGTGTTCGATCACGTCAGCACGCGCGGCACGGCGCCTGGCAGCCGGTGGAGCGGCACCGTCGTCGGCGGAGGTAGCCGCGGATCCGGTCCGAACGTGCGGCCGCTGACTCCGAGGCCCGGGGTGCGCGAGGTGGGCGGCCGGTTCACCGTGACCGGGACCGGCGACATCGCCCCACTCACCGCGGCATCGGCCTCCGGCGTTCCGACCGCCACCGTCGAGGACCATCTCGTGGGCGCGTTCTTCGGCCTCATCGTGCTCGTGGTCATCGGGGCGATGTTCATGACCGCCGAGTTCCGCCGCGGCCTGATCCGCACCACCTTCGCGGCGAGCCCGCGCCGCGGCCGGGTGCTGGCCGCGAAGGCTATCGTGATCGGCCTGGTCACGTTCGTGCTCGGGCTCGCGTCCGCCTCGGCAGCCGTGACGTTCGGGGTCCGGCTGGCGCGCGGGCAGGGGAACTACGTGCTCCCGGTGTCCTGGCTGACCGATGTCAGGGTGGTCGCAGGCACTGCCGCGCTGCTCGCGGTCGCTGCGGTGCTGGCCCTCGCCATAGGCGCCGTCGCCCGGCGCGGCGCCATCGCGGTGGCATCGGTCATCGTGGTCATCGTGCTGCCGTACCTGCTGGGCGTCGCCGAGGTGCTGCCGCTCGGAGCAGCGAACTGGCTGCTAAGGGTCACCCCGGCCGCCGCGTTCGCGATCCAGCAGAGCGTCCCGGCCTACCCGCAGGTCACCGCGCAGTACGAGCCGCCGGTCTACTTCCCGCTCGCGCCCTGGGCCGGGTTCGCCGTGCTCTGCGGGTGGACCGCGCTTGCCCTCGCCGCCGCAGCCGTCCTGCTCAGGCGGAGGGACGCATGACTGGTCCCCTGGCGCCCGCGGGCGGCAGGCACCGCGGGCCGTGGTCGCTGTCGGCACGGCCAGTGACCGAGCCCGCGCAGCGGCAGGTTTCCCGGGCAGGACTCCCAGCCGCACTCCGCGCGGAGTGGATCAAGCTCCGCACGCTGCCGGGAACGCCCTGGCTGCTGGGCGCCGTCGTCGTGCTGACGATCGCGGTGAGCGTCGCGGCATGCGCCGTCACCAGGTGCCCGTCGGGCGGTCCCTGCCCGGTCGATCCGGTCAAGCTCAGCCTGACCGGAGTGCAATTCGGCCAGGCGGTGGTCGCCGTCCTTGCCGTCCTGCTGATCGGCGCGGAATACAGCACCGGGATGATCCGCCTGACCTTTGCTGCGATGCCGGGCCGGAGCACGGTCCTCGCCGCGAAGGCGGTCATTCTCACCGGCCTCGTGCTGGCCGCCGCTGCCATCGCCGTGCTCGGCTGCGTGCTCGCCGGGCGAGTGATCCTGCCGGGCAACGGCTTCACCGCGGCGCGGGGCTTCATACCTATTTCCCTGACGGACTGGCCGACGCTGCGCGCCGCCGCCGGGTCCGTGCTCTACCTCGGCCTGATCGGCCTGCTGGCCCTCGGCGCCGCCACGGTCGTCAGGGATTCCGCCGTGGCCATCGGGACCGTGCTCGGGCTGCTTTACCTCTCCCCGATCGTGGCCGCCTTCCTCGGCGGCGATCCGGTCTGGCAGCGCCGGATCGAGCGATACTCGCCGATGAGCGCGGGCCTGGCCATCCAGGCCACCACCGGCCTGCGTCACCTGTCTATCGGCCCCTGGGAAGGGCTCGGCGTGCTTGCCGCCTGGGCCGCCGCCGCCCTGCTCGCCGGCGGGCTGCTCCTGCGCCTGCGGGACGCCTGAAATACGGGAGCCGCCTGTTCGCCGAATCAGGTCCGAGATGAATCCGACTTAATTGGACTTCGGGTAGGCCGGCGCGATTCCCCGGATATAGACGGGCGTTGGATGCGTCCCGCCGATGCTCAGGTCGTTGTGGAACCAGGGAGCGATGTCCATCCAGAGCCGGACGCAGCCGTGCGAGACCGGATACCACGGCACAGGGATGTCGCCATGGATCGCGTACGAGGAGTCGAGGAAGAAAACCGGGTTGTACATGGTGCCCAGCGGCACGGTCATCCAGCCCGGATAGAACCACAGCGCGTGGAAGTTCCCGTCCGGCGTCACCGCAGGGCCGCAGGTCGCAGCCGGGTCGCCGGGGCAGGGATAGTAGTACAGCCCGCCGGTGGAGACGTGCGCGATCAGGATTGGCTGGTTGTTCCCGTACAGGACGAGGACCTGAATGTCCTGGTTGATCTCGACACGGTTCGGGCCGCCCTTGGGCACCAGTTCGTAGGGCTGCCGCGGGTGAACGAGCGCCTTCAGAAATGCCATGTTCATGGGCTCTGCCGCGTTGCTGGTCGTGACCCGTAGCCCCTGCACCTCGCGGAATGCCCAGGCGGCCTCCAGCGTGTCGTCACCGTAGACGCCATCGATCGTGCCTGGGTAGTAATGCAACTGAGCAAGCCGACGTTGCACGCTCTTGACAGCCGGGCCGGTCTCGCCGAAGTGAAGTGGCTTGCCTGGCGGCACATATGCGGCCGGTGCACTTGGGCTACTGCTCGCTGCGGGGGAGGACTGTGCGCTTGGGACGGACTGTGCACCTGGGCTGGGCTGTGCACTGTGAGCCATCGTGCCCTGGCCACACGCTGCCACCACTGCGGCCAGCGCCACCGCGCCAGCGCCGTACAGCCATCGCCGGATCGTGAACCTCATCACCGCCTCCAAGCCCTTCCTATGGCGCGGAGCAACCCGAAGCCAACCGGTGTTGGTCTTGAACTGGGAGGACCATGCGCACATGTTCCTGAGGACTATCGGCGGGGTGCGGCATCGTCAGCTACATCACCCGGGCAATCACCGCCTGCAGTCCAGCCCGCTGAGGGCCCGCTGACCAGGCAGCCACCGTCTTAGCTTGGTATATCAAGCGCATGCTTGATATCATGAGCATAGGACAAGAGATACCTGGAGGAGAAATGGCTGACACCGTTACCGTCGCCCGGGACATGGAGGGCTGGCTACTGGAGATGATCGGCAAGAGCAACGCGGTGGCATTGGAGGCGCTGAAGGTCATGACCGACGCGGTCCAGCCGGTGACATCGGCGATTCCGTCCGTGACTCCGCCGCTGGTCTACGACTTCGCCGAGCAGTTGATGGCCACCGAGCGCAAGTTCGCCGGGGACGTGCTGCAGATGACCGCGCAGCTCACCCCGGCCCCCGCCCCGGCCAAGTAGGGCGGCGCACCTTAGAAATCACGCGCTGGCAGCGCGGCGGACCGCTGTTCCTGGCCCGCCGCCGCCAAGCGCGTGCCTGCGGTTACCTGGACGGGATCAGTATGTGCCGGAGCCGGAGAGCCTGGTTCCTGCTCGGCAGGACGATCTCGAACTGTCGGCCCGGGAATGGCGCCAGCGCTTCGGGGGCTGACCAGGTCTTGCCGGCGACGCTGATCGCGAGGACTCCCCGAGCGTCGTAGGCCTGTCTGATGATCGCTGTCACCGCCGCCACATCGCCAGCGGGCACGGTGATCATGAATCCGTACTGGGGGGTCGCCGGCTGGGGTGAGGTCGAGGGAATCGAGGCGACCACCGCGGAAGTGATCGTCACCGGCGCATCGAACTTGCGGTAGCACAGCGGCGAGCCCGGCACGGAGAGCGCGACCCAGCCGGCCGGGCAGCCGCCCGCGGGCGTGCGGGGATGGCTGCGCATGGCTTGCAGGATGATCGCTGACCCCAGATGGCGTGGCTGCGGCGGTGTGGGCCCGAGCGGGGTGAGGTGGCTTGTGCAGCTGGCAGCGGCGAGCACGAGGCCTGCGGCGGCCAGCATGCCGGTCAGGGCCGGCGATGGGCGCGGGGGCTGGAACTGCATGTCCTTGGTCCTCCTGGGCAGATCACCGGCTTCATGCTGGGCGAGGATGCGGTGGCGGCGCGGGCGTTGCTGTCTGGGCACGGGCGGCGTCGGGGGCGACGAGCGCGACAGCGGCTGCCAGGATGAGCAGTTCTGCCAGGCCCACGTAGATCAGGTGCGGGTCGTGCAGATAGTCGCCAAACGAGACGGCCCGGTATACCCCGGCGATGGCGGCGAGCAGGGTCAGGGTCAGCGACCGCACGCCCGATCCCTCGCTCCGGCGGGACCAGGCCTTGGGCGCGTGCGCCAGGCAGGCGAGGGCGACCAGGACGCAGCACAGCCCGGGATAGTCCGGCGTCCAGCCGAAATTGCCGGTCGCCTGGATCGCCAGCAGCGGCACGTATACCAGCAGGTAGGTGGCGGGCAGTGCCAGCAGCCAGGGCCACCGCGCGGTCGGCGGGGCGCCGGAGTAGAACGCGGTCATGGCCAGGACTGGGGCCAGGCCGAACAGGATCCAGAAGGCCCATTGCCCGAAGAGCAGCGGAACGCCGGTGAGCTGCGCCTGCCCCACGGCGGCGAGGCCGGGGAGGAGGGCCAGCATCGCGATGACCCGGGCAGTGCGGTAATGGCCGAGGACCAGCAGCACGAAGATCATGATCCAGGCGCAGCCGACCCCGTAAAGCGTCCCGGGCCAGATGCCGCCCCACTGGGCGGCCGGAATGTTCGCGGGCGCCGCCGGGATCAAGCGGAACGGGCGGTGTGCCCAGGTCAGGCGCACGAATCCGTCCAGTGCCTCCACGGCGTGAACCAGCATCAGCATGAGCACCGTTCTCCGCGCTGCCTGTCCCCAGGCGAAGTACCGGCGCGGCGCGCCCGCACCACCCAGGTACAGCCGGGCCGCCAGGCCGGCCACGCTGGCGACCTCCGGCCAGGCCGGCCTGCCGAACTCGATGATGTACTCGTCTTCCTCCGGGTCGCCGGTCAGCCGGCTGTCCAGGAAGGCGGCCACCATGTCCTCTTCCCACTTGTCCCGGTAGTAGCCCGGCAGCAGCCGCAGCACCCGCCGACACCGCCGCTCCAGGCCCACGCCGACGCTCATCCGGCGGCCTCCGCACCAGCCAGGCCCAGCCTCGCCTGCACCACCCGAGCGGTGGCGGCCCGAAGCTCAGCCTCCTGCGCCAGCGCCCGCCGCCCGTCCCGGGTCAGCCGGTAATAGCGGCGCAGCCGGCCGTCACGGGCTTCCTCCCGGTCGGGCTCGATCAGCCCGTCAGCGGCGAGCCGGTCCAGCACCCCGTACAGGCTGCCGATCTTCAGCCGGACCCGCCCCTGCGACAGTTCCGCGACCTCGCCCACGATGCCGTACCCATGCCGCGGGCCGTCGGCCAGCGCGGTCAGCACGAAGAACGCCTGCCCTGTCATGAGCTTGCCCGCCACGCAGCCAACATATTGGAATCCACGATATTATTCAAGAGTACACATCGATTCTTGACGTCCGCGAGACGCGAGCAGGCCGCCGCCATATCCGGCCGGACCGGGCACTGCCGACCGGATGAGCCCGCCGGGCTGCAAGAGACGGCCAGGAAGCCGGCAGGACGGGCCGAGGTGTGGCAGAGGGCGCGGGGGTTGCCCCGCGTGCCGCCGTGGGTTGTGCTGGTGGCGGGGTTATGGTGATGCCGCTGTTGCCGGGGGGGCGATGATCGCGGGGGAGTCCATGCGGGACATCGGCAGGAGGCGGCTGCTGGGGGCGTCTGGGCAGCTGGCGCTGGGGGCGGTGGCCGGCGCGGGTCTGCGCGCGAGGGGCGGCCTGGTTTCTGCGGCTGCGCCGCCGGCCCGCAGGCCGGACTGGGACGCGCTCGCGCGACGGCTGCGCGGCCGGCTGCTCCGGCCGGGCGAGCAGGGCTTCGCCGCCGCGAGCATGCCGTACAACCGGCGGTACGCGAGGATCAGGCCTGGCGGCGTCGCCGTGTGCGCGGATGCCCGCGACGCCCGTGCCGCCCTGCTGTGGGCTCGCGGCGAGGGCGTGCCGTTCGCGATCCGCTCGGGTGGCCATAGTTACGCCGGCTTCTGCGCCAGCCGGGGCCTGGTCATCTCGCTGGCCGCGATCCGCTCTGTCCGCGTCTGCGAGCGGTCGATGACGGTCACGGCAGGCGCCGGGGCCCGGAACAGGGATATCTACGCCGCGCTGGCCGGCACCGGCCTGGCGGTTCCTGGCGGGCGCTGCCCGACGGTAGCTGTCGGCGGGCTGCTGCTCGGGGGCGGCTTCGGGTTCAGTTCCCGGCATCTGGGCCTTGCCTGTGATCATCTGCTGGAGACCGAGGCGGTCACGGCTGGCGGGGACATCCTGCGCGTCACCAGGGACTGCCATCCCGACCTCTTCTGGGCGTGCCAGGGCGGCGGCGGCGGGAACTTCGCGATCAGCACCAGGTACGTGCTGCGCGCGGTTCCCGTCGGCCCGGTCGCTGTCTACCGGCTGGCCTGGCACTGGCGCGATGCCCGGGCCGTGATGGCCGCCATGCTCACGACGATGCTGCACGCACCGGACCGGATGTCCTGCCGGATCGGCCTGGACGTGAGCGGCGGCGGGCCGGCCACCGGCGGGCCCGCCCGGCGCGGCGTCTCAGCGCTCGGCCTGTTCTTCGGCACCGCCGCGGAGCTGACCAGGCTGCTCGCACCGGCCATGGCGGCAGCCCGGCCGGCGTCGGCGCTGATCGAGGACCGTGACTACGGCGCAGCCCAGGCGCTGCTCGCCAAGGACGTTCCCGCCGGGGCCTTCGCGTCCCGGTCCCGGTACCTAGCCGGGGCGCTGCCCGAGGAGGGCATCGACGAGCTCGTGCGCCGGGCCGAGCGCTGGCCAGGCAGCTCGAACAAGGACGGCGGCGGGGTGACGATCTTCGCGTGGGGCGGGGCGATCAATCGGGTTGCCCCAGAGGCCACGGCGTTCGCGCACCGGACCGCGCGATTCCTGGCCGACACCGAGACCACCTGGACCGGCCAGGACAGCCCCGCCGTGGTCGCCGCGAACCTGCACTGGCTGAACGGCATGTACGGCGTCCTGACCAGGCACGGCACGACGCAGGCGTACCAGAACTTCACCGATCCCGCGCTCCGGGACTGGGCACGCGCCTACTACGCCGGCAACCTCCCCCGGCTGAGCCAGGTCAAGCAGGCCTACGACCCCGACAACGCATTCCGGTTCGCCCAGTCGATCCCAGAGCCCCCGGATCTGCTGCCGGCGGATCGCTTGGGCGCGATCACAGCCGCGCTTCGCTCGCCCGCGCTGTGTCGCGGCCCCAGGGCCTGACAGCGCCCATGCCGGATCACCCGATGGCCGGTCGCGGTAACTCCCTGTCGGACGGCGCGAGCGGGCCGGGGCCGGCCGGGAGCGGCTGGACTGCGATCAGCCTGGCCAGCCGGGGCAGCGAGTCCTCCAGGTCCTGCATCGTTACCACGTCGGCCAGCGCGAGGCGGACTGCGGCGAGCTCGCGGGCGAGGAACTCCGTATCGGTTTGAGTCCGTGCCGCCACCTCCCGGTCGCGCTCGATGTTGGCCCTGTCCCGGTCATCCTGCCGGTTCTGCGCGAGCAGGATCAGCGGCGCGGCGTAGGCCGCCTGGGTCGAGAAGGCCAGGTTGAGCAAGATGAACGGGTACGGATCCCAGTGCCTGATCGCGCCGATGGTGTTGAGAATGATCCATGCGATTACAAACAAGGTCTGGCCGACGATGAATCGCCCGGTGCCGAGGAACCGCGCCATCCCCTCCGCGAACCGCCCGAACGCGTCGGCGTCGTAACGGGCGCCCATCTGCGGGGAGCCGCGCGGAACGGACAGATCGGCCCGCTCACTGAGAAGGCGAAGGGAAACCTTTGCCACGTTAGCCTCCCGTCCTCCGCCAGCCCGGAGGCAGCAGGTGGTCCAGTACGTCGTCCACGGTAACCGCGCCGAGCAGGCTGCCGTCCTTGTCACAAACCGCCACGCTAATCAGGTTGTAGGCGGCGAGGCGGGCCGCTAGCTCGTGCTTCGGCAGGTCAGGCCGGACGAAGACGCTCGCCTTGTCTACGCACTGGCCAACCAGATCGGAGGGCGGTCGGCGCAGCAGCCGCTGGAATCCCACGCTCCCGAGGTAACGGCCGGTCGGTGTCACCATAGGCGGTTCGCACACGTACACCTGCGCGGCCACGGCTGTCGGCGTGCCCGGTTCCATGATGCGGGCCAGTACCTCAGCGACCGGCGTCTCCGGTGCGACGATGATGGGCCGGGAGGTCATCAGGCCACCCGCCGTCGTCGCGCCGTAGCGCAGCAGCCGCCGCAGGTCCGCAGCCTGGACGGACTCCATCGCCGTCAGCAGCTGTTCACGCTGCTCGGCCGACATCTCCGCGAGCAGGTCCGCGGCATCGTCAGGCTGCATCTCCTCCACCACGTCGGCGCTGCGCTCAAGTCCGAGGCCGGCCAGCAGCCGGACCTGGTCCTGTTCGGGCATCTCCTCCAGCAGGTCGGCCAGCTGCTGGTTGTCGAGGGCGGCCGCGATCTGGCTGCGCCGGCCGGGAGGCATGCTCTCGACAGCGGTGGCGAGGTCGGCTGGCCTCAACTCGCGCAGGCCGGCAAGCTGCTCGGCCAGCGGACCCCTTTCGAAGAGCTCAGGGTGCCGGTCCCAGGGCACGACCGTCAGGCCGCGGTGCAACAGGCTGCGGCCGTGGGAGACGGCCAGCGCGGAGACCGCCCAGCCGACTCGCCGCTGCTCGTCAGGGCTGATCGCGACATCGACGATGGCCCCGTTCTTGACGTGCCGGCCGTACAGCTCGGAAGCGAGGATCTCTCCGGTCCGCCGGGTAAAGCGGTCCAGGTGGATGGCGTCGCCGTGGAGGTGGGCGCCGTCGATGGAGATCTCGGCGATCTGGCCGAGGTTGACAAAGATGCGGCGCCGCTGCAATGTCACGACCAGCCCCAGCGCGCGCGGTGGGTCATTCCCGGCGGCGGGCAGGATCACGACGTCGCGGATCCGGCCGATGGTCAGGCCCGCGCCGTCCAGCAGTGGACGGCCGCTCAGCCGGGAGGTGAAAATCTGGCCACCGGACATGGTCCATGTACTCCTCCCCTTCGGCCTACCTGATCTGCGCCATTATCGTTTCCGCCGTGCGGGCTAGCTTGAGCGGTACCTGGCGGGTCCTTCCTCATACTCCGCTTGGGTGGGTACTGGCGTCCCGGATAGGTGTGGCGGGGTGCCACCAGGTGAGTAGGCGGTGCCGTCGGTAGTGCGCCCGGCGCGCTGGAGGCAATCGGCGGCCCTGACTCCGCAGGCCAGCATCGTGGCCACGGACATCTGGGCGGGCTACTCGGCACATCCGGCCAAGGGCTGGATCGATGGCCATGGAGTCAACTGCTGCGTGCCGAAGGTCACCTGCCCCAGTTCATCTCGCGAGACGCCGCGGGCTACGGTCTCGACTGGGCATCACCATCGGGACCGGGCAGACGAAGGTGGGCGGTGCGCCAGCCGGCACGGCCCTGAGCTACACCAAGTGGGTGATGCGGCTAGGTAACGGGGGACTGGCAGCACCGATATTTGGGAGGAACGCAGACCGCCTCCACCATCCCCGGCACGCTGAGTTGCCCATGCGCGGGCCAAGCACGATTCAGCTACCATGCAGACGTTCCCCCGCCGGTGTAGCTCAGATGGCAGAGCAGCCGCCTTGTAAGCGGCAGGTCAGCGGTTCGATCCCGCTCACCGGCTCCAGCGCGGGCAGCGCTTTGCTCGGATAAGTCAGCACAGCAGCTGGTTAGTATCGGCAGATGGCGTCGCGTAAAGGTCCGTGGCCCGCCACCATCGTCACCGACAGGCTGGTCCTGCGACCCGTCGAGCCCGCTGACGTGCCCGCTGTGTCGCGGCTGATGACCGATCCGGACGTGCGGCGGTACCTGGGCGGGCCGGTCGCGCCGGACGAGCTAGCGCGCCGCGAGCAAGGGTGCGTGCGTGCTGCCAACTTGTTCAGCGTCGTGCGCAGATCCGACCAAGCGATCCTGGGTCTGGTGGTCATCGATCCGGATACCGATCCAGACGGTCCCGCAGGCGGCGACGCGGAGGTCTCGTACCAGTTCCTTCCCGAATACTGGGGTCGCGGGTACGGCCGGGAGAGCGTCAGCGCGGCGATCGCCTGGACCTTTACGAACGTCACCCCCGTGCCGTCGGCTGTGGTAGCGATCACTCAGGAGGCCAACAAGGCTTCGCGCCACCTGCTTGAGTCCATCGGCATGACGTTGCAAGCCCGGTTCATCGCCTTCGACGCGTGGCAGGTCAAGTACACCGTCTCGTACTCCGTCTCGCACGAGCAGGTCGGCGGCCCCTGAGTTCACGCGGCGCGAACCTGCCGCGCCGCGTGAACTCAGGGGCGTCCCCACAAAGTGGAACTAGGCCTCCCCGCCGAGTTCGTCCTCGTGTCCCGACGCGTCAGGCCCGCCGAGCTCGTCCTCGTCGCCAGCGGCGTCGCCGCCGAGCTCGTCCTCGTCGCCGCCCGCGTCGGGACCGCCTAGCTCGTCACTGCTGCCGGATCCGCCGAGCTCGTCCTCGGCGCCGCCCGCGTCGGCGCCGCCGAGAGTATCACTTGCCATCCTGACCTCCTCCATGGCTGCTGCGCCGGATCAGAAGAGCTCCGCTTGGCCCGCTGTCCGCCGCCATTGCCTCTCAGTGTGCCCGACAGGAGCGGGCCGCGTAAGTCGGCAAAGGCAGGTGTACCGATGCATTTTCCTTGCGGTCACGAAGCCGACATCGAGGCCGCTCGGCGCGGTCGGCCCCGGCACTCCGGCTGCTATCGGGCCGACCGTCAAGCCGAAACATTAGCCCAGGTCAGCGCCACTGTCGTGATCGGCATGACCCTTGGGCCCGACGAGGTTCCTCGCGGCCTGCAGTGCCCCGGTCACCGCCTGGGCGGTGAGCCGCGTGCATCCGGCCAGAACCGGATAGGGGTGCTCGGCCGACAGCCGGTCCAGCCCGTCCTGCAGCTGCCCCGTGATCTCGGCGTAGCAGGCGGCGACGACCTCGGGATCCTCCGCCGCTCCCGGGCCGAACCCGGTCCAGTCCAGCGCCGGCAGGAACTCCAGCGTGAGGTGCGCCGGCAGCGGCGGCGGCGGTGTCAGGACGGACGTGATGCCGAACGGGAAGCTAGCCAGCAGCGGGAAGACGTTGACCCGCAGCGAGCGCAGGCCAGCGGCTTGCGCCAGCCAGTCGCCGCGCGACAGCACCACCACCGCGTGGTGGCCGCCGTGGGCGACCGCGGGCACCACCGGGATCCCGCACCGCAGCGCGAGCCTGACGAAGCCCTTCCTGCTGCCGAAGTCGACCTGGTCGCGCTGGCTCCACGGCCGGCAGGCCTCACGATCGCCGCCCGGGTAGACGAGCACGCACGCGCCCCTGGCCAGCGCCGCCTCGGCCTCGCCATTGCTCGCGGGTACCACGCCGAGCCTCCGCAGCGTGGGCCCGACCACCGGCATGGCGAACAGCAGGTCGTAGGCGAGCAGGTAGGCGGGCTCGGCGACACCCCGGCGGGACACGACCGCCTGCCCGCAGGTAAAGACCTCCGGCATGTAGAACAGGCACGAGTGGTTGCCCACCACCAGCGCAGGACCCTGAGCGGGCAGCCGGTCAAGCCCGCGCACCTCGGGCGTGAAGTAGCTCGTGTAGCGGGCGATGGCCGGGAGCTGCCTGCGGATGAAGTCGGGGTCGCGCTGGTGGGAAGTGTCGGCGCAGCCGTCCGCGATCCGCTGTTTGATCAGGGCGAGCACCGGCGCGCCCAGGCTCAGGTCCCGATCCTGGCCTGCGGACTGCGGGGCGGCGAGGCTCGTCATACTTCCTCCACTCTCCACGCTGCGCAGCCCCGGCCGGAACGGAAAGAGGCTTAAGTCCCGGCTTCGCAGTCCTCCGGGCACCTGGCAGCCCAGGCCGCGCCAGTGGCAGGGTGGGCGCATGGACGGGTGGGTGCGGGCCGGGTTCGAGGACCTGGCGCGGGTGTTCAGGCGGCAGTTGCGGCGTACCACGGGCGGCGCCGCCGTCGCGGTCTACCACCGCGACGAGCTCGTGGTGGACCTGTGGGGCGGCCGGCGTACCGAAGATGATCCGTGGCAGCGCGACACGCTAGCGATGTGCTTCAGCACGACCAAGGGAGTCACCTCAGCGGCGGTGCACCTGCTCGCCGACCGCGGGCTGATCTCCTACGACGCGCCGGTCGCGCAGTACTGGCCTGGGTTCGCCAGCGGGCACAAGGAAAACGTCACCGTGCGGCACGTGCTCACCCACTCGGCTGGCCTGCACCGGATGCGCACGCTCGTTGACCATGCGTCGCGGATGCTCGACTGGGACTACATGGTGAGCGCGCTCGAGCAGGCCGAGCCGGCCTACGAGCCGGGCAGCAGGCACGGCTACCACGCGCTGACCTACGGCTGGCTGGCCGGGGAGCTGGTGCGCCGGGTGTCAGGACGGCCGATCGCGGCCTTCGTGGCCGAGGAGCTGGCGGGCCCGCTCTGCCTGGACGGACTGTACGTGGGCTGCCCGCCCGAGCAGCGCCCCAGGGTCGCGCCGCTGGCGCCGATGGCGGCCCCGATCGGCCGCAGGCTCGGCCTGGAGCCAGGCTCGGTGATGGGCGGGCCGGTCGGCCGGATCCCGGCGATGCTCGGACTGCCGGTCAACCCTCGCCGGTTCGTCAACGCCATGCTGCCGCGCGGCATCGAGGACGTGCTGTGGGGACCCGAGGTGATGGATGCCGAGATCCCGGCGGCGAACGGGTTCTTCACCGCAAGGTCGCTGGCGCGGCTGTACGCGGTGCTTGCCCAGGGCGGCCAGGCCGGCGGCGTGCGGCTGCTGTCGCCCGAGACGCTGAAGCAGGTCGCTGTGGTGCACTCCCGCGGTCCCGACCTGGTGCTCGGGATGCCGATGGGCTGGCGGCTCGGCTATCACCGGGCGTTCACCACCCGCGGCGCGGTGCCCGGGGCGTTCGGGCACTTCGGGTTCGGCGGCTCGGGCGGGTGGGCCGACCCGCGGCGCGAGCTTGCGCTTGCGATGGTCTGCAACCGCGGTTCAGGCTCGCCGATCGGCGACCTGCGGATGGCCGAGCTCGGCTCAGCCCTGGCCCGCTCGCCCGCCCTCAGATAAGCAGGTCACCCGCCCTCCGGCATCCAGCTCACCGCCCATAATTAACCGCTCGCGCGCCCTCAGCTGAGCGCCAGGCAGCTCAGTCCGCGTCTCAGTCCGCGTCCTCGGCCAGGCGCTCGAGCGCCGGCAGGGCCATGATCAGGCTGGCGTACTCGTCGGCGGTCAGCCGCTCGGCGCTGCGCGAGACCGTCGCGGCGCGCTGGGCGAGTATCCGTTCGTGTACCTTCCCGCCCTCGTCGGTCGCCAGCAGGGACACGCTGCGCAGGTCGTCGGGATCGGGGATGCGGTCGATCAGGCCGGTCTCGTCGAGGTGGCTGACCACCCGGGAGAGCATGGTCGGGTTGATGTGCTCGAGGCGGAGCAGCTCGCCGATGCCGATCGGGCCGCGCCCGGCGATCAGGGCGAGCACCGACGCCTGCGTCGGGGTCAGGCCCTCGTCGGTCGCCGAGGTGTTGAACTGGCGTGCCAGCCTGTTGATCGCCCGGCGCAGTCGAACCGCCTCGTCCTTGTCCACGCCGCTTTCATACACCACGCCAGTCCGCGCCGCACCAACCCGCCTGGCCGCCAGCTAACTTAGTTGCTTTTCGGCAAGCAGCGTACGATGTCCGCTATGGCCGTTGCCCGGGTCAGCGAGGTGCCCGGTGGTCACGCGGCTACGCCGCCCGGCGATCCGCAGCCGCGCAGGCATCTGGTCTTCGCCGTCGTCTCCATCGCGCTGTTCATGGCCTCGGTGGACCAGACCATCGTCGCCACCGCACTCGGCGCCCTGCAGCACGACCTGCATTCCACGGTGAACTGGAGCAGCTGGACCATCACGATCTACGCGCTCGGGCAGATCATCGCGATGCCGGCGGCCGGCACGATCAGCGACCAGTTCGGGCGCAGGAAGGTGTTCATCGGGGCCATCGTGCTGTTCACGACGGCCTCGCTGTGCTGCGGGCTGACCGACGACATCCGGGTGCTCGTCGCGCTGCGGGCGGTCCAGGCGCTCGGCGGCGGCGCGTTCATGCCGTCGGCAACCGGCATCGTCGCCGACCAGTTCGGCCGGGACCGTGACCGCGCCATCGGCCTGTTCACCAGCGTCTTCCCGATCGGCGGCATCGTCGGGCCGGTGCTCGGCGGCATCTTCGTCACGTACTGGTCCTGGCGCGGGATCTTCCTGGTGAACGTGCCGGTCGGGATCGTGCTGTTCTGCCTCGCGCTGGCGTTCGTGCCTGGCGGCAGCAAGCGGGCGGAGCGGCACCTGGACGTGCGCGGCATCGCGCTGCTCGGCACCGGGCTGCTCGCGGTCATGCTGGCCGTCAGCTACCTCGGCAGCGCATGGGCCAGGCCGCTCAGCCTGCCGTTTATCGCCCCGCTGGCACTCGGCGTGGCCGCGCTCGCGCTGTTCCTGCGGCACGCAGCCCGCGCGCCCGACCCCTTCGTCCCGCTGCGCCTGCTGGTCGGCCGTGACTTCGCGGTGATGAATGTGATCAACTTCGTCATCGGCTCGGCGCTGCTCGGGTTCGGCGCCCTGGTTCCGCTCTACGCCGAGGAACGCTACCGGCTCCCCACGCTCGCCGCGGGAACGCTGCTTACCGCACGCGCGCTCGGCATGATCGCGGTGGCCGCGGGCGCCGCCTTCGCGCTGCGCCGCACCGGGTACCGGCTGCCGATGATCGTCGGGCTCAGCATCGCCAGCGTGGGCATGGTTCTGATGGCGATCAGCCCGCCCGCGCTTGGCCCTTACGGATGGCTGACGCTCGCGGCCGGCCTCACCGGGATCGGCGTCGGGTTCGCCCTGCCGGCCAGTAACAACGCCACACTCCAGCGCGCCCCGGAGAACACGGCCGCGGTGGCCGGCCTGCGCGGGATGTTCAGGCAATCGGGCGGGATCACCGGGATCTCGGTTATCGCGGCCGTCGTCGCGCGCAGCGCAACCCCGGGCCTCGCGCTCGGGCACGCCTTCCTGGTGCTCGCGATCGTGCTCGTGTGCCTCGTGCCCTTCGTTTTCCTGGTGCCCGATTACCACGGTCAGTGGTGAAGCGGGCCCGGGGTGGCTCAGGGCACTCCCGCCGCACCTAGCCCGGGCGGGTGAGCTACGCGATACTGCTGTGATGAGCGAGCGCAACGTGCTCGGCGGTGACCTTGAACCGTGCGGCGACGACCCGGTCACCGGGTTCTACCGCGACGGCTGCTGCAACACCGGCCCCGAGGACCTCGGCAGTCACACCATCTGCTCGGTCGTGACCACCGAGTTCCTCGACCACCAGCGCCGGATCGGCAACGATCTTGTGACCCCGATGCCGCAGTTCCAGTTTCCCGGGCTGATGCCTGGCGACCGCTGGTGCGTCACCGCGCTGAACTGGCTGCGCGCCCACCGCGATGGCGCCGCGGCCTACGTGGTGCTGGCATCGACCCACGAGCGTGCGCTCGACGTCGTACCGCTCGATGCGCTGCGCGAGCACGCGATCGACGTGCCGGCCAACCCCGGCTCGCTCAGTGAGTTACGCGGGCGAGTAACGCGGGCCGGGTAACACGGGCGGGCCCGGGCGGCGACCGCGAGGTTGCCATCCCGGGCCCGACGGGGCCGTGGCCCGCTAGCTGATCGTGTAGCCGGGAACGCCGGTGCCCGGGTGATTCGAGTCCACGTGCAGCACCGAGGTGCCAGGGCAGCCCTGCGAGGAGAATTCGAACACCTTCGAGGCGAACTGGCCAGGCGCGTAGACCCGCAGCGCCGTGGCGTTCACCGGGTGCGAGCAGATCGCGCCTGCGTCGGTGACCCTCAGCACGACGTGCGCGGTCTGGCCGGGAGCGAGGACAACGAGCAGCCCGGTCTGGACGACGAGGCCCTTACGCTGCTCGGCCGCGCCTATCACGCCAATCTCTGAGGCCACGGCGCGTCAACCGGCTCAGCCTGGACTGTGTACCAAGATTAGGGCTATATCTGGGTACATTAGGCAACGGCGTGATCGGCAGGTAATGGCATGCCTGGCTGGGCGGACATACAGAGCCGGGGACGGTCCTGGCTCTTCGGCGGCGTGCTGATCGCCGTCGGGGTAGCCGTCGGCTACGCACTGCCGCAAAGCTCGGCCTCGCCGCAGTCTGAGGTCGGCACGGTGGCCCGGTTCGCCGGCAAGCAGTCCACGGCCAGGCCGGGCGAGGAGTTCACCTTCACGCCGAAGAACGGCACCAAGCAGAACTACTGGTTCGTCAGCTCCGTCCCGTGGCAGGCGTCGAAGACCAGCAAGTGGATCAGCAGGGGCACGCCGCCCTGCCTGAAGTTCGCCCCGGCGCCGGCCGCGCGGTCCACGTCGAAGTCCAAGTCGTCGAAGTCCGCCGGGCCGTCGCCGTCGCCGTCAACGACGTCGGCACCCGACCTGGTCACGCTCGGCGTGGTCAACATCCACGGGGTCGGCTCGGCGCCGGGCAGCCCGATGGTCGTCTGGGTGGAGTGCTACACCTGACCCCAAGCGTCATCCGCCGACGCGGTCACCTCTCCGGGCTTCCTTCAGATCAGAGGGAACGCACCTCCGCCTGCTCGCTCGCCCTCGGAGCGCCAGATCCCGCCGGGTGCCGGTCACCATCGCCGGCACCGAGCGCGCAGCTAACCTGCCTAGAGAGCGGCGACCCGAGCGGTTAGTCTCTCAACTGCCGGACAATAGTGTCGTATCCGGGAGGACTGGGTGAGATACCAGCTGTCGAGGCTCATCATCGGTCCCGGGCTGCACCTGCTGGCCAGGACGGAGGTGACCGGCGCCGAGCACGTACCGGAGTCCGGCGGTGCCATCATGGCCTCGAACCACCTGTCCGTGCTCGACTCGTTCTACCTGCCGCTGATGCTTGAGCGGCCGCTGACGTTCGCCGCGAAGTCCGAGTACTTCACCGGAACGCGGCCAATGGAGCGGATCGCCGGCGCCTACCTGCGCGCCACCGGGCAGCTGTCGGTGGACCGCGCAGGGGCCAGGGCGGGCCAGGAGATGCTCGAGGCCGCGCTCGGCCTGATCAAGGGCGGCGCGCTGTTCGGGATCTACCCGGAGGGCACCAGGTCGCCGGACGGGCGACTGTACCGGGGGCGCACCGGCATCGGCTGGCTCGCGCTGCACTCCGGGGTCCCCGTCATCCCGGTGGCCATGGTCGGCACCGACCGGCTGCTGCCGCCTGGCCACAAGATCCCGCGCCCGGGCAGGATCGAGATCAGGATCGGCAAGCCGCTGCTGTTCGAGGAGTTCGCCGGCCAGCTGCCGGGGGCCAGGCAGCGGCGCGCCGTGACCGACCAGGTGGTCGAGGCGATCAGGGGACTGTCCGGCCAGGAGTACGCGCCCATCTACGCGTCGGTTCGCAAGGAGCAGCTTGCCGCGGAGCGAGCCGGGCAGGCAGGCCGGGCGGCTGCAGCGAACGGTGCCGCCGGGACCGGTGGGGCCACCGGGACTGATGGAGCCGCCGGGACCGATGGAGCCGACAGGACCGATGGAGCCGACAGGACCGATGGAGCCGACAGGACGGCGGATGGGGCTGACGGGACGAGCGCGGGCTAGTCGCGCCGACTAACCGCGCTCGTCGGGCCCGGGGAACGGGTCGTCCCGCCCGACCGCACCGAACGAGTCGGTGGGATAAGAGTCCGGCGCGAACGGGTCCGCCGCCGGGATCGAGCTGGCAGGGAAGCGGTTCGCGGGAAACGGATCCGCGGGGAACGGATCCTCGGCTGGCCCGGCGGGGAATGGGCTCGCTGGGAACGTGTCGGCGGGGAACGGATCCGCGGCGGGCCCGGTCGGTGCGTCCGTCGGGCTCCACACGTAGATCGGGTGGCCGGTCGAGTCCGCGCGCTGAACATCACGGGGCTCCGGCTGGCCGTAACCCGGCTGTGGGGGTGGCTCGGGCTGCCCGGACTCCTCCCACGGCGGTCCTGGCCGCCGATCCGACCCGGTCCTGGTGACGTCGGGCTGGCGGCTCTCCGGCCGCACCTGGCCGGGAGGCACGGAGTCCTCCCACGGCGGGCCGGGCCGGGCGTCGCTCCGCACGGAATCGGCTCGCGCGGGGTGCGGCTGGCCGCTAGCTGGCCACCGGGGATCGGCGAACTGGCCGCTGCCCGGCCACGTCAGATCGGCGGGCTGGCTGTTACCAGTCCAGCGCGAGCTGGCCGGCTGGGCGTTCGCGGGCCAGGCGGGGTCGGCGGGCTGCCCGCTAGCTGTCCAGCCTGGACCGGCGGGCTCGCTATTCCCCGGCCAGGCGGGGTCGGCGGACTGCCCAGAGTCGGCCCGCATCGTCGGCTGCCCGTTGCCCGGCCGCGCCGGATCTGGCGTTGCATAGCCGCTCGGCGGGGGATGCGGCCTTGCCTGGCTGACCCGCCGCGGCAGCCCGGACGGGGACTGGCCGGTGATTTCTTGCGGGCCAGAATCGAAGACCGACCGGTCGGCGGTTCCCTGGGGGCCTGAGACGAAGACCGACCGGTCGGCGGGCCCCGCCGAGCCACCGAACAGCGCCTCGGGCGGCCCGTGCCTGATCTGCCCGGTGAACGCCGGGCGCGGTGCCGTGCCGCCGGAGGACGCCGGGATGGCCCACGGCAGCACGGTGGTGGGCTGTGCCGCAGGCTCCCACGGCGGGGTACCGCTGACCTGTGGCTTCAGCCCGTCCGACGGTCGGACCTCGTCGTGGTCCTGGCGCGCGGGCCCGCTGCCGCCCTGGTCGGCCGCGCCCGGCTGCTGCGGGCCGCCAGCGCCGGGGAAAGTGACCACGGGCATGATTCCCGCGCCGACCGGCGCGGGAATCATCGCGGGCCCGCCCGGCCCGCCCGGCCCGCCCGGCCCGCCCGTCAGCTCCTCGTCGGTAGCGAGGCCCGGCCGTGCCGACAGGGTAGACAGCGTCGACCGGCCGGTCAGGGTCGGCCTTGGCTGGTACCTGGGGCTGACCGGCGGGCGCTGGGCCGCAGGGCGCTCGTCGGGCCTGGCGTGCTGCGGCCCGAAGAACTCGAGCAGCGGGTCGGCGAGCATGCCGCCCTGGACGGTCCGCGCCTGGCTCCGCGCGTCCCGCGCGGCCGAGGCGGCGGCGGCCTGCCTGTCCCGGCGGCGCCCGGCGGCGCCGTAGGCCATGATCGGCAGTAGCAGCAGCACAAGCAACGCAGCCGCGATCCCGCCGTCCTTGACCAGGTCAGACTTGATGATCGACTCCTGGGACGCAACCGGCGGAGTCAGCGGGCGGGTATTCGGCTGGGCGCCGCTGACCGCCGACTGCGCGTGCGGCGGAGACATCGTGGCCGCCCGGGTGATCGCGCCGAGTGCGTCGACGGTGCCGTAGCCTGACCCGTCCAGCCTGCCGCGCGGCGGGCGGAACTCGGTGCCGCTGGTCAGGGCCGTGCGCACCTGAGCGGCGGTCAGGCTGGGGAACCGCGACCTGACCAGCGCCGCGATGCCGGAGGCGATCGCGCTCGCTGCCCAGGTGCTGTTCATGGTCTGGTAGCCGGACGGCGCGGCGGCCACGATCTGCTGGCCGGCCGCGGTGAGCGTGACGTAGGGCCGTCGGCTGCTGAACGGGGCCTTGATGAACGTCCGGCCGAACGCGCCCACCGAGATCACTCCCGGGTAGGCCGCCGGGTAGTCCACCGCGTCGCCGTCCTGGGCGTCGTCGCCGGCCGGCGCCACCAGGACCACGCCATGCCGCACCGCGTAGGCGATCGCGGAGCGCTCGGCGGCGCTGCCGCCGGCCGCTGCCGGTACGTCGCCGTAGCCGGTCAGCCCGGGCAGGCCGGGATCGGGTGGCAGGTCGATCACCGACGCCTTGTGCTCGACCGCGTACCTGATGCCGGCCGCGATTGCGTTGGGCAGCCGCGAGGTGATCCTGCTGCTCGACCAGAGCGGGTCGCCAGGGCTGAGGGTGACACGTACGGACAGGATCGTGGCCTGGCTGGCGATGCCGGCGATGCCGAGCGGCCGCTTGCCGTCCCTGCCCGCCTTGCCGTGGCCGTGCCCGGCGATCAGGCTGGCCAGGCCGGTGCCGATGACACCGTAGTAGGGTCCGCCCGGCTTACGGCCAGAGCCGGTGAAGTCTGGTCCGTTGATCACCGACCCGGCCACGTCGGCCTGACTGGCCGCGACGCCGTCGGCCAGCACCGCGACGACTACGTGACCGCCTTGGCCCATGTTCCAGGCGGCGGTCACGTGCAGCGCGCGCAGCCACCATTCGTGCCTTTGTGGCGCGCTGGCGAGCGCGGGGATGCCAAGTGCCGCGACAGGCGCCAGGGCCAGGCCGATCGTGGCGGCCCCCTTGGCGATACGGGACATGCGCAGCGGCACGAGTGTCGTGGCCTTCCATTGGGTCTGGCCCAAATTCTGCCACAACTAGGCTATTTTGTTGCGCAGACAAGTTTGTTGCGAGTTCAACAGCTGGTCCGATCCGCCGCGTCAGGCAGGCAGGTCGGCGGCGATCCTGACCCGTGCGCCCGGCGGCAGCGAAAGCCGCTCGGCCGCGTTTCCGCTGCTCACGGCCAGTGAGATCAGCCCAGCGCTGTCGGTGTAGGCGATCAGGTCGCCGGGGGCCGCCGAGCCGAACGTCTCCAGGTACGGCGCGCTCAGCTCGCGCCGGTTGCAACGGACGATCATAGGTGCGCCGATCGCGATGCCGAGTTCGGCGGCGGCCGACGACGGAATGGACAGCTGCACGTTGCCGAACCTGTCCACAGAAAGCACCTCGCCCTCTGCCTCGCCGTCGAGCATCCGGCTGGTCGGCGGAGCCAGCAGCACCAGGTCGGAGAGGTCGGTCTCCGGCCCCGCCTCGCGCAGGTCGGTGCCCGTGGCCAGCCGGGCGGCCACCGGCATGAAGATGTCCCTGCCGTGGAAGGTCGGTGCGACCGGCTTGTTCCATAGCGCGTCGTTGGTCAGCAGCACGGCCCTGACCGCCCCGCCGAGCGCGGTCGCCGCCCAGGAGAGCAGGCCATTGTCCGGGCCGACCAGGATGCCCGACCGCGCCTGCACGGCGATCGCCCGCCTGGCCGTCCCGACACCGGGGTCGACCACCGCGACGTGCACCGCGGGCGGCATCGCCGGCACGGTCTGGGACAGCACCGCCGCCCCGCGCCGCACGTCACCGGGCGGCACCAGGTGGGTGATGTCGATCACCGGGACGGCCGGTGCGATCCGCATCGCGATCCCGTGGCACGCGGCGACGAAGCCGTCCTCGAGCCCGAAGTCGGTGAGGAAGGTCAGGCAGGTGTACGAGGTCACAGATCGTGAGCGTACGTGGGCGGATAGCCGGCTCGCTAGATCGGGCCGCCAAACTCCGCCTACGATGATGCGGGGGAGAAGGGGCCGGGTCCTTGGTGGCGTCACTGACCGAGCTTGAGATGCGGATCCTGGCCTTCGAGCGAAGCTGGTGGCGGTCACCGGGCGCCAAGGAGCGCGAGATTCTCGACGCGTTCGCGATGTCTCCGACCAGGTACTACCAGCTGCTCAACGAGCTGATCGACCGGCCGGAGGCGGCCAGGTTCGATCCGGCGCTCGTCGCGCGGCTGCGCCGGCGCCGCGCCAACCGCAGCACGCTGCGTTCCGGCCGCGGTACCGCCGGGTAAGCACCGGCCGCCGGCGCGATCGGCGGGCCCGCCGCCCGAGGCGGGCGCGGTCCCGGCCGGTCAGCCGGCGGCTTGCAGCGCGGCGAGCTGGCTGGCCAGCCAGTCAGACGGGGGAACGGCACCGGCGGCGGCGGCCAGCGACCGGCACCGGCGAATTCGTTCATCATCAGGCATGATCAGCGCCTCGTGCAGGGCCGTCGCGGTGCCAGAGATGTCGAACGGGTTCACCAGCAGCGCGTGCTCGCCGAGCTCGTCGGCCGCGCCGGCCTCGCGGGACAGCACGAGGGCGCAGCCGTGCTCGGCGAGGATCGGGCCCTCCTTGGCGACCAGGTTCATGCCGTCCCTGATCGGGTTGACCAGCAGCACGTCGGCCATCCGGTAGCCGGCCAGCGACCGCGGGTAGTCGTCGTTGGAGCGCAGCAGGATCGGCGTCCAGTCCGGCGTGCCGAACTCCTCGTCGATGGCCGTGGCGAGGCGCTGCACGCTGGCTGCGTACTCCCTGTACTCGGGCAGGTCGTGCCTCGATGGGTAGGCGAGCGCGAGCATCATCACCTTCCCGCGCCACTGCGGGCGGGCAAGCAGCAGCTCGCGGTAGGCGGCCAGGCCGCGGACGATGTTCTTTGACAGTTCTGTCCTGTCCACCCTGACGATCAGCTTGCGGTCGCCGATCAGCTCGCGCAGCGAGGCGATCCGCGCCTGCACGTCGGGCTCGGCGCCGCGGCTGAGCAGGTCGGCGGCGTCCACGCCGAGCGGGTGCACGCCGATGCCGGTGACGTGGCCGCGGTAGGTCACCCGCGCCCGCTCGCGGTCCACCTGCGCCCCGAGCACGTGCTCGCAGCAGTCCACGAACGCATCCGCCCAGCGCTGGCAGAGGAAGCCAGCGTGGTCGGCGCCCAGGATCCCGTCGAGCACCTCGGCGGCGACCGAGTCAGGCAGCAGCCTGAAGTAGTCCACCGGCGCCCACGGCGTGTGCGAGAAGTGCGCGATCCTGATCCCCGGGCTCAGCTCGGCCAGCATCCTCGGCGCCAGCGTCAGGTGGTAGTCCTGGATGACGGCGCTGACCCGCTCGGGACCGCGGGCATTCCCGTGGTCGCCCGCACTGCCGTCGCCCGCGCCGTTGTCGCCCGCCCCGTTGTCGCCCGCGCCGTCGCTGGCCGCCAGCGCCTGGGCGAAGGCCATGTTGTACTCGCGGTAGGCCTCCCAGTCGCGGCGGAAGGCGTGACCGAACTGCGGGTGGTTCGGAGTGTCGTAGAGCATGTGGTGCACGAACCAGAGCACCGAGTTGGCGACGGTGTTGTATGCCCGGTGAAAGGTCGCGGCCGGGATGTCGAGCATCCGCACCGAGGATCCGGCTGGGTCGCCGTCCAGGCCGAGCAGCCCCCCAGGCGCCTGGCGCGCCGCCGCCCGGTCGCCGTCGGACAGCGCCGCGCACACCCACAGCAGGTCCGCGGTGCTGGCCACCGACGAGAGCCCGGAGACAACGCCGCCGCCGCCGCGGCCTGCCGAAAGCAGGCCATCGTCGCCGCGGCTGAACGAGACCGGCCCGCGGTTCGACGCGACCAGGATCCGGTGGCCGGCAGAAGCATCGCTCACGCCAGTGAGGTTAGCCCCGGGCGCCGCCGCCCGGCGGCACCGACCCGCTACGCCTGACTGAGGACCCCGTCCTGCAGCGCCAGCGTGGCGTCGGCGATGTCGATCAGCACCGGGTCGTGGGTCGCCACCAGCGCTGTGATCCCCTCCGAGCGGACCACGGTGCGGAGCAGCCGCAGGATCTGGCGGCCGGTCTGCGAGTCGAGCTGGCCGGTCGGCTCGTCGGCGATCAGCAGCGTCGGGTTGCTGGCCAGCGCCCTGGCGATCGCCACCCGCTGCTGCTGGCCGCCGGACAGCTCGTTGGGTCGCTGCCTGGCGTGATCGGCGAGGCCCACCAGGCTCAGCATCAGGCGGACCCGTTCCTCCCGCTCGCCGACCGGCGCTCCGGCGATACGCAGCGGCATGCCGGCGTTCTCGGCCGCTGACAGGATCGGGATCAGGCCGAACGACTGGAAGATGAACGCCACCGTGTTCCTGCGGAACAGCATCCGCTCCCGCTCGCTCATCGCCGTAACCTCGTGCCCGGCCACGTGCACCGAGCCGGCGGTCGGCCGGTCAAGCCCGCCGATGATGTTCAGCAGCGTGGTCTTGCCCGAGCCCGACCGCCCGACCAGCGCGGTCAGCTCGCCCTGCCTGATCGTGCACGAGACGCCGCGCAGCGCGTGCACCGCCGTTCCGCCGCTGCCGAACGTGCGGGTGACGTCCCTGACGTCGACCAGCGTGGCTGCCAGCACGCCGGTCATCCCTGTTCCCCCCGCGGCCCGGCGGGGTGGACGTCGGGCCAGACGCCGATGTGGTCGGGCTCGGCCTCGAGCCGCACCCGGTCCCGCATGCCGAGCGGCTCGATCATCTCGAGCGGCAGCTGCAGCCGGCCGGCCCGGTCGAGCACCGCGTACTCCACCGCGTGCTGGGTCATGCTGCCGTCGTCGGCGGCCGATGAGTGCCGCAGCGTCTCGGTCGATGTCCGGCCGTCCGCGATCGCGATCGTGCGGCGTACCTGCGAGGACACCGCGGAGTCGTGGGTGACGACCAGGACCGTGACGCCGAGCTCGGCGTTGGCCGTCTGGAACGCGCCGAACACGTCCACCGCCGTGGCGCTGTCAAGCTCGCCGGTCGGCTCGTCGGCAAGCAGCAGGTCGGGCTGGTTGGCCAGCGCGGTCGCGATCGCCGCCCGCTGCTGCTCGCCGCCGGACATCTGGTCAGGCCTGCGGTCCGCGCAGTCGGCGACGCCGAGCACCCCGAGCAGCTCGTCAGCGCGCCGCCCGCGCCGGCGCAGGCCGACGCCGCTGAGGCGCATCGGCATGATCACGTTCTGCCTGGCGGTCAGGTAGGGCAGCAGGTTGCGCGACGTCTGCTGCCAGACGAACCCGACCGTATTGCGCCGGTAGCCGAGCCGCTCCCGCGCCGACATGGCGGCCAGGTCGTGCCCGGCCACCCGCACCGAGCCCGCCGTGGGCGCGTCAAGCCCGGCGAGGATGTTCATCAGCGTCGACTTCCCGCTGCCCGAGGCTCCCACGATGGCGGTCAGCTCGCCGGCGCCGATCAGCAGGTCAAGGCCCTGCAAGGCCTGCACCTCGATGCCCTCGGCACGGTAGATCCGCACCAGCCGGTCGCAGGCGACAAGCGCGCCTTCGCCGAAGGTGGCGCGCGCCCTGGCGGCCTCGGCGGCGAGCTCGCTGATCTGCGCCGCGGCGGTGATCCCGGCTCCGCTGGCCTGGGCTCCGCTGGCCTCGGCGCCCCTGGCCGTGCCGCTGCTCGTCATCGCCTGCCCGCCATCGCGCCGCACCCTTCTCCGCTGACCATCATTCACCGACCCGCAGCGCCCGCGCGACCCCGCGGAACCTGGTGGCCGCCGACTGGGCGAGCAGCGTGGCCAGCGCGAGCACCAGCAGGCCGGCCGTCAGGTAGCCGAGCACGGCGTAATCGGCGCCCACCCGGACCGCCGCCGACGTGCCGGTCAGCGGTGCCAAGTCGACGGCCGGGCCGAGCAGCCTGACCAGCGCCCACGCGCAGCACACCCCGCCGGCCGCCGAGGCCACGATGGCCGGGAGCACCTCGGCGACCACCAGCCGCCTGGCCTGGCCGGGCGACAGGCCCATGGTCAGCAGCCTGGCCAGGGTCAGCTCCCGCGGCCTCGCGCCGAGCGCCAGCATGATCGCCAGGATCACGGCGCCGAGGGCGGCGGCGGCCGCCACGCCCTGCGCGAAGCTCACGTAGGCGCCACGCGGAAGCGGGGCGTCGGTCAGGGCGGCGAGTGCGGTGGACCGCAGGCTGACCGTCGAGCCGGGCAGCAGCCGTGCCGCCACCGACCTCAGCCTGGCCGCGTCCACGTGCGCGCCCACGATCAGCATCAGGTTCGGCGGGCCGAGGCTGGCACCCATGACCCTGGCCATGGCCTGGTACGGGACCACGACAAAGGGCGTGGTGTTGGGCACGCCGGGCAGGCTGGCGATCCGGCCGGCCAGCCGCATCGCCACGGGGCGGATCCCGACAAGGACCTGCGGGCCATGCCGGATCGCCACCGCCGCGCTCGGCGAGGCCAGCGCGGGAACCCTGGCGGCCAGGCCCGGCGGTCCCGTGCCCGGCGGTCCCGTGCCTGCCGTGCCCTTCAGCCCGCCGCCCAGCTCCCGCGCCGGGAACGGCGGCAGCGGCGTGGTCGCCACAAGGGCGGCGTAGCTGGCCGGGCTGACTACCACCACCGCCAGCGTGGAACTGTCAGCGGCGGTGCCGGCGAGCACGGTCAGCACCGTCGTGCGCCGCACACCGGGCACCGCATCGATCGCGCGCTGCGCGGCCTGATCCAGCGGCAGCGAGCTTGACCCGGCATCCACGACCGCGTCGGCACCGGTCGCGCTCCACGAGGCAGCGACGTCGCCGCGCAGCACGGCGGCCCGCAGCGTCGCGCCGAACGCGATCACGCCGAGCGCGAGCACCAGCGCAAAGACCGGCAGCACCGTGCTGACCGATCCGCGTACTGAGCGGGCCAGCCCGACGAAGGCGCTCACGCCGTGCCGCCGGCCGGCCAGCCTGACCAGCCAGCCGACGACGACGGGGTAGACACGCACCATCACGATCGCCGCGGGCACGGCGACCAGGGCCGGAGCGGCGCTGGTGTACCAGTCGGTGCCGCCGGGCGGCGGCGGGCCCTGGCTGCGCAGCACCACGATGCCGCCCACCGCCGCCGCCACCAGCGTGGCGTCGAGTACCAGCCGCCTGGCCCTGGCGGTGCGGCTCGGCGGCACGTCGGCGTCGGCGCGGGTGACCGCGGCGACCGAGGCCTGGCGGACCGCGAGCAAGGGAACGCCGGCCACCGCCACCAGCGCCGTGGCCCCGGCCAGCCACCACGCGAGCGGCTCGCCGCCGCCCGGGGTGAGAGCCACGCCGGCCAGCGCGCCTACCGCAGCGGCCGGGAGCACCACGATCAATCCCGCCCGCAGCGCCAGCAAGCCAACCTGCCTGCGCGCCGCGCCCCTGGCTCTGATCAGGCGGAATTCGCTGGCCCGCCGCTCGGCGAGCAGCAGGCCGCCGAGCAGCAGCACGATCGCGCTCACCACGGTCAGGCTGACGTAGAGCAGCGCGAGCAGGCTGCCGACCTGACCCTGCTTCTGTACGAACAGGCTGAGCGGCGTGGACAGCCCGGACGACAGGCCGATGTCGGGCGGGACGGTGTTGGTCATCCGCAGGATGCCCGCCGTCGAGAGCGCCCGGTTCAGGTCGGCGGTCAGGCTGGCTGCCTGGTTCGCGTTCACCGAGCCGAGCGCCAGCGGGTACTCCCAGGTGATCTGGATGCTGGCGGTGCTGAACGCCCTCTCCAGGTTCAGCAGCGCGGAGAGCGGCACGAAGGCCGCGCCGAGCCAGTAGCCGCCGGTTGGCGCGGAGTTGAAGGTCACCGCCGCCGCGTTGGGGTCCTGCGTCCAGAACGACGACCCGGGATCAAGCGGCTTGACGATGCCGGTCACGATGAGCTTGACCGACACCCCGACGCTGTCCATCTTCAGCACCGTCCCCGGCCGCAGGTGCCACTTGGCCGCGGTGGCGGCCGTCACGGCCACCTGGAACATGGCCGAGGTCTCCCGCACCAGGCTCTTCGACGGCATGTGGCCATCCACCAGCCGGGAGAACCTGCGCAGCGCGGGCCGGTAGAGCGCCTCGACCTGCGGCGGGATGCTGCCGTTGTGTGCGGCCTGCGGGGAGTGCGGCGCTGCCAGGTAGCCCGTCGCCATGCCCCACCACCGGTCCGTGCGGCCCTGCAGCGGCAGCCCGGCCGCGGCCAGGTTCCTGCCGACCTGCGTGCCGACCTCGCTGACCTGCCCGGGGAACAGGGTAAGGCCGGCGCTGCCAGGGGAGAGCGGCGCGGCGAGCTCAGTGAAGCTGGTCGTCGCCATCACCGTGCGGCCAGGCGCGCTCGACTGCCCGATGATCTGCCGCAGCGCCCTGGTCCGGTACGCCAGACTCGCCCTCGGCATCGCGACGGCGACGAACACGGTGGCGATGACCAGCAGGGCGAGTACCAGGCTCGCGCCCGCCCCGGTCCCGGTCGCCGTGGCCAGGCCGGCCCGAAGCCGCGCCAGCGCCGTCCTCATATCGCCTCCGAGGCGCGGAGCTGCGCCGCGGGGTCAGGCCGGTAGGCGGCCGTGGCCGCGGCCGCGATCACCGGGATCGCCGTCACGGCGAGCGCGAGCAGCGCGGCGAGCCCGAGCGGCACCTCGACCAGCGCCGACGGCACCGGCACCGCTCCGGCCGGGGTCAGCGTCACCGCGGGCACGAGCAGGTGCGCGAGCACCGTGCCGAGCAGCAGCCCGGTGGCCGCGGCCGGAACCCCGAGCGCGAGCGCCTCGACGCAGAGCAGCCTGGCCCTGGCCGCCGCATCGACGCCGAGCGCGGCGAGCAGCGCGCTCTGCGAGCGGCGTTCCCGCACGCTTCCGGCGATGCTCACGGTGAAGCCGAGCACGGCGAGCAGGACCGCCGCCACGGCCACCGCCTGCACGGCCTGCTGCGCGATGGCCGACATCGGCTCGCTCAGCAGCGCGGCGTGCAGCGCGTCGCGGTCGGCGATCACCGTGCCGCGCGGGAGCCCTGGTGGCACCGCCCCGGCCCCGGTGGCCAGCCACCACTGCGTCACCGGCAGCGGCGGCCCGTCCTGCTCGGCGACGATGTCCTGGACTGCCGCCTGGTCCACGATCAGCCCGCCGCCGCTGCCGGAGACCGTGGGGAAGGAGGCGACGGCGGCGACGATCCGCACGTTCACGGTCGTCGGCCCGGCCGAGACCTGCACCGAGTCGCCGACCCTGAGCTGATTCGCGGCAAGGAAGGCCCGGGTCGCGATGCCGCTGGCCGCCGTGAACGGCACCGGCGCGGTGAGCGTCAGCTGCCCGGGGGCCGGCAGGTGCAGCAGGTGCGGCGGCACGCCCTCGTTGACCTGCCCGAAGCCGGGGTGGAAGCTGACGGTGCCCGGCGCGGGGATGCCCTGGGCCGGCAGCAGGCTGGGAGCGGAGCCAACCGCGGACACGGCAAGGCCAGGCGCCGACACGCCGGGCCGCCAGCCGCTGAGCGCGGTCTCCGAGGCAAACGCGCTCCCGAAGGCGCCGGCCGGGCGCGCGGATACCGCCAGCCCGTGCACTGTCAGGCTGGAGATGCGGGCAAGCGCGGCGGGCTGCTTCGCTTTCGGCGGCAGGGGCGGCAGCGTGTACTGCGCCGTGATCGCGAGCAGCCGCAGCGGGTAGATCGCCTGCCGCCGGCCGGAGAGCGCGACCACGAGCGCGTGCTGCCTCCCGTCGGCGGGCAGCACGCCGGCCGGGACCGAGTAGACGATGCCTGCGCCGTCCTGGATCGAGACCGTGACCTCGACGGGCCCGATGCCTGGGCCGGCTCCCTGGTCCAGGCTGGCGGTGATCTCCAGCCTGGCCGGGCGGCCTGGCAGGGTCACCCAGCGCGGGTTACCCGGCGGGATGAGCCGCCGCCACAGCGCCGCCTCGGGCCCGGCGTACTGGTCCGCGCGGATCAGCACCGTCCTGCCCGCCGCGCGCGGGTCGAGCGCCAGCACCTGGCCGCTGGTCGCGGTGACGCCGGTGGCGACGGCCATCGCGGCGGTCACGCCGCGGGCGGTGCCGATCGCGCCCGCCCGGCCGAGCCCGACCGGCGCGGGCAGGGTCGCGCGGACGTCGGCGCCGGCCACGAACGCCGACTGGTCGAGCGCCGACTGGCGCCAGCTCTGGTGCTGGGCGAGCGCAAGGGTGCCAGTACCGACCGCCAGCACGATCAGCAGCATCGAGGCGCTCTGCCTGCCTGCCCGCCTGCTGATCTCCCAGCACGGCATCGCCGCGCCGAGCCGCCTGGTGCGCGCGGCCAGCCGGTCGGCGGCCCTGGCAAGCAGCGGCAGCAGGCGCAGCGGCAGCACGGTGGCCGCGGCCAGCACCACCGCGGGGGCGAGCGCGAGCACCGGGTCCACGCCGATCCCGGCCGGCGTCCGGCCGAGCACCGAGTAGTCACGCAGTTGCCATCCGGCCAGGACGGCGAGCGCCACGAGCCCGAGGTCGCCGCCGGCCCTGGCCGCGGCGATCGCGACGGCCCGCCGCCCCTTGCGTACCCTGGCCGCGCCGGGGTCGATCGGATGCAGGGCCGGCCACACCAGGATCGCCGTGCAGGTCACCAGCACGATCCCGACCGTCAACCAGACCTGCGCGGGGATGCCGTGGATGGCAAGACCAGCCGCCCGCAGCTGCCCGGACCTGGCGAGCAGTCCCGCGAGGGCGGTGCCGAGCAGCCCGCCGACCGCGGCGGCGACCGCCGTGACCGTCAGCGCCTCGGTGAACGCGATCCAGGCAAGCTGCCGCCGGGCGGCGCCCCTGGCCGCGAGCAGCGCCGACTCGTTCTCCCTGTGCTCGGCCAGGGTGCGGACGGCCAGGGTCAGGGCGGCGCCGGCCAGCAGGAGCAGCTCGAGTCCGCTGACCAGCAGCAGTGACCTGGCCACCACGAGCTTGGTCGCGATGCCGGACAGCACGGCGGGCAGTCCGCTGGTCACCTGCAGCCCGCCGAGGTAGGTGGAGCTCGTCAGGTAGCTCTGCGCACGGTCGAGCCGGTCGGCCAGCGGCTGGAGCTCGCTAGCGCCGATCCTGGTGCTGCGCAGGGTCGCGAGCCAGGTGACGCCGTCGATGGCGAGGGCGCGGCTGGTGAACGCGCCATGGGCCACGACGAGCGGGCCGTACGTGATCGAGCCGCCCTGCACGCTGATGCCGGACGGTGCGATCAGGTCGAGCCCCCAGTACTGCGCGGCAGGGGACTCCGGCCGGTACAGCCCGGTGAGCACGAAGGTGACCCGCGCCCCTGTCTGCCGGTCGCTCAGCGCGAGCACCTGCCCGAGCCGCAGGTGCAGGGCCTGCGCGACCGTGACAGGCACCGCGGCCTGGATCGGGGCGCTGCGGGCCGGCCTGGTCGGCTTGGTCGGTACCGTCGGCCCGGCAGGCCAGTCGGGCCACCGGCCGGCCGTGAGCCTGGCGTGGCCGGTGATCTGGCCGATCGACGCGGCCTCGACCAGCGGAACGTTCCGCTGCCCGCGCGGGGCTGGCAGCCCGATCGGGTCGGACCAGACCGCCTCCCGCAGCGCGAACGGCACCGTGCCGAACGCGCGGTGCAGCGTGACGGGCACGGCAGGCTGGTCGATCCTGGCCTGCTGCGCGGGGAAGGCGCCGTAGATGACGATCGAGGTGCGCGGTGCCCTGGCCAGGTCCCCGGAGACCGCCTCGGGCAGCGAGCCCGCGGCGAACCCGGCAAGCGCCGCCACCAGGGCAGCCGCGATCAGCGTGCTGAGCAGCACGCTGATCAGCAGCAACCGCACCGATGCCATCCGGCGCAGGAGGAAAGGCCCTTTCGACATCATGTTGCTGCCAGAGAAGCACGGAGCAGACCTCGAACGCATGTCGATCGCCTAACGCCCTCGCAACTATCGACTGCCTGCTCAGCGCGCCCCACACCGCCGCGAGCGGTCCGAGTTGGCGGTGATAGCCTGTGCGGCAACTGGAGTGACGACAGCGGCTGCTCCCTGCCATCAGCGGCGTAGGCGCCTGTATCGCCCAGACAACTTCATATTGCTCATCCAGAGGGGTGGAGGGAACGGCCCTGTGAAGCCCCGGCAACCATCACGCTGATCTGCGCTCGACGACGAGGCCATCTCGTGACTGGTGCCAACTCCGGCCTGACTGCCGACCTGGCACCAGGACAGATGAGGAAAGGCCTCTTCGCTATGACCACGGCACTGGCGCCCGTAATCTCCGACCCCTCCCTCGCCCCCCGGTTCGGCAACGCAAGCTCCCTGACCTGCCGCGAGTGCGGTTCCCGCTTCGACCTCGGCGCGCAGCACGCCTGCTCGGACTGCTTCGGCCCGCTTGAGGTCAGCTACGACTACCCGGCCACCACCAGAGAGCAGATCGAGGCCGGGCCGGCGAACATCTGGCGGTACGCCAGCCTGCTTCCCGTACCGCCCGACATCGCGGACAGGCCCAACACCGAGCCCGGCCGGACCAGGCTGGTCCGCGCCGACCGGCTGGCGAAGGCGCTCGGGATGCGCGCGCTCTGGGTCAAGGACGAGCGGTCCAACCCCACGCACTCGTTCAAGGACCGGGTCGTCGCCGTCGCGCTGGCCGCGGCGGTCGAGATGGGGTACCGGGTGCTCGCCTGCCCGTCCACAGGGAACCTGGCCAATGCGGTGGCCGCCGCGGCGGCCAAGGCCGGGATCGAATCCGTCGTCATGGTTCCGGCCGGCCTCGAGCCGGAGAAGATACTCGCCTCCGCCGTCTACGGCGGGCTGCTCGTCACCGTGGACGGCGGATATGACGAGGTGAACAGGCTCGCGACCGAACTCGCCGAGGAACGTGACGACTGGGCGTTCGTCAACGTGAACGTCCGGCCGTACTACGCCGAGGGCAGCAAGACGATCGGCTACGAGATCGCCGAGGACCTTGGCTGGCGGTTGCCGCGCCAGGTCGTCGTCCCGGTGGCCTCGGGCGCGCAGCTTGTCAAGATCGACAAGGCGTTCGGCGAGTTCGCCGCGCTCGGCCTGGTTGCCGACACCCCGGTCAGGATCTACGGCGCCCAGGCCAGCGGGTGTGCGCCGGTGGCGGCGGCGTTCGGCGCGGGCCACGACGTGGTGCAGCCGGTCAGGCCGGACACGATCGCCAAGTCGCTGGCGATCGGCAACCCGGCCGACGGGCCTTACGTGCTCGACGTCGTGCGCCGGACCGGCGGCGCCGTGGCCGACGCAAGCGACGAGGAGATCGTGCAGGCGATCGCGCTGCTTGCGGCTACCGAAGGTATCTTCGGCGAGACGGCCGTCGGCGTCACGCTGGCGGTACTGCGCAGGCTGCTCGCTGCCGGCCAGATCGACCCGGACGAGGAGACCGTCATCATCAATTCGGGCGACGGCCTGAAGACGCTGAACGCAGTCGTCGGCGCGGTCACTGTTCCGGTGCCGATCAAGCCACGCTTCGCGGATTTCGTCCGGCTCTACGAGAGCGTGCGCGGGCCAGGGCCTGGCGGGTACGCGCAGTGACGGCCGTCTCCGGGCGCGGCGCAATTGACGCGTTGCGCTAACGCGCGAGAATGCTACTAATGAGTAGCATTCGGCATTGTGCTAAGCCGCGCGGCGTGCCGTGGCTGCGGTGGTTGATGCCGGGGACGGTGCCAGCTAGCTTTGTGCCCGCGCATTGCGCCGGTCGGCGCGGGATGCGCAAAACTAGGTGATCACGGGCGGCGGATTCGGTTGAAACCATGCCTTAAAGCATGGTTCCAGCACGACGGCTGGGCCGGTCATGACGCCGAGATCTTCGACGGGTATCGCAGTACGCCGGACCTCGGGACCATGTACAGTAATGTCCGGTCGCTGTCGGTACGGCGAGAACGGCAGGCACAGCTTGCGCGGACGTCTGGCCCGCTCCGCGATCAACGGGTTTCGCGTAGCAAGGGCGTGACCCGAAAGCCCGAGCAAAAGTTAGGGAGTTGTTGTTCATGGCTCAGGGCACCGTCAAATGGTTCAACGCGGATAAGGGCTACGGCTTCATCGCGGTCGACGGTGGTAGGGACGTATTCGTCCACTTCTCGGCAATTCAGATGGACGGCTACCGCACGCTTGAGGAAGGTCAGCGAGTCGAGTTCGAGATTACGCAGAGCGACCGCGGACCTCAGGCCGAGGCAGTCAGGGCGGTCTAAGCTCCGCGGCTTAGCGCGGTGGACCCGGTACCCGGCGGAAGACGGGTGCCGGGTTCTTCGCGTACCCGGCGACGGGCCTTGCGCACTCGCATCCTGGGTTTCGCTGCCCGGCCGGTTGGGCGTGGGATCTGCCCGCTGGCCGAGCGCCTGACCTGCGCGCCGTCCGCCGGAAGGCACCTCCGGCTTGCACTCTCACCACGAGAGTGCTAAACAGGTCGTTGGCACTCTCCGGGTGAGAGTGACAGCGTTTTGACAGCGTGATCGGGACGATGAGGCACTGCGCGCAGCAGGAAGTGACTGCCTGGGCGCTGGGCCGTCCGTCGCGGGCGTCGGCTCGGTCGGCATTCGACAGGCAATAAGTCTCAGGAGGACTAAGAGCCTATGGCAGCGAAGATGATCGCGTACGACGAGGAAGCCAGGCGCGGCCTCGAGCGCGGCATGAACCAGCTGGCCGACGTCGTCAAGGTAACCCTCGGCCCCAAGGGCCGGAACGTGGTACTCGAGAAGAAGTGGGGCGCACCCACGATCACCAACGATGGCGTGTCCATCGCCAAGGAGATCGAGCTCGAGGACCCATGGGAGAAGATCGGCGCCGAGCTCGTTAAGGAAGTCGCCAAGAAGACCGATGACGTCGCTGGCGACGGCACCACCACAGCTACCGTGCTCGCCCAGGCGCTGGTCCGCGAGGGCCTGCGCAACGTGGCGGCGGGCGCCAACCCGATGTCGCTCAAGCGCGGCATCGAGGCGGCCGTCGAGCGGGTGAGCGAGGAGCTCTCCAAGCTGGCCAAGGACGTGGAGACCAAGGAGCAGATCGCTTCGACCGCCTCCATCTCGGCCGGCGACACGGCGATCGGCGAGATGATCGCCGAGGCCATGGACAAGGTCGGCAAGGAAGGCGTCATCACCGTCGAGGAGAGCAACACCTTCGGCCTGGAGCTTGAGCTCACCGAGGGAATGCGTTTCGACAAGGGATACATCTCGCACTACTTCGCGACCGACCCCGAGCGCATGGAGGCCGTGCTCGAGGACCCCTACATCCTCGTGGTCAACTCCAAGGTGTCGGCCAACAAGGACCTCCTGCCGCTGCTCGACAAGGTGGTCCAGGCCAACAAGCCGCTGGTCATCATCGCCGAGGACGTGGAGGGCGAGGCCCTCGCGACCCTGGTGGTGAACAAGATCCGCGGCCTGTTCAAGTCGGTCGCGGTGAAGGCGCCCGGCTTCGGCGACCGCCGCAAGGCCATGCTCGGTGACATCGCCATCCTGACCGGCGGCCAGGTCATCAGCGAGGAAGTCGGCCTGAAGCTGGACGGCACCGAGGTTGACATGCTCGGCAAGGCACGCAAGGTCGTGGTCACCAAGGATGAGACCACGATCGTCGATGGCGGCGGCGACGCCGACCAGATCGCGGGCCGGGTCAACCAGATCCGCGCCGAGATCGAGAACACCGACTCGGACTACGACCGCGAGAAGCTGCAGGAGCGGCTCGCCAAGCTGGCCGGCGGCGTTGCCGTCATCAAGGCCGGCGCGGCCACCGAGGTCGAGCTGAAGGAGCGCAAGCACCGCATCGAGGACGCAGTGCGCAACGCCAAGGCCGCGGTCGAGGAGGGCGTCGTCGCTGGCGGCGGCGTGGCCCTGCTCCAGGCGGGCAAGAACGCGTTCAAGAAGCTCGAGCTGACCGGCGACGAGGCGACCGGCGCGAACATCGTGCGCCGTGCGCTCGAGGAGCCGCTCAAGCAGATCGCGATCAACGCGGGCCTTGAGGGCGGCGTGGTGGCCGAGAAGGTGCGCGGGCTCGATGCTGGTCACGGCCTGAATGCCGCGACGGGCGAGTACGTGGACATGTTCAAGGCCGGGATCATCGACCCCGCGAAGGTGACGCGCTCTGCCCTGCAGAACGCTGCCTCCATCGCGGCTCTGTTCCTCACCACCGAGGCAGTGATCGCGGAGAAGCCGGAGAGGGACAAGGCTCCGGCTGCTCCCGGTGGCGGTGACATGGACTTCTAGTCCAGGCGCAGGAAGGGCCGCCGGTAGCGGCGGCCCTTCCTGGCGAGCGCAGGGCGGCTCTGGCCTCGGCCAGGGCCGCCTTCGCATTCGCCGCCGCGACCCGGGGGCCGCCGCCGCGGCGGGGACGGCGGCCGCGGCCGGGACCCCGCCGCGGCCCGGGCCGCCGCCGAGGCCCCGCTGCCCTCTATTCGGCCGTTATGCATGCGTGCCGGCTCCCCAAGGAGGCCATAAAGGTGGATCATCAAGGCATGAATCCGCCTACGGAGCAGCTAATCCGCGACTACCTGAACCGGCTGTCGGTCGCGGCTAGGGGCATCCTGAGCGCGAGCGACCGGCAGATGCTGCTCAACCGCACCAGGGTTCGGATCGAGGCGGAGTGCGGCGACCTGGCCACCGCGAGCGCGCTGGACGTCAGGCGGGTGCTCGCGAGCCTCGGCGACGCGGTTGCCCTGGTCGAAGCCGAGCACGCCAGGCTCGCCGGAACCGTAGCCGCGAACGGCACGGCCCGCGCGAACGGCACGGCCCACGCGAACGGCACGGCCCACGCTAACGGGACAGCGCTAGCGACCGGCACGGCATCAGCGAGCGGCGGCACGGCATCAGCGATCGGCACGGCATCAGCGGACGGTACGGCGCCACCGAGCGGCACCGCGTCAGGGAACGGCACGGCTCACGCGAACGGCACAGCGAGGGCGAACGGCACAGCGAGGGCGAACGGCACAGCGAGGGCGAACGGCACAGCGAGGGCGAACGGCACAGCGAGGGCGAACGGCACAGCGCTGGCGAACGGCACAGCGCTGGCGAACGGCGTAGCGGCGAGCGGTGCAGGATCGATGAGCGGCACGGCGCCAGCGAACGGGTCGGCTTCTCTGAACGGGTCGGCGGCAGCGAGCGGCGGGCCTGGGCACGGCGGCGGACCGGCTCTGGCGACCGCGGTCCTTGAGTCCTTGCGTATCAGCCCGGCCGCCGACGTGCTGCCCGAACCGTCGGCCGACGGCGACCTGCTATCCGACGGCGACCTGCCAACCGGCAGGGACCCAGTATTCATCAGCATGGCAACCGGCAGCGACCCAGCATCCGGCAGTGATCCGGCAATCGGCAGCGACGCGGCATCCGCCAGCGACCCGGCATCGGGCAATGACCCGGCATCGGGCAATGACCCGGCATCGGAGGGGGACTCACCGGCCGTGGGGGATTCACCGGCCGGTGGCGACTCACAGAAGGACAGCGCACCAGAAGTGAACGCTCATCTGCGCGGCCCCGGCAAGGCAGACCGGCCCCAGGTCCCGCAGCCTGCAACCCCTCAGGTCCTGCTGAGCAAGCAGCAGGCGGCCGGCGACACCGGCCAGGACACGTCCGCGGACGGGGCGGTGCTCGAGGTCGAGCAGCCGCAACTGGTCGGCAAGATCGCCGACGCCGCAAGCTCGGCGGGCGACTACTTCCTGCAGTTCGGGCTCAGCCTCGTCGCGGTGGCACGCAATCATAAGCTTGGGGCCATCGCCGTCGTGCTGCTCGGCATCGGCGGCGCCATCTTCCCGCCGGTCTGGGTGCTCGGCGCCGTGCTCGCCCTCATCTCCAGGGCCTGGGACATCCGCGACAAATGGATCGGCCTGGCCCTTCCCGTGCTCGTGCTGGTCATCTGCACGGTGCTGGTGCTCGTGTTCGGCGGCCAGCGCCAGTCGCTGACTCTCTACGGCTCAGAGGCCTGGCTGGCGGTCGGTCGGCTGAGCCGCCTGCTTGCCCTGCTGAGCGCCGGCTACCTGCTGTGGCGGTTGCGGCAGGGGCGGCGCCCGCCGAAGCTGCCGCCGTGGAACGTGCCGCACAAGCTGGACCTGTGAACCCGGCCGCCGCCGGCGGTTTTATTCCTGTGTCCTGCCGGGCTGCAAGGGGTATGTTCACACACACGGGCCCCGTCGTTTGCGGTGCCGCCCATCAGGCTGATCGGCCGGCCGGGCCGGCCCCGGCCAGCCAGCGAAGATCGTTCCTCCTGGCCCAGCCAGCCCGATCCGGACGTGGGCGCACCGGCTCGGGACCGATAGCCTAGATATCCGCAAGCGACGTCGTCATTCATCAATTCTCTTCGGCAAAGGGTCTGCTCGTGCCTACTGGCAAGGTCAAGTGGTATGACGCTGACAAGGGCTTCGGCTTCCTCACCCGTGATGACGGGGGCGAGGTCTTCGTGCACTCAACTGCCCTGGTGAGCGCGGGCACCACGCTGCGGGCCGGCCAGCGAGTGGAGTTCGGCGTGGCCGAGGGCCGCCGGGGCGCCCAGGCGCTCCAGGTGCGGGCTCTTGAGCCGCCGCCGACCGTCACCAAGGCCAACCGCAAGGGCACCGACGAGATGACCGTCCTTGTCGAGGACCTGATCAAGCTGCTTGACGGACTGTCGAACACCTACCACCGCGGCAAGCACCCCGATGCCAAGGAAGCCAAGAAGATCGCGGCGGTGCTGCGCGCGGTGGCCGACGACATCGACGCCTGAGGACCGTTGGTCGAGCGCTTCACCCGTTCCTGGGTGCTTCACCCGGCGGTGCGCTGGGGGTCGGGCGCCATCGCGTTCGGGATCGAGGCGGTCCTGGCCCGCAGGATCCTGCCCCGCCTGGTGAGCAGCAGCGAGCCGATCGACAGCGCGAGGCACGACGCGGCCACGGAGAGCCCGATGACGCCGCTGTTGGTCATCGACAGCAGCAGGCCGAGCAGCCCGCCGGCCACCCAGGACAGCTGGTGCAGCGTCTCTGAGACCGCGAACGTCGACGAGCGCACCTCGCTGCTGATCTCGCGCTGCACGATCGAGTCGAGTGCGAGCTTGACCAGCGTCTGGCCGACGGCGGCGGCGAACGCGACGATCACGGCCGCCCACAGCCCGAAGTTGGCCGCGCACACCGCGGTCACCGCGAGCGTGAAGATGAGCATGACGTACGCCATCACCTGCGGGGCCCTGGCCCGCAGGGCCGCGCCGATCAGGGTGCCGGTGAACCCGCCGACCGCGACCCCGGCGATCATCGCGCCGAGCGCGATCCGGTCGGAGACCGTGCCGAAGTGGACCGTGCGCAACAGGAACGCGAGGAAAAAGATCATGAATCCCGAATAGGCGCGCAACGTTATGTTCGCTCGGAGAGCCTCGCCTACCACCGGACCCACCGGCCGCGGGAACAGCCGCCACCGCCGCTTCTTCCGCCCCCGGCCGGCGCTGGCGCCAGGCCCTGCGCTAGCCGCCGCCTTGCTCCCCGAGCCGCCGTTGGCCGCCCCGGCACCGGCCGGTCTGTGCCCGGCCGCACTGGCACTGCCCGCACCGGCGCCGCCCAGTCCGGCACCGGCCAGAGCGGCACTGGCACCGGCCGCGCCCGCGCTGAGCGGCCAGGTGCCCTCTGGCCAGTCATCGGACGGCCCCGCGCCGGCCGCCGCTGCACCGTTGGATCCCGGCCCATTGGAGGCCGGTCCGTTGAATCCCGGCCCGCTGACTCCCGGTCCGGCCTGGAACGGCGGCACCTCGTAGGGCACCGTCGCCTTCGGCTCACGTTCCCACGACTGCCGTTCCTGCGGCTGCTGTCCCTCAGGCTCAGCCAGCGGCTCGTCCACCCCGCTGGGCAGCCGGATGCCCGGCAGGATCGCGGCCAGGTAGACGAGCGTGCCGATCCTGAGCACCCAGGCGGCGCCACCCTGGCCACCACCGGAGATCGCGTCGATCCCCGCGGCCAGCGGCACCCCGGCCGAGGTCGCGATCAGCGAGGCGAGCGCGCACCGCGAGTTCGCCGTGACCAGCGTGATTTCCTCGGGCAGCAGCCGCGGCGTGACGGACGCTCTGGTCACCCCGTACGCCTTCTGCAGCAGCAGCACCCCGAACGCGGCGGGCAGCAGCGTCAGCGAGTCGTTGTGCTGCACCGCGCCGGCCATTCCCCAGCACAGCAGGCCGCGTGCGAGCACCGTGCCGATCAGGATGTACTTGCGGCCCTGTTGCACCCGGTCGAGCATCGGGCCGATGAACGGGGCAAGCAGCGCGAACGGCGCCATCGTGATGAGCAGCGCGAGCGCCACGCGGCCCCTGGCCTGGTGCACCGAGGTACTGAAGAACAGCGTCCCAGCGAGGGCCACGGCGACGAAGCCGTCACCCACGCTGCCCGCGGCGGACAGCTCGATGAGCTGGGCAAGACCGGTGCGGCCAGCCCCAGAGGCGTGGGTCATCTTGTGCAGCATCCGGGTGGTGCCCGAGGCGGCGGCGGCGCCCGCCCGCCCGGCGGTCTGGGAACCGGCGACGACGGCCTTGGCGGCACGTCTGGCTCGCGGCCCGATTCCCGAATTCGCCATGTACCCAGTATTGGCCCTGCGGCACCGTATTGCCGCACCGAGCGTCGCGCGGCGGCCCGAATCGGGCGGTCCGTGCCCGGGCAGTGCCCGCGATGCGGAAGAATGACAGGTGTGAGTCCTGCGACGACACGTCACGCCGAGCCGGATCAGGCCTGCGCGGACGCGGTGGACATCGCCCGCGCCGGGGTCGAGTCTGACGTCGGCCCGGAGCAGGTCGGCGCGCACGTGGGCACCGCGGTCGAGGGCGACCGGGTGGTCACGCACCTGTTCGAGTGCCTCAGCCCCGGCTACGTCGGCTGGCGCTGGGCGGTGACAGTGAACAGGGCCGCCAGGTCCAAGGTGGTCACGGTCAGCGAGAGCGTCCTGCTGCCCGGGCCTGACTCACTGCTCGCTCCCGACTGGGTGCCGTGGACCGACCGGGTACGCCCCGGCGACCTGAAGGCCGGCGACCTCATGCCAGCGCCGTCGGACGACGAGCGGCTGGTGCCTTACGTGGCCATCGCCGGCGAGGCCGGCCTGCTCGACTGGGATGATCCCGACGCCTGGAGCCTCGGCGCGGCGCAGCCCGGCCGCGACCGGAGCGAGCCGGAGGTCGCGCCGCCCGATGGCGGGCAGACCGCCCGGCGGCCTGGCACCGCGTCCGGCAGGTCACGTCGGTCAACCCGGTCCCGCACCCGCCCGCTGCCGGCCATCAGGCCGGCCAGGGCGCTGTCGGCGGTCGGCCGCGACGAGGCGGCGCTGCGGTGGTACACCGGCGAGGCAGGCCCCACCTCCCCGCTGGCGCTCGCCGCCCCGGCCCAGTGTCAGACCTGCGGATTCATGATCAGGTTGAACAGCCCGCTCGGCCGGCTCTTCGGCGTCTGCGCGAATGAGTTCGCCCCGGACGACGGCAAGGTGGTGTCGGCCGATCACGGCTGCGGCGCCCACTCGGACGGGGAGCTCACGGCCGACGACGGAAGCGGGACCGAGCCCACCGTGGACGAGCTCGGCTACGACATGCTCAGCCCCGGCGCAACTATGCCGGAGAGCGTCCTGGAGACCTTGGACCACGAGCTCGGCTAGGGCGAGCGCCTGGCCGCGGCCCGCGCACGCGACCGCTTCAGCCGCGGCACGTAGATCAGCCCGAACAGGCCGAGCCCGAGGCCGACAGCGCAGGTCCAGATCCACCAGTGGCTCGACGCCGGTATCCGGTGGCGCAGCACGAGCAGGACGACAAGCGCTATGGCCCAGGCGATCGTCCCCGCCGCGGTGATGACCTGGTCGTTGCCCTCGAGCGGCGGCGGCACCTCGCGGTATGGCCTGGGCATGCATCACAGGCTAGCAAGTGCCTGATCACCGGCCCGCCCTCGCTCGCACGCGCTCCCGCGTCCGCCCGGCACAAATCAGGGCATCGAGGCCGGGGCCCCGAGCGGACCGGCGGATCGGCCGTGGCAGGCGCGCGCAGGCCTTTACGTGGCGTACCTTGTTCCTACCTGGGTCGGCGGTGCGGCCGGCCCAGCGGTTCTCGTCGGCCAGCGAGCCGTAACTGGCGGAATGCTCTGCCCAGGTATACGGTTAGCAAGAGTAATGAGCAAAGCTAACGACTATGAACAATCCCCAGTCCAGGTCGGACACGGGGCTAGCGACGTCCCTGCGGATCTCCGTGAGTCGGCTAGCACGCAGAATGCGGGCGGAGCGAGTCGCTCAGGGTCTGCAGCCAGAGCTCTCCGACTCTCAGCTCGCCGCACTCGCCGCGCTGGAGAAGCACACGATGACGCCCGGCGAGCTCGCCGAGCACGAGAAGGTGCAGCCGCCCTCCATCACCAGGGTCATCGCCTCTTTGGAGGAACGCGGCCTGATCCAGCGAATGCCGCACCCCACCGATCGCCGTCAGGTCGTGCTCACCGTGACCGACCAGGGACGCGAGGTGGTGCGCAAGGTACGCAAGCTGCGCGAGGCATGGCTGGCGCAGCGACTCCGGGACCTGACCCCGTCCGAGCGGGCGGTGCTCAGGGAGGCACTGCCGATCCTGGAGAAGCTCAGCCAGTCCTGACCGCCGCGCCGCCGCGCAAGCGCAGGCGCACGTTCAGCTCACTGCGAGTGCGCAACTTCAGGCTCTTCGCCACCGGCCAGGTGATCTCCAACACCGGCACCTGGATGCAGCGGGTCGCGCAGGACTGGCTGGTGCTCGAGCTGACCCACGGCAGCGGCATCGCGGTCGGGATTGCCACCGGGCTTCAGTTCCTGCCGCTGCTGCTGTTCAGCCTCTGGGGCGGGATGATCGCCGACCGGTACCCAAAGCGGAACGTGCTGATGGCGACCCAGGCCAGCATGGGGGCCCTGGCGCTGATACTTGGGGTGCTCGCGGTCACCGGCGTGGTCCAGGTCTGGGAGGTCTTCCTGCTCGCGTTCGGCCTCGGCATGGCGACCGTGGTGGACAACCCCACCAGGCAGTCGTTCGCGATCGAGATGGTCGGCCGTGATGACCTGCGCAACGCGATCGCGCTGAACAGCGCGGTGTTCAACCTCGCCAGGATCGTCGGCCCGGCCGTGGCCGGGGTTGTGATCGGCCTGATCGGTACCCCGGCGGCGTTCTTCCTGAACGCGGTCTCCTACCTGGCCGTGATCGTGAGCCTGGTGCTGATGCGCCCGGCCGAACTGCACCCCGCCGAGCGGGTCGCCCGTGCCAAGGGTCAGCTGCGCGAGGGCCTGGCCTACGTCAGGTCGCGGCCTGACCTGCTGATGACCATGGTGCTGATCTTCTTCATCGCCACGTTCGGCATGAACTTCCAGGTCACTACCGCGCTGATGTCGCGCGTGGTGTTCCACACCGGAGCCGGGAAGTTCGGCCTCGCCTCGGCGGTCTTCGCGCTCGGCGCCCTGATCGGTGCCCTGGTCGCGGCGCGCCGCAGCAAGGCAGGGATGCGGCTGCTGATCGGGACGTCGCTGGCGTTCAGCGTGTTCGAGATCGCCACCGGGCTGATGCCGACCTACTGGCTGTTCCTGATCATGCTCGTGCCAACCGGCCTCGCGGTGATCAGCCTGACCACGGCGGCGAACTCATCGGTGCAGCTCAGCACGGCGGCTGAGATGCGCGGCCGGGTGATGGGCATCTACATGCTCGTGTTCCTCGGCGGCGCCCCGATCGGCTCGCCGCTGACCGGCCTGGTCGCACAGCACTTCGGCACGCGGGTGAGCCTCATCGCCGGCGGCGTGATCTCGGTGCTCGCGACCGTCGTGGTCGCCGCGCTCGTGGCACGCCGCCGCGGCGTGCCGGTGCGCAGGTACCTGCGCGAGGTCAGCCTGGCGCGGGTCACCGCCTGAGCCTGGCCGCGCGGCCAGGCTCAGGCGACACCGGCCCGCGCCGTGCCAAGGCACTCTCGGCCGGGCCCGACTGGTACCAATAGGGGATGCGGCTGTTCGTGGCGCTCGCCCCACCGCCAGGCCCGCTCGCCGAGCTTGACCGGGCCGTGGCGCCGCTGCGCGGCGACTGGCCCGCGCTGCGCTGGGCCGGCCAGGAGCGATGGCACGTCACGCTGGCGTTCCTCGGCGAGGTGGCGCCGGACAAGCTGGATGGCCTCGGCGAGCGGCTGGCCCGCGCGGCCGGCCGGCATCCGAGCGTTAGCCTGCGGATCGGCGCCGGCGGCGCGTTCCCCTCGGCGGCAAAGGCCAGGGTCCTCTGCGCGCACATCACCGCCGAGAAGCAGGACCTGGCCGGCCTGCGCGCTCTGGCCGCGTCGGTCGCGGCGGGCGCCAGGCGGGCGGGCGCGCCGCCGCCTGACGAGGGCCGCCGCTACCGGCCGCACGTGACGCTGGCCCGCAGCCGGGAGCCCAGCGACCTGCGCGCCCTGGTCCAGGCACTGGCCGGCTTCGTCGGCTCGGTCTGGACGACGAGCCAGATCCACCTGGTGCGCAGCCAGACCGGCCCGGCCACGCGTTACGAGACAATCGGCACCTGGCCGCTGCGCCAGCCCCGGTCCTGACTAGCGACGCACGCGAGCCCCGGTCCTGACCGGCGACGCACGCCAGCCCCGGTCCTGACCGGCGACGCACGCCAGCCCCGGTCCTGACCGGCGACGCTCCCGATGGGCCCGGTCAGCCCGGCCCGCAGGCCAGACCCTAGAGGTTCGCGTCGAGCACGTCGGCCGCGCCAGGCACGTCGCGCACCGACCGCGCGGACGGTCCCACGTACCTGGCGCTCGGCCTGACCAGCCGCCCGGTCTGCTTCTGCTCAAGGATGTGCGCCGCCCACCCCGCCGTCCGCGCGCAGGTGAACATCGAGGTGAACATGTGCGACGGCACATCGGCGAAGTCGAGCATGATCGCCGCCCAGAACTCCACGTTCGTGGCAAGCACCCGGTCAGGCCTGCGCGCGTGCAGCTCGTCGAGCGCGGCCTTCTCGAGCGCCGCGGCGACCTCGTAGCGCGGCGCCCCGAGATCCCGCGCGGTGCGCCGCAGCACCCGCGCCCGCGGGTCCTCGGCGCGGTAGACCCGGTGCCCGAACCCCATCAGCCGCTCGCCACGGTCAAGCGCGCCCCTGACGTAGACGTCCGCGTCGCCGGTGCGCTCGACCTCCTCGATCATGTGCAGCACCCGAGCTGGCGCGCCGCCGTGCAGCGGCCCCGACATCGCACCGACCGCACCCGACAGGGCAGCGGCCACGTCGGCACCGGTGGAGGCGATCACCCGCGCAGTGAACGTGGACGCGTTCATGCCGTGCTCGGCCGCCGACACCCAGTACGCGTCGATGGCCTTGACGTGCCGCGGGTCTGGCTCGCCGCGCCAGCGGATCATGAACCGCTCGGTGATCGTCCTCGCCTCGTCCACCCGGCGCTGCGGCACCATCGGCAGCCCAGGGCCGCGCGCGGACTGCGCGACGAACGACAGCGCCATCACCGAGGCCCTGGCCAGGTCATCACGCGCCTGCTCGTCGCTGATGTCGAGCAGCTGATGCATCCCCCAGGCCGGAGCCAGCATCGCCAGCGCGCTCTGCACGTCCACCCTGATGTCACCGGAGTGCACCGGGATCGGGTAAGGCTCGGCCGGCGGGAGGCCGGGCTCGAACGCGTTGTCCACCAGCAGGCCCCACACGTGGCCATAGGTCACGTGCCCGACAAGTTCCTCGATGTCCACGCCCCGGTACCGGAGCGCGCCGCCCTCCTTGTCGGGTTCGGCGATCTGTGTCTCGAACGCGACGACGCCTTCGAGGCCGGGCGTGAAGTCGGACATCTCTCGGGTCTCCTCTTTCTCGTGACCGGCCGCTCTGCCCGGCACCGGCAAGCCGGCCAAACGCCGCTTAGCTTACGACCCTGTCATTCCGCGCAGCGATGGCCGCCTGCCGAATCTCCTGCCGGCTGACTGTGTGAAGATCTGTACCCATGGGGGTCCCAAGCAACGCAGCGGACTGGCCGAGTCAGGGCCTGTCCGAGGACATGCTCGCCCCAGATCCTGACGAGCAATTCGAGCGGTGGATGAGCGACGCCGTGGCCGCCGGCCTGCCTGAGCCCACCGCCGTGGTGCTCGCCACGGTCTCGGCGGCCGGGCAGCCACGGGCCAGGACGGTGCTGCTGAAGGGACATGACCGGGATGGGTTTGCGTTCTATACGAACCGAACCTCAAGGAAGGGGACCGATCTCGACGCTGTGCCGCGTGCCTGCCTGCTTTTCCCCTGGCACGCTATCCACCGCCAGGTGATCGTCGAGGGCGCCGTGACCAGGCTGTCCGACCAGGCCAGCGAGGCGTACTTCCGTACCAGGCCGCGGGCCTCGCAGCTGGCGGCGTGGGCGAGCAGGCAGTCGACCGTGATCGCGTCCCGCCAGGTGCTCGACGACCGGTACGCCAGGATGAAGCAGCGCTGGCCTGGCGAGCAGGACGTGCCGCTGCCCGAGTTCTGGGGCGGCTACCTGCTGGTACCGCAGGCTGTCGAGTTCTGGCACGGCCGGGCCGACCGGATGCACGACCGGCTGCGCTACCGCCGCAGCGCCGAGGGCTGGGTGATCGAGCGCCTCGCCCCCTGATTGGTCGGCAGGCTGGCGAGGTCGCTGCGCGCGACCGGTTCCCCAACCCGCGCACTGGCCATAGCATCGAAGGCCGAAGGGAGGCGCAGTTGGCGGCCCACGGCCTGATCGATACGACCGAGATGTACCTCCGCACGGTCTACGAGCTGACCGAGGAGGGGATCGTGCCGCTGCGCGCCAGGATCGCCGAGCGGCTGTCCCAGAGCGGCCCGACGGTCAGCGAAACCGTGGCCAGGATGGAGCGGGACGGCCTGCTTGAGGTCATCGACAACCGGCGGCTGCGGCTCACGCCGGATGGCGAGGTGCTGGCCATCCGGGTGATGCGCAAGCACCGGCTGGCCGAGTGCCTGCTGGTCGACGTGATCGGCCTGCCGTGGGAAGAGGTGCACATCGAGGCGTGCCGCTGGGAGCACGTCATTTCCGACAGCGTGGAACGGCGCCTGGCCGAACTGCTGCATTATCCGGTTCGCTGCCCGCATGGAAATGTCATTCCTGGGCTCGCCGAACTTGGCGTGCCTGGCACTGCCGTCGATGGTGCGCAGGTCGCCGCCGCTCAGCCGGGGCTGGCGATGACGGCCATAGCGGCCGCAGAGCCGACCGAAGTCATTGTTCAGCGGATCAGCGAACAACTGCAGAGCGATGCTGCGCTAATGCTTAAACTAAAGAAGATCGGCATACAACCCGGCCGAGAGGTTACGCTGGTGGTCGGCAGCGATGGGGTGCGGGTGACAGGTGCAGGCGAGTTCGGCGATGTCGACGTGGCGCTTCCGCATGGCATTGCGGCACACTTGTTCGTTGTCCAACCCTCCTGAGTGCCCGGCAGAAGAGTTATGACGGCAGACGGCGAGCTAGCGGGCCAGCCAGCGGCCCCGGCAGGACTGGCCAGTCCGGTTCGGCTTGCCCAGGCCCCCGCCGATCGCTCCGTCCCTGATGCCGCGCCTGCCGATCCTGCTGTCGGGCCGCTGAGCACCGACGAGGTGCTCAGTCAGATCGAGACCGCGATCATCGTCGTCGATCATTACCGTCACCTGCGCTACGCCAACTCATTCGCCGCCGAGCTCTACGGCTTCGACCAGCCCGCCGACCTGGTCGGCATCGACTTCCGCTCGCTCGGCTTCGACGAAGAGGACATGGGCAAGGTCAAGGACCTTGAGCGGCAGGCCTGCCGTGGCAGGGACTGGGAAGGCACCCTGTCGATCAAGCGCAGAGACGGCTCGAGGTTCTTCATCAGGATGACGGCGGCCGCGCTGCGGTCCGTCGGCGGCGAGGTCACCGGCACGGTGATCATGGCCAGGCAGGCGGTACAGCTCGGCGCGACGGCGGGCTTCGAGAAGTTCGGTCTGCTCGACCGGATCGGCGAGACTCTCGGCACCACCCTGCAGTTCGACGTCACGCTGAGGAGCGTCGCCGAGCTACTCGTGCCGCAGTTCGCCGACCACTGCTTCATCGACCTGTACAAGAGCGACGGGCTCGTGCAGCACCTGGTACGCCGGGTCCAGATGAACGCGTGGAACTGGACGCCCAAGCAGGGCGCCTGGCATGAGGTCGGCGAGAAGGTCAACTACCCGCCCGGCCACTTCTGCCGCGCGGCTCTCGATGAGAACGAGGTCATTCTCATCGAGGACATCGACTTCTCGGTGTATCCGGCACCGACACCGGACAGCATGGTGGCCAGCGTGAGCGCGGGCCTCCGATCGGTGATCGCCGCGCCGCTGATCACCCGCGGTCAGCGGCTCGGCGTGATGAGCCTGGCGCTCTCCTCGCTCAGCGACGACCGGGACGTGCGCCACTACGGCCCAGAGGACCGCGACCTGTTCGCCGCGATCGCGAGCCGGGTGGCGATCGCGATCGACAACGCGATGCTGTTTGAGGAGGAGCGCAACACCGCGGTCGCCTTCCAGGACAGCCTGCTGCCGCCGCGTAACCCGCCCGTGCTCGACGGCCTGGAGGTCGCCTACCGGTACGTGCCCGCTAAGCCGCTCGAGGACCACGGGCAGGGCATCCAGACCCAGGTCGGCGGCGACTGGTACGACATCATCCCGCTCTCGGCAGGGCGGGTGGGCATCGTGATCGGCGACGTCGAGGGCCGCGGGGCGCGGGCAGCGGCGATCATGGGCCAGCTGCGGTCCGCGCTGCGGGCGTTCGCCCAGGACGACAAGGCACCCGCCGACATCCTGCGCAGGCTGGACGACTGGTGCCGGGCGATGAAGGACGAACGCGACGAGACCGGCATCGACTGGCCGATCGTCAGCTGCACCTATCTGATCTACGACCCCTGGTACCGCAAGCTGACGATCGCGAACGCCGGGCACATGTCACCGCTGATCGTGTCCGAGCAGGACGTAAGGCCGATGGAGATCGAGCAGGGCGTGCTGCTCGGCGTGCGCGGCATCGTCCCCGGCATCGCGCCTTACCGCGAGGAGTCGCGTGACCTGCCGGCCGGGTCCACCCTGATCTTCTACACCGACGGGCTGGTCGACCGGCGCCAGCGCGAGGATGGCAGCGGCAAGTACGAGGACGCCGAGGTGTTCGCGATGCTGACCACCGCGGTCAGCGCCGTCGCCAGGCAGGGCGTCGAGCAGATCGTGGCGGCCGCCGAGCACGCCGTGCCCGGCGAGATCGACGACGACATGGCGATCCTGGCGATCAGGACATCGCCCGAGGAACTGCAGAAGTGGGAGAGGCTGTTCCCTGCCGAGCCGATCAAGGTGTCTGAGGCCAGGAAGCTGGCGTTCGACACGTTCCTTGAGTACGGCATGGACGACGACCAGGCCGACCTGGCCTGCCTGCTGGTCTCCGAGGTGGTCACCAACGTCGTCCTGCACACCGCCGCCGGGCCGGTCCCGCGGCACGAGTTTGCGCTCGAGGCGACCCGCCGTGCGGGCACGCCGAGCGCGCTCGACGAGTGGATCGACTCGCCGTACTCCGAGGACTTCGCCGGAGCGCACGGCGACCACGCCGGGCCGCCGAAGGAGTTCACGCTGCGGATACGCAAGGGTCGGACCTCGGTCTGGGTCGAGGTGCTCGACTCGGACCTGCGGCTGCCGCGGATCAGGATGGCGGGCGAGAACGACGAGGGCGGCCGCGGTCTCTACCTGGTCGACCAGCTCGCCGAGCGGTGGGGCTCCCGGCCGACCGAGGAAGGCAAGGCCGTCTGGTTCGAGCTGCCGATCAAGCCCGCCGCCGCCGGCCTGTTATCGGCGGTCGCCGTCGGCCTGTTATCGGCGGCTGACGGCCCAGAGAACTAGGATCGCGATCGCGAAGAACGCGACCGACATCGCCATGATCCGGCCGGTGTAGGTCATCCCGAGCCTGCGCCTGAGCCGACCGGAGACCAGCGCGAGCATCAGGGCGATGAAGCCAAGCAGGATGAGGCCGTCGACCATCGCCGCCTCCAGTCACTCGGCGGGGCAGCAAGTCCCGTCCCTTCCGCCCGGCCTTGGCTCAAGCATAACGGGATATCTCGCCCGACCGCCGTTCGCGAATGGCCCGGTCTGGCAGCGACTGTGCCCGGTCCGCCCGCGCCTGCGCCCGGTCGGGTCGGCAGCGCCCGGTCGGGTTGGCAGCGCCTGGTCGGGGTCGCGGAGCGCCGGTCGGGTCGACTGTGCCCGGTCGGGGTCGCGGAGCGTCGGCCGGCCCGCGGGGTACGCCGGCCGGCCCGCGGGTACACCGGTCACCGTCGCCAGCGGTCGTGCCCGGTCTGCCCTGGCTATGGCGATCTGCGGCTATGGCGATCTGCCTACCGGAGGGTAACCTCAAGTCTGATGAACTGTGATCTCGCGTCAGTGGAGGTTTGCCGTGTCTGAGGCATACATCGTCGGAGCCGTCAGGACCCCCGTCGGCAAGCGCAACGGCGGTCTGGCATCCGTGCATCCGGCGGATCTGGCCGCGCACGTGCTGACCGAACTGGTGAACCGCACCGGCATCGACCCCGCGGCGGTCGAGGACGTGATCATGGGCTGCGTCTCGCAGGCCGGGCCGCAGGCGATCGACATCGCGCGGACCGCCTGGCTGTCTGCGGGCCTGCCAGAGACGGTGCCCGGCGTGACCATCGACCGGCAGTGCGGCTCGTCGCAGCAGGCCGTGCACTTCGCCGCCCAGGGAGTGCTGTCCGGCACCCAGGACCTGGTTGTCGCGGCCGGCATCGAGAGCATGAGCCAGGTGCCGATGGGTTCCACGGTGGCTCCGTTGCTTGAGAAGGGCCTGGCCTTCCCCTACGGCAGCGGCTGGGGCGAGCGGTACGGCAAGCAGGAGATCTCGCAGTTCCGCGGCGCGCAGCTGATGTGCGAGAAGTGGGGCATCAAGCGCCAGGCGCTTGAGGAGTTCTCGCTTGAGAGTCACACCAGGGCGATCAGGGCCATCGACGAGGGCCGGTTCGAGAGCCAGATCGCGCCGGTCAACGGCACAAGCGTGGACGAGGGCCCGCGCCGCGACAGCACCATGGAGAAGATGGCCGAGCTCAAGCCGCTGCGCGAGGGCTGGGAACTCACCGCCGCCACGGCCTCGCAGATCTCCGACGGCGCGGCGGCACTGCTGATCGCATCGCCGGACGCCGTGCAGCGGCACGGCCTGACGCCGCGCGCCAGGATCCACTCGCTGGCCGTGACCGGCGCCGACCCGGTGTTCATGCTGACGGGGCCGATCCCAGCGACCGAGATGGCGCTGGCCAAGGGCAAGCTGACCATCGACGACATCGACGTCTTCGAGGTGAACGAGGCGTTCGCGCCGGTCCTGATCGCCTGGTCGGCCGAGACCGGCGCGTCGCTGGAGAAGGCCAACCCGAACGGCGGCGCGATCGCGCTCGGTCACCCGCTCGGCGCGACCGGCGCGATCTTGATGACGAAGCTGCTGCACGAACTCGAGCGCACCGGCGGCCGCTACGGCCTGCAGACCATGTGCGAGGGCGGCGGCCAGGCCAACGCCACCATCATCGAGCGCGTCTGAGCAACGCAGCGCCGCGCGTCTGACGAAAGCCGCCCCGAGCGGGGGAGGGGCCGCCCCGAGCGTCTGAGAGGGCTGCCCTGCGCGCCTGATCACGCTGCCCAGTGCGCCTGAGTGGGCCGCGCTGCGCGCCTGAGCAAGCCGCCCTGGCGTCTGCAGAGTTCGTCCTGCGTGTCGCGTCTGAGCGCCGCCGCCCGTGCGCGTCTGGGCAGGCTGCCCTGCGCGTCGCGCCTGAGCGCCGCCGCCCCGCGCATTTAAGTGCGCAGTCGCGAGGCGTGTCCGGACCGTCGGCCCGGGCACGCCTTCTCGCTCCCGAGACCCGCTCGCGCAAAGCTGGGCTCGCCCACCAGATAGTGAAGGATCGGCGCACCCTGCGATTAACGTGGGCACTTTGCTGCGGCTATAGCGACAGCAAGGTGCCCACGTCAATCGCGCTTGAGGCGCGCGGGAGCGGGCGTGTGCGTCTGAGGCGCGCGGGAGCGGGGCGTGTGCGTATCAGGCTCGCGGGAGCGGGCGTGCGCGTCTGAAGCGCGCGGGGGCGTGGGCGCGGCCGCGCCGGGCGTGGGCGCCCTGGGCGTGGGTGCCGGGGTCGCGCTTGGGCGCCGGGGCGAGGTGCGGGTGTGGGCGCCGGTGTAGTTGTGCAGGCGCGAGCGTCGGGGACGCGAGCGTCGGGTGGGGGGTGGGGGGTGGCGTCGGGGGTGTGGCGCGGGGTCCGGGCGCGTGACCGCTGGGCTGCGAGGGTGCGCGTACCTGCCGCACGTTCTCCATAGAACTTTAAGTTTGACTTGAAGATTTGAGTGAGGCAGACTATTAAGTAAGTGGGATCCTGAGTTGGATCGCGAGAGCCTTGGAGGTAGATCATCATGCTTCTCACTTCATTCGACCCGTTCGTGGCGGACTTCGACCGGCTGGTGCAGCGGACGTTCGGCTGGACCGATGGCAACGTCGGCGGTCGCGCCGGCGTTCTCCCGATGGATGTCATCCGCAGCGAGAACGAGGTTCTCCTGCGCATCGACCTCCCCGGCGCGAACCCTGAGAGCATTGAGGTCACGACCGACCACGGCATGCTGACCGTCGCTGCGAAGCGGACCGAGGAGCCCGCCGAACAGGACAGGCTGGTGCTGCGCGAGCGCCTGATGGGGTCATTCAGCCGCAAGATCAGGCTGGCCGAGACCGTTGACACCGAGAAGATCGAGGCCGGGTACGAGAACGGCGTCCTGACCGTCCACCTGCCGCTGCAGGAGAAGGCCAAGCCGCGCAAGGTCGAGATCAAGCGCGCCCCGGCTGCGGAGATCGCTGCCTGATCGGAGCGCTCGACAGGCTTCGGGCCGGGCGCGCCGTGCAGACCGGTTGCCCGGCCCGCTGCAATGCAGGAGTGTTGAGCCGTGCTGCCGTTCGATGACGAGAACCTGCCGCTGTTCACGGTCGGCCAGGTCGCGCAGATGCTGGAGGTCCAGCAGGCCTTCCTGCGCAGGCTGGACGAGTTCGGCGTGGTCAGGCCGTCCCGCTCGGCCGGCGGCCAGCGCCGCTACTCCCGCACCGAGGTCACCGTCGTCCGCTACGTCTCGCAACTCGCCGACGAGGGGATGACGCTCGCTGCGATCCGCCGCGTGCTGGAACTCGAAGAGCAAGTCAAGGCCCTCGAGGACGAACGGAACGCACTGCTGACTGCCATCGCCGAGCGGGACGAGCTGCTGGCGGGCCTGACCCGCCGCCTCCGTGCCGCCGACGTGCGGTTCGGTTCACCGTCCTCGTCCTAGTCGCCGTCGCGGCCGAACGGCCGCGACGGCCCCGGCAGTCGGCGCGCCCGTGCCGCCGGTCCAGCTGTCGTCCAGGCCCTCAGCGCGGCCGCCCGGCCGCGCCAGGCCAGCCGCAGTCGGCGCGTGCCGCCCGGTCCAGCTGTCGTCCAAGCCCTCAGCGCGGCCGCCCGGCCGCGCCAGCCCAGTGGCTGGCGTGCCTGGCTGGCTCTCGGACTCCCGTTCCCTGCTACGCCCCTCCGGCGCGAATGATCACGTCAACCCTGGGTAGCAGCGGCACATGCGACTGCTCTCACCCACTTTGCATCCGCTAGCGCCATGATCACGATGGCTTTGCACCAGTTTGTGAAGCACCGGCGGATGCAAAGTGGCGCTGGCGGATGAAAAGTCGCCTGGCGAGAGGTCGTCTGGGTTCGGCGGGCGCACCGCCGCCGTCGCGCCCGGTTCCGGGCGCCTGGCCGGGCCCTGCGGGCCCGACCAGCGCGGACGGGTGGCCGCCTTCCGACCACCTCGCTCAAGAGCCGCTGCCGGCCCAGACCGATGAGTCCGACGAACGAAGCACCGGCTGGGCGAGTCGGCTAGCCAAGGCTGGACCCTGGTTGCTCCTGCTCGCGGGTCTCACCGGCGCCGCAACGGCCGGCGTCGTGCGCCCCGCGGCTGCCAGGGCGGCCGCGGCCCAGGACTGGTCACCGTTCGTCCTGGTGGCGGGGCTGCTGCTGATCGGCCTCGTGGCCGACGACGACGGGCTCTTCGCCGCGGCAGGACACCGGCTGGCCCGCATCTCGCGTGGCGGCCGCACGCTGTTCCTCGGCGCGGCCATGCTCACCGGCCTGGTGACGGCGATACTCAACCTGGACACTTCCGTTGCGTTCCTCACGCCGGTCTTCGTCTACACCGCCAGGAGCCGGGGCGGCGGCGAGCCTGCCCTGCTCTACGGCTGCCTCCTGCTGTCCAACGCAGGCTCGCTCCTACTCCCCGGCTCCAACCTGACAAATCTCATCGTGCTCGGCCACCTCCACCTGACCGGCGGCGGGTTCCTGGCCAGGATGTGGCTGCCCTCGGTGCTCGCGCTCGCCGTCACCGCGGCCGTGGTGGCAATCGCCGAGCGCCGCTCGCTGACGGTCACGGCCAGCCCGGAGACCGTGCCGGGGGCGACCGGGCGTGCCAGGTTCACGCCGGGCGTCGGGCTCGCGGCGGTCCTCGCCGCCGCCGTGCTTGTGCTGGCGCTCAGGTCGGCGGCGATCCCGGTCGCCGCGGTGGGCCTGACGGCGACCGGGATCCACCTGGCAAGGGGCCGGGTGACCGCGCGTGCGGTGGCCGGCACGCTGGGGCTGCCGGTGCTTGCCGGGCTGTTCGGCGCGGCGATCGCGCTCGGCACGATGGGCCGAGCCTGGCCCGCGCCTGCGGCACTGCTCGCGCACGCGGGCGCCTTGGGCGCCGCGGCACTCGCCGCCACGGCGACGGCCCTGGTCAACAATCTGCCGGCCGCCTCCTTGCTGGCGGCACGGACCCCGAGCGATCCGTTCGCCCTGATCGTCGGTCTGAACCTGGGGCCTAACCTGTGCGCATCGGGATCGCTCGCCTGGCTGCTCTGGCTGCGGGCCGCCCGCGGCGCGGGCGCGCGGCCGTCGCTGGCGCGGGCGAGCCGGATCGGGCTGGTCGCCGTGCCGCTGTCGATGGCCGCGGCCCTCGCCGCTCTCGCGCTGACCCGCGTGTGCTGAACGCCGCGCCGGGATCCATTTGAGCGAGACCTTCCGGGCCGCGCGCGGAACCCGCTCCCGCACGGATCCCGCTTGCACGCGACGTCCAGGGCCGCGCGCGCAACCCGCTCCGCCCGGACCCGTTTGCGCGACCCTCGCGGGGCGCGTGCACCTACCCGCTCCCGCCCGGATCCGTTTGCGACCCTCGCGGGCCGCGTGCACCTACCCGCTCCCGCCCGGATTCGGCACGCGTGCAACCTCGCGGGCTCGTGCGGTGGTCTGATGGTCGAGGAGGTGGCCGTGGACCTCGCGCAGACCGGTGAGTTCACCGAGTTCATGCACGGGCGGTGGTCCACCCTGGTCCGGTTCGGCTACGGGCTCACCGGCGACCTCGGCCTCGCCGAGGACCTGGCGCAGACCGCGCTGACCAGGGCGTGCGTCGCGTGGCCACGGGTGCGCCGGGCGGACGACCCCGACGCCTACGTGCGCAGGATCATGATCAACACGAATCGCAGCCGACTGCGCAGGCGACGGGTCGCCGAGTTGCTGACTGGCTCGCCGCCGGAGGCCGCCGCGACCGCGGCCGGCGCGGATGAGGGACGACCCGAGCTGATCGCGGCCCTGATGAGCCTGCCCGCCGGGCAGCGGGCGGTGCTCGTGTTGCGCTACTGGATGGATCTGAGCGAGGCCGAGACGGCCGCGTCGCTCGGGTGCTCGGTCGGCAACGTGAAGAGTCAGGCCGCCAGGGGGCTGGCCAAGCTGAGGCTCGACCAGGATCTGGTGAACGGGAGCGGTAATGGACAGCGATAGGGGTACGGACCTGCGTGACCGGCTGAGCGAGGCGCTGGAGCAGGTCAGCCCCTCGCTGGCGCCCGTCGACGCCGTGCTGGCCGGGGCGCGGCGGCTGCGCACCACCCGGCGGGCAATCGCGGGGGCCGGTGTCGTGGCGGTCGCGGCAGCGGCGGTGGCAGCGGCCGTCATCCTGCCAGGCGCGGGGCACCGGGGCACGCCGCCGGCCAGCAGCCCGACTCCGACCGGGCCGGCGGGCAGCGTCGTGATCGGCAGCGGCAGCATCGACGGCCAGTCGTGGCAGGTCGTCGTTGACCAGGCGGCGGGCAGGATCTGCGCGGGGGTCGCTGACCTGCGACGCTCGTGCGTTACCCTGCACGGCCTTGGGCGGGTGACCGGCCTGGCGTCGCTGGCCGGCACGTGGGTGCCGGTCCCTGGCCCTCGGCAGGAGACGATGGAGCCACCACAGTGGAATGCGTTCTTCGGGCCGGTGCGGGCCGACGTCACCAGGATCGTGATCCGGGGTTCGCTCGGCCGCTCTTTTGACCTGCGCACGGTCCGCGCGGCGGGACGCCGCTGGGTCGGAGTGGTCCTGCCTTCCCAAGGCGTTGGCCAGATCTCGGCAGTCGCTTACGCTGGCCGGACCGAGCTCGGCTACTCGGTTCCGTTCGTCGGCGGCGCGCTTAACGAAGGCACGTACTTCATCAGCTGGCTGCGCCCCGGCCAGGCAGGGCCGGCGAAGGCGACCAGGTACATCGCGACCGGTGGGTCGGGCTCGTCCGGCTGGAGCGCGCTGGTGCTGGCAGGTCCGTGGGGGTACTGCGTGAGCCTGAACGTCCCCGTCGCCAACGGCGCCGAGCAGAACTGCCTCTCGGTTGGCGCGCTGCGCGACAGCGCGAAGGTCATCATGCACTGGGGAAGCCTGCCCACCGAGCCGAGGTGGATCGTCGGCACGGCCAAGCCGGACGTCGCCTACCTCAGGCTCACCCTGGCTGGCGGCACGACGACCAGGGTGGCCGTGTCCGACGTCTCCGGGCAGAGGTTCTACGCGATCGAGATCGGCCGTGGCCCGTCGATCACCGGGTGGGGGGCGTTCAATGCCGCAGGACGCCGGCTCTACGGCGGGCGAGGCGCCCCGGACTCGGGAAGCTAGCCGGGACTGGCCCGGCCGGTCCGCGGGCTCGGCGCGCCTCCCGATCGCGCGCCGGTCACACGTCGGCCCGATAGAAGTTCAGGTAGGAGCGGGACGGCGTGGGGCCGCGCTGGTCCTGGTAGCGGGAGCCGTAAATGGCCGAGCCGTACGGGTGCTCGGCCGGCGAGCTGCACCGAAACAGGCACAGCTGGCCGATCTTCATCCCCGGCCACAGCTTGATCGGCAGAGTCGCCACGTTCGACAGCTCGAGCGTGACATGGCCGGAGAAGCCGGGGTCAATCCAGCCGGCCGTTGAGTGAGTCAGCAGCCCGAGCCGCCCCAGCGAGCTCTTCCCCTCCAGCCGCCCGGCGATGTCGTCGGGCAGCGTCACGACCTCGTAGGTCGATCCGAGCACGAACTCGCCGGGATGCAGCACGAACGGCTCGTCCCCCTCGGTCTCGACCAGACGGGTAAGGTCGGCCTGCTCGATCGCCGGATCGATGTGCGGGTACTTGTGGTTCTCGAAGACGCGGAAGTAGCGGTCCAGCCTGACGTCCACACTGGACGGCTGGACGAGTTCTGGCGCGAACGGGTCCACCTGGACGCGGCCGGAATCGATCTGAGCTCGGATGTCCCTGTCAGAGAGCAGCACGCAGGCAACCTACCGGTTCCGGTACTATGTCGTCGCGGCGGTCGGCCGAGCGGGCTGGTGTTTATGCCACCCTGCGCATGGCATCCGGCCGCGAGCGCGGGTGTAGTTCAATGGCAGAACATCAGCTTCCCAAGCTGACAGTGCGGGTTCGATTCCCGTCACCCGCTCCACCCCATCAGGCCAGCTCAGGCCCCGACTCCTAGTCATCAGCCGATGCCCGTTCACGACGAGAGCGCGTCTGACGTGCCCGCTGCGTGCCCGATGCTGGCTGGACCTGGCCACCTGTGACAGCTGGCTGTCTCAGCTCGCGCCTGACCATCTTGTCGAGCGTCGCGGCGATCCGCCGGTCTCGCTCCTGGCGGGCATGCAGGTAGACCGACGCCGCGCGGGCCGACGAGTGGCCCATCCTGTTCATCAGCTCGGCAAGCGACGCTCCAGTCGCAGCCGTCAGCGTATTGCCCGTGTGACGCAGATCGTGGAAATGGATGCCGACCGGCAGCCCAGCGCTGGTCACGGCTCTCGCCCAGGTCTTCGAGAAGTTGCTGCGGCGCAGCTGGCCGCCCTTCAACCGACGAACACGAACGCTTCGGGACCTGACCCGGTGAATCGGTCCAGGTGGTGGCGCAGCTCGGGAATGACCAGCTCGGGCAGGATCACGGGTTCTCATGCTGGCCGCCGACTTGGGCGTGCCCTTGACGAGCTGGCCGAACTCGCAGAACGTATCCACGACCCGGACCGTCCGGTTGTCATGGTCAAGCGCGCTCCGCCGCGCCGCCGCCCGCGCCGCGCTCTGGCTTGAGCTCCGCGTCACTACGCGATGGCCTGCGGCCACTCCCGACTGAACCCGGCCGAGAGTCGCCGGTCCTGGCAGCTGCGGGGATGAGCGCAAGCATGGATCTTCTCCACGAACCAACCTAAGCTTGCCTACCGTGAATCCCGGAGTCATACCCGAACGTACCAAGCGGTGGACAGTGGCCGTTTACTTATCGGTGAATCACGGTGCGATTCGTGATGGCGCACATGGTTGCCGCGGCTACCGGAAAGGATCAAGCGAGTGAAAAAGTACATACTCTTCGATCATGATGGTGTTCTGGTGGATACTGAATTCTGGTATTACAAAGCTGGAGAACGAGCCCTGGCGGACATTGGTTTGACTTTGGACAAGGATCAATACCTCCGGGACATGAACCAGGGATTGGGAACTTGGGCCCAAGCCAGGGAGGCAGGTATTGATGAACAGACCATCAGCAGGCAGCGTGAGGTTCGCGATGATTTTTATCAGGAATATCTTAGAACAGAAGCTATTGAGATTGAAGGCGTCGTTGAAACTCTTGCTGAACTGTCAAATTACGTTCGCATGGCCATCGTGACGACTGCAAAACGTGTAGATTTTGAAATTATCCATGAAAAGCGCCAAGTTAGACAGTTCATGGATTTCGTCCTTGTTCGCGAAGACTACAGGCTCACCAAGCCGCACCCGGAACCATACCTGACCGGCTTGAAGCGCTTCGGAGCCACTAAAGAAGAGACACTGGTTGTAGAGGATTCATCCAGAGGGCTGAACTCAGCCGTGGCGGCCGGTATTGACTGTGTCATTGTCTATAACGACTTTACAAAAGCACATGACTTTTCACGGGCCAGCTATCGAATCGACACTCTGATTGAATTGAGGGATATCATCCTTAATGTAACCTGAAGGAGCATTTACCAGTGTGTCTCATATTCTTTGAAAAGTGAAAGAGCATGGCTGTCTCGGCTGCGAAACGTTCGTATAGGTAGATCCATAACTGGTCAGCCGCCATTCCTCTGGTTCTTGTGGAGCTGGATCATGGCGCCCACTGGGTGAGGAACTCGCCGTCGGACTGCAGTGACCCCGCAGCGGAACCGCATAGGTCGGATCATTCTCGGTGATAGCGATCCCGTTGCGCGAGGCGGACACCACACAGGGCGGTGCCTGCTGATGGTGCCGTGGTCGGCGATGGCGATGGCGGCCAGGCTGGTGGCGGAGCCGATGGTCAGGGCAGCCCAGGGCCGCCACCCGGACTGACGGCCGACGCGGCGGTCGGCGAGCAGGACCAGGGACTCGACTCTGTCGACGGAGAGGGGGAACTCGTGGGCGTGCCAGCCGGTGTCGCCGTGGGCGGCGGCGAGCTGGCTCATGTGGCTGTAGCTGATCGCGGCTGATCCACTTGTCGGCCCGCTGCGGGGCGGCCGCCAGTTGTCACCGACCGCGGCGACCGGCAGCGCCCGGAGGCTTGCGCCGCCTCATATCGGCGGCATCGGCGGCGGAGGCTCAAGTGGGATCGGCGGCGGCTGCGGCTGCCCGAACGCTGCCTCGGCCGCTGACATGGCGCCGTAGTCAGTCGCAAGGTTGGAGTAGATCGAGTAGACCAGCGTGATGAAGATGCCGAGCTTGAGCCACAGCCCGGGCGTGAAGAAGAACAGGCCGCAGATCAGCGGGAAGTTGATCAGCCAGTAGATCGCGCCCCACTTGTGGACCTTGTACTGGGTGTACGGGTTGGTGGACAGGTCTTTGAAGACCAGGTTCATCCAGCTGTGCCGAGTCTGCACCGCGGCGTGCAGCCGGGCGACGTCGGCGCGCAATTGGCGGATCTCGGCGATCAGGGACTCGGTCTCAGTCATAGCACCAGTATCAGCGACATACCCGGACGATCACGTACGTCGCGGAGTATCAGTGTGGGCCAGAGGTTGGACCGGATGCCGAGGACCGTAGTGGCTGGCCGTCAGCGATGCATGCCTCCCGAGATGCCTGCCCCTAATCGTGATAACAGCACCTGAGCGATCAGACGAGCAAGTCATATGTTGAGCCGCCGAGCGCACTGGGCCCTGGCCAGGGCCCAGGCCCTGACCGGGTGCTGACAGCAGCCTTGACAGCGAATCATGAGTAGCCTGGCGTCGCCGGGTAGGTAGCGCCCTTGGCCTAGCGGTTAGCGCTGGCTGATCAACTCAGTTCAGCGGTGGCGTTGCTGCTGTCCACGGTCTGGAGGCGAGCTGACCACCGCTCCTCGATGCGGGCGTACTTCCAGATCAGGATCGCGGCGATCCAGGTCACGATGAACATGCCGACGATGACGAACCCGGCGGTGTTGATGTTGAAGTTGTACATGAAGCCCCAGAAGCCGCTGGTCTGGCTGACACCGTGGACCTCCAGGGGCACCAGGCTAAGGGTCTCGATGCCGCCGATGAAGATGCAGATCGCCACCGACAGGCCGGTGATAGCCATGTTGTAGTAGACCTTGCGAATGGGGTTGAAGAACGCCCAGCCATAGGCGACGTTCATGAACAGGCCATCCGAGGTGTCCGCCAGGCTCATCCCGGCGGTGAACAGGATCGGCAGGGCGAGGATGGCCTGCCATGGGATGTGCTCGGAGGCCAGCAGCGCGGTGGTGGTCAGCAGCGCGACCTCGGTGGCGGTATCGAAGCCCATGCCGAACACGACGCCGACCGGATACATCTGCCATTCCTTGTCGATGGCGTTCATCCACCGGCCGAAGAACCGGTAGAAGAACCCGCGCTTCTCCAGCTGCGCTTCCAGTTCCGCCTCGTCGTACTCGCCGCGGCGCATGGCGCGGAACACTCGCACGATCCCGGCAAGGATGATCAGGTTGAGCAGCGCGATCAGGAACAGGAACGCCGCCGACACGATCGTGCCGAAGGTTCCGCCGAAGGACTCCAGAGACGAGTTGGAGTGCGTGACCGCGGGCAGCACGGTCTTTTCGGCAATGATGATGCCGACGCCGATCGCGACCACGATCGTAGAGTGGCCGAGGGAGAAGAAGTAGCCGAAGCCGAACGGCCGGGGCTTGTCCGTGCCCTGGCGCTGGTTCATCGCCTTGCGGGTGGTGTTGTCGATCGCGGAGATGTGGTCGGCGTCGAACGCGTGCCGCAGCCCGAGGGTGTAGGCGGTGACGCTGAGCCCTACGCCGAATAGCTTGTAGTGCGCCGGCAGGACGTAGGCGATGAAGACGAAGAACCCGAGCGCGTGCAGGAACAGGATCGATCCGTACATGCCGATCACCCGGCGCCGCTCAGGCGCGGTCATCTCGGCGAACGATGCCCGGACCATGGCGCCCAGGCCGGGCTTGCGGGTCTCGGCGATTGCGGACATGGGCACCCTCCGGTCGGCGCGGCGCGGCTCCTGCTGACGAGCTTATGGTAGCTGCAAACTACTTGCAGTAAGTTGGTAGTCGCAACTACCGCTCGGGCGGGCTGGTGTCCGGGCTGCCGATGCCGTCAAGAAGAAACAGGTTGCGATTTGCCGCAGCCGCGGCGCACTGTGCGGTGCATGCCTGTCGTGCTGGACATCGGTGCCGACGGAGATCAGCCAGCGCTCCGGGTGCGGCCCTGGCTGCCTGCGGACATGCCGTACTTGCTCGCAGCCATGGCGCGCGAGTATCCGGAACGAGGACTCTGGTCGCATCCTGAGGTTGACGTTCCCGGGCCGCAGCGCTGGACCGGGCCGCGGAACGACGAGGAAGCCGCCCTCTGGCTGTCGGGCCAGGATCGTGGCTGGCGGGACGGCGACTGGCTGACCTTCGCCGTGATCGATGCGTCCCGGGACATGACCGTCGGTCACATCGGGCTGAAGAACCGGGACGGCGGCCAGGTCGGCGGCGGCGGACGCGGGGAGATCGGCTTCTGGACGGCGGCTGATGCCCGCGGGCGCGGCATCGCGCCTGCCGCGGTACGAGCCGTGACGGCCTGGGCGTTCGGCAACTTCGGAGCGGAGCGGCTGCCGCGCATCATGCTGGTCCATGATCTGGACAATCCGGCGTCCTGCCGGGTGGCGGCGAAGAGCGGCTATCCGTTCAGCGAGCTCAGCCCTGCCAACCCGCCGCACTGGTTCACCGACGGGCACATCCACCTGGCCGGGGCAACGGCCCTGGCCGTTAGCGGGGTCGGGACCGTGCGCTGGTGGAGCCGATCACCGCGCATGCCAGTGCCGCAGCGAGCAGCGTGGCCGCGACCCCGACGATGACGTTGTGCGTGGCGGTGGATCCGGCGCCAACCCCTCCGACAATCCCGAGCCCGAGCCCGGCCGCCGCCAGCGGGAGGCTACCGTGCCGCTGCCAGCGGTTTACTGCGGCGCGGGGTCTGCTGTCGCGGCGGGTCAGCCACAGGACGGCCGATACTCCGGCCAGCATGACAGCGCCGATACCGATCGCGGCCAGCGCCAGCGGCTGCATCCCTGACCTCCAGGCCATTCGCGCGTTCCATACCCAAGCTCAGCTTAACGCGGCGGCGCGCGCCCGCTGCGGCTCAGGTTCCACCTCACACCCGGGGCAAACGCGAACGGCAGCGACCGGCCAATGCTCGGGACTCCCGCCATGGCGAAGAACAGGTGCATGGCGGCGACCGCAGCGGTGGGGATCTGCACGGAGCCTCCGTGTCCTGCACCGGCGGCGATGGCCGCGGTAGCTGCGGGACAGCCCGGCCACCGAGATCGCTGGTGTCATGGCCTCGTACCTCTCTGCGCGTAGCTGGACTCGCGGATCAGCGCGGCAAGCTCATCTGCGTCAGTCCCGCAGGCCGGCCTCGGCGACCCGCGGGTTCAGATAGCGTTCGGCAAAAAGCTTGCGGCGCTCGGCCAGCAGCTGCGTCCGAGCGCCCTCGGCGACGAACATCCCGATGCCGCGGCGCCTCCCGAGCAGCCCGTCGTCGGTCAGCATGCTGATCCCCTTCGCCGCGGTAGCCGGGTTGATCCGGTAGTAGTCGGCCAGCTCGTTGGTGGAAGGCACCCGCTCGCCATCGGCCAGCGTCCCGTCCGCGATCTCGTCGGCGAGCCGCGCGGCGATCTGGACGAAGCGGAACTCCCTCGTCGAGGCTGGTCATCTCCCGCAACCACCCGGTTCCTGCCGCAGTGCGCCGTCAAGCAGTCGCCAGAGGCGCGATCCCAGCCTCATATCGAACGCAACTCCGCCCGCCCGATCGCCGCCCAAAGGGGATCAACTGCGGTGCCCGCCACGGGCGTTACCTTCGCCGCGATCGCCCGGCCAGGACGGCGCCGAGCCCGCCGGCCCGCCGTCGCACGCCGCCGCGGCCAGGCGCGTACCCGCTAGCATTCGGCGGTGTGAACCCGGAGCACCTCGCCGATGCCGTGCTTGCCGCCGCCGCGGCCGCGCTGGCCGAGAAGGGCATCGACCCGTCGGTCCTGCCCGCCACCGCCAGCGTGGAGCGGCCGAGGGGCGCCGAGCACGGCGACTACGCCTCCGCTCTGGCGCTGCAGGTGGCGAGGAGAGCTGGCGTCGCTCCGGAGGATCTGGCCGCGGCGATCGCCGGCCGGCTGGTTGCCGACCCGGCGATCAAGAGCGTGCAGGTCGCCGGCCGCGGCTTCCTGAACATCAGGCTGGCGGCCGCGGCGGCCGGCCAGGTTGCCGGCGTCGTCGTCGAGCAGGGCGCGGCCTACGGGCATGGCAGCGCGCTGTCCGGCCAGCGGGTCAACCTCGAGTTCGTGTCGGCCAACCCGACCGGGCCGATCCACATCGGCGGGGTGCGCTGGGCGGCCGTCGGCGACGCCCTGGCCAGGCTGCTGCGCGCGCATGGCGCCGACGTGACCGCCGAGTACTACTTCAACGACGCGGGCGCGCAGATCGACAGGTTCACGGACTCGCTGCTTGCCGCCGCCCGTGGCGAGGCCACGCCGCCGGACGGTTATGCCGGGGAGTACATCGGCGAGATCGCGCGGGCGGTGCTCGACCGGCACCCCGATGCGCTCGGCGAGCCGGACGCGCAGGCCCGCGAGCTGTTCAGGTCCGAGGGCGTCGCGCTGATGTTCGACGAGATCAAGGACTCGCTGGCCGGTTTCGGCGTGCACTTCGACGTGTTCTTCGCCGAGAAGGAACTGCACGAGCGCGGCGAACTCGGCGCCACCCTCGCGGAGCTCAGGCGGACCGGCCACGTGTACGACGCCGAGGGCGCCACCTGGGTCCGCACCTCGGATTTCGGCGACGACAAGGACCGCGTCTACGTCAGGAGCAACGGCGAGTTCACCTACTTCGCTGCCGACTGCGCGTACTACCTGGAAAAGAGGCGCCGCGGCTTCGGCAAGGTGGTGCTGATACTCGGCGCGGACCACCACGGCTACGTCGGCCGGATGCGGGCCATCGCCGCCTGCCTCGGTGACAACCCCGACCAGACGCTGGAGATCCTGATCGGGCAGATGGTGAACTTGCTGCGGGACGGCCAGCTGGTGCGGATGTCCAAGCGCGCGGGCACCGTCGTGACCATCGGCGACATCGTGGACGCGATCGGGGTGGACGCGGCCCGCTACGCGCTGGCCAGGTACTCGCTGGACGCGACTATCGACCTGGACCTCGACCTGTGGACCAGGCAGGGCAACGAGAACCCGGTCTTCTACGTGCAGTACGCGCACGCGAGGATCTCGTCCCTGCTGAGAAGGGCCGCCGAGGCCGGGATCACGCTCGGGGACGAGTACGACCCCGGCCTGCTCACCCACGACAGGGAGAACGACCTGCTGAAGGCGCTCGCTGAGTTCCCGCGTGTGGTCGCCGCTGCGGCGGAGCTCAGGCAGCCGCATCGAGTGGCCAGGTACCTGGAGGACCTGTCCGGTGCGTACCACCGCTTCTACGACGCGTGCCGGGTGCTGCCGCGTGACGGCGGCCCGGGTGAAGGCGGCCCGCCGGGCGACCTCGGCCAGGCACGGCTCTGGCTGGCCGCCGCCACCAGGATCGTCCTGGCCAACGGGCTCTACCTTCTCGGCGTCAGCGCTCCTGAGCGGCTGTAGCCGGCCCGGCCCGCTGGCGCGCGCCGATGGCCAGGCATGCCAGCCCGGTCGCGACCGTCGCCGCGGCCAGCGACAGCGCCCCGGCGCGGACTCCGAGCACCGCCAGCGCCAGCCCGGCCAGCGGCAGCCCGGCCGTGCTGACCGCCGACTCCAGGGTGCCGATCACGCCCATGACCCGGCCGTGCGCATGGGCCGGCGCGAGCCGCTGCAGCGTGGTCAGCGACAGCGCCCAGAAGACCGTCCCGGCGATTCCCCAGGTGAACGCGCCCGTGTAGGCGACCGCGACCCGCGTCGTGCCGATGAACAGCGCCGCTGCCAGGCCGTAGCAGGCTGCGCTGGCCGCCAGGGCACCCCGGCGGTCGATGCGCTGCCTCAGCCGCGGGATGGCCAGGCCGGCCAGGACCGCGCCGATCCCGGCGGCCGCCTCGAAGAGCGCGAACTGGGACGGCGGCCGATGCAGCAGGTGCCTGGCGTACAGCGGCTCGACGACCAGGAAGCCGCCTGAGGTCAGGCTGACCGCCGCGACCAGCACGGCGACGGCCCGCAGCGCGGGCAGCCTGGCAAGCACCGCGACACCCTCGGCAAGCTCGCGGCGCCAGCCCGGCCGTCCGGCCCGGCCTGCCAGGCCCGAGTCGTCCATGGGCCTGACCGCCAGCGGCAGCACCACGATCGCGCCGACCAGGTAACTGGCGGCGTCAAGCACGAACGCCGCGGCAAAGCCGGACAGGGCGAGCGCCGCGCTGGCCGCAAGCGGGCCAGCGACCTGGCCAGCTGAGGCAGCCGCACCGAGCAGCGAGTTGGTGGCCAGCAGGTCGTCTTCGGCGACGATCCTGGCGGGCAGGGCGCTGGACGCCGGGCCTGCCAGCGAGCGGGCGGCGCCATAGGCCAGCGCCGCCACGTCCAGCCAGGCGAGCGACCCCGCGGCGGCCATGGCGAGCGCCGCGACGCCTGCGGCCAGGTACCCGGCGACGAGGGATGTCTTGGGTCCGATCCGGTCGACGCAGACGCCCATCAGCGGGCTGAGCACGGCGGGCGGCGCCGCCCAGCACATCACCGTGACCGAGACGGCGTACGAGCTTGCGTCGAACCGGTAAGCGGCGAAACCCCACAACACGATGGCCGAGGCCCAGCCGCCGACGGAGTTGACCGCCTCGCCAGCAAGGAAGCAGGCGAACCGGGGATCGCGAAAGGAAGGGCGGACCGGCCCGGGCCTGGCAAAGGCCGGGCGAGCGCGCAGGTAACGGCGAGCGCGCAGGTAACGGCGAGCGCGCAGGTAACGGCGAGCATGCAGGAAGGAGCCGAACACGTGCGACCTCCACGGGGAGCTGCGACGGGATACCGGCGGCCGCAGCGCCCTGACCGAGAGGCCTGACGATCAGCAAGCGATCAGCGAGGCCCGGTCATGGGCAGTGCGGCAGACCGGACCACGCCAGCGACAGTCACCATCACGTCTCCTCCGTGTCTCCTGCGCGTCTCGCGCACCCTCTGCGCACTGCGTGCCGGCCGCGCCCTGCGCGCCGTTCTGCCCTGCGCGCCGCCGCCGGTTCCGGCGCCGGCGGTCCCCGGCGTCGCCCGTCCCGGTGCGTCGTGGGCACCTAGCTGCTGCGCTGACGATAGCGAAGTGCCCACGTCGCGCGCGACTGCTAGGGGCACGGCGCGGACCGGAAATGACGTGGGCACTTCGCTGCTGCCCTGGCGACAGCAGAGTGCCCACGTTATCCGGCGTAAAGCGGCAGCCATCGGTTGATCGCCGGGACCGGCGCGCGACCGTACCGGGAGGACGTGGCGATCCGTGCGATACTGCCCGCATGACCGACGGCGATGCCGGGGCCGCCGGATCCGGTCAGCAGGCGCGCTCGCCACAGCCGTCTGCGGCGCTGCCGTCTGCGGCGCCGCCGCCATCCGCGCCACTGCCGTCTGCAGCGCTGCCGTCTGCGCCACTGCCGCCGTTCGCCACCCTGCCGGTCCTTGCCGTCGCAGCGGCCCTGACCACGCTCCTTGCCGCGTACTCGGGCCGGTACGGCTATCACCGCGACGAGCTGTACTTCATCGAGTGCGGTAAGCACCTGGCCTGGGGCTACCCCGACCAGCCGCCGTTCGTGCCGCTCGTCGCCAGACTGATGACCGAGCTGGCGCCAGGTTCGCTGGTCGTGCTCCGGCTCCCGTCGGCGCTGGCGATGGGCGCGCTGGCGGCGGTGACCGCCCTGATCGCCCGCGAGTTCGGCGGCGGCCGCTTCGCCCAGGTGCTCGCGGCTGCCGTGATCGCGGTAGCCCCGCTCGTCACCGGATCGGGCCACCTGCTCAGCACGACCACCTTCGACCTGGTCGCCTGGGCGCTGCTCGGCTGGCTGTTCGTGCGCATCCTGCGCACCGGGAACGAACGCCTCTGGCTGGCTGCGGGCCTGGTCGCCGGTGTCGGCCTGATGGACACCGATCTGGTCGCGTTCCTTATCTTCGGTGTTCTCGTGGGGCTGGCGGCAGTCGGCCCGCGGCAGCACTTCCGGTCCTGCTGGCTCTACGTGGGCGGCGCGCTGGCCCTGACCATGTGGTCGCCCTACCTGGCCTGGCAGGCCGCGCATGGCTGGCCGGAGCTGGCGGTGGCGCGCTCGATCGCGGCCGGACAGTCGGGCACGTCGGCGCCGTGGTGGCTGATCCTGCCCGAGCAGCTCGTCCTGGTGTCGTGGTACATCGCGCCGATCTGGATCGCGGGCCTGGTCCGGCTGTTCCGCGACCCCGGCCTGCGCTGGTGCCGGGCCGTCGGCGTGGCGTATCCGGTGCTCGCCGTGGCGTTCATGGCGACCGGGGGCAAGCCGTACTACCTGGCCGCGATGATCCCCGTGCTGCTTGGCGCGGGCGCGCAGCCGGCCGCCGACTGGCTCGCACGCCGCAGCACCAGACGGCGGCGCGGCCTGCTCGTCGCGGCCGTGGTGCTTGCCATCGCCGAACTCCCGATCACGCTTCCGATCCTGCCGGTCTCCGTCCTGCACGAGACGCCGATCGTGGCGCTCAACTACGACGCTGGCGAGACCGTCGGCTGGCCGGCCTTCGTGCGCGAGATCGCCGCCGTGTACCGCTCGCTGCCCGCGCGGCAGCGAGCCACCGCCACGGTGCTGACCAGCAACTACGGCGAGGCTGGCGCGGTGGACAGGTTCGGGCCTGGCGACGGCCTGCCGACCGCCTACAGCGGCCACATGTCGTTCTGGTACTGGGGCCCGCCGCCGGCCTCGGCAGGCACTGTGGTCGTGGTCGGCTACGCCAGGAGCCAGCTTGGCTTCTGCGGCTCGGTCAGGCTGGCCGGGCGGCTGAACAACCACGTCGGGGTCAGCGACGACGAGCAGGGCGCCCCGGTCTGGGTCTGCCAGCGGCTCCGTGCGAGCTGGCGGGCGATCTGGCCGTCGCAGCGCTCGTTCAGCTGAAGCCGCGGCGCGCCGGGCGCCCCGGCCGCGCGCCCACACCGGCGGACTCCATGATCACGGGGGATTTCCGCAAACAGAGCAGGTAATCCACCGTGATCATGGAGCCTAGGCGGGCGTCAGGGGAGGCGGCCGGTCAGGATCGCGACGTGGACGCGCTCGGTGAACCGGTCCTGCGGGCCGATGGCGGCCCTGACCTGCTGGGCGAACGCGGCCCGCTGGCTAGGCGGCGGCAGCCGGTCCACCGGTATCGCCGAGTAGACGCCGCCCACGATCTGGTCCAGGCACAGTTCGGCCTCGTAGTCCACGGCGGCTCTGGCCACCTCGAAGCCGGCCCGCGCCAGCGCCTTGGCGTACCGGTCCTGGCTGGCACCGTCGGTGCCGCAGGCGGACGTGACCCTGGCCGCCAGCCACCGCTCGAGGAATGCCCGCAGGCCCCGCGACCAGCCGCTGTCCTGCAGCCACAGCGGCGTGCCGTTGGTCACCACGGCCACGCCGCCGCCACGGCGCAGCAGCGGAACGGCCGCCGCGAACAGCTCGTCGGGCCGCATCCAGTGCAGCGCCTGGCCGATCGTCACCGCGCCGGCCGAGCCCGCGCCGAACAGGCCGACCAGCCCAGGCAGGCTCCCATCAGCACCGAGCATCCAGCTGACGTTGCCGATGCCGGCCTCGCGCGCGGCCTCGCTTGCCCGGCGCAGCATGTCGGGCTCTGGGTCGATGCCGACCACGGCGCGCACCCGCCTGGCCAGCGGCAGCGTGAGCTGGCCGGTGCCGCAGCCGAGATCGACCACCAGGTCGGCGTCGTCCAGGCCGAACGCGCCGGCGATGAGGTCGATCGCCTCGGCCTGATAGCCGTGGCGGTACATGTGGTAAAGGTCGGCGACCTCGCCGCCGAAGCCCAGGTCCATAAGCCCTACGATGCAGCCGGGGGAGCGGTCAGGAACAGGCAGAACGGGTGGCCCGCCGGATCGAGGAGCACCCGGACCAGGTCCTGCGGCTGGTACTCGGCCAGCGTCGCCCCGGTGGCCAGCGCCCACGCTACCGACTCGTCGAGGTCGGCCACCGCGATGTCCAGGTGCGCGGTGATGTGCTGCTCGCCCGCCGCGCTCGGCCAGGTCGGCGTCACGTACTGCTCCTCGTACTCGAAGTTCAGTGTCGGTCCGCCGCGCCCCATCGGCGGCCGAAGCTGCGCCCAGCCGTCCTGCGGCGGATAGCCGGGCCTGGCAGGCTCGCTGGCCACGATGGTCCAGCCGAGCATGCGCTCGTAGAACGCCGCAAGCTCGCGGGGATCGGGTGCGGCGATTGTCACCGCCGCCACGTCAAGCATCGGCATCTGCGTCATCTCGTCCTCCGCCCGCTGGCCTCCGCGCGCTGGCCTCTGCCCGCTGGCCGCTGCCCCGGGGCCAGTATCCTGCCTCCTCAGTGTCCCCGCCTCTCTATGTCCTTCCCGCGCCTGTGTCTTGCCCGCGCCTGTGTCCCGACCGCGCCTGTGTCCCGACCGCGCCTGTGTCCCGACCGCGCCTGTGTCCCGACCGCGGATACCATCGAGCTATTACTTGTCCTTTCCGATCACCCGGCGTACGCTATCGATATATCGTGACTGTATCGAGGAAACGCGGGAGGCCAGATGGCGGCGGCAGCGGCCTGGGACGCGTCGGACTTCCGTCCTGACTTTGCCGAGGTGTTCGGGTTCCTCGGCGACCTGCTCGGGCAGGCGGGCGGCGGCCGGACCATGCGCGACCTGCTCGGGCAGGCCGGCTACGGCGGCCGGACAATGCGCGACCTGCTCGGGCAGGCCGGCCGCGGGGGCCGGACCATGGCCGGCGAGCGCCAGCACGGCGATCGGCAGCACGGCGAGCGCAGGGGCGGCGATCGCCGGTACGGCAGCGGCCGGGGCGGGCCGTGGGACCGCGGCTTCGGCGGCAAGGGCCCCGGGCACTGGGGCGGCGGGTTCGCCGGCCAGTGGGGCGGCTGGTGGCCAGGGCCGCCGGGACCGCCCGGCCCGCCAGGGCCGCCCGGACCAGGCCGCACCAGGAAGGCGGGCCGCGGAGACGTGCGGGCCGCGATCCTGGCCCTGCTGCGCGAGGGCCCGTGCACTGGCTACCAGATCATGTCCGAGATCGAGGAACGCAGCGGCGGCGCCTGGCGGCCGAGCCCGGGTGCGGTGTACCCGGCCCTGTCCCAGCTTGCCGACGAGGGACTGATCGTCGGTGACGAGTCCGGCGGGAAGCGCGTGTTCAGCCTGACCGAGGCCGGCCGGGCGTACGTGGAGCGGAACCCCGACATGGCCCGCGGCGCGTGGGAGTCGGACGAGCAGCAGGAGGCTTGGCAGCTGCCCGGCCTGTTCGCCGAGGCCGCGCGGCTCGGCGGCGGCATCGTGCAGATCGCGCACGCCGGGACTCCCGAGCAGGTGCGCGCCGCCGAGAGACTGCTCGAGCGGACCAGGCGGGCGCTGTACCAGATACTCGCCGACGCGTACGACGCCGACGAAGCGGACGACGCCGACGACCGAGAGGACGCCGACGCCGAGGACCTTGAGGACGCCGGCGACATCAGCGACATCCATGACAGCGGCAGCACCGGCGAGGCCGGCCAGGACTGGCAGCAGGGCGTCGGCGAGATGGTGCAGGACGACTAGGGACGACGCAGGGACCGACAGGTGAGGCAGGCACGGCATGAACGAGAACATCAGGGTTTCTGACGCCGACCGCGAGCGGGTCGCCGAGCGGCTGCGCGAGCACTTCGCGCAGGGCAGGCTGACCTCGGACGAGCTTGAGGAGCGGATCACCGCGACGTTCAGCGCGAAGACGGTCGGTGACCTGCGCCAGGTTATGACCGACCTGCCGGGCGAGACGCCCGCGGCCCCCGTGCCGCCGCAGGCAGGGCCGCCGCAGGCAGGGCCGCCGTGGGCGGGCCGCCGCGGCGTGATGGTCGCGCGGCGGCCTCGGATCCTGCCGCTGCTGCTGGTCGCGCTGGTCATCGCGATCGCCCTGCCTGGTGCGGGCTTCGTGCTCTTCACGGTCGTCAAGGTGCTCCTTGTCGCCTGGCTGGTGGCCTGCCTTGTGGGGTTCGTGGCGATGGCCAGGTTCCGGCGGCGGATGCATAGGCACTGGCAGTCAGGCGGCTCAGGCGGCTTCGGCCAAGGCGGCTTCGGCGGAGGAGGGTTCGGCCGAGGCGGCTTCGCCGAAGGCAGTCAGGACGGCGGCCGGGACGGCGGCCAGGGCGGCGCCGGCTACCACGGCGGCCAGTGGCACCGTGGCCAGTGGCACCGCTACCAGTGGCACGGCGAGTGACGCACGTACCGGCGGTCACATCGAATTCACACGCAATCCTCGCGATCGTCTGAGCTTGGGCGCCGATGCTGGCCGGTGGCGGCCACCTCGGCCTGCCGTCGGGTCGGCCCGCAGCGGCCGGTCTCCGACCAGCTAGTCATGACCGGGAGGTTCAGTGTCCGATCAAGTAGGTGCAGACCAGCGCGAGGCCCGCGCCGGCGGCCGCGGCCACCGCAGGGTGGGCCTGCGGACGTCGCTCGCCGGGCTGTCGGTCGCGGGGGTGGCTGCGGCGGTGCTCCTGGCCACCGCGGCGGTCGGCGTCCAGGGAGCAGCGGCGGCCGAGTCCTCGGCATCGATGCGCGGAGCCACCACGTCGACGCTGACCTCGTCGTCGGCTGCGGGCAACCTGAGCGTGCAGGTTAAGTACGTGTCCGGACCAAAGGGCGGGATCAAGATCGTGTCGTTGACCTACTCGGGCGGCGCGAAGGTGAAGGTGTCCAAGCCGGCCCTGATGTTCGTGTTCGGCCCGGCGGGACCGCTGCTGCCGCAGCCACCGGTGCACAAGAAGGTGCACAAGAACAAGAGCGCCCGCGCGTTCTTCCTCGTGCTGCGGCTGAAGGTGACCAGCGCCGCCAGCTTCAGCGGGGCACTCTCCGCGCGCGTGCTCGCCACCCTGAACAAGCACGGCGGCCTGCGGGCCGGGCCGATCGGCGGGGAGTCCGTGTCGGTGACGCTCACCTCGGGCGGCCAGGTGACGCGCCGCAAGCAGGTCACGCTCCACCCGGTGATCCAGGCGGGCCTGCTGCTGTCCGGCATCTGAGTCCGTCGGCGGCGGGCCGGGTCAGCGTGCCCGGCCCGCCGATGCCTGACGGCACAACCTCAAGCACTCCCCGCAACGAACTCGCCCCCGCCATCCCGGCCGCCAGGCCGGCCCCGCCTGCTACGGCTCGTCCCGCGCCACCACGGGCAGGTCATAGACCCGCCGCACGCTGCCGCCGAGGCGGCTGATGTCGGTGCCGTAGATGTGCAGCGAGATCGCGACCTCGGCGCCGTTGTTGCGCACCAGGTGAATGTCGCCGGGCGGCGCGAGCCCGTCGGCATCGCCGACCACGTTGACCGCGGTCCCGGCCTCCTCCAGCCAGCCGTCGTCGTGCAGCAGGTAGCGCTGCTCGAACTCCGAGCCCTGCAGCACACCGAACACGCACCACGCGACGTGGTCGTGGATCGGGGTCGCCTGGCCTGGCCGCCAGACCATGCCGACCACCGAGAACGAGCCGTCAGGCTCGGCGTGCAGCAGGTGGCAGCGGTAGCCGAGCGGGTCGCCGTACCGCTGCTCGGCGGTGAGAATCTGCGGGCCGGGCAGGTGCAGCCGCAGCTGGTCGGCCACCAGGCTCGCCGTCTCGGCCCAGTCGGCCCGCAGCCTGGTCACGTCGCGAACCGCCTCGATCAGGTCGCCCAGACATCGATCGGCCGGCGCCCGCGCTCCAGTCGCCCGCGCTCCAGCCGCCCGCGCTCCAGCCGCCCGTGCTCCAGCCCTGCCGACCACTGATTGAAGTCTAGTTTTCATATCGAAATTATAGCTTGAGTTCGGAGGTCGGCTCTAGCCCAGGGCCCAAGTCCGGCTCAGGAAAATCCTGTTGTCGCCGTGGCAGGCCCCCGGGCAGGCTGGTCGCATCTCGCCGATCACCCTGCGTGCTCGACGACAGCGTGCCCGCACTCGTCGCCGCACTGATCGATCCAGGAGAATCCGGGTAATGAGTGAGCAACACGGCTTCGCCCCGCGCCGCCCCTGGGCAGGCGCGGCTCGCGCGGGCCTGGACGATTGTGGCGTCGCTGGGGAGGGCGGAACGTTGGCGTTGCCCGATGAGGCGGTGCTGCGCACGTTCATGCGCAACGGCCGGATCACGACCCTGCCCGCCAAGCGGTCAAGGCGCCTTGTGCTGCTCGACCACGTCGCGCAGCTCTTCGATGTCGGCGTGCGCTACAGCGAGGGAGAGGTCAACCGCATCCTGCTCGGCCTGCACGAGGATTACGCCGCGCTGCGCCGCTACCTCGTGGACGAGGGCTTCCTCAGCCGCGACCACGGCGAGTACTGGCGCACCGGCGGCTCGGTGGACCTTTAGGAGGTCCTGGGCACTGGAGGCCGCGACACCGGCTGTCGCGGCACTGGAGACCGCGGCACTGGATGCCGCGGCGCCGGAGGCAGAGGGGCGGGCGGCAGCGGGGCGGGCGGCAGCGGGGCCGGCCGTCGCGGCACCGGCGGCCTGGTGATCGGCCGCTGTGGCAGCTGGCTGATCAGGTCCTTCAGCTCGTCGTCCGGCGGCCTGGTGTTATGCCAGATCCGCGCGGTCAGCACGGCAAGCGCCAGCACGAGCACGCCAGCGATCGCCAGCGTGCCTGGCAGCCCGAACAGCACCCGGTAGTACCTGGCCACGGCCGCGATCAGGTACCCGGCCAGCGTGACGGTCCCGGCCGTCAGCAGCAGCCCGTTCTTCAGCGGGACGCTGGCGGCCATCGCCGCCGCCGCCGTGAGCATGCCGATGGCGAACACCCAGCCGTGGTCCCAGACCACGAACGCCGGAGAGAGCAGCCCGAGCGCGGTGCCGAGCGGCACGGTCGTCCACAGCGGGTCCGGATACCAATTGCCGAGGATGGTCCAGCCGACGCCGAGCGCCCACAGCCCGAGCGCGACCGCGAGCCAGGGCGGGGCCGTGCCGGTCACGGTGAGGATGGCCCCGCAGAGCGTGATAGTGAGCCCGGCGAACAATGCCCCCATCTGCCATTCGTGTCTGAACGTCAGCCACAGGCCGATCGAGCCTGCGGAGATCACTAGCCCGGTGGCGAGCGTCGTCACCGGCCCGCCGTGGCCGTAGACGTCGTGCACGGCGATCGCCACGGCGGCGGCGACGCAGCCCAGGCAGAACAGCCAGGCGGCGCTGGTCAGCCGGTCCAGGGCGGGCAGGTCGAACCGCTGCATCCGCAGCGCCATGATCAGGAACAGCGCGGCGGCCACGGCGAAGACCGTGACGTGACCCCAGTCGCTGAGGTACTGCCAGCGCTCCCCGGCCGCGATACCGCCGCCCGCCAGCACGAAGACCACGCCGACCAGGGCCATGGCCTCGACAAGCTGCCAGATGCGCGGCATGCGCGACAGTCCGGCAGGCTCCTCGCCGGCCGTCGCCCGCTGTCTGGCCCAGAAGTAAGAGGCTCCGAGTAGGAGGGCTACCACCACCACGAGCGAGATCAGCCACCACATGGCGAACCTTCTTCCGGCCGTAGGACTTGGACTGCCCAAGATCCGCCATTGCCAGTCTTTGGCGTGGGCCGCCCATCCGGAAGGGCCAAAGGTCAGGTCAGCAGTCCCAGTTCGGATCCAGCGCCGCCTCCAATCGCTGTCTGGCCTCCGCGGCCAGGTCGGCGGTCGCCACCGGATACCGCGTGACCTCGTCGGCGTGCCTGCCGGGCGGGGCCATGCCGAACAGCTCGGGGTTGATCCTGATCGGCGCGCCGGTCGCCAGCGCCAGGTTGATGGCGTCACTCGGCCTGGCGTCCACTTCCCTGACCCCGGCCGGGCCGCGGACAAGCACGCTGGCGTAGAAGACCGGCGCCTGCAGCCGGGTGATCCTGACCTCGGCGACGCTGGCGCCCGCGGCCTCCACCAGCCCGGCCGCCAGCTTGTAGGTGAACGGGCGCGGCGTCTGCTCGGCCTCCAGCGTCAGCGCAAGTGCGACCGCCTCGGCGGGCCCGATCCAGATCGGGAGCCAGCGCTCGCCGTCCCGCTCGGTGAGGATCACGATGTGCTTGCGCGACATGAGGTCATCTCCGGGCGTCTGCCTGATCTCAGAGACAACGATGTCGGTCCAGTCCGTCGCGTCGGACGTCGCCTGTGTGTGCGTCACGGTCCTCTCCTGTCCGTCGATCACTTCGTCGATCACGTCGGCCAGCCTCGGGGCGAGGCCCGCCCGCGCCTGATGCAGCCGGGCCTTGACGGCTCCGGCTGAGATGCCGAGCTCGGCCGCGACCTCGCGGTGGCTCAGGCCCTGGAGGTAGAACAGCAGCACCGCGTCACGCTGGCCGGCCGGAAGCTGGCCGATCGCGCGCCTGACCCGCGCGGCCAGGTCGGCGAGCTCGGCCGCCTCGGCCGGGCCTGGCGACTCGCAGGCGCGGTCGGCCTGCGGCCCAGGTACCTCGGACCAGAGCTGGCGCAGCCACCGGCGGGAGACGTTCAGGGCGATGCCGCAGAACCACGGGCCGAACCTGTCGGGCGAACGCAGCCTGCCCAGGTCGGTCATGGCCGCGATGGCGGCCTCTTGCACGGCGTCGGCGGCCAGGTCAGGCGAGCCGAGCACCCGGGCGGCGAGGAAGGCGGCGGTGCCCCAGTGGCGACGCAGCAGCACGGCGAGCGCGTCCCGGCATCCGCCGAGCGCCTGCCCGACCAGGTCGGCGTCGGGGCTGCCAGGGCCGCTGCCAGGGCCGGGGCTGCCAGGGCGGGGCTGCCAGGGCCGGGGCTGCCAGGGCCGGGGCTGCCAGGGCCGGGGCTGCCAGGGCCGGGGCTGCCAGGGCCGGGGCTGCCAGGGCCGGGCGCGGGTGCTCCGGGCAACGGCCGACCAGGCCCGCGGTGTGCCCGGCCGGGCTGCCCAAGTCCCACGCCTTATAGTGCCAGTGCAGGCCACGCGGGTTAGCAGACATCGCGGGCCAATCCGGCCGGCGGCCTGCGCAGGCGGAGTCTGTTCACGGCCCGTTCATCGCCCGCATACTCATGCCATGACGGCGGTCCATACGCAGCCCAGGCTGATCGTCGTGCGCGGCAATTCGGGCTCAGGCAAGTCCAGCGTGGCGACCGCGCTGCGGGAGGCCTACGGCCGCGGCGTGGCCGTGGTCAGCCAGGACAACATCCGCCGCGTCATCCTGCGCGACCGCGACCGGCCTGGCACGCCGAACATCGGCCTGATCGGCGAGGTGGCCAGGTACGCGCTCGAGCACCGGTTCCACGTGGTGGTCGAGGGGATCCTGGACGCGGGCCGGTACGGCCCGATGCTGGCCGCGCTGCGCGAGTTCCACGGCGGCCCTTCGTTCTTCTACTATCTCGATATCTCGCTGGAGGAGACCATCCGCAGGCACGCGACCAGGCCGCAGGCGGCGGAGTTCACCCCCGACGACATGCGCTCCTGGTACCTGCGGTGTGACCTGCTCGGCTGCGTTCCCGAGCGGGTGATCGGGGAGGCGAGCTCGCTGCGCCAGACCGTGGACGCCATCCTCGCCGACTCCGGGCTGCTCGACGCCGTCGTGCTCAAGGCCGAGCCGGCCGCCAGGTCCGACATCGCGTCCTGGCTGGAGCTCGCTGCGCAGGTGGGGCCGCCGTTCGGGCCGATGCCCGAGCTTGAGACGAACCTGCGCCGTGCCATCGACGAGAACCGGGCGCTGGTCGTTCGCACCCCGCGCGAGGTGGTGCTCGGGGCCACGTGGGTCAGCGCGAGCCCGTCGCCACGCCGGATCAGATGGCTGGCGGTCCGGCCGGACGCCAGGCGGCGCGGGGTGGCCAGGCTGCTGCTTGCCGAGGTCATGCGGCGCTGGCCGGAGTCCGCCGAGGCGGAGGTGGAATTGAGGTCACTGGCCGCGGGCCCGGAGCGCGGTCACGGGCCGAGATCCCACAGCAGGCGGTAATAGCGGGTCCGGTCCGGGTCGGGGGCGATCCCGTAGGCGTCAAGCAGCGTGCCCTCCCACCCCGGTCCGTAGTTCCACTCCGTGCTCCAGGTGGCGACGGCCAGGTCCGCCCACCGGTCGGCGACGCCGAGCGAGCCGAGGTCAACGTGGCCCGACCAGCGGCCGTCGTCGGTCAGCAGCGTGTTCGGCGCGCAGGCGTCGCCGTGGCAGACCACCAGCCGGTCGGCCGGCGGGATGTCGGCCGCGAGCTTGAGCGCCTGGGCGAGCGTCAGGTGCCCGTGTACCTCATGCCAGTCTTCCTGCGGGCCGGCCCAGCCGTTCCGCACCGCCTGCACCGCCTCGGCCACCCGCTGCTCAGCCATCCAGGAGAACGGGCACGAGTCAGCGGGCAGCGCCTCGTGCAGGGCGCGCAGGCCCTCGCCGATCGCGCGTACCGCGACGTGCGGCCTGGCAATCCAGTCGTCCTCGACCGCGTTCCTGCCCGGCAGCGGGGAGGTCACCAGCCACATCCCGGCGTCGTCGGCGCCGCTGGCCAGCACGCGCGGCACGGGGGTGTAGGCACCGGCCCAGGTCATCCGGGCGGCCTCGCCGGCCAGGTCGATGCCAGGCTGGTACGGCGACCACTTCACGAAGCACCGGCGCTGACCTTCGCCGACCTCCCAGGTGCGGCCGCCGATCGCGTTCTCCCAGGCCAGCCTGACCGGCCGGCCGGCCACGACCTCGGCGACCGGCCCGGGCAACTCCGCCTGGTCGTCCATCGGCCGCTCCTATGCCGGGACGCGGGCGCTGACGCGGAGCTTGTCGGCAGGGAACTCGCCGGGCCGCGGCGGCCGCGAGCTCGCCAGCTCTATCACCAGCCCGAGGCCGGCCAGCCTGGCCGCGAGGTCCTGCGCCGAGTGCCGGCACAGCACCACGTTTCCTTCGAACTGGCGAAGCCGCTCCTCGCCACTGCCGCCCACGCCACTGCCGCCGTGCGTGATGATCACGAGCACGCCGCGCGGCATGAGCGCCGCGCGCAGGCCAGCCAGCGCGGCGTCAAGCCGCGCGCCCGGCAGGTGGTGCAGCGAGTAGGAGGCCACCGCGCCCGCGCAGCTCGCCCGCCGGAACGGCAGGTCGAGCAGGTCGGCGGCGACCAGGCTGGCCTGCGGCACGAGCCGCGCCGCGGCGGCGAGCATGCCGGGGGCGAAGTCGATGCCGACCGGGCGCCTGCCGAGCCCCAGCAGGTAGCGGCTTACCTGCGCAGGCCCGCAGCCGACGTCGAGCACCGGGCCGTCGGGGAGATCGGCGAGCGCGGCGTCGAGGAAGCCGGTGTCGGAGTCCGGGCGCAGGAGTTCGGCACCGAAGCGGTCGGCGTAGTCGGCGGCCATGTCCTGGTAGATCCGCCGCACCGCGGCCGAGTCGTAGCCGTCCTGGCCGGGATTCGCCACGTGGCGATCCTTTCACGGCGGGACGCTCCGGTTCTTGTGGGTTAACGGACGCAAGGGGCTAGTGTTCTCACCCATGAGGAGTCAGCGTCGCGCCGGGATCGCCGTCCTGGTCGGGCTCTGCGGCATCGCGATCGTCGCCGGTGCGCGGCTCGGCTGGGTCACCGCGCGGGGTGCCAGGCCGGCCTCCGGCATCGCCGGAACCTCGGTCACCGGGCTGCTGACCTGGTCGTACAAGCCATGCCAGACGTTCGTGCAGTCGTTCTCCTTCGCCGTCATCGTGGCCGGGGTGCTCGTGTTCGTCGGCGGCCTGCTGGCCTCCCGGCTGATCGCCGGGCTGTTCTCGTTCCTCGCGCTCGCCGCGGCCGGGCTGTGGATCGGGCTGAACGCCAGCTACTACAGCCAGGTGAACCTGCCAGCAGCGGACCTGCGCGAGGGCGCCTGGCTGACGATCAGCGGCAGCATCGTCGCGCTGATCACCTCGTCGTTCCTGCGCGGCCGCCGGGTCTGAGCCAGGCGGTCAGCCCAGTCCGTGCTGCGGCCAGCCGCCCGGCGGCGGCCAGGCGGTCAGCGGCTTGCCGATCTCCCAGTGGTGGCCGAACGGGTCCTTCACCCGGCCGAGCAGCCAGCCGTGCTCCCGCTGCGCCGGGCGGACCAGGGCGGCGCCGGCTCCGACCGCTCGGTCGATCGCGGCGGCCGGATCGTCCACGATCAGCAGCATCCGGGTGGTGGCGCCGCCGAGCGACTCGGGGCTGAAGTTCTCGTGCCGCGGCGACTCGTCGGCGACCCAGAACGGCGCTCCGGCCACCGACAGCTGGGCCACGATGGCCTCGTTCTCCTGGGTGCCGCCGACCTGGTAGACCACGACGGCTCCGAACGCCTGCTGGTAGAAGTGCACCGCCGCGATGCCGCCGCGTACCGAAAGCTGCGGCACGATGCTCACCCACTGGGTCTCGCCGTGCTCGCTCGAGATGCGCACCGGGGCTCCTTCCCGTGACTGTGCTTCCCGGTCTGCTCGGTGCATCCGCCGGCGGGCTCAGCCTAGCTCCAGCGCACCCGGACCTTGTCGAGGAAGAGATCGAGCACGGCGCCGTCGCCGCCGACATCGAGCACGTCAGGCGCGCGGCGGCGCCACAGCGCCAGGCACAGGTCGTCGGCGGCGCCTGCGACCAGGCAGTCGCCTTCCTGGCCCTCGAAGCCCGCCGTCGCCCGCACGCCGTCGGGGCCGATGCTGACGAGCCATTCCCCGGACGTATCGGCGCAGCGCACCCGCAGCAGCTTCGGCTCGTCGGACCGCAGCTGGCCGCGCCGCCTGGTGATGAAGCAGGTCAGCAGCTCGTCGATGCCGTCGGCGGCGAACGGCGCCTGGCAGGGCGTGATCGGCGTCCCGGCGGCCAGCTCCGCGTCCACGCGGTGCACCGCGGTCTCGTGCGCCTGCCGCCGCGCCCACATCGCCAGCGGCGACGGTGCGGCGAGGAAGGTCCAGCAGGTCAGCCCCGGATCGGCGCGCTCGAGGACGCCGGCCAGCTCACGGCAGCCGTCGCTGAACCATGTCACCAGCTCATCGTCGGCTGGCCAGGTCCCGACCACGTCGTCGAGGTCAACGTCCCACGGCTCGGTGCGCGGGGTAGCGACGATCGACGCCGCCCACCGGTGCACCCCGCCCTGGTGCCTGACGAGGTCCCGCACCACCCAGTCAGGGCAGCTCGGCACCGGCGCGTCGGGCCCGGCCGCCGCGGCGGCGGCCGCGAGCAGCGGCCCTTGCTCGGTCAGGACGGCGATGTGCTCGGAGATCTCCACGAGTGGTCATTATGCCGGGCGGCATGGGCGGGCGCCCTCAGCCCGGTCGAGTAGACCGGCTTGGCTGGCGGGGTGATCACGGTGAGCAGCCCGGCGATGACCAGCACCGCCGCGAGCGTGACGACCTCGGCCCTGCTGGCGCGCGCCGGACCGGTCCCGGCAGGGACGGGGCGGCGCAGCGCCACCCGGCCGGCCACGGCCAGCACGGCGGCGGTCGCCACCAGCGCGGCCTTGACCACGAGCAGCCACCCGTACCCGGTGTGCAGCAGCGACCCGAGCGGGACAAGCAGCAGCGCCGACACCAGGCCGGTCACCACCACGATCCCGAGCAGCCACGCCGCCGCGTTGGCATACAGCCTGACCAGGCCCTGCATCGCGGCCGGGTCGCTGCGCCAGGCCACCGCGGCGCGCAGCGTGTACAGCAGCATGCCGGCCCACATGACGGCGGGCACGATGTGGCACAGGGTGAGCAGCGCGCCGGCCACCGGGATGATGCCCTCGGCGTGGCCGCGCAGCGCCTCGGCGAGTGCCACCCCGAGCAGCGGCAGCACGCTCGGGCCCGGCCGGCGCAGCCTGAGCAGCACGGCAGCGAGCGCGAAGCAGGCGCACTCGACGACGGCGATGTCCAGGGTGGCGCTCGCCCTGAGTGCCGCCACCGGCGGCCTGGCCAGCTGGGCGGCCAGGTTCGGCCCGGCGAGCGCGGTCACGACCAGCGCGGCCGAGGCCGCCAGGCCGACCAGGCTGCCGCGCAGTGCCCACGGCGCCGGAAGCGGCGCTGGCCCGGTTCCCTTGTAGTTCCTGGCCAGGCCGCGGCCGGCCAGGCCGCCAAGCGCGACGGCCAGTCCGCCGAGCAGCAGCCCGCGCTCGAGCCCGGTCAGCCAGAACCCGGCGGTGGCGAGGGGAACGGTCAATTCGTGACCCAGTGCATCATCGGAACGAGGGTAGCGCGCAGGAGCCGGGCCTGCGTCGGGGAGCGTCGGCTAGCGGATCCGGCCAGGAGCGGCGACTCGCGCCACGCGTATGGTTGTCCGTTATGCAGAACCAATCCTTCGGGGCCCGCCTGCGCGACGGCCGCGAGGCTCTTTACGGAGGCTGGGTCACCATCGCTGACGTCATCGCGGTCGGCGCCATGGCCGGTGCCGGCCTGGACTACGTCGCGATCGACATGCAGCACGGCGGCGCCACCGAGCGCGACCTGCCGGCCCTGACCACCGCGATCAGCAAGGCGGGGGCGGTGCCGGTGGCGCGGGTGAGGCACGCGCATACCGCCGACATCGGCCGGGCGCTCGACCTCGGCTGCGCCGGGGTCATCGTGCCCAACGTGGAGTCGGCCGAGCAGGCAGCGGCCGTGGCCGGCGCGTGCCGCTACCCACCGGCTGGGTACCGGTCCGGCGGTGGCGTGCTGGCCGGCCAGGACGAGCCGTTCTGCGTAGTCATGGTGGAATCGCGGGCGGCTATGGCCGACCTGGACGCGACGCTCGCGCTGCCCGGCGTGGACGGCATCTACGTCGGTCCGAGGGACCTTTCCTATTCGCTCGGCTGCGTGCTCGACCCGGCCGACCCGGTGCTGCGGCCCGCGCTCGAGCAGATCTGGGCGGCCTGCGCGCGGGCCGGCAAACCCGTGGGCGTGCACTCGGCCGACGGCGCCACGGCCAGGCTCTACCGGGAGAACGGCTGCCGCCTGGTCAACGTCATCTCCGATGTGCTCGCGATTTCCAGGACAGCGAAATCAGAGCTCGCCGCCGCGCGTAAATAGCCACCGGAGGCTCATTCCTGCTGCAGGATAGTGCCCGCCGCGAAGCTAATCGCCGGGGGGCAGTGAAATGCAGCGCACTATGAGAGTCACTACCGCACGCGCCGTTCTTGCCGTCATGATTTCGGCCGGAATCGCCTTTCCCGCGGTGAGCGGCAGCGCGTCGACCGGGTCGGGCGGCAACTGGTCCACCTACCTGAACGGGCCCGGCCACCAGTCCGACGACCCGGGCCAGACGGTGATCACTCCGGCTACGGTGCGTAAGCTCGCGCCGGCCTGGACCTTCCTCGGCGACCCGCCGACGCATCGTGGCCAGCCGCCGCGCGGGTTCCTGTCAAGCCCGACCGTGGTGGACGGGGTGATCTACATCGGCGCCGACACCGGCTGGTTCTACAAGATCGACGCGGCCACCGGTGCCGTGCTCGCGAAGCGGTTCATCGGCTACCAGCCAGCTAAGACGTGCTCGGCACTCGGGTTCGTTGACACCGCCACGGTGGTCGTCGACCACGCCGACGGACAGCGGATGGTGTACGTAGGCGGGCCCGACGGCTACCTGTACGCGCTGCGCGCATCCAACCTGTCGGTCGCGTGGCGCTCGGTCATCGGCATCCCGTCGCCGACCGTGAGCAACTACTTCGAGTGGTCATCGCCGACCATCGCCAGGGGGCGGATCTACATCGGCATTTCGTCGAACTGCGATCACCCGCTGGTCCGCGGCGGGCTGATCAGCTTCAGCCAGGCGACCGGCCGGAGACTGGCTACGTTCTATACCTTGCCGAGCACGATTCCGGGCGGGTCGATCTGGTCGAGCGCGGCCATCGGTCCGGATCAGGATATCTACGTCACCACCGGAAACGCGATAAAGGGTTACGCCGAACCGCCGTATTCCGATTCCGTGCTCAAGCTGGACCCGGCGACTCTGCGCGTGCTCGGATCGTTCGCGGTCCCAGGTAACAAGGTGATCCCGGACGGCGACTTCGGCGCCTCGCCGACGATCTTCGGCGGCGATGTCGGCGCGTGCAACAAGAACGGCGTCTTCTACGCGCTGCACCGCTCGTCGATGACGCTCGCCTGGTCGCGCCGGATCGGCGCGCCGCAGCCGCCGCACGGCAACAGCACCTGCATCGCGGCGGCGGTCTACGACGGGCACTCGCTGTATGTCGCGGGCGGCACGATCACGCTCAGGGGGAAGAAGTACTTCGGGTCCATCCAGCGGCTCGACCCGAGCACCGGGAGGCGGATCTGGGCGATCGGGCTGCCTGACGTGGTGACCGGCTCGCCGACCCTGGACGGCGCCGGGGTGCTCACGGTCGGCACCTACGGCTTCGGCAGCCAGCCCAACGTGATCGACCTCGTCAGCGCGGCCACCGGCCGGATCCTGCGCACCCTGGTCAGCGGCAAGCTGGACTTCGCGCAGACCGTCTTCGCCAACGGCATGCTGTTCACGGCCGACAGCGGCGGCCTGACCGGCTGGCGCCTACGCTGACCCCGGCCCGCCGGTCCGGGCCACCGTGGTGCGGCGGACTGGGCCGGCCGGACTGGGGCCGAACTGAGCAGGCCGGCATGCAACCGTGAGGCCGCCCCGTGCGTGTCAGGTAGGACGGCCGCGGCCAGGACCGGCCGCCGACCCGACGACCCGCCTGGCGGCGACCGGTACGTAGAGCGGCAGGTGACAGGTGCGTGACGCGACGGACTTCGACGCGTTCTACGCGGCCAGCGTGCGCCGGGTCACCAGCCAGGTCTACGCGATGACCGGCGACCGCGCCGAGGCCGAGGATGCCGTGCAGGAGGCGTATGCGAGGGCCTGGCAGCACTGGGGCCGGGTCCGCGGGTACGCCGATCCTGAGAGCTGGGTGCGCACGGTCGCCTGGCGGATCAGCGTGAGCTCCTGGCGCAAGGCGATGAACAGGCTGTCCGCGCAGCGTCGCCACGGACCCGCGGCCGACCTGCCCGAACTCGGGCCCGACTACGTCGCGATCGTCGCTGCGCTGCGCCAGATTCCTGCGGCGCAGCGCCAGGCGATCGTGCTGCACCACCTGGTCGGCCTGTCGGTAAACGAGATCGCCGGGCAGGCGCGGGTACCGGCAAGCACGGTCAAGGCCCGGCTGGCCAGAGGTCGGAGGGCGCTGCAGCCGCTGCTCGGAGACGACAAGCCGGGCGGCGGGCTGTGCGATGACGGGCTGTGCGATGAGGGGGTGGACGTCGATGCACGATGACTTCGGCCGCGAGCGCGAGTACCTGGCACTTGGCCGGACCGGTACCGCGTTGCGCGAGGGCTCCGAGCGGTTCGCCGAGGCCGTGAGGCCGGCTGCGGCCGAGCAGATCAGGGCGAGGGGAGAGCAGCGCAGGCGCCGTCAGGTCACGGGCACTGCCGCGTTCGCCCTGCTCGCGATGGCCGGCCTGCTCGGCGGCTACGAGGCGCTCGGTGCCACGGCGAGCAGCGGCCCGGCGTCGGCCGGCGACCGCGGACTCGCGCTGGTCGCCCCGGTCAGCTACCTAATCGGCGTACCGAGCGCGGTCAGGTTCATGATCCCGGGCACCGGCCGCCGCGGCACCGTGCGGGTCGATGTGAACCTGGGCCGGCCGCGGTACACGGTCTACCGCAAGCCTGTCGTGCTGAGGAAGAACCCGGCGACCGGCCAGTGGCTGTCCGTCCCCGTCATCGATGTGCACGGTGACTGGCGATGCGCCTACCAGGTGCGGGTGCCCGCGTGGACTACCACGCAGCACCTGCTCGTCGAGGTCGCCGAGCCGACCGCCGCACCGCCGTGGGGAGCGGGCCGGGTGACGGTGCGCGAGTTCCGCGGCGGCGCGCTGGTCGGGGTGCAGTCCGGTCGGGCAGCGAGGCTCAGGACCGTCGCGCTCACCTGGCGACCGGCGACGGGAGTCGCGGTGCCCCGCGGCCGGTCACGGACCTTCGGCGTGACCGTCCGCTCCCCGGCCGGCATGTCCTTCCGTGCACGCCTGCTGCTTTCCGTGTTCCTGTGCCACGACGGCGCCGGCTGCGCCAAGCCGCCGCCCGGCACGAGCGTGCAGTGGCTGGACGGGCGCACCTGGCGGACTCTTGGCGCGAGCGCCTGGCGCTCGTCGGGTCACGGGGCGCTGATCGGTGTCGTCAGGCTCGGGCCGCACGGCCAGGCGACGGTGAGGTTCCGGGTGACCGCGAGCCACTCCAGCGTGCCGGCCACCGGCGAGATGGACCTGCGCGTCGTGCCTGACCTCGCCGGCCTCCCCGGCGCTGCCCTGCTGCAGGCGCCCGGCGACTGGTCGGCCGTCTCGCCGGTCATCACGACCGACGTGCCTGTCCCGAGCCGATAGCGCTGCGGTCCCGCCGCCCGCCCGAGCCCGGGCCGCTGTCGCTCCGCCCGCCGGGCCGGCATGCGCCGCCCGAGCCCGGGCGGCCGCCACCGCTCCGCCGCTGGAATGGATGTGGCATCGGTCCCGGTATTCGCAGTGGGTGTGGCATTGATTCCAGGCTGAGGGGGCGGCTGGGGTGGTTGGAGCGGCGGCTGAGGCGGTTGGAGTGGTGGCTGGGGCGTTTTTCTGGTTTGTTCGGCCGGCCGGGGCTAGTCTGAGCGCGATGGCCGCAGTCTGGGTCGCCGCCCCTTTGGGAACCCGCGGGCTCTGTCCGGGTGACCGGCGACTCTCCCCAGGTCAAACGACGTGGAAGGTGCCGACATGGGACTGATGGACAAGGTGAAGGCGCAGGCTTCTACGCTCGCGCAGTCCGCCAACGCGGGGATGGCCAAGCTCGACGCCATGCCGGCCCAGCGGCGCGCCGACACGCTGCTTCGCAACCTCGGCCTGGCCGTGCTCGCCGAGCGCACCGGCCGGGCGACCGCCGACACGCAGACGCAGATCGACCAGACTCTGGCCGAGCTCGCGCAGCACGAGGCGCAGAACAACGTGGACCTGGTGCAGCAGGCCGCGCAGGCTCAGGCGCAGCAGCTGCAGGCACAGCAGGCGCGGATGAACATGCAGGGCGACTACCTCTCAGGCGCGCCGCCGGTTGACCCGAACGTGCCGCCAGCGGCAGGCGGATTCCCTGGCCAGGCGCCGGCCGGATTCCCGCAGCAGGGCGATCCGTCCGGCTTCCCTGGCCAGGCGCCGGCCGGATTCCCGCAGCAGGGCGCTCCGGCCGGATTCCCTGGCTCGGCGCAGACCGGGTTCCCGCAGCAGGGCGATCCGTCCGGCTTCCCTGGCCAGGCGCAGCCGGGCTTCCCGCAGCAGGGCGCTCAGGCCGGGTTCCCCGGCACGGCGCAGGCCGGGTTCCCGCAGCAGGCCGGGTCCGCCGGATTCCCTGGCAGCGCCCCGGCCGGGTTCGGCGACCAGGGCGGATTCCCCGGCGCGGCGCAGAGCGGCTTCCCCGGCGCGGCGCCCTCTGGATTCCCGCAGCAGGGCGGGCCTGCCGGGTTCCCCGCGGCGGACCCGATGGGCTTCCCCGTGGCCAGCGACGAGCCCGAGCCCGGCCAGGGCCAGGGCCAGGGCCAGAGCTTCTTCCCCCCGTCGTCCGGAGCCTGAGAACCTTTCACCGGCCGGTCGCGCCGCCGCGAGGGCGCGAGGTCACGCCGGCCACCGCGAGGGCGCGCCGGAGCGTCCGCGAGGTCACGCCGGCGGCGGCTCGGGATCGCGCGGCAGGCCGAGTATCCGCTCGGCGATGATGTTGAGCTGAATGTCCGTCGTGCCGCCGCCGATGGTCACCGCCCTGACCGCGAGCGTCTGCCTGGCCCACCGGTCATCACCGAGCGCGCCGCCCTGGCCGGCCATCGCCCAGCACAGCTCGGCGATCTGCTGCGCGTTGCGCATGCCGAGCAGCTTCCGCACGCTGCCGGTCGCGCCCGGCTCGGTGCCTGACAGCCGCTTGAGCGTGACCCGCAGCCCGAGCAGCTCGATGGCCCGGCCGTCGCAGACAAGCCTGCCGACCTCGCCGAGCGGCGGATCGGCGGCCGCCCGCGCGGCGTCGAGTAGCTCGGGCAGGCCGGCCCCGAAGGTCCACGACTGCGAGAGCGAGACCCGCTCGTTGGCGAGTGTCGTGCGCGCGATCCGCCAGCCGCCGTTGACCTCGCCCACCAGGCAGTCATCGGGCACGAAGACACCGTCAAGAAATACCTGATTGAACGAAGCGTCCCCGGTAATCTCGCGCAGCGGGCGCACGTCGATACCCGGAGAGTGCATGTCGACGAGGAAGTAGCTGATCCCGGCGTGCCTGGCAGCGGCCGGATCGGTGCGGGCGATGCAGATCCCCCAGGCTGCCTCCTTGGCCAGCGAGGTCCAGATCTTCTGGCCGGTGATCCGCCAGCCGCCGTCCACCCGCTGCGCCCTGGTGGTCAGCCCGGCCAGGTCGGAGCCGGCGCCAGGCTCGCTGAACAGCTGGCACCACAGGTAGTCGAGCCGCAGGGTAGCCGGGAGGAACCGCTCCCGCTGCTGCGGCGTGCCGTACTTGATCAGGGCGGGCACCACCCAGGCGCCAATCGCCAGGTAGTGCGCCATTACCCTGGCCGCCCGCATCTCGGCGTCGATGACAAGCTGCTCGAGCGGGCTGGCGTCACGCCCCCACGGCCGCGGCAGGTGCGGCAGTACCCAGCCGCCCGCTGCGAGCGCGGCGGTACGATCCCGGCCGGTGAGCCCGCCGATCTCGGCGAGCTCGGCCCTGACCTTGGCGCGGAACTCAGCATCGCCGTCGGGAAGCTGCACGCTGGCCGGCGTCATCGCTCCGGCCATCGCGGACCTGGCCACCTGCTCGCGCCACCTGGCCGACGGCCCGAGCAGGGCGCGCAGCGACATCGCGCGCCGGTAGTACAGGTGCGCGTCGTGATCCCAGGTGTACCCGATGCCGCCGAGGGTCTGGATGCAGTCGTTGGCCGCGTCCACCGCCGCGTCGAGCGCGACCACGGCGGCCACGCTCGCGGCGAACTCGCGGCCGGGGCCAGGCGGCGTCCGCGCGGCATCCCAGACCGTGGCGGCTGCCTGCTCGGCGCCGGTCAGCATCCGGGCGCAGCGGTGCTTGACCGCCTGGAACTGGCCGATCGGCCGACCGAACTGGATCCTGATCTTCGCGTACTCCGATGCCGTGTGCACGGCCCAGTCGGCGATGCCGCACGCCTCGGCGCCGAACAGGATCGCGGCCAGGCTGGTCACGTCCGCCCGGCCGATGCCGCCGAGCACCCGGTCGGTAGGCACGCTCACGCCGTCGGCCAGGATGCTGGCCAGCGGCCTGGCCAGGTCGACTCCCGGCAGCGCGGTCACGGCCAGGTCGGCCGCGTCGATCGCGACCCAGAGGTCGCCGTCCGGCGTGCCGACCTCCGCCACAATGAGGTCGGCCATCGCCCCGGCCAGCACCGGGCCAGCCTCGCCGCTGACGACGAGCCCGCCGTCGGAGTCCGGCGTGCCGGTCAGGCCGCTGGCCAGGCAGATGGTGCCGGCCAGCGAGCCGTCGGCCAGCCTGGCGAGCAGCTTGGCCGGTCGGCCGTCCGCCTGCGCCAGCACGGCGCCGGCGAGCACGGTCGGCAGGAACGCCCCTGGCAGCAGCGCCCGGCCGAGCTCGGCCACCGCGACTGCCAGCTCGGCGATGCCGTACCCCTGGCCGCCATCGGCCTCACCGATGTGCAGCCCGAACAGGCACTGCCCGGCCAGTGCGGGCACGAGCTGCTCGCGGTAGCGCGCCGCGCCGCCGTCGGCGTCGCCGATCGCGGCGCGCACGACGTCCGGCGGGCAGTGCCGCTGCGACCAGCCGCGGACCGCGTCCGCAAGCTCCACGTGCTCGGGGGTCAGGCCCACCGTCATCTAGCCACCTCGCTCGCCTTCCGCGCCGGCCTCCGCTGCCGACACTGTAGGCCGGGAAGACGACCGGTGGAATGCGCCTACCGGCCAGAATGAGGATATGGACGATGAGGATCGGCGAGCCGAGCGGGCCGGCGGCGGTGACGGCAGCGCCGGCGGCCACTCCGACGGCAGCCCCGGTGGCGGCCCCGGTGGCACCGCGCAGCACAGCGGCCCGCAGGAGCAGGTGCTCAGGGACGAGATGCTCGCGATGCTCGACCACGCGGTGGAGCGGCTCCAGGCGGCCGGCGCACGCCGGCTGCACGGGCAGGACCGGGCCGAGCCGCGCTGGCCCGTGTCCGCCTCGGTGATCGCCGCGATCGTGCTCCAGTGGCTGCTCTCCAGCCAGCTCTCGCTGCATCCCAGGTACCTGCTCCCCGCGCTGGAAGGCGCCCTGCTGATCGGGCTCAGCGTGGCCAACCCGCTGCGGATCGAGCGGATGTCCGGCGCGCTCCGCGTCGCCAGTCTCGCGCTCGTGCTGCTGATCACGGCCGCGAACGCCGCCTCGGCGGGGTTCCTGATCAGGGCGATCGTGACCAGCCAGGTGCACGTGCCTGGCCGCCACGCCCCGGTCGCGCTGCTCGCCTCGGGCGCCGCGATCTGGGGCACGAACGTGATCGCGTTCGCCCTGTGGTACTGGGAGTTCGACCGCGGCGGCCCGGTGCGCCGGCTGCAGGGCCTCAGGCCGTACCCGGACCTCATGTTCCCGCAGATGACCGCGCCCGAGCTGACCCCGCCTGGCTGGGGCCCGAGGTTCGTGGACTACCTGTACCTGTCGTTCACCAACGCGACCGCGTTCAGCCCGACCGACGTGATGCCGCTGGCCAGGTGGGCGAAGCTGACCATGCTCGTGCAGTCCGCCGTCTCGCTCGCACTCGGCGCCCTGGTCATCGCCCGCGCCGTGAACATTCTCTGAGCACTCTGCGCAGCGGAGTTCATCACGGCTCCCCGCTCCGGCGGGCTCTTGAGTCCCGCTCCGCCGGGCTCCTTGAGTAAAGAAACCTTCCCCTGGTTACCGGTGGGTAGTATACTTTGTTACTCATCGGTAACTAGGGGCTCGGATCTGCCGGAACAGGCGGGTGACCTGGGGAGACGGACATGGCGCACTTCAAGAGCAACCGGCGCGACATCGAGTTCAACCTGTTCGAGGTGCTGGGCAGGCAGGACCTGCTCGGCGCGGAGCCGTTCGGCGAGATTGACGAGCAGACCGCGCGCGGGATACTCGGGGAGGTCGAGCGGCTGGCGCAGGGGCCGATCGCGAGCTCGTTCGCCCACAGCGACCGCCACCCGCCCGTATACCACCCGGCGACCCGTTCGGTCACGATGCCCGAGTCGTTCGCCAGGTCGTTCCGCGCGCTCATGGACGCGGAGTGGTTCAGGCTGGAGCTGCCCGAGGCGCTCGGCGGCACGGACGCCCCGCGGTCGCTGTGCTGGGCGGTGGCCGAGTTTGTGCTCGGCGCGAATCCGGCGGTCTGGATGTACGCCAGCGGCGCCACGTTCGCGCGGGCGCTGTGGGAGATGGGCACGCCCGCCCAGAAGCGGTTCGCCGAGCAGGCCATCGACCGCCGGTGGACGGCCACGATGGTGCTCACCGAGCCGGACGCCGGCTCGGACGTGGGCGCTGGGCGCACCAAGGCGATCAGGCAGCCGGACGGCACCTGGCACATCGAGGGCGTCAAGCGCTTCATCACCGGCGGCGAGCACGACCTGGCGGAGAACATATTCCACCTGGTGCTGGCCCGGCCCGAGGGCGGCGGCCCCGGTACCAAGGGGCTGTCCATGTTCCTGGTGCCCAAGTACCTGGTCGGCGAGGACGGCTCGCTCGGCGCGCGCAACGGCGTCTACGCCACCAACGTCGAGCACAAGATGGGCCTGAAGGCCTCCACCACCTGCGAGCTGACCTTCGGCGCCGAGCACCCGGCGGTCGGCACCCTCGTCGGCGACGTGCACGAGGGCATCAAGCAGATGTTCGTCATCATCGAGCACGCCAGGATGATGGTCGGCACCAAGGCGATCGCCACGCTCTCCACCGGCTACCTGAACGCGCTCGAGTACGCCAAGACGCGGGTGCAGGGCGGCGAGCTCGCCAGGATGTCCGACAAGACCGCCCCGCGGGTGACAATCGTGCACCACCCGGACGTGCGCCGGATCCTGATGCTGCAGAAGGCGTACGCGGAGGGCATGCGGGCCCTCGTGCTGTACACGGCGAGCATCCAGGACGGCATCCAGGTCGCCAGCGCGGCAGGCACCGCCGACGAGCAGGCCGCGGCGCTCAACGACCTGCTGCTCCCGATCGTCAAGGGCCTCGGCTCGGAGCGCGCCTACGAGATGCTGACCCTGTCGCTGCTGACCTTCGGCGGCTCGGGCTACCTGCAGGACTACCCGGTCGAGCAGTACATCAGGGATGCCAAGATCGACGGCCTCTACGAGGGCACCACGGCGATCCAGGGCATGGACCTGTACTTCAGGAAGATCGTTCGGAACAAGGGCGAGGCGCTGGCCGCCCTAATCGCGCAGATCAGGGCGACCGCGGCGGCAGAGCAGGGCAACGGCAGGCTGAAGAAGGAGCGCGCGGCGCTAGCCAGGGCGGCGGACAACGTCGAGGCGATCGTGAATACGCTGCACGGCTACCTGACCGCCAGCCTCGAGCAGCCCGCCGAGGTCGACCGGGTGGGCCTGAACACCACCAGGCTGCTGCTCGGCCTCGGCGACCTGGTGGTCGGCTGGCTGCTGGTCAGGCAGGCCGAGGTGGCCACCAGGGCCCTGGACGAGCTGGGCGGCGAAGGCTCCGGCGGCGCAGGCTCGGGCGGCGACGGCGGCGGCGACGGCGACGGCGACGGCGACAAGGCGTTCTACCAGGGCAAGATCGCGGCGGCCAGGTTCTTCGCCGAGACCGTGCTGCCGCGGCTGGCCACCGAGCGCGAGCTTGCCGAGTCGACCTCACTCGACCTGATGGACCTGCCCGAGGCAGCCTTCTAGGCCGCGGGCGACCCGCCTCAGATCTCGAACTGCACGGCCCGGCGCTGCGCCGCGATCGGCGTGATCGACCGGCCGACGATCTCGACGTGCACCGGGTGGTCACGGTAGGCCTGGTAGGCCTGCGCGTCGTCGAAGTCGGCGACGATCGCCAGGTCGGCGTTGCCCTGGTTGATCCCGATGTCGGGACCGAGCGTGTAGTTCGCCAGCCCGCGCATCAGCGGCGGCAGCGTGGCGAGCTCGTCGCGTGCCTGCTGCCGCTGCTCGGCCGTCGCGTCGTCCCGCCAGGTGATCACGACCACGTGCCTGATCATTCACGCTCCGATCGGTAGAGCGGCCTGGGACCTGGCTAGGACCAGGCGAGCATGCGCAGCGGGTCGGTCAGCATCGCGCCGACGTCGCGCAGCACCGCGGAGCCGAGATCGCCGTCGACGATCCTGTGGTCGAACGACAGCGCCAGCGTGCACACCTTGCGGACGGCGAGCTGGCCGTCGAGCACCCACGGCGCATCCTTGACCTGCCCGAACGCCAGGATCGCCGCCTCGCCTGGGGTAATGATCGGGGTGCCCGTGTCGACGCCGAAGACGCCCACGTTGGTGATCGTGATCGTGCCGCCGCGCAGGTCGGCGGGGGAGGACTTGCCGGCCCGCGCGGTCTCGGCCAGGCCGGCCAGCGCCCTGGCAAGCTCGGGCAGCGACAGCGCGTGCGCGTCCTTCACGCTCGGCACGATGAGGCCGCGGTCGGTGGCCGCCGCGATCCCCAGGTTCACGTAGTGCTTGACCACGATCTCCTGGGCGGCCTCGTCCCACGAGGAGTTGATCAGCGGATGCCGGGCCGCCGCGATCAGCAGTGCCTTGGCCACGAGCAGCAGCGGCGAGACCCTGACCCCGTCGAACTCAGGCAGCGACCTGATCCTGGCCGTGGCGGCCATCGTCGCGGTGATGTCGATCTGGAGGAACTCGCACACGTGCGGGGCGGTGAAAGCGCTGGCAGCCATCGCGGCCGCCATGTGCTTGCGCACGCCGCGGATGGGGATCCGCTCCTCGCGCGGCAGCGAGGCAAGCCGCATCGCGGCGACCCGGTCAAGGCCAGGCTCGCCGGCCGGCGTCGCGGCGGCACCGCCCGCTCCGGCCGCTCCGGCCGTTACGGCCGCTCCGGCCGTTACGGCCGCCTGCGCGCCGACCGCGGCCTGCACGTCGTCCCTGGTGATCGAGCCGGCCGGGCCGGTGCCGGTGAGCTGGCTGAGGTCCACCCCGAGGTCCCTGGCCAGCTTGCGCACCGGCGGCTTGGCCAGCACCGCCGCCCCGGCCCGCCGGGCCTGACCGTCCGCGGCGCCATTCACGGCCGGCGGAGCTGGAGCAGTAGCCGCAGCCTGAGTCTGGACCGCCGCGGTGTTCGCCGCGGCGGCGTTCGCTGCCGCGGTCCCCGCCGCGGCGGTGTTCACAGCCGCGGTCCCCGCCGCGGCCTTGCGCGCCCGCCGCTTGGTGGGGCCGAGCTTGACGCCGTAGCCGACAAGCACGGTCTGGCGCTCCACCTTGGGTGCGGGGCTGCCGTGCATGCCGGGCTCCACCGCGCCCTCGGCAGGCGGTGATGGGATGCCGGTGACCGCCTGCGCAACCGCCGGGCCGCCGCCCGCCCCTGTCCGGCCCACCCCTGTGCCGCCCGCCCCTGTGCCGCCCAGCCCCGCGTCGTCCGGCCCCGGCTCGCCCACCTGCACCGCGATGATCGGCGACCCGACGTCGGCGGTGCTGCCCTCGGGCACGAGCAGGTCGGCCACCACCCCCTCGTACGGGCTAGGCAGCTCCACCACGGCCTTCGCGGTCTCGATCTCCACGATGATCTGGTTGACGGTCACCTTGTCGCCGGGGTGCACGTGCCACCTGACGATGTCCGCCTCGGTCAGGCCCTCGCCGACGTCGGGGAGCCTGAACTGCTTCAGCTCTGCCATGACGTCCTCTCAGTAGCCGAACGAGCGGTCGAGGGCGTCGAGCACCCGGTCCAGGTCGGGCAGGTAGTGCTCTTCCAGCCTGGACGGCGGGTAGGGCGTGGAGTACCCGCCGACCCGCAGCACCGGCGCCTCGAGGTGATAGAAGCACTCCTGCGAGACCCTGGCGGCGATCTCGGCGCCGAGCCCGCTGGTCACCGGGGCCTCGTGCACCACCACGCAGCGGCCGGTCTTGCGCACCGAGGCGTAGATCGCGTCCAGGTCGAGCGGCGACAGCGAGCGCAGGTCGATAACCTCCACGGACCGTCCTTCGGCCTGCGCCGCGGTGGCGGTTTCCACGCAGGTACGCACCATCGGGCCATAACACAACAGCGTCACGTCGGTGCCGGCCACGAGCGTCCTTGACTTGTCAAGCGGCTGTGCGGCGGCCACGCCGCCCGGCAGGTCGACCTCGGTCTTGTCCCAGTACCTGCGCTTAGGCTCGAAGAAGATCACCGGGTCGTCGCAGTCGATCGCCAGCTGGATCATGGCGTACGCGTCGGCGGGATCGCCGCAGGCCACCACGCGCAGCCCGGGGGTGTGCACGAACAGTACCTCTGGCGACTCGCTGTGGTGCTCGACCGCGCCGATGCCGCCGCCGAAGGGTATCCGCACCACCACAGGCAGCCTGGAGTGCCCGCGCGACCGGTAGGACATCTTGGCCAGCTGGGAGACGATCTGGTCGAACGCCGGGTAGACGAACCCGTCGAACTGGATCTCGCAGACCGGCCGGTATCCGCGCAGCGCCAGCCCGATCGCGGTGCCCACGATGCCGGACTCGGCCAGCGGGGTGTCGATGACCCTGGCCTCGCCGAAATCCTTCTGCAGGCCGTCGGTGACACGGAAGACGCCGCCGAGCTTGCCGACGTCCTCGCCCATGATGAGCACCTTCGGGTCGTTCTCCAGCGCCTTGCGCAGGCCCTCGTTGATCGCCTTGCTCAGCGTCAGCGTCTGGGTGGCCTTGGTCGCAGGTACCTGTGCCGTCATCGCGCGACCTCCTCGTCGGCGAAGGAGCTGAGGTAGGCGGCAAGCTGCTCGCGCTCGTGGTCGAGCAGCGCGGTGCGCTCGGCGTACACGTTGTCGAAGATCGACAGCGGATCGGGATCGGCCATCTCCAGGCACGCCTTCCTGACCCGCAGGCCCAGCTCGTCCGCCTCCGCGCTGATCTGGGTGAAGAAGTCCTCCTGCGCCATCCCCGACCTGATCAGGTACTGCTTGACCCGCTCGATCGGGTCCTTCAGCTTCCACGACTCGAGCTCGGCGGAGAGCCGGTACCTGGTGGGGTCGTCGGTGGTGGTGTGGGCGCCCATCCGGTAGGTGAACGCCTCGATCAGCGTCGGGCCCTGGCCCTCCCTGGCCGCCTGCATCGCCTTGCGGGTCACGGCCAGGCAGGCGAACACGTCGTTGCCGTCCACCTGCAGGCCAGGGAAGCCGAAGCCGCGTGCCCGCAGGTAGAGCGGGATCCTGGTCTGGCGGTCTAGCGGCTCGGAGATCGCCCACTGGTTGTTCTGGCAGAAGAACACGATCGGCGCGTTGTTCACCGACGCCCAGATGAACGCCTCGTTCACGTCGCCCTGGCTGGTGGCGCCGTCGCCGAAGTAGACGATCGCGGCCTCGCCGTCCTCGCCGAGCGCGCCGTCGCGCTGTATTCCCATCGCGTAGCCGGTGGCGTGCAGGGTCTGCGCCCCGATCACGATCGTGTACAGGTGGAACCGGTGCTCAGTCGGATCCCAGCCGCCATGGCTGACGCCGCGGAAGAGCTCCAGCAGCCTGGCCGGGTCCACGCCGCGGCACCAGGCCACCCCGTGCTCGCGGTAGGTGGGGAAGACCATGTCGCGCGGGCCGAGCGCGCGTCCAGAGCCGACCTGCGCGGCCTCCTGGCCGAGCAGCGAGGCCCAGATGCCGAGCTCGCCCTGCCGCTGCAGCGCGATGGCCTCGAAGTCGATCCGCCTGACCAGGACCAGGTCCCGGTACAGCGCCTTGATCTCATCGACCGACAGGTCGAGCGGGTAGTCGGGGTGCTCGGCGCGCTCGCCTTCCGGGGTGAGCAGCTGGATCAGTTCCGGCTTTGTCACCGGCTCGTCGGTGGTGGTCACTGGCTTATCTGGTGTTCGGGTTCTGGAGGCAGCTCGCCCGGCGGCTCTGACGGTCACGTGCCACTCCTTGCATGCTCAGGGCGGCCGTCCGGCGGAGGCCGGCGACCGCTCGGACCGCAATCGTGTTCCGCTGTGACAGTACTGCCCACTCCGCACGCCCGGTCAAGTGAGTCACTGACGTACGCTGCGGGATGTGGCCACGATAGTCGTCGACGTCATGCTGAAGCCCGAGATCGCAGACCCGCAGGGCGAGGCGATCGCCGGAGCATGCCACCGGCTCGGATTCAGCGAGGTGGTCTCCGTGCGCCAGGGAAAGCGGTTCGAGATCGACCTCGGCGAGCCTGCCGACTCCCGCGCGGCGCAGCTCAGGGTGGCCGAGCTCGCCGGGGAACTGCTCGCCAACCCGGTCATCGAGGAATTCGTCATTCGGGCCGGCTGAACGCGCCGATATTCGGGCCGCGTGCGCGATTGGATTCCGCCACTTACGACACCGTGCCATCTGGCGCAGTTTGCGCGGTGCCCTCGGCCGCGGATTATTGGCGCGCAGGCGCGTTGAGCGTTGCCGACACGCTGTCGGCAATCTGCTGTTGACCTGTAAGAACGGCAGAGTTCGTCCGAAGATCGCCCGAGTTCATGATTACCAGGTCCCAGGTTTGGAAACGCTCACAATGTGAAGTACAGCGCAGGGTTAGACGTAGGGACTGAGGAGCGAATGCGAGCTCGGATGCCGCATCTGCACGGGCCGGCCAGGGATGTCCGGTTCTGTCTGGTCTTTCCGCGCGAGTCGCTCAGCATTCCCGTGATGCGCCATGTGCTTGGCGACACGCTCAGCCGGTTCGGCATGGATGAGGAGTGCATCTCCGACCTGCTGCTCGCGGTCACCGAGGCCTGCACGAACGTGGTGCGGCACGCCGGCCCTGGCGACGAGGGATACGAGCTTGTCGCCGCGGTCAGCCGGAGCCGGTGCGTGGTTCAGGTCACCGACACAGGCCGCGGCTTCAGCCGGGCCAGGATCAGGGCGGCGCGCCGCGAGCACCTGCGCAGGCCGCCGGGAGGCCCGGTGCCGCTGCTCGTGCGCCGCAGGTCGCGCGAGCCCGACATCGCCAGGCTCGCCGAATCCGGCCGCGGCCTGGCCATCATGCGGGCGTGCGTGGACGACGTGAGCCTGCACAGCGGGCCAGGCAAGGGCACCGTGGTGCAGCTTGGCAAGCGCATCGAGTGGCGTGACGACGCGCCGCTTGCCGATCTCGGAGGCTGGGCGCTGAGGGACGCGGGCTGACCAGATAGCCTGCGGTCATGGTGACCAGGCCGGGCGGGCGCCTGGCGGCACGCCGGGGGCTCCGTTGACGCTCAACGTGGGGGTCGTCACCTTCCCAGGCTCACTCGACGACGCCGACGCGTGCCGTGCCGTGACCATGGCAGGGGCAAGGCCCGTTCCGCTCTGGCACGGCGACCGCGACCTGCGCGGCGTGGACGCGGTCATCCTGCCCGGTGGCTTCTCCTACGGCGACTACCTGCGCTGCGGCGCGATCGCGCGGTTCGCGCCGCTGATGGCTGAGCTGGTACCGGCGGCCAGGGCCGGGCTGCCCGTGCTCGGCATCTGCAACGGCTTCCAGATCCTCTGCGAGGCGCACCTGCTGCCAGGCGCCCTCACCCGCAACGCAGGCCTGCACTTCGTCTGCCGGGACGTGCGCGTCAGGATCGAGACCAACAAGACCTGCTGGACGGCCGGCTACGCGGCCGGCGAGGTGGTCACGCTGGTGCTCAAGAGTGGCGAGGGCGCCTACCAGGCCGACCAGGCGACGCTGGCCGAGCTTGAGGGATCGGGCCGGATCGTGGCCCGCTACGCCGACGGCAACCCGAACGGCTCGGCCGGCGCGGTCGCCGGGATCGCCAGCGCGGCGGGCACCGTCGTGGGGCTGATGCCGCACCCCGAGCACGCGATCGAAGCGCTGACCGGCCCGGGCACCGACGGGATGCGGTTCTTCACCTCGATCCTGGCGCCGGCGACCGCGTGATCGCGGACACCGTGGCGGCCGCCGCCACCACGCCGCACCGGGCGCAGCCGCACGCCGCGCTCGGGCTCACCGACACCGAGCGTGACAGCATCGGCGCGCTGCTCGGCCGCCGGCCCACCGACTCTGAGCTGGCGATCTACTCGGTGATGTGGAGCGAGCACTGCTCGTACAAGTCGTCCAGGCTGTACCTGCGGCAGTTCGCCGAGAAGGCGCCGCCGTCGGCTGCGCTGCTCGCCGGGATCGGCGGCAACGCCGGGGTGGTCGACATCGGCCAGGGCTACGCGGTCACGTTCAAGATCGAGTCGCACAACCACCCCTCGTACGTGGAGCCGTTCCAGGGCGCGGCGACCGGCGTCGGCGGGATCGTCAGGGACATCCTGGCCATGGGTGCGCGGCCGGTGGCGGTAATGGACGCGCTGCGGTTCGGGCCTCCTGGGGCTGCCGACACCCGTCGGGTGATGGCGGGAGTAGTGAGCGGGATTGCGTTCTACGGTAATTGCCTTGGTCTTCCCAACATCGGCGGCGAGCTGGCATTCGACCCGTGCTACTCCGGAAACCCGCTGGTCAACGCGCTGTGCCTGGGCGTGATGCGGCACGCCGACCTCAAGCTCGCGGCGGCAAGCGGGCCGGGCAACAAGGTGGTCCTGTTCGGCTCGCCCACCGGGCCCGACGGGATCGGCGGCGCGTCGGTGCTGGCCAGCGCCTCCTTCGGGGCCGACCAGACGGGCGGCGAGCGGGCGGGCGGCGAGCGCACGGGCGCCGAGCGCGCGGGCGGCGAGCGGGCGAAGCGGCCGAGCGTCCAGGTCGGCGACCCGTTCATGGAGAAACTGCTGATCGAGTGCTGCCTCGAGCTGTACGCGGCCGGGGTGGTGGTCGCGATCCAGGACCTCGGCGCGGCCGGCATCGCCTGTGCGACCACCGAGCTGGCCGCCGCAGGCGAGGTCGGCATGGCGGTCGCTCTTGACGCCGTGCCGCTGCGGCACAGCGGGCTGACCCCGCCGGAGATCCTGATGAGCGAGTCGCAGGAACGGATGATGGCGGTCACCGAGCCGGCCGCGCTGGCGACGTTCCTGGATATCTGCGCTCGGTGGGACGTGCCTGCCACCGTGATCGGCGAGGTGACCGGCACCGGCCGGCTGGAGATGACCTGGCACGGCGACCCGGTGGTGGACATCCCGCCGGGCAGCGCGGCCGACGGGCCGCTGTACGACCGGCCGCGGCGCCGCCCGGCCGGCCAGGACGCGCTGGCCGTCGACGACCCGGCGGCGCTGGCCCGACCGGCGGGCGGCGGCCTGGCCGCCGACCTGCTCGCGGTGCTCGGCTCGGCCGCGGGCGCCGACAAGGCGTGGGTGACCGAGCAGTACGACAGGTACGTGCGCGGCAACACCGTGCTTGCGATGCCGCACGACGCCGGCGTGCTGCGGATCGACGAGGAGACCTGCCTCGGCGTGGCGATCGCGACCGACGGGAACGGGCGGTTCTGCCTGCTCGATCCCTATGCGGGCACGCAGCTCGCGCTGGCCGAGGCCTACCGCAACGTGGCGGCGGCCGGTGCCCGCCCGCTGGCCGTGACCAACTGCCTGAACTTCGGCTCGCCGGAGGACCCGGCGGTGATGTGGCAGTTCGCCGAGTCGGTGCGGGGACTGGCCGACGCCTGCCTCGAGCTTGGCGTCCCGGTCACCGGAGGCAACGTCAGCTTCTATAACCAGACCGGCGGCCAGGCGATCCAGCCCACGCCGGTGGTGGGCGTGCTCGGCGTCATCGACGACGTGCGGCGCAGGCTGCCGAGCGGGTTCGCCGCGCCTGGCGAGACGATCGTGCTGCTCGGGCGGACCGCCGCCGAGTTCGGCGGCTCGCTGTGGGCGCAGGTCAGGCACGGGCACCTCGGCGGCCGCCCGCCCGCGGTCGACCTTCCGGCCGAGCGCCGCCTAGCCGAGGTGCTCGCGCAGGCGGCGGACCGCGGGCTGCTGTCGGCCGCGCACGACCTGTCCGACGGCGGGCTGGCGCTCGCGCTGGCCGAGTGCTGCCTGACCGGCGGCACCGGAGCGGCGGGCGTGGCGGCGGGCAGCGGCGTCGGCGCCACCGTGACGCTGCCCGGCGACCCGTTCACACTGCTGTTCAGCGAGTCTGCCGCGCGGGCGGTCGTCGTGGCGCGCAGCGGGGCCGAGGCCGAGTTCGCCGGCCTCTGCGCCGGCCAGGGCGTCCCTGCCGTCGTACTCGGCAGCACCGGGGGACCGGCGCTCGACGTGACCGGGCTGTTCTCGATCCCGCTCGCCGACCTCGGCGATGCCTACCGCGGCACGCTGCCCGCGCTGTTCGGCTAGCGGTCAGGCGCTCCACCAGAACGCGATCTCCTGGGTCCTGTCCCTGGCAGGCCCGCACGCGGCGAGCCTGGCCGGCCCGGGGTTGGGCTTGTTCACCTTCTCGGGCTCGGGCGGCGGCGCGGTCAGGCAGCCGCCGGTCTGCGCGTTGGCATAGGCCGCGATCGCCTGGCCGAGCACCGCGGTGGCATGCCTGGCCCGCCAGCGCTGGCCGAGCCCGAGGTTGCACTTGGCCAGCTGTACCTGGCCGGCCCGGACGCCGGCGGCCAGGCACCGGCCGTTCGGGATGTAGATGAAGATCTCGCTGCCGTCGCCCATCTGGTTCGCTGTCCACAGCGGCGTGCCGTTGGCCAGCTCGGCCCTTGAGACGGTGGCAAACTCCAGGCCCCTCCTGGTCGGTTCGAGCATCAGCGGGTGATCGTCGGGGTTGTTGACGAACGGGGCGCCATTGTCGTCGGGCCCGAAGTCGATGATGCCGACGGTCTGTGCCCTGACGATCTTGGACGACAGCGCGGGGGGCCGGTGGTGCGGCGGCTGGGGCGCCGGATGCTGCGAAACGAGGTAGGCGGTCAGCCCGCCCGCGGCGAGCACGACGACGACGCCGAGGCCGGTCAGCCTGGGGATCCACGATCCCCTGGCCCGGCGCCGACGCGTGCTCAAAGGGTCCGGCATAGCCAGCGATTATCGCGCAACACGGGCTCAGTCGACCATGGGTCTGGCAAGCGCCAGGCGCCCTCGGCTACGGTCGCAAGCGATGCCCGCACGACGCCTCGATCCCCAGCGACTGCTCGCCGCGCTGACCGCCCAGCGCGCTGCGCTCGGCGCCGGGCCGTGGGACGGCCCGGTCACCGCCGCCGCGCTCGGAGCCGCCTGCCTTGACCTGGCCGGACACGTGATCGACGGAGCGGGCACGCCAGAGCGCGAGACGCTGCGGGCCGCGGTGATCCACGCGCTCGGCCTGCTCGAGGCGCAGACGCCAGGCCGCGCGGTCGAGGTGCGGGTGCCGCCGTTCGGCGCCGTCCAGTGCGTGGCCGGACCCAGGCACACCAGGGGTACCCCGCCGAACGTGGTCGAGACCGACCCACTGACCTGGATCAGACTGGCCACCGGCCGGCAAAGCTGGGCGCAGGCCTTGGCCGGCGGATCGGTGCGGGCCAGCGGCCCGCGGTCCGACCTGTCCGAGTATCTGCCGGTCGCGACATGATCAAGTGCCGATACGGAGGAAATAAAGAGGCGGGCGCGGGATCGAACTGGCGGTCGGCATCAGGCCGTTACATGCGACGAGAACGGCGACCGATTCCGCACCATGCGCTTCCACGATATGGAACTCACTGCCGGATCTGCTCACTAGCGAGTCAGGCGCCGCTCGCTTGACGCGCCTTGAATCATCGGTCAGGATTGTGCCAAAACGGTAGCCAGCGGGCATCTCGGCGGAGAACAATCGTTGAATCGCACACCTGAGAAGTACGACGTGTTCCTCAGCTATACGCGCTCTTCGGACGAGGCGAGGCACGTCAGGGCGCTTGTGAAGGAAATGCGCAGCGCTTTCAAGGAACGTACCGGCGAGGATCTGCGCATCTTCTTCGACGTCAGTGAGATACGCACTGCCGATATCTGGAAACAGCGGCTTATACGTGCGCTTGAGTCGAGCTCGGTCCTCGTCGCGGTCATCGGAAGCTCCTACTACAGGTCTGAATGGTGCCGCCGTGAATGGGATTACTTCACGGCGCTTGAGCGTGACCCTTCGGCGAGGAGCGATGTGCGGCGCATCTTTCCTGTCCTGCTGGCAGGCAGGGCCGAGATCAGCGACGGCCGCGCGGTGACCAAGCGATGGATCAACGATGTGAGCTCCCGGCAATACGTGGATCTGGCCGGGGAGTTCCCCTCCGACCGGCGGCGGGTCGTCGGACGGCTGATGAGGGACATCGCCGCAAGTCTGAGGAAACTGCCGGAGACTCGTGCCGTCTCCAGGGCGGCGCCGATCGAGCACCTGGATGCCGTCACCGGGTCGCTGGCCGACCGGGAGCGCTTCGTCGGACTGCTCGCCGAGGCCGTCAAGGTGACGGTCGTCGGCCAGACCAATGAGGCCCTCGGCGAGATCCTGCAAGAGGCGCTGGGGCGGAAGCGCGACAGCACGGGGAACGCCGAGGCCTTCTGGAGTTCGCTGCGCATCGTCTTCCTCAGCGAGAATCTGCTCGACTCGATCAACGACCAGCGCGCGAAGGTGCCGATCCGTGCGGAGGCCGTCGAGAAGAGACGCTGGGCAGCGCTGCAGGGCAGGCGCTCGGTTCGGCTGGTGCTCGGCCGGATCTCGATGTCGGGGTGGAGTCTGTACGAATCCCCGTACTACCCGCCCTTCGTCGGCGCGCTCTTCGAGATGCCCAACAGAGCCAAGATCGTGCAACTGCTCATGCGCCGACCGCAGCGGGCGCCCGACGAGCAGATCTACGTGGAGTTCGAGGATCGCACGGACGACTACTTCGCCGAGGCGTTCAACGAGATCGTTGACTTCAGCACCCGCGATCTCGGAATCATCCCCGTGGGCATGCCGCACGAAGACGGCGCGTTCCGGTGCGCCAGCTGGCGCTACCGCCATAACGTCCTGCGGGAAGCCGAGCAGGAGCCGGAGCTGAGCCGGTGGCTGCCGGTCGTGCTTGCGGTGACCTGGGGCGTCAGGAACGGCGAGCCAGTACCCCTGCTTCAGTTGAGGACGGAAGGCAACTCGCACCGAGAGCTTGACCGCGTCTCGCACCTATCGCGCTACATCTACGACCGTGACATCTATCCCCCTGACACGCCTCTCGAGCGGCTCGGAATCGACTTCGACTTGCCGCCGGAGGTGCCCACTGCCGCGATCCTGAGCCGGATGGAGGACGCGCATATTCGCCTCGCGGACCCGCCGAAGCAGGTGCTCACACGGCGCTACCTGTCGTCGCGGCTTGAGAACCTGTTCTTCTACGTCTTCACCGCCCAATGCCCGGCCCACATCCAGCCGTCCGCGGAGGACATCCGGCCGTTCACGGTCGAGCGGCTGCTCGCGATCAGGACCAGTCAGGCGCTGCGCAACGCTCTTAAGCTCTGCGAGATGCCGTCAGAGCTGCACTTGTCCGCTGATGCCGTTGATCTCGCGGCCGCCAATCTCGCGGTGCACGGCGAGGCCGAACTTGCCGGGGAGTTCCAAGAGGCCGGTCACGCGGGCGCCCTCTCCGATCGGGTCCGCGACAGGCTCGCCGCGAGGGTGCGGCAAAGTCGACAGTACCTGCTGACGGGCAATCGGCAGGTGGAGGTGCTTGGCCTTGCCGGGCTCCAGTACCGGGAGTTCTTTACCATGCTGCTGCCGCTGTACCGGGAGATCGGCATCCAGGGAGCCGACGAGGCCCTTTCCTCGGTCGAGGCCGACGAGAATGCACGTTCCGCGCTTGAGCGGCTGCGCGCCAGCTATGTCGATCCGAGCGTCATGGAATCGGTGCCCGAGGAGGTCTGACCCTCGCTCCGCCACGCCTTCGTCGGAGGACCACCCCCCTCTCGGCGATCTCCACTCGCAGGTGGTTGAGGGGTTCGAGCGCGGCGTAGACGGCATAGGTGCCGTGCTCGATGAGGGCGAACTCGACCCCGCGCAGGCCGGATGGCCGCCGGAACCCCCGCGGGCGGAACTCGACGTAGTCCCGGTGCATCAGGGCAAAGAATGCTCGGCGGTAGGAGGTCGGGATCAGCCGCGCGCCGGTCCGCGAGGTGCTGAGCGGCCCGCCCGTGCTGAGGATCGCCGCGTAGTGCTGGATGGCCCGCTCGAAGAACGCGATGGCCACCTGGTCGGTGACCTTCGGATCGCTGTTCGCAGTCATCTTCTCGATGAGTTCGAACACCTGGCGATAGGACTCGAAGACCGTCCTGTTATCGCTGGTCGCGGACGTCGTGAGCGCTCCCGGCTGGTTCTTGTGGTACTCGTAGCAGACTCGGTCGAGAGCGACGATGCTGTCCGCCGCAAGCAGCGCCGCCGACGACACCGGAACGTCCTCATGGCGCCGGTAAAGCGGGAACTCGATGTCCAGCGAGCGGAAGAACTCGCGCCTGAGCAGCTTGTTCCAGACTGTCATGGAGAGGTTGACCAGGATGGGGTGGCTGGCGAGCGTCGTGGGCCGCAAGGCGGCACGCAACAGCGGCGCGCCTGGATTGTGCCGGACGCTGCCGTCAGGGTGGCGTTCGTCGTATCCGATCAGCAGGACGTCGGGAGTGAGGCGCCCGACCGCGTCGGCGATAGCAGCAAGGGCTCCGGCAGCGACGGTGTCATCGGCGTCGACAAACCACAGATAGACGCCGCGGGCGCGCTCCATGCCGACGTTCCTGGCCCGCCCTGGGCCCGGCTCATCCAGTCGAATGAGTTCCAGCCGACCATCCTGAGCTTCCCACCTGGAGAGGATCTCGGGCGAGCCGTCGTCCGACTTCCCGTCGACCGCAATGACCTCGATGTCGGCGAAGGACTGGCCGAGGATCGAGCCGAGGCAGGCATCGAGGTGGTCGGCGGCGTTGTACACGGGGACGACCACACTGATCAGCGGAGAGCAGTGACTGGGCACGGGGATTTGCGTGCCGACTGCGGCGACTGGCCAGGTCCCTGGATCCATTTCTAGATATTCATCTGAGGTGAGGTGCCCGGTCCAGTTGCATGCTATCTCCCGGCGAGGATCGGCTGTTCTCAGACGTCCGAGGATGGTTTTGTAGCTATCAGCTTAATATGGCTGTGGCGATGTGGCGGCAGATCGGAATGCGCAGTCTCTGACTTGTCGCGCTCGAAGTACAGCAGATTCTTCGCCCAGCTCTTGTAATAGCCAATGACCAAGCCGTCCTCGCTGTCACAGTATGAGGAGACACGGTCGTGGCACGCTGGTACGGCAGTGTAGTCGCTCCACATCGAGATCACATTGATCCCGCCGATCTTGGTCGCAGCCTGCATGCCGGACACTACCCGCACCTTGCGGTCGTCGGCGAGATAGTGCAGGACACCATTGCAGATAATGACATCATATTCTCCTTGAATATGGTAGGAGGAGATGTCGGCGACGCATATGCGGACCGCGACGCCGGCTTCCTCGGCGAACTGTTCGATCTTCTGGGCGGCGACGTCGCTGATCTCGACGGCCTCCACCTGATATCCGAGGCGGGCGAGCCTGATCGCATCGCTTCCTTCTCCGGCACCCAGATCGAGGGCACGTCCCGGCGGCCTGCCATCGAGCGCGCGCAGCGTCATCTGAGTGATCAGGGAGTTCGGATAAGCCTCGCTGTCGGTGGAGTAACGTTCCTTGTCTACCCACCAGTATCTTTCCCGCCCGCTGTACAGGCCGTTGAAGTACTCGGCGACGTGCATAGAAGACTTATACAGGCTCGCGCGTGGCGGGCGGGTGCTGTTGCCTCGTGCCGCGCCGGGTCCCGGGTACTGGCATTCGCGTCGGGCCGGGTCCTGGCGCTCATGTCGGTGGCCTGCGAAGTCCGGCCGCCGTTGGCATGTCATCGCTATGGACGACCGCCGGGTCATCCGGGCTCACTAGACTTACCTGGTGATGAAGCCTGACGGCCGACTGACTCATGACCTCTGTTCGTCCGACCATCCGCCCAGGGACGCCTGCGGCGTCTTCGGGGTCTGGACTCGCGGCGAGGATGTGGCGAAGCTCACCTACTTCGGGCTCTATGCGCTCCAGCACCGGGGGCAGGAGTCGGCCGGGATCGCCGTCAGCGACGGCTCGCGGATCGTGGTCTTCAAGGACATGGGCCTGGTCGCCCAGGTATTCAACGAGTCCGTGCTCAACACGCTGCGCGGGCACGTCGCGGTGGGACACTGCCGCTACTCCACCACGGGCTCGTCGGTCTGGGAGAACGCGCAGCCCACGTTCCGCGCCACGCCGGCGGTCAGCCTGGCCCTCGGCCACAACGGGAACCTGATCAACACCCTCGAGCTGGCGTCCCTGGCCGGCGCGCCGCGCGGTGCCCAGATGGCCACGTCGGACACTGACGTGCTCACCGCGCTGTTCGCCTCCGGCGCCGCCGGCCGGGCACCGGGCGGCGAGGAGCCGCCAAGCATCGAGCAGAACGCGCTCGCCGTGCTGCCGCGGGTGCGGGGCGCGTTCTCCCTGGTATTCATGGACGCGCAGACGCTGTACGCGGCCCGCGACCCCGAGGGCTTCCGGCCGCTCGTGCTCGGCAGGCTGGACCGCGGCTGGGTGGTGGCCAGCGAGACAGCGGCGCTTGACATCGTGGGCGCCACCGTGGTGCGGGAGGTCGAGCCCGGCGAGCTGATCGCGATCGACGAGCGCGGGGTGCGGTCGAGCAGGTTCGCCCCCGCGGCGCCGCGCGGCTGCGTCTTCGAGTATGTCTACATGGCCAGGCCAGACACATCGATCAGCGGGCGCAGCGTGCAGGCGACCAGGGTCGCGGTGGGCAGGCGTCTGGCCGCCGAGCACCCGGCCGACGCCGACCTGGTGATCCCGGTGCCCGAGTCGGGGACCCCGGCGGCGATCGGCTACGCGCAGGGCAGCGGCATCCCGTACGGCATGGGCCTGGTCAAGAACAGCTACGTCGGCCGCACCTTCATCCAGCCGAGCCAGACCATCAGGGAGCGCGGCATCAGGCTCAAGCTGAACCCGCTGCGTGACGTGATCGCCGGCCAGCGGGTGGTGGTCGTCGACGACTCGATCGTGCGCGGCAACACTCAGCGGGCCATCGTCAGCATGCTCAGGGAAGCGGGCGCCGCGCAGGTGCACGTCAGGATCTCAAGCCCGCCGGTCGCCTGGCCGTGCTTCTTCGGCATCGACTTCGCCAGCCGCGCCGAGCTCATCGCCGGAAGCCTGTCGGTGGACGAGATCCGCGACTCTATCGGCGCCGACTCCCTCGGCTACATCTCGCTTGACGGCCTGATCGAGGCGACCACCCTGCCGGCCGACCGGCTGTGCCGCGCCTGCTTCGACGGCGACTACCCGGTCCCCGTCAGCGAGTCCGAGCAGGGCAAGCACCTGCTCGAGGAGGCACCGGCCGGATGACGCAGGTGGATGCGGGCGAAGGCGGCGCCGCCAGCTACGCGGCGGCCGGGGTGGATATCGCGGCGGGCGAGCGCGCGGTCGCGCTGATGCGGGCGGCGGTGGCGCGGACGGCCGGGCCGCAGGTGATCGGCGGCATCGGCGGGTTCGCCGGGCTGTTCGACGCGTCCAGGCTGGCCGGGATGATCCGCCCGCTGCTCGCCACATCCACCGACGGCGTCGGGACCAAGGTCGTCATCGCTCAGCGGCTTGGCAGCTACCGAAGCATCGGGGTCGACCTGGTCGGGATGGTCGTGGACGACCTGGTGGTGTGCGGGGCCGAGCCGCTGTTCATGACCGACTACATCGTCTGCGGGCACGTGGTGCCCGAGCGGGTGGCGCAGATCGTCGAGGGCATCGCCGACGGCTGCGTGCAGGCGGGCTGCGCCCTCCTCGGCGGCGAGACGGCCGAGCACCCCGGGCATTTCGAGCCCGAGGAGTTTGACCTGGCGGGTGCGGCCACCGGCGTGGTGGACGCGGAGCGGCTGCTCGGCCCCGAGCGGGTCGCGGTCGGGGACGCCGTGCTGGGGCTGGCCTCCTCCGGACTGCACGCCAACGGGTTCTCGCTGGTCAGGCAGATCATCGACTCGGCAGGCCTCGACCTTGAGTCCGAGCCTGCCGAGCTCGGCGGCTCGCTCGGCGCCGAACTCGCCACGCCCACCAGGATCTACGCCCAGGACTGCCTGACGCTGGCGCGGGCGTGCGAGGTGCATGCGTTCGCCCATATCACCGGGGGCGGTCTGGCGTCGAACATGGCCAGGGTGCTGCCGCAGGACGCCGACGCGCGGCTGCATCGTGACAGCTGGACCCCGCCGCCGGTGTTCGGCCTGCTCGCCGGGCATGGCTCGGTGGCCAGGCAGGAGATGGAGCGCGTCTTCAACATGGGGGTCGGGATGACCGCGGTCGTCGCGGCGTCGGACGCCGACAACGCGATCGCGCTGCTTGCCGAGCGCGGGGTGCCGTGCTGGCTGCTCGGCGAGATCACCGAAGGGACCGGCTGTGCCGAGCTAACCGGGCGACACCGCTAGCTCGGAGGCCTCTCCCAGAGGACGTCTTATTATCGTGCGTCCTCGGCGTCCTCGGCGTCGTCCGCGTCGTCCTCGTCGGCATCGTCATCGTCAGCGAGGGCGTAGCGATCGCCGTGGTCCGCGTACGCGTCCCGGCCGTCGGTGTCCCGCTGATCCATGCCGACGCCCAGCTCTGCCCGCAGTCGGTCAAGGTCAGTGCCGCCACCGCTGTACTTCAGCTGGCGGGCCACCTTCACCTGCTTGGCCTTGGCTCGGCCGCGCCCCATTGGCTCGACCCCCTCGAACGTACGGGACCCTGGCAGGTCCCTGATCACCGCGCTTGACGCCCAACTCAATCAATTATCCGGCCAGTCACCGGATTCTTTGCACGTCGGACCGCCCGCTGCAGTTCCAGCGCATGGACTCCAGCGCGCCTAGTGCCTTCGTACATAGACAACCGTACCTGTTTTGGGCGGCTCGCGCGTCCGGCGGATGCCGCCTGTTGCGTCAGCGAGCCAGCCAGATACCGCGCAGCCTGCCGATTTCCGACATCCGGCGCTCGGCCAGCCGGTCAGCCGCGGTGGCCGGGGTGAGGCCGTCGCGCTCGGCCGCGGTCAGGATCCGGCCGGTGGTGTCGAAAATCTGCTCGGCCCTGGCCTTGGCGCGCTCGAAGTTGAACCCTTCGAGCTCGTCGGCGACCTGGATCACCCCGCCCGCGTTCACCAGGTAGTCGGGCGCGTACACGATGCCACGGTCGGCGAGCACCTTCTCCAGGCCAGAGTGGGCGAGCTGGTTGTTCGCGCCGCCGCAGATGATCCTGGCCCGCAGCGACTCGGCCGCCGCGTCGTCGATGGCGCCGCCGAGCGCGCACGGTGAGTAGATGTCCATCTCGCCGTCCACCAGCGCGGCCCGGCTTGGTGCCACGGTCACCTCAGGGTGGCGCTCGCGCAGCCTGGCGATCGCGGCATCGCTGACGTCGTAGGCCACGACCTGGGCGCCGTCGGCGATGAGGTGATCGGCCAGGTGGCTGCCGACCTTGCCGACGCCCTCCACGGCGACCACCCTGCCGCGCAGGTCAGGGCTGCCCCACGCGTGCTCTGCGCAGGCGCGCATGCCCTGGAAGACGCCGAGCGCGGTGAGCACCGACGAGTCGCCCGCGCCGCCGTACGCCAGCGTCCGACCGGTGACGTAGCCGCACTCACGCGCCACGATGTCCATGTCCTGGCTGTAGGTGCCGATATCGCAGGCCGTGATGTAGCGGCCGTTCAGCGACTGGACGAACCGACCGTAGGCGCGCAGCAGCGCCTCGGACTTGAGCTGGCCGGGGTCGCCGATGATCACGGCCTTGCCGCCGCCGAGATCAAGCCCGGCGAGCGCGTTCTTGTAGGCCATGGCCTTGGACAGGTTGAGCGCGTCGGCCACCGCGGCGTCCAGGCTCGGGTACGGGTAGAACCTGGTACCGCCAAGCGCCGGGCCGAGCACCGTCGAGTAGATCGCGATGATCGCGCGCAGCCCGGTCGGCGCGTCGTAGCAGAAGACCACCTGCTCATGCTCTGTTTCGCCGAGCATGCTCGGCGAAACAGAGGGGATCGGGTGGGCCGCGGCCGTGCCTGACGGGCCGTCCGTGACGGCTGTGCTCCGGGGTATCTTGCCGGCTGGCTCTGTTACGGTCGCCACTGCCGCTCCAGGGGTGTCAGCTCCGGGACCTCGTTGACCCGGATCGCACGACCCCAGACTATTCGCAGGTCTGCTGACAGCACTAATGATGACGCGCAATGCATGAAGCCGTCTGTGCGGGGCAAATACCTCGTGACAGAGCATGCCGTAGAACTGCGGAGGATTATCTCGGCACTGGCGATAGTTGCAGTAGTCAGCGGGATCCTGCGCAGCCGGGGGGTATTTCGAGGCGGCACGCGCGCGCCGGCCGCAGGACGCAGTCGCCGATGTGACGGTGCGTGACCTCCCGTCCTAGGAGGTGAGCGGCGTTCAGAACGTACATCCAAGCCTGCCGACGCGGGTCTGACGGCCAGGGCGGATCTGACGGCCAGAACCGCGGCGGGGTTGTTACCAACAAGCGGAGGAGCGGCTACACCCAGTAGTCGGCAGGAGGCGGACATGACTTTTCCGAATCCGCCCGTTGCGACGGTGCGTGTCTGTAGGATCACGCAACGTGATGGAGATCAACGGGGGTAACGGGGACACGTCCAAAAGCTTCTGCTCCTGGTGGTCGCTTTGTCACCGCTGGTGATGGCAATATGGTAACAGTGAACCATATGGGACATCCGAGGCAGGCTCCGAATGGAGCCACGAACAGAACAGACGCAAGGATCTCACAACAGGTCCAGGAGGAGAGGCCGTCAAAATGTCTGCACGTACCCCAGAGGCTGAGCCGCTGCTGACGCCAGCCGAGGTCGCAACCATGTTCAGGGTCGACCCGAAGACGGTGACCCGCTGGGCCAAGGCAGGAAAGCTGACGTCGATCAGGACGCTCGGCGGCCACCGTCGCTACCGCGAGACGGAGGTGCGCGCCCTGCTGGCGGGCATTCCGCAGCAGCGTTCGGAGTAAAGCTGGTCGCGGCCTGGCGCCCGGAATACGGGGGGTGGCGGGCGCGCGCCGGAGCGACGCGTAGCGTAGCTCAGCGCAGCACAGGGGGGTCGGCCCCGGCGGCGGATGCCGTCCGACGGTCGTCGTGCGCAGAGCGCTGGCGCTCTGGACGGAGTCCTGGCACCGCGGCCGGGGCCGGTCCGGCCTGTGCGGGGGGATTGGAAAATAATGCAAGCCACAGCAAGTGCCCGAAAGGGCGCGTTCGAACGAGACTGATATGCCGTTCATCGGATCGCCGGCCTGCGGATAGCGCGGCCCGGCGCGGACAGCCGGATAGGCGGCCGGTTCTCCCGCCGCACCGAGTGGGTGCGGCCAGGAGCTTACGGGGGCAAGGGAAAGGCCATCAGCGGCGCTGATGACCGACGCGGCACGAGACCCGGACATCGCTCATCGCAGTCGTGTTGCAACTTTGAGTAATCACCCCTGATGGCAATGGTGGCCGGACCATACTTGTCCGCGATGCCGCCGCCGCTCACGGAATCGTGGCGGCATCGAAGCGTCTGCGCACGACCGCGCTCGACGGCGCGGCGGCGGCGCAGCACGACTTGGGACCGGTGCAGCGGGCGACGCCCGGGGGCCCGCCGTCAGGCGGGAGCTGCCGTCGCCATAAGGGAGGGACCGCCATGCGGGATCCGGATTTGGTGTTCAGAGCCCAGCGAGCCGCGTCGGCGCTTGAGCGCGCCTGGCAGCGCTGGCGCACAGTGCACGGGCAGACGGCAGATCCGACGCCGGTGGTCTCCAGTTACGTGGGGTACTCCCTGGAGGACCCATGGGGTCAGCCTCGCGTGGTGCTCGGCCTCGCCGCACAGGATGCCGAGCAGCTCGCGGTCCTGCTCGACAAGCATGACTGCGTCGGCCCGGTACACGCACTGGTCGGCGGCCGCCCGGCTAGCGGGCGGGCGGTCAGCGAGCTCTCGGCTGGCGGGCTGTCGGCTGGCGAGGACGAGCAGGCCCCTGCGATCGCGAACCAGGCCCGGCTCGCGCTGGCCGGCCGCTCGCCGGGCGGCGACGACCGGGACGGGCCGGTGTTCAGGCAGGTGACGGCGGCGGCGAAGGAAGCGGCGGCGGCCAGGGGTGCCGACGTCATCCTGACTGGCCTGCGGCTCGCGCCAGCCGCCGCCGGAGATCTCGAGCCGGACGAGCCCAGCGAGACTGGCGATGCTTCTGAGGGTGATGAGGCCCGCACGTGCGAGAGCACAGCCGCGCGGCATGCCCAGGAGGAGCAGGAAGACACCAACGAGTGGGACGCCGAGTCAGGCGAGGACGACGACGAGGCTCACGAGGACGAGGCTCACGAGGACGAGGCTCACGAGGACGAGGCTCACGAGGACGAGGCTTACGAGGACGACGAGTACGCCTATCAGGACCCGGCGGGCGCCATCCGGGACGGCCAGTCCGGCGGCTTGCAGGACGACCGTCAGGACGACCGCGGGGAGCAGAACGGTTACCCTGCCGGATTCGACCGCGAGGCCGGCCAGGAGAGCGACCACCCAGTCGGCAATGACGCGGCCGGCTATGACGCCGCCGGCTACGAGGCCCCTGGCACCAACGTGGGCGGCCACGACGTCCCCGGCCACGACGTCCCCGGCTACGACGCGGTCGGCTACGACGCTCCCGGCACCAACGCGGCCGGCTACGACACGCCCGGCACCCACGCGGCCGACTATGACCCGCTCGGCCATGACGCGGTTGGCAGCGACGCCGTCGGCGATGACGCGGTCGAGGGAACTGGGGTGCTGGCCAGGTTCGGCCGGCCGTATGAGTCCGAGCCTGAGGCTGATTTCGCCGAGGCTGGCGACTGGGGCGCTGAGCGTGGCTACCCGCAGCGCGGCGAGGCCGGGCCGCTGGCGCTTGCCGCGTCTACCGCGCAGGTCGAGGCCGAGGCCAGGATCCGGGCCGCGCTGCTCGACGGCCAGTGGTCGGACGAGCCCGACTACCCGTACTCGGGCGGCAGCTTCGATGTGACCGATCCTGACCTCGAGGTCGGGCAGGACGACCGCTGGGATGCGGCGCCCGAGACTAACTACGCCAAGCCCGGCTACCGGGAGCCCGCGTTCAGCGAGCCGGGCTACGGGGAGGCCGGATACACCGAGCCAGGCTACGGGGAGGCCGGATACACCGAGCCAGGCTACGGGGAGGCCGGATACACCGAGCCTGGCTATCACGGCAACGGCCGCCACGCTGCCGCCGGTCGCCGCCGCGGCCGCGGCGGCGACGGCCGGGGACAGGGCGCTGCCGGCTCCGAGATTCAGCGCTACCCAGGCGACGAGCTGGCGACGCGGCCAGAGGCCGCGGCAGGCGCCAGGCACCGGCTGGCCGGAGTTCCCGACCCGGCCTACCTCGACGAGGAGCCCGAGCACGGCCAGCCTGACGAGCAGCTTCAGGAACCGCAGGACCACCAGGGCCCTGGTTACGCCAGGCGGAACCGGATCACCCGTGGCTACTCCATCCCGCGGCTGTCAAGGACGAAGCGATCCGGCGTGACGCCTGGGGCGTAGCGGGTGGGGACGGTCGCCGCCGGCCGGGCGCCGTCGGCCGGGCGCCGCCCGCAGGGCGGCGCCCGGAACCCGCGCCGTGGTAAGCCTGTGCGCGTGGATCACGCCGAGGTGCTTGCCGCCTATGACCAGCAGGTGCGCAGGAGCACCGAACCGGACGGCACCGGTGCCGTCTACCAGGCCGACGAGCTCGTGGTCCGCCGGATCGCCCCGCCGGGCACCGGCGGCTCAAGCGTGCTGTGGTCGGCGCTGTCGGCCGGTACGGCCGGCAGCGCGATCGCCGAGCAGGTGGCGCTGTTCTCCTCCCGCGGCGAGGAGTTCGAGTGGAAGCTGCACAGCTACGATGCGCCTGCCGACCTGGCCGACCGGCTGCTGGCCGCCGGGCTGGTGCCGCAGGAGCCGGAGTCGCTGATGATCGGCGAGGTTGAGCAGGTGTGCCAGACCCTGCGCTCCGCCGGGCTGCCGCCCGGAGTCAGGCTGGAACAGCGCGCCGACCCCGCCGTCGTCGACCTGCTTGCCGACGCGCACGAGGCCGTGTTCGGAACGGACGAGTCCGAGCTGAGGGCGGCGCTGAAGGCGCAGCTTGCGGTCGCGCCCGACTCGGTCGGACTGGCCGTGGCGATGGCCGGCCAGCGGCCGGTGTGCGCGGGGCGGATCGAGTTCATCCACGGCAGCGAGTTCGCTGGTCTGTGGGGCGGCGGAACCGTTCCCGACTGGCGCGGCCGCGGCATCTACCGGGCTCTGGTGCGCTGCCGCGCCGAGCTAGCCGCCCGCCGCGGTTACCGGTACCTGACCGTCGACGCGTCGGACCAGAGCAGGCCGATCCTAGAGCGGGCCGGCTTCGAGCGGGTCGCGGTCACCACGCCTTATCTCTGGTCGCCCTGAGTAGACGCCGCCCGGCCCGCCGGGCCCGCCCGGCCGCCGGGCGGGCCCTCAGGTCGCCGGGGCCGCCGCTGGAGCCACGGGCGGCACGGTCGTCGTGCAGTACATGCAGCGGGCCGCCTTGATCGGGATCTGCTGCAGGCACTCGGGGCACTCCCGCTGAGTGGCCGCCTTATTGCGCTGGGTGTGCGCGACCACCTTGTTCATCGGCGCCACGACCAGGAAGTAGATCACCGCGGCCAGGATGATGAACGAGATCAGCGCGTTCAGGAACAGCCCGTAGGTGAACGTCGCCTTTCCGATCGTGAAGGTCAGCTTGCCGAACTGCGGCTGCCCGAAGAGCGCCGAGATGAGCGGCGTGATGATGTCGCTGACCAGCGCCTGCACGACGGCGTTGAACGCGACACCGATCACGACCGCGACGGCCAGGTCGACGATGTTGCCGCGGAGCAGGAAAGCCCTGAACCCCTTCATGCCTATCCTCCTAAATGCGCATGGTTCAGCCGACGGTACCAACGATCGGGACTCTCGTCGGGGAATGTCCGCTTCAGGTCGCTTCGCGCTGCCAGTCGACGGACCTGCGTAGAGTGACGCGTGCCGTAGCCGACGCTCCCGTTTGACGAGTTACGCGCTTGAATAGCGTTAATACTCTTATAACAGCTATACCGAATACATCACATCTTCTAGGCTCATCGTTGTCCGTTGACCGCTGACGTGGTACAACAGGCCGAATGACCGCAAGCTCTGGCCCTGCGCTCTCCGCTGCCGCCGAACGGGCTGGCGGCGCCGTGCCTGCGGTCCGGGTCCAGGGGCTGCGCAAGAACTACGGCGGGGTTGTCGCGCTGGATGGCGTTGACCTGGAGATCCGGCAGGGCGAGTTCTTCACGCTCCTCGGGCCGTCAGGGTCGGGCAAGACCACGCTGCTCAGGCTGATCGCGGGCTTCGAGCGGCCGGACGGCGGCACGATCGAGCTGTCCGGCAGGGAGATCTCCGGCGCGCCGCCGTACGCGCGCGACGTCAACACGGTCTTTCAGGATTACGCACTGTTCCCGCACATGTCGGTGATCCAGAACATCGAGTACGGGCTGCGGGTCAGGCGGGTGGCCAGGGACGAGCGGCGCGACCGGGCGGCGCGCGCGCTCGACATGGTCAGGCTGACCGGGCTCGGCGAGCGCAAGCCGGCCCAGCTGTCCGGCGGCCAGCGGCAGCGCGTCGCGCTGGCCCGCGCGATCGTCAACGAGCCGCAGGTGCTGCTGCTCGACGAGCCGCTCGGGGCGCTCGACCTTAAGCTGCGCCAGGAGATGCAGCTCGAGCTGCAGCACGTGCAGCGCGAGGTCGGCATCACGTTCGTCTACGTGACGCACGACCAGGAAGAGGCGCTGTCGATGAGCGACCGGATCGCGGTGCTCAGCCGGGGCCAGATCGAGCAGGTCGGCGGCCCGCTCGAGGTCTACGAGCGGCCCGGAACCGACTTCGTGGCCGGCTTCATCGGCACCTCCAACCTGATCGAGCGCGAAGGCAGGCACATGACCGTGCGGCCGGAGAAGATCAGGCTGCTCGCCGACGGCGAGGAACCGGCGGCCGGCTCGCACGCCGAGACCGGCGTGATCAGCGACGTTGTGTACGTCGGCGTGTTCACCAGGTACGTCATCGACCTCGACGCGGGCGGCCAGCTCGTGGTCGCCAGGCAGAACGAGCAGTCACCAGAAGCGACGCACGGGCTGCGCGGAACGCGCGCCAGAATCGCCTGGATGCCTGATCAGACCATCACGATTCCGCAAGGGGAGGTCGCGCATCCCTAGCAGGGAGCGCGCTGAAGGGTAGGTCAGGAAAATGCTCATTCATAACAAATTGCACCGCCGTGCTCTCGCCGGGTCGGCGATGCTCGGTGCCGTGATCCTGATGGCCGCCTGCGGCAGCAGCGGCAGCTCGAGCGGCGGCAACAAAAACAACGGCAACGGCACCCCGACCGGCACGGTCCCGACCGCGAACCTTCCGGTGCTCAAGCACATCGGCAAGGGAGAGGGCAAGCTCAACCTGATCGCGTGGGCAGGCTACCTGCAGCCCGAGTGGGTGAAGCCGTTCGAGAAGCAGACCGGCTGCATGATCAACGCCAAGTACGCGAACACCTCGGACGAGATGGTCGCGCTGATGGCCAACGGCGGCGGCGGCCAGTACGACATGGTGTCGTCATCCGGCGACGCCGACCTGCGAATCATCTACGCCGGCGACGCGCGTCCGGTGAACATCAACCTGATCCCCAGCTGGAAGGAGTTCTTCCCGCAGTTCAAGTCCCCGGCGTTCAACACGGTCGACGGCGTGCACTACGGCGTCTCGCTGCAGTGGGGCCCGAACGTGCTGATGTACAGCAAGAAGGCGTTCAAGACCCCGCCGACCTCGTGGAGCGTGATCTACAGCCCGAAGTACAAGGGCGAGATCACGGTTCCTGACAACCCGATCCAGATCGCCGACGCCGCGCTGTACCTCAAGACGCACGAGCCGAGCCTGGGCATCACCGACCCGTACGAGCTGACCCAGCCGCAGTTCTCCGCGGCGGTCAAGCTGCTGGCCGACCAGCGGCCGCTGCTGAAATCCTACTGGGACCTGGCCAGCCAGGAGATCTCCGCGTTCAAGAACGGCGACGTGGTGGTCGGGGCCGGCTGGCCCTACCAGGTGAGCACGCTGGAGTCGGTGAAGTTCCCGATCGGGGCGACGATCCCGAGCGAGGGCGCCACGGGCTGGGCCGACACCTGGATGCTCGCCGCCAAGGCCCCGGACCCGAACTGCGCCTACATGTGGATGCGCTACATCAGCACCCCGCAGGTGCAGGCCGAGCAGGCGGTCAGCTATGGCGAGACCCCCGACAACATGCTGGCCTGCAAGTACATGGACAAGCTCGCGGCCGGCTCGTGCGAGGAGTACCACGCCAACGCGCCCGCGGCATACCTGAACGCCATCGAGCTGTGGAAGACCCCGGTCGCCACCTGCGACAACGGCAAGCCGGACTGCGTGCCGTACTCCGAATGGGTCACCGCATGGAACACCGAGGTCAAATGACTGAGCGCCGGGGCGGGCTGGGCGATGGTCCGGCCCGCTCCGGCTCCGCCCGCTCCGGCGATGGTCCGGCCCGCTCCGGCGCCTGGTCGAGGGCCAGCATGTTCCTGTGGCGCAGGCCGTGGGCCCGCGCCACGCTGCTGCTGACCCCGCCGCTCGCCTGGTTCCTGGTGATCTACATCGCCGCGCTCGTGGTGCTGCTGATCACCGCGTTCTGGGAGACCAACGCGTTCACCGGCAACCTGGAGCGGATCTGGAACCTCGGCAACTTCACCCAGATCATCGAGACCGGCGCGTACCGCTCGATTATCGGCCGCACCGTCGGGATGGCCGCCGCGGTCACCGTGACCGACGCGGTGGTCGCGTTCCCTTTCGCCTACTACATGGCGCGGGTCGCCTCGCGCCGCACCAGGACCGCGCTGTACGTGGGGGTGCTGCTGCCGCTGTGGGCCAGCTACCTGGCCAAGGTGTACGCCTGGCAGCTCATCTTCACCCATGACGGCGTGCTCGACTGGAGCCTGGCCAAGATCGCGCTCGGCCCGGCCAACCTGATCAACACCAACTGGGCCGTGTACATCGCGTTCTGCTACATCTGGCTGCCGTACATGGTGATCCCGATCTATGCGGCGCTCGACCGGATCCCGGCCTCGATGATCGAGGCCTCCCAGGACCTCGGCGGGCGCACGTGGCGAACGACCAGGTCGGTGATACTCCCGCTGGTGCTGCCCGGCATCGTGGCAGGCTCGATCTTCACGTTCTCGCTGACGCTCGGCGACTACATCACGCCTGAACTGCTCGGCGGCACGAACTCGGTGTTCATCGGCTCGGTCGCCTACGACGACTTCCTGTCCAACAACGTGCCGCTTGGTGCCGCGATGGCGATCGTGCCCATCGTGATCATGATCTGCTATCTGCTGGGAGCCAGGGCACTCGGCGCGTTCGAGGAGCTGTGATGGAGTCCCGGGGCCTGAAGCTGGCACTGCGGGTGTGGGTCGTGCTCGTGCTGGTGTTCCTCTTCCTGCCGATCGCCACGATCGTGCTGTACTCCTTCGACCCCGCGGTGGTGGAGAGCTGGCCGATCCAGGGGTTCACGCTGCACTGGTTCGCCGTGGCGTGGGACGACCAGCAGGTGCGGTCGGCGTTCCTGCTCTCGGTCAAGGTCGGCCTGCTCGCCACCGGCATCGCGGTGATACTCGGGTCTGCCGTGGCCTACGCGCTGCACCAGTTCAGCTTCTTCGGCAGGGACGGGATCTCGTTCCTGCTCGTGCTGCCGATCGCGCTGCCCGGCATCATCACCGGCCTCGCGCTGAACTCCTTCTTCACCTTCACCAGCATCCAGCTGTCGATCTGGACGATCGTGATCGGGCACGCCACGTTCTGCATCGTGATGGTGTTCAACAATCTGATCGCGCGGCTGCGCAGGATGCCGCGCTCGCTCCCCGAGGCATCGGCGGACCTCGGGGCCCGCGGCTGGCAGACCCAGCTGTACGTGACGCTGCCGCTGGTCACGACGGCGCTGATCTCCGGCGCGCTGCTCGCTTTCGCGTTGTCGTTCGACGAGGTCATCGTGACCGTGTTCACCGCGGGCGCGCAGAACACGCTGCCCATCTGGATCTTCGGCGCGCTCCGGCTCGGCCAGCAGCTTCCCGAGGTGAACGCCGTGGTCACGATCGTGATCCTGCTGACGATCATCCCCGTCCTGCTCGCCGCCAGGATCGCCGGCGCCGGTGCCGTGTCCCGGACCGCGCGGGCGGCCGCGATCACCGAGACCGGACGGATCTAGACCTCGGGGGCGCGCCAGCATCCGCCTGGATCACACCAGGTAGCTTGCGGGACAGGTGGCGTAACGTCGGCCGCTTGGCGTGGTCCAGGCAAAGATGCCGGGGGCGCATTGCGCGAGCAGCCACCCCGGTGCCTGCTTCGCCCTGTGGTGCTTTCGGCAGAGGGGACCGCAGTTGCACTCGCAGGTCCGGCCGCCTTGGTCGTGCGGAACGGTGTGGTCGTTGTCGCACTGAGCAGCCGGCCGGCGGCAGCCGGGGGCGGTGCAGGTGGGGTTGCGGACCGCGATGAGATGCCGCAGCAGCCTGCCGGGCTGGTAGGCCCCGGTCTGCCTGGTGTGTTGGCAAGGGTCTTGTTCGAGCCAGTGGAACGTGAGCCCGGCGAGCCAGGCGAAGCGCAGGTCAGGTGCGGTGGGCGCCGTTGCCGTGGAGCCCGTGCGATACGGACCTGGGGCGTGATCGAGCGCCTCGGTGTTCGACGCCTCGGTGTTCGACGGCTTGGTGTTCGACGGCTTGGTGTTCGACGGCTTGGTGTTCGACGGCTTGGTGTTCGGCGGTCCTGCGTTCGGCGGCCCGGTGCCGGGTGGCCCCGTCCCCGGCGGCCCGGTGCCGGGTGGCCCGGTCCCCGGCGGCCCGCTGCCTGGTTGCCTGGCCCTGGGCGGCGGAGTACGCGGACATGCGTGGGCGACAGCCTGCCCCGCCGGGTTGGTCAGGGTCACGTGCCAGTCGGTGTCGCCTTGGGTGGCGAGGAGGTCGGCAAGGTCGCGGCTGGTGTAGGGATCGATTGGGCCGAGACCGGTCAGCTCGCCGGGTCTGGCCGCGAGGCCAAGCCAAGTCGCCGCAGGCAAGGTCAGGTGGACGCTGCCGGCCAGCCCGGCGATCCCTACCGTGCTGCCGCTGCCGCTGCCGCTGCCGCTGCCGCAGTCGCCGTTGCTGCCGCTGCCGAAGCCAGCTGGGCCGCCTGGTGTGTCGGCGGGCTGGCCGGCGGGGATCACGTCAGGCCCGATGATGGCGGCCGGATCCGCGCCTAGCAGGAGCGCGAGATAGACGCCGGCTCGGAGCTCGTCCATCGTGCCGGGAGCTCCGCGGGCCTTGAGTGAGCGGGCGATCTGCGAGATCCGCCGGTCGGCGGCAATGGCCTGGGCCGCGGGAAGCTCGCGGCCCGAGATGCTCGCGTTGCCGGAGTCTTCCTGCCAGGTCTCGACCCGGGTGTCCCCCTGCGCCTTCTGGCTGCGGGTTCGGGCGGCGTCTGGATCGTGGGCCAGCACCGCGGCGCGAAGGGCGCGGCGCAGCGCGCTGGTGGTCCAGCCGGTGGCGCGGCCGAGGTACCGCGCGGCGATCTGGTTCGCCACCATGTCGCTGACGGTCGCAAGCTCGGCGGCGAAGACCCGCGCCTTGGGCAGGTCGATCGCGCCGCTCCGAAGGGCGGCCAGTACGCCGGGAAGCCGGTCCAGGTCGCGCGCCAGGCCGAGCAGGCTGTCGGCGGCGCGGCCGGTCAGCGTCAGCGCGGCGGCTAGCTCTGCCGACACGTGTTCGCTGACCGCCGACGAAACTACGCCGTTGGTACCATGCCGGTCCGTGCCTGAGCTGCCCGAGCCGGGCCTGCCCGAGCCAGGTCCGCCTGAAACAGGTCGATCCGTGCGAGGTCCGCCCGAGCCAGCTCCGCGCAAGCTAGGTCCGCTCGGGTCGCCGGTTCGGGCGGACCGAGCGGCGGCGGCATCACGGCGGCGGCGGGCATCAAGCTCGGCGGTCACGGCCAGTTCCGTGGCGGCCTGCCAGGAGGTCATCCGCCGGGCCGCGCACAGCAGCCCGATCAGCTCGTCATCGGACACGCCGGCTAACCCGCCGTCGAGCATCTCCTGCGCCAGAGTGGCCAGCACCGGCCCAGGGACCGCGGCGTCCAATGGCCCGCCCGCCGCGAACCCCATCGCGGGCCCGGCAGGTCGCGGGGTCGGCGGACGTCCAACCCCGTCAGGCCAGCCAGTCCCGGCAGCGTCCGCTGCGGCCTGCCGATGGGTGAACCCGGCTCCGATAGCCTCAGCCGCCGCGGCCGGACGGGCCGCGGCGAACTCGCGGGCAAGCGCGTCAAGCTGAGGGCTGCACAGGTCGGCCAGCCAGTCGTTCTCCCCGTCCGGCGGTCCGGCATCCGGATCCGGGCATAGCCCGGCCAAGTCCGCCTCCGTCGGTGCCTCCGGCGGTACCCACTCCGGGTCGTCGCAGAACACAGCCAGCCCGCCATCGAAGTCCAGGCCCCAGCCTGGATCCTGGGCGGCTGACTGCTCGGGCACCGGCGGCTCCTCGGCGGTCGGATTAGCCTTGCAACTAGAACATACTATCGTAGATAAGTTAGAAATGCAATGAGAATCGAACACATACTCACGTCGAAAATTCGGACATGGTGCCGGACTAGCCGGTCGCGCAGGGGAGTCGGCTGGGCGGGTGGGTGTGTGTGACGCGCAGTAGAGCCGGTCGGGCAGGTCAGTCGGCCAGGCGGGGTGGGCTTGCCTGGTTAGCTGGCTTACGGCGCGCTAGTGCCGGTCCGGCCGTACCTATCTTCTAGTCGCACCACGTCCTCCCGCCATCCGTCGGGCGCGGTGGAGGTCTCGGCGAAGACGATGTCGGTGATCGCAGTAATCCGGTGCACGACCCTGGCCGGAACATGCACCGTATCCCCCGGCCCGAACGTCAGCGTGGTCAGCTGGCCGCCGACCGGGCCGAACTGGACCTCGGCCGTGCCAGAAAGCACGCAGATCGTCTCTTCCTTCTCCTCGTGATACTGCAGGCTCAGCGACTGGCCTGCGTTGACGTAGATGATCTTGCCCGCGTACTTGCCGTCGACCGCCGCGTAGATCTGCTCGTGGCCCCAGGGCTTGTCCTGCCGCTGGGCCTGATAGATCTCGGCTCGCGGTTCAGTAACCGAGGACGATCCGTTCACCGGGAACGAACCATTCGCTGACGACGAGCCGCCTTGCGAGTCGGGCACTGAGCCTCCGGTTGGTCGACCGCCTGATGCGGGACAATTCTACCGTTACCGGCCTGACTACCCGTTGGCCAGGTGCCGGGCAGGGTGCGCGGCCATGCGCGCGCTGCCAGCCGTGGCGAGGCCAGGTGTCGGCTACGGCCTGATCCTGCCCAGCCCTGATCCTGCCCAGGCCTGAACTTGCCACCGCCTGATCCTCCCACCGGCCGGGGCAGGCCGTGAGCCGTTCCGTCGACTCGGCGGTCGGCCGGCTGACAGCCGCCGAGCCTCTGGCTGTGCAGGCGCCGAGCCTCTGGCTGTGCAGGCGCCGAGCCTCCGGCCGTGCAGGTGCTAAAGCCTCCGGCCGTGCGCAGCCGCTGCACCCCGCCGTCGCCTATGATCCGAGCGTGCTGAGCTACCCGCCGACCGCGATGGGACCCGACGCCGACGACTACCACGGCGAGCGCGTCCCCGACCCCTACCGCTGGCTAGAGACCACCACAGCACCGCAGACCAGGGACTGGATCGCCGCCCAGAACGAGCTGACCAGAGGCTGGCTCGCGCGGTCCGCCGACCGGACCGAGCTTGCCGCGCTGCTCACGGCGCTTTCCGACTTCCCCAGGTTCGGCGTGCCGTTCGAGCGCGGCGGGCGCTGGTTCCAGTTTCGCAACCCGGGGCTCACCAACCAGCCTGTCCTGTTCGTGATGGACGGTCCTGGCGAGGAAGGCACCCCGCTGCTCGACCCGAACGAGCTGTCCCCGGACGGCACGGTGGCCGTGACCGGCGCCGAGATCAGCGGCGACGGCGCCCTGCTCGCGTACGGGACGAGCACGGGCGGCTCGGACTGGCAGACATGGCGGGTGCGCGACGTGGCCGCCGGAACCGACCTGCCCGACCTGGTCGAGTGGGCCAAGTTCACCACCGCCGCCTGGCGCAAGGACGCCAGCGGGTTCTACTACGGCGCCCCCGACCGACCCGCCGAGGGGGCCGAACTGCTCGCGGCCGCCGGCCTGCAGCGGATCTTCTTCCACCGGCTCGGCACTCCGCAGACCGACGACGAGCTGGTCTTCGAGCTGCCCGAGCAGCCGTCGATGATGCCGTTCGCGCAGGTCAGCGAGGACGGGCGGTTCCTGTACATCACGGTGAACGAGGGCACGGCGACCGAGACCGCGCTGCACGTGCTTGACCTGACCGAACCGGCCGCGAAGATGACGGCGCTGGTCGGCGACTTCGAATCCACCGCCGAATTCGTGACCACCGCGGGCTCCACCTTCTACCTGGTCACCGATTTTTCAGCAGAACGCAATCGCATCGTGGCGGTCGACCTCGCCAGGCCGGACCGGGCCCACTGGACCGAGGTCGTCGGCGAGGCGCCGGACACGCTGCTCGAGGCGCGCCTGTACGGCGGCAAGCTGGTCTGCCACTACCTGCACGACGCGCACTCGGTGCTGCGGGTCTACGAGCTCGACGGGTCGCCGGCCGGGGAGATCGACCTGCCGGGATTCGCCTCGATCGGCGACCCGGTCGGCCGGGACGCCGGGCTGTCCGGCCGGTCAGGCAGCAACCTGGTGCACTTCGGGGTGGTGTCGTTCACCGAGTCAGGCTCGATCTGGTCGCACGAGCTGTCGGCCGGGACGACCACCGAGATCCGGCCGTCGATGGCGCCGATCGACCCGGCGAGGTTCCGCACCGAGCAGGTCTTCGTCGCCTCGGCCGACGGGACGCCGATCCCGGTCTTCCTGACCAGGCGGAGCGACGTCGAGCCCACCGGCGACGTGCCGGTGCTGATGACCGGCTACGGCGGCTTCGACGTCTCGATCACGCCGTCGTTCTCCGTGCTGCACGCAGCCTGGCTGCGGGGCGGCGGCCTGCTCGCGGTGGCGATTCTGCGCGGCGGCGGTGAGTACGGCCGGGCCTGGCACGAGAGCGGCATGCTCGCCGTCAAGCAGAACACCTTCGACGACTTCTGCGCCTGCGCCCGCTGGCTGGCGACCTCGGGCTGGTCGCGGGCCGACCGCATCGCGATACAGGGCGGCTCGAATGGCGGGCTGCTGGTCGGGGCGTGCCTGACCCAGCATCCCGAGCTGTTCGGCGCCTGCGTGCCCAGGGTCGGGGTGCTCGACATGCTCAGGTTCCACAAGTTCACGATCGGCTGGGCGTGGATCTCCGACTTCGGCGACCCTGACGACCCCGACCAGTACCGCTGGGTGCGGGCGTACTCGCCGTTGCACAACCTGCGGAAAGGTGAGCGGTACCCGGCGACGCTGGTGGTCACCGGCGACCACGACGACCGGGTGGTGCCCGGGCACTCGTTCAAGTTCGCCGCCGCGCTCCAGGCGGCCCAGGGCGGCGATGCTCCGGTGCTAATCAGGATCGAGACGTCGGCGGGTCACGGCACGGGAAAGCCGACCAGCAAGATCATCGCCGAGTCCGCCGACATCCTCACCTTCCTCCGCACCGCCCTCGGCGTCACCGATCAGGTCGGACTCAGGTCCGCAGGTACGAGGCGCCGTTGAGGTCGAGAATGGAGCCGCTGGCCCACTGCGCGTGCTCCGAGGCGAGGAACAGCACGGCGGCCGCGATCTCCTCGGGCTCGGCGACCCGGCCGAACGGGCTCTGCGCCCTGATCTCATCCCCGCGCGGCGGCTTGAGGTGCTCGTTGGTCATGTCGGTGGCCACGAAGCCCGGCGCCACCGTGCAGACCGCGATCCCGTACGGCGCCAGGGCCACGGCCAGCGACTGGCCGAGCGAGTTCATGCCCGCCTTGCTCGCGCCGTAGGCCGGCGACTCCGGTTCGCCGCGGAACGCGCCGCGCGAGGATACGTTGATGATCCGGCCGCCGCGTTCCCGCATGTGCTGGACCGCGCACCAGGTGACGTTGGCCGCCCCGAACAGGTTGACCCCGAGGGTCGCCTGCCACTCGCGCTGCCACTGCTCGTAACTCACCGCCATGATCGGGTGCGCGGTGAACACCCCGGCGTTGTTGACCAGCACGTCGAGGCGGCCGAGCAGGCCGGCGGCGGCGTCCACCATCACGCGCACGGCGTCGGCGTCAGCCAGGTCGGCCTGCACGACCGCGTGCCCGGTGCCTGGAAGGCCGGCGACCAGGTCGCCGGCCAGGTCGGCCGAGTCCCTGTGGTGCACGGCGACCCGGTCGCCCGCCGCAGCGAACTCCCGCGCGATGGCGCGGCCGATCCCGCGCGAGGCGCCGGTGATCAGGACGCCGCGTCCGCTCATACTGTGTCCTCCCGCTCGCCTCCGCATAGCGACCGGCTCGCTGATCGGCCTCCCGCTCGCCTCCGCATAGGACGCCGCTGATCGGCCTCCCGCTCGCCTCCGCATAGCGACCGGCTCGCTGATCGGCTCCCCCGCTCGCCTCCGCATAGCGACCGCCTCGCTGATCGGCTCCCCGGCTCGCTCGTGTCGCCGCGCCGGTGTCTAGTGCGAGAGCGCCCCGCTCGGTGACGGCATGGGCGGGCAGCCCGCGGGGATTCTCGGTTCGGGCCGGTAGTGCGGGGTGACCTTGCGCGTCACCAGCTTGCCGTCGACCTTGAAGGTCTTCCGCACGGGCTTGGGCTTGCCGGCCTCCCACTTGCGGACGGCGGCATAGGCGGCCTGGCAGGACTGGTAATCCTTGCGGATATTGGCGAGGTACTTCTTCGCCTGGTCCAGGCTGTAGGTCTGGCCGAACGACTGCTTGTCGCTCTTGGGCACGCCGGAGACCGGGATGCCCGAAGGGTCGAACACGCTCGACAGCGAGTGCCCGAGCACGCTGTCGTCAAAGCCGCGGAAGATCACGACCTTTCCGTTGCTCGTGCCGACGTAGTACTGGCTGTGCGCGTACCCGTAGAGCGCGAACAGCCCGCCGCCGACGACCAGCACGAACAGCACCAGGATCAAGGTCATCAGCGGCCACCTGCGCCTGGGTGCCCTGGCCCGCCCGCCATTTTCGTCTTCGTCGTCCGCATCGTCGACGGGAACGGTGCCCGCGGCATGGCGGGAACGGCGGCGGCCAGGCACGGTCGTCCGGCGCCGCTCGCTGGTACCTGTGTCGCCGAGCGCCGCGGCCGCGCCCGGCACCTTGCCGAGCTGGGTGACGCCGGGATCGTCGATCGCCGGCCTGTCGAACGGCCTGGTCATCGTGTCGTGCACCTCGCTCGCCGGCGCGGCTGCGGCCCCGGCCACGACGGGCGCCTTGGTCGGTACGACGCCAGGGTCGTCGGTGTCCACCACGTCGGCCACGATGCAGGTGACGTTGTCAGGGGCGCCGCCGGCGATGGCCAGGTCGATCAGCTTGAGCACGGCGTCGCTCGGCTCGGCGACATCGGCAAGCGCCTGCAGGATCAGGTCGTCGCTAACCGCGACAGGCAACCCGTCCGAGCAGATCAGGTACCTGTCGCCGACCCTGGCCTCCAGCATGGACAGGTCGGGGTCGGCGTCGGTGCGGCCGTCGAGCGCGCGGAGCAGCAGCGAGCGCTGCGGGTGGGTAGCCGCTTCCTCCGGGCGGATCCTGCCCTGGTCGATCAGGGCCTGGACGAAGGTGTGGTCCCTGGTGATCTGGTACAGGTCACCGTCCCTGAGCAGATAGGCGCGCGAGTCGCCGATGTGGCAGATCGCGGCGGCGCCACCTGCCCACAGCATCGCGGTCAGCGTGGTGCCCATGCTGCCGACCGCCGGGTCGGACTCCACGATGCGGCGCAGTGTCTGCTTCGCGGTGGTGACCGCGGCCGCTAGCGCGTCGGTAAGCTCGGACTCGGGCATGGTGCGCCGGTCAAGCGGCGCGACGGTCGAGATGACCGCGGCGCTGGCGACCTCGCCGGCCTCGTACCCGCCCATGCCGTCGGCCACCGCAAGCAGGTGCGGCCCCGCGTACGCCGAGTCCTCGTTGCCTTCCCTGAGCAGGCCGACGTCGGAGCGGACCGCATAGCGGAGTGCAAGTGTCATCTGCGCGGCTCCATGCCGTTCTAGCCAGTACGGTCGGCGCCCCGACCCGTGCACCCCCGGGTCGGCGGCCCGGTCAGCAAGCGTAGGGCGTCGTGCTCTGACTGAGCCTAGATCCTGGCGCGTGCAGGTGAGTACCGGCAAGAGGTTAGAACACCAATTTCGCGAACCGGAAATACGGCGCCCGGGTCGTCCGCCGCGTGCCGAGCATGCCTGCTCAGCGCGGGTGATGGTGCAAATCCGGCAGTTGCCATTAGCATGCGGGGGGACAGGACGTGGACGCGGGCCGCGGCCATGCGCAGAACGGAGCGTGACAGGCCGATGAAGTCCGAGCCGCCAGTGACGCTCAAGGACGTGGCGGCGATGGCTGGCGTCCACCCGGCGACGGCGTCGCGGGCGCTTAACCCGCAGACCAGGTTGCTGGTCAGCGACGACACCGCGCACCGCATCCTGGCCGCTGCCGACGCCCTCGGCTACCGCCCGAACACCGTGGCCCGCAGCCTGCGCACCCGTCGCTCGCAGACCGTCGGCGTGCTGATCCCCGACCTGACCAACCCGCTCTTCCCGCCGATCGTGCGCGGCATCGAGGACCGGCTCGCCGCCGACGGCTTCGTCGCGCTGATCGGCAACACAGACTCAGACGACGAGCGGGAGCGCCTGGTCTTCGAGCGGATGCGGGCCAGGCACGTGGACGGGTTCGTGTTCGCGACCGCGCACCTGCACAGCCCGCTGCTCGATGAGGCGCTCGCCGCCGAGATCCCTGTCGTGCTCGTGAACCGGCACGCCGAGGGCTATGGCTTCCCCTCGGTCTCGGTCGACAACGCGCTCGGCGTGGCGATGGCGGTGTCGCACCTGGTCTCGCTCGGCCACCGAAGGATCGCGCACATCGCCGGCCCGCAGGACGTGTCCACCGGGCTGAGCCGCTACCGCGGCTTCGTCGATGCGATGGCGGCGCATCACCTCGAGGTGGACCATGCGCTGGTCGCGCACGCCTGCGCGTACTCGCTTGAGGAGGGCGACCGGTGCTGCCGCGAGCTGCTGGCGGCGGGTCGCGGCTGCACGGCGATCGCGGCGGCCAACGACATGCTGGCTGTGGGCAGCTACGCCGCGCTCGAGGCCGCCGGGCTGTCCTGCCCGGCCGACATGTCGGTCGTCGGGTTCAATGACATGCCGTTCATCGACCGGCTCAGGCCACCGCTCACCTCGGTCAGCTTCCCGCACTACCAGCTCGGCGCCGAGGCGGGCAGGCTCATACTCCAGCAGATCACTGGCGAGCGCACGGCGCCCGCCCAGGCCGCCAGCTCCGCCGGGCCCGCCGGGCCCGGCGGGTCCGGCCAGGCCGCCCGGCCGCTGGCGGCCGTGGACGGGGATCAAGCTGGCGAACTTTCGACTCAGGGCGGCGGCCTCGCCATCGCCGAGGCCGACGACGCTGACGTCCTGTACCTGGCGCCACAGCTCATGATCAGGGGATCGACCGCGCCGCCGCGCTAGCCCAGACTGGCGGCCATCAACTCAGCCGCTATTAACTCGGCCTTCATTAACTCAGCTTCGCGGCTATCCAGTCCGCCGTGTACGGGCGGTGCTTGTAGGGCACGTTGGCGCAGCCATGGTTGCCGTCGTCGAGCAGCAGCAACTCGGCGTCGTTGCCCGCCTCGTCGCGCAGCCGCATCGCGTCCTGCCAGGGGAAGATACGGTCCCGCTGGCCGGCCACGATCAGCAGCGGCGCGGTGATGCCCCCGGCCCGCCCGGCCATGGTCAGCTCGCCGGCCCGCTGCCGCGCCTGCTCGGGCGACGCCGACTTGGACCTGACTGTGAAGGCGGCCCGGCTGAGCTCGGGCATCTGGTCCCAGACCGCGGCCAGGTCATAGGTGCCGCAGAGCGACACGCACGCCCGCACGCGGGGCTCCGCGCTCGCCAGCCTGGCCGCGTAGTAGCCGCCGAGGCTGACCCCCCAGATCCCGATCCGCGCTGCGTCGATGCCGGGCAGGGCGGCCATCGCGTCGAGAATGGCCGCGCCTGGCACCTCCCAGTCGCCGCGGATCGCCAGGTCGTACTCGGCCTCGCCCTGGCCAGGTCCGTCCACAGAGAAGGTGGCGAGCCCGCGGCGCAGGAACAGCTCCTCGGTCGCCCTGAACTCCTCCTTGGCCGAGTCAAGGCCAGGGATCAGCACAACGACCGGATGCGGCCCTTCACCGGCCGGGCGGCGCAGCACCGCGGCGAGCACGGAGCCTGCGAACGGGATCTCCACCCGCTCGCCCGGCGGGTCGAGCAGCGGCAGCGCGTCGGCCAGGCATCCGACAGCGGACAGGTGAGCAGCGCGCATCTGACCGAGATCGTCGACGAACATGAACTTGGCGAAGTGGTAGTAGACCGCCGCCTGGGCCAGGTGCACCCCAGCCGACTGGTGGCGGCCGTCCGCCAGGGCGGTGCGGCCGAGCCGCTCGTGCACCGCGGCGGCGTCGCACCATCGCGCGCACCAGGAGCCCCACTCGTGGATGCCCGCCGTAACGGCCGCGAAGTCGTTGTAGTCGACTCCGTTCGCGATGAACCGCGGCGCCCAGTGCGAGATCGCGGCGGTCACCCGATTATCTGCCATAAGGGCCAGCATTGCACACGTTTGCGCTAGGCTGTGCTAGTCCGTCCGAGCGCCAGGAGGCCCGCAGTCCGCGGACGGCCCGGGTGAGCGGGCGTTTATCCGGCGATTCGTCCGCGTGACGCCCGGCCCAGGAGGAAAGATTGCCCATTGACAGATCCGTGGCCGATAGATCACGCTCGTGCTGCAAACGATTGCTCTGTTATGTGCGCGGCAGGACGTCGTGGTCAGGCTCGGGCGGCAGGCAGTGCGTCGGACTGAGCGCGGTGTCTGGGACGGCTTGAGGTGGGCGACATGACCGATGGAAGCGACGGGCGCACGCTCGGCTGGCTCGGCACCGGGCGGATGGGCGTGTCGCTCGTCGGTCTGCTGCTGCGGGCCGGCTGCGACGTCACCGTTTACAACCGGACCAAGGCCAAGGCTGAGCCGCTGGCCGCGGCCGGGGCCAAGGTTGTGGACTCCGCGGCCGACCTTGGCTCGGTGGACATCCTGTTCGTGACCGTCGGCAGCTCGCAGGACCTGATCGATGCGCTGACCGGGCCAGGCGGGGTGACATCGGGCGGCAAGGCGCCGTCGGTGGTAGTGGACTGCTCGACCGTCTCGGCTGAGGCGTCCGAGCAGGTCAGGGCCGACCTGGCGGCCAAGGGCAGCACGCTGCTCGCCGCCCCGGTGATGGGCAATCCCAAGGTGGCCAGGGTCGGCAGGCTCACGTTCGCGGTCTCCGGCTCGCCGGACGCGTTCGACACGGTTCGGCCGTACCTGGACATACTGGGCGCCGGGGCGACCTACGTGGGCGAGGGCGAGCTGGCCAGGACAGTGAAGCTCTGCCACAACCTCTTCCTCGGCGTGGTGACCCAGTCGCTAGCCGAGGTGACTGTGCTGGCCGAGAAAAGCGGGGTCAGCAGGCAGGCGCTGCTCGCCTGCCTGAACAACAGCGTCATGGGCTCGACGTTCAGCCGGTACAAGACGCCGGCGTTCGTGAACCTCGACTTCCATCCGACATTCACTTCCACGCTGCTGCGCAAGGACTTCGACCTTGGCCTGGCGGCGGCGAGGGAGCACGAGGTACCGCTGCCGGTCGCGTCGGCGGTGCACCAGCTCGTGCAGAGCCTGGTCGGTCATGGCTTTGGCGAGGACGACTTCGCGACCTTGCTCGTGCTCCAGGCCCGGTCGGCGGGCCTGGAGCTGGTCAGCGAGAACGCGGAGGTATCTGACGGGCTTGAGCCCGCCAGCAGCGATTGATCGGATTATCCATCAACTCGGAAGGAGGACCGGGGATGACATCACACCGCGCCCGGTTCTTGTCTGTAGGAATTACCGCGGTCGCGCTGTCGGCAGCGCTCGCCGCTTGCTCAAGTAGCAATAGCACCAGCAGCGCGCCGGTTAGCCCGAAGGCCGCGACGCCGATCCTGGTCGGCACCTCGCTCTCGCTAACCGGTGACTTCTCCGCCGACGGTCAGGCGTACCTCAAGGGCTACAAGCTCTGGGTGCACGACATTAACGCAGCGGGTGGGCTGCTCGGCCATCCGGTCAAGCTGGTCTACCTGAACGACGCGAGCAGCCCCACCCAGGTCGTCACCAACTACACCAAGCTGATCTCCGTTGATCACGTCAACCTCACCTTCGGCCCGTTCTCCTCGCTGCTGACCACTCCGGCTGAGGCCGTGGCGGCCAGGAACGGCTTCGCGTTCATCGAGGGTGCCGGGGGCGCGCCGACGGTGTTCTCCGCACCGTCGAACAAGGCGGATCACAACGTGTTCGACGTGTCGCTGCCGATCGCCGACACGATCGTGCCGTTCGCGAAGTACTTGGCATCGCTGCCCGCCAGCCAGCGGCCGAAGACCGCGGCCTACCCGATGGCCGACGACCCGTTCGGCTATCCGCCGGTCCAGGTGGCACAGAAGATCATGGCTGCCGCCGGCATCAAGACCGTCTACTCGAAGATCTTCCCTGAGGAGGAAGTTGACTACACTCCGGCGGCTGACAACGTTGCCGCGGCCAAGCCCCAGGTTGTCGTGCTCGGATCGACCGACGTGCCGACCGTCGCCGCGTTCATGAAGGCATTCCAGCAGCAGCACTTCGTGCCGGAGTACTTCGTCTGCGCGGCCGGCCCCGACCAGGGCGCGGCGTTCACCTCCGCGGTGGGCGTCGGCAACGCCGACGGCATGATGGTGCCGAACGGCTGGTACCCCGGCGTGACCAACGCCGCGAGCAAGAAGATGGTCGCTGAGTATGTGGCCAAGTACGGCGGCTCACCGTCGGACGTGAACGCCGACGTGGCCGAGGCATACTCGGTCGGCCAGGTCGCCGCGCAGGCGGTCAAGGCCACCGGCGGCACGGACAACGCGAAGATCATCGCCTACCTGCACAGCGGCGTCACGCTGACCAGCGTGCAGGGCCCGGTGAAGTTCGACTCGCTCGGCGAGAACGGCGATCTCACCGCGTATATCTTCCAGTGGCAGAACGGCCAGTTCGTGCAGGTGCTGCCGATCGGCGCGGCAGGCACGGTCAAGTTGCTCGCCCCCAAGCCAGCCTGGACGAGCGGCTGAGCATGCAGGTGCACGGAGCGGCGCGCGGCGGAGCGAGGTTATGGCGGCCGAACTGCTGCACGCGGTGATCAACGGCATCCTCGGCGGCGGCGTCTACGCGCTGATGGCCGTCGGCCTGACGCTGATCTTCGGCGTGCTCGACATCATCAACATCGCCCAGGGCGTGATGGTGGTGCTCGGCGCCTACCTCAGCTACGCGCTCTCCGTGCACCTGCACATCGACCTATTCCTCGGCCTGCTGATCACGGTGCCCGCCATGTTCATCATCGGCGTGGCCATTCAGTGGGCTTTCATCAGGCCGCTGCGCGGCAGCGAGCGCACCGCGATGTCGCTGCTGGCCAGCTACGCGGTGGCGATCATCATCGAGGGGCTGCTCTACCTGTTCTTCGGGGCGAGCGACGTGACGCTGACCGCTCCGTACAGCAACTCGACCGTGTCCATGCTCGGCTTCTACGTCCCCGACATCGAGATCGCCGGCTTCGCCCTCGCCGCGGCCATGGTGGGGGTGCTCTACCTGCTGCTGTACCGGACCAGGTTCGGCAAGAGCGTCCGCGCCACCATGCAGGACAGGACCGCCGCGCTGCTCGTCGGCATCGACGTGAACCGGGTCGGCGCGCTGACCTACGGCATCGGGGTCTCGGTCACGGCCGTCGGCGGGATGATCTTCGGCGCCACCGGCCCGCCGTTCAACCCCAACAGCGGGTACGACCTGATCTCCCGTCTGCTCGCGCTGATCATCCTGGCGGGCCTTGGCAGCATTGGCGGCGCACTGGTCGCCTCCGTGTTCATGCTGACCGTCGAGGCGATCGTCGACATCTGGCAGCCGACCTGGGCCGTCGCGGTCTTCTACGCGGCCATCGTGATTGTGCTCCTGGTCAGGCCGGTGGGGCTATTCGGCCGCCAGGCGGCGAGAGCGCAGTGAGTCACTCCACGTCGTCCAGGCGGGTCATGGCCGTGGCCAGGCGCCGGGACGAACTGGCCGGCATGGCGCCGCTTTCCGTCCTGCCCGGCGGCGCGGCAAGCGGGACCGTGCTGCTGGTGATGGCGCTGGCGGCGACCGCGGTGTTCCCGCTGGTCTTCACCAACCAGACCGTCCTGACCATCGGGTTCCTCACGGCGCTCTACATCGGCTGCGCGGTCGCGTGGAACCTCTTCTCCGGTTACTCCGGCTACATCTCGCTCGGCCACGCGGTCTTCTTCGGCGGCGGCGCCTACGCCGCCGGCATCGTTTCCGAGCACCTCCAGATCACCGGCGGCGCCATCTTCGAGCTGCTTCCGCTGGCCGGCGCCGTGGCTGCCGTGATCGCCGTGCCGTTCGGCCTGGTCGCGCTTCGGGTGCGGCGGCACACGTTCGTCGTGGTCACGATCGCGATCTTCTTCATCTTCCAGCTGATGGCTTTCGACCTGAACGGTCTCACCAACGGCACGGTCGGGCTGAACGCGCCGTTCCTGCTGTGGGGACCTGTGCAATTTGACCAGCGCTTCTACTACGTCGCGCTGGCGCTTGCCGTCGTCACGGTCGGTGTCTCCTGGCTGGTCAAGGGCTCGCGGTTCGGCCTGCAGCTGCGTGCGATCAGGGACGACGAGGACCGGGCGGCGAGCCTCGGCGTGCGGGCGATGCCGGTCAAGCTCACCGCGTTCGTGATCTCCGGCGGGCTCACCGGGATCGCCGGCGCCATCTGGTTCTTCTTCATCGGATCGGTGTACCCGCAGTCCGGCTTCGACCCGATCTTCGATCTGACCGTCGCGCTGATGGCCTTCCTCGGCGGGCTAGGCACGATCAGCGGGCCGCTCGTCGGGGCCCTGATCATCATGCCTGCCGAGCAGGAGCTCACCTCAAGCATCAACAACAGCTACCTGAGCCAGATCCTGCTCGGAGCCCTGTTCCTCGCGGTGGTGCTGTTCCTGCCGAATGGCCTCGTCCCGGCCATCGGCTCGGCGGCCAGGAAGCGGCTGACCGGGCGTCCGGCGCCGACGACCGCCGTGCCAGGCGCGCCGCAGCCGGTCGCGGTGGTGAAGAGGGCGACGGAATGACCGTGCTGCTGCGCACAGAGGGGATCAGCAAGGCCTTCGGCGGCGTGCAGGCGCTGAGCGAGTGCTCCGTCGAGGTGGAGGCCGGCACCATCACCGGCCTGATCGGACCGAACGGGTCGGGCAAGACGACCCTGTTCAACGTGATCACGGGGTACGAGCGCCCCGACGCGGGCGAGGTTTACTTCGCCGACCGCAAGATCACCGGGCTGGCGCCGCAGCGGGTGTTCGCCGATGGCATCGGCCGCACCTTCCAGCTGACCAGGATCTTCCCCAGGCTCACGGTGATGGAGAACATGCTCATCGCCGCGCAGCACACCGGGACGGTCGGCGAGGCGACGGCCGTCCGCGGCCGCCGGTTCGGCAACCCGCTGGCGCGGGCCGGCGGCGCCGCCGACCGGCACCGGGCGATGGAGCTGCTCAGGTTCACCGGCATCGACGGGCACGCGCACGTTCTGGCCGGGACGCTCTCCTACGGTCAGCGCAAGCTGCTTGAGCTCGCCTACGTGCTGGTCGCCGACCCAACGATCGTGCTGCTCGACGAGCCGGCCGGCGGGATCAACCCGTCGCTGATCCACGTCATCTCCGACCGGATCGCCGAGCTCAACGCCGCGGGCAAGACATTCCTGATCGTGGAGCACAACATGGAGTTCGTGATGGGCCTGTGCCACCACGTCGCCGTGCTCGACTACGGCACTGTCGTGGCCGCCGGGCCGCCGCAGATGATCAGGGATGACCCGCGGGTGCTCGACGCCTACCTCGGCATCGCGGAGGAGGACGATGAGCCGGTCGGATAACGTGGCGAGCCGGCCAGATAACGCTGCGAGCGGACCGGCTGTCGCGGCGAGCGGGCCGGCTGACGCGGCGCTCGTCGTGCAGGGCGTGATCGCCGGCTATGGCGGCGGCGACGTGCTGCACGACGTGAGCCTCACCGTGGCCGAGGGCGGGATCACCTGCGTGGTCGGCCCGAACGGGTGCGGCAAGTCCACGCTGCTCGCCACCATCAGCGGCCTGCTGAAGCCGCGGCGCGGCAGCATCACGTTCCGCGGCGAGCCGCTGGCCGGCAAGAGCCCGCGCCAGGTGCTCAAGGCCGGCATCGTGCACGTGCCGCAGAACCACAGCCTGTTCCGCGAGATGACGGTCAGGGAGAACATCGAGCTCGGCGGCTATCTGCTCGCCGACCGCGGCCAGGTGGCCGCCAGGCGGGCCGAGGTGGAGCGGCTGTTCCCCGTCGTGGCCGACTGGGCGGACCAGAAGGCCGGCAGCCTGTCCGGCGGTCAGCAGCGGCTGGTCGAGTTCGCCAGGTGCCTGATGCTCGACCCCGCGCTTGTGATACTCGACGAGCCGTCGGTAGGCCTGGCGCCCAAGGTGCTCAAGAGCGTGTTCGACGCGATCAGGCTGATGAACGCCAGCGGCAAGACCATCCTGCTCGTCGAGCAGAACGCGCGGGCCGGGCTGCGGCTGGCCAGCCACGGCGTGGTGATGGAGAACGGCCGGGTGCGGCTCACCGGCACCGGCAAGGAGGTGCTCGAGCACCCGGAGATTGGCGCGCTCTACCTCGGCGGCGCTGTCGGCGCCGCCGGGGCGGACGAGCCTGGCGGGGCCGCCGGGACGGACGAGCCTGGCGGGACCGCCGGGGTGAGTCTGCCGGAGTCCGGGCGTTGATCGCCGACTGCCACTGCCACGTCGTACCCGTGGAGATGACGACCGCGGCGGTGCCGGAGCGGTGGCGGCCGCGTATCATCCGCGGCGAGGACCGCAGCCAGGCCGTTGACCTGCGCGGGAGGGTGATCCGCTCGATCGTCGGCGAGTTCACCGACGTCGACGTCATGCTCGGCCAGGCCGCCGCGCAGGGCGTGGACTGGCTGCTGCTCTCGCCGTGGATCATGCTGGTACCCGCCGACTCGGGCGAGGTCGACTCGGGTGGTGCCGATTCAAGCGAGGCCGCGCACGTGTGCGCCGTGCAGAACCACGCCCTGTCCGCGCTGGCGGCCGCCCGGCCTGGTCGGATCGGCGCGCTTGGCGCCGTGCCGCTGGGCGACCCGGCCGCGGCGGCGCGGTGCCTGCAGGAGCTGATGGCGCTGCCCGGCATGCACGGCGCCGAGGTGCCGGCCAGCGTGGGCCGCGCCTACCTCGGCGAGGTGAGGTTCGAGCCGTTCTGGGAGGCCGCCGAGGCGACCGGGGCGCTGATCTTCGTGCACCCGACCACGACCGGCTTCGACCTCGCCGCGCTCGGCCCGTACTACCTGTGGAACTCGGTGGGGAACCCAATGGAGACCGCGGTCACCGCCGCCCACCTCGCGGCCGCCGGGGTCCTCGAGCGCCACCCGGGCCTGAAGATCCTGCTGGCCCACGGCGGCGGCGGCCTGCATGCCGTGCGCGGCAGGCTGCGCCGTGCGTTCGCGGTCCGGCCCGAGGCACGCGCCAGGTCGGCGGCGGGGCCCGACGCAAGCCTGCGCCGCTTCTACTACGACTCGCTGACCCACGACACCGCGCTCCTCGCCGACCTGGTGGCCTACGCCGGGGCCGAGCGGGTGCTGCTCGGCTCTGACCGCCCGTTCGACATGGGCACCGACCAGCCGGTCGCGCAGATCAGGGCGCTCGGCGACCCGGCCGCCGAAGCGCTCATACTCGGCGGCAACGCGAGCAGGCTGCTCGGCATCGGTGTGGCGTCATGACGGGCCGCCAATGACGCAGACCTTTGACGTGGTGGTCGCCGGGGCCGGCCACAACAGCCTAGTCGCCGCCGCCTACCTGGCCAGAGCCGGGCTGTCCTGCCTGGTGCTCGAGGCCAGCGAGGAGATAGGCGGCGACACGAGCTCGCAAGAGCTGACCCTGCCCGGCTTCCTGCACGACAGCTGCTCAACCGCGCACAACCTGATCCAGGCCAGCCCTATCCTGCGCGACGACGAGCTCGACCTCGCCGAGCACGGCCTTGAGTACCTGCACCCCGATCCGGTGGTGCACCTGCCGTTCGGCGACGGCGCCTGGCTGACCATGTGGCGGGACGAGGAGCGCACCTGCGCGGAGTTCGCGAAGTTCGCGCGCGCCGACGCCGACGCGTACCGGTCGATGATGGCCGCCTACCGCCGGATCGCACCCGACCTCGGCCGGGTGCGCTACACCCCGATCGGCACCGGGGAGTCCACGACCGCGGCACTGGCCAGGCAGCCAGACGGCGCGCGCTGGCTGCGGCGGAACGCGATGTCCGCGTGGGAGGTCATCGCCAGGGAGTTCACCGACGAGCACACCAGGGCGTTCATGCTGTGGATGTCCTTCATGACCATGCAGCCGCCCGAGCGCCCTGGCACTGGCATGCTCGCGTACTCGCTGGCTTACGGCAGGCAGCAGCACAGCTGGACGCTGCCGCGCGGCGGCTCAGGGGCGCTGCCCGCCGCGCTCGGCCGGGTGGTCGAGGGCCACGGCGGCGTGATCGTGACCGGCGCGCGGGTCACCGACCTGGTGATCGAGGGCGGCCGGTGCACCGGGGTGACGACCGAGTCCGGCGATCGCTACCTGGCCAGCCACGCGGTGCTTTCCACCATTCACATCAAGCACCTGGTGCAGATGGCGCCCGCGCAGGCGTGGGGCGATGACTTCATCGACGGGGTGGCCACCTGGCAGCCGGGCATCTCCATGTTTGTCAGCCACTATGCGACCACGGCGGCGCCCGAGTATCCCGCCGACGGCGGCGTGATCAGGCCGGTCGCCTCGGGTACGCCGGGCTCGGCCGACCGCATGCTGCGGCTGGCCACCGACTTCCGGGCCGGCCGGGTCGCCACCGATGAGCCGGTCCTACTCGTGCTCTGCCCGACCGTGGCCGACCCGAGCCGCGCGCCCGAGGGCCGCCACACGCTCAAGGTGGTGGGCTTCCAGCCCTACGAGCTGCCAGGAGGCCCTGACCGCTGGGACGAGCTGAAGGCCGGGGTGTCCGCCGCCAACCTCGCCTCGCTGCGCAGGTACGCGCCCAACCTGACCGACGAGGCGATACTGGCGTCGGCGGTGAAGAGCCCGCTCGACCTCGAGCGGATGAACGCGCACAACTGGCACGGCTCCTGCCACGGCGGCGACTCCGGGCCCGCACAGTCGGGCGAGCTCCGGCCGGTGCCCGGCTGGGCCAGCCACCGGATGCCGGTGCCTGGCCTGTACCAGACCGGGGCCACCACCTACCCTGGCGGCTCCGTGTCCGGGGCGCCAGGCAGGAACGCGGCCATGGTCATGCTGGCCGATCTCGGCAAGTCGATCCGGTGAGGGGAGCGAGATGGCGATACGTACCTACGGAACCAATGCCGTGGACTGGGAGCAGCGGGTGGACTTCGGCCGGCTGCGTCAGCAGCGGCTGGCCAGGCTGAAAGAGAAGCTTGCGGCATCCGACCTCGGCGCGCTGCTCAGCTTCGACATGCCGAACACCAGGTACATGGCGGCGACCCACATCGGCACCTGGGCGATGGACAAGCTGATCCGCTTCGCGCTGCTGCCACGCGGCGGCGAGCCGATCACCTGGGACTTCGGCTCGGCGGCCAGGCACCACCAGATCTACAACCCGTGGCTCGACCACACCGGCGGCGAGCCGACGGTGCAGGGGGCGGCGCGGACCGGAGCCCGTGCGGGCATCTCCACGTTGCGCGGCGCGTTCCACCCCGACGCCGGGATCGCGCAGGAGCTGGCCAGGAAGGTGGCCGCCGAGCTGCGCGAGCGCGGGCTGGCCGGCGCCCCGCTCGGCGTCGACGTCGCCGAGATGCCGGTCCTGCAGGCGCTGGCGGCGGAGGGGATCACGGTCGTGGACGGCCAGCAGATTTTCCTCGAGGCACGCCGCACCAAGACGGTCGACGAGATCACGCTGCTCACCCAGGCCTGCGCGATGGTGGACGCGGCCTACGACGAGCTCTACGCGTTCCTGCGGCCTGGCGTACGCGAGAACGAGTGCGTGGGGCTGGTCAGCAAGGTGCTCTACGACCTCGGCAGCGAGTACGTGGAGGGGGTCAACGCGATCTCAGGCGAGCGCTGCTCGCCGCACCCGCACGTGTTCAGCGACCGGATCCTGCGGCCGGGGGATCCCGCGTTCTTCGACATCCTGCACAGCTTCAACGGCTACCGCACCTGCTACTACCGCACGCTGGCGGTCGGCAGCGCGTCCCGTGCACAGCGGGACGCCTACGTCAGGTGCCGCGAGTACATGGACGCTGCGATCGCGATCGTCAGGCCGGGCACGACGACCGCCGACGTGGTGTCGCTCTGGCCGCGCGCCGAGGAGTTCGGCTTCGCCGACGAGACCGCGGCGTTCGCGCTCCAGTACGGCCACGGCGTCGGGCTGTCCATCTGGGAGAAGCCGATCTTCAGCAGGCTGGTCTCGCTTGACCATCCTGAGACGCTTGAGGAGGGCATGGTGTTCGCGCTCGAGACGTACTGGCCGGCCTCGGATGGCTGGTCGGCGGCGCGGATCGAGGAGGAGGTCGTGGTGACCACCGACGGGTGCGAGGTGATCACGAAGTTCCCCGCCGAGGACCTGCTGGTGGCCGGGCGCAAGTACTGGACCGTCGGCGGCGCGCTCGACACGCTGCGCGAGAGCCAGTCGCACCTGAACACAGTTGCTGGCCGGGGGGGCGACCCCCCGAATCCCCCCGCGGGTGCTGGCCGGGGGGGCGACCCCCCGAGTCCCCCCGCGGGTGCTGGCCGAGGTGAGACGACGGGCCGGGGTGATTCACAATGACTCAAGCGAGCACAAGCGAGGTCGCGGCCGACCAGCTGCTCGGCCTTTACGAGCAGATGGCGGTGATCAGGCGCACCGAGAAGGCGGCGCACGATCTGTTCCTTGCGGGCCTGGTCAAGGGGACCACGCACCTAGCCGCCGGGCACGAGGCGGTGGCGGTCGGCGCGAGCGCCGCGCTGCGCCCCGACGACTATGTCTTCGCCACCTACCGCGGCCACCATCACGCGATCGCCCGCGGCGCGAGCCCGGAGGAGTGCCTGGCCGAGCTGATGAGCAAGGCCACCGGCGTGTGCCGGGCCAAGGGCGGCTCCATGCACCTGACCAAGGCCTCGGCCGGGATGCTCGGCTCCTACGCGATCGTGGGCGCCCACCTGCCGCTGGCGGCCGGTGCCGCGTGGTCGGCGAAGCTGCGCGGCAGCGGCCAGGTCGCCGTGGCGTTCTTCGGCGACGGCGCGACCAACATCGGCGCGTTCCACGAGGCGCTTAACATCGCCGCGGTCTGGGCGCTGCCGGTGCTCTTCATCTGCGAGAACAACCTCTACATGGAGTACACGCCGATCGGGTCGGTCACCGCGGTGCCCAACCCGGCCGCCGACCGGGCGCCGGCCTACGCGATCCCGGCCGAGCTGATCGACGGCAACGACGTGGTCGTGGTGGCCGACGCCGTGGACCAGGCGGCCGAGCGTGCCAGGGCAGGCCACGGCCCGACGGTGATCGAGGCGAGGACTTACCGCCACTTCGGGCACAGCAGGACCGATCCGGCCACCTACCGCCCGGCAGAGGAGGTGGCCGAGTGGCTCAGCAGGGACCCGCTGGACATCGCCAGAATCAGGCTGGCCGAGCTCGGCGTCCCCGTCGAGCGGTGCGTCGAGGCCGACGACCGGGCCGCCGCGCTGGTCGCCGCCGCGGTTGCCGCGGCCAGGGCCGCGCCGGGACCCGACCCGGCCGAGGCATTCACCGACGTATGGGCAGACGGAGGCGCACAGTGGCGGACGTGATCACGTACCGGGAGGCGGTGGCCGAGGGGATCGCGCGCGAGCTTCGGCGCGACGATGCCGTGGTGTGCCTCGGCGAGGACATCGGCGCGGCCGGCGGGGTATTCAAGACCACTCAGGGGCTGTTCGAGGAGTTCGGCCCTGGCCGGATCTGGGACACCCCGATCTCCGAGCAGGCCATACTGGGCCTGGCCATGGGCGCGGCGATGACCGGGATGCGCCCGGTCGCCGAGATCATGTTCTCCGACTTCTTCGCGGTCTGCTGGGACTACCTGGCCAACGAGATACCGAAGATGCGGTACATGACCGGCGGGCAGGTCACCGTTCCGCTTGTGGTGCGCACCGCCAATGGCGGCGGCCTCGGCTTCGGAGCGCAGCACTCGCAGGCGGTGGAGAACTGGACGCTCGCGATCCCCGGTCTGAAGATCGCTGCGCCGTCCAATCCGGCCGACGTGATCGGGCTGATGGCCGCCGCGGTGCGCAGCGAGGACCCCGTGGTGTTCTTCGAGCACAAGGGCCTGTTCGCGAGCAAGGGACCGGCGGCGCCGCCAGAACACATCGTGCCACTCGGCCAGGCGGCCACGCCGCGCCGCGGCACCGACATCACGATCGTCGGGCTGGCCGCCACGGTGCCGATGGCGCTCGCCGCTGCCGAGCAGCTCGCGGACGACGGCGTGTCCGCCGAGGTGATCGACCTGCGCTGCCTGGTGCCGCTTGACATGGCCGCGGTGCTCGAGTCGGTCGGGCGCACGTCACGGCTGCTGATCGTCGAGGAGAACCCCTACCAGGGCGGCTGGGGCGGCACGGTCGCCTCGATCGTGGCCGACGAGGGCTTCGAGCTGCTCGACGCGCCGATCAGGAGGCTGGCGGCGGCATGCGTGCCGCTGCCGTTCGCCGACGCGCTCGAGCAGCAGGTGATCCCGACGGTGCCGAAGGTAACCGAGGCGGTGCGCGCCCTGATGGCCTACTGACCAGCGCTGCGGGCCCGCGCCGGTAGGCATAGTCCACTCGGGGCCGTTACCGGCGAATGACGCACACCGTTCGACGGTCGGCTGTGATTCATTTCATAGTAAGTATTTCGGCGATTCTGGATTCCCTCGCCCAGAGCATAGGGCATGGTAGTAAGAGCGAAAGCACCCCGCGTGTTTGACGGGTTACTCTGCGTGATCGGTCGCCGAGATGACGGGCCACGCGGAATCCATTGTCGCCGTGAACCCGCGACGCGTCAGGCACGCCGCCGCTGGGCCGCGCGGGCAATCGCCGGGGCTGGCCGGGCGGTCGGAACGGGTGGAAACTGAGCACGCCCACGGGCGTGCCCGGGCCGAGAGCACACGTTGACAATCCAGCGATTGCGCAACCGTACCTTCAGTTCCAGGTTCACCATCGCGGTAGGGGCTCCAGCGCTCGCGCTGGCAGCACTCGCGGCCAGCGGCAGCCTGTCGGCCACCGCGGCGGCCCAGCCGGTCGGTCAGGCTCGCCAGGCCGCGATCGGCCGCGCGGTGCCGAGAACAGCCGCCGCAGGCCGGGTCACGCTGACCAGCTTCGTGCGGCGGGCCGGCGGCGCCGGCGAGGCAGGTGCCTTCACAGTGGCGCAGGTCGCCACCAGCCACCGGCTCACCGTCAATGAGGCGGTCGCCTGGAAGATGATGTACAACGACTTCAACTGGCTGCCGCGCAGCCAGTTCAGGTTCCTGAGGTGGCTGTGGATGCGGGAGAGCAGCTGGAACGTCTACGCGAGCAACCCATACACGGGCGCATACGGCATTCCGCAGGCAACGCCCGGCTACAAGATGTCATCGGCCGGCCCGCGCTGGCAGTCGAGCGCCGCCACCCAGATCCGCTGGGGGATGCGCTACATCAAGGAGCGCTACGGCAGCCCGCGCAACGCCTGGGACCACGAGATCGCCTACGGCTGGTACTGAGCAGCTCGCCTTCGGGGCGCCCGGCTGCCTGAGCAGCCGGGCGCTCGGGGGGATGACGCCGACTCGGGGGAATTACCCCGACTGCCGCAGCGGTGCAGCCTGCCAGCCGCGCTCGTCCACGCCGCCGGGCACCGGCGCCGCCGGGTCATACGGGGTGCGGGTGTAGACGAACGAGCCGACGTCAAGCGCGGTCACCGAGCCGTCCTCGGCGGTCACCGGCACGAGCGGCTCGCCGGCCTGGTAGCCGTCCACGCCCACCCAGCCGCCGTCGTCGTCGCGGCGGAACCGCATGGCTCGCAACTCGTCCTCCCTGCGCAGCTCGAGCGTCTCGCCGGCCAGTCGCAGCGTGTAGGCCGCGGGGCCCCAGTACCAGGTGCCGAGCATGTCGAGCAGGTCCTCGCTGACCAGGACCGGGGTCCAGGCCGGCGGGCAGTAGGGCTCGCCGTCCGTCAGGATCGCGAGCAGGTCGGTGCCGACCGAGCGGCCGAACCCGGTGGTGGAGTTGCAGGCCACGATCGCGGTGTCGGCGCCCGGCGCGTCGGTGATCTGCAGCACGGCAACGAAGCCGGGCATGGAGCCGGTGTGCCCGTAGTACCGCACGCCGCCGGCGTTCCATAGCTGCAGGCCGAGCCCGTACCCGGCCGACCAGGGCTCGCCGGTCATGTCGGTGATCACGATCGGCTCGCGCATCTCGGCCAGCGTGCCCGCGGCCAGCGGCCCGGCGCTGTGCCCGGACAGGAAGCCTGCGAACCTGGCGAGGTCGGCAACGGTGGTCCAGAGCTGCCCAGCCGGGGCCATCGCCCCGGCGTCGTGCTCGGGCTCGGTGAGCAGCGCGTCCGCATGCGGGTGCACGGCGTAGCCGGTCGCGTGCGGACGGTGCGGCCTCGTTGTGGTCCTGTTCATGCCTAGCGGCCGCAACAGCTCGCTCTCGATTACCTCGAACCACGGCCGGCCGTGGCGCACCGAGATCAGCTCGCCAAGCAGCGCGTACCCGACGTTGGAGTAATGGTGCCGCCGTCCTGGCCGGAACCTGGCCGCCTCCCGGCCAAGCGAGCCCGCGGTGAGCTCGGCGAACGGCCGGCCCTTGGTGCGCTCCCACCAGGTGTCGGCGGTCTCGGCCCGAAGGCCGGCCGAGTGGGAGAGCAGCTGGCCGACGGTCATCGCGCTCGCGGCGCCGGCGTCGAGGTACTGCCCGATCGGATCGGACAGGCTGAGGTCGCCGGCGTCGCGCAGGACGAGCACCGCGGCGGCGACGAACGTCTTGGTGATCGAGCCTGCCCGGTACTGGGTATCGGCGCCTGGAGCCTGGCCGTCGACCAGCCCGCGCCCGCCGGTCCAGACGAGCTCGCCGTCTCTGACCAGCCCCGCCGCGACCGACGGAAGCCGCTGACCTGCCTGTTCGCGCGCCAGCCGCACGTCGAGCAGGCGCCGTGTCCGGTCTTCGATCATGAGCAAACGCTACCGGCGCTGGCCAGCCCTTCGAGTGCGGTGTCCGTGATGTCCGGCGGTGATCATGCCGTGGACCGGTACGCGGCGACGACCGAATAAGCTGCCCTTGCCCGTGTCATGCCCGCCCGCCTCATTCCCCCGCCGAAGGGACCTCGGGTGCCGTTCACGCTCCCCGACAGCGACATCGTGTCCGTCATCGACGCGCCCCCCACTCCCGCCGTGCAGCCGGCTCCGGGCGGCCGGTACATCGCCGTGCTGAACTACCAGTCGCATCCGCCGATCGCCATGCTCGCGAGGCCGTCGCTACCGCTGGCCGGGCTGCGGCTCGACCCGGTCATCGCCGGCCGCAAGCGGACCAGGCGGTTCACCGGCATCGAGGTGCTCGCCGTGCCCGACGGCACCTGCACCTCGCTGGCGCTGCCGGCCGACGCCCAGGTCAGCGTGGTGACGTGGGCGCCGGACGGGGAGCGGTTCGCTTTCACGGTGGACGAGCCCAACGGGATCGGGGTCTGGGTCGGCCACGCGCCGACCGCGACCGCGGTACAGGTGCCGGGCCTGCGGGTTGGCGATGTGCTCGGCGCCGAGCCGCCGGCCATCGGCGGCACGATCTCCTGGTCGCGTGACGGCAGGTCGCTGTATGCGCTCGGCGTCGGCCAGCCCGGCCGTGCCGAGGCGGTGGCGGCTGCGGTCGCGGCCGCGCAGCAGCCGGTCGAGCCGAGGATCGAGGAGACCGCAGGCAAGCAGTCGCAGATGGCGACGTTCCAGAACCTTCTCCGCACGGCGACCGACGAGGACGCGTTCGAGGCTATGGCGACCACCGTGCCGGTCAGGGTTGACCCCCTCAGCGGAGCGGCCGTGCCGCTCGGCCCTGCGGGCCTCTACCAGTTCGTCACCGAGTCCCCGGACGGCGGCTACCTGCTGGTTGGCCGGCTACTCCGGCCGTTCTCGTTCCGGGTGCCCTACCACTACTTCACCAGGCGGACCGAGGTGTGGACCGCGGCCGGGGAGCCAGCCGCGGTGGTGGCCGACCTGCCGGTCAGCGACGAGGTGCCGAGGATGGGCGTGCCGACCGGCCCGCGGCGCGTCTGCTGGGACGAGCGGTCACCGGCCAGGCTGATCTGGATGCAGGCGCTGGACGGCGGCGACCCGATGGCCAGCGCCGAGCACCGGGACGCGATCATGACGCTGGCCGCGCCGTTCTCCGGCCTGCCAGAGCCGGCGTTCAAGGTGGCGCACCGGTGCCTCGGCTGGATACACCTGGACGAGCCCGGCCGGGTGCTGCTCACCGAGCACGACAGGGACCGCAGGTGGCTCACCACGTGGCTGTGCGACCTGGCAAGCCCGGACCGGAACAAGGTGCTGTTCGACCTGGCCGAAGACGACTCCTACGGCGACCCTGGCATGCCGCTGATGCGGCTGCACCCGGACGGCACGAGGACCCTGCTGCAGGACGGGCCGGTGATCTACCTGGCGGGCGACGGCGCCACGCCCGACGGCGACCGGCCGTTCCTTGACCGGATGGACCTGGAGTCCGGCCAGGCCGACCGGATGTTCGCCACCGCCGCCGACGCGTACCAGGCCTACCTCTGCTTCGCCGCTGGCCGCAGGGACCAGATCGTGGTCTGGCACGAGAGCCAGGCCGAGCCGCCCAACCTGCGGGTGGTCCCCGCCGGGCCTGGCCACGCCGGGCCTGATCCCGCTGGCGCCGTGGTCAGGCACCTGACCGCCTGGCCGGACCCGCATCCGCAGCTCACCGGCATGGCCAAGCGGCTGATCGTGACCGACCGCGGTGACGGGGTCACGCTGTCCGGGCTGCTGCACCTGCCGCCAGGTTACGACCAGGCGGCCGACGGGCCGCTGCCGCTGGTGATCTGGGCGTACCCGCACGACTACGGCAGCGCGGACACGGCCGGGCAGGTGCGCGGCAGCAGCCAGCGGTTCACCAGGCTGGCCGCCGCCGACCCTGCCTGGTTCGTGCTGCGCGGCTACGCGGTGCTCGCCAACGCCACCATGCCGGTGATCGGCGATCCGGAGACCAAGAACGACACCTACATCGAGCAGATCACGGCGGCCGCGGCCGCGCACGTGCGGGCGCTGGCGGAGGCGGGGGTGGCCGACCCGGCGAGGGTCGCCGTGGCCGGGCACAGCTACGGCGCGTTCATGACCGCGAACTTGCTCGCCCACACCGACCTGTTCAGGGTCGGCATCGCCCGCAGCGGCGCGTACAACAGAACGCTGACCCCGTTCGGGTTCCAGACCGAGCGGCGCAGCTTCTGGGAGGCGCCCGCGGTCTACGACCTGGTGTCGCCGTTCAGGTACGCGGACCGGATCAAGGCGCCGCTCCTGCTCGTGCATGGCGCCGACGACGCCAACTCGGGTACCTTCCCCGTCCAGTCCGAGCGCCTGTTCCAGGCCATCGGCGGCACCGGCGGTACCGCGAGGCTGGTGATCCTGCCGTTCGAGAACCACGGCTACCTGGCCAGGGAGTCCGTGCTGCACGTGCTGGCCGAGCAGTTCGCCTGGCTGGAGCGCTGGCTCGGGAGCGGCTAGCTGGCCTCCACCGGACCTGGCCCTGATGTCGCCTAAGCCTGGTCAGGCGCGGCACCGGGCTGCCGCTCGAGCCTGGCGGCGATGCCGTCGAGCAGGCAGTCCAGGCCGAACGCGAACCGCGCGTCGATCGTCTCTGGCACGTCAGGGTCGATGCCGGCGTCCAGGAACTCGACGAACCTGGGGAACAGGCCGCTCGCGTCCAGCCGGTCGCGCCAGGCCTTGCGCACGGCAAGTGCGTCACCGGAGTACCGCGCCTCGGCCTCCTGCTCGGCCTGCCGCACCCGGATCTCCTGGACCTCCCGCAGCACGGCACCGCTGACGTAGGTCGTCACCGACTCGAGCGCCCAGAGCTTCTCCTGGTGACTGGACGGCACGGCCTCCAGGATGGCGAGCACTGCCTCCATGTTCAGCATCGTCGTCGGGCCGAGCGGCGGGCGGCCGCCGACGAAGTCCGTCAGCCACGGATGCCTGCGCAGCATGCCCCTGCTGCTCAGCGCGAAGGCCCGCAGGTCGGCGCGCCAGTCGCCGGACGGCGCCGGCCCGACGACCTCAGCCATCAGCACGTCGCGCATCAGGTCGAGCAGGTGCTCCTTGCTCGACACGTGCCAGTACAAGGACATCGTCCCCGACTGCAGGACCTGCGCGATCCGGCGCATGCTCAGCGCCTCAGCGCCCTCGGCGTCGGCGATGGCGATGGCGGCGTCAACGATCTCCGCACGCGACAGCCGTGGCCTGGCCCGGTCGTCGCCGCGCCGCCTTAGCTCATCCAGGTGGTCACGGCGCCGCTGATCGGCCGCCGGGCGCGAGCCAGGCTGCTGCGGCGTCGCGCCGCCGAACGGTGGCCACAGGTCGTCGGGGTCGTACGTCGTACGAGACTTCACGTAGGGCGTACTAGAGGAGCAATGGACACCGCACTCGCGATCGAGGCCACCGGCCTGTGCAAGACCTACGGCACGACACCCGCACTCGCCGGGCTCGACCTTCAGGTCATCCAGGGCGAGATCCTCGGCATGCTCGGCCCGAACGGAGCAGGCAAGACCACCACCGTGCGGGTACTGACGACCTTGCTGCGACCCGATCACGGCAGCGCCAGGGTGGCTGGCTACGACGTGCAGCGGGAGGCTGCGCAGGTGCGCGGGCTGATCGGCCTCACCGGTCAGTACGCGGCGCTCGACGAGTGCCTGACCGGCCGGGCCAACCTCGTCATGATCGGTCGGCTCGGGCGCCTGACGGCGGGCGCTGGCTGCGGACGGCACGACGGTCCTGATGACCACACAGCACCTGGACGAGGCGGATCAGCTCGCCGACCGGATCGCGGTCGTGGACCAGGGCACCGTGATCGCCGATGGCACCGCGGCGCAGCTCAAGGCGAAGGTGGGGGGCGAGCGCATCGTCCTCGTTGTCGCGCCAGCGTCCGCCGTGGCGCAGGCGGTCGAGGTGCTCGCGCGGCACGCTGACGGCAGGCCGTCAGCCGTCGGCCGGGTGGTGCAAGCCGCGGTCGCCGGGGCGGCGCGCAGGCTCCCCGCGATCATCCGCGACCTCGATGCCGCCGGGGTGCAGCTTGACGACCTGTCCATCCGGCATCCGTCACTCGACGACGTCTTCCTGACCCTGACCGGTCACAGCAGCGGGGACCCCGCAGAGAGCGAGCAGGCATGACCACCGCAACGATCTCCGCCGGGGCGCCCGGCGAGCTAAGCATGAGGCAAGGCCGTGCGTGGTGGGCCGTCAAGGACACCTGGGTCTTGTGCAAGCGCAACATCGCCCGCATCGCCCGCGAGCCCGAGCAGCTCATGGACGTGACGATCCAGCCCGTCATCTTCGTGCTGCTGTTCAGTTACGTGTTCGGCTCGGCCATTGCGCTGCCGGGCGGCGGCCGCTACCACCAGTACCTGATCAGCGGCATGTTCGGCATGACCATGGCCGGCAGCGCGCCGGGTACCGCCGTCGGCCTGTGCGCGGACATGACCACGGGCCTGATCGACAGGTTCAGGTCGCTGCCCATCAACCGGGCCGCGGTCCTGGCGGGCCGAACCATCGCGGACCTGATCACGCAGGTACTCGGCATCGCCGTACTGGTGGCCACCGGCCTCGTCATCGGCTGGCGTGCGCAGAACGGGCTCGGTGACGCGATGGCGGCCGTCGGCCTGTCCGCATTGTTCGCGTTCGCCATGACCTGGCTCGGTGCGTGCGCCGGCATGGTGATGCGCAACGCGGAGGCCGCCCAGGCGGCCGGCTTCATTTTCTTCCTGCCGCTCGCATTCTGCTCGAACGCGTTCGTGCCCACCCAGGAGATGCCGACCGTACTGCGCGGCTTCGCCAACTGGAACCCGATGAGCGCGATCTCGACGGCGTGCCGCACGCTCTTCGGCGGGCCGAACCCAGCGGCGACCGTGCAGGCCTGGCCGATGCAGCACCCCGAGCTTGCCGTCCTGTGCTGGTCGATCGGGCTGATCGCGGTCTTCGCGCCGCTCGCTGTCCTGATCTACCGGCGCAAGGTGCTCCGATAGGGGTTGACACGCAAAGCTGCCTGTAGGGGCGCTTGTTCTGAGGAAGCGGATCTCGGGCACGCGGACCAAGCGCCGACCAAACTGCCAGAGGCTCTGTTCACCGTCATGGCTGCAGCCGTGGCTCAGGACACGTGGCGCGAAGAGGCATGCCCGAATTTCCGGAGCTGACCATAAACCGGGAAACTTGGGCCACATGAGTTTATCTGCGTCACGCCAGCCACTGACGTGCTCCAATGATAGCGGACTAGAGACTCCAACTCATAAGAAGAAGGAACCGGCTTCGCCTGGCTGACGTCGAATCGACCAAACTCGCCTTGCTCAGCAAGGTGTCGACGTCAGGGGCTGGCAATGATGCAACAAGGTCAGGCAGGGCAACGGCAGGCTCAGCAGGCTCAGCAGGCGGCGATTCAGGCCGAGTTGCAGGCCCAGCAGGCGCGGTACCAGTATCAGCAGCAGCGGCGCAGGCAGCGACAGGTCAGGTACCCGGGCCCGTTTGTTTCTGAGGAAACGGCGCGAGCGGCATCGCCGGCGGTGTCGTGGCCGCAAGCTTCTGCGCGAAGGGGGAGCGCGAAAACAGCCGCTACGTGGGTCATCGTTGTCGTGGCCATCTTCTGGCTGATTGTAAAGGCTACACACATTGAATTGATCCGGCAGCACGATGGCCCTATCACCCCGATACCGTATTTTCTCGCGGTAGTTGTGTCAGTTCTGGCCGTTGGTTTCCTGCTGAGCTTGTATGTGCTGCGTGCGCGGCCGTCGGCGGACAGCGCCATCGACCGGGACGGCGCTAACATGCCACCAATTAAGGATTTGCTTGACTCGCGCGCGGGACAAGCTGATGGGGTACAGGCATCGCCTATCGGCGCCGATGCGGGCCTTCGCGGTCCCGGCGCCGCCGCCCCGCAGGCTGCGGCTGGCGGGGATACCGTGCAGTGCAGAACGCAGGGCGACTCGGTAACCGGGTCGGCCGTGCGAGCGTCCGCTTCGGAGCAAATACTAACGTCGGCAAGGGCCGCTTATGCTAATGGAGATTTCCAGGCCAGCGCAGAAGGTTTCAAGAAGCTGGTTAACTCTCCCATTCATGCCGCTGACGCCTGCTACGGGCTTGGCATGGTTGCGCTTGCGCAGGGCCGCAGGCAAGAGGCAGAGAAGCTCTTCGCGGCGGGCATCCGTGCCGACCGTACGCACGCGAACGCGTGGTACCAGATTGGGCGGCTGCGGGAATCACAATCCCCGGCAGAGGCGCTGACGTTCTACCGGGAGGCGCTCCGCCTCAATCCGCAGCACGCCGGCGCGATGCGGAAACTGGGCGTCAGCCGCGAGGCTGACGTCGCCCAGTCGGCCGGGGCGCCGAAGCGGCCTGACGCTCCCCCAACTGCTCGCGGGGTAGCCGCCGGTGCCAGCCCAGCCGGAGGAGAGGGCCACCAGTTCACGGATGCTCCCAGCGGTCACCTCAGGGGGCGCGTCGCAGGGTTCCAGCGGCGGGCCGAGCAATCTTTCTTCCTGCACCGGCTGTACCTGTATGTCTGGGATTTCCGGGTCGAAAGGCCAGGCATGGCCCCGGTCATGATCGAGATGCGCGGCTTCAGGTTCAGGGGTGATATCTCAAACGGTGATGTGGTAGATATCGCGGGCGACGCAAGCCCTGGCCGGGTGTTGAGAGTGCGCCAGTTGCTCAACCTGACCACCGACGCCGAGATCAAGACGTCCTACGGGCGCGGCCCGCGGATCCTGGCGGCCGCAGCGAAGATAGGCGTTGCCCTCATCTTCCTCGCCGTGGTAATCCGTATCGCAAGCCTGATAATCCAGTCGGCCAGCAGGTGAAAGTTCACCTGACATCGATATTTACTGCCTGCGCCCACTGAACGCATAGGCATGTGTTAGGGAGAGTGGTTTAGATGTCGAGTGACATGCCGGAAGCCGGACTGGCACCGGACGAAAGCGCCGGCCTCAAGGCGAGCCAAGTAACCCTCGACGAGATCGAGGAAATGAACTCTTCGGCAGCCTTGCCTGGGGACGGACCAGTGAATCCGCATCCGCATGCAGGCGCGCATGAGAGCCAGGGGTCTCCAGGTTGGGAACCGCCGACACCCTCTCAGCTCAATGAGCTGCTAAAACAGGCCGCGTCCGATCTAGGAGTGCAGACTGTGGCGGAACGCATGACGACGATGGGTAGTCCGGGAGAGGAAACTGGAGACCCAACCGCTCTAGGCGCCAGACCGCAAGCTGGGGAAGGGAGCGCATCACTCACGGCAGACCCGGCCGGAGCGTCTTATTCCGATGCCGTGGCCAAAGGACCTGATCCAAACGCGCCTAGCATTCCCGGGCTCAACCCGCAGAGCACGGGCCCTTACGGTGACGTTCCCCGAACACCGGATCCTAATACACCGATCTTTGAAGGGATACCCGGACAATCGCCTCCAGGGGTTCCCCAAGCGCCACCCGTGATCAATCGTCCTAGAGCCGAAGACCCGCCGCAGGCACCTAGCATAGTTAACCGTCCAGAGGGTCCATCGGGTGCAGGTCAATCGGCCCCACCGGGGATTGACTGGGATAGTGTAGGTCCGGTCATCGGTCCTTGGATTCCTCCAGGGCAAGCACCTGGCGAAGGTCCTGAGAATCCCTTCCAAAATGAGGAGCCGCCACCAGAATCACCGGAAGATAGGCCTCCTCCAGCCGAACCAGAGCCCATTGAGCCCCTCGAAATGCTGGAGTTCTCGGCGCCGAACACCGATGACCCAATTAGTACGGCAATAGCGGAGCTCTCCGAAAATAGCTTCGATCTCAGCACCGACGCCGACCTGGGCAGCGGCCTCGGCCCTCATCCGGGCTTCGACCCCGGCGGCTTCGGCCCTGACCCCGGCGGCAGCTTCGCCCCCGGAGGTGACGATCCCGGCTCTGGCGGCTTCGACCCATCGCAGGTGGGGGGTGGGGAGATCGGCTCCGGTGGCGGGGAGATCGGCAGCCCGGGCTTCGACCCATCGCAGGTGGGGGGTGGGGAGATCGGCTCTGGTGGCGGGGACATTGGCTCTGGTGGCGGGGAGATCGGCTCTGGTGGCGGGGACATTGGCTCTGGTGGCGGGGAGATCGGCTCTGGTGGCGGGGACATTGGCTCCGGTGGCGGGGAGATCGGCAACTACTAGCCGGGCTTCGCCCCAGCCCGACAAGGCGTGCTTGCTCGGGTTGATGTAGGTGAAAGGGGCTCCGGTCAGAGCTGGACGCTGACACGCTGTGTCGCGTTGATGACCGCCTGATGGCGGTGGGTGGCTTTGCAGCCTGTGCCTGACCGGAGCCTTCCATGACGCTACCGCGCACCGTGGCCGATGTCCTGTCCGATCACGTGACCTTCGAGGTCGAGTGCATCGACCGGATGTACCTGAATGTCTGGCAGCCCAGGCTGGCCTGCGGCGGCGGGGTAGCAGGGTTCTTCACCGGCCGCCGCGGCAACTTGTACGCCTCCGCGGCGCTGATGGACCCGATGAGCAAGGCGTTCGTCGCGGACATCCGCCACTTCATCGCCGCGCATGGCCTGGAGCTGGTGCACTTCGCGAAGGGGCAGCGAAAGGACGAGGTCACCCAGCGGCTGCTGGCCGGGTTCACCGCCACCGAGGGGGTGCTGTACGCGGGCCGGGCGCAGGAGAAATCGGGCGTGTGGCGGACCCAGCGCCGCTACCACGCCGACGGGTCCTCGTACGCCTGGCTGGTGCGGGCCAGCGCGTTCATCAACTTCTTCTATTTCTATTGCGTGGACGCTGACTTCGGGCCGTTCTTCCTCAAGTTCAGCACCTGCTTCCCGTTCACCGCCAAGCTGTGCGTCAACGGCAGCGGATGGGCCAGGCGGCAGGCCGCCAAGACGGGGATCGCCTTCGAGGCACTGGACAGCGGGTTCGCCGCCTGCGGCGACGTGCCCGCCCTGCAGGCGATCTGCGACACCCTCGGCCCAGCGCACATCGAGGCGCTGCTGCGCAAATGGCTGAAGATCCTGCCGAACCCGTTCACCGCCGAGGACGAAGCCGCCGGGTACGCCTGTGAACTGTCGCTGCTGCAAGCCGAGTTCTCCCTCACCCAGGTACTCGACGCCCCGCTGTCCGGCCGGATCTTCTTCGAGCAGGTGCTGCGCGACAACCTCGGCATCGGCCGTCCCGACCAGATCAGCCTGGTCTTCGGGCGGCGGATCATCACCAGGGGCCGCCACCGGACCCCCGGGAAGTTCCGGACCCGGGTCATCACCGGCGGGGTCACCCCGTCCCTGCACGTCGACTACAAGAACAGCAAGATCAGGCAGTACCACAAGCTGGGCAAGGCAATCCGCACCGAAACGACCATTAACGAGACCCGGGACTTCGGGCTGTCCAAACGGCTGACCAACCTGCCCGCCCTGCGGCAGACCGGCTTCACCGCCAACCGGCGCCTGCTCGGCGTCCAGACCATCAGCCACGACCCCGCCCGCGGCGCGGAAGCCGTCACGGCCCTCACCGCGCCCGTCATCCACCCGGACGGCACCCGCATCCCCGGGCTCCGCTTCGGCGACCCCCGCGTCCACGCCCTGCTGCAGGCCCTGCTCATTGACCGGCTACTGCCCCGCGGCTTCACCAACCGCGACCTGCGCACCCTGATCGCGCCCCTCCTCGGCACGACGCCCGAGGACATCACCGCCGGCAAGATGACCTACGACCTGCGCCGCCTCCGCGAACACGGCCTCATCACCCGCCCCCAGGACCCGCCGCTACCACGTCACCGACACCGGACTCCACCAGGCCATGCTGTTCACCCACGCCCACGACCACCTGCTCCGCGCCGGCCTCGCCCAGCTCACCGACCCCAGCCCGCCCGCACCTCCCGGCTGCGCACCGCAGCCCGCGCCTACCAGGCCGCCTTCGACGACCTCGCGCGCCAGGCGCACCTCGCCGCCTGACCACCCATCACCAAGAACCCCGGACGCGATCCGGCAACCGCACAATTGACTCGATCATGACGGCCGCGCCGTCTAAGCCCTCTAACTGGCTCTGGTTGTGTCGACTTCATACGAGGTCTCGCCCTGGACAGGTCCGCCCAGGTCCGCCTGGACGGTTCGGAGCCGGTCTTTGACGCGCCCGAAGTCCTAGCGATCTTGCCGTCCTGCGCTGGTCGATCGGACTGATCACGGTCTTCGCCCCGCTCGCTGTCCTGGTCTGCCGGCGCAAGGTGCTCCGCTAGCTGGCCAGCACACTCACAGCTTCTCTGGCCATGCCGCTCAGCTGTGCCGGGGACCTGGCGGTCCTGGCAAGGCCGAGGAGGGAGCTCGATGTCCACCCTGACGATGTCGCAGCCCGTGCAGCGGCGGACCCAGCTGGAGAGCCAGTGGCGGGCTCGCCTGGAGCGGTTGACCGACCTCTCGCTCGCCTACCACGACGCCGAGCATCAGGCCGGGGTCTGCGGACACGACAGCCTCGCGCTGCAGCGAGCCAGGCGGCTCGCGCGCGCCGCCGTCACCGAGCGGCAGGCACTGGCCGACATAGAGGCCGCGCTTGACCGGATAGCCAGCGGCCAGTACGGCCGGTGCGAGCAGTGCAGCGAGCCGATCTCCGAGGCGCTGCTCGCCAGGCAGCCACAGGCGAGGTACTGCTCCTCCTGCGGCCGCTTGGCCGATGACGCCATCGCGGCCGACTGAGGCCGGCCGCCTGGCATGGTACTCGACGACGGCCGCCGGGTGATCGACGATCGGCTGCAGGTAGTTGGCGGCGCCGCTCAGCTAGCCCGCTGGTCCCGGCCAGCCCCTGGCGTGCGGTGACCGCCTGCGCAGGTCGTCCCTGATCGCGCGGCCCAGCTTGCGGGTCTCCCGCCGGTTGACCAGGCCGCCGGCCGCCGCCCCGGTGAGCAGCGGGCCGAGCGAGAGCACGCTGCGTCCCGCCCGGGCGGCCAGCCTGCGCTGCAGCTGCCTGGCCAGCGGCGACCCAGCGGCCAGCACGAGCCCGCCGGGAGCGAGCGCCACCCCGCGGCGCTGTGTCCAGGCCCCGACGTAGCCAGTCATCCGGTCCACCACGCTGCCCGGCGGTGCCATCCCGTAGACCTCATGCAGCTCGGCGACCAGCTTGATCTCGATCCCCACCACCGACAGGGTCTCGGTGGCGATCTCCATGCCGGCGGTCGGCAGGAACGGCAACACGGCCCAGGCGCCGACCGCCACGCCGACCGCGGCCGAGGCGCGGGACGCACCCTCGATCAGCGTCTCGGCGAGCTCGTCGGGGGAGCGGTCGGGGAACTGGCCGCGCAGCTTAGCCAGGTTGCGTACCGGGAGCCGCGGAGCCATCGCGAGCACCTGGTCGCTGAGCCACCGCCCGCCCGCCGAGACGCCGTGGCCGGTGACCCGTGCGCCGCGGCGCGCGGCGCTTGACAGCGAGGTGCCGAGCCGCCTGATACCGCGGCGGCGGCCTGATCGCCGTGCCAGCCGGCCGGCGAGCCTGCCGCGGAACCCGCGCCTGCGCCGCGCCCGCTCCTGCCCCTGCTGGTCGGCGAGCTCCACCGCCTCGGAGACGACCTCGAGCGCAGCATCGGTGACGTTGTCAGGACCATTGCCCGCAGATTCCATACCTCGGGGTTATCACATCAGCGCGACACCGGCGTCAGCAGGTGAACCTCTGCGCCACGGTGTCGTAGTCCAAGATCTCGGCCTTGGTGAACCAGACTCCGATCTCGCGCTCGGCCTCCTCGGCATTGCCAGAGGCGTGCACCAGGTTCGCCACCGCGACCCCGTTGGCGTTCGCGTAGGCACGGCTGACGTGGGCGAAGTCGCCGCGGATGGTACCGGGCACCGCCTCGTCAGGATAGGTCGCGCCCACCATCTTGCGCACGCAGGGCACGGCGCCGACGCCCTCGAGCACGAGCGCGACCACCGGTCCCGACTGCATGAACGTGGTCATCGACTGGTAGACAGCGGCGCCGAAGCGGTCCTCGAGATCGAAGTAATGCTGCCTGGTCAGCTCGGCATCCATCCAGACCATCTTGGCCGCCACGACCTTGAGCATCGCGTCCTCGAAGCGGGCAAGCACCCGGCCGGCCAGCCCGCGCGCCACGGCGTCCGGCTTGAGCAGAACGAGAGTCCGCTGGATGCCGCTGTCGTCACTCACTACGTGTTCCTCCTGCTGAAGTTTGTCGCGGGACAGCTTAGCGGCGGGCACGGGGTAGCCGGGCCCTGCGGGTGACGGGAGGGCTCGGCTGAGAGTGCGCCGAGTGGTATGGAATGGTTTCCCGTAGAAGGGGACCAAAGGTCGCATAGAGTTGCTGCCGCGGGCAAATGCGGGGGTGGCAGGACGGAGGAGCGCGTGGATCGACCGGTACAGCCCGCCGTCCGATCGCGGTCGGGACACCGGCGCGTACCACGCCGCTCGCCACTCATGGTGCTGCGGGTGATCCTGGCGCTGATCGCGACCTTCGCGATCGTGGTCGGCTGGTCGTTTGTGCACGCGCTGACCTATCCGGGTGGCGGCAGCACGTCAGAGCGGGTCGCCGAGTGGGCGCGCAGCCACTACCTTGGCCCGCTGGTGACCTTCGGCGAGTGGCTGACCTATCAGCCGCCGAAGGCCGGAGGCAAGCCGAACGTCTCGTTCAACAAGCTGGGCGGCCACGTCGTCAAGAAGAAGAAGCACTACCACGGGATCACGCCGATCATCCCGGCCAACCTCGGTTCCCTGGCGGGCAAGCCGCTGCCCGGTGAGGGCGTGTGGAAGGCTGTGGTGAGCGTCAAGGGCGTGCCCGCGCTGTTCAAGACCTACGTGCGAGAGAGCAAGACCTATTCGTCCTACTACGCGGGCATCGTCTCGATGGACCCGCGGCTGCTGAAGTTCTCACTGCGGCCAGGCACCGAGGACCCGGGCTACGGTCACTGGGGCGTCCCGATGGACATTCCGCCTGGCCACCGGCTCGGCGTGGTCGCGACCTTCAACAGCGGGTTCCGCATCAACGCCTCGGGCGGCGGCTTCTACCTCAACGGCCACTACGACGGCAAGCTGGTCAAGGGCGAGGCGTCGGAGGTGTACTACAAGAACGGCGACATGACCATCGGCACCTGGGGCCGCGGCGCCCTGCGGATGGGGCCTGACGTCCAGGGCGTGCGGCAGAACCTGAAGCTCATCGTCATCAACGGCAAGGTTCCCGCTTCGGTCGACCAGAACGTGGAGTCGAGCTGGGGCGCCACGCTGGGCGGGAGGTATTACGTCTGGCGGTCCGGCATCGGCGTCACCAGAGACGGCAGGATCATCTACGTCTACGGACCGGCGCTCGACGTGCGCACGCTTGCCGAGCTGCTCCAGCGGGCCGGCTGCGTGTCGGCGATGGAGCTTGACATCAATCCCGACTGGATGTCCTTCATGTACTACCTGGCCAGGAGTCATCCGGCCGACCCCACCCCGGTGAACCTGATCAGTGGCCAGATCCAGCCGCCTGACCGCTACTATTACGTTTCCAACCGAGACTTCACGGCGGTCTTCTCTCGATGACATTTCCAACGCCCGCGGCTCAGGTCACTGAGCTGCAGAGCGGGCCGCCGTCGCGCCTGGCCGGGTCGCTGCGGTGGCTGAAGGCCGCCGTGCGGACCACCCGGCCGCGGCAGTGGCCGAAGAACCTGCTGGTGTTCGCCGCTCCGCTGGCTGGCGACACGATCGGCAGGCCGGGCGGCTTCTGGTACGCGCTGGTCGCCGCCGCTACGTTCATCGCCGCCTCGTCGTCTGTCTACCTCGTCAACGACGTGGTCGATGCCGAGCGCGACCGCAGTCACCCGTACAAGAAGTTCCGCCCGGTGGCCGCCGGGCACCTGCCGGCCACGCACGCCCTCGTCCTGGCCGCCTGCCTCGCACTCGGGGCGCTCGGCGCCGGGCTTGCCATCCGCGAGCCGCTGCTGATCGCGGTGATCGCCGCCTACCTGGTCATCTCGTTTCTTTACTCGGCCGGCCTGAAGCACGTTCCTATCTTCGAGCTCTTCGGCGTGGCCTCCGGCTTCGTGCTCAGGGTGATCGGCGGCGCCGCGGCCACGCACGTCCCGCCGTCCGGCTGGTTCCTGCTGGTCTGCAGCCTGGGCGCGCTGATGGTGGCGGTCGCCAAGCGATACACCGAGCTGACCGTGCTCGGCGCCGACGCGGTCACTCATCGGCCGGCCATGCGCGGGTACTCGCTGCGAGCGCTGCGGGCCACCCAGCGGGCCGTCTCGGCCATAATGATCATCTCCTACGTGCTGTGGGCCGCCACCGAGCCGACGGCCAAGACCAGGCTCTGGCACCTGATCAGCTCCGCCGCGCTCGCTGCGGCGCTGGTCAGGTTCGACCGCCTGACGGCCCGCGCCACGAGCAGGCCGGTCGAGGACCTGATCTCGCGCGACCCGATCATGGTCGGCTTCGAGGCGCTCTGGCTGGCCCTGTTCGCGCTCGGCCTGTGACGGCCTGGCGGCCAGGGAAGGGGCTCTTGCACATGCTCGACAACCTGGGCAGGCCGGGACGGATCCTGCTGCTCGGTGGCACCAGCGAGATCGGCCTGGCGATCCTGGCGGCACTGCGCGCCCCGGCCGACACGCAGGTGCTGCTTGCCGGACGGGACGAGCAGCGGCTGGCGGCAGCCGGTAAGCAGCTGCCGTTCCGCGCCGCGCCGCTGGTCTTCGACGCGCTGCAGCCTGGCGGGCACGACGCGGTGCTCGACGAAGCGTTCGCCGAGCCGGTGGACGTGGTGATCGCGGCGACTGGCGTGCTGATACCGCAGGAGCAGGTGGACGCCGATCCGGCACTCGCGGCGCGGATGATCGACACCAACTTCACCAGCCATGTCACCACGCTGCTCGGCGCGGCCAGCCGGATGCGAGCGCAGCGGGCAGGCACGATCGTGGTGCTGTCCTCGGTGGCGGCGGTACGGCCGAGGAAGGCCAACTTCGTCTACGGCGCGGCCAAGGCCGGCCTCGACGCCTTCGCCCGCGGCCTGACCGACGCGCTCGCCGGCACCGGCGTCCGGGTGCTGCTCGTCAGGCCTGGCTTCGTGACCGGCCGGATGACCGCTGGGATGAGCCCGGCCCCGCTCTCGTCCACTCCGGCGCAGGTCGGTGCCGCTGTGGCCGCGGCGCTCGACGGCACGGCGACGCTGCTCTGGGTACCAAGGAGCCTGGCCGCGGCGGCCGTGGTGCTGCGGGTTGTGCCGCGCCCGCTGTGGCGCAAGATGCGCCGGTAGCCGCTGTGCCGCGGCATCGGCGCCGACCGCTCGGCGCGGTGCGTCAGGAACAATGCCCAAACTCTCCGCTTAAGGCCAGCGCTGACGATCAAAGCGTCATACTGCTGGCATGCCGGTTAGGAACGATCAGCCGGACGGTAGCTCGCACTCACGACAGGCAGTCATGAGCGGCACCGGCGCCAGGAACCGCAGCGGCCCGTCCGCGCCGGAACCGGCCTGGCCGGTCAGGTCGGGACGGCTGCCCGTGATCACCGACTTCCTCTGCCCGCGGCCTGAGACCGGCTACGGACTCGACGCTGGCACGGCCGGCCTGCCGCGCGGCACCGGCGCCGGCCAGCCAGGCATGACCGTGCTGGCTGGCCCGAGCGGGTACGGCAAGACCCATCTCGCCGCCGCCCTCCTGGTGGGTGCGGCCAGGTCGGCCACCTCCGACCTCCAGGTGTGGGTCAACGGATCGAGCCCGTCCGCGGTGGTGACCGGCTACGCTCAGGCGGCCGCCGACCTCGGCCTTGCCCACGGGGGCATCCAGCCTGAGGCGGCCGCGTCCATGTTCCTTGGCTGGCTGCGCGGCACCGAGCGGCCCTGGGTCGTGGTGCTCGACAACATGACGGACTCCGGCGGGCTGCGCGGGCTCTGGCCAGTGGGCGCGGCCGGCCAGGTGCTGATCACCTGCCACCAGTCGGCCGACCTGTCTGAGCTGACGCCGTTCGGGCCGCGGGTATGCAGGATCGGCGAGTTCAGCCCGCGTGAGGCGCTTTCCTACCTGACCGCGCGGCTCTACGACGACGCCGACAAGCGGGTCGAGGCCGTAGACCTCGCGGCCGACCTCGGCTACATCCCGCTGGCGCTTGCGCTGGCCTCGGCCACCATGATCGGCACGACGGTGAGCTGCCGCCAGTACCGGGCCAGGTTCGCCGGCCGCATGCAGGAACTGCTCGGCAGGCTGGCCGACGGCGCGGTATCGCTGTCGGACATCGCCTGGTCCCTGGCCATCGACCGGGCCGACCAGCAGCCGCCTGCCGGGCTGGCGAGGCCGGTGCTTGCGCTCGCCGCGCTGCTCGACCCGGCCGGGCTGCCGGTCTCGGTGACGACCAGCCGGGCAGCCCTGGCCTTCCTCTCCGCGCGCAGCCGCGGCATGCCTGCGCAGGAGAAGCAGGTGCTCGCCGCGCTCGCCAACCTCGCTCAGTGCGGCCTGATCTCCATCGACCAGACGGCCAGCCCGGTCCTTGTGGCCGTGCACCCCACGGTGCAGGAGACCGTGCGCAGGCTGGTACCGGGGCCCGTGCTCGACGACGCGGCCAGGGCCGCCGCCGACGCGGTCATCGAGGTGTGGCCGCGGCCCGGCTCTGATCCCGCGCTCGAGCAGGCGCTGCGCGGCTGCGCGGGCTGGCTCGGCGGGATCGCCGGTGACCTGCTGTGGCTGCCAGAGCCGCACCCGGTGCTGCTGCGGGCGGGTACCAGCCTCGGCGACGCCGGGTTCGCCGGGTCGGCCGTGGCCTACTGGACGTCCATGATGACCGTGAGCGCAAGGACGCTTGGTCCCGACCACGCGCAGACCCTGGCGATCAGGGACCTGCTCGCTGCTGCCTGCGAGTCGGCCGGCCGGATGGCCGATGCCGTCGAGCTGATCAGGGCGGGAGTGGCCGACCGGGAGCGGACCTCAGGGACCGGTCATCCTGACACCCTCACCGCCCGCGGCAACCTGGCCAGGGCCTACCGCGCGAGCGGCCAGTACGACGCGGCGATCGACGCGTACCAGCGACTGGCCAGCGACCGCGAGTGGGTGCTCGGCGCCGAGCATCCCGACACGATGACCGCAAGGAGTCAGCTGGCCGGCACCTACCTGGCGGCCGGGCAGGCCGACCTGGCGATCGCGATGTACCAGCAGAACGTCGCCGACTGGGAACGGCTGCTGAACCCCGAGCACCGCACCGTGCTGACCGAGTGCCTCAACCTGGGCACCGCCTGCCAGTCGGCGGGCCGGATCGACGAGGCCATCACGATCTTCGGCCGGGTGCGCTCGGTCGAGCAGAAGACGCTCGGGCCGAACCACCCGGAGACCGCGCGCGCGGCAAGTTACCAGGCCTTCGCGCTGAAGAAGGCCGGGCGGCTCAAGGAGGCGATCGCGCTGTACCGGCAGGCGCTGGCGGGCCGCGAGGCCGCGCTCGGCGGCGACCACCCGGAGACGCTGACGTCGCTGGCCAACCTCGCATCCTGCTATCACTCCGCGCACCGGATGAAGGACGCGATCCCGCTGTACGAGCGGTTGCTCGCGGCCAGGGAGCGGATACAGGGCGCCGACCACCCTGACGCCCTCACCGCGCGCGGCAACCTGGCCGGCGCCTACCACTCGGCCGGGCGGCTCGCCGACGCGATCCCGGTCTACGAGCTGACGCTGGCTGACTTCGAGCGGGTGCTCGGGCCCGACCATCCCGACACGCTGACTCTGCGGGCCAACCTGGCCGACGCCTACTACACCGCGCGCCGGCACAGCGATGCCATCGCCATGCTCAAGCGGACCTACGAGGCCTGCGAGCGGGCACTCGGCCCAGATCACGCACTTACCAGGACAATCGGCGACAACCTCGATGCTATAACGCGCTTATCGAGCCCGGCCCGAAGGACGAATTGTAAAATCCGAACGCGTTACCACTTGGGTAATGGTAAACTCATTACCTGGCAATTGGCATTTTATTAATTCCCTTGCCGTATTGGCGTACCAGTCGACGGGCATGATCGTTTGCAGCCCGGACTGGGCGCTGACCTGCGCCCCGAGCCGCGCTGGTCACCCAGAGGTAAGGAGGCGTTCGCTGTGAGCACCGCAGGCTCGACCCTCACCCGGACTCAACAGGCTCCCGTAGGGGCCCATCAGATGCACATCGCCATGGTCGCGCCGCCGTACTTCGACGTGCCGCCCGCGGACTACGGTGGCATCGAGACCGTGGTCGCCGACCTGATCGACGCGCTGGTCGGACGCGGTCATAACGTGACGCTGATCGGCGCGGGCAATCATGCCACCCGGGCGCAGCGCTTCATCGCCACCTACGACGTGGGCCCGGCCGAGCGCCTTGGCGAGGCCATGCCGGAGATGGTGCATGCGGCGAAGGTCGCGAGCATACTCGACCGCCTCGAGGTGGACGTCATCCACGACCACACGATGGCCGGGCCGCTGATGGCCAGGGGACGGCTGACGCCCACCGTGGTGACCGCGCACGGTCCGGTGAGCGGCGACCCAGGGGAGTACTACCGTGCGCTGGGCGACACGGTGCAGCTCATCGCGATCTCCGACGCCCAGCGGTCGACCGCCCCCGACCTGCCGTGGGTGGCCACGGTGCACAACGCCATCCGGGCGGAGACCTTCCCGTTCCATGCCGACAAGGACGAGTACGCACTGTTCCTCGGCCGGTTCCATCCGGAGAAGGCGCCGCACCTGGCGATCGACGCTGCCCGTGCCGCGGGGATGCCGATTGTCCTCGCGGGCAAGTGCTCAGAGCCGATCGAGCGTGCCTACTTCGCGCGCGAGATCGAGCCGCGGACCGGCGAGGACGTGACGATCTACGGCGTCGCCGGCGCGGCCGCCAAGCGGCGGCTGCTCGCCAGGGCGACCTGCCTGCTGTTCCCGATCTGCTGGGAGGAGCCGTTCGGACTGGTCGTGATCGAGGCGATGGTGTGCGGGACGCCCGTGGTGGCGCTGCGCAGGGGCGCGGTGCCCGAGCTGATCGTGCACGGCCAGACCGGGATCATCGTCGACGACGCCGAGCAGATGCCCGCCGCCATCGCGCAGGCGCGCCACCTCGACCCGGCGATCTGCCGCAAGCACGTGGAGTCCGGATTCACCGTCGGGGTGATGGCCGAGGGTTACGAGGCCGTCTACCGGCGCGCGCTGACCATGGCGCCTGAGCCGTGGCTGACCGTCTCCGACCAGGCGTCGATCATCCGCTAGGCCCTGTGGCTGCCGGTCCTTGGCCGCTGCTAGTCTGGGCCGCCGTGGTGGCTCGCGGAACCCGTGCGACCGAGCAGCTGACCAGGCTCGGCATCGCGCACAGCGTGCACCTGTACGCTAGCGACCGCTCGGGCGAGCCGTACGGCACGCAGGCCGCGGCGGCGCTCGGGGTGCCGCCTGAGCGGGTATTCAAGACGCTGATCGCCAGCGTGGACGGCCGCCTGGCGGTCGCCGTGGTGCCGGCGGCTGGCCAGCTCAGCCTGAAGGCGCTGGCTGACGCGGCGGGCGGCAAGAAGGCCGAGATGGCGCAGCCGGCCCGGGCCGAGCGCGCGACCGGGTACGTGGTCGGCGGCATCTCGCCCATCGCGCAGCGCAGGCGGCTGCCGGTGTTCGTGGACGCCAGCGCGCTCGACTACGACACGGTGTTCTGCAGCGCAGGGCAGCGCGGCCTCCAGGTGGAGCTCGCCCCCGCGGACCTGATCAAGGTGACGTCGGCGGTGGTCGCGCCGATCGGCCGCCCGGACTGAGCCGCCGCCCGGACTGATCCGCCGCCGACCGCGGCTCGCTGGACGGCAGGCGCCGGCTGACGGCCAGGGCGGTGACTCCGGCCAGCGCGGCGAGCGCGAAGGCGACGGCGACCCCGCTGGCCACCGGCCAGCCGAGCCCGCTGGCCGCGCTGATCGCGGCGCCGCCGAGCCCGATGCCCATCGCACTGCCGAGCACGTCGGCCAGGTTGAGCGAGGCGCTGGCCCAGCCCTCGCGGCCGGCCGGCGCCTCCCTGAGCATCAGCAGCGAGATCGGGGCGTAGCACAGCCCCATGCCGAACCCGGCCACGGTCCAGGCGACGATGCCTGTCTGCACCGGCACCTGCCCGGCCAGCATCACCGCGAGCCCGCCGATTCCGGCGAGTATGACCACCAGGCCGATCCTGACCAGGCGCCTGGCCTCCCACCTGGCGTTCATCCTGGCCTGCACCCAGGCACCCGCCGTCCAGGCCAGGGTGGCGCCGGTCACCGCGAGCCCGGCAAGCACCGGGCTGCGGCCGCGCACGATCGTGATCGTGAACGTGACGAACGCGTCAGCACCGAAGAACGTGAAGGTGAGCAGCGACCGGCTCAGGATCGTGGCGGGCAGCCCGCGCACCGCGCGCAGCGTGCCGGGCGGAAGCAGGCGGCGCAGCGCGGGCAGCCCGGCCGCGAAGCCCGCGGCCACCAGCGCGAAGCCGGCGAGCACCGGCCACGGTCCGTGCGCCACGGCCGTGCCGCCGGCCGCGCCATGACCGGCGTGCACGGGCGCGGCACCTGCCGCGGCCGCCTGCCCGCCCGCCGCCAGCGTCAGCCCGGCCAGGATCAGGCCGGCGGCGACCGCCACGGTGACCCCGTCGCCGAGCCGGTGCCCGTCCGGCGTCGGCATGGCCGGCCTGCCGAGCCGCATCAGCGCCGGGATCGCCAGCGGGCCGGTGAGCGCGATGAACGGCAGCAGGCCGAGGAAGACCCAGCGCCAGCCGAAAGCCCTCGCCACCTCGGCGCTCAGCGCCGGGCCCGCGAGCCCAGGCACCACCCACGCGGTCGAGAGCACCGCCATCATCCTGGGCCGCAGGTGCTCGGGCAGGGTACGGCCGATCGCGACGTAGGCGATCGCCGGGACCGCTCCGGCGCCGAGTCCTTGCAGGGCGCGCCCGGCCACGAGCACCGGCATCGACGGCGCGAGCCCGGCCACCGTGAGTCCCGCGCTGAACAGGATCAGCCCGGCCACGTAAGGCAGGGCGGGCCCGCGCCGGTCGGCCACCCGGCCGGCCGCGACGATGCCGACCATGGTGCCGAGCATGAAGGCGCTGAACACGAACCCGTAAAGGCCGAGCCCGTGCAGGTCACGGGCGACCAGCGGCATCACGGTGACCACCGCGAGCGCCTCGGCGGCCACGAACGTGACCGTGGCGGCCAGCCCGACGGTCAGCGGACGGCGACTGGCAGCCCACAGCCCGCCCGTCATGCCGCTCCCGCTGCGATTGGCTCAGGCCATCCGGACCGGCTCGGACCTGGACAGGACGTGGCCGACCGCGTCGGTCGGCTGGACGGCGAAGTAAGGTCCGCTGCTCGATACAGGGATCGCGGTCTCGAAGCCGGCCCAGGCTGCCGAGCCGACCTGCGTCATCGACGCATGGCTGCGGCCAGCCAGCACGGTCCACCTGGCGACCTCGGTCGCGCCGTTCCAGCTGGCGTAGACGTTCGCGCCGCCGGCGCGCCTGCGCACGGCCACCGCCGGGGGCTCGACCGGATGGCCGGTCCAGTCGCCGATGAAGGACCGATAGGTCGGGTCACCCTTGACAAGCTCGCCGCCGAGTATCAGCTTGCCGTCGGGCGCGAACTCTGAGAAGTACGGGTTGGTGCCCCAGCCGACGAACATCCGGCCGTCGGGCAGCAGCTGGGCGTTGCCCATCGCCCTGGCAAGGACAGGCACCCCTGGGTGGGTGTAGGCCCTGGTCAGCGTGACCAGCATGGCGTCGGTGTTGACGTTGAGTATCAGCGCCCTTGACTGCGGCTCCTCCTTCGGCAGCGCGCCGTCGTCGAACAGGGTGAGTACCCCGTCGCCATGCCAGCGCGCGTCGTGCTGCCAGTAGAACCGGCTGCCCGGGCCCATCGTGAAGTCGGTGTACTTGCCGTTCAGCCGCCAGACGATCGCGCCGGTGCTGCGCTTGACCAGGTAGACGCACCAGGTGCTACGCGCGCCGATCATCAGGTGCTCGTCGTCGTACTCGGCGATCGAGTTGATGTGGAAGTAGTCGAACGGCTTGCCCTTGTTGGACTTGCGGCCGCCGGTGTACTTCAGGTAGCTCTCGTCTAGGCCGACGTGGTCCAGGCTGTCCCACTGGAACAGCAGCTTGCCGGTCGCGATGTCGATCTCCTGCGCGACGCCGGCCAGCAGCGAGCCCTTCTTCGGCCCGCCAAGCGAGGTCAGGTCGTAGTCGTCGAGCGTGCGGTACGCGGTGACCAGCGCCGTGCCGCGCGGCGTGACGACGAAGTCGTGCAGGTCGACCTTCAGCCCGTCATGGGCGTGGACGACGGCGATCGTCTGGTATGACGAGTTGGCCACGACGCCGACGCCCTCGCCGTGCCCGCCGGCCACCACCTGGCCCTGGAACCAGGTCAGCACCGGCTTGCCCTGGTAAGACTGGCACTGGAAGTCCATCTTGCTCTGGTCGGGCGAGTCAGGGTCGAACCAGATCAGGTCGCCGTTGGTGTTCATGATCATGGCCCCGCCGTTGCCAGGGCCGGACTGGGCGACCCCGAGGAACAGGTACTGCAGCTTGCCCTGCGGCCCGGCATGGACCAGCGTGACCTTCGGCGGGGTCAGGTCGGGCCGGGAGACGAAGTGCTGCAGCAGGCCGTACGTGGCGCCGCCGCCCGTCCGTGCGGCGCTGCTCGTGCCGCATGCCACCAGGCCGAGCCCGGCGGCCGCTGCGGCTGCGGTGCCGGAACGCTGCAGCAGCTGCCGCCGCGTCCAGTTCTCGCTCATGTGCGTACCTCCGCCAGCATGAAGTAAGGAAGGCCCGGCCTTCGCCGGACAGCGCTCACAGGGGCGGATGCCGCAATACCGCCCAACGCTATCCAAAGGCTACCGGGTATCCAGCGCTCACCGCTGGCCGAACCGCTCGCCGCAATCCGGCCAGCGGAGGCACCTAGCTGCCGATCTTAACGGGCTCCGACCTGGCCATGGTGTGACCCGCCCGGTCAAGCGCCGCCGCGGCGAACCACGGACCGGAATTGCTCACGGTGATGGCGGTCTCGAAGCCGGAACTGCGGGCAGTGCCGACCTCCTTCACCGACTTGGCCGTCTCGCCCGCGTAGACCGCCCACGACGCGATTCCGGTGGCGCCGTTCCAGCTCGCGTAGACGATCGCGCCGCTGCCGCTGCTCGGGTGCCTGACGGCCACGGCGGGAAGGTCCGTGGGCAGTCCGGTCCAGTTCTGGGTAAAGGCGCGGTAGGACGCCGCGCCCTTGGCTATGGTGCCGTCGAGCAGCAGCCTGCCGGTGTAGTCGAACTGCGAGAAGTTCGGGCAGGTGCCCCAGCCGACGAACATCCCGTCCGACAGCAGCTGCGCGCTGCCCATAGCCCCGGCGAGCAGCACCTCGCCGGGATGGATGTACTGCTTGTGCAGCGCGACCTGCTTCTTGGCCACGTCGACCTGGAGCACGAGCGCGCGGGAGTGCGTCTCCTCGGCGGGCGACGCGCCGTTGTCGAACACGGTCATCAGGTTCCCCGCGTGCGGGCGCACGTGATGCTGCCAGTAGAACCTGGCCGCCGGGTCCATGTCGAAGCTGGATTTCTTGCCGTTCATGCGCCAGACGACATGGCCGGTGGCCTTGCTCACCAGGTAGACGGTCCAGGTGTTACGGCCGGAGATCAGCAGGTGCTCGTCGTCGTAGGCGGCGATGGAGTTGATGTGGAAGTAGTTGAACGGCCGGGCCGCGGTGCCGTAGCCGCCGTCGCCTGGCCCGAGCGTCTCGTAGGTCTCCCACAGCGGTACGTCGCCGCTCTTCCAGCTGTCCCACTCGAAGACCAGCTCGCCGGTCTCGATGTCGATCTCCTGGGCTACTCCGGACAGCAGGTAGCCGCCCGAGGACGGCCCGTGCACGTCGGAGAGGTCCACGTTCGGGATCGTGCGGTAGGCGGTCAGCAGTGCGGTGCCCTGCGGGGTGATGTTGAACTCGTGCAGGTCAGCCTCGACCCCGCCGACGGTGCGGACCGTCTTGATGATCTCGTAGGAGGAGTTCGCTATCGCGCCCTCGCCGCGCCCGTACCCCTCGGTCACCAGGCCCTGCCACCAGGTCAGCACCGGCTTGCCCTGGTAGGACTGCACATCGAAGTCCATCCGGTGCTCGGACTTGGTGTTCGGGCCGAACCAGACAAGCTGGCCCTGCGGGTCCAAGATGATGGTGCCGCCGTGCCCGGGGCCCGAGTAGGGGCAGTTGAGGAAGAGGTACTTGGAGTCGGCGCCGAGGCCGTACTGCCGCACGGTGATCTCCGGCGGGGTCAGGTCGGGCCTGGACACGAAGCCCGCGCTCGCGTCGGCCGTAGTGGTCGCGAGCGTCGGCTTCGGCCGTGACGGGGAGAGCACCCCGCACCCGGCCATGCCCAGTCCTGCGGCGCCCGCCACCGTCGCGCCGGCTAGGCCGAACAGCCGCCTGCGGGACAGGTCCTCAGTCATCAGCTGAGCCTCCGGGTGATTTTGTCAATTCTCGGGCAGCCCTCCCGGGGTCATTGTGCCGTATGGGGGGGACGGAGAGCCGACGAACGGCCATCCTAGCCCCTATGCCGCAGTCAGCCGACGCAGGTGTGATACCCGCTCGTGTCGGCTACGCCCGCCGGCTCCCTCCCCCTTCGACCTTCCCCGGGCCCTCCGTTCGCCTAGTGCGGGTACGGGCTGCAGACCGCGCCACGGTCGGCACCGGACACCAGCGAGGCGTACTTGGCCAGCGCGCCGCTTGAGTAGTTCGGTGCCGGGCGCTTCCAGCCGGCCCGCCTGCGGTCGAGTTCGGCGTCGTCCACCAGCAGGTCGAGCCGGCGCTCGGGCACGTCGAGCACGATGTGGTCGCCGTCGGCGACCAGCGCGATCGGCCCGCCGTCGAACGCCTCAGGCGCGGTGTGGGCGATGCAGGCGCCGAAGGTGGCGCCGGAGAACCGGCCGTCGGTGACCAGCACCACGTCCTTGCCGAGCCCGGCGCCCTTGATCGCGGCGGTGACCGCGAGCATCTCGCGCATGCCCGGGCCGCCCTTGGGGCCCTCGTACCTGATCACGACCACGTCGCCCTTGGCGACCTGGCCGGTGGTGATCGCGGCGAAGCAGTCTTCCTCGCGCTCGAACACCCTGGCCGGGCCCTCGAACCGCAGGGTCTCGAGTCCGGGCACCTTGACCACGGCGCCGTTCGGCGCGAGGCTGCCGCGCAGCACGCCAAGGCCGCCCTCGCGGCCGATCGGGTCGCTGACCGGGCGGACCACCTGGCCGTCGGGTGCCGCCGCGGACGCCACGTTCTCCGCGATGGTCTTGCCGTTGACCGTGATCGCGTCGCCGTCGATCAGCCCGGCCTCGAGCAGCTCGTGCAGCACCACGGGCAGGCCGCCGATCTGGTCGAGCTCGCTCATCACGAACCGGCCGACCGGCCGCATCGAGGCGATGTGCGGGGTGCGCCTGCTGATCGCGTCGAAGTCGTCCAGGGTCAGCTCCACCTGGGCCTCGGCCGCGATCGCGAGCAGGTGAAGCACCGCGTTGGTCGACCCGGCGGTCGCCATCACCACGGCAGCCGCGTTCAGGAAGGCCGGCCTGGTCATGATGTCGCGCGGGCGCAGCCCGAGCGCCAGCGCGCCCACCGCGACCTCGCCGGTGGCCCTGGCTAGCGCGGCGCGCTCGGCCGTGACCGCGGGCGGCGTGGCCGATCCTGGCAGCGCCATGCCGAGCGCCTCGGCGCAGGCCGACATGGTGTTGGCGGTGTACATGCCAGCGCACGACCCCGCGCCCGGGCAGGCGGCCCGCTCCACGGCGAGCAGGTCGGCGTCTGACATCTCGCCGGTGGCCTGGGCCCCGACCGCCTCGAACACGTCCTGGATGGTCAGCGACCTGCCGAGCGCGTGGCCTGGCAGGATCGTGCCGCCGTACAGGAATGCGGCAGGCACGTTCAGCCTGGCGCAGGCCATCAGCATGCCGGGCAGCGACTTGTCGCAGCCGGCGATCGCGACCAGCGCGTCGAACCGCTCGGCGTGCACCATCAGCTCCACCGAGTCGGCGATCACCTCACGGCTGACCAGCGACGCCTTCATGCCCTCGTGGCCCATCGCGATGCCGTCGGAGACCGCGATCGTGCCGAACTCGAGCGGTACGGCGCCTGCCTGCCTGACGCCCTCCTTGGCCGCCACGGCGAGCGTGTTCAGGTGCAGGTTGCAGGGGGTCACCTCGTTCCACGACGAGGCGACGGCGACCTGCGGCAGGCTCAGGTCCTCCTCGCTGAGCCCCACCGCGCGCAGCATCGCGCGCTGCGGCGCCCGAGCGGGCCCGGTCGTGAGCGGGCCGCTGCGCGGCCGCGGAAGTCCATTCATGTTGGGTGTCTTCCCTTCGCTGTCCTAGTTGGTTGAAGTCGGGGCCTCACGCGCCAGCCGGAACCAGCGCCTGCGCGCCGGCCCGCAGCAGCCCGTAGCTGATCCCGTCGGCGAGCGCGTCCCAGGACGCGGTGACGACGTCGTCGGACACCCCGACCGTGGTCCACTCGCCCTGGTGATCCGCCGAGGTCAGCATCACCCTGGTCACCGCGCTTGTCGCGGCGCGGCCGTCCAGGATCCGCACCTTGTAGTCGACCAGGTGGATGTCGGCGAGCTGCGGGTAGAGCTCGGAGAGCGCCCGGCGCAGCGCCTGGTCGAGCGCGTGCACCGGCCCGACGCCCTCGCCGACGGCAACCACCCGCTGCTCGCCGAGCAGCAGCCGCACGATCGCCTCGCTGCGGTCGGTACCTCCGGCCTTCTCGATCACCACCCGGTAGCCCTCGAGCTCGAACCAGGCGGGCGCCCGGCCCGCCACTCGCCGCACCAGCAGCTCGAACGAGGCGTCGGCCGCCTCGAACGCGTACCCGCGGTGCTCGGCGTCCTTGATCTCGTCGAGCACCGCGGTGGCGAGCTCAGGGTCACCGGACAGGTCGAGCCCGAGCTCAGCGGCCTTGACCAGCACGTTGCTCCGCCCGGCAAGCTCGCTGACCAGCACGTGCGCCTGGTTGCCGACGCGCGCCGGGTCCACGTGCGAGTAGGCGTCTGGCCGCCGCGCGATCGCCGAGGCATGCAGCCCAGCCTTCGTGGCGAACGCCGACGATCCCACGTAAGGCTGCCGCGCGTCGAACGGCAGGTTCGCCAGCTCGGCGATCTCCCGCGCGGTCGCCGCGAGCGCGCCAAGCCTGCCAGGCGGCAGCAGCTCGTGGTCCCGCTTGAGCTCGAGCCCGGCGATGACCGCGAACAGGTCGGCGTTGCCGCACCGCTCGCCGTACCCGTTCGCCGCCCCTTGCACATGGGTGGCGCCCTCGCCGACCGCCACCAGCGAGTTCGCCACCGCGCACGCCGAGTCGTTATGGCAGTGCACCCCGACCCTCACGCCGGGGAACCGTGACAGCACGTCCCGGACAATCCGCACGATGTCGTCCGGCAGCGTCCCGCCGTTGGTGTCGCACAGCGCGAGCGTGTCCGCGCCGGACTCGGCCGCCGCGGCGAGGCAGGCGAGCGCGTAGCCGTGATCCGTCGCGTAGCCGTCGAAGAAGTGCTCGGCGTCGAACACCACCCGGCGCCCCTCGCGCGCGAAGAACCGCGCCGAGTCCCCGATCATCGCGAGGTTCTCCTCCCGCGACGTCCGCAGCGCCTCGGCCACGTGCAGCGTCCACGCTTTGCCGACCAGCGTCACGATCGGCGTCCCGGCATCCAGCAGCGTCTCCAGGTCAGGATCCCCGTCCGCCGCCCGGTTCGGCCGCCGCGTAGCCCCGAACGCCGCAAGCTGCGCGTTCCGCCAGGGCAGCTCCCCGGCCCGCGCGAAGAACTCCTTGTCCTTCGGATTAGACCCCGGCCACCCGCCCTCAACCACGTCCACGCCGAGCGCGTCGAGAGCGAGTGCCACGCGCAGCTTGTCCTCCACGGTCAGGTCCAGCCCAACCTGCTGCGATCCGTCCCGCAAGGTTGTGTCGTACATTTCGACCCGGCTCACGTCGCCAGCGCGGGCGGCCGTGCCGTCGGTGCTAGGCGTTGCGAAGCCAGCCGGCACCGACGGCATGCCGTCCGACCGGCCACTTGCTGGGCTTGTCATCGCGAGACCTCCCCTTGGGCGAGTTCCGCCGACAGGGCATCGGCCCAAGCCTGGGTGGTCGTCTGACCGCCGGCCGCGAGCACCGCGTCGACGGCAGCGTCGAGTTCCGCAGCGGCCTCGGGCTCGCCGAGGTGGTCGAGCATCAGGGCCGCGGACAGCACGGCTCCCGCGGGATTGGCCTGGCCGGTGCCGACGATGTCGGGTGCCGAGCCGTGCACGGGCTCGAACATGGACGGCCCGGTCTTGTCGGGGTTGAGGTTGCCGCTGGCGGACAGTCCGAGTCCGCCGGTCAGCGCCGCCGCGAGGTCCGTGATGATATCGCCGAACAGATTGTCCGTGACGATCACGTCGAACCGGCCAGGGTCGCTCACCATGTACAGGCAGGCGGCGTCCACGTGGCAGTAGTCCAGCACGACGCCGGTCTCGGCGGCGACCTCCTGGGCTACCCGCATCCACAGGCTGCCCGCGTTCACCAGCACGTTGGTCTTGTGCACCAGCGTCAGCCTGCCGCCGCGCTTGCCCGCCAGCGCCGCCGCGTACCTGACGCACCGCTCGACGCCGGCCCGGGTGTTCAGCGACTCCTCGGTGGCGGTCTCGAAGGCGGTGCCGCGGTGCGCGATGCCGCCGGCGCCCGCGTACAGGCCCTCGGTGTTCTCCCGCACGACGACGAAGTCGAGGTCGTCGGCGCCTGACGCGTCCACCCCAGGCCGCTGCCTGGCGGGCCGGAGGTTGACGTACAGGTCGAGGTCGAAGCGCAGCCGCAGCAGCAGGCCACGCTCCAGCACGCCGGGCGGCACCGTCGGGCTGCCGACCGCTCCGAGCAGGATGGCGTCGGTCTTGCGCAGGTCGTTGAGTATCTCGTCGGGCAGCACCTCACCCGTGGTCAGGTAGTGCTCGGAGCCGAGCGGGCAGTGCCGCCAGTCGACCGCGAACCCGTGCCGGTGGCTCGCCAGGTCGACGAGATCCCTGGCGACCGCGGTGACCTCGGGGCCGATGCCATCGCCGGGCAGGTGAGCGACGACGTAGCTGCGTACATTGCCCGGCATCAGAGCCCCTCTTCCTCATGATCGGTGGGTGCATCGAGCCAGCTCATCATCCGGCGCAGCGGGCGGCCGGTGCGCTCGATCAGGCTGTCGTTGGCCTCGTGGCGAAGCCGCTCGAAGTTCGGGCGGCCGGCGTCGTCCTCGGCGATCCACTCCCGCGCGAAGTCGCCTGACCTGATGTCGGCCAGGATCTTGGCCATGGCCTGCCTGGTGGGCTCGGCGATCACCTTCGGACCCCTGGTCAGGTCGCCGTACTCGGCGGTGTCGCTGACCGAGTAGCGCATCCAGGTCATGCCGCCTTCCTGCATCAGGTCGACGATCAGCTTGAGCTCGTGCAGGCACTCGAAGTAGGCCACCTCGGGCTGGTAACCCGCATCGACCAGTGTCTGGAACCCGGCATTGACCAGCGCAGTGACCCCGCCGCAGAGCACGGCCTGCTCGCCGAACAGGTCGCTCTCCGTCTCCTCCTGGAACGTGGTCACCAGCGCCCCCGCCTTGGTGCCGCCGATCGCCTTGGCGTAGGACTTCACCAGGTCCCAGGCCTTCCCGGTGGCATCCTGCGCCACAGCGACCAGTACCGGCGTGCCCTGCCCGGCCTCGTACTGCCGCCGCACCGTGTGCCCTGGCGCCTTCGGCGCCACCATGGCCACGTCCACATCAGCCGGCGGCGTCACATACCCGAAGTGAATATTGAACCCATGCGCAAAGAACAGCGCGTCCCCGCTCTTCAGGCTCGGCGCAATCGCCTCGGCGTACAGCCTCCGCTGCCCCGTATCCGGCGTCAGCACCATGATCAGGTCCGCCCACGCGCACACCTCGGCCGCGGTCCCCACGGTCAGCCCTGCCGCAGCGGCCACCTTCCGCGACCTGGACCCCTCCGGCAGCCCGACCCGCACATCGCACCCCGAGTCACGCAAGCTCAGCGCATGCGCATGCCCCTGCGACCCGTACCCCAGCACCGCGATCTTCCGCGACTGCACGAGCCCAAGGTCCGCCTCATCGTCGTAGTACACCGTCGCCATCGTCGAAAGCCCTCTCGTAGTCGTTGGTCTTGATCTTGATCTTGGCTCTGATCCGAATCGCCCGATCGCAGATTCCGGCGGCTGGGCCGGGGTATCCGGGACAAGCCGTTCAGGCGGTCCCGGCATGCCCCGGCTCAGGCCGCCGCCACCCCGACCTGGTCTTCGTCCGTAATCGTGGAACTCCCGCGTCCCACAGCGATCAGCCCGGTCCGCACGAGCTCCCTGACCCCGTGCCGCTCAAGCTGAGCGATCAGCGAGTCGAGCTTCCCAGGACTGCACACGGCTTCGAGCACCACGGTCTCCTCGCCCAGGTCCACGACATTCGCCCGGAACGCCGCCGCGACGTCGAGCAACTCGGCCCGCAGCTCGGGCTTCGAGCTCACCTTGATCAGCGCAAGCTCCCGCTCGATGGCCGCATCCTCGTGCAGTTCAACGACCTTGAGCACCCGGACCAGCTTCTCCAGCTGCTTGTGCACCTGGTCGACGGGCGTCGACGCCCCGTCCACCACGATCGTCATCCGGCTGACCCGCTCGTCCGAGGTCGGCCCGACCGAGAGCGAGGAGATGTTGAACGCGCGCCGCGAGAACAGCGCCGCCACGTGCGCGAGCACGCCAGGCTTGTTCTCGACCAGGACCGACAGGGTATGGGTGCTCATCGCGCGATCACTTCCTTGCGGGTGGCTGCCTGCTGCTCGGCGGCGGTGAACTCGGGCCCGAGCACGATGTCGTCATTCGATTGCCCGGCAGGGACCATCGGGAACACGCCCTCGGCGTCGTGGGTGCGGAAGTCCACCACGCTCGGCACGTCGGTGACCGCGAGCGCCTTCTCGAGCACCGCGTCCACGTCGCCAGGCTGCTCGCACCGCAGTCCCACGCACCCGTAGGCCTCGGCCAGCTTGACGTAGTCGGGGATCGAGGTACCCAGGTGCACCTCGGAGTAGCGCTCCTCGTAGAACAGCTCCTGCCACTGCCTGACCATGCCGAGAAACCCGTTGTTGAAGATCAGCACCTTGATCGGCAGGCCCTCGATCGCGCACGTGGCCAGCTCCTGCGCGGTCATCTGGAAGCAGCCGTCGCCGTCGATGGCCACCACGAGCTCGCCTGGCCGGCCCATCTGGGCGCCCATCGCGGCCGGCACGGCGAACCCCATGGTGCCGAGGCCGCCCGAGTTGATCCAGCTGCGTGGCCTGGTGAAGGCGTAGTGCTGCGCGGCGTGCATCTGGTGCTGGCCGACGCCGGCCACCACGATCGCGTCGCCGCCGGTCATCGCGGACAGCCGTTCCACCACGTGCTGCGGCTTCAGCGGGCCGTCGGCGTCCTGGGTGTAGCGCAGCGGGTAGCTGCGCTTCCAGCCAGCGGTCCTGGCGACCCACTCGGCGGTGTCGGTCGGGCCCTGCGCGGCGACAAGCTCCCTGGCGGCCCTGGCCAGCTCGGCGAGCACCACGCCCAGGTCGCCCACGATAGCCACGTCGGGCTGCCGGTTCTTGCCGATCTCGGCCGGGTCGATGTCGGCGTGCACCACCTTCGCCCCCGGCGCGAACGCGGCCAGCTTGCCGGTGACCCGGTCGTCGAACCTGGCGCCGAGCGCCACGATCAGATCGCACTCCTGCAGCGCAGCGACCGCCGCGTACATCCCGTGCATCCCAGGCATGCCCAGGGCCAGCGGGTGCGCGTCGGGGAACGCGCCGCGCGCCATCAGAGTGGTGGTCACCGGCGCCTGGGTCACCTCGGCAAGCTCGCGCAGCGCCTCGTGCGAGTCCGACTTGACCACGCCGCCGCCCACGTAAAGGACCGGCCTGCGGGCCTGGTGCAGCAGCCTGGCGGCATCGGCGATCCTGGCAGGATCGGGCGGGCCAGGCACCTTGTACCCGGGCAGGTCCATCACCGGCGGCCATGACCAGGGGCCGCTGGCCTGCAGGATGTCCTTGGGCAGGTCGACGAGAACGGGTCCCGGGCGGCCAGATGAGGCGATGTGGAACGCCTCGGCGATCGCCGCGGGTATCCGGCCGACGTCGGTGACGAGCTCGTTGTGCTTGGTGATCGGCGCGGTGATGCCCGTTATATCTGATTCTTGAAAGGCGTCGGTGCCGATCATCGCGGTAGGAACCTGACCGGTGATGGCCACGATCGGGACCGAGTCCATGTAGGCGTCGGCGAGCGCGGTCACGAGGTTGGTCGCCCCCGGGCCGCTGGTGGCCATGCAGACGCCGACCCGGCCGGTCGCCCAGGCGTAGCCCTCGGCCGCGTGCCCGGCCCCCTGCTCGTGCCTGACCAGCACGTGCCGCAGGGAGGATGATCGCAGCGGGTCGTAGGCCGGCAGGATGGCGCCGCCCGGCAGGCCGAACACGATGTCGACCCCCTGGCACTCCAGGCTGCGGACGAGCGCCTGGGCTCCTGTGACTTCCACGGGTGTACTCCTTCTTCGGTTCTTCAGTTCGGTGGCTCGCTCAACAAAAAACCTCCTGGCCGTCTGGCCGAGGAGGAGTAGCGCGAGCCCGTCGTCAGGGCTCGCGCTAGCTGATGAGGAGTACTCGGAACAAGCGGTTCGTGATCACCGGTGATCTCCGTGGTTTCGGTGGCATCCGGCCCGGCGACCGGGCCTGCCAGATGGGCAAAGGGCTAGCGATGGGAGGCGACGCTGCCCGCCGCCTCCCACACTAGGGCATCTCACGTAGCCGCGTGTGCTCGGGGGGCGCAAGACGGCAGCCAGGCCGGGCGGCCAGCCTCGAACGCGGCGATCGCGTCGGCGTGGCGCAGCGTGACGCCGATGTCGTCCAGGCCTTCGAGCAGCCGCCACCTGGCGTAGTCAGGCAGCGCGAACGGAGCCGACAGGCCGGCCGACGGCACCGCCACCGTGCGGTCGGCCACGTCGACCACCACCGTGGCGGCCGGGTCGGCGACCAGCGCGGCGACCAGCGCGGCGACGGTCTCCTCGTCGGCCTGCGCGGTGACCAGGCCGGCCCCGATGCTGTTGCCGCGGAAGATGTCGGCGAAGCTCGGCGCCACCACGGCCTCGAAGCCGAAGTCCTGCAGCGCCCAGACCGCGTGCTCGCGTGATGACCCGCAGCCGAAGTTGGCGCCCGCGACCAGGATCTTCGCAACGGCCGCGCCTGGCTGGTTGAGCGCGAACGCCGGGTCGCGCCGCCAGGCCTCGAAGAGCCCGGCGCCGAATCCGGTCCGCTCTACCCGCTTCAGCCAGGCGGCCGGGATGATCTGGTCGGTGTCCACGTCGCGCCGGTCGAGCGCGACCGCGCGTCCCTGGACCTTGCTCACCGCACGCATCTACCGTGCTCCTTCCAGGTCGCCAGGGACTGCGAAGTGCCCGGCCACGGCGGTGGCCGCGGCGACCGCGGGGGAGACCAGGTGGGTGCGCCCGCCCGGCCCCTGCCGGCCTTCGAAGTTCCTGTTGCTTGTCGACGCGCTGCGCTCGCCGGGCGCCAGGATGTCGCCGTTCATGCCCAGGCACATCGAGCAGCCAGCCGACCGCCACTCGAACCCGGCCGCGGTGAACACCGCGTCGAGTCCCTCCGCCTCGGCCTCGGCCTTGACCCGCGCCGAGCCGGGCACCACGATCGCGCGGACGCCGTCGCGCACCCGCCGGCCGCGCACCACGCCGGCCGCGGCCCGCAGGTCGGCGAGCCGCCCGTTGGTGCAGGACCCGATGAACACGGTGTCTACGCCGATGTCCCTGATCGCCGTGCCTGGCAGCAGGCCCATGTAGTCGAGCGCGCGCTGCGCCGCCTTGCGCTCGGCATCGGTGCCGAAGGACGCAGGGTCGGGCACCCGGTCGTCGATGCTCACCGACTGCGCCGGGTTGGTGCCCCAGGTCACCACCGGCCGCAGCGCCGAGGCGTCGATCCGCACCGCACGGTCGAACGCCGCGCCATCGTCGGTGACCAGCGACCGCCAGTCGTCGAGAGCGCGCTCCCAGTCCGCGCCCTTCGGGCTGTGCGCCCGGCCCTCGAGGAAGGCGAACGTGGTGTCGTCCGGCGCGATCATGCCGGCCCGCGCGCCGGCCTCGATCGACATATTGCACACCGTCATCCGGCCGGCCATGTCAAGGCCGCGGATCGCCGCGCCGCGGTACTCGATCACCGAGCCGGTACCGCCGCCGGTGCCGAGCTCGGCGATGATGCCGAGCACAAGGTCCTTGGCGGTCACCCCGGGCGGCAGGTCGCCGTCCACGGTGACGGCCATCGCCTGCGGCTTGACCTGCCGCAGCGTCTGGGTGGCGAGCACGTGCTCCACCTCGGTCGTGCCGATGCCGAAGGCGAGCGCGCCGAACGCGCCGTGCGTGGAGGTGTGGCTGTCGCCGCAGACCACGGTCATGCCCGGCTGGGTCAGGCCGAGCTGCGGGCCGATCACGTGCACGACGCCCTGCTCGGCGCTGCCGAGCGGGTAGAGCGTGATCTGGTGCGCCTCGCAGTTCTTGCGGAGCCTGGCCATCTGCTCGGCCGCGAGCGGGTCGGTGATCGGGCCGAGCGGGTTCACCGTGGGCACGTCGTGGTCCATGGTGGCCACGGTCAGGTCGGGACGGCGTACCGTGCGCCCGGCGAGCTCGAGGCCCTCGAACGCCTGCGGCGAGGTCACCTCGTGCACCAGGTGCAGGTCGATGTAGAGCAGCGGCGGCTCGCCCTTTGGGCTGGCCACCAGGTGCCGCTGCCATACCTTGTCGAACAGCCGCCCGGCCGCGGCGCCAGACCCGCCGGCGTGGGCGTCCTGCTCCGTTCCGGTCGTGCCGGAGTCCGGCGTGCTCATCGTCACCGGCCCTGCCTACTTGTCGCCCGCTGAGCCGGCGTCGCCGCCGTTATCCCGCCGGTCAAGTGCGACCTGGACGGCCTGCTGGGCCGATGCGGTCGCATCCGCCGGCTGGGCGGGCTGGACTTCGCCGTTCGCGCGTGCCCTCATCACTCTTCTCCTGTCAATGACGCAGGTCTTGCAGTGGCTGTCAGGCGGTTCCAGCTGGAGGCGGCGCCGTTGCCGCAAGACGTTGCCGCAGGATCGAGTGATCGCTGGTGGCTGGCTTGCTCCCTGGTACAAGGAGCCCAGGTGAGGCCCTGCCGGTATGTCCGGCGGGCCGTGCGCGTCAGTTGATTCGCGCGGTCCCTGGGGGCACGCGGCCAGCACCTCAACTCCGTAGCGGGTTGCTGGCCTGCCTGATCAGGTCCCGCTACGGCTGCTAAGAATGAGTACGAAGCGCCGCATGATGGCACTACTGTACCTGACGCCGCTTGCCCGCGTGCCGCGGGGGTGTTATAGCAGGCCGAGCCTGCCGCCCCTGGAGATCGCCTGCCGCCTGGTGGTCACGCCGAGCTTGCGGTACACCGAGCGCAGGTGGGTCTTGACGGTGTTGATCGACAGGAACAGCGCCTCGGCGATCTCCTGATTGGTCATGTGTGACGGCAGCAGCCGGAGCACGGCAAGCTCGCTGCTGGTGAGCGGCGCCGAGGCAGGCTGGCCGGCCGGCGCCGCGTTGGCCGCGTCGAACCTGCGCAGCACCCGCGCCGCGAACGCCGCCGCCTGGCTGGCCGGCCTGATCAGCACGGTCAGCACCGACCTGGCGGCCGGCCCGCCGTCGAGGAACGGGCGGAACATCCCAAGCGGTTCGGCCAGGGCCAGCGCGCAGGCCAGGTTCTCGGTGGCCTGCTCGGCATGGCCGAGCCTGCGCCGAGCGATCGCGGCCGTGACCAGCGCGCTGACGTGCTCGTGCAGCGTCACCGTGCCGCCCTGGCCGGCCAGGCACGCCTCGGCGGCCCGCAGCGCCCCGGCGTTGTCGTCCTGGGCGAGCAGCAGCCTGGCCTGGCAGACCAGCAGCACGGGTCTGGCCGGCCGGTCGGCCGCGGTGTCGGCCCTGGTGTCGGCCCCCGGGCCGGGCCGCGTGTCGGCGGTCGGACCGGCCGCCGTGTCGGCGGCGGTGTGGGCGGTGGCGTGGGCGGTGGTGCTGGCGCGAGCAAGCACCAGCCTGGCCCGGCCAGGATCGCCGTCGCGCAGCGCGATTTCGGCGTCGAGCGGCGCGAGCACCGCGTCGAGCGCGCCGATTCCTGCCTGGGTGTGGCCGCTGGCCAGGCGCTGGCCGGTCCCAGCGTTCAGGTACTGGTAGCGCAGCCTGGACAGCAGCGTCCGCGCGGTGGCCTGGTCGCCGTCGGACAGCGACAGCCTGGCCCGCGTCACCGTGGTCAGCGTGCGGAGCAGCGTGACCGCGGCCGGCCCAGCTGCCCGGCGCACCGCGGCGCACCGTCGGCCGGCTGGACGGCCGCCTCGTCGGGCTCGCACTGGCCGAGCGCCCGCAGCGCGGCCGCCGACTCGTCCCTGGCCCAGTGCGCGTGGGCGGCCGCGAGGCTGGCCACCAGCGCCGCCGGACGGTCGTTGCCGTCGTGGCCGCCGCCGCCGTCCTCACCGTCCTCGCTGTCCTCGTTCAGGGCCAGGGCCGCCGACGGGTCGCCGCCCATCGCGTCGGCCAGCGCCTGCCAGGCGCGGGCGCGGCGGCCGAACGCACGGTACGGGCAGTCCCGCAGGTGCCTGGCGGCATGTCCGAAGCAGGCCCGCGCCTGCTCGGTGTCAGCCGACGTCAGGGCGCTGACCCCGAGCGCGCACCAGAGCAGGCCGAGGCCGAGGCGGTCGGCCTCGCCAAGCGCGGTGGCCTCCGCTCGCTCGGCAACGGCACGGCCCTGCGCCGCGAGGTCGCAGCAGCCTGCGTCGCGCGGGTCGGCGTTCATCAGCCGCAGCGCGTGCAGCCACGGCTCGACGCTGCGGCGCTGAGCGGCCGGGCAGCGGTCGAGTGCGCTCATCGCGTTCGCCAGGTGCAGCGCAGCGGCGCACGAGTCGCCGGTCCGCAGGCCGGCCGCCGCCAGCGCCCCGGCGACCGGCGCGTCGGAGGAGAACCGGTCGGCCGGGAAGCCGGCCAGCACGGGCTCGAGGCTTGCGGCCTGGCCGGGCAGCAGCATCACCGGGCCGATGTCGGCGAGTATCCGGGCCGCGAAGTCCCAGTCGGCGGCCCGCGCGGCGCTGCGGATCGCCTCGGCGCTCCGGCCGTGCCCGGCCTGCCAGCGGGCCGCCCGCCGGTGCAGTTCGGTGACCTCGTCGGGGAGCTCGCGGCGCAACTGGGCGCGCAGCAGGTCGAGCAGCAGCGGGTGATAGCGGTACTCGGGGCCGCGGTCGCCGTCCGCCCGCCCGGCTGCGGTGGCCGGGCCGATCATCATGTTCTCCCGGCACATCCGGTCGAGCGTGGCGTCACCGCCGGCCTGCGCGGTGAGCGCGTCGGCCAGCTCGCCGCAGGTCACGTCGGTCACGCTGGTGCGCAGCAGGAAGAGCTTGCGCTCGGCGGGCAGCCCGGCGAGCACCTCGTCTCGCAGGTAGTCGGCGACCGGCGGCTCGTCACCAGTGATCGGCGCGACCGCGGCGCCCGGGCTGCCCGGCTCGGTGCGCATCGCGGCCAGCCGGAGCCCGGCCATCCAGCCCTGCGTGCGCCTCTGCAGCTCGTCCCGCTGGGCGGCCGGCAGGTCGAGGCCGAGCATCGCGAAGTACGCCGCGGCCTCCTCCGCCGTGCAGGCCAGGTCGCTGCCGCCGACCTCGGCCAGGTCACCGCCCACGCGCAGCCTGGCGACCTGCAGCCCGGCCGGATGGCGCCCGGCGAGCACCAGTCGCAGCGCGGGCGGTGCGTGCCTGACTAGCTGGTCAAGACCCGGCAGGGCGCCAGCGCCCGCGAGATGGCAGATGTCGTCGAGCACCAGCGTGACCGGCGCGTCGAGCCGCTGCGCCAGCTCGGCCAGGTTCGGGCCGAACGCCTCGTCGGCGGGGTCAGGCAGGCACTGCGCAACGTCGTCAGGGACCGCGGGTACCCCGGCAAGCGCGGACCTGACGCTGGCCCACAGCCGTTCCGGCTCGCGATCGCCGTGGTCGAGGCTGAGCCACGCCACCCGATCGGACGCGGGCGCCGTCGCCGCCCAGAGCGCGCAGGCCACGGTCTTGCCTGCGCCGCCTGGCCCGGTGACCAGCACGACCCGGTGTGCCGCGGTCGCCTGCCTGATCAGCTCGGTGACCCTGGACCGCTGCAGCACGGGCACGCTCGGCTGCGGGATCCTGAGCTTGTCGCTCACGGCCGGCCCCTGCTGGCCGGGCTCGGCACGGCGCAGCTCAGCCCGCCGCAGTTCGGCACGGCGCAGCTGCCGCCGACCGTCCCTGGCCGCATAGCGGACGGCAGGCTCGCTGATGGTCGTCATTCATTCCCCCGACGGGCGCGAGCCGCGCCGTCGGATCCGCCCGCTAGGTCCCCCACCTGCGTGCGAACGTGCGGCTTTGCCCGACAGCGACCGTACCCGCAGGCCAGCCAGGCCAACCTCGCGCCCGCGCTGGCCCCTGCCGGGCCAGCCTCCCCCCGGCGCCCGCCCCCTGCCGGGCCTGTCTCCCGCCCGCGCCCGCCCTGCCAGGCCAGCCTCCCCCCGCGCCCGCCGCGCTACTCCACGCTGAAGGCCTCCCGCAGCTTCGCCTCCTGGTCCCTGGACAGGCTGGTGCTGATCAGTTCGGCGTCGGCGTACCTGAACCGGTCGGCGACCTGGCCGATAACGGCGTCGGAGCTGAGCAGGAACAGGGCCGACGTCCCCGGGGTCACCTTCTCGCGCACCTCCCTGATGAACGAGTCGCTGATCCCCACGTCGGCCATCGAGCCGATCAGCGCGCCGGTGGCGGCCCCGATCGCCAGCCCGAGTATCGGGATGAAGAAGATCAGCCCGAACAGCAGGCCCCAGAAGCCGCCGCCGAGCGCCCCGGCCCGCCGGGTGTCGCCGAGCTCGCGGGTGCGCGGCTTGCTCTTGCCCACGTCCCAGCTCACCACCGCCGCGTCGAGTACCCGGATGAGCTGGGCGCGCTGCAGGTCGGCGAGCACATCGATGGCCACCTGGGCTCCGTCGGATGACCTGAACTTCCAGACGGTTAGCGATGACATGGCCGCTCCTGAGTAGTGCCCGGGTGCCACTGCCACGATCGGTACCAGGGCCAGGCCGGCGCATCACCCGGCCAGAGTGAACGGCTCAGATCACCCGGCCGGGATGACGCTGCCTGGCACCCGGCCGATCATTGTGATGTCATGAACACGACCATGAAGCAGTCACGGGCGGGCCGGGTACCGCCGCAGCGGGCCGACGACGAGGCGCCGCGCGGGCAGGCCAGGCCGCACCAGCTCCGCTACCGGCTTGACACCTCGGTCCGGCAGATGACACCGGCCGAGCGGGCGGCGCGCGGGCGCGAGGCCCGGTCCCAGGTGCCGCGGTCAAGTCACGCCGGGTTCACCCCGGCCGCCGACCGCCCCGACCCGGTCGACGTGCTCGTCAGGCAATCCGTCGGCCGCCTGCCCGACCTGGTCCCGATCAGGTACGGCCGGATGCTGGCCTCGCCGTTCTCCTACTACCGAGGCGCCGCCCTCCCGATGGCGCACGACCTGTCGGGCACCCCGGTCACCGGGCTGGCCGTGCAGGCCTGCGGCGACGCGCACCTGGACAACTTCGGGATGTTCGCCTCGGCCGAGCGGCGGCTGATCTTCGACATCAACGACTTCGACGAGACACTGCCAGGTCCGTGGGAGTGGGACGTCAAGCGGCTGGCGGCGAGCATCGAGATCGCTGCCAGGGAGAACCAGATACCCCGCCGCCAGCGCGCCGCCATGGCGCAGGCGGCCGTGCGCCGGTACCGGATCGCGATGGGCGAGTTCGCCGGCATGTCGAACCTGGGCGTCTTCTACGCCAGCGCCGACGTCGACTCCATCAAGCAGCGGCTGGAGAGCCGGCTGAGCTCGCGCCAGCGCACAAGGCTGGACAAGGGCGAGGCGAAGGCCAGGACCAGAACCAGCATGCAGGCCCTTGGCAAGATGTGCAGGATCGTCGACGGCAGGCCGCAGATCGTCGCTGACCCGCCGCTGGTGATCCCGCTGTCCAGCCTGCTGCTGCCCGCGGATGTAGAGGCCTCCACTATCGAGAGAATGCTTGGCGGGGTCGTCGAGCGCTACAAGCGGACCCTGCCGGCCGACCGCAGGTACCTGCTTGACCAGTACCAGTCGGAGCTCTCCGACATCGCGCGCAAGGTCGTCGGAGTCGGCAGTGTCGGCACCCGCTGCTGGATCATGCTCATGCTCGGCAGGGACGAGTCCGACCCGCTCTTCCTGCAGATGAAGGAGGCAGGCGAGTCGGTGCTCAGCCCGTTCGTCGGTCCGAGCAGGTACTCCAATCAGGGCCAGCGCGTGGTGGAGGGCCAGCGGCTGATGCAGGCGGCCAGCGATGCCTTCCTCGGCTGGCAGCGGCTGAATCCCGCGCCCGACGGGGTGGTCAGGGACTTCTACGTCCGCCAGCTCAGGGACTGGAAGTTCTCGCTGGACACCCAGACCATGCCGCCGCGCGGCCTGTCCGACTACGGCGAGGTCTGCGGGTGGACGCTGGCGCGCGCCCACGCCAGGTCGGGCGACCGGATCGCGATTGCGGCGTACCTCGGCAGCTCGGACACCTTCGACAAGGCCATCGCCGAGTTTGCCGCCAGCTACGCCGACCAGAACGAGCGGGACTTCGCCGCACTTGACGAGGCAGCGAAGTCAGGGCGGATCCTGGCCCAGCGCGGGGTCTGATCTCCTCGCGCGCCTGGGGCCCGACAAGCTCACCCGGCGCAGGTGACGCGCCCCGGCGTCGGCGGCCGGTCTACTGGGTGGGTAATCCGAGATCGCAACAGGGAGGTTCTGATGCCTGCAGCTACGCCCGTGCTCGACACACTGGTCGACATCAACATGGCGTCCATCGAGCACACCCACCTGATGCCGCGCGAGCTCATGATCGCGAGGCTCGCGGCGCTGGTGGCCGTCGACGCCCCGCCCGGGTCCTATCTGGCCAACGCGGGCGCGGCCTCCGACAGCGGCATCACCGAGCAGGACGTGCAGGACATCCTGATCGCGGTGGCCCCGGTCGTCGGCACGACGAAGGTCGTCTCGGCTGGCGGGAACCTGATGCGCGCGCTCGGCTTCGCGATCGCCGTGGCCGAGGACGGCTCAGGCGCCTGACGACGCCGAGTACGCGGGGGCCGGCCGGACTCGCTCCGGCCGGCCCGCTCCAGTCTGCGCTGGGACTCTTAGCTGGGACTCTCAGCTGGGACTCTCAGCCGAGTCGCTCGGCGTACATCGCGTCCACCCGGTAGCCGATCCCTACGGTCGGCGCGTCCCTGGTCTCCGGATGCTCGCGCAGGATGACACGTACCTCGTCGAGCACCGCGCGCTGGCTGGCCGGTGGCAGCACCGCCACGTGGCTGACGCTGCGCACACGATCAACTACCTGCTCGTGCGTGCTGTGGTGCAGGTGGTAGAACGTCGCTTCGGTCCACGCCGACCAGCGGCCATCCCCGTCGTTAGTCAGGTGCCGCTCGCTGCGGCGCATCGACTCGTCACCACTGCCTGTGCCGTCCCTGTGATCACGCCAGGGCGCGTGCTTCTCCACCCGGTCCATCACCGACCAGATCTGGTCCACCCATCCGACGCTGCGGTCCCTTGCGTTCCAGATCAGCCCGAGCCGCCCGCCGGCCCGCACCACCCTGGCCAACTCGGCGAGCGCACGGCGGGCGTCGAACCAGTGGAACGCCTGGGCCACCACGACGGCGTCCACGGAGGCGTCGGCGAACGGCATCGCCTCGGCGACCCCGGCCACCAGCGGGACACCAGGCAGCCGCTGGCGGAACTGCTCGCGCATCCCGGCCACCGGCTCGACAGCGAGCAGGTCGGCGCCCGCGCCGCTGATGAGTGCCGTCAGCTTCCCTGTCCCGGCCGCGAGATCTATCGCGACCCGGCCTGCACCGATGCCGAGCTTCTCGATCAGCCAGGCCACCGCATCCGGCGGGTAGGACGGCCTGGCCTGGTCGTAGGCGAGGGCCTCGGCGCCGAAGCCGCGCTGCGCTACCTCGTGTATCTCGGTCAATCCTGCTGCTCCCGCGGTACCTCGGCCCTGCGCTGCCTTGGTCTACCGTAGCGCGAGGCCGAACAGGCTGCCGTCACGCCGCGGTCACCAGCGCACCGGCCAGCACCGTGCCCGCCGCTCGCCCGCCGGTCGGGCGCCGGTCGCGCCCGGCCCGACCTGCCGCGCCCTTCGTGTGGCACCATATGGGGCGTGCATCGGGCACCTGCCGCGGACTTGCCGCTGAGCCGTGCCGCCGCCTCGGCCGTCGGAGCAGAACTCGGCTGGCGGTATCTGCTCGGCGTGCTGCGCACCAACGTCCCCGTTCCATCGCTGGCCCAGGCCGCCGAGGTCGGCGCTAAGATCGCCGCCGCGTGCGACGTGGGCGGCAACCGGCTGCTGCTCGACGCCCGCGGGGATCGGCTGGTGCTCACCCTGCAGAACCCGGCCGCGAGTTCGGTGACGGCCTACGAGGCTGACCTCGCCCGGCGGATCACGGCCATCGTGACCCAGCTTGGCTTCCGTCTCGACCCCGGGGTCGGCCGCGCCAAGGGCCGGTCGGTGCAGATGCTGGAGATCGCGATCGACGCAGTGGACATCGCCGCGATCCGGCCGTTCTGGCGCGCCGTGCTCGGCTACGGCGACGAGCCAGGGCGTACCGGGCCCACCGACCCGATCGTGGATCCCGTGGGGCAGGGCCCGGCGGTCTGGTTCCAGCAGATGGACGAGCCGCGGCCGCAGCGCAACCGGATCCACCTGGACATCTCGGTCCCGCACGACGTGGCGCGCCGCCGGATCCAGTCGGCGCTCGCCGCGGGCGGCTCGCTGGTCTCCTACGCCAAGGCGCCCGCGTTCTGGGTGCTCGCCGACGCCGAGGGCAACGAGGCGTGCGTCACCACCTGGCAGGGCCGTGACGGCGCCAGCGCCAGCTCGCCATGAGGCTACGAGCCCGCCCCAGGCCCACGAGCCCGCCCCAGGCCCACGAGCCCGCCCCAGGCCCACGAGCCCGCCCCAGGCCCACGAGCCCGTCCCTCAGCCGCCGTCGGCCAACCGCCCGCCCTCCAGATAGCCCGGCGCGCGGAAGCCCGGCGTCAGCTGATGCCGTCGGCGATCAGCGCGTCGAGGCTGGCGAGCACCTCGGGATCGCCCGACCGGTCCACCGCACCGAGCACCGGGCGGCCCCACAGCCAGCAGTCGAGGTCCGCGGCGCTGGCGCTGATCTCTGCCGCGGCCGGTGATCCGCGGCCGGCCGCCGCGACGTGCATGCCTGGCTGGTCGTAGGCCTTGCCGTCCTCCGAGTCGGTGCCGCTGAACCGCCCGAGCGTGACGAACCAGGAGCGGCCGGTGTCGGCTGCGGTCATCCGCAGCGTCCGGCCGCCGTCGGCGGTCAACGCGCCCCAGGAGGGCAGGTCGCCGCCGTACATGATCCGCAGTGCCTCGTCCGCCCCGTCGGCGCTGAGCTGCGGGTCCATCGCGGTCCTGGTGCCCGCGGTCAGCTCGGCGTCGATTCGGTGGATCAGCGCCTCGTGTGCCTGCCTGCGCCTGATGAACCCAACCGTCTGGTCCTGCGCCCAGGTCCAGGCCGGAGTATCGGGCGGGGCGGCGGCCAGCACCTCGCCCAGTGTTCGGCTGGACGTCGCGAAGAACTCGGCCAGTTCCTCCCAGGTGCCCGGCCGGTCAGCCCTGAGCTTGTCGGCGCCCGCCGTCGTCGTGACGCCGCGTGCCACCACCGATCCCCAGAACCACTGCACCTCGCCGAGGTGCCACAGCAGGTCCTCGGCGGTCCAGCCCGGGCAGGTCGGCACCGGCGCGCTTGGCTCGGTCTCGGCCAGGACCTCGGCAAACCTGGCCGACTCAGCGGCTATGTGCCCGAGATAGTCCGGATCCCGCACGCTCGACGACGTCATACTGAACTCCCTGGCTCCCGGCTGGTCTCCGGGCTGGTCTCTCCGGCTGGTCTCCCGGGCTAGTCTCTCCGGCTGCGTTCCCCTGCTGGTCTCCTGGGCTGGTCGCTCCGGCTGGACTCCCCGGCTGGCTCCTTGGCAGATCTCTCCGGCTGGGTTCCCTGGCTGGCTCTCCGTGTTACCAGTTCTCATTTCCCATTGTGGTCCGCCCTCCCGACAGTGGCTCGCCGCCGGAACCGGCCGCACCGGTAACCTGCATTGATGCACGACAACCCGGCCGGCCAGGCACGCCTCGCCGAGGCCGCCGAGCCTGGCGCGGCCACGGTCACGGGCCCGGCGGTCGGGACCAGGTCGGTGCGGATCGCGCCGATGACTCGGGCGCACGCCGTGCAGGTGCTCGCGATCTACCAGGCCGGCATCGCCGAGGGCAACGCGACCTTCGCGGAATCGGCGCCATCCTGGGATGAGTTCAGCGCGGCCAGGCTGCCCGGCCACCGCTACGTCGCGCTCGATGCCGCCGACTACGCCGGTCCGGCGGGCCCCGCCGACCCCGCGGGCCCCGCCCGCGCTATCGCCGATGACCCCGCCCGCGCTATTGCTGATGACCCCGCCCGCGCCACTGCCGATGACGTCGCCCGCGCCACTGCCGATGACCTCGCCCGCGCGGCCGGCCCCGCTGACTGCGCCGACGGCGCCGGCGCCGCTGATGTGCTTGGCTGGGTGGTCATCTCGGCGACGTCGAGCAGGCCTGTCTACGCCGGCGTGGTCGAGCACTCGGTCTACGTCCGCCCCGACGCGCGCGGCCGCGGCATCGGCCGTCTCCTGCTCGGCGCGCTGATCGAGTCCACCGAGGCGGCCGGCATCTGGACCATCCAGTCCGGCATCTTTCCTGAGAACGAGGCCAGCATCGCCCTGCACGTGGCGGCCGGGTTCCGCGTCGTCGGCAGGCGCGAGCGCATCGGCTGCCACCAAGGTCGCTGGCGAGATATCTTGCTGCTCGAGCGCCGGAGCCAACGCCTCTGACCTGCGGCGATGAGCGCTTTGCCGGCCATCTTCGGCACGCCGGAGCCACGGGTCGGTCAACGCCCCAGGTGTAGCGTCGGTGGTGATGACGACGTCGATGAACCGGTGGGCGGTGCTCGCCGGATACGGCCTGCTCGCCGCCTGCACGCAGCTGCTCTGGCTGTCGTACGCGTTCATCACGGTGCAGGCCCACCGGGCCATGGGAGAGTCGGTCGGTGCCGTAGGCGACCTCGCCGCCATCTTCCCGCTCATGTACGTGGTGCTCGCGCTCCCGTTCGGCAAATGGCTCGACGTCAGCTTCGGGCGCGCGCTCGCGGCTGGCGCGATCCTGACCGCGGTGGGCGGGATGCTCAGGCTGGTCGGCCCCACGTCGTTCCTGGTGGCCCTGGCCGGGCAGTTCGTGATCGCGGTCGGCCAGCCGCTGGTGCTTAACTCGATTACCAAGGTGGCAGCGCGCTACTTCCCTGAGTCCCAGCGCACCGCGGCGATCTCGATCGGGAGCGTGTCGCTCTACGTCGGCATCCTGCTCGCCGCGCTGTCGGACAAGCCGCTGTTCACCGCGGGCGGGCTGCGGCTTGTGCTGCTCGCTCAGGGCGGGCTCGCGGTGGTGGCGGCCCTGTGGGTACTGCTGGCGCTGCGCACCCCGCCCGCGTTCCGCGGCGACCCCTCGGTGGCGATCACGCTCGGCTGGCTTCGGCGCGACCGGTTCATCTGGGTGCTCGGCGGGCTTCTGTTCGTCGGGATGGGCATCTTCAACGCCGTCGCGACCTGGCTGGACGCCATACTCGGCCACTTCGGGCACGGCTCGGCGGCCGGCTACCTGTTCGCGATCCTGACCGTGGCCGGGATACTCGGGGCCGCGGTGCTGCCGCAGGCCGCGGCGAACAGAGACCGGCGCCGCACCATGCTCCAGGTCACGGTGGCGGTCACTGCCGTGGTTTTCCTGGCCATCGCCGCCTGGCACGGCCTGATCTTCATCGGGATCATGCTGGCGGTGGAGGGATTCGTGCTGCTCGCCGCACTGCCGGTGGCGCTCGACTGGTCCGAGCTGCACTCGGGGCCCGAGCGGGCCGGCGCGGCTGTCGGGTTCCTGCTGCTGGCGGGGAACCTCGGCGGCGTCGTGCTGCTGCTGATCGTGCAGGGTGTGATCGGCAATCCGTACCTGTCACTCGGCGTGCTGTCCGTGGCCGCCCTCGGCGGCCTGGCGCTGTCCACCAGGCTCCCCGCCGGGGTGGGCGCGACGGCGGGCCAGGTACGGCCAGGGGACTGAGGGAGGCTGCCCATGATGGATCCCGGCGAGCTGATGACCAGCCTGGAGCATCAGCTCAAGCCATACCGCGGCGACGCCGACGTGCCGGCCTTCGCCGAGCTGCCGCAGGACGGCGTGCCCAGAGACGAGGTGGCCGACCTGGTCGAGCGGCTGGCCGGCGCCGAGGAGGCCCGCTGGCGTGATGGCTACGCCTCAGGGGCGGTCTACCACGGCGACCCCGAGCACATCGCGTTCCTGAACCGGATCTACGCGGCCCAGTCGCAGACCAATCCGCTCCACCCCGACCTGTGGCCGAGCTCGACCAAGTACGAGGCCGAGCTTGTGGCGATGACCGGCCACATGCTCGGGTCGGCGCACGCCGCGCCCGACGCGCCGGTGGTAGGCACGGTCAGCTCGGGCGGCACGGAGAGCATCATGCTCGCGATGCGGACGTACCGTGACTTCGCCCGCGAGCGCCGTGGGATCGACCGCCCGGAGATCGTCGCCCCGGTGACCGCGCACGCGGCGTTCGACAAGGCGTCACGGTACTTCGATATGCCGCTGGTCCGGGTGCCGGTGGGCGAGGACTGCACGGCTGACGTGGATGCCATGGCCGAGGCGATCAGCGCGACCACCGCCGTCCTTGTCGGGTCGGCGCCCAGCTTCCCGCACGGCGCTATCGACCCGATACCGGCGATCGCCGAGCTCGCCGCCGGGCGAGGCATCGGCTGCCACGTCGACGCCTGCCTGGGCGGCTTCATCCTGCCCTGGGCCGAGCGGCTCGGCTACCCAGTGCCGCCGTTCGACTTCCGCCTGCCCGGGGTGACCTCGATGTCCGCCGACACCCACAAGTACGGCTACGCGGCCAAGGGCTCGTCGGTTGTGCTGTACCGCGGCAACGAGCTGCGGCAGTTCCAGTTCTACAAGGTGGCCGACTGGCCGGGCGGACTCTACCTCTCGCCGACCTTCGCCGGCAGCCGGCCCGGCGCGCTGTCGGCGACCGCCTGGGCCGCCATGGTCTCCATCGGCGAGCGAGGCTACCTGGAGGCGGCCAGGCGTATCCTGCTGACCGGCGCCGAGATCAGGGACGGGGTCGCCGCCATCGACGGCCTGCGGGTGCTCGGACATCCGCTGTGGGTCGTGGCGTTCGCGGCCAGCGGGGACCAGCCGGAGATCGACATCTATCAGGTGATGGAGGACATGGGCAGGCGCGGCTGGAGCCTCAACGGCCTGCAGCGCCCGCCCGCCGTGCACATCGCTGTCACGCTGCGGCACACCCAGCCCGGCGTGGCCGCGCGGTTCCTCGACGACCTGCGGGCGTCGGTCGACGAGGTGCGGGCTGACCCGTCCGTTCACACCGGCATGGCGCCGGTCTACGGACTGGCCGCCTCGCTGCCACAGGAAGTCGTGCGGGACCTGCTCGGGGTCTACCTCGACGTGATGTTCGAGGTATGACGATGCGCGGGCCGACCGCGAGCCCGGCGTCCCTCGGCTCGCTCGTGCTGGCCATCGACCTGGGGACCTCGGCGCTGAAGGTGGCGCTCGTGGCGCTGTCCGGCGAGATCGTCGCCGCCGAGCAGGAGACCTGCCAGGTCAGGCTGCTGCCCGGCGGCGGCGCCGAGCAGGATCCGAATGACTGGTGGGCGCTGATCGCCCGAGCGTCAAGCCGCCTGGTCGCCAGGGCCGCAGTCCCCGCCGAGTCGATCGCCGCGGTCAGCTGCACCGCGCAGTGGTCGGGCACGGTCCCGACCGGCGAGGACGGCGCGCCGGTAAGGGACGCGATCATCTGGATGGACTCGCGCGGCGCGCCGTACGCGCGGGCCGTGACCGGCGGCCCGGTGCGGATCCAGGGCTACGGCGTGGACAAGCTGACCAGGTGGATCAGGGTCACCGCCGGGCTGCCGAGCCGCAGCGGCAAGGATTCCGTCGCGCACATCCTCTGGCTCAAGCACAACGAGCCAGACGCCTACCGGCGCACTGCCGTGTTCCTCGAGCCCAAGGACTGGCTGAACCTGCGGCTGACCGGCCGCGCCGCGGCGTCGTTCGACTCGATCGCGCTGCACTGGGTCACCGACAACCGCCGGCCGGACCGCATCGCCTATGACCAGGCCCTGATCAGACTGGCCGGACTGGACAGGGAGAAGCTGCCGGAACTTGTTAATGCCACTGATCTTCTCGGACCGCTGCTCGCCGAGCCTGCCGCGGCACTGGGCGTCCGGCCCGGCATCCCGGTCGTGGCCGGCGCGCCCGACATCCAGTCGGCCGCGATCGGGTCGGGCGCCACCAGGGACTTCCAGCCGCACCTGTACGTCGGCACCTCGTCGTGGCTGACCTGCCACGTTCCGTTCAAGAAGACCGACCTGTTCCGCAACATCGCTTCGCTGCCCGCGGCCATCCCCGGCCGGTACTTCGTGGCCGACGAGCAGGAGACCGCGGGCGCGGCGCTAACGTTCCTGCGCGACCGGGTGCTGTTCGCCGACGGCGGCGCGCCGGCCGACGCGTACCGGCAGTTCGACGCGATGGCCGAGCAGTCGCCGCCGGGCAGCCGCGGGCTGATCTTCACGCCGTGGCTGTACGGCGAGCGGACGCCGGTCGAGGATCACTTCGTGCGGGGCGGGTTCCACAACATGTCGCTGGACGTCGGCCGCGACGACCTCGTGCGCGCGGTCTTCGAGGGCGTGGCGCTGAACGCGAAGTGGCTGCTCGGTGCGGTGGAGAAGTTCGCCGGGCGCCGGCTCGACCCGATCAGGTTCATCGGCGGCGGGGCGCGGTCTGCCGTCTGGTGCCAGATCTTCGCCGATGTGCTCGGCCGTACCATCGAGCAGGTTGCCGACCCGGTGAACGCCAACGCACGCGGAGCGGCCATGATCGCCGCCGTGGCCCTGGGCGAGCTGAGCTTCGATGACGTACCCGACCGGGTCAAGGTGGAGCGGGTCTACCAGCCAGACGCGGCCCGATCCGCCCTGTACGACGGGCTGTTCGACGAGTTCGTCGGCCTCTACAAGCGCAACAGGAAGGCCTACGCCCGCCTGAACTCCGCTCACCCCGCCGACTAGAGCTCATCGCCCGCCCGGGTTCGGCTCGGGTTCGGCTCGGTTCAGCCCGCCCGTCCTTTGGCCCGACCTACCCCGTGTTCCAGTCAGGATCACGAGGCTTTTGACCTGATTTGCGGATACCCAACCCGGCGAAAGTCGGTGTGGTGCCGCGAGCGCCGTCCCGCCCCGCCCGAGCTCGGCTCGCCCGGCTCGTCCGGGCCCGGCTCGCCCGCCCTGGCCGGGCTCGATCGGGCTCGGGCTCCTTCGCGAGGGCTACGGATGGTCTCGGCCATGATCATCCAAAAGATGATCATGATGGATGTGATGAAAGTCCCAGAATACGCAGTGAATGTGGCATACATCCCAACCACTCCGCGGTGTCGCGGCCGGGCGCATCCTTTTTGGACGATATAAGACTGTTTGCTCCAGGGTGCGGGGAGGGTCATCTGGCGCCAGGACCTCATCAACTTGCGCCAATTAGTTTGTCATGCAAAACTATTGCTAGTTGGGAGTTGTTGGGTTGGGCGCGAGGCTGGAGGCCGAGATGACGGAGGACGGCGGTTCGAAGCCGAGCGGTGAGGAGGTACGGTCGGGCGAGTCCGCGGGGGCCGGGGACGGTCGGGAAGCCGCTCACGGCTCTGCGGCCGGGGACGGCCCGGAGGCCGGGGAAGGCCCGGAGGCCGTGGAAGGCCCGGAGGCCGGGCCGGGGGAGCCTGGCGCGCTGCTGAGCGACGTGAGCAGGCTGCGCAGGCAGGCGAGGTCCGCGCGGCACGCCTACTGGTTCCCCCTGGTCATCTTCGGCGTGCTGATCTGCGCCAGCGTTCCGTTCTACATCCAGCCGCCACCAAGGAGCGGAGTCTTCAGGTCCGGCGGCCCTTTCCTGCCCGCGCTCGGCGGGTTCCCGTATCCGGGCTGGCGGGGCGGCCTGGCCTATTACTGGCTGGCGGCGATCATCGCCGGGCTCGTGCTGACCGGGCTGTGGTACCGGTGGCACGGCAGGAAGGTCGGACTGGTTACGCCATCGCGCGGCTACCTCATCACCGGCGCGATCCTCGCGCTGCTCGCGCTGGCGCCGTGGTTGCCACTGCCTGGCGACCTGGTCATCCGCGGCACGTTCCCGTTCGTGATCATCGGACTCGGGCTCTGGATGCTGGTGTGGGCCGAGCGGAGCTGGGCGCTGCTGGCCATCGTTGTTGTTTACACCGGCACCGCATTGCTTGCCAGCCTGTACGACATCGAGAACGTGGTGTTCAGGCTGGGCTGGATCCCGGTCGGCTCGCAGTGGCGGCTGGCCGCCCTGCCCAACGTGCTGCTGCCGGCCTTGGTGCTGCTGGTCGCCGGGGGCGGCGCGTTCCTGGTGCAGCGGCAGCGGCGGACGCGGAGCGCGGCATGAGCGCGGCCGGGGATCCAGTGCCGGAGACCGCGGTCGGGGATCCCGTGCCGGAGACCGAGGCCGGGGATCCCGTGCCGGAGATCGCGGCGCGGGACCGCCAGGACGGGCCGCATCCGACCAGCGGGCTCGACGAGACCGTGCACCAGCGCCACCGGCTCGGCATCCTCACCATCGCGGCGGAGGCGAGGAGCGCCGAGTTCGGCTACCTGCGCGAGGCGCTCGGCCTGACGCCAGGGAACCTTTCCAGGCACCTCACTGTGCTCGAAGAGGCCGGCCTGGTGAAGGTGACCAAGGGCTATCAGGGGCGCAGGCCGCGGACCTGGGTGCAGATCACCGGCAAGGGCAGGGACGCGCTGGCGAGCGAGATCGCCGCGTTGACCCAGTTGCTGCGTCGGCACGGCACGGTCCCCAACCCCGATCTGGCTGGCGACTAGGCCTGACCCGCAGGTGCGCCATCCAGCCGCCCAATAACGGCTCGCTCAGATAGGTGCCGGCAATGGCGCGCGCGACCGGTGCCGGCAAGGGCGCGCGACTGGTGCCGACAAGGGCGCACAAGGCCAACCATGGCGTCCACTCCACGGATCGCCCCGGCCTGGCGCATGGAGTCCGCTGATCTGGGCAGATGTATCGCTACCTGCGAGAAACGAAAGGCCTTGCGATGAGTGAGGACCAGCGGACCCTGAACGGCAAGACCCGTTTCGGTCGGCTGGGTCGGGCCAGACAGGCCGGCGCGGCCAAACAGGTCGGCGGGACCAGCCAGGCCGGCGGGACCAGCCAGGCCGGCCGCGCCAGCCAGGCGGGCGGGACCAGTCCCGATGGCGGGACCAGCCGCGGGGGCGGCACCGGCAGCGAGACCGGGACCACCCAGCCACTCGGGCCCGGCCAGCCACTCGGGCCCGGTCAGCCACTCGGGCCCGGCCAGGCAGCCGGGCGCGGCCAGGCAGGCGGGCGCGGCCAGGCAGCCGGGCGCGGCCAGGCAGGCGGGCGCGGCTGGGCAGGCAGGGGCGGGCGGCTGCGTGGGCTTGGCATCGCCTGGCGGGTGATCCGCCTCGTCGTCGCCGTGCTCGTGGCGATCGCCGTTCTCGTCGTCGCGCTCTCTGCGGTGCACCTGCTGCCGCGGTTCCGCAACCCGTTCGCCGAGGCCACGGTCGACCGCAGCCAGCCGGTGGTACTGAAATCGATCACCGCGCTGAGCAGGTTCGAGGCCGCGAGCGGGTCCTTCCAGGTGGTGGTCGACCTGGCCATGAAGTCCTCGTTCCTGCCGTCGTTCATCGAGGGGTCGGACACGCTGTTCGTTGGATCGGGCACCGACATCGCGTACGTGGACTTCTCGCACCTGAGCGGCTCGGCGATCAAGCTCGCTGATCACAGGACGGCGGTGACGATCATGTTGCCGCCCGCGCGGCTCGAGCCCGCCGTGCTGAACGTCAGCCGCTCGTACGTCTTCGCGCAGCAGCAGGGGCTGCTGAACAGGATCGGCAACTTCTTCTCGAGCAATCCCGACAGCGAGCACCAGGTCTACGTGGTGGCGCAGCAGAAGATCCAGAACGCGGCCAGGCACAGCGCGCTGGTCGCCCAGGCAGAAACCAACACCAGGCGGATGCTGACCGGCCTGATGCGCTCGCTCGGGTTCACCAAGGTCACTCTGGTCTTCAGCGGCGCGGCCTGAGCCCGCCTCGCCGGCCCGCCTCGCCGGCCCGCCTCGCCGGCCCCGGCCTGCCTGAGCTGGCCGGCCCGCCTGTGCTGGCCTGCCCGAGCGCCGCCAGCACGATCTCGGCCGGTGCTTGCCGAGCGGCACAACGCGAGCGCGATGGGTGACAGAATGAGGGCCTCGCTCAGGAATGGCCGGCGCCCGCCTAAAGGCTGTGGGACTCGCCGATCGCCACCACCCCGCACACCGAGAGGTTGCCGCAATGGCTGACGTCAAGCTCGGCAAGAAGGCCGCCCGCCACGATCCGCGGACCTTCGACTACGCCACGTACCGCACCGGAATCGCCACCGCACCGGCGCAGGCGAACTGGACCACCGGCCTGACCTTCGCCATGCTGGGGAACTCCCAGTACGGCGACTGCGTCGAGGCCGGCTACGCGCACCAGGTGCAGGTCTGGGGCGATAACACGGGTCAGCCGTTCGTCCCGACCGACGCCGAGGCACTCGGTGCCTACACCGCGATCACCGGGTTCAACCCGTCAAACCCGAGCACCGACCAGGGTACCGACATGCTCACCGCGCTCGGCTACTGGCAGTCCACGGGAATGGCCGGCATCAAGATCACCGCGTACGCGAAGGTGAACCCGCTCAACCAGGAGGAGGTCTGCGAGGCCATCGCCTGGTACGGCGGCGCCTACGTGGGCGTGCAGCTGCCGACCTCGGCGCAGAGCCAGGTGGGCACCGAGTGGACCGTCATCACCGGCCCGAACGCCACCCCAGGAAGCTGGGGCGGGCACTGCATTCCGCTGTGCGCCTACGACCAGAACACGGTCACGTGCGTGACCTGGGGCGCGCTGCAGCCGATGACCTGGGAGTTCCTCACGACCTACTGCGACGAGGCGTTCGTCATGCTGTCCCAGGAGTGGATCGCCGGCTCTGGTCAGTCGCCGTCGAATCTGGCGTGGGGTCAGCTGATGGCAGACCTCGCGAACCTGTAGCCGCGGGCAACGCGGCAGGCAGTGCGGGTGGCACGGCGGGCCGGACCTCGGCGTCTGGCCAGCCGCCTGCCGTAACGGCGTGCGCCGATGGAGCGTGCTGGCCGACCGGCGCAGCGACCGGTTCTGTAACCGGCGCCGCCGTCGGCGCAGCGACGGGCTCTGACACCGGCTCGGCGGCCGGCGCAGACACGGGCTCCGCGACAGGCTCGCCGACCGGCGGGTGTGCCGCGTCGGCGGCCTCGACCGCGTCGTGGTAGGCGCGCCGCAGCTTGGCGACCTCGGCCTGCGGGTCATGGAACCAGTTCGTCGACCAGATCCGGTGGAAGCTCCAGCCGAGCCGCTGCAGATGCTCGCCACGCAGCCGGTCGCGGTCCCGCACGCTGCCCGACCTGCGGTACGACGCCCCGTCGGCCTCGATCGCGAGCACCATCCGGTCCGCGTCGTCCGGGTGGGTGGCCGCGAAGTCCACCCGGTAGCCGCCGACCCCGTACTGCGGCACCACGGTGATACCGCAGTCGGCCAGCCGGTCCCTGACGTCGGCCTCGAACGGGCTCAGGTCGGCACTGCCGCCCGCGGCCTGCACGGTGCCGCCCGATCCCGCGTACTCCAGGTAGTCGGCGAGCAGCCGCGCGCCCGCCTTGGTCAGCCGCTCGGGGTCAACATCGTGCGCCGAGAAAGAGCTGACCAGCGTCAGCCGGTGCTTGGCCCGCGTCGCGGCCACGTTCAGCCTGCGCTCGCCGCCGTCGCGCAGCAGAGGTCCCCACTGGTAGCGCATCCGGCCGTCGCGATGCTTGCCGTAGCCGATCGACAGGATGATGGCGTCGCGCTCGTCGCCCTGTACTCTTTCCAGATTTTTAACGAAGAACGGCTCGGGACTCTCGTCGGCGAAGAAGTACTCGAGCTCGGGGTGGCGCGCGAGGGCGGCGCGCAGCGCGGCGTCGATCCGCTCGGCGTGCTTGATGCCGAGGGCGATCACGCCGAGTGACTCGTGCGGCACCGTCCTGGCGTGGTCGAGTATCAGCTCGACCACCTGCTCGACCTCGGCGGTGACCGACACCTCCTGGCCGGGCTCCGGCGTCTGCTGCACCACCACGTGCCGCAGGCAGTCGTCGCGGAACACGCCGGGGAAGGTGGTCAGCGCGCCGCCGTAGATGTGGGTGTTGGAGAACGCCACAAGCCGCTCGTCCCTGCTGCGGTAGTGCCAGGCCAGCGGCCAGGTCGGCAGCAGCGGCCTGAGCGCGTCGAGCACCGACTCGAAGCCCGCTCCGAACGACACCAGGTTGTCCTCGTCGTCCTCGGCGAACTCGTCGCCGTCGCCGACCTGGCGGAAGAAGTTCGTCGGCGGCAGCTGCCGGTCGTCGCCGGCCACCACGATCTGGTGACCGCGCATGATCGAAGGGATCGCGTCGGCGGGCACGATCTGGCTGGCCTCGTCGAAGATGACCACGTCGAACAGCCGGGTGGCAGGCAGGACCTGGCTCACCATCAGCGGCGACATGGCCCAGCACGGCTTGAGCGCGAACAGCACGTCCGGGGTCTGGTCGAGCAGCCGGCGCAGCGGCAGGTGCCCGCGGCGCAGCGCGGCCTGCTTGCGGATGACCCTGGCCTGGAGCGGGTGGTCGTCCTGAGCCTCGCGCAGGCGCTCGGCCCAGGAGTGCCTGACCCGGCTGCGGTTCGCGGTCAGGTACTCGATGTCCCTGTCGCGGAACTCGCTCGCGATCTCGTCGAGGGAACTACCGCGCTCGGCAGCGTACCGAGGGTCGCGCACCCGGATCTGGTCGAGTATGGACGAGTACCACGCGTGGTCGAAGGTGGCCGCGGCGAGGTCAGGCGACGCCTGCGCACGGCCGAGCTCGTCGAGCAGTGGCGCGAGGCCGAGCTCGTCGAAGTGCCTGGCCAGCTCGTACAGCCTGGGCAGTTTCCACGCGGTGTCCTCGTCGGCGACGAGCGCGCCGAGCTGGCCGGGCAGGTCGTCGGCCGACAGGCGCACCCGGGCGCGCAGCGCGTCGAGCTTGCGCGCGCAGTCCGCGTGCAGCTCGCCGAGCACGGCCAGGTCGGCAGGGAGCCTGGGCAGCGGGCCTGATCGAGCGGATTGGTCGGCCTGAGCGGGCGCGTCGGCCGCCGCCGCCGCAGCGTCGGCGTCGGCCGACCAGTCGGCGAGCTGCCCGGCTGCCTTGTCGATCATGGCGGCCAGCGCCTCGCGGGCCGGCTTGGCCTGGCCGGCATAGAGCCGGTTGGCCTCCTTGCGCAGCCGGTGCCGCTCGCCGAGCGAGCCGCCCGAGCCGCCGCCCAGCGCGTCGGCGATCGCCCGGGGCCCGGCGGCGTAGACCTCCGGACGCAGCACCTGCATGGTCTGGCCGATCGCCAGGTACAGGCTCATCCTGGCCAGGGCCTGGGAGTAGCTGGCCGGCGGGCGCAGTCCGAGCTCGGCACTTGCCCGGCGGTGCCTGTCGATCAGCCGCGGCAGGTCATAGCTGGCCAGCTGGCCGGCGACGTGGGTGGCCTCGCGGGCCTCGGCGGGCGTGCGCAGCGCGGCGCCGTACCACGGCGTCGAGTCGGGCCGCATCACGAAGCCGCCGAGGTGCGCAAGCTCCCGCAGCTCGTCCCGCAGCTCGTCGGCCAGGTTCTGGGTGATCTGCTCGGGCGCGGGGAACCTGACCGCGCTGCGCGCCTCGCGCAGGATGCCGAGCAGCGCGGACTGCACCTGGAACGGCGTGAGACCCCACGGCGGGTGCGCCTCGTGCAGCGCGGTGACGTGCTCGTTCAGCCGCCGCTGCCGGTCGGACAGGCGCCGGCGCAGGGTCGTGTCGTCGGTGGCCGCGGTCTGCTGCGCGAGGTCGAGCGTGGCGCCGAGGTCGCGCGCGATCCGCTGCCGGTCCCTGGTGCCGTCGTGGATGTCGAGCACCAGGTCGCCGAGATCCACGCCCTTGAGCCTGGAGAGCACGGCGTCGATGGCGGCTCGCTTCTCGGCGACGAACAGCACCTTCCTGCCGCGCGCGACCAGCGCGGCGATCAGGTTCGCGATGGTCTGGCTCTTTCCGGTCCCCGGCGGGCCGTGAATCACCAGACTGCGGCCGGACAGCACGGCCGCGATCGCGCTGCGCTGCGAGGAGTCTGCGTCGAGCACCGAGTAGTCGGCGGCCGGCTGGTCGAGCAGCGGCTCGGCCTGGTCCTCGGCAGACAGCAGCTCCTGCGCGTCGGGGTCACCGGCGATCGCGGCCACCACGTCGCTGTCGGTCAGCAGCTCGGAGGCGTTCTGCAGGTCGCGCACCATCGGCAGCTTGGCGTAGGTGAACGTGCCGATCACGTTCCGCGCGGCGATCGCGAACCCGGGAATCTCGGCGGCGCACGCCGCCTCGGCGAGCAGCAGGTACAGCCGCTCGCCGCGCGCGTCGGCCAGCTTGTCGGTGGCGGCGCCGTAGACGGTGGCCAGCTTGTGCAGCAGCACCGGGTTGACCTCGGGCTCGTCGTCGAGCACCAGGTCGAAGTCGTCGTACCTGGCCCTGGTCGGCGCGATGGTCAGCCCGCGCAGCAGCACGGGCGCCGCTGGCTGCAGGAACAGCTCGTCCCAGCGCGCCATGCCGGTGGCCAGGTAGCCGGCCCTGATCCCGCGCTCCTCGAGCAGCTCGCGCGCCTTCCGGTAGATCACGTGCATCCGCCTGATCGCGTCGGCGCGGGCGTCCACGTCGCGGAACAGCCTGGTCAGCCTGATCGACCCGGCGCGGATGAAGTGCTCGAGCGCGTCGGGGTCGGCCCCGGCCAGGTCGAGCGTGGAGGACCGCCGGTCCTTGTAGTACAGCAGCGTGTTGCGCCCGCCGAGGTCGGTCAGCCCTGCCGCCCAGTGCGCCTGGGCGGCTCCGATCAGCTCGGCCCGCCGGTCGGCCGAGCGCTGCTCGGAAGCGTCGGGCAGATCGGCTGCTGCGGGCAGCTCGGCGGTCTCGGGCAGCTCGGCGGTCTCGGGCAGCTCGGCGGACGGTACGGGCAGGTTCTGCGGCATCGGCCGCAGTTACCCCGTTTTGCGCAGGGCATGCGGGGCCGCGCAGGGCGGGCGGCCGCGGGGGCGGCGGCGGGGTCAGCCGGCCAGCTTGCGCCGCTCGCGGTGGTGGAAGTAGCGGTTGACCCAGACGCCGAGCAGCAAGACCAGGATCCAGGTGTACTGCGCGATCGACGGGGAGGCGAACGCGACAGGGATCGATCCGAGGAACACCACGGGCAGCCTGGCGATGCGCAGCGTGTAGAGCGTCCGCACGGTGGCGACCGACGGATCGGTCAGCCCTTTGCGCCCCGTGGCGTAGACCCATACCGCGAGCTCGGCGGTCCCCGCCGCGGCGACGCACACCGCATAGAACACGGTCGACTTGACCTGATCGCCGCCGGTCGCGCTCAGCACCTCGGTCGGGTACGGCAGGAACGCGATGATGCCGAGCATCAGCAGGTTCAGCCCGATCAGCGGGCGGTCGAGCGCGGTGATGTAGCGGAAGATGCCGTGATGGCCGAGCCAGAACAGGCCGATCACGGCGAAGCTGATCCAGAAGCCGAGTATGCCGTGGCTGTCGAGCATCACCACGCCGTGCTTGCCGACGCGCGCCCGCAGGTCGATGGCGAGCAGCGTGATCGCGATCGCGAACACTGCGTCGCTGAAGAAGACGACCCGGTCGTACTCGATGAATCCGGCCCTGGCCAGCGGGTACAGCCCGAGCCCGTTGTGGCCGGCGGGGACCTTGCGCTCCCCGGCGGCTTCCTGCTCCGGCCGGTAGGGCCGATCAGGCAGCTCGGACGGCTCGGAGATGCCGGGCTCGGCTGGCTGGGGCTGGGCCGGCTCAGGCGCGCGCGGCCCGGCCTCGGGCGGCCCGGCCTCGGGCGACTCGGGCACGGCCGACCCGGGCACGGGCGGCTCGGGCTCGGTCGGGGCGCCGCTGTCGGTCACGGATGCCGACAGTAGTGCACCGCGCGCGGCGGCGCATCGCTGCCGGCTACAGCATCACGAAGCGGTAGTGGTTCCGCTGGAAGAACCTGATGATCGTCGGCAGCGCGCTGACCGTGGCCGGGTTGCCGAACGGCTGGTTGTGCATCAGCACGACCGGGTGGCGCTGCGCGCCGCCCTCGCTCTCGGCCAGCGAGATGATCCTGTTCACCCAGTAGGACGAGCCTGAGCCGTCCGCCATCCAGTCCTGCGTGTCCACCGACCACAGCCAGACTTTCATCCGGCGTGCCTGGGCGAGATGGAGCGTGGTCGAGTCGTAGTCGCCGTAGGGCGGCCGGAACGCGCACGGCCTGGTGCGTGTGAGCAGGTACTGCTCGTTACTAGTCCGGTCAAGCTCGGCGGCCTGCGCTGACGCGGACAGCAGCGTCATGTCCGGGTGGTCCCAGGTGTGGTCGCCGACCGCGAAGCCGCCGGCCACCTCGTCCTTGACGTCCTGCTTCCTGACCGCCTCGTTCTCCCCGATGTTGAAGAACGTGGCGGGCACCCGGTACTTGCGCAGGATCTGCAGGATGCGCCAGGTGCTGCGGCCCGGGCCGTCGTCGAACGTCAGCGCCACGGTCTTGCCGCCGCCCGGTGCGTAGAAGTTCGGGCCGTACGGTGCCTTCGGGCAGGCGGACCTGGCCGGTTCCTGGTGGTGCGGCTCTGCCGCCGCGGTGACCGAGAGCAGCGCCGCACAGGCTACCGTGAAGATCGCCACCGCTCGAAGGGACCGGGAAACGGGCATGGAAGCCCCCCTCACGACAGCCTTTATCTACCAAGGTCAGACACTAACCACGTTCCTAGCGTTTTGCCAGGTTGGTCAGGCAGCAGGTGGACGGTCATGCTCGCCGGAATAGTGCCGGCCGCCGTGGCCGTCGCCGAGGTCTTCGGCGAAGACTTCGACGTATGCGGGCTGCTGCCCGAGGAGGTGCCGGCGATCGCCGGGGCTGTCGAGCAGCGGCGCAGGGAATACACCGCGGTCCGCGCCTGCGCGCGGCTGGCACTGGCCAGGGCTGGCCTGCCGCCCGCCGCCATCGTGCCCGGGCCGTCGCGCGCTCCGATCTGGCCGCCCGGAGTGGTCGGCAGCATGACGCATTGCGCCGGGTACCGCGGGTGCGCGGTGGCCAGGTCCGAGGTGATCGCGGCGATCGGCATCGACGCCGAGCCGCACGAGGCGCTGCCCGCCGAGGTACTGCCGACGGTGGCGAGCCGGGCCGAGCGCGCGGCGCTGGCGGCGCTGGCCGGCGCCGACCCGGCGACCTGCTGGGACCGGATCCTGTTCAGCGCCAAGGAGTCGGTGTTCAAGGCGTGGTTCCCGGCGGCCGGAACCTGGCTCGGCTTCGACGACGCCGAGGTGGTCATCGACCGGTCAGGGACGTTCACGGCCAGGCTCGCCGTGCCAGGCCCGGTGGTCGGCGGCCGGCCGCTGGCCGGCTACCAGGGACGGTGGCTGGTCAGCTACGGCCTGATCGCGACGGCCGTGACGGTCCCGGTCCTCAGTCGCCCTTGACGTTCACGATCTGGCGCAGCACGGGCGTGATCTCGACCAGATCGGCCGCGTCGGCCATGACGACGTCGACGTCCTTGTAGGCCGCTGGAATCTCGTCGAGGAACGCGTCGGTCCTACGCCACTCGATGCCGGCCATCGCCGCGTCAAGCTGCGCCCTGGTGAACGTCTTTCGCGCCGCCGACCTGCTGAACGCGCGGCCCGCGCCGTGCGGGGACGAGTTCAGCGCCAGCTTGCTGCCCTTGCCGGTGACGACGTAGGAGCGGGTGCCCATCGAGCCTGGGATGAGGCCGGGCACCCCGGCCGACGCGTCGATCGCCCCCTTGCGCGACAGCCAGACTTCCCTGCCGAAATGGGTCTCCCGCCCGGTGTAGTTATGGTGCGTGTTCACCGTCTGCACGGCCTCGAGCTCTCGGCCGAACCAGGCGGAGGCAGCCTGCATCACGCGGTGCATCATCTCCTCGCGGTTGAGCAGCGCGAAGTGCTGCGCCCAGCGCAGGTCCCCGATGTAGGCGCAGAACTCGTCCGTGCCCTCCGCCAGGTAGGCAAGGTCAGGGTCGGGCAGCGTGATCCACCACCGCGCTGCAAGCTCGCGGGCGACCTGGATGTGGCGCTGCGCCAGCTTGTTGCCGACCCCGCGGGAGCCCGAGTGCAGGAACAGCCACACCCGGTCGGCCTCATCCAGGCTGACCTCGATGAAGTGATTGCCCGAGCCCAGGCTGCCGAGCTGCAGCCGCCAGTTCGGCGCGATGCGCTCGGCGCTGTCGGCGCCGTCGTGCCGCTCGAGCTCGGCGATCCTGGCGCTGGTCGCGCTGTCGTAGACGGCGGCGTTGTAGCGGCCGGCCGACAGCGGGATGGCGCGCTCGATCGACTTGCGCAGCACGGCCAGGTCGCCGCGCGAGCGAACCTCGTCGGCGCTCAGCTGGGTGCGCGCGGCGATCATGCCGCAGCCGATGTCCACCCGGCGGCCGCGGGAATGATCGCGCCGAGGGTGGGGATCACCGAGCCGACCGTCGCGCCCTTGCCCAGGTGCGCGTCGGGCATGAGCGCGACATGCGGGAAGATGAACGGCATCGGCGCGGTGCGCTCCGCCTGCGCCCGCGTGGCGCCGTCCTGGATGGACGCCCAGTTCATCAGCCGCTTGCTGATCTGCTCCATGACCGCTGTTACCTCGGTTGCGGGCCACAGGTAACCATGGCGCCGCGCCGGCCGACAACTGGATTACCTCTTGCCAGTCGTCCCCGACTCCGGTCAGCCTGGTCCCTAGGCGAGGCGGTAGCGAGGGGAGGCGCACATGGGTGACCAGGGACCCGGGCTGGTCACCTGGTGGCTCGCCGGCAGCGAAGAGCGCCTGCCAGCCGGGAGCGACTGGCTGTCCGCGGTCGAACGCGGCCGGGTCGGCCAGCTGAGGTACGCCAAGCGGCGCGCCGACTTCCTGCTGAGTCGCTGGACCATGAAGGCGGCCGTGGCGCGCCGCCTCGGCTGGCCGGAGACCACGGCGGCGCTGGCCCGGGTCGAGTCCCGTCCCGCGCCCGGCGGCGCGCCGCGGCTTTTCATCGACGGAGAGCCGGCCCCCTGGGGGATCTCGCTCTCCGACCGGGCAGGCTGCGCGGTCTGCCTGGTCGCCGGGCGGCCCACGGCTGTCGGCTGCGACCTGGAGATCACCGAGCCGCGCAGCGACGCCTTCGTCAGGGACTACCTCACGCAGGATGAACGCCGGCAAGTCCAGGCCGCGGGCACAGCCAGAGACGTGGTCGCCAACCTCATATGGTCGGCGAAGGAAAGTGCGCTGAAGGTACTCGGCACGGGGCTGCGCCTTGATACTCGTTCCGTCGAGGTGACGGTCCGCGGCCTGAACGCTCCCGAGCGCACCTGGTCGGCGCTGCGGGTGAGGACGGCGGATGGCGTTATCTTCCCCGGATGGTGGCGTAGGAGCGGCGCCTTCCTGCTGACCGCGTGCTGGCCAGAGGGCGGTCCGCCTCCTGTCGCGCTCGAGCCGGCCTCGCCGCTCGACACGACGCCGCCGTCACATAGCTGGATCGACCGGCCGGTCAGCTAGCGAGCCGGCGCTCCAGCGCGCCGACCACGAACGGCCGCAGCTCGGCCGGCGAGATAATGCGGTCGACCGATCCGACCCGCATCGCGCGCTCGATGTCGTGGATGCCGTCGAACTCGTCGGCCACTTCCTTGAGCTTCTCCGCTCTGACCATGGCGGCGATATCGGCGAGTTCGTGCCGCAGGTCGGCCAGTTCCCTGCCGGTAGCCGAGGCAAGCCGCGCGCGCCGGTCCGCCACCCGCGAATCCCCGTCCGTCCTGGCCGCGACCTCCCTGGACAACACCACCGCCGCCGCCGGCGCGCCGCCGATCACCGACGCGAACGAGCCGCTCACCGCGGCGGTTTCCATGTCGTCGTGGAGCCGCTTGGAAAAGACCACGAAGGCGCCGCCGTGGTACCGGGAGACAACCACGAACAGGATGGGACCGACGAAGTTCGTGACCGCACGGCCGATCTCCGCTCCGTACTCCAGCTGCCATTTCCGCATGCTCTCCGGCGATCCGTCGAACCCGGTGAGATTGGCCAGCACGACCACCGGGCGATTGCCGCTCGCCGCGTTGATCGCGCGCGCCAGCTTGCGTGAGGACTGCGGGAACAGCGTGCCCGATGTCCACGACGGCGGCCCGTCCGCAGGCACGAAACCGGCGCGCGTGACCGTGCGCGACTCAAGGCCGATCAGGCAGACGGGGAAGCCGCCGATGTGCGCTTCCCAGACGATGCTGCTCTCCGCGTCCCGCCAGTGCGCCCACCGTTCGATTGGCTCGTGGTCACTGTCTGTCACGGCGCGCAGCACCGACCGCATGTCGAAGGGCTTCTTGCGGTCGCCGTTCAGCTCGACGGAGAAGATGTCACCGATCGCGGTGAACTCCGACCCATCCACGTGCCTATGCGGGGACGCACAGACGTCGCGGTCGGCCGGGTCGCTGGTCGGCGCCCGCCGCGGGTGCCGCTCGCCGGGGACGATGTAGGTGTGCTCGTAATGCCGGAGCAGCAGGTGGCAGGCCGATGCGAGGGTGGGCGCCCAGTACTGCGCCTCGCCGTTAGGGCCCATGATCCGCTCGAAGCCGCCGATGCCGAGGTTGTCCTCCGCGGATACGCCGCCGGAGTAGTCAAGCGAGCTCTTGCCGGTCAGCACCATGGCGCTGGCCGGTGTCATGATCAGGATGCCCCGGGTATGCATCAGCATGGTGGCTTCGGCGTTCCAGTACGGCTGGGCACCGACGTTGATCCCGGTGACGATCACGTTGACCTCGCCGCCGGATTGGGTGAACTCGATCAGGCGGCGCAGGACGGCTGCGATCCAGTCCATGTTCTCGGTGCCGCTGTCCCAGGCGATCTTGGCCCCTGAGGACAGCGCGTACCACTCCACCGGCGCGCGCATCTGGCGCGCGAGGTCGAGCGCGCCGAGAATCCGCCGGCACTCCGGCTCGGCCAGGTTGCCCAGGCCCGCGGTCGGGTCGCCGAGGATCACGACGCGCCGCACGCCTTCCGGCACGAGCGTCGTGTAGTTGGTGATCACGCCCACGACGACCCCGGCCCGGTTGCGGCCGTAGGGCCGGTTCACCGGTGCGAGATCCTGGCCCGGGCCCGCGTCGTCCAGGTCGTACTCGACGAAATCGCCGGCTGGGAAGTCTGCGGGAGCGTCAGCGGGCGGCGTGAGCATCCTGACCAGCTCATAGGGGTACGGAAGTCCGCGCCGGCGGGCTTGCAGGGACTTCTGTTTGTACTCGGTCATGGGCTGGATCGGCTGGTCAGCCGGTGCCCGCAGCCGCACGGCCACCCCCCTGTCCTCGACATTCTCCACGTCAAGCACCGTGTCGGTCAGGCCGCCGGTCGCCAAGTCGACCTGCTGGATCCGGGCAACGACCTTCTCCAGCCCGATATCGGCGGCGAGCGGCGCGAGCCGGTGGGCGAGTACGCGCCAGGTCGAGGTGGGAATGTCCCAGGCCGGGCGGACATACAGCACGACCCTGTTGTTCATCGGCCGCTGCCGCGGCGCCCGGCCGCGAAGCGCCCGCCTGATGCCTGCAAGCGCCTCTGCCAGCATGCCTTCCAGGTGCGGATAGCCGGTGATCGCGCCTGCCGCGTCCCGCGCGGGCGTGAGATCGCGGACCTCGGCGAGGGCGATCAGCCGCTCATCCTGCGGGTTCGATCGGGCGACGGCGCGGAACAGGTAGACGTCCTCCGCGCTGGCCAGCCGGCTCAGGTCGAAGTTCGACAGCCGCCACAGCTCCATCCGCTCCGCGATCATCGGGTGCATGTTCCTGAACAGCGTGTCCTCGGCGAACGTCTCTGCGCTCTGCCGGTAGGTGAAGCTCTGGGTGCGCTGATGCTCTTCCGCATGGTCCGCACCGCTCGCGCTGGTCACTGTGATGGTCAGCCGGTGCAGGTCGCGGCCGAAGCATGTGTGAGCGAGCAGGTCTTCGAGCTGGCGGGCCATCTCGTCGGCAGCCTCGAACGGCTCGTTCCGCCAGGACTCGACGTCGACCACGACCGGGCGAGCGCGGTCGATGGTGCGCAGGTGAGCGGAGACCGCGGTGGCGAACGCGGGCAGATCCTTCATCGGCACGTAGGCGATGATCAGGTGCACGGCCTCGGGGCCGACTCCGGCATCGTGATAGTCGGCCAGCCAGCTCATGTGCCCGGCGAAGGTCTCGCAGCGCAGCTCGGTCAGCGTGCGTATGCGGTAGAAGCGCAGCGTGCGAGCCTTGAGCAGCCGCGCACTCGCCGCCTGGTCCGCGCCGCGGAACCGGTCCCGCAGCGTGGCGCGCATCGGCAGCGGGAACCAGACGACGCGGCTCGTGAGCTCGCGGACCCGTTCGGGATCCTGACACCCGCACAGTACGTCGAGTGTGCGGCCGATGTCCGCGTAGGCCGCCGCGCGGGTTTGCTTGAGCAACGGCTCGTCGGTATAGCGGTAGCGCACCTCCCTGGCAAGGTCGCACACCCCTGGATACCGCCCCCTGGTGCAGCTGACGAGACGGTCGAGAACGGCCAGCCGCTCGGCAGGCAGCGTGCCTGCCAGCCCGCGGCGGCCTTGCATCCAGCGCCCGAGGATGGCGATAACGATCGGGGCTGCGGCAGGCATCCGGCCGACTGAGCGGTAGATGCGCAGCAGCGCCTGCTCGAGCTCGGGGGAGCGGGTCAGCGACGCGACGCCGTAACGAGCCAGCGCCGTCCTCAGCTGCCGGGCGAAGCTGTCGGGCGTCCCGCTGCGTTCGGTGTCCAGGAATGCCAGGTAGCTGAGCAGGTACTCATGCGAGCTGCGCGCGTGTCCGTCCTGCTCGTCGTCGGGTACGTGCCGGGACAGGGCGGCGATGTCAGCGAAGATCTCCACGAGCTCCTGCTCCTCGCGGACCCCGGGGTCATCGGGCGGCAGGCTGGCCAGGCTTGCGACTTCGGCGCGCCCGAGTTCCGCGGCCTCGCTGTCCTCGAGGTCATAGCCGAGCAGGTACGCCCGAAGCAGTCGGCGCCTGTCGCGCCGGCTTGAGTCTGCCGGATCGCTTGCGCATGCGAGTCCGGCGAAGCCCGCCACCGGGCCGCCCCGCCCGGCCAGCTGAAGCTCAAGGTCGGGCGGCTGCAGCCGTACGAGCGCAGACCCCGCCTCGACTTGCGTGTTCACCTGGGCGGAGACCGACCTGACGATGCCCGCGTGCGGCGCCGTGATGGTCGATTCCATCTTCATGCTCTCCACCACGACGAGCGGGTCCCCGGCGCGCACGGTGTCACCCGGGGCGACCAGCACGGCCACGACGAACGCCGGAGCCGGGCAGCGTACCTGGCCGCCGTCGTCGCGGGTGATCACGTGCGGAGTGCCATCGATCTCGATCACCAGCCGCGGGCCGGAGCTGGCGGCCACGACGCGGTAGCGCCTTCCCAGGCACGTCATCGCGCGCTCGTAACGCCCGAACTGCTGGACGGTCACGTCGAGCGGGCCGCTTGGCGTGATGACACGGTAGTCATCGCGGCTCAGGCAGTACACCCGCATTGGGTACGCGGCGCCTCCGGTGACGAGAGGCACCCGGTGCCCGACGGTGTCGGGCAGGACCGGGCGTCCGCGCGCGGCGGAGGCCAGGAAGTTGGCCTGGACGGCGGCCTGGTCGTCGTCGGCGACCTCGACCGCCGCGGCCAGCAGCGCGACGGGATCCGGCGCGGGCAGATGGGCGCCGCTCGCCGTGAGCCGGTCCAGCCACGTGGTGTCGCAGGTTCCGGCGCGCACCTCGGGCCTGCCCGCCAGGGAGAGCAGGAAGGCCTTGTTCGTCATCCCGCCCTCGATCACCACCTGGGACTGAGCCAGGCCGCGCCGCAGCCGGCTGAGCGCCTCGTCCCTGTCCTGCCCCCAGGCCACGATCTTGGCGATCATCGAGTCGAACTCCGCGGCGATATAGTCGCCGACCGCCACGCCGGTGTCGGTCCGGATGCCGGGGCCTGACGGCAGCCGCAGCGCGGACACCCGGCCGGGCGCCGGGGCGAACTCGCGCTCCGGATCCTCGGCGTTCAGCCTGGCCTCGATCGCGTACCCGCGGCTCAGGGGAGGGGCTGGCGGCAGCGCGTCGCCGCGGGCGACCTGCAGCTGGAGCTTGACCAGGTCGGCTCCGGTCGTCATCTCCGTGACCGGGTGCTCCACCTGCAGGCGCGTGTTCACCTCAAGGAACATGAACTCCTGCGTCCGCGGGTCGAGCAGGAACTCCACCGTGCCCGCGTTGCGGTATCCGGCGGCCAGGCACAGCCGGACGGCAGCGTCGCGCAGGCGCGATTCGGTGTCCGGTTCCAGGGCGGTGCAGCCGGATTCTTCGATGACCTTCTGGTTGCGCCGCTGAATGCTGCAGTCGCGAATGCCGGCGGCCCAGCACATGCCGTGGGCGTCCGCCATGACCTGGACCTCGACGTGATGCGCACCGCTGATCTGGCGCTCAACGAAGACGGCGGAGCCGCCGAACGCCTGGTCGGCCTCGCCCCGTGCCGACGCGAACGCCGATGCGAGCTCGCCTTCCGACCGCACCAGCCGGATGCCTCGCCCGCCGCCCCCGGCGGCGGACTTGATGAGCACCGGGTAGCCGAGGATTCCGGCCGCGATGCTCGCGCTCCGCTCGTCGCGTACTGGCCCGCCGCTCCACGGCAGCACCGGTATCCCGATCCTCTCCGCGAGCAGCTTGGCCTGCACCTTGTCTCCGAGCAGCCTGATCACGTCGCTGGGGGGACCGATGAACGCGATTCCCGCCTTCTCGCAGCGGGCGGCGAACTCGGCTGACTCCGCGACGAAGCCCCAGCCGACCCAGACCGCATCGGCGCGGACCGACTCAAGCACGGCCATCAGCCGGTCGACATCCAGATAGGCGCTGTGCCGTGCGCCGTCGATGTCGGTGACGAGCGCAGGCCCGAGTGACACGGCCTCGCTGGCCTCCCGGACGAACCACGAGGCGGCGTCCGGCTCTGTGTACAGCGCGATCGTGGTGATCGGCTCGCTCGACTCGCAGCTGAGCTCGCCGACGGCCGCCAGGCAGCGCATCGCTGCCTCGCCTCTGTTGACGATGGCTAGCCGCCGAATGCTCGGCATCTGGCCTCCTCGCGCGGCTGGCCGCGCGTTAGTCGCTCATGGCGTGGTGGATCGCTGCCTGCGGCTCGGCAGGCAGCGGGCTGTCGACGCTGACGGTCCGGTAACCGTCGACGCGGAGAACCACGTCGCCTTCACCGTCCACGACCCGGCAGTCGAAAGCGCCGTCGGCCGTCGGCTGGACCATCGCGAAGAGCTGCTGGCCAGACTGCGGCCTGTGCAGCAGGGTGACCGCGTCCGTGCGCGCGGGCAGCGCCATCCGCCCTGCCTGGCCGATCTCCCACAGGCCCGCGGTCTGGAAGCACGCCTCGGCCAGCCGCGGTTCGGTCACCATCGCCGTGCTGGCCGGCACGTGATCGGCCGGCAGCGTGCGCGCGAGCGCGGCCACCGCCGTGGGCCCGCTGTGCCAGCCCTCGTCGATGACCTGGTAGGCGGGGCCGTGGAAGAAGACACGGTAGATGTCGCCGTGCCCGGCGGTGCATCCGGTGCGACCGCCAGGCGCCTGCCCTCGCTCTGGCCGCGGCGCGCGGGCCGCCAGCCTGACCTGGCCGGTGAAGTGGGTCGTCACCCTCGGGACCTGATCGCCGGCCAGTGTCCGGCTAGCGGTCAGGGCGCAGTCCGCGACCAGGTCCGCGCCGTCGGGCCTGAGCACAGCCGTGATCGTCAGGGTCCTCGGCTCATCGCGGTAGAACTTGACCGGGGCGGCGAAGCTCACCTGCTCGATGCCCGCGACCTGCATGTCCGGGGCCGCCAGGCGAGCGAGCGCGGCGAAGGCCTCGATCCCCATGACCCCGGGCAGCACGGCCACGGAGTCGATGCGGTGATCGTTCAGGAAGGGCTGCGCGACCGGGTCGAGCGTCGTCTCCGCGGTCAGCCCGGAATAGACCCCCATGCCGGTGATCGTGCCGATCATCGGGCCACCCTGGCCCGTGTCCACGGCGGCCCGATCCAGGCCGCCGGCCTGGTCCAGCTCGGCGGTCAGCACGCCCAGGCGCCCGCCAACGACAACCTCGCCGGTGAACGGGCCCGCCGTCAGCTCGCGCCTGATCCATCCGATTCCGGCCTGCGGTGTCAGCATCTCGATGCCGGCCACGGCCATGACCTTTGGTATCGAGCCCCTGGTCGCCATGCCGAGGTCCGCCCACGCGGTCCAGTCGATGGCGATCGCCCGGGTGCCAGGACAGGCGGTGCGGAAGCTCGACGCGATCTTGCACAGCAGGTCGTTGGCCGCCGCGTAGTCCGTCTGTCCGGCGTTGCCGAACCGGCCCGCCACCGAGCTGAACGCCACCAGGGCGCCGACCGGCATCCCGGCGGTGGCATGAAGCAGGTTGAAGAGCCCGTCGGCCTTCACGTCGAACACGAGGTCGTACTCGCGCGCGGGCTTGTCGGCGATCGCATGGCTGACGTCGATCCCGGCCGCATGGACGAGCACGTCGATCCGCCCGTGCCGCTCGCGGATCGCGCTCATGACGTCGGCGACGGCTCCGCCATCGGTCAGGTCGACCGCGTGGTAGCAGGCCTCGCCGCCGGCCTCCCGCACGGCGCGGATCGCGATCAGGGCCGAGTGCAGCCGTTCGTACCTGGCGAGCTCCCGCTCGATCAGCACCGGGGTGGGCCGGGTCCCGGCCGCCGCGAGCCGCTCGGTGACTGCCTTCGTGAAGCGCCCGCGGTCCGTGGCGTAGCTGATCAGGTCCTCGTCGGCGGGGTCGGGCTCGGGCGCCAGGTCGAGCAGGTGGAAGATGCCGCCGCTGGCGCCGGCCAGGTCGGCGACGATCGCCGACACGATGGCGCCGGCGGCGCCGGTGACGACGAAGACGCTCTGCTTGCCGGCCGTCAGCGCGGCCGATTTCGATAGCGCCAGGCCGTCCGGTCCGTCGCCGAACGGCACCTCCCGCAGCCCGACAGCCCAGCGCCGGCCGTCAGCGCGGCCGATCTCGACCGCGCCAGGGTCCCGCAGCGTCTCCTCGATCAGCGCGTCGGCGAGCGCGGCCGTCCTTCGGCCGGCCGGGAAGTCGACGGCCTTGACGAGCACGTCGGGGCGTTCGCGCCGGTAGGCCTTGACGAAACCGGTGACCGCGCCGCCGAGCGGTGCGACAGCGCCGGCGTCGTCATATCCGTGGTAGCCGCCGAGCCGGGTTGCTGCCACCAGGAACGTGCCGGCCGGCCCGAGCTGCCCGGCAGTGTCGAGCCTTCTGACGACCGCATGCAGGTTCTTCACCCGCCTGCGCAGGGCTTCGCGCCACCCCGTCAGGTCGAGATCTGCGATCGGCGGCTCGCAGTCGAGGGCAGCGAGCCAGTAGACGCCGCTCACGGGGGTCCCCTCATCGAGCCACCCGGCCAGCCGGGCCTCAATGTCGGCGGTCTCGCGCCCGGCTTCCAGAACCAGGGCCGTGACGCCGGCGGCACCGAGCCGCTTCACGAGCGACCTGGCCACGCCGCCTTCGTCGGCCATCACCACGACCCGGCTGCCGGGACCGAGGGTGACGCCGGTCGGCTTGCACCATTCGATCGGCGGCCGCAGCACGGGGACGGGAACGCGACGCGGCAGTTGCTCGGTCTGCCCCATGTCGGCGGTGAACGCGGGCGCCGGGGCAAGCGGGGTCCGCGGCTGCTGCGGCGTGGCGGGAGATGCGGCGGGAGATTCGGTGCCCGGCGGGGTGCCGGCCCGCGCGGCGGCCGCTGCCGGCGTCGCGGCTGCGGGCTCGGCGGCGTGGTCGTGGACGAACCCGATCACGTGCGCCAGGGTCGGGAAGTCACGCAGTTTCAGGTCGTCCTCGCGGGGGATCGAGAACCGCTGCCGCACTGCCGCGAACACCTCGGCCTGCTTGACCGTGTCCACCCCAAGATCGGCCTCCAGGTCCAGGTCCAGGTCGAGCAGATCGCGCGGGTAGCCGGTCAGCCCCTCCACCACGTCAAGGACGGCGCCGGTGACCTCGTCGCCGTCGGCCGGCCCCGGCTCGCCAGCGGCTTCCTGCGCGGCGACGACAGCCTGCGCGTCAGTCTGCGAGGCGGCCTTCGTAGCCGGTGTCACCTGCGCCGCCGGCGTCGCGGCCGCGGGCTTGGCGACGTGGTCGTGGACGAACCCGATCACGTGCGCCAGGGTCGGGAAGTCACGCAGTTTCAGGTCGTCCTCGCGGGGGATCGAGAACCGCTGCCGCACTGCCGCGAACACCTCGGCCTGCTTGACCGTGTCCACCCCAAGATCGGCCTCCAGGTCCAGGTCCAGGTCGAGCAGATCGCGGGGATAGCCGGTCAGCCCTTCCACCACGTCAAGGACGGCGGTCTCGACCTGGTCGGCGCCGGCCGCTGGCTCAGGCTGAGGCACGGCGGGGGCCGGGCTGGCTGTTCCGGCGGCCGCAGCCGTCGCGTCGGAGGTAACCGGCGGGTTCGTGGTAGCTGGTGCGCCGGAGGTAACCGGTGCGTCCGTGGTAGCTGGTGCGCCGGCGGTAACCAGTGCGCCCGTGGTAGCTGGTGCGCCGGACGTAGCCGGCGCATCCGATGTATCGGGCGAGTGCGGCGGCGTCGCTGTGACCGGTGCCAGGTGCGCGTGCTGCCGGTCCGCCTGCGTATGGGCCACCTCGGCCGGCCGGGCGCCGTCGTCGGCGACGCGCAGCCGGTGCTGTACGACCTCCAGCGTAACGTGGTCACTGCCGGTCACCTCGGCCAGCCAGGCGTCCCAGGTCGGCTGGTCGGCGATCCGGTAGCCGAATCCCAGCTCGCTCGGCGGCCGGCGCCGCCCGTCCGGCGGGGCGATCCAGTGCAGCAGCGTCATCGCGATCTGCGAGCCGAAGCCGGCGGCCAGGCGCAGGGCATAGGTGACTGGATAGCTCCCGCCGCGCGACAGATTCAGGTGGCCAAGCTCGGGATCGGGCTCGCGGTAGTTGGGCACCGGCGGCACGATGCCGGTCTCCAGCGCCTTGACCGCCACCACTTCCTCGATGCCCGCACCCATGGCGTGGCCGGTGAATCCCTTCGTGTTCGCGATGACGATCGAGTCGGCATCAGCGCCGAAGACGCGGCGCAAGGCACTGATCTCGGCCGAGGCACTACCGCCCCGGGCGGGCGTGTAGGTCTCATGCGATACGAAGACGGTCTGCCCGGCGATGGCGGAGCGGTCCACGCCCCGCTGCTCGGCCTGGCGCATTAGCCGCTCCATGACCTCGCCGATGTGCTCCACGTCCAGGCGTGTTCCGTGGAAGGCACTGTTCGCGCTCACCGTGGCGACCAGCTCGCAGATCGGGCTGATCCCCCGTTCGGCCGCCGCCTGCGCCGACTCCACCACGAGCGCCGCGGCGCCGGAGCCAACGATCATGCCGTGCCGGCGCCGGTCGAACGGCAGCGCGGCATCCTCGACGACGTCGTCGGTGGCGGCCGCCCCGCTGGCCAGGAATCCCGAGCCGGTCCAGGGCAGCAGGGTGTCCGACGCGGCGTCGTCCGCGGACACCACGACGACGCGGCGGCAGCGGCCGGTCTTAATCCAGTCCTCGGCGACGCACAGCGCCTCAGCGGTGCTCGCGCAGGCGGAGTTCAGCTGAGTGTTCGGGCCCCTGGCGCCGATGAGCTCGGCGAACTGCGAATGGCCCATGGCGAGCGCGCGGAACAGGAACCTGCGGTCGAACGTGAACGGCTGGGTCGCCAGCACGTGGCGCAGCTCGGCGATCCGCCGGTCCACGTCGGCGCAGGCCGGGTCCTGGGCGCTCATCCGGCCGCGCACATCCTCGAGGGTGGCCAGCTCGTGCCGGCGAGCCCGGTCTTCGTGGTAGCTGTTCAGGTCAGTTGCGAACGAGTCGTAGCCGGGGAACGCGGACGCGAACACCACGCCGGTCTCGTCGCGCAGCCGGTCGGGCAGGCCCCATCGGTCAGGCAGCTGTGTTCCGAGACTGGTGGTGTGGTAGTGCCGCACCAGCGGGATTCCCGCGTCGCGCAGCGCGTCAAGTCCCGCGCCGATCGCGAGCCTGGTGCACTGATCCAGCGCGGCGTCGCGGTCGGCCTCGACCCCGAACTCCTCGACCAGGTCGAGCTTTCCGTACCGGCCGGCCAGCTTGATGACGTCGGCCTCGCTCTCGATCTTCTCGAAGACCGGATCGCCGGTCTCGCTCTTGACCAGCCTGGTGATGTGCTTATCCACCATCTCGCGGCGCACCTGCCGTGGGACGACATCGATGAGCTGCTGGCCGGCCAGGATGCGCGCGACGTTCTCGTCGTCGAAGACGCGGTCCGTCCCTGGCAGGCCGAGAGCCGCTCCGGTGATCACGACCGGATCGGCGTACTGCTCCGTGCCGCGGTAGCCCCCGTCCGGCAGCGCGCCCTGTGCAGCCGCGGTGGCCGCCGCGGCCTGCGGAACGCCCGCCAGGATGCTGCGGCTGCGGTCGATCAGGTCAGCGAACAGGTGGCCGAGTTCGGCGTAGCGGTCGGCTGACATCGGGACTCCTTCGGGCCTGGGCGGCGGGGTGGTGGCGGCGGGCTCAGGCGGCGGCTGGAAGCCGAGGCCCGATGCGTACAGCCCGCACAGCGCGGCGTTGAACGAGGGGATGTCGCCGTTCTTCGGATGGTTGGTGAAGAGCGTCAGCACTTCATCGTGCGCCGAGCCGAGCACGTCTTCAGCGAAGCCCTGCAGCGCCCGCTTCGGGCCGACCTCCACGAAGACGCGCGCCCCGGCGTCGTACAACGTCCGCAGGCCCTTGACGAACTGGACCGGCGACGCGACCTGGCGGCCCAGGATGTCCAGCATCTGCTCGGCCGCGCCTGGGCCGGTCGGGTAGAACTCCCCGTCGACGTTTGCCACGATCGGCAGGATTGGCGGCCGCAGGTTGAGCCTGGCCAGGGTTCGCCGGAGCGGGTCGCTGGCAGGCGCGACGATCTCGGTGTGGAACGCGTGGCTGACGGGGATGCGAGCGGCCGTGTAGCCGGCCGCGACCAGGGCCTCGACGGCGCGCTCGACCGCATCGGTCGCTCCGCCGATGACCGCCTGGTGCGTGCTGTTGATGTTGGCGATGACCACGTAGCCGTCGACGGCCGTCACGATCCGCTCGATCTCGCCCAGCGGCGCCATCACGGCCGCCATAGCGCCCGAGTCGGCCAGGGTCAGGTTCGCCATCTCCCTGCCGCGGGCGCTGACCGCCTCGAGCGCCGCGCCGAACGACAGGGCGCCCGCAGCGACCAGCGCCCCGTACTCGCCCAGGCTATGGCCGATGACCAGGTCGGGCCGGATGTTGTAGGCCTGCAGCAGCCGGGTCATGGCCAGGTCGGCCGCCAGGACCGCCGGCTGGGTGATCTCGGTCTGCAGCAGCTGCCCTTCGGCGCGCGCGACGGCGGCCTCATCAGCGCGGTCGACGAAGATGTAATCGGTCAGCGGCCGGCCGAGCAACGGCGTCATGATCTGATCGGCTTCGGCGAAGGTCTGGGCGACAATCGGCTCGGTCGAGGCGAGCCCGGCGAGCATGTTGACGTACTGGGAGCCCTGGCCGGTGTACAGGAAGGCGACCTTGGGCGCCGGGCCCCGGCCGATGAAGATCCCCCTGGCCCTGAGTACCTTGAGAGCCTCCGCGCCGCCTCCGCTGAGCGCCCTGGCCGCCAGGCCGGCCTTAACGGCCAGGTCCGCCGCGTCGCCGAAGTCGATGGCCGCGCGCACCCTGGCGCCGGCCAGCGCCGGGTCGGGTGGCTGCCGGTCCGGCGCCGCACCGGCCGTCGCGCGCTCGGCTGCCAGCGTGAGCTGCGCGGCGACGTCGGCGTCGCTGTCGCCGCCGACTACGAGCGCGCCCCGGAGCGGACTCTTGCCGCCGACCGGGCCGATCGGGCCGCCGCTGCCCGTCGCCACGGCGGATGCCTGGATGTCCGCGCCCGCGAACGTGCTCCGCTCGGCGCCGTCCTGCCGCCCGGGAACGTACTCTTCCAGCACCGCGTGGAAGTTGGCGCCGCCGAAGCCGAACGCGCTCACGCCGCCGCGCCGGACACCGTCCGGTGGCCGTGGCCACTCGCGCAGCTCGGTATTGACCACGAACGGCGACGCCGCCCAGTCCACGTTCGGGTTCGGGTCGCGCAGACCCAGGCTCGGCGGCAGCACCTTCTCGTGCAATGCCATGATCATCTTGAACAGGCCGGCGGCGCCGGCTGCGGCCTTCAGGTGGCCGATGTTCGACTTCACCGAGCCGAGCGGGATCGATCCGTGCGACCCCCCGCCGAAGACCGAGACCAGGCTCTCCAGCTCGGCGGCGTCGCCGACGCGGGTGGATGTGCCGTGAGCCTCGATCAAGGACGCGGTCGCCGGGTCGGCACCTGCGTTCTGCCAGGCCTGCGCGATCGCGAGCCGCTGTCCTACCGGGTTGGGCGCGGTGATTCCCTTGCCCTTGCCGTCACTCGACCCGCCCACGCCGAGCAGCACCGCGTAGACGCGGTCGCCGTCCCGCTCGGCGTCCTCGAGGCGCCTGAGAACGAACAGCGCGGCGCCCTCGCCCATGACGAACCCGTCCGCGCCCGCGTCGAACGGCCGCGTGCCGGTCGCCGACAGCGCGCCGATCTTGCAGAACTTCACGAACGCGGCCACGCCCATGTTGCGGTCGACGCCGCCGGCGATGACGGCATCGTATTGCCGGTCGGCCAGGCCCTGAGCGGCCGCCGACAGCGCGGCGAGACCCGACGCGCAGGCCGCGTCCGTCGTGAAGCTCGGCCCGCGGAAATTGAACAGGTTGCAGATCCGGCCGGCGATGATGTTCGCCAGCTCGCCTGGCATGGTGTCCTCGGTGATCTCAGGAAACTGGCGCAGGAACGAGTCCTTGGTCTCGGCGAGTATCGCGCCCCGGGTCGCCTCAGGCAGGGCGCCGAAGGAGGCCGACCTGACGAGCTCCCGGCTGAACTCGGGCAGCTGAATCCGCAGGTTCGTCGCATAGTGCTTCTCGCCGCCGAGGGCATTGCCGATGACCACGGCTACCCGCTCGGGATCGACGCTCCAGCCCGGCCAGCCCGCGTCGATCAGGGCGGCACGTGCCGCGGCCACGGCCCACTTCTGGCCGTCGTCCATCTGGTCGCCGACCTTCGGCGGCAGCGGCAGCCGCCAGCCGATCGGGTCCCATCCGAACTCGCGCACCCAGCCGCCGATCCGCGAGTAGGTCTTGTCCGGCACGCTCGGGTCGGGGTCGTAGTACAGGTCCGGGTCCCACCGGTCCTTCGGCACGTCGGTGATGCAGTACCGCCCCTGCGTGATGTTCTGCCAGAACGCCTCGGCGGTCGGCGCCTGCGGCATGACGGCGCCCAGGCCGACGATCGCGATGCGCTGCGTGGGGCGGGCAGGTGACTGGCTGCGAGTCATCTCGTCCGAGGTCATCACATTCCGCCTGTCGTTTAGTGTGCGGTCACGTTCGGTGGGCGGGCTCGCCCGTAGAGGGCGTCGGCGACGCGATCCATGTCGGCCAGCAGGCCCGCCTGGGCGGCCAGGACGGCGTCAAGCTCGATGCCGGTGTCTGGCGGCATGCCGCCGCCGGCCGTCGGCCCGGCCGCCCCGACCACCAGCCGCAGGCCGTCGCAGGCCACCTTCTGGGCGGCGTCGCGGGCGAAGACGCGGCTCATCGCGGCGAGTGCCGAGCCGTCGAACCTGTGGTCCGCCTTCTCCGGCAGCCCGCCGTCCAGTGCCGTCGCGGCACGGCCGGCCAGGCAGCCCGCTCCCTCGGCGTAGGCGATCAGCTCGCCGAGGCGCAGCAGCACGTGCTGGTTGCGGGTGAGCCGGCCGACGCGGCAGGCCTCAAGCACCCGGGCCAGCGCCCCGCAGGCCAGGGCGGCGATGCCGGCCCCGACCTCAGGTCGGCGCGCGTCCAGCGCGCGCAGGCTCTCGGCCGCATCGGCGTAGTAGCGACCGCCCGACTTCAGGTGCTGCTGCCACCGGTCCCTGGCGATCGTCATCTCCATGATCTCCGACGTGCCTTCGTAGATCGTGGTGATGCGCACATCGCGCTTGATCTTCTCGACCAGGTAATCGCGGGTGTACCCGTAGCCGCCGTGCGCCTGGATGGCGGCGTCGGCGGCCAGGTTCCCGGCCTCGCTCGCCAGGTACTTCGCGATCGCGCCTTCGGTGTTGAGAGTGCCGTCGGCACCTTCGCCCGCGTCGATCCTGGCCGCGACGGACTCGATGAAGGCGCGTGCCGCCTCCAGCCGGACCGCATGCGGCACGATCAGCTTGTGCGTGTAGCCCTGCTTCTGCGCGAGCGGGGTGCCGCCCTGGATGCGCGTCGTGGAGTACGCGATCGCGCGGTCGAGCGCCGACCAGCCGCCGCCGAGGCCGAAGGCCGCCACCATCAGGCGGGTGTAGCCGAACACCTTCTGCGCCTGGATCAGGCCCTGTCCCTCGACGCCGCCGACCAGGTTGCCGGCCGGGACGATCGCGCCGTCCAGGAACAGGGCGGCGGTGTTGGACAGCCGGATGCCGTGCTTGTCCTCCGGCTTGTTCTGCGTGAATCCCTCGGTGCCCCGCTCCAGCACGAACCACGACGGCCCGCCCGGCGCGCTGGCCAGGATCGTGTACTTGTCGGCGATTCCGCCGTTGCTGATCCACTGCTTGCGCCCGTTCAGCCGGTATCCGGTCACTACGTCGCCGGTCAGCACGGGAGTCGCCGTCGTCTTGAGCGCGGCGAGGTCGCTGCCCGCCTCGGGCTCGGTCGCCCCGTAGGCGTACAGGATCCCGCTCTCGGCGATCTCGGTCAGCCACCGGTTCTTCTGCTCCGGCGTGGCACCGACGAAGATCGGGTCGCTGCCGAGGAACGTGGCAAGGACGCTGGTCGCGACCCCCACGTCGCAGCGAGCCATCTGCTCGCAGACACGGTAGACGTCGATCGTGTCGCCGCCCATCCCGCCGTACTCCTCGGGGATGAACAGCAGCTGTATCCCGAGCTCGTCGCTGCACATCCCCCTGACGACGTCGATCGGGCACTCGTCGTCGTGGTCAAGCTGCAGCAGCCTGGCATCCGGGAGGGCATCACGGATGTAGTCCGTGATCGCCTCCAGCATGATCTTGAGCGAGTCGGCGTCCAGGCCGGCCGGGGCAGTGGCAGTGCGTGGGCCAGCGGTAACAGTCATAGCCGCGTTCACCTTCTCTTTACCCGACCGTGCGCCCCACCAGGGCAAAGCGGAAGAGCACTAGGTCCCGCGAGGCCGGGGCCTTTTTACCGACCAACGCCCGTAGACCGGCCGGAGCGGCGGCGCCAGGGTGGAAGGACACAAGACTAGGAACCGCCATGTCGAACTTCGCCACCACACTTACCCAAGCCGCCAGCCGATACCCCGAGCGGACCGCGGTCCTTCTCGACGAGCGGGTGCTGACCTACCGCGACCTGGACGATGCCAGCGCCCGCGTCGCTGCCTGGCTGCTCGAGCGCGGCATTACCGTCGGCGACCGGGTCGGCCTGATGCTGCCGAACGTGCCGGAGTTCGCCGAGCTGTACTACGGGATCCTGCGGGCGGGCGCCATCGTCGTGCCCATCAACCCGCTGTTCAAGCCCCGTGAGGTCGAGTACTACCTCAGCGATTCCGGCGCAGCGGTCATTCTCGCCTGGCACGGCGTGGCCGAGCAGGCCGAGCAGGGCGCCGGCCGGTCGGGGACCTCGCTGGTCGTCATCGAGCCCGGCGCGCTGGCCGCCACGCTCGCCGAGCGTGATCCGCTCACCGCGGTCGCCGACCGCCAGCCGTCGGACACGGCGGTCATCTTGTACACCTCGGGTACGACCGGGCAGCCGAAGGGCGCCGAACTGACCCACGACAACGTGCGCCGCAACGTCGAGGTGACCAGGACCACGCTGCTGAATATGAGCCAGGACGACGTCCTGCTCGGGGCGCTGCCGCTGTTCCACTCGTTCGGCCAGGTCGTCGGGATGGGCTGCGCGGTGGCGTCGGGCGCGTGCCTGACGCTGCTCACCAGGTTCGATCCCGCGCGCGCCCTTGAGATCATCAAGCGCGACCAGGTCACGGTCCTGCCCGGCGTCCCCACGATGTACGCGGCGGTCCTGCACAGCGCGGGCGGCACTGCGGGAGACGTGGCCAGCCTGCGGCTGTGCGTCTCCGGCGGGGCGGCGATGCCGGTGGAGCTGATGCGGGCATTCGAGAAGGAGTTCGACTGCATGATCCTGGAGGGCTACGGCCTGTCCGAGACCTCGCCCGTGGCGTCCTTCAACCACCCTGACCGGCCACGCAAGCCAGGCACCATCGGCCAGCCGATCGCGGGCGTCGACATGCGGGTCCAAGACGATGCGGGCGTCCCGCTGCCGGCCGGAGAGATCGGCGAGATCGCGGTGCGCGGCCACAACGTCATGAAGGGCTACTGGCGGCGGCCGGAGGAGACTGCGGCGGTGCTGGCCGAGGGGTGGTTCAGCACCGGAGACCTCGGCCGCGTCGACGAGGAGGGCTACTTCTCGATCGTTGACCGGAAGAAGGACATGATCATCCGCGGGGGCCTCAACGTCTACCCGCGCGAGGTCGAGGAGGTGCTGTACGAGCACCCGGCCGTCGCCGAGGCCGCAGTGGTCGGCGTCCCCGACGACATGCTCGGCGAGGAGGTCGCCGCGCTGGTGACGCTCAAGCCCGGCGCTTCCGCCACTCCCGACGAGCTCCGCGAGCACGTGCGCGGCCAGCTTGCGGCCTACAAGTACCCGCGTCAGGTCTGGATCGTCGGCCAGCTACCGCATGGTGACACCGGGAAGATACTCAAGCGCGCCATTCGAGTGCCGCCGCCTGCATAAGAGGTCGGGTACGCGCGGTCGATTCGTCGACCAGGTGCCCTCACGCCCGCGGCTAGGGGACCAGGCTGTTGAAGGTCTGGTTGTAGGACTTGCCAGGAGCGGTCACGGTCATGGTCGCGTAGGCCTGCTTGCCGTTGCCGTACGGCGTGAGGCCGGTCACCGTGATCGTCGCCGCGTAGCGGGACAGGGTGCCCTGCGCGCAGTTCGGCGTGCAGCCGTCGACGTTGAGCGTCCCGCTGCCCTGTGCCGTCGCTGCCCTGTGCCGTCGCTGCCCCCCAGCTAGTCCAGGTGACCGCGTTCAGGAACAGCGAGCTGTCGCCGGACAGCAAGATGATGGTCGGCTCGACCTTGGAGGCGCTGCCCTGGCAGCTGACCACGGGGAAGGCGCACAGCGTGACGTCGGCGGGCGCCGCCCCCGTGCTCGGCTGGGTGATGGCCAGGCCCGCCAGGGCGGCCCAGGGACCTTTGCGCATGATTCCTCCCGGGGACATTAGTAGCACCGCCCCCGCCGCGCCGAAGCGGAATCCGGCGCAGCGCGAGCCGCGGCGGTGCTCAGGGATTGCCGGCGATCCCGACGATCGCCGAGCTGCCGTCCGGATGATCGCCGTGCCAGGTCGCGAACAGGGCGGCGAACTCGGGAGCCCGGCTGTTCGCGAAGCCGCTGCGCCCGCCTGGCAGCCGGTAGCGGACCAGCGACGTTCTCAGGGCACCGTTCGCGGGTACCGGTGTGGCCGAGCCGACGGTGAGCATTGCCGCACCCGCGGTGGCCGGCGCGGCCGCAGCCAGCAGAGCCCCGGCCGTCGCCAGGCCGGTCAGTCCGGCCGTCAGTCGCCGTCCAGGGAGCCTGCCTGTCACGCCGCGCCGTCGAGAAGAGTTCCGGCCTGTCACGCTGTCTCCCTCCGCATGCACCGTCCGGCGCTTTGCTGGCCGCGTTTCCCGTTGGCGAGGGTTATGCGTGATGGCCTGGCACCGGTCAATTGAGAACGGATACAGGCGATGCGGTCGGTTTAGTGAGGGCTTCGGGAGCCTCGGGAGTCTCGGGAGTCGCCGGGCCAGCTAGCCGGGAGCGACGGGGAGCGTGCCTGGCCGCCACAGGTCGGTGATGGCCATGCCCAGATCGGCGAGCAGCCGCCGCAGCAGCGGCAGCGACAGGCCGAGCACATTGCTCGGGTCGCCTTCGATGCCCTGGATGAACGGCGCGCCGAGTCCCTCGATGCTGAACGCGCCGGCCATCGCCAGCGGCTCCCCGCTTGCCGCGTACGCGGCCACCTCGTCGTCGTTGGGCATGGCGAATCGCACCACGGTCCCTGCCGTTCCCCTGGCATGCCTGCCGGCGGCGCCGTCGATCAGGCAGTGCCCGGTCCACAGCGTCGCGAGCTGCCCGGACAGCCGCCGCCACATCGCCACGGCCTCGGCCGGCGACCCTGGCTTGCCGAACGCCGTCCCGTCCAGGTCGAGCAGCGAGTCGCAGCCGAGCACCAGCGCGTCCGGGCGCAGGACAGCGACCGCCCGCGCCTTGCGGTCGGCGAGTTCCTGCGCCACCGACGCCGTGTCAGAGGCGTCGTCAGCGGTCTCGTCGACCCCGCTGACCACGACCTCGGGGTCGATCCCTGCGTCACGCAGCACCCGCAGCCGAGCCGGCGAACCCGACGCCAGCACGAATGCGGGTCGGATAGGTGGCATCACGCGGGCCAGCGTAACAACGTCGGCCGCCTCGGCGGGGTCCGGCGGGTCAGCGCACCCGGTAGAAGGCCGTGGGCTTCCAGCCCCAGCCGTAGTGGATGAGGCCGACCGGCGAGCCGTAGTCATGGGCGCCGAACGTCCAGCCCCACTTCCTGAACAACTCCACGTGGCCGGTGCCGTAGAAGGCGAGGTCGCCCATCTGGGGGTGCTTCACCCAGACAAGCAGCGGGCTGGCCAGCATCTCGCCGGTGGTCCTCGGCAAATGGATGCCGGCGTGCCGGTACGCCACCATGACCAGGCCAGAGCAGTCGAACCCCGGGCCGGTGCCGCCCCAGACGTACGGTTGGCCGGCCTGAGTCCGCGCCCAGCGGTAGGCACGCAGCCTGGCGGACAGGTGGTGCCGCCGGTGGCCGGCGGTGCGGGCCGCAGAATGCGGCAGGTGCGAGAACGAGGCGGCCACGACGCTGGCCGTGGCAGCCGGGCGGGCGGCGGCGCCGGGAGCGGCGCTCGCGGCCGGAGCCTGAAATGCGAATGCCGCGGCTATCCCGACAGGGATGGCTGCGGCCGTCAATCTAATGCGAGCGGTCTGTCTCAGTCGGGGCATTCGGCTCCGATCACGCGCAGTTCGCGCTGACCCGCGGGGAAAGGCCGTCAATCGTCGGCCTGACGCGGCGGGCCCGCGCCTGACATCGGTAAACACTAGCGGCGCGCGTGCTCGGTGTCCCATAAGACGCGAATAAATTACCCAGGCTAGAGGATTCCTGGGTACGCCAGAAATCCGCTCGGCGTGATCGCCGGGATCACGGATTCGGCGTGTTTCCGGCTGAAAGGCAGTGCCGATAGCGCGAAGCGGACAGGGCCGATGATGACCATGTCGGCCCTGTCTCGACGCTCCGTGATCGCTGTGAGTACCGCTCGCGCGGCCGTTGCGGAGCCGGACATACCCCTGGCCGGGAGCGGCGTGGCTAGCCGGCGGCAGGCTCGCGGCGTGCCTGCGCAGCCAGGTCTGCGGCTGCCCGGACTCCGCCGCGATGGCGTTCCAGGTCCAGCCGCCGGCCCGCCGGTCGCCGACGTAAGCGGCCACGGTGGCATAGCCGAGGGCCGCGGCGACCTCGGCCGCGCGCACGCTGGCGGCGTGCCGCTTGGCGGCGTGCGCGATGCGGTCAAGGCCGTGCCTGCGCAACGCGGATTCCACCGCGTGCGGCGACATGCCGACCTCGGCGGCGATCGCGGCGACCGTCAGGTGCTGGCCGACGTGCCTGGCCCGGAGGTAGCCGGCCACGTCGTCAAACCCGAGCCGGTGCAGGACGGCCAGCCAGCCTGCATCGGCGCGGTCGGGCAGGGAGCGCCGGGCCGCCTGCGCCGCCACGGGATCGACCCGGTGCAGGTGCCTGGACAGCCAGTCCTTATGCAGCCCAGCCTCCCTGCTGATCGCGGCGAGGCTGGCACCCTGCGCGACCCTGGCCAGCACCAGGGCGCCGATATCGGGGTATCCACGCGCCTGCGCGGCCTGCCCGGCGACGCCGGCCAGGAAGGCGTCCGCATGATCGCGGCTCGCCCGGGCGGCCTCGGCAGCCGGGATGGCCGCCCGGGCGAGTGCGTTCTTCCTCCTGCGCTGTTCTGGGATCCGACGCCCGCGCGCCGCGGCGGCGGCCTGCCTGGTCAGGTCCCCCGAACGGGCCCTGGCCCGGCCAGCCGCGCTGCCCTCCCGCACCGCCGGCTCGAAGATCAGCCGGGAGGTGAACGCCGCCGAGCGGAGCTTGCGGGTCTCCTGGCCCTCGAGTGACTGGCCGCGCTCCAGGCCGAACGCCTCGCAGTACTGCCGCTTGCTCCAGCCGTGCGAGGTCAGGTGGGCGGTGACCGAGCGGAACGAGCGCCCGCACAGGTGGCATTTGACCAGCGTGCCGTCGGTGACGACCTCGCCGACCGGCGCGTAGAACGCCGTGCCGTCGGGCAGCACGCCGAGCACCGGCCTGACCCGGTCGCTGCGGCTAATGGCGGACGGCCCGGAACCGGCCGTGATGCTGGTCATCTCGGCAGACACAGGCGCCTCCCGACGCGTACTAGTCACAATGAGACTACTGGGAACGTGGCGTTTCGTCACTAGCTGAGGGCCGCGAGCCTGCTTTAGGTAGACGATTGGTCACGTTGAGTTACGCGGAAAGGGGGCCAGGGTAGGGACAGGGAGACTAGCGGGGGCAGTAATGGGGGACATTGGCGGTGCCGCGCCACGGCGCGGCGGCCTGAGCTGGAACCGGGCGCTTGGCGTGGTCGGCCTGGCCGCCGTCTGCGCGGCGGCAGCCTCGTGCAGCAGCTCGTCGTCGAGCGGGGCATCCAGCGGGAAGGTCACCGGCACCGTCGTCGTGTTCGCCGCGGCGTCGCTGAAGGGCGCGTTCGACACGATCGGCGGCAAGTTCGAGGAGGCGCATCCCGGCGTCACCGTGAAGTTCAACTACGCGGGTAGCTCGTCGCTGGCCAACCAGCTCAGCCAGGCCGCGCCGGCCGACGTGTTCGCCTCGGCGAGCACCAAGAGCATGAGCACGGTCACCTCGGACAAGCTCGCGTCGGGCAGTCCGCAGGTGTTCGCGCGCAACAGCCTGGAAATCATGGTCTCGGCGGGCAACCCGAAGCACATCAAGGCGGTGTCCGGGCTGGCCAGCAAGGACGTCAAGGTGGCGGTCTGCGCCCCGGCGGTGCCGTGCGGCCAGTACTCCAAGGACGTGTTCGCCAAGGCGGGCGTGACCGTGCACCCGGTGAGCGAGGAGACCAGCGTCAGCGCCGTGGTCACGAAGGTCAGCCTCGGCGAGGCGGACGCGGGAATCGTCTACACCACCGACGTCAAGGCAGGCGGGTCCAAGATCACCGGAGTCCCCATCCCGGCCAGCCAGAACGTGGTGGCCGACTACCCGATCGTGATGCTGAAGGACGCGCCGAACTCGGCCGGGGCGAAGGCCTTCACGGCCTACGTGCTCAGCCAGGCCGGCCAGAAGGTGCTGGCCAGCTACGGGTTCAAGCCCGCCGGGAAGTAGGCGTGCTCCGCAGGGGCCAGGGGGTCAACCCTGTCGTCGCGGCCATGGCCGCGCTGTCGGTGCTGTTCTTCCTGCTCCCGCTGACCGGGCTGGTCATCCGCGCGCCGTGGAGTTCGATGACCAAGGTCATCACCAGCACCACGTCGCTGCAGGCTCTTTACCTGTCGCTGATCGCCTCGCTGGCCACCACGGCTCTCGCGCTGATCTTCGGCTTCCCGCTTGCCTGGCTGCTGGCCAGGGGCAGGTTCACCGGCCGCGCGTTCCTGCGCGGGCTGACCACGCTGCCGATGGTGCTGCCGCCGGTGGTCGGCGGCATCGCGCTGCTGCTCGCCTACGGCCGCAAGGGGCTGGTCGGCGCGCCGCTGAACCACGCCACGGGGCTGTCGCTGCCGTTCACCACGCCAGGGGTGATCGTGGCCGAGTCCTTCGTCGCGTTGCCGTTCTTCGTGATCACCGTGGAGTCCGGGCTGCGCTCGATGGACGCCAGGCTCGAGGACGCCGCGCGCAGCCTGGGAGCCAGCAGGCTGACCGTGTTCCGCCGGGTCACGCTGCCGCTGATCGCGCCGTCGCTGGCCGCGGGCGCGGTGCTCGCGTGGTCAAGGGCGGTGGGCGAGTTCGGCGCCACGATCACCTTCGCGGGCAACCTGCCAGGGGTCACCCAGACCGCACCGCTGGCGATCTACATCAGCCAGACGTCCAACCACCTGGACGAGGCGATCGCGCTCAGCCTGGTGCTCGTGGTGGTCAGCCTCGCGGTCATGATCGGCACCAGGGACCGCAGCCGCAGCCGGTCGGGGGCGAGCTGACCGGGCCGATGCTCGACGCCGACATCAGGCTGCGGCTCGACCGGCTGAGCCTGGACGCCGTGCTGCACGCCGAGGCGGGCGAGGTGGTCGCCGTGCTCGGGCCGAACGGCTCGGGCAAGTCCACGATCCTGCGCGCGCTGGCCGGGCTGCTCGCGCTGACCGGCGGCAGGGTGGAGCTCGACGGCCAGGTGCTCGATGACCCGGCCACCAGGACCAGGGTGGCGCCCGAGCGGCGGCCGGTCGCGCTGATGTTCCAGGAGTACCTGCTGTTCCCGCACATGTCGGCGCTGGAGAACGTGGCGTTCGGGCTGCGTGCGCGCGGCACCGATCGGCGCGACGCCAGGCAGCGGGCCGCCGCGGCGCTCGAGCGGCTCGGGGTTGGACCGGTGGCTGCCGCCAGGCCAGGCGGCATGTCCGGTGGCCAGCAGCAGCGGGTCGCCATGGCGCGGGCCCTGGTCACCGAGCCCCGGCTGCTGCTGCTCGACGAGCCGCTTGCCGCTCTCGACGTGTCCACCAAGGCCGAGGTGCGGCGGCACCTGCGGTCGGTGCTCACCGCGTCCACGTCGGCGAACCTGCTGGTCACCCACGACCTGCTGGACGCCGTGGCGCTGGCCAGCCGGATGGTGGTGATCGAGAACGGCGGGATCGTGCAGTCGGGCACCCCGGCCGAGGTCACCGCGCGGCCGAGGTCGCAGTACGTGGCCGACCTGACCGGTGTCAACCTGCTGCGCGGCACCGCCCGCGGGACGGCCATCGACGTGGACGGCGGCGGCCAGGTCAGCACCGAGGACGGCCACGACGGGCCGGTGCTGGCCGTCCCCCGTCGGCGATGTCGGTGCACCGGCGGCGGCCGGAGACCGGCGAGCCGAACGTCTGGCCGGGCCGGGTCGGCACCGTGGACCTGCTCGGTGACCGGGTCAGGGTACTGGTGGACGGGACGCCGCCGATCACCGCCGAGGTCACGCCGAGTGCGGTGGACGAGCACAAGCTCGACGACGGCGGCGAGGTGTGGGTGTCCTTCGCCGCCCGCGCGGTTACGGCGTACCCGCCATGAGCACCGGGCCACAGAACCTGGGCGCAGGTGCGCGTGCGCCACCGCGTGTTCCGGCGGTGGAGTGGAAAGAGATGGTGAGGTGGAACGGACAGTCGGCACTACCTATCGGCAAGGAGCAGAGCACATGGAACTGAGCGCGCACAATCAGCTGAAGGGCACGATCACGGGGGTCAAGTCGGGCGCCGTCATGGCCGAGGTCACCGTCCACATCCAGGCGGGCCAGGTCACGTCGGTAATCACCGACTCTTCCCGCGAGCGGCTGAACCTCAAGGAGGGCGACCAGGTCACGGTCGTGGTCAAGTCGACCGAGGTCATGATCGGCAAGGGCTGAAGCAGGGTCCGGCCGCCGCGGAGCGGCGCTGCGCTGATCGTGCCGCGCCGCCCGCGCCGGCGGACACCCTGCCCGTCCGGCGTAGCCTTATCTCATGTCAGCGACCCACGAGCCCTCGCTGTCGCTGGCCGAGTGGCTGGTGCTCTGCCTGGTCCGTGAGCAGCCGGTGCACGGCTTCGCGCTGGCCAGGGAGCTCGACGCGGACGGCAGCATGGGCCGGATCTGGCGAGTACCCAAGCCGGTGGTCTACCGGGCGCTCCAGCGCCTCGAGCAGCTTGGGCTCGTGCACTCCGCCGACCAGCAGCCGTCCAGCCAGGGGCCGGCCAGGTCGCCGGTCAAGGTCAGCGCGGCCGGCCGCACGCACGCGGCAGCGTGGCTGAACCGGCCGGCCAGCCACAACAGGGACGTCCGCTCCGAGCTGCTGGTCAAGCTCGCGCTGCTCGACCGGGCCGGAGCCGACCCCAGGCCGCTGCTCGACGCGCAGCGCGAGCAGCTGCTGCCGGTCGCCCAGGCGCTGCAGGACCGGCTGGACGCCGCGACCGGCTTCGACCGCACGCTGATCCTGTGGCGGTCAGAGACCGTGTCGGCGACCCTGCGGTTCCTCGATGTGCTCGCGGCCGACGAGCCCGCGCTGGCCCGCGGCCGCTGACGAGGTCGGCCCCCCGGGCTCGCCACCCAGGCCCGCCCCCAGACCCGTACTCCGAGCCCGCACCCCAGGCCCGCAACCCGAGCCTGCACCCCAGGTCTGCACCGCCCTTGCGCCGCGCCGGCATCCGTAGTCTCATTGTGACTACCGGGCCAGGCGGCACTGCCGGCCGCCGTACGGCGGCCGGGACAGCAGCCGGCCCGCGGTGCAGGCTCGCCATCCAGCAAGGGAGATGGGTACCCCGTGACAACGACAATCGACCGCAGCGTCGAGGAATTCATCAGCTCCCCGCGTCAGCTCTTCATCGACGGCCAGTGGGTCGACGCCGCCTCAGGGCAGACGTTCGAGACGCCTAACCCGGCGACGGGGGAGACCCTGGCGCACATCGCGGAAGGGGGCGCCGAGGACATCAACCGCGCCGTCCACGCCGCCCGCAAGGCGTTCGACGGGCCGTGGAGCCGGATGACCCCGTCCGAGCGCGGGCGGATCATCTGGAAGATCGGTGACCTGATCCTGGAGCACGCCGACGAGCTCGCCCAGCTTGAGTCGCTCGACAACGGCAAGCCGCTGGCGGTCGCGCGTGGCGCCGACGTGCCGCTGGCCGCTGACCTGTTCCACTACATGGCCGGCTGGGCCACCAAGATCGAGGGCCACACCATCGACATCTCGGTGCCGTACATGCCGGGCGCGAACTTCCACTCCTACACGCTCCGCGAGCCCGTCGGCGTCGTGGGCCAGATCATCCCGTGGAACTTCCCGCTGCTGATGGCCGCGTGGAAGCTCGGCCCGGCACTGACCACCGGCAACTGCGTAGTGCTCAAGCCGGCCGAGCAGACGCCGCTGTCCGCGCTGCTGCTCGCGCAGCTGATCGCCGAGGCCGGCGTGCCGGACGGCGTGGTCAACGTGGTACCCGGCTTCGGCGAGACCGCGGGCGCCGCGCTGGCGTCGCACCACGACGTGGACAAGGTGGCGTTCACCGGCTCGACCGAGGTCGGCAAGCTGATCGTCCAGGCCGCGGCGGGGAACCTGAAGAAGCTCACGCTCGAGCTCGGCGGCAAGAGCCCCAACATCGTGTTCGAGGACGCCGAGCCCGCCGCCGTGGAGGGCGCGGCGAATGCGATCTTCTTCAACCACGGGCAGTGCTGCGTGGCCGGATCCCGGCTCTTCGTGCACCACAGCCGTTTCGACGAGGTGGTCGATGGCGTGGCCGAGATCGCCAAGTCGATCCAGCTCGGTCCGGGCATGGACCCGGGCACCCAGATGGGCCCGCTGGTCTCTGAGGAGCAGCTGCGCCGGGTCACCGGCTACCTCGACGCGGGCCGGGCCGACGGCGCCACAGCGGTGACCGGCGGCGGTCGGCACGGCCAGCACGGCTACTTCGTCGAGCCGACCGTGCTGACCAACACTCGCCCCGAGATGAGCGTGGTGCGCGAGGAGATCTTCGGGCCGGTGGTCGTGGCTGCCCCGTTCGAGAGCCTGGACGAGATCGCCGCGGTCGCCAACGACACCGACTACGGCCTGGGCGCGGGCATCTGGACCAAGGACATCTCCAAGGCGCACGCGCTGGCCAAGAAGATCAGGGCGGGCACGATCTGGATCAACTGCTACAACGTGTTCGACGCGTCGCTGCCGTTCGGCGGCTACAAGCAGTCCGGGTGGGGGCGCGAGATGGGCCACGAGGTCCTCGAGGCCTACACCGAGGTGAAGGCCGTCACCACGCTGCTGTGAGCTGGGGAGTGGGCGGGTCCGAGCCCTCCGGGCCCGGACCCGCCCACCTCGATTCGCCCGTAAGGCGGCCGGCGTCTGGTGGCAGTATGGCGCCCATGGACCTGGACATCGAGCTGCAGGTGATCGGCGTGGTCCGTACCGCGCACACCGACAGGGAGACGACGCCGATCCAGGCCGGGCTGAACCGCGCCGAGCTCGGAACCATCGAGGTCGAGCCCGCGTATGCGGACGGACTCGACGGGCTTGCCGGGTTCGATTACGCGTGGCTGCTCACCTGGCTGCACGGCCATGGCGACTCCGACGACCCGCCGCCGCTGCGGCAGGTCCCTTTCCTGCTGCGGGCGGAGCAGCGCCAGGTCGGCATCCTGGCCACCCGAGGTCCGCGCCGGATCAACCCGATAGGGCTGAGCCTGATCAGGTTGGTGCAGGTGTCCGGCGCGACCGTGACGTTCGGTGGCGTGGACGTCATCGACGGCACGCTGGTCATCGACGTCAAGCCGTACGTGACGAGGTTCGACCGGCCGTCGGACGAGCCGCGCTGCGGCTGGTTCGACCACGTCGCCCTCGGCGACGGCCTGACCCCCGCAGCCCTAGCAACCCCGCCCCCCGCTCCGCCCCCGCCCTAGCCGCCGCGCATCGTGGGCACCTTGCTGCTGCCAGGGAGGCCGCCGGCTCCGCCCGCGCCCGAGCCGCCGCGCATCGTGGGCACCTTGCTGCTGCCGGGGAGGCCGCCGGCTCCGCCCGCGCCCGAGCCGCCGCGCATCGTGGGCACCTTGCTGCTGCCGGGGAGGCCGCCGGCTCCGCCCGCGCCCGAGCCGCCGCGCATCGTGGGCACCTTGCTGCTGCCGGGGCGCCCCCGGCTCCGCCCGCGCCCGAGCCGCCGCGCATCGTGGGCACCTTGCTGTCACCAGGGCAGCAGCGAAGTGCCCACGTTATTTTCGGTCTGCGCCGTGACCTGGCAGTCGCGCGCGACGTGGGCACTTCGCTGTCACCAGGACGACAGCTAAGTGCCCACGTTTTCTGGCAGCCGGCCTGACGGCCGCGGAGGCGGCCGGCCGGACCCGGCCTACTCCTGTGACGGGCGCCCGGAGCGAGCGCCCGTCACAGGAGGCCTACGGGTGCTGGCGCAGGATGAGCAGGAACTCGGCGATGCCGTGGCTCGAGAGCGAGCCGAGCGGGCCGAAGCTGGCCGGCTCAGTGATGTTCCAGCGGGCGAGTGGGACCGGGATCGACCCGGCGACCTGCAGCGCGGCGCCGTCCCTGCGGCCCGACACCGTGACCGTCACCAGGTGCGATACGCCGTTGACGGTGAGCCGCGCTGCGGCATGCGCCGTGACCACCGCGCCGCTGGCGAAGGCCGGCCCAAGCGCGACTGGCCGCGTCAGCGTGATCGTCGCGACCGGGTAGCGCGCGGTCCGCAGGCTCCTGGCGAGCTGAGGCTGCGGCTTGCCGTTTACCCTGAGCCTAGCCAGGTCGATGCGGAACGCCGCGCTCGTCACCCGGTCGCCGGAGATCGCCAGCGTGCCGGTGACCGCGCTGGTGCGGCCCACGACGTCGTTGCTGAGGCCAAGCGCGCTCTCGGTGACCCTGAAGCCCGCGGCCGATCCGGTGGTGACCGTCCAGGTGCCGCTGACCGGGCCGACCGGAGCGCTCGCGCGAGTCGTGGGCAGCGCAAGCGGAGCCTGGGCAGGGGTGAGCTTGATGAAGGCCGCGAGGGCACCGACGGCGAGCACCACAACCGCCACCACGGCGACGAGCACCCATCGCCACCACCGATGTCGGCGCGGCCCGGTCCGCGCCTTCCCAACTGGCCGTTCATCTGCGGGCGCGTGCGGTGCGCTCTGATCCATCATTGCTCTGCCTCCTTGGCTGCACTGTTCGCCGTTGCACCCGCTCGGGCGCCAGGCTTGACGGGGACGACGAGGAACGCCGGGTACCGCGGCGCGATCGCGGCGAAGTCCGCGACTGGAGCGTGCCGGTCGACTGGGACGTGCGGGCGGGCACCTGGCACCTGTTCGACAAAGCGCTTGATGATCGGCGGGCGCTGCGCCACCGGGATCTCGCGCAGCTCGCACGGCACCGCGCGGCGGCGCCGCAGTACCGCTCGGCCGCCGGCGGCGCGGACGTTCTTGACCCAGTTGCAGTCCCCGCCGAGCATCGGCACCAGATACCAGTCGCCGTTCAGCCTGGCCATGCCGAGCGGGAACCTGGTGACCCGTCCTGACCTGCGCCCGGTCACCTCCAGGGTGACCCAGCGCCGCGGCAGCAGACCCCGGTCGAAGACCGCCGCCCAGAAGCGGGCCATCCGGCGCGCGGTGGGGTTCGCCCGGCCGCCGGCATACATGACCCGTAGCGCGTCGTCGGAGAAGATCAGGCCCATGGCGCTGCTCCCTTCACCGCACCGCACCCGTTCCGGGTGCCCTTCACGCACCGCACCCGTAGCTCGGATCCCTGTGGGGACCGTGAGCCCGGGAGGAACCCGTTCAGGCTCTCTGGTGTTAGAATGTCGAACATAGAACTTGAAACATAGAGTCTAAAGTCCTAAGGAGGTGCCGGGCGATGGCGCACGAGACGCTGGCACCGACCGGCCTGGCCCGACGGGGGCGCCGCCTGAGCGACACGGAGACCGAGCGCCGGATGCTGGCCGCGGCCGCGGCGATGGTGAACCGGGCGGGCCTGACCGTCAGCCTCGACCACATCAGCTTCGAGGACGTGATCCGCGACGCCGACGTGTCGCGCAGCGCGGTCTACCGGCGCTGGCCGTACAAGGACCTGTTCTTCAGCGACCTGGTGCGGGAGCTTGCCCAGAACGCAGTCCCCGAGATCGTCGCCGACGAGATCGCGATGATCAAGCGGGTGGTCGCCGAGCACCGGGACTGGCTGGAGACGCCCGAGCTGCGCCGGGCGCTTGTCGTCGAGCTGTTCCGCCAGCTCGCGTTGTTCGACTTCCAGACCCTGTTCTTGTCGGCGCAGTGGCGCACCTACCTCGCCCTGCACGCGACGTTCCTGAGCATCGCTGACGGCAAGCTGCGCGACCAGGTGCAGGAGGCGCTCGCCAGGTCCGAGCGGGGCCACGTAGCCACGGTCGCGGCGGCCTGGGAGCGGCTGGCCGGGTTGTTCGGGTTCCGGCTGCGGCCCGAGCTCGGCGCGTCGTTCCAGACGCTGGCCACCCTGCTCAGCGCGACCATGCGGGGGCTGGTCCTGATGGCCCTGTCGATGCCCGAGGTCGCCGGGCAGCGCATCAAGGCCAGCCCGTTCGGCGCCGCCGGACAGGACGAGTGGTCGCTGCCCGCGCTTGGCATCGCGGGAATCGCGTCGTCGTTCCTCGAACCCGACCCCGACCCCGGCTTCGTTTGGAGCCCGGAGCGGGTCGCGGGCATCGCCGAGGTGCTCGACCACCTCGCCCCGTGAGCCTGGACCCGTCAGGGTCGGTGCGGGCGGGCGGCCCAGGATGCCGAGGCCGGCTCGGCTGAGGTCCATACGGTCTGACCTGCCATCGGAACCGTTCTCGCCGTCATTCCCCGGTGCGCGCCAGTTTGGCCGCGCGCAGCGGGGGGAGCAGGACATTCGCTTTAACGGGCGAGCAGGACGCTCCAGACCAGCGAGGAGGCTCCCGGTGACGGGCGTAACCATTGCTGTGGCCATCGTGATCGTCGTCGCCGTAATAGTCGTGGCAGCTGTCAGCGCCTCGGCCGCGCGCCGGAAGCGGCTGAGAGAGCGGTTCGGCCCGGAGTACGACCGGGCGGTCGAGGACCAGAAGAGCCAGCGCAAGGCTGATGCCGCACTGGCAGGCCGGGAGCGGCGGGTCAGGAACCTGCGCATCCGGCCACTGACGGCGACGGAGCGAGCGGCCTGCCAGGTGCAGTGGTCGGCGGAACAGGAACGGTTCGTGGACCAGCCCGACGCCGCCACCGCCGACGCGCAGGCGCTGGTGACGGCCGTGCTGCGGGACCGCGGCTACCCGGCCGACGACTACGACCAGTGAGCTGGCCTCCGGGCTCGTCGGTCAGGCCATCGACGATCTGACCCAGGCGGTCAGGCGGCATCAGGCCGGGCTGGCTTCGTTCGGAACGGACGGTGATGACGGCCAGCAGACCGAGCAGCTGCGGAAGGCGCTGCTCGCCTACTGGCGCTTCGCCGGCGACCTGGAGCGGCTGACGGCAAACCTGCCGGTGGCGCCAGCGACCGGGAGCTGACCAGACGCGCGGTACAGCGATCAGCGGCGACTTCCGCTGCCGCTGCTCGCGGTGCTCAGGCGCCGCTGCCGTACGGCCTGGTCAGGATCTCCATCAGGTGGCCGTCCGGGTCGGCGAAGTAGACGCCGCGGCCGCCGTCGTTGCGGTTGATCTCGCCGGGCCTGCTCCGGGCCGGATCGGCCCAGTAGGAAACTCCGCGCTCGCGGATACGGCCGAAGATCACGTCGAAGTCGTCTTCGCCGATCAGGAAGGCGTAGTGCTGTGTGGTGACCGTGCCCTGCGCCTCCGCGTAGTCGAGCGAGACGCCGTTGTCGGTACTGACGACCAGGAACCGGCCGAACCGGGCCGGCACGGGCAGGCCGAGGATCCCGGCCAGGAACTCCGCCGACCGGCGCTGGTCGCGGCACGCCACGATGGTGTGGTTCAGCTGCACGCTCACCGGAACCTCCCGCCAGGTCACCACCAGGTCCTGCGGACATTCTGAGCACGACTCGGGCGTTCGTTCAACGCACCCGGCTAACCTTCGGCTCAGCACGCGCCGCTCAGCACGGACCCCGCCACTGGCAGCCTGGGCGAGTCTCGGATTAGATCGTGCACGTGCGGTCGGAGGTGAGCCGGTGAGCGACATCACGGTCAAGGACGTCATGACCACTCGTGTGGTGGCAGTCAGGAAGGACGCTTCGTTCAAGGAGATGGCCTCGATGCTGCGCAGTTCCAAGATCAGCGCGTTCCCGGTGCTCGATGACTCCGGGCGGGTGATCGGCGTGGTGTCCGAGGCTGACCTGCTGGTCAAGGAGGCGGTGCAGGCCGACGGCACCAGCCTGATGGCTGCCCTGCGGCACGTGCACGAGGACGAGAAGTCGGCGGGCATCACGGCCGGCGAGCTGATGACCGTGCCCGCGATCACGATCGGGCCTGACGCGCCCGTGGCCGAGGCCGCCAGGCTGATGTACGACAAGCGGGTCAAGCGCCTGCCGGTGGTGAACAGGGCCGGGCACCTGGTCGGGATCATCAGCCGGGTCGACGTGCTCGCGGTCTTCGACCGGCCCGATGCCGAGATCCGCCAGGAGGTGATCACGCAGGTGGTGCCCGCCGCGCTGGCCCAGCTGCCGCGCGGTATGGAGGTGACCGTGCGCGACGGCATCGTGACCCTGGCAGGTGAGCTGCGCAGCGACCACGACGGCAAGATCATCGTCGAGCGGGTCAGGCATGTCAGCGGCGTGGTGGCGGTGCGGGACAGGTTCGGCTACCCGGCGGTACGAGGCCAGGGGTGACGCAACGCATGCGGCTGCTCGTCACCGGAGGTGCGGGCTACATCGGCAGCGTGGTCGCCGCGCTGCTGGTCGCCGACGGCCACGAGGTGGTCGTGCTCGACGACCTGTCCACCGGGCACGCAGACGCGGTGCCGGCCGGCGCCAGGTTCGTTCGCGGCGATCTAAGGGGCCACGCCGCCCGGGTGCTGGCCGAGGGGTTCGACGCCGTGCTGCACTTCGCGGCAAAGTCGCTGGTCGGCGAGTCGATGGCGCAGCCGCTGCTGTACTGGAACCACAACCTCGGCGGCGCCCTGGCGCTACTCGACGCGATGCGCGCGGCGGGCACGCCGGCGATCGTGTTCTCATCGACCGCGGCGGTCTACGGCGAGCCAGACCAGGTGCCGGTCGATGAGACCGCGCCGCCCAGGCCGACCAACCCCTATGGAGCCTCCAAGGTCGCCGTGGACACCGCGCTCGCCGAGTACGCGAGGCTGCATCGCATCGGCGCGGTCAGCCTGCGCTACTTCAATGTGGCCGGCGCCTACCGGAGCCCGGGCGGCTGGCTGGGGGAGCGGCACGCCACGGAGACGCACCTGATACCGAACATTCTCGCCGCGGCCTCTGCCCGCGACGGCGCGATCAGCATCTACGGCTCCGATTACCCGACCGCCGACGGAAGCTGCGTGCGCGACTACATCCACGTCACCGACCTCGCGGCCGCTCACCTGCTCGCGCTGAAGGCGTGCGCGCCCGGCCGACACGCGATCTACAACCTGGGCAGCGGCATCGGCTACTCCAACCTCGAGGTGCTCGCCGCGTGCCGGGAGGTGACCGGCCGACAGATCCCGGCACGGCCGGCCGGTCGCAGGCCTGGTGATCCCGCGGTGCTTGTCGCCTCGTCGAACCTGATCGCCGCCGACCTCGGCTGGCGGCCCGAGCGCGACCTGCGCGCGATGGTGCGCGACGCATGGGAGTTCACCAGGTCAAGGGCTGGCGCGCCGTGACGGCCGGGCCGGCTGGGCCCTGGCCGGGGGCTGGGTCCGGAGCGGCTGGGTCCGGAGCGCCTGGGTCCGGAGCGGCTGGGTCCGGAGCGGCTGGGTCCGGAGCGGCTGGGTCCGGAGCGGCTGGGTCCGGAGCGGCTGGGTCCGGAGCGGCTGGGTCCGGAGCGGCAGCGGCAGCCGGGCCCGGGGCCGAACCTGAGGCCGGGGCCGCGCGCCGGTTCGCCGAGCGGTTCGGCACCGCGCCGGAGGGCGTGTGGCAGGCGCCAGGCCGGGTGAACCTGATCGGCGAGCACACCGACTACAACGACGGCTTCGCGCTCCCGTTCGCGATCGGCGCCAGGATCTGCGTCGCCGCGGGTCCCAGGCCCGACGGGGTGCTGGCGCTGACCTCATGCCAGCAGAGCGGCCCGGACGTCACCGTCAGGCTGGCGGACCTCGCCCCCCGCGGGTCGGCCCGGGCCGCCGAGGAGGCCTACCCGGCCGGCTGGGCGGCCTACCCGGCCGGTGTGGCGTGGGCGATGAACGCCGCCGGCCGCCAGGTCGGCGGCGCCAGCATCGCTATCGATGCCTCGCTCGGCCCGGGCGCCGGGCTGGCGTCGTCGGCCGCGCTTGAGTGCGCCGTCGCCCTCGCGCTCGCCGACCTGAACGGGCTGAGCTGCCAGCGGGCCGAGCTCGCGGTGCTGGCCAGGCGCGCCGAGAACGACTTCGTGGGCGCGCCGACCGGGATCATGGACCAGATCGCCGTGCTGACCTGCCAGGAAGGCCACGCACTGCTGCTCGACTGCCGCAGCCACCGTGGCACACCGGTGCCGCTCGACCCGGCCGCCGCTGGCCTCGCCATGACCATCATCGATACCCGCGCCCGGCACGAGCTGACCGACGGCGGGTACGGCAACCGCCGCCGCGCGTGCGAGGACGCCGCCCGCGCGCTCGGCGTTCCCGCGCTGCGCGACGTCGACGACGTCGGCGTGCTCAAGCGGATCGGCGATCGGACGCTCAGGCGCCGGGCCAGGCATGTGATCACCGAGAACCAGCGCGTCCTCGATGCCGTCCGCCTACTGCGGGCGGGCCGGATCGGCGACGTCGGGCCACTGCTCACCGCGTCGCATGCCTCGCTGCGCGACGACTTCGGGGTGTCCTGGCCCGAGGCGGACGCGGCCGTGCAGGCGGCCCTGGACGCCGGCGCGCTCGGGGCCAGGATGACCGGCGGCGGGTTCGGCGGCTCGGTGATCGCCCTGATGGCGGCCGATGTGGCTGGCCAGGTGCGTGACCAGGTATCTGACGGCTTCGCCAGGCACGGCTTCGCCCCGCCCGCGTTCACCGAGGCAGTTCCTGCGGCGGGCGCCCGGCGGGTGCGCTGAGCCTGCGGCGGCCGCACCGAGCGAACCGCCGTCCCGAGCGGCCGATCGCATGCCAGGGAGCGCAGCCACTGCGCCGCCGCCTCCGGCGCGCCGCATAGGGAACGAACGATATCCAATGGGCCTCATCGAGCACGTCCGGTCGGCCTGGGCACGCTCGGCCGTGAGCAGGCAGTCGGACGGGCTGCGCCCGGTGGCCAGGCGGTACTCTTGCGTGCCGGTATCCGGGCTGTCGGCTGCGGCGAAGGGAGCGGGCGGGGATGACGGCTGGCCGATGGTGGCACGGAGCGGTGCTCTACCAGGTGTACGTCAGGTCCTTTCACGACTCCGACGGCGACGGGTACGGCGATCTGCGCGGCATCATCGGGCGGCTTGACTACCTGCACTGGCTCGGCGTGGACGGGATCTGGCTGTCGCCTACGATGCCCTCGCCCGACCAGGACTGGGGCTACGACGTCAGCGACTACCGCGGCGTGCATCCCGATTTCGGTACTCTCGCCGACCTCGATGAGCTCATCGCCGCGGCGGCGCGCCTCGACATCAGGGTGCTGCTCGACCTGGTGCCCAACCACACGAGCTCGGCTCATCCGTGGTTCGCCGACGCGCTCACCGGCCGTGGCAGCAAGCACCGCGACTACTACGTCTGGGCCGACCCCGGCCAGGGCGGCGGTCCGCCGAGCAACTGGCTGGACGCGACCGGCGATTCGGCCTGGCAGTGGGACGAGCCAAGCGGGCAGTACTACCTGCACAACTTCCTGCCCGCTCAGCCCGACCTGAACTGGTGGCAGCCTGCGGTGCACGAGGAGTTCCGCCAGATCATCGAGTACTGGTTCGACCGCGGCGTCGCGGGATTCAGGATCGACGTGGCACACGGCCTGTACAAGGATGCCGCCCTGCGCGACGATCCGCCTACTACGATATCGGGTCCGCTGGCCGGGCGGTTCGGGCTGCGGCAGGCCTACAGCGCAAACCGGCCGCAGACGCACGGGGTGTACCGGCAGTGGCGGTCGCTGGCCGAGCGGTACAGGCCGCCCAGGCTGCTGCTGGGCGAGACCTGGATGGGGGACTTCGGCGCGCTCGCCGCCTTCTACGGCGACGACGATGAGCTGCAGCTTGCGTTCAACTTCTCGTTCGTCTACGCCGACTTCACCGCGGCCAGCTTGTCCTCCGTGCTGGCCAGCACCATAGCCGCGCTGCCGGCCGGTGCCTGCCCGGTCTGGACGGCGTCCAACCACGACGTCGGAAGGTTCCCTTCTCGCTGGTGCGGCGGCGACCAGCGCCGGGTGCGCCTCGCGCATCTGCTGCTCGCCACGCTGCCGGGTGCCGTGGTGCTGTACTACGGCGACGAGATCGGGATGACCGACGTGATCGTGCCGCCGGAACTGCAGCGGGACCCCATGAGCGCGCGGCGGCCGCAGGAGTACTCCAGGGACCGCGGCAGGACCCCGATGCAGTGGGACGGCTCGGCGGGCGGCGGTTTCACGGCCGATGGCGCCGCGGCCGGCGCGCCCCGGCCGCCCTGGCTGCCGCTCGGCGACGCGGCCGCGTGCAACGTGGCCGACCAGCGCAATGACCTTGGCTCGGTGCTGCGGTACTGCCGCGAGCTGATCAGGCTGCGCAAGGCCGAGGTCGGCAACGACCTGCGGTGCCGGCTGCGGCCGGCCCCCGATGGCGTGCTGAGCTACGCGGCAGGGCGGCTCGCCGTCGCCGCGAACCTCACCGGCTCGCCGGTCGGGCTTCCCGGCGTCGCCGCGTCCGACGTGCTGATCTCCAGCCTGCCGCCCGCCACCGGGGCGCCGGCGGAGACTGGCACCGGCTCCGTGGTGCTTGCGCCGTGGGAGGGAGTCGCGTTCCGTGCGACGCAGGGAGCGCATGATGGCCTGGCCTGAGCGCCAGGTCCCGGCCGGGCCCCAGTCCCGCGCTCAGCGCGGCCGGTACAGCCGGCGGGTGTTCCCGGACGGCCCGTCGTACCCAGCGTTGTCGTACCCAGCGTTGTCGTACCCAGCGTTGTCGTACCCAGCGCCGTCGTGGCGCCCGCTGCTGCGCGGGGCGGCCGGTCGGGGCGACGGCGTCCTGCGCCCGGTGGCCCCGGGGCGCCCGGTGGCCCCCGGCCGGCCGGTGGCGCCGGGGCGGGGTACTCCCCCTGGGCGGTGCCTTGCGGTCCGCCACCTGGCGGCGGTGATCGCGATGGCCAGGACCGTCGCTACGACCATCGTGACGAACCCATGTGCGATCCACTGCAGCGCGCCGAGCGCGAGCTCCGTGTGCGATGAACTGCGCGCGCCCACGACCCCCACGGCCAGGGCGGCGAGTAGGTACGTGATGGCGGGCGCGGGGATGACCAGGTAACTCGCCCGCTGGCGCACCGCGAGGCCGCCTGCGGCGGTCCCGGCCACCAGGCAGATGCTAAGCAGCGCGCCCGGCTGGCCGCCGGTGGCCACCGTGCCGAGCGCCCCGAGCGCGGCCGCAGCGACCACGATCCCGACGCCGTACTTGCCGGGCAGCGATCCCCACCCTGACGGCGAGCGGCGCGGCGGCGTCCGCTGAGCGCCGCTGCGGCTCAGGGCGTCGCCTCGGCCATGGCGGTCGGGCCGACGGCCGTCGCCGCCGATTCGCGGGATGTAATCGTTGTCCCGCGGGCCGTACGTGTCGCCTCGCGAGCCATACGTGTCGCCCCGCGGACCGTAGCCGCCGTCACGCCGGTCGTAGTCGTCACCCTGTCGGCCATACCCGTCGTCGGGCGGGCCGTATCCCCCGGCCCGCGCCGTCCCGCGATGCGGCGGGCGGTAAGACCCGGATCGTGCTGCCTGCGACATGGCCGAAGGATAGCCTGTCACCCGGCATGGCCGTGGGCACGAATGTAGCCTTAGCTGCGTTGTCTGCCTAGGGATTCACTAGGAGGGCTGCATGAGGCTGGGCATCGCGGCGCGGACGGCGATCTATGCGCTCATGTGCATGCTGTCCGCACTTGTGCTGCTGGCCAGCGGGTTCTCCTCCTACATCGTGCGCGACGTGAGCTTGATCGGCGGCTCGCACGCGATCAAGAGCGGCCCGTCGATCGGGGCGCAGAACATCCTGCTGATGGGGCTGGAGAGCCGCACCGACTGGAACGGCAACGTGCTGCCGCAGAAGATTCTCGACAAGCTGCACGCCGGCAGCAGGAAGGGTGTCCTGTACGAGGGTGTCGGCGGCAACGATACGAACACGCTGATCCTGATCCACGTCTTCGCCGGCGGCAAGCGTGCGGTGGGCTTCTCGATCCCGCGTGACGACCTGGTCAACTTCGCCGACACGGTGGGCCCCCAGCAGCAGGGCAAGATCGACCAGGCCTACGGGATCAGCATGTACTACGAGGAGGGCAAGCTGCGCCAGCAGGACCCCGGCATGAGCCAGGACCGGCTGGCCTTCCTCGGCAACGAGGCAGGGCGGGCCGCGGCGGTGGCGACAGTCTCGAAGCTCACCGGCGTGCGCATCGACCACTTCGCCGAGGTGAACCTGGGCGGCTTCTACGAGCTCGCCAAGGTCTTCGGCGGCGTCGAGGTCTGCATCAGGCAGTCAGCTCCGCATAGCGCGCTGCACGATTCGTACTCCGGCGCGGATCTGCGGCACGGCTACCAGCACCTCGATCCCGAGCAGGCGCTCGCCTTCGTGCGCCAGCGGCACGGGCTGCCCAACGGCGACCTTGACCGCACCCACCGGCAGCAGGCCTTCATCGACTCGATCATCCACCAGCTACGCACCCAGGGCGTGCTGTCCGACCTGACTAAGATGTCGGCGCTGCTCAACATCGCCAAGCGCTACGTGATCACCGATTCTGGCTGGAACCTGCTCGACTTCGCCGCCCAGATGCGCGGGCTGACTGGCGGGCACCTGATCTTCCACACGCTGCCGATACTCGGCTACGGCACCTGGGGCAGCCCGGCGCAGGACGTCAACCTGGTCAGCCCGAGCCACATCAAGGCGATCGTGCACGCCGCGTTCTACCCGCCGCCCGCACCGTCGCATAAGGGCAGGCACGCGCATTCCGGCGGGCACAGCCATCCCTCGCCGGCGGCACAGACCCCGAAGGCGACGGTGGACGTGTTCAACGGCACCCAGACCCCGCTGCTCGCCGCGAACGTCTCCGCGGCCCTGGCCAAGGCGGGCTACCCGACCGGGACCCCGGCGAACACCGCTCCGAGGTCCGCCACCGCCGTGGAGTACGGCCAGGGAGCGCAGGCCAGCGCGGCCGCGATCGCCAAGCTGTTCGGCGTCACCGCGGTGGCCGACCAGGCGGTCTCCGCCGACCACGTGCAGGTGCTGCTCGGCACCGGGGCCACCGTGCCGACCGTCATCCCGGCGAGCGCGAGCCCGTCGGGCCAGCCGAGCACCAAGCCAGTCGCCATCCCGACCAGCGGGCCGCAGGGCGGCGCCGTGCTCCCAGGCAAGTACGGCATTCCCTGCGTCGACTAGATCGCCTAGCCGAGCACATGGGCATACTGCGCCCGCAGCGTGAGCACCAACGTGGAGGCCGCGACTGGGATTGAACCAGCGTGCGCAGCTTTGCAGGCTGCTACCTGTGCCCCTCGGTCACACGGCCATGGCGAGCGCGGAGGGATCCGAACCCACGATCTGCCGCTTAGGCGGCGGCTCTTTCCGCTGAGCTACGCGCTCTCGGTCGGCGCTTCCAGCAGGACTCGAACCTGCGATCTCCAGCTTCGGAAGCTGGCGTCTTGTCCACTGGACCATGGAAGCAGGGGTGCGCCGGGATGGATTCGAACCACCGCGTGGGGTACCTGATTTACAGTCAGGCGCAATCGACCAGACTCTGCCACCGACGCTTGGGGTGCCCTACGCGATTCGAACGCGCTATTCCTCGGGTCACAGCCGAGTCCCTCAGCCACTTGGGTCAAGGCACCAGTCGATCAGGCAGGACTCGAACCTGCGCGCGGCGGTGTGTGGAACCGCGGCTCTGCCGCTGAGCTACTGACCGGCAAGTACGCCCAGGAGGAATCGAACCCCCACTACGAGATCCGTAATCTCGTGCCCTATCCGTTGGACCATGGGCGCCTGGTACCCGCGGCAGGAGCCGAACCTGCGGCCTCTTGGCTGTCATCCAAGTGCTCTGCCACTGAGCTACGCGGGCATGGCGGGATCTACGGGACTCGAACCCGCGGCCTCCGGATTGACGGCCCGGCGCTCTACACCAGCTGAGCTAAGACCCCATGCGCAACTTGCGCTCCCCGACCTGGCCTCGAACCAGGACCCTTCCGGTTAACAGCCGGACGCTCGCCCGATTGAGCTACCGGGGAATGATCGCCGCGCTTCGCCGTCCCTTCCGGCCCTGGCGCGGCTGGCCTTCGTAGCGGAGGCGGGATTTGAACCCGCGTTGTTCCAGGTTATGAGCCTGGTGCCATGACCGAGCTAGGCGACTCCGCAGTGACCCCACGGGGAATCGAACCTCGTTCCCGAGGATGAAAGCCTCGGATCTTAACCCGTAGAAGATGGGGCCTGCCGTGATCCCCGCGGGCATCGAACCCGCGACCTCCTGGCTGAGAACCGGGCGTTCTGCCGCTGAACTAAGGGACGATGAGCGCGTCATGGAGGATTCGAACCCCGCTGACCGCTTAGAAGGCGACCGATCTGTCCGCTGAACTAATGACGCCCGGTGCCGCCAGAAGGACTCGAACCCTCTCAGCCCGGCTTAAAAGGCCGGTACCCGTCCCGTCGGGCGCTAGCGGCATCGTAGGCCGGGCAGGGCTCGAACCTGCACATCTGCCGCCTATAAGGCGGCTGCCGTCACCATTTGGCCACCGGCCCGTAGGCAACCGAGGAGTCGAACCTGGCGGCTAGCCGAGTATCAGACGGCTCCCTTCACCGGTTGGGTAGTTGCCCGTCGCGGCAGGCGGAGGCCCTGATCCCCAGCGGCTCGCGCCGCCCGTCCGGGTTCAAGCCGGAGCCCGCCATGAGCGGAAGCCGGAGAACTCGAATCCCAGCGCCTGCGCGCCCAGCCGCTTTCGGGGCGGTGCCGGTACGCCTGCCCGGTTCAGCTTCCATGAGCGGATGACGGATGACACGATCACCAGCGGCTTCCCGCCCATCCCGCTTCCAACGGGAGCCGGCGCGCCTGTCCGGTTCATCATCCAGGGCGGAGAGCGGAGCATTCGAAGCCCACGGCCGGAACCGCGCACTCGTTAGCAGCGAGGCCCGGCGCCCCGGCCGGTTCACTCTCCACGGGGCAATCGGCAGGGACAGACACACGCTCCTGACGCGTGCGCGGCTGCCAGTTACGCCACCAGCGCAGGCGGGGAGCGCTCTTCCGCTGAGCTACACCGGCGGTGCGCCGGCGGCGGGACTCGAACCCGCGCCCTCTCCCCTCGAGCGGATAACGGGCCTCGAACCCGTGACCTCTGCCTTGGCAAGGCAGTGCTCTGACCAGTCTGAGCTACATCCGCACGGAGCCACCGCCCGGCTTCGAACCGGGTGCCTCGGTCTTACCAAGACCGCGCTCTGCCGAGTGAGCTACGGCGGCATCGCTGGCCGTCCAGGCCTCGCACCTGGAATGCATCCTGCAAAAGTCAGGCGGGTCCGCCAGGTCCCTCAATGGCCATTCAGGAGCCCGCTACAGGACTCGAACCTGTCGCCTGCTGCTTACAGGGCAGCCGCTCTAGCCGGATGAGCTAAGCGGGCACGGTGCGCTCGGAGGGACTCGAACCCTCACTGACAGGCCCCTCAGACCTGCGCCTCTGCCAGTTGGGCTACGTGCGCATGGGAGCCTCTGAGCGGTCTCGAACCGCTTGCCTGCGTCTTACGAGGACGCCGCTCTGCCGGATGAGCTACAGAGGCGAAGCTGGAGACCCAGGACTCGAACCTGGACAAGCGTGGCCGTCTCCCGGTCCAGAGCCGGGCGTGTTGCCAGTTACACCAGTCTCCATCGGTGCGGAAGGCGCGAGTCGAACGCGCAGGCCGCGAGGTTTGAGCTCGCGAGGTATGCCAGTTCCCGTCACTCCCGCAAGGTGCGCCGCGTCGGCCTCGAACCGACAACCCTCGGAGTAAGAGTCCGATGCACGTCCACTTGTGCTTGCAGCGCGCTTCAGGCAGCCATCGCTCGCTGCCATCCATATGCGCGGCCGGTCCTGCGTCGATGACCGTTAGCGCAAACTACCTCGCACTTCTCGATCTCAGCCTTCAAGAGCCGCGCCGGGGAATCGAACCCCGTTCCTCTGCTTGGAAGGCAGGTGCACTGGCCGGTGTGCTAGCGCGGCAGCGATCGAACCTGCGGCCTCAGGCTCCCCGAGCCTGCGCGCTGCCTCTGCGCCACACGCTGGCAAGTCGGGCTGGACGGACTCGAACCGCCGACCTCCGCGTCCCGAACGCGGCGCGCTAGCCGAACTGCGCTACAACCCGATGCGTGGAGAAGGTCGGAATCGAACCGACTACGGCAACGCTTGCAAGGCGCGCCCGCTCCCTTAGCTGTCATCCCCAGGAGCCGCCGTGGCCAGCGGCGGCTTACTACTTGGTGCTCACGCTGTGGAGTTGGCAAGGATCGGGCACATTCCCCCCGAAGGGTGGTGCTCCGCAGGGATCGAAGGAGTTGAACCCTCATTCCGCTCGGGTTGGAGCCGAGCCGCCTAACCGCTGGCTGATCCCTATGAACTTGTCAGGAACGAGAAAGCCGCCCGGCTGGGTCTCCCCTGCGAGCGGCTTCCGGTCATTGCTTGCGCTCTATCCGGAAGCCTCCGGGGCCAGGGTCGTCCCAGGCTGCGCGCACGAGTAGCGCTCATGCCGCTTGTCCGATGGCCACGTATTCACGTCATCCATGGTACGGGCGAGCGCCGAGGCCGACAAGGCAATAAACGCCCAGAGGCCGGGAGCGAACGACCGGGCCGGACCCGGCGCTGCGGACTTGAACGAAGGCCCCACGAGCACGGATACTCGGCGAAAGGCAGCGATTTCTCTCGGTTGCTGTCGGCGAGGAGAGCTTCGTGACGCATCGCACCGTGCGGGAGGTAATGACTCGTTCCGTGGTCACGGCCAGCCCGGAAACCTCGTTCAGGGACCTGGCCGCGAGCATGTCGGAGCACAGGATCAGCGCGCTGCCCGTGGTCGAGGCGGACGGCCGCCTCGTCGGCGTGGTCAGCGAGGCCGACCTGCTGCGCAAGGAGGAGTACCAGGACGACCCGGCGGCCGGGCGGCCGCCGCACGGCCACGACCGCCGGGTCCGCGCCGCCGGCCTGACCGCGCGGGACGTGATGAGCTCGCCAGCGATCACGATCGCGCCGGAGGCGAGCGTGGTCGCGGCGGCGCGGACCCTGGACCGCAAGCACGTCCACCACCTGGTCGTGACCGAGGCGGACGGCGCCGTCGCCGGGATCATCAGCGCGCACGACCTGCTCAAGGTATACCTGCGGACCGACGAGGACATCGCCGCCGAGATCCGCACCCACGTGATCATGCAGTACCTGGGGCTGGACCCTGACCGGGTGGACATCGCGGTCAAGGACGGTGCGGTGACGCTGCGCGGCGAGGTCGAGCACAAGAGCATGGTGCCGCTGGCGATCCGGCTGGCCGCGGACGTGGACGGTGTCGTCGGCGTGGTGGCCGGGCTGGCCTACGCGGTCGACGACAGCCGCCTGCCCACTGCGGCCGACTTGGGCGAGCGGTAGACCTTGGCGAGCTGATGACGGGCGGTCGAGCGGTAACGGCCGCCGACGATCGCGCCAGACCCGCGCCTAGGACCGGCCCTCAGCCGACTCGCGATCCCAGCGCCGCGCCGGGTCGACAAGCGCGCGAAGCTCGTGCTTGCGCACCCGCTGGGTGGCCTGCGTCTTCGGCAGGCCTGGCAGGATCTGCACGTACCTGGGCAGCATGAACCTCGGCATCCGCTGCCGCAGGAAGTCGATCAGCTCATCGGGCTCGACCTGGGCTCCCTCCCTCACCACGACGAACACCTGCACGTCGTCCTCGCCCGCCTCGGCAGGAACCCCGACGGCCGCGGACTCGGCGACGGCCGGGTGATCGTTCACGATGGCCTCGACCTCGAACGACGAGATGTTCTCGCCCCGGCGGCGGATCGCGTCCTTGAACCGGTCGACGAAGTAGAAGTGGCCGTTCTCGTCGACGCGGAACGCGTCGCCGGTGTGGAACCAGCCGTTACGCCACGCGGCGACGGTTGCCGCTGGCTTGCCCAGGTACCCGGCGTTGAGCGTCCACGGCGCCCCGGTCCGCACGATCAGCTCGCCGACCTGGCCGGCCGGGACCTCGCGGTCGAACTCGTCCACGATCCGCACCTCGTACCAGGGGTAGCCGGTGCGGAGCCTGCCGCAGGCCCTCCAGTCGGGAATGCCGTCGGGGAAGTACGGCGGCAGGCTGGTCTCTGTCATGTTGAAACCGGTGACGATTCGCACCCCGAAGCGCCTGGCGAACTCCTGATGCTCGGGGATCACCGGCGCCATCACGATCGCGCCAAGCGGGTTGTCGGCGTCGTCTGGCCTGCTCGCCCGGCGGAACAGGTCCGCCCGGCGACGTGGTACATGGGCAGCGGCACATACTGCGCCTCGGCGGTCCCCGCACCCGTCCCCCACTCGGCCGGCATGGTGGCGGCAAGCTGAGCCCACGGCACGAGCACGCCCTTGGACGGGCCGGTGGTGCCCGAGGTGTAGATCACGCAGCTCACGTCGTGCCTGGCGGGCTCACCCTCAGGCCGGAACGACTCGTCCCCCGCGGCCAGGAACGCGGCCGAGCCGGTCACCTCGCAGCGCAGCCCGGCGATCCCCATCCAGACGACCAGGCTGTCGCACGACGTGGGCAGCATGGTCAGCACGACGTCGCCCTGGGCCGCCCCGGCCGCCGCCAGCGCGCGGGTCCAGGCGCCAGCCTCTGCCGCGAAACCCGCGTAGCTCAGCGACCGCCCGTCCACCTCGACGCAGAACGTCGCGTCCGGCTGCACTCGCGCCCACCGGCCGAGTAGCACGGGTACCGGCCGTTCGGCGTCGAGCGTGAACGGCGGAGCAGACTCCGGCGGAGCCGCCGGAACGGAGCGGGACTGGCCTGTCGTCACGGGGTCTCCTCGAGGTCAGCGCGGGTACGCCGCGTCGAGGCGGCCCTTGGTCTGCGTCACCGCGGAAACCGGCAGACTCGCCGCCCGGTCCGCAAGCTCGGCCAGCCGCCGGTCGAACTCCGCCGTCCCCGCGACCTCGCTGACCAGCCCGATCTCGTGTGCCCGCCGGGCGCCGACCCGCTCACCGAGCACGGCAAGCTGGGTGGCCACCCCGCGGCCGACGAACCCGGCGAGCCTGCCCACCGGCGCCGGGTAGCCGAGCGTCACCTCCGGCCAGGCGAACGACGCGTCGTCGCTGGCCAGGCGCAGGTCGCAGGCGAGCGCGAGCTCGGCGGCGTTGCTGACGCACACGCCGGTCACGGCGGCGATGGTCACCGGCGCCAGCCCGGCGACCCGGTCGAACAGCTCGATCTCCTTGGCCACGAATGCGGTCAGCTCGGGCTCGCTCAATCCGGCGAGCTCACCGGTATGCGCGCCGCAGCTGAAGTTCGCCCCGCCGCGGAACGTCACCACGGCCGGCAGGTCGGTGACCAGCCCCCGGGTCATCGGGTTCAGCCGGTGCTCGCTGACGAAGCGCACGTGCGCCACCGCGGAGCCCGGCTCCCGCGCGACCGTGATCTGATGACCCGGGGCGGCCATGCGGCATTACCTGGCCAACTCAGCCGAGGCAGGAGTTGATCTGCTCGAACATCTTCGCGGCGCGCTTGTGCGTCGCGGCGCTCATGGTCGGCAGCAGCGCCTGCTGCTCGCGCATCAGGTGGGCGGCTGCCCGATAGCGGTCGAGCGTCCCGCCGGCGACGTCGTTGTCCTTCAGGTACACCCCGACCCTGGCCGTGATGCGCGGCAGCCGCGACTTCAGGTCGGCCGGCTTGATCGCCCCGGCCGGGAGGTCCTTGGCATAGGCACCGGACACGATCGCGCAGTAGAGCGCCGGATCGAGCAGGTCCTCGAGGTCGGCCTCCTTGCCCGAGGTGAAGTCGCTGAGGTGGATCATCGACCTGGCCCGAAGGTGGCCGTTGTCCTGCAGCGTCTTGATCCGCTGCTGGTCCCCGTGGCTGGCATCGACCAGCACGGCCACGTTCAGGTCGCCGCTGTCGTGCAGGCTGATAAACGCGGACATCTTGTCAGCGCCGCCTACCGGGGTGACCACCCACCGCGGGTCGAGCGCTGGCAGGCCGGCGTCGCGGCAGGCCTGGCTCAGGATCTGCAGGTAGAGCAGGTCGGACGGCGCCTGGACAAGCAGGCAGTGACGGCCGGTGACCAGGGTCTGCGCGAGCTCGTAGTTCAGCGCGGCGTGCAGCGGGAACACGGTCTCGCCGTCGGTCTGGTACGCGTCCGCGCTGACCGTGGTGCCGTGCTGGTCGAGATCGGTCACCGTGCGCACCCGGCCGACGTGCTTCGGGTCGATCATGAACGGGGAGTGCGTCGTGTAGATCACCTGATGCTTGGGCGCGAGCTTGTTCTCGATGAAGGCGAGCACGTCGGACTGGCCGGTCGCGTGCAGGCTCATGCCTGGCTCGTCGAGCAGCAGGACCGTGCTCCGGTCAGGGTCCTCGGCGATATTGCTGAAGTATGCGTAGAACGAGAAGAACCACACGAAGCCGCGGGAGCGCTCGTCGAACGGCACGGTGACCGCGTGCCTGGGGTTGTAAATGCGCAGGTTGATGACCGGGCCGCGGTTCAGCGGCGGCGCGTCGTCCGGGTTGCCCGCCGACATCTGGATCGTGACCCGCAGCCCTGGGTTCTGCCGCCAGTAGGTGAAGGCGTCCTCGGTGATCCCGTTGGCCACGCCCTCGAGCTCGCGGGTCAGCGCCTCGAAGTCCACCACGTCGAAGTCGCCGAGCTCGGCGTTGGCGGTCTGCAGCAGCGACAGGAAGGTGAGGTCGGCCTCGTCGGCGAAGCCGGACGCCTGCTTCGCCTTCAGGTCAGGCAGCGAGACGCGCCCGCGCATCGTGCTGTAGTCGGAGAAGTAGAAGAACCTGGGCAGCCAAACCTCAAGGTAGGCGTCCACCAGGTAGACGCCGATCGACTGCTCCCGCCAGGACTCGATCCTGGCGATCAGCTCGCTGACCGAGGGGTCCGGGCTCTCGGCCGCCTTCAGCGCGGTCATCAGCTCGGCGATGGTGGTGGCCGCCTCGACCGCCCCGCCGTCAGCACCGGCCAGCTCGACGCCGGCGGCCAGGTGCTTGATGACCCGGTCGGACTGGTAGTCGGTCTTGTACCGCCTGCGGCCGTCGTAGCCCTTGACGACGGTGACCTCGCGGCTGTTCAGCGCGCCTGGCCCGAGGTCCTGCTCGATAATCTCAAGCTCGCGGTCGCTGAGCACGAAGACCGCAGTCACCACGTCGGCGGGGGACTCGTCCCTGACCTTGCGGTACGCGGAGAACCGTCGGCTCGGGAAGTCCATCACGTCGTCGAACGCCGTCTTGCCCTTAATCGGGTTCAGCGGGTTGAGCAGGTGAAGTGCGTGCAGGAATGCCGTCTTGCCCGACTCGTTCTTGCCGACCAGGCAGGTGATCGCCTCGACCGGGACGACGCCGGAGTCGTCGATGCTCCGGTAATTCTGGATGCGGACCGACTTCAGTTTCACCGCTCTCATTCCTCCCTGCCGATAACGCCAGCCTGTCGTGGCCGGCCGGGCAGCGGGCCGTGGCCGCGCCGCGCTGCCTGCGGGAACAGCCGCAATGGGCGTACTCGCCGCACTCTACCGACCTTCATGATCGGCTTAGGGCCGATCCGCCGACACTTGCACCTTCTGCGCCGGCAGGCTCTTGACTCTTCCGTCGCGTCATCTGGTTGGCTGAGGCCATGTACGGGATAGGCACGCTGGCGCGGCTGGCCCAGGTGTCGGTCCGGACGCTGCGGCACTACGACGACCTCGGGCTGCTCATTCCTGCCTGCGTGGACCCTGCCACGGGGTACCGGTACTACGCGCCTGACCAGGTGCTGCGGCTGCACCGCATCCTGGTCCTGCGCGATCTCGGCGTGCCGCTGGCGGAGATCGGCAGGCTCGTCGACGACGGCGTCTCGGCCGAGCAGCTGCGCGGGATCCTGCGGCTGCGCCAGGCCGAGGCCCGCGCCCGGCTGGCCGAGCAGCAGGAGCAGCTCACCAGGGTCGAGGTCCGGCTCGCCCAGCTTGAGGAGGAACAGATGGCAGATTACGAGGTGATCGTCAAGCGGCTGGAGCCGATGCGGGTGGTCGCGCTGAGCGAGGACCTAGTCGGCCACGACGCGATCGGCGCGGCCGCCGGGCGGATGTACCCGCGGCTGCACGCCGCGCTGGCGCAGCACCGGGTGACGTTCGACGGGCTGTCGCTCGCGCTTTATGACGACACGGGCGACGACGAGCGGCCGGTCAGGCTCACCACCGCGCTGCGGGTCCCTGCCGGGGTCAGCATCACCGGTGACGGCCTGGCCACCATGGATCTGCCCGCCGTCGAGCGCGCCGCGACCACGGTGGTACGCGGCGCGCCGGAGAAGTTCGCCGACGCGTTCCGCGCGCTGCACGAGTGGATCGACCGCACCGGGGACCAGGCCACCTCATCGGATCGCGAGCTCTACATCGACTGCGACGGCCCCCGCGACACCTGGGTGACCGAGCTCCAGGCGATCCTTGAGCCGGCCAGGGACCCGGCGGCCAGCTAGCGCCGCCGCGTAGTCGAAGGCAGAGGACCGCCGCGGGCCTGGACCAGCCGGGTGGACCGACGCGTACGCCGCCCGTCGGTGATGACGGCCGCCGACCTGGACCGGCCGGGATGGCGAGAGTAGTGGTGGGGATTGCGTTACGGCTGAAGGGCAGCTCTGCTGTTCCCGAGTGGTGGCGGGCGGATCAGGCCGGGAGCGGTGACCGGTCCGGCCTGCGCAGCTGGTGCAGGGTCCAGCCGTGGCCGTCCGGGTCGAGCGGGCGGGTGGTCGCGGCGAAGATCTCGGCGGCCCGCCGGTAGGACATCCTGGCCCGGCGGGTCAGCGGGCAGATGTCGGACCGCGCCGTGCCGGTGGCCGCCCGGCGGGTGGTCAGGAACACCGGGCCGGCGGTCCGGCCGGAGAGCAGCCAGGCAAGCAGCTCGCCGGTCGGCCGGCTCCAGCCGGCCGTTCCGATCGCGGCGAGGGCGCGCGGCCTCGGCAGGCCGGCCCGGTCGATGGCGCCTGCGTCGAGTGCGAGAGCGGCAGGCGCGCCGGCGCCGGTGTCGTGCAGCAGGTGCCAGAGTGCCTGTTCCCGCAGGCTGGCCCGGGTACCGAAGAGCGCCGCAAGCTGCTCGTCGGTGAGCGGGACGGCAGCGCGGGCATGGGCGGCCGGCAGCCGCAGTCCCGCGGTCGGGTCGCGGCGGATCCAGCCCATGTCCTGCCACCAGGTGACCGCGCTGCGCAGCGCGGACAGCTCGCGGCTGACCGTGCGGGCATCGGCGGTCTGCGACCTGGCCGCCAGCGCCGCGGCGATCCGGCCGGCGACGCCGCCGTCGTCGAGCAGCGCAAGCGGGACCACGGGCGGCCTGGCGCCGCGCCGCTCCCGGCCGGCGGGCGGCTCCCGTTCGACCAGCGGCCAGGCCCAGCCAATCAGCGAGATCCGGTAGACCCGCCGGGACGCCGCGCTGAGCGCGGCGTCGGCCAGGTAGCGCTCCACCGCCACCGCGTACTCGACCGGCGCCGGGTGGGCCGCGGCCCTGGTGTGGATCAGGGCCGCGGCCGCGGCGCCCGGCGATGCGACAGTCATGGCGGCTCCTGTCCGCGTTGCTTGCGGCTCGCTACTCGTTCGTGCGGCCCATTGCTCGTTCGTGCGGCCCATTGCTCGCTGGGTGCGGCTCATGGCTGGCTCGTGCGGCTCGTTACCCGTTCGCGCGGTCCATCCCCCGCGCCGGCGGGCCGGGGCTTTGTCTATTCATGATAAGCCATGCGGGCGCGTGTATTTACTGCGGGAACTCGGGCGGCTGCCAGGCACGATGCGGGAATTGGCTTGATTTGATTGGTCGGCTGCTGTCAATGTTTGATACATGCGGGCAGTGAAATTCGAGGCAATTACTAATCGCAGTAAATCGCAGACTCGGAGAATTGCGGGAGCCGCACTAAATGATTCTCCCAATGCCGCGTCCAGCGGGTCGGGGGAGCGGGCGAGCGGCCGCGGCCGTGGTCGCGGAAGGCTGGCGCTGCTCGCGGCGGAACGCGACTTCAGGGTCTTCTACGTCGGCTACTCGACGTCGCTGCTCGGCACCGCGATGTCCAGGATCGCGCTCACCTTCGCCGTGCTGGACAGCGGAGCGGGCGCGGCCGACCTGGGCTATGTCTTCGCCGCGTCAGTGTTCCCGCAGGTGCTCGTCATGCTCGGCGGCGGGGTGCTGGCGGACCGGGCGGGCCGGCGCCGGGTCATGCTGGTCACCGACACGGGACGATTCGCGGTGCAGGGCGTGCTGGCGGCGGCCCTGTTCGCTGGCCGTACGCCGCTGTGGCTGTTCATTGTGCTGTCGGCATGGCTCGCGCTTGGCGAGGGCGTATTCAACCCAGCTCTGGCCGGGCTGCGGGCCGACATCGTGCCAGAGGGCCGGCTGCCGGACGCGAACGCGCTGCTCAGCGTCGCGCAGTCGGCGGCGAGCATCGCCGGGCCCGCGCTGGCTGGCCTGCTGATCGCGGCGACCAGCCCTGCGGTGGTGATCAGCCTGGACGCGGCCAGTTACGGCGCCAGCGTGATCGCGCTCGCGCTCTTGCGGATACCGCCCGCCGCCCGGCCATGGCAGTCGCCATGGCGCGACCTGGCCGAGAGCTGGGCGGTCTTCCGCGCGCAGCGCTGGCTGGGGGTGACGACCGCGCAGTTTGCCCTGTTCAACCTGTTCACCTGGGCCCCGTACCTGCTGCTCGGCCCGCTGCTTGCCAGGCAGTACCTTGGGGGCGCGGGAGCCTGGGGCGTGGTCACCGCGGCCTTCGCCGGCGGATCGGTGCTCGCCGGCCTGGCCATGGTGGGGCGCAGGCCGCGCCGCCCGCTGCTGGTCGGGGCGATCGGGACGTTCGGCTACCCGGTCCCTTGCCTGCTGCTCGCGCTGCACGCCCCGGTCGCCGCGGTCGCGGCCGGGGCCCTGCTGGCCGGTGCCGGCGGAGCGGTCAACGGCACGCTCGGGTCGAACGTCCAGCAGCAGCGGGTGCCGCCGCAGATGCTGGCCAGGATCAGCGCCATCAAGATGACCGGCTCGTTCGCGCTCGGGTCTGCGGGCTGGGCCGTGATCGGCCCGCTGTCGGGGGTCGTCGGCCCGACCCCGCTGCTGGCGTTCGCGGCCGCCTGGGCCGCCGTCGGTAGCGCGGTGGTGGTCGCCCTGCCCCCGATCAGGTCGGTGACCTGGCAGAACAGCGACCACCTGGCGGGCGGAAACCGACACCACGCCGCTGTGGCCGCTGAACCGGCGGCCCAGTTACTGGCGGTCCTCAGCGGTCGGCGAGGATCTCGTCGACCGTGCGGCGGCCCACCGCGGAGAAGGCCGGACTGGTGACCGCGTAGTACGGAATCAGCGCAACCGCCTGGATGAGATCGCCGTGAATCCACACCGGCGCGCCGTCCCACGCGGGCGACTCGAGCGCGCGTTCCCACGCAGCAGTCACTGCCGGTCCGTCGATCATCTTGCCGGTTGCGGCGCCCGTGAGCACCATAAGAAACAGAAGCCCCAGTTACCACTGCAGCGCCGACATGACCCGGTTCGCCCTGGGATGTATGCCACATCCACTGCGTATTCCGGGACTTTCTTCACATCCATTCGTGCGCTCGGCGCCGCCCCAAGGCTGCCATCGCCCGGCCGGGTCAGCAATGCCCAGCCCGCGCCGGATCGGCGGCGCCCGGCTGCCGGATCAGCGGCGCCCGGCTCTGCCGGATCAGCAGCGCCGGGCTCCGCCGGATCAGCAGCGCCCGGGCTCCGCCAGATCAGCGGCGTCCTGCCCGCGCCGGATCTTCGGCGCCAAGCCCTGGCTGAGACCCTCAGGCGCTCAGCAGGACGGCGGCCGACAGCCGCAGGTCGCGAGAGGACCGGCCGACGTGCACGGCGAACTCACCGCCCGGCGCGATCCAGCGGGCCAGCGACTCGTCGTACCTGGAGAACGCTCTGGCCGGGACGGTCAGCGGCACCCGCACCGCCTCTCCGGGCTGGCCGTGCGCGACGGCGAACGCCGCCAGCGCGCGGACCGGGCGGCCTCGCCTAGCCGGCTCACCCGGTTCGGCCAGATAAAGCTGCACGACCTCCTTGCCTGCCCGGCCGCCGGTGTTGCGCACCTGCACGGTCAGCTCGAGGTCGCTGTCGCCGGCCAGCCAGTCAGGGCACTGCACCGACTCGTATTCCCAGCTCGTATAGCCAAGGCCGTGGCCGAACGGGTAAGCGGGTGCCAGGCCGGCCGCGTCATAGCCGCGGTAGCCGATAAGCAGCCCTTCGTCGTAGCGCAGCACGCCTGCATCGCCGGGCCTGGCGTGCAGCACCGGGCTCTCGCCCTCTTTCGCCGGGATGGTCACCGGGAGCCTGCCGCCAGGCTCGGCGTGGCCGAGCAGCACGCCGGCCAGCGCGGTGCCGAACTCCTGGCCGGGCAGCCAGGCATAGAGGACTGCGGCGACCCGGTCGGCCCACGGCATCAGCACCGGCATGCCCGAGTTGACCACCACGACCGTGGCCGGGTTCGCCGCGGCCACCCTGGTGATTAGCTCGTCCTGGCGGCCTGGCAGGGCCAGCGACTGCCGGTCGAAGCCCTCGCTCTCGGTCAGCTCGGCGGAGCCTACGACAACGATCGCGGCATCGGCCGCCGCCGCGGCGGTCTGCGCCGCGGCAAGCAGGTCGTCGTCGTCGGCCACCGGCGCGATGCCTAGCCTGACGGCCAGCGGCCCGGCCCCGTCGGCGGCGGGCGCGAACGCGACCCGCAGCGGCGTCGGCGCGCCGGCCTTCAGCCACACCGCCGCGCGCAGCTCGCCTGGCCTGGTCATGGCCTCGACCGGGTCCTCGGGCACTGTCGTCGCGCCCTCGATCATCGGCACGCCGTCGACCTCGAGCAGCAGGCCGCCGACCCCGGACACGCTCAGCAGGTGACCGCCGGACTCGGCGGGCGAGAACGTCGTCGTCAGCACGACCCGCCCAGGCCGGCCCCAGCCGACTTCGTCGGGAACGCCATCCCACCAGGCGAGGTTCGCCGACTCGCGATGCTCGGCCCGGATCACCGTGCCGTCGGAGTAGGTGAACTCGAGGTGCAGCCCGGGCGTGCCGGTCACCGGGTCGGTCAGCGAGCCGGACGGCGGCTCGGGCACCAGGTGCCAGGTCTGGCACCCGATGGAACTGCTGACTGCGGCCTGGCCGCGCAGCGCGGTGCCGAGCGCCTCGGCCGGAGTGGTGACGGACGCCGGCACCACGCCGGCGCTGCCGCCGCCCTGGATGACCGGGTGGACGGCGTTCGGGCCGATGACGGCGACGCTGTGCAGCCTGGCCGGGTCAAGCGGCAGCGCGCCGTCGCGGTTGCGCACCAGCACGAACGAGGCGGCTGCCGCCTCCCGCAGCAGCGCGGGCTCGACCAGCGCGGGCTCGACCAGCGCGGGCTCGACCAGGGTCGCCGCCGCATCGCGGCCCTGGCCGGTGCCGTCAGGTCGGTCCGAGACCGGGCCGGGTAGCTGGGCGAGAGCGCCCACCCGGCGAGCCAGCCGCAGCAGCCTGGCGACCTTGTCGTCGAGCAGGTCCTCGCTCACCAGTCCGTCGTCGAACGCGCGTACCAGCAGGTCTCCCCACGGCCCGTGCGGACCTGGCATGGACAGGTCCAGGGTCGCCAGCGCGGTCGCGTGCGTGCTCCGCGCCGCGTGCCAGTCCGAGGTCACGACGCCGTCGAAGCCCCACTCGTTCTTCAGCACGTCGCGCAGCAAGCGGATGTTCTCGGTCATCGGCGTGCCGTTGACCTTGTTGTAGGCGGCCATCACCAGCCAGGCGCCCGCGTGCTTGACGCAGGCCTCGAACGGCAGCAGGTAGAGCTCGCGCAGCACGCTCTCGGAGAGCCGCACGTCGTAGGTCCACCGCTCGGTCTCGGTGTCATTGGCGACGAAGTGCTTGACGGTGGCGGCGACCCCGGCCGACTGAACGCCGCGCACGTACGCGGCGGCCAGGCTCGCGGTCAGCACCGGGTCCTCGGCGAAGAACTCGAAGCCGCGGCCGCCGAGCGGCGTCCGCATCAGGTTGACGGTCGGCGCGAGCAGCACGTCGACGGCCTTGCTCCTGGCCTCGGCGCCGAGCGCGGCCGCCACCCGGTAGACCAGGTCGGCGTCCCAGGTCGCGCCGAGCGCCGACGGGCACGGCAGGCAGGCTGACGGGTGCCGCTCGTCCTTGACGGTGCCTCGGACGCCGTTGGGCCCATCCGAGGCCACCATCGAACGCAGCCCGATCGGCGTGCACTCGTGCGTACGCCAGCTGTCGGCACCGGAGAGCAGCCTGACCTTCTCAGGCACGGGCAGGCCAGCGGCGAGATCGCGCTCGGTCGGGCGCCTGGGCGCCAGCAGCGTCGTGGCCGCGGCGCCGCCAGCTAGCTCGGCGCCAGGTTCCTGGCCGGTCACGACGGCGGCCGCGTGGTGCCTGTCAGGGAAGTCGATGGGGGTGGCACCTGCCCGGCCGGTGTCCCGGCCGGGCAGGGTGCCCCCGTGATCTGGTGTCGTCACGGTCGGCTCAGCCTCAGGTGACGGGCTTGAGCTGCGTGATCGTGTAGAGGATCTCTGGGATGTTGGGACCCGGGTCCATGTACGCGTTGCTGGGCGACGGCCAGCCGGTGTAGTCCCTGGTCGAGAACTCGGCCCAGGAAGCGCCCAGCAGCAGCGGCGCGACCGGGACCTGGGTGGACATGATGCTCTCCAGCTTGGCGATCGCCGCCGTCTGGGCTGACGCGGTGCCCGCCTGGGCATATGCGTTCAGCGCGGCCTGGGCGGCGGGGTCGTTGAACCGCCCGAAGTCGGCCGACGCCGTCTTGCCGATCGGAGCGGACAGGCTGTAGTTCATCCAGTTGTTGTAGAAGAAGTACGGGGTCAGGCCCTGCGCGCCCCAGTGGATCGCCGCGGTGAAGTTGCCGCTGTTCAGGTTCGCGGTCCACACGTTCGGGCCGTTCGGACCTGGCTCGCCTTCCACCGAGACGTTGAAGCCCTGGGCGGTGAGCTGCTTGGTGATCAGCTGCGAGTCCAGGTAGTAGTCGCTGTAGATGACCGGGTCCATGATCGAGAAGGTGATCTTCTGGCCGTTCTTCTCCCAGAAGCCGCCGACCTTCTTGTAGCCGGCGCCGGTCAGGATCGAGGTGACCTTGGCCGGGTCACCGGTGGCCGGAAGGTCGTTGGCCAGCGACGGCGTCAGGTAGCTCTGGTCGACCGGCAGCATCAGGCCGCTCGACGAACTCTCCGCGGGCTCGTTGCTTGACTCGCCGTCCACCGATAGCTGCTGCCGGTCGATCGCGAAACTGATCGCCTGCCGGACCGCCGGGTTGCTCAGCGGCGCCTTCGTGGTGTTGAACCAGAGGCCCACCACGTTGTTGTCGCTGAAGAACGGCGCCGAGGCCGTCCAGGTGTGGTTGTCGGGGCTCTTGGACAGGTAGTTCTGCTGCGCCCCGCTGATCGAGTTGCCCGCCCAGTCGATGGCGCCGCTGGCGACCGGGGTCACCAGGTTGGCGTTGCTCGTGTAGGACGGGAAGTCGATCTCGGGCACGTGTAGCGAGGACTTGGCGTAGTAGCGCGGGTTGATCGTCATGGTGAAGCCCTGCGGGCTGAACTTGCCCAGCACGTAGGGGCCGGTGCCGACCGGCTTGGGGTCGCTGAAGGTGGCCGGGTTGGCGAGCGATGACCAGATGTGCGCGGGGACTATCTGGGTCTGGAGTATCAGGTACAGGTTGGCGTACTCAGGCTGGCTGAAGGTCAGCGTCGCCGTGTTGCCCGACCCGGTCGCGCTGGTCGGCACCGGCGTGGCGGGCACGTTCAGCGCGGGGAACTTCTTGATCAGGTTGAAGGTGAAGGCCACGTCAGCGGCGCTGAACGGCTTGCCGTCGCTCCACTTGACACCCGAGCGGGTCGTCACGGTGAGCGTCTTGCCGGCGTTTGACCAGGCGTACTTGACGCCGAGCTCGGGGACCGGGGCCTGCTGCGGGTTCAGCGTGTTGAAGACGAACAGTGGCTGCTGGTACAGGTCGACCGCGTGCACCGTGTACCCGGTCGAAGTGGACACGAACGGATTGAACGTGTCGGTCATGGGCGAGAGCGCGGTGGTCTCGATGACCAGCGGCTTGCCCTGCGTGCTACTCGAGCCGTTACTAGAGCTCGAGCTGCTGCAGGCCGCGATCCCCATGCACAGGACCGCAGCCGCAGCGAGGCTGCCTGCGAATTTCCGGTTCATTGCCTAAACTCCAAGGATGCTCGGCCGGCTCTGCGCCGGCCTGTTGTAAGTGACCGTGCCGGGTCTTTCTGCGGGGTGGCTCGGGCCGGCCGGGCGCCAGCCCGGTCTGTCCTGCGCCGTTGCGAGCGGGTACTGCCATGCGAGCGGTACTGCCGCGAGCGGTAGGTACCGTCAGGAACTGCCTGGGCGCATCACGTCTCCTCTCCGTGTCCGCTGGTGGAGTCCGCGAGTCCGGGTCCGCTGACGGGGCTGGCTGGCGCGTGTCCGCTGGTGGAGTCCACGAGCTCGGGCTTGCCCCTGGCCGGGTCGAGCAGCCAGCACGCGCTCAGGTGGCCGGACCCGGCAGGGAACGCCGGCGGCCTGCGCTCGGCGCAGATGGCCATGGCGTGCGGGCAGCGGGGATGGAACCGGCAGCCAGGCGGCGGCGCGACCTGGCTCGGCGGCGCGCCGCGGCCGCGCAGCGACTCGCGCTGCCCGCGCTCGGGGTCGGGCGCGGCGCTGAGCAGCAGCTGGGTGTACGGATGCGCGGGCTCGTCGGTGACCTGCACCGCCGGGCCCTCCTCGACGACGTGGCCCGAGTACATCACCATGATGTGGTCGGCCAGGTACCTGGCCGAGGCGATGTCGTGGGTGATGTACAGCACAGCGAGGTGCTCGCGGTCGCGCAGGTCGCCGAGCAGGTTGAGCACGCCGAGCCTGATCGACACGTCGAGCATCGACACCGGCTCGTCGGCGAGCAGCACCCGGGGCCGCACGGCCAGCGCCCTGGCGATCGCCACCCGCTGCCGCTGCCCGCCGGACAGCTCGTGCGGGAACTTGTGCAAGTAGGCGTCGCCCGGGGTGAGCGCGACGCGTTCAAGCAGGCCGCAGATCTCCTCGTCGAGCCGGTCAGCCCCGGCGAGCTTGTGCACGAGCAGCGGCCTGGCCAGGTGGTAGCGCACGTCGTGCACCGGGTTCAGGGAGGAGAACGGGTCCTGCAGCACCATCTGGACCTGCCGGGCGTAGCCGCGTCCGGTGTGACCCGTCAGCTTCGCCCCGTCAAGCAGCAGTTCGCCGCTGGTCGGCCTGATCAGCCCGGCCAGCATCCTGGCCAGGGTGGACTTGCCCGAGCCGCTCTCGCCGACCACCGCGGTCGCGCTGCCGCTGGCCAGCGCGAGCGAGACGTCGTCGACGGCGTGCACCACCCGGCCAGCGCCCGCCGCGCGGCCCGGCGGGCGGCGCAGCGCCGGCCGGCGGGCGCCGTGCACAGGAAGTGCTTGGTGAGGTCGCGCGCCTCAAGCACGGGGGTGACGCTCATTGCGGGCCTCCGGCGAGTTCAGGCGCGGCGAGCTCGGGCGCGGCGAGGCGGTGCGCAGCGAACTTGGGCGCGGCGAGCTCGGGCGCGGCGAGTTCGGGCGGCGGCTGGCCGTCGTGCTGCAGCCAGCAGGCCACCAGCCGGTCGCTGCCGCCGCCTGGCCGCTCCAGCGGCGGCACCTGCGTCGCGCACTTGTCCATCGCGAACCCGCAGCGCGGGTGGAAGACGCAGCCGGACGGCAGCGCGCGCAGGTCAGGGGGCGAGCCCTGGATCCCGGCCATGGGCCGGCGCGGGCCGTGCAGCGAGGGGAACGAGTTGAGCAGCCCCAGCGTGTACGGATGCCGCGGCGCGGCGAACAGCGCGGCCGCGCTGGCCCGCTCGACCAGTTTGCCCGCGTACATGACCGCGATCGAGTCGGCGATCTCGATCAGCAGGGACAGGTCGTGGGTAATGAACAGGATCGCGAAGCCGAGCCGGTCCCTCAGGTCGGTCAGTTCCTCCAGGATCTCCCGCTGGGTGACTACGTCGAGCGCGGTTGTCGGCTCGTCCATGACGACCACCTGCGGCTGAAGCGCGAGTGCCATCGCGATCATCACCCGCTGCCGCATGCCGCCGGACAGCTCGTGCGGATGGCTGCCGAGCCGGTCGGCGCTGATGCCGACCATCTCGAGCAGCTCGGCGGCTCGTGCCCGCCTAGCCTTCCTGCCCAGCTGCGCCTGATGAGCCCCGATCACATCGGTGAGCTGCGCCCGGATGGTCAGCACGGGGTTCAGCGCGTTCATGGCGCTCTGCAGCACGAGCGAGATCTGCGACCAGCGCAGCACCCGGAGCTGCGGTTCCTCCGCGTCGAGCAGGTCGATCGGCTGGCCGTTGCCCGGGTCGAACCGCACCCGCCCCGCGGTGATCACCCCGGGGTCGCGCAGCAGCCTGGTCGCGGCGAGCGCCAGCGTGGACTTGCCGCTGCCACTCTCGCCGGCCAGCCCGAGCACCTCACCGGCGTGCAGCATCAGGCTGGCGTCGACGACGGCGTGCACGGCGTCAGGCCCCGTGCCGTAGTCGACGCACAACCCGCGGATGTCGAGCAGCGGCCGGTCAGCACCTGGCTGGCGGGTGCCTGGCTGGCGGGCGGCTGGCTGGCGGGCGGCTGGCAGGGGAGCGCTCACGGCTCGCTCCCTTCGCCGCGGACCACTGGCGTCAGCGCGAACTGGCGCCGCCCGCGCACGGGCCGGTGCTGGCCAGCCGCCGTCCGGCGGCCGGCCCCACGGCGGCTGCGCGTCAGCCCGGCGGCGCGCAGCCGCGGGTTGATGAACTCGTCGATGCCGAAGTTCAGCAGCGCGAGCGAGGTGCCGAGCAGTGCCACGGCCAGGCCAGGCGGGACGAACCACCACCAGTAGCCGCTGGTCTCTGCGTTGGCGAGCTGAGCGTTGAACAGCATGCTGCCCCAGCTCCAGCTGGCGGGGTTGAACAGCCCGAGGAACGCGAGCGCGGTGTAGGTACCGACCGCGTACAGCACGGTGAACAGGAACGACGAGGCCACGATCGGGATCAGGTTCGGCAGGATCTCCGAGACGATGATCCGCCAGCGGCGCTCGCCGATGAGGCGGGCAGAGTCCACGTAGTCCCTGTTGCGCAGGGAGAGAGTCTGGGCGCGCAGCACGCGAGCCCCCCATGCCCACCCCGTCACCGCGATGATCAGGCTGATCACGAGTTCGTTGCCGGACAGGGAGCGCCCGAGCAGCCCGGTCAGGATGATCAGCAGCGGCAGCGCCGGCATGACGAGGAAGATGTTGGCGAGCATCGAGAGCAGGTCGTCGGCCAGCCCGCCGAGGTACCCGGCGGTGACCCCGATCAGGACCGACAGGACGGTGGCGATCACCCCGGCGATGAAGGCCACCAGCATCGTGCTGCGCCCGCTGACCAGCAGCTGGGACAGCACGTCCTGCTGCAGCTGGGTGGTGCCGAGCAGGTGCGCCGCCGACGGCGGCAGCGGCACAGGCGCGTTGCGGAAGCTCGTCGACGGGTTGTACGGCGCGAGGAACGGCCCGGCGATCGCCAGCAGCAGGAAGAACGCGAGCAGCCCGAGGCCGAGCCTGATCTTGCCCGACCTCGGCAGCCGGATCGCGCGGCCGCGCCGCCTGATCGCGGGCGGGCTGGCCGGCTCGGGCGCCGCGTGGTCGCCGGCCGTGATGGTTCCGACGCCGAAAGCCATGGCTCAGGCCTCCTGGCGGGTGCGCGGGTCGAGGAACACGTAGACGAAGTCGGCGATCAGGTTCGCCCCGAGCACCGCGAACGTGATGATCAGGAAGATGCCCTGCAGCAGCGCGTAGTCGTTGTCGCCGACGCCGTTGACCAGCAGCAGGCCAAGACCGGGGTAGCTGAACACGATCTCGGTGAGCAGCGCCCCCGAGACGATGAAGCCCACCGCCAGTGAGAACCCGGAGACACTGGGGAGAACTGCGTTACGCGCGGCATACCAGACGACCCGCCGACGCGACAGTCCCTTAGCCGCCGCGATCAGCACGAAATCCTCGTCCATCGTGGTGATCATCATGTTCCGCATGCCCACGATCCAGCCGGCCGCGGATGCGACCACGATCGTGAGCGCGGGCAGGATCGCGTGGTCGAGCACGTCGCTGATGTAGGTCCAGTTCACGGCGGGGAAATCCAGGTCCTGGTGCCCGCCGCCGGAGGGGAACCAGCCGAGCTTGGTGGAGAACAGGTCGAGCGCCAGGAACGCGAGGAAGAAATACGGCGCCGCCTGGAAAAACGTCGCGACCGGCAGCAGGCTGTCCAGCCAGCGGCTGCGCCGCCAGCCGACCAGCACCCCGATCGTGGTGCCCCCTACGAAGCTGAGCACGGTAGCCAGGCCGACCAGGCCGAGCGTCCACGGCAGCGCGGTGCGGATCACCGTGGTGACCGGCTGGAAGCCGTTGCTCGTCGAGATGCCGAGGTTGCCGTGGAACAGGTTGACCCAGAAGTGCAGGTACTGCGCCCACAGGCTGGCCTTGGTGCCGACACCGAACTGCAGCTCGAGTGAGCGGATCGTCGCCTTGGTGATCGGGACACCCTGCATCTTGGCCAGCACGGCGTCGACCGGATTGCCGGGGATGATCCTCGGGATCAGGAAGTCCACGCTGATCGCCACGATCGCGGTCACGAGGTAGAACCCGAGCCTGCGCGCGATGGTGACCATCCTCAGCCCCCCGATCCGGTGCCTGCGAGCGTGCGGGGCTCGGGCGGGCAGCCACAGCTCTCCCGGCGGATGAGCCTGGTCGGCAGCGCGATGTCCCTGCCGCGGGCACTGCCGGCGGCGTCGGGGCTGCGGCCGATCATCGAGTACACGGTCTCGAACGCGGTCGCGCCGAGCTCCTGGATCGACTGCCGGACGCTGGTGAGCTGCGGGCGCAGGTGGCGTGCCACCGGGATGTCGTCGAACCCGGTCACCGCGACCTGGCCGGGGACCGAGATGCCGTGCAGCGCCAGGGCATGCAGCACGCCGATGGCCGACTGGTCGTTCGCGCACACGATGGCGCGCGGCAGCCCGGATCCCGAGGCGATCAGGTGCTCGATGGCCTGCGCGCCGCCGGCCGCCTGGTAGCTGCCGCGCCACGCCTCGCCGGTGAACAGGAGGGCGCCGCCGGCCGCCGCCTCCTCGGCAAGCGCATGGCCGCGGGCCAGGCTGTCCGGGCTGCCCTCGTGCCCGGCCAGGTAGCCGATGGTCAGGTAGCCGTGGTCGGCGATCAGGTGCCTGGCCAGGGCCCGCATCCCGCCCTCGTTGTCACCGTGCACGTTGGCGGTGGTCGGGGTCGGCTGCCCGGCCAGGGTGACCACGGGCACCTGCCGGGAGAGCGCGTCGAGCTGCTCGGGGGAGAGCACCCGGTCGTGCAGGATCAGCCCGTCGCTCTTGCGCGCGAGCGCGATGACCAACCGGCCGGCGTCCGGCTCATCCAGGTCCACCGAGCGGATCAGCAGGTCGAAGCCGTGCCGCTGGGCCACGATCTCCATGCCCCGGTTGATCATGTCGGGGAACTGCAGGTTCTCGTCCTCGGCGGTGAACATGCTGGCGCTGTACGCCTGCGGCCGCCGGACCACGACACCGACGACCTCCTTCAGCCGGGCGCTGAGCGCCCTGGCCGCGCCGTCCGGCACGAAGCCGAGCTCCTCGACTGCGTGCCGGACTCGCTCCCTGGTGTCGGCACGGGGATTGCCCTGGCCGTTCAGCACGCGCGACACCGACGCAATCGACACCCCGGCGACCCTGGCCACGTCGTAGATCGTGGGTGGCTGAGCCGCCGTGGTCCCAGCTTCTGCGTTCACCAGTGCACCGCCGTGTCGTGGGGCGGGAGCGCCGTCACCGTGACCGCCGCTTGTGCTCGTCGGGTTGCCGGCCGCTCTTGCCCGCTTTGCCGGTAAGCGCTTACCTAGTTGACCCCTGCTACCTGCGGCGATTGCCGCTAGGGAGGCGAGGACTGTCGGAAAGCGCTTACTTGGCTAACTGCGAGGAGCGTAGATCGGCTCGCATGCGGGCACAAGGGCCAAAAGTAACCGTTACTCGAACGTGACGTCGCCAATGCCGCCGGATCGCCGTCCCGAGGCCTCCCGAGGCCTCCCGAGGCCTCCCGGCAGCGGGCACTCCGCGGCACGGGCCGTGGTTCCCCGGCGGCCCGACGGAGTACAAGCCGGTCGTCCGCCCACTACCACGGGATTGGGCGATCACAATCCGGGCTAAACGGACGTGATCATGACTGGACTACCGGATAAGTGACCTGGCCCGTCCGCGGGCTCGCCGCCCGAAGGCGAGTGCGCGCCCGGCATCGCGTTCTCCAAGGGGACGAGGCGGGCGGCGTGCGCGACAAGCTCCCGCCTTCCGGTCTGACCGGTCTTGGCGACGAGGCTCGCGACGTGCGTGTCGACGGTCTTGGGCGAGATGAACAGCCGCCCGGCGATCTGGGAGTTCGACATGCCCTGGGCGACCAGCTGGAAGACGTCCATCTCCCGGCAGGTGACGCCGAGTCGGCGCAGCTGGGCGGGCACCCGGGCGCTGCTCTGACGGGGCCGCGGCGCCTCCTGGCCCGCCTGGCGCAGCATGCCGCGGCAGGCCGCCGCCGGCCGGTCGTGCCCGCTGGCCTCGAATCCCACCGCGGCTTCCCGCAGCCAGGTCAGCGGCTCGCCCCACCCGTCGGTGAGCGCGGCCGGGGCGGTCAGCCAGCACAGCAGGTGGTTCCAGCGCGGCGCGAATGCCGCCAGCAGGCGGCGGCCCTCCTCGGCCAGGTCAGCCGCCCGCGCGCGGCGGCCGCTGCGGCCGGCGAGCACGGCGTCGGCGTAGGCGAAGAACCCGCGGTTCCAGCGCATCGCCGCGCTCTCGGCCCTCGCGCGCTGCACCGCGGCCCGGCCGTTGTCGTCGCAGAGCGCGTGGAGCAGTCCGTAATACGCCCAGGCCAGCCGCGGCGCGCTCTGCGGCGTCTGGTCGGCATAGGCTACCGCCACCCCGATCTCCTTGCGTGCGCTGTCCAGGTCGCCGAGGAACAGCGATGCGGTGACCCTGGAGAAACCCCAGGTAGTGAACAAGATCTCGGGGTTATCCGGCAGTACGCTCTCTGCTCGTCTCGCGGACTGCTCGGCCTCCGGCCGGTCCGCCCTGATCCCGCTGAGGAAGGCCTGCGCGCTCGCCGCGAGCGCCTCGACTCGCGCCGCGCCGATCCGGTGCGCGGTCTGCTCGCACTGGCTGATGCATGCCTGTGCGCGGTCGAGGTCGCCGCTGAGTGCCCAGTGCAGGCCGAGCTTGAGGTCGACGACCGACGCCGTGGAAATCGCACCGGCGTGGTGGGCCTGTTCGCTCGCCTCGGACAGCCGGATGTGGTCGTCCCGGTCGAACATCTCGATAGTGCCGAGCTCGTGCAGCGCGTCGATGCGGGCGATCGCGAGCCCGGCGTCGTCGGCGATCTTGCAGGCCCGCTCGAACGCAGCTATCGCGGCGCCGACGTCGCGTGCACGCTCCCGCCGTCCGATTACCTGCAGCGAGTCGACAGCGACCTCAGCCGCCCAGTCGGCCTGCCCTGCCGCCTCCGCGGCCGCCAGCGACCTGCGCGCCAGCCGCTCGGCGCGGGTCACCTCGCCGTTGTCCATCGCGCAGCGCGCCGCCGCCGCGTCCGCGCGGCTGGTGAGCTCGGCGTCGTGCAGCCGCCCGGCGATCGCGCGGCCGGCCGTCAGGTACGCCGACGCGGTGCCGGGATCGGCCGAACGGCAGGCCCGGGCCACCGCGATCCGCACCATCGCCCGCCGCCTCGGATCGGCTCCGGCTTCGCCGAGCCGGGCGATCAGGCGTTCGGCCTCGGGGATGAGCTGCTCGTAGTCGCCGGCCAGCCCGAGCGCGGTCACCAGGGCGTCGTCGATATCGGCCGACAGGGCGGGGTCGGCTGGCTGGGCCTTGGCGGCCAGGTCGGCGGCATCACGCAGTGACGTCACGGCGGTGTGCAGCGCGCCGTGGCCGAGCGCTCGCCGGCCGGCCTCGAGCCGCAGGGCCGCGGCCCGGTGCGAATCGCCGGCCTTCTCGCGCAGTTCGGCGGCCCGCTCGCACCAGGCGCCAGGCAGGCCGGGGTGCGCCCGCTCGATCGTGTCGGCGGCCCGGCCGGACAGCTGCACCTGGTAGGGCGGCAGCAGCCCGGCCAGGATCGCGTTCCTGGTCAGGCTGTGCCGGAACTTGAAACTGCCGTCACCAGGCCAGGCGGGCTCGATGAGCTGGACGTCGCAGGCCTGCCGCAGCGCGTCGGGCACCTGGGCGTCGGTGACCTCGGCGACGGCCGGCAGCATGGTCCACCCGAATTCCTGGCCGAGGACCGCGGCTGCCACAAGCACCTGGCCCGCAGCGGGATCGAGCGCGGCGAGCCTGCTGCGCACCGACCCGAGTATCGAGGCAGGCATCGCGGTCGTGATGTGGTCGTCCACCTGCCAGCCATCGGCTCGGCTGACCAGCTCGCCGGAGGCGGCCGCGGCGGCGAGGAACTCCTCGACGGCGAACGGCAGGCCCTCGCACTCCCTGAGCAGCCTGGTGACCGCGGCCGGGGCGGCGTCGGCGCCCAGGCATGCCGCCGCCATCTTGGTGACCGCCGGCTGACCGAGCCTGGGCACGTCGATGACGGTCGCCACTCCGGCCGCGCCGATCGACCTGACGGCGTCAAGCCCAGCGGACGGCTCGCCGTCGCGTACCGTGGCGAGGCACAGCACGCGGGTGCCGGCCAACCGGCCGGCGAGGTGCTCGACGATCGCGAGCGTCTCAGGGTCGGCCCAGTGCAGGTCCTCGAGCACCAGCAGTGACCCCGCCCGCCCGGCAGCGGAGAGTAGCCGGACCACGGCCTCGCCCACGATGGCCGCCGAGATCTCGGCGTCGGCGTCGCCTGGCCTGCCCCAGTCGGGCACTAGGGAGCCGAGCGCCGGCCGGTAGTCCGCTATGTCCGGCGCATCCGGATCCAGGCCGGCCCGCGCCGCCCCCATCAGCGCCTCGGTGATGGGCCGGAACGGGGCAGGCAGCATCGACTCGGCGGCCCGGCCGGTGAGCATAAGGAACCCGAGTGACGCGGCCAGCCGAGACGCCTCCCGGCCAAGCCGCGATTTGCCCACGCCGGCCTCCCCGGCCAGCACGACCAGCCCGCCGTTCCCGCGCGCAGCCGACCCGAGCGCCGCGGCCAAGGCATCGACCTCGGCGCTACGCCCGACGAGCACGGGACACAGCATGGACCGCACGGTTGCCAAGGCTACCGGCAGTAATCAAGTAGTTCCTCCAAGTAGTTCTTCGCGAGTGGTGGCCTCGGGGAGAGCCGCGGGCGGCCCTGTCGCCGCCGGCCGGCTGGGTGCCGCGCTTAGGATCGGGCCGTGAGGCGAGATGCAGCCTGACGTCGGCGCCGTACAGCTCGGCTTCGCCGAGCGGCTGCTCGAGGTCGTCGACTCGGGACGGCGGACGGCGACGTACAAGCTCGCGCTGCTGATGGCCCTGGTTGATCTGTGCTCGCGGCAGAGCGGTCAGGACGGCCGGGCGCCGTCGGTGCTGTACACCAGGGACATCGCCGAGCAGGTCGCGGCGATCTACTGGCCGCAGGTGATCGCCTGGCGGCCGCCCGGCGATGCCGACGCAGTCGTGCTGAGCCAGATCAGCCTACCCAGGGCGACGATCGTGACCGCGGTCCGCCGGTTCCGCGAGCTGGCGGAGGCCGCGGGAGCCACGTCGCTGCACCTGGCCAGGCATCGGCTGCGCGGCGACTACGAGGAGATGGTCGACCGCGTCGAGGTCACTGTCCAGGGTGCGCTGCGGCATCGACGCCGTGGAGAACCTCGTGCTTGCGGATGCCGATTGCAACGGTGACAAGAGCGACCTGCTGCCAGGTAGCGAGCTGGTTGCGAAGTGGGCCAGCCGGAATGCCGCGCACGGTGACGTGCTGGTCAGGCTCGGCAACGAGAACCGCTGGGACACGGACGCTGCCGGGATCCTTGCGGTAGCCCGTTCGATCTACCGGCATCTTCCGCCCGGGGTGACCCCGGTCTGGCTCGGGCGCGGTCGCGTCGAGTGGGCTGACCCGGCCGCGGCCCTCGCCGCGCTGAGCTGAGCTAGCTGAAGGGGCCTTGACCGAGCGGACCGGGTCAGTCAGCCGGCTCGACCGACTCGAGGAACAGCCTGCGAGCGAAGCCGCCGCGCTGGCCGCGCTTGCGATCGGCGAGCCGCGTGAGATCCTCCCAGGTCATGCCGATGTCCTCGATGAGCGCGCAGAGCACCTCGAGCACGTCGGCGAGCTCGGCGGGAAGCTCGTCGGCGGAGGCGTCCTGAGCTTCCCTGGCCTCCTCGACGAGCTTGGCCACCAGGGCACGGCGGAAACCAGCGGCGTCAAGGACCCGCGTGACCGGATGGCCGCCGCCGGTTTCGATGAGCTCGGGAATGCGGTCCCTGACCAGCTTGCCGCCGGTGACCGGCGGGTGGTCTCCGGGCTGCTCTGGCCGCATGTGATCGGGCACGGGGTGATCATCGCATGCCTGGCTGCCGATCCCCGGCCTGGCGGCTGGCCGGTTGGCTGAACCGGCCGTTGGTCGCGGGGCCAGCTGCTAAATCACTTCTTTTCGACCGGCACTTCCCGGCATAATGACCGGATTCCCCAATCGGCAGACGGGAGCGATCGGCCGATGGACGTCGCAGCAGGCCAAGGGGACCGGGGCGGGAGTCGGGTCGGCGGGCTGTTGCGGCAAAGGAATTTTGCCCTGCTCTGGTCCGGCGAGACCGTGAGCGGTATCGGCAGCGCGATGGCCGCCGTCGGGGTGCCGCTGCTGGCGGTCGTCGTGCTCAAGGCGGGCACGTTCGCGGTGAGCGCGCTGACGGCCGCGGCGTACCTGCCGTGGCTGCTGATCGGGCTGCCGGCCGGAGCGTGGGTGGACCGGCTGCCGCCCAGGCCGGTGCTGATCATCTCTGACCTGGTCTGCGCGGTGCTGTACGCGAGCCTGCCGGTCGCCGCGTGGGCGCACGTGCTGACGATCGGGCAGATCGTCGGCGTGGAACTGCTGGCCGGCGCCGCGGGCGTGTTCTTCTCCACCGCCTACATCGTCTATCTGCCGTACCTGGTGCGCACCGACGAGCTGATGGAGGGCAACGCCAAGCTCTCGGCCAGCGGGTCGGTCGCTTCGATCAGCGGCCGGGGCGTGGCTGGCCTCGCGGCTCAGGCCGTCGGCGTGGCCTCTTCTTTGCTGTTCAACGCGGGCAGCTTCCTGGTCTCGGCGGTCTGCCTGCTCGCGATCCGGGTGACTGAACCGCGGGGCGACCGCGAGCGCCCGGCGCGCGGTACCACCCTGCGCGCGGACATCGCGGAAGGGCTCAGGTTCATCTGGCGCGATCCGCTGCTGCGCACGCTGTCGATCTGGCCCGCCGTCGCGAACATGGCCTACGGCGGCGTGCTGGCCATCTCGGTACTGTTCCTGGTCCGGGTGGCGCACATCGGCGCGACGGAGGTCGGCATCCTGCTCGCGGTCGGCAACATCGGCGGGCTGGTCGGCGCGCTCATCGCCAGGCGGATCGCGCGCGGCGTCGGCACGGCACGCACGCTGCTGCTCGCCGTCCTGACCGGCGGCCTGGCCGGGCTGCTCATCCCGCTGACCGCCTCCGGGGTGCGGGCGGCCTTCTTCGTCGCCGGTTCCGGCATCGTGACCGCCGCCATTACCGCGGCCAACATCGTGCTGGTCAGCTTCCGGCAGACCTACACCCCGGCCGAGATGCTCGGACGAACCTCCGCGAGCCAGCGGTTCCTGACCTTCGGCACAGCGCCGATCGGCGCACTGGCGGCTGGCGCGCTCGGCACCGCGCTTGGGGTACGGCCGGCGCTGTGGGTGCTGCTCGCGGCGTTCGCGCTGTCCGGCGCGCTGCTGCTCACCCGCCCGATCCTCGGCCGCCGCGACCTGCCGGCCAGCCCGGCCGAGATCCTGGCAGGCGGCCGGCGGCACCCGGGTTCGGGCCGCTAGCGCCTGCGCACCACGGCCAGGCAGCCAGTGGCCAGGTCCGAGCCAGGGCCGTGCGGATGCCAGCTGCCCGTGACCAGGCCGAGGAGGCCGGGCTGATCGGCGGGTTCACCGGGGGTCACCACGCGGTTGAGGTCGATCACCGCAGTGTCGCCGGTCAGCGCTTCCTGGCTGGCCAGCCGGCGGCCGCGGGCTTCGGCGGGGCCGGTGCCCGGCTTGACGCTGAGCTCGGAGACTCCCTCGGTCCTGACCAGGTTCAGCCACTGCTCGACCCAGACAGGGTCGGCCAGCCCGTCGTAGATCCAGCGCGTCCCGAGCACGCTGTGCTCGGTGGTCGCGATCAGCGCGCCTTCCGCGCCGCGCAGCAGGGCGCCCCGGTAGGTCATCGGCACCTGGTACATCGCCGACCCGTCGCTGACCAGGTGCGTCTCCATGCCGACCGCCCCGGCGGGATCCTCCATCCGGAAGTAGCCCACCGGCACCAGCTGCGGCACTCCGGCACCGGCGTACCAGGACTGCCTTGCCAGCCAGGCAGGCAGGAAGTCGCGGAAATGAGGAGTCAGGGTCGCACCTGGATGAATCTTCGCCACGTCTCGGACCTTAGCGGGGCAGTGTGCGCCGGGCTCAGCCAATGTATGTCCACCGCACCAGCCGCAACGCGGCCGGGATTCCCGCGGTCGTCCAGCACGCTCTTAGGCTGGCAGGCCGGAATTTTCCGCGGCCCGCCCGGCCTTGTAACAGGGGCCCGATGCAGCGTCGCCGAAAGAGGACGTCATGGACGGCCGGATCAGCCAGAAGGTAGCCGTCGGCGTCGTCTTCGTCGCGGCCATGTTCATGTCGATCATGGACGCGACAATCGTGAACGTCGCGCTGCCGACGATCGGGCGCGAGTTCCACGTCAGCCCCACCGCGGTCGCCAGTATCGCGATCGCGTTCCTGGTCAGCCTGGCGGTGTTCATTCCCGCCTCGGGCTGGCTCGGGGACCGGTTTGGCGGCAAGCGGGTGCTGCTGATCGCGATCGTGGTGTTCACCGGGGCGTCCGCGCTCTGCGGCATCGCCACCAGCCTGGGCGAGCTCGTGGCGTTCCGCGTCCTGCAGGGCGCTGGCGGCGGCATGCTCGCGCCGGTCGGCATGGCCATGCTGTACCGCGTGTTCCCGCCCGAGGAGCGGGTCAGGGCGGCGGCGATCCTCACCGTGCCGACCACGCTGGCACCTGCGCTCGGCCCGGTGCTCGGCGGGCTGCTGACCACAGACTTGTCCTGGCGCTGGGTCTTTTACGTGAACCTGCCGATCGGCGCCGCGGCCTTTCTGTTCGGCGTGCTGTTCGTGCGGGAAAGCCGGCAGTCGCATCCCGGGCGGTTCGACCTGCCCGGGTTCCTGCTGTCCGGGCTCGGCCTCGGGCTGCTGATGTACGGGGTCTCCGAGGGACCGGTCAAGGGCTGGCACTCTGCTGACGTGCTGACCACGATCGCGATCGGCGCGGTGCTGCTGGTCACGATGGTGGTGGTCGAACTGCGCACGGCCGAGCCGATGGTGGACCTGCGACTGCTTGGAAACCGGCTGTTCCGCTCGAGCAACGGCGTGATGGTGCTCGGCTCGATAGCCTTCCTCGGCACTCTGTATGCGATCTCGCTGTATTACCAGGACGGCCGCGGGCTGAGCGCGCTGGGCTCGGGGCTGAGCACGTTCCCTGAGGCGCTCGGCGTGATGGGCGGGGCTCAGCTGGCGACGCGCTGGCTGTATCCGATGTTCGGCCCGCGCCGGCACATCACCGGCGGGCTGGTTGGGGTCTCGATCTCGATCGGCCTGCTCGCACTGCTTGGGCCAGGAACGAGCCTGTGGTGGGCGCGGCTGCTGATGCTGACCCTCGGCCTGGCCATGGCGCAGATCTTCGTGCCGGTGCAGGCGGCGGCGTTCGCCACGATCACGCCGCAGGCGACGGGCCGGGCGTCGACGATGTTCAACACGGTGCGCCAGCTCGGCGGTGCGATCGGGGTCGCCGTGCTGACCACGGCGATAGTCGCAGTCGGGCCGGTTCACATCGTCGGCGGTCATCCGGTGGCGAACCTGACCGCCTACCGGATCGCGTTCCTGGTGGCGGCTGCAGTCGCCTTGGCCGGCACCGCGTGCTCGCTGACGATCCGTGACACCGACGCGGCGCGGACGATCCCGGAGCGCAAGCGTCGGCCTGCTGCCCAGGGCCAGCTCGCCGCCGCTCCCAGCCTGGTGGACTGAGCACCCTCGCGGATGGACGTCGGCGGCAGCCATATCGTCCACATAGCGAGGTATTGACCTGATAGCGAAGGGATCTGGGGGGTACCGTAAGGAACGCGCTAGCACGATCAGCGGAACGGCCGGCATGCAGGCGACGTGACCGTGCCGTTGAGTCCTGATGGTTGTCAGAGCCTAGGAAAGCTGAGGCGTACGGCATGCCTGGTCGGCCGGGATGTGCGGGGTCAAGATTAGCGAGATCATCGGTGATCCGCCCGCAGCCAGGGGTGTGCCGGGCCGACCAGAAACCGCCGGAGACGGATAATCATGTCCGAGGTAGCGGCAATCATCGTGCTCGGGGCGATAGCAATCATCGCGATTGTCGTTCTGGACGGGCGCCAGGGGAGAACCATAGCTGGCGAGCCAGCGCTTTCGCATCGCCACGCATCGACCCGCGCGGCGCCGACCTCCTCGGTCAGTGGCCAGTCATCGGCTCCGGCGGTCTCCCCTACCCCGTCGGATACCGCGCCGACACCATCCAAGGATCCCGCGCCTGGGTCGACTCAGTCAGCGCACCCGCACAGCCCAGCCCAGCCCGTCAGCCTAGAGCCACGGCGGAGAATGAGACTCCCCGGGGCGCCAGCCAATCAGCTAGCGTGGTCCGAGGCCATCCTTGCTGCCCTCGGCGCACCTGCGACGAAAGCCAACATTGAGTCGCTGGGCTACTGGATGCAGAACGAGGCCGGCTCCCCGCCGAGCGGCATGGTCGGCGCCGATAATCCGGTCAATGTGAGCTGCCGCCACGGTCGCATACCTGGAGAACGGCAGCTACGGCGGAATCATCGCGGCTCTCAGGGCTGGCTCGGGCCTGGGTCTGGCTGCCCTGAAGCCCGAGTTCCTGGTCTACAGCGGTGGCGGCTACAGCACTGTGCCTGACGCATGGGGACTCTCTCAGGGCAAGCCGGCGACCTAGGTCAGGGAATCGAGACGGGGGCCGGCGCCATCTGCCGGCGCCGGTGCCGTTGCCAGTTGCGCGTCAGCCTGACGAGGCGGATCACCACCAGGACGGCGGCTCCGTCTATCAGCAGGCTGACCAGAACAGCGATGACGGCAGTCTTGTCGCTGTCGATCAGCGCCGCGCCGAGCCCCCACGTCCACAGCGGCTCGCGGACCTGGAATGGCTTGCCGAGCGGGACCACGACCGGCCAGGCCGCGCTGACGCCGTGGCCTCCGGTCAGCAGGATGCCGTCGGTGGTGGTCTGGCAGCTGTACCGATCGCAGTTCGTCTGGTGCGAGACCGGGTCGAAGGTGACGGTCTTCTCTGCGCCGGCCAGATACGCCACCCCGTCGACGACGCCCGGCACGGTGACCACCGCCACCAGCAGTATCAGCAGCATCCCGACCCAGCGGAGCGCCCAGGTGACCCGGTGCCTGGGCGGATAGTGATGGGCATGCGGGCGGCTCGGGTGGTGTGCGGCGAGCGGAGCCGCCTGCGCCCGCACCGCCGGTGGCTTGCGCCGCAGGAGCGCGGTGTCCGCCACTGCGGCGGCGATGCCGACGACGGTCAGGGCGGCCAGCACGATGACCAGGACCAGAAACCACGACGGGGGAGGCGTCCCCTGCGACTCCGCGTTGGAGTAGGCGCCCTCAGCCAGGGCGAACGCAATGAAACCGGTCGCAGCCGTCCGGCCCCAGCCCTGGCGCCGGTGCAGCAATCGCACGGTGGCGGCGACATCCGGGTCGGCGACGGGAATGTCCGACTGTGACGTGGTTCTCACACGGCAAGAGTAGGTCCCCCTGGCGGGCGGTTTCCAGCCGCGCTGGCGCATGCGAGCTACGCGCGGCGCGCCAGTGACGCTAAGGCCGGCCGCGGTGACGGTCCCACTCCTGTGCGAGCACCGACATGACCGTCACGTCGATCCACTGATCGACCCACCGGTGTTCCTCGCGGAGCACGCCTTCGGTGACGAAGCCGACCTTGTCGTAGACGTGCCTGGCCCGCGGGTTGAAGTTGATGACCTGCAGGGAGATTCGGTGCAGGCCCAGCCGCTCGAAGCCGTAGCCGATGAACATCCTGATCGCCTCGGTGCCAAGGCCCCGGTCTCGGCCGTGCGGGCCAATTATCGTCCGGAAATTGCAGCTCCGGTTCGGCTCGCTCCATTCGTTGAAGACGAGCTCGCCGACGCACTCGCCGCTGGCCTTGTCCGCGATCGCCAGGTCGAGGCGGTCGGCCTGATCGTTCCTGGTGCCGTACCAGCCAAGGAACCTGGACTCGGCTGCCTCATCCCAGTCAGGCATATCGCCGGGGTCGTGGTAGCTCCCGGTCAGTCTGAGGACCTCGGGATCGCGCAGCATTTCCCGTAGCGCGGGCGCGTCCTGCTCGATGCTAATGGGGCGCAGCACAACGTTCGTGCCGGTAAGGGTTGGCTTGACGGACAAGCTGGCGGTCGGCTGATCGGTCACCCGAGGGAGTATGCCGGGCGTCTCCGCCCGGGGCCAGGAGTTTTCGCCCGTCTCCTTTGACCTCCGGTTGAATCCCGCCCGGGCGGAGCCGTGCTGCCGGTTCGACGGGTCGCCTACGCTCGTGTGATGTGGGCGACCGCCAGATTGTGATGTTGCATGGCCAGCCAGGCCTGGGGTCAGACTGGCAGCAGCTGGCCCGCTTGCTGCCGCCCGAGCTCGCCGTGACGGCCGTGGACAGGCCGGGGTACGGGTCCAGCTTGCAGGCAGCCGGAGGGTTCGCCGTCAACGCCCGTGCCGTCGTGGCCGAACTGGACGCGCGGAGCATCGACCGAGCAGTGCTTGTCGGTCATTCCCATGGCGGAGGCGTCGCGTTGTCGGTGGCCACACTCGCACCCGAACGCGTCGAGGCACTGGTTCTGCTTGCCAGCGTTGGCCCCGGATGCCTGAACGGCTGGGACCGGCTGCTTGCAGCGCCGGTGACCGGGGAGGTGTGCGCGGTGGCGGCCTGGTGGCTGACTCCATGGCTGGCCAGGGCGCGGCTTGCCGCCATCTCCTGGCGGCGCGGGCGGCCGCCGGCTGCCGACGAGCATGTCAGCTTGGATATCTGGGCGACCGCGCACTTTGATCACGGGTCGCTGTGGCGCACGTTCCTCACCGAGCAACGCTCCCTGACCAGCGAGCTTGGGGAACTCACAGCTTCGCTCCCGCGAGTGCGGCAGCCGGTCCTGCTGCTCGCCGACCCGGAGGACACCCTTGTCCCGGTAGCTACCGCCTACCACCTCGCGGCCGCCTTGCCCGACGCGCGCATCGAGCTGCTGCACGGCGCCGGTCATCACCTCCCCCGCCGCGCCGCACCCCTGACTGCGGCCAGGATTGTCGAGTTTTTCGCCGAACTGGACACCATGTCCGCACCGTGCTGAGCCCGCACGGTGGCAACGGCGGGCTGGCTGGCTGGAGGTTCGTCGCGGCGATCTCGTCCGTCCGGGGTTGCGGGGCTCGTCGATAATTGCTTGTATTCCGATCAGTAATACAGATTATTGTTCACGGTCCGACCTGTGACTGTGCAAGGGCTGGGTAGGTAGTTGAGATGGCTGGCGGAGCGGGACTGGTGTCCACGGCGGATCCTGTAGCGGCCTGGCGTGACGCCCTGCGGGCGGGACTGGTCGTGCGCAGCCGGGAGCCGCTGAACTGCGAGGTCCCGCCTGAGTTGCTGGACGGGGACGTGACGCCCGTCAGCCGGTTCTTCCGCCGCAACCACTTCGGAATCCCCGAGCTCGACGCCGGTGCCTGGCGGCTGGAGATCGGCGGCATGGTGCGGCACCCGCTGAGCCTGAGCCTGGACGAGCTCAAGCGTTTCGGATCCGTCTCGACCGAGGCGGTGCTGGAGTGCGCCGGTAACGGCCGCAGCCTGTATGTGCCGGCGGTCGAGGGCGAGCAGTGGGGACTGGGCGCGGTCGGGAACGCCAAGTGGACGGGGGTGCGGCTGGCCGACGTCCTGGATGCCGCGGGCGTGCAGCGCGGAGCTGTCGAGGTGGTGTTCCGAGGCGCCGACCGCGGAACTGTCAGCGACTCGCCGGAGACGATCCCGTTCGAGCGGAGCCTGAGCCTTGCGGATGCGCGGTACTCGGGAGCGCTGCTTGTCTTCGCCATGAACGACGAGCCGCTGCCGGCCAGGCATGGCCATCCAGTCCGGCTGGTGGTTCCCGGCAAGTACGCGGTGGCATCGGTCAAGTGGCTCACCGACATCACTGTGACGAGCAAGCCTTTCGCTGGCTTCTTCCAAGCTGAGCACTACGTACTCGAGTGGTTGCGCGACGGCGAGATTGTGCGTCAGCCTGTCGCCGAGCCCCGGGTCCGTGCGCTGATCACCGGCCCGGGGACCGGCGAGCAGCTGCGGCACGGGGCGTTGACGGTGCGGGGCATCGCATGGTCTGGCGCAGCGCCGGTGACGCGGGTGATGGTGAGCGTGGCCGGCGGTCAGTGGCAGCCGGCCAGGCTGGCCGGCAAGCCGGACCGGCACAGCTGGCAGCGCTGGGAACTGCCGGTGCAGGCTGCAGGTCCTGGCGAGGTGACCATCCGGGCCCGGGCGATCGACGGCGTCGGGCGCAGTCAGCCCGTTCAGCCCGAATGGAACCGGCTGGGCTACGGCGGGAACTTCATCCACGAGGTCAGCATCCAGCTGTCGTGACCTGTAGGCCGACGATCCCCTCGAGTATCGATCTGCGCGGTGGCAGATACTGCCCGCGACGGCAGGTGCTTGCGGCGGGCCCACTCGGCGACGATGTCGGCGGTGATGCGGCCGTCGTGGTCGGCGCTCAGCTCGGGTGGTCGGCCGAGGGCGCGGACCGCGTCGATCCGGTGCATCCACAGGTCGCGCAGGTAGATGGTATCGATGAGGTAGCCGAGCTTCCAGGTCTCGTGCACTGGCCCGTCGACCGCGAGCCGGGCGTGATTGCGGACGGCCGCTGGTGTGCGAGTGCGGCCGCGCACAGTCCTGGGCGCCACGGCCGTGAGCCGCTCGGTTATCTGCCGGTGCGGGTGCTCCACGCGGCGGCGTCGAGGGACCGGAGCAGGGTGAGCGTGCGCTGCAGCTCGTGTTCCTGACGGCGCATCGCCTCATGATGGGTCAGCGGCTCGATGGCGGTGACGTCTGTCGTGGTCATGGTCATGACCGGCTCCGTTGGTCTGGGCTGGGCGTGGTTCCGGGCTGGCGCGGGGCTGGATCCGGCTGGCAGTGGGCGAGGAACATCGCGATCGATTCCTCAAGCAGGCAGGTCCAGCGGTCCCCTTCGGGGTCGTTGGAGACCTGCTGGTCGATGAGGCCGGTTACCAGCGCGGTCCACAGGTCCAGGTGCCGCGGCTGGGTGATTCCGTTGCGTGCCAGCAGTTCCCTGGCGCCGTCCAGGGCTCGCACCGCTGGCGCATACGACTGCGGGGATGGCTCGAAGCCGGGCAGCGTGCGCTGGAACAGCAGTTGGTAGCGGGCCACGTTGCCGGTGCAGAACGCGAAGAACCGCCGCACGCTGGCCACTAGGAGCTCGCGGGGGTCCTCGCAGTCGTACGGCTCGGCCATCGTGTCGGCGAACTGCCCGGCCGCGGCGGCGAACATCGCGTCGTAGATCGCGTTCTTGGAGTCGAAGTAGGCGTACACCGTCGGCGTGCTGATCCCTGCCCCGCGGGCCAGGTCCCGCAGCGACAATCCGGCCAGGCCCTGGACTCGCCGACCGCGTGCAGCTGGGCAGTGACATGGCCGATGATCTGCCAGGCCTGGCGGCGCTGGGCCTGGCTGAGCGGGCTGCTGCGGCCGGTCCGCCTGCAGGCCAGGTACGCGTCCTCGGTGGTCAGGTCCTGGGCCAGGATGACCTGCTCCCACTCGTGCAGCAGGAAGCTCGGCGACAGGTCAAGGCCGGCCGTGGCGATCGCGGCGGCGAACACATCGCCGATCGCGGCGGGGTCGGCGATCCGCACCATGCCGCGAGCCAGGCGGACGATGCGGTTGGCGAGCTTGTCCACGTTGAGTATCTCGATCTGGCCCCGCACCCGGTCATCGCCGGCCAGCAGGGCCAGTTGCGCGTCGAGCGCGTCGGCCAGGCTGGTGGTGAATGTGGTCAGCAGGATCGGCGGGCCCGCCGCGGTGCCGGGAGTGGCGGGAGCGAGCCGTTTGGCAAGAAAGGCCGCGCGGTGCAGCGCGGTGACCGTCTTGCCGGTGCCCGCTCCGCCGGTCGCCTGGGCGGGCCCGGCGAAGCTGGGGTGATAGGCGATGGCGTGCTGCGCCGGGTGCAGGAACGTCCGCCACGCGGCGAACGGGTGCGCCAGGATCTGCGCCAGCTCGGCCGGGCCGGATACCGGAGTGACCTGGTCCGGCGTGCGGCCCAGCGCCGCGGCCAGGTCGGTCGTGTCGATCTCGGGCGCGGGCTGGGCCGGGGCGTACTGGCAGACCTGCTCCCACGCCTCTTCCACGCTCATCCCGCAGGCCAGGCAGTAGAGGGCCACGTACTGGACCTGCGGCAGCACGGGTTCCATCGCCGCGAGGTGCTCCTCGGAGGTCAGCAGCCGGACCAGCGGCACGATCGCGCAGTCGACGCCGAGCCTGGTCAGGTCCGCGTCGCTGACGCCGGCGAACACCGGGATTTCGGACGCGGACGCGGCCGCCCGGAGCCTGGGCAGCTGCCGCTCGATCGCCTCCTCGTCGCGGACCTCGAGCACCCCGACGGCCTCGTTCACGCTGAACCGGCGGCCGCGCGCGTAGCGGATTGCTTCGTCGTGCGGCAAGACCGCGAGCAGGCAGTACACGTCCCCGGCCTCCGGCGCCAGCACCACTCCCCGCCAGGAACCGTCGATCCTGATTGTCCGGATCCGGTCGTCCTTACTATGGGTCAGCTTCTCCAGGTGCAGGCCCGCGTACGTATGCTCGGTGAACTCGCCGATCGCGGTTTCCACCGCGCTCTGCACCCGCTTCTCGAGCCGGGCGTATTCCGGCAGGAAGTCTTTCGATAGGAACAGCCGAGCCAATCCCTGACTCCCGCCTGCGCGCCGGGGCTTTCACAGTGTTTTCTGCGCTGGTTCATCGTAGAACCGGGCCCCGACATGCGGCATGGGAGAGGCGTCAGGTGGCCATCGGCTCCAGGCTCCGGCGTGTCAGGTGCGCTGGACGAGCTGCACCGGAGAGGATGGTTCATGCACGAGATCGCATACGCGGTACGGGGCTTCCTCACCGTCCGCAGGAATTCATTGCGCGTGCCCTTGAGCGGGTCGCTAACGATCGGAGCGGATCTGGAATCCGGTCTCTTTACCGGGGATCTCGACCTCAAGCAGGCCACCATCAGCCGGACGGTTCTTGGTGCCAGCCTCTTCAGCGCTACCGTCCAGATCATGGCCGAGTCCCCTGTCATTGGCAGAGTCGACCAAGAAGGCCAGATGTTCGCGACGGTCACGGTGGACGCGGTCATAGCTGCTGTGCACGCAGCCGGGCGGACGCTGCTCAGCGGCCGTTCGTGCCGCACCGCCACGCACGCCATCGTGCCGCTGCGCTCCAAGCCCGGCTTCGACCTGGAGCAAGGCGGCCGTCTGGTCGGCAGATACTACCGGCCGCCCTTCACCGGGTGCGGATGGATCACTCCGCTCGTCAACCTCATGGCCGCCGGGCCAGGGAACGCTGTCGTCATCGATCTCCTGCCGCGCACATACTGATGACTGACCGATCCCAAGCTCCCGGAAGCCAGCGGCCACGGCGCACGGCCAGCGGCGGCAGAGCTGTGACCTATCGGATGCGCATCCCGCCTCACGAGGCCTCGCTGCTCTGCTCCTGCGACTCGCAGCCCGCCCAGACGCGGTCAAGGAACTCACTGATCTCCGCGGTCAGGCGGGCAGGCCGTACCCACAACTCGGCGAACGTACGGGTCCGGATCAGTCTCGCGTTAGGGAGCTGCCGCGCGAGCCGCCGCGCGTCGGTGAAGGAGTGGATCAAGTCGATCCCGTGCCCCAGGACCAGCGCCGGGGCGGTGATGGCCCGGCGCTGGTCGACGGTCGGGGCGATGGGCCCCACGAGGATGCCATGCAGCACGGCGGCGATTTCATCCGGGCCGGACGCGGCGGCACTAATGAACGAGCCGAGCGGACCGAATCTGGACGGCGACAGGCGGGCGGCGGCCGAGGAGACCCAGCGCAGCGGGGTCCGAGCGTAGTGCACTTCCAGCAGAAGCGGCAGGAACACCAGCGCCGCTGCCGGGACGGCCGACTCGAGCACCGGCATTTCCAGGATCAGGCCGCGGACTCGCTCTGGTGCTCGCACCGCGGCGATCAGGCTCACGTTGGTACCCAGCGAGACGCCGCCGAGTACCGCCTGATCCACGCCGAGCTCGTCGAGAAGGCACAGTACTTGCTCGGCGTAAAGATCCATCCGGTGGACGCCAGCGTGGCGAGGCTTTTCGCTCCGGCCGTGACCGAGCAGGTCGAGCAGCACGACGCGATTGCCTTGGGCGGCCAGTGTCCGGGCCAAGCCGCGGCTGAGGTTGGCGTCGAGCAGCAACCCGTGCAGCCACACGAGCACCCTGTCGCCTGATCCGTAGACCTCGTAGGCCAGCCGGTACCCGCCGTAGGCCAGCGCGCGCCGGTTACCTTCGGTGCTTGACTCGTCGTCGTCCTCCGCTGCCGCGCTCGGCCGGAGACTGCCGCGCGCTGCCACGCGCTGAGCAAAGCGGGTCAGCATCTCCTTGATCCCGCGGACGAGCTGCTGGCGCCTTGCAGGCCGACTTGAAGACGATCGATCACGGCCATATGCCCTTCCACCGATGACGTTCGCCCCTACCAGCGGGTACGCGAGCCAGCCATCGTCTGTAAGTGAGCATAGCTCGATGTGCGTGATGCGCCATGAGCGCACGGAGGGACCTGATGGCCGAAACCAGTAGCAAGCAGGCAGATCACTGGCTGGCATTTGCATCGCCTAGGCCCGAGGGCTCCTGGGGGTGCCGGATCGAGAGCGTGGGCGTGAAGATACCCGCTCAGATGCTGACGACAAAAGACCTGATGAGCCGGACCAGCCACCGCACCCGCATCCAGCTGGAGCGACTGACCGGTATCCACGAACGTCACGTCGTCGGGCCTGGCGAGAGCTCCTTCACCTTGGCCACTGGGGCCGCCCGCGACTGCCTGGCGCACTCGCAGCATCAGGCGCCAGACATCGAGATGCTGATCAGCACCAGCATCACCCGGTCCAAGGGCCGGTCATCGCAGTCCTTCGAGCCCCCGCTCAGCCTGTACATCAAACAGGCGATCGGCGCCACGCAGGCGGTGAACTTCGACCTGTCGAACGCCTGTGCCGGCATGCTGACCGGGGTGTTCGTCCTTCAGGACCTCATCACCCGAGGTGAGATCAGCTGCGGCATGGTGGTTTCCGGTGAGTACATCTCTCAGCTGAGCTGGAACGCAGCCCACCAGATCCGCTCGCTGTTCAGCAAGCAGCTCGCGTCACTCACGCTCGGTGACGCCGGCGCCGCCGTAATCGTGGAACGAACGCCCGACGGCACACCTGGCATCGACGTCATCGGCTTCACCACCCTCGCCGAGCACAGCCGACTGTGCCTGGCATTCCCCAGCACCGTCGGCCCGGGCGCTCAGATGTACACCAAAGCCAGGAAGCTGCACAAGGTGGCGATCGAGGACATGGCGCCGCTGGTCGCCGAGGCGATCGGCGAAGCCGGAATCGACCTGGCCGACATCGACTACCTGATCCCGCATCAGACCTCGGCCAGGGCAATCCGCAAGGGCACGGAGGAATTCGCCCGGCGCCTCGGCACCAAGCCGAAGCACGTGGTCCTCAATCTTGAGGAGTACGGCAACACGTCGTCGACGACGCTGTTCGTCGCACTCCACAAGTACCTCGAGGAGCAGCGGATGCACAAGGGAGACCGGGTGATGCTGCTGGCACTCGCCTCCGGCATCCAGATAGGCATCGCCATATTCACCATCGACAGCCAGGCGGAACACTATGGGCACACGCATTGAAGCCGTCAGTGCGCTGACCAGCCACGGATGGCGCAGACCAACCGCACGGCACCTCGCCGATGCCGCCGCCCGGACCTGCCTCTCGCACGCGGGAAAAGAACCCGGCGACGTGGACGTGCTGATCAACGCCGGCGTCTACCGGGAAGACAACATGGGCGAGCCCGCGCTCGCTGCTCTCATCCAGGAGGATATCGGCGCCAACCTTGGCCAGCCGCCTGTCGGAGGGCGCGGTACCTTCTCGTTCGACCTGGCCAACGGCACCGGCGGCGTGATCAACGCCATCCAGATTGAGGCGGGCCTGCTGCGTTCCGGCGTCATCCGGCTCGGCGCGATCGTGACCAGCGATGTCGATCCGAATCTCAAGGATCCCGGAGCTGCGCCGTTCCGGCCAACCGGCGGCGCGATGCTCCTCGGCTGGGATGACAATATCCCCGGGTTCACCGACTTCTGCACGGAGACCTTTACCGAGTTCGAGGATCTGTTCATTAGCGGCTTGGTGTGGCAGGGACGACGCGGGCTCCGCGTCCCACGGCGACCGACTGGCCAGAGCCAAATGGTCATTGACGAGAAACTCGGTTACCAAGCCCGCCTTGCCGACTGCGCCGAGGATGCGACCCGCCGTTTCCTGGGTCGCCTGGGAATGGGGATCGGCGAGATCGACCTGCTCGTCCCGGCTTCCTCTTCCGCGGACTTCCTTGACCCCTTGAGGGCACGACTCGGCATACCCGGCGACCGCGTCGCCTACACGGCCGAAGACCTCGCCGGCGCCTACACCACCGGGCCTATCGCCGCCCTGCAGGCAGCCATCAAATCTGGCCGACTCGGTGACGCCCGAAACACCCTCATGCTCGCGGCCGGCGCAGGCATCACTGTCACCCTGGCCCTGTACCGCCAGACACCACCCTGATCAACTCAGCTTGGACCATATCCACGTAGAGCGCTCCGTATCCACGGACACAACCCGAGGCCCTATGGCTGCACGACCGCGTGGAGCTCGATCACCTCGTGCTCGACACCAGGCACGTTGGGCTCGACGCTCTCGTTGAACCACGTCTCGAACTGCCCCCGGCTCTCCCAGACCTCGCCGACGGAGAACCCGCCCGGGCTCGGATACGCGACGTGCATCATGAAGCCAGGCTGCTTCTTGACTAGGGCCGACAGTTGCGCCGACGCCTGGTCATACGTGGCTGCGTCCATTCCGGCAGCGGTCATCCGCACTAGCACGGCCATTTTAGTCCCCCTCTTACCTGGGTAATCCCTGAGCACCTGATCGTACAGCCCCGACGTTGCGCGAACAGGCCCGGTGCCCGCCGTGTCGCGACGGCGTCGACATCTGCAGCAGGACCGCCATGCTCCCGCGGCTTGATCGGCTCCAGGCAGTTACCGCTCAAGCCACCTCGGGAGCATCCCGATCGGCTCTGCGTTGGTCGCTGACCTGGTGTGAGAGTCGCCGAAGGCACTCGGACCAACCAGTTCGGCGACGAGAGGCTCGACGTGGTTTAACGAAGATGCTGTCCGCCACTGCGTAGCGGGCCGTCAGGTCAGGGCCGAAGGCCAGGGTCCCGTACCCCGAGGACTCTGGACATGGCAGGTCTTTCGGCAGCGTCCGGCCGGACGTTCGCCTCTGGCATCACGGATCGTGGGGCGCAGGCTGAGGGTGTGACATAGGGAGTGCATCTCCCAAGGAAGTGATCAAGATGTCCACCCGTCATCTGCACAGGCCCCACCACCGCCCCCATCACAGCACCATCCGTCTGACCCACCTGCGGGAGTGGCTGCATCGTTGTAACCCGTACGCCTAGCGCCGTCGCGAAAGGTTGATGCTGAGCTCTGGCCATGGCTGGCGAAGCTGACGGCCGGACGAAGGCACTGCACCACAAAACCGGGGACGTGCGCAAGCGCGTCGGACACAGTGCGGGCGAGCCAAGCGCGGCCGTGATTGTGCCCGAGCGCCGACTCGGCGCGGCTATCTGGGATATCCGGCTAGGCTCTGGGCGCGTACAGATCACCCATTCGCGTCCGCTCGCGCCGATGACTGGTCGGCGTGACCCTCATCGCGGTGGACCAGGGCATTCCCCGGCGAGAGCAGGCATGCATGATCATGCACGTCCGTGGGCTCATCGTCGTGTCGGCAACCGGCGATCGCCAGGCCCGCGGTCCGCGACGGCTGGTCTCGGCGTCTCGAACGGGACCGCCGGCCGGGGTCAGTCGGGAATGAAGATCGCCGTGTCGCGGATCTGCTCGACCATTCCGGGCGGCAGGTCGAGCACCAGCCCCAGGTCCTCCACGGAGGAGAAGCCACCCGCCTGCGTGCGCCTGTCGGCGATCTGCCGCGCCACCTCATCGGTGATGCCGGGCAGCCCGGCCAGCGCCGCTGGGGAGGCGTGGCTGACATCCGCCAGGCCGTAGTCGTCCACTCCGGAGACGTCGGGTCGGCCCAGGCCGAGGCTCCGGAATCCCCCTGGCTACTGGCTACCGGCTGGCTGACGCCGTCCGCCTGGATCGGATGACAAGGGCAGTACGGCTAGCCGAGGGAATGCGTAGTATGCGGCTATTCTATCCGTCGGCCTCCAAGGGGCGCAGTGGACGATGTTCGTAAGCCAGCTGGCCGGGCAGCGAGCGCCGGTGATTCGCTGGTCAGCAGGCGCAGGGTGCTCGCCGCGGCAGCTGGCGGGCCTCGCTGGCGGCCGTGACTGGCCCAGCGGTTCTGGAACCTGCGGCGAGCGCGGTCACCGCCAGCCTGCCGCGGGGCTGGCTGCAGAACGCCCCCGTCAAAGTTTCTGTGAAACCGGGCCGCGCCACGACGTGGAAGATCACGGGATTGGTAGGGCTCGATCGGGCTCGACTAAGTTCGAGTTCACTGCACCGCCTCAGCCGGAATCCGCGACGAAGTATCCGGTGACCGGCAGGATCGGCGGCGTGTCGCTGTTGGCCGCGTGCTATCCGAGGAACTCCTCGTTCTCCGGCAAGCTCGGTGCCATCACCTTCAAGATTCCGCCCAAGAAGGTTGCGGGGGGCAACATTCTGTTCACCGGAACCGCATCCGAGTCGCGCACCACCGGCAAAACTAGCCTGAAGATCCATGTCAACGAGAACACGCTGGTATTCACGATAACGGGGACCATGTCCGGACCCGCTGTCGGTATCATTCTCGGTCTCACGTGGTGGCCGATTCTCGCGGCCAGTTAAGCCCCCGGTCGGAGCCGTCCGATCCGTGGTCCACCGAGCCGGTCACAGCTTTGCCGAGTCGGCTGAGCCCGGCCGGAAGCCATCTGCGTGGTACGGATCCGCGTCCGGCGCGGGCGACGCATGTGGGTCGCCCTGACAGCGCCCGTCTTGACTGCGGGCCTAATGTCGCGCTCTGTCAACGGCTGGAGGTTCGGATTGCGGGCTGGCCCGCAGCAGACCTGTGCCATGACAGCGATACCGGCGAAGGCGGGGAACGCGATGAGCGGATTACCTCATTGGCTATCGGGGCTGATTTTGATCTTGATCGACGGCATCGTCGCAGGTCAGGCAGTGTGGGGCGTCTGGGGTCGAACCCGGGACCTACGGAGGGGAAGCGCGGTCATCGAGTTCGCTGGTGTCCTGGCCTGCGCAGATGTTCGCTCGTCTTGCGTCGCTGCTCCCACTGGTCGCACGTTTCGCAGGTTGGCCATTGGCAGATTCATTGGCACCGAGCGGTAGCAGCACGGAATGCGGGTCAGGCTTCGGTGCTCGGCCCGGGTCTCGGCACGTCGGCAGCGTACGGTAACCGTCTTGTGCTGGGGCACCGGTCCTGCGGGCGGTCTGTCCAGCTAGCAGCGGCGCGGCGTCCGGCAGAGGCACGCTCCCACGGACGTGGCAGAGTTGTAGTATGTCTGTATGACGGGCAAGGAGCGGTTGTCGGCGTCGGTGGACGCGGACCTGGTGGCGGTGGCCCAGGATGCCGTCGCCCGGGGGGACGCGGAGAGCATGAGCGCGTGGGTGAACGACGCGCTGCGGCTGAAGGCCGACCGGGACCGGCGGCTGGCGGCGCTGGATGAGTTCATCGCCGCCTATGAGGCCGAGCATGGGGAGATCTCCGAGCAGGAGATGGCGGATGCGGCCCGCCGCGCCCGGGGCAGCGCGGTCGTCGTCCGGGGGCCGCGGGGCCGCGGTTCGCGCGGCGAGGGTGTCGCCTGATGCTGATCCTGGATGCGGGGGCGTTCGTCGCGGCCGAGCGCGGGGACCGGGACGTGGTGGCCCTGGTGAAGCGGGAGCGGCTGGCGGGTCGGCCGCCAATAACCAACGGCGGAGTCGTCGCCCAGGTCTGGCGCGGCGGTCGCGGGCGGCAGGTTCCCGTGGCGCGGCTGCTGGCCGGGACCGAGGTGGTTTCGGTCGACGAGCTCCTCGGTCGGCGAGCGGGCATGCTGCTGGCGGCCAGCGGGGGGTCGGATGCGGTCGACGCGGTGGTTGTCTGCCTGGCAGCGGACGGCGACGACATCCTCACCTCCGACCCTGGTGACCTGCGTGCCCTCGCGGAGGCAGCGGGCGTCCACGTCGAGCTCATCGCCATCTGACCGGCCGGGTCCAGCCGAGCCGGCCGCTCCCGCGCCGGTCACCGGCTGCCGAGAACAGCGGCCCCCACGCGCCCGCGAACCGCGCACAATCGGCTCTGATATGTACCTAAGCGGGGACGCCTCGCAACGCGGTCAGGCCGTACACGAGAACCGCCGCTATGTGCTACATCCTGATCGCTCCCATGGCCGGTTGCGCGCCCGGTGATCGACGGGCCCGGCTGGCGACCGCTCCCTTGGGCTGGCGTTCGCCGCCACGCTGGCCGGCAAGCAGATGCAGAGGCGGAGCGTCATGGCTCGACCTTCGCCGGGCCGCTGCGCGCGGCCGCTCGGACCCGCTGGACAGCGGCCGCGATGTCGCGGGCGTGGGATGGCAGCTGCACCTCGGGCTCCAGCCCCCTGCGCCGGCCAGGTGCCCGGCGGCGGCGGGACTTCCTCGAAGCGCGGCCGGAGGGCGCGGCTAGAGCGCACAATAGAGGCGATTTCGCTGCTCGGGCGTGCGGCCCGACCGCGACGGCATGCTACGTGGCTTGGCTGCAGGGGTGAGCGAGGGTTGCCACGGCAACTCCTTGGGAGGCATGGAAGTGCGCTTCAGGCTGGCTGTCGCCATTTCCGCCGCTATCGTTGCCGGTGGTGGGGGCGGTGCCGTGTACGCGCTGGTGGGGGGACCCTCGACACCTGGCCTGGAGAGTTCTGGCGGCCAGGTACACGACTGCGTCTCGGCGAAGCATGCTGCTGAGGTCGCGAGCGGGCACCCGCGGAAGTGCCCTGACGGCATGATCCCGACCCAGCCTGCCGGCCCTGGCGCGCCGTCGTCATCCACGGCGCAGCCCTCTTCTGCGGCGTCGCCATCCTGGTCGCCGTCCCCCTCGCGGCGGCCACCTTCGTCGTCGCCTTCGTCGTCGTCCGCGCCGGCGCCCGCGGCATCCTCGAAAAGCTATGACTGCCACTACCGGACGGACACCTGGAGCGGCGACGCGTCGTCGGTCGGCTACTCGGTACAGAAGATCAGCGCTGACGACGGCGAGACAGCTGGCTTCTCGGTGCGGCTGAACGCCAACCACGGCACGACCGAGGTCGTCGGCTATCCCTCCGACCAGTGCCTCATCTTCTCGGCGCTGCCGCACTCGCTCACGTCCAGCTACCGTGTGACGCCGCCCGCGAATTCCTCGGGCCTGGACTACGAGTTCGCCTACGATATCTGGCTGACCAGCGCGCCAGCCGCGGCCAGCTACAACTGGAACAACGACCTTGAGCTCATGATCTGGACGTACGTGAACGGCCAGCGTCCCGCAGGCTCAAGAGCCGTCACATTGCACGACGGCTCCGCGGTGTGGTTCGCCGGCACAATGGGCAGTAACGACAGCACCGTCTCTGTGGTGCTGCCCTCGAACACAACCAGCGGGACGGTTGACATCGCAGGTATCGTCGCGCAGTTGAAGGCGCGCGGCTACATCCCGTCCTCCGACGACGGCATCCTCGACGTCGAGTACGGCATCGAGGCTCCGTACGGTGGAGGCAATACCTTCGCCGTCAACGCGCTCACCGTCAATGGCTGATATGTGCTGGCCAGGCCCTTGCAGCCACCAAAGCTAAAGCCGCGCATAGTCGATCCGCCCCGAGGTCATCTGATCGCTTTCGCCATGGGCGGTCATTCAGTCTATTCAGCGCCTGGCCGGGCCATTCGGCTCAAGGTGCCAGCCGCTGGCTGGTCACATGGCCCGGCAAGCAGGTACTGCAGGATCCGCGACAAGGCTCCGGAACCATCTGCGGACGCGCATGGCCCGGCCGGGAATGTCAGATGCGGCACAGCTGACCTGTGGCTCGTGCATAGCGACGATGAGGTGGCGTCGTGGTACGGCACCGAGAAGCCGATCCTGGAGCAGGTGCGGCAGCGGGCGCAGTTCATGGCCGGCTCGTGGCACTTGCACAGCGTCCGCAAGTGGATCGCGTATGACCCGCGCAAGCGGCGAGGTTGCCGGCCGCGGCGGCGTGTCGCGCACGCCGGTCGACGGCGACTGGGGTCCGCGTTCCTTCCGGCAGAACCGTGGGTGCGCGTCCCGCATGAGGTTCGCCGCCCCTTCGTGGCGCACGCGAGCTGGCTCGAGATCGGATGGGCGCTGCGGCGCGTCAGATGGGACGCAGACTCATGGGCCTTCGACTACGCGTTGCCTCTGGCCGGCCGGCCACCGAGCAGCAGATCGACACTGCGCTGGCCGACCTGATCACCCAGGTCGCCAACGAGATCAACTGGAATATGCGCGAGCATGGCATCACGCGGGCTGACCTGGCCGGCCGGATGGGCGTCTCGCCGGGCCGGGTGAGCCAGGTGCTATCGGGAGGCGAGAACCTCACCCTGCGAACGCTGGCCGCCCTGGCAACTGCGCTGGACGCCGAGTTCCAGGTGGACCTCAAGCCATGCAAGATGCAGGCGGACGACCACGACGTGCGCTACGACACAGCGCAGGCTGATCAGATCTAGCGGCCGGAGAGCGCGCGCGCGCGCGAACTCCGGCTGGTGATCCGCGCTGGATAGCCGGGCTGGCTATGCCAAGCAGCGGTGCCGGCCCCGGTTAGGGCAGCGCGCGCGCCCGGACCAGGCGGACGCGCGGCTTCCGTATCGTCGGCGGTGCTCGGGGCGGCGGTTCCGCGGGGTGGTGATTGACCTGCCGCCGGGCCGGCGTTCAGCTTCGGCTTCGACGGCGTCAGCTACGAGATCTGGCTGCGACCACGTTGCCCAGCGACGCCATGTGCGCCATCGAGTGCCAGACCAGCGTCCGCCTGCGCACCTCAGCGAACCCGTACCACGACCCGCGCGCACCCAGCCTCCACAGGCCAGCGAGCGTCGGCGTCCACCGACACCAGCCAGTCAGTCGGAGCGTCCCCGCGCCACGACGGCTCTGATCTGGCGCTGCTCTGGCTATCCGGAGTGGCTGACTGAAAGGATCCCTATCCGGGTGATCTGAGCGGGTTCTCCCCCTGGCAGGCGATCTGAGCCGACGCTCGGTGGTGCCGAGGAAAGGCCGTCAATGCGGGCCGCGGGCTCCGCGGGGTTGTTCTCGCGAGCGCTGGCCGTATCGTCGTGTCTATCGTCTCTTGCAGCACGCGAGGAAGCCGGTGACAGCGGCCGCGCAGATCAACCTGGTCGACCCCGACGTCTACGCCCGGGGCGGTCCTCCGCACGAGCAGTTCGGCTGGCTCCGCGAGCACGCGCCGGTCTTCTGGCACGCGGACGGCGGCGGTCCGGGATGGCCTGGCTTCTGGGCCGTCACCAGGCACGCTGACGTCACCGCCGTGATCCGGCAGCCGGGCATCTTCTCCTCGGTCCCCCGCACCGCGGCGTTCCGCGAGTGGAGCGAACCGGCCGTGGAGCGGATGCGCGTGATGATGATCAACATGGATCCGCCGCAGCACAGCCGGCTGCGGGCTTTCGTCAGCCGCGGCTTCACGCCGCGCATGATCGGGCAGCTGCGGGACCACATCGCCGGCATCTGCCGCGGCCTGCTCGAGGATGCCGCGCAGCGCGGCGAGGCGGACTTCGTCGCCGACATCGCCGCCCCGCTGCCGGCGCAGGTGATCTGCGAGCTGGCCGGGGCCAGGCCGGCGGACCGGGACCGGATGCTCGGGCTGTCCAGCCGCCTGGCCGGCTTCGACGACCCGGAGTTCAGCGGCCCGCCGGACGGGCAGATGCACGCCGTGGCGGAGATGTTCGCCATTGCCGCCGACCTGGCGGAGCAGCGCCGGGCGCAGCCGCGCGACGACATAGTGACCCGGCTGCTGCAGCCAGACGACGCCGGCCGGGAGCTGACGGACCTGGAGTTCAGCTTCTTCTTCCTGCTGCTGATCGTGGCGGGCAACGAGACCACCAGGAACGCGGCCGCCGGAGGCATGCTCGCGTTCTTCGACCATCCCGGGCAGTGGCAGCGGCTGGTGGCAGACCCGTCGCTGGCCCCGTCCGCGGCCGAGGAGGTCGTCCGCTGGGTCAGCCCGGCAGTCCTGGTCAGGCGCACCGCCATCAGGGACACCGAGCTGGCCGGCCAGCCGATCGCGGCCGGCGACAAGGTGGTCGCCTTCCTCGCCTCCGCCAACCGCGACCAGGACGTGTTCACCGCCCCGCACGAATTCGACATCGGCCGGAACCCGAACCCGCACGTCGCCTTCGGCGCCGGCCCGCACTTCTGCCTGGGCAGGCACCTGGCCGCGCTCGAACTGCAAGTACTGCTCACGTCGCTCGCCGGCAAGACGCCCGGCATCCGGCCCAGCGGCCAGGTCAGCAGGCTGCGGTCCAACTTCCTCAACGGCATCAAGCGCATGCCCGTCCTGCTGCACACTCCCTGAGCGGGGCCACGCCGCGCGCCGCCCCGCTGCGCAGAATCCGCGGCGGCCCAGCCGCGCCTCTGACCACGCAACGCTCATCCGGCTCGTTCGGTGCTGTTAGCCAGCGGTGATTGCTGCTCGCTGGAAGTGCGCGGAACCGCCGGTCTGGGCGATTGAAGCCGGCACGCTCCGAGCGCTGTATCAGTCGTCAGGCGCCAGGTGGATGATGTGCTGCTCCCGGGCACCGGGCGTGCGGGCTGGCGGCCAGCGCCACCCGTGCGTCGCCATTTGCCTCGCTCATCGCTCGCAGCCTTCAGGCGTTCAGGCCTGCGGCCTCGAGAATGAGCGCTTTCGGAGCGGGCTCAGGTACCTGCTCACCTTCAAGGAAATCGATGGCGCGGACGCTGCTGCTCTCCAGGCGCGCGTTGAAGAGTTTCTCCGGGTCCTTCATCCGGGCACCCTTCGGGAACGTCAGCCGTACGGCGGTCTTGAGCATTTCGCCGATGCAGACGATGCCGTCCAGAGACCACACAGGCACTCCCTCCGGCCTGGACGGTTTCTTCCACTTCACTTCCTCGGCCAGCGCTGGCCCCGCGTCCAGAACTATCCCACGTAGCAGCGACAGCGTCTCGCCTCGCCAGTCAGCTGACTTTCCGATGATGGCATCTATTTCCTGCGGAGCGCGTCCCGCCATATGAATCCCGTTCCTGTCGCCGCACCATGTCGCTGGGGTGCTTATGCCGGCGCCCGGTCCCGCTGCGCTGATCTTCACCGATCCGCCCGGCGGTGCGCTTCGCCGGCATGGTAGCTGAGGCTGTCAGCGGCCCGGGACCCTTCCGCCGCTGCCCTGATGACGGCATGAACCCTTGCCCCGGGGAAGAACACGGTGAGATTCCTCGCGGCGGCCAGAGCCCGGTCACGGGCCTCGCCGCCGGCCAGGCGTGTTGCCCGCACGGCATAGATGGCCGCCCGGCGGCGGACTTCAGCGCGGTAGTGCCCGATGTTCATGCTGATCGTCACGCCGTGAGCACCGGCCAGTTCCAGCGCCTCGGCGGTGATCTTCTTGCCCTTGGCCGAGTTGCATTCCTGGTGCAGGAGCTGGAGATTCCAGCGGCGGTGCGGTCCGCCGTACACCCTGGGGATGATGTGATCAACCGCGGTGCCGCGCGGGGTTTCTGGCAGGTAATCCCCGCACCACGGGCAGCGCCAGTGCTGCTGCTCGGCCAGTTCCGTCATGAAGGCCAGGCTGTGCGATGCCCCCGGCACAACCTCGTCGTGATGCTGCCCATCACCAGCCCGGGCGCCGAACGGCCACCGGCAGAACCTCTCCCCGGCAGGCACCGGCAACCCGCACACACCGCACCACCCAGGCTCCGCCGGCATGAGGTCACGCTAGCCAGATGGTCGGACATCGCGGCAGTTGCGGGCGCACAGTGAGAAGGCCCTTGCGGCGGTCGACTCGTAGCGCGATCTGCTGCCGCTACCGGGTGAGCAGCTTTGCCGGCCGGCGCGCCCCGCAGAACTGCTTCGTCTGCGTGCTGACTTACCGGCCCAACACGACAGCGGCACGCGCGCAGAGTCGGCAGGCCGCGCGGCCACCCGGGCTCGACGTCACTCTCCGTGATTAGTCCTGCTTCCGGCTTACGCGAGCGGGCCGCGGTTCGCGCCGGTTTCAGCGGTGCCCGGCTGCCGTGTGCTGTACAAGAGTGAGAATGGCTGTCTGCGCCGGCTCGTGCTGGCCGGCGCCCGGAGGGCACACCGGGAGGCTGGGTGGGCGATGCGGTTCAGATGTCTGCCGTGCAGGCTCGCGGTGTTGCCCTTGGGGCGCAGCAGTTCGGCCGGGCGCGCGGGCGCGGTGCAGGGGCGGGTGCCGTGGTCAGGCAGGCGGGGGCGAGCGGGCTGCACCGGGCGGCGGTAGCGCTCGGGGCGGTCCAGCTCGACGCAGTCAATGTGCTGGTCCGGTCGCACTACCTGCCGTTCTACTCCCGCCTCGGCCCGTACCCCGCAGGCGCGCTTGACGGCCTGGCGTACCGGCACCGGCGGCTGTTCGAGTACTGGGGCCACGCCGCTTCGCTGCTGCCGGCCGGGTTGTATCCCGCGCTGCGCTGGCGGATGGAGGGGTACGCGGGGAGCAGGCGCTACGCGGCGTTCCGGGAACGGCTGGACCGCGAGCGGCCGGGCTATCTGGAAGCGCTGCTGGAGGAGATCGCCGGCCGCGGGCCGCTGGCGTGGACCGAGCTGAGCGACCCCGCCCGGTGGCAGGACCTGCCGCCCGGGTATGCAAGGTACGCCGATTCGACGCTGGCCTGGCACCGCCGGTCCGACGGCAAGTCCGCGCTGGAGTGGCTGTACGGCACCGGCACGCTGGCGGTCGCCGAGCGCCGCGGCTTCGAACCGCGCTACGACCTGGCCGAGCGGGTGATCCCCGCCGAGATCATCTCGGCGCCCGCCCTGCCGCGTCAGGAGGCGCAGCGCGCCCTGGTGCTCACCGCCGCCCGCGCGCTCGGCGTGGCGACCGTGAGCGACCTGGCGGACTACTTCCGGCTGCCGGCCGCGGACACGCGGGCCCGCGCACGCGAGCTCGCCGAGGACGGCAAACTCCGCCCGGCCATCGTGGCCGGCTGGAAGCACGGCGCCTACCTCGACCCGGACTCCGACGCCGCACCGGTGACCGCCCGTGCCCTGCTGTCCCCGTTCGACTCGCTGATCTGGCGCCGCGACCGCGCCGAGCGGCTGTTCGGCTACCGGCACGTCTTCGAGCTGTACGTCCCCGCCGCGAAGCGTCGCTACGGCTATTACGTGCTGCCGTTCCTGCTCGGCGACACGATCGCCGCCAGGGTCGACCTGAAGGCGGCCAGGGACACCGCAACGCTGCAGGTGCTGGCCGCCTACCCAGAGCCCGGGGCGCCCCCGGGCCACACCGCCGCGGAACTCGCGGAAGAACTCCGCAGCCTCGCCCGCTGGCTGTCGCTGGAGTCGATCCAAGTGTCCGGACGCGGAGACCTCGCCGCTCACCTCCGCGAGGCGATCCCGGAACCGGCTGGCTGACCCGCGTCGCGGCTCCTGCGGACCCGCCCGGCTGACCCGCGTCGCGGCTCCCGCGGACCCGCCCGGTGATGCCGCCGCCCGCCAGCCAGGCAGCATCCCGGCCGCCTGACCCGGACCCCGCCGCAAACACCTATCCGGCCAGGGCAGCTCAACCTCCGCACCCAACCAGAGCACCCAATCAGCTCGTTCGGTATCGCTCTTGGACCTCGCGCGCGCAGCGGTGGCAGTTCATATCCGGCTGATAGGCGTGGCCGACCTGGTACCTCTTCTCGCGGCGGCCGTTCCCGCGAGCCCGCTGGCCGACCGCCTGGCACCCGGTCAGCCCGAGCAGCGACTGCGCCGCAGCGCGACACCTGAACCCAGGCGATCGGCCGCCGGCCGTTTGATCCGGGCGCCCGCTGGCACGGGTCTGGTTCCTGCGAGGCCGGCGGGTCAGACTGGGACCCCAGCAGGATCTTTCTGGTGATAGCGACAGGTGCCCGGTCCAGGTCACATCGACAGTGGCGGCGCTGCAGCAACCAGCCGCCGGAGTGGCGCGACGGCGATTGGGTTCGTGTACCACTATCGACGGCCCCCGCGTCGACGCATACGCTCAGCACATAGAATTCAGCGCACGCATCAGCATGCCCAGTCAGTGCCGTTGAGGCTCAGAAATGCTATCCGGCATCAGGCTGGTGATCTTCTGAATCAGCCAGCTAACCGCACAGATCGAGCCGTCGGGGTGCGGCCGAGTGGTGGCATGGTGATTGGCCTCGTTGTCTTCTGCGCTACAGCGGCCCGTGGTTTGCCCGCGGTGATTGTGCCGGGCCGACATCCAGGGCTGCAGGCGGCCGCCTTGGCGCGTCCCGGCAGGTCCTGCCTCGCAGCCGGCGGCTTGCTGTCATGCCGCCGGGGAGCGTGTCAGGTAACTGTCCGTATTCGAATGCTGTGCGCTGTGTGCGTTGTGTGCGCCGAACATGCGGATCGATTGTTTCCACGACACGCCCGAGCGCGGGTCGCATATGGCTGGCGTTCTCCCAGTTCAAGGCATGTGGGGCGTCCGGGGCTCGAACCCGGAACCTACGGATTAAAAGTAGCGATCTGCGCAGCTCAGAGCCATCTGCCTGCACTCACTGGACAGGCCGTGCGCCCGGAAGGCGCAGAATGCACAGGTCAGGCGTCGGAGTTGTTTCCACGGCTGATTCTCAGCACCAATGCCGCGGGCTGACGCCTGCCGGCCCATGCTGGATACGGGCTTATCGTGCATTAACCTGACTTAAGACAAGTTTCGGTGGTCGCTGATAGCGCGAGGCCGTGACCTGCTGGCCTGTCATTCCCGGAGGCTGAACTTGCGCACTGATCGGGTGCCCTGCGCCTGGCTGTGCGCGGGCTGGCTCAGCCTCGTGAACGAGAGTGGCCATGGATGAATCGGCGCGGGCGGCAAGAGCGCTTGCCGGTCAAGGCTCAGGGTTCGCACCTTGACCCGGCACTGGGATATGCGGTTGCAGCGGCCGGTCCGGCGGTGAATGCTCAGTGGTGAAGGCACGAAGGCCCCGGGATCACGGAGGCGGGCCATGGCTCTCGGCAAGGTCGCTGACTAGCACGCTAGTTCCCTGCGCGACGCCTGGCTGACGGGCGCCGCGACTTCGGCCATGAGGAGCATCAGTGTCTTCGAATACTTCCATCATGCGCTTGCCCGGTCCCGACGGGCAGCCGTCCCGGGTGTTCCGGCGCGGCGATACCGTCCTGCGCCCGGCCGGGCCCTGGACACCGGTCGTGCATGCCCTGCTGCGGCACCTGGAGCGGGCCGGTTTCGCCGGGGCGCCGCGCGTCGTCGGCGACGGGTATGACGAGCAGGGCCGCGAGGTCGTGACCTTCATCGAGGGAAAGTTCGTCCACCCGCACGCCTGGAGCGACGATCAGATCTGGCACGCCGGGCGGCTGCTGCGCAGCCTCCACGACGCCACCGCGGGGTTCCGGCCGCCGCCAGACGCCGTCTGGTACCCCTGGCCGTTCCGTGCCGGCTTCGGCGAGCCCGGGACGGTCATCAGCCACTGCGACGCGGGGCCGTGGCACTTCGCGGTCCGCGACGGGCTGCCGTCCGCGCTCATCGACTGGGACACCGCCGGGCCCACGGACCGGCTCGACGAGATAGCCGCGACCGCCTGGTGGAACGCGCAGCTGCATGACGACGACATCGCCGAGCGGCACGCGCTACCGCCCGCGGCGGCGCGGGCGGCGCAGCTGCGCTATTTCCTCGACGGTTACCGGCTGATGGCCGCCGAACGGGACGGACTGGTCACCAGGATGATCGAGTACGCGATCCGCGACTGCGCCGCCGAAGCAGCCAAGGCACAGGTCACCCCCGACTCCGCCGATCCCGCGCCGCTGTGGGCACTGGCCTGGCGGAGCCGGTCGGCAGCCTGGATGATCCGTCACCGGGTGCTACTGGAAGACGCCATCGCCGCCTGACCCGGCACAGCCCGCAGTACCCGGTCGTGACCTGCCGCGCTCCCGGGCGGCAGGTCACGACCCAACCCCGGACACAATGAAAGCCAGACGGCCCGGTCGATCAGGAAACCGTACCTACAGCGCATTGCTGCCGCACCATCACCGCTCTCGGCTCTCTCCTGACGGCTTCCACCGAGTCCTTGATGCCATCAGCCGCTCCAAACGTAGGGCGCAATAATTTGGCCGAAGTCAGGTCGGCCGGCCCATGCCGAATACGGGCGTATCGTGCATTAACGTACTGACAGCGCTGCCGGTCAGGAGAACCTCCTGAGCGGACTTGAGCGGCACCCTGAGGCGGAGAGTAACCGGCCAGTTCGGCCTGACCGCGCGCAATCCGCCGAATCGGGGCGCCCACTGGCTGCCACTCTGTGGACCCGCCAGTCGCGCCGATACCCTGCTCTGTACGGCGCTGATCTCCTGGTTCAGCAGTCGCATTTAGCTTTGCGAGATCCGCGTCATCTGCCATCGCGCTTCGTCATGTCTCGGGCCTTGCGGGACAGCACTGACCCGACCTAGTGGACGCGGTGCACGCCTTGCCGCTGCCTCGCGGCGACACTGGATTAGGCAACAGGAGAGGATGAAGCTGACACGCGCGAACCAGCAGATCAGCGGCCTGCACCTGACGCAAGTCCATGATTGTAAGCCAACTCGGGTCGAATGGCGCTAAGACCGCCTGCGAAGAAGGTCCTGACTTCCGTGAGCTATATTGGTGACGCCCAGTGGCCGAGCCACCACTCCCGCCAATCAACGGTGAGCTCACTAGCGCCTCGCACATCTCGGCCTGCCAGCGACTCCTTCCACTCTCGCTCGATGGCCATGCATAGCAGTGCGGCGGCCGACTCGGCCTCATCACGGCCAGCCAGAGTCAGCATATCCCCCTCAGGAACAGAAAGCTTGCCACGTCCACGCAAGACGCCATTACCGACGTAGCGGCATATAAGATATTCAAGATTCGGGAGAACAGCTTCATGACCGCCATCCGGCGATGCCGCCGAGCCAAACCCTACCTGCGAGAAGGCCAAAAACAACTCGCCTAGCGGCATTGACAGGTCCTCAACCGATCCTTCGGTCTGCCATGAAACCCATACAGTCATGCGTCTCTCCTGATCGGGCATGGTGCAGCCGAGTACCGGTCCGACCAGTGCTTGATAGTCGCCAGCATGCTTCTGCAGATCGCCCGCGGTCGCGTAGCTAGATGACCTTCGGCCCGAGCCAGTGATTTTCTCGTAAATGTACGCAAGCGCACCAGCCGGATCCGCCCACCAAGTGCTTTGACCTGCTAGCCGCAAATTCACTTCACGCAAGGTTGAGCGCCGGAGGCCCTTAAATGATAGCTGTAGATGTATGAATGCCAAGTCATCAAGCGTTGCGTTAGCGCAGGAGATAATGCCAATATCCCCGAGCTGGCGGAGAAATGACACTATCGCATATGTCGAACCGATACGAGCCGGTCCGATAAAAGTAACCGGCAGGCACGCCTCCACTGCACGTGAATCCACGGATGCAGCCAACTCGCGTCTTTCCCGCCGCGAGAGATCGTCCGCCGGCTGGCAGATCTGAAACCAGTTACCAGACCGGTAGCCGGCTCTCGAATCGGCCAACCACAGACCGAATCCTCTTTCGCTGCAATACCGTCTCAATACATCGGTCAGGTCGAATCTCAGCTGCGAACTGGGCTCGTGAAGTGCGACACCAAATCGTACCGCCAATCCCGACGAGCGCCTTGGTGCAGTTATCTTAGCAGTCCTCACGTCGTCGCCGATGAAGCTTTGTGCCGGCAACTGGGCAGGAGTCTGAAGGAACAGTAGTGGAGCATGGGCAACGTTCGCGGCCATCCGAGAAATCTCTTCGATCAGGTCTCGCACCGCGAGACTCTGATGAAATTTGATGCTTCGCGGTGCAGGATCGACCGACACGAGACCTTCGTAAGTTACAGCAGACTCAAAGAGGAAGGTCGGATTAGGGGTAGCTGATCCGCTGAAGACCCTTCGCATTGCTTCATCGGCAATTACTGTCGCGGCAAGGCCGTCCTGCCGCCGCCCCCAGCCCGGATTAGACACGGACAAAGCGGCATTCGTCCCGAGAACCAGACCGATACCATTAGCTGCTGACACCATGGCCTCGACAACAGGCGGCCACTTGACAGGATCGGCTTGTCGGAGAAAGGCTGTATCGTAATGGCCGAAAAGGGTATCTCGCAAATAGCCCGGACGGTCCGCAGCATGATGAACCACGAAGTCCACTCGTGGGTCCGATTTCCGAAGGATCTCATAGCCGGCTCTCGCCAGGTCTGCTAGATCGCGAGTCGAAGATCCGGAGTGGCTGGAGCTGTTTGAATTCCGGCTCACTGATCTAGCCATGACCGCCCCCCGTCGACGAGAACTGAACGTCGGGCGCCTCGGGCATTTGCGTCCGTCGCCGATGGCCGGCCCAGCGTGGCGCTCCCATGCGACCAAGAGCCTTTGTCAGGCGGTATGGCTCCCTTCGAAAGAGCAGGGCGGTTGATAGCACCGGGAACCCTATGGCCAGGCTGAAGCCGTAGCGTAGCAGTGTAACGTCACTATTCGCGGCTATGGCAGCTGAGGCAACCAACATGGAGGATATACCAGCGCGAACTACGATCCGCGGCACGGCTCTTAGATGGCCGGATATCGAGTGTGGATCGGGTATCGTCAGCCGAGTGTAGAGGAATCCTGGCACGACCAACAGGACCGCGACAACGGCCTCTGCGTTACGTATGGCGTGATCGGGAATCCGTATTATGTTCCAATACGGCCAAACCGTGCGGCTAAGAAAGGATGCCATTAGATATGCCGTTACTGCCAGTGTTACTGAGTACAGGAGGGCGTCCCGAGGTCCGGCTCTCGTCGCCTCCCGCAATATGGCCCCGGCTCGTATCCGTATCTGGCCAGCATTTACTGATTGTGAAGCAACACGCCTCCAGTAAGCGTGGGCTCGGCTGCTGGGGGGATCATTTTCGAGAGACATGTCATATGCCATTTCCATATCTCTGAGCTCCCCGGCCGCGGCTATGAGACTCACACCCGAGAAGTACGGACGCTGAAGAATGGAATTGTTGGGTTTTCCGTCACTGCTCAGCGTCGCCTCGCCTGCGATAGCTGATTGCGTCAAACGCAAGCAGCTCCGAAGCGCTGGATCGCCATTGGCACTTTCATCGGCATGCAGGCAGGCGCGGCGTACGGGTCAGCCGTCAACGCTGCAGGCCAGCGGTCTGTTCCGGTCACGCTGCGTGGTCCTGTCGGCTCTGTTGCTGGCGACGGGCTGCGGTGATGGGCGTTGCCCGCGTGGCATGCCGGCGGCCTGTCGCCGAGGCCATTGGTGCTCGTCTCGGTTCGGCTTGTGCTGGATGGCGCTATAGCTGGGGCCAGTGGGGGCCCAGGTAGGGATCGGGCTGGTCGTGTGCCCAGTGGTCAAGTGCCTTGGCCAGGGCAGCGGCCTGCGCGCCTCCCTGCGGGAGGTTCTTCTTCAGTATGAAGACAAGGACAAGGTCTCGCTCAGCGGCGTAGTCGGCGACGTTCTCGGTGACGACCGCGCGGCCTTCGGCGCGGCAGGCGGCTGCGACGTGCGCGTCGTCGGCTGCCTGGAGGCCGACCTCGCTGACGTGGACGGCGTCGTGGCCGTATTTCTCGCGCAGGAGCCTGGCCACGGCGGGCGGGAACATCTCGTCGATCAGGAAGGCGGTCACGCCAGGAGCGCCTCCCGCTGCAGGGCCGCGGCCTGACTGCGCTGCGCCATCGCCCGGTTCCGGTCGATCCTGCGGCGGGTGTCGTCGTGGTGCTCGGCGGCGTAGTCCAGGGCGATCCGGATGAGCCGGGGGTGCAGGTCTGATTCCTTGCTGAGCAGACTGATCCGCTGCTCCTCGCTACCGTTGAGTTCCTGCAGCCGTGCGACGACCTCCCAGACGTCCGGGCCGGCGGCAAGCGCGGCCCGCCGGTCGTGAGCCGGGCCGCGGAACACGATGCCTGGGTAGTCGAGCTGGTCGATGCCCTCCACGATGAGCTGGTCCAGAAGGGCGGTCGCGCTGGTGCCCTCCCGGCCAGCGCGTGCCGCCAGCCTGGCCCTGGCGGTGTCGCTGATACGGAACGATGTGCTCGAAGCCATGCTGCCCCTCCGTCGTCTCGGAATACAAGTGTAGCGCACTTGAAGCTCTGCTGCACTACACGCTTGTCCAGTGTCGGACCGGCGTCGCAGAGAGAGAGAGACGGCTGGCGCGGAGATGCCAGTCGGCGGCCTCGCGACGCTCAACGAGGTACGGGCAGCGTCCCGCGGCATAGCACCAGCCTCGCTCCAACTGGGTCCGGGTCATAACCAGGTGATATCGCTTATCCGTAAATCATTCTTTGCCGGCCGAAGAGCATGGCCAGAAACCGGGCTCTTGCCCTAGACGCATGGACACTCGACGTCCTGGCCCGGCACCGCCGCAGCCATCGGCGTGCCCGGCCGACGGGTACGTCTTCGCTCGGCCCGACGGGCGGCCTGCCGTGCCCGGGCAGCTCACCCGCCAGTTCGCCCGGCTGGTTCGCCGCGAGGATCTGCCGCCGGTTCGGCTGCATGACGTCAGGCACGGCGCCGCCATCCTGGCCCTGGCTGCCGGCGCGGATCCGAAGGTGATCCAGGCCATGCTCGGCCACGCCAGCATCGTGCTGACCGCGGACACCTATGCCAGGCAGCCGGTCTATTCGGCGCATCGGCGGCCTGCGGGCATCGTCCGCGGGTACGCGATCTTCTCGCCGGGACGACCGTCCTGATTAATGTGGCAGGTACAGATGCAGTCCGGCGGGCATTTTGCCGGTGGCGGCGATGGTGCCGCGGAACACGCCGTTAATGTAGGCAGCGACATTGCCCGGGTAGGCGTCACCGGGACTGTGCTCGGCGGTGAGGCGAAGGATGGCAGACGGCTGGCACTTGTGCTCGTCGGCCAACTGGGCCAGGGAATCTCTGCCGCCTGTGGTGTGCTCGATCATCTGGGCTCCTGCCAGGTCGTGTACTGCGGGCTGAACGCGGGGGACATCCACTCCAGACCCAGGTCCGCCACGCCGCCGCGGGCCTGTCGTCAGCATCGGGGTGCCGTGCCGGCACAGCATCTACTCTCGCACGAAGGACAACCGCGGATGACCAGGGCGCCCTCCGCCGTCAACGCGAAGCCGCCCGCCCTGCCGGCAGACCTGGCACCGACACATGACCGTCACGCTTTGTGATGAGCGGGCGACCTTGCTGAACGGCGCTCTGAGCGACTCCTGCGAGCCGTGCGAGAGCAGGGACCGGGGCCGAGAATCGGACTAGCAGATTATTTCATCGGCAAGACGGCTGGAGTTTGATCTTGTCGACAGCCATATCTGCAGATCAGACGGGGCGGGGCGTCCGGGGCTCGAACCCGGAACCTCGGATTAAAAGTGGGCAAGCCGGTCGCACCGAGCGCTCAGGTTGCACGGACCCGCACGCCACGGGTTACGGAATGCCCGGAATGCACGGGATAGTCGCGCTCCTGGTTTCCACGAGCGTTTCCACGACGACGACGACGACGACGACGAGCAGCCCCTTGGCGCCTGTGACGGAACGTAGTCACATGCAGGTCGGGACGGTTTCGGTCGCAGGGCGGCGGTCGTTGTCAGAAGGGTGACATCTGGTCGAGCACGCGCTCGCTGAGGCTGACGATGTCGGCTGCTTTGGGGATGTCCTCGCGCACGTCGTCGGCGGTGAGGGCGGGGGCGTTGCCGGGCGGGTACTCGGCGTCGTGTCGCTGGCGTCGCATCCGGTCGAACGGCCTGAGGGTCTTGCCCATCGGCGGGTCGAGCTGCGCGCGGACCGCCTGGTACGCGGCGAGGTGCCCGCCGCGGGTAGCGGGACGCAGTCCCTGGTTCTCCAGCACGGCAGTCAGGGCCTTGCGGGCGGCGTCGTAGACGAGCGCGTATCCGCCAGGGGGATCCTGGCCGCAGATCTCGGCTGCGGAGGACAGGTGCCTGCGTGCCTGCGAGATCAGGCGGTCGGCGTGGTCGCGGCTGGCGGGGACGCGCTGGAGCTCGTTGTCGGCGAGCATGCGGTCGATGACGGCCTGGCCCTGGTCCCATCTCATGTGATGTCCTCCCGGTGCCCGGTGATCGGGATCTGGACGAGCGGCCGCTGGCGGACGGAGGTCAGGAACGCGTCACCGGGGTCTTGCGCCGACCATGCGGCGGGGCTGACGCGGCGGATGTCGACGGGGCGGACGAGCTTGTCCCCGGCCGCTCGTGCTGTTTCCTCGAGGTCGTCGCGGTCGGCGGTGCCGACGACGAGCACGTCGATGTCCTGAGGAATCGGGCCAGGCTCCCCGCGGTAGCGCGCTGCCCAGGATCCGTAGATGAACGCGGCAGTGATACCAGGCGCACCGGCGAGCAGGTCGGTGAGCACGGGAAGCGGCCCGTAGGTGACCGCGAGCAGGTCGGTAAGCGGCCGGCTGACCGGCGTTCCGGTCACTGCCCGGAGCAGGCGCACGTTGCCGCGGCGGCTGTCCCGGGCGAACCCGGCGGCCACCAGGCGCGATGCCTCGGTGTGCACGGTCTTGACGCTGACGCCGATCAGCGCAGCGGCCTCGGTCAGGCTGTATTCCCGGTCGGGATGCAGGTACAGCAGCGCCAGCAGGTCGCCTTGCGCGCTGGAGCGCAGCAGTGGGAGCAGCGGAGGCGACGGTGTTCTCATAACAGGTAAGATACCTTACCTCTTAGGGAATTCATGGTCGGCCGCGATGCGTGCGGCCGGCGCCAAGATCGGCGCGGCCGGCTACGACGGACGTTACACCCAGGCCGCAGCCGCGCGACTGAAGCGCGCGTACGGCTCGTTTTGTACTTGAATCGGCCGCCGCGTTTGGCTGGCTGGGCGACGCCAGAACCGCCGTTACGGACGGTCGTTAGTGCGCGTCTATCGTCGCTCATGGCCGCGCATGAGTGGATGATCTGCGGCCTGGTTGCTCGGCATGGCGCTCTGGGATGCTCGCTGGTGCAGGCAGTCCTGACGGTCCGCCCGGTCTTCCGGAACAGAGGGGCAGGGGACACTGGCGGCCGTCAGCGCCCGGCCCTCCGCCACGTCGTCCTGACGGTTCGGCGGGACTGCCTGATGACATCCGCGCCGGGCAGGCCGGACCAGTCGTGAGCCGCCGGGGCGAAGCCGCTGCCGCGTGCGAGCGATCCTGGCTCGCCGCCGCGGGGCCGGGCCCGGCGCGAACGGGCAGGCCGCCCGGGCCGGCCCGCCGGCTGATCGGCTGTCCGCGTTCGGGCGAGGTCAGCCAGCCGGGACCGGTCCGGCTCGACGACGAAGAAGATCGCCCGGCCGCCGGCGGGCCGCACCGTCGGCGGGCCGGCGGTCGTGACGAGCGTGCCGCCGGCGCGTACCAGCGGGGCGGTGCGCTGGAGGACTTCACCCCCGATCACGTCGAACGCGACGTCGACCGCGCCGGCGTCCTCCAGCCGGTCGGCCTGCAGGTCCACGAACGCGTCCGCACCCAGGCCGAGGGCGGCCTCCCGGTCCCCGGCACGGCCGGTGCCGATCACGCGGGCGCCCAGCTCGTGGGCGAGCTGCACCGCGATCGACCCGACGCCGCCCGCGGCGCCGTGGATCAAGACGGTCTGGCCCGCGTCTCGTACGGTGATGGCCTGCACAACGATTCCCTTCTGCGACGAATCCAGGTTCTGGCCGTCGCAGACGTGCCAGATCACCCCGCGGGTGCACCCGAGCTCACCGCGGTTACCGGCCAGGACTGGCTTGATCAGATCATGCCCGCCCGCCTGCCTGAAACCGCCCCCACCCAGTGGTGCCGCTAACGCTGGCAGGGCCGCATACCGCAGCACCGGAAGCCCTTCGAGCGCGGCCGGCGGGCAGCCGAACAAAGCCCAGATCTGGTCAACCTCGTCAACCTGCGTTCCAACCCAGCTCCAGGCACCAGCACCGACACTCGCGCAGAGTCGGTAAGTAACTCATCGGGTCAGCGTTCCGATCACGCTCAGCCACTGGTGCTGGCCCGCGGCCAGTGCGCAGTTACCTGCCGTTATTAGCGCCGTTCGCGTCCCAGGCCAGGATCGGTGTGGCCGGCGCTGAATCAGGCAGATCTGGGCGCTCTCGGTCCGGTACCCGCGGTGGCTTGGCAGGCCGACGGGCCGGGCGCACGCGGCGGTCTGCGGTGCCTGGCCGGCGGGCGATCCGGAGATGACTTCATGCAGGCGGCCCTCGGGCGGTGCCTGCACGTTGCCGGGTAGGTGCCTTTCCAGTATCGGCCGGATGATGCCGACCGCGGCCGCGGCGTGGGCCTGAGATTCCCGGAGAACGAAGATCCCATATTCGCCGTCGCTGTCGTCGCCGGGACGGTCACGCCTCCGCAGCCTGGCTGCTCGGCGATCTTCGGGGCGAGATCGTCGGCGATTTGCCCAGGCGACGCCTCGTTTCCCGGTGCGGCGGCGGCTGATCCGCTCGCTCGGTCAGCGCTGACCAGGCATTCTGCTAGGCAGTGCTCGCCGAGGCCGGTCGGCTAGGGCTTTCGCCTGACTCGGCCTTCCCGCAGCCGGCGGCCAGCTCCCGCGTGCAGGCGGCGTGATGTAGGCCGGCTTGCGGCCCCGAGCGTCGCCGGCATGGAATATCGTCATGTTTATCCGGTATGGAATGCCGTCAGGTTTCGTGGCGCGGTCACGAGCGCTCAGGATGTGAGCCATGCAAGCAGGCCGGCGAGGTACGCGCTGGCAACGGCGATCGCGTCCGCGGTAGGGCTCATCGCGCCTGGATCAGTGGCCCTGGGCTCGCCGGCGGTCAGCGGGCCGGCGCCGGGCTCGGCCCTGTGGACCAGCACGCACGACGGCGGCACCGCTCACTCCATCGCCGCAGATCCGCGCGAGGGCCTGGTGTTCGCCGCCGGCTCCAGCCTGGTCGCTTACGACGCCGGCACCGGCGCGAAGGCGTGGGAGAACTCGGGCGCCTATTTCAGGCACTCGCTAAGCTGCGGCGGTGGCTCCAGCCTGGAGGTCGTCGCAGGCGAGCCCTGCCATGCCCTGGCCGTGAGTCCGGACGGCCGGATGGTCTTCGTCATCAGGACGGCCCACCGCAAAGGGTCGGGCTCGGCTGGGTGGGACTACTCCACGGCCGCCTTCGACGCTGCCACGGGCAAGCAAGAGTGGGCGCGCAGCTACGACGGGCGGGCGAGCCTGGCCGGCGTGCCGGTTGCCATCACCGTGAGCCGCGCCGACGTCGCCTACGTAACCGGGACCAGCCCGGGCACGACCTCGGGCCTCGATTTCGCCACCGTCGCCTACGCTGGCGCCTCCGGCAGGCAGTTGTGGGCCGCCCGCTTCAGCGGGCCCGGCAGCAATGCTGATGTCGCCTCGGCGCTTGCCGTGAGCCCTGACGGCACCAAGGTCTTCGTGACGGGTACCAGCCCGGGCACGAATCCCCCCGGCAGCGACTACGTCACCATCGCCTACTCGGCCAGGACCGGTAACCCGCTGTGGACGCATCGGTACAACAACCCGGACAACGGAGCCGGCTCGATCGCCGTCAGCCCCGATGGTCACCGCGTCTTCCTGGCCGGCATCACCAGGCAACAGGGACACGGCGTCCTGACGACGGTCGCCTACGCCGCCGCCACTGGCAGGCAACTGTGGACACGGCACGCCGGCCGCGTGACGAACGATGCGAACCGGTCCAGCGTTACGCTGCTCGCCAGCACGGCCGGACAGGGCACCGTAATCGCATCCGCAACCGCCGCGAACCCGCATACCTTCACCTCCGCTGCCTACTCCACGGTGACCGGCGCCCCGAAGTGGGCCAGCCAGAACACGGACCAGCCCGAGATTCTGGAGTCGGCGGCCCTCAGCCCGGACGGCGCCACCATGGTCCTGATCGGCACCACGGCCGCGGGCGCCGGCGCAGGGGCGCTGACCGTCGCCATGAACGTCACCACGGGCAAGCAGACCTGGTCGAACGTGATCGTCCCCACCGGGCCCGCGACCACGACCGGGATATCAGCCGTCGTCATCGGCGGCGAGGTCTGCACGCTCGCCCAGGACTGGGTCCCAGTCGCCAACCCCGAGGGCTTCACGATCGTCGCCTACCAGGCCTGAGGCGTTCCTTTCATCGCCAGGCGGTCTTGCGAGGTTCCTCCAGTTCCAGCTGGAAGATGGCTAGGGGACCTGCACGGGCCTGGGACCTGCCGCGTCCCCGGTCCGCAAGGTCCTTGGCGCTGGCGGTCCCGCGCCGCCGGCATCGAAGCCTGGCCTGAGACGGCACCAGTGCCCGGAAGTCAGGCAGCGACTACCCGTCCCCGGCCTGGCGCCGCTCCCGCGCACGGCGCTCCGGTGCCGAACGCGCCTTCGCCACGCCGCACAGGGCGACAGCGAGATCACCGGCGAGGCGACACAGATCAAGGCACAGGCCAAGCGGGCGCCGGCACCCGAACTCGCACGATCCTTGAATCCACCGGGCCCCCGAACGACCCCTATGACGGCGATACTCTCGCTGCTCAACCGCCTCGATGACCACCGAACGCGGCGAGAATGGCCGATATGAGCGCCGCGCACGACCGTTGAACTCAGCAAACCCTGAACACGGAATCGGCACGCGATCTGCCAGATGACGTACGTTGCGTTCAGTACCGTCCTCCGCCCGCCTGACGAGACTGGCCCCTGGGGCCGTCTGGCGTGCGCAGCGGCGGCGGAAATGCGCGGGCGTATCCGCGCGTGAGATGGTCGGGGAGTTCCTCAGCCGCGCCCCCCCGGGCCCGAGCGTGACGGATTCTCTCGCGAAGCGATTGCGCGGGTCCCGGCTTCCCGGAATGCGGTCGCGCTATTGGGGGGTCAGCACGCAGAACTCGTGGCCATCGGGATCGGCCATGACGACCCAGTTGACCTCGCCCTGGCCGATGTCGATGCGAGTCGCCCCGAAGGAGACCAGACGGTCGACCTCCGCCTGCTGGTCACCGCCGGCGGGCGGTGCGAGGTCGAAATGCAGCCGGTTCTTCCCGGTCTTCGGCATCAGCGGCGGACCGCCCCAGGCGATCTTCGGACCGCCGCGCGGCGAGCGGATCGCGGTCTGGAGGTCCTGATCCCAGACCAGCGGCCAGCCCAGCGCTTCGCTCCAGAAGTACCCGACCTCCTGCGAGCCGTCGCACGACAGCGCTCCGATGAATCCGCAGCCGGCGAGGAAGTTGTTGCCCGGCTCGATGACGCAGAACTCGTTGCCTTCAGGGTCGGCGAGCACAACATGCCCCTCCTCCGGGCGCTGGCCGATGTCGATGTGCCGGGCGCCGAGTCCGAGCGACCTCGCCACCGTCTGCTGCTGGTCCTCGACGGAGGTGCTCGTCAGGTCGAAGTGCATCTGGTTCTGGCCGGCCTTCTGCTCCTGAGCCGGAAGAAACCGGATCCGGAACCCGGTGTCATCGCCCGGCAGCAGCGCAATGCCGCCCTGGGGGTCGTCGTCGGCCATCTCCCAGCCCAGGACGCTGGCCCAGAAGCGCGCGAGACGCAGCGGGTCGCTCGCATCAAAGCACAGCGCGAGAAGGTGACAAGTCACTCCGCCCGGCACCTCCGATCCGCTGCCTCAGGCCGCAGCCAGGGCACGCTCTCCGCGCCCGCAGCGAGACAACGCTAGGCGCCCGAGGCCCGCCACGCAAAAAGAAAATGAGTCCTCGGGCGGCACTCGCGCGCACGATCACGTGCCTGTCGCCGCCCGCCGAGACCCGATCCCCTCGCGCATCAGGTGACAACGGAAATCCTCAGGCTGGAACCGCTCCGTCGCGCGCTGCTCGACGCGATGCCCAGTAACTGGTCTCGGCGCAGATCACTCCGGGTGACTGAAGCACGGTGACCGGTCAGCACCACGAGGGCTCGCTATGGCGCAGCGCTCCGATCTTCGGAGCTTCTGCCAGGGCAATACTGAACAGGTGATCTGCTCGCATCCCATGGAATTCTCCGCCGGGACAGCAGAAGGTAAGAGGCGAGCGCCTCTGGCTGCTCCGGGGGTGCGTTGCCGGGCGGCGGTGGCAGCCGTCTGGGGTGGTTCTGCCATGTAAGCCCTGCTATCGGGGCGAGCGTCAGGTTAGTGCCGGTGAAATTTGCGTCGCGGGGTAGCGGCGCGGCGCGTGCAGCCTGTCCATGGCCCGGTGCTGG
>CAVZHC010000008.1:0-44145 GCA_963774905.1 uncultured Actinomycetota bacterium | reverse complement strand
ATGATCACTTCGCCCTGGCCGGGGGCACCTCGTCGGTCGGGCCTTCGCCCAGATGGTCTTGACGGTGCCGACCATCGCGGTGTCGAACGGCACGGACAGTGATATCGAGCACACGGTGGCTCCCGCCACCACGCACCTTCCCCGCCCCCTCACCTGCCCCTTTCCCCGCGAGTCCTGCGCAGGAAGGGCCGTAAAGGTGCCCGGGCGCCGACAGCTGCCACCTGGGCGCCAGCGGCCGTTTCATGCGCCTCTTTCATACACCCTCTCTCAGAGGCACGCGCGCAGCTCGGCGCCGGACCAACCGGCCACGGTGGCCGACCCACCGAACGCCGGACCGCGACGCCGTGAGCCTCACCGCCGGGCCGACGAGGGAGCACGGGACCGTCGGCCGTCCCCGTCCCACACCCTCCCTGCTCGGCAAGCCTGGCGTGGACCTCGGCATCGTGTATCTCCGCCCGCCGCTGTCGCCGTCCGTGCTGGAACCGCTGGCGCACGAGCTTGGCCCGCTGGCGGCTAGGTCCGAAGGCCGAAAGCCAGAGCGGGGACTGAGGGGGCGACGGCCGAGGCGACTTGCCCGCAATGTTGCCGCGCCGCGGGGCGCGGCCTCACAGCCTGTGGTAAAGCCACACGGCGGGTTCGACGTAGACCGCGTAGTCGTGCTCGACGCTGCACTGGACCGGCACCAGCGCGTCGGGCACGACGACTGGGCCCGACTCGTCGAACGGCAGGCCGGTCCAGGCACGCCACTCGTCCAGGGTGCCGGGGATGACCATCGCGCGCTTGCAGGTGCCGACGATCCGGCCGCCGGCCCGGACGTGCACGCGCAGCCACGGATCCTGGGGCAGGCCGTCCTCGCGGACAAGCGCCGCGTACTGCTCGATCGGGAGATCCGGGACCAGGTGCTTGCGGCTCGGCCGCACCGGAGCTACAAGGTGCTCGAATCCGAGGCGTGCCGCGTTGTCCCGCATAGCCGCCAGCATCCTCGCGGACATGCCGGTGCCCTGCTGGTTCGTGGGGATGGTTATCTCCAGCGCCGAGATCAGGTTCGGCTTCCGCCCGATCTGGCGGTCGCGCGCCGAGCGCCAGATCACGCCGTCCCAGCCGTCGACCGGCAGATCGCCAAGGGCCGGGTCGCCATCCCACGCGAAGGGAACGCAGTACGCGCGGGCGACCGCCTGGCCCGGGGCGGCGGCGTCATAGGCGATCAGCCCGTACTCGGGTTGCGCGATCCGGACGTCGCTGTAGTAGAGCAGGGAGATGGGGTCCTCACTCATGAAAGCTGGCCACGGATCGGTTGCCGGGTCTGCGAACGAGGACTTCAGGTCAGGCCGCTCGGCGATGGTTGCGATGCGCAGGTCCATGCCCGGATAGTAGGGAAGATCAGCGCGCCGGGGCAGCTGATTTACCCCGCCGCGCGCCCAGCGCCGCTGCCAGCAGCAGCCCCAGGCCGGAGCCAAAATTCACGACCAGTGGGGCCAAACAACTTGACGAGACTCATGCGCTCTTGCAAGAAGAGCCGCAGCCGACCGGGGACGAACGATGGGATACGCTGCTGGCCGCGCTGGCCGAGCACCTGGCCGCCGGCCATGACGCTGCCCCGCCATCGTGGGCCGAGTTCCGCGTGCTGCGCCGGCCCTGGTTCCCCGCCGAACTGCAGGTTCAGCGGGCCGATGCGCTGGTATGGGCACCAGCTGCCTTCCGCAAAGCACGGGGTGTACCTGTCAGCCCGGGATCTGGAGGCGGCGTGACCGATCCGGGTGATGTCCTTCTTGGCCGGGCCGAGCTCGAACGGGCCTTCACCGCCCTGGGCCAGCGGCTCGCCCGCAGAGGCGTCGTCGCGGACGTGTTCGTGGCAGGCGGTGCCGCGATGGCCCTGGCCTATGACGCCGCCCGGGCAACCCGGGACGTTGACGCGCGGTTCGTCCCGCACGGCGTCGTCCTGGAGGAGGCACGGCAGGTAGCTCAGGTTGGCTTGACATGTGCTTGTTGGTACTGAGGACTCAGCTTTCGCGGCCAAGTCAGGACCTTAGTCAGGCAACCGCCACGTACAGGAGTCACGATGCCGGCCAGAGCTGCTCGTCCAGGAAGTGGGTAGTCATTATGCCGACCCGCGCGGAGCACCTGAGGTTCCCGGTCAACTGGATGCTGGCGGTGTGCTGCGCCGCGGCGGCTCTGGCGGGATGCGGGTCCGGCAGCGGCGGCCCGGATGTACTGACTGCACCCGTACGCGTCGTCCGCACCTCTGACGGGATCGTCGCGTACCGCGAGCTGGGCAGCGGGCCCGCGCTGCTGCTCATCACCGGAGCGAGTGCATCCATGGACGACCGGCCGCCGAGTTTCGTCGACGCCCTGGCCGTCCATCACAAAGTTGTGGTCTTCGACAACGCCGGGGTCGGCCGGACCTCTGCGGTCTCGGCGCCGGCTTCGCTGAGCATCACAGCCATGGCCAGCCAGACGAGCGCCCTGATCTCCGCGCTTCGGCTACGCCGCCCGGCCGTGCTCGGATGGTCAATGGGAGGCATGATCGCGCAGGCTCTGGCTGTCAGCCATCCGGCCCAGGTAAGCCGGCTTATCCTGGCCGCTACCGCAGTAGGGACCGGGAAGGCACTGCCCCTCCCGCCCTCCGCCGCCAGCCAGTGTGTGTGTCTCGGCCGGAGCCCCGCGCAGGTAGTGGCTCAGCGGCGCGGAGCTGCTCCTCTTTGACGATGCCGGCCACGCTTTCTGGTTCCAGGACGCAGCGAGGTTCATCCGAGCCGTCGAGACCTTTATGGGCTGAAAAGCGCACAAAGCTCAGGTGTGCATCAAAAGAGCAGCCGGCGTTCCGGGGTCGGCAGCCGGTTCCGCGGGCCGGCAGTTGCGGGGTTGCCCGCGCGGGGGACATCCGCTTGGCTGGCCGCGCTGCGGGTGCGTGCTGGCGGGGAGCGTCGCCTGATCCGGGCTGGTGGCGTCCGGGGGATCAGCCGTGGCCGCGGTCACCGTTCTGGTTCGTTGCCCGCCCTGACGTCGCTGGCCTGGCTGCGGCGAGGGCCCGGGACGAAGAGCCGGGCCGCGGTTCCTCAGCTCCTTCCGCGGACGGGCTTGCGCAGCCGCGGGAGCAGGCGCGGCACGTGTGCCTGGAGTTCGCGGTAGGCGCTGCCGTATTCGCGGACCAGCGCTTCCTCCTCCACCTGGGTCAGCGCCCAGGCCACCAGCAGCCACGCCGGGGTGAGCGCGGCGCCGATGACGGAGCCGAAGATGAGCGACCAGCCCAGCGGCCAGAAGATGTCGCACACCATCAGCGGATGGCGGACGACCGAGTACAGCCCGCCGGTTCGCAGCGGCTCGCGGCGGTCCGGGGCGGTAAGCGGCACGATGCGGAACACCGGGGTGCCGAATAGCAAGCTGGCCGCCAGGATGACCGCGCCTGCCGTGACGAGCACGGGATGCGGGGCGTCGATCCGGGGCTGGGAGACGGACGGCAGGGGCAGGACAATGCGCGGGACCTCGGCCAGCAGGACGACCGGGACGCCGAAGCGGAGGCTGCGTCCTGGCGTCCGGGTGCCCACGATGGCCGCCGCCGCGGCCCATCCGGTGGCGGCCAGGAACGCCCAGAACCACGGCCCGGTGAACGGCACTGCTCACACCTCCGGCTCATCCTCGCGGCCAGGCAGGCTCACCGGCCCGACCCCCAGCAGGGCCAGCACGGCGGCCGATGCGGCACCGACATCCACCTCGGGGTCGATCAGCCGGTGCAATGCCAGCCCGTCGAGGAGGCCGGCCAGCGCGGCGGCCAGGGCGGCGGGCTCTGCGCCGGCCGCGAGGCGCCCTTCGGCCTGCGCGGCGGCGAGCCGCCGGGCCAGTTCCTGGCGGCACACAGCCAGCATCTGCCTGACCTGCGCGCCGAGTTCCGGGTCGCGGACCGCCTGCACCGCGGCCTCGACCACCGCCCGCGACTCGGGCGCGTCCGGGTCGATCTCCGCCAGCCCTGCGAACATGCCGCGCAGCGCGACCACCGGGTCCCCGGCCTCGACCAGACGCAGCATCACCGGCTCGAAGGTGGCCGACATCGCCGCGTACGCAGCCTCCCGGAGCAGGCCAGGGACGCTGCGGTAGTGGTAGTGCACCAGCGCCTGGTTAACCCCGGCGCGCTCGGCGACCGCCCGCGTCGTCACCCCGCCCCAGCCCGCCTCGGCGATCAGCTCGATCGCCGCCGTCAGCAGCCGCTCACGCGTGCCGCCCCGCTCCGGTCGCACCGCGTCCGTCATCCGCCCGCCCCTTAGGCAACCGGCTAAGGCAATCGCCTAAACACGGTACCACGGAGATCTCCAGACGCAGGCATGGCGCAACCAAGATCAGCACATTCGCCAATCCGGTGCACGTGCCCTGGCACCCCGCGCATCAGCGCAGTCCGCTCACCGGCCATCCGAAAACGCCACAGGCACTACCCGGCAGCCGGTGACGGCGCAGCCGACCGCGAACCCCCGCGTACGCGGGCCGCCAGTGCCACCTGGCCCTGGCGGATTTGTCGATGACTGCCAGTCAAGCACGCCAGCCACCCCGCCGACAGGCAAGGGAGTGACCGCCACACCGGCTGCGGACCATCCGACTGGATGACCCGCGCGCAGCTGACCGGCGCTAACCGAGATCGTCGGCCTGCTCGATTCCAATTGGCCCACCATCTACCGCCAGGAGGCTGAATGACTACGCACCATCTCGGGCTCAGGTCTGGCGCGGAACAGGATTGGTGCCGCAGTGGATCTGGTCGACTTCACTCAGCCCCTAGCGCAGCAGGCGCTAGGTCACGTCCTTCGGGCCCCGGAGAACTGTAGGAGCAACCCTACGAGCCCTGCTGAATGGCTTGGTCTGCTGAGGGCTGCGGGTACCGGCGACCCGGTCGGTGGGTTTCGAGCGCGGCGTCGTGCAGCAGCAGGCGGCAGCCAGCGCCCGCCGCTGGTCTCCGGCGGCAGCGGGTCGAACAGGTCAGCTAGTGTGCTCGCTCGACGGCGTCGAAGTTCCCACCGAACCCGGAGGACCCGGGGATCGGGTGTTGGCCCGGGCGCAGGCCCGCGACGCTGGCATCGGCCGTGACAGCGGAACGGTCCGGTCACAGGCGGCCGTCATCGTCAACGGCGGCAGCGGATGGGGGTGCGGGCTGCGACAGGATCTTCGTGAAGTCCCGCCCGGTCGTGTGGCGGTAAATCGTCTCGAACAGCACGCTGACCACAAGCGTGACGCCGAGGGCGATAGCTGATGCTGGGGCTGTGGTGATCATGTTGCGCAGCAGGACGGCGAAGAGGGCCAGACAGGTGACTGCGGATGCGGCGATCGGCCATCGCCGGGCGCCGGTCTGCTTGCGTATCCTCAGGTGACCTGCGCTGACTGCCGCGTAGACCAGGAGGAATCCCGCGCTGCCCATGGAGGCGACGGCGCCCAGCGGGAAGATCAGGACGAACAGGAGGACCAGGCCGGAGGTAATGAATAGTCCCTCGACATCGCGGCCCCAGAGCCTGCGGTCGAAGGCTGGCGGAAGACTTCCGTTCTTCGCTATCTGGTAGGCGATATTGGTGGATCCGAACAGGGTGGCGTTTACCGCTGATGCGGTCGACAGCAGTGCGGCGATCGCGATCAGCCTGAACCCGGCCTGGCCCAGGGATGGCCTGGCGGCGACCGCCAGGGCGGAGTCTCCCAGACCTTTGAGCACGTTGAGCGGCACGTTGGTGACCACGCCGCTGGCGACGAGCACGTAGATCACGATCACAAAGGCCACGCTGCCGTAGACCGCGCGCGGCAGCTCGCGGCCAGGCTTAGCCATGTTGGCGGCGGCATTCGTGATCAGGCCAAAGCCCTCGTAGCCGACGAACAGCACCCCGGCCCCGGTGAAGATCGCCATCGGACCCGGCCAGGTCGCCGGCGACAGCCGGGCGAACCCGTCTCGGGTCAGCGCGATGAAGGCGGCGGCGATGAAGACGATCAGGATGGCCACCTTGATGATGACGATGACCGACTCCGCCCGGCCCATGATCCGGCTGCCCAGGAAGTTGATCGCGGTGAAGATGAGCACCACACCCACGGCCCAGGCCTTGAGCGGGATGCGGATGAACGTCGCGGCGTAGGCAGCGAACCCGGTCGCGTACAGCGCGATCGTGATGATGTAGCTGATGTACTGGAAGATGTTGAGCGAACCTGCGGCCAGCCCATCGCCGTAGCCATGAACCAGGAAGGTGACGGCACCCCCGACGCTCGGGAACGTCTTGCCGAGGGCGACGTAACTATAGGCGGCCAGGCCGGCCACGACCCCGCCGATCGCGAAGGACAGCGGCATCGCGGAGCCGGAGACACCTGCCACGACCCCGAGAATGGAGAAGATCCCAGCGCCGATCATGCCGCCGATCCCGATGCTCAGCGCGGCGACCAGTCCGATCTCCGTTTTCTTCGCTGAGTCCGCCATCGGCCCTGACCCGGCTCAGAACGCCAGGCGAACTCTGCCGGTGATGCCGGCCAGGTAGCTCTCCTGCCGGCGGCGACCCCGTCCGGCGGCGTGTCCGCCTTCGTCCGATCGGGCCTTCTCGCCGGTCACCGGCGGCCGGACCGGCGACACAGGCGACCGGCCACTGCGCGGCGGGATATTCCGGCATTGGCGAACGTGATCACCGGCCAATCGTGTCACGCCGGCCTGTATGTAAGCCGCGCCGGGGCGGGCATCTGCGGCCTGCCCATCTGGCAGGCGTCCCGGCTCCTCGCCGGGATGTTGTGGCAGCGTGTTTGCGGGTGCGGGCGAGCAGGCTGACCCGGTCGCCGGGGACCAGGGTGATGCCGGGGTCAGGGTCGCGCAGGGTGTGGTTGCCCTGGACGGAGACCGGGGCAGTGCTGCGCGACCAGGTGACGGCGCGGAGCGCCTGGCCTGCGGCGGGCGAGCCGACCGTCATGGTGACCTCAAGGAACTGGTAGCCGCCCAGCGGCGTGGGCGCCTGCTCTCTGGCCGCCGGCGGGCCAGGGAGAACAGGCCGGGGGCGGCCTGAGGATCCGCGGAGCCGGCCCGGCTGGCATGTCCGCCTCGATGGCCTGGCACCAATTCAGCTCCAAGATCACGGCTGCCCGGGGCTGTCGCCGAGGTACTCCCAGACGATCTTCTTCGGGTACCCCAGTGGTCCTGCCGTGACCGCGATGGTCACCTACTGCCAGCCAGGCAGGCTCGCATGACCGTCAGCCTCAGCGGCGCCGAGCCGGGCGCGGGCGTCGCGTTCGGCTCGGTGATCTTTCCAGGCCCTCCCGGCCGGATACACATCCAGACTGCATAACGGCCCGCAGATCGGCATCGTCGTCGCCACCAGGCCAGCGCCGGGCGCCCGGGTCAGGGGAGCCTCGTGCGGCCGGGGTTCAGCGGCCCCGTGCACCAGGTCAACCCCGTCCCGAACGCGCCCGCATCCACAGCGAACGCCAGCAACGCTGGGGCCGCCCCGAGAACAAAGCCGCCTGACCCGGCAGCCATTCATGGACGGCTCGCTAGGCGCGATCGTCGGGCACGACGAACCCGGTCTCGTAGGCGACCACGACGGCCTGGACCCGGTCGCGAAGCGCCAGCTTCATCAAGATCCTGCTGACATGGGTCTTGATCGTGCTTTCCTCGACCACCAGCTCGGCGGCGATCTCAGCGTTGGCCAGCCCCCGCGCCACCAGCCGCAGGACATCAAGCTCCCGCTGCGTCAGTTCCTTCAGCTGCGCAGGCGGCCGTTCAGGCGGCCGCGCTGCGTGTGCGAAGCGGCTGATGAGACGCCTGGTAATCGATGGGTCGATGAGTGCGTCCCCGGCCGCGATGCACCGCACTGCGGCGATCAGCTGCTCCGGCGGCGCGTCCTTGAGCAGAAACCCGCTGGCTCCCGTCTTGAGTGCCTCGTAGACATACTCGTCGGCGTCGAAGGTCGTCAGGATCAGCACCCGGCTCTTGCCGCTGCCGAGAATCTGCCGGGCGGCGGCCAGCCCGTCCATGTTCGGCATCCGGATGTCCATCAGCACGACGGCCGGGTCCAGGACGCGCGCCAGCTCGACAGCTTCCAGACCGTCCGAGGCCTCGCCTATCACGCGGATGTCTGGCTCGGGGCACACCGCCGGAGGCGAAGCGCACAGGCGGCCGTCCCGCGGGCTGAGCGCACCCGAGGAGGTGCCATGAGAATCGACTCGCTCTTCTACCGGCTCGCGTACCGCTTCGGCAAGCCCCGGTGGGACAGCACCGAACCCCGCCCGGAACTGGCCAGGATCATCCAGGGCCGTCTGCCCGGCCGGGCGCTTGACCTTGGCTGCGGGACCGGCACCGACGCCCTCTTCCTCGCCGCGCACGGGTGGGACGTGATCGGGGTGGACTTCGCCCCCGAAGCGATCGGGACGGCCAGGTCCCGCGCGGCCGCGGCTGGGTCCCCGGCGAGTTTCGCGGTCGGTGATGTCACCCGCCTGCGCCAGGCAGGACTCGCCGGCGATTTCAGCCTCGTGATCGACATCGGCTGCTATCACGCCATCCCGGCCGGGCGGCGAGACAGCTACGCCGCCGAGGTCGCCGCCGTCACCGCGCCTGGCGCTGACCTGTACCTGGCCGGCGTCTCCGATCCGCCGGCCAGCTGGCGCCTGCTCGGCGCCCTCGGGCCTCACCGCCGGGGAACTGCGCAGCCGCTTCGGCGCCCACTTCGAGCTGCTCGACGAGCAGACTGCCGGCCCGGTCGGACGGGCTGGCAGCTTCGTGCTCTACCACCTGGCCCGCAGGCACCCCCAGCCGAGCCCGTAGCCGCATGATCGCCGGCCCGGCTGCCGCCCGGCCGGGCCACCTCGGCGCCTACCTGTCCGCGCGATACCTGGTCAGGTACTTCCGGACCGGCACGGTGACCCCGTTCGCCATCTACCGCGTCCTCGCCGGCCTCGCCGGCCTCTCTACCTCGGTCTCCGCTAAGCCCCACCAGACGAACTGGTTTAGCTCGTAATCGCCGGAACCTGCTCCGGCGCGGGCACCTCTGCACGGCTGCCGCGGCGCTGCACGACGATGAACCAGACGAGCCCGGCAGTGGTCATGACGACGGCGACGAAGAAGTTAAGGCGCAGGCCGAGAAAGTAGGCCGATGAGTCAATCCTGATCGTCTCCTCGAAGATCCGGTACCCGGAGTACCCGGCCACATACAGCGCGAACAGGCCCTGCGGCCTGATCGGCCGGTGATGGCCGAGCCAGACCAGCGCCGCAGCCAGGGCCAGATCGAAGATCAGCTCGTACAGGAACGAGGGCTGGAATGTAGTGAACCTCAGATCCGCCGCCGGGATGCCGGAGGCCAGCCGCGCCGCCCGCGAGATCTGCACCGCCCACGGAAGGCCGCTCGGCTTCCCGAACAGCTCCTGATTGAAGTAGTTGCCTATCCGCCCGATCGCCTGGGCAACCAGCAGGGCCGGGGCGACGGCGTTCATGAACACGCCCACGCTGGCACCCGCCCGCCGCACTCGCCACGCCCCGACCACGGCCGCGAGCGCGACGCCGCCCCAGATGCCGAGACCGCCGGTCCACACCGCGAACGGCCCCCACCAGTGGTGCGGCATGTCGAACGGCGTGGTCAGGTCGAAGTAGATGCGGCCGCCGATGATTCCCGCTGGCACCGCCCACATGGCCACGTCGTAGACGAGCGCCCTGTCACCCCCTGCCGCGGCCCAGCGGCGCGCGGTGATGTAGATCGCCAGCGCGATCCCCACCACGTACATCAGCCCGTATGCATGAATGAAGAGCGGGCCGAGGTGGATGCCGCTGGCTGGCGGGCTGGGGATCGAAGCAAGCGGTACCCGGAGCGCACCCATGACCCGAGCGTACGCCAAGGCCGCCGGCCGGCCGGGAAGCTTACGAACTCACCGCGCCAGCATCGTCACGGGCGGACCGCGCGGACTAGAGTGTCCACTGCGTCGCGCGGGCTGCCCGCGACGGGACGCCCGACGCGCTCGGCCCGCACCACGGTGAGGCCTGCGAGCGAGCGAGTTATCGACTCCGGGGTATGCAGCACGGCCGGGTCCTGCGGGCCGCCGGTCCCCTCGGCCAGGTTGGTGACGTCATGCCCCACCAGCAGCAGAATCCCACCGGGCGCGAGCGCCGTCACCGCCCGGCGCAGCACGCCGTCAAGCTCAGTTTCGCGAAGCTGAAGGTATGCGATCAGGACCAGCTGGAAAGAACCGGGCTCAGGGTCATAATCTCGGACGTCGGCGCACACCCACTCGACGACCACGCCGGCCTGCTCAGCCAGGCGCCGGCCCTTGTCCAGCCCGACCGCAGAGAAGTCCACCGCCGTCACCTGCCAGCCGCGACTGGCCAGCCACACCGCGTTACGCCCCTCGCCCGAAGCGATGTCCAGCGCCCGTCCAGGCGCTAGGTCCTGCAGTTCGGCCACAACGAACCGGTTCGGCTCGGCCGTCCACACCAGGTCACGGCCGACATACCGCTCGTCCCATTCCTGGCTCTCCAACTCGCCACCTTCGTTCCTGCTCCCCGCAGACTACGGACTCTCAACTATACCCGGCAGGGTATGTAGATCCCCCGGCTGACGCCCGGAATCACCCATCGTGGCTGCTGACCACACAAGCTCCGGCTCGATCGATATACCCCCTGGCGTATAGTGGGGCGGCACTGTCTACCAAGGGAGGCCAGCGCTATGTGCCATCGCGTTACCTGCCGGACCTGCCACAAGCCCACCTACCGGGGCTGTGGCATGCACGTCGAGCAGGTACTGGCTGGGGTACCCCGGTCGCAGCGGTGCACCTGCGACCACGCGCAGGACCGCCTCACTGGCGGCCTGCTCGCATGGCTGCGACGGCGCTGACCGCCGGCAGGCTCGGAAGATCGGGTACGGGCAAGTCTGGGTGTTCCTGCGCCGCCTCGCGGCGAGGACGCACTGAGCGCGCACTCAAGTTGTCCCAGGACGTCCACGGATACAAGCGATTGTTGTATCCGTTACAAGAGGTACCGGGCTACAAGCCAGCCAGAAGCGCTCATAACGTCGGTCTCATGGTGCCAGACAGCAGTCGGCCGGTGCGCTGGCTGAAGGTGCTCGATCAGACCAAGTGCATCGGCTGCCATGCGTGCACCACGGCTTGCAAGAGCGAGAACGAGGTTCCGGTCGGAGTGACAAGGACGTACGTCAAGTCTGCGGATGTTGGCGCATTCCCGCAGGTACGCCGGGCGTTCCAGGTAACTAGGTGCAACCAGTGCAGCGACGCGCCGTGCGTGGCGGCGTGCCCGACCCAGGCGATGTTCCGACGGGACGACGGGATCGTCGACTTCGACAAGTCGGCCTGCATCGGCTGCAAGGCGTGCCTGGCCGCCTGCCCCTACGACGCCATCTTCATTAACCCCGACGACCATTGCGCGGAGAAGTGCAACATGTGCGCCCACCGGCTCGAAGTGGGCCTGGAGCCTGCCTGCGTGACCGTCTGCCCGGTCGGGGCCATTCTGGTCGGCGACGGCAACGACCCTACCTCCGAGGTCGCCCGGATCGTCGCACGCCAGCCGGTGCAGGTTCGTCGGCCGGAAAAGGAGACCGGCCCGGCCGTGCACTACCTGGGCGCACACCAGGCCACCCTGGACCCGCTTGCCGCCCGGCGCCCGGACGGCGGGCTCTTCGCCTGGGCCACGCAAGGGCCATTCGGCCCGCAGCGGGTCGGCGCCGGTCATCCAGGCCGCCCGGCATCCTCTGCCGCGGCACTGCTCTCCTATGACATCCCGCACCTGGCGCCATGGGACTGCCGGGTGAGCCTCTACACCTGGACCAAGAGCATCGCCGCGGGCGCCTTTGTCGTTCCTGTCTTGCTCGCCCTCACGGGCTACCTGGAATGGCGCAACGATGCCGTCAGGTGGGCGGCTCCGATTATGGCCCTGGTGTTCCTGGGCATGACGGGTGCCCTACTGATCGCCGACCTTAAGCACCCCATGCGGTTCTATCTGATCTTCACCAGGCACCAGTGGCGGAGCTGGCTGGTCCGCGGCGCCTTCATCATCGGCGGCTACGGCGGCATCGTCGCGCTCTATCTGCTGCCCGCCCTGGCGGGCGAGGATGCCGCCGCGAGGGTACTGGCACTGGCGGGCCTGCCGCTGGCGCTGGCCACCGCTGTCTACACTGCCTACCTGTTTGCCCAGGCTAAGGCCCGTGACCTGTGGCAGAGCCCGCTGCTCGCCCCCCACCTGGCCGTGCAGGCCGTGCTGGCCGGCGCGGCAGCGATGCTGCCGTTCGTGCTCTGGCTCTCTCCCGGCCGGGCGGTCACTGCCGACAAGGTGATCCTCGCCTGTGCCGCCACCGCACACATTCTGCTCGTGGCCGCGGAGACCACGCTCCCGCATGTCACCGCCCACGCGCACCTGGCCAGCAGGGAGATGACCCGCGGCCGGTTCGCGAGATTCTTCTGGCCCGGCGTGGCTCTGATCGCCGCTGCGACAGCCGCCCCATGGCTCGGCCTGGCCGCTGCTCCCCTGGCCCTGCTCGGCCTGCTGGCCCATGAGCACGCCTACGTCCAGTCCGGCCAGTCCGTCCCCCTGGCCTGACATCAGTGCACGAGGAATGGTTGGTCCAATGGCCAGTCACGGTGAGTCCGACCTCACTACCCTGGCAGCCCGGGTGTCGGCAGCGCGTGCCGACACCGAGGCCCGCGGCGAGACGTTCTACCAGGGCCCCAGCAAGATCCACCTGGCCGCGTTCCCTCCCAAGGAGCGCTGGGACGACTGGGCCGAACCCGACTCGCGTGCCTGGCCGACTCGCGAGGAGCACCGCTACATGCTGGTCCCCACCACCTGCTTCAACTGCGAGTCGGCCTGCGGACTGCTCGCCTACGTGGACCGCGACAGCCTGCGGGTGCGCAAGTTCGAAGGCAATCCCGAGCACCCGGGCTCAAGGGGCCGCAACTGCGCGAAGGGCCCCGCCACGCTCAACCAGGTCACCGACCCTGACCGCATCCTGTACCCGCTGCGCCGGACCGGCACCCGAGGAGGCGGCGGCTGGGAGCGGATCAGCTGGGACCAGGCGCTCGACGCGCTGGCCGGCCGGATCAGGGCCGCGATCACCGAGCAACGCCAGAACGAGATCATGGTGCACATCGGCCGGCCTGGCGAGGACGGCTTCACCGAGCGGGTGCTTGCCAGCTGGGGCGTCGACGGCCACAACTCCCATACGAACGTCTGCTCGAGCGGCGGGCGGACCGGCTACCAGTTCTGGATGGGGGCCGACCGGCCCAGTCCCGACCATGCCAACGCCAAGGTGATCTACCTGATCAGCGCCCATCTGAAGGCCGGCCACTACTTCAACCCGCACGCGCAGCGGATCACCGAGGCGCGAGCGAACGGCGCCAAGGTCATCGTGCTCGACACGCGGCTGTCCAACACGGCCACGCACGCCGACCACTGGCTCGCGCCGGTGCCGGGCAGCGAGGCCGCGATCAATCTCGCCGTTGCCCGCCACCTGATCGAGACCGGGCGTTACGACCGCGAGTTCGTCCGCCGCTGGTGGAACTGGGCCGAGTACCTGCGTGCCTGCCACCCGGACCGGCCGGTCACGTTCGAGACGTTCGAGGAGATCCTGTCCGGCCTGTACCGCGAGTTCACCTTCGAGTTCGCCGCGGCCGAGTCCGGCATCGACGCAGGCGTGCTCGCCGAAGTCGCCGAGATCGTGGCCGGGGCGGGCACGCGCTTCTCGGCCCACGTCTGGCGCTCGGCCGCCGCGGGGAACCTCGGCGGCTGGCAGGTGCCGCGCACCCTGTTCCTGATCTCGGCGCTGCTCGGAGCCGTCGCCACACCCGGCGGCGTGTTCCCCAACGGCCTGAACAAGTTCGTTCCCCGGCCAATCCATGTCCCGCCGCACCCGGAAGTCTGGCAGGAGCTCACCTGGCCGCTGGAGTACCCGCTGGCGCAGAACGAGATGTCGTTCCTGCTCCCGCACTTCCTGGCCGAGGGCCGGGGCACGCTGGATACGTATTTCATGCGGGTGTACAACCCGGTCTGGACCAACCCGGACGGCCTGTCATGGATGGAGGTGCTGACCGACGAGGCGAAAGTCGGCTGCACGGTCGCGCTCACCCCCACCTGGAACGAGTCCGCCTACTTCGCCGACTACGTGCTGCCGATGGGGCACGCCTCGGAGCGGCACGACACGCACTCCTACGAGCAGTACGACGGGCAGTGGGTCGGATTCCGCCAGCCGGTGCTCCGGGCCGCCCGCGAGCGGCTCGGGGAGGAGATCACCGACACGCGGCAGGTGAACCCCGGCGAGGTGTGGGAGGAGAACGAGTTCTGGATCGAGCTGTCCTGGCGGATCGACCCCGACGGCTCGCTCGGCATCCGCCAGTACCACGAGTCCCGTGCCCGGCCGGGCGAGAAGCTGACCGTAGACGAGTACTACGGGTGGATGTTCGCCAATTCCGTGCCTGGCCTGCCGGAACGCGCCGCGGCCGAGCAACTCAGCCCGCTGCAGTGGATGCGCCGCTACGGCGCCTTCGAGATCACGTCGGGCCAGGGTGCCGTCTACGAACAGGTGGTCGCGGACGCCGAACTCGCTGACGTCGCTGTCAACCCGACCGGACGCGTCTACACCAGCGCGCCCGGCCCGTTGAGCATGAATATTGTCCCTACGGGCGCGCCCGATGATGACCTCGCCGGCCGCCGCGCGGTGGGGGTGGATGTGGACGGCACGGTGCGCCGGGGGTTTCCCACGCCATCGGGACGGCTGGAGTTCTACTCCTCGACGCTGGCCGCCTGGGGCTGGCCGGAGCACGCCCTGCCGGGCTACATCCGCAGCCACGTACACCCCAGGAACCTGGCACCCGGCCAGATGGTGCTGCTCTCGACATTCCGGCTGCCCACCCAGATCCACACCAGGTCGGCGAACGCCAAATGGCTGGACGAACTCGCGCACACCAACCCCGTCTGGGTGCACCCGGCGGACGCCGCCCGGCTCGGCATCGCGCGGACCGGCGACCTGATCCGGGTCGAGACCGACATCGGGCACTTCGTGGCCAAGGCCTGGATTACCGAAGCGATCCGCCCCGGGATTGTCGCCTGCAGCCACCACATGGGCCGCTGGCGGCTGGCCGCGCAGGAGCAGGGGGCCGGCGGAATGATGGCCACGGTGGACCTGCGGCACGACGACGGCTGGACCATGGAGCGCCGCGCGGCCGTTGCCCCGTACAGGTCCGCCGATCCGGACAGCCAGCGGATCTGGTGGAGCGACACGGGCGTGCACCAGAATCTCACGTTCCCCGTGCACCCCGATCCGATCTCCGGGATGCACTGCTGGCACCAGGCAGTCCGGGTCCGGCCAGCCAGTCCCGGCGACCAGCACGGGGACATCGCGGTGGACACCGCGAGGGCCCGCCGGACCTACCTGGAGTGGCTCAAGCTGACCCGGCCAGCCGGGCCGCACTCGCCGGGCGGGATGCGGCGGCCGCACTGGCTGATGCGGCCGCTCAAGCCCGCTGCTGACAGCTACCGGGTTCCGGAAGCCGAGCCCGGCCGGTGACGGCGGGGACCGGGCTCACCGCAGGGGCGCAGCCGTCGACCGGTGAGCTGCTGCGCGCGCTCGCATCGGTGCCGATGAACCCGCCGCCGCACTGCGAGCCCGTGCTCGCCGCCCTCGGGCTGCCCGGACCGACCGCAGCCGAGCACACCGGCGTGTTCGTCCTTTCCGCACCACCGCATGCCGCCATCCACCTCGGCGGCGAGGGCAAGCTCGGCGGCGAGGGCCTGGACCGGGTGGCCGGCTTCTGGCGGGTGATCGGCCTGACCCCGCCGCCCGAGGCGGACCATCTCGGCATCCTCCTCATGCTCTACGCCGAGCTCGCCGACGCCGAGGCCGCAGCGCGGACCGCAGCGACGCGGGAACGGCTCTGCCATGCCCGCGCGGTTCTGCTCCGCGAGCACCTGTGGTCGTGGGCTCCGGGGTATCTCACCGCCGTCAGCCGGCTAGCGGGACCGGCGCTGGCCGCCTGGGCTGAGCTGACGCTGCGCGCGCTGCACAGCGAGGCTCGCTCGGAGACGGCGTCCCGGCCGGCGGCCCTGCCCGCAGCGCTTCGGGACGCGCCCTCTCCGGTGGCCCCGGAAGACGGCCGGGATGAGCTGCTCGACTCCCTGGTGGCACCGGTGCGGTCGGGCGTCCTGCTGACCCGCGAGGACCTCCGGAAAGGCGCAGCCTCGGCCGGGCTCGGGTTCCGAGTCGGCGAGCGCCGGTACACCCTGGCAGCCATGCTGGATCAGGATGCCGGCGCCACGCTTGACTGGCTGAGCGGCCACGCGCAGATGTGGGCCCGATCGCACGCGCGGCAGCGTCCGGTCAGCGGGCATGACCCCCGGCACTGGTGGGCGCGGCGAGCCGCCCGGACCGTCCGCACGCTGCGCGCGCTACAAGCCCAGCTTGCCCCGCTCTAGTGTGGGTGCATGACCCTGAGTGCCCGGATACCTGATCTGGCTGCGCTTGAGGTCCTCCTCGCGGTGGCGCGCACCGGCAGCTTGAACTCCGCCGCCCGCCAGGTCGGCGTCACTCAGCAGGCCGTTTCCGCGAGGATCAGGGCTGCGGAGGCCCAGGCCGGCGTCACGCTGATCGCGCGCACGTCACGCGGATCCACGCTGACCCCCGAAGGCGTCGTCGTCGCCGAGTGGGCGGACCGGTTGCTCGCCGTCGCGACCGAGCTCGACGCCGGACTCGCGGCGCTGCGCAACGACCACCACACCAGGCTGCGGGTCTGCGCCAGCATGACCATCGCCGAGCAACTCCTGCCCGGGTGGCTGGTCGCCCTGCAGGCAGCGGCCCAGCGCCGCGGCGAGCAGCCCGCGGAGATCGTGCTCACTGCCGCGAACAGCGAGACCGTCGCCCAGCAGATCCGGCAGGGAGCCGCTGACCTGGGATTCGTCGAAGGACCTGTGGTCCCGGCCGGCGTCCGGAGCCGGATCATCGGACGGGACGAGCTGCTCGTGGTCGTGCGCCCCGACCATCCATGGGCCCGGCGGCTCCAGCCGCTCAGCGCAGCGGAGCTCGCAGCTACCCCGCTGGTGAGCCGGGAAGAAGGGTCCGGCACCCGCGACGCGCTCGCGGCGGCGCTTACCGCCGCACTGCACCGGCCGCCCGGCGGGGCGCCGATACCGGCGGCCCCGGTCGCGCTGGCACTCTCTACCACGGCGGCGGTCCGGGCAGCGGTGCTGGCCGGCGCCGGGCCCGCGGTCCTAAGCGAGCTCGCCGTCTCCGAGGACCTCGCGTCATGCCGTCTGACCTGCGTGAAAGTAGCCGACCTTGACCTGCGCCGGGCGCTGAGGGCGATCTGGACCGGGGGCACCGTTCCGCCCAGCGGCGCGGCCCGCGACCTGCTCGCGCACGTCAGCCGCTCAGGCCGTTAGCCGGGTGGCCGAAGCCAGCGCAGGTGCTCGCCGTCCCCGAGGAGTTCCAGCCGCCTCCACAGCACTGCGGTCGGCGAGATCTGGCTGGCGTGCAGGAGAGCGGCCCTGCGCTGGACGACCCGGTTCACCCGGACGCACAGGTCGAGCCGGCCGGGCTGCTGCCCGGCGAACGGCTGGCCGGTCTCCTCGCGCAGCCGGCCTGCGACGGCAGCGGGCAGCGCCCAGGCCAGGACCGGCAGTGCAGCTGTGGCCGCGGCTGCCACGGCTGCTCTTGTCGCTGCCCGGTGATCGCGATGGCCGGTGATTCCGGTGTCGTCGAAGACCAGCAGGCCGTCGGGATGGTACCGGGCGACCAGGTCGAGTACCTGCCTGGCCAGTTCGGCGGCTGGCACGGCGGCGAGCTGGCCGTCGGCGTACTCAAGCAGCGTCACGCTGGCCGCCCCGAGTTCGGCACTCGCCTGCTGCAGCTCCGCTTCGCGGGTCCGGTGCAGGTCCGCGTTGTTCTCGTTGATGGTGGAGGCCTCGCCGTGGGTGTAGCACAGGATGTGCACGGCAGTGCCAGCGCTGGTCATCAGATCGATGATGCCGCCGAGCCCGAACGTCTCGTCGTCCGGGTGAGCCACCACGACCAGGGCCGCGGACCAGGACGGCAGCAGTCCTTCGCTGCCGGCTCCTGGGTTCGCAGACGGCCGCCGGACGGCGTCCTGCTGTGACTCGCTCATGGTCATGGCCGCGGGTCGGCGAGCGCGCAGCGGCCCGCCGGCGAGTTCATTACCCGGACGATCTTCATGACCCGCCTCCACGCTCCCAAATACCCCCATGGGTATCTGTTCAGAGGTAACCGGCCAAGGCAAGCTGTCATTCCCAGCCCAGGGACGAGCCTGCTCAGCGCGGGTCTGGCTGACGGGCCTCCACTGAGCGGCCCGCCCTTTCATTTCGGCACGGAAGCGGGCCTGACGCCTCTGGCCGCTGGGACATTGGTCCCTGGTCCGGGCCGCAGCAGCTGCGGAGACTTGAACGATGAGTACTCTGATCGGCGGTTCCGGGTGAGCCGCGTCGTGGTTCTCGGCGCGGGTATCTCGGGGCACACCGCCGCCGCGTTCGCCAGGAAGTGGCTAGGTCCAGGCGACACCGTGACGGTCGTGTCGCCCGATGAGTGCTACAACTGGATTCCGTCGAACATCTGGGTCGGCGTCGGCCTGATGCGCCCGAGCCAGGTGACGTTCCCGCTCGCCCCTGTCTACGACAGGCACGGAATCGAGTTCAAGCAGGCCTGGGCCCGCGAGATCCACCCGGACGGCGACGCCGGCAGCCAGGTCCCCTATGTCGTCGTCGAATATGCCACCGGACGTACCGAGCGGGTTCCTTACGACTTCCTGATCAACGCCACCGGGCCGAGGCTGCGCTTCGACAAGACCGAGGGGCTGGGCCCGGAGGGTCACAGCCTGTCCGTGTGCACGGTCGGGCATGCCGTCCAGACGTCCGCCTCGCTCGACGAGGCCGTCGAGCGGATGCGCCGCGGCGAGCGGCAGCGGTTCCTGGTCGGCGTCGGCCACGGGACCTGCACCTGCGAGGGCGCGGCATTCGAGTATGTCGTCAATCTCGAGTTCGAGCTGCGTGCCCGCAAGGTGCGGGACAAGGCGGACATCATCTGGATCACCAACGAGTACGAGCTCGGCGACTTCGGAATGGGAGGCATGCACCTGCGGCGCGGCGGCTACGTCGTGCCCAGCAATCTGTTCACCGAGTCGCTCTTCGCCGAACGCGGCATCGACTGGATCACCCGCGCCCACGTCAGCAAGGTGGACGAGGACCGCGTTCACTACGAGACCGTCGACGGCGCGCAGCGCGAGCAGGAGTTCGACTTCGCCATGCTGCTGCCGCCGTTTTCCGGCGTCGGCCTCCGCGCGTACGGCCGGGACGGCAAGGACATCACCGGCCGGCTCTTCCTGCCCAACGACTTCATGCGCGTGGACGCCGACTACACGGCCAAGCCTTACGAGCAATGGGCGCCAGGCGACTGGCCACGCACCTACCAGACGCCCGACTACTCCAACATCTTCGCAGCCGGGATCGCGTTCGCACCGCCGCACGCGATCTCACTCCCGCACACCAGCCCGAACGGCACGCTGATCGCACCAGCGCCGCCACGGACCGGGATGCCCTCGGCCGAGATCGGCAAGGCCGTCGCCCGGAGCGTCGTCGACATGATCAGAGGCGCCCAGCAGCCGACCCATCCGGCGTCCATGGCCGAAATGGGCGCAGCCTGCGTCGCCTCGGCCGGGGCGAACCCCTTCACCGGCACCGCCGCCTCGATGACGGTGTACCCGATCGTCCCTGACTTCGCCCGCTACCCCCTCTACGGGCGGGACCTGAAGCGGACTTCCGGCGAGATCGGCCTTGCCGGCCACTGGATCAAGATTCTGCTGCACCACATGTTCCTCTACAAGGCCAAGCTCCACCCAGGCTGGGCAATAATCCCGGAGTAGCCCATGACCGCCGTCAACGACCCATCCGCCAGCGCCAGCTCACCCAGCACCGCGGTTCCGACGCCCGGCCAAGACGCCGGCGCGGCCGGCGCCGGAGACTCCGCCAAGGTGACAGCGCAGACAGCGCCTTACGTCACCCGGCCGACCCGCTGGACGATATTCCTCCGGACCTTCGTGCCATGGCAGCTGTGGCGCTTCGCCCGGATCAACCTCAAGATGCTCGGCATCATCTTCCGATCCCGCGCCTAGCGGTGCTGGCCGCAGTTACGTAGGCGTATCAGCGCTGGCAGGCTGGCGGCCAGACGCTGGGGTCGGCGAGGTAGAAGCCGGAGGCGTAGAGGAGGCGAGCGGCAAAGTCTCGGCTCGGGCGAGCGGGGTTCAGCATGTGCTTGCCGTTCCGCGCGTAGAGGTATGGATCCGCGCCGGCGCCGGGCTACACACCCTGGCCCGAGCCTGCCCGGCCTCGTCAGCCTGGCCCCTCAGATACCCCGTCGGGTATAGTGGCGAAGACACAGGAAGGACTCGCTGATGAGGATCGACGAGCAGGCCGCGGTCCCGGTGCTGAACCGGCTCAGGCGGGCGCACGGCCAGCTGGCCGGGGTGATCGCGATGATCGAGAACGGGCGGGACTGCCAGGACGTAGTCACCCAGCTCGCCGCGGTGTCCCGCGCCCTGGACCGGGCCGGGTTCAAGATCGTGGCCAGCGGGCTGCGCCAGTGCCTGGCCGCAGAAGGCCACTCCCCGATGACCGAGGAGCAGGTGGAGAAGCTGTTCCTCAGCCTTGCCTGACATCTGCCCGCGACTAGCGCGGCGCCTGGATACAGGCGGCCCGGCCGTTTTACTGAGGGGGACCGTTGGATTACGGCATCACCATCCGCACCCCGGCACCATTCGCCGAGGCCGTGGCGCGCGTCCGGGACGCGCTGAAGGCGCAGGGTTTCGGCGTGCTGACCCAGATCGACATGCAGGCTGCTCTGCGGGACAAGCTCGGCGAGGAGATGGAGCCGTACCTGATTCTCGGCGCCTGCAACCCGCCGCTCGCGCACCGGGCGCTGTCCGCCGACCGCAGCATCGGGCTGCTGCTGCCGTGCAACGTCGTGGTCCGCGCCGAGTCCGGCCAGACCGTCATCGAGGCCCTCGACCCCCAGACCATGATCACGATCGCTGGCCAGCCGTCACTTCAGCCAGTCGCCGACGAAGCAGCCCGGCGGCTGCGGGCCGCCCTGGCAGCGCTGGGAAGCGCTGGCGTAGGCCACGATCAGCAGCGTCCGGTGCCGGCGCGTTAAAGGCACCCTTGCGCTTCAATCGCACGCGAAGGACGGCTGGCTAATGAACGGCGTGGAGCAGGTCAGGCCTCACCAGCCGACCGGCGGTGCCGGCATGCCTGAACTGCCCCGATAACCGGGATGGGCCGGAAACAGGCTGGCCACTGGCCAGCGCGCCGGTGGCCGAGATGGGTGCGCGCCTGCCTGCGCGAGCCTGCTGCCGCCACCGAGCGCCGCGGAGGCCGCGGCCGCTGGTCAGGCAGCGGCTGCCGTCCGGCCGCGGCGCCATGGAGCAGCCGAATATCACCAGTCACGGCGCCGGCGTTCTCACTGCGCGGTTCTGGGTGATGGTGGTTCTGACCGGCGTCGCCGCCGGGCTGCTCGGCGCGCTGATGATGCTGATCCTGTTCAACGTGCAGTACGCGGCGTTCGGCTACCACTCCGGCACCCTGCAGCACGGAGTCGAGCGGGCATCCGCGGCGCGGCGGGTCGGTTCCCTGCTGATCGCCGGCGTGTTCGGCGGCGTCGCGTGGTACCTGCTGCGCCGGTACACCAAAGATGAGCCTCAGAGATCGATGACGCGGTCTGGAACGGCGACGGCCGGCTATCGTTTCGCCGCTGCCTGGGCACGTCGGCGATCTCGGAGGTAGTGATCGGCATGGGCGCGTCGATCGGCCGCGAGGCCGCGCCCAAGCTGCTCGGCGGCGCGTCGGCCAGTGTCCTGGCCGGCTGGGCCGGCCTGTCGGCGCAGCAGCGGCGCCTGCTGGTCGCCTGCGGCGGCGGCGCCGGGCTCGCAGCGGTCTACAACGTTCCGCTCGCCGGCGCCCTGTTCACCGCCGAGATCCTCATCGGCAGCATCTCCCTGCCGGTCATCCTGCCGGCCCTCGCGTGCTCGTGGATCGCCACCGCCGCCGCCTAGGTCTACCTGCCCGACCGCGCCATCTATCTCGGCATCCCCAACTACGGCTTCAGCGGATCGCTGATGACCTGGGCGCTGCTCGCCGGACCGGTCATCGGACTGATCTCCGCTGGTTACATCCGCCTCATCGGCTGGGTATCGCACCACGGGGCTCGGGGGCTGCGCGCGCTCTTCGCCCCTATCGTCGCGTTCGGCGTTCTCGGCGTGATCGGCATCTGGTACCCGGAGCTTTTCGGCAACGGCCTAGACATGGCCCGCGACGCCTTCCTCGGCATCGGCACCCTCGGTCTGCTGCTCGCGCTGTTCGCGCTCAAGCCGCTCGTCACCGCGATGTGCCTGGGCAGCGGCGCATCCGGAGGCTTGTTCACCCCGACGCTGGCCACCGGCGCGGTCCTCGGCGGCGCTCTCGGGATCATCTAGAGCCAGGCCTGGCCGGGCTCACCATCCGGGGCATACGCGATGATCGGCGCCGCAGCGATGATCGGCGCGGCGATGCAGGCCCCCCTTGCCGGCCTCGCCCTGGTGCTCGAGCTCACCCACACCGGCTTCGGGCTGATGGTCCCCATGATCGCAGCGACCGTGATCGCCACGACCGTCGCCTTCTACCTCGACGGCTACTCCATCTACTCGGCCCGGCTGCCCGCCTACCCGGACGGGTCCCGCCCCGGCCCGGCCTCGGACCGGCCGCAGTCAGGTACGGATCGCGCGGACGAGCGTGTCCACCGCATCGCGCAGATTGCCGGCGACCGGACGCCGGACACGCTCGGGCCGCAGCACGGTGAGATTCCCGAGTGAGCGGGTGATCGAGCCGGGAGCACGCAGCACAGCCGGGTCCTCCGGGGCCCCGGCGCCCACCGCCAGGCTCGTCAGGTCCTGTCCCACCAGCAGGGTGCCGCCGGGCGCGAGCACCGTCACCGCCCGGCGCCGTACCGCGTCCAGGTCAGCCTCGCGAACATTGCTTTACGCAACTCCTCCCTCCCCTGCCGTCCCAAGAGCGATCCGACCTGCAAGCCTTGGCGCCAGCGGTCACCTTGTTGAAAACGTCCCGCCACAGCGCGCCGAACGTGGCAATCTGCGCAACCCGGCTTGAGAATGCCAGTCGGTCCAGCAGGAATACCTATCCGGCGGGCGTTCCGCCAGCCTGTATGGCGGCGTACCGCGGGATTGCCATGACCTGGCCCTCTGAATGGCGATAGCGGCCGTGCCGATGCTGGGCAGCCTGCCGAGCATCCCGCCGGCCGCGGCCGGCCAGAGCTGCCATTCGCGCCCGGCCCAGACCGCCGCGCACCTGTCCGCGCCATAACTCGCGCCCGGTTGCGCCGAGGCGCAATGCTGGCGCTGCTACCGGCCGGCAGCGCACTGGCGAGGACGAACCCGATGGCGTCACGGCTCAGATGCAGCGCACACCCCAGCGGACCGACTGCCCCTGACGTGTTGCCCAGGCGGCAAGAGGCAACCTCTCGCCGACCACGGCGTCCACGTCAGCGCCAAGAGGTCACAGGAGCCAGGAATGAGGGGTCGTGCCTGGTCAGCGAGCCGCACGCCCGACTGCGCCGCCCCAAAGCTGACGCCGCTGCCAGCAGCCGCCGCCTGAGATCAAGACCAGCCAGCACCCGAAAGCAGTCTTCCGCGGCCGTCCGCCCCGGTTGCGGTACTTCCGCGCTGTACCCGACGCAAGAGGCGTCTCGCCGCAGGGCGGCCCTTCGCAGGAGCCGGCCGACTGTCGGCCGTCACGGTTATCCTGAGGCCACCGCAATCTGCCGGGAGGTCACATGAGTGCTCCAGACCCTGGCCGGCACGCCGCAGTGCCACCTCCTGCCTGCACCCCAGCGGCGGTCAGGGCCGTCCTGGCCGCGAACGCAAACCCGGACATCCTCCGGCGCCATGACACCGAACTGGACGCCGCGTTCGAGCTGGCACGCAGCGGCGGCGACCTGACTCCCCTGCTCGACACCGTCCGGTGCTGGTGGTTCGAGGCCGACACCTGGCGCGACCCCGCCGCCCGCGCCCAGTTCCAGGCCCGCGTCAGCCGCTACCTGACCGACGGCCCGCCGCCCGCCGACCAGCGGGTCAGCCGCGCCCAGATCCGCGAGCAGTACGGCGTCTGACCGTGCACCAGTGGGAACTCGACGGCCCCGCGGAACGCGAAATCGCCGGGTTAAGCCAGCTTGCCAGAAGGGCGCTCGAAGACCGGCCTGCCCGGCGCCCCGTGTCGCAGCCCAAGGGCGGTCCGCCCGGCCGAGAGGTTCACCGCACCGCGGACGCCGCAGCCACGAACGGCCCCCGGCGAAACCGGGCGGACACACGCGGGCATGACCGGCACCCTGATCACTCTCCAACTCACCCCCCACATCCTGCCGACCAGCCGTCCGGGTACAGCGTGATTACGGTGCGAACTTGATGTGAGCTGTCCCCGAACGACGCCGCGCCGGCTGCCCATGCACACCTGACCAGCCCAGCACGGGTCCCGGACTTGCGCGGACAGCGCAACAGCTCGCTCATGGCCTGCCGATCGCGAGCCGACACGGACCGCACCACAAACGCATGATCTGCGCGGCGGGCCAGGACAAATTCATGGACAGACCACGAGCGCATAATCGATCTGGGCTGGATCCGGCCGCGCAGTCATGCCAGTGGAGCGTCAGGCGAGCCGGAAGTCGGCGAAGTCGTACCCAGACGCCACCACGCAGCTGACCAGGACCGGCGAGCGCCGGGCAGGAGCGGCCGACCGCCCGTGCCGAGCAGCAGCCGGTCACCACCGCGAGCTTGCCCGAGAATGAGTCCACGGCCGCCACCCTCCGGCATCAGCTGGCTCCGGATCAGACGGTAACGCGGCGCATGGTCGCGTAGCCGCCGACCAGCAGGGCCACCGCAAGCGCGGCGAGCACGCCGGTCAGCCCGGCCGCGCCGAGTGTGGTGAAGAACCGGCCGATGGCTGGCCACGCGTCGGTCTTGGTGGCGGCCAGTGCGCCGACGGCTACGACGGTGACCTGCGCGGTTCCGAAGACAAGCAAACCGACCAGGTTCCAGCGCCAGTAGACCAGCCCGAACCACATGCCGTAGACGAAGAGCACGGCTAGTCCCACGAACGAGGTCAGCCAGGTGAGGTACCACGGCCCGGGCAGAATGTCGGCCACCTGGAAGAAGTGCAGGCGTACCCCCCAGCCGGTGGTGGCACGCTCGATGACCTGCAGCACGGCCAGCCCCAGCCCGTAGACTGCTGCGAGGCCGACTGCGAGCAGCGCGGTCCCGGCGTAGTAGGCGCGCCGGCCTACCCCGAGAGAGAACGCGAATGGCAGCGACCGGAGCATGCCCACCAAGCCCGTGATGGCGAAGGCGATGTAGATCGCGCACACGGCGCCGCTGCCGTAGAACTGACCCGGTGCAGGCGGCTTCGCGGCGGCGGCACCGGCCACGTAGAGCGCGAAGTCGATCGCCAGCACGACCCAGGGCACGGCGACATAGAAGATCCATCCGAGCAGGTGGTAGCGGACCACATTGACCAGCGTGTTCCGGTTCATGCGCTCGTCCTTTCTCGCGCGTCTGGCGTGTCGGCCGCGGGCGTTCCGGCGGCGTGCACCACGACCTGCTGCAGCGTCAGCGGCTCCAGGCGCAGGCGCAGGGACCGGGCCCGGGCATGGTCGGTGTCGTCCAGCGCCCCGGCTACCACTGCCGACTCCTGCGCGCCAATCCGCCGCCGGTCCCAGACCGTCCGCCCGGCAGTGAACTCCGCCACCGCGATCGCCGGGCCGCTGACACTGGTGGCGCTGCCGCGCACCTCGTCGGCGGCCGCATCGAGCACGATCGCGCCGTGGTCGATCACCAGCACCCGTTCCATCAGTCCGGCAGCCTCGTCGATCAGGTGGGTGGACAGCAGCACCGTGCGGGGATGCTCGGCGTAGTCGGCCAGCATCCGGTCGTAGAACAGCTTGCGGGCCACCGGGTCCAGGCCCGCGTACGGCTCATCGAACAGCGTCACCTCCGCCCGGGCCGCCAGGCCGATCACGATGCCCAGCGCGGAGCGCATCCCCCTGGACAGTTTTGCGACCCTCCGGCTGCGCGGCAGGCCGAAGTCCGCGACCAGCGCGGCGGCCAGATCGGCATCCCAGTTCGGGTAGAACCAGGATGCCGCCCGCAGTGCATGCCGGACCTGGAAAGCCGCCGCCCCCGACCCGTAGTCGGGGTAGCGCTGGTCCTCGCGGACGAACACCATCCGGCGCAGCACATTCTCGTTCTCCACCGGGCTGGCCCCAAGGACGGCGACCCGGCCCGATGATGGAAACTCCTGCCCGGCAACGATGCGCAGTAGCGTGGTCTTGCCCGCGCCGTTGCGGCCAAGCAGTCCGGTCACCAACCCGGGCTCGATGTCGAAACTGACCTTGTCAAGGGCGAGGATGCCGCGGTAGCGGCGCGACAGCCCGGCCACCGAGATCGCTGGCGTCATGGCCTGGTACCTCTCTGCGTGTAGCTGTTTTCGCGGATCATGGCGGCCAGCTCATCGGCATCGATCCCGAGCCGGCTCGCCTCGGCGACCAGCGGCTCCACGTACCGCTCGGCGAACCGCTTACGGCGCTCGGCCAGCAGCCGCGCCCGGGCGCCGACTGCGACGAACATCCCGATCCCGCGCCGCTTTTCCAGCAGCCCGTCGTCAGTCAGCATGCTGATCCCCTTCGCCGCGGTAGCCGGGTTGATCCGGTAGAAGTCGGACAGCTCGTTGGTCGAGGGCACCCGCCCGCCCTCAGGCAAGGTTCCGTCCGCGATCTCGTCAGCCAACCGCCCGGCGACCTGCACGAACAGAGGAGCCCCTTCCTCGAGGCCGGCCATCTCCCGCAACAGCCCGGCTCCTTCCCTGGTCCCCCGGTTCCGTGGTTAATTACTTGAGTAATGTACCACTGCACCCAGCCGCTGTCGAGCGTACGTCTTCGAGGCCGACCCAGAGGCAAGGCGGGCGCCGCAGGCCCGTCGTCACGCTCCAGCAGGAAGCCGCGACATTCGCTGATCACCTGAGACCAACGGTCGAGGGCGGGACCGGCCCTCGAGCGCACTGCCCTGCCTACTTGACCGCGATCTACCTGCAGCCAAGGACGTCCCTTGGCCGAATGGCTAGTGATGACACCGGCTGGCTTGCGCCAGTTCACGGCATGCGCCTGCCTGATCCCCGCTCGGTGCGTCCCGCTCACTGCTGTACTTTGCTGCGGTACGCGCCCCGACGCCCCCTCGCCCGTTCGAAAATATCCGCCCGGCAGTTATAACCATGGGCCCGGACCTTGGACCTCTTGCTTGCGGCGCAACAGGTTAGACGGCCGCGCTCGGAGCCAGCCAATCATGCCGCTGACCAGCGGAATCGCGCTCGCCCGAGTCGCAGAAGCTGACGAGCACACGAGTTCCCGGCCGCAAGCAGGTGATCGCACCATGTTCGAATTCATGCCTTGACATGGTAAGTGGAGCTATGGGGATTCGAACCCCAGACCTCTTGCATGCCATCAGCAGGCAACCCGTCCACGGGAGTACATCGCCGCACGTCGGCGTCCTGTAGCGTCCTGCGCGATCCGCCTCGGTCCGCACCTGTTGCGGCACTTTCGTGCTGTGCCGCTCCCCCAGCCGTCAGGCCTGCTCCAGCTCATGGCCAGCACTGACAACCCACGGCGCACGGGTAGATCGGAGCGCTGCCCGTATGCTCGGTCGAAAGGATTCCCGGGCAGCGGAGGACTCGCCGTGACTGGCTATCGTCCTATGACCTTGGCCGACCTGGCTGGCCGCCTAGCGCGGACGGCCGACAGCAAGGTGCGCTGGAAACTCGTGTGGGAATTCCTCGAGGAGTATCGGTGGGAGCCCGCCGAGGTTCAGTTGCCTCTGCTGCGGGACGAGCCGCCGCCTACCGGCGACGAGCGCTGGGATACGCTGCTGGCGGCTCTGGCTGAGCACCTGGCCGCCGGGCATGATGCTGCTCCGCCGCCCTGGGCGGAGTTCCGGGTGCTGCGCCGACCGTGGTTTCCGGCCGAGTTGCAGATCCAGCCGGCCGAAGCGCTTGTGTGGGCGCCAGCGGCCTTCCGCAAGCATGGCGTCTACCTGTCGGCCCGGGACTTGGAGGCCGCGTGAGTGATGCGGACGATGTTCTTCTCGGCCGGGCCGAGCTGGAGCGGGCTTTCACTGCCCTGGGTGATCGGCTAGTCCGTCGGGCGTAGTCGCGGACGTGTTCGTCGTGGGTGGTGCTGCCATGGCCCTGGCTTACGATGCCAGCCGCGTAACGCGGGATGTCGATGCCCGGTTCGTGCCGCACGGGATCGTGCTGGATGAGGCCAGCCAGGTGGCCAAGGAGCTCGGGCTGCCGCCGTGGTGGCTGAATGAGCAGGCGACCGTCTATATCTCCGGGAAAGACGACCCTGGCAAGCGCCGCGTGTTTGATCATCCTGGGCTGCGGGTGATGGCCGCATCGCCCGAGCACGTCTTCGCCATGAAGGCGCTGACCGCGAGGACGCGCGACATCGACGACCTGCGGTTGCTGGCCGGCGTGATCGGCATAGAAACAACCGATGCCGCACTGCAGATATGCGCGGACTTCTACCCGGACGAGCCGATACCCCCGAGGACGGAGGCGCTCCTGGTAGAGCTCTTCGGCGGACCTCAACGTCCAGCCTGATTCACTTGCTGCCCTTCAGCAGCAGAGACCTGCACAGCTGCCAGCGATCGGCGGGGATAACGGCGAGAATGTGCTCCTGAGAGCACGACGCCAGGCAGGGAGGTCACGGGCGTGCGGGCGCAGGCCCTGGATGCCGACCTGGCGGCCTGCGGGACCAGGTAAGGCAGTTGCGTTCCGAAAATGCCCGGCTGCCGCGGCTGCTGGAACTGACTCCGCATCAGGCCCGGCCCCCGGGTCCGGCCCCGGACGCCGCAAGATCACGAACTGCGGCTGGAGCATGGGTGGCTGCGGTCAGCGGGCGCGGCGGGGACGGCGGCACTGGCCGCGCTGGTGCTGTCCGGCGGCGGCGCAGCACTGGACGGTGGTGGCCTCCCCGGACCTCGGCGCCCAAAACTACCTGACCGGGGTGAGCTGCGCGAGCGCCCGGTTCTGCATGGGGGAGTCGGCTTTTACTTCAACGGCACGGCCTGGCAGACCCTTGTCCTGAGGTGGAACGGGACCAGGTGGGCGAAGGTGTCCTCGCCGGACCCTCGCACCACCGGCTACAACGAGCTGGACGGGGTGAGTTGCCCGAGCGCCAGCTTCTGCATCGCGGCCGGCTGGTACGGCAATGGCACGACCGCCCAGGACCTCGCGCAGAGGTGGAACGGGACCAGGTGGGCGAAGGTGTCCTCCCCGGACCCCGGCGACACTTCCGAGCTGGACGGGGTGAGCTGCCCGAGCACCAGCTTCTGCATGGCGGCCGGCTGGTACGACAACGGCACGGCCGGCCAGATCCTCATGCTGAAATGGAACGGGACCAGGTGGGCGAAGGTGTCCTCTCCGGAGCCCGGCACCGGCACCGGCCAGGACAACGACCTGGACCGGGTGAGCTGCCCGAGTACCAGGTTCTGCATGGCGGACGGCTACCACTACAACGGCACCGTCGACCAGACCCTGGCCGAGCAGTGGTGAGCCCCCGTCGCGCAGCGAAAAGGAACGCGCGTGCGGGCAGGCGGCGGGCTCGGCGGCGCGGGCGAGCGGCCGCCTCTACGCCAGGCGACCGTGGTAACGCCCGGCCGGGCAGAACATCTGGACCCTGCCCGGCGGCCGACCGGCGCGGCCACCGCTGGTGATCCTGCCACGGGCTGCGGTGAGCATCCAGCACCTGCCAATCCGTGCGCGAATCTGAACGCGACGCGGACATATGCGTCCCGCGCCGATTCGGCGGTCGGCTCGGTCCGCTGACTTCAGGCTCGGTCACGCGCCGTGATGTGGCGGGTCGGTGCGGCGGCTCGCCGCGTCGGAGGAGGTGCTGGCCGTCCCCGTGCTACGCGGCCGGGGCGGGCGGCCCGGGTTGGGGGTGGCTGGCTGCAGCGGGCGAGGATCAGGGCCTGGCGTGAGCTCGCGCGGCCGACCGACCATGTGGTCCAGCTGCTGGCTGTCCCGGTGGTGGTGATGGCGGACAGCGCGGCGCCGGCATGCACGCTGGCGGCGGTGGTCCAGGTCTGTCCGTTCCAGTGCAAGATCGCGCCGCCAGCGGCCCATGCATCGCTGGCAGATAGGACGGCAACGCCGGCGAGGTTCTCGCGGGATGCCGGCGGCACACGTGACCAGGCCGTCCCGTTCCAGTGCAGGATCACCTGCCCGGCCGGCGGCCCTGACGGCGAGGCGATGCCGCCGACGGCCCACGCGCTGACCGGGCTCAGTGCCGTCACGGCGGTCAGGTATCCGCCGGTGACGGCCGGGGCGGGGGTCACTGTCCAGTGAGTCCCGTTCCAGCGCTCGATCAGCGGATACTGCGGCGAGCCGGGGCGGGCTGCGCGGAATCCGACGGCCCAGAGCTGGCGGGTGCCTGGTATGCGCGCGACGGCGTTCAGCCCGTGGAACATGCCAGGCACCGGCACCGGCACCCGCGACCACCGTGCCCCGTCCCAGCGCAGCGCATACGCGACCTGCGAACCGTATGCCGACGTCACGCCGCCAGATCCCACCGCCCACACCTCGCGCGCCGACACTGCGGCTACGCCCTCCAGCTGTCCCCCTTCCCGGAGCCGCGGGATCGTCGCCGCTACCCAGTGGCGGCCGTTCCAGTGCTCGGCGAGCCCGGCGGCCATCTGCCCGGACATCTCGCCCGCGCCGCCCACTGCCCACGCGTCGACCGCCGACACCGTGGCGACCGCGTAGAGGACGTCCGCGGGAGAAGGCGGGAGGGGAGGCTTCGGGCTGGGGGCCGGCACCTGCCGCCACGCGGTGCCGTTCCAGTGCTCGGCCAGCGTGACCGGGAATCCCGCCCGGTCCGGCCTGCTCCCCACCGCCCACGCATCCGTGCCGGACACCGCCGCCACCGAGTTCAGCTCCCCCGGACCGACCCGCTGGCTGACCCACCCGGCGGCGCACCCTGCCGGCCGGGCCAGCGGCGGACGCGCCCCGGTGCGAGCAGCCGCTGCGGCTGCGCCGCCGGCAATGAGCCCGGCCGACACGATGACGGCAGCCGCTGCGCCATACGGCGGCGACGCGGAACGCACGACATGGGACATGACCCACCCCGCAGAACTGGGACTCCCGAATACACCCGGCCCGGCGGGATGTCAAGCCAATCGGCATGTCGTCTTGAATGAGGACGATCAGTGCGCTTCAACCCGGTCAGCTGCGGCAGGAGTAGCCTGTCAGCAGTCCCGCCCAGGTGAAAGGTCCAAGACGGCTCGTTTCCGCCATCCGGCTCGCCAACATCGTGGCTGCGTCGTCGGCCCTCTTTGCGGCAGACAAAGCACTGACCACGGTCCGGCCGATCGTGGTTATGGCCGACGCGACGGCGCAGGCCGGAGGCCGACGAGGCAGGCGGGAGGTCCCGACTCCCTGCCATGCCATCAAGGACTACGGGGCCGCCAGAACGCGGCTCGGCGCCGCACTGCTGTACTTTGCTGCTGTACACGCCCCGAGCTCCCCCTCGGGCGTTCGAAAATATCCGCCCAGCAGTTATAACCATGGGCCCGGACCGCGGACCTCTTGCTTGCGGCGCAACAGTGTCACCCGCCAGCAGCATGGGTCCGTCTTCGGCTGTGTTTCGCCTGCGGCATGGGACCAGGCTGGGCTGTGTTTCGCCAGCGGCATGGGACCACCCGTCCGCCAGTTATGGGACCGCCCGGGTTCGGGGTTAGCGGGGTCGCCGCTGCCCGGGTTCACACTCGCTGCCAGACCGGTTCGGGCGGACCTGGGAGGCAGCGGTGGCGTTCCGGGAGGTCGGGGTGCACGAGATCAGGGAAGTGCTGCGGCTGTGGCTGCGGGGCGAGGGGCTTCGCTCGGCGGCGCGGCTGGCGCGGGTGGACCGCAAGACGGTCCGCCGGTATGTGGCCGCGGCGGTGGCCTGCGGCCTGGACCGGGCCGGTGGCGAAGGGCAGCTCGGCGATGAGCTGCTGAGCCGGGTGGCCGAGCGGGTCCGCCCGCACCGGGCCGACGGGCACGGGAACAGCTAGGCGCTGCTGGCGGCGCATCACGACCAGTTCAGGGCCATGCTCGAGGATCAGGACCTGACGGTGGTGAAGGCGGGAGAGCTGCTGGCCCGGGAGGGCATCGTGGTGCCGGAGCGGACGCTGCACCGCTACGCGCTGGTGGTGCTTGGCCATGCCCGCGGCGCACGGCGGGCGACGGTGCGGGTGGCCGACTGCGAGCCTGGCGCCGAGTGCCAGGTGGATTTCGGCAGGATGGGCCTGCTCGAGGACCCGGGCGCCGGGCGCCGCCGGGTGGTGCACGCACTGATCTTCACCGCCGTCTACAGCCGGCACTGCTTTGCCTGGCTGACCTTCCGCCAGGACCTGGAGGCGGTGATTGCCGGGTTCGAGGCGGCGTGGACGTTCTTCGGCGGGGTATTCGCCGTGGTCATCCCTGAGAACATGGCCCCGATCGTGGACAAGGCCCACCCGACCGAGCCGCGGCTGAACCGGGCGTTCGCCGAGTACGCCCAGGACCGCGGGTTCGTAGTGGACCCGGCCCGGATCCGCCGGCCGACCGACAAGCCCAGGGTGGAGCGGGCGGTGCCGTTCGTGCGCGGCAGCTTCTTCGCCGGGGAGTCCTTCCCCGGCGGGCTGCCCGCCGCGCAGCGCGCGGCGGAGCAATGGTGCACCGGGCGGGCCGGGCAGCGGATCCACCGGACCACCCGCCGCCGCCCGGCTGAGGTGTTCGCCGCCGAGGAGGCGCCGCGGCTGGCGCCCGCGCCGGTGTTCGTCTACGACCTGCCGGTCTACGCGCGCCCGAAAGTGCACCGCGATCATCACATCGAGGTGGCCAGGGCACTGTACTCGGTGCCCGGCGCGCTGATCGGCCAGCACGTAGACGTCGGCGCCGACTCGGTGCTGGTGCGTGTCTACCACCGCGGCCAGCTGGTCAAGACCCATCCGCGGCAGCGGCCCGGCAAGCGCTCCACCGATCCCGCTGACCTGCCCGAGCACACGGCCGGCTACGCGATGCGCGACATCGGGTACCTGCAGCGCCTCGCCGAGGAGGCCGGCCCGGCGATCGGGGCATACGCCGCGGCGGTGCTGGACCACCCGCTGCCATGGACCAAGATGCGGCAGGTGTATGCGCTGCTCGGCCTGGTCCGCACGTGGGGGCCGGCCCGGGTCGACGCGGCCTGCCGCCGGGCACTGGACGCCGAGGCCGTCAGCGTCGCGCTGATCGGCCGGATGCTCGCCCGCGGCACCGAGAGCCAGCCTGTGCCGCACACCCCGCCGCTGCCGCTGCCCGGCCTGCCCGCGCCCCGGTTCGCCCGCGACCGGTCCCACTTCGCCGTCGCCGTGCCGCCGCCCGCCGGGCCCGACCCGGCCGTCACCCCCGAGCTGCGGTCGCTGCTGCGCCGGGTCAAGCTCGGCCAGCTGACGCCGACCCTGCCCGAGCGGCTCGCCCTGGCCCGCGCCCACAACCTCGGCCACGCCGAGTTCCTCGAGCTGATCCTGTCCGACGAGGTCACCCGCCGCGACGCCACCTCCGCGCAGCGCCGCGCCCGCGCCGCCGGCCTGGACCCGGCCATGCGCCGCTGCGCTCGGTGACGTCATAGCCAGAGCGATATCCGCCGTTCGGCATGGCCCGGGCTGCAGCACCCTGCGCAGCGACTGCATAGTCCGTCCGGGGCGGGACTGCCGACCGGGGAGCTACCTGAGGCTAAGTCGGTTGTCGCCTCAGCTGCCGCTGGTGGCGTTCGCCTGCAGCGGCCGTCGATGATCGCTGGTACTCGCCGGTGCTGAGGTGTGGTGGCGTTCACGGCGGCGCGGAACACGGCGAGGTAGTCGCGAACCATGCGGTCGGCAGAGAATTCGGCCTGGACAGCGGAGCGACATGCGGCCCGGGACAGATCTCCGATCCTGGCCAGCGCCGCTGCGGCCTCGCGCGTGTCTGCACACAGGAAGCCGGTGACGCCGTGCCTGATGATCTCCGGAGCGGCGCCTTGCGGATAAGCGATCACTGGCGTGCCGCAGGCCATCGCCTCGATCATGACCAGGCCGAAGGGTTCAGCCCAGGTGATCGGGTTTACAAGCGCCACCGCGTCGCGCAGCAGTTCGTTGCGCTCGTCCGGGCCGATCTCGCCGAGATACTCCACGTCGGCCCCGAGCTCCGGCTCGATCTTGTGCTTGAAGTAGTCCTGTTCTGCGGGTTCGCGCATCTTCGCTGCGATGCGCAGCCTGATGCCTGCGCGGCGGGCGATCTCGATGGCCCGGTGGGCGCCCTTCTGCGGGGCGAGCCGGCCAAGGAATGCCGCGTAACCGCCGTCACCGGTGCCGGAAGGGAAGGTGCTAGCGTCCAGGCCGTGGTGTATCACCGCAGCGACCGCGACCTCGGGCGCGGTCGCGCGCTGGCTGCGCGAGACCGCCGTGACCCAGGCCCAGGAGGCGGCCTCGCGGTACAGCGAGCATAGCTCGGGCGTGAACTCGCCGTGCACGGTCGCCACCACCGGCGGCCGGTGCCTGCGGGTGGCCGCCCAGAAGGGCCCGGCGACGGTGTGGTCATGGATGATCTCGCACACGGCCAGCTCCGCGTAGCCGGCCTGAACGTGCCGCAGCTCGGCGATGGTGGTGTTCATCGGCTCCTGCGGATCGGGGTGGACCCACCGGCGGCGCACCGGGCAGGCCGAGTCCCCGGTGGCGAACAGGGTCACGTCGTGGCCGAGCGCCGCGAATCCGCGGGCAAGCACGTCGACGATGACTTCCGTCCCGCCGTACCGGCGCGGCGGGACGGGAACCCAAGGCGGGGCGATCAGCCCGATTCGCATTGTTCTGCTCCGTTATGAGCGGGTAGGAGCAGACCACCTGCTCGGGATGCGACCGGACTCTTGCCGCCGCCGGCAAGCCTGTGACGATGGGTTGCCGTCCTGCACGCATCGGCGGCCGAGGTCGCCTGGCCGTACCTGCGCCCGCTGGGTATGCAGCCTGCCCGCAGGACGGCCAAAGACGGGCGCCGGAAGCGAAGTGGCAGCCGCCGTAGCCGACGCCTGCCCGGTTCGCCTGCATCCGGCCGACGCCGCCACCCGCCGGGAGGTCTGCCCTCCCTGGCCGCCCGGGCAACGGCCCTGCGGCCCGTGGTGCGGTGGATCCCCGCAGCAGGCTGGGCTCGCGGCAGCTCCCGATGACCATGAAGGCCGGAGCAGCCACAATGATCAGCGTGACCGCGGGCAACCCGGCCGGGGAGCCGGAACGCGATGCCGACCGCTGGCTGCCGTTCCGGTGGCAGGCCCGCACCGTGGTCCTGACCGAGGCGGCTGGCGCCGCTGTGTTTCGGCGCGCGCCGATCATCCGACGAGGATGACTGAGTCGTCGCTGCCGTACGGATTGGGGAGATACCCGTCGGCCTGCCAGGCGTTCTCCCAGCGTTCGCCGTCGAGCAAGTACCGGTAGCGGTAGGTGCGGCCTGGCTTGAGAGCGACCGTTGCTCGCCAGGACCCGTCGGTGTCGCGTTCAAGCTTGATGTTCTCGGCTGACCAGTCGTTGAACTCGCCGCATAGCGCCACGCTGTCGGCTCGAACGTCCGCGGGAAGGGTAAAGCTGACGTCGACGGTACGGGCGTTGGCGGTTCGTCTGGCAGCCATATCGGCTCCTTCCTGGCGGGCTGGTCGCCGCGGGAACGACCATTCAGGGCTGGGCCGAGCCGGTTCCGCAGTGCCGGTGGCCGCGGCAGGCTCGGCCGGGACGACCGCGGGTCGCGTGGACCCTGGTGACGGCCGTCTCATGAATGGGAGGGTATGACCGACCCGAATCCTTGCATATAGGGCACACCCTCAGACGTCCACGGGCATACCCTTGGCGCGGGCAGCCGGGTCCTGGCCGAGCAGGCGAAATGTGAGAATGGCGAGGCTCAGCGCAGATCCGGGCCCCACCACAACCTGACGTCCCCCGCCGCGACTGCAACCTGCCCTGCCCTCCGACAAGGAGCGCCCCGCCATGTCCGAGCCGCCTGCCGTGCTACGTGCCGTGATCGCGAGCGACAACTTCCTGACCCGAGAGGGCCTGGGCTGCCTGCTCAGCGGCGCCCGCGGCATTGAGGTGGTCGCGCGGGTCAACAGTCACCCGGAAACCCTGGCCGCTGTCCGCAAGTACCGCCCCGACGTGCTCATCGTCGGCATACGCACCCCCCGTGTCGACGCGGAGGCATCGCTGAGCGCCGCCCAGAAGCTTCGCGCTCAGCACCCGAACATCGGCGTCGTGGTCATCGCTGAAGCCGGTGACGGGTACGCCCTCGAGCTCTTGCGCAGCGGAGCCGCCGGCGTCGGCTACCTGCTAGACGACCGGGTCGGCGACCTCGAAACTGTGCTGAGCGCCGTCCACGGCGCTCACGCCGGAGACACAGTTCTGGATCCCTCGATCGTGAATGCCCTCGTGCGCCGTCGGCAGCCCTCGGTACTCGACGCGCTCTCAGTGCGGGAGCTAGACGTTCTCGCCGAGATGGCCAGCGGCTACGCCAACAACGAGATCGGCCGGCATCTGGCGGTGTCGAAGAAGGCCGTCGAGGGACACGTCACCAGTATCTTCCGCAAGCTCCGAGTACCCGACGCCAAGCGCTTCGACCGCCGCGTCGCCGCGGTCCTTACGTACCTGCAGGCCAGCGGTGAACTGGCCGGCCAGCGATCACCCGGCGAGCCGGGCCGTGGACGATCAGGCCACTGACACCGTCGTACTTCGCCGCGCGGTGCTCGCTGTCGTGGCGGCGTGGCGGCGGGCCGCCCGGTTTCCCTGGACCACCCTGGCCTGCCGCCTCGGATCGGTGGCCTTGTTCCGGCCGACGTGGCGGTGTTCGGCGACCTGGTGTACGGCGGACCGCTACGATTGGGCTGGTGGCTGTCAGATCTTGATGACCTGAACGTCGGGCATAGCGTCGTAGTCGTCATCCTGGGTCACGACGGGAATTCCATGGGCAATGGCCGTGGCCGCGATCCAGCTGTCGTTGATGGGAACCTTGCGGCCCACAGCGCGCAGCCGCGAGACCAGCAGTGCCCAGGCATCGGAAACCGATTCATCCACGGCCATCGCCTCGAACCGCTGGGCGAGCTGATACGTCGACAGCCGCCGCGAGGCTGACTCCGGATCGGTGGCCTGCAGCACGCCGAGCCTCAGCTCGCCGAGGGTGATCGCCGAGATGCCCCACTCAAATCCGGCGAACCGGCTCGCGTCGAAGCGCTCGGCTTCCAGGCCAATGAAGACTGACGTGTCGGCAAGCGCTCGGCGCGCGGTCACCATGGCAGGTCATCAGTCGTCTCGCCCAGGGACTCTCTGAGCTCTGCGGCCAGGCCCGTGGTGTCGGGACCCAGCCTCATCAGCTCGCTGGCGATCTCTGATGCCGGCAGCCACCGCCGCCGCCAGGAGAGCGGGATGATCTTCGCCACCGGGCGGTTGTCCCGCAGGACTTCGATCTCCTCGCCGGCCTCCACGCGACGGAGCACCTCTGCGGTGTGGTTGCGCAGATCCCGCGCAGGTATAGCACTCATGACCACAATTGTAGCTGACCCGCTACTGCTGTAGCAAGTACCGATGACTTCCTGACGATCGATCGGGAGCGCAAACGCTGACTGCGAGGCAGTTTCTATCGCCTGCGTCGGGCAGGTTCAATGCGGCGAACGGGAAGACTTCTTGCGGCGCCTCCTCGCCTGGGCGCGCCCAGGCCCCAGCCCGGCATCGCCGGCCGGCCGCTCGGTCAGAGCGATCTGGCTGGGCGGGATCTTCGCCGGGTAGTTGCTGAAGCCGGTGCCCGACTCGATCAGATGCCGTGGATCGATACCCGTCACAACCCACACATCGACCGGGCCGCCAGTGTTGTTCATCTGCACGAAGAACCCGACCGCGAACTCATCCATGCACAAGAACACGCCGTCCGCCTCGGGTGCTGCGCTGCCGGCAATACTCGGGGCCGCCCCCAATGCGAGTCCAGTCCAGGCCGTGCGCCAGGATCGAGTCCCGGTTCGCGGCGGAACTGACGTGGAACAGGCGGGTCATCCCGTGAGCAGTGCCAGTTCGTGCTCCCCGCTCCCCGCATTAACCGGCAGGATCGCGGCGTGCGGGCCAACCGGGCAGAGCCTTCGTCGCACCTCGTATCCCCGCGCAGCCATCCCCGCTCGGCGCGTCCCGCCCACTGCTGTACTTTGCTGCGGTACGCGCCCCGAGCTCCCCCTCGGCCGTTCGAAAATATCCGCCTAGCAGTTGGAACCATAGGCCCGGACCGTGGACCTCTTGCTTGCGGCGCAACAGGTCAGACGGCCGCACGCTGGGGCCAGCCAATCATGCCGCTGACCAGCGGAATCGCGCTCGCCCGAGTCGCAGAAGCTGACGAGCACACGAGTTCCCGGCCGCAAGCAGGTGATCGCACCATGTTCGAATTCATGGCCTTGACATGGTAAGTGGAGCTATGGGGATTCGAACCCCAGACCTCTTGCACGCCATCAGCCGGCAACCCGTCCACAGGCGTACATCCGCGCAGGTCACCGTCCTGGTGCGTACACCGCAGTCCGCTCCCGTGCGCTCCGGTTGCGGTACTTCCGCGCTGTACTCACGGCAAGGCCCACACTCCTGAGAACCGGTGCCCGAGCACGTTGATCGTCGGTGGCCGAGGCTCTGCTCAGCCTACTTGCCTCCGCCGCGAGGTGACGATGACCGCGGCACGCCCGGGCGAACCGCCTGCGCTGCCACGCCTCGCATGCACCCCCGCGGCGATCCGGACAGTCCGCGCCGCCCACGCCGACGCCCATACGGCCCGCCGGTACGCCGCCGACCTGGATGCCGCGTCCGAGCAGGCCCGCACCGGCGGCGACCTGACTCCCCTGCTCGAGACCATCCGCCGCTGGTGGTTCGAAGCCGGCACCTGGCGCGACCCAGCCGCCGCCGCGACTGCCTGGCCCGCGTGGACCGCTACCTCGGCGGCAGCACTTCAGGGACTCAGTCGTCATCGTATCGACGCTGCCGGGCACCGGTGCTGGCCTGGCGCCGCTGTCGCGCCTCGCTGCTAGCCTGCGATGATGTGAGTGCGCTGCCTGTGCATGAGCCGGACCCCGATGACCCGGTGCATATACTGCGCGACCTGCCCGCCCAGCTGCATGAGCAGTTCCGGCGCGAGTATTTCGGCGCTGCCGCTGCGGCTGCCCGGGAAGTCGGCGGGTACCGGCAGCTCCGCCAGACGCTGCGGCTGTGGCGGCTTACCGCCGCCGCTCAGTCCGACCCCGGATACGCCGACCGCCTCGGAGCCGTCCAGGAGGCGGTGCGGACCGGCAGCCTGGACGGCTCTGTCCCGATCCAGGACGCCATACCCGGCTGGCCTCGGCCAAGGTGAGCTACAGTGCCTGGTTCGAGGGCGCGGCGCTCATCCAGCTCAACGGCCTGCCGCCGGATGCGTTCGACGCACTGGTGCAGCGCGTCGTCGAGTTAGTCGATCAGCCCTGGACGCTGCCATCATCCCGCCCGGAAACGACCCCGCCTTCCGCATGACCATCTTCGGCTCGGGGAACGGACTGCTCAGCTTCCACGCAGACGGAGACTGTCAGAGACCCTGCGTATCTTCGACATCACCTGGATCGGCTAAGCCGCGACGAGCCACCCGCCAGCCGAGCAGCCCGCCCGCGACCGGGGCCCTCATCGGACCCGCCGCCAGAAGAAACAAGCCGGCGCCGACCACTCTCCGTCATCAAGCGACCAGTGAACGGGCGCCTCCGTAAGGCTCTGTACTTGAATTGGCGACGGCGATTGGCAGGCTTGTCCACGCCAGAGCCGCCGTTCTGGTCGCTGAACGACTTGAGCGCCTTGCGCTGATGGCGCGTGCAGACGTGCGGGCAGCAGTGGTCCTCCTTGGATGTCGATGTGGCTGACCTCGCAGGTCCGGCGGCCCGCCTCCGATGGGCTGACGAGGTTTACGCTGTCGTTGTGGCTGCTCCGGAGGAGGGGACGGCGGCCGTTTCATTCGTGGGCCGCGACCGTGAGCTGGCCCGGGCGGTCGGCTTGCTCGACGAGGCCCGGGCGGGTCGCGGGCGCCTGCTGTTGTGCACCGGCGAGGCCGGGATCGGCAAAACCCGGCTGGCCGAGGAGACCGCGGCGGTGGCCGCGGCACGGGGAGCGGCAATCGCCTGGGCCCGCTCGAGCGACCGGGACATCGCACCGCCGTACGGGCTGTGGCGGCTGGCCCTGCAGGACCTGCCGGGCCAAGGTCACGATAAGCCGGGGCCCGACCTGTGGTCGCTGGCGTTCGGCGGGACGGCGGGGCGCACGCCTAGCAGCGACTCGGAGCTCGACCGCGGGCAGCGCTTCGCCCTGTTCAGCGCGGTACGCGACCGGCTCGCCCAAGCCGCGGAGCCGGACGGCCTGCTGCTCGTCCTGGACGACATCCAGTGGGCCGACGAGCCGTCGCTGCTGCTGCTCGCTCACCTGGTGCGCCAGTTGCGTGGCGTCCGGATGCTGGTCGTGGCGACGTGCCGCGAGCCGGCCCCGCCCGGTGACCGCGGCGGTGAGCTGATCCGGATGCTGCCTGCTGATGCGAATACCGAACGTGCGGTGCTGCACGGGCTCCCCCCGGCCGCCGTGGCCGCGTTGCTGGCCTCAGCCGGGCAGGCCGCCTCGGCGGGGCAGGCGCAGGCGGTCCACGCGGAGACGGGCGGCAACCCTTTCCTCGTCCGCGAGCTGGCCCGGATGCGCCGAGCAACCCGAGGCCGACCCTGGCTCGGTGCCCGGCACGGTACTCGACGTCACCTCCCACCGGATCGCGCAGCTCATGCCGGCCAGCCAGGAGGTGCTGCAGGCCGCGGCGGTGGCCGGGACCGGCTTCTCGGTCGGGGTGGTCGCGCAGATGCTCGGCACGTCCGTGCTCGCTCTGCTCGGTCCGGTCGACGAATGCCAGGCGGCGGGCTTCCTGGTCGCTGGCGATCGTCCCGGCGACTACCGGTTCTCGCACGCGCTGATCCGTTCGGCGGTGGTGGCCCAGCTGTCCGCCGCGGACCAGCGGCGCTGGCACTTCGCGGCGGCGGACGCGATCGAGCGCCTCTACCAGGGCCAGCTGCGCCCGCACCTGGCCGAGCTGGCGCACCACCGGGTGGCGGGCTCGCTGCCCGGTGACCGGCTGGACGCGGCGCGGGCCTGCCAGGCGGCCGGGGAGGCGGCCGGAGAGGACCTCGCGTTCGAGGAGGCCGCGCGGCTGTACCGGCAGGCGTTGTCGGTCGGAGCAGGCGAGATCTCCAAGGCCGGCCGCGGCCGGCTCGAGCTGGCGCTGGCCGGCGCGCTGTACCGCAGCGGCGACCTGCCCGGCTGGCAGGATGCCCTGACCGGGCTGGCCCAGCGCGCGGAGCGGCGCGGCAGCCATGTGCTGCTGGCCCAGGCCGGCCTGGAGATGGACCCCATCGGCGATACCGGATGGGACACCGAGATTGGCCGCATCTGCGAGCGGGCCCTTGCCGGGCCCGAGCTGGACGGCCCGCTCCGGGCCCGGGTGCTGGCCCGGCACGCCCAGGCCCTGGTGTACCGGGGAGAATACGAGCGCGCGGACCAGGCCAGCCGGAAAGCACTGGACGCAGCCGAGCAGACCGGCGATGCGGACGCGCTGGTGGACGCGCTGCGCGCCCGTCAGCTGGCCCGCAGCGGCCCGGACGGAAGCCGCGAACGCGCCGTCATCGCGGCGCGGATGCTCGATGCGGCCCGCGACACCGGCAGCGCCTGGGTCGAGATGTGGGGCAGGCTGTGGCGGATCGACACGCTGTTCGAGGCCGGGCAGTTGCCGGTCATCGCCCGGGAACTGGCCGACCTGGCCAGCTGTGCCGGGCGGGTGCAGGCGCCAGTGGCCCGGTGGCACCTGCTGCAGTACTCCGCGACACACGCGTACGCCACTGGCCGGTACGCCGAGGCGGTACGGCTGGCCGGCGAGGCACTCGAGGTCATGACCGATATGGGTCACCCGGCGGCGTTCGGCGGCTACGGGGCGGTCGTCTGCCCGATCGCGATGCACATCGGCTTCGAGGCCGCTGGCGTGTCGACGTTCCTGGCCGGGATCCCGCCGCGATTCTTGCCTGGGGGGTCGGATGCGGACGCCCCGGTGGTGAGCATGCTCCCCGTCGTCAACCTGGCCCTGATGTGGCTGGAACGGGGCGACCGCGACCAAGCGGCCAGGATGTACGAGCTGGCCCGCCCGGTCCGCTCCTGGCACCCAATTCCCTCGCTCCGGCTGATCGCCTGGGCGCAGGGGCTCGCGATGGCGATCGGCCTGGGGCGCACCGACGACGTCGCTTACCTATCCGGGCGGTTCGAGCCGCTGCGCGGCCGACACGTCGCCAGCGGCGCGGGCGCCGGCTCCTACCTCGGGCCGGTCGAGCTACACCTGGGCAAGGCCGCCGCGGCGCTCGGCGCACTAGATGCGGCTGTCGCCGACCTGACCACGGCGGCCAGGATCAGCACTGCGATCGGCGCGTCCGGCTTCGCGGTGGAGGCGTCGGTAGAGCTGGCCGAAGCGCTGGCCCGGCGCGGTACCCGCGCCGACACGGACCGGGCCCGCACCCTGCTGGGCGCGGCGGCGCCGGACGCTGAGCGCCTGAGCATGGCGCCGTTCTCGCAGCGGATCGCGGGACTGCGCGCCCGCCTGCCGGCGGCCGGGCCGGCGCCGCTCAGCCCGCGCGAACAGGAGGTCGCCCGGCTGGTCGGGCAGGGCCTGACCAACCGGCAGATCGCCGCCGCCCTGTTCGTATCCGAGCGCACCGCGCAGAACCACGTCCAGCACATCCTGGACAAGCTAGGCTTCGCCAACCGCAGCCAGATCGCGGTCTGGTCGAGCGCGCCGCCCGCGGCGCCCGCGGAATGAGTACCGGGGGTGAGTAATTCGGTCGATGGCGCGGCCGCCGCAGCGCCGTAACGTCCGTGCTGTCCGGTGACACGAACCCGAAAGGCAGGACACCATGACCTACGTTCACATCACCGCCGCGCCCGGCCACACGGTCGACGACTTCAACAAGGTCAACGCCAAGACCAACCCGCCCCAGGACCTCGACGGCCTGATCACCTGGGCGGCCGGCACGGACGCCCGTGGCTTGCAGGTGGTGGCCGTGTGGGAGTCGAAGGCACATGCGGAGCGGTACGCGGCCGAGCAGCTGTTTCCGGCGTTCCAGGAGTTCGGCCTGGCACCCGACATGATGGAGATGACGGACTACGACGCCGACGAGTTCTACCTCCGGTCGTAGGACCGTCCGAACTCACCGGCCGGGGCGGACGCGGACCGCCCCGGCCTGACGGCGGCGCGTCGTAACGCTGAAGGCACCGGGAACCGCCGATCTGGCGGCAAGTCCCGGTCGGCCGGTACGCCGGCCGAACCGGGGTGTTGCTTGGCTGCGCGTGGCCAGGACTGGCCGTCGGGAGGGTCAGCGACCGAGACGTAACTGTCTCCGGCTGCGGCGACGGCGAGATCGGACTTTGGGATGCGGCGACTCGTGAGGAGATTAGGCCTCGGCCGAAGGGCCACCGTCAGCCGGAATACGCGGTCGCTATCGGCCATGCCGGTCGGCGAATCGTAATCGTCTCGGGCTCGGCCGACCGATCCGCGCAAGTCTGGGATGCAGTCACCGGAGAACCGGTCGGATCGCCATTGCCCTACGGCGGCTGGGTCCGAGCAGTGGCAGCTGGCCGCGCTGCTGGCCGTGACGTGATAGTGACCGGCTGCCCAGAAGGCACTTCGCTGCGGAGCGCAGAAGTCTGCTGTCACGGCATGCGCCTGCCTGATCCCCGCTCGGCGCGTCCCGCTCACTGCTGTACTTTGCTGCGGTACGCGCCCCGACGCCCCCTCGGGCGTTCGAAAATATCCGCCTAGCAGTTAGAACCATAGGCCCGGACCGCGGACCTCTTGCTTGCGGCGCAACAGGTCAGACGGCCGCACGTTGGGCCAGCCAATCATGTCGCTGACCAGCGGAAACGCAGTCGGCCGGATCGGAGAAGCTGACGAGCGCTCGGGCTCCCGGCCGCAAGCAGATGATCACTGCCTGTTCGAATTTATGGTCTTGAACTGGGAAGTGG
>CAVZHC010000007.1:0-199454 GCA_963774905.1 uncultured Actinomycetota bacterium | reverse complement strand
CCCTGATAAGGAAGAGGTCCGAGGTTCAAGTCCTCGCAGGCCCACCAGCAAACCCCCAGGTCACAGGTAAGGTGACGTGACCATGCAGCTCGTGCCGACTTCACTGACCGCCCCGGCGTGCCCGCTGCGTGCCCGATCGAGTCAGGCCTAGCTCGCTCTGCGCCACCCGGCTCAGCCGGTCGGCGATCTCGCGCTGGCGCACGTCACTGCCGTGCAAGTAGACCAGTGCGGCTTGCGCGCTGCTATGGCCCATCCGATCCATCAGCTCGCGCAAGGTCGCTCCCGTGCCCGCCGTCAGGGTGTTGCCCGTATGCCGCAGATCATGATTAAGCCGACGTCGGCTTAATCATGATTATGCCGATGTCATCGTTATGCCGACCTGGCTGAGAGCTCCCTGCTGGGAGGGGGTGATCGTGCGGAAGTTGTCGGCATAAGTCAGAGGGCTTCGAGGAAGGCAAGCAGAGCGTCGCTGGGCTGGAATCGGCCTGGCCTGACCCCGAGGGGCCGGGTGCGCTCGATGGCTCGCTGCTTGTGAGTCAGGTCAGCGTGCAGGTAGATCTGGGTGGTGGTGACTTGCTCGTGTCCCAGCCACAAGGCGATGACGGTGATGTCGTTACCGGCGGCGAGCAGCCTCATCGCCGCTGTGTGCCTGAGCGTATGGGTGGTCACCCGCTTGGCCTTGAGTGAGGGACAGTTCTGCGCGGCGGCTGATACGTAGAGCGCCAGGCGGTGCTCGATGGCGTCGCGGCTCAGGTGCCGCCCGGTGCTGGTCGGGAACAGCGGGTCGTGCGGATCGCCGGGCTGCTCGCGGAGCCAGGCCTTCAAGACGGCGACGATGCTGGGTATGAGCGGTGTCCGGCGTTCTTTCCTGCCTTTGCCGATAGTGCGGACGTTGGCTGCCGGCCCGGTGACGATGTCGCTGCGGGTGAGTCCGGCGAGTTCGGAGATGCGCAGGCCGGTCTGGATGGCGAGGCTGAACAGGGCGTGGTCACGGCGCCGGGTCCAGCTGGTGGTGCCGCAGGCGGCGAGCAGCGCTTCTGCCTCGGCGTCGGTCAGGTAGGTGACGAGGTTGCGTTCGGTCCGTTTCGGCGGGACGGCGAGCACGCGCGCGATGGTTGCGGCGTGCTCGGGGTGGTGCAGGGCGAGGTAGCCGAACAGCGAATGCACTGCTGCCAGCCGGTTGTTGCGCGTCGCGACGCTGTTGTGCCGGTCTTGTTCGAGATGGTCGAGGAACGAGGCGATGAGCGGCGCGTCGAGGTCGTCGATGTCCAGGCTCGACGGGGCCTTGCCCGTGGTCTTGGAGGCGAAGGTGAGCAGCAGCCGGAAAGTGAGCTTGTAAGAGGCGACCGTGCTGGGGCTGGCGGCACGCTGGCCGATCAGCCGTTTGGTGAAGTATGCCTGCAGGGACGGTGCCAGCGCGCTCATCGGCGTGCGCCCAGGTGCTTCTCCAGTCGCCTGGCAGCCAGGGCCATCAGCTCAGGGGTAGCCGACAGGTACCAGTAGGTGTCGGAGGGCGCGACGTGGCCGAGATACGTAGACAGCACGGCAATGTGCTGGTCGACGTCGAGGCCGCCCTGGTGCCAGGCGATCAGGGTGGCGATGGCAAACCGGTGCCGAAGATCGTGTGCCCGCAGGTGCACGGTCGCGGTGCGGATGCCCATTGCGCTGGTCAGCTGCCGCATAACCTTCTCGACGCCGCTGCGGCCGAGCGTGGTGCCGGCTGAGGTCAGGAAGAACGCCTGTGCCCGCGGGCGTCGGCAAAGGCGGTCACGCTCATCGGCGTAACGGCCAAGCGCCTGCGTCACGGTCTGGTGGACCGGGACCAGGCGCACACGGTCGTATTTGGCGTGGCGGATCGTGAGGAGACCCTGTCCCAGATCCACGTCGTCTTTCTCCAGGCCGATCGCCTCGCCCAGGCGCATGCCTGTCGCTGCGAGCAGGCCGAAGAGCGTGGCGTGGGTGGCGGCCCGGATCCGGGGACGCAGTGTGCCGGCCTGCTCGATGAGCGTGCAGACGTCGGCTTCGGACCAGATATAAGGAGCGGGACGGAACCGTCGCGCCGGGAAGATGCCTGAGGGCGGCACCTCGGCTGCCGGGTCCATCGTGTGCAGGTAGGCGGCGAATCCCCGGGCGATGGCTAGCCGCTGGGCCAGGTACTGGGGGCGAGCACCCTCGGGCAGGCCCGCCCAGGCGATAGCCAGTTCCGCGGTCACCGTCGCCGCGCCGGCGGCTTCCAGGAAGCTCACCAGCTGAGGGAGCAGCTGGCCCGCTCGCTCCAGCTTGTATCCCAGCGCGCGGCGCATCACCAGGTAGTCGGCCAGGTGTCCTTCCAGCGCGCTCATGCCTGCACGCTGCCTGGCCACGGGGCTGCGACAAGACGCAGCGCGTCCAGGTCGACCCGGGCGTAGTGCGCAGTGGTCTGCAGGCTGTGGTGGCGAAGCACCTGGGCGACCTCGACTAGCGGCACGCCGGCCGACACCATGTCGCAGGCCGCGGTGTGGCGGAGCCGATGGGAGCCCACCTCCGGGACGCCGGCCGCCGGCAAGCGCGGCGGACGGTAGAGGCGACAGTGCCGGCCGCCACCGGCCCCAGCGGCGCCCGGCCAGTCAGGAACAACTCCCGCCGGGGACAAGACGGCCGCCCGTTCTTGAGATAGGCGGCGATTGCCCGTCCCACATCGGGAGGAAGCGGCAGCCGGTCTGAGCGGCTGCGCTTGCCGCGTACCACCAGCTCTCCCGCCCGCCAGTCGATGTCGTCGAGCCTGAGCGCGGCGACTTCGCCGCGGCGCAGCCCCAGGCGCACGAGCAAGATGACCATCGCGTAGTCCCGGCGGCCGAGCGCGCTGCGGCGATCGCAGCTGTCCAGGATGGCCTGGACATCAGAACTGGCCAGCCCGCGGGGAAGCGAGCGTTGCCGGCGCTGCACCGACAGGGCCGCCTGCGACAAGTCCGCCTCGGCAACGCCTTGCAGAAACAAGAAGCCGAGGAAGGCCCGCAGCCCGGAGATGAAGTTCTGCGTCGTGGCGGCCGCCGCGGAGGCCGACACTCTCAGCACCGCCTGTGACACCTCCGCCGCGCTGATCTGCGCCAGCCCGCCCGCAGGCAGGCCGTCGAGAAAATGTCCGGCATGGGCCAGGTAACCGGTGACGGTACCGGCAGCCAGACCCCGCTCGGCCAGCAGGTAACGCTCGAACGACAAGAGCAGCAGCTGCGTCGGCGACGGCCGCGCTGCCGCAGGCCCAGCGGCCACGCCCCGCTCCTGCAGGACCCCCAGCAGACACAGCAAACCAGGGCGCGACTGCGAGCGAACACGTCCAGCGCGGCGCTGGACAGCCAGGAACTCCTCGATCTGCCCCCGGCTCAGGTCACCCGCCTCAAGGCCGCCATCTTCCAGCCACCGGCTCAGCCGCTCCACCTGCCGCAACTCATTCACAGCAGAGCGCACGGTATAACCCCGCGCCAGCAACTCGAGCCTGTACTCCTCGGCGAACGGGGGCAGCGGCCCCGACATCAAGACCCTGCTCACCCTGCTCGTTGGCCTGCTCATCGGTCCTCCTCGTCTGTCAGAGCGACAAGAAGTCACGATGAATCACAAACCCTTTGTTATGCCGACAACTTCCGCACGATCACCCCCTCCCAGCAGGGAGCTCTCAGCCAGGTCGGCATAACGATGACATCGGCATAATCATGAAAATGCGTTCCCACCAGGCCTACATGAGATAGCGCTGGGAGCCAATGGCGGCGACGGAAATTGTTATGGCGCAGCGGCGCGCCGGTAATGCTCGTGAACACAAGGGCGTCGGATTACGGCGCGGTAAACGCCGCCAGGTGGTGCCGCATGGCTGATTCGATCGCCGCCGGTATCGCAATGACGCGGCGGCCCGCCTCAGACTTGGGCGGCCCGAACAGGTAACCGCCGCCAGGCACCTCGCTCAGCGACCTCTCGACGCGCACAGTGCGGGAGTCCAAGTCGACATCGCTGCGGCGGAGGGCCGCCAGCTCGCTGCAGCGCAGACTGCCGAAGACCGCGAGCAGCACCAGCGCTCTGTAGCGGGCGCCGATCGCCTCGGCCAGGTCGAGAACCTGGCGCAGCGTCAGTATGGGCCGCTCAGGTGAGCGGTCCGAAGCCGCACCGCGGATCCGGCAGGGATTGCGCGCGATGATTGTGTCATCGACAGCCGTGTTCAGGATGGCCTTGAGAAGCCGGTACGCCTTGGCGACAGACGACGCGCTGGCCCCGGCCTCCAGCAGCTCGTGACGCCACCGGCGTACATGGGCCTCTCTGATTCCGGCGACCGCACGATTGCCGAAAGTCGGGATTAGGTGCTTGGTCAGCACGTACCGGTAGACCTGCATTGTGTTCGGCCGGAGATTAGGCCGCTCAGCTAGCCAGGCGAATGCGTACTCCCGGAACAGCACCCGGCCCAGGTCGGGATCCTGCCACCGGTCGTCGTGAATCTCCGCCTCGGTCCTGACGAGCCACCTCTCCGCTTCGGTCTTGCTGGCGAACGTCGATGGAGCGGGCCGGTCGATGCCATCCGGGCCTAGATAGCGAGCCTGGTACCGCCCGGATGGCAGTTTGCGAAGCCGACCGAACCGGCGCCTGGCCGCCATCACGCCACCTTCGTCCGCCGCCGGACGACGGGCTCGACGACACCGGCCGCGATGAAGTCACAGACCGCAGACTCCGGAATCCGCACATGGCGGCCGACGCGGACGAATCTGATCCGCCGCTCGGCGATGAGGCGCCTAGGGAACCGTTCCGTTGTACCGAGCAGGGCGGCCACCTGCCCCACCGTCAGCAGTCGTTCGATCGTGTTCGCTGGCCTGACCGTCATGCCGCCCTCCCAACCAGCGGCGACGTATCCCGATCGGCGTCGGTGCGCCGTCTGGCCTCTGTCACGGCGTTCTGCCATTGGGTGCGGTCGGCCAGGACGTGGAGCAGCCGCCGGATTGGTGACATGCAGTCGGTGTCCTCCGGAGCAACGCGCTCCCACCGATACCTGGCCGGATCTGTTGCCGGAAGATCAAGCATCGCGGTAAGCCAGGCTTTGCGGTCGGGCACCGCGTCTAGGGTCGGCGGAGCCGATCGCATGCGACGCGACCGCAGGGAACGCCCTGGACGCGACGCCCGCGAGCTGGACAAATGGGTGCGGCGAGTAAGGATGGCTCCGGCTGCACCAGGCTGCGCGACGGGTGAGCCTGTCCGACCAGTGGTGAGCTGCGGCCTCGGGCGCCGCGCAGCGGCGCCGCTTGATCCAGATATAGCTGATTCGGCAGCGCGGCCGCCGCACCGCCACGGCTCGTCAAGCTTGGTGCTGCCTGCGCTCGGCAAGTCAGACGGAGCCCTTCAGCCAGGCGAAGGCGGCGGCGCGGTTGTTCTCCTCGACGTTGCTGTGATCTTCGTCAGGGAGAAAGTGGGTGTCGACATTGGGGATGCGGTCGGCGAGCCACCTGGCGTGGGTGACGGGAAGGAAGTCCTTCAGGCCGTGCCAAATCCTGACCGGGGCTTGAATGTCGGCGAGGTCGAACTGCCAGGGGCAGTAAATGGCGTTGTCGTCCTCCCATGAACCTTCGTCATCGAAGGTCCCGTCATCGCCAGCGTGGAGTGCGTCGCGGGTGCACAGGGCGAGGTATTCGGCCCACTCCCGGCTGTGCGCCGGTCCGGCTTGTTCGCCCCAATGCTGCAGCCACCAGTCCGCGGAGCCCCTCTCCGCCAGGGTTATCGCGGATCGCGCTCGGAACTCGGCTCGTGCCCGCTCCGGCTCCTCCAAGATCAGACGGATCTCCTCGCGCGACTCGTCCCCGCCGAGGCCTTCGGCCCAGTCGAGGTCCGGCTCACCGTAGGGACCGACCGACGCGAAGACACAGGCGGCAGCAACCATCTCCGGCAGCTTGGCCGCAGCGGCCAGGGCATAAGGGCCGCCTCCCGACGATCCCCACACTGCCAGCCGGGGGATGCCCAGGTCGGTCACGATCGCCCGGATGTCCCAGGCGCAGTCAGCGATCCGGCGCCCAGGCAGGCCCGTGGACCCACCGCAGCCAGGACGGTCGTAGCCGATCAGGCGGAAGCCCTGCTCCTGGCCCTCGCGCACCGCTGGCGGGAGCAAGTGCCGCGAGCCAGCACCGTTCATCATCAGAATCGGGAACCCACTCTCAGGTCCCGAGTCCTCGACCGCGAGCTCCCTGCTGCCAGCCTTGACGATCCGCGGTTCAGGAAACATGTGCGGGACGATAACCGCTAAAGATCACGAGCCGCCACGTCATTTCCCATGCAGCGGCCGATCCGTGCCCGCTGCGTGCCCGTAATGTCGGTCCCGAAGGGAGGCAAGAGGTCTCGAACGGTCACGCCATTAGCGCACAGCCGGGTACATCAGAGATCACGGCTCCATGCGAAACGATCTGATAAGGAAGAGGTCCGAGGTTCAAGTCCTCGCAGGCCCACCAGCTCAGAGCGCATGTCCCGGTCCCCGGGGCTGCGCGTAGACCACGTTGACAGCGCAAATGACAGCAACGATCATGTCGCGCGCGGACGAGCGTGCGAGGATGTGCCGCGCGCAGGGACTGATCTGAACGAGCCCGAATGGCTCGTGCGTACCTACGGATCAGAAGGTTGGGGGTTCGAGTCCCTCCGAGCGCGCCAGGTCAGAAGCCCACCACCCCAAGCTTGAGCGGCTACTTCTGCCGCGGCGGGAGCCTGTCGGACCAGCGGAAGAATCGCTGCCGGATACGGAAGCCTGCATGTTAGCGTCGCCGGATGCCGAAGCCGAGGAGCCCTGCGGGCACTGGTGATCCTAGGTGTTGATCGTCCCCACGCGGCAGCCCTGCCCCTACTGCGGGAACTATGACGGCCGCCACGCCTGGCACGGCCCGCCCGCCACGATCTTCAAGGACGCCACCATGATCGTCTTCCTCGCTCCCGCGGCTCTCGGCGGCATGCCCGGGCACACGCTCGTGACCACACGGCGGCACGTCGAAACCATCTTCGACCTCACTCCGGACGAAGAGGCCGTGCTGGCCCATGGCGTCGCCAAGGCGGCACGGATGCTGCGCGCCGCGCTGGACCCAGACGGCCTGCTCATCCGGCAAAACAACGGCATCGCCGCCTTCCAGACCGTGCCGCACGTTCATTTCCACGTGATCCCCAAGCGAGCCGACGTGCCCTTCCCTCCGCAAGAGCAGGTGCTGGTGATCCCCTCCACGGAGCGCATGCACCTGGCAAAGCCACTTCGCCAGCACTGGGATCAGGCGGTCCTGACAGCAGCGGTGACAGCAACGGCGGTGCACGATGAGCCTGCTGGACTCACTGACACTAACGACCCGGGCGAGTAACGGCGCGCCGACCGGAGCGCCGCCAGAGCTGATAAGGAAGAGGTCCGAGGTTCAAGTCCTCGCAGGCCCACCCAGGTCAGAGGCCCCTTCCCGATCGTGGGAAGGGGCTTTTCGGTGCCCTTGGGGACTAACTGGGTGACTAACTTGCTCGCCCAGGCTGGATGAGGGGCCCGTGACCGCGCCGATAATGCAAGCATATTTTGCTGGATTCAATCAATCTGTACGCGACCTTACGCTGGCCAGGCTGAGGCGCAGCAGCGCGAGGGAGTATGCAGCTGGCGGAGTACAAAGCCACCACCTGTATACGCCAGGTCGAGCCCAGAGCAAGCCCAGAGCGGCTGAGGGTCGGCGAGCCACCCGGCCAATGCCGAGTAAAGGCAGGCATGTAAGAACGTCTCAGGAGGTCGACATGGCGAAGATCATCGCGATCGAGAACGTCACGCTGGATGGCGTGATGCAGGCACCCGCGGCGCCGGACGAGGACACTCGTGGTGGGTTTGCGTACGGTGGCTGGGGCCAGCCTTACGGCGACGAGATCAGCATGCAGAAGGCCCGAGAAGGCATGGCATCGGAGGGTGCGATGCTGTTCGGCCGGGTCACCTACGAGCGTTTCCTCAAGGTCTGGGCGGGTCGTGAGGACAACCCGTTCTCGCCGGTGCTCGACGCCCGGCACAAGTACGTCGTGTCCACGACCCTGACCGAGCCGCTGGCGTGGCAGAATTCGACACTGGTCGGCGGCGATGTCATCGCAGCGGTCCGAGAGCTCAAGGTGCGCGCCCCCGAGGAGAACCTGGGCCTGCTGGGCAGCGGGATGCTGCTGCGCTCGCTGCTAGCCGCGGATCTGGTCGATGAGCTGCAGCTGTCGATAGCTCCGCTCGTCCTCGGGACCGGCACGCGGCTTTTCGCCGAACACGGTCCGCACCTGAGGCTCAGGCTCGCCGAATCGGTGACCACGACGACCGGCGTGGTGCTCGCGACCTATCGTCGAGGAGAGGCATGACCCAGCACCTGCTCAGGCACATGCGGGCCGAAACGAAAGCGACAGGCCCGCCGTTTGGGAGCCACGCTGGGAGCCACATGGACGAACGACCTCACGATTCTCCGGACGTCTACGGACAACCGGCATAGAGTCGTCCGAGGTCGTGAACTGGTCTGAACGGGCCTGGACGCCCCGACGGGAATCTACGGATCAGAAGGTTGGGGTTCGAGTCCCTCCGTGCGCGCCAGGTCACACCCCCCTCGCCCGGACGGTTGCGAGTGTTGTGGCGGCCCTGGGAGCCATGCTGCAGAGAGCGCGTGCCAAAGAGCAGCCCGCTCATGGACTCCGCGGCGGCACGCTTCTCGCCTTCGACCCGGCAGCCAAGAGTTCGGGAGTGAGGTCGCTGGCGACCACACGGGCCCCAGCGAGGGTGGGTGGCGGTGCTGACACCGCTTCCGGCGCACGTCAAACCGGCCAGATGGCCTAGCCCGGAGCTCGGATTGATCCTGGTGAAACCGAGCCGACCGCAGCAGCGGCCGCGCGGGCACGCTTCTTGCTGAACCGCGGGATTTCCAGTCGCCAGGTGTCGCCATCGCGCAACGTGATGGTCAGCGGCCAGATCATCCGCGCGTGGCGGAGATCGAAGGTCTGCAGCTCGGCCATCGGGACCCGGGCGTATGCATGGAACGTCACGCCGGACCTAGTCTTGGTGCGCTTGACCAGCGCGAGCTCGTCCTTGGTGACCACGAGCCAGGCAATCTGGCCGAACTTGGGCGTCTGGGCGCGGGAAGTATCGGGCCGAGGGCCGAACACGATCCTGGCGGCCAGCGGGCCCAGCGCCATAGCCTGCAGGCTGTAAGTCGGGCGGCTGGCCTGCCGCCACGAATGTCCGCGGGGGCAGACCGGCGTCGCGGCGAGCTGCTGAGAGCCGAGCTCCCGTGAAACATCTAGAGGCATCGTCTTCGTCTTCCTCGTTATCCGTGCCGCTTGTCTGGCGAGTGGCTAGCTGCCATTGATCGTGAGCTTGCCGTCGTGGTCAGCGGAGCTGGACGTGAGCGCCATAATCTGACCGCTGTTGCTCACCATGGTATGGCGTCTCAGCGCGACGAAAACGCCGCCGCCATGGTCGCTGAGTCGCGCCGGAGGTCGGGCGGCGGCACGACCGGAGTGTGCCGGTGAAAATGCTGGTCACGAGCGCGCCCCTAGTGACCGACGGGGGCCTATTGGCCTAGTGAGCCAGCCGCAGGGCCATCTGGGCAAGGACTAGGCCGCTGCCAACCTGGCAGCGTGACCCCTGCCTCTCACAGCTGTCTCACAAAATGGCCAGACGGCATCGGACTTGGGCGCATGCCTGCGGATCAGAAGGTCGCCGGACTGACAGCAGAAGTGACAGCAACACCCTCGCGCGTCGGGCCGACGATGCGCACCCCAGCAGCACAGCGGCAAGGAACTGGAGGACCTCTGTCCACCCGCCGTTGGCCTGAACTGATAAGGAAGAGGTCCGAGGTTCAAGTCCTCGCAGGCCCACCCACCCAGGTCAGTGGCCCCTTCCCGAATGCCGGGAAGGGATTTCCGGTGTCCTGGGGACTAACTGGGTGACTAAGAACTCCTGCCGCCCGGCAGACCGACGACCATCTTCAGGCAGTGGCCGCGCTGGCCGCGGCGGCGTTGGCGCTGTGGCCTCGCCTGCCGGAGCAGTTCGGCGCCTTGAGACGACCGCGCCGATGGCACAGCCAGCGACCACGCCGGGCGCGAAGCGCGGCCCAATCCGGACAGCCGAGATCGGCACGACCAGGCCGCGACATGTCTAGTCCCTGATTGCCAAACTCCACTTGATGTGCGACGGATCGGCCCCGCTTGATGTGCGACACGCCCTAGAGATTTGCTAGGTGGTGCTCTGCTTCAGACTGGCGGCTGGGGAGGACAGTGGGCAGCCAAACGAACCAAACGCAGCCAGTTCCGCGGATGCCTCCGGCGGGTCCGGGACGACCGGCTATAGGGGCAGTAGCAACCTGATACGACGGAGCCGTGAACTACTTGCGGACGCAGAACCGAAGGATCGTGACGGCTCCCGACCGTGTGCTGTCGAGCGGTTCCAGGTCTATCCTCGCGAAGCCTGGGGAGGAGAAGAAGCGAGTCCCGTCGCCGAGCAGGACCGGCAGGACGAACACCATGATCTCGTCCACGAGTCCCCGCCGCAGGCACTGACCGGCTACGTCGGCGCCGAGGATTTCGAGGTTCTTGCCCCCCGCGGCGCGAAGCGCGGTGGCGACAGCTTCCCCAATGTCACCGGTGAGGAACGTGACTGCCGGGTCCGGCGGGTCCGGTGGCTCATGGGTGAGGACGAACTCAGCGCCCCCGTCATAGGCAGGGGTGACCTCGTTCGGATTCTCGGCCATACGCTTACCCACCTCGTAGGTCCGCCGGCCGACGAGCATGGCGCCGGTGGCCGCCATGATCTCCGGGAACTCTTCCTCGATCGGCCCCATGAAGTCAAAGATCCAGTTCATCGCGTCGCCGGGACCAGCGGTGAACCCGTCGAGTGACATCGACCTGTTCACAACCACTTTGCCGTTGCCCGTGCCCGTGTCGCTCACCATGCACCTCCGAAGGACCTTTCCGGGGCTGTCATCCCGCGCTGCGAATGATGACGTTACGCGCGACCGGATCTAGTCGTCTGCTCGACCACATTCCGCTTCCCCACTGTCCTGTTCTTGCAACGATCCAGACCCTGCAGCCAGCAGCTGGGTGAGTATCTGGTCAAGGGCCACGCGGTCACCAAGTGCCCTGAACGCAGCGGCTCGAGGAGGTACGCGCCACTCGGCCTTGCTGGCGACGGGCGTCACCAGCAGTTCGCCTTCGTAGCCAGCCAGCTTGAATGCGCTAGCGCACCAGCGCGGATCGCAGCGCCGCCAGGCCGGCCGCACCGACGCCGTGCGCCGTGAGGTACCCGTATACCGATCCGCCGCCGACTGCCCTGGCCCAGGCCAGCACGTTCAGGATCAGCCCAGCCGGGCTGGAGAGCAGTTCAGCGGTCACGTTGTCGCCCAGGCCGGTGGCCTTCAGCCTGCCGATCACCGCAGTGCTGTCAGGGTCGAGGTACACCGAGCTGAGCGAGTAGTCCGCCCCGATCAGCTCGTCGGGAACGCCGAGCACGGCCAGCACCAGCGCGATCACGATGCCGGTGCGGTCCTGGCCCGCAGCGCAGTGCACCAGCGCGGGAAGCGCGCCAGGCGCGCACAGTTCCCTGACCGCCGCGGCGATCGAGTCGCCGCACTCGTCGATCATGTAGCGGTACTCCGCGCCCAGGCCGGTCAGTGGCGGCAGCCCGGTCGGGTCGCGGACAATCGGGGCGCGCACGGTCCGGGCTGGCAGCCCGGCCACGGCGCTCGGCCTCTGCTCCACCTCGATGTCCGCACGCAGGTCCACGATCGTGCGCAGGTCAAGCCCGGCCAGCTCGGCGGTGCCTTGGCTGTCAAGCCTGTGCAGGCTGTCGGAGCGGAACAGGGTCCGCCAGGCCACGCTATCGCCCGCATGCGTCGGGTAACCGCCGACGTCGCGCAAGTTGAAGGTGCCGTCCACCCTGAGGTGCCGCCTGTGGGCCAGTGCGATGTCCTGGATCTCGCGTTCCGTGCGCCCGGCAGTCCGCGTCAACTACCCGTTCCTCTCCGGTCGTCGGTCCCGCATAGCACCATCTCATCCCTGGAGGGCGCGAGGCGTTGCAACCACCGAGTGTTAGCGCTGCGGACGTGCGCGCCGGGGTTGCAACCACCTACCTCACCACGCAGGAAGCGCAGATCGCCTGCTTGAACGGCCGCAGCGGCCGCCGCACCGTGTCCCCGATCCGCACGATCCCCTGGGTGACGCCATCCCCGGTCAGCAACTCGCCTTCGCTCACACCGCAGCGGCCTAGATTGCCCGTGGTAGCGCGGGTATTACCGGCGCGGACGGAGCCGACGTCAGCGCAGCTCAGGCCGGTTCTCCCGGTCCGCCGACATCCGCCGTTGTACGCCGGGACCTACTCCCGTTGCTGTACATCACCGCTGCACGCCTGCAGCGCAGACGCATTGCCTCAGCTTCATCGCACCGCGGCTGTCTCCCCATAGGGCGGAAATCTGTGCGAGCATGCAATAGCGGGAGCCGAGGAGATCTCGTTTGACCTGCCGAAATGGGCGACCGTCGGTCCCTTGCGCTGCCACTGGTGCTGTCATGGGAGCAAGCTGTGGGCGGTCAACGGCGTCACGACGACTCGTCGGCGGGGTGGCCGGTAGGCCAGCACAGCCCGAACACCCCGAGGGGTGAGGCTGAGCAGTTCGACAAGTTCTTGTTCGGGCTGTCTCGCCAGAAGGGATGGCGGCGGGTCGCGGCCTGGGTCGCTTCAGCGATAGCGCTGCTGGCGATTCTGGCTCTCATCGTGGTGGAAATCATCCATATCATCTGATAACGTCCGCGACGGCGGATCCGCAGGGCGTCTGGCATCCTTCGTATGAGTCATGCGCACGCAGCAGGACGTGGCAGGATGCCGGATCGGGGTGAGTTCTCAGTGCCGGAACAAGACGGGCCGAGCCTCGGCGGGCCGGCAGCCGGTGGCGCCCCTGCCCAGGGTCTGCCAGTGGCTGTCGACCGCGCTGTCTTCCAGGCCGAAATGGACCGGCTGCGGGTTCGGGAGAAAGCCCACACCCGGGCGGGTGACGCGATCGCTGCGGCCCGCCGGCGCCTGCCGATGGTCGAGGTGGACGCCGACCTCGTGCTGACTGGGCCAGGCGGGCCGCTGACCCTGCTCGACGCGTTCGAGGGGCGCCGGCTGCTCGTCGCCTACTACTTCATGTGGAACCCGGGCCGGCCCGCCGCCGAGCAGTGCGAAGGCTGCACGTGGGTGACCACTCAGGTCGCGGAGCTGTCCTACCTTCATTCCCGCGGCATCACCTATGCGGTCTTCTGCCAGGGGCCCTACGACGAGAGCATCCGCTATCGCGATTTCATGGGATGGAAGGTGCCGTGGTACTCGGCTAAGGCCTCCCTCGGCGAGCTCCTCGTCGGCCGCCAGGTGGGCTTGTTCCACCTCGTGTGCTACGTACGGGACGGCGACCGCGTCTTCGAGACGTACTGGACGACCCGCCGCGGCGCGGAAGCTTTGGACTACAGCTACGCCCTTATGGACCTCACCGTGTACGGACGCCAGGAGCCGTGGGAGGACTCGCCCCGAGGCTGGCCGCAACAGTGCTCCTACACGCGGACCGACGGCGGCCCGCCCGACTGGCCGCCGACGTCAGCGTGGCCGGGTGGACGCCCCATCGCCCAGTGGCCGCGGCTCCAGGCCGGATGCTCTGACGACCTCACCGAGGGCCATGAAGCTGCGGGGCCATGAGGCGGCGATAGCCGCTTGGGTCGACGGCGGAGGCGATCTCGGCACGCGCTGAGCGTCAACCCGCCCGTAAATGTGAAGACCTTGCCTGGCGATCTCAGTAACCTGCAGACCATGGCACGCGACGAGCGCAGCGTTACGCCGCAAAGCGAGGACTTCTCGGCCTGGTACAACGACGTGGTCTTCCGCGCCGAACTGGTGGACCGCGGACCGGTCCGCGGCAGCATGGTGATCAGGCCGTACGGGTACCGGATCTGGGAGCTGCTGCAGGCGGACCTGGACGGCCGGATCAAGGCCACGGGCCACAAGAACGCCTACTTCCCGCTGCTCATACCGCAGAGTTACATGCAGCGCGAGGCCGAGCACGTCGAGGGGTTCGCGCCCGAGCTCTTCACGGTCACCCATGCGGGCGGCAAGGAGCTGGAGGAACCGCTGATCGTCCGGCCGACGTCGGAAACGATCATCGGGGAGATGATGGCCAAGTGGATCAGCTCGCACCGGGACCTGCCGCTGCTGCTTAACCAGTGGGCCAACGTGCTCCGGTGGGAGATGCGGCCCCGGATGTTCCTGCGCACCAGCGAGTTCCTGTGGCAGGAAGGCCACACCGCGCATGCCACCGCGGCTGACGCGATCGCCGAGACGATGCTGGCGCTGGCCTTTTACCAGGACCTTGCGGTGGAGACCGCGGCCCTGGCGACCGTGCCCGGCGAGAAGACGCCGGGAGAGAGATTCGCCGGGGCCGAGCGCACGTTCACGATCGAGGGGATGATGCGGGACGGGCGGGCCCTGCAGTCGGGCACGTCGCATTTCATGGGGACTAACTTCGCCGCGGCGTTCGGGATCACCTACACCGGCGAGAGCGGCACGGTCGAGCTGTGCCACACCACGTCCTGGGGCATGAGCACGAGGATGATCGGCGGCCTGATCATGACCCACGGTGACGACAAGGGTCTCGTGCTGCCGCCGGCCTTGGCTCCTTACCAGGTGGTGATCGTGCCAATCGGGCACGGCGACCAGGCCCAGGCGACGCTGTCCGCGGCTGCCGAGCTGGCCGCTGGCCTGCAGCGCGCGGGCATCCGAACGCACGTGGACGACCGGCCGCAGCTGTCGCCTGGGTTCAAGTTCAACGACTGGGAGATGCGCGGCGTGCCGATCCGGCTCGAGCTCGGCCCGCGCGACCTGGCCGGCGGCACGGCGCTGATGTCTCGTCGCCTGAGTTACCCGGAGCCGGACGCCGCCAAGGTGCCCATCCCGCTCGGCTCGGCGCCGGACCTGCTGGCTGCCGAGCTCGCCGGGTTCCAGTCCATGCTGGCCCGGCGGGCCGCCGACTTCCGCGACGAGCACACGGCCGCCGTCAACTCCTGGCCCGAGTTCGTCGTCGCCGTGGCAGTCGGCTGGGCGCTGGCGCTGCACTGCGGCGAGCAGGCTTGTGAAGACGAGATCAAGGCAGAGACCACGGCCACCCCGCGCTGCATCCCGCTGGCAGGCGAACCCGAGCAGGGCACGTGCATCCGGTGCGGCAAGCCATCCGCGTACGGCAAGCGGGTGATCTTCGCCCGCGCCTACTGAGCTTGTGGCCCGGCGACTTTCGCTCCCGCTGGTCCCACACCGGCGGCAGCACGGACTATGCATCCGCTGGCGCCTCACAAAATGGAGCAAACAGGACGTGATCATGACGCTACCGGATGCAAAGTGACCGTAGCGGATGAGAAGTGGCGCCAGAGGATGAGAAGCGGGCGCGGTCCAATCGCCAGTTACGGCCGGGATCTCAGCGACACCGACCTGGCTGGCTGTCCGCTCAGCCGAAGGCGGGCCGGCCGGCACGCAGCAGTTCCAGCTGGCGCCGGGCGTAGGCGGGTTCGACGATCCAGCCGTTGGCTGCCTCCCACGCGGTGGCCGCAAGCCGCGCCGCCATCAGGCGCCCTGGCGGGAGCTCGCTGACCGGGAGTTTGCTGACCGGGAGCTCGGCCAGGTCGAGATCGGTGCAGTCGACCCGGGCCTCGTCCCAGTCGAGCAGGCCGGCGCCGTCGCTGGTGACGCGGATGTTGGACGGGCCGGGATCACCGTGGATGACGGCTTGCGCTCTGCCCGCCAGCGGTGCCCAGGCACGACGGCAGTCAGCGACGGCGTCAGCCGGCATGGCAGACAGGTCGACATCGCCGCCGCGTTCGGCCGTGAGCAGGTCGGTCGTCGAAGCGAAGCCTGGCCGCTGCGGCCATCCTGCCGTCAGCACATGCAGTCGCCGCAGTGTCGCGGCCACGGCTGGCGAGTCATCCGGTCCCGGCACGCTGCCGTCGAGCCAGGTCTGCACGGTGACACCGTCGACGTGCCGCCGCCCGTCCTGCGCGGGCACCATGGCCGGCACCCGCAGCCCGTGGCCGGCGAGGAAGGCAAGCAGGTCCGCCTCCCAGTCCAGGCTGGACGGCGTGCGGGACGACTTCAGGGCCACCAGCCGCGCCCCGTCCAGGCGGATCTCCATGACCGCGTTCCGGTTCCCGCCACCCAGTCGGCCGACCAGCGCCACCCGTCCCCAGGCGGCGAGCGCCCGCCGCATGCCCTCATCCTGGCCGGCAGGATGAGCGGACGGCTGCACCACTGCTCAGGCGTGCTCGGCGGCCAGCCGGGCGCTGAAGCCGAGCAGTACGACACCGGTGGCCAGGTCCAGCGTCCGGCGGGCCCGGCGGCGTTGAAGCATCCCGCGCGCATTGTGCAGCACCAGCGTGAGCAGCAGCAGGTACGCCAGGCTCAGCACCGCATGGCGGTAGGCGAACAGCAGCAGCACCGGCACCCCTGCCCCAGCGGGCAGGAACTGCGGCAGTACGGCGAGGTAGAACACCAGCACCTTGGGATTGGTGATATTCGAAACGAAGCCCTGCCGCCAGCCGCCGAACGCCGCGCCGCCGGTACTGCGCCGACCCTCGGACTCGAGCGGCGGGTAATCGCCGCGGATGGCGGAGCGGATGGCGTGTGCGCCGAGATAGGCGAGGTAGCCGACACCCGCCCATTTGACCGCGGAGAACAAGGGCTGCACCCGGATGATCAGCGCGCCGAGGCCGGCCGCCGCCGCGGACCCCTGGACGGCGTTGGAGCACGACACTCCCGCCGCCGCCCAGCTCCCCCGCCACCGGCCGAGTGCCAGTGTGTTCCTGGTCACCACCGCGAAGTCAGCCCCGGGCACAAGGACGAGAACCACAGCGAAGGCCAGGAATGACCCGTACGCTCCCCACAACACCTAAGCCACCCTACGTGCCGCTTCCGACGGTCAGTTCTCCTCCGCCGCGACTCGATGTGATAGCCCGCGTTCGCCCGGTCTTCGGACGGAAAGCAAGCGACCACCGCCCGCCCGGCGTCGGGCCGGGGGGGTCATTATGGTTGCCCTCCGATCCTCGGCGAGCGCCCCGGCTTGCGCGCCTCGATCAGGGACCGCACCGTCGTCGCCACGAACGGGCCGTCCGCCTCGATCCGCTCATGCAGGGCGCGCAGCCGGTCGAGGTAGGCCGCCACGGTGAAGTCCGGCACGATCCAGATCACCTTCCGCAGGAAGTGCACGACGGCGGCGACGTCGTAGAACTCCATCCGCCCACGGAACTCGCGCAGGTCCGTGACCTTGAGCCCGGCGTGCGTCGCGCCGAGCACCGACCACTTCGGGTCGCGGGTCGGGCCGTCCTCCTCAGGCAGCGGCCCCATCAGGAACTCGGTCAGCTCGCCCACCGAGCCGTCGCCCACCTCCTGGGAGAAGTAGGTGCCGGTCGGCTTCAGCACCCGCGCGACCTCGTCCCAGCGCACGCCGACCGGATGCCGGCTGACCACCAGGTCGAAGGTCGCGTCCGCGAACGGCAGGTCGCCGACCGGGTCGTCCACCGCGACGACCCTGGCGCCGAGGCGGGCGAGGTTGCCCGTCGCGACCGGCAGGTTCGGCGGCCACGACTCGGTCGCCACCAGCACCGGCGGAGCGGCGGGCACCGAGGCGAGCACCTCACCGCCGCCGGTCTGCAGGTCGAGCGCCGCCGCGCCGGGCACGCCGGCCAGGGCGGCCATCCGCTCGCCGAGCAGCCTGGCGTAGCCCCACGGCGGCCGCTCCTCGGTGGCGCGGCCCTCGAACCAGGAGAAGTCCCAGCCATTCACCGGCACGGCCGAACCCTCGGCAAGCAGCTCATCGAAGCTCGGCATGAACCGGCCCTCCTCGCCCTCGCTCCTCGCGCGGCACCTAAATGTGCGCCTATATATAGGTGCCTCAGCCGCTCAGAACGTTTCAGGTACTCCGGCGTTCAGCGCCATCACCCTGGTCCCCGCCGGGCTCAGCCGGTCCAGTATGCGGTAGGTGGCCTCGTCGAGCACGCAGCCGAAGTCGTGCACGGGCAGGGCCACCCGCGGCCGCAGCACCCGCAGCCAGTCGACGGCCTCGGCCAGCTTCATCCAGGACGCCCTGACCGGCACGGCGAGGATCTCGACCGGCCGGTCGGGCACCGTGAACGCATCGCCCGCGTAGAAGAACCGGCCGGCGATCAGGTACCCGACGTTCGAGAAGCCGGCAGGTCGGGGTGGATCACTGCGTGCTCGTGCCCGCAGATACCGATCGGCACGTCGCCGTCGAGTTTGTCGCCGGAGTGCACGACCCGGACCGCGATGCCGCTCTCGGCAAGCGCCGCCGCGCTCACGGCGTCGCAGACGACTTCGGCGGCTGGATTGCGTTCGAGAAGCTGGCGGAGCCGGCCGACGTCGAGGTGGTCGTCGTGGATGTGCGTGATCAGGATGCCGGTCAGCCCGGTGAGCTGCTCGGATCCGTCCGAGCGCCGACCGGGGTCGATGAGCAGGCGCGCGTTGCCCTCGCTCGCCAGCAGGCAGCTATGGCCGAACTTCTGCAGCTGCATCTACCAACAGTCGCACACCTGGGGCGGACGGAGCGGCAGCCGGTTTCTGCGGCAGCCTCGGCCAAATCTGCCCATCGGGACGCTGCGGCGCCTGCTCCTGGCCGCCATTTACTCCGCTACTCCTCGCCGGAGAACCGCTCCCACGCTGACTGGCGGGTCATGCCGAGCGCCGCGCCGATCCTGGTCCAGGTGATGCCGCGGGTCCGGGCCTTGGCGACCATCAGCGCCATCCGCCGGCCGGCCTGTTCCCCGGCTGCGGCGATCTGGGGCAGGGTCGCCAGCAGCCCGTCGTCGGTCAGGGTCCCCTCCCAGTCGGAGAAGCCGTGCGGAATCTCCGGCTTGTTGGCGATCAGGTCAACGCAGATCGATACGCATACGTCGCAGATGAACACGCCGGGTCCGGCGACCATCGTGGTCACCTCGGTGGTCGGCTTGATGCAGAACGAGCAGACGATCGGGGCGGCAGTGTCGTCGTCTGCTGCCGTCTCGTTGGTAGCGGTCATCGCGGGGCCTCCGATTGTAAGGTAACTCCTGACGTGTCAGGCGTTACCTTACGGCGTCAGGGATATCCTGACAACCGGGTTCGGCCCGGACCTGCTCGCGGCCGTCGGTTGCGGCTCCCGCCAGTGTCGGGCGAACAACGGTAGCCCGTTAATGCCCCGTATCACGCGAATCACGACATCAATGGGCCACGGCTGTCCTGGCGCCGTAGGCGCCGAGCTGAGAGGAGAGCCAGCCGGCGGCCTGCCGAGGTCTGGGGGCCCGAGCCCGGCGCCCAAGCCCGCGTGCGCACCAACCACCTCGCAACGTGGGCACTTTGCTGCAGCCACAGCGATTGACGTGGACACATTGCTGCTGCCACAGCGATTGACGTGGGCACTTTGCTGTCGCTATAGCAGCAGCAAAGTGCCCACGTCAATTTGGCAGCAGGTCTGACAGGGGCTGAGTGCCGGGGCTGGGGTCGGCGGGTACGAAGTCGGGGGTGACTTTGCTGGGGCGGGTCGCTGCGGGCTGGTGGGTGGACTGCCAGAGGTGCTGGTAGAGAGGGTTGGTGGCGAGCAGGTCGGCGTGGGTGCCTCGGCCTGCTGGCCGGCCGCGGTCGAGCACCACGATCTCGTCGAACTGGTCGAGGCCGTCGAGATCGTGCGTGATCAGCAGCGTCGCACGGCCCGCGGTGATCGCCAGCAGGTCCGCCATCAGGGACCGCGTGGCCTGCGGGTCGAGGTGCGCGGTCGGCTCGTCGAGCACGAGCACAACCGGATCGGCAAGCAGAGCCCGCCCCAGGGCGATGCGCTGGCGTTGGCCGCCGGAGACCGCCGTCCCGTTCTGGCCGACCTGGGTGTGCAGGCCGAGCGGCAGGGACTCGATCCAGTCCCGCAGGCCGACCCTGGCGGCGACGGCGAGCAGGTCGTCGTCGCTGGCGGCCGGGCGGGCGATCCTGAGGTTGTCGGCGATGCTCGCGTCGAACAGGTGCGGGTCCTGCGGGCAACCGCCGATGATCGTGCGCACGTCGTCGGAGCGGTAGCTCGCCAGGTCGTGGCCGCCGAGCGTGGCCGTGCCGCCGCAGAGCCCGGCGAACCGCAGCAGCACGGCGGCGACGGTGGACTTGCCTGTCCCGTTCGGCCCTACGAGCGCGACCCGCCGGCCCGGCGGCAGGTCGAGGCTGACGCCGTCGATCGCGAGCGGGCCGTCTGGGTCATAGCGCACCGAGGCGTCCCGCAGCCTGACGGTGAGTGCGTCGTCCGCAGGCCGGCGGTGCGGACAGGGGGGTAGCGGGCGGGGGCCGGGGGGCTCGGTGACCGGATCGGGGGCGTCGAGCACTTCGGCGATCCGGGTCGCGGACGCCCTGGCCTGGCTCAGCGCGATCGCGGCCGCGGGCAGCACGGTCACGGCCTCGAACGCGGCCAGCGCCGTCAGCGTCAGCACTGCCAGCGGGACCCGGCTGAGCGCGCCCGCCCCGACCGCCTGCACGCCGAGCAGCAGCACGCCCCACAGCGTCAGCCCGGCGGCAATCGCCCCGAGCCCGGCGCCCAGGCCCGACGCGGCAGCCGACCGGCCTGCCAGCCTGGTGAGGTCGCGGCTGGCGTTCTCGGCCCTGGCGAGAGCGGCGTCCTGCGCGCCGAACGCGGTCAGGTCGGCGGCTCCGGCCAGCAGGTCGCGCACCGATGCCGCGAACTCGCCCCTGGCGGGGGCCGCCTCGCGGGAGCAGGCGCGGGTAGCCGCCAGGCCGGCCAGCGGTACCCCGATGCCGCCGGCCAGCAGCCCGGCGGCGAGCACCAGGCCGGCCGGGACAAGGAACGCCGCGCAGGCGAGCACGGCGCCGGCGCCGACCAGGGCGGCCACGAGCGGCGGCGCGACCCCGCGGATGAACAGGTCCTGGGTGGCGTCGACGTCGCCGACCATCCTGGCCAGCAGGTCGCCGGACCGGAACGCGGGCAGCCCGGCCGGGGCGAGCGCCTCGAGCCGGCGCCAGATCGTGACCCGTGCGCTGGCCAGCACCCGGAACGCGACGTCGTGCGAGGCGAGCCGCTCGCCGTACCGGAATCCGGCCCGGCCGATGCTGAGCCCGCGGACCGCGACCACGGCTACCGACAGCGCCGAGATGTCCGGATGCTGCGACGCACGGGCCAGCAGGAAGCCCGAGGTGGCGAGCAGCGCCACGCCGCAGCCCGTGGCCAGCGCCCCGGCGCCGGCCGCGAGCAGCAGCCGGCCGCGCAGCGGCCCGGCCAGCCGCAGCATCCGCAGCAGCGGGTCGTTCCGCAGCCCGCCGACCGTCGCCGTCCGGGCACCGCGAGCCCGGCGGGTACCGTCGACCCGGTCGACCGTTGTCATTTCGGCACCGTGAGGCGGGCCGCCGGAGGCGGCCCGGCGGCTGCGCCGGGCGTCCTTGCCCGGGTACCGCGCGCCCGGGCGGGTACCTTCGACCACGTCAGCCACTGTCGTCCGGGTACCGTGCGCGCGGCGGGCGCCGTCGACCTGGTCGGCTGCTGTCATCCGGGCACCGTGAGCCGGGCCGCCATCGACCTCGGTGAGCGCACCGTCGCTGACGTACACCAGCCGGGCGGGCGGCGGGCGGGTGCCGAGGTCGCGGTGGGAGACGACGATCACGGTCCGTCCGGCGGCCAGGGTGCCGATCGCAGCGTCCACGTCAGCGGCGCTGGCCGGGTCCAGGTGCGCGGTCGGCTCGTCGAGCAGCAGCAGCGGGGCGTCCCGCAGGAACAGCCTCGCCAGGGCGATCTTCTGGCGCTGGCCGGCGGACAGCCGCAGTGCCCGCTCGTCGAGTACCGTGTCGTACCCGCCGGGCAGTTCCGCGATGAAGCCCGCCGCGCCGGCCATGCCCGCCGCCCGCTCGATCGCCGCGCGGCTCGCGCGAGGGTCGCCGAGCGCGATGTTGTCGGCGACCGTCCAGCCGAACAGCGCCGGACGCTGCGGCAGCCAGCTGATCTGAGCCCGCCACAGGTCGGCCGGGAGGTCCGCCAGGGCGACGTCGCCGACCAGGATCTCGCCGCCGGCCGGCTGGGTGAACCCGAGCAGCAGGCTGAGCAGGCTCGACTTTCCCGCACCGTTGGGCCCGGCGAGCGTGACCAGCTCGCCAGGGCTGATCGTGAGGTTCACCCTGCGCAGCACCGGCTGGCCGCGGCCGGGATAGGCCACGGTGATCCCGTTCAGCGTGATGGTCTGCGACCGCAGGTCGGGATCGGCCAGTGCCGGCCATCGCTGCCCGCCGGGCTCGCATTCCGAATGACGTGGGCACTTCGCTGTCGCTATAGCAGCAGCAAGGTGCCCACGTTCATCGCTGCGCGGGCTGTGCGGGCTGTGCGGGCTGTGCGGGCTGTGCGGGCCGCCGGGCAGCGGCTCGTCGAGTATCTCGAAGGCGCGCCTGGCGGCCGCGGTCCCGTCCGCGCTGGCGTGGAACGCGGCCGCCGCGTTGCGCAGCGGGAGGAACGCCTCGGGGGTGAGCAGCAGCACGAACAGGGCCGTCGGGTACCCAAGGTGCCCGTACAGCAGCCTGATCCCGACCTCGACCGCCACCAGCGCGGTGGCCAGCGCCGCCGACAGCTCGAGCACAAGCGCGGACATAAACGCCACCCGCAGGGTGGCCATCACGCTGCGCCGGTACTCGCTGGTGACCTCCACAATCTTCTGCTCCTGAGTCCGGGCCCGGCCGTAGGCCTTGAGCGTGGCCAGGCCCTGGACCACGTCGAGAAAGTGCCCGCTGAGCCTGGCCAGCGCCTGCCAGCTCCGCCGCGTCTGCGCCCTGGTGTGCAGGCCGACCAGGGCACCGAAGAGCGGCACAAGCGGCAGCGTCACCGCGATGATCAGGCCGGACAGCCAGTCCGCCGAGGTCACGGCCACCACGACGGAGAACGGGACCGCGACCGCCAGGGTCAGCTGCGGCAGGCATCGGGCGAAGTAGGGGTCGAGGGCGTCCAGGCCGCCGGTCGCCAGGGCCGTGATCTCGCCGTCCCGCTGACCGCCGAGCCAGGTGGGGCCGAGCGCTAGCGCGTGCCTGACCAGCCTGGTCCGCAGCCGCTGCTTGACCGCCGCGGCGGCACGCAGCGCGGCGGCCTCGGCGCCGCCCGCCGCGATCGCCCGGCCGATCACCACCGCGAGCAGCGCGATCAGGGTGGCGCGCAGCGCGGCGGCACCGGTTCCGGCCGCCGCGCTGGCCAGCGCGTGCGCGAGCGGCCGGCCTGGACCAGGATCGCCGCGGTCACCGCCAGCCCGAGCAGGACCGCGGCGGCGAGGAAGGCGCGGGCCCGGCCGTCGGCCGCCGACAGCAGACGGAGGGCCGGCCCGCTGCCCGCTCCGGCGCTGCGGCTGGGGCTACGGCGCGGGCTCATGCTCGCCGCTGCCCGGCTTGCCGCCGGAGCTGAGCGGCGAGTAGACCGTCCGCATCGTCCCGACCTCGCGTGCCGTGAACGCCCGCTCCCGGCGGATGTCGCGGGTGAACGCGAGCCACCAGGTCAGCACGGCGCCGATCCGGTTACGGAACCCGGTCAGAAAGGCGATGTGGATGAACAGCCAGAACCACCAGCCGGCGAAGCCGGAAAGGTGCATCGGGCCGGCCGAGACCACCGCCCGGCCGCGGGCGATGTAGGCGGCCGATCCCACGTCGCGGTACTTGAACGGCCTGGCATCGCCGTGCCCGGCGACCTCCTGCTTGATCCGCCGTGCGGCGTAGCGGCCTGACTGCATCGCCACCTCGGCCACGCCGGGCAGGTCGTGCAGGCTCATCATGTCGCCGGTCACGTAGACCTGCGGGTGCCCGGGGACGGTGAGGTCGTCGTTGACCCTGATCCGGCCCGCCTTGTCCTGCTCGGCCCCGGTGGCCTTGGCCAGCGCGGTAGCCAGGGCAGGCGCCTCGACGCCGGCCGTCCACAGCACCGTGGCCGCGTCGTACCTGGTCTGGGCGCCCGAGTGGTCCTTCACGACCAGGCCCTCGGAGTCCACCTTGGTCACCAGCGAGCCCATGTGCAGCTCGACGCCAAGCTGCCGCAGCGATCCGGCGGCCCGCTCGGACAGCTTCTCGCCGAACGAGGCCAGCGGGTCGGTGCCGCCGTCGAACAGCAGCACCCTGGCGTCCTCGGGCCGCACCCGCCGGAACTCGTCGCGCAGCGTCTTGGTGGCGAGCTCGCGGATCTGGCCGGCCAGCTCGACCCCGGTCGGGCCGGCGCCGACCAGGGCGAAGGTCAGCCAGCGGGCACGCTCGGCCGCGTCCGGCGCGGTCTCGGCCATCTCGAAGGCGCCGAGCACCCGGCGCCTGATCGTGAGCGCGTCCGAGATGGTCTTCATGCCTGGTGACCAGACCGCGAACTCGTCGTGGCCGAAGTAGGACTGCTCCACCCCGGCCGCCACGATCAGGTAGTCGTACGGCAGGTCGATCTCCTCGCCGAGCGGTCGGCGGCAGATCACCGTGCGGGCTTCAGGGTCGACGTCCACCGCCCTGGCCATCACGCACTCGACGTTGGCGTAGTGCCTGAGCACCCGGCGCAGCGGCGCGGTGATCTGGCCCTCCGACAAGATGCCGGTCGCGCACTGGTACAGCAGCGGCTGGAAGAGGTGATGCTCGCTCTGGTCGACAAGCGTCACGGAGAACGGCCCGTGCCGCAGTGCTCGGGTCGCGAACAGGCCGGCGAAGCCGCCGCCGATGATCACGACGCGGCGCTGCCCCTGGTTATTCACCCTGCGTTGCCCCCGATTCCGGTAACCCGCCCCCGCTGTCAGCCCTCCGGGTCGTACCAGGTGTCGCCGCCGGACAGCAGCGCCTCGGCCTCCTTCGGGCCCCAGCTTCCCTTGGCGTAGGAGTGCACGGGCACCGCGTCGCCGAGCACCGGGTCGACGATCCGCCAGGCCGCCTCCACCGTGTCCTGCCTGGCGAACAGGTCGCGGTCGCCGGCCAGCGCCGCGCCGATCAGCCGGTCGTAGGGACGCATGTCGGCGGCTGGCTGCTCGGCGAAGGTCAGCGTCTCGGCCTGCGGCACCCAGCCAGGTCCCGGCTTCTTCCCGGCCAGCGTGATCGCGACGCTGGTCGACGGGTTGATCCTGAAGTGCAGCGCGTTCAGGGCGCCGCCGGCCAGCTCGAGGCCGAACACGTCGCTGGCGGGCCTGCGGAACCTGACCGTCACCTCGGTGGCCGTCACCGGCAGGCACTTGCCCGCCCTGATCAGGATCGGGACGCCCTCCCAGCGCCAGGAGTTCAGCGCCAGCCTGACCGCGACGTAGGTCTCGACCGTCGACTTCGGGTCCACGCCCTTAACGTCGTGGTAGCCCTCGTACTGGCCGCGGATCGTTGTCTTGGGCGTGAGGTCGGACAGCGCGGCGATGACGGTCGCCTTGGCGGTGCGCCACGGGTCCATGCCCCGGTCGTCCGGCGGCTCGGCCAGGACCGACGCGAGCACCTGGAGCATGTGGTTCTGCAGCACGTCCCTGATCGCGCCGGTCCGGTCATAGAACGCGCCGCGGTCCGACACGTCGAACGCCTCGGCCATGGTGATCTGGAGGCTCTTGACGTAGGTGCGGTTCAGCAGCGGCTCGATCACCGAGTTAGCGAACCTGACGAACAGCATGTTCTCCACCGGGTCGAGTCCGAGCCAGTGGTCCACCCGGTAGATGTCGTCCTCGGAGAAGTGCTGGTGCATGGTGTGGTTCAGGTCCTTGGCGCTGGCCAGATCGTGGCCGAACGGCTTCTCGACCATGACACGTGACCCGCTGGCCCGCCCGGCGCCCGCGATGCCGTCGGCGATCCGGCCGAACAGGGGAGGCGGTACCTCGAGGTAATAGAGCACCCGCTTGCCCTGGCCGATCTGGTCGGCCATCTGCTCGTAGGTCTCCGGCGCGGTGAGGTCGCCGTCGATGTACCTGAGCAGGCCGAGCATCTTGGCCGCGGCGGGCGAGGCCGGGTCGATCCCGTTGTTCTTCAGCGACTGGGTCGCGTAGTTCCTGAAGTCGTCAAGCCCCCAGCCGCTCTTGGCGATGCCGAGCACCGGCACGTCGAGCACGCCGCGCTCGACCAGGCCGACGAGCGCGGGGAAGGTCTCCAGCTTGGCGAGGTCGCCCGTCGCGCCGAAGATGACGAGGGCGTCCGCCCTGGTCGCTTTCGTGGCCATTGCCGACTCCTTAGTGCGCCGTCACTGCGGCGCGGTCTGCTGCACCCTGAAGTCTTTATCCGACAGGCGGCGTCTAAACACGTAGTAGGTCCAGGCCGTGTAGACGAGCACGACCGGCAGGAAGATGGCGACCACGACGGTCATCACCTTGAGAGCGTACGAGCCTGACGCGGTGTTGTGGATGGTCAGGTTGTAGGCGTGGCTGGTGCTCGACACCATCACCCTCGGGAACAGCTCGCTGAAGATCGCCAGCACCGCGGTCGCCATCGCGATCGTGGTGGCGGCGAACGCCCAGCCCTCCAGGCCGTCGTAGACCAGCCAGGCCGATGCGATGATCGCGATCACCGCGATGATCTCGACCGGGTTGATCAGCAGGCCCTTGCGGGCGATCGCGTGCGTCCACAGCGCGAACCCGAGCACGACGAGCGCGGTCACCGGCGCCGACATCCTGGCGAGCCGCCCTGCCCGGTCCCGCACGTCGCCGGTGGTCTTCAGCGCGATGAACGTTGCGCCGTGGGTCACGCAGATGACGACGAACGTGAGGCCGGTATAGATCCCGTAGGGCTGCAGCAGCGTCCAGAACGACCCGGTGTACTCCTGATGAGAGTTGACCGGCAGGCCGTGCAGCAGGTCGCCGAGCGCTACCCCGATCAGCAGCGGCACCAGCAGGCTGCCGCCGGTCATCAGCCCGCTCCAGGTGCGCCGCCAGGCGTCGCTGTCCCGCTTGCCGCGGTACTCGAACGAGATGCCGCGCGCCATCAGCGCGCCGAGCAGCAGCACGAGCGCGAGGTAGAAGCCGGAGAACATGGTCGCGTACCAGCCGGGGAAGGCGGCGAACATGGCGGCGCCCGCCACGATCAGCCACACCTCGTTGCCGTCCCACAGCGGGCCGATCGTGTTGATCACGGTCCGGCGCCCCGCCTCGTCCCTGCCGAGCACGCCGTGCAGCATCCCGACGCCGAAGTCGAACCCCTCGAGCACGAAGAAGCCGGTCCAGACGACCGCGATCAGCAGGAACCAGAACTCGACGAGCGTCACGCTGAGCCCCCCTCGGGCACTTAGTACAGCATCGAAGGCACCCTGGCCTCCGGATGGTCCTGGGCCGGGGCGGGCGGGATCTCCCGGCGGGCATAGCGGATCATCAGCACCGCGTCGATCACGCCGAGGGCGGTATACAGCAGGCCGAAGGCCACGATGCTGATCACGACGTCGGTGAAGGTGACCGACGGGGACACCCCGTTCCTGGTGAGCAGCAGGCCCTGGACGATCCACGGCTGCCTGCCGCTTTCGGTGAGCAGCCAGCCGGCCGTGTTCATCAGGAACGGCAGGATCACCGCCCAGATCGCGATCGGCAGGAACCGGCGGGACACGACGACCTTCCTGCGCCGGGTCAGCCACAGCCCCGACAGGCCGACCAGGAAGATCAGGCAGGCCGCGTACGCCATCACCCGCATCGACCAGTACTGGATGAACACGTTCGGCACGTAGTCGCCTGGCCCGTACTTCTTCGCGTACCGCGCCTGGAGCGGGCTCAGCCCGATCACCTTGCCGTTCCACGAGTTCGTGGCGAGCAGCGAGAGCAGGTGCGGGATCTCGAGGATCTGGGTGGGGGTGTGGTCGTCGTTGCCGCCGCCGATCTGGAACAGCGAGAACGAGCAGGGCTGGCAGGTGGTCCACTGCGCCTCGGCCGCCGCGATCTTCATCGGCTGGTACCTGGCCTCGATGACGCCGAGCTCGCTGCCCACGAACAGCGCGAGTATGAGCGCGGGAACGAGCACGATCAGCGAGAGCCGCATCGAGAACGTGAAGATCTCTCCGTGCTCGCGGCTGGTCGCGCTGCCGGCATCGCTGCCGGCGCTGGCCTTGCGCAGCTGCCAGGCCGAGACGGCCAGCATCACCGAGGACGCGGTGACCAGCGCGGCCAGGATGACGTGCAGGTAGCCCCAGAGGAAGACCGGGTTGGTCAGCACCGCCCAGATGTCGTCGAGCTGCGGCTTGCCGCCGACCATCTTGTAACCGACCGGATGCTGCATCCAGGAGTTCGCGGCCATGATGAACGCGGCCGACAGCACGGTGCCGAGCGCGACCAGCCAGATGGTCAGCAGGTGAACGCGCCGCGACAGCTTGTCCCAGCCGAAGATCCAGAGGCCGAGGAAGGTTGACTCGAGGAAGAACGCGATCAGCCCCTCCATCGCCAGCGGCGCGCCGAAGATGTCGCCGACCAGGCGGGAGTAGTCGGACCAGTTCATCCCGAACTCGAACTCCTGCACCAGCCCGGTCACCACGCCGACCGCGACGTTGATCACGAGCAGGGTGCCGAAGAACCTGGTCAGCCGCAGGAATTCCGGCCGGCCATTGCGGTACCAGGTCGTCTGGAGCAGCGCGGTGAGAAAGGCCAGCCCGATCGTGACGGGAACGAAGAAGAAGTGGTTGATCGACGTCAGCGCGAACTGCCACCGCGCCAGGTCGAGCGTCATTCAGCTCCTCCGGATCCCCGCCTGCCCTTCCGGGCCACTGTTCCCCGCTCGCCAAAGACCGGCACCACCCAGGCTGGGTGATGTGTAGAACCGGGTACGCGGGCAGGATTAGCTCCATGACCGACCGGTATGACGTCATCATCGTCGGCAGCGGCGCGGGCGGCGGGACGCTCGCTCACACGCTGGCTCCCTCGGGCCGCAAGATCCTGCTGCTTGAGCGCGGCAATTTTCTGCCGCGCGAGATGGCCAACTGGGATCCCGGCGCGGTCTTCGTGGACGGCAAGTACATCTCGCCGGACACCTGGTACGACCCCGACGGCACGCCATTCCAGCCGCAGGTGCACTACTTCGTCGGCGGCGCGACCAAGATGTACGGCGCGGCGCTGTACCGGCTTCGTCCGGCCGATTTCGGGGAGATCGCCTATTCCGACGGGCTGTCACCGGCCTGGCCGGTCAGCTACGCCGACCTCGAGCCGTTCTATACGAGGGCGGAATGGCTCTACCAGGTGCACGGCAACCACGGCGAGGACCCCACCGAGGGCCCGGTGTCCAAGCAGTACCCGTGGCCGCCGGTCTCGCACGAGCCGCGGGTGCAGCAGATCGCCGATAACCTGACCGCCGCCGGGTACCACCCGTTCCACGCGCCGTGCGGGATCCTGCTCGACGAGGACCACCGGCCAGCCAGCACGTGCATCAGGTGCGCGTGGTGCGACGGGTACCCGTGCCTGGTGCATGCCAAGGCCGACGCCGAGGTCATCGCCGTCCGGCCGCTGCTTGGCCTGCCGAACGTCACGCTGCTCGTCGACGCCGAGGTGACCGGGCTGCGCACCGACCCGTCCGGGCGGGCGGTCACCGAGGTCGCGGTCAGCCGCGCCGGGCAGGCCGAGACCTACAGCGCTGACATCGTGGTGCTCGCCGCTGGCGCGGCCAATACCGCGAAGATCCTGCTGCGGTCGGCATCCGAGCAGCACCCGCGCGGCCTGGCCAACGGATCGGACCAGGTCGGCAGGAACTACATGTTCCACAACAGCAAGGCAGTTGCCGCGCTGGCCAAGGAGCCCAACGACACGGTCTACCAGAAGACGCTCGGGGTCAACGACTTCTACCTCGCCGATCCCGGCGCCGGCCGGGGGCCGCTCGGCAACATTCAGATGCTCGGCAAGTCCAACGCCATGGCGATGAAGGGCGAGGAGCCCGCGCTCACCAAGCTGGCGCCGCGCTTGGCGCTCGAGCAGGTGGCCAGGCACTGCGTGGACATCTGGCTCACCACCGAGGACCTGCCGAAGCCGGGCAACAGGATCACGGTGGGCTCCGCCGGCCGGACACACCTGTCCTACTCGTTCACCAACGCCAAGGAGACCGAGGGCCTGTACGAGGAGCTCAAGACCCTGCTGAACAAGATCGGCATGGCGGCCCACCACGTCTGGGCCAAGAACTTTTACATGAACATGGCCGTACCGATCGCTGGCGTCGCACATCAAGCGGGTACGTGCCGTTTCGGCTCCGATCTTTCGAACTCGGTGGCCGACGTCAACTGCAAGGCGCACGAGCTGGACAACCTCTACTTCGCCGACGCGAGCATTTTCCCGAGCATCGGCGCGGTCAACCCGGCGCTGACCGTGATGGCGAACGCGATCCGGGTGGGCGACCACCTGGCGCAGCGGCTCGCCTGAGCCTGCGCCGCCGGGCGTGGGGGCCGCGGGCGGCGTTCCAGCATCGGCACCATCAACGGGGGGAAGATCTTGGAGCGCTATCCGAACATCGCCGACCACGGGCTGATCGGCGACCTGCAGACCGCGGCCCTGGTGACCGACACCGGCACGATCGACTGGTTCTGCTGCCCGCGATTCGACTCGCCGAGCGTGTTCGCATCGCTGCTCGACGCCGACAAGGGCGGCCACTGCCAGATCGCGCCCGAGGAAGCCAGCTACGTCACCAAGCAGCTCTACCTGCCCGACACCGCGGTGCTCGTGACCCGGTTCATGACCGCGGACGGAGTCGGCGAGCTGCTCGACTTCATGCCGGTGCTGACCGGCAGGGCGACTGACCGGCACCGGCTGGTCAGGATGATGCGGGTCGCCCGGGGCACCATGAAGTTCGGGATGGACCTGCAGCCCAGGTTCGACTACGGCCGGGCCAAGCACAAGACCGAGCTCACCGGCGGCGGCGCGGTGCTCCGCTCGGACAAGATGCGGATGACCGTGCACATGGCGGGCGACGGAGAGGGCAGCCGCGGCGGCAAGGACGGCGCCGGGCTTGTCCGTTCGGGCAGCGGCCTGCGGGCAAGCTGGACCCTGCGCGAGGGCGAGACCGTCGGGATCGTGCTCGAGTCGATGGGCGGCGCACCCAAGCGGATGTCGCGGGCCGACCTTGAGCGCCTGCTCGATGACACGAGCCATTTCTGGCGGGACTGGCTGCGGCGCAGCACGTACACGGGCCGGTGGCGCGAGATGGTCTCCCGCTCGGCGATGACGCTGAAGCTGCTGACCTACCAGCCGACCGGCGCGCCGGTCGCCGCGGCGACCGCCGGGCTGCCCGAGGAGATCGGCGGCGAGCGGAACTGGGATTACCGCTACACCTGGGTCAGGGACGCCTCGTTCTCGATGTACGCCCTGCTGGGGCTCGGCTACACCGAGGAGGCGGCGAGGTTCGGCGCCTGGATGCGGGAGCGGGTCACCGAGCACGTTGGCCAGAAGTCCGGCCCGCTGAAGATCATGTACCGGGTCGACGGCTCGTCGGACCTGAAGGAGGAGCTGCTCAAGCACCTCGAGGGCTGGCGGGGATCTCGTCCGGTCAGGATCGGCAACGGGGCGGCCGACCAGCTGCAGCTCGACATCTACGGCGAGGCCATGGACGCCGTCTACCTCGCCGACCAGCACGGCTTCTCGATCCCGCATGGCGGCTGGCTGGCCGTGGCCGAGATGATCGACTGGGTGTGCGAGCACTGGGATCAGCCGGACGAGGGCATCTGGGAGACCAGGGGCGGACGCAAGGCCTTTACCTACGGCCGGTTCCAGTGCTGGATCGCGCTGGACCGGGCGATCAGGATCGCGGAGCACCACTCCCGTCCGGCCAGGCTCGCCGAGTGGGCCACGGAGCGGGACAGGATCTACAACCAGATCATGGCCCGCGCCTGGAACCCGAAGCTCAAGGCGTTCACCCAGTACTACGACAGCGACGTGCTCGACTCCTCGCTGCTGCTGATGCCGCTGCAGGGCTTCATCGCGCCACGCGACCCGATGTGGCTGTCCACCCTGGCGGCGATGGATGACACCCTTGTCTCCGACAGCCTGGTCTACCGGTACAACCCGGCCATGACGCCGGACGGCCTGCGCGGCAGCGAGGGCACGTTCTCGCTGTGCACCTTCTGGTACGTGGACGCGCTGGCCAGGGCCGGGCGGCTGGAAGACGCGGCGCTGACCTTCGAGAAGATGCACACCTACGCCAACCACCTGGGCCTGTACTCCGAGGAGATCGGCCAGACCGGCGAGCAGCTCGGCAACTTCCCGCAGGCGTTCAGCCACCTGGCGCTGATCGGCGCGGCGATCAACCTCGACTACCAGCTCGACCACGGGGCCGGGGTGCTCGAGCCGATGCTCTCCGCGGCGCGGTGAGCGGGCTGGCTGGCCGGCCGTGACGGCAGGGATGACCGGCCAACCTGCCTGACATCCGGGGTGCGGGCAGGGCCCAATGGCCCTGCCCGCGACGGCCAATGGCGCGCAGCCTGGATGCGCAAGCCCCGAACAAGGGCATCGCCGCGCGAGGAGGACGCAGATGACGACGATGATGACCGGCGAACCATATCCAGTGCAGTTCTCGGTCGACTATCCCGACCGGCCGCTGAGCCGGCTGACCTCGTTCTTCCGCATCTTCACCATCATCCCGATCGGGATCGTGCTCGGCGCGGTGTCCGGCCAGGTCTGGCAGTCCTCATCGGGCCGGGTCGCGATCGCGGGAGCCGGCGGCCTGCTCTTCTTCGGCCCGCTGCTGATGATCGTCTTCCAGCAGAAGTACCCGCGCTGGTGGTTCGACTGGAACCTGGAGCTGCAGCGGTTCGGCAACCGGGTGGGGATCTACCTGCTGCTGATGGACGACAGGTACCCGTCGACCGACGACCACCAGTCCGTCCACCTGGACTATCCCTATCCCGACGTGCCCGTGATGCTGAACCAGCTGCTGCCGCTGGTGAAGTGGCTGCTCGCGATCCCGCACTACATCGTGCTGTTCTTCCTGGACATCGGGGTCTTCTTCGCCGTGATCGTGGCCTGGTTCGCGATCCTGTTCACCGGCCATTACCCGCGCGCGATCTTCGACTACGTGGAGGGCGTCATCCGATGGCACAACCGCGTTGCCGGATATGCGTTCGTCCTGATCACCGATCGGTACCCGCCGTTCAGGCTGGCGCCGTGACCTGGCGGTGATCGTCGTCCTGGCCGGGGTGTCGGGCAGTGGCAAGACCACCGTGGGGGCGCTGCTGGCCGGCCGCCTCGGCTGGCCGTTCACCGACGGTGACCTGCTGCACCCCGCAGCGAACATCGCCAAGATGTCACGCGGGGTGCCGCTGACCGACGCGGACCGCGAGCCCTGGCTGCGCGCGATCGCGGCCGTGATGGACGAGCGGATCGCCGCAGGCGAGTCGGCCGTGCTGGCCTGCTCCGCGCTCAAGCGCGCGTACCGTGACGTGCTGCTCGCAGGCAGGCCGGCGGCGCGGATGGCGTTCCTTGAGGTGGACAGGGACGTGGTGGCGCGCCGCCTGGCCGCCAGGCACGGTCACTTCTTCGATCCCGACCTGCTCGACAGCCAGTTCGCGGCCCTCGAGCCGCCTGGTGCGGACGAAAGGTCGGTCGTCGTCGTGCGCGTCAGCGAGCGGCCGGAGGAGACCGCGGACGAGATCGCCGGGCGGCTTGGCCTCGGGCCGCGGGAGCGCGGTGTTTGAGCAGGCGGCCGGACTGGCGCTCGCCGCGGCGTTCTACCCGCCGGCGATGCTGATCGCGGCCTTGTACCTGGCGTCGAAGCGGCCCGGCAGGGTTACCGCCCTGTACGTCATCGGTGGCCTGCTCATCGTGACCCTGGTGGGCGCCGTCGCCCTGATCGCGATCCGGGCAGGCGGGCTGAGCCTCCACAGCCAGTCGCACACCAGGTATGGTCTGCGCCTGGCCATGGGCATCGTCGCGATCGTAGCCTCCGTCGTGATTGCCCGCCGCAAGCCCAGGGAACAGCACAAGCGCGTCGGCACGCGGCCCGGTAGGAAGATTCCCGCCGAGGGCGACTCAAGCGGCGCCGACCAGGGCACGGGCGCATCGGCCAAACCCAAGAAGCCCGGCATTGTGAAGAGACTAACCGCCGATCCCACCCCGCGCACGGCGTTCCTCGTCGGGATCCTGATGTTCGGGCCGTCACTGACCTTCGTCGCCGCCGTCCAGGCGGTCGCCACGTCCAAGGCCAGCGTCGGCGCCACGATCGGCGCGATGGTGATGATCTTCATCTTGACGCTGTCGTTCGCGTGGATACCGCTGCTCGCCTTCCTGATCGCTCCTGCGGCCACCGCGCGATGGCTCAAGGCGTTCGAGAACTGGCTGCGCGCGCACCGCAAGGTGGTGCTCACGGTAGCCGTCGGCGCCGTCGGCATCTTCCTGGTCATCCAGGGCATCTCCGGTCTAGCCTGACCGCCCCGCCGCCCGGCCCCCGGACACCAGCTGCGCCACCGGTCCCAGTGCGCCCCCGGCCCGCCGTCACCCGACCCCCGGCCGCCGCCGCCCCCGGCTCCGGCGACCCAGCGCGGCCCCCGGCCCGCCGCCGCCCCCGGGCCCGCGGCCCGCCGACGCCAGCGCGGCGACATCGGTGGCCCCTTGATGTCGCTATACACGACATCAACGGACCAGCGTTGTTTCGCGCCCACGGACGCGAGCCGCGGCCGACGGCCGCGACCAGGCCCTCGGCGCCGCCGGCCCCGTGCATCGTGGGCACCTTGCTGCTGCTGCCGCGCGCCAATGCCATGAACGTGGGCACTTTGCTGCGGCTATAGCGACAGCGAAGTGCCCACGTCAATCGCAAGCTGGCGCCGGCCGGCGCGGGTGAGAGCCCAAGACGCTAGCCGGAGGAGTCGCGGGCGCGGCGGCGGACGCGGATCAGGCCGAGCACGCACGGGCCGCTGAGCAGCAGGACGGGCGCGCCCGGGCGACCGGGACTGGCCGTCGCGCCGCAGATCCGGCGGCCGCCGAGCAGCGCCAGCCCGGAGTCGGAGACCGCCATCTCTGGCGGCACGGTCACCGAGACGATGCCAAGCGCGGCCGCTGCCTTGATCGCTACCCGATCGCCGGGCAGGACGGCATCCCTCAGGTCGATGTAGGCCCGGCCGGCGATGGCGGTCACATCGGTCACCGCCCCGGCGTCCCAGATGCCCTCGCGCCGCGAACTGCCCAGCAGCGCCACGACCCTGGCCCGCCGCCGCCCTGGCCCGCCGCGGCCGCGTCCGCCAGGGTTGCGCTCGTCCGGACCGCGTCCGCCAGGGTTGCGCTCGCCCGGACCGCGTCCGCTCTGACCACGTCCGCCCGAACGATGCCCGTTCTGGCCGTGGCGGTCCTGGTTGTGTTCGCGCCGGTCCGGCGGTTCCACGTTGTGCCCAGCCTTCTCAAGTTCGACGTCGCCAGACCGGCCTGCGCCGGGCTGGCCTGCGCCGGACTGGATACCGTCGGGCTGGCTCGCATCCAGTCTGTCGGCCGCGGGTCGGCCTGCGGGTCGGCCTGGGTCGAGCTGGGCGGCGCCCGACTCATTCGAGCCCCCTACGCCCGAGCCGGGCAGCCTGGCCGCCACGGCTGCGAGGTCGGCGGCCTGGGTAGCATGCCGACCGAACCGAAGGAACGCCGTCAGCGCGATGATGATCACCGCGATTCCAAGGCCCAGGTAGAGGACGGCTGGTTCGTCCGTGGACTCCACCGTCCGGTCGACGAACGTGATCGCCGCGACCAGGATCAGCATGGAGACGACCCTGGCCTTGAGGTCCTCAAGGTCGCGCACCTTGAGCCAGCCGGGTAGCCAGTAGTGGCCAGACTCCGGGCTCCGCCGGACGATGAACAGCTCGTAGAAGCCGAACGCCGCGATCATCAGCGTCGCGCCGACCAGGAACGTATCCATGACCACCAGGAACAGCCCGAGCCTGCCGCCCACGTGCGCAGGCTCCCGCATGTCACCGCCGACCGTCCGGAGCAGGATGTCGGTCCCGTAGACGAACGAGCCAGCCGCGTCGACCAGCAGGAACACCACGGGTATCAGGACCAGCAGCCGGGACTCGGTGAGCAGGCGCTCGAATTGCCGCTGAATCGGCCGCACCGGCTTATCGTCGGTCACATCCGCTCATCTACCCCAGCGATAGGGCGACCACGCCGGGGGCGGGGCTGCGGGGTGCGGGCGACCACGCGGCACCGGGGGCTGCCAGGTGGCGGGCGGCCGCGCGGGCCGGGGGTAACGGGGTGGTGGGCGGCCGCGCGGGCCGGGCTTTCGGGGTGGCGGGCGACCGACCGAGGGTTGCGGCGTGGCGGACGACCGTGCGGGCGAGGTTGGCCGCCGGCCGCGCGGGGGCGGGGGGCATACAGGTTGGCGGGCGACCGGGCGGGGCAGGGGCGGGGCGTGCGGGTCGGCGGGCGAGCACGCGGCCGGGGCGATCAGGATGTCATGCCGCCGAGCCCGACCAGGGCCCTGGCCAGCTCGATCTCTCCCATGTGCCGCAGCCCGTGCTGGTACAGCCAGCATTCGAGCGCATCGAGCACGGTAATGCCGGCCGGCCCGGCCACCCGGGCGCTGAATGTGCTCTCGATCTGCGGCGGGAACGGCCGCCCGATGACCACCCTGGCCAGCTCGGCCGAGTCGAGTCCCTCCAGATGAGCCTCGGTCCGGTCGAACACGACCCGCTGGTACTCGCAGAACGCCTCGTAGTCGCCGATCCGCTGGTGCACCATCTCGGCGACGGTCAGGTGCTTGCCGTGGTCGTCGACCGCCATCGCGACACGCCGCTGCCAGGCCGCGTCCCACACCGGGGGGACGCCGGTGATCAGCATGAACGAGGCGTCCTCCAGGTTGGCCGAGTGGAACAGCGAGAACGCGATCGGCAGCACGCCGTCACGCTCGAAGTGGTTGACGTGCTCGATGCCCATCGAGCCGACGGCCTGGTAGTACAGCGAGTGCATCGCGCGCATGCGCCTGACCAGGGAGTCGAGGGCAAGCGGCGCGGCCGCGGACCCGTTAGCCACGGAGCTAGCTACGGAGCCGCCCTCCCCGGCCGCGCCTTGCGCCCTGTCCTCCCTCACTCGTAGATTGTGACACGAAACCTGTCAGTTGCTGAGGGGTAATGGATGGCGGTGGTCCGCCGCGAGATCCTGATCGCCCGCGAGCCGGACGACGTCTGGCCGTCCATCGGCGATCCTGCGGCTCTGAGCACCTGGTTCCCCGGCATCGTCTCGGCCGAGGTGAACGGGACAACCCGGCTCATCAACACCGCAAGCGGACTGACGATGCCCGAGGAGATCCTGACCAACGATCCGCAGCGCCGGGTGTTCAGCTACCGGCTCACCGGCCCGATGGTGCGCGACCACCTCGGCACGATCGAGGTGCGCGCGGCCGGCCACGGTGCGAGCCTGGTCAGCTACGAGACCCGCTGCGAGCCGGACACGATCGCCCTGATACTCGGCGGCGCCTGCGGCAACGCCCTGCACGAGCTGCGCAGGCAGCTAGAGCAGCCGCAGCCACAGCCGCCGGCACCGACAAGACGACAGGAGGCATAGATGGGGCGGAAGATCCTGTTCGTCACCACCGACCAGCAGCGCTACGACACGCTGCGCTGCAACGGCGGGACGATCGCGCGCACGCCGGTCGCCGACTCGCTGGCCGCCGACGGCATCAGGTACACCAGGGCTGTGCCGCAGTCCGTGGTCTGCATGCCGTCCCGGTCCACGATCCTGACCGGCCAGCACCCGACGACGCACGGCGTGTGGATGAACGGGGTGCCGCTGCCGGTGGACGCGCCGTCGGTGGCGGCGCTGCTGCAGCGGCACGGGTACCGCACCGCGCTGGTCGGCAAGGCGCACTTCGAGCCCTACCTGGACCCGTTCGGCAGGTTCACGGAGAACTCGCTGGCCAGGCTCGGCGTGGAGACCGTCAGCCAGCCATGGGCCGATGGCAGCACGGGCCCGCACCGCGGCTTCGAGCACCTGGAGTTCGCCACCCACGGTGCCGCCGCCCCGCTGCACTACACGCTGTGGCTGTGGCAGAACAACCCGGCGGCGATCGGCATGTACTACCCCGTGCTCGACCCGAACTTCAACGTGAACGCGGCCGGCGGCGGCGCGACCGGAGCGCCCCAGGTACACGACAACCCGATCCCGCGCGAGCAGTACCACACGGACTGGGTCGCCGACCGAACGATCGGCTGGCTGAACTCGCTGGCCGACGGCGACGACTGGTTCTGCTGGATGAGCTTCCCCGACCCGCACCACCCGTGGGATCCGCCCGCCTCCGAGCTGTCCAGGGTGGACTGGCGGGACGTGCCGCTGCCGGACGGCTACCCGCAGGACAGGTCCGAGCGCGAGGCGATACTCGACGCCAAACCGCGGCACTGGCGGATGTGGTACGACGGCGCGCTGGTCTCCAACTACGAGGCGCCGAAGACCTGGGTGCCTGCCACCCTCACCGCCGACCAGGTGCGCGAGGTCAACGCCAGGAACGCGGTCGAGGTCGAGCTCATCGACGAGGCCGTCGGCCGGGTGCTCCGCGCGGTCGAGGCCCGCGGCTGGGCGGCCGACACCGATGTGGTGTTCACCACCGACCATGGCGAGCTGCAGGGCGACTTCGGGCTGCTGTTCAAGGGGCCCTACCACGTGGACGCGCTGATGCGGCTGCCGCTGATCTGGCGGCCGGCCCCCTCGGCCCAGGTCGCCCCTTCGGTGGTGACCGGCCCGGTCGGGCTGGTCGACCTGGCCCCGACCTTCTGCTCGATCGCCGGGCTCGACCCCGCGGGCTGGATGCAGGGCCGGGCGCTGCCGGTCAGCGACGATGATGCCGGGAGTCGGGGATCGGGTTGCGTTCTCACTGAATGGGACAGTGACCTGTTCGGGGTGGACGTCCACCTGCGGACGATCACCACGGACCGCTGGGTCTGCACCGCCTACCGGCCGGGCAGCGTGCACGACGGGACCGAGGGCGAGCTCTACGACCTGGCCGACGACCCGCTGCAGCGGTTCAACCGATGGGCGGACCCGGCCTGCGCGGCGATCAGGTCCGAGCTGCTCACCGCGCTGTGGGACGCGCAGCCGCCCGCCCGCGCCGAGGCGCTCGAGCTGCAGGCGCCGGTCTAGCGGGAGAGGAGCCCGGGCTCGTGGACGACCATGGTCATTCCGGCATAACGCTACATTACGGGTCCGTCGACGCCGCCTACGCGACTCGGCTGGCCACGACGCCGCCCGAGCAGGACGGGCCGGTCTGGATGGTCAACGTGATGTCGTACCGTGACCGCGCCGACTACGCCGACGGGCGGGTGACCGCGCTGTCCGGCCGCGAGGCCGACGACCTGTACGCGCCGCTCGGCCCGCTGGCGGCGGTCGGGGCGCGGGTGGTGCTGTTCGCCGACGTGGATGCCCAGTTCCTGAGCGACGAGCCGCGCTGGGACCGGGTCGCGGTGGTCAGGTACCCGACCCGCCGGTCCTTCGTGGACATGCAGGCGCTGCCTGAGTTCGCCGACCTGCACGTGCACAAGGATGCCGGGATGGACCGCACGATCATCCTCGGGTGCCGGCCGATCGAGGCGCCGCAGGTGCCGCCGGACGCGCCGGACTGGGAGCACGTGCCGCACCCGCCGACGGCCGACGACGGCCCGGTCGTGGTGCTGCACGTGCTGAAGTACAAGGCAGGCGAGTACGAGCAGATGCAGGCCTACACCCGCGAGTCGGCGACCGTCGCGGTACCGAACGGGGTGCGGATCGTCGGCTGGTTCGGGGTGGAGGGCACGATCGTGGGCGACGGGCGGAGCTGGGACCAGGCGCGATTCAATGCGTTCCCCAGCAAGGCGGCGTTCCTTGCCGTGGTCTTCGACCCGGACCGGCTGGCCGCCCAGGCCGCGCACCGCGAGCCCGCGATCGACGACACCTACACGATGATCCTGCACCCGTCCATCAACACCCTCGCCGACTCGCTGTCCGCCTGACGCCGCTCACCTGGCGCGCTGCGGCTAGGCCAGCCGCGTGCGTGGACGGTGCTGTCGTGGACGGTGCTGTCGTGGACGGTGCTGTCGTGGACGGTGCTGTCGTGGACGCTGCTGTTGCCGGGGAGCCTTAGCGTGGGTGTGACGCCGCTGGGGGAAAGCGCCAACTAGGAGTGTGAGCCAGATAACCTCGTCGTCGCTCAACTCATCGCTGTCACGCCTGGCGCCGCAGGAAAGCGGGCCCGCTGATGGCGCCGTCGAGGAGTTCGAGGCGCTGTACCGAGCGAACGTGGCGGCGGTGACGGCCTACTTCGCGCGGCGCAGCGCGGATCCGCAGACCGTGGCCGACCTGACCGCGGACACCTTCGTCCAGGCGATCACGTCGTTCGCCACCTTCGACCCGCGCAAAGGCACGCCACGTGCCTGGGTGCTCGGCATCGCCCGGCGGATCTACGCCGGGCACTGCCAGGCACACAGCCAGCAGCGGAGCAGGGTGGAGCGCCTGGCAGGCCGCCGGGAACTGGCCCCCGACGAAGTCGGGGACCTGATCGACCGGATCGATGCCGAGGGCCCTGGCCGGGCGCTGGTCACTGGACTGACCACGCTGCCCGCCGCGGACCGGGCGGTGGTCGAGCTGGTGGACCTGGCGGGCCTGCAGGCCAAGGAAGCGGCCCAGGTGCTCGGCGTCGCGCCGGGCACCCTGCGGATGCGGCTGATGCGGGCCCGGGCCCGGCTGCGGACAGCGGCCAGCCCGGATCTGGCGCACGGCACCGATCCTGCGAGTGAGCCAGAGGTGAGGCATGACTAAGTTCGAAGACCGCCTGTTCGGGCAGCTGATGGCCGAGCACGGGTACCAGCTGCGCGCCGCGGAGTGGCCAGCGCCGGCCAGTAGCCGCCTCCGGCGGCCGGCTTGGCTGGCCACCGGCGCCATCGGCGCGGTGGCCGCCGTCAGCGCGGTGGTGGTGACGCTGGGCAGCGCTCCCGCCTCTGCCGCCTATTCGGTGACCCGGAACGCCAGCGGCGCCGTGACGGTGTCGGTCAGCCGCCTGTCCGGCGTGGCCGGCGCCAACGCGGCCCTGCATCGGATGCGCGCCCGGGTCGTGGTCGTCCCGGTGCGGCCAGGCTGCCCGGTGATCGGGTCGCTGCCGCGCCCCCGGCCGGCCCCGCACCCGAGCGTGATGGTCGGCACCAGGGTGACCGGGCACGGGCATCGTTCCGTCACGGTCAAGATAGGCAAGGGTGGCATCCCCCGCGGGGACACGATGATCCTGGCATTCAGCGGCAACCCGCGCCACGGAACGTCGCTGGGAGAAGGGGGCATCATCACCGGGCGCGTGCCCCGCTGCGTGAGCCTCCCGAACGCCCCGTAGCCCGGTCGGCACCGGCCCGGCCAGGACCAGGACCGGCCCGGCCTGACCGGCCCGGCCAGGACCGGCCGGCCAGGACCGGCCCGGCCAGGACCGGCCCGGCCAGCACGGTGACCCGGCCCGGCTGGGCGGGCCGGCACCAGGCTTGCGGCCGGAGCGCAGGGCTTGCGGCCGGGAGGCGCCCGCTTGCGGCCGGGAGGGCCCGCTTGCGGGCGGAAGTGGCGGGCTTGCTCGCGGACTGGCGGGCTTGCGGCCGGGAGGGGCCCGCCCCGCCCGGCCTGCCCGCGACCCCGACACGTCGACCGCATCGTGGGCGCCTTGCTGTCCCTCGCGACTGCGTCGTGGGCACTTCGCTGTCGCTATAGCCGCAGCAAAGTGCCCACGTAGTGCGCAGGGCCAGCAGTGAAGTGCCCACGATGTGCGCTGGGGTGGGGGTGTTGGGCGCTAGGGGGTCGGACGCGCCGCGGCGCTGGGGGAAAATGTCCGGACGCGCCGGGGCAATGTCGGAGGCACCGGGGAATGACAGCGCCCCCGGGAGCGGGTGCTCGCGAGGGCGTGGCCAGGTCGGTGTGAGGTCGCCTCTCGGCGATAGGCACAACGTGGCTCCAGCCGAACGGTAGTCCGCGAAGGCAGGTAGATGAGGCCCGGGGGACACATCACACCGACGAGAACAGGAACGCGTGTGGCGGGCGGTGTATTCCTCCGCCACGAGGTTGCCGTCCTTGCGGCTGTGGTGCGCGGGGATGTGGCCGAGGCAGGTGCGCGGGACGGGACCGAGCCGCGTGCGCGGGCTGGGGCCGAGGCAGGTGCGCGGGACGGGACCGAGCCGCGTGCGCGGGCTGGGGCCGAGCCGCGCGCGGGCTACGGCCGAGCTGCGTGCGCGAGGATCGGCCGAGCCCGGTGCGCGGGCTGCGGCCAAGCCGTGCCGAGGCACGTGCGCGGGGATACGGCCGACGCACGTGCGCGGGATGGAGCCGAGGCACGTGCGCGGGGATACGGCCGAGTCGTGCGCGGGGATACTGTAGAACCCTCAGGTCTGGCACGGTATGAGGAGCGACTCAGCGTGGTTGCGGACACCTCGGCCATCGGCTGCGTCGGCGTGCTCATCGTCGCCACGCGGGGCACCGCCGGGCCCGGTGAGGTCCTGGTCAAGATCCGCGGCGGGACTGAGGCCTTCATCGCCTGGTCGCCCGAGCCCCTGCCCAAGGGAACCACCGTGCTCGTGATTGAGGAGCGCGGCAAGCGAACCGTAGACGTGAGCGCGTGGAACGACCCGTTCGACTCCCTGTCAGCGATACCCTGACTCGGCATAACGCCGCAAGTCACCCTAAGCCAACCCAAGTCAACCCTGAACCCCCGGAACTCCTGGAATCCCCTAAGCGAGGACAAAATGCTCGGTTATCGTGTCCCAAGGCCCGACGAGGCCATGCTGATCTCCGGAGGCAGGTACGGCAAGAACGGAGCGCCCTTCCGGGTGGTGACCGGCCACGGCGCGTTCGTGCTCCCGTTCCTCAGGAAGACGAATTTCCTCACTCTCTCGATGTGCGAGTCCGAGGTCTCCGAGAACTGCGTGACCAAGCAGGGCATCGCGCTCAACGTACGGGCCGTGATCGCGTTCAAGGTCGGCAACGACGAGGAGAGCATCGTCAACGCCGGACAGCGGTTCCTGTCGGACCAGGATCAGATGTCCACCCTCACCGGCCGGATCTTCGCTGGGCACTTGCGCTCCATCATCGGGTCGATGACGGTCGAGGAGATCGTGACCGAGCGACAGAAGCTCGCGACCGAGGTGCTCGACGGTTCCAAGGGCGAGATGGCCAAGATCGGCCTGACCGTCGACTCGCTTCAGATCCAGTCCATCGACGACATGAACACCGGCTACATCGACGCGATGGCCGCACCGCACAATGCGGCGATCCAGCGGCAGGCCCAGATCGCCCAGGCGCAGGCGAACCAGGCGTCCGCGGAGGCGCAGCAGCAGTCGCAGCGGGCGCAGGCCGAGTACGCGCGGCAGACCGCAGTCGTGCAGGCACAGTACAAGGCCGAGGTTGACCAGGCTCAGGCCAAGGCGAGCCAGGCCGGCCCGCTGTCCCAGGCACAGGCACAGATGGAGGTGCTGTCCGCGCAGGCCGAGCTGGCCAAGCGCCAGGCCGAGCTGCGCGAGCGGCAGCTCGTCGCCGAGGTGATCAAGCCGGCCGAGGCCGAGGCCGAGAAGGTGCAGATCCTGGCCAAGGCGGATGCGCTGCGGGTCACCATGCAGGCGGAGGCTGCGGCGTCGAACAACCGAGTGGCGCTTGACCGGATGCTGATCGAGCAGCTACCGCAGATCGTGAAGGAGGCGGCGGCGGGGCTGGCGGGCTCCAACCTCAGCGTGCTCAACGGCGCCGAGGGGCTCAGTGAGCTCGCCGCCGGGCTGGTCGCGCAGGGCCTGACGATCCTTGACTCGGTGAAGAAGGGCCTGAATGCCAGCGGCGAGCCGCTGACGGTCACCCCGATCGGCATCGCGGCCCATGAGTCCGACGGCGAGGGCCAGCACGAGCCAGAGACCGCCTGACGCTGAGCGGCGTGGAGTCGGCGTGGGCCGGTCTCGGAAGCGGCCAGCCGGGCTCGCAGCCGTCTGACCGGCCTGTGCGGACGGAACATTCTGAGCCGCCCGTGCGGGCGGATCACAGCGCGGTCGTCGTACTGGTGCCGGAGGCTGAGCCGGTGGTCGGCCAGTTCCGGCGCGAGCTTGATCCGGCGGCCGGCCTTGGCGTTCCCGGGCACATCACGGTGATCGCCCCGTTCGTCCCGCCGGCGCGGATCGACGAGGGCGTGCTGGCTGCGCTGGCCGAGGCGGTCGGCTCGGTTCCGGCGTTCGACGTCGCGCTGACACGCACGGCGTGGTTCGGGAACAGCGTTCTCTGGCTCTCGCCCGAGCCTTCCGCGCCGCTGCGCACCCTGACCGCCGCGGTGTGGGACCGCTTCCCCGACTGCCCGCCGTACCGCGGGGCCTACGCCGACGTGGTGCCGCACCTGACCGTCGGCATGGACCAGCCGGTCGAGATGCTCAGGGCCGCGGCCGCCGCCATCGCGCCGCGCCTGCCGATCCGAACCAGGGTCGCCGCGGTGACGCTGCTGGCCGGCTCGTCGCTGCCCAACTCCTGGCGTGTAGTCGCCGACCCACCGCTCGGCCGCTGACCGACCCACCGCTCGGCGGCTGACCGACCCACCGCTCGGCCGCTGACCGACCCACCGCTCGGCCGCTGACCGACCCACCGCTCGGCCGCTGACCGACGCACCGCTCGGCGGCTGACCGACTCGGCCGCTGACCGACTCGGCCGGCGCGCAACGGTGGCCCGCTGATGTCGTGAATAGCAGCATCAACGGGCCACCATTGGTCGGCCGAGTTCCATGTAACGACACGGTCAAGAAGCGAGATCAATATCAGCAGCGGGCGTTTAGCGAGGCACGCATCTCTGTCTCCAGCCGTTAGCTAATCAGCCAATCGTGCTGTATTCCCAATTAGACCAGCGAAGGCCTGATGAGCATCGTCGGTATAGAGTCGTGCCCAAAATCAGGTACAGCCGAATTTGATGCCAGCGACTCTGGTTACGATCGCTCTGCCCGTTTCCTGGTAGGGCTCGCGGTCGCCGGAATTGCCGGTTCCATACTCCTCCTGGTCGGGACGTCGCTGGTTGCGCCGAGCTGGATGGCCCCGAAGCTGACCATGCCGGCGAACGGGCCGCCGTGGGAGCTCGCCGCGGTCCGGGTCCCCTATCGCGTCGTGACCGTGGCGACGTGGCTGGCAGCGCTTGTCGGCACCGCCGGCCTGGCAGCCGGGCTGGCCGCGGCAAGAAAAGGTACGAGGTTCCGACCGGGCGCCGTGCTCGCGGCCGGACTGCTCGCCGTCGCCGTGTTCACCGTGCTGCCCCCGGTCGGGTCGAGCGACGTGCTTGACTACGCGGCTTACGGCCGGATCGCCGAGCTTGGCCGCAGCCCGTACCTGACCGCCCCGTACCAGCTACGTGAGATTGACCCAGCCTACGGACGGGCCGTTCCGCAGGAGTGGGAGCACCAGGTCAGCCTGTACGGCCCGCTGGCGACGGCCGAGCAGTATGCGGCCGCCCGGCTGGGCGGTGGATCAGCGGCGCGAATTGTGTTCTGGCTTAAGTTGTATAACGCTATTGCATTCGGAGCCGTAGCCTTCCTCGCCGACCGGCTGCTGCGCGGTGATCCGGTGGCCCGGCTGCGGGCGCACCTGCTCTGGACGGTGAATCCGCTGCTGCTGTGGGGCCTGATCGCCGCGGCGCACATCGACGTGCTCGCCGCCGCGCTCGGTCTCGCCGGGCTGCTGATCGCCGGCGTCAGGCCGCTCGAAGCAGCGGGGCCGCCGCCGGCCGGGCAGCGGCCCTTGCCACCAGGGCCTGCCCGGCGGGCCGGGCTGATGCGTGCCGGGGCCGCCGGGCTGCTGATCGGGGCCGCCGCGGACATCAAGATCTTCTACCTCCTGTTCGGGCTCGGCCTGGCGTGGTCGATGCGCAGGCAGGTCGGGGCCGTCGCGGTCGCGGCAGGCGGCGTTCTTGTGGTGCTCGTGCCGACCTATGCGTGGTTCGGGCCGCCGGCGGTGCAGGCACTGCTCGTCCGCAGGAACCGGACCACGGGCGACAGCTTCTACCGGCTCTTCACTGGCCCCACGGGGTTCCTCGCCGCGCACGTCGCGCTGGTCGCGGCGATCGCGGCCGTGATCCTCGCGCTGCTGGTGCTCGCCAAGCTTCCGGACGGCCTTCCCGGCATCCCGGCCATGGCCGTCCGGCCTGCGCTGGCGCTGAGCGCGGGCTGGCTGTTCTCCTGGTCCTACCAGCTGCCGTGGTACGACGCCATGGTGATCTGCCTGCTCATCGTCTGCCCGGCGTCGCGGCTTGACTGGCTGGTGCTTGCCAGGCTCGCGGCGGCGACGACGGCGCTGATGCCGGGCAACCCGAGGCTGCCGCCCGGCCGCGTGCTCGGCATGCTGGCGCACGTCAGTCAGGTTGTCGGCGCGCCGATCGTGCTCCTCGCCGCGCCGGTCGCGCTCGCCGTGCTGCTCCTGTCCGGCCGGATGCTGCCGCGCCGCGCCCCGTCCGCGCGGGTGAGCCGCACTGCGGCCGCGACGGCGATCGTGAGCAGGAAGAGCCCAGTCAGCACGTAGAGGTTGCCTGTCAGCAGCTGAAGACCGCGCCAGTGGTACTCGGGGTACCAACGCCGGTCGCCGAGCCGGTAGTAGATTCCCGGGTCAGTGCTTGGCGGCAGCCAGATCAGCCCCAGCGGGAACCCGTTGCCGTTCGCAGCGCCGTTCAGCCAGGTGGTGGGCCAGGCGCCGAATGCGACCGCGACCCCCGCCGCGACCGCCGCCAGCGCGAGGCGGCGCACGCTTCGGGAGCTGGCCGCATACCACGCCAGCGCGGTGACGCCCGGCGCGATCCACACCCAGTGATGGTCCCAGCTGATCGGCGAGACGAGCAGGCCCGTGATCGCGCAGGTCACGACGCCGCCGACGGGGTAGCCTGCCCGGTCGATGGCGGCCGCGGCGGCCAGCCCGGCCACCAGCGTCAGCGCGGCCGCCACCAGCCAAGGACCGTGCCCGGCGGCGATGCTGCCCGCCAGCCGGGTGCTGATCGCCTGGAGCGACTGGTTGCCCTCCCAGCCGACGAAGCCGGTCCTGCCGCTGCGGGCGAAGATGCCGCCGAACCACCAGCGGGCCGAGTCGGCAGGCAGCACGAGGAACCCGGCCGCGACCGTCAGCGCGAACGTACCTGACGCCACCGCGGCCTGCCGCCACCGCCTGGTCAGCAGCAGGTACGGGATGAAGATCAGCGGCACGAGCTTGATCCCGGCCGCCAGACCAACGCCCGCTCCCTTCCACCGGCGCCGGTCGGGCTGGCAGAGGTCCCACATGATCAGCGCCATCAGGACCAGCTCGATCTGGCCGAGGAAGATCGTGCGCTGCACCGGCTCGCTCCAGAACAGGACAGCGGCCAGCAGCAGCGTGACCCCGGCCCTGACCTGCGGACGCTGGATCGCCCGACCCCGGACGTCCCTGGCCTGGGCGGCCCTGGCCCGGACGGTTCGGCTGCTGGCTGCCAGGGCGGGTTCGCGGGCGAGCCCGCCGAGCGTGAACCAGATCGTCGCGAGGAACGCGGCGGCGTTGACGACGATCGACAGGTCAAGCAGAACGGGCAGGGCAGGAACGGTCAGAATCGTGAATACCAGCGCCGCGAATGGCGGATAAGTAAATTTCAGATTCAGATAGCCGGGCCAGTCGTAGAGCGGCGAAATCCGGTGCGAGTTATACCACGGAGCAACATGAGCGGCGATGAACCCGCCAAAGCGGTAAACACGCAAATCGACAGGGTCCATCCAGTCGACCCTCGGATGGGTGAGCGCAAGGGCCGCGTAGACTCCGGCGGCGAGGGCGAAAGCGGCGAGGCCGGCCGGCAACAGCAAGCGCGATGGAAGCTTTCGCATTCCTGCACGCTAGCCGGAAATTGCCGCCCGATGCGGGGATCCCGATGCGGGGGTCCCGATGCGGGGGTCCCGATGCGGTAATAACGGGGGGGGCGGCGCGCTGGTGTCGGCGCGCTCAGGTCGCGGCGTGCGCCGCGAGCCCCGGCCGGACGACCACCCGCCTCCTGGCCGGGTCGGCGAGCGCCGCGACCAGCTGGTCGAGCGCCTGCACGGTGTGGCCGCTGACGACGGCGTCGCAGTGCGGCCACGCCGCCGCCATGCCGCCGGCCAGCGGCTGGTACGCCGAGCTTTTGGTCCTCGGGTTCACCCAGACGATACGGAACGCCACCAGCGACAGCCGCTCCATCTCCCGCCGAACCTGCTCGGGATCGCCGGTCTCCCAGCCGTCGGAGATGATCACCACGACCGCGCCGCGCGCCATGCCGCGGCGGCCGTAGTTGTCGTTGAACTCCTTGAGCGCGGCGCCGATCCTGGTGCCGCCCAGCCAGTCGGGCGCGGCCTGGCCCGCCCGCTCGAGCGCGAGCCCGGGCAGCGACCGGCCGAGCACCGGGGTCAGCCTGGTCAGCCTGGTCGCGAACGTGAAGACCTCGGCGTTCGCCGCGCCGGCGGCGCAGTACAGCAGCTGGATCATCGCCCTGGCGTAGGGCTCCATCGAGCCCGAGATGTCGCACAGCACCACCAGCCGGCGCGGCCTCCTCGACGGGGTACGGCCGATCAGCCTGAACGCATGCCCACCCGTCCGTCTCGCCTGCCGGAGCGTCGAGCGCATGTCGATGCGCCGGCCGCCAGGCCGGCGGCGCTGGCGGCGGGAGATCCGCTCGGGGACGGCCAGGGTCAGCCTGCGCATCATCGCGGCGACCGTGAGCAGCTCGGCGTCGGACAGCTCGGCGAAGTCCTTGCTCGACAGCCGCTCGGTCCAGGCGCCCAGGTACCTGTCGTCGACCTCCCGGTCGGTCTCGGGAAGCTCGCTGGTGTCGTCGGCCGTGTCGGCGACCCGCACGGCCTGGGCGAAAGCCACGTGCATCTGGGCGGTCCTGGCCGCCGCGTTCGCCTGGTCCTCCTGCGGCAGCCCGGGCTGCCTGCCCGGCCCTGGCCGGTCAGGCTCGCCGCCCTCCGGGCCGGCCGCGCCGGCCAGTTCCCCGAAGACCTGCTCGAAGACGGCGCGCAGGATGGGGGCGTGGTCCTTGTTCGATATGAGCGTGGCCAGCGCGCACAGGTAGAGCGCCCGCGGGCTGGTCGGCCGTGCCACCGTCACCGCGGCCGCGAAGCGCTCGCACCGTCCGGGCCCGACCGGGAGCCCGGCCGTCCTGAGCGCCGCCCCGAACCTGGCGCTGACCTCCGCCAGGTCGGCCGCCGTCGCCCCGCCCGGCATCGCCGTCAGCCGTCCTGCCCGACCAGCGCGGCGAACCCCGCGCTCCGCGCCACGGCCAGGTCCTCGTTGTACTTCAGCACGGCGCCGGCGGTGCGTTCGGCGTCGGTGGCGTCCAGCCGGACGGCGCCGAGCACGTGCAGCGCGGTGGCCCAGCTGATCGCCTCGGCCACCCCTGGCGGCTTGGCCAGGTCCAGCTCCCGCAGCCGCGCGACGCCGGCCGCGACCTGCGACGTCAGCGCCTCGGCCGCGCCAGGCACCCGGCGCCTGATGATCGCGGCGACCCGCGACACGTCCGGGTAGTCGATCCAGTGGTACAGGCACCGGCGCTTCAGCGCGTCGTGCAGGTCGCGGGTTCGGTTGGAGGTGAGCACCACGATCGGCGGGTAGGAAGCCCGCCGCGTGCCGAGCTCGGGGATGGTGACCGCGGACTCGGCAAGCAGCTCGAACAGGAACGCCTCGAACTCGTCGTCCCCACGGTCGACCTCGTCGATCAGCAGCACGGCAGGGCGCGGGCCCGGGTGGTCGAGCGCGGCGAGCAGCGGCCGCTCGAGCAGGTACTCGTCGCTGAACAGGTCGGCCTCGCGCGGCGTCTCGCCCCTGGCCTCGGCCAGCCTGATCGCCAGCAGCTGCCTCGGGTAGTTCCACTCGTACAACGCCTCGGCCGAGGTCAGGCCCTCGTAGCACTGGAGCCTGATCAGCGGCGTGTCGAGCACCCCGGCCAGCGCCTTGGCGGCCTCGGTCTTGCCCACCCCCGGCTCGCCCTCGAGCAGGATCGGCTGGCCCATCCGGGCCGCGAGGAACAGCGCCGTGCCGAGTGGCTCGTCGGCCAGGTAGCTTGCGGCGTCGAGCGCCGCCAGCAGCGCGGCGACGTCCGGAAGCTGCTCGGAAAGATCACTCATCCGGGCGCTGGCCTCCTTTTATTTCGCAACAGGACATCACTCCATACTCAGGCAGGTTAGCCGCTGCCTGGGCACGCGGGACCGCCGGGCACCGCAGCGTCGGCGTCACGGCATCGCCAGGTCAGCGCGGAGCGGGCGGCCCTGGATCGCCCGCCACACCGCGGCCGGCGTCAGCGGCATGTCGGCATGGACGACGCCGAAGGGCGCCAGCGCGTCGAGCACCGAGTTGACCACCGCGGCGGGCGAGCCGACGGTCGCCGACTCGCCGATCCCCTTGGCGCCGATCGGATGGTGCGGCGACGGGGTGACGGTCGCGCCGAGTTCCCAGGTCGGGCACTCCACCGCGGTGGGCAGCAGGTAGTCCATGAACGAGCCGCCCAGGCAGTTGCCTTCGGCGTCGAAGGCGATCGCCTGCATCAGCGCCATCCCCACGCCGTCGGCCAGCCCGCCGTGCACCTGGCCCTCCACGATGGTGGGGTTGATCCGCACGCCGCAGTCGTCCACCGCGATGAACCGGCGCACCTTGACCTCGCCGGTGCCGGGGTCGACGTCGGTGACGCAGATGTAGGCACCGAACGGGAACGTCAGGTTCGGCGGGTTGTAGACGGTCTCGGCGTCCAGATGGCCCTCCACGCTGTCCGGCAGCTCGAGCCCGGAGTGCGCGGCCATCGCGATCTGAGCGATCGTGGCGGCCTGCTCGGGGTCGCCGCGCACCCGCCAGGCATCGTCGGCCCACTCCAGGTCGTCCGGCGAGACCTCCATCATCGCGGCGGCCACGATCCTGGCCCGCTCGCGCACCTTCCGCGCGACCACCGCGGCGGCCGCGCCGGACACCGCGGTCGAGCGCGAGCCGTAGGTGCCGAGGCCGAACGGGGTGCGGTCGGTATCGCCGTGCACGACATCCACGTCGTCCGGCGAGAGCCCGAGCTCGGCGGCCACGATCTGCGCGAACGTGGTCTCGTGCCCCTGGCCCTGGGTCTGGCAGGACACGCTGAGCACGGCCTTGCCGGTGGGGTGGATCCGCAGGTCGGCGCCGTCGGCCATGCCGAGGCCGAGTATGTCCATGTGCTTGCGCGGGCCGGCCCCCACGCCCTCGGTGAAGAAGCTGATCCCGATCCCCATGTACTCGCCACGCTCCCGGCGGCTGGCCTGCTCGCGCCGCAGCTCGCCGTAGCCCGCCAGGTCCATCGCGGCCGCGAGGGCGCGCGGGTAGTCGCCGGAGTCGTAGACCCAGCCGGTTGGGCACGTGTAGGGGAACTGCGCGGGCCGCAGCAGGTTCTTCATCCGCAGCTCGGCCGGGTCCATGCCGAGCTCGCGCGCCAGCAGGTCCACCATCCGCTCGACCAGGTACACGGCCTCGGTGATCCGGAACGAGCAGGAGTAGGCCACGCCGCCTGGCGCCTTGTTCGTGTAGACGCCGGTGACCTCGCAGTACGCGGCCCGCAGCTGGTACGAGCCGGTGAACATGTGGAAGAACCCGGCAGGGAACTTCGTCGGCTGCGCGGCGCCGTTGAACGCGCCGTGGTCGGCGAGCACCCGTGCCCGCAGGCCGATTATCGTGCCGTCGATGGTCGCGGCGATCTCGCCGTGCATGTGGTAGTCGCGGGCGAACGAGGTGGACATCAGGTTCTCCGACCTGTCCTCCATCCACTTGACCGGCCTGCCGGTCAGCATCGAGCCGACGATCGCGCACAGGTAGCCGGGATAGATCGGCACCTTGTTGCCGAACCCGCCGCCGACGTCCGGGGAGACGACCCTGATCTTGTGCTCGGGCAGGCCGGTGATCATCGCGTACAGGGTCCGGTGCGCGTGCGGCGCCTGGGACGTGGCCCAGATCGTCAGCCGGCCGCTGATCTGGTCCATGTCGGCGACCGCGCCGCAGGTCTCCAGCGGCGCCGGGTGCACCCTCGGGTACAGCATGTCCTGCGCCACCACGACGTCCGCGGTGGCGAAGACCGCGTCGGCGGCGGCCTTGTCGCCGGCCGACCACTCGAAGATCTGGTTCCCGTCCCGGCCGGGCAGGTCGTCGCGGATCACGGGCGCGTCTGGGTCAAGCGCGCAGGCCGCGTCGATCACCGGAGGCAGCGGCTCGTAGTCCACGATGATCAGCTCGAGCGCGTCGCGCGCCGAGTAGCGGTCCGTGGCGACGACGAAGGCGACCTCCTGGCCCTGGAACCTGACCTTGTCGGTGGCGAGCACCGACTGCACGTCCATGGCGAGGGTCGGCATCCAGGCCATGCCGCGTTCAGCCAGGCCCTGGCCGGTGATGACGGCCTCGACGGCAGGGTGCGCCTCCGCCGCCGTGGTGTCGATCGAGACGATCCTGGCGTGCGCGAGCGGGCTGCGCAGGATCGCGCCGTGCAGCATGCCGGGCAGCGCGATGTCGTCGACGAACGTGCCCTTGCCGCGGATGAACCTGGCGTCCTCCTTGCGGCGCAGCGGCCCGTACGCGCTCTGGCTCACCGGTCGCCGCCCGATGACTCGGCGTCGGCCGCCCAGCGGATCGCGCGGACGATGTTCTGGTAGCCGGTGCACCGGCAGACCTGGCCGGAGATCGCCTCCCTGATCTCCTCATCGGACGGGTCGGGGTTCCGGTCGAGCAGCCACCGGCCGGTCAGCATCATGCCGGGGGTGCAGAATCCGCACTGCAGCCCGTGGCACTCGGCAAATCCCTGCTGCACCGCGTCGAGCCTGGCGCCGTTCCCCAGGCCCTCGACGGTCCGCACCCGGCGGCCGTCCGCCATCACGGCGAGCACAGTGCAGGACTTGACCGGCGTCTCGTCCAGCCAGACCACGCAGGCGCCGCAGTTGGAGGTGTCGCAGCCCCAGTGCGAGCCGGTCAGGCCGAGCTCGTCGCGGATGAAGTGGATCAGCAGCAGCCTGGGCTCGACCACCCTGGTGTACTCGGTCCCGTTGACGCTGACCGCGATCTGCACGTCAGGCCTCGCCGCGGGCGCGGGCGATGGCGCGGGTCAGCGCCCTGGCGGTGAGCTCGCCGGCCAGGTGGCGCTTGTAGTCGGCCGGCCCGCGCTGGTCGGAGACCGGCTTGCAGTGCTCCGCGGCGATCTGGCCTGCCGTGGCGAACGTCTCCGCCGTGGCGGGGGCGCCGCGCAGGAACTCCTCGGCCGCTGCGGCGCTGAAGTGCTCGGCACCGACCGCGGTCAGGCCGATCCCGGCGTCGGCGATGCGGGCCGCGCCGTGCCCGCCGTCCAGCCAGATGGCCGCGCCGGCCGCCCCGACCGGCCAGTCGCCGACCCGCCTGCCGACCTTGCAGTACGCGCTGCCGCCGCCCGGGGTGATCGCGATCCTGATCTCGGTGAGCAGCTCGCCGGGGGCGACGACGGTCTCGTACGGCCCGGTGTGGAACTGCCTGGCCGGCACCGTCCTGCTGCCGTCGGCGCCCGTGATCACCATGGTCGCCTTCAGCGCGGCGAACGCCGCCGAGAGGTCCTCGGACGGGTCGGCCTGGCACAGCGAGCCGCCTACGGTGCCCCATTCCCGCACGACAGGATCCGCGATCACCCGCTCGGCGTCGTGCAGGATCGCGAAGTGCTGGCCGGCCTGCGCCGACGCGAGCAGCTGGGCGTGCCTGGTCAGGGCGCCGATCCGCAGCTCGCCGCCCTCGACCGCGATGTAGTCGAGCTCGGCCAGGCCGTTGATGTCGACCAGCGTCTCCGGCTGGGCGAGCCTGAGCTTCATCATCGGGATCAGGCTGTGGCCGCCTGCCAGCACCCTGGCCTCGGGGCCGAACCTGGCCAGCAGGGTCAGGGCATGCTGCACGCTGGTCGCCTTCTCGTACTCGAAGTACGCGGGAACCTGCATGCGCGCCCCCTCCTTGGAGCAAATGCCACGCGTGTGCAGTGTACGAGGGGCAGCCGCGGCGGCGCCTGGGCGCGGTGCCGGCGGCCGGGCATCGCCGCTGGTCCCGTGCGGTCGCCTCGTCCGCACTGGTGCCGCGGCTGCGGGATAATCGTCACTGTCATGACTCTGACCCAGCTCAACGCCTTCGTCCTGGTCGCCAGGCTCGGCTCGGTGACCGCGGCGGCGAACGCGCTCGGGGTCAGCGAGCCCGCGGTATCCCAGGCGCTGACCGCGCTGCGCCAGCACCTGGGCGACCCGCTGCTGAGCCGCGGGCCCACCGGGATGACGCTCACGGCCGGCGGGTCGCGGCTGCTCGCCACCGCGTCGCAGATCGTCGTGCTCGGTGCCGAGGCGCACGCGGCGGTCCGCGCGGCGCAGGGCGCGCCCGAGCAGCTGCGGGTGATCGCGACGTCTACCGTCGCCGAGTTCGTGACCAGCCCGCTGGTCGAGGCGTTCAGCAAGCGCTTCGCGGCGGGCGTGGAGGTGTCATCGGGCGTGGCGGTCAGCACGGAGATACCGGTGCTCGTCGCGAACCGGCTGGCCGACATCGCGATCGGCCCGGCGGTGACCGCCGACCCCGCGCTGCCCGTGGTCAGCGAGCCGGTCTTCAAGTACCGCCTGGTCGTGGTGGCGGCCGGGAACGCCAAGCAGGGCGGCAACCTGCGGCAGTGGCGCTGGCTGGTGGGGCCGTCGGCGGCCGATCCCGGCAGCGACGTGAGCCAGTTCCTGACCGCCTTGCGGATACCTGAGGATCGGATCGGCGTGTGCCCGAGCCAGACCGCGGCGTGGGCGGCGGCGGCCGACGGCGCCGGGGTGTCGATCGCGGTCGAGCACCTGGTGGCGCAGCAGCTAAGGCGCGGCGAGCTGTCGGTGGTCGACGTGCCAGGCTCGCCGGCCGAGGGGTGCTGGTACGTCACCATGCTCGAGCGGCAGCACCGCAGCGCGATCGCCAGCTCGCTGCGCAGGTTCCTCAGCACGCCTGAGGCGATGCACCTGATGCGCGCGCCGGCCGCCGGGGTGCCGCCGTCGCGCTTCCGCCCGCCGGTCTACGTCACGATCTGGAGCTGATCGCCGCTGCTGAACGGCGGACATTCGCCGGCAACACGCTCCGAGCCCCCGGGCCGGCGTCCACTTAACCCTTAGCTTATTAGCGAGTTGCGGGGCATTCGGGTCGGGAGGGATCATGTGCTGTGCTGCACCCGCAGCACAGCTGACGGTGCCGCGCACCGTCCGACGCCGGGAGCGTGCCATGCGGATCGAGTCCAGTGGGCACAGCGGCGGTAACCCCCGCCTGTATGAGCTCATCGAGCATGCGCCGAAGACCGGCAAGAGCCCGACGGTCTGGGCCTGGCCCGAGCTCATCGACTATCTCAAGGTGGCCGGCCAGCCGGTGCCCGGTCCGTGGCCGCCGCACCAGGAGCCCCGGCCGAACCCGGAAGAGGACGTCCTGCCCGTCGCGGTGGCCGACACCGCGCCGGACGACACGCCGCCGAAGGAGAACTGACCTGGCCCGTCCGGCTGGCACAGCGAGCCGAGCCCGCCCCGAGCCGGGGCGGCTGGCCGCCGTGCCCGGCGATGACCGTCCGGCGCCGGCCGGCATGCGACAGGCCGGCGAGCGGTTCACGTCCAAGAAAGGACATGGAGGATCGTATGTATCCGTCTCGGTTCCGCTACGAGGCACCGCGCTCGATCGATGAGGCGATCTCCCTGCTGCACGAGGGCGGGGACGATGCGAAGGTGCTGGCCGGCGGGCAGAGCCTGGTGCCGCTGATGAAGCTGCGCTTCGCCTCTCCCGAGCTTGTCGTCGACATCAACAACCTGCCGGGGCTCGACTACCACAGGGAGGATGCCGACGGCACGATCAGGATCGGGGCGCTGTGCCGGCACGTGGACCTGGAGCGGTCCGCGCTGCTGAAGAGCAAGCAGCCGGTGATGGCCGCCGCAGCCCCGCTGATCGCCGACCCCATCGTGCGGAATCGCGGCACCCTGGTCGGCTCGCTGTGCCACGCCGACCCGCAGGGCGACTGGGCCTCGGTGGTGACCGCGCTGGGCGGCTCCGTGGTCGCCCGCGGGCCAGCCGGGCGGCGCACGATCAGCATCTACGACTTCGTCACCGGCCCGTTCCAGAACGCGCTCGCACCCGACGAGATTGCTGTGGAGGCCGTGATCCCGGCGCCGAAGGGCGCCCTGGCCGGCGGGTACCTCAAGCTGGAGCGGCGGGTCGGCGACTTCGCCACGGTCGGCGTGGCGGTGGCCGTGGAGACCTCGGCGGGCGCGGTGACCAGGGCGGGCATCGCGCTGACCGGTGTCGGCGGCGCGACCATCAACGCCGCGGAGGCCGCGCAGGCCCTGGTCGGCCAGCCGCTCTCCGAGCAGAGCATCGAGGCGGCCGCCGACCTGGCCGCCCAGGTGTCCAGGCCGAGGACCGATCACCGCGGCAGCGCTGAGTACAAGCGGCACATGGTCCGCACGTTCGTGGTCAGGATCCTGAGCGCGAACGGCGACGGCAGTGCGGCGGCTGATGGCGCCGGTGCTGAAGACGGCAGTGCAGAAAGGGCAGCCTGACATGACGATCGTCTACGAGGACCGCGGGGACGAGGCGGCCGAGGTACCGGTCCGCAAGATCAGGTTCACGATCAACGGCAAGAAGATGATCGCCGAGGTGGAGCCGCGGCTGCTGCTCTCCCACCTGATCAGGCGTGGCGTAGGGCTGACCGGCACGCACATGGGCTGCGACACGACCAACTGCGGCGCGTGCACGCTGCTGGTGGACGGCCGGCCGGTGAAGTCCTGCACCATGCTCGCCGTGCAGGTGGACGGCCGCGAGGTCACCACCGTCGAGGGCCTGGCCGGGCCGAGCGAGCTGCACCCGCTGCAGGAGGGCTTCAAGCAGGAGCACGGACTGCAGTGCGGGTTCTGCACCCCGGGGATGATGATGGCCGCCAAGGCGCTGCTTGACCAGAACCCGGACCCGACCGAGGACGAGGTGCGCTGGGCGCTGTCGGGCAACCTGTGCCGCTGCACCGGATATCAGAACATCGTGAAGTCGGTGCTGTGGGCCGCCGACAAGCTCAGGTCTCAGGCTGGCTAGGACGGAGGCTTCACCTTGACTCAGGCACTGGACGAGATCAAGATCGGCGGGCTCGGCGCGAGCCGCAAGCGCGTCGAGGACGACAGGTTCATCAGGGGCAGGGGCAACTACACCGACGACATCACCCTGCCTGGCATGCTGCACATGGAGATCCTGCGCAGCCCGCTGGCGCACGCGCGGATCAAGTCGATCGACGCGAGCAAGGCCTGGGACATCCCCGGCGTGCACCTGGTGCTTACCGGCGACATGATGGCCACCCGCAACCTGGCCTGGATGCCGACGCTGTCCTATGACACCCAGGCCGTGCTCGCCACGGACAAGGTCAGGTTCCAGGGCCAGGAGGTGGCCTGCGTCGTCGCCGACGACCCGTACATCGCCAAGGACGCCTGCGAGGCGATCGAGGTCGAGTACGAGGCGCTCCCGGTCATCGTCAACCCGATGCAGGCGGTCGCCGAGGGCGCGCCGGTGATCAGGGACGACAAGGAGAACCAGCCGGACAACGTGATCTTCGACTGGGAGGTCGGCGACAAGGAGGGCACCGACCGGGCGTTCGCGCAGGCCGACGTGGTCTCCCGGCTAAAGCTGCACTACCCGCGCTCGCACCCGTCGCCGATCGAGTGCTGCGGCTCGATCGCCGACTTCAACCGCGCCACGTCGAAGCTGACCGTCTACATGACGACCCAGGCGCCGCACATCATCAGGGCCGCGGTGGCGCTGGTCGCCGAGCTTCCCGAGCACATGATCAGGATCGTCTCCCCCGACATCGGCGGCGGCTTCGGCAACAAGGTCCCTGTCTATCCCGGGTACGTCTGCTCGATCCTGGCCTCCATCCTGCTCGAGCGGCCGGTGAAGTGGATCGAGGACAAGTCGGGCAACCTGATCTCGACCGGGTTCGCGCGGGACGTGTACCTGGACGGCGAGATGGCGCTGCGCAAGGACGGCAAGATCCTCGCGGTCCGGATGCACACCGACTCCGACCATGGCGCGTTCTTCTCCGATGCCCAGCCGAGCAAGTTCAAGATCGGCCTGATGCACTCGGCGTTCGCCGCGTACGACATCCCGCATGCGCACCTGACCTCGCGCGGTACCTACAGCAACAAGGCGCCGGGCGGCGTGGCCTACCGGTGCTCGTTCCGCGTCACCGAGGCGATGTTCTTCCAGGAGCGGATGATGCAGGCCGCCGCGACCGACCTGGGGATGGACCAGGCCGACTTCCGGCGGATGAACTTCGTCAAGGACGAGGACTTCCCGCACCGCACCCCGTTCGGCTTCCTCACCGACTCAGGCCAGTACGCCAAGTGCCTGGACGTCGGGCTGAGGGCGGTCGGCTACGAGGACTTCAGGAAGCGGCAGGCCGAGGCGCGGAGCCGGGGCAAGCTGCTTGGCCTCGGCATCTCCACGATGACCGAGCCGCTCGGGGCGGGCAACAGCCGCGAGTACGACATCCTCGGCATCAAGATGTTCGACTCGGCCGAGCTCAAGATACACATGACCGGCAAGGCCATCCTGCGGACCGGCGCGAAGACGCAGGGCCAGGGCCACGAGACGACCTGGGCGCAGATCGTGGCGCACGAGCTTGGCATCCCGGCCGAGGACGTGGTGGTCGAGGAGGGCGACACCGACACCGCGCCGTTCGGCATGGGCACCTACGCCTCGCGCAGCACCCCGGTCGCGGGGGCCGCGGTGGCGATGGTCTCGCGCAAGATCCGGGCCAAGGCCCGCAAGCTCGCCGCCCACCTGCTCGAGGTGAGCGAGGAGGACGTCGAGTGGGAGCTCGGCCGGTTCTACGTGCGCAGCGCCCCTGACCGCGGCGTCACCATCACCGAGTGCGCGATGGCGGCCTACAGCAACATGCCGGACGGCATGGAGCCCGGCCTCGAGAACACCGCCTTCTACGACCCACCCAACCTCACCTGGCCGTTCGCCGTATACATCGTCACGGTCGAGGTAGACCCGGTCACCGGGGTCTGGGACGTGCTCAACATGGTCGCGGTGGACGACTGCGGGGTGCGGATCAACCCGATGATCGTCGAGGGGCAGATCATGGGCGGCCTGACCGAGGCCTACGCGATGGCGAACATGCAGTTCATCACCTTCGACGCCGAGGGCAACTGCGTCGGCTCGAACTACATGGACTACCTGCTGCCGAGCGCGTGGGAGACGCCGGGCTTCGAGCTGCACAGCGAGGTGGTCACCCCGTGCCCGCACCACCCGATCGGCGCCAAGGGCATCGGCGAGTGCGCAGCGGTCGGCGGGCCAGCCGCGTTCGTCAACGCGGTGATCGACGCGATCGGGGACGCCAGCGTGCGGAACATCGACATGCCGCTGCTGCCCGACCGGGTATGGGAAGCGATCAAGTACCACCACGACGTCTCTGGCGCGCCGCCGGTGCGCGCTGACGACGAGGCGGGGCACTGACCGGGGGGACAGGAAATGGACAGCTGGCAGATCATGGAGCAGGCGGGCGAGCTCGCGCGGCGCGGCGAGGCCTTCGCGCTGGCGACCGTGGTCTGGCGGCAGGGTCCGTCATCGGGGCAGCTGGGCGCGCGCGCGATCATCACGGCCTCGGGCGAGCTGCACGGGTTCATCGGCGGCGCTTGCGCCGAGCCGTCGGTGATCCGGCAGGCCCGCCAGGTGATCGCCGACGGTAAGGCCCGGCTGCTCCTGCTCGGCCGGTCCGAGCAGTTCGGCGATGCCATCCCCGAGGGCATCACGGTGGTGCCGATCTCGTGCCAGAGCGAGGGCGCGCTCGAGGTCTACATCGAGCCGGTGGTGCCCGTACCGCACCTGGTGGTGGTCGGCGTGTCGCCGATGGCCACTGCCCTCGCCGACCTGGCACGAGTGCTCGGCTGGCGGGCCGAGGTGCGGGACTGGACCGAGTTCTCTGCCGCTCACGCGGACGGGCGGTCCATGGTGGTGGTGGCCACCCAGGGCCACGGCGACGAGGAGGCGATCGAGCAGGCGGTTGCCGCTCGGCCCGCCTACCTCGGCCTGGTCGGCTCGCGGCGCCGGGGCGCCGCGGTGCTCGGCTACCTCGCCGACCGCGGCGTGCCGCAGGACCAGCTCGACCGGGTCAGGGTGCCGGCCGGCCTGGACCTCGGCCGGACGGCGCACGCCGAGATCGCGGTCTCGATCCTGGCCGAGCTGGTCAAGCTCAGGGCCGCCGGGCAGCTCGGCCCGGCCGCCCTGAGCTCGGCCGCGCCGGCCGCGCCGGCTGCCGTTGGCGGGGAGCCCGCCGAGGTCGTCGACCCGGTGTGCGGCATGACCGTCATGCCCGGTCCAGGCGGCCGGCAGCTGCAGCACGACGGCATGACCTATTACTTCTGCTGCGCGGGCTGCCGCAGCGAGTTCGAGTCCAGTCCCGCTTCCTACGCCAAGAAAGAGACCCGATGCTGATCAACAATGACTTCGAGGTCACGCAGCCGGTGGACAAGGTCTGGCAGTTCTTCGGCGACATACCGCAGGTGGCATCGTGCCTGCCAGGTGCCGAGCTGACCGAGGACCTGGGCGACGACAAGTACGCCGGCCGGGTGGCGGTCAGGATGGGCCCGGTCAAGCTCCAGTTCGCCGGCACCGCGGAGATCACGGAGCGGGATGAGGCGGCCAAGCGCATCGTCGTGCACGCGGCGGGCGGTGAGGAGCGTGGCAGAGGCCAGGCCGCGATGGTCGTGTCCGCGCGGCTATCGGCGGCCGGGCGCGGCACCAAGGTCGCGGTCAGCCAGGACCTGCAGCTGTCCGGTGCCGCCGCGCAGTACGGCCGGGGCATGATCGCCGACGTGACGACCGTGCTGATGCGCGATTTCTCGGCGAACATGGCGAGCCGGCTGGCCGGAGCCGAGCGCGGCGAGACCGGCCAGGCGGCGGCCGCGCCGGCCGGCGGCCTGGCGATCGCGCTGCGGGCGGCGCTGATGGCACTGCGGCGGGTGTTCCGCCGGTTCTTCGTCCCTTACCAGGCCGCGAGCTGAGGAGAACAGGCCATGGTCTTGTGGTGGATAGGCAACGTGATCCTGCTGCTCGTGATCCTTCCGGTCGTGATCGCCCTGCTCAACCGGGTGCTCGCGGCACTGGAGCGGATCAGGGCGGCCAGCGACAACATCCTGGCGGGCGGCGGGCTGCTCGTCGGCGAGCTCGAGTGCGTCCCCGACGGGCTGGCTACCACGGACGCGACGGTGCACGCCGTCTCGGTGGGCGCGGTCAGGTACGCGGGCTCGGTCGCGAAGCTGCTCGGCTAGCCGGGCTACGGGAGAACAGGAAAGGATCGACTGACATGCCAGCTGCTGCATGGGTCACCCTGATCATCTCCGCGCTGATCATCGGCATCACCGCGGTGGGTCTGCTGCGCGTCATCTTCCACCTGCGGGCCATCCTGGCGACACTGCGCCAGGTGACCGGCGGCGTGGGCGCGGTTGCGCAGCTCACCAGCACCGTCCCGGACCGGCTGACTTCGGTGAACGCGAGCCTGAAGCCGGTCAGGGACTTCTGCGAGACGGTCTGAGCGGGCGAAGGAGACAACCAAGATGAGTCACCACGTCCTGGCGATGGCCGCCGGGAACAGCACCAGCCACTTCGGCTGGATACTCGGTTATGTGATCGGCATCGTGATCGTCCTCGTGGTGGTCGCGCTGGTGGTGCCGATCCTGATGCTCGCCCGCGCGATCGGCAATGAGGCACCGAAGATCAACGCCGAGCTGACCAAGGCGGTGCACAACACCGCGGCGCTGGGCGGCCTGCGCACCACGATCGAGCACGCCACCATCATCATCGGCGGCCTGCAGCGCGGCCGCGCCAGGCTGGGAGGGTAGAGATGCACGTCCTTGCCATGACCTCGACGGAGAAGACGCTCTGGTGGAGCGTGATCATCGTGGGCTTCGTCGTGGTGCTCGCGGTCGCGGCGCTGCTGAGCCTGCTGATCTACCTCGTGAAGCTGATCGACCGGCGCGTGGTGGAGGTGCGGGAGAGCCTCAAGGCGGCCGCGGCCAACACCGCGGACACCGCGCTCATCCCCCAGGTCGCTGACGGCGTCGAGGCGGTGCTCGCCGAGGGCCTGCAGCACCATCTGTTCCTCGGCCGGGTGCTCGGAAAGGTGAAGACATGACCACGCTGGTGATCCTGAGCGTCGTCGACATCGTCCTGCTCGTCGCCGGCCTCGCGTTCTACCTGTTCTGGACCGGGTCGCTGCTGAACCGGATCGCCGGCAACCTGGAGGAGAGCTTCGACGTGGCGGCCGCGATCGTCGGCCACGCGCAGCTGATCGAGCCAGGGGTGGAGCACATCAACCGGACCGGCGGCGTGGTGGCCGGCGCGCTGCCGCTGCTTTACGGCATGGCCGAGGAGATCGTCGCCGACGTCACCCCGGCGCCCGCGGCGCCCGAGGTGCCCGAGCCCGCCCGCCCGGCCTCCGGCCGCCGCCGCTCCCGCCTGCTCGACGCGGTGGGCTACTCAGCAGACCGCTAGCCGCAGCTTCCTTGATAAGTTGATCTTGGCAGGCTGATGCCCGCCCTGTATCGGGCCTGGCCTACCGCGGCCGACATCGAGGCGCTGCTGGACGCCCGCGAGTCCGCCGCGCTGCCGGAACGGACCCGGCACCTGGCGTTCGGGGACGTCGCCGCGACCTGGGAGATGCTGCAGGAGCTGGGCGTGGCTGCCATCATCGACGAGGTGACGGGGGCCTGCCGCGCTGATGCGGGCGCCTCGGCGGGGACCTGCCTGGCGCTGGCGGCGCCGAACCGGCTGGTCGCCCCGTACCGGCCCGACGTCACCCAGTTCGCCACGATGATCAGCCAGCTCCGAAGCCAGTATCAGGCGATCACCGCGGCGGCCGGCGGCGGTGCCGCGGACATGACGGTGGTCTTCGACGCCGGGCAGAACTCCGAGGACAACCTCGCGCAGCTGGCGGGGACGGGCCTGCACTACGTAGGGTCGGTGCCCGCCTCCGACTGCCCCGACCTGACTGCCCTGCCCGCCAGCGTACGCGTCCTGGTCAATCAGGGCAGGTTCGGCGGGCTGACCGCCTATGACACCCGCCGTGTCGTCTACGGCACCGAGCGCCGCGCGATCCTGACCCATTCACCCGAGCTGCACCAAAGCCAGGCCCGCGGGTTCGACGGCACCACCCTGGCCAGGGCCGGGCGGAAGCTGGACGACCTGGCCGCCACCCTGGCCCGCGGCAAGACCCGCCGCGGCAAGGACAAGGTCGAGGCCGAGATCGCCGCGATCACCCGCAAGACCTGGGTCCGCCGGGTCATCACCTGGCAGCTGGACGGCACCCAGCCCAAAGACCTGCGGCTCACCTGGGGCATCGACCAGGCCGCCCGCGCCGCCCTGGAAGAAGGACTGTTCGGCAAGCACGTGCTGATCACCAGCCATGACGACTGGCCCGCCGCCGAGGTGATCGCCGGCTACCGGTCCCAGTCCGAAGCCGAGTTCTCCTTCCGCCAGCTCAAGGACCCCCGCGTCGTGTCCTTCAGCCCGATGCACCGCTGGACCGAGCACAACATCCGCGTCCACGTCTTCACCTGCGTGCTGGCCCTGCAGCTCGCCCACCTGACGCGCCGCCAGGCCGACCACGCGGGACTGCACCTGAGCGTCCGCGAGCTGCTCAGCCAGCTCGCCGGAATCGAAGAGACCGTCCTGATCTACCCCTCCACCGGAGGACGGCCGAAGGCCCGGCGCATGACCACCGAGCTCACCGGTGACCAGCAGAAGCTCCACCAGACCTTCGAACTCAGCAACTGGGCACCCCGCAGTTAGGTCATAGGCACCAGGCCCTGACCCAGCCAATCCCACCTGCGGAAACACGTGCAAGATCAACTTATCCAGGAAACTGCGGCTAGTGCAAAACGACCGCCGAGCGGCCTCGGGCTGGTGCCCGTGATCGCGCGGCGGCCGTCCTGTGCCGTGCTTGCGGCTTGTGTCAGGGGTTGACCGTCAACGTCTCCGAGCCGCTCGTGGACGTCAGGATGTACGTGTCACCCGAGTAGGTAGCCGTGACCATGTAGAGGCCCGCGCCCGTCATCGCCGTCGGCGTGTAGTCGCACGTCGCGACGTTGTGGCCGCTGCCCGCATAGGTCAGTGTCGCGGCCGGGCAGACGGTGATGGGGCTGCTACCCGGAGGCGTGACCACGAAGGCCACGGTGCCGGTGGGCGAGATGTCGCCCATGCCCTCATCCACCACGGTGGCGGTGAGCGCGTCGACGTCGCCCACCGTGCCCATGGACGGGACGAACGCGAGCGTGGTGGTCGTGGTCTCCTGCACGATCAGCTCGTGAGTGCCGGTCGACACCGACGTGGCGTGCTCGGGGTCGCCGGAATAGGTGGCTTCGTAGTCGATGACGCCGTAGGTGGAGACCGGCGGCGTGACCATGCACGACCCGGAGCCGTCGACCAGCGTGGCCGTGCAGAGGTAGGTACCCCCCAGCGTCGTGTCGGTGGGGGCGACAGTGACGGTCCTGGTCGGGGTCGGCGTTCCGGCCGGCGAGGTCACGGTGACAGTGACCGTGGCCGGCGTTCCGGCATGCACCGAGCCAGGCGCGATGGTTACGATCGTGGTCGTGGTGGCAAGCAGGGTGACGGTGACGGTGCCCGGCGCGGTCCCGGTCGACGGGTTGTGGGCGGCGTCGCCGGAGTAAGCGCCCGTGATCGCGAACGGTCCGCCCACCGCGGTCCAGGTGTAGCTGCACTTCGCCGAGCCGCCGTGGAGGGTGGCCTTGCAGAGGTTGCCGGCCGCGTCGGAGAACTGGACCAAGCCGGTCGCGGTCGGGCCGCCGGTCACCTTCGCCGACAGCCTGACCGCCTCGCCTGGGTAAGGCGTCACGGTGCTGGCCGAGACCGTTGTCCTGGGGGTGTACCGGCTGACCTTGACCGTCGTTGTGCCCGACGACGTCTTGTGCGAGGAGTTTCCGGAGTAGGAGCCCTTGACCGAGTACCTGCCCGCCGCGAAGAACCTCGCCGAGCAGTGACCCGAGCCTCTGGACAGGGTGGCGGTGCAGAGCGTCCTACCACGGGAGGTGAATCTCACCTTCCCGGTCGGCCACTTCTCCGACGACCTGACGGTCGCCGACAGCCTCACGCTGGCGTCCACCTTCGCGCTGCTCGGCCTAGCCGACACGGTGGTCCTGGTCGATGCCTTGCTGGTCGTCGTCGCGGCCGACGCCATGGCCGGGATGGCCAGGATGGTGCATGCTGCCGCTGCGACCGCGGTCAGTGACACCAGCCGGGCCGGGCCGGCACTGGGACGGTGGTAGCCGGGTCTAGCCTCTCCCGCCGCTTGGCCTGATTTCATGACCGCACGACGCGGCCGGTTCAGTCTCATCCTTGGTTCTCCTTTCGGTATAGCGGCCGGGATTCATCGACCCGTGCAATTGGCGGGCCGATCGCTTGCCTAGGGACCACCAGCCTGGAGCAGGCTAGGTCATATGGTGGCATGACTGACCACCCTGCCATAGATGCCTAACGTCCTAACTTATTCTTCGCAACGGGTCTTGCTGCCAGCAGTTGTCGCACAATCCGTGTGCCACGATGACCGTCAGCTTCCCGCAGGCCCGGCAAGCCAGGGATGGCTCAGCCCGCCGGTGGCAGCGGCCCTCCAGCCACGAGCTGGACAGGTCGAACAGCGCCGTCCGCGACTGGTTCGCGTTCCGAGCCGGGGAGAGCCCGGCACATGGGGAAGGGCGGCAGCGTACGAGAAGGACTGGAGGCTGCAATGCCGGAAGACGCGCCGCTGAACAGCGGTGCTACTGGCCCGGAGGCGGAAGGGTCCTGGGCGAGGGCATCGGAGATGCAGGCCAAGCTTCACCGCTGGGCGGTGGCCGATCCCGGCCGCCGGTTCGATGACTTGTTCAGCTTCGTGCACGACCCGGCGACGCTGCGTGAGGCGTACTGGCGGGTCGCGGGTAACCGGGGCGCGAACACGCCCGGCGTGGACGGCATGACCGTCGCGCTGGTCGAAGAGCGCATCGGGGTCCCGGAGTTCCTGGATGGCCTGCGTGCCCAGCTTAAGCAGGGCACGTTCGCGCCGCTGCCGGTGCGGGAACGCCTGATTCCCAAGCCGGGCGGGTCGGGGAAGCTGTTAAGCTCGGCACTCCCGGCGTCGCGGACAAGGTCGTCCAGGCCGCGCTGAAGCTGGTCCTGGAGCCCATTTTCGAGGCCGGCTTCGAGCCGTGCTCGTACGGGTTCCGGCCAAAGCGGCGGGCACACGACGCGATCGCCGAGATCCACCACTTCGGCAGCCTGGGCTATAGCTGGGTGCTGGACGCGGACGTCGAGTGAAGTTCGACCAGAACCCGATGCACCACGGCGGGCGGAAAGCTCGCCGAGGAGATCGCCGGGCTGATGGTGATCGGGGCGAGCGGCTTCCTCGGCGCGCACGTGCGCCGGGCGCGAGCCTGCTGGACTGCACCACCGCGTCACCTGCGGTTACGAAAGCTACCAACTGTATATACGCCGAACCATTCGCTCAGGCCTGGTCGGGGCCGCGGCGGACGACCGAGCTCGTGGTCGGCGCGACGTAGTCGCCGATCCAGTGGTCCTTCCACGCCTGGTCGTACTGCTGGGCGTTGCAGCCTGGGTGGTAGAACGCGACCAGCTCCCTGGTGATCTGCTCGCGGTGCGCCGGGCCGCCGCCCGGCACCTCGTAGCAGGCGATGTAGACGTTGAACCGGTCCCCGGCCCGGCGCACCCAGCACGCGGCGAGCGGGTGCTTGAAGGGGAAGTGCTCGGCGGACAGGTCGTCGCCATGCCCGACGTAGCTCACCGCGTACCGCTCGGGCCTGGCCTGGCGCTCCGGCTTGTACAAGATGGCGAACACCGCGGGCCTGGCCGGCGGCGTCCAGCCGGCCAGCACCCTCGGGCCCTCGAACGGGTAGCCGGCGGCGGAGCCCAGCCTGATCATCCGAGCGATTCCTCGTCTTCATCCTCGCCGATCGCCTCGGTCCTGACGATCGGCCCCTGCGGCAGCCTGGCCCTGGCGGCGGCGCGGGTGAACTGCTCGGTGGCCTTCTCGATGGCCTCCTCGCGGGTCGCTGCCCGCACCACGAGCTGCGCGCCGTAGCGGCTGGTGCCGACGCCCGTGGCGATCCCGTCATAGGCGGCGACCGCGTCGGCCAGCTCGACGACCTCCTCGCGGGACAAGATCCGGTCGCCCTCTGCCTGGATCCCCACGCTCCATCTCACGGCCATGCTCCCGTCGTCGGCTGGAGGCCCGTGTCGGAATCTAACTGAGCGGCCGAGATCGCGCTAGCCGAGGGTGGGCAGCAGCGCGGCCAGTTCCTCCAGGCTGCGCAGGTCGTGGCCGGACAGCAGCAGGTCCACGTGCGGCGCAGCGACGATCATGCCGAGCGTGCTCGGCCGGAAGTCGCGGTCATCGCCCCTGTGCGGGTTCACCCAGACGATGCGGTGGCTGAGCCTGGCCAGGCGCTCCATCGCGTCGGAGAGCACCGCTGGGTCGCCGCGGTCCAGACCGTCCGAGCAGATCACCACGATGCCGCCGCGGGCGAGGCCGCGCCGCCCGTAGTCGCGCACGAAGGTGTCCAGGGACGCACCGATCCTGGTGCCGCCCTCCCAGTCGAAGACCGCCCTGGCGGCCAGGCCGAGCGCGTCGTCGGGCCTGCGCCGGTCTAGCGTCCTGGTGATCCTGGTCAGCCGGGTTCCGAAGCAGAACACCTCGACCTTGGCGGCGGCCCGCCGAGCCGAGTAGGCGAACTGGAGCAGGTTCCTCGAGTAGTCGGCCATCGAGCCGGAGATGTCCAGGATCAGGATCAGCGGCCGCAGCCGCGCCTTGCGGCCGCGCCAGTACAGCTCGGCGGGCTCGCCGTGCGTGCGCATCGTCTCCCGCACCGTCCGCCGCAGGTCGGGCGCGTTGCCGCGGCGGGCAGGCGCGGTCCGCCTAGTCCTGCGCCGCGGCGGCGTCAGCTTGATCCTGGCGATGATCCGGCGCACCGCGGCGAGCTCCTCCGGTGTGCACTGGGCGAACGACTTGCGCCGCAGCGTCTCGGCGTCCGAGGCCATCAGGCCTAGCTGTGTCTCCTCGCCGCGCTCCTGCACGCCAGGCTCGGTGGCCGGGATCTGCAGCACCCCCTGGGTCGGCGCGGCCGCCCGTGCCTTGATCCGCAGCAGCTCGGCGACCGGGTCGTCGATGTTGAGGAAGAAGGACTTGAACACGAGGTCGTACACCGCGATGTCGTCCCTGCGGCAGACCAGGATCGTCCGGCCAGCCCAGTACAGGTCGACCAGGTCGGTGGGGTCGAGTTCGGCGCTGGCCGCGCAGTAGCCGATGACGTCGCCCGAGCCAACCGCGAGGCCGGCCGCCCGCAGCTCGTGGCAGAACGAGGTGAGCAGGCCGACGAACGGCGCCTGGTCAGGCACCTGAGGTGAGCTCGGCCAGGTTGTCGCGGACCAGGTCGAGGTCGTCGCGCTCCTTGACGACCGCGCCGAGGGTGTCGCTAGCCACTGCGGGGGTGAGATCCTCCTCGCCGAGGAAGCTCAGCGTCCGCACCCAGTCGATCGTCTCGGCGACCCCGGGCGGCTTGGCCAGGTCGAGCTCGCGCAGCCTGGCCACCGCGGCGACCACCTTGCGGGTCAGCGCCGGGGACACGCCAGGAGCCTGGACCAGCACGATCTCCACCTCGCGCTCGGCGGGCGGGTAGCCGATCCAGTGATACAGGCAGCGCCGCTTCAGTGCGTCGTGCAGCTCGCGGGTCCGGTTCGAGGTCAGGATCACCAGCGGCGGACTCTCCGCCTTGATCGTGCCGATCTCGGGGATGCTGATCTGGAAGTCGGAGAGCACCTCGAGCAGGAACGCCTCGAACTCATCGTCGGCCCTGTCCACCTCGTCGATCAGCAGCACCGCCTCGTGCCCGGCCCTGACCGCCTCAAGCAGCGGCCGCTCGAGCAGGAACTTCGGCCCGAACAGCTTGTCCACCGCGTCGGCGTCGGCGACCTGATGCTCGGACAGCGCCCTGATGTGCAGCATCTGCCGCGCGTAGTCCCACTCGTAAAGCGCCTGGTTGGTGTCGATCCCCTCGTAGCACTGCAGCCGGATCAGCCGGCGGCCGTAGACCGATGCGAGCACCTTGGCGACCTCGGTCTTGCCGACCCCCACCTCGCCCTCGAGCAGGATCGGCCGGTGCAGCCTGATCGCCACGAACAGCGCCGTGGCCAGGCCGCGGTCGGCCAGGTAGCCGCCATCCCGCAGGGTCTGCGTCAGCTCGCCGACGGAGTCAGGACCGTCCATTCAGCGTGGCTGCTCGGCAGGCCCGAGCACCAGGTCACGCACGCTGCCTGCCTCGCGGCTCAGCTTGCCGTCCCGCTCCAGCGCGGCTCGCCACGCCGAGCGCATGTCGCCGTCCTCGGCCAGCCCGTCGAAGCCGACGTTCTCCATCGCCTTGCAGGACCTGGCGGGCCCGAACATCTCCTCGAGGTCGGCGCTACTCTGCCCGCGTGCCGACCAGACCGCGCGCAGCACCTCGATCGTCTCGCCGGCCTGGCGGTCAGGCTCGGCGCGAGCGTCGGCGCCCGCCTCGTGCTCCGGCTCCCGGCCCAGGTCAACGCTGCTCACCCGGCTCACCTCCCGTGTCCGCGGCCTGATTCGACTGTAGCTGGCCAGCCGGGTGCACAGCGACCTCGGATTAAGGCTTCCCTTATCCCTGCCCGCTCATCGGACGCTCACCGGGCGCTCACCAGGCGCTCACCGGTCGCCGGGAGTGATCCATTTCTCCTGACCTGGCGAGCGCGGTGCGAGCAGTGCGTCGAACGCCTGCTGCGGCGTCTCCGCCCGCCTGACCAGGTCGCGGTTGGCCTGCTTGAGCAGGCCGACCCGCACCATCAGGTCGAACTGCGCCACCAGCATGTCCCAGAATCCGTCCACGTTGAGCAGCACGACCGGCTTGGCGTGCAGGCCGAGCTGCGCCCAGGTGGTCACCTCGGCAAGCTCGTCCAGCGTGCCGAGCCCGCCGGGCAGCGCGATGAAGCCGTCAGACAGGTCGTACATGAGCTGCTTGCGCTCGTGCATCGAGCCGACCTCGTGCAGCTTGGTAAGGCCGGTATGCCCGACCTCGCGGCTGAACAGGCCGGTCGGAATCACGCCGGTGACCCGGCCGCCCGCGGCCAGCGCGGCGCCGGCGACCTCGCCCATCAGGCCGACCCGGCCTCCGCCGTACACAAGCTCGATGCCGCGCTCCGCGATGAAGGTCCCGAGCGCGCGCGCCGCGGCCCCGTACCGCGGATCGGGCGGGGTGGATGAGCCGCAGAAGACGCACAGCGCCCGCATCTCGACCATAGGCAGCCCAACCTATACCGGCTGCCGCGGTACGGTCCCCCGCTGCCGCGCCACCCGATGCGCACAACGGTGGCTCGTGATGCTGTGAATCGCGATATCAACGTGCCACCGTTGCGCCACCCGCCGCCGCGCCGCGGAGGCACGCGCCGCGGTTGGCTGGCCGGGCGGCGCCCGATGTGGCATCGTGTGCCAGCCGGCACAACCCGTTCCGCCACGAAAGCGTCGTAGATGTCGCGGCCTCCTGCCGCGCCCGCTGCTAAGGAAAACCGATGAACCTGCTCCACGTCACGGCCCGGCGCGGCGCTGCCGCCGCCATGCTCTGCTGCGCGGCCGCGCTCACCGCCGCCTGCGGCACGCCGGGCTCCTCGGCGAGCCCGGGCGCCACCGTCACCGTGACTCAGACCCCTACCGCGTCCGCCTCGCCCACCGCTCCGGCCAGCGGCCAGGCACCGTCGCCGTCGTCCACGCCCGCCGGACAGCCCGCGTGCCCGACAAGCTCGCTCGCCGCCAAGCTAGGACTGGCGCAGGGCACCACGGGAAGCGTCTACCAGGTGATCGACTTCACCAACATCTCGACCAGGACGTGCAGCCTGTACGGCTACCCTGGCGTTTCGCTGGCCGGCGGCTCCCCGGTGCGCCAGATCGGGGCCGCCGCCACCGAGAACCCGGCGACGCCGCGCGAGCTTGTCACGCTCGCGCCAGGAGCGGTCGCCAACGCGCTGCTCCGGATCGTGGACGCCGGGAACTTCCCCGCGTCCAAGTGCGACCTGGTCACCGCGACCTACCTGCAGATCTACCCGCCCAACCAGACCACGCCGATCTACCTGCGCTACCGGTCGCAGGCGTGCGCCCAGCCTGTGCACCTGCTGACCGTCAACGTGGTCGTGCCCGGATCCGGCGGGTGAGCGGTCAGCGTGCCCTGGTGATGTCAGGCGGCACGTCGGCCCGCCCTTCGATCACCGCGGCCGCCAGGTCGGCCAGCCGGCGCTGACTGGTCCTGGCCAGCCTGCGCAGCGCCTCGAACGCCTCGTCGGGGGTCACCTTCCAGCGCTCGGCGAGCATGCCCTTGGCCTGCTCGATGACGATCCGGCTGGTGAGCGCCGACTGGAGCTGCGCGATGGCGTTCTGCTGCTGCTGCAGTTCCCCGGCCAGCACGATCCCGGCGCCCGCGGCGTCGGCCAGCGCCGCCGCGAGCCTGATCCGCGCCGGGTTAGGTGCCGCCCCGCCGAGCAGCACGAGCGCTCCGGTGACCTCGGCGTGCGCGCCGAGCGGCAGCACTGTGACGGTCCGCAGCCCGGCCGCCAGCGCGCGGCCGGAGAACCAGGGCCACCGATCCCGGCCGTCGCGCAGGTCGGTTGCCGGGACTGGCTGGCCGGTGGCCATGCACTCGGCCCACGGCGTGGCGGCGGGGTCGGGACAGCCGGACACCAGCGCGCCGGCCGTCTCGCCGTCGGCCGCGACCTGAGCCGACCCCTCGTCGGCGGCGTCGAGATACACGATCACGGCGTGGTCGGCGCCAGCCAGGGCGACACAGTGGCGGCAGACCGCGTCAAGATACGCGCCGAGTTCGAGGTCGCCGGCGAGGGTCTCGACAAGCTCGGCGAACGCCGCCGCGACGTTCTGTCCCGCTGCCGAAGCCGCCATCGCCGCCCGTTCTGGTCTTCGCAACCCTCGCCCGCCCCACGCCCATCGTTCCATCGCCAGGGCGGGCTCGCGACTCTGCGAACCCAAACCAGCGCGGCGCGGCGTCCCGCTGGCCGCAGGCGCGCCGTTTGTCCCGGTCGGCCTGACCCGCGTCGGCGCAGGTTGCGCCGTCGGCCGCGTGCCGCTGGGCCGTTCACCGGGAGGTCATGCGAAAATGCGATATGCCCGCGCGACGCCTAGAGTGGGCAGTCGCTAGCAGCATCGCCGGCTGGGCGCTGGCACGGGCAGCGGCTGCCGACCGGCTGGCCCCGACCTCGTCTCAGGCCGTGGCCATGCTCTCCTTCACCCCTCAGGCCGCCGCCATCGCGTGGGCCGGGGCGCTGCTGCTCCGCGACGAACGGGCTGCCACCGCCGCGGCGGTGGCAGCGGGAGCGATGACCGCGGCGATCGCGCCGCGCGCGGTCGGCCGCCGCCAGCCGGCCGCCGCCGGGCCTGTGCTCCAGGTGCTCACGGCCAACCTGTTCGTCGGCCGGGCCGAGCCCGAGCCGGTCGTCGACCTGGTGCGCGCGGCCGAGGTCGACGTGCTGTTCGCGCAGGAACTCACGGCTGACAAGGCGCGCAGCCTGGCCCTTGCCGGCCTCGGCGACCTGCTGCCGCACTCGGTCAACGACGTCGGCATGCCTGGCTCGCGCCGGAACGCGATCTACTCCAGGCTGCCGCTGGCTCCGTGCCCGTCCATTCCCGCGACGCCCTGGGCCCAGCCCACCGCCACGCTGAGCCTGCCCGGGGGAGCCGTCCGGCTGGTCTGCGTTCATCTCCATACTCCTAACCCGGTGTGGTCGGGCACGGGCGTGGCGGCCTGGCGATCCGAACTGCGTGCCCTCCAGGCGATGCCGACGGCCGGCGAGCTGCCCGTGATCATGGCCGGCGACTTCAACAGCACGCTCGACCACTCCGAGTTCCGCCGGCTGCTGCGCCGCGGCTACGCGGATGCGGCCAGCCAGACCGGCTACGGGCTGGTGCCGACATGGGGGCACAAGGCCGACCGGCGGCTCGCGCTGCTGACGCTCGACCACGTGCTTGCCGACCCGCGGTGCGCCGTGCTCGGGACGTCGGTGCACCGGGTGCCAGGCAGTGATCACCGCGCGGTGCTCGCCACGATCCGGTTGCCGTAGGTTTCCCGCCGGCCTGGCCACAGCCTCGGACAGGTGCTCGGTAGGGCCGGTTTGGGGCTGCCCGAACTAGTTCCGCTTGCTAAGTACCAGGGTGTAACCTTGCCCGCAGCCGGGACCGCGATGTCCGGCCAGGCTGCTGAGAGGATCCCGGAAGGCGCTGTGAACATGGCCGGGAAGCCGGAGCGCGAGCCGCTCGACGTGCTGCTCGTGGAGGACGATCCCCAGGACGTGCTGCTGACGAGGGAGGTCTTCGAGCAGCGCCGGATGGGCGACCGGCTGCACGTGGTCAGCGACGGCGTGGTGGCGATGGACTTCCTGCGCCGCTCCGACAGCTACTCGGACGCTCCCAGGCCAGGGCTGATCCTGCTCGACCTGAACCTGCCGCGCCGCAACGGCCTTGAGGTACTCGCCGACCTCAAGGCCGATGCTGACCTGCTGACCATTCCCGTCGTCGTGTTCACCAGCTCTCAGGCCGAGCAGGACATCGTGAGCAGCTACGCGCTGCATGCGAACGCCTTCGTCACCAAGCCGATCGAGTACGACAAGTTCGTCGCGGCGGTCGGCCTGATCGACGACTTCTACCGCTCGCTGGTGCAGCTGCCGACGGCCGCCAGTGGCTGGTCCTGACCTGCGGGCTATGGCCGCGACAGCCAGGCGGCCCGGCGCCGGGCGCTGTCGTCGAACAGGGCGAGGCGCAGCACCGTGTCGGCGGCGGCGAGGTCGGCCGGGCCGGCCCGCGCGGCCACCTCCCCGTTGAGCTCGGCGATGACCGCCACGACGGCCCTGGCGTACTCCTCGCCCGCCTCGGTCAGGGCCACGTTGACCTGCCGGGAGTCCTGCGGGTCGCGGCTGGTGGAGACGTAGCCGCGCTGCTGCAGGCCGTCGGCGACCTTCCGCGCGGCCTGCCGGGTGACGCCGAGCGTGACGCCGAGCCTGCCGACCGGGACCGGCCCGCGCAGCAGGAGCCTGGTCACCGCTGCGTCGCTGCGCCGGTACTCGTCGTAGCCGAGGTCGGCGAGGCGGGCGCGCATCGCGCCCAGCCAGCTCTGCCTGGCCAGCGCGAGCAGGTCGCCGAACGGATAAGCCGGCCTTGACTGCGCAGGCATGAGACGAGCATACTCCAGATATGCAACTAGGTTGCCTTTCTGATTCCCTCCCGGTGAGCGGCGGACTGGGGCTCCGGGGGGCCGCTGGTCCCGGTTCGGCGCGCTGGGTCGGCTACGGAGATGCCCGTTGAGCGCGGGAGTGCAGGTGCGGCCGCGCCGCAGCCTCGGGCCGTGGAGCGCGGACCGCCCAGGGGCTGTGCCGCTGGCCTGGTTCACCCTGGCCGGGGTGGTCGCCTACGTGGCCGTGGACGTGCTGCTGAAATTCCTCCGCCCGGACTACAGCCTGCTCTACAACGCCGAGAGCGACTACGGGCGCGGCGCATGGTTCTGGGTGATGGACCTGAACTTCCTGCTGCGCTGCGTGCTCTCGCTGGCGGCCGCCGCGGCCGTGGCCAAGACCGCGCGGCCGGACGGCCGGGTGCGGGGCGGGCTCGTGCTGATCACGAGCTGGGCGGTCTGCTCCGGGCTGCTCGCGTTCTTCGCCGATGACCTGGAGGGCCAGCCGCAGCACGGGAGCGGCCTGGTCCACCTGGGGCTGGCGTTCATCGCGTTCGTGTGCGTCATGATCGGCACGATCCTGGCCTCGGCGGGCCTGCGGGCCGACCCGGGCTGGCGGCCCGTGGCGAACCTGCTGCTCGCCGTCTCGATAGCCGGGGCTGCGGCGTTCCTGCTGCTCGGCTCAGCCGCCGGCGACAAGCACGCGCCCGGCGGGCTGTACGAGCGGATCTTCCTCGGTCTCCAGTTGCTCTGGATCGCGCTCGCGGTCGGCTGGATAGCGAGGCGCAGGCAGCCGGCACTCACCGGGCCCGCCGAGCCTTCGCCTTAGCGGCCAGAGCGGCCGCCGCCGGGCCCGCCTGCCTGCCGCCGGATCCGCCTACCGCCGGGCCAGTCGCTGCGGCACGTCCGAGTCTCCCTCGGCGCGACCCGGTCGACCCGCGCGCCGGATGCCCTGGAATCGGCCCGCATGGAAGTGCATATGTGATTGTGGCGATCCGCCTTTCTGCTCGCGGCAAAGCGCCTCGGCCCGCGGGGGCGTACTCGCGGGCGGGAGGTCGTGATGGCGATCGTTCGTCGCTGGGCCGGCTTGTGGATATTGTCTTTGGGCATCGCCCGGCTTCAGCCGGGGCCACCAGCAACACCGCGGCATGCACGATCGACGTCACCGAAGCGGCCTAACCACCCGGTAATCTCCAGCATCGAGAAGAACCCGCGCCATCGGGCCTGCCACGGCACCGCATGGTATCGCCAGCGGTCCGCGGTGCACGCCTAACCTGGCCAAGGCCGCGCCTGCGCACTCAAACGGCTCCATCCCGTCGTGGCCCAGCGCCTGCGCCGCGGCGAGCAACTGGCCAACCGCATGGAAGTGGGCCACAGATTATAGGTGATTGCGGTAATCCGCCTGGTCTCCCGCTGATACCCTTCATCCCCATCTGAGCAGCAAGCTGATCTGAACGAGGTGACGTCACGGTGGGTGACGCTACGGCAATCGACGCCTTGACGGCCAAGGTAACCGAGCTGGCACGAGCATGCGCCCAGCTGAGCCGGGAGAACGCTGAACTGCGGAGCCAGGCGGCTGCGCTGCCAGCCGGAGCGGAGCCCGTAGCGGGCGCTACCGCGGGGGATGCGCAGCCAGGCGCCGCGGACGTCGGCGAGCCGGCTGAACGCGCCGGCGCACCGCATTTCACCCGCCGTGCGGTCGGCGCTACGCTGGTCGGCACCGCCGTGGGCGTTGTCGGCGCCGCAGCGCTGGCGGACCGGGGCGCGCACGGCGCCGTACTGCGAGGGCGGACCGCCACGGCAGCTGAACTAGCCGACGCGGAGCAGCCAGCCGCCGCCGCAGCGACCTACCGGCTGTTCGGTAACCGCAGGGGGCCGAGCACCGCCGTGCCGACTGGGAGCGCGGGGCTGGTCACCAGCCTCATCTTCGAGGTGACGACCGGCGGCGGCTGGCTGGAGGGCTACTGGCTCTGGGTCTGCCCAGAGGGACAGTCCACCGCGCCCCAGAAGTTCACATTGTGGATTCTGTACCAAGGGAAAGGCTACGTGAACACGGGGGAAATCGTCCCCGGCACGACCGTTACCTCCGGCAGACTCGTGCCCGGTCGGTGGAACTTCGTCCGGCTGCCGCATCCCGTCCCGCTGTCCATCGCCACTATGTACCAGCTGGAGACCGGTGCGATCGGCGGCGTTCCCCTCACCCGGAAGATGTGGGGTCCAGGCGATCCGTGGGCGAAGGGGGTTACCAGCGGCCCGATGTTCGCGCCTCCGAGAGGACCCAACTCGACGGACCAGTGCGCGGCCGCCGCAGGCTCCAATCCCACGAAGGTCGTGCCGGCCTATAGTTCGGACTTCCCCTACTTCTGGCTGGACGCGCAGATCACCACCAAGGCACCGGCCGGGAGTTCGTACCGGCTATGGCCCGGCATGCCGCTCGTCGTCGCACCGCCCAAGACGACCGGCTCGGAGGAGGCGGACACAAATGAGCAGTCTTCCGCTACCGAGTTCTGGCTGTCCGCCAAGTGCACACTGAACAAGATCTGGTTCTGGTCCCCGACCGCGAACCCGGTCGCCCGAACCCCGAAGGCGGCCTTGCTGCCGGGCGCGTGCGCGATCTTCGACGTCGCGACCAAGACGATCGTCGGTGGCACCATGCGGGGCACGGTCGGCCCTGACCCGGCGACGATGCCCGACTGGCGCAAGTCCGACGGCAGCGCGGCGAAGGCGGGTGACGGCTGGGTCTACTGCGCCTACAAGGGCGTCACGCTGCTCCCCGGCAAATACAAGACTGCTGTCTACTGCTACGGGGGCGGCACCGCGATGGATTACAAGTACTACTTCTTCTCAGAGCAGCGGTTCTACTTCGGCCCTGTCATCAACGACACCACTGGCGTCGCGATCGGGCCGGCCACGGCACCGCATGGCATCGCCAGCGGCCCGTTGTACACGCCCAACGTGGCCAGGGCCGCGCCCGCACAGTCAAATGGCTCCGTCCCCGTGATTCCCGTCGGCACAACCGTGCCTGGAAACAGCACCTATCAGGTCAACGACTCGTCGAACACCGGGACGTTCCTCTACCCGGACACTTTCGACAGCGAGGACGACGGTGAGACCCGCTGGGTGGACGTGGAGGTCACCCCGGTGCGGTAGGTGCTCGCGGTAGGTGCTCAGGGTGTCGGCGCATAGCAGTCACCGACCGCCCGTCGGTGCTTTTAAGTCATCAGCCAGTGACGGTGAGTGAGTTGACAGCGAAGGTGTCGCCGCCGCCGTACGGAGCCTCGATGCCGTACTCGACGTCCAGGATGCCGTCGTCGGACGACGGAATGTATCCGCGCGCCTTCAGCTGCGCGATGATGCCGGCGATATCAGTCGTCCCACTAGTCGTGTTCGAGGGCAGCACCACAGAGACGGTGCTGTTGTTGCTGCCCTTGGTGCCGGCGAACCACACCGCAGAGCCGTCGCCCAACGTGGCGACCTTCGAGCCTGCAGGACGCTGGCTGCTCACGTAGGTCCATATCATGAGCTCAAGGTCGTTGTTCCAGTTGTCGCTGGTTGCGGCTGATGCGCTGGTCAGCCAGATGTCGTAGGCGAACTCGTAGTCCAGGCCCGAGGAATTCGCGGGTGGCGTCACGTCGAACCTGGACGTGAGGGACTGCGGCAGCGCCGAGTAGATGAGGCACTGGTCGGAGGGGTAGCCGACGACCTCGGTCGTGCCGGGGTTGGCGTTCAGCCTCACCGAGAAGCTAGCCGTCTTGCCGTTGTCGGCGCTGATCTTCTGAACCGAGTATCCGACCGACGACGAGTCGCCGCTCCAGGTGTCCGTCCGGTAGTCGCAGTCATAGTTTCCTGAGGAGGCCGGAGGCGGCGCAGAAGACGACGACGGCAACGGCGAAGGTGACCGCCGCGAGGGCGTTGGCGACGCCGACGCCTTAGGCGAAGAGGCCGACGCCCTGGGCGAAGAGGCCGGGGACGGCGCGGGTGACGCCGGAGATGACGACCGGGCGCCGCGGCCGGCCGACTGGATCGGGATCATGCCCTTTGGGCATTTTGGCAGGTGTCGGCTCGCGAGGTTCTGCGCGACGCAGCCGTGTATCTGGCCGGCGGAGTTCTCGAAAGCAACTGTCCGATTGGCTCCAGCTGTCAACACGTATGCAGCAGCCCCGCCACCCGCAACAAGAGCGACCGAAAAGGCAACAGCTACCTTGAAACGCACTTCAATGCCTCCCAAGGAATTGCCGTGGCCACCCCTGGCTCGCCCGCGCTTCCAAGCAAGGTAATTACGTCATCGCTGCGTCTGCCTAGCCGCAGACTCGAGCAGCGACATCGCCTCTATTGTGCGCTCCGGCCGCGCGCTCCGGCCGCGGATCGAAGAAATCCCGCCGCGCCGCGGCCGTGGCCAAGGCCACGGTGGCACGAGGCCGGCCGTGGTTCTGCAACTGGACCGACCGGCAGGTCGTGGCCGTCGGCCTCGACGGTGCGCCTGAGGTCATGCTCCACCTGGCCAGTTACGTCTGGCCGCCATCCGTGCAGTCAACCGCCCCGGTCAGCGATCGCGTTGCGATGAGTGCCACTGCGTTATTCGAACTTTCTTCACATCCACGGTCGACATTCCGCCCGGTCGGCGCCTTCGCCGGCGCTCATGTCCGCCACGGGGGCAGATGGGCGGGCTTGCTCCCGTGGCCGCCGTCCTGACCCGCCGGTGCCGGAGAATGTATCGAGGCGGCTGCGGAAGGACGGTGCGGTGGACGAGACGGCGAGCAGGCAGGAGATCCGCGAGGTGGTCGAACGCTGGGCGGTCTGGCGGGACGCCGGGGACTGGGACCGGTTCGCCGGCGTATGGCACCTGGACGGCTATATGACGGCGACCTGGTTCCAGGGCAGCTACCGCGATTTCATCGAGGTCAGCAGGCAGGCGTACGAGGCTGGCGTGCGGATACTGCACTTCCTCGGCGGCAGCGCGATCGACGTGCGAGGTGACCGCGGCATCGCCCAGACGAAGATGACGATAAGCCAGCGTGCCGCCGTGCACGGCGTCGAGGTGGACGTGGTGTGCGCAGGGCGGTTCTACGACTTCTTCGAGTGCCGCGACGGTACGTGGGCCATCGTCCGCCGGCAGCCGATCTACGAGCGGGACCGGATGGACCCGGTCGATCCGGCGGCAGGCCTGACGCTGGACGCCGGGCAGCTCGGCAGGTTCCCCTATGGCTACCGTCACCTTGGCTACCTGCAGACCGAGCTTGGCTTCGCGGTGAAGACCGGGCTGCCCGGGCTGGACGGCGAGGCCACCGAGCGGCTGTATGCGGAGGGTCATGCCTGGCTCAACGGGTCAGCGGCTCCCGGCGTCCCGCTGTGATTCCGGCCGTTCAGGGACTGCCGCTGTCGCCCTGCTGGTCGGCGAGGGCCTGACCAGAAGCAGGTCGGGTCCGGCTCTTCCTCGCCGTGCGCACGGCGGACAGCCACGTTCATGCCATCCTGGCTGAGCTCGGGGCGACGTCGCGCGCCGCAGATCGCCGCCTGGCTGGCGGTCAGGTAGCGCTGACCAGCAGGACGGGGACCTGGCAGGTGCGCGCGGCGGCCTCGGCGACGTGGCCGAGCCTGGGATGAATCAGGGTGCCGCCGCCGTGGCGGCCGATCACCAGCAGGTCGAAGCCGTGCTCGGCGGCGTAACCGGACAGCGCCTCGGCCACCTGACGCGCCTGGACGGTGTGCAGGTCCATCCTGACCGGCGCCGAATGGGTGATTGCCGCGCGGATGGCATCGAACGCCGCGCCGATCCGGCGGGCTTCGTCGGAGTTCTGCGCGTGGTGGTCCTGCCGTGCCTCGCGGTGCGACGCGGCGGCGAGCACGGCCAGCGCGACGACGTGACCCTGGCCGTCGCTCACGATGGCCGTCGCCGTCCTGAGCGCGGCCGCCGAATCGGCCGAGCCGTCGAAGGCGACGAGCAGCCGCCTGAAAGGTCCGGCATTCCCGTTTGTCGTCATGCTCGGTTCCCTATCGCCGAAAGCCCCGGCAGGTGCTTTGTCGCGGTGACGGCGATTGCCGACGGCGACGGCAGTTCTTTCTTCCGGCCCTAACTTTCCTTGATTGACGGCGCTCAGGCAAGGGCTGCGACGACGGCCACCAGTGCGATCAGCGCGATCAGCATGTAGCCGAGGTAGGCGTCGAGCCGACCGGACTGCAGGCGCTTCGCAGCGCGCACGACAGCCATGACCGGCCGCAAGGCCGGCCGGTATAGGTAGTCCTCGACCACTTCGATCACGTCCGAGCTGTAGCCGAGCCGCGGGCCAGGGGCCGGTTCGGGCATCGGCCCGCCCGCGGCGTCCGCCATGGCGTCCGCGGGGGCGTCCGCCGCGATGCCCCGGGCGGCCGTGGCGGCCGTGGCGGCAGCGGTGGCCGTGGCGGCAGCGGTGGCCGTGGCGGCAGCGGTGGCCGTGGCGGCAGCGGTGGCCTGGGCGGCAGCGGAGGCCTGGGCGGCCGGAGCGAGCGGCCGGACCTCGGCGCGGGTGTGCAGCACGGCGGCCAGCACCCGCCGGGTCGGGTTGGCGAATCCGGTGGCCGTGTAGGAGTCGGCGCCCTCCACCCCGGCGGTCGCCGATCGCCACGCGGGCACCCGGCGCACCCTCGTCATCCGCTTCCCTGCGACCAGCCTGGTAAAGGCCAGCACGGCCATGGCGAGCAGCGGCATCACGATCCACAGCCACGACGGCGACAGGACGGAGAAGCCGGCGAAGACCGGCCCGAGCACCCAGGGCGCCTGGCGCGCGCCGTTCACCGCCGAAGCGGCGACCACGGGCGAGAGCCCGGTCGCCAGCACCCGGATGACCAGCGGCAGCAGCGCTGCGGTGAGCAGGCAGCAGGCCGACAAGATCACGATGCCGGCCCGGCCGAGCCAGCCAGCGTCCCAGCGCCGCTCGGACCCGGACTCCTCGGTCCCGGCCGGCGGGGGGCCGAGCACCACGAGCCCGGTTAGCCGGACGAACGTGACCCCGGCGAAGCCGGCGGTCAGCGCTACTGCCGCCCCGGCGACGGCGAGCAGCAGCCGGTAGCCGAGCCCGGGCACGCGGAACTGCTGGAGCAGCGCCTCGAGCAGGAACCACTCGGAGACGAAGCCGATGGTGACCGGAAGGCCGGCCAGGGTCAGCGAGCCGATCGCCAGCCCGGTCCCGGTCCACGGCCGGTGCCTGGCTGACCCGCGTAGCGTGTCGAGGTCGTCGTCGGCTGGCCCCGCCCGGCCGCCGTCGGGGCCCGAGGTGACGACAGCGCTGGCGGTGAACAGCAGCGACTTGGCTGCCGCGTGCGCGACGATCTGCAGCGTGCCTGCCAGCAGGCCGACCGCCATGAGCCGCTCGTTGCCGATCGCCGCCCCGACGAGCGCGACGCCGTATCCGGCCAGGATCAGGCCGCTGTTCTCCACGCTTGAGTAGGCGATCACCCGCTGCAGCCTGGGCTGGACGGCGGCGTGCGCGATGCCGAGCAGCGCGGTCAGGCCGGCCAGGACCAGGACCGTGCCGGTCAGCCAGGCGGGCGGCGCGCCGAGCAGCGCGAGCGTGCGCCACAGCCCGTAGAAACCGACGTTGACCGCGACCCCGCCCATGATCGCCCTGGCCGGGCCCGGGGCGGCCGCGTATCCGCGCGGCAGCCAGACCTGGAACGGCACCAGGCCAACCTTGACGGCGAAGCCCATGACCAGCAGCGCCTGGGCGGCGTCACGCGCGGCGCCGTGCGGCACGCCAGCGAACGAGGCGATATCCAGCGAGCCGGACCGTGCCGCGAGCAGCAGCAGCCCGAGCAGCAGCGCCGCCCCGCTGACCTTCCCGAACGCCAGCGTGACCAGGGCGCCGTCCGGCCGTCCCGGTCGGCCCCGCTCGAACCCGGCCAGCAGGTAGAACGCGACGGTCAGCAGCTCCCACGCCAGCAGGAGCGTGAACGCGTCCCGCGCGGTGAGGAAGATGCCGACGGAGCCGAGGGTCAGCGCGTAGCCGGCCCCGAGCCCTCGGCGTCCGACCGCGCCGGGCCGCGCGGCCCACGAGGCGAACGCCAGCGAGACGGCGACTGCGGCAACGAAGCTGATCAGCAGGAACATTCCGGACAGTCCGTCGGCGGCCAGGCCGGCCGTCCCGGCGCCGAGCCAGCCGGCCACGGCCAGCCGGACTGGCTGGCCGGCCAGTGACCCGGCCCCGGCAGCCGCCAGGCACGCGGCCCCGGCACGCGCCGACGAGATAGGGAACCGCCCGCAGCCGGTCATGACGTGCCCCGGCAATCAGGTCGGTCAGCCCGGCCAGCGCAAACGCGACGAGGCCGGTCGCGAGCACGAGGCCGAAGGCGGTCATGGGCGGCCCCCTTCCCGTTCCGGCCGGCCAGTGACCCTGCCGAGCGCCAGCAGCAGGGCATGCAGGATCGCGAACGGCGGCGGGGGCGACCCAGGCAGCCATACGTCGACCGGGACCAGCGTCCCGACGCCTCCGGAGGTCGCGTACGAACCCGACCCTGGCCCTGGCCCCGACCCCGAACCCGAGCCCGGCCCCGGCCTAGAGTCCGGCCCCGGCCCAGAGTCCGGCCCCGAACCCGAACCCGGCCCCGAGCTGCCTTCGGCGGTGCCGCCGAGCAGGCCGCCGCTGACCGCGTCGGTGCCAACCGCGATGACGACCTTCGGGTCGGGCATGCCCTCGTAGGTGCGGCGCAGCGGCTCGGCCATGCCGTGCGCGCCCGCGCCGGTGACCAGCAGCACGTCGGCGTGGCGAGGGCTCGCGGTGAAGAAGATCCCGAGCCTGCCGACGTCGTAGACCGGGTTGAGCAGCGCGGCGATCTCCTGTTCCTCGGCGCCGTCCGAGCCGGCGTCCACATGCCGCAGGTGCACCGACCGGCGCAGCGCCCGGGTTCTCGCGGCCAGCCCGGCCCGCACGGCCGCCAGGCCCTGCTCGGTCTCGGCGATCGCGGGCACCACCAGGCTCGCCCTGGTCAGCGCCGCCGATCCGCTGCCTGCCGACCAGCCGAACACGTCGGGCCGCCGGGTCACGCACCGGCCGCAGAGCACGCACCGGCCCTGGTCCACGGCCACGCCACGGTCAGTCCCTGCGCTGATGGCGCCGCTCGGGCACAGGGCAGCCAGTGCCGCCAGGCCGCCTGAGCCAGCCGCCTCGGCCGGATAGGGGTCAAGTACCGCAGCCGGTCCTCGCCAGGCGTCGGCGTAGGGGTCGGGCCGGCCCGGCCAGCGGGTGGTGACCACCCCGTCGCGCAGGCCGCGGAGCACCCACGGGCTCATCGCCTGGCCTCCCCGGCGGAGCGCCGCCCGGCCGCCAGGCCCCCCGGCCCCCCGGCGGGCCGCCCGGCTGCGAAGGCGCTCACAGCGCCACTCCCGCCACGGACAGGCCGAAGCTGGCCTCGATGAACGGGAAGTCGGTGAGGATGTCCCCGGCGAACACCTCGTGGAACAGCACCAGGTTATGGAACGAGGGCGACCGCGGACGGCAGCGCACGATCTGCCCGTCCTGCACGAGCAGGTCGTACAGGACCTCGCCCTGGGGCGCCTCGGCCCAGCCCACGGCCCGGCCCGAGCCGATCTCGCAGCGCACGGCGAGCGGGCCGTCGCCCGCGTCGCCCAGCTCGTCGGCCGCCTGGCGGAGCAGGTGGAACGACTGGTGCACCTCGTCGAAGCGCAGCCGGAGCCGCTCGAGCGCGTCCCCGCCGCCGTGTTCGCGCGGGGCGCCAAGTCCCAGCGCGGTGTAAGCGTCGTACGGCCGGGCAGCCCTCGCGTCGTCGCTGAACCCCGACGCCTTGCCCACCGGGCCCAGCGCCCCGTGCTCGCGGGCGCGCTCGGCCCGCAGCGGCCCGGTGCCGCGCAGCCGGTCGATGAACGAGGCGGTGCCCATCAGGACCCTGGCGTCGGCGGTGACCGCTCGTTCCATCCGGCCGATCTCGGTCAGGAGGTCGGCCGGACCGACCAGCGGCGGGGCGCTGACCCCGCCTGGCACCACGACACCGCGGCCGAACCTGCTCCCGCACATCCGGCCGATCAGCCGCGCGACCCGTTCCTTGTGCACGCCGAACCTGGCCGCGGCGACGGCCAGGCCGGCCGCGTCGGCGAGCCGCGTGGTCACGTCGAGATGCGCGGTCAGGCGTTCGAGCTCGGCGTGCAGCACCCGTACCAGGGCGGCGCGCCACGGCACATCGCCGGCTCCGCCGATCCGCTCGGCCGCATGGCAGTAGGCAAGTGCGTGGGCGACCGAGGCGACGCCCTCGGTCCGCTCGGCAAGCAGCACGCCGTCAGCCGCCGAGAGCTGCTCGAACCGCTTCTCGATGCCGCGGTGCTTGTAGAACACCCGCATGTTCAGGTGCGGGATGTCCTCGCCAGGCGTCTCGACGAGGTACTCGATCGACTCGACCACGCCGGACCTGACCGGCCCGTGGGGAATGGTGAACAAACCTGGCCCGAGTACATGGCGTGGGACCGAGTGCTCGTCGGGCCAGATCGGCGCGGGCGCCGAATCGTGATCGCCAGGGCGGGGCAGCGGTCCGTGTCCGGCGGGCTGCGGCAGGATCAGCGGCTCGAGCCTCGGGTGGCCCTCTGGCACTATTCCGAACAGATCGTGCAGCTCACGCTCGTACCAGAAGGCCGCTCCGAGCACGGGGGTCAAGGCCGGGTAGCCGCCCGCGCCGGCCGGCAGCGCGACGTCCGTGGTCGCGATTCCGCCCGGGCCGGCCAGGTGCGCCGACAGGACGAGCGCGTCGCCGTGCTGGGTGCCCATCAGGCCGGCGAACCGCTGGCCCGCGGCGACCTGCGCCGACAGGGCCGACCAGGACGCGGCAACGTCCGCGGCCGCCAAGCCGGCCCGCGCGGTCACGACGCCCCCCGCAGTGCAATGACGGCCCGGTCGAGCAGGCCGGTCAGCTCGGCGGGCGGGTGCAGGCCGAGTACCACGAGCGCGATCAGCCCGGCGGCGACCGGCACGATCATCCAGACGCTCGGCTCGCCCCTGGCAGGCTCGGCCTCGCGGCGCGGCTGCAGCAGCATCCGGTTGGCCGCCGCCGACAGGCCGAGGAAGGCCAGCGTGACTAGCACGACCAGGATGACCGCGGCGGTGTTGCGCGACGCCTCCAGGCCGCCGGAGACGATCTCGAACTCGCTGCGGAAGATGCCGAACGGCGGCATCGCCGACAGGGCGAGTATCGCGGCGAGGAACAGCGGCCCGCTCCACGGCAGCAGGTCGAGCCCGCCGGTCACCGACCCGATCCGCTTGGTGCCGAACTTGCGTACCAGCACGCCGGCGCCCATGAACGCGTTGCCCTTCGCCGCGGCGTGCGCCAGTACGTGCAGCAGCACCCCGGCCAGCGCCACCGGCGCGCCGAAGCTGACGCCGATCGCCAGGATGCCCATGTGCTCCACGCTTGAGTAGGCAAGCAGCCGCTTGTAGTCCTGCTGGTCGAGCAGGTACAGCGCGGCGATCAGCAGCGACGCGACGCCGAAGACCAGGAGCACGTCCCTGGGGAACGAGGGCCCGATCGTCCCGGCGGCCACCTGGTAGAACCGCAGGATCGCGTAGAAGCTGACCGCGAGCAGTGAGCCGGACAGCAGCGCCGACACCGGGGTCGGCGCCTCGGAATGTGCGTCGGGCAGCCAGGTATGCACGGGGAACAGGCCGACCTTGGTCCCGTAGCCGAGCACCGCGAGCACGAACGCGAGCCTGACCACGGTATGCGGCAGGCGGCCGGCCACCTCGAGCAGCGGCGCGAACGCGAGGTTGTAGGACTGCCCGAGCACGTGCGAGCCGGCGTAGTACAGGAAGATCGTGCCGAGCAGCGCGAGCGCCAGCCCGGCCGAGGCGAGCAGGACGTACTTCCAGGCCGCCTCGGCGGCGCCGTCGGTGCCCTCCAGCGCGACAAGTAGCGCCGAGATGATCGTGGTGACCTCGACCGCGATCCACAGCAGCGCCAGGTTGCTCATCGCGGGCGCGGCGAGCATCGACCAGGCGAACAGGTTCAGGCCGGCCCAGAACAGCCGCGCGTAGCGGTCGTCGGCGTCATGGGTCGTGCCGGAGGCGCGCGAACTCAGCACCGTGGCTGACGTGCGCAGGTAGCCCACCGAGTACACGGCGACGCACGCGTACAGGAAGCTGGTGGCGAGCAGGAAGACGGCGCTCAGCGCGTCGATCCGCAGGAAGCCGAGCACGCCGATGTCCCGGTGGGCCGCGGCCGGGACCAGGGCGAGCACGAGGCCGAAGCTGGCGATGCCCGCGGCGGCGGTCACCGGGCCCCTGGCCGGCGACGGCAGCCAGAAGGCGCTGACCCCGGCCGCCAGCGGCAGGATCAGCAGCGCGAGCACGACGGCGGTCACGGTCAGCCTCGCAGCCCGGTCAGGTCGGCGGTGGACAGCGTCTCGGCCCTGCCGTGGTGCAGCCTGATCAGCAGGCCGAACACCACCACGGCGAGCAGCAGGTCGAACAGCAGCGCGACCTCAAGAATCAGCGGCAGGCTGGGCGCCACTACCAGGGCGGCCAGCGAGATGCCGTTTTCCAGCGAGAACAGGCCGATGGCCTGGGACGCGACGTCCCGGCGGTGGATCATCAGCACGAACGCGACGAGCACCACCGACACCGAGACCGACAGCGCGGTGACCGGGGCGCCGCCGCCGCTGACCGGCAGCACCGTCGCGGAGAAGAACCCGAACGCCGCCACGGCGATCCCGATCAGCACCGTGCTCGCCAGCCCGAGCCCGCCGCTGCCCGCGATGTCGTGGCCGGCGTCCAGCGGGTGGCCCGGCTGGGTCTCCCGCAGCAGGCGGCGGAGCAGCAGCGGGATCGCGACCGCCTTCAGCAGCACGGTCGCGGCCGCGAGCGCGTAGAGCGCGGGTACGTGACGTACCGCGCCGACCAGCACGGCGAGGACGGCGACCAGCACCGACTGCCCGGCGTACAGGCGGACCTGGTCGCGCAGCAGCGCCTGCCTGAACATCCCGAACTCGGCAAGCAGGATCAGCACCGCGATCACGTTCGCCCCGCCGATGTAGGCGCTCGGCGCCTGGGTCGGGCTCATCAGCCACCCCCCAGGTAGAGCGTGAACACGCCGAGCACGGCCAGCAGGAACGCCGCCGCAGCGAACTCGGTGATCTTGAACAGCCGCAGCTTGGCGAACGAGTTGTCGATCACGGCCACTACCGCGCCGAGCACGCAGGCCTTGGCGGGCAGCGCGACCATCGCGATCAGCACCGCGACTGGCTGGCGGGTGGCTGCCAGGCCCCACGGTGCCACGAACACGTTCAGCAGGATCGTGTACAAGATCAGCTGCTTGGCCGCCGACCCCCACTTCAGCAGCGCGAAGTACGGCCCCGAGTGCTCGAAGGCCCGCGCCTCCTCGATCATCCCGAACTCGTTCGTGCCCGAGTGCGTCTCCACCGGGATCCGCCCGGTCTCATAGAGGATCACCATGAACAGGGCCGCCGCCGCCAGCACGTGCGCCGGCCTGATGATCTGGCCCGCCGACGAGCGGACCGTGGCCGCCAGCGCATACGGCAGGTCGGTCGCGGTGAGCAGCGCCACCGTGAACACGACGAACAGCACGACGGGCTCAGTGATCGCGGCGAACGTCTTCGCCCGGCTGGCGCCAAGCTGCGCGTACGGGCTGCCGGTCTCCAGCGCGGCCACCGCCACCAGGAAGCCGGCCAGCGACAGGATGAACCCGCCGCCCAGGATGTCGCCCATGTAGCCGAGCGGCAGCGGGAACGTGGTGAGCACCGGGATCAGCAGCGGCACGGTGAGGTAGCAGGTGAACGCGGCGACGGGCGCGGCCAGGAAGACCCAGCTCACGCCCTCCGGTGCCAGCGCCTCCTTGCGGAACAGCTTGGCCAGGTCGTAGTAGGGCTGCAGCACGCGCGGCCCGCGGCGTCCCTGCAGCCTGGCCTCGGTCCGCGCGATCACGCCGGATACGCCCGGGGCCGCGCCGATGATGGTCAGGACCTGCAGGGCCTGAACGAGCGGAATCGGCAGCAAGGCGGCTACCAGGCCTGCCGGGCGGGATGGGGGGCGGGGGACGCGATGTCCCTAGGATCATTGCCGGGTAGCGCCGGCATCGCGTCGGCCACGACTGCTTCCTCCCTGGATGGGCTCACGGGTTAGAAGCCATCAGCGGCCCGGCCGCGGTTCGGGGGCGAGCTTCATCGCCAGCCGTCATTGTGGCGTATGTCCTGGCCAGGCCGCAAGTCCAAGATCCACTGGCCCGGGGCAGGCGCCGTACCGCGTGGTGATCGACTGGCAGAACGCGCTGTCCGGCCACGGCGACGGCTACTAGGGAGTCCCTGAGGCGCTCAGGCCTGGCGGGGCGGGCTGCCGCAGAAGATCCCGCCATCCACGAACGCCGCCGCCCGGCGCCAGGCGGCCGCCTCCTGGCCCTTGGCCTCATGCCGGGCGTTCCAGGTGTTCTTCCTGAACGCCTCGTCCAGCGCGGCGAGCAGTACGTCTGCCGCCCCGACCGCATCGCGAGCGGTCGCCTGTCCTGCCTGCGGATCCACCGCCCGCAGCGCCAGGAGATGCCTGACGCAGAGCGCCGCCCGGCCGTCCGCGGAGAGCGGGGCGGCGCGCAGCGCCCGGCGGGTCACCTCGAGCGCGCCCTGCGCGGCCGCTCGGTGGACGTGACAGACACCGCAGTCGACGTCACCGGGCGGCCCGCCGCCCCGGGTCCGGCGCCATGGGGCAAGGGCGCGGATGCCGGTGATCGCGGTGGCCGAGCGCTGAGATGACATCCAGAGCTGGCAGCGAGCCTGCCAGGCGAGCAGGGAGGTAAGCGTCCCCGCATCGGTTGCGAGCACGGCCGCGTCCGCGAGATGGCTGGCGCACATGGCCTGTCCAGGGGCCAGTTCGCCGTGCTCGTGGTCTCGCCCGGCGGCGAGCGACAGTGCCCGGCGTTCCGCGCGCGCGGCGGCCAGGCAGGCCGTGCAGCCGAACGTGCCCGGCCTCGCCCTGTCCGGCAGGGACCGGCCCAGCGCCAGACGCACGTCAGCGTCGTGGTCCGGTTCTCCGGCGAGCCAGCCGAGCCCGGAGGACCGGTGAGCCAGCGTGGCGGTGACCACTTCGTCCAGCCACGCTCTCGTGCCGGACGGCGCCCGTGCCTCCGCCACCCCCAGGTGCGGGATGCACAGGCCGCCCGTTTCCTGGTAGCGCTGCCGTACGTGCGGATCGGCGAGCCCTTCGAGCAGGGTATCCAGTGCCCGGTCCGCCGCGCCCTCGTGGTGCTCGCACATCGGGCACCTGGCCAGCGGCGCGGCGCGCCCGGCCAGCCGGTCCCTGGCGGCCGCGACGAGGTAGCGGTAGACCGCGGTCAGCCTGACCGCGGCACCCGGCTGCGCCATCAGCAGGCGGGCGTGACGTGCGCAGGTGCCGAGAGATGCCGCGAGCCGGGTGATCGCCGTGGCGTCCGCGTGCCCTTCGAGGGCGAACCATGCCAGGTAGCGGTCGCCGGCCAGGCCGGCGTGCCGGCAGACGGCACAGCCGGGAGCCAGGAGCAGGTCGCCCGCGTCGTAGGCGACGAGCGCGGGCGGGTATCCGGGCAGCGGGACGGCGGCAGGCATGCTAGCCGTCCGAGGGCCGCGGTCCTGCTGGGCACCCCTGGCTCATCTACAGGGCTCCGAGCAGGTAGGCGGCCAGTATGACGAGGAAGAGGTACAGCAGGTACAGGTTGACGTCGCCGGACTGCATCGGCCTGACCACGTCGGCGAGCCATTCCACCGCGCGGACCACGGGGGTGTAGAGGTACCGCTGGAAGACCGGCGTGACCTCGGTCTCGTAGTGGACAGGACCCGACCGCCCGGCCGGGTCGTCCGAGGCGCGGTGCATCGACACCGACGGGCGGTACAGCGCGTCGAAGGTGACCCGGGTGGGGGCGGAGAACGTCATCGCCGAGTACTGCATCCTCGGCCGGAACGTCACCATGCCGCCGTCCCAGACCGGGACGGTGACCGAGTCGGCGCCTGGCCTGCCGGATAGGTAGATGAGCAAGGGAACGACGGTCACGGCGACAAGGAACACCGTCAGGTAGGTCGGCGAGAACGCGGAGAAGTCGGTGTGCGCGGGAATGATGGTCAGGTTGCCCGGCAGCAGTTCAGGCCGGAGCGGGACGCCGGTGACGGTGCCGACGGCGCGCGACAGTGCAAGCACGACCAGCGGCGCGCCGACCGCGAGGGCGACGCACGCGACCGCCAGCAGGCCTGGCCCGGCTACCGGCTGGCCGGTCTCGGCGGCCTCGGCGGACTGGCGGGTGCGTGCCATCCCGAGGAACGGTATGCCGTATCCGCGCACGAACGCGTAGATCGCGAGCCCTCCGGTCAGCCCGAGGGTCGCCGCTGCGACGACGATCAGGATGCCGACCAGGTGGCTGCCTGTCCTGAAGCCCTGGAACAGGCCCTGGAAGATCAGCCACTCGCTCACGAAGCCGTTCAGCGGCGGGAGGGCGGCGATGCCCAGCGTGCCGATCAGCGTGATGACCGCGCTGCGGGGCAGCCGGTGGATGAGGCCGCCGAGCCGGTCCATGTCCCTGGTCCCTGTGGCGTGCTCGATCACCCCCGCCTCAAGGAACAGCAGCGTCTTACAGGTGCCGTGGTTCGCCACGTGGTAGAGGCCGGCGAGCAGCAGGAATGCCCACAGCGCGCGCTGACCGTAGGCGCCGAACGTCATCGCCGCGCCGAACGCGGTGACGATGATGCCGGTGTTCTCGATGGTGGAGAACGCGAGGAATCTCTTGAGATCGCGCTCGCTCAGCGCGTAGAGGATGCCGATCGCCGCCGTGATCGCCCCGGCGCCCATGGTGAGCAATCCCAGCCACGCCGGGCCGACCGGCAGCAGGCGGAACGCGAACAGCGCGATGCCGTACGCGCCGAGGTTCACTACCAGCCCGGACAGGAACGCCGATCCGTCGGCCGGCGCCACGGGATGTGCTTCTGGCAGCCAGACGTGCAGCGGCACAAGGCCCGCCTTGAAGCCGAAGCCGGTCAGGGCGAGCAGGTAGGCCGTGTCGCGCCAGCCGGCCGGGACCAGGTGCGCTCGCGCCGCGATCAGGTCGAGCTGCATCGAGTGGGTCTTGGCCGCGAGGATCACGAAGGCCGCGACGAGCAGGACGAACCCGGTCTCCGACAGGGCGAGGAACCAGAACGCGCCGCCTGCCACGTCGGTGCGGCCAGGATGCCGCAGGATCAGCAGGTAGCAGAGCAGGGCGACCGACTCCCAGGCGACCAGGAACGTCACGACGTTCGCCGCGGCCAGCACGGCCAGGCACCCCAGGCAGGCCAGGTTGAATACGGCCAGGTAGATGGCGGTGTGCGGCCCGGCCTCGTGGTAGCGGAACGCATAGGCGGCGATCGCCAGGGCCACCAGCCCGAGCAGGGCAGCGAAGGCCCCGGCCAGGCTGCTCGCCTGGAGCTGCAGGGTGCCGACGACCACCGATCCGCCCGCGGAGACGACACGCGAGTTCCCCCACCACAGCGCCGAGGCGCCGCCGGCGATTCCGGTGGCCCCGGCCAGCCCCGACAGCACGCATGCGGCACGCAGCAGCCGCGGCGCGCCCCGGCCGGCCAGCGCCGCCGCCGCTGCAAGTACCCACCCTCCCGCAGCCAGGTAGAACCAGGTCAGCGCGCTCACTGGGCCGCCTCCTGCGTCTCGCCGGCGGCGAAGGACAGGCCGCCGACCTTCTCGGCGAGGCGGTCCACGGCCACGAGCAGGCCCTGCAGCAGCGCCAGCGGGCTTGGCGGGCAGCCCGGTATCCACACGTCCACCGGCAGGATCTCGGCCACCGAGCCGTGCACGAACGCGTCGGGCTGGTAGACGCCGCCGAGCGCGCAGGCGCCCGTGGCCACCACGATCTTCGGCCCGGGCATCGCCTCGTAGGTCTTGCGGGCCGCGACGTCGAAGGCACGGACCATCGGACCGGTGACCATCAGCAGGTCAGCGTGGCGTGGCGCCGGGGTGAAGAAGAACCCGAGCCGGTTCAGGTCGTAGTGCGGCGCGGCGAGCAGCCTGATCTCCTGCTCGCAGGCCGCGCAGGACCCCGTGTCCAGGGTCCTGATGTGCAGGCTGCGGCCGAACTGGCGGGCGATCCGCTCCCGCAGCTGGCGCGCGGGCGCCAGCTCAGCCGCGAGCTCGGACCCGCTGGCCGCGGGCGGAGCCCCGGGTTGGTCCTGTTGCGAAGAAAGGGCAGGGTTGCCGTCCGTCATGTTCCCGCCTCCCGCAGCAGGGGAATCCGCTTGACCAGGTGGGCGCGGCTGGTGGCGGCCAGCTCGAACTCGCCGCTCGGCGCGGCCGCCCCGGTGACAGCGTCCCGGCACCGGCCGCAGGCGGTGCAGGCGCCCACGTCGAAGACCAGGACATCGGCCTCGCGCCGCAGAGCCAGGCTGGGGCACACGGCGACGAGCCGGTCAGCGGTGCTCCGGTCCAGGGCTCCGGGCCGGAACGCGGGGGGTGTCGGCAGGCAGGCCGCGGACTCATCGCGGCGGGCAGGGTAGCCGGTGGTGACCACGCCGCGGCGCAGTCCCCGCAGGAACCACAGGGCCATGGTGCTCACCTCTCTCAGCGTGCTGTTCCTGCGACGGTCAGCCAGAAGCTGGCCTCGATGATGGGAACGTCGGTGAAGACGTTCTGGGAGCGGCAGGCGTCGTCGAAGCCGCGCCAGTTCCGCACCGAGGCCGGGCGCAGCCTGGCTCTGGCGATCCGGCCGGCCTGGTCGAGCCGGACGAAGACCAGCGCCTCGCCTCGCGGCGTCTCGGCCCAGCCGAGTCCGCTGCCCGCCGCGGCCGGCAGGTCCTCGGCTCCGTCGCCGGCGCCCGCCTCGAGCAGGTCGCCGATCAGGCGGACCGACTCGGCCGCCTCGTCCTGCATGACCTGGAACCGCGCGAGCACGTCCCCGCTGTCGCGGGTGGCGACGACCGGCGGGTGCTCGACGTACGGCGGTGACGGCTGGTCGACGCGGGTGTCGATGCGCTGACCGGAGGCCCGCGCGACCGGCCCGACCAGGCCGAGCCTGCGTGCCTGCTCGCCGGTGACGATGCCCGCCGCCTCCAGCCGGTCAAGGAACGAGTTCGTGGACGCCAGGGCGTCGGCGGCGCGGCGAAGCTCGCCGTGCGCGGCGTGCAGGCCGCTGCGCACCGCCTCGGCATCGGGTGCGCGGCGCACCCCGCCCGGCTGGACCACGCCGAACAGGTATCTGTGGCCGAAGACGGCGGCATTGAGCCGCAGCAGTCGCTCGAGCGCGATTTCCGCCGCGGCCTGGCCGACGCTCAGTCCGGTGGCCTGGCACAGCGCCGCCGCCGCGGCGGCATGGTTGTACAGCCGCTCAAGCTCCAGGGCGACGGCCCTGGTCCGCTGTGCCCGCGCGGGCGGAGTGACGTCCAGCGCGGCCTCCACCGCGGCGGCGAGCGCCCAGCCGACGCCGACCGCGCTGAGGCCCTCGGTCCGCTCCACGTGGAAGCTTGCCTCGTGCGGCGTCCTGCCGCGCAGCCGCCACTCCAGGCCCCGGTGCTTATGCCAGGTGAACATGTACAGGTCGACGATCTCCTCGCCGCTTGTCACCAGCCCGTAGTACAGCGACTCCACGCCGACCTGGCGGACCGGCCCGAAGGGGAACTCGAACGCATGGCCGCCGACCGTGTGCTGCGCGTGCAGGTCGGCGGGCGGGACCGGCGGCTGGCGGCCGAGCCTGGGGAAGTCCGGCCCGGCGTGCGGCGGCAGCATGACGCGGTTGAGCGGCTTGCCCGACGTCGGCCGGATGCCGAACTGCTCGTAGATCTCGCACTCCTCGGCGAAGGCCGCTGGTGCGATGTCGGACAGCGGCGGGTACTGCTCTCCGGTGACCTCGGCCTGGGTGATCAGGTAGTGGCCCTCGGCGTCCAGCGCCCAGACCAGGTTCAGATCGACGGGATCCTGCCCGGCGGCGAACAGGTCGGCCAGCCTGGCGCCCGCGGCGGTGAGGTGGTGCGCCGCGCATTCCAGGTCGGCGGCCGGCAGCCGCACGGCGACGGCGTTCCCGATGGCGGCCAGGCTCGCTCCGCTGACCGCGCCAAGCAGGCCAGCGAGTGTCCCCGAATCTTCCGGCCGGACCGCGGTCACGAGATCGCCGCCAGCGAGTGCATGATCGCGGAGTTCAGGCCGGCCGGGATCCACAGGCCGAGCGCCAGCAGCGCGACGAGTCCCACGGCCAGCGGCACCACCCTCGCCCAGTGCGCCGCGCGCCCCCGGTACGGGTCCGGCAGCGGATCCGGCGCGGCCGGGCCGGTCACCATGCCCATGGTCGTCCTGGCGAAGGCGATGAACGCCACGGCGAGCAGGCCGAGCAGGATGAGCGGCAGGGCAGGGCTGGCGCGGGCGAAGCCGGCCCGCACGATGGTCAGCTCGGACAGGAACAGGCCGAATGGCGGGGAGCCGAGCACGGCCAGCGATCCGAGCAGCAGTGCCCCGCCGGCCACCGGCACGGCCGTCAGCAGGCCGCGGACGCCGGCCGCCTCGCGGGTGCGCAGCCGCTGCGCCGGGTCGCCGCTGCCCAGGAAGAGCACCGCCTTGGCGATCGCGTGGTTCAGGGTGTGCAGCAGCGCCCCGTACAGCCCGAGCACGCCGCCGAAGCCGAGTGCGATCGCGATGATCCCCATGTGCTCGACCGAGGAGTAGGCGAACAATCGCTTGAAGTTACCCCGCCGGACCATGAACAGCACGCCGACCAGGACCGACGCGAAGCCGAACGTCAGCAGCACCAGGTGCGGGAAGGTCGAGCCGAGCCTGGCCTGCGTGATCGCCAGGAAGCGGATGATCGCGTACATGCCGGTGTTCAGCAGGGCCGCCGACAGCATCGCGCTCGCCGGGCTCGGCGCCTCGGCGTGCGCGTCGGGGAGCCAGGTGTGCATCGGCGCCAGGCCGACCTTGGTGCCGTAGCCCACGACGGCGAGCAGGAACGCCAGCCGCAGCGGCTGCGACGCGAGCGTGGCGGCGTGCGCGAACAGGTACGGCCAGGTAAGCCGCTGATCAGAGGTCAGGTGCAGGGCGCTGCCCGCGTAGAACAGGAACAGCGTCCCGGCCAGCGCGATCGTCACGCCAAGGGAGCTGATGATCACGTACTTCCATGCCGCTTCCAGCGAGCGCGCCTTGCCCTCCAGGCCCACCAGCGCGGCGCTCGCGAGCGTGCTGGCCTCGATCAGGACGAACAGCAGGCCCAGGTTCCCGGTCTCCAGCGAGGCGAGCATGAGCGAGGCGAACAGGCCGAAGAAGACGAAGTACAGACGGATCTGCACGGTATTCAGCGTCCCGGCGTCCTCCTCGGCCGACAGGTAGGCGACCGAGCCGATGGCCGCGAGCACGGTCACCCCGGCGACGGTGAGGAGGAAGAACCCGCTGAGCGAGTCCGCGTACAGGAACCCGGCCCACGCACTCAGCGGCGCGTGGTGCAGCAGGGCGACGAGCAGCGCGACCGCGGCCGCCAGCGCGACGACCGCACCCGCCACGCTGGCGAGGCCCGCGGCACGCGCCCGTGCCCGTAGCGCGATGGCCACCGGTCCGGCCAGCGGGCCGGCGACGACGAGTACCGCGAGCGCGATCATCCGCGCAGCCCTCTCAGTTCGGTCGCGCTCGCCTCGGCGAGCTCACGAGTCAGGCCGGAGACGAAGACAAGCATGATCAGCACTCCCGCGGCGATGTCGAGGAAGATGCCGGCCTCGACGATGAACGGGAACGTGGCGACCAGGGTGATCGCGCCGAGGAAGACGCCGTTCTCCACGATCAGCCAGCCGATCAGCTGGGCGACTGTATGGCGGCGGACGACCATGGTCAGCGCGCCGAGCAAGATCACTGCCGTGGACAGCGGGACGACGGCGGCGGCTACCACGCCGTGCGGGAGCAGCTGCGGCTTGGTGACCAGGTAAGCGAACGCGGTCAGCCCGCCGCCCGCGATGAGCGAGGTGGACAGCCCGGTCGAGATCGCGGCGTCGCGGCCGAGTGCCAGCCGCCGCAGCAGCAGGCGGCGGGTCGCGAGCGGGATCCCGATGCCCTTCACGGCCAGGGTGAATCCGGCGAGCACCCACAGCTGCGCGCTGTGGAACGTCCAGGCGGCCACTGCGGCCGCGAACGCCAGCACCACCGACTGGGCTCCGTAGTAGGCCACGTACCTGTTGAAGAGCTTCGAGCCGAGGCAGGCGAAGGCGAGCAGCAGGATCATCACCCCGGCGAGGTCGAGCAGCACTCCGGCCGGGCTGGTCGCGGCGAGTCTCTCTACCACCGCCTCACGCTCCGATCACGTACGAGGTGGCGATCCCGACCAGGGCGAGCAGGAAGGCCGCGCCAAGGAACTCGGCGATGCGGAAGAACCGCAGCTTGGCGAAGGACGTATCGACGACGACGATGGCCAGGCCGCACACGGCGAGCTTGCCGAGCAGCGCGGGAATCGCCAGCAGGGCGCCGCCCAGGCCGGTCGAGCTGCCGAGCCCCCACGGGATCACGAACACGTTCATGAAGATCGACGACATCAGGAACAACTTCATCCAGCTGCCCCACCTGACCAGCGCGTACTCCCGGCCGGAGTACTCAAGTACCCGGCTCTCCTCGATCATCGAGATCTCGGTGCTCACTCCCGGGTTCTCGATCGGGATCCGGCCGTTGTCGACCAGGACGATCATGAAGAAGGCCACCAGGCCGAGCAGGTGCGTCGGCAGCACGAGGGCGAACGGCGATGCGGCGATCGCGTGGTTCATCAGGTACGGGTTATCTGACGCCGACACCGCCCCGACCGTGAAGAACACCAGGATCAGCGCCGGCTCGGCCATGCTGCCGATCCAGCTCGCCCGGCTCGCGCCCAGGCCGCCGTACGGGCTGGCCGTATCCAGCCCCGCCAGCGAGATGACGAACCCGGCCAGCGCCAGGACGAAGGCGCCGCCGATCAGGTCGGCGAGGAAGGCCAGCGGCAGCGGCGTGTTCGTGATCACCGGAACGATGACCGACACCGTGAGGTAGCAGGCGAATGCCACGAACGGCGCGCCGCGGAACACCCACGACGCCTGGTCGCTGTAGGCGCTGCCCTTGCGCAGCAGCTTGGCCAGGTCCCGGTACGGCTGCAGCACGCTCGGGCCGCGCTTGGACGCGACGATCGCCTCGGCCCGCGCGATCACCCCGGCGTAGAGCGGTGCGAGGCACAAGACGACAAGGCTCTGCAGAACCTGAATGAGGAAAGGCAAACAAGCCTCCGCCTGCTCAAGCCGACCCGGCCGGGCCGGTCACAGGTAGAGGCCATCAGCCGGGTCCTGCCGGATCCAGCGGTACGCGAGCCTCATCGCGTAAACGCCTTTACCGTACACTCTTGTCGCAGCGGGCACCATACTTCCCAGCCGCTCTGCCCGCGATGCCTGCCAGCAGCGGACGCCGTACAGTGAACAGAGGCGATGGGGCCCGTCCGCGAAACCGCCATGACGGCTGATGGCTCCTGTTGAGCGCCCGTCCGGGCGGGGACAGGAGCATGTGATGGAACGCCACCCCACGCCGGACCCGGTGACCCGGGCCACGGCGGTGCGGCCCGCCGGATTCGCCGGCCTGCTGTCGCAGGGGGAGGTCGAGCCGGATCGGCTGGCCGGAGTACGTGAGCCCGCGGACCCTGCGGTGCTGTCCGATCTGCGCCTCGATCAGGTCATCGAGGCGGTGGCCGGCAAGCGGGAGGAGGGCGAGCTGGTCGCCGGCCTGCTGCGGCAGCCAGCCACCGACATCGCGGTGGTGGCGTACCGGCACGAGGTCTTCAGGGACCTGGAGGACGCCGAGCTCCTTGAGGCGGTCAAGGCCTTCGCCGCTCAGACGCGCACGGTCCGGGCGCATCTGGGACAGCTTGCCGAGATGCGCTCCGTGCAGCAGCGCCAGGGCTGGTTTCTCGACGCCGCGGTGATCTACTGTGACGCCGTCCGGGCGCTAGGCGCGAGCCTTGAATCGGTGCCGCTGGCCTCGCGGGCGCTGCTGGCGTTCCGCGACTACCTGGCTGGCTACCTTGCCTCCGAGGAGTTCGCGAGCCTGGCCAGCGATACCGCGGAGCGCAGGAACGACCTGTCGGCGATCACGTACCTGGTCCGGGTCAAGGGTCTGCGGGTCGAGGTCAGCAAGTACGACGGCGAGCCGGACTACAGCGCCGAGATCGAGCAGACGTTCGTGCGCTTCAGGCAGGGCGCGGTCAAGGAGTACCTGGTGGCCTACCGGGGCGAGCCAGGCATGAACCACGTCGGCGCCCAGATCCTGGAGCTGGTAGCGCGGCTGTTCAGCGCCGAGTTCGGTGCGCTCGACGACTTCTGCCGTCGCTACGCACACTTCGTGGATCCGACGGTGCGCCAGTTCGAGCGCGAGCTCCAGTTCTACCTGGCGTACCTGGATTACATCCAGCCGCTGCGCTCGGCGGGCCTGAGCTTCTGCCTCCCCGAGCTCAGCAGCACCTCAAAGGAGATCTTCGCCCGCGACACCTTCGACCTCGCCCTCGCCGCCAAGCTGGTCGCCGGCCGCAAGCTGGTGGTACCCAACGACTTCGAGCTGCGCGATCCTGAGCGCATCATCGTGGTCTCCGGCCCGAACCAGGGTGGCAAGACCACGTTCGCGCGCGCATTCGGGCAGCTGCACCACCTGGCCGCCGTCGGCTGCCCGGTCCCTGGCCGCGCGGCCAGGCTCTACCTGCCCGACCAGATCTTCACCCACTTCGAGCGCGAGGAAGACATCGGTGCCCTGACCGGGAAGCTGGAGGATGACCTGCTGCGGATCCAGAAGGTCCTGCAGGCGGCAACGCCGCGCAGCATCGTCGTCATGAACGAGATCTTCGCGTCCACGACGCTGGCCGATGCCCGGTTCCTCGGCCAGAAAGTGCTTGCGAAGATCGTCGCGCTCGACCTGCTGTGCGTGTACGTGACGTTCATCGACGAGCTGGCGTCCTTCTCAGGCACGGTGGTCAGCATGGCCGCCACCATCGTCCCCGACGACCCGACCCAGCGCACCTACAAGGTGCTGCGCAGGCCGGCCGACGGCCTGGCCTACGCCATGGCCATCGCAGCCAAGCACGGGGTGACCTACGAGCTGCTACGGCAGCGGGTCCGTCCTCCGGCAGCGCCGCAGGCATGAATCCGTCATCTACCGGTGAGCTGCGGATGCTGGACGCCCGTACCGGCTCGGCGGTCGAGGTCAGGCCGGCCCGCCCTGGCTTGCTGCGGGTGTGTGCGCATGCGAGGCCCGAGTCGGAGAAGTCCGGTCTTAACGGAGTGCGGGTGCTGCTGCTTGCAGATCTGCTTGCGCGGTCGGCGGAGTTGATTGGCATCCAGGTGGTTACTGCCGTGGTCTTTCCGTGCGCCGTACCTGCGGAGCTGACATGCGCCGAGCGAGCGGCATCGGAGATTGGAGTCCACCCGCCGGCCGCCCGCACCGGTGCCGGTGCGGACGAAGCGCTGCCGGCCGGGTGGGCTGACGTCCGCATTATCGACGATGCGGCCGGCCCGAAGGTCAGCGGCGGTGAGATCGTCACGCGCGCCGGCTCCGTACGCTGGCGAGGGTCGGCTGACGGCGATCGGCTGCCAGAAGTGACGTCCTTCACCCGCGATCCGGCCGCCGTTCGGCTCGCTCTGATGTCCGCGCCGTACGGTGATGCCGTGGACCTGAACGACGCCGACTTTGTCAGTGCCTGCGAGACGGTCACTCGCTGGCGGCGCCTGGTTGGCGTGTGGGCGGAGTCACCATCCAGGCCGATCCCCGAGGGCATCGCGCGTCAGGTGGGGAGCGCCTTCCGTGACCTGGACATGGTGCCGGTACTCGCGCTTCTCCGAGACCTGGCATCTGATGAGGCCATCGCGCCAGGAGCAAGGTTTGAGACGATCGTCTTCGCGGATCGCGTCCTGGGGCTGGATCTGGCTCGTGAGATCGGGCAACCTCATTCCGGCTCCGAGAGCTGAGCCAGCGCAGGTCGGCTTGCCAGCAGCTGGAGCGCCCGGCTATAGGCCGAGTCCTCGTCTGCCGTTATGAGATCGCGTCGAACCGCCTCTCGCTTGAGCGCGAATGACCTCATGTCCTGTGATGCCCGCCGCAGCACGCTCGCGAGCGCGCCGACCATGGACGCGCCCGCCTCGAGGGGCGCGCCAGCGCCGAGAACGAGGGCGAGGTGGCGCAAGCACAGGATCGGTGCCGTATCGGACAGGTCCGCCGCGGCCACCTGCGCGGCCGCGCGGCCTTCGGCGTCCGCGAGGATCGCGCAGGCCGGGCACGCTCGTGCCCTGGCCAGCCTGGCCACTTCGGATGCGAGGTCGTCGCCGGTTGCGCAGCGTGGCCCGATCGCAGATAGTTCATCGGCGAGCACGCGGGCAAGGGTGGCGTTTCCAGCGGATATGGCGACCGGTGAGGCCATGTGCGCGTACTGCCATGTGTGCAGCGGGCAGAATCCGCCCGCCTGAGCATGGCGCGCCTGGCTGTCCTCACTAGTTGCCAGCAGGAACTGGCCCTGCATCAGGTACCTGGTCAGCGCTGCTTCCATCTGGGTGCAGACGCTGCATCCCAGTTCAGGCTCGACGTCGGGCAAGACGTCGGGCCGATCCTGGCGGTCCTGCGAGCTGTCCGTCTCGGGGACCCAGGAGGCCAGCGACTCTAGGTAGCCAACGATGCGGCCGTTGAGGTCGGCGAGAAGAGCGAGGTCTTCCTCACGCGGTGGGGCGGAAAGGTAGCGCTGGAACCGGGTCGCTTCCTGTGCGGCTTGCCGCTCCGCCTGATCCCTGAGTCGTCCAGTCCAGTGCACGGCCGCTTCCTGGAAGGCGATCACGGCCCGGTCGATGAATGCTGCCACCGCATTGGCCAGAGTCTCGCCGATCAGGGACTGGCTGTCGGCGGCTGGCGCCCCGAGTCTGCGCCGAAGCCGGCCCTGGGTCGGTGGTTCCGGCGTGACCCACGGCACGACGGGGGCCTGCAGGACCGGAACTTCCGCGGACAGCCAGCCTGCCGGACTTACGTTGCGGGCGGACAGGCCCGCTATCTCTGCTCCCAGCTCCCGCGGCGATCGGGCAAGGTCCAGCAGCGCACCTATGTCGCTGCCTGCCGCCGTGATCACTGCTTCGTTCACCTCAGCTGCCCACCGCGCGAGACAGTCGCCTGCGACCTGCCTTCCGGCCAGGTCGAGCGCGCTGAGCGCTGACTGCAGCGGATCAACGTCGTGCTCTACCTGTTGTCCAGGCCATGATGACGCCGCGGGTTCGAGCACGTCATGAAGCTCTGATCGCCACGCGGGGCCACGCTCGGCCAGCAGGCCTGGCGTCGTGGCGCTTACCCGGTCTGCGATCCTGTCCGCTATCGCACTCGCCCGGGCTGGCAGTTCACGCATCCGCGCTTCGAATCTCGCCACGACGGCGTCTCGATCCGGGCCGCCATTTCGGGGAAGACGGCCCGCGCTCATGTCCCGCTGCTGCAGGTGCAGCAGGCTTGCCGCGGCCGTCGCAACAGCACGCAGCGAGGTCTTACCCCGCTCGGCAGCCAGGAACTGGATCAGCGCCGCACGGAACGGCTCGAGGCCGCTGTCGGTGACCTGCTCCCGGTCGGCGTGCATGGCGCCGTGCAAGGCGGTGAGCGCAGACAGCCCGAATATGGCCGGGTCGGCGTGGAGATTCTCCAGCACCCATCGCCGCACGTACCCGGCGACGTCAGCCGCGTCGGTGCCGGTGACTAGGTCGCGCTTGTTGATGACCAGGAAGAGCTTGGCCGCGTGCCCGGCCGTGGTCGCGAGGAACTCGGCTTCAGCCTCCGTGAGAGCGGAGTCAAACCCCGTGACGAAGACGACCGCATCCGCCTCCGGCAGGAACCGCACGGTGGCCGCGGTGTTCGCCGCGATGGCCGACCCGACACCCGGCGTGTCGATGAACTCGAAGCCGAGCCGTAGCAGTTCGGCCGGAATCTCTACCTCGACCGAGCTGACCTGCATCCTTGTGCGGTCAGCACTGGACTGAGCCACGAACTTGCCTACTTCCGATACCCCCACTTCAACCGGCAAGCTCGAGGCGGCACTGCGGACGAGCGCCCGGGCGCGAGTCCCGTACCTTACGGTCGTTATGACGGAGGTCATTGGCAGTGCGCCCATCGGCAGGTAAGCGCCGCCCAGCAAGGCGTTCATCAGCGTCGTCTTACCGCGGCTGAACTGCCCGGCAACGGCCAGCCTGAACCGGCCGGAGGCAAGCCGGGTCAGCAGCGCCCTGATCTCCTGGTCGCGCTGATCATCCTGAGAGCGACGTGCGACGGGCAGCGCCGCACGAAGCATGTCGGCCAGCTCAAGCCGCCGCCGCTGATACTCGGTCAGCTCATCCATACCCGTCCTCTGCCAGGTGGCCTGGGATCCCGCCCGATCCATGCACCTATGGCCCAGCAGTGCGGCGCCGCACGGCGACGATGAACGGGATCGCAGCTAGCTGCGCCGCAACGGCGAAGGCGGTCACGGCGCCGAGCGAGACATCGAAGAGAACGCCGATGACAACGCTGCCGAGCACCCACGCAGTGCCGTAAGCGCCAGTGAACAGCCCGTAAGCGGATGCTCGGCGATCGGCTGACACCATCGGTGCAACGGCCGCTGGGATGATCGACTCTTGCACGCCCATGCCGAGGCCCCACAGTGCAACACCCACGACCGCTGCCCACATCTGGCCGAGGAACACCAGCGGCGCGTAGACGGCGGTGAGGAGGGTCAGGGGGATCAGCACGCCTATCCCGGTCCGGTCGAACAGCCTTCCGAAGATCAGCGAACCGATGCCGCTGACGGCCATGGCGACCGCGTAGAAGACCGGAACGATCGGTGCCGCCACCACATGGGCCTGCTGGAAATGGAAGGCGATCAACGGGAAATCCGCCAAGCCGGCTGCGGCTAGCGCCGCGCCGGTGAGGTAGATCCAGAATGCTCGTGGCAGGCCCGCCGTGGTGACCTCGGCCGGTCCTGCGGACAGGTGCTCGGGCCGTGGAAAGAACCGGCGCGCCACAAGGACCAGCGACAAGGTTATGACCGCGGGGACCGCGAGCGCGGCAAACGCGAGCTTGTAGTCGCGCTGGCTTACCGCGAGCACGAGCGCGACCAACAGCGGGCCGAACATAGCGCCAAACTGGTCCAGCGCTTCGTGCACGGCGAAACCCCAGCCGTATCCCATCTCCTTGGCCGCGAATGAGAGCATCGCGTCCCTCGGCGGATTACGGACTGCTTTGCCGACCCGCTCGGCGATGATCAGTAGGGCCGCGACCTGCCAGCTGCCCGCGAGCGCCAGCAAGGGCACGGCCGCCATCTGGATCACGTAGCCGCTGATAGTGATCGGCCAGTACCGGCCGGTCCGGTCTGCCCCTCGGCCGGAGAACAGCCGCAGGCCATAGCCGAGAAACTCGCCGAGCCCGCTGATCACGCTTATGGCCAGTGCCCCGGCCCCAAGCAGGCCAAGGTAAGGACCAATAACCGATCGCGATCCTTCGTAGGTGAAGTCGGCGAAGAAGCTCATCACGCCGACCATCAGCACGAACTTGAGCGGCGGTGATGTCTCAGCCAGCTTCCGTCTGGCCCAGGTTGCGCGGCTCCGCGCCGGCCTGTCGTGCGGATTTGGCGGCCGATGGGCGGCCACGGCAGCCCCTCTCACCAGGAGCCATCAGCCGTGTGGCTTTTGCAGGCGAGCCCCATCGCCGAGGTCAGCGTAGCCTCGCTCAGCCGGCCATGTAAATCGGCTTCCTTGGTGAGCGACTTGCCGTGCGTGGTTCTGGCGATGACTTGACGGCCTGATCAGGAGGTTGCCAGACTTGGCGGCGGCGATGGGGCTCGCCTCGAACGTGGCTTGCGCCGCTGACGGTCCCTGACTCGGTGACACCGATCATGGAGGCCCTCATGGCCCGGGTCAGCGACGGCGAAGTCTTGCTGCTCTGGCGGGCACTGCGCAGCTTCCGCACGGGCGCCAGGCCGGGCTGTGCGCCCCGCGGCAAGCCTGCCGCCAGTATCTGCCCGCTGTTTGAGCACTGCCCGCGCTGGCATGGGCAGGCTGACGACCGCGTCGCCGCGGTGACCGAGACGCTCGCCGAGACCGAGCGTCGGCAGGCCACGTGGCCGTGCAGCAGGCTCCTCGACCTTCTCTCCCCGGATCTCACCAGGATCGGCGCGTGATCAGCGTGGAGCACGCTTGGGCAGGCCCGTCGCGCCTGTGGCGGAAGCGACCGGCCCGGCCGTCAGCGCCGAGAGCGTAGTGTGCCGGGACAGGCGTAGTGTGCCGGGACAGCAAGCTGTAACCCCCGATCAGCATCTGCGAGCCGACGAACAAGCGCCATGTGCCGTCACCGTACCGATCGCTCGCCAGCGGCGCAGGAAAGGTGACCGTCCGCCTGCCGCCCTCCGGGCTATGCCGCGCGCCTCAAGGAGCCTGAGTATGGGGGCGTCGACGAGCTGGATCTCGGTCGGGCCGCGACACGGTGCTGGGCCGCCCACCCGCACCGGCAGGCCCTCGTCGTGGGCCGTGCGCAGAACAAGCTGACCGGAGACACCGAGCAGCCTGCCGGTATCTGCCGCCGACAGCCCGCCGCTGACGTACCACCGCGCGATGGCATCCGCTGGCAGCGCTACCCTGTCCTGCCTGTTCAGCCGTCCTCTGGTGCGCATCCGCACACCTTGGGCGTGGAGCCGGTCACGGACGGTTCCCTGCGGTACGCCGGTGACGGCCGAAATCTGGGCGCAGGTGAGTCCGGACCGGACGTAGAGGTGCTCGATAAGATCGGCAATCGCAGCAAGTTCGTCATCGCAGTGCCGTCGCCTGCCAGCCCCCCTCGGCTTCACGGCAACGCCGAGCTTGGCCAGTAGCCGCCCGACCCGCTGCCGGTCCATTCCGACGATTCCGCCGATCCGGTACGTGGAAAGCCCACGGCATACGTACAAGTGACTGAGCAGCTCTGCGAGGTCGTCTGCAGACATGCCTGCCGCGGGTATCGCAGGCGACGGCGCACGGCAAGCATGCGAACAGCCCGCTGTTAGGTCCGAGCCCACACCGCTGACCCCCTGCCGCTACAGCAGGGACCGTTGGCGGCGCGTCCGCATTATCCGGCGAGCCCCTCCGCCGATGCATAAAGCGTAAGCCAGCGAGCGGCTCCAGACCATAACGCGTTCTTCTGACCGCACCGCCCGAGGATCGTTCCTAGCCGGCCGCGCCGGCGTAAGGCCGTGTTCGATGCTGAGGTAACGTGAAGGTGGCGGAGGGGCTCGCCACCAACCGCGCTGAGGCCAACGGTCCCTGAACTGAGCACTGATCAGGTGGGATGTGGCTGACTGTGACTGCTTCCTATTCATCGCCCTGGTCTGGGAGCGCGGGGCGTGCCTACTGGCTGCCGCCCTGGGGGACCGGAAACGGTCTGGAATCCGAGACCTGGGCGGTCATCGCCGATGCTGACGAGAGCGAAGTGCGGTTGCTGCTCGACGCGCTTCGCGTTGCGAGTATTCCCGCTCATGCTGCCCGCCGCGCAGGGTACGGCCTGGATGGGCCATTTCGGATCTGGGTGGGCACGTGGTACTACTCTCGCGCCGAGGACGTCATCGGCAGGGCGCTGCGCGGACGACGCTGATCGCCGGTCGGGGCGAGGACAGGAGCATGGGATGGGCCACCTGACGCCGGGCCCGGTCCTTCAGGCCGCGCCGCAGCGGGTCGGCGGATGAAAGCGCACCTGCTGTTCCGTGATGAGGATTTCGATTTCTCTGCCGGGCTTCCGCCGCATGCCGGTGACCTGACGAGTGACCTGGAGCTTGTGACCCTGCTCCGAGCGATGGCGGCAGGCGACAAGTTCATCTACGGCGTCTGCGAGAAGGTGCTGCTGGCCGGCCTGACCGACCCGGCGGCGATCAGCTACCGGCAGCGGATCCTGGCCGACTGCATGGCCGAGCCTGACCTGGTCCGCGAGCTGTATGACATCGCCATCGCGGCACTGACCGACCGGCGCGGGGTGTGGGGGTTTTTCTCGTCCCAGAATCCGTCCTCGATCCTGTACTCGGCGGTGGGCCAGCTCGAGGTCCTGATCCCCCGCCTGAGGCAGCTGCGCCGGTTCGCCGACGAGCATGCCGGGAAGTTCGCCTCGGATGGCCTCGCGGCGTTCTTCGCCATGGTGCGGCAGGAGCTTGACGACGAGTACTTCGCGACGCTGAGCCAGCACGTGAAGCAGCTTCGATTCGGCGGCGGCAAGCTGATGAGCGCCGGTCTAGCCAAGGACAACAGCGGGATCGGCTACATGCTGCGCTCCGGGCAGGCCCGGCGAGGCTGGCGGGAGCGGATCGGGATGGAGCCGCGCTCGGTCTACTCCTTCACGATCCCGCCCCGCGACGATGCGGGAGCCCAGGCCCTTGAGGAGATGACGAGCCGCGCGATCAACCTCGTGGCCGACGCCACGGCCCAGTCGGCGGACCACGTCACCAGCTACTTCGCCGCGCTGCGCTCGGAGCTTGGCTTCTACGTCGGCTGCCTGAACCTGAACGGCGAGCTGGCGGCAAGGAACCAGGCCGTGTCGTTCCCCGAGCCGACACCATCGGAGGGCTCCGAACTGAGCTGCGCCGAGCTGTGTGATGCCTGCCTGGCGCTGCACATCGATTACGTCGTCGGCAACGACGCCGACGCCGACGGCAAGCCGCTGGTGATCATCACCGGCGCGAACTCGGGCGGCAAGTCGACATTCCTGCGCAGCGTCGGCCTGGCCCAGCTGATGATGCAGGCCGGCCTGTTCGTGACCGCCGCGGCCTACCGGGCTAGCACCAGCCACCAGATCTTCACCCACTTCATCAGGGAGGAAGATCCGAACATGGTCAGCGGGCGCCTGGACGAGGAACTCGGCAGGATGAGCGCGATTGCCGACCAGATCGGCCCGCGCAGCCTGATGCTGTTCAACGAGTCGTTCGCGGCCACCAACGAGCGGGAGGGCTCGGAGATCGGCCGCCAGGTCGTGACCGCCCTCCTGGAAGCCGACATCAGAGTCCTCTTCGTCACCCATCACTTCGACCTCGCCGACAGCTTCCACCTGCAGGACGACTACCCGGTCCTGTTCCTGCGGGCATCCCGTCAGCCCGACGGTGGCCGGGACTTCAAGCTGACCCCGGCCCCGCCCCTGCCCACCAGCTTCGGTGCCGACATCTACGACCGCATCGGCGGATGGCTCGGTGAGCATGACAGGCACGACCACCATGACCCACCAAGGGAAGGACCGTCATGACCTCGCCAGCCGCGGCTCCGGCAGGACCAGCCACGATCACCGGCCTCAGCGCGATCGAGATACTGGACTCGCGCGGCCGCCCGACGCTGCAGGTGACAGTGACGCTGGCCGGCGGCGTGACCGCCGCGGCGGGTGTGCCGTCTGGCGCGTCGACCGGCAGCAAGGAAGCGGTGGAGCGCCGCGACGGCGACCAGGCGCGGTACCGCGGCCTCGGCGTGCTCGGCGCGGTCGGCGCGGTTAACGGCGAGATCGCCGGGCGGCTCGTCGGGGAGCCGTGGCGCAGCCTGGCCGACATCGACGCGGCGCTGATCGATCTCGACGGCACGCCGGGCAAGGAGCGGCTGGGTGCGAACGCGGTCGTCGGTGTCTCGATGGCCTGCGCGCGAGCGCTGGCCACTGCGGCGGGCCGGGAGCTATGGGACTGGCTGACGCCGTCGGGCGTCGCGCCGAGGCTGCCGGTCCCGCATTTCAACGTGATCAACGGCGGCGTGCACGCTCCGAATCCGCTGGACTTCCAGGAGTTCATGATCGCGCCGCTGGGTGCGCCGACGCTCGCCGATGCGGTCCGGGCAGGTGCGGAGATCTACGCGGCGCTCCGCGGCCTGCTGGCCGACCAGGGGCAGGTGACCTCGCTCGGCGACGAGGGCGGGTTCGCTCCCCAGATCGCCGAGCCCGAGGAAGTCCTGTCGTTGCTGGTCTCCGCGATCAGCCTGGCCGGGTACCGGCCAGGGCCGGATGGAGTGGCCATCGCGCTCGACCCGGCGTCGAGTGAATTCCGCCGCGACGACGGGCTCTATCACGTGGCGGGCCGCCAGCTGACCAGTGCCGAGATGATCGAGCGGTACGCCGAGATGGTCGACAGGTTCCCGGTGTGGCTGATCGAAGACGGCCTGGCCGAGGACGACTGGGACGGGTGGGCCGCGCTGACCGAGCGGCTCGGCGGGCGGGTCCAGCTAGTCGGCGACGACATCTTCGTCACCAATCCGGAGATCATTTCCGAGGCGATCGGCCGGGGCGTGGCGAATTCGGCGCTGATCAAGCTCAATCAGATCGGCACCGTGACGCAGACCCTGGAGGCGATGGCCACGTGCCGGGCCGGCGGCTATGCGCAGCTTGTCTCGCATCGATCGGGCGAGACGACCGACAGCTTCATTGCCGACCTGGCGACCGGCTCCGGCTGCGGGGAGCTGAAGTCGGGAGCGCCCGCCCGCGGAGAGCGGGTGGCCAAGTACAACCGCCTGCTTGAGATCACCTCGGTGTGGCCGGACCTGCCCTACGGGCTGCCGACCGCCTGAGTCAGGGCGCGCTGGCGGCCGCGCTGCCGGCCTCGGCCGCAGTGACCTGGCCTGCTTGCGGGTCTGAGCCGAGCAGCGCGAGCGCGTGGTTGATGGCTTCGAGACGGCCGGCGAGCCTGAGGTCGCGGGCCGCCGCCTCGTCGGCGCCTGCGTCCCGCAGGTCGTCGGCGTCGGCAAGAGCCTTCTCCAGCCTGCTGGTTCCCTCCAGGTAGCGGTCGTCGACGGAGCGTACGAGCCGCCTGGCTGTCTCGGCGAGCCGGTACTGCAGGTCGGCGCGGGCCCGGCCGATCAGCCGCGGGACGAGGTCAGCGCTCTCGCGGCGCAGGTACTCCCTGGCCCTGGCCCGCCCCGCCTCGCCTGGCAGGCGCCGCCGGATGGCTCCGGCGAGCAGCTCGGTCTGGCCCGCCTGCTCGGCGACCGGGTAGAAGAACCGAAGGTCCGGCGCCAGGCGCTGGCCGGGCGGTGCCACCGCGAGGTCGAGGCCGAGCAGGTCAGCAGCGGCCTGGCGGACGGCGTCAAGCTCGGCAAGCAGAGCATCGGTCAGCCTCTGTTCGAGCCGCGCCAGTGCTGCCTCAAGGACCGAGGTCCGTTCGCTCCGCCAGTCCTCGGCCTCGGCGACGGCAAGCTCACCCAGCCTCGCGCGTCCGGCGCGCTCGATCTCCGCGGCGGCCGCCGTCGCGAGTGTGCCGCCGAGCAGGTCGTCAAGCTGCCGCCTGACGCGGCGCGCCCGCTCGCGCCCCGCCCGATCGGCCGCATCGTTCAGGTCCGCGAGCATGCGCCGGGACTCGGCGGTCACGAGGTCGGCTGCCTCCCTGCGCCTTTCCCGAACGTTGCCGAGCCGGGTCGCGAAGGCCTGAACCCGCTCGGCGGCCTCGGCGTCGTGCATCTGCATGGCGGCCCGGGCGACGAGCGCCTCGTCCCGCAGCGAGAGTGCGATCCGCCGCGCCTGGTCGGCCGCTGATCGCCGCAGGTCATTGAGTCGCTCGCGCTCCAGGTAGGCGGTGAAGTCGGTCTCGAAGGCGGCGAAGCCGGCATCGCCCTGGCCCGCAAGCGCGGCCCGCGCGGAGACCGGGTAGACGCGGAGCCTGTGCCCGGCCGCCCGGGCGACGACGCCTGCGGTGAAGTCGAGCACCTCCGCCAGGTCGGCGCCGGACAGCCGGTCGGCCTTGTTCAAGACGACGAACATCGCGGCCGACAATTCCGCGACCTGCATGATCAGGTCGCGCTCGCTGGCCGACACCGGCGGATCGGCGGTGAGCACGAACACCGCCGCGTCCATCGTCCTCAGCGCGGCCTGCGCGTCCTGCGTGTTGTGCCCGTAGACCGAGCCGGTACCTGGTGTGTCGACCAGCTCGACGCCCATCGCCAGCAGCGGCGCGTCGAGCCAGACGGTGACCGAGGACAGGTTCCTGGCGTTGGCCGGATTGCCGCGCTCGGTCACCAGCTCGTCGAGCGCGCTGACCGGGAGTTCCTCAGCCTGGCCGTCAGGCAAGACCGCCGTCACCTGCTCGCGGGCGCCGTAGCGAACCGTGGTCGCCAGCGCGGTCAGCGGCGTCACCCCAGCGGGCAGAACCGCGCGTCCGAGCAGGGCGTTCACCAGCGTGCTCTTGCCGCGCTTCGCCTCGCCGGCCACCAGCACGCGCAGCCGCCGGTCGGCGAGGCGGCTGCGCAGGGCGCCGATGATCTCCAGGTCATGATCCGTGCCGAGCGCCGAGAGCTCGTCCAGCGCTTGCAGCAGCGGGTCGGCCCGATCGGAGGTGGGCATGGCGGTCTCCTACCTGTCTCAGGCAGGGACCATTGGCGGCAGTGCCGCGGTTACCGGCGGGTCCCACCGCCATGGTGCAAGTCTCAGCCTACCGAGCGAGGCCGACGGCCAGGCTGATCACCCGGCTCGCGCGGCGCTGCGGTGGGCCCGGCGACCTGGCCGGGAGGCTGGCGGTGGTGCCGTTCGGCAGGGCTGATCAGGACCTCCGGCCCGTGGACAATCGATCGCAGCTCGCCGAGCATCGGAGGATGTTCGTCAGCGAGGAGACTGCCCTGGGGCTGCCATTCGGCCAGGCCTCGGCGCGGCTGGTGAACCTCATCGGAGTCGGTGGGCTGGCCGCGGCGTCGCACGCCGCCCACGCCGGCGCGATGACCGCCCACCTCAGAGTGGGTCCGCGGCCCGCGACGAAGCTGGTCAGGATCCAGTTCACCGAGCCTAGGTACACGGCCTCTGCGATGCGGGTGGGGCTGCGCTGGGAGGCGACCGGCCCGGCGGCGGGACTCTTTCCCATCCTTGACGCGGACATCACGGTGGCGGCGGCCGGCGACCATGCGTGCATGCTGAGCCTGGCGGGCGCCTACCGCGCGCCGCTTGGCCGTCTTGGCCAGGGACTTGACCGCGTCATCCTGAGCAACCTTGCCACGGCGACAATCAGGGCGCTGCTGGCGAACGTCAGTAGCGCCCTGGCCGAGCCCGAGGCGAGCCTAGAGGCGACAGCCGTCGTCGCCCCGCTCCCCTCGCCGGCCGCGGACAGCACCTGATGCGTGAGCTGGTGCCGCGGGCCGTTGTCGGGATGGCCGGTCAGCCCGGCAGTGCCGCCGTGCTGACCTGCAGCGATCCGCCGCGGCTACCTGGCGGCGGCCGACGGCCTGGCGCGGCTCGCGGAGCCGGCGATGCCCGATCCCGGCATCACGCGGGTCGTGAACCTGCTGCGGGAGCGGCCGGCGGCGCCTTGGAGCATCGACGCGATGGCTCAGTCTGCCGGGATGTCCAGGACGTCGTTCAACCTCAGGTTCCACGCCGCCGTAGGCGAGCCTCCGATGGCGTACCTCACCGAGCTGCGGCTCAGGCGCGCGGCCGCGCCGCGCCAGGCTGGCCACTGACCCGGACACACATCAAGGCAGCAGGCCGGCGGCCCGACGATCACGCCCGCCGCGCGGTTACCCGGACCAGGACGTAACCTGACAGCCGTAAGGCGGGACCGCGCCAGGGTCCTGCCGGGCCCGGAGGACGCGATGTACGGGTACACCCACGACAAGGATGCCTACGTTAAGCGGCTGCGCCGCATCGAAGGCCAGGTGCGCGGCCTGCAGCGGATGGTCGAGCAGGACCAGTACTGCATTGACATCCTCACCCAGGTCGCCGCCGTCACGCGCGCGCTTCAGTCGGTAGCCCTCGGCCTGCTCGAAGAGCACCTCGGGCACTGCGTCGTCCAGGCGATCAGCGAAGGCGGCGACACCGCCAGCGAGAAGATCGGCGAGGCCTCCGAGGCGATCGCCCGCCTCGTCCGGTCCTGACCAGCCCGCAGCGCGCAAACCCGCACAGGCCCGAGAATCCACACGGAACTCACATACAATCCGCGTGCCAGCCGAAGGTTGGGCCGGGATGATGGCGCGCGCCGAGTGCCATCGGGCTGACTGTGACGCCGATGGCCTGAGGAGCCCATCGAGGGCCCGCCAAGAGGTGACTTCGTGGATGCAACGATCGAGGGAGGTTCCGGCTACCAGCGCGTGCGGCGCCGCCGGATACTCCTGCTTATCGTCGTGGGCGTGGTGGTGGCCGCGGCGGCGGGCGGGCTGGTGCTATCGACCATGATCAAGTCCCCGGCCGATCAGGCCGCCGAGACCAGGCCGCCGGACCTGACCGAGCTGAGCGTCCCGGTAACCAGGCAGGTCATCACCAACACCGTGCTCGCCCAGGCGTCGGTGGGACCGCCGATCGAGATCTCGCCGGCCTCGATCGGCGCCGCGGGCGCTGGCGCGCAGCCCATCGTGACCAAGGTCTTCGCGCACCAGGGCCAGACCGTGCAGCAGGGGACCCTGCTGCTCGAGGTCGCGGGGCAGCCTTACTTCGTGCTGCAGGGCACCGTGCCCGCCTACCGTGACCTCGCGCCCGGCGACGAGGGCACGGACGTGTCGCAGCTTCAGGTGGACCTGGAGTCGCTCGGCTACGGCGTCGGATCGGACACCCTCGGCGTCTACGGCCCGGGAACCTCCGCAGCGGTGACCGCCTTCTACTCGGCGCGCGGTTACCAGGCGCCCGAGGCGAGCAGCGGGCCGAAGGCGGACCGGGGTGCCATGGTGCCGCTGAGCGACTTCATGTTCGTGCCCCGGCTGCCCGCGCACCTGATCAAGTTCACCGCGGTCGTGGGCCAGATGGTCAGCGCCTCCGACCTGACCCTCGCCGTAGGCCACCCGGTGATCAGCGGGCAGCTCAACCCCAGCGACCGGACAATGGTCAGGCGCGGCATGAAGGTGATCATCACCAGGTCCGACACCGGCCAGTCCTACCTGGGCAAGATCACCTCGATATCCGACGTCCCGCAGTCGACCGGGAGCATCGCCGGCGGCGACTACCTGCTGATGGGGATCAAGCCCGACCACCCGATGCCCGCCGCGCTGATCGGCCAGGACGTCAGCCTGCGGATCACCACCGCGGCGACCTCGGGGCCGGTGCTCGCGGTGCCTGAGTCTGCCGTGTTCGCCTCGGCCAACGGCGCCATCTACGTCAGCAAGCTGAAAGGCTCGGTGCGGGTCAGGGTCGCCGTTCGGGTCGGCGCGACCGGCGACGGGTTTGTGCAGGTGATCCCGCTGCGTGCCGGTGCGCTCGTCCCCGGGGACAAGGTGCTGATCGGCCAGAACTACGCCACCGTCACCGGCCACTCCTCCAACGTCAAGATCATCGGCCCAGCCGGCGGGCGGCCGAAGCAGTTCGTGGGGCCTGGGTGACCTCGGCCTGGGCGGCGGACGGCGGGAAGCCGCCGGTCATCCGCCTGACCAACGTGAGCTACACCTATCCCGGCCCGCCGCCGGTGGCCGCGCTGCGGGACGCTGACCTCGCCGTCTGGCCTGGCGAGCACGTGTCGATCACCGGCCCGTCCGGCTCCGGCAAGTCGACCCTGCTGAACCTGCTCGGGCTGCTCGACCGGCCGACGAAGGGCACGCTGGAGATCGACGGGATGAACCTCGGCCAGGCCTCGGAGCGCGACAGGTCGGCGGTGCGCGCAAGGCAGATCGGCTTCGTCTTCCAGTCCTTCCACCTGCTGCCGCACCGCGCCGCGATCGAGAACGTCATGCTCGCGCAGGTCTACGCCGACCAGCCGCGGCGGCGGCGGCCCGAGGCGGCGCTCGCGGCGCTGACCCAGGTCGGCCTCGCGCACCGGGCGTACGCGCTGCCGACGGCGCTGTCCGGCGGCGAGCGCCAGCGGGTGGCGATCGCCCGGGCCCTGGTCAACCGGCCGTCGCTGGTGCTGTGCGACGAGCCGACCGGCAACCTTGACTCGGTGACCACCGACGAGCTCATCGACCTGCTCTGCTCGCTGAACGCGGACGGCGCGACGCTCGTGGTGATCACCCACAATCCGGTCGTCGCGGCCAGCGCGCAGCGTCAGGTCATCATCAGGGACGGCAAGCTGACCGAACCGGAGACTGCCGATGCGGCATAGATCGCAGCGCAGGTCCAAGCTGGTCAGCGCGCCGTCCAGGTTCCGGTCGCGCGACATGGGCAGCGAGGTGGTGGCCGGTCTGCTGCAGCGGCCGGGGCGGTCGGCGCTGACCCTGGTCGGCACCGTGCTCGGCATCGGCGCGTTCGTCGCGATCGTCGGCCTGTCCCAGACGGCATCAGGCCAGATCGGCAAGGACTTCAACGCGCTGGACGCCACCCAGGTCACGGTGACCGACAAGGGCGCGCAGAGCGCCTCGGCGCCCACGCTCGACTTCCCGGCCAACGCCGACGCGCTCGTCGACAGGATCAAGGGCGTGATCGCGGCCGGGGTGTGGTGGAACGTCGCGCTCGGCCAGTCGGGAGTGAGCGCGCGCCCCGGCCCGGCCACGAGCGGCCTGCCGGTCGTGGCCGCAACCCCGGGCGCACTCGCCGCCAGCGGAGCCACAGTCGCCGGCGGGGTGCTGTTCAATCAATTCCATCAGGACACGGCGCAGAACGTCGCGCTGCTGAGCGAAACCGCGGCCCGGCAGCTCGGCATCTCCAACCTCGAGGATCAGCCGGCCATCTTCATCGGCGACGACGCGTTCACCGTGATCGGGATCATCTCCGGTGACAAGCGCATCCCGTCGCTCGACTTCAGCGTGATCGTGCCAGAAAGCACAGCCCTGCGGATCTGGGGCAAGCCGACCAGCAGCAACGCGGCGCAGATGCTCATCCACACGAAGCTCGGAGCCGGGCAGGTGGTGGCCGGCCAGGTGCCGGTCGCCCTGTCGCCGCAGGACCCCAAGCTGCTGAAGGCGGCGGCGCCGGTCAATCCGGCCCAGCTTCAGCGCAGCGTGACCACCAACCTGAACGCGGTGTTCCTCGCCCTGGCCGGCATCGCGGTGGTGGTCGGCGCGGTGGGCATCGCCAACACCACGCTGGTGGCGGTGCTTGAACGTGCTTCCGAGATCGGCCTGCGGCGCGCGCTCGGTGCCAGGCCCAGGCACATCGCGGTCCAGTTCCTGTGCGAGTCCACCGCGCTCGGGCTGTTCGGGGGGATGGCGGGAGCGTGCATCGGCGTGCTCGGCACGCTCGCGGTGACGATCGACAAGCACTGGACGGCCCTGATGGATCCGCGGATCGTGCTCGCGGCCCCGGTGGCAGGGGCGATCATCGGGCTGCTGGCCGGCCTGTACCCGGCGCTGCGCGCCAGCGCGATCGAGCCAGCCGATGCGCTCCGCCGCTGAGGACTGCCTGGCCAGCGGGCCGGCGGCGACCGGGCGGCGCCGTCTCTGGCGGGTGGTCCTCTGCCTGGTCGTCGCGGTGACGGCAGCGGCGTGCTCGGCGAGTCCGTCACACTCGGGGACGACCCAGGGCTCCGGCGGGGGGCCGCAGGGCGGCCGGGTGCTGCCCGGCCATGGCTTCATCGGGATTCACGCCGCCGGCGGGCCCGGCTTCGCCATCGTGGCGGCCGGCCCGGCGAACGGCGGTGCGAGCGGCAGGCCAAAGATCGTCGTGCCGCCGATCCCGCCAGTCTCGTCGAACAGGCAGATCTCGCTCCCGCTCGACAGCTATGAGGAGGTCGCCGGGCTGGAGCAGAACGCGATCGCCGCCGCAGCCGCGCTGCTGATGCAGCGGTGCATGAGCGAGCAGGGATTCGTGTTCACCGCCTCGCCGGGCGCCAGCGGCGCGGTGACGTTGCTGCAGCAGATCGAGCAGGGCTACGGGCTGGCCAGCCTGGCCCAGGCCGAGCAGTACGGCTACGGGCAGGCGGGCGGCGCACTCGGCCCGCTCGGAGTGGCCGGCCCTGGCGCCCTGATCCTGCCGGGCCTGATCGGTCAGGCAGGATCTGGCCAGCATTCGGTGGCCTGGCAGAGCGCCCTGCTCGGGTTCGCGCCGGGAGAGCGGCTCGGCGCCGAGCGGCACGAGGGCTGCTTCCAGTGGGCCTACTCACAGCTGTACGGCTCGCAGGGCGGGGTCGGGATCAGCGTCGCGATCCAGTCCGACCCGGTGCCCGGCATCGCCGGCGAGGCCGCGTCCTGGACGCAGTCCGATCCGAGGATCACGGCGGTCGACACCGCGTGGTCGCAGTGCATGGCCCGCCACGGGTACAGCTACCGCAACCCGTCCGCCGCCGCGGACAAGAACTGGCCCGCCAGCCCGACCGCGACCGAGATAGCGACCGCCGTCGCCGACGTGACCTGCAAGAACCAGGTCAACCTCGTGAACACATGGCTGACGGTCGAGGCGGCCTACCAGCGGGTCCTGATCGGCGACAACCTGGCGGCGCTCGCGCACCTGCAGTCGGCGTTCCAGGTGAACCTCGAGCGCGCGCAGCAGATCCTGGACAGCCCGGCCGGGGTCCTGCCCGGCGGGCTCACCGGCCCGGTGCTGCCCGGCCGCGTCCACGTGCGCCAGGTGAATCTTCCTGGGTAACCGCCGGGAGAACCGCGCGGCTCTGGGATCATTCGCTGGTGGCTGAGGTTCCGGAACTGCCGCGGGCCGGGCAGGTGGCACTGGTGACCGGCGGCTCGGCGGGCCTCGGCCTGATCATGGCCGGGGCGCTCGCGCGAGCCGGGACCGACCTCGTGCTGGCGAGCCGGTCAGCCGCGCGGTGCGAGCGTGCGGCCGATGACCTGGCCGTCCAGACCGGCCGCGTGGTGCTCGGCCGCGGCTGCGATGTCACCGACGAACATGCGGTGCACCGCCTCGTGGACGGGGTGCTCGCCGACCTCGGGCGGCTCGACGTGCTGGTGACCAGCGCGGGCGTCCAGGCGCGCGGCCCGATCGATGAGCTGGATGCGGCTGCGTTCCGTGCCTGCCTTGAAGTGAACGTGACGGGGACCTGGCTGGCCTGCCGGGCCGCGGTCGGGCCGATGCGGGCCGCCGGGTACGGCCGCATCGTGACGCTGGCCAGTGCGCTCGGCCTGGTCGGGGCGGCGGCCAGGACCGGCTACGCGGCCAGCAAGGGCGCGGTCGTCCAGCTCACCCGCAGCCTCGCCGTCGAGCTGGCTGGAACCGGGATCACGGTCAACGCGCTCGCCCCTGGCCCGTTCCGCACGCCGCTCAACGCCGGCATGGATGACGACGCGCAGATGCGCCGGTTCCTGGATTCCGAGATCCCGCTAGCCCGCTGGGCCGAGGACGGGGAGCTTGACGGAGCCGTGCTGCTGCTGACCGACCCGGGGTCGAGCTACCTGACAGGCGCCGTGCTCCCGGTCGACGGAGGCTGGACCTGTCACTAGTGCCGTTGTCCGGGGTTGTCCCGCCCTCTAATACGAGCCGCGGCGCTGCGGCACGCTGGTGAGGTCGAGAGGCGCTGCGACGGAACGGATCCGCCACGCTCGACACTCGCTGCACCGGCAAGGGCGCCTTCGAGTCGACGGAGGCGGTCATGACAATGGTGGGTCGCGTCGCTGCCCTGTGGCAGGCCCAACCTTCTCGTCGAGGCTTCCGGGCGCGACTTTGCCGAGGACACCTGGGTCGGCCGGGTTCTGCGCGTCGGCGGGCTGCGGATGCGGGTCGGCACCGAATCCGGGTCGCCGTGCTCTTTGTTTCGTTCGCCGTTCCCTTGCTGGTGGGCTGGCTCATCCGGCCGCGCGTCCAGGAGGCGCCGGATGTGGTCGGGCCGTCCATCACCGTGCTGGCGAGCCAGCAGGGCATCTCGGCCACGGTGACGACGGCGCTGTCGATCGGCGACGTCCATGGCGGCCAGACGAGCACGCTGCGGCTGACGTTCCTGGCGACGAGCAAGATTACCGGGACAGTGCATCTGGCCATCGAACTGAACGACTTCCCGTCAGGAACCAAGGTGGCTGGCGCAAGGCTCCTGCCGGTGAGGCCGCCCGAGGCGGGACCTTTGCCGACACGGGCGTACCGCTGGGCGGATATCAGATCCTCGCAGGCGATCCGCCCACGCTGCAGGGCACGACTCGCTGGGCCTGGGATGGGATCAACGACGCCACGGTGCTCGCGGCGGACGTGCACGCGCAGGACGTCGAGCAGATCAAGGTCTTCTGGTCGGGACTGGCGGTCGGGCTGGCGCTGGCCGCCTTCATTGCCCTGCTGCTCGAGGTTATCCCGGCAGAGTCAGGTACGGGGCCCGATGAGGCGCGTGCGCGCAGCGGCAGGCCGGCGACGGCGCCGCGGCGAGCCGGCAACCCTCCGCGGACGTCGTGCCCGCCACCGAGGAACCGTGATATCACCGGGAGATCCGAACCCGACCGGAGTCCCGCTGTCCGGACGCGCCACACTGGGTCTGGTTCGGCGAACGTCGGTGAGGAGGGCCCATGATCGTGCCGCTGGCCGGCCGCGTCGTCGCGGCCGTGATCGGCGGCCTGCTCGTGCTCACCGCCGCAGGCAGCGTGGTGGGAACGATCATCGTCCCCCGGCAGGCCGGCGGCTGGCTGACCAAGCTCGTAGACCGCCTCACCAACTCCGCGTTCCGGTTGCTTACCGCCCGGATCGCGAGCTACAAGCAGATGGACAGGATCCTGGCCCGCCTGGCGCCCGCGATCCTGCTTGCCCAGCTGGCCGCCTGGCTGGTGGCGTTCTTCCTCGGCTATGCGCTGCTGCTGTGGCCGTTCACTAGGGGCGGGATCACGACTGCGTTCACCACGGCCGGGCCGGCGCTGTGGGAGATCGGGTCGTCAAGTGTCAGTGGCGCCGGCGAACGTGCGATCCAGGACATCGCCTCGCTGACTGGAATCGTCACGGTCACGCTGCAGATCGCTTACCTGCCGACCCTGTACTCGGCGTTCAACCGCCGCGAGACTGAGGTGGCGCTGCTGAACGCGCGTGCGGGCGTTCCGTCCTGGGGACCCGAACTGCTCGCCCGCACGCACTACGCGCTCGGCTCTGGTGCGTCGACTATCGACACGCTGCCTGACCTGTACGCACAGTGGGAGCGGTTCGCCGCCGACATCGCGGAAAGCCACACCACCTACCTGCCCCTGGTCAGGTTCCGCTCGCCGCGCCCCCTGTCGTCGTGGGTAATCGCGCTGCTCGCCGTCCTCGACTCCGCCGCCCTCTACCTCGTCTTGTCGCCGGGCAGCGCGCCCGTCGTTCCGGCCAGGCTCTGCCTGCGCAGCGGTTTCCAGTGCTTCACCGAGGTCGCGCGGGAGATCGGCCTGCAGGTTCCCGAGTCGGCGGATCCGGATGCCGGGATCGCCTTGACCTACGATGACTTCCTCGAGGCGGTCGACAGGCTGCGCGAGGTGGACTTCCCGATCGAGCGCGACCCGGCCGAGGCCTGGCCGGACTTCGTCGGCTGGCGGGTCAACTACGAGCAAGCCGCCTATGCGGTCGCTGCGGCCGTGGACGCGGTGCCATCTCTCTGGTCGGGACCGCGCCGCCGAGACTTCCCGGTGATCCCGCCGATCCGCCCCGCTCCCGGGCGCCCGCCCAAGGAACTCGCCAAACTGGCATCGGGCCGGGGATCCAGGCGGCACGTCACCGGCCGGCGGTCGGCAGCGGCCTCGGCAGGCTCCGGCCAGTCCGAGCCTGCCGCTGACAAGGAATTAGGTAATGGGCATGACACCGACGGATCTTGATATTTCCGTCAGGCCCGCTAACGAGGTGGCCTGGGAGGACGTGGAGCGCGTGCTCGGCAAGGCCAGGTGTCATGGCGCGCTGTGCTACTGCCAGCGGTTCAAGATCGCCGATTCCGCCTGGCGAGCGACGACCGACGAGGAGCGAGCCCACCGGCTGCGCGAGCAGACTGACTGCGGGCATCCAGGGTCCGGCTCGACGAGCGGGCTGCTCGCCTATGCGGACGGCGAGCCCGCCGGGTGGTGCTCCGTGGAACCGCGTACCGCGTTCCCGTGCATCCCCGAAGCCCGCACCGCGTGGAAGAAGCGCGGCGAGGACAGGGACCGCGAGAGCGTCTGGGCGGTGGCCTGCTTCGTCACCCGCACCGAGTTCCGGCACCGCGGTGTCAGCCGCGCGCTCGCGGCGGCCGCGGTCGACTTCGCGCGTGAGCAAGGCGCCCGCGCGCTGGAGGGTTACGCGATGATCACCGAACCGGGGAAGGAGATCACCTGGGGCGAGCTGCACGTGGGCAGCCGCAGCATCTTCGCTGCCGCCGGGTTCCTGGAGGTCGCGCGGCCCACCCTGCGGCGTGTCGTGATGCGGATCGACTTCTAGAGAAGCGGCCACCTGCGCGAGCCAGGCGCGGCGTCCCTGCCCGGCGGCCAGGCCCGGCCTCAGGGGCAACTTTGGCGCCGTCCGGTCCAGGGCCTGATCCTGGCTTTTCTCGTCGACCGAAACGACGACCGCGCTGTCCGGCGGCGCGAGGTACAGGCCGACGACATCGCGGATCTTCACCTCCAGCTCCGGGTCGGTGCTGAACTTGAAGGTCTCGATCCGGTGCGGCTGGATCCCCCACTTGCGCCAGATCCGCGCCACCGTCGAGAACGAGGTCCCAGCTCCTTCGCCAGGAACCGGGCCGACCAGTGCGTGATCCCCAGCCGCGGCGGCGGCACGCCGTCATCCGACAGCGTCGCCACCACCACCTCGACCTCGTCAACCTCCGCCGGCCGGCCGCTCCTGGGCGCATCCTCCAGCGCCGCGATCGCGCCCGCTGCATACCGGTCCCGCCAGGCGATCACCGTCGGCCGCGACACCCCGGTCACCCGCGCGATCTCCGCGTTCGGCCGCCCGTCAGCCGCCAGCAGCACCATCCGCGCCCGCTTCGCCAGCCCGGACGGCACGCTCGGCAGCCGGGCCAGCTCAGCCAGCCGATCACGATCACGCAGCACGAGAGCCGGGGCAACAGACATGCTCCATTGTCCCGCTAATCACACCGTAAGAACAACTTTCAACACGCTACACCTGGTGCCCTTCCAGAAGATATCCAAGTGTCTCCCTGCAAATATTAAATGACATAAGAACGATTCGTGAATATGCATACCAGGACCAATCGCCACTCCGTGACAGCGGGCTGCGCTTGCAGGTAATCCGGTCAGATCTCTTTGCCTGTCTTGCTTCACGACGCTCGCACGCCTTGCTAGAGTCCCGACTACCTGAGCATTGCTTGAGGAACTCTTTAATCCAATCGGGGGCAGCAGCGCTGAATTGACCGGCCTTTTATTCCTGCCAGAGCAGCCGAGGCCTATCTGCCCGTTTCGCCGGAACTCATGTCGGGGGAGTCATGACCGTTCAAGTGCATGCGGAAAAAATATGGAACTGACCGTACTAATGCCGTGCCTCAATGAGGCGGAGACCGTCGAGACCTGCGTCCGTAAGGCCGTCAGGTTCATCGTCGACCACGGAATTGACGGCGAGGTCGTTGTCGCCGACAACGGCAGCACCGACGGCAGTCAGCTGCTGGCCGTGGACGCCGGGGCACGCGTGGTCGAAGTCCACGAGCCGGGTTACGGCAACGCGTTGCTGGGGGGCATCGAGGGAGCGCGCGGCAAGTACGTCATCATGGGCGACGCCGACGGCAGCTACGACTTCACTGCGCTCATGCAGTTCATCGACCGGCTCCGCGACGGAGCGGACCTGGTCGTGGGGAACCGGTTCCAGGGCGGGATCGAGCCCGGCGCCATGCCCGCGCTCCATCGCTACCTCGGCAACCCGCTGCTGAGCTTTGTCGGCCGGCTGTTCTTCCGGATCAAGATCGGTGACTTCCACTGCGGACTGCGCGGGTTCCGGCGGGAGAGCGTCCTGTCCCTCGACTTGGAGACTCCGGGCATGGAGTTCGCCAGTGAGATGGTCGTCAGGGCTGCGCTGGCCGGGCAACGGGTGGAGGAGGTGCCAACCACGCTGGCGCCTGACGGCCGCAGTCGCCCACCGCATCTGCGCAGCTGGCAGGATGGCTGGCGGCACCTGCGCTTCCTGCTGCTGTCCAGCCCCCGGTGGCTGTTCCTCATCCCCGGCTCCGCACTGCTCGCGCTCGGCCTTGTCATGGCGGCCGTGCTGACGCCTGTCTCGCATCCGCTGGGCAGCAGCGCGCTCGACGCGAACACGCTCACCGCCGCCTGCGTGATGATCGTGATCGGCTTCCAGTCCGTGATCTTCGCCCTGCTGGCCAGGGTTCATGGCAGCGCGGCAGGGTCCTTGCCGGAGAATGAGCGGCTCAACAGGCTCCTGGCGGCCTGGAGCCTGGAGCGCGGGCTGCGGGTCAGCGGGCTGCTCGCCATCGCGGGGGCCGCCGGTCTCGCGGCCGAGCTTGCCCGGTGGCATGGCGAGCGAATTGGCTATCTCGGCTATGACGGCTCATTCCGCATAGCCGTGCTTTCGGTGGCTGTGCTCCTGGTGAGCTTCCAGATGATTTTCGGCACTTTCTTCCTGAGTATCCTTCGCACCCGCCGGACCCGGCATCCAGCGCCGGTGGACGTCGGGCGCCGCATAACGGTCCCGTCCCAGATCGCCTATCCGGACGTCCGTCCGGCCGGGCTCGCCGAAGCGCAACCTCAGCTGGCGGCAGCAGTGCAGCGTATTCGGGTGTTACGGCTCAAGCCCTGCTGGCATCGGCTGAGTTCAAGAAGGGACCCCGCACCTGCGTTACCTCGGGAAGCCACCGGACACGGCCGTCGCATGGCGCGGAATCCCGCCCTTGCGGCGGTGACTGGGATGCCGAATTCTCCCGGGCGGCACCGGCGTGGCCGCCCGGCAACGCCAGTTGCCGTTCACAACTTGCAGATAGGGACGCTGCGTGCCCGGCTCCGGGCAGACCATATGGTGCGCAATTCGCTGTACTTGATCCTCAGTTCGGGCCTCCAGGCGGCCCTGGGCTTTGTGTTCTGGATCGTCACGGCCCGGCTGTTCAGCACATCGGAAGTAGGGACGGCGAGTTCGCTCATTTCCGCGACCGTCCTGATCGCCTACCTCGCCCTGCTCGGGCTCAACAGCACCTTCGTCCGCTATCTGCCCACCGCTCCCGACCGGGACGCCCTGATCACTGCGGGCATCCTCCTCGTCGCCGTCTGCGGCGGTGGAATGGGATTCCTCTACCTAGCCCTGACCCCGTTCCTCGCACCCCGCCTCACGTTCGTCCAGCACAGTCCGGCACTTGCCGTCGGATTCTTGCTGCTGACGGCCGCCGGGGGCGTGAATCTCCTGACGGACTCGGTTTTCATCGCCGCACGCAAAGCAGGGTACAACGCCCTGGTCGACGGCGGCGTTGGCGGCATCACCAAGATCGCCGCTGCCATAGTCTTTGCCGGGACCGGCAGCTACGGCCTCTTCTGCGCGTCGGCTACCGGATTTGTGTCCGCGGCCCTTGCCAGCGTACTGCTGATAACCACCGTGCTGGATGGTCGGCCGTCCCTGCGCAATCCACTCCGGGCAGTCAGGCCCCTGCTGCGGTTCTCCGGGGCCAGCTACGTCGGCAACATCCTGAACCTGCTGCCCAACCTGGTGGTGCCGCTGATAGTCCTCGACCGTCTCGGCGCCTCGTCAGCGGCCTACTACTTCGTCGCGTTCCAGGTTGCCACGTTGCTCTACTCAGCAGCGTACGCAGTGGAGCAGACCTTCCTCGCCGAAGGTTCGCACACCGACGCGGTCTGGGGCGATCTGCTCCGGCGCAGCCGGCGCGTACTGGTGACATTGTGCTTGCCCGCCTGCGTAGTACTCATCCTGGCTGCGCACTGGCTGCTGCTGGCCTTCGGGACGAAATACAGCCAGCATGGAACACTCAGCCTGATCTTGCTCGCGGCTGCCGCGCTCCCCCTTGCGGTCAACAACTGGCTGCAGACGCTGCTCCGCCTGCTGGGCCAGCTCCGCGCCATTGTTATCAGCAACACCATGTATGCGGCCGCAATCTGCGGCCTGGCCTGGCTGCTGGCAGGACACGGCCTGACCGCGCTGGCCGCCGCCTGGCCGCTCGGCGGTTTGCTGAGCGCCGGCCTCACCGCCTTGCCATGCGTTTCGGCACTGCGCGCCCAGCGCGGCGGCCCGTCTGCGCCTGACCGGCGAGATGACACGCGTGCGCGGCACCGCCATTCCCGGCCGGAACATGCGTAGGCCCACCCGTGATCGGAGTTTCAGCAGGCCCGCATCCGCAGGACACCTCTGCCCGGGTCACGAGGCCGACGGAGGGAGACGAATGACTGACAGTAGTGTGATCAGCCGCGCGCCGCTGCGGATCCTGATCGTGTCTGCATATGCACACCCCCATGTCGGTGGCGTCGAGGTTGTCGTCGAGCAGCAGGCGCGCACGTTGGCGGCGATCGGTCATCGGGTCACGGTGGCCACCAGCGACTGTGCGGCGACCGCGGCGAGGCGTGAGCAGGTTGACGGCTACACGGTGATACGCATGCCGGCCTGGAACGGCCTGGAGGACAGGTTGGGCATCGCGTTCCCGCTGTGGGGACCAAGTGCGGCATGGCGCATCGCCAGGCTGATCGGCACAGCGGACGTCGTTCACGTGCACGATGGGTATCACGGTTCCTCAGTCCTTGCGGCGAGCCTGGCTCGCGTGCTGCGCCGCCCGCTTTTCATCACGCAGCACGTCGGGATCGTGGAGCACGACAAGCCAGCAGTAAAGCGTATGCAGCAGATCGCCTACCGGACTGTTGGGCGGCTGTTGTGGCATTGGGCAATAACGGTCACAGTCTATAACCCGATTGTGGAGAGCTTTCTCTGCGAGCACGGCGTGTCACCTGAAAAGATCAGGCTGACCTGCAACGGAGTCAATACGAATGACTTCCGCCCTGGCGATCCTGAGTCGGCGCGCCAGACGCGGAGAAGGTACGGTCTGGAGGCGCACGTTCCGATTGTTCTCTTTGTCGGCCGCCTGGTACCCAAGAAAGGGTTTCAGAAGCTGCTGGATGCCCGTGGCCCGGAGTACCGGGTGGTGATCGTCGGTCCCGGCCGAGTCCCAAGTCACGTTCCCCCGCAGGTGACATTTCTGGGACCCGTCAGCCGTTCGGAACTGCGGGACCTCTATCAGGCCAGCGATATCTTCGCCTTTCCTGCAGTCGGGGAGATGCTCACGCTTGCGATGCAAGAGGCAATGGCCTGCGGGTTGCCGGTCGTCGCGACCGCGGAGGAGGCGTATTCCAGATATGACCTCGACCCCTCGGGCGTGACCTTGGTCGCGCCCGAACCGCAGGTCCTTCGATCAGCATTCCTCGAGATTCTCCGTAGCCCCGAGCGCAGAGCGCACATGCAGGGGTATTCCAGGCACTTGGCCGAAGAGCGCTTCGACTGGCGGAAGAATGCCGAACACCTGGCGGCAGAGTACGGCCAGGCGCGCGGCTCACTTCCCGTCCCTGCCCGCGCGGGAGGGCGGGCGCGCGACCGGGACTGGCCAGAACTGACCCAGCCGTTGCTGCCGCGCACGGATGAGGAACTAGCAGGGAGCACAGAGCAGTGACTTTGGTGACTCGCGGGCCAGGCCGGGACAGCAGCCCGTCGCAGCCAGACACGCAGGAAGAGTCCAGCGTGCGGTGGTGGTGGCCGGCCCTGGCTTCCCTGGCGGTGCTGGCGGTTGCGATCAGCCTGCTCTTCCCGGCAGGCCGTCACCAGTGGGCATTGTCGCTCTTCCGGCAGCCAGCGCATTACACCGTGCTCTTCTTCGACCATGCCTCGGCGCTTCCGGCGCGGGTTGGCGGCGAGCGACCAATCACGGTCTCCTTCACGGTCGGGAACCATGAGGGGCACGTTGTGGTCTACAAGTACGTGCTCAGTGCGCGTGGCGGGCGCCGACCGCACATTCTGCGCGAGGCTACGAAGGCGGTCGCCGCCGGATCGACCTGGACGGTGTCAACGAGGGTGCGCCCCACCTGCGGCAAAGCACGGCGGTGCCGTATCCAGGTATCGCTTCCGGGCCATCCCGAGACCATAGATTTTCTCGTAACTCGTACCAGGCCGGGGGAATAGCATGTCCGCAAGGCAGATCATGGTGACCACGAGCTGGGACGACGGCCACGAGCTCGATGAGAAGCTAGCCGTGGAACTCGATAGCCATGGCTTCGCCGGCACATTCTATATCGCACCCCAATCGGCGGAGATTCCCCCGCGCAGGCGGCTTGAGCATATGGCGCTGCGCGACCTCGCTAGCCGGTTCGAAATTGGTGGCCACACGCTCACGCACCCGCACATGACACGATTGCCGCTCCAGGAGGCGGCACGCGAGATCACCCTGGGCAGGGACGTGCTCCAGGAGATCATCGGCCGGAGGGTGACCTCGTTCTGCTACCCGTACGGCGCGTATCGAGCAGAGCACATCGACCTGGTCCGGACGGCTGAGTTCCGGGTGGCCCGCACGATCAGGCGGTTCTGCACCGTGGCGCCGGCCGACCCGCTCCAGCTGGCGACGACCACTCATGCCGCCCGCTACCTGGCCGACGGATGGCGTGCCGTCCGAAGCGGGCGGTCCCCCGGTGCGGCGTGGGCCACCTGGGCCAGCTGGGATGTCATGGCCAGGCAGATGTTCCAGGAAGCCCGTGCAGGCGGCGGCGTCTTTCACTTGTGGGGTCACAGCTGGGAAATCGAGGCACACGGCGACTGGCCTCGGCTGCGCTCGGTGCTGCGCTACATCGCCGGTCACGACGACGTGCTGTTCGTGACTAACGGCGAACTGGTCGAGCGGCTGCGCGGTGGCAGCGGACCGGGTACGGCTGGCGGCCCGACATGACGGCCGCCCTTGCCCGTGAAGATACCCGTGCGGCCGGTCTGATTCCGGCCGCCAGGCAACCAGGCACGCCGCCCGCCGGACCGCGCCGTTACGACTGGGCGGCATGGGCGAGCGCAGCCTTCATCGCTGCCGCCAATGTCCTGGCCGTGACCGGCTACCGGGTGGCGCTCATCGGGCCGGCCATAGGGTTCTGGTTCCTCGTCGTCCATCCGGTGTACCTGCTCTCCACGACATCGGTGTGGCCTGGCTCCTCGGCCAATGAACGGATCGGTTACAGCCTCACTGCGCTCCTGCTCCTACTGCTGGTCGGCGGCCTTGGCATCAACACCGTTCTTCCGCTCGTGGGCGTGGCACGCCCACTGGACCCCGTTCCCGTTGTTGCCATGGGCGATGCGATTACCGTGGCGGCATACCTCCTTCGGCGGCGGCACCCGGCGAAGGTCGCGTGGTGGCCATGCGTCCAGGCCATCGGGCCCGAAGGCAGCCGTCTGCTCGCCGGATCCGGGCTCTGCGTCGCGCTGGTAGTGCTCGGCGCAAACCGGCTCAACAACGGAGCGGGCGGCCAGGTCAGCCTGGTAGCGCTGGGCGGCATCCTGGTGCTGGCAGTCTTTGTTCTCAGATGGCGGCACCGGGTGAGCGACGGGGTCATCGGGGCCACCTTGTACCTGCTGTCGCTCGCGCTCTTGCTGATGACCTCGCTGCGGGGCTGGTTTGTGAGCGGGCATGACATCCAGACGGAATACCTGGCATTTCAGCTAACCTATGCGCACGCCCATTGGGATATGGCGAGCTTCCACAATGCCTACAACGCATGCCTGAGCATCACTATCCTGCCAACCGAGTTCGCCCAGATCCTGAATATCGATCATCCATATGTATACAAGCTGTTCTTTCAGCTGATCTTCGCCGCGTGCCCGGTCCTCGTCTACGCGATTTCCCGGCGTTACTCGCCGAAATGGGCAGCCATTCTCGCCGTCATATATTTCGTCGCGTTTCCCACTTTCTTCACAGACCTGCCGTTCCTGAATCGCCAGGAGCTGGCTCTCCTCTTCGTCTGCGTCGCGATACTGGCGATCACGAATACGGCGTGGAGCCTGCGCTGGCGCCAGATCGCTCTCGTCGTGGCGTGCCTTGGCGTGGAACTCTCGCACTATTCCACGATGTACCTCTTCCTCGGCACCCTGGTAGTGGCCTGGGCGGCACGGAACGCCAAGGCGTGGCTCCCCCGGCGCTGGCAGTGGCCAAGGCGCGCGACCAGGCCCAGAGGGAGTTCCTGGGGCGTGCTGGCCCGGACACTCAGTATCGGTTCCATCCTGGTGGTGTTCGCCGTCACATTCGCCTGGGGCGATCTCGCCACCGGGACGGCGGGCGGTGCGGTTACCGATGTCGTCTCGGCGCTCGCTAGCCTTGCTGGCAAGTCACCCGGCGTGCGGTCGAGCGATGTGTCCTACGGCCTGCTTTCCGGCAACGCGCCCAGTCCGCAGGCTGTCCTTAACGACTACCGGCGGGAGACATTGCGGGCGAGAACTGGCGCACCGCCGTCAACCTACCTGCCAGCTTCTCTCGTGGCCCGCTACCCGACACCGGTCGTGCCTGTTCCGTCACCGCTGCCGCTGACGGCCATTGGCAGCGTCCTGACTGATCTAGGTGTCCCGGTAGCCGGGCTCAACGCCCTCATACGCCAGGCCGCCGCGAAGGGCGAGCAACTGTTCGTCGCCATCGGGCTAGTTGCCTTGTTCTGGAGCCGCAAGCGGCGGCGCCAGGTGAGTTACGAGTACTTCTGCCTATGTTTCGGAAGCATTTCAGTGGTCGCGATCATCACCGTGCTTCCCAATCTGTCAGCGGACTACGCAGTGCTCCGGGCCTTCCAGGAGGCCCTCATCGTGATCGCCCCCGTGCTGGTGGCTGGGTCCGCGACGGCGTTCCGCCCGCTGGGGCGACTGTGGTCTCGCCGGGGCGCGACGGCGGTGTGCCTAATCCTGTGCGCTTCCACGACGGGTTTCCTGCCACAGCTACTGGGGGGCTATCCGCCGCAGTTGGGATTGAATAATAGCGGCCAGTATTACGAAATATACTATACCCACCCGCAGGAAGTAGCCGCTGTGGACTGGCTTGCGGACAAGCCAGACGTACTCCCGGACGGCGTGCAAGCTGAGGATTTTACGGATCGTTTTGCCTTCACCTCCCCTAGCCGGGTCTCCGGACAGCAGTTCATAACGGACATTTATCCGACGCTGATACGCCGGTCCAGCTGGGTCATTCTTGGTTCCTCGAACGTGCATAGTGGCCGCGCCAGCTTGTTCTACGACGGCGATCTCATCACTTACGTGTATCCGATCGGATTCCTGCGGGTTAGCAAGAACCTCGTGTATAACGATGGCGGGGCGGAGATCTATCGATGAAGACCCCGGCGGCCCCTGCAGTGGCGTGCGACTGGCTGCTACTTGAGGCTGCGGCGGCCGGACTGGGCTATGGCGCGGGACTGTGCTGGGCCAGCGTTTGCCTCCTGGCAAGCTTCCGGCCCGATGACCTGAGCATCCCGTACTGGTGGCGCATTCCTGGCCTGCGGTCCGACACCTCGGGGATAGCCGCGTTCTTCGTCACGGCTGCCTGCCTGTGGCTCAGTAAGTTTCTCCGGTTGCGCCGACGTGCCGCGGCGGCCTCTGGCGGCAGGCGCCTGCCCGGCGGAGGGCGGGCCCTGCGCACGCTGGCCGCCGCCGAGACGGTCGCGGTCTTGTCGTCCGGCCTTGTGGTCTACCTCTCCGTCAATGCGGTAACCCACCCCGCGACGATGAAACTGCAGGCAATCCATCTGCTTCCCTGGCCCACGGAAGGGACGCTGCGGGTGATCGCCCTGCTATTGTGCGCGAGTTCCGTCGCGGTATTTCGTTACCTGAGGCCACGGCGGGTGCCGGGGCACCGACCATGAGGCTTACTGGCGCCAGGCAACGTCCTCGCGAACGACACGGGCGGGATTGCCCGCGGCAACGGTCCTGCTGGGGACGTCGGCGGTGACGACGCTGCCAGCAGCCACGACCGCGCCGTCACCGATGGTCACTCCGGCGAGGATCGTTGCTCCGGTGCCGATCCATACGCCGTTGCCGATGCGGACGCACTGCGACCGTCGGCGAGAACTTCCCTGGACGACAAGTTCGTGCACATTGGTGTCGAGAATGTTGGTGTTCCAGGAGATCGAGCATCCGGAACCGATCTGGATGTGTTCAAAGCAGGTCACGGTAGAGCAGTCGTTGATATAAGACCTCGTACCGATCTCCAGGCGAGCACCGTCATGGACGAATACCCGCGTCCCTCGGTGTATCTGCACGGTGCCATCGATCGAGACCTGGGCGTTCCTGCCGAGATGCATCGAGCATGGCGTGGCCGTGAAATGAGCGAAACCCATGAAGAGGAACGAGCCCTTGGCGATGTGGATTCTCGACCCGGTGCCCATTTTCAGGCGTGTTCCTCTGGACACGATGCACCAGCCGCCAAAGCGGGCTCGCAGGTACAGGGTCCGGAGAATGGCGACATGCGACCCGACGCGCAGCAGAACTTCGAGGTCGGCCGGACCATTGCTCTCCGGAAGCATGCCGCGCAGCCACCGGGCTTCGCGCGCCTTCGGGCGAGCGTCCCGGGATGCCTGCGGCTCAGTGCTTGGCGACCTGGGCATAGATTCGCTCGAACTCGGTACCAACCGACTCCCATGAGTACTGGGCGGCGAGTCGCCGGGAAGCCTCGCACATTAGCCGGTACCCGGCTATATCACTTGTCACGTCCAGCAGCGCCTGGCGCAGCCGGGCCGGATCCCCGGCCGGCACCAGGATCCCGTTCTGGCCATCGGCAACCACGTCGCGATTGCCCGGTATATCGGTGGCCACGATCGGCAGTCCCATGGCGAGGGCCTCCAGCAGGACGAGGGGCATGCCTTCCCGCTCGGAGGGCAGTACGAAGACGTCAGCCTGCTGGTACAGCTGGCGGAGTTCCGCTCCACCCGCCCGGCCGTAAAACCGCACGTTCTGCAGCCGCAGATCAGCAGCGGCCCGCTTGAGGTCGCCCTCGAGGTCGCCGTCGCCGACCAGAGTTGTCTCGAACCGATCTGACATACCGTCCAGCGCGCGAAGCAGCAGCGAGATGTTCTTCTGGACCGAGAGCCTGCCCACGAACAGCAATCGTGGCTTCGGATGCGGAAACCGCTCGCCGGCGTAGAAGAACGCGTGGTCGACGCCGTTGGGTATGACGGCCAGCCGCGCCGGGTCGAGACCGTACTTCGCGGCGATGGTCGATCGCTGCTCCTCGGTGAAGACCACCACGCTCGCCGCGGCCCGCAGGATCGGCCCGAGCACCAGCGGTTTGTAGCCGCGAAGCAGGAACCCTGCCCGTCCGGACGGGCCGGCATCGAGGTGCAGGTGAGCGACATAAGGCAGCCCACGGAAGAGGTGAGCAATGAAGACCACCTCCGGCATGAAGGCTTGGGCGATGTGCAGGTGGACGACCGAGCGGCGGGACAGCCTGAAGAGTTCGCGGGGCAGGCCGGGAACGATAGCAGTGTGCGCTACCTCCCATGATCGCAGGCGCCGCACGCCGTCCGGTCTGCCTGGTCCCTTCGTTCTCGGCTCGCCGTCCAGGGAGGTCAGAACGTCTACCTCGAGGCCCCGCATCTTCCGGTCGGCCGCCAGGGCCTCGACCACCTTCTCCATGCCGCCGAGGAACGGCGGGTAATGCGGCGTCACATGCACGACGTGCGGCTTCATCGGCTCACACCCTGCCGGGACGCTTGGCCCGCAGGAGGCGGCGAGTATCTCCGTCGGCGAGAAGCGCCGCCAGGCCATGCGCGAGACCGTAACTCCAGGACAGGTTCTTGACGATCCAGGTCGGCAGGGCGAGGGCGGCGACCTTTGCCGGGCACCGCTGATAGCAGACGACGAACAGCGCCTCGAGGAGTGAGAACAGGAAATTCAGCAGCAATGGCCACCAGGACTGAAGAGCCAGGCCGGCAATCCCGCTGATCACCAGCAGGGCTAGCGGGACGAAGTCCAGCCAGCGATAGCAACCCGAGGTGAACGAGAAGTACTGCTTCATGAAACCATAGCGGTACATTTGCATCGCGTACTGGCGAAACGTGTCCCGGCTGTAGTGCCGTATCTTCATGTCCGGCACATAAATCCACTGGTACTTCTCTTCGATTCGCGAAACTAGCTCAAGGTCCTCCGCGAAGCGGAAGTCCTCGTCAAAGACAGCGTCCCCGACCAGGGCACGGTTGATCGCGCAGTTGCCAGCGCAGAACAGCATCACCCCGCCGCCGAAGAGCCGGCGGATAGCGTCGTCATTCATGGCGATTGCTCGCGCGGTAGTCGTTCGGTAGGCCGGCACCAGGTCGCCGGAGATCATTGCGATGCCGGGATTCTGCTGGAATGTTTCGATTATTGTCTTCGTCCAGCCGGGCTCCGCGCTGTCATCTGAATCCACGAATGCGATCAGGTCAGTCTTGCTGGCCGCGATCCCAATATTGCGACCACGCGGGATGATATGGGATCCGTTTCGCACCACCAACAGCGGCAGGCTGGAGGAGTAGCCACCTACGATAGGGAGCGTATCGTCTGTCGAGTCATCGTCGACGACAACGACATCGAAGTCCTGGTATTTCTGCCCGACAAGTGACTCCAGGCAAGCCCCAATGGTGGCCGCGCTGTTGTAGGTCAGTATGACTACGGTGAGCCCTGGCTCACCAGCCCTGCCATGCGCCTCGGCAGCGCTGGCTCTGGGCGCAGGGACGACGTGCTGCTCACCCTGGAGAATTCGCGCATCATTCAGTTCGGTGCAGGATTCAACAAGTCCGGACAAAGACTGCCCCCCTAAAGAACCGCAGGAACTTGCGATGTCATGACGCCGACAGTTTGCCTACTACGTCCAGTATTCGACTGGCAGGCCGCAACGTGCGCCATCATGCTGGATACGTAAGAGTGGCGCACCTACGTTAGCGTGCCAGCTGACCTGCGTCGCGCGTGATGAATTTCTTCGGGCTGACCGGGCGGCCCGAAAGTAGCGGAAGCTCACCAGCCGCGGGGAGATAATCCGGCGTGTCCCGTGATCAGCAGCTGGGGGCTATAACGAACTCCGCTTTGTCGCTTCAGTGGTGCGACCGTATCGAATCACGGCGCGCTGACTGATCGGCGGCAGGATAGGCCGGGTGTCACACTTATGGGCGTGCAGGGAGTAGCTGGCTCCGTTTCACAAGACCGGACCGCGTACGCCAGCACCAAAGCTAAGATCATCGCGCGGCATCTGGGCGTTTGCCCGGCTGCACGCCGCTCCGCCACCGCGTCCTGCGCAGCTAACGCGACCCGCCGGCACTGGCGAAAGTGTGATACGCCAGAACCGTGACACTCCAGGGAGTCAAAATTCACGCGCCTTTTAACAGTCTCGACGATACGAACGGTATTTCACGGGTAGGGATGGACTGGAAGTCGGGGAAGCGTGACTGGCTGGGGCGGTCGGGCGGAAAAGCGGACCAAGCGGCGTAGACCACGATCAGAAGGATGACGGGAGCGGAGCTATGTCCTTTCGTGCAAAGTTCACCAAGGCAGTGACAGCGCGGCTTGCGGCCCGCGCAAGCAGCCGCGCCAGGCTCGCTGCCACGGTGGGCGTGCTTGCCGTGGGGGCAATGACGTTCGGCGCTGGCCATGCCGGAGCAGCCTCAGTGAGCGGCAGCTTCGCCCAGGACGAGGCGCACGGGAAGCCCAGGCCCAGCGCTTCCAGTGCCATTCAGTTTGGGATAGCAGACCCGGATCTGATCACGGAGACCGCCGCTGTGCAGGCCTCCCAGCTGGCGGCCATGAAGGCCATCGGCATTACCTCGGTCAGGCTGGACGCTAACTGGGCGTGGGTCCAGTACGGCGGCCCGACGTCGTTTGACTGGTCGCAGCTGGATCAGGCGGTTGCATCGGTTCGTGCTGCCGGGATGTCACTCGATTTGATCATCGACGGCTGCCCGCCGTGGGCAGCGGTGGCGGGTACCAGTGGTGATCCTTCACCGCAGCCTGCCTCGTCGGCTCAGTACGCGCAGTGGGCCGCGGATGTTGCCGCACGCTACGCACCGCAGGGTGTCAGCACATTCGAGATCTGGAACGAGCCGAACGACGTGAATTTCTGGCAGCCCAAGCCCAATCCAGCTGCTTACACAGCTGATCTGGTGGCTGCTTACGCCTCGATCAAGGCAGTCGATCCGTCAGCTTTCGTCATCTCCGGCGGGCTGGCGCCCGAGGCCAACGACGGTACCAATGTCAACGCCGTCACCTTCCTCCAGGACATGTATGCCGACGGGGCGAAGGGCCATTTCGATGCCCTCGGCTACCACCCCTACAGCTTTCCCGCGCTGCCGAACACCTACGAGTCATGGTCGGGCTGGTCGCAGATGAGCCAGACGAGCCCGTCCATCCGGAGCGTGATGACGAGTAACGGCGACAGCAGCAAGCAGATCTGGATCACTGAGGTCGGCGCGCCGTCAGCCGGGCCGGACGGGATCGGCCAGACGGGTCAGGCCACAGAGTTCACGCAGTCCATCGGTGACGCGAAGAAGGACAGCTGGATCGGCGGCTTCTACATCTACAGCTGGCAGGACCAGGGGACCGACACCAGCAACACCGCCGACTGGTTCGGGCTGCTGACAGCAGCAGGCGCCCAGAAGCCGGCCTACACAGCAGTGAAGAACGCCATCGGTGTAGTCGGCGCGGGAAGCCGCCAGCGGCTAACTCGGTCGGTGGCAAGGTCGGCGTCAGCTCGGTCACAAGTTCGCGGTCCTCACCGACCCGGCTGAGGCGCTGAGCGTAGAGGCCGGACTGTGCCAGATCAAGCTCGATCCGCCATCAGCCGCCGCGTTCCCGGCAGCAGAGGGTGTGGCCGTCTACTGTTCCCTCCCACTGCTCCGGGCATGGGAGATGGTTCGCCTTGCTTCCACGCCCGGCTCACTGGCCAGCCAGGCGGATCGCATCCTCTTCACGCTCATGCGCCGCGCTTACCGCGATCGCCGGGCGCCCGGCCCGGGCCGATGACGACTGGTCGGTCCCCTGGCGCGGCGGCTGCGGCTGCGAGCTGTGCGGCACGCTCAGCTGGTTCCTCGCCGGCCGCAGCGAGCGCACGCTGGAGTGGCCGCTCGCCGAGGCGCGGCGCAAGCACGTCAAGGACCGGATCGGCGTCGCTGAGCTGCCGGTCAGGCACGAGGTCTGGAAGTTCGGCAGCCAGTACACGCTCATGCTGACCAAGACGGATGAGCTGTTCCGGCGCGAGGCCAGGGCGCGCGAAGACGCGGCGGCCAGCCTGGAGTGGCTGTCCGCCGCCTCGGAGCGCTGACCGCTGGTCACGATCGACGCGGCATGGCGTGGACGGTCCATGTAACGAATAGACGGATGATATGATCGGTTAATGCGGAGTGATGCTCCGAGGCTACTCCCGGTTCTCAGGTCGCGGCATCAGGCTGATCTGCTGACGATGCTGTTGCTCCACCCGGACACCGAGTACACGATCGCCGAGCTGACGCAGCGGCTGTCGGTGCCGCAGTCGACGGTCAGCGGCGAGGTGCGGCGCCTGGCGGACGCGGGCATTCTCGCTGTCCGCCCGGTCGGCCGGTCGCGGCTAGTGAGCGCGAACAGGGGCTCGCGGCTGGTAGGGCCGCTGACGGAGCTCCTCACGCTGACCTACGGCCCGCATGTGGTGGTCGCGGACGAGTTCGCAGGTCTTGACGACGTCGTACTAGTGGCTATCTTCGGGTCGTGGGCAGCGCGATACGAGGGGCAGCGCGGTCAGCCGCCCAATGACGTCGACGTGCTCGTGGTGGGCACGCCGGACCGGATTGCAATGTACGCCGCAGCAGACAGTGCGCAGTCACAGCTTGGCCGACCGGTCAACCCGACCGCCTGCTCGCCGGACCAGTGGGCACATCCGACCGAGCCGTTCATCAGAGAAATCAAGTCCAGGCCCTACGTCCTGGTCATTGATCGCTCGGCCACGGATGGAGGGGCGGCGTGACCCGGTGGCAGCGAGGCGAAGCTGATATCGAGCGGTTGCTGGCGGAGGGCGAGCTTCAGTCGCTGACCGGTGCCGCTGCTGACGGTGCGCAGTGGCTTTCAAAGGCGCGGCACACGCTCAGCACAGAGAAGGGCGCTGCCGACGCCGACCCAGACAGCGCATTCACGCTCGCCTACGACGCCGCACGCTTCGCCTGCACGGCCCTGCTCGCACAGCAGGGATTGCGCGCCACCCCCGGTGATGGTTGCTGCCCGGCTGACGGCTAACGACGCTGAGTCTGCGATTGCAGTGGCTGCCGAACTCATCGACGCGGCGGAGCAACTGCTGCCGCCTCTCGGCGTCTTCATATGAGGTGCCCGAGCCCCCGCTCGCCTCAGCTCGACCGTCTGCCGCCGCCTGCACGAGGGATGCGAGGCGTTATGCCGCCCGCGGCAAAGTGATCGGGGCGCAGGCGACCGCGATCGCGGAAAACTGAAAGTCAAGGAAGTCCGGATCAGCGAGGGCAGGCTCAGCTGTCCCGACGTCACCACGCTGCGGGACAGGGCCGACGCACCGATCCACAGCCAGCTTTGGCACCCCGAAGGTTCTGAAAGCGAACTATCGGCAAGCAGACAGATACTGTGAAAGATGTCCTGACCTGCAATTTATCGGTGGAGCTAGCGAGACTCGAACTCGCGACCCCCTGCTTGCAAAGCAGGTGCTCTTCCAGCTGAGCTATAGCCCCAACGGCTGCCCGCCATCGAGGCAGGCAGCACCGCCAGATCGGCAGACGATGCCACAGCACTCTACCCGGCATGATGCCGAATCCCCGCGCTGGTTGTGGCCGACGCCGAGCGCCAACAGCCGACCGCCCGACCGTCAAGGTCAAGGCCGACGGCCAAGGCTGCCCGCCGCGCCGCCCTACTCAGCCCAGTCGCCGGAACTCACTCGTCCGCGCTGGTGGCCTCGGTCCACAGGTCGAGTTCGGCGCGATCCGCCTGGACCTTGCGCCAGACGGCGGCCAGGCCGAGAGCCACCACTGCCAGCACGATCAGTTTCTTCACGGGGTGCTTCCTTACCTCGTCTGCCCGACGCTCCGGCGTCCCGGCCCTTCGCGCTCCCGGCACAGGAACGGGAACGTGAGCAAGCCTAGCAAGCCGGCCGATCACCGCTGGCGGTCTACGCGCATGGAGTCCCAGACCGGCTGGGGCGCCTCGTAGACCTCGCCTGACTCGCCGAAGACCACGAACCGGTCGAACGACCGCGCGAACCACCGGTCGTGCGTTACTGCGAGCACGGTGCCCGAATACTGCTCCAGGCCCTCCTGCAGGGCCTCGGCACTGGCCAGGTCCAGGTTATCCGTCGGCTCGTCGAGCAGCAGCAGTGTCGACCCGGCGAGCTCAAGCAGCAGGATCTGCAGCCGCGCCTGCTGTCCCCCTGACAAGCTGGCAAAACGCTGCGGCGCACACGACTGAAGCTCGTAGCGGGCCAGTGCCGCCATGGCCTCACCGATGAGCAGCGCGTGCTCGGTCATCAGGATCTCGAGCGGACTCCGGTCGGCCAGCTCGGGACGGGCGTGGGTCTGGGCGAAGATCCCGGGCGCCACCCGCGCGCCGAGTCGGCACACCCCGCTGTGGGCGATCTCGTCTCCGGCGAGCAGCCGCAGGAAGTGGGTCTTTCCTGACCCGTTGGAGCCGAGCACGGCCAGCCGCTCGCCGTACCAGACCTCAAGGTCGAACGGCCGCATCAGGCCGGTCAGCTCCAGGTCCTCGCAGATCACCGCCCGCTTGCCGGTGCGGCCGCCACGCAGCCGCATCCGCACGTTCTGCTCCCGTGGCGCCTCCTCGGGCGGCCCTGCCTCCTCGAACTTGCGCAGCCTGGTCAGTGCCGCCTGGTACCTGGACGACATGCCGTCGTTGTAGGTGGCCTTCTGCTTGAGCGTGCGCACCAGTTCCCTGAGCTTCTCGTGCTCCTCGTCCCAGCGCCTGCGCAGTTCCTCGAGCCGTTCGATCCGGTCCCTGCGCGCCTGCGCGTAACCCGCGAAGCCCCCGCCGTGCGTCCACACGCCGCCGTCCTCGACGGTGATGATCCGCTGCGCGCAGCTTGCAAGCAGCTCCCGGTCGTGGCTGACCAGCAGCACTGTCTTGGGCGTCGATGCGAGCTGCTCTTCCAGCCAGAGCTTGCCCGGCACGTCGAGGTAGTTGTCCGGCTCGTCGAGCAGCAGGACCTCATAACGGCTGCGCAGCAGCGACTCGATCACCAGGCGCTTCTGTTCGCCGCCGGACAGCGTCCGCACCTCGCGCCACTGGCAGCGGTCGAAGGGGACGCCGAGCGCCGCGACCGTGCAGGCATCGGCGTGCACCTCGAAGTCGTAGCCGCCCGAGTCACCCCACTCGGCGAGAGCCGCCGCGTAGCGCATCTGGGCCGGCTCGCCGTCGCGCTCCATCATCACGAGCTCGGCCGCGTCCAGGGCGGCCGCCGCGTCGCGCACCCGCTGCGCGGCGATGGACAGCAGCAGCTCGCGCACAGTCGTTTCGTCCCTGATCCCTCCGACGAACTGGCGCATCACGCCGAGCCCGCCGCTGCTCGCCACGCTCCCTGACTGCGGGGTCAGGTCGCCGGCGATGAGCCGCATCAGCGTCGTCTTGCCGGCCCCGTTCGGCCCGACCAGCGCAACGGTGCTGCCCTCGCCAGCCCGAAACGACACGTCGTCAAGCAGCACGCGCCCGTCGGGAAGCGCATGAGACACGTGCGCCACCTCTACGTGCCCCATCTGCGCACCCCTGCTTTTGCCGACCCGGTTGCCTGCAAGACAATAGCTGGATGATCCCCCAGGACCCCAGTGATATTTCCCGGCTGCGGATCTCCGACGCCGACCGGGACCGCGCCGCCTCGGTCCTGAGCGACGCACTGGCCGAGGGGAGGCTGACCCCGGACGAGCACTCGGAGCGACTTGATGCGGTCTATGCCGCCAAGACGGCCGCCGATCTTGTGCCGATCGTCGGCGACCTGCCCGGTGCCGCCGCGGCCCTCGCCGTGTCCCGGGCGTCGCTGGCCAGCCAGTACCCGGGCGGCCAGCCCGCCGTGGCGGGAAGCTCGGCGCATCTGGTCGCGGTCTTCGGCGGGGTCTCCCGCAAGGGAGTGTGGCAGGTCCCGGCCGAGATCGATGCCGTGAACGTCTTCGGCGGCACCGAGCTCGACCTGCGCGAGGCCGTCCTGACCTCACGGGAGACCAGGATCAGGGCGGTCTGCATCCTGGGCGGGATGGAGATCGTCGTCCCGCCGGAAATGCACGTGGTCGACAGCGGCATCGCCGTGATGGGCGGCCGCGAGATACCGCCGGACACCGAAGAGTCGGCCGGCCCGGACGCCCCGGTGCTCCGCCTCAGCGGTATCAGCCTCCTTGGCGGGGTCAGCGTCAAGCGCAAGCGGCGCAAGGGCGACAAGGCGGCCAAGAACGTGCGGCCCTGGGAGCACTAAGCCTGCGCGCCCATCCGCGATCCGAAGAGTCACCGGGATTAGCGAGAACGCACCCGTTCACCCGACTCACCGCACCAGACCAGGTGCGGCCGCCCGGGCTGGCCGAGCCGGGCACGTCGTGCCCGGCCGATAGCCCTGAGCAGGCAGCATGCAAGGTGTCGGCCAGGTGGCTATGACACAACAGATCCAAGTCCGCCGTCTCATTGTCAGCTTTTCGCAGCCACGCGCTGTTACACTCCCGGCAAAGCTCGCGCCTCACCGTAGTAGGCCAGCGGCGATGGGACCGCGGCGAACCTCCCACGTTTTTCCCCAGAAGGAGCGGAACAGTGACCGATCAGGGCTATGGCCAGGGCCAGCCGTACGGGCAGGGAGCCTATCCAGGTCAGCAGGGGCAGACCTATCCGGCACCGGGCGCCCAGTATCAAGCGCAAGGTGGCGGGATGGGCTACCCGGCGCCGCCGCCGAGCTCCGGCGACCAGAAGGGCTTCATCGCCTCGCTGTTCGACGTCAGCTTCAGCTCGTTCGTCACCCCGACGATCATCAAGGTCGTCTACATCCTGGTGATGATCCTGGCTGGGCTCGGCTTCCTCGGCGTGGCGTTCTCGGGCTTCACCATCAGCCTTGTCTTCGGGCTGATCACGCTGATCATCATCGCCCCGCTCGGCTTCTTCGTCGAGCTTGCGCTGTGGCGCATCGCGCTGGAGATCTTCATGGTCATCTTCCGGATCGGCGATGATATCCACGCGATCCGCGGCAGCGGCGGCGGCCTACGCTAACAGGAGCTGATCCGCGGTACGGGACGCTCATAGCCCCGCCTCTCGCAAGCCAGCCAGGTTCGGCGCGAACAGGAGTCCCGCGAGCAGTCGACGCTCGCGGGACTCCTCGCGTGTAGGACCGTGGCCGGTCAGCCGCGGCCCGTCACCCGCAGCCCTCCCGTCACCCGCAGCTCCCGTCACCCGCAGCCCTGCGGCCCTCCCGTCACTCAGGGATGATGGGCCGGTAGGCCGGCTGCCACATCAGGGCGCGCACCTGCTTGGCGAGGTCGCCTTCGAGAAAGGTCCTGGCCACCCCGTCCTGCCAGGCCGCACGCGCGACGGCGGCGCCGACCGCGACCGAGGTCTCGCGCAGTGCCTCGACCGGCGGCAGCAGGGGTGCCCCCGCGGTCGTCGGGTTGGTAAGGTCGGCGACCGCGTGCGCGGCGGCGGCGAGCATCCCGTCGGTCACTCTGGACGCGCGCGCCGCGATCACGCCAAGGCCGATCCCTGGAAAGACCAGCGCGTTGTTCGCCTGGCCGATCAGGTAGCGGGTCCCGCCGTAGTCGACCGGCTCGAACGGGCTGCCGGTGGCCACCAGCGCCTGTCCGCCGGTCCAGGCGATCAGGTCGGCGGGTGCCGCCTCGGCCAGGTCGGTGGGGTTGGACATCGGCAGGATCACCGGGCGGACCACGTGCGCGGCCATCTCCCTGACGATGTCCTCGCTGAACGCGCCTGACCTGGTGGACGTGCCGATCAGGATCGTCGGGTGCACCTTCCTGACCACCTCGGCGAGGTCGATCCCGCCGAGCTGGTCGTTCTTCTGCCAGCCGGTCACCTCGTCCGGATCGCGCGCGCACCGGAGCTGGGCGTCGCTCAGCGCGGCCATGTCGGTGGTCAGCAGTCCTTGGCGGTCGATTGCCCAGAATCGCGCCCGCGCTTCCTGCTCGGTCAGGCCGTCGGCGAGCATCTCCGCCCGAAGCTGGTCAGCGATCCCGGTTCCTGCCGTGCCCGCGCCGAAGATGACCACGCGGTGGTCGACCAGCCGGGTACCGGTGGCGGTGACGGCTGCCAGGGCGGCGGCCAGGTTGACCGCACCGGTGCCCTGGATGTCGTCGTTGAAGGTCAGCAGGCTGCCGCGGTACCGGTCGAGCATCCGCCGAGCGTTGCTCAGCCCGACATCCTCCCAGTGCAGCATGGCGTGCGGGAACAGCGTGCGGGCGGTCGCGACGAACGCGTCGAGGAAGCTGTCGTACTCGGCCGGGGGAACCCGTGGGTGCCGGTTACCCATGTACAGCGGGTCGTCGAGCAGGCTCTGCCGGTCGGTGCCGACATCGAGCATGACGGCAATCGCCCGGTCGGGGTCGATTCCGCCCGCCGCCGTGTAGACGGCCAGCTTGCCCACCGCGATGCGCATGCCGCCGACCCCCCAGTCGCCGATGCCGAGGATGGCGCCAGCGTCGGTGGCCACGATCAGGTCAAGCTCGTGCTCCTCGAGGCCAGTGGCGCGCAGCGACTCCTCGATCAGCTCGGGATGGTCCACCGACAGGTAGACCCCGCGCGGCCGGCGGTACTCATGGCTGTAGCTCTGGATCGCCTTGCCGATCGTGGGGGTGTAGACGATCGGCAGCATCTCGTTCAGGTGCGTGATGAGCAGCCGGTAGAACAGGACCTCGTTCCTGTCATGGACCTCGGTCAGCAGGACGTTGCGCGAGAGATCGTCGGGCTGGCGCAGGTACTGGGCGTACACCCGGGCGACCTGCTGGTCCAGGGTCACGTGGGCGGGTGGCACCAGGCCGGTGACGCCGAGCTCGTGCCGCTCGACATAGCTGAACGCGGTGCCCCGGTTCAGCCGGGGGTCGTTGAGGATCTGGCGGCCGCGCAGCTTGGTATGCCACCTGCCGTCGTCGTCCAGCCACAGGGTCCGCATGGGAAGATCATGGCATGACGGGCGGGCCGGCTTATCCGGCTTGTCCGTGCGGCCACAGCGCCCGGACCGAGTCGATTGTGTCCGCCTCGTCGGCTCGCTTGTCGTCGCGGTACCGCAGCACCCGAGCGAACCGCAGCGTCACGCCGCCCGGGTAGCGGCTGCTGGCCTGGACCCCGTCGAACGCGATCTCGGCCACCAGCTCCGGACGCACCCTGACCACGCCGAACGGCCGCCGTCCCGCTCCGTCGGCCAGGTCCGCCGGCGAGATCGCCAGCGCGAGCAGCTGCTCGGTCTGCCAGGCAAGCATCGCGTCGGTCAGCCCTTTGAACGTCTTGCCCAGCATCACGAAGCCGCCGGTCTGCGGGTCGCGGGCACCGAGATGTAGGTTCGACAGCCAGCCGCTGCGTCGGCCGTGACCCCACTCCGCCGCCAGGATCACCAGGTCGAGCGTGGTGCGGGGCTTGACCTTGATCCAGTCGCTGCCGCGGCGGCCCGCGCGGTACGGCGCCTGCGGCGACTTCGCCACGACTCCCTCGTGCCCGCCCGCGATCGCGGCCGCGAAAAAGTCCGCCCCCTGCGCCGGATCCGAGGTGACCGTGCGCGGGATCAGGGCCTCGGCCGGTGCGATCGAGGCCAGCCGCTCGAACCGCTCCTCGCCCGGCCGGTCGATCAGGTCCTCGCCGTCGACGTGCAGCAGATCGAACATGAAGGCCGTGAGCGGCACCGAGTTCGACGAGTGGCTCGCCACCCTGGCCGAGGTCACCTGGAACGGATGCGGTCGCCCGTCCGGCTGCAACGCGACGGCCTCGCCGTCGATCACCGCCGAGTCGGCCTGGGTGGCCAGCGTCATCTCCACCAGCTCGGGTACTCGATCGGTGATGTCGTCGAGGGTCCTGGTGAACACCCGGACGCGCTGCCCGGACCGGTGCAGCTGCACCCGGATGCCGTCGATCTTCCACTCGAGCGCGGCCGGGCATATCCGCTCGAGCGCGGCGCTGATGCTTGGCGCCGAGGCGGCGAGCATGGGCCGCACCGGCTGCCCGACCCGCAGCGTGAACGCCCGCAGCGCCCTGATCACGTCCTCCTGGCTGCCCTCGCCGCGGGCCGCTGCCAGCGCCGTGCTTGCCACGTCGGGCAGCGACCCGCGCAGCTGGTGCGCGCGCCGGACGTCGGCGACCGGCACCCCGGCGGCCCTGGCGACGGCCTCGGCCATCACGCCCTCGAGCGCCCCCTGCCGGAGGTCACCCGCCAGCAACCTGAACAGGAACTGCCGCTCACTCTCGGTCGCCCGCCCGATCAGCTCAGCCAGCCGCACCCGCCGAGCGGCGGTCGAGCCCGGGCCGGTCTGCGCACCGATCGACTCGAACGCCGCATCGGTCTGGGCCAGCGTGAGCGACGCCCGCTCGGCCGCTCCGCCGGCCTCGGCGACGCCGGCCGCTACGGCGATGTCGGCCGCCACGGCGGCCTGCTCCGCGGCCTCCTGAGCGGCTTCGTCCGCGGCAGCGGGCCCGTCCGCCAGCGGCTCAGCCGACTCGGAGTCAACGGCCGTCCCGCCGGCCGTCCCCTGGTCGGGCAAGCCAATGAGCGCCGCGTACCCCACCCCGATCTGGCGCTGCATCAGCTCGCCGGACAGAAACGCGACCGCGATCGGCACCTCATCGGCCGGAACCCGGGCGAGCAGCCCGGCGATCTTGTCGATCTTGTCCCGGCGGCCGGACGACCCGGCCACCGCGGCGGACGTGGCAACCACCTCACTGAGCAGCACACGCCGATTCTGCCCCACGCCGCCGACACCGCACACCCGCTCCGGCCGCCCACATGGGGGGCCCGGAGGTGTCGGCCGAGGCGGATGGGGCGGATGGGACGCGCGGGGTACGGTCCGGCCCGCGGGCGGCATGGCTGGCCCCGGGCGCATGGCTCGGCCTGCGGGCGGCGTGGCCCGGCCTGCGGGTGTCGTGGCCCGGCCTGCGGGTGTCGTGGCCCGGCGCGCGGCGCGGCGGCTGGCGCAGACGTGCTTATCCGCTGTCAGGTGGAACCTGACAGCGGATAAGCTTAGTTCCGGTTAGCTGGTTCGGCTGGCTAGCGGGTTCGGCTGAGGCCGTTGACCTCGGACTCGGCCCTGTTTCGGTCCGCCTCGGCGCTTGGGTTGAGCACGGTCGACGGCTGCTGCGCCGCGCCCTTCGGCGCGGGCCTGGGCGGCATGGGCGGCGGCGTCGGGCGCTGGCGGCTGCGCAGCGCCATCGCGGCGGCTGCGGCGCCGCCGGCGGCGAGCAGCGTCAGGCCGGCGAAGACTCTCGGCCACCGGCGCGAGCGCGGCCTGGGTGGGTCGAGCCTGCGTGCGGCGGTCGCGAGCATGGACGAGACCTTGGGAGCAACGGTCTCCTGCACCGAGACGCTGCCCTTTGCGGCCCAGGCCGCCATCCAGGTGCGCGCAGTGCCCACCCTCGGCCTGGCCCAGTTGGTGGCGTCGTCGGCGCCCTTCCTTGCGGTCATCGCGGCCCGCTTCGTGGTCATGGCTGCCCGCTTGGTGGCCGGGGCTGCCTGGTCGGCGAGCCTCGCCGCCTGCATCGCGATCTTCCTGGCCCGCCGCTGCATGTCAGCCGGAATGACGGGCTGCTTCCTGGTCGTGACAGACACTGATGTCCTCCCCCGTAAGAAATCCCCACCCAGAACTTCCCCGCCCTGCCGAGGTCAACCACGTCATGCCGGGTTGATGACTCAACGGCGCGCATATGCTGGCATCAGGCGGCAGGCGAGCGCCGCGCCGCACGACAGGCGACCGTCGCGCCGTCTGGCAGGCGACCGCCCGGCTGCACGGCAGGCGGCGGCCGGACCGCTCAGGAGTGCCCGGGCACCTGCCGGGCCGTGGCAGGATTTCGATATGACCAATGCCCTTACCGCGACGCTGCGGACCAACCACGGGACCGTACTCGTCCGTCTCTTCCCAGACCAGGCACCCAAGACGGTGCGGAACTTCATCGAGCTCGCCGAGGGCGGGCGGGAGTGGACCGACCCGAAGACCCGCAAGACAGGCTCGGCCAGGCTGTATGACGGAACCATCTTCCACCGGGTGATACCGGACTTCATGATCCAGGGCGGGGACCCGCTCGGCACGGGCACCGGCGGCCCAGGGTACAAGTTCGCCGATGAGATTCATCCCGACCTGATGTTCAACAAGCCCTACCTGCTCGCCATGGCGAACGCGGGGCCTGGCACCAACGGCTCGCAGTTCTTCATCACCACGGTGCCCACGCCCTGGCTGACCGGCAAGCATACGATCTTCGGCGAGGTGGTCTCGGGCCGCGAGATCGTCGACGAGATCAGCAAGGTGCCGACCGGCAGGAACGACCGCCCGGTCAGCGACGTGGTGCTCGAGTCGGTGCAGATCGACCGCGACGGCGAGCCGGCCGGCGCGGGCGGCTAAGTCCATGACCATCCCCCCGGGCCCGAGTGCCGAGCAGGGCGTGTACTCGCCAGCCCCCACCTGCTACCGCCACCCGAACCGGGAGACCTATGTCTCCTGCGTTCGGTGCGGCCGGCCTGCCTGCCCCGACTGCCTGCGCTCGGCGGCCGTCGGGCAGCAGTGCGTCGACTGCGTCAGGGAGGGCAACCGGGGGACCCGGGTGGGAACCGCGCCGTTCGGCGGCCGGGTGGCCAACCGGGCGGTGGTGACCTACACGCTGATCGCGCTGAACGTGCTCGCCTACCTGGTGGAGCTTGCCAAGACCAACCTGATGATCAACGACGGCGCGCTGGTGGGCAAGTTCAGCCCGACGATCGGGGTCGCCGACGGCCAGTGGTACCGGCTGATGACCAGCGCCTTCCTGCACGAGCCGCCGGGTGACGGCATTGGCCTGCTGCACATCGTGTTCAACATGTGGGCGCTGTTCGTGGTCGGTCCCTCCCTCGAGCGGCTGCTCGGGAAGTCCAGGTTCCTGACCGTGTACCTGGTCAGCGCGCTCGGCGGCTCGGTGCTCTTCTATCTGCTGGCCGCCCCGACCGCAGTCGCGTTCGGTGCGTCGGGCGCGATCTTCGGCCTATTCGGCGCGTGGTTCGTGCTGGCCAGGCGGCTGCGGCTGGACGCCAGGATGATCGTCGGCCTGATCGTCGTCAACCTGGTGATCAGCTTCGCGGTCGCGGGCATCGCCTGGCAGGCGCACATCGGCGGCCTGATCGCCGGGGCGGCGCTGACCGCGGCCTTCGCCTACGCCCCGCGGCAGAACCGCACGCTCATCCAGGTGGGCGCGACGGTCCTGATCCTGGCCGTGCTGGCGGCCGGCGTGGTGCTGCGGGACCAGCAGCTAACAACCGCGGCGCTCGCCAGACTCTAGAACTCCAGGGCTCCAGCGCTCTGGGGCTCTGGGGCTCTGGGGCTCTGGGGCTAGCGCCATCTGGTTGCCAGCATGACGCCGGCCACGATCAGCGCGAACCCGACCACCAGGTTCCACTGGTCAATGGCCGAGATGGGCAGCTTCTGCCCGCTGACGTAGAACGTGGCGATCCACGCCAGCCCGACGATCAGGCAGGCCAGCATCGTCGGCGCCAGCCAGGGCGGGCTCACCTTCGCCTTCGACGAGCGCTGCGGCGGGGTGTAGACCGCCTTCTTGCGGACACGGGACTTAGGCACGGCGTGTTCTCCTGGTCGAATCCGGGTGCGCGGCGAGCGCGACCTTGATCGTAAAGCGTAGTTGGTCTGGCTGGTGGCCAGACCGTCCCGCGGCCCGGCTACGGCCCGGACGAGGACGGCGATGGCGACGGGCTCGTGGACGGGCTTGTCGACGGGCTGCTGGACGGCGAGGTAGTCGGTGACGTCGACGCCGGCACCAGGTACACGGTCACCGATTGGCCGGGCAGCACGGCCTTGCCGGCCCCGGCACCGTGCGCCAGACCGTGCCGGGCGGGAACGCCGAGCCGGCCGGCGGGGCCTGCGTGATGAAGTTCGGCACCAGGTTCTCGGCGCTCAGCGTGCTGAGCGCGACGGCCTGGGTGTCGGTGAGCAGGTAGGGCACCTTAACGCCGCCACCGGAGACGACCAGCGAGATCGGCGTGTTCAGCGGCTCGGTGGTCCCAGCGGGCGGCGAGGTCCGCACCACGTCGCCCTTCGGCACGGTGAGGCTGGCCACGGTGGCGCCGGTCGTCACCGAGGTGAACCCGGCTTTGCTCAGCGTCGCCTCGGCCTGTGCGACGGTCTCGCCGGCAACCGGCGGTATCGCCCGAGACCCAGGCCTGACGTTGTAGTCCAGGGTGATCCTGGTGCCCTTCGGCTCGATCGTGCCGGGCCCTGGGATGGTGTTGGTCACCACGTTGTACGGCCCGGTCGGCGAGGTCACCTGATGCTTGATCGGGATGAACCCGGCAGCGGTGATCTTGGCCACCGCCTTGTTGATCGACAGGCTCTCCACGTCGGGCACCCCGATGCCCGACCCGGTTGCGGTGAGCGTCCGGTATACCAGGATCCCGGCGGCGATCAGGACCAGCACGAGCGCCGCCACGACCCACGGCCAGACCGCCCTGCGGCGCCGGCGCGAGCCGCGCGACCCGTCCGGCGGGCCGTACTGGTACGGCGCGACCCCGCCGGCCTGGCCCTGGTACTGGGTGCCCGTCATCGGCTCGAGCCGCCGGGTGCCTGGCCCGCCGTAGGCGGCAGTCTGCGGCATCGGCGCGGGGGCCACCGGGACGCCGGACAGCGCCCGCTGCACGTCGCTGCGCATCTCCGCGGCCGACTGGTAGCGGTCGGCCGGGTCCTTCTCCATCGCCCGCAGCACGATCCCGTCGGCCCACGGCGGCAGCTCGGGATCGACCCGCGACGGCGGCACCGGGTTCTCCCGCACGTGCTGGTAGGCGATCGCGACCGGCGAGTCGCCGGTGAACGGCGGCCGCCCGGTCAGCAGCTCGTAGAGCAGGCAGCCGACCGAGTACAGGTCAGAACGCGCGTCCACCCGCTCGCCCCTGGCCTGCTCGGGGGACAGGTACTGGGCGGTCCCGATCACCTGGGCGGTCTGCGTCATCGTCGCCTGGGCGTCGGAGACCGCCCGCGCGATGCCGAAGTCCATGACCTTGATCTCGCCCTGCCGGTTCAGCATCACGTTGCCCGGCTTGATGTCCCGGTGCACGATGCCGGCCCGGTGGCTGTAGTCAAGCGCCCGCAGCACCCCGTCGGTGATCTCGAGCGCGCGCTCGGGCAGCAGCCGCCGGTCGTCACGCAGCAGGTCGCGGATGGTGCGCCCGTCGACGAATTCCATCACGATGAACGGGACGTGCGAATTCGCCGTGTCGTCCTCGCCGGTGTCGTACACGGCGACGATGGACGGGTGGTTCAGCGAGGCGGCGGACTGCGCCTCGCGCCGGAACCTCGCCTGGAACGTCTGGTCCCTGGCCAGGTCCTCGCGCAGCGTCTTCACCGCGACGATGCGGTCTAGACGCAGGTCACGGGCACGGTAGACCTCGGCCATGCCGCCGCGGCCGACGACCCCGTCGAGTTCGTAGCGGCCGCCGAGCAGCCTTGGCTGAGTCATGTCTCGCACTTACGTTACCGTCCTGCATCGTGGAGGCCCTGACCGGCTGGCCTGGCGGGACAGGCTAGCGCGAGCCGTTGTGAAATCTACGCCCTTTGCCGTTTCCGGGGCGGTTCCCCCGGGAGAGCGGACCTGCTGCCGGGCGCTCAATGCTGCCCCAGGTATGCCTGGATAACCTCGAGCGCGATCGGCGCCGCGGCGTCCGCTCCGAACCCGCCGCCCTTGACAATGACGCCGACGGCTATCTGCGGGTTGTTGGCCGGCGCGAAGCAGGTGAACACCGCGTCGTCCAGGCCCGAGTTGTTCGGGCCGTTCTGCGCCGTGCCTGTCTTGCCGGCGATGTCGATGGTGGTGGCCGGCGGCCCGGCGGTCAGGTACGCGGTGCCCGCCGGGTTGTGCGTCACGCTGATCATCATCTGGGTGATGTAGCTGGCCACCTGCGCGCTGACCACCTGGCGGATCTCGGTCGGCGTGGTGCTTGCCACCACCGACTGGTCCGGGGCCTTGACGTCCTGCACCAGGTACGGCGCCATGAGCTTGCCGTGGTTGGCGATGGTGGCCGCCATCATCGCCTCCTGCAGCGGCGTGACGGCGTCGTTGAACTGGCCGATCGCCGACAGCGCGACCTGCGCCGGGTCGGTCAGCAGCGGGTAGTTGCTTGGCGAGACCGGGAGCGGGATGGTCAGGTTCGGGTCGTTGAAGCCGAACAGGTTGGCGTAGGTGTGCAGCGCCGACCCGCCGACGGTGTCGCCGAGCTTGCCGAACGCGGTGTTGCAGGACAGCGTGAACGCGTAGATGATCTGCGGGTTCCCGTCGCCGCAGGGAGCGTCGCCGTCGTTGGTCAGCACCGTGGTGCTGCCCGGCAGATGGTAGAACTGCGGCGCCGGGATAGTCGAGTTCTGGTTGCCCACCTTGCCGGTGCTGAACGCCGTCGAGCTGGTCACGATCTTGAACGAGGAGCCTGGCGGGAACGTCACGTTGAGCGCGCGGTTGAGCAGCGGCTGCGCCGGGTCAGTGACAAGCTGCTTGTCGTTCTTGTTGAACTGCGTGCCGTTGAGGGTGGCGAGCAGGTTCGGGTTGAAGGTCGGGTACGAGGCCAGCGCCAGGATCGCGCCGGTCTGCGGGTCGATGGCCACCACCCCGGCCGGCTTGCGCATCCCGACCAGCGCCTGGTAGGCGGCCTGCTGCGCCTTCGGGCTGATCGTCAGGTAGACGCTGGCCCCCTGCTTTGGCTTTCCGGTAAACAACCCTTTCAGGTTATAAACGGCCAGACTCGGGGCAGTCCCGGCAAGCAGCTTATTCTCGGACTGCTCGATGCCGGTCAGGCCGAATGGCGAGGTGGTCGCGTAGATCGAGTCGTAGCCGGTGACCGGGGCGTAGACGTAAGGGTCGGGGTAAAAGCGCTTGAAGTCGCCGCCCTTCTGCTTCATCGACTCGGCGATGACCTGCTGCTGGCCGCCCCCCGAGGCGATGATCTCGCCGCGCCAGGTCTTGAACTGCTCGTCGAACACCCGGATGTTGCCGGGCTCGGCAGCCAGCGAGCTGGCGCGGAACACCTGCAGGTAGTTGACGCTGAGCATGAGCAGCAGGAACATCGCCAGGCAGGCGATGGACAGCCGACGCAGTGCGTGGTTCATACGGCCCGCACCACCTGGGTCAGCCCCTCGTCCTGTATGGGCTGCGGCGCGGGACGGCGCGCGCTGTCGCTGACCCGCATCAGCAGCGCAATCACGATCCAGCTGGCGACCAGCGACGAGCCGCCCTGGGACAGGAACGGCGTGGTGACGCCGGTCAGCGGGATCAGCTCGGTCACGCCGCCCACGATGATGAAGACCTGCAGCGCGATCGCGAAGGCGAGCCCGCCGGCCAGCAGCTTGGCGAACGGGTCCCGCACCGCGATCGCCGCGCGCAGCCCGCGCTGCACGAGCAGCCCGAAGATCAGCAGGATCGCCATCAGCCCGGTGAGCCCGAGTTCCTCGCCGAACCCGGTGAAGATGAAGTCGCTCTGCACCAGCGGGGTGCGGAACGGCTCGCCGAGGCCCAGGCCCGTGCCGAAGATGCCGCCGAACGCCATGCCCTCCAGCCCCTGCACGGGCTGGTAGGACAGGCCGGAGACGACATTGGCGTGCGAGAACGGGTGCAGCCAGACCGAGAACCGCTGGTTGACGTGGCCGAACAGCATGCTGGCGAGCTCGGCGCCGAACAGGAACAGGATGATCCCGATGATCAGCCACGAGGTGCGCTGGGTAGCGATGTACAGCATCGCGACGAACAGCCCGAAGAACAGCGCCGACTGGCCGATGTCGTCCTCGAAGACCAGGACAAGCAGGCTGGCCGCCCACAGCACGAGGACGGGGCCCATGTCGCGGGCGCGCGGCAGGTCGATGCCGAGGACGCGCCGCCCGGCCAGCGAAAGCACATCCCGCTTGGAGACCAGGTAGCCGGCGAAGAACACGGCGAGCAGGATCCTCGCGAACTCGCCTGGCTGAATCGAGAACCCGCCGAAGATAATCCAGACCTTGGCGCCCTGGACCGAGCTGTGGCTGTCAGGGAGCACGGCAGGGATCGCGAGCAGGATGACGCCGATGGTGCCGAGAGTATAGGTATAACGCTTGAGCACCCGGGGCTCGCGGATCACGAGCAGGACCACCACGAACGCGACGATGCCGACCGCGGTCCACATCAGCTGGTACAGCGCCGCGTGGGTGGTGAGCGTGCTGATCTGCAGGCCGCCGTTCCCGTTCCTGCCGAACTGCTCGAGCAGGTAGATCATCACGATGCCGAGGCCGTTGAGCACGGCGGCCAGCGGCAGCATCAGCGGGTCGGCCCACGGCGCGAGCAGGCGCACGGCCACGTGCGCCGCGACGATGAGCACGGCGAAGCCGCCGACGTAAACGGGCAGGCCGGACGGGATGTGACCGTTCAGCCCGAGGCCCGCGCTGAGATAGGCGGCGGCCATGATCGCCACCGCGAAGCAGAGCATGGCAAGCTCGGTGCCCCGCCGGCCGCGCGGCAGGGGCACCGGCCGTGCTGCGCCGGGCGGCGGGACTGCGGCCACGTTCGGGACGGCGCTCATCAGCCCGCTCCCATGTACGCCGGGCAGTACCTGGGCAGCACCGGCTTCGGCGGGTAGCTGGGCGTCGGGCTCGGCTTGGGCTTGGGCTTCGACTTGGGCTTCGCCTTGGATCCTGGCTTGTGGCTCGGGCTGTGCCTGGACGGCCTCTTGTGCGTGGCGGCTGCCTTGCTGCCGCGCTTGGTGCCCATCCGCCGCGCCGAGGTCGGGCCGAAGTGCGCGACCGGCTTGGACGCGGCCGGCTTCGGCTCGTTCGCGACCCAGCTGCGGATGCCGGCCTGCACCACCGCGCAGCGGTAGTCCTGCCAGATGAACGAGATGATCTTATGGGCCTGCTTCAGGTTCTGCGCCGGGATCGTGGCCTTGATCTGGCCGGCCTCGCCGCTTGGCACGGCGGCGATGGGGATGTCCGTCTTCTGCACCATGCTGGACAGGTTGACCCCGGCCACGGCCTGGTTCACCCCGCGGAAGACCACGACCTTGCCGTCGGCGATGCCGACGTAGTACTCGCTCTGGGTGATCCGCCAGCCGACGTAGCCGGTCGCGCTGATGACGGCGAACAGGACCAGGAGCGTGATCGACACCACCGGCCAGCGGCGGCGGCGGGACGTGCCGAGGCCGGACTCGTCGTCGTCGTCGGCGGGCGGCTGCATGCCTGCCGCGGCGGCCGCGGTCATGGCTCCGGCTGTCCCGGCGACGGTGAGGCCGGCCTGGCCTGCCTTCTGGCCGGCGGCCTGCGGGCCGAAGGCGTGCGGCCCGGTGGTCTGCGTGCTGGCCGACCGGCTGCCCGCGGTGAGCGAGTTCTTGGTGAGCGTGCTGCCGGCGCCGGTGCCATTGCTGGTGAACCGGGGGGTCGGGGCGGTGAGGGTGCGGCTGATGAAGGAGGGGGCGGGAGGCGTGCTGTCGGCCGGCCCGGTGCTAGTCGGCCCGGTGCTAGTCGGCCCGGTGCTGACCGGTGCGCTCGCGGCATCCTGGCCGGTGCCTGGCTGGCCGGTGCCGGTCCCGGCGGCCGCGTCGGCCTTGGCGTCAGTGGTGGCGTCGGCGGTGGCGTGATCGGGCTGCCTTGGCCTGCCGAGCAGGTAAGCCCTGGCGGCCGGGCTGTCGCTGCGGGCGGACTCGGCGTCGGTTTCATCGCCGCCGGTCAGCGCCCCGACGATGATCGCCCCGGTGCTCGGCTCATCGCCGGAGTCGGGGTCCACGACGTCGGCGAGCACGCACGTGATGTTGTCAGGGCCCCCGCCGCGGATCGCCAGGTCGATGAGCTGGGCGACCGCCTCGTCGAGGTCGGAGATCTGCGTCAGCGTCTTCTGCACGGTCTCGTCACTCACCACGTCGGACAGGCCGTCCGAGCAGAGCAGGTACCGGTCGCCCGCGTTTGCCTTGAGCATCGCGAGGTCGGGCTCGGCGGGCACGCTGCTCTGCAGCGCGCGCATGACCAGCGAGCGCTGCGGGTGCGAGGCGGCGGCCTCAGGGGTCAGCCTGCCCTCGTCGACCAGCGACTGGACCAGCGTGTGGTCGTGGGTGATCCGGTGGAACTCTCCATCGCGCAGCAGGTAGGCGCGCGAGTCGCCGATGTGGCACAGCGCGAACTCCTCGCCCGACCACAGCAAGGCGGTGAGCGTGGTTCCCATGCCCTCGGTCGCCGGGTCGTCGAGCGTGATCTGATGCAACTCCGCGTTCGCGTCAGCGATCGCGTCGGCCAGCACCTGCAGCATGTCGATGCCCGTGGTGTCGGCGTCGAGCGGCGCGAGCGTGGAGATGGCCACCGCGCTGGCGACCTCGCCGGCGGCGTGGCCGCCCATACCGTCCGCGATGGCGAGCAGGTGCGGCCCCGCGTACGCCGCGTCCTCGTTGCCCTCGCGGAGCAAACCGACGTCGGATTGGACCGTGTAGCGGAGTGCAAGTGTCATCTGCGCAGCTCCAAGACGGTCTTCCCGATCCTGACCGGCACGCCAGCCGGAACGGGCGTCGGGCTTGTCACCTTCTGCCTGTCCAGGTAGGTGCCGTTCGTCGAACCCAGGTCCTCGACGATCCACTCACCGTTCTGCGGGTAAAGACGCGCGTGCCTGGTCGAAGCGTAGTCGTCAGTGAGTACCAGCGTGGCGTCCGCGGCGCGGCCGACGGTGATCTGGTGGTCGGCGAGCGGGATCGTGGTCCCGGCCAGGCTGCCACCCGTGACGACCAGCATCCTTGGCGCGGCACGGCCGGCCTTGGCCGGCTTTGCCGGGCGAATCGGGCCGGTCGCCGGCGGCGCCAGGCGGGCCTGTGCCTTGGCCGCCCTTCGCTGGTTGCGCGCTGAGGAGCGCTGGTCGAACAAGTCGGTCCTGACCACTCCGACGGCAGCGATGACGAACAGCCAGAGCACCGCGAGGAACGCCAGCTTGATGAGGTCGAGAGTGAGCTGATTCATCGGGTCATGAGTCCTTAGGTGGCCGACAGCCCACGTGGGTCTGGCCCGTGCTGCGTCTGCTTAGTAAGGAACTGCCTGCTTCCTGTTAGTAAGGAACTGCCTGCTTCCTGCTGTCGTCAGTAGATACCGTCCCGGCGGAACACCAGAGTCGTGCGGCCAAGGGTAACGCGAGTACCGTCCGCGAGTGATATCCGTCGGATCGGTTGGCCGTCGACGAACGTGCCGTTAGTGGACCCGAGATCGACCAGGACGACGTCGCCGTCCTCAACCCGGATCTCCGCGTGGTGGCGGGAGACGCCCTGGTCGACCAGGCGCAGGTCGCAGTCGGTGCCGCGGCCGAGGATCGTCAGCGGCGAGGTGAGCGGGAAGGTGCGCTGCGTGGATCCGCCGCCGCCATCCGCCGAGGACACCAGCAGCCGGGGCGCGCCCGGGTAGCCGTCCTGCGGTCGCGGCAGGTCGCTCACCGGGCGCCGGATTTCGCCGTCCTCGACCGTCGTGCCCCTGATCACGCCCGAGCGGAGCCTGAAGGTTCCGACGGTCAGGTCGGGTACCGCCTCGAACCTGATCCTGACCGGGCCCACGAAGGAGTAGCCCTGCTCCCTGGCGTGATCCCTGGCCAGGGTGGCGAGCTCGATGCCGAGGCTGTCTGCGTAGACCGCGAGCCGCTCGTAGTCTGCCTGCGCGATCTCCGCAACGAAGTCGTTGGGCACCAGCGTGCGGCCCTGTGCGACGATCGCGGCACGATCGTCCATCTCGCGCTGCACGGCTCCGGCGATCTCAGTTGGTTGCAGGTCGGACTTGAACGCACGAGCGAATCCGCCGTCGTACATCTCCTGGAGCCGGTGCTCGAAGCGCTGGAGCACTCCCACTAACGCACCTCCTCTCCCGTTCGACTTCGATGGTATCGGCGGTATGGCATAGCTCGTGGCGTGCTAACCTTCCAGTGCTTCCGGGGCGAGTGGCGGAACGGCAGACGCGCACGGTTCAGGTCCGTGTGTCCGAGAGGATGTGAGGGTTCAAATCCCTCCTCGCCCACAGCTCTCATCCCTGAGCTCCTGGCAGAATCATTATCGTGCCGGAACTTCCTGAAGTGCAGTCACTTGCGGCGGACCTGCGCGACCGCGCGATCGGCCTGGTGATAGATCGTGCCGATATCGCCGAGTTCTCGGTGCTGAAGACCTATGACCCTCCGCTGTCCGCCCTGCAGGGTGCCGTTGTCACCGGCATGGACCGGCACGGGAAGTTCCTCGACTTCGTGCTGAACGGCGGCGGGGATGGGGCTGGCCGCGAACTGCACCTCATCACCCACCTGGCCAGGGGCGGCTGGCTGCGCTGGCGCGATGAGATGCCGGACAAGCCGGCCAGGCCTGGCAAGGGCCCGCTCGCGTTCCGGCTGACCTTCACTGACGGGTCCGGGTTCGACCTCACCGAGGCGGGAACCCGCAAGCGGCTGGCCGTGTACCTGGTCACCGACCCGGCGGCGGTGCCGGGGATAGCCTCGCTCGGCCCTGACCCGCTGTCGCCCGACTTCACGCCTGAGGTGCTCGGCGGCCTGCTGGCCGGCCGCAGGACGCAGATCAAGGGCGTGCTCAGGGACCAGAAGATCATCGCGGGCATCGGCAACGCCTACTCCGACGAGGTGCTGCACGCCGCCAGGATGTCGCCGTTCAGGCTCGCGTCCAGCCTCACCGAGCAAGACGTCGCCGCGCTGCACGAGGTGATCGTCAGCACGCTCAGGTCGGCGGTCGAGCGGTCCGAGGGGCTCGCGGCCGCCGACCTGAAGGCGGAGAAGAAGGCCGGGCTGGCCGTGCACGGCCGGGTCGGCGAGAAGTGCCGGGTGTGCGGCGACGTGATACGCGAGGTCTCGTTCGCCGACTCGGCGCTGCAGTACTGCCCGACCTGCCAGACCGGCGGCAAGCCGCTGGCCGATCGCCGCATGTCCCGCCTGCTGAAGTAGGTCGCTGGTCACCGCGTACTCGGCTTAGCGCAGTACTTTGGCCAGGGTGTCGAACAGCCCGAGATCGCAGCCACCGTCGACCACGACCCGGTGTACCTTCGCGCCGAACCAGGTGCCGGTCACCACGTACTGTTTCGAGCTGACCATGATCATCGGGCAGATCACCCGCTTGGAGGGGAGCGCGAACGGGTTCTTCATCCGCAGCAGCGGCAAGCAGGCAGCCGCTGAATCAGGCTGGGAGCCGGCCGCTGGGTCGCATCGCAGCGTCCAGTGCTGCGGCTGGTGGCCCGGGTTATCCGTGAGGGTGAGTGTCAGCGAGACCTTGGCCTTTGCCGGGCTGCTCGATCCGCCGCCAGGGGTCGCCGCCGTCCCGCATCCGGTCAGCGCGATCAAGGCGGCGGCGACAGTGGCGGCCACCGCGGCGAGCGGGAATCTGCGTGCGTGCGCTATCACAACCATTGGACGTGCCCTTCTCCCCTTCCGGTTCCACCTTCGATCTGAGCGCGTCCGTTTGCGCCCACGCCGCCCCACTGCTCCGTCGGCTCGATTTCATGCGACGCTGCGCCCCGGCGGCGCGGCTGGCGGGACGCGGAGCGCGCCGGCCCCGCGCCGGTCATGCCAGGCTTGACCCATGCGCGACCTGATCGCCGACCTGAGCGCCGCCGTCGGGCAGGCAAACGTGCTGACCGAGCCTGACGTGCTGGCAGGTTACGCGACCGACTGGACCCGCCGCTACCGCGGAGCCGCGACCTGCGTGGTCTGGCCTGCCTCGACGGACGAGATGACGGCGGTGATCCTGGCCTGCGCCGATGCAGGGGTGCCGATCGTGCCCCAGGGGGGAAACACGGGGTTGGTCGGTGGCTCGGTGCCAGCCCCCGAGCCACCAGCTCCGGTGATCGTGTCCACCGGGCGGCTGGCCGACCTTGGCCCGGTGGACAGCCGGTCGAGCCAGGTCACGGCCGGCGCGGGAGTCACCATCGCGCGACTGGCGGCGCACGCGGCGCGCCAAGGCCTGCGCTACGGGGTCGACCTGGCATCGCGCGACTCGGCGACCGTCGGCGGCACGATCGCCACTAACGCCGGCGGCATCCGCACGATCAGGTACGGCCCGACCCGATCGCAGGTGGCTGGCGTGACCGCGGTGCTCGCCGACGGCAGCGTCGTCAGCGACCTGTCCGGCCTGACCGCGGCGAGCACCGGATACGACCTGGCGCACCTTCTGACCGGCAGCGAGGGGACGCTCGCCGTGATCACGGCCGCGCGGCTGATCCTGCGTCCCGCCGAACCGGCAGTCGCGGTCCTGCTGGCCGGCGTGGATGGAATCTCGCACGCCGCCGCGCTCTGCGCCGACCTGCGCGCCGACCTGCCCGGCCTGCTGGCCGCCGAGTACATCGACGCGGCCGGTCTGGACCTGGTCTGCCGGGTGACCGGGCTCCCGCCTCCGATCGCGCCGGCCCGCCCCGGCTACCTGCTCGCGGAGGTCAGCGCGGGTCCGGGCGCGGCCCCGAGCGCCTTCGACCCTGAGCAGCTGGCCAGCGCAGCGCTTCCCGACGACACGGTCGTCGAGCTAGACGAGCGCGGTCGGGCCGCGCTCTGGGCCTACCGGGAGCGGATCACCGAGTCGATCGCAACCCTCGGAATCCCGCACAAGATCGACATCGCGATCCCCATCGCCCAGCTCGGCTCCTTCACGGAAGCTCTGGCCGACGCCGCCCCGGCGGTGCCTGGCTCGCCGGCGGTGATTGTTTTCGGCCACATCGGGGTTGGCAACCTGCACGTCAACGTCCTCGGGCCGGACCCCGATGACACCACCGTCGACGCCGCGGTCGCCAAGCTGGCCGCCGCCCACGGCGGTTCGGTCGCGGCCGAGCACGGCGTGGGCCGCGCCAAGGTGGGCTGGCTCGGCTGGACCCGGTCCCCGGCCGAACTAGCCGCGATGCGGGCGATCAAGTCAGCGCTTGACCCCGCCGGCCTGCTCAACCCCGGCGTCCTCCTCCCGTCCGCCTAACGCGCCTCTCCCGCGCCGCCCGGCCGGGCGGCCGCGCCAGCCCGCGCGGCCGACGCAGCCGATCGCGCCGAGCTCGCCCGGCCGACGCAGCCTTCCCGCTCTGCCCTGGTCCGGACCGGCCGCGCCGAGCCCGCCCAGCTGACGCGCTTCGGGCCGCCCTGGTCCGGACCGGCCGCGCCGAACCCGGACCCGGCCACATTCGCCCGGCTCAACCGAGGCGGTTTATCATGGTTCGCTATGCTATGCCAGCGATTAAGTTCAATGCCCGTTGGACTGGATGCCACAGCCACTGCGTCTGGCGCAGTGAATGTGGCATCGATCCCAACGGGCATAGCAGGCAACTCGTTCATAACGTGCATAGCGGGCTGGCCGAATGTGCTTCCCGGGGCCAGTTGACCTCACCAGTAGGGATGGGTGCGGGGCACAGCGATCCAAGTGCGCCAGTCTGACCACTTCGGCGGCACGGGCACCCGGCGCGGGGTGTGAGCGAGGGTACCGGCTCGGGGCGGTTCGGGATGTCGGCGTGCGGCTCGGGGTCGGGTGGCGGTGGACGGGGTGGCGCTGCTCAGGAGGGGTGTTGTCTTGGCAGTTTGCGTCCCGTCTGAGCGATCAATCGTGCCGGGGCCTCGCTCTTTGGGGCTGCCCAGGCTCGAATCGGTGTCACCATAGGGGGCGTGTGGCGCAGGCGAGTGACGGCAACGGGGCCCGACGAGGCCAGGCTCGACGCCACCGCGCGCGCGGTCATCCAGTGTGCTGGGGAGCCGATGATCGCACTCGGCAAGGACCGGGCGGTCTGCGTCTGGAACCCGGCCGCAGAGCGCATGTTCGGCTGGACGGCCGCCGAGGTGATCGGCCTTGAGCCGCCGATCATCCCCAGGGAACTGCGTGCCGAGTACAACGCGGTTCTCGAGCGGGTCGTCAGCGGCGGCCAGGTCTCGCTGACCACCAGGCGGATCTGCAAGGCGGGCGAGGTGCTCGACGTGCGGACCGAGACGAGCAGCCTGATCGACGGCGACGGTGAGCGGCTCGGCTGGATCATCGTCTGCCACCGCAGCGACGAGGACGTCACGGTACGGCGGGACATGGCCGAGCGGGCCCGGGTGGTGCGCAGGCTCGGCGACGTCGTTGCCGACATGAACACTCAGCTCGACATCGCGGCCGTGCTCGACCGTATCGCCGCCAGCCTGCGGGAGCTGACCAGGGCAGATGCCGGCGGCTTCGTTCTGATCGAAGGCGACATGCTGCGGCTGGTGTCGATGGACGGGCTGCCCGCTGAGCTACGCGGCCGGACCGCCGACATGCCGAGCAGCCTGGTCGGCGAGCTGATGCGGTCAGGGAACACCGTGCTGATGCGGACGGGCGAGTCGGGCAGGTTCGACGACCTGATCTGGTCGGCGCTGCCGGGGCTGCACACGATCACGCTGAGCCTGTCGCATGTGGGCGGGCGGCCGTACGGCGCGCTGTACGCCCTGTACAGCAGGCGGCAGGTCGGGAACATCGACCTTGAGCTGCTCGAGCTGCTGGCCGGCCACGCCAGCGTGGCGCTGTCCAACGCGATCGCCTACGCCGAGGTTGTCAGGCAGCGGGCGCACGAGCGCGCGGTGATCGACGGCAGCGCCGACGGCATCGCAGTGCTGGACGGGGAGGGCCTGGTCAGGCAGTGGAACCCGGCCGCGCACATGCTCACCGGGGTGTCGGCGGCGCAGGCCACGGGCAAGCCGCCGCCGTTCCCGCTGCCCGAGCCCGGCGCCACGCTGACCTGCCGGCTCGCCAACGACCACTGGATCGACGTGCTCTGCACGGTGCTCGACGGCCGCGACGAACAGGTCATCGACTTCCGTGACGTCACCGCCGCCAAGGAGCTCGAGCAGGCGAAAGACCTGTTCCTGGCGACGACGAGCCACGAGCTCAGGACGCCGATCACGGTCGTGCAGGGTTTCGCAAGCACGCTGGCGAGCCGGTGGGACAAGATGCTCGACCTGGACCGGCGCGGCGCCGTCCAGACGATCGCCGAGCGTGCCGAGTCGCTGGCCAGGCTCGTCGACCAGCTGCTGCTGGGGTCGCGGGCCGGTGCCAACAGGCTCAACGTCAGCAACGAGCCGTTCGACCTCGCCCAGGTGCTGCGGGATGCGGCGGCGGCGTTCCGGCCGCTGTCGGACAAGCACACCGTGGTGACCGAGATACCCGACGACCTTCCTTGCGCGCACGGGGACGTGGCCGCGACGGACAGCATCGTGAGCCAGCTGCTTGAGAACGCGTTCAAGTACTCGCCCGACGGCGGGACCGTCACGGTGGCCGCGGCCGTCGTCGGCGGCGAGATCGAGGTGAAGGTCAGGGACGAGGGGATCGGCATCGATCCCGCCGACGCCGAGCGGATCTTCGAGCGCTTCGTGCAGGGCGAGGCGGGCGATCGTCGGAGGTTCGGCGGGATCGGGCTCGGCCTGTACATCGTGCGCCAGCTGGCCAGGGCTCAGGGTGGGGAGGTCACCGCCGCCGGGCGCCCCGGTGGCGGGACCGTGATGCGGCTGACCCTGCAGCAAGCCAAGCCCGCCGACCGGAAGCCGGCGGTTGGCCAGGAAACGGCGGCTGGCCAGGAAGCGGCGGCTGGCCAGGACCACACTCCCCGCGCCAGCAACGGAGCACAGCCGGCGGACCGCTCAGGCTACAGAGCGGACGCAGCAAGCGGAACAGACCGGACCCGCGGACCTGGCTCGGACGCGGCCGGCGGACCGGCCCCAAGCGGTGGACCACGCACGAGCAACGGGCCGACCACGAGCAACGGGCCGACCACGAGCAACGATGCGCAGGATTCGGCGGACACCGCTCCGCACGGCTTGCCGCCCGTACGAGAGTCGTACGCGCCGGCCGGCCGAGAGCCGAACTCATCGGCCGCCGTGCCCGCGCCGAGGTCGGCTAGCGACAACTCCGAGCGCAAGCCCGACTGATCTGCCGCGCGTCGGCTATCCGCCGATCCCCGTGTGGTCAGGTGGCTGCGGGCTCGGGAGCGCTAATGCGTTTCCTCGTGACCGGGTCCCTGGCGACCTTCTCGCCGCCCGAGGCGTCGATGTACCGGTCGATGATGCCGATCACGTCCTCGCCCTGCTCGACGATCTTGCCGCGCTCCAGCCAGATCACCCGGTTGCAGGTGTCCTCGACCTCCTCGAGGTCGTGCGCGACAAGGAACACGGTGCCTGCCTTCTGGCGCAGCTCGTCGATCCTGGCGTGGCTCTTGACGCGGAACTCGGCGTCACCGGTGGCGAGCGCCTCGTCGATCAGCAGGATCTCGTAGTCCTTGGCGGCTGCGATCGCGAAACGCAGCCGGGAGCCCATTCCCGACGAGTACGTCTTCATCGGCAGGTTGATGAACTCGCGGACCCCGGAGAAGTCCACGATGGTGGCGTACTTCGCCTTGATCTCCTTCTTGGACATCCCCATCGCCAGGCACCCGAGCACCACGTTGCGCTCGCCGGTCAGGTCCTCGAGCAGGGCCGCGTTGACCCCGAGCAGGGAGGCGTCGCAGATGGTGTAGACGGTGCCGTGCTCGGGCGGCAGCAGCCCGGCGATCGCGCGCAGCAGGGTGGACTTGCCAGAGCCGTTCCGGCCGATGATGCCGATCGCATCGCCGCGGTAGGCGACGAACGACATGCCGCGGATGGCATGCACCTCGTGGATAGCCGGCCTGGTACGGCGGCCGATGATGCGCAACAGCGCGGTGGAGGCCGTACCGCGGTCGCCGCCCGCGCCGTAGACGCGGTAGACGACGTGCAGGCCGTCGACGATGACGGTCGGCTCAGCCACGGCCGTAGAACACCTCCTTGCGCCAGAAGAACCAGAAGCCGAGTACGAGGGCGACGACAGCCCAGCCGATGCCGAACTGCCACAGGTGCGAGGAGATGAACGTGGGGTGGCAGTAGGCGCTGTACGTCTCTCGCGCGTCATAGACCCTGAGCGCCTGCTGGTACGAGGCCTGGCCGTGCGGCGTGCTCGGGAAGTCCTGCGGGGAGGGCTCGCGGATCACGCCGGTTGCCAGATTCTGCCAGGTGGCGCACTTGGCGTGGTTGTACGGCTGGTAGCCGAAGGCGGACTGCCGCTGGTCGCGAAGCAGCGAGTTGCGCACCAGTGTGATGAAGATCGCGGCCGGGTTGACCTGGAGCAGCGTGGTCGCCCATCCGTAGTTCTGCATGTGCTGCACGACCAGCTGCTGGATGCTGAACAGCACGCCAGATAGGTACAGCCAGGTCCGCATCAGGAACGGCAGCAGCTGAGCGAAGTCGTTTACCCGCGCGCCGACCCGCGCGGCGAACAGCCCGATCCCGGCGTTGAACATGGTCAGCAGCACGATCGCCGGGATGGCCAGCAGCCAGTACCAGGTCACCGGCTCCCCGGTCGCGACCACGATGACGGCCAGGACGACCATCGACATCATCATCTGCTGCAGCTCGATCATCACGTAGGCGAGCGGCAACGAGGCCCGGGGGAACTGCAGTGCCCTGATCAGCGGCAGGCTGTCGGTGACGACCTTGGACGTCGAGATGAACGTCCGCTGGGTGAAGCTGAAGACGAAGACCCCGGTGACGAGGAAGGCTAGGTAATCCGGTATCCCGCGGCTGACCTTGATGATCAGGCCGAAGATCAGGAAGTAGACGCCCGCGTTGAGCAGCGGTGCCAGGATCTGCCAGAGCTGCCCAAGCCTCGCCTCGGTGTACATGGCGATGTTCCGCGCCGTGGCGAAGCCCATGATGAAGTTCCACCTGAGGGCTAGCTCGCGCAGGTACCTGCCGAGAGTGGGCCGCTGCGCGCTCGGCTTGAGGCCGTACTGCGCGGCGAGTGCCGCGAGCGAGCCGTCCGGCTGCTCGGGATCGGTCGCGTCTGTCTCGCCGGCCTCCTCGGCGCCGGTGCTGTCGAGCAGCTGACCAGGCGAGGTGACCCTGGCCGATCTCATGCGGCGGGGCCCGGGCATGGCCGACAGCAGGATCGGGCGATTATCACGGCGCCGACTGTACCCGAGGACAGGCCCTGTCCCGCTTCGGGATAAGCGAACAGGCCGGGACGGCCCGATAAGTAACGATCTGATAACGCAAACGCACGGTCAGCTCCCGGCTACGCGTCCGCAAACCCCTTGGCTGCCTTGGCAGAGCGCGGCCGGGCCCGCGTGGGGACCGGCGGCGGTTGCCGTACTGTGACCCGCGCCTCGTCCTTTACCGGTTTCCGGTCTTCCCATGGCGGGCATCTCCCGTCCGCGGCATGAACCAAGCCGCCGCGTAGGCCCGCGACACAGTGCTCAGGGAGGTGGGTGCGTCGAGCGTCGTCCACCTGCCCTGCGCGCCATCCAGCGTGGCTGTCGCGCGCCGGGCCCTGTCTGAAGAGATGCGCGCCGCCGGCATCTACGACCACGCGGTGCGCGACGCCGCGCTCGTCGTCAGCGAGCTGCTGAGCAACGCCATCCTGCACGCCTACCCGCTGCCCGGCGAGCGGCTCCAGGTCGCGTGGGCGCTCAACGGGGCCTCGGTGGAGGTCGCCGTCAGCGATGGCGGCAGCCCCACCATGCCGCACGCCGGCCACCCGGCGCCGTCGGCGATGAGCGGCCGCGGGCTGAGCATCGTCGAGCACCTGAGCCAGACCTGGGGGGTGCGAACCGAGGACGTTGGGCTCACCGTGTGGGCCGTGCTCGCCGCGCCCAGGTACGCCTGCCGCGGCGGGCCCGGCCCCGAGAACCCCGCCGCAGCCAGCCAGGTCGCGGCCAGGGCAGGGGCGCCAGTCGGCTCCGCCGAGCAGTGAGCCCGTCAACTCCGCCGGCCAGCCAACCGGCCCGCTCCGCCCGGCCAGCCACAACGTCGTCGCCCCGCGGCGCAGGCGTAACCCCGGCCAGACTGGTGATACTGCCTTGAGGGGTCGTCGCCAGGGGGTGCGGCGAGGGGTTCGGCGGGGGCGATGTGAGTCACGGCACTGGTACCGACAGCGAGGTGGGCTCCCTGCGGACCGTGCTTGTGCACCGGCCGGGTGCCGAGCTGCGCCGGGTCACGCCGCGAACGCTGAGTAGGCTCCAGTTCGACGCCGTGCCCTGGGTCGCCCGCGCGCAGCGCGAGCACGACGCGCTCACCGACGTGCTCAGGGATCGTGGCGCCGATGTGTTGTACCTCACCGAGCTGCTGCAGGACGTACTTGAGTACTCCGTGGCCAGGCAGCGCGCGATCGCCTCGGTGCTCGACGCGGGCGACCTGGGCGAGGATCTGGCCGGCCGGCTTGGCCAGCACCTGGACTCGCTGCCGCCCGAGGACCTTGCCGCCACGCTGATCGCCGGGCTCACCAGCGACGAGCTGAGGTCGGGCCGCGGCCTGGTCTACGAGCTGCTTGACCCGCGCGATTTCGTGGTCGAGCCGCTGCCGAGCCTGGTGTTCAGCCGGGACTCCAGCATCTGGATCGGCAACCAGCCGGTGGTGGCCGGGCTGGCCGGCGCGCGCCGCAGGGAGACCGACCTGCTGGCACTCGTGTACGCGCACCACCCGAGGTTCGGCGGGCTCGGGCAGAACTTCACGGCATTGAACGGATCGCTGCACGGCGGTGACGTGCTCCTGCTCGGTCCCGGCGTGGTGGCGGTCGGGGTGGGCGTGCGCACGACGCCGGCCGCCGCCGAGCAGCTGGCCAGGCACCTGCTGTCGGAAGGGCTCGCGCACACGGTGCTCGCCGTGCCGCTGAGCCAGCGCTGCCAGGGCAGCTACCTGGACCGGCTGTGCACGGTCATCGACGAGGGCACCGTGATCATGTTCCCGGCGCTGGCCTTCACGCTGACCGCGCTCACGATCACCGTCGGCCAGGGCGAGCTGCGCGTGTCAAGGCCCAGGCCGTTCCTCGAGGCGGCGGCCCGCGCCATCGGCATCGACGCGCTCAGGGTGATCGACACAGGGACCGAGCCGCGCGGGACGCACTCCGGCGGGCCCGGCCAGTGGGACGACGGGACGAACGCGCTGGCGCTCGGCCAGCGGGTGACTGTCTGCAACGAGCGGAACGCGGAGACCAACGCCAGGCTCGCGGCGGCCGGGTTCGAGGTCATCGAGGTGCCGGGTACCGAGCTCGGCGGTATGCGCGGCGGCCCGCGGTGCATGTGCGCGCCGATCGACCGTGATCCGGCCGGCCTGCCGGATCACGCCCTGGAAGCCAGCGAGTCAGGCCGACCGGGCATCCCAGCCGGCCCCGCGGCTGTACTGGTCGGCGGCCCGGCTGTGCCCGAGCCAGCTGACCCTGAGTCCGGCCGCCCCCGCCGCGCCGAGGAACTGGCGCCGACGAGCTAGCCGCCTACTGGCGTGTCCTGGCCCTCCGGCCGACCCTGAGCAGGCCGACACCGAGCACCACGACGAGCGCGACCCAGAAGCCGATGATGAGAATGTGCACGAGGCCGGACAGCAGCACCCACAGGAGCAGGAGTACTGCCGCCGCCGCGACGACGAATACGATGATGCGCGCCATGGCACCTACAGTACGCGGCCCGTGGCACTGCCGGCAGCGCCGACACCAGCGGCATCGTGGCCGATGCGAGGTGCCTGACCGGCCCGGGCGGACCGTGGCTGACCCGGCCGGCTCGGGTGGTGGATCGCGCCGGGGGCGAGTAATGTGCGGGAGGTGGAGCTAAAGGTCACATGCCGGCCCCTTGGGGAATACGTCGTCATGTCGGTCCAGGGCGAGATCGACTTGTACACGGTTCCCCGGCTGCAGCGTGAGCTGACCAGCGTGCTCGGCTCCGGCAACCCGATCAGGCTGGTTGTCGACCTGTCCGGGGTGGACTTCTGCGACTCGACCGGCGTCAACGTGCTGCTCGCGGCGCACCGGCAGGCGCAGGAGTCCGGCGGGGACCTGGAACTGGCCGCTCCCCGTCCCGCCGTCCGCAAGATCCTGCAGGTGACCGGCCTTGAGACGGTGTTCACCGTGACCGATACCCCGGCGCAGGCGGTCGGCAGCTAGCGCACGCTATTAAGATCGCAGCCATGTCGCCACGCGGCGACCTGGCCGTCGTCATCCCAGCCAGGAACGAGTTCGACCGGATCGGCGCCACCGTCACGGCGGCGGCGCGGCTGCCGGGCGTCGACATGGTGGTGGTGGTCGACGACGGGTCGGCCGACGGCACCGGCGCGCAGGCCGCGGTCGCTGGCGCGAACGTCATCAGGCACGCCAGGAACCGCGGCAAGTCGGCCGCGCTGGAGACCGGCGCCGAGGCGGTCCGCGTGATCGAGGCCGATCGCGCCGCTGCCTCCGGCCAGCCAGCCGGGCCGCCACGGCACCTGCTGTTCCTCGACGCCGACCTGGGCGATACCGCCGGGCAGGCCGGCCCGCTCGCCGAGCCGGTGCGGGCGGGAGCGGCGGACATGACCATCGCGGTCTTCGCCGACCGGGTGAAGCTTGGCGGTCACGGCGTCGTGCTCGGCCTGTCCGGCGCCGGCATCGAGCGGGTCACCGGCTGGCGGCCCGCGGAGCCGCTGAACGGCCAGCGCTGCCTGACCAGGGCCGCGTTCGAGGCGGCCAGGCCGCTGGCGCGCGGCTGGGGAGCGGAGACCGGGCTGACCATCGACCTGCTGCGCAAGGGAATGCGGATCGTCGAGGTGCGGGTTCCGCTTGCGCACCGCGCGACCGGCGGTGACCTGCGCTCGCAGCTGCACCGCGCGCATCAGCTCGCTGACGTGGCGCGGGCGCTGGCCGCCCGCCGGCCATGGCAGCGTGCGACGGCGCTTCCTGACGTCAGGCCGGCTGACGCGCTCGGCGCCGACGCCGGCATGGGCGGTCCCGTGCCCGAAGGCCGGGCGGGGGCCACATGAGCGAGCCGGTCGCTATGCGGAGGCGAGCGGGAGGACACGGCATGAGCGAGCCGGTCGCTATGCGGAGGCGAGCGGGAGGACACGGCATGAGCGAGCCGGTCGCCATGCGGAGGCGAGCGGGAGGACACCGCATGAGCGAGCCTGACGCGCGCTGTGCCTACCTCGGGCCGCGCGGCACGTTCTGCGAGCAGGCGGCCAGCGCGCTGCATCCAGGGGACCAGCTTGAGCTGGTGGCCTGCGGGTCGATCGGGGCCACGCTCGACGCGGTGCGCTCGGGCCAGGCGGGCCGCGGCGTGGTGCCGATCGAGAGCTCGGTGGAGGGCGGCGTCAGCGCCACCCTTGACGAGCTTGCGGCGGGCTCGCCGCTGCTGATCAAGGCGGAGGTCATCGTCCCCGTCGAGTTCGCGCTGCTGGTCAGGCCGGGCGCGGCGCTCGCCGACATCAAGGTCGTGGGCGGCCATCCGGTCGCCCAGCCGCAGTGCAGGCGATGGCTGGCCGCGAACCTGCCCGATGCCCGATGGCGGCAGGCGATGTCCAACGCGGACGCGGCGCAGCAGGTCGCGGACGGGGATCTTGACGCAGCGCTGGCCGGCCGCTTCGCGGCGCATCACTACGGGCTGGCCGTGCTTGCCGACGGCGTCAACGACAACGTCCGCGCCGTGACCAGGTTCATCGAGGTCGGCGCGCCTGGGCCGCTGCCCGCGGCGACCGGGTCAGACCGGACGTCGGTGGTGGCCTACCTCGCCGACGACCACCCTGGCGCGCTGATGGACATCCTGAGCCAGTTCGCCGTCCGCGGCGTGAACCTGAGCAGGATCGAGTCCAGGCCGACTGGCGAGGGCATCGGCAGGTACTGCTTCTTCATCGACTGCGAGGGGCACGTCAGCGCGGCCAGGGTGGGCGAGGCGCTGATGGGCCTGCGGCGCACCTGCGCCGACGTGCGCTTCCTCGGCAGCTACCCGATGGCCGACCGGCGGTCGGGGCGGGACGGGCGGACAGCGGACGGGCGGAAAGCGGCCGAGCGCGAGCTTGCCGAGATCGCCAACGCCGAGTTCGCCGACGCCGCCTCCTGGCTGGCCCGGATCAGGACCGGCGGCTAGCCGCGGCCGCTACAAGCCTCGGCCGCTACAGGTAAGGTCCGGATGTCTGCTGCTGCGCGTCGTCCGCCTGGGCACCGGGAACCATGCCGGCCGGTAGCGCCCGCCGCATCTGCTCGAGCTGCGCGCGGGCGGCCATCTGCTGCGCGAACAGTGTGGTCTGGATGCCGTGGAAGAGTCCCTCCAGCCAGCCGACCAGCTGCGCCTGGGCAACCCTGAGCTCTGCCTCGCTGGGAATCTCGTCCTCGGCGAACGGCAGGGACAGCCGCTCAAGCTCGTCGACGAGCTCGGGTGCCAGCCCGGTCTCCAGTTCCTTGATAGAGCTGGTGTGGATCTCCTTCAACCTGGCCCGGCTCTTCTCGTCGAGCGGCGCCGACTTGACCTCGTCGAGCAGCTGGCGGATCATGCTGCCGACCCGCATCACCTTGGCGGGCTGCTCGACCATCTCGGTGACCGGCCGCTCACCGCTGCCGTCGGTGACGTCGCTCTCGATCGCCACGCCGTCGGGTCCGACCACGACGACCTTGCCCAGCGATTCCGGGCCCGATTCCCTCTGCTCGCTCATGTCCCTAGTCTCTCGATGAACCTGCGGGCTCGCATCACCGGGGGCGGGTGTGTTATGCCGCAAGAAGTATTTTCCCGACGTGCGCCCCCGCCTCCATCAGCCGGTGTGCCTGCGCGGCATCGGCCAGCGGCAGTGTCGTCTCGATAACCGGACGAATCCGGCCAGAACTAATCAGCGGCCAGACGTCGTCGCGCACCCTGGCGACGATCGCGGCCTTCTCGGCGACCGGCCTGGCCCGCAGCGAGGTGGCGTGCACGCTAGCCCGCTTGCGCAGCATCGCGTTGATGTCGAGCTCGGCCCTCGCGCCGCCCTGCAGCCCGATGATCACCAGCCGGCCGTCCGGCGCCAGCGCGGTCACGTTCCGCTGCAGGTAGGAGGCGCCCATGATGTCCAGGATCACGTCAGCGCCGCGGCCGTCGGTGAAGTCGGCGACGGCCGTCACGAAGTCCTCGTCGGGATAGGAGATCGCCAGCTCGGCGCCGAGCTCGCGGCACCGTTCCAGCTTCGCCGCCGATCCCGCGGTGCAGACGACATGCGCGCCGAGCGCGCGGCCGATCTGGATCGCCATCGTCCCGATCCCGCTCGCCCCGCCGTGCACAAGCAGCGTCTCGCCCGCGGCCAGGCCCGCCAGGTCGACGACGTTGGCGTGCACCGTGCAGGCCACCTCGGGCAGCGCGGCCGCCTCGCGGATGGTAAGGCCGCCAGGCACCGGCAGCACCTGCCCGGCCGGCACGGCAACCCGCTCCGCGTAGCCGCCGCCGGCCAGCAGCGCGCACACCTCGTCGCCGACCATCCAGCCGGTGACCCCTGGGCCGAGTGCGGCGATCCGGCCCGAGCACTCGAGGCCCGGGTACGGCGAGGCGCCGGGCGGCGGCGGGTAGAAGCCCTGGCGCTGCAGCAGGTCGGCCCGGTTCACGCCGCTGGCGGTGACGGCGATCAGCACCTCCCCGGCGGCGGGCGCCGGGTCGGGGACGTCCGTGACCTGAAGGACCTCAGGTCCGCCCGGCGTGGTGATCGTGATCGCGCGCATGCTCGCTCGCTCGTGTCGCTGTCGCTCGTTCGCCTGTCGGTGTCGCTCGCTCGCGTCTGCGTCGTGGGCACCCTGGTGTCGTTATAGCAGCAGCAAGGTGCCCACCTTATGCGGGGCGCGCGCGGGCACGCGGGATGCTCGGGTTCGCGGCGGCCCAGATGACGCTTCTGTGCCTCGCCGCAGTAACGATGTTGTTACAGTTATTGTTATGGCCGTCAAGACCATCAGCATCAGCATGGATGAGCGAACCTACCGCCAGGCCAAGGCCGCCGCCGAACGGGCCGGGCTGCCGATGTCGGCCTGGATGTCGCGGTCGGCAAAGGAGAAGGTGCAGCGCGACGCGGCGGCGGCGGTTGCCGAGTTCGACCGTGGCACCGGCCACGCCTGGGCTGCCTGGGCTGAGGCCAGCGAGCAGGACTTCGGCAATCCGGAGGCGGGGAAGGGCGCTGCGTGAACCGGGGCGACGTCTACGCCCATCAAGGACTTGGACGCGCCGGTTATGTCGTCATCGTGAGCAACGACGGCTTCAGCGCGATCACCGGCCATCCCGTCGTGGTCCGGGTCAGCGACCGGCCCGATCTCACCGAGACCCCTTATGTCGTCGCGCTCACCAGCGACGATTACGTGAAGGGCCACCTGGAGTCCTACTCCGTGGTGCGGCTGCGCCGGGAGCGGCTGGGCGCCGACCCGGTCGGCCGGGTGTCGGCGACCACGCTGCGCAGGCTAGACGACGCGCTCGCGCTGCTCTTCGACTACGGTGCCTAGCGCGGGCCCGCCCTGATGACGCCACGCCGCGAGCGCGGGGAGGAACGGGACGGCGTCCCGCTCACCAACCTCGACCACCCGCTGTTCGAGGGGTCAGCCGCGACCAAGCGCGACCTGGTCGACTATCTCGACGCGGTGGCCGACCGGATCATCGCGGTGCTGCGGGACCGGCCGCTCTCGGTGGTCAGGGTGCTGCGCGGCCAGGAGCCGTTCATGCAGAAGAACGTGCCGGGCTACGCGCCTGAGTGGGTTCGGACGGTGCCGCTGTGGGCGCAGACATCGGGACGGCAGGTGCGTTACGCGCTCTGCGACGACCGGCGCACCCTGCTGTGGTTCGCCAACCAGCGTGCGGTCGAGTACCACCCCACCCTGGTCCGCGCCGAGCAGTGGGACCGGCCGACGCACCTCGTGCTCGACATCGACCCGCCGGAGGGCGACCGCTCCTTCGCTCTCGCGGTCGCGGCGGCCGGGCTGGTGCGGGAGGCGCTGGCCACTTCGGGGCTGGCCGGGGCGGTGAAGACCAGCGGCGCGAAGGGCCTGCATGTCTTCGTGCCGCTGGACGGGCAGGCGGGGATCGAGGACGTGGCCGCGGCTACCAGAGCCCTGGCCGCGAGGGCCGAGCGGGTCGATCCGGGGATCGCCACCACGGCGTTCATCAGGGAGGACCGCGGGGGCAAGGTGTTCATCGACTCGACCAGGGCTGGCGGGGCGACGGTCGTGGCGGCATACTCTCCGCGGATCAGGCCGGGCACGCCAGTGTCGTTCCCCGTGTCGTGGGAGGACCTCGGCAACGTCACACCAGCCGGCTTCACCATGGCCGCGGCGGCCGGGCTCGCGGCCGACCGTGACCCATGGGCCGACCTGATGCCCGGGCCGCAGGCGCTGGCCGACGACCTGATCGCCGAGGGCCACGAGATTCCGGTGGCCCGGGTTCAGGCGATGCACGAGGGGAAGCGGAGGGCTCGCGCCAGGCGCGGCTAAGGTCCCTCGGCCAGTCTGAGCATGGCACGGCCCTGGGCGATCACGCGGGTGGCGGATCGCCCGGGCCGGGCTGGATTTACCTACTGGTCAGGGAGCGCACTGGTTCATGCCGGCGATGTTGCCCGCCGAGGCGCAGGTGCCGTCGCCGTCGCCGTCATTGATCCCGTCGGTCCAGTGCTCGCAGGTCGACGGGGCGCTGCAGGTCCACGACCAGGTCGTCCACGGCGCCTGGGTGGCAGTGGTCAGCCCGAAGTTGGTGCTATTCGGGAAGAACAGCTTGTACCAGTCGGTCGTGTCGGTCGGGCCGTCACCGTGCGTGGTGGCCGGGACGCCGGCGGTCCACGGCTGGCTCGTGTCGGCGTAGAACTCCATCTTCCCGCCGCCGCTGAACGACCCGCTTGATGCACTCGAAAGTCGGCCCGGCCGTCGCCGCCGGACTGCTTGAGCTGGCAAGCGCGTAACCGCCGCAGGCAACGCTGGCGGCGATCAGGCCAGCGGTCGCGACAACGCGCGTGGCGGCGAAAAGTCACGGTCTTCTCCCCACCCTATGGGAAAACTAGTAAAGGCCCCGACATCTGACTAGCCTGACTAGTTTGCGATGCTACGGATGCCGGTGCTGCTTTATCACAAAAAAAATGGATTTTGCCTTCGCGCCCGGCTTAGGGGCTGGCTCGCTGTCGGCGGGCCCGGATAGCGTGGCGCTACACGAGATCACACGACGAAGGAGAGACGATGACCACACTCCAGAACCGGCCGAACACAGCGCTCCTCGTCATCGATGTGCAGAACGGCGTGGTCGAAGGGGCCTACGAGCGCGACTCGGTCGTCGCGAACATCGACAGCCTGGTCAGGAAGGCGCGCCATGAGCACGTCCCCGTGGTCTGGGTGCAGCACTCCGATGAGCAGCTCGCCAAGGGCAGCGACGACTGGCGGATCGTGCCCGAACTCGATCCTGACGACTCGGAGCCGCTGGTCGAGAAGCTGTACGGCGATTCGTTCGAGGACACCACGCTGGAGGCGGTGCTGTCCGGCCTGGAAGTGGGACGGCTGGTCATCGTCGGCGCGCAGACCGACGCGTGCATCCGCTCGACCCTGCACGGCGCGCTGGTCAGGGGCTACGACGCGACCCTGGTCAGCGACGCGCACACCACGGAGGACCAGGAGGCCTGGGGAGCGCCGCCGCCGGACAAGGTCATCGCGCACACGAACCTGTACTGGACCTACCAGACAGCACCAGGCCGCAAGGCGGGGACGGTCAAGAGCCAGGACGTGGACTTCGCCCCCACCACCTGAGGGCAGCCAGGCACACGACGGCGTCGTGCGAGTGCGAATCGGGGCCTGCGCTCGCTTTCGCCGTCGCGAGTCGGCCCGGGCCTGCACGGGCCATGACTGGTGGTTGCTCGGTGTTCTTTGCGGCCGAGCGAATTGCCGCATCGTCCACCGAGATGTCGGCGGGTGAGGGTCACTGGATGCGGGGCTTCCGGGTTAGGAGGGTCGACCGCGGCGCTGGGTACACGGCCCTGGCGATTGTGGCCGAGATCCAGCCGATGACCCAGCCGAGGAAGACGTACCCCATTACATCCACAGTCTTCGTGCTGGCCAGGGCGGCCAGCAGAATCCAGATCACCGCCCAGGCGATCGCGCAGCCGATGCTGTACCCGCGGTAGTTAACCTGCCAGTACCATTTGCCCTTATTCAAACCATTCATCGGAACGCCTCCAAGACCCTGGACGGCCCGGCCGCTCCGGGTGTCTCCTTAATATGATATCACTTTGATAGCTCTAGTCAAGGGGTTTCAGCGCCCGGAGACGAGTCGGCTGACCGGCGATACTGGGAAGATGAGCGAACGGATACGCGCCGCCTCGCAGGCCGACGTGGCCGCGATGACCGGCCTGGCGGCCATTCGCCGTGAGCAGTACGCCCGCTACCAGCCGGTGTTCTGGCGGCCTGCCGCCGACGCGCGCGACAAGCATCGCGCCTACCTGGCTCGCCTGGTTGCCGACAGCCAGGTCGTTACCCTGGTCAGCGAGGAGGTGGCCAGCGAGGAAGCGGCCAGCGAGGAAGCGGCCAGCGAGGAGGACGGCCAGCTCACCGGTATGCTCATCGCGACCCTGGTTCCCGCACCGCCCGTCTACAACCCGGGCGGTCTGACCTGCCAGATCGATGACTTCGTGGTCGTTCCCGCCGCCAGATGGACGGTCACCGGCGTCGCCCTGCTCCGCGCAGGCCTTGCCGAGGCCGGTCGACGGGGCGCCGTCCAGGCGGTCGTTGTCACGGCGCAACGCGACAGTGCCAAGCGCGAGGCGTTGCGCTCGTGCGGGCTTGAGGTCGCCTCCGAGTGGTGGGTAACTCCGCTTCAGTAAACGGCCGAGGTGCGGCGATGATGATCTGGATCAACGGCGCTTTCGGCGCCGGCAAGACGACACTGGCCGAGGAGTTGCACCGGCGGCTGCCCGACGCGCTGGCCTTTGACCCTGAGTACGTCGGGTACATCCTCACCCGCTGGGTGCCCGGCCCGGAGAGCGGTGACTTTCAGGACATCCCGCTGTGGCGCAGGCTCATCGCCGAGTTCGCCATCGGAATGTCCGCCGACTACGGCCTGCCGCTGATCATCCCGATGACCTTGGTCAACCCGGCGTACCGGGACGAGGTCTTCGGGCTGATCAGCAGGGCCGGTGAACGCGTCCTGCACGTGTTCCTCGACGTGCCGCCAGAGGAGCTCCGCCGCCGCATCGACGCCCAGGTCCTGCATGAGGACAACCCCGAGGCAGACGCATCAGCCCGTGCCTTCCGGCATCGCAACGTCGAGCGCTGCACAGCCGCGCGCGCCGAGCTTCCCCCGAGCACACTGATCCTCAGGGGCGATCAGCACACTCCGGCCCAGCTCGCCGACCTCGTCGTCCGCGATCTCCAGTAGCCGACGCGGTAAGGGGCAAGGAGGCTGCCATGAGCGAGGTAACGATCGGACGCGCTCGCGTCAGTGACCTGGGCTGGACTGGCGCGGCAGCTGTACGAGGTCGTTGCCGCCGCAGCGGCGAGCGCGGTGCAACAGCGCTGAAGGCGATCACCGGCCCGCAGGACGAAGGTTCCATCCTGTTCCACCGCTCTGCGCGCGGAGCCGGGAGTCCTGGATCAGGCTGCGACGAAGGTCAGCACGTAGTAGCCGAGGGCGATCAGCACCGCCACACCGACGAGCGTGATCACCATCAGGACCGCCTGCAGTCGGCCGTGCCGCCGTGGTGATATGGACTGGCCGGCCGAGACCTTCGCGCTTACCTGGGCGCAGCGGGCACGGAACGTAGGCGGGTAGTACCAGCGGACTGGCCGGTGGCGGATCACCTGGCGCTCGGCGAACCAGAGCTGGATCCCGTCGAAGACTTTGCGCAGTGGCCTGCGGCCGAAGCAGAACGACGCCGCCAGGCCCATGACCTTCATGTCCCAGTCGGACGTGTCCATCGACGCCGTGCGCTGCCACATCGACGCGCGCGAGCTCAGCGCGAGGGCCGTGTGCTGCAACACGGCGATATCGCGCCGGATGACCGAGTCAAGCAAATAGGTCACGGTAAAGCCCACGGAGCCGTAGACCGGGGCCCAGATGACCAGCGCGTAGGGGATCTGCCAGAAGGACAGGTCTCTGCCGCTGCGCAGGTTCGGTACCCGCAGCAGGTCCTCCAGCCGGTCCAGCCGGTTCATTGGCTTGGCGAGATATCTGGTCCGCCGGCTCTTGAACGGGTTCCAGACGAGCTGCTGCGCTACCGCCCCGCCGTAGAGGCCCTCGGCGACGTCCCTGATCGTGTGCCGCAAGGCGGCATCGGGGATGACCGAGTGCCACCAAGCGGCCGCGCTGGAATTGACCTCGAACAGCAGGTAGTACAGCCCGGTGATGAACAGCGCGCCGAGATGGGCGAAGACGACGGCGGCGACCAGCGAGACAGCGGTGATGGCGAGCCATCTCAGCGGATGCCGCAGCGGATTGGTCAGCGGTGCGGGCGGCTCGTAACGGCGAGCGGTAGCCGCCGCTGCGGCCAGCCGGGTCGTAATAGTCCGGTCGGCTGAGACGACAGGGGCTGCCGGAAGAACCGGGGTGAAGGGCGCAGCGGGGACGCGCGGAGCGATCGGGCTTGCCCCGGCGGCCGGGGCGCCCGGGTTGACCCTGACAGTGGCATCGGCCGGGATGACCTTGACAGTCGGGTCGGCCGGGCTGACCCTGACAGTCGGGTCGGCCGGGCTGACCCGGCCGCCCGGCGGGAGCCTGGGCGGCTCTCCGCCGTCAGCGTAGGGGCCAGGCGTCTTGTCTGCCGCCATGGTGCATATTGTGCCTACTTGCTGGCATCGGACAGAAGGTGCTGCCGGTTAATCGCTCGCAGATTGGTTCCGGTGCCGGCCGGCGGAGCGCAGGCGGAGCGCACCCGCTCGGACTCGTCGTCGCCCTGGCCGCCGTTGGGGTCTTTTCCGACGGGCAATTCGAAGTCAGGGGCAACGCGTCGCGGATGACCTCAAGCGGGACCGCGAGTTCAGAGATGCCCAGATGAGGCACAGACCGCGGACTCGGACTCGGCACCTGTCTCGGATTGCGCTGCGCGTGGTCTGGGTGGATGGGTGCTCGACGCCGAGCACCCGCTCCATGACGGGAAGGCGCGGCGAACTGATCCCTCCCGGGCCCTATCCCGGCAGTCCAGCGCGCTAGCCGCGCAGCTCGCCAGGAACGCGAGCGAGGTCATGTCCATGCAGCTAACGCCCCGGCAGGCTGGCAAGTGGGCCGCCCAGGTGGACCAGCTCCACGATCTTGTCCGCGCATGGACGGGCAACCCGCTGCAAGCTGTCCAGATGTCGACCTTCGAATGGGCCGACCACCAGCGCCGCCGCAGCACCCTGTACAGCGACGTCAGCCGGGACGCCATCAGCGTGGCCAGCGAGACCGACTTTGCTGGCCACGCTGACCGGGAGCCGGTGAGAGTGCCCAGGGCCGCGCGCACGGCGCCGTGCTCGAAGAGCGAAGCGCGCACGCCTGCGGACAGCGCAGGCATACCTGGAGGTCGCAGCGTCGGTGCTCGCCGAGCGGGACAGGGTCGAGCGACATACCTCCAGACTCGGCCTCGCCCGGCCATCGGCGCTGTTCGCCCGGGCTGTTAGCGTGGCGTCCGGAATCCGCCCCATTCGCGGCGTTGCCTGAGAACGGGGGTGGTCTCGGCCGCCGAGTGGGAGGCCGCAATGAACGGCAGGTACCTGGAGGAAGACCATGACCAGCAGTCGGAATGAGGAGGCCGAGGGCCAGGATCTGCTGGCCTTTCTAGCTGCCCAGCGTGAGGCGGTGCTATCGATCGTGGCGGGACTGGACGAGGAGGCGTGGCACCGGCCTGTCGTGCCGTCGGGCTGGACGCCGGCCGGGCTGGTCGAGCACCTAGGCGGCGCGGAGTGGCACTGGTTTCAGGGGGTGGTGGCCGGTAAGAAGCCCGAGCCGGCGCCTGGGGATGAGGACCTGGCTCCCTATTACCCGACGGCTGCCTTCGTCTGTGACTTGCCCTCCGCAGAGATCATTGGCTTCTACCGTGACCAGTGTGCGAGCTCGGATGCGGTGCTGGCGGTGACGCCTCTGTCAGCGGTGCCATGCGGCAGGCACCGCGACTACCAACCGCCGACCGTGCGCTGGGTCGTGCTGCATATGATCGAGGAGACCGCGCGGCATGCCGGTCACCTGGACCTAGCCAGGGAGCTTCTCGACGGCCAGACCGGGCTCGGGCGGCGCTGACCGGCCCGTCGCCATCTCTTCCGCGAAGTCCTCGGACCGAGGCATAGCCAGGTGGCCCCATTCGGGCAAAGATCCACAACCCGGCTCGGCTGCGCACTGGTTTGATAAAAGTCGGGTCGGCCTTGCCTTGGTGTCGCATCTGCTGCTCGTCAGATGAGACATACGCCGAGCAGTGCTGGCTAGGTCAGAGGTCGCAGGCCGGGGGGCGGCGTACCCTGGCTGCGCTGCGCGGTTTCCGACAGCGTGGTCTACCGTACAACCAGGCAGCCTCGCCCGACGGCCTGCACGGCGACGAGGGCACCTTCTTGCTGTACACGTTCCTGTACGCCGATGCTCTCGCGCGTGCCGAGCGGCGCGATGACGCGGTGCTGACGTTGGAGAAGATGCAGATCTACGGCAGCCACTTCGGCCCGTTCTCCGAGGAGATCGGATCGACGGGCGAGCAGTTCGGCAGCTTCCCGCAGGTATTCGCTCACCTGTCGCTGATCAGCGCCGGCGTCACTCTCAGCGGTGAGATGGACCGGCGAGCACGCTCGGCCTGGCCGGCTGTGGCTGGCGGGGGTGCCTGACCCGCGACGATGAGCGGCACCAGGGGACCAGGGTGAGGACGGCTCCGGGGTGGCAGGCCCTGTCCCTGCCGGTTCCGCGCGCAGACTTCCCTGAGCTGCGTCATGTGTCGTCCTGCGTGCCTCGCTGCCCTGCAGCATCCGGCAGGGCCTGGCGGGCTAGCCGCACGGCCCCGACGAACACGCGGATGCCCAGGCCCAGGGCGAGCAGGTCGAGGATCATCTGGGCGGTCACGACCAGCCTCGCGGACTGGCTGACCGGGGTGATGTCCCCGAACCCGACCGTGCTGAACACCGTGACCGTGAAGTACAGCGAGTCGGTGCGCGTCAGGGGATGGCTGAAGCTCCCGGGGCTGGCGCGGGCCATGGCGAAGTAGGCGGAGGCGAACAGGAGCAGGAACAGGGGCAGCGTGGTGGCCAGTGCCTCGGCGCCCCGCGCACCGGGATGGGCGGATCGCAGGATCAGGTGCACCTGCCAGGCCGCTATGGTGAGCAGGATCACGAGCCCGCCGGTAAGGATGGCCGCCAGCGGCACGCTCGCGAGAAGGTCCAGCGGCAGCAGGTAGTAGAGCGCGACGAGCACGGCGGTCGTGGTGAGGGACCGCAGCGCCGCCTGCCCGATCAGCCGTCGCTGTCCGGATGCAGCCGGACGCGGCGAATGCACGTGGCTCACGGCGGGTCAGCCGCGCTGGCAGCGAGGTGCTGCGCGGCGCGGAACTTGCTCAGCGCCTTCCTGCGGTGCCGGGCCCGGCTGCTCACATGACGCAGCCTGCCCGCGGTCTGTGGCGCGAGGCATCACTCCCTGGGGATGAGAGCTGCGGGACTTCCGTAGATCCGGGCTGTGGCCGGCCTCGGCGGCTGCGGCGTCCGGCACTCTCCGGTCGGGCTGCTCGTCGCAGATTGCCCTGAGGTGGCGGACGCGCACTCAGGCTCCCTCGCTGATCAGGGCTATCGCCTGCCCCAGAAGATGCAGCTCCGATCCCGACGCCCGGGTGGGGAGCGCGACGGCGGCTGAGGCTCTTAGCGGATGCGCGGGTCGGGCAGCTGGCAAAGACCAGCGTTTGATCATGCATCTTTGAACTAGCGGCGATCATGTTGTGACGTCGGCTGGCTTCCGGGTATGACCGGGCAGGCGGCATGCCCAACCGGGGGGCAGCATCCTGGCGGCTCGCCGCGGGGACGGTACCAGCGAGATCGCGGGACCCTGCGGGTCATTCCGCGGCGATCTCGGTCGAATCGGAGAACGCGGGACCGGCCCGCCATGCTCTGCGATCAAGGCGAGCGGGGTGACCATGGCCGGGGCAGGCGGACGAGAAGGGCAGCCCGTTCATCGGGGGAAGACCGCGAGCTGGCTTTCGAAGGTGTTCGAGCTCAGTCCCCCGGGGCTTAACTGGCCGCGGGCAGTGTTGTTCCTGGACGTCGCGCTGGTGCCGCTGGTCGTCTTCGCGGCGATCGGGCACGAGGTCTATCTGCTCAGCGCCCTGTTCGGCGTGCTGTTCGCCGGGCTGGCGGACCCGGGAGGCGGCTTCGGGTACCGCGCGTCGCGGATCGCCGTCTTCGCGCTGATCGGCGTCGCGTTGACCGCGCTCGGGTTCGGCCTCGGCGGGGACGACTGGGGCTGGCTGGTGCTGGCGGCGTTCGCAGTCACGCTGACGGCCGGGCTGGCGGTCACGTTCGGGGTGCGCAGGTTCGTGGTGGCCTTGCTTCTGAACCTCTGGTTCATCGTCGCCCTCGGAGCCGCGGTCAGCTTCCATCATCACGCCGGCATCACCAGCTTCACTTGGGCCCAGATGCTCGCCTGGGCCGGCGGGTCTGCCCTGTGGATCGCAGTGACGTTCATCGCCTGGCTGGTCCGCGGGCGCGAGGACCGCCCTCAGCCGGTCGCAGAGCTGCCCGGTGACACCTCACGGCAGAAACTGACCCGGCCGTCGATCATGTTCGCGGTGATCCGCGCCGTCGCCATGGCCGGCACCGTCGCGATCGCGTTCGGGCTGAACCTGTCGCATGGCTACTGGATGCCCATCGCGGCCATGGCTGCGATGAAGCCCAGCTTGGAACAGAGCACCGTCATCGCCGTCCAGCGCCTGTCCGGCGCGCTGATCGGCGCAGCCGCAGCCGCGCTGCTGCTGCTGATTCCCGCCAGTGAACACGGACTCAGGCTGCTGCTGGTCGAAAGCGGATTTGCAGCCGTCGCGCTCGTCATCCTGATGCACGCGGCCGCGATCCGCTTCTGGAACTACGCGCTCTACTGCGCGGCCATCGCGGCAGGAGTGCTGATCCTGGTGGACCTTCCGCAGCCCTCCAACTATTCCGCCGTGGGCTACCGGGTCCTCTGGACGTTGTGCGGCGTCGGCATCGGCGTGCTCGTCATGCTCGTCGCGGGCCTGCTCGCCAAGCCCACCACCACGCCACCGCAGGAAGCCGCGCAGCCATCTTGAAGGTTCCGCTCCGGCTCACCGGCAGAACCCGCCCGGCACCTAAATGCCAGGCCCAAGCATCGGGCTCCGGCGGCACGGGCGTCGCAGATGCCGCTCGCCGGATGAGACAAAGACCGGGATGGTTTAGGAGCTCGGGCCGCTCGTCAGGTTCCATGCGCAGCCGTTGCTGCGGAGCCCCTGCAGGACGGTCTGTCAGGCGCATGTGGCACAACAGGGGTAGCCTTCTCTGTCGAGTAGCCCGGAGGTGCGGTCATGGCTGAGATAAAGCTCGGGTTCCCCCGGTGGATCGGAGTGGTGTGCGCCGATTTCGAGGCGCAAAGACGCTTCTACCGTGAGGTTCTGGCCCTCCGCGAAGTGGACGCGGGAGAAGGCTGGGTTCAGTTCGACATGGGATCCGGCGTTACCTTCGAGGTCCTGGCTCAGTCGGCAGACCCGGAATATGATCAGCGCCGGTATCAGGTGGGCTTCGTGGTTGACGATATCCACGCCGCCAGGGAGCAACTCCTGGCCCGCGGCGTTGAATCGGTGACGGACATCAAAGGGACCGAGTCCTACTGGGCATATTTCCGCGACCCAGAGGTCAACGTCTTCGAAGTCACTGAGCGCCACGGAACGTGATGTAACACTGCGGGTCCCGTTCGCGGGATATGCGCTGGATGGTGATCGTGTCCGACGGCGGTCGCACGGCATGAAAATTCCCCGGTTATGCCCCGGTTTGTTCTCCGGTCAGTGATCGTCTTCCGGCTTCTCTGCCAGCGGCGCGCGGCCCTGCGGAGTCGGAGTGCCGCGAGACTGCGGTGATCCTGCCGGCAGGCAGGCACATGCCGGTCTTGTTGCGGCTTTGCGCGTGACCGCCGTCGGGCAGTCGCATCGTGGATGGCGTGGGGCTGGTGCGGGGGCGACCGGCTGCGGGCCGGCGGGCCCGGCGGTCTGCTCACGGCTGGCCGGATCCGGCTGGCCCGAAGACTGGCCGGGGCCGGGCTCCCTTGGCCGGGGGCAGGCCGGGCGGCCGGTGTGCCGGGCGGCGCGCGGTTACCTGTTCTGCTTCTGTGCTGGCTGCACGACCATGTTGCTGATGGCGCCTGAGCAGGCGCCGAAAGGGATCGGGATCAGCTTCGACGCGGTCTGGTTCGGCGGGTAGACCCGCAGCCCGGCCGCGGTGACTGGCTTGCAGGCGGACCTGCTGAAGGCCTGGTCATTTTCGATGTTCAGCGTCGCTGTCGCAGTGGCGCCGCTGGCTAGCCTGACCACCGGAGCGTCGGCGCCGTTGCCCCATCGGGCTGGGATGCCGATCTGATGGCCGTCGAGGCTGACGGCGGAGACCCCGGGATTTCCGTGCAGCGCGCACGCATGCCCGGACAGGTTAGTGAAGTACAAGCTGAAGTAGTCCTGGCTTGCCCCGGGGCTGCCCTGGGTGTCCATCCAGATCACCAGGCCCGATGTCGCGCAGGGCGGCGTGCCGGCCGCCGGTGCCGCCGGAGAGGACGTGGCGGCGAGCGCGGCCACCGGGACCAGCGCCGCGGCGCAGGCTATGGCAGCCGCCAAGGCCAGCCGCCCGGGGGAGATAGCAGAGAGCCGCATGGCGTCCCCCTTTGCTCGAAATGGTCAGGACCTGTGCACTTCTATGACTGCCCGGCAGGTCAAACGGTTGCTGCGGCGACCGCCCCGGGCCCCTCCCCGCCGCGTGCTGCTGCTGGCGGGGGGCGAGCAGTTCCAGGGGCCGGCCAACCGCGTTCCAGGGCGCCGCCCTCTGCCGGGGGTCGGCACGGCGGGGTCCTGGCGCCGGGCAGCGGCAGCCGCGCCGGGCGGCCCCGGCCGGACGACCACGGCCCGGCCCTGACCGCCTTCCCGGGCTTGCCGGCTGGCGATACTGCCCGCTCCCGGCCTCCGGCCCCAGCTGACACCGCGAGGACGGCCGGCCGGCCGGCACGGGGCGAAGGTCCCTTGCCAGCAGGCGCCGCAGCGGGCGTCATGAGAGATGACGACATCCGTTACCACCGGCAAGGAACCTGTCATGAATCTGACGTCCCGGGCGGCCGGCGCCTCGCCGCCGGCCTCGCGCTAGCCTGCTGCGCTCTCTTCCTCCCCGCGGCCGCCCTGGCCGCGTCGCCGGCGTCGGGCAGCCCGGCCCATCCCGCCGCGGCTGCGGTGCCGCCCTGCGTGAAGGCCGGCCAGGGCGGTGCCTTCGCGTGGCTGGGCCAGCCAGGTGACGGCTTCGCCGGGGGCGTCGGCTACCCACTGGAGATCAGCAACACCGGCCGCCGCGCCTGCACGCTGCGCGGCTCACCGCAGGTCGTGGCCGTCACTGGCGGGGGCCGTCAGGTCGGCATGTCCGGCGGAGGGGGCACGGCGGGCCCGCTGGTCACCCTCCAGCCCGGCGCGACCGCCCACGCGATCCTGCTGGTCCACATCCCGACCTGCGCGCATCCGGTTACTGCACGCGTGGTCGTCTACCTGCCCGGCCAGACGGCCGCCCAGCCGGCGTACCTCTCCGGGCAGTTCTGCCGCCACGAGGCGCAGCTCGGCATCGACGCGATCCACCCCGGCACAGGGATCCCCTTCTACACGATCCGCTGAGCGCCGGCCGGGGTTGCGCCCGGTCACCGGCTGCAGCCGGACGCGAGCGACCGGGCGCACGAGCCGGCCGCGGCCGGCACGGCGCTCGCGGGTGACCGCGGGAAGGCAGGCACCGCGCGAGGTGCCTGACGCGTGGTGCTGACGACGTCGTTATCTGCTGATACGGCAGCAGGGCTCTGTGAGGACGGTTCGGCAACGCTGCGGACGCGTTATGTGAAGCGGTGATCCGAGTACGGGCATAACATAACGGCCCTGTTCTGCCGGCCAATCCCGCTGGCGCGCAACCCTTCGCAGCGCCGGGCGTCGTAAGAAGTGGCGGCGCTGCCGCAACAGGCGGCGGGTGCTGCATGGCCTGGCGGCAAGACCGGGCGTGATCGGCAGGAAGCGGACTCGCCGGGAGTGTCAGGCCCCGGGACCGGCCGCATCATCACGGCCCGCGCCAGGACATGCTCTGCTCCGGTCCCGGGCTGCTGGCAGGGAGGAACCTGCGATGCATACACCTATCACGCGCGCCCTGGGTGCCGCTGCGGCGGCGGGCGCGCTGACCGCGCTGGGCCTGGCCGGGGCCGCTGCCGCGGCCGTACCCGCCTGGGCGGCGCGGCCGGCTCGCCCGGTGACCGCCTACGTCAGCAACGGCTCGGCCGTGATCCCGATCAGCGCCGTGACCGGTAAGACAGGCAAGGCGATCAAGGTGCCGGGAGCCGGGTACATCGCGCCGGCGCATGCCTGGCGCAGCTGTGGCCGTCAGCATGGCACTGTCCGCCAGCCACCCGGCGGCCAGCCACGCTAGCGCCAGCAGCCCCGCGGCCAGCCGCCCGGCCAGCGGCCATGGTGTCCATCTAGCGGCCTGGACGGTCACCCGGCAGGTCGGCGGCAGCATCCGGGTCACCTTCCGCGAAGCGACCGACGCGGCCGGGCTGCAGCGCACGCTGCGCGCCGACGGCGTCCCGGTCAGCGTCACATTCACCGGCCGGCAGAACCCGGCTTGCCAGCCCTACCCATCAAGCGGAAGCCAGACGCAGCCGTCCCCCGGCCAGCCCTTCGGCGGCCCGATGGCTGGCGTGGTGTCCAGGGACTTTCTTCACAACCCTAAGCAGGCGTACACCACGCCGTACGCCCTGGTCATCCACCCCTCCGCGCTGCCGTCTGGCGCCGGGCTGCAGATCTGGACCTCGGGAACCCCGGGAGCGGCCGACAATTTCCAGCTGGGCGTGAACCTGGTGCGAGCCAGCCCGCAATGCACCGGCAGCTAGGCTGTCGGCTCGTGACCTGGTCGGCCTGACCGGATGAGGAGGAGTACCTTCGCGGCGTCGAGGTAGCCTCCGACGAGGGACTAGGAGAGCCCCTCGACTGGCTGGTGACCATCTGGGCGCGCGAGTACGTCCGGGCTGATCCGCTTGGCCAGGAGCTCCGGCAGAAGCTCGAAAGCGCGATGGTGGCAGTGCCCTCGGGTGAGGACGCGAGGCAGTCATAGATGGGGTCAGGTGGCGCGGCGACCGCCTGAACCGCGCGGAGGCTAGACTCGCGGCACTGCTCGCGGCGATGGAACTGCGTGCAAGGCTGCCGCTGCCCGAGAGCCTGGCCAGGGGATGGCACCTGACGGTCGTGCGGCCATGACTCGATGTGAAAGGCAGGAGAAATGCCATCAGGACCGGCCAGTGCCGCGACATGGACAACCGGACTGGACTTCTTCGTCGTGCACGCCGACGACTCGATGATGTTCGTACAGTTTGCCGGCGGTCACTGGCATGCCTCGGTCACCTACTTCGGCGACTTCGAGCACACGGAGCAGAGCCGCGGCGCGGCCCAGGAGTGGGCAGAGCAGACGCTCGCGACGCTGCGCAGCCTGAGCGCGGACCGGAAGCCCGCAGCTGCGGGTAGCTGATCAGTCCCGCTGGTCAGCGCCGGGCAGGCGGAGGCGCGTCATCTCCATTCGAGCAGTGCCGGGTCGGCGGACAGCAGGTCATGGGTGATTTCGGCAGCTTCCCCCGGGCCGCGCAGGAACGCCTGGTCGGCCAGGTACGGCTCCATCGTGAATTTCGTCTTGTCCTTCGTGACCGTCACGCGCAGGCATGTGATGGCGAAAGGCAGCGGGCGGTCCTTTCCGATGAAGCCGATCTCGGTGTCCGTGACCCGTTCGGCCGACAGTTTCGCTGACACATCGAGAAGGGCGGTGATCGGGGCGTGGTCGATCCTGGCGTCGCCCGAGATGCCCTCGGACAACTGCACGACGAAATGGTTCGAGCAGATGACGCTGTCGATCACATAAGCCGTCGGGCGGGATGACCTGGCCATCCATGTGCTCACGATCGGGTTGGCGAGGTCAAACGAGGCGGTGCGGGCGGGCAGCACACCGCCTATGGACGCAGGGCTGTAACCTTCCCGCCGGGCGTCGGTGAACAAGAACGAGGCTCGCCTGAACCGCTCGAACTGCAGCCGCACGACCGGCAGGCAGGCGGCGGCGCCGAAGGCCGCGAGGAAGCCGCCCAGGATCTCAAGGCCGACGCCCACCTCGACCGACGATGACCGCTGGGTCGTTATGTCCGCGAGCTGGCTCGGCTCGAGCGGCGCGAGAGCTTGCAGGCGCTCGGCCACGTCGGGAGCGACGATCTCGGGCAGCGAGCCGATCCAGGACACCTCGTCATCCGTCAGCCGGATGAACACGCCGAGCGGGGCGATCCTCGTCTCAGGCACCCGGAGAGGGTGCGCGTGCAGCCGGTCGAAGACTATCCGCAGCAGCGGATCGTCCCTGCACAGCCGCATCAGTGGCCGTCCCAGGTGCGCAGACGTCCGGCGCTGCCGTCGAGGCGGCCGATCTCACGCCTCAATTCATCCTCCATCCGGTAGATCCAGTTCTCGCAGTCGTGGGCCAGCGGGTACGCGGCCCGGTAATCGGTGCTCCCGGCGAGCTGGTTGCAGAAAGGCTCGAGGAACGCCCGGCGGACGCGCGGCGGCGCCACGCTCCAGCTCAACGTAACGCCCAGCTTCTCCTCCGCCGCCGCAACGGCCTGTTCAAGCGCGAAGAAGAACAAGGGCCCGCCCAGCCGGGTCTGGAACCTGGTGTGCCACTGATCATCACCGAAGTCGCCCCACCGCCACTCGCCAAGCGCGAGCATGAGCCCGAGCCAGTCCGCAGCTACCTCGTTGGCATCTGGCAGGTCGTGCTTGCCTGCGTGCAGCGGCACATCCGGATCGATATGTCCGGCCAGGATATGGGCATACTCGTGGCCCACGATGAAGAGCACGCACGACTGGAACAGCTCCTGCGCCCGGATCCGGTCCGACCCAGCCGGCGGGTCCACCAGATCCCGGCCTCCCAGCGGGAGGCCGATGTAGAACCCCAGGATCCGGGCCAGGGCCCGAGCGGGCGACATCGCCGGCGAGTTCTTCAGCCGGTCCAGGTAGGAGAACATGCCGTCCGCCAGGTGAGTGGACACGGCGAAGAGCTTGGCCGCCTGCCAGATCATCTCGAGCAGGCTGAGGTTCACCAGGATCAGGTAGTCGCCCTCATCTGACAGCAGAGTCGTCGCGTTGAAGGCGGCGCCCGGAAACACGAAAGCTCCGACACACGCCTCAGTGGCAACGATCGGCGCACCGCCCAGCGCCTCCTGCTGGGCCTTCACCTGTGGAACGAACCGCCGCAACGTCGCCAGGCTAGTGCGCAGCGCCTCCGGGTAGCGCCGGTCGTTCTCCCTCGCCTTACCCACGAGCTCATCAAGGACCCGGCCCTCGGAGGCGGCCGCGCCGGCCTGGCCCAGCATCTCGCGGAAGCGATCCCGCAACTCCGCATCCGTGAGATCCACCGGCAGGCGCCGCACCTGGAAGTGCCTGAGCAGCAGACGTTGGTAACTGTCCTCCAGCCGGACAGCGCACTCCTCCTGCCAGTCCATTCCAGCTCCGCCCGCGTCCGCAGTTCTCCAAGGATCACGACTCCTTGCCAGTATCCTGCCGGTACTTCGTCGGGGCGGACAGATCTAGCGAGCTATCGCCGCGCAGACCCACCCGATGGTGTATCCGCCAAGACTGCTATGCCAACCCGCCCGACTTGCTGGAGACTTCCTGGGCCGAAGGGCGGGCGCGCGAGATGGCGTCTTATGGCGCTGAGTTCGTGGCGGTGAGGCTGAAGGAGAAGGTGGCGCCTTGGCCGACCGCGCCGACGGCTCGCACGCGGCCGCCGTGGCGTTCGACTATCTGGCGAACGCTTGCGAGGCGGCGCCGGTGCCGGGGAATTTGCTGGCCGGGTGCAGCCGCTGGAACGGGTCGAATAGCTTGCCTGCCTGGGCGGGGTCGAAGCCGGCGCCGTCGTCGCGTACGTAGCAGCGGGTAGAGGTGTCACCGTCTGGCGCTGCCCATATCTCGATCGACGCGTTGTCCCGGCCGGCAGTGAATTTCCAGGCGTTGTCCAGGAGGTTCTGAAGAACGGTGCGGATGAGCCGCCGGTCGGCCATGGCCAGGGCGGGCTGCTGGATCGTGAAGCTGACGCGGCGGTGCGGTTCGCTGGCCTGGAGCTCGGTGGCGATGGCGGTGGCCTCGGCGCCCAGGTCGACGGGCTGGAGGTGGACGTCGGCCCGCGCGAGGCGAGCGAGATCCAGGAGGACGGTAATGAGCTGGGTCATCTGCTGGCTGGCGGCCTGGATGTTCTCGGCGTAGCCCCGGCCTGTCTCGCCGAGGACCTGCCCGTACTCCTCAAGCAGGGCCGTGCTGTAGCTGTTCATGTGCCGCAGCGGGGCGCGCAGGTCATGGGAGACCGAGTAGGCGAACGCTTCCAGGTTCTGGTTGGCCCGCTCCAGGTCGCCGGCCTGCTGGTGGTCGGCAACGATCTGCTCGAACGCTTCGCGGCGTTCGCCGGGGCGGCGGGCGTCGAACGAGTCCTGGGCGTCCCGGCGTTCGCTGTCCTGCGTCCTTTCGGCCTGCTCCTGGGCATCGCGGGCGCCGCGGCGCTGGATGTCGGCCTGGACGTCGATCCGGTCCTGGGCATCGCGGGCGTCGCGGCGCTGGGTATCGGCCCGGTCCTGGGCCAGGCGAACATCGCGGCGCTCGCTGTCGATTGCCCCGACGGTCTGGTCCTCGTCCTGCTGGAGCGCCTGGCGGATCTCGCCGTCGCGGCGGTTGCCTGAGGTCCCCGCCCCGGCTGCGGCAGTCCCCTCGTCGTCTGCTGCAGCGGTCATGTCAGTCCCCCCGTGCGTCGTCGGACGGTCTGCCAGGCTGGACTGCAGCCTCGCGGGACCTAGCTCCATCGAAGCACGCGGGTGAATGCGACCACAGAAGTGCGGGTCAGCCCGCGTCTGGGGCCCGGATCCGCCGTGCCGTTACTTTACGTTAAGTATATCGTACGGAACGTAGTTCAAGACGGTTAGCACCCAGTTTCGCTGACGCTATCGCAGCGTCTCACCCTGCCCGAGCGAACCGGGTGGCTGAAGGCGTCGGCCTGCGGCGCCACCCGGCTGACCCGCCCGGCCCGCGTGGTCAGATCAGTCCGGGTTGCGCGGATCAGGCGGTCGTCAGAGCCAGCGGATCGGCTTCGGCGCGCTTGCGGCTGGGTCAGCGGTGCGCGTAACGCTTGCCGGACCGTGACCGTGACCGAGATCGGCCAGACCGGGACCGGCCGGACTGGGAGGTGAAGAGGTGGTAGGCGAGCAGGAGGACGGCTGCCCCGGCGATGGCGGTGAGCCAGGTGGAGGCGTTGAAGAACCCGTTCAGGCTGTGGATGTGGAAGATCTTGGTGGCGGCCCAGCCGCCCGCCAGTGCCCCGGCGATGCCGATCAGGCAGGTGAGGATGAGGCCCTGCTGTCTCTTGCCGGGGATTGCCATGTTGGCGAGCAGGCCTGCGCCCAGTCCGAGAACGATCCAAGCGATGATGCCCATAACGACTCCTTAGTCAGTGATGTACGGCGGGTTGCGGATGAGTTTGCTGCCGGTGCGGTCCGGACGGGGCGCGGGGGAGGCAGGTTCCTGCTCAGGGTGCGCCTGTTCCCGGATGGTTGCCCGGGTCGGGTGGTGGCTGGTGTCAGCTGGCTCGTGGCTTGGGCCGGTCGCTGCGCATGATCCGCCGCAGCTGAGTGATCCGGGCGGTTCCCGCGGCAGCCATGATCAGGGCGCCGGCGATGGCGGCGAGGAACAGCGCGACCGCTAGCGACAAGCGCAGGTGCGCGCCGAGGAAGCTGACGTTCACGGCGTGCGCGTTCTGGATGATGAAGATCATCACCACGATGAGGACGGCGAAGCCAGCGATCAGCCCGGCCCGCATGCCGCTGATCCGGGTACGCGTCCGTCCGGAATTGGCCGGCCGCGGCGCGGCGGGCGGCTGCGGGGACGAGCCGTTGGCGGACTGCGGCGGCAGCATAGTGGCCCCGCCCTGTGGTTGCGGCTGCTCGGTCATGGCGGCGCTTCCTTCGCGGGAGCCGCCGTGATGATCGGGGGTCGGCTCCCTGGGTGACCCGGCTGGTCGCGGCCTGCGGCTGCTGGCTCTGCGGGTCTGCTCCCAGAGTACGCATGAATCATAAAACTAGCAATATATTTCTAGAAATCTGCCGTAAGTTTCTGAGGACGGAACCGCAAGCGTCAGCACGCTGGCCAGACTGGCGACGTCTTCGTCACCGCCTACGCTCTGCTCGGCACCTGACACGGGTTGACTGGGCGCTTCTACTCCGCTCGCATGTCTCGCCCTGCCCGTGCCGCGCTGGTGCCTGCCGATCAGGCACAGCTCTACGATCTTGTTGACCATCGGGAAGCCGGCGAACAAGGCTCGCCTTCAGCTTCTATCAGGCGCGTGAGTTTTGCGACGAGATCAGTCCTGGCAGCGAGAGCAGTAGACCGCCACTCGTCTAGCTTCAGGCGACAGACTGCTCGCAGGGGTGCAGTCTCATCAGGGGACCGGCATCTACGTCGTTTAGGACCTGGCCGCCAGGCAGCTGGTATGCCATCTTGCGGATCCGGATTCAGCGGTGTATTGGATTCGGCGTGAGGTCATGGCCGCGGATCGTCCTGGCGCTGGCGGCTGTTGTCGTGCTGGCGGCGGCCGGGGCGGTCGCCGGAATCAGTGCCGGCGGGACCGGCGGCGCGGTCGCGGGCGCGGCCCTTGGTGCGCTGGCGGGGGTCGTTGCCGGTTACGTGCCGGGCATCCGGGACAGGGCCCGGCAGCGCGCCGCGGCCAGGGAAGCGGCCCGGGCCCGGCTGCGGGCTGCCGGGGAGCCGTCGTACGCCGGCAATGGGACGGGACCGTCGTTCCTGCTGCGGCCGGATCGCGCGGTGGTCGAGTTCACCGGGCGGGGTGCGGAGCTGGCCGGGCTTCGGGCGTGGTGCCAGTCCGAGCCAGACAAGTCGGTGCGCCTGGTCACCGGGGCGGGCGGGGTCGGCAAGACGCCCCGACCTCGCCCGCTCGCCGGCCAGCCTCGGCAACAGGTTCTCGGAGCTGGGCCGCCCGGCGGAAGCGCTGCCGGTGACCGAGGAAGGGGTCACGGCCTTCCGGGAGCTGGCCGCCGCCAGCCCGGACAGGCACCGCCCCGACCTCGCCGCATCCCTGGCCAGCCTGGGCGTCCGGTTCGCGGAGCTGGGCCGCCCCGCGGACGCGCTGCCCGTGACTGAGGAGGCCATCGTCGCTTTCCGGGAGCTGGCTGCCGCCAGCCCGGACCGGTACCGTCCCGACCTGGCCGCATCGCTGTCCAACCTCGGCAACAGGTTCGCGCAGCTGGGCCGCCCCGGGGACGCGCTGCCGGTCACCGAGGAAGCGGTCACGGCCTTCCGGGAGCTAGCCGCCGCCAGCCCGGACCGGTTCCGCCCCGACCTCGCCGACTCGCTGAACAGCCTCAGCACCATACTGACGCAACTCGGCCTGGATGACGCAGCAGCAGCCGCAAGCGCAGACGCCGACCGGCTCACGAGTTCTTCCAGCGAGGCATGAGACTTGCATGCCAGCCCCCTGGACGGGCACTCGACGAGGCTGCACTGCCTGGCCCAGCGGACACAGCCCGGGAGCAGCGGGCTGTTGTCTCAAGTGAGGAGCGGCAGATGGGACACCGAACGGGACGTAACGTCCGCTCCGCAGGGCCGCCACATCGTGATCCTCCGGCACTGGCATGGCATCTACCTGGCGGGGGACCAGGGCCAGACGCCGTGCTTGTAGGCGATATATGCGGTCGTGCCTCGACAGCGTGGATTGTTCTGCCGTGACTAATCTGTTTACGATTGTCTTTCTGGGCACCGGTTCGCCGGGTCGCCCCGATTGGATGGTGTTTGGCTTGCCGGAAGGGCGGCTGGCGTGGTTCGGCAACCTTCGGAGTCATTTGCCAGGCTCCTGCGGCAGCTGCGCATCGATGCCGGGATGACACAGGAGGGGCTGGCTGAGGCGGCCATCGTGAGCCCGCGTTCGGTCAGTGACCTCGAAAGGGGCGTCAACCAGACAGCCCGGCGGGGACCTACTGTTGACGACGTGAACGCTGACATGCCGCCGGACGACCCGCTGGCAGGCCAGGACCGGAACAACGGGGGCTTCTTCATCAACCTCCGCCCGGACGACCCTGACAGCGCGGAGCGCCGGGCCCGGCACGAAGCGGCTATCCGGACCATGACCGGTGATGACGCCTTCGAGGCCATGAGGCGCTCGCAGGCACTGAGCCGCAACCCGAGGCCGCTGAGCGGCCCGGAGAAAGCCGTGCTCCGCGAGGCCGTGGCACCGCTGCTGCGGGACCTCGCCGCCACGGGGCAGGCCCTGCCCGACATCCGGGAGGAGGCTCACGAAGACCGCGGCCGGGACGGGGTGTGCGCCTGGATCGCCGAGTCCGGCAGCCGCGGTCAGGGCATCACCGTCCGGCTCAACTGCGACGAACCCGGCCGGCTCTACTTCCTGGCCGTGCAACTGCAGAGCTGGAAGAACGGCGAACTCATCGATGCCGGCCAGCAGCCGTGGCCCCAGTGCCCCGATCACGCCGGCGAGTGCACGCTGAGTCCTGACCTCAACGACGAGGCTGCCGTCTGGCGCTGCCCGACGGACGGACGCGCGATCGCGATCGGAACGCTCGGAAAGCCGAATACCTGACCTCGGCAAGTGCCCCACGAGATGCGAGGCCGCACGACAACGCGAAGGACAGCCGCTGAAACCGGCCTGGATCCCTGCCCGGCGGCCAGCCGCCACGCCCAGTTTCTAATCGACTGACCGATTTGCTCTGTCCACATAATTGAGCACGACCTGATCGCCGAGCGGACCCGGGACGGGCTGGCCGCCGCCCGGGCCCGGCGCGGCGGCGCGCTGCCGACGCGGGGGCCGTCGATCAGCCCGGACAAGCTCGCGGCGGCCCGGCAGCTGTACCAGGGCGGGGACATGCCCGCCGGGCGGATCGCGCTGGCCGTGGGGATCTCCCGCGCCAGCCTGTACCGGGCGCTGCCGCCGGGCGGTCGCGCCGCCTGACAGGCCATAGCGCGACGGCGGGGCAGACGCGGCCCGGTGAGTACCCGCCCGGATGGCTGCCGCCCGGGTAGCCGCCGGGCTCGCGATCGGGACCAGCCGCGTTTGCGGCGCGGACATCCGGCGCAGGCGAGCGGGGCCAACGCGTCATGCCCGGTTCGCGAGCGAACGGCCGGCCGAGCGTGGCAAGCGAAGCACCCTCACCGATGTCCTGTGCCTGACCACCTGAGGCAAGAGACCTCCGCTGACCTGCCATGCCTCGACTTAATGGCAGGTCCTCGGCCATGGCCGTCGCCGCTGATCACGAGACAAGTCCGCCCATCTGCGCGTCCGCGGAACCGGTGAACCCGCGGGCTGGGAGGCCGTCCGTGAGCGCGTGCCTCAACTTTTTGGCAGGGATCGGCCGGATGCCTCGGCTTCAAAGGCGATGCATCTTCTTGGCTGACACAGGACAACCGACGGCCGCTGACGGCCGAAATGATCTTGGCGAACAGCTTCACAAGGGTCCTTGTCCTGTCCAGACGAAGATGGCGAGGCTCGCGCCCGCTGAGCTGGCACTCGCAGGGTAGGTTTGGACGCCTGGGCGTAGTCGCGTCCGGACTCAGGCTGCGATCTCAGCTCGTGGCGGCTCTGGCGCGGGGGGAGAGACGCGCCCGCAAGTCAGGGTCCGCAGAGCCTGGCCAGCCGGCTGACGGTCGCCCAGTTACGTGCCGTTCCGGCCAGCGCGGCCGAGGTCGGCCCGCCCGCCCGGGCCAGCGCACGGCGCAGGTCGCTGCCCGGGTACCCGTCCGGGGTGTGCAGGTAGACCGTGCGGCCGACCAGCTGGGCCTGGTCCCGGCTGCCCTCGGCCCGCGCGTCCCGCTCCGCGCCGGCCACCCAGGCGGCCAGGCCAGGCCCGGGTGCCTCGGGCAGGAACACCGCATGCAGCAGCCGGGGATCGGTCTGACCCGGATACGGGTTGTCGTGCACGCAGCGGGCCAGCTCCTCGGCGGAGAGCACCACGGCCCGGGCCCGCACGCCGATACCGGCGGCGATGGCTCCCTCCAGCTCGGCGGCGAGCGCCGCCGAGTCCGTGCGGCCCGCCGCCGGGCCGCCGGCCCGCCGCGCAGTGAAGAGCACGTTGCCGCTCTGGATGTAGGTCATGACGTCGGCATGGCCGAGCGAGGCCACCACCTCCCGCAGTTCGGCCATCGCGACCTTCTTGCCGCCGAGATTGTTGACCCCGCGCAGCAAGACAACATGAGTCGGCACGCCAGCATCATGTCAAACCGGAAGGCGCATCCCGCCTGACAGCGACTCGCAAGGTAGATCCGGACTTCGCACGACCACTCGCAACGCAAGTCTGGACTTCGCAACCTTCGGCTGGACGGGACACTCGCGCCTGGCGCGAGCTGGCGCGCCAGACGATCTTGGCGAAGTGGCTGCAAGAAAGGCTCTATCCGCTGCAACGACGAGGCTTCAGTCGAGGAAGACATCGAGGATCTCGGCGCGTGCTGCAACGCCGCCCCCCCGGGATCGCCCGGCAGGTCCTGGCCCGAAACGATGCCTGGCACCGGACCTTCATGACTTCCACGCTGCCCGCGATCCGCGACAGCGCCCTGCCGTTCATCAGCGACACCACGGACTTCCAGGCTGACAACCTTGTCTACACGGCCGCAGGCCCGGTGCTGGTCGACCCTGACAACGCCGACTACCCGCGCCGGGTCGCGGACTTCACTCATCCGGCTCAGCCCGTGGTTATGTGCAGCGCGGTGTGGGGGGGCCACTTCGAGGTGAACCGGCCGGACAGGGCCGGCCGCCGCCCGCGGCAAGAACGACACCATCGATGCCGAGGCGGCCGCCCGCGCGGTCATCAGCGGCCGGGCCACCGCCCCGCGAAGAGCACCGACAGGGCTGTCGAGCAGATCCTTGTCCGCAAGGTCGCCAAGGACTCAGCTGCCAAGGCCCGCCGCCAGGCGATCAGCCAGCTCAAGGCGGTCCTGGTCGACGCCGACCCGGTGCTACGCGAGTCACCAGGCGGGATGGGCACGCGCGCTGATTGCCCGGGACATCCTCGGTGCTGGCTGGGTGTTTTGGTCAGGGTCGGCTGTCTGGCGCAGCTTGGTCTTGACTGCTTCGTCGGTGACTGACTTCGGCCCGCAGCGCCGCGGCTGCGTGATGGTCACCCAGCCGCTCCAGGTCCTCGGCCAGGTTGCTGGCCGAGGTCAGGGTACGGGGGTGGTCGTCGCCCAGGACACGGCGGAGCCGGGCGAGGGTGTCGGCGTCCAGGTCCCTGGCCGCCTCGACTTCACCGAGTCGCCGCAGGTCAGAAGCGAGGTTGTTGGCCGAGGCAAGGGTCTGCGGGTGGTCGTCGCCTAGCACGCGGCGCCGCCGGGCGAGGGTGTCGGCGTCCAGGTCCCTGGCCGCCTCGACGTCACCGAGTCGGCGCAGGTCAGAAGCGAGGTTGCTGGCCGTGATCAGGGTCCGCGGGTGGTCGACGCCGTGGACCCTGATGCGCCGGGCCAGCGTATCCTCATCCAGTTCCCTGGCCGCTTGATACATGCCTAGGCGGCTCAGGTCCCTGCCGAGGTCGTTTTGCGAGGTCAAGGTGGCCGGGTGGTCGGGGCCAAGGAGCCGGCGCCGCCGGGCAAGGTTCTCCTCGTCCGCCTCGCGCGCCGCATGGGTCCCACGGAACTTGCGCAGGTAGTCCTGGGACGTCAGCGTGTCGGGATGATCGTCTCCCAGGACGCGCTGCCGGTCGGCCAGCACCCGCTCATACAGGGAGATCGCCAGCTGCACATCCCCTAGCTGCTGGTAAGCGGCCGCCAGGCTGGCGCGGAACGTCAAGGTGTCAGGGTGATCGACTCCGAGGAGCCGTTCCTGGCCGGCCAGTGCCTGCTCATACAAAGAGGCGGCCCGCTGCGCGTCGCCTGCTTCGGCGTAGGCCCCGGCGAGGTTGTGCAGCGAGGCCATCGTGGCAGGATGATCGTCACCCAGGACGCGCTGCCGGTCGGCCAGCACCCGCTCATACAGCGGGATCGCCCGCTGCACATCCCCTAGCTGCTGGCAGGCGGCGGCCAGGTTGTTGCGGAACGCGAGGGTTTCGGGATGGTCGGCTCCCAGCACCCGCTCGCCGTCAGCGACCACACTCTCCAGCAGCGGCAGCGCCCGGCGCACCTCACCGGCCTGCTGGTAGGCCTCAGCCAGGTTGTTGCGGAACGCCAGGGCATCCGGGTGATCGGCTCCCAGGAGCCGCTCGCCGTCAGCGACCACACTCTCCAGCAGCGGCAGTGCCCGGCGCACCTCGCCGACCGCACCGTAGGCTCGCGCGAGGTTGTTCAGCGTCCCCAGGGCACGGGGGTCCTGGCCGCCCAGGACGCGTTGCTGGGCGGCCAGCGTCTGCTCCTGCAACCGGATGGCCAGCCGCACCTCGCCGGTGTCCTGGTAGGCGGCGGCCAGGTTGTTCCGGAACGCCAGGGTGAGCTCATCCTCGTCACCGAGCGCCCGCTCGGCGTCCGCCACCGCCTGCTCCAGCAGCGCGACGGCCCGCTGCGGCTCGCCCGCCGCCCGGTACGCCGCAGCGAGACTGTTCCGCACAGTCGCCGTCACCAGATCGTCGGCACCCAGTTCCCTCTGGCTGACGACCAGTGCTGGCTCCAGCAAGGAGATGGCCTGACGCAGATCGCCCGCCGCCTTATAGACGGCCGCCAGCTTGACCTGGGAGATAACGAACTCAGGGCTCTCGTGATCAGCCATCGAGCCTCCCTAGCTTGCCATGGAAGCGGACAGCTTGGGTCACACCCGGTCGTAAGCGTAGCCGCCAGCAACTCAAGGAAGGCCACCATAGCGACGGCAGGATCCGGCCAAACAAGTAGCGCACCGCCACTCAGCTCGCGCTGTGCCGGGCGGAGCCGCCATGACTGCTGAATGTGGCCGTGTCTGTTGAGTCCGCCGAACCCGGCTAACTGCCCCGCGCCGTGCCCTGATCGTACAGATACCTATTTTCGAGATAACTGCCATTGTCATGCGGTACCTGAATCCACCACGTCCCGTTCTCGCCACAACTCGCTAATTGAACATCGCCACCCGTGCTTTGCAGACACAAGCCCGCATCTGTCGAACCGCCTCCGACTTCGCCGTCAGACTCCGGCTCCTCTTCTTCGCCATTATCTCCCGGGATCGTCTTGATGAATTCCCAGAGCTGTATGAGGCTATCGAGCTCCTGGCGCATCCACCTGCGCACCGCCACGGAACTGCAAGACCTCGCCGCGTGGATCAACCCCATCGTCAGAGGGTGGATGACCTACTACGGCAGGTACTACAGGACCGCGCTGAACCGCCTGCTGAAGCGCATCAACACCTACCTGGTGCGCTGGGCACAGCGGAAGTACAAGCGGCTGCGGCCATTCAGGAAAGCCCTGAGATGGTGGACCAGGCTGACCGAAAGGCAGCCGCGCATGTTCGCCCACTGGGCCTGGATGCTGTTATCGGCCTATTTGTCTGGGCACGGATCGCTGATCAACGGCAACGCTCTTTCGTGATGAGTTATCCGGGTCGGCCGCCCGGCTTTCAGGATCGCGAAGACATCGGAGGCAGCATGCAGGGCGCCGTCAGCCAGTAGCCGGCGGTGGCCAGACGTCGGTTCCGTGAGGGCTGTCACGGAGCGTCGTTGATTCGGTCGGCCCGGATGGCGCCGGGTTCGTGCGGCCCCACCGAATCTGGGCGCCGGTCCGCTAACACGCGTTGAAGCAGGCTCTCGTCGTGATGGGCACGCGAGCGGTCTTTCGGCCCTACCCCCGGGGCGAGGTTGGGCGAATCCTGTACTTGGAGGCAAGGGAGCAGGAGGTGCTGTCATGCGAGCAGTCATCGTCTACGAGTCGATGTTCGGGAGCACCAGGAAGGTGGCCGAGGCCATCGCCGAGGGGCTGGCCGACTGCGCTGAGGTCTCGGTGGTGCCGGTCGCTTCGGCCGGTGCGCGCATCCTCGACGGCGCGGATCTCGTTGTAGTGGGCGGTCCCACTCACACCCACGGGATGTCCAGGCCGAGTACTCGGAAGATGGCCGGGAAGCGGGCGAGGAAGGCGGGGAGCGAGGCTGGGCTGGTACCGGGCGCGGACAGCGGCCCTGGGGTGCGCGAATGGCTCGCATCGCTCGGCCGGCTGGAGGTCGCCGGCGCCGCTTTCGATACCCGGCTCCAGGGACTGCCGACGTTCACTGGCCGGGCGTCGAAATCCATCCGCCGGCACCTCGCACACCACGGGGCCCGCATCGCGGCGTCACCCGAGAGCTTCCTCGTCGAGGGCCTGACCGGCGCCTTGGCCGTGGGCGAACTGGAACGGGCCCGCGCCTGGGGAAAGCGCCTGACGCGGAGTGACTGCCTCCGAAGCGTCGCCGAGCGGCGCCAGGCCTCCTGACGCCGCTCGCAGTCAAGAGCGCGACGGTCCGGGCACACCGTGGAGCCGTTAGCGGGCGCGGCGACTGTAGTCGAAGAAGTTGAGGAACCACTCCGTCAGCTTGTGGCCCGCGGATGAGCCCGCGCTGCCATCGCTGGCAGGGTTGTTGAGTTGCTCGCCCAGAGCCCTCAGCGCGGGAGCAAGCACCGGGCCGGCCATCGGTCTTCCGTGGCCCGGCGCCAGCACGCTCGGCTCCAGCCGGGCCAGTTCAGACACAGACCCGGTCGCTGCTCGCCAGTTCCAGGTGGCAAAGCGCGGCGGCCCGCCGAGGGTGTGCCTTTGCGACAGGGCGTCGCCAGGCGAGTTGAGGTTGACGGTCAGGACGGCGTCGCCCGGGATGAGGGCACGGTCTGCCTCCCGGAACAGCGCCAGGTGGCCGGGGGTGTGGCCGGGCGTGGGGATGACCTGCCAGTCCGGCAGGCCCGGAACGCCTGCGTCCGGGTCGATAGGGCTCAGCCCTTCCTGCCCGGGGGGGAACATCCAGCTCCGCTCGACACGGGCCAAGGCGCCGATGATGCGGCCAGAGGGGGGCAATGGCAGTTCGTCGGGGTGCACGTACACGGCGACGTCCCACATGCGGGCCAGTTCGGAAGCGGAGCCAGCGTGGTCCGGGTGCACGTGCGTCAGCACGATCGCTCGCGGCCGGGCGCCGGCCCCGAACAGGGTCTCCGCTGCGCTCCTGATCAGCCCGGCCCGGCCCCGCCACCCGGTGTCGACCAGAACCCAGGTTTCGCCCGACTGCACGAGGTAGACGTTCGAGTCCCGCCGTCTCCCAGTGACAAGGCAGTAAACCCCTGGGGCGACGGTTTCTTCGAGCGTGGCGCCGTGCAGGTACCTGTCCACGTCGAACTGACGGCCCCCCAGCCAGTCAGTTTGCGATGCTTCCATAAGGCCAATGTCCACCCACGCTAGGCCTGCAGCCAGGGTCGTTGGTCCTTGTGGCCGCGAAGACCATCAAGATGCAGATCATCTCATCGGAGCGGACCGCACTCACATCGCGCTTGGAGCAGAGGCCACACCGATGGGCACCCGAGCAGTCCGTGATGCCGCGACCGCGCAGGCCGCGGTGGCCGCCGATCAGGACTCAGTCAGGGCGAAAGCGACCGCAGTGCTCATCAAGCGCTGCCGAACCGTGCTCACGGAGCGCTGCCGCTACATCACCAAACAACGAGGTCGCTAACAGATGCCCGACCTCTCATCAGGCTATGGATGAGACGAGCGGAGTGAAGGGAGACTTTCACGCTCCGTTCTGTGGGAGCCCGGGGGTGAGATTCCCCCGGGCCACCCAGCGGATCCAGGCGGGCAGGTGGTCAGGGTCGAAGCGGGCCGAGAGGTCGAACATGTTGCATGGGACTTCTGGACTGAAGAGGTAATGCGGTCTCATGGATCCTTCGGGGATGCGCAGCGACAGCCCGTATTCGTGTGCCTGCCCGATCCGGAGGGGTTCGGGGAACTGGATGATCATCTGATACGTGCTGGCTGACGGGGTTTCGCGGCGAATTATGCGCCCGCCGTACAAGACGTCTGTGATCAGGGACCCGTCGGGGGTGGCGGTCCGTCCCCGGCGGGCAGTTCGCGGGAGATCGCCGCTGCCAGCATGTGCTCGGCGGCGTTGGGGAGAGATGCGCCTCACCCATGCGCAGCCACGCAGCGGAGCTCGGTGGACAGACAGCGGCAAGTCTCGAGAGCGACGGGAACTGAAGCACCGGGCGCCAGGCGAAACGCGTCTCGTGCCCGTCCACCCTGAGCTGGTGGAGCTCTTCCGTGACCACCTGGAGCTCTTTGGCACCGGGCCGGGCGGGCGGATATTCACCGGGCCACGAGGAGGGATCGTCGCTGAGTGGTCCTACCTGGAGGTATTCCGCACGGCGCGGCGGGAGGCGCTCGGCGAGATCGACGCCGCCACACCGCTCATGGGCAGGCCTTACGACCTGCGCCACGCAGCCGTCTCCACCTGGCTCAACGCCGGCGTGCCAGCCGCCCAGATCGCCGAGTGGGCAGGCCACAGCGTGGACGTGCTCCTGCGCGTCTACGCCAAGTGCACCGCCGGGCAGCAGAACGTCGCCAAGCAGCGCATCGAGGATGCCATGAAGGATCAGCCCGGTGACGTCATCGCGGACAACGACGAACTCGGCCCAGGATGACCTGAGCACTGAGGTGGTCCGGCTGGAACTTGGGCACGTATTCGGCACAGCCAGCCGCACAGCGCCGCTCCGGATCGCATACAGCTGCACACGCCCGTGGCGGCGACCGGCCATGCCACGAGTGCGTCTGGGCAGGTCAGCAGGGATTTATGCCGGTAAGAGCGGAGGGTGTGGGATTCGAACCCACGAGGAAGCTCACGCCCCCTAGCGGTTTTCAAG
>CAVZHC010000006.1:0-70722 GCA_963774905.1 uncultured Actinomycetota bacterium | reverse complement strand
CGTGAGCTGGACAGAAGACGATGAGCCGGTCTGGTTCCGCGAGCCGCGGCCGTCATCGTGGGCAGAGCTGGCCGAGGAGGGGGCCGCGATCCTGCGCGGCCAGGACTGGAGGGACGTCGCCCGCCGGATGCAAGGGCTGGAGGCCGAGAACGCTGAGCTGAAGCGGCGCCTCGACGAGAAGGACTTGGACGTATGAGCGGCAAGGGCTCGACAGGCAAGCGCTGCGGCTGCATCGACCCGGCGACGGGCAGGCAGTTCGGCACCCGCTGCCCGCTCCGGTCGAAGCGGCATCACTGCAAGCACTTCTACGTCACGCGGATCGACACCAGCACGGGCTACCGGAAGCTTGAGCGCTCCGGTTTCGACAGCGCCGCCGAGGCGCAGGCAGCGCTCGTCCTGGTGAATGAGCTTGTCGCCCTGGCGGTCGGCGACGCCGCGACCAGGGCGCGGATCGGCGACCTGATCTTCGAGTGCACCAGGCACGGCGGCCAGCTGCCGTCCGTCGATGTGGTGCGCCGGCGCCTGGCGCTCGGCGCTGATCCGGCGAGCAGCGGGGAGACCTTCGGGCAGGCGTGGGACGCATGGCTGGCCGGCAAGAAGCGGCTGCGGCCGTCAAGCCGCCGCCGCCTGGAGCAGATCGGCGAGCACTGGATCAAGCCGGCGGTCGGGGACGTGCTCCTGGAGCGCCTCAACGGCGGCCACTGCGCGGGCGTCTTCGACCGGATGGAGCGCCTCAACGCTGAGATCGCCGCGGCCCGGTCCGAAGGCCGCGAGCCGGTGACCGATGATGTGCGCTCCCGGCCGCAGCTGGTCGGCGTGGCCACGCAGCACCGGGTGTACGCCGCACTGCGCGAGTTCCTGAACCACGCATGGAAGCAGCGGCGCGTGATCCAGTTCAATCCCGTCTACGCGATCGAGCTGGAGCCGGAGGAGACACCCGAGGCGCAGAGGTGGAGCGCGGCCGAGGCGCGCAGGTTCCTGGCCGCGAGCGCGGCCGACCCGCTCGGCCTGCCGTTCCGGCTCGTGGTGCTGCGCGGCTTCCGCCGCGGCGAGGTGCTCAACCAGCGCTGGTCGGGTGCCGACCTTGATGCCGGATACCTGACGGTCCAGCGCACCTACCTCCAGCTCGGCGGCGAGCTGATCGAGGGCAAGCCGAAGTCGAAGGCCGGCGAGCGCAGGGTCTGGCTCGACGCCGAGTCCCTGAGGCTGATCCGGGCGCACCGGAAGGCCCAGCTCGCGGCCAGGCTCCGGGCGTCCACCGCGTGGCAGGACAACGACCTGATCTTCTGCCGCGAGGACGGATCGCCGTGGCCGCCGGACTACGTGACGCGCCGGTTCAAGGCCCTGGCGAAGGCCTCCGGCGTCCCGGTGATCAAGCTGCATGAGGGGCGCCACTCGGCCGCGTCTCTGGCCCGGGACGCAGGAGTTGACCACAAGCTCCGCCAGGAGCAGATGGGTCACGCAACGGGCGCGATGACCGATCACTACACGCACGTGCTCGCCGAGGCTCACCGCGACGCGGCCGAGAAGGTCGCCCGCCTGGTCGACGGGGAGGCAGTCTCATGACGGCCTGTCCGCACAGTGTCCGCACATCGGCGCTCGCGGGCGGAGACCGCCGCGCCGCCGCTCTGGCTCCTGCCGGTGTCTGCGCAGGTCAGGGCGGAGGGTGTGGGATTCGAACCCACGGTGAAGCTCGCGCCCCACTAGCGGTTTTCAAGACCGCCGCCATCGGCCACTAGGCGAACCCTCCGCGGACAACGATAGCGGGCTTGCGCCAGGTCCGAGCCTGCCAAGACTGCGAGCCCGCGGCCGCCCGAGACTAGGACGACCCAGGAACGCGAGCCAGGGGTAGGCTCGCTGCCGAAGGAGGTCCGATGCCCCCGTTTGGCTTGGCGGCGGTCTTCACCCAGTGGCAGGCCGCGCCCGCGGTGATCGGGTCGGTCGCCGTGGCGACGGCGCTGTACCTGTGGGGCGTGGTCCGGGTGGCGCGTCGGCATCCGGCGCGGCCGTGGCCGATCTGGCGGACTGGCATGTTCCTGGCCGGGCTCGCGATCGTCGTGCTCGCGCTGTGCAGCGGGATCGGCAGCTACGACGACATCCTGTTCTGGGACCACATGATCCAGCACCTGATGCTGATCATGGTCGCGCCGCCGCTGCTGATCCTCGGCCAGCCGATCACGCTGCTGCTGCACGCGAGCCGTAATCCGCTGCACACCTGGGCCAAGCGGGTACTCCGCTCGCGCCTAGCCAGCTTCCTGACCTGGCCGGTCTTCGGCTTCGCCGCCTATGCGGCCGCGATCGTGCTCGCGCACCTGACCGCGCTGGCCAACGTGATCGCCAGGCACCCGGTCGCTCATGACACCGAGCACGCGGTGTTCCTGGTGGTCGGCTACCTGTTCTTCCTGCCCATCATCGGGTCGGAGCCGATCAAGTGGCGGCTTTCCTACCCGGCCAGGCTGGCGCTGCTGTTCCTGGTCATGCCGGTGGACACCTTCACCGGCGTGATCCTCGGCTACGCCAGCCGCGGGACGCCTGGCCTGCCGGGCGGGCCGCGGCCGGCCTGGGCCGGAAGCGGGGTGGCCGACCTGCACGCCGGCGGCGCGGTGATGTGGGCCGGCGGGGACGGGCTGATGTTCGTACTGATGATGGTCATCTTCCTGATGTGGAGCACCGACACCCGCGCGGCGACGGAGCGGACCGGCTGGCTTGAGGCGGCCCGCCGGGCCACCGTCGCACCAGGCGCTCCGTCCGATCATGCTGACATCGATGATGACGACGAACAGCTTGCGGCGTATAACGAATACCTCAGCCGGCTCAATAACGCGGAGGCCGGCGGCCGTCCGGGGTAGCGCAGGGACTCGCTCGCGCGGGCCGGATCAGCCGCGACACGCCGGCTACCGCTTTCTAAGTCAATCTAGGAAATGCGCTAGAGGCGCCCATAGGCTGCTATGCCGTGGATCCGGTGCGAAACCCCTATGCGCCCGGGGCCGGTCAGCGGCCTCCGGAACTTGCGGGCAGGGACCGCGAGCTCGCCCAGTTCGAGGTGGTGCTCGAGCGGGTGGCCCGCGGCAAGCCCGAGCGCAGCATGGTGCTGACGGGGCTGCGCGGAGTGGGCAAGACCGTCCTGCTCAACGCGTTCAGGTCGATGGCGATGCAGCGGCTGTGGGGGACCGGCAAGATCGAGGCAAGGCCAGACCAGTCGATCAGGCGGCCGGTCGGCGGCGCGCTGCACATGGCGGTGCGCGAGCTCGCGCCGCGGCACCGGGCGCCGGACCGGATCGACGAGTTCCTCGGCGTGCTCAAGGCCTTCCTTGCCAGGGACCCGCGGGCGGCCAAGGGCGCCGCGCTCAGCCAGCTCGGCATCGACGTCCCGATGGCGCGCGGCCGGGCGGACTCCGGTGACCTGGAGATCGACCTCACCGAGCTGCTCACCGATGCGGCCGCGGTCGCCGCCGACCTCGGCGTGGGGATCGCGCTGTTCATCGACGAGATGCAGGACGTGCCTGCCCCGGATATCTCCGCGCTCTGCGCGGCCTGCCATGAGCTGTCGCAGAACGGCGGGCCGCTGATCGTGGTGGGGGCCGGGTTGCCGCACCTGCCGTCGGTGCTGTCGGCGAGCAAGAGTTACTCCGAGCGGCTGTTCCGCTATGTGGCGATCGACCGGCTTGACCGGAACGCCGCCGACGTCGCCCTGCTCGCGCCCGCCCGGCGAGAGGGCGCGGACTTCTCGCCAGCCGCGCTCGACGCGCTGTACACGGCGGCGGACGGGTACCCGTACTTCGTGCAGGCCTACGGCAAGGTGACCTGGGATGTCGCTGCCGCAAGCCCGGTCACCCCCGCCGACGTCGCGGTGGCTGCGCCGCTCGCCGCGAGCGAGCTTGCGGTGGGGTTCTTCGGAAGCAGGTACGAGCGGGCCACCCCGGCCGAGCGCGAGTACATGCGGGCGATGGCGCAGCTTGGCGACGACCCCGTGCCGACCGCGCAGGTGGCCGACGAGCTCGGCAGGAAGCCGTCGAGCGTGTCTCCGGCCAGGGACAGCCTGATCAAGAAGGGCCTGATCTACAGCTCAGAGCGCGGGCTGATCGCCTTCACGGTCCCGCACTTCGGCCGGTTCCTGCGGGCCCAGCCTGGGTGAGCGGGCCTCTGCGCCTTTATCGGCTCTTCTAGCGTCAGCGCTAGATCGGCCGAGAAAGCCCCAGAGCTAGCGGCGCGGGAGTCAGCGGATGGTCGTGTCATCGGGTAGCCAAGTCGTCGGCGACCGAGTCAGCGGACAGCAAGTCAGCTGGCCCCTGGGTCGTCGCCGGAGGTGAGGGTCGCGGTCGACCTGCGCGCCGGGCGGGACGGCCGGACGGCGTCCAGCAGGCGGGCAACGGCCGGTGCCTTGGCGAGGCGGGCGAGCGTGGCCGTGGCGGGGCCGAGCAGCAAGCCGGCCTCCCGCCTCCACGCGGGCACGCTGCCTGGCGCGCCCGCTGGCCACGGCAGGACCTCGCCGGTCGCCGTGTCCACCAGCACGGAAAGCACGGTCGGTCGGTAGAACTGCAGGTAGACGCCGAAGACCAGCTCAGCCTCCCGGCCGGCGTGGCGGCTGGAGAACGCGACGTAGCGCCAGCACAGCTCGCGCCACATGTCGGCAGGCTCCGGGCTGGCGATCAGGCCGGAGTGCCTGCGCCACTGGACGCTGCGCTGGAGGGCGGCGAGAGTCTGCTCCGGGCTCGCCACCCGCAGCTCGCACGGCGCGGAGTAGCCGATCCTGACCAGGACGTCGCGTATCTCCGGCGAGAGCAGCCCGAACAGGGCAAACTCGGCGATCAGCAGCAGGAGGATCCGCGCATCGCTGGCCGCGGTGTGCGGCAGCCGGATCGGCCGGACCCTGATGCTGGCGAACGCCGCCGCGGCGAGCAACGCGGCCCGCGCGAGCGTGCGGCCGGTGATCGGCGCGGTGCTGAACTCGCCGAAGCAGCCGCAGCCGATGTCGGGCCTGGCGTTGCGGAGTTCGACCAGAGTGCAGATGGCGACCAGGAACAGCAGGCACGTGCCGACCCTGATCAGCTCGGCGGGCTCGCCGGCGCCGAACTTCCCCGCGGTCAGGATCAGCCCGATGCCGAAGCCGAACTCGATGGCGCACAGCGCGATCGCGGCCCAGCGGCGCAGTCGCAGCGGGAACAGCGCCGTCGGGCCCAGTGCCGCGTTGATGGACCCGAACCGCGCGGCGCGGGCCGCCTTGGCCGCGCAGCCGCCAAGCAGCATCGCCGCCAGCAGCGGTATCTGCACGTAGCCGAGTGCGGTCAGCATCGTCACCGGCCGATCGACAAGGTCGCGTAGAAGCAGCCAGTCTGGAGCTCGCCGCCGAGCGCCACGAAGCTCGCCAGGGTGAGGTCGGCCACCCGCCCGCGCGGTGACCTGCGGCACGTCACGCAGTGGTCGTTGAACGGCCTGGCCATCGGGGCGCAACCGGTCACCGGGAGCGTCCAGGACACGCCGGAACACTCGTTGTGCACGGTCAGAGCCGTGCCGACGGCGAGGTAGGGCAGGTCGCGGTAGGCGGGTGCCTGGCCGGGCGGGAATCGGGCCGCGGCATCCTCGGCGCACCCGGCGGCCGGGTCGATGGCCGGGTAGCAGACGCCGAGCACCCCGTAGGGCTCGTTGGATGAGTCGTGCCACACCGCCGAGCCCGCGATGGTGTCGGGCACCAGCATGCCATCGGGGTGCTGGGCGGGGATCAGGTCGCTGTGGTAAGGCGGCTGCGACGTCGCGGGGAATGTCGCCTCGAGGTGGTCCTTGCGCCTAAGCCCGATCAGGTCGATCAGGTAGCCGGGCTGCAGGCTCGGGAACCTGACCTCGATCCGGCCGCTGGCATAGGCGGGGATGACGACTGCCTGCGTGCGCTTCATCGTGCCCTCGGCGACGGTGATGATGTCGCCATCGACGTTCACGATGATCCCGGTAACCCTGCCGATGTCTGCCCAGATCCGGTCGGCAACCTCGGACCGGCCGGGCAGCAGGCGCAGGACGGCCTCATTACCAGGCGTCAGCGCGGACGGCTCTAAAGTCGCGCCGCGCCAGGCGGCCGCATCCGACGTCAGCGCGTAACGCCGCTCCCCGGCCGCGTCCCCGATGGTCACCACGTGCGGGCTGATGTCGATGATCGTGCCGGTCACGGCGCGGTACAGGTGCGTCGGCGCCAGCTGGGCCGGCGGAGCCTGCCCGGCGCCGTCGGCGGCCCGCGGCTGAGCGCCCGGCCGCCCGGCGACCGCCTGGGCGGCCTGAGCCTGGGGTTGGAAGAGCGCGGTCTTCAGCATGCGCCTGCGGGCAAAACGGGTGGTGTCGGCCGGGCCCGCGGCGGGGCACCGGTCGCAGCACACGCCAGCCGCTATCACGGGCGCACCAGCTTTCGGCGGGGGATCAAGAAAACTCAGAGCTTCGACCATGCGTAGCGACTGGACCTGTCGTCAAGCGGTTTGGCTGATCTCGTGACCGACAAGTCTGACCGGGACAGGTCTGGGGCGAACCAAACCAAGACTGGCCTACCGCAATACAGTACTGACCTGGAGTGCGTTACGAAGGGTAGATGAGACATCAACGGAGTGTCGTAGGTACCGTTGAGGGGTGAGCGTCGGGGGGGATCGCGGCGGTCAGGGGGATCGGGCGCGGGTGGCGGCGGTCGGCCGGGGTCAAGGGCGGCGAGGATCGGGCCAGCGGCCCGCTGAGTCATGCCCTGACCAGGAGCGCCAGCAGGGCGTTAGCTCCGGCGCGGTTCCGCGCCAGCTCGACGCGGCCAGGCTGGCCCAGGCTGCGGTCGCTGACTCTGACTTCCGCGAGTTCGTGGTCTCGCGCGGCCGCTCGCTGCTGCGGTCCGCCTACCTGCTGACCGGCAACCTGGCGGACGCCGAGGACCTAGTGCAGTCGGCCCTGGCCAAGACGTACCAGGCGTGGGACAGGATCGAGGACCGCAAGGCGCTCGACGGGTACGTGCGCCGCGCGATGGTGAACACGCACATCTCCTGGTGGCGGCGGCGCCGGCTGGACGAGTACCCCACCGACGAGATCCCCGACCGCCCGATCGCCGATACCTCGGGCACCAGCGAGTTGCATGACACGCTGCAGCGGGCCATCGACCGGCTGCCGCAGCGGATGCGGGCCGCCGTGGTGCTCAGGTTCTTCGAGGACATGACCGAGGCGGAGGTGGCCGACGTTCTGGGGGTCAGCCAGGGCACGGTGAAGAGCACGGTGTCACGCGCCGTGGCGAAACTGCGGGCCGACGCCGACCTGCTTGCCGAGTAGCTCGCCGGACAGAACGGCGCTGCAGCGAGGCTGCCCGGTGACGTTTCGCCGCCGACGTGGCACTATCCACCCCAGGGATCATTCCGGCGCACCTGGCCCGAGCGGGCCGGGCCGGCGGCGGGAGACAGTTCGCAGGAGGTGTCCGTGCGCAGCACGATGATGGATGTCCCGCTGACCGTGACCAGGATCATGCAGTACGGCAGCACGGTCTACGGCGACCGGGAGGTGGTGACCCTCACCGCCGACGGCATCCGCCGCCAGACTTACGCCAGGACCGGGGCGCGGGCCGCCCAGCTCGCCCACGCGCTGCGCGCGCTGGGCGTCGACTCCGACCAGCGGGTGGCCACGCTGATGTGGAACAACTCCGAGCACCTCGAGGCGTACCTCGCGATCCCCTCGATGGGCGCGGTGCTGCACACCCTGAACCTGCGGCTCGAGCCCGAGGTGATCGGCTACATCGCCACCCACGCGGGCGATGAGGTGGTGATCGTGGACCCGAGCCTGGTGCCGCTGCTCGCCCAGGTCCTGCCGCTGGCCGCGACGATCCGGCACGTGCTTGTCACCGGCGCCGACTCCGACCCGGAGAGCGCGGAGTTCGCGATGCTGGCCAGCGATCACCGCGCGGTGCACTCCTATGAGGCCCTGCTTGCCGGGCAGCCAGAAACCTTCGACTGGCCCGCGGTGGACGAGCGCCAGGCGGCCGCCATGTGCTACACCAGCGGCACCACCGGCCACCCCAAGGGCGTGGTGTACAGCCACCGCTCGATGCACCTGCACTCGATGGCGGTGAACACCGGGGCGGTGTTCGGCATGTCCGAGCGCGACCGGGTGCTGCCGGTGGTTCCCATGTTCCACGCCAACGCGTGGGGGCTGCCGTACGCCGCGGTGATGGCCGGCGCCAGCCTGGTGATGCCGGACCGGTTCCTGCAGCCCGAGCCGCTGGTCCGGCTGATCGAGGCCGAGCGCCCGACCGTGGCCGGCGCGGTGCCCACCATCTGGAACGCGCTGCTCCAGCACGTCCGCGCGCACGGCGGCGACCTGAGCTCGCTGCGGATGGTGCCGTGCGGCGGCTCGGCCGTGCCGCACTCCCTGATGCAGGCCTACGACAAGGAGCTCGGCGTCTTCATCCTGCAGGCCTGGGGCATGACAGAGACGTCGCCGCTTGGCAGCGTCGCGCACCCGCCGGTCGGCACCGACGGCGACCAGGCGTGGGCCTACCGGGACACCCAGGGTCGGCTGATCTGCGAGGTCGAGGCCAGGCTGATCGGCGAGGAGGGCGTCCCGCTGCCGCACGACGGGACAGCGGTGGGCGAGGTTGAGGTCAGGGGTCCGTGGATCACCGGCGCCTACTACAAGGACGACGACCCGGAGAAGTTCAGGGAGGGCTGGCTGCGGACCGGCGACGTGGGGACGATCGACCGGCTCGGCTACGTGGTGCTCACCGACCGCGCCAAGGACGTGATCAAGTCCGGCGGCGAGTGGATCTCGTCCATGGAGCTGGAGAATGCGCTGATGGCTCATCCCGACGTGGTCGAGGCGGCCGTCATCGGCGTGGCCGACGAGCGCTGGGGCGAGCGGCCGCTGGCCACGGTGGTGCTGGCGGCGGGCTCGACCGCGACCCCGGCCGAGCTGCGCGAGTTCCTGGCCGGGAGGGTGCCCAAGTGGCAGCTGCCCGAGCGCTGGTCGTTCATCACCGAGGTGCCGAAGACCAGCGTCGGCAAGTTCGCCAAGACCAAGATCCGCGACGCCTACGCGCGGGGGGATTATGAGGTGATCGAGGCGAGGTGATCGAGGCCTGCCGAGGCCCGGCGATCGAGGCCTGCTGAGCGCCTTTCAGCGGCCGAGCCGTGCTTTGCAGTGGCCGCGCCGCGCCCGGTACGCTTGGGCAGCGGCCGGCTGGCCGCCGTCGGGACGAGAGTCCGGCGGCAGGTCGGCGCAGGCCTGCGCGAGACGGTACTCTGGGCTCGCTCTCGGAGTAACCAGGAGGCTTCGCCTAGTCCGGTCTATGGCGCCGCACTGCTAATGCGGTTTGGGTTCGCGCCCATCCGGGGTTCAAATCCCCGAGCCTCCGCAGGTCATGGCCCCCTCCCCGGAGCGTCCGGGGAGGGGCCTGATACGTCTGGGGCCCAAAGGTCCGCTTAAGGACCTTGCTCAAACCTCTGGCATGGGTACGAACACTCTTGCGGACCCCTGTGACAAGGGGAGACCATCATGGACATGGTCACGGGGTTCGGCCGCAGAAATCCGCGTAGCGTGATCCTCATCCGTGTGCTGGTCACGGCCTGGCTGCTCGTCCTGACCGGCATCCTGCTGGCCCTTGGCTACTGGGGCTGGGCGCTGGTGACGATCGCGGGCGCGGTGGCGAACATCGCGCTGGCCTATCGCACCTGGCGGGCGACAACGCGCTAGCCGCGTTTCATGCCGGAGACGCCTCGGTCATCTCGTCCGCCTTGCGGCGAAGGCTTGGCGCAGCGAGGCCAAACGACTAGCAGATTCATGACAAACGGCCCTTGTGCGGACATGAATCACGGCTGAACGCTGAGAGGTGGACCGGGTGCGCCGATCCCTAACGGGGTGGAGGAAGCCGTGGTTACGACCTACCGGACGTCTTATGCCTGCGGGGGCTGCAACAGGCCGGTGAGCAAGGACGCCACGTACTGCCCGCACTGCAACGTTCTGCTGCGCGGCATGCGCTGCGCTAAGTGCGGGTTCGTCGGGCATCCCGATCGATTCGTGAACTCGCTATGCCCGAAGTGCGGTGCCTTCTGCGCGACGACTGTCCGGCAGCAGCAAGGCCACGCCGCGCGCCCGGCCGTGTCTCGCCAGCGCCGGATCGAACGGATGCGCGCTCACGGAAAGAGCCCGCTCGCTTGCCTACTCGCGTCGTTCCTGGTACCTGGCCTTGGCACTATTGGCGCCACCGAGCAGAACCAGCCGGACCGATCCGCCGTCGCCCGCCGGGGCATCGTGATCTTCCTCGTGGCCACCGTGCTGTTGTACGGCGGGGGGGTGCTGAGCGCCGTCAAGGGCATGCCGCCGGGGCTCGCGGCTCTGGCCTTGCCGGTCTGGCTCTGGGGAATGGTGGACGCCTACCGGACAGCCAGGAAGTGGAACCGTTCCTACGCATCGCCAGGCGTGCGTGATCGGCATCTGTAGCTAACCGCTTCTGTAAGCGTCTCGCTGCAGTGCCTGAACCAGGTACGCGCAGGACGCCACCTTCCTGGTCACCAACCTCCCGAACTACATCGCGCACTAGTTCAGGGTCTGGCCACCGGGCCGCACCTGGGGCATCGCCGGGTACTCCGAGGGCGGATTCTGCGCCGCGAACCTCGGACTGCAGTACGGCAACTCGTCCGGCTTCACCGGCGTGCTCAGCGGCTACAGCGCGGCCCGCGCCACACACACGGCGCGGCGAGCGGGCTGAGAGTCCGGCCGGTCAGTCGGCTGGCATGTCCGTCCCGCAGTTCGGGCAGGTCGTGGGCGGGTCCTCATCGGCGACCGCGCCGCACTGCTGGCAGACCCGCCGGAGCAGGCAGACCGGGTCGCCCGGCCGGTCGTCGTCCCACTCGCGAGGGTCGTCGCGGCTGGCCTGGTTCATCACGGGCCGTCCCTCCCAGGCAGGTCAGACGAACAGGCGCCTGGTCACGACGCCGTCGGCGATGTCGTGGCCGCGCCAGAGCGCGAAGTGGTCGCCGGCGCTGAAGTAGTCGACGGGATCGTCGCCCGCCAGCGTGACGGTCACGATCGCATGGTTCGCCCCGATCCACTCGGCGCTGTCACCGTGGTTGGCGACCAGCGCGCTGAAGAAGTGCGAGCCGTGCGTGCCGTGGCGCTCGCCGCGGATCGTCATGCGCTGGATCTTGCCAGGCGGCAGCGCCGCCTCGCCCTGGGAGGGCAAGGTGACGAACGCCTGGAACTTGTACCGCCGCACCGCCATGATCCCCCTTGGTGGTCGCCGGGAGGCTACAACCATCGTAACACGATATAAACATATTGCCCATGGCCGGTCTGAGCAGCACAGCGACCGGAGCACCGGATGAACCATCCGCCGCCACTGTCCGTGCCCCCATTGAGTGAGGACGCGGCTGGCTAGGCACGCCCGCATTGCGTGATTCGCCCGAGCGGGCAGCAGACCCTGTTTGCCCACATCACCGGGGCTTCGCTGCCGGGACGGTGCCCGGGCGGGGTGGTCATCGTCGGCAACCTGCCGTCCGTGAACGGCTCGGCCGCCACGTCCTCGGCGGGGTGCCTGTTCGTGCTTGACAGCAGCGGCACGGTGCGCAAGATCTTCCGCGGGCACGGCATCCGCGGTCCGTGGGACGCGACCGCGGTGAGCCACGGCCGCAGCGCGGCGCTGTTCGTCGCGAACGTGCTGAACGGCACTAACGCCGCCAAGGGCATGGTCGTCAACCGGGGCACGATCCTGCGGCTCAACCTGTGGTTCGGCGCCGGCCAGCTGCCGGCGATCAAGAGCGTCACCAGGATCGGATCTGGCTTCGCCGAGCAGACCAACGCGGCCGCGTTCGTGCTCGGGCCGACCGGACTCGGGCTCGGCCGGGGCGGCACCCTGTACGTGGCGCAGACCGGCACGAACCAGATCTCCGGGATCGGCAATGCCCTGACCAGGACCACGTCGGCGGGCACGGGCGCGCTGCTCACCTCGGGCGGCTGGCTGAACATGCCGCTCGGCCTGGCCATCGCCCCGAACGGCGACGTGCTCACCGTCAACGGCGGGAGCGACCGCATCGTCGAGACGAACATGGCCGGCAAGCAGATCGCCACGAAGTACCTGGACAAGTCGGGCAAGCCCGCCGGCGCTGGAGCGCTCTTCGGCCTGGCCGTGGCTCCGCATGGGATGGGCCTGTACTACGTCGACGACGCGGCGAACACGCTCAGGGTCCTGCACTGACGCAGGGCGACTGGCGCCGGCCCGCCGGGCCGGGCGCCAGCTTGTGTGCCGAGACGGAACGCGCGAGTGTGTTACGCAAGAAGATCGATCAGGGGACTGCCGGGTCAGTGCTCCGCGCCGGGGATGGTGCCGGACGGCCGGTTCGGGCGACTGTCAGAGGTCGTCGTCCTCGTCCGAGGTGTCCGGCGGGCCGAAGGAGAGCGTGTCGTCGGGCTCGTAATTCCCGTCGGGATTGGCCTCGAAATGGGACTGCCCGTCGGCCCCTGGCTCGTAATTGTCGGTCTGGTAGCCGGCCTGCGCCTCGTAGTCCGCCTGAGCCTGCGCGTGCGCGTCGGCCTCGTCCTGGACCTGGGAGGCACCCTGGTCCTCGAACACTTCCTCCTGCGCCGCGGCGTCCTTGAAGATCCGGCCGCAAACCACCAGGTAAAGCTGCTCAGGATAGGGAACATGGTCAATTGTCCGCAGGACGGAATCCCTCCCGGCCGACTCGACCACGAAGTCGCCATATCCGAGCATGCGGCCGGCAAAGGAACGGTGGAAGCTCATGTCCGTCACCTTGGCCAGCGGCATCATCGCGACGCTTCTGGTAAAGACACCGGAGGTCAGCAGGATGCGATCCGAGGTAATGACGAAGTAATCAACGGCCCAGTTGACGATGTTCCAGATCAGCCGCGCCATCAGCACGGCCCAGGCGGCCCAGACGATGCCCTCGAGCACGGTGTGTCCGCGCAGGATCGTCGCCGACAGCACGGCAGCGGCTAGCAGGCCGCCGACTGCCTGCGCGCTCGGAACGAGGAGCACGGCCGGATGACGGCGCACCGTTGCGACGCGTACCTCACGGGGAAGCAGGTACCTGTCGACGGCCGCCTGGTCGTTCTTGGTCGCTGCGACGCGGCTCATGAACCTACAGCTTGATGTGGTTGAGGAACGTGGACAAAGCGTTACCAGCTGTCTTCAGCCAGTCGAGGGCGCCGGTCACAACGTTCGCCGCCCCGTCCGGCGACGTAGCAAGGTAGTAGATCACGAAGGCGATCCCGCCCCAGGTCAGGATCTTCTTCAGCATCCCGTTCACCTCCCTACCGCATGCGTGCCCGGCCCATCCATCGCTGGGTTCAGCATAGCCCAGCGCGGATTGGAGACCAATGGCGATCATGCGATGCGGCCACCCTAGCCCCCGGGGGACCCAGCCCGGCGCATCCACGCCGATTCTCGGCCGAAAGCCGTTACTGTTCTTCCTGCGGCTGGCGCTTCCGGGCAGACGGCTCGCAAGCCGACCTCTTTGACGCGATGGATGCTGGACGGTGACATGGCTATGGCCGAGGTGACGAGCGGTGACTTCTGCATAGCCGTGTACCGGGAGGACGAAGCCTGGGAGGCCGAGGTCCTGCCGGTCGCCGTCACCGAGAACCTGGCCTCCATCATCCAGGCGCTGCGCCAGCAGCCGGGAATTGGCGGCGTTATTGGCCTGACGGCGGTCGGTGACGACTTCTTCGTCATCACCCGGGTACTCGGCGGCCAGGTGTCGCTGTTCCTGTCCGACATCACCGCCTCGGTGGACTGGCTGCTCGCCAGGCAGGTGCTCGAGTACCTGGACATCCCGGTGCCGTGGGACGAGGACCTGGACCAGGTGCTCCCGGTCGGCGACCTGTCGATCCTGGCCGATCTCGGGGTGGACGAGATGGAGCTTTGCGCCCTGTCCGGCGATCTGGATATGTTCCCCGACGAGGTGCTGGCCAGCCTGGCCAGGCGGATCGGCTTCGGGCCGGCGTTCGACCGGGCATATGACGAGGCCAGCGGGCCGTGAGTGACGGCGTAGCCTCTGGCTACGTGACGTCGTTCGAGCCTGCCATGCGGGCTGCGCTGGAGATGGCGGCCGGATCTGGCGGGTCCGGTGCCGGGTCCGGTGCTGGGGCCGCCGGGCCGGCGCTGTCCTCGGCGGACGTGCCGGTCGGGGCCGTGGTGCTCGGGCCGGACGGCACGATCGTGGGCCGGGGCAGGAACGCGTGCCTGGCGGACGGGGATCCGACCGCGCATGCCGAGATCGTGGCGATCAGGCAGGCTGCGCAGGCACTGGCCTCCTGGCGGCTGGACGGCTGCACGCTGGTGGTCACGCTCGAGCCGTGCACCATGTGCGCGGGGGCGGTCCTGGCCGCGCGGATCAGGCGGCTGGTGTACGGAGCGACCGACGAGCGGGCCGGGGCCGCTGGATCGGTCTGGGACGTCGTACGCGACCGGCGGCTCGGGCCTCCGGTCGAGGTGATCGGCGGCGTGCTGGCAGGTGAGAGCGCCGCGCTGCTGACCGCGTTCTTCGGGCGTCTGCGCTGACTCCTGACGCGGACGGGCGGCATGTGGGGGTTCGTCTGGCACGCGGTGCGGCGGGCGGCAAACTGCGCCGCGCCGAAGCAGCGCCGGCCGGGCTCGGGTAGGCTCAGCGGCGGTGGAGTCGCCTAGTGGCCGAGGGCGCACGCCTCGAAAGCGTGTGAAGGAGCAATCCTTCCGTGGGTTCAAATCCCACCTCCACCGCTTCTGAGCAGAGATGATGCAGATGCGCCCCCGGGGCTCCCTGCGGCTGCGCTCGCGGCATTTGTCTCAGTTCTTGGCCACGGAACAGCCGTTGTCCCAGGTCACATTTTCTGCCGCAGCGGCGTGCCGTCGGTGCCCCTCCTGCCCGCACAGGTTACGGCATCGCGGGTGGCGCGGGCGTGAGCGCGCCGATGATTGCCAGCCCGGCGTGGGCGAGGAGGGTGAGCCGCCAGCGGCGCAGGCGTTTGCGGGTCTGTCAGGGCTAGGCCAACTTTCTGGGTCCCGTCTTCGTAATGTCTTGTGACAGGACGGAGATACTTGCGTGCGCTGTGACGAACGCCAGCGGGCAGTGGAGCGATTCGTCGCTGAGCGGGGTGACCGGCTTCTGCGCGCTGCGGCGCTGCTGGCCGGAAGCCAGGCTGGCGGGGAGGACCTCCTGCAGTCAGCGCTGGAGCGGTTGCTACGCAATTGGCGGCGCATTGACGGCGACCCGGAGAGCTATGTTCGCCGCACGCTGTACAACCTGGCTGCCGATGGCTGGCGCCGTCAGCGTGTCTGGCAGCGGAAGGCGCTGCTGCTGGGGCCCACGCCGGCGACCGACCCGGCAGCTGCTGTTGATCTTCGGGATGCGGTGGTTCGGGCGCTGTTGCAGCTGCCGCCCCGCCAGCGCGCCGTCTTGGTGTTGCGCTATTTCGAGCAGCTGAGCGAGGCGGAGACGGCGGAGATCCTTGGCTGCCCTGTCGGAACGGTGAAGTGGGCAGCCTCGCGCGGGCTCGCCCGGCTGCGGGAGATGACCGTCTCGGCGCCCGTGGTGCACTGCTCGCCTTCTATCCGCGGGCGTTTCCGGCTGGCCTCGGCCTGCAGATCTACTGCGCAGTCAAGGCGAACGGGATCCATGTGGCGATCCGCGCCGTGCGGGCGACCCTGCGGTGCACCGGCGGCTGAGTTGCAGCGACATCCGGCCCAGCGGCGAGCAGGCGGGCCGGGCGACGCCAGGGGTGATGAGCCCCGCCGGGATCGGGAGAGGAGCGCGGCATGAACGACGACGCCGAGGACAACCCGCGGCACGGGTCCGCGGAAAGTGACCCGCGCGGCGGCCTGAACCAGGCCAGCATGCGGCCCGCAGGCGAGGCAGCGCCGGTCACAGCCCCGCAGCGCGGCGGGAAGCCGGCGCCGCTGTCCGGAACCGGGATGGCCCGGTACCGCCGCAGCCAGGCCGGCGGGCTGTTCCGATCCTCCAGCCCCCGGCTGGCTGTGCGCGGCGGCCAGCGCCTTCGCCGGCGTCGCCGCGTCGCCAGGAGCGGTCTCGCGGTTGGCGTCATGCTCGCGATCTCGGCCGGGACAGGGATCGCTGTCAGCCGGGCCGCCCTCGGCAAGACGACGCCGGCATCGCGCTCGATGACGATCACGCCGCGTGCCGAGCAGGCGATCGAGGTCGCCGCGGTTCACCAGGGGTCTCTGTCGGTCGTGGATGAGGCCACCGGGCGGTCAGTCGTCGTAGCACTGGGCCCGTACTACGGGAAGCGCGGCTCCGCTATAGGCGATCCCGGCTTCTCTCACGACGGCAGGTTCGTCGCCTACATCGAGACCATCGGGAATGCCTCTTCGCTTCACGTGACCCCAAGCCGCGGCGGCAGGGCCACGACGGTGAATAGAGCCGTGAGCTACGCGTGGTCGCCAGTCGACGACGACTTGGCCGTCTCACTACGAAACCAGGTCGATCTGATCAGCCGGGCCGGGAGAGTGCTGCGGCAGTGGTACATGACGGACCCCGGCCCCGAGCGGTTCTCACGCTCGGGCAAAGACATCGAGGTCAGTTCGCGGGCCCTGCCCGCGGCCAACGGGTACCTGCGCGTGCTCCCGGTCCGGGTGGCGCCGCAACGACCGATCCTCTACCAGCCCGGATTCTGCGAGATCCCCGCAGCATGGACGGCAGGCGGATCTCGCTTGCTCTTCTGGCGGGACCCGGGCTGCTCGGCGTCGCTGGCAGCAGACGGACTGCCGCTCTACTCCATAGCGGCCGGCGGCGGGCCGGTTGTGCGTCTCGGCACGACGCTCCCCTATCCCGGCCGGGTGCTGCCGGTCTCGGGCGTCACCGTGCTCGTGAACGCCGGCGCAGACCGCGTTGCGGCCGATCACAAGGTGTGCGCTCCTGCAATGCCGCGACCGGCGCGTGCAGATCGCTCCCGCTGCCGGCTCGGCAGAGCAGCCTCGATCCGGCTGTTGCCGAGAGCGCAGGCCTGCTCTTCGAGGTGCGTGTGCGGCAATCGCGTGCCCTGAGCGACTTCTTCCCGCTGGGCACGTTGTGGACCACCACGGTGACTGGCCGTCGCGCTCACGAGCTTGCGTCCGCCGGGAGCGGCGTGGCTGATCCCGTTCCCGCCGCCAACGGCTCGGTGGTGACCTTCGTGCGGATGATCTCAGCTCGCTCGGCAAAGGTCGACGTGCTCACCGTCCGGACCGGAGCTGTTCGCGTGATCGCCGCCGTCGATGTCGGCGACAACGACTACTACGGCGAGCTCAGGTCACCGGCGGTGATCGCCGTCTGGCAACCGCCCAGATGACGCGCCGGACTTGGCGTCCCTAATCCGTGACAACCGCCGCAGCTGGCGCTCCGAGCCGCATGGCGATGACGGTCTGGCGCAGGACCCGCTCCATCGGCCGTCCCATGCCGAGGTCGGAGACAAGCGAGAGCGTCGCCACCAGCTCGGCGAGAGTCACTCGCGTCGGGGAGTGCGAAGCCACGATCCCATTCTTTCCTTCCTGGCCGGACGGCGGCGAGGTGCGGGATTATGCTCGCCCGGTCACGGGCTGCCGGTCATGAGCTCGCGCTGTGCGGACTGGGGCGCTGGCGTATCACGGTCGGCTGAGTCTGCTCGGCTTCGAAGATGGCGTGCGCGGCGGTGACCAGGCCGATGTGGCTGAATGCCTGGGGGAAGTTGCCGAGCAGCTCGCCGCTGTCCGGGTCGACCTCCTCGGCGAGCAGGCCCAGGTCGTTGGCGTAGCTGATGGCGCGCTCGAAGACGTGCCGCGCCCGGCCCGGCTGGCCTCCCAGCGCGAGCGCGTGAGCGAGCCAGAAGGTGCACAGCAGGAACGTGCCCTCCTCGCCGTCCAGCCCGTCCACGCCGGCCGCGGTGTCGTACCGGTAGACCAGCCCCCGCTGGTCGGTGAGCCGCTGCTCGATGGCGTCGATGGTGGCGGTCATACGGGGGTCCGTGGCGGGCAGGAAGCCGACGATGGGCAGCATGAGGTTGGAGGCGTCCAGCTCATCGGACCCGAAGTACTGGGTGAAGGCCCCCGCCCGCTCGTTCCATCCGTGGTGCAGGACCGTCGTGTGGATCTGGTCCATGACCTGGCGCCATCGCGGCGCCTTGTCGTGTGCGCGGAGCCTGTCGGCGAGCGCGACGGCGCGGTCCAGCGCAACCCAGCACATGACCTTGGAGTACAGGAAGTCCTGCTCGGGACCGCGTATCTCCCAGATGCCGCGGTCCTTCTCGGTCCACCGCCGGGCGGCGGTATCGGCGACCGCGATCAGGAAGTCACGCGTGGCGGGCTCGAACTCCCCGATCTGCTCGCGGAGCCGGTACACGGCCGCCAGCAGCTCGCCGTAGACGTCGATCTGGCGCTGGGTCCAGGCGCCGTTCCCGATCCGCACGGGCGCGCTGGCCCGCCATCCCGACAAATGTGGCAGTTCCCGCTCGGTAAGGTCGTGCTCGCCGCCGACGCCGAACATGATCTGCAGGTCACCGCCGCGTACCAGCGACGTCGCCGCAGCCGTGCTCAGGTAGCCGAAGAACTTCCCGGCCTCGTCCGGGCACGCGGCCACCCAGAGTGCGTCCATGGTCAGGCTCGCGTCCCGCACCCAGGAGTAGCGGTAGTCCCAGTTACGTCCGCCCCCGACGACCTCGGCCAGGGACGTCGTCGGCGCGGCGACGATCGCGCCGGTGGGGTAGTAGGTCAGCGCCCGCAGGACCCGCCCGCTTGAATGAACAAGCTCGCGCCACGGACCCTGGTAGCTCTGGTGCATCCTCGACCAGGACTGCCACGCGGCCACGGTGTCATCCAGCCGCATCGCGAGGTCATCCTGGGGCCAGGTCACCGGCGCGGGCTCGCCGGGTCGGCCATGGTGCAGCGCGAATGCCAGTCGCTGGCCAGCCCGGATCCTGAAGCGACCGGAGGCAGAGCCACCGGCGATCTCCAGCGCTACCGGGGTAGACAGCACCGTGATGTCGGCACCTCCGCGGCCGAGGACTCCGCCGCCGATCGGGCTGAGCAGCGGCGCCACGAGCCCGTACTCGGTCCGGGGCGCGTAGTCGACCTCCAGTTCCACCTCGCCGCTGAGGCCCTGTACCTGGCGCACGAGCAGGCTCGGGGCTCCCTCTCCCAGGTGGTGGCCGCGGCTCCGAACACCAAGCGCGAGCGCGTCGGTGCACGTCACGGCGCCGCGGGCAGTCTCGAACGTGGTCTGCAGCACCATGGTCTGGTCCACGTACCTGCGCCTGGCGCGGAAAGCGCCGGCAGGGCGGATCGACCAGTGTCCGGCCCCGTCGTCAAGAAGCCGCCCGAAGACCGACGGGCTGTCGAATCGCGGCAGGCACAGCCAGTCCACTGAGCCATCCCTGGTCACCAGGGCCGCGGAGTGGCAATTCGACAGCAGGCCATGATCGGCGATCGGAACCGAGCTCATGGCGCTCCTCCCGGCGGCATCGGATATCTGCCCACGCCAGGCTAGCCGCCACACGACGCGCGGGACCCTCGGAGCCAGGGCCTATCAGCTGCACGTCGTCTCTGCGCCGACCTGGCCAATGCGCAAGAGAGCGGCGGCTCCGCGATTACCTGCGCACCGGTCCAGCCGATCAGCGCGGCGGCTGGTGCAGCGGGCCGACCTGAGACGGATCCATATGTGCAAGGTCGGGCATGGCTTGCCGGGGCGCAGTGCGGTGGCGCCAGGGGTTGGGTGCGGGGCCTTCGGGAGCGAACGGGCCGGCCTTGGCGAGCGTCCGTCGGACGCCGACGATGACGGTCGCGGTCCTGGAGAGTGTGTCGAGCGCGCGGGCACGGAGCGCGCGTTCGGCCGGGAACAGGTTCTCCGGTTCGGGCGTCAGAACCGAGTCCAGGCCGAGCATGCGCGCCGCCTTCTGCAGCCCCACGGCCACGACCCGGTATCCGTCGTGAATTCTCTGACTGGCCAGCTCGAGCTGGTCGTGCGCCAGCTCGGTGACGTGTTCCGAGGTCACGATCGCCGCCTCCGCCAGCTCCTGCAGCTGCTGCGCGATCTCGCGGCTCTCTGCGGTGACCGCGCCGTGCTCGCGCAGCTCGTCGCCGAGAGCATTGCCCCGTGACCAGCGGTGCGCCATCACGATCGGTGCGCCTGCCGTGAACACCGTGACCAACGCGGCGGCGAGAACGGAGAACAACGGTGATCCCAGCGGCTCAGCCAGGCGCAGCACCCGGGTGAACATGACCGCGGCATAAACGGCCAGGACGGCGCCGAGCGCAGCGCTCCAGCGCACGGCCTTGCGCCTGGCGGCCACTACGTGCCGACCGTCGACATGACCGGCGATCTCCCGGCCGCCCTCGGTGTCGCCAGAGCGACCCTTGCTGACCGCAACCGAGGTGAGCTCCCTGGCCGCCTGCGCTGCCTCCCGGTGCTCCCGCCAGGCCTTCCCGGCATGGCGGGGAAGGTGGTCGTTCATGAGCAGGAACATCACGGCCAAGCCTCCGACGAAGGCGACGGATATGGGGTCGGTCCAGGTGGCGTCGGTGACCGGCCAGATCAGCAAGCCCATCTCGATCATGGACAGCACGCTGGCGACGATCAGCCGGAGCCCGGGCCTGGGTGGGTGCTCTAGGTGCTCGGTGTCGCCGCGCCCGACCCGCTGGGCGGCGGCCTCTACTCGCTGGGCATGGCCGGCCTGGACCTGGCCCCTGGTGTGGCTGGATCCGTCGGTGAGTGTCACCTGCTCCTCAGGCAGTCGGCTCCGTTGGTCCGCGTGATCACGCGCCTGCTGGGCCCAGTCCAGGGCGCGGCCGGCGTGCTGTCCGGCAGCCTCGTCGAATCCGATCGCCTCTTCGACGAACGGGTTCATGGTTGCCTGTACCGCAGCGGCGCCCGCCGGGCCGGTCATCGCCGCGCGGGCGGAGTCCGGATCGTCGGGATGGCCGGCGGCCACGGCGGCGCGGTGGATGCTGACCGCCAGGTTGGTGCTCGGCATGTCGTGGTCGATGGCGTGAGCGTGCTCGTAGATCTCGAGGTTGGGGTCGTCTGGCGGCACGCCGTGCGGGTGGAAGCTCATCGCGTCTGCTCCTTCAGTTCTTCGGGTAGATGGTCACGATCACGACGCGGTTGGTCGCGCTGTAGGGGTTCGGCGGCAGCGGCCGGCTGTAGCCGACACCGATCGCGGTGATGTGGGTGAGGCCGGCGGCACGGAGCAGGTCGGCGATGATGCTGGCCCGCTGGCGGCTGAGCTTCAGGGCGCCTGCGGGCGGCCCGAACCGGGCGCAGTGGCCCACGACCACGGCTCGCTCATACCCGCCGGTTTTCCAGGCAGCGACGACCGGAGCCAGGCTAGCGATTACCTGCTGCCTGCTGGTAGCGAACGCCGTCGAGTTAGGCAGGAAGAACGCCGCGTTGTCCAGCTTGACCTGGTAGGGCTTGGCGGACGCTGGTGGCTTCGGCGGCCGCGGCGTGGCCTCGGGCAGGTTGGGCACTGGCGGCGCGGGCGGTGCTCCGGGGGCCGGCCGCTCGCTGACCTGAACCTCGGTGACGGAGACGACCGAGGCTCCGGCATCTCGGAGGACGGCGATCACGAACGCGCGGCGCCAGGCGTCGGTGGCGGTGTTGAGCGGGGGCTGGTCGCCGGCGGGCGGGTTGAGGATCAGATGCACGCGGACCCCGTGCAGATCTGGCAGCCAGGGCCGGATCGAAGCGGCCGCCGGGGCAGGATCGGCGGCCATGAGGATCCGGGTGTTGGCCGGCGCCGCGGTTGGCAGGCCGAACGTAGACAGCCAGGCCTCGGTGCTCCCGTGGCCACGGTCCTGCGAGATGGCGGCCAGCAAGCCGATCAGGTCCCGGCCGCCCCCGCGGACGTGCGTGGCGAAGGCCCGGCGGAGCGTGCGGCCTATAAGCGCCCGTACGGCCTTCGCGCGGACGACCGGGTCGTTCTCAAGCTGGCCGGGATCGCGGTACACGCGTAGGGACGTGGGCGCATCGGCCTGCGCGCCCCGTCCGGCCGCCCGGAGGATGAGCAGCGTTCCGCCTGAGCAGGACGCCAGATGCTGAGCCCGGCTGACCAGGCTCGCCGCAGGAGCCGGGTCATATCCCTCCTCGGCCGTCTCCTGCATCGCATCGATCAACGTGGTCGGCGGCGTCCTGCACTCGGAGGCTCGCGCGCTGAGGACTTTCTCAGCTACGAGCGGGATGGCTGCCAGGCACAGCACAGTCATGAGCGCTATTAGCGGCCAGTTGAGGCCTGCGCCATGGCGATAGGAGCCGCCGCCTGGCGGTCGACGGCGGGGCAGCCCCAGGGGTGGCCGACCTCCACCGGGCCGCCCAGGAGCTGGCCCCCCACGCGGCCACCCACGGCGGGACCGCCCTGGAACGGGTCGGCCCGGAACAGGCCGGCCCGTCTGCCGGAGGGTACCCGCCCGCCCGGCCACATGGTTGGATCTGGTCCGCATCGTCATCTCCTGTCGTGCCCTATGCGGCGTCTGATTGGTCGTCGCTCGGCGGATCCTGTATCCCGCGTCCCCTCGGGCCGCTGTCTGGCCCACCGAGCGCGTCCGGCTCCCACGGCGTCGGACCGGCGCTGGCGCCACCATGACGCTCCGGCCAGCGGATGACGTCCAGGTAGACCCGATGGCCGTAGCGGGGGTCGCGTATGGCGATCACCTCAGTGGCGAAGCACGCCGCGGCCAGCAAGCCGGTCGCGGACTCGATGTCGGCGAAACTGATGCCAGCCCGAAGCCAGACCAGTACGCACTCGCCCTGCGGGATGGCCGTGGCGCGAAGCACGGCCGGGATCTGCCCGCGCCCGTTGTATATCCAAGCCAGGGCGAAGCAGGTCCTGACGCGGTGTGGTGTCGCGAACAGCCAGAAGCGCGCCACGACGAGTCGGCGAACCTCCGGCCGGGTGCACGCGCCTCCGATCGCTGCACCAAGACCTACGGTGCAGAGCAGGGTGCGCTCGAGCCCGGCCCATGCAACGGCGGCGCCGATCCCGCTCAACGCGGCAACCGCGAGCACGAGTTCGTTTCGCCACCGGAGCGCGATGAGCGCCAAGTTGGGTCTCTTCGGAGTTATGAGCGACGGTCCAAAGCCGGGTTCACGGCGGCCGATCAGGCGTGGCATGACTTCACCGCCTGACCGTCAGCACCGGATTGCCCAGCACGATCCGCCCGGTCCCCGCACACCAGATGCAGGCGGCCTCTTCGCGGTGCCCATCGCCTTTGCACTGCTGGCAGCAGACCAGCCGGTCGAAGGCGGGATGATGGTAGGCCCGCGACAGGCCGAATCGGCCCGCACGGACCTCCCATCCGTGGATGCGCGCGAACTGGTCGTCCGCGCCAAAGAACGCCTCGTCGGCCCGCCTGAGCAGCCCGGTCACGAAATTGGGGATGCGTGCCATGAGAACCTCACGGTTGGTGCCGCCTAGCTGATAGCCTATGCGTTGGCAGCCGTACAGCGCAATGCCTATAGGCGGACAGCCTATGAGCTAGCACACTCACCGTGCAGTTCATGAACCGGGATGCGAAGGTTAAAACCTTTGTGTCAAGACCGCAGAACGCTTGCGCCACGCAGGTCGCGGGAGTAACGTCGCTGCATCCAGGCAGCTGGCTCGTGAGCTAGCTGCAATATGGTGGATTGCCTAGTGGCGAACTGTTACCTAGCATGAGGGGGTAGTAGCTCTTTGTCCGACGATCGTGCCAAACCAGCGGTTGCAGGCCGTCGGCTCAGGACTGCTCTCAAGCAAGCGAGAGACGCCGCTGGACTAACCCAGGCCAAGGTTGCCGAGTCACTTGAGTGGTCATTGTCAAAGATTGTCCGAATTGAGTCGGGTGCAGTCGGGCTGACGACGACTGACCTCCGTGCCCTCCTCAGCCTCTACGACATCACCGACAAGGTCTACATCGAGGATCTGGTGGCTGCTGCCAGGGAGGCGCGCCAGGCGCCCTGGTGGAAGAAGGACTTCGGCGACATCGCCTCCGAGCAGTACCTGCAGTTCGTGGAGTTCGAGCAGACTGCCGACGAGGTCCTGAGCTTTCAGACGCAGTTCGTCCCGGGCATCTTGCAGACTCGTGAGTATGCTCAAACGATTCTTCAGGGCGTGATTCGGGACGCGGCGCCTGACCACCTGGCAGCGTTGCTTGCGTTCCGCCTAGAACGGCAAAGGCTACTTCAAGCCAAGCAGCCGCCGAGGATGTCCTTCGTACTGGACGAACCAGTGGTGTGGAGGCGAGTGGGGAGCGCCGACGTCATGGCGGGCCAGGTCTCGCACCTCATAGAACTGGCGCAAAGTCCGCACATAAGCATCAGGATCCTCCGGTTCACCGCCGGGATAACTCCAGGGATGCAGACTCCGTTCGTGCTCATGCGGTTCCCAGACCCGGCGGACCCTCCAGTGCTGTACTTCGAAGCGCCCAGGTCTGACACGGTGGTACTTGACGACAACGCGGAGATCAAGCGTTACAGCCGAACCTTCGAGCACCTGCAACAGATGTCGCTGTCAGAAGGCGAAACGATTGAGTTCCTCAAGAACCTAGGGGGCAGGCAGGCTTAGTCACTCCTCGCGTGCACGGCATTCGCCTCGATTGGGGCGAGCCGGTTAACTGTGCCTAAACGGCGCCGTTGCCCTACAATGGCGGCACGCGGTGCGGCAGTATGTGTCCGAGTACGCGCTGACACCTGCCGCCCAAGGAGGAGGGGCATGACCGAACCGGAATACGCAGGCCTGCCATGGCGCAAGAGCAGCGCTAGCTCAACAGGCGACTGCGTCGAAGTGGCGGTCGGCCGCGAACATGTGTACGTACGGCACTCTGGGCGGGGCGATGGGCAGGTTATCGCGTATCTGTACCGGGAGTGGGACGCCTTCCTCGCGGGAGTTCTGAAGGGGGAGTTCAATCTGCCGAAGCCGGAGACCGAGTAACCACCAACGTCCTCTCCGCTGGATTAGCTACGTAACGCAACCGCATCGGTCGCGACGCGGCTTTCTAGATGAAGCGCTCACGCGGGGGCTGCCGGGTTCCGTCAGTCTTGCTTCACGCCAGCCGCAGCCGCACGGACAGCTGACGCGTTGTAGGAGTGCCGCTCTGGCCAGCCGTGGTTCGGCTAGTTGCTCTGGGTGGCTTGCGCCTTCTTGCCTGGCTGGCGGTGCCGCCTGTCGCGGATGTAGATGGAGCCTTGCCTGCCGTCGCCCGCGCTGCGGCGCTCTATCTCGAACAGGGTGGTCGCGGCCATCAGGTCGCTCAGCTTGGCGTACCCGTAGCTGCGCGAGTCGAAGTCCGGCTGCTGCTTGGTGATCAGCGTGCCGACGTAGCCGAGCGCGGCCCAGCCGTCCTCGTCCGAGGCCGCCTCGACGGCGTTGCGCAGCTGGCCGACCAGCCCGGCGTCGCGCTTGAGCTGGGCAGCCGAGGCGCGCGCTACGGCCGCGGGCGCGGCATCGGTTGACCCTGCGGTGGCAGCTGCGTCGCGGGTTAGGTTCTCGATGTAAATAAATTTGTCGCAGGCCGCCACGAACGGCTTGGGCGTCTTGCGCTCGCCGAACCCGTATACCGTCAGGCCGGACTCGCGCAGCCGGGCCGCCAGCCTGGTGAAGTCGCTGTCGCTGGACACCAGGCAGAACCCGTCGAACCGGCCCGAGTACAGCAGGTCCATCGCGTCGATGACCATCGCGGAGTCTGTCGCGTTCTTGCCGGTGGTGTAGGCGAACTGCTGGATCGGCTGGATCGACTGCGCGAGCAGCTGGTCCTTCCAGCCCTTCAGGCTGGTTCCCGTCCAGTCCCCGTAGGCGCGCTTGACGTGGGCGGTCCCGTACTTGGCGACCTCGGCGAGCAGCCCCTCGGTAATGCCGGGCTGTGCGTTGTCCGCATCGATCAGCACCGCCAGCCTGGCCGTGTTCTCGCTCACCTGAGTCCTCTCCATTGCGTTCCGGGCCAAGAATAGCCCCGCGCGGCCGCCCTGCCGCGGGTCAGGAGGTCTTCAGGATTCGGCTTCTGGCCTGGGCGGGTGGTGGATGTTCAGCAGGCGCTCTTCGAGTTCCGCCCACTTTCGGCTCCATTGCGCGAGCGGGCCGAGGATCTGCTCCAGCACCGCGAGCTGCTCGTCGAAGGCCGACAGCTGGGCCTTCAGGGCCTCGATGCTGCGCCGCTGCGCGGCGATGGCGTCGGCGATCGACGTCAGCTGCGCTGCCGACAGGGTGCCGGGGAGCGCGAGCGCGCGGGATGCCGACGGCAGGTGCTCGCCGAGCCTGGCCAGGCCCTCCAGGCCCTCGACCGCACCGCGGAGCTGGCCGATGAACTCCTGGACCAGGCCGGGAACCACGCCGGAGGGTACCTGCTCTTCGTCGGCCATCGGCGTGGTTCCTTCCGCAAGATCGCAGCGGCTGCTGCCGCTGCGATCTTTCCCTCTGCCGGTCAGCTCACGCCTGCATCCGCGGTGACCGCCGGATCTGTCACGACCCGGATGTCACCGGGCTGACCCACATCACCACCAGCGACTTCATCGTGCAGCCGGTGGCCGTGATGGGGGCGAACAGTGCGGTGTACTGATCCGGCGGGTAGGCCTGGACCGTGGTCACCGGCATCTGATTCAGGTGGCACTGGTTGCTGACGAGCACGTCGCTGAGCGCGAGGATCGCGTGCGCCGTCCCGCCTGGCTGGACCGTGATGAGCGTCGGCGTGAGGCCGGAAATGTCACGCCGTCCGGCCGGCGCGCCGATGATGCTGCCGCCCGCTGACGTCACGAATGCCACGCCAGGGTAGCCGTACATGGTGCACGCCGACGATGACACGTTAGTGAAGTCAAGCGGGTAGTAGATGGTCCCGGCAGCGCCGTTCTCCCGGCCTACGGTGAACCGTAGATCGCCGGTCGTGCACTGCCCGGGGCCGGTGGGCATGGTCGGGCTGGGGCTGACCGTCTTCGTGACCGGGGGCGGCGTGACCGTCACCGTGCTGGTAGCTCCTGGTGCACCCCCCGAGGTGCCGCATGCCGCTACCAGCAGGCCCGCCGATGCGATGGTGATGGCGGCGAGGCCCATGGCCCCGAGCCGCCTGCGAAGAATCTTCATGGCAGACATCCCCTTTAAGAAACTCATCAGTACTCAGTAATTACGACGGCGAAGCCGGTGCTTTGGTTACCGGAAGGGGACCTTCGCCGCCAGATTAGAGACCTTGGGCCCTCCCGCGCGTCAGGAGGCGGTAGTACCCGCGCCCGTGCGCGTCGCTGTGCCCGCGGCTGTGCGCGGTGCTCCCAGCCGATCCGCCACTGCTCGGGGTCGCCGAACCCGCCCGCCTGCCGCATCCAGTCGGCCGCCTTGTCGCAGAATGCGGTGTACCCGTCTGCGGCATTCCTGGCCCAGGGGTTGCCGGGCACCTGCTGTTCGCCGGCCGGGAGGGCGCACCGCCGGAGGCAGTGGCCGTCGAGAAGCTCGTGACCACGGTGCTGGCCGACGCCGTCCGGGAGCCGCAAGCCGGCCGGGGTCAGTGAGAAGCGCCGTACTCGGCGTCAGTGACCTTCTCGCCCCAGTCCGCATCCGGCCGGCCGTCCCCCGGCGGCGGCGCCTCGGTGATGGACAGGTGCGTCATGTAGTGATCGGGCGCCGCGCCGTGCCAGTGCCACTCACCGGCCGGGGTGTAGACGACGTCGCCGGCGCGGAACCGCAGCAGCCCGCCGTCGCGCGACCGCGCGAGCCCCTCGCCCTCGGTGACGTACAGCGTCTGGCCGACGGCGTGCGAGTGCCAGGCGGTCCGGGCGGCCGGGCTGAAGCGCACCGCGCTGACCCGCACCCGCGATGGTTCGTCCCCGCTGGCGATCGGGTCGATCCAGACGTCACCGGTGAACCACTCCGCCGGACCTTTCGCGGTCGGGCGCCTGGGCTGGTTCTCCATCCGATAGCTCCTTGCCTGAGACGGCCTGCTGACGTGACTGTGCCAATACCCAACTCACGAGTATCTCCAGCGCCGGCCGGGACCGTGAGCCCGCCCGGTTCACCCGGCCAGGGTGGTGCGCGCCGCCGGGCCGGCGGCGGACCGTGGGCAACGGCAGGTGACCGCGAGCCGGGGGGCGCCCGTTGACCAGGCAGCGATGGCTGGCCAGGCTGTCCATCCTGCTGATGGCGGGCGGGGTAGCCGTGCTGATCGCGTTCGCCGAGGTGCACAGTGTCGCCCTGGTGCTGACCGGAGCCGCCGGGGCGTGCCTTCAGGTCGCGGGCGCCTACTGGTTCCTTGCCTACCGGGGGCTGCGGCGCTGGGCTGCGTTCATCCTGGCGGTTCTTGCCCCGATCGCGGTGCTGGCCGGGTACGCGCTCGCGCACCTGCTGTGGGTGGCGGCGGTCTCGCTCGCGCTGGTGCTAGCCGGCCTGGCCGCGGCGCGCGCCTCGATGGGGACGCAACGCTACCGGAGCGCGCCCGAGAGGCCCGCCAGACGGCCGGAGCACGCGTACCTGATCATGAACCCGCGATCCGGCGGCGGGAAGGTGGCCAGGTTCGGGCTGGCCGAGAAGGCGCGGGCGGCCGGCGCCGAGGTCGCCCTGCTCGAGGGCCCGGGGACGGTCGACGTCGCGGCGCTGGCCAGGCAGGCGGTCGCCGGCGGAGCCGACCTGCTCGGCGTGGCCGGCGGCGACGGGACCCAGGCCCTGGTGGCCGGCATCGCCGCCGAGCACGACCTGCCGTTCCTGTGCATCAGCGCCGGGACAAGGAACCATTTCGCGCTGGACCTGGGCCTGGACCGCGACGACCCGTCCCGTTGCCTGGACGCGCTGACCGACGGGATCGAGCGGCGGATCGACCTCGGCCTGATCGGTGACAGAACCTTCGTTAATAACGCATCGTTCGGGGCTTATGCGGAGATAGTCCGCAGCCCGGCATACCGGGATGACAAGCGCGGCACCACCCTGCAGATGCTGCCCGACCTGCTCAGGAGCGACGGCGACGGTCACCGCCTGGTGGCGCGGGCCGGAGCCGCGGACATCGCCGGCCCGCAGGCGGTGCTGGTCAGCAACAACCCCTACCAGACCGGGGACATCGCCGGGCTCGGCCGGCGGGCCAGGCTGGACGCCGGCGCGCTCGGCGTGATCGCCGTCACGGTGACCAGCGCGGCCGAGGCCATCGGCCTGGTGCGCCGCGGCCGCGGGCGGGGGCTGACCGTCCTGTCGGCCAGCGAGGTCACGGTCGACGCGGGGGACGGAGGAGGCGCGGGGGATGCGCGGGAGAGGGAGATTCCGGTCGGCATCGACGGCGAGACCGTGCTGATGCCGGTTCCGGTGCGCTGCTCGGTCCGGCCGGCCGCGCTTCGGGTGGTGCTGCCGAGGAACCGCCCGGGCACCCGGCCGTGCATGCGCGCGTTCAGCTGGAGGCGGCTGGCCAGGCTGGCAGGCCCCGGCCGCATCGACTGCGGTCAGGCGATGGAGCAGGTCAGGCGATGAACACCGGCACCACGACGCCGAGGAACACGTTGTTGAAGAACAGGAGCTTCGGGCCGATCGTGTTCGTCGCCCAGGTCCCGTAGAAGTCCCCGTTGACGAGGTTGTCGTAGACGTGGGCGAGCAGCGGCGCCGGGCTCGACAGGTAGATGCCGGTCGTCTCGGTGTCGGGGCCGCCGGTCGCGACACCCACGTTGTTGATCCCGAGCGCGTTCTTCGTGATCACGTTGCGGTTCAGGTTCGCGCTCGGCTTGTCGGGCGTGATCTGCCTCGGCCCGCTCACCACGGCGCCGGCGATCAGGCTGATGCCGGGCCCGGCGTTGCCCTCGGCCTCGTTGCTGGCGATCAGGTTACGGAACACGTTGCCGACGGGGGTGCCGCTGGTCAGCAGGATGCCCGCCGGGCCGTGCAGTGCGCTGATGTCGAAGCCGTTGCTGTCGGTCGTGTTGCTGATCACCTTGTTGTCGAACACGCCCGACGGTGCCGCAAGGTAGCCGATCAGCAGGATCCCCTGGCCGCCGTTGTGGTCGGCGATGTTCTTCGATACCACGTTGTGCGCGCTCTGGAAGACCGGCAGGGCGTCCGGCGTCACCGGGGCCACGGCCGCGGGTGCGACCGTATCGGACAGGACGATTCCGGCCTGCGAGTTGTCGTGGGTGAGATTGTCGAGCACGTCAACGTAAGACGAGTCAAGAATGAGTATTCCGTCCGTGTTGCCCATCAGGTCATTGCGGCTGATGAGCCCGTGCAGAACATGTTCGACCTCGATGCCCGCGTTGTTCGCGTTCTCGACCGTGAGGTCCTCGATCGTGGTCTCGTTGGCCTCGACCACGATGCCGTTGGTCTTGCCCGTGGCATTGATGACCGGATGGCCCCGGCCCATGATGGTGAGATTCTTGCCCGGGGGCACGACGACGTTGCCCTGCGCGTAGGGTGTGCCGCTCGGGCAGACGATGATCGTATCGCCAGACCCGGCGACGCTGATGGCGTGCGCTATCGTCGCGAAACCCGTCGGGCAGGACGCTCCGGTGTGCGAGTCGCTTCCGTTGCCGGCCACGTAGTACGTCACGTGCGCGAGCGCTGCGGCATCCGCCCGGCCGGACAGCAGCAGGGGCGAGAACACGATGGCGCAACCGCCCGCCGCGGCAAGCGCTCGCTTGATAGGACCTTGCACCAGAATATCCCCCTGCGGAATCTTCGTCTCAGCTGGGAATACTACTGCCGTTGCTGGTCAGGACAGGGAATATTGGTGCAACGCTTTCGCGGCAGCGAAATAGCGCTGGACTATTGATGCGCATTCATGCAATCGATCGGAAATGCCGCGAGAACGGATATCTTCGAGTCAGCGGGCAGGATCCGGCGATTCGGCGAGCCGCCTGATAGCGGCCAGCCGGCCGTCCCACTCGGCGGCCAGCCCGGCCAGCCACCGGGCGGTGGCCGCGAGGCTGCCGGTCTCCACCCGGTAGCGGACCTCGCGGCCCTGCCGCTCCCCGGTGACCAGGCCGGACCTGCGCAGCACCGTCAGGTGCTTGACCACCGCCTGCCTGGTGATCGGCAGCGCGCCCGCTAGGGACGTGGCCGTGGCTCGGCCGCTGCCCGGCGGGGGCTGCAGCGGTCGCCGGTGACCGCCGCGGGGCGTCCCGCCGGGTGTCAGGCGACGCCGGCGGGTTCGGGTGCAAACTGCTCGTGCTCGATCAGCAACGCGCAGTCGTCGAGCGCTGTCGGTGCGGCGCTGGGTTCGGCCGGCACGGTCAGTGTGACCAGCAGGCCGCGAGGGTCGCCGAGGGCGGCGGTGACGCTGCCGTGGTGGGCGGTCGCGATGGCAGACACGATCGCCAGGCCTAGCCCGGATCCCGGCTGGCGCGCCCGGCCGCCGCCGCGGTAGAACCGGTCGAAGATCCTGGGCAGGTCGTCCGGCGGCACCCCCGGGCCGTCGTCGCAGATGCCGACCGTCACCGCTCCGTCCCGGCAGCCGGCCGTGATCGTGGCCGTCGTGCCCTGCGGCGTGTGCGCCCGGACGTTGGCGAGCAGGTTGTCGACGGCCCGGCGGAGCATTTCCTCGTCGCCGACCGTGACCAGGCCGCCCGCGACCTTGGCCCGCCAGGTGCGGCGCGGGTCGGCGGCCCTGGCGCGTTCTGCGCAGCCGGAGACCAGCGCGGTCAGGTCCACCAGGTCCTCCCGCTGCTCGGGGTGCTGGTCGAGGCGGGCGAGCCTGAGCATGTCGTCGACCAGGACGCTCATCCGCTGCGCCTCAAGTGAGATCCTGCGCATTGCCTCGTCGACCTGGTCCCGGTCCCGCAGCACGCCCTGCTGGTAAAGCTCGGCGTTGGCGCGCAGCGAGGCCAGCGGGTTGCGCAGCTCGTGGCTGGCGTCGGCGAAGAACCGGCGGGTGAGCTCCTGGTTGGCGTCGCGCTCGCGCATCGACGCTTCGATCCGGCCGAGCATGTCGTTGAGGGCAATGCTGAGCCTGCCCACCTCGGTCGCTGCGTCCTGCTGGCTGACCCGCTCGGTGAGGTCTCCGGCTGAGATCCGGTCGGCCTGGGTGGCCATGGTCTCGATCGGCCGCAGGCCGCGACGGACCACAAGCGCGACGCCCAGTGCCACCAGCAGGCCTGCCGCGGCCGAGCCGATGATCAGGATGAGCCGCAGCCTGCCCACCGTCTTGTCCACGTCGGCCAGGCTGGTGGTGGCCACCAGCGTGCCGCCGGCGATCGGTATTGCCTGGAGCCTGAGCTGGGCGCGGCCGTGGATACTGGGCACGGTCTCGGCGCGCGCGCCGGCCAGCACAGCGGTCCGCCCGCCCTTGCGCTTGTTGACCCAGATCCAGTTCGGCGTCCGCGGCTGCAGCAGCGGGTTCCCGGTCACGAGCACGCGCCGGGGCCTGCGGCCCTGCAGGAATTCGAGGAAGAACTGGTCGAATATCGGCGCCTGCACCCGCACCTGCGGTCCGGAGATCTTCGTTCCGCGGATGGCGGCGAAGTGGGGCACCGGCGCGTCGATGACGGTGCCCCGAAAGTTGGCAGGCACCCCGACCGAGCCGCGGCCGCCGGCCAGCGGCCGGTACAGGCTCAGGACCTCCGTCAGTTGCGAGTCCGTGTGCGCCAGCAGGTAGCGCCGCAGCGCGGTGACCGCGGAGACGTCGAAGGCGACGAGCGCGGTCAGCGTGATCAGCAGCACGCCGGCCAGCACCCTGGTCCGCAGCTTCGGCCGGCGCGGTCGCCTCGGCCCGGCCGAGTGTCGCGGCCTGGCCTGTCGTCGGGGCCATCGAGGCATCATCACGGCACGTCCCTCACGCCTCGTCGGGGCCCGGCTGGTCGCCGGGGCGCGGCAGCCGCAGGCTATAGCCCACGCCGCGCTGGGTGTGGATCACGTCGGGCCCGTACCTGGCCAGCTTGCGCCGCAGGTAGGCCACGTAGGTCGCCACCACGGTGCTCGACCCGCCGAAGTCGTAGTCCCACACGTGGTCAAGTATCTGCGCCCTGGTCAGCACCCGCCCCGGATGCTGCATCAGGTACCGCAGCAGCCGGAACTCGGTGGGAGACAGCTCGATCAGCTGACCGGCCCTGCGGACCTCGTAGGCGTCCTGGTCAAGCTCAATGTCGGCGAACGCCAGGACCGGGCCCGACATGCTGCCCGGCCTGGACCGCCGCAGCACGGTGCGGATCCTGGCCGCCAGCTCCTCGAGCCCGAACGGCTTGGTCATGTAGTCGTCGCCGCCCAGGGTGAGGCCCGTGACCTTGTCGGCCTGGGTGTCGCGGGCGGTGAGGAAGATGACCGGGACTCGGCAGCCATCGGCGCGGAGTCTGCGCACCACGTCGAAGCCGTCGGTGTCGGGCAGCATCACGTCAAGTACAACGAGGTCGAACGGGTGGTCCCTGGCTAGCCGCAGCGCCCCGGCGCCGGTCTCGGCCGTGGTCACCTCGAAGCCGAGGAACCGCAGCGACGCGGCGACCGCGTCCCGCAGGAAGGGCTCGTCGTCGACGACCAGCAGTTCACCCTGGTCGACTGCCAGGCCCTGGGCCGTCTCGGTCATCGGCTGGCTCCCTCCACCCCCCGCGCCCCCGCGCCCACACGGTCATCTGACCACGCGATAGCCGGCGCCAGGTGAGAGTTACATGCGAATATGGTGTGAGCGCAGGCTACCTGGCGCTGCGCAGTGGCACAGCGGTCCAGCACAGCGGTCCAGTGGCCCCTGCCGCCCGGGCCTTACTCGCGCGACCGGCGAAGCTGGCGCGCGATCACGGCCACGGCGATCCAGCCGGCCGCGATCGCCAGCCAGAAGCTGACCATGCGGAACGCGAGCGCCGCCGCCACCGCGCTCACCCGGCTGGCCCCGTAGGCGACCAGGATCACCGCCAGGCTGCCCTCCACGATGCCGAGTCCGCCGGGCACGATCGGCAGCGAGCCGGCCACCTGGGCGGCACCGTAGGCGAGCAGCACGCCGCCCCACGGCACCGAGGCGCGGACCGCGCCGAAGCTGCACAGCAGGCACAAGAAGTCGCCGAACCACACCAGCGTGGCCAGCGCCACCACGCCGACGGTCGCCCCGGTGCTCAGCGGGATCTCCCGCATCCTGGCCAGGGTGGACTCGATCCGCTCGCCGATGTTGCCGCGCGGGTGCCCGGTGACCCGGCGCACCCCGCGCACCAGCGCCTCGGCCAGTCGCAGCACCAGGTCGCGCCTGACCAGGACCGCGGCAGCGGCGACCACGATCACCAGGCCGACGACGGCAGCCCCGGCGGCGCGGGCGCTGGCGGCCGAGCCGAGCGCGATCAGCACGCCGAACAGCAGCAGCACCGACATGCCCATCGCCTGGGCGATCAGGATCGTGAACACGGTCCACCCGGCGGTCGCGCCGGTCGCGCCGCGCCGCCGGTAATAGCGGTACCGGTACGCGCTTGAGACGGCCGGCTCGCCGGGCACCGTGTTCGCGATCGCGTCGTTGGCCATCGTGAGCAGGAACAGGGCAGGCATCGGGACCCGGCCGCCGCCGAGCAGCAGCACCCGGTGCTGCAGGTAGGCGAAGGTGAGCAGGGACAGGCACTCGGCGCCGACCGCCGCAAGCACCCAGCGCAGGTCCGCGTGGCCGAGCTGGCGGACCGCCGCATCCAGCTCGCCGCGCTTGCCGACCAGCAGCACGAGCACGACCGCGCCGATCGCGATCCCGACGGCATAGCGGATCACGTCGCTGCGGCCAGGCCGTGCCCTGGGTGCCTCCAGCTCTGCCGCCACGGGATCAAAGCTACCGACTGGCCCCGGCCTATGATCGAAACGGGATATCCAGGCAGAAGGGACTCCTGGCTTGGCGCAGAACTTCGGCGGTCGCATCGGCCGGGACTGGCGGGACTCCACGCCGTGGTGGCCGCCCGAGCCGACCCCGCCGCCTGGATCCCCGAACGTGCTGCTGATCGTGCTCGACGACGTCGGGTACGCCCAGCTCGGCTGCTTCGGCTCGGACATCGAGACGCCGGTGATGGACGGCCTCGCCGCCGACGGCGTCAGGCTGTCCAACTTCCACACCACGTCGCTGTGCTCGCCCACCAGGGCGTGCCTGCTGACCGGCCGCAACCACCACCGCAGCGGCATGGGCCGGGTGGCCGACCTGGCGGTCGGCTTCCCCGGCTACTGGGGCAAGCCGCCGCGGGAGAACGGCTACCTGTCCGAGATCCTGAGCGCGGCCGGCTACGCCACCTACGCGATCGGCAAGTGGCACCTGTCACCGGAGGACGAGACCAGCATGGCCGCCTCGCGGGCGACCTGGCCGCTCGGCCGCGGTTTCGACCGCTGGTACGGCTTCCACGGCGGCGAGACGCACCAGTTCGTGCCCGTGCTGTACCACGACAGCCACATCGTCACGCCGCCCGCGTCGATGGCCGACGGCTACCACCTCACCGAGGATCTCACCGACCGGGCCATCGAGTTCGTGTCCGACCTGCGGGCGGCCGACGCGGGCAAGCCGTTCTTCCTGTACTACGCGACCGGGGCGTGCCATTCGCCGCACCAGCCGCCCGCCCGGTGGCTCGAGCACTACCGCGGCCGGTTCGACCTTGGCTGGGACGCCTGGCGGGAGCAGATCTTCGCCCGCCAGAAGGAGGCCAGCCTGCTGCCCGGCGCGACCGCGCTGTCGGCCAGGCCGTCCTGGGTGCCCGCCTGGGACTCGCTGGACGAGCGAGACCAGAAGGTGGCGGCCAGGTTCATGGAGTGCTTCGCCGGCTTCCTGTCGCACACCGACGAGCAGATCGGCAGGCTGCTCGCCTTCCTCGACGACATCGGCGAGCGGGACAACACGATCGTCGTCGTGGTCTCGGACAACGGCGCGAGCGCCGAGGGGGGCGCGACCGGGTCGATCAACGACGTGCGGATGGTCAACCTGGACCCGGCGTCGGATGACGAGATGTTCGAGCGGATCGATGAGATCGGCGGCCCCTACACCCACAACAACTACCCGTGGGGCTGGACGATGGCCGGCAACACGCCGTTCCGCCGCTGGAAGCGCGAGGTGCACGAGGGCGGCATCGCCGACCCGTGCATCATCACCTGGCCGCGCGGCCCGCTGCACGCCGGCGGGATCAGGCACCAGTTCACCCACGCCATCGACGTGCTGCCCACGCTGGCCGAGCTGCTCGGGCTTGACCTGCCCGCCAAGCTCTCCGGCATCGCCCAGACCCCGCTGGACGGCGAGAGCTTCGGCTACCTGCTCGGCCCGGACGGCGGCGCCGAGTCCGAGCGGCACCTCACCCAGTACTCGGAGATGTTCGGCTCGCGCGCGATCTACCACAACGGCTGGAAGGCGGTCACGTTCCACCCGGTCGGGCCGCTCTACGACGACCAGGACCCGAACGCTCCGTTCGACGAGGACATCTGGGAGCTCTACCACGTCGCCGATGACCTGTCGGAGACTAATGACCTGGCCGCCGAGCACCCCGGGCTGCTGAGCGCGCTGGTCGAGCTGTGGTGGGCGCAGGCGCGGCAGAACCAGGTGCTGCCGCTCGACAACCGCGTGCTGTGGGCCCTGGTCAATCCCAAGCCCGACCACCGCGCGCCGCGCGAGGCCTACCGTTACTTCCAGGGCGGCGCGCAGGTTCCCGAGACGGCTGCCGTCAACATTCGCAACCGCTCGCACGCCCTGATCGTCGACCTCAGCGTCGAAGGTTCCGGGCAAGTCGATGGCGTGCTGCTCGCGCTCGGCTCGGCGCTCGGCGGCTGGTCGCTGCACGTGCTCGACGGCAGGCTCCGCTACGTGCACAACCTGTACGGCAAGGAGCGGCACGTCGTGGAGTCGGCCGAGCCGCTCGCGCCAGGCGAGCACCGGGTCGAGTACGAGTTCACCAAGGACGAGGGCCTCGGCGGCACCGGCGTGCTGCGCTGCGACGGCACCGAAGTGGGGCGGGCGGTGATCCCCAGGTTCACCCCGTCCGGGTTCAACGGCACGGGCACCGGGCTCACCTGCGGCTACGAGTGGGGGCCCGCGGTCGGCACCGGCTACGAGGCGCCGTTCACGTTCCCCGGGGTGATCAGGCGCGCGGTGGTCGAGACCCGCGGGCCCGTGGTGCGCGACCCGCTGGCCGAGCTCGAGGCGATCCTGTCGCAGCAGTAGGCGCTCAGCGGCGGCCGGACCAGCGCGGGCCGGTCGCCCGCCAGGCGGCATCCCAGTCCGCCATCCGGCGCCGGTTCATCAGCGTGCGGGCGGCCCACCACGCCGCCCAGACCGCCAGCGCCGTGCCGAGCACCGCCGCCAGCGCGGCGAGCAGCTGCTGCCTGCCGACCTCGGCCGCCGACCGGGCCAGCCGCGGCCGAGGTGATCCAGATCATGATGGTCGCTCCGGCCCGCGTCCCCGCGGTCACCGGGATGTCGCCGGTGCGCACGTGTCCGGCCGGCGTGCTCCACCGCGCCCGGGCGGGCACGCTCACCCACTGGGAGTACCGCAGCGTGATCGGATCGGGTCCGACGCTGGTCAGTACCGCGGGCACCTCGTACCTGGCCTGGCCCGCGGTCGTGTGCGGCGCGGCCCAGCGGCTGGCCAGGGCGGCCGCCCCCGGCGCGAGCGCCAGGAACGCGAGCACGAGCAGGCCGATGACCACGGCCTCTGCTCGGTCGGTGGCCCGCCGCAGCGGGTTGCGGTCCGGCCAGTGCCCCCGCAGCCAACGGGCGGCGCGGCTCATCCGCGGCATCGTGTGCATCTTCATGGCGGTTCCTCTGTGGCACTACCGCAAATATCGGCCTTCATGCGCGGGATCGATGAGGGCCGATCAGCCCGGCTAAACGGGACCTTCGCCACCGAGAGCCGTCCGCTGGCCTGCGTTGTGAATCTGGCTTGTCTGGCGTCCAGTGCCTGGCCGCCTGCTTCACGGTACCTGCCCAGCCGCGGGAAAGGCGGCCAGTCTCCAAGAATTTGCTAAGGCTAGCCTTATCAGTTTAGACTTAGCATGTGGATGCTGATGCCGATGTGACGCAGGTTGCGGCGGCGCTGCGGGCGAGCATCGGCCTGCTGCTGCGGAGGATGCGCCAGGTGCCGGCCGAGGGCGAGCTGACGCTGCCCGAGGGCTCGGCGCTCACCAGGCTGGACCGGGGCGGCCCGGCCACGGCAAGCGCGCTGGCGAGGGCGGAGCAGATCAGCCCGCAGTCGATGGGCGCCACGCTCGCCGCGCTCGAGGCCCGCGGCCTGGTGCAGCGGCAGCCCGACCCGCTGGACGGCCGCCGGGTCGTGCTCTCGGTGACCGACGCTGGCCAGCAGATGCTGCGCAGCAAGCGGAACGCGCGGACCGAGCAGCTCGCCCAGGCGCTGTCGGCCGGGTTTACCCGCACCGAGCTCAGGCAGCTGATGACGGCGGCCCCGCTGCTCGAGCGGCTGGCCCAGAGCATCTGACCGACCGCAAGCCGACTTCGAAGGACGACGTGAGCAGCGAGGAAGACGTCAGGCCGATCGAGGGGGCCGCGACCGACCGCTACAAGTGGGTCGCGCTGTCGAACACCACGGCCGCCGTCTTCATGTCGGCGCTTGACGGCTCGATCGTGATCATCGCGCTGCCCGCGATCTTCCGCGGCATCCACCTCGACCCGCTGGCCCCGGGCAACGTCGCCTTCCTGCTGTGGATGATCATGGGCTACCGGCTGGTCCAGGCCGTGCTCGTGGTCACCGTCGGCCGGCTCGGCGACATGTTCGGCCGGGTCAGGATCTACAACGCGGGCTTCGCGGTGTTCACCGTTGCCTCGGTGCTGCTGTCGTTCGACCCGTACCGCGGCGCCCGCGGCGCCATCTGGCTGATCGGCTGGCGGCTGCTGCAGGCCATCGGCGGGTCCATGCTCACCGCCAACTCGGCGGCGATCCTCACCGACGCGTTCCCTTCCGACCAGCGCGGCTTCGCGCTCGGCATCAACCAGGTCGCGGCGATCGCCGGCCAGTTCATCGGGCTGGTGGCCGGCGGGCTGCTCGCGGCGATCGACTGGCGGGCGGTGTTCTGGGTCAACGTCCCGGTGGGCGTCTACGGCACGCTGCGCGCCTACCTCGTGCTCCGCGACAACGGCGAGCGGCACCGCGGCCGGATCGACTGGTGGGGCAACGTCACCTTCGCGCTCGGCCTCGGCGCCATCCTGGTCGCGATCACCGCGGGCCTGCAGCCCTACCAGCACCACTCGATGGGCTGGGGGAACCCGGTCGTGCTCGCCCTGCTGGCCGGGGGCGTCGCGCTCCTCGCGGCGTTCGTCGCGATCGAGAACCGGGTGCGCGACCCGATGTTCGCCCCGAGCCTGTTCCGGATCAGGGCGTTCACCGCGGGCAACATCGCTGGCCTCGCCGTGTCCATCGCGCGGGGCGGGCTCCAGTTCATGCTGATCATCTGGCTGCAGGGGATCTGGCTGCCGCTGCACGGCTACAGCTACGCTGACACGCCGCTGTGGGCCGGGATCTTCCTGCTGCCGCTGACCGGCGGGATCCTGGTGGCCGGGCCGCTGTCCGGCGCGCTGTCCGACCGGTTCGGCGCGCGCGGCTTCGCCACCGCGGGGATGGTCGTGTTCGGCGCCAGCTTCATCGGCCTGATGCTGCTGCCGGTCGCCTTCCCCTACTGGGCGTTTGCCCTGCTCTGCGCGCTGAACGGGATCGGCGGCGGCATGTTCGCCGCGCCGAACTCGGCCTCGATCATGAGCAGCGTGCCCGCCAGGTACCGCGGGGTCGCCTCGGGGATGCGCTCGACCTACGTGAACTCGGGCACCGCGCTGTCGATCGGCGTGTTCTTCTCGCTGATGATCGCCGGGCTGGCGGGCACCCTGCCGCGCACGCTCACCAGCGGCCTGCTGCGCCAGGGCGTGCCGTCGGGAACCGCGCACCTGATCGGCTCGCTGCCGCCGGTGTCCTCGCTGTTCGCCGCCGTGCTCGGGGTGAACCCGGTGCAGCACCTGCTGGCGTCGCGTGGCGTGCTCGCGGCGCTGCCGGCCGCCAGTCAGCGGGTGCTGACCGGCCGGATGTTCTTCCCCGACCTGATCTCGGGGCCGTTCCACCACGGCCTGATCGTGGTGTTCGCGGTCGCCGCCGGGCTGGCCGCACTGGCCGGGGTGGCGTCGCTGCTGCGCGGCGGCCGCCCTGTCCTGGTCCCGGCAGTTCCCGGGCTAGAGCCTGCTGCGGATGGCGACCTGGCAGATCTCCGGCAGCCGGTACCTGGCCACCCTGGCGCCGATCCGGACCCCGGCCCAGGCCAGCGCGAGCCCGTATCCGGCGGCGCAGGCCACCAGCGCGGGGTCCCTGGCGAGCGCGGGCGCGCCGCTGGTCAGTGCCGCGGCCACGATCACGGGGACGACGGCGATCGCGACGCCGAACAGGATGCCGAAGGTGCCGACCAGCCCGTAGACCGCGAACCCGTCCGAGGCCACCCGCATCGGGGTGCCGGTCCGCTTGGTCATCGGGTAGGGTGCCGCGACCGAGAAGACGCCGGCCAGGCCCAGCGCGGCGCCGAGCCCGGCCAGGTCCACCGCGATCGCCAGCACACCGTAGCCCGGCCGCCGGTCCAGGGCGGCCAGGCCGAGCGAGACCACGACCAGCAGGGGCGCGGCAACCACCCCGAGGGATATGTTCAGGCCGGAGAGGTAAGCACGCAGCGAGCGTTCACCGGTCAGCGCCGCGGTCTCGGCGACGAACGCGGGACCGGAGGCGCCGATCGCGTTGGCGTGGAAGTTCCCGACGAACGCGGCGCCGAAGACCGAGCTTGCCAGCAGGACGGCGGGATGGCCGTCCGGGCTGAGGATCGTGCTGATCGACACGGCGACCATGATCACCGCGACGATGCCCCAGTAGGCAAGCTCGGGCGGGTCGCGGCGCTGGTAGACCCAGAACCGCGCGGCGAACGTGCCGCGCAGGCCGAACCTGGCGAACGGCAGCGCGGCGCCGCGCACCCCGGCTGACTGGGTGGACTTGTCGGGCGTGACCAGGGCCCGGCCGAGCGAGCGGATCCACAGCCAGCCGAGGACGGCGACGACGGCGGCGAGCAGCGCCAGCCGCGCCAGCGCGGCTCCGGCCCGGCCGTCGGAGGCGTCCACGATGGCGTGGGCGGCCAGCCCAGGCGGCAGCCAGCGCATCCACGCGTCCACCCCGGCGAAGCTCGCCGGGGTGAGCTTGCCCTCGGCCGCTGCCCTGGGCACCACCTGGGTGACGATCTCGTAGCCGGCCACGATCGGCACGAAGATGAAGACGGCGAGGTCCCTGCCGCGGCGCGAGCGCAGCAGCCTGGCCATGCTGGTGGTCACGAACCTGGCCAGCGTGATGCAGAACAGCAGCTGGAGCGCCGCGGCGGCGAGGCCGACCAGCACGCCGAGCGATCCGCTGGCCAGGCCGACGACCGCCCCGAGCAGGCCGACCAGGTTGGCGGCCGGCCAGGGGCCGACGGCCGAGGCGGCGAGCAGGCTCACCGCGAGCGGGCGGGTGCGCAGCGGGTACGGCGTGAGCATGGCCGGGTCCAGGGTGGTGTCCAGGCCGAACGAGATCACCGGCAGGATCAGCCAGCCGAACGTGAGTGCCGTGAAGATCACGGTGGTCAGGGCCACCGCGTCGGCCTTGCCGCGCAGGCTGGCCAGGATCGCGAAGAGCCCGGCGGCGACGATCACCGCCCAGGTCGTGCTGAGGATGAACGAGACCTTCGCGCTGGTGGACGCGCGCAGCGCGTTGGCCAGCAGGCGCAGCTTCAGACGGACGAGGAGCCGAGCCACGTCAGACCATCCTCACCGCTCGCCCGCGGGCCGACCAGGTCGATGAAGGCCTGCTGCAGCGTCTTGCTGCCGCGCACCTGCTGCGTGGTGCCCGAGGCCACGATCCTGCCCTTGTCGATGATCGAGACGTGGTCGCAGACCTGCTCGACCAGTTCCATCACGTGGCTGGAGAACAGCACGGTCGAGCCCGAGCCGACGAAGCGGGTCAGCAGCCTGCGGATCACGTCGGCGGAGATCGGATCGACGCCCTCCAGCGGTTCGTCGAGGAACAGCACCGACGGGTTGTGGATCAGGGCGCAGCCGAGCGCGGCCTTCTTGCGCATGCCGGTGGAGTAGTCGGCGATCAGCCGCCTGGCGTCGCCGGTGAGGTCGAGCACCTCGAGCAGCTGGCCGCCCCTGGCCCGCGCCTGCGCGGCGGGCAGGCCGTGCAGCCGGCCGGCGTACTCCAGCATCTCCTCGCCGCTCAGCCGGTCGAACAGCCTGGCCTCGGCCGGCACCACGCCGATGATCGCCTTGGCCGCGGCCGGGTCGGACCACACGTCGAGCCCGTTGATCAGGACCTGGCCGGCGTCGGGGCGCAGCAAGGCGGTCATCATCGACAGGGACGTGGTCTTGCCCGCGCCGTTCGGACCCACCAGCCCGGCGAACGAGCCTGCCGCGATCTCCAGGTCAATCCCGGCCACCGCCTCCTTCTGGCCGAAGCTCTTGCGCAGCCCCCGGACCGCGATCGCCGGACCGCCCATCCCGCCTCCCGTCGCCCCGAGCCCCGCGTTCGGCCCGGACCCTGTTCTCACTGCCAGGGAGCTTGCCACGGGCTCGGGGGCTGCGGAAGCGCGGGGGGAGTGGACTCGGGGCACTTTGGCAGGTCAGCTCCGTGAGGTACCAGGCGCTGAGAACGGCGCCGCGGCACGAGTCGGCGGCAGGGTTGCGTTAATTCTGAAAAAATGAGCCCTCGGCGGGCCGGGCGGTCAGTCTGCCGGGCGGCTGGCGAGCGCTGCGGGCGGGCCATCGGCGTAGGCATTGAACCGCCGGGCCGGGTCGTGCGTGGAGAAGGGCATGGAGACCGTGGGGGTGCGCAGGGCGGGGACCACCGAGCATGCGGCTCAGGGCCGGGGGCTCAACCTTGGGCTGCGGCTGGCCGGGGCCGGGCTGCTGGTCGCGGCCGGGGCGATCCACCTGGACCTGTACCTGACCGGTTTCCGGAACGTCCACATCATCGGATGGCTGTTCCTGCTCCAGGTGATCGCGGCCTTCGGGCTCGCCGCGGTCATCGCCGTCACTGGCAGCAGGCTGGCCGCGGCGCTCGGCGGGCTCTTCGCGCTGTCGACCCTGGGCGGCTATCTGCTGTCGGTGTGGGTCGGCCTGTTCGGGTTCCGTGAAGTCCGTACCACGGCCGGGATCGTCGCCGGGGTACTTGAGGTGGCGGCGTTCGGCGTGCTGGCCTGGTACAGCCTGCTGCCCGGCGGCCGGCGGCGCGCGTCCGTCAACCCTGCGGCGGCCCGGCTCGCGGGGCGCGTCGACGCGGTGGCGCCGGCGGCGGCCAAGGGGGTCGGCGCGCTGACGCTCCTGGCTGTGGTGCTGCTGGCGGTCGGGCTCACCACGGCGGGCGCCCCCCAGGCGGCATCGCCGGGCGGCACCCTGAAGGCCGCGACCATCGGCGGCAAGCGCGTGCTCACCAACTCCAGCGGGTTCACGCTGTACCTCTTCGTGCCGGACAGCGCGTCGGCCTCGAAGTGCTACGGGTCCTGCGCGGCCTACTGGCCGCCGGTGCGGGGACCGGTGACCGAAGGCACGGGCGTGACCGGCAAGATCGGCACGATCAGGCGCACCAACGGCTCGCTGCAGGCGACCTACGACGGGCACCCGCTGTACACCTACATCGGCGACCGGGCTCCCGGCCAGGCCAACGGGAACAACCTCAACCTCAACGGGGGCCTGTGGCTCGAGGTGCCCATCTCCGGCTAGATCACGCGGCCCTGAACGTCATCGCGCCGGCGGAGCCGTTGAGGGAGAGCTTCCGCAGCAACCGCAGTCAGGTTGACAGCTGTCTATGTTTGATACATGACAGGCAGGATCGACGGGAACGTCCCGAGGACGCTGCTGGTGGCACTCGATGCGGTGTCATATCGGGTTGCGGCGGAGGCGGTTTCGAGGCGGGCATTCGCCGGCTGGACGGCACCTTCGGCCCTGGTGGCGCCATTCCCGTCGCTGACACATGTCGGCTTCGCCGCGTTGTTCCAGCCGTTCGGCGTGGGACCGTCGTGGGGATACGAGGTCAGGTACTTCGATGCTGCCGCAAATCAGACCGTGGGTGGCAACCCGCTGACCTACCGGCACGAAATGGCGCCGTGGTGCGAGTTGATCGACGTACCGCGGCGCAGTGTCCCGTCGAAGGTGGCCAACTACGTATCCGCGCCGCGGGCGGCCGTGGCAGAGCTAGACGAGATCTTCCGGCAGCTGCTCGCCTCGCCCCGGGATCTGGTGATCGCCTATGTCGGGGCGACGGACGGGTTCGCGCACCTGTACGAGGAAGACAGGCTTGTCCAGTTCCTTGTTGACCTCGATGCCCAGGTCAAGGACCTGGTCGTGCGGCACGAGAAGGAGCGCGGCCGCGGGCTTCGCGTCGTGCTGTTCTCCGATCACGGCTGCGGCCGGGACGCGGTGCACTACACGGGCAGCTTCAAGCCGCTGCTACGGGAGGCAGGGCTGCATGTGGTGGACCGCCTGGAGGCGTCGCAGGACGTCGTGGCGCCGACCTTCGGCATCGTCAACTACAGCTCGCTGTTCCTGAAGGACGACACCCGGGCTGAAGCTGCCGCGCAGGTCATGGCCACGCATGAGGCAGTTGACCTGGCAGCGTTCTCCCCGTGCCCAGGGCTGGTCGACGTAATCGGCCGATCGGGCCGGGCTCGGGTGCGCTGGCAAGGCGGCCCGGCTGGGCAAGTCCGCTACGCCGCCGAGGACCTGGCCGGTGACCCGCTGGGTCTGGCCGAGGCTCGCCGCAGGCTCGCCGCCGCCGGACGCCTGGATCAGGACGGCTTCGCCCACGAAGACGACTGGCTGGCCGAGACCGCGTTCGAGCGGTACCCCGATCCGCTGCGCCGGCTTGCGCTGGCGTTCGCCGGCGGTCGGGTCGGCAGCCAGGCAAGCGTGCTGGTGTCGCTGGGGCCGGGCTGGTCATGGGGCTGGCGGTCGGCCTACGTCAGCGGCCTGCTCCGCGGAGGGCACCTGAAGGGAACTCATGGCGGCCTTGACCAAAGGTCGAGCCTTGGGTTCCTGATGGCGAACGACCCCGGCATGCAGCCGCCCCCGGCCGTGCGTGCCGAGGATGCCCTGGCCCAGTTCGCCGGCGCCGTTCATGCGGCGCGGTAGCCGATACTGCAGATGAGATGACGCAGGTGTCCGGGCCAGTCGAGCGGTTCCTCGAGGTGCAGCGGGACGAGGCCGCCGCGTGGTATCCGCCGCTGGCCAGAAGAGCGGGAGCGGCGCTCGGCATGCCGGGCCTGCGGTGGGCACTGCCCCTGGCTCGCCGGGTTCACGCGGTCGCGCAGCCGGCGGGCTGGACAACCGTGGTGTCACAGCCGCAGACCGGCGTCGCGCGTGACCGAGACTTCTTCACCGTGCTCAGCGCCAACCTGTGGCACGACTGGCCGCGCCAGCGTCGGTGGCCGGAGCGGCTGGAGGCGGTGGCCCGGCTGGTCGAGGCCGAGGAGGTCGACCTGCTGCTCCTGCAGGAGGTGGCACGCACGTCGGCACTGACCGCGGATGTGTGGCTGTCCGAGCGGCTGGGAATGGCCTCGGCCTACGCCCGGGCCAACGGCGACGTGAACGCCATCGGATTCGAGGAGGGGCCGGCAATTCTCAGCCGGCACCCACTCCTGGAGATGCATCTGGCCCAGTTCAGCCGCGGTCACAACCCCTTGGCCCGGCGGGTGGCGCTCGGGGCCGACGTGCAGACGCCGCACGGCCCGGTGCTCGCGGTGTCGGCACACCTGGGTCTCCTGCACAAGCAGAACGCACGGCAGATCCGAGCGTTGCGGGCCTGGGTGGCTCACCTGTCCGGCGGGAAGGCCGCAGTCGTGGGCGGAGACTTCAACGCCCCAGAAAGCAGGACCGAGATTATCGAGACCCAGCGCACCTGGCTTGACACGTTCCGAACAGCCCACCCGCACGCTGACGCGGCGACACACTCCAGCACTGCCCCGTGGGGTCGCTGGCGGCCGCGCCGGCGACTGGACTACGTCTTCGTCCAGCAGCCGTGTATGGTGCCCTGGCGGGTCAGCGATGCCCGCCACGTGGACGCGCCCGGCGCCCCGCACTCCGACCACCGTGCCGTGCTCGCTCGCCTGCTGCCCGGCTGACGATCGACGAGCGCTGCTCGCCGGTCCTGGTGGCCGGTCCTGGTGGCCGGGGCCGGCCAGTGCTGGGCGCGGCCCCGGCTGTCCGGTCATCCTGCCGTGTAGAGGGGGATCCCCGCACCGGCCCCGATCGGCCCGGCGAAGAACAGCACGCCGCCGCCCGGCTTGCCGCGGCAGACCTTCGCGGTCATCCACGCCGACTGGCCAGCGGACTGGCCGGGCAGGTAGACCACCGCGGCTGCCGTTACCGAGTGCTGGCTAGGGCATACGGCGCCGGCATCAGCGACGTTCAGGAGGATGTGCGCGGTCGCGCCCGGCTGGAGCGTGACCGGTCGGCCGGCCAGTCCAAGTGCCGGCGCGCCGACCAGATGGCCGCTGCTCACGGCGGCCACGCGGGGGACGCCGCGCAGCACGCAGGCGTGCCGGCCGACGTTAGTGATCTCGATCGGGTAGCTCGTGCCGCCGGCGTAGCCGTTGCCCGGCTGGCCCAGCCACACAAAGGCGCCCCCTGGCAGCGCTGGATGCGCATTCACGCAGCGCGGCACCGCGGCCGCGCGGGCTGACGTGGCCGACGCTGCCGACGCGGCCATCGTAGCCACCGGGACCAGAATGGCCGCGCTGGCCACGGCGATGCCGACGGCGAGACGCCGGCTCATGCGGGATGACAACCTCATCTGAGACCCTCCTTGTCCTTGGCCGGCGCCATCCCGGCCCCGGCATGGTGTCTCAGCAGACGCCCATGGTTCTCGGTGCCGGGCAGGGGACGCCAGGGCCGCTGGTCCCCGCCCAGAGGGACCTCAGTCGCCATTTCCCGGTGCCTTACACATGTCATCCCCGGCGCCTTCACACGCATCAGCGGGCACGGAGAACCGGAATATGGGAAAGCAGGCGGACAGTGCTGCGCGAACGGTGGGCCGGGCTCGCATTTAGAAGGTAGTGGTCAGTGGTCGTCGCAGTGGAAGCGGCAGGCGATGATGATGATCGCATCGCGCTGGATGTCGTAAACCAGGCGGTCCTTGTGTAGGAGCTGAGCCGGAGCCCTGGCAAGGAACGCGCGGGGTCCTGCTCCGGCGCCTCGCGGTGCTCAGGCTGCGGCCTGGACGAGCCAGACGGCGGCACCGAGCCAGACGCCGTCCGGCCCGGCCCGGCGGGCCAGTGCGTCGCGCATCGACTGCACGGCGCGCTGCTGGGCCGCGTGGTCGGCGCCGTCGAGCATCGAGCGGCCGAGCTGCCCGGTTCGCAGGAAGCTCACCGCGTCATCGAGCGCCCCGCCGCCTACCGGCACCCGGACTGCCCGCGGCGTCACCGTGACCTTCCCCCACCCCGCCTGCACGAGAATGCCGCGGACCCGGTCGGGCTCGGCGAGGGAGAACATGCCCGGTGCAGTGTGTTCGGCCTGTTCTGGGATGGGAACGTGCTCGGCGAGCGCCGCGAGCGGTACCGAAAGCCATTCGTTGGCTGCCAGCGGCTGCCAGCTGACGAACGCCAGCCGTCCGCCCGCGTGGGTGGCGGCCCGCATGTTCGCGAAGGCCGCCACCGGATCGGAAAAGAACATAACGCCAAAACGGGATATCACGGCGTTGAATGCCGGCTCGAAACGGTGGACCTGGGCGTCGCCGTGCTCGAAGGAGACGTTGGCGACGCCAGCGGCGGCTGCGTTCTCGCGCGCCCTGGCGAGCATCGGAACGGACAGGTCGACGCCGGTCGCCGCTCCTGGGGCGATGGTCCGCGCGGCGGTCAGCGTCGTGGTACCGCAGCCGCACCCGACGTCCAGCACCCGATCGCCGGGGGACAGCGCCGCCGCGCCGAGCAGCAGGCCGGTGAAGGGGGCGAGCATGCGGTCGTGCTGTTCCTGGCGGGCGACCCAGCGAGCAACCTGGTCATGGCTGTTCCAGTGCTCGGCCTGGTCCAGATTGACGATAGTCATCGGCCCGGATGCTACCCGCCCGTGGAGTGCCAGAGCGCGCAGAGCTCCCATTGGCCGCGGCGCGAGCGCGGCGGCCAGGTGGCGCATGCACCGCCAGGGCGGCGAACCCGTAGCTGTGCGCGACCGTGTACCCGACCAGCACCGCGGCGTCCAGCCAGAAGTCGATCCTGATCCTGGTCCTGTGGCCAGTGCCGCTCGGCGGCTAGCATCCACGGCCGGCTTTTCCTGGTTATCGGCTGACACCCGACCATCGTGACCGCCGAACCTCGCCGAACGCTGCGGACGGTGTGTGAGTTCCGAGTGCGTTGGCTGGCCTGCGCGGCCCGCGCCTGCGGCAAGCGTGCGTCAGAGTGTCGGCTGCGCGCCGAAACGGGAGCTGCCGACCTCAGCCGTCCAGGACCGTTCGCAGGACCGCCGCGAAGGCGCCGGGATCGGTGTGGAAGCCGTCGTGACCGCCGGGGAATGTGACCGGCGTGGTGCCGAGGCGCTCGGCCACGGCCGAGGCGGCACGGCCGGCGAGCAACTGGCCGGACTGCGTCCCGATGCCGAGGACGATGCGGGTGGGTGCTGCGCTCAGCGAGTCGAAGTCTTGGTGGTAGGCAGCGCAGGCGGTCATGTGCAGTCCGAGCAGCGGATCGTTGCGGGAACCGTCGTCCTGCGCGGGCAACCCGAATGCGGCGGGATCCGGGGCGGGCTGACCGGGGAAACCGGGCGGGATCGGGCCTGTGTAGCTGACAAGCGCGATGAACTTGGCCATCGCCGGGCCGTAGCCGCTGCGCTGGTAAGTCTCGCGGATGCCGGCGCAGGTGGCCAGCACCGGCTCATGGTCCGGAAGTTCCTGGGCGGCGGGCGGCTCGTGCGCCACCAGGATGCGGATCAGCCGGGGATGCCTGGCCACCAGGGCCAGCCCGTTGACCGCGCCGCCGCTGCTGGCGAAGACGTCGGCCTGCCCGGCGCCAAGCGCCTGGACCAGCCGACGCACGTCCTCGGCGTGATCCTCAGGCGCGGACCCTGGCGGCTCGCCGTCGGTGCGCTGGCTGCGCTCCGTCCCGCGGGGGTCGTAGGTCACCACCGTGCGGTCGGCGAACTGCTCAGCAAGGGCGGCGAAACCAGAGGCTCCCATCGGCGCCCCGATGAGCAGCAGGACCGGACGTCCCGCCGCGCCGCCGTCCCGTACGTCGTAGTGCAGCACGGCGCCAGGCACGTCCAGCGTGTGCGTCTTCGGCTCGCTCACGGTAGCGGTCCCCTTCCCAGGCTGATGTTCCTGCTTGTACAGACCGGCGCGGGCCGGGAAATTCATCGCTGTCCCAGCCGGTCCCGGTCTTCGCGGCCAACGCTACGCCGGACCCCCGACAGAGCCCGCGCCGTCGGCCGCGGCCGTCGGCCGCGCTCACCGCGGTCGTCCTCGCCCAAGGCCGCGCGCTGCGGCGCTTCACGTTCTGGCCTTGATCGGTCCTAGCCGGCACGCAAGGGACGAGGCCCCCGCTTGCCCCGCTCCGGCAGCTTCATCCGCCGGGGGTGATGTGGCTGGGACCGCGGACGGCGACAGTATCGGGGTACTCAACTGCGGAAGCGAGGGAGTGGGCTGTGGACCGTTATCCGAACATCAGTGACCACGGGCTGATCGGCGACCTGCAGACGGCGGCGCTGGTGACGACCGACGGCACGGTGGACTTCTTCTGCTGTCCCCGGTTCGACTCGCCGAGCGTATTCGCGTCCCTGCTAGATGCAGATAAAGGCGGCTACTTCCGCATCGCGCCCGCCGGCGGCGAGTACGTGTCTAAGCAGCTGTACATGCCGGGCACCGGGATGCTGATCACCCGGTTCATGACGCCGGACGGCGTCGGCGAGGTGCTGGACTTCATGCCGGTCATCCAAGGCAAGCCGACTGACCGCCACCGGCTGGTCCGGCACCTGCGGGTAGCACGCGGCACCATGCAGTTCGTCATGGACCTGCAGCCGCGATTCAATTATGGCCGCTCCAAGCACACGGTCGAGGTATCCAATGACGGCGCGGTCTTCCGGTCCGATACCGGCACGGAGCTGACGCTGCACTCCACCGGCCACCGCGACGCGGCTCAGGGCGGGGCCAGCGTGGAGCGGGCAGGCGACGGGCTGCGGGCCACCTTCACGATGCGCGAAGGCCAGAGCTCCCGCGGGGTTGTCCTTGAGTCCATGGGCGGTGCGCCGCAGACGCTGCCGCCGGCCGAGCTCGACCGGCTAGCAGACGACACGGCGGCTTACTGGAAGGGCTGGCTGGCCCGGTCCGCGTACACCGGCCGGTGGCGGGAGATGGTCGACCGGTCAGCGATCACCCTTAAGCTGATGACCTACGAGCCCACCGGCGCGCCGGTGGCGGCGGCCACGCTCGGCCTGCCGGAGCAGACGGGCGGCGAGCGGAACTGGGACTACCGGTTCACCTGGATCCGAGACGGATCCCTGACGATGCACGCCCTGACCGGCCTGGGTTATCTGGACGAGGCGGCCAAGTTCGGCAGGTGGCTCAGGGACCGCGTCACCGAGGCCGGCGCTGGCAACGGGTCCGCCCCGCTGAACATCATGTACCGGGTCGATGGCTCCTCCGACCTTACCGAGGAGACACTGGACCACTTCGAGGGCTGGCGCGGATCGCGGCCGGTGCGCGTCGGTAATGGCGCCGCCAGCCAGCTCCAGCTCGACATCTACGGCGAAGCAATGGACGCGATCATGACCGGCGATGATTTCGGCCTGCCGATCGCGCACTCCGGCTGGCAAGCGCTCACCAAGGTCATCGACTGGGTCGCCGGCAACTGGGACCAGCCCGACGAGGGAATCTGGGAAACCCGCGGCGGTCGCAAGGACTTCACCTACGGTCGGCTCGAGTGCTGGGTGGCGCTTGACCGGGCGATCAGGCTGGCCGAGCGGCATGGCCGCCCCGCCGACGTCGCGAAGTGGATGGCCGAACGGGACCGGATCTACAACCAGATCATGGAACGCGGCTGGAACGACAAGGTCAAGGCGTTCACCCAGCACTACGCCACCGAGGTGCTGGACTCGGCGCTGCTGTTCATGCCGTTCGAGGGCTTCATCTCGCCCACGGACCCGATGTGGCTGTCCACCCTGAAGGCCATGGACGGTGAGCTGGTGTCCGACAGCCTGGTCTACCGGTACAACCCGGCAGCTTCGCCCGACGGCCTGCACGGCGACGAAGGCACCTTCTCGCTGTGCACCTTCCTGTACGTCGACGCCCTCACACGCGCCGGCCGGCTCGATGACGCGGTGCTGACGTTCGAGAAGATGCAGACCTACGGCAACCACCTCGGCCTGTTCTCCGAAGAGATCGGATCCACCGGCGAGCAGCTCGGCAACTTCCCGCAGGCATTCACCCACCTGTCCCTGATCAACGCCGCCATCACCCTCAACGGTGAGATGGACCGGCGAGCACGCCTAGCCCAGCCGGTCCTGGTGGGCGGGGAATGACGATCCTGCGGCCGGACTGTGTAGCGACGCTCGGGTAACGCCTTAGCCGGCAGCGACCCTAGACCTGGCTGGTTGCCGTGGTGCAGGCACACCCGGCCGCCATGCCGTCTTGCGGCATGACGCGACGCAGCATATCGTGCCGATGTATCAATTCGATATATCGGGCCGATAGCTTGCAGTGGCCCGGCCGACGCGGGAGCTGCGATGAGGCGGATCGACTACGACACGGAGCAGTACCAGGACTACGCGCGTGGCCGTGCGCTCACCGAGCAGCAGCTGCAGGCATGGATCAGCGCCTTCGGAGCGGTGCTGCCCGGGTGGCGCCCGCTGGCGGGGCTGGACGTCGGCTCAGGGACGGGCAGGTTCACCCCCGCGCTAGCGGAAGCGTTCGGGCCAGCCACCGGCGTCGAGCCGTCGGTCCGCATGCGCGAGATAGCGCAGGCGCAGTCCCAGCATCCCGGTGTGCGGTATCTGGCAGGTTCCGCCGAGGACATGCCAGTGCCGTCCGGCAGCGCCGACTACGCTCTCATGTTCTTGTCCTGGCACCACGTCCAGGACAAGCCGCTGGCGGCCCGGGAGCTGGCCAGGGTGCTCAGGCCCGGCGGGCGGCTGCTGCTGCGCGCGAATTTCAGCGACCACCATCCCAGGCCGTGGTGGCTGGAGTACTTCCCCGCGGCTTTGAGGCGGACGCCGCGCTGTTTCAGCCGCTGCACGAGGTCATCGCGACGTTCACCCCGGCCGCCTGGCGCGTTGCCAGCTTCGGCACAGTTACCCAGCCGTCCTCCGGCACCCGCGGTGCCATGCTCGAACGGCTCCGCCTGCGCACCCTGTCATTCTTCGCCCAGCTCAGTCCCGACGAGCTTGAGGCCGGCTTCCGCCGCCTGGAGCAGGCTGTTGCCGCAGATCCCGGCGCGCCGGCGCCCGTGTATTCTGAGCCGCTGCTCACGCTCGAACGGCACGGCGCCTGAGGACACTGAGTGGTGGCTGCCTACATGCAGCGGCTCACGAAGTTGACAGTCACGTGCTCACCGGGAAGCAACACCACACTGCACCGCCTCGACGAAGCGGCGGTCGGCCGGGCCGTGGCCTGGGTGTCAGCGGAGGGAGTCGGAGTCGCGCCGGCGATACCGACGCTCGGCGATCGCCGCGCCTCTGGCCACAGCATCGTCGGCCCGGCCGTGTTCGACCGGTCGGCTCTGCGCGCCGAGGCCGTCGGCCGCTGCTGGTCGCGGGGCCGCTTCCTGGCGTGGCTGGCAGACTCCTAGCGTCCTGTCAGGACGCGAGGGTGGCAGTGGGTTCCGGCCCCTAGAGCTTGCTAATGGCCTTGGGCTCACCCCACGACGACGGGTGGGATACATATAGCGAGGGCAGCCACGCCCTCAGCGTGGCATGGGCCCGCTTGCCCACCACAGGCGTGGGCTCTGCTCTTATGGCGGCACGACCATCCAGCGATAGTCTGCGTCGGTGAGCGACGACGGGCTCCCGGCCGAGACCGAACCCCCGATCTCTGAGGACGTCCAGCAACGCGGGATCGACTTCCTGCAGGGACTTCTGGCCAGCGGCAAGGTGGACCTCGACCGGTTTCAAAGAGCCCTCGATGCACTGCTCCGGGCCCATACCCAGGCTGGCTTCGTCGCTGTGGTTCGCAGCCTGCCGCCTCCCGTCGAATTCACCCCGCCCGCGCGGCGGCGCCAGGAGCCGCTCGAGATCTCTACCTCGATGGGCGAGGTTCGCCTTGAGGGCCGCTGGCAGGTGGGCCGTCTCACGAAGATCGACACAGGCATGGGCTCGGTGACGATTGATCTGAGCCAAGCCGAGTTCGATGACTGGGACGTCGAGATTGTCGTCCACACCCACATGGGGGCAATCACCGTCGTCGTTCCCCGCGGCCTCGAGGTCCGGCCGGTGGGCAGGACGGGCCCAGTCAGCACCGCCGCCCTGGAGCCGCCAGTTCCGGGCTTTCCCGTCGTGCGGCTCAGTGCCACCTGCGACATGGGCACCATCCGCGTCATGCACCCAGCCGAGGAAAGACCGCGCCGCCGGAGATGGCTTCGGGGACGCGGCACGACACCCCGGCCATGAACCGAGGGCGGTGAGCCCGGCGGCGCACGGCCAGGGACGTTCGTCGTGGCGCCGCTGACCACGAGCCGCTCATCGAAGATTGCCGCGTTCGCGCGCCGCGAATCAGATCCTCGCACGTGGCCGGGCTACCTTCGAACCGAATGCAGGGCCGCCGCAGATTACCTATTCGCCATTTTGCCAGAAGGCCCGTCGACAGCCCAGGAGAGCGCCAGAACGAGCGCGCGGGCGACCCGGCGGACGATTCGTCCGACGGCGTGCCGGTACAGCCGTTCCCCGCGCCCGCTCCCGGCTGACTACGACCCGGTGACCGCCAGCAGGCCGCCGCCGGACGGCGAGGTGGTCGGCACGGTGCTAGTGCAGGCGTAGGAGTTCGTGTCGATAAGCGCGAGCGCGGTGTCCTGGCCGTTGGCGACCCGGAAGGCGCCGACACTGAGTTCGGTTCCCAGGGGCATGGCCGACGGGTCGATCGTGATGGTCGGCTTCTTCAGGTTGTGCACATGCTGCTGGCCGTTGACGCCCTGGAAGAAGGGCGAGAGCGTCACGACATGAGAGAAGCCATCGGGGGCGGGATGGCTGGAGCAGAAGCTGCCGATGGTGACCTTCGCCACGATACCGTACCGGGCCAGGTCGTTTTGCAGCGCGCTGGGGTCGAACAGCACGTGCGGGTTGATGATCAGTGTGTCGGTACCGTTGGCGTTGCTGACAAGTGTGAACGCTGCGGTGCGGATCGTTCCGTAGGAGTGCGCCGGGGTGCGGCTGGCGGAGCCGAGGACACCGGCAAGGCCGAGGGCCAGGACCGCGCTGGCCGCGACGCCAGCCACGGACAGCCCGGCCAGCCGCCGACGCCGGGCGCGGCTTCTGGCCAGGATCGCTTCTACCGGCGTGTCCATGCGGGCCCCGCTCAGGGAGTCACGCGCCCGGAGCAGCACGTCGTCGATGTCATTCACTTGTGACCTCCATCGTGGCGAGATCGGAGCGGGCGGGAGACGTACCGTTGCGCAGCGCCGGGTCACGGCGCAGTGCTGCCGCGGCCCGGGATAGATGTGCCTTGACCGTTCCGGGTGCGATGCCGAGAATCTCGGCCGTGGTATTGGTGTCCAGATCGAGAAACACGCGCAGCGCGATCACCTCACGCTGGCGAGCCGGAAGCCGTCGCAGGGCGGCGACGATCGCGCCGTCTACCTCCTCGCCCGGATCTGCGCGCCCGGCAGCATCGAAGTCCGCGAGCGGAATCTCCCGGCGACGCGGCCGCCACCACGAGACGCCGGTGTTCAGCGCGGTGCGTACTACCCATCCCCGCGGAGCGGCGTACTGGCTGACCTTCCGCCAGGATGTCCACGCCCGGGCGAAAGCCTCGGCAACCATGTCCTCGGCCTGCGCGCGATCACCGACGCTGGCGATCACCGCCTGCAGGCACGCATCCCTGCTGGCCTCGTAGAACTCCGTGAATTCGCGCTGCTCCTGCTCCACGCCTCTTAAACGCAGCAGCCCTCCCCATCGGTTTACCTGCAGGGGAGCCTCAGCCGGTGACCTTGTTGTTCGAGGGCGATGACTGGGCTTGCATATCCACCAGGAGATCCCGGTGCGGACCGAGGGGAACAGGAGACAGAAGACCGTCGCAATGATGGGGGAGGTCGCCGGCCCTTTCGAGGAGGGAATCAGGCGCTCACCCGCAGGACTGGCACATGCTGCATCGCGTCTTTGTCGGCGCCCGCCCAGCTGACCGGGACGTCGCGGCGAAGGGCGCGAGCCCGGTGCGCCGAGCTGCTGGGCCAGCTCAGGATCGAGCGCTATAAGGACAGCTACCCGGGGCGGCTGTCGGGGGGTGAGCGACAGCGGGTGGCGATCGCCCGTGCCCTGGTCAATGACCCGGTGGTGCTGCTGGCCGATGAGCCGACCGGTGCCGTGGACACCGCCACCGGGCAGGAGATCGGGCAGCTGCTGCTGGACCTCAACGCCGCGGGGCAGAGCTGGTGCTGGTCACCCACAGTCTGCGCCGCCGGGTCCAGACCGCCATGCTCTTCGTCGTCCTCCTGGCGGCGAGTGCGTCGACGACGCTCGGCCTACACCCTCTACACCAGCGCCAACGAGGTGTTCCAAGATGCTTTCGCCACCTACCACGGAGCGCATCTCGCTGTGTATCTCAACGCGAAGCGAGTGACGCCCCGGGAGGTGGAGAAGACCGCCCGGCTCTCCGGGGTGACCCGGACGGCTGGGCCGTATCCGGCGACGACCGTGACGCTCACCGCGCCGCCTCCCGAACCGCGGCCGTCCTCCGCACGGAGTAGGACGGAATAGGAAGCGTTCCGCACGTCCGCGCTCGCCCGCGCCGGCCGCATTCCCTGACCCCTAGCCGCCCCATCGTGCGCCTGGCGCAAGGTTGTCATGAGCGGCTGCCGGCGCGCGCAGTTTCTCGTGGCCAGTTGCCAGTGGTTCCCGATTCCTGTTGGCACCGCATGCACGCGGGCGGCCGGGCTCGCCTGAAGTCCGATGCCCATTCGTGACTCCCCCGGTTACTCAGCGCGCAGGGTCGCGGCGGTGCGGGAGACGGCGGCCCAGGTTGCCGGACCGAGCGCGCCGATGACCGCGACGATCAGCCCGGCCAGGGCCAGCAACGCCAGCCCGCCGGCGGTGTAGACGTCCACCACCCCGCCGGGTGCCGCCGACGCGCCGAAGCCGCCCGCCTGGTCGGCGGCGATCGCGTGCACCACCGTGGCCTGCAGCCGCATCCCGGCGGGCAGCGCAATGACCGCCGCGATGACCGCGGGAACGACGGCCCAGCAGGTGACCATAGCGACGGTCTGCCTCGGGGTCATCCCCACGGCCTTGAACACGCCGAGGTCGTGCACCCGCTCGCGGGTGACCATGAGCACCGAGTTCAGCACCCCGAGTGCGGCCAGGATCGCGATCATGATGGTGAGCAGCCGGGCCAGGGAGGTGTCCACCAGCCCGAACAGCCCGACCCCGTTGACCCCGACGCCGATCGCGGACACGTCGTAGTCCGGCCCGAGCCGTCGGCTGAGTGCCTGCTGGTATTTGTTCTCGGCCGGGCCCGGCGCGACCGTGGTCGCCGCCTCGAACCAGATCACGGGCAGGTGGACGCCGACGCGGGTGAAAGTGCGCTGGCTGCTGAGCAGGGCGCCGAGCGCCGGACCGGGCGCGTAAACTTCACCGACGATCCGCGCGGTGACCGTCTTCCCGTCGGCGACCATCCGGATCACCTGACCGACCGACAGGGTGGCCGTGCCCGCCTCGGCGGTGTTGACCACCACCTGGCCAGGGCCGGTCAGCCAGGTCCCGGCGGTGATGTCCCAGCCTAGCCCGGCAGCATCACCCGAATACGCATCGACCGACAGCCTGCGCCCGGCACCGGGCACGCTGACCTGGGCCGAGGCGATCGTCAGGTAGCTCGTGGTGCCTGGCTGAGCGCGCAGCGCGGCAGCTACCGCTCTCTCCTGAGCAGGAGTGAACGCCTTCCTGGCCGGCCCGCCGCTGCCGGCCGTGACCAGCTGGGCGTACTTCCACTGGTTCGCGCCCGCGTTGATCTTGGTGAGGGAGGAGTTCAGGCCGGTGGCGACGACCACCGCGGCCAGGCCGAACCCGACGGCGGCCAGAGTGACCGCCGAGCGGGCGGGCCGGGTGAACGGGGCGGCCAGGCCCATCGTGACCGGCCTGGGCAGGCCGATCCTGCCTGCAAGCCGGAGCGCGGCGAACCCGTGTCCGGCCCGCGGCGCCTGCCCGGCCGCGATCGCCGCCGTCGCGGACAGCCGCCCGGCCCGCAGCGCCGGCACTAGGGAGGCCAGGCCGGTCAGCGCGAGCATTCCGACCGGGACCGCGATCTCGATCCACAGCGGGACCGGCCGGGCGGCGAACGGTCCGCCGTTCAGCTTCGGCAGCACCCACCGGCCGCCCAGGATCGTGCCGACGATCACCCCGGCGAGTGCGGGCAGGCCGATCTGCGCCAGGTAGGTCGCGGCGACCTGGAGCGGGGTGAACCCGATGCTCTTGAGCACGCCGATCCGGCGGTAGCCGGCCACCACGGCGGCGCTGACCACGTTGGCGGTGATCAGCACCGCGAGCACGAGGGCGATGATCGCGAACGCGACCACGAACGGGGTGTTAATGCCCTGCTCCTGGGCAATCGAGCCGCCGGTATCCAGCCAGGAGATCGAGTCGGCGACCGCCCCGGCCGGCAGCGCGCGGCCGATCTCGGCGAGGTCCGCGGCCACCTGCGCGGCGCTGCCTGCGCTGGTGAAGTCGTACAGCATCTCTTCCTGCACCGGCGCGTGTTTGGCGCGCAGCGCGGCCAGCTGGCTCGGGACGACCCAGGCCTGGTCATCTTCGGTGATCGACGAGGCCCAGCCGACCACGGTCAGCTTCGGGTCGCCCGGTGCGCTGGTCACGGTGATGGTGCTGCCGACCGGCGGCCTGCGACCCGGGCTCGGCTCGATGTCGATCTCGCCTGGCCGGGTGGCCCACCGGCCCGCCTGCAGCGAGATGTCGTCGACCGGCCCCGACGGCGACGCCCGCCCGACTACGGCCAGGCCGGTCGCCGGCGTGCCCGCCAGCGGGTTCGTCGGCAGGTGGGGAATGCCGACCTGCCCGCCGGGCCCGGCGGCCGGACTCCTGCTCTGGGCAGCCGCAGGCGACCGGCCGGGGGCGCTCACCCTGACATGCCGCGACGGCGTTCCATGCCCGGGCGGCACCTCGTTACCCACCACGCCCGGGCCGGCGATGAAGACCGCCGTCTCCGGGTAAGGCCCGGTGGCCTGCGTCACCCCGGCCAGGCGCCTAGTCCTAGCCAGCTCGGCCGGGGTGACCTTGGTCGAGTCGAAGGTTACTGCCAGGTCAGCGCCGTGCGCACGGGCGAACGCGCCGAGGAACTGCTCGTTGGCGCTGGTGGCCAGGGACAGCCCGAGCACCCCGGCCGCCGCGCCCGCGGTGACCACGCAGAAGATAACAATGGTCTGCACCGGCCGCCGCAGCACCCCGCTCCGCGCGGCCTTGACCACCGCACCGTCGGTCACGCCAGTTCCCCGGCAGGGATCCCGGCCGGGGCATTACCCGTGTCGTCCGCGACGCGGCCGTCCAGTAGCCGGACGGTTCGCCCTGCGTACCTGGCGGCGAGGTCAGGGCTGTGGGTCACCAGAACCAGCGTCTGCCCGGCCGCGCTCAGGTCCAGCAGCAGCCGGCCGATCTCCTCGCCGGTCGCGGTGTCCACCGCGCCGGTCGGCTCGTCCGCCAGCAGGACTGCCGGATCGTTGATCAGCGCCCGGGCGATCGCGACCCGCTGACGCTCGCCGCCGGACAGCCGCCCCGGATAGCTGTCCGTGTACCGCTCGATGCCGAGCTGGTCGAGCAGCTCGGCCGCCCGGGCCCTGGCCTTGCGCCGGGACGTTCCGGCGAGCTGCGCGGGCAGCAGCACGTTGTCGGCCACGGTCAGGTCCTCAAGCAGGTTGAAGAACTGGAAGATCATCCCGACCTGGCGGCGCCGGTACTTGGCCGAGGCTGTCTCCGACAGCGTGTCGATCTGCTGCCCGCCCACCGTGACCGTCCCGGTGGTCGGCTTGTCCAGCGCCGCCACGAGATTGAGCAGCGTGGACTTGCCGCTGCCTGACGGCCCCATCACCGCGACCGCCTCGCCCTCGCCGACGGCCAGGCTGACCCGGTCGAGCGCGGCGGCACCGCCCGCCGCGTACCGCTTGGTGACCTCATGCAGGCCGATCAGTGCTTCCATGCCGTGCCGTCCTCCGAGGACTCGTGGCATCGCTCACCCTGAGCGCGCGCCTACAGTGGTACCGGACGGGCCATAACAGCGTAGTAACTCTGTTACGCGGCTGTTATCGCTGTTGCGGCACGCTGCGTTAAGAGCAAACCCGGGCAGCAAATTTGATGTCGGCCCTGGTGACAGTCGTAATGGGAGCACGGCGATGCGGGTGCTGGTTGTCGAGGACCACGCCAGGCTCGCGCTCGCGATCGCGGAGGTGCTGCGGCGCGAGGGCATCGCATCGGACGTGAGCTTCGACGGCGCCGACGCGCTCGTCAAGGCCGCGGTGAACCGGTACGACGTGATCGTCCTGGATCGCGACCTGCCCGGCGTGCATGGCGACGACGTGTGCAAGGAACTGGCCGCGGACGGTGCAGGCAGCGGGGTGCTGATGCTGACGGCGTCGGCCACGATCGAGGACCGGGTCGAGGGCCTGGGCCTCGGCGCGGACGACTACCTGCCCAAGCCCTTCAGCAACGCCGAGCTTGTGGCCAGGATCAGGGCCCTGGCCCGCCGGTCGCGGGCAGTGCTGCCCCCGGTCCTGGCGAGCGGTGACCTGCGCCTGGACCCGGCCCGCCGGGAGGTCACCAGGGCCGGCCAGCCGCTGGCACTCACCCCGAAGGAATTCGCGGTGCTGGAGGTGCTGCTTGCGGCCCAGGGCACCGTGGTATCGGCCGAGGAACTGCTGGCACGGGCCTGGGACGAGATGGCCGACCCGTTCACCAACACGGTCAAGATGACGATCAGCCGGCTCCGCGCCAAGCTCGGCGACCCGCCGCCGATCCAGACGGTCCCCCAGGCCGGGTACCGGATCTGAGGGGTCGCCTATGCTCCCGCGCCCGCGCTCTTACGTCGCGAAACTGACCGGCCGGCTGCCCAGGCGAACCGTCAGGCTGCGGCTGACCGCGCTGTTCGGTGCGCTGTTCCTCGCCTGCGGTGCCGCGCTGCTAGCCATCACCAACATCCTCGCCCGCGAATGGACCTGGCCTACCGCCATTCGCTCCCCGGCGGGCCAGATCCGCCACCAGCCGGGCCGAGGGCTGTCGGGTAGGATCCCGGCCAGCACGCGGCGGGCCCAGCTCATCCTGATCCACGCGCACGCCGCGGCCCTGAACGGCCTGCTCACCGAGTCACTGATCGCGCTCGGCATCATGGCAGTCGCGTCGGTCGCGCTCGGCTGGCTGGTGGCCGGCCGGGCGCTGCGCCCGCTGCGGCAGATGACCGCCGACGCCCGCGCCATCTCCGAAGACAACCTCGATGCACGGCTGACCGTGGCAGGGCCCGATGATGAGCTCAAGGATCTCGGCGACACCATCGACGCCCTGCTCGACCGGCTCCAGGCCGCGTTCGACGCGCAGCGGAACTTTGTGGCCAGCGCCTCCCACGAACTGCGCACCCCGCTCACCCTGTCCCGCACCCTGCTCCAGTTGGCACTCGACGACCCGGTGCCGACCCTTGCCGGATACCGCGCGACCTGCGCCGAAGCGCTCGCGGCTGGCGAGCATCAGGAACAGCTCATCGAGGCGCTCCTCACGCTGGCCCGCAGCCAGCGAGGTCTCGACCGGCGCGACCACCTCAAGCTGGACGCGATCGCCAGGCACATACTTGACACGAGGGAGCCGGAGGCAGCCGCCCAAGGCCTAGCCGTGACTACCTCGCTCACGCCAGCGCCCGTCAGCGGCGACGCCAGGCTGCTTGAACGACTGACCGCCAACCTGATCGATAACGCGATCAGGCACAACGTTCCAGGCGGGCGACTCGGCGTCGAGGTCTCCATCGCCAACGGCCGGCCAGCGCTGCGGGTCACCAACTCCGGGCCGGTCATCCCCGGCAGCCAGATCCAGCGCCTTCTAGAGCCGTTCCAGCGGCTCGACGGCAGCCGGCCAGGTAACGACGATGGCCTCGGCCTCGGCCTGTCCATCGTCGCGGCCATAGCCAAGGCACACCGCGCCACCCTCAGCACCTGCCCCGGCCCCAGAGGCGGCCTCGACATCAGCCTCACCTTCCCCCCGGACACCGAGACCACCGCGCCGCCGCAGGTGGCCTGCGTCGCGACATGACCAAAGACATGACAGATCCAGGCCGCGCGAATCCGGGCAACCAGTGCCGCACGCCACATCAGGACGGCGTCGCCCATTTGGCCGAGTGGAGCACGAAGACAACCGGTGTGTACGGAGGTGAACGCTGGCGGACGTGGAGGTGCACGATTTCGCGGCGTGCTGACGAGGACCCGGCGCACCAGTCATGGCTGTGACCTGCGGTGATGCGCCGCAGGCAAGGTGCCGGGGCGCTACTTTCTGGCCGTCAATTGAGACAAGTGCCGGGCTGCTTCGACCCGTCCGGCCCGAACGGCGGCAGCGCGGCCCGTTGCTCATCAAAGGAGACCCGACGGACCGGTGGCCGCAGCGCGGCACCGGCGACAGCGCGGGCGGTCTTGGGATCGCTCTTGCCGGACTGCTCGTCCGACCGCAGCCGGCCCGCGAGCCGAGCTTGGGCTGCATGTCCATGCGATCGGCTTCGTCGAGCCTGACCCGGCGCCCATTCGCAAGGGATATCGCGTCTAGCAGGACGACGAGGAAGGTCGATTCGGTGTCCTGCGGCTCGGCGGGCAGCTGCGCGGCCGGCGGGTACTACACGGGCGTTACCTTTAGCCAGCAGGGGTTCGTGGTCACCGAGCAGAACGGCCGCTGGGGCAAGGCGATCACGGTGCCCGGCCTTCGGGAACTGAACGCCGGCGGGAACGCCGAGGTCACCTCCGTGTCCTGCGACCCGGCCGGCGGCTGCGCCGCCGGCGGGTCCTACACCGACGCGTCCGGTCACAGCCAGGGATACCTCACCCAGACCGGATAGCACCCGTCCGAGCCCGCGCGCCCGCGCCAGGCCTCCGGGAGCTGCTCACCAGCTCCGCGCCGCCGACCAAACGCGCTGCCTCACATAACCAGCCAGTATGCGCAGCGCAACCCCAAGAACACGCCAGCCGCGAGAAAGCAAAGAATCGGCATCGATCTGCGGTTGATAGTGATCGATGGGTCTAGTCACGCGGCGTAGCTGCAGGCATGGGCTGGTGCAGTTCCTCACGACGGCGATCCCAGCGGCGTGGCCGCTGCGGGTTCTAGCAGGCGATGATGACGGCCCGGCTATCGGCTGCTGCGGCGAGGCGGGCGATATCAGCCGGGTCGCTGGTCAGGATCCGGTCGCCGGGTCCGGCCAGGAGCACGACCGTCGCATCCACAGGATCGCTGGTGCCCGCCTCTCCCTGCAGCACGCCGGCCTCACGGCCGTCTCGCGGGCTGATGGCGCGCACGTCCGTGGCCCGCAGGAGCCGCGCCAGGTTCTGCCGACCGTGCCGGTCGCGCCAAACCTGCGCTACCACCATCGCGTTAGTCCGCAACTCCAGGCCATGCTGCTGGGCCGCGCGGAGCCGGGCGATCGTGGCCCGGTCATCGCGGTCCACCGCCACCAGTGCCCCGGCGTCGAGGATCATCGCGCTCACGCGGCACTGTCGGCTGCGGCCAAGCCGAGTTCCCGCTCGGCCCGGGCGACCTCTTGCGCGGTCAGGACGCCGTGCTCTGCCTCCCAGCCGGCCAGGAAGTCCGCCAGCGCCTCGGCCCGCAGCTTGCTTGCCGCCGCCTCGGCCAGCCACGAGGAGACGGGCTTTCCCGCCTGCGCCGCTGCCGACCGCACGGCGTCGCCAAGATCTGGCTCGAAAGACACGCTCAGCTTGTCAACCTTCACACGCCTATCCTACCGCAGTGCTCCCTACCGGGGTAGCAACGCAAGCCGGGGCGCCGATGGGCAGGTAGGTGCACGCTTTGGCGGCGTGCACCTAGGGATTCACGACTGTCCGCCGACGCCGTGACCAGGCAAAATGGGTCGCGCGGGAAGCGCCCTCAGCGCCTGAAAGGCGACCTAATGGGCGCGCAACTGGGACTAGGAACTGAGACTAGGCGGGAACAGGCGCAGGTCCCGGCGCCCGGTGCGACTGAAGTCTTCGCAGTTCAGCGTGGCGGAGGATGCGAGATTCGAACTCGCGAGGGGTTGCCCCCAACACGCTTTCCAACACTGCTGGCCAGTGTTCGCCGGAGGTTGTCACCGTCCGTGACCTGCAGGGATGAGCATGGAGCGGCCCGCCGGTGAACGGCTGCGAACGGAGGTGAATGAGACCAGAATTGAGCCCAACCATCCGCGGACTAGGCCGTCGGCGTGGTACTCAGGAGTGGCCGATGAGGGTCAGGCTGGCGCCTGGGTGTTTAACCTGCCGCCTATCCCCGCGGATCCGCGCGGGTAGGCCTCCAGTCGCTGGGCGCGGTAACGGCGGCCATCCCTGGGAGACATCCGTCAAGCAGCCCTCGTCGGGGTTCCAACCTCGGAGCCCATCGCCTTGTGGGGGACCCTGAGTAGGCGGGGTGGGCGCCCTGGGTTGGCGTCGGCCGCGAGCAGTGGCATGGCTGTCTCGTCATGCAGCCTGTTCCTTCTCGCTCCAGTCGATAGTGGCGTTACGGCGCACCGAGTCGACAAGCTCGTGGGCGATCGCCTTCAGCAAATCGTCGCCCATCTCAAGGACTGCAGAGTCGTTCTGACAGATCGCGTCGTAGAAGGCGATCTCATCCTCGCGCAGTCCGAGTTCGGCGCCGCGCTCATGCTCGTGCTTTAGCCTCTTGGCCAGTGCAACCAACTCGGCTACCACGGCTGCAGCATCGAGGGCATGATTCTGGTAGCGCAGTACCGAGTTGGCGAGCATCTCCGAGAACGTTTTGCTGGCAACAAGATTGCGCTTGCCGACAAGCTTGATCTCGTCAGGTAGCAGCCGCTTGAGCAACTCGATCTGCAGGTTCGGACGGTCGCTTTGCCGGAACTTGTCGATGAAGTCTTCGTCGATCAGGGACAGATCAGGTTGGTCAATTCCCGCCTCGGCGTAAATGTCAATGACGCCGGTACCGGAGATGTGCTCGGACACGATCTGCTTGATTGCCACGTCGAGTTCTGCGCCCTGGTCTGGGCCTTCTCGGTCAGCGCCCTCGATCTTGGCGATAGAAGCGCGGACGGCCTCGATGAAGGCGACGTCCTCACGCAGCGCGAGTGCCTCATCGGCGGGCACGCACACGCTGAACAGGCACCGTGCGCGCCTGGCGTGGGCCATGAAGCGGCACTTGAGGCAGGGTGTCTCAGTCGTACAAGGCGACCACGAACGGGGTGTTGAGCCCCGCTGTCTGGGCGTTCGAGCCTTCGAGGTCCAGCCAGGACACCGAGTTGGTGACCGCCCCGGCGGGCAGCGCCGCCTTGAGCTCGGCGAGGTCGGCGCTGACCTGGCCGGTGGTGGCGGCGTGAGTGAAGGTGTAGAGCATCTGCTCCTGCACGGGCGCGCCCTTGGCGCGCAGGGCGGCGAGCTGGCGGGGGACGACCCAGGCTTCCTGGTCTTCGGTGACCGACAGGGCAAGTCCGACCACTGTCAGCTTCGGCTTGCCCGGCGCGCTGGTCACGGTGACCGTGCCGCCGATCGCGGCGTCTCCGTACTGGTTCGGATCGATGACGATCTCGCCCGGCCGGGTGGCCCACCGGCCTTCGCGCACGGTGATGTCATCCAGCGGCCCGGACGGCGACGCCCGGCCCGCCACCGCCAGCCCGGTCGACGGCGTCTCCTCAAGCGGATTCGACGGCAGCGAGGGAACGCCGCGCGGGGTCGGCTGCCCGCTGGGGCCGCTGCCGTGCGACGACTTCCCTGAGGGACTTGGCGACTGCCCTGGAGGGCTTTCGGTGCGCACGCCAGACGGGTGGCTGTGCCCGGCCGGCGTCGTGGAGGCGGTGCCGCCGGTGAGGAAGACGGCGGTCTCAGGGTAGGCCCCGGCTGCCCGGGTCACTCCCGGCAGGTGAGCGGTCCGGGCCAGCTGGGCGGGCGTGACCTTGGCCACGTCGACGGTGACGGCCAGGTGAGCGCCGTGCTCGCTGGTGAAGGCGCCGAGGAACTGCGCGTCCGCGTTGGTGGCCAGGGTCAGGCCAGCCCACACCGGCTCAGCGGGCCAAGGCAGCCCGCATCGCACGTGAACTAGCCGCCCTGGGCTTCGCCCTGCCCGGCACCCTCGCCGACCGTATGACCCGCTGCGGACACGCCAGCTGCCGCTGCCACGCCGACCCGCCCCGGCTGCACGGCCCCTACCACCAGTGGACCCGCAAGAAGAACGGCAAGACCGCCACCCGCATCCTGTCCGACGACCAGCTCGCCTACTACCAGCCCTGGTTCGACAGCCACCGCCGCCTGCGCGAGCGGATCGCCGAACTCGAAGAACTCAGCCTCGCCATCGCGGAAGCCGACCCCCGCTGGCAGCGCTGACCACCAAGATCATGTGGCCGCAGCCCGCTTAACCTGTGGCCACGACCCCCACCAGCACTCATCAGCCCAGCTCACGCCCAAACGTGAAGACCTGACCCGTAGGTCAAATCCTGGCTAATGGACAGGATCTCATCTCCGCATCGCTTTCTCGCGGCGGGCCGCGACCTTCGAGCCGGACTCTCGGCGCGCCATCCGCCGCAGCATTGCCGGCGCGAGCACGATCCCCGCGATTGCCCACGCGGACAGGACGCCGAACGTGGCCAGGTGGCGCCACGAGTGTCCGACCTCCGCCGCCGCCATCGCGTTCGGCAGCAGCGCAGAACGCATCCCCAGCCCCAGCCAGTACATCGGGAACACCTGCCCGGTCCACTGCAGGAACGCCGGCAGGTGCGTGATCGGGTAGAAGATGCCGGAGATCGCGGCAAGTCCGGCCAGCAGCAGCACGATCAGCGCGGTGCTGCGCTCGCTGGGAAACAGCGACCCGAGCACGGCGCCTAGCGGCAACGTGGCGAGCAGCCCGAGCACGAGCACCCAGGCCAGCGTCAGCCAGCTGCCAGGGCTGCCGATCGCCAGGCCGGTGAACAGGAATGCGCCGGTGAGCAGCGTGATCGCGACAGCGAATGCTATCTGCCCGGAGATGTTGACGACCTTGCCAACCAGGTAGCCGAGCATGCCGTTCGGGATGGCCTTGGCCCGCAGCAGCGTGCCGTCCTCGCGTTCGACCACGAGCAGGTCGCCCATTGCGACGACTCCGTACACCCCGATGTCCAGGCCGAGCACGCTGACCAGCATCGTGGTGCTCAGCGAGAAGTGCGTCCCTGGTACGGGCGTGTGCCGGGTCCAGATCATCGCGGCAAGGAAGCCGCCGGTCATGATCAGGAACGCGATCAGGTCACCCGGCGTGGTCAGGGTCTGCTTGAGCTCGATCCAGCCGCGGGACAGTCCCGCTCGCGTCGCCGCCAGCGCGGGGTTCATGCCGCCACCGCCGTCAATCTGCGCGGCACACCGTGCTCCGCCTGGCGGACCAGTTCCATGTACGTGTCCTCCAGGCTGGCCCGGCGCACTTCCAGATCCTCGACCGACTCGCCGTACTGCCTGAACAGCTCCCTGACGAACGCCGTCGCGTCGTCCGCCGCGTGCACGAACCGCTGCCCGTCCTGGCTCCACCGCACCTCGGACTGGCCCGACATCGCGCGGGCCAGTTCATCGGCGGAGCCGTCGGCGATGATCGTGCCGCCGGCCAGAATCAGGATGCGATCCGCCAGCCGTTCCGCCTCGTCCAGGTCGTGCGTGGTGAGCAGGATCGTGGTCTGCTCCCGGTCAGTGAGCCGGTGCACGACGTCATGAAAGTCGCGTCTGGCCTCAGGGTCGAAGCCGGCCGTCGGCTCGTCGAGGAACAGCAGCTCGGGCCGCCCCACGATGCCGATCGCCACGTCGAGGCGGCGCCGCTGCCCGCCGGACAGGTTACGCACCCGCTTGCGCGCGTGCGGGGTCAGCCCGACCGTCTCGAGCAGGTCATCCACGTCCCAGGGGCGCGGGATGCTCGCCGTGGAGTACGGCGCGTAGTAGCGGCCCAGGTGCGCGAGCAGCTCGCGGACCTGCCATTTCGCGTGGTCACGCCAGGACTGCAGCACGACGCCGGTCCTCGCCCGCCACGCCTCACCGCCGTGCGCGGGGTCGGTGCCGAGCACGCTGACCTCGCCCGCGGAACGCACCCGGAATCCCTCGAGGATCTCGATCGTCGTGGTCTTGCCCGCGCCGTTCGGCCCGAGCATGACCAGGACCTCACCGCGGCGCGCCGCGAAGCTGACACCGTTGAGCACGTCGGTCTTTCCGTACCGCATCCGCAGGTCACGGACTTCCAGTACGTCGTCCATGCATCGCCTCCGACATCTCAGTGAGAACAGGTGCGGTCACGGCCTGCTGGAGCAGGGGTCGGCCGGACCTGACCGTCCGGGCGGCGTGCAGCACGCCCATCACGATCGCCACGGCGACGCCGAGCGGTCCGGCGATGGCGTAGATCGCCCGAGGGCTGAGCACGGCGGCGACCGCCCCGCCGATCAGCAGCGAGACACCCTGGGCGCCGCCGACAGCCGCGTTTGCAGCGGCCGATACCCGGCCCCGCTCGGCCTCGGCCGTGCGGCTGACGAGCAGGGTCGAGACGCACACGTTCGCGTAGCCGTTCCCGGTTCCGCCGAGCACGGACAGCGGCACGAGCATCCAGGCCGCCGGGACCACGGCGAAGGAGGCGAGGGCGGTGCACGTGACGCCCGCACCCGCGATCGTGGCCCAGATCCTGGCGCGCTCGGTTCTGAGCTGACCGGCGCCCAGCGACCCGGCGACGATCCCGGCTATCCACGCCGCCCCGGCGGCGCCGTACCAGGCTGCTCCCGCGTGCAGCGTGACCCGGACCAGGAAGACGAGCACCACGTCGACCATGCCGACCAGCAAGACCAGAACCACCACGCCAGCGAGAAGCGGGGCGAGCACCCGGTCGTTGCGCAGGATCTCGAACCCGCCCCTGGCTCGTGCCGGGCTACCTTCCGGCCGGGGCGCAGCCGGTGCCCGCCTGGTGCGGACCGACGCGGCCGCCACGGTGACCATGATGAAGGTGACCGCATCAACGGCCAGCGGCAGGCCGGTGCCGAACGCCGCGGCCAGCAGGCCGCCGACGGCCGGCGCGCTTACCAAGGCGAGGGCGTTCAGCGACTGCTGAGCCGACACTGCTTGGGCCACGTGATCCTCGCCGACGATGCGGGGGACGAGCGCTGACCAGGTGGCTCCGGTCACCGACGCCGCCGCGCCGAGGACGGCGACGAGCATCACGAGGACCACGACCGGGTGCACGAACACGAGCGGAGTCGTGCACGCCACCTCGACCGCTCCGGCGCCGACGAGGAGATGCCGGGAGTCGCAGCCGTCGACCAGACGGCCCACCGGGCCGGAGAGGAACAGCAACGGGATCACCCCGGCGGCAAGCAGCAAGCCGACCTCGTAGGGCCGGGCGCCGTCGGCCTGCAGCCGGAGGGTCAGCGCGACGAGCGCCACCTCGTCGCCGAACGTCGACACCATCCGCCCGGCCAGGGCGATGAGCAGGTCCCTGCGGCCGGAACCGACGTTAAGCATACGCTGAACAGTATTTGCTGAATATCTCCCCGTCAAGCGGTAGGCTCTGATGTCGATGTCCGACAGTGACCAGAAGCGATCGCCGGAGGACACGGCCCCGTATCGCTTCGAGAATCCCCGCAGCATCCGCGCCCTGGCCCACCCGGCACGGCTGGCGATTATCGACGCCCTGGCAAGGGGCGAAGAGTTGACCGCCACCCAGTGCGCGGAGCTGACCGGGCTCAGCCCGAGCGCGACGGCGTACCACCTGAAGCTCCTGGAGCAGTACGGGTTCGCCGAGACGGCCCCCCCGCGGCCAGACCGCCGGGAGCGTCCGTGGCGAGCGACCGAGCGCCCGCTTCAGGTCGACCTGGACATCTCCACGCCCGGCGGCGCCTCGGCCGCCGCCGGCGTCTCCGCGGCCTACTTCGACATGACCCGCGCCATAGCGCTCGAATTCACCGAATCCGGCCCTGCCGAGCCTGCGGAGTGGCGGGATGCCGTTGTCCTGAACAATGCCGACCTCTGGCTGACGGTCGAGGAGGTTCACCAGCTAGCAGCGGACCTGGCAGCGGTCATCGCTCCGTACCGCAGGCACACAGGCCCGGCGGGCAGCAGGCGGGTCAGGGTCATGAACGTCGTCGTGCCGCGCCGGCGCACCCGCCCCGACTCCCGTAGAGCAGCGGACTCTTAATCCGCGGGTCTGCGGCGGCAGGTTCCCGCCAACCGGGATGCTCGGGGCATCGTCCCTGCAATCACAGGGAGCCGGGATCGGACCCGGGCAGGCATGCGGTGGACGCGGGTGGACGGTAGTGAACTGTCGCCAGCACGTTTTTCGGCGTGCGGACCGGCGCCCGGTCCGGTTTCCCAACGCTGCTGCCTGCGATGATGAATCGCAGGCAGTCCGCCGGGTGATGCTTTCAGGCCAGCGGAATGAGACAAATAACTGAGACAAGGCCGCTGCGAGCCGAGAACTCGAACACGGCCCGCAGAAGTATATGTGCAGGTCACAGGGGCGGAGGATGCGAGATTCGAACTCGCGAGGGGTTGCCCCCAACACGCTTTCCAGCACTGCTGGCCAGCGTTCACCAAGGGCCGCCACCGTCCGTGACCTGGGAGGACGTTGGGCGGGCGAACTCGGGTGGACGGCGCCGGACTGGAGTGAATGAGACTGAAACTGAGACTAGCGCCGGGCCGGGTACGGAATCTCCGGCGGTGACCTGGGCGCTCACTTGGCACGAGCAAGCCTCCGGACCTTGTGCAGCGTCATGACGAGTTTCCGTCCCGGGCACGAAGGGACGGGAAGTCCGCAGATAGGCGCGGCACGTCACCCCGGTTCATGCGGTGCGCAGCCCTGTCGGCGAACAGCGGGTTCACTCTCCCGGTCAGCGCGGTCATGGTCTTAGTGCCGCCCGTGAGGCGGGCCGCCGGTTCGGGGCTGGTCCGCGCCACGGGCCGCGGGTGCTTGCCGGCGCTTGCCAGGTTGTCGTGCGGGTGGCGCCATCTGGCGGCTACCGCGAACCGGTGACGTGTCGCGGCTCCGTGGCGGGATCAGGTGAGCGGGCCGGTCGGAGGCCGTGATCGCCGCCAGTGACGGCTTGCGCCGATTCGCGCGGGGCCGTTCACTGGATGTGCTGCTGGAGGCTGGCGATCGGACAATCCGGTTCCGCAAGTGGCGAGTGGACTGCGGAGGAACTCCTCGCGGGCTCGCGGTCGGCTGACTCGTTCAGCGCTACCCGGCGGCCTGGCTGGCGAGGCCCGTTCCTGGCCTGATTACTTGGAGGCGTGGCCCGACAGGCTCCACAGGTAGGTGATGTTGTTATCGTCGCCGACGGCGAGGGTGGTCCCGTCCGGGCTGAAGGCCACCGAGCCCACGTCGTCGTATTCGGCCGGGTTCGAGATGTCGGTGAGGGTGGCGACGAGCTTGCGGCCGGCCGGGCTCCACAGGTAGGTATTCAAGTCGCCGGTGGCGAGGGTCCCGTCCGGGCTGAAGGCCACCGAGCCCACTTCGCTTGGGATTCCGTTGACTCCCGGGTCGGTGAGGGTGGCGGTGATCGTGCGGGTGGCCAGGTTCCACAGGTAGGTGCTGCCGTTGAAGTCGCCGGCGGCGAGGGTGGTCCCGCCCGGGCTGAAGGCCACCGAGTCCACGTCGCT
>CAVZHC010000005.1:0-227576 GCA_963774905.1 uncultured Actinomycetota bacterium | reverse complement strand
CGGGGTCGGTGAGGGTGGCGGTGATGGTGCGGGTGGCCAGGTTCCACAGGTAGGTGCTGCCGTTAGCGTCGCCGGCGGCGAGGGTGGTCCCGCCCGGGCTGAACGCCACCGAGTACACGCTATCCCCCCTTCCGGGGTCGGTGAGGGTGGCGGTGATGGTGCGGGTGGCCAGGTTCCACAGGTAGGTGCTGCCGTCGTGGTCGCCGGCGGCGAGGGTGGTCCCGTCCGGGCTGAACGCCACCGAGTCCACTTGCGACCTTCCGGGGTCGGTGAGGGTGGCGGTGATGGTGCGGGTGGCCAGGTTCCACAGGTAGGTGCTGCCGTTCTCGTCGCCGACGGCGAGGGTGGTCCCGCCCGGGCTGAACGCCACCGAGGCAACGCCACCGCTGCCGGGGTCGGTGAGCGTGGCGGTGATCGTGCGGGTGGCCAGGCTCCACAGGTAGGTGCTGCCGCCCTGGTCGCCAGTTGCCAGGGTGGTCCCGCCCGGGCTGAAGGCCACCGAGGACACTTCACTCCCAGCACTCCCAACGTAGCCGCTTGGGTCGGGGTCGGTGAGGGTGGCGATCAGGTGCGGGATCGGTGGCTGAGTGCGGGCAGAGGGCCGGGTACCCGGGGAGTGCGTGACGGATGAATGGCTGCCGGGGTGATCGCCGCCGGAGAGGGCGAGTGCGCTGATGCCGCCGGCGACGGCCAGGATGGCGGCCAGCGCCGCGGCGGCGCGCAGGCGGAACGGCCCGGGCCTGCCGGCGGTCGTGGTGAGCCGGGCCGGGGCGGCGTGCTCGCCGGGGGCGGCGTCGCGTGCCGCCGGCGTTCCGGGGACCTGGTCCGGGCCGGGGCCGGGGGGTCCTGCCGGGCGTTCCGTCGCGGCCGGGGCGGGCTGCGGTACCTCAGCGGTGCTGGCCTGCCCGCCGCGGGCCGCCGCGTCCGCGGTCAGGGCTGCCGCCGGATCCGGCAGGCCGGCTGCGGCCGTCACGGCCGGCTCCGGCGCGGGGAGCCCGGCTGGCAGTGCGGCGTAAGCGGGCCGGGGCCTGGCCGCCGCCTCGCTGCCGGCCGCCGGGCCGCCCGTTCCGGTCGTTGTGACAGGACCGGTGCCGTCCTGTTCTCCGGCTTGCCTGGCAGTCCTGGGCGCGGCCTCGCCGCTACCGCCGGAGGGTCCGGGGCGGGCGGTGGCGGGCGGTGCAGCCCGGGTCAGCGTCCCGGCGACCGCGCTGGTCGCGGCGGGCGCCGAGCCGGCCGCACTGGCGGCTGCCGCATCGGCGGGAAGCGCCGCATCCTCGGCGCCGGGGCCGGCCGGCGAGGCGATCTCGGCTGCCGGGTGCCGAGCCGCCAGCTGGCCCGCCGGGGCGGCACCGGGACCGGAATGATACGCCGCCACGCCCAGCGCGTCCCGCAGCGCGTCAGCGAAGTCCCCGCAGGAGGCATACCGGTCCTGCGGGGCCTTCGCCAGCGCCCGGGCGAACACCGCGTCGGCCGCCGCCGCAATCCCCGGCCGCCGTGAGGCCAGCGGCGGCGGCGGCTGCTGCAGGTGCGCGAAGAGCACCGCCATCCCCTGGTCCCGCCGGAACGGCGGCTCCCCGCACAGCAGCTCGAACGCCGCGCACGCCAGCGCGTACTGATCCGCCCGGCCGCCCGCCGCCCGGCCCTCGATCTGCTCCGGCGCCATGTAGTCCGGGGTCCCCAGGTACTGCCCGGTCCCGGTCAGCCCCGCCGACGACAGCGCCCCCTTGCTCAGCCCGAAATCCGACAGGTACACATGGTCGGGCCGGCCCGGCCGCGCGTCCACCAGCATGTTCGCCGGCTTCACATCCCGGTGCACCAGCCCCGCCGCGTGCGCCGCGTCCAGCGCGGAGGCCACCGGCGAGATGATCGCCGCCGCCCGCTCCGCCGGCAGCGGGCCCTGCTCGTGCAGCAGGGTGCGGACGTCCCCGCCCGGCACGTACCGCATCGCGATGAACAGCACCCCGCTGGCCTCGCCCGCCTCGTGCACCGGGATGATGTGCGGGTCATCGACCGCCGCCGCCGCCCTCGACTCCCGCAGGAACCGCTGCCGGAACGCCGCGTCCGACGCCAGCCCCGGCGCCAGCAGCTTCAGCGCCACCCGCCGCCCCAGCCGCTCGTCCACCGCCCGGAACACCACCGCCATCCCGCCCGCGCCGACCTGCTCCTCCAGCCGGTACCCGCCCACCCGCGAGCCCGCCGCCAGGCCGGCCAGCACGGCGCCGGCCCCCGCCGGGAGCTCCTCGCTCACCACGCCTCCAGCGTCCACGCACAGCCCGATGCCTGAATCGCCCATCCGGCCCCGCCCGCAGCGGACATCAGGACAAACAGGAACTAACTAACAGCGAAGGCTCAAAAGCCAGCGGGCTCCAAGTATCCTGGCTGGACCGGGCGCACCGCAACAGGCCGGGACCGGCGCTGCGGAACCAGGCGATGCTGTACACCTGCAAGGCGACGGCGGTACTGGCCGAGGGTCCGGCGGCGTGGGCACCGTCCAGGTCGACCGTGACCTGCTCACCGCGGTTCTCCAATTGGCCGAGCTCGGGATGGCGCACTGCCAGCCGACTGAGATAGCCGAAGTGGGGCAGACCGTCGAACGCCTGCGGGCAGCGCTCGCCGACGGAGCAGGACCCGCGTAGCCGGTGTGGCCGGATCGAGCGGCGCGAGGTAAACGAATTGAGCCCAAATTTGAGCCCACCGGCCTTCAGGCGACCCGCCGCGGATCGACGCCCTCAGCGTTTTGGCTGTTCACAGAAGCGGAGGACGCGAGATTCGAACTCGCGAGGGGTTGCCCCCAACACGCTTTCCAACACTGCTGCCCACCGTTCACGCGGGTACGCCGCCGTCCGTGACCAGGCACGACGCCCTGGTAAAGAACGCTGGCGGCCGGTGCCGGACGGCGGTGAATGAGACAGGAACTGAGACAAGAGGTCGGGTCGCCTCGATCGCTATCGGCAACTTGGTGCTGCCGGTTCGCCAGGTTGCGGGCGCGAAGGGAGGGGCCGTGGCTGTCTGGTCGCTCGGCCGCCACGGGCATGCCGGTTACCCCTGAAGCGTCCGGGCTTCCGGAGAGAGAGTCCACAGTGCGGACATCGGCCAGGCGCGGAGCCGGTCGCCGAAGGCTAGGGATGAGTGGCCGGCATAGAGGACGATTCCGGCAACGAGCTGGTCGCCGAGGCGGCGTCCTAGCCGCTCGATGCCGCGGAAGTCTTCAGAGCGGACGGTCTCGCCGGCCTTGACCTCGCAGGCGACGATCTGCCCGGATGCCGATTCAAGCACGGCATCGACTTCGTATTGATCCCGGTCGCGGTAGTGGTAGAGCCGGACCGGCTGGTTGGCGAACGTGAGCTGGCGGGTCAGCTCGCCTAGCACGAAGGTCTCCAGCAAAGGGCCGACAAGCGCGGTTGGGTGTCTGGCCTTCTTCAGGCTCATGCCGGTGAGATGCGCGGCAAGCCCTGAGTCGTTGAGCAGCAGTTTCGGAGTAGCCACTGCCCGGGTGACGAGGTTACTGGACCAGGCCGGGATCCTGCGGGTGATGAAGACCAGGTCGAGCAGGTCCAGATAGCGCTTGACCGTGGTGGCAGGCACCTGCAGGCGGTTGGCCATGCTCGCCGGGTTCGCGAGCGTCCCGGTCGATGCGGCGATGAGGTTGATGAGCCGGCGCATGTCCCTGGCCCGCTCGATCTCGGCGAGCTGCCGTACGTCGCGGTTGATGACGTCAGAGATGTACGACTCGAAGAAACGCGCACGACGACCAGGGTCGTCACGGCGGACCGCCTCGGGGTAGCCGCCGCGCAGCGCACGCTCCACGTAGTCGTCGCGTCGCAGCGTCGACGGCGGCACCCTGATCCCGGACCCATGCTCGAATACCGCATCGATGAACCCGTCCGGCCGGTTATCGATCTCGCCTTGCGACAGCGGTGACAGCTCGATGGTCTCCGACCGTCCGGGCAGCAGGTCGGGGATGGCGCGCAGGCCAGCCAGACGCGCCGAACCAGTGAGCAAGAACCGCCCAGGCCGGGGATCGATGTCGACCTCGTGCTTGATCGCGAGGAAAAGGTCCGGCACGCGCTGGACCTCGTCGATGACGAGGAGCCCGTCGTGACGGACGAACAGGCCGGGGTCTGCCTGAGCGGCGTCCCGGAGTGGTGCCTCGTCGAGATAGCGCAGCTCAGATCCGGGGTACTCGGACATCACGAGCCTGGCGAGCGTGCTCTTGCCGGCCTGCCGGGCGCCGTTGATCACGACTACCCGGGTATCGTGCAGAGCGGCGTTGACGGCACGCCAGGCGTGCCGGGGGAACAGTTCCTGAGCTGGCTCCATGGGTAAGACGCTACTATACCAGTGGCGGATCTGCCGACTGCAGCGTGGTCATTCTGCCGAAGCTGTTGCGGTAGAACTGCCGACGAGGTTGCGGCGGAACTGCCGGGTCGCGCATATGTGCCGCGAGCTAGTGTCGGAAAGCGTGTTGGGGGCAACCGCTCGCGAGTTCGAATCGGTGCGGCGGGTGATCGCGCGGCCGGAAGCCGACGGCCACGTCGTGGTGCGTCACGTCGGCGGCGATCTGTCATGCTCAAGGCACGCCGACAGGGCCGACTACTTACGCAACCCCAGAGGACGCAGCCGCTCCCGCCATCCGCCGATGCCAGCGTACCGCGGTGCGCAGAGACACAGACGTGCACGCCGGATCCGGCGTGCACGCTCGCCGAGCCGTTTCGTGGACAGAAACTGAGACAAATCTCGGCGTCAAGGCACTTCCGGCGGGCAAGTCCGACACGTTTCCGCAGGTCACGTGGCGGAGGATGCGAGATTCGAACTCGCGAGGGGTTGCCCCCAACACGCTTTCCAAGCGTGCGCCCTAGGCCTCTAGGCGAATCCTCCGCCGGTAAGCCTACCGACTCGCGGCAGCGCTGCTGAACCGGATTCGGCACCGCGCGGACCATCGCCGCACGGGCCGTCGGCCGGGCTGACTAGACTGAACCACAGACCCCTCGCACGGCGTTAACCCGCCAACTCCCCCAGGGCTGGAAGGCAGCAAGGGTACGCGGGCTCTGACGGGTGTGCGAGGGGTCCCTTCCCCTCCCCGGTGAGGATGCGGTCATGGCAGGCGACGTCTCTGGCTCCGGCGGCAGCGCGGCCGATCGGGATGCGGCCCCCGGCCATCTGCGGCCGGCACCGCTGGCGCTCTACCGGCGCTACAGGCCAGCCACGTTTGCCGAGGTCAAGGGCCAGGATCACGTCACAGAGCCGCTGCGGCAGGCACTGCGCACCGGCCGGGTCAACCACGCCTACTTGTTCAGCGGACCGCGCGGCTGCGGCAAGACCTCAAGCGCCAGGATCCTGGCCAGGTCGCTCAACTGCGAGGAAGGCCCGACGCCCGACCCGTGCGGCAAGTGCGCGTCGTGCGAGGCGCTGGCGCCGACGGGGCCCGGCAGCATCGACGTGATCGAGATCGACGCGGCCTCGCACGGCGGCATCGACGACGCCAGGGAGCTGCGGGAGCGCGCCTTCTACTCACCGGTGGCCGCGCGCTTCAAGGTGTACATCATCGACGAGGCGCACATGGTGACCGGCGCTGGCTTCAACGCGCTGCTCAAGCTGGTCGAGGAGCCGCCGCCGCACCTGAAGTTCGTGTTCGCCACGACCGAGCCAGAGAAGGTGATCGCGACCATCAGGTCGCGCACCCACCACTACCCGTTCCGGCTCGTTCCTCCCGCGGTGCTGCGCGAGCTGCTCGAGGAGATACTCGCCGCCGAGGGGATCACCTACGAGCCCGCCGTGCTGCCGGTGGTGATCCGGGCCGGAGCCGGCTCGGTGCGCGACTCGCTCTCGGTGCTCGACCAGCTGATCGCGGGCGCGGACGAGGCCGGGCTGCGTTACGACCGCGCGATCGCGCTGCTCGGGTACACCGACGATGCGCTGCTTGACGAGATGGCGCTCGCATTCGGTGCGCACGACGGAGCGGCAGTATTCCGCGCCATCGACCACGTCGTGGAGGCTGGTCACGATCCGCGCCGGTTCGCCATGGACCTGCTTGACCGGCTGCGCGACCTGATCGTGCTCGCCGCGGTGCCGGACGCCGGGACGTCCGGCCTGCTCGACGTACCCGAGGACTGGCTCGACCGGATGCGGGAGCAGGCGGCCAGTCTCGGCGCCGAGCGGCTCGTCCGAGCTGCAGAAACGATCAACACGGGCCTGGTCGAGATGCGCGGCGCGACATCGCCCAGGCTGCTGCTTGAGCTCATGTGCGCTCAGGTGCTGCTTCCGCCAGCGGCCTCGGCGGCACCGGCGGCCGCCGCGGTCTCGGCGGTCGGCGACGCCGCCGACCTGGTGGCCAGGATCGAGCGGCTGGAACGGCGGCTGAGCGCCGGTCCCGCGGCAGGCCAGGCGCCGTCTGCGCCGCCCGTGCGATCAGGGCCGCCGGCCGCCGCGCGTCCCGAACGGAACGAGCAGCCGCGGCCGCGGCCTGAGCCGCCGCAGGACGGGCCCGCGCGGCGGGATCAGCCGGAGCCTGACCGCCGAGTTGACCGCGATCCCGCCGCGCACGCCGGACACGGATCATCCGCAGCGCCATCCCGCCCGGCCGGTGACCTGGACCTGGCAATGCTGCGGTTGCGCTGGCCGGACGTACTTGACGCGGTACGCGAGGTGCGCAAGGTTGCCTGGATCCTGCTCAGCAACGCGGCGGCCGAGTCGGTCGAGGGCAACGTCGTGACCCTGGCGTTCGGCCGGGAGGGCGATGCCAAGGGATTCGGCGGCAGCGGCTGCGACCAGGACCTCGCCGAGGTGCTGGCCACCATGTTCGGCGTCAGGCCGGTGATCAGGACGATCGTGCTGCCCGGCGGCCCCAGCCCCCTGGCGGGCGCCGGCCGTGATCGCGGTGAGCCGCCGCCCCCGCCGCCCTCATCTACGGGCCTGGGCCAGGGCCAGCGCCAGGACCGGCGGCCAGGTCCCGTCGCCGACGGCGGCGCTGCGGCCGACCGGGAATCGGCAGCCGAGCCACCCGACGCAGGTGAGGACGGTAACGGCGCCCGTTCCGCTCGGTCATCCGGCGCCAGCCCGTCAGACACCGGGCAGGCCGGGGGCCCGGGCCGACGCCCAGATCCCGGTCGGCTGCCAGATCACGGCCTGCCGTCAGGTTCCGACCGTCAGTCAGGGGCCGGCCGTCAGTCAGGTTCCGATCGTCAGTCGGGGGCCGGCCGTCAGCCGGGGGCCGGCCGTCAGCCGGGGGCCGGCCGTCAGTCGGGGGCCGGCCGTCAGTCGGGTACCGGCCGTAAGGCAGATCCCGATCCCGCCGACGACCCGCGCCCGCTCACCGATCCGGACCCGGCCGACCAGGGCGACGTGCTGTCAGGGAGCGACCTGATCATGCGCGAACTCGGCGGCCGCGTCGTCGAGGAGACCAGCGAGGTCTAGGGCCGATCCCCGGGGCCGGCAGCCGCGCCGACCGTCAGCCAGGTCGGCCGCGAGGTCGGCCCGCCGCGTTCAGGATCAGATCACCGCGTTCAGGATCGCCGCGGCGCGGGACCCTACGTGGTGGTGCCATGCGGCCCGCCAGGTCGTAGGCTCGGTGCCATGGAACCCGGCGGGCAGATCGACTTCCAGCAGCTACTCCAGGCCGCGGCGCAGATGCAGAGCCAGCTCATGGACGCGCAGCAGCAGCTCACCGAGACCGAGGTGAGCGGCCACGCAGGCGGCGGTCTGGTGAAGGTGACCATCAACGGGCAGGGCGAGCTCGTCGACCTGACGATCGCCAAGGAGGCCATCGACCCGGGCGATCCCGAGGAGACCGCGGCGACGCTGGCTGACCTGGTCATCGCCGCCTGCCGCGACGCCTACCGGGCGCTCGGCGACATCCAGGAGCAGATGATGGGCCCGCTCGCGGCCGGCTTCGGCCCTGGCGCGGGCGCCGGCGGGGGCTTCGGCGGCTTCGGCGGCGCAGACCCCGCCGGGATGCCCGCCTTCCCCGGCATCCCCGGCCTGGGCGGCATGCTCGGCCAGCCGCCGGTGCCCGGCGCGGTGCTGGCAGGCGACGACGAGGACGACGACCTGGACTACGAGGACGACGACGAGGACGACGAGGACCAGCCAGGCCCGTCGGGCAGCGAGCAGCACTGACGTGTACGAGGGAGTCGTCCAGGACCTCATCGACGAGCTCGGCCAGCTTCCCGGCATCGGCCCGAAGGGCGCCCAGCGGATCGCGTTCTACCTGCTGACCACGGACCATGAGGACATACGCCGGCTCGCGGCCACGCTCATCGAGGTGACCGAGAAGGTCAAGTTCTGCCGCACCTGCGGCAACGTGGCCGAGAGCGACGAGTGCAGGATCTGCCTGGACGCCCGCCGCGATCCGACCATCATCTGCGTCGTGGAGGAGCCCAAGGACGTCGCGGCGATCGAGAAGATACGCGAGTTCCGCGGCAGGTACCACGTGCTGGGCGGCGCGATCAGCCCGATGGACGGGATCGGGCCCGAGGACCTGCGGGTCAGGGAGCTGATGGCCAGGCTCGCCGACGGGACCGTGACCGAGGTGATCCTGGCGACCGACCCGAATCTCGAGGGCGAGGCCACGGCGACGTACCTGGCCAGGATGGTCAAGCCGCTCGGGCTGCGGGTGACGAGGCCGGCCAGCGGCCTGCCGGTGGGCGGCGAGCTCGAGTACGCGGACGAGGTCACGCTAGGGCGTGCCTTCGAAGGGCGGAGGACTCTGGATGTCTGACCAGGCGATGTCTGACCAGGCGGCGTCTGACCAGGCGGTGTCTGACCAGGCGGCGTCTGACCAGGCGATGTCCGGCCAGGCCGGGTCCGACCAGGCCAGCGGGAGGCCCGACAACGACAACGGGGCCGAGGGAGACTGGCGGCCGCTCGCCGACCGGATCGCCGGAAACGTCGGCGATTTCCTCGATGCCCTGGCGGCGCTGCGGCGCGGAGAGGGCGCGGACGAGATTGTTCCCTTCCTTCTGCTTGAGGTGGCCCAGGTAATGCTGGCCGGAGCGCAACTCGGCGCCAGCAAGGACATCATCCCGCCGGGCAACGCCGAGCCCTATGTCGGTGCCGATCCTGACCTCGACGCGCTGCGCGCCTCGCTGGCCGAACGGCTGGCGGGCTGTGACGAGTACGCCGAGGTCTTCGACCCGTACCGGGACACCTCGCTGACCGCGTTCCGGCTCTCCGACGATCTCGCTGCCGTCGCGTCCGACCTGATCCACGGGCTTAGGCACTACGAGGCCGGGCGGCCGGCCGAGGCGCTGTGGTGGTGGCAGTACTCCTACGTGAACCACTGGGGAACGCAGGGCAGCGCCGCGCTCAGGGCGCTGCACGCCGTCGTCGCGCACGACCGGCTGGACGTCGCCGAGGAGCACATCCCCCGGTTACAGTGACCCGCGGTCAGCGGCCGCCGCGCAGGTCAACGGTAGACTCTCGTACCGCGATGGGCACCGGGGGTAGTCGTTTGCCGGTGTATCGAATTCCGATATAGTTGTCGGCATGGAGACACGCGAGGAGCGGCGCGCCTTGTCCCTGGTGGTGCAGAAGTACGGAGGCTCCTCGCTCGCCGACGCCGACGGGATCAAGCGGGTCGCGCAGCGGATCGTCGCCACCAGGAAGGCGGGCCACGGGGTCGTGGTCGTGGTCTCGGCGATGGGGGACACCACCGACGAACTGCACGACCTGGCGCTCAAGGTCAGCCCGCTGCCGCCCGGCCGCGAGCTCGACATGCTGCTGACCGCCGGCGAGCGGATCTCGATGGCGCTGGTCGCGATGGCGATCGCCAACCTGGGCTTCGAGGCGCGCTCGTTCACCGGCTCGCAGGCCGGGGTGATCACGGACTCCACCCACGGCAAGGCGCGGATCATCGACGTGACCCCGGGCCGGATCGCCGGCGCGCTGTCCGACGGCGCGATCCCGATCGTGGCCGGCTTCCAGGGGGTCTCGCAGGACAGCAAGGACATCACCACGCTCGGCCGCGGCGGATCTGACACCACGGCGGTCGCGCTGGCCGCCGCGCTCGGGGCGCAGACCTGCGAGATCTACACCGACGTGGACGGGGTGTTTACCGCGGACCCGAGGATCGTGCCCGGGGCGCGGCGGATCCGGTGGATCTCGTATGAGGAGATGCTGGAGATGGCGGCCTGCGGCGCGAAGGTGCTGCACCTGCGGTGCGTGGAGTATGCCAGGCACTATCACATGCCGATTCACGTCCGGTCCTCGTTCAGCAGCAGGGAAGGCACCTGGGTGACCGAGGCAGCCGACAGGCCCGAGGAGGAGCCAGTGGACCAGCCGATCATCACCGGGGTCGCACACGACCGCGGCGAGGCCACGATCACCGTGTCCGGCATCCCCGACAAGGTGGGCGTGGCGGCCAGGATCTTCCGGGTGATCGCCGAGGCCGACATCAACATCGACATGATCGTGCAGAGCACGTCCCGCTCCACGGGTCAGGCGGACATCTCGTTCACGCTGCCGCGGCAGGACGGCCAGGTGGCGATGACCGCGCTCGGCGGGGTCAAGGAGGCGGTCGGCTACGAGTCCCTCGTCTTCGACGACAGCATCGGGAAGATCTCGCTGATCGGCGCGGGGATGCGGTCGCACCCCGGGGTCAGCGCGGACTTCTTCGGCGCGCTCGCCGACTCGGGCATCAACATCAGGATGATCTCCACCTCGGAGATCAGGATCTCGGCGGTCGTGGACGCGGCCGACCTGGACGCTGCCGTGATCGCCACGCACCTCGCGTTCGGCCTGGAAGCCGATCAGTCCGAGGCGGTCGTCTACGGCGGGACCGGCCGGTGACCGCAGCAGCGAACGGCGCTGGGTTCGGCGTGGGTTTCGGCGAAGGGCCGGTCCTCGCGATCGTCGGCGCCACCGGCGCGGTCGGCACCGTCATGCGCGAGGTGGTCTCGACCAGGGCCGACGTGTGGGGCGAGATCCGGCTGATCGCCTCGGCCAGGTCGGCGGGCCGGACGATCCCGGTGCGCGGCGAACCCGTCCAGGTGCGCGAGCTGACGGCCGAGGCGTTCGACGGCGTGGACATCGCCATGTTCGACGTGCCCGACGAGGTCTCCGCCGCGTGGGCGCCGGTCGCCGCCGCCCGCGGGGTGGTGGTGATCGACAAGTCGGGCGCGTTCCGGATGGATCCCGAGGTACCGCTGGTCGTGCCCGAGGTCAACGCCGATCAGGCGCTCATCCGGCCCAAGGGGATCATCTCGGTGCCGAACTGCACCACGCTGTCGCTGATCGTGGTGATCGGCGCGCTGCACGAGGCCTACCGGCTGCGCGAGATGTTCGCGGCGTCCTACCAGGCCGCCTCGGGGTCCGGCCAGGCGGGCAGCGAGTCGCTGTACGACCAGATCGCCGCCGTCGCCGGGGACCGGACACTCGGCCAGCGCCCCGGTGACGTTCGGGCCGCGGTGGGGGCGGCGGCCGATCCGTTCCCCGCGCCGCTCGCGCTGAACGTGGTGCCGTGGGCAGGCTCGCTGCGCCCCGATGGCTGGTCGTCGGAGGAACTCAAGGTCAGGGACGAGACGCGCAAGATACTCGGCGTGCCCGACCTGCGGATCTCCGCGACCTGCGTCCGGGTGCCGGTGATCACCGGGCACTCGCTCGCCGTCCACGCGATCTTCGAGGCCGAGGTCGACGCCGACGAGGCGCGCAAGCTGCTAAGCGACGCGCCGGGCGTCGTCGTGGTGGACCAGCCAGAGGCGGCGCGCTACCCGATGCCGGTCGACGTGGTCGGCACCGACCTGACGATGGTCGGCCGGATCAGGCGCAGCAAGGACGACCCGCACGCGCTTGACCTGTTCGTCTGCGGCGACAACCTGCGCAAGGGCGCGGCGCTCAACGCCGCCCAGATCGCCGAGCTCCTGATCGGCGCCGGCCGCGGATCACGGTAGCTCCTAAGGCGACGTAGCCAGACAGGCCAGGCGGATCGCGCTCCCGGCCCGAGCCGCTGAGAAGGCGGCCGCTCCCCGGCAGCCCGCCCGGATCAGCCGAGGTGGCGGCCGAGGAACGCCAGCGAAGGCGGCACCTGCGCCGCGAAGAACGACCCGTCGTGACAGCCGCTCGGGAAGACCACCCCGGCGCCCGGCGGCAGGGCCCTGGCCAGCGCCTTCACCCCGGGGTGGAACGGGTCGCTCGCCCCCGACGCCACCCGCACCGCGACCGTGGCCAGCGCGCCGGCGTGGGTCACCGCGTCCGCCGCGCGGAAGGCGGCCGCGGAGGCGTATGCGCCCGCGTTGACCGCCCGCGCCTGGGCATAGCTGGTCCAGATTGCCGGGCTGATCGCGGCCACGGCGCGGACCAGCGCCGGGTACTTCTCGGCGAGCAGGATCGCACCGTACCCGCCCATCGAGATGCCGAGGGCGCCGATCTGCTGCGGGTGCTGACCTAGGCCCATCCGCTGGCACATCGGGATCAGCTCGTCGACGACCATGGCCTGCGGGTCGTCGCCCGGATGCGGATTCCAGTAACCGTTCCCGCCGTCGGCCGCCGCGAGCGCCATCGGCGGCAGCGCCCGGCCGCCGATGCGCATCGCAAGCCCGCGCGCGGCCGGCATCCCGGCGAGCACGCTGGCGTGGCTGCCGCCGTACGCGTGCAGCGCCACGACCAGCGGCAGCGCATCACCGGGCCGGCGCCCAGGCGGGTACGCGATCGTATAGCCGACCGTGCGGTGCCTGGCACGGGAGTAGAACGTGCCGGAGAACGACGGCCCCGACGCGGAGAACGCCAGCGTCGGTTCCGGCACCGAGCACGCCCCGTCGATCTGGTCGAGCGTCTGCCGCCCCGGCAGGACCCCGTGGGCGACCAGCTCAAGCCCGCCGGCCCCGGCCACGACGACCGCGCCAAGCCCGCCGAGCCCTGCTCCGAGCAGCCGCCGCCGGCTCACCCGCCCCGTCACGCCGGCCGGGGGCGCGCCTGGCGGGCGGCGGCCAGGCTGGCAAGGCCGGCCAACGCGAGGACGGCGAGCCCGGCCCGGTCGATGGCGCCGGCGTGGAACAGCGAGCGCGTCCCCGGGCCGGCCGAGAACAGCCAGCACAGCGCGCCGGCGGCGAAGACGGCCATCCCGGCTCCGGCCAGGTTTGCCACCCATCTTTCGTAACGGAGCGCTCGTGGCGAGATCTCGGCCCGCCGCAGCAGCGTGGCGGCCCCGGCGACCAGAGCCACGGCGGCGGCCGGGCTCAGCGCCATCCACGCTAGCTGCGCCGCGGGGAACGCGGCCAGCATCGCCGGATGCGCCCAGTACGAGGTGATCCACATCGTCGTGGCCCAGAAGAACGCCGCCACGCCGCCGGGCACCAGGCCCTGATGGGCCAGCAGATGGCCGCCGGTGCCGGGCCAGCCGTTCTGGAAGTGCCGGCCGCCCACGACGAGGAACAGCGCGCCCGCGCCGGTCAGCAGGGCCGGCCGCAGCAGCGGCCGGCCCTGCCCGCGGACGGCAGTCGCCACGGCGGACCAGGCCAGCGGCGCGAAGGCCAGGACAGCGGCGGTGACCAGGATCGCCAAGGCTGCCGTCATCAGGTCGAGCGCTTGCGTTATGCCTGAGGTGCGTGGGACTGACCACTGCAGGCCGATCGCGAGCTGGGACCACATCGCCGCGCTGGTGAGGCCGAACGCCGCGGCCGAGCAGGCGATGGTGGCCAGGGCCGTGCGGGCCCCCGCGGCGGGGTCGAGCGGGTGGCCGGCCAGGCCCGCCCCGGCCAGCCTGGCGCGCAGGCCGCAGGCGGCCACGTCGGCCGTGCGCCGCCAGGTCCAGGGCCGCTCGGCGAGCTCGTCGAGCAGCAGTCCGGTGAACTCCTCGCCGTAGCGGGCCCGCCAGCCCGCCGGATACCAGGCGAGCAGCCGCCTGACCCTGGCCTGGTCGGCGGCCGCCGTCATGCCAGCGTCCAGTTGACCGCCAGCCGGTCGAGGCCGACGTCGGCGACCTTGCGCTGCGCCTGCAGGTAAGTACTCAGCGCCGCGGCGCCGGTCGCGGTCAGCCGGTAGGGCCGGCGCCGGTCATGGCTTTCCAGCGCCTCGATCATGCCCTGGGCTTCGAGTCGGCTGAGCGCCTCGTAGAGCGTGCCGGGAGCCAGCCTGACCCCGGCGAATGACTCGATGTCCTTGGTAAGCGCGTAACCGTGCTTGGGTCCGTCGGCCAGGCTGGACAGGATCAGGCTGGCCGGACCTGACGACCTGCCGAGCGTTTCGAGCGCGCCAGCGGCGTCGACGTCGGTGTCGGCACCGGCCGGGTGCGATGACCGTGTCATGGCGAGCATCCTATATCGGCTGACGATGGATCGGTAAGCGCAATTGCTGGCCCGGGCACCGGGCGGGTTGCCGGCCCGGCCGGCGGGCTGGCGCGGACGAGGTAGGGCAGCTTGCTGGTCATGAACTGCCTGGCCAGCGGGTCGCGCATGCGCCAGAGACCCGCGTCGATGACGAAGTGCGCCATCACCACGCCGAGGTAGGCGCCGAAGATCAGCCGGCCCGCCGGACCGGCGTCGTGGCGGTGCGACGCGCCGCCGAGCATGGCGCCGCCGATCAGCGCGATGTTCGCCAGCAGGCCGAGCCGAACCAGTCGGCCCGGCCAAGTCGGCCGACTTGGCCGGCTCGGATTCACGCTGGCCGTGGGCGCGCGCACTGTCGGCGCCTCTGGTTCCTGCGGTTCGGTGGCGCCGCGGCCAGTTGCGTCGCTACCTGCGGCGGCGCTGGCGACGGTGACCTCGCCTTGGGCGGACCCGGCGACCAGCGAGACGAGCAGCAGGTACTGAAGCCCGTGGGCCGCGGTCATGCCTCCGATCGCCGCATACGGCGCGCCGAAGACGAACACGGGCAGGCTGAACATCAAGCAGCTCAGGTAGGTGAGGCTGAAGCCGGCCGGCCGCTGCGCGGCCGGCCTCCTGGCCAGCGCCGCGCACCCGCTCACGGCCGCCAGCGCGAAGGCCGCCGCGGCGAGCACGAACAGCAGTGACCGCCCGCCAGGCAGCGCCCAGCCGGGCAGCGACCAGCCTGACAGCGGCCAGCCGGTCACTGCCCAGCCGGGCAGCAGCGCCCGGACGGGATCGACCCGCAGGCCGAGCAGCCTCGGCTCGGCGACCAGCGCGGCGATCGCCGCTCCGCCGGCCAGCAGCAGCGCCCGCCGCTCCGCCGGGAGCAGCGGGCGGACCCGTTGCGCCGAGGCGGCGAGTGCGGCCATGCCGATGTTCTGCTTCTGATAGTGGAAGAACTGCCAGCAGAAATACGGCAGCAGCAGCCAGCCGAACGCGCGCGGCGGTACCAGGGCAGCGACGACCGCGCCGGCCACGATCAGGGCGGCAGGAACCCACAGGCACCGGATGGCGTGCGCCCGCGCGTAGCCGCGGACCTCGGGCACCGTGAACAGCCAGCCCGTGGACGCCACGTGCACCGACGAACCGGTGAACAGCAGCCAGGACAGGGCTGCCACCGGCCGGGCGCCCGCGGGCGGCGCGAGCGCGATCGCAGCAGCGATCGCGCCGCCGGTGAGCAGCACGCTGGCCCACAGCCACCCGTCCGCTGCCCGCGATCGCTGCGCAGCAGGGAGGTCGGCCCGCCGTCGGCACGCTCCGGCCCGCGGCCGGACGGTGCTGTCGGCCGGAACCGCGGCCTGAGCGCGCTTCGCTGTGCCCTGGGCGAGCGCGCGGTCAGCCGCCGCCACAGCCGCCGGCCGCGCTGGCGAAGGGCTGGAACACCAGGATCAGCGCCAGCATGACGCCGGCCAGCGGCAGCAGGATCGCCGCCGTGATGAGGAACCGCCTGGCGGGGCTCAAGCGGTCGACGGCTCGGCTCGCGGCGGGTCATGCTGCTGGCCCGCGCCCGGCTCCTCGGTGATCAGCGACGTCATGTCGATCACCTTAGCTCGTTAGCCGATATATCGTCAATCAGTATACCGAGATCCGGGCTAGTGAGTATCGAGTGCCATGCTTGCGAGCAACGGGCGCCGGGCTTGCGCTAGCGGGAGCCGGGCTTGCGGTAGCGGGTCCGGGGTCTGCAGGTAGCGGGAGCCGGGCTTGCGGGTAGCGGGATCCGGGCTTGCGGTAGCGGGAACCGGGCTTGCGGTAGCGGGAACCGGGCTTGCGGTAGCGGGTTCCGAGCTCGCGGGGTAACAGGGTCCGGGTTTGCCGATCGCGGGATCCGGGCTTGCTGGTCAGCATCCCGGGCCGTACGCCGGCTGACCGATAGTCCGGATCAAGGATGCCATTCCGCTCTGATCTGCTATTTTCGCTGTTTTTGACAGTCAATGTGCGGAAATGCCGCCTGAAGATCATGGAGCGGTTGATGGCGATTCGCCGAGCTACCCAGAAGCAGCAGGTGATGGAGAGGCTGGCCAGCGTGGCGCCGCCGGGCGAGCAGTTCATCGCATGCGTGCACACCGAGACCGGGCCGAGCCCGTGGCTGAACGCGCTGTTCGACCGCATCCCGGGCCTTGGCCTGGCGATCGCCCTGACCCGCAAGTACTACTTCTTCGCGCTCACCAACACCTCGGTCGCGCTGAACTCGGCGAGCCGCTGGACCAACCGTCCCGGTGACGTCGTGGCGTCGTTCCCTCGGCACAGCTTCCCGGTCACCAAGTACAACCGGGCCGCCGGCTGGAGCAAGTCCTACGTGCACTTCCCGAGCGCAAACAAGCCGACCAGGCTGAACGTCCCACCGGTTCTGGCGCAACGAGCTTGACCAGCTGTCCTTGGCCTTCCCGGCTGCCGTGACGGCGCAGGCAGGCCAGGGCACCCATTACCCGGCAGCCTGAGCCGCCACGCGAGTGGTTCATGATCTCGGAAGGTCTGACGTACCCGAGTACGTATAACCTTCCTGGATCATGAGCGCGGCCGCTTCCCGGCTGAGCCGGGCAGCGGCTCAGCAAGCAGCAGGCAGTCCCCGGCCGCGATGACCGGGTCCTCGCCGACCCCGAGCCGGAACGTGCCGTCGTGCACCAGCCCCAGCACTAGGCCAGATCGCTCGTCGCGGATCGCGCTCAGCGGCCGGCCGATGGCCGCGGCGTCCGCCTCGACCTCGGTCAGGGTGTGCTGGTTCGACTCCACGAGCTGGGCGAGCATGTCGGCGGCGTGCGGCGCTTCAAGGCTCTTGGCCAGCGTGTGCGCGATCATGGCACTCGCCGAGATCGTCCGTCCTATGCCCAGCTCGCGCAGCGCCTCCCTGACCGAGGACGACCTGACCAGCGCGACGATCGGCAGGTCGGGTGCCTGCTTGCGCAGCAGGACCGCGCTGACCAGGACCTCGCCGTCCGATTTGCCGGTGATCAGCGCCTGCCTGGCGCCCTCCGGCCTGGCCTCGGCGATCGCCGTCGGCTGGGTGGGGTCGCCGCGGATCACGTGCACCTCGCCGGGCACGCTGGTCGGGTCGATGTCGGCGACCAGGACGATCTTATCGTGGGCCTTGACCAGCTCCTCGAGAATCGCAGGGACCGACCCGTCGGAGCCGAGCACGATGCGGTAGGCACCCTCGGGGAACTGGTGTCTCATCGCGAGAATCCTCCGTATCCCGGCCGCCGCGGCGGCTCCGGTCAGTAGCGCGAACACCGAGGCAAACAGCGGAATGGTGGTCAGCATGACGGCGTTGGCGATGATCTCGCCGGTGCCATTGCTCGGCGTCACGTCGCCATAGCCGACCGTCGTCGCCGTGGTGATCGCCCAGTACACCGCGCGGCCGAAGCCGATGTGCTGTGTGGCCGAGAAGAGTGCGGCGCCGACCAGCATGCAGCCGAACGCGGACGCCAGCAGAATCGCGATGTGCTTGCGGTGGCCGGTGCCGAGAACGCGGACCAGAAGCGCGATCATCGCCCTATCTTCTCCCGCCGCGACTGCGGCGGGCGTCACATTGCGCCCGATCTCAGGCGTGTGTCCGGCCGCGAAATGCCCATGGCCGGCCGGGGTAACCGGCCACTGGCGACGGCGCGACGAGTTCGAGCTGGGGCGACAGCCAACATCAGCCGACTTTGCATCCGCTAGCGTCATGATCGCGCCCGTTTTACGGCTTATGTGAGACGCCAGCGGATGAAGAGTGGCGCTAGCGGATGAAGAGTCGGGTCGGGGAGCGCGGGCGGGGAGCGCGGGGGCGGGCCGGGCGACGGGCGAGCGGCTAGACCTGGCCTGGGTAGAAGCCGAACCTGGCCAGCGGCTCCATGATCTGCTGCTCCTCGTAGGCCAGGTGGGAAAGCAGAGCGTCGGTCAGCACGTCCACCGCCTCGGTGAGCTCGGTGAAGTCGCCTGGGTTGGCGATGAGCCTGACCAGCGCCCGGTCGACGTCCTGCACCACCTCGTGGATGATCACGTGCTCGTCGGCGAGCCGGTCGACGACGGGGCCGAGCCCGGCGTCGGACCGGCGCAGGTGCGGGAAGATCGCGGTGTCCTCCAGGTGGTGATGACCGGTCAGCAGCGTGCAGTAGGCGGCACAGTAGGCGCCGAGCGTCCAGTGGTTCTGCCGCATGGTCATCTGGCTGAGCGCACCGCGCGCCGCCCCGGCCGACACGCTGCCCTGCCTGACCTGGTCGAGCAGGCCGCGTACCTGGCTGAGCTCGGCGCGCAGGTGGTCGTGCACGTCGAGCAGGTGCTGGCCGACCGCCTGGGCGCGGCGCGAGTAGACGTGCCCGCCGGGCGCGGGCGGGCCCGCCGGGCGCTCTGACTCATCCCAGACCTGCCTGGCGCTCAGCCGCCTCTGCGGCGCGGGCGTCGCGGCGAAGACGGCTCGCGAGGTTCCGGTCACGGCAGCGCGAGCAGGCGCTCGATCTCGGCGATGGCCTGGGCGTTGTCCTGGAAGCGGAACGCGTGGATGCCCGCTTCCCGCGCCCCGGCCACGCAGCGGTCGGCGTCGTCGACGAAGACCATCTCCTGCGGCCGGACGCCGAGGCGGTCGCTGGCCAGGGCGTAGATCCGCGGATCGGGCTTGCCCACGCCGACCTCGTGCGAGTAGACGACCTCGTCAACGAGGTCGTCGAAGCCGTAGGCCTGCTGCTCGCGCTCCCTCGCGCCGACGAAGCTGTTGCTGACGATCCCGGTCAGGTACCTGGGCCGCAGTCCGCGGGCGAACGCGATCATCTCGGCGTTCCCGGTGCCCAGGTACTCACGCCACAGGTCGGCCATGTACGCCGCGAGCAGCTGGTCGTCGAGCCCGAGGCGGTCGCGCAGGGCCTGGTGCACCTCGTCCAGCGTGACGGCGCCCACGCCGCCGGCCCGCCAGACGTCGCCCATGCGGGCATCGATCTCGCCGGCGGTCAGCCCGAGCCTGGTCTCCCAGCGGCTGGCGGTGCCGAGGTCGGGCGTGATCTCGAGCACGCCGCCGATGTCGAAGACGACCGCGCGGATCGGCACGGCTCCTCCTTGACGGTTCGGGATCAGGCGGCGGGCTCCGGCGCGCCGACGTGCCCGGCGTGCCCGGCGGGGACGCCAGGGCGGCGACTTGCGCTGACAGCACCCTAGATCGCGGCGGGTGCCCAGGCTAGCCGCGCGAGGTGCGTTATGCCACTTGGGTGAATTGGCGATAGGAGACGTGCTGGCTGCGCGCGTTGGGGCGAATGCCGTGCGATCGGTGCGAAATCGGGCCTGTTAGTACGGCACTCGGCAGGGCCGCCGCCCGTTGACGATGTGAGCGGCGGGCGGGCTGTCCTCCTGGGGCTCGTCCGCCGTCATGTCGTGCGCCGGCCGGGTCTGGCGCCAGGACGCGATGCCGGGGTCCGGCCGCGCGGCGGCCCTGGCGGTGCGATGGTCCTGGCGTTCCGGCCCGGCTGGCCGCGCGGCTGTCCCACGCGCCGGGCACCCGTACGGCGGGCCGGGCTGCTGCCCGGCTGGCTAGAACTGCTTGGCTAGCGGGCTGCCGAGCTTCCCTGCTGGCCTGCTGCGTGCCCGCCGGCCGAGTCGCCCTCGGTGCGTTCCGGCAGCAGAGCCAGGCCGCCGGCGAGGAAGCAAAGAGCGCCGACGAATGTGCCAAGGCTGGCGAGCCCCGCGTTGCTGACCTGGCCCGTCGCGGGGCTGATGTAGCCGGCCGCGGCAGAGACGCCGAACGCTACCGACCCGGCCAGATTCGCCAGCGTGATCCACCAGGCCCAGGACCAGGGCCGCCAGGCGGTCCAGCCGTCGCAGGCCTCGGCCCAGGCAAGTGCGCTGGAGACCAGGAAGCACACCGAGCCAAGCGCGTCAGGTCGCCAGATGTGCTGGTGCGCGGCCCGCGCGGTGAGATCGGCGCGGAGCGCGTTGCCGGTGCTCGCGTTGAAGAAGAGCGTCCCGGCGAGCTGGACGGCAGTTGCCCACCAGTCGATCCGCTGTCGCTGGACGACGAAGAAGCGCCTGCGGTGCTGGCCGTGGCCGGCGGCTAGGTCTTCCTCGCCCCGGTCGGCCGGCGACTGCTGGCCGGCATCGACCGCCTCGCGGTAGGCGAGGAACGCGGCGGCGGTAAAGAACAGCGAGCCGGTGAAGAACGTCAGCGAGTCCGGCCACGTGCCGACGAGGTTTGCGTACCCCGGCACAGCCCCGAGGGCGAACAGCGTCGATCCCACCGCGAACAGGACGCCGATCCACCAGCCGCGGACCCCGGGTGCCCACCAGGTGGAACCTGCCACGGGCCGGTCTGGCTGGTGCTTGCGCCGGAACCGCGACTGCGAGCGTTTCCTGGCCACCCTCGTCGATTCGATGACGCCCTCGTCGATCCGCGCCGGGACTGCAGCGCGCTGCCTGCGCCGTCGGGGAGGTGCACTCGGGCTGCAGGCTTCCAGCCGCCGGTCCTCCCCGCATCACCCCGGACGGGCGATCGCCGCAGCCCCGGGCGCGCTCAGGTAGCGTGAGCCGGGTGATCGAGACAACCTGGCTGGACGCTACCGCGCAGGCTGACCTGGTGCGGCGCGGCGAAGTAAGCGCGGCCGAACTCGTAGACGCCGCCATCGAGCGGATCGAGACGGTCAACCCGCGCCTGGACGCCGTCATCAGGACCCGCTTCGCGCAGGCCCGGAACGAAGCCCGCGGCCCGCTGCCCGACGGTCCGTTCCGCGGGGTGCCGATCCTGTTCAAGGACCTGGGCTGCGTGGTCCAGGGCGAGACGACCGCATTCGGCGTCGGGCCGCTGCGCGACACCGTCATGCCGCTGACGTCCTACCTAGCCGAGCAGTTCCTGGCCGCGGGCTTCGTGCCGCTCGGCCGCACCAACGTGCCCGAGCTCGGCACGACGGTCACCACCGAGCCGAAGAGCTTCCCGCCCGCGCGCAACCCGTGGAATCCCGCGCACTCGACCGGCGGCTCGTCTGGCGGTTCGGCGGCCGCCGTGGCCGGCGGCATGGTGCCGGTCGCACACGCCAATGACGGCGGCGGGTCGATCAGGATCCCGGCAAGCGAGTGCGGCCTGGTCGGGCTCAAGCCGACCAGGGGCCGGGTGAGCCAGGGTCCGCTGATCGGCGAGGGCTGGGCAGGCGGCACCATCGACGGCGCCGTGACCAGGACCGTGCGCGACGCGGCCGGCGTGCTCGACGTGATCAGCGGGCAGATGCCTGGCGAGCCGTATTACGCGCCGGCCCTGCCTGGGCCGCTGGCGCGGGAGGTCGGCGCCGAACCAGGTCGGCTGCGGGTCGGTGTCATCGACCGGCCGCATGGCGAGCACTTTCTCGACGATCCGCAGTGCCGGGAGGCGGTGGCCGCCACCGCCCGGCTGCTGGAGTCGGCTCGGCCATCAGGTCGAGCATGGCGGCCCGGCGGCGATGTTCGAGCCGGACTTCCTCGGCCATTTCACGACGATCATCGCGGCCGAGACCGAGTCCACGTTCCGCGCGTTCGAGATGCTGGCCGGCCGTGCCGATCGGCGATGAGGAGATCGAGCCGCGCAACGCAGGTCACCGGGAGGCCGGCCGGGCGATGAGCGCCGTCACGTACCTGGACGCCAGGACCTGGATAGGCATGTGGGCCAGGCGGATGGCCGCCTGGTGGGCCGACCATGACCTGCTGCTGACGCCGACCCTGGGCGCTCCGCCGCCCGAGCTGGGCTGGTTCACCGCGGAGGGACCGCAGGTGGAGGGGCGGCGGATCGCCAGCTTCATCCCGTACACCGCGCAGTTCAACATGACCGGCCAGCCGGCCGTGAGCCTGCCGCTGCACTGGACGCCCGGCGGCCTGCCGGTCGGCGTGCAGCTGGTCGCCGCCTACGGCCGCGAGGACATGCTGGTCCGGGTAGCCAGCCAGCTGGAGCAGGCCGCGCCCTGGTCTGACAAGCGGCCGCAGGTCCACGCGTAGCCTTGGTCGGCTCGCGGGCTATCGGCGTTGACATGGCGTCAGGTGGCGTGCCCTGCGCGACTGGCCGGCGGCCTTCGGTCCTCTTCACGCAGCCGCTCTACAGCCAGGTAGATAATCCCGCCGAGCGGGCATGCGATGAGTATCACGATTGCCCAGGCCCACTTCGGCAGAGCCTTGGCCGGATACCTGGCGAGCTGGTAATAGCAGAAGGCCATGAAGACGAGGCCGAGCACGATAACTGGCAGAAGTCCGAGCATGCCGGTCCCCGTTTCCGTGACCCTACTTGCGAATATACGCCGCGTATCCCAGCACCCGGGCCAGGCACAGGGCGATCATGTACCCATGACCGACGTCCTGGTCGGCTACGCCCTCCCTCCGGGTACCGGGCTGGCCGGTGATCCAGGCCTGAAGGCATCGCACCGTTCCACAGGCGGCGCCTTGAGCGTCTTTGAGACCACGATCGGAGCCGGGCCGCCGCTGCACGTCCATGACCGCGAGGACGAATGCTTCTACGTGCTCAGCGGCGAGCTGTCCGTCCGCTGCGGCGGCGACACCTTCGACGCCACCGCGGGGAGCTTCGTGTTCCTGCCCCGCGGCCGCGCGCACCGGTTCTGGGCCGAGGGCCAGCCCGCCACGCTGCTGCTGATCACGGTGCCGGGAGGCATCGAGGACTACTTCCACCACATCAACAACGCCTCAGACGACGATCAGCGCCGCGAGATCGGCGAGCACTACCGCATTCGCGTCGTTCCCGAATGAGCTACCCGAACAGGCCGTGAGTCAGCCCGGACCGATTCACCTCATGCCCGAGGCTGGCCGCCGCGCGAAGTGGTTGGAGAAGGACCTGAGGCGGTCCGCGGTTCCGGCGCCAGCGATGGGGCGGCCGTGGTCGCAGGCCAGGATATCGGGCTGAAGCCTGGCCAGCACGGTGACCGATTCCTTTGCCACTGGCCAGTTCCAGGTCGAGATGCGCGGCGGACCGTGCCCGGTCCTTCGGACCAGGCAGGGCCGTTTGACCCCAGAGCGAGAACGTTGGTCCTCAGGCACCTGCGCGCGCCCCGGTCCGGCTGGACAATGGTTTCCTGCCCGGGTGCTGACCAGAAGCCCCGGCTTGAGGAGGATCTGGCCATGAGTGACCGAGAACGGGCGCCTGGAAGTCCCGGCGACGAGCCGGGCGAGGAGGCGAGCCCCTTGGACGGCGATCGCGAGGCTGCCTTGATCCGGAAGGTGATGCGCGTGCAGGAGAAGCACAGGGAAGGGGGCATTGAGCGCGAGCTTGAGGTCGACGACGAAGAACCCGAACCTGAGGCGTGAACCTATCGGGATCCGGCGGGCGGGAATCGGTGCGGGAAGCTGCAACCAGATGGCTCGCTCGGGTCGTCAAAGCAGTCACGCTAGGCAGCGAAGGATGACCATGGCCGGTCGCTAGCCGAACCCGGGCCGGCGCGGGCCTCCGCTGCCCGGAAGGACGTCCGCGGGAGGTAGTGGCGATGACCGGAACAGAGCAGGACACGCGACGCGCCCGGCACGGGAGGCGTGCCGCAGTCATCGGAGCGGCGGTCGCGACCGCCGCGGCCGTGCTCGGGCCGGTCAGCGGCGCGCTCGCGTCACCGCGCGCCATGCCCGCTGCATCGCCGGCCGCAGCGGAGATCAGGCATGCCGGGCAGGCTGCCGGTCCGCTGTCCGGCGGGCCGCGCACCCCGCCCGGCTGGGCGCCGGTGCCTTACCGGCAGGCGCAGCTGGCGGTGCCGGGATTGTGGCTGGTCGAGAGCCCGCGGCAGCTGTGGTGCTCCGGGCCGTTCCACGGCATGATCTTCGTCGGTGTCAGGCCCCGGTTCCCGAAGAGCATGGGTTGCCATCTGACCGCCAGCCTTGCCTGGATCCTGCCTGCCGGGCCGATCCCGCCGGGCATCCGGCTCCGCAAGCCGACCGCCGTGATCAACGGCATCCCGGTCTACGGGCTGCCCGCCGGCCCGGGGTCCGTGCGCTACCTGGTGCCGGAGCTCGGGGTGCGAGTCGGGGCCCGCGGGCCGCTGGCACGGCGCGTGCTGGCCACGCTGACCCGCTCGCCGCTGTCGGTCGTACTGCGGCCCGGCCCGGCGGGCCCGGTGCCCGCCAGCTGGATCTGGCGCCGGTTCGGCGGCGTCCGGTTCGCGGCCCCGCGCTCGTGGAGCCCGCAGCGCGAGAATCAGTGGGCCACCTGCGGAACCGGGCTCGTGCCGCGCTCGCTGCTGCTGATCGACGCGACCCGGCCCCCGGCCATCCTGCCGTGTCCCTTCCCGATTCCCACTGCGGCCGCCCAGCAGGCCCAGCCGGGCCTGACAGTGGTCACCGGGAAGTACGCAGCCAGGTCGGTCGGCGAGGACTTCGCCAGCTGCCGGGTGCGCCGCGGCGCCGAGATCTGCCTGTCGACGGTCACCGGGCAGGGCGGCTTCTACAGCGGCGTGCTGATCTTCTCGGTGTCCTGGCCACACCGCCACCCGGCCACGTACTTCCTGCTCGGGCTGCACGGAACCGGTGCCCTCGCGCAAGCGGTCTTCGACTCGATCAACGTGGCGTGATTGATGAACTGAGGCGATAAAAGTGACTTTCGGCTCTAGCAGATTCGAGCGGAAGAGGGTTTGCTAAAAGTTCTAGGAAAGTAAGAGGGGGCGGGTGCCATGACTCAAACTGCTACGCTCATCAGCAAGGAAGAGCTTAACGGCGCGAAGCTGCTTGAGATCTTTCAGCAGGCGTACATGGGCGGGGAGCTCGATAACGGCGGGATGGTCCACGTGACCGTCGACGGGGTCAAAATGCTCGCTACGGCCGAGGACCGCGGCGTGATGAGGATCGCAGCCAGCTTCACTACGAAGCCCGGCACGAAGCGTCAGCAGATCGTTGAGCTAAGCAACCGCATCAACGATGGGCTGATATTCCTCCGCGCGTGCTGCCCGGCGGTAAATCAGTCGGTACTGTGGCTCGACCACTTCATCGACACAAACGCGGGCGTCACTGGCCTGGAGGTCGTCGATGAGGTCCGCCGCTTCCGCTCGGTGATCGCCAGCATCGGACAGCTGGACACAGAGCACATTTGCCCTAGCTTTGGCTAGCTAGCACGGCGGGCTGGGCAATCGGGCGCGGACGGTGTTGGCGACGCATGTCACTGGTGCGTCACGACCGAGCCGTTCTGATCGCCCGGACCCGGCCGCTGTGGCCCGGCGCGCGCCGGGCGGGCCTTCGGAGGCCGCGCCCGGCGCAGGAGCCGGGCCAGCGGCGGTATTTCGCCGAGTCCCGGCAATTCGCGCGTTCCGTCAAGGATCGCCTGGGCTGACAAGCCCGGACTCATAGGCGATGACCACTGCTTGCGCCCGGTCGCGGAGGTTGAGCTTCATGAGGATCCGTCCGACATGGGTCTTGGTCGTCTGAGGTGCCACCACGAGCGTTTCGCTGATCTCCGCGTTCGACTGACCGCGTGCAATGAGCCGGAGCACCTCAAGCTCTCTGGGGGTGAGCGACGCGAGGGCTCGGTCTGTCTGCGGGGCTGGCCGTTGTCGATGGGCGAAATCGGCGATGAGCCGACGAGTGACCGACGGCGCGAGCAAAGCGTCGCCTGCGGCGACGACGCGCACGGCGCGTATGAGCTCGTCAGACGTGGCGTCCTTTAGCAAGAAGCCGCTAGCCCCTGCCCTGAGCGCCTCGTACACGTAATCGTCGAGGTCAAAGGTCGTGAGCATGATGACCCGAACGTCTTTGCCGTCATCCGACTGGAGGATCTGGCGGGTAGCCTCCAAGCCGTCCATGACGGGCATGCGTACGTCCATCAAGACGAGGTCTGGGGCGAGCTGGCGAGCCTGTCGCACGGCCTGCGCACCGTCCGCTGCCTGACCGACCACGGATAGGTCAGGCTGGGCGTCGAGCAGCGCGCTGAAACCCTCACGCACCATCGCCTGGTCGTCGGCGATGAGGCAGGTAATGGTCACTGGCGCTCCTCGACCGTCATGCCGGCATGGTCGCCGCTGTCCTCGACCGATCGTGCCTCGGTCGCAGGCAGCATGTCTCGCAGCGGCAAGCACGCCGCTACGAGAAAGCCGCCGCCGTCGATCGGCCCGGTGGTGAGAGAGCCACCGAGGAGCGCCACCCGCTCGGTCATGCCGAGGAGGCCGAGGCCGGGCCGCTCACCGTTGGAACCAGTCCCGTCGGCTGCCCCGCGGCCGTTCCGCACCGCAAGCCTGAGCGAGTCGCCATGCCGCTCAACGCTCACTTCGACATCGGACCCGGCCGCGTGGCGACGAGCGTTGGACAGCGCTTCCTGGATGATCCGGTAGGCGCATACCTCGACTGCGGGCGGAATCCTTCCTCTCACCGGCCGCATCGACAGCTGGGCGGCGACGCCTGCCTGGCGGGTCGCCCGGACTAGCTCGGGGAGGTCAGAAAGGCGCGGCTGGGGGGCCTTGGACGGTGGCTCGTCGCTACGGAGTACCCGGAGCAGCTTCCGCATGTCAGCCAGCGCGGCGCGAGCCGACGCGTTCAAGGTGGCGAACTCGGCTCTGGTGCTCTCGGGGAGATCGCCCAGGCGGTACGGCGCGGTCTCTGCCTGCACGGCGATCATCGACATGTGGTGAGCCACAACGTCGTGCATCTCCCGGGCGATCCGGGCCCGCTCCTCCAGCACCGCGCGGCGAGCCTCCTCCAACTCGGACCGCTCGACCTGCTCGGCGAGGGCGCCGCGAGCGCGCCGAGACGCAGCGCGCGAGTCGACGGCGACGGCGACGACCGTCAGGCACAGGCTGATCAGTGCCGGCCGTTCCCACAAGGGCCGAGCCCAGATCCACGTCCCTCCCACCATCAGTGCCCACATCCACCACAAGGCCGAGCGGTCGTGCCGCATCGCGGCAACGCAGAACACGACGACCAGCGCGACCGCGTCGGGTGCCTGTATGCCGGGCTCGCCCTGAATGAATGGCACGGTCAAAGAGACGAGCATTCCGAAACGCCAGGCAAGGAGCGGATACCGCACCGAGAGCAGAAGCATCGCCAGCAGTTCTGACGCGACCAGGACGCCCGGAGGTTCCGTGGCCGGCGCTACCTGCCTCACGGCGATCATTGCGCCCCAGAACGTAAGGAAGACGAAGATAGCGCCAAGCGCGGTCGCACCGGTGGCGAGCCACCTCGCGCCGCGATGCCGCCACGCTGGCTCGGCGTCGGGAGCGGCGAGCACCTCGAGGAGGCCTCGGCCCACCACCCGCACCGTGCCAGCGAAGGCCTCGGGACTCATCGCATGGCGAGACGGCCGGTTCACGTCCTAAACGCTACGCAACCTCGGCGCTCGTGTCGTCACCCCAGGGTCCTCAGCCGGCCGGGGTGACCCCGGGGACTCCACAAGCTGCCCGTCGTACCTGGGTACGACCGCGTACTTGGCTCTGTGACGTGACGACGACGAGGGGGTCGGTCCGGCACCGTTACTCGCATGACGCTCATGATGAAAGTTCGGGGCTTGTGCAAGGAATACGGCAAGGGCGAGGCGAAAGTGCATGCGCTCAGAGGCGTCGATCTCGACGTCCGTTCGGGCGAGACCGTCGCCGTCACCGGCCCCAGCGGATGCGGGAAGTCGACGCTCCTGCATGTACTCGGATGCCTTGATCGGCCGACGGCGGGCGAGGTCTGGATCGGCGAGCGGCGCGTCGATCGGATGAGCGAGCGCGGCCTGGCCAGGGTACGCAGGTACGCGGTCGGCTTCGTGTTCCAGTCGTTCCAGCTCATCGACGAGCTCACCGCCCAGGAGAACGTCGAGCTTCCGGCGCTCGTGGCTGGCCGAACGCCCCGAGCTGCCCGGTTGCGGGCGGCGGAGCTGCTGGAGACAGTGGGGCTGGCGGATCGCAGGCGGCACCTGCCCGCGCAGCTCTCTGGCGGCCAATGCCAGCGGGTGGCGATCGCCAGGGCGCTCGTCAACGACCCGCAGGTGGTGCTGGCTGACGAGCCGACGGGCAATCTCGACAGCGCCGCCGCGGGCGAGGTGCTCGGCCTGTTCGAGCGCTTGCGCTCGGGCGGGTTCACGCTTGTCGTCGTCACCCACGACGCTGAGGTGGCGGCCACCGCCGACCGGCGGGTCGCGATGCGAGACGGTTTGTTCGTCGGCACGGCGAGCCACGTGCCGAGCCGAGAGTCGCGCGTTCGTGCAGTCACCAGAGCGGAGGCCTGAACAATGGGAACCTGCCTGCTCGCGGCACGGCTTGCTGTTCGCGACGTGCGACACCACCTGGCCCAGGCGCTGTTGCTCGTGCTGGTGATCGCCACGGCCGCAACCGTGCTCGCCCTGGGACTCGCCCTGAACGGCGTGACCAGCCACCCCTACCAGCAGACCAGAACCGCCACCAGGGGCCCCGACATCGTCGCGTACCTGCCGGTTATCCACCAGCCGGGTAAGCAGCCCCGACCCCCGGCCGAGGCGACGGCGCTGATCCGCGCGGCAGGAGTGACAGCCTCCAGCGGACCCTATCCGCTGGCAGGTGCGGTCATCCGGGTCCACGGCCTCACGGCTGGCGTCGAGGCTGAGGGACGCAGTAGAGCACAGGCAGCGGTCGACCAGCCCAAGGTGACGGCCGGCACCTGGGTTCGCCCCGGCGGTATCGTGCTCGAGCGGACCTTCGCCGAAGCGCTCAACGTCGGCGTCGGGGCCAGGGTCACCCTCAGCGGCCGACCGTTCAGGGTCGCCGGGATCGCGGTCACCGCTGCTCAGGCGCCCTACCCGAATCTGTGCTACGTCGGCGCTGGCGGCTGTTTCGTCTCGCTCGGCGGGATAGGTCCGAGGGATATCGGCCTCATCTGGATGACCGAGTCCGACGTCGTCGAGCTTCCGTCGGCCGGTAGTCCGGTGGCCACCTACGTCGTGAACCTGAAGCTCAGGAACCCGGCGGCTGCAGAGGCGTTCGCCCAAAGGCACGGCGTCGGCGGCAACACCCCGGTCACGTGGGAGGGCATCGCCTCGGCGGACGGCCTGCTGGTCAGGGACGAGCAGTCCGTTCTCGCGCCGGGCTCTCTGCTGCTTTCCGTGATGGCGCTCGCCCTGGTGGCCGTGCTGGTCGGGGGACGCCTGGCCGAGCGTCGGCGCCGAGTCGGGCTCCTCAAGGCGGTCGGTGGCACGCCGAGCCTGGTCGCCGCCATCTTCATGGTCGAGAACCTCGCCCTGGCGCTGCTGGCGGCAGCGGCCGGACTGGTTGCCGGACGGCTGGCCGCACCGCTGCTCACCAGCCCAGGGGCCGCCTTGGTCGGCATACCCGGAGCCCCGTCCACGACGCTGGTCAGTGTTATGGAAGTTGCCGGAGTGGCGCTCGTCATCTCGCTGGCCTCGACCCTTGTCCCCGCCATCCGCGCCTCGCGCTCGACCACCGTCAGCGCGCTCGCGGACGCTGCTCGCCCTCCGCGGCGCAGGGGCGGCTGGATCAGGATCTCATCGAGCCTGCCCATGCCGATGCTGTTCGGGCTGCGTCTCATAGCCCGCCGGCCGCGGCGCGCTCTGCTCAGCTCGGGAAGCGTCGCTGTCACCGTGACAGGCATCGTCGCGGTGCTCGCCTTCCACGCCAAGGTCGCGGCCGTGCTCGGTGCCTCCGGGGTCTCCGCAGCCAAGCTGGGAGACCCGGTCGTGAGCCGGGACGAACAGATGCTGACGGTGATCACCGTCATGCTGGTCACGTTGGCGGCCCTAACCGCGATCTTCACGGCCTGGGCGACGACGCTCGACTCGCGGCGCGCGACGGCGCTGCTGCGCGCACTTGGCACCATGCCCCGGCAGGTCGTCGTCGGCGTCGCCGCCGCGCAGGTGCTCGCGGCGCTGCCAGGCGCCCTCCTCGGAGTCCCGCTGGGAATCGGCCTGTTCAAGGTCGCAGCCGGGGGCGGCCCCGTACCGCCCGCGCCCTTGCTGGTCGCGGCTGTGGTCGGAACCCTGCTCGTGGTGGCTGCGCTCGCCTCCGTCCCGGCCCAGCTGACTACTCATCGTTCCGTAGCCGAGACTCTTCAAGTCGCGGTCCCATGACCGAGGGGACATGACGCCGGGGTGTCGCGCTGACCGGGCCAATAGAGTTCTTCGCATGGCGAGGTATCCGGATATCGAACCGTATGAGAATGGCCTGCTGGACATGGGTGACGGAAACCTCGTGTACTGGGACCCGGAGAAGTTCCGGATCGTCATCTTCGACCAGCGCAATTGCGGCCGCAGCCTGCCGCACGCCAGCGACCCGGCGGCTGACATGAGCCGCGGTGGGCAACAGTCACAACGTCCCAGTCCCGGTGCGTCATCATCTATTCTTCTCCACTCTGGCGGCTTTGATGGACCACCCCCGAACGGCTCGCGCGGAGCCCCAACGCCTCTGTCCTTGACCACCCCGGCCGGTAGAACCCAACCGCAACTCCACGCCCGGAGGCAGGGATGAACGCTCGAAGATTCGTCTGCTGGATTCTGCTGGCGTGCGCTGTCAGCGCCGGCCGGAGTTCGCCTCGGTCATCCAGGCCCAGGCCACCTCGCCCCTGACGTCCCAGACCAGCGCCCGGGTCACCAAGGTGACGGCCGTGTCGCCGTCCCAGGCGACGGTCATCTACACGGTCCTGGTGCCCGGCGCGTTCGTGCTGACGAACCTGACGGCATCCTGGCGGCTGTCAGGTCGGACTCTCACGACCCAGGTGAGGACCCTGACCTGCGAGGACGAAGCGCGCTTGGAGGTGCGCGCTCGGAGGGACTCGAACCCCCAACCTTCTGATTCCTTGCCCATGCAGCAGTTGAGCTGCGGAAACGCTGCTCAGCAGTACACAAAGATAGCCGACGCTACGCAGTCTCGTGCGGCCAAAATCCGGCCAGTGTCGCCCGATGGTCATGTCAGCCTGGAGCGCCGATAGCTGTCAATCCCCGGTTGACGCTCGAACCGCGCGCCACCCCGGACGTGTATGCCCGGTCGGCGGGACAGAGTCATCGTGCTTACCGACAATGAATGGATGGCGCAATCCAAGAAGTCCGCTCCCGAGTCCACGGCTCAAGAGCGCGCGGCCATCAGGCGGCGTGCGAAGGAGCTCAAGGCGCAGGAAGCTGCTGCAGAGGCGCTGAAGTCGGTGCTCGGCAAGATCGCCTCGTTGGAGGAGCCGGACGAGACGAACGCCGAGCGCATCCACGCCATCGTCACGAAGCTCGCGCCATCACTGACGCCGAAGCTGCTCTACGGCATTCCCGCCTACGCCAACGCGGACGGCACGGCCGTGCTGTTCTACCAGGAGCGCGCGAGGCTCAAAGCCCGCTACGGCAACCTCGCGTTCTTCGGGCCGGCTCAGCTCGACGATGGCACGATGTGGCCCACTTCCTTCGCCATCACGGAGATCTCATCTGCGGATGAGAAGGTCATCGCGGAACTCGTGCGCAAGGCGGTCGGCGAAACCCGCGACTAACCTCGGCTGCGCGAGAGGTCGAGTCGCGCCAGCGAGGACGCCATCCTCACGCGCTTAGCGCAATGGCTTGGATGCGCGCCCGATGCGATTGCCCAAGCTGCACCCCTGCGGGTCAAGCGAAAGGGCAGGGCGATAGCGGTGGTCAGGCAGGCGCTCAGGGAAGCCGCGGACGAGCGTGATGCGGGACTCAAGAGCGCTCCGAACTACACCGTCGCCGACGCTGTGCGCGACTTGCTCGCCAAGGGACTCAAGGACCGCGACCCGAGCACGATCACGGCCAACCGCATCCTCGCCGAGCAGCATGTCCTTCCGCTCATCGGGGTGAGGAAGCCCAAGGACCTGACCGCTGACGACGTAGACGACTGGCTTGACGGTCTCACCGGCAAGCTGGCGACCCGCAGCCTGGCGGGCGTGCACTCCATACTCGAGCGGTCCATCCGGCATGCGCAGGCGCGGAACTACGTGCTCCGCAACGTCGCCGAGCTGGTCGCCACCCCCAAGGGCAAGGCCGGTCGCCCGAGCCGGGCGATGACCAGCGACCAGGCGCTGAGGGTGCTCGACCAGGCCAGGACATCCAGGCACTTCGCCTACGTCGTCGACGGCCTGCTCACCGGCATCCGCACCGAGGAAGCGCGGGCGCTGCTCCGGAGCCACGTCGTGGCCTGGGTCGGCGACGAACAGGCCCGGCGTCCGGTCGCCGGGGCTGGCTTCGAGCACGAGCGTTTCGTCATCTACGTCTGGCGGTCCGTCCGGGCCGGTGGCGACACCGAGACCGAGAAGTCACGGCGCACGCTGGAGCTTCCCGACCTGGCGGTCGCGGCGCTCAGAGAGCAGCGGGCACGGCAGGCGAAGGAACGGCTCGCGGCCGGACCGCTCTGGCACGCTGGCGATCTGGTCTTCACCAGCCAGACCTGAACGTCCCTCGATGCGTCGCACTTCCGCCGGGCGTTCAAGGGGATCACCAGGAAAGCGGGGATCGGCGAGAACTGGACGTCGCGCGAGCTGCGGCACTCGTTCGTGTCGATCATGAGCGACCGGGAGGTCCCGATCGAGACGGTCGCCGATCTGGTCGGCCACTCCAGCACGGCCGTGATCGAGAAGGTCTACCGGCACCAGCTCAAGCCGGTGATCACCAAGGGCGCGCAGACTATGAACACCATCTTCAACCAGGACAGGAAGACCAGATCAGCGTGAGAGCTGGCTCAGCGTTAGGTGCGCTCTGCCGATTCGCTGCTGCTTAGACCGCTCGAACTTCGGCGAGCCGCTTGACTGCGAACTGGTCGGTCCCGCTGGGGTCCCAGCAGACGGCGGCTTCCCATGCGGCCCGCGCTTGCGCGGCGATGTCGTACGCGTCGTCGTCGAGACCGGCGGCGTTGTGCGGCAGTGCCAGGTCGAGGTCGGGAACGTCGACGTGCGACTCGTCCCAGTCGATCATCGCGACGCGATCCGCGGTCATGCGGATGTTGCCCGGGTTGGGGTCGGCGTGGACGACGCACGTCGTGCGACCGGTGAGTCGCGCCCACGCTGCTCGGCATCGAACGACACCCTCAGGCGGCATCGCGCCGAGGTTGACCCTGGTCCCGGTCTCGGCGTGCAGAAGGTCGGACGACGATCGCCAGCCCGGGCGTTGGGGCCAGCCGTGCGTGAACCGATGCAGCTGCCGGAGTGTGTCGGCGACGCGACGCCAGTCGGCTTCGGTCTCGGGCGATCCGCCCTCCACGTACGTCATCACCACCAGACCGCCGGCGAAGTGCCGGCCGTCCGTGGTCGGGATCGGCACCGGCACCGGCATCCCTTCACGGTCGAGGTGTCGCAACAGGTCGGTCTCCCACGCGAGATCAGCGTCGCTGCGCTGGCCGAGACGACCGACCGCGAGGTGCCCGTTGACGCGCACGCTCCACACCTCGTTGACGCCAACTCCGCCAGCGAGCGGTTCGATGCGAGCGACGTCGTCACCCCACTGCTCCAGTGCCTCCCATCCCACCGGCCACATCTTCGCAGAGGGTCATGAAGCGCTCGACGAAATTACGAACCCGTGTTCAAGGCCCGTCCCAACCCGGTCCCGCCGGGCCGGGACGGTCCGCTAGTCGCAGCCCAGGGTGAGGAACGCGTCATGGAGGTCGTCGCGGATCTCCCATCGGATGCGCAGGCGGCGGAACCAGTGCAGCAGCGCGAGCGCGCCTTCCACGACCCAGCGGTAGACGCCCAGGCCGGAGCCGTGCTCGATGCCGCCGGGCGATATGCGGGGTGATCTCGAACCTGCGGACCTGGTCTCGGTAGGTTTCATGGTCGTAGCCGCGATCCGCGTACAGGAGCTTCGGGCGCTGCAGTGGTTGTCCGCGCCTGCCGCGGATCGGCGGGATCGCCTCGATCAGCGGGATGAGCTGGGTGACGTCGTTGCGGTTGCCGCCGGTGGTGATCGTGGCCAGCGGGATGCCGTGCGCATCGACGATGACATGGTGCTTGCCGCCGGTTTTGCCCGGATCCACGGGGGAAGGGTCGGTGGCTGGCCCGCCCTTCATCGCCCGGATGTGACTGGAGTCGACTGCGGCACGGGAGTAATCCAGCAGGTTGGCCGCGCGCAGCTCGGAGAGCAGTAGTTCGTGCAGCTTCTGCCAGACGCCTGCCTCGTTTCAGTCCCGCAGCCGCCTCCAGCAGGTCATCCCGGAGCCGAAGCCGAGTTCCTGTGGCAGGAACTCCCAGCGAATCCCCGTGTAGAGCGCGAACAAGATCCCGCACAGCACCTTGCGACTATCCAGCCGCTTACGGCCCGGATGCCGGGGATTGCGTGGGACGACCGGGAGTAGCGGCTCGATGCGCGCCCACAGTTCGTCGTCAATCTCCCACGGCTTCGCGGTAGTCTTCCTTGTCTTGGCTGGCTCGCGCCCCCTTCGGCCATTATCAACGAGAACTGACACGCCGTCATTCTCGACGGCCCGCAAGTCTCATTTCGGGAGGAGTCCCAAGTTCATCCGTGGCGAGGTCGCGGCCGCGATGCGGGAGGCTTGGTAATGTTCTGCGGTGCGATACGACCCTTCGTTCTATGAAGGCGCGGCTGTCCACTACCGGTGCGGGAGACCCGCCTACTCGCCCCGGCTCGAGGCTCTCCTTGCTGAGGAACTCAGCCTGGATGGCAGCGGAAGGCTGCTGGACGTCGGGTGCGGTCCCGGCACTCTCACCGTACGACTGGCGCACCTGTTTGAGGGCGCGGTCGGCCTTGACCCCGATCCGGCGATGATCGCCGAGGGTCGCCGGGCCGCCCGGGAGCGGGACATCGCGGACATCACCTGGATCCAGGCCCGGGCTGAGGACCTCCCTGCGGTGGCGCCCGGGCCGTACCGACTGGTCACGTTCGGCCAGTCGTTCTACTGGACCGACGAGGTTCGGGTGGCCGAGGCGATCTACGACATGGTGGAGCCGGGCGGCAGCCTCCAGGACGCCCTTGCCAGCACCCGGTTCGGCGCGCCACGGGTCATCTTCGCCCCCGGCATCCCCGACCTCATGCGGGATATCGAGAGCGTAGTGTCCGGTTACTTCTCCATCTCTTATGCAGCGCCGCACCTCTTCGGCGACCGTGTCGAAGAATTCGCCGACGAGGTACGAGAGCTGCTGAGGCAGCGATCTCCCGAAGGCGTTTTCTGGGACTGGCCCGGTGATACCGAAGTAATGCTCGCCCGCAAATGACCGAAAGGGGACGGGGAACTCGCGGCCTCTCGTCCCCGCCACAATCGAGGCGAGCGCGGCCCACGGCGGACGGGCTCGAAGGCCGCTCCTGCGCTGCGCCCGCCCGGTGCGCCATGATCAACGGCCGCAGGGCTACCCCGTCGTCATTATCTGCTGGCGACGACTCCGCAACCACTCACTTTGTTAGGAGTCCTTAGTTACTCGGTATCCGATGACACTGGCCAGCGGACCTGCCGAGTGGGCTGTGAACTGGTCGGGGTGGCCGGATTTGAACCGGCGGCCTCCTCGTCCCGAACCGAGCAGGCGCACGGTCGTTGGCCCTGGCAGCGGACGTATCTGCAGGTCAGCTCCCTCGATCGGGATGCGATCACCGCGTCTGACCTAGCCTGCAAGCGGATCTCTGCTCCCAATCCGCTCCCAGGCTCGGGTCTGGCCCAAGCCACGTGACCTGCCCGGTGGCGGGTGTCAGCGGGCTGGGAAGAGGCGGAGGCTTCCGGGCGGCAGGCTGGCTTGTATCTGCTGGCCTGGTGTGAGGTGGAGGCGGTCGAGGTCTCGGTGGAGGATGTGGGCTGCGATGGGCGGGTCAGAGGCGAGGCTGACGCGGGCCAGGGGCCGGGTGTGGATGATCTGCCCGACTTGGGCGGTGAGGCTGGCGCCGGGTGGAGAGTTGGCAGGCATTGCGTCGAGTTCGACGTCTTCGGGCCGGTAGAAGGCTTGCGCGGGGCCGTGCAGGCCGGCGCCTGGCGCGCCGCGGATGACCAGCTGTCCGATGCGGGCTGTGCCGTGGGTTGCCGTGCCGTGGCCTAGTTCTGCCCAGCCGAGCAGGCGGGCGACGTAGGGGTCGGCTGGCTCGGCGGCGACGTGGGTGGCTGGGCCGGTCTGGCGGAGCTGGCCGTTGACGATGATGGCGAGGTCGTCGCCGATGCTGAGTGCTTCGTCGCGGTCGTGGGTGACGTGCGCGGCGGGGATTTCCAGCTCGGCGAGGAGCCGCTGGAGCAGGGCGCGCGTGTCTTCGCGGGTGGGCTGGTCGAGGGCGGAGAGGGGTTCGTCGAGGAGCAGGAGGGCGGGCCGGATCGCTAGGGCGCGGGCGAGGGCGACACGCTGGCGTTCGCCGCCGGACAGTGAGCGGGGTGCCCGGTCGGCGAGGTGGGCGATGCCGAGCTGGTTCATCAGGGTGCCGGGGCTGTGGAGGGTGGTCATGCGGCTGGCTCGCGGCCCGAAGCCGATGTTGTCGGTGACGGTCAGGTGGGGGAACAGCGCGGCGTCTTGGAAGACCAGGCCGATGCGCCGGCGTTCGGGGGCCAGGCCGGTGATGTCGGTGCCGGCGAGGGTGATCTGCCCGCCTTGCTGGGGGCGGAGGCCGGCGATGGTTTCCAGCAGCATGGTTTTGCCGGCGCCGGAGGGGCCGAGGATGACCAGGACCCGGTCAGGGGGGATGGTGAGGCTGACCGGGCCGAGGGTGAACGATCCGGCCTGGGTGCTGAGTCCGGTGACGCTGAGCACCGGGTTAGCTGTAGGCACGGCTGGCCCGGGCGAGGAGCCGGCCTGAGGCCAGGGTCCGCAGTACCAGGAAGGTGGCCAGGGTGACGATCAGGAGCACTACGGCGGCGGAGGCTGACTGGGTGAGGCCGGACTGCAGGAACAGGTTGTAGATCTCGACCGGGGCGGTGGCGGGGTAGTAGGCGATGATCACCACGGCGCCGAACTCGCTGATCGACCGCGCGTAGACCAGCACGGCGCCGGTGAGCACGCCCCGCAGGCCCAGCGGCAGCGTGATGCGGCGGAAGGCATGCCAGGGGGTGGCGCCCAGGCTGCGCGCGGCTCGTTCCAGCTTGGGGTCGATGGACTCGAACGCGACCCGGGCGCTGTTGACCGCGAACGGGCAGCTGACGAACAGCATCGCAGCCACGATCCCCCACTGGGACGCGTAGAACGAGATCCCCAGATGGCTGGCTGGGGCGCCGACCCAGCCGGTCCGGCCGAGCAGGAAGAGCAGCGCGATCCCGGCGACGGTGTGCGGCACGACCAGCGGCAGGTCCACCACCGACTGGATCACGCCACGGCCACGGAAACTGCCGCGGGCGAGGAGGTACGCCAGCGGCACCCCGAGCACGGTGGCGATCCCGGCGGTGATCGCCGCCGCCTGCAGGCTCAGCAGCGTGGCGTCCCTGACCGCGGCCGTGGCCGCGGCGGCATGCAGGCTGGCCGCCGACGAGGTCGTTACCAGGCGGAGGATCGGGAGCACGATGAACGCGAGCAGCAGGCCGCCGAGCAGCCAGGTGCTGACCCAGAACCAGCCGGACTGCCAGGTAAGGGCGGGCCGTGCCGCTTGTGTCGGTATCACGTGGTCATTGTGCCGCCGTGTCGGCCTGCGCTCCCGCGGCGGCCTCACCCGCCCAGCGAGGGCCACTGCTTGGTGAGCGACCGGAGCGTGGCCGGCATCTTGGCCTGGCTGCTGGCCAGGGCCGGGGAGATGACCACGAATCCGTTGCTGCGCATGATGGCCTGGCCGGCCGGGCTGAGCACGAAGCCGATGAACTTCTGGCCCAGTGCCGCGTCGGGCGCGTTGCTGGGGACGGTGAGCCCGTAGATGATGGGCTTGGCGGTCAGGTTGCCCAGCGACCCGGCGTGGATAGTTACCTTGGCGTAGTCGGCGGCCAGGGCCGGGTCGGACAGGTTGATCTGCGGCGGCAGCGCGATGTATTTCAGGTGCGATTCCAGCGCGCTGGACTTGTAGATGGCCAGGTAGTCGATCTGCCCGGACTGCAACGCGCCCAGCAGCGAGGTCTCGGTCTCGGCGACGCTGGAGTCAGGGGAGTTCTTCAGCACCGACGCGGACAGGCCCGGGTCGTGGTAGTAGCTGTCAGCCAGTTGCAGCATTTGCAGGATCTGGAAACCCGACGGGTCGGCGGCAGGGTTCGACCGGCCGATGCGCACCCCGGGCTGAGCCAGCACCTTGTACCAGTTGGCGGGGGTGAGCTGGCCGGCGCCTTTGCTGTGGCTGGTGTAGGCGAAGGTGATCTGGTTGGAGACAAACCCCACATACCAGTTCGCGTGCGGTTTGGCGGGGTTGGACATCAGCTGCGGGATCAGCGCGTAGTCGGCCGACCCCAGCACGTCCGCGGGCTCGCCGAGCTGGGTGACGTCCCTGATCATGTCCGCGCTCGCGGCGAACTGCGAATGCACGGTCACGCCGGGATTTGCCTTCTTGAACGCGGCCAGCTCGGCGGCGAACGGGGTCGCCAGCGTGCCGGCCCCGAACACGATCAGCGTCCCGTGCGCCCCCGGCGAACGGGGACTGCTGCTGGTGGTGCTGCTGCACGCGGCAGCCACGGTCAGTGTCAGGCAAACGGCTCCGGCAAGCCCGCCCCTGCGCAGTGTGCGGCCCACGTGCTGCCTCCTTCTGTAGTACTACAGATTGGCGCAGAGCCTAACAGCAGCAGCAAGCCGGGCGGGAGAGCCCCGAATGGCGCAGGCCACAACAGGCCGCCAGGCGGCGGCTGCGCCGGTAAAGTCCCAGCCATGGTCACGTACCTGCAGGTCAGCAACCAGATCGCCAGCGATATTGCCTGCGGGGCGCTGCGCCCGGGGGAGGAGTTGCCGAGCATCCGCGACGCGGCGAGCCGGTACCACGCCACAGGCTCAACTATCAGCCGCGCCTACCGCCACCTTGCCGGCGCCGGCGTGATCAGCGTCGCCGACCGCCGCCGCTCCCACGTCGCGGCCGCAGGCGAAGCCGCCGCCCGGCACCTGCTCGCCGGCCGCCCGGCGCTGCGGCTGGCCGGCAGCGATGACCCGGGTCTCGACATCGTGCTGCGCCATACCGCTGCCTCCGTGGTGACCGTCGGCCCGCGGGGCAGCTTCCATGGCCTGACCGGGATCTGGCGTGGCACCGCCGACGCCGCCGCTATTCACCTGCGGCACCGCTCCGGCACCCAGAACGGCCCCTTCGCCCGCGCGCTGCTCCGCGGCCGCCGTCCCGCCATCATCCACCTGTGGCGGCGCGAGCAGGGCCTGCTCACACCCGAAGGCAACCCGGGCCACATCACCGGTCCCGCTGACCTGCGCACACTGCGGATCGTCCGCCGCCCGTTCGGCGCCGGCACCCGCGTGCTGCTCGACCAGCTGCTGACCGAGGCCGGTATCGCACCCGCGTCGGTGACCGGGCCTGAGGCCGGGTCACATCTCGAGGTAGCCATGTCGGTGGCCGCCGGCCAGGCCGATGCCGGGCTTGGCGTCCGCGCGGCCGCCACCGCCCTGGAACTGGGATTCGTCCCGGTCGTCTGGGAAGACTTCGACATCATCCTCAGCGGCGACACCCTGCCCGCCGCCGAGCCGCTCATCTGCGCGCTGCGCGACCCCGCCATCCAGGCAGCCATCAGCGCGCTCGGCGGTTACGACCTCTCTCGCGCTGGCTCGGTGGAACAGCTAGCCTGACCGGCGAGCCGGCGCCGGCAGGTGAACAATCAGACCAGGGCATCGGCGGGCCGGGAGGTGGGCATTGAGCGACACCCAGGAGGCGGGGGAAGGCAGCCGGCTGCGGCTTGCCCGGCACGCGCGCGGCTACTCCCAGCAGCAGCTGGCCGGCATGGCCGGAGTGACCCGGCAAGCGGTCTCCGCCGTCGAATCCGGCCACTCCGATCCCTCACTGCGGGCCGCACTCGGGCTCGCCCATGCGCTCGGCATGACCGTCGAGGAACTGTTCGGGCCGCTCACCCCTGCCCCGACAGTGACCGCCCGGCCGGTCGCGCCGCTGGGCGACCGCGGAGGCAGGGTCACGCTGGCACTGGTCGGAGACAGGTTTGTCGCGCTGCCCCTGCAGGGCGCCAAAGCCAGCCGCGCCGGGTTCCTCCCCGCCGGCGGGCTCGCCGGCCCGGCCGCCACGGCCGCGGGCTCGGCGACGCAGATCCGGGTGATCGGGCCGCCGCGGCCGACGCTGGTGGCCGCGGGCTGTGACCCAGCACTGCCGCTGCTGGAACACCCGCTGAGCCTGCTCGACCCGCCGGTCGCGCTCAGCTGGTGGCCATGCTCAAGCCGGGAGTCACTCCAGCTAGCCGCGCACGGCCTCGTGCACGCGGCCGGGGCACACCTGCGCGGCCCAGACGGCGCCTACAACACCGGCCCGGCCGCCGACCTGCTGCCCCAAGGCGGCGAAGTGATCGGATTCTGCTCCTGGCGCGAAGGGCTGGCGCTACGCCCGGACCTGGCGGGCGGCATTACCAGCGTCGCCGATGTGGTCCGGAGCGGCCTGCGGCTAGTGAACCGGGAACCAGGCGCCGAAGCACGCAGCGTCCTCGACCGCGAGCTCGCGCGCCTAGATGTCGAGGCCGGCCAGCTACCCGGCTACGACACCCAGGCGGCCGGCCACCTTGAGGTAACCGCTGCCATCGCTGCCGGACTGGCCGACGCGGGCGTCGCGAGCGAGCCAGCCGCCCTTGCCTACGGCCTGGCCTTCATACCCCTCACCACGGAGCACTTCGACTTGATCATCCCAGTCTGGCCAGGACGGCGCCCGCGAAGTACAGGCCCTGCGGAAGATCCTCACCTCACGGTGGCTGCTCGACCAGGTGACAACCCTGCCCGGCTACAACGCGGCCCGGTGCGGCGAACACATCGCCACACTCATCCCTCATGGCAGTTCGCGACGGCGATAACACTACCCGCGCGAACGGATATGCCAGGCAGCAGATCATGGGCTGACCTGGTTAAGTATGGTCGGGGTGGCCAAATTTGAAACCGGCGGCCCCTTCGTCCCGAAGTAGCCCAAGTTGGACCAACACGGCCCAGATCGTGAGCACTCGAACCCTCGGCGAGATTCGGTCGGTGCTCGGACGTTCGATCACTCGCGTTCAGGCGCGCGACAAGGTGAAGCGCAATGTGGTCTTGCTTTGCGACGTTCCGCAGGGCCGCCCTGGTCGGCCATCCAAGTCACTGACCAGGGGCGGCGGAGATACGAAGACCAGGAGATCACGCCGAACGCTTGCCCTGCCGCAGCGTTGCGTGGCCGCGTTGCGCCATCACCAGCAACGGCAGGAGCAGATTCGCCGTGTGGCTGGCAGTCGGTGGCGAGAGAACGGCCTGGTCTTTCCTTCGCGGGTCGGCACGCCATCCGATGCGTCGCATGTGCGCCGGTCGTTCCGCCGGGTAGTCGAGGCGGCCGGGCTCGACCCCGCCGAGTGGACGCCGCGCGAGCTGCGGCACAGCTTCGTCTCGCTGCTCTCCGATGCTGGCGTGCCCATAGAGCAGATATCGCACCTTGTCGGGCACAGCGGAACGACAACCACAGAGACGATCTACCGCAAGCAGATTCGCCCCGTCCTAGTCCAGAACGCTGATGTCATGGACGCGATTTTCCCGGCAGGCAGCCATGAAGGCTAGTTACTCACTTAGTTACTCAGCATCGAACGAAATAGTAGTAAGGCCTTGCCGTCAGGCTCCTGAACTGGTCGGGGCGGCCGGATTTGAACCGGCGGCCTCTTCGTCCCGAACGGACTGAGTAGCGTCCGCACCGTCTTTTAGGTCTCTCCTAGCTGATCAGAGTCTCGCCGCCCGTCCGATACGGGCGCCGATTCCGCGCTCCGCCAGTCAGTCTGTGCAATCGCGTGTGCAATCGGCGGCCCCGCCCGGTGCGTGAACACCGGACCGGGGCCCAGGTCAAGCACCGCTCTAGGAGGTACCGACCATGCACGAAACCATCCCACAGGCAACGCTCGTCATCGTCTGCTATCTCTGCTGCGGCGACCCCGACCTGATGCCGCTCTGCAAGCGCTGCGTCGGCACCGGCATGGACCCGAACGCAGGGCGTGCGGCGTGAGCGCCGAGCTGGCGGCCCGCCAGACACGCGGCACCCGCCGCATTGTCCGCCATCAAGGAGGGCTCCCAGTCGCTGAAGGGCGGCATCAATGACGAGGGGGCCGGGAGACTGCCGCGGAGGTGCAGGCCGAACGCCCTAACATGTCGGCGATGAGATGAAATGGGGCGCGCCATTAGCCCCGCACAGGCCCGCAGCATATATAATAATGAGCCATAAGAATGGGTTAAGTCCCGAGCTGAAAGGAAACCAATGAGAAAGCCCATCGTCGCCCTGGCGGTCATCATGCCCGCCGCAGCGCTCCTCCTCGCGACCGCCGCGTCCGCCGAGGCGTACACGCACCCGGCGTCCGCGTCAGCAGTCACCTTCTTCCGCAATGTCCCCGACTCCGGGTACAACGGCACGTGGGCAACGGATGCGTTCGCCGACTTCGGCACGGTCACGAACATCGCTTCGAAGGACGCCTCGTGCGCGGCCGGGTCGTACTATTACGCGGCCACTGACAATGATTTCGGCGCAAGCCAGACCATCGTGGACGGTAACTCGCCCGGCGAGACGTCAGTGAAGATCGCCCGCTCGGTGAGCGTCAGCATGGCGGGCGGCTTCACCGGCATCACGTTCTGCGCGAACAGCCTCAGCCCGTCCGGCTCCGGCGTCCCGCGCTACGCCGACGCCTCGACGACTGAGGGCGCTGCCCTGGCCGGCGAGATCGGCACCGCAGTCTGGTACGCCCAGTATTTCCCGGCTGGCACGACTATCAGCAGCTTCACTGACCCTGGCTGGTCGTGGACGTACCGCCTGTTCCAGGACCCGACCTGCGGTCCCGGCTACCAGCAGTGGACCGACGGCGCCACCGTGCCGCAGGCGTCCTCGGGCAACATCGTTGTCCTGGCCTGCGCGCCACCGCCCCCGCCAGTTCACCATCACCACCATCACCACCATCACCACCACCACCACTAGAGCCAGAATCAGCGGAGAGCGGCCTGCCGGTGTGCAGGCCGCTCTCCGTGGCGTCGGTCTCGCTCGCGCCACCGCTGCAGCAAGGTCCACGGCCTCAACCCGAGTCTCTACTGGAGTTCTATCCGCGGCCCGTACGCCTCAGTGCGCCTGCCCAGCGGCTTCCGGGTCGGCCACAAGGTCTGACCTGCCCGGCTCTCGTATGCGGGAGCCGGGCAGGACGGCCCCGCAGCCCTCTGCTGGTCACCCGGCCGCATCACCCGGGCGCGCAGCTGCTGCCCCCGGGCTGCCAGGTCGGCCGGCATCTGCTTCGAGCGCTTCTTGCACGCGGTCGCCACGGCTACCTCTGTCTGCGCCGCTTCGGCGGGGACGCCCAGGCCAACCGTCAGGCCGTTCTCCACGGCATATAGCATCTCCTGCGGGCTCAGCAGCACGATGTCGGCCTGGTCGACCTGACGGCGCTCGGCGAGCTTGGTGCGGACCTCGGCCGCCCGCTGCTCATACGCGAGTATCTCGGCGTTGCTCCAGTGCCGCGGGAAATCCATCAGCCTGCTCCGCTCATCCGTGCCAGCTCGGCGCCCAGGTCGAACTTGCCGCGCATCCAGCTGTCAACAGCCACGTCATCGAACTCCTCCAGCTCGCCCTTGCTCAGCTGGTCAGCCTTGGATGGCGTCGTCGCGGCGTGACAGGTGACCGCCCCGCCCCTCGCGGAGTAGACCAAGTGCGCCGGCCGCGGCTGCGCGCGCCGCGACTCCGTGACCGCCAGCAGGCTCGGCCAGCCGCCGGACGCGGCGGCAGCCGGTATCGGCGCCACGTCCTCGGGGAACAGCCTCACGATCACGTCGCTGGCGATGACGGCGCCCGCGCCGATCGCGACGAATCCGTCTGCCTGCCGCGGGCCCCCTGGCGCCGGCAGCTGGCAGCCGAGCTCGCGCGCCCTGCGCGCCAGCGTTTCCACCGCAGCGTCGTGCGCGGCCACGAGCGCCCGGAAATGCTCGCTCGCAGCTGGCCGGATGCCACCAGGCCGCCACCGACGCCCAGGCTGACCACGCGGCCAGGCTGCTCGACGCGCTCCGTTACGAGCCGTGCTCCCCGGCCTGCGCGAACTGGCTCCGCTACGGCATCACGCCCAAGAACCCCCGGCCCGGCCTGGTCCCCGGCCAGTGCAAGGGCAAAGCCCACCGCGCCGAGCACCTCGGCTACGCCGGGCGCCGCGTCCTGGTCTCCCGAAGGTGGTCCGGCAAGACCCTCGCCGACCACCGCGCCGCCCGCAAGGCCTGGCTCACCGCCATGCTCGATCTTCCGGCAACCGACCCCGGCCGGTACCGGTGGGAACGCGTCGGCCCTGCGGACAGCGACTGCATGTCACCCACGCGGCGACTCCTGCACGTGCTGGACGACCGCGCTCGATGGGGGGACGCGCTCGCCGAGGCCAGGCGCCGTGCTTGCGAGAGCGTAAGCGAGCATCCGGCAACCGGGAGGGCGGCATGATCGCCCAGACTGGCACCAGTGCCGATGATCACCTCTTTACTGTCCAGGAGGCCGCTGACTGGCTTCGCGTGAGTCGGTGGACGGTCTATAAGCTGATCAGGGCGCATCAGCTGCAAACGATCAAGATCGGTCGTCGTAGGCTGGTCACCCGCGAAGCTCTGCGTGAATGCGTGAGCCTTCTCGCCGATGAGGCGGCCTGATGCCGCGCGGCCGTCAGCGCGCTAACGGTGAGGGTTCGATCTTCCCTTACCGGTCGGGGTACGCCGCGTACGTCTGGGTCACCACCCCGGACGGGGTTCGCTGTCGCAAGTGGGCGTATGGCAAGACTCGCGAAGACGTGCACGGTAAGTGGCTGAAGCTGCATGACGCCGCCCGCCACGGCGTGGTGGCGACCTACTCGCCGACGCTGACGGACTACCTCACGTACTGGCTGCGCGAGGTGATCGTCCCGCCGAACTATGCGCCGCTGACCTGCGCGACCTACGAGACCCTCACCCGCCTGTACATCATTCCCGGCCTTGGCTCGAAGCGGCTGGACAAGCTCACCTTGCGCGATGTTCGGGCATGGCTGACGAAGCTGCGTGACACGTGCCAGTGCTGCGCCCAAAGGAAGGACGCCCGGCGGTCCGAGGCGCGGCGCCGCTGCTGCGCCAAAGTTCCGGCAAGTTGCTGCCGTCAGGTTGCGTCTGCTCGGACGATCCGCGACGCCTGGATGATCCTGTGCAGCGCACTGACCAACGCGGTAACTGAGGAATTGATCCCGAAGAACGTCGCAGCGGTCGCACATGTCTCTAAGCCGCGCAAGCGGAAGGTGAAGCCATGGACGGTCGTCGAGGCTCGGCAGTTCTTGGAATCGGCCAGACGAGAGCGTGACCCGCTGTACGCGGCCTACGTCCTCATTCTGGTGCTCGGACTTCGCAAGGGTGAGGTCATCGGTCTGACCTGGCAGTCAGTTGATCTCGATCGCGCGGAACTCGAAACCGCCTGGCAGCTTCAGCGGGTGCGCGGCCAGCTCCTGCACCGCGAGACGAAGACTGAGGCATCCGACGCCACGCTGCCGCTGCCTGGGATCTGCGTGACTGCGCTGCGCCTGCGCCAGGCCGATGAGGCGCAAACGCGGATCGCAGCGGGCAACACATGGACTGATACCGGGTTGGTGTTCACGACGCGAGCGGGCACGCCCTATGAGCCGCGCAACTTCAACCGGCGGTTCGATGCGCGTTGCGCCAAGGCAGGAGTACGCCGGATCACCGTGCACGAGGTTAGGCACACCTGCGCCACGCTGCTGGCCGCGCTCGACGTGCACCCCCGCGTCGCGATGCGCATCCTGCGTCACGCACAGATCGACGTGACGATGAACGTCTATACAGAGGTCTCCGACGCGAAGACGCTCCAGGCGCTCAGGCGGCTCGGAAAGCAGCTCGGCTCATGACCACTGCTGTACTTCGCTGCTGTACGGCCATAGAAGAGGCAACTCCCGAGATGGGGAGATGGCCTTTGACCTGGGTCGGGGTGGCCGGATTTGAACCGGCGGCCTCTTCGTCCCGAACGAAGCGCGCTGCCAAGCTGCGCTACACCCCGCTGACCGCCTACGGAGTCTAGCCGATCTGCGGCACGAGCGTGAGCAGGGTTGCCTCCGGGCGGCAGGCAAGGCGTACCGGGGCACACGGTGACGTTCCCAGGCCGGCCGACACGTGCAAGAACGCGCGCTGCCTCGGCCCCGTTCCGGCCGGATGCTGGCTCAGGCCGCGTGCCCGCGCCCGGTCGATGCCGCAGTTGGTCACCAGCGTGCCGACTACGGGAAGGCAGACCTGGCCGCCGTGGGTGTGACCGGCCAGCAGCAGGTCGAAGCCGTCGGCGACGAACCGGTCCATGACCGCCGGCTCGGGCGAGTGCATGACCCCGAGCCGCAGGTCGGCAGCCGGGTCGGCGGGGCCAGCGACCTCACCGTACCTGTCCCGCTTGATGTGCGAGTCGTGGACGCCGGCCACCTCGACATCGAATTCGCCGACCTTGATCCGGCCGCGCCGGTTGTTCGCGTTCATCCAGCCCGCCGCCTCCATGCCGGCCGCCAGCTCGCGCCACGGCAGGTCGGGCACGTGCCGCTTGTAGTCATCGGAGCTGGTACGCCAGATGTAGCGGGCCGGGTTCTTGAGCTCGGGCGAGTACAGGTCGTTCGACCCGAACACGAACACCCCTGGCCGGTCGAGTAGCGGGCCGAGCGCATCGAGCAGTGGCATAACCGACCGTGTGCTGGCGATCGAGTCACCGGTGTTGACGACCAGGTCGGGCTCGAGGGCGTCCAGCGTGCGCAGGAACGACAGCAGCCGGTGCCGGCCCGGCGTGAGGTGGATGTCCGAGATGTGCAGGATCCGCAGCGGCCTGGAGCCCGGCGGCCGCACGGGTACCTCATGTCGGCGCAGCGCGAACCAGTTGCGCTCGATGACGGCCGCGTAGCCGACGACGGCGGTGCCGGCCACGGCTGCTGTCCCGATGAGGGCTTGAGTGCGCATCCACATATCGTGCCATGACCTGTAGGGTGAACCGGCCCGCGCGGGGTTAGCTCGGCGGCGGGACGGGCCTGGCACGGCGCGGGCGGCCCGGTGAGCGCGGCAGCGGGCCGGTCCGGGCAGGATTAGCTTCATGTCCGAACTGAAGGAACGGCTGCGCGCCGACCTGACCGCCTCGATGAAGGGCCGCGACGAGGTCAGGACCCGCACGCTGCGGATGGTGCTGAGCGAGATCTCCAAGGAGGAGGTCGCAGGCTCTGCGGCCCGCGAGCTCGACGATGCCGAGGTCGAACGGGTGATCGCGCGCGAGGCCAAGCGGCGGCGCGAGGCCGCCGAGGCGTTCGGTGATGCCGGGCGCGCGGAGCAGGCGACGGCCGAGCGGGCCGAGGGACAGGTTCTCGCTGAGTACCTGCCGGCTCAGCTGGAGGACGCCGAGCTTGCCGAGCTCGTGGCCGGCGCGATCGCCGAGTCCGGTGCCTCGGGTCCCGGCGGCATGGGCCAGGTGATGAGGATCGTCACGCCCAAGGTGGCCGGCCGCGCCGAGGGTGCCAGGGTCGCCGCTGAGGTCCGCCGCCAGCTCGCATCCGGCAGCTAACCGCCAGCCGGTCACAACGGTGGCCCGTTGATGTCGCGGATCACGACATCAACGGGCCACCGTTGCCAGCCGCGGAAGGGGCCAGCCGCGGGCGGAGGCCAATGGCGGCCGGAGGTCAGTGGCCGCCGCCGTGGCCGCCGCCGTTGCCGCCTCCGCCGTTCCCGCCGCCCTTCTTGTGCGTGGGCGGCGGCTTGGGCGACGCGAAGCCGTTGCCAAGGTCGAAGTACGGGTACTGCGGCGGGTAGGTGAACTGGGTCGCCGGCAGGTGCAGCTCGAGGAAGGTCATCTCCCAGGTCGCGCCGGGGGCGTTGTCGCCGAACATCTGCCCGGGGCAGTCCGGGTAGTTCGTGCCCAGCTCGCGGTAGTCCGAGCCCGGGCATCCCACCATCGCGCCGATGGTCGTCGGGTGGAACGGGTTGAACACCGACACGTACCCGGCAAGCAGCGGCGTGAAGCCGGCGAACGCCGCGTAGTAGCCGCCGTTCGCGGTGCCGGTCTTGGCTGCGGCGGGGATCCCGATGCCGCGGTTGCCCGCGGTCCCGCCTGGGCCGAGCACGCCCTGGAAGATGTAGTCGGCGGCGTTGGCGACGCCGGCCCGCAGCACCCGGTGGCAGTGCGGCGACATGACAGGGAGGTCCTTGCCCTGCGCATCGGTGATCTTGGTGATCGCGGTCGGTGTGCAGTAGATGCCGTGCGCGTCGAGGGTCGCGTAGGCGTCGGCCATGTCCATCGGCGAGACGTACATCGAGCCGAGCGTGAACGAGGGGTAGTTGTCAGCGGAGAGGTTGTTCCCGGCCGGCAGGTTCGGGTCCCGCGTCAGCAGCGAGACGCCGTCGGCGCGGGTCATGCCGAGCTGGACCGCCGTCTTGACCACGTTGCAGAGCCCGACCTTCTGCTCGAGCTCGGCGAAGAACACGTTGATCGACGCCGTCGTCCCGTTGTACAGCGTCGCGATGCCCTTGCCTGGCCCCTCGGCGTTGCCGACCGGGTACGGCGGCAGCAACTGGCCCTTGCAGTTGTAGTACGGCGTGATGTCCGACGGGGACGCGTACTTCATGTTGAACCCGAAGGGTATGCCCTGCTTCAGCGCCGTCACCAGCGTGAAGATCTTGGACGACGAGCCGGTCTGCACGCCCGCGCCGCCGTCGTACTCCTGGTTCACCGCGTAGTCGACGCTGTCCTGCCAGCCGCCGCCGTTGCCGTACGGCCGGTCGATCGCGATGGCCCGCACGTACCCGGTGCCCGGCTGGATCAGCACCTCGGCGTCGACGTCGTGGTTCGGGTTGTAGAAGTTGTTCGTGGGCAGCACGTAGTTCACCGCCCGGTCGGCCGCGTACTGGTCGCGCTCGTCGAGCGTGGTGTAGATCTTCAGGCCGCCGACGTTCAACAGGTCGTAATAGGCCTTGGCGTACGCGGGGTCGTTCTTCATCACGGCCATCACGTAGTCGCAGAAGAACGCAGCCTTCGCGACGGACGACGCGGTGCAGCCGGTCTCCTCGGACACGTGCGTAATGTGCAGCCCGAGCGGCTGCTGCATGTCCTTGTCGGCGACCGCGCGGCTGATGTAGCCGTGCGTGGCCATCGCGTTGAGTACCTCGTTGCGCCGGACCGTCGCCGCCTTGGCGTTCAGGATCGGGTTGTAGCCACTCGGCGAGTTCACCACCCCGGCCAGCAGCGCCGCCTGGGTCAGGTCGAGCTTGGACGGCTGAATGGAGAAGTACGTCTCGGCGGCCACCTTGATGCCGTAGGCGGAGTTGCCGAAGTAGGCCACGTTCAGGTACGAGGTCAGCAGCTCCGGCCTGGTCATGGACCGCTCGACGTCGGCCGCGATCCGCAGCTCGAGCAGCTTGCGCGCGGGACTGAACGCGGTGCACGCGGCCGCCTCCGTGGCGGTCCTGGCGGTCAGGATGCAGGCGTTCTTGACGTACTGCTGAGCCAGGTCCGAGCCGCCCTGCACCTCGTGCCCGGACAGCGTGCTGAAGATCGCGCGGATAGTCCCGTGCAGGTCGAGCGCGCCGTGGTGCCAGAACCTGTAGTCCTCGATGGAGACGATCGCCTGGCGCATCACCGGCGCGATCTGGCCCCAGCTCACCGGGTCCCGGTAGATGTCGCGCGGATAGTAGGTGGCGAGCACCTGCCCGGACGAGTTGAGCAGCTCTGACTTGGACGGCACCTGGCCGAGTCCCTTGACCGGCAGGTTGTCCCAGGTGTTGGCCGCGTCACGGGTAGCGACGCCGACGATGCCGATCACCGGCAGGGCGGCGGCCGCGCAGAGCAGCCCTGCGCCAAGCGACAGGACCACGAGCATGCCCAGGGTCTTGGACCCGGCGTGGCGAACAGGTCTTAGCACGGGAAACAGGTTACGCTGCCCGTCAGACTAGTCGGAGGAGGACATCGAACGGGAATTTCATCGTTGCGGTACCGTTGCGAGGCCGTGAAGGTTGCAATCTGTTGCGATATGACTACTCAGCGCATCGGCATAGCCCATCAGGGCTATATGGGAAATGGGCCCGCCGGGGACTAGCGCGACGCGTCCGAGTTCCGTAAGTTACTCTTTCGCAACCATCACATGGTGTGCAGGTTGCACTGCCGCGCCCCTGGTACCGCAGCGAAGCGCCACCCGGGCGTGACGACCCGCCTTTGCGGGCGTGACGATCAGGAGGAGTTGGGCCACATGTGGATCACGGACTGGACTGCCCGCGCCGCGTGCAAGGGCACGGACCCTGACGAGCTTTTCGTTCAGGGGGCGGCGCAGAACCGGGCCAAGCTGATCTGCCGCGGCTGCCCCGTCCGCACCGAGTGCCTCGCGGACGCGCTGGACAACCGGATCGAGTTCGGCGTCTGGGGCGGCATGACCGAGCGCGAGCGCCGTGCTCTGCTGCGCCGCAGGTCGGACGTGGTCTCCTGGCGCGAGCTGCTGGAGAGCGCTCGCGACAAATACCAGAGCGTTTCGAACGAACTCGTCGCCAGCTGATCGCCGCATCGCTGATCACGCGAGTCGCAGAAATGGTCCGTTAGGGGCCAGTCAAGCCAGGCGCACAATCGGATCGGATACGTCATAGGTGTGTTCGCCAGAGCCGTGCGCCCGTGGCATCACCCCTCGGCGAACGCCTCGCCGATCACCCGCAGCCCGTGGAGATCGTGCACGTCGTCGGGCTGCGCCGGGATCTGCGCGACAGGGACCAGCGGGTGCGCCGCGGTGAACCGCTCGGCGAGCCGCCGCTCGGCGGCCGACTGCCGCATCCGCTCGGCGTGCAGCCGCAGCGCGGTGATGGCCAGGCCGGACGACTCGCTCTCGTCCAGCCCCTGCAGCGTCTCCACCGCGGCCAGGCTCCTGGCGGCCGACAGCCGGGCCGCGGGTGAGCGGTGCACCCGGTTCAGTACCAGGCCGGCCAGCGGCATGTCATCGCGCCCCAGCCGCTCGACGAAGTACGAGGCCTCCCGCAGCGCGTCGTGCTCCGGTGCCGCGATCACCAGGAACGCCGTGCCCGGCGCGCGGAGCAGCCGGTAGGTGAAGTCGGCCCGCTCCCTGAACCCGCCGAACATGGTGTCCATCGCCGACACGAATGTCTGCACGTCGCGCAGCAGCTGACCCCCGATGATCTTCGTGACGATGCTGGTCACCATGCCGAAGCTGACGTTGAGCACCCTCAGGCCGGTCCGGCCGCCGAGCTTGGCCGGCGCCACCAGCAGCCTGAGCAGCCGGCCGTCGAGGAACCTGCCGAGCCGCTGCGGCGCGTCGAGGAAGTCGAGCGCGGACCGGCTCGGCGGGGTGTCCACCACGATCAGGTCCCACTCGTCGGCCCGCCGGAGCTGGCCGAGCTTCTCCATCGCCATGTACTCCTGCGTCCCTGCGAAGCTGGACGACAGCGACTGGTAGAACGGGTTCGCCAGGATCTGTGCCGCCCGATCGGGATCGGCGTGCGCCTCCACGATCTCGTCGAAGGTCCGCTTCATGTCGAGCATCATCGCGTGCATGCTGCCGCCGCGGTCCCCGGCGGCACCGCCGTGCTCCAGCTGGCCGTCGTGCCCGTCGTGCCCGCTGTGCCCGTCATGTCCGTCGTGCGGCGACCGGCCTGTGCGGACCCCGGGTACTGGCCGGGGCGTGTTATCTAGGGAAGTCAGCCCCATCGACTGGGCGAGCCGTTTGGCCGGGTCCACGGTCAGCACCACGACATGGCGGCCGCGCTCGGCCGCCCGCAGCCCGATCGCCGCCGCGAGCGTGGTCTTGCCGACGCCGCCCGAGCCGCAGCACACGATGATCCTGGTCCGCCGGTCGTCGATGATCTGGTCCACGCGCAGCTGCGCGGGCCTGGCGTTCATGCCGCGCCCTGGTCGCGCAGCGCCTTGGCCAGCCGGTACAGCGCGGACAGGTCAATGCCGTCGGTGATCAGCGGCAGCTCGTAGCACGGCTGCCCGGCCTCGTCGAGCAGCCGCCGTTGCGCCCGCTGCGCGCGGGCGGTGCGGGTCTCGTCGGCAAGCTCGGCGGCCAGGTCGCTGGCCAGGTCGGCGTCGTCGCCCAGGCCGGCCGCCTTGAGCGCCTCCTCGAGCGCCTCGGCGTCCCGGGTCCGGCTGCCGAGCGTTCCCCTGCCCGCCGCGGCGTGCGCGTGAGAGCCGGCGCCGCCGTGACCCGGCCGGCCAGCCAGCTCGGCCTGGCGCATCATGTTGACCATGATCCCGCCGGGCTGGATGCCGCCCTTGCCAACCTCGCGCAGCTCGGCGATCCCGTCCAGCGTCTCCTGCACCGGCATCTCCTCGAGCAGCGTGACGAAGTGCACGGCCGTCTGCGGCGAGCGGATCACCGACTGAACGGTGTCGGCGTGACCGCGGATCGGGCCGACCTTGGCCAGCCCAGAGACCTCCGACGACACGTTGAGGAACCGGCTGATCCGCCCGGTCGGCGGCGCGTCCATCACCACGGCGCCGTAGACCGGGCTGCCGCCCGACTTGCGCCGCGTGGCCTCGGCGGCCTTGCCGGTGAGCAGCACGTCGGACAGCCCTGGCGCGATCGTGGTCGCGAAGTCGAGCACGCCGAGCCTGGTCAGCGCCCGGCCAGCCTGGCGCAGGTTGTAGAACATCTCCAGGTACTCGATCAGCGCCGACTGCGGGTCGACGGCGAGCGCGAACACGTCACCGCCCGGCCTGCCGTCGTCGGCAGGCGCCACCGCCACCCGGCGCTCCTCGTAAGGCAGCGGCGGCGCGTCGAACAGCTGGGCGATGCCCTGCCTGCCCTCCACCTCCATGAGCAGCACGGGCCTGCCGTTCGAGGCGAGCGCCAGGGCGAGCGCGGCGGCGACCGTGGTCTTGCCCGTCCCGCCCTTGCCGGTGACGACGTGCAGCCGCACGCCCTCCCAGTCGCTGTCCCGCACGCTCACGACCACGAGGCTATCCGCGGGCCGGCCCTGCCCGCATCGTGGCCTGTCAGTCATTGCAGCGTTACCCAGGTACTACGGGTCGTGGTTAGGCTTAATGCTGACGGCCGAGGACAGGTCCCTAGGTCCCCGTTCATTTTGGGTAAGAAGGGTGTCGGCTATGGATGCTTTGCTCGGTTTGGTCGCTTTCATCATCGTGGTTGGCTTCATCCTGGTCGCGCGCAGCGTCAAGCAGGTGCAGCAGTACGAGGAAGGCATCGTCTTTCGGTTCGGCCGGGTACTGCCCAGGACCCGGCAGCCGGGCCTGACCTTCCTCCGTCCGATCGGCGACAAGATCCAGAAGGTCAACAAGCAGATCATCGCGATGGCGGTGCCTGCCCAGGAGGGCATTAGCAAGGACAACATCAGCGTGCGCGTCGACGCCGTCGTCTACTTCAAGGTTGTCGACCCGATCAAGGCGACGATCAACGTCCAGAACTACATGTTCGCGGTGTCTCAGCGCGCCCAGACCTCGCTGCGCTCCATCATCGGCCAGTCGGAGATGGACGAGCTGCTCTCCGAGCGTGACCGGGTGAACAAGCAGTTGTGCCGGATCATCGACGAGGTGACCGAGGAGCCGTGGGGCGTCAAGGTGGAGAGCGTCGAGATCAAGGACGTCTCGCTGCCCGAGGGCATGAAGCGCTCGATCGCCCGCCAGGCCGAGGCCGAGCGCGAGCGCCGGGCCAGGATCATCGTCGCCGACGCCGAGTACCAGGCGTCCAAGCGGCTCGCCGCCGCGGCCCACGTGATGGCGCGCGACCCCGCCGCGCTCCAGCTCCGCCTGCTGCAGACCGTGGTTGAGGTGGCGTCGGAGAAGAACAGCACGCTGGTCATGCCGGTTCCGGTCGAGCTGCTGCGGTTCTTCGACCGGGCGGCCGGCGGCCACGTACGGGTCCCCGACGAGTCGGAGTCGGACCCCACAGACGACACAGGAGACGCCGAGGTGGCAGCCGCCGAGGCTGCGATCGAGCACGAGCACGTCGACAAGGTGCCCGCGCTCGGAGCCGACGAGACGCTCGCGATCCCGCCGGTGCCGCGCATTCCCGAGCCGGAGATCCCGCCTGCCGAGGTCCCTGAGCTGCGCATCCCGCCCAGTTCCTGAGCCTGGGGCAGGCAGCTGCCTGACGGCGGCAAACGACCGGAAACGGCCGGCGCCGCCGTCGTCGGCAGCCGCGAGACGGCTAAGGTAGCGCCCATGCAGAAGTGGGAGTACGCGACCGTGCCACTGCTCGTCCACGCGACCAAGCAGATACTCGACAACTGGGGCGACGACGGGTGGGAGCTCGTCGCCGTCATCCCGGGCCCCAACTCCGAGCAGCTCGTCGCCTACCTGAAGCGGCCCAAGCAGTGACCTCATCCGACGCCAGCTCACCCGAGCAGCGGCTGGCCGCGCTCGGCCTGACCCTGCCCGCCGTCGTGACGCCGCTGGCGGCGTACGTCCCCGCGGTCAGGTCCGGCGGTTACGTCTACACCGCCGGGCAGCTCCCGTTCGTCGACGGCAAGCTGCCGGCCACCGGCAAGGTAGGCGCCGGAGTGACGGTCGGCGAGGCCGCCGCGCTGGCCAGGACCTGCGCCCTGAACGCGCTCGCCGCCGCGGTCTCGGTCACCGGCAGCCTGTCAGCGATCCGGCGGATCGTGAAGGTCACCGGGTTCGTGGCGAGCGCCCCCGACTTCACCGGCCAGGCCCAGGTGGTGAACGGGGCCAGCGAGCTGCTGCTCGAGGTCTTCGGCGAGTCGGGCAGGCACGCAAGGAGCGCGGTGGGCATGGCGGTGCTGCCGCTTGACGCTCCGGTCGAGGTTGAGCTGATCGCCGAGGTCGCCGACTAATGCGGGCAGCGGGTCAGGTGAGGCTTCCCGATCAGATTGCCGCGGCGGCGCGCGACGTCATCGAGGGGCGGGTGCCCCCGGCCACGCCTCGGGATGCCGCGACCGTGATGCTGCTGCGCCCGGCCGCGGTCGGCGCCGCGGGTGCCGGGTCGGCCGGGTCGCGGGGAGCCGAGCCGGCCGGGTCGCGGGATGCTGGTGCAGCGGAGGCCACGGCTCCAGGCACCGGCTTCGAGGTCTACATGCTCAGGCGCAAGCCGTCGATGGCGTTCGCCCCTGGCGCGTACGTGTTCCCCGGCGGATCGGTCGACCTGCGGGACGCCGACGAGCAGGTCGCCTGGGCCGGGCCGGGGGTGGATCACTGGGGCGAGGTCTTCGACGCGCCGCCGGAACTCGCGCGGGCGCTGGTCTGCGCCGCCGTCAGGGAGACGTTCGAGGAGTCCGGTGTCCTGCTGGCCGGCCCGTCGGCGGACACGGTGGTCGCCGACACCAGGGGCGATGACTGGGAGACCGACCGGCATGCCCTGCTCGACCGGTCGCTGTCGCTGGCCGAGCTGCTGGCCAGGCGGCAGCTGATCCTGCGTTCTGACCTGCTCAGGCCGTGGGCCAGGTGGATCACCCCGGTGATCGAGCCACGCAGATTCGACGCCAGGTTCTTCGCCGCCGCGCTGCCGCCAGGCCAGCGGACCAGGGACGTCGGCGGCGAGGCGGCCGCGGTGGAGTGGATCTCCCCGGCCGCGGCGCTGCAGGCAGGCAGGGACGGGCGGATCCAGCTCTGGCTGCCGACCGCGATGACCCTGGCCGAACTGGCCGAGCACGCCGATGCCGCCTCGGTGCTCGCCGCCGAGCGCGACGTGACTCCGCTGCTGCCCGAGCTCGTGGTCGCCGACAACGCCGCCTGGCTGAAGGTTCCCGGCGACCGGGAGTACCCGCTGTGAGCGGCCAGGCCGACCGGGCCGGCGCGGCCCAGGCCGGTGCACAGCCCGCGGACGGTTCGGGCACCGAGCGGGCGCGCTGCGTGCTGGCGCCCAACCCCGGCCTGATGACGCTAGACGGAACCAACACCTGGCTGGTCGCCGAGCCAGGCTCGCCGACTGCCGTAGTAGTCGACGCCGGCCCGGACGACGAGGCGCACCTGCGCCGGGTCTGCGCGGAGGCTGAGCGGGTCGGCCAGCGGATCGCGCTCATCGTCCTGACCCACGGCCACCATGACCACTCGGGCGGCGCGCGCGGGCTCGCCGCCCTAACCGGCGCCCCGGTCAGGGCCGTGGACCGCGGGCACCGGCTGGGCGGCGAGGGCCTGCCGCCCGGCACCGTGGTGACCGACGGCGGCTGCGAGATCGAGGTCATCGCCACGCCCGGGCACACCGCCGACTCGGTCAGCCTGCTGCTGCGCGCCGACCGGGCCGTGCTGACCGGCGACACCGTGCTCGGACGCGGCACCGCGGTGATCGCCGACGACGGGAACCTCGGCGACTACCTCGGCTCGCTCGACCGGCTCCGCGCCCTGGCCGACTCAGCGGGCCTGCGGGCACTGCTGCCCGGCCACGGACCGCTGCTCGCCGATCCGGTGGCGACCCTTGACTACTACATAACGCATCGTGCCGAGCGGCTCGCCGAGATCAGGGCCGCCCTGGCCGTCGGGGACAGGTCCGAGGCCGACATCGTGGCCAGGGTCTACGCCGACGTGGACCGCGCTCTCTGGCCGTTCGCGCAGATGTCGGTGCGTGCTCAGCTCAGCTACCTGGCCGGCCTCGGCGAGCTCCCCGAAGACATGCCGCCCCGCCCCTGACCCCGGGCCCCCGCCTCCCGGCGCTCCTCACCCGCCCCGGCGCTCTTCACCCGCTCCAACTCACCGTCCGCTCCGGCCACTTTTCATCCGCCTGGCCACTTTTCATCCGCTACGGCAGCTCTTCATCCTCCAGCGTCATGATCACGAAGGATTTGCGGCATATGTGAAGCGCTAGCGGATGAAAAGACAATCTCGCCGGGTAGCGGCGGCTGCGGGGCGGGGCGAAAGGCCTGGCTTACCCCGGATTGTTTGCGGTCAGAAGCGCTGGCGGGTGAGGGGAAGCGCCGGCGGGAGCTGGCGGGTGAAGAGTCCGGGGCTGTGCGTGCCGCCAGCCGCCCGGGGCGGGCGGCGAGCCTACCTGGCGCGGCGGCGCAGGCGGTCGGGGTCGATCAGGAGCACCGACTTGGCTGACAGCTGCAACCAGCCGCGGGAGGCGAAGTCCGCCAGCGCCTTGTTCACCGTCTCCCTGGACGCGCCGACCAGCTGGGCCAGCTCCTCCTGAGTCAGGTCGTGGGCTACCTGGATGCCCTCGTCGGTCTGGGTGCCGAACTTGCCTGCCAGCTCGAGCAGGGCCTTGGCGACCCGGCCAGGCACGTCGGTGAAGATCAGGTTGGTGTTGGCCTCGGTGATTCTGCGCAGTCGCTGCGCCAGCGCCTTGAGCAGCAGCATCGAGACGGCCGGCCTGCTGGTCAGCACCGCGCGCAGGTCCTCGTGTGCGATCACGGCCAGCCGGGCGTCGGTCACCGCGACGGCCGTGGAGGTCCGGTAGGTGGGGTCGAACATGGCGAGCTCGCCGAACATGTCGCCGCGGCCGTGCACGCTGACCAGGCTCTCCCTGCCGTCCGACGCGGTCCTGGTGAGCTTCATCTTGCCGTCGATCACGATGTACACCCGGTCACCGAGGTCGCCCTCGGCGAACAGCTGATCGCCCTTGTGCACAAGCACCACGTGGGTGTGCGGCCGGAACGTCTCGGCGTCCTCGTCGCTGAGCTCGGCAAGCAGCGCGCTGGCCTGCAGCGTCCGCGCGTCGTCGTCGGTGAATTCGTAGATCTGCCCGGCCGCGGCGTCAGGCTCAGCCATCGGGGCCTGCCTCGAGCCGCTTGCGGCACGCCTCGATCTCCTCGATGGCTGTCTGCCGGTCCACCCAGCGCGCGGCCTCGACCTCCTTGCCTGGCTCAAGCGCCTTGTACACCTCGAAGAAGTGCTGGATTTCGAGCCGGTCGAATTCGGAGACGTCGGTGATGTCGGCGAAGTGGGCCATCCGCGGGTCGGTCGCCGCCACGCAGAGCACCTTGTCATCTCGGCCCTTCTCGTCCCGCATGCGGAACATCCCGATCGCGCGGCAGCGGATCAGGCAGCCGGGGAAGGTGGGCTCGTCGAGCAGCACCAGCGCGTCAAGCGGGTCGCCGTCCTCGGCCAGGGTGTCCTCGATGAACCCGTAGTCCGCGGGGTACCTGGTCGAGGTGAACAGCATCCGGTCCAGCCGGATCCTCCCGCTTTCATGGTCCATTTCGTACTTATTGCGCTGGCCCTTCGGGATCTCGATGACTACGTCGAACTCCACAGTCAAGTCTCCCGCCGCGGTGGATGATTGCCTCGTTGCCTGGTGTGTACCCCTGTTGTGATGTATACCCTCGGTGTCAACCGCCTCGAAGGGGACCGGCGTCCGGAAGGCGGACGGCCGACGGCGGGTGAACCGGCATCCGGGCGCAGCCGCCAAGCGCGCGGCCCGGGACTGGCGAAGGAGTGCAGCGGTGAACCGGCTGGCGCGCATGACGGTGCTCACCATGGCGCTGCTCTGCGTGTTCACGATCTGCGCCGGGGCCGCGGTCGCCCGCCTGCTGCCGCCGCGGCTAGCGCAGTTCCAGATGCCCCAGGTCTCCGGTAAGGACCTCGCGCCCGCCTGGCCCGGCTTGGCCAGCGCCCAGGGCCCGCCGGCCGGGCGGACTGGCCTGGTCACCGCGGCTGGGATCAGGGCCAGGATCGCGGGACTGCTCGGCGGTGGAGGGCTCGGGCCCGACGTCGGCGCGCTGGTCACCGACCTGACTACCGGCAAGGTTCTGTTCTCCCAGAACGCGGCGGTCGGCTTCACCCCGGCCTCCACTACCAAGATCGCCACGGCGGTGGCCGCGATCGACACGCTCGGCGCCGATGCGAGGTTCACCACGTCGGTCACCCTGCCCGCGGGCCAGGCAGGGACACCGGTCAGCGGTGGCGGCCAGGCCAGGACCATCGTGCTGGTCGGCGGTGGCGACCCGGTGCTCGCGGCAGGCCCGTACCCGGCTGGTTCGTACCCGCAGCCCGCCACCTTGTCCGGGCTGGCCGCGCAGACGGCCGCGGCGCTGCGGGCCAAGGGCATCGCGACGGTGCGGCTGCGCTACGACGCCTCGCTGTTCGGCGGCCCGGCGCTGGCTCCAGGCTGGCCGGCCTTCGGCGCGCCTGACAACTACGTGTCCACCGGCAACATGACGATCATCACCGGCCTCGAGGTCGACCAGGGCAGGCTGACCGCCAGCGGCAGGCCAGAGGACGCCGACGATCCCGATAACTTCAGGCCCCGCTCGACGACGCCGACCAGGCAGGCGGCCAGCGTGTTCGTCGCGTTCCTGCGCAAGGACGGGATCACGGTGCACGGCACGCTCGCCGCGACCACGGCCGGTGGCGGCGCCACGCTGGCGGCCGTGCACTCGCCGCCGCTGGCCGCGATTGTGCAGCAGATGCTCACCGAGAGCAACAACGTGATCGCGGAGACCCTCGCGAGGCACGTCGCGATCGCCACCGGCCGGCGGCCACGTTTGGCGGGGGGGCCGACGCGGTGATGGCCACCGACCGCAAGCTCGGCATCGACGGCATCCACATCTACGACGGCAGCGGGCTCTCTCCGCTGGACACGATCTCCCCGCGTGCCCTGGTCGGCCTGGTCAGGCTGGCCGCCGGCGCCGGGCCCGGGCCGCTGCGCGCAGTGATCACCGGCATGCCGGTAGCCGGATTCTCAGGGACGCTTGGCCCAGGCAGTATCTTCGGGCCGTTCGGCTCGGCGGCGCTCGGCACGGTGCGGGCCAAGACCGGCAACCTGACCGGCGTGGCCACCATGGCCGGTATCGCCTACACCGCGAGCGGCCGGCTGCTTGCGTTCGCGTTCATGGCCAACAAGATTCCCGGCAAGCTTGGCCTGCTGCCCGAGTCCGCGCTCGCCGGGCTGGCCACCGCGCTGGCCGGCTGCGGCTGCCGCTGACTCCGAGGCCCGTCCCGCCGACGGCCGCGGCTGGCCCTGGCCTGCCTGGCGTCCCTCTGTGGCCGCGGCTCACCCACCGGGCCTGCCCGCAGTCCCCGTTGCCGCCGCGGCTCACCCGCCGCGCCTGCCCGGCGTCCCTGTCGCCGCCGCCGCGCAGCCACCGGGCCTGCCGTGCGTCCCTGTTGCCGCCGCGGCTGGACCACAACGCCCGCCGGCCACGTACGGTGGAGGGGTGAGCAGCTCCCAGATGATCGACTGGAACGTAGCCGCGTCGACCGCCACCCGTTGGGTGCGGCCTGGGCCGCAGGTGAGCCTGGCCGAGGCCCGCAAGGTGGTGGCCGAGCTCAGGCAAAAGGCGGCGCAGGTGGCCGAGCCGGTCCGCGCGGTGACCGGCCTGTCAGGCGACGACGATGGCGGCAAGGTTGCCGTGGTGGACCGCCCAGGCTGGATCAAGGCCAACATCACCGGCTTCCAGGTGGTGCTCGATCCGCTGGTCGAGCACATGCGGGAGGTGGGTGCCGCCCCGGTGGGAGGCTCGGTGCTGACCGCGGTTGGCTCCCGTGTCACCGGGATGCAGGCGGGCCTGGTGCTTGCCTACCTGGCGAGCCGGGTGCTCGGCCAGTACGAGCTGTTCCTGCCGCCCGACCCCGACCTGCCTGCCGCGGACGCGCCGCCAGGGCGGCTCACCCTGGTCGCGCCGAACATCATGATGGTCGAGCGCGAGCTCGGGGTTGACCCGAGCGACTTCCGCCGCTGGGTCTGCCTGCACGAGGAGACCCACCGCACCCAGTTCACCTCGGTGCCGTGGCTGCGGCCGTACGTGCAGCGCCAGATGACCGAGTTCTTGCTCGCCTCCGACCTCGACCCGGCGTCGATCCTGAGCCGGCTGCGGGCGGCCGCCGACGCCGCCTACGGCGCGGTGCGCGGCGGTGACGGCGAGAGCCTGATCGAGGCCATCCAGAACCCGCGGCAGCGCGAGATCCTGGATCGGCTGACGTCGGTGATGACGCTGGTCGAGGGGCACGGCGACTACGTGATGGATGCGGTGGGCCCGTCGGTGGTGCCATCGGTCGAGCAGATCAGGGCCAAGTTCAATGCCAGGCGGAACACAGGCAACCGCGGCGAGCAGGCCATCCGCCGGATTCTCGGCATCGACCTGAAAATGCGGCAGTACCAGCAGGGCTCGGCGTTCGTCCGCGCGGTGGTTGACGAGGCGGGCATGGCATCGTTCAACCGGGTCTGGACCTCGCCGGAAACGCTGCCCACAAAGGCGGAGTTCGCCAGCCCGCTGACCTGGCTTGCGCGGATGGACCGCGCGGCCGGCCCCGGCGTGATCACCACCGGCTCCGGTCAGCCAGGTCTCGACGCGGTCGGTACCGCCGTGAACGGGACGGGTGCGGGCCCTGGGATGGGTACGGGCCCTGGGACGGGCACGGATTTTGGGACGAGCGCGGATCCTGGGACGGACGCGGGCGCCGGGTCGGGCGCGGCCGGAACCGGCTACGCGGCGCCGGACAGTGCCAGCCAGGACCGTGCCGGCCAGGACAGTGCCAGCCAGGACGAGGTCGGCCAGGACGGGGCTGGCAGGCCCGACGGGGGCGGGGCCGGGCAGACCGCGGGCTGAACAGCCATGGGCCCGCATCCGGCGGTCGCGGCCGCGCGCCGCGGCGTGCGCCGGTGCCTGGACCGGCTGGAACCTGGCTCGCTTGTGCTCGCCGCGTGCTCCGGCGGCCCGGACTCGCTCGCACTCGCCGCCGCGCTGGCGTTCGAGGCGCCACGAGGTGGCCTGCGGGCCGGCGGCGTGACCGTCGACCACGGCCTGCAGCCGGGCTCGGCTGACCAGGCCGCCAAGGTCGCAGGGATGCTGCGCGACCTCGGGCTCGACCCGGTTTGCTGCGTGAGCGCCGATGTCGCCGCCCGCGGCGGGCAGGCCGGATACCCGGGTCCCGAGGCGGCCGCACGCCAGGCTAGGTACGCCGCGATCGACGCGGCCGCCGAGCAGGCCGGCGCCTGCGCCGTGCTGCTCGGCCACACCATGGACGATCAGGCGGAGACCGTGCTGCTCGGGCTGGCCCGCGGCTCGGGCGCCAGGTCCCTTGCCGGGATGGACGAGGCCAGCGGGCGCTACCTGCGCCCGCTGCTCGGGTTGCGCCGGGCGCAGACCCGCGCCGCCTGCGCGGCGCTCGGCCTTGACCCCTGGGACGACCCGCAGAACGATGACCCGGCATTCGCCAGGACCAGGGTGCGCGGCCAGATTCTTCCGCTGATGGAGGAACTGCTCGGCCCGGGGATCACCGAGGCGCTGGCCAGGACCGCCGTTCAGCTGCGCGCCGATGCCGATGCGCTTGACGCTCTGACCGACCAGGCGGCCGGTCGGATGATGCGGGACTGGCCAGCCGGCCCGGTCGGCCCCGGCTCGGCGGTCGGCCCCGGGCTGGCGGACGGCCCAGTGGACGCCCCTATAGACACCCAGAAGCGGACGCTGGAGGTCGCCGAGCTTGCCGCGCTGCCTGCCGCGGTCAGGACCAGGCTGCTGCGGCGAGCCGCGATCGCCGCCGGAGCCCCTGCCGGGTCGCTGTCCGCCGGGCATGTGGCCGACCTGGACGCTCTGGTCACCGCCTGGCATGGCCAGCGCTGGGCCGACCTGCCAGGCGCCGTACGGTGCCAGCGGCGGTATGGCAGGCTGCACTTCACGACCTGATCGTGAACGGAGGCCGCCGTGGACGCCGCGGACATGGGTGCGGACCTGCTCGACGTCCTGATCACTCCCGAGCAGCTGCAGGCCAGGATCACCGAGCTCGCAGCACAGATCGACGCCGATTACGCCGGGTGCGAGCTGCTGCTCGTCGGGGTTCTCAAGGGGGCGGTGATGGTGATGGCTGACCTGGCCCGCGCCATGCACAACACGGTGAGCATGGACTGGATGGCGATCTCGTCCTACGGCTCGGGTACGACATCGTCCGGCGTGGTGCGGATACTCAAGGACCTGGACACCGACATCAGCGGCAAGCACGTGCTGGTGGTCGAAGACATCGTCGACTCCGGGCTGACGCTCTCCTACCTGGTGCACAACCTGCAGTCACGCGATCCGGCCTCGGTCCGGGTCTGCGTCCTGCTGCGCAAGAAGGCGGCTGCCCAGATGCCGGTGGAAGTCGCCTACACCGGCTTCGAGATCGCCGACGAATTCGTCATAGGCTACGGCCTGGACTACGCCGAGCACTACCGCAACCTCCCGTTCATCGGCACCCTGGCCCCACACGCCTACTCCTGACCCACCCGTCGGCTTGTGGGCGAGGGTGGGAGGCGCGCGTAGCCGGTGGGCTATGGGCGGTGGGTGGGGGGCGAAGCGGGCGGGGGAACACATCGGAAGTTGAATCGCGTTTAGATGGGGTAGAGGCGGAGCATAGGGCACGCGGCTTCCTGAACTGCCGCCTACGTGCCGGTGTTAGCCAGCGCGGTGTACCGTCGGTATCTCGCGTCGTCCACGCGAGGAGAGGGAATACCGCGCATGGATGCTCGGACGTACTGCGCTCCTGCCGGAAGGCGGCGGGACACGAGGCTCGGCAGGAGGTACCGGCCCGGTTCGCCCGGGACCGTTTATCGATGGACCTGAAGCGCATCTTCCGGAGCTGGATGCTCGTCATCCTGCTCGTCTTCGTACTGCTCATCGTGGTGCTGAAGTTCACCGGATCGACACAGTACGCGAAGGCGAACACCTCCGAGGTGATAAGGCTGGTCGAGTCCGGCCAGGTCACCTCAGCGACGCTGAACGTGCCGACGCAGGTGATCCAGATCACCGCCAGGAACGGTAAGTCGTACGAGGCCGCCTGGGTCGGCAACCAGGAGAACCGGATCGCCGACATCCTGCAGACGCAGAGCAACAAGGGTCACCTGCCCGGCGGTTACAACGTGCTCGACCCGCAGGGCGATTCGCTGCTGAGCGTGCTGCTCGGCTGGCTGCCCTTCATCGTGATCTTCCTGCTGTTCTTCGTCTTCATGAACCAGATGCAGGGCGGCGGCTCGCGGGTGATGAACTTCGGCAAGTCCCGTGCCAAGCTGATCACCAAGGACACGCCCAAGACCACGTTCGCCGACGTGGCCGGCGCCGACGAGGCCATCGAGGAACTCGAGGAGATCAAGGAGTTCCTGCAGACCCCGGCCAAGTTCCAGGCGATCGGCGCCAAGATTCCCAAGGGCGTGCTGCTCTACGGCCCGCCGGGAACAGGCAAGACGCTGCTGGCCCGCGCCGTGGCCGGCGAGGCGGGTGTGCCGTTCTACTCGATCTCGGGCTCTGACTTCGTCGAGATGTTCGTCGGCGTCGGCGCGTCCCGGGTGCGCGACCTGTTCGAGCAGGCCAAGGCCAACGCGCCGGCGATCGTGTTCGTTGACGAGATCGACGCCGTCGGCCGGCACCGCGGCGCCGGCTTCGGCGGCGGCCACGACGAGCGTGAGCAGACGCTGAACCAGCTGCTCGTCGAGCTTGACGGCTTCGACACCAAGGGCGGCGTGATCGTGATCGCGGCCACCAACCGGCCCGACATCCTCGACCCTGCACTGCTGCGCCCCGGCCGGTTCGACCGGCAGATCGTGGTCGCTCAGCCCGACCTGGCTGGCCGCAAGGGAATCCTGCGCGTGCACGCACGCGGCAAGCCGTTCGCCCAGGACGTGGATCTCGACCTCATCGCCAAGCGGACCCCGGGATTTACCGGTGCGGACCTGGCCAACGTAATTAACGAGGGCGCGCTGCTGACCGCCCGCGCCAACCAGACCCAGATCACGATGTACTCGCTGGAAGAGGCCATCGACCGGGTTACCGCGGGGCCGAAGCGCAAGAGCGTGCTGCTGTCGGAGAACGAGCGCAAGATCATCGCCTACCACGAGGGCGGTCACGCGCTCGTCGGCCACGCTATGCCGCATGCCGACCCGGTGCACAAGATCACCATCATCCCGCGCGGCCGCGCGCTCGGTTACACCGCCTCCGCGCCATCCGAGGACAAGTTCCTGGTCAGCCGGGCGGAGATGATGGACCAGCTGGCGATGCTGCTCGGCGGCCGGGCGGCGGAGGAGCTTGTCTTCCACGAGCCGACCACCGGCGCGGCGAACGACATCGAGAAGGCGTCGTCGATCGCCCGCGGCATGGTGACCGAATACGGCATGAGCGAGCGGCTTGGCGCGCGCAAGTTCGGCACCGGCGACGGCGAGCCGTTCCTTGGCCGCGAGATGTCGCATTCCAGGGATTACTCGGAGGAGATCGCGTCGGCGATCGACGACGAGGTCAGGCGGCTGATCGAATCGGCGCACGACGAGGCCTGGGACGTGCTCGTCCAGTACCGCGACGTGCTCGATAACCTTGTGCTCCAGCTGATGGAGCACGAGACGCTGTCCAGGGTGCAGGTGCTCGAGATCTTCGCCTCCGTGCAGAAGCGACCGTCCCGCGGCTCCTACACCGGCTACGGCAAGCGGATGCCGTCGGACCGCCCGCCAGTGCTGACGCCCAAGGAACTGGCGCTGACCGCGGCGTCCTCGGACGGCAAGGAACTGCCGCTCGGCGGCAACGGCCAGGCTCCCAACCTGTCCAAGGGCGGCTACGGCAGCGGCCTGGCCGGCCCGATGACCGACCCGTTCGGCGGGCCGTTCGGCGGCGGGCCGGGCGGACCTGGCAAGAGCGGCTTCGACCCGGGCGACACCGGACCGCACGGCACCTCTCGTTGATCGGGCACGCCGGCACACCTGGCGAGCCCGCGGGCCGCGACGGCGAGGAGGTCGACCTCAAGCGCATCGAGGCGGCCGTGCTCGAGATCCTGCTGGCGATCGGCGAGGACCCGGACCGGGACGGCATCAGGCAGACCCCGGCCCGCGTCGCCAGGGCGCTCGCCGAGCAGTTCGCCGGGCTGCGCCAGCGCCCCGACGAGGTGCTCACCACGGTCTTCGACGCCAACCACGACGAGATGGTGCTGGTGCGCGACATCGAGATGTTCTCGACCTGCGAGCACCACCTGACGCCGTTCTTCGGCTTCGCGCACGTCGGGTACATCCCGAACGAGCAGGGCCAGATCACCGGGCTGTCCAAGCTGGCCAGGCTGGTCGACGTCTACGCCAGGCGTCCGCAGGTGCAGGAGCGTATGACCAGCCAGATTGCCGATTCCCTGATGGACGTGCTCAAGCCAAGAGGCGTTATCGTTGTGGTGGAAGCCGAGCACCTGTGCATGGCCATGCGTGGCGTGCGCAAGCCCGGTGCCAAGACCGTCACGTCCGCGGTCCGCGGCTGCTTCCGCAGTTCGGACGGAACGAGAGCAGAGGCCATGAGCCTGTTGATGGCCCGCCGGTAAGGACGGCGCAGCGGCAATCGGCCGCGCGGTCCTTCCTTTATGACTACGCTGATGCCCCGTGAGCCGGGGCCGTACCTACGTGTCGGAGATGACGGACCTTATCGGGCCAGGACCGGCGGAACCCAGATCCGGAGCTAATCAGCACCCGGAAGGGCCGCCTGCCGCCAGGGAATCCGCTGAGCGACGCACGTCAGCTAACCGCGTGCCCGAGCGGCGCCAGCAGCGCCGCTGGGTACCCACCGCTGCGGGCTGGATCGTGTTCCTGGTCGGCCTCGCCGACATCGTGGTCGGCCTGACACCGCTCAGCAACCACCTGCACCACCGGCTTGCCGGGCTGGCGCACGCGGTGCCAGGGACGGTCGCCAACCTGACGAAGCCGGTCGATGTGATCATCGGCCTGCTGCTGCTGATGCTGTCGCACGGCCTGCGCCGCCGCAAGCTGCGGGCCTGGCAGGAGGTCATGGCACTGCTGGTGGTGGCCGGGGCGATCAGCGTCGCGCACGGCATTTACCTGCTGCGCCATCACGCGATGGCGATCGACCCAACCGTCGGCCTGGTGGTCGTGCTCGTGCTGCTGATCGCCGGGTTCTCCCTGCGCGGCGAGTTCTACGCGATCGGCGATCCGCGCACCAGGTGGCGCGCGCTGAACGCGTTCGTCGGCTTGCTCGCCGCCGACGTGCTGATCGGGCTGTCCTTCATCGCGCTGCGCGGCCTGGCGACCAACTACCCGTTCCCGCAGCGCGTCCAGGCGGTGCTGTACGGGCTGGTCGGCGTCTCGCCGCCGCGGCCGATGATCTTCGTGGCGGAGTCGCGCAACGACCTGTTCACGGTCGTGACCGCCACGCTCGGCTTCTTCACCGTGCTGGTCACCGCCTATCTGTTCCTGCGCCCGGCGCGGCCGGACGGCAGGCTCGGCACCAAGGACGCGACCGGGGTCAGGGCGCTGCTTGCCAGGCACGGCGACGCAGATTCGCTCGGCTACTTCGCGCTGCGCAACGACAAGAGCGTGATCTGGTCCCCGACCGGCAAGTCCTGCATCGGCTACCGGGTGCTTTCCGGGGTGATGCTGGCCAGCGGCGACCCGCTCGGCGACTCAGAGGCGTGGCCGGGCGCGATCAGCGCGTTCCTTGACATGGCAGCTCAGCACGCCTGGGTGCCGGCCGTGATCGGCTGCAGCGAGCACGGCGCGGAGGTGTGGTGCAGGCATGGCGAGCTGACCGCGCTCGAGCTCGGCGACGAGGCGATCGTGAGCGTGGCTGACTTCTCGCTTCAGGGCCGGGCGATGCGCAACGTCAGGCAGATGGTGACCAGGGTCGAGCGCGCCGGGTACGCGGCGCAGGTCCGCCGGGTCGGTGACGTGCCGAGGGACGAGGTCGCCAGGCTGGTCAGGCAGGCGGACTCCTGGCGCGGTACGCCGACCGAGCGCGGCTTCTCGATGGCGCTCGGCCGGATCGGCGGCGACGGCGACGACCGGTGCGTGATCGCGACCGCCATGCAGGACGGCACCCTGCGCGCGCTGCTGCACTTCGTCCCGTGGGGCTGCGACGGCCTCTCGCTCGACCTGATGCGGCGGGACAGGTCGGCCCAGCCCGGCCTGAACGACTTCATGATCGTGGAGACCGTCAAGGCCGCCAGCCAGCTCGGGGTCAAGCGGATCTCGCTGAACTTCGCCGTCTTCCGCGCGGCCCTCGAGCGGGGCGAGCGGATCGGCGCCGGGCCGATCCTGCGGGCGTGGCGCCGGTTCCTGCTGTTCCTGTCGCGGTGGTTCCAGATCGAGTCGCTCTACAAGTTCAACGCCAAGTTCTCGCCGGAGTGGAAGCCCAGGTTCCTGGTCTTCCCCGGCACCAAGGACGCGATCAGGATCGGCCTGGCCGCGCTCGAGGCCGAGGCGTTCCTGGTCTGGCCGACGCTCCAGGTGAACCGGCTCGGCCGCCGGCTGCTCGACCGGCTGCGGCCACGGCGCGCCGCGGCGACGGCGCGCCCCGCGCAGGTGAAGGGCGCCAGCCCGGCCGATTAGCTCCGCACGGCACGGAGTGCGTCAGCGGCAGGACCGATGACCGGCCTGTACGCCGGCGGCCCGTCGGAGGCCTCCGGCCGCCAGGTGGGTAGATTGACGGCCATGTCCGCTCTCGCAGGCCGCCCGGCGGGACTGCCCGCCGAACCAAGGTGCCTGGTCATGGGCGTGGTCAACGTCACTCCTGACTCGTTCTCGGACGGCGGGCAGTGGTTCTCCGCCGCCGACGCGATCGCCCACGGCCTGGACCTGGCCGCCAGCGGCGCGGACATCGTGGACGTGGGCGGCGAGTCGACCAGGCCGGGTGCGCTGCGGATCAGCGAGGCCGAGGAACTGCGCAGGATCGGGCCCGTGGTCACCGCGCTGGCCGCGGCTGGCCTGGTGGTCAGCATCGACACCATGCGGGCCAGCGTGGCCGAGCGCGCGCTCGAGGCGGGTGCCAGGCTGGTCAACGACGTGAGCGGCGGGCTGGCCGATCCCGCGATGGCCGGGCTGGTCGCCGCGGCGAAGGTGCCCTACGTGGTGATGCACTGGCGCGGCCACAGCGTCGACATGCAGGACCGCGCCGTCTACGCCGATGTGGTCGCCGAGGTAGCCGCCGAGCTTGCCGCGCGGATCAGGGTGCTCACCGCGGCCGGGGTCGACCCGGCGCAGCTGATCGTGGATCCGGGCCTCGGCTTCGCCAAGCTGCCTGCGCACAGCTGGGCGCTGATCGGCAGGCTGCGCGAGATCTCCTGCCTGCCCGATCCCGCGGCACCGTTCCCCGTCCTGGTCGGGGCCTCGCGCAAGGGGTTCATCAGCCGGTTCCTCGCCGGGGCTGACGGCACGCCGCGGCCGTTCGCCGACTGCGACGACGCGACGGTCGCGCTCAGCGCGCTCGCCGCCGCGGCCGGCGCATGGTGCGTGCGGGTGCACTCGGTGCCAGGCAACGCCGACGCGGTGCGGATCGCGGCGCGCTGGGCGACGGAGGCGCCATCAGCGAGCCGGTCGGCATCGGGAGGCGAGCGGGGAGGCACCGTATGAACCAGCGGGACACGATCAGCCTGCTCGGGCTGCGCGCGGTCGGGCACCACGGCGTGCTGCCCGCCGAACGGGCCCAGGGTCAGGACTTCGTCGTCGACGCCGTGCTGTGGCTCGACACGTCGGCGGCCGCGGCTGCCGACGACCTGTCCCTCACCGTCGACTACTCGGCGCTCGCGGCCAGGCTCCAGGCCGTCATCGCCGGCGAGCCGGTCAACCTGATCGAGACCCTGGCCGCCAGGCTGGCCGGGGCCTGCCTGGACGAGAGCCTGGTCAGCGAGGCTGAGGTCACCGTGCACAAGCCGTACGCGCCGGTCGGCGTCCCGGTGCGGGACGTCACCGTGACGATCCGCCGGGCCCGAACATGAGCGAGGCGACGGGAGCCGGCGCCGAGCGGCAGGTCGTGCTGGCGCTCGGCAGCAACCTCGGCGACCGGCTGGCGATGCTGCAGGCGGGCATCGACGCGCTGGCGGCCGAGCCAGGGCTGGCAGTCACGGCGGTCTCCGCGGTGTTTCAGACCGCGCCGGTCGGCGGCCCGGCGCAACCCGACTACCTGAACGCGGTGCTGCTCGCGCTCAGCGCCCTGCCCGCCAGGTCCATCCTTCGCCGGTGCCAGGCGGCCGAGGCCGCGGCAGGCCGGGTGCGCACCGTCACGTGGGGGCCGCGCACCCTCGATGTGGATATCATCGCCTGTGGCAGCGAGGTCAGCGACGACCCTGAGCTGACTCTGCCGCATCCGCGCGCCCACGAGCGCGCCTTCGTCCTGGCGCCCTGGCAGGACGTCGACCCGGATGCCTCGCTGCCCGGATACGGGCCGGTCGCCGACCTGCTCGCTCGGGCGCCGGCGGCGGGCGTCCGGCGCCTGGCCGGCCCCGGCCTTCGCATCCCCGGCACGGCACGGAACAACCAGAGGTGAACAGGACTCATGCAGCCGACGAAGCTGTGGTCGCTGGCGGTCATCGCGGTGGTCAGCGCGGCCGTGGGCTGGGTCGCGGTCAAGCTGTCGGTTGCCAGCCTGCCGCCGCTGCCGTGGACCGCCGCGGGCGCGCTTGTGCTGCTGGCCATCGGGGAGGTCATCGTCGGCCGCAACCTCGGGCCCCGGCTGGACGGCAGGCCGGGCGCCAAGCCGATCCAGCCGACGGCCGTGCCCAGGCTTGCCGCGCTGGCCAAGGCGAGCTCGGCGGCCGCCGCGTGCTTCGGCGGCCTGGCCATCGGCGTGGTCATCTACGCGGTGCCGTCGCTGGACAAGCCGACGCTGCGGCACGACGCGATCGTCGCCAGCTTCACCGCGGTGGCGGCGGTCCTGCTCGCGGCGGCCGCGCTGTACCTGGAGCGCTGCTGCCGCGCCTCGCCGCCGCCGAAGGAAGAGGACGACGACCTGCCGTCGTCCAACGGCCACCGCGGGCGGCGGTGACTTGTGGCCGATGACGAGCACGGGGCCGCGGCGCGCCCCGGCCAGGCCGAGCTGCTGCACCCGGCCCAGCTTGCCGTCGGCGTCGTGGGCGCCGGCCGGGCCGGCACCGCAATGGCGGTGGCGCTGTCGCGCGCCGGGCACCGCGTGGTGGCCGCCTCGGCCGTCTCGCAGCTGTCGCTGAGCCGGATCGGCCGCAGCCTGCCAGGCGCGGTCGTGGCCCGCCCCGAGCAGGTGGTCGAGCAGGCCGACCTGGTGCTGCTGACCGTCCCCGACGACGCGCTCGCCGACCTGGTGGCCGGGCTGGCCGCGACCGGGGTACGGCTCGAGGGCCGGCTGCTCGCGCACGCCAGCGGCCGGCACGGCCTGGCCGTGCTCGAGCCGGCGGTCCGCCGCGGCGCCCTGCCGCTCGCGCTGCACCCGGTGATGACGTTCACCGGCCGGGCCGACGACGCCGCGAAGCTGACCGGCGTCTCGTTCGGCGTCACCGCGCCCGCACAGCTCAGGCTGGTCGCCGAGGCGCTGGTGGTGGAGATGGGCGGCGAGCCGGTCTTCATCGCCGAGGAGAACCGCGGCCTGTACCACGCCGGCCTGGCCAGCGCGGCCAATCACCTGGTCACCCTGGTGGTCCAGTCCAGCGACCTGCTTCGCGAGGCCGGCGTGCCTGACCCGGCCAGGATGCTCGGCCCGCTGCTGAGCGCCGCGCTGGAGAACGTGCTCGCGCTCGGCGACCTCGCGCTGACCGGCCCGGTCGCCCGCGGCGACGCGGAGACCGTGGCGGCGCACGTCCAGGCCATCGCCGCCGCGGCGCCCGAGGCGCTCGGCGCGTACCTGGCGATGGCCAGGCTGACTGCCGACCGCGCGCTGGCGGCCGGCACCCTGTCGGCATCGGACGCGCAGCGGCTGCTCGGCGCGCTCTCCGGGCCGCCCGCATGATGCCCATGCTGGCCAGGACGAAGCGGGGACTCGCCGTCGCCCGCGCGACGCTGCGCCCGCCGGTGGTGCTTGTGCCTACCATGGGGGCACTGCACGACGGCCACCGGGCTCTGCTCCGGCGGGCTCGGCAGATCATCGGGCATAACGGATCGCTCGTGGTCTCTGTGTTCGTCAACCCGCTCCAGTTCGGGGCCGGTGAGGACCTCGACCGCTACCCGCGAACGATGGAACGCGACCTGGCCGTCTGCGCGCAGGAGGGCGTCGGCCTGGTATTCGCCCCGGCGAGCGAGGAGATGTACCCGGCCGGGCAGATGGTGACGGTGAGCCCGGGGCCGATGGGCCTGCTGCTCGAGGGGGCGTCCCGGCCAGGGTTCTTCGACGGCATGCTCACCGTGGTGCTCAAGCTGTTCAATCTGGTCAGGCCGGACGCGGCCGTGTTCGGGCAGAAGGACGCGCAGCAGCTTGTCCTGGTGCGCAGGATGGTGGCCGAGCTGAACCTGCCGGTCGAGATCGCCTCCGTGCCCACGGTACGTGACCCTGACGGGCTGGCCACCTCCAGCAGGAACGCCTACCTGTCCGGTCCCGGGCGCGCCACCGCGCTCGCCCTGTCCCGCGCTCTCGCGGCCGGGCAGTCGGCCGCCGCGGACGGCCCGTGCGCGGCACTCGCCGCTGCTCGGGCCGAGCTGACCGCGGCCGGGCGGGCCGAGCCGCCGCTGGCGCTGGACTACCTGTCCCTTGCCGACCCGGCCACGTTCGCCGAGGTGGGCGCGGACTACGCCGGCGAGGCCCTGCTGCTGGTGGCCGGCCGGGTCGGCGGCACCAGGCTGATCGACAACGTCACGCTGACTTTCAGCGTCGGCTCCGACCAGCGGGAGCCTGCGTGATCGCCGGGCGCCTGCTCTCGCAGCCGCCCGGCTGGATCAGGCAGGCCGACGTCGTCGTGGTGGGCTCGGGCGTCGCCGGGGTCACCGCGGCCCTGAACGCGCACGCCGCGCTGCCCGGTGCCAACGTGCTGCTGGTCACCAAGTCGCTGCTTGACGACGGCTCCACCCGGTGGGCGCAGGGCGGGATCGCAGCGGCCCTCGGCCCCGGCGACTCGCCCGAGCAGCACCTGCGCGACACGCTCACCGCCGGCGCGGGGATCTGCGACGTCGACGCCGTCCGGGCTCTGGTCACCGAGGGGCCCGACGCGGTCAGGCGGCTGATCGCGCTGGGCGCCAGGTTCGACTCCGACGCCGGCGGGGTGCTCGAGCTGACCAGGGAGGGCGGGCACCTGCGCCGCCGGATCGTGCACGCGGGCGGCGACGCCACCGGCGCGGAGATCTCCAGGGCGCTGCTGCTCGCGCTGGCCGCGGCGGGCGCCGGCGCCGACGAGGGCACCGGCATCGACGTGATCGAGCACGCGATGTCGCTCGACCTGCTGCTGACCGCCGACGGCCGGGCCGCCGGCCTCACCCTGCACGTGATCGGCGAGGGCCAGCACGACGGCGTGGGCGCCGTGCACGCGCCGGCTGTGGTGCTCGCCACCGGCGGCATGGGCCAGGTCTACTCGGCCACCACCAACCCGTCGGTCTCGACCGGCGACGGCGTATCGCTGGCGCTGCGGGCCGGCGCGCAGGCCGCCGACCTCGAGTTCGTCCAGTTCCACCCGACCGTGCTGTGGCTCGGCCCCGGCGCGCGCGGCCGCCAGCCGCTGATCTCCGAGGCCGTGCGCGGCGAGGGCGCGTTCCTGATCGACGAGACCGGCGCCCGCTTCATGACCGGCCGTCACCCGCTGGCCGACCTCGCCCCCCGCGACGTCGTCGCGAAGGCGATCATGAACGTGATGGCCGCGACCGGCACCGACCACGTCTACCTGGACGGCCGTCATCTGGGCGAGCAGACCTGGGAGCACAGGTTCCCCACGATCAGGGCGAGCTGCCTGGAGCACGGCATCGACCCGGTGCGCGAGCCGATCCCGGTAGTCCCCGCCGCCCACTACGCCAGCGGCGGGATCAGGACCGACCTGCGCGGCCGCACCAGCGTGCCCGGCCTGTACGCGTGCGGCGAGGCCGCCTGCACCGGCGTGCACGGCGCCAACCGCCTGGCCTCCAACTCCCTGCTCGAAGGCCTCGTCTTCGCCGAGCGGATCGGCGCCGACCTAGCCCAGGGCCTGCCGCCCCGCGCCACTCCAGGTCCCGACCCTCGCGTGCCCGGCCTGCTCGACCCCGCAGCCATAGAGCAGATACAGCAGCTCATGACCCAGCGCGCCGGGGTGCTGCGCTCCGGCCCGGGCCTCGCCGAGGCCGCGAAGCGACTGCGCGCGATCGGCGAGCAGCAGTCGGTCAAGCCCAGCCTCGCCGCCTGGGAAGCCACCAACCTGCACCTGCTGGCCACCGCACTGGTCGCGGCGGCGACGATCAGGACCGAGACCCGAGGCAGTCACTGGCGCGAGGACTACCCGGATTCCTCCGACGACTGGATCGGGCACCTGATCGTGACTCTGAGCACGGGCGGCTCCGGGCAAACCGGCCTCGTGCCTGGCGGCCGGACGGGCACACAATCCCGGCCGATGCTGAACGCACTGGCCGGGATCGATGCCCGTCCGGCTTGGGACGCTGGCGACGGGCTGACTGTCAGGTTCGAGGCACAGCGGCATGAGCGCGCCGGGAGCGAGCCGTGACCGGGCTGCCAGCGGAGATGGCAGCCCGGCTGACCAGCTCGGGCCTAGACCCGGCTGACGTCGTGCGAGTCGTCGAGACGGCGCTAGCCGAAGATCTCAGTGCCGGCCCCGACGTCACCACCCTCGCGACGATCCCGCCCAGCGAGGCGGGCAGAGCTGACGTCGTCGCCAGAGCTGCCGGCACGGTAGCGGGTCTGTCAGTCGCGGAAGCCGCTTTCATCCTGGTCGGTGGCGGGGGTGGGTCCGGCGACCGCGTTCAGCGCGCGCCGGATCCCGCCGCCGTCACCGACCACCCAGCTCATGAATGGTCTGGCCCTTCCCCGATCTGCGAGCACCACGTCAGCGATGGCGACCGGGTCGGCTCAGGCCAGGTCCTCATGACCGTGACGGGCAATTTGCGTACCATCCTGACGGCGGAGCGGACGGCGCTGAACCTGGTCGGCCATCTGTCCGGGGTGGCGACCGCGACCAGGGCGTGGGTGGATGAGCTGGCCGGGACCGGGGCGCGGGTCAGGGATACCCGCAAGACCTTGCCGGGACTGCGGGCGCTCGAGAAGTACGCGGTGCGCTGCGGCGGCGGGGTGAACCACCGGATGTCGCTGTCGGACGCGGCGCTGATCAAGGACAACCATGTCGCCGCGGCCGGGTCGGTGTCGGCGGCGTTCGACGCGGTCCGGCGGGTGGCGCCCGACCTGCCGGTCGAGGTGGAGTGCGACACGCTCGACCAGGTGGCCGAGGCGGTGCGGGCCGGGGCCGGGCTGATCCTGCTCGACAACTTTACGGTCGAGCAGACGGCCGCCGCGGTCGCGCTGGTGGCCGGGCGGTCGATGCTCGAGGCCAGCGGCGGGTTGCGGCTCGATGGTGCCCGCGCGGTCGGCCAGACCGGGGTGGACTTCCTGGCGGTGGGTGCGCTCACGCACTCGGCGCCGGTACTGGACATCGGCCTGGACGTGGTCCAGGCCGGGTAGCACGGTAGGCGGTGCGAGCATGCTGCTCACGATCGATGTCGGCAACACCAACACGGTACTCTGCGTGTTCGACGGCGAGGAGGTCGTCGAGCACTGGCGGATCGCCACCGATCCGGTCCGCACCGCCGACGAGCTCGCCGTCACCATGCGCGGCCTGGTGTCGCAGAGCCCGCTGGCCACGACCAGCATGGACGGCATCGCGCTGTGCTCGACGGTGCCGTCCGTGCTGCACGAGATGCGCGAGATGATCAGCCGCTACTACCAGCATGTGCCCGCGCTGATCGTGGAGCCGGGGATCAGGACCGGGGTGTCGGTGCGGTACGACAACCCCAAGGAGATCGGCACGGACCGGATCATGAACACCGTCGCCGCAGTGCACCTCTACGGCGGCCCGGCGATCGTGGTCGATTTCGGCACCTCGACCAACTTCGACGCCATCAGCGCGCGGGGCGAGTTCGTCGGCGGCGCGCTTGCGCCGGGGATCGAGATCTCGGTGGACGCGCTGTCCCGGCGCGCCGCGCAGCTGCTCAAGGTGGAGCTGACCAGGCCGAGCCGGGTGATCGGCAAGAACACCGTGGCCGCCCTGCAGTCCGGCATCATCTACGGGGTCGCCGGGCAGATCGAGGGCATCGTCCGCCGGATGAGAGCCGAGCTGTCGCCCGACGACCCGGACGCCGTGACCGTGATCGCCACCGGCGGCCTCGCGCCGCTGGTGCTCGAGGTCGTGGACGTCATCGACGCCTACGAGCCGTGGCTGACCCTGATCGGCCTGCGCCTGGTGTGGGAGCGCAACTACGCCTAGCACCGGTCCGCCCGGCCGGTCCGCCCGGTCCGGCCGGTCCGGCCGGTCCGGCCGGGCGAGCGGAATGCGGGTCGCCGCCAGAGGGCCCGCGCCGGTAGCCTCGGGCAGATGAGCGACGATGAGAACCCCGGCCAGGACGGCCTGGACGGCGCGGGGACCGAGGCGGCCGGCGACGGGCCGGAGTGGGCGCTCGGGCCTGAGTCGGCGATGTCCGAGCAGAAGCGGGTCAGGCTCGCCAAGGCCGAGCGGCTGCGGGCCGCCGGGACCGACCCTTACCCGGTCGGCTACCCGCGCACGCACACGATCGGCGAGGTCAGGCAGCGCTTCGGCGACCTCGCGCCGGACACCGCGACCGGCGAGACCGTCGGCGTCACGGGGCGGGTGATGCTGTCCCGCACCGGCGGGAAGCTCTGCTTCGCCACCATCAGGGACGGCTCGGGCGACATCCAGGTGATGATCTCCCGCGACCGGGTCGGCGAGCAGGCGCTCGCGGCCTGGAAGGCCGACGTGGACCTCGGCGACCATATCGGCGTGACCGGCGAGGTGATCACCTCGCGCAGCGGCGAGCTCTCTGTGCTCGCCGACTCCTTCGCGATCACCGCCAAGTCGCTGCGCCCGCTGCCGGACAAGCACGCCGGCCTGACGGACCCAGAGTCACGGGTGCGAATGCGTTATGTAGATCTGATCGTCAACCCGGCCGCGCGGCAGATGGCCGAGCTCCGGGCCGCAGTCACGCGCGCGATCAGGGAGGAGCTGCACGCCCAGGGCTACGTTGAGGCGGAGACGCCGATACTGCAGACCCTGCACGGCGGCGCGAACGCCCGCCCGTTCAGGACCCATATCAACGCCTATGACATGGATCTCTACCTGCGGATCGCGCTCGAGCTCTACCTCAAGCGGCTGGTGGTCGGCGGGCTCGAGAAGGTCTACGAGATCGGCAGGAACTTCCGCAACGAGGGCGTCGACGCCACCCACAACCCCGAGTTCACGATGCTCGAGGCGTACCAGGCCTACGGCGACTACACCACGATCGGCCGGCTGACCAAGGACATGATCCTGGCCGCCGCCCGGGCCGGCCTCGGCGGCACAGTGCTTCGCAGGGCGGACGGCTCGGAGCACGACATCGGCGGGGACTGGCCGTCGGTCGGGGTGCACGAGGCCATCTCGGCCGCGCTCGGCGAGGAGGTCACCCCGGACACCGGCGAGGACCAGCTGCGCAAGCTGGCCGGGCAGGCGAACGTCGCTCTTGAGCCGTCGTGGAACGTCGGCCAGGTGGTGCTCGAGCTCTACGAGCACCTGGTCGAGGGGCGCACCGTGCTGCCCACGTTCTACCGCGACTTCCCCGTCGAGGTCTCGCCGCTGACCAGGGCGCACCGGGCCGACCCGCGGCTGGCAGAGAGGTGGGACCTGGTCGCGTTCGGCGCGGAGATCGGCACCGGCTACTCCGAGCTTGTCGACCCGGTCGAGCAGCGGGCCAGGCTGACCGCGCAGTCACTGCTTGCGGCGGGCGGCGACCCCGAGGCCATGCAGGTCGACGAGGACTTCCTGCGCGCGCTCGAGTACGGCATGCCGCCGAGCGGCGGCATGGGCATGGGTATCGACCGGGTGATGATCATGCTGACCGGGGCGTCGATCAGGGAGACGGTCCTGTTCCCGCTGGTGCGCAGGCACTGACCGGTCAGGCGATCCTGACCGCCCCGACGTACGCGCTCCAGAAAACCTCCTGGACCTGGACGTCCTCCCCGAAGGTCGGTGCGTCCACCATCATGCCGTTACCGACGTAGATCCCGACGTGCCCGATGTCGGGGAAGAAGAACACCAGGTCGCCCGGCTCGAGGTCGGCGCGCGAGATGTGCTCGCCGGAGTTCCACAGGTCGCCGGTGAAGTGCGGCAGGCTGATCCCGATCTGCGCGTACGCCCACACCACCAGGCCCGAGCAGTCGAACGATCCGGGACCCGCGGCGCCCCACACGTAGGGGTCGCCCACCCTGGTCAGCGCGAACCTGAGCGCCTCGACGCCGACCGAGTCACCGGCGACGTGGATGTTCGGGTAGTGGCCGGTCTGGTCGTACTGCGCCATCGCCTTGCTGAACGCGGCGCTGTTGAGAACGTTCTCCCTGGCCTGGATCTTGGCCACCTTGCCCCGCATCGCGGCGGTCAGCTTGGCGGCGGCGTGTTCCTCCTGGACGGCGAGCAGCCGCTCCCGTTGCGCGGCCGACTGTGCCGTGGCCACCAGGTTGAGCTGCGCCGAGTTCTGCCGCTGGAGCTCGGTGAGGATGGACGCCCGGTTCAGCAGGGCCTGCGGGTTCTTGCTCTGCAGCAGCTGGATGGCCGGGTTGATGCTGCCGGTCATGTAGCCGGCCGCCGCGATCCTGGCGATGGAGGTCTGGTAGGCCGCGATCAGGCGCTCGTCCTGGCGCTCCGTCAACTTGGCAATGTTGATCTGCGTCTTCGCCTGCGTGTACTGGATCCTCAGGGCGTCGTACTGCTGGCTCAGGTTGTCGATCTGATTGGACAGCTTGGTGGCCCTGGCGAGCAGCACCTTGAGGGTGGGCGCCGACGCGGCCGACGCGGCCCCGGCCACCGAGCTCGGCAGCGCCACGCTCACGGCGGCGCCGATGCTGAGCACGGCCATCAAGCGGCCGACCGCCCGGCCCCCGCCTGCCCGGTGCCCTGCCGCCCGGTGCCCTGCCGCCCGGTGCCCTGCCGCCCGGTGCCCTGCCGCCCGGTGCCCTGCCGCCTGGCGCGGCCGGGCCCTGCCCGCGGCGGCTGCGGCCTGTCTGGCGCGCGCACGCGGTTGGCCGCCTGCTGGCCAGCGGTCCACCAGGTGGCTCCTCTCCTTGGCTGGCATCATCAGCTCAGCGCGGGGACACCTCTGCGCGGACACGCCAGCGAGAACGGGTCGACAGCGTTGCACATTAACCCACAGAAGTCCCTCACGTATGGCCGATGCGAAAATAACCGCACAGAACGCCGCGCATGGCGCCCGGACTTTCGCCTGGTGCGTGCGCTCCGCTCATGTGCTCCGTGCTCCGCCGGCGCCCACGCGAGACTATTCCTGAGGGCGTAACCGCAGGTCAGAAGGCATGTCCTGATCGCCGGGCGAGCTGTGATATGCCCGTGATGTGCCCGCCTGGCCAGGCGCGCGGTGTTCTTGGCAATGCGTAGCGTTTCGGTGACCGAACGTGCCCGCACGTGTTCACAGGTGCGCCTACGGGTGTTCAGATGGCCCGTCCTGCCAGCATTCGGTAACTACTTCGATGGACCATACAAAGCCTGCTCAGCAAGCATGCAAATCCGATGCCGAGGGATCCTATGCAAGCTCGTGCGCATCCCAGCGCCATTTCTGCGTTCGGTCAGGCCGAATCTCGGTGAAACTCTGAGCGGCGTCTCGTTCGGCGCTGCATTACGGGTTCCGGCTTCCCGTTAATCTGCCGGACGGCTCCTCACTGGCCGGCCGGACGCGCTCGGCTGCGCGATTCCGGGGCGCAGTTCCACAGAGTGGAACCGTCGTCTTCAGATTCTAGGTCACTTCGCGCCCGTGTGAAGTCGGCGCGGCCCGGCAATCGGCCAGCGCGGCGCGGCAATCGGCCACGGAATACGCGGCGCGGCTCCGGCGGGTCCGGCCCGATGCCGACATGAGTCGTCCATTGCGTCATGTCCGAATCTCACGTCGCGGCGGGTGTGGCTGCGAGGTCGGCGATGCAATGGTGTGCATTGCCGCCGGTGAAGGAGCGAGGATCGATCCACGGAAGGAGAGGATCGATCCGCAGAACGACAGGCTCCGGCTACGAACAGGCCGTCCGGTCACAATTTACTTCGCCCGGTCCGGCGACAGCTCATCCATCGGGCCGCCGTCCGCGCTTCACCTGTTCCGTACACCCGTCAGGCAACGTCCCGTCGACGAGAGGTGCGGAGCCCACTCTGCGGCCGGTCGCGGTGCTGCGGACGGCTGGTCCGGGTAACGCAGGCGCCTGGTCGCAGTGCTGCGGACGGCTGGCCGGGTAACGCAGGCGCCTGGTCGCGGTGCTGCGGACGGCTGGTCCGGGTAACGCAGGCGCCTGGTCGCGGTGCTGCGGTGACCGGCCGCGGCGTGCTGCAAGCGGCCGGCTGCCGTGCTGCAGGTGGCTCGGCGACGGCGCTGCGGACGGCCGGTCCCGGTGCCGCGGGCGTTGGCGATCGTGCGGATCGTCGGACGGAGGTGGCCCGCCTCGGACACCGGCTCGGCAGGAGCCAGGCCGGTTTGCCGCGCGCTTGCCGCGCACGAACCGGGCAGACCGTAGGCACCAGAGCCGTGTCATGGGCGTTGGACCAAGCGTGCGGTTCACTTGCACCGGTTCGGATGCGCTGATTGCTGGGCTTGGTCGGCCGCTTGCTGGGCCGGGTCGGCCGCGCTCGGCGCGTAGCGGCGGCGGTGTTCGCGCGATGCCGTCCTCGCGATGCCGCCGAGCGTCGGCTGCAACACCGTCGGCCGCAGCACCGTCCGCCGCAGGACCGTCGGGCGCAGGACCGTGGGGCGCAGGACCGTCGGCCGCGAGGTCAGCCCACGAGGAACGCACGGCAGAGCCAAGGTTGGCTTGGTCAGGGGCCGGCGAGGCGGGCGTAGGCTGGTGGGCAAGGAACGGCACCGGTTTGTGGCGGCGCTGGATGGGCTGCGGCCAGGATTGCCGACCATGCGGTCGGCTCGGGGTGCGACTCCGTGCGCCTGAGCAGAGCGGACGCCGTCCAGCGCTACGAGGACCAGCCGACCTAACCCCAGAAGCCCCGGAGGACGGTACCCAGCGCCATGCTGAGCCAGGCGCCCGCACTGATCCGGGCATCCGCGCCACGCCGCCCACCGGCGCTCGCACTGAGCCGCATACTCGCACGCGGCGAGGCGACGGTGCTTAGCTCAACGCGGGTGCTGAGCAGCCTGAGGGCTGACTCGCCCTTCGGGCGCAAGCGCCTGCCGGTCGGTCACTGGGCCCAGCGCGCCGTGCCGGGCAACGGCCGCAAGCTGCCAGGACGAGCCGTTCGGGTCCTGGCGGCCCGGACTGGATGGGCGCCGGTCGGACAGGCTCCTAAAGCCGCGCGAGGAGGTCAGACATGCTCACCGACCTAGCCGCTCTGACTCCTCCATTTCTTGCATGTGCAGCGGTTCTCATCGCCGTTGCCGCATTCCTTCGGCATGAGTTGGGGCGGGCGAACAAGCCCGGCGAAGATGAAGACGTGGAAGTTTTCACGCAAGATTCAGCTACCGGCACCAACAATCCGGCTGACTCGCATGCGAACGCATCACGTGATCGCGAGGATGGACCTCCGCCCGAACTCTAAGCGATTACCGCTTGAAAGCAAGTTGTCACCGCGAGTTTCACTGCACCCTGCGCGATGGTCGAAGAAGTTCGACTCGAATCCAGTTCGTCAAATTGTCAACAGTGCATCTGCTGGTATAGGTTAAGCTACTTAAATAGAGTGTAGTAAGCGGAAAGGCTCTAGGACCTCATGGCTCAGAAGACTGTGGTGACCGTGGTATGTGACCTTCCTCACGATGGTGAGGTCGATGGAACAGAGTCGGTTTCGTTCGCCTTTGATGGGAACGCGTACGAGATCGATCTGTGTGGGCCGCACAGCAAGGAACTTCGCGAGAAGGTCGGCGCGTTCGCCGACCACGCGCGCAGAGTTACCGCCGGCGGTCGCCGCCGCAAGGCACGCACAGGCCCGGGACGGGAGCGGAGTTCGGAGATCAGAGAGTGGGCGCGCCAGCGCGGCCACAAGGTCAGCGAGCGCGGTCGTATCCCGGGCAACATCATCGCTGAGTACGAGGCGTCGCACTAGCCCCGCGCTCCCTGTCAGATGGCAGCGGGCAGCACGCTGGTGGCCCGCCGCGGTGCCTGGGGGGTGCGCGCGCGGACGCGCAGGCAGTTGGCATCCGGCGGGCACTGTGCGTGCCCTGAACTGCTGATGACGTCTGATACCGAGCTATATCCGGTCTGTCGCCCGCGACCGCGCGTTCGCTGGCGGCGTACCCGGGAACAGTGCTCCCCGGCCATAGGTTGAATGTGGGTGAAGGCCCGTCCCGCGGGGAAGGTCCTTCAGTGGAGTGCGGTGGTCGTGCTCGCATATGCGGCTGCTGCGGCTGAAGCCTTCCCCCGCAGGCGGGCTTGTGGCGCAGGGACGGGCCATCGTCTGGCCGTCCCGAACGCATCGTGAGGGAGCGACGAGCATGTTCGAGAGGTTTACCGACCGGGCGCGGCGGGTTGTGGTCCTGGCTCAGGAGGAAGCCAGGATGCTCAACCACAACTACATCGGTACTGAGCACATCCTGCTCGGCCTCATCCACGAGGGCGAAGGCGTCGCTGCCAAGGCTTTGGAGTCGCTGGGTATCAGCCTGGAGGCGGTGCGCCAGCAGGTCGAGGAGATCATCGGGCAGGGCCAGCAGGCCCCGTCCGGGCATATCCCGTTCACGCCGCGTGCCAAGAAGGTGCTTGAGCTCTCGCTGCGCGAGGCTTTGCAGCTCGGGCACAACTACATCGGCACTGAGCACATCCTGCTTGGCCTGATCCGCGAGGGCGAGGGCGTGGCCGCCCAGGTCCTGGTCAGGCTCGGCGCCGACCTGAACCGGGTGCGCCAGCAGGTCATCCAGCTGCTGCACGGCTACCAGGGCAAGGAGCCCGCAGCCGCGGGGACCTCGGCAGAGAGCGCGCCGTCCACGTCGCTGGTGCTTGACCAGTTCGGCAGGAACCTGACCGCCGCCGCCCGAGAGGGCAAGCTCGACCCGGTGATCGGCAGGGAGAAGGAAGTCGAGCGGGTCATGCAGGTGCTGTCCCGGCGCACCAAGAACAACCCGGTCCTGGTCGGCGAGCCCGGCGTCGGCAAGACCGCGGTCGTGGAGGGGCTTGCGCAGCGCATCGTCAAGGGCGAGGTGCCCGAGACGCTGAAGGACAAGCAGCTGTACACCCTTGACCTCGGCGCCCTGGTCGCCGGGTCCAGGTACCGCGGTGACTTCGAAGAGCGGCTGAAGAAGGTGCTCAAGGAGATCCGCACCCGCGGCGACATCATCTTGTTTATCGACGAGATCCACACCCTGGTGGGCGCCGGGGCCGCGGAGGGCGCGATCGACGCCGCCTCGATACTCAAGCCGATGCTGGCCCGAGGCGAGCTGCAGACCATCGGCGCGACCACGCTCGACGAGTACCGCAAGCACCTGGAGAAGGACGCCGCGCTCGAACGGCGGTTCCAGCCCATCCAGGTCGCCGAGCCGACCATCTCGCACACGATCGAGATCCTCAAGGGCCTGCGGGACCGCTACGAGGCGCACCACCGCGTCTCGATCACCGACGACGCCCTGGTGGCCGCCGCCCAGATGGCCGACAGGTACATCTCTGACCGGTTCCTGCCGGACAAGGCGATCGATCTGATCGACGAGGCGGGCTCGCGGATGCGGATCCGCCGGATGACCGCCCCGCCCGACCTGCGCGAGTTCGACGAGAAGATCGCCGACGTGCGCAGGGACAAGGAGTCGGCGATCGACTCGCAGGACTTCGAGAAGGCTGCGGCGCTCCGCGACAAGGAGAAGCAGCTGATCGAGAAGAAGGAAGTGCGCGAGAAGGAGTGGAAGGCCGGCGACATGGACCTGCCGGCTGAGGTGAACGAGGACCTGATCGCCGAGGTGCTCGCCACGGCCACCGGTATCCCCGTGTTCAAGCTGACCGAGGCCGAGTCGGCGCGGCTGCTGCGGATGGAAGATGAGCTGCACAAGCGGGTCATCGGCCAGAACGACGCGATCAAGGCGCTGTCGCAGGCGATCAGGCGGACCAGGGCCGGCCTTAAGGACCCCAAGAGGCCAGGCGGGTCGTTCATCTTCGCCGGGCCGTCCGGTGTCGGCAAGACCGAGCTGTCTCGTACGCTCGCGGCGTTCCTGTTCGGCGACGAGGACTCGCTGATCCAGCTGGACATGAGCGAGTACATGGAGAAGCACACGGTCTCCAGGCTGTTCGGCTCGCCGCCCGGTTACGTCGGCTACGAGGAAGGCGGGCAGCTCACCGAGAAGGTGCGCCGTCGCCCGTTCTCGGTGGTCCTGTTCGACGAGATCGAGAAGGCGCACCAGGACATCTTCAACTCGCTGCTGCAGATCCTGGAGGACGGCCGCCTGACCGACGCTCAGGGCCGGGTGGTCGACTTCAAGAACACGGTCATCATCATGACCACGAACCTCGGTACGAAGGACATCTCCAAGGGCGTCTCGGTCGGGTTCGCCTCGGCAGGCGAGTCCACCGGGTCCTACGAGCGGATGACGAACCGGGTTCAGGACGAGCTCAAGCAGCACTTCCGGCCTGAGTTCCTGAACCGAGTCGACGACATCATCGTGTTCCACCAGCTCACCAGGGAAGAGATCTTCCAGATCGTGGACTTGATGATCGCCAAGGTGGAGGACCGGCTGAAGGACAGGGACATGGGCATCGAGCTCACCCCGACGGCCAAGGATCTGCTGTCGGAGCGCGGTTACGACCCTGTGCTCGGCGCCCGGCCGCTGCGCCGGACGATCCAGCGCGAGATCGAGGACCACCTGTCGGAGAAGATCCTGTTCGGCGAGGTCAAGGCCGGCCAGATCATCATGGTCGACACCGAGGGGACCGGCAAGGAGGCCAAGTTCACCTTCAAGGGCGTGCCGAAGCCCGAGGTCGTCCCCGACGCTCCGCCGGTCGAGCTCGCCAAGGCGACGGGCGGCGGCACCGAGGCGCCAGAGCGCCGGCCGGCCTCCGGTTCCTGAGCCTTAACGGGCTCCGGCTCGGCCGCAGCGCGGCCGAGCCGCAACGGTGGCCCGTTGATGTCGCCAATCACGACATCAACGGGCCACCGTAGTTTTCGGGTGTGCTAGGTGTCGCCGGGGAGGGCGGCGGCACACTGGGGCGCGGCCCGCTGAGCCGACCGCCCCCAGCCGTCTGCCCCCAGGCGTCTGCCCTCCAGCCGTCTGCCGCCTAGCCGTCCGCCCGAGGCCGTCTGCCGCCTAGCCGTCCGCCCTAGGCCGTCTGCCGCCTAGCCGTCCGCCCGAGGCCGTCTGCCGCCTAGCCGTCCGCCCGAGGCCGTCCGCCCCAAGCCGTCCGCCCCAAGCCGTCTGCCGCTCCGTCGTGCCGCGCGGCCGCACCCTGGGATCGGCGTGGGCACATCGCTGTTGCTGGAGCGACTGGCCGCCTGCCGCGCCCGCCCACCCGCCGATTAACGTGGGCACTTTGCTGCTGCTATAGCGACAGTAGGGTGCCCACGTTAATCGAGAGCGGGGGCGAGGGGCGGGGTGCGCGAGGCGGGTGCGCGAGCGCGGGTGCACGCGAGGGCAGGTGCATTAGGGGCGCGTGCGCGAGGGCGGGCGCGCGAGGTGTGCGGGGCGTGAGGGGCGGGCGCGCGAGGGTACGGGGCGTAAGCGTGCGGGGCGTGAGGGTGCGGGGCGTGAGGGCCGGTGCGCGAGGGCGGGTGCGCGAGGGCGGGTGCGCGAGGGTGCGGGGCGGGTGCAGGCGGGTGCGGGGTGTGAGGGGCGGGCGTGCGGGCGGGGCTATGTGTCGCCGGGGAGGGCGATGGCGCCGTCGGGGAGGCGTTCGGCTAGGCGGTCGGTGAGCAGCGCGGCCAGGGCGCGGGTGCGCTGGGCGGGGTCCGGCCAGGTTGCGTCGATGGACTCGGCGGGCAGGGGGCCGCTGGCCGCGCGGAGCGCGGCCAGGATCGCGCCTCTGGCCTGGCGGTCGCTGCCCTCGTAGCGCTGCTGCCGCCTGGCGGGCGAGCCCGCCGGGCGGCCCTTGCGGGGCCAGGCGCATTCGGCGGCGACTGGGCACAGGTCGCAGGCCGGCCGGGCCGACGTGCACACCAGGGCCCCGAGTTCCATCAGTGCGACCGACCAGCGGGCGGCCCGGTTCGACTCCGCGGGCGGGAGCAGGGAGCGGGCGAGGGCAGTCTCGGCGACGCTGGCCGATGAGCCGGCGGGCTGCTCGTGTCCGCCCACGAGGCGGGCCAGGACTCGGCGGACGTTCGTGTCGAGCACCGGGTGCCGCTGGCCGAAGGCGAAGCTGGCTACCGCAGCGGCGGTGTAGGAGCCGATGCCGGGCAGTGCCAGCAGGTCGGCCAGGGAATCGGGGACCTCGCCGCCGTGCTGCCGCACGATCACCTGCGCTGCCTCGTGCAGCCTGATCGCGCGGCGGGGATAGCCGAGCCTGCCCCACTGCCTGACCGCGTCGGCGGGGGTCGCCGCCGCCAGGGCGGCCGGCACCGGCCAGCGGCTGAGCCACTCGTGGTAGGCGGGAAGGACCCTGGCGACGGGCGTCTGCTGGAGCATGAACTCGCTGACCATGACCGGCCATGCTTCCGTGCCTGGCCGGCGCCAGGGCAGGTCCCTGGCGCTCGCCGCGTACCAGTCGGCCAGCTTGGCTTCGAACCTACTGCTCATGACGGGATCGATCCTGCCACGAGCACTGCAAGCCGACGCCGCGCATGCAATGCGGGCAAGCTCCCAACAAGCCTCCTGCCTGCGGTAATGCGGTTCCCATGGCCCGGCGGGGCGGCCTGTGAGCCGACTGTAGCTCTTGCATACTCGATCGCATGGGGGAAAACACGTTGAGCTACCGGCCGGGGGGATCCGCGCGCAAGCGGGGATCGGCCGGACAGCAAGGATCGACCGGACAGCAGGGACCGGCAGGGCAGCAAGGATCGGCCGAACAGCAGAGACCGGCCGAACAGCAGAGACCGGCCGGGCAGGAGGGACCGGCCGGCCGGCCGGTTCGAGACGACGCGGAGCGGGTGCGGCCGACGAGTAGGGCCGGGGAGCCCGCGGTCGGCTCGGCAGGAGATGTGGCCGAGGAGCCTGAGAGCAGGGCTGGGGCGCGGGCTGCGGGCAGGGCCGGACTGGCTAGGCTGGCCGGGGCGCTGGCCGGGTCCGCTGGGGCGAGGGCTGAGTCCGACGGGGGGCTGGCTGAGTCTGAGGGGGGGCTGGCTGGGTTCGGCGGGGGACTCGCCGGGTCTGACGTGGGGCTGGGTGGGTTCGGCGGAGGGCTCGCCGGGGGGTCGCGAGAGGCGGCCGACACGTACTGGCGGCGGCGCTTCACGGTCCTGATGATCGGGCTTGCGCTGTTCGCGGTGGCTGCCTGGGGGCTGTCCGAGGCACTCAGGGTCACCCCGGGCGCCGTGCCTTCTGGCTCGAGATCCGGTCACACCGGACACAAGCCCGCGCCCGGCAACGCGGGCACTGGCCAGGGCAGCGGCAGTCATGGCTCGCATCAGGGTGGTCAGGCGCACGGCGTCCCTGGCGGGACGGGCAAGCACTCCAGACGTCGGCCGGCGAGGTCCCAGGCAGCGGGCCGGCCCACCGCTAGCCCGCGGTCAGCGCCGTCGCCGACCGCGTCGGGGGGCCGGTTCCAGGGCTTCCGTCCGGCCTTCTGCGCCAGGAACTCGATCGTGCTGAGCCTGTCGGCGACGCAGAGCAGCTTCGGTGCGCGGCAGGTACCGACGTTCAGCCTCAGCGTGGTCTCCACCCAGCAGAACGCCTGCTCCTTCAACGTCGGCTCCGGGCACTTGGCGCTGGTGGTCAAGGAGGGGGCGACCAGGATCTGGAGCTCGTCGGACTGCACGGCCGGCGCGACCAGCCTGGTCACCGCGCTGAACCGGGGCGTGCCCACCGTCGTGGCGGTGAGCTGGGGCAAGGAAACTTCGGCGCCTGGCTGCACAAGTCCGCGGCGCCCGGTCCCGGCCGGGGTGTACACCGGCTACGCGGTGGACGGCTCGGTAGTCAGCGCGCCGGTCACGTTCCGGCTCGGCTGACCGTCGGGGCGGTCACGCGGCCGACCGGCGCGCACCCAGGTTCAGGGCCGGCTGACCGCCGGGGCGATCAGGCAGCCGACCAGCGGGCACCCAGCCGGGCTGGGCTGACCGCCGGGGCGATCGGGCGGCCGACTGGCGCGGACCCAGGTTCCGGGCAGGCCGGCGGCCGGGCCGGAACTCAGCGGCCGTGGCCGGGCGGCTCGGCGCCGAAGCCCTCGATGATCGCCTCGGGCAGCCCGCTGACCTGGTGAACTACGATCGGGCAGTCGGCAGGGATGGCGTCGGTGTCGACCGGGACGATCGCGCGGCGGAACCCCATCCTGCTCGCCTCGGTCAGCCGCCTGCCGATCCCCGCGACGCTCCTGATCTCGCCGGCGAGGCCCACCTCGCCGAAGGCGACCAGGTCGGACGGCAGGCTGATCCTGGCCTTGGCACCGGCCAGCGCGAGCGCGATCGCCAGGTCCACGGCAGGTTCGGTTAGCCGGACCCCGCCGACCGTCGCCGCGTAGATGTCGCACCTGGCCAGGTTCACCCCGGCCCGCTGCTGCAGCACGGCAACCCCCATGCCGACCCGCGCGTAGTCGAGCCCCGAGGTGATCCGGCGGGACGGCTCGGTGCCGGAGACCGGGCAGACCAGCGTCTGCACCTCGGCGACCAGCGGCCTTCGGCCTTCCAGCGTCACCGTGACGCAAGTGCCAGGGACCGGCTGGTGCTGCCTGGACAGGAACAGGCCGCTCGGGTCAGGCAGCCCGATCAGGCCGAACTCGCCGAGCTCGAAGCAGCCGATCTCGTCCGTCGGGCCGAACCGGTTCTTCAGCGCCCTGATCATCCGCAGCCTGCCGCGGCTGTCGCCCTCGAAGTGCAGCACCACGTCGACCAGGTGCTCGAGCGAGCGCGGCCCGGCGATCGAGCCGTCCTTGGTCACATGGCCGACGAGCACGGTCGTCAGCGTGCGCTGCTTGGCCAGGCTGACCAGGGCCGAGGTGATCTCGCGCACCTGGGTCACGCCGCCGGGCGCACCATCGATACCGGCGGCGGTCACGGTCTGCACCGAGTCCACGATCAGCAGCGCCGGGGAGACTGCGTCCACGTGCGCGAGCACAGCGGCCAGGTCGGTCTCGGCGGCGAGGAACAGGTTCTCGCTGATCGCCCCGATCCGGTCGGCCCGCTGCCTGACCTGCGCCACGGACTCCTCGCCGGTGACGTACAGCACCACGGACCGCTCGGCGGCGAGCGCCCCGGCCTCGAGCAGCAGCGTGGACTTGCCGACGCCAGGCTCGCCGGCCAGCAGCGCGACGGTGCCCGGGACCAGGCCGCCGCCGAGCACCCTGTCGAGCTCGTCCATGCCGGTCGCCTTCGCGGCCGCTCCGGCCGCGTCCACCCGGGAGATCGGCACGGCGGCCACGGCGGGCCTGGCCGACGGCAGGCCGCGGAGCGGGGCGCGGGCCGACCGGCCGCCCGCCCGCGCGGTCGCGCTCTCCTGCATGGTTCCCCAGGTCTGGCACTCGCCGCACCGGCCCGCCCACTTGGGCGCCTGCCAGCCGCACTCCGAGCATTGGTACAGCGTCCCCTGCGAAGATCTCGCCACGTCAGGAACGGTATCGGCGGGGTCCGACAGCGCACCCGGCCCGGCCGCATAAGCTGGCACTCGGGTCCGACGGGGCAGTTACGACTGGGCAGCTCCGACGGGGCAGCTCCGACGAGGCAGCTCCGACGGGGCAGCGTTGCGACGGGCACCGTGGCGAGTCAAGGAGGGGGACCTTGGAGCAGGCAGCCGGCAGGCACGACGCCGCGGCGCGCGCCGTGCCGTCTGAGCGCGCCGTGCCGTCCGAGCGTACCCATCCGGCCGCCGAGATCCCGGTCGCGCTCTCCACGGCCTCGGTCTTCCCCGAGCGCACGCCTGACACGTTCGAGCTCGCGAGCCGGCTCGGCTACGACGGCATCGAGGTCATGGTGACCGCCGACCCGGTCAGCCAGGACGCGGACGTGCTGCGCAGGCTCGCCGACTACCACGGCGTCCCCGTGCTCGCCGTGCACGCGCCCTGCCTGCTGATCACCCAGCGGGTGTGGGGCCGCGAGCCGTGGGCCAAGCTGGTCAAGGCCGCCGACGTGGCAGGCAAGCTGGGCGCGCGCGTGGTCGTGGTGCATCCGCCGTTCCGCTGGCAGCGCGAGTACGCCAGGGACTTCGAGGTAGGGCTGGCGCGGGCGCAAGCCGAAACCGACGTCCTGTTCGCCGTGGAAAACCTCTACCCGCTCCGGGCCGGCAGCGCCGAGGTCGCCGCCTACGCGCCGCACTGGAACCCGGTGGAGCTCGACTGCCCGCACGTGACGCTCGACCTGTCGCACACCGCGGTGTCCGAGTCGGACGCGCTCGAGATGGCCGACCAGCTCGGCAGCCGGCTGGCACACGTGCACCTGACCGACGGGACCAGGCCGGGGCTGCCCGACGAGCACCTCGTGCCCGGCCGCGGCAACCAGCCGTGCGCCGAGTTGCTCGGTCGGCTCGGACCGACCGGCTACCCCGGCATGGTGGTCGTGGAGATCAGCACCCGGCGCGCACTCACCGACCAGGACCGGTACGCGGACCTTGAGGAGTCACTGGCATTCGCCAGGCATCACCTGCGTGCCGCCAGCGCCCTGGCTTAGAGGGCGCACGGGTGCGGGTGCGTTATGCCTCAAGAATGAGGGTGACCGGGCCGTCGTTGACCAGCGCCACCGCCATATCCGCGCCGAAGACGCCGGTCTGGACGCTGGCCCCGAGCGAGCGCAGCGCGTCGGCGAAGGCTGTCACCAGCGGTTCGGCCACCTCACGCGGCGCAGCAGCCTGCCAGGTCGGCCGCCTGCCCCTGTCGGTCTGCGCGTACAGGGTGAACTGGCTCACGACGAGCAGCGGCGCGCCAAGGTCGGCGCAGGACTTCTCGTCGGCCAGGATCCGCAGGTTGTAGATCTTGGCGGCCAGGGCCGCCGCCTGCCTGGCCGTGTCGTCGTGGGTGACGCCGACCAGGACGACCAGGCCAGGCCCGGCGAGCTCGCCGACGACCGCACCGTCGACCGACACGCTCGCCTGGGCGGCTCGCTGGACAACGGCTCGCATGGTCCTGCATTCTGCCACCTCTGAAACCCGGCAGAACCGTCACGATCGCCCTAATTAGCCTCATCGTGCTCGCGGGAGCGGCGCCAGCCGCCCTGGCCGCGGCGCCCGAGCCCGCAGCGTCCGCAGGCGGGGCACCACGATCGGCGGGTGAGCCTGCCGTGCGGGGGTCCGATAGTGTTCTCCTGTCATCTCACCCCAGCCTGGCCGCGCTTTCCCCAGGTCAGGAGCGCTCGGAAGGGCATTGACCGCCGATGACCGCTGACCGCACCCGGCCGCCGGCCGCCACGATGATCACGATTGCCCCGACCGGGGCCGAGCTGGACAAGGCCGAGGTACCCGCCCTGCCGGTGACTCTCGACGAGCTCGTGACCACGGCGAAGGAGTGCCGCGAGGCCGGTGCCGCGATCGTCCATGTTCATATCAGGGATGAGAACGCACAGCCCACCCTCGATCTGGTCCGCCTCAGGGACACTGTGCGCGCGCTGCGCGAGGCGACCGATCTGATCGTGCAGCTGTCCACCGGCGGCGCGGTCACCGACCCATTCGAACGACGGCTCGCCGTGCTCGACGCCGCACCCGACGGCTGCTCGCTGACCTGCGGGACCGTCAACTTCGGCGACGAGGTGTTCATGAACCCGTGGCCGTTCATGTGCGAGCTGTACGTCCGCACGCAGGAGCTTGGCGTGGTGCCCGAGTTCGAGCTGTTCGACCTGGGCCACATCGCGGCACTGCACCGGCTGCTCGACAAGCACGGCGCGCCGTCCGGCGGGCACGTGCACTGCGACCTGGTGATGGGAGTTCCCGGCGGGATGCCGGGAGACGCGGCGACGCTGGTTCAGGCCGTGGCGGCGCTGCCGGCGGGTGCGACCTGGTCGGCAACCGGGGTCGGCAGGACCGCGGTGCCGGTCATGTTCGCCGCCCTCGCGGCCGGCGGGCAGCTTCGGGTCGGGATGGAGGACACGATCACGTTCTCCCGCGGCAGGCCCGTGCGCAGCAACGCCGAGCTTGTCGAGCGGGCCGCCGCGCTGGCCGACCTGGCGCAGCGGCCAGCCATGACACCGGATCAGGCCCGGGCGATGCTCGGAGTCCCCGATCGGGCCTGACAGCGTGGACCAAGTGCAGGCGGTGTCGGCAGGGGCGGTGTCGGCAGGGACGGGTCTCGGGGCGGGGAGCGCGGGCCCGGCGAACCCTGTGCTCGCCGAGGTCGTCAGGTCGGGCTTCACCGAGTCGCGGCACCGCGGCTCGCTGGTGCTGCTGGCAGCCGACGGGTCGGTAGGTTATGCCGCGGGGACGGTCGCCGCGCCGATGTTCCCTCGGTCGGCGAACAAGCCGATGCAGGCCACGGCGATGGTCGGCTGCGGGCTCGGGCTCGACGGCTGGCTGCTCGCGCTGGCCGCGGCCAGCCATTCCGGCGAGGAGTTCCACGTCGACGGGGTGCGCGAGATCCTGCGGCTGGCCGGGCTCGACGAGTCCGCCCTGCAGTGCCCGCCCGACCTGCCGCTGGACGAGTCGGCCAAGATCGCGCTGCTGCGCGCGGGCGGCGTGGCCGACCGGGTGCACATGAACTGCTCCGGCAAGCATGCCGCGATGCTGGCCTGCTGCGTGGCGGCCGGCTGGCCGACCGGGAGCTACCGCGACCCTGGTCATCCGCTCCAGGTCCAGATCAGGCTGACGGTGCAGGACCTGGCCGGGGAGGCCGTGACCGCCGTGGGGGTGGACGGGTGCGGGGCGCCGCTGTTCGCGCTGACGCTGGGCGGCCTCGCGCGGGCGTTCCGCGCGCTCGTGGTTTCGCCGCCAGGCTCGGCCGGGCGGAAGGTGGCCGACGCGATGCGGCAGTTCCCGGCCTGGACCTCGGGGACCAGCCGGCCAGAGGCCACGATGGTGGCCGCCGTTCCTGGGCTGCTGATGAAGTCGGGCGCGGAGGGCGTGTGCGCGTTCGCGCTCGCCGACGGCCGGGCCGGTGCGGTCAAGTTCGATGACGGGTCAGCGCGCGGTGTCGCGCCGCTGATGGCGTCGGTGCTCGCCGGGATGCTGGACGGCGGCCCGGACGGCGAGGCGGGAGCGACGGACGGCGTGTATGGGGCAAAAGTGGCGGGTGGTGCGGGTGGTGCGGACGGGGCGAGAGCTGCGACGGGTGGTGCGGACGAGGTCGGCGGGGCCGGCGCGGCGGGCCGTGCTGATCTCGGGGTGCTCGGGCGGCTCGCGGCGGCACCGGTCACCGGCGGCGGGGTGCCGGTCGGCGAGATCCGCCCGGTCCGGCCCACCGGGGGCTGGTCCTGACCGGGCTGACCTCGCTGTCCGGGCCGTCCGGGCCGTCCGGGCCGTCCGGGCTAACCTCGCTGACCAGGCTTTCTGGTCGGCGGCGGGTCGGGCCGTCGCCGACCGCAGGGGAATTTGCAATTGCAAGCACCCGGGACGAGACTGAAACCATGAGTCCGGTGAACGTCAGCACCATCGGCGCGTACATACGCGAGCAACGCGAGCAGGCGAAGATCTCGATCCGCCAGCTTGCTCAGGCCGCTGGCGTCTCCAACCCGTACCTCAGCCAGGTGGAGCGCGGCCTTCGCCGCCCGAGCGCTGACATTCTCCAGCAGATCGCGAAGGGCCTGCGGATCTCGGCCGAGGCGCTCTACGTGCAGGCCGGCATCCTGGACGAGAAGCCGGCCGAGACCACGGTCACCGACGCGATCATGGCAGACCCGGAGATCACCGAGCGCCAGAAGCAGATGCTGATCGACATCTACGAGTCGTTCCGCAGGGAAGTAAATGCCGAAGCGGAGGCCGAGGCTAGCGCGGCCGCAGATGCGCAAGCGGCAGGGGCCGATGCAGTACCGGCTGATGCAGTACCGGCTGATGCAGTACCGGCTGATGCAGCACCGGCCGACGCTGTACCGGCCGATGCGGTGGACGAGGAGTCCGTGGCTGCCACCATCGAGGCTGCGGCCGATGCCGAGGCGGCGGCCGAGGCCGACGCGGTGGCCGCGGCCGAGGCAGGGCCGTGGGCAGGGCTCGATTCCGGCGACCAGGCGCCCGACGAGGGTTCCGTCGCGGCAGACCCCGAGCCGTGGGCCGGTCGGCGGGCCGGGCCGGCCGGGCCGGCTGGGCCAGGTCCCGATGAGCCGTCGCTGGGCGCCGACGCTGGCGCGAGCAGATAGGTTGGCACCGTGCTTACTTTCAACGCACTCAGCCCGTTGCTGTGGCTGAACTTCATCCTGCTGGTGGCGGCGCTGCTGGTCGAGGGCTGGGCCTTCGTCGACGCGCTGCGCCGCCCGACCCCGGCGTTCCCGGCGGCCGGGAAGCAGACCAGGCCGCTCTGGCTGATCATTACCGGGGTCAGCCTGGTCATCGGCATCTTCAGCGTCGCCGACAACTTGCAGCTGGTCGCCATCCTGCCGATCGCCGCGTTCATCGCCGCGGCCATCTACCTGACCGACGTGCGGCCGAAGGTCAGGCAGATGGGCTCGGGCGGGTCCTCTCACCAGGGCCCGTACGGGCCCTGGTGAGGCACGGCTGAGGCGCCGATGAGCGAGACCACGTGGCGGACCCACCGCCTCGAACTCGATGACCAGACACTGCGCGAGTGGGATGCCACCGTGCTCGCCGCCGGCGATGACGGGCTGGTGCTCGACCGGTCCGCGTTCTATCCCGGTGGCGGCGGCCAGCCGCCTGACCACGGCGTCCTGCTCTGGGGCGGGGTGCAGACCCAGATCGTCGGCGCGCGCAAGGGCGACGACCTTTACCTGATCCCGGCCGAGGGCGATCCGGTCCCGCCGCCAGGCATGGCGGTTCGCGGTGCCCTGGCCGACGAGCGCCGGACGGCCCTGATGCGCACCCACTCCGGGCTGCACGTGCTGTGCGGCGTGGTCTACCGCGACTACGGTTCGCTGGTGACCGGCGGCAACATGGAGGAGTACTCGGCCAGGATGGACTTCGATCTGCCCCAACTGCCCGAGGGTTTCAGAGACGCGGTTGAGTCGGCCTGCAACGCCGAGATCGCGGCAGGCCGCCGCATCGACGTCCGGGTGCTGCCCAGGGACGACGCGTTCGCGATCCCCGACATCATCAGGACGGCGACCAACCTGGTGCCGCCGGAGGTCAAGGAGGTCAGGATCGTGGACATCGTCGGCCTTGACCAGCAGGCCGACGGCGGCACGCACGTGGCCACGACCGCGCAGATCGGCCGGATCGAGGTCGTCAAGATCGAGAACAAGGGTAAGGGCTTCCGGCGGCTGCGCATCCGCATCGCGGACTAGCGCCAGATGTCGATCCTCGGCCGTGTGCGTGCACGCCGTCATTGAGCGGCTTTCGGCAGCCCGAGGCCGGCTCCGTGGCGGCTCTCACGGAGCGTGATTGACTCGGTCCGCCGGGCTGGCAGCGTTCTCGGGTGGCGTGTCGCTGTGGCGCGGGATCTCCCGCGGCAGCGCCAGGACCAGGACGAGCGCGACGATGACGAAGCCGAGGTTGGCGATTAGCGCTAGCTGGGAGCTGTGGCTGAACGCAGCGGCAACCGCGTCCGGTCCCGGCTGAACCGCCAGCGAGCCGAACAGCACGGTGCCGATGACCCCGATTCCCACGGCGGTACCGATTCGCTGGGCGGTGCTGAGCACGCCGGCGGCTGTCCCTGCTTCTTGCCGCGGCACTCTCGCCAGGACGAAGTCCTGGTTCGGCGCGATCGTCATGCCGGTGCCGAGTCCGGCCAGCAGCAGCGGCGCGATGAGAAGCCAGCCGCTGACGTGCGGCGCGGTCAGGTGGATGACGAGCACCACAGCTGCCAGGCCGACCGCCAGCAGCGTGCAGCCGAGCACCAGCACCATCCGGCCGAGCCGTGCTGACAGCTTGTGGCTGTTGGCGGCCGTCGTCAGCGTGCCGACCGAGTACGGCGCGATCACCAGGCCGGTGACCAGCGCGGAATGACCAAGTCCCTCCTGCCACAGGATCGAAAGCGTGAAGAACACGCTGGTGAACCCGCCGAAGAACGCTAGCGCGAAGATCGCGCCGGCCGAGAACGACGACTGCCGGAGCAGCCCGGGCTTCAGCAGCGGGTCGCCGCCTCGTCGTTCGGCGGCACGCTCCCACAGGGCGAGCAGCGCGAAGGCGACGACCGCGCCGCCGAAGCACACCCAGGTCCAGGCGGGCCAGCCATCGGGCTGCCCCTCGATCAGCGGGATCAGCAGCAGGAGCAGCCCGGCGGTAAGCAGGGCCAGGCCGCCTGGGTCGAAGCCCCGCCGGGTGTGCGTCCGCGGGCGTGGCAGCTGCCAGGCGGCCAGCGGGATGGCGACCGCGCCGATGATCAGGTTGACCAGGAAGACCCACCGCCAGCCGTCGCGCGGGCCGGCCGCGGCGATGATCAGGCCGCCCAGCAGCGGGCCGGTGGCGGTCGAGACCCCGATGACGGCGCCGAGCGCGCCGAAGGCTTTCGACCGTTCCGGGCCGGAGAACGCGTGCTGGATCGTTGCGCTGATCGCGGGGAAGAACAGCCCGGCGCCCAGCCCCTGGACGATCCTGGCCGCGACGATCTGGTCCTGGGTCTGGGAGATTCCGCAGGCGACGCTGGCCAGGGTGAAGATGGTGAGTCCGAGCAGGAACGTCAGCTTGTGGCCGAACCGGTCGCCGGCGCGCCCGCCGGGCACGAGCGCCAGGCCGTAGGCGAGCGCATAGCCGGACACGATCCATTCCAGGCTGGCCGGCGATGCGTGCAGGCCGGTCCGGATGGTCGGCAGCGCGACATTGACGATCGTGGTGTCCAGCAGCGCCATGAAGGCGCCGACCAGCACGATCGACACCGCGCGCCAGCCATGGCCGGCCGGCGCCGTGGCGGCGCCTTGCAGGACTCCGGCGGCCGTGGCACTGCCGGCGGAGTCTGATGGCGGCTGGGGAACCTGCGTGGTCATGCCGGGGTCTCCTCATGGTCCAGGCGGATGTCCGCGGGCAGGGCCGCCGGGCTGCCCACGCCCTCGCGGAAGTCCGTGGCGATCTTCGGGATCCTGGCCGCGAGCTCACCGTGCCAGCGGACTTCCGCGTCGGAGCGCTCGATCAGGTGCCGCAGCACCATGCGCTCGGCCTCGTTGACGTAGGGTTCAGCGGTTTCCGCGTGGTGGCGAAGCGCCGCCAGCTGGACCTGGAGCCCGGCCAGCCGGTTGGCGACGACTTGCTCGAGGTCCTCCTCGGCGATGTCACGGGACTGAACCAGGGCCAGGTCAAAGGGGTCGTGATGGCGGTCGAGCGTGCTCAGCGCGGCCCAGCGCACGGCGGCGAGGGCCCGGCGGCCCTCGGCCGTAATCTCATACACGGTGCGCTGCGGCCGGTTCCCCACCCGCTCGGTCCGCACCTCCCTGACGAGATCCTCGCTGGCGAGCCGCTTGAGAGCCCCGTACACGGAGCCGACCTGGATGTCGGTCCAGATGTCCGTCCTGTCGGACTGCGCCTGCTGGCGTATCTGATGCCCGTGCAGCGGCCCGCTCGCGGCGAGCGTGCCGAGGATGAACAAGCGAATAGACGACACATGATTAGTCATACACGAGTAATCGCGCATAGGCAAGTCCGAGCTCGGCGTTCTCGGCTGGGCGTTCTCGGCTGGGCTGGCCATGCGGTGGCCTCGTGCGCCATCCGCACGTCCCCGGCCGCAGCGCCCGACGGCGGGCCAGGCGCCCGCCCGGCGACGCCCGCTGACGGTGAGCGGCGGTTACAGCGGCAGCAGCACGGCTGCCGCCGAGGTGACGACCAGCAGGGCGGACACCGCGACGAGCAGAACAACGCACGGGACCGGCAACCCAGGCGGCGGCCTGAGCAGCCGGGTCACCCGGGCGGCGAGTTCGCCGGCGCCGCCCGAGGCCGGCACCGCGGCGAGCGCACCGACGGGCGCCATGCCGCCCGATACGCCCACCCTGAGCAGCGCGGTCGCCAGCTCCCTGGCTGGGCGCAGCCTTCGCGCCCGGTCGTCGGCCAGCATCTCGACGAGCAGCGCCACCTCGCTGTTGGCCTCCCTGGCCACCGCAGCCCAGCGGAACGCGCGCAGCAGCGCGGTGAACGGCAGCAGCACCAGGTCGTGCCTGGCGCGCAGGTGGGCGCGCTCGTGGGCGAGCACCGCGGCGAGCTCGGCCTGATCGAGCAGGTTCAGCGCGCCGACGCTGAACACGATCGCCGAGCGCAGGCCTGGCACGCAGTAGGCGGCCGCTGCCGGGTGGTCGACGACCAGCGCGCCCGGCACCTTAGGGTCGTCGTGGGCGAGCAGCCCGAGCAGCGTACGCTGCCGGTGCCTGGCCCTGAACACGGCGGTGACTGCGGCAGCCAGGATCCAGCAGAGGATGACGAGCAGCACGATGCCCGCGGTCAGGGAGAGCATCCGCAGCGCGGTCAGCACGTCCCATGGCCGGCTGGCCGCCGCACCAGGACCGAGCAGCAGGCGCCCGGCCCGTTCAGCGGCGGCCGCCACGCTCGGCAGCCCGAGGCGGCTCGCATGGTCGAGCCCGAACGCGCCGAACCCGGTCAGCGCGCCTACGGTGGCCACTCCCCACGCCAGCCCGAGCGCCTGCCAGAGCGCGATCGCGACCGCCGGAGACCTGCGCGGCCAGCTAGCGCGGGCGAGCAGGCGCGCGGCGAGAACGCAGCCGGTGGCTACGGCGCCGAGCAGGAATACGACGGCTGGCACGACTGATCAGTCCCCGTGGCCTCCGCTGAGGGCGTCGAGCGCCGCCTTCAGGGCCGCGGCCTCGTCGCCGGACACGCTCATGGCGAACCTGGTCAGGGCGGCCTGCCGGTCGCCGGTCTGGTCCAGGGCAGTCAGCATGAGCTCGGCCACGTACGCCTCACGGCTCTCGGCCGGGCGGTAACGCCAGGCGCGGCCCGCTCGCTGGCGGCGGACGAACCCCTTCTTGGCCAGCCTGTCGAGCACCGTCATCACAGTCGTATGCGCCAGCTCACGGTCGGTCAGGCAGAGGCCGACCTGCCTGACCGTCATCGGATCGGGCGACTCCCAGAGAATCTCCATGATTGCACGCTCAAGCTCACCAAGACGGTTCATGACTTCACGATACGAGACACAGGCCGCGACCTCCTAGGCCGGTGCCGGCGGTGCAGGCCACGTCGGCCGCCGCCAGCCACTGCAGGCCGCCGCAGGCCACGCCCGGCCGCCGCAGGCCGCGACAGACAACCGCGGGCCACGCAGACCGCCACGGACCCCGGGGCCGCCGCGGCGCCAGGGCGCCGACGCGGCCACCATACAGGGTAGCGTTTCAGGTATGGAGGTGCCGCGGGTCGCAGTCAGCGTCGACCTGGTGATCCTCACCGTGCGCGCCAGCAAGCTTTCCGTGCTGGTATGGCGGCGGCACGCCGATCCGCACCAGGGTCGCTGGGCCCTGCCCGGCGGGTTCATCAGGCTGGACGAGGACCTGCCGGCGACGGCGTCCAGGGTGCTCGCCGAGCGGGCCGGCCTGCCGGACGCTCCGGTCCACCTCGAGCAGCTACAGACCTACGGGTACCCGGACCGCGACCCGCGCCAGCGGGTGGTCTCGGTGGCCTACCTGGGCCTGGCACCCGACCTGCCGGCCCCCGACCAGCCGCGGATGAGCTGGCAGCCTGTGGCGGCGCTGACCGAGCTCGCGTTCGACCACGTGCGCATCCTGCAGGACGGGGTGGAGCGGGCCAGGGCCAAGCTTGAGTACACCTCGCTCGGCGCCGCGTTCTGCCGTGACACGTTCACCGTCGCCGAGTTGCGCCGGGTCTACGAGATCGTCTGGGGCACGCCGCTCGACCCGCGTAACTTCCACCGCAAGGTGACCGGGGCCGAAGGGTTCCTCGTGGAGACCGGTTCGGCGAGCTCGTCGGGGGGCCTGGCCGCAGCTGTACCGGCGCGGCGACACCGACCTGCTGCACCCGCCGATGCTGCGGCCGCGCCAGCGCGGCGCCTGCGAGCCGGTCAGGCAGTCGCCTGGCGGTCCGGTGGGCCAGCCGCCCCCCCGCAAGCCGCCCCCCGGCCAGGCGCCCCCCGGCCAGGCGCCCACTGGGCACCCGCCCCCCGGCCAGCCGCCCAATGGGGACCCGCCCGCAGTCCAGGCGCCCGCTGGGCAGTCCACCGCCGATCGCGCACGGGCCGGACCCGCGCCAGACGCCCAGCCTGACCGGTACATTTCCGTGACCCCCCACCGCACGCAGGCCCTACCAGCCCTGGAGGACGACGATGTCCGAGCAGACGCCACGTTTCCGGCCGGTACTTGACCAGTTCGCGCCGTACAAGCCAGGCAAGCCGCCGTCCACCAACCTGGGCTTGGCCTACAAGCTCTCGTCCAACGAATCGCCGTTCGGCCCGCTGCCCTCGGTGCTGAAGGTCATCGCCGAGGCGGCCGCTGACGCCAACAGATACCCGGACAACGGCGCCGCCGAGCTGACCGAGGCCATCGCCATGCGGTTCGACGTGCCGCTTACCCATGTCGCGGTCGGCTGCGGCTCGGTCGGCCTGGTGCAGCAGCTGCTTGAGGCCGTCTGCGATCCCGGAGCGGAGGTGCTCTACGCCTGGCGGTCGTTCGAGGCCTACCCGTACCTGTCCGACCTGGCCGGGGCTACCTCGGTGCGGGTGCCGCTCGTCGACGAGCGGCACGACCTCGAGGCGATGGCCGCGGCGATCACGTCGGCCACCAGGCTGATCTTCGTGTGCACGCCCAACAATCCGACCGGGACCGTCGTCACCACCACCGAGCTCGAGCGCTTCCTCGACCAGGTGCCCGGCGACTGCCTGGTGGTGCTCGACGAGGCGTATGTCCAGTACGTGCGCGACCCGCAGGCGCCCGACGGCATCCAGATCTACCGCGACCGGCCGAACGTGGCGGTGCTGCGCACCTTCTCCAAGGCCTACGGCCTGGCCGGCCTGCGGGTCGGGTTCCTGATCGGGCACGAGGCGGTGGCCGGTGCCGCGCGCAAGACCATGCTGACCTTCACGGTGAACGCGATCGCGCAGGCCGCCGCCGCCGCCTCCCTGGCGGTCGAGGCCGAGCTGCTCGAGCGGGTTGACCTAGTCGTGGCCGAGCGGGTCCGGGTGCGCGGCGAGCTGCTTGCCATGGGCTGGGCCGTGCCGCCGACCGAGGGGAACTTCGTCTGGCTCAGGCTCGGCGACCGCACCGCCGAGTTCGCCGCCGCCTGTGACGCGGCAGGCGTTGCCGTGCGCCCGTTCGACCCAGAGGGGGTGCGGGTCTCGATCGGCGAGAAGACGCCCAACGACCTCTTCCTCGAGGTCGCGCGCGCCTTCCCGCGGACCTGACCAGAGTCGGCTAGCGGCCCGCAGCCAGCCCCTGAGCCAGACGTCAGCCAGCCCGCAGCCAGACCTCAGCCGATCTCTTCCTCGCAGATGTCGGCGCCCAGGGCGGTCAGCCGCGCGGCCACGGCCGCGTGGCCGCGATCGATCTGGTAGCCGGGCTCGACGATGGTCTCGCCCTCGGCGGCCAGCCCGGCCACGATCAGTGCGATCCCGGTGCGCAGGTCGTGCGCGATTACCTCGGTGCCGTGCAGCCCGGTCGGCCCGTGCACGACTGCGGCCGCGTTGGTTACCTCGACCTTCGCCCCCATCTTGTTGAGCTCGCCCACCATTACGTAGCGGCCGTCGAAGATGGTCTCCCTGATGTAGCTGGTGCCGTCGGCGAGGCAGCTGACCGCCATGATCGGAGACTGCAGGTCGGTCGCGAAGCCCGGGTACGGGCTGGTGATCACGTTGATCGGCCGCAGCTGCTTGTCCCTGCGGACCTGCACGATCGCGCCCTGGGTGGCGAACTCCACGCCCATCTGCTCGAGCTTCCAGCGGACCACGCCCATGTGGTCGAGCGAGGCGCCGACGAGGCTGAGTTCCCCCCCGGTAATCGCCGCTGCCATCGCGAACACGGCGGCATCGATCCGGTCGGGCATCACCGTGTGCTCGACCGCGGTGAGCTTGTCGACCCCCTCGACCGTGATGAAGCCGGTGCCGCCGCCGCTGATCTTGGCGCCCATCTTGGTCAGGAACGCGATCACGTCCTGGACTTCGGGCTCCTGGGCGGTGTTGTCGATCACGGTAATGCCGGGCGCAAGGGACGCGGCCATGATCAGGTTCTCGGTGCCGGTGTGCGACGGGGTGTCCAGGTAAAGGTGCGCGCCGCGCAGGCCGTCGGCCTTGACATGGATCTGGCTCTCGCCCTCTTCGACGGTGGCGCCGAGCCTGGCAAATCCCCGGTAATGGAAGTCCAAATTCCTGCTGCCGAGATTGCAGCCGCCGACCTCCTCGAGCACGGCCTCGCCGAGCCGGTGCAGCAACGCGGGCACGAACAGCACGGACGCGCGGAACTGCCTGGTGATCTCGGCCGGAAGCACGGGACTGGTCAGCTCGGACGCGTCGACCACGAGGGTCCGCTCGACCTCGTGGAACTTCACCACCGCGCCGACCGCCTGAGCAAGCTCGACGGCGCGGCGCACGTCCTCGATCACCGGGACGTTACGCAGGACCGTACGGCCCTTCTCGGCAAGCAAGGACGCGGCGATCATCTTCAGGGCGGCGTTCTTGGCGCCCTGGACGAAGACCGTCCCCTGGAGAGGGTTGCCGCCTCTGACGCGGTAGCGGGTCTGGTGACCGCTGCTCATAATGCTGGAACTCCTGTCCCTGGGGGGGCGGGACATCATTATCCCGGCTTGAGACATGTGCATGGGCCAACCGTGGCCACCTGCCACCGGACTCAAAGTCCGGGTTTCGGCCACGTCGCGCGTAGTCCAGTATTCCACTGCTGCCAGACCCCCCGGACGATGTCGACGCCGATACATAACGTAACTGATCGATTCCGTTAGGTCATCGGGGGGATGGCTTCCTCGGTTCGGGGCGGATCATCCCAGGTCAGGTCGGTGATCCGTTCGTAGGCCTGGACGTACATCTGCCTGGTCCGGTCGACAATGGCGGCGGGCAGTGACGGCGGAGGGTTCCCTGAGCCGCGGTCCCAGCGGGCCTGCGGCGAGGTCAGCCAGTCCCGCACGTACTGCTTGTCGAAGGACGGCTGGCTCCGGCCAGGCTGCCACCGGTCCGCTGGCCAGAACCTGGACGAGTCGGGGGTCAGCACCTCGTCGGCCAGCCTGAGCGTTCCGTCGGCGTCGAAGCCGAGCTCGATCTTGGTGTCCGCCACGATAATCCCGCGCTCGGCCGCCAGCCGCGCGCCGCGCTCGTAGACGGCCAGCGTGATCTCCCGCAGCCGGGCCGCGAGGTCGGCCCCGGCCTCGGCGGCAAGCTGGTCGAAGGTGATGTTCTGGTCGTGCTCGCCCTGCGGTGCCTTGGTGGCCGGCGTGAACATCGGCTCGGGCAGCCGCGAGCCGTCCTGCAACCCTGGCGGCAGCGCGATGCCGCAGATCCGGCCGTCCCGCCGGTACTCGGCCAGGGCGGAACCTGCCAGGTATCCGCGGGCCACGCATTCGGATTTAACCATTCGCAGCGGCATGCATGTCATCGCCCGGCCGGCGTACTTCGCGGGAACCTGGGCGTGGACCACGTGGTTGGGCACGAGGTCCGCCAGCCGGTCGAACCACCACAGTGAGAGCTGAGTCAGTATCGCGCCCTTGCCGGGGATCGGCGGGTCGAGCACGTAGTCGAACGCCGAGATCCGGTCGGTGGCGACGAGCAGCAGCAGCCCGTCGTCGGTACGGTAAAGCTCGCGGACCTTGCCCGAGTACAGATGGGTCAGCACAACGGCTGCTCGCCGTCCGGCTGGTCGCCGTCCGGCTGGCGCGGGTCGAGCTTCTCCAGCCGGTCGAACACGGCGCCGAGCCGCGCCACGTACCGCTCCGGCCTGCACACCTCGTCAAGTCGCCCCTCGTCCAGGCGCTGGCCGCGCCTGGCCGCGTGGTCGGTGAGGCTGGCGCGGAAGCTGGTCCCGCTCTCCCAGGCCGCCATCGCGGCTTCCTGCACGAGCGCGTAGGCGTCCTCCCTGGACATCCCGGCCTTCACCAGCGCGAGCAGCACGGCCGATGAGTAGATCAGCCCGCCGGTCGATTCCAGGTTCGCCCGCATCCTGGCGGCGTCCACGACCAGGCCGGTGATCAGCCCGGCGGTCTGCTCGAGCAGGAAGTCGGTCCCGATCGCGGCGTCGGGCAGGCAGATCCGCTCGGCCGACGAATGCGAGATGTCACGCTCGTGCCAGAGTGGTATCCCCTCGAGCACCGGGACGACCTGGGCGCGGACGACCCGCGCCAGCCCGCAGATCCGCTCCGAGCGGACCGGGTTCTTCTTGTGCGGCATCGCCGACGAGCCCTTCTGACCCGTGCCGAACGCCTCGGCAAGCTCCCTGACCTCGGTCCGCTGCCCGTGCCTGACCTCGAGCGCGACCGCCTCGCAGACCGAGGCGATCACCGCGAGAACGCCGACCCACTCGCCGATCCCGTCCCGCAGCACGACCTGGGTGGCCACGTCGGCGGGGCGCAGCCCCAGCCCGGCCATCACCGTGGCCTCGATCGCCGGGTCGATGCTCGAGTAGGTGCCGACCGGGCCGGACAGCTTGCCGACCGCGACCGCGTGCCTGGCGCGCCGCAGCCGCCGCACGCACCGCGCCATCGCGAATGCGAAGTCGGCCACCCGGTGTCCCCACACGTCGGGTTCGGCGTGGATGCCGTGGGTGCGGCCCACCCGCAGGGTGGCCGCGTGCTCGAGCGCGTGCGCCCGGAGCGCGGCCGTCAGCGCGATGGCCCGCTCGATCAGCAGGGTGGTGGCCTCGGCGAGCTGGACCGCGAGTGCGGTGTCGAGCAGGTCAGAGGAGGTCATGCCGAAGTGCACGTAGGCGGCCGCCTCGCGCGGGCTCGTATTGTCAGCCCAGGCCGTCAGGAACGCGATCACGTCGTGGTTGGTGACGGCCTCGATCGCGGCGACCGCCTCGGGCGTCGGCGGCGGGGCGGCGAGCACCGGCGCGACACTGTCGGCAGGCACCACGCCGGCCGCCGCGTTGGCTTCGAGCACGAGCGACTCGACCTTGCACCAGAGCTCGTACTTGTGCGCCTCGCTCCAGACCCGGCCCATCTCGGGCAACGTGTAGCGCTCGATCACCTGGCCATTCTCCCGCAGCCTCCCGCAGCGTCGCTGCCGGAGCCGGCCCTGGCCGGCGGGCCGTCAGGGCCGCGCTCGCTCCTGGCGACCTGAACGTGCTGATCTTGGTCCAGGTGGCGCCGCCGTCGCTGGTCGCGTACAGGTAGCTGGGACCGGAGGCCGGTGACCGGGCGAGGACCATCCACGCGTGCCGGGCATCGAGGGCGGTCAGTACCACGAGGTTGACCGACGGCGGGAGGGTCGTGGCCGACGGCACCTGCCGCGGGGTAGTCCGGTTACCGGGAAATGACCACAGGTGCCAGGTCAGCCCGCCATCGCCAGTCGAGCCGTAACCGGTCTGGTTGCCTTCCGCGTCGGCGAACGCGAGCCAGGCGGCACCGGGCTGCGGCGCTGAGAGCCATTCCGGGTAGGGCGTGAGGCCACCGGGCAGGATCTGCGGGCCGCCGCGCGGTGACGGCACCGCCGGCGCGGGGACGCCGCGGTACCCCCAGCGCAGCACGTCGAGCCAGGACCGCCCGCGGTCGGTGGTGTGCAGCAGGTCGAAGCCGCTCGGGTCGCCGTACCGGTCCTGCTGGCTGACCAGCACCCAGACGGAGTCCCCCGCGCAGCCCGCCACCGCCACCCCGTCCGCTGGCGCGTTCGAGAATTCGCTCTCCGCGTGCCCGCCGCGGGGCAGTAGCCGCGAGGACAGCGCCACCTGCCATCGTCGGCCTCCGTCCGGCGACTCAAGCACGCTGATCCGGCCGGCTCGCGTCGCGGCAGCCCAGCCGGTACCGCCGGGTGCGAAGCAGACCGACGACTGGACCACGTCGCCGTCCTGAAGTGGCACGCCTCCCTGCCCGACAGACCACCCAGGCAGCCGCAGCCGCTGTCAGCTCTGCCCGCCGTCGCGGGTGACGAAGTACCTGATGCCCGGGCCGGCCGGCGCGGGGACCATGGCCACACCGGCGCTCGCCGACCAGAAGTCGACCGCGTACGTCCCGGTGGCGGGCCGCCGCAGCGCCTGCCAGCTTCGCCCGCCGTTCACGGTCCGCAGCAGCATGTCCTGACCCGCGGCGAAGGCGACCCGGCGGCTGACCACGTCCAGGCGGAGGTTCTGGCCGGCGGCGCGCGCGCTGAGCGCCCACGACCTGCCCCCGTCAGCGGATCGGTCCAGCCCGATCGTTCCCGCCGCGAACGCGAGCTTCGGCCCGTCGATCACGATGTTCCCGACCGGCGGGCCCGGCCTGGCCTCGGACCCGGCGCTCGCCGACGGCGCGGGTGCCGAACCGGTCCTGCCGGGCCGCGCGGCTGCGCGGCCCGCGGCGCACCCCGCTGCGGCGAGAGCGACCGCCGCCACCACCGCCACCACGACGACGGCCCGCGGCCCCTTCACCACATCAGTATGACGCCAGGACCCGGCCGTGCGTTCACGACACCGCATCGCCTCGAGGCCCGGTCCTGCGTCGGCGAACGGCCGGCCCGCCAGCCGGGGCCAGCGCCGGCCCCGGCTGGCGGGCGATGTCGGTGCGATACCAGCCGCCGCGCAGCCTGATCTGGGTTGCTGCCTGGTACGCGGCCGCCGAGGCGGCCGCGAGGTCGGGTCCGGACGCCACCACGTTGAGCACTCGGCCGCCGCGGGATTCCAGCGTTCCGTTCCTGACGGCGGTTCCCGCGTGCAGGACGTAGGCGCCTGGGACCTGCTGCGCCGCCTCGACCCCCTCGATCGGGTCGCCGGCCGCCGGCGCGCCGGGGTATCCCTGCGCGGCGATCACCACGGTGACCGCCGCGCCGCCGGCCCAGCGCAGCGGCCCGGACGTGCGCAGGTCCCCGTCGGCGGTCGCCGCGAGCAGCCCGCACAGCGGAGTATCCAGCCGGTCGAGCAACACCTGGGTCTCCGGGTCGCCGAACCGCGCGTTGAACTCGATCACCGCGATCCCCGTCCTGGTCAGCGCGAGCCCGGCGTAGAGCAGCCCGCGGTACGGCGTTCCGCGGGCCGCGAGCTCGGCCAGGGCCGGCCTGACCACCTCGGCGACGGTGCGCTCGGCGAGGTCGGCTGGCGCCCACGGCAGCGGCGCGTAGGCGCCCATCCCGCCGGTGTTCGGGCCGGTGTCGCCGTCGCCGGCCCGCTTGTAGTCCTGCGCGGGCAGCAGCGCGACCGCGTCGGTGCCGTCGGCCAGCGCGAACACCGAGACCTCGGGGCCGGCCAGGTACTCCTCGATCACCACCTGGCCGCAGCTCCTGGCGTGATCGACCGCGGTGCGCCGGTCCTGCGTGACGACCACGCCCTTGCCGGCGGCCAGGCCGTCGGCCTTCACCACGTACGGCGGCCCGAACTCGCCGAGCGCGGCGGTGACCTCGGCCTCGGTCTGGCAGTACCGTGACGCCGCGGTCGCGACCCCGGCCGCGGCCATGACGTCCTTGGCGAATGACTTGGAGCCCTCGATCATTGCCGCCCCCTGGTCGGGGCCGAAGCACCGGAACCCGGCGGCGCGCAGCGCTCCGGCGACGCCGGCGATCAGCGGCGCCTCGGGGCCGACCACCACGAGGTCCGCGCCGAGGCGGGCGGCGAGGCCGGTCACGGCCCTGGGGTCGGTGATCGCGACGTCGTGCAGGTCGGCGAGGTCGCCGATGCCTGGGTTGCCTGGGGCGGCGTGCAGGGCGCTGACCGCCGGATCGGCGGTCAGCGCACGGGCCAGCGCGTGCTCGCGCCCACCCGAGCCAAGCAGCAGAACCCGCACCCCGCGAGCCTAGCTCGCCGCCCGGCCAGCCCGAGCGCGCCGTGCCCGAGCGCGCCGGCCCGCCCGTGGGCTGGGAGCCGGCCCGCCGAAGGCGGGCCGGCGGGACTCGCCGGCGCCGCCCTCAGATCAGCGGGCCGTCAGATCAGCGGGCGCAGCGAGATGGTCTGGTCGCGCCGTGGGCCGACGCCCACCGCGGCGATCGGCGCGCCGATCATGTCCTGCAGGGCAAGCACGTAGGCGCGAGCACTGGCGGGCAGGTCGGACAGCGACTTCGCCTCCGATATGTCCTCCCACCAGCCGTCGAAGTACTCGTAGACGGGTTCGGCGTGATGGAACTCGGTCTGGGTCATCGGCATCTCCCCGTGCACGGCCCCGTCGATCGAGTAGCCGACGCAGACAGGAACCTTGTCGAGCCCAGACAGCACGTCGAGCTTCGTTATAAAAAAATCGGTGATTCCGTTCACGCGCGTGGCGTAGCGAGCGATCACCGCGTCGAACCAGCCGGTGCGGCGAGCCCGCCCGGTCGTGACGCCGTACTCGCCGCCGGCCTTGCGCAGCCACTCGCCCCTGGCATCGGTCAGCTCGGTGGGGAACGGGCCGGCGCCCACCCTGGTCGTGTAGGCCTTGAGTATCCCGATCACCGTGGTGATCCTGGTCGGGCCGATGCCCGACCCGACGCAGGCGCCGCCCGCCGTCGGCGACGACGAGGTCACGAACGGGTAGGTGCCGTGGTCCACGTCGAGCAGGGTCGCCTGCGCGCCCTCGAGCAGGATCACCTTGCCGTCGTCCAGCGCCTTGTTGAGCACCAGGCCGGTGTCGGCGACGTACCTGGCCAGCCGCTCGCCGTAGCCGATGTACTCGTCGGCGACCGCGGCCGCGTCGATGCCGCGCCGGTTGTAGACCTTGGCCAGGACCTGGTTCTTCTCGCGCAGCACCAGGTCGAGCTTCTCGCGCAGGATCGCCGGGTCGAACAGGTCCTGCACCCTGATGCCCATCCGCGCGGCCTTGTCGCTGTAGGCCGGCCCGATGCCGCGACCCGTGGTGCCGATCCTGGCCTGGCCGAGATAGCGTTCGGTCACCTTGTCGAGTGCTACCTGGTGCGGCATGATCAGGTGCGCGCTGGCCGAGATCAGCAGCCGCTCGCAGGACATCCCGCGGGCTTCGATCCCCTCCATCTCGGCGATGAGCACCGCGGGATCGACCACCACGCCGTTGCCGATCACCGGGATGGCGTGCTCGGACAGCACGCCGGACGGCAGCAGGTGCAGCGCGTAGCTCTCGTCCCCGATGACCACGGTGTGCCCGGCGTTGTTGCCGCCCTGGTACCTGACCACGTAGTCGACGCTGTCGCCGAGCAGGTCGGTCGCCTTGCCCTTGCCCTCGTCGCCCCACTGGGCGCCGACGATCACGATGGCGGGCATGGGATCAGGCTAGCGGGCGGCCCGGCGGGGGCCGAGCAGGCGTGCCGGGCTGGCGTGCCGGGGGAGGGCCGTGCGGGGCGGGCGCGCGGGCGCTCAGTGCCCGGTCAGGGCGGCGACGGCGGCCGGGCTCGACTCGCAGAGGAACTCATCGATCCGCCCGACCTCGTCGTCCTCGCCGATCGCCGCCGCAGCGGCACCGAGCAGGTACAGCGAGCGGAGGAAGCCGCGGTTCGGCTCGTGCTCCCAGGGGATCGGGCCGTGCCCGTGCCACCCCGCGCGCCTGAGCTGGTCCAGGCCCCGGTGGTAACCCGTCCTCGCGTACGCGTACGCCGCCACCGGGTCGGTCCCCAGCGACCGCTCGGCCAGGTCGGCCCAGGCTGCGCAGCAGGACGGGAACCGGCCCGCCACCGAAGCGGGATCGGCCCCGGCGCGCAGGGCCGCTGCCGCCTCGGCGTTCTCCGGGAGGTAGGTCGGCGGAGGGGTGGGCCCGGCCAGCAGGTTCTGGTGCGTCATGGCTCTATCCTGCCGCTCCGGCCGGTGCGCGTGGTCTCGGGGTCGCAGGCTGCCGCGGTCGTGGGTGCCGGGCCGTCGCGGGGCCCAGGTCCTGCGCGGCCGCTGTCGCCCGCGCGTCAGTAGATTGAGCCCATGACTGGCGTCAGTACCCCAGCGACGGCTAGCGGCGTGTTCTCGCTCGGCGGCACGACTCCGGTCACCAGGCTCGGCTACGGCGCGATGCGCATCACCGGCCCTGGCATCTGGGGCGACCCGCCCGACCGCAGCGAGTCGATCAAGGTACTGCGCAGGGCGGCCGACCTCGGCGTCGATTTCATCGACACCGCCGACTCGTACGGCCCTTTCGTCAGCGAGGACCTGATCAGGCAGGCACTCCACCCCTACCGGGGCATCACGATCGCCACCAAGGGCGGGCTGGTCAGGACCGGCCCGAACCAGTGGCACCCCGTCGGCCCGCCTACCTCAGGCAGTGCGTGGAGATGAGCCTGCGGCGGCTTTCGCTGGAGACGATCCCGCTGTACCAGCTGCACAGGTTTGACCCCGAGGTGCCGTTCCCCGACCAGATCGGGGTCCTCGACGACATGCGGAGGGAGGGCAAGATCGCGCTGATCGGACTGTCGCAAGTGTCGGCCGAGGAGGTGGCCGAGGCCAGGCTCACCGCCCCGATCGCGTCGGTGCAGAACCTCTACAACGTCGTGGACCGCCGGTCCGAGCCTGTCGTGGAGTACTGCGAGCGGGAGGGGCTCGGGTTCATCCCGTGGTTCCCGGTCGCTACCGGCGACCTGGCCAGGCCCGGCGGCCGGCCGGCCGCACTCGCCGCCGAGACCGGCGCGACCCCGGCGCAGCTCGCCCTGGCGTGGCTGCTGCGCAGGTCCCCGGTGATGCTCCCGATCCCCGGTACCAACTCGATCGCGCACCTCAAGGAAAACGTGGCCGCCGCGTCGGTCCAGCTCACCGACGCCCAGTACGCCACCATGTCGGCGCTCAAGTAGCAATTCGCGCCCCGGTAGCCCCGGTAGCCCGGCAGTCCCGGTAGCCCGGCAGACCCGGTAGCCCGGCAGACCCGGGTAGCCCGCTGGCCGGGCGACCCTTCGCTCTCCCTGCGGTCGCGCGATCCCCGCTCCTCCTGGCCGGGCGGTCCTCGCTCCCGCTGGCCGGGCGACCCTTCGCTCTCCCTGCGGTCGCGCGATCCCCGCTCCTCCTGGCCGGGCGGTCCTCGCTCCCGCTGGCCGGGCGACCCTTCGCTCTCCCTGCGGTCGCGCGATCCCCGCTCCTCCTGGCCGGGCGGTCCTCGCTCCCGCTGGCCGAGCGAGCCTCGCTCTCGCCGGTCCCACCTCGTCCGCGGGTCTGTATGTGCGCTCCCGAACTCGCGGCCTGCACGACTCTCGCTCCGCTGGTCCCGCTAGTCTCACGCGTCTCGTCTCGCCACACGGGTCACGGCGCGCGCGCCCGGATCCCGTTCAGAGCGCTCAGTCTCGCCCGTGCGGACTCGCCGTCTCGGCAGGCGCCATCGTCTTTTCATCCGCTGGCGTCTCACAAAATGGGTCAAAAAGGACGTGATCATGACGTTAGCGGATGAAGAGTGGTCGTAGCGGATGACAAGTGGCGCCGGCGGATGAAAGGTTGCGCAGCCCGAGGGGTCGCGAGGAGCCGGTGACAAGGCTGAGGATCCTGGCGAAGAGACGCTTGAGTCGGCCGCCGAGCCGCCCGGGGCCGGCCACGGGCGGCCGGGCGCCGCAGCCTGACGACGAGCCTGAGGCGGCTCGCGCGAGTCGCGCGAGCCGCGGGCGCGGGCTGAGTGTCAGGGGCGGGTGAGAGTCTGGCCGCGTGAGTGGCTCTCAATTACCCGAACTCGGCAGGCTGGGCGGGCTGGTGACGGCGGCCGAACTCGCGCGCGCAGGCTTCACTGGTGGGCAGGTCCGCGCGCTGGTCAGGAACGGCGTGCTCAGGCCGATCAGGCGCGGGGTCTACGCGAAGGCAGATCGAGCCCGGCTGCTCACGGGGAGCGAGCGGGGCGAGCGAGCCCTGCGGCTGGCGGCCGCCGTCGCGGCCGTGGGTCCGCGCGCGGTGGGCAGCCACCACGACGCCGCGCTCCTGCATGGCCTGGCCCTGCTCGACAAGCCGCCTGACGACGTCATCGCGATCAGTCGGCCGCCTGGCTCGCCGGGCAGCCGCCGGTCCATGCCCGGCGTCAAGCTTCACCTGGCCGTGCTCCCGCGCAGCCAGGTGGCGATCGTCGGCGGAGTGCCGGTCACGACCGCCGCGCGGACGGTGGTCGACCTGGCCAGGACGATGCCGTTCAGGTCTGGCGTGGTCGTGGCCGACTCGGCGCTGCACGGCGGCCGGACATCCAAGCTCGAACTCGACGCCGTGATCGCCGGGTGCGAGCACTGGCCAGGAGTCGGCCGGGCGCGCGAGGTGGCGAAGTTCGCTGACCGGCGGTCGGAGTCCCCGTTCGAGTCGATCGCCAGGGTCGCGTTCCGCGCCGGGGGCCTCCCGCCGCCCGAACTCCAGGTCTGGGTCGGTGACGACGCCGGGCAGATCGGGCGGGTGGACTTCCTGTGGCGCAGGCACGGGACGGTCGGCGAGGCGGACGGCGCGCTGAAGTACGCGGACCCCGGGCGTGCCCGGCGGCAGCTACGCCGGGACGCCTTGCTCCGCGAGGCTGGGTTCGAGGTGGTCCACTTCACGTGGGCCGAGCTGATGGCCGCGCCCGAGCAGGTGATCGGGTCAATCAGGGCCGCATTCCGCCGCGCCGCCCTGCTCGGCGCGGCGGAATGCGGCCGCGCCATCGGCTGACCGGACCCGACCGGCCCGACCGGTGACCTGACCGGCCGACCGGTGACCTGCGGCCCGACCGGCGGCCGCCAGACCCGCGACCCCGAGACCGCGGCCCAAGACCACGTCCGTCAGCCCTGCCGGCCGCCGCCGGCCTTCGCTCAGGTGAGCTGCTTGCCGGCCGAGAGCAGGTCCTCGCAGGCCTCCACCACGCGCGCGGCCATCGCGGCCTCACCGGCCTTGCCCCACGAGCGCGGGTCATAGACCTTCTTATCGCCGACCTCGCCGTCCACCTTCAGTACCCCGTCGTAGTTGGTGAACATGTGGCCAGCCACCGGTCGGGTGAACGCGTACTGGGTGTCGGTGTCGACGTTCATCTTGACCACGCCGTACGAGATGGCCTCCCTGATCTCCTCAAGCGCGGACCCCGACCCGCCGTGGAAGACCAGGTCGAACGGGCGCGGCTTGCCGTGCGCGGCGCCGACGGCATCCTGGATGTCCTTGAGGATCGACGGCCGCAGCTTGACGTGTCCCGGCTTGTACACTCCGTGCACATTTCCGAACGTAGCCGCCAGTATGTACCGTCCGCGCTCGCCGAGTCCGAGCGCCTCCGCGGTCGCGAGGGCGTCCTGCGGCGTGCTGTACAGCTTCTCGTTCATCTCGCCGGTGACGCCGTCCTCCTCGCCGCCGACCACGCCGATCTCAAGCTCCATCACGGTCCGGGCGGCAGCGCACTCGTCGAGCAGCTCCGAGGCGATCTGGAGGTTCTCGGCCAGCGGCACGGCCGAGCCGTCCCACATGTGGGACTGGAAGAGAGGTTCCTGGCCTCGGGCGACCCGCTCCTTGGAGATCTGGACCAGCGGGCGCATCAGGCCGTCGAGCTTGTCCTTGGGGCAGTGGTCAGTGTGCAACGCCACGTGCACCGGATACCTGGCGGCGACCACGCCGGCGAATTCGGCGAGCGCCGCCGCGCCGATGACCATGTCCTTGACCGAGCCGGACAGGTACTCGGAGCCGCCGGTCGACACCTGAATGATGCCGTCGCTGCTCGCCTCGGCGAATCCGCGCAACGCGGCGTTGAGGGTCTGGCTCGACGTCACGTTGATCGCCGGGTACGCGAAGCCGTGTTCCTTCGCTCGGTCGAGCATCTGCGCGTAGACCTCAGGTGTCGCGATGGGCATGGCGGCGGCTCCCTCTGCTCTGGTGTGCGCCCCCAGTATCCCCCGGGGCCGGCCGGCGGCGCAGGAGGTGGTGCGCCACTTCCTGCTGCTTTACTTTCCGCAACCGCTCGCTTCCGCCCATGTCGCGCGCAGGCCACTCGGCCAGCCAGGCCGGTCGCGATCGGCCCGACGGGTGGGTGAGTGCGGGACCAGGCTCGCCTCGCCCGGATCGGCTCGGGCTGGTCAGGGGCGCGCTCCGGCCGGTCGTGCACGGGGCCAGTTGTGACTCAGGTGCGGGCGGTCAGCTCAGGCCGAGGTCGGACAGCTGGAAGGCCGCCAGGTAGGGCAGGCCGCGCTGCTCCACGGCGGCCCTTGCGCCGCGGTCTACGACCACCGCGACGCCGATCACCTCGGCGCCGGCCTCCTTGAGCGCATCGACGGCGGCGAGCACGGAGTTGCCGGTCGTCGAGGTGTCTTCCACGGCGAGCACCCGCTGCCCGGCCACGTCAGGACCCTCGATCCTGCGCTGCAGGCCGTGCGCCTTGCCCTCCTTGCGCACGACGAACGAGTTCAGCACCCGCCCCTGCTCAGTCGCCGCATGCATTATCGCGCCGGCGACCGGGTCGGCACCAAGGGTCAGGCCGCCCACCGCCGAGTAGTCGAGGCCGCTGGTGAGGTCCAGCATCACCCGGCCTGCCAGCCGGGCTGCCCTGCCGTCGAGCAGCACCCGCCGCAGGTCGATGTACCAGTCGGCCTGCTGGCCAGAGGACAGCGTCACGGTCCCGTGGAGGACCGCCTTCGCCTTGATCTCGTCGAGCAGTTCGGTCCGGTCGGTCACGGATCCGAGCCTATCGTCAACATGGCCGCCGCGACCGGCGGCAGCGGCCCCTCGTCGACCTGCCGGCAGCGGCCCCTCGTCGACCCGGCGGCAAAGGCTAGGCCCTCGTCTGCCAGGCACGCAACGGCCCGGCCTGATAACTTCATATACAGCACATTCCGGTCGAGATCCGGCCGGTCCCGGAGACGGCCGCAGGACGGTCCGCCGCACGGGTCGGCGGATGCGGCGACCCCGGCGGAATCGCCGCTTGAACACCGAAGATGCGGCCTTGGCCAGTGCGGTCGACAGGGCCTGTGATCTGCGCTATCGGTCACGAAGGCCGCTAGGCGCTGGTAACGTCTCGCGTCAGGGGAAAGGACGGTGTCGCGTGGATCGCTGCGCCCTGTTCATTGATGCAGGCTATGCCCTCGCAGATGGCGCCATGGCCGTTCATGGCACGCGCCGCCGCGACTCCGTCTCCTGGGACCACGCTGGACTACTCAAGCTACTCGCCGGTCTCGCGCGTGACCGCACCGGCCTGCCGGTTCTGCGCTGCTATTGGTACGAGACCGTCGAGGGCGGCCGCACCGCCGAGCACGACTCACTGGCCGAGATGCCTGGGCTCAAGCTGCGGCTCGCCGATACCAGGCCGGGCAGACGTGAGGGCATCGAGAGCCAGCTGCGGCGCGACCTGGTCACCTTGGCTAAGAGCGGCGCGATCAGCGACGCGTTCATCGCCAGCGCCGACGAGCACCTGGCCGGGATAGTGGCCGAGGTGCAGGACCTCGGCCTGCGCGTGGTGGTCCTGCACATCGCCTCGGACGGCGGCTGGACCATCCCGGCGTCGCTCAGGCAGGAATGCGACGACATCGTCGAGATATCCGGCGTGCATCTGCGCCCCTTCGTCGAACTCGTCCGCGGCGCCGAACCAGTCGCGCCCGACGAGCAGTACGCCGACGCGGCCTTCGGGTCGCGCTCGGTCACCGACGGCCCTGCGGCGATGGCCGGCGCTGTGACCCACCAGGGGCTTCCGGCCGCGGCCCTGCCCGCTCCCGGTGCCGTCTACCCGGCGCCGGTCGAATCGGACTACCGGCCGGGCACGCAGTCCTACCAGGGCGGGGTCGGCCAGCACGAGGCAGGCCAGCACGGTGTTAGCCAGCACGGCGTCAGTCAGCACGGGGCCCATGTTGCCTATCACGCCTCTCAGGGCGGCGGCGCCTCTCAGGTCGGCGGGCAGCACGAGTCCTTGCTGCCGCACCTCGGCAGTGCCGACGGGGCGGCCAGCGGCGGGACCTCACCGCACCGGCCTGCGCACGCGGGCGCGCCCGCTGCCGAGGATGTCTCCGGTAGGGGCCAGGTCGGCCTCGGCCAGGCAGACTCGTCGCCTAGTGGCTACACCGAGGGCGCGGTGCCGGGAGCTCGCGCCACGCAGACCGGTGCCACACAGACCGGTGCCACGCAAAGCAGCGGTTACGGGCAGAACGGCATGCCCGCTCCAATCGGGCTCACTGGCCAAAGTGGTGTCTACCAAGGCCCGATGCCCCAGGGCGGCGGCCAGCCGGGCTATCAGAGCAGCCAGGCCGGATACCGCAACGGCAGCCTCCCCGACGCGGCGTCAGGTCCGGCTGGCCAGAGCGGCGGGCAGCAGAACGGCTACCAGAGTGGCCAGCAGGCCGGGTTCGGTCCGGTGGGTGGCTACCAGGGCGGTGCCGGGTCGGCCGGGTACCAGAACGGAACCAGCTTCGGCGGCGTGCAGAACGGCGGCTCGCAGCCGGGCTCAGGCCCAATCGGCGGCCTGCAGGGTAGCGGCACCCAGGGTCTGGGCATGCAGGGTGGCGGCTTGCAGGGCTCCGGCACGCAGAGTCTCGGCACGCAGGGCCCCGGCATGCAGGCCGGCGGAGGGCAGAGCGGGCCGGGTCCGGCCGGCGGAATGCCAGCGGGCGGTTTGCCAAGCAGCGGGCAGAATGCCGGCCAGCGCAGCGACGTTGGCCAGAACAGCGGCGGCTACGGCAGGGGCGCCCAGAACAGCGGCGCCCAGGCAGGCCAGGCGCAGGGCGCCGGAGCGCCGTCCGGCGCGTACCAGCTAGGCGGCTACCCCGCGGCTGCGCCCGCGAATGGACCTGGCCAGAACGGCTCCGGCCAGAACGGTATGGGCCAGAACAGCATGGGCCAGAACAGCATGGGCCAGAGCAGTTCAGTGCCGATTAGCCCTGGGCAGAACGGCATGCCTCAGAGCGGGCCAGCCGGCAATGGCCCAGCCCAGAATGGCACGGCGCAGACTGGCCTGGCCCAGAATGGACCGGCCCAGAATGGCCTGCCACAGAGCGGACCGGCTCAGTTCGGACCGGCTCAGTTCGGACCGGCTCAGTTCGGACCGGCACAGAGTGGCCTGCCACAGAGCGGCCTGACCCAGAGCGGGCTGCCACAGAGCGGCTCGAGCCAGCCCGGCCTATCTTCCGGCGGATACCCCGGCGGCCCCGGTGATCCGGCATCCGGCGGTGCGACACCTGGCGGTGCGATTCCAGGCGCGATGGTGACCGGCGGCTATCCCCGTGGCCCGGCGCAGAACGGCATGCCGTCTGGCGGATACCTCAACGGTTCCGGGCAGAACGGCATCTACTCGGGCTCCTACCCGGTCGGCGACCAGCGCGGCCAGGGGATGCCCGCCGTCGGCACCGGCTTTGCGGCGGCGCCGACATCGGTACACCAGGTGCCCTACGGTCAGCAGGACGGCGGGTTCTACCCCGGTCAGCAGTCCGGGTCAGGGTCTGACCAGCAGCCGCGCGGCGCGCTTGCGCCGGGGCCTGGGCAGGGGATGACCGCGGCGTACTCGCCTCAGGCGCAGTACGCGGGGCAGGCGCAGGCCATCGCCTCGGTTCCCGCGGTGCGCGCACCGCAGCCGGTCGCGATCTCGCTGCCCGAGGCGGTCAAGGCGGCGCACGCCGAGGGCTATAGCTTCGGCGAGTCCGTGGGCAGGGACGCTCCGGGGCTTTGGCTCGAGGCCGTTATCGCTCGCAAGCCGAGAATGCCATCGGACCTTGAGGCCCGGCTGCTCCAGGGTTCGGCGCTGCCGATCGACTCGCTGCTGCACGACGAGGTGCGCCATTCCCTGCGGCGCGGATTCTGGGACGCGCTGGAAAGCGCCCGCAGGTAGCGCTGCGGTCGGATCTCCCAGCCCGGTGTTGGAACCCGCTAGCCGATGGGTACGTTGGTGTCGTGGCAGCCCTGAGTCGTGAGGAATTCGATGCGATCGAATTCGACGCGGCAATCTCGGGCGATCACGTGTTGGCCGCACAACGGATGACCCTGCTCGCGCAGAACGGGATCAGCACGGACTCGATGCCGAGGGCCGAAGCCTATGTGCGGGCGGGTGAGCAATGGCTGCTCGCTGATAATCCGGATGCCGCAGCGAATGAATTTCGGATGGCGATGGCCGACGGGGGTTCGGTGGACATCGATCCGCGGGTGCTGCTGTGCCGGGCGCTGTTCCAGATGGACCGTGACGACGAGGCGCGCGCGATCATCGACGAGCTGAAGGCGAAAGGACGATCGGACCCGCGTGCCTGCGAGGTGATCACGGAGATGCTTGTCGAGCAGGCGGACCTCGACGGCGCACTGGACTGGGCGACCGCTGGCGTGGAGCTCATCTTGCAGGGCGGCGGGTCTCGGGCCGGCTGGGCCGCGGTCGGCTCCGACGGTCACGACGAGTCGTACGCGGGGCTCAACGAGCTGCTCAGGCTGCGCTACCGGATCCGCAATGACCTGCGGTTGCCCGAGGACGAGTACGACCGGATGCTCACGGCCTGACGGCGCGGAGCGTCCGAAGCCCCAGGGCGCCGAAGCGCCGAAGCCGCCGGTTGGCGCCTGGCGGGCTGGCTGCGCGCCGCGGTCACGGAGCGCCCGCGCCGCCGGTTAGCGCCTGGCGGGCTGGCTGCGCGCCGCGGTCACTGTGAGCACGTCCTTGTCGCCGTCGAGATCGACAAGCACCTCGTCGCCGTCGCCGATCTCGCCGGCCAGCAGCTTGCGCGCGAGCTCGTCGCCGATCGCCGACTGGATCAACCGCCGCAGCGGACGCGCGCCGTACACCGGGTCGAAACCGGTCAGCGCGAGCCACTCCTTCCCCGCCGGGGTCACCGACAGCGTGAGCCGCCGGTCGGCGAGGCGCCGCGCCAGCCTGGCGATCTGCAGGTCGACGATCTGGGTCAGCTCCTCGGTGTTGAGCGAGTCGAAAAGGATGACGTCGTCGAGCCGGTTGAGGAACTCCGGCTTGAACGTGGCCCGGACCACGGCCATGACCGCGTCTTTCTTGGCCGCCTCGTCCAGGGCCGGATCGGCGATGTAGGCGGACCCGAGGTTCGAGGTCAGGATCAGGATCGTGTTCCTGAAGTCGACCGTCCGCCCCTGGCCGTCGGTCAGCCTGCCGTCGTCGAGCACCTGCAGGAGTATGTCGAAGACCTCGGGATGGGCCTTCTCCACCTCGTCGAGCAGCACCACGCAGTACGGCCGGCGCCGCACCGCCTCGGTGAGCTGGCCGCCCTCCTCGTAGCCGACGTATCCGGGCGGGGCGCCGACCAGCCTGGCCACCGAGTGCCGCTCGGAGTACTCGCTCATGTCGATCCTGATCATCGCCCGCTCGTCGTCGAACAGGAACTCGGCGAGCGCCTTGGCCAGCTCGGTCTTGCCGACCCCGGTCGGGCCGAGGAAGAGGAACGACCCGGACGGCCGGTCGGGGTCCGCGATGCCGGCCCTGGAGCGGCGCACCGCGTCGGAGACCGCCTTGACCGCCCTGGCCTGGCCGACGATCCGGTGGCCAAGCTCGGACTCCATCCGCAGCAGCTTGCCGGTCTCGCCTTCGAGCAGCCGCCCGGCCGGGATGCCGGTCCATGCCGACACCACGTCGGCGACGTCGTCGGGTCCGACCTCCTCCTTGACCATCGGGCGGCTGTCCGCGTTGGCGGTCACCCGCCCGTCGGCCGGCACCTCACTGCTAGCCGGGACGTCCGCGTTGGCCGGGTCCCCAGCGCCAGCAGGCACCTCAGCGCCAGCCGGGACGTCAGCCTCGGCCGGGACCGCAGCGCCTGCCTGGACCGCAGCGCCGGCCGGGACGTCCGCGCCAGCCGGGACGTCCGCTCCAGCCGCCGCGGATGAGGCCTGGGCCAGCTCGCGCTCCTTGGCCGGGATCTCGCCGTACATCAGCCGCGACGCGGTCTCCAGGTCATAGTCCCGCTGTGCCCGCTCAAGCTGGCCGTGCAGGTCGTCGAGCTGCTTCTTCAGCTCGCCGACCTTGTTCAGGCTGGACTTCTCCTTGTCCCAGCGGGCCAGCAGCCCGGTCAGCTGCTCCTGCCGGTCGGCCAGGTCGGCCCGCAGCCGCTCAAGCCGCTCCTTGCTGGCCGGGTCGGCCTCCCTCGCCAGGGCAAGCTCCTCCATCTTCATCCGGTCCACGGCCCGCTGGAGCTCGTCGATCTCCACCGGCCGGGAGTCGATCTCCATCCGCAGCCGTGAGGCCGCCTCGTCCACCAGGTCGATCGCCTTGTCGGGCAGGAAGCGCGCGGTGATGTACCGGTCGGACAGGGTCGCGGCGGCGACGAGCGCCGCGTCGGAGATCTGCACCTGGTGGTGCGCCTCGTACCGGCCCTTGAGCCCGCGCAGGATCGCGATCGTGTCCTCCACCGACGGCTCGCCGACGTACACCTGCTGGAACCGCCGCTCCAGCGCGGGGTCCTTCTCGATCCGCTCGCGGAACTCGTCAAGCGTGGTCGCGCCGACCATCCGCAGCTCGCCGCGGGCCAGCATTGGCTTGAGCATGTTGCCGGCGTCCATCGCGCCCTCGGCGGCACCCGCGCCGACCACGGTGTGCAGCTCGTCGATGAACGTGATGACCTGGCCCTCGCTCTGCTTGATCTCGTTGAGCACGGCCTTCAGCCGTTCCTCGAACTCGCCGCGGTACTTGGCGCCTGCCACCATCGCGCCCAGGTCGAGCGCGACCAGCCGCTTGCCGCGCAGCGACTCAGGCACGTCGCCGGCCACGATCCGCTGAGCTAGTCCCTCGACGACGGCGGTCTTGCCCACGCCGGGCTCGCCGATCAGCACGGGATTGTTCTTGGTACGGCGGGACAGCACCTGGATCACCCGGCGGATCTCGGCGTCTCGGCCGATGACCGGGTCGAGCTTGCCCTCGCGGGCGCTGCGGGTCAGATCGATGCCGTACTTCTCCAGCGCCTGGTAGGTGCCCTCCGGGTCCGGCGAGGTGACCCGGGCGTGCCCGCGCACCTTCTCGAACGAGGCGAGCAGCTCGTCGGGGCCCGCGCCGGCCGCGCGCAGCACGGTCGCGGCCTGGCCGCCCTCGGCGGCCAGGCCCACCAGCAGGTGCTCGGTCGAGACGTACTCGTCTGACATCTCCCTGGCCTGCTTCGACGCCGCGGCCAGCGAGGCGAGCAGCGGGCGGGAAGTCTCTGGCGCGCTGACTGTGGCACCGGAGGCCCTCGGCAGCCTGGCGAGCAGCTCCCTGGTCCGGCTGGCCAGGGCGGCCGGGTCGGCGCCGGCGGCGCGGAGCAGCGCGTCGGCCGTGCCGCCCTCCTGGTCGAGCAGCGCGGCGAGCAGGTGCAGCCCGTCCACGTTCGGGTTGCCGGCCGCCGACGCCCGCTGCAGGGCGTCGTTCAGCGCCTCCTGGCTCTTGCGGGTCAGCTTGTCGTCCACTTAACTGCCTCCGTCAGTCGTGTGCTAGGCGTCGGTGCCGGTCGCCTCGCCGCCGGCCTGGCTCGGCCGGCTGCCCGAGGTCCGCACCGGCACCAGCGCGCCGCCGCTTGTCCTGGTGCGCAGCAGGGCCGCCAGCCGGGCGGCCACCGCCCTGGTGGACTCGAGCTCGGCGCGAAGCTGGCTGATCTCGGCGTTCATCTCGGCCAGCATGACCCGGCTGCGCTGCCACTCAGACTCGAGCTCGAGTATCCGCTTGATGCCGGACAGGTTCACGCCGTCTTCCTGCGACAGCCGCTGCACCTCGCGCAGGATCAGGACGTCGCGCAGCGAGTAGCGCCTGCCGCGGCCGGCGGCTCGCCCCGGCGAGACCAGGCCGAGCCGGTCGTAAGCGCGCAGCGTCTGCGGATGCAGGCCGGACAGCTGTGCGGCCACGGAGATGACATAGACCGGCGTGTCGTCCGTCAGTTCGAAGTCGTTCTGCATGTCATCGCCTCTCCCGGCGCCTTCCCCCGTGTACTCCATTACGTCCGGCCCTTGCGCAGCAGTTCTTCTCTCGGGTCCTCGCCGGCCGACGCGTCCCTGAACTTCTCGAGCGCCTCGCGCGCTGAGTCGTCGAGCTTGGCGGGAACCTGGACGTCGACCTTGACCAGCAGGTCGCCCATGGTGCCGTCGGACCGGCGGACGCCCTTGCCGCGGACCCGGAAGACGCGACCGTTCGGCGTGCCAGCGGGTATCCGCAGGCTGACCGGCATGCCGCGGTGCGAGGGCACCTTGATCTCGCCGCCGAGCGCGGCTTCGGCGAACGTCACCGGGACTGTGAGGGTCAAGTTGTGGGCGGAGCGGCCGAACACCGGGTGCCCGGCGACGTGCACCCGAACGTAGAGGTCGCCTGGCGGGCCGCCGCGCTCGCCCGGGGCTCCCTTGCCCTTGAGCTTGATCCGCTGGCCGTCGGCGACCCCGGCAGGAATGCGGGCCTGGATCGTCCTTGCGCTCATCGCCCGGCCGCTGCCGTTGCAGGCCGTGCACGGGTCGTCGACCACCAGGCCGCGCCCGCGGCAGGTCGTGCACGGCTCAGAGAACGCGAAGCTGCCGAGGTCCCTGCTCGACTGCCCGGTGCCCTGGCAGGTCGGGCAGACCTTCGGCACCGTGCCCGCCTTGGCCCCGGTGCCGCGGCAGACCGCGCACGGGCCCTCGTCAGCCAGCCGCAGCGACACCGTGGAGCCCTCGATGGCGTCGCTGAACGACAGCGATGCCTCGGTCTCCACATCGGCGCCGCGCCTCGGCCGCGCCTGGGTCGTGGTGGTACGGCCGCCGCCGCCGAACATGCCGCCGAACAGGTCGCCGATCTTGCTCCCCGCGCCGGACGACCCGAACAGGTCGCCTAGGTCGAAGTTGCCGAACTGGCCGCCCGCTCCGCCGGGCATCCTGGCGCCGCCTGCCCCGAACAGCGACCGTGCGTCGTCGTACTCCTTGCGCCGCTTGGTGTCCGACAGGACGTTGTAGGCCTCGGATATCTCCTTGAACTTCTCCTCGGACGCCGCGTCGCCCTTGTTGGCATCGGGGTGATACTTACGGGCGAGCTTGCGGTATGACTTCTTGATCTCGTCAGCGGACGCGCTCTTAGAGACACCGAGAGCCTTGTAATAGTCCTTCTCGAGGAAGTCCTTGGTACTCAACAGGCCCCTCCTGCTCGGGGGTTGATCGGTGTCGTCATTTCGTGGGCCGGGGTGGGCCGGGGTGGGCCGGGTGGTCGGGGGCGCCGGGCCGGGCTGGCCCGGCCCGGCCCGCTGGCCGGCCAGAAGACCGACCCCCCGTGCTGGTAACTCCTGTGCTGGTAACTCCTGTGCTGGTAGCTCCTGTGCTGGTAACTCCGGCGCTGGTCACCCCGGTGCGTCAGTCGGTGTCGTCGGCGGCCTGACCCGTCCGCCCCGTCCGCCCCGTCCGCGCGCCGTCGGCCTCGCCCTGCTCCTGGCCGTCCGCCGCGCCGGCCGGCCCGTCGTCGTCGTCCCGGCCGGCCGCCGCGCCGCCGCTCGCCGTCCTGGCGCCGGCCGGGTCCGTCGGCTCGGCGACCGCGACCCTGGCCGGGCGCAGGATCCGCTCGCCCACCTTGTAACCGGGCTGCAGGATCTGCACGCAGGTCGGCTCGGTGACGTCCGCGGCGTAGGAGTGCATCAGCGCCTCGTGGACGTTCGGGTCGAACGGCTCGCCCGCCTCACCGAAGCCGGTCAGGCCGAGCTTGGTGGTAGCTGACTCGAGCGCCTCGGCGACCGCCTTGAAGCCGCCGCTCAGCTCGCCGTGCTCGCGTGCCCTGCCGATGTCGTCGAGCACGGGAAGCAGCTCGGCGAGGACGCTGGCCAGCGCCTGCTCCCTGACCGCGATCCGGTCCCGCTCCACCCGCTTGCGGTAGTTCGCGTACTCGGCCTGAACCCGCTGCAGGTCAGCGGTGCGCTCGGCGAGCCTGACGGCGACCTCGGGGTCGGCCGCTGCCTCGACCGCCGGGGCGCTCCCGGCCCCGGCCCCGACCCCGGCGGCTGGCTGCTCCGCGCGCCCGTCGCCCGAGCCCGAGCCCGCCTTGCTGGCCGCCGTGTCCGCGGCAGGCGGCTGCCCGCCGCCTGCCGCGTCCTGACGGGCGCTGCCCGGCTTGGTGACCGCGTGCTTGCCCGGCCTTGGCTGCCCGGGCCGCCCGGCCGGGGCGTCGGCCGCCCCGGCCGTCTCCGCGGTGCTCCTGGGCTGGCCGGTGACCGGGTCGATGCGCCTGCGATCCCTGATCACAGGGCCCTGGCCCTGATCCTCCGATGCCGACATCAGGCCGAGTCACCCCCCGGCTCCTCGTCGACGATCTCGGCCTCGACGACCTCGTCATCGGCGGTCTCGCCGGCTGGGCTGCCTGCCTCGTGCTCGCCGGAGTCGGCGCGAGCCTGCTGTGCCTGGGCGTAGATCGCCGTGCCCATCTTCTGGCTAGCCTGCGCGGCCTTCTCGGCCGCCGACCTGATGGTGTCGGTGTCGGTGCCCTCGAGCGCCTTCTTCAGGTCGGCGATCGACTCGCTCACCTCGGTCTTCACGTCGTCGGGGAGCTTGTCGGAGTTCTCCGACATGAACTTCTCCGTGGTGTAGACCAGGCTCTCCGCGTGATTGCGGACCTCGGCCTCCTCGCGGCGCTTGCGGTCCTCGTTCGCGTACTTCTCGGCGTCGGCCATCATCCGCTCGATCTCGTCCTTGCCGAGCGCCGAGCCGCCGGAGATCGTGACGGACTGCTGCTTGCCGGTGCCGAGGTCCTTGGCCGAGACGTTGACGATGCCGTTGGCGTCGATGTCGAAGGTGACCTCGATCTGCGGGATGCCGCGCGGGGCCGGCGCGATGCCGGCCAGCTCGAACATGCCGAGCTTCTTGTTGTACGCGGCGATCTCGCGCTCGCCCTGGAACACCTGGATCTGCACCGACGGCTGGTTGTCGTCCGCGGTGGTGAAGATCTCCGACCGCTTGGTCGGGATCGTGGTGTTCCGCTCGATCAGCTTGGTGAAGATGCCGCCCTTGGTCTCGATGCCCAGCGACAGCGGGGTCACGTCGAGCAGCAGGACGTCCTTGACCTCGCCCTTGAGCACGCCGGCCTGCAGGCAGGCGCCGACCGCGACGACCTCGTCGGGGTTGACGCCCTTGTTCGGCTCCTTGCCGCCGGTCAGGTCCTTGACCAGGTCAACCACGGCGGGCATCCTGGTCGATCCGCCGACGAGCACCACGTGGTGGATGTCGGACAGCTTGACCCCGGCGTCCTTGATCACCTGCTGGAACGGCGACTTGCACCGGTCGAGCAGGTCCGAGGTCATCTTCTGGAACTCCGCCCTGGACAGCTTGGTGTCCAGGTGCAGCGGGCCCTGCTCGGAGTGGGTGATGTACGGCAGGTTGATCTGCGACTCGGTCGAGCTGGACAGCTCGATCTTGGTCTTCTCCGCCGTCTCCCGCAGCCGCTGCAGCGCCATCTTGTCCTTGGCCAGGTCGATGCCGTAGCTGTTCTTGAAGTTCTTCACCAGCCAGTCGACGATCCGCTGGTCCCAGTCGTCACCGCCGAGGTGGTTGTCGCCGCTGGTCGCCTTGACCTCCACGACGCCCTCGCCGACCTCGAGCAGCGAGACGTCGAAGGTGCCGCCGCCGAGGTCGAACACCAGGATCGTGGCCTCGCCGGCCTTGTCCAGGTGATAGGCCAGGGCAGCAGCAGTCGGCTCGTTGATGATGCGCAGCACGTTCAGGCCGGCGATCTGCCCGGCCTCCTTGGTGGCCTGCCGCTGCGCGTCGTTGAAGTAGGCCGGGACCGTGATCACCGCGTCGGCGATGGTCTCGCCCAGGTACGACTCGGCGTCCCGCTTGAGCTTCTGCAGGATGAACGCGCTGATCTGCTGCGGCGTGAACTTCTTGTCGTCGATCTTGATCGACCAGTCGGTGCCCATCTGGCGCTTGACCGACCGGATCGTCCGGTCCACGTTGGTCACCGCCTGGCGCTTGGCGACCTCCCCGACCAGGACCTCACCGTTCTTGGCGAACGCGACCACGGACGGCGTGGTCCGCGAGCCCTCCGCGTTCGCGATCACCGTGGGCTCGCCGCCCTCAAGAACGGCGACAACGGAGTTCGTCGTGCCCAGGTCAATGCCTACCGCTCGTGCCATGTGTGAATCCTCGTTCGTATCGTTGGTGGCGTGAAGCTTGAGTCTTGGTGACTCAAGTTTGCCATCATGAGCTCGTCTAGTCAAATGACTTGAGTCGAACCGACTCAACTTTCAATGGAAGGCTTTTGGTCAACTCTGGCCTACTCTGACCCGATCTGGGCCGCCGGGGTCAGCGGCCGACGGCAGTGGCCAGCGGCGCAGGCCGCAGCACGATCCGGTCGGGGGCTCCGTCGAGCACGCCGCCTGCCGGGTCGTCCGCGACGCCGTCTGCCCTGACCACGTCGCGCTCAGGGCGCAGCATGTCGCTGATGACCAGGACGCAGAGCAGCAGCACCGCGCCGAACCTGGCGAGCAGCGCGGCGAAGTACAGACCTGGTCCCACCGCGCCCGAGGTGCCCGGCCCGGCGACGACGTAGATCAGGTAGCCCCAGATCGCGTAGAAGTAGCCGACCTCGGCGACCTGCCAGATCAGGTAGCCGCCGAGCCGCGGCCTGGCGAGCACCACGAGCGGCACCAGCCAGACGACGTACTGGGGGGACCAGACCTTGTTCGTCAGCAGGAAAGCCGCGGTGGCCAGGAAGAGCAGCTGGGGCAGCCGCGGCCGCCGCGGCGCGGCCAGGGTGAGCACGACGATCGCGCCGCAGGCGAGAAGGAACAGCCCGGCGGAGGCGAGATTGAGCGACGAGAGCGACATGCCGCCGAGCACGGGCCAGCGTTCCGCCTCGAAGAAGTACCAGATGGAACCCCAGTCAGCATCGCGTTTTGCGTTAAAAGTGTAGAATGTCGCCCAGCCGGATGGTGCCGCCACCGCCACCGGGATGTTGACCGCCAGCCATGCGGCCAGGGCCGCGGCCGCGGTTGCCGCGAACTGCCTGAGTCGGCCGGCCCGCAGGCACAGCGCGAACAGCGGCACCAGGCAGATCACCGGGTAGAACTTGGTCGCGACGGCCAGGCCGAGCAGGACCCCTGCGAGCACGGGCCGCCGCGCCGCCCACGCCGCGAGCGCCAGCATGCTCAGCGCCATCGCGATGAGGTCCCAGTTGATGAACGCCGCGAGGATCAGCGCTGGCGACAGGGCGACCAGCAGGGCGGTCCACCGGCGGGACGGGCCGGCGCAGTAGGCGGTCGCCAGCACGCCTGCCACGAGGCAAAGGCAAAGGAGCGCAACGGTCACGTCGTAGAACTCCCGGCCCCTGATGGCTGGGTCGGCGATCGGGTGGACTGCCCAGGCCGCCGCTTCCATGACGGCGCCCATCACGACCGGGTACTCGACGTGGTGGTCGAGGTAGGGGACCTGGCCGGCCGACAGGCCCTCGGTGAAGTACAGCGGATAGATGTCGGTGTAGCAGTGCGCCTGGTACTGCTCGACGCCGACGTTCCACGCGCCGGCCCGGCAGGCCGCCTTGGCGCCGAAGGCGAGAGCCCCGGCCAGCACGCTGGCCAGGATCAGGATGACGGCCGAGCCGGCGAGGACGGCGCGCTTGGCTTGCGCGGCCGGCGACGCGGGCCTGGCCGGGGTCGGCTCGGCGCGCAGCAGAGCCGGGTCGCGGGCGCTGGCCTCGTTGTCCAATTGGCGCTCGTCTCCGGTCGGATCTCTTCTACCGTTGTGCTGCGGCAGCGGCTGTCCCGCGGCAGCGGCGGCCGCGGTGGGTCGTCGCGGCATCCGGGTCGTGACGCCGCCCTGATCGGTGCGCACGGGTTCCGCTCAGGTTCAGGCTAGCGAGTTCGTCGCTCTGATGGCTGGCTCAGGTGAACGACCGGCGCCCGGCGCTGCCGGCACCGTGGCGCTCCCCGCCTCCGTCCGGATCGCTCAGGACGGTTCGCGCGGGAGGACTTAACCCTGATGGGCGATATATTAGTGTATAAGGATGATGGAGTTCTTGTCTCCATTCACGGCCAGCCGTGCCGCTCCCGAAACCGGCCCAGGTCAGTCGCCGGGCCGGCTGGCCCGGATGGGTCGGATGGCCCGGCTGGCTCGGATGGGTCGGATGGCGAGGCGAGGTTGTCGTCGGCCTGGCGGCGGCTGGTCGTCTGGCTAGGCCGGCTCGCGGGACGTCCTGCCGTCGTCGTGCCGGGCTGCTACCTGATCGCTGCCTACGTGCTCACCTGGCGGCTGTGGGCCGACCCGGCGTCGCGCACCGTGGCGGGCAACTGGACGGACGCCGACCTGTTCGCGTGGTTCCTGCGGTACGCGGCGCTGGCGGTCAGCCACGGACGGCTGCCCGCGCTGGTCAGCAGCGCGATGAACGCTCCGCAGGGCGTGAACATGATGTGGAACACCTCCCTGCTCCTGCCCGGCGTTGTGCTCGCGCCGGTCACCCTGGTGCTCGGCCCCCAGGTCAGCCTGACCATCCTGAGTACGGCCGGGTTCGCCGGGTCGGCGGCGGCGCTGTTCTTCGTGCTGCGGCGCTGGCAGGTCAGTGCCGGCGCGGCAGCCCTGGCAGGAGCCGTCTACGGGTTCTCGCCGGCGCTGGTGCACTCCGCCGTCGGCCACTACAACCTGCAGCTCGCTGTCCTGCCGCCGCTGATCATCGACGCAGGCCTGGCGCTGGCGGTCGGGCGCGCCGCTGTCCGGCCGGCCGGCTGGACGCGAAAAATTCCCGCGGCCTTGCGGCACGGCGCGTGGCTTGGCCTGCTGCTCGCTGCGCAGATCTTCATCAGCGAGGAACTCGCCCTGCTCACCGTGCTCACCGGGGTGCTGCTGGTGGCCGGGCTGGCCGCGGCCCGCCCGCTGACGGCGGTCCGGCGGGCTGGCCAGGTGCTGGCCGGCCTGGCGGTCGCCGGAGCGGTCACCGTCGCCCTCGCCGGGCACGCGCTGGCGACCCAGCTGGACGGCCCGCTCGCGCAGCACGGCGCGCTGTTCCCGCCCGACTACTACGTCAACGACCTGACCAGCTTCGTCACGCCGTCGGCTTACCTGCTGTTCCACACGGCGGGCACGGCGGCCACGGCCGCCAGATACCAGGGCGGGCTGACCGAGTACCTGGCCTACCTGGGCTGGCCGCTGATCGCCGTTCTGGCCGTGGCGGCGGTCCTGACCTGGCGCCGGCCCATCGGGCGCGCGGCGGCGCTGACGCTGGCGTTCCTCGTGGTGTTCTCGCTGGGCGGCCATCCGCTCGTGGGCGGTACGACCGACGCCGCGGTGAACCTGCCCTGGCACTGGCTCGAGGAGCACCCCTTGCTGTCGTCGGTGCTGCCCGACCGGCTGTCGATCCTGGCCGACGGGGTCGCGGCGGTACTGCTGGCACTGGCGATCGACGCCGCCAGGGACCGGCTCGCGACTCGCTGGCCCCGCTCGCGTCCCCGCGGCACGGTGCTCGCGGTCGCCGTGCTGGCGGTCGCGGTGGTGGCGTGCCTGCCGCTGGTGCCGCGTCCGCTGCCCGCCGCCACGGCCACGCCGCTCCCGGCGGGCTGGTCGGCGGCATTCGCCGCGCTGCGGCTGCCTGCGAGGGCTCGGGTGCTGGTGGTGCCGGTTCCGACCAACATCCTGACCGTCGCGATGCGCTGGCAGGCCGACACCGGCGAGCCGACCGCCCTGGCGGGCGGCTACTTCATCGGACCCGGTGCGACCGGCCAGGCCTACCTCGGCGGCAACGGAGTCCGCCCCACCGCCTGGTACCTCGACCGGCTGTGGGCCGCCGGGCTGTCCGACGACGCCCCGCTGGCCAGCGTCGCCTGGGCGGCCGGGCTGCCCACCTCCGGCCCGGCGGGCATGCCGTCGGCTGGCAAGCCGCCCTCGCCCGCCGAACTCCGCGCAGACCTCGGCTTCTGGCGGCCCGACGCCATCGTCGCGGTGACAGCGGCCGACTCGCCGGTCGCGCGGTACCTGACCGCGCTCTTCGGCCGGCCGACGGTGCGCGCGGGGCGAGTGCTCGCCTGGCGCGATCCCGGCGGCGACTTGTGACGCACCCGATCGCGGCGGCGCTGACGAGCGCCGTCCTGCCGACCCCTTGCCACCCGCTGCTGGAATCGGCCAGTCTCGGTAAAGTTACTTATTGGTAACCTGCGTCGTGCATGGCCGGGCTGTCGGTAGCCGGGCCTGGCGGTCGCCGGCGTACGCTGGCACCCAACATCGTCCCCGGAGGTCGGTTTGCCGCTGCGGATCATCATCGGACTCGCCCTGACCGCGATCGCCTTCGCGGTCGCCGGCCACCGGCTGTGGTTCCTGTACCGGCTAGGGACCAGCGGCCAGCCCGCACCCGAGCGGTTCGAGGCGCTGAAGGAGCATCCCGGCCGCGGCGCGGGGGCCGAGGCGACGGAGGTTCTCGGCCAGCGCAAGCTGCTGCAGTGGACCGTGCCTGGCATCGCGCACTTCATGACGTTCTGGGGCTTCACCATCTTGCTGCTGACGATCATCGAGACCTACGGTGACCTGTTCAGCGAGAAGTTCGCGATCCCCTGGATCGGGCACTGGGCGTTCATCGGGTTTATCGAGGATCTGTTCGCCGTTGCCGTCCTGGCTGGAATCGCGACGTTCGCCGTGATCAGGCTGCGCAATAACCCGAAGACCGAAGGGCGCAAGTCCCGGTTCTCCGGCTCGCATACCGGCGCCGCCTGGCTCGTTCTGCTGATGATCTTCCTGGTGGTCGCGACCCTGCTGCTCTATCGCGGTGCGCAGATCAACACGGGAGACTTCCCCTACGCGCACGGCCCGTTCGCCTCGCAGATCGTCGGCCACTGGTTCGCGCCGCTGAGCAAGGGCGCCAACCAGGCGATCGAGACGGCCATGATCCTGCTCCAGGTCGCGGTCGTCATGGGCTTCCTTGTCCTCGTGACCTATTCCAAGCACCTGCACATCTTCCTGGCGCCGATCAACGTGCTGTTCTCCCGGCGGCCGGACGGCCTGCGCGGCCTGCAGCCGATGCGCTCGAACGGCAAGGTGCTCGACTTCGAGGAGGCCGACCCTGACGCCGACGTCTTCGGCCTCGGCAAGATCGAGGACATGACCTGGAAGGGCATGCTCGACCTCGGCAGCTGCACCGAGTGCGGCAGGTGCCAGTCCCAGTGCCCGGCGTGGGCGACCGGCAAGCCGCTCTCGCCCAAGATGCTCATACTCGACCTGCGCGATCACGCGTTCGCCAAGGCGCCGTACCTGCTGGCGAGCTCGGACGGGGCCAGGCAGGCGCTGCCGGAGTCGGTGCGCAAGGAGGCGGAGCGGCCGCTGGTCGGGACCTCTGAAGCGAACGGCGTGATCGACCCCGACGTGCTCTGGTCCTGCACCAACTGCGGTGCGTGCGTGAACGAGTGCCCGGTCGACATCGAGCACATCGACCACATCGCCGGGATGCGGCGGCACCAGGTCCTGATCGAGTCGGAGTTCCCCGCCGAGGCATCGGGCATGCTGAAGAACCTGGAGAACAAGGGCGACCCGTGGGGGATGGGCGAGTCGAGGCGCGGCGACTGGATCGGCGAGCTCGACTTCGATGTGCCGGTGGTGGACGGCCGGATCGGCGACGACGTGGAGTACCTGTTCTGGGTGGGCTGCGCCGGGGCGCTCGAGGACCGGGCCAAGAAGACCACCAAGGCGATCGCCACCCTGCTGCACACCGCCGGCGTCTCGTTCGCGGTGCTCGGCCCGGCAGAGACCTGCACCGGCGACCCGGCGCGGCGGATGGGCAACGAGTTCGTGTTCTCGATGCTCGCCCAGCAGAATGTGGAGACGCTGAACGAGGCTGGCGTGCGCAAGGTCATCGCCAGCTGCCCGCACTGCTTCAACACGCTCGCCAACGAGTACCCGCAGCTTGGCGGCGACTACGAGGTGATCCATCACACCCAGCTGCTGGCCAGGCTGGTCTCCGACGGCAAGCTGACCCCGGTCACGCCGATCGAGGAGAAGATCACCTACCACGACCCGTGCTTCCTCGGCAGGCACAACAAGGTGTACACGCCGCCGAGGTCGATCATGGAGCAGGTCCCCGGCGTCAAGGCGCAGGAGATGCACCGCTGCAAGGAGCGAGGGTTCTGCTGCGGCGCCGGCGGTGCCCGGATGTGGATGGAGGAGCGGATCGGCAAGCGGATCAACATCGAGCGCATCGACGAGGCGCTGGGCACCGATCCGGACACGATCTCCACGGGCTGCCCGTTCTGCCTGGTGATGCTGGGCGACGCGATCAGCGCAAAGAAGAGTTCGGGCGAGGCCAAGGAGTCGCTTGAGGTCGTCGATGTGGCGCAGCTGCTGGTCCGCTCGGTAGCGACCGTGCCTGCTGGCGGGCCGGCAGCGGGCGTGGCTGTCGCCGACGGTGCTGTAGCCGACGGTGCTGTAGCGGACGGTGCTGTAGCGGACGGCGCGGGCTCGGGGTCCGGATCGGGGTCCGGGTCCGGTTCGGGGTCCGGGTCCGGTTCGGGGTCCGGGTCGGGGTCGGACGAGGCTGACGGGTCGGCCGGGGTCACTGGGCCGGCCGCCGGGTAGCCGGGCTGGCGGGCATAGCGGAGGGTAGCGGTGGAGTCGCGCCGGGTCGAGTCGTTCTCCGACGGAGTCTTCGCGGTCGCCATCACCGTCCTCGTCTTCAACCTGCTGCCGATCGCGGACAGTACTGTGCGCAACTACGGCGACCTGTTCGGCCACTGGCCGCAGTACTCGGCATACGTGGTCAGCTTCCTGACGATCGGGATCATGTGGCTGAACCACCACACGATGCTGACCTACGTCGCCAAGGTGGACCGGGTCACGCTGGTGCTCAACACGCTGCTGCTGATGGGCGTGGTCGCTGTGCCATTCCCGACCGCACTGATCGCCGAGAGCCTCGCGCCGAAGCAGCACGTCAGCGCCCATCCGGCTGTCGTGCCGTACGTCAGCCCCGAGGTCGCCGCCGTGGCGTACGGGCTGCTGCTGATCGCGATCTCGGTCGCCTTCTCCGGCACCTGGCAGTACCTGGCCGCGCACCAGGACAAGCTCGCCGCGCGGCCGATGAAGATACCGCTCCAGGCGACGATCCGGTTCAGCGCCGGGCTGGTCGGCTACGTGGCCGGGGCCGTGGTCGCGGTCTTCTCGCCGGACACCGCGCTGGTGATCTACGCGGTCATCGCCGTGTACTACCTCTTCGAGCACCTGCCTGACCCGGTCGGCGGCGCCGAGTCCGAGTCCGAGTCCGCTGTGGCCCCGGCGGCCCCGGTGGCCCCGGTGGCCGCCGCACGAGCCGATGATCAGGCTGACCTTGAGGGGGGCGACTCAGCAGCCCCGGCCCCGAGCAGCGCCGACTAACCATTCAGCCAGCGCAGAGGGGCCCGGCCAGGCACCGATCCCCGGCGGGCCGATCCGGGCCCGCCCTGCTGGCTGGCCGATCCGGGCCCGCCGATCCCGCTCGGCGAGATCGTCTTATCATCCGCTGGTGCCTCCTGAAAGGTGTAAATCGGACGTGATCATGACGCCAGTGGATGAAAGGTGGCCGTAGCGGGTGAAAAGTCGGGGCCGAGGTTGGACGAGTCTGGCTGGCGTCCCAGACCGTTGTCCGGGCGGCCGGGTGGGTGCGCTGGGTTTCGGCTGCCGTGACGGGCTGGGTGGGTGCGCTGGGTCTCGACTGCCGTGACGGGCTGGGTGGGTGCGCCGGGTCTGGGGAGTGGTGGCGGGCCCGGTGATCGCGGCTGGTCGGGTCAGGTGCGGGCGTGCTTGAGGTTCCTGGCTCAGGAAGACGCGGCAGTGGCGCGGGTGGGGAGCCAGATGCGGACTCTGGTGCCGTGGCCGAGCCAGGACTCCAGGGTGGCCTGGCCGCCGTGGGCGTTGGCGATCGCCTGGACGATCGACAGGCCAAGGCCGCTGCCGCCCGTGGTGCCGTCGCCGGACGCGTCCTCGGAAGCCTGGTCTGGCCGGCTCCCCGGTTCGGCCGCGCGGTGGAACCGGTCGAACGCGCGGGCGGCGTCTTCCGCCGGCATGCCGGGCCCCTGGTCGGCCACCTCGATCAGCACGCCGCCCTGAACCGGACCGAGTCGGACCGCCACAGGCGCCGTCCTCGGCGTATGTGCGCGCACGTTGCCGAGGAGGTTGGCGAGCACCTGCCTGATCCGGCGTTCGTCCACCTCGGCGATCAGGCGAGGCGGCGCCTGGGCGCTGATCGGGCGGTCGGGCTCGACCGCCGTGGCGTCGGCGACGGCGTCTCTGACGACGGTGGCCAGGTCCGTCTCGGTCAGATCGAGCGAGGACGTACGGTCCAGCCTGGCCAGTTCGAGCAGCTCGGCGACCAGGGTGGACATCCGCTGTGCCTCCTGCTCGATCCGGCGCATCGCGCCGGGGAGCTGATCGGGGCCTAGCGCGCCCTGCCGGTAGAGCTCGGCGTAGCCGCGGATCGTGGTGAGCGGGGTTCGCAGCTCATGCGAGGCGTCGGCGGCGAACTCCCTGACCTTGCGTTCGGAGCTGAGCCTGGCGCCGAAGGCCTGCTGGATCCGGTCCAGCATGGTGTTGATCGCCGCGCCGAGCCTGCCCACCTCGGTCTGATCCCCGGCCCACGCCATGCGGGCCGTCAGGTCGCCCCTGGTCGTAATGTCGTTCGCGGTGCGTGCCATCCGGTCGAGCGGGTCGAGACCGCGGCCGATCAGCCACTGGCCGCCGAGCGCCAGCACCGCGAGCAGGCAGCCTCCGGTGATCATCTCTACCAGGATCAGGTTGCGCAGCTGCCTGGTCAGGGCGCTGGTGCCTTCGGCCACGATCAGCACGCTCGGTCGCCTGGTGACGCTCTCCGTCGCCGGGATGAGCCGCGCCGCGGCTCGCAGCTGGTGGTCGGCCAGGGCTCCCGCGGCAATGGTGAACGTCTGATCGCGCCGTCCGAGCTCGTAGACCGCCGCAGGGCGCATCTGGGAGATCGCCCTGGTCAGGACGCGGGTCGACAAGGCGGCCGACTTTTCCGTAGTCAGCGGTACCACGGCGAACGGGTCGAACGTGACCACGACGGCGCACATGCCGGGAGTGGGCCGCTGGGTGATGTCGGCCGGGGTCCGGACGCTCTGAGCCTGGATCGTCTCCCTGAACTGGCTGTTGAAGGAGTGGAAGAACACCATCGTGGTGACGACGCCCATGATCAGCAAGAACAGGGCCGTCACCGCGATCTGGAGCACCAGCAGCCGGGTGCGGAGCGACTGCCTGCGCGGGCCGGTCATTCCCCGGTCGGCCCGGCCCGTTTCTCGTCCCGCTCCGGCGCGGCGGGAACGGCCGGGTCGGGCAGCGGCAGGCCGCCGGGCTCGGAGTGCCAGGTCTGCCTGGCCTGGTGGGCGCGGTGCGCGGCCGCGTGCTCGGGCAGCCTGAGGCTGTAGCCCACCCCGCGCTGGGTGTGGATCAGCGGCGGGCCGAGCGGGTCAAGCTTGCGCCGCAGGTAGCTGACGTAGGTCTCGACGATCTGCGACTCGCCGGCGTAGTCCCAGCCCCAGACGTTCTCAAGCAGCTGCGCCCGGGTCAGCACCCGCCCCTGGTGGCGTATCAGGTAGGCGAGCAGCCGGAACTCGGTGGGGGACAGTTCCACCGGCTCGCCCGCCCGGTGCACGGCCCACCTGGCCTCGTCGAGTTCGAGGTCGCCGGCCCGCAGCATCTCGTCGGGATCGCTGCGCTGGGCGGCGTGCGCCGACCGGGAGGCGCGGCGCAGCACCGCGCGCACCCGCGCCACCAGCGCCTCGACGGAGAACGGCTTGGTGACGTAGTCGTCGCCGCCAATCGCCAGCCCGGTCACGGTGTCGGACGAGGTGTCCCTGGCGGTGAGGAAGATCACCGGCACCTCGTTGCCCGCTGCCCGTAGCCGGCGGCAGACCTCGAAGCCGTCGATGTCGGGCAGCATCACGTCGAGCACGATGAGGTCGGGCTCGCTGGCCTCGGCCTGGCGTATCGCCTCGCTGCCGTTCGCCGCCGTGCTGACGGCGCAGCCGTGGAACTTCAGAGCGACCTGGACAAGCTCGCGGATGTTCGGCTCGTCATCCACGACGAGCACGCGCGGTATGCGCTCGGAGTCGGTCATGGCTGCGCCTGGCTCACTGTCCGCTCGGACGGAAAGGGCGGTATTGCCCGCAGGGGTGGTATTGCCCTGAGGAGGAGCGTACGTGATCAGTGTCATGTCGTGCCTGGGCCGGCAGCCCGTGGTGGTCGACGGGCGGCCGGCCCAGAGAGCGCGATGGGCACCGATCACGTCGGCCGCTACGGCCGGATGAGGATCCGCCTGGCGTCGTCGGCTCCGCTCCCGACAGGACCCGCCGCGAAGATCTGCTGGCCCGCTGCGAGTGAAGACGCCGGGACGCTCTGCCCGGACCTGGTAATCAGCGTCGTTGTGCCCAGGTGCCAGGTCCAGGTCGTGCCGTCGGATGCCCGCACGACGACCGATGACCCGGCGACTGACTGGATCGTGCCGCGCTCGAACGCGAAGGTCTTGATGCCGTTCACCGTCGTGATCGTGAACTGGCCGTGCAGCCTGCCGATGAGCAGGTGCCGCAGCCACAGGCGCAGTCGAAGGTAGCGTCGCAGGCACGCGCGCCAGACGACCCGAGCCGTGGCGCGATGGCCGGAGGCGAGCAGGCTCCTGGCCACTGCGGCGCAGCCGTGCGGCGAGGCCGCGGCCGGAACCGCTGGCTGCCCGGCTGCGCCGGTGCCCGTCGCCGCGACGCTGACCGACTTGACCGATGCCGGGCTGCCGAGCATGGCGGTCAGCGCCGCCCCGCCGATGCCCGAGCCGACTACCGACCGCCAGGCGCTGCTCGCGGCGTTCGCCGCGCTGGCCGCCGACGTGCCTGATGCGCAGCCGGCCAGGCTCGCTCCGAGCACAGACCCGGCCACGACGACCGCAGCGAATGCAGGGCCCGCCATCCTGCCCGTGCCTCGGCCGCGGCCGTGCCGCCCTGAGCTAGCCAAGGCCCTGAATCTTCCGCCATCTGGCGGTGAGCACTTCCCGTCCACGGTGCTCACGCTGCCAGCGCGGTCTGGGACATCGGCGGGTAGATGCTGGGATTACTCTGGGAATCGCCAGCGCTGCCGCCGCCCGAAGCCGACCCGGCGATCAACGTGGGCACCCTGCTGTTGCTATAGCCGCAGCAGGGTGCCCACGTCGCCCGGCGAGAGGGGCCGCCGGCGAGAGGGGCCGCCGGCGGGGGGCACAGCGCGGGGCTACATGCGGTCGGGGACGGGGATGCCGAGCAGGTCGAGGCCGGACAGCAGGACCTTGAGCGTCAGCGCGGCGAGCGCGAGCCTGGACTGCCGGACGGCGGGATCGTCGGCCTTGAGCACCGGGCACTGCTCGTAGAACGCCGTGAAGTCGCTGGCCGTATCGAACAGGAAGGCGGCCAGCTTGTGCGGCCCGACCAACGCCGCGGTCTCGGTGACGGCGGCGCCGAAGCCGAGCAGCCGCAGCGCGAGCACTCGCTCGGCCTGTTCGGTCAGCACGATCGGCCCGGCAGCGCCGGCCGGCTCCAGGCCGGCCCGGTGGAAGATCGACCTGATCCGTGCCGTGGCGTACTGCAGGTAGGGGCCGGTGTTCCCGTTCAGCGCGAGCATCCGGTCGAAGTCGAGCACATAGCTGGAGTCCCTGGCCACCGACAGGTCCGCGTACTTGAGCGCGCCGATGCCGACGGCCTGGGCGATCTGCGCCCTGAGCTCGGGCTCGTCGTACCTGTCCTTGATGACTTCTTCGGCCCGCGAGATGGCCTCGTCGATCAGGTCGATCAGCTTGACCGACTGGCCGGTGCGCGACCTGAACCGCTTGCGGTCCGCGCCGGTGACCATGCCGATCGCGGCGTGCTCGGCCACCACGGAGTCGGGCAGCCAGCCGGCCTGGCGGGCGACCGCGAACACCATTGACAGGTGCTGCGACTGCTCGGAGCCGACCACGTAGGTGATCCGGTCGGCGTGCAGGTCGGCGACCCGGTACCGGATCGCGGCCATGTCGGTGGTTCCGTAGCCGTAACCGCCGTCGCTCTTGCGCAGGATCAGCGGGAGCGGGTTGCCGTCCCGGCCGGTGAAGCCCGGCGGGAACGCGCACAGCGCGCCGTCACTGACGGTGGCGATGCCGGCCCGCTGCAGGTCGGCGCAGACCGCGTCGAGCATCGGGTTGTAGAAGCTCTCGGGTGCCAGGTCGGCATCGGTGAGCGTGACGTTAAGCCGCGCGTAGATCGTGTTGTAGTACTGCTTGGTGTCGTCGACGAGCATCCGCCACAGCCGCAGTGTCTCCTGGTCGCCGGACTGCAGGGCGACCACCCGGTGCCTGGCCCGTTCGGCGAACGCCGGGTCGGCGTCGAACGACACCTTGGCGGCCTGGTAGAAGTCGTTGATCTCGCCAGCAGCGAGCTGAGCGCTGGCCGTGGCCTCGCCGACGTCAAGCAGGTGCTCGAGCAGCATCCCGAACTGGGTGCCCCAGTCGCCGATGTGATTAGCCCTGATCACCCGGTCGCCGAGCCGCTCGAGCACGCGGACGAACGCGTCGCCGACGATCGTGGTGCGCAGGTGCCCGACGTGCATCTCCTTGGCCACGTTGGGCGCGGAGTAGTCCACCACAACGGCCTGCGGGCGGGCGGTGGCCGGGATCCCGAGCCGCGGGTCGGCCAGCTGGCCGGTCACGGCGCCGCCGATCCAGGAGTCGCTCAGCGTGATGTTGATGAACCCGGGCCCGCTGACCTCGACCCGCTCGCACATGGCCGACCCGTCGAGGTGACCGGCGATCCGCCCGGCGACCTCGCGCGGCGGCAGGCCGAGCCGCTTGCCAAGGGCCATCGCCACGTTGGACTGGAAGTCGGCGAACGCCGACGACCTGATCAGCGCGTCGGTGTCGGCGTAGTCGGGCCCGAACTCGGCGACCAGCGCCTCCCGTACCCTCGCCGCGAGCTCCTCCTGCAGGTCAGCCATGCATCAAGCCTATCGGCCCGATCAGTCGGAAATGGCGGACCCGAGCTCGGGCCCCGCGGCGCGGTGGGGGTGGGAGGAGGTAGGCGGCGGGGAGTGCGAGGAGCGGGGTGGGAGGAGCGGGGTGGGAGGAGCGCGAGGTCAGGAGCGACGGAGGAAATGCCCCTGCCGGTGCGGCGCTAGCCGTTCCTTGATCCGCTCCGTGGTGCGCGCCCTGGTCAGGTCCGCGGCCAGCCGGCAGGCTACGGCGGCGCCGCGCTCGGTCGCGGCTCCGTGCGCGATCACCACCGTCCCCTCCAGCCCGAGCAGCGCAGCGCCACCATAAGTCTCCGAGTCGAACGTGTCGTGCAGGTCGCGAAGCTCCCTGCGCTGGAGCAGCGCGCCGAGCTTGGCCCGGCGGGATCCGCCGAGCGCAGACCTGAACTGGCTCGCGGTGAACCGCGCGGTCCCCTCCATCGTCTTCAGCGCCACGTTGCCGGTAAACCCCTCGGTGACGATCACGTCCACCTTGCTGGCCAGCAGGTCGCACCCCTCGACGTTGCCGACGAAGTTGATCGGCGCGGGCCCGAGCTGCGCCTCGGCGGTCAGCAGCTCGTAGGCGCGCTTGGCGAGCTTGTTGCCCTTGCCCGGCTCGGCCCCGATCGACAGCAGGCCGACCCGCGGGCTCGTGATGCCGAATGCCACCTCGGCGTACGCCGAGCCGAGCTGCGCGAACTGCGCGAGCATCTCAGGCTTGGGGTCCGCGATGGCGCCGGCGTCGATGAGCAGCGTCGGGGTCGGCCTGGTCGGCAGCGCGACCGCGAGCGCGGGCCGCAGTACGCCGGTCAGGTTGCGCAGCCGCAGCCTGGCGATCGACACGATCGCGGCGGTCGAGCCCGCCGACATCACGGCGCTGGCCTGGCCGAGGTGAACAAGCTGGCACGCGATCGCGATGCTCGATCGCGGGCGCCGCCAGCTCGCCAGCGCGCCCTCCTCCATGGCGACCGAGTCCTCGGCCGCGACGAGCCGGATCTCGCCGGTCGCGCTGTGGTCGGCCAGCAGCGACCGCAGCTGGCCTGGCCGGCCGACTAGCACCGCCCTGACGCCCCACTGGCGCCATGCCGAGACCACCCCGGCCACGATCGCCTCGGGCGCGTGGTCGCCCCCCATCGCGTCCACGGCGATGACCGGCCTGGCCGCGGTGGCCCTGGCTGGCTGATACACGTCAGCCCTGGTGAGCTGCCTGACCTGGCTCGGACCGTCCCTGGCGAGCTGGTGCGATTCGCCCCCTGCGCCCCCTGGACCGCCTGCGCTCCCTGCGCCGCCTGGCCCCCCTGGCCCCCCAGAACCGCCGGGCCCCGCGGGAAGCCGCGAAGCATCGCCAGGGGCAGGCTCCTGACCGTCCGGGCCGGCTCCAGCCTGGCTCCGCGGGCCCCGGGAGACCGGGCCCGCGGGCTCGCTGGCGCCGGCCTGGGTCACGCGGTGGCCTGCGAGGCCTCCGGCATCGGCGCGCTCTCCACCGGTACCGGCCGGGCGCGGTTCGTGTCCCTCTTGATCGCCAGGCAGCTGACCCCGGCGATCGCGATCACGGCCACCGGCATGATGATCGTCAGGTGCATGGCGGTTACGTATCCGCTGGCAAAGACCTCATGCGCGATGTGGTCGATCTGGGCGATCAGCGACGGCGGCACGCCGGGCGTGGGTTTGGCCGCGTGCTGGACCGGGCTCACCGCCGACCCGTTCTTCGCCGCCTTGACGAACTGCCGCACGAACGGGCCGCGGTCGGCGGCGGGTAGCACCGCGGCCTTGGTACGCGCCGCGGCCGGCAGCGAGACGGCGAGCCGGTTCAGCAGCAGCGCGCCCACCGCGGCCGTGCCGAGCACCGCGCCGACCTGCCGGACCGTGTTGATCATGCCGGATGCCGCGCCGGCGTTATGCGGCCGGACGCTGCGCATCGCCGTCGTCGTCATGGGGGCGAAGGTGCAGCCCATCCCGAACCCGGCCAGCGCCAGGGTGGGGACGAAGTCCTGCCAGGTCGAGTGCGTCGTGGCGATCGCCGAGGTCAGGCCCATGCCGCCGGCGAAGAACAGCAGCCCGACCAACAGGATGTACTTGCCGCCGATCCGGTCGGTGAGACGGCCGGCTACGGGCGCCACGAACATGGACACGATCGAGGCTGGCGCCATCGTCAGGCCCGCCTTGAGCGCCGAGAAGCCGAGCGCGGACTGCAGGTAGATGGTGAACGGCAGGAAGATGCCCATCATGCCGATGGAGACCGCGCCGGAGACCCAGTTCATCAGGCTGAAGTTGCGGTCGCGGAACAGGGAGAACGGCACAAGCGGCTCCTGGTCCTGCGTCCTGGCCTGCACGAAAAGGAACAGGGCAAGCAGCGCGACGCCGATCCCGATGACTAGCGGTATAGAGAGGAACGAGACGATGTGGCCCCAGTTGTAGCTCTGGCCCTCCACCAGCCCGTAGCAAATGGCGAGCAGCGCGGCGCTGGCCAGCAGCACCCCGGCGATATCCAGCTTGTGCTTGGTCCCGGTCCGCACGTCAGGGACCAGGAACGCGCTCAGTGCGATCACGACGGCGCCGATCGGCACGTTGATATAGAAGATGTACCGCCAGTCGAACGCGCTGACCAGCAGGCCGCCAAGGGTCGGGCCGGCGATCGTAGCCACGCCGGCCACCGCGCCCCAGATGCCGAACGCCGCTCCTCGCCGCTCCGGCGGGAACACCATGGTCAGGATCGCCAGCGTCTGCGGCATCAGCAGCGCCGCCCCGACTCCCTGCACGCCGCGGAACGCGACCAGCCAGCCCACCGTCGGCGACAGGCCGCAGGCGGCCGATGCCAGCGTGAACGTCACCACGCCCGCCATGAACATTTTGCGCTGGCCGCGCAGGTCACCCAGCCTGCCCGCCGTGATCAGCAGGACCGCGAGCACCAGCGCGTAGGCGTTGATCACCCACAGGATCCCGTCAAGCGACGCGTGCAGCTTGGTGATCATGTTGGGAATCGCGATGTTCACGATCGTCAGGTCAAGCAGGGTCATGAAGAACCCGAGCGACATGACGATGAGGACGACCCACGGATTGCCGCGGTACTTGCTCACGATGACCGGCCTCTCCTGATTGCCGCCACACGGCGCCGATTTCGGTACTCCCGGGTGGCCCGCCCAGCTTCGGGCACTAGCTTCGATGGTAGGCGCAAGGTCCGACAAGACAGGGACCGCCGGGGGCGGGGCGCACGCTGACCTTGCCGCCGAACGTCTGAACACCGCAGGCAGCGGCCCTGTTCCTGGCTCCGGCCGGCGGCTCGATATGCTCCGGGCCATGAACTTGAGCGGAACGGCAGCAATCGTGTCAGGCGGCGCCAGCGGGCTCGGCGAGGCGACGGTCAGGGACCTGGCCGCGGCGGGGTGCAAGGTGCTCGTGGCCGACCTCAACGAGGCGCGCGGCAAGGAACTCGCTGGGGCAGTCGGCGGCGTCTTCGCCAGGACCGACGTGGCCGACGAGCAGTCGGTCGCCGATGCCGTCGCGGCTGCCGAGACGCTCGGAGCGCCGCTGCGGGTGGCGGTGAGCTGCGCGGGCATCGGCTGGGCGTCCCGCACGGTCGGCAGGGACGGCACGCCGCACGACCTGGCTTCCTACCGCAAGGTGATCGACGTCAACCTGATCGGCACGTTCAACGTCATGCGGATCGCGGCCGCGGCGATGGCGAGGACCGAGTCGGCCGACGCCGACGGCCAGCGCGGCGTCGTGATCAACACCGCGTCGATCGCGGGCATCGAGGGCCAGACCGGTCAGATCGCCTACTCGGCCTCCAAGGGCGGCATCATCGGCATGACCGTTCCCGCCGCCCGCGACCTGGCCGCGATCGGCGTCCGGGTGAACACGATCTGCCCGGGCATTATCGACACCCCGATTTACGGCGCAGGCGCGGGCAGCGAGGAGTTCAAGGCCAAGCTCGTCGCCCCGGTGGTCTTCCCCAAGCGGATGGGGACCGCGGCCGAGTTCGCACACCTGGTCAGGTCCCTGATCGAGAACGACTACATGAACTCCGAGGTGATCAGGTTCGACGGCGGCATCAGGTTCCAGCCGAAGTAGCAAAAGGCCTGTTGTTTAACAAGCTCGCACCCGAACCCGAGCCCGGAGGCGCCGGCATGCCAGACGCGATTCTCACCGACGTGGCCGACGGTGTCGCGGTCATCACGATCAACCGTCCGCAGGCGCGCAACGCCGTCAACGGCGAAGTCGCACGCGGCATGGCGGCGGCGACCGACGAGTTCGACGCCAGGGCCGACGTGCGGGCGATCGTGATCACCGGGGCGGGCGGGACGTTCAGCGCCGGCATGGACCTGAAGGGCTTCCTGTCCGGGGACGCGCCGATGGCCGCCGGCCGCGGGTTCGGCGGGATCGCCGAGCGGCCGCCGGCCAAGCCGGTGATCGCCGCGGTCGAGGGCTATGCCCTGGCTGGCGGGTTCGAGCTGGTGCTCGCCTGCGACCTGGTGGTCGCCAGCGAGGAGGCGAAGTTCGGCCTGCCCGAGGTCAGGCGCGGGCTGGTGGCCGGGGCGGGCGGGCTGCTGCGGCTGCCGAGCAGGATCCCGTACCACGTGGCCATGGAGATCGCGCTGACCGGCGAGCACTTTCCCGCCAGCAGGCTGGCAGAGGTCGGGCTGGTCAATAAGCTGGTTCCGGCGGGGCAGGCACTCGCCGCGGCGAAGGAGCTTGCCGCGCGGGTGGCGCTCGGCGCGCCGCTCGCGCTCGCCGCGTCCAAGCGGGTGATCGTGGAGTCGGCCGACTGGCCTGCCAGCGAGGCCTTCGCCAGGCAGTCCGAGGTGATCCGTCCGGTCTTCGGCTCGAAGGACGCGACCGAGGGCGCGCTCGCGTTCGCCGAGAAGCGGCAGCCGGCCTGGCGCGGCGAGTAGCCCGCCCGACCTCGAGCCGGTCGGGTCACCCGGAGGCGAGCGGGGAAATACCGTGACTGAGCAGCTGATCAGCGTCGTCGTGCCGTTCTACAACAACGCCGATCATCTCGGCCAGTGCCTGGCCTCGATCGCGGCGCAGAGCCATGTCGCCCTCGAGGTGATCATGGTGGACGACGGGTCCACCGACGGGAGCGCGGACATCGCCCGCGTCCAGGCCGCGGGCGATCCGAGGTTCCGGCTGGTCAGCGTGGGCAACGGCGGTCCCGGCTGGGCACGCAACCATGGCGTCGCCGCAGCGACCGGCGAGTTCCTCGCGTTCGTGGACGCCGATGACATGCTGCCGCCCGACGCGTACGCAACCATGCTTGCCGTGCTCACCGCGACGGGCTCTGACTTCGTCTGCGGCGGGGTGCTGCGGCTATCCGCCGCCGGGCTCGGCAAGTCCGGGCTGCACGATCGCGCGATCAAGGCGAGGAAGCTGCGCACCCACATCAGCCGCTCACCCGAGCTGTTCTACGACATCTCGGTGTGGAACAAGCTGTTCAGGAAGTCGTTCTGGGACGCCAGCCAGCTCACCATCCCCGAGGGCATGGTCTGGGAAGACCTGGTCGCGATGACGCAGGCGCACGTCCTGGCCGCCTCGGTGGACGTGATCACCGACCCGATCTATCACTGGCGCGACCGGGACAAGGGCGAGCTGTCGATCACGCAGTCAAGGACCAGGATCGGCAACCTCAGGGACCGGATCAGGGCGCTGCGCATGATCGACGAATTTCTCCGGGCCCGGGCCACGCCAGCCATGGTTGCCGAGCATCAGCGGAAAGCCCTTGTTAATGACCTATGGCTTTATGTCAGGGATCTTCATCTGGCCAGCGCGGGCTACCAGGCCGAGTTCGCCGACCTGGTCAGCGGGTACCTGCGGCAGGTGAGCCCGCGGGTGCTGCGCGGCCTCCCGGCGACCCACAAGCTGGCCTACTACCTGATCGCCCGTGGCCGCGAGGCCGAGGTGGTCGCGCTGGCCAGGTGGCTGGCCGAGCATCCGGACCGGACGCCGCCGATGGTGCGGGTGCGCGGCAGGCGCTACGCCGACCTGCCGTTCCGGCAGGACCGGGCGCTGGCGATCCCGGCGCAGGTGTTCCGGCCGCAGTGGCGTGATCTCGACCCGCACGCGGGAGTGGACGAGATCTCCTGGCGCGGCGACTGCCTGGTGATCGCCGGCTCGGCGTACGTGCCTTCGGTGGACATCGGGAGCCGGCGGCACGCGGGCAAGCTGCTCGTGCTGCTGCCGCGGGGCAGGCGCCGGCCGCCGGTGGTGCTGCCCGCGCGGTCGGTCCTGCGGGCCGACGTGACCGAGGCATCGGGCCAGGACCGGTACAGCTACGACTGGTCGGGGTTCCGCTGCGAGATTCCCGGGCGGATGCTGCGGGCCGGGCGGCGCCTGCTGGCCGGCGACTGGGACTGCTACCTGCTGGTGCGCGGCCGGACGACCTGGCGCCCGGTCCGGCTGCACACGCCGGGTCCCGACGCTGAGCGGCCGGCGCCGCGCGAGATCGCCCCCGGGCTGTCGCTGCGCGCGGTGTGGGTGGGCGGGCGGCTGGTGCTGCGGCTGCGCCCTGAGGGACTGCCGATGCCGCTCGAGCCTGCGGTCTCCGTTCGCCAGTCATGGGGTCGCGATGGCGCGCTGGCGCTGGCGCTGCGGGGCGGCCCGGTCGCTGGGGACTGCCGGGTCGTCCTGTCTCACCTGGACGGCTGGGGCCGGTACGAGCTGCCGGTTCGGGCCGACGATGCTGCCGAGGGATTCAGCGTCGCCGTGCCGGTCGGCGGGATGGAGGCGTTCGGCGAGCGCCGGCCGCTGCGCGACGGACGGTGGGCCGTCGGGCTGCGCGGGCCGGACGGCGAGCCCGTGGGCGGCGCCTGGGCGATCGAGACCGGGCCGGTGACCGTCGGGCCGAAGGTCTACCGCTGTTCGGCTGCCGACCAGGCCGACCGCGCCGGGCCGGGCCTGGTCCTGGCCGTCGGGCCCAGGCTCGGGCCGGCCGAGCGGGGCAGGATCAGGCGCCGCCTGCTCCGCGACATCTACTACCGCGCCCAGCGGCTGCTGCCGGTGCGGGCGGGGACGATCCTGTTCAGCAGCTTCCACGGCAAGCTGTGCGGCGACAACCCGCGCGCGATCGCCGACGAGCTGCGCCGCCGCGGCGACAGCCGGGAGCACGTCTGGGCGGTCAGCGACTGGTCGGTGCCCGGGCCACCGGGAGCGCGGACCGTGCTGATCGGCACGGCGGCCTACTTCGCCGCGCTTGCCAGGTCGCGGTACCTGGTCGTGAACGACCACGTACCGCTGCCGTACCGCAAGCGGCGCGGCCAGCGGCACGTGCAGACCTGGCACGGCACCCCGCTCAAGCGGCTCGGCTACGACATCGGCGTGCCCAAGATGGCCAGCGGACGCCGTTACCTGGAGTACATGGCCGGCGATGTCGCCCAGTGGGATCTGCTGCTCTCCCCGAACCCGTTCAGCACCCCGATCATGCGCCGCGCCTTCGGGTACGACGGGGAGGTCGCCGAGACCGGCTACCCGCGCGACGACGCGCTGGTGGCGGCGGGGCCGGGCCTGGCGGCGGGTTCCGCGGCGGGCCTGGTGGCGGGGCCGGCCGTGGCGGCCGGGGCCGCGGCGGCGGCAGCGGCGGAGCAGGTCAGGCGGCGGATCGGCCTGCCGGACGGCCGGCGGGTGGCCCTGTACGTGCCGACCTGGCGTGACAACTCCCACGATGCGGCCGGGCGCTACCTGCTCGACTTCCGGCTCGACCTGGCCGTGGCCGGCGAGCGGCTGGCTGGCCAGTACGTGCTGGCGATCCGCGGCCATCACCTGATGACCGGCGGGCTGCCCGCCGGCGCGCCGCCTGGGTTCGCGTTCGACATGACCGGGTATCCGGACATCAATGACCTGCTGCTCGTGGCTGACGTCCTGATCACCGACTACTCGTCGGTCATGTTCGACTTCGCGCCGACCGGCAAGCCGATGCTGTTCTTCACTTACGACCTCGCGCAGTACCGGGACCAGATCCGCGGCTTCTACTTCGACTTCGAGGCGGACGCGCCTGGGCCGCTGCTGGCCACCTCCGACCAGGTGGTGGATGCGCTGGCTGATCTTGACGCGGTGACGGCGCGGTACGAGCAGGCTCGCGCGGCATTCGTGGCCAGGTTCTGCCCGCTGGACGACGGGAAGGCCTCAGCGCGGGCCTGCGACCGGATCTTCGGTAGCTGACATGCACGCGGATAACCGGAGATTTGCCGGTAGCGTACTGCTCGCGGCCGATGCCGCGGGTGGCGTCCGCACGAGCCGCACCGGCCGCGCGGACTGCACCGGCCGCGTGGACCGCACGGACCGCACCAGCCGCGCGGTCCGCACGGATCGCACGAGCCGCACCAGGCCGGCCGTCTCAGGCCGGGAAAGGTATGCGCATGCGTCGCCTTCAGGCAGACGCGGCTGAGGGCGCCGACCAGGGCCCGGTCGCGGCCGCGGCGGCACCCGGCCGCGAGGTCCCGGCCGGCGGGCTGCCCGGCTGGCTGGTAGCCGCGGTTCCCGCCGTCGCCGAGCTTGCCGTCGGCGGGTACCGGATCGGCGCGCCGTCGCTGTGGCGGGATGAGGCCGCCACGATCTCGGGATCGCAGCGGCCGGTTGGCGCGATCTTCTCGCTGATCAGGATCCAGGACGCGGTGCACGGGCTGTACTACCTGCTGATGCATCCGGTGATCGCGGCGTTCGGCACGTCGGAGACGGCGCTGCGGCTGCCATCGCTGATCGCCATGTGCCTCGGCGTCGGCCTGACCGCCTTGCTCGGCCGGCGGCTGGCGCGGGCCGCGGCTGTGCCTCGGCCCGACCTGGTCGGGCTGCTCGGCGGGCTGCTGCTGGTGGCGGTGCCGCTGACCACCAGGTACGCGCAGGAGGCCAGGCCCTACGCGCTGACCACGCTGCTCGCGGTGCTCGCGACCTACCTGCTGCTCCGCGCCGCCGAGCGCGACCGGTGGCCGTGGTGGACCGGCTATGCGGCGGCGCTGGCGCTGGCGTGCCTGTTCAACATGTTCGCCGTGCTGCTGGCCGCGGCGCACGGCGTCAGCCTGCTCGCCGCGCGCGGCGGTGATCGCCGGCCCCATGCCGCGGGTCCGAGTTCAGAAGGCCCGGCTGGCGACGTGGGCGCAGCGGTGGGCCTCGGCGCGGCGACGGCCACCAGACCGGCGCTGGCGGGCCTGGTGCTGTGGCACTGGCTCGTGGCGGGCGCGGCCGCGGCCGTCGTGGTGGCGCCGGTCGCGTTCCTCAGCGCGGCTCAGTCGGCGCAGCTGAACTGGATCACCACGCCGACGGCGTCCACGGTGGCGTCGCTGCTGCGGGACTTCGCAGGAACGACGCCGCTGATCCCGCTGACCGGCCTGATCGCGCTGGTCGGCTGCGCGGCCGGCCTCGGCATCCGCCGTGGCAGCGGGCTGACCCTGGCCGCGGTGTGCCTGCCGTGGCTGGTGCTGCCGCCCGTCCTGCTGCTCGCGGTCTCGTTCGCGCACCCGCTGTTCGTCGAGCGGTACGTCGTGTTCTGCCTCCCGGCGCTCGCGCTGCTGACATCGGCGGGCCTGGTCTGGCTTGGCGCGCTCGCCGGCAAGGCCGCCAGGGACCGCGGCCTGACCGGCCGGAAGATCAGGCTGGCGTCGGTCGCGCCGCCAGCCGTGCTCGCGGTCGCGATGGCCGCGGCCCTGATCGGCCCGCAGGCCGACATCAGGCATGCCACGGCGCGGCCCGACGACCTGCGCGCGGTCGCCGCTGTCGTGGCCGCGCACGAGAAGCCCGGCGACGCGATCCTCTACCTGCCCTGGGACGCCGAACTGGTCGGCGTGGCCTACCCGGCGCCGTTCAGGTCGCTGCGGGACGTCGGACTCGGTAAGTCCCCGCTCGCCTCGGCGACGATCCGCGGGCTGCCCGCCGCGCCCGGCCTGGTGGCGGCGCGGCTAGGCGGCGTCACGAGACTGTGGACCGTCCAGTGGGCACGGCCGCTCCCCGGCGAGAGCGCCGCCTCGGAGAGCCCGCTCGTCCAGCGGGTCATCGCGGCCATGCACCTGATCCGCCGCTGGCGGATCCAGTCCGTGCTCCTCACCCTCTACGCGCGCCGCTGACTGCTCACCCTCTACGCGCGCCGCTGACTGCCCGTCCCCGGGGTCAGGCGGTGGCGGGGGTGGGGCCGGTCGGGGCGTAGGCGGCGAGGCGGGCGCGTAGGCGCTCGCGGCCGCGGTGCAGGCGCGACATGACGGTGCCGATCGGGGTGCCCATAATCCTGGCGACCTCGCGGTACGGGTAGCCCTCGATGTCGGCCAGGTAGACCGCGGTCCTGAAGTCCTCCGGCAGGTCGCGCAGCGCCCGCAGCACTTCTGAGTCGCCCATCCGGTCAAGCGCCTCGGCTTCGGCCGAGGCGGCCATCGGGGCGAATGCGTCCGGATGCGCCTGCCAGCCTTCGGTGTCGGGGGCCGAGGCGAGCAGCGGCTCCCGCTTCTTCCTGCGGTAGGCGCTGATGAACGTGTTCGCCAGGATCCTGTGCAGCCAGGCGCGCAGGTTGGTGCCCGGGGTGAACTGGCCGAAGGCCAGGTACGCCTTGGCCAGGGTCTCCTGGACCAGGTCCTCGGCGTCGCTCGCGTTGCGGGTCAGCCGCAGCGCGGCGGGATACAACTGCCCGACGTACGGCCGGACCTGCTGCTCGAAATCGGAGCCGTCCGGTGCTGACTGAGATGCGGCGGCCATGGCGTCCTTTGCCTGCGTACACGGGACCAGCCGACCGATGCCGAGGTGGTCGGCCGACTGCGTGCGTCCACTCTAGGTCACAATCGTACTCGCGTCATGTCGCGATTGCACGGGCGAGCGAGTGAGGGGTGCCGGGGCTCGGTCCGGCGGGGCTCGGTCCGGCGGGGCTCGGTCCGGCGGGCTCAGATCCAGCTGCTGAACCACATCCGCTGGTGCCAGTGCGCGTACGGGATGGACTGGGCCGCCAGTACTGGGTACATGAAGCCGAAGTCCGCCACCACGAGCAGCAGGTAGGCGCCGACGATCACCGCGCCGGTCGCCCGCCGGCTCGGCGTGGCGAACTCCGGGCCCATGATCAGCCCGAGGCACAGCGTGATCGCGATGATCAGGTAGGGCAGGAACGCGACCGCGTAGAAGTAGTACTCGGTCCTGCTGTCGTGCCAGGCGAACCAGAACCAGGGCAGCCAGCCGGCGCCCACGGCGAGCAGGACCGCGCCGGCCCGCCAGTCGCGCCTGGAGATCCACCAGAACAGGCAGAAGAGCAGCGCGGGAATCGACGCCCACCAGATCGCCGGGGTGCCGATCGCCAGTACCTCCTGCGAGCAGTGGGCGGAACCGCAGGTGTCCGGTGTGTTGTAGAACATCGAGACCGGCCTGGCGACGAGCAGCCAGGACCATGGGCTCGACGTGTAGCCGGCATGCGAGGTCAGTCCGAGCCCGAAGCCGAGCATCGCCTTCTGGTACTGGTACCAGGAGTCCAGGGTGGACCAGATCGGGGTGTGGTTGCCGTTGAACGCGGCCCAGTTCCTGTCGTAGCCGAGGCTGCTCGCGAACCAGCCGCTCCACGCGGCCGTGTAGGCCGCGAGCGGCACGATGCCGAACGTGACCGGCAGCCACTTGACGTCGCTGCGGAGCACGCCGCGCAGCCGGTCACCGTAGCCGAGCGCGCGTCTGGCCCCTAGATCCCAGGCGATGCTCATCGCGGCGAACGCGAAGATGAACCAGATTCCGTTCCACTTGGACGCGCAGGCGCAGCCGAGGAACAGCCCGGCGAGCACCCGGCGCCAGCGGATCCCCAGCTTGGGGCCGCCGTCGGACAGGTCGGCCCCTGGCGCGGTCGTCAGCTCCACCAGCTTGGCCCTGGACGCGTCGCGGTCGAGCACGAGCATGCCGAAAGCGGCGAGCACCCAGAACATCACGAAGATGTCCAGGATCGCGGTCCGGCTGAGCACGAGCTCGAGGCCGTCAAGCGACATCAGCAAGCCGGCCACGCAGCCGAGCAGCGTGGAGCGGGTCATCCGGCGGGTGATCCGCGCGGTCATCAAGATCGCCAGCGTCCCGACGACCGCGACGGCGAACCGCCAGCCGAACGGCGTCAGCCCGAACATCCACTCGCCGACCGCGATCAGCACCTTGCCGAGCGGCGGGTGCACCACGTACTCGCCGGTGCTGGTCAGTATGTGCGTGCTGCCGTGCGCAAGCAGCGCCTTGACGTTGCTGACGTGATTGAGCTCGACGCCGTGCCGCAGGATCGAGTAGGCGTCAGGGACGTAGTAGATCTCGTCGAACACGACCGCGTGCGGGACGCCGAGCCGGTAGAACCGCAGGAACCCGCCGAACAGGGTCACCAGCAGCGGCCCGCCCCAGCCCCACAGCGAGGCAGGCGGCATCGGCGGCACCAGCCGGTCCCGCAGCGATGTCGCGGACCCGCCGGCGTCGGCGCCCGCTCTGTCCGCTGCTTGCGGCGTATACCCGGAAGTTCTCATCGGAGTCATCGTAGGGGCAGCCGGCGCTCTGGGGGGTTTCATGGGCCGGTTGCCGTCTCGGGTTGGCTCAGCTCAGCTTACGGTCGTCCCGTGCGCGGAGCCGGCCCGTGCCTGGAGCCGGCCCGACGAGCACGTCGGCGCCCCGGCGCCGGCTCGGTTGTCAGCCGGCGGAGTCCGCGGCCACCTTACCCGAGCCGGTCGCCTGCACCTGGCCGGTCAGCGGGGCGGGCGGGGTCCCGATGATCACCGTGTGCCCGGTCGAGCTGTCGAGGTGCTGTAGCAGCCGCAGCTGGAGCAGCGCGGGGTTTCCTGCAGCCAGCCTGGCCGCATTGGCCAGGCTGCGCAGAGCGGCTGTCTCGCCGCGGGCGCGCTCCAGCGCGGCGAGTCCCTGCGCCCTGGCCACCAGGACCTCGGCCTGTGCCCTCTTGAGCTCGCCGGACAGCATGATGTCCTTGATCATGAGCTGCTCGACGGCGATGCCGAGCTGCTCAGCGCCCCGAACCCCCGCGGTCAGCCGCTCACCGAGCGCACCACGGCCAGCCAGCAGTTCCTCGACGGTCAGGCCGGCCAGCAGATCCCGCAGGGCGACCTGCACAGCGAGGTACAGGGACTGCTCGGCATCGCGCGACGCGGTCACGAAGGCGAGCGCGTCGGCCACCCTGGCATGCCCGGCCACGGTCACCTTGACGGTGGCGCCGTCGGCCGTCGGTACCTCCTGCGTAGGCAGCGTGACCACCCACGGACGCATGTCGACGTTGCGCACTGTGCATCCGGCCTGCCGGCACCGGTGCGTGCCCGGCTCGAGTATCCGCTCGAAGCGCCCGCCGGCGAACAGGAGCCCCTGCTCCCACTGGCTCACGGTCACCGCCTGGCCGCGGCGCAGCGGCCGCCCCGCGGCACCGCCGCCGGGCATGCCGAAGCCATAGCTCACCAGGCGAACGCCGCTGCCTCGCCGCATCATGGGCTACGCCGACCCGGATCGCCGTGGCGATCGATTTTCCGGCCTATCCCGGCCTATCAGCGCATACCGTCCAGCACCATGCCGCCGGTGCGAATGGGCGGCAGGCGGCAAGGCCCGTGATGCCCCTAGGCTTGAGGCCATGTCGCCAACTCAGAGCCGTCACATCCTGGCGGCGCCAGCCTGGCCGTATGCCAACGGCCCACGTCACATCGGCCACGTCTCCGGGTTCGGGCTGCCCTGCGACATGTTCAGCAGGTACCACAGGATGGCCGGGGACAAGGTGCTGATGGTCAGCGGCACCGACGAGCACGGCACGCCGATCCAGGTTCAGGCCGACGCCGAGGGCGTGACGGCCCGCGAGCTCGCCGACCGCTACAACCGGGTGATCGCCGAGGACCTGACCGGCCTCGGCATGTCGTACGACCTGTTCACCAGGACCACCACGCTGAACCACTACGCGGTCACCCAGGAGATCTTCAAGGGCCTGTACGACAACGGCTACATCTTCGCCAAGTCGGCGCTCGGCGCGATCTCGCCGTCCACCGGCCGCACCCTGCCCGACCGGTACATCGAGGGAACCTGCCCGATCTGCGGGCATGACGGGGCGCGCGGCGACCAGTGCGACAACTGCGGGAACCAGCTCGACCCGGCCGACCTGATCAACCCGCGGTCGAAGATCAACGGGGAGACCCCGGTCTTCGTGGAGACCGAGCAGTTCTTCCTCGACCTGCCGGCCTTCGCCGACGTGCTCGGCACCTGGCTGCAGTCCAAGAGCGGGCAGTGGCGGCCTAACGTGCTCAAGTTCTCGCTGAACCTGCTCGGCGACCTGCAGCCGCGCGCGATCACCAGGGACCTGGACTGGGGCGTCCCGATCCCGCTCGACGGCTGGCGGGACCGGCCGGACAAGCGGATCTACGTCTGGTTTGACGCGGTGATCGGGTACCTGTCCGCCTCGATCGAGTGGGCGCGGCGGTCCGGCGACCCGGACGCCTGGCGCGCCTGGTGGCAGGACCCCGACGCGCTCGCCTACTACTTCATGGGCAAGGACAACATCGTCTTCCACGCCGAGATCTGGCCGGCCATGCTGCTCGGCTACAGCGGCCAGGGCGGCAAGGGTGCCGGGACAGGCAAGCAGAGCCCTGGCTCGCTCGGCGCGCTCAACCTGCCCGCCGAGGTCGTGTCGAGCGAGTACCTGACCATGGAGGGCCGCAAGTTCTCCTCCTCCCGTGCCGTGGTTATCTACGTGCGCGACTTCCTGTCCCGCTACGACGTGGACGCGCTGCGCTACTACGTCGCGGTGGCCGGCCCAGAGAACCAGGACACCGACTTCACCTGGAGCGAGTTCATCAGGCGCAACAACGACGAGCTCGTCGCCAACTGGGGCAACCTGGTGAATCGCAGCATCTCGTTCGCCGCGCGCAACATCGGCTCGATCCCCGAGGCCGGCCAGCTGACCGGCGCCGACACCGCGATACTCGAGCGCTCAGACGCCGCGTTCGCCGGCGTCGGCGAGTCGCTGTCGCGGTCGCGGTTCAAGGCCGCGATCACCGAGACCATGCGCACGCTCGGCGAGGCCAACAAATACCTGTCCGACCAGGCGCCGTGGAAGCTGCGCGAGTCCGACCCCGACCGGATGCGGACGATCCTGCACGTGGCGCTGCAGCTTGTCGACGACGGCAAGACGCTGCTGACCCCGTTCCTGCCCAGGTCGAGCCAGCGCGTGTTCGAGATGCTCGGCGGGCAGGGCCGCTGGGCCGACATGCCGCGGATCGACGAGGTGGAGGAGGAAGGCGGCCGTGCCTACCCGGTCATCACCGGCGACTACTCGGGCCAGGCGGACTGGGCGCGCGCTCCGATCAGGCCGGGCACGCCGCTGCAGGCCCCGACGCCGCTGTTCGCCAAGATCGATCCTGCGGTGGTGATCGACGAGCTCGACCGGCTCGGCGGCTACGAGACCGAGCCCGGCCCGTAACCGGCTGATGACCTCGATCACCGACGCGCCGCTGGCCCCGGCGCCCGAGCCGCTGCCAGCGCCGGCCTTCGACTCGCACACGCACCTTGACATGCTGACCGAGCCGGTCGAGCAGGTGCTCGCCGACGCCAGGGCGGTCGGCATCACCCGCGTCGTGACGGTTGGCTGCGACGTCGAGTCGTCCCGCTGGTCGGCCGCCTGCGCCGCCGGGCACGCGGGCGTCTACGCGGCTGTGGCGATCCACCCGAACGAGACGGCCAGGGCGGAGCTTGGCACGAGCCGGGACGCGGTGCTTGGCCTGATCGCCACGCTCGCGACGCAGCCAGGCGTTCGCGCGGTCGGCGAGACCGGCCTGGACTACTACCGGGACAGCGCCCCGGCGCAGGTGCAGCGGGACTGGTTCCGCGCCCACATCGAGATCGCCAGGCGCGCCGGGAAGGCGCTGGTGATCCACGACCGCGACGCGCACGACGACGTGCTCGCCCTTCTTTCCGAACAGGACCCGCCCGAGCAGGTCGTGTTCCACTGCTTCTCCGGCGACGCGGAACTCGCGAAGCGATGCGCTGATCGTGGCTATGTGATGAGCTTCGCCGGGAACGTGACCTTCCCGAGTGCCGGTAACCTGCGCGAGGCCGCCGCCGTCGCACCGCCAGAACTGATCCTGGTCGAGACCGACGCGCCCTTCCTGACCCCGGTGCCCAACCGGGGCAGGCAGAACGCGCCCGCCCAGGTCGCGCACACGCTGCGGGCCGTCGCGGCGTGCAAGCGGATGGACGTGGCCGAGCTGTGCGCCGCCGTGATGGCCAACGGCGAGCGCGTGTTCGGCGCGTGGGAGTAGCCGGGTGAGCGGGTCGGAGCCGGAAGGGCGACAGCGGGACAGCGCGGTGAGCGCGTCGCGTACCGGCCAGGCCGTGGCGATGACCAGGGCCGAATTCGACCGGCCGCGCAGCGAGCACGGCGACCCCGACGCGCAGCGCCGGCTGTGCGCAGGAATGCGGCCGGCGCCGCTGCCCGGCATGCGGGCCTCGCTGCAGGCCAGGACCGTCTTCTTCGACCGGCAGGTGATCGGGGCCATCGCCGCCGGAATCGGCCAGGTCGTGATCCTGGGCGCGGGCTACGACGACCGGGCGCTGCGATTCCGCACCTCAGGCGTGCGGTTCTTCGAGCTCGACCACCCGGTGACCCAGGCGGACAAGCGGGCCAGGCTTGAGACGATCGGCGCGCAGGACGCCGGGACGGGCGGGCCGGTTCTCGCCGCCGTCGACCTCGCCAGCGAGGACGTGGCCGCCGTGCTGGCAGGTGCTGGGCACGACCCTTCGCGGCCGAGCCTGTTCCTGTGCGAGGGCCTGCTCGTGTACTTCGACCAGGCCGCGACGCTGCGGCTGCTCACCGGGCTGCGCGAGGCCGCGGCCACGGGCAGCGTGCTCGCGGTCAGCCTGTCGATCCACGCCGACGGCCTTGACTCGGCCAGGGTGCTCGAGGTGGCCAACGCCCGGCGGCAGACTGCGGACACCGAGCCATGGCTAACGATCCTGCCGGCGGCCGCTCAGGCCGACTTGCTGGCGCGCGGCGGCTGGCGGGTCGTCACGTCCGCGGACGCCGCGGACTTCGGCACCGGCGCCGACCGCGGCCGGTCGCTGCTGGTGACAGCCGAGCCAGCCGGTTAGCGTGGCCGCTGTGAGTGAGCATGCGGTCGGCCCGCCGACGGCGGGCGCCAGGCTGCTCGGGCCGGCCGAGATCAGGCAGCTCGCGGCCAGGCTCGGGCTCCGGCCGTCCAAGCGGCTCGGCCAGAACTTCGTGATCGACGCCGGAACGATCCGCCGGATCGTCTCGCTCGCCGGGCTCGACGAGGACGGCACGGTCCTCGAGGTCGGCCCCGGCCTCGGGTCGCTCACGCTCGGCCTGCTCGGGGCCGCCAGGCGGGTGATCGCCGTCGAGGTCGACCCGGTCCTGGCCGCCGAGCTGCCTGTTACGGTGGCTGGCCGGGCGCCCGGCCTCGCCGGGCGCCTCACGGTGATCACGGCCGACGCGATGACCGTCGGCAGTCCGGCCGCCGGTACCCCGGCCGGCGCGTCGCCATCCGGGGTCGAGCCGCCTGGCGAGCAGCCGGAGGCCCTGGTCGCGAACCTGCCGTACAACGTCGCCGTGCCCGTGCTGCTGCACCTGCTCGCCGCGGTGCCGTCGATCCGCCGCGCGCTGGTCATGGTCCAGGCCGAGGTCGCCGACCGGATGTGCGCGCCGCCCGGCAGCCGTACCTACGGCGTCCCCTCGGTCAAGCTCGCCTGGTACGGCACCGCCCGCCGGGCCGGGCAGGTCTCCAGGTCGGTGTTCTGGCCGGTGCCGAACGTGGACTCGGCGCTGGTCGCGTTCGACCGCTGGCCGGACGGCGACGGCAAGGCAGGCAAGGCCGGCCGGGCCGGCCCGGCCGGCCTCGCCGGCCCCACGGTCAGCCGCGACCTGGTCTTCGCGATCGTCGACGCCGCCTTTGCCCAGCGGCGCAAGACGCTGAGATCGGCGCTCGCCCCGATCGCGGGATCCGCCGGCGGCGCCGAGCGGCTGCTCCGCGCGGCGGATGTGGACCCGTCGCTGCGCGGCGAGGCGATCGGTGTCGCACAGTACGTACGGATTGCCCAGGCCGCAGGCCAGGCGCGTACGATCATCGAATCGCCACGCACATGACGCCGACCCGAGGGCCAGCCAGGACCGTCACCGCCCGGGTGCCTGCCAAGGTCAACCTGCAGCTCTCGGTCGGTTCGGCGCGCGCCGACGGGTATCACGACCTGGTCACCGTCTTCCATGCGGTCTCGCTGTTCGACGAGGTGACCGTGGCCCAGGCGGACCGCACCAGCGTCTCGGTCTCCGGCGAGGGCGGTCCCGCGGTCCCGCTCGGCCCGGCCAACCTCGCCGTCCGCGCGGCCGCCGCGCTGGCCAGGGCGACCGGCCGGCGCGGCCAGGGCGCCGCCGGGGTCAGGATCGAGATACGCAAGCGGATACCGGTCGCGGCCGGGCTGGCCGGCGGCAGCGCGGACGCGGCCGCCGCGCTGGTTGCCTGCAACGAGCTGTGGGGTGCCGGGCTCTCGGTGGCCGAGCTCAGCGAGATCGGGGCGCGGATCGGCAGTGACGTGCCGTTCGCGCTGATCGGCGGCACCGCGGTCGGGCTCGGCCGCGGCGAGCGGCTGACCAGGGCGCTGGCCTCCGGCGGCTACCACTGGGTGCTGGCGTTCGGCGCGTCAGGGCTGGCCACGCCCGACGTGTACGCGGCCTGCGACCGGCTGCGGGCCAACCGCACCGGCCCAGAAGCCGACGGCGAGGTCCCTGCGCCCGAGCTGAGCACCGAGCTGATGGCGGCGCTGCGCTCCGGCGACCCGGCCGCGGTCGGCCCGCTGCTCAGCAACGACCTCCAGCCGGCCGCGCTGTCGCTGCAGCCGCTGCTCCGCCGTGCGCTCGCGGCGGGCAAGGACGCCGGCGCGCTCGGCTCTGTCGTCTCAGGCTCGGGGCCGACTTGCGCGTTCCTCGCCGCCGATGAGGAGGCTGCGCGGGACCTGGCGATCGCGGTCACCGGCGCCGGCGTGTGCCGGGCCGTCGCCGTGGTGGCCGGCCCGGTGCCAGGGGCGTGCGTGATCGAGCCCGGTGCCCAGGGGTGAACATCGTCAACCTGGAGTCCGCGGTCAAGGCGTACGGGACCCGGGTGCTGCTCGACGGCGTCTCGCTCGGGGTCGCCGCCGGCGACCGGATCGGCGTGGTGGGCCGCAACGGCTCGGGCAAGACCACGATGCTCGAGGTGCTCGCGGGCCGCGGTGTGCTCAGCGCTGGCCGCTCGACCAGGTCCCGCGACGCCCAGGTCGGCTACCTGCCGCAGTCCGCTGAGCTGACCGGATCGGTCAGGGAGCTTGTGTTCGGAAATCTTCCCGAGCACGAATGGGCGGCGGACGCCCGCGGGCGCGGCCTGCTCGCCGCCCTGCTGTCCGGCATCGACCTCGCGGCCAGCGCGGAGCGGCTGTCCGGCGGCGAGCGGCGGCGGGTCGCGCTGGCCGCGCTGCTCCGCGACACCCACGACCTGCTGCTGCTCGACGAGCCGACCAACCACCTGGACATCGAGGCGATCGGCTGGCTGGCCGGGTACCTGACCAGCCACGGCAAGGCGTTCGTCGTGGTGACCCATGACCGGTGGTTCCTCGACGCCGTGTGCGAGCGGACCTGGGAGCTTGCCGACGGCCAGGTCTACTCCTACGACGGCGGCTACTCCGCGTACGTCCTGGCCAGGGCCGAGCGGGCCAGGCTCGCCGCCGCGCAGGACCAGCGCCGCAGGAACCTGCTGCGCAAGGAGCTCGCCTGGCTGCGGCGCGGGCCGCCGGCCAGGACGAGCAAGCCGAGGTTCCGCATCGATGCGGCCACCGCGCTGATCGCCGACGAGCCGGCCGCCAGGGACTCGGTCGAGCTGTCCGCGCTGGCCGCCGCCCGGCTCGGCAAGACCGTCATCGACCTGACCGACGTGAGCGTGCGGGCGGGCGAGCGGGTCCTGCTCGACGGCGTCACCTGGCAGCTCGGGCCCGGCGACCGGGTCGGCGTGGTCGGCGTGAACGGCAGCGGCAAGACCACCCTGCTCAACGTGCTGGCCCGGGGGGGCGACCCCCCGGATCCCCCCGAGGTGCTTGCCGGGGTGAGCACCGGCCTTGACTTCTCTGGCGAGGTGGTGACCGGCAAGACCGTCAGGCTCGGCTACCTGACCCAGGAGCCAGGGCCGGTCGACCCGGGCCTGCGCGTGCTCGAGGCCGCGCAGCAGGTGCGCGGCTCGGTCAGGATCGGCAAGCGCGAGCTGTCGGCCAGCCAGCTGCTCGACCGGCTCGGCCTGACCGCAGACCGGCAGTGGACGCCGGTGGCCGACCTGTCCGGCGGGGAGCGGCGCAGGCTGCAGCTCCAGATGCTGCTGATGGCCGAGCCGAACGTGCTGCTGCTCGACGAGCCGACCAACGACCTGGACATCGACACGCTGACCGAGCTCGAGGACCTGCTCGACGGCTTCCCTGGCTCGATCGTCGTGGTCAGCCACGACAGGTACTTCCTTGAGCGGGTCACCGACCGCGTGCTCGCCCTGGTCGGCGGCGCGCTCGCGTTCCTGCCCGGCGGCGTGGACGAGTACCTCAGGCTGTGCGAGGCCGGCCTGGATGGCCCGCCGGCGGCTCCCGGCCCACCCGGTGCCGCCGTGCCGGGACCGGCCGGAGTGCCAGGACCGGCCGGCGCTGCCGCGCCTGACCAGCGCACCGGCTCGGCTGGCCGGCTGCGGGACGCACGCAAGGAGCTGGCCAGGCTCGACCGCCAGGTAGAACGGCTCGCCGCCCGCGAGTCCGAGCTGCACCAGGCGCTCGCCCAGGCCGCAGCCGACTACACCCGCCTGATCGAGCTCGATGAGGAGCTGCGATCTGTTCAGGCTGAAAGGGCGGCACTGGAGGATCGATGGCTCGAGGTGGCCGAGGAGACCTCCGGCTAGCCGAGCCGGGGCACACGTCAGGCTCGGACCGGGACCTGCGTCCAGCGTGTGCCGTTCCAGTGCAGGATCAGGGCCGCGTTCTGCTCACCCACGGATTCGCAGCCCGAGGCCCCAGGTGCCGGGCGGACGCATTCGAATCCCGCGGCCCAGGCGTTGGCCGGCGATGTGGCGGTCACGCCGAGGAGTTGGCTCTCGGGGCTCGCCGCGATGCCTGGACTCGGGCTCGGCACCCGCGTCCAGGAGGTGCCGTTCCATCGCAGGATCAGGGTCGCGATGCCGGCGCAGTGCGGTGTGCACGTGGACCCGACCGCCCACGCATCGGCGGCGGAGATTGCGGCGACGCCGTCGAGTCCGCCCGGGCCCACGGGCGTGGGGCTGGGCACCTGCTTCCACGCGGTGCCGTTCCACTGCGCGATGAGGGTCTTGCCATAGCCGGTCCGCCCGACCGCCCAGGCGCTGCGGGCAGCGACGACGGCGACGCCGGTGAAGTAGCTCGGTCCGGCTCGGCGGCTGGGCCGCGCCGGGCTCGGCAGCTGCGTCCAGGCGGTTCCGTCCCAGTGCGCGGCCGCGGCCCCGGTGGCGCCATTCCTGGTGAACTGGCCCGCCGCCCAGGCGCTGCGGGCGGACTGCGCGGCCACCGCGGACCAGCCGCCCCCTGGGCTGGGCACCCGCTTCCACGCGGTCCCGTTCCAGTGCAGGATCAGGCTCCCGGCGTCGGCGGAACCGACCGCCCAGGCGTCGCTGGCGGAGAGCGCCGCCACGCCATGAAGGCTGGCGCTGTGCACCGGCAGGTGCGGGCCGGGCACCTGGTCCCATGCCGTGCCGTTCCAGTGCAGGATGAGGATCCGCACGCCGGCGTTGCCGACCGCCCAGGCGTCGCTGGCGGAGAGGGCCGCGACGGCGAACAGGCCGCTGAAGCGCGAGGGAGTCGGGCTCGCCTGCCGCCGCCACGTGCGGCCGTTCCAGTGCAGGATGAGGGTCTTGCTCGCGTTGGCTGCGCAGTTGTCGACGGTGCAGCCGACCGCCCAGGCGTTACTTGCGGACGTGGCCGCCACGCCGTTGAGCTGGTAGCCGGGAAGTGGCCGGGCCACCACCGGCAGCACCTTCCCCGACGCGGCCGGGGTGCTCGCGCAGGCCAGACCCGGTGCGAACAGCGCGACGCCGGCCGCCGCGGCGCCGAAGGCGCGCTGTATGCGGAAGCGCACGGTCAGATCCAGATCGATTGCAGCACCCGGTAGATGTTGCCACCGATGACGGCGCGGATCGCGGCATCGTCGAATCCGTGCCTGACCAGCCAGCCGCAGATGTTGACGAAGTTCTCTGTCGGGTTCTCCAGGCCGTCGACGTAGCCCACCGGCTCGAAGGCGGGACCGCCGGTTGCGCGGCCCAGGCTCAGCAGGTGCGCGAAGATGCGGTGCAGCGCGACGTGGTCGCCGTACAGCGTGTCCGGCCCGAATGCGAGGTGCTCGACGCCGACGAGGTTGGCGCAGTACAGGAAGTGGTCCATCACCGAGTCGATGCTGTGCCTGGGATGCGCGGCAGACAGCGTGGTGTGCGGGGCCGCCGACATCCCGATCACGCCGCCGGTCCGCGCGACGCCGCGCAGCACGTCGTCGGGCTTCATCCGGCGGGTGTCCCACACCGCCCGGGCGCCCGCGTGGGTGATGAGCACCGGCCGTTCGCTGACCTGGCACACGTCGAGTGCGGTGCGGTCAGAGGAGTGCGACAGGTCGATGGCCAGGCCGAGCTTGTTCATCCGCCGCACGGCCCGGCGGCCGAACGCGGTGAGCCCGCCGTCGGTCTCCTCGGAAAGGCCGCTGCCGAGCGCGTTGGCGTCGGAGTAGGCGATCCCGATCTGCCGGATGCCCAGGCCGTAGAGCACGTCGAGGCGGTCGATCTCGTTCTCGATCGGGGTCGCGGCCTCCAGCCCGAACACCAGGCCGACCCGGCCAGAGCGGTAGGCCTCGTCGATGTCGGCCACGGTGCGGACGACCATCACCTCGCCGGCGTGGGCGATGTCGGCCTGGCGCATCCCCAGGTCGGTGATGACGTCGTCCCACCGCCACGGCGCGTTGCCGGTGACGCACGCCGTGCCGTCCATCATGTTGTCGAAGACGACCGTCATGCCAGACGCCGCGAGGCCCGCGTAGGCGGCATGCTGCCGCCCGGTGCGGTTGTAGTCGGGCGTCTGCTCCATCCGCAGCGGGAAGCGGACCGGATGATCGTGCAGGCTGATCACCATGGCGTCGCGCAGCAGCTCGCGGGCACGCCGCTGCTGCTCGTCGGTCAGGTCCGCGGCGTAGGCGGGCACCCGGCCGAATTCAGGCGCCAGCTCGAAGCTGGGAAAGTCCACGCCCGCGGTCAGGTAGGAGTAGGCGGCATAGCCGCGCCCGCTGCCTGGGCTGCCCTGGCTGCCAGGGCTGGCGGGGCTGGCGGGCGACGGGCCGTTTGGCGGATCAGGCGTCATTGCGGTGACCTCCCGGCGGCGGCGCGGTGGCATCGGGATCAAAGGAGAGCATCGCCGCCGTCAATCGCTAGCGTCTGCCCGGTCACCCAGGATGACTCTTCGGCGACGAAGAACCGCACGCCGTTGGCGATGTCGGCCGGCTCCCCGAGCCTGCGCATCGCGATTCCCCTGAGCAGGTCCCGCTGGCCCTGCGGGCCGTAGCTCTCCCACTGCCGCTCGGTCGTCGGGTTGGAGCGGATGAAGCCAGGCGCGATGCAGTTGACCGTGACGCCGAACGGTCCGAGCTCGTGCGCCATCTGCCGCGTGAACCCGATCTGAGCCGCCTTTGCGCTGGCGTAGGCCTGGATCCCCGTCTTGCTGACGCCGAGGCCGGCCGCCGACGAGATATTCACGATCCGGCCCCAGCGGCGTTCCTTCATCGCCGGCACTACCGCGCGCGTGCACAGGAACGCCGTGGTCAGGTTGGCGTCGACGATCTGGTGCCAGTCGTCGTCGCTGACCTCCTCCAGCGGGTGGCCGGCCTGCCCGCAGACGCCGCCAGCGTTGTTGACCAGGATGTCAACGCCGCCGATCCGGGCGAAGAACTCGCGCACTCCGGCGGCATCGGTCAGGTCGACGGAGTCCTTGTCGACCCGGTGAACGGCAGCACCGTCAGCTCGGAGCGCGTCGGCGATGGCGGCGCCAATACCGTGAGCGGTGCCGGTGACAACCGCGGTCTTGCCAGCCAGTCCCCCGGGCATCGGACTCCTCAGCACGTCCAAATAGGAGGCAGAACGCAGAACGCCTCAGACCACGTTAACAGCGGCCATAGCGGCCGTGTGCGCGGCGTCTGAGAGGATCTGATGGTGCGCGTGCTGCTCAGCGACGGTTCTGGGCTGACTGCCCGGCAAGTGGCGACGCAGCTGTCCGTGGCCGGGCACTCGGTGGAAGTCCTGACGCCAGACCCCTTGGCGCTGACGCGGTTCACCAGGCACGTGCGGCGCGTGCACCGGGTCCCGCCGTACGGAGCCGATCCGTTCGCCTGGCTGGATGCGTCGCTGGCCGTCTATGCGGCAGGCCGCTTCGACGTGCTGTTCCCCACCCAGGAGCAGGTCGCGGTGCTGTCCGGATCGGCCGGCAGGCTCCGGTCGCTCGGCGTGGCGACCGCGGTGCCGCCGTTCGACGCGCTCAGCAGGGTGCAGGACAAGCTGGCCGCGTCCAGGACGCTCGCCGAGCTTGGCCTGCCGCAGCCAGCGGCGACGGTTGTGACGACCTCCGCGGAGCTCGCGGCTTGCCGGCGCCTCCCGGCCTTCGTGAAGACGCCCATCGGGACGGCCACGACGGGAGTCCGCTATGTCACCCAGGCCGACGAGCTCATGGCGCTCGCCCGCGAATGGTCGGCGGCCGGCCTGTTCAGCGACGGCGGGGTGCTTGTCCAGTCGCCCGTCCAAGGCCGGCTGGTCATGATCCAGTCGGTCTTCTGCGCGGGCGAGCTGATCGCGTTCCATGCCAACGTGCGGGTCCGCGAGGGCGTCGGCGGCGGCGCCAGCCACAAGCTGAGCATCGACCTACCTGCCGTCCGCGAGCAGATCACCCATCTCGGCGGAGCGCTCGGCTGGCACGGGGCGCTGTCCGTCGACGCGATCCTGGCCGAGGACGGCCCTGTCTACATCGACATCAATCCGCGCCTCGTGGAACCGGGCAACGCATGGCGAGCGGGGGTGGACCTCGTCGCCGCCCTGCTCGACGTCGGCGCCGGCAAGACACCGGCCCCGCAGGCACCAGGCGCAGCCGGGGTCGCCACTCACCAGCTGCTCCTGGCGGTGCTCGGCGCAGCGCAGCATGCGGGTACGCGGCGGGCCGTGCTCGCCGAACTCACGTCGGCGGCTCGCCACGCGGGCAGCTACCGGCGCAGCGCCGAGGAACTGACACCGCTGCGCGGCGACCTGCGTGCCGTCTTCCCGCTCGCGGCCGCTTCGCTCGCCACCGTCGTCCGTCCGGCCACCTGGCGAGCGTTCTCCTCGGGTGCCGTCACCAGCTATGCGCTCTCCCCGCAGGGCTGGCGCGCCATCGTCGATGACGCCGCCTCCTGAGCAGCAGGCCATGCCGTAAGCACTTACGTCCCTGGGTACGGATGATTGGCTTTTCGAGGCTCTGCGGTTCGGCGATCTTTACGGTCGGCGGAATGCGCGCATGGCGAGCACGCCGAAGACGAGGATTATCGCGGCGCACCACAGCAATGAGGTGGCGAGGTAGTAGCCGGTGCTGTGCCCGAGCAGCAGTTCGGCTGGGCGGCCCTGGGTGAGACAGCGCACCGCGTTGGTCCATTGGCTGACCGGCTGGTTGCGGGCGAAGCCCTGGAGCCAGCCGGGCAGGGTGGCGACGGGGATGAAGCTGGAGGAGACGAACAGGAGCAGGAAGAAGACCGGCGTGAGCGCCTGGGTGGTTTCGGGGTTGCGGGTGGTGAACGCCATGGCGGCGAAGACCCAGAAGAGGGTCAGGCCGAACAGGAGGGTGAGGGCGATGGCGGCGGCGGCGTTGGCGGGGGTGGTGTGGAACCGGAAGCCGACTAGGAGCCCGGCGGCCAGGGTCAGGCAGATGGCGGTGAACTGGACTAGGACGTCGGCGGCGGCCCGGCCGGTGAGCACCGCGGTCTGGGCCATCGGCAAGGACTTGAACCGGTCGACGGTGCCTTCGCGGGCGTCGGTGGCGAGGGCGGCGGCGCTGGACAGTCCTTCGAAGACCACGTTTTGGATGAGCATGGCGGGGACGAGGTAGTCGACATAGGTCATGCCGGGCAGCGGGATCGCGCCGCCGAAGACGTACCGCATCAGCACCATGAACAGGACCGGGCTGGTCAGGGCGGCGGCTAGCAGCTGGGGGGTGCGCCACAGGCGGATCAGGTGCCGGACCGCGATGGTGGCGGTGTCGGCGAATACCGCGGTCGCGGGCAGCGAGTTCCGGCGGGTGGGGATGGCGGTCATGCGCTGGCCTCCTGCCCTGTGTTCGGCTGCGCGAGGGTCGCATGCCCGGTGATGGCGAGGAAGACGTCATCGAGCGTGGGGCGCCTGACCATCACGTCGGCAATGCCGATGCCCTGCTCGTCGAGCTGCCGGACGGCCTGCACCAGGGCGTCGGCGCCGGAGGGTGCGGTGATGCTGACGCGCGGGGGCGCCTGGGTGATGACCGGCGGCGTGGTCGCGGCCTGGGCCAGCGCGGCCGCGGCGTCGGCCAGCCTGGCCGGGTCGGCGATGGTGACGTCGACGATGGCGTCTCCCAGGCGGGCCTTCAGCTCGCCCGGAGTGCCGCGGGCGGCGATCCGGCCGCGGTCGAGGATGATGATATGGCTGGCGAGCTGGTCGGCTTCTTCCATGGCCTGGGTGGTCAGCAGCAGCGTGGTCCCCTGATCGACCAGGCTGCGGACGAATTGCCAGAGCTGGATGCGCGCTGCCGGGTCAAGCCCGCTGGTGGGCTCGTCTAGAAGCAGCACCGGCGGCTGCCCGACAAGGCTGGCGCCCAGATCGAGGCGGCGGCGCATGCCGCCGGAATAGGTGCGGGCCGGGTGGTCGGCGGCCTCGGTCAGCCCGAGCAGTTCCAGGGCTTCCTCGGTCCGGGTGCGGGCCTGCCGGCGGCTGAGCCGGTAGAGCCGGGCGACCATGTGCAGGTTCTCCCGCGCGGTGAGCGCCTGGTCGATGGCCGCGTGCTGGCCGACGAGGCCGATGGCGCGGCGGACCGCCACGGGCTCGCGTGTGACGTCATGACCGGCGATCAGGGCGTTTCCTTGGTCGGGCCGCAGCAGGGTGGACAAGATCCGGACAGTGGTGGTCTTCCCGGCGCCATTGGGGCCCAGCAGCCCCAGCACGCTCCCGGGGGGCACGGTGAAGCCCACGTCGGCCAGGGCGGGCTTGCGGTGATAGGACTTGGCGAGCCCGCGTGCTTCTATCATCGCCTCCATGAACAGCCTCCTGGCTCGTGCTTGCCCCGGGCTCTCAGCGGCCCGGGCGCATCGGCTGCGCTGGCCGACGAGCATAGCAGAATATCTTGTTTGAATGAGATTCTCATATTTGAAAGTATCTCATTTTAGTGAGCGTGTGCTGTGATGACGTCACCCGACGGCCAGCGCCGGGCTGACCTCACCCGCAGGCTCGATCACCTGATCAGGAACCAGATCGCGGCCACCGTCTTGCACATGCACCAGATCGCCGGGCAGCTGGGCCGCAACGCCACCGACCTGCAGTGCCTGCACCTGCTGACGCTGCATGGCCCCTGCACTGCGGGGGAACTCGCGCGGCAGGCCCGCCTGACCACCGGCGCCGTCACCGCTATCGTGGACCGGCTGCAGAATGCGGGGTATGTTCGGCGCGAACCCGACTCCGGCGACCGGCGCAAGGTGATCATCGTCCCCGACAACGACCGGGTCGAGCGCGACATCATGCCCTACCACGCTGGCGCACAGAAAGCGATGACAGCGCTCTATGACCGCTACACGAGCGAGCAGCTCGCCGTCATCGCGGACTTCTTCGAACAGCTCGCAGCCGGTTACGAAGCCTCCGGGTGACTCCCGCCGGGCTGTGTTCGGCCCGGAGGAAATCGTCCATGCCTGGGTCTCGCCGCAGGGCGCGGGGGCTCAGCGCGTGATGGCTCGCCAGAAGGCTTCGGCGATGACCCGGTAGCCCGCGTCGTTGGCGTGCTCGTTCGGGCCCCGGGGCGGCCGGGCGCACATCCAGGTCAGCGAGCAGATCACGGTCACGTTGACCGGCGCGACCGCGGTCCGGCGGCGCGGGTCCCGCCCGCCGGGCGGTCTGGCGAGTCCGGTCGGCTTGGCCATGGCGAAGTCGGAGCTGCGGAAGGCACCGAAGACATCGGCCACCCGGGCGCCGTACCGGCGATACCTGGCCGCCAGCAGCTTGTTGGCGCCCGCGGCGAAGTCGTAGGTGACGGCGGCGATCTTCTTGCCGGTCCGCCCGGCATGCCAGAGCCCGAGTTCCGGGACGTAGTACGTCATCCCGACGATCAGCACCCGCGGGCCTCCCGCGGGCCTCAGCTGCCCGAGTATCGCGCTCAGATTGGCCTGGAGCTGGCCGACCCGCTGGTACAGGCAGCCAATGATCGCCGCCCGCGGCTGGCCGAGCACGCATGAGTTGGCGTCATTGGCCCCGATGTCGATCGTGACGAGCGCGACCTGGCCGCGGTGCGCTCGCAGGAACCTGGCCGCCTGCGCGAGCTGGCTGCCGGCCGGATACCGGCAGATGCCGCCGTGGATCATGGTCGAGGTGGTCTCGCCAGAGCAGCCAAGCTGTACCAGCCGCACGCGGCCGATCACGCCGCGCAGCCTGGCGGCCAGCAGATTCGGGTAGCCGTCCGAGGTCGCCACGTCCTGGCCGGTCGGCCCGGGCTGGATGCCGCGCGCGAGTGAGTCGCCGAGCGAGAGGTAGTACGCGGGCCCGCCTGTACGGCGGGTAAGACCGGCCCGGAGCCCGGCGAGCCCTCCGGTGGCTCGCCCGGCGGTCGCCGCGCGGCCCGGGCCGGCGGCGTGCCGCGGCGGATCCGACCCTGCGGCGCAGCCTTCGAGGCCAGCGAGGCCGGCCAGGACCGGCAGCGCCATCAGCAGCGCCGCGAGCCTTGTCACCGGCGGTCGGCTGGTCGGCATGGCCGCGAGCATACGTTCACGCACGGAATGAGGGGGATGGGAGGTAACCCCGGAGTCACCCGGGTACCCCGGTATCGAGCGGGCCGAGCAGTACCCTGAGCAGGTCAGCCAGCTGGTCGCGCTCGTCACCGTTCAGGCCGCTCAGCAGCTCCTGCTCCTGCTCGAGCAGGTCGGCGAGGGCCGCGTCGGCCACGTGCCTGCCGCGATCGGTGAGCTCGACCAGCACACCGCGCTTGTCTGAAGGGTCAGGGTGCCTGGTGACCAGGCCGGCCCCGGCTAGCCGGTCGATCCGGTTGGTCATCGTTCCCGACGTCACGAGCGTCGCGCGCAGCAGCGCACCCGGGCTCAGCCGATAGGGCGGCCCCTGGCGGCGGAGCGCGGAGAGCACGTCGAACTCCCATGCCTCCAGGTCGTGTGTGGCGAACGCGGTCCTGCGGGCCCGGTCGAGGTGCTTGGCGAGTCGCGAGACCCGGCTCAGCACCTGGAGCGGGCCCAGGTCAAGATCGGGTCGCTCCGCACGCCAGCCGGCAACGAGATCGTCGACCTCGTCCCGCAGTCCGGCAGCCGTCTGTTGCACCCACGCAGCATATCTCTTGACATCGAGAGTTAGCCCGAGGTAGAACGTTAAAAAAATCTCGACATCAAGAGATCTGGATCAAGGGGATCTGTCAACGAGATCGGGAGAGCGCGCTCATGTGGGATCCAGGCCTGTACCGGCAGTTCGCCGACGAGCGGTCCCGTCCCTTCTACGAGCTCGTCGGGCGGATCGATGCCGCCGGTCCCGGGCTGGTCGCCGACCTCGGCTGCGGTCCGGGGGAGCTGACCGCATCGCTGTGCCAGCGCTGGCCATCGGCCGAGGTGCTCGGCGTCGACAACTCGCCGGAGATGATTTCGGCGGCGCAGGACGTACTCGCCAGCCTGGGCGCGCGGGCGGCCGGCGGTCCGCCCAAGCTGCGGTTCGAGCTCTGCGACGCTCTGGCGTGGCGCCCGGACCAGCCCGTCGATGTGATCGTGTCCAACGCGCTGCTGCAGTGGATTCCCGATCATGAGCGGCTCTTGGTCCGCTGGGCCGGCGCGCTCGCCGACGGCGGCTGGCTGGCCGTCCAGATGCCGGGCAACTTCGATCAGCCCACCCATGCGCTGCTGCGCGAGCTGGCCGGCTCGCCGCGCTGGCGCCCGCTCCTCGGCGACGTGGCACTCAACCGGCAGGCGGGCGATCCGGCCGGCTACCTCGACCTGCTGGCACGCGAGGGCTGCGCCGTGGACGCGTGGGAGACCACTTACCTGCACGTGCTGACCGGCGAGGACCCTGTGCTTGCGTGGATCAAGGGCACCGGGCTGCGGCCGGTCATCGCCGCGCTCGATGCTGCCAGTCAGTCGGAGTTCCTTGCCGAGTACGGCGCGCTGCTCGCAGAGGCATATCCGCAGGCCGAGTTCGGAACGGTGTTCGGATTCCGCCGCGTTTTCTGCGTCGCGCGCCGCTAGCGGGACTTGGGCTGTTCGCGCAGGTGGCGCAGCGCCTCGGCCGAGATCTTCGGCTTCGGGTCGAGCTGCGACAGGCCGTTCCATGCCAGGTTGACCAGGTGCGCGGCCATCTCCTCGAGCTTCGGCTTGCGCACGTCCAGCCACCACTGCCCGGCGAACGCGACCATGCCGACCAGCATCTGCGCGTACATCGGGGCGTGCTTGGGGTCGTAGCCGCGCATCTTGAGCACGTCGGCGAGCAGGTACTCGACCTGGCCGGCGATGTCGCTGATTAGGCTGGCGAACGTGCCAGAACCCGACGCCGGGTTGGAGTCGCGCACCAGGATCCGGAAGCCGTCGCTGTTGTCCTCGATGTAGCGGAGCAGGCTGACCGCGGCGACCTCGAACTTCTCCATCGTGTCCTCGCCACGGAGCACCTCGGTCGCCATGGTCAGGAACCTGTCGACCTCGCGGTCGACCACGACCGCGTACAGGCCCTCCTTGCCGCCGAAGTGCTCGTAGACGACCGGCTTGGACACGCCGGCCTGGGCGGCGATCTCCTCGATGGAGGTGCCGTCCAGGCCGCGCTCGGCAAAGAGGCGGCGGCCGATGTCGAGTAGCTGCTCGCGCCGCTCTTTGCCGGTCATTCGCTTACGCCCGGTCGTCGGGGGCTGGCTGGTCACTGCCCCATCATGCAGGCAACCGGGGATTATGAGTTAATCGAGACCGCCGCCGGGCGCTGGGTCATGGACCCAAGCTCGCGGACCGTGCCGACCTTCTTGGCGGTCAGACGCACCGCGTCTGGCCACCGGACTTCCTTGACCCAGCCGAACTTCTCGGCCAGCCAGATGCCGCGGGCGGCGATGTCGATCTGGCCCTTGAACACCCCGTGCCTGGCACAGGTGGGGTCGGCGTGGTGCAGGTTGTGCCACGACTCGCCGAACGACAGCACGGCCAGCCACGCGACGTTCCTCGACTTGTCCCGCGCCTCGAACTCGCGCGCACCGAAGGTGTGGCAGATCGAGTTGATCGACCAGGTGACGTGGTGCAGGAACGAGATCCGGACCAGGCTCGCCCAGAAGAACGCGATCACCGCGCCCTGCCAGGACATGGTCCACAGCCCGCCGATCAGCGCCGGGAGCAGCAGAGTCACGGCGACCAGGACGGGGAACTGCCGGTGCACACGCACGATGTCACGGTCGGCCAGCCAGTCGGGTGAGAACCTCTTGTGCGAGGTCACGTCGCGGTCGAACAGCCAGCCCATGTGCGCCCAGATCAGGCCCTTGGTCAGGGCACGCAGGTCCTCGCCGAACCGCCAGGGCGAGTGCGGGTCGCCTTCCTTGTCGCTGTACTTGTGGTGCCTGCGGTGATCGGAGACCCAGTCCAGGATCGGCCCCTCGACGGCCATCGAGCCGGCCACGCCGAGCGCGACCTTGAACCAGCGGCTGGCCTTGTACGACCCATGCGTGAAGTAGCGGTGGAAGCCCATCGCGATGCCCAGCCCGGAGAACAGGTAGAACGCGACCCCGATCACCACGGCCTGCCAGTCGAGCAGGCCCCAGATCCATGCGACCGGGATGGCGGCAACGAGCGCGAGCATCGGGACGCCGGTGAAGATGGCGACCAAGACTCGCTGGCCATTGGACCTCGGCTCCTCTTCGAACTCGGCAAGCGGGGCTCGGCGGCGGACCGACGTGGGCTCTACGAGCACGTCGGGGACGTCGGGGATGTCAGGGGTGGCAGTGACGTCGGTTGTGGCGGTCATCTCGGCTCCTTGCACGCTGGACTGCGCCGGTGGGATCAGCGATCCGCATAACCGAGGTCATGGGCCGAGCGAATACGCCTACGTAACCGTAGCTTACGGTAGCGTAGGTTCTGCAACGTACCCTAGAGGGGGTTCCGACAGATTTCCGGTCCTGCACATGTGGCGTTCAATCAACTGCCCCGCAGCGCCCGGGACATGCTCGGACGCGGCAGTGGCTCCTGCTCGGAACGGGCTTGTGCCATGGGGTGCGCCCGCGCCAGCGACCCGGCCGGACTCCTTGCTCGGAACAGGCCAACGCGGTGCCGTACGCGCGCGCCAGCGACCGGCCGGACTGCTCGGAGCGGGCCGATGCGGTGCCGTACGCGTGCGCCAGCGACCCGCCGCTTCCGGAGTAAAGTCGCTGAAGGCAGTTCCGGCGCCTGGACTCGAACCAGGACAAACGGGACCAAAACCCGTTGGGCTGCCAATTACCCCACGCCGGATCGGGCCGATCGACCCACTGCCGTCGGCCGAGTGCTACTCACGATATCGACCGGCGGATGAGGCGGCCACTCACAATCGGTCGGCGTCGGCGTTGGCCGGGTCGTATCACCCCTCGATCCGCTGTGGACTGGTACGAGCTGGTCACAGCCCACATCAGCCCAACTAACCCGGAACTGAACCGGCACAAGCCGGGTAATTTTCTCGTCGACAACCGCCGCCAGCCGGGCGACATTCGTCTTTGCATCCGCTGGCGTCATGATCACGTCCGTTTTACGGCTTATGTGAGGCACTAGCGGATGAAAGGTGGCGCCAGCGGATGAAAAGTCGGAGCGGAGGGTGCGGGCCGAGTGGGGTGCGGGCAGGAGTACGGGCCTTGTGGCCGGGCCATGCGGCCACGCGGCGCGGGCGGGCCATGTGGGCGGGCCATGCGGCGCGGGCCACGCGGTCAAGTCGGGCGGGGTGAGCGAGCCAGGTGGGGCGGGCGAGCCAGCCAGTCGGACGGGCCGGGCTGGCGAGGTTCACGCGGGCTTGGCGGGAGCGGGATCGGTGAACTCGGCGCGGACGCCGAGCAGGCGGACCGGGTTCTTGCGTGCGAAATCGTCAAGCGCGGCGAGGGCGGCCTCCTCCATCACGGCGGGCTCGCGGCTCGGCTCGGCCAGGGTGCGGCCGTGCGTCCGCGTGAAGAACGGCGCGTAGCGCACCTTGACCACGATCCTCGCGGCCAGCCGGCCTTCGGCGGCCACGTCGTCGGCTACGGCTCGCGCAATCTTGGCGATCTCCTCGCGCACCTGAGCCCATTCGGTGAGGTTCTGCTGGAAGGTGACCTCCCTTCCGTGCCCGCGAGGAACGTACGGCTCGTCGGTGACCTGCGACAGGTCGATCCCGTGCGCGGTCTGGACCAGCCACGGCCCGATCGTCGGCCCGAAGTGCCCGGCGAGCTCGCGCGGGCTGGCGGCCGCGAGCTCGGCGACGGTGCCGACGCCGAGGCCGGCCAGCTTGCGCGCGGTCCGCGCGCCGATGCCCCACAGCGCGTCGGTAGGAAGGTCGCCCATCACCTGCGTCCAGGTCTGGCCGGTGAGCGTGAAGACCCCGGCGGGCTTGCCGAACCCGGTCGCGATCTTGGCCTGGAGCTTGTTCTGGCCGATGCCGACAGAGCAGTCAAGCGCGGTCCTGGCCCGCACGCGGTCCTGGATCTGCCTGGCCAGCGCCTCGGGGTCGTCGGTGTCGGCGGCCAGGAAGGCCTCGTCCCAGCCCATCACCTCGACCACCACGTCGAACTCGCGCAGCGTCGCCATCACCACGGCGGACGCGGCCTCGTACGCCGCCCTGTCCACCGGCAGGAACACCGCCTGCGGGCACCGCCGCAGCGCGGTCCGCAGCGGCAGCCCGGAGTGCACCCCGTATGCGCGGGCCTCGTAGGAGGCCGTGCTGACCACGCCGCGCTTGGCCGGGTCGCCGTCCCCGCCCACCACGACGGGCAGGCCGCGCAGCTCGGGCCGGCGCAGCACCTCGACGGCCGCGATGAACTGGTCGAGATCGACATGCAGCACCCATCGCGTCACTCAAGTAGTCTCGCTCGAACCGGCTCGGGCCGCGACCGGCCCGCCCTGGCCGGGTACCTGAACCTGCTCGGGCCGCGACCCGCCCGGCCTGGCCGGGAGGTATCCGAACCTGCTCGGGCCGCGACCGGCACCGCGCGGCCGGGAGGTATCCTGCCTAGGTCGGGGGTAACCGGCAGGGCCAGCGCCCAGTTCAGACGATCCCGAACACATTCGAGGAGCCGAGCCGAGTGAGCGCAGCAGGTCCGGCCGCCGTGATCGTGCTCGCGGCCGGCGAGGGCACGCGGATGCGGACGAGGCTACCCAAGACGCTGCATGAGGTCTGCGGGCAGACGATGCTCGGGCACTGCCTCGCGGCCGCCGCCGAGCTAAGGCCCGAGCGGCTGATCGTGGTGGTCGGCCACGGCGCCGACGAGGTCGCCGATGAGGCCAGGCGGCAGGTGCCCGACGCCGCCATCGTGGTGCAGGACCATCTCGGCGGCACCGGCCACGCGGTGCGGGTGGTGCTGGAGACCGTCGGCACGATCACAGGGACCGTGGTGGTGACCTACGCCGACACGCCGCTGCTGCGCGGCACCACGCTGCGTGACCTGGTCGCCGAGCGGGACAAGTCGGGCGTCGCTGCTGCCGTGCTGACCGCCCGCGCCCCCGACCCGGCCGGTTACGGGCGGATCATCCGCGACGGCCGCGGTAATTTCACCTCGATCATCGAGCACGCCGACGCCAGCGACGACCAGCGCCAGGTCGACGAGATCAACTCGGGGATGTACGCGTTCGACGGCGACCTGCTCGCCGACGCCGTGAAGCGTGTCCACCCGCACCACGCCCAGGGCGAGGAGTACCTCACCGACGCGGTCACTGTCCTGCTCGCCGACGGCCACCAGGTCGCCACCGTCTGCTGCCCGGACTTTGAAGAAATTCAGGGTGTGAACGATCTCGTCCAGCTTGCTCACGTCAGCAAGGTGCTCAACGCCCGGCTACTCGATGCCGCGATGCGGGCTGGCGTGCGGATCGCCGACCCGGCGAGCACGTGGGTAGACGTCGACGTCCGGCTGGCCAAGGACGCCTACATCGGTCCCGGCACCCAGCTGGAAGGCGCCACCACGGTGGCGGCCGGAGCGAGCGTGGGGCCGGCGTCCACGCTGCGCGACACCGAGGTGCGCGCGGGGGCCGAGGTCACCCACTCGGTCTGCGAGAACGCGGTCATCGGCGAGGGCGCGCGGATCGGGCCGTTCGCGCACGTTCAGCGAGCGCACGTTCAGGGAGAGCAGGTCACGTGACGGACGGCACTGGGCCAGGCGGCAGGCCAAGCGGCAAGAAGATGATGCTCTTCTCCGGCCGGGCGTTCCCCGAGCTCGGCCGCGAGATCGCCGACTACCTGGGTGTCGAGCCGACGCCGACGACGCTGTACGACTTCGCCAACGGCGAGATCTTTGTCAGGTTCCTCGAGTCGGTGCGCGGCTGCGACGCGTTCGTGCTGCAGAGCCACACCTCGCCGATCAACCACTGGATCATGGAGCAGCTGATCATGGTCGACGCGCTCAAGCGGGCGTCGGCGAACCGGATCACCGTGGTCGCGCCGTTCTTCGGGTACGCGCGGCAGGACAAGAAGAGCCGCGGCCGCGAGCCGGTCTCGGCCCGGCTGATGGCCGACCTGTTCCAGACCGCGGGCGCACACCGGCTGATGGCCGTGGACCTGCACACCGCGCAGATCCAGGGCTTCTTCGACGGCCCGGTTGACCACCTGTTCGCGCTGCCGATCCTGGCCTCGTACCTGGACGGCAGGCTGGACCTCTCGCAGGTCACGGTGGTGGCGCCGGACGCCGGCCGGGTACGGGTGTGCGAGCGGTGGACCGATAGGCTCGGGTGCCCGCTGGCGATCATCCACAAGCGGCGTGACCCCGACGTGGCCAACAAGGTCAAGGTGCTCGAGGTGGTGGGACAGGTGGCCGGGCGCACCTGCATCCTGGTAGACGACATGATCGACACCGGGGCCACGATCGCCAACGCGGCCGAGGCGCTGTTCGAGCAGGGAGCGGCTACGGTGGTCGCGACCGCCACCCACGGCGTGCTCTCCGGCCAGGCCGTTGACCTGCTCAAGAACTCGGCGATCAGCGAGGTCATCGTCACCAATACGGTGCCGATCGAGCCGGAGAAACGGTTCGATAAGCTGACCGTGCTCTCGATCGCGCCGCTGATCGCCCGGGCGATCACCGAGGTCTTCTCTGAGGGATCGGTCACCAGCCTGTTCGACGGCCAGAGCTGAGCGTGCCTGGCCCGACTTCGGTTCGGCTAGACTCTTTGCGCATCTGATTGCCGTACCAGCCGCCAGGAAACAGGAGTACGACCGTGCCCGAGGTACACATCGCCGCCACGCCGCGGACCGAGTTCGGCAAGGGCGCCGCGCGGCGCGAGCGCCGTGCCAACCGGGTCCCCGCGATCCTGTACGGCCACGGCGCGGCGACGCGGCACATCAGCCTGCCCGGTCACGACGTGCTGCTCGCGCTGCGCACCGCCAACGTGCTGATCCGGATTGACGGACTTCCAGGCGGCAGTCAGCTCGCACTGCCCAAGGCGGTGCAGCGGAACCCGATCAAGGGCACCGTCGAGCACGTGGACCTCATCGTCGTGCGCCACGGCGAGAAGGTCACCGTCGACGTTCCCGTCGTGGTCTCCGGTGAGGTCGTCGCCGACGGCATGCTCGACCAGCAGCTTGTCCAGATTTCGGTGCAGGCCGAGGCCACCGCGATCCCGCCGAGCATCGAGGTGGATGTCGAGGGCATGGCGATCGGCGTGTCCGTCACCGCTGGTGACCTCAAGCTCCCTGCCGGGGTGACGCTGGACTCCGAGCCTGATCTTCTCGTCCTGCACATCATCCCGGCGCCGACCGCCGCCCAGCTCGAGGCCGATCTTGGAGTCGTGGCCGAGGCTGCTGAGGCCGCCGAGGGCGAGGGTGAGGCTGAGGCAGGTGCTCCGACGACCGAGCCTCCGGCCGCGTCCGAGTAAGACCGGCCCGCAGCAGGACCCGATGGCCGGCGAGCGCTGGCTGGTCGTCGGCCTGGGCAACCCTGGCCCGCAGTACGCGGGCAACAGGCACAACCTGGGCTTCATGGTGGCCGACGTGCTCGCGGCCAGGATCGGGTCCGGCTTCCGGCGGGAGCGCTCGCGGGTGCTCGCGGCCTCCGGCCGGCTGGCTGGCCTGCCGGTGATCGTGGCCAAGCCCATGTCGTTCATGAACCTGTCCGGCGGCCCGGTGAACGCGGCGGCCGGGTTCTACAGGATCCCGCCGGACCGGATCGTCGTCGTGCATGACGAGCTTGACCTGCCTTTCGGGGCGATCAGGCTCAAGCTGGGCGGCGGAGATAACGGCCATAACGGATTGCGCTCCGTAACTGCCTCACTCAGGACACGCGAGTACTACCGGGTCAGGATCGGCATCGGCCGCCCGTCGGGGCGCCAGGACCCGGCCGACTTCCTGCTGACCGATTTCACCGCCGCCGAGCGCAAGGAAGTGCCGCTGCTTGCCGATCGCGCCGCCGACGCGGTCGAGTCGCTGCTGAGCCAGGGCCTGGCCGCCACGCAGAGCCAGGTGCACGGCGCGGCCCCGGACGCGACCAAGTAGGCGGTTCCGCCGACAGCTCCGATTAACGTGGGCACTTCACTGTCGCCAGGGCGGCGTCGTGGGCACTTCGCTGCTGTTGAGGCTTTACGGTAGGGTTACCCGACCCGTGCGGCGCTCGGCGGATCCGGCCGCGGGCACCCTGAGCCAGCCTTCCGGAGGGTGAGACCGTGACTTCCGCTGCCGACCACCTGCTCGCGCGCGACCTGGCCGCTGCCGCCGGCGAGCGCCTGCTTGAGCTGCGCGCGGCTCACGCGTCTGCCCATCCGGCCGGCGGTGCCGCGGGCGCCGACGCCCTCGATGCCGCCGACGAGCTGCGCAAGGCAGGCGACCTCGGCGCCCAGGACTTCCTCGCCGACCGGCTCGCCGCGGCCCGCCCGGACGACGCGATCTTGTCCGAGGAGGCCGCCGACGACAAGAATCGGCTCGCCGCCGAGCGGGTCTGGATCATCGACCCGCTGGATGGCACCAGGGAGTTCGGCGAGCCAGGCCGCACCGACTGGGCGGTGCATGTCGCACTGTGGGAGCGCGGCTCGCTGACCGCTGGCGCGGTCGCGCTGCCTGCCCAGGGCATGGTGCTGTGCACCGCCGAGCCGCCCGCGCTGCACGAGCCTGCCGAGCGGATCAGGCTGGTGGTCTCGCGGTCAAGGCCGCCGCAGTTCGTCACGCTGCTCGCCGAGGCCATCGATGCCGAGCTCGTGCCGCTCGGATCGGCGGGCGCCAAGGCGGCCGCCGTGATCAACGGCCAGGTGGACGCCTACGTGCACGCCGGCGGCCAGTACGAGTGGGACTCAGCGGCACCGGTGGCCGTGGCCCGGTCGGCGGGGCTCGCGGCGACCAGGATCGACGGCTCAGAGCTCAAGTACAACCAGGAGCGCCCGTGGCTGCCCGACCTGCTGATCTGTCACCAGAGCCTGGCCGGTCCGCTGATCGACGCGATAGCAAAGATCCGCCCCGACAGCGGGTGATGGCGCAGCCTGGTCGGCCCGGTGCGGCTCGCCGATGGGCTGCGGCCACGGCCCCGGTGTCGAAGTAGCCGGTGATGCCGACCCAGTCGACGTAAGAATTGCCAGGCCAGTACGGCTTCAGCGTGGCGCTCGGGTTGGCGGAGATGACTTTCGGGTTCCACACCCAGATCACGTTGTCGGCGCGGACCGCCGTGAAGATCGCGTGGATCAGCCGCCAGGCGACGACGAACTGGGCCGGCGTGCTGTCCGTGGTCCCCGAGGGGTACCAGTTGCCGTTCATCTCGTGGCCGAAGCTGAGTGCCACCGGCAGCCTCACCGCCTGGACCGACTTGGCGAAGCTTTCGATGTAGGAGTTGTCCTTGCCTGACGCGATGTCGGCGACCGTGGTGCCGTACGGCTCCCACGCCACGTAGGTCATCGCGCCGTAGGCCCAGGCCGACCTGACCGCCCTGGGGTCGAACTTCTGGCCGAACCCGATGTACTTGCCGATCAGGTTAGGCTTGCGGCCGATGGCGGCGGCGAACGCGCGGACCTTGCGCAGTGACTTGGGCGCTCCAGGGACCTCGACGCCGAGGTACTTGGTGCCCTGCGGGTCGAGCAGGTCCGAGATCGGCACCACCGTCTTGATCGCCGACGTGCGGCCGTCTGACCCCCGCGAGCCTGCCGTGCGGTGGTGACCCGAGTCGCTGGCGCTGCAGGCCGCGAGCATGAGCACCGTCAGCAGCACCAGCGGGCCGAGCGGCCGGTTCCTCCTCATGCCGGGGACGCAGCGCCGACTCTCGGCTGCACCAGGATCCGGCTGGCGATCACCAGCTCGAACAGCCCGAGCACCCGCATGACCAGGATGTTGTACGGGTCCATGGTGGTGAGCCGCCAGAACGCCAGGCAGGTCCAGGTCGCGGCGCTGCCCCAGCTCCACAGCGTCACGCCGATCCAGAACCGGCGCCTGCCGTTCTGTTTGGTGGCTCCGAGGCCAGACGGCTGCCAGCCGAGCGGCGTGCCGCGGTCCTTGTCGAAAATCGCGAACAGGTGCGCCCAGCCGGCCACGATCCTGACCGACCAGGCCTCCAGCCGGTAAGGAGACCGGTGCCACAGCGGGAAGATCACGCCGCCGTAGAGCAGGATCGGGAGTATGAAGTACGACGGCAGCCTGGTGCGCCGGAACAGCCGGTCCCCGAACAGAACCACGGTGCCCGAACACCACTGGTACTGCTGGTTCAGGAACGCCAGCACGTTGTCCGGGCAGGTGCCGGTCGACACGGCCACCGGCAGGTAGCACAGCTGCCAGCCGCGCCGGTACAGGTCGAAGCCGGTCCGCAGGTCCTCCGAGTGCTCGCTGACCGACATGCCGCCGTTGTCCTTGAGCGCGGCCCTGCGGTAGAGCGCGCAGCTTCCCACGCAGGTCGCGTCGCCTTTGCGCGCCCTTGCGGTCTGGATCGAACGGCAGAAAAGCCCCTGCACCGCGCCGGCGCCGCGCTCCACCCAGGTCTGGTCGTCCACCACGCGGAAGAACTGCGGTGTCTGGACGATCCCGATGCGCGGGTAGGTGTCCATGTAGGGGACGGTCTCGTCGAGGAAGTCAGGCCCCGGGGCGAAGTCCGCGTCGAGCAGCAGGATCAGCTCCCCGCTCGAGATCTGGTAGCCGTAGAGCAGGTTGCCCGACTTCTTAAACCAGCCGCGGTTCGGCCTCGTGGCGTAGGCGAAGCCGAACTCGCGCCCGCTGGTCAGAAGATCAGGGGCGGACCCGGCGCAGGCATCGGAAGCTGGTGCGAGCCGGACCAATCCGCCCCGCGCCGCGCGATGGCCGGGCGCGGTCTGTTGGCCGGAAGTAGGACGAAGCACCTGGGGGGTCAGGAAGCTTGCCAGGAGTACCTGAGATCATCGCCAGCATGCGCGCCGCGGCCCCTCCTGGCCTGGCCGCTCCTGGCGAGGCTGCGCTCGGCGAGCTGCGCAGGCTGACGGCCGAGCTCGCGGCCGCGATGCCGGCGGCGATCGGCGAGGCAGAGCGCTACCTGCGCATACGCGACCGCCGGATCCCGGCCGCCGATGCCCGCGTCGGCGGGTGGGTGGCCGGCCAGACGGTTCTGGTGACCGGCGGCACGGGCTGCATCGGCTCCGCGCTGATCGCCGAGCTCGCCGCGCGCAGGGCAGGCCGGGTGGTCAGCGTGAGCCGCGGTCGGCGGCGCGGCTGGTCTGCGCGTCCACCGGCAAGGCGCTGCGGCCGTACGCGGCGGACGTGTACAGCAGCTTCAAGCGGGCGGCCTAGTGGGTGCTCGCGCAGATCACCGAGCAGGGCGGCAGAGCAGCCGCCGTCAGGTTCACCCATGTGGTGAACAACTCGATCGTCGCCAGCCGGCTGCCCGCTGGTGCGCCGACGGCCTGATTCGGCTGCACAGCTCGGACGCGATGTTCTACGCGCAGTCCGCCGTCGAGTCGGCGCAGCTGCTGCTGACCGCGGCCCGGCCGCGGCTGGCGCCCAGGTATCCATAGTTGCCGGCGGCGGCCAGGTGACGGTGCACGCGCTGAACGACCTCGGCTGGCCGGTCAGCCTGGTCGAGCTGGCCGTCGGCACGATCCTGGCAACCGGGTCGCGGGCGGCGATCTACTTCAGCGGGCCGGACGCCGGCTACGAGGGACGCGCGTTCCCCGGGCTGTACGACCCGCGCACGGCCGGCGAGGTGAGCCCGCTGCTCAACGCCTTCGAGGCGGCCCGCTCCCAGCCGCTGCCCGGCCTCGGTGTCGACACCTTCCCGCTGGAGTTCGCTCCGGCCAGCGGAGCACGGGACGAGCTCGAGAACCTCAGCGCCGTGTGCGCGGCGACGACCGATCCGGCGGCGGTCAGGTCGGCGCTCGATGACCTTTCCCTGTCGGTGCTGCACGCCACCCTGGCCGTTGTGCCCGGGCCTCTGCTCGAGCGGACGGCCGCGCTTGCCGCGCCGCACCGGGCCGGGCTGAGCGCCGATCAGGGCACGCTGCTGGCCGCGATCGAGCAGCAGGCTGGCCTAGGATTGCCTCTGGCCGACCGGGCGGCTGACGGGGAAAGCCCGGCACCGCGCTGGCCAGCTGCTACCTGCCAAGCCGTAACGCCGTCAGCCGAGTGTGCCCGCCGGGCCGGCCAGGGTAGGTATCCTGGTCTGTCCCGTGCCAGGACCCGAGTTCACGCACACCGGAGTTCACCAGATGCCCGTGTCACGCTCTGATTACCAGCTCTCGCAGCTCGACGTGCTTGAGGCCGAGGCGATCCACGTGATGCGCGAGGTCGCTGCCGAGTTCGAGCGCCCCGTGCTGCTCTTCTCCGGCGGCAAGGACTCGATCGTGATGCTCGCGCTCGCCGAGCGCGCCTTCCGGCCGGCCAAGATCCCGTTCCCCGTGATGCACGTGGACACCGGCCACAACTTCCCCGAGGTGCTCGACTTCAGGGACGCTAGGGTCACCGAGCTCGGCGTCCGGCTGATCGTGGCCTCGGTGCAGGCATCGATCGACGCCGGGCGGGTGGTCGAGGAGACCGGCCGGTGGGCGAGCAGGAACCGGCTGCAGACCACCACGCTGCTCGACGCGATCAGCGAGCACCGGTTCGACGCGGTGTTCGGCGGCGCGCGCCGGGACGAGGAGAAGGCCAGGGCGAAGGAGCGGGTGTTCTCGTTCCGCGACGAGTTCGGCCAGTGGGACCCGAAGAACCAGCGGCCCGAGCTGTGGAACCTGTACAACACTAAGATCCGCCGTGGCGAGCACATCAGGGTGTTCCCGCTGTCCAACTGGACCGAGCTCGACGTCTGGCACTACATCGCCAGGGAGCAGCTCGAGATCCCGTCGATCTACTTCGCGCACCGCAGGTCGGTGTTCGAGCGGGAAGGGATCCTGCTTGCCGACCACCCGCACGTGCCGAGGGCCGAGCATGAGGTGGCGTTGGAGGTCACGGTCAGGTACCGCACTGTCGGCGACATCACCTGCACCGGCGCGGTCGAGTCGTCGGCGGCGACGCTGCACGAGGTGATCACCGAGATCGCCGCCACCCGGATCACCGAGCGCGGCCAGACCAGGGCGGACGACCGTACCAGCGAGGCGGCCATGGAAGACCGCAAGCGGGAGGGCTACTTCTGATGACGTCGCACCAGGGCGAGCGGCCCATGGACATCCTGCGGCTCGCGACCGCGGGCTCAGTGGACGACGGCAAGTCCACGCTGATCGGGCGGCTGCTGTTCGACTCCAAGTCAATCTTCGAGGACCAGCTCGCATCGGTGGAGCGCACGAGCAAGGAGCGCGGCGAGGACTACACCAACCTGGCGCTGCTCACCGACGGCCTGCGCGCCGAGCGCGAGCAGGGCATCACGATCGACGTGGCCTACCGGTACTTCGCCACCCCGCGGCGCAAGTTCATCATCGCCGACACCCCAGGGCACATCCAGTACACCAGGAACATGGTCACCGGGGCTTCCACGGCCGACCTCGCGGTGGTCCTGGTGGACGCGCGGAACGGGCTCACCGAGCAGAGCAGGCGGCACTCGTTCCTCGCCACCTTGCTCCGCGTGCCGCACCTGGTGCTCGCGGTGAACAAGATGGACCTGGTGGACTACGACGTGGCCGCGTTCGAGCGGATCGCCGAGGAGTTCGCCTCCTTTGCCACCAAGCTGGAGATCGGCGACCTGACCTTCATCCCGATCTCCGCACTGCACGGCGACAACGTGGTCGAGCGCTCGCTGAACATGCCCTGGTACGACGGCCCTTCGCTGCTGCACCACCTGGAGCACGTGCACATCGCCTCCGACCGCAACCTGATCGACGTCAGGTTCCCCGTCCAGTACGTGATCCGGCCGCACCAGGCGACCGACCCCGAGTTGCATGACTACCGCGGTTACGCGGGCCAGATCGCCGGCGGCGTGCTCAAGCCGGGCGACGAGGTGACTCACCTGCCGTCCGGCCTGACCACCGCGATCAAGCGGATCGACACCGCGGCAGGCCCGGTCGACGAGGCGTACCCGCCGATGTCGGTGACCCTGCTGCTCGACGATGACCTGGACATCTCGCGCGGTGACCAGATCTGCCGGCTGCACAACCAGCCGCACGTGACCCAGGACGTGCAGGTGATGATCTGCTGGATGGCCGACGCGCCGACCTTGCGGCCGGGCAGCAGGCTCGTCGTCAAGCACACCACGAGGACCGTGAAGGCGCTGGTCAGGGACCTTAGCTACCGGCTGGACATCAACACCCTGCACAGGGACGAGTCGGCCGACGAACTGCGGCTCAACGAGGTCGGCCGGGCCACGCTGCGGCTGACCCAGCCGATCTTCTGCGATCCTTACGCGCGCAACCGGGTGACCGGCGGCCTGATCCTGATCGACGAGTCGACCAGCGCCACCGTCGGCGCCGCCATGATCATGGACGTGGGGTAGCCCTCCGGGGGTTCCGGTAACGGCGCTCCTGTCGCAGACTCGGGTAGTGCCCGACCGTCGCCGACAAAGGAGTCACAGTGACCCGGTTCCACGATCTCGATGACTATGTCCGCATCCCCGCGGTGACGTCCCTCGCCGTATCCCCGGACGGCAGCTGGCTGGCCGCCTCGGTGCAGAGCCTCGGACCGGAACCGAAGAAGTACCTGACCAGCATCTGGCGCATCGACACCGCGGGCGGACCCCCGGTCCGGCTGACCAGGTCGGCGGAGGGCGAGGCCGGCCCCGAGTTCCTGCCCGACGGCTCGCTGCTCTTCATCTCCAAGCGGCCCGAGCACACCGCCAAGGCCGACGGCGACGGGAAGGGCGACAAGCCGGCCCTGTGGCAGCTGCCGGCCGGCGGCGGCGAGGCACGGCGGCTGACCGCGCCGCCCGGCGGTGCCGCCGGCGTCGCCGCGGCCAGGAGCGCGCAGGCCTTCCTGGTCGCCGCCGCCGCGTTCTACGGCACCGACGGGTTCGAGGCGGACGCCAGCCGCCGCAAGGCCCGCACCGACGCCGGGGTGAGCGCGATCCTGCACGAGGGCCCGGTGGTCAGGTACTGGGACCACGACCTGGGCCCTGACTGCGTGCGGCTGCTCGCCGGGCGCGCGCCAGGCGACGGCTCGGCCGACGCCGACGCGGACGCCAGCGAGGTCCGCGACCTCACCCCCGATCCGGGGCGGGCACTTGACGAGCAGTCCTTCGGCCTGACGCCCGACGGCACGCTCGCGGTGACCGGGTGGCAGGTGCCCGACGAGCCGGGAGCGGTCAGGAACGAGGTCGTCGTCATCGACGTCGAGTCGGCCCAGCGGCGCACCCTGCTCTCCGCGCCAGGTCATGACTTCGAGACCGTCGAGATCTCGCCGGATGGCACCCAGGTGGCGGTGATCCGCGGCGAGCACGACAGCTACGAGCGGCCAGGGGACGTGACGATCGTGGCGGCCAGGCTGGACGGCTCCGACGGCGAGCTCGGCCGCGACCTGCTGGCCGGGTTCGACCGCCGCCCGCTCGAGCTGCGCTGGTCGGCCGACGGCCGGACGGTGTACTTCACCACCGACGACAACGGCAGGCGCCCGGTCTACGCGGTGGCCGCCGACACCGGCGCGGTCACCAAGGTCACCACCGATGACGCGGCGTACCAGAGCCTGTGCCCGGCACCGGACGGCCAGGCGGTCTACGCGATCCGCTCGGCCATCGCCGAGCTGCCCACCCCGGTCAGGATCGACCTGGCCAAGCCGGGCGGCGAGCCGGTCAGGCTGGCCAGCCCGGCCGGGGCCGCGGAAGTGCCCGGCCGGGTGGAGGAGGTCGTCACCACCGCAGCCGACGGCGCCACGGTCCGCGCCTGGCTGGCGCTGCCGCACGACGCAAGCGCGCAGTCCAAGGCGCCGCTGCTGCTGTGGGTGCACGGCGGGCCGGTGATGAGCTGGAACGCCTGGTCCTGGCGGTGGAACCCGTGGCTGATGGTGGCGCGCGGCTACGCGGTGCTGCTGCCCGACCCGGCCTTGTCCACCGGCTACGGGCAGGCGTTCATCGCCCGCGGCCACGGCAGCTGGGGCGGTGCGCCCTTCACCGACGTGATGGCCATCACCGACGCGGTGACCGCCAGGGCGGACATCGACGAGTCGCGGACCGCGATGATGGGCGGCTCGTTCGGCGGCTACATGGCCAACTGGATCGCGGGAAACACGGACAGGTTCGGCGCGATCGTCAGCCACGCCGGGCTGTGGGCGCTCGACCAGATGTTCGGCACCACGGACGCGCCGTTCTACTGGCGGCGGGTGTTCGGCCACCCGGTGACCGAGCCAGAGCGGTACGCGAGCAACTCGCCGCACCTGCACGCCGACAAGATCGTCACGCCGCTGCTGATCATCCACGGCGACCAGGACTACCGGGTGCCGATCGGGGAGGCGCTGCGGATGTACGCCGAGCTGACCGGCAGCGCTAAGAACGTGAAGTTCCTGTACTTCCCCGACGAGAACCACTGGATACTCAAGCCGGGCGACGTGAAGGTCTGGTACCAGACCGTGCTCGCCTTCCTCGACGAGCACCTGCTCGGCAAGGAGTGGCAGCGGCCCGAGCTGCTCTAGGTCGGACGCCGGTGTGGCCGGAGCCGCGAAGCGGCTCCGGCCACACCCTGCGCCGCTCAGGCCTCGGGACCGGCCTGCAGGGTGAACTGCTGCGAGTCCGCCACGGTGTCGCTGTTGAGCAGGTTCAGCCGCTGCACCGTGAGCCGGTTGGCGGGCAGGAAGCTGCTCTGATCCACGGTCAGCACGAGCGGGTGACTGAAGTCAGGGTCAGAGCCGTTGACCCACGGGGTGTACAGGTTGCCGTCGTGCGTGACCGAGTTGGCCAGGTCGCCGACCCACAGGGTCTTGGCCGTGAGGCCGCATGGCTGCAGTGTCACGTTCTCGCCGGTGAGGTCGGCGATGGCGACGCCGGCGCACAGGCCGCTCTGGTTGCCGAACGGCGACCAGTTGGCCTCGTAGACCGGGTAGTCGGCCGGGTAGTTCACGCAGGCGTAGGAGACCGGCGAGATCAGGGTGCCGCAGTAGTCCACCAGCGTGCCCACCTCGGCGCCGGTGAAGTCCTCGTTCGGGTGGCTGTTGCTTGCGCGCTTCAGGTTCAGCCTGATGCCGACCTTGCCGCCCACGCCGTGGTCGCCCGCGATGTAGGCGTTCTGGATCACCGAGGTGCCGAGCACCAGGCTGGACAGGTCGAAGCACTGGGCGCCGCAGGCGGGCGTGGCACCGGGCACGATGACCCTGGCCTGCGCCGCCTGCGCCGACGCCGAGCCGACGGTGAGCATGGCCGCTGCCGCGGCGAGCAGTGTGATCGTCTTACGCATAATTTCTCCTCGTTCAGTGGGCTGGGGGGTTTTCGCAGCTTTCCGAATCACTAGATAAGCCGGTCCAGCGCGCGATTACATACGTATACCAAGACGCCAGCGCTTGGTCACCGGTTTACAAGAATTGACGGACAATTGAGAAGTAAGATGAGTGAGTTAAAGGTCGCTGGACGACCTAGTGCCCCATGCATGACTAGCTTTCTGACCTGCAGTGTTTCGAGCCGATAGCGTTCCTATTGAATGTTCTTTCGCCATTAAGTGAGGCTGGGTTACGTTCGTTCCAATGCGCAATCCCGGCGGCTGGATATTTAATCCACGTCGCGTTCATTAGGCGGGGGCAGGTCGCATTTCGCCGAGCGGTGCCTTTCGTTACTCTCGGGGCCTGGCGGTGGCCGCGCCCGGCGCTGTGCCACGCTGGGTGCCGTGACTCGCGCTGAACTCGACAAGCGGCCGGCCGACGTGGCCGCGATGTTCGACGCCGTGGCCGGCCGGTACGACCTGCTGAACGACGTGCTCTCGCTTGGCCAGGACCGGCTGTGGCGGTCGGTCGTCGCGCGCGTGGTGGGGGCCGGGCCCGCCGACGTCGTGCTCGACATCGCGGCAGGGACAGGGACCTCCTCGCGCGCGTTCACCTCGGCCGGCGCACGGTGCGTGGCGTCGGACTTCTCGCTCGGCATGCTGGAGGTCGGCGCGCGCCGCCGGCCTGGCCTGGTCAGCTTCGTCGCCGGCGACGCGCTGGCGCTGCCGTTCGCCGACCGCTCGTTCGACGCGGTCACGATCTCGTTCGGCCTGCGCAACGTGGCCGACCCCGGCGCCGCCCTGGCCGAGATGCTGCGCGTCACCAGGCCGGGCGGCAGGCTGGTGATCTGCGAGTTCAGCCACCTGCCTGTCAGGCTCGCCGACGCGGCCTACCAGCGGTACCTGGCCGCCGTGCTGCCCGCCGTGGCCAGGCGGATTTCGCCCAACGCGCCCGCCTACTCCTACCTTGCCGACTCGATCAGCCACTGGCCTGACCAGGTGGCGCTGGCCGGGCAGGTCCGCGCGGCCGGGTGGACCGCCGTGCGGTGGCGCAACCTCAGCTTCGGCGTGGTCGCGGTGCACGTGGGGCGCCGCCCGCGCTGATCGCCGCCTGCGCTCATCAGGCCGTCGGGCGAGTGCTGTGATCAGCGGCTACGGTCTAGACTTGTCGGCATCTGTACTTGTGAAGGCGTTCACAAGATTGGCGGGACTGGTCAGTGAGCGAGCATCAGTCGTCTGACACCGCCGACGTCATCGTCGTCGGGGCCGGGCCGGCCGGATCCTCGACCGCCTACCACCTGGCCACGGCCGGGCTTGACGTGCTGCTGCTCGAGAAGACCAGCTTCCCTCGTGAGAAGGTCTGCGGCGACGGCCTCACCCCGCGTGCGGTCAAGGCGCTGACCGGCATGGGCCTGCCGGTCAGGCAGGAGGACGGCTGGCTGCTCAACAAGGGCCTGCGGATCATCGGCGGCGGCGGCCGGATCGAGCTCGCCTGGCCGGAGCTCTCCGTGTTCCCCGGCTACGGCGCCGTCAGGACCAGGCTCGACTTCGATCAGATGCTGGCCAGCCACGCCCAGAAGGCCGGCGCCAGGCTGCTGGAGAACGTCACAGTCACCGGCCCGAGGCTGGACGAGCGCACCGGCCGGATCACCGGCGTGACGGCGCGGGAAACGGGGCGCCAGGCCGACGGGCCCGAGCGTGCCTTCGGCGCAAGGCTGGTGATCGCCGCTGACGGCAACTCGTCCCGGCTGTCGGTCTCGATGGGCCTGCACAAGCGGGCCGACCGGCCGCTCGGCGTCGCGGTCCGCACCTACTACACCAGCCCGCGGCACGACGACGACTACCTCGAGGCCTGGCTCGACCTGTGGGACGGCAGGCAGCTGCTGCCCGGCTACGGCTGGATCTTCGGCATGGGCGACGGCACGAGCAACGTCGGGCTCGGCCTGCTCAACACCTCGGAGGCCTTCGGCCACATCGACTACCGCGCGCTGCTGCAGCGCTGGCTGAAGGCGATGCCGGCCGAATGGGGCCTGGTGGAGGAGAACCGCACCCAGCCGGTGCGCGGGGCGGCGCTGCCGATGGGCTTCAACCGCACCCCGCACTACGCCCGCGGCCTGCTGCTGACCGGCGACGCCGGCGGCATGGTGAACCCGTTCAACGGCGAGGGCATCGCGTACGCGATGGAGTCCGGCGAGATCGCTGCGCGCTCGATCGTCCAGGCACTCGGCCGCCGGACGGCGGCCGGGGCGGAGAAGGTGCTGCAGGCCTACCCCGCGGTGCTCAAGGATGAGTACGGCGGCTACTACACTCTCGGCCGGACGTTCGTGAAGCTGATCGGCAACCCGTCCTTCATGAAGTTCGCCACCAGGTACGGGATCAAGCGTCCGGCGGTGATGCGGATGACCATGAAGCTGCTAGGTAACCTGACCGAGCCGCGCGGCGGCGACGCGGTCGATCGCGTCGTCAACGCGCTGTCTAAGATGGCGCCGGCGGCCTAGGGCGGCCGGCAGCTGACCTTCCGCGCGGTGCGCACCCCGCACTGCATCCGATACGCAGGGCCGTCCAGCCAGGTGGCTGCGCGGCAGGACAAGGGGGTGACGGAGCCCATGAGCTACTACGTGCCTGTCGTGGTGCTCGGCGCGCTGTCCGCGTTCTTCGCGCTCTTCTCGCTCGTCGCGGGGACGGTCAGCGGGCCGCGACGCTGGAACCGGGCTAAGCTCGAGGCCTACGAGTGCGGAATCGAGCCGACCCGCCAGCCAGCGGGCATCAGGTTCCCGGTCAAGTACTACCTGACCGCGATGCTCTTCATCGTCTTCGACATCGAGATCATCTTCCTGTACCCGTGGGCGGTCGCCTTCGACCACCTGGGCGTGTTCGGCCTGGTCGAGATGGTCACGTTCGTCGCCACGGTCCTTGTCGCCTACGCCTACGTATGGCGGCGCGGCGGTCTGGAATGGGATTGATCGATGGGCATTGAAGAGAAGCTGCCGAGCGGCATCCTGCTGACCTCGGTCGAGAAACTGGCCGGCTACGCCAGGAAGTCCTCGGTCTGGCCGGCCACGTTTGGCCTGGCGTGCTGCGCGATCGAGTTGATGGCGACCGGCGGGCCACGGCACGACATGGCCAGGTTCGGGATGGAGCGGGCGTCGAACACGCCGCGCCAGGCCGACCTCATGATCGTGGCAGGCCGGGTCAGCCAGAAGATGGCGCCGGTGCTGCGGCAGATCTACGACCAGATGTCCGAGCCTAAGTGGGTCATCTCGATGGGCGTGTGCGCATCGAGCGGCGGCATGTTCAACAACTACGCGATCGTGCAGGGCGTCGACCACATCGTCCCCGTCGACATCTACCTGCCCGGCTGCCCGCCCCGGCCTGAGATGCTGCTCGACGCGATCGTCAAGCTGCACGACAAGATCCAGAACATGAAGCTCGGGGCCAACAGGCAGCAGCAGATCACCGAGCTCGAGCAGGCCAGGCTGGCCCGCCTGCCGCTGCTGCCGCACCTGCAGGCCGGCACCGAGCAGGCAGGAGTCGAGCAGTGAGCGAGCCGGTCGGGGGACCCGGAGGCGAGCGGGAGAGCACAGTGAGCGAGCCGGTCGGGGGACCCGGAGGCGAGCGGGAGAGCACAGTGAGCGAGCCGGTCGCGGGACCCGGAGGCGAGCGGGAGAACACCGTGAGCGAGCCCGACAAGCCTGCCGAGCCTGACGAGCCCGACGCCGCGGCGCTGGCCGGCCGGGAGCGGCTGACCGAGCCGGTGGTGCGCACCGGCCTGTTCGGCACCCACAGCACGGGCGACACCTCGGGGTACGGTGGGCTCAAGGTCAGGAGGCCGCCGCCGCTGTCCAGCGAGCCGCCGTACGGCGGGTACTTCGACGAGGTCACCGACGCGCTCGGCGGCGCGCTTGCCACCTCGGGGTTGAGCTTCGGCGGTGCGGTCGAGCGGGTGGTGGTCGCCCACGGCGAGCTGACCCTGCACGTGCGCCGCGAGCACATCGTGACCGTCGCCCGGCGGCTACGCGACGACCCTTCGCTGGCGTTCGAGCTCTGCCTTGGCGTGTCCGGCACGCACTATCCCGGCGAGCCAGGCAGCGAGCTGCGCGCCGTCTACCACCTGCTGTCGATCTCGCGCAACCGGCGGATCAGGCTCGAGGTCGCGGCCCCTGACGCCGACCCGCACATCCCCTCGGTGGTCGACGTGTACCCCACCTGCGACTGGCACGAGCGGGAGACCTGGGACTTCTTCGGCATCATCTTCGACGGGCACCCGGCGCTGACCAGGATCGAGATGCCCGACGACTGGAAGGGCCATCCGCAGCGGAAGGACTACCCCCTTGGCGGCATCCCGGTGGAGTACCGGGGCGCCACCGTTCCTCCGCCGGATGAGCGGAGGTGGTACGCGTGAACGCCAACACGGCGGACACCCAGGGCCGGGTCTACCACGTCGGCGGCCAGGACTGGGATGAGATCGTGGCCGCGGCCGACGCCGGTGACCGGGTCGGCGAGGAGCACCTGATCGTCAACATGGGCCCGCAGCACCCGTCCACGCACGGCGTGCTGCGGCTGATTCTCACACTGGACGGCGAGACCATCACCGAGCTGCGGCCGGTGATCGGCTACCTGCACACCGGCATCGAGAAGAACATGGAGTTCCGCACCTGGACGCAGGGCGTGACGTTCTGCACCCGGATGGACTACCTGTCGCCGCTGTTCAACGAGACCGCGTACTGCCTGGCCACCGAGAGGCTGCTCGGGATCACCGATCAGATTCCCGAGCGGGCGACCGTGATCCGGGTGCTGATGATGGAGCTGAACCGGATCTCCTCACACCTCACGGCGATCGGCACGTTCGGCCTCGAGCTCGGCGCCACCACCGTGTTCATCTACGGCATGCGCGAGCGCGAGAAGGTACTCGACCTGTTCGAGCTGATCAGCGGGCTCCGGATGAACCACGCCTACATACGGCCCGGCGGCGTCTCGCAGGACCTTCCTTCGGGGGCCCTGGAGAAGCTGCGCGAGTTCCTCGGCGTGATGCCGGGGCTGATGGGCGAGTTGCGTGCGCTGCTCGACGCCAACCCGATCTTCCTGCGCCGCACCAGGGACGTGGGCCACCTCGACCTGACCGGCTGCATGGCACTCGGCATCACCGGGCCGATCCTGCGCTCGGCCGGCCTGCCGTGGGACCTGCGCAAGAGCCAGCCGTACTGCGGTTACGAGACCTACGAGTTCGATGTGTGCACCCAGCAGACCTGCGATGTGTACGGCAGGTACCTGGTCAGGATGGACGAGATCGACCAGTCGCTGCGGATCATCGAGCAGTGCGTTGAGCGGCTGGCCGGCCGCGCAGGCGCACGACCCCGTGATGATCGGCAACGCCAAGATCGGCTGGCCGGCCCAGCTGGCGGTCGGCCCCGACGGCCTCGGCAACTCGGCCGACCACATCGCGCACATCATGAGCCAGTCGATGGAGGCGCTGATCCACCACTTCAAGCTGGTCACCGAGGGCTTCCGGGTGCCGGCGGCCAGGTCTACGCGGCGGTGGAGTCACCGCGCGGCGAGCTCGGCTGCCACGCGGTCAGCGACGGCGGCACCCGGCCTTACCGGGTGCACTTCCGCGACCCCTCGTTCACCAACCTGCAGTCGGTCTCCGTGATGTGCGAGGGCGGCATGGTGGCCGACGTGATCGCGGCCGTGGCGAGCATCGACCCGGTGATGGGAGGAGTGGACAGGTAATGGCCTTCACCGAGGAGGAGCTCGCCAGCCTGCAGGCCGAGGCGAAGGAGATCATCGCCAGGTACCCGCGGTCCAGGTCGGCGCTGCTCCCGCTGCTGCACTTGGTGCAGGCGGCCGAGGGGTTCGTCTCGGCCGACGGCATCGCGTTCTGCGCCCGGCAGCTCGACCTGTCCGAGGCCGAGGTTACCGCGGTGGTGTCGTTCTACACCATGTACAAGCGGCGGCCGGTGGGCGAGTACCACGTCGGCGTCTGCACCAACACGCTGTGCGCGGTGCTCGGCGGCGACGCGATCGCTTCCGCGCTGCGCAGCCACCTGGGCACCGAAGGCGACGAGCCGACGCCGGACGGCAAGGTCAGCATGGAGCGGGTGGAGTGCAATGCCGCCTGCGATTACGCCCCGGTCGTGATGGTGAACTGGGAGTTCTTCGACAACATGACGCCGGACAGCGCGATCGAGCTGGTGGACGGGCTGCGGGCGGGCGCAGGGATCGCGCCGACCAGGGGCGCGCCCCGGCTGGTGACCTGGCGGGAGGCGGCCAGGATCCTGGCCGGCTACCCCGACGACCAGGCCACCGGCGGCCAGACCGCTGGCCAGCCCACGCTGGCGGGCCTGCGGATCGCCAAGGAGAACGGATGGCGCCCCGAGCCGGCCGGCGCGTCCGATGACGGAGGGCGGAAGTGACCTCAGTTCTCACCCCCGAGCTCACCGCCCGCTGGGACGAGCCCGACTCGTTCACCCTGGCCGGCTACCGCCGGGCCGGCGGCTACCGCGCGCTGGCCAAGGCGCTGACCATGCCGCCTGACGAGGTCATCGCCGCGGTGAAGGAGTCAGGCCTGCGCGGCCGCGGCGGTGCGGGCTTTCCGACCGGGATGAAGTGGGGGTTCATCCCGCAGGGCGACGGCAAGCCGCACTACTTGGTGGTCAACGCCGACGAGTCGGAGCCCGGCACCTGCAAGGACATCCCGATCATGCTGGCGACGCCGCACGCGCTCGTGGAGGGCGCGATCATCGCGGCCTACGCGATCAGGGCGCGGCAGGCGTTCATCTACGTGCGCGGTGAGGTGCTGCATGTGCTCAGGCGCGTGCATCACGCGGTGGCCGAGGCGTACGAGGCCGGCTACCTCGGCACCGACATCCTGGGCTCGGGCTTCGACCTGGACATCGTCGTGCACGCCGGGGCCGGCGCCTACGAGTGCGGCGAGGAGACCGCGCTGCTCGACTCGCTCGAGGGGTACCGCGGCCAGCCCAGGCTGAAGCCGCCGTTCCCGGCGATCGAGGGGCTGTACGCCTGCCCCACCGTGGTCAACAACGTCGAGTCGATCGCCAGCGTGCCGTTCATCATCGGCCGCGGCGCCGGGTCGTTCGCCGCGCTCGGCACGGAGAAGTCCAAGGGGTTCGGCATCTTCTCGCTGTCCGGGCACGTCACCACGCCCGGCCAGTACGAGGCACCGCTGGGCGTGACGCTGCGCGAACTGCTCTCGCTGGCCGGTGGCGTGCGAGCCGGCCACCGGCTGAAGTTCTGGACCCCCGGCGGCTCGTCCACCCCGATCTTCACCGACGAGCACCTCGACGTGCCGCTCGACTTCGAGGCCGTGGGCGCGGCCGGGTCGATGCTCGGCACCAGGGCGCTGCAGATCTTCGACGACACCACCTGCGTGGTCAGGGCCACGCTGCGCTGGATGGAGTTCTACGAGCACGAGTCCTGCGGAAAGTGCACGCCGTGCCGTGAGGGCACCTACTGGATCGTCGGCCTGCTCGAATCGCTGGAACGCGGCGAGGGCAGCGAGGCCGACCTGGAGAAACTGCTCGATATCTGCGATAACATACTCGGCCGGGCATTCTGCCCATTTGGCGACGGCGCGGTCAGTCCCGTGATGTCGTCGATCAAGTACTTCTCCGGCGAGTTCATCGAGCATTCCAAGCGCGGCGGCTGCTGGTTCGATCCGGCCGCGTCCACCGTCTTCGGCGCGTCCTGGAGGTCCTCAGCGCGATGACCGTTCAGCCAAGCCAGTCCTCCGGGTCGGCGGAGGTGGCCAGGCCTGTCGACGTGGTGCACGTGACCATCGACGGGTTCGAGATCGCCGTGCCCAAGGGGACGCTGATCATCAGGGCCGCCGAGCAGCTCGGCATCCAGATACCGCGGTTCTGCGACCACCCGCTGCTCGCGCCGGTCGGTGCCTGCCGCCAGTGCCTGGTGCAGGTCGAGGGCCAGCCCAAGCCGCCGGCCTCGTGCACCACAGCGTGCACCGAGGGGATGGTCGTGCGCACCCAGCTCACCTCGCCGGTGGCCGAGAAGGCACAGCGCGGCGTGATGGAGCTGCTGCTGGTGAACCACCCGCTCGACTGCCCCATGTGCGACAAGGGCGGCGAGTGCCCGCTGCAGAACCAGGCCATGTCCAACGGGGCCGGCGAGACCAGGTTCGGGATGACCAAGCGGACCTTCGCCAAGCCGATCGCGCTGTCTGCTCAGGTGCTGCTGGACCGCGAGCGGTGCGTGCAGTGCGCCAGGTGCACCAGGTTCGCTGAGCAGATCGCCGGCGACCCGCTGATCGACCTGATCGAGCGCGGCCCGCAGGAGCAGGTCGGCGTCGCCGACGGCGTGCCGTTCGACTCCTACTTCTCCGGCAACACCGTGCAGATCTGCCCGGTGGGCGCGCTGACCGGGGCGTCCTACCGGTTCAGGGCCAGGCCGTTTGACACGGTCTCCACCCCCAGCATCTGCGAGCACTGCGCCTCGGGGTGCAGGCAGCGCACCGACCACCGCCGCGGCGCGGTTGCCAGGCGGCTGGCGGGCAACGAGCCAGAGGTCAATGAGGAGTGGAACTGCGACAAGGGCCGGTGGGCCTTCACCTACGCCACCGAGCCAGACCGGCTGATCATGCCCCTGCTCAGGAACGCCGAAGGGGTGCTGCGTCCGGCGTCATGGCCGGAGGCGCTCGACGCCGCGGCCCGCGGGCTCGGCGCCGCGCGCGGCCGGGCCGGCGTGCTGACCGGCGGCCGGCTCACGCTGGAGGACGCGTACGCCTACGCCAAGTTCACCAGGCTCGCGCTCGGCAGCAACGACATCGACATGCGGGCCAGGCCGCACAGCGCCGACGAGGCCGAGTTCCTTGCCGCCCTGGTGGCGGCGGGCCAGGGGTCCGGCGACGGCACGGCGGCCAGGGTGACCTACGCGGACCTGCAGGGGGCGCCTGCCGTGCTGCTGGCCGGCTTCGAGCCGCAGGACGAGTCGCCGATCGTCTTCCTCAGGCTGCGCAAGGCGGCGCGGTCCGGCCGGACCAGGATCTACTCGCTCGCCGCGCTCGCCAGCCCCGGCCTGGTCAGGATGGCGGGGACGCTGCTGCCGACCGTGCCAGGCGGCGAGGCGGCCATGCTCGGCGACCTGGCCGACCTGGCCGGCCTGACCGGCCCGTCCGGGCACTCCGGTGACGGCGCAGCGCGAGACGCGGACGAGGCTCTGGCGGCGGCCGCCGAGGCGCTCGGCCAGCCGGGATCGGTGATCCTGGTCGGGGAGCGGCTCGCCGAGGTACCCGGCGCGCTGGCCGCGGCGGCCCGGCTGGCCGAGCGGACCGGGGCGCAGCTGGCCTGGATCCCCCGCCGGGCCGGCGAGCGCGGCGCGATCGAGGCAGGGGCGCTGCCCGCCCTGCTGCCCGGCGGCCGGCGGGTGGCCGACGCCGTGGCCAGGGCCGATGTGGCGCGGGCGTGGAACGCCGGGGCGCTGCCCGCGGAGCCCGGCAGGGACACCGGCGCGATGCTCGCCGCCGCTGCCGATGGCGAGATCGACGCGCTGCTGATCGCCGGGGTCGATCCGGGCGACCTGGCCGACCCGCGGGCCGCGCTCGCGGCCATCGAGCGGGCCGGGTTCGTGGTCAGCTTCGAGCTGCGGGCCAGCGCCGTCACCGACCGGGCCGACGTGGTATTCCCGGTCGCCGCGGTGGCGCAGAAGGCCGGCACGTTCCTGAACTGGGAGGGCAGGCCTGGTGAGTTCGGTGCCGCGCTGCCCTCGCCCGACGCCAGGTCCGACCTGCACGTGCTCGGCATGCTCGCCGACGCCATGGACGTGCACCTCGGCCTGCCCGACGTGGCCGCGGCCCGCAGGGAGCTCGCGGCGCTCGGCGTCGGGGCAGGTCAGGCCTGGGCGGCCGGCGCGGCCGGGGCGGCCGGGAACGGCGGCCGGTCATCGCGGCCCGGCCCGGCAGGTTACGGCTGGAGCTCGGCGTCCGCCGGGGCGCGCCCGGTCCCGGGTGCCGGTGAGGCGCTGCTGGCCACCTGGCATAATCTGCTCGACGCTGGCCGGATGCAGGACGGCGAGCCGCACCTGGCGGGCACCGCCCGCGCCGCCGTCGCGAAGATGTCGGCGGCCACCGCTGCGGAGGCCGGGGTCGCCGACGGCGCGAAGGTGACGATCGCGACCGGGCTCGGCGCGGTCACCGTGCCCGCCGAGATCACCGACCTGCCCGACCGGGTGGTGTGGCTGCCGACGAACTCCGCGGGCTGCGCGGTGCGGAGCGCGCTGAGCGCCGGCCACGGCACCCTCGTAACGGTGAGGAGCGCGGAATGACTGCCCTGCCGGGCCTCTCGTGGCTGGCTAGCGGGCCCGTGCCGGCCGCGGCGCTGATCGACAACGACCCGTGGTGGCTGACAGCGATCAAGGTGCTGGCCGTCTTCCTCTTCCTGCTGCTGCTGACGCTGTTCATGATCTGGGCCGAACGGCGGGTGATCGGCCGGATGCAGCAGCGGCCGGGCCCCAACCGGGCAGGCAAGTTCGGACTGCTCCAGTCGCTGATGGACGGCATCAAGCTCGCGCTGATGGAGGACATCGTCCCGCGCGGTGTCGACAAGATCCTCTTCATCCTCGCCCCGGTCATCGCCACGATCCCCGCGTTCATCAGCTTCGCGATCATCCCGGTCGGCCCTGAGGTGTCGATCCTCGGGCACCACACGCCGCTGCAGCTGGCGAACCTGCCGGTGGCGGTGCTGCTGGTGCTCGCGATGAGCTCGATGGGCGTCTACGGGATCGTGCTGGCAGGCTGGTCGTCGACCAACCCATACTCGCTGCTCGGCGGCCTTCGGTCGTCGGCGCAGGTGATCAGCTACGAGATCGCCATGGGCCTGTCCTTCGTCCCGGTCTTCCTGTACGCCGGGTCGCTCAACACGGCGCAGATCGTCGCGGCCCAGGCGCACGGCGCGCCGTTCCACCTGTTCGGCGCGGTGCTGCATTACCCATCGTGGTTCGCCGTGCTGCTGCTGCCCTCGTTCGTGATCTACATGTGCACGATGGTGGGCGAGGTCAACAGGCTCCCGTTCGACCTGCCGGAGGGCGAGGGCGAGCTCGTCGGTGGCTACCACACCGAGTACTCGTCGCTGAAGTTCGCGCTGATGCAGCTGGCCGAGTACGTGAACATGATCACGGTGTCGGCGCTGGCGACCACGCTGTTCCTCGGCGGCTGGCGTGCGGTGTGGCCGATCACGCTCTGGTCGGGCGCTAACTCCGGCTGGTGGCCGGTGCTCTGGTTCGCGATCAAGCTAGCCGTGTTCCTGTTCTGCTTCATCTGGCTGCGCGGGACGCTGCCAAGGATCAGGTACGACCAGCTGATGTCGCTCGGCTGGAAGGTGCTCATCCCCGCCTCGCTGGCCTGGGCGATGCTGATCGCGACGCTGCGGGTCTGGCGCCGTGAGGGCGGCAGCCCGGGGGTGTACCTGGTCGGCGGCTTGATCATCGCCGTGCTCGTGCTGCTCGCGCTCGGCTGGGACATCGCCGCCGAGCGCAACGCGCAGCAGCGGGCCGCTGCCGACGCCGAGTCTGAGGATGAGGACCGCGGCAGCTTCCCCGTCCCGCCGATGGACCTGCCGCACTACCACGGCGTCGGAACGGGCCTGGCCGGGATGGCCGAGGCCACGCCGGCCGGCCCCGAAGTGAAGGAGGTCACCGGTGCTTGACTTCCTCAACCCGGTCAAGGGCTTCGCGGTCACCTTCCGGCAGATGTTCCGCAAGGTCGACACCGTTCAGTACCCGGAGGAGAAACGGCCCACCGCGCCGCGCTTCCACGGCAGGCACCAGCTCAACCGCTGGCCGGACGGGCTGGAGAAGTGCATCGGCTGCGAGCTGTGCGCATGGGCCTGCCCGGCCGACGCCATCTACGTCGAGGGCGGCAGCAACACGCCGGACGAGCGGTACTCACCCGGCGAGCGCTACGGCGCCGTGTACCAGATCAACTACCTGCGCTGCATCCTGTGCGGGCTGTGCGTCGAGGCGTGCCCCACCAGGGCGCTGACCATGACCAACGACTACGAGCTCGCCGACGACAGCAGGGAGAACCTGATCTGGACCAAGGAGCAGCTGCTCGCGCCGCTCGGCGCGGGCATGCAGGCGCCGCCGCACCCGATGCTGCTCGGCGACAGCGAAGAGGACTACTACCGGCTCGGCCCGTCGTTCGCCGCTGCCCAGCCCGCCGACCTGCTGAGCATGCTGGCCCGCAGCAAGGCAGCCGAGGCTGACCACGGCGGTGCTGACCACGGCGGTGCTGACGAGGCCGCCGGCCACCGGGCCGACCCCGGCCAGGCGGGAGGCGGGCGATGAGCCACGCGCTGCTGCTCGCGTCGAGCGCGAGCAGCAACACCGAGGTCGTGACCTTCTGGGTCCTGTTCGTGGTGGCCGTCGGCTCGGCCATCGGCATGATCCTGACCAGGCGGGCCGTGCACTGCGCGGTGCTGCTCGCGATCGTGATGCTGATCCTGGCCGCCATGTACGCGATGCAGGGCGCGCCGTTCCTCGCCTTCGTGCAGGTCATCGTCTACACCGGCGCCGTGCTGATGCTGTTCCTCTTCGTGATGATGATCGTCGGCGTCACCGCGGCCGACTCGATCATCGAGACGATCAGGGGGCAGCGGCTGTTCGCCGCGCTGGCCGGGATCGCGCTGCTCGTGCTGCTGATCCTGGTGGTGGGGCACGCGGCGATCAGCACGGCCGCTCCGTCAGGGCCGCGCAACAGCTCGCAGAACGTGCCCGACCTGGCGAGGCTGATCTTCACCACCTACGTGTTCCCCTTCGAGGTCACCAGCGCCCTGCTGATCACCGCGGCGCTCGGCGCCATGGTGCTCGCGCACCGGGAGCGGACCAGCCCGAAGGCCACCCAGCGGATCCTGTCCAGGCGGCGGGTGGCCAGCGGCCGCCCCACCCCGCTGCCCGGGCCAGGGACCTACGCCAGGCACAACGCGGTGGACATGCCGGCGCTGCTGCCCGACGGCACGCAGTCCAGGCTCTCGGTCAGCGGCGTGCTCGCCAACGAGGCGGTGGCCACGGGCCGCCCGGCCAGCCAGCTGCCGATCGGCGGCCAGGTGACAGACGGCGCGGCCGAGCCCGAGGGCGGCGGCGTGGACCTGGCCAAGCGAGCCGGCGATGAGGGCGAGGACCAGTGATCAGCCCCGCTGACTATGTGCTGCTTTCCGCGATCCTCTTCGTGATCGGCGGGGTCGGAGTGCTCGTGCGCAGGAACGCGCTCGTGGTGTTCATGTGCGTCGAGCTGATGCTCAACGCGGTGAACCTGGCCTTCATCGCGTTCGCCAGGCTGCACGGCAGCCTGGACGGCCAGGTGATCGCGTTCTTCGTGATGGTCGTCGCCGCGGCCGAGGTAGTCGTCGGCCTGGCGATCCTGACCTCGATCTTCCGCACCCGCCGGTCCGCGTCGGTCGACGACGCGAACCTGCTCAAGTACTGACCAACGTGACCACATGGAGGTGGCCATGACCACGCTGCAGGCCGTCGGCGTGCAGCAGTATGGCTGGCTGCTGCTCGCGCTGCCCGCGGCCGGAGCGGCGATCCTGCTGCTCGGCGGAAAGCGCACCAACTCCTGGGGGCACTGGCTGGGCTGCCTGACAGTCGTCGGTGCGTTCTGTTATGGCTGTGTGGCCTTCGGAGCGATGCTCGGCGAACAGGCGTCCCGGCGCAGCGCCGAGGTCAAGGTGTACGACTGGATCCCGGCGATCGGCCGGTTCCACGTCCCGCTCGGCCTGCTGCTCGACCCGCTGTCGATCTGCTTCGTGCTGCTGATCACCGGCGTCGGGTCGCTGATCCTGATCTTCGCGGTCGGGTACATGGCGCACGACCCAGAGCGGCGCAGGTTCTTCGGCTACATGAATCTGTTCATCACCGCGATGCTGCTGCTCGTGCTGGCCGACAACTACGTCGCGCTGTACGCGGGCTGGGAGGGCGTGGGCCTGGCGTCCTACCTGCTGATCGGGTTCTGGCAGTTCAAGCCGTCCGCTGCGGTCGCGGCCAAGAAGGCCTTCATCGCCAACCGGGTCGGCGACGTCGGGCTGTCGCTGGCGATCATGCTGATGTTCGCCCAGTTCGGCACGGTCAGCTTCACCGGGGTGTTCGGCCAGGTGCACAGCGCCAGCCAGGGCGTGGTCACCGCGCTCGGGCTGCTGCTGCTGCTCGGCGCCTGCGGCAAGTCTGCCCAGCTTCCGCTCCAGTCCTGGCTGCTCGACGCGATGGAGGGCCCGACGCCGGTCTCCGCGCTGATCCACGCGGCCACGATGGTGACCGCCGGGGTGTACCTCATCGTCAGGTCGGCGCCGATCTTCAACCTGTCCGCGAATGCCAGGCTGGCCGTGACGATCGTGGGCGCGGCCACGCTGCTGTTCGGCGCGATCATCGGGTGCGCCAAGGACGACATCAAGAAGGCGCTGGCCGGTTCCACCATGAGCCAGATCGGCTACATGATGCTGGCTGCCGGGCTCGGGCCGGTCGGGTACGCCCTGGCCATCGCGCACCTGCTGGCGCACGGCTTCTTCAAGGCCGGGCTGTTCCTCGGTGCCGGGTCGGTCAAGCACGGCATGAACGACGAGGTCGACATGCGCAGGTTCGGCGGCCTCGACACGGTCATGAAGATCACGTTCGTGACGTTCGCGTTCGGCTACCTGGCGATCATCGGGATCCCGCCGTTCTCCGGCTTCTTCACCAAGGACCCGATTATCGAGGCCGCATTCGACAAGGGCGGCACATCGGGCGCGCTCCTCGGCACCGCCGCGCTGGTCGGCGCGGTGATCACCGCGTTCTACATGACGCGGGTGATGCTGATGACCTTCACCGGCAAGCGCCGCTGGGACGACGACGCGCACCCGCACGAGTCGCCGCCGGTGATGACCACGCCGATGGTCATCCTGGCCGCCGGGTCGCTGCTCGGCGGCGGCTTCCTGATGCTGAGCAACAGGCTGATCGGGTTCCTCGCGCCGGTGGTGCATACACCGCCCCGGTCCGACGGCGGCGGCTGGGCGTCGTTCTTCACCCCACTCAGCCTCGGCACCCTGGCCCTGGTACTGCTGGCCGCGGGCGGCGCGTGGGCCATGTACGGGCGGCGCGAGGTGCCCGTGGTCGCGCCGCACGGCAGCTTCGCGACCGTGGCCGCGCGCAAGGACCTGTATGGCGACGCGTTCAACGAGTCGGTGCTGATGCGTCCCGGGCAGTGGCTCACCAGGCTGTCGGTGTACTTCGACAACCGCGGCGTGGACGGCCTGGTCAACACCATCGCGGCCACGATGGGCGGGATCTCAGGCCGGACCCGCAGGGTGCAGAGCGGTTTCGTTCGCTCCTACGCCCTGTCCATGCTCGTCGGCGCCATGCTGCTGGTGGGCGCCCTCCTGCTCGTACGGCTCTAGCTGTGATGAGGCGCTGATCTTCCATGAGCAACTTCCCCTGGGTGACCGTCACCGGCGTGATACCGCTGGTCGGGGCGCTGGCCATCGGGCTTACCCCTGGCCGGTCCGCGCCGGGCAGCGACAGTGACCGGGCCGCCCGCGACCTGCTGGTGAAGCGGATCGCGCTGGTCTTCACGGTGCTGACCCTGGCCGCCTCGATCGTGATGGCCATCGGCTTCAAGATCGGCGGGCCGCGGTTCCAGTTCACCCAGGTGTACCAGTGGATTCCGCAGTTCGGGGTGCACTACGCGGTCGGCGTGGACGGCATCGCGCTCGTGCTGATCCTGATGACGACGATCCTGATGCCGGTGGTCGTGCTTGCCTCGTGGAACGACGTCGAGGGCACGGCGGGCTCGGCGGGCTCGGCGGGTTCGGCGGGTTCGGCGGGTTCGGTTGGCGAGGCGCCGCCGAGAAGGCAGAGCGTGAAGACCTACTTCATCCTGCTGCTGGTGCTCGAGACCATGATGGTCGGCGTCTTCGGCGCCACCGACGTGTTCCTGTTCTACGTGTTCTTCGAGGCCATGCTGGTCCCGATGTACTTCATGATCGGCAGCTTCGGCGTCGGCCAGCGGCAGTACGCCGCGGTGAAGTTCCTGCTGTACAGCCTGCTCGGCGGACTGCTGATGCTGGTCGCGGTGATCGCGCTTTACGTGTACTCCACCCACAGTGCCGCACTGCACTTCCACGGCTCGTTCCTGTTCACCAACCTTGAGCACGTGGCGCTGAGCGCGACCGCGCAGAAGTGGCTGTTCCTCGGCTTCTTCGTCGCGTTCGCGATCAAGGCTCCGCTGTGGCCGTTCCACACCTGGCTGCCCGACGCCGCCACGGCGGCCCAGCCGGGTGCCGCGGTGCTGCTGGTCGGCGTGCTCGACAAGGTCGGCACCTTCGGGATGATCAGGTACTGCCTCGACCTGTTCCCGTCCGGGTTCAGGTACTTCACCCCGCTGGTGATCACCTTGTCGGTGATCGGCATCCTGTACGCGGCGATCGTCGCGATCGGCCAGGCGGACCTGAAGCGGCTGATCGCCTACACCTCGGTGTCCCACTTCGGGCTGATCACGCTGGGCATCTTCGCGCTGACCAGTCAGGGCCAGGTGGGGGCCACGCTCTACATGGTCAACCACGGGTTCGCCACCGGCGCGCTGTTCCTGATCGCCGGCTTCATGATCGTCAGGCGCCGGTCCACGCTGATCGCCGACTACGGCGGGGTGCAGAAGGTGGCGCCGGTCCTGGCCGGCCTGTTCCTGGTCTCCGGCCTTGCCGGGCTCGCGCTGCCCGGCCTGTCCACCTTCGTCAGCGAGTTCCTCGTCCTGATCGGCACCTTCACCAGGTACGAGGCGGCCGCGATCCTGGCCACCGTCGGCATCATCCTGGCCGCGATCTACATCCTGTGGATGTACCAGCGCACCATGACCGGCCCGGTGCGAGACGAGGTCGCCGCGATGCCCGACCTGAGGGCCAGGGAGCTGTGGGCGGTGGGCCCGCTGATCGCCCTGATCATCGTGCTCGGCGTGTACCCCAAGCCGGTCATCGACCTGATCAACCCGGCGGTACACCAGACGCTCGCCCAGGCGCACTCGACCGACCCGGTGCCGCCGCACCCGGATCCCCAGGTGCAGTTCATCTTGCGGGTACACACGAACTGGAGCAATCCGTGACCGGGTCACTCGCGGCGGTCGCGCCGACCATCCCCGCGCCGCACATCCAGTACGGCGACCTGTCGCCGATGTTGCTCGTGTTCGCCGCCGCCGTGGTCGGCGTGCTGGTGGAGGCATTCGCGCCGCGGGCGATGCGCCGGCCGCTGCACCTGGCCGTCACGCTCGGCAGCCTGGCCGGCGCCTTCGTGCTGACCATCTTCGTGGGCCTGAGCAGCAAGCTGTTCTCTGGCGGCAGCGCCGGGCGGGTCACCGCGGTCGGAGCGGTGGCCGTGGACCGGCCCACCCTGTTCATCCAGGGCACGATCCTGGTGCTCGCCTTCATCTCGATGCTGCTGGTCGCCGAGTCCTCGCACGAGGTGAGCGCGTTCACGGCGCAGGCGGCCGCGGTGCCGGGCAGCGCCGAGGAGCGCGAGGGCCTGCTGGCGGGGATCAGCCACACCGAGGTCTACCCGCTCAGCCTGTTCGCGATCGCCGGGATGCTGCTGTTCCCCGCGGCCAACGACCTGCTTACCATGTTCGTCGCGCTCGAGGTGCTCTCGCTGCCGCTGTACCTGCTCTGCGGGCTTGCCCGCAGGCGCCGCCTGCTCTCGCAGGAGGCGGCCATGAAGTACTTCCTGCTCGGCGCGTTCTCCTCGGCCTTCTTCCTGTTCGGCGTGGCCATGCTGTACGGCTACTCCGGCTCCGTCAGGCTGTCAGCGATCGCCACCGCGGCCAGCGCCAACACGTCGAGCACCGTGCTGCTGTACGCGGGCATCGCGCTGCTCGGCGTCGGCCTGCTGTTCAAGATCGGCGCGGTGCCGTTCCAGGCCTGGAAGCCCGACGTCTACCAGGGCGCCCCGACCCCGGTCACGGCCCTGATGGCCTCCTGCACGCTGGTCAGCGCGTTCGGCGCGCTGCTGCGGGTGTTCTACGTCGCCTTCGGCCAGCTCACCTGGGACTGGCGGCCGGTGATGTGGGCGGTGGCGATCCTGACCATGCTGGGCGGCTCGGTGATCGCGATCACCCAGACCGACGTGAAGCGGCTGCTTGCCTATTCCTCGATCGCCCAGGCCGGGTACGTGCTGACCGGGGTGATCGCCGCCACCACGGCCGGGCTGTCAAGCAGCATGTTTTACCTGGCCGCCTACGGCGTGGCGGCGATCGGCGCGTTCGCGGTGGTGACGCTGGTCCGCGACTCGGGCGGGGAGGCAGCGCACCTGTCCCGCTGGGCGGGCCTCGGCAAGCGCTCGCCGCTGGTGGCCGGCGTGTTCGCGTTCTTCCTGATCGCGTTCGCCGGAATCCCGCTGACCAGCGGGTTCACCGGCAAGTTCGCGGTCTTCCAGGCCGCGGTCGCCGGCGGTGCGCTGCCGCTTGTGGTCATCGGCGTGCTGAGCAGCGCGATCCTGGCCTTCCCCTACGTCCGGGTGATCGTGCTGATGTTCTTCAGCGAGCCTGCCGTGGACGGCCCCGCCGTGGTCAGGCCGAGCGCGTTCACGTCGGTGGCCGTGGGCTTCGGCGTGTTGGCCACCCTGGTGCTCGGAATCGTTCCCGAGCCGCTGCTCAAGCTCGCCTCGGACGCCGCAGCGCAGCTTTTCGTCCGCTGATGCCGTTTTTGGCCCGTGGGCGCTGGCACGCGCTTTCCCTGCGGGTCGGCCGGTGTGCTTATCTTGGTGATTGCCCGGTCACCGGCCGGCTGACGGAGGGTCAGCGGCGCCGGGTACGCCGATAGGGGATGCAGTGATCACGGTCGTTCCCGTGGAGCTAGCCGACGCCGCGCTCGCGGCCGAGGTCGTCGAGGGGCTCGCCCAGGTCGAGGACGGCCTGCGGGACGCCGCCAGGGCCGGGCACGACCTGCTCGACGAGACGTCGGCCTACCTGATCAACGCGGGCGGCAAGCGGTTCCGCGCCACGCTCGTGCTGCTCGCCGCGCAGTTCGGCAATCCAAGGGACCCGCGGATCGTGCCCGCCGCGGTGGCGATCGAACTGACCCACCTCGCCACGCTGTACCACGACGACGTGATGGACGAGGCCGACGTGCGCCGCGGCTCGGAGAGCGCGAACGCGCGCTGGACCAACTCGCTGGCCATTCTCACCGGTGACTTCCTGTTCGCCCGGGCATCCAAGATCCTTGCCGACCTCGGGCCAGAGGCGGTCAGGATCCAGGCCGAGACATTCTCCCGGCTGGTCACCGGCCAGATCGAGGAGACCGTGGGGCCGCGGCCCGGCCAGGATGCGCTTGAGCACTACATGGGCGTGATCACCGGCAAGACCGCGTCGCTGATCGCGACCGCCGGGCAGTTCGGCGCCATGTTCGCCGGCGCGCCCGATGGGGTCGCTGCCAGGATCGCTCCCGCATGCGCGGCCATCGGCGTGGCCTGGCAGCTGAGCGACGACATACTCGACGTGGCCAGCGAGTCCGAGCAGTCGGGCAAGACGCCGGGCACCGACCTGCGTGAAGGGGTCAGGACGCTGCCCGTGCTGCACGCCCTGCGCTCCGCCGGGCCGCGGGACGCGCGGCTGGTCGGGCTGCTGAACGACGGCGACCTCACCGACGAGGCGCAGCGCACCGAGGCGCTCACGCTGCTGCGCGCCCACCCGGCGATGGCGATGGCCAGGCGGGACCTGCAGGGCTGGGTGGACCGGGCAAGGGCGGAGATCATGGCACTGCCCGACGTGGCCGCCCGCGGCGCGTTCGAAGGGCTGTGTGACTTCGTGATCGAGCGGACCGGCTGAGCGCCGGCCAGGCTTCCTGATCGCCGAGGTGATGGCTCAATGACCGACATGGCCTTCTCGGCCGAGGCGCTCGACGCGAACCGGGCCGGCGCTCAGCCCGGGCCAGCTGCGCGACCTGCAAGCCGGAGTCCGCTATCGAAGCAAGGGCCTGGTCAGGTCCCTGCTGCACAGCCACGACGCCTTCGGCCAGGATGTGGCCGGCGGGCTGGTCGAGTCGGCGCAAGGGGCGATCACCAAGAAGTTCTGGCATCCGAGTGACCTGACCGGCGAGTCAAGCGCGCCACCGTCGTTTCAGATCTGGGTGGCCAGCCGGCTGGCGGGCAATCAGCAGTTCAGCTCCGGTCAGGACCTCTACGACTCCGCGCCCAGCGACGGCATGGTCCGGCTCTTCTACCTGCCGCACAGCCGGTGGGCGGTCAACTTCGAGTTGCTGCCGGACGCCTCGCCGCCCGATCGCAGGCTCGATGATCGGGTCAGGCAGAACCTGCTGGACCTGCAGGCCGCCCGCAAGGCCCACGATGCAATAGGGGAAGCCGAGGCACGAGCCGAGATGGCGGCGATCCGGCGCCAGGCCGCAGGCGACCCGCCCGAACACCGGCCCGGCGCCGCCGGGCGGCTGGAGCCTGCTGCGCTGCGCGAGGCGGCTATCGGGAACTGGACCAGCCCGCTGCTGAGCATCAGCATCCGCGACGACGGCACCCTCACCGCCACCTTGGCCTCTGGCCCGGCATCGTCTGGCCGCTGGTCAGTGGATGCCGCCGGGCGCGTGGTCACCGACGTCCTGGGCGCAGCCCAGGTCATCGACGCGTCGATCGCTGGTGATGTACTGACGCTCGTCCTTAACGGCCGCACGCTGAATCTCCGGCGCCTTCCAGCGTAATTTCCGGCCCGTGCTGCCCGTCATGGCCGCCGGCCTGTCTTGCCTGTCGGCCTGTCTTGCCCGCCGGCCTGTCCTGGCGCCGACCCGTCCTGGCGCCGGCCCGCCCGGCCTGGAAGGGAATGACTGGGCGCCGTCCTGCGCTTGCATGTCTGCGGGGCCCGACGTGGAGGAGACAGGCGTGGGAATCTTCGGCTCACATAAGACGCGCATGATCACGGCCGACGAGGCACTGCCGGGCCGCTCGGAGCCGATGAAGGTGTCGGCGGCGCACGTGGTGCTCGGCACGCCGCTGCAGCCGCCCTATCCGGAGGGCAGTGAGATCGCCGAGTTCGCGCTCGGCTGCTTCTGGGGCGCGGAGCGCAAGTTCTGGCAGACCAAGGGCGTTATCTCGACCTCGGTCGGCTATGAGGGCGGCTTCACGCCTAACCCCACCTACGAGGAAGTGTGCTCGGGCCGCACCGGGCACGCCGAGGCCGTCAGGGTGGTCTTCGACCCGGCCGTGGTGTCCTACGGCGACCTGCTGAAGGTCTTCTGGGAATCACACAACCCCACCCAGGGCATGCGCCAGGGCAATGACGTCGGCACCCAGTATCGCTCCGCGATCTTCTGGCACTCCGAAGCTCAGCGCGAGGCCGCTCAGGAGTCCGCCGCCGCGTACCAGCGCAAGCTTACCGAGGCGGGCTACGGTACGATAAGCACCGAGATCACCCAGGCGCCCGGGTTCTACTTTGCCGAGGACTATCACCAGCAGTACCTGTCCGACGCCAAGAACCCGCACGGCTACTGCGGCCTCGGCGGCACCGGTGTCTCCTGCCCGATCGGCGTAGTCAAGGCTGGCGACTGAGTCCTGCGCGCAGCCGACGGACCGGCCGTTTCGTCAGAGACTGGCACAGTCTTCCTGGATAGGCCGCTGTATGTTCCAGCACGCGTTGTCTCGGACGGGAGCCGAGCTGGTTATGCCCGTCTGTTCCGTCACTGTCTTATCCGAGGTGCAGGGTCCAACCTCGAGGCATCCCTGGATAGGCAGCCACAAACGGGAACGCCGGGTGCCGCTTGGTGGTGTAAGTGAGGGTGGCCCACAGGTAACGCCGTTCGGCCGGATGTCCCTTCACAGCGGCGCTGCCCCACAGCACGGTCACCACGGGATAGTAGTAGATATGTCCTTCTGCGCAGTTCGGCTTGCAGTCATTCGTCCATGAGGTCCCGTAGGCACTGGCGAGCTCTGGCGTCCAGCTGGTCCAGCGCAGATGGGTCAGCCCTATTCCGTTGTCTGCGCAGGCCAGGGAGATCGTTCCCGGCTTGACCTGCGCCTTGTCCACGCAGTTGAGCACGACATACAGCGGAGCATGGGCGGAGCCGGCGCGCGTGATGGCGGCAGCGGGCGTGGTGGCCGCAGCAGACCCCGGCAGCCCCAGGCCCAGGCCGAGCGCGGTGAAGGCGAATCCTGAGGCAATAGCAGTAAATCGCCTATAATTCTTGACATATCTGATATTCTTAACATTCGTGATGTTCATGACATTCGTCATTCCTGTTAAAAGTTACGGGCATACATTAAGACAACTCCGGCCGGACGGCGGTTGCGTTTCTGACGTGACTTCATGGCATACGCGGGTGACTTTTGGTTCCATGGGCCCGGAGAAGTCCAGCCGCGACCGGAGACACGCTCGGTGTTGGGAGCGGCCGAGCCTGCCGCGTGTGGCTTTGGTCGCCGGCGAGACCAGGAGGTCGGCGCCTCGCCAGCGGGGGGATGGCGAGGCGCCGACCCTGAGCGCTGGCCAGAACGGGGGACCTGGCCAGACTGAGCGGCGGCGCAGCTTGACGCGGCGGACGCCGCTGACGTGCCGGAACTAGTGACGTTCCGGAACTGGCACCGCACCGGGTACTCGGCGGACGATGCTTTCCGTATGAACATACCAGATGACTGGAACCTGGCTCGGCGCCCGGTGGAGCATCGCTGCGGGCGCTCCGCAGGGCAGTGTCTGACCGGGTAGGCTGGAACGTCCGAAGGATGGGTTCACTCATGGGCGCCGACCGGCCGATCTTCGTTCTTGGCTGTCCCCGATCGGGGACCACGCTGCTGCAGCTGATGCTGCACGCGCACCCCAGGATCGCCGTCCCGCCGGAGACGCGCTTCGTGATCACCACCTACGAGGCGCGGAACTCCTTCGGCGACCTGCGCGAGGAGAAGAACCGGCGCGCGCTCGCCGACTCGATCGTGGGCGACCGGTCAACGCTCTTCTACGACCTCGGCCTGGACGAGAACGAGATCCGCCGCGAGATCGTGGCAGGCCCGCCCACGCTCGGCTCGGCGATCGGCGCCGTGTTCCGCGGCTACGCCGGGCGGTTCGGCAAGCCCCGCTGGGGGGACAAGCGGCCGGGCTACTACCAGTACATCCCGGCCCTTATGCGGATGTTTCCCGACGCGCAGATCGTGAACCTGATCAGGGACGGCCGGGACTGCGTGGCCTCGCTGCTGTCGATGCCGTGGTTCAAGGAGGACATCTACGCCGCCATCTGCAGCTGGACCGAGGCGATCGACAGCGGCCGTCAGGCCGCCCGTCGGCTGCCGGCCGGGGCTTACTTCGAGCTCCGCTACGAGGACCTGGTCGCCGATCCGGCCGACCGCCTCGGGGACCTGTGCGACTTCCTCGGCGAGGAGTATGACCCGGCGATGGCCGAGCCGCACAAGATCGCCGCGAGCACTATTCCCGATCGCAAGACCTGGCACGCGGACACCCAGCGGCAGGTCAGTGCCTCACCGGCCGGAACGTGGCGGCACCGGCTCGAGCCCTGGCAGATCTCCCTCTGCGAGAGCGCGATGGCCGGGCGGCTGAGCTCGCTCGGCTACGAGCTGTCCCATCCCGGCCGCCCGCCAGCCGGCCAGCTCGGCAGCTACGCCAGGTCCGCGGCGCTGCACCGCGGCGCCGCCTACAAGCGCCACCTGCGGGACCGGCGGCAGCGCCTAGCCGAGACCGGCCCCGTCGAGTCCATGCTCTGAGCCCGGCCCGGGCAGCGGAGGCCTGAGCGGTGCGTGGGGCCTGGACCGCTGGCCGCCGGACTCAGCCGCCCGGAACTGACCCGTCCGATCGGCCCCAGGAGGCGTTCGGCGTCGAGTACCTCACCGCGCTGTGGGCGCCGGGGCTCAGGTCGTGATGCATGATCTCGGCCACGCGCTCGATGGTCTCGATGCCGTAGCCCATCGACGGGTTGCTGTAGGTCAGGACGGCCATCGAGTACACCCGGTGCGTGTTCGTGAAGATCCCGAGGCTGTTGATGACCCAAGGGCCGTGATGGACCGGGTAGGGCAGCCAGCCGTTCTTCACGTGCACGATGACGTCGCTCGGCGCGCCCGCCGGCACGCCCCACCGCTGCGACGAGATCACGTGGGCCATCAGGAACCGCTCGTAGACCCTGGACGCCTTGTCGAGCACCGGGTTGGCCGTCGAGATCAGCGTGAGCAGCAGCACCTCGTCGTGCGCGGTGAGCAGGGTCAGGCCCCATGCGTAGTTCAGCTTGGTCTCGGTCATCTTCGCGGCGCTCAGGAAATGCTGCACGTCCGCGTAGCCGACGTCGTTCCACAGCGCCGTCGCCGCCTGGTTGTCGGACTGGGTGATCATGAGCCACGCCAGGCTCTTCTCATGCGACGTGAGCTGCCTGTCCTCTTGCTGCGCCTTGTGCAGCAAGGCGGCCAGGATCGTCACCTTGATCGCGCTGGCCGCATAGAAGTGGGCGTTCGCGTTGTACTGACAGGTGATGCCGGTCTGGCTGTCGGTCTCGTCGAGACCGACGGTCGACTCGCGGCCGCCCAGACGGCTGTCGATATCGTGCGCCATCGTGATCGCGAGCTTGTCGTAGGCGTGGTTCGTGGTCACGCACTGCGCCCGCAGGCTGGCCGCATGACCGGCCGAACGCACCACAGCGGCGTCGTCGTGCAGCGGGGAGGCCGCAGCGGTGCTCGCACCCCAGGTGACCGGGATGGCCAGGCCAAGCACCGAGGCGAGCGCCACGCAAGGTCTGATCAACCGCCTGCCCATACCGATCCCACCCCTTTGTCTCTTCCATCATGATCTGTACCTATTCAGACGGCGAATACCCCCGCGCGGTTGTCTGCTAGTTTTGAGGCAATCGTTATAGTCCGTTATGGTGCCAGATCAACCTCCCAGATCCGCATGTGGGATCAATGCGAGCCAGATCAACGTTTCTTAACTATTCGCGGGGTGCCGGTCACGCGGGTGTGCCGCCTCGCCCGGCCCCTGACCGGAACCTGGAGACGCCCTCGATCAGCGCCGGGTCGGCGAGGCTGACCATGCCGTGCGCGAACTCCCCGGCTATCGCCGCACCGTGGCCCAGCGACATCGACTCGATCGCCGACATCCGGTCCTCGCGCAGGCAGGTCTGCGGCAGCGCGCTCAGCTGGCCAGCCAGCCGCTCCGCGGCCTCCCGCGCCCCGCCCGGCGGGACGACCCGGTTCACCAGTCCCATCTGGAGCGCCTCGGCCGCGCTCACCGCCCGCCCAGTCAGGATCAGGTCGAGCGCCCGGCCCAGCCCGACCACCCCAGGCAGCCGGACCGTGCCGCCGTCGACCAGCGGCACTCCCCAGCGCCGGCAGAACACCCCGAACACGGCGTCCTCCTCCGCCACCCGCAGGTCACACCAGAGTGCGAGCTCGAGCCCGCCCGCCACGGCGTGACCCGCGACCGCCGCGATCACCGGCTTGGACAGCGTCATCCTGGTCGGGCCCATCGGCCCATCACCGTCGGGCGACGTCCGGTTCCCGTCAGGAGTCCCGACCGCCCGCAGGTCGGCCCCGGCGCAGAACGTCCCCCCGGCCCCGTACAGCACCGCCACCGCCGCACTCGGGTCCGTGTCGAACTCCCTGAACGCCGCCGCCAGGGCGACCGCGGTCGGACCGTCCACCGCGTTCCGCACCTCGGGCCGGTCCAGCACCACCGTCGTGACCGGCCCCGACCTCTCCACCCGAACCCCCACGTCACCCTCCCTCACCCGCTCCAGCCCGCACCCTGCGACCCGCAGTGAACCGGCCCGCGCTCGCATTATGCCGGCCGCGCTCACTCCCCGTCCCGCGCCAGGCCGGCCCGATGCTCGATCGTCAACGGTGGCCTCGCGATGTCGCTAATAACGGCATCGACGGTCCACCGTTGCGTCCGGCGACGCTCAGCCCAGCCCTGGCGCGCCCGATTTGTTCCCTGTGACCGATTCACCGTCGACCCGCCCTGAACTCGATGCCACATCCACTGCGCATTCTGGGACTTCCGTCACATCCATCGCCGCCGCACCCCGCGACTGCGCCGTGCCGTAGCTCCGGACCGGCGCCCGCGGCTCAATCGGCGTGCCGGTACCCGACCGGCCGTCCGACGACGACCAAGCTCGCCTGCTCGCCGACCTCGGCGGGCGTCATGGCTGCCACCAGGCTCGGGCGGACTGCCTGGCCGCGATGCTAGGCGTTGCGAAGCCAGCCGGCGTCGCGGTCGGGCTGCCTGGCCCGCCCCGAGCGAGGTCCTACGCTGCCGACCCGCGATGATCATCAGGAAAACGCGACTCATCGCACCACGCGGGCGAGGGCTACGGCTCGGTCCACCGTCTCGGCGATTGCGGGGATCGCGGTGGAGCGCGACTGCGAGGGTATCGCGGTGGAGCGCGACCGCTGGGGCACCGCGGCGGAGCGCGACCGCGATGGCATCGCGTCGGAGCGAGGCCGCCAGGGCGGCGCGGTGGAGTCGGCGCGGTCGCTTCGGCGGTGCTCATGGGGCTCCTGGGGCTCGCCGCGGCCGGGTGCTCGTCCGGCACGTCGGGCGCACCCGGCGCCCACGGCCCGTCGGTCGCCTCGCTGATCAGCTCGATGAAGTCGGGCTTCGCCAGCGCCAAGAGCGTGCGGATGTCCGGGACACTGCCCGAGCAGGGCAAGACCATCACGCTGAACCTCGGCATGCTGCGCTCCGGCGACATGAGCGGCAACCTCAGCGTGGGGTCCACGCACCTGACCATCCTGGTCACCGGCGGCAAGGCCTACGAGCTGGTGACCATGGCCTTCTTCAAGATTATCGAGAAGACCACGCACGTGCCGAGCTCGGTCTGCGCGCTGATGTGCAGCAAGTGCATAGCGGTCCCGATCAGCTCGTTCTCCACGTTCGGCCTGCCGGCCATGACCACGCAGATCGACGACAAGATCCCGATCGCCAAGTCGGTGCCGCACGTCGGCGAACCAGCCTACGAGCTGAGCGGCAGCAACGGGACGCGGCTGTACCTGGCGCGGAACGGCACGCACTACGTGCTCGGCATGGTGGTCGGCACGTTCGGGACGCTGAACTTCAGCGACTGGAACGCCGTCCCGCCGGTCAGCCCGCCTCCGGCCAGCCAGGTCTACAGCGTCGGCTAGCCAGGCTGGCGGCCCGGGACAAGCCTTAGCCCACCCGCCAGGTGTCGCTGCCCGCCAGCAACGCGGCCAGGTCGCCCGGGCCCTGGCGCTTGACGACGCCGTCGATCTGGGCGGACATCGCGTCGTCGTATGTCGTGCGCTCAACGTCGCGGAAGACGCCGATCGGCGTGTGCGCGAAGTCCCGGCTGTCCAGCCTGGTCAGCGCGAAGGCGTAGGACGGGTCGGCCGCGTGCGCGTCGTGCACGAGCAGCGACTCGTCGGCCGGGTCGGGCGCGTGGACCACCTCGAGCGAGCCGAGCGGGCCGAACCGCAGGCCGGAGCCTTGCTCGGTGCCGAACCTGATCTGCTGGCCGTGCTCCAGCCTGATCACGTGCTCGTCCCTGGCACCTGGCTCGGTGACGGGCGCGAACGCGTCGTCGTTGAAGATCGGGCAGTTCTGGTAGATCTCCACGAACGCGGTGCCGCGGTGGTCGGCCGCGGCGCGCAGCACGCTGGTCAGGTGCTTGCGGTCCGAGTCGATGGTCCTGGCCACGAAGCTCGCCTCGGCGCCCAGCGCCAGCGACAGCGGGTTGAACGGGGTGTCCAGCGAGCCGAACGGCGACGACTTGGTCACCTTCCCCTGCTCGGAGGTGGGCGAGTACTGGCCCTTGGTGAGCCCGTAGATCCGGTTGTTGAACAGCAGGATCTTGATGTTGACGTTCCTGCGCAGCGCGTGGATCAGGTGGTTGCCGCCGATCGACAGGGCGTCGCCGTCACCGGTGATCACCCAGACCGACAGGTCGGGCCGCGAGTCGGCCAGCCCGGCCGCGATCGCCGGTGCGCGGCCGTGGATGGAGTGCAGCCCGTAGCTGTTCACGTAGTAGGGCAGCCGTGACGAGCAGCCGATTCCGGAGATGATGACGATGTTCTCTCTCGGCACGTCGAGTTCGGGCAGGAACGACTGGAACGCGGCCAGGATCGCGTAGTCGCCGCAGCCGGGACACCACCTGACCTCCTGGTCGGACTTGAACTCCTTCATGGACTGCTGGTGCTCGGCCCGCGGGACCAGCGTCAGCGACGCCAGCCGCCCGTGGCCGCCGGCCGCTGTCTGCGACTCCGTCTGCTCAGGCATTGGCGATCACATCCTCGATGACGCCGGAGAGTTCGGCGGCGCGGAACGGCATGCCGCGAACCCGGTTGTAGGAGATCACATCGATCAGGTAGCGGCCGCGCAGCACGAGCGCGAGGTGGCCGAGGTTGATCTCGGGCAACAGCACCTTGTCGTAGCGCTTGAGCACGTCGGCGAGGTTGGCGGGGAACGGCGACAGGTACCGCAGGTGCGCCTGGGCGACCGAGCCGCCGGCCAGCCTGACCCGCCGGATAGCGGCGCCGATCGAGCCGAACGTGGAGCCCCAGCCGAGCACGAGCACCCGGGCGTCGCCGTCCGGGTCGTCCACCTCGAGCAGCGGGATGTCGGCGGCGATGCCGTCGATCTTGGCCTGGCGCAGCCGCACCATCTTGTCGTGGTTGTCGGGGTCGTAGGAGATCGCCCCGGTACCGTCGGCCTTCTCGATCCCGCCGATCCGGTGCTCGAGGCCCGGCGTCCCAGGGACCGCCCAGGGCCTGGCCAGCGTCTGCGGGTCGCGCAGGAACGGCAGGAACGGCTGCGACCCGTCAGCCCCGTCCGCGCCGCCTGGCGCGGCGAACGAGAACTCCGACCGCAGGTCGGGAAGCTCGGCCGGGTCGGGGATCCGCCACGGCTCTGACCCGTTGGCCAGGTAGCCGTCGGACAGGATGATCACCGGGGTGCGGTACTTCACCGCGATCCTGGCCGCCTCGATCGCGGTGGCAAAGCAGTCGCCTGGGGTGGACGGCGCGAGCACCACCACGGGCGACTCGCCGTTGCGGCCGTACAGCGCCATCAGCAGGTCGGCCTGCTCGGTCTTGGTCGGCATGCCGGTGGACGGCCCGGCGCGCTGGATGTCGCAGACCACGAGCGGCAGCTCGACCGCGACGGCCAGGCCAATGGTCTCGGCCTTCAGGCACATGCCGGGACCCGAGGTGGTGGTGACGCCGAGCGCGCCGCCGAACGCCGCGCCGAGCGCGGCGCCCACCCCGCTGATCTCGTCCTCGGCCTGGAACGTCCGGATGCCGAACCGCTTGAGCTTGGCCAGCTCGTGCAGGATGTCCGAGGCGGGCGTGATCGGATAGGAGCCGAGGAACATCGGCAGCCCGGACAGCTGGGCAGCGGCCACCAGGCCGTTCGCGAGCGCGGTGTTGCCGGTGATGTTGCGGTACTGGCCAGGCGGCAGGGTGGCCGGCTTGATCTCGTACTGGACCGAGAACTCCTCGGTGGTCTCGCCGTAGTTCCAGCCGGCCTGGAAGGCCGCGATGTTGGCCCGCATGATCTCCGGCTTGGCCGCGAACTTGGACTCGAGGAAGCGCAGCGTGCCCTCGGCCGGGCGGTTGTACAGCCAGCACAGCATCCCGAGTGAGAACATGTTCTTGGCGCGCTCGGCGTCCTTCTTGGAGATCGCGAAGCCCTCGAGCGCCTTCACCGTGACCGACGTGATCGGGATCGCGTGTAGCTGGTAGCCGGCCAGCGAGCCGTCCTCCAGCGGGTTGGTCTCGTAGCCGACCTTGGTCAGGTTCCGCTTGGTGAACTCGTCGGTGTTGGCGATGATGTCGGCGCCGCGCGGCAGGTCGTCGAGGTTCGCCCTGAGAGCCGCCGGGTTCATCGCCACGAGCACGTCAGGCGCGTCGCCGGGGGTCAGGATGTCGTGGTCGGCGAAGTGCAGCTGGAAGCTCGACACGCCGGGGAGCGTCCCGGCAGGCGCCCGGATCTCGGCGGGAAAGTTCGGCAGAGTGGAGAGGTCGTTGCCGAAGGCGGCCGTCTCCTGGGTGAACCTGTCGCCTGCCAGCTGCATGCCGTCGCCTGAGTCACCGGCGAACCTGATGATGACGCGATCAAGCTGCTGTACTTGCTTGGTCACAGTGGAGCGCCTCCTCTGTGCACGCTATGGGCGCCGAGGCCGTTGCACAGCCGCCTGTGTGCGTGATTGGTGTCTGTTTGTCGTCCTGGCGAGAACAGCCAGATCCCCTCTGGTGACCTGCGGTGACGGTGCCGTTCCGCGAGGCGCCGGACTGGGCGGGACGGGGGGCGGACACCTGGCTGCATCCTATTACTCGCTCGCGCCAGATTGCGCGTTCGGTGTCACAACCGACACGCTGTGACGTCATTGACCCCCGCCGGGTTATCCAATCGTTACCGGTCGGCCGGCCGATCTTTCGGTGGCAGTGAGGCAACGTTCGGTTACGGTGCGTGTCAACCAGCCGGTGCCGCCAAGCGTCAACATCACGTCACCGCAGTTCACTCGAGGAGGCCGCGGGCCGATGACTGATCTCGCTCAGGGGCAGGCAGGCACGCCGGGCAGGACCGTTCCAAGCCCGTCGAGCATCCGCCCACGGCCGCCGGCCGCCGCGGCAGGCTCGGGGCGGGCGACGGCCAGGGCGGTACTCGACGGTGCGCTCCGCGGGGTCGCGTTGAGCACGGTCGAGCGGCGGTTCCTCACCCGGCTGACCCAGTGGGACAAGCGGACCGCCACCACGGTCGCCGCCCTCATCTCGCGCGCCAGGCAGAGCGGCCGCCGTGAGGGCGAGCTGACCGCGGCCCAGCGCGAACTGGTGCTCGAGGCGCTCTCCGACGCGTTCGCCTACCGCACGTCAGGCGCCGCGTCGGCCGGCTGCTGGGACTGCGCCAACCTGTCCAGCGGGCTGTGCGCCGAGCACGCCATGGATGCCGACCGCGCGCACGCCTTCGCCGAGGTCGCCGCCGTGCTGTCCGGCGACGCGCCGCACGCGGCGCTGCACCGCCTCGACCCGGTGGCGGACTTTCGGCAGCGGGCCGCGGTCGCCTCGTAGCGGCGCTCAGCCAGCCTGCTCCGGGCCCCCGCCGCCCCCGCCGCCTGAGCCGCCCCTGTCGCCGCCCCCGCTCGCGGCGGGCGGAGCCCCGTGGCAGCGCTTCCATTTGCGGCCGCTGGCGCAGGGGCACGGGTCGTTGCGGCCGCGGCGGGAGTCGGCGGCGGCGTAGGCGGCCATCAGGTCGGCGGGCGGGCGGCCGGCGTGGAGGAGGGCGGACATGGCCTGCATCGGCTGGCTGACGTGGTGGAAGAAGTCCTGGTAGCCCGGGCAGAGGTAGTGCAGGCCTGGGTCGCCGTCGGGTGTGGTGGTGAACCGGTCCTTGGGGCAGCCGCCGTTGCAGGCGAACCGGACGTCGCATTCCAGGCAGTAACGGGGGAGCGTGTCGCGCTTGTCCTGCCCGAACTGCCTCTGCTGCGGCAGGACGATGAGCTCCAGGAGGTGCTTGTCCTTGATGTTGCCGAGCAGGTAGCCGGGCTCGACGTAATGGTCGCAGGAGTACAGGTCGCCGGTGTGCTCGAGCGCGAGCTGGGTGCCGCAGGTCTCGGCGTGCACGCACATCCCGCCGGGCTCGCCGTGGAAGCTGGCCAGCGCGGTATCGAACATCTGGACGTAGACGGCGCCGATGTCGCGGCGGACCCATTCCTCGAACACGTCGATTATGAACCGCCCGAACTGCTCGGGGCCGACGGACCGGTGGGTCACCAGGCTCCCGTCCTGGGTGTAGAGCGGGCGGCCGCGGACGCCGTGACCCCACCCCGCGTCGGCGATCGGCAGGGTCTGCTCGGTGGCGCGCTCGATGATCGGGATGAGCTGGATGTACCGCGCGCCGAGGCTGTCGCGCAGGAACGTGTACACCTGCCGGCCGTGGCCGCCGTTGGCGGCGTGGATCGTGGTGAGCACGTTCCACTCCACGCCGTGCCGCCTCAGAACGTCCAGGCCGTTCATCACCCGGTCAAACGTCGGCTTGCCGCCCTTGTCGACCCGGTACGCGTCATGCATCTCCGGCGGGCCGTCGATCGAGATCCCGGCCAGGAAGTCGTTCTCCTTCAGGAACGCGCCCCACTCGTCGTCGAGCAGCGTCCCGTTGGTCTGGATCGTGTTCAGCACCCGCTGGCCCGGGCGAGCGTACTTGCGCTCGAGTTCCACGGACCGGCGGAAGAAATCCAGGCCCATCATCGTCGGCTCGCCGCCCTGCCAGGCGACCACCACCTCAGGGGCCCGGGCGTGCGCCTCGATCAGCTGGCGGAGGTAGGTCTCCTGCAGGCCGGCCGCCATCCGGAACCTGCTGCCCGGGTACAGCATCTCCTTGGACAGGAAGAAGCAGTACTCGCAGTCCAGGTTGCACACCGCGCCCGTCGGCTTGGCCATCACGTGAAAGGCCGCCGGGGCGCCCGGCCCCGTCAGCGTCGCCTGGCCTGCCGTGCTCACCCGGCCAGCTTAGGGCGTCCGGTCCGGCAAGAAGTGGGCGGTGAACCAGCGGCGGGCCAGCCTGGTGACGGTCGCCAGGGCGCCGGGCTCCTCGAACAGGTGGGTCGCGCCGGGCACGATCGCGAGCCTGTTCTCGCAGGTCAGCTGCTGCTGTGCCTGCTTGTTCAGGCCGAGCACGATCTCGTCGCGGTCGCCGACGATCAGCAGCGTGGGAGACCGGACCGCGGCGAGCCTGGGCTCGGCCAGGTCGGGGCGGCCGCCGCGGGACACCACCGCGTCGATCCGCGCGTCGGGCTCGGCCGCGGCCCACAGGGCCGCGGCCGCCCCGGTGCTCGCGCCGAAGTAGCCGACCGGCGCGGACCGCACGCCAGGCTGGTCGCGCAGCCAGGCGGTGACATCGTTCAGCCTGCTGGCCAGCTTCTCGATGTCGAACACATTGGCCCGGTCGACCTCCTCGGCGGCGGTCAGCAGGTCGAACAGCAGCGTCCCGAACCCGGCCGCGTTGAGCTGGGTCGCCACGATGCGGTTGCGCGGGCTGTGCCTGCTGCTGCCACTGCCGTGTACGAACACGACGATGCCGGTCGCGGCCTCGGGGATCGTCAGGTGCCCGGCCAGCCGGACGCCGGTCGCCTCGACTTCGACGTCCTCGTCCCGCTCAGGCGGGCCGGGAGCCGCCAGCGGGGATTGCGTTATGAAGGAAGGGGCAGTTTCCTCGGGCTGCGGTGCCGCCGTGCGCCCGGCGGCCGGGACACTCACCGCCTCGGCGGCCCTGGCGAGCAGGTCGCTGACCTCGGTGTCCGGTACGTGCCTGAAGTCGTCGTAGAACGTGCCGACGGCCATGAAGAACTCCGGCGCGCGCAGGCAGACCACCTCGTCGCAGACGTCAGCGAGCGCCTCAAGCGACTCGGGCGCGCCGACGGGGACCGCGAGCACGACCCTGGCCGCGCCCAGCCGGCGGGCGACCTGGCAGGCGGCGCGGGCGGTCGAGCCGGTCGCGATCCCGTCGTCGACCAGGATCGCGGTGCGGCCGGCCACCTCGACGTGCGGCCGTCCCGCCCTGAACCGCTCGGCCTGGCGGTCGAGGTCGGCGCGCTCGCGTTCCTCCACCGCGGCGATCTCCTGGCTGGTGATGCCGCCGCGGCGGATCACGTCGTCGTTGCTGACCCTGATCCCGCCCTCGCCGATCGCGCCCATCGCCAGCTCGGGCTGGAACGGGACGCCGAGCTTGCGCACGACGATCACGTCGAGCGGGGCATCGAGCGCCCTGGCCACCTCGTAGGCGACGGGCACGCCGCCGCGTGGCAGCCCGAGCACGACCAGGTTGCCGCCGCGCAGGTGCTCGAGGGCCGCGGCCAGGCGCCGCCCGGCCTGCGTGCGGTCGGTGAATCGCGCCACCCTGCACCCCCTGGGTCTGGCGTCGCGAACGTGGGCTACGAACGTAGACCAGCCCGTGACGCTCCGACAGGGCCTTACGTCACTGTCAGACATACCCAGGTCCGGCTCGGGGGATGACCTGGGCGGGGAGCGGGGGCAGCGGGGCAGCGGGGGCTAGCCGGACGGGCGGGCGCGAGCCGGACCTCGGCGGCGACCGGGCGGCGACCTGGCCGCGACCTGAGCGTGACCTGGGCCGCGACCTGGGCCGCGACCTCGGCCGCCTGACCGCGACCCTGGGCTTTTGCCTGATCTGGGCGGGAGCGTTCGGCTGCGCGTTACTGGCGGGTGACCGGTGGGACGTCCGGCTGGAGCGGGGTGACTTTCGGCCCTATGCCCGCGCACCCGGGGAGCGGGCAGATTGGAATTGAAAGGGGCGGGCGTTGATCACTGATGCGGACGTGAACCGGTTGCGCGCGGTGCACACGAGCGAGCGGTCGGTGCTCTCGCTCTACCTGCGGGTCCCAGCCGATCCTGCAGAGCTACGCGAGCTGCCGGCCAGGGCGCACGGGCTGATGCGGCTGGCGACGGCCAGCGGCGGCGGTTCCGATGACCTGGCTGACGGCGGCGTGAGCTGGCCAGCCGATGGCGAGCAGCAGGTGCGCACGATGATTGAGGCGCACGGGCGTGACTGGCTCGGGCACACCGCGGCGATCTTCGTGGGGGCGAAGGCCGGGCTGGCCGAGGCCTTCCCGCTGCCTTGTGCACTGCCCGACCGCGCAGTGCTGGCAGAGCGGCCGCACGTCAGGCCGCTGCTGGTGGCCGAGCAGCGGTGCCCGGCGCACTTCGTGGTGGCCGTGGACCGGCAGCAGGCGTGGCTGTTCCGTGCTGCGGGCGATCAGATCGAGGTCGCGGCCGCCGAGCGATCCGACCCCGCGGCGCAGGTGCGCGACAGCCGGTTCGGCGGCTGGTACGGCCTCGACTCCTACCGGGTCAGCAGGCGGGTGACCGAGCTCACGCACCGGCACTTCCAGGCCGCGGCCACGCTGACCCAGACGGTCCTTGGGACCGGCGCCGAGCCGCTGGTAATCGGGGGCCATGAGGAGGCGATCGGACAGTTCGCCGCTGTGCTGTCGGCCGGACTGCGCGGGCGGATCGCCGGGAGCTTCGTCGCCGACCTGCACGCCATGACGCCCGCCCGGGTGCGTGAGCTTGCCGCCCGCGTCATCGGCGGCTGGGTCGGCATGCACGAGCAGAGCCGCTCGGTCGAGCTTCGCGAGGACGAGGGACGGCACGACCCGCTGACGGTCACCGGTCTCGCCCGGTGCCTGGACGCGGTCAACAAGCATGCCGTCGACCTGCTCGTGGTGCCGGTCGGCGGCGTCATCGACGGATATGTCTGCGAGCGGTGCGGCGCGCTCGGCGCCGCGGTCACCGGCTGCCCGGACGGCCCTGCCGAGGGCCGCTGGGTGCCTGACCTGTTTGAGGAGATGGTCACCAGGACCATCGAGGACGGCGGCAGAACGGAGGCACTCGCCAACCCGCCCGGCGACGTCGCGGCGCATCTTCGTTTTCCTGTCAGTCAACGTTAGTCAAGCCAACGGGAGGTAGGTCGCCATGTCTGACACTCAGACACTTCAAGTGCAGACCCATGCCCAGGGTGCGGTCCCTGACGAGGCAATGGACCTGGCGGTACTACGACTAAGGTCAGTCCTGCGGCTGGCGCACGAGCCAGTGCTGTTCGCCCGGGTCAAGCTCACGATGGCCGCCGACCCGGCGGTCGAGCTGCCGGCGGTGGCGCAGGCCAACGTGGACCTGAACGGCCGGCCGGTGCGCGCGCAGGCGAGTGCCGCGACGATGCGCGACGCGATCGAGATGCTGTGTGACAAGCTGCGGATCCAGCTCGAGCGGGCGGCGAGGAACTGGGCGAGGATCCGGGGCAGCGTGCCGACGGGCGAGCAGGGCGAGTGGCGGCACCAGAGCGTTCCTTCGGCGCGGCTGCCTCACTTCCCGCGGCCGACCGACGAGCGGGCGGTGGTCAGGCACAAGTCGTACGGGCTGGCCAGGATGACGCCCGACCAGGCGATCGCCGACATGGAACTGCTCGACTACGACTTCCACCTCTTCACCGAGCGGGTCAGCGGCCAGGACAGCGTGGTGTACCGCAGCGGTGACGGCTACCGGCTGGCCCAGCTGCGGGGTGGTCTGGCGAGGCCTGGCCTGGCCGGGTCGCTCGGCGAGGGGGTGGCGGTCAGCGAGGGGGTAGCGGTCAGCGAGGTCGGCGCGCCCAAGCTGGGGCTCGGCGAGGCCGAGGAGCGGCTTGAGGCGCTCGGGCAGCCGTTTCTGTTCTTCGAGAACGCCGACAGCGGGCGGGGCAACCTGCTCTACCACCGGTACGACGGTGACTACGGGCTGATCACCCCGGCCGACGCGTAGCGGAGTAAGCCGGCCGACGCGTAGCGGCTTTCGGGACGGGCGGCGGCTTTCGGGACGGGCGGCGGCTTTCGGGACGGGCGGCGGCTTTCGGGACGCGCGGCGGCTTTCGGGACGCGCGGCGGCTTTCGGGACGCGCGGCGGCTTTCGGGACGCGCGGCGAACTAGCTCCGGCGTGGTGGCTTCCGGCCGGTGCTGGGCGGGGAGGGGAGCGTCCAGCACCGGCCTCGGCCCCGGCTCCGGCCGAGGCCGGTCGGCTAACGGTAGTTTCGGCTAGCGGTAGTTGACGAACTGCAGGGCGACGTCGAGTTCTTTGCCCTTGAGCAGGCTCTGGATCTCCTGGAGCTCGTCCTTTTTCTTGGACGACACCCGGAGTTCGTCCCCCTGGACCTGTGCGCGGACGCCCTTCGGTCCCTCGTCCCTGATGATCTTCGAGATCTTCCTGGCCTCGTCCTGGGAGATGCCCTCCTTGAGGTTCGTCAGCAGGCGGTACTCCTTGCCTGACGGCTTCGGCTCGCCCGCGTCCAGGACTTTAAGGGAGACGCCCCGCCGGACAAGTTTCTCCTTGAACAGGTCGAGTACGGCCTTGGCCCGTTCCTCGCTGTTCGCCCTGATCTCGACCGCCTTGTCGCCGGACCAGGCGATGGACGCTCCCACGCCGCGGAAGTCGAACCTGGTGCTGACTTCCTTGGCTGCCTGGTTCAGCGCGTTGTCGACTTCTTGATGGTTGATCTTCGACACGATGTCGAACGATGATTCTCCTGCCACGGAACCCAGGTTAGACGCCCAGGTGCTGACGCATCGGGCAGGTTCCGCTATCCTTCATCGTGCCGTCCCGGAGGGGCGGCCTAGGCAGGTTGCCCGAGTGGCCAAAGGGAGCGGTCTGTAAAACCGTCGGCTCAGCCTACGTTGGTTCGAACCCAACACCTGCCACGCGCGCAAAATGCCAGGTCAGCCCTGGTGCGAGCGCCGAACTGGCGCTTGTTTCTGGTGGCGGTCTGCAGACCGCTCCCCGACGGGCTCCGCGCTAGGTTCGTGCAGGTCAGCGGCCTGCGGGCGCCCGGTGCACCCCTGTCTCAGGCTGATCTCGTTCCCGTTGCGTTCGCAGCCCAGCGAGGTCCCGCCGTACCTCGCTGGGGTACCACGCCGGAGCCGCGCAGCGGCGCACGGGCTTGACTGATAGGACGGCACACAAGCAACCGCGCCACGTAGGAGCCCCTGCCCCGCTGGGCTTTCCGGAGACGGACGTCAGGTAAGGCTCTCTTGGCGCGGCGACGGCCGGGATCGGTCTGTTCGGTCCGCTGCTGAGCGGATCGTTGCGGGAGGGCTTCGGATCCAGCCGGCGAGAGCTGCTATTGCTGGCAGGCGGCTGGCGGCTGAACCTGTTCCAGCCCGCGGGCGCCGGCGCCGTGCAGGTCCCCGTTCGCCGGGGCCGGGCTGGCCGTGATGATCGCGCCGTGGGCCCGGTCCCCGGGCTGCTCGGCCAGGACCTGCCCGGTGTCGGGCTGCAGGCAGGCGAGCGCGGTGCTGGCGGTCAGCCAGGTCACCCGGCCGAGCACGACCGCCTGCACGTTGCTGGCGAAGGCGAGGAAGTGTTTCTCTTCCGGGCCGCGGGCCTGCTCGGCGGCGCCGAGGGCGAGCCGGATCCGGTTCAGGCCGCCGGCGAGCAGCCGGATCCCGCCGGTCATGCCGCCGCCCACCATCACCCACAGGGCATGATCGGCCGCGGAGATCGGGCCGACTGTCAGGTCGCCGGCCACGTGGCCGGCGTGCGGCAGCCGCCAGCCGGGCAGCGCCCGCTGCTGCAGCAAGGCCGGGCCGCCTTCGGAGCGGGCGACCGCCAGGTAGGCCCGGCGCCGGTCCGGGCTGAAGGACAGCCACTGTACCTGGCCTGCGCGGATCCGGATGGTGCGCAGGACCGTCCACGGCACCAGCCGGATCAGCCGGACCACCGCCCCGGCCGACAGCCACAGCAGCCCGCGGGTCCACCCGGTCAGCGTGGCCTGCCGACAGCACCCGCCAGGTCCTACCACCCGCTGGCCGGTCAGCCGCAAGGTCCCCGGGTTAAACCGGTACAGCGTCAGCGGGCCCGCCCGCGCCAGGTTCCGGCTCAGCCAGCCCGGGCCCAGCAGCCACACCCCGGACCGGCCGGCCACGATGGCCGCCGTGAGCACCGGCACCAGCCGGCGGGCGCACCGCACCGCCCCGGTGCGCAGGTCCACCCGGGCCAGCAGCTGCAGCGGCCCGGCCCGGTGCGGCAGCGTCTCCAGCAGGTACAGCACGTCCCCGGCCGGCACCACGTCGGTGAACGTGCCGGCCAGCACCAGCCGATGCGACCACGGCCGGCCCGGCGCCGGGCTCCAGCCCGCCGCCAGCAGCCGCCGCGGCAGCGCCGCCCGGCGCGGCACCACAACCGGGTACCGCGACGACGCCGACCCGGAGCGAGCCGGGCCGGCGGACGGCGGCGCGGACGCCGGGGGAGACGCCGGCGCCGGGGCGGCTGCTACGCCGGGTCGACCTGCCTGCTCATGATCCACGCGTGCTTGCCGACCTGCCGGCCGCGGGAGAACCCGTACTGCTCGAACAGCTCGGCAGTCGCGCTGAACAGGAAGCGGCCCTGAGCCTGACGGCCTGCGGTCACCTCGGAGATAGCCTCGACGCGGCCACCGCCGGCCTGGCCGATCTGGCCGAGCGCGCCTTCCAGCGCCGCCCGGGCGATGCCCTGACCGCGATGCTTCTTGTCGACGTAGAAGCAGGTGATCCGCCAGCCCGGCCGCGGCGGCGCGTCTTTGTCGTACTCGCGCCTGTGCTTGATATTCGGCAGCTCCTCGGGGCTGCCGTACTGGCACCACCCCTGGGCGATGCCATCCTCGTCCAGCACCAGCGCCGCGTGAGCGCGGCCGGTCAGCACCCGGTCCTCCTTGACCGCGCGGTGGCTGATCCCTTTCTGGCCGCACTCCGGGTGGTAGCCGATGCACCAGCACCCGCCGAAGATGCCGTTGTTGCGCTCGACAAGCTCGGCGAAGGCACCCCAGGTGGAGGCGTCCAGAGGCCGGACCCTGTAGGGCATCATCGAGTCCTTTCGAGCACGGCCGGGGCTGGCCCGGTAACGGCAAGGGCCGCATGACCCCGCTTACGCCAGCACCGTACAGCCCGTTCCGGACGAATGACTTCCGGTTCATCCAACCGGCCGGACGCAGGGCCCGGCGGGGGCGCTGTGCACGGTGCCCGCCAGCGGACTGGCAGCGGCGTCAGGCCCGTCCGCGCGCGCCAACAGCACCCGGCAGGACACCGCAGGCTCGCCAGGAATTGGCAGGGCAGCCAGGCCAGCGGTCCGGCACAGCCGCGCGCTCAGCAAACGCAGCCCCGGCGCTGGGCCAGGTCCCATGCTGCAGCGCGTGACCGTGTCCGTTGGGCACTATGTGCCAGTTGCCGATTTAGTGCGGTCCGGCGGTGGCGCGGGTGACGCGGGTGGCCGCATGCAGATCATCCCGCTCTGGGCAGGTGGCGGTTGCAGGCAGGCCTGCGCGTCGGGACTGCAATGGCGGGGGACTGAGTGCAGTGCCGCCATTCAGCGGATTCGCTTGCTCACAGTCAGCAGGACCGCCGAGCCTTCGATGGCCTTCAGCGCGTGCCTGGTGTCCGGCACCACCAGGAGGTCACCGGACCGGCCTTCCCAGGTCACTTCCCCCGCTGTGAGCCGGACCCGGCCGTGCAGTACCTGGATGGTGGCCTCGCCGGGGTTCTCGTGCTCAGCGAGCGAGGAGCCCGCGGTCAGGGCGAGCACCGTCTGGCGAAGCGCGTGCTCGTGCCCGTGCCCGTGCCCGCCGTACACGGTTTCGGCGCTCCGCCCGCTCGCGGCGGCAGCCCGCCTAGCTTGCTCGCGTGCGACGGCATCGAGCGAGAACTTCTCCATGCCCGCAGTCTGCCGGCCCTCGGACTGGCAGGCAAGCTGATGGCATGCCGGATGTGCCGCTGGTCAGGGCGTCGTAGTCGTCGCGCTGGCTGAAGCCGCTGGCGCTCCGCGCGCGGGTTCCCGTGATCGGCGGGCGAGGCGGCTGGGGACGGCGAGCGCCGGGCGCGGAACGTCACCGGCCGCCAGCCGGGAAGGTGTCGTCCAGCAGCGGATCGCCCAGTAGCCGCCACTACTCCTGCGGACGCTCCGAGCTGGAACGCGGGCCAGGACGCAGACCTGAGGGACGACGAGATCCGCCACGACGCACGACTGCACGGGTTTCACCGAAGTGCATCACGCGGCTGCGGCGCGGAACGAGATGCCCGAAACGATCGTCGTCTTCGTCTTCTTCCCGGGCCACCACACCGCCATGCACGCGACCACACAGTAACTGCTCCCCACATGACTGACGGTCCGGCACGGCGACTGAAAGCAGCCCCGCCGGCAACACCCGTCGCCGCCAGGCGATGAGAGTCTCGGAGACGCACTCACACCGGCATGAGCGGTTGTCGCAGCCACCGGCGGCCTTCCCGTCGGCGTCCAGATCGGCCATTCTGTACCGATCCGCGCACCGACCGAGTCCCGTACTGGCGCGTCCAGATCGAGCCGACAGCGCGCTCAGTCAGCTGGCCAGCCCGGAGGGTCATCATTGGCCTGACAGTCCGCTTGCGGGATCTTGGCCGGCAATGCGGCAGTGAGGCGGGCCGCGATCTGGTCCATGTCGGCGTCCGGTACGTGCCTGGCCGGGTCACCGCCCAGCAGCCCGAACACCCGCGGACCGCGCAGCTCTGCTGCCAGGCCGGCCATCCGGGGAACGACGTGGAAGTGCACGTGGCTGAACCCCCCCGCCTCAGCGAACAGCGCCACATACGTCTTCTCGCAGCCGGTCACCCGGCGCAGCGCCGACGTGACCTCCCGCAGCAGCGGCCCGAGATCGGCGGCCTCCGCCGGTGTCAGCTCGTCCAGCGCAACCACGTGCCTGCGGGGCAGCACCACCAGCCAGCCGGGCAGCGCGGTCCCGAACGCGTGCGCGACACGCCACCGCGGGCCGAGGTAGACACGCTCTCTCGGCGGCCGTTCCGGCCGCGCCTCCCACGCGCAGCTCACGCAGTCACTCGAATCGGCCACGCCTCGAGTATCCCCGCTGGGGCACGCCGATCACCCGGACAGTCCGCCAGGGCCGGCTACGGTCCGGGCAAGCCAGCCGCGAGAGGGCCGCTCCCGGAGCCGCCGAAGCCGCCCGGCGCATCCTGCTTGACGGCCTTTCCTCCGCCTGGCCGCCGACGCGCTCGCCTGGGCTGGCGCGAGCCGGGCCGGCCCGCTGCGCCTGGAGAGGATGCGCGAGCGGTTCCTGCCGGAGTTCTCGCGGCGTGGCCGGGACCGGCGCAAGCTTCAGTACGCGGTGCTCGCCGCGGCGGCCCTGCACGGCGGCGCCGAACCGGACCTGCCCGACGAGGCCGCCTGGCGGCAGGCCGACGACTTCTGGCAGCACGCAATCCTCGCCGCCATCCCATACATCCGCGCTGCCGCCGGCCGGCCGGCGTACCCATGCCGCAGGCCTGCCAGGAACAGGCCGAAGTGCCCAGCCGGCAGCCCGGCTGACCACGGGTTCACCACACCAGTCCCGACCCCGGTTGCCGCCGGACGCCGCCTGCTGCAAGTGACGTATCGACCTAGTCGTATCGGCCCGGATCGCCGAATCCGGCGTCGGTTGAGGCGCAGGCCCCTGATGCTGGTCCCGGGCGCGGATCGGCAGTTACGGGGGGCGGC
>CAVZHC010000004.1:0-932178 GCA_963774905.1 uncultured Actinomycetota bacterium | reverse complement strand
CGGACGTGCCTGCCGGCCGGGCGCAGCCAGAACAACGCCATGCTGGCCGTGCCTCGCTAGCCTGCCGAGGACGTTCCCGCCATCGCGGTCATCGCCTGAGGCCTGCCCGCCTACTTCACCGGCGGTGTGCCCGCGAAGGTCACGCGGGAGGCTGCGCGCCACGACGCTGGGTGCTCGCCGACCCCGATGAGGTCGTGGCTTCGCCAGAGCCGAAAGGACGCCGGCGGGCGGAGCGAGGATCCTCCGGAGAGCGATCTACCCGACCCTGCGCGGCCCGAACCTCGCCGCCGTCGCAGTTCAGCAGCGGGCCGTCCTCTTGGCACCCGAGAATCAGCACGGGGACCAGCCCGTGACGTGATTCGGCTTCCAACCGGCTCGGCCACGCATGGCCTCGCCGCCGCAACATATTGACCTTTCCGGGCGCCACCGCTGGCCCAGCGCCGGGCAGCCGCTTGCGTACAGGCGGGAGTGTGTGCCTCGCCAAGTCAGACTCCCATCACGCAGCGCGAACCTTCTGCTGCCCGGGCAGCAGCGTTGAGGACTGATCCGGTTACGGCTGCCTTCAGCCGCATCAGACCCGCGACGGTGGCGGCGCACAGATCATCAGTCCCGGGTGTCCTGGGCGCTGCGCCTGCTGGCCGCCGGGCGGCGGGTGGCCTGCTGCTCGCCTCCCGCTGGCTGGGCTAGCTGGTGACCGGCTCAATCGGCTGCCTCACCGATGGCGAGCACGGCAGTGATCAGGTCGGACAGCGGCCCGGAGAGGTCATGCTCGGCGACCAGGACAGCCCGGTCGTCGACCCGGACATGGTAGACCGGGCTCCCCGGGACCGGCCGGTAGGGCGGCCGGTCAGCCAGGGCCCGTGCGATGAGTTCCTCCCAGGGACCGGCGTGGCCGTGCGCGGCGGTGTCAACTACCCGGCGCCGCACGGTACCGTCCCGGTCGATTCGGGTCACGACGACCCTCATCAGCCCAGTTTGTCCCCTGCAACCGCATTTCAGCAGGTGAACAGCGGCGGTGGTGGGGTCGTGGCCTGCCGGGAGAGCGCTGAGCCGGGCGGCTGGCAGGACGGCGGCCGCCGGTGAGCTGGGGGGGCCGCGCCGCGCCCGGCTACCAGGCGGGCCGGGTGTTGCGCAGAGTGCAGGCCGACGGCCATCCGGTGCTGGCCGCCCGCATCCCGGCGGGTGAGGCGATCGCGGCCGGACCCGATCTGCCCGCACCGCCACCGCACCTGCCACGCGCACACCGGCGGCAGCCGTTACCCGAAGCGAGTCTGCCCCGGGCCCTGCCGCTGCCCGGCACCGTCCGGGGTAGAAGATAGCAGCCAGGGCTGGATTGCGGGACAGCAGGCTCCCCCGACCGTTAACCACGACGCGGTCATCAGCGGCCCGGTCACAGCGGCCAGGGGCCCGGATATCCGGCCCGGATCGCGGCAGCCCAGTCCGCAGCGAGCTCGCAGCCGCCCTTTTACGGCCGAAGTGTGCGCCTGCTGCGGTTTGTGCCGTGGGCATGAAGCTTGATGGCGGCCGCCACGGGCCTGTCCAGCTGGAGCCTGGCCCAGCACTCCGCTGGCCCGCCCGGTAGTGCCGCCACGGCGAGCCCGGGACGATCGGGGGCAGGGCCCGGCACGGCTGTCGCCGTGCCGGGCCGGGGGTGTCCGGCGTGCTCGTGCGGCTGATGGCGATGAGGGAGATGAGGGACAGCCAGCGGAGCGTGCCCTCCAGGTTTAACGTGGCCGGGCAGCCCCGCGCTGTCTGGGTCCTGGCGGGTGCGGGAAGGGTGGTCAGGTGCCCGGCGGGGGCGTCATGCGGGCGAAGGCCGGAGGTGATGTGGGAATTCCAGCCCGGGTGGTGGTGCCGCCCTCTCCGCAGACGGTGCCGGTGAGCGGCTGACCTCAGCGTTCCGCGGCGCCGGTAACATTGTTGCTACCAGCTGTGAAGCTGTTGCGGTTCCCGGTGAGTCTTCTGGGGCCGCGCGGGACCGGGTGGCTGACGGTTGTTCCGGTGATGCATCATGAGCCGCAGGAAATTCCGGCCGCGGGCCGTAAGCGGCAGCACGTGTGCGCTCGCGGCGCGCCGGGCGCCGGCCGGGGGTGCCGGCCGTGGCGGCAAGCTGCGGTCACGCCTGCTGATCGCGGGCGCTGTCATTCTGGCCGCCGCGGTGGCCTGGGTGGCGGTGCAGCTGCTGCGCCCGGTCCCGGCGATGGCCCTGACCGCCTCGGTCACCACGGCGCGGGTCCTGCCCGGGGCCGCACCCCGCCCTGATTGGCCCGGCGGGGCGGAGGCCGCCGTCGGGCTGCCCGGAACCGGCCTGCTGGGCGCGCACGGCGGCAGCGCGCTGGTGCCCATCGCGAGCCTGGCCAAGATCATGACCGCCTACGTGGTGCTCGGCGACCATCCGCTGCCGCCGGGCGGGTCCGGCCCGGCGATCACCGTGACCGGGGCCGACGCGGCGGCCTATGCCAGCGACCAGCGGCAGGGCCAGTCGGTGGTCCGGGTGGCGGCCGGGGAGACGCTGACCGAGCGTCAGGCGCTGGAGGCGATGCTCATCCCCTCCGGCAACAACATCGCCTCCCTGCTGGCCGGCTGGGATGCGGGCTCGGACGGGGCGTTCGTGGCGAAGATGAACGCCCGGGCGCGCTCGCTCGGGCTGCGCAGCACGCGGTACGCGGACGCCAGCGGGGCGGACCCGGCCACGGTAAGCACCGCGGGCGACCAGTTCCGGCTCACCCTGCGCGCGCTGCAGGTTCCGGCCTTCCGCCAGATCGTGGCCATGCCGCAGGTCACGCTGCCGGTCGCCGGCGTGGCCTATAACGTCAATGCCGGCCTCGGGCACGACGAGATCGTGGGCGTCAAGACCGGCTCAAGCTCGCAGGCGGGCGGCTGCCTGGCCTTCGCCGCGATCCGGACGGTCGCGGGCAGCCCGGTCACCATCGTCGGCGTGGTGCTCGGCGTGCGGGCAACCTCCGCCCAGCCCAGCGAGCTCGGCGGCGTGATCTCCGCCGCCGAGAACCTCCTCGCCAGTGTCGGCGGGGACCTGGAACACGCCCAGGTCGTCAGGCCCGGCGCGGTCCTGGGGAGCGTGTCCAGCGCGTGGACCGCCGGGCCCGCCGCGGTCGCGGCCACCGGGGTCGCCGTGACCGCCTGGCCTGGCACCCCGGTCACCGTCACGGTGACACCCCGCCCGCTCGGGCGCGCGATCAGCCAGGGCCAGCCCGTCGCCTGGGCCATCGTCACGATCGGCAGCCAGGTCAGCCACATCACCCTTGACGCCAGCCACGCCGTCCCGGCACCGCCGGTACGCTGGCTCCTGACCCGGCTCTGACCAGCCGTGAACCGGGGCGGAACCCCGGCTAAGGGCCCCAGGCACGCACGTCGTGCCGTGAGCCGTGCACAGCCAGCCGCCGGGGAAACGCCCCGCGCGAAGCCCGCGCCCGTAACCAGGATCCGCAGGATCATCCCGGGCGCGGCCACGACAAGGCAGGTCACGTCGGGAGCGCTCAAGGAGTCATAGGCTCCGGCGACGATGACTCCGCCGCATCCATACCCTGGCCGCCGCCCTTGCGATCGGAGACCGGCGCGGCCGGGGCACTGGGAATAAGTGCCACCGCAGTCCAGCGGCCTGCCGCCGGCTTTCTCTCCCCGATCTGCCATTACCCCCCAGCGACCGGGCGCAGACGGTGACGAACCCGCGACAAGCCTCGTCCGCAGCAGCACGCCCAGTTCCCGGCAGGCCTCCAAGTCCCGCTGGCCGGAAGTCCCGGTGACGCAGACCGGTAGCCGGACCGCCCGCTACTGCAGGCCGGCAGTGATCGGCTCCGCCACGCGCGCCGCGGAGCACATGCAACCGCGAAATCCGCGCACAGTCGGGACTGAGTAGCCGACCCTTGATCGGCATCAACCCCCGACGTCCGCGCATAAGGCGGATCTCGTGTCCTTGTTCCCGCGACGGACGACGACGCTGAGTGACAAGTTCGGGCACGGGCTGGCTGCAGAGCAAATTCTGGCTATCGGAGATCATTCCTGCCGGACCAGGCCCGGGACCGGCTGATCACAGGCTGGGCTCCAGCCGTGCCCTGCAGCAGTTCTTTAAATGGCTGACCGCCGAAGACGGACTGCCCGACCCGATGTCCGGGCTGCAGCCGCCGCGCGTCACTGACAAGCTGGTCCCCGTCTTCACCCGCGAGGAGCTGGCCAGGCTGGAACAGGCGTGCGCGGGCCGCACCTTCGCCCAGCGCCGCGATACCGCGATCATCGCGGTGTTCCGGGCCACCGGCATCCGGCTGGCCGAACTGGCCGGAATTCGGTACGACTCCGGCGACCCGCAGCGCAGCGACATCGACCTGTGGCAGCGGGAGATCACCGTCCGCGGCAAGGGCGGCAAGGACCGGATCGTCCGGATCGGCCACCAGGCGGCCCGCAGCCTCGACCGCTACCTGCGGGCCCGCGCCCGGCACGCGCAGGCCCACCGGCCGCAGCTGTGGCTGGGAGTCAGCAACCGGGGCCCGCTCACCCCGCCGGCAGCTGCCAGATCGTCGCCCGCCGCGGCCGCCAGTGCGGCGTGACCGCCTACCCGCACCGGTTCCGGCACCACTTCAGCCACACCTGGCTGGATCGCGGCGGAGCCGAACGGGACCTGATGGAGCTGAACGGCTGGACCTCCCCGCAGATGCTCACCCGCTACGGCGCCAGCGCCCGCGGCGCCCGCGCCCGCCGCACCTACGACCGCATCATGGACGACAGCACCTAACCCCGGCCATAACGGCACCCCGCAACTCCCGCGCGAGGACAGCGGTCCCCCAGACCCCTGGCGGACTGGGCGCGGGCAGCGCGGTGATGGCATGCCCGGCACGGACGCAGGAGCCTCCGCCATACAAAGGCTTCACCCGCTGTCGGCACGTTCATGTGCGCCGGGCTGATAACGCGCTTATCTGGCGAGGCAGGACTGCAGATGTCGGACCCGGGCCCGCCGGCATGTCCTCCGGGCCCGGGTCAGTATGCATCCCGGGCAGCGCTCCCGGGCGGGCCCTGGGCTCGGCGTGATGACGCCAGCCGCCTAACGCGAAGGCTCCGCGGCCTGTTGCGGCTGCCGTCCGCTGGTTCCGGTCAGCTCCTGAGGTGCTCGTCGAAGAACGCGACGATGCGGCGGCGGGCGTCTTGTGCCGATGGCTCGTGGTAGGCGCTGCGCGACAGGCGGGCTAGCGTGATCATCAGCCTGGAGGCGTCGGCGGGGTCGTGGTCGTTGAGGAACGAATGCGCTGCGCCGGGGTACTCCTTGACGTCATGGGCCACGCCAGCGGCTGACAGCGCCCGCTCCAGCTCGCTGGCCGCACCCCGCTGCGTCCAGTCTCTGGCCCCGTAGCTTGCAATGATCGGGCACGCGCCCGCCAGGAACGACTCGGCGTCCTTGGGCACGCCGCCGTAGTTGGCACTGACCGCCGCATAGCGGCGGCCCGGGGCTAGCGCCAGCGCGAATCCGCCGCCCATGCAGAACCCGATCACGCCGATCCTGCCGGTGCAATCCTCCCGTCCCGCGAGCCAGGACCGGGCCGCCTCGATGTCATCGAAGGTCCGGCCCTTCCTGGCGATGGCGTCACGGAAGATCGTCCGCAGGCACATGACCTTGCTGCCCCGGAAGAACAGGTCGGGCGCCACGGCCAGATAGCCGTGCGACGCCAGCCAGTCGGCCTGATTGCGCAGATCGTGACTCATCCCCAGGACATCGGAGATGATCACCACGCCCGGCCACGGACCCGGGACGTCGGGCACGGCGAAATACGCCGACATGTCACCCCGGACTGGGATCTTCACCTCACCCACGACCGCACCTCCGCGCACTCGGCACCATGTTCGCATGCCGGAGCGTATGTGCCGGCCCCGAACCCGGCGGCATCCGCGCCCCCGCCCGCTCACGGCGGGCGCGGCCGTGGTCGGCTCAGGCCGGGCTGGGTGCCCCGGCGGCTACGGGCTCATCGGAGGAGGGTGCCTGGGGTGGTTCGACCTGGAGGTGCGGCAGCCAGTCCAGCCAGCGGGGCAGGTACCAGCTGCGCTGGCCGAGCAAGCTCAGGGTGCTCGGGAGGATGACCAGGCGGATCAGCGTGGCGTCCAGGATCAGGGCTACCGCGACGCCGAAGCCCATCTCCTGGAACTGCAGGAGCTGCCCCCGGGCGAATCCGGCGAACACGGCCACGATGATCAGCGCCGCACCGGTGATGATCCTGGCGGTGGATGCGACACCATCTGCCACCGCCTCCCGTGTCGAGCCGCATTGGTCATAGCGTTCCTTGATCCGGCTTATCAGGAAGACCTGATAGTCCATGGAGAGGGCAAAGAGCACCGAGAACATGAACAGCGGGACCCACGCGTCGATGACGGGGACCTGCTGGAACCCGAAGATGCCCGCGCCGATCCCGTGAATGAACACGAGTGTGAGCAGGCCGTAGGCGGCCCCGACGGACAGCAGGTTGAGCAGGATCGAGACGGCCGCGATCGTCAGTGACCGGAAGGCCAGCAGCAGCAGCAGGAAGCTGAGTCCCAGCACGAATGCCAGCACGTACGGAGTCGGGCTGGTAACGGCATGAAAGTAGTCGGCCTCATCGGCGGTCTGCCCGCCGACGTAGACCTGTGCGCCGGAACCGGCGAACGCCGACGGGATCAGCTGCTGGCGCAAATTCAGTACGGCCGCCACGTCCTGGCTGGAGACCTCGTCACCCCGGATCGGAACGGTCAGCGTGAGGATCTTGCCGTCAGCCGAGGCCTGACCGACACCGGGCCCGAAGCGCGGGTCGCCGGCCAGCACGGCGTCGAGCTTGGCGAGGTCTGCCCGGGCAGTGCCGGCCCCTCCCGCCGAGACGATCTCGACCGGGTCCTGGCTCTGGCCCGGGAAGTACCGCTGGACGGCCAGGTAGCCCTGTTTGGACGGCAGGTTGCCCGGCAGCGTGGTGACTCCGCTCTGACCGATGTGCAGGCCGAGCACCGGCACTGCCGCCAGGACCATGAATCCTCCCGCCAGCGCCAGGCTCACCGCTGGACGGCGCATCACCCGTCCGGTCACGGCTGTCCAGATCCGGGCCTCGGCCGCGTCGGAGCGCCCGAGGTTCTTGCCCACGATGGGCAGCGGCAGCGAGTTCACCCGATCACCGATCAGGCTGAGCATCGCCGGCAGCAGGGTCAGCGCGACGGCGACGGATACGACTCCGACGATCACCGCGCCGGCCGCCAGGCTGCGAAGGATGGTCACCGGGACCAGGAACATGCCGAGCAGGGCGACGACGAACGTGCTCCCGCTGAACAGCACGGCGCGGCTCGCGGTGGCTCCCGTCATCCGGATCGCCGTCTCCTTGCCGCGGCCGTGGCCGCGTTCCTCCCGGAACCGCGAGATCATGAACAGCGAGTAGTCGATGCCGAGCGCCAGGCCCATTCCGGTCATCATGTTGACGATGAAGACCGAGAGGCTGAACTCCCGGGCGAGCAGCGCAGCGATGCCCAGGCCCACGATGATGGAAAGAAAGGCCATCAGCACCGGCATCAAGCCGGCGACCACGGCGCCGAACACCAGCAGCAGGATCACGATGGCGATCGGTAGCCCGAAGTCCAGTTCCCCGTGCTGCAGGTCGCTCGCCGACAGGGTGGTGAAGTCGTTCCCGACCGTGTGGTCGCCGGTGACGGCCACCGCGAACCCGCCGCTGCCGTTGGCCGCCTGGACGTCTTTGACCACCGGCTTTATGTCGGCGTCGGTCGCGGCCCGCAGTGCGATCAGGGCCGCGTGATGGTCGGAGGAGACGAACTGGCTGCCAGCGCTCAGATCCGTGGCCACATGCGTGACGCCAGGAGCCGTCCAGACCTGAGCCGCGAGCCGGGCCACGAACTGCCGGAAGCTGCCGTCGCTGACGGTGGAGCTCTTCGAGCTGACCACGATCACGTCGGTCGGCCGCTGGCCGGCCGACGCGCCCAGCGCCTGGCGGTACAGGGCTTCGGCCTGGCTGGACTGCGTCGTCCCCACCACATGGGCACTGGTCGTCAGGCCGCGCAGCGAGGTGCCGACGAGAATCAGCGCCACCACCACGGCGATCCCCCAGATCGCCAGCACACGGCGCGCCCGCCTCGCGCTAGCCGCCGCCAGCCTTTCGGTCAGGCCGGCCGAACCGCGGCCTTCCGATGGCTTCGTGACGACGCCCGTTTCGCGGGCGGCATCGGGGCCAGCGGCCTGCGCCGCTATGGGATGCGCCGGCGGGCGGACTCGCAACCCCGAGTCTGGCGCGTCCTGGCCTACCTCATCCGAATCACTCACCTGGGTCTCCTCTCTCCATGAGAACGAAGACAGCGCGACCCATCACCAGCTGAAAACGGAGAGGAGCAACAGGTAAGAGTCTTTAGTCACAAACCTCCGCACCTGCCCGGCCTAAGCACCTGGTGCACGCGCTGACCACGTACGAGCAGCGCGAGATTACCGGCGCGAGCTGGAGATGCGCTCACGACCATGCGCGAGCACGCCACGGTCCGCGAGGAGCCCCAGCGCCCGCTGGCCGAGGTCCTCGGCGAGCAGCAGGGCACCGCCCGCTGCAGGACGGTCTAGTGTCGATCACCACGGCGCGGCGTGACGGCAAGAGGCAGGACCTGGTGAAGGCTATGGTTCAGGACAGGTTCGGCCCGCCGGACGTGCTGCGGCTGGCGGACACCGGCCTGCCAGAGGCCGGGGCCGGTGACGTGCTGGTCCGGGTGCACGCCGCCGCGCTCAACCCGGCCGACTGGCACATCCTGCGAGGAGACCCGCTTGTCTCGCGGCTCATGGGCGTGGGACTGACCAGGCCGAAGGCCCGGGTGGCCGGGGTCGACGCGGCGGGCGTGGTGGAGGCGGCCGGCGCGAACGTGCGCGGGCTGGCCAACGGCGACGAGGTGCTCGGGTTCTGCCGGGGTGCGTTCGCGGAGTACGCGTGCGCCGCGGCGGACCTGGTGGTGCCCAAGCCGGCGGGCCTTACCTTCGAGCGGGCGGCCGCGGTTCCCATCGCGGCCACGACGGCCCTGCGCGGGATCCGCGACGTGGGCGAGGTGCAGGCCGGCCAGCGGGTGCTCATCAACGGGGCCGGCGGCGGGGTGGGCAGCTACGCCGTCCAGATCGCGGCGGCGCTGGGCGCCGAGGTCACCGGGGTGTGCAGCACCCGCAACGTGGAGCTGGTGCGCTCGATCGGCGCCGCGCACGTCATCGACTACACCACGCAGGACTTCACCGGCGGGCGGACCCGGTACGACGTGATCCTGGACAACGTCGGCAGCCTCCCGCTGGCCCGGCTGCGCGGGGCGCTGACCCCGAAGGGGACCCTGGTGCTCAACGGTGGCGGTTCGCCGGGCCACGTGTTCGGGCCCGTGGCTGGCATCTTGCGGGCGGTGGTGGCCAACGCGTTCGTCTCGCAGCGGCTGCGCCCGCTCCCGGCCCGGCAGAACCGGGCCGAGCTGCTCGCCGTGACCGGGCTCATCGAGGACGGCAAGCTCATGCCGGTCGTCGGCCGGACCTACCCCCTAGCCGAGACGGTCGAGGGCCTGCGCACCGTGGAGCAGGGCCACGCGCGCGGCAAGATCGTCCTCACCGTCGCGTGAGATCGGCAGGCGGGGAAGGCTACATCACCGCGACCCGACCGCGTTCAAGCCGGGCGTCCCACCCAAGAAGATCCACCGCGCGGGGAACGGCTGCACGCCGCCGGCGGCCTAGCGGCCGCCGCAACCAAGCCGCGGCCCGGCCACGGCATACCGAATTGGGCGGGTATGCGAGCCTGATCCCGCGGAGGCTCCACCACGTTCGGCGATCAGCTGCCGAACGATCGCCATCGCGCGTGAGAGCGCATGTGGTTGCGCAGCTGAGGCGTCCGGTGACTCACGCTCGCCGGCGATCTGGGGTCGCTACTGGACGAACAGGTGGATGTCCGCACGTGCCATGATTTCCATGAAGGTCAGGTACTCCGAAATGGTCACCTCATCGAAGGCCAAGTCGGCCTTGGCCACCTTGAAGTGCCGCATCGAGGGCCCGCAGGCGTAAAGGTGGGCGCCAAGCCCCTGTAGCTGGCCTATTTTCTCCTGCGCCGGAATGTGCCCGGCCTTCGTGAGCCCCGCCCGGGCGAACCGGCTGAATGGCCGGCCCGGCCCGTGCAGCTTCTCGGCGAAGCCCTTGGCCAGGACACGGACCGCGGGCCCCTGAAAGTAGAGCGAGACATCGATGCCCTCAAGGGCGCCGGCCAGCGCGAAGCCCAGCGGTGATAGCAGCTCCTCAAGTCCCGGGTCGGAGATGACCGCTGCCAGGCGGCGGCCCGATCGCCGCGGCGGCTGCTTGGTGATCACATACTGGCAGGTGCCGTCGGCGCGATCAGCGCTCACCAGGTCCAGTCCGCTGGCCCGGCACCAAGCGCGGATGTCGTTGTCGATATCATCGCCTGGATCTGTGAGCAGTTCCAGGGCCTGCCCGTCCGCCATGGCGGCGAGCCGTTTCGCCGCGCCGTAGGCGATGAACGTCGTGATCGTCTTGCCCCGCATGTCGAGCGAGGCCGAGGTCGCGATGGACATAACCTACCCCCTATCGCCTCATGCCGTGCCGCTCCGGCCCGCGCCTGTCACTGCCCGGCCGACTCATGCCCGGTCGCGCAGTGCCGCGGACCGGACGCACCACAGCCATCCAGGACCAACTGTGCGCCCCCCGCGCGCAACGGCATAGGGCCGGAAGTCATCAGCAAACAGGTATCGGCAGCTGCGACACTCGCACTCGGCCCGAGCTCAAGCCAACAGCCACGTATATCGGCGGATACGAATCGCGAAACGAAACCCCGCATCGACCACGGAGCGTGACCCGGCATGCTTCGTGCTCCCCACATCCTCCCTGCCGAATCTGGTCGCCGGTCCGATTCGACGCTTTGAAACAGGCTCTCGTTGTTATGGGCACGCGGCGAACGCGGAGAGCGAGCGCGGTACGTTGCGATCTAAGGCGTCGTTGCCGGGAGGGGCTGACCCTAAGCGCACATGCAGGCGGTCACTATCATCGGCCGCCTCGCCCCGTCGGGCCAGGAACCAAAGGTGGTTGAGAAGCGGCCGAGGGGTCTTTCGGCCCTGCCCTGGGTGCGAAGTCGGGGAGACCCTGGACTTGGAGGCACGGAGCAGGAGGTGCTGTCATGCGAGCAGTCATCGTCTACGAATCGATGTTCGGGAGCACCAAGAAGGTGGCGGAGGCCATCGCCGAAGGGCTGGCCGATTGCGCAGAGGTCTCGGTGGTGCCGGTCACGTCGGCCGATGCGCACATCCTGGACGGCGCGGATCTCGTGGTGGTGGGCGGTCCCGCCCATACCCACGGGATGTCCAGGCCGGGTACCCGGAAGAAGGCCGGGAAGCTGGCGAGCAAGCCGGGGAGCGAGGTTGAGCTGGTACCGGGCGCTGTCAGCGGCCCGGGAGTGCGCGAATGGCTCGCATCGCTCGGCCGGCTGGAGGTCGCCGGCGCCGCTTTCGATACCCGGCTCCAGGGACTGCCGGCGTTCACTGGCCGGGCGTCGAAGTCCATCCGCCGGCTCCTCGCGCACCACGGGGCGCGCATCGCGGCGTCACCCGAGAGCTTCCTCGTCGAGGGCCTGACCGGGGCCCTGGCCGAGGGCGAACTGGGGCGGGCCCGCGCCTGGGGACAGCGCCTGAGTGGAGTGACTGCCTTCCGAGGCGTCGCCGGGGCGCCGCCAGGCCTCCTGACGCCGTTCGCTGTCAACAGCGCGACGGTGCGGGAACACCGTGGAGCCGTTAGCGGGCCCGGCGACTGTAGTCGAAGAAGTTGAGGACCCACTCCGTCAGCTTGTGGCCCGCGGATGAGCCCGCGCTGCCAGCGCTGGCAGGGTTGCTGAGGTGCTCGCCCAGAGCCCTCAACGCCGGAGCAAGCACCGGGCCGGCCATCGGTCTTCCGTGGCCCGGCGCCAGCACGCCCGGCTCCAGCCGGGCCAGTTCAGACACGGACCCGGTTGCTGCTCGCCAGTTCCAGGTGGCAAAGCGCGGTGGCCCGCCGAGGGTGTGCCGTTGCGACAGGGCGTCGCCAGGCGAATTGAGGTTGACGGTCAGGACGGCGTCGCCCGCGATGAGGGCACGGTCTGCCTCCCGGAACAGCGCCAGGTGGCCAGGGGTGTGGCCGGGCGTGGGGATGACCTGCCAGTCCGGCAGGCCGGGGACGCCTGCGTCCGGGTCGATAGGGCTCAGCCCGTCCTGCCCGGAGGGGAACATCCAGCGCCGCTCGACACGGGCCAAGGCGCCGATGATGCGGCCAGAGGGGGGCAATGGCAGTTCGCCGGGGTGCACGTACACGGTGACGTCCCACATGCGGGCCAGTTCCGAAGCCGAGCCCGCGTGGTCCGGGTGCACGTGCGTCAGCACGATCGCTCGCGGGCGGGCGCCAGCCCCGAACAGGGTCTCCGCTGCGCTCCTGATCAGCCCGGCCCGGCCCCGCCATGCGGTGTCGACCAGAACCCAGGTTTCGCCCGACTGCACGAAGTAGACGTTCGAGTCTCGCCGTTTCCCGGTGACCAGGCAGTAGACCCCCGTGGCGACGGTTTCTTCGAGTGTGGCGCCGTGCAGGTACCTGTCCACGTCGAATTGACGGCCCCCGAGCCAGTCCTTTTGTGATGCTTCCACAAAGCCCGTATATAACGACCCTGGGCGTGCAACCAGGGTCGTTGGTCCTTGTGGCCGCGAAGGCCCTCAAGATGCAGATCATCTCATCGGAGTGGACAACGCTCACATCGCGCTTGCGGTAAAGCCCACACCGATCGGCGGATATCGCACGCCGGTAATATCCCGTCCGTCACAACGCGTGACCGTCATAGCCGTCACCGGGCAGTCCGTGATGCCGAGACTGGAGACTGCGCAGGTCGCGGTGACCGCCGACCAGGACGCAGCCAGGGCGGAGAAAGTAACAGCAGTGCTCGTCAAGCGTTGCCGAACCGTGCTCCGGAGCGCTGCTGCTACATCACCAAATAACGAATCGCTAACAACAGTGGACGACGCGTAACACAAGTATCAAGTCACGTGACGCTCAGGATCCTGTACCGATCCTCGTCACAGGCCAACTTCCTCAACAGTGAGACCGGCCCTGCTGAAGCGGGGAAAGCCCAGGTCCAGGGGCTATAGAAGTTATTGAGACCTCAGGGAACTCTGGGGTTATTTATTAGAGACACCGGCGATGGCGGGCTTCGTCTGTGCCGCCTGCACCGCATCCATGCCGGGCGGCTGCCCGCCGAGCACCTGGCGCACCTGCGCGAGGTGGCTGGCGATGCTGTCCTTCTGCCGGGTGAGGTCGTCGACCTCGCGCTGGGCCGCGGCCCGGCGGCGGTCGGCATCGGCCTTGACCTCGGCCAGAAGCTGATCGGCCTGGGTCGTGGCCTGGCCGACGATCTGATCGGCGTTCTTCTTGGCGTTGCCGGCCAGCTGCCGGGCGTGCTGGTCGGCGCCCCGGCGGGTCTGGTCGGCCTGCGCGCTGGCCTTCGCGGCCCGCTGCTCCGCGGTGGAGGCGCGCTGCTCGGCCTCGGACACCAGCTTCTGCGTCGCAGACTGGGCGGCAGCGAGCCGTTCGGCCTCCTGGCGCTCGGCCTCTTCCCTGCGTGTCGCGAGCTGGATCTCGAACTCGGCTTCCGCCTGGGCCCGCTGGGCCTCGCTCTCCTCCAGGATCCGCTGCGCCTGGCTGCGCATCTCGTCAGCCTGGCGCTTGGAGGTGGTCAGGATCTCGTCGCGGTCCCGCTTGGCCGTCGCCTTCAGCTGGGCGACCTCGCGCTCGGTGCTGGTCCGCAGCTTGGCGATGTCACGTTCGGCCTCGGCCTGCTTCTCCGCCACCTCGTGGTCGGCCGTGGCCCGGAGCCTGGCCGCCTCGCGCTCGGTCGTGGAGGTCAGCTCGCCGGCCTCGCGCCGGGCGGTGGTCCGGATCGAGTCGGCCTCGCGCTCGGCGGCGCCGCGCAGGTCGTCGGTCTCGCGCTTGGCGTTCGCCCGCAGCTCGGCAGCCTCGTTCCCGGCGCCGGCCCGCAGCTCGGCCGCATCGACCTTGGCCGCGGCCTTGATCTCGCTGGCTTCCGACCTGGCCGCCTGGACCACCTCGGTTGCCTGCTCCTCGGCAAGCCGCAGCAGCTGCTCGATCCTGGCGCCGAGGCCGGAATAGGTGGGGCGTTCCTGCTCATGGACCTGGCGGTGGGTTTCGGACAGCTCCCGCTGCATGGCCTGGGCTTGCTCGCGGTGCTGCCGCACTTCAGCGTCGATCTGCCTGATGTGCTCGTCGACCTGCTGACGGTCATAGCCCCGCATCACCGTCACGAACTCACGCGGCGGGGCTTCTTCGAAGAAGTTGGTCAGCTGGGCGTCAATGTCCGATTGCATGTGGCCTGATCCTGGCTAGACGTGACGACGACGGGGTGTTCACGGGTTTGCGGCGGGTGATCGGGCCCGCCATCCGCACCGCAGGCCTCAGGCTCCCGCCCAGTGACACGCACACTACTCTTACTCCGGGGTGTTGGCGGGTCCTACATCGACAATCCGTTCCGGCCACGCTGACCACTCGCCCGCGTGCCCGCGTTCGGGAAACTGGACGCCGTAGCGGTGCTCATGGCTCGATCGTTACCGGCACCCCCGGTAAGAAGGACCTAGGCGAGACAGCCGGGCCGCGGGGCTGGGCGTGTGGTGCGTCCAGTGTCCTTTGCTCTAGGCCGCCCACGTGAGCATGTCCAAGAAGCGGAGGTCACTGAGCTTGGCTGAAGCCTCCGAAGCCAGGACACAGCCGATGTCTCCCAGCGCGCTGCGAAGCTCGCGGAGGGCCGCCTCGTTGCTGAGCTGATCGCGTCGCACCGCCTCCCAGGTCATTCGCTTACAGTCTGCGAACTCGGGCCGACGGGAGGCGACGTCGCGCGCCGCGGCCTTGGCGGCAAGGCCATAGAACGATCTTAGCCTGCGGTCGAGGATGGGGAGGAGGGCGGGTCTCATGAGATGCAGGACCTTGCTGATCTTGGCGGTGGCGACTCCCTCTGGCCGCTCGGACCAGAAGTGGTCCCAGAGCGTCGATGCCGCGTCGTAGAGTCCGCCGGGCCGCGCGGCATCGGCATCTGGCAGCAGTGCGCGAGGAGCGACCAGGCCCCAGGGCGCGCTGCTACTGCCACGCTCGATGAACCATGCCTCCTGGCTGGTGCTGATCCGTGAGGCCATCCAAGGCATCCTCGTCGCCTTGATGAGGTCGGCTGTGACCTCATCGCTGGTGCCAGCAATGAAGTCGTAGTGCGTGACCGTGCCCGGGTGCTTCTTCAGGTAGCCGGTGACGGCGGCGAGCGGATTGCCGGTCGTCCGCCCGGCCACTGTGATGGGAGCTGTCTGGCCGACCTCGCAGCCGTCCTGTTCATCCATCGTGCCCACCTCTCCCGCCGCACCCGCCGCGGATCGCATACCATCGCCAGTTCGCATCAGATGCAATTGGCGACAGAACTTACAATGGAACAGCCAGTCACGCTAGGCGGCTGAGTTGATCTTGGGCGCGCCGTATGGGTTCGCGCCCCGCGAGCTCCTGTCGCGCCTGGGCTCAAGTACCCCGGGGAGAGATTCGCGCGCGGCGGCGGAGGCCCCGCCATGCCCGCCCGTACGGTAGCGGGGTTAGAGGGCGCCGAGAGCGGCGCCGAGGGCCTGCAGCGCTTGGCGCAGCCGGGCGGCTGCCGGCCCGGTGATCTGTCCCTGCGCCTGGTGCTGGTCGTAGGCCTGGACGAGCTGCTGGTACTGCTGCTGGATTTGCTGGGGATTCTGGCCCGGCGGGCCGAACAGCAGCTGCTGCAGGTGGCTGAACAGGTCCTGCCCGGCCTGCTGGGTCACCTGCCCGTCGGCGGTCGCGGCTTGCAGGTCGCCGGTGAACGCGGCCGCCGTGGCGGCGGGCGGGGGCAAGGTGCTGGCCTGCGGGCGTGCCGCGGCCCGCCTGGCCGGCTGTGTGCGGCGCGCGAGGGGCGGGGTGTGCGCCTGGCTTGTGGCGGCCTGGCGCGCCGGCGATGGGGAGGCCTGGGGGCGGCTGGCCGGGCTGGCCAGGAGCACCGCGGCCAGGGCGGCCAGCGAGGCGGCCAGCGCCACGGCGAGCACGGCCTCGGCCGGGCGCGGCCGCCACCGCCCGCGGCGGGCCGGCCCGCGCACCGGCTCACCGGTCACAGGCGTCAGCACCGCGGTGGCGTCCGGGGCCAGGACGGCGAGCAGCCCGGCCCGGGCGGCAGCGGCGCTGGCCGGCCGGCCAGCCGGGTCCTTGGCCAGCAGCCGCGCGGTGATCTGGTCCAGCCGGGCGGGCAGGCCCGGGCGCCGCGCCGACGGCGGGCCGGGATCGTCATGGACGTGGCGGTAGGCCAGCCCGACCGCGGAGTCGGCGGAGAACGGCGGCTCGCCGGTGAGCATCTCGAACAGCACGCAGCCCAGCGCGTACAAGTCGGCCTGCGGGCCGGCCGGGCGGCCCGAGGCCTGCTCCGGGGACAGGTACGCCGCGGTGCCCAGCACCACCGCGGTCCCGGTGACCCCGGTCCCGCCCTCGGCCCGGGCGATGCCGAAGTCGAGCACCTTGACCTCACGGCCGGCCAGGACGATGTTGGCGGGGGTGATGTCGCGGTGCACTAGCCCGGCCGCGTGCGCCACCTCCAGCGCCTCGCAGACCGCCGCGGCGATCCGCACCGCTTCTGCGGCCGGCAGCATCCCGGCCTGGTCCAGGACCTGGCGCGGGGTCCGGCCGGCGACCAGCTCCATCACGATGAACGGCGTGCGGCCGTCGACGCCGGAGTCGAACACCGTCACCAGCCGCGGGTGACTCAGCCCGGCCGCGTGCCGGGCCTCCCGCTCGAACCGGGCCAGGAAACCCGGATCGGCCGCGTACTGCGCGCTGAGCACCTTGACCGCCACATCACGGCCCAGCACCTCATCCCTGGCCCGCCACACCGTCGCCATGCCGCCGGTGCCCAGCACCTCACCCAGCACGTACCGGCCGCACAGCACCCCGGCGCCGGTCACCGCCATGACTGAGCCCCGGGCCAGCTGCCCGCCCGCGCCATGCCCGGCCGTGCCCGGGATCGCGAGCTGCCCGGGCACGGCACCGCCGGGAACAGCGCCCTGCCAGCTGCGGCGTTTGACGGTATTGACCGCATCCGGGCAGCATAGCCGCAAGCCCGCAGACCCCACCGCTCATTCCGCGGGGAGGGTCGCCTGGCGGGCCCGGGGGGCACGAGAACCCCCTGCCTGGGCCGCATGGACCCCAGTCCTCACCCCCCCGGGACGGGGCCCTGCGGCCCAGGCGCCTGATACAGGCCAGGTGGGGCCTCACCACGGCGGTCTGGCTGGCGAGTCCTTCCGGGCGGTCGAGCAGCGGGCGTACCCGATCCGGATCGGCCTGGCGGCGTTCTCCGCCGCGGCCGCGGTCTCGATCGGAGGGCCGGGCTTCGGGGTGCCGGGCTGGCCTGACGTCGGTTCACGGCGGGACCTATTCCTTGTGGGATCTGCTGCGGTTCAAGCAGCGGGTTTCTGGCCCTCCGTGGATCTCGACCTGGAACTGGCCGGCGGCGAAGCAGTCCGTTGCCGCGCTCGCCCGGCTCGAGCCGCAGGTGCTGGCGCCCGGCCACGGAACGCCCATGGCCAATGCGGCGGCGGCGAAGTTGCGCGCCCTCGCCGGGAGCCTGAATGCCCGCCCTGGCCAGCGCAAGCAGTTGTGACGACGGGGATCCGGGCCCGGGCAGAAGGACGAAGGGCGCACGGCAGCGTGAACAGGTTCGCCGACGCCGAGAACCCGCTCGTCCAGCAGACGGCTGCGCGCCTCTGCCAGGGTTGCCGATCATCTCGTGAGCAGGTGGAGCGATTCGTGTCCTTCGCGCGCGACGACATCAAATTCGGCTTTCCTCCGGCCGCAGACTGGACGTCCGCGTCGCAGACGCTGCAGTCGGGGATCGGACAGTGCAACACCAAGGGCACCCTGCTCCCCGCTTTGTGCGACGCGGCTGGAATCCCGGCCCGATTGCACTTCGCGCCGATCCGCAGCAGCATCCAGCGAGGTCTCTATACGGGCCTGTGGTACCTGCTGCTACCCGGCACCTGTCGCACTCCTGGCTGGAAGCAGACGTTGACGGGCGATGGAGGAGGGTCGATGCCTACATCAACGACGACGCCTTCTGCCAGGCGGCTGCACGCGAGCCCGGGCGGCACGGCTGGCCGGAGGGATGCTCCCTGGCCGGCACCTATCGCGGCGGGGAAGCCATCGACCTTGACGCCGGGCAGTTCATCCAGATGGAAGCCGTGGAAGGCGATGGCGGCGTCTGGACCGAGCCAGCCGATTATTACCAGAGCACTCACTACCGGAACCGGGCCGGACCGATCAGGGCCATGCTCTACCGTCACGTCATCTCAAGCGTGAACCGGAGGATCGCCTCACTTCGTGAGGCCGCGCTCGCCAGCGGATCCCCCGGGGCCTAGCACAAGACGCGCGTGATTCAGCTACGACTCCGTTGCGATGTGAGGAGTACATAAAATTCCATCTGCGAGCCTCCGCCGCTACGCGCTCGATCAACAATTACCGTCCATATCGGCGGGTTTGCGCGCTGCCGGCCGACGGCTGTCACCACGCTGCGTGACCAGCTGCCGGACGCCTGGCGGACTTCTGCCAGCCGCGTGCTCCGACCTGACGGTGGCGAGGCCAGCAATCAGCGGGTGGTGGAGCACGAAGAGCCCGCTGAAATAGAGCCGCCCCTCAGCAAGATCATCACGTCCTGGGGACGTACCAGGAGGGGCATGTACGTACGTCGCTGCCGGGATCGCTCGATTGCGCAACCGATGACCAGCGAAGCTCGCCTGCTGACATGCCGATCAGCGGCCCGTGGCTGCGTGCGCCGTTCGCTCTTCGCGAGGGGCAATCGGCCTTGGCCCCGGCGTCGTCCCTGCCGCTGCGTCAGCCGGTGACCCTGACGTTTTCCGCCTGGGGCCCCTTCTGGCCCTGCGTGATGTCGAACTCGACCTTCTGCCCTTCCTCCAGGCTGCGGTAGCCGCCACCGGTGATCGCGCTGACGTGCACGAACACGTCCGGGCCGCCCTCGACCGCGATGAAACCGTAGCCCTTGTCACCGTTGAACCACTTCACAGTGCCCTGCGCCATCTTGACCTTCTTGGTTGTGGATGCGGCGCCCGCCATGGCCAGGAGTGCCCGCGCTCGCCACTTGCTTTTGGCCAGCCTGTCACGGAACGCGCCGGGGGTGTAAACCGTGCGGCCGGGCAACTGCCCGGCGGCTGGAACTTCCCGCCCGGCCAGCGAGCGCGGCTGGAGCGAACACCCGGGCCGGCGGCGGGTGCCCGGCCCGGCCCGGGGGACACGGCCATACTCGCTGACCGGGCCGTCCGGGGTTCTCCCGGCACCAGGCAGTGACCACGGGCGCAGCGCGACTGTCATGGTGACCCCCGCCGCGCGGTTCGCCAGCGCGCGCGGGCAGATCCCTGCGCGGTCGCAGCGAGGGCGCCGGGCACCGGGCCCCGCGGCCGGCACGCCGGCATCAGGCTCGGCGAAACTGGCGCGGCAGCGGCCACGCGCGCGTCCGCCCTGCCGGGCGCCTCAGCCTGCGCGCGGGATGATCCATGACCGCACTAGCGGTTGAATGGTCCCAGAAGATTGAGTGAGTATCACGTGATCGCCGCGTACATCATGATCCAGACCGAAGCCGGCCAGGCGGCCATCGTGGCCGCGGCGCTGCGGGACTTGCCGGGCGTCTCGGAGACGGCGAGCCTGGCCGGGCCCTGCGATGTCATCGCGCGGGCGCAGGCCCGGGACATCGATGAGCTGGCCAAGCTCGTCGCCCTCCGGGTTCAGGCGCCCGGCGGCGTGACGCGGACGATGAGCTGCCCGGTCGCCCGCCTCGGAGAACCGGTCGCCATGGAACACCACACCACCATCCACGAGATGGGCGAGGGCGGCGTCCAGGCCGTCTGCTCATGCGGTTGGCGCAGTCCGGTGTTCGGCGCGGACAAAACGGCCGGCACGATGGACCCGCTACAGCGCGCGGCCGATGCTGGCGATCTGCACGAGTGGGAGATGTCTCTGCGATAAGCGGCCCGGCTGCCCGTTATAACGTCCCGGGACATGCTGGGACGTGATGGCTGCGGGACAGCGCTGACAGGTCCGCATCCTTGATGTGGATGGCTCGTTGACCGTCTCGCGGCGATCACGGTGAGCGATGAGTTCGCCGGCCGGCGCTGGATGGCCGAACACCGGCATCGGGCGGTACCGCGGGTTCCCGGCGACGTCCGCCGTCCGGTGAGCCTGCGCCAATAGCCGCTCATAACGACCTTTCGGGGTGGCACCGATGGCTGCGCGGACCGACTGGGTCGGCGCGCATACCGGCGGATTGCCACGCTAGTCCGGCGGGTCCGGCGTTGGGTGCGGCTGGCGGGGAGCAGGCACTGAACATACCCCGGAACGCCTGTCGTGCGGCAGCCGGGCGGCTGCCCGGTAGGCGGCAGCGGCCCGGTTGCGGACGGATCGCCGCCAGGCAGGCAGCGCGCGTACTTGGCAGTATGGTCTGGTGACCGAGGGCCAGGAGCTTCCCGAGAACGTTGTGGCCGCGTACCAGAGAGCTGCCAGAACTGGTTTCCGGCTCGCCTGCGAGGTCGAGGTGGGCAGGCTGCTGGCCGCCCTGGCCGCGGCGGTCCCCGGCGGCGGCCGGGTCCTGGAGATCGGCACCGGCGTCGGCGTCGGGCTTGCCTGGCTGGTCCATGGCCTGGGAGCGCGCCAGGACGTGGAGGTCGTCACGGTTGAGCTTGATGATGCGGTGCAGCAGACGGCGCTTTCGGCGCGATGGCCGCCGTGGGTTCGCTTCGAGTCGGGGGACGGGGCCGAGGTCGTAGGCCGGCTCGGCCAGTTTGACCTAATATTCGCGGACGCGCCTGGTGGGAAGATCTTCAAGCTGCGCCGGACTGTGGCCGCGCTTCGCGAGGGCGGCGTCATCGTCGTGGACGACATGGACCTGGCACGCCACGCCGATGAACAGCTTCGTTCGGCCCTGGTCGTGGTGCGTCACCGTCTGCTGGGGAACGCTGAGCTCGTCTGCGCCGAGCTGGGCTTCAGCAGCGGCGTCATCGTGGCCGTCAAGCGCCGGCCGTGACCGTCCAGGCGCCGCGAGGCGGGCGACCTTCGCCGCCGCGGCCACGCCCCGCCGGCGCATCTGGACGCGGATACCCCCGGTCGTAGTGAGGACCCAGCGCAGACCGAAGCCACTGTGCGCCCCGCATGCCGAGCCAGGATCACTGACCGTCACGAACTCGCGGGGAGACGAAGCTCCAGATCGAATATTTGCCGAGCCAATGCGCGGCATCTGGATGCTGGTATCCGCGCAGATCATCCTGTTCGGTGGGCCTTTCGGCCGGTGCCCTTGGGGTGATCAACAAGCGCCGGGCGTTATGCAGCTAAGCGACGGACCGGGCGTCGGGAGGCCTGCTGTCGATGGACTGCGTGGTCAGCGAACGCGGGCCCGCAGGAACGTCCCGGTTTGCTCGGTGGCCTGGGCTGCCTCGGGGGTGCCGAGCATGATCGGGTAGACGTGGGGCAGGCCCTCGCCGATCTCCAGGGTGACGTCGACCCCGGCTTCGGCTGCTGCCGCGGCCAGGCGTTCGGAATCGCTGAGCAGCAGGTCGGCCGTGCCGACCTGGATAAAGCAGCGGCGGGAGGCCGGATAGTGAGGCGAACAGCGGCGACGCCAGCGGCGTCTTAGGGTCGGCTCCGGCCAGGTAACCGGCGGCGAGCTGACGGAGCATGGCGGGGGTGGAGAACGGATCCTGGTCGGCGCGCTCGGTCATCGAGGCCCCCGAGCTGGTCAGGTCCACCATCGGGGACATCAGCACGGCGGCCGCGGGCAATGTCTCCTCGGCGTCGCGCGTGGCCACGAGCAGGGCGACGGCGAGCCCTCCGCCGGCCGAGTCGCCGGCCACCGCTAGTGATCGCGCGTTCAGGTCCTGGTCGGTGCGGAGCCAGCGCCATGCGGCCAGGACGTCGTCGATGGCGGCGGGGAAGGGATGCTCGGGAGCTAGGCGATATTCAGGGAACAGCACCCGCATCCCGCTGGCCCGTCCCAGCCGGGCGGCCAGTTCGCCGTCGCTGCGGAGCAATCCCAGCTGGTACCCGCCGCCGTGCAGGAACAGGAGCACCCGGCCAGCGTCCGCTCCAGGGGCAGTGAGCCAGTGGGCTGGCACCCCGCCCGCGGTCACCTCACTCACCAGCACGTCGTCAGGCACCGGATGAAGGCGGTCCGCGGGGGCGAAGGCGGCGCGGCGCTCTTCCAGCGTCGGCGGGGGCTGGCTGGCACTGACCTTCTGCTGGTCCCTCAGTGCGTCGATCACGTCCTGCATTTCCCGGCTCGGCATGGAGACATCTCCTTTAGCACGGACTGCCGGTCTGATTCGGCGTGGATGGCGCTTCGGCAGCCGGGCCAAAATGCCGGTGCTTCGGCCGGTTACTCCTGACAATCACCCTTGCAACCCCTAACGACCCCGTGGCGGCGCCTCCGCCGCCGAGAAGTACGGAGCCAGATGACCCGGCCGCCGTTCGCCCCGATGCGGCCCGGCATTTCATCTCAACGTACGTCCGGCCAGTCCGGAGGCATTGCGAACCCGGGAACGGGACACCCCCGAACCTCAGCCGGCCGATCGCAGCCCCGGCCGGTCGGCGCGCCAGGCTACCCGGCACCGACGGCCACCGTCCACGAAGCGGCCGCCAAGTTCGAGCCCTATTCACGCGGACAGCGAAGGTGTGGAGTCTCATGCAGCTTGAGCGCCAGCCCCGCCCCCAGGGGTCCTCGCGCAGCACGCGCCGAGGCGGTGCCGCCCTTACTAACCAGCGACGGTCTCCCCGTCCGGGAGCACTTCGCTGAGCCGCCCGGTGTGGACGTCGTAAACGAACCCCCTGACCGGGACCTCCGGCGAGATCCACGGATGTGACCTGGCCTTCTGGATCTGCTCCTTAGTGTTCGCCTCGGCATCGGTGAAGCTGTAGAACCTGGCCGGCGCAATCGGCGCCCGCCCCGTCTCCTTGCGGAGCCGGTCCTCCAGCTCGCTGTCGGTGAACCTGAGCATCCCGCAGTTGGTATGATTGATGATCATGATCTCCCGGGTGCCCAGCAACCTGGTCGAGAGAACCAGCGACCGGACCGCGTCGTCGTCGATCACGGTGCCGAAGTTCCGATGGTCGCGTTGGCGCTCAGCGCCTCGTCGATGATGCCCATGGCCTTTTCTCCTTCTCCCTGGGCGTGTCGGCCGCTGCAGCTGCCTCGGCGGTGGTGCCTGGTTAGCGCAGCGTCTTGAACGAGGCGCGCATCTCGGCGGCGAACAGGTCTGGCTGTTCCCAGGCGGCGAAGTGGCCGCCCCGGTCGAGCCTGTTGTAGTGGATGAGGTTGTGGGGGTAGGCGCGTTCGGCCCAGCTCCGCGGGGCCTGATAGAGCTCGTCGGGGAAGACGCTGATGGCGAACGGGATCGTGATGGGCTTGGCGTCGAAGAAGTCGGCCTTGTTCTCCCAGTACAGGCGGGCCGAGGACACCCCGGTGTTCGTCAGCCAGTACAGCGTGATGTTGTCCAGGATGTCGTCCCGGGTCAGGGCGCTGTCCAAGGTGCCCTGCAGGGCCAGTTCGACGAGCCCGGGCTGGCCGGTGCCGTCGCCGTGGTCCAGCATGAACGCCGCCAGGTCGGCGGGCGAGTCCGCCAGCCCGTACAGGGTTTGCGGGCGCGTCGTCATGATCTGCGCGTAGGCTACGTGCTTGGCGTAGAAGGTGCTCAGCTGCTCATACGCGAGTTTCTCCTCGCCGGAGAGATCCGGTGGCGGCGGGTCGCCGCGCTGGACTGCCTTGTTGATCTCGGCTGGCGCGGTACCGGGCATGTTGGAGTGAATGCCGCGCAACTCCGGCGCTGCCTGGATGCCCATCGCCTGGGTGACGGCCGCCCCCCAGTCGCCGCCTTGGGCCACGAACCGGGTGTATCCGAGGCGCTTCATCAGCTCGACCCAGGCCCGCGCGGTGCGGACGGGGTCCCAGCCGGTGGCGGCCGGCTTGGCGGAGAACCCGTACCCCGGCAGCGAGGGAATCACCAGATGGAACGCGTCCGCCGCGCTGGCGCCATGCGCGGTGGGGTTGGTGAGCGGCTCGATGATCTTCAGCTGCTCGATGATCGAGCCGGGCCACCCATGCGTGACGATCAGCGGCAGCGCGTCCTCGTGCCGGGAGCGGACGTGGATGAAATGAATGTCCAGCCCGTCGATCTCGGTGATGAAGTTCGGCAGGGCGTTCAGTCTCGCCTCGCACTTGCGCCAGTCGTAGTCCGTCCCCCAGTAGCGCGCGAGTTCTTGCATCATCGCGAGCCGCACGCCCTGCGAGTCGTCGGTGACCGTCTCGCGCTCGGGCCACCTGGTAGCGTTCACGCGTCTGCGCAGCTCGGTAAGCTCCGCCTCCGGGAAACCGACCTGAAACGGGCTGATGGTCTTGTCGTCGGTAGGCATCTTCTCCTTCTCCTAACATCCGCGATTGGCGGGGAACGCAGCCTCACGTTATGCCCAGTACCATGCACGGTCGCACCCGGGCCGTCCCATCGCGCCCGTGAAACACCCTGGCCGGTACCCTGGCCGGTCACCGCCCGAAGGCCGTTGCCCGGCTCGGTCCTGGAACCGGTGAAGGTCATCGGCCCGCTGACCGATCCGGTCGCTCACGGCGGCCGCGCCAAGGACGCCTTCGACCTGGTGCTGCCCTTGATGCGCGGCTACGGCTTCTCTGGCAGGTCGACGTCGACCGGGTGCAGCCCCCCGACCGCATCACGCGGGCCTGGGCCGAGCTGATGCGCCAACTGGGATACCAGCGGCGGCGAGTGTCCAGCCGAGGCTTCCGCAGAACCCCCGCCATGCGGGACAATCACGGGACGGGAGCCGTCTGACAGCCTCAGCGGAAGGGACAGATGGCCGACTGGATCTTTCAGGACAGCGCGCGGGATCACGACCTGGACGCCAGGATCGCTGCCTCGCCAGAGCGGTGGTGGGGCACGCCCCGCTACCGGGACCGGATCGCGGTCGGTGATCGCGTCTGGATGCAGGTGACGGGGCCGCATCACCCGGGCATCTACTACGTCGCGACGATCGTGTCCAAGGCGTACGAGCACGCCATCCAGCCGGGCGAACCGGCGTACGCCCGGTGGCGGACAGACATCCGGGTCGGCTACCGCATCAGCCCGCCCCTGCTCAGGTCCGAACTGCTCGACGACGCGACACTCGGGTCGTTCCGGCCGTTTCATGGTTTCCAGGGCTCGAACGTGCCGGTGCCCGCGGACATCGCGGCGGCACTATCCGAACGAGCCGCCCCGCGGCTGGTGACCCTACCCCGGGCCGGGTGAGGGAGGTCACCCTTGCGCCGGCGGCGGCACGGCAACTGGCGGAGCCGATCGGGGGCGGCCTTGAGTCGTACTACTGGACGTTCGGACAGTACGACGGCACGGCTACCGACTCGCAGCCGCCCGCCTCCACCTTTGGCCCGACCGGGCGCTAAGTTAAGTTAGCCGTCTCCGCGAATGTGCGAGACTGCCTGTTCGGTCATCCAGACGGCGTGGGCGAGGAAGCTGTAATTCGTTACGGCCGCAAGGTACCCGTCGCCGGCGGTGACCCGTGCCGCGGCCGTCGCATCGCGGACGACTGCAACCTCGAAGCCCTCCTCCAGAAGATGACGCAGGTGGGACTCCACGCAGAGGTTCGCGGCCATCCCGGCGAGGATGATCTGCGAGACGCCGCGCTTTCGTAGCTGCAGCGCCAGGTCGTTGCTCTGCGGGCCCCATATCTTGTGCGGCGAGGCGATGATCGCCGACCCGTCGAGGATGAAGTGCTTGAATTGCTCGAGGAAGTCAGCACCGGACCCCGGCAGGCCCTCAACAGTCAGCGGCCCCGAGCGCGCGAACATGTGAAGCGCATTGAGGAGACGCTCGCCTGGGCCCCCGAATCGCCATTCCCCGTCGGCCGGATACTCGTAATGCGGCGAGATAGCGACAGTCATGTCGCCGGACTCAGCCGCTTCGAACAGCCTCGCGAGATTCGCGACCACCTTGTTCTCGGTGACGCTCTGGCCGAAGACCGGCCATCCGGCACCGTCGGGGCTCAGGAAGTCGTTCTGGGGATCGATCACGACCAGCGCCGCCCCAGCCCTGTCGAACACGAATCCCGCGTCAGGAAGGACCTGCCCGGCCTCCTCGCTGCCCCGCGCAGGTCCGGCTGACCCGCTCATGGCCGCCGCCTCGTCGATGTTAGTCATGACCTTTCTCCTTCTCCTTGGGCGTGCCGGTTGTCCCGGTCGCGTCACGACCAGCCCGGTGAGGTTCCCGTCGGGCACGTTCAGGTTGAGCCCGCCCACGGCCACGGTGCCGTCCGGGTGCTGTTTCGTTTCCCGCTCGGAAGCGATCACGGCCGGGTCCCCACCGGTCATCGGCGGGTTGGCGCTAATCTCAGCATCACGCTCGGGGCCGGACCGTCGCGCCCGGGTAAATCCCTGGCCATACCCTGGCCCGCCGGCCAGGAGCGGTCCAGCCAGCTCTTGACGACCCGGGCCATCAAGCCGGACCAGAACCCGCCCGGCGCCGCCGCCACGCTGATCAGGACCGCCCGGCCGGGCCGGGCCCGCGGCTGCGGCCCGTGGCCGGGACGCGCAATGGTGATGATCTTGTCCTACTGCCTAGGCCAGTCAGATTGCGCGCTATCCGGCGGTGAGGCTCACGGCGTCGCGGTCCGGCGTTCGGTGGGTCGGCCACCGTGGCCGGTTGGTCCGGCGCCGAGCTGCGCGCGTGCCTCTGAGAGAGGGTGCATGAAAGAGGCGCATGAAACGGCCGCTGGCGCCCAGGTGGCAGCTGTCGGCGCCCGGGCACCTTTACGGCCCTTCCTGCGCAGGACTCGCGGGGAAAGGGGCAGGTGAGGGGGCGGGGAAGGTGCGTGGTGGCGGGAGCCACCGTGTGCTCGATATCACTGTCCGTGCCGTTCGACACCGCGATGGTCGGCACCGTCAAGACCATCTGGGCGAAGGCCCGACCGACGAGGTGCCCCCGGCCAGGGCGAAGTGATCATGCCGCACCGGTCAATGACCGCGCCTCGGCGGGGCCGACTACGAGATCGTGAAGGTCGCCGCCCACCTCAAGCCGGCCCGACTGTTCGATCCCGCCGGCCTTCACCGGCTCGAAGCCGGCCGTTCGGATCAACCGCTCGACTTGCTCGTCAGCACGGTCATCGTCGGTCACGTAGAACAGGACCGTCGGCTCCGGTGACCGGTTGGCAGAGGACTCCAAGAGATCGGCCGACATGGTTCCGAACGCCATGGCCAACCGCGCCCCCGCCGGCAACCACCCTGCGACGACCTTCCCAGAGGATTGCCCTTCCGGCAGGACACGTGAGAGGTTACCTTGCGCGTCGGCGGTGAGCGGGTTGCTCGGAACGACCACCAGCTTGCCGGTTAGCGGGTCGGCGATCTCGTCTATGACGCCCTTCAGCACGGTAAACCGCAGCGCCAGGACGACGGCATCGGCGCCCTGCAACGCGTCGCGGTTGCCGGCTGCGACGACCGCAGCGCGACCGATCTGTGCAGCCAGCGTTCGTGCCGACTCATTGTCGGCGCTCGAGAGCCGCAGGGTCTCGCCGCCTGAGGCGAGCTGGCGGGCGATGACCGATCCGATCCCTCCCGTGCCGATGATCGCGGTGGTCATGACCGGAACCTCCTCAGCGTCACAGTACTAACAGCGGTGGCCCGGAGCATCGGCCCGAGCGGTCTCGCAGCGGCTCGCTGAGAGGGGGAACGGCGGGGAAGTGCGGCCTTACCGGAAATGGCTGGCAGGGATCTCAGTGTCCGGGGGACTGGCCACCGTCGACGTGAGGGATCTGCCGGTGATCTCGGCATTCACTCGGACTCCTCGGCGGGCGTACTCGATGGCCAGTGAGCGGGCGACCAGTCACCCTCTGGGTCCGTGGTTTGCCCCACTTCGATCAGGTGACCGTCGGGATCGCGGATGTAGCAGCGCTTCTCGTACTGGTGCTGTTTCGGCGGCGTCAGGAACTGGGCACCCCGGGCGCTCCACTCGGCGTACACGGCCTCGATGTCTTTGACCCGGATATTGAGGAAGCTGCTGACCCGGTCGGGATCGCGCGGCGTCTCCAGGGTGACCGTCGGCTTGTCGTCGGTCGGGCCTCCGCCGGCATTGATGATGATCCAGCTGTTGGATAGTGCGACATAGGTCAGCCCTCCCGGGCCGGAGTAGACCACCCTGCCGCCGAGTACCTCGGTGTAGAAGCGCCGAGAGCGCTCGACATCGTCTGAGACGATGAAGTGGGCCAGCACAATTCCCTCTGGGGGCGGTGGGAACTCGGCCACCTGGTACCTCCACTGGTTGGGTCTCACACTCCGCTTACCACGGGGTCTGCAGCGTGTAGGGGTTGTCCCGCCGCTGCATGCCAGGGAGTCTAACGCTGTCTAAGCCTCGATCCACCGCGTGAATAGAGGTTCATCAGGGCGTGTCGTGTCGACGCGCAATGTGCCCTCTGATCTGGGACGATAGGAGCTGCTGAAGCTACCGTCGCCGGGCTGGAGAGGACACCGCGCAAGTGCGGTTGTTACACGAGCTGGCGAAGATTCATGCGACGTTTGATAACCGCGGGCGTGGTCACCACTGGCCGGTCGCGCCCGCCCGCCGGGTGGTTACAGGTCGAGGACCAGGTCGTCGCGCGGCTGCGAGCAGCAGATCAGTGCGCTGCCGTCGGCGGGGTCATCGACCGGGGCGGGGGCGTAGGAGACGGTTCCGGAGATGACGGTTGTCTCGCAGGTGTGGCACACTCCGGTGCGGCACGACCAGCGCACCGGGACGTCGCAGGCTTCGGCGAACTCGAGCAGGCTGCTGTAGCCGGGATCCCAGCGCGCGTTCAGGTCACTGCGCGCGAAGGCGACCAGGGGGCCGCTGCCTGGCTGGCCGGCGGGCGGGTGCGGCCGGCGGGCGGCCGCGGGCGCGATGCCGGGTGTCTGCGCGGGCCCGGCGCCGAAGACCTCGGTGCGGATGCGGGCAGCCTGGATGCCGGCCGCGGCCAGGGCAGCGGATATATCTGCCATGAACGCGGGGGGTCCGCACAGGTAGGCATCGGCGTCGCGGGGCAGGTCCAGTGCGGCAAGGACCGCTGCCGACAGGCGTCCCGCCGTCTCGTAGTCGCGGCCCTGGACGTCACCCGGGTCCGGGCTGCTGTAGCAGACGTGCCGGTGCGCGCTGGGAAGGGCGGCCAGCAGAGCGCGGGATTCGGCCGCGAACGGCTCATCGGCGCGGCGGCGCGCACCGTGCAGCCACCAGATGTCCCGGCTGGACCGGGCAGCGGCCAGCGCGTGCAGCATAGCTAGCACCGGTGTGGCGCCGACGCCCGCGCTGATCAGCAGAACTGGCGCCTGGCCCGGACGCAGGGTGAAGGTTCCGCGCGGCGCGGCTGTCTCCAGCAGGTCACCCGCCCGTACCCGGGTGTGCAGGAACTGGCTGGCGGCGCCGTGTTCTTCCCGCTTGATACTGATGCGGTAGTCGCGGGCGCCCGGGGGTCCCGACAGCGAGTAGCTGCGCAGCAGCGCCGGCCGGGCGGGGTCGGGGTGCAGGCGCAGGGTCAGGAACTGTCCGGGCAGGGCGGCCGGCACGCTACTGCCTCCGGGATCGGCTAGGTGCACCGAGATCACCGTCTCGCTCTCCCGGCTGATTGCGGTCACGGCGAGCGGCCGGAACCCGGGCCACGCCGGCGGCGGGCTCGCGTCGGCCAGGCCGGCGTTGCCGGCGAGCTTCGCGGGCTGATCGAGCATCTCCTGGAACGAGGCTTTCCACCCGCCGCTGAGCGCCGGGATACGCAGCGCGCGCAGCACCTGCTGCCGGGGATGCCCGGGCAGGTACAGCAGGGCGTCCATCTCAGCGACCGTCATGGCCTCCGGGCCGGAGGCAAGCTTGATGATCTCCTGCCCGGCATCCACCGGGCCCTCGGTCAGCACGCGGAAATAGAAGCCGGGCCGGTGATGGGAGACCAGCAGCGCTGGCATCTGGGGATCATCCATCCGGATACCGACCCGGAAGCAGGTGACCCGCGGCTGGGTTACCTCGAAATCGGCGCCGCCGATCCGGTACCGGTCGCCGATGCACACCTGGTCGTCGGCCAGTCCCTGAACGGTGAAGTTCTCCCCGAACTGCCCGTACTCGAAGTCATCCCGGCCCAGCTGGTCCTGCCAGTACCGGTAGGACTCGATCTGGTAGACGAACACCGCCCGCTGCTCGCCGCCGTGCCCGGCCAGGTCCCCCTGCCCGTCACCGTCGATATTGAGCCGCCGCACCATCCGCGGCCCGCTGACCGGCTTCTTCCACACCGCGGTGTGCACCGCCCTGCCGTGCCAGGTCACGTCCCGCGGCATCCCCACATTGACCGACATCAGGCGGCCGGCCCGCTGCCCCGAACTCACCACCAGCTCACCTTCTCATGCAGCCGGCCCGCCCGACCGCACCGCGGCGTGTTCGGCCGCAGCGTGCGGCAGTCGGCCGGGGTCCGCGATCGGCTAGTCACCGACCTCCGGCTGCTCCGGGCATGCCGATGAACGACGCGCGCCGCGTATTCGGTCGGCATGACGCTGGCAGCCAGGACGTCTGGCGCGACTAGGCACACTCGGAAGTCATGACGCGCCGTCCTGTCGAGAGGCTGTGGGCGGCACGGTGCCTGGCCGTACGCTGTCATCGTGGTGGGCATGCACAGCCGGGGGTTGTCAGCGGCCATGGCGGCCGTGGCAGGGCTGGCACTGGCCGGATGCGCGTCGGCTGGCCCTGGCCCGGTTACCAGGCCATCCCATGCCGCTAGCACCAGCGAGAGCGGTCCGGCCGGCGGTAGGGCCGTTGCCCGAGGGACTTCCGGCGGGCATGACCCGCCTGGCGGTGGCTCCGCGTCCCCACCCGGGCGGCCGGTGACATCGTGCCGCTCGGTCGTGCACATCGGAGATTCCACCTCTGACGGACTGGTCCTTGCGGCCTTCCAGCCCGACGCCGCGCTGCGGATCGCCGCGCAATATCGCCGGGTTGGCGTCACCCGGATTATCCCGGAAGTCTCGGGAGCGCGGTCAATAGTCGAGACCTGGCACGGGTTCCCCAATGGCTACACCGTTGCCCGGCAGCTCATACGGCAGGGATATCGAGGCTGCTGGGTCATCGCGCTGGGCACAAACGACACCGCGGACGTCGCTGTCGGCTCCACCGTGGGCCTGGCGGCCAGGATCACGCGGATGATGTCGCTGATCGGCCCTGAGCCAGTGATGTGGGTGAACGTCAAGACGCTGCTTACCAGCGGCCCGTGGGCCGAGGCCAGGATGCAGCTATGGAATCGTGCCCTGCTCAGGGCCTGCCCGCGCTACCCGGACATGCGGGTCTACGACTGGGCCGCCGCCGCCCGCAGAAGCTGGTTCATCTCGGACGGCATCCATTACACGGCCCAGGGATACGCCATGCGATCCCGCCTGATCGCTGATGCCCTGGCTCAGGCATTCCCCGCGGCATTGCCGGTCCAGCTCGTGCCGCACCTGACCGGAGGGCCGCCGGCGACCCGCTCCAGCTGCCTGGTTCACTAGCGCGCCAGGGTGGATGGCGGCCGATGATGACGAGCCGTTCGGCTCGGTCAGGTCGATGATCATGCGACGGGCCAACAACGTCGCCCTGGTCGCGGTCGAGGACGTCGAACGGGTCGGGGTAACGCGGCTGGGGGACTGGTAGCTGTCTAGTCCGGCATGGGAGGCGCTACGGCGAGCGCCTCCAGATGACGTGGCGCGCTGGCAGATGCTCTGGCTAGAAGAGTACAAATCGATACGTAGCGAGTCCGAGCAAGCACGCAATGCGCAGTCGGAGCTGGGTGCCTGTGAGCGGGCGATTTCCGTCGAAACTCGACGGATTACCGCAGATTAAATGCGACACTGGCCATTCTTGTTCAAGCCGTCGTCGGGATGTAGAGTGATTAGGGCAGTGTTGCGAGGACACTCGTCATTTCGCGGCTGACTCGATGTGTCCGCGCCTGTTCGAAAGAATCGGCGAAGACCGCGAATGACTGAGGCATCGAATTCGGGTATCCACTGTAGCATTCGCGCCGCAGTATCAGCAGGCTGGCGTGCTCTGGCTCATCAGTCCGGCAGAGGTTCGCAAGTATGCGCACGGCGCCGTCGATGCTTTTACCAGGCTTCGTGGCTGCCACCACCGCGAGACCCCAGCCGAAGGCGGACATTGATACGCTCTTGCTTTGCGGCTAGCGTTGTCCATTGCCATGCGGGACGATATTGACGGGGCGGACTGATGCGGCAAGCCTACGGTTCGATTGCGTCGGCTCAGCCGTCTTTTGGCGCGTGGTGTTAATGCGGCCTATCGAACTCTCGACCGTGCCGAATCGGGTGTCAGCGCTCCACGCTGCTCCGTCACCGTGCTCAGATTGTCTTTTCGGCATTACGATCATAGCCTCGGCGGTTGGCGCGGAGAAGCGCCAGAGCGAGCCCAGCGTGTGCGCGAGTCCATGGTGGTGTTACTCGATGAGCTGAGCGGCGATTCGGCCCGGGAAGGTTCGCCCGTACGTACCTGTACGTACGGTCCGCGGGCGGGCAAGTCGCCGTGCAAGACCGCCGCGTGCAGCGCGTCATGCCGGCGGGCCGATGGCCGGCTTGACGTCCACCACCGGCGTCCCGTCGATAGCCTCCAGGGCGTCGACTTCAATCCGGAGCCCGTCGCGCGCCACGATGCGGGCACGGTGCAGGCCGATGGGGTTCGGCCGGTTAGGCGAGCAGGTGCTGAACACGCCGGTGAGCGGCTGGCTCATGTCGTCCTCCGGATGCGTGCTCAGCTCGTCGCGGGATGACCGGTGGAGCCAGGTGAGCACCACGATCTCGTCGCCCGGCCGCAGGTCCTTCGCGCCCTCCGCGACCTTCTCATCGAAGCGGATCCATGCCCGGGGCGCGCCGTCGCGCTGGTTCGGCGCATCGTCGAGGACCTTCAGGGCCGACTGCACCCACCCGATCGGCACCAGGCCGTAGCTTGCCTGCACAAGGACAGTCTGCCCGGTGGCCGCGGGCACGGACGGCGGGCTGCCCAGATCGGTCAGTTGCGCGCCGCGCCGTCGGCATCCGCAAGAGCGCGGGCTGGGCAGGCGGGTGCTGGCTTTGCAGACGTTGCTTAGCGCTGCGTACGTGGCTGGCCTGCGCGCTGAATGCTGGCCGCCGCCAGCTCGGGCACGGTACTGGCGACTGGCCTCCTGGACCGGCATGTGATCTGGAGGACGACCTGGACGGTGGCCTGGCCGGCGAGACAGTGCGGTTCGGATTCGACGGCACCGATTATGAGATCGACCTGAGCGGCAAGAACGCACGGTCCTTCCGCAAGCAGCTCGCCCCGTTCATCGAGCCCCCCGCGCACGGCCGGCCGCCGACCGGCGCGCCCGGCGCCGACCGCCAATTTAGTGCGCCTCAGAGTCGGCTCGACTAGCCGCCGATGCGCACGCCGATGGGCCAGTTCTGTGCGATCGAGTCCTCCAGGTGGGCGCTCTCATCGCGGCATGTGAGCGAGTCGGTGGCCGCGTCCATATCACGCGTTCCAGCGCGGCTAGACGGCTGCGGCTCCGGGCCGCGCGGCGGTAGCTATCGAGCCAATTGTGCGCGCCTCGGTCGTGAATGTGGTGATCGAGGATAGTAGCCATCTCGGCTCATCCGAAGTGCTCGATGACCCGGCGGGCGTAGTAGGACTCCCAGGGTTCGGCCGGGCTTTGGGCCGTGTACTGCTTGTCGAGGCTGACCAGCAGGTAGACCAGTTCGCTTCGGACGGGCTTGGTCTCCAGCACGGCCGGCAATTCGGACAGGCTGATCAGCCAGTCCGCGTACCAGGAAGCCCAGTCAGGGTCGGCCCCGTCCACGATCCTGAATACCCGATGATGCGTCTCGCCTGCCTCGTGCAGCAGGCTGCCGACCTGCTCGGCGGCGTCGGCCATCTGGTCCCTCCCCTGGTGGCGCCAGCCCTGGGCCAGCGGCGCGCTTCCTGCACGCTACGCGGGCAGGCATCTCATGGCCAGCCGCCCCGCCGGCTCTCGGGACCGGCTGCCCGCTCCAGCCCGCAAGGACCGTCCGGTGCCGCCGTCATGTCCAGCCGGCGTGTCCGCAGTGCCCGGGACTCGCGCTTTCCTCGCGGGCGCGCTCGGTCAAGCCTGGCGACGTCCGCGCCCCGCCGGTCAGCCCGCGCCGAGCCGAGTCACGGCCCCGCTCGCGCGGTCTCATCCGGCAGCAGCTTCGGGGCGGCCAGCTGTCGCCTCGGTCAGCAGGTCGTCGACCGTTACCCGCAGGTCGGGAATCCGGCCCGGAACGCCGCGATCTGCTGCGCTCGACGCCGCAGTAGCCGTCGGCTTAGTCAGGGGCCACGAACTTCTCCAGCAGCGCCAGGTCGCCGGTTGCCCGCGCGCCATGAGCGCACCCGGCCGCGCGAGCGCCGGCCGGACAGCAGGAACTGCCCGACAGCGGCGGCGAGTCGGTGCAGAGTGGGAGGCAGGCTGCCGGTTCGGCTCCGGAACGGCGTGCCGGTGGCCGGGAAGGACCGAGGGCGGCGGGAAATCATGAGCGTTGATGTTCAGACGGAGATCACGATCGGGCGGCCGGCCGCGGACGTGGCCGGCTTCGCCGGGCGATCCGTCGAACGCGCCGGAATGGCATGAGAACATTCAGTCCGCCGGATGGCAGACCGATCCGCCGCTGCAGGTCGGGTCGCGGGTGGCATTCATCGCGCGCTTCCTCGGCCGGCGTCTGGCCTGCACCTACGAGATCACCGGCCACGAGCCCGGCCGGCGGCTGGTGACGCGGACGGCGCAGGGACCGTTCCCGATGCAGACCACCTACACCTGGACGGACGCCGGCGACGGCTCGACCCGGATGTCGCTGCGGAACCAGGGGGAGCCGGCCGGGTTCCCCGCGCTGGCGGCGCCGCTGGTGACCGTGGCGATGCGGCGCGCCGGCCGCAAGGACCTGGCCAGGCTGCGGTCCATCCTGGAACAAGCGCAGACCCGGCCGGGAGCCGGATAGCCAGGAGGCAGCAGGTGGAGCTGCCCGGGCCGGGCGACGAGGACAGGCAGTTCTTCAGGTCCCCGATCCCCGGTGAGCCCTTTGTCGAGGTCAAGCCGCGGGCGAGCCACCCAGGTCCGGTCTCTGTCGCGCGCTCTGCTCCGCGCGTAGGCTAGTTAGGGCAGAAGGACATCCGCGGGCTACGGGGAAGACACTGGTCATGACCGTCACCATTGCCATCGTGCTCGGGCTGTTGATATCCGCCGCGTGCCTCGGTATCCCTCAGTTTGTGCGGCTCCGGAATCAGCGGCTGGACGATGATGACACGCAGGCCTACCTTAAGGAAGTCGGCCGGTCGGCGCAGGAGGTCGCGCAGGGCAACGCTGCGGAGTTGCAGAAGGAGATCGATGCGGCATCGCAGCAGGCGGCGGGCTCAGCCGGCCCTCCGCCCGGGGAGGCGCAGGCTCCCGAGAGCCGCCGGCCGTAGCCCTGGCATGCCGGCCAGATGGTCAGCTGCCGGCGCTTGTGGCCAGGCTTGCTGCCCAGCCGCGTCGCTCCCGGTTCGATCGACGCAGATCGTCCCGACCTGCGCTACGAGGGCCATCAGCTGATCGCCGCTCACGCGCGTGCCTATCGAGTCCCCTGTGCGTGGTCAGTCGCCGAGCCACTGGATTTTGACTTCGAGGACGGGGTCGTCGGACGGGTCGATGAGGAAGGGGACCAGTCCCTCGTTGTGTGTGCCGAACGGCAGGGTGCGCAGGGCTCCAGCTCGTTCTCCGGGGCTGCGCTGGTATTCGGCCCGGTCGGCGATGACCACAACATCCATGAACTCGCCGACGGCCTTCCTCGCGGCCTTGCTTAACCTCGCAGACGCCGTACCGTTCGCGGATCTGCGCCCGGCCGGCCGGCTGGGTCTGGGGCGGCGGGCCGTCGGTGAGGTAGCGGCTGACGCGGGCCTGGTACTCGCGGCGGGCGGCGGGGTCGCGCCGGGGGTCGGCTTCGAACCACCAGCGGCGGACGGTCTCCGGCAGGCGTTCTCGGGGAATACTTCAGCGGCGCGGCTGGTTGCTGCTGGTGGTCGTGGTTTTCCTGTGTACGTGATTGATGTCACGCTCGCGGAGGGACTCGCGGGCGTGTTGCTGTTTGGCACCGGAGTTGGTGCGCAGCTGCCGCCTGGGCCGGGGGCCCGCATCGTGCGGGCGCCGAATTCTGGACAGCAAGGAGTCACCATGGCACAGGGAACTGTGAAGTGGTTCAACCCGGACAAGGGTTTCGGGTTCATTAATGTCGACGGCGGGGATGCGGACGTGTTCGTCCACTACTCCGCGATCGACTCAAGCGGGTTCCGCAGTCTTGACGAGAACCAGCGCGTCGAGTTCGACGTCACCCAGGGCCCGAAGGGCCCGCAGGCGGAGCGGGTCCGCGTCATCTGACCGGATCGGCCGCTGAGGCACGGCGGCAGGGCAGCCGGATAAGGTCCCTGCCGCCAGTGCCGTGGCGCCCCCCGCCGGCCACAAGAAGGCCGCAGGGGTCATTCCTGTCGTACGGCTCGGCCGCCGTACCACCTCGGTCGGCCTCGGCGCTGCGCGCCGACCTTGGCTCCGCGGATCAGGCCGCCGCTACCGCGAGGAGCGGCCGGATCCTCTTGACGGCCGATCCTGGTAGGTAGGCCCAGCCGATCGCGTCGAGGATCTGCTGGTCGGTCAGGTCCATCACCCACTCGTTCGCCTCGGCATAGTCGCGGACCTCGGCAATCACCTGCTCGTCTGAGGTGCCGTGCTTGACTCGGTAGGCAGATGGTCCGCCGCCGACCGATTTCACGGGCACCGCTGCTACTGGCGCCGCTGACTTGGCTGCCGGCTTGCCGATCGGCTCGCGCGATCGGGTCGGTCGAGCGCTGACTCCGGCTCCGGTGGCTTGCATAATGCGCGCGCTGGCGGTCTGGGCGTTGAGGTCAGCCGCTGTGGTCATCTGTCTGCCCCCCGGTTGCGGGTGAATCTCTCTAATTTTATCCTATGCGGCAATACTTATATTACATCGCAAAGTATATTTATTAGGATTAATTTAGTGCCGGCCGCTCGTCGTCTCGCGCTGCAGTTGACCGCCTGGGCCACCCACGACCGGGTATTCCAGGTGACGGCCTGGATGTAGCTGGAACCGTGAAGCGGGACCGACCCGGAAGCACTGTTCTTGAACGTACACGTCAAGGTGCCTTTCAGTGTTGCGTTGCGGCACGAGGGACTCTTGCCGGCCGCCGGAGGGGAGGCTGCGCCGGCAGTTCCCGCGAGCGTCAGGACGCCAACCGCGACACTGGCATTGCCCCGTTGTGTGGCTGTTGACTTTGTTTGGGGCCAGTGATAAGCGATCATGGTGACGCGCGTGAGGATTAAGAGCAACGTTCACCGGGTCGGACAGGCGAAGCAGCGGGACTCCGTGCTCCGGAGCGTGGCGCGAACCGCGTCACTGGCCGGGTTGCTGATCGCCGGAATGGCCGGTGTCCTGCCTGCCTCGGCTGCGACATCAGCCAAACCGGCAGCGGGACCGGCGCCGATGCAGCGCGTCCAGGCTCGCGCTGCTGTTCCGGCAGGTGCGAAGGCGACTGGCGCGGTAGCAGCCTCGGCAGCGGTCTTCGGCGAGGTTGTGTTGAAGCCACGCGACAACGACGTGCTCACCCGGTTCATCGCGCAGGTGAGCGATCCGAACTCCGCTCAGTTCCACCGGTACCTGCCAGCCGGCGCCTTCGCACGCCGATTCGGCCCGAAGCGAGCGCAGATAGGCGCCGTCCGATCGCGCCTGACGGCCGATGGGCTGCGGGTCAGCGCCGTGTCGCGCGATGGGCTGATCGTGCACTTCACCGGCACGGCCAAGGCAGTTGAAGGCGCCTTCCACACCGGCTTGGAGAGCTACCGGCTCAGTGACGGGTCAATGGGCCAGGCGACCACGTCAGCGATAACGCTGCCGTCCACCATAGCGGACTCGGTCATCGCCGTGCTCGGCCTCAACACCCTGGTGCGCGTTCAGCCGATCGGAGTCCTGCGGGCACCCGCGTCGGCGAAGGGCACGATCACCGCGCCGCGCAAGGAGAGCTTCCCCCACCCCGAAGGCGCCCCCGATCCCTGCCAGAAGGCGACGGCAGCCGCCACGGCGTTCGGCGGACTGACCGACGATCAGATCGCGCACTCCTATGGCGCGTTCGGGCTCTACAGCGCCGGTGATTTCGGAGCGAGCCAGCACATCGCGCTCTACGAACTTGAGCCGTTCGCGCGGTCGGACGTCAATGCGTTCGACACCTGTTATTTCGGGGCATCGGCTGCCGCCAAGATGCTCAGCCGCCTGCACGTGATCAGGGTCGACGGCGGTCAGCCGGCCGGGCCTGGCAGCGGCGAGGCCAACCTCGATGTCGAGGACATCTCGGCAATCGCGCCAGGTGCGACCATCGACGTCTACGAAGGGGCGAGCCCTGGCCCGGACGGCGTGATCTACGACCCGGTCGACCCCTACGCCGCCATGATCAACGCCGACCGCGACCAGATCATCAGCACCAGCTGGGGCCTGTGTGAGCAGGCCATCCAGCAAGGCCAGCCCGGATTGCAGCAAGCCGAGAACGCACTGTTTGAGCAAGCGGCCGCGCAAGGACAATCCATATTCGGCGCAGCGGGCGACAACGGTTCCGACGACTGCAACACCTTCGAGACGACGACTCCGGTCAGCGGGCAGAATCCGCTGTCGGTTGACGACCCCGGCAGCCAGCCCTACGTTACCTCCGTCGGTGGCACGACGATCGATGACGCGACCGAGCCGCCGCTCGAGCACGTCTGGAACGACGGCGCCAAGGACGGCGGGGGCGGCGGCGGTATCTCGGAGTCCTGGATCATGCCAGCGTGGCAGCGCCAGTCGACCGTCAGGGGGCTCGCGCTGCCGGGCAGCGCCGACTACGTCAACGCCAGCAAAGTCGAGAAGAGCTTGGGATATCCGCAGAACTTCTGCCAGTCCACGGTGCCCGGGGCGAGTAGTTCTACTCCTTGCCGTTTGGTACCTGACGTTTCAGCGCAAGCGGACGAGTTCACCGGCGCGATCACCATCTACGAGGCGGCAATCGGCGGCTGGAGCACGGTCGGTGGCACCTCGTCGTCCACGCCGATCTTGGCGGCACTCCTGGCGCTGATCAACGACTCGGCCACTTGCACGGCGAGCCCGGCGACACGTGGCGGCGTGGGATTCGTGACTCCGCAGCTCTACGCGGTGGCGTCGAATCCGGCCGCTTACCAGGCCTCGTTCAACGACATCAAGGCCGGCAACAACGACATCTACGGCCTCAGCGACGGGAGCGTGTTTCCCGCCGCAGCTGGTTATGACCTGGCGTCGGGCCTTGGCACGCCGAGGCTGACCGGTCCGCACGGCAGCGTCGGGCTGGCGTTCTACCTGTGCCGCAGCCCGCAGCGCTCGACTAGGCCGGAAGTGACACAGATCAGTCCGGCCGCCGGCGGTACGACAGGCGGCCAGGTGATCACGATCACCGGGCTCGGCTTCGAGTCTGACGGTACGTCCGACGTAACTGCGCTCCAGATCGGTGCGGCGCAGATCCCGTCAGGCAAGTTCCGCGTCGTGAGCGCACACACGATCACCGCAACCGTTCCGCCTGCGAGCCAGGCGCGCCCGCCGGCGGCGCCCGCGCCGCAGGACGGCGCGGGGCCAGCCGACGTGATCGTGACCATCAGCAAGGGTGACCAGTCCAGCCGTCCAGGCCCGAATTCAACGTTCCAGTATGTGGACGTCAACGCGCGCAACGCCGTGCCGAGCGTTACTGGCGTGGTACCTGTCGCGGGGTCCGAGTCGGCGCCGGGGAAACTGACGATCCTTGGCTCAGGTTTCACTGGAGCGACCGCGGTGACATTCGGCGGAGTGCCGGCCGGCAGCTTCACGGTACGGAGCTCTAACGTCATCACGGCAACGCCTCCTCCGTTCTCCGCGCACCCGGCGTGCGCGCCGCTGCCCAGCACCGGCGTGTTCGCTGGCGAGAGCGCCTCCAACGACATCTGTCAGGTCCAGGTCCGCGTCGCAAACCCCCACGGGGTGAGCGCGACCGGGGTCATCAGGCCGCCCGCCGAAGGCGCGGTCACGATCAACAACCTCGGCGTGCTCGTCGCCCCCGCCGGCTGCGGATGCGAGACACAGCAGGCGGTGACGGAGTACGACTACGCGCCGACGCCCACCATCACCTCGGTCTCGACTTCATCAGGACCCGCGAGCTTCGCGAGCGAGAAGGGCGGCACGGTGATTACCGTGCGGGGAACTGGGCTCAATCCGCTGACGATCGACTGGGCCGACTTCGGCGACCCCGCCTCGGAGTCCTCCATGGCGACCGACTTCGTGTTCATGACCGGAACGGAGATGCAGCTTGTCGCCCCGGCCGAGGGGCTGACCGTCGGCCCGCTGCGGCTCCCGTTCAGCATCAAGTCACTGGCCGGCCAGTCCGCTCCCCGCACGGTGACCTACGCGGGCATCCCCACGGTCACCAGCGTGGTGAACACGACCAACAGCAGGAAGCTGAAAGGCACGTCAGGCGCCCCGGACACCGGCGGCACCCCGATCAAGATCAGCGGCAGGGGATTCGCCGGACAGCTGATCGCACCGATCAAGTTCACCGACACGACGTCGCCGTTCTCGCTCGGCACCCAGTACACGTTCACGGTCACGAGCGGCACCAGCGTGCGAACGCAGACCGTCGGGCAGAACCCGGCCCTGGTCGACGTGCGGCTGTGCACGGTCTCCGGGTGCAGCAAGAGCGGGCCCGCAGACCGGCTGTACCTCTACCCGCCAGGCAACCCGCGAGTCACGTCGGTGAAGCCGGCCTCGGGTCCGGCCTCAGGCGGGACGAAGGTGACCATCGGCGGCGGCAACCTGGGCTGCCCGCTCGGGGTGTTCTTCGGGAACGTCAAGGCCAAGTCGTTCAGCCCCGTGCGGGCGCTGCTCGACTGCGGGTCGACCACTACCGTGAGCGCCGCAGCTCCCAAGGGCACGGCGGGTACGAGGGTGTCGGTGAGCGTGGAGACCATCGAGAGCTTCTTTACCGGCTCTGACCACGGCACTAGCGCAGCCAGATTCACCTACAAATGACGCACCGACGAGTCCGCTGAATTGATCGCAGCGGCAACCGGATGGCCGACCCGGAGCCGCCCGGGGCGCTGATGCCTACTGGGCGCGCAGTCCCGCGATCAGAAGCTCGACCAGGTGGCGGGGGTTGTAGCCAGGGTCGCTGCCCGCCCCGGCGCAGAGATTCCCGACACCGCGGAGCAGCTCGTAGGCATCCAGGCCGGGGCGGACCTCGCCCGCCGCGGCGGCAGCCCCCAGGAGCTGCCCGCACACGGGAACCAGCCGGTCGATGAAGTAGGCGTGCAGCGTCTGGAAGGCGGCAGCGTCGGACCGCAGCACTTCCGCCAGGCCGTGCTTGGTGACCAGGAAGTCGACGAACATGCCGATCCAGCGGGCCAGCGCATCGCGCGGCCGATCACAGCTTGCCAGCAGGGCAGGGCCGGCTTCGGCGCAGGCCTCGACCTGGTGCCGGTAGACGGCGACGATCAGGTCGGCTCGCGCCGGGAAGTGCCGGTAGATCGTGCCGACGCCGACGCCGGCCCTGGCCGCGATGTCGCGCACCGGCACGCTGACGCCGGAATCGGCGAACGCCGCAGCGGCCGCGTCCAGCAGCGCCGCCTCGTTCCGCCGGGCATCGGCCCGCTTCCGCGGCGCCACCGCCCCTAGTCCGCTCTCGCCGTCCGCCACCCGGCTGCCCTCATCGCGCGACTTGCCAGACGGAACGAGGTTCCGTATCGTTTCTATCGGAACACGGTTCCATTTACTCAGGATGCCAGATCCGGCCAGCCGGCGCCAAGCCGTGCACCCCAGACTCGCCTCACCTCACGGAGAACCCCATGCCGCAGGCACCTCGGCCGAGTTTCGGAATCACAACCGCCCCCATGCAGGTCAGTTACCAGGAGGTCCTGCGAGTCTGGCGCGAGGCGGACGCCATACCGGAAATCGAGCACGCGTGGCTGTTCGATCACCTCATGCCGATCGCCGGCGACCCGAGCGGGCCGATCTTCGAGGGCTGGACCCTGCTGTCGGCCCTCGCCGCGCAGACGGAGCGGCTGCGCATGGGCCTGCTGGTAACCAGCAACAGGTTCCGGGCGCCCGCAGTGCTGGCCAAGATCGCCACGACCGTCGATATCGTCTCCGGCGGACGGCTCGACTTCGGCATCGGCGCGGGCTCGCGGCCCAGCCACCCGCTGGCCCGCCGCGAGTACGAGGCACACGGCCTGCCCTACCACGACTTCCGTCACTCCGTCGAGGACCTCGCGGACGCCTGCACCATCATCCGGCGGCTGTGGGCAGAGACCGAGCCGTTCGACTTCCACGGCGCCCACATCGATCTTACCGGCGCGTTCGGCAACCCGAAGCCCGTCCAGCACCCGCATCCGCCGATCCTTGTCGCCGGACGCTCGGCCGCAGTGCTCAGGGTGGCCGCCGAGCACGCGGACATATGGAACATCCCGGGCGGCGACATCGCCGACGCAGCCCAGCGCAGCGCGCTGCTGGACCGCTACTGCACCGAGATCGGCCGTGATCCCGCCGCCATTACGCGCTCGATCCATCTGGCCGTGTCCTACGACCAGCCCGGCACCACCCGGGACGCCATCAGCCATGCCCTCGACGCCGGCTTCCGGCACATCACCCTCGGCCTGCCGGCCCAGCCCTACCCCGCCGGCGTCGCGCGGTGGGTCGCCGACGAGCTCGTCGCCAAGTCCGTGTAGCAGCCCGGCCGCGGCGGGAGCCTGGCGAAGTCCCGGTGCCGCAGGCGGCGATGCTGGCGCGGGCGGCGGGCGCCTGGGTTCGGCGCGGCCGTCATGGGGTCCAGCCGGCCGTGATCGCGGGGATGATGCGCCAGCCGGCCTGGAAGACCAGGTTATGCAGGTCAGCGGATGCGATCGCGCGGAATGTAGGCAGCGCGGCCGCCGCCTGCCGCGCGTCGAACACATTGAGCGGCCAGTTGCCGACGGTGGCGCCGCTCAGATGCGGGTGGCTGGCGGTCAGGCCGTAGTACGCGCGGACCGTCACCGGGCTGATCGCGGCGGCCTGCTGCTCCGGCCAGGTCAGGGTCCATACGGCCTGCGGGCCGTCGGCGCCAGGCTGGAATCCGCTCGCGCTGAGCTCACCGGTGCCGCCCAGCAGGCCGGCGTTGATCTCGCCGAGCGATTGCCGGGCGAACGGGTCGATCAGCGGAACCGCCGCCTCGAACCAGCGTTCCTTGCCCGCCCGGTCCGCGGCGCCGCCGTGGGTGCCGTCACGCAGGTCGGCGAAGTGGTGCAGCAGCTGAGTGACGTAATCCGGCTGACCCTCGCTCATGTTCTCGTCCCTCCAGTGACGCTGGCCGCCGCACAGGGCGAAGTAGTTTAGTTAACAGAGTCAGATTGCCGTAGCGTTCCTCCGCGTGGAGGCGTCGTTGTGCGAAGGGTCACGGTAGCCGCGGCGGCCGCCATCATTTTGCTGGCGGTCACCGGATGCCTGACCCCGCTGACGTCGCAGCAGCCCCTGGCGCCGGTCCCCACCCCGGCAAGTCCGCTGGTCGGTGTCTACGAACCGGGAGCGCCCGGCAGCTGGTCGCAGATCACGGAGTTCACCAGCGCGACCGGCGTCAAGCCCAGGATCGTCGTGTACTACTCGTCGTGGAACGACCCGTTCAGCACGTCATTCGCGCAGGCGGCCTGGGACCACGACGCCTACGTACTCGCGCAGCTTCAGCCGAACGGCGTCACCCTCGCCTCCATCGCCGCCGGCGACTCGGACGCCTACCTGCGCTCCTACGCCGACGCCGTGGTCGCGTTCGGCCATCCGGTGATCTTGTCCTTCGGGCATGAGATGAACGGCACCTGGTACTCCTGGGGCGACGGCCACACGTCGCCCCAGACGTTCGTGGCCGCCTGGCGGCATGTCGTGCGGATCTTCCGCGCCGCCGGGGCGGCCAACGTCACCTGGCTGTGGGCGGTCAACTCCATCGCAGGAGCGGCAAGCTCGCTTAGCCAGTGGTGGCCGGGCGCGGCGTGGGTCGACTGGACCGGTATCGACGGCTACTACTTCCGGGCCACGGATACCTTCGGCTCGGTGTTCGGCTCGACTATCGCGGACATCCGCACGTTCAGTAACGCGCCGCTTCTGATCGCCGAGACCGCAGTGGGCACTACCCCGAACCGGGAGAGCCAGATCGACGCGCTGTTCGCGGGCGTCCGCGCGGAACACCTCGCGGGGGTGGTCTGGTTCGACAAGGCGCAGAACAGCGGCCTGTATCACCAGGACTGGCGCCTGGAAGATGACCCGTCCGCCCTCGCGGCGTTCAAGGCGGCTGCGACTCACCTGTCCGACGCGTGAGAGGCTTTCATGCTTGAGGCGCTGGTCATTGCCGGGTTGGTCGCCGCGCCGCTCGGCTCCGCCGCTCTTTTCCTGCCGGCCCGGCATCATGCGCGGGCGGGCGTCTGGGCCGCGATATGGCGGGTCATCCTGGCCGTCACCGGGTCCGTGGTATTCGCCGCCGCGGCGGTCGGCGTGCTGTTCCTTCTCAGAGCGACGGAAGCCAACCTCGTCATCGGCGGGGCGGCCGTGGTGCTGGCCGGCCTGCTCTGGCTTCCGGTTACCAGGAACTGGTCACCGCGGGCGCACCTGTGCTGGGCGTCGTCCACCTACCTCTTCGCGGTCTACCTGGTGTACGCGCTGGAGTGGACCTTCGCCAGCCACCTCGGCGCGGCCAGCACGGTCGGCGGCGTGCTGCTCTGGTGCCTCGAGGTGGTCGCCGCGCTGATGTGCTGCGCCTACCTGTGGGAACTGTGCGACGCGCTCGGCACCGCGCACTGGCACCGAAGGCGCACGCCTCTTGACCCGCGCGTGCGGGTTTCCACCGAGGTGCTGCGGGCGGTGGTCCCAAGGCCCGATGACGCTCCGCCCCTCGTCAGCGTGCACGTCCCGGCGCACAACGAGCCGCCGGGCATGGTTATCGAGACACTCCGCGCGCTGCTGCGCCTCGACTATCCCCGCGTCCAGATCGTCGTCATCGACGACAACACGGACGACGAGTGGCTGTGGCGCCCGGTCGAGACCTGGTGCCTGCGGCACGGTGTCACGTTCAAGCACCTAGAGAACTGGCCAGGCTACAAGTCCGGCGCGCTCAACTACGCGCTACAGCACCTCACACACCCGGACGCCGAGATCATCGGCGTCGTCGACTCCGACTACCAGGTCGAGCCGGAATGGCTGCGTCAGTGCGTGCCGCTCTTCGCCGACCCGTGGATCGGGTTCGTGCAGGCGCCGCAGGACTACCGTGACTGGCAGCACGCCCGCTACTACCGGCGGCTCTACTACTCCTACGAGTACTTCTTCGCCGTTTCCCAGCCTTCAAGGAACGAACGCGACGGCGCGATCTTCGCCGGGACCATGGGCCTGATCAGGAGGGTCGCCCTCGATCAGCTCGGCGGCTGGGATGAATGGTGCATCACTGAAGACGCGGAGGTCTCGCTCAGACTGCTCCGCGCAGGCTGGTCGGGCATGCACGTCGACGAGTCCGGCGGCCGCGGGATCATGCCGCTGACGTTCGAGGCGCTCAAGGGCCAGCGATACCGCTGGTGCTTCGGCGGCATCCAGCTGCTGCGCATGCACTGGAAGTCCCTGCTCCCCGGCCGGGAGACGACAAAGAACCACCTGTCGGTCGGCCAGCGCTGGTCCTACCTGTCCGGCGCGCTGCAGTGGTACGGCGACCTGCTCGGGATGCTGTTCCTGGTCTTCCTGCTGGCCGGCGCGGTGAACCTGGCGACCGGCGGCGGGCAGCTCTTCCGCAAGCTGACGGTGTTCCTCGTCGCCGCTGTCCCCGTGCTCATCCTGCTCGGCCTGGTCCGCGCGATCGCGCTGCTGCGCCGCAGCACCGGCGCGTCCTGGCGCGACGCCCTCGGCGCGTTCTTCATCTGGCAGTCCACCTCGCTCGTGGTCGCCCGCGCCTCGGTCCTCGCCCTGTTCGCGAAGAAGGCCGCCTTCCTGCGCACCCCGAAGACCAGCGAGCGGACCAGCTGGTGGCACGCGCTGCGCGCCAACTGGGCGGAGACCTTTCTCGCGCTCTGCGGCGCGGCCGGGATCGCCGGCGCGCTCACGAAGACGAGCACGTTGAGCGGCCCGCTGCTGGCCGGCCTGCTTCTCGTGCCCACGCTCGGCATGGCCGCCGCACCGTTCAACAGCTGGGTCTCCCGCCGTGCTGCGCTCCCGGCCTGGCTGCGCGAGCGTCGCAGCACCGAATACCGGCGCGAGCGCCACGCTTTCGCTGCGAATGTCTCGATCGGCGGTGCGATCGCCGTGAGCCTGGTGGCGGCGCTCGCGATCGCGCTGATGCTCACCGGCCGCCACGTCATCGGCCCCAGCCTGGTCCGGCCGCTCCAGTCCCAGACCCCCACAGCCACGCCGACTGTGACCCCGACCCCCACCACGAAGCCAACGGTAACCCCGACCCCCACAGCCACGCCGACTGTGACCCCGACCCCCACCGCGACGCCAACGGTAACCCCGACCCCCACTGCCACTCCGACTGTGACGCCGACCCCCACCACGACGCCGACAATCTCTCCGACATCGTCGACGCCGACCAATGCGACCGTCAATTCGCCCTGACCAGGCGCACCCGGCCGTTCAGTCGCTGTCGTCGCCCTCGAACCCGATGAGCCAGTGGAGACCGTAACGGTCGATGACTTGCCCGTCCGATGCGCCCCACGGCCGCTTCTGCAGGTCGTCCACGATCTGGCCGCCTTCGCTGAGACGGGAGAACCAGGTGCGCAGAGTCGAAGGAGCGGCAGTACCGAGCAGGGCCAGCATCATGCCTTCAGATCGCAACGGCAGCTCGTCCCCGGATACGTCGGCGCCAGACAGCGCGACGGGTCCCCCGGCGAGCTGGCCGTGTGCGATGGCATCGGCCGGACCGTCGGCCCGGTTGAACTCCGCGAAGGTGTGCAGCTGAACTGCACAGCCGAAGATTTCGCCGTAGAACGTCAGGGCTTCACGCGCGCTGCCGGGGAAGTGGACGTAGGGCGTCGGGCCTGTCATGGATCACATGGTATGCACCGTCTGGCGGGCGCCCGCTGGTTCGCCGTCGGCCTGCCTTCCCTTGGCGACCAGGGCGAGGTCAGTCGTTCTCGACGATGAAGTCCCACTTGGCGACGATGTTGCGGCCATCGGGAGCCCAGCGCATCAGGCCCTCGCCGGTCGGCATCGCGGCGCGCAGCTCGAAGCTCACCTTCGTGCCGGGGCGCAGCACGCCGGGCGGCGACGGCTGCCCGGGCACGAACGCGGGGGGGTAGACGTTATCGAGGGCGTCGATGCTGGAGAAGTCGGCGAGTGAGATCGGCACTGCGCCGGTGGCGCGGGACATGGTAACCACCCAGGTGCAGGTCGTGACCGGCGCCTGGTACGGCAGACCCTCCCCGGGTACCTGCGGTCCGCTGACCGTGATGAGCACGGACCAGTGAGCCGTCTTCACCTCGACGCCGTCGCCCTGGTTGGTCAGCGCCGGCCGTCGAACGGTGCCGACGAGGACGCCGTCGCTGTGGTAGTTCAGGGTGCCGCGCGGCAGGAATGACGGATACGAGCCGAGGAGGCCCGACGACGGGCTAGCCGAGGCATGCCGGGCCGGGTGCTGGCTGCTGGCCGAGGCGCATCCGGCCACCGCGGCCACCGCGGCCAGCGTGAGGCAGATCAGCACGGTCCGGACACGCCCGGCGGCCCGGACCCCCGCCGTCGTGACGGAGGCCGGGCCGGGCCGTGCGGCGGTGGCCGCTGTACGGTGCGAACTCATGACCGCCTGGCGGATGCCATCCGCCGCCGGCGTAGGTACCACACGTAACCGGCACCAACAGCCAGTGCGAGCAGCGGAGCCCCGACCGCGAGCGACATCCGCTCCCCCTGGGACTGCGGCAGCGGGACCCGGTACGCCGTGAACTGGGCGGGCTGGCCGAAGCCCTCCGGGTTGTTGAACACGTCAGGCCCGAATGGCCGCAGGCCAGGCTGGGCGGCGAAGCCGAGGTGGCCGAGGCCGTCCAGGCCGCCGGAGACCGTCCCGGCGGGCAGCGGCTTCCAGTCGTCGCCCCTGCTGACCTGGAACAGGTCTTCCATGGTGCGCAGCCAGCTGTAGTGGTTGTAGTAGACGGTGGAGACCGTCCCCGGCCTGATGTACGGGCTGATCAGCACGCTGCCGGTGTCGCCACCGCCAGGAGTCGGATCGGTCGCGTTCCACAGCGGGTCGGGGGTCTCGCCTGGTGCCAGGTCCGACGGGTCGCCCTCGGCGCTGAGCGTGATCTGCGTCACCGGGCCGGTCGGGTCCACCGGGTTGCCGGCCTGGTCAACCAGCTCGAATGATCCGGCGGTTGCCGAGCCGGCGTTCGTCGTCGGGAACTGCGGGCCAGTGTCGGAGACCGCGCCGACGAACGAGTTCGCTGGGATGTTGGTGCCAGTCACCTCTCGGCCGGTGTCGTCGGCCAGGATCGAGTTGTCGGTGATGATGTCCGAGGCGGCACTGCCGGTGACAGTGTCCGTCCTCGCCCCGGGTGGAGTGCCCGCGCCGCCGCGCACGATGCCGGGCACGCAGTCCGACGGCACCAGCGTGGGAGTCGTCTGCGTGCACACCGGCGGCCGGTCGATGTAGGCGTTGTTGCCAGGACCCGGGTACAGCTGGTCGCCCTGGGAGTTCGTGGCGAGCGTGGAGTTCGGGCCGGTCGGCTCGTACGAGACGTTCCTGCCGAAGAGGTTCTCGCCTGCAGTGTCTGACTTCAGGCTGCTGGTGTAGTTCGGCTGGTCCGCCGAGGTCGGCGCGTAGTCGTTGGCGTTGTTGAAGCTGTTGCCGGTGTAGGTGAACGGCGCGAATGCCTCGTCGAAGGTGATGTCGATCAGGCCGCCGTCACGGAACGCCTTGGACTGCTCGATCAGCGGGATGTAGTACTCGAGGAACAGGTCGGACGCGTACAGGCCGCCGGTGTAATTCTTCGGCGGGATGGTCTCGGGGTCGTAGGCGTACGGGGTGCCGGTCTCGTAGTCGGGGGTGCCGTCGGCGTTGAACGCGCCGGACAGGTTGTTGCCCTTGCATACGGCGTCGTGGGCGTCGCTGCAGTTGTCCGGGGTGATCCAGCTGAAGGCGGGCACGGTGTTGTGGATCAGGTCCGCGACCAGCCCGTTGGTCGGGCTGTCGAGGTTGACGACGTGGCTGGAGTCGCAGTTGGTGCCGCCGTTGGATGGCTCGTTGAGCGGCGGGGTAAAGGTCCCGTCGGCGTTCTGCTGTCCGGTCAGTGCCTCGAACCACGGAACGGGGTTGTGCTTGGCCACGTACTGGTCGATGTAGTCAGTGCCGTCGAAGGTCGCGCTCTGTGCCCCGGTGTAGCTGGTCACGTCCGCTGTGCCGACCGACGGCGGGGTGGCCAGGTCGAGCGGGTCGGTAACCGGGTTGTTGGCCGAGGTCCCTGGCCCGCCGCAGGCGGCGTCCTCACGCCCGGGCACAGTCTCCGACTGGAACGGCGTATCGGGGTCCTGGAGGTAGTTCTGCCCGCCGCCGAGGTCCTGGTCGTAGTCCTTCCAGGTCACGCCGGCCGCGTTGAACTGGTTGAACAGCGTCGGGACGTCCGTCGGGAACGAGCACCCGTTGGACCCGAGCGGCGCGTTCGCGCCGCCCTTGGAGTCGAGTTGCCCATAGTTGGGGTTGACCCTTCCGCCGCTGGTCAGGCGGTTGGACTCGATGCCGGAATTGGTGTTGAGCAGGGTGTCGGTGGTGCTGCAGTCCTCCTGCACGTCCTCTGACGGAGCCTGGCCTGACACCATCGACAGGTAGTTGTCCATGCTGGAATGGCCTGTCCCGAAGTAGTCCTTGAGCAGGACACCCTGGGCCGGAAGCGTCTTCCACAGGTAAGTGTTCTGGTTAAGGCCCGTGAAGCTGGCGTCGTAGGACTTGTTCTCCAGGATGATCAGCCACACGTGCTTGATCGCGCCAGGCCTCAGCCCTGTGCTGGTGATCGTCACCGTCTTGGGCGTGGCCGCCGCCGAGGCGACCGTGACGGGGACGCCGACACCCACGATGCCGAGCGCCCCCACGCCGCACGCTGTTGCTTCGCGCAGCCAACGCTGAACGGAACCTGAAAGAGTCATGGTCCATGAATAGCGTCGGACCGGAACAAGGTCGGTGCGAGCTAGCGTCGGCGGACCGACTTCCGGATGAACATTCAGACATGCGGGCCGCCGCGCTGTCTGGTGTTCACGGGCGGCCGGGTATCACCTGCGGGGTCAGCTGGTCGATGTCATGGCGGGCGCGCAGCTCGGCGATCGCTGCATCAAGCGGGCCCGCCGCGCCGGCGACCAGCTCAGCGAGCTCTTTCTGGTAGTGCTCGTGGCCGGCAGGTGAGACCAGGAAGATCATGCGGGCCGGGCCGGGGCCAGGGTTGGCGAATGCGTGCGGGCAGCCGCGCGGGACATACATCATGCTCCCCGGCCCGCCGCGGGCCACCGTGGCCCCGGTGTGCGACTGCCAGCTTTGCCAGTTGCCCGACGTCCGGACCCGCGGCTCGAAGGCGAGCAGGTCGAGCTGGCCGTCCAGAACATAGAACAGCTCTTCCGCGTTGCGGTGCAGGTGGGCGCCGACGTCAAACCCCGGGCCGATGTCCACGACCTCGAACATCGACCAGGCCGTCGAGTTCTTGTCACCCACCTTGAGCGTCATGGCGGGCGAGACCCGCTCGCCGTCGCCAGGGCCCATTACGAAGCCATCTGCCATGACCTGCATCCTGCCATCCCGGCCGCCAGCGCGACAGGGTCTGACCGTGCCGGTAGCGTCTGACCATGGCGACGATGCCGGACACGCGTTGAACTTCAGCGAGGAACTGCGACCAGCCGTACTCGCGGGCGACCTGACCGTGTCGTTCCGCCTCTGGCAGCGGCCGAAGGTCAGGGTCGGCGGCCGCTATCCGGTCGGCCCCGGGTACATCGAGGTCGACTCGATCGAGCTCGTGCCGTTCGCAGCGATTACCGCGGACGAGGTGCGCCGGGCGGGTGAGCCCGATCTGGAGACGCTGCGCCGTCGCGCCGCGCATGCCGGCCCGGTCGAAAAGGACACTGTGCTGTACCGGATCGAGTTCCACCTCGTCACGGGATAGCCGCGACCGCGCCTGCGGTGCAGCGTTCAGGTCATGGTGTGGTCGAGCCAGTCGAAGGCGGCGGTCCAGAACACGATGGGCGCCATGCCCTCGCAGTGCCCTGCGGCTCCCTCGGCCTGGGTGAAGAGGCGGAACTGTTTCGGGCAGGTCAGGTGCTCAAACAGCTCTTTGCCCTGGCCGGTCGAGATCGCATCGGTTTCGTTGTCGGTGACATAGCTAGGGCAGGTCACCCGGGCGATGGTCGGGGCACTGGTGTAGCGGAGCATGTCGGCGAGGTAGGCCCGCACGCTGGGCGCGCCGTGGGTCACCATGCGGGGTGTCAGCAGGGCCTTCAGAGCGGGCAGCGTAAGCAGCGCGTTGAACTGGTCATCGGCGGCGGGGTCATCGATCCGCTTGGCGAGGTCACCGAGCCTGGCGCTGGCGGTCGTCCCGAGGTCGTACTGGCCGGGGTCAACGATCATGGCGGCGAGCCGGGATTCGCCCGCCGCCCCGCGCGGGGCCAGGAATCCGCCGAAGGACCTGCCCACCAGCACGATCTTCGCGGCGTCCACCGCAGGCTCGGTGATCAGGCTGTCGACCATGTCAGGCACGACGTGTTCCCAGTCCGGACGCATCGGGACACGCTGGTCATACAGCACTGAGCCCTGGCCAGGCCCGTCAACGGCGGCGAACGCGTACCCCCGCTCCAGCGCGGGCCCTGCCGAGGCGTACAGCTCCTCCGCTGTGCCGTCGTAGCCGCCGAGGTGCAGGATCGTGGGACGGGGGCCGGCTGGCCCGGCCGGGGCGAACAGGTACCCGGACAATGCGCCGGACAAGGCCCGGGCCGGATGGCCGAGAAGCGGCATGGCCGCCCGGAACGCCTGCACGCTGGCCGGGTAGGCGGCGCGCAGTGCCGTTCCGTCCAGGTCGTCGCGGTGGAAGAAGAACGCCTGCCGGAAGTACTCGGCAGCGCGCAGGTACGCACCGCGCGCGCTGACCAGGTGGCCGGCTTCTACGGCGGCGTCAGCTTGCTCTTTGAGTTGGGAGCCGAAGGCCGTCCACGCCTGGTACCAGCTGTCCCGGTCACCCGGCGTGATCTGCGCGGCGATCGCCAGGCATTCGCCCACATTGGCCATGCCTGAATCGGCCTTGCCGATACTGCGCTGCAGCTGGCCGTCGAAGCCGGCATCATCGAAATAGAGCTTCACCCTGGCCAGGCTACTCACAGTAGCCGAGGGACATCGACCGAGAGCGGGACCGTCCAGGTGGCCGCGTCACGGCCGCCGCGGCAGGTTACCTTAAGCCTGAGCGGACTCAGGTGGGCGTCGCGGACCTCAAGTGGCCACGACACCGACTCGCCGGGCTGCAGGCCGGCCGGCTCGCCGGACATGGGGTCATGGGCGTAGGCGAACGAAAGCGACTTCACGCCCTTCGCCCCGTACTTGAACGAAATGCCGCCGCGCAGGTACAAGATCTCGGTCAGCACGTCCGCCAGTGGCTCATCAGACACTAGCGTCAAGGCCAGATCGCACCCCGGCAGTGACGTTCCGGGCAGGGCTTGCGCGGTGAACCTCGGCCGCCGCTCCTCAAGGTGCCTGGCCTGCTCGATCCGTCTCACACCCCGGGCGGCCACCGCTGCCATACCGGCGAAGACCGCGCTGACGACGGATACGACGAACGCGGCGACCGACAGGACTAACGCCGCCACGGCACCACGCTAGTCGCTCATCCGGCGATTGAGCTACCACCTCTTCAGGCCGGCCAGCACCAGCCGGATGATCCTGTTGCGGTGGGCCTCGGCGAAGGTCGTCTGTCCGGCGACCATCCGGACGAAAAGCCGCCAGGCGGCTGGTACCTGCGCAATGGCCCAGTAGAACGGCGCCGGGTGGCGGATGAACGCCTCGAAGAATGCCTGCCCGGCCAGCATCTCGGGTTCGAGCTCGGCCTTGATGGCGTCGGTGTAGCCGGCGATCGCGGTGCTGGTCTCGGCGGCGGTCGCTGCGGCGGCCGCCGCCGCCGCTCGGCCAGCCTCCCGGCCAGAGCGGAGCGCGAACGAGATCCCCTCCCGGGTCCACGGCTCCAGAAGCCCGGCCGCGTCCCCGGCAACCAGGACCCGGCCCTTGGCGAGCGGCGAGCGCTGCTCTCGGCACCTGGTGAGATGGCCGGTGCTGATCCGCGGCTCGATCCCGGCCAGGCCGAGACGTTCAGTGAACTCGGCGAGATAGGCGCGGGTCGCGTCGGCGTCGCCGCGGGCGGCGATCACGCCGACGGACAGCACGTCACCCTTGGCGAAAACCCATCCGTAGGAGCGGGGATCGTGCCCGAAGTCGATCAGGATGCGGTCGTCCCACGAGGTCATCTGCCCCGGCGGGGTCGGGATCTCGGCCTCCAGGCCGAGATCGACCTGGCGGAACGTGACGCCGACGTAGGCCGACGAGCGGCCCGCGGAGCCGTCGGCGCCGACCACGATCCGGGCGAGGATGTCAGCGCGCCCCCGGCAGGACAGCCGCACCAGGTCACCGTCCTCGGCGACCTTCAGCACGGTGGTCGCCTCGCTCAGCGTCGCGCCGGCCGCCGTCGCGCGGTCCACGAGCGCGGCGTCGAACTCGTCCCGCATTACGAGCGCGAGCAGCGGCTCGGACCGGGTTCGGGTCTTCTCTCTCTTTCCGTCGAAGCTGAATGAGAACGAGCGCACCTGCGCTCTCGGATTCAGCGCCAGTCCGTCAGGGAGCGTCCGCATCGACGCGTTGATCAGACCGCCACCACAGGTCTTGTACCGGGGGAGCGTCGCGCGCTCCAGCAGGACGACCCGGCTGCCCGCCAGGGCGGCCTCTCGCGCGGCCGTCGCTCCGGCGGGCCCGGCGCCGATCACGGCCACGTCCCAGATATCGTCCTCAGTCACGTCACTTCCGCACCAGATAGAGCGCCTCGCCCGGGATCCGCAGCATCCGGATGCGGCGCGGCGGGCTGGTGAACCCCGCCTTCCGCAGCCAGATCCGCAGCTCCGCCGGGGTATGCACCGAAGCGCCTGAGCTGAGATAGACGAACATCGCGAGGAAATTTGCCGTCGCCGACGCCCTGCGGGCGGGTTCGGCGAACGCGTCCATCACGGCCAGGGTCCCGCCTGGCGAGAGAGACTCCCTGATCCGCCCGAAGAGCGTCACGATGTGGCCGGAGTTCAGGTGGTGCACGAGGTTGAAGCACAGCACCGCGTCGTAGCCGCTGCCAAGGTCGTCCAGGGTCGCGTCGCCGTCCCGGTGCCGGACCCGGTCGGACATTCCGGCCGCGGCGATGATCTCACGGCCGATCGCCGCGCTGCCGGGCAGGTCGAGCACGGTGGCGGTGAGCTTCGGATGACGCTGGCAGATCGCCGCCGAGTACCAGCCGTGTCCGCCGCCGACGTCGAGCAGTGACGTCGCGCTCGCTGGCAGCCGGATCTTCCGTGCGACCTCGCGGGCGCTGAGACGTGCCAGGTCGAGCTGGCCGTAGACGTACCGCCGCCAGTAGGGGTCGTCGGCCGCCGTGTCGTGGCTCCCGCTCACCTTCCCGGACCGGGTCACCTCGTCCAGCCCGGACCACCAGTCCCAGTAGTCCGCGGTACCGGTGACGAACCGGCTGACCGACAGGCCAGAGCGGGGGTCCAGCCAGCGCCGAGACGACCGGCTGAGCCTGTACACCCCGCCGGAGCAGCTGACGTGCCCGAGGGATCGCAGGCAGTGCAGCATCAGCTGGGTTGGCACCGGATCGAGGCTCAGCTCGTCGGCGAGCTCGGCGACAGTGGCCGGCCCCTGGGCGAGTCGCTCGGCCACGCCGGTCCGGACGGCCGCGACCACGATCCCGGACAGGCCCATCCCGGCCCAGGCCTGCGCCGCGGCGGCCGGCACCAGGCCCAGCCGGAGCGCGAGCCACTCGGCCGGATTGGCGGCGTGCAGGGCAAGCCTCATTCCAGTAGTGTGCCAGCATAGCGTCGGCCCGATAGGCCAGGTAAAGCGCCGTCTCGACAGGAACGCCAGATTCCCCGATGCCCACGAAGAGCGCGCAGACCGTCGGCTTGCTCCTGCCCCGCGCGCGGGCGCTGGTCATCGCGAGTCATCCGGGCCCGTGCCTGGCGATCACCGCCATGGTCACCGCGCTCGCCGCGCAGGCCGCGCCGCACGGCACCGGCCCCGTGCTGGTCGCCCCGGCGATCCTGGTCGGCCAGCTCTCGGTCGGGTGGTCCAACGACGCGTGCGACGCAGCGCGGGACACCGCGGCCGGGCGCACGGACAAGCCGATCGCCAGCGGTGACATCAGCGTCCGCGCCGTCCGGATCGCCGCCTTCAGCGCCCTGACGGCCGCCGTGATCCTGTCGCTGCTGATCGGGCCGTGGCCGCTGCTGATCAACGCCGTCATGGTCGGCGCCGCGTGGGCGTACAACCTCGGCCTCAAGTCGACCTGGGCATCAGGCCTGATGTACATCCTGGGATTCGCCCCGATCCCGGCCTTCGCGACAAGCACGCTGCCGGGTCAGCCCTGGCCAACCTGGTCGGTCACGGCGGCTGCCGGGTGCCTAGGCCTCGGCGCGCACTTCGCGAACGTGCTGCCGGACCTCGCGGCCGACCGGGTCACCGGGGTCGAGGGACTGCCGCAGATCGTGGCCTCCCGATTGGGTGGCCGGGCGGTGCGGGCAGCCGCGATCATGCTGCTGCTTGCGGCGTCGGTACTCCTGCTGCTGGCGGCTATCCCGTCCCGACGGTGGATCTCCGTGATCGGCCTGGCGGTCGCCACGATCCTCGCCGTCGTCAGTTATCGCGGATCGGGGAAGGTACCATTTTTCGCAGCTCTCGGTATCGCGGCCGTGGACGTCGCGCTATTCCTCGCTGGTGGCGAGGCGCTAACCTGAGGATCTGCTCGCAGCGCCCAGCACGGAGGTATTCGCGCGTGCCAGTTACCCGGCCATGACTCAGATCGCGGCCGTCCGGTCCGCCTTTCCGCCGCACCGCTACGCGCAGGCCGAGATCACCGACATGGTGGCGGATCTCGGTGGCCTGAGCCCGGCTCAGCGCTCACTCGTGGATCGTCTGCACGGCAATTGCGGAGTGAAGTTCCGGCATATCGTATTCCCGATAGAGGAATATCGTAATGTGTATGGAATTGGGTTGTCCAATGAACGGTATGTCGGCGCGGCGACCGAGCTCGGGGAGCGGGCTCTCCGCGGCGCCCTGAGCGATGCGGGTGTCCTCGCGAGCGATCTGGATCTGCTGATCGTCACATCGGTTACTGGCGTGATCGTCCCGTCCATCGACGCGCTGCTGATCCCGAGGCTGGGGTTGCGGCCGGACATCAAGCGGCTGCCGGTGTTCGGCCTCGGCTGCGTGGCGGGCGCCGCCGCACTCGCGCGGCTGCACGACTACCTGCTGGCCTGGCCGGGGCACACCGCCGCCCTGGTGTCGGTGGAGGTGTGCTCGCTGTGCTGGCCACGGACCGAGATAACGACCGCGGATCTGGTTGTCAGCGGCCTGTTCGCCGACGGCTCCGCAGCAGTGGTCGCCCGCGGCGGACAGGCGGCCAGGGAGCATGACCAGAGCTCGCGGCCTGGCGTCACTCGGGGAGCGACCGGCGGTCCGCGGATCATCGCCACGCATGGCGAGGTCTGCCCGGGCAGCAACGACGCGCTGGGCTGGCGGCTCGGTTCTGATGGCTTCCGGATCGTGCTGACCACCGACCTGGCCGACGTCGTCGAGCGTGAGCTGGCCGCCGTCGTCACCTCGTTCCTGGCCAGGCACGGGCTGACCGTCGACGACATCGACACCTGGATGGGGCACCCGGGCGGGCCGAAGGTGATCGATGCCGTCCAGCACAGCCTCAAGCTGCCCGACAGCGCCATGGCCGTGAGCCGCAGCTCGCTCGCCGAGGTCGGGAACCTTTCCTCGGTGTCGGTGCTGCACGTCATGGAGATGACGCAGGCGCAGTGCCCGCAGCCCGCGGGGTCGTACGGGCTGATGATCGGACTCGGTCCCGGGGTCAGCATCGAGCTGATTCTCCTGCAGTGGTGACCGGCCGGGTTCCCGTGAAGGTGCGCTGATGCAGATCTACTACGCGCTGCTCGCCGTGATCATCGTTGAGCGGATCTTCGAGCTCGTGGTGTCCCAGCGACACGCTACGGCCAGCATGGCCGAGGGCGGCATCGAGTACGGCCAAGGCCACTTTCCCATGATGGTCGCCTTGCACGTTGGCCTGCTCCTCGGCTGCATCACCGAGCCGATCGTGACGCACGCCACGTTCATTCCGGCGCTCGCGTACCCGATGATCGTCGTCGTGATCGCGGCGAACGCCCTGCGCTGGTGGTGCGTCGCCACGCTCGGCTCCCAGTGGAGCGCGCGGGTGATCGTGATCCCCGGCAAGCCGCTGGTGCAGGAAGGGCCGTATAGGTGGTTCGCGCACCCGAACTATGTCGCGGTCGTGGTCGAAGGCGCGGCGCTGCCGCTGGTCGGCTCGGCCTGGATCACGGCGCTGACGTTCACGGCCCTGAACGCCTGGCTGCTGACGGTCCGGCTGCGATGCGAGACCAGCGCTCTGGCGACCGCGGCGCCGTGATCGACGTCCTGGTCGTCGGCGGCGGCCCGGCGGGGCTGGCAACAGCCATCGCGTGCGCGCAGCGTGGCCTGTCGGTCACCGTAGCTGAGCCGCGCGACAGGCCGATCGACAAGGCGTGCGGCGAAGGACTGATGCCCTCGGCCGTGCGCCGGCTCGCCGCGCTTGGCGTGCACCCGAAGGGTCACGCCGTCACCGGGATCCGTTACCTGGACAACGGCGGCCAGGTCGATGCGCTGTTCCGGCGCGGGCCGGGACTCGGCGTCCGGCGCACGACGCTGCACTCCGCGCTGGCCGATCGCGCCAGCGAACTGAAGATCCCGGTACTCCCGGTGCGGGTTACGGAGTTCAGCCAGCGGGACTCAGCGGACGCACGCCTGAGCGGGTCTGGCCCTGGCGTGACCGCCGCCGGGATCCAGGCCAGCTACCTCGTCGCGGCGGACGGTCTGCATTCGGCGATCCGCCGGGCCTGCGGCCTTGATCCGCGCCAGGCACGGCGCGTACGGTACGGGCTCCGCCAGCACTATCAGGTGGCTCCATGGACCAGTCTCGTCGAGGTCTACTGGGCGAAGGATTCCGAGGCCTATGTCACCCCGGTCGCCGAGGACGTCGTCGGGGTCGCGGTGCTCGGCGGCGGCCAGGGGAACTTTGAGTCGCGGATGGCCGCCTTCCCGGCGCTGCGCGAGCGCCTCGCCGGAGCCGAGCCAGCTAGCAGCGTCCGCGGCGCCGGACCGCTCCGGCAGGATGTCGCGCACCGCACTAAGGGACGCGTCCTGCTCGTGGGGGACGCCTCCGGGTATCTGGACGCGCTGACCGGCGAGGGCATCGGTGCGGCATTCAGCGAGGCGACTGCCCTGGCCGACTGCCTGGCCGCCGGCCGGGCGGGCGACTATGAGCGGGCCTGGCTGCGGGTGACCCGCATGTCCCGTGCGCTCACCGCCGGGCTCCTCTGGTCCCGGCACTTCCCGGCGATCGGGCCGCGGATCGTGCCGGCCGCCCGGCGGCTCCCGTGGCTGTTCACCGCGATCGTGAACCAGGTAGGGGAGGCCTAGCCCGTGCGGTTCTACGACCAGCAGGTGCTGCCCCGGATCATCGATCATCTGTGCGGCACGCCAGCTCTGCTCGCACTGCGCGAGCGGGTCTGCGTGGACCTCTCCGGCGAGGTCGTCGAGATCGGCTTCGGCTCCGGGCTCAACGTGCCGCACTATCCACCAGGCGTACGGCGGGTGGCTGCGATCGAGCCCGCCGAACTCGGCTGGAAGCTCGCGGCTGGACGGGTGGCAGCCTCATCGGTGCCGGTCGAGCGTTCCGGTCTGGACGGGCAGTTGCTGCCGTTCGGCGACGACAGCTTCGACGCCGCCCTGTCGACCTGGACGCTGTGCACGATCCCCGACCCGGCTACGGCACTGAGCGAGGTCCGGCGGGTCCTGCGCCCGGGCGGGACGCTGCATTTCCTGGAGCACGGGCTCGCCCCGGACGAGCCGGTCCGCCGGTGGCAGCGCCGACTGGACCCCTGGGAGATGCGACTGGCGGGCGGTTGCCGTTTCACCGTGCCGATCAGCGAGTTGCTGACGAGCGCTGGCTTCGCGATCACCGAGATCGACGTCTTCTATCAGCGGGGCGTGCCCAAGTTCACTGGTGCCTACTCGCTCGGCAAGGCCCAGTCGCCGTGAAGGGCGTGCGATACGGTCAGGCGGGACATGCCCGAATGTTTCGCCCGATTCGGATTTCAGTCCCGCGACCTTACACTTACCAGCGTGGCCCCAGAACGTCCTGACGCATTCAAGGTGTCCCCCTGGCCTGACCTCGTGGTGCGGGCCCTGAATCAGAACCATCTGCTGCAGGGCGGGAGGACCTACCGGGTCGGCCGTGATCCGGAGTCCGACATCGCGATCAACGACCCCCGGGTTTCCTGGGCGCACGGAGTGCTCAGGGTGGATGGTGCGACCTGGGTGCTTGAGGATCTCGGCAGCTCGAACGGGACCTTCCTCGGCCCCAGCCGCATGCAGCGGGTCGAGATCGCCGCCGCGTGCGAGGTCCGCCTCGGGCATCAGGACAACGGGCCGGTCGTCCGGTTCCTGCCGCAGCAGCAGACGATGGTGGCGGCTATGCCTGCGGCACAGGTATCCGGCGCGGCGGGCAGCGCGCAGGCCGGGAGTTCAGCGCCCGCGGCGCCGCCGCGCGAACCCCTGATGCCAGGGATGCGGTCGGCAAAGCCCGCCCGCGAGGCGGCGGTAACCCGCATAATGCCGAGCGTTGTCGACCGGCCCACGTCGATGACGCACCTCGGGTCGCTGGCGACTAAGACTCTGAAGATAGGCCGCTCGCCGGACAACGAACTGGTGCTGGCGGACCTGGAGGTCTCCCGTCACCACGCGGAGCTACGCTGCCGGCCGGACGGCACGTACGAGATCGCCGACCTCGGCAGCAACAACGGCACCTACGTCAATGGCGGGCGGATCACCTCCCGGGTGCTGACCGAATCCGACATTATCGGCATCGGGCACTGCACGTTCCGGCTCAAGGGCAGCGAGCTGAGCCAGTTCGTCGACCAGGGCGCGATCACGTTCAACGCCCAGGACCTGGTCGTCACGGTCAACAGCGGTAAGAAGACGCTGATGGACCATCTGTCGCTGTCCATCCCGGAGAAGTGCCTGGTCGGGGTCCTCGGCCCGAGCGGGGCCGGCAAGTCGACGCTGCTCGGTGCGCTGACCGGGATGCGGCCCGCTGACACCGGCACTGTGCTGTACGACGGACGCGACCTGTACGCGAACTACGACGAGCTACGGTACCGGATCGGGCTGGTCCCGCAGGAGAACATCCTGCACACTCAGCTGACTGCCCGGCGTGCCCTGGAGTACGCCGCGGAATTGCGTTTCTCTGCCGATACGACGGCGCAGGAGCGCGGTGCCCGGATCGACGAGGTGATGGCGGAGCTTGGCCTGTCCCGGCACGCCGATACCCGCGCTGACCGGCTGTCCGGGGGGCAGCTCAAGCGGGTGAATGTGGCACAGGAACTGCTGACCAAGCCGTCGCTGCTGTTCCTCGACGAGCCGACGTCGGGCCTGGACCCTGGGCTGGACAAGTCCGTGATGCACCAGATGCGCGACCTCGCGCACGACGGCCGGACGATCATCGTGGTCACGCACAGCGTGGCCAACATCTCGGTGTGCGACCGGCTGCTGTTCCTGGTGCCTGGCGGGAAGGTCGGGTACTTCGGGCCGCCGGACGAAGGGCTGCAGTACTTCGACGTTTCGGACTGGGCGGACGTGTTCCAGGCCGTCGAGGCGCATCCGGAGCGGGACTGGGCGGCGGAGTTCCGGGCTTCGCCGTACCACGCGCAGTACGTGGCGTCCGATAAGGTGCCTGCGCCCGCAGCTGAGCAGGGGGCGGCCGCGCCGCGGCGCCGCGGCTTGCTTGGCCAGGTCGTGACCCTGACCCGGCGGTTCGCTCAGGTGATCGCCGCCGACCGGGGCTTCCTCATCACTATGGCAGTGCTGCCGGTCGTGCTCGGGCTGCTGATCCATTTCGTGCCGGCCGCGCACGGGCTGAGCGGCTTTCCCGGGACCCGGCTGACCGCGCAGGAACTGCTGCAGCTATTGATCACCAGCGCGTGCCTGGCCGGCACCGCGGCATCGTTCCGTGAGATCGTGAAGGAACGGCCGATCTATATCAGGGAGCGAGCCGCCGGATTGTCCGCGTTCGGCTATCTGCTCTCCAAGCTGCTGATCGTCGGTGCCATCAGCATTGTGCAGGCGGTCGTGATCGTGCTGATCGGCCTGGCCGGGCGGGCGATGCCGCCGACGGGGTCGTTCCTGCATAACCTGCCGCTGGTGGAGATCCTGATCGCGGTCGGGCTGCTCGCGCTGTCCTCGATGTGCCTTGGCCTCATGGTGTCGGCGCTGGTGAACACGTCAGAGAAGGCAGTGCCGTTCCTGGTCATGCTGGTCGTCGGCCAGATTGTGCTGTCCGGAGGCGTGGTGCCGCTGGCGGGGATCACGGGGCTGTCGCAGCTCTCCTGGATCGCGCCAGCGCGGTGGGGCCTGGCCGCCGCCGCCTCCACGGTCAACGTGAACGCGCTGACCCCGATCACGGCGACAGCCGATCCGCTGTGGAACCACACGTCAGGCACCTGGCTGCGCGACATCGGATTCACGGTCGGGCTCGCGGTGGTCTTCCTGATCGTCACCTGGATCCAGCTCCGGCGGCTCGGACCGCGCCGGCGCAAGGCCAGGGCCTGACCGGCGGGCGACCTGCGTCATGGTCACCGAGTACGTCGTGCTGCTTGGCGAGGACGGGAGTCCGATCGGGCAGGCGCCGAAGGCGGAGGTTCATCACGGGAGCACCCCGCTGCACCTGGCGTTCTCCTGCTATGCGTTCGGGCCCGACGGGCGGCTGCTCATGACGCGGCGGGCGCTGACCAAGCTGACCTTCCCCGGCGTGTGGACCAACACGTGCTGCGGCCACCCGATGCCGGGCGAGCCGGTCGAGGAGGCGGTCCGGCGGCGGCTGCGGGACGAACTGGGTGTCGAGGCGACAGGCCTGGTCTGCGCACTGCCGGACTTCAGGTACCACGCGGAGATGAACGGCATCGAGGAGAACGAGATCTGTCCCGCCTACCTGTGCAGGATCGCCGGTCAACCGCGGCCGAAGCCGGACGAGGTAGTCGAGGCACGCTGGATGCCCTGGCACGACTACGTTGCGGACGCGATGGGGCTCGGGACCGAGCTGTCCCCTTGGACGGTCGCCCAGGTTGAGGAGCTTCAGCACGGCGGGCTAGTCGAGCGCTACCTCTGGCCGGCCTAGGCGGCGACCGCCTGCAGTAGTCGTACGTGCCGCTCCGCGCGGGTGTGCGGAGGTGGTGGCTTTAGGACCTGCGGGAATGGACTTTCGGCTCTGCGGTGGTGCCGGGCGGGCGGGTGAGGATGAGTGCGGCAAGGGAAAGTGCTAGAGAAGAAGGAAGCCTTCGAAATGACGAATATCCCTGTTGCAGTGATCGGTGACCCGGCCAGGCGGTCGAATCTGGGCGTGTGGGAGTGGGTCAAGCAGTCCAGGGTGCTGGCGGTGGGCTGGCTGGCGATGCGGGTCTGGCTGGGGTGCATGTGGATCCAGGCGGGCTGGGCGAAGCTGGTGGGCGCGGAGAACCCGTACTTCCTGCACCACGACGGCGCCGGCGTGGCCGGGTTCGCCGCGCACGGCGTGCCCGCCTACTCCTGGTGGGGGACGTTCCTGCACAGCTTCGTGGTGCCGAACGCGGGGTGGATCGGGATCCTGGTCGCGGTCGCCGAGTTCACCATCGGCGTGGCGCTGGTCGCCGGGCTGTTCACCCGGATCGCGGCGCTGGGCAGCCTGGCGCTGCTGTTCACCTACGTGATGTCGGGGACCGCGAGCGTGTGCGCCTGGTACGCGCTGTTCGCGATCGTCGTCCTTACCATGTGGCGGACCTCGAGCTGGATCGGGATCGACGGCCTGATCGCCGGCTACCGCCAGCACCACCGCGCCGCCCCCGGCGCCCCCGCCCGCCCCGCCGCCGCCGAGCCTGGCCTGACCGGGACCGCCCCCGCGGTCAAGACGGCCGCCTAGACGGTCCGCTTCCTCGGCCACGCCAGAACTGATGCGGCCCGCCCCCCCGCGGGCCGCATCGGCACGTCCGGACCCTGGTCGGCTGGGCCAAGGGCTGCTTCGAGGGGCCGCTGCCGAAGCTGGGTGGCTCGATCAGGGCCCGTTGCCTGGCGCGGTGTCGCCTTGCCCGCTCCGTCGGTGCCTGACTTCGGCCCGCAGCTCTGCGGCTGCGTGCTGGTCGCCCAGCTTCTCCAGGTCAAAGGCGAGGTTGCTGGCGGAAGTCAGGGTCCACGGGTGATCCTCGCCGTGGACCCTGCGCCGCCGGGAGCCTGCTCCAGCAGCGGTACGGCCCGCTGCGGCTCACCCCGCCGCCCGGTATGCCGTTGCGAGATTGTTCCGCACAGCCGCGGTGGCGACATGGTCGCTGCCCAGCTCCCGCTGGCTGCCGGCCAGCGTCTCCTCCAGCAAGGAAATGGCCTGACGCAGATCACCCGCCGACTTTTCGGCGGCCGCCAGCTTGACCTGCGACATAACGAACTCGGGGTTCTCGTGGTCAGCCATTGCGCCTGCTCTGCTTTCAATAGTACGAACCCAGCTTGTTACCGTTCCTATGTCGTTCCGCCGCGAATCCGAGATGCACCATGCTAGCCTTTACCGCTAGTTACGGGTTTGATACGTTTCCTCCCTAGGGGGCATCGTTGTCAGCCAGGCGCGTGCGGCGCGACCGGGTGGTGCTGCCGTTGCTCATCTGGTCTACCACCACGCTGGCCGTAGCTGGCGGCGTGCTGGCTGCCGCTCGCACTGCCCAGGGCCATGACGTCGTTGTCGCTATCGAGCGGTTCCTGCTCTACTATGCCGGCGTCTTCGCGCTTCTGGCCCTCACCGCGGCCGTCGTCGTCGGGCTGGCCGCCACCGACCGAGTCCTGATGACTCCCGGCAGCCGGGTCGCCGGGCAGGTGGCACATCGGGTGCTCTCAATGGCCGCGCTTGCCGCACTGGCCACGCACATCGTGCTCGAGATCGTCGCGCACCGGGCCTCGGTGACCGACGCGTTCGCGCCGTTCCTGGCTCAGCGCCGGACCTTCTACGTCGGGCTCGGCACACTCGCCTCGGACCTGATCGTGGCGATCGTGGTGACCAGCATCGTGCGCCACCGGTTCACGGCGAGGCCGCGGGCATGGCGGGCCATGCACCTCACGGCGTACCTCGCATGGCTGCTGTCGATCGTGCACGGCCTGCTAGCGGGCCGGACCGCGAAACCGTACGTGGACTGGAGTTACGGCGCCTGCGCAGCGGCCGTTGCCATGGCGCTGGCGATCAGGGTCGTCGCGGCACACCGCGGGCAGCACCGGCCGCCGGTACCGGACCGGCTGGCCACGCCCGTTCACGGCGGGATGGCGCTCGACGGCCTCGCCCTGCCAGCGCGCCGTCATCTGGCCATCGGCGAACCGGAAGGCGATACCCGGCGATGACGATGACATCCGCGCCCGAGGCGCTTTGCGTCGGCCAGCCGCGGCTGACCGCTGGGCTCGACCGGATGGCCTGCATCGACGCGACCGCGTTCGATGCAGTTTTCGGCAAGCTCCCGCACCGTACGTCAGCCGAGCTGATCGCCATGGCACAGCAGGTGGACCTGCGTGGCCGAGGCGGTGCGGCCTTCCCCGTGGCCCGCAAGCTCGCCGCCGTGGCCAGGTCGGCGCGCGACCGGAGGAAGAGACCGGTCATCCTGGTCAACGCGGCCGAGGGAGAGCCAGGCAGCGCCAAGGACCGGATGCTGCTGCTGCGCACGCCCTACCTGGTACTGGGCGGGGCCCTGATCGCCGCCGGGGCACTGCGCACCACCGAGATCCTGGTCGCGGTCACCAGCAAGGAACTGGCAATCTGGATGCAAGCCGTGGTACGCCACTCGCCGCCGCTGCGGCGGCGAGTGCAGGTCGTGCAGGTGCCCGACCGGTTCGTCACCGGCGAGAGCGGCGCACTGATTAACGCGGTGAACGGCAAGGCCGCGCTGCCCCCGGGCCGCAAGACCATGGCAAGCGACAGCGGCGTACGCGGTCTGCCCACGCTGCTCAGCAATGCGGAGTCCTTCGCCCAGCTCGCCGTGCTCGCGATGCTCGGACCTGAGGGATACGCCTCGGCCGGGACCCCGGCCGAGCCTGGCACGCTGCTGCTGTCCGTCGGCGGCTGCGCGGCCAGGCCCGCCGTCGTGGAAGTGCCGTTCGGGCTGCCGCTAGGCCACGTCCTAGACCTGTGCGATACGCGGCCCTGCGACGGGGTGCTGGTCGGCGGGTACCACGGCATGTGGCTGCCCGTCGAGACGGCATACGACACGCCCGTCAGCCGGGCCGGCCTGGAGGCGGTCGGCGGAACCCTGGGCGCTGGCGTCGTGATGCCGCTCGGCCGTGGCAGCTGCTCGCTCGGCGAGGTGGCGCGGGTGGCCGCCTACCTGGCCGGCGAGTCCTCGGGTCAGTGCGGCCCGTGCAAGCTCGGCTTGCCGGGCATCGCGCGTTCGCTTGCCGCGGTGGCGGCCGGCTCAGGCGGGCTTGAGGCACTGGATGCGGCTCGGCGCACCGCAGCGGCTGTGCGGGGCCGCGGCGCCTGCGCTCACCCGGACGGCGTGTCCAGGTTCGTGCAGTCCGCGCTGAACGTCTTCGCCGACGACGTCGCCGCGCACGTCTTCCACGGCGGTTGCGGGAGGCCGGTTCGCGGGTTCCTGCCTGTGCCGTCGGCCAACGGCGACCTGCGGCTGAGCCTGGACTGGACCAGGTGCCGCGGGCACGGGCTATGCGGACGCATCGTGCCCGAGATCATGCGACTTGACGAGCAAGGCTACCCCGTGATGCTCGACATCCCAGTGCCGCCGTGGCTGGAGCGTGCGGCGCGGCAGGCAGTCAGCATGTGCCCGGAGCTGGCGCTGAGCCTGGTGGCGGTCGATAAGGAGCCGCGCCAGCCGACCGCCCCGGGCTACCGGTCCGTTCCCGGGCCCGGCCGCGTGGACCGGCCGGCGCCTGTGCTGGCAGCGGCCGGCTCAGCGGGCGGGGTGCGGCCTGCGCGCCACGCGGGCCGCGGGGATGGCCAGGGTACCGGCGGCAACGGCTGATGCCCCGTGGTGTCCGGCGGGGCGTGGTGCCCGTCTCGGGCACCACGGGTTGGCCGGTACGCCCTGGCAGGGATTGGGCATGGTGGGGAGCCCTTTCGGCAGTGCCTTCAGGACGACTGTGCCGTTCGGCTTCGGATAGTGAGCGCCCTTGGGGCACGCTGCCAGGCCGGTGTCACAGAGCACTTGCGCGAATAGGTTACCTCCGGTGTTGCCGGCTTTGGTTGTGACTCCGCACGCCTTCTGGGTCTTCTCGAGATTCCTGGGCGCGCTGCCGTCAGGGGCCCGATTGCCGCGGAAGCAGTTCTGCGGTTCGCCTCCGAACAGCGTGATCTGACCGTAGTCGGAGTTGCTCGGGTTACCGAAGTAGCCGTTGTGGCGGAATGTGTTATGCAGCAAGGCGTCGCCTTCAGGGTCGAGGACGCAGCCGAAGCCCGGGACCTCGTGACCGCCGGAGCCCTTGCAAGTCTGGTGGAGGCTGGGCTTGCCCTTCTGGGCGTAAGGGACGAACAGGATGCCCCAGGCCCCGTTGTCCGTGATGGTGTTGTCCATCACCGTGTCGTAGCGGCCTCCGGAGATGGTCATCCCGGTGCCGACCGGCCCGGCCGCCGCGCTGCCGGCTGCCGGGGCGGTGGGGTTGTTATTGTCGTAGAAGTGGTTGTGAATGACCACCCAGCACGAGTCGGTGTGGGTGATCCGGCTGATCCCGCCGTGCGGGCAGCGGCCGTCCTGCGGGGCGGGCGGATCGCCGATCACCTGCGTGTTGGTGTCCAGGCCATCCTGGTTGTCATCGAACCGCGAGTTCTCGATGATGACGGTGCCGCCGGAGTTGGTGCCCGAGTACCCGAGCGCGTTGTTCTCCATCCACATGTGATTCATGGTTACGTCGCACGCCTGGTGGCACGCGCCGACGTAGGTTCCCGAGTCGTTCATGTTGCTGGCGTAGAGCTGGTTCCAGCCGGCGGGGCCGGCGGAGTTGCTGGCGAAGATGCCGTACTCGGCGGCGGTCGTCTCGGTGCCGAAGAACGTCGACGTGGCGGTCAGATAGCTGCCCCAGTAGCCGGTCAGGCCGATCTTGCCTGACTCGGCCCCGCCGTTCCACCAGATCTGGTTGCCCGAAGCCCCCGTGCCAGCGAGGAAGTTGCAGACCGTGAGGTTCTCGACGCTCACGTCGTTCGCCTTCCACACCAGGATCCCGTTGCGACCGACAGGGACGCCGTTCTTTCCGAGCGCCCCGTAGTTCTGAGCGCTCGGCTCAGAGCTGCATGGTGCCGATCCTGGTTGGGTGCCGTCGACGATGACCGTGTTGCGGTTCATGCCGCGCAATGTGATGCCGGACTTGTCGATGTACACCCCGCCCATCTGCCCCCGGTCGGGGTTGCCCAGATGGCCGGTCTCATCGGCCCTCTCCTTGTAATCGCCAGGGCCGACCAGGATCCAGTCTCCGGGCCTGGCAGCGTCAACGGCTGACTGTATGGCCCGGTAGCGGCCGGCCTTACCGTGGAACGTCCCGACGAGCAATACCTTCGGGCTGTGCCACCCCGCTGTGCCGTGCGACGGCGCCCAGGCGGACATCGTCCCGCAGGCAAGCGCCACCGCCCCGAACGTCGAGATCCGACCTGCCGCGCTCCGAGTGCCAATCGACATGCCGAGTCTCCTGGTCTGACCGCAACTGTCCACCGGCACCATACGCATGTCGCTCGCGAGACGCCAGTCCTCGCCCGCTGTCGTGCTCGCCGCCGACGCCGCTACCGGCTGAGCTAGTGCTCGGCGTGGTATCGCTGCAGGACCTGGGTGCTGATCCGGCCGCGCTCGGAGACCTTCAGGCCGTTGCGCCTGGCCCACTCCCGTACCGCAGCCCGGTCAGCCCGGGAGCTGCCCGGCCGGCTGGCCGCGCCGCGGGTGGCCGGGCCCGGCGCCTTCCGGCCGGCGGCAATGAACGGCGCCAGGGCACTCTCCAGGCCGGCCCGGTTGCGGGCGCTGAGGTCGATCTCGTAGGACACTCCGTCGAGGCTGAAGGTGACGGGCGCGGCGTCTGCCGATCCGTCTAGGTCATCGGTGATCACCACGGTGACGTTCCTGGACATGGCAGCGATCATCGAATCGATGACCACTTTCTGTCAACTTTTGACGCTGCGAGCTAGCGACCCGGCAAGTCACCTGGCGGTGAGCTCATCGGCTGCGGGCTCGACGCGCGGTGAAAATTCGTCCGTATCCATGGTCATTTACAGGGACTGGTGAGACGGTAGAGGCAGCCGTGCGAAGGGATACGGATATGAACCTGCGCTCGCAGTCGCCGGCGGGGGCCGGGCCTCGCGGCAGGGTCGAGACTGTGCTGGACCAGCTGGCCGGGCCGTGGTGGACGTTCCTCGTCACCGGGATCGCGTGGCTGGTCATCGCGCTGATCGTGCTGCGGTTCCGGCTCTCCTCGGTGGTCGCCGTGGGCGTGCTGATGGGCGTCGTCTTCCTGGGCGGCTGGCTCAGCGAGCTCCTCATCGCCTCGATCCGGCTGCGGTGGCGCTGGGCGCACGTGCTGATGGCGATCCTGTTCCTGTTCGCGGCCTGCTGGTCGTTCGCGAGCCCGTTCGGCGCGTTCTGGGCACTGGCCACGATCTTCGGGCTGCTGCTCATCTTCCGCGGCAGCCTCGACCTGGTCACCTCGATCTACTCGCGGGAGATCCACCCCGCCTGGTGGCTGGGCATCACCGCGGGCGTGCTGGAGATCCTGCTCGGCTTCTGGGTCTCCCAGCAGGAATTCCCCGCCCAGGCACTGCTGCTGCTCATCTGGGTCGGGTTCTTCGCGCTGTTCCGGGGCTTCTCCGACATCCTTCTGGCGTTCGAAGTGCGCGGCCTGCAGCGCAAGTAGCTCGCCTTCAGAGCGACAAACGCTCAAGGGAGACCGGGTCTGGTTCGGCTGCGTTGCTTCGGTGACCCGGCCGCGTCTAGCCGGACGCTACTCCCTGCCGACTAATGGTGCGCTACTGGCTGCCAGGGCGGTTCTGGCCTATCGACGCCAGTGCCGTGACGACCGTGGGGTGCTCGGGGCCGAGCTGGTACCGGCCCTGGTAGATCGCGAGCACGAGGCCGGCGATGTCACCGCCAGGGATGGCGGCCGTGGCCGGGTCGCTGGCCATGAGCAGCATCGGCTCGGGCGAACCGAGGCCGCTGATGTCGGGCATGACGTAACCGGTGACGGGAAGCAGCTGGCAGCCGCAGCGGGTCCAGAACGCGATCCTCGCCACGGCGGTCTGGCGCGTGCCGTGGCTGGCCATGTGCTCGGGGTCTTCGACCTCGAACGCGATCCTGGCCGGCCAGCCGGCCGCCTGTACCGCCGGCCTGAACAGCCGCCAGAACCGCTGGCCGAGCCCGGTCCCGCGCCGCCCGGCGGCGACCCCGTAATAGCGCAGGAACGTCCAGCCAGCCGCGCCGAGCAGGCGCGCCGCAGCGAACCCGACCGGCTCGTCGCCGTCGACCGCCGCCAGGAGCATGTCCGCCGGGCCGGTCGCGGCCAGCTCGCCGAAGGGCACCCGGTGGTGCGGCGCGAACGCCTGCTGGTAGATCTCCCGCACCCGGCCGCGCTGACGGCCGGTCAGATCCCCGGCGTGCACGACCCGGAACGCACCCATTGTCATCTCCTCGCGCCGCCGGGCGCGCTGTCGTGAGGATCCTCGCGGTGCGCAGGAGGGAGGGTCGGGCGGCCTATCCGCGGAGCTGGCGCCGGGTGAGGCTCGGTGGTCCTTCGGTCGGCTGAGCCGTCCGTGGATGTCAGGCCCGGCGTGTCCTGGTGGGTCCCGTCGTCGGCGGAATCTGGTTCCGGGCTCGTGGCGTGGCTTATTCCGCGCAGCCCGCTGAAGGCCGACGAGCGCGCTACCATCACGACCCCGGTGATCAGCGCGGCTATTCCGCCTGCCTCGATCGCGAGCGTGCCGGCCGAGATCTGCACCCGGTCGCCGAACACGACGATTCCCAGTGCCATTCCGGCGACGGGCTCGCCGGCGGCGATGGCGGGTAGCGAGGCACGCAGCGGGGCGGCGCTGAACGCGTTCTGCATCAGCCAGAGGCCGACGATGCCCGCGCCCGCCAGGGCGTAGGCCGGCCAGCTGGTGAACAGCATCGTGAGCGAGTGCGGCTTTCCCAGCACGATTTCCAGCGTCTGCCTGGTCAGCGCGTCCTGAATGCCGAAGACCAGGCCGGCTCCCAGACCGGTCAGGGTGGCGCGCACGTGGCCGCGCCTGTGGTGGCCGGCCCGCACGGCGGCGAATGCGACTCCCGCGATGATCGCCGCGGCGTACCAGTGCGAGAACGAGCCGAACGACAGGCCGACGGGCCTGGTCGACCGGGTCACCGACAGCAGGGTCACGCCGCCGATCAAGATGAGCGCGCCGGCCACCTCGGCGAGCTTGACGGCCTGCCGGGACATCGGGACGGCCAGCACCAGGGCCCAGACCAGGTAGGTGGTCAGCAGCGGTTCCACGAGCGTCAGTTCCAGGTGGCCTATCGACCAGGCCGCGAGCAGATAGCCGGCCACCATGCACGCCATGCCGAGCAGCCATCGCGGCTTGCCCAGCAGGTCGGTGAAGATCCGCAAGCTGAGGAAGCGGGACTCAGGCTCCTGCTCGGCGGAGTACTGCTGGAGAACGAAGCCGACGCCGAGCAGCACGGCAGCCACCAGAGTGGTCACGTAGTCCACATCCAGGTCCACGATGCTCAGTCTCTGCTAGAAGATCGTCCTTCCCCAGCGCCTTTTCTTACTTCATGCCTCATGCGGAGCCGCAGGGACCGGCGATCACGGCCGTCGCGCCGCACCCGGCCCGAGCGAAGGAGGCCCGGCCAGGGTGCGCGATGATGCCATCGTGCGACAGCCCAAGTAGTCCGAAATACTGATCTGCCACGGTGAGTGGTGCGGCATCGGGAGGCGGATGATGGCGAGAACGGTCCTGACCGGCGGGCGGGTCTTCGATGGGACGGGCAGCGCCATCGCCGATGCGGACGTTGTGATCGCCGACGGGATGATCGCCGACGTCGGCGCCGGCCTGGACGGGGATGACCAGGTTGACATCGCCGGCCTGACCGTGCTGCCCGGCTTCTTCGACTGCCACGTGCACGTGATGATGTCAGGGATCGACCTGGCCCGGCGGCTGCAGCGGCCGTTCTCGTACCAGTTCTTCGAGGCGGCGGCGAACCTGGCGGCAACGCTCGACTGCGGCATCACGACCGTGCGCGACGCCGGCGGTGCGGATCTGGGCGTGCAGCGGGCCGTCGAGGACGGCCTGATCGACGGGCCCAGGATGCAGATCTCGGTCAGCGCGCTGAGCCAGACCGGCGGCCACGGCGACGGCTGGCTGCCCTCGGGGATCACGACATTCCTGATGTCGCCGCATCCCGGTCGGCCGCCCGGTCTGGTCGACGGGCCCGAGGAGATGCGCAAGCGGGTGCGCGAGATCATCCGCGCGGGCGCCGACGTCATCAAGGTGCACACCTCGGGCGGCGTGCTGTCGCCACGCGACCACCCGAAGCATGCTCAGTTCCGGCCCGACGAACTCGCGGCCCTGATGGCCGAGGCCACGGCGGTCGGCTTGCCGGTGATGGCGCACGCGCAGGCGGCCGACGGCATCAAGAACGCGGTCCGAGCCGGGGTCAGGTCCATCGAGCACGGGATCTACCTGGAGGACGAGGCCATCGACCTGATGATCGGCGCCGGAACCTGGCTGGTCCCGACCCTGGTAGCTCCGCATGCCGTCCTGAACGCGGCCAGCGCGGGCCGGCATCTGCACGACGGCGTGGCGGAGAAGGCGCAGCAGGTAATAGCGGTCCACGCCAGCTCGTTCGCGCAGGCGGTCGCCGCCGGAGTCAAGGTGGCCATGGGCACGGACACGGGGGTAGGGCCGCATGGCAGCAACCTGGACGAGCTGCCGCTGATGGCCGCCGGCGGGATGACGCCCGCGCAGGTGCTGACCGCGACGACCAAGTCGGCCGCTGAACTGCTGCGTCTCGGCGACGAGACCGGGACCATCATGCCCGGCAAGCGCGCGGACCTGGTCGTGCTGGCAGGCGACCCGTTCGACCTCGCCAGCCTGAAGGCCAATATACGAGCGGTCTACGTGGCGGGCCGGAAGGTGCGCGGCTAGCGGCCGATCCTGAGGACGGGCTTGCTCCCGGCCGGAAGTTTCCCGTCGTCGGCGGTGGCGCACAGCAGCAGCATCTCGGCGATCAGCACAGCTGTCAGGCTAGGCATTCGCCGCCGCCCTCGCCAGAGCGACGCGGTGAACGTCGGCGAGGTCCCGGTCACGGGCGGGCGAGGAAGAGGCGCTTGTCGGCGTCGAGGTGAGCTGCCAACTCCAGGCGGCCCGCGCCTCATGGCCGTCGGTACGGGAATCGCCGCGTTCGTCCGCTGGCGCCGCCCGCGCGTGGATGCCGTTAGGATCCGGGGCGGCAGCGCATGCGTCGCGTGTGCCTGCCTTCCTGTGTGCCGGGGCGAGAGCGAGTCTGGCGGGAGAGTCCCCGGCCAACCGCGCGCGAGGGGTTAGTGAGCTGTCCGCACGTGCCGCCCTGTCCGTCGGCCGGCGCGCCCGACCGCGAGTCCGCTCGCGTGCTGGCGAGCCACCCGGAGCAGGGCTGGAGCCTGCTCTGCAACGGCGTTGTCGTGTTCGAGGACACCGGCGACCTGCTGCCCGACGGCCGGGTCATCGAGCCCCACCGGGATGCTCCGGCGATCAAGGACTGAACGTAAGCAGCGGGGCTCTTCGGGATGACTCGCAAGACGGATATGGCCCGGATCCGCGAGAACGAAAGCCAAATAGAAACACGCGTCAGAACACTAGGAGCCGGCAGCTCTGCGGCATCAGCGAGGGCCTCGAGTTCGGCGGCCACGCCCGCGGCCTCGGTCTCACTGATCTGCCGGAGGATCTCGAGCGCGAGCCGCAGCCAGGATCGCGCTTCGCCTGCGCGGCCTCCAGGGCCGCTGCCAGGACCTGCGCCGCACCCTGGTAGTCCCCGGTCTCGAGGCAACTGGAATGCCCTCAGCTGTCAGTGTTTCTTGCGGTGCGCAACCTATGTTAGCTATCGTTGGTTGGCATGGTTGCTCTAACTCGGTGGCGCGGCGCGCAGATCGCCGCGGTTGTCTCTATTACCGTTACTTGCATCGGGCTCGCCGCTACTGGGTGCAGCTCCTCTCCCAGCTCCACAAGCGCCAAGAGCTCTAAGCACAGCGGCAACGTCGACGTGTTCTCCGCCGGGTCTCTCGACACCCTGATGACCAAGACGGTCGCACCAGCGTTCCATGCCGCGACCGGCTACACGATGGTCGATACCTCAGGCGGGTCGTCGACCCTCGCGGCCGATATCAAGAACAAGGTCGCGATCGCCGACGTCTTCGTCAGCGCCTCGCCCGCGGTGGACGCCACCCTCATGGGCGCGAGCAACGGCAGCTGGGTCAGGTGGTACGCGAACTTCGCCTCGTCGCCGGAGGTCCTCGGGTATTACCCTAAGAGCAAATTCGCCAAGGACCTTCAGACCATGCCGTGGTACAAGGTGATCACCCTGCCCGGGTTCCGCCTCGGCCGGACCAACCCGACCCAGGACCCGGGCGGCGTGCTGGCCGTCGAGGCCCTCGAGCAGACGGCCGCTGCGCAGCATCTCCCGGCGCTGAAGAAGCTCGCCACGGAGTCGTCGGACGAGTACGTAGAGAACCCTGAAGAGGCCGACATCCAGACCGGGCAGCTCGACGGCGCGTTCATGTACGAAGCCGACGCAAACTCCCAGGGCAGCCCCTTCGTGAAGCTCACCGGCGTCAACCTGGCCGGCGACTACACGATCACGGTGGTCGCCAAGGCCCCCCACCTGGCTGCGGCCGAGGCCTTCATCAAGTTCCTCCTCGGCCCCACCGGTCAATCCGAGATGAAGTCTGACAACTTCGGCATCGTCTCGCCCGCGAAGGTAGTCGGGTCCGGCGTCCCGAGCGGTCTCGCGAGCATCCTCAAGTCGTGAGTCCTGGCAGGGCGCCGCGCCCGCTCCGCTGGCTCGGCGCCCTGCTGGTCCTCTACCTGGCATATCCGGTCGGGGCGTTCGTCGTCCGCATCGTCGGCGGGCACAACGAAGGCTGGAACGTCCCCGGGCTCTGGCCGGCCCTGGTTGTGTCGGTCGAGGGCGCCACCATCTCGGTGCTCATCGGGGTGGTGTGCGGCATCCCGCTGGCCTATGTCCTAGCCCACCACCGAGGGTGGCTGTCCTCGGCGGTGGCCGTGGTCGTCCAGCTCCCGCTGGCCGTGCCGCCTCTCATCAGCGGCATCCTGCTGATCTACATCGTCGGCCCGTACTCGTTCCTCGGCCAGCTGTCGGGTGAGCGGCTCACCCAGACGATCTACGGACTGGTCATCGCGCAGTCGTTCGTCTCCCTGCCGTTCCTGGTCGTGGTGGCCCGCAGCGCCTTCCGTGCTGTCGACCCGTCCCTGGCCGACGTCGCCGCCACCCTCGGCCACGGTCCGCTGGCCCGGTTCCTCCGTGTCGACGTGCCCGCTGCGTCGGACGGCCTCAGGACCGGGATGATCCTCATGTGGCTGCGGGCCTTCGGGGAGTACGGCACGACCGTGGTCCTGGCCTACCACCCCTACAGCCTGCCGATCTACGTCGACAACCTGTTCTCCTCCGCGCCTCTGTCCCAGGCCGAGGCCCCGACGATCCTCGCCTTCGGCGTCGCCGCACTGGCTATCGCGGTCGGCCACGCCCGGCGCCCGGGCCGCATCAGGCATCGGCCGGTCCCGGCGCCGCTCGCTCCCGTGTCGACGCCGCCGGCGCCTGTGGGCTTCGACATCGACGCCACCGTCGGGACATTCCGCCTGCGGGTGGCGCACCCAGCAGGCGGCCATCGGCTTGCAGTCGTCGGACCGTCAGGGTCGGGCAAGTCGGTCACGCTGCGGGCCCTCGCCGGGCTGCTCGGGCCGGACGCCGGAACCGTGACCTACGGCGGTGCCGACGTGAGCCGGATCGCGCCCGAGCGGCGCCGGCTCGGCTACGTCCCCCAGGGCTTCGGCCTGCTGCCCGGACGCACGGTCTGGCAGCAGGCGGTCTTCGGCGTCCACGCGGACCCGGCCAGGGCCGCCTGGTGGCTGGAGACACTCCACCTCGACGGCCTCCTCGACCGTCTGCCCGAGCAGCTCTCCGGTGGGCAGCGCCAGCGGGTCAGCCTGGCTCGGGCGCTCGCCGGGGATCCATGGGTGGTGCTGCTTGACGAGCCGTTCTCCGCGCTGGACGCCCCGGTACGGGCCGAGCTACGGCGGGAAATGCGGCGCCTCCAGCGCGACGTCAACCTCTCCACGATCCTCGTCACCCACGACCCGGAAGAGGCGGCGATGCTGGCCGACGAAATCGTGGTCGTGAGCGACGGGCAGGTGCTCCAGTCCGGGAGCTGCCGCGACGTGTACCAGCGTCCCGCTTCGGCCGAGATCGGTCGCCTGCTCGGGATCGACAACCTCTTCGAGGGCGCGGCCGGTGCCGATGGCACGCTGTTCGCCGGCGTGGACAGCGCCCAGGGACTCTCAGGCGGCGGCGGCCCAGCCGGCCTCGCTACGGGTCTGTCGGCCGGCGCTAGGTTGCTGTGGCAGGTACCGCCAGAAGCCCTCCGGGTCCGCCCGGGACCGTCGCCGTCAGGCGCCGACGGGTCGGCCGTCGATTTCGGCCAGGGTCGGGTGACCGATGTCGTCGACCTGGGCCGCACCGTCGAAGTGGTGGTGGAGTTGTCCTCCGGCATCAAGCTCCGGGCCCGGACACTTGAGGTGCCTGATCTCAGCGTCGGCGCCGCCTGCCGGGTGGAGACCGACAGGGATGCCGTGTCGGTCTGGTCGGAACCGACGAACACTGGAACTCGAGGTGATGCGGCACGTCTGCTGTGACCGGGGGGAATGTGACCGGGGGGAATGTGACCGGGGGGAAACGGCCAGACCGACGGTACAGACAGCCGTCGTTCTGTGGTGCCGAAGTCCGGCGGCGGCGGTGCCCTGGCCTGGCCCGCGATCTTCTCCCATGGCGCATGACGGGGCTGCAACCGACCTGGCAGAGTAACCAACGTGACGGCGATCGGCACGAGCCAGTTTCCGGAGCCGGGATTGACTAGCGAGTCTGCTGATGAGGGTCCCGGTGCCCAGCCGCAGGCACCGGCACCCCCACAGGATCTCGGCTGCGGCTAGCGCGGCGGGCTCGCGGTTTCTCCCAGCAGCAGCTCGCCGGAATGGCTCGGGTATCACGTCAGGCGGTGTCTGCTGTCGAAGCGGGCATCTCTGACCCATCGCTGAGGGTCGCGCTCGCGCTCTCGCGCGCCCTGGGAATGACCGTGGAGGAGCTGTTCGGACCCGCCATCCCCGAGCCCGTGGTCCGCGTGCGGCCGCTGGCATCACTCGGTCCTGCCGGGACGCGGGTGTCACTGGCGGCAGTCGGCGACTCCTTCGTGGCGTTGCCCCTATCGGGAGCCACCGTGACGCGGGCAGGCTTTGCCCTGGCTGGCGGCCGTGTCATCCTGTCCGGTGGAGTCAGTCCACTCGGCCCGCCACGCCCGACCCTGGTCGTAGCCGGGTGCGATCCCGCCCTGTCCCTCCTTGAGTACCCGCTCAGCCTCCTCGATCCAGCTATCTCGTTCGCGTGGTGGCCACGCCCCAGCTTGGATGCGCTCACGCTTGCCGGCGAGGGGCTTGTGCACGTTGCAGGAGCGCATCTGCGCGGCCAGTCCGGTGACTACAACATCGAACCCGCCAGGCAAGTGCTGAGTGACGGCGCGGAGGTGATCGGATTCTGTTCCTGGCGCGGGAGGGCCTGGTCCTGCCGCCCGAGCTAGCCGGGCGAATATCCGGCCTCGCCGACGTCGTTGCGGCCGGGCTGCGCCTGGTCAACCGAGCGTCCGGCGCCGAGGCGCGGCGCATACTCGACCGGGAACTGGCGCGAAGCGGCATCGGGCACGATCAGGTGCCGGGGTATGGCACGGCTGCGACGGGACATCTGGAGCTGGCAGCGGCCATCGCGGCTGGCTGATTGATCAGCTGGCTAGCCTGCCCGGTTACGTCCTGTCCCAGTGCGGCGAGCGCATCGCCCGGCTACCTCCTGCCACCTGATCGCCATCGAATCGCCGCTGACTTCAGGGACATGATGCACTGAGCGCTGTGACGACGTAAGTTGCCAATGCGGTGGACAGGGGAGTTAGGTTAACCTAACCTTAGTCTGCGTGACATGGGCGGACGTCGTTCCGAATCTGCTAGTCGGGCTTCGCGAGGGCCTCGAAGCCTGCCTGGTGGCCGGCGTCGTGCTGGTTGCTGCGCGCAGGGCAGCGCTGGCACGCGACGGCGCAGGCCCGGATGGCCAGGAAATATCGACCGCGCCGATTTGGCTAGGCGTGCTTGGCGCCGTCATGCTTTCCGGCAGTTTCGCTGCCGTCGTTACCTTCTCCGCCGGTGTCCTCTCCAGCCAGGCTCAGCAGCAGATTACCGACGGACTGCTGAGCGTCTTCACGGCGGGCCTGGTCACCGCGGTGGTCTTCTGGGTGCGGCGCACCGCAGCCGCCCCGGAGTCTCAGCTGCGCGGCGTAGCGGCCACCGGTGCGGGAGTGCTGACCGCTACCGTGTTCCTGGCGGTCGGCCGCGTAGGCCTGGAGACGACGCTGTCCTTGTCGACCGCCGTTCGCGCCTCAGGGCAGACGGCCGGGCCGCTTGCGGGCGCCGCCGCCGGGCTCGCGGGCGCCGTGCTGCTCTGCTGGCTGCTGTACCGCTGGGCGATCAAGCTGGACGTGGCGACGTTCTTCAAGCTGGCGGCGCTCGCCTTGATCGTGATCGGCGCAGGGATGCTCGCGTACGGGCTCGGCGACCTGCAGGGCGCGGGCCTGCTGTCGGGGCAGCGCTGGATCGCGTTCGACGTGGCTGCCTATGCCCACCCTGGGTCCTGGTGGGTCTCGCTGATCACGGGCGTCACCGACCTGTCGCCGAAGATGACCGTGCTTCAGGTCGTCGCCTGGATCGTCTACCTCGCTGTGGTGGTCTCGGCGTTCGCGAAGGCCCGCCCCGCCGCAGCAGCACCGGGCCATGCAGCCCGGGGCCACGCGACCCCGGGCACCGCGGGATCTTGGGAGCTGCTGGCCAGACGTCGGCCGTGGACTGTGGCCGGGATACTCATCGTGATACCGGCCCTCGCCGCCGGTGCGGCGATCGCGGCTATTCCGGCCGCGGGCTCGGCATCAACTTCGACGGTGACCGTGACCCGCGCAGGCTGCGCGCCGAACTGGACGTCCGCCACCGCCGGTACCCAGACGTTCACCGTCGTCAATCAGTCCGGGATGCCGGGGGAGATCAACCTGGACGACGCCTCCGGCAACATCGTAGGCGAGATCGAAACAATCGGCCCGGGGACAAGCGCGCAGTTCACCGCCACCCTCAGCAGCGGAACCTATGTGTTCAAGTGCTTCATGGGCAGCCAGCCAGCGACAGCGTCGGAGCCGGTCCAGGTGGCCGCCGCGGGGAACGCGGCTTCTGCCAACCGCCCGGCCGTCCGCGCGATTGCCGTCAAGCCAGTGACCGCCCGCGAACTCGCAGGCCCGAGTAAGCAGTACGAGGCGTACGCGGCACGGCAGCTCGCGCTCCTGGCGCAAGCGGTCGCCCGGATCGAGGCTGACCTGCGCCGGGGTGATCTCGCCGCCGCGAAGACAGACTGGCTCACCGCGCAGCTGGACTGGGAGCGCGTCGGCGCGTCCTACGACAGCTTCGGCGCGCTCGGCCTGGCGGTCGACGGCCTGCCGGACGGCCTACCCAACGGAGTCAACGACAAGCACTTCACCGGACTGCACCGGCTGGAATTCGGCTTGTGGCACGGCCAGAGCGCGGCCACCCTGCTGCCCGTCGCCATAACGCTGGCGAGCAACGTCGCGGTGGTGCGGCAGAAGCTGACTACCGCCGACCTGGCCGGCGACCCCGCGAACCTGCCGATCCGCGCGCACGAGATCCTCGAGGACGCGCTGCGCGATCACCTGTCAGGGATTGACGACCAGGGTGGCGGCGCGGCGTTCGCAGAGACGTACGCCGACCTGCAGGTCGCCAGTGCCGTGCTCGGCTACCTGACGCCGCTGCTCGAAGCTCGCCAGCCCGGCCTGACCGACATCGCTGACAGCCAGCTGGACATCCTGAGACAGGCGCTGCTCGCGACCCGGGTCGACGGTCATTGGGAGTCGCTCGGCACAGCCTCTCTTGCGGCGCGCGAGCAGGTCGATGCGGCGATCGGTGCTTTGCTAGAGACGCTCTCCGCCGTTCCGGATCTTCTTGAAGTCCCCCCCGTCCACTGAAGCCTTGCCCGCCGCTCGACCGGCCTAAGGAGCGAACCCCCCCGTGAACGTCAACCGACGCGACTTCCTCAAGGGCACCGCGGCGGGTGCGTCAGGGACTGCGCTGGCCAGCGGCCTGCTGATCGGCGGTGCGCGCGTGGACGCCGACGCGGCCAGGCAGAGCGGCCCGGTCACGGAGGCGGCGTACCCATTCCACGGCACGAACCAGTCCGGGGTGCTGACGCCGCCACCCGGCGGCAAGCAGGCGGCCGCGTGCGTCGCTGCCTTCGACTGCACCGCCGCAAACCGGGCTGAGCTGGCGCTCCTGATGTACGAGCTGACGAACCGTGCCTGGTTCCTCACCACCGGCGGCACCCCGCCTAACCTCGGGGTCGGGCAGCCCCCGTCGGACAGCGACGTGCTAGGACCCACGGTCCCGGCGGACGGGCTGACCGTCACGGTGTCGGCGGGACCGAGCCTGTTCGATGACCGTTACGGCCTCGCGAGCCGCAAGCCGCTGAAGCTGACCGAGATGCGGCCGTTTCCCAACGACTTCCTCGATCCTGCCTGGCTGCATGGGGACCTGCTGCTTCAGCTGTGCGCCAACCATTCCGATACGGTCCACCACGCCATCCGCGACATCGCCAAGCACACTCGCAGCGCCATGCAGCTGCGCTGGAAGATCGAGGGCTACGCCTCCCCGCCGAGGCCGTCAGGGACCCCGCGGAACCTGCTGGGGTTCAAGGACGGTACCGCCAACCCCAGAGGGGGGCTGGCGAGCAGCCTGGTGTGGGTCGATGATCCGGCCGAGCCCCGCTGGACCCAGGGCGGCTCGTATCAGGTCGTGCGGCTGATCCGCATGCTCGTCGAGTTCTGGGACCGGGTCTCCATCAACGAGCAGGAGAACATGTTCGGCCGGCGCCGCGCCAGCGGGGCGCCGCTTGACGGCAACAGCGAGTTCGCCATCCCCGACTATGCCGCCGACCCGCACGGATACATCATCCCGCTGGACGCCCACATCCGACTTGCCAACCCTCGCACCAAGGCGACCGCGGACCAGCGGATTATTCGCCGCTCCTACAATTACGACCTCGGCGTGGACGAGAACGGGAACCTGCAGGCCGGACATATCTTCATCGCCTACCAGCAGGACATCCGACGGCAGTTCGAGACGATTCAGAGGAGACTGATCAACGAGCCCCTGGTCGACTACGTGCAGCCGTTCGGCGGCGGGTACTTCTTCGCCCTCCCGGGCGTGCGGAACGCCAGCGACTGGTACGGACAGGATCTGTTCACCTAGCCGGAGCATCGCAGTGACAGGTTCGACGCGCTTACCAGTCGCGCGGACCGCCGCCGTACCCGGTTCCGCTGTCACGCCTGCGGCCCCGCCGGGCGGGCCCGCGCGCCTGCCGCCACACCAGGAGGCCGACGATGATAAGTACCAGCCCGATCACGATGTACGGTCCGAATGTCGGGATCCGCCACAGATAGCGGAACAACCGCCAGATCTCGTGCCAGATGATCAGCCGGATGACCCAGTGCGCCAGCCCGCCGCCGCCCAGGGCCAGGTGATGACCAGGCAGCCAGGCCGTCAGGGCACGTTCGCCACCATGCATAACACCTCTAGCCTGCCACCACCTGCCGAGTGCTCCATCCGCTCCGGCACAACGGGGGAGTGGCCAGGTCAGCTCACGCAGAGGCAGAAGGGGTGCCCCGCGGGGTCGAGGAACACCCGGAACGTCGTGCCTGGCTGATGCTCATGCTTGGTAGCGCCGAGATCGAGCACCGCCTTCTCAGCGGCGTCGAGGTCGTCGACGATGACGTCAAGGTGCATCTGCTGCGGGACCTCCTGGGCCGGCCACTGCGGCGGCGCATAATCCGCCACCTGCTGGAAGTCGATGCACTGGCCGTAGTCCGCGCGGACCTCGGCCCAGTCGTCGGAGACTTCGGCCTTCCAGTCCAGCATGGCGCCGTAAAAGGCTGCCAGGGCGCCCGGGTCGGGACAGTCGATGACGATGCTCGGGAAGCGTGCGATAGCCATGGCAGGCACCTTACGCGCGGTTGCGGACGATACGCGTCCGGTACCCGGGAACCTCGGGGCATCTGACGTAACACCGGACGGCCGGTACGTCCTGTTCGAGGAGGACTTCGGGCACCCGCCGGGGGAACACGGGCACGATGGTGACCTGGTCTCAGCTGGTTCAGACCCCGTTGCAGTCCGGGAGCCTGAGGAATTACCTGCTCGGCGGGTGCAGATCCACGTGGCCGACATCACGCCGCAAGGAAGGCTGACCCACGATCGAGTCTGGTTCCGACGGCACGAGAAGGTCAGTCCAGTGGCGGCATGGACCTGTGGCGCATGCGACCGGACGGGGCGGACCTACGGCGCATCACCTACTTCAACGGCAACGCTCACCGGCAGGTCGCGGGCTTTCCGCCTCCGCACTACGCGGCGGTGTGCGGCCTGGCGATCGACGCGGGTCACCCGAAGATCGTCTACGCCGCCAACGCCGACCGGCTTGGCGGGTCCGTGTTCAATCTCTGGAAGATCGTCATCCGTTAGCCGGGTCGCCTGCCTCCGGGCCTGCAGGCAGGCGGCGGCAGCAGGCAGGGCCCGGCACGGCCGGCGGCGAGCCGGAGGTGCCGGGCCCTGGCCTGGCGGCTGGCGTTGCGGCCGCTGACCGCTGTTACCGGGCCGCTCTTACCGGCGCGCGGGAACTGCGGCGCGGTTGAAGCGGACCGCGGTACTGATCACCAGCAGCGCGAGCACGTCGAACACCGCGGCGGCGGCGAAGGAGGTGGCCATGGCGTGCGCGAGTACGTGCTGGACCTGGGCGAGCTGACTGGTCAGCGCGTTCGTGTGCGCGGCCGCTGCGCGGCTGGCGTGCCCGTAGACGGTGACCAGGATCGCGAGCCCGAGCGCGCCGCCGGCCTGCTGGGTGACGTTGACCATGCTGGACGCGGCGCCGGAGTCCTCGGGCCCGACGCCGGCAAGCGAGGCCATAGTCAGCGGCACGAACGCCAGGCCCATGCCGGTGCCGACCAGCAGCATCGGGCCGAGCACGCCGGGCCAGTACGTGGTCGCCGGCGTGATCTGGGCCAGCCAGGTCATCCCGCCGATCACGGGCAGCATCCCGGCCAGCATGAGCTGCTTGGCGCCGAGCCGGGGGATCAGCCTGGGCGCCAGCCGGGACACCGCGAACAGGGCCGCGGTCATCGGCAGGAAGGACACGCCTGCCTGCAGCGGGCTGAATCCGAGCACGTTCTGCACGAACTGGGTGAGGAAGAAGAACATGCCGAACATTCCGCCGACGAGCAGCAGCCGGGCGAGGTACGAGCCGGCTCGGTTCCGGTCGGTGAACAGCCGCAGCGGGGTGACCGGCTGGGCGGTCCTGGCCTCGGTGACCACGAACGCGGTGAGCAGGGCGACGGCGGCGGCGAACGCGGCCAGGGTCAGCCGGTCGGTCCAGCCGGCCGACGCTGCCCGGATGAAGGCATAGACGAGCGCGGCCATCCCGGTAGTCGAGGTAAGTGCGCCCAGCGCGTCGAACCGGCCGCTCCTGCGGGGGGATCGGGCCAGGACGCGCGGTGCGATCAGCATCACCGCCGCGCCGACCGGCACGTTGACGAAGAACACCCAGCGCCAGGACGCCCACTGCGTGATCACGCCGCCGAGCACCAGGCCGAGCGATGCGCCGCCGGTGATCACCCCGGTGAACAGGGCGAGCGCCCGCGTGCGCGGCCGGCCTTCGGAGAAGCAGGTGACGATCGTCGCGAGCGTGGCGGGCGTCGCGAAGGCGGCGCCGACACCCTGGACGGCCCGCGCGGCCAGCAGCATCGGTGCCGAGGTGGCCAGGCCGCCGGCCAGCGAGGCCAGCGTGAACAGCGCAATCCCGGCCATGAAGACCCGCCGGCGGCCCAGCAGGTCACCGGTACGACCGCCGAGCAGCAGCAGGCCGCCGAAGGTCAGCGAGTATGCGTTCATCACCCAGGACAGCCCGGCAGCCTGCAGGTGCAGGCCGCCCGCGATGCGCGGCAGCGCGATGTTCACCACCGTCATGTCGAGGATGATCATGAGCTGGGCCACCAGGACGACGGCGAGCGTGACACCGAGGCCTCGCCCGCTCTTCGCGCTGTGGTCCAGGCTCGTCGCGTCGCTCTCGGCGGGTGCGTCACGCTCGATGAGGTCGGAGCCGCGGTCGGCCACTGCTCGGCGAACCAGGGCGGTGCGGCGGGCGCCGTCCTGACCGGTCCGCGGTGCGGCCAGCCGGGCGAGCCCGATCAGTGTGTGCCTGGCGACCGGTCCGGACCCGGCCGAGTTCGGCTGGTTGGCGGATTCGTTCGGGCGAAGTGGTGCGTGTGTCGTGACTGAAGACGACATGGTTTCCTTCCGTGAAGGCAGGAGGGGAGTGCGCTTCCCCGGGCTGACCGGTGGCCAACCGGGCCCAGGTGAGCTAATCTTGATTCGGAGGATCCCTCCGGTAACTATACGGAGGATGCCTCCGCTTTGCAAGTCCGAGTCTCGCGGGCGTTGGATCTCGCGAGTAGGAGCGGAGCGAACGCGATGAGTGCACCCAAGCCGACACCGGCCACTGCGGCGGCCGAGGCTGCCGCGGCCGGGCTGGAACGGCTGGAGTCCGAGCGCCCCGAGCGGGAGATGCGGGCCGACGCGCGCCGGAACTACGACAAGCTGCTCGCCGCGGCGTGGGCCGCCTTCGCCGAGCGCGGCTCGGACGACGTGTCGCTGGAGGAGATCGCCCGACGGGCGGGCGTCGGGATCGGCACCCTGTACCGGCACTTCCCGAACCGGCAGTGCCTGCTCGAGGCCGTCTACCGTGACCAGGTCGTGGCGCTCGGCGGTCGCGCCGCCAAGCTGCTCGCGGCCGAGTCGCCCGCCGACGCGCTCGCCGAGTGGCTGCGCGAGCTGGTCGTCTTCAGCAGCACCAAGCGCAGCCTGACCAGAGAACTGCTGGCGACGCTCGAGACCGAGTCCTCGTTCCTGCCGGTGTGCAAGACCGTGATCGGGCAGTCCACGAGCGCCCTGCTCGAGCGCGCGCAGCAGACTGGCGACGCGCGCGCCGACATCACCGGCCCCGACCTGATCCGGCTGGCCCAGGGCATGATCATGGCCACCGACCAGGCGCCGGGGAGCTCGGGAGAGCTCGACCGGATGCTCTCGGTCATCGTCGCTGGCCTTCGCGCCAGCTAAGCGCCTGTGCCGGCGGCTGAGATCGTGGCGATGTGACGAACGAGGTTGCGCCTGGTTCCTTGCGCCGTAGGCGCCGATCTGGGAGCGGAGCCAGGCGGCGGCCCGGCCCGGGTCCGGGGGTTCTGGCCTGGCGCTCGAGCCCGCCCGCGTACTAGCCACCTTGCCGCGTGCCGGCAACCTCGCGACGTGGGCACCTTGCTGTTGTCATGGCGATTAACGTGGACACTTTGCTGTCGCTATAGCAGCAGTGAAGTGCCCACGTTAATTGGGCGGCAGGTCTGACGGCGGCGACAACGTCACGCCGCGCCGAGTGCGGCTCACACCCGGCGCCGAACGGCCGCCAGGCTCTTGCCCTCCCCGCTTGACACTGCATACAGTTGACCTCAAAACTGCATACAGTTTTGGCGTCCTCGCCGTCAAGACAGGAGTCCCCGATGAGCCGTAACACGGCCGCCATCTTCGCCGCCATCGAGGCCTTCGACCCCGACAAGTTCGTCGCGCACCTGACCGAGGACGTGGTGTCTCCATCGCCCAGATCAACGTCGAGTACGTGCGCGAGGACGGCAAGCATTTCACCGTTCCGAACGCCGACATCCTGACCGAGCACGGCGTCGAGATTGAGATGGGTCCCGGCAGGCACCCGCAGTCGACCGCGATCTTCCTGTACTTCCTCGGTCCCGAGCAGTTCACCTACGAGTATTCCTTCGGCGTGCGCCGGATCGAGGACGACGCGGCCTGGCGGCCTCGTACCTTCGACCCCGACGAGCCCGGCTCGATCGACATGTGGCTCGGGCCGCAGCGCAGGCCGGTGACCCAGCCGCAGCTCGGCACGCGATGACGGGCTACCGCCAGATCCTGGTGTCCGGCACGGACACGGCCGTGATCGACACCGGCACGCCCGGCGGCGCGCCAGAGGATGCCGGCACCGCGGCGCAGCCGCCGGTCCTGCTGCTGCACGGGTCGGGGCCCGGCGTGAGCGCGGCGGCGAACTGGCGGCCGGTGATCCCGGCGCTGCGGGCCGGGCGCCGGGTCATCGCGCCTGACCAGCTCGGCTTCGGCGGCACGGCCACGGCGCCAGGCGCAGCTACGGCCGGTCGGCCTGGACCGAGCACGCGGCCGCGCTGCTCGACGTGCTCGGCGTGGAGCAGTGCGACGTGATCGGCAACTCGATGGGCGGCGCGGTCGCACTCTCGCTGGCGGTCGCCCGGCCGCAGGCGGGTCGACGACCTGGCCCTGTCCGGGTCTGAGCTGTGCTCGGTCAGCCAGCCGGTGCTGCTCGTGCACGGCCGCGACGACCGGGTGGTGCCCTGGCGCGCGTCCTCGGCCGCCATGGTCGACCTGCTGCCGGAGTGCCGGCTGCACCTCATCCGCGGCTGCGGGCACTGGACGATGATCGAGAAGACCGCCGAGTTCCTTGCCGTGGTCGAGCCGTTCCTCGCCCCGGCCGGCGCGAGCCGCCCGGCCGGCTAGGACCTGGTGCCGGACCGGCAGCCGCGCTCGACGAGGTCCACCGCGTGCGTGACGGCCCGGATCGGGTACTCGGGCGCGCAGTCGGACAGGACCCGCTCGGCCGTCCTGGCCAGGTGCCTGGCCAGGACGGAGAGCGCGGCGTCGCCGTCGTGTTCGGCCAGTGCTTCGAGGATGGCCGCGTGCTCGGAGTCGCCGGCGGACTGCCAGCTCGACGGGTCGGACAGCTGGTAGATCCTGATGTAGCGGATCGTGCGGTCGGCGAAGACCGAGAGCTGGCGCTGCAGGGTGGCCCCGGCCTCGGCGGTCAGCAGGCGGTGGAACTGCGCGTGCGAGCCGAACCAGGCGCCGAAGTCGCCGCTTCGCGCGGCCCGGCGCATCGCGGTGAGCTCGCGCTCGGCGTCGCGCTCGCGCCCTGCGGTGAACGCGCCGAGTGTCATCGACAGCGCCAGCGTCTCGAGCAGGATGCGGCTGGCGTAGAGCTCGTCGAGCTCCTGCGGGTCGAGCCCGGCCACCTTGGTCCGCTGGTTGGGCTCGATCTCGACCAGGCCCTCCTCCTGCAGCATGCGCAGCACCTCGCGCAGCGGGGTGCGGCTGACGCCAAGCTGATCAGCCAGTGCCACCTGCGATAGCTTCGTGCCCGGGATGAGCGTGCCGTCGAGCACGCACTCGCGCAGGTACGCGTGCAGGGCCGGGATGGACTGGCGGGCCTCGGGCAGGTCCACCTTCCGAAGGCCTGGCACGAGCGTTCTGGTACGGGCCATTGCACCATTCTCCTCCGACTGCCGATTAACTGTGCATACACTTCCCGGCCGGCGCGCCTGGTCGGCCGGCGTGCATAGCCGGCGGGTTCCGCAGGAGGTTGCCCGGCCTCCGGTTCCGGCAGGGGCTTGCCCGCCTTCGCTGAACTGTATACAGTTATTTCATGACCGGATCGGGTGCGCTGCTCGGCAAGGACTACTGGCTGATCCGGTCTGTCCCGCCGGAAACCACGACCCAGGCCGACATCGAGCGGATGGCCGACGAGCACGTCGGCTGGCTGCTCAAGCTGGAGTCGGAGGGCGTCTTGTTCCTCTCCGGCCCGCTGACCCCGGCCCCGGCGTGGCGCCCGGGGCCGGGGTGACCGTACTGCGGGCCGCGACCGCCGCAGACGCCGAGCGGATCGCGGCGGCCGATCCGTTCGTCACCGCGGGCCTGCGCACGTTCGAGGTGTTCGGCTGGCGGGTGAACGAGGGTGCCGTCGAGGTCCGGTTGTCGCTCGGGGTCGGCCGGTACACGTGGGCCTAGCGCGGATCGCACGCAGCGCGGCCCGCACCCAGCGGGCATCCGCAGGCAGGGGTCTGGCCATGCAGGCCGGGATCATCGGACTTGGCAAGATGGGCCTGCCCATCGCACGCAACCTGCTGGAGCGCGGCTTCGTCGTCACCGGTTACCGGCGCTCCGCTTCGCCCGGGCTTGCCGAGTTCGCCGAGGCGGGCGGGCAGGTGGCCGCGAGCGCCGCCGACGTCGCCGCGGCCGCGGACGTCCTGGTGTCGAATCGTGCCCGATGCCGATGCGGTGCACGAGGTGATCGCCGGTCCGCGGGGCACCCTGACCGCCCTGCGGCCGGGCACCGTGCACATCGAGATGAGCACGATCCCGGGCGAACGGAAGCGCAAGCTGCGCGACGAGGTGCGCGCGGCCGGCGGCGACCTGCTCGACTGCCCGATCAGCGGCAGCCCGGCGATGGTAGCGCCGAGGATGGCTACCACGTTCGCCTCCGGCGACCCGGACAGCGTCGAGGCGGTCCGCCGGGTGCTCGACGCGATCTCGGGGCGGTGGGTCCACTCGGGGGCGTTCGGCGCAGGCGCGAGCATGAAGTACGTGGCGATTATGCTGCTCGCCACGCACATGGCGGCGGCCGCCGAGGCGATGCTGCTGGCCCGCGGCCCCGGCCTCGATCTTGACCTGGTGCAGCGGACGCTGGATGACTCCATCGCGGCCTCGGCGATCTGGCGGCAGCGCGGTCCCGTCATCAGGGCGCGCGAGTGGCATCCGGCGCCAGGGCCGATCGGCACGCTGGCGCCGATACTCGACCAGATCGTCGGCGCGGCCGGCGCCGCGGGAGTCGACCCGCCGGTGTTCAGCGCCGCCAAGGCCCTGTTCGACCAGGCCATCGCGGCCGGCTGGGCGGAGCTCGACATCGCCGCCGTGCGCGACCTGCTCGACGGCGCTGTCGCCGGGGCCGGAGCAGGCGGAATGAGTTACTCCCTGGTCACCTTCCTGGCCGGCGGCGAGGACCGGCTCGGCGCGCTGCTTGCCGATCCGGCGGCACCGGGCGGCGACCTGGTCGAGCCGCCCGAGCTCAAGCGCTGGGCCAAATGATCTTCGTCTCGCACCAGCTGCCGGTCAACGCGCCCGGCGAGACCTTACTCGCCAGGGCCGACGTCTGGGACGGCCTGGTGCTGAAGGCCAACAGCGCGCTGCCGTTCGTGCCGAGCATGACGTCCCGCGAGGTGACGGCACGGCACGGGGAGGACACGTTCGACCGCGACATCGACTTCCGCGGCCAGCGGATGACCGAGCGGATCACGCTGGATGCACCGCACCGGGTGGTGTTCACCAGGATCGCCGGGCCGGTGCTCGGCACCATCGCGAACGAGATCGAGGGCGATGACGACAACCTGCGCCTGCGGTTCAGCTTCGCGCTCGTGGTCGGCGGGGTGCCGGGCGGGTCGGCCGAGGAGAAGAGGTACGCCGACGGCATGACCGGCGACTACCTCATGGCGGTCGCGGCGACGCTATCGGCCATGCGCCGGATCAAGGCGGGGGAGACCGTCTCCGCCTAGCTGGCCGGGTACGTGCTCTCGGATGGCGAGGATCGCGCCCAGCGCCCCTGCCTGGCCCTGCCCCATATCGCTGAGTAGCGTGGCACCGATGGGGGGCAAGGCAGCGCGTCGCTTGAGCAACCCGTAGATGCCGCTTATGTCCGATATTCCCGGTCAGGAGAAGACCACCATGAGCGCGACCGCCGATACTCGCGCAGTGCTGCGCGACCGGGCAGCCGCGGTGCTGCGCGGCAACGACGCAGGCAGCTGGACTAAGGCATCACCCGTTCTGTACCCGCACCAGTGGAGCTGGGACAGCGCCTTCATCGCGATCGGATGGGCGCACCTGGACGTGCGGCGGGCCATGACCGAGCTTGAGCAGCTATTCGCGGCGCAGTGGGCGACGGGCATGGTGCCGCACCTGGTGTTCCGGGCGGGCCCGGACCATCCTTACTTTCCCGGACCGGAGTGGTGGGACACCTCCGTCTCGCCTGCGGCGCCTGCGCCCCCTATGAAGACGACCGGGATCTGCCAGCCACCGGTGCATGCCCTGGCGCTGCAGCGGATCTGGCGGCTGACGCCGCAGGAATGGCAGCCGGAGATCCGCGGGCGCATTCAGGCGCTGTACCCGCGGATGGTCAGCTGGCATCGCTATCTCGCCACTCACCGCGACCCCGAGGCATCCGGGCTGGTCACCACCTATCACCCATGGGAGGGCACGGACAACTCCCCGCGCTGGGACCGCGCGCTTGAGCGCATCACGGTAGCCAAGCCCGGCCCGTACACCCGCCTGGACACACGTGAAGTGTCGGACCCGTCGCAGCGGCCCACCAACTGGGACTACGACCGGTTCCTGTGGCTGGTCGAACAGCTGCGGAAATACCGGTACGACGACGCGCAGATCTATGGTGAGTACCCGTTCCTGATTAAGGACGTGTTCTTCAGCGCCATCCTCGTCGCGGCCAACGCCGCGCTGCTTGACCTAGCCGACGTGGCCGGGGCCAGCGACGACGTCCGCGAGCAGCTGACCCGCTGGCTCGACCGCGGCCACTCGGGGCTGGCTAGCCGCTATGACACCCGGGCCGGGCTCTGCGCCGACTACGATGTCCGCGCCGGGGAGGACATCAGGCTGCGAACGTTCGCGGGTTTCGCGCCGCTGTTCGCCCGGACCGCGGACACCGGCCAGCGCGCTGCCCAGCTGCGGCTTCTCGACTCTGAAGACTTCTGCGGCCACCCGCGGCTGCGCTGGCCCCTGCTGCCGAGCACATCCCCCGCCGAGCCGGCGTTCGAGCCGGACAACTACTGGCGCGGTCCGGTCTGGCCGGTCATCAACTGGCTACTCTGGCAGTCGCTGAGCCTGCTCGGCTACTCCGCCCGCGCGGACGAGATGTGCAGCGATTCGCTCAGCCAGGTCGCCGCCGACGGGGAGCTCAGCGAGTATTTCGAGCCGTTCACCGGCAAACAGCTCGGCTCGCAGCGGCAGTCCTGGACGGCCGCTGTCACGCTGGACTGGTCGGCCTCCGATCACGGCGGCGAAGCGAGTTAGTGCCTCGTCTAGCCTGACCGCGTGATTCCGTCAAGCCGGACGGGCTTGTTCAGGCTGGACGATCTTTGGATCATGGACGACCTCGCCTGCCGGGCGGGCCAGGTCCGGTGCCGGCTGCTCTCGGGTCGCGGTTGAGGGCTGCTGGGGCGAGCGCTGCAGCACGGCCCGGGCTACGGTCGCGAGCAGGAAGACGGCGAGTGTGATCCGCAAGGGCAGGGCGCCGGCATGGGCGGCGATCTCGGCGCCGAGCGGCACCGTCAGCGCTCCGCACGAGCCCACGGCGACCGCCTCGCGCAGCCGCAGTGTGTGCGTCCTGTAGTGGGTGAGCGCCCCGATGACCCAGATGGGGATCAGGGCGAGCAGCGCGGTCCCCTGAGCTACCTGCTGCACGAGCCCGAACCCCAGGATGAGCGCGGGCACCAGGAAGGTGCCGCCGCCACTGCCCAGCATTCCGCTGGCCAGGCCAGCGAACGCTCCCAGGGCACACAGCCCTGCCGCCGCCGGCACCGCCACGTCGATCTGGCGGATGCTCCCGGCGGGCAGGGCGATGAGCAGGCGGGCCGCGGTGGCCAGCAGCATTACCTGAAACAGGGTGCGGAGCACCGGCGCCCGCACCCGGGCTGCCAGCAAGGACCCGATGATCACGCCGGCGGCGGCCCCGGGAACGATGGCGGAGGCTGCCCGGTCGTCAACGTTATGCAGGCCCGCGTACATCAGCGCGGCCACGACGGAGATCGGAAGCACTGCGGCGATGGTGGTGCCACTCGCGGCGGCCCGGGCCATTCCGATCCTGCGCGAGGTCAGCACCGGGACGATGACCACTCCGCCGGCGACCCCGAGCAGCCCGCACAGCGCGCCCGCCACGGCGCCCGCGGCGCCGAGAACGACGGTACGGCGGCCCGGCCGGCAACGCCGGGCCCAGCCCACCGCGCGGCCGGCTCCGGAGCCAGATCGTGCCACGCGTTCCTCCCGCAGGACCGGGCCGGCACCGACGCCGCACCCTCGTCCCGGCCAACGCTGGCCGATCCAGGTTGCAGGCTCCTTGCAGTCGCGTCGTGAGCCGCCGGAGTAACGCGCCGCCTCACCCACGACGGCTTCGCCGGGATCGGCAAGCCCGCCTGGCCAGGAATTCTGCAAGCTTACGAACGCGGCGCGGACCGCCACCAGGTGCTGGACCGGCTGGCCGGCCTGGTGACGGCGGTCCGTGCCTGACACAAGCGATGGCGTGTTCCGGGTGCCGGCAGATCCGACCCGCCGGCGCATCCTCGACCTGCTGGCCGAGCGCGGTGCGCTTACCGTCAGCGAGCTTGCCGCGCAGTTCCCCGGCCTGGTGGCGTCGGGAATCTCCAAGCACCTGATGGGCCTGAGAGCGGCAGGGCTGGTGACCGCCACCCGGCAGGGTCGGCAGCAGCTGTACCGCGTCGACGCCGAGGCGCTGGCCGACGCGGTCGCACCCTGGCTGGCGAAATACGAGCCGTACTGGTCGACCGCGCTCGACCGGCGCGACGTCGCAGAGGGGCATTAGCGGCACCGCATGCCTTTGGTGGGCAATTCTCGGAATTGCCCACAACGCTAACCCGCCAGCCAAGGACCTCGGGTCGGCCCCGCCGTAGAGTGTCAGTCATGACACCCCCGATGATTCGCTTCGACGCCACGCTGTCCACGATTGGCACATCGGCTGTGTTGCGGCTGCCTGAGACGGCGAGCACGAAGCTGCCCTCGCGCGGGCAGGTGGCCGTCCACGGGACCATCAATGGCGTCGAGTTCCAGACTGTGCTCGAACCGGACGGAAACTCTGGCCACTGGATGAGGGTCGATGACGCGCTGCAGCACGCTGCTGGCATCGGCGCGGGTGACGCTGCGGCACTCGGCATCGAGGTGACCAAGGACTGGCCTGAGCCGAACGCGCCCCAGGATCTTGCGGCAGCTCTGGCAGCTGCCCCGCCGACGATCCAGGAGCTGTGGAACGAGATCACCCCGATGGCGCGCTGGGAGTGGGTGCGCTGGGTCAACGCCACGAAGAACCCTGACACGCGCAGACGACGGGTCGACGTGAGCATCTCGAAGATGAAGAGCGGGAAGAGACGGCCGTGCTGTTTCAACCTCTCGGCATGCACCGATCCGGACCTGTCGAAGAACGGCAGGCTCCTCGAGTCAGGCGACGAACGCCCCTGATCGACGGTCACCGCCCGTTAAAGCGGCTGCCGCTTCCAGCGGGTGCCGTTCCAGTGCAGGATGAGCGGTCCGCTGCTGGTGGTGCCGACTGCCCAGGCGCTGGCGGCGGTGGTGGCGGTCAGGCCGGTGAGGCTGGTTCCGGGGCAGGGTACGCGGGTCCACCGGGTGCCATTCCACTGCAGCAGCAGGCTGGCGGTCCTGGTGCGGGCGTAGGTGAGCCCGGCGGCCCAGGCGCTGGTGGCGGAGGTGGCGGCGACGGCGTGCAGCTGGCCGCGGGCGGGCGGGCTGGGTGCCTGGTTCCAGCGGGTGCCGTTCCAGCGCAGGATCAGCGGCCTGGCGCGGGTGCCGACGATGCCTCCGACGGCCCAGGCGTTGCGGGCGGAGGTGGCGGTGACCCCGTCGAGGGAGCTGCCGGCGTCGGGCCCGCCCCCGGCCGGGCTGGGGCTGGGTACGTGCGCCCAGCCGGACGCGTCGTGGCGGAAGATCACGGTGGCTAGGCAGCCGCCGGCGGCCCAGGTCTGGCCGGCCGGCCCGGCGGTGACCGCGGCGAGCGGCGCGGCGGTCGGGCTGGCCTGCCGCTGCCAGGCGAACCCGTTCCATCCGGCGATGAACGCGGGTCCGTAGCCGCAATAGCCGCCGGGGAAGCCGCCGACTGCCCAGGCCCTGCCGGGGGCTGCGGCGATGGCGAACAGGCGTACCTCCGGCGACGGGCTGGCGGTGCGGGTCCAGGCATTGCCGTTCCAGTGCAGGATCAGCGGCTTCCCGGCGCCATCGGTGCCTGTTGCCCAGGCATCGCGGGCCGACACGGCGGTGACGCTGGTCAGGGTGCTGCCGGCCCCGGTGCGAGGCACCTGGGCCTGCTGCCACGCCGCCCCGGTCCACTGCACGATCAGTGCGCCGGAGCTGTCACCGCCGACCGCCCACGCCAGGCGGGGGGATACCGCTGCCACGGCCGACAGAACCCGGCGGGCCGACCCCGGCGTCGCGCTGCTCGCGGATGCCGGAACCGAATGGTGATCGCTGACTGCGCCGGACGCGCATCCAGCGATCAGCACCACGATCGCCGCAGAGGCGGCAAGCAATCTCATGCCTCCGCATGTTAGGTCCAAGCCGCCGCCTCTGGGTGCGGCTTCAGCTACGGGATATACGGCCCGCAGGGCCTGGTGATCTCCGAGCGAGCCGAGCGGGTCGGCTGCGGGCCGAGTTTGGCGGTCGGTGCCGGATCAGCCGGCGGGTGCAGGTGTTGAAGTAGGTGCTGGGGTTGAACGCCTGGCCGTGCTGGGGGGAAGTACCACTCGAGTGCATGGTAGACGAGCCTGCCCTGGCATGTTCCGAGGTCGAAGACGGCGGTTGGCCTGCCAGCCCGCGGCTGCACGTGACGATGCACCAGATCGTGGCCCGGCAGATCCTGGCCGACGACCCGCCCCAGACCTGGCTGGCCGTGCAGCGCCTCGCCGGACTGGGCCCGGCGGCTGGAAGAACTGCCCGCTGGCTGGCCGGCACCCGGAGACTGACCGCAGCACAAGTGGCTCCGAGCCCGGCGCGTGACCATGTTCCATGGGCTTTCTGCGCCTGCGAGGACGACGCCGGAGAGCACGAACCGTCGGGCTTCGCCGGCTATCTGCTGCCTACCTTCGTCCAGAGGCCGTCGCGCATCACCAGGTGCACTGTCCTGTGGTTTGTCCCGGTGATCGTCATGGACGCGAAGTACCGGGCGCCGCGGTGTACCTTGACCTGCCGCAAGGTCACGCCTGCGCGGTACCGGATACACGGCCCGCCGGCGCCGGCGCAGGCCGGCAGATGGCCCTGGCCGCGGGCGCCGGAGTTACGTCGCGGCGTGCCTTCAGGGGGGTGTGACCGGGGTGAGGGTCCGCTGCCGCACGATGCGGGTCATCTGCAGTTGCCTCCTGGACGATACTGGTGGCGGGCCCGCGGATACGTCCGGCGGTTCGCCGGTCGTTGGCAGCGGTGGCGCAATGGTGATGGCGACCGCGATCAGGTCGGTATAAGCGTCCTCCTTGATCCTGGTGAGCATGGCCTGCGCGTCGTTCTTCAGTTTCGCCCCCATCCCGGCGACGGAGAACCCGGTGATGCCAAGGGCGCCTAGCAGCGTCGTGACCCAGGAGCTCACATCCGGCCTGGAGAGCAGGTAGGCGAAGAAGGCGAGCGCGACGGCAGACAGGGCGGCCAGGACGAACTGGCCCCAGAACAGCCGGACGGCCCGCCACAGCAGGAGGGGATCCCGCAGTAGCTGATAGGGCTGGATCAATGTGGTCGGATCCTGATCTAGGAGCAAGAGCTCGTACCAGCGGCAGATCTGCTCGTAGAGGCAGGCGTCGGCGTTCGCCCGCCATCTCTTGTCCGCTGCGATTGTGCGCTGCCAGTTCTGGTCAGTCGCGACGCTCTTCCAGACCTGCAGCGAGCCGGCGATCGCCGCTGCTGTGTAGGGATGAAAGTACGCGGAAAGGCGGCCCAGCTGCTGTTCGATTTCGTCACAGCGCACCGGGCCGAGCAAGAACGACCAGGAGGTCCAGGTCTCTGGCGTGCTGGGCTCGTCGGGTTTCAGTGCCCAGTAGCACTCGGCGACGGCGCGGCCCAGCTGATATCCGCTCCCTACGTTGGCCGACCTCGCCGCCAGGGTGTCCTGGATATGCGAGTCGAACCTGTAGAGCAGACCGGCCAGCCTCGTCCACGCGGCATCCTGAGAGTCCTTCGATGCGCCCGCGAGGCTGTCTGCCGCCTCTTTCACCTCATCCGGAAAGCGCTTGCCGGAGGTAGCATCGGCATCCACTCCCAGATCTCTGGCGAGGACGTCGAGCAGTGCTACGGCCTGACCACGCAATTCATCCGGATTGCGCTCCATTTCGAGCGGCAGCGAGTCGCCTGTTCGCTCAGGCAGTGGCAGGTCGGCCCCGGGCTGCCCACGTGGCCGGCAACGGCCCCGCACTTCAGCCACGCACCAGCCTAGCCGCACCGTCTTCAAAACGGTGTCCGCGTCCTGAGGAACAGCCATGGCATCGTCCCATCACGAGCATCACCGATCGTGAGCGTGCCCCCCGGCAATGAACGGCCGGTCCCCGGGCACAACCTGCTCCGTATTGCCTCACAACGTATTGCAAGCCACAGCAAATGTCACCACAATCTGGTGGAAATGACACTGGCCGGGCTGACCGCCGCCGTCCTGCTGTCCGAGGCCCGCGATCGAAGCCGCCGCCTGGGACATCGTGAGCGCTAGGTCCGGCAGGGGATCGGGCCTGTCAGGCGTAGACCCGCGCAGCCTAGCCCGTCAGCTCCTTCAGGTCGCTCAGCATCTGGGTCAGGCTGAGTCCGGCCGGGTCGTGCCCGGATGCCAGGTCGACGAAGTCCGCGCTGACCACGGCGAAGCTCTCGTCCGCGTAGCCGTCATAGAACTGCCAGCTCATCGATTTGACCGCGCCCCAGGTCACCACGTAGAGGTTCGTGGCGTCGTAAGCCACCGCGGGGATGCAGTGTCCGTTGTCCGGGTTCGGCGCGGCGTCACCGACCGGCCCGCCGGGCGGGACCACCCACGGGATCTCCAGGTAGTTCCCGCCCTGCGGCAGCACGGAATCCGGCAGGGCCACGCCGATGTAGATGCCGCCTAGCAGGTAAATGGCTTTCTGCGCCTCGGCGTGATTCTGCAGCTGGATGCTGGCGAATGCCTTCACCTTGTGCTCGTCGAGCCCCGTCTTGCGCCAGTACTTGAGTACCGAGAGCATGTCGCAGCCCTCGTCGGGGGGCGGCGGGGTGCCCACGAAGTGCTCGTAGAACGACAGCACGGTCAGATCGGGCGGCGTGACCTCCTTCCCCGCGTTGGCCGTCCAGTTCTGGATCAGGTGTCCCGCCGCCGCGCAGGTGCAGTCGCCGTACTGGTTGTTGTAGTACATCGGCCATGCGCTGACCTTGGCCCCGTAGTCGACCGACGGCGGCGCGGCCGTCAGCGAAGGCGTGAGGTAGCTGCCGAAGCGCATCGTCCTGGCGTCGATAACCGGGCGGTTTTTCCCTAGCCGGTAGGCCATAGTCCCATCTCTTTCTCTGAAATTTCAGCCGATTTCATCGCTTGCCTATCCGCCGGGCCTGAGTGCGCTCATCTCAGAAATGCTCCGACGCGGCCAACCCCGCCCAGACATCTTCGGCCCGGCCGCTAACACTGTCAACGGTCTTGCCGTTCTCGCGATTGGAAGCCGGCCTCTCGGTCCGGCATTGGACTGCTGGCCGCACCGTGTAGCCGTGCTGCATGAACGCAGACTGCTGCGGCTGGGAATACATGGCTGCTACCGCGCGGCAGTCAGAATCGTCTCGAGCAGCTTGCGCGTGTGCGGGTCGTCGAGGGTCTCGCTGACCCATGCTTCGGAGTCGGCCCGCTGCGGGGAGCGGCGACTGGGCGTGAGCCAGTCGGTTGCGGCGATCTCGGTGATGTGCCCGAGCTGGGCGATGAGCATCGAGAAGTGCCGGCGCTGATTGACGACTGCCGGTCCGCCGGCTTCCCGGTAGGCGCCGGCCAGCGCGCGGGTCCGGCCCGGGTCGGAGCGGCCGAACTCGAACAGGACGCAGGCGAGTTCCTGGTTCGGATCGGCCGGACCGCTGTTCTCCCAGTCGATCACGCAGACCCCGCCTCCGGCGGCGGGCAGGACGTTGTCGGCCCACAGGTCGCGGTGACAAGTCTGGATCATCTGCGGGGGCTCGATCCAGGACTCGAGCGCGACCAGCTCGTCACGCACCTCGGCAAGCCGGCCTGCGAAGGGCGCTCCCGCTCCGGCGAGCAGGCCGATCAGGTGGTCCCAGCGGCCCGCCCCAACCGGTTCGTGATACCAGGGGTCCAGCGGGCCGGGAGCGCCGGCCCGGACGCGGTGAACGGCGGCCACGACGGCGCCGACCTGGCCTGGGTCGAGCGTGGCATCGGGGGCGATCAAGTCGACCCACTCGTACACCCTGACCTGCTCGCCTGCGATCATCGCGAAGACACGTCCCTCAGTGGTGCGCCGCACCAGCGGCGTCGGCACGCCAGCGGCATAAGCCGCCTCCTGGAACAAGGTCGCCTCGGTCGCCTCGTCCTCACTGCACGAGCGGAACGGCACTTTCACCGCCCACCGGCCGTCGGCGGTGTCCAGCCGCCAGACAAGTCCTTGCCTGCCGCGCGCGACCGGCCCATCCGACAGCCTTACGGCGCGGCCCAGACCGTAGCGCTTGGCCAGCTCCACGGCATCCACCGGGCCACTCCAGCACACCCACGCCCGCGCCGCCAACGCAGTAAACAGTCCATGACTGGCGAATCCGGCTCTGCCGGGCGGGTACGGGCAGGTCGCCGAGCCGCCGGAGATTGCATTCGGAGCCGGCGGCCCGTATCGTTACAGTTATGCAACCAGGTTGCATAACTGTGCTAAGGACGAGAGAGTCCGTGGCCGGGTCGCCGGCTGCACGGGATCGCCTGGCGCGGCCGTGCTCGCGATGGCGCAGCCGCAGCCTCGGGCTGGCCGTGGCGGCGCTGCTGGCGGCCGGCGCTGCTGCGGGCTGCGGCCACGGCGGGGCAGCGGCACCGCCGGTCACGGCGCGGACGCTGCTGCCGGCACCGGGAAAGTCGGGCTGCGGGCATCACCGGGCGGCCGGCTCGGCGCTGTACAGCATGACCGTCAGCGGCCGCAAGCGGGTCGTGATCGTGCACGTCCCCGCGGGGTACACGGGGACGGCGAAAGTGGCGCTCGTCCTGAATCTTCACGGCAGTCAGAGCACAGCCCGCGCGCAGGAGAGGTTCAGCGGCATGGACACCGCCGCCGACGCGGACGGTTTCATCGTCGCCTACCCGCAGGCGCTGATCCGGGCCGGGGTCGGCTATGACTGGAATGTCCCCGGCCAGCCGCTGATCGGCGGCAGTCTCCCGCCCGCCAGCGCGCCCAGCGATGTCACGTTCCTGACCCGCCTGGTCACGGCCCTGGCCGGCCGGTTCTGCGTTGACCCTCGCCGGGTCTACGCAACAGGGATGTCCGGCGGCGGGCGGATGGCCAGCCAGCTCGGCTGCGACGCTTCCGGTACCTTCGCGGCCATCGCCCCGGTAGCGGGGCTGCGCATTGCCAGCCCATGCCCGGCCAGCCGGGCGGTGCCGGTGATCGCCTTCCACGGCACCGCGGACCCGATCGACCCGTTCAGCGGACACGGCGAGCCGTACTGGACCTACTCCGTGCCGGCCGCTGCCCGGCGCTGGGCCAGGCAGGACCGGTGCGCTGCTCGCCCGCGGGTGACCTCCGCGCGCGGCTACCGCCTCACGGCCTACGCCGGCTGCCCGGGCGGCGCCGTCGTCGAGCTCTACGCCATCCGCGGCGAAGGCCATGAATGGCCAGGCGGCCCGCCGATGCCCGCAGGGATCACCAGCGTGCTCGGACCGCAAAGCGATGCGCTGAACGCCAACGCGCAGATGTGGGCCTTCTTCCAGGCACACCCGCTCCCGTGACACCGATCCCAGCGGCACCGTCCCCGAAACGAATCGCATTCGCGCGGCTTCCGCCAACCGGCGTCGCGGCCACCGCGTGTCAGAAGTGGGTCCCTGGGCTGCGGGCCGGTGAACCGCGGCTGTGCGCCGACAGGCACTGGCGAAGGCTGAGGATCAGAGCACGCAGAACTCGTTTGCCTCCGGATCGGCCATCACCACATGGTCCGGGACGCCGTTCTGAACGTCCTCGCGAATGAGGGTCGCACCGGCCGCGGTGAGGCGCCGGACCGCCTCGGTCACACGCGGCCACCGAACCTGCCACGGCTCCCCGCGGCCGCCACCGGCTTGTACATCCAGGTGGACCCGGTTCTTGTCGGCCTTGGGCTCGGGCACCTTGAGGAATGAGATGCTGGGAAGCACCCCGCTGGGATCCTCGATATAGGCAACGTCATTCCATTCCTCCGGCGGGACACCGGCATCGGCGAGCCATTCAGCCCAGCTCGCGAAACCCTCCGGCGGCAAGGCCTCGACATATCCCAGCGCCAGTCTCCAGAAGGCAGCCAGCGTCGCCGGGCGCGCGCAGTCGATCGTCACAGTCCATCTGGTGCTCATCAGCGCCTTTCCCGATCGGAGCCATACTTGCGCGGTGGTGGTGCCCTGCGGGTGTCGCCTGAGGTGCGGGGCTAGCCTTCGGCGCGCGGCTCTTTGTTCGCCAGGAAGGTCTGCGGCGGCGGCGCACCCCACAGGTGCGGCGGCACGTCCCAGTCGCCCGCCACCCAGCAGTCGTCGATCTGGTCGATGTCGGAGAACCACTCGATCCAGCTGCCCCACGGGTCGGGGTTGTAGTGGAAGAAGTTCGACCCGATCGTATGCCGTCCGAGGCCCCAGCCTTCGGCCCTGCCGCGCGAGCGCATCCGGTCCGCGCCGATCGCGAGCGCGTCGATGGACGGCACCTCGAAGCTAGCGTGGTGGAAGCCCGGATGCACCTGCCGCCAGGCCGCCGAGCCGATCCGCGCGCGCTCGACCCCGAGTTGACCGTGATCTCGGGTACCGGTCGCGCCGCGGCCTGCTCGGCGGGCAGCAGTTGGACGGCGTTGCCGTCAGGGTCGCGCAGCCAGGTGCCTGACTCGCCTGCCCCGGCCGGCGGCTCGATCAGCGCCGTGCCTGCCCGCTCGATCGCGGCGTGCAGCTCGTCCATGCCGCCAGGCGTCACCGTGAACGAGACGTGGTGCAGCCGCTTGGCCGGCCCTTCCACCATCTGGACCTGGTCTTGATCGCGACCTCGGCAGCGGGCGGTCAGCGCGCCGTCCTTGTCCGCCGTCTCCAGGCCGAAGTCCTGCAGGAAGCCGTCGGCGACCGACAGGTCGGGAACCTCAAGCGCGTAGTGGTGCAGCCCTGAGATCACGGTCTTCCCCTTTCGTAAAAACTGCATACAGTTTATCGGGTGCGGGTCGGAGCGCAAGATGCCGGAACGGTCATTGTCCATGCCGCCAGGGTCCTTGCGGGCCTCGGACTGGTCACGGCCTTCGGGCATGTCTCGCGGCGGACCGGCACCGGGCTGCTCATCACCCCGGCCGCCGACCTCGCCACCGTCGAGGCGGCCGACCTGGTCGAGATCGACCTGACTGCGACGTCGCTGCCGCCGGGCGCACCCGCCGAGGCGTGGGTCCACCTGGCGGTCTACGCGGCCAGAGACGACGTCGGCGCCATCGCCCGCGCGCAGCCGCCGCCCGCCTTCGCCGCGGCCGCGGCGCTGGCACGGTCGGGGGTGCCCGCGGGGGAGTCGGCCGCCGTGCTTCCGCTGCTGCATGGCCAGGCGTGCTGGCTCGGGCCGCGGGTGCCGGTTCACCTCGACGCGCGGCTGCTCAGGTCCCCAGGCCTCGGCCGAGAGGCTGCCGCGGCGCTCGGTCCCTGCGACGCGATGCTGCTGCGTGGCAACGGCACGCTGACCTGTGGCGCCACGCCCGAGGCCGCGGTGACCAGGATGTGGCTGCTGTCCGCCGCCTGCCAGACCTGGCTGGCCGCGGCCGCATGCGGCCCGGTCCGGCCGATGGCCGAAGCCGAGGCCGAGTCCTGGCGTGCGGTCCAGAACGAGCTCATGCCCAGGCTCTGGCCGCGGCTCAGTAGCCAGGCACTGGGGTGACCGGACAGACGGGACCTTAGGCCCTATTGACGCAGTCGCAGGTCCCTGCTTGAGTGGCATGGCCGCGGTTAGCGTTCGGCCAGGCAGAGCAACGAGCGTTTCCGGTGGAGGCCGTGATGATCAGTGCTGGAGATACCGCCTTCGTTCTGGTCAGCGCGGCGCTTGTGATGGTGATGACACCGGGCCTGGCGTTCTTCTATGGCGGGCTGGTGCGTCGGAAGAACGTGCTGGCCATCATGCTGCAGAGCTTCATCTCGATGGGCGTGGTGACCGTCATCTGGGTCGCGGTCGGGTACTCGCTCGCCTTCTCCGGCAACGAAGGCGGCGTCATCGGGAACCTCTCCTGGGCATTCCTGCGCAATGTGGGCGTCCATCCAGGACCGTGGGCGCCGCACATTCCGGCGCTGGCGCACTTCTCGTTCCAGGAGATGTTCGCGATCATCACCCCGGCCCTGATTACCGGGGCGTTCGCCGACCGGGTCCACTTCAAGAGCTACCTGAAGTTCCTGGTCGTATGGAGCCTGCTGGTCTATGTGCCGCTTGTGCACTGGATCTGGGGCGGCGGGTTCCTCGCAAGCTGGGGCGTGCACGACTTCGCCGGCGGCATGGTCGTGCACACCAGCGCCGGGTTCGCCGCACTGGCGTCGGTGTGGGTGGTCGGGAAGCGCAACTTCGCGCCGGGTGAGAAGACGGTGCCGCACAACGTCGCGTTCGTCGGCCTGGGGACTGGCTTGCTGTGGTTCGGCTGGTTCGGGTTCAACGCAGGTTCGGCGCTTGCCGCCAACGGGATCGCCGCGCAGGCCTTCGTCAACACCGACATCGCCGCGTCCGTCGCCATGTGCACCTGGCTGGCCGTCAGCTGGTGGAAGACCGGCAAGCCCAGCTTGGTTGGCGCCTTCACCGGCGCCGTGGCCGGGCTGGCCTGCATCACCCCCTGCGCAGGCTACGTCCCGACCTGGGCGTCTTTCGTCATCGGGTTCCTCAGCCGGCGGGGTCGTCTACGGCGCGGTATGGTTCCGCAACCGCATGAAGTGGGACGACGCGCTGGACGTCTGGGGAGCGCATGGGATCGGCGGCCTGCTCGGCACCATCCTGCTCGGGGTCTTCGCCTACCTCTCGGTCAACGCGGCAGGCCAGAACGGGCTCGTGGCCGGTAACGCCGCCTTCTTCGGCAAGCAGGTCGCGGCCGCGCTGTTCGTGGCAGCCTACGCGTTCGGCGTCACCTGGCTCATCCTCAAGGTCCTGAACCGGTTCGAGCCGATCCGGGTTCCCGACGCTGTCGAGCAGGCGGGCCTGGACACCGAGTTCGAGGAAGAAGAAGCCTACGTGTTCTAACACTCGGGCGGCGGCAGGATCCCGCGGGCGATGGCCGCGGTGACCGCGGCGGTCCGGTCCCTGACGCCCAGCTTCCCGAAGATCCGCATGACGTGGCTCTTCACGGTTGCCTCGCTGATGCGGAGCTCACGGCCGATCTCCGGGTTGGACAGGCCGCGGGCGATGCGCCCGAGCACGTCAGTCTCGCGCGCGCTCAGGCTGCTCGTGCCGCGGACCTGGCTCGCCAGCTTCGCTGCGACCGGCGCGGCCAGGACCGACTCGCCCCTGGCGGTGGCCCGCACAGCGGCGGCGAAGCTGACCCAAGTCGTGCCAGTGATCTTTGCCAGGATTTGGCTGGTCGGGTCCATCTTCGCCGTCCTGCTGGGCGCGAAGCTGATGATGTAGTCGGCGGGCCAGCCATGTCGGGCCGCCGTAGGCCCGGATCAGGCCCACCGTGAAGACCCACGTCGGCCGGGTGCTCGGCAAGCTGCAGCTGCGCGATCGGGTGCGGGCGGTCGTGTACGCCTACGAGCGCGGCCTGGTCAGGCCGGGCACTCGCCCAGGCGACCAGCCCTCTTGCGGGCCACACCGCCGATGAAGGTCGCGGTTCGCGGCTCGAGGTCCGGCATGGGCTCATCGCCGTACCAGCCGCGCACCGAGACGGCACCAGGTGGCACCAGTTCCAGGTCGCCGAAGAAGCCGAGGACCTCCTGCGGCGAGTGGATGTGGATCTGCGCGGCGCTGTATGCGGAGGTGAAGTTCGTTCCCTCTGACCGGCTACCGCTGCCGACGGAGATGATCAGGTAGCTGGACGGGGCGAGCGCCCGGGCGAAGGCAGCCGCGATGTCGCGCGCGGCTGCGGCCTCGGCGAAGTGCAGGACGGCGGAGAGGATCACGCAGGCGGGTCCACCCAGGTCGATCAGGTCCGCCAGTCCGCCGTCGGCCAGCACCGCCTCGGGATAGCGCATGTCACCAGGGACCGCGATCACTCCGGGACTGCTGGCGAGCAGCGTGCGGGCGTGCGAGATCACCACCGGGTCGTTGTCCACGTAGGCCACCCGCGCCTCCGGGTTGATCTTCCTGGCGATGTCGTGCGTGTTCAGCGCGGTCGGCAGGCCCGCGCCGACGTCGATGAACTGCCCGACACCGCGGGCCGCCACGTAACCGACCGCACGTCCGAGGAACTCCCTGTTCTCCCTGGCCATCTGCGCGGAGGGCGGGTGAACCGCCAGCATCTTCTCGGCAAGCTCGCGGTCGGCGGCGAAGTTGTCCTTGCCGCCCAGCCAGTAATCCCAGACCCTGGCAATGTTCGGCCTGCTCGGATCGAATGGCTCCACCGCTAGGCCTCCGTCCTCCGCGCGGTCAGAAAACGCTGTCGATGATGTTGTTCATGGCGGCGATGGTGAGCCTATCCATCGGATCCCATGTCCGCCTGCTTGCGCCGGATGCTGCCTGCTCGGGTGGGCGGCCGGAATCGCTCGTGACCGGGTCCGCGTCCTGTGCTCCTGTCAGCGGTGGGCTAGCTCAGAAAGGAACTGGTCGAGCAGGCCGGTGAACGCGGCGGTGGCCTCCAGGTGCGCGGCATGCCCGGCGCCGGGGATCAGCTGCACGCCGCCGCGCCACAGGGTCGGGATGTGCAGCTGCTCAAGGTAGGCCAGGTTCACCAGCTGCTCGCCCTCGCCGTGCAGGATCGCAAGCGGCCGTCCGAGGTCCGCGGCGATCGCCAGCTCGTCGGCGAACCTGCCCTCGCCCACGCTGGCGAACAGGCCGGCCCGGGCCGCGCCGTCAGTGCGCAGGATGTCGGCGGTGAAGTCGTCAAGCGGCAGGTCCGACCCAGGGGCGGTGAAGCTCTCGGCGTAGACATGCGCCTGCTCCGGGCTGACGTCGGCGGTGAAGCCGACGTTCATCGCCGGGTTGGGCAGGAAGGCCTCAGCCATCTGGGCGGCCGACGCGACCGGCGGCGTTCCGAAGATGACGAACCCCGCGGCGTCCGGCATGGCCGGCGCCGCCTCGAGCGCGATGTGCCCGCCCAGGCTCCAGCCCACGATCACCGCGTCGGCCGCCCCGGTGGCCTCTGCGAAGCCGGCGAGTACTGCGGCATACCCGGGCAGCGAGTAGGCGGAGTGGTCCGCCGCCGTGGCCGACTGGCCGTGCCCGGGCAGGTCGATGGCCATGCACCGGTACCGCTGCCCGAACGGCCCGGCAAGCACCGGCTGCCACGTGCGGGCCGATGACGAGTTGCCGTGCACGAGCAGCACGGCCCGGCCGCTGCCCGCGCTCTGGAGGAACGCGATCCGCTGACCATCAATGCTGACTGCCTGCTCGTCCACCTGCCGACCTCCCGGCTCGCCGACCTGCTATGGCCGGAACTGTACTGACGTCCCTGGAGGCGGATGCTGGCGCGGTGGAGAATAGGGACTCTGGGCCGGTATGAGCATGTGCCGCGAGGCAGGGACGGAGGGCGGATGGCCCCGATCGACCGGCGGGTCCGGATGTGGGCGTGGATGGTGCAGCGGCAGGGCTCGTTCGGCACCAAGAGCGATGCCGAGGTCATCGCCCTGCAGTCCAGGGCCACGCCGAGCAACGGCCTGACCAACCGCATCCTCGGCACGGTGGTTCCTGGGGCGCAGGTGCGCGAAAGGAAGATCGCGGGCCCGGGCGGCGATCTGGCGGTGCGCGTGTACCGGCCCGCGCGGGCCGCCTCGGTTCCCCGGCCGCTGATCATGAATTTCCATGGCGGCGGGTTCGTCGTCGGCGACCTGCGGATGTCGGACTGGATCTGCAGTTCGGTGGCCGTGAGCGTGGACGCCGTGGTGGTGTCGGTCGCGTACCGGCTGGCGCCAGTGCACCGGTTCCCCGCGGCGGTCGACGACTGCTACGCCGCGCTGGAGTGGGCAGCGGAGAACGTCGCAGACCTGGGCGCGGGCTCCGCGGATTCCGCGCCGCGGATCGGGGTGATGGGGGAGAGCGCGGGCGGGAACCTGTCGGCTGTCGTGTGCCTGCTGGCGCGCGACCGCGGCGGGCCGCAGATCAGCCACCAGGCGCTGCTGTACGCGGGGACCGACATGACCACGATGTCGCCGGATGCGGCGAACACGCTGATCATCTCAGCGCCTGACATGCTCGCGTTCCGCCGGCTGTACCTCGGCGATGCCGACCCAGCCGATCCGCGAGCGTCCCCGCTGCTCGCGAAGGACCACGCCGGCCTGCCCCCGGCGCTGATCCAGGTGGCCGAGCACGACCCGCTGCGCGAGGACGGCGTGCGCTATGCCGACGCACTGCGCTCGTCCGGGGTGCCAGTCAGGTTCACCGAGTACGTCGGCATGCCGCACGGCTACCTGAACTTCCCCGGCGTCTGCCGCGGCGCGGCACAGGCCATGGCCGAGATCTGCGCCGAGCAGGCGGCCGCGCTCACCGAGCACAGCAGATGAAGCTGACCAGCCGGTTCATGCAGCGGGCGCTGCGGCTCGACCCGCCGCTGACCAGGGACGTGGTGGCCGAGCGTGACCTGCGGGTGCCGATGCCTGACGGCGTCGTGCTCCTGGCCGACCGGTACGTGCCCAGGATGAAGGGGGAGCGGGAGCCTGGCGAGGCAACCGCGCTGCCGCTCGCGCTGATGCGCTGCCCGTACGGGCGGCGGGGGCTGATCGCCGCGGCGATGGCCATCCCGCTGGCCGAGCGCGGCTTCCAGGTGCTGCTGCAGAGCGCCCGCGGCACGTTCGGCTCGGGCGGGCAGTTCGACCCGATGCGGCGCGAGCGCGACGACGGCCTGGCCACCCTCGACTGGGTGGTCAAGCAGCCCTGGTGCGGCGACTGCATCGTGCTGGTCGGCGGCAGCTACCTGGGGTACGTCCAGTGGGCGGTGGCCGACGAGCTGCCACCGCAGGTCAAGGCGATGATCCCGCAGGTGACCGACTCGGCGCTGACCATGGAGTTCCTGCGGCCCGACGGGTTCTCGCTGGAGACCCCGTTCTCCTGGGGCGTGATGGTGGCCGGCCAGGAGCGCCGGCTTGGCATGCTGCGTGGCATGGTCGAGGCAGGCAAGGTCCGCCGGGCGATGTCCACGCTCCCGCTCGGTCGGGCCGACATCGCCGCGATCGGGCACCGGTCGGCCTACATCCAGGACATCCTCTCCTGCGACGCCGCCGATCCGCGGTGGGCCGAGATCGACCACAGGCACCGGGTCGCGCAGGTCGGCGTGCCGGTCTGCTCGATCGGCGGCTGGTACGACATCTTCCTGCCCGGCCAGCTCCGGGACTACCAGGCCCTTCGGCAGGCCGGGAAGCAGGCGCGGCTCGTGGTCGGTCCCTGGACGCACCTGTCGGCGGACGGCACGGCGGTGCGGGAGGCGGTCGACTTCGGCCTGGGCTGCGCGCGGGACGGGCGGCCGCCGGACCGCGCCCCGGTGCGGCTGTTCGTGATGGGCGAGGAGTCCTGGCGCGACTTCGACGCCTGGCCGCCGCCCGGCTACCCGCCGCGGCGGTTCCACCTGCAGCCCGGCGGCGCGCTCGCCGCCCGCCCGGCCGGCGACTCCGAGCCCGACCGGTACCGCTACGATCCGGCCGACCCGACCCCGGCGGCCGGCGGCGTCCGGATGACCCGCGACGCCGGCCGGGTCGATAACGCCAGGTTGGAGGCGAGGCCGGACGTGCTCACCTTCACCACCGAGCCGCTGGACGCCGACGTCGAGGTGATCGGCGAGGTCAGCGCGGAGATCTGGTTCGGCTCAAGCCTGCGCTACGCGGACGTGTTCGTCCGGCTGTGCGACGTGGACCAGCCCGGCCGCTCGCGCAACGTCTGCGACGGCCTGATCAGCCTCACCGGCGCCGACACCGTCACTCGCGCAGACGTGCGGCTCTGGCCGACCGCGCACCGGTTCGCGGCCGGCCACCGGATCAGGGTCCAGGTCTCCAGCGGTGCGTTCCCCCGCTACGCACGCAACCCGGGCACAGGCGAACCGCTTGCGACCGCCACCCGCCTGGTCGCCGCCGACCAGGTCGTCTACCACGACCCCGAGCACCCGTCGGCGATCATCCTGCCGGTGCACCAGGTGCCGGACCAGCCTTCAGCGGAGGGCGCCTGACGCCCGGCAGGACGGAGCACAAGGTGTACCGCACGATCCTGATCACGCTCGGCGCGACCGGGCTGGCGCTGAGTGCCGCCGCCTGCGCTGGCACGCCGCCGGCTTCCAGCGGCCGGCCGCCCGCGGTCAGCTCAGTATCGCCGGCTGCGCGGCCCGGCCCGCAGAACGCTGCCGCCACCGCGCCCGCCACGTTCCGCCGCCGGTCGGGCAGTGCCGGATCGCTGCGGGTGCTGACCGAGCCGACGGCCGGGATCGGCCCGGTCTACCGCCTGATCAACGGGGCACGCTCGTCGGTGGACCTGAGCATGTATGAGCTGGTCGACACCGTGGCCGAGCAGGACCTCGCCGCGGCCGCCAGGCGCGGGGTGGATGTCCGGGTGATTCTCGACCAGTACCTGGAGAAGTCACGCAATACCGCGGCCTTCCGCTACCTCGCCAGTCATGGCGTCCACGTCCGGTGGGGTCCGGCCAGCGTGATCTACCACCAGAAGACCCTCACCGTCGACGACGCCACCTCCCTGATCATGACCGGGAACCTGGTCACCGAGTACTACTCCGACACCAGGGACTTCACGGTCATCGACACCGACCGCGCCGACGTGCAGGCCATCGTCACCACCTTTGACGCCGACTTCGCCGGCCGCTCCGTCGATCCGCCGGACGGCGCCGACCTGGTCTGGTCGCCGACCAACGCCCAGAGTTCGGTGCTCGCGGTCATCAACGGGGCGACCCGCACGCTCGCGGTGGAGAACGAGGAGATGGACGACCCTGCCGTCACCGCCGCCCTGGCCGCCGCCGCGCGGCGAGGTGTGGACGTCACAGTCACCATGACCGCCGACTCCGAGTGGGATCAGGCGTTCAACGAGCTCGCCAGGGCCGGCGTCCACATCAGGCTCTACCCCGACGACTCGTCCGCGCTGTACATCCACGCCAAGGCGCTGGTCGCCGACGCCAAGCTGGCCAGCCGGCGGGTCCTGGTCGGGTCGCAGAACTTCTCCGTCGCCAGCCTGGACTACAACCGCGAGCTTGGCGTCCTCACCCGCGATCTCGTGGTCGTCGCCCCGATCGCGGCGACCCTCGCCAGCGACTACGCCCACGCCAGGCCGTACCGCCGGGCCGCCGAGCCTAGCCCGGGCAGCTCAGGCAGATCGGCCGCATGGTGCTCAGCCACCGCGACCATCTACAATGCCGCCGACGACGAGAACAACGTTTACGTGCACTCCAACCAGCCCGACCAGGACGCCACCGCCTCCGCAGGCGGGTACACGCACAGCTACTGGACGAACAACTCAGGCTACGCGCTCATCTACCTCAACGGCCCGGCGCCCGGCGCGCGGATCACCGTAACGGTCGGCGGCGCTAGTTGCACCACGAGCGACTGACACGTGGGCTCCCTCGGTCCGAGGGCGGAGCCGTCGACGCGTTGGCTCCGGCTCCTGCCCCCGGACCGCGACCCCCGGGGGCCGTCTTCTCCCGGACAACTGTCGGTGTGGAGCCGCAGCCCCTCGGTCCCGGTCCGCGCTAAAGGCGCTGCGTGGGATCCACAATGGAGCAGAACGTGCAGTCTCGCCGCTCCACCCTGGTGCTGCTGGTGCCACAGGTGTTGGTGAAGTAGCTCACTGCGGCGGGGGACGGCCTGGTCACCCTCAGTGCCCGGTCGGGCAGGGCTGGAACACTCTGCCGTCCAGGTCGACGTCGAACTTGACCGCGGCGAAGCCGAAGCTCGGCGCGTAGACCACCCGGCAGAACGTCGAGAACCTGTGCTTGTAGCCGCACCGCTGCCCAGGGCTGCAGACGTAGTGGTCGGAGCCGTACTCGGCCTCGCCCACCCACTTGCCGGTGGGCTGGCGGCTGGTCACGTCCGTGCTGAAGTCGTCCCACCCGCACGGCGTCGCCCCGTGCAGGCCGGTGCAGGTGATCCCGTACTGGCGGCTGCCGCGCAGCCAGGACGCGAAGCACGCGTGGTAGGTGTAGCACTCCTCCACGATCGCGCCGTCTGCGTAGCGGCGGCCCCACCAGCTCAGGTACGGCGAGTTCTTCCACAGCCCGGTCATCCCGTAGCGGTGGATCAGGTTGAACGCGTAGGCCAGGAAGTTCTGCACGTCGCCGGGAGTGAGGTGGAACCCGGTGGTGGACGGCGGGTCGAAGCTGTCGATGTCGTCGAGTTCGACGGCGTCGAAGCCCTTCTCGGCGCACATCTTGATCCGCTCGGTCAGCATCGGCTTCAGTGCGTCGAGCTGGCGGAAGTCCACCCAGCGCTCCTGCGGGTAGCCGAAGTAGACGTTGCCGAGCGTCGCGGCGGGGAACATGCCGAGCGGGGACGGGCTGGCATCCGGCCGGTAGTCCTCCCAGGCCATGTCCAGGTAGCAGATCGTCCGCGGATGCGGCAGCGTCACCGCCTGCCAGGTGGTGTGGATCGCGTGCACCTGCGCGGCCGTGGTCAGGAACCCGTCCAGGTCGTAGATGTCCACTGCCTGGCTGCCCGTTCGCTGCAGCGGCGTGACCCGGCCGATCTGCCAGTCCCAGCGCATCGGGCGGTGGTCGGACGCCAGGTGCGGCGGGTACCAGCAGGCGTGGTGCACCGGCTGGCAGGAGACCGGCGCGGGCATCGGCGTGACCCGCCAGCTGAAGCTGAGCGTGCTGACGCCCGCCCGGTTGGCGGTGCGCGCCTGCACCCGGTGCGGGCCGATCCCCAGGTGCCCGGTGTAGAGCAGGTGGCTGGCCGGCAGCGGCCGCCAGGTACCGCCGTCGATCCGGTACCGCTGGGTCGGCCGGCCGTCGGCCTGGTTGTAGTGCGGCGCGTCGACCTGGAAGTACTCTTCGCGGGACGCCGTGGTCGGCTCCGGCGTCCCGTTGACGAACTCGGTGCGCGGCGCGACATGTGCGGGGTAGGCCGCCGCGACCGCCCCGGCCAGGGCGCTGACCGACCTGCTGACCTCGGTGAACGCGAACGTCGCCGGGCTGGTCTCGACGACCTCGCTGGCGGTCTCGGTGAGCCGCAGGCGCATGCCGGTGTCGGCGTGCCCGACCAGGTACCTGGCGGCGGCGAACGGGGTCGCCGTCGAGTCCGCCGCGGTCACGCAGTGCCCGCCCGACGGCAGGCAGCGCTGCCAGGCGTAGCCGACCTCGAAGCTGAGCAGCCGCTGCCCGCCCGGCAGCCGCGGCAGCTGCCAGGTCAGCCCGGCCGCGCTCACCCAGGAGCCGTCCTGTGGCGACCCGCCGATCCGCAGCCGGCCGTGGTGCACAGGGGCGGGAATGCTCGCGGCGGCGCGGCCGCCCGACTGCGCCCCGGCCGACTGCGCCCCGGCCGACTGCGCCCCGGCCGACTGCGCCCCGGCCGACTGCGCCCTGGCCGACTGCGCCCTGGCCGACGGGCGCGCGCTGGCAGGCGCCGCCGACCAGCCCGCCGTCGCCGCCACCGCGACCGCGCAGGCAGCCGCCTGGGCCGAGCGGCTCCGCAGACCATGAGCCCGCATCGTCATCTCCCTCCAGGCGCCGGTCCAGTCACCGGGCGAACGCCGCAGGCAGCAGGTCTCGGTGGGCGTCGAACAGCTCGTCGCACATCGCGACGACCTGCGTCGTGGTCAGCGTCGCCGCCGTGTTCGGGTCGAGCAGCGCCGCCTGGTAGACGTGAGAGCGCGACTGGTCGAGCGCGGCCCGCACGGTCAGCTCGACCACGTTGAGGAACGTCCGGTTCAGCGCGGCCAGCTGCGGCGGCAGCGCGCCCACCGGCACCGGCCGCGGCCCGGAAGCCCCGAGCTGGCAGGGTACCTCCACGCAGCACTCGGCGGGCAGGTTCGTGATCAGGCCGCCGTTGCGTACGTTCACGTGCAGCTCGCGCTCGGTGCCGGTCTCCAGCGCGTGGATGAACAGCGAAGCGAGCTCGCCCTCGGGGGTCAGGTCAAGGGGCTCGTCCGCGGCCAGCGCCCGCTGCTGCTCGTCAAGCTCGCGCAGGTTCTCCTCCGAGCGGGCCAGGTAGTCCCCGACGAAGATCCGGAACCGCTCGACCTGCTCGTCGTGCCGCATGAACCACGGCACGTACTCGGCGGAGTGCTCGCTTGACTCGGTCGGGAAGTAGCCGAACCTGCGGAAGATCTCGACCCGCACCCGGCGCTGCAGCTCCGGCGATGCGTCGATCACCTTCGCCAGCCTGGGGTACAGCGACTCGCCGTCCTGCTCGAAGGCCAGCACGAACGCCTGGTGGTTGAAGCCGGCCGTGACGAACCTGACCCGCTGCGGGTCGGCGCCCACCAGATCGGTGAGGAACGCCTGGGTGTCCCTGACCGAATGGCAGAGCCCGTAGACGCGGGAGAACGCCGTCCCCGCGTAGACTCCCCACGGCAGCATGGCCATCGGGTTGGTGTAGCTCAGCAGGTAGGCGTCCGGGCACTGGTCGAGCATGTCGTCGGCCAGCGCGACGGCCACCGGGATGGTGCGCAGGCCGCGGAAGATGCCGCCGATGCCGATCGTGTCGCCGATGGTCTGGCGTACGCCGTACCTGGCCGGGATGTCGAAATCCGCCCTGGTGGCCAGGTACCCGCCGACCTGGACCTCGTTGATCACGTAGCCGGCTCCGGCCAGCGCCTCCCGCCGGTCGGCGGTCGCGGTGACGATCGCGCCCGCGCCTGACTGCTCGCTGATCCGGCCGACTAGCCGGGCGGCGTACGCCAGCCGGCCCTCGTCGATGTCGTGCAGCGCCAGGTGCAGGCCGCCGCGGAACTCGGGGTAGCCGCACAGATCGGTCGCCACGCTGCGAGTGAACTCGATGCTGCCCGCGCCGACAAAGGTGACCTTGATCACGGATCGATAGTGTTCCATTCGGCCGTGTTACGCACAAGAGTGAGCGTCCCAGAAGCCACATCTGACCGCACCTGCCCAGCAGAAGTCCGGGCAAGTCCTGTCAAGTCCGGGCTTGACACCCCCGCAGGCCATGATCAGTATTGTGAGAAACCTGCGCTCATCTCGCACATTCGAGCAGTAGTCGAGCACCAGCAGGCCGCGCCTCACCCCCCGGAGGCCCTTATGACCAGGCACCGTCCGTGGCTCGCCGCCGCAGCCTCGCTCGCAGCGCTCGCCCTGGCCCTGACCGGCTGCGGCTCGGGCAGCGCGGGGAACGCCACCGGCGCGATCCAGATCTGGGAGGGCTACACCGGCGTCGAGGCGAGGACGTTCGCGCACCTGATCGCCGAGTACGAGCGGGAGCACCCTGGCCAGAAGATCGCCAGCCTGTTCGTCAACAACGACGACTCGCTGCAGAAGGTGCTCACCGCGGTCCGCGGCGGCAGCCCGCCCGACATCGCCTACCTCTACGGGTCGTGGGCGCCGAACGTGGCCGAGATCCCGCAGGTGGTCACGCTCACCACCGTGGTCCGCCGGCCCGGCGTGAACTGGGACGACTTCTGGGTCGGCGAGCGCGACGTGGCGACGGTCAACGGCCGCGTGATCGGTATCCCCGCCCTCGTCGACAACCTCGCCGTGGTCTACAACAAGGCGCTGTTCGCCAAGGCGGGGCTGGCCGCGCCGAGCCCGGACTGGACCTGGCCGCAGTTCGTCGCCGACGCCAAGAAGCTCACGATCCCCTCGATCAAGCAGTTCGGCACCGCGTACGTGACCCCCGGCACCGAGGACACCGTCTGGCACTGGGAGGCACTGCTCTGGGAGGCCGGCGGCCACCTGCTCACACCGGACAACAAGAAGGCCGCGTTCGACTCGGCCGCCGGGCTGACCTCACTGGACACGCTGCGCACGATGGCGGTCACCGATCACTCTGCCTACCTGGACCCGACCGACTCCGCGTACGCGAACCTGTTCAACTCCGGCAAGATCGGGATGCTGGTCACCGGGCCGTGGGACCTGTCCGGATTCCCGAACGTGCACTACGGCGTGCAGGTCATGCCGGCCTATCCCGGCACCGGCGGCGGGCACCAGACCATCTCGGGCCCGGACAACTGGGTGATCTTCAACAACGGCGGCAGCCGGGTGGCCGCCGCGGAGAAGTTCCTGCTCTGGCTGACCGCGCCCGCTCAGGTCAGGTACTTCTCGCTGAAGACCGGCGACCTGCCGACGCGCCGCTCGGTCGCCGACGCGCCCGACTTCGACAGCGAGATGAACGCCGCCCTGCCCGGGGTCAGCACCTTCATCGACAACCTGGCCAACGTCCGCCAGGCCCGGCCGCAGATCCCGCAGTACCCGAAGATCTCCCAGATCCTGGGCACCATGGTGGTCTCGGTGCTGCTCGGCAAGACACAGCCGGCCGCCGCGCTGTCGGCCGCGGCGCAGCAGGTCAACCAGGTCCTGGCGACGGGCTGAGGGGCGACAGGCTGAGATGGCGGCCTCACCTGCCGTGACTGGCCGGCGCCCCGGCAGGCAGTCGCGGGCGGCGCCCAGGCGGCTGATGGCGTCCGAGCAATTCGCCGGGTGGGCGTTCGTCACCCCCGGGCTCGCCGTCATCCTGCTGTTCGGCGCGGTGCCGATCGTGTGGTCCGCGGTGATGTCATTCCAGCGGAACAACCTGCTCACCCCGAGCACGCCGTTCGTCGGGCTGAGCAACTACCGGCAGATGGTGCACGACCCGGTTGTGCAGCAGGCCATCGTGCACACGCTGGTCTACACGGCGCTGTTCGTGCCGGGCACGATGATCGTCGGACTGTTCCTCGCCGTGGCGATGAACCGGCAGATCCGGCTGCTCTGGCTGTACCGGACCGCGGCCTACGCCACCATGGCGATCTCCACGATCAGCGAGGCGCTGGTCTTCATCTGGCTGTTCGACCCGTCCTACGGGATCGTCAACTACTTCTTCAGCCTGCTCGGCATCTCCCAGCAGCAGTTCCTGAACTCTCCGTCGCAGGCGCTCTACGTGATCGTGGTGATGACGATCTGGGGCTGGACCGGGTTCGCCGTGGTGATCTACCTGGCCGCCCTGCAGGGCGTGCCGCAGACCCTGATCGAGGCGGCCGCCATCGACGGCGCGGGCCCGTGGCGCACGTTCCGCAAGGTGACGCTGCCGCTGCTCAGCCCGGCGTCGCTGTTCCTCGCGGTGTGGCTGACGATCAACGCGCTGCAGCTTTTCGACGAGGTGTACCTGTCCACCCAGGGCGGCCCGCTGGACGCGACCACCGTGCTGGTCTACTACCTGTACGAGCAGGCGTTCCAGAACTTCAACTTCGGCTACGCCTCGGCGATCGCCTACTTCCTGTTCATCGTCATCCTGGTGGTCACCGCGATCCAGTTCCGGGTGGGTCGCCGCTACACCTACTACCGGTCATGACCGTCGCCACCATGGTCAGGCCCAGGCGGCGGGCCAGGCTCCCGTTCAGCCCGTGGCACCTGGTGCTGATCCCGGCCACGGCCGTGCTGATCTTCCCGTTCGTGTGGCTGGTGGTCACCTCGATCGAGAGCCCGGCCGAGGCGCTGCACTTCCCGCCGATCCTCGACCCGCACACGCTGCGGTTCGCCAACTACCCGAACGCCTGGCACAGCGCGCCGTTCGGCCGGTTCTTCCTGAACTCGGCCGTGGTCGCGGTGGTGACCGTGCTCTGCAACCTGGTGCTGTGCTCGCTGGCCGGGTACGCGTTCGCCAGGTTCCGCTTCCTCGGCCGGGGCGTGCTGTTCATCACCATCATGGCGACCCTGATGGTGCCGTTCCAGGTCACGATGATCCCGCAGTTCATCATCACCAAGTGGCTCGGCGTCAACGTGCTCGCCGGGGTCGGCATCAACCACATCGGCGCGCTGATCCTGCCGAACGCCGCGACCGCGTTCGGCGTGTTCTTCCTGCGCCAGTTCTTCCGCACCCTGCCGCTCGAATACGAGGAGTCCGCCCGGGTGGACGGCGCGAGCAGGCTGACCGTGCTGTGGCGGATCGTGCTGCCGCTGTCGCTGCCGGCGCTGGCCACGCTCGCCGCGCTGACCTTCCTTGACTCCTGGAACTCGTTCCTGTGGCCGCTGATCGTGATTACCTCCACCGGCCAGATGACGCTGCCGCTCGGCCTGGCCACCTTTCAGGGCGCGCACTCCACCCAGTGGACGCTGCTGATGGCCGGCAACGTGATGAGCCTGTTCCCGATGCTGCTGATCTTCTTCGTGGCGCAGCGGTACTTCGTCAGGTCGGTGGCCGCCACCGGGCTGGCCGGGACCTGACGGCAGCGGGCAGGCCGGGTCATGAGCGAAAACTTCCATCATTCCGAACGCACTTCGCACGAGGAGGCCGCCTTGGCAGCCCACGCCGGGAGCATCGAGTCCGAGATCGCCTCGCAGCCGGACTGCTGGCGCCGGGCGGCCGGGCTGGCCGCCGACGTCGCCGGCCGCCTCCCGGCGCCCGGCGAGCGGGTGGCGGTGGCCGGCTGCGGCACCTCCTGGTTCATCGCCCAGTCCTACGCCGTCGCGCGGGAGGAGTCCGGGCAGGGCGAGACCGACGCGTTCGCCGCCTCAGAGATGCCCGTCGGGCGGCGCTATGACCGGGTGCTCGTGCTGTCCAGGTCAGGTACCACCACCGAGATCCTGCGGCTGCTTGACCGGCTCGCCGGGCGGGTGCCGACGGTCGCGATCACCGGGGTCCCCGGCACCCCGGTCGCCGACGCGGCCGACGCCGTGATCGCGCTTGACTTCGCCGACGAGGAGGCGGTGGTGCAGACCAGGTTTGCCACCACCGAGCTCGCGCTGCTGCGCACCCACCTCGGGCAGGACGTCGGCGCGGCCGCCGCCGACGCCGAGCGGGTGCTTGCCGAGCCGCTGCCGCCGGCGCTGACGCAGGCGCGGCGGTTCACCTTCCTGGGCACCGGCTGGACCTGCGGCCTGGCCAGCGAGGGCGCGCTCAAGCTGCGCGAGGCGGCCAGGATGTGGACCGAGGCGTACCCGGCGATGGAGTACCGGCACGGCCCGGCCGCCGTGACCGGCGAGGGCACGGTCGTCTGGCTGCTCGGCGCCGCGCCCGACGGGCTGGCCGGCGAGGTGACCGCCGCCGGGGGAGTGCCGTGGCAGAGCCAGGCCGACCCGATGGCCGAGCTGGTGCGGGTGCACATGCTCGCCGCGGCGGCCGCGCGGGCCAGAGGGCTCGACCCGGACCGGCCAGGCAACCTGACCAGGTCGGTCATCCTGACCGGCTGCTGAGCCCGGGCCCTCGCCGTGATCCTGGTCGTCGCGCTCAACCCCGCGCTCGACGTCACCCACCACGTGGAAGGCGTCGACTGGTCCGGAGTGAACCGGCCGAGCGAGGTGCTCAGCCGCCCCGGCGGCAAGGGCCTCAACGTGGCAAGGACCCTGGCGGCGATCGGAGCCGGCGTGCACGTGCTCGGCCTGGCCGGGGGGAGCACCGGCGACGCGGTGGCCTCGGCGCTGGGCGCGCTCGGCGTGCCTGCCACGTTCGTGCCGATCGGCGGCGAGACCAGGCGGACCTTCGCGGTGGTGGACGCGCGCACCGGCGATGCCGGGCTGTTCAACGAGCCGGGGCCGGCGGTGGCGCCCGAGGAGTACGAGCGGTTCTGCGTTATCTATAAGAGGGGACTGGCCGAATGGTCGGCCGTCGTGCTGTCCGGCAGCCTACCGCCCGGCCTGCCGCCAGGCAGCTACGCCGAGCTTGCCGCGCTCGCCGCCGCGGCCGGCGTGCCCGTGCTGCTCGACGCGCACGGCGAGGCGCTGCTGCGCGGGGCGGCGGCGCGCCCCGCTATCGTCAAGCCGAACCTGGCCGAGCTCGAGGCCCTGGCCGGGCGGCGGCTCGCGGCGGCGGGCGGCCTGGACCGGCCGGGGGTGGCGGCCGCCGCGCGCGAGCTCCGGGTCGCCGGGGCCGACGCGGTCGTGGTCTCGCTCGGGGCGGACGGGCTGTGGGCGGTCACCGCCGAGGGCTGCTGGCGGGCCGCGCCGCCGCTGGCGGTGACCGGAAACCCGACCGGGGCCGGCGACGCGGTGGCGGCCGGCCTGGTACGCGGGCTCGTGCTCGGCCATCCGTGGGAGGAACGGCTGCGGCACGCGGTCGCACTCGGCACCGCATCGGCGGCGGCGCCGGCCGCGGGGGAGTTCAGCCACGACCATTACCGCGAGCTGCTCAGCGCGGTCAGCGTGCACCGGGACGAGGCCCGCTGATGCCGGTCGTCGCGATGCGGGAGATCGTCAGGCCGGCCTGGGCAGCTGGGCGGGGGGTGGCCGCGTTCAATGCGATCGGCATCGAGCATGCCGAGGCGATCGTCGCAGGCGCCGAGGCCGCCGGGGCGCCCGTGGTGCTCGCGGTCAGCCAGAACTGCGTGGCCTACCACGGCGGGCTCAGCCCGATCGGCCTGGCCTGCGCGAGCCTGGCCGAGGCGGCCAGCGTGCCGGTAGGGCTGCACCTGGACCACGCCACCGGCGCCGACCTGGTCGCGCAGGCGGCCAGGCTCGGGTTCGGCTCGGTGATGTACGACGCGTCGGCGCTGCCATACGAGCACAATGTCGCGGCCACCGCCGACGTGGCCAGGTGGTGCCACGCGCGCGGGCTGTGGGTCGAGGCCGAGCTCGGCGAGATCGGCGGCAAGGACGGCGTGCACTCGGCCACGGCCCGCACCGACCCCGGCGAGGCCGCCGGCTACGTGGCGGCCACCGGCGTGGACGCGCTGGCCGTCGCGGTGGGCAGCTCGCACGCGATGCTGACCCGCGACGCGGTGCTCGACCTCGGGCTGATCACGGCGATCCGGCGGGTGCTGCCGGTTCCGCTGGTGCTGCACGGCTCGTCCGGCGTGCCCGACGAGGGGCTTCGCGCCGCGGTCCTGGCCGGGATGACCAAGATCAACGTGGCCACCCAGCTGAACAAGGTGCACACGGCGGCCGTCCGCCGCTGCCTGGCCGCCGACGCGGTGCTCGTCGACCCGCGCCGGTACGGGGCGGCCGGGCGCGACGCGGTCGCCGCCGAGGTGGCACGCTTGCTGGCAGTTATCGGTTCGGCGCGGTGAGCAGGAGGCGCGGGTGAGCAGGTACCGGCGGTGGAACGAGCTGCTCGAGCTGCTGGCCGCGAACGGACAGCTGCAGGTTGACCGGGCCGCGCAAGAACTCGGCGTGTCCGAGGCGACCGTCCGCCGCGACCTCGACGAGCTGTCCCGCCAGCAGATGCTGACCAGGATCCGCGGTGGCGCGGTCGCCCAGGGCGTCACCTACGACCTGCCGCTGCGGTACAAGTCCGAGCGGCACCCGAGCGAGAAGCAGCGCATCGCCGCGCTCGCGGCCGGCCTGGTCAAGCCGGGCCAGATCGTCGGGCTGAACGGCGGCACCACCACGACCGAGGTGGCGCGGGCACTGGCGGTCCGCTCCGACCTCAACGCGGGGCTGCCGTCACCCGCGCTGACCGTGGTCACGAACGCGCTGAACATCGCCACCGAGCTCGCGGTGCGCCAGCACATCAAGATCGTGACCACCGGAGGGGTGGCCAGGCCGCAGTCCTACGAGCTGACCGGGCCGCTGGCCACCGGGGTGCTCGAGCAGGTCGCCCTGGACCTCGCGGTGCTCGGCGTGGACGGGATCGACGCCGTCACCGGCGCCACCGCGCACCACGAGGGGGAGGCGAGCATCAACCGGCTGATGGCGCAGCGAGCCAGCAAGGTCGTGGTGGTCGCGGACAGCTCCAAGGTGGGCCGCCGGGCGTTCGCCAGGATCTGCACCGCCCGCGAGATCGACGTGCTGGTCACCGATGCCGGCATCGGCGCCGACGACGCGGCCCTGCTCGAGGAGGCCGGGGTTGACATCGCGATCGCCTGACCTGGTGGTGATCGGCGATGCCAACCCGGACGTGCTGGTCAGCGGCGGCGACGTGACCCCGGCCTTCGGCCAGCAGGAGCGGCTGGTGCACGACATCGCCCTCGTCGTCGGCGGATCGGCGGCCATCACCGCGGTGGCCGCCGCGCGGCTCGGCCTGTCCGTCGAGCTGGTCGCCGCGGTCGGGGCCGATCCGGCCGGTGAGTTCATGCTGGCCCAGCTCGCGGCCGCCGGGGTAGGCACGGGCGCGGTGGCGGTCAGGCAAGGCGAGGCCACCGGCATGACGGTGGCGCTGACCCGTGGCGACGACCGGGCGATCCTGACCGCGCTCGGCACCATGACCTCGCTGACCGCGGCGGACGTGCCCAGGCCCCTGCTGGCCGCTGCCCGGCATGTGCACGCCAGCTCGTACTTCCTGGTGCGGGACTCGCTCGGCCCTGGCCTCGCCGGCCTGCTGGCCGAGGCCCGCGCGGCGGGCGCGGTCACCTCGCTGGACACGAACTGGGATCCGGCGGGCCTCTGGCGCGACGAGCAGCTCGACGCGGTACTGGCGCAGGCCAGCCTGCTGCTGCCGAACGAGGCCGAGGCGCTGTACCTGAGCGGCGAGCCCGACCTGGCCGCGGCGGTCCGGGCGCTGACGGCCGATGGCCGGGCTCTGGCGGCCGGAGACCGGGAGCTGGCGGGCGGCGAGCGGGCGCTGGTGGTCAAGCTCGGCGCCAGGGGCGCGCTGTGCGCGGACGGCGGGCGGTGGCACCGGGTGCGGCCGCAGGCGCGAACCCCGGTCGACACGACCGGCGCCGGCGACTGCTTCAACGCGGGCCTGATCGCCGGGCTGCTGGCCGGCCTTGCGCTGCCGGAGGCCGCGGCGCTGGGCTGCGCGGCGGGAGCGCTGTCCACCGGCGGCGTCGGCGGCACCGCCAGCGCTCCCGGCCTGGCCGAAGCCCGCGCGATGGCGGGCACGGTGACGATCAGCGACTGCCCGGGCGGCCCGTGACCGGGCCGCCCGGGACCCGGGCCTGGCGGGCCTGGCGTCAGTAGCGGATCAGGCCGCGGATGTTGACGCCGTTGCGCATGTCCTCGTAGCCCTGGTTCACCTCTTCGAGCGCGTACTCCCTGGTGATCAGCTCGTCCAGCTTGAGCAGGCCCTTGTTGTACAGCTCGAGCATCCGCGGGATGTCGTGTTGCGCGTTCGACGACCCGTACAGCGAGCCGCGGATCTGCTTTTCCATCATCGTGAGCAGCCAGATCGAGCCGGTGAACTGGGTGTCGGCCGGGTGGCCGACCGCGGTGACGACGACCTTGCCGCGCTTGGCCACCAGATCGAGCGCGGGACCGATGTAGTCGCCCTCGGCGACGTCGGTGGTGATGAGGAAGGCGTCGGCCATCTGGCCGCGGGTCAGCAGGCCGACGATCGGGCCAGCCTCCTCCACGCTGGAGGCGACGTGGGTAGCGCCGAACTCCAGCGCCTTGGTCCGCTTGAACTCCACCGGGTCGATCGCGATGATGTTCCGCGCCCCGGCGATCCTGGCGCCCTGGACGGCGTTGATGCCGATGCCGCCGATGCCCATGACCACCACGGTGTCGCCGGCCTTGACCTCGGCGGTGCGCACCGCGGTGCCGTAGCCGGTCGTCACGCCGCAGCCCACCAGCGCGGCCTTGTCGAGCGCGGTGCCGGTATCCACCTTCACCACCGACTGCGCGGGGACGACGGTGTACTCGGAGAAGGTGCCGAGCAGGCACATCTGACCGAGGCCCTGGCCCCGGGCGTGGAAGCGGTAAGTGCCGTCGAGCTGCGGGCCGTTGATCAGGTGCATGCCGAGGTCACAGAGGTTCTGCATGCCGCGGGCGCAGTAGGAGCAGCGGCCGCAGGCGGGCAGGAAGCTCAGCACCACCGAGTCGCCCTCGGCGATGTGCTTCACCTCAGCGCCCACCTCCACGACGATGCCGGCCCCCTCGTGACCGCCGACCACCGGGAACGGCATCGGGATGTCGCCGGTCACCAGATGCTCGTCGGAGTGGCACAGGCCGCTCGCGGTCAGCTTGACCAGGACCTCGCTCTCCTTCGGCGGGTCGAGCTCGACCTCCTCGACCTGCCACTTCTCGTGCAGGCCCCACAGCACCGCGGCCTTGGTCTTCATGCGCTTCGTCCTCCCTCGTTCGGGCTCCGGCCCGGGCGGGCCGGATCCCGGTATGACCATTTGTACCGTTAACCGACTCAGGAGTGAAGATCAGGGCCAAGATGCTCGTCGCCGCAGCGCCCGCGAGGCCGGCTGGCCCCCGCTACGGCGCCCAGATCGAGTCGAGTATCGGGATGCGCACCGACCGCAGCGCGGGGGCGAGCGCGGCGAGGGCGGCGACGATGACCAGGAACACCAGATCCCTGGTCATCTCGCCCCAGGTGGCGGCCAGCGCCACCGGCCCGTTCGGGAACTGGAACGGGTGGCTGCCCACGAAAGGCACCACCGCGTACCTGAACAGCACGAGGCCGACGCCGATGCCCGCCAGCGCGTAGACCCAGGCCTTGATGACGTAGCTGAGCACGATCGGGACCGACCTGATGCCGATGGCTCGCTCCACGCCGATCTGCCTGCGCCTGTGCACCACGTCGATGTAGGTGATCGTGAAGATCGTGATCGCCGCCATCAGCAGCGAGATGACCTTGAGTATGTTGCTGATCAGCCGGTAGGTGGCGACCTGGTCCTGGACGGTGGCGCCCAGTTCCGTGGAGGTCAGGGACCTCACGCCGCCGCGCAGCGCGGTCAGCCGGCGCGCGACCTGGTTGACGTCTGCTCCGCGGCTGGTGCGGACGTAGATCGCGGTCGCGTGGTCGGCGATCGCCGGGTCCAGCTTCTGCGCCTCGTACATGGTGATGTACGCGTTGTCGTCGGACTGGGGGAACTTGTTGTCGTAGACGCCGACGACGGTGAACGGGGCGCTGCGGCCGCCGACGAACGTGACGCGGACCTGGTCGCCGGCGTAGACGTCCTGCAGGGACGCGCGGTACCCGCGCATGCTGGTCTCGCCGGAGCCGGCGATGCCGATCCCGAGCAGGACCTGGCCGGTGGCCCGCTGGGTGAGCGGCCCGCCGCCGATGATGTTATGCGGCGTGGTGAAGACCCTCGCAAAGCTGGCCGGGTCGATCGCGTCCACGCTCCATGTCCCCGAGTTGGCGCCGTAGGAGACCTCGATGCCGACGTGGTAGACGGCCGTGGCCTGCGCGACCCCCGGGGTGCGCCCGATCGCGGCGAGGTAGCTGCCGACGTCACCGATGCTCGTGCCCTTGCTGCCAGGCGTGATGACGATGTTGCTGGTCAGCGTGTTGACCAGCTGCGCGTTGACCCGGTCGATGGCACCCTGGATCAGCGACGGCAGGAACAGCAGGCTCACGTAGATGAGCAGCATCATCAGCGCGGTCGCCCAGGCGATTCCGTAGTTGCTGCGGGCGACCGACCTCGCGGCAAGGAACAGGGAAACGCGCAGGCTTCTCATGGCCGCTCCCCGGCGGCGTCTGCGGCGACCTCTGTGGCGACGTCCGCGGCGATCTTGCCGTCGGCCAGGTGAATCAGTCCGGTGGCGTACCTAGCGTCGTCGGGATCGTGCGAGACGAACACCACCGTCACGCCTATGACCTGGTTCAGCTTCGCCAGCGACTCCATCACGGTGCGTGCCGATGCCGTATCCAGATTGGCCGTCGGCTCGTCGGCGAAGATGATGCCAGGCTCGTTGACCAGCGCCCGCGCGATCGCCACGCGCTGCTGCTCGCCGCCGGACAGCTCCCTGGGCCGGTGACCGGCGCGGGGACTAAGTTCGACCAGCTCGAGCAGTTCGGCCGCGCGATCGCGGCAGCGCCGGCCGGACTGGCCGGCCATCATGGCCGGCAGGTAGACGTTCTCCGCCGCGGTGAGCTCGGGCAGCAGGGCGTACTCCTGGAAGACGTAGCCAAGGCCGGAAAGGCGCAGGCTGGCCCGCAGGTGCTCGGGCAGCCTGGTGACCTCCTGCCCGTTGATCCAGATCCGGCCGCGGCTCGGCTGGTCGAGCAGGCCAAGCTGGCGCAGGAGCGTCGACTTGCCTGAGCCGCTCCTGCCCAGGATGCAGGTGATCGTCGCCGGCTGGATCTCGAGCGAGACGTCGTCAAGCGCCTGAACCGTCACCTTGCCCATCTGATAGGTCTTCGTCAGGTGCCTGGCGGAAATGGCCCGCACCAGGTGGTGGCCGTGCCGGCCGGCGGCGACCACCAGTCCGAGCGCTGTGGCCGCAGATTCTGGCATGCCTGCCACTTTAGCCAGAAAGTGGCAGGGCTGCCAGTTCTGGCATCATGGAACCGTGAACTCAGATCCGAGCACCGCACCGAGCCCGGCTCCGAGCCGAGCGGCCGGGCGGCGCGAGATGAACAAGCTTGCGACCAAGGCGGCGCTGCGGCAGGCGGCGGCGCGGCTGCTGTCCGAGCAGGGCTACGAGGCGACCACGGTGCGGCAGATCGCCCACGCCGCGAACGTGGGGGAGCGCACGTTCTACCGGTACTTCGACGGCAAGGACGACCTGCTGGCCCAGGAGGCGCTGGGGTGGATCGACGATCTCCGGGCGGCCATACTCGGCCGCCCGGCGGACGAGGCGCCGTACCAGGCCGTGGCGCGTGCGATGGTCGCGGCCGCCGGCCAGATCACGGCCGGGACTGGGCACGGGGGCGCCTGGATACTGGCCGATTCATCCCAGCCGCTCGCCCTGCTGCGGCAGGTCACGCCGCGCCCGCTGCGCCGGCTCGAGCAGGCCATCGCCGAGGCGGTCCTGCCCAGGATCTCCGCCGCGGCCGGGGATGGCGGCTCATCACCCGCGGCCGGGGGCCGCGGCTCATCACCCGCGGTCGCCCCGGAGTTTCGTGCGCAGATTGTCGCCAGGATCGCGTCGGCCGCCCTGCGCACGGCCGCGGGCTGGCATCGCGAGCTAGCGCGCGGCGACAGGGGCTCGCCGGGCATCGCGGCCCTGCTCGACGACGCCTTCGCGCAGGTCACCGACCTGACGAGCGCGCCGCAACCCTGAGATCGGAGCTTACGGTCCGGCCGATTCGCGTCGGTGCCTGCGGGTCGGGAACTTCGCGCCCGCGAGCACCTCCTCGGCGCGATGGCAGGCCACCCGGTGCCCTGGCCCGATGTCCCGCAGCTGCGGCGGCTCGCTCGCGCAGCGGTCCACCGCGAGCGGGCAGCGCGGGTGGAACACGCAGCCCGGCGGCGGGCTGGCCGGGTCCGGCGGGTCGCCGGGCAGCACGATCCGCGACCTGCGGCCGGCCACCGTCACCTCGGGCACCGCCGAGCGCAGCGCGTGGGTGTAGGGGTGGGCCGGGGCGCTCAGCAGCACGCCGGTGGGGCCGAGCTCGGCGATCTTGCCGAGGTAGAGCACGGCGGTCTGCTCGCACAGCTCGCTGACCACGCCGAAGTTGTGCGTGATCAGCAGGTAGGACAGCTTCCGCTCGGACCGCAGCCTGCCGATCAGCCTCAGGATGTGCGCCTGAGTGCGCACGTCGAGTGCGCTGGTCGGCTCGTCCAGCACCAGTAGCCGCGGCCGGACGCTGAGCGCACGGGCGATCGCCACCCGCTGGCGCTGGCCGCCGGACAGCTGGTGCGGGTACCGCGCGGCGAATGCCGGGTCTAGCCCGGCCTCGGCAAGCAGCTCGCCGACCCGCTCGGCGACGGCGCGGCGCGGCACCACGCGGTGGGCGCGCAGCGGCTCGCTGATCGTTTCAGCGATCCGCATCCGAGGGTCGAGGCTGTTGTCCGGGTCCTGGAACACGATCTGGGCGTCCTTGCGGTACGCCTTGAGCGCGGCACCGCGCAGCGAGCCGACGTCCGCGCCGTCGAAGACGATGCTGCCGCCTGACGAGCGGAGCAGCCGGAGGACGGTCCGGCCGACCGTCGACTTGCCTGAGCCGCTCTCGCCGACCAGGCCGAGGCCGAACGGGCCAGCCGCGATATCGAGCGACACTCCGTCCACGGCACGGACCGGCCCGAATCTGACGCGCAGGTCGGACAGGCGCAGCAGTGGCGGCGCGTCCGTCATGGCCGGGCCAGCTTGGGCACCGACTCGAGCAGCTCGGCGGTGTACGGGTTCGCGGGCGCGGACAGCACCTGGCTGGCCGGGCCCTGCTCGACGATGAGCCCCTCGCGCATCACGGCGACCCGGTCGCACAGCTCGGCGACCACGGCCAGATCATGGCTGATGAACAGGATCGACATGCCGATCGTCTCGCGCAACTCGCGGAGCAGGTCGAGCACCTCGGCCTGGACGGTGACGTCCAGCGCGCTGGTGGGCTCGTCGGCCAGCAGCACCTCGGCGCGCAGCGCCACCGCCAGCGCGATCGCGACCCGCTGCAGCTGGCCGCCGGACAGCTGGGACGGGTACCGGCGCAGCAGGTCAGGCGAGAGCAGCACCTGCCGCATTGCCTCGGCGGCCCGGTCGGCCGCCTCCGACCTGGTCGCGCCGTGCAGCCGCAGCGCCTTGGTCACGACGGCGCCGACCCGGTACACCGGGCTGAACGCGGTGGACGGGCTCTGGAAGATGGCCGCGATCCGGCGGCCCCTGATCCGGCGCAGGTCCTCCGCGCTGAGCCCGGTCAGCTCCCGGCCGTCCAGAGCGACGCTGCCGCTGACGGTCGCGCCGACGGTGTGCGCGAGGCCGAGCACCGCCAGCGTGGTCATCGACTTGCCCGAGCCGCTCTCCCCGGCCAGCCCGAGTATCTCGGCCTGGCCGAGTGCAAGCTCGGCGATGGACACGACCCGGCGGCTGCCGAAGCTGACCGTCAGGTCCGTGATCGCCAGCCGTACCACCGCCTGCTCGGCCGACTCGGTCACGGCAGGAAGCTCCGCTTCGGGTCGAGCAGGTCGCGCAGCCCGTCGCCGAGCAGGTTGAACGCGAACGCGGTCAGCAAGATGGCGAGGCCAGGAAATGTCACCAGCCACCAGTCGGGCGTGAAGTAGCTCTGCCCCTCGGCGACCATCAGCCCCCAGTCAGGTACCGGGTCCTGGGCGCCGAGCCCGAGGAAGGACAGCGCCGACGCGGTCAGGATCACCCCGCCTACGTCCAGCGAGATCTGCACGAGCAGCGGCGTGATCGAGTTCGGCAGGATGTGCCGGAAGATGATGCGCAACCGGGACACCCCGAGCGCCCGGCAGGCCTCGACATACGGCCGGCCGGCCACCGACGCGGCCTGGCCGCGGATCAGCCTGGCATACCACGGCCACCACACCGCGGCGATCGCGATCGTGACGCTGGTCAGGCTGGCCGGGAGCACCGCGGCCAGCGCCAGCGCGAGCAGCAGCGGCGGGAACGCGAGGAAGATGTCGGTCACCCGCATGATCAGCTCGTCCACCCAGCCGCCGAGGAAGCCGGCGGCCATGCCGAGCGGTATGCCGATCGCGCAGGCGATCACCAGCACGATGATCGCGATGACCGGCGAGACCCGCGCCCCGTACAGCACCCGGGAGAAGATGTCGCGGCCGACCTGATCGGTGCCGAACAGGTGCGCCGCCGACGGCGCCTTCAGCACCTGGAACGGGTGCGTGGCCGTTCCCGCGTCACCGGGGAACGGCGCGATCAGCGGCGCGAAGATCGCGATGAGCACGATCAGCAGCACCATCGCGCCGCCGACGGTCAGCAGCGGGTTGGCGCGCAGTCCGCGGCGCAGCGCGCGGCCGCGCGGCATGGCGGCCTGCGGCGGCGTGATCGTCGGCGACTCGATCATCGCAGCCTGATCCTCGGGTCGATCGCCGCCTGCACGACGTCCACCAGCAGGTTCGCGATCACGTAGGCGACCGCGACGAACAGCGTGACCCCGAGTATCGCCGGGGTGTCCAGGGTGGCGATCGAGGCCGCCGCGTAGCTGCCGAGCCCGGGCCAGTCGAAGATGGACTCCACCAGGAACGTGTTGACCAGCGAGTAGCCGAACACCAGCGCAATGGCGGCCGAGACCGGCGTCCAGGCCAGCTTCATGGCGAAGCCGGCGAAGATCTGCCGTTCGCCGAACCCCAGCGCCCTGGCGTTGAGAATGTGCGTGTCGCCGACCGTGTCGAGCACCTGGGCCCGCACCATCCTGGCGATCAGCCCGGCCGGGTAGGCGGCCACGACCACCGCGGGCAGGATCAGGTGGTCGAGCGTGCTGCCGAGCATCGCCCAGTTGCCGCCGAGCACGGAGTCGAGCACGGGGAAGCCGGTCCGCTTGACCAGCGGGTGGGTGAACAGCAGGCCAGGGGAGAACTCGCCGGCCGCCGGGAGCAGTTTCAGCCGCTGGCTGAAGATCAGCTGGAGTACCAGCGCCATCCAGAAGATCGGCATCGAGACGCCGAGGATCGAGCCCGCCCTGATCAGCTGGTCGGCGGGTCGGCCTGGCCGCCTGGCCGAGATCAGCCCGAGCGGTATCCCGACCACGATCGCCAGCAGCAGCGCGGTGATCACCAGCTCGAGCGACGCGGGCGCGGCCGTCAGCAGGTCCGACAGCACCGGCCGGTGCGTGTGGATCGAGACGCCCCAGTTGCCCCTGGCGATGCCGGCCAGGTAGGACAACAGCTGGACAACCACCGGCCGGTTCAGTCCGAGGAACCTGCGCGCCCTGGCGATCTGGGCAGCCGACGCGTGCGGGCCGGCCCACGTCGCGGCCGGATCACCGGGCACGAGGTGCGCGACAGCGAACGTCACCACGATGACGCCCACGACCACCACCACGGCCAGCGCGATCCGGCGCGCGACGAAGACCGGCACCGGTTACGGCTTCAGGTTGTAGACGAAGATGACGTTCGGGTACGCCGGGTTCACCTGGAAGCCGGAGATGTTGCTCGTCATCGCGTACTGGTAGTTGGAGTTGTACAGGAACACGATCGGCGCCAGCTGCAAGATCTCCGTCTGCATCGTGCGGTACAGCTTGATGCCTGCCGCAGGGTTCGTCGCGACCAGCGACTCCACGCTGGAGATCTGCTTGTTCAGCGTCGGGTTGGAGAAGTACGACAGGTTGAAGTACGGCTGCTTCTCGCCCTGCAGCAGGTTGACGAACCACGAGTAAGGGTCGGCGTAGTCCGGCCACCAGTACTCGATGAAGATGTCCTGCCTGGCCGACGGCGACGCTGACTTGCCCTTGGACCACTGCGTCGCCCAGGCCAGCGGCTGTACCGTCAGGCTGACGTTCAGCTTGGCCAGGCTGGACTTCAGCAGCGTCGCCACGACCTGCTCGTTGGCGTCGCCCGCGGTGTAGGTGAGGGTGAGGTTCAGCTTCTTCTTGCCTGGCCCGTACCCGACCGAGTTCAGCAGCTTCGCCGCCTCGGTCGGGAAGTAGGTATAGCTCGGCAGGTTGTCGAAGTGGCCGAACAGGCCGGCCGGGACGATGCCGCTCGACGGCACCGCCGCCCCGCTCAGCGCGGCGACGATGCCCGAGTAGTCGGTGGCGTAGGAGATGGCCTGCCGGATGGGCAGGCTCAGCGCCTGGGTGTTGAGCTGGGCAAGCAGGTTCTGCCACGAGGGCGAGCTGACCAGCTTGATCCCGTGCACGCCCTCGAGCGACTGCCACAGCGTCGGGCTCATCTGCTCGACGAAGCTGACCTGACCGGCCCGCAGCAGCTGGGCCGCCGTGGTGTCCTGCGGCGTCACCCGGTACACGACCTTGGTGTAGTGCGGGCCCTTCCAGCCGTCCCAGTACTTGGGGAACGCCTTCAAGATGACCTCGAACTCCTGGCCGTTGTTCCAGGTCTGCAGCGTGTACGGGCCGGTGCCCGCGTCGTGCGGCGTGTTCAGCCACTTGGTCAGGTTGCCGCCGGGGCCGGCCGCCTGGGTGTCATAGATGTAGGCGGAGTAGTCGGCCGACGCCTCGAGCGCAAGCGGCGACGGGTACGACAGGTGGAACACCATCGTGTACGTGCCCGGGGTGTCGATGCTCTTGACCGCGCCCCAGATGTAGGACGCGCCGCCGCCGAGAGCCTTGGTCCGCAGGATGGCCGCCTTGGCCGCCTGCGCGGTCATCAGCCGTCCGGTGTGGAAGTACACCCCGTGCCGGAGCTGGAACGTCCAGGTCAGGCCGTTGGCCGAGTGCGACCATCTGGTGGCGAGCAGCGGATCGACCTGATGGGTGACCGGGTTGTAGCGGGTGAGCGTCTCGTACATGTTGCTCATCGCGATGATGCCGTTGGAGTACTCGGTCGCCGGGTCCCAGCCGTCGATCATCACCTGGGTGTAGGTGTCGTAGGTGAACACCTTCGACCCCGTCGGCTTGGTTCCCGCGCTGTAGCTGCTTCCGCTGCAGGCCGCGGCGAGCAGCGCGACCGCGGCCGCGCAGGACGCCGCTGCTAGAGCCCTTCGCCTCATCCTCTCCCTCCTTCGCTGAGGTGCTACTACGTGCCTGAACTACTGACCCGGCCCGTCCGGCCCGTGACCCGGCCCATCTATCCCGTCCAGCCCGCCGAGCGCGCCGGCGGCCTTGGCCCTGATCCGGACCGCGGGCGAGGTGAGGTAGGCGAGCGGCACCTCGTCGAGCTCGACGATCTGGACGGTGTCCGGGTCGGCGCCCGCCGCGATGGCGTGCTCGGTGGCCTCGGCGCTCGCCTCGTCGAGGGCCGCGCGGCGGCCGCCGGGCCCGAGGTGGAAGATCCGGTCCACCTGGCCGCTGACCGAGGCGATCGCGGCCCCGATCGCGTTCGCCGCGTCGAAGTGATCGGGCCGGATGATCTCGCTTACCCCGGGCAGCCGGTCGGGGATCAGGATGCTGCCGCCGCCCACGGCGATCAGGGTCAGGTCGCCCCTGGCGGTCTTCACCCGGTCGATCGCGTCGGCGAGCTGACCGTCGGCCGCCCGGGCGGCCGCGGCGAGCAGCCTGGCGTGCGGGCCGTCGGCCAGCGCCGGGTCGCCGAGCGCGGCCCGCCCGGCCGCGACCGCGCTGTCGGTGAGCGTGGCGGTCGGGCCGCCGAAGACCAGGGCCTCCTGCCTCAGCCGGTACCCGACGCTGCCAGGTCCGAGCCGCACCGCGGACTCGTCACCGGAGATCACGGTGCCGCCGCCGAGCGCGATCGTCACCAGGTCGGGCATCCGGAAGTTGGTCCTGATGCCGCCGATCTCCACGCCCTGCGAGGACTCCCGCGGGAAGCCGTTCACCAGCACGCCGACATCGGTGGAGGTGCCGCCGACGTCGGCGACCAGCGCGTCGGTGCGGCCGGTGAGGAACGCCGCGCCGCGGATGCTGTTGGCCGGGCCGCTGCCGATGGTCAGCACCGGGTACCGCAGCGCGTTGTCCAGGGCCATCAGCGTGCCGTCGTTCTGGGCGAAGAACGTCACCGGCGACAGCCCGTGCGCCGCGAGCGCCTGGCCGAGCGCCCTGGCCACCTCGCCGGCCACCCCGGCGAGCGCGGCGTTCAGCACGGTGGCGTTCTCCCGCTCGAGCAGGCCGACCGAGCCGATCTCATGGCTCAGCGAGACCGGTACCTCGCCGAGCTCGCGCTTGACGATCTCCGCGGCGAGCAGCTCGTGGCGCCCGGAGACCGGCGCGAAGACGCTGGTGATCGCGACGCCGTCGCAGCGCCCGGCGACCGAGTGCAAGAACGCGGCGACCGCGTCGTCGTTGAACGGGGACAGGTCGCGGCCGTCGAACTCGATCCCGCCTGGCACGATGACCGAGCCTGCGCAGACCTCGGCGGTCAGGTCGGCGGGCCACCCGAACAGCGGCCGGACGCCGAGCGTGGCGGGAGCGCCGATCCTGATCACCGCGACCCGGTGCAGCCTGCGCCGCTCGAGCACCGCGTTGGTCGCGTGGGTGGTGCCGAGCATGGCGTGGGTGATCCTGGCCGCGTCCGCGTCGGGCGCCGCGATCACCGCGTCCAGCGCGGCGACGATGCCGCCGGTCACGTCGGCGGTGGTCGGCACCTTGGCCTTGGCGACCACCCGGTCGGACCGGTCAAGTATCACCGCGTCGGTGTTGGTGCCGCCGACGTCGATGCCCAGGCGGTAGTCAAGCGCCGGCACCGGCGAGCTCCTCCACCGCCACGTAGTCGAAGTCGTAGCCGAACGCACGCGGCCCGGCCATCTCGAGCCCGAACGGCGACCGCCAGACCGGGGCGCACGCCATCGCGATCACCGTGACCCGCTGGCCGTAGCGGACCCGCTCGGTCGGGATCGCGTCGGCGGTCTCGCTGTCAAGCACGGTAATCAGATCAGGCACCGATGCGAGTACCCGGCCGTGCTCGATTGCCACGAGATTTTCGTTCTGTATCTCGAGCCTGAGCAGCCGCCCGGTGTCAACGCCGAGGCCCTCGACCTCGACCGACCCGCGGACGAAGCCCTTGGTGGTCCGCCGCTCGACGTCGGTCACCTTGCCGGCCATCAGCTGGTGCCCGCCGGTGACCCCGAGCACGGCGGCGATCGGGTCGCCGGCCGCGGCGCCCAGGGCGTCGCCGATCCCGATCGCGAGCGTGAACGTGCCGGTGATCGCGGCGCCGGCGCGCGCCTGCGCGACGGTCATGATGTACTCCGTGGCCGCGCCGGCCCCGCCGAACTCCACGGCGGCGGCGCGCTCGAGCCGCTCCATCCAGGCCCCGGAGACCGCGCGGAACACCAGCACGTTGCCGCGCTCGTCGGTCATCACGCCCGGGTTCGGGTCGATCCCGGCCAGGTGCATGGTGACCTGCGGTATCTCGGGGAACGCGCGGCCCATGCCGTCGGCGTCCACTACCGGCAGCCCCATCCGGCCCGCCCAGCAGGCCGGGAGCAGGCCGTTGGAACCGCCGATCTCCGCGGGCATCAGGGCAGCCACCGTGCGGCCGGTCAGCGCCTCGATGTGGTCGCGGAGCACGGCGCCCTCGCCGCCGTTCTCGATCTTCTCGATGTGCACGGTCGGCGCGCCGACCATCCCGCACGGCATGATGAGCGCGTCGTCAGGCAGGTCGGCCAGGTCGACGAGCTCGGTCGGGCCGACCTCCTCGATGGCCTGCAGCGCGAGCAGCAGCCCGATGTGCGGGTCGCCGCCGCCGCCGGTTCCGAGCACGGCACAGCCGCGGGCGAGCGAGCGCAGCGCGGGCTCGTCGAGCAGCCGTTTCATGACCGAACGCTACCCATGCCGCCGTGTCCGCGTATATATGCACAGTGCACAAAATCCGCTCTGCTGTTATTTTTGCTCAACAAATCCCACGGGGGACTCGTGTGCGTAGTGCTCGGCGGCTTCGGCCTCGGTGACCAGCCCGTCGCGCAGGTCGGCGAGCACCCGGTCGGGCTCGCGCTCGCGCGGGTCGCCGTAGCCCCCGCCGCTGCCGGTCACCAGCCGTACCACGTCGCCGCGGCGCAGCGGCATCCTGGACACCTTGCCGAACGGCGGGCCGAGCGGGCGGCCGTCGCGCAGTACCTCGACGTAGTTCGGTGACCCGGGCCGGCCGCCTGCGGCTCCCCACGGCGGGTACAGGTGCCGCCCCCAGGCCACGGTGAGCAGCGCCTCGTCGCAGCAGATCAGGTACTCGCGCGCCAGGCCGCGCCCGCCGCGGCGGCGGCCCGCCCCGGCCCCGGGCACGATGTCGAAGCCGAACCGCCGCACCCGCACGCCGTAGCGCTGCTCGGCGATCTCGACCGGGATCACGTAGGTCTCGCCGTCGCCGACCGAGACCAGGCCGTGCTGGCCGTCGGCGTCCCGGCCGGCGCCCCAGCCGCCCGGCTGCGGCTCCACGAGCAGCGTCGGCTCGCCGGTGTCCGGATGGGTCAGCGCGAGCGAGGTCGAGCACACCGAGACGAAGGTGCCGGCGGGCAGCCGGTCGCCGAAGGCCGGGGCGAGCGCGTGCCACACCAGGTCCGAGGCCATCTCGGTGGCCTCGAAGTAGGCCGCCACCGGGGCGGGCCGCAGGGCGTTGAAGATGCTGCCGGGCGGGCAGATGATCTCGAGCGGGCGGAACCAGCCGTCCGTGGCTGGCTCGGCTGGGTCGGTGATCGCCTTGAAAACGGTGCGGACGCCGGAGACCAGGCCGCTCCAGGTGCAGTTGATCGGGCCGGGGACCTGGCCGTGGCTGCCGGTGAAGTCGCAGCGCACCCGGTCGGCGCTGATCTCCACCCTGACCCTGACCGGGAACGGGCCGTTGCCAAGGCCGTCGGTGTCGGTGAAGTCCTCGGCGGTGAACACCCCGTGCGGGATCCTGGCCAGCGCGTCCAGGCACAGCCGCTCGCTGCGGTCGAGCACCGCGCGCATGGCGCCGCGGACCGCCGCCGTGCCGTAGCGGCCGCACATCTCGACCAGCCGGCGCTCGGCCACCTCCAGGCAGGCCGCCTGGGCCGTCAGGTCGCCGAGCACCATCTCGGGCAGCCTGCTGTTCGCGGCCAGGATCGCGCGGATGTCCTGCACCGGCTCGCCGTGCCGGTAGGCGTGCACGAAAGGAAGCTGCAGGCCCTCGGCGTACACGTCGCGTGAGTCGGCGGTCCACGAGCCGGGGTCCTTGCCGCCGACCTCGGTCCAGTGCCCCTTGGCGACGGCGAACCCGATCAGCTCTGTGCTGGCCCGGGGGGACGACCCGACGAAGACCGGGCGGATCAGCGCGACATCGGACAGGTGCGTTCCGCCGCCCGCGTAGGGGTCGTTGGCGGCGATCACATCGCCGGGCCGCAGGTCCTTGCCGCGGGCGAGCACCTCCTTCACCGCGTCGCCGAGCGGGCCGAGGAACCCGGCCACGCCGTTGCCCTGGGCGACAAGCTCGCCGGACGCGTCGGTGATCCCGACGCCGAAGTCGAGCACCTCGTAGATGATCGGGCTCTGCGAGGTCCGCTGCAGCGAGACGAACATCTCGTCGCTGATCGCGGCGAACCCCTCGCGCAGCACGTCCATGGTGAACCGGTCGGTGCCGCTCACGGCCGCTCCTGGACGATCAGGTTCCCCGCCTCGTCCTGGCGCGCGACCTGGCCGGGCAGCACCAGCGTGGTGGCCGCGGTCTCCTCGATCACGCACGGGCCGGCCACCTCGTCCCGGCCGGACAGCTCGGCCCTGACCAGCACAGGGACCCGCTCGGTGCCTCCGCAAGGGTCCAGGTCCACCAGCCGGGTCCTGGCCGGTGGCTCAGGGCCAGCCGGGCTCCGGTCGGTCCAGCTGATCTCCGCCGTCGGCTCGATCGCGCTGACCCGCAGCGACACCACTTCGAGCGGTGCGTCGAGCCGGAACGAGTACGACTCCAGGCAACGCCGCTCGAACGCGGCCGCGATGCCATCGAGCGCGCCGGGATCGGGCACCGGCACCTCCAGGGTGTGCTCCTGGCCGGCGTACCTGAGCTCGGCGTACCTGGCTAGCTGCGCGTGGCCGCGGTCCCGGCCGAGCTCGGCGAGTGCCGCCCGCTCGACCCCTGCGAACGCGGCGGCCAGGTCGGTCCCGGCGAGCGGGCCGGGCATGGTGCGGACGGATTCGCCGCGCAGCGGGCTGGCCAGCATGCCGAACGCGGAGAAGTGACCGGGACCTGGCGGGATGATGGTCCTGGTGATGCCGAGCTCGCGGGCCAGCAGCGCGGCGTGCAGCGGGCCAGCGCCGCCGTAGGCCACGAACGCGAAGTCGCGGGGGTCGTGGCCGCGGCGCAGCGTCACCAGCCGCAGCGCGTGGGTCATCTGGGCGACCGCGTACCGCAGCACGCCGCGGGCGACGGTGCGCGCGTCCGCGCCGACCTGGCGGCCGAGCGCGGCGAGCGCGGCCTCGGCCGCGGCGGGGTCGAGCGCCATCGCGCCGCCGAGGAAGTAGCCGGCGTCGAGCCGGCCGGCCAGCAGGTTCGCGTCGGTCAGGGTCGCCTCGGTGCCGCCCCTGCCGTAGCAGGCCGGGCCCGGGTCGGCGCCCGCGCTGCGCGGCCCCACATGCAGGCCGCCTGCCGCGTCGGCCCACACCACCGAGCCGCCGCCCGCGCCGATCTCGACGATCTCCACCGTCGGCACCTGCACCGGGTAGCCGGGGTAGGCCGGGGTCCTGCCGATGTAGTGCAGCGTGTCGATCCGCACGTCACCGTCGCGGACCGCCGAGGTCTTGGCCGTGGTGCCCCCGATGTCCAGGGTGAGCACGCTGGTGTTGCCGAGCCGACGGCCGAGCTCGGCGGCGGCGGTCACCCCGGCCACCGGGCCGGACTCGAGCAGCGCGATCGGCGCGCGCGCCGCCCGGTCGAACGAGCAGACTCCGCCGTTGGACCGCATCGCGTGCAGCGGTGCCGCCAGGCCACGGCCGCGCAGCGCAGACGCCAGCGCGTCCAGGTAGCCGGCCACGGCGGGCTGCACGTAGGCGGACAGCACGGCGGTGCTCGTCCGCTCGTACTCCCGCCACTGGCCGCTGACCTCGTGCGAGGCGACCACGGTGACGCCGGGCATCCGGTCGCGCAGCGCGGCGGCCAGCCGCTGCTCGTGGCCGGGGTTGGCCCAGGCGTGCAGCAGGCAGACCGCGACCGCCGCCACGCCGGCCGCGGCGACCTGGCCGGCTGCTTCGGCCACGTCGGCGTCGCTGAGCGGCTCGGCGACCGTGCCGAGGTGCGTCATCCGCTCGGTCACCTCGAACCGCAGGTGCCTGGGAACGAAGGGGACCGGCTTGGCGTAGGCGAGGTTGTACAGGTCGGGCCGGTTGGCCCGGCCGATCTCCAGCACGTCGCGGAAGCCGCGAGTGGTCACCAGCGCGGTGGCCGCGCCGCGGCGCTCGGTGATCGCGTTGATCACCACGGTGGTGCCGTGGATGAACGCGGTGACCGCTTCCGCGCTCACTCCCGACCTGGCAAGCGCGGTCAGCACGCCCTCGTCCAGGCTGGCCGGCGTGGTGTCGGCCTTGGCTCGCAGCACGTCACCGGTGACCGAGTCCACGGCGACCAGGTCCGTGAAGGTACCGCCGATGTCGACAGCGGTTTTCCACCCCATGGGGCTAGATCATACGGTTTGGGTGCGCGCTGGTCAGGCCGGTCAGGCGTCGCGGCGGCTGACTACGATGACGGCGACGATCAGGCTCAGCACCGGCCAGGCGAGCAGGATGAGCAGCGAGACCGGCGGGGAGAACAGGCCGGCCTGCGGGTGCGAGGTCACCAGCTGGTAGGCGGCGAACGCAAGCGTGAACCGGCCGACGTCGGCCTTCCACGGCGACGGCAGGGACAGGCTCAGGGCCGCCAGCAGGTAGGTGACCGCAACCGTCGCCGCGATGGCGCCCGCGGTGTGCCTGATGATCGCACCGAGCCCGAGGCCGGTCACCGCGCAGACCGACATCAGCAGGCCGGCGCATGCCGCGGCGCGCACGGCGCCGGGGTGCGTGAGCGAGATGCCTCGGTGGTGCGCTGCCAGGATCGCCTGGGTCAGCCAGAACGAGCCGAACGCCAGGATCTCGCCGGCCAGCAGCGTCGCTGCACCCAGCACGGCGGCCTTGGCGGCGACCACGGCCCAGCGCCGCGGCACGGCGGTGAACGTGGTCCTGATCAGGCCGGTCGCGTACTCGGAGGTGAACGCGAGCACGCCGAGGATGCTCACCGGCAGTACCCCGTACTCGGCGTAGGCCAGGAAGCTGATGGTCAGCGGGCTCAACGGGCCGCCCGCCGGCAGGCTCGGGCTAACCGAGATGGTGTGCGCGAGGAACGCGGTGAGCCCGATCGTCACCACGGCGGCGATGGCCAGGGTCCAGGCGTACGAGCGGATCGAGCGGAGCTTGATCCACTCGAACGCGAGCGCGTCGCTGGCGCGTGCGGCCGCCGATCCCGCGCCGGCGCGCCGGGTGCCAGCCTGGCGGGTCCCGGCCTGCTCGGCCTGCTGGGCGGTCACCGGGCCGCCGTCCCGTCGGGTGCCGGCGCGGGTAGAGAAGCGGGCGGGGAAGCCGGCTCGGATGCCGGCCAGGCCTGGCCCGCCCGGTAGTCGGTGCTCGCGCTGGTGAGATCCAGGTAGGCGTCCTCCAGCGAGGCGCGCCGGGGGACGAGCTCGTGCACCGCGATGCCGTGCTCGGCGGCCAGGTCGCCGATGGCCGCCGACTTCATGCCCGTCACCGCCAGCCGGCCGCCGTCCTCCGGTGCCACGGTGGCGCCGCGGGCGGCAAGCAGGTTGGCCAGCTCGCTGCCCCGCGGTGAGAGCACGAGCACGTCGCGGCGGGCGTTCGTCTCAACGAAACGCTCCGTGGTGGTGTCGGCGAGCAGCCTGCCGCGGCCGATGATGACCAGCCGGTCGGCGGCCTGCGCCATCTCGCTCATCAGGTGGCTGGAGACCAGGACGGTGCGCCCCTCGTCGGCCAGCGACCGCAGCAGCTGGCGGATCCAGCGGACCCCCTCCGGGTCGAGCCCGTTGACCGGCTCGTCGAAGATCAGCACGCCTGGGTCGCCGAGCAGCGCCGCCGCGATGCCGAGCCGCTGCTTCATGCCCAGCGAGAACCCGCCGATCCGGCGGCCCGCCACCGTGTCGAGCCCGGTCAGCTCGAGCACCTCGGTGACCCGGCGGCGCCCGATCCCGTTGCTGCGGGCGATCGCCAGGAGGTGCACCCAGGCGGTCCGGGAGCCGTGCACCGCGCTGGCGTCGAGCAGCGAGCCGACCTCGTGCAGCGGGCGGGTGATCTCGGCGTACCTGCGGCCGCCGATCAGCGCCGTGCCCGCGGTGGGGGCGGCCAGGCCGAGCATCACCCGCATGGTGGTGGTCTTGCCCGCGCCGTTCGGGCCGAGGAATCCGGTGACGTGGCCGGGCCGGACTGCGAAGCTCAGCTCGTCCACCGCGGTGACCTCGCCGTAGTGCTTAGTCAGCTCCTGCACCTCGATGTCCGCCTGGCGGGTCGACGGCCGCCGCGAGACGGGCGGGCCGACTGCCTGGCTGGGAGGAGCGGGATACTCGGCGGCGGTCACGCTGGGCATCGCGCGCGTCGCGCCGAAGATCAGGAAGGCGATGCCGCCCCAGGGGATCGACAGGCAGATGATCAGGGCCCAGCCCCACCTGGGCAGGTACCGCACCGTGGCGGATCGGGCCAGGATGACCAGGCACAGCGCCGCGAACCCGATCGCCACCGCCGCGACCGCGCCCACGATCGCGATGGCCGCGCCGGGTGCCACTGGCGCGCTCACGGCGCTCGCCGGCTGCGCGTCCGCGCGGCCATGATTCCCATAAATGTGAACGTTAGCAGTCCTGCGATCGGTCGGCTACGCTTTCTCGCTATGGCAAGCGCCGACCTGCTGCTGCACCCGGTGCGGCTGCGCATCGTCAAGGCGTTCCTTGGCGACCGGGCGCTTACCACCAGCCAGATCGCCGCCGAGCTGCACGATGTGCCGCCCGGCAGCCTGTACCGCCACATCGCGTTGCTCGCCAGGGCGGGGGTGCTCCAGGTGGTCGCCGAGCGCCGGGTCAGGGGAGCGGTCGAGCGCACCTACACGCTCCGGATGTTCGCTGCGCAGATCCAGCCTGGCGAGGCCGCCGCCATGAGCCTGGACGAGCACGCCGAGGCCTTCATGGCCTACATCGCCGGGCTGCTTTCGGACTTTGACCGATACATCGCGTCCGATCCGGCCGATCCGCTCAAGGACGGCGCGAACTACCGGATGGCCGCGATGTGGCTCACCGACGCCGAATTCATTGACTTCCTGCGGGACCTCGTCGCGATCGCGCAGCCTAGGCTCGCCAACGCCCCGGGCCAGGGCCGGCGGCGCCGGATGCTGTACACGGTCGTGCTGCCCGCGCCCGAGGAGGCGGCGGGGCTCAGCGGATCCGCAGCGGCAGCGTCCGCGGGCCCCGGATCTGGCCGGCCGACCAGGTCACCCCGGCCGGGTCGGCGAGGCTGAAGGCCTGGATCCGCTCCAGCCAGACCTCGAGCGCGACCCTGAGCTCCATCCTGGCCAGGTGCGAGCCGACGCAGCGATGAATGCCGAGGCCGAACGCGGCGTGCCGGTTCACCTCCCGGTCGATGACGACCTCGCTCGCCCGATCGAACTGCGCGCCGTCACGGTTCGCGGCGGGGAACGACAGCAGGATCCAGTCGTCGGCCTTCATGTCCACGCCGTGCCAGTGCATGTCCTCCTTGACCAGCCGCGCCATCGTGACCGGCGCGTAGGCGCGCAGGAACTCCTCCATCGCGGTCGGCAGCAGCCCGGGCTTGGCGACCAGCCGCTGAAGGTCCTGCGGGTTCTTGGCCAGATGCCACAGCGAGGAGCCGATCGCGCTCCAGCTGGTGTCGATGCCGGCGATGAGCAGCAGCGCCATCGACCCGGCCACGTGGTCGGCCATCAGCTTGTGCCCGTAAAGCTCGGCGTTGATCAGGTAGCTGGTCAGGTCATCGCGCGGGTTGTCCAGGTGGTCGTGGATCTGGTCGAGCAGGTAGTCGAACAGCTGCGACATCCGCGCGATCCGCTCGTCGGGCGGCAGGTTGATGCCCTCGAGCGTGTTCTCCACGAACTCGCGGAACCGCGGCCCGTCCTGCGGCGGGAAGCCGAGCATGTCGGCGATCACCCGCATCGGAATGTGCTGCGCGTACTCCGCAGCCGCGTCCACGACGTCCCGCTCACCGAACGCGTCGATCAGCGCGTGGCAGAACGCCCTGGTGGCAGGCTCCAGCTTGCCGACCGCGGTCTTGGTGAACGCGGGCAGCAGGAGCTTGCGCGCGTCGTGGTGGAAGGGCGGGTCGGACGAGATCGGCGGCGAGCCGCCGATGGGCGCGATCTCCTGCGGCGGCCGGAAGTTGCTCATGATGATCGCGCGCGAGGAGAACCTGTCGGTGTCGTAGGCGATCGCCGCCACGTCCTCGTACCGGGTGGGCAGCCACCCGCCGCCGAACCGGTCCGTATGCGCGATCGGGCAGCGCTGGCGCAGGTTGTCCTGGATCGGGTAGGGATCGGCCGACCACTCGGGCTCCAGGTGCGAGAAGTCGGTCGCCCAGTCAGACACCGGGCCGGTGATGATCTCGCTCCGGGTCCCGTAGAGCTCCTCGTCGTCGGCCTGCTCACGCAGGTCCCTGTTGAAGCGTTCGTCGACGGCCATGATCAGCCCTCCTCGAGCAGGTCGATCGCGCGTTCCGGGCAGTTGGCCGCCGCGAGGCGTGCCTCGCGCTCCCGGTCGGACGGGACGACGCCGTCGCCGAGCACCTGCCCGAAGCCCTCGTCATCCTCGCCGAACAGGTCGGGGGCCAGGTCGTAGCAGCGGCCGTGCCCCTGGCAGCGCTCGGTGTTGATCTGCAGCTTCACTGCCCCGTCCTTGTCAGTGCGGTCCTTGTCGGTGCCAGCGCGGACACCACCCGGCCGAGCAGCGCGGCCCACTCGGACTCGCCGACCGCGTGCAGGTCCGGCGTGATGAGCGCGCTGCCCATCGCGAGCAGCAGGCACAGGTGGGCCAGCGCGTCCGGCGACAGCGCCTGGTCGATCTCGCCGCCCGCCTGGGCGGCTCGCATCAGGTCGGCGAGCCACTCGGCGCGCTCGCCGACGTAGTCGCGCATCGGCCTGGCGACGTCCTGGTCGCGCCGGGCGGCGACCAGCGCCTCGACGATGAGGTAGCCGCGGGCGTCCCGCCTGCGCGGCAGCCACCGTCCGATGACCAGCAGCAGGTCCGTGATCGACCGGTCGGGCTCGGCCGCGAACACCTCGGCGAGCAGCCTGCGCCCGTGCGTCCGCAGCGCGCCGGTGAGCAGGTCGGCCTTGGACGCGAAGTGCGCGTACAGCGCGCCGTTGCTCACCCCGGCGGCGGCGGCGATGTCGGCCACCCTGGTGCCGTCGTACCCGCGCTCGGCGAAGACGTCGGCAGCCGCGCGCAGCAGCCGCTCGCGCGTCTGCGCCGCGGCGACGCCAGCGATCCGGCCCATGCTCGAATTAAACGAACGTTCATCCGATTCGTCAAGGGGGAAGGAGCCCGCCCGGCGGGGCGCTGTCCCGTCCTCCGCTCGCGCTCGCGGCACGGCGGTCCGCCGCATCGCTATTCGGTGGTCCGGCGCTGGAAGAATCGTGAGGCGAGCGGCGCTGCCACCGCGAGGATCAGCACCGACCAGGCCAGCGACGCCTCGATGGGGTGCTGCATCGGCCAGGCGCTGATCGACGCCGACGGGTTGGGGTTGTTCCAGAGCTGGCGGGCTCCGGCGGTCACGGCGCTGACCGGGTTCCAGTCGGCGACGGCCTGCAGCCAGCCGGGCATGTGCTGGGTCGGCACTATCGCATTGGACACGAACGCGAGGGGGAACAGCACGATGAATCCGAACGAGGCGGCCGATTCCGGGCTCTTGCTGTTGAGCCCGACGCATGCCGCGACCCACGACAGCGAGTAGGCGAAGAACAGCACGAGGGCGAATCCCGCGATGATCGACAGCGGGCCCGCGCTGGTTCTCCAGCCGACCGCCAGCCCCGTGACGGCGACGACGAGCGCGCACAGGCATGCGGTCAGCAAGTCTGCCAGGGACCGGCCGACGAGCACCGCGGGCCGCCACATCGGCAGCGTCCGGAACCGGTCGATCATGCCCTCGTGCAGGTCGGTGGCCAGGCCCACCGCCGTGCCCATCGTGGACGTGGTCAGGTTCAGCGTGAGCAGCCCGGCCAGGATGAAGGCTGTGTAGCTGCCGCCGGGAATCGGGATCGCGCCGCCGAACAGGAAAACGAAGAGCACCGTGAACAGCACCGGCTGGATCGTGACGTCGGACAGCTGCATCGGCTCCCGGGAGATGTGCACCAGGTTCCGGCGCGTCATCGACACCACGTTCCTGATCCGCTCGGTCACGCCCGAGGTGCCCGCCCGGGTGCCGGCCGTGTCGCGCGGCCGCTGCACCATTACCGAGGTCATGCCTGCGCCCCTTCCTTCTCCCGCGCCTGCGCGCCATCACCCGGCCCGCCTTGTCCGGCGCTCGTTCCTTCCGCACCTGATCCGCCGTTGTCACCGGCGACATGCGCGCCGGTGAGCGCGAAGAAGACATCGTCCAGCGAGGGCTGGCGGACCTCAATGTTGTCCGCGAACATCCCTGCCTGGTCCAGCGCCCGTACCAGAGCAGTCGCCAGGCCCGGTGCGCTGTCCACGGCCGCACCGAGGCGCCGTCCGTCAGCGCTGACTGATACCTGGCCGTTCACCAGGGGTGCGATAACTCCGGCGGCTTCCGGCCGGGGCTCGGCAAGGGTCACCTCGACGTGTGCGCTCCTGCTGCGCTCCTTCAGTTCGCGCGGCGTCCCGTCGGCGATCACCTGGCCGTGATTGACCACCACGATGCGGTCAGCCAGGGCATCGGCCTCGTCCAGGTACTGGGTGGTCAGCAGCACCGTGACGCCGGAGCCGATGAGCTCCCTGATCACCTCCCAGACTCGCTGCCTGCTTACCGGGTCCAGGCCCGTGGTCGGCTCATCAAGGAACAGCACGGGCGGCCGCGTCAGCAGGCTGGCCGCCAGGTCCAGCCGGCGGCGCATGCCGCCGGAGTAACCCTTGACCACCCGGTCGGCGGCGGATGCCAGGTCGAAGACCTCAAGCAGTTCGGCGGCCCTCGGCCGGACCCGGCTCGTTCGCATGCCGCTCAGCTCGCCGACGAGCATGAGATTCTGCCTGCCCGTCAGCAGCCCGTCCAAGGTGGCGTCCTGGGCGGCGACGCCGATCTGCCTGCGCACGGCAGCCGGGTGGGCCAGGACGTCAATGCCGGCCACCCGAGCCCGGCCCGCGTCCGGCAGCGCCAGCGTGGTCAAGATCCGCACGGCCGTGGTCTTCCCTGCTCCGTTCGGGCCGAGCAGCCCCAGTACGCTCCCGGCCGGCACCGAGAAGCTGACCCCAGCTAGCGCCCGCGTCTCGCCGTAGCTCTTGAACAGTCCGTCGGCCTCGATCATCGCGTCAGCCATCGTCGGTCATCCTCCGGCAGCTCATCGATCCTCCCTACCTAACGGTCGGTAAGTACGACGACAGCATAGCATTGACTTACCGAACGTTAAGTAAGCACCCCGGCGACGCTAGGATGAGCCTGTGACACAGGCAAACACGGCACCTGCGGGCGCGGGCGCTTCAGCGCGGTGTGATCAGCCCGGCGTATCCACGCGCGAGAAGATCCTCGACGTCGCCCTGGACCTGTTCACCGACCAGGGTTTCGACGGTACCTCCATGCGTGAGATCGCGGAACGGCTCGGCATCACCAAGCCGGCGATCTACTATCACTTCGCTTCCAAGGAAGACATCCTGATCGCCCTGCACCTGCGCCTGCACGAGTTCGGCAAGGCGGCGCTCGCACGTGTGACAGGCCAGGCCGTGACGCTCCAGACCTGGGGTTCGCTGCTCAACGAGCTGATCGACCAGATGCTGGCCCAGCGCAAGATCTTCCTGATGCACGAGCGCAACCAGGCAGCCCTGGAGAAACTGCATCGCAAGGACCACGACAACGAGAACGAGGACATCCTGCAGCGGTTCAGGCAGGCACTCGCCGATCCGTCGCTGCCACTGCGCGACCGGGTCCGGATGGCATGCTCACTGGGCGCGGTGCTCGGAGGACTGTTCATGGCCGGGGACGCGTTCGATAGCGTTTCCAGCGCCGAACTCGGCTCCCTGGTAGCCGACGCGGTCGGCGACATCGTGGCTCCCAGCGAGTCACACCCATCCGGGTAACCGCGAACTTACGCCTAACGTTCAGCCGCGGCTCAGGTTCTTCTCATGAGCCGTCAGCACAATGGCCCGCGTGATACGGGCGCACGTTGCGTGACGTCCGTCGGTTAAGCCATGATCCCGGCTCGTGACGGCCTGGCTTGCAAGTTAAGGAGAAAGCAGTGCTCAGGCTGCTCCCGTCGCGGCCACGGCCGCTAAGCGGCATCTGCGGTCGTGCAGGCATAGTGCCGCCGGCCGCCGTGGCCTGCACCGCTGCGCTGCTGCTCGCGGCGTGCGGATCCTACTCGCCGAGCAGTTCGCCATCGTCATCGACGGCCTCGGGCTTCGCCGCCTATCGCGCCTGCCTGAGCCGGCACGGCGTCAAGCTGCCCACCCAGCCCTCTGGCGGTGGTGGGGGCTTCGGTGGATTCGGCTTCCAGGGCGGCAGCGGCACCTTCCAGAAGGCAGCCCAGGCGTGCGCGTCACTTCGCCCTGCTGGCGGGCCTGGTGGTTTCCGTGGCTCCGGTGGCTTCGGTGGTTTCGCCGCAGCCTTTCAGGCGTTCCGTAGCTGCATGTCCGCGCACGGGGAGCCGATCCCTTCCACGCGGCCAACCGCCCCGCCATCCGGTGGCTCATCATTCCCTGACCGCTTCCTGAACGGGCTCAACCCGAAGAACCACAAGGTAGCCGCCGCGCTGAAGGCCTGCGAGTCAAAGCTTCCTTCGTTTGGATCTGGCTAGATCACGCCGCGATCGTGCGGAACCCCTCGCGCCAGGTCGGGTAGCGGAGGGTCCATCCGAGTTCCTTCTTCGCCTTCGCGTTGGCCGCGCCGCGGGCCTGCGTCAGCATGTCCAGCCCGGAGCCCATGACCAGCTGGCCGGCCCACTCAGGCACCCGCCGGGGCGGGCGGGCGCCGAGAGCCGCCGCGAGCACCGGAAGCCACTCGCGCATCGGGGCAGGCTCATCGTCAGTGACGTTGTAGACGGCCGGGCCGTCAGCTTCCAGGGCGAGCACCGTCGCTGCGGCCGCGTCATGCAGGTGGATGAACGACATCATCCCCCGGCCGTCGCCTACCAGGGGGTACCGGCGCCTGGCCACGGCGGTCGTCATCTGGTCCGGCTCGCCGTAGAACCCGCCGTAGCGCAGCGCGATGCCCCCGGCGGCTGTCACCGCCTGGTCCAGGTGGGTCATCGCGGCGAACGTCCGCGTCGCGCTGGCTGGCGGTTCCGCCAGCACCGGATCGTCTTCGGAAGCCACCGGCCCTGATGAGGCGTACCGGTACGGCGCGAAGCTCTGCGCGACGAGCTTGCGCACGCCGGCCGAGCGGGCGGCGGCTATCACGTTGTCGGTGCCGTTCGTCCGCAGCCGGTTGGTGGGCGCGAACGTCTTGTCGAGGCTGCGCCCGAAGCGCATCCCCGCCAGCGCCGTCGCCTGGTAGATGATCGCGTCCGGGCTCACGTGCGCTACAGCTGTCCCGGTCGCGGCGGCATCCAGGACGTCCAGGACAAGCGGGGTCGCGCCCGCGGCGCGGATCCTGCCCTCCTTTGACGCAGAACGGCACGTCCCGGTCACCTCGTGCCCCTGCTCGGTGAGCTGCCGGGTCAGGTGGGTCCCGACGGCGCCGCTGGCGCCGATGATCAGCACTCGCATGAGCTTGCTCCCGTGTCCGTCACGCCGACGCTATCTGGCGTGTCAGTGTTTGCGTGTCACCGCTGATGACACGTGGCAGAGGCAGGACGTGACGAGTGAGCGACGACGCAGCGCCAGGCACAGGCCAGGACCCAGAGCTGGCCCCAGTATTCGAGCAGCACCGGCGGCACCTGCGGGCGATCGCCTACCGGATGCTCGGCTCGCTGGCCGAGGCCGACGACGCGGTACAGGAGACGTGGGTGAGGTTCGCCGCCGCCGGAACCGAAGGCGTGCGGAACGTGGGCGGCTGGCTGACCACGATCGTCACGCGTGCGTGCCTGAACATCCTGCGCGCCCGGGCCGCCCGGCCCGAGCAGGCCGCCGGAATGCACGTGCCAGACCCGATCGCCGTGCACGCGGACCACGCTGCGCCCGACCCCGAGCAGGAGGCGCTGCTCGCCGAATCAGTCGGGCTGGCGCTGATGGTCGTGCTGGACGCCCTGGCGCCCGCCGAGCGGGTGGCATTCGTGCTGCACGATGTGTTCGGCGAGCCGTTCAGCGTGATCGGGCAGCTTGTCGGGCGGTCGGAGCAGGCGGCCAGGCAGCTGGCCAGCCGGGCTCGTCGCCAGGTCAGGGAGGCGGGGCCGAGCACCCCCGACGTGGGCCTGCCGCAGCAGCGCGCGATCGTGGACGCGTTCTTCACGGCGGCCCGCGCGGGCGACTTCGACCGGCTGTTGGAACTCCTCGACCCCGATGTCGTCATCCGCGCGGACGGCGGCCCGGCCCGGCCTGGCGGCTCGGTCGTCATGCGAGGCGCGGAGCAGATCGCCCGGGCGACGATCGCGACGGCCAGCCCGCTAGCCGACTTCACCCCGGTGCTGGTCAACGGCGTAGCCGGGATGCTGATCACGGTCAGGGGACGGCCCGTGTCGCTCATCGCGGTCACGGTCACCGGGAGCCGGATCACCGCGATGGACGGCATCACCGACCTGGACCGCCTGGCCCGGCTGGGGCTGGCGGGCCTCAGCCAGGGAAGCCGCGGCTAGACGGTGCGCCGACACCGGGGCGATGTGCTGGATGCTAGGCGTCCCGGCGGAGGACCACGATCGCGGTCACGGTGATGAGGGCGGCGGCAAGGAGCACGTAGATGCCGGTCTCGATGCCCTGGAATGCCCAGTACCGGCTGGCAGGCTGGTAGCTGATGAACCCGTGGTATCCGTGAGCAGTCAGGCAGGGAAAGAACTTGACCTGACCTTGGAAGGCGAGCGCCCGGCACGCGGACGGCAGGTTGCTGAGGCTGATGGGCACGCCGCCGACGGAGAGGTGGGACCCGCCGCCGACCTGGCTGGGTACCTGGCCGCCCGGGCCAACGACGCCCCCCGAGACCAGCCAGTAGGACCCCTTTGGCAAGGCCGGGGGGCGCAGGAAGGTAAAGGTCTTGGTGACCGCGGTCAGGTAGTGCGAGCGGAGGTCCTGGCCGATCACCAGGCGCAGGACGGTGAAGACGCCGATGGTGACGGCGAGCGCGGGCAGGGTACGGCGGAGCAGCGTGCCGGCGGCGATGCCGAGGGCCACCGCGAACAGCGCGTAGCCGACGGGGACGATGCCCTGGATATCGAACTGGCCGGGCTGGAAATTCTGGTGGTTGAGTGCGTTGGCTGGGCTGGACCACCAGGTGACGAGAGCCGAGACAGCGCCCGCCCAGGCGGCTGCGGCGAGCAGGACCCAGCCGACCTTGGCGGTGAGCCAGCGGCCTCGGGTGGTGCTCTGCATCCAGGCGAACTGGCTGGTGCCGGTTTCGAGTTCCCTGGCCACCAGCGGTCCGCCCCAGAAAACTCCCAGCAGGCACGGCACCACCACGGTCAGCGTGACCAGCAAAGACAGCACGGGGCTACCCAGGATCAGCGTGTTCGCGAGGCTGCCGCAGGTATGGCTGGCGGCGCAGGAGGTGAGGGCGGACTGGTACTGCGACGCCATCTGCCGGCCAGTGATAAACACGAAGACTGCGAACACCGCAAGGGCGGCGGCGGCGCGGTACGCCTGGTTGCGGTGCTGGCGCCAGACAAGCCAGGTCATTGATCTTCTCCGATGCTCGTCAGGTGCGCCGGGGCCGGCTCGGCGTGCTGGCCCATGTAGCCGAGCACCAGCTCTTCCAGGCCGACGTCGGCGCCCTCGAAGGCCGGGTCGATCACGGGCCCGTTCCGGCGAATCAGCAGGGTGGTCTGGCGGGCGGTGCGCACGGCCTGAACGACGGTGTGGTCACGCTCGATAGCCGTGGTGTCCTTGCGAGGTCCGACCAGAACCTGATGCTCGGCGAGCAGGGCGTCGATGTCGCCGCAAAGCTGCACCTGAGATGCGGCCAGCAGGATGAGATGATCACAGACTCGTTCCAGATCGGCGAGCAGATGCGAGGACAGCACGACCGTCAGCCCGCCAACGGCCACCGCCTCGGCCAGGTGTGCCAGGAACTGCCGCCGGGCGAGCGGGTCGAGCGCCGCGACGGGCTCGTCGAGCAGCAGCAGCCGGGGCCGCTTCGCCAGCGTCAGCGACAGGGCCAGCTGGGCGCGCTGTCCCCCCGACAGCGTGCCAACCTTCTGGTCAAGCGGAATACCCAGGCTCTCCAGCCGGTGCCGCACATACCCCCCGTCCCAGCGGGAGTTGAGATGCGCGCCGATGCCGATGTGATCCTCGGCGGTGAAGCGCCGGTACAGCGGGATCTCCTGGGCGAGGAAGCCGATCTCCGCGAGGAAGGCCGGGTCCTGGCGTGGCGTGCCGCCGAGCACCGCGACGTCGCCGCTGGTCGGCGTGGCTAGCCCGGCGAGCAGTCGCAGCAGCGTGGTCTTGCCGGCGCCGTTCGGGCCGATCAGCGCGGATATCCGGCCCTCGGGAACGGTGATGGTGCAATCGGTGAGGGCGGTGACCTTGCGGTAGCGCTTCACGAGCCCGCGGGTCTCGATCACGGGTGGGTCCGCGTCCTGGTGATCCATCACGCGGTCTCCTCATCGGCCGCTGCCTGCAGCGTGGACCGCAGCAGCGACTCGATCGACTCGTCGTCCAGCCCGGCCTCGCGGGCGCCGCGCACCCAGTGCGCGAGGCTGCGGGCCAGCCGCGAATGCGTGCCGGGAGGCGGGCCAGGCGGTCGGCGCATCACGAACGTGCCGTGCCCGGCCCGGGGCTCGACCAGGCCGTCGCGCTCCAGGTCGCGGTAGGCCTTGAGCACGGTGTTGGGGTTGACCGCCGTGGCTGCGACGACTTCCCGCACCGTGGGGAGCTTGTCGCCCACGTCGAGCACGCCCATCCGTAGCGCCTGCCGGACTTGCTGGACGATCTGCAGGTATGCGGGTACGACCGAACGGCCGTCGATCCGGAAGCTGATCAACCTCGACTCCATAAAGTACTAAGGTATTAAGACTTTAGATCTCCCTCGCAGTGCTGTCAACGAGTAGCCCGCTCCGCGTGCCGGTGGACGGCGAAGGCCAGCGATTAGTTCCGTGGTGGGCACATCACGAGCTACACCTGGAATTGGGGCGACGGCAGTGCCGTGACGGTGTGAGCTGGCGTTCGCTTCGGATCGCCGTGATGCCGGCGCGTTGGTCGTCGGCGACGGCTCCTACGGGAATCGGCCGGCCACTATCTTCCAGTAGCCGATGCCGTCGATCCGCTCGAACTGCAGGGTGACGGACTTGCTCTTGGTGAACCGGATGGTCATCCGGTCATACCAGCTCTTTTTCGCGGTCTGCCGGACGACGTGGTTCGCGGTGATCGTGACAGCGTGCGAGCGGTATTTGCAGCACGGGCCGGACCGGTAGTAATAGTCGCCGGCCGCGGCCGCTGACGAAGCGGTCCACTTCGACCACTTCAGATGGTGTGCCGTGTCCCCGAGGGCCGCGCTGCCGTCGGCCGCCAGGTAGAAGATCGCCGGCCTGCGCTGAGCGAGGTTCCAGTCCGCGCCGCTGCCTCCGCCGAAGTTGTACAGGACCGGTAGTGGCCTGCCCGCGGCTGGTGCCGCCTGGTGCAGGACCCCGGCCGATGCGGGGGCGACCGTTCCGATGAGCGTCCCTGCCAGCGCAGACGCCAGCGCGAGGACGATCAGGTGCCTGCGGCTCATGGCGTTCCTCCGGTGCTGTCGCTGGTAGCGGCGCGGGGCGAACTCGGCCCGACAGGCAGCGCCAGGAGCGTAGGGGCCGTAGCCGGCGAGCCCGGCCAGGATACCGGCCCGCCTCCCGCAGCCGGCCACGACCGCGTCATGAACCCGCAGGCAGCGAAACCACTCGCGGCGGAGCCGGGCTGGCGAGGGCCGCCTGCAGCTGTGCTCCCCGCCGCGTTCTAGCGCTTGGGTGGGTCGGGCGGCTGCCAGAGCCGGAACGTCGCGCCCTGGTTGTCGACGCACTCCGCGTTCAGCCCGTATGGCTTGCGTTCGGGCTCGTCCGCGTGCCCGCCGGCCGCCCGGACCCGCTCGACCGCGGCCGCGATGTCGTCGACTCGGTAGGACAGCTGCACCTCGGGCTCCGTGCCCTGCGACTGCCAGATGCCCAGCGGCGGCCTGGTCTGGTCGGTGCGCCACGCGCCGGGGTGACCGGGGGAGAACGGCACCTGCAGTACGGCCTGGTAGAACTCCATGGCCCGGTGCGCGTCCCGCGCCACCATCGTCACGTTCGCGACTTCGCCCTGGCGGCGCCCGGTGGCCCACGCCGGCCGCCTGAGCAGTATCCAGCGGTGCCCGAACGGGTCGACAATCACCGAGCCGCGGCCGTAGGGCTGGTCTGTGGGCTCCCGTTCCACCGAGGCGCCGTGGCGCCGGGCCCGCTCGGTACTCGCGTCGACGTCGTCGACATCCAGGTGCAGGGTGTGGCTGAACGTCGTGGGGGAGTCGGGCGCGCGGACGGGCACGTCGGGCCAGAGGTCGGAAGCTTCGGCGAACATCAGCACCGCGTTGCCGATGTCCACCTCGGCGTGGCCGATCGTGCCGTCCGCGTTGACGTAGAGCTCGCCGCGGCGCTGCGCGCCGAACACCTCGACGTACCAGTCCATGGCGCGCCGGGCGTCCGACACCATGATGTAGGGGGTCAGCGCCGGAGGCAGGGTGGGCTCGTGCTCGGCGCCGGTCGCGACGATCTGCTGGGACATGGTTCCTCCTGGGAGTGCGAAGACCTCCCGGGTCAGCCGCCTCCGCAGCCGCCCGGCGAAGTCGGGGTCGGGATCGACGGGCGTGACGGGCTCGCGCAGAGCCTCGAACGGATCGGTCATCGCGAGCCCTCCTCTCGCTCGTAGATCCGGCGGAACGCGGCGCGAGCCCGGACCAGCAGCGCCTCGGTGGCGTCCACCGTGCGGTCCAGGTGCCGGGCCACCTCGGGCACCGGCAGGCCGTCGAGGTAGCGCAGCGTGAGCGCGGCCCGGTGGTGCGCGCCGAGCCGGTTGAGCACCTCGCGGGCACGGATCCGGTCAACGACCGTCTCCCACGGGTCGTTGAAGCGCGCCGGCTCGCCATCCAGCAGGCGCAACCCGCGCTGCTCGCGCGCCACCCGCCGCCAGTGGTCGGCGAGCTTGTGTCTGGCAACCCCGATCAGCCACGGGACCGACGGATCGGGCGCGCCCGGCTTGCGGGCCGCGTGCACGGCGGCCAGGAACGACTCGGCCGTGAGGTCCTCGGCCAGGGCGGTGTCGCCGCAGCGCGCCAGCAGGTAGCCGTAGACATGCGGCAGCGCATCGTCGTAGAGCTTCAGCAGCCCGAACGCCGGGTCGGGCCGCACCTGCGGGTGCGTCACACCCTCATCGTCGTCCGGGCGGCCGGAACTCCGACGGGCAGTGCCGAACTTCTCCCCGTTCCGGATTCAGACTTAGTGCTCGTTTTCGTACTTGAAGGAGAGCTGAAGCTTGGTGCGGTACGTGATGGTGCCGTCCTCGTTCAGGTGAATATCCTGCTTGACGACCTCGGCCACTCGAAGGTCGCGGATTGTCGCGGCTGCCGTCTTGATCGCTTCCGCTGCCGCGTCTTCCCATGACGTGCCGCTTGTCCCGATGATCTCGGTCACCCTGTACACGCTCATCGTGCTTCTCCTTTGATGACTTGCGGCCCTCAGGCACCGCGACGCACAGGCGGTCCGGTTCCGGCTGACCACCATCGCCCGGACGGGCGAGTGCGGCGCCCCAGCAGACCTGAGCCTGGCACGTAGCACCGGCGGCGTCCAGGGACCTTTGCCTCTCCCTCTGCCTGCTGGCAGGCCACATGCTTGCCCAGCCAGGCAGGCTGGCCGACCATGAACGGATGGACCTGGCTCGGGCGATGCAGCCGCTGGCGTACGTACTGGCGCCGGTCCTTATCTATCAGGGCAAAGGCCTCAGGCGCCGAATGGTGAGGCTGCCGGATGCGGCGGATCCGGCCGGCACCGCTGCTGGTGGGGACCCGGCTGTCAGGCTCGCGGTCTTCGGCGATTCCACCGCTGCCGGGGTGGGAGCCAGACGCCATGCGGATGCCCTGGCGGGCATGCTCGCCGCCGCGGTGGCCGGCCAGACCGGCCGTGAGGTGTCGTGGCGCGCCGTAGCCCGCAGCGGCGCGACCTCGCGGACGGCACGGGAGCTTGCGCCCAGGCTGGTCGATGACGGCTGGCGGCCCGACGTGGTCGTCGTTTTGGTCGGGGTCAACGACCTGAAGAACATGCGGCCCCTGCGCCGATGGGATCGGGACGTCCCGGACTTGCTGTCGGCGGTCGGCGCAGCGACAGGCGGGGTCCCTGTGATCGTGTCCGGGATGGCTCCGGTGAGCCGGTTCCCTGCGCTGCCCCAGCCGATGCGCGCGGTGCTCGCGCTGCGGGCCAGGGCGATGGACCACACGTTGCGCCGCGCGGCTGGCGATCGTCACGTGCCGGTGGACCCGCGGATGATCGGCAGCGGCTTCTTCGCCGAAGACGGGTTCCACCCATCGAGCCACGGGTACCGCGCGTGGGCGGGTCAGCTCGCCGGACCGGTCGTCCGGGCGCTCGCACTCCGGCAGGTCTGACCCGTACGCCGGATGTAGGACCATGGAAGACGTGGAATCGCCCGAATCGGCACCCGGCGTGTCTGCAGTGACGTCCCGCGACGGGACTTCGATCGGGTATTACTGCGCCGGGAACGGGCCGGGGCTCGCGCTCGTCCACGGTGCCGGTCAGACGGCAGAGAGCTTCCGGACGCTGGCGACGGACCTCTCGTCGAGCTTCACCGTCTACGTCCCGGATCGGCGGGGCAGGGGGATGAGCCCGTCGTACGGGAACTTCCACGGCCTCCGGACGGAGACCGAGGACCTCTCTTCGCTGCTCGACGCCACGGGAGCCCGGTACGTTTTCGGCCTGAGCGCTGGGGCGGTGATCGCGATTGAGACAGCACTGCTCAGGCCGGATATCACGAAGCTCGCCCTCTACGAGCCGCCTCTCTCTTTCGACGGCATCGTCCACGGAGCCTGGGCTCCTCGATACGAGCGGGAGCTCACCGCTGGCAAGCCTGGTAGCGCTCTCGTGACGGTCCTGAAGGGGACCTCGGACCGAACGGCGTTCCGCTTTGTACCGCGAGTCCTTCTCGCCCCTGCGTTCAACTTCCTCATCAGGCATATGGCGAGCCGGCCGGCACCGGCTGGCTCCTTCTCGCCACGCGAGATCATTCCGACCGTGCACTACGACATCCAGACCGTTTCCGATGCCGCTGGTTCCCTTGACCGCTTCGCGGGACTGAAGTGCGAAGTCCTCCTGCTCGGTGGCTCGAAGAGCGCGAGGAACCTCATCGCTTCCCTCGACGGACTCAGCCAGGTCCTCCCTGAAGCCCAGCGCGTGACCATCCACGGAGTCGGCCACACCGCAGCGGACAACACGAACCAGCCGCATCGGGTTGCCGCAGAGCTGAGACGGTTCTTTGCCTGACTCGACGCTTCGTCTTCGTGCTACGGCGGGCTGCTGCCATGGAGCAGCGCGTCGAGCGGATGTGGCAGCCGGTCCAGGTCCACCGCCCCGGCGAGCAGGCGCGCGTACCGGAGCTTGCGCCGGGCGCCGCTGCCAAGGAACCGCCGCAGCTGCGCCGCAGCGGGCTGGCCGCGCCACTGAGGCTGTCGCTGCAGGCTGCGGAACGAGCCGAGATCTCCCTGCGAGTCAATGACCGCCTCGACCGCGGCAGCGCCGATCGCGCAGATCAGCTCGTCCTCCAGGTCCTCGACGCAGACGTAAAAGCCCAGCCGCTCCATGTCGTCCCGCGTTCGCGGCGAGCCGACGCCGGCCCGGGCCAGGCCGCGCCTGAACACGTCCTCCTCGCCGAGATCGCACAGGCCCGCCAGCCTCTGCCCAGCTCCAGCCGGGCCAAACCGCATCAGGTAACGCGTCACGGCGTGAGCGCCGCCGACCGGCACGACCACCACGCCCTCCGCGCCGAGGTCCCGGCCGCGGCGGACGGCCAGCGTCTCGACCGCGATCTGGTCGCTGATGCCCTCGACCAGCACCACGGTGTTCGCGGCCGCTGCTTTCACCAGTGCCCGTGCCGTGGCCTCGGTCGCAGCCGCGGGGCCATGCACATAGCCATCAAGCAGCCGGCCCGAAAGCTCGCGGCGCCTGGCGATGTCCATCGAAGTCACCCGCCCGTGCCCGCCGGCGATACTGGCTGGCCGCTCGCGCGACACCGGCTCAGGCCCTACGATACGGGGCTGCTAAAGCGCCATCGGCTCCGCTAGACGCGTCATCAGCGCTGGCTGCGCGCTCAGCCAGCCCCCTGGTTCAGGTGGATCCACTGCATCATCGCGTCGGCTGACCACCGTGCATGCCGTGCCGCGAACAGTCTCGCCGCCCGAGTACCGCTCCACCTTTCCGGCAGCAGCGGGGCGGGCAGCCCTGGGTCGATCGACGGGAACCGCCGCCAGGAGTGAACGAGTTCGATCAGGCGGGGCAGCGGGTCCCGCGCCGCCGACGAGGCGAACTCGGCTAGGAACTCCTCGTACTGCTGCTCGATCGCCGGCAGGTCCCAGGCCTGCCCGACCAGTGCCGCCAGCCCCGCGCCGGCACGGTACTCGGCGGCGAAGATCTGCCGGTCGTTGGCACCTGCCTGACGCAGCACGTCCTCGACCTCGCCCATGCGCTCGGTGTGCGTGGTAACCCAAACCCCTGGAGCCGGGCTGCCGAGGCCCGCCCAGCTCAGCCGGGTCCTGAGCCGGTGCCGGGTGGACCGGTCGCTCTCCGGCACCCGCGCAAGTACGAGCAGCCACGATCCGTCCCAGTCGCGCTGCGATCCGGCGAAGGCATAGATGCGTTTCGTGCCCTCGGTGAGCAGTCGCTCCCCGTCTGACGTAAGGCACCAGCGCGTACGCCGGCCGGAGCGCTCCGGCCTGATCCAGCCGTCGGCGCCGGTCCTCGCGAGCGCTTGCCTGATCGCTTTCTCCTCCACCCCCAGCCGCCTGAAGACTTCGATGAACGCCGAGGTCCACGCCGACCCTCCGGTCGGCAGCACGAACTCGCCGAGAACGGTGAACAGGAGCCCGCGAGCGGAGACTGCGCCCTCGACATGACGGCGCGACAGCGACCGGCCTGGATCGCCTGGCAGCGGGGCGGGAGTCGCCATGACCCCCTCTCTCGTTGTCCTGGCCCGACCCGGGCTGTGCCCGGGCCACTTTCGTCAAGCCTCGAGCGCTTCGCCCGGCGAGGTGCCCGGCGGTTAGCCGATCTTACCGGCCGGCGCTTGGGTCAGGGCTTGACGAGGACCTTCAGTGCCTGGCGGTCGTTCATGAGCCGGTAGCCTTCCGGAACGTCCTCCAGGTTCACGGTGCGGTCGAAGACCCGGCCGGGGTGGATGTCGCCGTCCAGGATGCGGGGCATGAGGTGCTCCATGTAGGCGCGGGCCGGGGCGACGCCGCCGGTGAGGGTGAGGTTGCGCATGAAGTCACCGAAGCCGAAGGGGACGTCGGGGTACTGAGGGGCTCCGACGCGGCTGACGGTGCCGCCGTCCCGGACGACGCCGAATCCCTGCACGAGCGCGTCCTTGAGGCCGACGCACTCCAGCGCCCGGTCCACGCCGGAGCCGCCCGTCAGTTCCCGCACGGCGGCGACGCCGTCCTCGCCGCGGGCGGCGACTATGTCGGTGGCGCCGAACTGTCGGCCGAGCTCGGTGCGCTGGGTGTGGCGGCCCATGAGGATGATCCGCCCGGCGCCGAGCAGCTTGGATGCGATGACCGCGGAGAGGCCGACCGCGCCGTCGCCGATCACGGCCACGGTGTCGCCTGGCTGGACCGCGGCGGTGCGGGCGGCATGGTAGCCGGTGCACAGTACGTCGGACAGGGTCAGCAGGTCCGGCAGCAGCTCGGAGTCCTCGGCGACGGGGAGCTTGACGAGGGTGCCGTCGGCGAAGGGGACTCGGGCGGCCTGGCCCTGGCCGCCGTCGACGCCGTTCAGGCCCCACTGGCCCGCGTGCGGGCAGGAGGTCTGCAGGCCCCGGCGGCAGTTCTCGCAGGTGTTGTCTGCGTAGACGAACGGGACGACGGCCAGGTCACCGGGCTTAATGCCGGTCACCTCGGGCCCGGTTTCCTCGACTATGCCGATGAACTCGTGGCCCATGTGGCGGGGGCTGGCGGTCAGCGGCTGGGACTTGTAAGGCCACAGGTCACTGCCGCAGATGGAGGCCAGCACGATGCGCACGACCGCGTCGGTGGGCTGCTGGACCTTGGGGTCGTCGACGTCCTCGACGCGGACGTCGCCGGCCTCGTACAGGAGTGTCGCGCGCATAGCGGGTGCCTTCTCTCGTTGCTTTCGTAGTGCCGGTTGGCGGGCAGCCGGGAGAACTTCCCCCTCGCTCCTAAGCATGCCGCGCGACCGCGCCGGGCGGCAGGGAGCGCCGTTCCTGGGAGTCGCCAGCGGGGGTGCGACAGAGCCCCCCTCGCGGCGGGCGGACACGGCGTGGCCACGGCAGACTGGTGCCATGGCAGGTGAGCGGCATCAAGACGGCGGCACGGAACTGGGGCACTTCCTGCGCGCCCGGCGCACCCAGGTCACCCCGGCCGATGTCGGCCTCCCCAAGGGAGCCGGGGTGCGCCGCACTCCGGGGCTGCGCCGGGAGGAAGTCGCCGCCCTCGCCGGGGTGAGCATCGACTACTACACCCGCCTCGAGCGTGGCAAGGAGACCCGGCCCAGCCCGGCCGTCGTCGACGCTCTGGCCCGGGCCCTGAGACTGGACCCGGACGAGCAGGAGCACCTGCGGGCCCTGGCTGCCCGGGCCGCCAGGTACGCACCCGAGCCGCCAGCCGCCCCCAGCCGCACCGTGCGCCCCCAGCTCACGCTGCTGCTTGAGACCCTGCGCCCGAACCCCGCCTACATCACCAGCCGCACCCTGGACCTGCTCGCCGCCAACCCTGGCGGGCTGGCGCTGTACGCAGGCATCGACGAATGGCCAGCCAGCCAGCGCAACATCGGCCGGTTCCTCTTCCTCCACCCCGCGGCGCGCGACATCTACGCCGACTGGGACAACCAGATCCGCGGCTGCGTCGCCCGCATGCGCGCCCTGGCCGGCACCGACCCTGACGCTCCCGACCTTGCCGCCCTGGTCGGCGAGCTCCTGCTCAAAAGTCCCGACTTCGCCAGGCTGTGGGAACGCTACGACGTCACCAGACCCACCTCCGCGCAGAACAAGACCTTCCACCACCCCCACGTCGGGACCATCACCCTCGGCTTCCAGGGCATGCAGCTGGAAGGCACCCCCGGCCAGCGTCTGGGCGTCTACACGGCCGAACCCGGTACCCCCGACTACGACGCCATGATCCTGCTGGACATGACCGCCTCCCGCCACGCCCCAAAGCCAGCCGCGCCGCAGCCGAACTGAGACCCCGCCCGGGGCCCGGGGGCCTTTCCGCGCCGGCGGCCAGAGGATGGGTCAGTGATTGTCCCTGGGGACGGCCGCTTCGCTCGCGCCGACCAGCCGGGCAGTTGATGGCGTCACTTCACGGGCACGGTCATGCTGGGACCTGGCAGGTCCTCGGGGACCCGTGATGGCAGGCGGACGATCACCAAGACGGCGCCGCCGAGGGCGACGGCGGCGCCGACGGCCAGCGCTATCTCGTTGCCGCTCATGAACGCGGCGCGAGCGGTATGTGCCAGCAGTGCTCCAGCGGCGCCTCCGACGTGAGCCGCCAGGGGGAGCGCGCCACCGAGAGAGCCGAGGATGGTGTGCGTTGCAGCGGCCGGGACGTGCCGCCCGGCCAGCGCGGAGCTGATGTGGTCCTGGTATCGCGTCGATAGCACGCTCCCTATCACGGCCACGCCAAGTGCGCCGCCGACCTGCAGCGCCACGGCGTTGGACGCTGAGCCGATCCCGGAATCGCCCTGCGGTACCGATCCGACGACGGAATTCGTTGCCGTTGGCAGCAGCAAGCCGGCCCCCAGCCCGATCAGCAGTAGGCCGGGCACCACGTCTCCGTACGTCGTGGAAACCGCGGACACCGCCGAGACCTGCCACAGTCCGCCGGCGATCGCCGTCAGGCCGGCGGCAACTATGAGCTTGATCCCGATGGCGCGGGCCAGGGCCGGGGACAGCGGCGCGCTCACTCCGAGCACGGCGGCCATGGGCAGGATGCGCAGCCCGGCCTGCAGGGGCGAGAAGCTGAGGTCGAACTGCAGGAACTGAGTCTGCACGAACAGCGCCCCCAGCAGCCCGAAGACCCCGAGGCTCTCGGCTGCCGCGGCCACGGAGAACCGGCGATCACGGAAGAATGCCAGGTTCAGCATCGGATGGCTGCTGCGGGCCTCCCATGCGATGAAGGCGCCGAGAACAACAACACTGGCCAGCCCGGTCCCGACAACCTCCGCTGAGGCCCAGCCCCTGGCCGGAGCTTCGATGATCGCCCAGAGCAGCAGACCAAGGCCGATGATCGACAGCATCGCACCCCAGGGATCGGGCCGGCTTGCGGCCAGGTTCTTCGAGTCGGGCACCAGCACCAGGGCTGCCGCGAACGCGGTGATCAGGATCGGGACGTTGACGAAGAACACCGAGCCCCACCAGAACCGGGCCAAGAGCAGGCCGCCCGCTATCGGGCCGACGGCGATACCCAGGCCGATGGTCCCGGCCCACACGCCAATCGCCCGGGCCCGCTCCGCGCGGTCGCGGAACACGTCGTTGATGATCGACAGCGACGGGGGGATCGTCAGTGCAGCGCCGGCCCCCATCACCGCCCGGCACCCGATCAGCACGTCGACCGATCCTGAGAAGGCGGCACCGACCGATCCCGCGGCGAAGACGGTCAGGCCGATCAGGAAAAACCGCTTGCGCCCGAACCGGTCGGCCAGGCTTCCGCCCACCAGCAACAGGCCAGCGAAGACCATCGCATAAGAGTCGACGATCCACTGCAGCTCACTTGAGGTAGCGGCCAGCTTCCTGACCAGAGTAGGCAGCGCCACGTTGAGGATGGTGTTATCCACGTTGACGATCAGCGCGGAAGCGCAGACCACCACCAGCACGGCCCACCGGTGGCCGCCCAGTATCTGATGCCGCGCAGCGGCCGGCGGCGTCAACACGCCCATTGAGCCACCAGAACTCACCGGGTCTCAGCTCGCCAGAGCCGAAGGTCCCCCACGCTGGTGACGACGTCTGCTCCGAGGTCCTTGTCGTCGGGCCGGCGCGTGCCCAGGTCGCCGCGGAGCCAGTGCCGCCGGCCAGGATTGGCGGTGGCTAGGTCAGTGATTGTCCCTGGGGACGGCCGCTCCGCTCGCGCCGACCAGGAAGTCCAGGTCGGCACCCAGATCGGCCTGGAGCACGTGGTCGACATACAGCCGGGCGTAGCCGCGCTGGTACGAGCTGGCCGGCGCCTGCCATGCGGCCAGCCTGGCGGCAAGCTCGTCCTCGCTTACCTCGAGGCGCAGGCTGCGGTCCGGCACGTCGAGCGCGATCCAGTCGCCGGTCCGCACCACTGCGAGCGGCCCTCCGGCGGCCGCCTCGGGCGCCACGTGCAGCACGACGGTCCCGTAGCCGGTGCCGCTCATCCGCGCGTCGGAGATCCGCACCATGTCGGTGACCCCGCGCTCGAGCAGGATCCGCGGCAGCACGAAGTTGCCGACCTCGGGCATTCCCGGGTATCCCTTCGGCCCGGCCCCGCGCACCACGAGCACGGTGGACTCGTCGGCCGCCAGGTCGTCCCGGTCATACGCCAGGTGGTACTCCTCGATGGAGTCGAACACCAGCGCCTGCCCTCGGTGCCGCAGCAGCCGAGGCGAGGCCGCCGACTGCTTGATCACCGCGCCGCCCGGGCACAGGTTGCCGCGCAGCACGGCGGTCCCGCTGCCCGGCGGCTGCAGCGGGTCGGCCACCGTCCTGATCACGTCCCGGTTCCAGCACTGCGCACTGGCGGCGATCTCGGCCAGCGGCCGCCCGGACACCCCGACGTGCGCCCCGTCAAGCAGGTCACCGAGCTCGCGCAGCACTGCGGGCAGCCCGCCGGCGTAGCAGAAGTCCTCCATCAGGAACTCGCCGGACGGCATCAGGTTCACCAGCGTCGGGACGGGCCGCGCCAGCTCGTCGAAGTCGTCGAGCCGCAGCGGTACGCCCGCCCGGCCGGCGATGGCCAGCAGGTGGATGACCGCGTTCGTCGAGCCGCCGATCGCCGCGTTGACCCTGATCGCATTCTCGAACGCAGCCCGGGTCAGGATCTGCGACGGCCGGACGCGCTCGCGCGCGAGCGCCACGATCCGCTGGCCGGCGGTCTGCGCGGTCAGCAGCCGCCGCGAGTCGGCGGCCGGCCACGCCGCCGACCCCGGCAGCTGCATGCCGAGAGTCTCGGCCAGGCACGCCATCGTGGACGCGGTCCCCATCGTCATGCAGTGGCCGCAGGACCTGGCCATACCGCTCTCGGCCAGCATCACCTCGTCCTGGGTCATCCGCCCGGCGGCCAGCTCGGCCTCGAATCGCCAGACGTGCGTGCCGGACCCGACGTCCTGGCCGCGGAACTTGCCGTTCAGCATCGGCCCGCCGGTCACCATGATCGCGGGGAGGTCCGCGCTCGCCGCGGCCATCAGCATCGCCGGGGTGGTCTTGTCGCAGCCGGACAGCAGCACGACACCGTCCAGCGGGTTGGCCCGCAGCAGCTCCTCGACTTCCATCGCCATCAGGTTGCGGAACAGCATCGCGGTCGGCCGCATCAGTGTCTCGCCGAGCGACATGGTCGGGAACTCCAGCGGGAACCCGCCCGCCTGCCACACGCCGCGCTTGACCGCCTCGGCGACGCCGCGCAGGTGCACGTTGCACGGGGTGAGCTCGGACCAGCTGTTCGCGATGCCGATGACCGGCCGGCCGTCGAAGACGTCGGGGGTGAACCCCTCCGCCCGGAGCCAGGACCGGTAGATCATCCCTGCCCTGCCCTGCGCGGCGAACCAGGAGGTGCTGCGCAGCGGACTCGCCGCCGGCGAAGTGGCGGATGCCATCGTGTTCGTCCTCCATGGGCAGCACTTGTCTGTTGATCTACCTTAGGACCGCCGTTGTGGCCCGACCACAACGGCGCCATGATGGGGGCGGGAGGCGATGGGCCATGAAGCCAGCGGGCGGGCCGCGCGACGCCCGCGCCAGGATCGCCGTGTCGGTGCAGGACTCGCTCGGCTCGATGATCTCGGCGGCGGTCGAGGCGATCTGGTCGCAGGTGCCCGCCTACCCCGCCAGCGCCGACCCGCAGCTGCGCGAGGATGTCGCGGGGCACGTCGCCGCGATATTCGGCGTCTTCCTTGACGGCCTGGCCGATGGCCGGCCTGCCAGGCGCGGTGACTTCGCCCTCACCAGGGAACAGGCCGCGCGGCGGCTCGCCCAGGGCATCTCGCTCGCCGACTTCCTGCAGGCCTTCCGTATCGGCCAGCTCACCTTGTGGCAGGGCGTGCTCGACGTGGCGCGGGACGATCAGGAGGCCAGGGACGCCGCGCTGAGCCTGGTGGAGCGGATCATGCTGGTGATCGAGCTCGGCAGCACGGTGGCCGCCGAGGCGTACGTGGAGGCGCAGCAGCACCGGCTCGCCGAGCGGGACCGGGTCCGCCGGGACCTGGTCGAGGACCTGCTCGCCAGGCGCACGACGTTCGCCGGCCGCAAGCGATCGGTGCTCGAGGCCGCCGGGCTAGGACCCGACACCGGGCTGCTGGTCGCGTCCGCCGCGGCGGCCGGCGAAGAGACGGGAGACCAGCGCGCGCTGGCGGCCGCCGCCGCGGCCATCGCCGGGGCCGGCCGCGGCGGGGCCGGGCTCGCGGCGGTACGGCAGGACGAGATCGTGGGTGTCGTTCCGGTTCCGCGCGGCGGCCCGCAGGCGGCGGTCTCCGGCCTGCGCCAGGCCTGCGCGGCGCTCGGGCCTGACCGGGTGCGGCTCGCGGTCGGGGTGAGCACGATGCACACCGGCCTGCAGGAGGTGCCCGAGGCCTACGCCGAGGCACGGGCCGCCAGGGACGGGCTCGGCGGGTCTGACGGCGTGCTCGCCCTGCCGCTGCTGACGGCGCTTGACTACCTGATCCTGCGGGAGAGCAGCACGGCGCAGCGGCTGATCCGTCCCGAGGTCCGGCGCTTCGTGACCGAGGATGCGGCATCAGGGGGGGCGCTGATCGGCACGCTGCTTGAGTACGCGGCCTGCGACCTCAACGCGAAGGTCGCCGCCCAGCGGCTGCACCTGCACGTCAACTCCGCCTACTACCGGCTCGACCGGATCGGCGAGCGGACCGGCTGCGACCTGCGGCGACTCGCCGACGTGGTGGAACTGCTGGTCGCGATCAGGCTGCTCGGCGCGGCGCCCGCGCCGCCGGCAGCGCCAGCAAGGTCGGCAGCGCCAGCAAGGCCAGCCGGAACTTCATGACCGGATCACCACGTCCTTTGTGGTCCGCGCACTAACGCCTCGCCCCGGCCGCCGCGCACAGTGGGCGCATGCTGAATCTCGCGGTCCTCCTCGAAGACACCGCACGCGCCAGGGGCGACAGGGACGCTGTCGTGCAGGGCCCGGTGCGGCTCACCTACGCACAGCTCGACGCGGCAGCGAGCCGGGTCGCCGGCGCACTCATCGCCAGGGGCATCAGGCCTGGTGACCGGGTCGCCGTCAGCTGCCCCAACCTGCCCTGCTTCCCCGTCGTCTACTACGGCATCCTGAAGGCCGGCGCCGTGGTCGTCCCGCTGAACATCCTGCTCACCCAGCGGGAGATCGCGTATCACCTCGCCGACTCGGGCGCCAGGGCGTACTTCTGCTTCGAGGGCTCCGGCGAGCTGCCGGTCGGCGCGGCCGGCCCGGCCGCCTTCGGCGAGACCCCCGGCTGCGAGCACTTCGTCCTGCTGACCGCCGACCCGGACGCGACCTCGCCCGAGGCCGCCTCGACCGGGGCCGCCGGCATCCAGACCCTGGCCGAGTTCACCCGAGGCCAGCCGTCCTCCTGCCGGTCCGCGCCCACCGCCGAGACCGACACCGCCGTGGTGCTGTACACCAGCGGGACCACCGGACGCCCGAAGGGCGCCGAGCTGACCCACAGCAACATGGTGCACAACGCGCTGCTGGCCGGGCGCACCTTCGGAACGGCCGAGCACGACGTGCACCTGATCGCGCTGCCGCTGTTCCACTCGTTCGGCCAGAGCGTGCAGATGAACGCCGGCCTGCTCGGCGGGGCCACGCTGGTGCTGCTGCCCAGGTTCGGCGCCGAGCAGGCGCTGGCGACGATGCAGGCGGAGCGCGTCACGTTCTTCGCCGGCGTGCCGACGATGTACCACGCGCTGCTCGACAGCCCGGCCGCCGGCGAGTTCGACCTGGCCGGGATCGCGGCCCGGCTGCGGGTGGCCGTCTCCGGCGGCGCGGCACTGCCTGCCGAGGTGATGCGCAGGTTCGAGGAGCGCCTCGGCGTCCCGATCCTGGAGGGGTACGGCCTGTCGGAGACCAGTCCGGTGGCCACCTTCAACCGGATCGACCGGCCGCGCAGGCCGGGCTCCATCGGCCTGCCGGTGTGGGGCGTTGAGGTGCAGGTCCGCGCCGACGACGGCGGGGAGGCCGGCGTCGGGCAGCCCGGCGAGATCGTGATCCGCGGCCACAACGTGATGAAGGGCTACCTCGGGCGGCCCGAGGCCACGGCCGAGGCGATCGACGCCGACGGCTGGTTCCGCACCGGCGACATCGGCACGCGGGACGCCGACGGCTACCTGTACGTGGTGGACAGGAAGAAGGACATGATCATCCGTGGCGGGTTCAACGTGTACCCGCGCGAGCTCGAAGAGGTGGTGCTGACCCACCCGCAGGTGAGCATGGCCGCCGTGGTCGGCGTCCCGCACCCGACCCACGGCGAGGAGGTCAAGGCGTTCGTGGTCCGCGTGCCGGGGGCGTCGGTGACCGAGCCCGAGCTCGTGGCCTGGTGCAAGCAGACCATGGCGGCCTACAAGTACCCGCGGATCGTGGAGTTCGCCGACAGCCTCCCGATGACCGCCACCGGCAAGATACTCAAGCGCGAGCTCGCCAGCCGGAGCCGGCCGTGACCGGCCAGGGCCCGCAGGCCCAGGACCGGACGCAGACCAAGGACCAGACTCAGACTCAGGCGCAGGCCCAGGCGCTGGCCGACGCCGCGGCGGGCGCGATCAGCGCGGGCCTGGCGGCCGGCCGGATCGGCGCGGTCGAGGCCGCGGCCGCGCTGGCCAGCGCGCTGGCCCACACCACGGATGGCACCGAGCGTGCCAGGACCCTACTGCGCGAGTACGCCGGCATCGCCGCCGGCCGGTCCGCGGTGGCCCCGGCCCGCGGCGACACCCGCTTCGCCGACCGTGCCTGGACCGAGAACCCGGTCTACCGCAGGATCGGCCAGGGCTACCTGGCTACCGCGCAGGCGATCACCGACGCGGTGAACGCGGCCGACCTGGACTGGCGGCGGGCCGCCCAGGCCAGGTTCGCGGCGGGCATCCTGACCTCGGCGCTGGCTCCCACCAACACGCTGCCCGGCAACCCGGCGGCGTGCCGCCGCGCGCTGGACACCGGCGGCGTGAGCCTGCTGCGCGGCGCGCGCAACATGGCCGCCGACGCGCGTGCCGGGCTGCGCACGCCACGCCAGGCGGACAGCAGGCCGTTCAGGCTCGGCGAGAACATCGCCGCCACGCCGGGCGCCGTCGTGTTCAGGAACGAGGTCGTGGAGGTGATCCAGTACGCGCCAGCGACGCGCTCGGTGCGGACGGTGCCGCTGCTGATCGTGTGGTCCCTGATCAACCGCTTCTACGTGCTCGACCTCGCGCCGGGGCGCAGCTTCATCGAGTACGCGGTCGCCCAGGGGATCCCGGTCTTCGTCACGAGCTGGCGCAACCCCGGGCGGCGCCACGCGGGCTGGGACCTGGACACCTACGCGGCCGCGCTGGTCGAGGCGATCGGGGCGGTGCAGCAGATTACCGGCAGCGAGCAGGTCGGCACCATGGGGCTGTGCGCGGGCGGCCAGCTGCTCGCCGCGCTGCTGCCCGTGCTTGCCAGCCGCGGCGACGACCGGATCAGGTACGCCTGCTTCGGCGTCAGCCAGCTGGACATGTCCGAGCCGAGCCCGGCGGGGATGGCGTTCTCCCGGCCGGTGCCCGGCCTTGCCAGGCTCGGCACCAGGGCGGCCGGCCTGGTCGACGGCCGCGACCTGGCCGCGATGTTCTCCTGGCTGCGCCCCGACGAGCTGGTCTGGAGCTACTGGGTGAACAACTACCTGATGGGCGCCGACCCGCCGGCCTTCGACATCCTGGCGTGGAACGCCGACGCGACCCGCCTGCCCGGCGCACTGCAACGGCAACTGCTTTCGATCGCAGAACGCGACCTGCTCGCCCACTCAGGCGGGATGGCGCTGCTCGGCACCGACGTGAACCTGGCCGCGAGCACCGTGGACAGCTACGTGATCGGAGCGCAGACCGACCATCTCGTCCCGTGGCGCGGCGCCTACCGCACCACCCAGCTGCTCGGCGGCGACGCGACCTTCGTGCTGTCCGGCGGCGGGCACATCCAGCACCTGGTGAACCCGCCCGGCAACCCCAAGGCGCGTTACCTGACCGGACCGGAGCCTGGTGCCGATCCGGACGCCTGGCTGGGGGCGGCGCAGAGTCACCAGGGCAGCTGGTGGGGGCACTGGGCGGCCTGGGTACAGGAGCGGTCTGGCCGGCTGCGGCGGGCACGGGCCACGCTCGGCAGCCGCAGGCACCCGCCAGGCGAGCCAGCCCCCGGCAGCTATGTCAGGCAGGGGTAGGCCAGCCATGCCAGCACCCGACGACGCGGCCGAATGGGTCGGCCTGGTGACGGTGAGCGGCCGGACGCTGCGGGTCGCGGTCCGCGGCCGGTCGAGCCCGCGATCCGGCCGGTCGAGCCCGCCGGATCGCGGCGCGCCCGCGACCGCGGGCGCGCCGCCCCCGCTGCTGCTGTGCAACGGGATCGGCGGCAGCCTGGAGCAGCTCGCGCCGTTTGCCGACGCGCTCGGCCCAGGCCGGGAGGTGATCAGGTTCGACCTGCCTGGCATCGGCGGCTCGCCGCCGCCCGCCGTGCCCTACCACCTGACCACGCTGCCCGGCCTGGTCAGCGGCCTGCTCGGCCGGCTCGGCCACTCGCGGGCCGACGTGCTCGGCATCTCATGGGGCGGCGGCCTTGCCCAGCAGCTCGCGCTGCGGTACCCGCGGCTGGTGCGCAGGGTGGTGCTGGTCGCGACCGGCACGGGAACGCTGATGGTCCCCGCGCACCCGCGGGTGCTGCGGCACATGCTCACCCCGCAGCGGCACCGCGACCCCGGCTACGCCGCCGCGGTCGCCGCCCAGGTCTACGGCGGGAGCCTGCGCGCCGACCCGGGCCGTGCCCGCGAGCTGCTGCACGCCGGGCGCCGGCTCGGCCCGCGGCGCGGCTACTACTACCAGCTGCTTGCCGGGGTCGGCTGGACCAGCCTGCCGCTGCTGCCGCTGCTGCGGCCGCCCACGCTGCTGCTGGCCGGCGACGACGACCCGGTGATCCCGCTGGCCAACGCCAGGCTCATGCACTGGCTCATCCCGCGCAGCGAACTGTACGTCTACCACGGCGGCCACCTGGAGCTGATCGCCCAGCCCGGCCGCCTGGCGCCGGTGGTTGAGGCATTCCTCGACGCACCGCCGGCCACCCGCACAACACCGGACCGGTCACGGCCGGGAAGGCCCCAGCCAGGAAGGACAGGGTCATGACAAGCAGCACAGACGCGCGCCTCGGCCAGGCGCTCGGTACCGACTTCTTCAACGTCCGCGAGCAGTTCACCGACGAGCAGTGGGCGCGGTTCACCGCGGCCAGGCGGTTCGTCGACCAGGAGGTCGTCCCGGCCGCGGCCGGGTACTGGGAGCGGGCCGAGATCGCCTGGCCGCTGATCAGGCGGCTGCCCGAGCTTGGCCTCGTGGGCGAGGACATCGAGGGCTACGGCTGCGCCGGCATGAGCGCGATGGCCTGCGGGCTGGTCACCATGGAACTGCACCGCGGCGACGGCAGCCTCGGCGTGGCGCTCGGCGTGCACGCGGGCCTGGCGATGCGCTCGATCGCGCTGCTCGGCTCCGCCGAGCAGAAGGAGCGGTGGTTGCCTGCCATGGCGCGGATGGAGCTGCTTGGCGCGTTCGCGCTGACCGAGCCCGACCACGGCTCGGACTCGGTGTCGCTGGAGACCTCGGCCGCGCCGGCGGACGGAGGCTGGGTGCTCAGCGGCCGCAAGCGCTGGATCGGCCTCGGCACCCTGGCCGACCTGGTCGTCGTCTGGGCGCGGAGCACGCAGGACGGGAAGATCGGCGCCTATGTGGTCGAGAAGGGCGCACCTGGTTACCACGCCAGCGTGATCGAGGGGAAGGCCTCGCTCCGCTCGGTGTGGCAGGCCGACATCGAGCTTGACGGCGTGCGCGTGCCCGAGCAGAACCGGCTGCCCGGCGCGCGCTCGTTCGCCGACGCAACCCGGGTGCTCGCCGCCACCAGGAGCACGTGCGCCTGGGCGGCGCTGGGCCACGCCACCGCGGCCTACGACGCGGCGCTGCGCTACGCGCTGGCCCGCCGTCAGTTCGGCAGGCCGCTTGCCAGCTTCCAGATCGTCCAGCAGCGCCTGGTCAGCATGCTCGCCGACCTCACCGCGATGCAGCTGTACTGCCTGCAGATCGGCCGCCTGGCCGACGCCGGCCAGCTCAGCCCGACCGTGGCGGGCCTGGCCAAGATGCACAACACCCGCAAGGCCAGGCTGATCGCCGCCGACGCGAGGGACCTGCTCGGCGGCAACGGCATCCTGCTCGACCACCACGTGGCCAGGCACATGGCCGACCTGGAGGCCATCCACACCTTCGAGGGAACGGAGACCATCCAGACGCTCATCGTCGGCCGCGACATCACGGGCATCGGGGCGTTCGCCTAGCGGCATCGTTGTCCCGGCCCGGACAATGGCGGCCGTGACGTCGTACACCGAGTTCTTCGCCGGCACCGCCGGCGTGGCCGGGGCGCTGACCGGCTTGCTGTTCGTCGCCCTGTCGATCGCCCCCGAGCGATTCCGCGGCCGTACCGCGTCGGTGGAACACCAGGCCATCGCGGCGAGCGCGTTCACCGCCCTGGTGGACGCGCTGTTCGTGTCGCTGCTGGGGCTGGACCCAGGCGGCAACCTGCGGATCACCGCGCTGGTGCTTGGCCTGATCGGGCTGAGCAGCAGCGTGGGCCTGACCGCGCGGCTCTGGCGGGCCAGGCATGGCCAGAAGCTCAGCCGCCGCTGGCCCTATCTGCTGGCCGCGATCATCGTGATGTACGCGGCGCAGGCGCTGACCGTGCTCGACAGCTCCGATCCGGCGGCGCGCAGCGCGACCTTCGTCCTGGTCATGTTCGGGGCCGGCATCATCCGGTCATGGGAGCTGCTCGGCCTGCGCGGCGGCGGGGCGCTCGACCTGCTCACCCAGCGGGTCACGGCCGCCAGGCCTGAACCCGCCCAGCCCGCCGAGCCCGAGCCAGCGAGGCCCGAGTGACGGCCCAAATCCCTCACGTCAAGTGCTTGACTTAGCGTTTTACCGATCTGTAGCGGTGCCGACGGCCGCCGGGTTCACATGCTGACCGGCGGGCACGCGCGCCGCGGCCCAGGCCCGGTCATCATGCCCGCAATTCTCGCATGCCGGGCCGGTGCCGGATCAGCGTCGCAGCAGGCGGCTCGTGTCGATCCGGCCGCGGCCGAGCGCGTCCACCCGCTTCCACCGGCCAGGCACGTCGAGCAGCTCAAGACGGCCGAACCGCTCGGGCAGCGCCGAGTCGACCACTAGGTTGTCCCCGCTTGGCTGGAGCCCGAGCGCCACCCGCAGCAGCAGCAGCGGCGCCCCGGTGGACCAGGCCTGCGGGCTGCACGCCGTCGGGTATTGGACCGGGTACCTGGTCACGCTCCTGGCGTAGCCGCCAAACGCCTCGGGCAGCCGGCCATCGAAGACCTCGGCGGCGCCCAGGATGCCGTCGGCGATGCAGGCCGCCTCCTCGCGGAAGCCGTACCTGCGTAGCCCCCACGCGATGAAGGAGTTGTCGAACGGCCACACCGCGCCGACGTGGTAGCCGATCGGGTTGTACCTGGCCTCGCCCTCGGCCAGGGTCCTGACCCCCCAGCCGGAGAACAGCCGCGGCCCGAGCAGATGGGCGGCGATCGAGCGCGCCTTGGACTTGTCGGCGATGCCGCTCCACAGCAGGTGCCCCACGTTGGAGGCGAGCGAGTCCACCCGGCGCCCGTCGGCATCGAGCGCGACAGCGAAGTAGCCGCCGTCGGTCACCCAGAAGTCCCTGTTGAACCGGCGCTTCAGGTCAGCCGCCTCCTTCTCGAGCCGGTCGGCGAAGGCCGGGTCCTTCCACACCACCCGGGCCAGCCGGGCGGCGCGGACCTTGGCGTCGTAGGCATAGCCCTGCAGCTCGCAGGTCGCGCGCGGGAATCCGGGCAGGTCACCGTTGCGGTAGCTGATCGACTCCCATGAGTCCTTCCAGCACTGGTTCTCCAGGCCGGTCGTCGCGTTACGGCGCTGATAGGCCACGTACCCGTTGCCCTGCAGGTCGGCGTACTCGTCGATCCAGTTGAGCGCCGCGCGCGCGGCATGCTCAAGGTCGCGGACCAGCCTGGTGTCGCCGGTCCAGAGCTCGTACTCGTCGAGCAGCACGACGAACAGCGGCGTCGCATCGGCAGAGCCGTAGTAAGGGGATTGCGGTCGTTCCTCGAAGGCGGTCAGCTCTCCGTACCGCACCTCGTGCATGATGCGTCCCGGGTCCTCGTCACGGAAGTCGTCGATCCTGGTGCCCTGCCGCTCGGCAAGCGCGAGCAGCGTCGTCGCGGCGAGCTCGGAGCAGAACGGCAGTGTCTGCAGGCTAGTGAAGATGCTGTCCCTGCCGAAGATGGTCATGAACCAGGGCAGCCCGGCCGCGGGAAGCGCCCGGTTCGGCATCGAGAGGGTGGAGAAACGCAGGGCGGCCAGGTCGGTCAGGCAGCGGCGGTAGATGCGCTCGAGCGGCTCCCAGTCACAGCGCAGCTCCGGCGCCCGCCCGAGCCACTTCGCCAGGCCGCGCGCCATGTCCCTGTGCACCCGGCGCCGGGGACCGAGGCCCGCCGGGCCGGCCGGCGACCCGGCGAACGCCTCGGTGCCGGCCACTACGTTCAGCTCGGTCACCCACTCGCCGTGGGCCGGCACCGTGATCCTGAACGACAGGCCCTTCTCGTCGATCGCGGCTGGCTCGCTTGAGGAGATCCAGGTCTGCCTCGCGAACGTCTCCCGCCGGTACCCGAGCACCAGGCTCGCGCCCTCGGCACTTGCCTGGTGCTGGCCCTTCTTCGCCAGCGCATCCTTGACCTCGAACAGGTCGGCGAAATCACTCGCCGCGTCGATCCGGACCTCGAGCTCGACCGGTTCGCTCTCGTGATTGAGCACCCGGAGTTCCTCGTGAAAGCCGTTGGCCACCTCGCGCAGCCTGATGACCGAGAGCTTGGCGTCCACGTAGACCGTGCCGGTCCCTGGGACGAGGAAGAAACGGGCCTGGAAGTACTGCAGGTCGTCGGTGGACAGCGCGTTCAGCCGCTGGCCATTGACGGTCAGCACCCACCGGGAAAGGAAGCGGGTATCGAAGGAGAAAAGTCCGGTCGGATCGGTCGGCGTGGCCTCGATGTCACCGCGCTCGTCGCTGACCACGAAGGTATTGCCCTCAAGTATCTGCACCAGGTTGTCGCTCATCACGGCCTCCGCTGCGCCATCACCTGCTCGGAGGTGATCGGCGCAACCCGGCCGGTAGAGTCGGGCGGCCCTGGCAGGCATCGCTGGAACATCATCAGCGCCGCGACGCTGCCCTCGCAGGTGATCAGGCCGCGCAGCATGGCCGCCTGCGCGTTGAGCCGCCCCGTGACGATCCCCTCGGCGTCGGCCCCCCGCATCCCGACGACCGCATCCGCGCGGCGGATCCGGCGGCTGACGGTGACCGTGCCGTCGTCCACCCGCACGTGCCATCGGCTGACCTTGTCCCCGTCGGCGACGTCAAAGCGGAGCGTGGCCGACTCCTGCTCGAAGGTGGCGACGTGACGCTGCCGCCCGAGCGCGGTGAAGAACCCGCCGACCGGATCGGCTGCCTCCGCCGGGCCTGGCCTGGCGTCTGCTCCGTGTACCACCGGCATCGCCACTCCTTAAGGTCGCGAGCACGTGCCGATCACCCTATCTCTTTCCGAGAATGGCCAAAGTTTCGACATCCACAGTGAAATTGATGCCGGTATGGCGCAAGGAGCCGGCATTGTGCTAGAAATGACGGCATCGAGCTCATTCATAGGTGAATGGTCACGGGCTCGGGGGTCGGGGTTGAAGCTGTGGGTTCTCCTGTGAGCTTGCCTCATGGCCAGCCGGAGCGGTCATTCCTACCCTGGACGGCGATTGCTGCTACCCAGCCGCCCAAGGAGTGACGTCGCCATGGCGAATCACGAGCCCAAGTCGTCGACTCCATTCGGTCTGCTGCTAAGGCAGCTGCGCGAACAAGCCGAGCAGACGCAGGAGGAACTCGCCGAGGTGGCCGGAGTGGCCTCCCGCACGATTAGCGACCTGGAACGCGGCATCAACCTGACCGCGCGCAAGGACACGGCGAAGCTGCTGGCCGAGGCGATGCACCTGACCGGCGCCGAACTTGAGGTGTTCATGACTGCCGCGCGGGGCAGGCCGACGACCGCTTCGGCGACGAGGACGCTGCCTGGTGACGTCACCGCGTTCGTTGGCCGTGGCGACGAGATGAGGAGAATAGCCGACATAGGCACCGGCAACGGGAGCAGCGTTTTCGTCGTCGGCGGTATGGCCGGGGTGGGCAAGACGGCGTTCGCCGTGCACGTCGCCCACCATATGGCCGAGCGGTTCCCTGATGGTCAGCTGTTCATCTCGCTGCATGCTCATACGCCAGGCCTGCAGCCGGCCGACGCGGAGGACGCTCTGGCCAGCCTGCTGCAGGCGACCGGGGTTGCCATGCAGCGGATCCCGCGCGGCATCGATGCCCGAGCGGCCATGTGGCGCAGCCACCTGGCCGGCCGGAGGCTCGTCCTCCTGCTCGACGACGCGCTCGACAGCGAGCAGGTCAGGCCGCTGCTGCCAGGGACACCCGGCGGCCTCGTGCTGATCACCAGCCGAATGCGCCTCATGGGCCTGGACAATAGCGTGGCTATCGATCTCGACGCTCTGCCCACCGCAGACGCGTCGGGCCTGCTCGTCAGCGTTGCCATGCGGGCTGACCTGGACCGGGCCGATCCCGCCGTGGCCGAGATCGCCGGCCTTTGCGGGAATCTGCCGCTGGCACTCGGCATGATGGCTCGCCGCCTGCATCATCATCAGTCCTGGTCAGCCGGCGACCTCGCCGCCGATATGGTGGACGCGACCGAGCGCCGGAGGCTGCTGCACACCGAGGACCTCTCCGTTGCCGCGGCGTTCGACCTCTCGTATCAGGACCTCACCGACGATCAGAAGCGGATGTTCCGCAGGCTGGGCATGCAGCCCGGTACGGAATTCGACGCCTACGTGGCCGCCGCGCTCGGCGACATTGGGGTCGACGCGGCCAGGCAGGCACTTGAGGACCTGTACGACCACTACCTGGTCAGCGAGCCGGCTAAGGGTCGCTACAAGTTCCACGACCTGATCAGGGAGTACGCGCACGCTTCGGCGGACACCGACAAGCTCTCAGAGCGAATCGCTGCCACCGATCGCGCGCTCGACTACTACCTGTACATGGCCCGGGTCGTGAACAGCCACCTCAGGCGCGGTACTCCTGATGTAGCCCCGGCCGAGCCCAGGCACAAGCCTGTGCTGGCCAGCAGCCAGGAAGCCATCGCATGGATGGAGTCCGAGTGCCAGAACCTGCGCGCGGCCGCTGAGTATGCCGCCGGGCGCGAGCGCCGCAGCCACGCCGTCGAGATACCCGCTGCCATGCATGAATTCCTGCGCAGGCAGGGTCACTGGCGGCAGGCGCTCGCGCTTGACGCGCTCGCCGTGCGGGCCGCCGAGCACGGCGACGGCCAGGGTGCAGAGGCCCGAGCCAGGGCAGATCTGGCTGACATAGAGCTGCTCACCGGTGATTACGATGCCGCCGTAGTGAATCTTTCCCGAGCGCTCGGACTCCACCGCAGCCTGGGCAGCCGGATTGGCGAGGCCAATACGCTGACTCAGCTCGGCGAGGTGAGCAACGCATCGGGAGATCGGGCCGGGGCGGCGACCTACCTGACGGAGGCGCTGAAGATCTACCGGGGTATCGGCAATCGCCTCGGTGAGGCGAACGCGCTGACCGAGCTCGCTGATGTGCAGGAGTCAGCCGGCGAGCTCGGCGCGGCGGAGAGCGGCCTGGCTCAGGCGCTTGAGATCTACGGCGGGGGCGGGGAGCAGCTCCGCGAGGCACTGGCGCTGATCCGGCTCGGATCGATCCAGCACATGCGCGGGCAGAACGATCGCGCGATCGCGACCGTCTCGACGGCGCTGACGATGTTCCGCGAACTCGGCGACCGCCCGGGCGAGGCCCGCGCCCTCAACAGCCTGGGAGAGCTCGCGCTGGCCGTGGGCGCGGTCGGCCAGGCACGGAGCCGTCATGACCAGGCCCTGGTCATCGTGAAGTCGATGAACGCGCCGAGGGAGCAGGCGCGGGCCCTGGAGGGACTCGGGCGGTGTCACATCCGGGAGGCGCAGCCGGTCCCCGGTTGCGATCTGCTGCGCCAGGCTCTGGCGATCTACGAGCAGATGAAGCCACCCCAGGCACAGCGGATCGAGGAGATCCTGACAAGTCTGGGTGAGCTTGAGCCCGATAAGGCCGGGCACCTGCCTCGCGAGGCAGGTGAACCTGTCTGATGTTCGTCGGCCTGGTGTGTGATGCCGGGAAAGGACGTGCCCGCCGCGATTGGCGGGCACGTCCTTTCCCCTCTAGGTGATGGCGGTCGGTCAGCGGCCTTTCCGGCCGGGGCCGGGTCGGCTCCGGGCAGTTATGATGGCCGTTGACGCCGGCCGTGCTGGCGCTGCGCTGGTAATGCGGGGGCGCTGGGCTACCCAACCGCTGTGCTCCCGTGTTACCAGGCGAGCCATGCCAGCACGGTCGCGACCGCTGCGAGCAGGATCGTGATGCCGTGCGTTTCCATAGGGCTGTCTCACCTCCTCCCTCCGATTTGCTATGTAGGGAGAGAAGGACAGCGAGTCGGCGGTCGGCTGGCGGCTTCGCGGCAGCGGGTACTGGCCCTCGGAGTGAAAGTCGACGATCCGCCGGGAGAGCGACTGGACCGGGCCGCGTGGCGGCCCGTCCAGGCTCCAGGCGCGGTCCTCGCGCCTGCTTGCGACGCTGACCAGCACGGCCGCGATGAGCGGTGCGCCTGCGAGCCCCAGAGCGCCGACGAGGAGCATGAGTGCCACGTGGCCTCCCTTCCGGCGCCAGGGGCGCCTTGCGTCCTTTTTGACGCTAGGTAGGGACCAGCGCAGTCACCATGAAGGAAGGCCACAGGAGCGCCTACAGCTTCGAAGCTGTGGGCGCTGCGTCGAGAAGTGAGGGAAGGCGCGCTATCTAGGCGTGCGAGCTATGCGTGCGAGCCGTTGACCCCGTCAGGACCGTGGGCGCCGTTGCCCGTGGTGCCCGGGCCCGGCCCCCACTTGAGCCCGTAGCCGAGATTCTTGGCGGGGCCGGGGAACTGCAGGTAGGCCTCGCCAGCGTCGTCGATCGGAACCTGCTCCGTGCCCGGCCCCACCTGCTCATACACGCGGACCGGCTCGCCGTCCACCCGTCGCGTCCAGGCGGGCAGGCGCTCTGGGTCGAACCTGACCCGCAGCTCGAAGGAGTCGCACCGGCACTCCGGGGTGAAGATGTAGTACGGCCGCATCTGGTCACCGGGGGGGACGCGCAGGATCAACTCGTACTCGTGTGACTCGCCGCTGCGCAGTGGCCTGGGCAGCTTGACCATGAATTGGAACCTGCTGCGCGTGGGCGTTTCCCTGCGGACCAGGCGGCCGCCGTAGCGCACCTCCGCTTCCAGGGCCATGCTGGACTGGCCGTCGTCGCGGGGCACGTCCATCCAGGCCAGCACCTCGGCGAGGCCGTCACGGGTCGCCACGATCCGGCGGCGCTCGTGTACCTCGATGGTCGGGGTGTCCACCCGGAACAAGGTGGTCAGGTCGGCCAGGTACCAGCCACGGGACTCCGAGGCCGGCTGCCCGCGGCGGAGCTGGAGTTCCCGCGCGACTTCCTCGGCGAGCAGCCGCTCCGCCTGGTCGATCCGGCGCAGCGCGGTCCGGTAGGTGCGGTCGGCCGCCGCCGCCAGCCACACGACCCGGTCGGTGAAGCGGGGCATGTTCCTGGTCGGCTCGCTGATCGCGAGGCTGGCCAGGATGGCAGCCTGCAGGTCGGCAGGCAGGCGGGCGGCGAGTGCGCTGATCTCGCTAGCCACGGCCTGGCGGAGGGCGGCGATGTCGGCACCTGGCGAGAGCCTCGCAAGCTCGCGCAGGTGGGGGCCGAGCTTAGTGTCCAGATCCGGCATGCGCAGGCCGCGGCCTTTGCGCAGGCGCCTGATCTCCGCCGTGATGGCCGCTGTAAGCTCGGAGGGAACCATGCCCGCTGTCATAGACTTGTCATTTCTGGTGGTCCTTGGCACTTCCCCCGAGCAACTGTCTCTCCATGAGGCTATCGTCACGGTTCCCTTTGTGGTATGGGGATCCGCAAAATACCGAGACGCCCGGTCCGTAAAGTGCTTGACGGGGCTTACGGCCCTGGCCCAGAGTCCGCGCAGGCCGTCGGTCTGGCCGCCGGGCCGCCCGTAGTTCCCGGCGCGTGTCGGCCCCCGGGCGTAGGCTCGTCCAGTTGACGACGCCGAGTTGCGCTTTAGGGGATTTCGTGGCCAGCAGTGCCGACGGCAACGGGCACGGACTCGGGCTGGTGGTGGGCACCGTTCCCGCCACGCCGCTGCAGTTCTCCGTGGGCCTCGCGCCCGGCCAGTACGCGCAGCTCGACGACGTCGTGGTGACCGAGCGGGCGCTGCCCGGCCGGGCAGCCGTGCGGATCGCCGGCGTGGTCACCAACGTGGAGGCCGTGCACGAGGGCGCCAGGTTCGCCAGCGACGTCTTCCTGATCGACCAGGGCGCGCTTCCTGCCGAGGTGTGCGAGGTCGCCGAGGTGACGGTCACCAGGGTCGAGCCCGAGCTTTACGTCCCGCCGCTGCCCGGCGCGGTGGTGAGCAGGGCGGTCGGGCCGCAGCGCGACTCCGCGCTGTACTTCGACGAGATGGGGACCTCCAGGGTGCCGGTCGGCTTCGGCCGCGACGGACAGCCGGTCTACGTAAACTTCGAGTTCATCGACGGCACCAGGGGCGCACACGTCTCGATCTCCGGGGTATCCGGGATCGCGACCAAGACCTCGTTCGCGATGTTCCTGCTGCACTCCATCACCAGCTGCGGCGTGCTGGCCGGCGAGGCGCACAACACCAAGGCGCTGGTGTTCAGCGTGAAGGGCGAGGACCTGCTCTTCCTTGACTACGAGAACTCACGCCTGAAGGCCGAGGACCGGGCTCGCTACGGCGAGCTCGGCCTGCCGGCCACCCCGTTCGGCAACGTGCGGGTGTTCGCTCCGCCGCGCAGGGGAGACACCGCAGGGACGCCCGACGTGCATGCGAGGGACCGGGCGGTCAGCCCGTTCTACTGGACGCTCGCCGAGTTCTGCGAGCAGGAGCTGCTGCCGTTCGTGTTCGCCGACAGCGAGGACGAGCGGGCCCAGTACACGATGCTGATCGCGCAGGTCGCGGCGCGGCTGCGCAGGGACGCGGTCGCGGTCGGGACCGAGGGCGCGATCAGGATTTCCGGCGCCGGCCCGGCCGGCGAGACGATCCTGCGCACCTTCGGCGACCTGGTCAGCCTGCTCGAGGCCGAGCTGACCGACGAGGGAACCAGGTCAGCCTGGGTGGCCGGGAGCACGGTGACGGGTAGCGTTAACGCCCTTCTTCGAAGGTTGCGGTCGGCGGTGCCGCCGCTCTCGGTCATTGTCCGCGGCGACCTGGCGCATCGGGGGGAGCGCTCGATCACCACGTCGCGCGCCCAGGTGACCGTGATCGACCTGCATAACCTGCCTGACCGGGCGCAGCGGTTCGTGGTCGGCGTCACGCTGCGCACGGAGTTCGCGCGCAAGGAGCGGCAGGGCACGGCCAGGCCGCTGATGTTCGTGATGCTCGACGAGCTCAACAAGTACGCACCGCGGGAAGGCGACAGCCCGATCAAGCAGATCCTGCTCGACCTGGCCGAGCGCGGCCGGTCGCTCGGGGTGATCCTGATCGGGGCGCAGCAGACCGCGAGCGAGGTGGAGCGGCGGATCCTGGCCAACTGCGCGATCCGGGTGGCTGGCCGGCTGGACGCTGCCGAGGCGCAGCGGCCCGAGTACGGCTACCTTCCGCCCGCGCAGCGCCAGCGGGCCACCCTGGCCAAGCCAGGCACCATGTTCATCGCCCAGCCGGACATCCCGGTGCCGCTGGCCGTCGATTTCCCGTTCCCCGCCTGGGCGACCAGGCCGAGCGAGAAGGGTGAGTGGACCGGCCACGACAGCGGACCCGCCCAGCCGGCCGATCCGTTCGCCGCCATCCCCGGTGCGGACGACCCGCCGCCGTTCTAGGCCGCTAGGAGTGCCGCGTTGAAGATCCTGCACACCAGCGACTGGCATGTGGGCAAGGTGCTCAAGGGCAGGGATCGCCACGACGAGCACGTGGCGGTGCTGCACAGCATCGTCGCCGCCGCGCGCGAGCACGAGGCCGACGTGGTGCTGATGGCCGGCGACCTGTTCGAGACCGCGGCGCCCACCGCGAGGTCGCAGGGCCTGGTCATGCGGACGCTGCTCGCGCTGCGCGAGGACGGCCGCCAGGTCGTCGTGATCGCCGGCAACCACGACAATCCCAGCCTGATCGACGCGGTGTACCGGCCGGTGCTCGGCGCGCTCGGGCTGCACGTGCTCGGCGTGCCGAAGCGGCCCGAGTCAGGCGGCACGCTGACGCTGTGCACCAGGTCGGGCCAGACGGCCAGGGTCGCTGCGCTGCCGTTCCTGTCCAAGCGGTACGCGGTGCGGGCCGCCGAGGTCGTCTTCCACGAGTTCGCCGAGCACGCGCTTGACTATGCCCAGCGGGTCAGGGCGTTCGTCGACCTCCTCACGGCCGGCTTCACCGACGACACCGTCAACGTGGTCATGACGCACGCCACGCTGCTCGGCGGTCGGCGCGGTGGCGGCGAGCGCGACGTGCAGACCGGCTTCGACTACGAGGTGTCCGCCGGGGTGTTCCCGGCCACCGCGCACTACGCGGCACTTGGGCACCTGCACCGCCAGCAGGAGATCCCCGCCCCGTGCCCGGCCTTCTACTCGGGCTCGCCGCTGGCCGTGGACTTCGGCGAGGAGGGCAACGAGCCCGCCGCGCTGATCGTCACCGCCGAGGCCGGCGTGCGGGCCGACGCGCGGGCCGTCCCGATCGCCGGCGGCCGCCGGCTGCGGACGCTGCGCGGGACGCTCGACCAGGTGGTCGCCGACGGCGAGCAGGCGGGCGATGACTACCTGCGGGTCGTGCTCGCCGAGCCTGGCCGGGTCGGCCTCGGCGATCTGGTCAGGGACAAGCTGCCGAACGCGCTCGAGGTGATGCTCGACGAGGCGCACCGGCCGCGTCCTGGCAGCCGCGACGGCGACCGGCCGAGCCGAGTGGGGCGGAGCCCGGTCGAGCTGTTCGGCGACTACCTGCGCGAGCAGAACATCGACGACCCGCGGGTCACCGCGCTCTTCGGCGAGTTGCTCGACGAGGTGACCGGGTCAGCGCCGCCGGGGACCGATGCGACCGGGACGGAGTGAGGGATGCGGCCGCTGCGACTGCTGCTCGACGGATTCGGCTCCTACCGCGAGCCTGCCGAGGCTGACTTCTCCGACGTGGAGTTCTTCGCGCTGGTCGGGCCGACCGGGGCGGGCAAGAGCACGGTGATCGACGGGGTGTGCTTCGCGCTGTACGGCACGGTGCCCAGATGGGGCAAGGAGAACGTGATCGCCCAGGCACTCGCCCCCGCGGCGAACGCGTGCCGGGTCTGCCTGGTGTTCGAGTCGGCAGGCAAGCGGTACGGGGTGGTCCGGGCGCTGACCCGCACCGCCCGGGGTGCGGTGCAGACCAAGGAGGCGCGGCTCGAGCTGCTCGACCCCTCGGTGCCGCGGGACGCTCCGCTCGCCGACCTGCTCGCCGCGAGCATCGAGGCGGTCGCCGAAGGACCCGACCAGGTCAAGGCGGCGGTGCAGGAGATACTCGGTCTCACCTACGACCACTTCACCCAGTCGGTGCTGCTGCCCCAGGGCAGGTTCTCCGAGTTCCTGCACGCCAAGGCCGCTGACCGGCAGGACCTGCTGGTCGAGCTGCTGGCGTTCGGGGTCTACAACGCGGTCGGCCAGCTGGCCAGAAGGCGCGGCGAGCTCGCTGCCGACCGGGCCCGAGCGGCGCAGGCCGCCCGCGACGAGCTGTCCGGGGCGACGCCGGAGGCGGAGGCCGGTGCCGCCGCCCGGGTACAGGACCTGACCGGCCTCGCCGCCGACGTGACCGGGCGGCTGGACACCCTGGCCACGCTTGCCCAGCGGGCCGAGCGTGCCGCCGCCGAGGCCGGCCAGGCACGGGAGGCGACCGCCCTGCTCGCCGCCGTGCGGATGCCCGCCGAGCTGCCCGGCCTGGCCCGCCGGATCGCCGAGGCCGAGCAGGCGCTGGCGCAGGGCAGGCAGCGGCGGGACACCGCGGACGAGGCCGAGGCGGCGGCGCAGGCGGCCAGGGACGCCCTGCCCGACCTGGCGGGGTTGCAGGCCCTGCGCGCTGCCCACGCCGAGCTTGCCGACCTCACTGTCCAGCTCGACCGGTTCGACCGGGAGAACGAGGTCAGGCAGCGCGAGCAGGAGGCGAGCAAGGCTGACCTGCTGGCCGCCGAGGACGGGCTGCGGCAGGCCAGGGAGGACCAGGCGGCGGCCGAGCGGGCCCATGCCGCGGCCGCGCTCGCTCAGCGGCTGCAGGTCGGCGAGGACTGCCCGGTCTGCCTGCGCCCGGTGACCGCCCTGCCGCACCACGCCGCGCCCGCCGACCTCGAGCAGGCGCGGCGTGAGGTCCAGGCGGCCGAGCGGCGCGCCGGGCAGGCCCGGGCGGCGCACACCGGGGCCGCGGGCGACGCTCTGGTGGCCGGGCGGGCGGCGGAAGGCTGCCGGGCGCAGATCGGGAAGGTGTCGGCCGCGCTCGCCGACTCGCCGGGGGAGACCGAGGTCAGCGCGGGCATCGAGGCCATCGCACTGGCCAGCGCGGCGCTCGGCGAGGCGCAGCGGCACGCCAGGGCCTGCCGGGAGGAGTGCGCGGCCGCCGAGAAGCGGCGCGCATCACTCGGCGCCGAGGAACGGCAGGCGCAGGCGGACCTCGGCCGGGCCAGGGACTCGGTCGTCGGCCTCGGCGCTCCCGCCGTCGACGGATCCGACCTGGCGGCGGCCTGGCAGGCGCTGACCGGATGGGCCGAAGCGCGGCGGGCCGAGCGAAGCGCGCGCGAGTCGGAACTCGCCGGGGCGGCGAGAGCGCTGCAGGCCGAGGTCGCCGGTGCCGAGGCCGCGCTGGCCGGGCTGCTGGCCGCACACGGAGTTGCTGCGGTCGGCCCGGCGGAGGCCGCGGCTGCCGTCGCCGCCGAGCGCGAGCGCGCGGTCGGCCACCTGGCCGCCGTCCGGGCCGACCTGGCGAAGGCGGCCCGGCTTGAGCAGCAGGCGCTGGCCCGTCGCGAGGAGCATGAGGTCGCCGCCGAGCTCGGCAGGTTGCTGCGGGCCACCTCGTTCGAGCGGTGGCTGTGCGGCGAGGCACTCGACTCCCTGGTCGCCGAGGCATCAGGGACGCTGATGGAACTGTCCGGCGGGCAGTACCAGCTGGATAGGGACGAACGCAACGACCTCACGGTGATCGACAATCAGGACGCCGGGTCCCGCCGGCCGGTGCACACCCTGTCAGGCGGCGAGACGTTCCAGGCGTCGCTGGCCCTGGCGCTCGCCCTGTCCCGCCAGGTCGTCGGCCTGTCTGCCGGGCTGCGGGAGATGAACTCGATGTTCCTCGACGAGGGGTTCGGCACGCTGGACGAGGACACGCTGGAGACCGTCGGCACCACGCTGGAGCGCCTCGCCGCCGACTCCGAGCGCATGATCGGCATCATTACGCACGTGCCCGCCCTGGCCGAGCGGGTGCCGGTCCGCTTCGTGGTGAGCCGCACCGCCGCGACCTCGGTGCTGCGCAAGGAGCGGGTGCTGGCATGACGCAGGCGACGGCTGGCGTGACGCGGGCGACCGCTGGCGCGCAGGCGAGCGCCGTGTCGTTCACCGTCGACCCGTGGGATCCCGGCTACGGGCTCGCGTTCGCCGAGGAGGCGGCGGGCGAGGCGCTGGCCGAGTCCACCGCCGAGCTCAACCTCGACCTCGAGGTGCCCGCCGGCCGGTGGCGCCCGGTCGATGCCGACCTGTCGCCCGCGCTGCCGGCCACGCTGCTGTTCCTTGACGGCGTGCGCCGGATCGACGCGCGCGTCTGGGTGCACGGAACCGACCCGCAGCCCGCGCCCGGCATCGCCGCTTCCTACGCCGCGGGCCTGGTGACCTGCGGCGACATCGCCCGGGTGGCGGATGTAAGGGTCGAGCGCGGCCTGTTCACCGCGGCGGCTGAGGCAGCAGGGATCTCGACCAGGCCGGCGAGCTACCCGGCCAGGATGGCCCAGGGGCCCGGCCTTGACAAGCTCTCGCTCGCGCTCCAGCAGCGGCTGGCCGACGCCGAGGTGCAGCTCGCGCTGGCCTTCCGCGCCGCGCACCCGGCCGGCGACGACCTGCTGGTGGTGGACGGCCCGCTGCGCGGCCGCACCCACCTGGACCGCACGGTCGGCTATATCAAGACCCACCACGCGTCCTACCTCCCGGCCGAGCAGGCCGCGGTGGTCGCCGCGCTGCGGCCTGGCCAGCGGACCCCCGCCTTCACGATGGGCACCTCGTGGCGGCGCAACTCCTGGTATCTGCAGCTGCCAGGCACCCCCGGCGTGCCGTGGTCCGGGGTGGTTCGCCTGGAGTGCTCGGCCGACCTGCCGCCCGGCGAGGTGACCCGCCTGGCCGACCTGACCGCCCGGGTGCTGCCGCGGCTGGCCAGCACACCGCACAAGGACCCGCGCGCGCCGCAGAACCTGGTGCCGATTGGCGGGCTCGAGCGCGAGCTTCGGCACCGGCTCGGCGATCAGCAGCTGCTGTACCGCGCGCTGCGGGCCGCGGCCGCCGGGGGCGCAGGGGCTGCGGGAGCCGGTGGGGCCACCGGGGCCGCCGGGGTGGCCGGGGGCGCCGGGGCCGCGGGCCGTTCCTGAAGCTGCAGGAATAACGGCCAGGCAGCGGGGTAGCTGCCGCCGGGTCAGCCCTGTTGACCGGCCGCCGGCCGACCTTGGGCTGCGTGACCAGCAATTGTCTATCTTTTTCGTCCCACATGATGGTACGGGAGACAGAATCAGCGAGAATGAGTGACGCGGTCTGGGGCGTGACCGCGATCGCCGCCACGACGGCAGGCGCTGCGCCGCGACCCGGAACGCGGCCGAACGGCCTCACCTCGCGGATCGAGGTAGGAGCGGAGGGTGGCTGCTGTGAGCCCAGCCGACCGGAACATGATGATTGAGACGTTCCTGAGCGCCATGGTGCTGCTGCTTGCGCTCGCGCTCGTCGCGATCGCCAAAGCGCCGCCGATGACCGCCAGCACGGTCGGGCCGGCCGCACCTGACCAGCCGGCCGGGTCGGGGCTGGCCGGGTCGGGGCTGGCCGAGGCCCAGGCGGGCGGCCCAGGGGCGGCGGGAATGCGGCCGGTGGCGCGGCACGATGGACCGGTGACCGCGGGTCGGCGAAACGGCGGGAGGTATGTGGCGCGGCATAGCTATGGCAGCATCACCCGGCCGTACACCAGGAGCGGTCCGCCGTGGGAACCGGCCGAGAGCCCGCCGACGATGACTCCGACGTCTTAGCCTCGTCGCCGGGCGCGGCCGCGGCTGGGGCGGCCGAGCCGCCGCAGCGTCGGCGCCAGGTACATGAAAGTATCCCCTTGACAGGACGAGGAGGAACGCGCGAGGGGAGTCAGCCGATGACATCGATGCAGGGGATTGACCCGACCGCAGTTCCGAGCGGGACCGGCTGCGCCGAGTGCGAGGCCGGCGGGGGCTGGTGGGTTCACCTCAGGAGGTGCGCCCAGTGCGGGCATATCGGCTGCTGCGACACCTCGCCGTCGCAGCATGCCAGCCTGCACGCGTCCGCCTCAGGGCATCCGGTGATCCGCAGCTACGAGCCAGGCGAGAGCTGGTTCTACAGCTATCCCGACGGCGAGTTCTACGAGAGCGGCCCCGGCCTCGCGCCGCCCGAGCACCACCCGGTTGACCAGCCGACTCCCGGGCCGGCGGGCCGTGTTCCGCCCGACTGGCGCTCCCGCATCCACTGACCGGCTGTCCGCAGGCCGCGAGGTCGAGCATGGCGATCCGCGGCTGACCAGAGAACGCCCTGACCCGCCCGGCCGGGTCGATCACGAAGACCCTGGCATCCTCGCGACTCCGTGTGGCTGCGCGCGGCTGCCTGCTGCTGACTGCGACTACTTGCGGCCGGGCAGCGCCTGGAGCGCCCGCATTGCGGCCGTCATCACCTTGGCGTAGGTGTCCGCCTGCATGGAGCCAGGCGGCGCGATCGGCAGCAGGTGCTGGACCGAGATGGTCTGGCTGTCGGTGTACTTGAGTATCCCGTGCTCGCCGTGCCGGCTGCCGACCCCAGAGTCCTTCCAGCCCCCCATCGGCGCGTCCACCGACCCCCAGGTGGCCGCGTACGCCTCGTTGACGTTGACCGTCCCCGCCTCGAGGCGGCTGGCGATCCGGCGGCCCTCGCGCACGTCCTTGGTCCAGACCGAGAAGTTCAGCCCGTACCTGCTGTCGTTGGCCAGCCTCACCGCCTCGTCGGGCCCGCTGACCCGGTACACGGAGATCACCGGCCCGAACGTCTCCTCGGCGTAGGCAACCATCCCCGGCGCCACGCCGGTCAGGATCGTCGGCTCGTAGAAGTACGGCCCGATGTCGGGCCGTGCCCGGCCGCCGGCCAGCACGGTCGCGCCCTTGCCGACCGCGTCGTCAACGTGCCTGGTCACCGTGTCGAGCTGGGCCGCCGAGATCAGCGAGCCCAGGTCGGCGTCGTAGCGCAGGCTATGCCCGAGCCGCAGTTCCCTCGTGGCGGCCACGAAGCGCGGCACGAAGTCGTCCCAGATCGCGTCGGCGACGTACATCCGCTCCATCGAGATGCACAGCTGCCCGGTGTTGGAGAACGCTGCCCGCACCGCGCCGGGCACCGCCCTGCCGAGGTCGGCGTCGGCGAGGACGAGGATCGCATTCTTGCCGCCGAGCTCCATCGAGTAGTCGATCAGCCGCTGCGCGGCCTGGGCAGCGACGATCCGGCCAACCCTGGTGCTGCCGGTGAACATGACGAAGTCGCAGTGCTCGGTCAGCGGTCCGCCGAGCTCGGGCCCCGACCCGGTCACCACCTGGAGCACGCCGGGCGGCAGCCCCGCCTCGGTGAGCAGCTCGGCGGCGCGCAGCGCCGTGTACGGGGTCTGGCTGTCCGGCTTGGCGATCACCGCGTTGCCCGCGACCAGGGCGGGCAGCGCGTCGCTGATGCCGAGCGTGAGCGGATAATTCCACGGCGAGATCACGCCGACCACGCCCTTGGGGTGGTGCCACTCCCAGGTACGGGTCAGCACCGGCAGCGCGCCTGCCCGCCGGTGCGGCGCCAGGGAGCGCGGCGCGGTTCTTGCGTAGTACCTGCTGGTCTGGGCGACGTCGATGATCTCCTCGAAGGCATGCCGGCGCGCCTTGCCGTTCTCCATCTGGATCAGGTCGAGCACCTCGTCCTGCCGGCCGAGCAGCAGGGTGGCGAACCTCAGCAGCACCTGCGCCCTGACCGCGACAGGGGTCCGCGCCCAGCCGACCTGAGCCGTCCTGGCGGCACGCGCGGCCGCGGCGACGTCGTCGGCGGTGCACTGCGGCACGTGCCCGAGCACCTGACCGGTGGCCGGAGTCTGCACCGCCATCTGCTCGCGTGGCCCGTCCGTGGCCGCGAGCGTGGTCAGCCCGGCCAGCCTGGCGAGCAGTTCGTCGGTGATCCTGGGCCCGAGCAGTGCCGGGCCGGAGACGGCGGTGTCAGCCATCTCTCTATCGTGCGTCGCGCTCGCCCCGGCTGAGCAGGGCCGAAGGTCCCCGGGTCAGGACCCCGGCCGATGATCAGCGCGCCGAGCATGCCGTCAGCGGTTCGGCTCCGGAGTCGCCGCCAGGTTCTGGGTGTGGGCCTGCCAGGCCGCCGCGAGCCGCTCGACGGCGAGCTCGAGCGTGTCGAGCTGCTCGGCGAACGACAGCCTGACGAACTGGCGGTGCCGGCCATCGAGGCAGGCGCCGCTGCCCGGGGCGACGGTGACTCCGTGCCTGGCTGCCACGTGGGCGAAGGCGTCGGCGCTGTCGAGCGGCAGCTCCACCCACAGCGACAGCCCGGCCGCCGGAGGTTCGGTGCGCCAGGCGGGAAGCGACCCGGCGATCAGGCCGGCCAGGTGGTCGCGGCGCTGTGCCAGCGCGGCCCGGTGCGCGGCCAGCCAGCCAGCGTCTGCCGAGGCGAGCAGCTGCACGGCGATGGCCTGGCTGACCGCGCTGGTGGCCAGGTTGAGTGCGGCCTTGCGGACGGTGATCGCGGTCCGCAGCGGCTCGGCGGCCCTGATCCAGCCGACCCTGAGCCCGCCCCAGAACAGCTTGGACGCCGAGCCAACGGCCACCACCCGGGTGCTCATGGCGGCCAGCGGCGCGGGCGGCGGCCGGGTGGCGAGCGTGAGATCGGCCAGCGTGAGGTCTTCCACGACGGTGACCCGGCCGGCGTCGGCGACGGCGGCGATCGACTGCCGCCGGACGGTCGGCATGACCACGCCTGCCGGGTTGTGCCCGGTGGGCATCAGGTAGGCCAGTGCGCCATGACCGCGGCCTGCCCGACCGATTGCCCCGGGGCTGACGCCAGCCTCGTCGGCGGCCGCGACCACGATCGCGCGGCCGCTGCCTGCGAGGGCGCCAGCGAGCCCCGGGTAGGTCGGGCAGCTCGTCACGACCGATCCGGCGTGCGGCCGGATAGCGCGGCCCAGCAGCCAGAGTGCCTCTTGCGCGCCTGCGGTGATGACGATCTGGTCGGCCTCGGTGGGCAGCTGCTGGTGCTCGGTCAGGTGGCGTGCGACCTCGGCACGCAGCTGCGGCAGCCCGGCCGGGTCGAGGCCGTGCCCGTCCAGCGCCGCCCAGGCCGCCGCGGGGTCGACCGGCGGCAGGTGCCTGAGCGCGCCGGGCGCCGACACCGACAGGTCGACGCTCTCCCGGTCCGAGGCCATCCGGCGCAGCAGCAGCGTCACCGCGCTGCTGGCGGCCGGCCGGGCGGCCCAGGAGCGGCGGCCCACCACGAACGTGCCAGAACCCTGCCGGCGGCGCAGCACCCCGGCCGCCACCAGCTGCTCGAAGCAGGCGACCACGGTCCCGCGCGACACCCCGACCGCGGCGGACAGCGTGCGCTCGGCAGGAACCCTGGCGCCCGCCCCGATGACCCCGCGATTGACCGCGTCGAGCAGCGCAGCGGCGAGGCGCTGGTAGGCCGGGCCAGGCCGGTCACGCCAGCGGCCGAACACCACCTCGGCCCACCACGAGAGATCCTGGTCCATTTACCCATATTGGCATTGCCGACGGTAGCGTTAACTGGTGCGTGCCGCGGCCGACTCATGAGAGGTTTGGAACAAGCTCGTGCCGGTTACTCGCCGGACGTGAGCCGACTCGCCGTCCCGCATTAATCCGCTCGCCATCGACATCGGAGCCGTCCATGAGCCTCTACCAGCGAGCCCACGACATCGTCCAGGCCAAGGCCAACAAGGCGCTCGACGCGGCCGAGAAGCCCGACGAGATGCTCGACCTTTCCTACGAGCAGATGCTCGACCAGATCACCCAGGTGCGCCGCGCACTGGTCCAGATCGCCGCCTCCCGCAAGCAGCTCGAGCTGCAGGAGCAGCAGTTCCAGCACTCCGTCGACCACCTGCAGGACCAGGCCAAGGCGGCAATGGCGGCCGGCAAGGAGGATCTGGCCAGGGAGGCGCTCACCCGCAAGGCAGCCGCGCAGTCCGAGGTCGACGGCATGGATGCGCAGCACGAGCAGCTCACCGAGCAGGAACAGAAGATGGAGCAGACGCTCGACGCGCTGCAGAAGAGGGTCAACGACTTCCGCACCCGCAAGGAGGTGCTGAAGGCGCAGTACACCGCCGCCCAGGCGGTGAGCTCCGTGGACGCGAGCGTGGCCGGGATCTCGACCACGATCGGCGACTCGGGCGCGGCACTGCAGCGCGCCCAGGACAAGATTCAAGCGATGCAGGCCAGGGCCGGTGCCATGGACGAGCTGCTCCAGTCCGGCGTGCTCGAGGACGTGGGGGGCCACGACGACATCCAGGCCGAGCTCGACGAGGTCACCTCGAACTCCGAGGTCGACTCCGAGCTCGCGGCGCTCAAGGCGCAGATCGCCGCCTCGCCTGCCCCCAAGGAGCTGACCGAGCACTGACCGACCACTGACCGCGCGGGAGGACAGCCATGACCGTCACGGTGAACGGCATCGAGGAGCTGAAGGCGCTGGCCGGCGCCGACCTCGGGCGGACCGGCTGGATGGAGATGACCCAGGACCGGGTCAACACGTTCGCCGACGCGACCGGCGATCACCAGTGGATCCACGTTGACCCGGAGCGTGCCGCCGCCGGCCCGTTCGGCGGCACGATCGCGCACGGCTACCTGACCCTGTCGGTGGTCATCCCGCTGTTCAACGAGCTGCTTCAGGTCGGCGGCATCAGCATGGGGATCAACTACGGGCTGAACAAGGTGCGCTTCCCCGCGCCGGTGCCGGTGGGCTCGAAGATCAGGCTCGCCGGACGGCTGGGAGCGATCGAGTCCGTGGGGACCAACGCGGTCCAGGTGGTGGCCGACTTCACCATCGAGGTCGAAGGCTCCGACAAGCCCGCGTGCGTCGCCCAGGCGGTGTACAGGTACTACGTCTGACTGCGCTCGTCCGGACGGTGCGGGCGAGCGGGCGTCCGCATCTTCTCCGCAGTCGCCATCGTGTTATCCGCAGTCGCCATCGTGCTGGGTGGGACGGCGGTCGGCGCAGCGTAGTGACGGGATAGCGGCATCGATGACACCAGCTGAAACGGCGCTGAGCGGGCTGCTGCGACCTGGCATGACCGTGGCGTTCGGCGACGGCTTCGGCGCGCCGCTGAGCCTGGCCGGCCAGCTCGGCGAGGCCGCCGCGGAACACGCCGACATCCGGCTGATACTCGGCTGGATGCCGTACCTGGATCCGCCGCTGGACCTGGGTGCGTTCGGCGATGTGCGGACGTTCATGCCGGGCTGGGGGCTCCGCGCCGGGACCGAGTCCGGGCTTGTGCGGTTCGCTCCGGTAAGCCTGTCCGGCGTGCCTGCGCTGCTGCACGGGCCATGGCGACCCGACCTGCTGGTCGCGACGATGGTGCCGGTGCCCGGCGGGTTCGCGTTCGGCACCGAGGTGTCCTGGCAGCGGGCGGCCATCGCGGCAGGGGCGACGGTCGCGGCTGTGGTGTCCAGGCATGCTCCCCGCGCCGACGCCGGTGATCCCGTGCCGCCAGGGCGGGTCATCGTGGTCGGTCACGCCGAGCATCCGCCGGCCGCCATGGCTGAGCAGGCACCCGGTCCCCGGCACGAGGCCATCGCGGCCCTGATCGCTCCGCTGATCCCGGCCGGCGGCCGCGTCCAGGTGGGGCCGAGCCCGATCGCGACCGCACTGCTGCGCGCACTGCGCGTCCCGGTCCTGATCGACTCGGGCATGCTCCCCGATGCCGTGGTCGACCTCGACGAACGCGGCCTTCTGGCGGGCGATCCGGTGGCCGCCTACCTGGCCGGCGGGCCACGGCTGTATGAGTGGGCGGACGGAAGGGCTTTGCTGCACCCGGTCGAGTTCACTCACAACATCGGCAGGCTGTCGGCGGGCGCGTTCTTCGCGGTCAACACCGCCGTCGAGGTGGACATCGACGGCCAGGTCAACGTCGAGGGTACGGCCACCTCACTGGTCGGCGGCATCGGCGGTCACCCCGACTACGCGGCCGCCGCCGCGCGGTCGGCCGGCGGCCTCAGCATCGTCGCCGTAACCAGCGAGCACAACGGCCGGCCCACGCTGGTCAGCAGGCTGTCCCGGCCGGCCTCCACGCCGTCCCAGGATGTCGACGTCGTCGTGACCGAGGATGGCGTCGCTGACCTGCGCGGCCTGTCCAGGCCGGAGCGGCACCGCGTGCTCGGGGCGCTCTGGCGCGGCCGGATCGCGTGAGCTCTGCCGCGACCCGGCCGGATCGGAGCGCGCACCTGGGCGGGGTGGAGCGGTCTCGGCTGACCGTTCCTGTGATCCGGCTGGTGACGGGAGGTGCCGGAGGGAATAGCGTTATGAATCGAACAAATTTTTTATCGTAGCAAAGATTGTCAGTAGCGGTCGCTAGCATGGTCGAAGAAGGTCGGCAAGGGAGGTGACCATGGCGGGTGCCACGGGCGAGATGCAAGGCGACGGTGCTGGCCCGGGCCCTGCGCCCTCGGGCCCTGCGCCCTCGGGCCCTGCGCCCTCGGGCCCTGCGCCCTCGGGCCCTGCGCCCTCGGGCCCTGCGCCCTTGAACCCTGCGCGCTCCAGGCCCGCGCGCTCAGGGCCGGAGCCTGCAGAGAGTCAGGCCGCCGGCCTGTCGTGGTCGTGGGAGCTCGATCTTGCCGCGCTGATCGACGCCGTCTCCGGCGCGGCGCCATGGCTGCGCGAGGCGGTCGGCTTGCCGGAGGGAGAGGGGTCTGCCGCGGACGGTGCGGACGGCACGATCGGCTCAGGAGCTCCCGCGGGCGAGCCTGAGGCCGATCCCGAGGCGGATGAGGAGGCCTACCGGGAGGCTGTCGCCGCCGGGCTGGCACGCGAGGTGCCGCTCGACGTGGCGGCCGGCCGGGTCGCCGAGTCCCTGCCGACCGGGCCGGGACTCGCCGGCTGGTTAGCCCAGTCGCGGGCGGCTGACCTCGAGGACGGCGCGCTCGCCGGCATCGCGGCGTCGTTCCGGCGGCTGGCCTCGTGGGCGGCGGCCGGGGAGCTTGCCGCGGTCGCGCAGATCGCGTCCCGTTCGGCGCGGGCAGACCGCCGGGCAGGCGTCGACGCGCGGGGCCGCCCCGACCGGATTACGCCCGACGCGGCCGGCCAGGTGGCGCTGGCGCTGGCGATGTCCCACGATGGCGCGTCGAGCTGGACGGACCTCGGCGTCGTGCTGACCTGGCGGCTGCCCGCGACCGGAGCTGCGCTGGCCGCGGGGACGCTCGACCTGGCCAGGGCCCGGATGATCGTCCGAATGACCACTTCCCTGAACGACGACGCGGCTCGCCAGGTGGAGGCCGCGGTTCTCGGCCGGGCAGGCTGGCTGACGCTCGGGCAGCTGCACGCCGCGCTGCGCCGCGCGGTGATCAAGGCCGATCCGGAGGGCGCCGAGCGGCGCCGCGAGCAGGCCGAGCGGAACGCAAAGGTTGTCCTCTACCCGGAGGACGAGGGGACGGCCACGCTGGCCGGCTACTCGCTGCCGGGAGTGCAGGCCGCCGCGGCGATGGCGAGGATCACGGCACTGGCGAGGGCACTGAAGGCAGCGGGCACGACGGGCGGGATCGATCTCGTGCGCGCTCAGGTGTTCCTCGGCCTGCTGCTCGGCACCCTGCCGTACATTCCGCCGAGTGAGGGTGCACCGCCAGACGTACCGCCTCCAGACCTCCCACCAGACGTCCCGCCAGACGTCCCTCCGGACGTCCCGCCTCCGGACGTCTTGCCTCCGGACGGGACTCCGCCTGACCCCGGAGTTGACGGCAGTCAGTGGCCCGGGGCACTTCCGTTCCTGCCGGATGGCCCGGCTGGGCTCGACCGGGTGCGGGCGGTCGGCGGTCGCGGGCTGCTCAACCTGACCGTGCCGTTCGCGACCCTGGCGGGCACCGGCGCAGGTCCTGGTCAGCTGAGTCGCCTGGACGTGATCACTCCGGCCCAGGCCCGCCAGGTCGCCGAACTCGCCGCGCGGCATCCAGCAACCCAGTGGCGGGTCGTGGTCGCCACGTCCGCCGGAGCGGCGATCGCGGTGATGCATGTCCCGCGTCCACGGGGGCCCACCGCCCAGGGCGTGAACGATCAGGTCGGGCTCGTCCGGCGGGTGACGCTGATCGTCCCGGTCGACGCACTCGACGAGTTGGCCGCCGCGCGCCCCGCAAATTCGGCCGCGGGATCGCCGCTCTCGGGCATGCTGGCCAGGGCCTTGCGGGCTGCCCGGCGCGCGGCGGAGCGAGCCGGCGCGCAGCGACTGGCGGACGACCGGGCTGGCGGCTGTGCCCACGCACATGCGTCCGCGGCTTACCGGCCGCCCCGGAGGATCGTCGAGCTGGTGACGGCGCGCGACGGGTCATGCCGGTTCGGGCCATGCCGGCGGCCGGCCGAGCAGTGCGACCTTGACCACGTGACCCCGTTCTGGCGGGGCGGCCTGACCTGCTCCTGCAACCTCGGCAGCCAATGCCGGACCCATCACCAGCTCAAGCAGCATCCGGGCTGGACGCTGACCGAGCCGACGCCTGGCGTGTTCCGGTGGACTACGCCGGGCGGGCGGAGCTACGTCGTCCGGCCCGATCCGCAGGTCTTGTAACGCCGCGGGTCGCCCGCGGCCGGTCAGCGGCTCGCCCTGCGCCCCCAGGCTGAGACAACGGGGAAGGCCGCGAGGTCCAGCCGTCCGGCATCGACGTGAGCCAGATGCTTGTCTAGCTCTTGGGCGCTGGCCATCCCGGACGCGATGAGATCCTTCCTCGCCCGTTCGATCAGGGTCCGGTGGAACCGGGCCAGGGCGGGGCCCGCGAGGGGGATGAATGCCTCGGCTCCGACGTCGACCAGCCCCTCGGCGCGGAACCGCCGGGCAAGCGTGCGCCCGTAGCGCAGGTCGCTGCGCCGGGCCTGAAGCGTCCAGCATGCCTGCGCGAGCCGGTTGGCTAGCACCTGGGCGGGTCCGGCCTCGTCTGGGCAGGCGAGAGGCTGCAGCAATGGATCGGCGGACTCGATCAGCAGCCAGCCCCGTGGCCGCAGGGCCTGGATCATCGTGCGCAGGGCTGCGTCGCGGCGGGGGACATGTTCAAGCACGAGGCGGGCATGCACGAGGTCGAAGGCCTCCGGCGGCGCGGGATCGATGCCGATGTCGTGCCGGGCGACCTGGTACGGGAGGTTCCCTGGCCACGGCGGCCCGCGCCCGCGGGATCGCCCGCGTCGAAGAGGGTGGCCAGCGTCTCGTAGTGCCTGCCCAGGAGTTGCATGCGGCGGTGCTCGCGGCCGGGCTGGTGTGGAGCGGCCCCCGTAGCGCCGTCCGCAACGCCGCCCGTCGCGTAGTGTGCAACGCCGCCCGTCGCGTAGTGTGCAACGCCGTCCGTCACGACGCGGCTTCCTCTTGGCCGCCGAAGTTGCGTCGCAGGGTCTCCCCATTTGGCGTCCCGCCGAGGGCGGCCGAGATTCTGTCCCAGGACCAGCCGTCTGCGCGGGCCTCCCGCACCGCGAGCGCGACCGCGCTCTGGGCCACGCGGCGGGCATCCGTCGCGTTCATCATCAGTTCCTCCACTGTCGCCATGCCATGAATCATGGCACAGAATGTGGCACCGATCGAGCGCCGGAGTAAGGTGGCCGCATGTCCGCCGCATCGCCGGAGCGCCCTCGTCTGCCCGAGGCCGAGCCCGTGCCCGAGCCGCATCGCCACCGGCAGGTGGCCGAGTCGTTCGGCGCGGACCCCGAACGCTACGACCGCACCCGGCCGCCCTATCCCGCCGCCCTGGTGGATCGGATCGTTGCCGCCAGCCCCGGCCTCGACGTTCTTGACGTCGGCTGCGGCACCGGCGTCGAGGCCAGGCAGTTCCAGGCGGTCGGCTGCACGGTCACTGGCGTCGAGCCCGATGCCAGGATGGCCGAGTTCGCCAGGCGCTGCGGGATCGATGTCGAGGTGGCGACATTCGAAGCCTGGGACTCGGCCGGTAGGCACTACGACGCAGTCGTCGCCGGCACGGCCTGGCATTGGGTCGACCCGATCGCCGGAGCGGCCAAGGCAGCGCACGTGCTGCGGCCTGGCGGTCGGCTCGCGCCGTTCCATCACGTGTTCCAGGCGCCGCCAACGGTGACGGAAGCCCTCGCCGCGGCCTACCGGCGGGTCGCGCCGGACTCACCGATCCGCATCACCAGCCATCTGATCAGGTCGACGCTGGACGCCTACCAGCCCCTCTTCGCGAAGTTCGCCGACGGGATCCGGGCGGCGGGCGCCTTCGGCGAACCTGAGCAGTGGGAGTTCCCCTGGCAGTGCACCTACACCAGGGATCAGTGGCTGGACCAGTTGCCTACCCTCGGCGGCCTCACCCAGCTTCCGCCCGACAAGCTGGCGGAGGTGCTGGCGGGCGTCGGTGCCGCGATCGATGCGATCGGGGGCAGTTTCACCATGCCCTACACCACCGTGGCGATCACCGCGACGCGGACCAGCGCTCCCTGACAGTCGCGGAGCCAATCCAGGACGGAGGATCTCGATGGCAGACCAGCCCCCAGCGCTGCGCGCCTGGCACGCTGTGGTCGAGGCGCGTGACCCGGCGCTGCTAGACGACCTGCTGGCCGACGACGTGGTGTTCCGGTCGCCCGCCGTGTTCAGGCCGCAGGAGGGCAAGGCCCTGACGACGGGCTACCTGACCGCGGCGGTGGCGGTGCTCGGGCCGACCCTGCGCTACGTCGGCGAGTGGCACGACGACAGCAGCGCGGTGCTCGAATTCGAGGCCGACCTCGACGGGACCTACGTGCAGGGCGTGGACATGCTGCGCTGGAACGGCGAGGGCAAGCTAACCGGGTTCACCGTGATGGTGCGGCCGATGCGCGGACTGGAGAAGCTCGTCGAGCTGATGCGGGACCAGCTCACGTAGGTGCTGGCTCCGCCGAGCCAGACAAGCCCGTGCCCGAGCACGGCACCTCCCGGCAGGCACTGAAACTTGGCGCCGGATACGTGCGCGATGATGCGATAGTACTTAAGATGTGCCGGACAGGCTTTGAACCTGCACCACAGGGAGTGGCCGTGGGCTACCGTCTCGCGATGTCCGTCGAGATCAGCGACTGGCTCGCCGAGCTGCGCCGTGCTGACCCGCGGGCCGCGATCGCGCTTGGCCAGGCGCTGGCCGCGCTGATCGACGAGGGCGCGAACGTCGGTCCGCCGCTCGTCGTCCCGCTCGCCGACCTGTCCCTGCCCGCCGATCTCGGCGAGGCGCTCGACCAGGTCTACGAAGACCGGCTGGAACGGCTGACCGAGGTACGCCGGGCGCTGGCCGACGCGGCGATGCTCGCCAGTGACATCGAGCTCGAGATCGGCGAGCTCGATTCCCGCCACGAGACCGCGAAGGCGGCCGAGTTGCGGCGGATCCTGCCCGGGGTCCGCCAGGCCGAGGGGCAGCTGAACGGCTCGGTGCAGCGGATGCAGTCCGAGATAAGCGCGTACCGGGCCAGGAAGGAAGTGCTGAAGGCGCGCTTCGTGGCCGCGGTCGCGATGCGTTCTGCCGGGGAGGCCATGTCCGCGATGAGCGGCGCGGGCACCCAGGACGGCGTCCCCGGCAGTGCCGATCGCGGGGCAGGCGTCCCCTACGCCTGGGCTGACGGTGGGGATGGCGGGGACGGCGGGGATGACAAAGGGGCTGGCAATGGCGCCCGGTACGGCGCCCATGCCGCCGAGTTGGGAACTGACCAGCTCAGGGACATCGCCGATGAGATTCAACAGGAGCTATCCCGTGAGTCGCGTGCGGACGGGCTGCTCGAGCTGCGCCCAGGAACGCTGGCCGGTGCCGATGCGGCCGACATCCGGGTCCTGTTCGCCGTCGAGCCGCCGGGGACCGCCCTGCTAATCGCGGTGGTACACGGCCGGGATGCCGTGCTCGACAACCGCGGCGAGGCGGCGAAGGTCTCGGCCTCCGTGCTGCGCCGGGTGCGGGCGGGCAAGGACCCCGACGCTGCCGCGGTCAGCTTCGATGACCAGGAGTCGTTCGCTGGCGAGTTCTTCCCCGACCAGGCGCCCGAGATCAGGACCGGCGCGGTGGGGATGATCGCGCGCAGCCGCGCCCGGCTGCTCATCGACCAGAGGACCCGCCTCGGGCTCACCCAGGCGCAGGTCGCGCAGCGGATGGGCGTGCAGGGGGACCGGGTCGCGACCATCGAGACCGCCGTACCCGGCGGGCTCGAGATCAGGGAACTCGCCAGCTACGTGGAGGCCCTCGGCGGTCGGCTGGACGTCGTGGCGGATTTCGGCGGCGAGCGCGTGGTGCTCAGGTAGGCATGTCCACGGGGACGCTCAGCGGGCGGCCGGGCGGGATCGCTTAGCTTAGGGGTCAGGCGAGGCAGGTAAGTGGGCGGCCGCCGTTCCAGGCGACCATGTCGGCGAGCGCGGCCATGATGTCGATCGGCCCGCCGGGCGGCACGCCGTCGAGTTCGGCGTAGGCGCGGTGCAGGTTCCCGGCGATCCGCTCGGCGTCCGGCCACGCGGCGAACTCGCCGAGGTCAGCATGCCTGGCCGCGTCGAGCGGGGTCAGGCCAGCCGCCCGCCCGGCCGCCGCGGTCTCCTGCACGAACCGCAGGTACGCCAGGGTCGACTCGACCGGGCCGGCGCCGTCGAACACCGGTCCGTGCCCAGGCACGACGGTCCGCGCGCCGAGCGGCGCGATCACCTGCTCGAGCACGGTGATCGTCCCGGCGACCGAGCCCATCAGCACGAACGGGGTGCCGCCGTTGAATACCAGGTCGCCGCAGAACAGTACGGAGCGCTCCGGGATCCACACGATCGAGTCGTTCGTGGTGTGGGCGGCGATGCCGACGTGCCTGACCTCGGCCCGCAGGTCGCCCGCGTGCAGCGCGAGCTGGTCGGCGAACGTGATGAACGGCGGGTCAAGCGTCAGGTTGCCCCACTCGGGCCCGTCCCAGAACGGCAGCTCCCGCGGCGGCCCGAACGCGATGGCCTCGGCGCGCGCCTGCTCGTGCCCGATGATCGCGGCGGCGGGGAACAGGCAGTTTCCGAAGGTGTGGTCGCCGTGGTGGTGGGTGTTGACCACGGCGCGCACCGGCGCCTTGCTGACCTCGGCGATGGCGCGGACGTAGGCGCGGGTGCGCCGCTCGGTGGAGCACGAGTCGATGCTGATCACGCCCTGCGGCCCGACCAGGAAGCCGGTGTTGTTGATCCACCAGGTGCCGTCCGGCTGGATGTAGGCGTAGACACCAGGCGAGACCTCGGCGACCTCCGGTCGCCCTGGCTCGGTGATGTCGTGGTCGAGGCTGCTCATCGGGGTCCTCCGGGCTGCGGTGGTGCAAGCGGTCCAGGCTTATAGTGACGGCTGTGCCAACAGTCGTGCCAGGTCCGCAACCTCCCGAACGTCCCGATCCTCGCGTCACCTCCATCGCCGGCGTGATCGCCCGGATGGAGCAGATCGAGGCCGGCACGGCGGCGCACGACGGGCTTGCCTGCTTCAACCGGATGTACCTGGAGGTGACCAGGTCGGTCGAGCACGGGCTCGGCCAGGGGTTCTTCGCCGATCCGGAGTTCATGACCAGGCTCGACGTCACCTTCGCCAACCTGTACTTCGCGGCCGCCGACGCGGCAGTCGGGCCCGCCGACGACGTGCCCGAGGCCTGGCGGCCGCTGATCGAGGCCCGGGCGGAACGGGGCATCGAGCCGATCCAGTTCGCACTAGCCGGGATGAACGCGCACATCAACCACGACCTGCCGCTGGCCGTGGTGGCCACCTGCGAGGCGCTCGCCACCGAGCCGACCGTCGGCTCCCACCTGGCCGACTACCAGAAGGTGGACCGGCTGCTCGACGCCGCGGAGCAGTCCGTCAGGCGGTCGTTCGAGTCAGCCGCCGAACTCTTCGTCGACAGGCACATGAAGGCCGTCGAGAACCTGGTATGCAACTGGAGCATCAACGAGGCCAGGGACGTGGCGTGGAGCAACGCGCTGCTGCTCTGGCGGCTGCGCACCGACGCCACCGCCTCCGACCTGCTGGCCAACGGCCTGGCAGCCGCGGCCGCGGCGGCCAGCAGGCTGCTGCTGGTGGCGGTGTGAGGGCGGCTGTCTGCTGTCTGGGCGGGCCCGAGGAAGGCTCAGGCCGCGTAGGTGCGCAGCAGGCGCAGCGCGGCGTCGGCGTGCGGACCGGAAGCGTCAAGCCCGGACCGCTCGGGTGCCAGCCGCCGGGTGGCGACCCGGCAGAACGCGCGGGCCGGGCCGCTGATCACGGACTCCGCGTCGGCCGGCCCGAACTGCCACCTGTCCGCTCCGTCGGGAGCGGACAGGTCACAGTGCACCTGGTGCGGTTCCTGGCCGGCCAGCCGGAACGCGTAGCCGAGCGACCGGTGCGCCAGCCAGGCGATGTGGCGCAACCGGCCGGTGTCGGGGAAGTCGATCCCGAGCGGCCCGGTGATGTCCAGCCCGTGCGCCCAGTGCTCGGCCAGCCGGGTGGTGGCCAGCGTCCCCGGTTTCAGCGGCGCTTCCACCCAGCCAAGCGGCTGGCCGGGATCGGCCGCCCGGAGCGCGTCAAGCGCGGCCGTCCTTGCCCGCTGCCACCTTCCGAACACATCGGCCGGCGCGGCCCGTTGCGACCTGACGAGCTGATCCATCACCGCGTCGACGCTCGTCCCTGGCGGCGGGCGCTGGCCTATTCCGGCGCCCCGGGCGGTGGCCAGGACCGACTCCTCGCTCTGCGCGAGGTGCAGCACCACGTCGCAGACGCTCCAGCCCGCCGCGCCCGACGACGCCGCCCACTGCACGGCATCAAGGCCGGCCAGGATGTCACGCAGCCGGTCCTCCTCGGCCGCGAGGTCACTGAAGATGTCCATTGGTGCACTATGCCCCACGCCCTCGTGATCTCCGACAGCGGGAATGCGAGACTTGCGAGGTGGGTGGCGGCTCGGGAAGCAGCGGGCACAGCGGGCCGGAAGACAGCAGGCCCGGCGACCCGCGCTGGCGGGGGGCACAGCCACGCCCGCGGTACGGTGATTGGTCCTACGGGCTGGGCTTCGAGCAGCGACTTACCTTCCCAGGCGAGGACCCGGTCAAGCGGCTGGCGCGGCTGAGTCGGTTCGCCGTGGTGGATCCTTCGCTGGTCGCCGAGGTGCGACAGCGCCAGGACGAGGTCGGCCAGCATCGCGGCAACGACGCCGGCCGCCCGGCCAGCGGCGCGGGACGGGCGCTCATTGCCGTTGGAGCGATCAGCCTGGTCCTGTCGATCGTCGTGGAGATCGCCTCAGGCGGGATGGCGTGGTGGATCGTCGGGAGCATCGCCTGCGTTGTGGCGGGCATCGGGGCGGTCGCCATAGCCGACGGCGCGCGCCACCGGCGGGCACAGGCCAGGCAGGGAGCGCCGCCCGCGGTCGACCCGGCCCGGATCATCTCGCCTTTCGAGCTTGACCCGGCCTGCCGTGGGCTGCTTGAGCGGGCTCGGGAGGCGGTCAGGCAAGTGCTGGCCTCCGAGGTCTACCAGCTCGACTTCCTCGACAAGGCGGCGGGCGAGGCGACGCTGCAGGCGCACGAGTGGGAGATCGCCTCGCTGCTGCGCGACATCACCGGCCTGCGCGCCGAGCACGCGGGCAGCGCGCCGGTAGGCCCGATGACCGCGGCGGTGCTCGATTCGCACAAGCGCGCGCTGGCGCTCGCGCAGGACGCCACTGAGTCCAGGGTCAGCGCGCTCGAACGGTACGCCACGCAGGTCAGGCTCGCCGACGTGGCGCGCACGGACTGGGAGACGGCGAAGCGGGTCTCCGGGCTGAACGACAGGTACCTGGACCTGGTCGCCAGGACCGCCGCCGACCCGCTGGCCATCGAGGAGATCGCCGGGCTCACTGAGCAGGCTGCCCAGGCCGCGCGGGTCTTCCAGGAGAGCCTGGCCGAGGCCACGACCGCGGGGCTAGCCCTCGTGCTGCCGGCCGAGATCCCCGACTCAACGATCCCCTGAGTCCCCGGTCACCTGTGTCTGCGGGTCAACGCAGCGCAGGCGCGTAGGGTGGCACCCGTGTCAGGTCGCGAGCTCGTGGTACTCGGCACGGCGAGTCAGGCGCCGACCAGGCGCCGCAACCACAACGGCTACCTGCTGCGCTGGGACGGGGCGGGCATCCTGTTCGACCCCGGCGAGGGCACGCAGCGGCAGATGCTGTTCGCCGGGGTCACGTCCAGCCAGATCAACCGGATCTGCATCACCCACTTCCACGGCGATCACTGCCTTGGCCTGCCTGGCGTGCTGCAGCGGATGGCGCTCGACGGGGTGCCGCACCCGGTGCACGTCTGCTACCCGGCCGAGGGGCGGGAGGTGTTCGCCGGTCTGCGGCACGCGGCCCTGTACCACGATGTGGTTGACCTGCGCGAGGACCCGGTGGCCTGGGAGGGCACGGTCGCCGACGAGCCGTCGTTCCGGCTCGAGGCGCGCCGGCTGTCGCACGCGGTTCCGGCGATCGGCTACCGGCTGGTGGAGCCGGACGGGCGGCGGATGCTGCCTGACCGGCTGGCCGCGGCGGGCGTCGAAGGGCCCGATGTGAGCGTGCTGCAGCGCGAGGGCACGATCCAAGCGGGCGGCCGGACGGTCACGCTGGCCGAGGTGAGCGAGCACCGGCCCGGCCAGCGAGTCGCCTTCATCATGGACACCAGGCTCTGCGACGCCGCGTTCGACCTGGCCGAGGGAGCGGACATGGTGGTCTGCGAGTCCACGTTTGCCGACGCCGAGGCCGGGCTCGCAGAGGAGTACGGGCACCTGACCGCCAGCCAGGCAGGCAGGATAGCGGCCGAGGGCGGCGCCAGGCTGCTGGTGCTGACCCACTTCTCGCAGCGCTACGACGGCGGCGACGGGGAGCTGCTGGCCGGCCAGGCGGCGGCGGTCTTCGGCGGCAAGGTGGTCGCTGCCGAGGACCTGACCAGGATCAGCGTGCCGCCCAGGGCCTAAGACAGCCGCTGCCCGCGCACCGCCCGCGCACCGCAGGACGCGGCCGGAAACGACGCGCCGCCCACTCGCTGACTGGCCTTCCGCCGACTACCCCGGGATTCGGTGGCCACATTTAGGGCTAAACGGACGTGATCATGACTGGAACACGGAGTAAGTCGGCCGGGCAACAGAATGGGGGGCGATATAGGAGGTATGTGCCCGGCCGGGCCGTTCCCGGTCTGTCGTGCCGCCTCGGTATCCTGTCCCGGTGCGGGTGACGGGGGTAGCGCAGCGCGACGCGTGGCTGGCCAGGACGTTCCCGCCGGTGGAGCAGGTGCGGCCAGACCTGTGGTCGGTGCCGGTGCCGATCCCGGACAGCCCGCTCCGCTACACGCTCACATACCTGCTGACCACGGGAAGCAGCCTGGTCGTGGTGGACCCCGGCTGGGACACCGAGACCACCTGGCGGGCGCTGGTGGACGGGCTGGCGGCGATCGGTGCATCGCCTGCCGACACGACCGGCGTGGTCGTTACCCACATCCACCCCGACCACCACGGGCTCTCCGCGCGGCTGCGGGACGCCTCGGGCGCCTGGGTCGCGATGCACCCGGTCGAGCGGGACACGCTGGCCGCGCTGCGCTGGCAGGGCGACCGAACCAGCGACGAGGACGCAGGCTGGCTGCGCCAGTGCGGGGTTCCCGACGACGTGGCCGCCGAGATCACCATGCGGGTCGAGGCCGACCACCCGTTCGCCAAGATGGCCGATCCCGACCTGCTGGTGGCGCACGGTGACCTGGTGCCGCTGCCCGGCCGGCGGGTGCGGGCGATCCACACGCCCGGGCACACCCCCGGGCACCTGTGCCTGCACGAGGAGGCCGAGGACGTCCTGCTCACCGGCGATCACGTGCTGCCGAGGATCAGCCCGAACATCGGCCTGCAGCCGCGTGCCGCCGACCCCCCGCTGGCCGCCTACCTGCGGTCGCTCGAGTCGGTCGCCGCCTACGACAGCGCCGAGGTGCTGCCGGCCCACGAGTACCGGTTCCACGGGCTGGCCGACCGGGTCAGGATGCTGCTCGCGCACCACGAACGCCGCTGCGAGGAGGTGATCGCCATCCTCGGCCGACGTGGCCCGTCCACCACCTGGCAGGTCACCAGGGAGCTCACCTGGTCCCGCGGCTGGTCGTCGGTCACCGGGTTCATGCGCCGGGCCGCCGTGGCCGAGGCCGGTGCCCACCTGCGGCACCTGGCCGACCTGAAGCGGATCAGCATGACGGTCACGCGGGCCGGCGGTCCGGATATCTACGCGCTCGAAGTCGTACCATAGCGGCGCCGCACCATAGCGGCATGGACAGACCGGACCGGGGAGCACGCCGTGGCCGACCTGAAGACGTCCTACTGGCCGGCCGACACCTCGGTGCCGGTCCGCGAGACCACGGTCGGGGGAGTGCTGCGGGAGGCCGCCGCGCTGCGGCCGGACGGGCAGGCCATGGTGGCCGGCCTGCCCGACCCGGCCCACCGCCGGCGGTGGACCTTCGCCGAGCTGCTCGCCGACGCCGAGCGGGCCGCCAGGGCCCTTGGCACGCGGTTCGCTGCCGGCGAGCGGATCGCCGTCTGGGCGCCGAACCTGCCCGAATGGGTGATCCTTGAGTTCGCCGCCGGGCCCGATGGCGCAGTACCTCAAGGAAGTCCAGCCGGACGTCCCTTCGCTGCGCGAGGTGATCTGCTTCACCGACTGGGATGAGTTCCTCGACTCGGCGCCGGCCGACGCGGCCCTGCCCGACGTCCGGCCCGACGATCTCGCCCAGATCCAGTACACCTCGGGAACCACCGGGTTCCCTAAGGGCGCCGAGCTGCATCACCGCGGGCTGACCAACAACTCGCGCTTGTACGCCGGCCGGATCGAGCTCCGCCCCGGCGAGGTCCTGGTCAACCCGATGCCGCTGTTCCACACCTCGGGCTGCGCGATGGGCGTGCTCGGCGCGGTCCAGTCGCTGGCCGTGCACGTGCCGGTGCTGGCCTTCGACCCTGCCCTGGTACTCGAGCTGTGCGAAACCGAGCGGTCGTCCGTGCTGGCCGGCGTGCCGACCATGCTGATCGCCATGCTGGCGCACCCCGAGCTGGACCGGCGCGACCTGTCGTCGCTGCGGGTGGCGGTCTCCGGCGGCTCGCCCGTGCCCGCCGCGCTGGTCAGGCAGGTCGAGGACCGGCTGAAGGTCATGTTCAGCATCGTCTTCGGCACCACCGAGTGCTCCCCGCTGATCACCCAGGTCAGGCTGACCGATGCGGCGGACGACCGGGCGGAGACGCTCGGCACGCCACTGCCGCAGGCAGAGGTCAAGGTCGCCGATATTTCAACGGGAGCGCCCGTGCCGGTCGGCCAGATCGGCGAGCTGTGCGCACGCGGGTACCTGGTGATGCGCGGGTACCACGACGCGCCCGAGGCCACCGCGGCGGCCATCGACGCCGACGGCTGGTACCACACCGGCGACCTGGCCTCGGTGGACGCGCGCGGCTACCTGCGGATCGAGGGCCGGATCAAGGACATGATCATCAGGGGCGGCGAGAACATCTATCCGCGCGAGATCGAGGACGCGCTGTTCGCCCACCCAGCGGTGGCCGAGGCGGCCGTTCTGGGCGTGCCCGACGCGACGTGGGGCGAGGTGGTGGCGGCGTTCGTCCGCCCGGCACCCGGCCAGCGCGTCCCCTCCGAGCAGGACCTGCGTGCGCACTGCCGCGACCTGCTCGCCGCCTACAAGACACCGCTGCACTGGGTCTTCGTCGACGCCTTCCCGCTGACACCGTCCGGCAAGATCCAGAAGTTCAGGCTGCAGCAGGAGTTCGCCGCGCAGCACCCGCTGTAGTCACCGGAATCGCCGGTGGCGGCCCGCGGCGATCCTGTACAAGGCCTCGGCAAGCTTGTCGACCTCGGCGCAGGTGTTGTACATGGCCAGCGACGGGCGCACCGCCGCCTCGAGCCCGAACCGGCGCAGGATCGGCTGGGCGCAGTGGTGCCCTGACCTGACCGCGATGCCCATCAAGTCGAGGGCGGCCCCGACCTCGTCGGGTCGGCAGCCGTCGAGCACGAACGTGAGCGTGCTCGCCCTCTCCGGGGCGGTGCCCACCAGCCGAAGGCCAGGTATCCCGCTGATCTGCCTGGCTGCGTAGTCGAGCAGCTGATGCTCGTAGGCCGCGATCGCCGGGAGGCCGAGCGCGGTGACGTAGCCGAGAGCGGCGCCGAGACCGACGGCGTCGGCGATGCTGCCGGTGCCCGCCTCGAACCTGGCCGGCCCTCGCTCGTACCTGGTGACCTCGAAGGTCACGTCCTTGATCATGCTCCCACCGCCCTGCCACGGCGGCATCTGCTGCAGCAGGTCCGGCATGGCGTACAGCGCGCCGATCCCGGTCGGGCCGAAGATCTTGTGGCCGGAGAACACGTAGAAGTCGGCGCCGATCGCGGCGACGTCGACCGGCATGTGCGCGACGGCCTGCGCGCCGTCGATCAGCACCCGGGCTCCCGCGTGGTGCGCGTCCCGCACGATCTGCCCGACCGGCAGGACGGTGCCGAGCACGTTCGACACGTGGGCGACGGCGACGAGGCGGGTGCGCTCGCTGAGCAGCCCATGGTAGCTGCCCAGGTCGAGCTGGCCGTCGTCGTGCACGTCGATGACGAGGAGCCTGGCGCCGGTGCGGTCGGCAAGCTGCTGCCAGGGGACGATATTGGCGTGGTGCTCGAGGTGCGAGAGCACGATCTCGTCGCCAGGTCCGATGTTCTCCCGCCCCCACGTCTGGGCGACCAGGTTGATCGCCTCGGTGGTTCCCCTGGTGAAGACGATGCCCTCGCTCGACGGCGCGCCGAGGTAGCGGGCGACGGCCGCTCGCGCGTCCTCGTACGCCTGCGTGGCCTGGGAGGCCAGGGTGTGCGCGCCGCGGTGGACGTTGGAGTTCTCGTGGCAGTAGAAGTGCGCGAGCCTGTCGATCACGGCCTGCGGCTTGTGGGTCGTGGCGGCGTTGTCGAGCCAGACCAGCGGCCTGCCGTTCACCCGCTCGCGCAGCATCGGGAAGTCCCTGCGGATGGACTCGACGTCGAACCGCTGACCAGGCGCCGCGGCTGGGCCGGCTGGGCCCCCGTGCGCGCGGCCGCCAGCCCGCCGGTCGTCGATGAAGTAGAACGACGGGGCGACGGCCTCCGGCCTCGGCCAGCCGGCCGGCGCGGCGGGCAGCAGCGGCGGCCGTTCGGCCGACAGGTCATCGGGGATCTCGATCTCGTGCACCGGGCTCTCCTGCGCTGGGCTCTCCTGCGCTGGGCTCCAGGCAGCCGGGTTACCGGTAGGTGTCGGGGTACTCATGGAACCTGCCGACCTCCACGTCGTCGAGTATCCCGAGCGCATCGGGGGTCAGGATGGCGAGCGAGCAGTACAGCGAGACCAGGTAGGACGCGATCGCGCTCCTGCTGATTCCCATGGGACGGACTGCGAGCCCAGGGGACTGCTCGCCGACCAGCCCCGGCTGGTACAGGCCGATGACGCCCTGGCGCTGCTCGCCGACGCGGAGCAGCAGCACCTTGGTCCTGCCGCCGTCCAGCGGAACCTTGTCCGACGGCACGATCGGGATGCCGCGCCAGGTGATGAACTGCGCGCCGAACAGGCTGACTGTGGGCGGCGGCACGCCGCGGCGGGTGCACTCGCGGCCGAACGCTGCGATTCCCCTCGGGTGGGTCAGGAAGAAGGCCGGCTCCTTCCACACCTTCGTGATCAGCTCGTCGAAGTCGTCCGGGGTGGGCGGCCCGACCAGCGGGGAAATGCGCTGCGCGGCACTGGCGCTGGCGATCAGCCCGTAATCCGGGTTATTGATCAGCTCGCTCTCCTGCCGTTCCTTGACCGTCTCGATGGTCAGCCTGAGCTGCTCGGCAATCTGATCATGCGGGCTGCTGTACAGATCGGAGACCCTGGTGTGGATGTCCACGATGGTCGCCACGGAGTTCAGGAAGATCTCCCTGGCGGCCTCGTCGTAGCCGACGTAGGTGGTCGGCAGATCGGACTCGTCCCGCGGCGGGCAGGCGACGAGCACGGTCTCCGGGTTCACCACGCGGTTGAGCCGGTAGATGCCCGCCTCGACCGGCGTCCACGAGAGCATGCGGACCAGCCACCGCGGCGTGATCGTGTCGAGCTGAGCAGTGGTCTTGGTCGCGTTCGCTAGCTGGCGCGCGGCTGCGTCGGTGAGAGCGCGCTGAGCCACGGCGGCAGGCGGTTCGACGGTGGTCGTCATGACGTAGGCCTTCCTGGCAGGACTGGTAAGAGCGCTGTGCGTTATGCAAGAAAGCCAGGGCGGTGCGAGCGCGCGGCTTGCTTGGCGGCCATGAATGGAGCGCGCGCCTTATCGGCGGGTCAGAAAGCGCCGAACCGCAGCGATGCCGCCAGTCATGGAGTCCGGACCTTGCGTTCCCGTTGGCCCGGCGCGCTTAACGCCTTCTGCTGATCCATGGCGAAGCCTTTGCCGCGCGCTGGCCCCGGGCGCGGCCCGCGCGGGGCGCGGCCCGCCGAGGCGCGCGCATCGGGGGCACTTTCCTGCTGCCAGGGCGACAGCGAAGTGCCCACGATAATCGGCTCAGCTCGAATCGGCTCAGCTCGAATCGGCTCAGCTCGAATCGGCTCAGCTCGAATCGGCTCAGCTCGGCTCAGCCCTTCAGCACCGGCAGCCCGGCCCGCTCCCAGACGGCGAACCCGCCGGCCAGGTCGGTGGCGTTGCGCAGGCCGAGGTCCTGCAGCGACGCGGCGGCCAGGCTGGACGCGTAGCCCTGCGAGCACATGATGATCAGGCGCACGTCATAACCGGCCGCCTCGGGGAGCCTGGCCTGCGACCGCGGGTCGAAGCGCCACTCGAGTACGTTCCGCTCCACGTGCAGCGATCCGGGGACGCGGCCCTCGGTGCGCCGCTGCGCCTGCGGCCTGATGTCGACGAGCAGCGCGCCGCCGCGGATCGCCTCCCATGCCCGGGCCGGGCCGGGCCGGTCAAGTCGCCGCCGCGCGGCATCGACAAGCTGATCGATCGAGAGCCCGGGGGCTGTCGTCACCATGACCGCACCTCCACCCCGGCGAGCCGCAGGCCGCCGTCGCTGACGTCGAAGCGCCGCATGCTGGTCAGCGGCGGCGAGTAGGCGTGGATGCTGACCGCGGGCCCCGCCGATTCGTTGCGCACGTCGTGCACGTAGTCCGGGCCGAACGAGCGCACCGATCCGCGCACCAGGGTTCGGCCGGACGGGTCGGGGAAGCCGCCCGCCGCCGACCGCTCGCGCAGCGTGCCGAGCGCCACGGTGAACGCGCCCGACGAGGCGCCGTGGTCGTGGAAGCCGGTCTCCTGCCCGGGCAGCCAGCTCAGCAGCCAGACCTCGTGGTCGTCGTGCAGTGCCAGGCGGCGATACCAGCGCTTGGCGGAGTCGAATCTGACCAGGTCAAGCCACATGCCGGGCCTGGCTGCTGCCCGTGCGGTAATCTGCGCCAGCCGCGCCGGGCCGAGCGGCGCCATGGTGAGGAGAGAGTCGGTCACTATCAGTCCCTTCGACGGCTCGGCCCAGCACTGACCTCGCGGCGCTGGGTATATTATCTATAAAGTCAGTCGGTATTATAGGTTAGATGCGCGGCCCGGCGCGACCGGTCCGATCAAGATCCGATCGAGATGGGAGCTCGCATGTCAGCCACCGACGATTACCTGGCCAACAACGCCCGCTACGCCGCCGGATTCTCCGGCCCGCTGCCGCTGCCGCCGTCGCGTCAGGTCGCCGTCGTGGCCTGCATGGACGCGCGTCTCAACGTCTACGCGATCCTCGGGCTCGGTGACGGCGAGGCGCACGTGATCCGCAACGCCGGCGGCGTCGTGACCGATGACGAGATCCGGTCGCTCGCGATCAGCCAGCGCCTGCTCGGCACCAGGGAGATCATCCTGATCCACCACACCGACTGCGGCATGCTGACGTTCACCGACGACGGGTTCAAGCGGTCCATCCAGGACGACACCGGGATCAAGCCTGCCTGGTCGGCCGAGGCGTTCACCGACCTGGACGAGGACGTCAGGCAGTCGATCGGGCGGATCGAGGCGAGCCCGTTCATCCCGCACAAGGAGTCGGTCAGGGGGTTCGTCTTCGACGTCGCCACCGGGAAGCTGAACGAGGTCGGCTGATCCGCGCGGCGCTGAGTCCGGTGCGCTGAACCGGGTGGGCGGTGCCGTCGGGCGTCAGGGCCGCGGTGCCGTCGGGCGTCAGGGCCGCGGTGCCGTCGGGCGTCAGGGCCGCGGTGCCGTCAGGCGTCAGGGCCGCAGCCGCGTTCTCTGGCCAGCCTGAGCATGGCCAGGGACATCTGCTCGGTCGACGGCGGCGCGGGCAGCGGCGGCGCGGGCTGGGGCGGCGGCTGGGCTGCGACTGCGGGCTGGGCCGCGGGTCGCCGGAACGCGTCGAGCGCAAGGGCGACGAACCGGCGCCAGGCCTGCGGCGCGTCGGCGCGGGTGACGTGGGCGACGGCGGCATTGGCGATGAGCAGGATCAGCAGGTCCTCGGTGGCGAAGTCCGCGCGCAGCGCGCCCGCTGCCTTGGCTCGCTCGGCCAGCTTGTCCACCGTGCTGTGGGCCCTGGCCCTGATCTGCTCGACTTGCTCGTCGGCGGGCAGCGCCATCGAGAGCAGGTCGGCCAGGCCGCGGTCATCGGCCTGGAGCTCGCAGATCCGGTGTACGTACCCGGCGAACCCGGCCCACGGGTCGGGGTCGGCCAGCGCCCTCTCGGCCGCCTGCGCGTACGCTGTGACCTTGTCGATCAGGGCCGCGGCGACGAGGTGCTCGCGGGCAGGGAAGCGCCGGTACAGCGTGGCGATGCCCACGCCGGCCCGGACCGCGATCTCCTCGAGCGGCGCCTCGAGGCCCTGCTCGGCGAAGACCTCCCGGGCGGCAGCAAGGATCGCCGACCGGTTACGCTCGGCGTCGGCGCGCAGGCGACGCTCGGCGTGCGCCGCGCAGGCGGGCACCGGGGTGCCGGTTTCCTGCCGCGGTGCCGCCATCTGCTCATGGTAAGTGATTCGGAGCCCGCCCTCCGGAATGCTGCTAGGCTCTTGCGGAGGTTACCCTCCACATAGGCCCGCTGCCGGGACTCCGGGACACGGACCGTTCCCGCCCCAGCCGCGCAAAGGCCTGAGCCAGAGAAGGCCCCGAGCCTAGAAGGCCCTGGGCCAGGAAACGGAGAAGCGACATGCAATCAAGCCCGGCACCGTGGATCGAGGCGCTGCGGCACGGCCACGACCGGTTGGCGGCGATCGTCAAGCCGCTCGGCGCCGATCAGCTCAGCGGCCCGTCCTACGCGTCGGAGTGGTCGATCGCGCAGGTGCTGTCCCACCTCGGCTCGGGTGCGGAGATCTTCGGCCTGTTCCTCGACGCCGGCCTGGACGGCACCGAGCCACCGGGGCAGGCGGCGTTCGGCCCGATCTGGGAGTCGTGGAACGCCAAGGCACCGCAGGACCAGGCGGCCGACGCGATCAGGTCCGACGGGGCCCTGGTCGCGCGGCTCGAGGCACTGGACGCCGAGCAGCTTGCCGAGCTGCGGCTGGCGATGTTCGGGATGGACCTCGATGTCGCGATGCTGGCGCGGATGCGGCTCGGCGAGCTCGCCGTGCACACCTGGGACGTCGCGGTCGCGCTCGACCCGGCGGCCACTGTGGCTGCCGACGCCGTTGACCTGCTGATCGACGCCCTCGACCAGCTCGCACGCCGGAGCGGCAAGGCCGACGGCGGGCCGCTCTCCGTGCGGGTGGACACCACCGGGCCGGACCGGCAGTTCCTGCTCCAGGTCGCTGACGAGGTCGAGCTGACCGAGTCGGGGGACGGCGGGGCCGAGCTGACGCTGCCCGCCGAGGCGTTCATCCGGCTGCTCTACGGCAGGCTCGACCCGGCCCACACCCCGGCCGTGCAGCCTGCGCAGTTTGACCTCGATCCGCTGCGGAAGGTCTTCCCCGGCTTCTGACCGGGCGGTACGTAAGACGTCGGCACGTAAGGCAGCGGCACAAGCCTGCGGCACTTAAGCAGCGGCACTTAGACAGCGGCACGTAAGACTATGGAGGATCGATGCGGTTTCCGGTGAAGGCGCGTGACCTGCCGGGCCGGGTCACGACCGGCGCCTACATCCTGCACTCCGGCATGGAGAAGTGGAACGGCGACGAGGCGAGGGCCAAGGCCGTGCACGGTATGGCGGCGAACGCGTTCCCGTTCCTGAAGGACATCCCGCCCGAGCGGTTCATGCGGATGCTCGCGGCCGGCGAGATCGCGGTCGGGTCGGCGCTGCTCGCGCCGGTGGTGCCGAGCGCGCTGGCCGGGGCCGCGCTGACCGGCTTCTCCGGAGCGCTCGTGGCGATGTATGCCCGCACGCCCGACCTGCGCAAGCCGGGCAGCATCTGGCCGAGCCGGGCGGGTATCGGCGTCAGCAAGGACGTCTGGATGCTCGGGATCGGGCTCGGCCTGGTCATCGGCGGGCTCGGCGGCCGCAACGAGCGGTGACCGTGCTCCGGGGCAGCCGGACGTGACGGGCGGCGGCGAGCAGGCCGAGCTCAGGCTCGGGCGGCGCAGCTTCGGTCCGCGCGACCTGCTGGTCATGGCGATCGTGAACCGCACGCCCGACTCGTTCTTCCGCCCCGGCGACACCTGGGACGAGCAGGCCGCCATGGACCGGGTGCACCAGGTGATCGCCGAGGGCGCCGACATCGTCGACGTGGGCGGCGTGCCGGCCGCGCCCGGCCAGAACGTGGACGTGGCCGAGGAGATCAGGCGCACGGCCGGCTTCATCGCCGCTGTTCGTGCCGCCTATCCCGAGGTGATCATCAGCTCGGACACCTGGCGGCACGAGGTCGCCCGCGAGACATGCGCTGCCGGAGCCGATCTGATCAACGACAGCTGGGGCGGCTGGGACCCCGGGCTCGGCCCGGTGGCCGCCGAGTTCGGCGCCGGGCTGGTCTGCTCCCACGCGGGCGGCCAGGCGCCGAGGACCAGGCCGCACCGGGTCAGCTACCCCGACGTGATGGCCGACGTGCTGGCCGGGACACAGCGCCTGGCCGAGCGGGCGGTCGCCGACGGCGTGGACCCGGCCAGGATCGTCATCGACGCGGCGCACGACTTCGGCAAGAACACCTGGCACTCGCTGGAGATCACCCGCAGGCTGGACGAGATGACCGCGACCGGCTGGCCGGTGCTCGTCTCGCTGTCCAACAAGGACTTCGTGGGCGAGACGCTCGGCCTGCCGGTGACCGAGCGGCTGACCGGCACGCTCGCGGTCACCGCGATCTGCGCCTGGCAGGGCGCGCGGATCTTCCGCGCGCACGCCGTGGCCGCCACCCGGCAGGTGCTCGACATGGTCTCCGCCATCCGGGGCGACCGCCCGCCCGGCCGCGCGGTCCGGGCGCTGGCCTAGCCGGTGATTGCCGTAGCCGCGCTGTGCCCGGCGCCCCCGCTGCTCGTGCCCGACCTGACCGGCGCCGAGGCCGCGCTGCCCGACTTGCGGGAGGCCTGCCTGGCCGCGGTCGGCGAGCTCGCGGCCGCCGAGCCTGATGCCGTGGCCGTGCTCGGAGCGGGCGGCCAGACCAGGCGCTGGGATCCCGGCTCCGGCCTGGACCTGGCCGCCTTCACGGCGGGCCGCCGCCCTGGGCCGGCGGCTGGCGAGCCCGGCCTGCCCGCGGCGCTCGGCGTGGGCGCGTGGCTGCTCACCGCGGCGGGCTATTGCGGCGAGCGGGTGCTCCAGTCGGTCGGCAGCGACGAGCCGGCCGCGGGCTGCGCCAGCGCCGGCGCCGCGCTCGCGGCCGCCGCCGGGCGGCTGGCCCTGCTGGTGATGGCCGACGGCAGCGCCCGCCGGAGCCTGCGCGCACCCGGCTACCTCGACCCGCGCGCCGAGGCGTTCGACGCCGCGACCGAGACCGCGGTAAGGTCCGGCCGCCTCGACGCGCTGCTCGCGGTGGACCGGGCGCTGGCCGCCGAGCTGATGGCCGGCGGGGCCCCCGCACTGCAGGCCATGGCGGGCGCGCTTGCCGGGCGGCAGGTGCGCGCGCAGATCAGGTACTGCGCCGCGCCGCTCGGCGTCGGCTACCTGGTCGCCTCGCTGCGGGTAGGCGGTGCCGGGCCGTCCTGATCTGGCCAGGGCAGCGCCGTGAGCGACGGCCACTCGCCGCGCCACCTGGCGACCTTGGCCTCGTAGACCTGGCGCGGCGCGAGCACCGGGTTCGGGCGCACCACCAGGTTGAACACGTCAGCGAGCCCGTGCGGCGCGTACACCCGCCACCGCCCGCCCGGCTCGAGGCGCACGCCGATGCAGGCGGTGGTCGCCTCGAACGTGTCGATCGCCGCCTCGGTGGACTCGTGCGCCGGGCAGCGGACGCCGAACTTCTGGCCGTACCACAGGTGCACCCGCGCCTGGTTGCGGACCTGGACCGGGGCCGAGAGGCCGCCGAAGAGGTCATGGGCCGACCTGATCACGGCGTCCTCGGCCTGCCAGGACAGGTCGGAGCCGTCGAAGTAGGCGAGGTCGTAGTCGAGTATCCCGGCCTCCGGCGGCTGGCCGGTGACGACGTTCCACACGGTCTGGCAGATGCCGCCGGCCACCAGGTACCAGCCAGGCATCCCGGCCCCGGCGGCCCGCCGCAGGACCTCGGCCAGCGTCGGGTTGCGCATCAGGATCGGCGGCAGGCACTCGAGCTGCTCGTCCAGCGGCAGCCTGCCGTACCGCGTGGTGGCTCCGCCATCAGGCATGGCTATGGTCTATCAGGGCCGACGGCTACGCCGGGCGCAGCCTGCAGGTGCAGGTGGCCGGCCGCTCGTGGCGCCAGCCGCGCAGCCGGGTGCGCCCAGGCTGATGCCCGGTGCGCACCCGGCTGTGGCTGCCGCCCCCGGCGTGGCTGGCTATCGTGTCAGGCGGCGAAGACCGCCGCGGTCAGCTCGGTGTCCTCGCTGCCGCGGAAGTAGGTCACCTTGCCGTCGCGGAGGCGCCAGTAGTGGTGCATGGTCATCGAGGCCTCGCGGCCGGTCGTGACCGGCCGAATGGTCCAGTCGACGAGCAGGTGCACGTCGTTCTCGCCCGCAGCGAAGCTGTGCGGCGTGAACGCGCTGATCTGGATGCTGGCGGCCAGGTCGCTGAAGAAGCTTGCCACCCCGTCCTTGCCGGCTCGCGGTCCGTGCCACGGCGCGGTCTTGCTGGCGGCCTCGGCCGCCCAGTCGACGTCATCGGCGACCCGGTCGAGGATCGCGGCGACGTCTCCGTGGCCCACGGCGTCGTAGATCTCCTTGACGATGGCGAGGTTGTCGTGCTGGCTCATGAAAGTGCTCCTCTTACTGGTATCTCCGGTGCTTTAGGTCCTGGTGCTATGCCCAGAACGCGATGACGGCGGCTGCCGACGCTGAGCTGCGCGGCCTCGGCCAGGTACACGGCGATGCCGTCGCGTCGAAGACGGATCTGACGGTTCCTGTGTCCTCGTCGACGATGGTGCGGGTGGTCATGGGCGGTCTCCCTTGCTGGCTGCTTGATGGCAACCTGCTTGGTGGCAACGCTAAGGAGGCCCGGACGCCCGCACCATCGATCGTTCAGTCGATTTACGACCGGCCGGCCCGCCCGCTCCCTGCCCGGTTTGTCCTGGCCGCGAGCCCGTGCTGCATGGCGAACATGGCCAGGCCCGCGCGGGTCGAGACGCCGCACTTGGCGTAGATGTGGACGGTGTGCGTGTGCACCGTAGACGGCGAGATCACCAGGTCAGCGGCGATCTCGCGTTTCGTGTGCCCGGCCGCGAGCAGCCGCAGGACGTCCAGTTCCCGTTCGGTCAGGCCGACCGGCAGCCGCGGCAGAGCAGCCGCGGGCACGTCGGCGGCGGCGAGCACGGCGCGGACGGCGTCCCGGTCAAGCGGCAGCCCGGACAAGACCCTGGCCGCCTCCGCCCGCCCGGCCGCCGGCCTATGCGGCCTAGGCTCGCCGAGCGCGTGGAAGACGTCGCCCGCGGCGAGCAGGCAGGCGGCCATGTCCAGCTCCGAACCGCGCATCCCTGCCGGGTAGCCGCCGCCGTCAGTGCGCTCGTGATGGCGGCTGGCGATCTGGCCAAGCGGCGCGAGCACGGGGCAGCGGGCCAGGATCCGGCCGGAGTGATAGGGATGCAGCCTGACCAGCTCCCAGTCCTCCGGGCGCAGCGGCCCAGGCCGCTCCCAGATGCCGGTCGGCACGGCGACCCGGCCGATATCGTGCACCAGCCCTGCGCGGTAGACGAGCCCTGCCGCGGCCGGATCCAGCTGGGCTGCCGCGGCCGCGGCCAGCCGAGCGACGCCGCCCGAGTGGCCGGTGAACCACGGGCTCTTCAGGTCAGCCGCATCCCCGAACCCGGCCAGGGCGTCATCGAGCGCCGCGTCGTCACCGAACACCCTCCGTGGCCGCGGCTCGCAATCGACGGCTGCCGCCCACAGGTCATCGGGATCGCTGCCCCGCAGCAGCTCCTCCGGCGCGTCGAGGAAGACCGCGGTGACCGCGGGGTCAAGCGCCCGCCCCGACCACTGCGCGACCGTCTGCGCCGCGACCTCCGCGCCGCCGACGGCGTCGAACATCACCGCGGCGAAACCGACCGCCGCGAACCGCGCCGCCAGCGTGATCTCATCCCCGGCCCGTCCGGCGGGAACCCCGTGGCCATCATGGCGCTCGAACGCGTCCAGGACGGCCCGGCCGACCTCCTCGGGCAGCCGCAGCCGCCCGGCCAGCCCCGCTCCGACCTCGCAGTCCGCCCGCGCTCCCTCGGCCCTCAGCCTGCCCACCCCCGCAGGCCCGCCCAGCGCACGCAGCTGATCCGCGCTCACCCCCAGGCCGGCCAGGAACCGCTGCGCCTGGCCAGGCACCGTCGGGTCGACCAAGTCGCCTGCCGCTCGCACCGCGACGTCGTCGCCGCCCAGCGCTGCCGCTACCTCATGGGACGTCGCCGCGCAGCCGACGAACCGCATGAGCGTCCCGTAATAGACCCCGCTCTGCCGGACCGGATCCAGCCCAGCCCGCCTGGCCAGCTCCGTCGCGAGCAGGCACGCGCGCATCGCCTCGCCGGGCGGATGACCGCGCGTGAGATCACTCGTGACCGACAGCGCCGCGACAACGCCGCCCACCCCCACCAGTTCACGCACGGCCGAAAGTCTAAGGTCCGGACCGGGCCGGCAGGGCGGAATGCCTCCCCAGCACCACAGATCAGCCTCCGCTACCCGCGGGCCTGGCCAGACCGGGCGATCCGCACCGGACGATCGTCAGCGGAGAGCAGGCCAGTCGCCGCCCATGCGCCGACTCTGCGCCTGCAGTTCCCGTTCCGCGAGGTTGCACAGTGTCGGCCTCGCTGTGTCCGGTGGTGGTGACGGCGGCGGCCGGCCAGACTTGGAGTGCCGCCCGGTATCCGGTCCTGGCTCGTGGGCGGCCCGCGTCATTTTGGGGCTCTCGTTGACCATGTGGTTCTCCGCGCAGATCGTGCAGACCGGCAGGCTGCCGTTGTTCTGCTTCTTCATTGCGCTGGTGGCGGGCTTCCTGGTCATCCGCGCCTCGGTGCGAATGATCAGGGCGGGCGTGCGCTGGTGGCCGCGCGACCTGATGGCCGGCTCGGTGCACGTGCACCACATGGTGTTCGGCGTGGTACTGATGACCGCCGGCGGCATCGCCGGGCTGGCCGCGCCGTCGGCGTCGCTGGCCTGGCGGTCAGGAGCAGCGGTGGTGTTCGGGCTTGGCACGGCGCTGGTGCTGGACGAGTTCGCGCTCATCCTGCACCTGCGCGACGTGTACTGGTCGAACGAGGGCCGCCTGTCGGTGGACGCCGTGTTCGTGGCCGCCGGGGTAACCGCGCTGCTGCTGATGGGCGCGAACCCGGTCGGCGTGCGCAACGTCGCCGACTACCACCACATGCCGGGCAGCAACGGGGCGGTCGCCACGCTGGTCGCCGTGCTCGCCACGCTGTTCGTGCTGGCCGGGATCACGCTGCTGAAGGGCAAGGCGTGGACCGCGCTGCTCGGCCTGGTGCTGCCGGTCGCGCTGGTGGCAGGCGCAAGCCGGCTGGCCAGGCCGGGCTCGCCGTGGGCCCGCTGGCGGTACCGCGAGCGGCCAGGCAAGCTCGCCGCGGCGACCCGCCGCGAGGAACGCTGGCGCCGGCCCGTGATCAAGGCGAAGAACCGCCTGCAGGACCTGCTGACCGGCCGGCACGGCGACCCGGCCTGGCACTAGGACCGTTGCGGTCCGCGCGCCGGGCGGGACAGCCGGGGTCTAGCATGTGGCGGCATGCGGCTCATGGGCAGATCCGGAGGCATCGTCACGGGCATCGCGCTGCTGGCCGCGCTGGCGGCGGTGGCGGCCGTGCCGGTCCCGGCCGGTGCGTCGGCGGCCGCGCGGACGGCGCACGCCAGCGGCCGCTGGCGGCTGCCGGACTTCGGCAACCCGCGCGGCCACGCCTACGTGCCGCCAGCGGGGCGCGCTGTCCGCACCGCCCGCCCCGACCACGTCGTCGGCACCGGCACCGCGGCAAGCTGCACGTCGGCAGGGGTCGTCAAGGCGGTGGCGGAGGGCGGCGTCATCACGTTCGACTGCGGCCCGAGCCCGGTGACCATCACGATGACGGCCACCGCCAGGCTGGTGAACACCAGCCACCAGGTCGTCATCGACGGCGGCGGTAAGGTCACGCTCAGCGGCGCGGGCCAGCGGCAGATCCTGTACCTGAATACCTGCGACCCGAAGCAGAAGATCACCACATCGGACTGCTACGACCAGCCGTGGCCGGAGCTCACCGTCGAGAACATCACGCTGGACTACGGCCACTCCGTCGTCAGGCAGACGCCGAGCTCAAGCTACGGCGGCGGCGCGATCTTCGACCTCGGCGGCCGGCTGAAGGTAGTGAACACGCGCTTCGCCGCCAACCGCTGCTACCGCGACGGGCCCGACCTGGGCGGCGCAGCCATCCGGGCGCTTGGCCAGTGGCGCGGCCTGCCCGTGTACATCACCGGTGACACCTTCACCGGCGGGCGCTGCTCCAACGGCGGAGCGCTCAGCAGCATCGGGGTGTCGTGGCTGGTGCTGAACAGCGTGATGACGGGCAACGACGCGATCGGCTACGGCGCGAACCCGGCCGCGCCTGGCACGGCGGGCGGCGGCAGCGGCGGCGCCATCTACACCGACGGGGACGACTACTCGGTCACCATCAAGGGCACCGAGATCGACGACAACGACGCCCGCGAGGGCGGCGGCGCGATCTTCTTCGTCAGCGACAACAACACGGGAACGCTGACGATCGAGGACTCCACGCTGCGCCACAACCCCAGCGGGGTCTTCTGGACCCGCCCCTACCCGGGCATCTACTACCACAGCGCCGGTCACCCCACGATCATCCACTCGACGATCTCGGCCAGCCGCGGGGCCGGCGCGGCCCGTCCGGCGGCGCGCGGCGCGACCGCGCTCGGCGGCAGTGAGGTGGCCTACATCGCGAACGGGAGCCTGTTCGTACTCGGCGGCCCGGCAAGCGAGCCAACCAGGGTCCGCCTGCCAGGGACGCCGTTCGCGCCCGCCTGGTCGGCGGATCACCGCTGGCTGGCCGTCCAGGTCAGCGGCCATGCTCACGGCCTGCCTGGCGGGGCCAGGCCGACCGTGCTGTGGCTGGTGAGCGCGGCGGGCCGCGCGGTGCGGCGGCTCACCCCGTCTCTTGACGACGTCGGCAGCTTCGCCTGGTCGCCGACGGCGCAACGGCTTGCGGCCGTGCTGAGTCCGGCCCAGCAGATCCTGCCGCTCGCCGGCGTCGCCGTGATCACGCTGACCGGGCAGCGCAGGATCCTGGCCAGCGCCTCCGTCGGCACCGGCGTCGCCTGGTCGCCGGACGGGCGACAGGTCGCCGCCGGCCTGGCCTGGTTCCGCCACGGCGGCTGGCACTCCCGGCTTGACCTGCTGAACCCGGCCGGCGGCAGCCCCAGGACGGTGACATCGTCCGACGGCAACGTGCTCGACCTGGCTGGCTGGTGGCCGGACGGCACCGGGCTGCTGTACTGGACCGACCCGCAGGGGTCGGCGTCGATCGCCGCCGATGGGCTGCCGCTCGACTCGGTCGCGCTGGCGACCGGCCGGACCCGTGAGCTGGTCGCCAGCATGCTGGTGCACGGCTCGTGGCTGGCGTTCGCTCCCGCCGGCGGCAGCGTGGCCGCCGTGGCCGGCGGGAGCCGGGTGATCTGGGGCGACCGCAAGCACCTGGTGATCTGCCACCCCGCGAGCCCGTGCCGGCGGCTCACGGCGCCGGCCGGGGCGGTCGACATCCAGCCCGCCTGGTCGCCGGACGGCAAGCTCGTGGTTTTCGCCCGCGCGTCAGCCAGCGGGCCGTTCGGGCCGCACGGCCACGCCGGATTCGGTCCGGGCTGGATCAGGCGATGGCAGACTACTAGCTCGGTGGACAGTACGGAGCTCGTCACCATGCCGGGCGCGCCGGCCGCGGTAGTCGGGCGGCTCGCGGGTCCCGGTGCCGTCGATCCTGTCTACGGCGGCGACGGGTCGATCCTGTTCGTTCGGGCCGACTGGCTCTGGCTGCGCCCGGCCGGCTCCTCGGCGCCGGTCAAGGTGGCCGGACCGCTCAGAGTATTCGCGCCGTCCACCTTCCGGCTGTCCTACTACGGCTATATCCCGTACCCGCAGCTGATCGCCTGGACCGGCGCGCGGCCGCTCGGCACGGCGGGCAGCAGCTGAGGCCGAGTCGCGCCGGCATGGCCGCCGTCCGGTATGCCCCGGTAGGGTGACGGCCAGTGCGTCGGAGCCGACGGGAGAGGCAGCGGGATGAGCGACAGCTTCAGCGGCGAGCTCTGGGACGGCATCACCGGCATCTACGACGCCATCCTGGCCCACCCCTTCCTGGCCGGCCTGACCGACGGGAGTCTGCCGCAGGAGTCGTTCACCTTCTATGTCGTTCAGGATGCGCTGTACCTGCGCCGGTACGCGCAGGCCCTGGCCGTCGTGGCGAGCAAGGCGGCGGACGCCGCGCAGACCGAGATGTTCGCACGGCACGCGGCCGGCATCGTGGCGGTCGAGATGAGCCTGCACGACACGCTGCTCGCCGACCTCGACATCGACCCGGCGGCGGTGGACGCGACCGAGGAGGCGCCGACCACGCTGGCCTACAACAGCTACCTGCTGGCCGCCGTCCGTGGCGGCTCGTACGCCGAGGGCGTCGGCACGGTGCTGCCCTGCTACTGGATCTACGGCGAGGTCGGCAAGCACCTGCTCGGGCGCGGGTCGCCGAACCCCAGGTACCAGAGGTGGATCGACACCTACGGCGGCGAGGAGTTCGACGCCGAGGTGCGTGATGTGATCGCGGTGACCGACGCGCTCGGACCCGGCCTCTCGCCGGATGAGCGGACCGCCGTGCACAGGCACTTCCGCGCGACCAGCCGGTACGAGTGGCTGTTCTGGGACATGGGCTACCGGCGGGAGACCTGGCCGGTCTGACGCGCACCGTGGGTGAGGTAGGGCAGGAGGAAACCACCGTGGCCGACTACCAGGAAATCAGCTACCAGGTCGACGACCCGGTAGCCACCATCACGCTGAACCGCCCTGCCGTGCTCAACGCGTGGACCGACCGGATGGGCTTCGAGGTCAGGCACGCCGTCGCCGCGGCCGAGCAGGATCCCGCCGTGGTCGGCATCGTGCTCACCGGCGCCGGGCGCGGGTTCTGCTCGGGCGCCGACATGAACCGCCTGTCGGCGCTCAGCGCCGGGGAGTACACCGCCGAGGCGCTACCCGACGAGCTGAGGTCCGATCCCGGCGAACCGTCGTTCGGCGACGACCTGCACCTGGGCACCTACACCTACCTCATGTCCGTGCCCAAGCCGGTGGTCGCTGCGATCAACGGCCCGGTCGCCGGGATGGCCGTGCCGATCGTGCTGGCATGCGACATCAGGTTCATGGCGCAGGACGCCATCGTGACGACCGCGTTCGCTCAGCGCGGGCTGGTCGCCGAGTGGGGGACAAGCTGGATGCTGCCCCGGCTGGTGGGCACCGCGGTGGCGCTGGACCTGCTGTTCTCCTCGCGCAAGATCACCGGTACCGAGGCGGCCGCGCTCGGCCTGGTGAACGCGGCGCTGCCGGGCGACGAGGTGCTCGAGCACGCGCAGCGCTACGTGCGCGACCTCGCCGCCACCTCCTCGCCGGCCTCGATGGCGATCATGAAGCGGCAGGTGTACCAGCAGCTGCACGCCGGACTGCTCGCGGCCGAGCGGGAGGCCAGGGCGCTGATGCTGGAGAGCTTCGGCCGCCCCGACTTCCGCGAGGGAGTCCAGTCCTTTGTGCAGCACCGGCCGCCGCGGTTCGAGCGGCTGCCGGCGACGGCGGAGTGACGCGCGCGCCGCGGCCCGCTACTTGATCAGCGGGTCGCGCGGCAGGCCGAGTATGCGCTCGCCGATCTGGTTTCGCTTGATCTCCGAGGTGCCGCCGGCGATCGACATGGCGCGGTGCAGCAGCGAGAGCGTCGCGCCGACCGCGCCCGGACCCTCCATGAACGCGAGGTCAGGCCCGGCGAGCTCGGCCATGATCGCGGCCGCCTCATGCCCGACCTCGGACAGCAGCAGCTTGGTGACGTTGCCCTCCGGTCCAGGCCCGCCGCCGGCCACGGCCCGGTGCGCGCTGCGCAGGTTCAGCACGCCCATGGCCTGGGTACGCGCGATGTGCCTGCCGACCCGGCCGCCGCCGCCGGCCAGCCGCTCCGGATGGGCCTCAAGCGGGGCGATGAACGACTCGGGCGGCATCGCCATGCCACCCTGCCCGCCGCCGATGCTCACGCTCTCGTTGCCCAGCGTCGCCCTGGCCACCGTCCAGCCGCGGTTGACGTCGCCGACCACGTCGTCGTCGGGCACGAAGACGTTGTCGAAGAAGACCTCGTTGAAGTCGGAGTGGCCGGTCGGCATCTTCAGCGGCCGCACCGTGACGCCATCGGCCTTGAGGTCGATGACCATCGTGGTGATGCCGTTGTGCTTGGCGGCGCTGGGATCGGTGCGCACGGTCGCCAGCCCGAACCTGCTGTAGTGCGCGCCGCTCGTCCATACCTTCTGGCCGTTGATCAGCCAGCCGCCGTCGGTCCTTGTGGCCCGCGTCCTGATCCCGGCCGCGTCCGAGCCGGCGCCTGGCTCGCTGAACAGCTGGCACCAGATCACGTCCTGGTTCAGCGCCGGGACCACCCACCGGTGCACCTGCTCGTCGGTGCCGTACTGGATCAGGGTCAGGATCACCCAGCTGGTGATGCCGTAGGACGGGCGCTTGATGTCGGCCGCGCCGAACTCCTGCTCGATCACGAGCTGCTCGATCGCTCCGGCGTCCCTGCCCCACGGCTTCGGCCAGTTCGGCATCACGTAGCCTGCCTCGATCATCGCGGTGCGCCTGCCCGCGTCGTCGAGGTCGCGGATGCCGTCGATGAACTCGCGTACCACCGCGCGGATCGGCTCGGCCTCGGGCGGAAGGTCGATCGCCTTCTCGCGCCTGACCCCGTGGCGGACCGAGTCGGTCACCGCAAGCGCGGCGGCCTCGGCGTCCAGGATCGCCTTGATCGCGGTGGCGCGCCGCAGGTACAGGTGCGCATCGTGCTCCCAGGTGAACCCGATCCCGCCGTGCACCTGGGTATTCAGGTTCGCGTTCAGGTCGGCGGCCGCGACCGCGAGCACGGCGGCCATCGCCGCGGTGTAGGTCAGCTGGTCACCGCCGCTGGCCTCGGCGCGGGCGGCGTCCCACACCGCCGCTGTCGCCAGCTCGGCGGCCACGAGCATGTTGGCGCAGTGGTGCTTGACGGCCTGGAACATCGCGATCGGGCGGCCGAACTGCTCACGCCCCTTGGCGTACTCGCTCGCCATGGTCGTGCACTCGCGGGCCACGCCGGTCGCCTCGGCCGCAAGCAGGACGCGCGCCAGGTCGGTCAGCGCCCGTCGGCCCCCTGGCACGACCTCGGCCCGCGCGCCGTCCAGCGTGACCCGGGCGGCGCGCCGCGCCGGGTCCATGTTGGCAGGCACCTCGGTGCTCACTCCGCCCTCGCGGCAGTCCACGATCGCGGCGTCCTCGCCGGCGCCGACCACCAGCACGTCGGCGAGGTGGCCGGAGATCACGACCCCGGCCTGGCCGGTCGCCGAGCCATCGGACACGCTCACATCGCCGCCGAGCGCCACCGCGCCGACCAGGGAGCCGTCGGCGAGGCCGGGCAGCAGCTTGGCGCGGATCTCGTCCGAGCCGACGGCCGCGATCACCGCGCTCGCCGCCACCGTCGGCAGGCAAGGCCCAGGCGCGACCGCCCTGCCCATCTCCTCGGCCACCACCACAAGCTCGGGTAGGCCGAAACCCGACCCGCCGTGGTCCTCGGGGATATGCAGGCCAAGCCAGCCGAGCTCGCCAAGCTCACGCCAGTAGTCAGGGAGCCCGTCGGACTCGGCGGTGAGCAGGGCGCGGGTCGCGCCGAGGGCACCCCGCGCGGCCAGGAAGTCAGCGACCGTCCTGGCGAGTTCGCGATGTTCGTCGGTGATGGCGATAGACATTTATTAACAGCACCCTCTAACTGCTCGCCCTGCTGGCCACGGCCGCCGGCGTGTGCGACTGCGCTTCGCTGCGGTCGCTTCATCCTCGGTCCAGGCACCCGCCTCCCGCAAGTGGGGGCGACCTCCGAAGGCACCCTTGTGACATGCGGCATGCCAGAACCAGTGGCGGCCCGCTCAGCCCGTCAGCTGGGCGAGCAGCGCCTCGGCCTGGTCGGCGAGGTCGGTCATGCCGAGCTGCCTGGCGTCGGCGCGTACCTGGGAGGCCAGTGAGGTCGCCGCCGGCCGGTCGGGCCGGCGGTCGCCGAGCAGCGCTCTGGCCTTGTCCAGGCGCAGCCGGGTCACCTGCGGCCTGGCGTCGCCGACCACTGGGAGCGCCCGGTCGAAGAAGGCGGCCGCGGCGGCATGGTCGCCGGCCGCGAGTGCCAGCAGGCCACGGGACCGTGACACCGGGCCGATCAGCACCGTCGGCCATCCGGCCAGCGCGATCTCGTCGGCGTGGCCGGCCAGCAGCGACTCGAGCCGCGCCACCAGGAACCGCGGCATCGCGTCCGCGGCGCCCGCGGCGGCCAGCACCGCGCAGGACTCGGCAAGCAGCGCCAACGTCGGCACCGCCCAGCCCTGCGGCGGCAGCGTGGCCAGGTCGCCGGTGTCGGCGAGCAGCGAGCTGAGCCGGTCCGACGCCTCGGCGAACCGGCCGGTGTCGGCGCAGGCCAGGATCCAGGCGGCCCGCCAGATTGGGAAGTAGCCGTGGTCCTCGATGCCCGACGCCATCGCCGACTCCACGATCTCCCGCATCCGCCCGCGGTCGCGCAGCAGCCAGTAGGCCTGGCCCTGCCAGGTCTGCTGCAGCGTGTCGGCAGGCAGCACCCTGGAGTCCTGCGCCTGCTGCACGGCGACCAGCGACTCGCCGAAGATCCGCTGCTCCGCCGCGTCGAAGCGGCCATGCCAGAGGTCGATCAGGGTGTCGAAGGTGCCCTGCAGCCAGGTGCCGAGCGGCCGCGGGTGCTGCGCCACGTACCTGCGGTGCTTGGCGATGGTGTCCTCGGCCCTCGTCACCGGGCCCACCCGCAGCTGGTCGATGGCCAGCGCGATGAGCGCCTCGCTGCGGTAGTAGGCGGACCTGGTCCGCAGGCTGGCCTCGCGGAGCCGCTCGGAGATGGCCAGGGCCTCGGCGGGCGCGGCGTGGTCGTACAGCCCCCACCGGCACTCGTTCAGCACCTCGCAGGCGACCCCGGGCGGCGTGTCCGGTGCCAGGCCGGCCAGCGCGGACCTGGCCAGATCGGGACCGGCCTGCGCGCCGGCGGGACCGCCGTGCTCGGGTACCGCCATGGTGGACTTGTGCGCGAGGTGCGCCATGATCTGGAGCCGCTGGTGACACCCCTCGGCGTCGTCGGCGCCGGCCAGTGCGGTCAGGCTGGACCTGAGCAGGTGCAGCAGGTCGTCGTCGGCCTGGCCGGGGTCGGACCACCGGCGGGCCAGGTGGATCACGGCGGTGGCCTGCCAGTGCGGGCGCCCGGCGGCCTGCTCGTAGGCCTCCAGGTACTGGTTCCCCGCCCCCGACATGTCGCCACTCTCGTTCTGCGCGTCGCCGAGTGCGAGCAGCAGTTCGAACCTGGTCTGCAAGTCGCACCGGCGCCGCAGGCCGGTCTTCGCCCAGCCGATCGCCGCGTCGATCCGGCCGGTCGCCCGATCGGCCCGTGCCGCGTCCAGGCAGGCCCTGGCGAAGTCGTGCTCGCTGAGCGCCCCGTCGGCCTGCCTGGCATGGCCGGCGATCCGGCCCGGCAGCTCGGGATCCGCCCAGGACGCCGCCCGCGCCCTGGCGCTGAGCACGTCGAACGCGCGCCGGTGCAGCCACCTGGCCAGCGCCGGCGCAGCCTGCAGGTCATCGGCCAGCCGCTCGCGCTGCGCCGGCGCGCTGAACCGCAGGCCGTTCCCCGCATCGAGCGGGCCAAGCCTGGTCGCCGCCGTCCGGAGCCGGTCGGCCTGCGGGCCGGTCAGGTCGAGCATCTCGGCGACGAGCGAGGCATCGATCTCCAGGCCCGGGCTCGTGATGGCGGCGGCTGCCAGCCAGCGCCTGGCGGCCTGCTGCGTCCCGGCCCGCTCCGGCCCCGGCGCACCGACGTCGCCGGGCACGGGCGGACTGAGCGTCAGGGGCGGCAGCACCTCACCGCGGGCAAGTTCGGCGATGTCGGACCAGTTCCCGCCTGGCCTGCCGATCAGCAGCCAGCCGACCGGGGCGCCCGCCAGCCCGGTCCTGACCTGATTGAGCAGCTCGAGTCCGCGCGCGCTGAGCAGGTCGGCGTCGTCGAACACCACCACCAGGCCGCCCTCGGCGGCACCGGCGCGGAGCAGCGCGCACAGGGCGGACGTCAGGTCGCTGAGGTCCCGCTGCCGGGCGATGGCCGCGGACGGCCGGTCGGGGCGCCCGCTCACGAAGTCGGTCAGCGCCGTCTGCTGCGCCTTGCTGAGCGGCTCGGCAGCGTCGGACAGGTCGCGCAGCGCGCTGGCCCACAGGGTTCCGGCCAGGGCGCGCCACGGGTGCAGCTCGCCGTGACTCTGGCAGCTGGTGACCGTCAACTTGAGGCCGGCCGCTGCCGCCGAGCGCGCGAACTCCTCGGCCAGCCAGGTCTTGCCAGCCCCGGCCGGCCCGCGGACGGCAAGCACGGCGGGCTGGCCGCCGGCCACCCGGCTGCGCAGCGCGTCGAGCGCGGCGGACCGGCCGGCCGGAGACGGCCCGCCGCCAGCCGCAGACGGCCCGCCGCTGGCCGGCGGTGCATCGTCGGCCGTGGGTGGTGGCGCACTGCCGGCCGGTTCGGGCAGAGCGCCGAGCGGCCGGTGCACGTCCACGCCCGACCGCGCGAGCGTGACCAGGTCGAGCGCCCGGTCCACGACCTGCGCATAGCCAGCGCCCGGCGGCCTGGACTCGATCACCCGCTCGGCCGCGGCGGCACCCTCGCCGCGCAGCGCCTCGAGGACGTCGAGCAGCCACAGCACGTCGGCGGCCTCGTGCCCGGCGCAGACCGGATGGCCGCGCAGGAAGCTGGCCTCCTGGTAGCGGCCGAGCCGGAGTGCGATCTGCGCGACCTTGGTCACCAGGTCGATGCGCTGGCTGTTGAGATCGGCCACGAATGAGGCGCACAGGCGTGGATAAGGCCATGACTTCCCGCCGATGTCGAGCGCCGTGCCGCGCCATTCGCTGGCCGCCGCGCGGAAGCGCTCGAGCGCCAGCGCGGCATTGCCGCCAGCCGCCAGATTCAATCCTTCGCGCCTTGCCCGCTCGAATCGGAATGCGTCGACCCTGCTTTCCAGGCTCTCGCCAGGCAGGTCGGTCAGCCGGTATTCGCCTGACCCCTTCGCCGAAGGGATCGTCAGGCCGTCGGCCGCTAGCTTCGCCCGCAGCCGTGACATGATCGTGGCGAGGCCGTCCTGCCCGGATTCTGGCTCGTCCGGCCAGATCGCGGAGATCAGCGTCTCGCGGCTGACCGGGCGTCTCCTGGCCGCGACCAGGACGGCGAGGGCGGCGGCTTCCTGGCGGTAGAGCCTGACCGGTGCCCCGTCCCTCGCGAGCGCGACGGGGCCAAGCACGTCAATGGTCAGCAGGGACACTCACAACCGCCGGGAAGACTCGGTGGACCGGCCTTCATCTGGCGGGCCAACGCTCTGCAAGGTTATTTCAATGATAGTGGCTTAAATTCAAGATTTGCTGTGAATCGCTTCGGCTCCGGGGGGATAAGAATGCGTGCGACGCAAGGACGAATGACGTGGGTTCCTCGCTGAGGATGGAGCCGGACGGCGGACCGCCCGGCGGCCAGTCCGGGCTGCGGGTGCGCAGGCGGCCGCGCATGGGCAAGCTGGCGCAGGTGACCATGCTTGGCCAGGCGCGCAAGCTGTCGGCGCGCGCCGAGCACCGCCCGCTCGAGCCGCTCAGCTCCGACGAGAAGTGGTGAGCGCCGCCCGGCGAGAGACGGCGCGCGCCGCCGTCCGATGAAGCACCCGGCAAGGGCCGTCCGTCAGTCTGACAGCGGGCCTGGCCGCCTGCTGCCCGGTCTGAACAGCGACTCCTGTGCGATCCCGGCCGCCAGCGTGCCGTCGCTGGCGAAGATCCGTCCCGTGTACATGCCGCGGCCGCCGGCCGTCGACTCAGGCTGCAGGTCCATCAGCACCCAGTCGTCGAGCGCGATCCGCCGGAAGAACCACACGGCATGGTCGATGCTCGTCACCGGCCCGACCTGCTCGATGCCCGGGACGCTGGCCAGCCCGGTGAACATGTCGGACACGTAGGTCAGCGCGTAGGCGTGCATGGTCTCGTCGCCGAGCGGCTCGCGAGAACGCATCCAGACCCTGGACGGCCACTCCTGGCCGGGGTTGGCCTGCTTGGGCACCTTGACCTCGATGCCAAGCATCCTGGTGCGCCGTGAGATGTCCGTCGCGTCCTCGGGCGGTGCGACCTGCGGCATCTGGTGCGCCTGGTAGTCCGGGCCGTCCTCGGCGACATGGAACGAGGCGGCCATGTTGAAGATGACGACGCCGTTCTGGATCGCGATGACCCGGCGGTTGGAGTAGGACCGCCCGTCCCGGTCGCGGTTCACGGCGAGCAGCACCCGGCGGGCCGGGTCGCCCCGGCTGAGGAAGTACCCGTGCAGCGAGTGCGGGTGCCTGCCGTCCGGTACCGTCTGCGCGGCCGCGTGCAGCGCCTGCGCGGCCACCTGCCCGCCGTACAGGCCGTAAGGGTCGTCGTAGACGACGCCGGAACGGAACAGGTCGGCCTCGATCCGCTCCAGCGTGAGCAGGTCGGTCAGCCCGGGACTGACCTCGTCAGCCACCGGTTCGGCTCGCTGTGACATGTGCCAAGACTAGGGGAGTCAGTAATACTCGCCCATCAGCTCGGTGGCCCAGCGCGGCTGGCTGACGGCGCCGCGAGGGCCGAACTCGGCGAGGTAGGGCTTGATGTCGAGCACCGGCGTCCCGTCGATCGCGTCAAGACCGCGCACATGGATGTCGGTGCCCCGCACCGCCACGAGCGAGCAGCGGGAGACGCCAAGCCGGTTGGGCCGGTTCCTGCCGCGCTGGGCGAAGATGCCGACCAGCGGCCAGTCCGGGTTGCCGCGCGGATGGCGTGCGCCGGCCTGGACCGCTTCCTCGGGCAGCAGGTGGAACTGGTACACCACCTCCAGGTGCGAGAACTCGGTCAGCCCGGCTACCGCGTCCGGGCCGAACGTACTGGTCAGCCTGATCACCGCGGTCTCGCCCGCCCAGTGATCGTCGATGGGGTCCGCGCGTCCGCCGATAACGTGGCCGACCGGCGAGAGGGCCACCTGGCCAGGCTGGCCGACGTCGGCCAGCTCCGCGGCCCACTGCGCCACCGTGCGGACGTCCGCCTGCCTGGCGAAGACCTTCTCGGTCAGCACAGCGTGCACCTGCGGGTCGGCGTCCAGGCAGGCGTCGGCCAGCACGACCAGCCGGTAGTCCAGGTCGGCGGCCTGCCGCACGGTGGAAAGCACCACGCCGCTTGTCGCGATGCCGGCCAGCGCGAGCGTGGTCGCGCCGAGGCCGCGGAGCAGGACCTCGAGGTCGCTGCCGGCGAACGCGGAGACCCGGCGCTTGGTCACCACCAGATCGGCGGGCTGCGGCGCAACCTCGGGATGGATCCTGGCGGCCGGGTCGCCGTCGGCGAAGGCGCCCGATGCCGCGATCGAGCCGAAGGTCTTGTTGCCTGCGCTAATCTCCGGGTGGCCGTGGCGGAACCCTACGACCACGTAGACCACAGGCACCGACGCCGCACGGGCCGCCGCGATGGCACCGCCCAGCCGGTCCAGGTACTCCCGCGCGTCGGCGAACCGGCCGACGATGCCTTCCTGTACGTCCATCACGAGCAGGGCGGTCGTGTCAGCCACGGTGCTCCCTTCCGGCTGTCAGATGCGGTCAATGCTGCCAGCCTGGCCGGCTGTCTGCCCACGGGGAGCAGCCGATGACCAAGGACGGCACCAGGGTCTGGCAACCTGCGGGCGTGGCTGGTGATTTGATCGAGACATGAGTGACCAGTCGCCTGGCGATCCGGCCGGCTCCGCCGCGTTCGTGCGGCTGGCCGGCCGGATCGCCGCCGAGGTGCTGCTGCCCGCAGCGATGCGGGTGGAGGCCAGCGGGCAGGTGCCCAAGGCCCATCTTGACCTGCTCGCCGCCGAGGGCTGCTACGGCATGGCCGGGCCGCCGGAGTACGGCGGGCTCGACGTCGACTTCGCGGCCGCGTGCGCGGCGGTTGAGGTACTGGCCGGAGCCTGCCTGTCCACCACCTTCGTCTGGCTGCAGCACCACGGCGCCGTGCGCGCCGTGGCCGCTGCCAGCGACGGGGCGCTGCGTGCGGAGTGGCTGCGGCCGCTGTGCACGGGGGAGCGCCGGGCCGGAGTGGCGCTCGGCGGCACGCTGCCCGGGCCGCCGAGGCTGGTGGCCACGCCGGTGCCCGGCGGCTATGTCTTCGACGGGACCTCGCCGTGGGTCACCGGCTGGGGTCACATCGACACCCTGCACACCGCGGCCAGGAAGGCCGACGGCACGGTCGTGTGGGCGCTGCTTGACGCCAGGTCTGGGCCCACGCTGGCGATCGAGCCGCTCGACATGGTCGCGGTGATGGCGTCGAGCACCGTGCAGGTCAGGTTCGACGCGCACCAGGTGCCCACCGGGCGGGTCACCGGCACGCTGCCGTACGCGCAGTGGGCCGAGCGGGACGCCGGCGGCCTGCGGGTCAACGGCTCGCTCGCACTCGGCGTGGCCGGCCGGTGCTGCCAGCTCATCGGGCCCAGCCGGCTGGACGCCGAGCTTGCCGCCGCCCGCGCCGCGCTGGACGCCGGGACCGCGCAGACCATTCCGGCCGCCAGGGCTGCCGCGTGCGAGCTCGCCATCAGGGCAGCGGCGGCGCTCGTGGTGACCCAGGGCAGCACCGCGATCCTGGCCGGCCAGGATGCGCAGCGGCTGGCCAGGGAGGCCCTGTTCCTGCTCGTCTTCGGCTCAAGGCCGCCGATCAAGGAGGCGCTCGCCGGGCTGCTGACCAGCCGCCTGAGCAGCTACTGAGCGACCCAGCCGGGCAACTGGGGCATTGACGCCGGGCCGGCCGGCATGCGAGCATACAGCGCACTCGGAAATCGGTTGCGCAATCGTTGTCTCTCTAGGTGAGCTGCACGCCAAAAGGGGCGGCACGTGGCGGATCGTCTCAGCGTTGGGGTTGTCGGCTGCGGCATGATCGCGCAGGTCATGCACCTGCACAACCTGCGCGAGCTGAGCGAGGCGTACGAGATCGCCGCGCTGTGCGATGTGTCGGAGCCGGTTGCCCGTGGGTGCGCCGACCGGTACGGGGTCCCGGTCGTGCACACCTCGTGGCAGGACCTGGTCGCCGAGCGGCTCGACGTGGTCATGGTTCTCACCTCGGGCAGCCACGCGCCGGTCGCGGTGGCGGCGGCGCAAGCGGGGTCGCACGTGTTCGTCGAGAAGCCGATGTGCCTCAGCGTGGCCGAGGGCAGCCAGATGCTGCAGGCCGCCAGGGCGGCCGGGGTGCGGCTGATGGTCGGCACCATGAAGCGCTACGACCCGGCCTACGAGCGGCGGCTGGCGGCCGCGCTGCCCGAGGGCGACGGGGAGGCCAGGTACTGCTACCGGTGGATGCTGCTCGACAACCTCGTGCACGAGCTGAACATGCTGCGGGGCGTGCTCGGCGAGCCCGACCGGGTACACCAGGCGCGGCTCGGCCGCACCGTCTGCGACATCAGCCTGCGGTTCGGTCCGACCGAGGTGCACCTGTCCTGGGTGGACCTGCCCGGGCTGGCCCACTACAAGCAGGAGCTCGCCTTCTACGCACTCAAGCGGCGGGTCACGCTGACCCTGCCGTCGCCGTACATGCGCGGGATGCCCAGCCTGCTGACGGTCGAGGGCGGCGAGGCAGGCACGGCGCACAGCACGAGCACGGTGGAGGTCGTTTCCTATGAAGAGGCATTCAAGCGGGAGCTGATCGAGCTCAACGCAGCGATCGGGTCGGGGCGCGACCCCCGCACCGATGCCGTGGACGGCCTGCACGACGTGGCGCTCTGCGAGGCTATCGCCCGCTCGCACATCACCGGCGCCCCGGTCGACCTGCGAAGCGCGCTGCCCGCCTGGGCGCTGGACGGCGCGGCAGCCGCGGTGGGAGTGGGGGGCGCAGCATGAGCGGGCCGGACGGGTATCCGGAGGCGAGCGGGGAACTGAGCATGAGCGTGCAGGTCGCCAATGGGCCGTGCAGCTACGGCGCTTTCGAGATCACGGTCGGGATCGACCCGCACGTGCCCGCCGGGATCGACGTGCTCGACCAGGTGGCGCGGGCCGGCTACGCGGGCATTGACCTCGGCCCGGTGGGTTACCTGGGTGACGGCGCTGAGCTGCACGACCGGCTGGCCGAGCGCGGCCTGGCGCTGGCGGGCGGCTACGTGCCGCTGCCGTTCTCCGATCCCGACGCGCTGGCCGGCCAGATCGGTTACCTCGATGCCATGCTGGACATCCTCGACTCGGTGCCGAAGGGCATGCCCGCGCGGCCCACGCTCGCGGCGAGCCGGTGCTGGCGCTGCGCGAGTGGAGCGGCCGGATCAACCACATCCACCTCAAGGACGCCAGGCGGGAGCTGCTGGCCAGCATCGTGACCGACCGGGCGCCGATGGAGGAGATCTGGCGGCGGCGGGCGTTCTGCGCGCTCGGCGATGGCGATGTGGGCATGGACGAAGTACTCGCCGCCATCGCCGGCATCGGGTACTCCGGCTGGCTGGTGGTCGAGCAGGACTCTTCCCCGACGCTGCCGAGCCCGCGCAGGCGGTGGCGGCCCGCCAGGCCGCCAACCGGCAGTGGCTGCGCGAGCGCGGCATCTGAGTGGGGCAGCCGTTGAGCGGGGCAGCCGCGGCCCGGTGCGTGCCGATCGGGACGTTACCTGTCAAAATGGCCGCTGACGGCGGGTATGTTCGCCTGAAGCCGGGTGCGGCACGGACGGCAGTCCGCCGCGGCCGGCCGCCGGACCCGCGAGCGGCGAGTAGCAGAGGAACTGCGGTGGCCAAGATCGTTCTGGACAACGTGAGCAAGACCTACCCGGGCGGCGTGAAGGGCATCGACCAGCTCGACCTGCACGTGGCCGACGGAGAGTTCATGGCTCTGGTCGGCCCGTCCGGCTGCGGCAAGTCCACGGCGCTGCGGTCGATCGCCGGACTTGAGCAGATCACGTCGGGGACCATCACGATCGGCGAGCGGGTGGTCAACGACCTGCCGCCCAGGGACCGCGACATCGCGATGGTGTTCCAGAACTACGCGCTCTACCCGCACATGACCGTGGCCGAGAACCTGGCGTTCGGCCTGCGCCAGCGCCGGACGCCCAAGGCCGAGATCCAGCGCCGGGTCGGCGAGGTGGCCGCCATGCTCGGCCTGGAGGAGTATCTCGGCCGCAAGCCGGCCGCGCTGTCGGGCGGGCAGCGGCAGCGGGTGGCAATGGGCCGTGCGATCGTGCGCGAGCCGCAGGCGTTCCTGATGGACGAGCCGCTGTCCAACCTGGACGCCAAGCTCCGGGTGTCGATGCGCGCCTCGCTGTCCCGGCTGCACGAGCGGCTTGGCGTCACCACCGTCTACGTGACCCACGACCAGGTCGAGGCGATGACGCTGGGCCAGCGGGTGTGCGTGCTGCGGGACGGCAAGATCCAGCAGATCGACACGCCGCAGCGGCTGTACGACGCGCCGGTGAACCTCTTCGTGGCGGGCTTCATCGGCTCGCCGGCGATGAACTTCGTGGCCGCCGACCTGGTGCGTGACGACGGCCTCGCGGTCGTCTTCGCCGGTTACCGGCTGGCCGTGCCCATCTCGGTGCTGCAGGCAATGCCCGGCCTTGATGACTACGTCGGCCGGCAGCTGATACTCGGGATCAGGCCGTCGGACTTCGAGGACGGCGCGCTGGCCGCGGCCGGCTGGCCGAGGCTGCCGGTGAACGCCGACGTAGTCGAGGAACTGGGCAGCGAGATGCACGTGATCTTCTCGGTGGACGCGCCGCCGGTACGGCATGCCAGCCTCACCGACGCCGTGGCCGAGCAGGGCGACGAGGACGCCGCGGCCGCGCTCGCCGGCGGCAAGTCGCTGTGGACCGCCAGGGTCGCCGCCCGCAGCTCGGCCAGCCAGGGCCAGCAGATCGAGCTCGCGGTCGACACCGAGCGGATGCACTACTTCGACAAGGCAAGCGGCCTTGCGATCGGCACGGCGCAGGCCGCCGTGGCGGCAAGCTGAGCGACGGATTGCTCGATCGGCCTGATAATCGCAGTGCGGGGAACGCGGGCCGCGCTGGCCGGGTACCGCGTTCGACTTGTGCCATGTTATCGTTTGCGCAACCGATTTTGGCAGGAGCCAAGCCTTGGATGCGCGCAGCACCCGTGTCCGCCTCGCCGACGTGGCGAAGCTGGCGGGGGTGTCCACCACGACGGCGTCGCGCGCGCTGAACGGCCGCGGCGAGCTTACCGAGGAGACCCGCTCGGCGGTGCTCGCGGCGGCCTCCCAGCTCGGCTTCCGGCCGTCGCCGTTCGCGCAGTCGCTGCGGACCAGGCGGTCTAACACCGTCGGCCTGATCGTGCCGCACGTCGCGCATCCGCTCTACGCCTCGATCGTCCAGGGGGCCCAGTCGCGGCTGCGCGAGGCGGGGTACCGGCTGATACTGATCGACTCCGGCGACGACGCGCAGAGCGTCGCCGAGGCCATCGACACCCTGCTCGACCACTGGGTGGACGGCATCCTGGTCTCCACCACGCCGTTCCCTGCCTCCAGGTTCGCCGAGCTGCTGCGCGGCACCCCGTGCGTGTTCATCGACGAGGCGGTCCCCGGGGTGGGCGTCGGCAGCGTCACGCTGGAGAACAGGGAGGGCGTCGCCGCGCTGGTCGGCCACCTGGCCGGGCACGGCCATACCAGGATCGGCTTCCTGAGCGGGCCCGGCGACCGGACGGACGGGCGGGAGCGACTTGAGGGCTACCACGCCGCGATGGCGGCCCGCTCGCTCGAGGCGGTGCCCGGCCTGGTCAGGGAGTGCGAGTGGAGCGTGCGCAGCGGCATCGAGCAGATGCTCGCGCTGCTGGACAGCGGGCTCGCCGCCACCGCCGTCGCTGCGTCAAGCGCCGAGCTTGCGCTCGGCGCGCTCGCGGCCTGCCGCAGCCGCGGCCTGCGGCTGCCCGGCGACATGGCGATCGCCTCGTTCGACGACACGTATTTCGCGCCGCTGCTCGAGCCGGCCCTCACGGCGATCAGCTACGACACCAGGGCGATGGGCGCGAGGAGCGCGGGCGTGCTCGTCGACGCGATCGCCGCCGACCAGCCGCGCTACGCGGAGATCAGGGTCGGGGTGGAGCTCGTCACCCGCCGGTCCTGCGGCTGCGAGTTCGACGTGATGACCGCGCTGGGCGCCGCCGACCTGGGCTGAGCCCTGCCGGGCCGGGGCTTGGCCGGGTTGGCCGGGTTGGCAGGGTTGGCCGGGGTGGCCGGCCTGGCCGGGTGGTGCTGACCGTCGCCGCTACTTGCCCATGCCCATCGTGATGCCGCGCAGCAGGTGCTTCTGGAAGAGCACGTACACGATGATCGGCGGTACCACGCTCAGCACCGACGACGCCATCAGCGCCGACACGCTGGCGACCCTGCCGGAGGACAGCAGCGCCATGCCCACCTGCACGGTCCGGTCGGTGGGGTTCTGCAGGAACAGCAGCGCGACCAGGAGGTCGTTCCAGATCTGGATGAACTGCAACACGGCGATCGTGAACATGGCCGGCCTGGCCAGCGGCACGCCGAGCCGCCACCACATGTTGAGGTTCGAGACCCCGTCGATCGACGCGGCCTCGACTAGCTCGTCGGGGACGCTGCGGAAGTAGGTGGTCATCAGGAAGATCGAGAACGGGATGCCGAGTGCCGCGTAGACGATGATCGCGCCCCAGTAACAAGCACCCCGAGCTTGCTCACGTTGATGTACTCGGGGATCACGATCGAGGGCAGCGGCACGAACATGCACGCGACCACGAGCACGAAGACCAGGCCGCGGGCACGGTAGCGGATCTTGGCGAACGCGAACCCGGCCGCGGTGCTGATCAGCACGATGATGGCCACCGAGGCGCAGGACACGATCAGGGAGTTCAGCAGCTCGCGGAGCACTGGCTGGCGAAGAGCTCCCGCCAGCTCGCCAGCGAGAATTCCGCCCCCAGCTGGTACTGCGCCTCGGTCCGAAACGAGGTCAGCAGCATGAACAGGAACGGGTAGAGCATGATCACGGCGACCACGGCCATGATCAGGAACATCACCACCCGCGCGGGGTGCAGCCTGCGGCGCGCACGGGCGCTCACGGGCGGGCGGCGGGCACCTCGCCGGCCAGCAGGTCGTCGGCGACTGCGCCGATCTGAGTGGTCACGCCGCGCTCTTCATACCTTGGACCGCAGCAGCCGCACCTGGATCACGCTGATCCGCGCCACCAGATCGGCGTACGGCGGCAGGCAAAGACCGGTCCACATGACCGTGCGCCTGGTCGCTGCGGGCGAACTGGCACTTGCGGACGTACACCGCTGGCCCCGTAGTGCCACGGAGCTGGTCGGCGGGCGGGCCCATCTGGGGTCTGGTAACGATTGCGCAAACGCTTTCTGCGCATGGTCTCAACGGTTGTGCCCAGTGTCAAGGGCCGGGGTGGCTACGACCGGCTAACGGGTGCGAAAGGTGCGGTTCAGGCGACCGGCGGCGGGTTCGAGTCCGCGCTCGCGGCCAGGTGCGGGTCCCAGCCGCACGCCAGGCAGGCGTGCCTGAAGGCCGATTGCGCGAAGTCCAGGCCCGCCGCGTGCGGGTCGGGCGCGGCGAGCACGTCGTCCCAGTCAAGTACGTACTCGCCGAGCGCGGCGTCCCAGCGGGCAGCGGCCGGGGACAGGGCACCGTTCTTGTATGCGTCAGGCGCCGGATGGGCATAGGCGTAGAACGCTGCCCGCGGGTAACGGGGGTCGCCTGGCCACCAGCCGACCGCGACCTCCTGGGCGTCCATCGCGTTGCGCATGATGAAGTCGCCAGAAGGCGGGGCGGCCGGCTGGCCGGAGAACAGGCTCACCGCCAGGTCGAAGGAGCCCCACCAGGCATTGACCGGCGTGGACCTGCCGCGGTAGGGCGCACGGTAGGCGGCAAGCACCGTCGCGGCCCTGGTGGCCGCGGCGAAGTAGTCGCCGACCGCGGCGACGTCGTAGCTGGCGTGCTCGTAGTCCTGGTCGAGCGGCGTGCTCCAGGTCACCTCCTGCGGCGCCAGGTCGACGCGCACCGGCCCGGCCAGGTCGCCGACCGCGGCGAGCAGCTCGGTGGTGACCTCCGCGACCGGGCGGTCTGGCGTCAGCGCCACCCGTGCTGACCGGCCGTCGCTGTGCTCTGCGGCCCCCTCGTGCGTCCGCAGGTCGAGCAGGACGACCAGAGCGCCCGAGCCGTCCGGCGCTGGCAGCGGCGCGGTCTCCCAGCCACGCGCGGTCAGCCGCAGCGCGGCATGCTGCAGCTGCGGCTCCGGCGGGGCCAGCCGCGCGGCCAGCTTGCCGAGTACCTGGGTGTGGGCGTGCAGCGTGTCGCAGGTGGCACTCCACCGCTCGTAGGAGGCGGCCGGCCAGGCGTCGGGCATAGCTGGAACGCTAGTCCGCGGCGCGGGTGGGCTCAAGCTGCCCCGCTGGGCTTTCCGCCTTGTCGGCGAAATAGACCCGGACATTCTCTCTTCTATGAAATCGGCTAATTAGTTCCCGGTGTAACCCTTTCTTTTTGCGAGTTGCCGCCCCCGAAATGGCAGCGCTCGATTAGAGTTGACAGTAATTCTGCGATCTGGAAATGCGCCGTAAAGACCACTTATGTAGGGCTGAGAGATCGCGCTCAATTATGTTCCGCTGATAGTGGACCTGCCGGGCAGCGGGACGGTGACGTTCGCGCCCACGGCCGCGCTGACCGACAGCACCGGCGCGGCAGTCGAGCAGCATCCGCTGACCCCGTCGCTGGGACCGGGCGAGGCGCGCGTGAGCCGGGCTGCTCGCCACCGACAACCCCGGGCTGTCCCCGGCTGGCTGGCAGTGGTCGGCCTGGCGGGAGCTGACCGTCGGAGGCGTCGAGGAGTACAGCTTCGCGCTCCCGTTCCAGGCCGGAGCGAGCCGCCGGCTGTCCGACCTGGTCGCGGCCCGGCCCGGTACCCGCAGCCGGACCAGGCGGGCGGTGCTGGCCGCGATGGCGGCGGGGATCGGCGGGATCGCGGCGTACACCGCCCTGCGCGCCGTGGACGGCGGTGACGCCGAGGTTTCGGCCCTGACCGGCGAGGACGCGTGCATCCCGCCCGCGCAGCAGCTGCCGGTGGAGCGCACGGTCGTCGCGCAGTTCGGCCGCGGCAACCGGTGGACGCTCTCCGGCGCCGCGCCGACCTCGGACGTGGGCGACTCGGGCCGGGCGGGCCCGGACTGCGGCGAGCCGGTCGCCACGGTCGTCACCAGGGGCGACAGCGTCACCTATGCCAGCCTGACCAGCACGCAGGTGCGGTTCGACACCACCGGCAAGTACCTGGCTGTCAGGTACCGGCTGAGCTCGTCCCTGGCCACCAGGACGCTGGAGCTCGACGTGTCCAACGACCAGGATTTCACCAGGTTCTTCCGCTGGCAGTTCGCCGACCGTGCCGACAACCTTGGCTCGGGGTTTTGCTACGACAATGAGTGGGAGCAGATCTTCCTGTCCTTCGTCGCCGACGCGATCGCCTACGGCCATCCGGATCGTTCCGGCATCACCGCGCTCCGGCTGCGCGCGCAGGACAGGGGCCGGCCGGTCACCGTGCAGTGGCAGGACGTCGCGCTGGTCAGCGACCCCGGCCGGCGGTTCCCGCGCGGGATCGCGACGATCTGCTTCGACAACATCTACGAGACGCAGTACTCCCATGCACTGCCGGTGCTCAGGGAGCACGGCTTCCGCGCGACGGTGGCGGTGATCCGCCAGATCATCGACCACCCGCGCGAAATGACGCTGGCCCAGGTGCAGAGCGTGCGGGACCTGGGGTGGGAGATCGGCTGCCACGCGAACACCAACGGCTTCCCAGGGGACAAGATCCTCGCCTATCCCTCCGGCCGCTGGAACCCTGGCGTGCTGAAAGCGGTAAGTAGGTACTGCACGGCCGGGCGGCTTGATTTCTTCAGGACGCAGGAGACCTTCCCGCCTACGAATCCGTACAAGCTGCGGGCGTGCGGGAGCATTTCCAGCCTGCCCGGCACGCATTCGCTCGCCGACGTGCGCGGATTCATCGACGCGGCGGCGGCCAACCGATCCTGGCTCATCCTGATCTTCCACAAGATCATCACCGGCACGCCGACCCAGGAGACCGAGTGCCGCCTGGCCGACTTCCGGGAGATCATCGCCTACCTCGCGGCGTCGCGGATGCCGGTGCTGACCACCGGCGAGGTCATGCGGCTGGCGCGGGCGGACCGGTTGGCAGTCGAGACGGCAGCCGAGACGGCGACGTAACGCGCCGCTCTTGCCCGTAGTGCGGCTGACCCGCCCGCCTTGCGCGGGTGGATGATGGGCTGATGCCGAGTTCCGCCGACCCGTACCTGCACGGTCACCACGACAGCGTCCTGCGCTCGCACCGGTGGCGGACCGCGGAGAACTCGGCTGGCTACCTGCTCTCCCGGCTGGCTCCCGACGCCCGGGTGCTTGACGTCGGCTGCGGCCCCGGCACCATCACGGCTGACCTCGCTGCCCGGGTACCGGCCGGTTACGTCGTCGGGATCGACGCGGCCAGGGACATCCTGATCAGCGCGCGGGCCGAGGCCGCGGGGCGTGGCAGCGTGGGGTTCGCGGTCGGCGATGCATACCGGCTGGCCTTCGGTGACGGCACGTTCGACGTGGCGCACGCCCACCAGGTGCTGCAGCACCTGTCCGACCCGGTCGCCGCTCTGGCCGAGATGCGGCGGGTCTGCCGGTCCGGGGGCGTGGTCGCCGCCAGGGACGGCGACTACGGCGGGATGATCTGGTATCCGCAAGACCCGGAGCTGGCCGAATGGCGCGCCCTTTACCGGCAGGTCGCGCGGGCGCTGCACGGTGAGCCCGACGCGGGCAGGCGGGTGCTTTCCTGGGCCAGAGCCGCCGGGTTTACGCAGGTAGAGGCATCGGCGAGCTGCTGGTGTTACACCGGTGCCGAGGACCGGTCCTGGTGGGGCCACTCCTGGGCCGAGCGGCTCACCGACTCCCCGTTCGGCGACCGGGCGGTGGAGCACGGACTGGCCACGAGGTCCGATCTCGACCGGCTGGCGGGTGCCTGGCTGCGCTGGGCGGCGAGCGAGGACGGATGGTTCCTCGTGCCGCACGGGGAGATCATTTGCGTTGCATAGGTGACGGGAAACCGGGGCAAAGCATGGTCTTGTGCCAGCTAGAAACAGGATCTAGGCATCATTGATCGGGGTCCCGGTTAGGATTCCCCTGAGTCAATAGTCACGGTCTTCGGCTCGGTCGGCACGAATTACCGTTCCGAAGGCGGCGCCTGGCAGGCGAAGCCACTACGCGGACCATGATGCGGCTATCGCCTCGCCAGAGGATTCTGGCGGGTCGACTGTTAGCTAGGCGGAAAGGCTGAGCCATGCGTCGACGCCGTGAGCGCGGGGAGGGCAGCGACCCCCTGCAAGCGCAGGAAGGTGAGCAGCCTGAGTCCGCAGCGGCTCAGCCCGCGCAGGGCCGGCCCGTACCGCCCCAGCCCGTGCGGCCGCAGGTCGTGCCGCCTGAGTTCGTACAGCCTGCCCAGCCCGGGTATCCGCAGTCTCAGTTCGCCCCGCCTCGGCTCGCCCCGCCTCGATTCGCGCAGCCGCAGGCTGCGCAACCACCGGACGGCCCGTCGCAGCTGACTCAGCCGCGGTTGGCGGAGCCGCAACCTGGGCTGCCGCGGCTCTGGCAGCCATCGCCCGCGCGGCCCTCGGACGATCGATCGCATGTCACACAGCCCGGACCCACGCGGCGCCGGTTCGGGCGGTCGCGGGGCGCTGTCCAGCCCGAGCCCGCGGAGCCACAGTCGGCTCAGGCCAGCCAGCCTCGCGACGGCCAGCCTCGCGGCGGCCAGTCCCGCGACGGCGCCGAGCCGAGTTTCGGCGGCCAGTACCGCGACGGTACCGAGCCGAGCTTCGGCGGGCAGTCGGGCGGTGGCGTACAGGGTCCGCAGGGCCAGCAGGAACCGGCAGGGAGCGGGCCTGAGGCCTATCCGACCGGCGTCTACCCCGGCCGACGGCAACGTCCGGGCTCGGGTCCGCAGCCATGGCAGACCCCACCGAGCGGGCAGTTCCCCGCCGGGCCCCACCAGGGCCAGCCGACCCAGCCGGGCCAGTACCAGGGTCCGAGCCCGCAACTGGGTCACGGTCCGCAACCCGGTTCCGGTCGGCCGGCGTACCAGGCTCAACCGACGAACGAGGCCCGGCCGGCCTACGAGTCTCAGCAGACTTACGGGGCTCAGCCGACTTACGACGGCCAGCAGACCTACGACGCTCAGCAGACCTACGACCCGCGGCCGACCTACGACGTCCAGCCGCGCTACGCCAGCCAGCCCACTCGGTCGGACGAGCCGACACGGCAAGGCCAGCCCACTCAGCAGGGCCGGGCCACTCAGCAGGGCCAGCCGGCTCGGCCCGGCCAGCCTCGCTCCCAGCCAGACGGGGACGCCGGAACAGGCCGCTACGACCACCTGGGTCGCCACGCCGGACCTGGGCAGGACGCCGTGCCTGGCCAGAACGCCGGACCCGGCCAGGGCACCGGGCCCCAGCGCATGAGCGGGCCCGAGCGCATCAGCGGGCCCGGTCGGCACGCCGGGACCGGCTGGTCCGGCGCGCCTGCGGCGCGTGACGATACCTTGCAGAACGACTACCCCGGGCAAGACGGCGAGCCGGCGCAGCGTTGGCAGCAGGGCCAGTACGACCCGCGGCAGTCCGGCTACCCGCCGCAGGACGTTGACTCCGGGCGACATGGGCGACCCGGCCAGTATCCCGGCTCGGGCACGGGCGGCGAGCATGGCGGGTACATCGCGGCAGGGTCATACGGCGGATCCGGTCCATACGGCGACCCAGACTCCGCCGGCGGGACGCTTGGCACAGTCGGCCCGGCTGAGCGGACAGAGCGGTTCGCCGCGCCGGGCGAGCTGGCCGGGCCGCGCCAACTCAATGGGCCGGGTCAGTCCGGTTCGTATGGCCGGCCTGGTCCGTACGGCCAGTCTGGGCAGTACGGCCAGCCGGGGGATTACGGCCAGCCCGGCCAGTACGGCCAGCCCGGCCAGTACGGCCAGCCCGGCGAGCGTGGTCAGGCACAGGCCGGAACCCAGGCCTCTGGCACCCAGAGCACCCAGATTGGGCCGTCAGCCCAGGCCGATCCTCAGGCTCAGGCACGGGCGCTGCCATCGGCCGAGACCCAGTCCATGGCATCCAAGCCAGGCAAGGACGGGCCGCGGGGCATCGGCAAAGGCAGCGGCGGCCGCCGGAAGCGGCGCAAGGCCCTGATCGCCGTGCTCGTCACCATCGTCCTGATCGTGGTGGCGGCTGCGGCCGGCGGCGGATACCTGCTGCTGCGCACCAAGGGCAGCCCGCAGCAGGTCGCCATGGCCTACCTGCGTGCCTGGGAGAGGAGTAATTACGCCGGCATGGGCCGGGTCAGCATGGGCGTACCCAAAGGCGGCCTGGCCGGCCCGCTGACAGCGGTCGCCACCCAGCTCGGCGTGCGCAGCACCACGCTGACGCTCGGCAGGGTGACAAGCAACGGCGGCCAGGCGCACGCCAGGTTCGCCGTCACCGACCGCCTCGCGAGCGGCCACGTCTGGCACTACCAGGGGCTGCTGAACCTGGTGACCAGGGACCGCCACTGGTGGGTCGAGTGGAACCCGGCCAACATCTACCCAGGGCTGAAACCGGGGGAGCAGTTCAAGCTCACCAGCGTGTGGCCGGCCCGGGCTCAGATACTCGACGCCAACGGCAACGTGCTGAGCTCGCCGGCGGTGATTGCCCAGTCAGGGTCGCTTGAGCTGATGACCGGCCTCGTGGTGCGGGCTACCGCCGCGCAGGCCAAGAAGCTCGGCGCGCCCTACAAGGCGGGCGACCTGATCGGGCTCGGCGGGATCGAGCAGGCGTACCAGGCCCGGCTGGCGGGCCTCCCTTCACTCACGATCAGCATCGTCGGCCCTGGCAAGCGCACGGACGGGGTAGCTGTGCGTTTTGCCGCCTCCAAGGGATTGCCCGTGCGGACGTCGATCGTGCTGTCCGTCCAGCTCGCGGCGTCGCAGGCGGTATCGCAGGCCAAGACCACGCTGCCGGTGGACATGGTCGTGATCCAGCCGTCCACCGGGCGGGTGCTTGCCATGGTCGAGCGGCCCGGCGGCTTCGACCGGGCGCTCGAGGGGATCTTCCCGCCCGGCTCGACGTTCAAGGTCGTGACTGCGTCTGCCCTGGCCAGGACGGGGCTGACGCCGTCGAGCAGCGTGCAGTGCCCGGCTACGGCGGACATCGGCGGGCGGGTGTTCCACAACGACGACAACGAGCACTACGGCACCACTACGCTGCTCAACGCGTTCGCGGTGTCCTGCAACACCACGTTCGCGCTGCTGGCCACGCAGCGGCTGAACGGAGACACGCTGCGCGCGATGGCGCGTAACTTCGGCTACAACGCCCAGCCGGCACTCGGGATCCCGGCGACGCTCGGCCGCTTCTACCTGCCGCACGCGACCGTGGATCTGGCGGCCGACGCGTTCGGCCAGGGCACGGACCTGGTCAACCCGCTCAGCCAGGCGACGGAGGCGGCCGCTATCGAGGACGGGAGGTGGCGTCCGCCGCTGCTTGTCATCAACCCGGCGCCGAAGCAGACCGCGCGGCCGCACGTGCTCAGCCCCACCATCCTGGACACGCTGCGGCCGATGATGCGGGCGGTGGTGACTGTCGGCACGGCGTCGGGCGTCGGGTTCCCGCCCGGCGTCTACGGCAAGACCGGGACGGCCGAGTACGGGACCGGGCCGCATCCCAAGGCGCACGGGTGGTTCATCGGGTACGACGGGAACCTGGCGTTCGCCGTCCTGGTCGAGGGCGGCGGCTACGGTGCCACCAGCGCCGGCCCGGTCGCGAACGCGTTCCTGCGCAAGGTCGGCATCTGACGGCGCTCGCGCCTGCGCCGGAAGTGCGAGATGGGCCGCAGCTGGTGAATAAATCGGATTAATCCTGGCAATCCTCCGCACCGTGCGAGACCGCCTCTGGCCGCGAGATCGTCCTTTCATCCGCTGGTGTCTCGCAAAACCGCACAAAGGCCTCGTGATCATGGCGCTGGCGGATGAAAGGTGGCGCTGGCGGATGAAAGGTGGCGCCGGGGGTGCGGGATCGCGGGGTGCGGGGGTGCGAGGTTAGGGGGTGCGGGTGACGGGGAGCGAGCGCTTGCGGGCTAGGGCGGCCAGGACGGTGGAGTCGGCGATCGCGGCGGCGTTCTGGTCGTTGTTGAAGTAGACGTAGACGGGAGCGGCGGGCGGCCAGGCCTCGGTGATGTGGTCGAGCCAGGCGCGGAGTGCGCGCGGGCCGTAGCGCGGCCACGGCTCGGCGGCGCCCTGGTGGAGCCGCAGGTAGCCCCAGTCCGCAGTGCGCCACAGCGGAGTCACCGGCTTCCCTAGCTGGTCGGCCCAGCACAGTGCGGCGTTGTGGGCGAGCAGTACCTGCCGCGTCTCGTCGGTCCACCAGGACGAGTGACGCGGCTCGACCGCCACGCGCGGGGTGGCGCCCTGGTGCGCGGTCCCCGTGGAGGGCCAGGACTTCGTGAACGCGGCGAGACAGGCGTCGAGCCTGGCGGGGTCGGCCTGGAGGTTCGGCGGCAACTGGAGCAGCACGGGTCCCAGCCGCCCACCGAGCCCTGCGGCCGCCTGCATGAGCCGCTCGACCGGCTCGGCCGGATCGCGGAGCCGCTTGACGTGGGTCAGGTACCGGCTCGCCTTGAATGCCATGACGAAGTCCGCCGGCGTCCTGGCCTGCCAGTCCTCGAATGTCTCCCTGGCCGGGAGCCGGTAGAAGGTGCCGTCGTTCTCCACGGTGGCGTACTGGCTCGCGTAGTGCTCGAGCCAGCGCCGCTGCGGCACCTGCGGCGGGTAGAGCGCGCCGCGCCAGTGTGCGTACTGCCAGCCCGAGGTTCCGACCAGGATGGGCACGGACGCTACCTGCCCGCTCGGGAGCGCGTCATCCTCGCTCCGGCAAACTTGGCGGGCGAGGTGCCGGCCCAGGGTGCCGAGGCGCTGCTCACTCGAGGTGGGGCCGATCTAGTCGACCGTGACGGCATCGCCGACCGAGATCTTGCCGTCGGTCAGGATGTCGGCGCGGAGCCCGCCGCGGTGGATCAGGTCCTTGATGATCCCGGGCCAGGTCAGGGACTGAAGATGCGTGCATGGCTCGGCGATCTTGACGCCGGTGCACTCGACGTCGCCGACCCTGAAGCGTCTGCCGACCAGATCGTTCAGCCGCACGCCGCGGACCACCACCTGGCGGCGGGACTGCGCCCCGGTCATGCCGACGTCCTCGAGCACCTCGGCCTCGATCAGCGTGAGCGCCTCGCCGGAGTCGGCGCCGCCCGGGAAGAACTGCCGGTCACCGACGAGCCCCTTCCCGGCGATCGCCGACACCGAGCCGACCGGGGCGAGGGCATCGCTCGGGCCGATGTTGATCTCCTCGACATTCATGGATCTCATCATCGTGGTCAGGACCTGCAGTGGCCAACCCGATATCCCCGGCCCGGCGGTGGTCTCCCGCCTGCGCCAGGAACCCGCCAGGGTGCGCGGGCAGCCTGCTGAGGCTGATGGGATCGCCGACACCGTACTGGGCGGCCATGGCGGCGGCATCGGATACGCCGGAGCGGTGGGTGGCATCAGCCCGAGTCGAAGTACCGGGGGTTGGCGACCGCCAGCCGCGCGGCCACGTTGTCGGCGAGTTCGGACTCGGGGGGCACCGCGCCGAGCTCAAGCTCGCGGGCGACGATCGCCAGCACGTTGGCCGCCACCCTGGCGTGGAACGCCAGCTGTCCCGTGGTCTCCGCCATCACCCGGTCGGTCAGGAATCCTCGTACCGCGTCGAGCAGCTCGCTCGCGGTGGGCCGGCCGTGCGGCGCGGGCTCGCCGCGCGGCGCTCCGTCGGGCCGCGGCCGTCGGGCGGCGGCCTGCGCCGCGCCCTGCGGATCGAGCAGGAGCAGCAGGTCCCACTCCTGCTCGCAGACCCGGCGTCCGATCGCGGCGAGCTCGACCGACCGGTGCGCGCCCGACAGGTGCGCCTCCGCCTGCGTCATGCAGATCACGCCCCAGCGCAGCGTGCCGAGCAGTTCCCACCAGCGCAGCTCGGCCAGGTCGATGTCGGCGCCGCCGGCGGCCAGGTAGGCGGCGAGCAGCTCCTCGCGGGTCCCGACCCCGGCCACCGGCGGACCGAGGCCGAACCTCCAGGCCTTGACGCACAGCCAGCCCAGATCCTCGGCCGGATTGCCGGAGTGGACGAGCTCCCAGTCGATGACCGCCCGGAGGCCCTCAGGTCCCACGATCAGGTTGCCCAGGCGCAGATCGCCATGGACCAGCACGGGCCCTCGGTGCGGCGGAGGCTCGGCCTCCAGGGCGGACAGCGCCCGCTCGAAGACCGGGCTCGGCCGCCCGAGCCCGGCGAAGGTGGCTCGCAGGTCGCTGACCGGATCGCCGGCGACCGGGAGGCCGGCCGGCGGGGCCAGCGCATGCAGCCCGGCGGCGAACGCGCCAAGCTGGCCGGTCAGCGTCGCCCTGGCGGTCAGGTAGGCGTCGTCACGCAGGATCCTCCTTGCGATGGTCTCGCCGCCGACCCGGTACATCAGCAGGCCTGCCGAGCCCCAGAGGCCTGGCTCGTCGGTCCACAGCAGGACCTCGGGGACCGCCAGCCCGGCGGCGGCCGCGGCCCCGATCGCGCTGGCCTCGCGTGCCATCGCGCCTAGCTCGCTTGGTCGGCCTGGCGGATCGCGGCGCAGGATGAGCTCGGTGCGCGCTCCGCCAGGCGCCACGGCATCGAAGGCCCAGGTCTCGCGGGATGCCCCGCCGGAGAGCCTGGTCAGACCCTCGATCGTGATCGGCCCGAGCAGGTCGGCGACCGCATGCTTGAGTGCCTCGGCGAGCGGCTCCGCGCTCACCGGCCCTCGCCGGAGCGGTCGGTGGCGGGACTTGCCGCTGTGGCGGCGTCCGGCGCGCCAGCCACTGCGGCAGCTTCCGATGTCGCCTCGGTCACGCCCTTCGGCGCCCGCTGGTGCATGTAGCCGAACATGTAACCGGCCACCCGGCGCATCTGGATCTCCTCGGCGCCCTCGGTGATCCGGTAGCGCCGATGGTGCCGGTAGATGTGCTCGAACGGCTTGTGCCTGGAGTAGCCGAGCCCGCCGTGCACCTGCATCGCCCGGTCGGCCGCCTCGCAGCACAGCCGGTTCGCCCAGTAGTTGCACATCGACACCTTGTCCGAGGCGGAGAACGGCCCGTAGGTGTCCATCAGCCAGGCCGTCTTGTGTATCAGCGCGCGCAGCATCTCGACCTGCGTCTGGAGTTCCACCAGCGGGAACTGGATCGCCTGGTTGGCGGCCAGCGGCTTGCCGAACGGCTTGCGCTCCTTGGCGTAGGCGACGGACTCGTCGATGCAGTACTGCGCGGCACCGAGGCTGGAGGCGGCTTGGCGGATCCGGTTCTCGTTGAAGAAGTGCTGCACGACCGCGAGGCCGCGGCCCTCCCCGCCGAACACGGCGCTGTCGGGCACCCGCACGTCGCGGAACGTGACGTGCGCGTGGTCGGTCGGCATGTTGAAGGTCCACAGGTACTCCTGCACCGTGAAGCCGGGCGAGTCCACCGGGGTGAGGAACGCCGTAATGCCGTCGGCGTCGCCCGGCTGGCCGCTGGTGCGGGCAAAGATCAGGTCGTGCGAGGCGGCGTGGATGCCGGTGTTCCAGGTCTTCTCGCCGTTGATCAGCCAATCCCCGCCCGCCGCTGCATCCCCAGTCACCCGCACCGCGGTGGTCTCCATGAACGTGGCGTCGGAGCCGTGTGCCGGCTCGGTGATGCCGAAGGCGAAACCGCGGCGGCCGGCGGCCAGCCCGTCCACCCACTCGTTCTGCTGCTCGGGCGTCCCGTAGTGCAGCATCAGCAGCAGGCCCACGTTGTTGCCGACGATCATGTGCTCGTTCTGGAGGTCGCAGTGCAGCCCGAGGCCCTTGCTCGCCAGGTGCTCGCGGATCAGCGCCATGCCGAGGTTGGTGCCGTCGCGGCCGCCGTAGCGGGCCGGGAAGGCGTACCTGTAGTGGCCGGCGGCGTCGGCCCGCCCGACCGCCTCGCGCAGCAGCGCCTCCCACTCCCGGTTCGGCAGGCCGCCGCGGTCCCAGTCGGTACGGGCATCCTCACGCCGGTGGTCGAAGAACCTGACGTTGTCGTCCTGGCGCTCAAGCGGCCGGATCTCCCGCTCGATGAACTCGTCGAGTTCGGCGAGGTAGCTGGCCAGGTCGGCCGGGATCTCGAAGTCCACGTCTCCTCCGGGTAATCGTCGCAGCAGGATCCCGTGTTCGGGCCAGCTACGTCAGGGTCCGGGTCCGCGTCCAGGCGGTGAGCTCGTCGGCGCCTCTGGCGTTGACCACCCGCTCGGGGCCTATGCCGAGCGCCTCCGCCCTGGCGCAGCCGCTGTTCAGCCAGTCAAGCTGGCCTGGTGCGTGCGCGTCGGTATCGATGGCGAACAGGCACCCTGCCTCGGTGGCGATCTGCAGCAGCCGGTCGGGCGGGTCCTGGCGCTCAGGCCGGCAGTTGATCTCGACTGCCACGCCGTGCTCACGGCAGGCCGCGAACACCCGCTCGGCGTCGAACTGCGACTCCGGCCGGCCCCGGCCCATGATCATGCGGCCGGTGCAGTGGCCGAGCACGTCCATGTGCGGGTTCGAGATCGCGGCAATCATCCGCCTGGTCATCTCGTCGGCCGGCATCCTGAGCTTGGAGTGCACGCTCGCCACCACCACGTCGAGACGGCCGAGCAGGTCGGGCCTCTGGTCCAGGCCGCCGTCCTCGAGTATGTCCACCTCGATTCCGGTCAGCACCCGGAACGGAGCCATGACGGCGTTGATCCGGCCGACGAGCTCGAGCTGGGCCAGGAGCCGGTCGGCGGACAGCCCGTTGGCCACGGACAGCCTGGGCGAGTGGTCGGTCAGCGCGATCCACTCGTGGCCGAGATCCCTGGCCGCCTCGGCCATCTCGTCGGGCGGGCTCCCGCCGTCGGACCAGTCGGAGTGCGAGTGGCAGTCGCCGCGCAGCGCGGCTCGCAGGCCGGCGGGCGCCGCGGGCGCGGCCTCGCCGAGCAGCCTGGCCAGGTAGCTGGGCTCCTGGCCGGCCGCCGCCTGGGCGATCGCCTCGGCAGTGGCCGGGCCGATCCCTGGCAGCGCCTGCAGCGTGCCGTCACGCAGCCTGCGGTCCAGGTCGCCCGAGGGCAGTCCGGCCACCACGGCGGCCGCGCGCCGGAACGCCCGCACCCGGTAGGTCGGCGCGCCGGCCCGCTCGAGCTGGAAGGCGATCTGCCGCAGTGCCCTGACGGGGTCCATGCGCCACCCTAACCACGCGAGCGGAGAGCCCGCGGCCGCGGAGAGCACGAGGCCGCGGCGCCACATTGGGCACCGCGGCCTCAGAGCCTCAAGCCGGCCGCCTGGGGCCTGCCGCCCCGGCCGGACCCGCCTGCATTACTTGATCGTGTACCGGTACGGGATCGCGGCCAGTTCGTCAGCGCCTTCCTGGCCGTATGGCGGCACGTTGGTCAGGAAGTCATCGACGTACAGGTCGCCGCTGACGATCGTGCCCGACGTGCCGGACGGGGTGATGGTGACATTGATCGTGGCGGTCTGGCCAGGCCCGATGACGATCGGGCTGAAGGTCGTCGCCGGGTTCATCGCCGCCAGCATGATGTCGCCCGTGGCCGAGGTGATCGACGGGTCGAACGACTGCGTCGTCGCCTGGGCCGCCACGCTCACCGTGCCAGCGGGCGCACCCGCCGGGTACGGCCCGATCTCGCTTGGCTCGGCGAACCAGAATCCGTCGGTGACGTTCTCGCCTGGCGTGTAGCTGCCGGTCGCCGTCGTCCCTGTCGAGCTGACCAGGTCAGGGTCGCCCTGGTTCGGGCCGAAGTCGAACATGACCGGCAGCGACGCGGTGGCCGCGACCGAGACACTGGTGGTCTCCGACGGCACGAACCAGAACGGCGGGTTGCCCGTGAGCGGCAGGGCCAGGCCGGAGGCCTGGTCGAACGGCGCGAGGGCGATCGTCGCCGACGAGGCGAGCCGCGGGTCGATGAAGAAGTCTTCGGCCTGAGCGCCGTTGTTGGTGATGGAGACCGGGACGGTGACCGGAGTGCCGGCCGCGAGGGTGGTCGACGCGCTGTCCGGAAGACCCGCCGCGCTGACGGAGACGTGGTTGAACTGGATGTTCCCGGTGAACGGCTGGGACACCTCGTCGCCGACGATCGGCTCGGCGAAGTCGATGACCAGCGTCCATGTCCCGGGCGTCGGGTTGAGCGTGTAAGCAGTCAGCGCGTTCGTCTGGTTGCCGTTGATGCTGTTCTGCCCGTAGCCGACGGCGTCGCCGTCCGGGCTGACCAGGTAGGCACCCACCGGGTCGGCGGTGTCGTTGGTGAGCGACACGTTGGCGGTGATGCTCTGCACGCCGCCGCCGACCCGGAACTCGTAGAAGTTCTCCTGGCCCTGGCCGGGAGGACGTCCGTTGCCGCCGGTCAGCACTCCGCTGAAGTGACCGGTGTTGTTGATGACCTCGATCTCGCTGCGCAGCGTCACGGCGATGGACGTGACCTGCCCGTCGCTGCTGTCGCCGGCGACAGCAGCGCGCAGGTGGGTGTGATGCTGCAGTGCTGCGGCTGTGCTGAACGACGTCACGCCGATCGACCCGGCCGCGTCCCCAGCGGCGGATGGCGTGGTCGCGCGGACGTGGACCGTCCTGCTCTGGCCTGGCGCCAGCCTGAAGTTGTCCGGCCACACCGAGCCGAACGAGGTGAACCGCTGGGTGGCGACGCGCCACGGGACGGCGCCGTTGGTACCGCCGTCCGCGGCGACGTCGCTGAAGACGACGCCGGTCCAGGTGCCCGCGGCCGGGAACCTGACGTCGACGTTGCCGTAGTTGCCCACGCCCTGCGGCAGCGAGTGCGCGGCGAACTTGCCGGTCGGGTCGATCAGGATCAGCCTCACGCGCGAGTTGTTGCCGTTGGCGGGGTTGCCCGGGTAGGCGATCGACGCGTCGAGCCGCTGCTGGTTCGCCGGGACGTTGAACTTGAAGGTCGCGTAGTTGTTGGGGAGGCCCTGGTAGTTCACGAACTGCGGGCTGGTCGCGTCGTTGAGAGTGACGCTTCCGCTCTGCACGTTCTGGTCGGGGCCGAACGTCCGGCCGGCCAGGTCGACGAACTGAGTACCGGCGCCGGTGTTGGTGATCGTCACCGGCCAGCTCTCCGAGCTGCCAGGGGCGGCGACGGCGTTGAGCTGGCTGGTGCTCAGCAGCAGCGTGTCGCCGGTCGGCCTCGGGGAACCGTCTGAGGTGCGGATCGACTCGGCGAGCTGGACGGCCTTGTAGGTGTTCAGCAGGCCGGCGCCCTGCTCCTGGGCCGGGAGGCCGAGGTCGGTGGCGGTGCTGACCAGGATCTGCTTGACCAGGGCGGGCGTCGGGGTGGCGCCGCCGTGGGTCTGCCGGTAGGCCTGGATGACCAGCGCGGCGGCGCCGGCCACGAACGGCGAAGACTCGCTGGTGCCGCCGGCCTCCTCGACGTCAGAGGACTGGCCCTTGAAGTTGGTGCAGCCCGCGAAGGTTGGGCTTGCGTCGCAGGATGCGGCGCTGATGTCACCGGGGGCGACCAGGTCGACGGTGCCGCCGGTCTCGTTGAAGCCGCCCGAGCTGAGCGAGCTGAGGTTGTCGCTGAGCCAGCCGGTGGTCGCGAAGTAATCCGCGGCCGCGTAGTTGGTCTGCGCGTAGAACTGGAACTGCGTCGTGGCGCCCACCGAGATGAGCTTGGGATCGGTCGCGGGCGAGCCGATGGTGTTGGTGGTGCCCGCGTCGCCGCTCGAGACGGTGACCACGACGCCGGCCGCGACTGCCGCGTCGTCGAACTGCTTGGTGGCGTCGAGCGCGGTCACGTCGGGGAACGGGTTGGAGCCGAAGGACTCGTTGATCACGTTGACGTGGTCGGTCTCCACGGCGTAGTTGATCGCCTGCAGGAAGTTCGACTCGGTGGTGTCCTCGAAGGTGCCGAAGACGTCGAGGCCGACCAGGCTGGCGCCTGGGGCCACGCCCTCGATCCTGATGTTGCAGGCGGTCGGGTCTGCCTGGGCGCCGAAGTCCTGCACGTTGTAGGTGTGCAGGCCCTGGCCGGCGATCGTGTTGGCGTCGAGGAACGCCTCGTCGCCGCTGGTCAGCTGGCCGGGCCCGTCCCCGGTGAAGTCCTGGTAGTCGACGAACGCGGAGGTGTTGTTTGACCTGATGAAGTTGATGTTGTTCGGGTCGATGCCGTCAGCGATCCAGGCCACCTTGACGCCCGCGCCGGTGATGCCGAGCGAGCGCGCCGTCTTGGCACTCGGGTTGTCCGAGTCGGTGTTGGTGAGCGCCAGTCCCTCGGGCGCGAGCTGCGGCGTGGTGGCCGAGCAGGCGCCGGGAAGCACGTGGGGCGTCAGGCTGGCCGGCTGGCGTACCCGCCCCGAATTGGTGGTCTTCGCCGACTTGACGGCGCCGGGCATCGTCGTGGGCGACGCGCCGTGGATGATGACGTCGGGGATGACCTTCGCCACCGACGGGTTGGCCTTCAGGCGGGCGACCTCGCCCTTGGAGACGGTGGCCGCCACTGCGTTCACCAGCGTGTAGCTCTTCACGTGCGTGGCGTGCACGGCCTGCAGCTCGCTGCGTAGCGCCGCCTGGCTGGTGGTGACCGCGCTGGCGCGCGCCGCCTGGGCACGGGTGCCGACGTGCGCGGCCGTCGGCTGGCTCCTCATGATGATGATCACGTGCTGGCTGACGTTCTTGGACAGCCGTGCGGCAAGCGCCGGGGTCAGCGGCGGCTGGACGTTCGTCCGCGCGGCCGACGCCGCAGGGCTGGCCTGAGCGGCCGTCGCGACGGCTGACTGTGACAGCGCGATGGCCGGAAGGGATCCTGCGGCCGCGACCAGCGACAGCGCCCTAACCCTGGAACGCGCACGTGGCGAACTCCGTGCCTTCATTGCTCCGCCTCATCCTTGAAGTCGGGTACGGCCCAGCGCACCGCAATAATTGACATGCAAGGCGGACGTTAGCAGAAACGCGGAACCGCCGAACCACGATAATTTCGTCATCTATAACAGTTGCGTAACCACATCCCACGGGGCGACTGTCGCCTCCCTGGTTGATCAGGCCTCGCGGCGCTGTGACCGCCTCCGGGCTGGTGCGGCCCGGCGGCGCGCTGCGACAATGCGAGGATGCGACCAGAGCGACGCGCGCAGCGTCCCGCCCGCGGGCCACGTCAGAGTGCGGCGCCGCGGTCGATCCTGAGCATTGGCTCGACGGGGTCGATCCTGTCGGTCGGCTCGGCGGGGTCGATCCTGAGCATCGGCTCGGCGGGCTCGATCCTGAGCATCGGCTCGGCCGGCTCGATCCTGTCCGTGGGCTCGGCCGGGTCGGCGGGCTCGGCGCTCTCTGTGCTCTCGGCGCTGAGCCTGGGCTCCATCCTTTCCGCGCTGTCCCGGTGGTCGCTGCTTGCCTGGCGATCGACGGCCAGGCAAGGCCGGCCTGCGGCGCCGGCCGCCGCGCGTGCCGACGCCCGTCACCTCAGGGTGGTCCGGCCGTGATGCCCGTCGTCCCCGCCGCCGGGTCGAGCGGCGAGGAGATCGCGCGGCGGCTTGCCGAGGACGGCTACGTGATCGTCTCCGGCATGATGCCCGCCACCGACGTCGCGGCGGCCAGGGCCGATCTCGGCCGGATACTTGAGGCGACCCGCACCGGCCGCAACTCCTTCGAGGGTTACTCCACCCAGCGGGTGTACGCGCTGTTCGCCAAGACGAGGACCTTCGACGCGGCCGCCGTGCACCCGCTGCTGCTCGGCGCGCTCGACCGGGTGCTCGGCCACTACCAGCTCAGCGCCCCAGTCGGGATCAGGATCGGGCCGGGGGAGAAGGCGCAGGTACTGCACTGCGACGACGCCATCTACCCGCTGCCGCAGCCCCATCCGCCCGTCGTGGTCAACACGATGTGGCCGCTCGACGACTTCACCGAGGAGAACGGCGCCACCAGGTTCGTGCCCGGCTCGCACCGGTGGAAGCCAGGCAGGCAGCCGGCCGGCGGCGACCAGGTGGTCGCCGCCACGATGGCGCCGGGCTCGGCCATGTTCTACCTTGGCAGCCTGTGGCACGGCGGCGGCGCTAACCAGACCGGCCAGCCCAGGCTCGGCGTGATCCTCGAGTACGCAGCCGCCTGGCTGCGCCCGCAGGAGAACCACTGCCTGGCCGTTCCGCGCGGCACCGTGGCTCGGCTGCCCGAGCGGCTGCAGGAACTGCTCGGCTACAGCATCTACCCGCCCTTCCTCGGCTACGTCGACGGCAGCCACCCGCGCAAGGTGCTCGCGTCCCCCGAATGAGAATCCCGCGGCTGAGCGGCGGCCGGCGCGGACCGGGCGGGCCGAGACCGGGCTCGAGGCCCGGGCCGCCGATCGAGCGAGTCAGCCTCGTCGACCTCATGCTGCTCGACTGTGACGTCGGGCTGGCGCCCATGCAGGCCGGCGCCGTGCTCCTGCTCGACGCCGGCCCGCGGTTCGATGTCGGAGCGGCCACCGCGGTGATCGGCGAGCGCGTCACCAAGGTGCCGAGGCTGCGGCAGGTCCTGGTGCGGACCCCGCCGGGCTGCGGGCGGCCCGTCTGGCTTGATGACCCTGGCTTCGACATCGGTGCCCACGTCAGGTCGGTGCGCTGTGACCCGCCCGGCGACGACGTAGCGCTGCGGCTGGCCTGGACCGCGATAGCGACCCAGCGCCTGCCGTGGTCCAGGCCGCTGTGGTCGGCGACGTTCGTCACCGGCCTGGCTGACGGGCAGACGGGCCTCGTGCTGATGTTCCACCATGTCATGGCCGACGGGATCGGCGGGCTCGCTGTGCTCGGCAGCCTGGTCGACGGCGCGGGCAGGCCAGCTCCCGTCTGGTCAGCTCAGGCCGGGCCCGCTCAGCACGGGTTCCCGCGCCCGCTGCCTTCGCGTGGCAGGCTCGCCGCCGAGGCCGCCGGATCGGCGGCGTCGGGCGCTGGCCGTGCGCTGCGCCGCACGGTCGGCCTGCGCGAGGCGCTCACCGAACTCGACCCTGCGGCAGCGGCCCGGCCGGCGGGGCGGCCCGCGAGTTGGTCGCTGAACGGCCGCACTGGCCCGCGCCGCAGCTTCGATGTCGCGCGGGCCGGCCTGGCTCCCATCCACGCCTACGCCAGGGCGCACGGAGCGACGGTCAACGACGTCATGCTGCTCGCCGTGACCAGGGCGCTCGCCAGCCTGGTCACGGCGCGCGGCGAGGTACCCGGCGACCTTGTCGCCTCGGTGATCGTGGCCGCCCGGCCGGCGGCCGACCCGTCGGCGCTCGGCAACCTCGTCGGGATCATGCCCGTGCGGCTGCCCGCCGCCGGGACGCGGGCGGATCAGCTCGGGCTGATCGCGGCGAGCACCAGGGCGCACAAGACCAGGCGCCGCGGCGCCTCCGGCGAGCTGCTCGCGCCCGCGTTCCGAGTGCTTGCCGCCACCGGCGCGCTCGCGTGGTTCATCAACCACCAGCCGTTCGTGAACGTCTTCGTCACGAACCTGCGCGGCCCGCAGGACCGGCAGCGGTTCGCCGGCGCCGAGATCACCGACCTGCTGCCGGTCACGATGGTGGTCGGCAACGTCGCGCTGAGCTTCGCCGTGCTCTCCTATGCGGGCGTGATCAGCGTGGTGGTCACGGCCGATCCCGAGCGCATCGGTGACCACGGCGCGCTGGCGGCGCTGCTCCAGCGCGAGCTCGACGAACTCTGCGGCGGCGCGGCACTGGACCGGGCGCTGCGCCGGCCAGGCAGCTAGCTCGCGGCGAGCTCGGCGCGGACGATCGCCGTCCCGGCGACCAGGGCCCGCAGCTTGGCCCTGGCGATGTCGGCTGGCAGGTGGCGCAGCCCGCAGTCGGGGTTGAGCGTCAGCCGGCCGGCGGGCACGACCTCGAGCGCGCGCCTGACCCTGGACGCGACCAGCTCATCGGTTTCCACCTGGGTCGACTTCACGTCGATGACGCCGGCGCCGACGCCGCGGTCCCAGCCGTACTGGTGGAACAGCCGCAGGTCGCCCGGCCCCTTCCTGGCGAACTCGAGTACCAGCTGATCGACCTGCGCCTCAAGCACGGCGGGGAACAGGAAGTCGTAGTGCCCCTCCCACAGCGGCCTGGCGTAGCGGTTGCCGTAACAGACGTGCAGCGCCCAGGTCGCGGTTACCCCGGCGGTGACGATGTTCACCGCCTCCACCGCGAGCTCGGCGGCCTCCGGGTAGCCGGCCAGGAACGGCTCGTCGATCTGGAGCAGGCCGGCTCCGGCGTCGGCGAGCTCGCGCGCCTGGCAGTTCAGCCACCTGGCCAGGGCCCGCACCAGGTCGGCCGGGTCGGCGTAGGCGCTGTCGCGGATCCGCCGCGACAGCGAGAACGGCCCGGTGAAGGAGAACTTGACCGGCTTGCTGGTGTGCGCCCTGGTGAACGTGAAGTCGGCGGCAAGGCCCGCCGCGGCCCCGCCGGGCTCGGGCAGCGGCCTGATCACCTCGGCGTCGTAGTAGTCGTAGTAGTCGGTCTTCGCGCGGTGCGGAATCTCCACGCCACCGATCCTGGCCAGCAGGTAATCGATGTCGTTGTCGCGCCGCAGCTCGCCATCGGAGACGATGTCAAGACCGGCAAGCTCCTGGTCCATCAGTGCCGCCTTGATCGCCACCTCGTGGATCTCGTTCAGGTGCTGCGCGCTGATCCGCCGGTGGTAGTAGTCGGTCTTCAGCCGCTCCAGCCACTCGGGTACCGAGTAGGAGCCGACGACCGTGGTGGGCAGCAGCATCGGTCAGTCCCTGACCTGTGCGACCAGCGTCTTGACGTTCGCATCCGGCCGGCCGCTGAACGGCAGGATCTGCACCTGGAAGCCGCGCCGGTTGCCTGCCAGCTGCAGCAGCGGGCCGTTCACCCAGTTCACCACCGAGCCGTCGTACTTGCCAGGGCCGTAGAACCCACCGTGATAGGCCGGCGCCTGGGCGACGAACAGGTCGTGGCAGAGCAGCCGCCCGTAGGGGTGCAGCAGCGGCAGCGTCTCGGTGAAGCTGGCCAGCGCGCCGTTGCTGACGTGCATCCTGATGTCGCCGCTGCCGTCGAGCACCGACCGCAGGATCTCGCCGGTCAGCGACGGCGCGACCTGGTAGGCATCAAGGCCGTCCAGCGGCACGTAGCGCTCCTGCAGGTACAGCGCCGACCAGACCTGGCCCCACAGCGCGACCGCGGCCGCCGGGTCAGGGAACTGGCTGGGCGCGGTCTCGGCGAGCAGGTCGGGGCCGAGCCGCAGCAGCTTGCCGATCACCGCGGGGAGCTCGGACCTGCGGATCCGCGCCTTCCTGGCGATCCTCATCGCGTCCTCGTCCCGCAGGAACGCGCGCACCTCCACCAGGTAGGGCCGGCCGGCGATGCTGGCCACCTCATCGGTGGGCAGGTTGTCGTAGACGTTGGAGATGTAGACGCAGAACGCCTTGCCGCGCAGGAACCCGAGCGTCCGCACCGGCCGGCTGGCATCGAGCACCAGCGCGCTGACGTGCTCGCCGTGGTCGGCCACCACCTGCCAGGCGCGCTCGAGCACGTGCCCTGAGTAATCGCCCATCAGGTAGTGCAGCCTGGGGTAGTAGTCCCGGCCGTGCCAGGCGGTCCAGGTCGACGAAGGCATCAAGCCAGGTCCTTGCCTGGCCGCCGTTTCCGACGCCGAGCTCGACCACGTAGAGCTGGTCGGGCAGCGCCTGGCGGGCCTCCAGCGAGTCCCAGATCCGGAACAGCTCGCCGATCAGCTCACGCGCCGCCTCGGCGTTGCGCGCGTCGCTCTGGCCGCCGGGCAGCGCCTGCTCGTACTCCCGCCCGGTGGCCTCCTCCCACCGGGACAGCGACTGCCAGTACAGAGCGTTGAACCGCCAGATGCAGCTGGCGCTGGCCGGCGTCCAGTCCTCGAGGAACGTCCGGCCCTGGCCGTCACCGCCCGGGTGCTCGGCCAGCGCCTGCTTGACGCTGGTGGCCAGGTCAAGGTCCCCGGCCCGGCGCAGGTCGATGGCCAGCTCGAGTGCGCTGGCAGGCACGGGTACCGGCGGGCTCGGCGCGGCGCCAGGATCGCCGCCGGCCTCGAGCCCGGTGCCGTGGTACACCTCGCGCGGCCGCTCGGCAAGCACCGGGCGGCACCTGACCGGCTCGGCGAAGTTGCTGCGGTACTGGATCCAGTCGCAGGTCACCTTGAGCGTGGACAGGTCCACCGAGCTAGTGGTGAGCGCGTCGAAGGCCGGCCCGAGCGCCGGGCCGAGGCGGAGCGGTGCGGGACCGCGCAGCCTGGCAACCGGCCTGATGTCGATCTGCACGGCGGCTCCATCGTCAGGTCAGCCCACCGTCCAGGCTAGGGCCGCGACACCGGTCCGGGGAAGGTCGCGGCTCGCCCGGCCGGCGCGTGCGGTCAGTAGCGGGTCCCCATCGCATCCCTGACCTCGGCAAGCGTACGGCCGGCGATCGCCGCGGCCCTCGCGTTCCCGGCCCTGAGCACCCCGATCAGGTAGCCGGGATCGGCGGCCAGCTCGGCCCGCCTGGCCCGCAGCGGCCGCAGGAACTCGTTGACCGACTCGGTGACCACGCGCTTGAGCCGCTCGGCCCCGCCCGCGCCGATCTCCGCGGCCACCTCGCCGGGATCGCGGTCCTGGCAGAGCGCGGCAAGCAGCACCAGGCTGGATACCTCGGGCCTGGCGTCAGGCTCGTAGCTGATATCACGCCGCGCGTCGGTCTTCGCCCGCCGGATCAGGCGCGCGGTCTGGTCGGCCGAGGCGGACAGGCTGATCGCGTTCCCGCGGCTCTTGCTCATCTTCCCGCCGTCGATGCCCAGCAAGTTGGGCGCCGCGGACAGCAGCGCATCAGGCAGCGGGAAGAACGCAGCCCCGCCCGCGTACCTGTCGTTGAAACGGCGGGCGATCGCCCTGGTGACCTGGACGTGCGGCAGCTGGTCCTTGCCGACCGGCACCAGGTTGGCCCTGCAGAACAAGATGTCGGCGGCCTGGTGCACGGGATAGGTGAACATCAGCCCGCTGACCGAGGCCTGCCCGGACTGGGCGATGTCCTCCTTCACGGTCGGGTTGCGGCCGAGCTCGGTGACCGAGACCAGCGACAGGAACGGGAGCATCAGCTGGTTCAGCGCCGGAACGGCGCTGTGCGCGAAGATCGTCGCGGTCGCCGGGTCGATCCCCGCCGCGAGGTAGTCGGCTACCAGGCCGGTCACATGCTCGCCGAGCCGGTCAGCGACATCCCGGTCGGTGAGCACCTGGTAGTCGGCGACCAGGACGAAAAGCTCGGCGCCCGCCCGCTGCAGCCTGACCCGGCTGGCCAGGGTGCCGAAGTAGTGGCCCAGGTGCAGCGGACCGGTCGGGCGGTCGCCGGTGAGGATCCTGAACCGGGACGCGTCGGCGGCGATCAGCGTCTCGATCTCGGCGCTGCGCCGGCGCGCGGCCGCCAGCGAGGCTGACCCGGCGGACCCTGCGGGTCCGCCGGGCCCGGCCGGCGCCGGGGAGGTCATCAGGGGTGCGGTCACGTCAGATTCCTTCCGTCAGGAGCGGGGTCAGTCGGCCGCACGGCCCGTTATGAAAAAGAAAAAGGGCCGTCCGGCCGGACGGCCCCTGTGGGTGCGCAACTTCCAGGCGGTCGTCCTAGGACGGCCACCAGGTCGGGGTTGCGCAGCGATGCATGGATCGATGATAAGGCGGACCAGCGGGCCAGGTCCACGCCAGCCCGCTGCGCGGTCCAGGTCCAGCCGGCACTCCCCTCGTCGGTCGCCATCGTCGTCCTCCCTGCGCCGCTCGCCGCTGCGCACCGAGTGCCGCAATGATCTTAGTATAATTTAGTCTTAATTTTATTCGGCCCGAGAGACACAGGAGGCGGAGGAGATATGGAGCGAGGTCACCAGGTCAGGCCGCGCGCCGCGGTCGTGGGTTCGGGCGTGGTCGGCCTGACCGCGGCGTACCTGCTGCAGCGGCGGTACGACGTGACGCTGTACGAGGCCGCTGACCGCCTCGGCGGGCACGCGGACACGCGCGAGGTCGCGGCCGGCGGCGGGCGCCTGCTCGCGCTCGATACCGGGTTCCTGGTGCACAACACCAGGACCTATCCGACGCTGACCAGGCTCTTCGACGAACTCGGCGTGCAGACGCAGGAGAGCGAGATGAGCCTGTCCGTCCGGTGCCTTGGCTGCGGTCTGGAGTACGCCGGGTCCAGGGGGGCGCGTGGACTGGCGCCGCGGGCCGGTCAGCTGCGCAGGCCCGAGTACCTGCGGATGCTGGCAGCCGTGCCGCGGTTCTACCGGGCCGCCCGGCGGCTGCTCGACACCCCGCCAGGCCCCGCCGAGCGGGACACGGTGACGCTTGCCGACTTCCTGCGCGCTGGCGGGTACGACCCGTTCTTCGTCGGGCACTTCGTGCTGCCGCTGGTCGCCTCGGTGTGGTCCTGCTCGCCGGGCGAGGCGCTGGCCTACCCGGCCAGCTACCTGTTCGAGTTCCTCGACAACCACGGAGTGCTGTCCCTGGCCAGGTCCGCCTCCTGGCGTACCGTCGTCGGAGGCTCGGTCAGCTACGTGCAGCGGATCGCCAAGCAGATCCCTTCGGTGCGGACGGGCACGCCGGTGCGCGCGCTGCGCAGGGCCGGCGGCGGGGTGGAGGTCACCGACGAGGCCGGCCAGACCCGCCGGTTCGATGCCGCCGTGGTGGCCACCCATCCGGACCAGGCGCTCGCCCTGCTCGCCGACCCGACCCGCGCCGAGCGCAGAGTCCTCGGCGCGTTCAGGTACGCCACCAGCGAGGTAGCGCTGCACACCGACGACTCTGTCCTCCCGCGCAGCCCGGCCGTCCGGTCGTCGTGGAACTACCTGCTGTCCGACTGCGCCGCCTCGGCCGACCGGGTGCACGTGAGCTACTACCTGAACCGGCTGCAGCGGCTGTCCGAGCCTGCCGACTACATCGTCACGCTCAACGCGCTCGACCGGGTGGCCGCCGGCCGGGTCATCGACCAGATGACCTACCAGCACCCGCTCTACACGGCGGCGTCGGTGGCGGCGCAGCGCAGGCTCCCCGAACTCGGGTCCGCCGTGCTGGCCTTCGCGGGCGCCTACCACGGATGGGGGTTCCACGAGGACGGCTGCCGGTCCGCGGTCGCGGCGGCCAGATCGCTGGGCGTCGCGTGGTGACGGCGCGGGCGCGGGGGCTTCGGACTGCGCGACCATCACCGCGACGTCCGGAGCTGCTCGGCCCGGCCAATCGCGCCTGGTGACCTGGACCTGATACTCGAGGCGGCCCGCCGGTCGCCGTCCTCGCGCAACAACCAGCCCGGGGACTTCATCGTGGTCACCGACCGGGACCAGCTGGGCAGGCTCGCCAAGGTCTGGCGCGGCGGCGGGCACATCGCGAGCTCGGCGGCCACCATCGCCCTGGTGGTCGGCGAGGCCGAGGCCGAGCAGCTGCGGGTGCAGTGCGACCTCGGCCAGGTCACCATGTCGGTGATGCTGGCCGCCGCGAGCCTGGGCATCGGCAGCTGCCACTCGGCCATCGGAGATCACGACCTCGCCAGGGAACTGCTCGGCTACCCGGCCGACCGCACCTGCGCGCTGCTGATCTCGCTTGGCTACCCCGCCGACCGGCCGCTCGCTCCGATCCGGCTGCCCGACCGCCGTCCGTTCGATGAGGTGGTACACCGCGGCCGGTGGTAAGCGGCCAGCGGTCAGCGGTTAGCGGTCAGCAGCCCAGCTTGCTGGCTAGTGCCAGACGCAGGTCAGGTTGGCCACCGTCCGGCGCCTCGCGGCGGCGACCACCGTCTCGTGGCAGATCGCGTTGGACGGACCGGGCCGGGCGCCGGGTAGCCACACGGCGATCTCGGAGCGCCCGGCCGGGACGGTGAATGCGAACCGACCGCCCGGCGTCACCCGGGCGGTGGCCAGCACTGTCCCGTCGCGGACCACGCCGATGATCAGTGGTCGGCCGCCGCCGGGGACCCGCCCGGTGAGGACGGCACGCCCGAATAGCGTCGCGGCCGGTGCCGGCGCGGCGCGGCTCGCTGATGAACCCCAGTTCCCTGCGGCGGGTCCCGCGCTGCCGGTGCAGCCGCAGAGCGCCAGGCCAGCCGCAGTGACGGCGGCCGCCAGTGCCAAAAGAGCGGCGCGAAGCCCGCTTGCTGCCCTGCTGCCCACGCCATCGCTCCCTGAGAGGCTCCTGTGACTAGACGCATCCAGGCCCGCGCTGGTTCCGCTCTGGAGCTGACCCGGTGGGATGCTGGGTGGGTGACGGTCACCGCGCGCGTGGAGCACGTCGGCAGCCTGCTGCGCCCGCCGTTCCTGCTGCAGGCGCGTGCCGCCTACGCGCGGGGCGAGCTCTTGCCCGCAGAGTTCAAGGCGGCCGAGGACCGGGCGGTGCGCGAGGTCGTGGCCCTGCAGGAGGACGTGGACCTGCCCGTCGTCAACGACGGCGAGATGCGCCGCGAGTCGTTCCAGGCCGAGCTGACGGGGGCCTGCGACGGCTTCGCTGGGGTGAGCCTGGACGCGTGGCTGTGGGGTCAGTGGCACTCCGAGGAGGTGGGCGATGCCGCGATCGAGCGCCCGGCGGACCTGGCGGTCGTCGAGCGGCTGCGCAAGCGCCGCAACCTGGCCGCCGAGGAGTTCACGTTCATGCGCGGCTGCACGAGCCGGCCGGTCAAGGTGACGCTGCCGAGCCCGTCGTTGCTGGCGAACCTCTGGTCGCCGGAGAAATCGGCCGCCGCCTACCCGACCCTGGACGCCTTCCTGACCGACGTGGTGCAGGTGCTGCGGGACGAGGTTGCCGAGCTGGTCAGGCTGGGCTGCGGGTACATCCAGCTGGACGCCCCGCACTATCCGCTGCTGATCGACCCGACCTGGCGCGGGTTTTACGAGGCACGCGGCTGGCCGGTGGAGCGCTGGCTCAGCTACGGCATCGAGCTCGACAATGCGGTGATCGAGGCCGGGCGGCCCGCGACGTTCGGCTTCCACCTGTGCCGCGGCAACCAGCTCAGCCGCTGGCTGGTGGCCGGCGACTACGAGCCCATCGCCGGGCCGGTCTTCGGCGGCGTGTGCGCGGACCGGCTGCTGCTCGAGTATGACGACGAGCGGTCTGGGTCGTTCGACCCGCTGCGGCTGGTACCCGCCGACAAGGTGGTGGTGCTCGGGCTGGTCAGCACCAAGACCTCCCGGCTGGAAGCGCCCGATGTGCTCGCCGCCAGGGTCGGGCAGGCCAGCCAGCACATCGACCGGGAGCGGCTGGCGGTCAGCCCGCAGTGCGGCTTCGCGACGTCCTCGGCCGGCAACGCCATTACGCCCGAAGCCGAGCGCGCTAAGCTCGCGCTGCTCGTCCAGATCGCCCGGGATCTCCTGCCGTCCTGACGGTGCGCAGCCGTGCGAGCGGACAGCATCGGAACGCCGGCCCTGCGCAGGGTCGGCCGCGCCAGGAAAGGGGCCATCATGCCAACCGTGCAGGCGAACGGCATCGAGATCTACTACGAGGTCCAGGGCGAGGGCGAGCCGATGGTCCTCATCCCTTACCTGGCGGCCGACCAGGCGTGCTACGCCTTCCAGGTGGCCGAGTATGCCAAGCACTACACCTGCTACTCGGTCGACCTGCGCGGCGCCGGCCTGACCAGCAAGCCGGAGGGCAGCTACACCACCGAGCTGCTGGCGCAGGACGTCGCCGCGTTCATGCAGGCGGCCGGGATCGAGCAGGCGCACGTGTTCGGCCTGTCCCTCGGCGCGGCCGCCGGCATGTGGCTCGCGGCCAGGCACCCAGGCCTGGTGAAGTCGCTGTCCCTGCACAGCGCCTGGGACCGCACCGACCCTTACCTGCGTGCCGTGGTGGAGACCTGGCGGATCATGGCGCAGGCCCTGGACAGCGTGACCGAAATGGTGATCAAGGGGATCCTGCCCTGGTGCCTCACCCCCGAGCTGTACGCGGCGCGCCCTGAATACGTCGACTCCCTGGCCGACTTCGTCCGCAGTCGGCCGATGCCGCCGGTGGACGCGCTCATGCGCCAGTCCGAGGCGGTCCTGGCGCATGACGCGCGGGAGGCGCTCGGTGCGATCAGCGCGCCGACGCTGATCACGTTCGGCCGCCACGACTCCTGCACGTCCACCCGGTTCGCCGAGCCGCTCACGACCGGGATCGCCGGCTCGGAGCTGATCGTGTTCGAGGACTGCTCGCATGCCCCGATCTACGAGAACGTCGAGGCATTCAACGAGCGCACCCTGGAGTTCCTCCGCCGCCATTCCGGCTGAAACCGGGCACGCCTCCGCCTCGCCGGTCGGGGACCTCGTCTTTGTGACGCGAGCTAAATGCCGCGCGGATCCTTCACGAAGACGGCATCGGTGTCGTCAGACAGCACCATCGCGCCCTACGCCGATGCCGAGCTGATCGGCCCAGCCGGTCACGCATCGGGCGAAGAATGCGTCGCGGTCACCCGGGCCCTCGGCGATGACGTTGGTGAACTGGCCGAACAGCTCGAAGGACACGATCCCGAACAGGCCGACCCATGCCATCAGGCTGGCCTGAACGACGGAGTCGGGCACCGGCCGGGGGAGCGCCGCGCGCAGCGGCGCGAGCGCCGCCTGCCACCCGGCCACCGCTCCGTCGCTGGCGGCCGTGTCGTCTGCGGCCTTGTGGTCCGCGTGCCCGCCGTTTGCAGCACCGCCGTTTGCGGCACCGCCGTTTGCGGCACCGCCGTTTGCAGCACCGCGGTCGGTCGCGTCCAGCATGATCTGGACCAGCAGGTTCGAGACGCGGCTAGCCGGGCCGATGGTGTCGGCTGGGGCTACGTAGCCGGGCACGGGCGACCCGTAGACGAGCGCGTACTCGTTCGGGTTCCGCAACGCCCACGACCGCACGGTCTGGCACACCGCCGCCCAGCGCCCAGCAAGGTCGTCCCGCGCCCGTTTCGCCTCGGCTTCCTCGGCCGCCGCTCCCAGGGAGTTGTAGGCGTCGATGATCAGCCTGGTCAGCAGGTCGTCCCGGCTGGCCACGTAACGGTAGACGGCCGAGGACGCCATGCCGAGTTCCCGCGCGATCGCACGCAGGCTGAGCCCGGCAGCCCCGTCGGTCGCGAGATGCCTGCGGCCTGCCTGGAGGATCTCCGCGGTGATCTCGGCTCGCGCTCGCTGCCTGGCGGTTCTCGGCACTGATGGCATTCCCGCATCATGCCACGAGACAAGAGCATTGGCAACAAAACAGAGCGGTGCTCTTGACAGGAAGCGGGGAGCGCGGGAGGCTGACCTCAGGAGAGCGCTGCTCTTGAATGAGAGCGCCAGTTGCGTAAGGAGCGGATATGACCACTCATGTCGTCGTGGGTGCCGGGCCGATCGGCACTGGGGTGGCTCGGCTGCTGGCCACGCAAGGCCGCCGGGTCCGCCTCGTGACCAGGTCAGGCTCCGGCCCGGCCAGCATGGCCGGGGAGTCGGCCGCAGCCGAGCCGGGCGCCGCGGGGTCCGGCGCCGCCGGGTCCGGTGCCGCCGAGCCTGGCCCGATCGAGGCGGTCGCTGCCGATGCGTCGGACGCGCAGGCCATGGCGCGGCTGACCGACGGTGCGGCGGCGATCTACAACTGCGCGAACCCGCCCTATCACCGCTGGCCCGAGCTGTGGCCGCCGATCGCCGACGCGCTGCTCGAGGCCGCCGAGCGCAACGGCTCCGTGCTGGTCACTATCTCCAATCTGTACGGCTACGGACCGGCGAGCCGGTCGCTCGGTACCCCGGGCTACGACGCCGAGCACCCAATGACCGAGTCAACCCAGCTGGCCGCGACTGGCAGGAAGGGAATGGTTCGGACTCGAATGTGGGAGCAGGCGCTGGCGGCTCATCAAGCCGGCCGGGTGCGCGTCGTCGAGGTCAGGGCGTCGGATTACGTCGGCCCCGGCGCCGGGAGCGCCCTCGACCGGGTGGTGCCGCGCGTGCTGCAGGGCAAGGCGGTGACGGTGCTCGGCAGGGCCGACCGGCCGCACACCTGGACGTACACCGGCGACGTGGCGCGGCTGGCCGCGGTGGCCGCCGCCGAGCCCGCGGCCTGGGGCCGCGCCTGGCACACGCCGTCAGGTTCGGCGCTGACCCAACGGGACGCGGTCGCCGACATCGCGCGGGCGGCCGGACTTGCGCCGGTGCCGGTGCGCGCGGTGCCCCATGCCGTGCTCTGGCTGGCCGGGCTTACCTCGCCGCTGATGCGCGAGCTTCGGGAGACCGAGTACCAGTTCAGCCAGGACTTCGTGATGGATTCCTCGGCCGCGCGCCGCGCGTTCGGCCTGGAGCCGACGGCGTGGAGCGAGGTGCTCGACCGTCTGCTGCGCTCGTTTGGCTGGTCAGGTCCCGACGCCAAGTAACCTCGGCAGGCGGGTCCAGACGAAGGGGTGATGCGGATGGCCGGCCAGCTCATGAGGCGCCGGGCGGTGCGCCGGTCGGCGCGGGCCGTCGCCGGCGCGGTGCTGCTGGCATCGGCCGTGACGGCCGCGCTTACTGTCGGCGCTCCCGCGGCGGGCGCCGCCGTCGCCGGCGACACGCCGGCCGGGTTCTGGTACGGGACGGACAGCCGGCCGATGCCGGTCACCGGATCCGGGCCGTACTTCGAGCCTGCTGTCGGCGGCTACTACGGCGGGTACGTCGGCATGGTCGGGAACTGGGCGCACTGGCAGGGATGCCACGGCAGCGGCCTGCTCGCCTGGTCGCCGACGAACTTCTCCGAGGCCGCCGCCAACTACTCCAGGTTCCGCAAGGGCGTGGGCACCGCTGGCTACTGGTTCATGGCGGGGCCAGGGGTCGATCCGCACTACAACGGCACGGTCTCCGAGGCGACCCAGTGGGGGCAGCAGCAGGCGGCGCGCGCATTGTCCGACATGCACGGCACCGAGAACTATCCGGTGGTGTGGATGGACGTCGAGATCCCGGGGAACGCGCCCGACTACACCCCGGCCCCTGACAACGGGTGGAACGCCGTCTACACCTCCGCGTGCAGCGGCGTGGTCAAGGCCCAGCACATCGCGGCCGCCGTGGACCGCGGCGTGCTTGACGGCTTCTCCAGCTACGTGGCCGCCCACTCCACGTACAAGACCGGCGTCTACTCGGCGCCGCCGATCTGGGCCGACATCTTCGGCACCGGCTCGGCGTCGAAGATCCCCAGCCTGTACGAGTGGACCTACACGGCCAACACCAGCAGCCTGGCGAACCCGCCGTCCGGCTGGTGCCTGAAGGGGACCTCCGCCTGCGCGCAGTTCTTCGGCGGCCAGAGCAGCTCGAGCAGCACGGCGCTGATGTGGCAGTGGTCGGGCGGCGGCGGGACGGACAACGGCATCGGCGACTTCGACCAGATCGACGGCCTGCGCACGCCGTGAGGCCCCCCGGTCGGCCGCCGCGCCGCGGGATGGACCGGGCTCAGGCCTGCGCGGCGATCAGCCGGTCGGTGGCCGGGTCGGCCTCGCCGCCGAAGTACTGGTCGAGTACCTGGCCAAACAGCGGCTCGTGAGGTTCGGCCCGGTGGAACAGCGTCATCGACGAGCGCAGCTTCATCGCGTCAAGGCCGCCGAATATCTGGTCCGCGCTGCGGCCTCGCGTGGCCACCAGGATGCCGGCGCACTCGGCCAGCCGGGCGCCGAGCACGGGGTGAAGCAGGTAGGCCCGCGCCTCGGCGAGCGAGGAGATCGAGTAGCGGACCGAGGTGGGGCTGCGCCCGAGTCCGTCGATCTGCGGGAACACGTACCAGATCCAGTGGCCGGTCTTGCGACCGCGGCGCAGTTCATCGACCGCGTGCCGGTAGCTGCCTCCGGCGTCCTGCGCGGCGACGAACCTGTCGAGGTCGTACTGCGCGTCGCTCATGGGTGAGCCGCCCGGCCCCGGGCGGCGTGCTCGCCGGGGATCCGGTCGCCTGGTGCCAGCACCGGCACGTCGGTCACCGCGTCGACCGGGATGGTGCCCGGGTACTTCAGTCCGGTGCCGGTGTTGAGCACGACCACCTCCTCGTTCCCCGACAGCCAGCCGGACTCGCGGAGCCTGCGGACCGCGGCGAAGCAGGCGGCACCCTCCGGGCAGACGAAGCTGCCCTCAAGCCGCGCCACCTCGCGCTGGTCGGCGAGCAGCGCCTCGTCCTCGATCGCGATGGCCGTGCCGCCGGTCTGGTACACGGCATCGAGCACCAGGAAATCACCGAGCGCCTTCGGCACGGTGATGCCGAAAGCCACGGTCCTTGCGTCGGGCCACGGCTCGCTCTCCCGCGCGCCGGCGGCGAACGCCTTGACGATCGGCGCGCAGCCGGTGGCCTGGACCGCGACCAGCCTGGGCAGGTCGCTGCTCACCCAGCCGAGCCGGCGCAGCTCGAGCAGGGCCTTGTAGATGCCGATGATGCCCACCCCGCCACCGGTCGGGTACACGATGACGTCAGGCAGCCGCCAGCCGAGCTGCTCGGCGATCTCCAGGCCCATGGTCTTCTTGCCCTCAAGCCGGTAGGGCTCCTTCAGGGTGGAGACGTCCTGGTACCCGGCGCGGCCCGGCAGTGCCGCGGCGACCAGCTTGCCGGCGTCTCCGATCAGCCCGTCAACCAGGTACAGCTCGGCGCCGGCCGCGGCGCACTCGGCGCGGGTGATGACCGGGGCATCGACCGGCATGACGATCAGGCTGCGCAGCCCGGCCCGCGCCGCGTAGGTCGCCCAGGCCGCGCCCGCGTTGCCGTTGGTGGGCATCGCTACTCCGGTGACGCCGAGTGCGGCGGCGCGCGAGACGCCGACCGCCGCCCCGCGTGCCTTGAACGTGCCGGTCGGGATCAGTCCCTCGTCCTTCATCAGCAGCCGCGGCACGCCGAGCGCGCGGCCGAGCCTGGGCATCGCGAGCAGCGGCGTCATGCCCTCGCTGAGGCTGACGATCTGGCCTGGTTCGGTCACCGGCAGCAGCTCGTGGTACCGCCACAGGTCGGGCGGCCGGGCCGCGAAGTCGGCGGGGCTGACCTGGCTGGCGACCCGGTCGAGGTCGTAGCGCGCGAGCAGCGGCGAGCCGCAGGCGCAGGTGCCCTGGACCACAGCGGCGTCGCAGCGCGAGCCGCACCTGCCGCAGTCCAGGTGCGTCAGGAACGAGAACGGCGTGCCCACGAAGGGATTCTCTCTCGCTGCGGCGGGAGGTGATGGGGCGGGCGGGTTATGCTGCTGGCATGCGACATCGCGCCTGAACCTGAGCTGCCCGTGCTCCTCCTCATCGGCTCGTCCCGGTCCATGAATCTCTTCGAGCCGACAGGAGTCTTGTCATGCTTTCCCATCAGCAGATCCTGCATTTCCGCACGTTCGGGTACGTCACCCTGCGCGGCCTGCTCAGCCAGGACGAGGCCGCCGCGCTCCGCATGGAGGTGACCGGGGCGCTGACCGACGCGTTCGGCAGCCTCGGGACCGAGCCGGACGACCTCGGCGGCATCAGCGGCGACTACCTGCCGCTCGCGGTGAACCGCGCGCCGCTGAGCATGGCGCTCATCGCCGACGACCCGCGGACGTTCCTGTCGTCGGCGGAGCTGCTCGGCAGCCCCACCGTGCCGTCGATCGGGACCGCCACCTGTTTCACCGGTGACTCCACCTGGCATACCCGCCTAGGCCCGGCCGTGGGCGGGGTCACGTTCTGGGCGGACCTCGAGCCGCGGACTGCCGAGACCGGAGCGCTGCGTCTCATCCCCGGCTCGCATCTGCCCGAGTTCGAGCGCCGGCTCTGGGAGTACATGGGAGTCGAGCCGTCGACCTCCGGCTTCGAGCGCTGGGAGTGGCCGCACGTCGTCGTGGAGACCGAGCCGGGGGACGTGGTCGCCTTCCACGCCCACCTGATGAACTGCGCCCAGGGCGGCACGCCCCGCCTGTCCTGGACCATCGACTACCTCGAGTGGCCTGGCCTCGGCCACCAGGACCGGATGGCGATCGTGCGCGACATGACACTGGACGACGTGGAATACGACCACGAGGAGTACGACAGGGAACGCTGGCCGGTGTGGCGGGAGTGGGTGGCCGGCGCGCGCGGCATCCAGTCCCGCGAGATCGCCGTGGAGCGCCTGAAGCTGCTCGGAGTCCTGCCCGGCGAGGAAGGCGGCTGAGGAGCGAAGGCAACAGAGGAGCGAAGGCAACTGAGGAGCGAAGGCAACTGAGGAGCGAAGGCGACTGCCCGCCAGCCGAGCCCGCCTAACCCGGCGTGCCCGGCCTGCCGCCGCGGATCGATAAGCTTCTGGTTAACCGTCGATAGCGGAGTGTGCTGTGACGCTTAACCAATTGCGGACGTTCCTCGCGGTGGCCGAGACCGGCTCGGCCCGGCGGGCCGCCGACGAGCTCGTGGTGACGCAGGCCGCGGTCTCCGCCTCGCTCGCCGCGCTGCAGAAGTCGCTCGGGATCGCGCTCGTCGTCCCCGACGGGCGCGGGCTCAGGCTGACCCCGGCCGGCCAGGCCTATGCCGGGTATGTCAGGCGGGTGCTCGGGCTGCTCGACGAGGCGCGGGTCGCGGCCGTCACCGCCGCCGACCCGGAGCGCGGTGAGCTGCGGATCGCCGCGATCACCACGGCCGCCGAGCAGCTCGCCCCCGCGATGCTCGGCGGCTTCCGGCGGCGGTACCCCAGCGCCGGGGTCCGGCTGGAGGTCGGCAACCGGGAGCGTGTGCACGCGCTGCTCGACCGGCACCAGGTCGATCTCCTGCTCGCCGGCCGACCCGAGCCTGGCTGGGACGTCACCGTCCACGCGGTCCGCCCGCACGAGCTTGTCGTCGTGGCCGCCCCTGACCTCGCCGCCGAGGCCGCCGAGGCCGCCGAGGCCGCCGAGGCCGCTGCGGCGGACGGCGGCCTGCTGCCCTGGCTGGCCAGGCAGACCTGGCTGCTGCGGGAGCCGGGATCGGGCACGCGGGAGACCACGTACGCGCTGCTCGCCGACCTCGACATTGCCCCGCCGGCCCTGGTCGTGGGCTCCAACGTTGCGATCCGCGAGTCGGCCATGGTGGGCCTCGGCATCACGCTGATGTCCAGGGACGGCGTGGCAGCGGAACTGGCCGGGGGCAGCCTCGCGGTGATTGACGTCCCCGGCACGCCCCTGCACCGGGACTGGTACCTGGTGGCGCACGCGGGAAGCCTGCTGCCGCCCGCGGCCAGGCTGGTCGACTATGCCGTCCGCGCGGCCGGCTTCGGCCGCCCCGCACCGCCCAGTGCGCCAACAGAGCTGACAGATAAGTATTAACTAAAGAGTCCTGGCAGAATCCTCAATAGACATGCTGAGTGTCCGCTGGCATCGTGGCATAGGTACCACGACAACGGAGGAGCCATGACGCCAGCCACCACGCCGGGGCAGGAACGCTGGAGCGCGGGGGTCATCCCGTACGCGCAGATGGGCTACTGGCAGCCGGACTACGAGCCGGCGGCGACCGACGTGCTTGCCGCGTTCCGGATCACCCCGCAGCCCGGGGTCCCGCCCGAGGAGGCGGGCGCCGCGGTGGCCGGGGAGTCGTCGACCGCGACCTGGACCGTGGTGTGGACTGACCGGCTCACGGCCTACAACCACTACCAGGCCAAGTGCTACCGGGTGGACCCGGTGCCAGGCCGCGAGGGCGAGTACATCGCCTACATCGCCTACGACATCGACCTGTTCGAGGAGGGATCGGTCCCCAACCTGACCTCCTCGATCATCGGGAACGTGTTCGGCTTCAAGGCTCTGCGGGCGCTGCGCCTCGAGGACATGCGGATCCCGCTGCACTACGTGAAGACCTTCCAGGGCCCGCCGCATGGCATCGTGATGGAGCGCGAGTACCTGAACAAGTACGGCCGCCCGCTGCTCGGTGCCACCACCAAGCCCAAGCTGGGCCTGTCCGCCCGCAACTACGGCCGGGTGGTCTACGAGGGCCTGCGCGGCGGCCTGGACTTCACCAAGGACGACGAGAACATCAACTCCCAGCCGTTCATGCGCTGGCGGGACAGGTTCCTGTTCACGATGGAGGCGGTGAACCGGGCACAGGAGCGGACCGGCGAGATCAAGGGCCATTACCTCAACGTCACCGCCGCGAGCATGGAGGACATCTACGAGCGGGCCGACTTCGCCAAGGAACTCGGCAGCGTGGTGATCATGGCGGACCTGACCGTCGGCTACACGGCGCTGCACTCGCTGTCGAAGTGGTCCAGAAGGAACGGCGTCCTGCTGCACCTGCACCGGGCCGGGCACAGCACGTTCACCAGGCAGAAGACGCACGGCGTGAGCTTTCGGGTGCTGGCCAAGTGGTGCCGTCTGATCGGGGTGGACCACATCCACGCGGGCACCGTGGTCGGCAAGCTGGAGGGCGACCCGGCCAACACCCGCGGCTACTACGACACCTTGCGCCTGGCGCATGTGCCGATGAACCCGGCCAACGGGATCTACTTCGACCAGGACTGGGGCTCGATGCCCGGCACCATGCCGGTCGCCTCGGGCGGCATCCACGCCGGGCAGATGCACCAGCTGCTCGGATACCTCGGCGAGGACGTGGTGCTTCAGTTCGGCGGCGGCACGATCGGCCACCCGATGGGCATCGCGGCCGGCGCCACTGCCAACCGCGTCGCGACCGAGGCGATGATCAAGGCGAGGAACGAGGGCCGCGACTTCGTCAGCGAGGGCGAGGACATCCTGCGCGAGGCCGCGGGGCGATGCGAGCCGCTGCGGGTCGCCCTCGACGTGTGGGGCGACATCACGTTCAACTACGAGTCCACCGACACGCCCGATGTCGTGCTGACGCCGACCCCCTGACCGCGGTCTGCCGGCATTTTTCGCAACGGAGAGGAACCCGCCAGTGCGGCTCATGCAAGGAACGTTCTCGGCGCTGCCCGACCTGACCGATCCCGAGATACTCGCTCAGATCCAGTACGCGATCGACCAGGGGTGGGCTGTCGCCGTCGAGTTCACCGACGACCCGCATCCGCGCAACGTGCTGTGGGAGATGTGGGGGCTGCCGATGTTCGAGATCGCGGACGCGGCCGCCGCGATGGAAGAGGTGACCGCCTGCCGGGCGGCCCGCCCCGGGCACTACATCAAGGTGACCGCCTATGACTCCAACCTCGGCAGGCAGACGACCGCGCTGAGCTTCATCGTGGGCCTGGCCGAGGAGCCTGGTTTCCGGCTTGACCGGCAGGAGACCTCGGACCGGCGGGTGCGCTACTCGCTGCACGCCTACGCCGCCGACCGGCCCGCCGGGCAGCGCTACGCCGGCGAGCAGCAATGAGCGAGCCAATTCCGTCCGATGGCGGCGAGCCTGACCCGCAGGACCTGCCCGGAGTCGTGGACCTCGACGCCGAGCAGCAGGGGCTGCGGATCGGGGAGATACTCGACCGGCTCGACGCGGAGTTCGTGGGGCTGGCGCCGGTCAAGACCAAGGTGCGCGAGATCGCGGCGCTGCTGCTGATCGACCGGATCAGGCAGCGGCACGGGCTCACCTCCTCAAGGCCCAGCCTGCACATGTGCTTCACCGGCAGCCCGGGCACCGGCAAGACCACGGTGGCCATGCACATGGGCGAGCTGCTTGCCGAGCTCGGCTACCTGCGCAAGGGCCAGCTGGTCTGCGTCACCCGCGACGACCTGGTCGGCCAGTACGTCGGGCACACCGCGCCCAAGACCAAGGAGGTGCTCAAGCGGGCGATGGGCGGGGTGCTGTTCATCGACGAGGCGTACTACCTGTACCGGCCGGAGAACGAGCGGGACTACGGGCAGGAGGCGATCGAGATCCTGCTGCAGTTCATGGAATCGAACCGGGAGGACCTCGTGGTGATCCTGGCCGGCTACGCCGACCGGATGGACACGTTCTTTCGGTCCAATCCTGGGATGGCCTCCCGCGTGGCGCACCACCTGGACTTCCCCGACTTCACCCTGGACGAGCTGCTGCGCATCGCGGACAAGATGCTCGAGCGCGAGGAGTACGTGATGTCGGCGGAGGCGCGCGAGGCGTTCGCCGAGTACGTCGCCGCCCGGATGACCCAGCCGCGGTTCGCCAACGCCAGGAGCATACGCAACGCGATCGACCGGCTGCGGCTGCGCCAGGCGGGCCGGCTGGTCGCGGCCGGCGGCGAGGTCAGGCTCGAGGACCTAGTCGAGATCAGCGCCGCCGACGTCCGCGCCAGCAGGGTGTTCGGCACCGCGGCCGGACCGGCCGGCTAGCCCTGCCCCCAGCGGTAAGGCCGCGGGCGGTAAGGCCGCGGGCACCGGCAGCGTCAGCCGTACCGTCGTGCCCCGTCCAGGCGCGCTGACCAGGTCGAGCTTGCCGCCGAGGAGCTCGGCCCGCTCGCGCATGCCGGCCAGCCCGAACCCGCTCGGCGCGCCCGGACCTGCCGATCCGCCGAGCTGGCCGCCGTGCGCGGCAGCGGCCGGGTCGAAGCCCGCTCCGTCGTCGCTGACCTCGAGCACCACCCGGCCGCCAGGTGCGGCCAGGCGGACAGTCACGTTCTGCGCGTTCGCGTGCTTGGCGACGTTCTGCAGCGCCTCCTGCGCTGTCCGGTAGACGGCCGTCTCCAGATGCTCCGACATCCGCACCTCGGCGGCGTCTACCTGCACGTGGAGCTGCGGGAAGGAATGGCTGAGGCTGGCCAGGCTGGGGGCGAGCCCGAGGTCGTCGAGTACGGGCGGCCGGAGGCCCGCGATGGCCAGCCTGGTCTCGTCGAGCGCCGCAGCGGCAAGCTCCTGCGCCCGCGCGACCTGCTCGGCGGCCAGGTCCGGGGCGTGCCCGATCGCGTCGGCCGCCGCGGACAGGTGGAAGAACAGGCTGACGATCCGCTGGCTGATGCCGTCATGGATCTCGCCGGCCAGCCGGCGCCGCTCGTGTTCCTGCCATTCCATGGTCTGCTCGGCGAACCGCTCAAGTGCCTCCTCGCGCTCGGCAAGCCGCTGGTACAGCCTGGCATTCTCGATCGCGCCGGCGACCAGCCCGGCAACGGAGCGGAGCAGGTCCACGTCGGCCGCGGTGAACTCGCGGCGCAGCTTGGTGTGCACGTTGAGCACGCCGACCCGGTGGCCATGCGGGGTGACCACCGGGACCGACACCATCGAGGTGTAGTCCTCGCCGCGCAGGGCCGGGATGTAGCGGTACCGCGGGTCGTTGTGCTTGTCTCCGACGATCACGGCGGGCTCGCCGTGATCGGCCACCCAGCCGGACACACCCTCGCCCAGGGCCAGCTCGATCTCGCCGACGAGCTGGTCGAACGGCGGCGTGGCGCCGCGCAGCCGCAGCGTCCTGCCGTCCTCGTCGAGCAGGTGCACGAAGCACACGTCGGTCTCGGTCGTCTCGGTGACCAGGGTGGCCACGCCCTGCAGCATCCGGTCCAGGTCAAGGCCGGCCGAGATGGTGTCGATCACGCGGGAGAGCAGGAGCGCCTCGCGCTCCGCGTCACCGCCCATGAGCGCGGTCAGTGGAACACTCCTTCCCGCAGCGCCACCGCCACCGCCCCGGCCCGGTCTGAGGTGCCGAGCTTGCGGTAGATCGCGCGGGAATGGGTCTTCACGGTCTCCTCGCTGACCACCAGCCGGGCGGCGATGGCGCGGTTGGACAGCCCGGCTACCAGCAGCGCGAGCACCTCGCTCTCCCGCTGGGTGAGGCCAAGCCTGGCGCCCGGCCAGAACTCACCGCTCTGCACCCGGGCCGCGGACAGCGCGACCCGGCCAGCGAGCGCGGGGTCGATGAGCACCTCGCCGTCGCTGATCCTGCGCAGGTAATCGACGAGCTCGGCGCCGCGGATCCGCTTGAGCAGGAAGCCGGCCGCCCCGGCGCGCAGCGCCTGGTACAGGTACTGCTCGTCGTCGTAGACGGTGAGGAACACCACCTTGCACGCGGGCAGCGCCGCCAGGATCTCGCGGCACAGGTCAAGCCCGGACGCGCCGCGCAGGCGGATGTCGAGCAGCACGGCGTCCGGCCCGGCCTCGCTGACCACCCGCAGGGCGTCGGCGGGCTCGCTGCTCTCGGCGACCACGTCGACCTGCTCGCGGTAGGGGCCGAGCATGGCGCGCAGCCCGTCGAGCACCATCTGGTGATCGTCGATGATCACGAGCCGAAGCGGCCCGGTCCGCGCACCCATGGCACGAACGGTACCCACCCGCCCGGCCGGCGTCTGCCCGTCGTCCTCCGCCGTCCCGGCACTCACCCGCGGGCCTCGAGCAGGTGCCAGAGCAGCAGCAGCTGAGCGATCGCCAGCGACTCGCTGCGGGTGCCTGGCGCGACCTCGCCCAGGCTGTCCGGCGGCATGGCGTCCTGGTCGATCGACAGCTGCTCCCAGATGGCCTTCTCCACGATGTAGCTGTCCTCGCGCGGTGCGTACCCGTGCACGTGCAGCGCGTCCACGGGCCGGCCGTCGCTGTCCCTGATCAGCTTGAGGTGCACGGTCCTGTGGTCCTCGTCGGTCAGCACGTGGGACAGGTCGGGGTGCACGACGGTGGGCCGCAGCAGGATCTCCGCCGACAGCGACGTGTCGAGCACGGTCCCGTGCCCGGCCACCGGCGCGAACCTGATCGCGATGTCGGCCCACTGCCGCTGTGGCCTGATGAAGTCAGCCGAGTCAGGCTCGCGCCGTTCGAGTTCGGCGAGCACCTGGTCGGGGGTGTAGCCGCGCTCCCGGCAGTCACGGCGTAGCTTCCACTCGCGCCGGATCTCCTCCGGCGGGTCGAGGTAAACGGTGATGTCGAAGCACGCACGCGCCAGCTTGGTATGCAGCGGCAGCAGGCCCTCGACGATGACGAACTCGCGCGGCTCGACCAGGACCGGCCGGACGAGCTTGCCGACCGCGTGGTCGTAGACCGGCTTGAGTATCGGCCTGCCCATCGCAAGCAACTGCAGGTGCTGCTCCATGATGCCGATGTAGTTGCAGTCCGGGTTCAGCACCGTGAACGGGAGGCCACGGCGCTCGTCGCGGTCGTACCTGTGGTAATCGTCGGCGCAGATCGCGGTGGCGCGTTGCCCGAGTGCCTCGGCGATGCCGCGGGTGAGGGTGGTCTTGCCTGCCGCGCTGTCGCCCGCGATCGCGATCATGACGGGGCGGCGGCTGCTATCGGGCTCCTGATAGCGGCTGAGGCGCATCTGCTTGTCGGGCATGACCGCCTCCCTTCGCCGTCAGCCACGCGGCGGGGGTGGCCGGGCCTGGACCGGCGCCTGCGGTAAGCGTGGGTTGCCACCACCGTATGCCGCGCGGGCGGAACCGCCATCCCCCCGCCGGGTGACCGCCAGGGGGAGATGCCGGGGGAGACGGCCCGCCGGGCGTCAGGCCGGCCGGACGCCGCGCACCAGCACCATGGTCCGCCGGCCGGCCTGCCTGACCTCGCAGGAGACGTCGGCGAAGCCGGCCGCGGCAAGCTGCCCGGCCAGGTCGTCGGCCTGGTCAGTAGTCAGGCCGTGGGCGGCGTGCCCGCGCGCGCCCGGCTTGACCTGCCGGTCGGCGAGCAGCGCCCGGCCGCCTGACCGCAGCGCCCGGTAGATCTCGGCGACCCCCGCCGCGCGGTCGTCCCAGTGGTGCACCGAGCTGATCGACCAGATCACCGTGGCCGCTCCGGCGGCGAGCGGCAGCGCCTCGGCGCTACCCGGCGCCCAGGTCACCCGATCAGCCAGGCCGGCGCGGGTGAGCAGGCGGGCGATCCGCAGCGCGGACGGTGACGGGTCGATCCCGGTGACCGCGGCGCCGCGCCTGGCCGCCTCCCTGACCGCGGTGCCAGCCCCGCAGCCGACGTCAGCGACCCGGTCCCCGGCCGACAGGTGCGCCTCGGTCGCGATCATGCGCGCCAGCGCGCCGCGGCCGACCGCCATCGACAGCGCGCTGCCGGCCTCGAACGCGGCGCGCGCCAGCCCGGCGCCGTCGGCATGCGACGACCGGGCAGGTGCCTGGTCAGTCATCGCCGGCAGCTCCCCTCGGACCTACCTTAGATCGCCCGGAAGGGGTGACGTTTCTTGCCGCGCTGCCGGGAAGCATGGCGCAATGAGCAACAAGCAGCTTCGCGTCGCGGGATGGAAGGTCGCAGCCCTGGCGTTCGCCAGCGCCACGCTGATCGCCGCCTGCAGTTCGGCCAGCACGTCGAGCAGCCCGAGCGCCGCGCCGACCTCGTCCGCGCCGACCTCGATGAGCCCGTCGGTGTCGGCCGCTGCCTGCAAGCACGTGGACTCGCTGCGCGGGTCTCTCACGAGCCTCACGCACGTGCAGCTGAACGCCAGCTCGGCCACCCAGATCAGGACCGACGTGACGAACATCAACACGCAGCTGAGCGCGCTGAAGAGCGACCCAGCAATCTCGGCGCAGACCAGCCAGCTCAAGGCCTCGGTCGACCAGGTCACCAAGGCCGCGCAGAAGCTGTCGAGCTCTCCGACGTCGGCCCAGGTACAGGGCGTCATCACCGCGCTATCTCAGCTGAAGGCGAAGTCGTCGGGGATGATCGCGGGGATGAAGGCCGCCTGCCCGTGATCGCCGGCCGATCAGGCGGGCGGCTCAGCCTGGCTCGGACCCTGGCTGCTCGATGATCTCGGCAGCGTCGATCTCGGCAGCGTCGAATTCCCAGTACGCGCGCAGCGCGGCGAGCCGCCCTGCCCCGTCTGACCGGTAGGTGTAGACGCCGCGCACGACCGCCACGTGGCTGCCGCCCGGCAGCGTGGTCCTGATGATGCCCACGTCGGCGACCTCGTCCCCGCACAGGTAGGACCGCTCGATCTCGAAGCTGATCTGCTCGTTCGGCGCGATCACGGTGTCGTAGAACGCGGCGATGGCGGCAAGGCCGCGACGGCCGTCGCCCGCCGGGTCGAGCGGGGACGGGCCGATCGGGTCGGCGACCACGGCGTCCGGCGCGAAGAGGTCGAGCCACGCCTGCCGGTCCTTGGCATGCACCGCGGCCTGGGACGCGCGGGCGAGGTCACGGGCGCTGCGCTGGCCGGTCACGATGGTCAGCCCTTCGCCTTCGCGATGACCTTCTCGGCGAAGGTCTCCAGTGCGCCGATCTTGTCCGCCAGCGGCTGGGTGTCGGGCGCCGCGGCATAGGGCCAGCGGAAGCCCACGATCACGTCGGTGACGCCGAGGTCCTCCAGCCGCCGCACCCCGTCCACGCTGAACGCGTCCATCGAGATCACGTGTACCTCGAACGTGCCGCCGTCGGTCCCCTCCTCGCGGCGGAGCTCGGCCAGCCTCGCCAGCAGGCCGGGCAGGTGGGCGGGGTCACCGCCGCCGTGCATCCAGCCGTCGCCGGTGCGCGCCGCGCGCCGCAGCATCGCGTCGCCGTGCCCGCCGAACAGGATCGGGATCGGCTCGGTCGGCACCGGCGAGATCTTGACCGGCGGGATCTGGATGAGTTCGCCGTCGTAGCCGAAGTAACCGCCGGACATCAGGCCCCTGATCACGGCGACGTCCTCGTCCATCCGCCTGCCGCGCCGCTCCCACGGTACGCCGAGTATGTCGTAGTCCTCGCGCCACGGGCTGGTCCCGACCCCGAGCAGCAGCCGGTTGCCGGTGAGAACCGCGGTGGACGTGGCCTGCTTGGCCACCAGCACCGGGTGGCGCACCGGCAGCTTCAGCACGAACGTGACGAACCTCAGCCGTTCCGTCACCGCGCCGAGCGCCGGGATCAGCGAGAAGGGCTCGATGAACGGCTTGCCATCCAGGAACTCGCGGGTGCCGTCCGGGCTGTAAGGGTAGGTGCTCGTCGCGTGCTCGGGATAGCAGATGCTGTCGGGGATGACCATGGTGTCGTACCCGGCCGCCTCGGCGGCCCTGGCCAGCGGAGCGTAGTACGACGGGTCGGTCATCGACTCGGCATAGGAGAATCGCACGAGTCCGATCCTGCCAGGCCCGCCAGCGAAAAGGTAGAACAGGTTCTAGTCCGGGGGCGACAGATCGGCAAGGTCCGCGCTGATGTAGCTGGCCATCGCCGCCGGGAGCGCGGTGCGGAGCTCGGGCGCAAGGAGCTCGCCGACCTCGGTCAGGTCGCTGGCCAGTCTGCGGGCCGCTCGCAGCAGGCCGCCCAGGTCGAGCCGGGCTCACCGTCTGCCCCAGCTCCGCGGGTACCTTGTCCGGCGCGAAGTCCAGCAGGCTGGTGATCCCGTACTGCGGGTTCGCCACATCCGCCGCGGTGGCGAGCAGCCGCCAGTACTCGGCCCGGGCCTGGTGCAACCGCTCCAGCGCCTCCCAGGCCGAGCTGCGGCGCAGGTACTTGCCGACGTCGGCCAGGCAGTTCCAGCCGTTGAACGCCCACTCGCGCACCTGCTGCGGCGTGACCGGGGACGGCTCGAACCTGACCGACCTCAGATGGTCAGGATCGTAGAGAACGACCTCGTCCTTCACGCCGCCCCAGGTCTCGGTGATCGGGATCATCACCAGGTCGATCTGGCACCGGTTGGCGTACTGAGCGAAGATCCGCTCGTGTGTGGTCGTGACGCCGGTGAGCTTGTGGTGGTAGCTCTCCACCAGGCCGGGCAGCCCGTCTATGGCCCGGCCGACCTCGGCCACCGCGGCATCGAAGTCCTCGGCGGCGACGCCCATGCCCATGTCGAGGTCGGACAGCCGGTCACCGGCCCCGCGCCCGACCGAGCACGCCACCACCAGAAACTGCACCAGCTCACCCTGCTGCGCCCAGTCAAGCAGCCTGAGCATGATCTCGCGCTGCCCGGCCATCTCATCGGGCAGGCGCTCGATCCACGGTCTTCCTTCTTCGGTCATGCCCCGATTCTGGCCGAGCCGCCTGCCGCGCCTGCCGCCCGCCCGCCACCCGCCGGGACCGCCCGCCGGGACCGCCCGCCGGGACCGCCCGCCGGGACCGCCCGCCGGACCGCCTTGCTCGCAGCGCTCCCCGCAAGGTAGAACATGTTCTAGTATCGGGCGGTCGCCTGGAGTGGCGGTCGCCGGGACGGCTGGTCGCCGGGAGGGCTGGGCAGATGGACCTTGTCGAGATCGAGAAGATCCGCCGGCTGAAGTACCGCTACCTGCGCTGCGTCGACCTGAAGCTGTGGGACGAGATCGAGGACGTGTTCACCCCCGATGCCACGGCCGACTACGGCACGCCGTCGGCCGGCCGGCCGCTGAACCTGCGCAGCAGGGACGAGATCGTCGGCTTCCTGCGGGACAGCCTCGGCAACGGCATCATCACGCTGCACGCGGCCGGCCAGCCCGAGATCGACATCGACGGCGACACGGCCACCGGGACCTGGCGGTTCACCGACACCGTGATCGCGACCGAGTTCAAGGTCGTGATCGCCGGGGCGGCGTTCTACGAGGACCGCTACCGGCGCTGCGAGGACGGCCAGTGGCGGATCTCGCACATCGGGTACCAGCGGATCTTCGAATCCAGCATGTCGCTTGACGACCTGCCGAGCTGGCGGCTCACCGCGAACCGGTGGGCGGGCTGACCGGTGCAGCCGCTGACGCAGCCGTTCGCCGACGCCGTGCTCGAGGCCGAGCAGATCATCGCCGGCGCGCCGCACATCAGCTCCGATCAGGACCTGGCCGAGGGCTATGACTACCTGGCAGGCTCGATCAGGGCCTCGCTCACCATGGCCTGGGCCTATCAGCGCGACTTCCCGTTCTTCGTGGCCTCCACCGGCCCATACACCAAGCTCGGGCTTGACAACCCGGACACCCTGTACTTCCACGCCTACCTGCGCGATGACGCCGAGTACGTGATAAACGGGCGGCGGGGCAGCACGGCCGACCTCAGCTTCCAGGTGCTCGGCGGCGACTACTCGCCGGTCCAGGTGCCGGATAGCCTCACCGCCTTCGACGACCGGGAGCTCGACATCGCCGCTGACGGCACGTTCGAGCTACGGATCGGGCCCGCGCGGGCGGACCGGCCTGGCAGCTACTTCACGCTCGGGCCAGGCTCGGCGATGCTGGTCGTCCGCGAGGTGTACAGCGACTGGGCGAGCGAGCAGCGCGGCATGATCGCGATCCGGCGCGCCGACACCGCGGGCTCAGCGCCGCCCGCGCCGGACACGAGCGCGCTGGCCAAGCAGTACGGGGTGGCCGGAAAGATCCTTATCTCCCGGCTGCGGACCTTCCTGCAGTTCCCCGAGTGGTTCTACCTCACGCTCCCGGCGAACACGCTGACCGAGCCTCGCGCCACGCCAGGCGGGCTCACCACCCAGTTCTCCTCGGTGGGGCACTACGACCTGGACGAGGACCAGGCAATGATCGTCACCGTGCCCGCCGCGCCCAGGGACGTCGCACCGTACCAGGGCATCCAGCTCGGCAGCATGTGGTACATCTCGCTGGACTACATCAACCACCAGACCAGCCTGACCGCCGACCAGGCCAGGGCCGATCCGGACGGGATGCTCAGGTTCGTGATCAGCGAGCGCGACCCCGGCGTGGCGAACTGGCTGGAGACGACCAGGCACCGGCGCGGCTACATCCAGCTCCGCTGGCAGCGGCTGTCGCGGGACCTGGGACCGCAGGACGGCCCGGTGGCCGAGGTGTTGCGGGCCGACGAGATCCCCGGCCGGCTCGCGTTCTACGACCAGGCCAGGATCACCCCAGGGCAGTACACCAGGCGCATCGCGGACCGGCAGGCCGCGGTGGCGCGGCGGATGCTCGGCTGATGCGCGCCGCCCCGGTCCCCGAGCCGATCCCGCCGTGCCGGAAACCGCTGATGCGCGCCGCCCCGGTCCCTGAGCCGATCCCGCCACGCCGGAGGAACCGCTGATGCTGCTGAAGGACAAGGTTGTCGTCGTCTCGGGGATCGGCCCGGGGCTCGGCCGGTCGATCGCGGTCCGCAGCGCCGAGCAGGGCGCCGACGTCGTGCTCGCCGCGCGCACCGCGTCCCGCCTTGACGAGGTGGCCAAAGAGGTCACCGCGACCGGCCGCCGCGCGCTGGCCGTGCCGACCGACATCGCGGACGCCGACGCCGCGCAGCGGCTGGTGGAGGCCACCCTGGCCGAGTTCGGCCGGGCCGACGCGCTGGTGCACAACGCGCTCGCGATGCCGCCGATCAAGGACCTTGGCGTGGTTGACCTGGACGCCGTCCGGGCGGCGTTCGACGTGAACGTGCTCGGCGCGCTGCGCCTGACCAGGCTGTTCACCCCGGCGCTCGCGTCGGCCAGCGGGTCGGTCACGATGATCAACTCGATGGTGGTCAGGTTCTCCCAGCGCACCATGGGTCCGTACAAGGCCACCAAGGCCGCGCTGCTTGCTGTCGCGCAGTCGCTGGCGACCGAGCTAGGCCCGCAGGGGATCAGGGTCAACTCGGTCGCGCCCGGCCACATCTGGGGCGACTCGCTCAAGTGGTACTTCGGCTACCTCGCGCACAAGCGCGGCGTGGACGCCCAGGAGATCTACGACGAGACCGCCGCCAACACGGACCTGCGCCGACTGCCCGAGCCTGACGAGATCGCCGACGCGGTGATCTTCCTCGCCTCGCCGCTGGCCAGAGCGATCACCGGCCAGTGCCTGGACGTCAACTGCGGGGAGTACCACCATTGACCAGGTTGCCGCGGATGAACCCGCTGCTGGCTTGGCCCCAGCCCGCAGGATCGGCGCCCGCAGGATCAGAGCCCGCAGGATCAGAGCCGGCCGGCGGCGAGCCTGGCCCTGGTGCCGGGCCGGCCAGGCCGGGCGGCGTCGGCACGGTGGACGACCTGCACGCGTCGGCGACCAGGCTGACCGGGCTTGACGACTTCGGGTCCGACAAGTACCGCGACGGCCTCGCCGTCCTGCTCGAGTCGTACGCGCGGGACGAGGACCTGACCCCGCTCGGCTCCAAGATGAGCCGGGTCTTCCTGCGCGATGCGCTGGTCGCCAGGCTGCTCAGTGAGTCGGCCTGGCGCCGGCACCCTGAGCACGCCGCCGTCGGCATCGACCGGCCGATCTTCGTCACCGGGCTGCCGAGGACCGGCACCACGGCCCTGCACCGGCTGCTCAGCGCCGATCCCGCTCATCAGGGCCTTGAGCTCTGGCTGACGCTCGCGCCGCAGCCGCGGCCGCCGCGCGAGTCATGGCCAGGCGACCAGGTCTTCGCGCAGATCCAGGCGGCCTACGCCAAGCACCACGTCGAGCACCCCGAGTTCATGGGCATGCACTTTATCGCTGCCGACCAGGTCGAGGAGTGCTGGCAGCTGCTGCGGCAGTCGATGCGCTCGATCTCGTTCGAGTGCCTGGCGCACCTGCCGACGTACTCGGCGTGGCTGGCCGACCAGGACTGGACCGACGCCTACCGTCGGCACCGGCGCAACCTCCAGCTGATCGGGCTGAACGACCCAGGCCGGCGGTGGGTGCTGAAGAACCCCAGCCACCTGTTCGCGCTCGACGCGCTGCTCGCTGTGTACCCGGAGGCGCTGGTGATCCAGACCCACCGCTCGCCCAGGGTTGCGATCGCGTCGGCGTGCAGCCTGGCGGCTCACGCCACGGACGGCTGGTCGGGCCGGTTCACCGGCGCCGTGATCGGCGCCGGCCAGCTCGGGCTGTGGGCCCGCGGCCTCGACCTGTTCACTGAGTCCAGGGCACGGCACGACCCGGCCAGGTTCTGTGACGTCAGCTACGAGGACTTCGTGGCCGACCCGGTCGGCACGGTCGAGTCGGTGTACGGGCGCTTCAGGCTGACGCTGAGCGGCGCGGCAGCCGACGCGATGCGCGCCGTACAGGCCGACGGCGCTGCGCGGGACAGCGCGCCGGCGCACCAGTACGCGCTGGCCGACTTCGGTCTGACCGGCGAGCAGGTGGACGAGCGCTTTGCCGCCTACCTGCGCTCCTGGCCCGCCGCCGGCTCCGGGTCGAGCAGCGCGTTAGATCAGTCGTCGGTCCGCTCGCCCTTGGCCCAGGTGCTCCGCACCAGGTGACCCTCGCGCGCCCGGCGGGTTACCTGCGTCGGCCGTCGGGCAGCTCGGACGGCCCGACGTGGGTGTCCAGCCAGTCCGCCAGCGGCGCGGTGGCGACGAGGAACTCCCTGACGTGGTCCTTGGCCGCCGGGGTGCCGAGCCATGGCTCGACCGGCCACTCGCGCCACGCGACCAGGCCCTTATACCGCAGCAGCCCGATTCGCGGATGGTCGGGCGGGTAGCCGCGCGGCGCTGTCCGCAGCGTGTCGTGCCCGGTCAGCAAGATGCCGTCGGCCGGCCGGGCCGCGAGCGCGGTGGCGATCCGGTCGAGCTTGGCGCCGCTGGGATCGGCGGCGACCGCGCGCCGGTACCTGTCCAGCTGGTCGGGAGCGAGCATGTACATGCCGTTGCCCGCGGCCAGCCCGGCGGCCGAGAGCCTGATGTACCCCAAGCCCACGGTCGCGCCGATGTCGGTCCGGTACGGGGACTTGTCGGCGCTGAACCTGACGTCGCGGTACGGGCGGAAGATCCTCGGCTCGCCGAACTCGGCCGCTAGCTCGTCGGTGAGCGCGGTCATCGGGCCGAGCACGCACTCCTCGTAGACGGCCTTGTGCCTGGTCCAGTAGGCCCTGGAGTTGTCGCGCTCCAGGCCCTCGTAGAAGTCCAGCGCTTCTTCAGGCCAGCCGCGGAACGTCATCGGTCACTCCCGGCGCGGGTTGTCTGGGTCGGTGGGCGCGCTCAGGGGATGCTGAGCCCACCGGCGACCGGCTGCACGTGCATGAACAGCTTGTTCTTGCAGACCGGGAAGCTGAAGCTGTCGATCGGCTGGAGCGCCGACGACCCGGGCAGGCTGACCTCGAGCCCGGCGGCCGTCGCGTTATGGCAGCGCAAGATGAAGCCCTTCTGGACGATGCCAAGCAGGGCGTGCGCGGTCTGGCCGGGCTGCAGCGTGATCTTGGGGCCCGAGCCGCTGCCGCCCGCCTTGGGGCCGAGCTTGCCGTTCGAGGCGTTGACGGCCCAGACCTTCGGGCTGCCCGAGATCCAGCACGCGTGCGTGCCGACGCCGACGTTGCTGAACTCCAGCGGGTAGAAGGTGGTGCCTGCCGCAGCCCCGTCCGGGTTAAGGCCGAGCCACACGATCACGTTATTCGGCGAGCGGCACTCCGGCGTCGCCGAGCGCTCCGCGCCTGATCGGGGCGCGGCGGACGCGGCGGAGACGGAGATCACGGCTGCGGGCACCGCGACGGCGGTGCCCAGGGCCACTGCCACGATGACCCGCCTGGCGCGGCTGGTGAGGTCCATGGTCTTCGTTCCCCTCTGAAGCGCTGATGGCTGCGGCGAGCCCGCATCCCGCGAGCCTGCCCCTGTGAGTATGGCCCAGCGAGTGTGACAAGGGGACGGCGCTTTCATCGGCCGGTGCAAGGGCGGCCCCTGCGGGCACGCTGAGGGCCCGCTGAAAGCCGACGAGCGGCCGTGCGTCAGCGTCGTGCGGGGGCGGGCACCGTGGCAGGAACGGCCGCCGGACGGCCTGGACCGGCCGTGAGCAGGCCGGCTGCGACCATGCCGGCGCCGCCGAACAGGCCGATAATCAGCAGCAGCCCGTGCCGGAAGGTCGTGACCGGGTCACCAGCCGCTGGATGGGACAAGATCGCGATCAGCCCGGCGACGCCGAGCACGGTACCGATCTGCCTGGCCATGTTCAGGATGCCGCTGCCGGCCCCGAACCTGGCCGGTGGCAGTGACGCGCTGCCCGCGCTGAGCAGGGCGGGGATCGCGAGGCCGACCCCGGCGCCGCCGAGCAGCTGCGACGGCAGCAGGTGGGTCAGGTAGGCCGGGCTGGCCTGGATCCGGCCGTACCAGAGCAGCAGCGCGCCTGCGTTCAGGAAGCAGCCGATGACGGCCACCCGGCCCGGGCCGCCGAGCGCCCTGGAGGCAAGCGGCGCCACCACCCTGGCGAACGGCAGCACCATCAGCGGGCCAGGGGCGATCGCCAGGCCCGCAAGCACGGCCGAGTAGTGCCACACCCCCGTCAGGAATTCGACGAAGTTGAGTACGAACGCGCCGAACGCCGCGTAGTAGAGCACCGATGCGGCGAACGCGCCGCTGAACGTGCGTGAGCGCAGCAGCCCGAGCTCGATCACCGGAGCATGGTGCAGCCGCGAGCGAATCACCACGCCAGCGCCCAACGCCAGCGCCCCGGCCAGCGCGCCGGCGAACCTCGCCGAGTCCCAGCCCCAGACCGGAGCCTTGACCAGGCCGAAGGCGATCAGGCCCACGCAGGCGGCGAGCAGCGCGGCGCCGACCACATCGGGCCGTCCGGGCGTCCGCTCGTCCCGGCTCTCTGGCACCAGCCTCGCGGTCAGCGCCGCCGCCACCAGGCCGATTGGCACGTTGATCCAGAACACCAAGCGCCAGTCGACCTGGACCAGGCTCCCGCCGATCACCGGGCCGAGCGCCGCGCCGAGCGCGCCGACGGCAGACCAGGTGCCGATGGCCGTCGCCCTGGCCTGGGCGGGCACGGAGGCGAGCAGCAGCGACAGCGAGGCGGGGACCATCAGCCCGGCGCCGCCGGCCTGCAGGACCCTGGCGCCGATCAGCGCCGGCACGCCGGGGGCCAGCCCGCAGGCCAGCGAGCCGATGCTGAAGACCAGCAGGCCGATCGTGAACACCTGGCGCCTGCCCACCCGGTCGGCCCACCGACCGGCCGGCACGAGCACTGCGGCGAAGACGATCGTGTACGCATTGAGCACCCAGGACAGCGAGCCGAGCGTGGTGCCCGGGTACTCGCGGCCGATGTAGGGGAAGGCCAGGTTCACGATGAACAGGTCAAGGCTGGACATGAAGACGCCGAGCGCCAGGACCGCCACCACAGTGCCCGCCCGGCCGGAGCTCGGGCCACCGGTGCGAAAGCCCGGGTCGGCCGCGCGGGAGTCCGGGTCGGCCGCGCGGGAATCCGGGCCGGGTGTGGGCGAGCCCGGGGCGGGGGTGGGGGAGCTCGTGCCGGGCGCGCGGGAGTCTGGGACGGACGTGGCGGAGCTCCTGCCGGCCGCGCGGGAGTCTGGGACGGACGTGGCGGAGCTCGTGCCGGGCGCGCGAGCATCTGCGCGGACGCTGCGGGTGCCTGGGCCGACTCCCCCTGAGCGATGGCCGGCGATGTCCTCGGCTTGCCGCGCTTGCGGGGTCGGGCATGTGGTGCTCACGGCCGCTCCTCGTGTCGCCAGGAACCTGTGTTAGTCCGAATTCTGGACTCACTCTAACCCGCAGTTCAGCAGTGCGTCCAGTTTTCGGACCTACGAGGTATGCTTGGCTCATGGTTTCTGAGTCAGCCAGGCCGCGGGAGTGCTCGGTCGCCCGCACGCTGGAGATCGTCGGGGAGAAATGGGCACTGCTCGCGATCCGCGAGGTCTTCCTCGGCGACCGCAGGTTCGACGAGATGGTCCGCCGCACCGGCGCGCCGCGTGACACGCTGGCCGCCCGGCTGCGCGTGCTGGTTGGCGCGGGAATCCTTGCGCGTCGGCAGTACTCAGAACACCCGAGACGGTTCGAGTACCACCTGACCGACGCCGGCCGCGACCTGTACCCGGTGATCCTGACCCTGATGCGGTGGGGCGACAAGTACCTGGCGGGGCAGGACGGCCCGCCGCTGGTGCTAGAGCACCGCTGCGGCCACCGGCTCGGCGCCCATCTCGTGTGCGAGTCCTGTGGCGAGCCCGTCGCGCCAGGCTCGGCGAAGCCCGTGCTCCAGCGCTCCTGAACCACTGCGGGCGAAAAGCTATATTATATCCTGAACGCCGCTAATGTCCGATGGAATGGAGGTAGTGGGTCAGTTTGAATCGAGCAGGGCCGCGATCTCGGTCAGCGTCCAGACGTGATCGGCAACCCCGGCGGCCATCGCGGGCGTGGTCCTGGTGCCGCCTGCGGCCTTGGTGAGCGTCTGGTGCGGCCGGGCGAAGTTGTAGTACATGAAGTGCAGCGACACGGCAGCGGCCAGGTTCTCGGCCTTCCGCGAGAACGCGTTGGTCAAGCGGGTGAACCGCCGCATGCTCATCCTGATCGTGAGGTTCTGGCGCTCGATGTAGGACGTGGCGATGTGCGCCGGGTCCGGAGTGCCCGTGATCTTCTTCACCGTGATGCCGGTGCAGGGTGCCGGGCTGTAGCGGGTGGTCGCCCCGTCCGGCGCGGTGCCGTACTCCTTGATCAGCATGGCGTAGTCGACGTCCCCGCCGAACGCGCCGGCCGTGGCGCTGAGGTACATCCCGTGGCCGTCGGTGGTGAGCTGGACGCGGTTCGCCAGCCGGTTCCGCAGGTCGGTCAGGATCATGAGCGCGTCATCGGCGTTGCGCTGGCCGACGAGCCATGCGGGGACGAGCTTGGTGTCGGCGTCTATCGCCACGAAGGTCCACACGTCGCCGTAGTCCGCGTCGTGGTCGGGCCTGACGTTCTTGGCCTTGCAGCCGATGAACGACCAGATCTCGTCCACCTGGATGCGCTGGCACGGCAGGTCCACCAGCACGCCGTCCTGGTACTCCGAGCACGCCGCGCCCAGGTCGAGCAGGAGCTTGCTGACGGTGTTCTTCGCCGCGCCGGTCATGCGGACGGTCGCGCGGATCGAGTTGCCCTCGGTCAGGCAGCCGATGATCCGCGCCCTCTGCTCTGTGCTCAGCCTGTTCATACTGACCATTATGCTTGAGGGGTCTGACAGTTTCGGGGCGTGCTGATCAGGCACGACAGGCGGGCCCGCCTGTGCGGTACCTAGTCGCTCAAGCATTGTGGTCAGTCGAACAGGGTGGGCTGGAACCCGTTCTCCGGGTGAAAAACGCGGGCGAACTTGCGCTTGAACTCGTTCATGTCATCGCACAGCTTCATGATCGCGATGGCCTCGTGGATGCGGATGTTGACCCTCTCACGACCGAACTCCTTAAGCCACTGGTGGTGGTTCCTCCCGTGCTGCGGGTTCGGGTTGATGCGGCGCAACTCCCGGCCGACATCGGGGTCTATGGAGTCGTAGACGAAGGCCATGACGTACTTGCCCCACCGCATGGGACGGTTGCGGCCCGAGTACCTGACGCCTTCCAGCCGTGCCAGCTCAAACCAGAATTCCTCGGGGAACATGCGCGCCCAGTCCTGCATGTCTTCCGCGATGAACGCTTGAAGCTTGAGCTGGAGTGCCCGCCGTTCGCGTATCTCCTGGTACCCCGTCGCCTCGTCGATCAGGGCGATGATGCCGACCTTGGCGCAGGCCCGGACGATGATCTCAGCCATCGTGGCTAGCTTCTGCTGCGAGTCCATCAGCTTTTGCTGGGCCCGCGCGTCCAGGTACAACTCGCAGATCTCGACCAGGAGTTCAGCGTCGTAGCCTATCGCCGTGCCGGGAACGCCGGGGATCTTGAACTCAACGGTGCGACCGGTCAGCATGTCAGCCTTGTAGAGCGGGTTGCGCCCCAGGTACCTGTTCAGGTTGCCGCTCTCCCGGCCGCCCGAGATGAGGCGCACAACCTCGCGCTGCTTGAGGACGCGCCGATGGTTGCTGAGTACATGACACTCGAACGTCACGTCCCCGATCTGAAGGCTGCCGAGCAGCAGAGAGTACGGCATGCCGGGATCAGGCCCGCTGTTCCGGCCGGCATCGGCCTGATCATCCGGGGTGCCCTCGATGCCCTCGATGTCCTTGAGCTTGCCGGCCTTCACCCACCGGGCCTGCACAGCCCGGCGCGCGATGTCCCTGCGCTCATCGGCGGTCAGCACGCTCGCACGCGCCCGGCCTCCCTTGGTCGCGCCGAGCTTGCCCAGCCTTCGCGCTGCGTCACTCGCGGTCTCGTCATCCGGCATGGATGAATCACCTGCCCTTCTTGTCCGGGCAAGTATTACACGCATACCTACGCGCGCAAGTAGCGAACGCCAACTTACCTAGGCGCGCAAGTATCTAGCGCTCGCCATCCTGCCTGGCCCACCGTGCCGCTGCGGCCTTGCGTGCGATCTCGCTCCGCTGCTCGGGCGTGAGCTTCGCGGCGCGGGCGTGTCCGCCCTTGAGGCCGCCCTGACGGCCGAGTTCCACCGCCGCGGGGTTCTTGCCTTCGTACGGGTCCGGCTCCGGTTCCTCGCTGGTGGCATCGGCCACGATGGAGGAGGCCAGCCGGTTCAGGTCGGCCGGGCGCTTCTTTCTTGAGCGGTCAGGCATACGCCGATCATAACCCAGCGGACGAGGGTCGTTAGCCTTCAAGATCGCACCGGACCTCACCGCCTGCTGCGGTCATCACGATGCTGAACGTGGCTGCGGGCAGGCTGTCCGCGACGATCCGGTAGGTGAGCCGCCACTGGCCGCCGGATTCGAGGATCCACGGCGTCCCGTGCCAGTTGCCTCTCGAGCTGCCGTGCCCCGGACCGAACTCGCCGGCGTTCATGGTGCCGTCAGGCGCGGTCGAGGTGCACACGGCCACCCATAGCTCCTCTTGTCCCGCCGGCAATGAGATGCCTGTAGCCGGGTCACCGTCGCTCAGCCTTGGCACCTTGCAGGGGACCGCTGGCGCGAACTGCGGCCCGACCATCGCCGGGCGCGGTGACAGGCCGGTCCACTCCAGCCGGACACCAGTCGCTACCGGATTCCCGGCCGGATTGCGGATACCGACGCGATGCTCCAGGAAGGTTCCTCCTGCCGGCAGCCGGTATGGCTCCCGTTGCTCGTAGCGGGCATGCAGGGGCAGCGAGTCCTGGTGCACGTCTGAGCCTTCGGCCAGGGACCTTCGGTCAAGTTCCCGCTTCAGCCGGTTATGGCGTATCCGCCACCGCAGCATCTCCTCGAACGCCCATAGAGCGAAGACCGCGACGGCGGCAGTTAGCCACCACACCGCGCGAGGATGATGAGGATGCGTTGCGTAGCTGGCCAGAGTGACGATCAGGGCCACCAGACTCACCAGCCCGTAGCCGATGCGCCATGGTGACCAGCCTTCATCCAGCCATCTGTCAAGTGCCCGCACATCGGGATTCTACGGATGGCATCGCATGCCTGACCGGACAAGCAACGAACCGCGCCGCTCACCGGCCCGGCCCAAACTGACCCACTACCGGAATGGATGCCACATCGACTGCGATATTTGCAGTGAATGTGGCATAGATTCCAAAGCGGCACACGGAACGCACGACGCAAATTCGCTGTTCGAGTGCGAAACCTGACTAACAAGACTTCGCAAGGTTCTGAGCCGACCGTCCGATAGCCGGGATGATCTGCGGGCCCGCCCGCGCCAGGTCGGCGCCGAGGTCGTCAGACTGCCGCGCCAGGTCGGCCAAGCGCGCCCGGCCCTGCTCTCTCCCGGCTGCCCCGTCCGCCTGAGTGACTGAGCGAGCAGCGGGTGGGCGGTCGGCGTACCGGCGCGGCCGGCGCGGCCGGCCCGGCCCCCGCTGGAGCCCCAAGAGCGGTCTCACCAGTCGCGACCTCGTCGTTGTGATCCGGCGCGTTTTCGCGCGCCGGTCCTTCACAAACACGCTGTCCAACGCCGATCCTTCACGGAACTGCGCCTGGAAGCGGCGGATGGGCTGCGAGCTGGTGGCGGCCGCTAGGCGGGAACGCCGGACTGCGGCCGGCCGTCCAACTTCCGGTTTGGTGCGGCCGAACCCAGGAAGCGCGGAAGGGTGGGTGCGTGATGGTGCGAATGTTGCCCTCCGCGGTGATGCGGGCCACGGTCGCAGTGGCCGCCATGGTGCTCGTCGGCGCGTGCGGGGCGGCGTCAGCCGGCAGCGCGGCATCCGCGCCGCTCGGCGGCGCCCGCGGCACGGTGACGGGCAGGCTCGTCCGCGAGGGCGGCCCGATCGGCCCTGGCGGCAAGCAGCCTGGCGAGCATCCGATCCCCGGCCAGGTGCGGTTTACCTCGGCCGGGCGTCACCCGGTCAGGGTCAAGGTCGGCACGTCGGGCCGGTTCTCGGTGCGCCTGCTGCCCGGCAGGTACGCGGTGACCGGCAGCTCGCCCGGCCTTGACGCGCCAGGAGGCAGGGGACGCTGCTCGGAGCCGATGCACGTGACCGTCCGCGCCCCGCAGGTCAGGAAGATCACCGTCGCCTGCATCGTGCCCTGAGCTCAGCCGCCGTCCAGAGGCCGCGTAGCCGCGCGCCCGGAGGCTGCTCAGCCGCCGCCCGGAGACGCTCAGCCGCCGTCCGGAGGCTGCTCGGGCGCGGCCGCGGCGCGCGAGGCGTTCCGCGCGGCCGCCCGTGCCGCCCGGCGTGCCGCCAGCTCCGCCGCCTCGCGCCGTTCAAGCCGCGGCAGCCAGGTCAGCACGTACAGCGTGACCAGGCCGGCCACTACGGCGAGGAACAGCAGCGGCACCGCGCTGGTGTGCCTGCCCACGGTGACCGCGCTGACCAGCGCGAGCAGCCCGAACACCACGGTCGCGGTCAGCGCGGACGCCCGGCCTCCGGCCAGCCGGAACGGGCGCTGCGCGTCGGCCTGCCGCTGCCTGAGCCTGAAGACTACGTAGCCGGCTGCCGCGTAGATCATCATCTCCAGCGATGCGCAGACCGAGACGACGATCACCCACGAGCCGGTCACCGCGACGACCACCGCGAGCACCAGCGACGAGCCGCCGAGTATCCATACTGGGACCACCGGCACGGCGCGGTCGTTGAGCCTGGTCAGCGCCCGTGGCAGCTTGCCCTCACGGGCCACCGCGTACATGAAGCGCGACATCGTCACGAACCCGCCGTTGAACGTGTTGACGGCGGTGAGCGCGGTGACGCAGAGCATCACGAGCAGGCCCGCGTGCCCGAGCGCGCGCTGCGCGGCGAGCAGCTGCGGATAGGCAGTGGCGAGGCCGGCCCGCCCGACGGTCAGCCCCATAGCGACCGCGTACAGCGACTGGCTGACGAACAGCACGACCACAGCGATCAGCATCGCCCGCGGGATGATGCTGCGCCGCACGACCTCCTCGGCGTTGGTGGTCACCCACTCGAAGCCGGTATAGAAGAAGATCCCGAGTATCAGTGCCTGCACCGGCGAGCCGCCGCCGGCCGGCCCGGGCGGCGGTGCCGGGTGGTGGATGATCGCGGCGACTCCGACCGCCACCGTGGCGGCGACCACGATGCCGGTCACGGCCAGCTCGGCGGCCCCGGCCAGCTTGATGCCGCGCAGGTTCAGGGCCGTCGCCACCACGAGCAGCGCGGCGACGTACAGGATCGCCACGAGCTTTCCGTTGCTCAATGAATAAGCGATCGCCTCGCCGATGATGAACGCGTCCGCCGCGATCACGAGCACGATCGCGGTCATGTAGGTGAGCGTGATGATCAGGGCGAGGCGGTCGTTCATCGCCCGCGACATCCACAGGCGGATGGCGGCTGCCGTCGGGTACATCCCGTTGAGCTCGGCGAACAGCGCCCTGACGACCAGGATGAGCAGGCCGCCCGCGGCCACGGCCAGCCACGAAAGCGAGCCGCTGACGTAGCCGAGCAGCTGGGCCATGCCGAGGAAGTTGATCGCGGCGAACGCCAGTCCGGTGGAGATCGCGGCCGCGCCTGGCAGGTTCAGCGCGCGGCTGAGCTCGCGAGGCTCGCTCACTGGCCGAGGAAGACGAACATGGCCATCGCGTCGAGCCGCATGACGTCCTCGGCGCGGCCGCGGGTGACGATGGCGCCCTGCATGTAGTTCGAGGCGGGGTTGGCGTCGCCCCAGAAGATCTCGGCGAGGTCCATGCTGTGGCCGCGCACGATCAGGTCAGGCACTCCGGCCAGGCCGCGGCTGACCGGGTGCGACGAGCCCTGCTCGACCACGTGGGTGAACCTCGCCTCGGGCACGTCGGTGGCCTCCACGTGGATCCGGCAGGTCCAGCTGGCGAGCGTCTTGCGCGCCCGCGGGCTGGCGTTTGCCTTCTCGACGTACTCGCGCAGGGCCTGCTCGAGTTCGTCGGCGCCGATGCTCTCCCGCTCGCCGCCGTCCCGCTCGCCGCTCCCTTGCCCCTCGCCGCTCCCTCGCCCCTCGCCGGTCACCGCGGCCCCCTCCCCAGCGTGGCGAGGACGGCCGCCGCGGCGTCCTCGCCCGAGCGGATCGCGCCGTCCATGTAGCCGTTCCAGATCACGGCCGTCTCCGTTCCCGCCCAGTGGATCAGGCGCGCAGGCTCGCGCAGCGCCGGTCCGAGCGCGGTCCAGGTGCCTGGCGTCATCATCCCCGTGTAGCAGCCGCGGGACCACTCCTCGTCCAGCCAGGACCGCTCGTAGTACCCGGCCGGGTGCCTGGCCCGGTCGCCGAAGAGCCTGGCCAGGTCATCGACCACGGTCGCGCGCCGCTCCTGTGGCGTCATCCGCGACGCGGCGAACGCGTGCCCGCCGTCGATGAAGCCGACTAGCGCGCCCTCGGCGCCTGCCGGGTGCGTCTGGTCGAAGGTCAGCCTGACCAGGCCCTGGTCGCAGGTGGCGTGGCCGCTCAGACCCGACTCGCGCCAGAACGGCCGGTCGTACCAGGCATGCACCTTGATCACGGCGCCCATGAACGACCGCTGGGTGAGCTGGTCGCGAGCGCCGGGCAGCGCGGGGGAGTACCTGATCCGGCCCGCCAGGGCCGGCGGGATCGCGACGATCACCCGGCCGGCCGTGACGGTGCCGCCCTCGTGGTGCACGGTGACGCCAGCCGCCGCCTGGTCGATCCGGTGCACCGGGCAGCCAAGCATGACCCGGTCGCCAAGCAGCCCGGCCAGGCCGAGCGCCAGGCCCTGGGCGCCGCCGCTGATCCTGGTCTGCTGCGCGCTGTTGACGATGCCGACCATCCGCTCTGGCCCGCCGCCCGAGCGCAGGTAGAACAGCGCGTGCAGGACGGAGATCTCGCCGGGCTCGGCCGGGAACAGCGACCGGCTGAGCAGCCTGATCCACTCCCTCGCACCGTCGCAGTACGGCTGGGCCGAGATCCAGGACTCCAGCGTCATCGCGTCAAGCGCGCCGGCCAGCGGGTGCTCCCACGGAGCGGCCGGGTCGAGTTCCATGGCGTGGGTGGTCATCTCGACCATTGCGTCAACCAGGTCGGCCGCCATCAGCGGATCGCCGGTCGGGATGGCGCCGCTGTAGCGTGCCAGCACGCTCCCGGAGAGCTGCAGGTTGTCGCCGTCGGCGTACTGCTCGAAGGTCTCCAGCCCGAGCTCGCCGATGAGGCCGAGCGCCCGGTCCTGGGTCGGGCCGACCCACTGGCCGCCGTACTCGATCAGCCGGCCGCCGTCCTCCACGACGGAGTGGGTGCGGCCGCCCACGCGGTCCCTGGCCTCGAGCACGAGCACGTCGGCGCCGGCGGCGGCCAGCGCCCTGGCGGCGGCCAGCCCGGCCAGGCCGGCCCCCACCACGGCCACATCGGCAGCAGCGCGATCAGCGATGACGACCCCCGAAAACTCTCACTCGGCCACGACGTGGGCACAAGGAAACTGGTAACGCCCCGATCAGTCAAGTCCGCCCGTCAGGTCCGCGGCCCCGGCCGACCCCGGCCTGGCCGGCCCCACCGAGCAATTCCGGCGCTGAGTGCCAAACGGCAGCAGATGCCAGACGCGCTTGCGCGGCGAATATCCGTCGCCGTAGTGGATACCGCTAAGACTCGGCAGTTCCGGATTCGCGAATGAATCACCTGAATGTGCTTCGATGTGATTAACTCTGTTCTGGCGCCTAGACCCCGCAGCCTTAGTTTTGCTTCGCTAACAAAGCATGTACGTAAGGCGGCAGATTGAAACCAGTACTCGATAAGCCTCTGCAATCAATTGCATCCGGTGTCGATGATCCGGTTGCAATCGAATGCATTCAATTCTCGGCCCGATCGGCGCGCGGTCGGCCCGACGGTGCGGGCTTCGGCGACTTCTACGAGGTGCTGCCGCTGGCGGCCGGGCGGTGGGGGGTCGCCGTCGGCGAGGTCCGGCCTGGCCCGCGCGCCGACGCCACCGAGGCAGCAGCGCCAGGAACCGGCAGCCTCACGGTGGCCCGCGCCGTGCTGCGCGCCACCGCGCAGATCGAGCAGCAGCCAAGCCGGGTGCTTGCCGCGCTGAACCGCGCACTGCTGGCGTCGGCAGAACCCGACCGGCGCTCGGTCGCCGCCACCTACGCCGTGGTACGGCCGACCAGGGCCCGGACCTGGGTCAGGGTCAGCGCGGCGGGCCAGCACACCGTCTACGTCAGGCGCGGCGACGGCGCGGTGAGCGCCCACGTCCGCCAGGGCGCGCCGCTCGGCCTGCGCACTGACCCGCAGCTGCGGGACGCCCGCATGCTGCTGCGCGCGGGCGACAGCCTGGTCCTGGTGACCGAGAGCGTGACGGCGGCGCTTGCCAGCGCGGGCTACCCGTCCTCCGGCGACGACCGGCTCCGCCACATCCTGGCGGGCCTCGGCGGCGCCTCGGCGGCCCGCGCCGCCGACACGATCGTGCGCGCCGTCCGTGACTGCCACGGCGGACGACCCGACCAGGAGGTCGTCGCACTGGTGCTTAAGGTGCCAAGCCGGCGCCGCGGATCGGGAACACATTCGGGCGGCTGGACAGGGACCCGACGTTATTCCTCGTCCTTATATTGTCCTTCCGTCGGGCCGGTGACCCGGCCGGTCCCCGGCCCGGCAAGCGGCGGCCGACTCGTGCGAATGGTTACATCGCGGCGTGCAGCTATAAGACCTTCCCGGCTCGCACTTGCAGCTGCACATTCGCAATTCTGCGGCAGATGGGCGCGTCGATCGCAGCTGTCACACCAGTATCAGCGAGGCTGTCCAGAACCGGTCCCCAGCCGCCTCATCAGGACGGGCCTGCGGCGCAGAAAACCTTGCAATGGTAAGGTCTCGCAGCTATGGCGCCATCCCCGCAGCCCTCCGGCCTCGTCCCGGTGCACCGCAGGATCGCCGAGGAGCTCGGCGTCAGGGAAGGACAGGTCAGCGCGGCCATCGAGCTGCTCGACGGTGGCGCCACCGTGCCGTTCATCGCGCGCTACCGCAAGGAGGCGACCGGCACGTTGGACGACGCGCAGCTGCGGACGCTTGATGAACGGCTGCGTTACCTGCGCGAGCTCGACGAGCGGCGCGCCGCGATCCTCGAGTCGATCAGGTCCCAGGGCAAGCTCGACGACGCGCTGGCCGCTCAGATCATGGCCGCCGACTCCAAGGCCAGGCTGGAAGACATCTACCTGCCCTACAAGCCGAAGCGCAGGACCAGGGCGCAGGTCGCCCGCGAGGCTGGCCTCGAGCCGCTGGCCGACCAGCTGCTCGCCGACCCGTCGCTGGATCCGCTGGCGGCGGCCGCGGCGTATGCCGACCAGGATCGCGGAGTCGCCGACGCGGCCGCCGCCCTGGACGGTGCCCAGGCGATCCTGACCGAGCGGTTCAGCGAGGACGCCGACCTAATCGGGGTGCTGCGCGAGCGGACGTGGAATCGCGGCGCGCTGGTCTGCCGGGTCAGGGAAGGCACGGAGCAGGCGGGCGCCAAGTTCGCGGACTACTTCGAGTTCGGCGAGCGGTTCACCGCCATGCCCTCGCACCGGGTCCTCGCCGTGTTCCGCGGCGAGAAGGAGCACGTGCTCGACCTGACCATGGATGCCGGCGACGCGCAGGCGCCCGGGCACGTGGACCACACAGACTCAGAGGCCCTGGTCGCCGCGCACTTCGGCATCGCGAACCGCGGTCGGCCAGCCGACCGGTGGCTGGCCGACACGGTCCGGCTGGCCTGGCGCGCCAGGATCAGCGTGCACCTGGCTGTTGACCTGCGGATGCGGCTGTGGCAGCAGGCCGAGGACGAGGCGGTCCGGGTGTTCGCCGCGAACCTGCGCGACCTGCTGCTCGCCGCCCCGGCCGGGACGAGAACGACGATGGGCCTCGACCCTGGCCTGCGTACCGGGGTCAAGGTCACCGTGGTCGACGCCACGGGCAAGCCGGTCGCCACTGCGACCATCTACCCGCACGAGCCGCGCCGCGACTGGGACGGCTCGATCGGGACGCTGGCCAGGCTCGCCGCCGCGCACCACGTGGAGCTGATCGCGATCGGCAACGGGACGGCGTCGCGGGAGACCGACCGGCTGGCAGCCGACCTGATCAGGCGCCACCCCGAGCTGAACCTCACCAAGGTGACGGTCTCCGAGGCGGGCGCGTCGGTCTACTCGGCGTCCGCCTACGCCTCCCGCGAGCTGCCAGAGATGGATGTATCGCTGCGTGGTGCGGTGTCCATCGCGCGGCGGCTGCAGGATCCGCTGGCCGAGCTTGTCAAGATCGACCCGCGGTCCATCGGCGTCGGCCAGTACCAGCACGACCTGGCCCAGGGCAAGCTGGCCCGCTCGCTTGACGCGGTGGTCGAGGATTGCGTCAACGCGGTCGGCGTGGACGTCAACACCGCGTCAGCGCCGCTGCTCGCCAGGGTCTCCGGCATCGGCGAGGGGCTGGCCACCGCGATCGTGGCGCACCGCGACGCCAGCGGCCGGTTTCGCAGCCGCCGGGCGCTGATGGAGGTGCCGCGGCTCGGGCCCAAGGCCTTCGAGCAGTGCGCCGGGTTCCTGCGGATCACCGGCGGTGACGACCCGCTTGATGCTTCGAGCGTGCATCCGGAGGCCTACCCGGTGGTACGGCGGATCCTCGCCGCTGCCGGAACGCCGGTCGGCGACCTGATCGGCAACACCAGGGTGCTGCGCGCGCTGCGGCCCGCCGACTTCACCGACGAGCGGTTCGGCGTCCCGACGGTCAGCGACATCCTGCGCGAGCTCGAGAAGCCTGGCCGCGACCCGCGCCCGGCCTTCGTCACCGCGACGTTCCGCGAGGGCGTCGAGACGCTGGCCGACCTGGCGCCTGGCATGGTGCTCGAGGGCGTGGTGACCAATGTGGCCGCGTTCGGCGCGTTCGTCGACATCGGCGTGCACCAGGACGGGCTCGTGCACGTCTCGGCGATGTCGCGCAGCTTCGTCGCCGACCCCCGCCAGGTGGCCAAGCCCGGCGACGTCGTGCGGGTCAGGGTGCTCGGCGTGGACGCGGCGCGCAAGCGCATCTCGCTGACCATGCGCCTGGACGACGAGACTCCGGCTGGCGGGCCGGCGGGCGCGCGGCCGGGCTCCCGGCGGCAGCCGGACGGCGCCGGCCGCGGTGGCGGGCGGGGCATGGGGGCTGACCGCTCAGGCCAAGGTCATGACCGTCCTGACGTAACGGCTCGCACCCGCGCTCAGGGCGATCAGGCCAGCCAGGGTGGCGCGATGGCCGAGGCGCTGCGCCGGGCCGGCCTGGTGCGCCCCGAGTAGCCCGGGTAGCCCCGGATGGCCGCGGCGCTGCTCGCGCGGGATCAGGGCACGCAGAAGTAGATCGCGAGCGGCAGCGTGGCCTGGCCGGGCGGCTGCGGGACCGGGAAGCAGTGGGTGGCTACCCACCGCAGGCGCGGGTCCCTGGTGGTCGGCGACTGGATGAATGTGTGCACGTCGCCCATCTGCACCAGGTTGCGCAGGAGGGACAGGCTCGGCTCGGGGATGGTGCCGGTGAACCCGCCGATCGGGAGCACTTCCTTGCCGCTGGCCCAGATCAGCGGGGCCGCGAGCGCCGAGGTCTGGGTGGCCGCCAGGTACGGCGCGCCGCGGTTGGCCGCCTCCATGGTGGGGATCGTGGCAGCGGCGGCGAAGCCCGCGCCGAAGAACTGCTTCTCGTGCGCGGTGACGCTGGCCGGCTCGAACGGCGTCTCGAACGGGCCGAGCCTGCTGGTCACCACCGAGGCGGCGGCGACCGCGGGGACGATCAGCACGGCGAGCACGCACAGCGCGAGCGCGCCCGCGGCCGCCCGGTCGCCGGTGCGGCGCAGCGCGAGCACGGCCAGGCCGGCCAGCGCCAGGATGGCGAGGCCGATCGCGACCGGCTTCAGCCAGCCGGGCAGGCCGGTGCCGCTGGCGGGGAGCAGCCAGGCGGCGTACCCGCAGGCCAGCGCCAGCGCGAGCGCCGTGCCAGCCAGTGCCCACCCGCGAAGGCGGGACTGCCAGGCAAGGGACAGCCCGGTGCCAAGCAGCGCGGCGACGGCCGGCGACAGCGCGGCCACGTAGTAGGAGTTGATCGGCGACACGCTGAATACCAGCGCAAGCACGATCAGCCACGCCCCCCAGAGCACCAGGCAGGCGCGGACCAGGTCGCCGCGCGGCCGGGACCGACGTGCCGCGAGCCCGATCGCCAGCGCCACAAGCGCCGCGCCGAGCAGCCAGCCGGTGTCGCGGCCGAGCGCGCCGGTCAGCAGCCGGTCCCAGCCTGGCCTGGGCGGGGCGGGCAGCCCGAGCCTGATCGAGGAGTCGAGCAGCTGGTCGGGGGTTGGCTGATCCAGCCTGCCGAAGCCGTTGTAAACGAAGACCTGCTGGAAGACCGAGTTGTCGTGGCTGCCGTCGACATACGGCCTGCCCGAGGCCGGCCACACCGTCACCACGCTCATCCAGCTCAGTGACACCACAGCGGTCACCGCGGCCAGCGCCGCGGTCCTGGCGGCCCGCTGGCGCCAGGTTCCCGGAGCGGCCAGCAGGAAGCAGCAGGCCAGGGCAGGAAGCAGCAGCCACGCCTCGATCATCTTGGCCTGGAAGGCCAGCCCTACCCAGAGCCCGGCCAGCAGCACGTACCGCCGCCTCCCGGTGATCACCGCCGATCCGATCGCGTCAGCGGCGAGCACGGCCAGCAGGATCATCAGCGTGTCGGAGACGTTGCCGCGGTCCAGCGACACGGTGGCCGGCGAGATCGCCAGGATCGTGGCGGAAGCCAGCCCGGCGCCCGGGCCGGCCAGCCGGCGCACCGCGCGGTAGAGCACGAGCACGGTCAGCGCGCCCTCGATGACCTGGGGCAGCACGAGCGCCCAGGTGTGGATGCCGAACAGCCGCACCGACAGTGCCTGGACCCAGAAGGCGCCTGGCAGCTTGTCCGTGGACACGCTCCCGAACGGATCGAACGCGCCGAAGAAGAAGTTGCTCCAGCTCATCGACATGCTGCGGACTGCGGCGGCGTAGTAGATCTCGACGTTCACCGCGCCGAAGGCGCGCCAGGCGTAGCAGAAAGCGCTGACCGCGGTGATGGCAAGCAGCACGGGCCTGGCCCAGCGGGGCTGGTCATCGGGCGAGCGCCAGAAGGCGAGCCGGCGCCACGGGTAACTCCTGCCCGTCGGCCGCTCGACCGTGGCAGGCTCTGGAGTCGCGGCGTCCTGGCCGGTTTCTGAGAGCTCATCCGTTCCGGCCGGGTCGCCAGTGCTGGCAGGGGACTGAGTCAGCTCGCGCTCAACGGCGTCCATGCGGCGACCATACGGTCCGGAAGTTTGACAGTCAAGATAATTTACTATCAACCTGGCCGGGGCCGGGGCCAGCCCAGGCGCTGGGATAGAGCGGAACTTGTGTCAGGGGCCGAGCCATTCAAGGACCGCGGCGATGAAGGCGTCTGGCATCGAGCGGTGAATGTTGTGCCCGGCGGGAATCGTGATCAGGTCGCATCGCGGTATCAGCGCGGCGACGTCGGCCAGTTTCTCGTGCGGGATGTGGCTGCTCGGGCCGCCGCCGATCAGCAGGGTCGGCGCGGTGATAGCGGCCAGGCCCTCCCAGGCGGCCGGGTCGCCGGCGTTGACCTGGCCGACGATCGCAGGAACGACGTCCCAGTCGAAGTCGGTATCTATCCCGGCCGGACGGGCCGGGACCGGCCGGTCTCGTGGGTAGGGAACGGCGGCGTCCTCGATGACAAGCCGCGTGACTCGCTCGGTGCGGTGCATCGCGATGAGGTAGGCGACCCCGGCCCCCATCGAGTGGCCGACGAAGGTCGCCGCGTGCAGGCCGAGTGCATCCATCATCGCGAGCACATCGTCGCGCATCAGCCGGAGGTCGTAGGCGCCTGGCCGGTCGCTGTCGCCGTGGCCGCGCAGGTCGGGAGCGATTACCCGGAACTTCGCGGCGAACCGGTTGGCCACCGGCCCCCAGTCCGAGCCCCGTTCGCCGAGCGCATGCAGCATGATCATCGGTGGGCCGTCCCGCGGCCCGCCGATGAGATAGGCCATCACGATGCCGCCGGCTGACACCGCATGCCCGGCGGTCAGCTGCCCAGCTGTCACGGCGGCCCGCTGGCCAGTGCGGTTGGGGGTGTAGCATCGGTGCTGCTGGCCGCCACATCGGCCTCCCGTTGAGTCGCCTCCTCCGCTCGGCGGCATCGGCCGGGCCATTACTCCGCAATCACTCGTCCACGCAATTTAGACCCGCCCGGGACAAGGCGCGCGAGGTAAGCCTGCCCGAGATAGAGGCCGCGCGCAGCGGGCGCGGCGAGGGTAAGGTACCGGCGGTGCGGCCGAGGCGAGCGAGTCGGGAGCAGATGTGGACGCGACAGGTGTGCGGGAGTGGGTGCTGGCCTACGAGCGCGCCTGGCGGGCACCAGGGACTGAGTCGCTCGGCGAGATCTTTACTCGTGACGCCAGGTACCGGCAGGGCCCGTACGAGGAGCCGGTCATCGGGCTGGCCGCCATCGAGGTGATGTGGGACGCCGAGCGGGACGGCCCTGACGAGGTGTTCTCGATGACCAGCGAGGTCGTCGCGGTGGACGGCAGTACCGCCGTGGTCAGGGCAGAGGTCAGGTACGGCCGCCCGGTGCACCAGGAGTATCGGGACCTGTGGGTGATCGGATTCGCCGATGACGGCCGTTGCGCCTCGTTCGAGGAGTGGCCATTCTGGCCGGACCGGCCGCTCACGCCAGAGCCTTAGCTCGGCTCGTGCCTAGCCGGCCCCCGGCGCGCCCCGCGCGCCCGGGTCAGGTGGCGCTGACTGCGGAGCTCGGCCCGTCAGCCGGCCGCGGAACAGCGGGAACGGGGGGCTGCGGCACAGCAGCGTCCAGCGGGCTCGTCATGACCGCGCACGACAGCAGGAGCGCCACGAGGAACGCGCAGTAGACCCAGAACGCCAGCGTCAGGCTGGACTGGATGGTCAGGCCGAGCTGCGCGGCCTGACCAGGCGTGACGCCGAACTGGGCCGGCGAGGCACCCTGCGCCACCTCCACGATCGCCGAGATGGCCTGGCCGGCCAGCGGGATTACGGCGCCGGCGAGCAGGGCCGCGCCGTACCTGGCCGGGCGCCACAGCCCGGCGACGACCGCGACGGCGACGACCGCGACCATGACGGCCACGTCGCCGACGATCACCGGGCCCGGGTTGGCGAAGGCGTTCCCCGCGGTCGTGGTCTGGCTGAAGCCGGTCACCGTGTGGAGCACGTAGCGGTCCCAGGACGGCGCGAACGCGATCGCGGCGCCGAGTGCGGCGAGCATCATCGTGACGGCCGGCACCCACTGGCGCCGCTCCCGGACCGGATCCTGCCTGCCTGCCGGGCGCAGCCGGACCGCGATCACCGACCCAGCCGCGCACGCGAGCCAGCCGGCCGAGCTGAGCACCAGGCCGGCGCCCCCGCTCGACCCGGCCGCTACGGTGCCGATGTCGGCGAGGAACAGGCCGAACGTGACCACGCTGATGCCGATCCCGAGCAGAGCGCCGGCCCGCTGGCGGCCACCGCCGAGCAGGACGAGCACCGCCGCGGCGGCCCAGCCGGCCAGGTAGATCAGGTGCGGCACGAGCTCGCCGGACTCGCTGGCCAGGCTCTGGCCGCCGAAGTAGGAGGGGAACAAGCCGATGATGCCGACCAGGACGCCGATGCCGATCACGGCGGCGGCAGCGATCGCCCCGGGCGTCAGCCGGCCGGTCCTGGCGGGGGTCGCGCCGGTACCGAAGTCGGCGGCCGGGGCGAAGCCCGCGGCCGGGGCAGCTCCGACCTGCGTCACCGCACCGGGAGCCTCGAGCTGGCTGAACCGCAGCCACGCGGCCGACCAGCCGTCACCGGTATCCGGCCACCACTCCAGCGGCGGCGAGTCCGTCGACCCGGCGGCCCAGATCCCGTAGAAGTGCGGTCCCCGCCCGAGCTGATAGCTCGCTCCGCGGTGGGAGATCGTCACGTCATCGCTCACGGCGCTGACCCCTTCCTCGGCTGGTGCGCTCAGGCCTGCTGCCGAGCATAGGCAGCGAACCTGGATGCTCGCTGAGCGCTTACTCAAGCATTCCTTGAGGCCAGGTGCACGGGAATGCGCACGCGCCCGCGTGGCTTACGACGGTCATGGACGTCAAGGACTCGCTCCCGCTCGCGGTACTCGACTTCGTCGGCATCGAGTACGGCGAGAGCGCGAGCGCGTCGGTCGCCGGGGCCGTGCAGATCGCCAGGTCGGTGGAGGACGCCGGGTACCGGCGCTACTGGGTGTCCGAGCACCACAACATGACCAGCCTCGCCTGTAGCGCACCGGAGCTGCTCATCGCGCACGTCGGAGCGCAGACCTCGCGGATCAGGGTCGGCGCTGCCGGGATCATGCTGCCGAACCACTCGCCGCTCAAGGTCGCGGAGATGTTCCGTACGCTGCTGGCCATGTACCCCGGACGGGTAGACCTGGCGCTCGGCCGGGCACCGGGCACCGACCCGCTGACCGCGCACGTTCTGCGCCGCGGCATGGTCGTCGACCCAGCCGCGGAGTTCCCCGGCCAGGTCGCCGAGCTGCTCGCGTTCCTTGGCGACGGCTTCCCCGCTGACCATCCGTACGCGCGGCTGATCGCCGCGCCGCTGGTGGACGAGCGGCCCGAGCTGTTCGTGCTCGGCTCAAGCGAGTACGGCCCGGCATTCGCGGCGGTCAACGGCATGAGCGTGGTCTTCGCCCACCACATGAGCCCGGACCTGGCGATCGAGGTACTGCGCGGGTATCGCAGGAGGTTCACCCCGCGCACCGAGGGCGCCGAGCCGTACTCGGCCATGTCGGTGCTCGCGTTCGCCAGCGAGGACACCGATGCCGTTATCGAGTTCGAGGCCGCCTGGACCCTGACCATACGCAACATCCGCCGCGGCAAGCGCGAGCCGCTGCGGCCCGAGGAGGTTGCCAGCCTGGCCAGCTCGCCCGAGTTCCGCACCCACCGCACTGACGACGGCCGGATGGTGACCGGCGAGCCGAAGTCCGTCGCCGAGCGCCTGCTCGAGATGAGACAGGCCGCCCAGGCCGACGAGATCGTCGTGGTCACCCCGAGCCTGCGCCGTGACCGCCGCCGGGCCAGCTACGCCGCCATCGCCGGCGCCTGGCGCACCGCCGCCTGACGGCACGCTCCGGGTGAGTGATCGCGCCTGCTGGAAATGGGCGGCGGCTGGGCGGAAGTCGTGGCCCGCTGTCAGACCTCACCGTTATGCTCGGTGCAGCAGAATTACAGCACTGTAGTTCGCTGGAGGACGACGTGACTGCGCCGACGGTCGTGGGGCTCTTCGCCGGGATAGGCGGGATCGAGCGCGGGCTGGCTCAGGCTGGCTTCAAGGCCGAGCTGCTGTGCGAGATTGACCCTGGCGCGGTGGCCGTGCTGCGGCGCAGGCTGCCGGAGGTCCCGCTGCATCTGGACATCAGGACGCTGCGGAGCCTGCCCGACGCCGCCGTGGTCGCGGCAGGCTTCCCCTGCCAGGACCTGTCCCAGGCCGGCCGGACGGTCGGCATCGGCGGTCCGCAGAGCGGGCTAGTCGATCATGCGCTCCGGCTGGTGAGCGGGCATCGCGTCAGCCCTCGGTGGCTGCTGCTCGAGAACGTGCCCTTCATGCTGCAGCTTGAGCGCGGCCGCGCGATGCGCCATCTCGCCGATGTCCTTGAGGAGATGGGGTACATGTGGGCGTACCGCATCGTGGATGCCCGTGCCTTCGGGCTTCCGCAGCGGCGTCAGCGGGTCGTGCTTCTCGCGTCCCGCAGCGAGGACCCCCGCGCGGTGCTTTTCGCTGACGATTCGGTCCCTCGGGCGGACGGTGACCCGGAGCGGCACGCGTGCGGCTTCTACTGGACCGAGGGCCTGCGGGGGCTTGGCTGGGCCGTCAACGCAGTGCCCACGCTCAAGGGCGGCAGCACGATCGGCATCGCCAGTCCGCCGGCGGTGCGGATGACGGCCGACCGCAGCCTGCGTACACCGGGGATCGAGGACGCCGAGCGGCTCCAGGGGTTCCCTGCGGGGTGGACCGAACCGTCGGTCACCGACGCGGGCACCCGGTCCGGGCACCGCTGGAAGCTGGTCGGCAACGCCGTCAGCGTGCCGATGGCCCGCTGGCTCGGCGACCGGCTGCGCGAGCCCGGCGGCTACGACGCGCAGGACGATGTCTCGCTGCGGCCGGGCCAGGCCTGGTCAGCCGCGGCGTGGGGTTACCGCGGCCAGGCGTTCGCTGCGCAGGTGTCGCCTTGGCCGGTCCGCAAGCCATACCGGCATCTTGAGGCATTCCTCCGGTCGCCGAAGCTGCTGTCCGCAAGAGCGACCGCTGGGTTCCTCAGCCGGGCAGAATCGTCGTCCCTGCATTTCGTCGACGGCTTTCTCGATGACGTTCACGAGCACCTGATCCGGATGCACGGCGAGGCCGCGTATGCTCAGGGCCGGTTATTCGACGAGCCAGGCTGAAGGACGTGCGGCGTGGAAGGACCTCTGATCGTCGCCCGAACCTTGTCGCTGCCGGGAACCCCCGATCGGTTTGGCAATGTCTGGCAGTACCATTCCAGGTCCGACCGGCATTCGAAGGTGGCGTGCTGGGCAATCCTGTTCGAAATGCTCCAGCACAGCGCGCTGCTGCGCAGGCACGCCGAGGCGGGCCGGGTCGTGTTCGGTGTCAACCTGCCGTCCTTGGTGGAGGGACCAACGAGCGCCGTCCTGGTCGCCCTGGAGGCCAAGGCGTGCATGACGGCGCACATCAAGGCCCTGCCCCGGCTGTTCGACGAGCTGAATTCCAGCCACGTCACCATCCATGCCAATACCGACAGCGCGCTAGCGGTCGGCTTTGCGATGGTCAACGCCAGCCCGACATTCGTCAGCTCCGACCTCAACAAGCACGATCTTGCGAAGATGCCCGCGGTGATCTCCGAGCACCGGCAGCCGCTGTGGGCGACCCGTACCGTGGCCAAGCTCACCGAACTGCCGAGACGCGCAGGCCGCGGCCAGGAAGGCTTCGACGCGCTGGGCATCGTCGTCGTCGATATGGCCAACGACGGAACGCCGGTCCGGGTGGTCGACACTCCGCCAGCTCCCAAGCCCGCGGACGTCTTTCACTATGACCAGATGATGCACAGGCTCAGTCATCAGTACGAAACGGCGTACTCCGCGCTCAACTTATGCGCGCATCCTGAAGCCCGGGCAGCATTCTATGGCCGCGACTACAGGCGGATGCCGGGGGAGCTGCGGCCGACGATGGTGAGGACGAGGGCGACGACGGCCAGCGCGGTGACCGCGACCGTCACCGTGAGGACCCGGCGCGACGCCGTGCCCGACCTGGTGCGCGGCATCCGGCCCACTGACCAGATCACGGCGCTGAACAGCAGGATCGGCACGCCGACCGCGGGCCGGAACTTCAGGATCAGCACGCCGAGCGCGGCGAACGAGATCGAGCTGCGGGTCCAGGCCAGCTCGGTGCGCGCCAGCGCCAGGCCCGGGTCGATTTCCTCCAGATCGGGAACCGGCTCGGGCGGCGGGGCTGCCGGGCCCTGGCTCAATGCCGGGTCGCCCTGGAGTACAGGTCAACCGCGCCGGCCAGCAGGGCGATCACCGCGATGGTGGTCGCGAGTATCTGCGGCAGGCGGGTATGGCGCAGCGGCGCGCCGTGCCGCAGCGCGCGCTGGTTATTGCGCCACTCCACGTAGCTGAGCACCGAGACGGCGGCGCCGAGCAGGATCAGCGGGGTCGCGATGATGGAACGGCCCCACGGCACGTTGGGGAACGGCGGCAGCAGCTGGGCGATCCCGAGCCCGGCCACGACCAGAGCCAGTGACGTGCGGCTCCAGGCCAGGAACGTGCGCTCGTTGGCCAGCGTGAAGCGCGCATCGGGCTCGGTGCCGTCATCATCGCCTGGGAGTGCGTTATCGCTCATGGTCGTCTTCTGCTTCCATGTGACCGGGCTGTCGCAGGCCCGACGCTGGCCAGTGTCTCGCACCGGCCGCGACCGCCGGCCGGGTGGTCCCGTACCGTGACCGGGCCGCTGCACTAAGTCCCGGTGCGGGCAGGTATCGCGGCTGGAGCGGCCGCGACCGGATCGCCGAGGGCGCCGCGCTGCTCGACGAGGTGCTGCGGTTCGGGCCAGGGACGGCCGGAACGGGCGCTGGTAGGTTGAAAGGCGGGCAAAGACAGCGGGGAGCGAGGAGACAGGCATGGAACGGGCACTGGGCGCTGGCGATCTTGAGCTGCTGCGCAAGGACTTCTCGGCCAATCCGGCCTACCGGCTCGCGCAGAACGCGGTCACCAGGGTCAGCATCGACGACGTCGCGATCAGCAGGGACATCGTCAACAACACCAGCCACTCGCTGTCGGTCCTGCTCGACGACTGGAAGGTCACCGACCAGCAGCACAGCGGCCGGTGCTGGCTGTTCGCCGGGCTCAACCTGCTGCGCGTCGGCGCCATGCGGAAGATGGGCCTGAAGGAGTTCGAGTTCTCCCAGAACTACGCGATGTTCTGGGACAAGATCGAGCGCGCCAACTACTTCCTCGAGGCCGTGATCGAGACCGCGGGCAGCGATGTCGATGACCGCACCGTCGCGCACCTGCTCGAAGCGGTCGCCGACGACGGCGGCCAGTGGAACATGTTCGTGGCCCTGGTCGACAAGCACGGCCTGGTGCCGAAGTCGTTCATGCCGGAGACGAACAGCTCTGGCGAGACCGGGCGGATGAACACGGCGCTGCGCAGCCTGCTGCGCCAGGGCGCCAAGTCGGTGCGGGAGGCCTACGCCCGCGGCGAGGACGCGGCCAGGGAGGAGAAGGCTGACATCCTGCGGGTGGTTTTCCGCGTGCTGTGCATCCACCTCGGCACGCCGCCGGAGCGCTTTGAGTGGCAGTGGACCGACAAGGACCGCGAGTTCCACAGGGACGGCGTGCTCACCCCGCAGGAGTTCGCCGCCAGGTACGTGGACCTGCCTATCGACGACTACGTGTGCCTGGTGCACGACCCGCGGCCGTCCAGCCCGGCGGGCCGCACGTTCACCGTGCAGTACCTGGGCAACGTCGTCGGGGCGCGGCCGGTCACCTACCTCAATGTCGACATGGCGATGATGAAGGACATCGCGTCCCGTACCATCCAGGGCGGCGAGCCGGTGTGGTTCGGCTGCGACGTCGGCAAGATGATGAGCAACGAGTACGGGCTGTGGGACGCGGAGCTTTACGATCTGCCGTCGGTCTACGGGACGCCGTTCACGCTCGGCAAGGCGGACCGGCTGCTCTACCACGAGACCCAGATGACGCACGCCATGCTGTTCACCGGCGTGGACGTCGCGGATGGCGTGGCCCGCAAGTGGCGGGTGGAGAACAGCTGGGGAGCCGAGCGCGGCAAGGACGGCTTCTACACGATGAACGACTCGTGGTTCGACGAGTACGTGTTCGAGATTGCCGCGCGCCGCAGCGCACTGCCCGAGTCGCTGCAGGCGGCGCTGGACGCCGAGCCGGTCGTGCTGCCCGCCTGGGACCCGATGGGCGCGCTCGCCCACTAGCCCGCCGGCGGTAGACAGGCGACCAGGGCAGGAGTCACTGTTAGGACAGACCGAGCCGAGCGGGCCACTGGCCCGCGGGCCCGGTGCCATCCCTCCGCGTGCCGTACTGCCGAAAGGTGACTGTCGATGACGATGAGGACGATGCACGGCCGTTCCGGGATCAGGATCGCCGTTCTCGCTGCGTGCGCGGCGGTGGTGATCGCGGCGGCGGCAGGCACCGCGCTGGCGTCAGCGGCGACACCGCGCGCGCCGCGGGCCCACGCGGTCGCCGCGGTCGCGGCGAGCGGCCTCCCGGTCGTCATCAACTGCGCCATGCACCCGCAGACCAGGCCAGCCAGCTACGTCCTTGCCTGTGCCGATGGCAACTCCTACGTGGCCAAGATGAGCTGGGCGAGCTGGGGGTCGTCGGCCGCATTCGGTTCAGGCACCGACACGTTCAACGACTGCGTGCCGAGCTGCGTGGCCGGTCACTTCCACAGCTTCCCCGCGCTGGTGGCACTGTGGCGGGTGCAGTCGCTGCCCGGTCACCCAGGCGAGAAGTACTTCACCAGGATGACGATCATCTACACCGGGTCCCGCTCGTACAAGGCTGGCGGGCACGAGCACGAGCTGCCGCAGACCGCGACCTATCCACTCTCGCCCGGCGGAGGAGCGTGAGCAGCTGGGCTACTGCAAGCTGGGCGAGGCCCCGCTGGGACCGCGCTGGGCGCAAGCTAGGTCGTGGCGGCAACGTTGCTGAGCGATGTCGCGGCGAACGTGCTCGCCGACGTCGTGCTTGAAACCGGGCGGCGGATCGGCACCGCCGTGGTGTCCTACCGCGGCCGCGGCTACCGGGACGAGGTCGAGCTGGTGCGCTGGCTCGACACGTACCAGATCGTCGGCGACCCGCCTGGGCTGCCTGCGGTGCCCGATCCGGTCACGGCCGACCAGCTGGCCGAGGTGCTGCAGCGCGACGAGTTCCACGGGGTGCTGCACGAGCTGCTTGCGGCCAGGCTGACCGGTGCGCCTGAGACCGACGTGCGCCAGGTGCGGCTGGCGATGGAGCTGACCCTGGGCCGGGCGCTGCCAGGCACTGCCGCGGCTGGCCTCGCGGACGCGCTGTTCGACTACTACGACGACTAGATCTGCGACCTGGTCGGGCGGCTGGCAGGCGCTCACCCCGCTGCGCTCGACAAGGTACGGCAGGAGGCGCTCGCGGCCCGGATGATCGCGGTCCTGCGGGCGGTGGAACGGCACGCCGCTTCGCTGGCCGGGCACCCGGACGCCCAGGCGGACGCGGAGTTCGTCGCCAGGTACCGGGGGCATGTGACGACTACCACGGCAAGCTTGAGCCGCCCGGCTTCGAGCGCCGCCGCCGGATCCCGATCACCGGCGTGTACGTCAGTCCCAGCATCGTCCAGATCGCCGACGCCGAGCCGGTGCAGTCGGCGCGGGTCATCGACCTGTGGACGCTAGCCGGGGAACTCGACCGGACCGTGCTGCTCGGCCACCCGGGCGGCGGGAAGACCAGCGCGGCCAACGTGCTGATGGACTACCACGGCCGATCCTCGGGCCGCCGGGTGCCGTTCCTGGTGACGCTGCGGGACTATGCGGCGGCCGATCCTCCTGCCCGCTCCGTGGCCGGCTACATCGAGAGCCGGCTCGAGGTGTTCTACCAGTGCGCCGCGCCGCGCCGCCTGGTGGAGCGGCTGCTGCTCAGCGGCGCGGCCGTGGTCATCTTCGACGGCCTCGATTAGCTCGTGGACACCGCGCGGCGAGCCGACGTGACCGCCATCATCGAGCGGTTCTGCGCCGAGTACCCCCTGGCCAAGGTGCTGGTCACCTCCCGCGTGGTGGGCTACGACGAGGCCAGGCTCGACGACAGGCAGTTCGTCAGGTACCGGCTGGACGGATTCGACGATGAGCGTACGGCCAGCTACGTCGCCAAGTGGTTCGCCAGGGACGACGGCCTGGTGCCCGGCGACGGCCGGAGCTGGGCCGAGGCGTTCATGGCCGAGAGCGCGCAGATGCCCGACCTGCGGTCGAACCCGCTGATGCTCGCGCTGCTGTGCATCCTGTACCGGGCGAGGGGTCGCCGCCGCGCAACCGCCCCGAGGTCTACGAGCACTGCTCCAACCTGCTGTTCCGCAAGGGGGATGCCAGGCGGCGGATCCACCTTGAGCTCCGGGCCAGGCACCTGGTCGAGCCGGCCCTGCGGCACCTGGCCTTCTGGCTGTTCAGCCGCGGCGAGGGCACCGCTGCGGTGACCGAGCGTGAGCTGACTCCAGCATGAGGACCTACGCTCCGGCGCTGCGGGCCGCGGCCGTCGAGTACCCGGCAGTCAGATATGCGGCTCTGGTCAGGGGGCTGATCAGCGCCGAGGAGATCCTCGCTGACGACCCGGCCGACCTGACGGTGCTCTTTCGCGTGTATCCGACGTTTTTCGGTGTGGTGGGGCCGCCGTACCTGCTCAGGCTGGCCTGGGGGGTCGTCCGTGGCGTCGGCGGGTACGAGGGCCGTGACCCCGCGCCTGACGTCAGGAGTTTCGGCAGCTTCGCCCTGCGACGGCCGGGGCTGCCGCTCGTCCCCGACCCTGCGAGTTACGGTGGCTGGCTGGACGGGCTCAGCAGTGGCGCGGCGCCGGCGTCGCTGCCTGACGGGCTGAGCTACCTCGGCGCCTGCCTGGCGTTCGCGATCGGCACCGAGGCCAGCGATGACGTCGCGCTGCACGCCGGCGACCCCTGCGGGCTCGGGCCGCTTGCCGACCTCTACCCGTACCTGGCCAGGCGATTCCGGATCGACCCAGGCGCTGAGCTTCCCGCGCTCGCAGTGCCTTCGCCCTACGGCGAGGTGTTCACCGCCTGGGCCAACCGTCGGCTCAACCTGACCTCCACCAGCCCGGCCTGAGCGGTGCCGTGCCTGGCCGGTCAGCGGGCGCGGGCGGTGCGCGCCATGGCCGGGATGACGCTCGCCCCCACGGTCAGATGGAGCACTACGAGCCCGGCGGCTGCCGCTGTGGTGGTCGCGGCGACGAGCGGCAGCGCCAGCGACACCGCGAGCACAGCGACAGCGGTCACGGTCCACGCCGTGCGGGGGCGCCGCGCGCGCCGGTCAAGGACGGCTAGCGCCAGCCAGCCGGCCAGCCCGGCGACGAGGGCGGCGCCGATGATCTGCCCTGGCGCGATGACCTGAGGATGCATGGCGCCGAACCGGATGCTCAGGCGAACGCCGAGCAGCGGAACCTCGATGACCCAGGCGATCGCCGCGGCGGCCGCCCCGGCCGCTGCGGGCAGCGCCCGGGTTCGGATCTGGCTGGTCCCCGGGGCAGCGTGAGTGGTGGCGGTCAGCATGTGGTCCTCCCTTGCGTGTGCTCACCGTGCGCCCAGCACCTGGCTGGGCTGCTGACCACCAGGCTGTCCCGCCCAGCCGGAATCGGGCATCGCCCCGCGGGTGCCCTTGGGCCTGCTCCATTCGCGGTAGCGCGGTACTCCCGGCGCTGTACTCAGCCGCCCGCGCAGCGACGATGGCGCAGCCCGCGGGCCGGTATACGCTCCGGAACGTGGGCATCGCGAGCGCAGTCAGCGTGCCGCGGCGCTGGTGGGGCGCCGCGGGCATCGCCCTGGTGCTCGCGCTGACCGTAGTGGGCTGCTATGTCGAGGCCAATCCCGTTCACTCTTACGGCGGCCTGCACCTGACCAGCCATCCGCCGGCCGTCGCCTACCTGGTGGTGGCGCTGCCTGCGGTTGCCCTCGCCTGGCGTGATCGCGCCCCGGTCGCGGTGTTCGCCCTGGCGGCGGCCGGCGATGTCGCCTGGGCCAGTCTCGGCCAGATCGACGGGGCCGCGCTGGTCCCCGTCATCGTGGCGCTGTTCTGGCTCGCGCTGATCCGCCCGCGCTGGGTCGCGCTGGCCGCAGGACTCGGCGGGGCCGCCGCCATCTTCGTGGCCGAGGGAACGCTCGGCCCGTTCGGCTGGCTCGGCGGGCCGAACGCGACGATGTGGCCGGAACTGCTGGCCTCGGCCGCACTCGGCGCCTACGTGGCCGCGCGGCGCCAGTGGCTGGCCGCCGACCGGGACCGGACGGCCAGGGATGAGCAGATCCGTGAGGAGGAGACGCGCAGGCGGGTCAGCGCGGAGCGGATGCGGATCGCGCGCGAACTGCACGACGTCATCGCCCACTCGATGGCGATGATCAACGTGCAGGCCACCGCGGCGGCCATGCTGCTGCCCGAGGATCAGGAGCGGGCCGCCGAGGCGATCCAAGCGATCCGCGGCGCCAGCAAGGCTGGCCTGCGTGAACTGCGGGCCGTGCTCAAGGTGCTGCAGCAGGCTGATGCCGACGGGTCCGAGCAAGGCGTCCCCGACCTGCAGGCGATCCGGCCGCTGGCCGAGGCGGTCACCGCCGCGGGCACACCTACCTCGGTCGAGGCGAGCGAGGTGGCGGTCCCCGTGCCCCCGGCGGTCGCGCTGGCCGCCTACCGCATCGTGCAGGAGTCGCTGACCAACGTGGTGCGCCATTCCGGCCGCTGCTCCGCGACGGTGGCGGTCCGGCAGGACGGCAGTGACCTCCTGGTCGAGGTCAGCAACGACGGGCCGCCCGCCGCCGACGGATTTCGCGAGGGCGCCGGTACCGGACTGGCCGGGATGCGCGAGCGGGCGGCGGCACTCGGCGGCACGCTGGATGCTGGTCCCCGGCCAGAGGGTGGATTCGCGGTCCTGGCCAGGCTGCCCATGGCGGCGACGCCGGGCGCTGCCGCGGGACCGTCCGCGGTGCCGAAGACCGGCGGCGCGCCGGACCAGGGGGCGAGCCTGCACATCAGGCAGATCGCGAGCTCGTCGTGATCAGGGTGCTGCTCGCCGACGACCAGGCCCTGGTCAGGGCCGGGTTCCGGGTCCTGGCCGGATCGGCGCCCGACATCGAGATCGTCGGCGAGGCCGCGGACGGCGCCGCGGCGGTGGAACTCACCAGGTCGCTGCGCGCCGAGGTCGTCCTGATGGACATCCGCATGCCCGGCACCGACGGCCTCGAAGCCACCAGGCAGATCGCCGCCGACCCCGACCTCGCCGGAGTCCGGGTGATCATCCTCACGACATACGAGGAGGACGAGTACGTCCTCGCGGCCATCCGGGCCGGAGCGAGCGGGTTCCTGGTCAAGGACACCGAGCCTGAGGACCTGATCAGTGCCATCCGAGTGGTCGCCCGCGGCGACGCGCTGCTGTCTCCCAGCGTCACTCGCAGGCTCATCGCCCGCATCGCCGGCCAGGACCCGGCGCAGCAGGCCGACCCCTCGGCCCTGTCGGCGCTGACCGACCGTGAGCGCGAGGTACTGGCGCTGGTGGCAGCGGGCATGAGCAACGACGAGATCGGCGCGACCCTGTACATGAGCCCGCTGACCGCCAAGACGCACATCAACCGGACGATGGCCAAGCTCGGCGCCAGGGACAGAGCGCAGCTCGTGGTGACTGCCTATCAGACCGGGCTGGTCCGGCCCGGACTGGCCTGACCAGCCAGACCGCGCGGCCCGCGACGGGTCCGAGCCGTCGGCACTAGTGCGAGCTGCCGTCATGCGTCGCGGGTCTTCAGTACGAGTGCGCCGACGAGGATGGCGCCGGCGGTCCATAGGGCGACGACGCCGAGGCCCTGCCACGGGGTGAGCGGCAGGCTGTGCACGCCGATCGTGGCCTGGGCGTCCAGGCCGGCGGGCAGGGGGCCGATCTGGCGCAGGTGCCGGGCGAGGGTCGGGTTGGCGATGACGTTCGCGGCGAGCGGGAACAGGTACAGCAGCCCGAGCACCAGGCCGATGGCGGCCGCGGAGTCGCGTACCGCTGCGGCGAGCCCGAGGCTGAGCAGGGCGATGAGCGTCAGGTACACGACCGCGCCTGCGGCAGCCCGCAAGTCGGTGGCCGAGGTGAGGGATGCGTATCCATGCGCGGGGGTGAAGCCGTGGCCGGGCAGGATCAGCCGCCCGGCGAGCGCAGTGCCGGCGACCGCGAGCGCTGAGGCGGCGAGCACCGGGGCGGTGAGCACCGTGGCCTTGGCGCAGAACCACGTCAGCCGCCTGGGCATCGCGGTCAGCGACAGCTTGATCATCCCGGTGCTGTACTCGTTGCCGATGGCCAGCACGCCGGCGACGGCTACGACCGCCTGGCCGGGGTAGATTCCGGTGAAGCTGACCGTGGCGGGGTCGATCCCGCAGGTGGCGGACGAGCAGTGGGCCGCGCTGGCCGCTGCCACCCCGACGGCGACGGTCACCGTGACGATCCCGGCCAGCAGCCACGATGGACCAGTGACGGTGCGGAGCTTGCTCCACTCGGCGTGCAGGGCCTGGCCCAGCAGATAACGCGGCGAAGCGGCCCGGGCGGTGAGGCTCATGCGTCTCTCCGGCGCAGCAGGTAATAGGCCAGCGCCAGCGCGGCGACCGCCCACGCGCACTCCACCGCCAGCCCCGCCCACGGCGCGAGCGGGTAGTACCCGGCATTCAGGGAGTAGATGGCGATGAGCTGATGGAACTGGGGGACCGCCTGCTGTACGGACAAGGCGGCGGCCGGGGTGATCTGCAGCTCCCAGCCTCCTCCCCCTCCCGGGCCGCTACCTTGCGGCTGCGACCCTCGCAGCGGGCCGAAGGCGAGCAGATACGGGACGACGATCACCACGATCACGACGGCGACCGCCGGCGCGCTGCGCCGCACGATGGTGCCGATCGCGAGCGCGAGTACCGCGGCCACGGCGAGCAGCGCCGCGGTGCCCGCGACCATCCGTGTCTCGGTGAGCAGCGAAACCGGCCAGGCGAGGCCGCCGGCCCGGCGCAGCAGGGGTGTGCCGACGGCGAGCGCGAGGGTGGCGGCGACCAGCCCCGTGGCGAAGCCGACCGCGCCGATCACGATGGCCTTGGCGGCCAGCAGCCGGCCGCGGCGGGGTGCGGCGGCCAGCGAGACGTGGATCAGTCCGCGCCGGTACTCGGCGGTGATGAACATCGCGGCCAACACGATCAGCGGTATCAGCCCGAAGAACGTCCCGGCCAGCGCCCGCTGCAGGGATTGACCATTTCCGCCGTACGCGTTCCCGGCGGCGGGGCTGATGTCGCCGAAACTGGTCACGGTGAGCGCGCTGGCGCTCTGGCGGAGCGTGCCGGGCGCTGGCACGCCGAAGTTCGGGCCGCCTACGTTGGTCCCCGTCCATCCGGCAGCAGGCCAGGACAGCCCGATGTGGCGGAAGACGCCCGTGGCCCGGGTACAGAAGCTGAAGTCGTACGTGCAGAAGCTGGAGTCGTAATAAGAGCCGGCGGCGAAGAGCCCGGCCTGCACGGTGAAGGTCAGCCCCGGGAGGGTCGCGGTGCCGACCAGGCTCCAGTGCCTACCGTCGGCGGAGTCGTACCCAATGATCGTGCCGCCATGACGGACCAGCCGCAGCCAGCGCGGCGCGGACGCGGACACGCTGCCGGTCAGGCCGGGCGTGTCGTTGACATAGTCCCATTGCATCCGCACGCCGTGGGACCCGGTGACCATCATCGCCGCATAGGCCGAGCCTTGCGACGTGTTCTCCTTGATGATGATCCCGGCCTTGGACCATGGCGCCAGGCCGCCCGGCGCCATGTGAGGCGCGCCGTTGCCGGCCTGGCCGACCTCGACCTGGCCGGTCAACGATGTCACCTGCACGGTGATCGTGCCGTTCCCCGTCACCGGCTGGTGCGCGAAGTAGAACGCGTCCACGACCGGCACACCGCCAGGCCCGGTCGGCTGCGCCGGACAGGCAGAGGGCCCGCCGGGCCCAACGCACGAGCTGCTGACGTCGCTGGCGACGAATACGAAGGCTGTGATCGCCGCGATCGTGACTCCCGCCGCGATCACCCACCCGCGCACGGTGCGGAACTTGGTCCACTCGGCGTGCACCAGGTGCCAGAAGCTTTCCCGCTCCGGGGCTATCGGGGAGCGGTACGGTGTCACGGCGCCGGTCATCATGACGTCGCCTCCGCCCGGTACTCGACGCTCTCCCTGGTCAGTTCCATGTAGGCCTGTTCGAGGGTGGCCCGGTAGGCGGTGACCTCGCTGAAGGGGATGGCGTGGCCGCTGAGAGCAGCCACCACTCGTTCTGAGGAAAGCTTTGAGACTTTGAGCACGCCGGATCCGGTGGCGGTGACCTCAGCCCCGGCGCTGGCGAGCACCGTCATAGCGTCGGCAGGTGCCGTCGTGCGCAGCGTGATGTGGTTGCCGGAGGCGGCGGCGATGAGATCGGTGACGGTGGTGTCAGCGATCACCTTGCCGCGGCCGATGATGACCAGGTGGCCGGCGGTGTCCTGCAGTTCGCTCATCAGGTGGCTGGATACCAGGACCGCGCGGCCCTGCGCCGCCAGCGACCATAGGAAGCCCTTCATCCAGACGATGCCCTCGGGGTCCATGCCGTTGAACGGCTCGTCGAAGATCAGCACCGGCGGGTCACCCAGCAGCGCCGCGGCGATGCCGAGCCGCTGGCGCATGCCGAGGGAGTACCCGCCGGCCCTGCGGCGGGCGGCGGACTCCAGCCCGGCCAGCGCGATCACCTCATCGACCCGGCGGGCTTTGAGGCCCTGGGAGTGGGCGAGCCACAGCAGGTGGTTGCGCCCGCTGCGGCTGGGCTGCAGCGCGCTGGCGTCCAGCAGCGACCCGATATGAGTCAGCGGGTTCTTCAGCGAGTGGTACGGGCGTCCGCCGATGGTGGCGGTGCCCGCGTCGGGCGCGTCCAGGCCGGCGACGACGCGCATGGTGGTCGACTTACCGGCGCCGTTCGGCCCGACGAAACCGGTCACCTGGCCCGGACCGACCGTGAACGTCATCCCGTCCAGCGCTTGCGTCGAGCCGAACCGCTTACGCAGCCCGTCAATCTCGATAGTTGGGTTCATAGCGTGAAGATGCCGCAATCGCCGGACCCGCCGCATCTGCCCGCGGGCCCATCTGCACGGTGCCGCAGCAGCCCGCTGGCGTACGCCTGCAGGCAGACGACCCGGCCCCGCATGGCGGTTACGATCGCGGTGAGCAGACCCGGCAGGCTGGAGGCGCCCGTGATCATGTGGGGATTCCCGGTCTCAGGCTGCGCCCTGCTGGCTTCCGCCTTGCTGCTGCGCCGCTGGCCGCTGGCCGCGCTGGCCGTGATGCTCGGCGGATCGGTGACGAGCATGGTGCTGCAGCCGAGGCCGTCGTACGCGCTGGTCGTGCTCGCCTGCGTAGTGGGCCTTGAGGTCTGCTACATAGCGGCGACACGCAGCCGGAGAGTCTCGGTGACTGGTGCCGCCATGGCCGCCGCCGGCCTGCTGATTCCGATCCTGGCAGTGCCCTCTCTGGGTTCGCTCCGGGGTGGCGGCCTGGGCGCGTCGGCGATACAAGTTGTCACGATCGCCGTCCCCCTCTTTATGGTCATTGCCTGGCTTATCGGACATTCGATCCGGCAGGCACAGGCCCGGGCCGAGCTGGTGCGGGCCCAGGCTGCCGCCCAGGCCACGATGGCGGAGCGGCTGCGGATCGCCCGCGAACTGCACGACCTGGTGGCGCACAGCATCGGCATCGTCGCGATCCAGGCAGGCTCGGGCCGCAGGGTCTTCGACGCCCGGCCCGACGAGGCGCGCGACGCCCTGGCCGCCATCGAGGCCACCAGCCGGGAGACTCTGTCCGGGCTGCGGCGGATGGTCACCGGGCTGCGGCGAGCAGACCCGGAGTCCGGGCCCGGCCAGGCACCGGTAGGCGCGACGCCCGGCCTGGCAGACATCGACCGGCTGGTTACCACGGCCCGGGACGCGGGCGTGCAGGTCGAGGTGGAGTGGCGTGGCAGCCGAGAGCCGCTCCCGGCCGACATCGACCTGTCGGCGTTCCGCATCATCCAGGAGGCGCTCACCAACGTGATCTCCCATGCCCGCATCGGCCAGTGCCAGGTCGCGATCGATCAGCGGGACGGGCAGCTATCGATCGAGATCACTGACAGCGGACGCGGCGGAAGCGCGGCCGGGACCGGCTACGGGATCACCGGCATGCGCGAGCGCGCCGCCCTGCTCGGCGGGGACTTCTCGGCCGGCCCGCGCACCGGCGGCGGCTGGCGCGTCGCAGCACGGCTGCCGGTGCCCGCGCCGGCGTCGGCCCGGTGACCATCCGGGTCATCCTGGCCGACGACCAGCCACTGGTCCGCGCGGGCCTGCGCAGGCTGATCGAGCAGACACCCGGCATCGACGTGGCCGGCGAGGCCGGAACGGGAGCCGAGGCGGTCCAGCTGGTCAGGGACGCCGACCCCGATGTGGTGGTGATGGACATCCGCATGCCGGGCATGGATGGTATCGAGGCAACCCGGCTGATCACCGCCGGAGACCTGCGCGCCCGCGTGCTGGTGCTTACCACGTTCGACGACGATGACTACGTCTACGGCGCGCTGCGGGCCGGGGCGAGCGGGTTCCTGGTCAAGGACATGGCGCTGGATGACATCCTGGCCGCGATCCACGTCGTCGCGGCCGGCGACGCCATCATCGCGCCGGGCGTCACCCGCCGCCTGATCGGGCAGTTCGCCAGCGAGCCCCGTGCGGGCCGCAGGCCCCGGGAGCTCACCGGGATCACCGACCGCGAGCGTGAGGTGCTCAGGCTGGTGGGCCTCGGCATGTCCAACGCCGAGATCGCCGCCGCCCTGTACATCACCGCAGGCACCGCCAAGACACACGTGGCCAGGCTGCTGGCCAAGCTGGGCGCCAGGGACCGGGTACAGCTCGTCATCACCGCGTACGAGGCCGGCCTGGTGCCGACGCCGCACTGACCGCACCAAGCCAACCTGGCGACCGCGCTACCCGCATAAGCTCTCGCGCTTAATCGCATACCGATCAGTAGCGGATACTGCTCAGTATGCTATAGGCTGTGGTCATGCCACGAGGGATCACCAAGCGCCGTCCGGTCACGGTTGGCGCGCTGCTCGATGCGGCGATGGCGCTGTTCGCCGAGCAGGGCTACGGAGCGACGTCGATTCCCGATATCTGCGCCCGGGCCGGGCTGACCAAGGGAGCGTTCTACTCCAACTTCCCGAACAAGGACGCCCTGTTCCTTGCCCTGCTTGACCGCAGCTGGCAGCGGCGGGCCGAGTGGCTGCGCCGCGTGATGCCAGCCGACGAGGCACCGGCCCAGCCAGTTGACGGCGAGAGCAGGCAGCCGGCGCTGGCCGTGGACCGGCAGTGGACGCTCGTGTCCATGGAGTTCTCCCTGCACGCGATCCGGCGGCCCGAGGTCGCGGCGTTGCTGGTCAGCCATGAGGTCCGGGTCCGTTCCGAGCTGGCAGCCCTGATCGCCGAGGCCCTCGAGCGATCGGGCTGCGTCCCCACCGTGCCTGCCATGGACCTGGCCAGGATGGTCGTCGCGGTGACCGAAGGCGCAGACATCCAGGCGCTGACGGATGCGGCAGCGGATGCCGTCGTTCAGGCGGACCTTAGCCAGCGGGCCGTCGCGGCGTTGCTGCGGCACTTCTCCAGGCGGTCCGTGCCAGCGAGCGAGGAACCCGGGGTGCAGCGATGAGAGCGGCCAGCAGCAAGCCGGCCTGCCGGCTCGCGAACACGCCGGACGACTGCCAGCGCCTCGGCCTGGATGCCGGCTCGGTAGCGGCCCGGGAGGACGGCCTGCGCACCGACACGGCGTCCGGGTCGTACGAGTGGTGGTACTTCGATGCCCACCTGGACGGCGGTTCCTCGCTGGTGATCGTGTTCTATACCAAGAACCCGCTCGCTCCCGAGCATCCGCTCGAGCCGTTCGTGACGGTCCAACTCGACCGTCCGGGCGCGGAGACGATGTCGTTCGAGCAGCACGCACTGGCCGGGCAGTTCAGCGCGCGCAAGGACGGCTGTGAGGGGCGGATCGCGGACAGTACCTTCCGCGGAGATCTTCGCAGTTACCGCGTCCACGTCGCGCACGACGGCGTGCGGATCGATGCGGAGCTCACGGCGCAGGTCCGCTCATGGCGGCCGGCGACCGGTTGTCTGTACTTCGGCGAGCACGACGAGCACTTCGTCGCCTGGCTCCCCGCGGTGCCCCAGGGCGCGGTGTCGGTCGAGCTGTCCGACGGGAGCTCACGTACTTCGGGCATACCAGATGAGCTGCGCTCCAGCCAGATCCCGCCGCCGATACGCCGAGGAGCCTGACATGACCACGAGGATCCCGGCCGCAGATGCTCCAGGCTTCGATCCCGCCGAGCACCTCGACCGGCTGCTCGCCGACGTTGGTCTGTCCGCGGCCAGCGCCGGGGGCAGGGTGACCTTCGCCGGCTCCGATCCCATCGTGGCAAGCCGGCTGCGGCTCGGCGCGTGCATCGGGATCCCGATCATGGGCGGCGCGGTTGCCGCGGCCGCGCTCTGGAAGCTGCGGACCGGCCAGAGCCAGGACCTGGCACTCGACCTGAGGCAGGCCATCCACGGCATCACCCCGAACGCCTTCTGGGACCCGACGATCAACGGAGAGCCGCCGCCCGCCCCGCTGGTCGCGGACAATCCCTATCTGCTCGACAGCTACCGGACCAGGGACGGCAGGACCGTCATGGCCTCGGCCGTGTACCCGCACCAGGTCGTCAATTGGTGCCAGTTCCTCGACGTCCCGCCCGACCGCGGCCGGGTCGCACAGGCCATGGCCAGGTGGGATGCCAGAGACCTTGAGGACACCGCGAACGAGGCCGCGCTCACCGGCTGCATCATCCGAACCCCGCAGGAATGGGCGGACCACCCTCAGGGCCGCTGGCTTGCCGCCGAGCCCGTCATCACCATCGAGCGTATCGGCGATGCCGCACCCCGCCACCTGCCGCCCGCAGCAAGGCCGCTTGACGGAGTCCGGGTGCTCTCCTTCACCCACGCCGTCGCCGGGCCCGTCGTCGGCCGGACCCTCGCCGAGCAAGGTGCCGACGTCCTCTGCGGCACCAGGCCCAACGACTACGAACACGACTTCATCTACTGCGAGGCCAACGTCGGGTCCCGCAGCGCCTACATCGACCTGACCGCCGACCGCGGCCGCGCCAGGGCCGACAAGCTGCTGGCCAGCGCCAGCGTCGTCGTCAACAACCACAGGCACGGCAAGCTCGAGGCCATCGGGCTCGATGCCCAGGACCTTGCCCGCAGGTATCCGGGCATCGTCACCGTCTCGGTCACCTGCTACGGCCACGGCGGCCCGTGGGCAGCCAGGGGCGGTTTTGACATGAACGGGTCGGCCGCCGCCGGGCTGATGACCCTGGAAGGAACCCCCGAGGACCCCAGGCTTCCTATCACCGGGCTGATCAACGACTTCATCACCGGCTACATGGGGGCCATCGGAGCCACCGCCGCGATCCGCAGGCAGGCCACCGAAGGCGGTAGCTGGAGCGTCAACGTGAGCCTGACCCGCACCGCCATGTGGTACCTCACGCTCGGCCTGGTCGATCCGGCCGAGGCGGGCACCACGGCGGAGCACTCCCTCGTCGATCCCGACCCCTATGATGCGCCGAGCGCGCTCGGCCCGGTGCACATGCTCGCGCCGCCGGTCAGGTTCTCCCGCACCGCGCCGGGCTGGCCAGATCCCCCGCTGGTGCCGCGGGGCTCAAGTGCACCAGCCTGGCGCGCGTAGCCACCGCCCGAAACATCACCTTCGCGACGGTTACGTTGTAGCGGTAGCACATCGGGCATTCCGATGCAATAACGGCCGGTGACTGGGATCGTGTGGGGCATGTCCGGCGGCGGGGAGCGCGAGCACCGGGCCCGGCGCGGTTGGCCGGTCCGACTCCGGGCGGAACCCGGCCAGCCTCGATCCCGGATGTTCGCCGCGCTGGAGATCCCGAACTTCCGGCTGTACCTCGCGGGGCAGTCGGTCAGCCTGCCAGGCACCTGGATGCAGTCGGTCGCGCAGTCCTGGCTGGTGCTCCAGCTGACCGGGTCGGGTGCCGCGCTCGGCTTGGTGGCGGCCGCCCAGTTCCTGCCCGTCCTCCTGCTCGGGCCTTATGGCGGCCTGATCGCCGATCGCGCGGACAAGCGGCGGCTGCTGCTGGCGACGCAGACGGCGCTCGCGGTGCTCGCCCTTGTGCTCGGGGTTCTCGCGGTGACGCACCAGGTGCGGCTGTGGATGGTGTTCGTACTCGCTGTGACCCTCGGAATGGTGAACTCAGTCGACCAGCCGTGCCGGCAGACCTTCGTCCCTGAGATGGTGGGCCGGGAGCAGCTGCAGAACGCGGTCAGCCTGAACAGTGTCCTTACCAACGCCGCCCGTGCCGTGGGCCCCGCCATCGCCGGCGTGCTCATCGCCACGGTCGGGGTCGGCCCGTGCTTCCTGATCAACGCGGCCAGCTTCATTGCCGTCATCGCCGCTCTCGCACGCATCCGGCCGTCCGCGCTGCACCGGGCACCGCCGGCGGGGCGTGAGCCCGGCCAGCTCAGGCAGGGACTGCGCTACGTGAGCGGAACGGCGGGGCTGCTCGTGCCCCTGATGATGATGGCGCTCGTCGGCACCCTGGCCTACGAGTTCCAGGTGTCCTTGCCGCTGCTCGCCAAGGTCAGCCTGCACGGCGACGCGGGGACCTACGGCTTCCTGACCGCGGCGATGGGAGTCGGAGCCGTCGCGGGCGGCCTGGTCGTCGCCGGGCTGGCCAGGACCGGCCTGCTGCCGTTCACGGTCGCCGCCGCTGGCTTCGGGCTGGCCATTCTCGCCGCGGCACTGATCCCCGCGCTGGCTGGCGAACTCGCCGCGCTCGCTGGGGTGGGATTCTTCAGCACCGCCTTCATGGCGACCGGGAACACCACCTTGCAGCTCACGGCGGACCCCCGGTTCCGCGGCCGGGTGATGGCGCTGTGGTCGGTCACGTTCACCGGCAGCACGCCCGTGGGCGGCCCGATCATCGGAGTCGTCGCCGACGACCTCAGCCCCCGTTACGCACTCGGGCTCGGCGCGGTCGCCTGCGTGTGCGCCACCGCGCTTGGCGCGATCGCGGCCACGCGCCTGTCGGCCGCCGACCGGCACGCGCGGCGACCGCACGAGGTCGACTGGCACGCCTACCAGCAGGAGCACACCGGAAGCCGATGACACGGGCCGCGGACGATGGTCAGGACGCCGCCGGCGGCTTCGGGTACGCCTCGGCCAGGTCGGCGTCGGCGATGTCGGTGATCAGCATGTGGCCTGGCGCGTGGGTGATCGCGAACGGGAGCCGCGCGGCGGCGAGCGCTGCCTGCGGGGTGACGCCGCAGGCCCAGAAGACGGGCACGTCGCCCGGCTGGAGCGCGACCGGGTCGCCGTAGTCGGGGCGGTCGAGGTCGGCGATCCCGAGCGCCGCGGGGTCGCCCGCGTGCACCGGCGCGCCGTGTGCCGCCGGGTAACGCGCGGTCACCTCGGCGGCGGTGGCGACCAGGCGCTCGGGCACCGGGCGCATGGAGACGACCAGCGGGCCGGCGAACCGGCCGGCCGGGTGGCACGGACGGCCGGTCCGGTACATCGGGACGTTCGTGCCCTGCTCGACGTGCCGTACCGGCACGCCAGCGGCCGCCAGCGCCCGCTCGAAGGTGAAGCTGCAGCCGGTCAGGAACGCGACCAGGTCGTCGCGCCAGTACCTGGTCACCTCGTCAGGCTCGGCCACGCACGCGCCGTGCTCCCAGACCCGGTAGCCGGGCAGGTCGGTGCGCAGGTCGGCACCCGCGGCGAGGCCCGTCACCGGGCTGCCGGGGCCAGTGACGTCAAGCAGCGGGCACGGGCCAGGGTTGCGGCTGGCGAACAGCGCGAACTCGCGGGCCGCGTCCTGCGGCAGTACGACCAGGTTGGCCTGGGCGAAGCCAGGTGCCAGGCTCGCGGTTGGCACCCGAAGCCCGGCCCTGAACCTGGCCCTAGCCTGCGCGGGGATCAGTTCGCGAAGTCCTGCGTCATCCATACGGTTCCGTGACTGTCACGGTAGATGGCGATCCCTATGTGGGCGAACGTGGAGCTGAGCAGATTGAGCCGGTGCCCGTCGCCCGGCGGCTGCTCGTTCAGCATGTCCCGGGTGAGTGCCACCGCTATCTGGGTGATCGCAGCGGTCGTGTCGGCGACCGGGCCGCCCTCCCCGATGTTCTCCCCGGCCGCGGTCCAGCGCACGCCTGCATCGGTTTCCCTGGTGCCGAGCGGCGGCTCGCCGGGGCACTGGTGGGACATGCCGCAGCCGTCGGCCATCAGCCGGTTGTGCCTGCCCGCGCTGGTGACCAGCCCGCCGATGACCGTGTAGGCGGGCAGGCCAGCCTGCGCGCGGGCCTCGTTGATGATGCCGAGCACCGCAGCGGCCGCGCTGCCGGACGCGGTGCCGTGGCCGCCGCCGTGGGATGAGCGGGCTGGGGTAGGCGATGGGCTTGGCGCGGGCGCGGACGACGGGCTGGCGGCGGGAACCGACCGCGACGTGGTCGGATCAGGGCGGGACGGCGATGGCGTTGCCGGTGGCGTGCTGGCCCCTGGCGAGCGTCGCCCGTGCGAACCAGCCCCGTGGTCGCCAGCCCTGCGCGAACTGGCCCCGCGCGAGCCGGCAGTGCCGGGGCCGGACCGCTCCGCCGCCGTGGACGGGGCACGGGCCTGGCCGGCGCCGCCGTCGAGCAGATAACCGGCGGTCAGCAGGGCGGCGATCACCACCACGACAGCGAGGCCGCTGGCCGCCGCCAGGTAGCGGCGCCGCGGTGCGGGTCGCTGCCGGGTGCGGTGGCTGGGCACCCGCACCACGTTAGTGACCAATTGCCCAGCCAGCGCCGCATACGGCGCTAATGGCTGCTCCCGCGCCCGGTCGCGATTGCATCCAACGGTTCGGGTACTGGTGAAATGATCGCGGTGCCATTACGCGAAACGCGGAGATTCTCGCCGGGACCGCATCGGAGCTAGCTCAGGGCGGGGATGACCTCGGCGGCCAGCACCTCGGCGTGCGCGGCCAGCTCGAACAGCGGCGTGAACAAGATCAGCTCGGCGCCGGCCTCGGCGACCCGGCGGAGCTCGCGCACGCAGTCCTGGGCGGTTCCCGCGATCGCCGCCGCCTCCACCGTCTCCAGCCTGCGCCCGTACAGGCCGGCCAGCGCGGCGTTCATCTGCTGCCTGGCCCGGTCGGCGTCGGCGTCCACGGCGATGTAGACGCGTTTGGCGATCGGGAAGTCCGCCGTATCGCGGCCGGACTCCGCGAGTGCCTCGCGCACGACCTGCACCTGCCCGGCGAACGCGTCGGTGGTCGACGAGCCTGCGCCGAAGAAGCCGTCACCCAGCCGGACCGCGCGCCGCAGCGCCGGTCGGCCCGAGCCGCCGAACCACAGCCGCGGGTACGGCTTCTGGGCCGGCTTGGGCTCCATCCCGGCGTCGGTGAGCTGCCAGAACTCGCCGTCGAAGGTCACCCGCTGCTGCGTCCACAACGCCTTCATCACGGCCAGGCCCTCGGTGAACCTTGCCACGTACCTGGCCGGGTCAACGCCGAACGCGGCGAACGGCCGCCCCGGCCCGCCGGTGCCGACCCCGATCTCGATCCGGCCTCCGCTTAGCTGGTCGAGCGTGGCGAGGCTCTTGGCCAGGTGCACCGGGCTGTACAGGGTGGACACGAACACTACGCAGCCGAGTCGCAGCGTGCTCGTGCAGGCCGCGGCGAACGTCATCACCTCGACCGGGGCAAGCTGCGGTGCCGAACCGAGCACCTGCTCCTGCGCCCAGGCGCTCTCGAACCCGAGTTCCTCTGCCCGCCGCAGGTAGGCGGCGAACGCGGCCGGGTCGAACTCGCCGTCACCGAACAGCTGCGGAATCGCGATCGCGAACCTCATGCCCGCATCGTAGCCAGGTGCCCGGCCTAACCGGCGGCGTACCGCCGCTCGACCCGGCGCACCTCGGGAAGCCCGATGAAATCCGTGAACTCGGCGAACGTCGGGAGGCCGGGCAGCGCCGCGGCCGGGGTCCCGGCCCGCGCGATCTCGGCCAGGATGCTCCGTATCGCTGCAGTCGCCGCGAGCAGCGTGCCGATCGGAAAGATGACGATCCGGTAGCCGAGCTCGGTGAGCCGCTCCAGGGTCAGCGGCGGCGTCTTGCCGCCCTCGGCCCAGTTGAAGAGCAGCGGCACGCCGGGGAAAGCGGCGGCCACGTGCGCCGCCTCGTCGTCGCTGAGAACCGCCTCGACGAAGAGCGCGTCCGCGCCCGCCTCCAGGTACTGCGCAGCCCGGTCGAGCGCACTGTCCAGTCCCTCCACCGCCCTGGCGTCGGTCCGCGCGATGATCACGAAGTCGGGGTCGGATCGTGCGTCCACGGCGGCGCGCACCTTCTGCGCCATCTCAGCGGCGGCGATGATCTGCTTGCCGTCCGTGTGCCCGCACTTCTTGGGCGCGACCTGATCCTCGATGTGGATCCCGGCCACGCCGGCCGCCTCGTAGGCGCCGACCGTCCTGATCACGTTGACCGGGTTGCCGTACCCGGTGTCGGCGTCGGCGATCACCGGGATGTTGACGCAGGCCGCGATCCTCGCGGCGTTGTCCGCCATCTCGGTCATCGTCAGCAGGCCCACGTCGGGCCTGCCGAGCAGCGCGGCCGACGTGCCGAAGCCGGTCATGTAGACGGCGGGAAAGCCCGCCTCCTCGACCAGGCGCGCGGCCAGCGGGTCGAACGCGCCAGGCGCTACGACCGTCTGGCCGGAGCCGAGTAGGTCGCGCAGCCTGGCAGGCCCGCCAGGGCGCCTGGCGAGTCGCGCGGTCACGGCGCTGCCGCCGCTGCGGCGTGCTCGTCGCATCCGCACGGGCGGGGTGCCTGGAGCCGGAGCCCGGCGAGGACGGCGGCGAGCACCGTCTCGAAGATGCCGTCGTCGGGCACGCCTGCGAGCTCGTCCCTGATCTGCCAGATGTGGGGGTACTCGGTGCGGTCGACGGCCAGGTAGGCGCGCGTCCAGGCGGCCCGGTCGGACTGCTGCAGGGCCGGTTCGAGCGCGCCGAACGCCGCCTCGCCGCCGGACCAGGCCAGCGCGAAGTCTCCGATCGCACGGTAGACGAGGGCGGCCTGCGCTCCCTCGAACCCCGCTTGAAGAACCGCGCCGATCAGGATGTCGACGATCCGCATCTCGGCCGGGCGCTGAGTCGTGCGGTACGAGGAGAGCGCGGCCGCTGCCGGGTGGGCCAGGTAGGTGGCCCGCATCCGCCGCACCACGTCCTCGACCGTGGCGAGCCAGCAAGGCTGGGGCGCCAGGCCGGCCATGGCCTCCTCGATCAGCCGGTCGGCGATCGCCAGCACCAGGTCGTCCTTGCTGGCGAAGTGCCGGTACACGGCCGTCGGGTCGGCGCCGAGCGCGCGGCCGAGCTTGGGCAGGCTGAACCCGTCGGAACCCTCCGTGTCAAGCAGCCGCAGGCTCTCGGTGACGATCATGTCGGGCGTCAGGCTGCCACGCCGCAGGCGCCGCCCGCTCGTCGTCGTCATCCCCGGCATCTCCTCGTGATCGGCCACACGCAGATTGTCGCATCCGACGCCGATGACGCTAACTTGCCGGACGGTAACTTACAAGGCTTTGTCAGTGCTATTGACTAAGACTTGGTCAAGTGCTCTAATCATCCGCAATAACTACTTTTCGGCGTACAGGAGGCTGCGTGCCGGTCGGCTCAGAGCTGGCGTTCCACAACGGAACGGTCTTCGACGGCGTGGCCTTCGCGCCCGCAGGGACCGTGGTCAGGGTCGGCGCCGGGACGATCAGCTACGTGGGCCCGGCGGAGCAGGCCGGGCCGCTCGGCCGGTCCGAGCCGGTCGACCTGCACGGCGGCACGCTGCTGCCCGGTTTCATCGACGCGCACGTGCACCCGGTCTTCGCCGGCGACCGGCTCTGCCGCTGCGACCTGACCGGCGTCCGGACCGCCGCCGAGTACACCGCGATCATCGCGGCTTATGCGGCCGCCCATCCGCAGGCCGAGTGGATCACCGGCGGCGGCTGGTCGATGGAGGCATTTCCTGGCGGCGTGCCGACGAAGGACCTGCTCGACACCGTGGTCCCCGACCGGCCGGTCTTCCTGCCGAACAGGGACGGCCACGGCGCCTGGGTGAACAGCAGGGCGCTCGAGCTGGCCGGCATCGACGCCAGCACCCCTGACCCGGCCGACGGGCGGATCGAGCGGGACGCGGCCGGCGAGCTGGCCGGCACGCTTCAGGAGGGCGCGGCCGGCCTGGTGTCGCGGCTGCTGCCCGAGCCCACCGCGGACGACTGGTACGCGGGCCTGCTGGCCGGGCAGGACTACCTGCTCTCGCTCGGCATCACCGGGTGGCAGGACGCCATCGTCGGCCGCTCGGCTGACCTGCCCGACCCGATCGGCGCCTACCTGCGGGCGGCCGCGGCAGGCACCCTGGCCGGCCACGTTGTCGGCGCGCTGTGGTGGGACCGGTACCGCGGGCTCGACCAGCTGCCCGAGCTGATCGAGCGCCGCCGGACCGGCCAGGCCGGGCGGTTCAGGGCGACCAGCGTGAAGATCATGCTCGACGGCGTCGCGGAGAACCACACCGCCGCGATGCTCGAGCCGTACCTGGACGGCCATGGCTGCTCGACCGGTCACTCCGGGCTCGACTTCATCGACCCGGCCGAGCTGCCAAGATTCGTCACCGCGCTCGACCGGGAGGGATTCCAGGTCCACTTCCACGCGCTCGGTGACCGCGCGGTCAGGAACGCGCTCGACGCCATCGAGGCGGCCAGGACGGCCAACGGCGCCATTGCTGGCCAACACAGTGGTGGCCAACACGGTGCTGGCCAACATGGGGGGCCGCGCCACCACCTGGCGCACCTTCAGGTGGTGCATCCCGACGACATCGCCAGGTTCGCCAGCCTGTCGGCCACCGCGAACATCCAGCCGCTGTGGGCCACGCACGAGCCTCAGATGGACGAGCTGACTATCCCGTTCCTCGGCGAGCGCCGCTCGTCCTGGCAGTACCCGTTCGGGTCACTGCTTGCGGCGGGCGCGCCGATGTGCGCGGGCAGCGACTGGTCGGTCTCCAGCCCCGATCCGCTGCTCGGCGCGCATGTGGCGGTGAACCGGTCGCTGCCCGCAGGGCACGGCGCGGGAACCGACGACCCGTTCCTGCCCGAGCAGGCGATTGGCCGCTCGGCGATCCTGGCCGCCTACACCGCGGGCAGCGCGAGGGTGAACGGGATTGCTGACGTCACCGGCTCGATCAGGCCGGGGCTTGAGGCCGACTTCGCTGTCACCGACGCCGACCTGGCCGCCGCGCCCGACCGGGAGATCGGCCTGGCATCGGTGACGTCGACATGGGTGTGCGGCGAGGAGCGGTACCGGTGCCGCTGAGTCAGCGCCCGGCGGCCGGACAGGCCGCACAGAAGCCACCGGCCCGCTGGGCAGGCCGCGCCAGGCCGCCCGCCGCGGGACGGCCGGATGGGAACCGAGGAGGACAGATGGCCAGGAGAACAGGCCGCCGGGCGGCGATGTCCGTGGCGGCGGCAACGATCACGGCGGCCCTGGCGATTTCCGCCTGCGGTCGCAGCGCCACGAGCAACGGCAGCTCGGGCAACATCTCGCCCACCAAGAACCTGGTGGTGAGCACACCCGCGGGGACGAAGCCGGTCGCCTCGGTGACCTGGGCTGTCTATCGCGACGTGGACTCACTGGACCCGATCTTCGCCTTCGATTACCCGGAGAACACCGCGATCTCCCTGATGTGCGAGTCGCTGCTCGAGCAGCAGCCCGACGGCTCGATCGTGCCCGGGCTGGCGACGATGACCAACCCGTCGCCGGACAAGCTGGTGTTCACGATCAACCCGGCGGCAAAGTTCTGGGACGGCCACCCGGTCACGCCCGCCGACGTGGTGTACAGCCTGGACCGGCAGATGGACCCGTCCTTCGGCGGCTTCTACGGGCTGGTGTTCAGCCGGGTGGCGTCGATCGCGGCCACCGGCAGCGACCAGGTCACGATCATGCTCAAGCAGCCCGACTACTGGCTGCCCGGCGAGCTGTCCTCGATGCCCGGCGTGATCATCGAGAAGGCGTACGCGCAGAAGGAAGGCAAGAACTACGGCACCCCGGCCGGCGGCATCATGTGCACCGGGGCGTACGAGCTCAAGTCATGGACTCCCGGCGTCGGGGTGATCGCGGCTGCCAACCCGCACTACTGGAACACGGCGGTCAAGACGCCGCTGGTCAAGCAGATCATCCTGAAGGGCGTGCCGGAGATCACCACCTTCACCTCCGGGCTGGAGACCGGGGCGATCCAGGGCGCCTACGACATGGGCCTGTCCACCCTGCCCGATCTGCAGGCCGACAAGGCCGCGGTGCGCGTGTACCAGGGCCCGGGCCAGGCCACCGACGCGTTCATCGTGTCGAGCAGCAAGGGGGCGCTCGGCAACCTGAAGGTACGCGAGGCGCTCTCGCTCGCGCTGAACCGCAAGGCGGTGATCGAGAACGTGTACAAGGGCGCGGCGCTGATGCCGCGCTGGATCGCCAACCCCGGCACCTTCGGCTACGGCAAGTCGGTGTTCGACAAGGCCTACGCCGCCTCCCCGGTGCTCACCCAGAACCTGACCGAGGCACGCAAGCTGGTCAAGGAGGCGGGCGCCACCGGCGACACGATCACGATCGGCACCTCCGCCCAGCTGTCCAACATCGCCGCGGTGACCGGCGCCTACCAGCAGGCGGCCGTGGCGATCGGTCTCAAGGTCAAGCTCGACTCGGTCTCGGCGCAGAACTACATCAACTTCTTCACCGACCCCAAGGCCAGGGCCGGCGTCGACGGGTTCCTGACGCTGAACTACGGCGACTACGCCGACCCGGCCGCGCTGCTTGCCACGCTGGTGCTGCCCGGCGGCTCGCAGAACTACGACAACTTCAACAACCCGAGGCTGACCGCGCTGATGGAGCAGGCGCGCGGCACGGCGAACCCGGACAAGCGCGCGGCACTGGTCGCGCAGGCCGAGGAGATGGCGGCCGAGCTGCTGCCGTGGATCCCGACCGTCCAGCCGACCAACCTGCTGCTGCTCGGCAAGGGCCTGACCGGAGCCACCGCCTCGTTCTCCTACATGTTCGCGCCCTGGGCCAACAGCCTGGGCGGCACCGGCTGACCCGGTGCGCTGGCGCTTTATCGGCCGCAGGCTGGCGATGCTGCTCGCCAGCCTGCTGGTCGCCAGCTTCGTGATCTTCGCAGCCCTGTACCTGGCGCCGGGCAACCCGATCACCGCGCTGTCCGGCGGCCGGAGCATCCCGCCGAGCAGCCTGCGGATCCTCGAGGCGCGCTACCACCTGAACAAGCCGTTCTTCGCCCAGTACTGGTACTGGCTGGACAACGCGCTGCACGGCAACCTCGGCATCTCGATCACGCTGCGGGAGAACGTGTCGACGCTGATCGGGTCGCGGATCTGGACCACCGCAGGGCTTGTGCTCTACGCGTCGCTGATCATCCTGGTGCTCGGGATCGGCCTCGGCGTGCTGGCCGGCCTGCGGCCCGGGCTGCTCGACACCTCCGTGCTTGTGACCAGCGCGATCTCGGCTGCGGTGCCCTCGTTCGTGGCCGCGATCGTGCTGACCACCCTGTTCGCCGTGCAGCTTCGCTGGTTCCCCGCGCTCGGCAACGGCACGAGCTTCCTGTCCAACGTGCGGCACTTCACCCTGCCCGCGATCGCGCTCGCGCTGTCCTCCCTGGCCATCGTCGCGCGGGTGACGAGGGCGGCGATCAGGGAGGAGGCCGACCGCGAGCACGTGCAGACCGCGATCAGCCGCGGCATCCCTGGCCGCCAGCTGATCAGGCGGCACATCCTGCGCAACGCCGCGATCCCGATCACCACGATCTCCGGCATCACGATCGCGTCCCTGATCGCGGTCGCCGCGGTGGTCGAGACATTCTTCAGCCTGAACGGGCTCGGCGCGTATCTCGTGCAGTCCGCGCAGGACAAGGACCTCGCGGTCGTGCAGGGCATCTCGCTGGTGCTGGTCACCGCATTCGTGGTGATCAACATGCTGGTCGATCTCGCCTACGCGGTGCTCGACCCGCGAGTCGCGCTCGGAAGCAGGGCCTCGTGAGCGCCGTCGTGCCGGAGGCGCGCTAATGAGCACCGTGCCGGAGGCGCGCTAATGAGCACCGCTGCTCCTGTTCCCATCATCGCGGCGGTCGCTGCGCCCGCGACCAGGCGTCGCGGTGCGCTCGGCATGCTCCGCGGTACCGGAGTCGCCGGGATGGCCTCGGCCGCGGTGATCCTGGCCGCCACGGTGGTCGCGATCATCGGCCCGCTGATCGCGCCGTTCAACCCGACGCTGCCGAACCTGGCGATGACGTTCGTCGGGCCGACCGGCTCGCACCTGCTCGGGTTCGACTTCGAGGGCAGGGACGTGCTCTCCCGGCTGCTGGCCGGAGCGCAGTCCTCGATGCTCGGGCCGCTGGCCGTGGTGATCGGGGCGCTGCTGATCGGCACCGCGCTGGCGATCGTCGCCGCCTGGCGGCGCGGCCTGGTGGACTCGGTGATCTCCTCCAGCCTGGACGTCCTGTTCGCCTTTCCCGGCATTCTGCTCGCCGTCCTCGCGGCCGCGGTGTTCGGCGCCGGGCTGACCGCTGCCTCGATCGCTCTGGCCATCGCCTACATGCCGTACGTGGCGCGGGTGCTGCGCGGCGCCGCGCTGAAGGAGCGCAGCCAGCCGTACGTGGCGGCGCTCGAGGTGCAGGGCGCCTCGGCGACCTCGATCTGCGTGCGGCACATCATCCCCAATATCGCGCCGCTGATTGTCGCCCAGGCGACCATCATGTTCGGCTACGCCATGGTGGACCTCGCCGCCATATCGTTCCTCGGGCTCGGCGTGCAGCCGCCGGCCGCGAACTGGGGCGTGATGATCTCGGAGAACCAGGTCGGCATCCCCGAGGGCTACCCCCTGCCCGCACTCGCGGCGGGGGTGTGCATCGTGATCGTGGTGATCGCGTTCAACCTGCTCGGCGAGCGGCTCTTCGAGCAGGCGCAGGGGGTCCGGTGAGCGAGCCGGTCGGGTTCCCCGGAGGCGAGCGGGGGAACACGGTGAGCGAGCCGGTGAGCCTCGCGGCTGCAGCGCCGCTGCTCGAGGTCGACGACCTGACCGTACGGCTGCCCGTGGAGGGCGAGCAGCGGGCGGTGCTGCGCGAGGTCTGCCTCACCGTCAGTCCCGGCGAGGCGCTTGGCCTGGTCGGCGAGTCCGGGTCAGGCAAGTCCATGACCGCGCGGGCGGTGGACCGGCTGCTGCCACGCGGCGCGCAGGTCAGCGGTCAGATCAGGTTCGCCGGCGGTGACGTCGGCGCGCTGGCAGGCGCGGGCCTTCGTGAGTACAGGAACAAGGTCGCGATGATCTTCCAGGACCCCAGGGCGCACGTAAACCCGGTCCGGCGGATCGGCGACTTCATGACCGAGGCGCTGCGCACCAACCTGGGCGTCCCTGCCGCCGAGGCGCACCGGCGGGCCGCCGACATGCTGGTCCAGGTCGGCATCGCCGACGGCGAGCGGCGGCTGCGGCAGTACCCGCACGAGCTGTCCGGCGGCATGCTGCAGCGGGTCATGATCGCGGCGGCCCTGCTGACCGAGCCACAGCTGCTGCTGGCCGACGAGCCGACCACGGCCCTTGACGTCACCACCCAGGCCGAGGTAATGGCGATCCTTGACGACCTGCGCCGCGAGTTCGGCCTGGCGATGATCTTCATCACCCACGACCTGGAGCTCGCTGCGGCGATCTGCGACCGCACCGCGGTCATGTACGCCGGGCAGATCGTCGAGATCCGCGAGTCCGTTCTGATGCACGGCGACCCGCTGCACCCGTACTCGGCCGCCCTGGCCGCCGCCCGGCCGGACATCGCAAGCACCGCGCACCGGCTGGCCGCGATTCCCGGCCGCCCGCTGTCCGCGTTCGAGGCGCCTGCGCAGGAGTGCGCGTTCGCGCCGCGCTGCCCGCACGCGGCCGATCCGTGCCGTGCCGCAGTTCCCGAGCTGGTCAGCCTCGACGGCGGGCTGTCCCGCTGCGTCCGGGCGGCCGAGCTGCGCGGTGCGCTGCGCGCCGGGCTGGCGGAGCGGGGTGAAAGCGGTGCCTAAGGCGGGACCCATGCTCGAGGAACCTCGGCTCGATGACCCTGTGCTCGAGGTCAGCGGGCTGCGCAAGGAGTTCGGTGACCTGGTCGCGGTGGACGGCGTGAGCTTCGCGGTGCCGCAGGCCGGGTCGCTGGCCATCGTCGGCGAGTCGGGGTCTGGCAAGACCACGATCGCGCGGATGGTGGTGGGGCTCGAGCGCCCCACGGCCGGAGCGATCAGCGCCTGCGGCCGGGACCGGTCGGCCGGGGCCCGGTCGGCCCGCGAGCGGCGCCGCCGCGGCCGCGAGGTCCAGATCGTCTTCCAGGACCCCTACACCAGCCTGGACCCGCGGCAGACCGCCCAGGCCACCATCGACGAGGTGCTGCGACTGCACCACGGCTGGCCGGCCGGCCGCAGGCGGGAGCGGATCGCCGAGCTGGCCGGCCTGGTCGGCCTGGACGACCGGCAGTCCCGCGCGCTGCCGCGGGCCCTGTCCGGCGGGCAGCGCCAGCGGGTCGCGATCGCCAGGGCGCTGGCCGCCGAGCCCCGGGTGCTGATACTCGACGAGTCGGTGGCCGCGCTCGACGTGTCCATCCAGGCGCAGGTCCTGAACCTGCTCGCCGACATCCGCGACTCGACCGGCGTGTCCTACGTGCTGATCAGCCACGACCTGGCCGTGGTGCGCCAGCTCACCGACCAGGTGATCGTGCTGCACCGCGGCGTGGTCGTGGAGCGCGGCAGGACCGCGGACGTTCTCGACCACCCACAGCACGACTACACCAAGCGACTGCGCGCGAGCGTGCCGCGGCCCGGCTGGAAGCCCCGCCGCGGCGGGCTGCTCGGCGCCGGAGAGGAATCCTGACCCGCCATGAACGACCTGCCGTACCTGCCTGCGACCGACGCGCTCGCCATGTTCCGCCGCAAGGAACTCTCGCCGGTCGAGCTGGTCACCGCCGTGATCGAGCGCGCCGAGGCGGTGGAGCCGACCATCAACGCCTTCGCGCAGACGTTCTACGAGCAGGCGCTCGCGGCCGCCAGGCAGGCGCAGGAGCGGTACTCGGGCAGCGGCGACCGCGCCCGCCCGCTTGACGGGCTGCCGGTCGCGGTGAAGGAAGAGGCGCCGATCGCCGGTCACCTGAACACGCTGGGCTCGCTGCCGCTGCGCGATGTGGTGGCGGAGGAGACCGCGCCGTTCGTGCAGCGGATCATCGACGCCGGCGGCATCGTGCACGCCAGGACCACCACGCCGGAGTTCTCCAGCGCCCCGGTCACCTGGACCAAGCTGTGGGGCGTCACCCGGAACCCGTGGAACACCAGGTACTCGCCCGGCGGGTCGAGCGGCGGGTCAGCCGCGGCGCTCGCCGCAGGCGCGACCACGCTCGCGACCGGGTCCGACATCGGCGGCTCGATCAGGATCCCATCGGCGTTCTGCGGCGTGGTCGGGTTCAAGCCGCCGTACGGCCGGGTGCCCGAGGTCCCGCCGTTCAACCTAGACCACTACTGCCACGAAGGGCCGATGGCCCGCACCGTCGCCGACTGCGCGCTGCTCGAGAACGTGATCGCCGGGCCGCACCCCAGCGACATCGTCTCGATCAGGCCCAAGCTCGAGATCCCGCAGCAGCTCGACTCGGCGGCCGGGCTGCGGATCGCGCTCTCGACCGACCTTGGCTGCTACCACGTGGACGCCGACGTCGTCGCGAACACCCTGGCCGCCGCCGACCGGCTGCGCGCCGCGGGCGCCGAGGTGACCGAGGTGAGCCTGCCGTGGAGCCTGGAGGCCATCGCCCGCGCGGTCTCCATCCACTTCGGCCTGATCTTCGGCGAGTCCATGCGGCAGCTCGACGAGCAGTACGGCGACCAGCTGACCTCGTACGCCAGGCGCATGGTCGCCGATGCCGACCTGGTGTCCAAGGGTGACCTGCTCACCGGGCTGACCCTGGAGACCGAGATCTACACGCCGCTCGGCCAGCTGCTCGACTCCTACGACGCGCTGATCTGCCCGACCTTCGCCGTGCCCGCGCTGGACGCCGAGTACGACACGGGCGACCGGGTCGAGGTGAACGGCAGGCCCGCGGAGCAGTGGTTCGACGTGATGATGACGGTGCCGTTCAACATCGCCAGCCGGTGCCCGGTGCTGAGCATCCCGTCCGGGCTTTCCGCCGACGGCGTGCCTACCGGCCTGTCGGTGGTCGGCAAGACCTACGACGACGTGACCGCGTTCCGGGTCGCCGCCGCGCATGCGCGGCGGCTGCCCTGGTTCGCCCCGCCAGGTCCACGGCCCGGCCTGTGAGCGTCAGGGACCAGGTCACGCTCGCCAACTGGCAGGATCCGCCGTTCAACCGGTGGGCCTTCCAGCACGTGCGGGAGCTGGTCCCGAGCGCCAGGATCGCCCGCGGGACCGGCCGGGTGCGGCCGCTGCCCAGGGACGAACATCAGCTTGAGGGAATTGCGTTCAGCTTTCAAGACAGAGAGCTGACCGTGGGCGAGTTGCTTGAGCGCAGCTTCACCGACGGGTTCTGCGTCCTGCACCGCGGGCGGGTGGTCGCCGAGCGGTACTTCAACGGCATGGCGCCGGACACGCCGCACCTGCTGATGTCGGTCTCCAAGTCGGTGACCGCGGCGGTGGCCGGCATCCTGGCCGGGCGCGGGGCGCTCGACGTCGGCGCGGCGGTGGACCGGGTCGTGCCCGAGCTTGCGGCGACCTCGTTCGCCGGCGCGACGGTGCAGGACCTGCTCGACATGCGGACCGGCACGCGGTTCAGCGAGGACTACGCCGACCTGGATGCCGACGTGCGCAGCTACGAGCGGGTGTACCTGTGGCGGCCCGGTGCGGGCGGCCATGTGCCCGGTGAGGCGACCGGGTACTTCGCGACGCTGCGCAACGACGGTCCGCACGGCGGTCCGTTCAGGTACCGGTCGATCCTCACCGACGTGCTCGCCTGGGCGATCGAGCGGGCGGCGGGGGAGCGGCTCGGCGAGCTGATCGCGCGCGAGCTCTGGCAGCCGATGGGCGCGGAGTTCGACGCCGAGATCACGGTGGACGCGCACGGCAACCCGATGGCCGACGGCGGCATCAGCGCCACGCTGCGCGACGTCGCCAGGTTCGGTTACCTGTACGCGTGCCGCGGCCGGGTCGGGCGGCGGCAGGTGGTGCCCGCGTGGTGGATCGATGACACGATCCGCGGGGCGGCCGACGGGCCGGCGGCCTTCGCGGCCGGTGACAACCCGCCCGGCTTCCCGGCCGGCAGCCACTACCGCAACTGCTGGTGGGTGCGGGACCCGGCGCCGCCGTTCTACCACGCCAGCGGGATCAACGGGCAGCACGTGTTCGTCCACGGGCCGTCGTGCACCGTGGTCGCCAAGCTGTCCACCTGGCCGACGGCGCTGGACAGGGACCTGCTCGGCCAGGCGGCGGCGGCGACGCTGGCGATCGCGGCGGCGCTGTCCGGCGGCTAGGCCTGGGCTCTTAGGGCAGACCTCCCTCTCCGAATATCGTGGGCACCCTGCTGTCGTCCTGGCAGCAGCAAAGTGCCCACGTCTTACGGGCGCTGGGGGTTAGGTTGGCCTGCGGCCGGCGTCGTGGATCGCGGTCGGAGGTGCGGGCGATGGCCGAGCTGGTGAGTGACCTTGAGCTGCCCGAGCTGGACCTGGCCGACTCCGCGATGGCGGGGGACGGCTACCACGAGCTGCTCGCCGCCGCCGGCCATCTCGGCTGGCTGGTCAAGTCGCCGATCGCGTACCTGGTGCTTGATCGCGATGCCGGCGAGTTCTTTCTGCGGGCCAGGCAGAAGCCTGGTGCAGCAGCAGTTCGACATCCGCGCGCTCTCCCAGGAAACCGAGCCGATCGAGCGGGCCGTGCGCGAGCTGTACGACCGCCCATCCTGATCAGTGGGAGCTGCTCGGCCGGCGGCCGGAGCTGGTTCGGGCGGCGGTCGACGAAGTGCTCAGGTTCGAGCGCATTACCCCGTTCACCGCGCGGATCTGCACCGAGCAGGTGGAGTACCGCGACGTCGTCTTCCCAGCCGGCACGATCGTGGCCATCTGCGCTGAGCGGGCTAATCGGCAGGCGGGTTCCGGGGAGGTGTTCGACATCGCCGCCGAGCACGCCGGCGAGCGGGTGCTGACCTTCGGCGCTGGCGCGCACTTCTGCCTCGGGCAGAACCTGGCCAGGGCCGAGCTCGAGGAGGCGATCGGGTTCCTTGCGCCGCGGATGCCCGGCCTGCGCGCGGACGGGCCTGAGCGGCACGGCGGCGTCGAGGGGATCAATGGCATCGAGTCGCTGCCACTGGCCTGGTCGGCGAACTGACCGTTACCCGATCGCGGGCGGGTCTGGATGGTCGAGCACGCACCGGGTGCCGCTGTAGATGCTCACTATGCACTTGTTGCAGTGCACGCAGGTCCCGCTGGCCGCCGTGCCCGCCGCGAACCTGGCCACCAGATCTGGCTCGCGCAGCAGGGCACGGCCCATCGCGACGAACTCGAAGCCCTCGGCCATCGCGGTCTCGATCGATGCCAGCGTGGTGATCCCGCCGAGCAGGACCAGCGGCATCGTCAGGGCCGCCCGGAAGCTGCGGGCCATCGGCAGGAAGTAGGCCTCCTCGAACGGGTACTCGCGGAAGATCCTGCGGCCGAGCAGCCGGAAGCCGATGCGCTGCGGGCCGGGCAGCACCCGCGCCATCTCCCTGCGCGGCGCATCGCCGCGGAACAGGAACATCTGGTTGGCCGCTGAGCCGCCCGAGGTCAGCTCGATCGCGTCCAGGTTCCCGTCCGACTCAAGCAGTTCGGCCACTCGCAGGCTGTCGACAGGCTCCAGGCCGCCCCGCACCGCGTCGGTCATGTTCAGCTTCGCGGTCACCGCCATCGTCGGCCCGGCCGCGGCGCGGACCGCGGCGGCGACCCTGCGGGCCAGCCTGGCCCGGTTCTCGACCGGGCCGCCGTAGTCGTCGGTGCGCTTGTTCCAGCGCGGGCTGAGGAAGGCAGAGATCAGGTAGTGGTGGCCAAAGTGCAGCTCGACGCAGTCGAAGCCCGCCTGCCTGAGCATCTGCGCGCCCGCGCCGAAGTGGCCGACGACGTCGTCTATCTCGGTGGGCGAGATGGGCTGGACTGGCGTTCCTGCGATGGTGCGGGTCCTTGAGGGGCCGAGCACCCGCTTGCCCCGCACCATGCCGACCGCGCCCGCGTGGCCAAGCTGGGCGGAGATCGCGGCACCCTCGCCGTGCACCACCTCGGCGATGCGCGCCAGGCCATCGGCGGCGGCGTCGTGGATGTAGATCTCGGCCGGCGCACCCATCCCGTCCCTGGAGACCGCGACGTAGGAGACGGTGGTCATCGCGACCCCGCCCGCCGCCATCGTCCGGTGGAACTCGATCAGGCTGGCGGTGACGGTGTTGCGCGGGCTCATGCCCTCGAAGGTGGCCGCCTTCAGCACCCGGTTGCGCAGGCTGACCGGGCCGAGCCTGACCGGCGCGAACGGGTCGGGAGCGCCGGCAGGCCCCGGCGGCCCTGGAGCGGTCACCGGGACAGCTTGTCACGATCCCTGCATGGGCGGCTAACGTAGGTCGCGGCGGGAGTCGCGGGGCGTGACCGTACCGGCTGGATCGCCGGATCTGAGCCGGCCCATCGCGCTCGGCCCGCCGCGGAGGGGAAGCCGATGTCCATCACGCCGCCGGAGCAGCCAGCCGAGGTCAGGGCCGCTCTGCGTGCGATCGTGGCCGAGTACGGGCCCGATGCCCTGTCCCGGCCCGCCACGGTGTCGAACCTGCTCAAGGACCTGCTGCCGGACTCTCCGCGAGTGGCGCGGATGCTGGTCGCCACGGCCGAGGACCGGGTTGCCGAGGTGCTGCGTGAGCACGTGTCCCAGGGGATGGACACCGCGACCGCGTCGCGGCTGGCGGCCTCATTTTTCGCCGATGCCACGATGTACACGCCGGACGCGTGTGCCTGGATCGTCGGGGAGCTAGCGGTGGCGCTCGGGCTGATCAGCGACGTGGCGGGGCCGCCGACGGTCATCGTGCCGCCGCTGATCAGGGTTCCCGAGGCGGCACCGGCCGCGCCGGAGGCTCCGCCGACCCGCGGGCCTGGCCAGGCCGGACCTGGCGGGGCGGACCCAGGGCTGTCGGCGCTGGCCACCCAGGCCGCGCCGGTCGACTGGTCGGGCGGCGGTGCTGCCGGGGTCGTGGCGGCTGGCGTCGTGGCGGCTGGCGTCGGGTCGGCCGGGGTGGGGTCGGCCGGGGCTGCGGCCATTGCCGTGACGGCGACCGGAACCTTGTATGCGGTGAGCGAGAGCGACGCGGCGGTCACGCCGGTCGACCTGGCGACGGGCACGCCTGGTGCCCCGATCACGGCAGGCGGCATGCCGCGGTCGATCGCGATCACGGCCGACGGAACCCGCGGGTACGTCACCAACTACCTGGACGGCACCGTGACCCCGATCAGGCTCGCCGGTGACGTCGCGGACAGTACCCCGGCCGGACCGCTGGCGAAGGTGGGCGCAGGCCCGGTGGCGATCGCGATCACCCCGGACGGCGCCACGGCCTACGTCGCCAACGAGGGCGACGGCACGGTCACCCCGGTGAGCCTGGCATCGGGTTCGGCCGGCACCCCTATTCCGGTCGGCAGGCGGCCGTATGCGGTCACCGTTGCCCCGGATGGCAGCTTCGTCTTCGTGGCCAACCAGGGCGACGGGACGATCGTCGCGATCAGCGTGAGCGCCGGAACGGTCAGCGTGCCGGTGCGGGTCGGCATCGGCCCGATGGCGATCGCGATGACGCCGGACGGCAAGACGGGTTACGTGGTGAACCACGGCAGCGGCACGGTCACCGCGGTGAGCCTGGTCAACGGGCAGGTCAGTGCTCCGATCAGGGTCGGCCGGCATCCGATCGCCATCGCGGTGACGCCGGACGGCAGGACAGCCTACGTCGTCAACCACGGCGACGACACGGTGACGCCGATCAGCCTCGGTGGTCCCGCCGGGATCCCGGGCCCGCCGATCAGAGTGGGCAGGCGGCCGACCGCGATCGTGATCGCGCCTGGCGGCTCGGCCGCCTACGTCGCCAACCACGGCGACGGCACCGTGACCCCGATCAGCCTGGCGGCGGGAGCCGGGGTGGGTGGAGGAGCCGGAGTAGCTGGGGTGGCCGCCGTTCCCGGGACGCCGATCAAGGTCGGCAGGCGCCCGTGGGCGCTGGCGGTCACCGGGGTTCGCCGGACTTCTTGACCGTCGAAACCCGAGAGACACTACCCAAAGTTAGAACATATTGCTCAACGTAATCGACCATGACGGCTAAGCGGATTCGGCCATGGCCCAGGTCGTGCCGTCTGGCGAGTCGCGCACCCGCACGCCGGCCGCGGTGAGGGCGTCCCTGATCAGGTCGGCGGCGGCGTACCCGCCGTCGCTGCGCAGCGAGGCACGCAGCGTGAGCAGCGGATCTACCAGCGGCCTGAGCCGGTCGGCCGGGTCGGCGAGCCCGGACTCCGCAGCCCGGCCAAGCCGCGCGATCAGGCCGCGGAGCATCGCGCGGGCCCGGTCGGCATTGTCATTCTCGTCGGTGTCGGAGGCCCAGGCGTCGATCGCGGCCTCGAGGTCGAGGATGGCGGCGACCATGGCCGCGCCGTCCCGCGCCCGCTCGGCGGCATCGAACCGCTGCTCGGCCTGCCTGGTGAGCTCGGGAAGCTCCAGTCCTGAGCTGGTATCGGCACGGCCGGCCGGTCCCGCCGCGCCGGGCGCCGCCCCGTCGGTGCTGGCCGGGTCGCTGCGGCCTGGGTCATTTCTAGTCGAGTCGCGGACGGGCGGCGGCCGCCCGGCCGCGGCAGGGACGGGCGTTCCGGTGCTGGCTAGCGCGCGCAGGTCGGCCAGGGAGATCACCGACCCGGACGGCAGCACCGTGCTCACGCCCGCCTTGCGCACCGTCGCACCACCGCGGCCTCGCACCTCGGCGGTGGCGGCGGCCAGGTCGAAGACCAGCGCGGTGTGCTCGTCGACGCCGAGCACGGCGGCGTCGGCCGGAAGCATCCGCTCGAGCACCGCGAGCCTGCGGTCGCCGAGGTAGCAGAACCTGGTGTCGTGCGTGCCGCCCTCGGCGTTGTCGTAGTGCGGTATCACCGCGACCTTCAGCCCGAGCACGCCGAGCAGGTCGAGGCCGTCCAGCCAGTGCGGGTCCGCGCCGACCTTGTAGATCTCGTAGACCGGGACGGCCAGCAGGCCCATCGCCGCCGCGGCGGCCGAGGCGATCACCGTCACCCCGGTGCCAGCGGCGATCCGCTCACGCAGGGCGTCCGCGACCGGACCGCCGCGCCAGCGCGTGAGCGCATAGGACGGGCTGCCCGGCCCGGCGAACAGCCAGTCGGCCGAGCGGATCGCGGCCAGGCCGGCGGCCGCCGCCGGGTTGACCGAGGCCGGCTGGTCGGCATCGCTGACCACATCGACGTTCAGGCCCACGCTGCGGGCGAAATACGCCTGCGAGCGGGCTGAGATGTCGGCCGCGTTCTCCTGGAACGCGTACGGAGTGTCGAGCAGGACCGCCGCGTGCTGCCCGGAGCCGAGCCTGGCGGCCAGCTCCTTGTGCACGGTCACCATGGTCGGGCTGGTCTCTCCTGAGCCCATGATCGCGAGCACCCTGGACCGCGGCGCGTCGCCCATCGGCTGCCTCCTCCACGCCCGCGGCACCCGGCCGGATCGCCGGAGCAGATCTCCGTCGCGCGAGATGTCCATTTGCGGATACTGCCGCCCGTACCTTACTTGTCTACTCTGACAGAGGGCCGAACTACGCTGGCTGGCACCACCGCAGCGCTCACAGGGAGGATCGGCCACGCATGTACCGGCTCGACGCGGCCGAACGCCGGCGGAGGCTGGCCGTCAGGCACGGGCTGGCACCGCCGGACACAGTCCGGCACGGGCTAGCACCCCCGGACACGGTCCGGTACGGGCAAGCACCGCCGGACCTGGCGCCATCGGCCCCGGCGCAGGTCGCCAGGCAGCTGGTCGCGCTGCACGCGACCGACCCGGCCACGGTCTACCTGTCGGTGCGGGCGCGGCACGGCGGCGACGTCACCGCCGCCGAGATCTCTGATGCCCTGTACGAGAACCATGACCTGGTCAGGATGCTGGCGATGCGGCGTACCGTGTTCGTCGTGCCCGCCGAGTCCGTGCCTGTGGTGCAGGCATCGACTACCGACCGGATCGCGGCGGACCAGCGCGCCCGGCTGCTCAAGCTGCTGAGCGGAACCGACGTCGCCGCCGACCCTCGGGCCTGGCTCGCCGACGTGGAGCGGTCGGTGCTCAGCCTGATCGCCGAGCGCGGCGGAACGGCAACCGCGGCCGAGCTGTCGGCCGCCGAGCCCAGGCTGCGCACCACGCTCGTGCTCGGCGCAGGGAAGCCGTACGAGGGCACGCAGACGATCACCAGCCGGGTGCTGCTCGTGCTTGCCGCGCAGGGGCACCTCGTCAGGGGCCGGCCGATCGGTTCCTGGCTGTCGCAGCAGTACCGCTGGGTGCTGGCCGAGCACTGGCTGCCGCGCTCGGCGCCGGTCGGCGAGGCGGCAGCGCGGGCCGAGCTGGCCAGGCAGTGGCTGGCGGCGTTCGGGCCAGCGCCGCTGGCCGACCTGAAGTGGTGGAGTGGCTGGACCATGGGGCATGCCAGGCAGGCGGTCGCCGACCTCGGCGCTGTCGAGGTCGATCTCGGCGAGGGATCCGGGTTCGCGCTGCCCGGCGACCTTGAGGCTACGGCGGACCCCGGCACCTGGGTTGTGCTGCTTCCCGCCCTCGACCCGACCGTGATGGGCTGGTCAGAGCGGTCCTGGTTCCTCGGGCCGCACGGCAAGGCGCTGTTCGACGTCAACGGGAACGCCGGGCCGACGGTCTGGCTGAACGGCCGGATCGTCGGCGGCTGGGCGCAGCGGCCCGATGGCGAGATCGCCGTCCGGCTGCTTGAGGACGTGGGCGCCGAGGCCGCCGCGCTGATCGAGGCCGAGGCCGGGCGGCTCGGCGCCTGGCTGGGCACCGAGCGGTTCATGCCGAGGTTCCGCACGCCGACCGAGCGGGAGCTGTCGGCGGCGAGCCGGTCGCTGCGCGAAGGCGAGCGGGGGAACACGGCATAGCCCGGCTCGCGGCCAGCGCCGGCTAAACCTTCGAGATGCGGCGCAGCAGGTCCTCGCGCCTGATCACTAGCTGGTCGGCGATGGTGTCCTGCTCGTCGGCGGACTGGATCAGCGCACCGCGGTCGGCCGGGTCCTCGGCGTCGCCGACGCCGGAGCGGATGTCCGCCGCCGAGCGGCGCGCGTTCTCCAGGTCCTGCTCTACCTCGACGAGCTGAGCCCTGAGCTCCTCGGCGGTCTCTTCGTCGCTCATCGCGCCTCCTTTTCCCGCGCTGGCCGCCCCTGCGCCCCCGTGGCTGCCCGGCGAACGCGTCATGATGCAGACGCCAAGACTAGCCCGCGGCCGCTGTTCAGGAGCGGTGCTCGAGCGCGCGCTCGGTAAGCACGCGCGCCAGGTGCTCGCGGTAGGCACGGTCGGCGTGGATGTCGTCGGAAGCCGAGGTGCCCTCGGCGGCCAGCTGTGCCGCCTCGGCCGCGTTCGCGCCGCCGGCTAGGGCGTCCTCGGCGGCGCGGGCGCGCAGCGGCACCGGCCCCATGTTGGCGAGCGCGATCCGCCCGGCGATAGCCGCGGCACCGACGATCGCCCAGTCGTTGGCGCGGCGCACGAACTTCTGGTAGCCCCAGGGCACGCCGGGCCGGCGCGGCACCCGGACCGAGGTGAGCAGCTCGTCCTCGGCGAGCGCGGTCTCGAAGTAGCCGAGGAAGAACTCGTCGGCCGGGACCTGTCGGGAGCCTGACGGGCCGGACAGCGTCAGCGTGCCGCCCAGAGCGACCACGGCCATCGGCAGGTCGGCCGCCGGGTCGGCGTGTGCCAGCGAACCGCCGATCGTGCCGCGGTGCCTGATCTGGGGGTCACCGACGAGGGATGCGGCGTGGGCGAGCAGCGGAGCGTCGGCCCTGACCAGCTCGGAGGAGGCCAGGGCGGCGTGCCTGGTGGTGGCGCCGATGATCAGCTCGTCCGCCGTCGCGGTAATGCTGGCCAGCTCGAAGACCCTGCCGATGTCGATCAGCACCGAGGGCTGGGCCAGCCGCAGCTTCATCATGGGCAGCAGCGAGTGACCGCCGGCCAGCACCTTGGCGTCGTCGCCGTGCTCGGCGAGCAGGCTGATCGCGTGCGAGGTCGAATCGGCGGCGACATAGTCGAAGGGGGCCGGGATCATGCGGTCACCTTGGCAGGCTTGGACGCGGCCGCCGCGAGCACGGCGCGGACGATGTTGTGGTAGCCGGTACACCGGCACAGGTTGCCCTCGAGGCCCTCGCGCACCTGCTGCTCGGTCGGATGCGGGTTCTCGGCCAGCAGGCTGACCGCGGCCATCACCATGCCCGGCGTGCAGAAGCCGCACTGCAGCCCGTGCTCGGCACGGAACGCACGCTGGACCGGGTGCAGCTCGCCGGGCGGGGCGAGGCCCTCGGCCGTGGTGACCTCCTGCCCGGCCGCCTGCGCCACCAGAACGGTGCAGGACTTCACCGACTCGCCGTTGAGCAGTACCGTGCAGGCGCCGCACGAGGTGGTGTCGCAGCCGATGTTGGCCGCGCGCAGGCCGCACTCCTCGCGCAGGAAATGCACGAGCAGCGTCCTCGGTTCGACATCGGCCGACCTCGGCTCGCCGTTGACGGTGAGCTCGACCCGCATCACGCACTCTCCGATCCGTTGGAAGCTGTTCCGTCGGCGGCTGCCTGCATCGCGCGCCAGATCCGCATCGGCGTGGCCGGCATGTCGATATGCCGGACGCCCAGGTGCGCGACCGCGTCCACGATCGCGCTCTGCACCGCGGGCGTGGCGCCGATCGTGCCTGCCTCGCCGATGCCCTTCGCGCCCAGCGGGTTGTAGCCCGTCGGCGTCTCCATGCTGGCCAGCTCGAAGCTGGGCAGCTCGGTGGCCGAGACGATGGGATAGTCGGCGAAGCTGGCGGTGAGAGGGTTGCCGTCGGCGTCGTAGACCACCTCCTCGAGGAACGCCTGGGCCGCGCCCTGGGCGATGCCGCCGTGCCGCTGGCCCTCGGCGAGCAGCGGGTTCAGGACGATGCCGGCGTCGTCCACCGTGATCACCCGGCGGAGCGTGGCCTTGCCGGTCTGCGTGTCCACCTCGGCGACCGCGACGTGGGTGCCGAACGGGAACGTGGCGCCGGGCGCGGTGAAGATCGTGTGCACGAACAGCCGCTCCTCTTTGGCCAGGTCCGCCAGCCGCACCGAGGCCTCGGGGTCGCCGGCCACCTCGAACGCGGACCGGTCGGCCTTGAACCGCAGGTCGTCGGCGCTGGCCTCGAGCGCGGCCGCGGCTCGCTCCCGCGCAACGTCGATCAGCTCGCGTGACGCCTGCTGGACCGCGGCGCCGCCCTGCTGCAGGCTGCGCGAGCCGCCGGTGCCGCCGCCCTCGGGGATCAGGTCGGTGTCGCCCCATCGGACGGTGAAGTTCTCCACCGGGATGCCGAGTTCCTCGCTGGCGATCATCGCCCAGGCGGTGGAGTGGCCCTGGCCGTGCGGCGAGGTGCCGGTCAGGATCGTGGCGGTGCCGTCCGGGTGCACCTCGACGGTCGCGTTCTCCTTGGGCGGGCCGCCGTCACCGCCCCCGGTGATCTCCACATAGCAGGACACCCCGACGCCGAGCTGCTGCGGGTCGCCGGATGCGCGCCGCCTGGCCTGCTCGGCCCGCAGCTCCGCGTAGCCGGCCGCGTCGAGCGCCTTGTCCAGGGCGACCGCGTAGTCCCCGCTGTCGTACAGCGCGCCGAACGCGGTCTGGTGCGGCTCGGTGAAGGGCGGCAGCAGGTTCCGGCGGCGAACCTCGGCAGGGTCCATCCCGATCTCGGCCGCGAACAGGTCGAATGCCCGCTCGAGCGCGGCGGTGGCCTCGGGCCTCCCGGCGCCGCGGTAGGCACCGATCGGGGTGGTGTTGGTGACCACGGAGACGCCGATCGCCTCGGCCTTGGGTATCTGGTACGGGCCGATCGCCATCAGGATGGTCAGGAACGGCAGCACCGCGCCGATCTTCGGGTAGGCGCCGCCGTCCTGGACGATCTGCAGCCGGTACGCCTGCACGTCGCCGTCCCTGCTGCCGCCGATCGTGATCGTGTGACGTTGCGCGCGGCCGTGGGTCATCGCGATCAGGTTCTCGAACCTGGTCTCGGTCCACCTGGCCGGCTGGCCGAGCTGCCTGGCCACCCAGGCGACCACCGCGTGCTCGGGGTCGGCGCCGAACTTCGCGCCGAACGCGCCGCCCACGTCCGGGGTGATGACCCGGACCTGTGCCTCCTCCATGCCGAGCATCTTGGCCAGGTCCTCGCGCGTCCCCTGGGCACCCTGGTTAGGTATCCACGCCGTCAGCCGGCCGTCCTCGCCCCAGGCCGCGGCCGCGGCGCGCGCCTCCATGGGGGCCGGGGCGACCCGCTGGTTGATGATCGTGGCCGTGACCACCGCGTCGCAGCCGTCGAACAGGTCGGCCTTGAGGCTGGCCTCGTTCCCGAACTCGGCCACGACGTTGGTGCCCGCCTCGTCGAACAGGACAACGCCGCCGCCCAGAGCGTCGTCGAGGTCGACGACCGCGGGCAGCGGATCATAGTCCACGTCGACAAGCTCGACCGCGTCCTCGCCCTGGTAGGGGTGCTCGGTGACCACCGCGGCCACCGGGTCGCCAACGAAGCGCACCTTGCCGGTGGCCAGCAGCCGCCTCCGCATGTGCTCGTTGAACATGCCCGGCATCATCACCTCGATGGCGGGCAGTTCGGCGAGGTCTTCGCCGGTGTAGACCGCGAGCACGCCGGGCGCCTGCAGGGCTGCGCTGGCGTCGATCCGCCCGATCCGCGCGTGGGCGATGGGGGAGCGGACGAAGAAGACATGACACGCCCCGGTCAGCAGGTCGTCGGTCACGTCCTCGGTGTACACGCCGCCGGTCGTCAGGAACCGGGGATCCTCGGTCCGCAGGACCCTGGTGCCAAGGATGCTCATGGGCTGCCTGGCCTCCTCCATCGCTGCGCTGCGCTGCGCCGCCCGCAGTGTGACTCTACCGACCCGTGCGCGGCGGAATGCCGACGGGCCAGCGGTTGTTGTACCGACACGGCGGGCATTTCCGGCGTGGGCCTTGTTGGGAACGACGCGGGAATCCGCTTGGGCGGCACTGAGAGGCCCAGTTAAGATCGTGGGCCGGCCGCCCACCAGTTCAGATTGGATCTGCAATGTTCACGCGTGCGCTGACGCGCCGCTATCCCGTCCTGTCCAACCGCAACTTCAGGCTGCTGCTTGCCGACCGCCTGCTGGCCCCGGCGGCCGCCGCGTTCTCGCTGGTCGGGGTGTCGTTCGCGGTGCTTGCCGCGACCGGGTCCACCGCCGACCTGTCCTACGTCATCGCGGCGCAGGCCGCGCCGTCGCTGGTCTTCCTGCTGGTGGGCGGCGTGTTCGCGGACCGGATGCCGCCCCAGCTTGTCATCGTGGCGGCGAACGTCATGGTCGCGGCCGGCGAGGGCCTGTTCGGGATCCTGGTCCTGACCGGCCATCCGGCGCTGTGGGAGATGATCGCGCTCGAGGTGCTCAACGGCACCGGGATCGCGCTGTTCTACCCGGCCTCGATGGCGCTGCTGCCGCGCCTGGTCCCGGCCGAGCAGATGCGGGAGGCGAGCGCGATCAGCAGGCTCACCATGAACGCCGCGATGATGGCAGGTGCCGCGCTGGCCGGGGAGTGCGTGGCCGCGTTCGGGCCTGGCTGGGCGCTGGCCGCGTGCGGCGTCGGCATGCTCGGGAGCGTGCCGCTGCTGCTGGCCATCCGGGTCAGGCCGCTCGCGCGGGCGGAGCCCGCCGCGGCAGCCGGGCAGCCCGCCGCGGACGCGCGAGCCGCCGAGCACTCGCCAAGCATGATCCGCGAACTGCGCGAGGGCTGGTCGGAGTTCCGGTCGCATACCTGGCTGTGGGCGACGGTGCTGCAGTACACCGTGGTGCTTGCCGCCTGGTGCGGCGGGTTCCAGGTGCTCGGGCCCGCGGTCGCCAGAGCGCACCTGGGTGGTCCGGCCGCGTGGGGGCTGATCTCAGCCGCCGAGGCGACCGGGCTGATCATCGGCGGGCTGATCGCGCTGCGCTGGATGCCGCACCGGCCGATCCTCTACGTGGTGCTGATCGGTGCGGTCATCGCGGTCGCACCGCTGTCGCTGGCGATGCTGCTGCCGCTCGCGGTGATCTGCATGACCTCGTTCGGCCTCGGCATCGCCGTGGAGACCATGTCGGTGCTGTGGACCGTGACGATGGCCGCCAAGATCCCGCCGGACAAGCTCGCCAGGGTCTCGGCCTACGACGGGCTCGGCACCACGATGGGCATGCCGGTCGGCGCGCTCGTGGCCGGGCCGCTCGCGGCCAGGTTCGGCGTCCCGGCCACCCAGTACGGCGCAGCGGCGATCACGCTGATCGCCTCGGCGCTGGCGCTGATCCCGCGCGACGTCCGGCGGACGCGCTCCGGCCCGGCCGAGACCATGTCGGCTGAGATGCTGCTGGCGATCGAGGAGCTGGCGATCGAGGCGCTGGCGATCGAGGCGCTGCCGGCCGAGCCGCTGCGCGCGGTGCCCGAGCCGGTGCTCGGCGAGCCGGCGCTTGCTGAGCGGCTCAGCGCCTGAGCGAGGGCCTGGACTTCATGATCACGGTGGCTTCCTGTCGCATGGAGCAGGTAATCCACCGTGATCATGAAAGCCGCCTGACCGGGGTCCAGGTGCTGCCGTTCCAGTGCAGAATCAGCGGGTGATAGCGGCCGTTCTCGCCCGCTGCCCAGGTGCCGCCCGCGGTCCCGGCCGTGACCGCGAAGAGCTGGCAGTCCCCGGCCGGGCACGGGCTGTGCTCCCGCGCCCAGGCCATGCCGTCCCAGACCAGGATCAGCGGCTTGAGGCCCGCGTCTCCGACCGCCCAGGCCCGCCCGGCCGCAGTGGCGGCGACGCCGTACAGGATGTTCACCGTGCCTGCTGCCGGGTCCGGGCTGGCGACCATCTGCCAGCTGGTCCCGTTCCAGTGCAGGGTGACGGTCTGGTACGGGTACGCGTCGGTGGCTCCGACGGCCCAGCCGTCGCTCGCCGACGCCATCGCCACCGCGTTCAGCGTCACCTCTGGCGGGCCGGCCACCGGAAGCCAGGCCGTGCCGTTCCAGTGCAGGATCACCGCCGCACTTGAGGTGCCCGTAGCTCCGTAGCCCACGGCCCAGGCGCTCGTCGCCGACACGGCAGCGACGCCGTACAGCTCGTCGTCGCCGTGGCGCACCGGATCCGGGCTCGGCACCCGCTTCCAGGCCGTGCCGTTCCAGTGCAGGATCAGCGTGCTGCCATCGGAGACCTGGCCGCGGAACCCGACGGCCCAGACGTCGCGCGGGGACGTCGCCGAGACCGCGTAGAGCCCGCCGTCGGCGGGCACCCCCGGCGCCCGCACGCGCCGCCACGCCGTGCCGTCCCAGCGCAGGATCAAGATCATCGAGTTCCCGTCCGGGCCACGCACGAACGAGCCAACCGCCCAGGCGCTGCCGTCCGAGGTGACGGCGATGCCGAATAGCTCGCTGCCCGCGTTCGGCGGACTCGGGGTCGGGATCTGTGCCCAGCCCGTGCCGTTCCAGCGCAGGGTCAGGTTCCCTGGCGTGCCGGCGCCGACGGCCCAGGCATCTCGCGCGGGCCCGGCGTCGATGCCTCGCAGGAACCCGCCGACGCTCGCCGGGGTCGCCCGCGTCGGCACTGCTGCCGCCGGCGATCCAGCGATCGCGGCCGCCGCGGGAATGGCCAGCGCGGCGATGACCGCCGGCAGCCGCAGGCCTCTCGACATCACCATCATGCTCGCTTCCAGCTCGCTCGCCTGCCGGGCCCCGTCGCCCTGGTGCGCCGCTATCTGATGGACTCCTGGCCGCCCCGTGCGGTTGTCACCAATTTCAGGCGGCGATCGCGTTTCAGGCGGCGATCGCGGAGTCGCCGATGAACGCGGCCCACTGGGCGGCGTAGCCGCCGCCCGCGGCCAGCAACTCGGCGTGGGTGCCGATCTCGGTGATCCTGCCGCCGTCGAGCAGGACGATCCGGTCGGCCCTGGCCGCCGTGGTGAGCCGGTGCGCGACGAGCAGCGTGGTGCGCCGCGCGGTGAGCTGCTCGGTGGCCCGGATGACGGCGGCCTCCGCGGCCAGGTCGAGCGCGGCGGTGGCCTCGTCGAGCAGCAGGATCGCCGGGTCGACCAGGTAGGCCCTGGCGAGCGCGATGAGCTGGCGCTGCCCGGCGGACAGGTTCCTGCCGCGCTCGGCAACCTCGTGGTAGAACCCGCCGGGCAGCCTGGAGATCATCTCGATCGCGCCGACGGCGCGTGCGGCCACCTCGATCTGCGCGTCGGTGGCCTCGGGCCGGCCGTAGGCGATCGCGTCCCGCAGGGTCCCAGCGAACAGGTAGGGCTCCTGGGGCACCACGCCGATCTGCCGCCGGTAGCCCTCCAGGTCCAGGTCGCGGACGTCGGTGCCGTCGATGAGCACCCGGCCCGTCGTCACGTCGTAGAACCTGGCGACGAGCTTGACCAGCGTGGACTTGCCGGCGCCGGTCTGGCCGACCAGCGCCACCGTCTCGCCGGGAGCGATCCGCAGGCTGATCCCGGCGATCGCTTCCCTGGTCATGTCGCGATAGCTGAAGTGCACGTCGTCGAACTCGATCTCGCCGCGCAGGCGGCCGGGCATGACCGGGTCGGCGGCCTCCGGGGTGCTGGTCGGCGTGCGCATCAGGCCAGAGATCCTGCGTACTCCGACGGCGGCCTGCTGGTAGCCGTCGAAGACCTGTGACATCTGCTGCACCGGCGAGAACAGCATGTCGATGTAGAGCAGGTACGCGATCAGGCTCCCGGCGGTGAGCACGCCGCTGTGCACCTCGCTGGCCGCGGCGAACAGGACGAGCGCTCCGGCCACCGTGGACAGCGCCTGCACGAACGGGAAGTACAGCGCGATGTACCGCTGCGCTCGCAGCCGCGAGGTCAGGTAGGAGCTGCTCAGCCCGGAGAACCTGTCCTGGTTCACCCGCTCGCGGCGGTAGGCCTGGGCCACCCGCAGGCCGGCCACGTTCTCCTGCAGGTCCGCGTTGACCGCGCTGACCTTCTCGCGCGCCTCTGAGTACGCCCTGGACGACTTCTTGCGGAACACGATCGTCACGACCACCAGCACGGGCAGCACGCTGAACAGCGTCAGGCCCAGCCTGACGTTGATGAACAGCAGCGCGATCATGACGCCGGCGAACGTGAGCCCGGAGTTCACCATGGTGATCAGGCCGGTCTGCAGGAACGTGGACATGGCGTCCACGTCCGTGGTCATCCTGGTCATGATCCGGCCTGCCATCTCGCGTTCGTAGAAGTCAAGGCCGAGGCGCTGCAGGTGGGCGAAGATCTTGACCCTGAGCAGGTAGAGCAGTCGCTCGCCGTTGCGGCCGACCACGATCGTGCCGAGCGAGTTCACCAGCCAGTCGGAGAGCACGATCGCCAGTGCCGCCAGCGAGATCAGCACGATGTAGTGGAACGCCTTGACCTCGATGCCGTGGTCGATGCCGCCCCGCATCAGCCACGGCAGCGCCACCCCGGCGGCGGCGTCGAGCCCGTCCAGGATCAGCCCGGCAAGCAGCGCGATCGCGAACGGCCGCAGCAGCCTGCGCAGGGTGAACTGCGGGTCGGGAGCCCGGCTCAGCGCCGGGTCCACGTCGGGCGTGTCGTTGGCCGGCGGCAGCGCGGCGACCTTGGCGAGCAGCTCGGGGGTGGGCGGGATGCCGGCCAGCATGCCGCCGTCCGGGCCGCCGCCGAACCCGGCCCGGCCGGCCCCGGCACGGCCGCGGGCCGCGCCCCCGGTGCTCAGCACGCCCCGGCCGATCGCGCTGCTTGCCTGCCCGCTCAGTTGCCTGCCCGCCGCGTCCTGGTACCCGGCGCCCGCGACGGCGAGTGCCGCCCCCGCCGCCCCCGCCGCATGCGCCGCCTCGGCCGGCCAGAGGCTCGGCGTGACGCCGGAGCCGGCCAGGCCGTCCCGCCCGCCCGCCGCCCGCCTGCCCGCATCCGGCGCGTTCTGGTAAAAGGCGAGCTCGCCGGCGTCGACGCCCTCGGCGTCCTCGCCAGGTCCGGCCAGCAGCAGCCGGTACAGCGGGCAGCGCTCGGCGAGCTCATCGGCGGTGCCCAGGTCGACCAGCCTGCCGTCGTCCAGCACCGCGATCTTGTCGGCGAGCTGGAGGGTGGACCTGCGGTGCGCGATCAGCAGCGTGGTCCGCCCGGCCATCACGTGCCGCAGCGTCTCGTGGATCTGCGCCTCCACCCGCGGGTCGACCGCCGATGTGGCGTCGTCGAGCACCAGGATCGCCGGGTCGGTGATCAGCGCCCTGGCCAGCGCGACCCGCTGCCGCTGCCCGCCGGACAGGGTCAGGCCCTGCTCGCCGATCACGGTGTCATAGCCGTCAGGCAGCTCGAGTATGAACTGCTCGGCCTCGGCCGCCCTCGCGGCCGCGACGATCTGCTCGTCCGTCGCGTCCGGCCGGCCGTAGGAGATGTTCGCCCTGATCGTGTCGGAGAACAGGAAGCTGTCCTCCATCACCAGCCCGATCGCGGCGCGCAGCGAGTCGAGCGTCAGGTCCCGCACGTCATGGCCGCCGATGCGGATGGCGCCGCCGGTCACGTCGTAGAACCGGGGGAGCAGCAGCGAGATCGTGGACTTGCCCGACCCCGACGTGCCGACCATTGCCACCGTCTCGCCCGGCATGACCCGCAGCGACAGCCCGCGCAGCACCGGCTCGGACGGCAGGTAGCCGAACGTCACGGCGTCAAGCTCCACGTCCCTCGTGCCGTGCGGCAGCACGAGCGCGTCCGGCTTCTCGGCCAGCACCGGCCGGGAGTCGATCACCTCGAACACCCTGATCACGCTGGCGCGTGCCTCCTGCCCGATGGTGACCAGGCTGCTGAGCGCCCGCACCGGCCCGACGAGCTGCGCGATGTAGGAGGAGAACGCCAGGAACGTGCCGAGGTTGATCTCACCGCGGATGGCCAGCCACCCGCCGAACGCCAGCACGCCGACCTGCCCGAGCGCCGGCACGGCCTGCAGCGACGGGGTGTACCTGGCCATCAGCCGCACGGCCCTGACCCGCGCGGCGTAGAGCAGGTTGCTTTCCGACTCGAGCCGGTCGACCTCCTGGCGCTCCTGGCCGAATCCCTTCACCACCCGCACGCCGATGACCGCCGCATCCACCACCCCGGCCACCGCCGCGGCGTGCTGCTGCGCGTCCCAGCTCGCGGGGAAGAGCTTGTTGCGCGACCTGATCGAGATGATGAACAGAGCGGGGCCAACCGCCACCGCTACCAGGGTGAGCAGCGGCGAGAGCACCGCCATGACGATCAGCGACAGGATGAACAGCAGGCCGTTGCCGAGCAGCATCGGGACGATCTGGAGCAGGCTCTGCACCATGTTCACGTCGGAGATCGACCGGCTGACGATCTGGCCGGTATGCAGCTGGTCCTGGCGGGCGCCGTCGAGCCTGGACAGCGAGGCGAACATCTCGGTCCGCAGGTCGTGCTGCACGTCCAGGGAGAGCCGCCCGCCGAGGTAGCGCCTGACGAAGACGCCGGCGAAGCTCAGCACGGCGGCGATCACCAGCGCGGTCGCGCCGATCCAGATCGGCTGCCGGTCGGCCAGGATCGCGTTGTTGACGATGTCGCGCTGGATCAGCGGGATGGCCACGGCGACGAGCGTGGCGAGCAGCGAGCCGCCGAGGGCCAGCAGGAGCAGCCTCGGGTAGCGCAGGCAGTACCCGGTCAGCCTCCGCAGCCAGCCTGCCTGCGGGTCAGCGGCTGACGTCATCCGTGCTGCTCCTCCCGGCGGCCGGCCGCAGCAGCCATCCGGACCGCGCGGCTGCGGCGCCTGTATTTCGTTAGCCTAACAAACTTCACGGCGGGACTGCTGCAGCCGGAAGCGAACGGGCGTCGCGTCGATGTAACGGGGAATCGGCTGCTGGCAATCCCGGCGAGCGTCAGGGCAGGTTACAGGCTGCTCTCGATCGTCGGGATCGGCGCGGCCGAGCAGACCGACGACGGGGTGTTGTTCGTCATCTCGCAGATCGACGCGGTGAGGTAATTGGCGGCGCCGTTGACGTTCTTCGCCACGGTGCTGTTCGGGTTCTTCAGCGCGCTGGCGACCTGCGCCCAGGTCATGCCGTGCAGCACCTGCGGGCTATACAGCGGTCCGGTGAGCACGACCTTGTTGCCGAAGTCGATGAACGGGTAGCCGACACCCTCGCTGGTCGAGTCGTACTTCACCCACAGCGCCTGCTGTGCCTTAGTCGGATTCTGGATCACCTTCTCCTGCTCGTTCTCGTTCTCGATCGGCGTGAAGGTCAGGTACTTGCTCGAGTACTGCTGGTGGCGGAAGGTCAGCGTCGGGGTGTTGGGGTAGATGTCGGTGCTTGATGAGTGCCAGCCGTGCAGCGGCCCGAACGTGCCGAATCGGCTCAGCGCGACGGCGATGGCCCAGCGCATGGCCCCGCAGTACGGGCAGTACTCCGCGCCGATGTAGAGCATGTCCGGCTTGCCGTCTGCGGTGAGCGGCTTGTTCGTGATGGCCTTCAGCGGAAGGGAGCTTGGCGACGCCAGAGCCCCCGTGCCGACCTTCGCCAGCGTACTGGCCGGCACGCTCGTGATCTCAGCGGCCACCGAGGCGGGCAGGACGTTGCCGCCGGCCTGTTTCGGCGGCTTGGACAGGCTCTTGATCACGATGAAGGCCACCACGATCACGACCACCACGCCGACGGCGCCGCCGATCAGCAGCATCCGGCGGCGCTGCTCGGCCTTCCTGGCCGCGGCCTGCTGCGCGGCGATCCGCTCGCGCGCGCTGCGCGCCCTGTTGCGCTCTGCCTTGCCCATCTGTCCTGCTCAGCCTTTTCTGCGAGGGTGTTCGGTGCGATGACGGCCCGGTCCGGTCAGCCCGGGCCTGTGATGCGCCGCGGGAGCCAGGCTAGCGCCTCGCGGGGACTCCCGTGACGCCGGAGAACGCGACCTTGCCGACGACCAGCGCGAACAGGGCGAAGGTGAGGATGTGCACGCCGGTGCAGTACAGGCAGATCGCGTCGATGCGGAACAGCTCGGCCCAGACCAGGTACAGCACCATCACGATGCCGACGCACACCGAGACCAGCCTGGCCCAGTGCACGACCGGCCAGCGCGCCCGCCAGCCCCACGGCGAGTTCACCGCGAGCATGAACAAGAAGAAGGCCAGGCCGAGCACGGACACGGGGACGCTCCACGAGACCGGACCGGCCGGGAGGTAGGACCACGCGCTGGTCGTGACGGCCTCGCAGTTGATGCCGCCCTTGTCCGAGCAGAAGGCGAAGCTGCCCGCCTGGCTGAAGTGCTGGTAGACGAGGAAGGTGGAGTCGGCCACGCCGAGTACCGAGATGATCAGGGTGGACAGCGGCAGGCCGCCGCCCGCCCAGCCGACCAGGCCCAGCCAGGCGCCGCGCAGCCCGGTCGCGGCGGGCGCGGCGGCACCCTGCTTGGCCTGAGCGGGGGACCCGGTCGCCCCGGTCCGCGGCGTCGCGCCGCCCGTCCTGGTGGCCGACCCCACGCCTGGCTTACGCGCGGCGCCTGTGCGGCTCTGGGCCGCCTTGCCGCCCTTGGCGGACTTCCCGGCCGTTTGCCGTGTGGCCATCAGATGCTCCCGCTCGCTGAGGTGACCCCGGATGAGGTGCAGACGTTGGCTGGCTGGTCGTTGGTGGCCTTGCAGATGGCCGCGGTGATGTGGTTCGCCGCGGCGTCGATGGCAGCGCCCACCGTGCTCGACGGACGGGCCAGGTCGGCGGCGACCTGCCGCCAGGTCAGGCCCGCGAGCAGGGCTGGATCGTAGCTGGCCCCGACGATCACGTACTTGTTGGCGAAATCGACGAATGGGAACGCGCCGTCGTACGCCGACGACGGCACGTAGGGCGGCGCGTCGAACTTGCCCATCAGCGTCTTATCCAGCGGCGTCAGCGGCTGCAGCGGCGCGCGGTTGACGGTCGCGGCCTCGGTGGTGGTGAAGACCAGGTACTTGCTCGAGTACGTGGCCTTGTAGAAGCTCAGCGTCGGCGTGTTGGGGTACTCGTCCGTGCCGCTCGAATGGATCAGGCCGAGCCTGGAGAACGTGCCGAACCGGCTCAGCGCCACGCCGAGCGCCCAGCGCTCGGCGGCGCAGAACGGGCAGTACTCCGCGCCGACGTAGACGATCTGCGGCTTCCCGCCGCTGGTGAGCAGCTTCACGGTCGGCTTGACTGTCTGGACCGCGTGCGGGTAGACGCTGCCCGTGGCCGGATAGGTACGCCCGATGCCGACCTGGTTGAGCGCGGCGGCAGGCACCGACGCGATCAGGCGGGTCACGCTCCGCTCGACGCTGGCCGCGATCGGCGGCGTGGCCGGGGCGGCCGGCGGCTTGCTGGCCGACTTGAGTATGAAGAGTGCGACCACGACCGCGAGCACGACGACCACGCTGCCCGCGGCGATCAGGCCCCGCTTGCGCGACTGCGCCCGCCGCGCCGCCGTCTGCTGGGCGGCAATCTCCTCCGCGCTCTGCGGATGAGTTTGCTGCGGACTGCTCATCTACTGACCTGCCTTATCCCGTGAGAACATCGGGCCGCCGCCGGTGCCCATGCTATTGGGCGCTGGCCCATGCCGCGTGTGTTCCGCCAGCCCGCGGCAGGCCAGCCGGAAGCGACAGTGCGGCGGATGTCCGGCACGGTCCATAGCACGGCAACAGCCAGGCTCGCATCCGATGCTGAATGCCGTCTGAACGCTAGCTCCTGGGTCGCTGTGCCGCGCCACGCTGCCGCCCTTCACCCGTCGCGGGTGACGCAGCCAAGTCATCGCGCGCAGATCATGGCCGTGCGGTCAGTCAGCCGGGCCGGCGCGCCGGCCGGGCGGCCACCGAGGAGGAGCGCGATCGTGAACTCCCTGCTTGAGCGGCTGGGCGGGCTCGCCGCGAGGCGGCACTGGATCGTCATCGTCGGCTGGCTGGTGATACTCGCCGGCCTGCTCGGCGCCCGCAGCGCCTGGGGCGGTACGTACGTCAACAACTACTCGGTGCCGGGCAGCGGCTCGTCGGACGGCCTCAACCGGCTGAACAGCACGTTCCCGCAGCAGGGCGGGTACGGCGGCCAGATCGTGTTCCGCGCCCGCTCCGGCACGGTCGCGGCCAAGAAGACGGCCGTGGATCAGGCGACCGCCAACATCGGCAAGCTGCCGGACGTGATCAAGGCGGTCAGCCCGTTCTCCTCGGCGGGCGCCGTCTCCAAGGACGGGACCATCGCCTACTCCAGCGTCTCGTGGAGCGTCAACCCGTACTCGCTTGACGTCAGCTACCTGGACCGGATGAACAAGGCGGTGGCCCCGGCTACCAGGGCAGGGCTGAGCGTCGACTACGGGGCCGGCGCTGGCGAGATCGGCCAGCAGACCTCGGACCTGAACTCGGAGATCATCGGCCTGTCCTGCGCGCTCGCGCTGCTGCTGCTCATGTTCGGCTCGCTGATCGCCGCCGCCATCCCGCTGGTCTCGGCGATCTTCAGCGTCGGGGCCGGGCTCGCGCTGCTCGGCCTGCTCGCGGCGGACATCACGTTCCCGACCACGGCGCCGACCATCGCCACGCTGCTCGGACTCGGCGTCGGGGTGGACTACGGCCTGTTCCTGACCTCGCGGCACAGGGAGCAGATGGACCGCGGCACGGACGCGACCGTGTCGGCCCGCCAGGCCGAGGGCACCTCGGGCGCCGCCGTGGTGGTGGCAGGGAGCACGGTGGTGATCTCGATACTCGGGCTCTACATCGCCGGGGTGTCGTTCGTCGGCGCGCTCGGCCTCGCCGCCGCGACCGTGGTGGCCGTCACGATGCTGGTCGCGCTGACCCTGGTACCCGCGTTCATGGGCGTGGTCAAGGGCAACGTGCGCAGCCTGTACGCCAGGCTGCGGGCCAGGAAGGAGGGGATCTCGTCCAGGGAGCAGGCCGAGCGGACCGCCGCGGTGACGCAGGAGCAGCATGAGCACAGCGCGTTCGCCCGGTGGGGCCGCAAGGTCAGCGGTCGGCCGTGGCCGTGGGCGGCGCTGAGCGTGCTCGTGCTGCTCGCGCTGGCGATCCCGCTGCTGTCGATCATGGTGGGGCAGCCGGATAACGGCACCAACCCGACCTCGGACAGCAACCGCCGCGCCTACGACCTGATCTCACGCGGCTTCGGGGTCGGGGTGAACGGCCCGCTGACGGTGGTGGTGGTGCTGCCGAAGGAGTCGCCGTCAGCCACCACCTCGCTGCTCAGCGGCATGCAGGCCAGCATCAGCAAGACCCACGGGGTCGCGTCGGTGACTCCGGCCGCGGTGAACAAGGCGGCCACCACGGCCGTGTTCAATGTGATCCCCACCACCCGCCCGCAGGCCACGGCCACCACGAGCCTGGTACGCGACCTGCGCGACACGGTGCTGCCCAGGCAGCACGTGACCAGCTACGTGACCGGCACCACCGCGGGGAACGTGGACTTCACCGACCGGATCACCAGTAGGCTCATCTGGCTGATCCTGGCCGTGATCGCGATCTCCTACGTGCTGCTCACCATGGCGTTCAGGTCGGTAGTCATCGCGACCAAGGCCGCCATCTTGAACCTGCTGTCCATCGGCGCGGCCTGCGGCGTCATCGTCGCGATCTTCCAGTGGGGCTGGGGCGCGTCGCTGATCGGGCTGCACACCACCCTGCCGATCCCGGCCTATGTGCCGATGCTGGTGTTCTGCATCGTGTTCGGGCTGTCCATGGACTACGAGGTCTTCCTGCTGTCCCGGATGCATGAGGCCTGGATCGCTACCGGTGACCCGCACCGCAGCGTCGCGATCGGCATCGGCGCCACCGCTCGGGTCATCACGACCGCGGCGGCCGTCATGGTGGTGGTGTTCACCAGCTTCGTGCTGAACACCGACCCGACCGTCAAGATGCTCGCGATCGGGATGGCGTTCGCCGTACTGATCGACGCTTCGCTGGTGCGGATGGTGCTGGTGCCCGCGGTGATGACGCTGCTCGGCAGGCATGCCTGGTGGATGCCGTCCTGGCTGCAGCCGGTGGTGCCCGAGCTGCGGCTGGAGGGCAGCGAGGCCGCGCAGGCCGCGTCCGGCCGGGAACGCGAGAAAGTCAGCCGCGGATCTCCGTCGTGACTGTGCCATGGCCCGGTTCCTATCGATCCTTCGGCGGACATCGTCTCGATCCTTGGGCGGACATCGTCGGGGTGCCCGCATCGCCCTGGCCAGGGCGAGTGTGTGCGAAGCGGTTGAATGGTCGGATTGGGCTTAGCTACCCTGGCTGATCAAGCTCATCGCTTGGCAGCCGCCACGGTGGCGGCGGCGATAGGCCGCTTCACCGTTCTCGAGCTGGCCGCGAGCCAGCTGGTGAACCGGGAGCCCCCGGAGGAGCGTGCCTGCGCGTGCATACGCCGCTCGCAGTTCGCATGGTCACGACTAGCCGCAAGCTCAAGATTCTGTGGATCAGCACGGTCAGCCTTGCGACAGTGGTCACCGTGGTCGGCCCCAGCGGGTCGGCAGGCGCCACCCCGCCGCCCACAGCCAAGCAGGCCCAGAAGATGCTCGTCCAGCTCAATGCTGAGGCGACCAAGCTGGGCCAGCAGTACGCCGACGTGATACAGCAGCTCGCGCTCGCCAACCAGCGGGTGAAGTTCCTCAGCAAGGTGGCCGGGTCGTACCGCGCCACCTTCGATGCGATGCGCGAGCAGGTCGCCAGGCTTGCCGCCATCGCCTACGAGCAGGGGGACGCGGACTCGCCGCTCGTGCTGCTCACCTCGGCCTCGCCGCAGCACCTACTCAACGAAGCGTCGATCCTGAGCGAGCTGTCCGACGCCGACACCGCCCAAGTCGACCAGTACCTGAACGCCACCCGGCAGCTGCTGAACGCAGAGCGGACGACGAACCGCGCCCGAGCACGGATCCTCCAGCTGAAGCACGCGCTCGGCAAGCGACTGGCGGTGCTGAAATCGCTGAATCGAAAGGAAGGGACCCTGCTGCCGCTGCTGACCCTGGAGCAGCTGGCGACCAGCGGCCACCCCTACCTGAACCCGCTGCGCGCCGTCAGCGGCCTGGTTCCCGAGCGTGTTGACATGGGCGTCGACTTCGCCGGAGCAGGGCCCGTCTATGCCGTCGGGGCTGGTGTGGTCACTGAGGCAATGTCGGACAGCGGCGGCTGGCCAGGCGGCGGCTGGATCACCTACCAGCTCACCGACGGCCCGGCGGTAGGCGAGGTCGTCTATTTTGCCGAGGACGTTACCCCGACCGTGCAAGTCGGCCAGAAGGTGACGCCCGACACCGTCATCGGGCATATGTTCAACGGAATCGACGGCATCGAGACCGGATGGGCGATGCTCGATAGCGCGTCGTCTGAGTCGGAGCTGCCGGAGGCCGGCGGTATCAGCGGCGGCGGCCCGTTCCCGACCGCCATCGGGATGAACTTCGAGTTCCTGCTCCGGGCACTCGGGGTGCCTGCCGCGAACAACTTTGGCGAGCCAACCTTCGGGCTCGTTCCGTCGCGCTATGAGAGCGACTGGGCCAAGGCGCTGAGCTGACGTCCGCGGCTGCCGGGACGGACGAACGGGCATGTACGACCACGACCAGGAAGACCTCGAAGTCCTCGGCTGGGAGGAGTTCGTACTGCGCCAGTGGCAGTCCATCTTCGTCGGCTACCGGTCGAACGCCGGACTGCGAACCCTCGGCCGGCGCTGGAGCGACCTGTTCGAGGCGGGCCTCGACTGCCCCCAGAGTCTTGCCGACCTGCTGGTCCGCGCTGAGATCATGGAACGTGCCGACCGGGATCTGCTGGCGGCGTCCGACCCAGCGCACGTGCTGGCCGGGATGGCCGGCGTCCTTGCCGATGTGCGGCCCGCTATCGAGCAGTTCCCCGGAGTCGACTCTGAACGGCGGGAGGCCATGCTCCGCCAGCATGCTCGACTCACCGCCACGCTGGTCTTCGACGATCCCGACGATGGAGCGTGACCGTCCGGCGCTGAGGCGCTACGCCTTCAATGAACAGGTTCGCGAATGTCGGCGGGCGTGATCCAGGATGGTCGGCATGAGGCTCCTGGTACTTGGCGGCACGCATCACGTGGGACGGGCAGTGGTGGAGACCGCGCTGGCTCGCGGCGACGAGGTCATCACGGTCAACCGCGGTGCCAGCGGCACCGCGGTTCCCGGCGTGGAGGTCCGCCTGGCGGACCGGACCGAGGCCAGGCAGCTGCGTTCGGCCCTGGGCGAGGACAGCTGGGACGCCGTGATCGACACCTGGAGCCGCGCGCCGCGGGTGGTCGCCGAGTCGGCGGCGCTGCTGTCCGGCCGGGTCGGGCACTACGGCTACGTGTCCAGCCGGTCGGTGTACGCCTGGCCGATCCCGTCCGGCGCCGACGAGAGCGCGCCTGTGGTGGACGGCGACCCGGCCAGCGATGAGTTCGACGAGTACGCGGCCGCCAAGCGCGGCGGCGAGCTTGCCGTGCTCGAGCACTTCGACGGGCCGTCGGTGCTCGCCAGGGCCGGGCTGATCCTCGGCCCGTACGAGCTTGTCGGCCGGATGCCGTGGTGGCTGCGCCGGATCGAGCGCGGCGGTGACGTGCTCGCGCCGGGGCCGCGCGACCTGCCGATCCAGTACATCGACTGCCGCGACCTGGCCGCCTGGATGCTGCACGCCGCCGACGAGAAGCTCAGCGGCGCGTTCAACGCGGTCAGCCTGCCCGGTCACGCCACGATGGGCAGCCTGCTCGACGCGGCGGTCGTGGCCGTCGGGTCGGACGCCCGCCTGGTCTGGGCCGATCCCGAGGTGATCGATGCGGCCGGCATCCAGGGCTGGACCGAGCTGCCGGTCTGGATCTCGCCGAACGGCGAGGGAGGCAGCCTGCACGACGGGGACGTGTCGGCAATCTACGCCGCCGGGCTGGTGTGCCGGCCGGTGCAGGAGACCGTCGCTGACACCTGGCGGTGGCTGCAGGCCGAGGGAGATCCGCCGGTGCCATCGGGCCGGCCGGCGCACGGCCTTGACCCCGAGCGCGAGCGCGAGGTGCTCGCTGGGCTGGGCTGAGCCGGCCAGGGGCGCGGTTCGCCGCGAGGGCCGGGCCCGCAGGGGCCGGCCCGGGATCAGCGCCTGCCGAGCGACTTCGGTGTGTTGATCTTGCTGGGCTTGACCACGTAGATGACCCGGCCCTGCGGGCCGATCGGGTTCGAGTAGTCCCGGCCCACGTACTTCCTGGCCAGCTCGTCGATGTGGTCCCGCGCCTGCTGGCCGTCGATGGTCCCGACGACCGTGCCGCGCACCTCGGCCCAGTCCCACGGATCATCCGCCGAGTGCAGCAGCACCGTCACCCGCGGGTCCCTGCGGATGTTCTTGCCGCGCTGGCGCTGCGGCTCGGTGTTGACAAGCAGGTTCTCGCCGTCGGTGTCGATCCAGGTGAGCAGCGCCTGCGGCTGGCCGTCCGGCATCAGGGTGACCACGGTGGCCAGGTTGCGGCCCTTGGCGAGACGGGCGACGTCCTGATCGAGAGACATGTGAAGACTCCTGAGAGTGCGGGTGGGACTGCGGTGTCGGTGGGTGCAACAACTTCACCGGCCCGATCATGCCAACCTCCGCATCGGCGCCGGGATGCCACCGGCCGCGGCGGCGCGCGGTCACGCGCGCGACCAGCCGCGGCCGGTTGGTTACATAACAAATTGCAGTCCGCCGGTGCGGACGGGCCAGCCCGCGTCAGTGACCGTAAACCGGGACGATCAGGGCGCGGGCGATCGTGTGGAAGCGCAGGTTGAAGCCCGCGATGGCGGGGGAGACATCGGAGTCGATGCCGAGCGAGTCGGTGTCCAGCGCGTGTACGGCGAAGACGTACCGGTGCGCCGGGTCGCCCGGCGGGGGCGCGGCGCCGCCGAAGTCCTTGGTGCCGTAGTCGTTGCGCACCGAGAACGCGCCCGACGGCAGGCCGGAGCCGCCCTCGGCGCCCGCGCCCGCGGCCAGTTCGGTCACCGAGGCAGGGACGTCGAGCACCAGCCAGTGCCAGAAACCCGAGCCGGTCGGCGCGTCGGGGTCGTAGCAGGTGACGGCGAAGCTCTTGGTCTCGGCCGGGAACCCGCGCCAGCGCAGGTGCGGGGAGATGTTCTGGCCAGACATGCCGAAGCTGTTGTAGACCTGGTTGTCGCCCATCTGCTCGCCGTCGGCGACGTCGTCGCTCTCCACGGTGAACGGCGGCACCTGCGGCATGAAGTCGTAGGGCAGCGGAGCCCTGTCGGACATGGAACCTCCCGGGATGCGGTTGGGGTGGGATGGCGCTTAGGTCTAGGTGCCAACGCTACTTCCGCGCCGCGGCGTCGCGCCAACTAGAGTGACGTAGCCGCACCCTTGTACGCAAAGAACTGTGACCGCGGCCCTGCCCATGGAGCTCCGGCCTGTCGAGGAGGGGGCATCCAGCGAACGTGAGGTTTGTCCGCCGCCTGGCATCAGCGCCGGCGCGCCGAGTCGCGCTCGGGCTGGTGCTGGCTGCCGCCGTGGTGTTCCCCAGCATCGCCGGACCTGGCGGCGCCCGGTCCTGCCGCGGCGCCCAGTGCCCGGCCCGCGAGGTGGTCCGCTGGTCCCAGCCGCTGGCCGGCTCGTGGATCGCGGAGAACGGCATCGAGGGCACTGTCCCGGCGCAAGGCCAGGGGTACGCGGCGATGGGGCACGGTCTCGCCGTGGTCGGAACCGGCCTGTCGGTGAGCGCGTTCGACGCGGCCACCGGCATCTCACGCTGGACGGTCACGCTCACCGGGATGCCGATCGGGTCGGCGATCGCGTCGGTGCGGGCCTGGCCCGGTGTGGTCACCGTGGGCGTGAGCCTGGCTGACGCGATCGGGGCGGCCGGGCGCGCGCCGCGCGAGGAGATCGTGCTCAGCGGGTCGAGCGGGCGGCAGCTCCGCGCCTACCCGTCGGCCGCGTCCGGCGGCGCGGTCAGCGCCAGCGAGCGGCGCACCGTCGTGGTCGGGCCGACCGCGGTGACCAGCTACAGCAACGCGACCGGCAAGCCCGTGTGGCACGTGCCGACCGGGCGGGCCGAGCAGGCCTGGCGGGTGTCCGGCCGCGACCTGTACATCACCGTCTCCGCCGAGGGCGAGATAGGCACCGCCCCGGTCACCGCGGTCCGGCAGATCGACCTGCGGTCCGGCGACGAGCGGCTGATCCAGCCGCCGAGCGGGTCGTTCGACGGCACCCTGGCGGCCGTGATGGACGGCGAGCTGGTGTTCTCCGGGCCGGACGGGCTCAGCATGTACCATGTGGCCTCCGGCCGGCTCACCGGCCAGCGGGCCGGCGCGACGCTGGAGGGTGCCGACCCCGCGGACCAGATCCTGTACGTGGAGGTGAACGACGGGCTGGTCGGCATCGACCCGGCGACCGGCCTGAACGAGCCTGGCATGAGGGTGCCTGGGCCGCCGGGGACGTACGGCGTCCTGGCCGGTGTGGCGCTGGGGCTTGACGCCGGGTCGGGCGGCGACGCCTGGGGGTACAACATCGCGGACCGCAGGGTGATCTGGACGATCAGGTCACTGCCGTGGCCGCACTATTTCGTCGACCTGTCCGGCCTCGGCGGCAGCGCGGACCAGGCCACCGGGCTAGTGCTGCTCGTGACGTGCGGGCGGACCGGGCCCTCGGTGCCTGATGCCCCGCTCGCCGGGGTTACGGCCGTCAGCTGCCTGCGGCCGCGGCTGGTCGCGATCGGGCCGTGGGGGAGTAGTTCATCCCGCGCATAGCCTGGATCAGGCACAATTGTGCTTCGAGCGCCTGTAGCTCAGCGGATAGAGCGACTGCCTTCTAAGCAGTTGGTCGCAGGTTCGATCCCTGCCAGGCGCGCAGGTCAGGGGCTTGCTAGTGGCAGCTTCGTCGCAGCTGGGAGCCAAACGGGGAGCCAAGAGCTACCCTTGACGCTGTTCTCCGGCCCGGTGCCAATGACCTTGTTCCGGCGGAAGTGCCCGTGCTGGCGGTTCGGCTGGAATCTCGAGGCTGATGACGACATTGCCGGTCTTCCGCCCTGTCTCGACGTACCTGTAGGCCTCGACGATCTGGTCCAGCGGATAGGTTCTGTCGATGACCGGCTTGAACTGTCCGGACTCGATCAGTTCCCTGACATACCGCATCATCGACTGGTCATGCTTCGGAATGGGGAACATGACCTTCTTGCCGCCATGCAGCGGGGCGGTGAGCGCCAGGAACGGATTCTGAGCCCGCGGACCCAGCTCCGACGAAATATAGATTCCGTGCGGTTTCAGAAGCCGTTTGCATTGGCTGAAGGAACTCTTGCCGACCGAGTCGAGGACCACATCGTATTTCTGCTCATCCTTGGTGAAATCCCCGGCCGTGTAGTCAATGACTCTGTCGGCGCCCAAGCCCCTGACCAGCTCAACATGGTCCGTGTCGCATACCGCCGTCACGCTGGCACCCAGACTCTTCAGCAGCTGGACCGCCGCCGAGCCGATAGCACCGGTTGCGCCATAGACGAGGACGTCATGCCCGCTCTGGACCTTTGCCGCCCTGATATGCGAGAGAGCATAGTGTGAACCCTCGGTGCTGGGAGCGGCCTCCTGGTAGGTCACGTTCGCCGGCATGATCGCGAGCGAGCCGTCCTCGGGAATCGACATGTACTCGGCATGAGCGCCGAACGGGCCTTCGTTGTATCCGAACACCTTGTCGCCGACCTCGAAGGACGTGACGCTGCTGCCGACCGCCTCGACCACACCCGCAAACTCATTCCCCAGCACCAGCGCGCGTGGCCTGATGAGCCCGGTGAAGAATCTCATGAAGAAAGGCTTGGCAGCCCGGCAGGCGCAGTCCGTCCGATTGACCGTCGTCGCGTGAACCCTGACGAGCACCTCGTGGTCCCCGGGAGCCGGCTTGTCCACTTCTGAGATCAGGACCACTTCGGGCGGGCCGTACCTCGTACGGACCGCGGCCTTCATGGGCGGAGCTTAGCGAACCGCCTTGAGGAAGGCCACTCAGCAGTGAGCTTCCGCAAGCCCTCACGGAACGTGATGACATGGCCAGAGCCGGGAGCGCGGTGCCGCCTGGGCGGGCCGCGAAATCGAGGTCAGGCACACCGGCAAGTCTGTCCCCGATCCAGCCGGCTGACGAATTCGGCCGTGCCCGCAGGATGGAACGCAGCCAGGGACAACAGAGGCCTTGCCATGGGCCAGGCGGGCGGATAACTGCCTGGCAGGCCGGTGTACAGCTCCGGGTCTTACAGGCTGATGACGATCTTCCCTCGGGCGTGACCTCCTTCCAGGTACCGGATCGCCTCAGGAGCCCCGTTCAGCGGGTAGGTCCGGTCGATGACCGGTGTAACCTTTCCGGCTTCGATGAGTTCCCTCAGCTCGGCCAGGTCCTCTCCGCCGGGATTGGTGAGGAACGAGCGCAGCCGTTGGCTCACGAACGTGCGGTGCGGGTGCCGGAAAGCCGGCGGGGCGGACATGCCCCCAAATAGGACTCGGCAGCAGACCGCGCCGACGATCCGAGAGATCCACCATGAGTTACGAGTTCACGTCGACACACGGCCATTCTCAGCGAGCGCTACCCGCAGCGGGTCAACCTCGCCCTGCCCGCCGCCGACGCCGAACCAGTCCCCGGAGCCGGGCATCCGCTCACGCAACCGCCCGCCCGAACCTGACCGCCGCGCACGGCGACGCCGGGAAACGCTGACCGGCAACGGGCCGATGCCGGCACAGGAGACGAATGCGCAGCCGACCGGCGCCGCCAACACGCACCGAACCGGCTGATATGCGCGCCATGGCTCCCACGCTTTCGAGCTGCGTGCGCAGCGCCGAGCCGGCGGTACGCGCGATTGGGCACGGCCTTTGCGTAGTCCGTTGATGATGTCCTGAGCAGCCTGGTTCTGCCCGGCACGCCGCGAATCGCGTGGTGAGGTGGGGCGGGCTCGCGGGCACGCGGGTGCCACTGCCCGGGCACTGCGCCTGCGGTGGATCCGGCTGCCCCAGGCGCTGCGGCCGGGGCGCGGGCGGCGTCGCGGTTCGCGGGCCGGCGGCGGCCGGGAGCGCGGGTCGTGGTCGCGGTGGACGGCACGACCGTGCGCGGCGCCCGTCCCGCTGGCGGTGCCGCCCCGTACCTGGTGGCCTGCCTGGACCACGGCGCCGGCGTCGTGCTCGCGCAGGTCGCCGCCGGCTGGCTTTCATTACCGTCGCTGCCTGTTCTGCTCGCCGGTATCGCTCGTTTTCATCCCGGCGCGCCTATATGGTCGGAGTTGATCAGCGGCGCGGGCCGGCACCGGCACTGCCCCGTGGCGCGGCGATCTGGTGAGCGGCGAAGGCGCGAAGCGGTGGACCTGGCCAGGCACGGCGGCATCGGGCGGCGTGAGATCGTGGGGTCCGCCGTTTACGCGCTCGCGCTGGCTGCCGCGGGCTGCGCCCGCGAGCAGCCAGGTAACCCGCACCCCCGGGACAGCCGCGCCCCTGCGGGCGTGCCGCGCCGCGCTGCGGGCGATGTGATCCAGTTCGTGGTCTCAGGGAGCGGGGACCTGCTGATTCACGAGCCGGTCTGGGAGCGTGCGCTGGCCCTGGGTGGCGGCCACCGCTACAACTTCGCTCCGCTGTTCGCCAGGATCAGGCCGTTCGCACGGGCCGCTGATCTGAGGCTGTGCCATGTCGAGACGCCGATGACGCCGGCTCCGCCGACCGGCTACCCGGTGTTCAACACACCGCCCGAACTGGCCACCGCCATCCGCCAGACCGGATGGCATGCGTGCTCGACGGCCTCGAATCACACCCTTGATCAGGGGCAGCGGGGAGACGACGACACGATCCGCGCCCTGAATCGCGCCAGGGTGCTGCACACCGGCTCGTACGCGTCGGCGGCGGCGCAGCGAAAACCACTGATCATGACCGTCAAGGGCGTCCGCGTCGCCTTCCTTGCCTATACCGAGTTCACCAACGGCATCCCGCTGCCGCATCCGTGGTCGGTCAATCTGGCCGGCGCCGCGCGGATCCTGGCCGACGCGCACCGGGCGCGAGCGGACGGCGCACAGGTAGTGATCGTCAATCTTCACTGGGGCGATGAGTTCATCGCCCAGCCGAGCAGCTTTCAGCTCAGTCTCGCCGACAGGCTGACCCAGTCGCCCGACATCACCGCGATCATCGGCCAGCACGTGCACGTCGTCCAGCCCATCCGCTTCATCAACGGCAAGGCGGTCGTCTTCGGCGAGGGCAACCTGATCTCCAACGAGACCGGTGCCTGCTGCCCGGCCGCGACCCAGGACGGGATGATCGTGCTGCTCACCATCACCGCAGACAGCCGGGGGGCGCGCGTCACCCGCATCCGCTACGTGCCGATCTGGGTACGCCACCCGGATTTCCTCGTGCTCCCAGCCGGTTTCGCCTGGCGCACCGACCACGCCGACGCGGAGGCCCTGCGGGCGTCGTATCAGCGCACCGTCTCGGCAGCCGGACGAGGTCCCCGCATCCAGCCGATCCCAGCTCACCTCTCCTGACCCAGGCGTGCCCGACGGCGACCTCGTCCGGGCCCTCCAGCCCGATGCCCCGCGCAGTACCGCCCGGGGCCCCGCGGACCACGCGACCGGGCCCTGAGTCACGATCGCTGCCGGTGACCGCGCCAGGTCCGCGGTGACACAGATGCCACGTCATAGGCCGCGCCGCGGGCGGGGACAGGCTGCAGGGCTACGCGGACTGACCGCGATGGGCGCTGACGAGCACAGCCGGGAGCGCCATGCACCCAAGGCCCCGGTCGTCAGCCCGGCGACCGCGAACCCATGGCGAGCCGCGGCCAGCCGCGCAGTGACCTAGCGGGCGGCCTCGTTTCCAGCGTCGTGCTGGCGCCGAAGTTCGCCTCGCTACCCCCGCCGTCGCCGCAGACGCTCCACTCGGTCGTGTTCCAGTAGGCAGCAAGATCGATCTTGCTGTCGCTGTTGGTAACGCTTGTTGCATGCCCTGAGCCGTCTGCCATCGACACGCTGTCCGGGGAGCCCAGGCGCGGGGCGTGACGGCTGGCAGCACCGCCGTGATCACCTCATCGGGCCACAGGACCAGGTCCAGGGCCGGCAGGAACTCATCGAGGAAATACGGGACCGCGATGACAGCCACATCCTCAACGCTAGCCGGCCCTCACCGCCGCCGAGCGGCTCGCGACGACCGGCGCTGCTGCCGGTCCCGGGCCTTCAGCGCGATCGAGGCCATCACCGAGCTGCGGGTGCGCCGCCCAGATCCTGGACGCCGGGCGGGATCGCGGGCTGTGACCTCGGCGGGCATGGACCGGGACTTGTCGGCGCCGAAGAACTCGGCGATGATCCCTCCGGCTGCCTGGCCTGGCAGCAGTTCGTATCACCTAGCGGCGCGGTGTGAACCAGGTCTGGCAGCTGCCCTTACGAGTGCCCTTCCTGACGTAGGCATCGACAATCACCTTGTAGCTAGGCGTGGCGCCGCTGATGTAGTACGGGATATGCGCGATGCCTATGCCGTCGGCGCGGCGGTGATGGGTCGTGCTCGTAGTCTTGTAGTGCGCGACGGTCGTCACCTTGGCGTACGCGGCGGTTCGGACGTCGACGACCAGGTCGTGCAGTCCGCCGGGTGGGAGTTGCTCATCAAGGCCCGGCATGGGAGCGCGCTGACCGGGGCAGTCGCCGCCGACGCCGCGGGCGCCACGAACGTGAGGGCCGCGATCAGCGCCGGAATCCCGGCGATAGCGATCATCCTGGCAAGCTTGCGCATTCCCACCACCAGCTCGCTCCGCCTGAAGGAAGTGACAACGCCATTCTTGCCCCGCACCGTTCTCGTTTGAATACCCGCATCTGTTACATGGAGCCAGCCAGGCAATCGTCACCGCCTGCCATCGCGAATGGCCGGGCCGTATCGGGATCCACGGGCGCGGTGTCGTCCTTGTCATGCTGGCACGACTACAGGTCGCTGCCTGCGGCCAGGGCGCAGGAGTTCCGCCGCGACTGAGGACGGGCCGCCGATCCGGCGACCCTGGGGGCGTGGTATCGCGAATGCCTGGGCCTGGACGCCGTTGAGAACGGCCTGTGGCGTCAGGAGGGCCGACGGTGTTCGCGACGTTCAAGTCCGAGACGTGAACCTTGGTCAGGCCCGCGCGGCCATGTCCCATCCGCCTCTTGCGTCATGCTGACACCTTGGCGAGCCTGTCGCGCCGCGGCGGGAGGTGCGGGTCGTGCAAGCGCAGCTAGGGCTGTGTGCGTGTGACTCGGTGGATCCGTCGAAACAGCCGGTGCGGCCCGCGTTAGCGGGCCGCACCGGCAGGGACTCAGCCGGGGGACGGGCCGTCAGGCGGTCTTGTCGGCGGCGGAGGTCCGGGCCGCGTGGGTCAGGAAGTCACGGATGGGGGTGTGCAGGCTGCGGTCGTGGTGGTGGCGCTGGCGATAGCCGGCGATCAGGCCGTCGACGCCGATCCAGCCTGAGGTCTGCCACATCGTCAGGATGACGATGGCGAACAGGGCGTAGAAGGCGCACACGCTAGCCGTTCCCGTCATGACGTAGGTGAAGAGCAGCGCGAGGCTGCCGAGCGCCGCGATCCGGGTGAACAGGCCCAGGCACAGCGCGACGCCGATTGAGAACTCGGCGACCGCGACGAGGATGGCGATCCAGCCCGCGTTCGGGACCACGAAGCTGTGCAGGAAGCTGCCCCACCAGGTGTAGGCGGGAATGCCGTGCCCGGCGAAGCCGGCCACCGCTGCGCCGCCGTTGTGCAGGAATCCGGGGTTCTCCGCGCCCCACAGCTTGGCGGTGCCAGCCTGGATCCACATGATGCCGAGCCAGACGCGCATGGCCGTCCAGCCGACCGCCATGACCTTGGACTGCTTTACCCACTCCCACACGTGCAGATTGCGGCGCGCAGCCGGGTCACCGAGAAATTCGATTGGGGTTGCCATCCGAAATCCTCCTCCTTCCTTGCTCATGAGCCCGGCTCCTGCGGGTTCCCTGATCAGCCTGCCGCCCGCCAGGCGGCGGCCGACATGAGCGAATGTCACCCTCGCGGAGGACTAAGGGCACCAGGTGACCAGAACGGACAGTGGCCTCGACCCGCCGGCGAGCTCGCTGCCCGGGGCGGCGGCACTGATCCCGGCTCGCCCGGCCACCACCGTGCAGCAGCCGGACAGTAACTGTAGGTCGGCAGCCGTACGTGTGGGAGACAACCGCGTGGGCTGCGGGGCGGCGGTCCGAAAATCACCCGGGGCGGTCCGTCGCTGATGCCGAAGACCGGGCAGAACCGGCTGCATTTCGACCTCGTGCCGCCCGCCCGCGGTGATCAGCAAGCGGAGGTCGACCGCATGGTCTCCCTCGGGCGACCGAGGCCACGGGAAAGCGGTACCTGGCCCTGGCCGACGGGCCGACCATCAGCTTCCATCAGATGGCCCAGATCCTGCGCGAGCGGCTCGGCCCGCTGGCCGAGCGAGTACCAACCGAAGAGGCACCAGGACCGGAGCCGCCCTGGCTGATCATCCGCAACGACCGCGCCAAGCAAGAGCTCGGATGGCGGCCACGGTCAGCCGAGACGACGATCGTGGAGACCGCAGAGAGGTCCCGGCGCGGCGGAGGCGCTCGCGGGCCTGGGTCTGGGTGAGTGAGCGGACAGGCTGTCCGGCGGCGTACTGGTACCTGGCGTCGTAGGCCCGGGTCCAGCAGCCCGCTGCCCACGACCGTTCTAGTTCGTCCGCGCTGAACTCCCGGCCGCGTGCCTGGCAGTACGCGGCGAGGAACCGCTCAGTGTCGTCGACGGTGGCTAGCTCGTCGGCATTGATGGTCGAGTACAGCGCGGCAGCCAGGCCGGCCAGGACAGCCTCGCTGTCGGCGGTGACGCTATCCCAGTCGTGAACCACCAGCAGCGTGTCGCCGTTCCAGCGCAGGTTGCCGGCGAGCCAGTCGCAGTGGCCGATTACGGTGTCGGACTTCCCGGCGCGCAGCCGGTCGCGGGCACGACGCCCGGCGTCATCGATCCATACCGGACCAGGCGCCGCGTTGAGGTCGATGTCACGGCCCTCGGGACGCGGCCACAGCCCCGGCCCGGCGTGATTCCAGGCCGCCCATGACGGCGGCGGGTCCAGGGCGGGCACCTCGGCGAGCCGCGGGGCGAGCAGGACCAGCCGCGCGAACGCCTCGGCGAAGGCCCGCGCCGCCTGGCCCGGGCCCGGGAGCAGGGCACCGCCGGCGACGCAGGCCTCAGCCGTGGCCACGCCGTCGCCGAGAGGGGCGGCGCCGGTGAGGGGCTCGGGGCACGGGTAGCCGGACTCGAAGAGGCGGCGCTGGACCTGCACGCAGGCCGCGATCCGCGGCGAATGAGGACGCACCTTGACCACGACCTCCCGGCCATCAGCCAGCCGGAGCCCGATGACCGCGGACAGGTACCCGGACCTGAACAGCTCGACCGCGGGCAGGCTGCCCAGATGCCTGGCGCACCACTGAGCAAGGCGGGCCGGATCGACGGCGGTCACCCGGCCATAATGACTCCTCCGCGCTTACCGCAGCCATCATCACCACGTCGCTACGCGCTCGTGCACATGGACGGTTCCCGCGCTTCGGGTCCCCAGGTGGCAGTACCGACACATCCCGCCTCCCCGTGGAGCTTGCGCTGCCACTATTCAGTGTTACTATGTACCAGTAGTAAGTATCGCTGAGTAGTCCGGGGAGGTGCTCCGTGGGCAAGCAGGTGACGGAGATGCTCAAGGGGACGCTGGAGGGCATCGTCCTCGCGATCCTGTCCGGCCGGCCGGCGTACGGCTACGAGATCACGGCATGGCTGCGAGAGCAGGGCTTCTCCGACATCGCCGAAGGCACCGTCTACGCGCTGCTCATCAGGATCGAGCAGCGCGGCCTCGTCGATGTGGAGAAGGTCCCGTCCGAGAAGGGGCCGCCGCGCAAGGTCTACTCCCTCAACGCCAACGGACGCGACTATCTCGAGGAGTTCTGGAGGACCTGGAGCTTCCTCACACAGCGACTGGAGCAGCTCCGCGAAGGAGGAGGTAAGTGATGGCACCGAAGTGGATCGAGCTGGTCACCGGATCGCTCGAGCAGAAGAGGCAGTACAAGCAGTACAGGGCGCGCATCGAAGCCCTGCCCGAGCCGTACGGCACCGTCGCGAAGGCGCTGCAACGGTACTTCATGTACTACGGGGGCGTGACGGACGGCGAGACCGCCGTCAAGATGTTCGACGACTTTGCCGACCTCTGGGAACGTGCCGCGGTCGATGGCACGCCTGTGCGCGCAATCGTCGGCGACGACCCGGTCGAGTTCGCCGATACCTTCGCGCAGGCCTACACCGGAAAGAGATGGATCGACAAGGAACGCGCCCGATTGACCAAGGCGATCGAGGATGCGGAGCGAGGGGAACAGGAATGACCACCGACTCAGCGATCCACGTACATGGTCTTGAGAAGTCCTACAAGAAGGTGCACGCGCTGCGCGGCGTGGACTTGGACGTGGCGCGGGGCAGCATCTTCGCGCTGCTCGGCTCGAACGGGGCGGGCAAGACCACGGTCGTGAATATCCTGTCCACGCTGCTCAGGGCCGACGCGGGGACTGCCAGCGTCAGCGGCTTCGATGTCGCCACCCGGGCTGCGGACGTGCGGGAGTCCATCAGCCTCACCGGGCAGTTCGCGGCCGTCGACGAGATCCTCACCGGGCGGGAGAACCTCGTGCTGGTCGCCCGGTTGCGGCACCTGAAGAACGTCGGCGCGATCGCGGATGGCCTGCTCGGTCGTTTCTCGCTGACCGACGCGGCCGCGCGGAAGGTGTCGACGTACTCGGGTGGCATGCGCCGCCGCCTCGACATCGCGATGAGCCTCATCGGGAATCCAAAGGTCATCTTCCTCGACGAGCCCACGAGCGGACTCGACCCCCAGGCGCGCATCGAAGTATGGCAGGCGGTCAAGGAACTCGCCGAGCACGGCACGACGGTGCTGCTCACGACGCAGTACCTGGACGAGGCCGAACAACTCGCCGACCGGATAGCGATCCTCCATGAGGGTCGGATCATCGTGAACGGCACCCTGGCCGAGCTCAAGCAGCTGCTGCCGCCCGCCAAGGTCGAATACGTCGAGAAGCAGCCGACCCTTGAGGACGTCTTCCTCGCCATCGTCGGAGACCAGGTCAAGAACGGCGACGCTGGCAAGGACCGCAGTGTCGGCACGGACACGTAAGGAACAACGATGACCAAGCATTTCTTCGGCGACACCGCCGTCCTGCTGGGACGATCCCTGCGTCACATCACACGCAGCCTGGACACCATCATCACGACCACGATCATGCCGATCGCCTTCATGCTGTTGTTCGTCTACGTGTTCGGCGGCGCGATTCACACCGGGTCAGAGTCGTATGTCAACTACCTGCTGCCCGGCATTCTGCTCATCACGATCGCTTCCGGCATCTCCTACACTGCATTCCGGCTCTTCACGGATATTCAGACCGGCATCTTCGAGCGATTCCAGTCCATGCCGATCGCGCGGTCGTCCGTGCTGTGGGCGCACGTGCTGACTTCGCTTGTCGCCAATCTGATCTCGCTCGTGGTCGTCGTGGCCGTCGCCCTTCTCATGGGCTTCCGGTCGGGGGCGGGAGTGCTGGCGTGGCTCGCGGTGGCCGGCATCCTGATCATGTTCACTCTGGCGCTGACGTGGCTCGCCGTAATCCCCGGCCTCACCGCGAAGACCACGGACGGCGCGAGCGCGTTCGCCTACCCGCTCATCTTCCTGCCGTTCATCAGCTCGGCATTCGTGCCCACCGCCACCATGCCAGGCCCGGTGCGCGCCTTCGCCGACAACCAGCCGGTGACGTCCATCGTCGACACGATCCGCGCCCTGTTCACACAGCAGCCGGTCGGCACCGACATCTGGATCGCCCTTGCCTGGTGCGTCGGCATCCTCATCGTCGCGTACACCTTGGCCATGGCCACCTACCACCGCAAGATCGCCTAGCAGAGCCGCCGAGGCCAAAGCCACCCTCGGCGTGGTCGCCGCCCGCCGAGGCGATATCGAGCAAGCCGCGCACACCGCGCGCCGCTACACGCGTCCTGAACGTTTTGCCGGTAGGCGATTCGCCACGAGACACTCGACGGATGGCTGCTTCGACGGATCAAGGTCCTACTCCCGCGTGGCTGCGTTGCGGGATCGTTCTGCGCGTTCGGGAGGATGCTTGCCAGATTCTCCGGGCGGGACAGCTTTCCTCTGTTCGATTCGCGAAGCCCTTCCCTGCGCCGCGGACGGAAAGGGTGTCCCCTGGTCACCTGGTAGCCGTCGCGACCGCCGCGGACGGCGCTGAGGCGGTGGTCTGGCGATGGTACGACGCCGTTGTGCTCGGCGAAGAGGTCGGCCTTGTCCGGCTCTGGGAGCCTGCACACGGCGAAGTGGTTGCGCAGCCCCGCCGCGCCCGGGAGCATCGACAGCCCGGAACCCGGGCCTATCTGTCCGCCGGACTGCCTGGCGCGGACTGGTGGGTCGCCGGCGCCGCAGTGGCGAAGGCGGAGGATGCCGACGTCGAGCTAGATCAGGTCGAGCGTTTCTGCGCTGAGCGTGGTATCTGGCCGGGCCCAGCTTGAGCACCGCTAAGGCTGTTCGACCTGCTGCAGGTCGCTCGCTGGCTGCACCGCGAGGATCTCGGCGTGGAGGCGTGTCCTGGTGGGCCGGCGAAAGGGTTTCGTAATCTCGCCTTACGGTTCTGTGACGCGGTCAGCGTCGGCCTGTCCCTGCACGCGCATCGAGGGTCCACTGGAGCGGGGGTTTCCGGGATCACTGCAGATCCAGCCCTTCTACCCAAGGAGATGGACATGCGCGAGCGCATTTGCCTGGCAGCGGGCGGCAGCCTGCTGGCGGCAGCGATCGGCCTGTTCGGCGCGGTAGCTCCTGCCAGCGCCGGCACGGCCTCACCGGTCGTCGGCTACACCTACGTGAACGACAACACCGCGACCGCCAACACCGTCGCCGGCTTCGACCGGCATGCGGACGGCTCCCTGACTCCGATGCCAGGCTCACCGTTCGCGGTCGGCGGCGCTGGCCTGGGCGCAGGCCTCGGATCGCAGGGCGCGATCCAGGCCGCGTGGGGCGGCAGGTACCTGCTTGCTGTCGACGCGGGCAGCAACCAGGTCTCAGTGCTGCGCGTCACCGCTGATGGCGTGCCGCAGCCCGTCGGCCAGCCGGTGTCATCGGGCGGCGTGGAGCCGGTCAGCGTTGCGGTCACCAGCTTCGGCCTTGTCTATGTCGCGAACACCGGCAGTGGCGGCAGCAACTTCACCGGTTTCCGCCTGGGCTTCGGCGGCAGCCTGACGCCGATTCCCGGTTCGACGGTCGCGGTCCCGGCTGACTCTGGCCCGGCCGACGTGCTGTTCAACGCGACGGGCGATCGCCTTGTCGGCACCCTCGGCGGCACCTCGCAGGTCGACAGCTTCCTGGTACTGCCCGATGGCCGTCTCCTGGCCGCCCCTGGCTCTCCGTTCACTGGCCAGGGGCTGGGGCAGATCGGCGCGGAGTTCCGGCCCACCAATCCGTCGCAGCTGTTCGTGAGCAACGCGCACAACGGCCCGGGCCTGGGGACGGTATCGGCCTACCGAGACGGCTTCCTCGGCCAGCTCACCCCGGTCGGACCGTCACCCTACCCCGACGGACAGACCGCTCCGTGCTGGGTGGAGATCAGCCATGACGGCCAGTACCTCTTCGCCGTCAACACCGGCTCGGCCAACATCTCCAGCTATCGCATCAACCCGGACGGCTCGCTCGTCCTGATCGGCAGCACTGCGATAATCGGGGGAGGATCTGACGTCGACGCCCGGCTGTCCCCAGACGGCAGAACCCTGTCAGTCACTGGGGCGGGCGGGCATTTCGTGTCCGTCTTCGCCGTGAACGGCGGTAACCTCACCGAGCTGCCCAGCTCGCCGGCGCCGCTGCCGGCAGGCTCCTTCCCAGCGGGCATCGTCGTCCTCTAGTAGCCCCGCTGCACCAGATGCGCGCTCCCCGGGCTCAAGGTGGGCCCGGGGAGCGCGCACGCCCGGCGACCTGGCGAGTTGCCCCTGCATCACGCCACCAGGATCTTACGAACCGGTGACGAATCCTTCGCCGCAGGTCGGGCCGCGTTTCTGCGGCTACCGTGAGCATCATGACTCGCGATATGCGCGCGGATCGGTGCCTGGCTGCCCGCGGTCGGCTGCCCGGATGCTGAGCAACCCAGATCCGCCGGGCCGGATCATGATCGTAGATGACGACCGGACGCTGACCGATGTCGTCGGACGGTACCTGGTCCATGACGGCCACCTGGTGGAGTGCCTGCATGACGGATCAGCGGCGCTGCGCCGGATCCAGGAGGACCCGCCCGACCTGGTCGTGCTTGACCTGATGCTGCCCGGCATCGACGGGCTGGAGGTGTGCAAGCACATGCGCGCCCGGTGGCCCATCCCGGTCGTCATGCTCACTGCGCTCGGCGGGGAGTCCGACAAGATCGCCGGCTTCGAGACCGGCGCCGACGACTACATGACCAAGCCGTTCAGCCCGCGGGAACTGGCACTGCGGGTCAGGTCGGTCCTGCGGCGTGCCCGCGGCGGCGGGCCGCAGGGAGCGCCGTCTGCGGAGGTGATGACCGACGGCGACCTTGTGATCGAGCTTGGCGCTCACCAGGCCAGCCTTTGCGGGGAGCCGGTCGCACTGACCTCGCGCGAGTACGACCTGCTGGTGTTCTTGTCGCGTCACCCTCGCCAGGCGTTTACCAGGGAGCAACTGCTTGAGCGGGTCTGGAACTGGTCATTCGGCGACACCTCGACTGTCACCGTGCACGTGCGCAGGCTCCGCGAGAAGCTCGAAGCCGATCCCACCCTGCCGGATCGGATCGTCACTGTCTGGGGCGTCGGCTACAGGTACGAGCCGCAGGCCGGATGATGACCGCAGCCGAACTTTGGACGGTCAGCTATACCGTGGCTGGCATCGCCGTGATCGCCGTCGGCGCGGGCATGATCGTACTCCGGCTGCTCGCTGCTCGGTCGGTCGCGACGAGCCTGACTGTCGTCACCGCAGTCACGGTCGCCGCGACGCTTGGCGGGATCGTAGTGATCTCGATGGAGATGTTCATTGCCGGCAAAGACCGCGACGTGGCGCTCGCAGTCGTCGCCATAGCCGGCACTGCGGGGTTCACCGTCGCCCTGCTGCTCGGGCATCGCGTATCGGCGGCGAGCCGCCTCTTGCTCGGCGCGGTCAAGGAGGTAGGCAGGGCGGGCGAGTACCACCCGCCCCGCGCCGTACTGCCGGCTGAGCTGGCGGGCCTGTCCGCGGAACTGGCAACGGCACACGGGCTGCTGGCGCAGGCCAGGGATCGCGAGCGGGCGCTTGAGGCGAGCCGCCGCGAACTCGTCGCCTGGGTCAGCCATGACCTGAGGACGCCGCTGGCGGGCCTGCGGGCCATGGCCGAGGCGCTTCAGGACGGGGTCGTCTCCGACTGGCAGACGGTCAGCAGATACCACGCGCAGATCCGCGCCGAAACTGACCGGCTGACACTGATGATCGACGATCTTTTCGAGTTGTCCCGCATCCACGCGGGCGCGCTTCGGCTGACTCGCCAGGTGATCGGCCTAGGTGACCTGATCGGCGACATGCTCACCAGCGCGGAGCCGCTGGCGCGCGCCAGCGGCGTGCGGCTCAGCACTTCGGTGATCTCCGAGCCGCCAGTCTGGGTAGACACCGCCGAGATGGGCCGCGCGGTGCTCAACCTTGTCGCCAACGCGATCCGCCATACGCCGGCAGACGGCGCGGTCGAGGTGCTGGCCGGCGCGGAGTCGGGCTCGGCCATCGTCAAGGTGTCTGATTCCTGCGGAGGGATTCCCGCCGAGCACCTGCCCAGGGTGTTCGACGTCGGATTCCGCGGCGAAACTGCGCGGACGCCAATGGCCGGCGGCGGTGCCGGGCTCGGGCTCAGTATCGCCAGAGGGATCATCGAAGCGCACCACGGGCGCATGACCGTGCGGAACGTGGGAGATGGCTGCCAGTTCGTCATCCGCCTGCCGCTGGCTGCAGGCGCCGCCACACCGCGCGGCGCGATGCGGCGCGAGCCCGCGTCGTCCGCGGTACGACCCAGCGGCCAGCATGCTCCCGGATTCAGCAGCACTGGGCCGGGCCACCACCGCGGACCCCGGCGCGCTGTCGATGGCCGGCCTGACCACGATGTTTCAGCGCAGCACTGACGATTCCTATCGCGGACGGGTGTCCGGCGCGCTGAGCACTGTCGAGGGCATCACCGTGCTCGCCGGGACGCTCGCCGCCGGGTACCTGAGCCGAGTGGCTGCTATCGTCCCAGTGCTCACATCGCTGGCCGCAGCAGGGAGCCGCACATGCAGACCGTGAGGTCCGCCGATGGCACGGTCATCGCCTATGACCGGGCCGGCGAGGGCCCTCCGCTGATCGTCAGCGTGGGCGCGCTCTGCACCCGCAAGACCTTCGTGCCGCCCAGTGACCTGCTGCAGCGCTTCACGGTCATCACCTTCGACCGCCGCGGCCGGGGGGACAGCGGTGACACCCGGCCCTACGCGCCGGAGCGGGAGTACGAGGACCTGGCGGCCGTGACGTCGGCGGCCGGCCAGGAACCGCCGTTCGTGTTCGGCCACTCATCTGGCGCGGCCATCGCGTTGCGGGCAGTCGCCGCCGGCCTGCCGGTCGCGGGCATCGTGGCTTACGAGGCGCCGTTCGGCAACGAGGACAGGCCGCAGCCGGAAGTCGATCCGGCCGAACACATCTCTGCCCTGCTGAGCTCGGGCCAGCGGCGCGAGGCCGTCATCTTCTGGATGTCCGAGATCGCCAGGGTGCCGCGCGAGATGGTCGCGCTGATAGAGCGCGCGGGCCGGCTGGCATACCTGGAGCCGCTGACCCCCACGCTTCCTTACGAACTGGCCGTCACGGCCGGCGGGGTTCCGGTGACCGAACTGGCGAAGATCGCTGTGCCCGTCCTCGTCCTGGGCGGCGCGAACAGTCCCGCCTGGTTCCAGCGGACCGTCGCAGAGCAGGCCGCTGCCATTCCCGGCGCGCGCCTGCAGATGCTCGAGAAGTTCGAGCACAACGCCCCGCCCGAGGTCATCGCCCCGATCCTGATCGACTTCTTCCGGCCGGCGGGCTAGCCAGGTGACGCGCCTGCTCGGTAGGCGGTCACCGCGGAAGCGAGCAGCTCGGGAAGGGCCTCGGGACCGCGCAGGGTAAAGTCCGCCTGCTCCTCAAGCGACTGGCCGGTCTCCGGATTGCTAACGGCGACGCAGACCGCGATGAACCCAGGGTCCCGCCGGTGCTTATCACGCAGCACCTGAAATCCCTTGGCGTCCGAAATGTCATCACCGAAGTACCAGGCGCACCGCAGATCATCGACTTCGGCCCCGAGAACCGTTCCTTTGTCGATGGACACGGGTGGCTTCAGCTCGACAACCATCCGGCCCTGCTGCTCTATCAGGCCGAGGCGACGCGCCCTGGCCGCTGCCCAGTGCTCGACCTGCTCTCTGAACTCTGGATGCTGGCGGAAATGAAGCGAGACTGACAGGCGCTTGTCTTCGACGTAGACCCCGGCAGGCAGCTCGTTGTCGGCATCACGCTTGACGGACTGGACGACTTCTACCCACGACTCGGCGGCCAGGTTGACGCTGGTCCTTCCGTCGATGACAGATTCAAGGCCATAAAGGCCGTACAGCGAGATCGCCGTGAGGCCGCCGAAATGGCGCACGAGGAAATTGACCGGGCGGGCCGATATGATGACGATCTTGCGCACGAGCGGAGCGAGATCGGCGAGCTGATCGATGACGCCGGGCACGGGCGCAACAGAGTCGGGATCGAGCTCAATAGGCGCAAGCACGCCGTCGAAGTCAAAAAAGAAACCGCTATTCCCGGATTCCGCCGATCGCCCGAGTACGGCGTTGATGCTAGTTTTCTCATTCTGGCGCCCGGTCACGGACCGAGCATAACCATCGGGCCTTGAACGCTCCGGCGTGATCGACGGCGCGCGGGCAGTTCTGGCGGGCGGGCAGGTGAGCCGCCTAGGCTGGAGGTATTCGTCGGTCTGCCGGGATTGCGGCAGCGAGGTGGCGGGAGCGGCCGCGGTGAGCCCAGTGCGAGAGCGGAGCGGAGCCGGTGCCGGCCAGCGGGCCGGACCGTCGGTCGGGCTCTACCTGACCGAGCCGGTCAGGGGCCTGGCCGGGTTCGCAGCGATGCCGGCGGCGGCGCCATGGCTGGCAAGGGCACCGCACGGCGACGGCCACGGCGTGCTCGTGCTGCCCGGCCTGCTGGCCTCCGACGTAAGCACCGGCGTGCTGCGCCGGTTCCTGCGGCGGCTTGGCTACCAGGTGACCGGCTGGAACCTCGGGCGCAACCACGGTCCGACCGAGCAGGTCCTGACCGGGCTGCCGCGCGAGCTCTCCGCCCTGGCCGAACGCACCGGCCGCCCGGCCTCGGTGATCGGCTGGAGCCTGGGCGGCATCTACGCCAGGGAACTGGGACGGCGGCATCCCGAGCAGGTACGGCAGGTCATCACGCTGGGCAGCCCGTTCGCGCTGACCGATCCGCGGCAGAGCCATGCCAGCCACGCCTACCGGCGCCGCAGCCACCTGCACACCCCGGGCCGCGCGCCGACCAGCGAGCAGATCGCCGAGCCGATCGGCGTTCCCTCGACGGCCGTCTACTCCCGGCGAGACGGGATCGTCGCCTGGCAGGCGTGCGTCGAGCCAGAGACCGACCTGCACGAGAACGTCGAGGTCCGGTGCGCTCACCTGGGTTTCGGCACCGATCCGGCGACGCTGTGGCTGATCGCCGACAGGCTCGCGGTTCCTGCCGGACTTCTGCCGCGGTTCAGCCCGCCGCCCGCGCTGCGATCGCTGTACCCGGGTCGATGACCGTCGGCCGCGCCTGCGACGTCCGTCCTGTCCTCCGAGTCCTTGAGGAGCGCCGCCGTGCAGCAGCTCACCGGTCTTGATGCCGCCTTCCTGGCACTGGAGACGCCGACTTCCACCGGCCACGTCGGCGGTGTCTGCGTGCTCGACCCCACGGACGCGCCCGAGCCGCTGACCCTGGCCAGGCTCACCGAGGTGCTTGAACAGCGGCTCCCGCTCGTCCCTGTGCTGCGCCGCAAGCTGCTGCATGTCCCGTTCGGCCTGGACCAGCCGTACTGGATCGACGACCCGGACTTCGATATCGAGTACCACATCAGGGAGATCGCGCTGCCCCGGCCAGGCTCGGACGCGCAGCTCGCCGAGCAGGTGGCCAGGCTGCACGCTCGCCCGCTTGACCGGACCCGGCCGCTCTGGGAGATCTACCTGATCACCGGGCTGGCCAAGCGGCGGGCCGCCGTCTACACCAAGATCCATCACTGCGCGATCGACGGGGCGTCGGGTGCCGAACTGCTCACCGTGCTGCTCGACCTCACCCCGGCGGGCCGCGAGCTGCCCGCGGCGGAGCCGTTCACCCCAGGCCGGCCGCCGGGCCTGGCCTCACTCGCCGCGCTCGCGGCGGCGAGGCTTGCCTGGCGGCCGGTGCAGACCGTCCTCGTGACCAACGAGCTGATCAAGGTGGTGCCGTCGCTGGCTCCGACGCTTAGCGGGTTCGTCGGCGGCATGCTCGGCTTGAACCGCGGCGACGGCGAGGTCATTGCGACCACGCCGGGGCGCGCGCCCGCGACGCCGTTCAACCGGCCGATCACCCAGCACCGCAGGGTCGCGTTCCGCAGCGTGGATCTCGACTCGGTCAAGGCGGTGAAGAACGCGTTCGGCGTGTCGGTCAACGACGTGGTGATGGCCATGTGCGCGGGCGCACTCGGCCGCTGGCTGGCCGACCACGACGCCCTCCCTGACGTGCCCCTGATCGCGATGATCCCGGTCTCGATCCGCGACCCGGCAAGCAAGGGCGCGCTTGGCAACAAGGTGTCTGCGATGCTCGCGGCGCTACCCACCAACGTCAGCGATCCCGGCCAGCGGCTCGAGGTCGTGCATGCCGCGACCAAGCTGGCCAAGTCCCAGCAGGCGGCGATCCCGCAGGGCCTGGTCGACCAGATCAGCGGCTTCGCCCCGCCGGCGCTGACCGCACGGGCGGCGCGGGTCGTGTTCGCCACCGGCGTGCTGCACCGGCTGCCGCCGTTCAACCTGTGCATCTCCAACGTCCCCGGCCCCAACATTCCGGTCTACCTGTGCGGCGCCAGGCTGCTGGCGCACTACCCGGTATCGGTGATCACCGAGGGGCAGGGCCTGAACATCACCGTGATCGGCTATCTCGGCGGGCTGCACTTCGGGCTGGTCTCGTGCCGCGAGCTGGTCCCCGACATCGACGTGCTGGCCGGCTACCTGGCCGACGAGCTGAAGGTCCTGCTCAAGGCCGCCGCGCAGCGCTGAGGCCCGCCAGGCCTGGCCCTCCGCGCGCTTCGTGGCAGCGGCCAGGTGTGCACTGGCTGGCCGGTGGCGGCGCACTCCAGGTAGCGGCTCAGCATCGCGGCGCACGCGTCCTGCGGATGCTGCGCCCCGGCCGCAGCGAGCACGGCGCGCTGCCAGGACGCTCCGGTCTGGCCGGAGGAAGCCCGCGCGGCGATCACCGCGAGCAGCCGGTCGGCCTCGGCCGCATCGACCCCGGCCTCGGTCAGGCCCTCCCGGGCGGCAGGCAGCGTCTCGGCCACGAGGTCGGCAGCGATCACCGTGCGTGCCTGGTCAGGACGCCCGGTCGGCCAGGTCAGCTCGGCGGCCAGGCCATGCTGCGCGGCCCGGTAGAAGTTGTGGTCGGCCCGCTCGAACGGCACCGCGTAGGTCCAGCGCTCGTCCTGGCCGGCCAGCCACAGTGACAGGCCGATCTGGTAGGCGGCGTTCGCCATCATGTCCACGACCGTCGGACCGGCAGGCAGCGCCCGCATCTCGATGCGCAGGTGCCCGCCGGCCGACGGGTCGTAGATCGCCCGGTTCCAGCGCCATACCGTGCTCTGGTGCAGCCTGAGCTCGTCGAGTCCCGGCGCCTGCCGGGCTGAGCCTGCGGCGCCGTCTGCCGCGCCCACGTGCGGTGCGGCCATGACCGGCAGCACAGGCTGGTGCATGCGAACGCTCTCGGCAAACAGCTCCGCCGCGCCGCCGCGCAGCCAGCCGGTGCCGAGCGAGGTCCTTGACAGCTGTCGCCGTGGGCCAATCCTGCGGTCCTCGACCGCCTGCTTGAACAGGGCCACTCGCGTCTCCTCCCAGAGCCGGTGGCCGAGGAAGGTAGGCGAGTTGCCGGCCACGGCCAGCGAGGCTGCGGTGGCCAGCTGGACCGCGTTGTAGGTGCGGCTGAAGGCGGCGGGCTCGACCCGCAGGTGTACCTGGAACGAGGTGTTCGCTCCTTCCGGTGCGATTTCCTGGCTGATCAGGCTGAGCGGATCGACGCCGGAGATGTGGATGCGGAACGAGTCCTGGCGCAGCCTGCGCAGGCCGTTACCCAGGGCGCGGTAGCGCGCCGCGTCTGTGATCATGGCCCGCCCGAGGTCGCCAGGGCCGAACGTCGGCAGGATGCCGATCACCGCGATCCGGCCGCCGTGCGCGCCGGCCGCCCGCGCCACCGTGCTGAGCAGCAGGCCGAGCTCCTCCCCGAGCGCGGTGAACGGGCGGCCGGCCAGTGGCACCGGAGAGGCGTTGAGCTCCAGGTTGAACCGGTTCAGCTCGACGTTGACCCTCGGGTCGGCGGCGGCGGCCCTGACGGCATCGTTCATGGACAGCGGACGGCCGTCGAGATCGATCAGGACGAGCTCAAGCTCGGCGCCGATGCTGGCGGGGCCCGTTCCGAAATCCGGGCGGGCGATCAGCTCCCCAAGCTCGGCGAGGCATTCCTTGAGGCGCGCGCGAAAGTGCTGGTATTCGTCGTCGTCAAAGGTGTCTTTCTCGATGTCCCTTCCCATGGCTGGCCATCCTTGCTACGTCCGGTCGCCGCCGTCAGGCAGCGACCTGTCCTGCTCGTGCGCCGGGTCTTGCGCCAGGATCCGGCGCCCGGTGACCGCGGCCGGCAGGATCCGCACGTAGCGGGTCCTGTCGCCCGGCGCCCACGGTGCCAGTGGCAGCTCGCGCAGCCGCGCAAGCTCAGCGGGATTGGTGACCTCCACGGCCTCGCCGCGCACGAGGACGCTCCAGCCGGTGCGGTTGGGGGCATCGGCCCCGTCGATCTCGAACGCCACCCTGCTGCCCAGGGACGCCGCATCGAGCTTGGTTCCCTCACCGGTGCGGAACACCACCATGTAACCGTCGAGCACGAAGTTCACCGGAAAGATCACCGGGCCCTGGTCGTCTACGACGGCGATCCGGCCGAGCTGTTCCGCGGCCAGCAGAGCGAAGCACTCCGATCTGGTCAGATCCGTCCAGTGGTCCTCGGACCATCTCGGTTCTGCCACGTCGATCCCCACACGTCAGCGGTGACCATGGGTGACTTCGATCTTCTTGGGCTGCACCGTGGGCGAGGCTGGGATCGTGATGTGCAGCACCCCGTCGGCGTAGCCGGCCGTAAGGTGGTCGGGGTCGACGCCCTCGCCCAGGCTGAGCTGCCGGCTGAACGACCCTTGCGGCCGCTCGGCAGCCACCAGGTGGTCGGTTTCGCCGTAACCTGGCGTGCGCTCGGCCCGGATCGTCACGGTGCTGTGCTCCACGGTCACGTCGATGCTGTCCGGAGCGACGCCGGGCAGATCGACCTCGATGTGGTAGCCGCCGTCCTTAGCGCGATAGACATCCATCGGCATGCCGAGCGGCGCGTGCGTCCCGCTTGCGGCCAGGGACATGAGACGGTCAAGCGGATCACGGAATGGCTCGTACCTGATCACTGCCATAACAGCCTCCAGCGCCGGGGAACCCAGCCCGCGAAGGGATGCCGGGCTCCGATTCGTCCTTGATGACCAGGCTAGTTCGGGTGGCCCGTCGTGAGAGCCGACCTAGGTCCCTGCCATGGCGGACCTTCGCACCTGCGCCCGTGCCCTGGCGCGCGGTTCAGCTAGAGATACGGGCATGCAATCAAGCACCCGGGAGTGGGCATGTGGCATGGACGTCCTGTGGCCGAGCGCTGAGCTGCCGGCCGGGCTGCGGGCCCCGGCCGGGGATGAGGTCCCCGCGTACCTGGTGCAGGCCGCGGTGTGGGCTCCCTCGGTGCACAACACGCAGCCGTGGTGGTTCGGCACCGACGGCGAGGCGATCAACCTGTATGCCGACACCAGCCGACAGCTGACCGTCGCTGACCCGAGCGGCCGCGAGATGCTGATTAGCTGCGGTGCCGCGCTGTTCACCGTCAGGCTCGGCCTGCGGGCGCTCGGCTTCATCCCGCGGACCGCGGTGCTGCCCGACCCGGCCAGGCCCCTGCTGGTCGCCAGCGTGAGCTGGCAGCGGCGGGCCGCGGCCGCCGACTTCGAGCTGCGGCTGCTCGACCAGGTGCTGCGGCGGCGGACGCACCGCGGCGGCTTCGACCCGCTGCCGCTGGCGGCCGGTCTGCTGGCGATGCTGCAGGCAGGAGCGGAACGGGACGGGGCCGCGCTGCGCGTCATCACCGACGATGCCGACCGGGCGGTGCTGGCGGCGGCGGTGCAGACGGCCGAGCAGGCAGAGCGGCTGGACGGCCCGCGGGTGCAGGAGATTGCCAGCTGGGTAGCCCCGCCCGGTAGCGCGCGCGACGACGGCCTGCCGGACACCGCGTACCCGGCACGGCCGGTGCGTACCTCGCCGCACTTCCCTGGTCGCGACTTCGCCCGCGGCCGCGGCTGGGGCCTCCCGCCGTCGAGCGCCCAGGCGACCGCGCGCTCGGCGGGCGTGGTCTGCTTGCTCACGACCGCCGCCGACCGTCCCGCTGACTGGGTCAACGCCGGTCAGGCACTGCAGCGGGTCCTGCTGACCAGCGCCGCCTACGGCGTCGCTGCCGCGCTGCACAGCCAGCCGCTCGAGCTCAGGCCGATGCGCCAGTTCATCCGCGCCCAGCTCAGCGGCGGCAGCTACCCGCAGCTCGTGCTCAGGCTGGGCACGGTCGCCCAGAGCGCGCGCAGCGTCCGCCGTCCGGCGGGTAGCGTGCTGTTCGCCCGGCCATGAGCGTTGCCCGGTACGCCCGGTTCGCCGTACTGTCTCTTCAGCGATAACAGGGCCGCGTGCGGCAGCCCTGGCAGCCCGCGGCTGGAGTGGTAGAGCGGCATGAACATGGCACCTCAGGGTCAGGCACCCGTCGGCTCGGGCGGGTCGGGGCGCCGCCTGAGCACCGTCCGCATCGTCTGCGGCGTCATCTGGGCGGTCCTAGCGCTCATCTGCGCCGCCGGTGCGATTGGCGAGGTGACGATACACAACACCGGCGGGGCGATTGTGTCCGGCGTCATCGCCGTGGGCTCGGGCTGGTACGACTACCGGGTATGGACGCTGCGGGCACGCAGGCTCGTCCTGATCATCGGCGTCGTCAGGGAGCGGCGAGTGTCGTAGGCGCGTGCAACCTGCGGTCAAGAGCGGATCGCCGGCGTCGGCGAGGACCGGGCCGTCGTGGCCACCCTGGACGACGGCGAGTTCGCGCCCACCCTGGAGCTGAAGGTCAGCTTCCTGCGGCCAGCCGCTCCCGGCCGGATGGTCGGCACCGGCCGGGTGGTGCACCGCGGCGGCTCCATCGCCTTCCTGGCTGGCGAGCTGAAGGACCACGAAGGCAACGTCGCTGGCCACCGCCACGGCGACCGCCCGCATCATCCGCCCCCGCGACATCCGCCCCCGGGACCTGTGACCCGCGCCCAGGCATCCCGCTAGGTCGCGCGCGAGCTCAGCAGGGCGCGCCGTTTAAAGTGCAGCTTCCCAGGGCCGTGCTGGTGCCCTGGGCCATGAAGTCCTCGGTGACGCTGGCCCCGGGAGCGATGACCTGCTGGTTGGACGGCGGGAACACGGTCAGCATGTCCCCGTCGGCGTGGAAGTAGTAGGGCCGGGCCCACTGGAAGCGGTCACCGGGCAGCACGACTGTCAGCTGCCAGCCGTTGATCGCCGTGTCGGTGTCATTGTCGATCGTGAGCTGTCCCTGGAACCCGTCGCGGAACGTCCGCGTCACGTCGTAGCTGACGCTGGCCGACTTGGACGGCGCGGGCGACGGCGATGGCGTCGGCGTCGGGGAGTGCGATGGCTTCGTGGGCGACGGTGTCGGGATCGGCGGATCGCTGGTCCTGTTGGGCGATGGACTCGGCGGATCGCTCCTCTTCTTAGGTGACCTGGTCGGCCGCGGTGAGTGCGCCTTCGGGCGATGCGAGTGCCTGGCGGCCGGGGAACTCGACCCTGGGTCGGGTCGTGCACCGGGGCCCGCGGACGTCGACCTGGACGGCGCGCATCGGGTCGACGCGCACCTGTTGGCAAGGTTGCGGGCTGAGTGCGACGACCAGGTGAGCACCACGCCGCCGGTAATCGCCAGGAGCGCCGCGCAGATGAGGGCCACCGCGATCCAGAAGCGACGGCCTAGGCGCCAGTGGAGGGCGTCGCCACCGCCGCCGGTTGCCGACACCGGATGGCCGACATGACTGCCGTGACCGGACAGGAACCGTCCGATCAGGCTGCCGAGCCCGGTGCTGCGGCCCGGCTGTTCGGGCCCTTCTGGTTCACCCATTGTCCTAAGGCGTCACTTGAGGCTCGCGGCGACAACTATTCCCATACGTCTCGTCTGGCAGGTACTGGCCCACGACAGTCTAGGGCGCAAAGGCCCCAAGGGCTGGGCGTTCCGGGCGAAGGCCCTGCGTCAGGCACCTCCGGCGAGCTGGTAGACCACGGCGCTGGTGTAGCTGAGGTCGAAGAACACCGCGCCGCTGCCGGTGACCGCCACGCGGCCATTCTCCGGGAAGTTGTCGGTCCCCGACTGGTACAGGACCGTCCCGTGCCCGGCATAGGAGGAGGTCCGCGCGTCGCCGGTGAACCTGATCACCCTGGCGTGTAGCGCGCGCAAGCGGGCCTTCGGCTTGGCGGCTTGCGGTGGCGACTTGCGGGCGGGGGAACCGGTCGGCCGCGGGTACCCGTAGGCTTGACATTGAACGCAGAACGCGTCGCGCCGGTGCGGCACCGGCCGGACGTGTGATCGCGCTGGCCGGCTCGCCTCGCGGCGTGCGGGTACGATTCAGGCGAATGTGACGAGCAGCCTTCGGATGGCGTCCTAGGCTGGTCGGAGACCTGCGAGCATCGCCGGGCCCGCCATGCGCGCCCGGAGCAGGAAGCCGGGCGGGCGGCCACGAGTACGTCCGCGGCGGCCGGGCAGATCCGCCGATGGAGGTAAGGCCCAGGTGACACACGTGTCCGCCAGTCCGGCTGACCCGCCTGCGCCAGCCGTGCCTTCGGAGACCGTCGCGCCAGCCGGGCGGGGCGGCCCGGTCGAGCGGGTCATGAGCACGGTGATCCGCAAGCTCTCCTGGAGCAAGCTGGCCGACCCCAAGATCGCCGTCACCGTGTCCGGGCTCGGCCTGCTGCTCGGCATGCTGGTCGGGGCGACGGCGCCGAACGAGGAGACGCTGCCGCTCCGGCTGCCGTTCTCGCACCTCCTGCCGGCCCTGAACAACTCGCTCGCCGGGCCGTTCATGCTCTACACCGGCAACGTGCTGGCCTGCCTTGGCCTGGCCGGGATGCTGTGGGCGCACAGCCAGGGCTGGCGGCCTGACCCGCGACGGCTGCTGCTGGTGAGCGCGGCCATCGTCGCGGTGATGGTCAGTCTGACGCCGGTCGGCTCGTCGGACACCGCGAGCTATGCGGCATACGGGCGGATCGCGGCGCTCGGCGGGAACCCGTACTCAACGACCCCGCTGCGGGCGCTCGGTGCGCACTCGCTCTACACCGTCGCGGTCGGCACCCAGTGGCGGACGACGCCGTCGGTGTACGGCCCGCTCGCCACCGTGCTGCAGCGGTTCGCCGCGACAATCGGCGGGTCAGGCGCCGCCACCACGATCTGGATCCTCATGATCCTCAACGGCCTGGTGTTCATCGGGGTCGGCTGGCTGCTGCTGAAGACTTCCGATGACCCGATCAGGGCCACGCTGTTCTGGGCAGCCAACCCGGTGCTGATCCAGCAGCTGGTCAGCGGCGGGCATCTTGATACGTTCGTCGCGGCCGCGGCGATCTGCGCGATCCAGGTGGCACGCCGCGTCTCCGGCAAGTGGGGCGACGTGCTGATCGGCATCCTGATCGGCTTGGCCTGCGGCGTGAAGATCAACGCGGCGCTGATCGGCATCGGGCTTGCCTGGCCGCTGCTTCGCAGGCACGAGTGGCTGCGGACGGGCAGGATCGCCGTCGTCGCCCTGATCACCGTCGCCTTCCAGTACAGCTTCTTCGGCGGGCCCGGGGTCGTGCTCAAGCCGCTGGTGACCGCGTCAAAGCAGGTCACCTGGCCGTCGCCGTGGTGGTTCATCGACGAGATCGGCAAGCACGCGTTCGGCGCGTCGCCGGGCGCGCTGAGCCTGCTCACCAGCGTGGTCTGGCCGATCGCGATGTTTGTCGTCGCCGCGCTTGTGTACCGGCGGATCTCCTCCGAGCAGCCGCGCGAGGTCGTGGCGCCGTTCGCGCTGACCTTCGCCTGGATCGTCGTCGCGCCCTGGGTGCTCGCCTGGTATACCGCCCTGGCCTGGGTCACCCTCACCCAGGTGCCGCGCAACCGGATGACCAGGTGGCTAACCATCGTCACGGTGGTGCTCGCGTTCTGCCACTCCAGCGGCGGGCACATCGCGCCCACACAGTGAGCCCGTGATCCGATGACCCAGATAGAGCGGCAGGCCGGAGCGCCGGGCCGAGCCGAGGCAGGCCAGGTGCGCGGCGGCGCGACCGCGCGGATCGCAGGCCTGGCCGCGCTGCGCGGGAACTGGCTGGCGGCGGCCCTGCTCACGGCCGGCCTGGCGCTTCGGGTGCTCGCCGAGTTCGCCTACCGGCCGGCGCTGTTCTACGTGGACACCGCCAGGTACCTGTACAACAACCCGCCCGGCATGGACCCGCTGGGTTACGGCGGCGTACTGCGGGCGCTCACGCCGGTCGCCGGGTTCGCCGGGATCGCCGCGTTCCAGCACCTGCTCGGCCTGGCCATGGCGGTGACCATCTACCTGCTGCTGCTCCGCCGCGGCAGCCCTCGCTGGCTCGCGGCGCTGGCCATCGCGCCGGTGCTGCTCGACGGGTACCAGCTGCAGATCGAGCAGACGATCATGCCGGACACCGTGTTCGAGGCGCTGATCGTGGCCGGCCTGGCGGTCCTGCTCTGGCGGCCGGAGGTCACCTGGCGGCGGGCCGCGGTCGGCGGCGTGGTGCTCGGGGCATCGGCGATGGTCGCCCAGGTCGGCGAGGCGCTGCTGCTGCCCGCGGTGATCTTCCTGCTGGCGTGCGGCGGCGGCTGGCGCCGGGTGATCGGGCGGGCCGCGGTCCTGTGCGTCGCGTTCGTCGCGCCGATCGCCGCCTACTGCACGGGCTCGCTCGTGCTCACCGGGTCGTTCTTCTTGTCGCACACGGGCGTGACGTCGTTCTACGGGCGGATGGCGGCGGCCGCTGACTGCGCCACGCTGCGGCTGCCGGCCGCCGAGCGCGGCATGTGCCCGACGCCCGCCCAGCAGGCGCACGGTCCCGACTGGCTGGAGTACAGCACCTCATCACCGGTGCAATGGTTCTACGACCACCAGAACAGGGCGCTCACCGACAGCGAGCTTGCCAGCTTCAACCGGGCGGTGCTCACTCAGCAGGGCGGCCGGGTGCTCGCTGCCTACGGCCGCGACGTGACCAAGCTGTTCGCGCTGACCAGGGTGACCAGCGCCGGTGACACGCCGATCTCGCGCTGGCAGTTCCAGACCGGATTCCCCTACTTCCCGCCGTGGTCATCGGTCGCCGTGGTCAGGACTGAGATCGCCCAGTTCGGCGGCGGCCGCCCGGCGGTCTGGGCGCCGGTCGCCTCGTTCCTGCGCTCCTATCAGCTCTCGGGCGGCTTCACGCCCGGCCCGCTGCTTGCGTTGTGCGCCGTGGCCGGGCTGGCCGGCTCCGCGGCGCTGCTGCGCCGACGGCTCGACCAGCGGACACGCCAGCTCGCGCTTGGCTGCCTGCTGTGCTTCGGCTCGGCGGTGTTCGTGCTCGCGGTCTCCGACCTGTTCGAGTTCTCCTGGCGCTATCAGCTGCCCGCGCTGGTCACCCTGGTGCCGGCGGGCGCACTCGGGATCGGCGTTCTGATCGCATCAGCGCAGGCCAGGCGCACCCCAGGCTGAGCCGACCCGCTGCCCGCCGCCCCTGCCCGGCGCTGGCCGCTCCTGCCCGCCACACGTTCTTATGGATTTCGCTAGCCGACGGAATACAGTTCATGCATAACTAAGAACTAGTAAATGGCAATCTGCGTCTGATGACCATCAGGATAATAGGCGCCGGTCTTCCGCTCGTGAGGAGATAGCGCGACGTGCCGCACCCTGCTTCGATAGAACCCCTGCGCCGGTGGGACCCGGAGCAGATCGGCGGCTATGTCCTGATTGGCCGGCTGGGGGCCGGCGCCATGGGCCAGGTGTACCTGGGCAGGTCGGCCGCCGGGCGCCTAGTGGCGGTCAAGACAATCAAGATCGAGTACGCCGAGGAACCCGACTTCCGCACCAGGTTCGCGCACGAGGTCTCCGCCGCCCGGCGGGTCAGCGGCGCCTTCACCGCCCCGGTCGTGGCGGCCGACCCCGAGGCCGACGTGCCGTGGCTGGCCACTTCCTACGTCCCTGCCCCGTCGCTGAGCACCCTGGTCCGGACGTGCGGGCCGCTGTCGGTTCCCGCGGTGCGCTGGCTCGCGGCCGGATGTGCCGAGGCGCTCGAGTCGATACACAATGCCGGGCTCGTGCACCGCGACCTGAAGCCGTCCAACGTGCTCGTCTCGCCGGACGGCCCGCGCGTGATCGACTTCGGGGTAGCCAGGGCCGTGGAGCGGGTACAGCTCACGCTCACCCGCGGCACCGTGGGCACCCCGGCGTACATGGCGCCCGAGCAGGCCAGGGACACCCGGCAGGCGACGTCGGCCAGCGACGTCTACTCGCTCGGCGCCACGATGGTGCTGGCGGCCACCGGCCACAGCCCGTACCACGGCGACTCGGTGATCGACGTGCTCGTCCAGCTGGCGACCGCCCCGCCCGACCTCTCCGGCCTGCCCGGCGACCTGGCTGGCTTCATCGCGGCCTGCCTGGAGCGCGACCCGCGTCGGCGGCCCACCTCGGCCGGCCTGCTCGCCCACCTGGCGGCCGACCTGCAGGCCGCATCGGATTCCGGGGAACTCGGGCTTGAGCTGCTGTCTGCCGACGCGCTGGCGCTGATCGCCGAGTACCGCGCCGACCCGAAGCCGCAGGCCGAGTCGCCGGCTGGACCTTCGGCTGGACCGTCGGCTGGACTGTCGGCCGAGGATGACGAGACCGTCGGCTCTCAGCCTGCCTACGCGGTCCTGTTCCCGGCCAGCCCGCGGGGCCAGGGTCCGCCTGGCGAGTCCGGCTCTGGGCGTCACTCCGCGCCGGGCGACGGTTCCGGTCGGGGGCCGGACTACGGTCGGGGGCGCGACTCCGAGTCCGGACGGTGGTTCGGGTCCCGCTGGGGTGAGGAGCCTCAATCCAGGGCTGGTGCCGAGGCTGGGGCTGGAGCCGGGGCGGGGCAGCCTGACGCGCGGCCGTCACGGCGCAGCCGGGCCGGACGGCCGGTGCTCGCCGCGCTGGCCGCGCTGGCGGCCGCGCTCATGCTGGTGGCCGGGGGAACGGCGCTCGGCGCGCACCTGGCGGACGGCAGGGTGGCCGCCCGCAGCCCCAGTGATGCCGGCCGCTCCGGCGGCTCGCCAGGTGCCGGCGCGTCGCCGTCGGTCAGTCCGCATCCCGTGGCGTCCGGCAGCAGCCGCGACCCAGAACGTTCGACCAGGTCCGGCACATCAGGCTTGTCCAGCTGCCCGCCAGTCGTGCCGCGGCGCCCGCCGCGTCGGCCGCTCCCGCCGCCGAGCGGACCCATCACGGTCAAGCTCAGCCAGCGGTACGGTGACGGCGCCACAGGGTTCATCGTCTGCGGCCGCAACTGGCCGCCAGGCAGCAAGATCACGCTGACGCTGCTCGGCGTGGGCACCTCGCCGGATCACCCGACCGTCGACTCGGCTGGCACCTTCTACTACGTGATCAACCAGGCTTATGAGTTCTTCGCGGGCATGCTGCCGCCGGGCAGGTACCGGATGCTGGTCACCGGTGCCGGGCTGCGCCGAGAGGTCAGCTTCACGGTGAACTCGCTGCAGCCCGGCCGGCCGCCGCCGCCGGCCTAGCCCGCTAGGTCCACCACAGGTCCTCCTGCCGCGAGCACCACGCAGGATCGTCGAACCTGTCGAGGTCGTCGGCGGAGATCACCCCGTTCTCGATCAGGGTCTCCACCACTACCTCGTCAGACAGTCTGACGTCGCCGCGAACCAGTCCGCGCTCGACGATCTTGCGGCGGAGTACCTTGAGGTGCTCGCCGACCCTGGCGGACAGCCGGTCGCGGAAGGCCGGGTCGGCGTCGAAGCACGCCAGTTCGTGCCGTGCGCCGGTCACCTCGAGCGCGGCGCGCGCGATCTCCGGGGTTCTCGGCAGCGGCAGCCCGCGGCCCGTGTCGATCAGCCAGGGGCGGCACCAGATCAGTGCGACGAGGAAGAGCTTGGTGTGCGGGTCGAGGTAGAGCGGCAGCAGGGTCTGGTCGCCGCGCGGCACCTGCCCAGTCGGCCCTGCCGCCGGCGGCCGCGCGCTGACCACCAGGCGCAGCGGCTGGCCTTCGTCAAGCATCGCGCGCGAGCCGACCAGGGCGGTGCCGCGCTGCACCAGCCAGCCGCCGGCCGGCTCGCCGGACTGGTCCATCCTGGGCAGCCTGATCCGGAAGCCCTCGCCGTCCGCGTACAGCGCATGGGTGTAACTGATGTTGGTGATCAGGGCGCCGCCGGGCAGCCCAGTGATCACGCCGGCCCGCCGGGACAGGCCACGGCCCGCGGAGATGACGAGGTCAGCGTCGGGCCCGCGGCCGAACACGAGCCGCGTGCCGTCGGGGACCCCGATCACTCTGCCTGTGGGGGTGGTCACATGCGCTACCGTCGCGGTCGAGTCCAGTGTCATTCTCATGCCCAATCTGGCCGTGCGCGGTAGCGCGCATTCTAGGTGCGCCCGCCACCACTCGCATCCCCGAGTTCGGGGATAGCCAGCCTTGCCCCGGCGGCGGAATGCTGAGTTCCGCTAGGGCGAAGGGGCGGGATGTATACAACCGTGAGGTTCGACGCAGACTTCGGGGGGACAGCGGAGCCGTATCTGGGGCGGCACAGGAAGGTGCCGCCCCAGATACGTGCTGCCTGGCGGCTCGCGCGTCGGCTCGGCCTTGGTCAGCCGTTCAGCCGGCCTGCCGCCCGCCGCAGTAAGCGAGCCCGACGGGCCCGAGGTGGCTTCGACGCCTATGCGCCGCTCGCGCCGTCGCTGACCCCGGCATCCCTCTCATCTGCCCATCGACCCTCCTTAGCTGCTCAGGACCTTGGTCCTCGGCCCGAGCGGCCCTCCGGCCGTGGAGCGGGCAATCGCTGTTTGCCGCAATCGCCGAAACGGATCGCCTCGCTACAGCCGGTTCCCGCCGCGGAATCGGGGCAGGGCTGTGTCCTGCCGGAAGTCGGGTCCGGCGGTCCGGAGGGTGTCACGACAGCGCTCACAGCCGGAGGGCAGGCCGGTGGACGACCAGGCGGCGGATGACCCGCGGGCCAGCCATGCCGCGCTGTTTTACCGGACACCCGAGGAATTCACCGCAGCGGCCTCGGATTACCTGCATGCCGGGCTGATCGCGGGCGAAGCTGTCTTCGTCGCCTCGGCCGGCAGCCACGCCGACCTGCTCCGCTCCCTGCTCGGCCCGCAGCGGAGCCCTTCGGCGCTGGCCGATCTCGCCGAATGCGGCGCTAACCCCGGCCGGGTGCTATCGATGCTTCGGATGTTCGCCGGTGAGCACCGCGGCCGGGCCGTCCGCTGCGTGCAGGACCAGTACTGGCCGGGCCGCCCGCTCGAGGAAGTGGCCGAGGCGATGCGGCACGAGGCGCTGGTGGGCATGGCGCTGGCCGGCACCGGGGTCAGCCTGCTATGCGCCTACGACACCGGACTCGACCCTGACCTGCTGGCAATGGCGGAGGCCGCTCATCCGGTGCTGGTGCGCGAGGGCCACTGGCTGCACAGCGCCTTGTTCCGCGGCGCAGGACCGGGGCCGCAACCGGACGAGCCGCTGAGCAGCCCTCCGGTCGGGGCCGCTGAGCTGCTGTTCCGTGACGAGCAGTCCGCGGTGCGCCGGTTCGTCGCCAGCCAGGCCGAGCGGGCCGGCCTAGCCGAGAACAGGGTCAGGGACCTGGTCATCGCGGCCGCCGAGCTTGCCGCCAACACGCTGCTGCACACCGATGGGCCGGGAAGGCTGACCATGTGGACCGCAGACGGTGAGGTCATCTGCCAGGTCAGCGACACAGGCCGGATCGCCGACCCGCTGGTCGGTACGGTCCGGCCTGACCCGGCTTCCACGGACCGGCGCCGGGGCCTGTGGCTGGTGCACCAGTTAGGTGACCTGGTGCAGATCAGGTCCGGATCGGCCGGGACGACCGTGCGCGTGCACATGCGCCTGGGATCCTGGCCAAGCACGGCTGGGCTAGGCTCGGCCTGAGAGCTTCCGGGCAGCGGGGGACGTACCTGCCCGGTGCGGACCGAGGGAGGGCAGGCAGTGGACAAGGATCTGGCCGATCAGGTGGTTGACATCGCCCAGCGGGTGGTGGCGAGCGGCGCGATCTCGGCGAACGGTCACGGCAACGTCAGCGTCCGGGTGCCCGGCGCGGACGAGATGTACTTCACCGCCGGGCCGTCGCTGCGCAACCATCCAGCGTCGGCGGTGGCGCGGGTCGGGCTGGACGGGACGCTGCTCGAGGGCGACCTGCCGCCGATCCAGGGCGCGGTGGTGGCCATGCACACCGCCATGTATGCCGACCACGCCGACGTTGGCTGCGTCCTGCACACTCACTCGCCGTACGCGACCGCCTACGCCGTGGCCCGCCGCCCGATCGGCTGCTGGGTGGAGGCACTGGCCATGTTCGGGCTGCCGGACGGAGTGCCGGTGGCCGGCTACGGGCCGCGCGGATCGGCCGCGGCCGTGGCGCACATCAGGGCGGCCGTTGTTCCTGGCGTTCCTGCCGTGCTGCTCGCCAACCACGGCGTGCTCGTATTCCACCGCACGCCGGAGCTGGCCATCCTGATCGGCGGGGTGGTCGAGGAGGCGGCCCAGGCAGGCATCAACGCGGCGGCGATCGGCGGCCCGGCCGAGATCCCTGGCGACTTGCGCGCGGCCGCGCTGCAGCGGGCCATGGTGTTCGAGAGCAAGGGAACCGTGCGCGCCTAGCGATGCCGGAAGGGATGCCATGGCGCTCTTGCTGCCGGAGGCGGACGGCGTCGCCGAGTTCACGGCGCGGCGGCTCCCCCAGGCCGAGGTGCTCGGCTACGGGTCGGCCGACCCGGCCAGCCTGGCCGACGTCACGTTCTGCTGCCTGCCCTACATGGGGGACGCCGCTAGCGTACGGCTGATCGGCCAGATGCCGCGCCTAGCCGTCGTGCAGAGCCTCAGCAGCGGCGTCGACGATGTGCTCGCGGCGGTGCCGCCGCAGGCGGTGCTGTGCAACGGCCACGGTCTCGGTCACGAGGAGGGGACAGCGGAGCTCGCCGTGACCCTGATCCTGGCCAGCCTGCGCCAGCTCCCGCAGTTCGCTGCCGAGCAAGCCAGCCGCGCCTGGTCGCACATGCGGACCGAAGCGCTGGCGGGCAAGCGGGTCCTGCTGGTCGGCTACGGCGGGATCGGCGCGGCCATCGAGCAGCGGCTTGGGCCGTTCGGCGTGCAGGTCAGCCGGGCGTCGCGGACGGCCAGGCCCGGGGTGTCCGGACTGGCCGAGCTGCCGGCGCTGGCGGCCCCCGCCGACATCCTGGTGGTCTGCATCGCGCTGCATCCGGCCACCCGCGGCCTGATCGGGCGCGACGTGCTCGCGGCGCTGCCCGACGGCGCGCTTGTGGTCAACGTCGCCCGCGGGCCGGTGGTAGATGCCGGCGCGCTGACCAGCGAGTTGGAGGCAGGTCGGCTTCGGGCCGCGCTTGACGTCACCGACCCCGAGCCGCTGCCACCTGACCGCCCCGAGTGGACGCTGCCCAACGTGCTGCTGACTCCGCACATCGGCGGCGACACCTTCGCGTTCGCGCGGCGCACCCCCGAGTTCGTGGCCGAGCAGGCCGCCCGCCACCTGGACGGCCGCCCGCTGGAGAACGTCGTCCGCCCGGCCTTGGGCTGAGGTGCCGTCGCCGATCTCAGGCTCCGCTGATGGTGATCCGCGGGGAACTGGTCCCGCAGGCGGCGCCGAGCCTGGGCGGCAACGACCGGCACGCCGCTGGTCGCAGCGCCACGGCGCGGCCCTCCGCCTGGGCTAGCCGAATGGCTAGCCCAGGCGGAGCAGGCCGGCCCTGGTCGGGGCGAAGCCGCAGGCGTCCAGGTAGAACGGCCGCAGGTGCTCGTCGAAGTCCACGTGCAGGTACCCGCCCCCGGCCTCGCGCGCGGCGTCCCTGGCACGAGCGACGAGCCCGGTGCCGACACCCCGGCCGCGCGCTGACCGCGACCATCGTGTCCTGCAGCCAGGCATGCACCAGGCCGTCCCAGAGCACGTTGACGAACCCGGCAAGCTCGCTGCCGTCCCGCGCGGTCACCCAGCCCAGGCTGTGCGCGCGGGTGAGGCCGACCCAGTCGGATCCGGGGCCCAGCCGGATCCGGTTCAGCCGATTCGCGCGGAATTTCGCCGAGACGCGCCGACGGGGTGACTGACAGTGCCACCACCGGCTCGTTAAGTTATGACAACTGGTTTCGTCGGCAGGTTCCAGCGCGGGCAGGCGACCCTGGCGGGCCGCGGGCGCCGCAGGAGGGACAGTCATGTCAGGCAAGGATCAGTCGGGGAAGGCCCGCGGCAGCGGGCGGGCATCGTCTGCCGGAGCTGCGCTGCCGAGGGTCGCGGATTCGGCCAGAGCGGCGGAGTCGGCCGGACCGGCAGTATCCACCGTGGCGGCATCTAGCACGGCATCGGCCCGCGAGGGCACGCTGATCTTGTACTGCCCGGCAGAGGACGAGGGCCAGGAGATCGAGGTCAGCCTCGACGCCAGCCCGGCCGGGCCGCGCACCCACGCGCGGGTCAGGAGAAGCAAGGCTAGCCAGGACGGCTACGCAGCGGTCTACCCCAGCCTGGCCGCGGGGACCTACACGATCTGGCGCGGCGCCCAGGCCGGCGCCGTGCGCGCCGTGATCCGCGGCGGCCGCATCACCAGCCTCAGCCTGGGCTAACGGTGGGCCGTCGGGCTCAGACTGGGCTAACGGTAGGCCATCGGGCGGAGCAGGCCCGACGAACGGCGGGTCGATTGCGCTGTGTGTGCCCGGCTAGAGTGCGCGACTGCGGTGCGCGGACCCCTGCCTTACGTCTTGCAATTGTCGCCCCGGCTTCTGGGCTGGTCTTCCGCCGACTACCACGGGATTGGGTGACCACATTCAGGGCTAAACGGACGTGATCATGACTGGAGAGCGGAGCAAGTCGGCTGAACACGCGGGATGGCGGGTGATATGGGCGGTATATGAGGGTCGGAACTGGGGCGGGGCTGGCGGGCGGACCAAGACCGACTGAGGTACCAGTAGTGGACGGGCGCGTAGCCCGGCCGACCGGCGACTGCCAGGTCGCGTCGGCCGCGAACTCCCGGTCCTGTGTCAAGGGACATCAGGATTTGCCCGGGGACGGTCACGAGTTCTGCCCGTTGGTGGCCGCCAGATCCGGCCCGGTGGCGGCCACCAGACGGGCTCATCGGCGCGCTAACCCGTCCCGAGGACAAGCAGATCGTGGCCGCGAGGAACGGGCTAGCAAACCGCTGCCGCCGAGACCGCTCCGGCTCACGCCGCCGATCAGCTGCGCTGCACGCTCGTGCATGCCAGTGACCCGATCGAGGAGGTGCGCAACTTCTGGGCTGAGCTGCAGGAACTTGCACGCTGTTTCGCCCAGATCCCCCGGGCCGGAGACCAGGTCTACGGCTTCTCCGCTGGCCTGGCCTCTATCCGACCGACGCCCCCGCGCTCCCCGACTCCGAGCACAACTGACGGAGCACACCGACGCCGAGCACAGCCGACGAGCACAGCCGACGGAGCGCGGCTGATGAGGCGCTAACGCCCGGTCGTGCCGTCGATCTGCTCGCGCAGGATGTCGGCGTGCCCGGCATGCCGGGCGGTCTCACAAGTCATGTGCGCGATTAGCCACCGCATCGTCATCCGCTGGCCGTCGACCTTCCGGGCGAGGTGAGACTCAGGGCCCGATGGCGCGAATCGCGGCGTCGCTCGCAGCGATCGCGGTCCGGTAGTCGCCGAGCACCTCCTCGGTAGTTCGCTCCCGCGGCACCTTCATCCCCGAGCCATGGCCACGCACGCGCTCGGCTCCGGTGAGGTGATATCCGAACCAGTTCCGCTCGGCCTGGGCGAGGTGCTGAACGAGGCCGAGCAGGTTCGTGCCGGTGTCGACAAGCACCCGCCGAAGCTGCTCATCGTCCAGCCCTTCGGTCTTCTTCAGGACCGACTCCCGGTTGAAGTTGAGGAAAGCGAGCGCGGTGTCCAGCTCGCCAGAGTCGACACGAGGCACGGGTCGCCGCTGAGTCTCAGCCATCCCGCGAGTCTACGAACGCCGGGGTTCAGCTGCTGAGGGGCATCAGTCCTTTCCCGGCCAGGGCCTGGACAGGCGGATGCTGTCGCCGGTGATCTGCGACGATCACCCGGAACCGTGACCAAGCCAGCCACAAACAGAACAGCACCGTCGTACTCGTCCCGATCCGCGGGCCATTGCCGAAGTCATACTGCGCCCGCGTCCCCGGCGCTGGCACCCACGGGCGGTGCACCCGCCGGCGGCCCGCATGCCAGGCCGTCTTCAAGTCAGCGACCGCCCGCCGGGTCGTGCGGTCCGACCCGCCATACGCCATCGCGGTGATGTCGTCGTGCGCGACGTCCGCGAGGACCTTCCCCTTGCTCCGGTCGACCAGTTCCTCCAGCTTGGGCAGGAACGGATCGATGACGCACGGCCGGCGCGCATGACTGGAACACCGGGTAGGTCGGTTGAGCAGCCGAAATCGGGAACGATATAGCCGTATGTGGGACGGGCGCCGGGGTGGGGCAGGGCAAGATCGACCGGGACCGGCCGGTTGACGGGTGCGGGGTTGGTCGGGCGACGTGCGGCAGCCGCACCGACGCCGAGCGGGCTCGCTGACGCGAGCAGGCTGGCGACGTGCACCTGACTCAGGCCCGGCTCGGGTCGCTCGGGCGGGCGGCGCCGGTGTGCGGCTGGTCGGAGAGCTCGCCTCGGCTGAGTCAGGAGGCGTAGGGAGCGGTCTCGGGCCTGGGGTTGCGCGAAGGCCGGCGGGTGGGGGACGGGGTGGTCCGGGAAGTGCCTGGGGTGGGGGCGGCGTTCTTGACCAGCCGAGAGCCGGTGCGCGGAGGTGCGGCGGGCGGGTCGCCAAGGAGGCGGGGGCCTGCGGCCCTGATCAGGACGACTGACCAGGTCCGCAACGGCCGCCACGACTCGGCGATCTCGCGGAACTCGTCCACGCTCAGCGGCTCGTCCCGGTCGTACAGGCGGGCCGCGAGCGACAGTGCCCTGGGCTCGGCGACCGGCAGGATGTCGGCGAAGCCGGTGCCGCGGATCACGATCAGCGACGCGTAGAACGGCCCGATGCCCTTGATGCTCTGCAGGTCCTCGATGGCGGCGTCCGGGTCCATGGCCGTCAGCCTGGCAGCGTCGAGCTGGCCGGACAGGGCCGCCTGCGCCACGGCGTGCAGCCGAGTGAGCTTCTCGGGCGGGATCGCGGGGAAGGACTCGACCGCCAGCAGTGCTTCAGGGGTCGGGAACGCGGCCAGGGACTGGCCGGCCAGCTCGAAGACTGCGCCGTGCGCCTCGCTCAGTTTCGCCCGCACCGCCATCATCTGGCTGGCCGGCCGGCGGGCGCTGAGCACGGACCAGGCTGCGGCCTCGTACGGGGAGTAGAACAGTGGCGGCCGCAGCCCTGGCGCGATGGCCTGGAGCCTGCCGATGACCGGGTCGCGCTGCCCGATGCGAGTGAACTCTTCGCCGTCGAAGTCAAGCGAGAGCACCCGGGCAACCTGGCCGCTGACGGCGTCGAGGTCGGCCTCGTCCGTGCCGACGGCCGTGCACTGGACCCGGCCGGCGTCGTCCTGGCGGACCTCGACGCCGACCTGGCTGGCGTAGCCGTCCAGGCAGAACGCCAGGCGCATGACGCCGTCCCAGTCACTGACGGCGCGCTGGCCGAACCCGAAGGTTGCCGCCTCGGCCAGCGAGAACGGGCCGCTCGGCTCGATCGTGAAGGTCCCCGTAGCCATGGCATCCTCCCCGTGGGTGCTGGCCTGTCCTTGGCCTGGTTCCATGCTCCCAGCGGGGTCTGACAGCCCGGTGCTAGCCGGCCCGGTGCTAGCCGACGCGGCGGTACCGGCGCACGGCGATCGGCGCGAAGACGACGATGAGCGCGATGCTCCAGGCCACCGATTGCCAGGCCGGACTCGCGATCGGGACCTTGCCGCCGAGCATCAGCCCGCGGGTCGCTTCGGCGAGCGCGGTCACCGGGTTGACCTTGACCCAGGCCTGGAGCCAGCCAGGCAGGGTGCTCGTCTCGACGAACACATTGCTGCCGAAGGTGAGCGGGAACATCACGATGAAGCCGAACCCCTGCAGGCTCTGCGGCGACTTCACGTACAGGCCGAGCAGCACCCAGATCCAGCCGACCGCGAAGCCGAAGACGAACATCAGCCCGACCGCCCCGAGTACGAAGAGCGGGTTGGTGGCGATACGGAAGCCGAGCAGCGACCCGTAGGCGAAGACCATCGCGATGGAGACGAAGTAGCGGACGAAGTCCCCCATGATCGTCCCGGTCAGTGGCGCCGACCGGGAGATTGGCAGGCTCCTGAACCGGTCGAAGATACCCTTGGTCAGGTCGGTGTTCAGCCCGATGCCGGTCCCCATGCTGGCGAAGACCACCGTCATCACCATGATCCCCGGCAGCACGAACTCCAGGTAGGCGTGCCTGCCCCCGCCGCCCTTGCTGATCGCGCCGCCGAACAGGAACACGAACAGCGTCACGAAGATGATCGGCTGGAGCGTGACGTCGAGCAGCTGCTCGGGGTTGCGCCTGATTCGCACGAGCGCCCGCCAGGCCAGCGTCATCGCGTGCCGCAGGGCCCGGTCCGGGGTCATGCTCCTGGCCGGCGCGGTCTGCTCGGCGGCCACCGCGGTCGTCGTCACTTCCTGCCGCCTTCCTCCGAGGGGTGCCCGGTCAGCGCTTCCTCTGAGGGGCGCCCGGTCAGCGCCATGAACACCTCGTCCAGGCTGGCCAGCCGCACCGAGAGCTCGGTCACCTCGATCTGCCTGGCCTGCAAGGTGCTGATTACATCGGCCAGGATCCCCGCGTCCTCGACCGGCACCGACAGCAGTCCAGGATCCTCGCTGGTCCCGATCGGCGCGCGTCCGACCGCGGCGGTGACAATCTCGGCGACAGCCGGCAGGTCCGCCGGATCGGCCGGCCGTACGTCCAGGGTCTGCCCGCCGACCTTGGCCTTGAGCTCGGCCGACGTGCCGGCCGCGATCACCCTGCCGTGGTCGATGACGGCGATCTCGGTGGCGAGCCGGTCGGCCTCGTCCAGGTACTGGGTGGTCAGCAGCACGGTAGTGCCGTCGGCTACCAGGGTCCTGATCATGTTCCACACCTCGCCGCGGCTGCGCGGGTCAAGGCCGGTCGTCGGCTCGTCGAGGAACAGCACCTCGGGCCGCTGCACCAGGCTGGCGGCCAGGTCGAGCCTGCGCCGCATGCCGCCCGAGTAGGTCTTCACCGAGCGCCTGGCCGCCTCGGCCAGTTCGAACCGCTCGAGCAGTTCGTCGGCCCGCCGTTTCGCCTCCGCCCGCGGGATCTCCAGCAGCCGGCCGATCAGCAGCAGGTTCTCGAACCCGGTCAGGTCCTCATCGACTGCGGCGTACTGGCCGGTCAGGCCGATCAGCTCGCGCACCCGGCTGGCCTGGTGGACGATATCCGCGCCGCAGACGCTGGCGTGCCCGCTGTCGGGCCGCAGCAGCGTGGCCAGCATCCTGACGACGGTGGTCTTGCCTGCGCCGTTGGGCCCGAGCAGGCCGAGCACCGTGCCAGGGCGCACCGCCAGGTCCACGTTGTCCACCGCCAGCGTGCCGCCGAATCGCTTGACGAGGCCGTGCGCCTCGATGGCGAGCGTCATGAATCCATGTCCTCGGGTGCCGGGGGGTCTCCATGCCGAACCTACCCGGACGACGCGGGACAGGCGATTCCGCGTCCGCCATGCGCAGCACGCCTGGCAGCGCGCAGCACGGCTGGCAGCGCGCAGCACTGTCGGTCAGCGCGCAGGACGGTCGGTCAGGCTGTGCCCAGGCCCTGGCTAGCCTGCTGCGCGGCCTCCTCGACCCGCTGCCGGTAGTCCTGCCACCACTGCTGATCGCCGGGCGGCATGTTGTCGGCCTCGGGCCGGTGCCCGACCTTCCCGTCGATGAGCTCCCTGATGATGTCGGCGTGGCCGGCGTGCCGGTGGGTCTCCGTGGTCACGTGCGCCAGGATCCGGCTCAGGGTCACCTCCCGGCGTGCCTCCGGCCACCAGGGCACGCTGCCGATCGCGTCAAGCGGCAGCGCCTCGATGGTGGCGTCCGAGTGCGCCTGCACCCGCTGGTACTGCCCGATGATGAGCTCGCGCGACTCGTCGGCCGCGGCCCACATGTCGTCTTCGAGATTCCACGGGACCGGCTCGTCCGGCCGGCCGAACACGTCGCCGAAGTAGCCGTGCTCCACGCTGGCCAGGTGCTTGACCAGCCCGAGCAGATTGGTCCCGGTCGGCGTGAGCGGCCTGCGGACGTCGTACTCAGAGAGCCCGTCGAGCTTCCACAGCACGGACCTTCGGGCCTGGCGCAGGTAGTGGTGCAGGTCAGCTTTCGGATCGGATGCAGTCATTCTGCCAAGTCTGCCACCGGCCACCGACAGCGTCCGGCTCGCTCAGTGCTGGCCCGCCCGCCTCCGGGGAATCCGACCGGCTCGCTCAGTGCTGGCCCGCCCGCCTCCGGGGAACCCGACCGGCTCGCTCAGTGCTGGCCCGCCCGCCTCCGGGGAACCCGACCGGCTCGCTCAGTGCTGGCCCGCCCGCCTCCGGGGAACCCGACTGGCTCGCTCAGTGGCCGTCTCTGCGGAACCGGCGTTCCCAGCTTCGCTCCCTGATCAGCACGCCGTCGCGGCGCAGTTCGCGCCTGAACCGGTAGCGCAGCGACTCGGCGTCGCCGTCAAGCTCGATCACCGAGCTGAAGATCAGCAGCCGTCCTGGCAGATGCACTTCGGTTCTGGCCTCGCCGCGCGCCGACGCCTGGGCCGGGCGGTCGTCGTGCACCTCGTAGCGCAGGTACTCCTCGTCCACCACCGTGCCCCAGCCGTACTCATTGCCCGCCGTGCCGCGCCAGGAGATCGAGGCCGTCCCCTTGTCGTCGCGTACCAGCGTCCACCGCACCGGCAGCACGTCGCCCCACCCGCTGACACCAGGCAGCTCCTCGCCCTTCTCCGGCGGGCCGAACGCGGGCGCCGGCAGCGGCTCGGCCGCCGCAGGCACCACCGGCAGCACCAGCCTGGTGCCGGTCGAGCCGAGCCTGACCGTCGCCGTCGCCGGGTGCGGCGTCGGCCAGATCATCGGCCACATCGCGTTCGAGATCGCCAGCCTGATCCGGTGCCCGCGCGGGAACACCCACGAGCACGCGTGCAGCGCGAGCGGGAGCCAGTCGGGCTCCGGCCGAGCGCCGGCGCCGAGCGGCCCTGGCACCGGCAGCGCCGGATCGCGCAGCGGGTCGGGCCGGTCGGAACGGCCGCCGCCGGCCACCAGCGTGACGGTGCCGTCCTCCGCCACATCGCTCAGCCTGGCGAACCAGTTCAGCGGCGACGCGTCGGCGCCCCCGTGGATCTCGACCTGGGGCAGCCCGAGGATCTCCACGTCCGCCTGGAGCGGCGCGGAGTCGAAGGTCAGGCTGTAGGCGTCGGCGCCGCGCTGGTCCACGGTCAGCTCGCCCCACCAGTGCCCGGCCTCCACGCCCGCCGACGGCACGTACCGCAGCCGCACCGACTCATCGGGCCCGGGCTGCGCCGACAGGTGACCCGACAAATGACCGCCCGCGCCGCAGTAGAGCACCTCGCGGCAGGTCCGCTCCGGCGGCAGCGCCGTCTCGGCCCGCCAGAACCCGGGCAGCCCGGTCAGGTCCGGGTCGGGCGGGCGCCAGGTCTGCACGTAGACCGCCGCCATCGGCTCGTCGAGCAGGCCGGCGTCGGTTCCGTTCAGCCAGTGCTCGAACCAGCGAACCGCCTCGGCCCGCCACTCGATCGCCGGCCCGGGCACCGCGGTGTGCGGCCAGGTGTGGTTCCACGGCCCGATCAGCGCCCGCACCGGCGCGTGCGCGTGCTGCGTCATCCGGAACACCGAGTCGCGGTAGCCGTCCCACCAGCCGGTGATCAGGAACGCGGGCACCCGCAGCCGCGCGTAGTCCGGGCGCAGCGAGGCGCGGCGCCAGTACGGCCCGTCCTGCTGCTGGCTCAGCCAGGTCAGCACCCACGGCTCGCTGTCGAACCGCCGCGCGAGCACCTCCTCGTCCAGCGGGTAGTCCGGCGCCGGCGGCAGCATGTTGAGCTGGTCGATCATCAGCGCGTACTCGTCGAGGTGCAGCAGCCCGTCGATGTAGTGCACGTCGTCGTGGAACATGTCGTCCGACGCCTCGACCGCGACGATGGCCTTCAGCGCGGGCGGCCGCCGCATCGCGATCTGGATGGAGTTGAACCCGCCCCAGGAGATGCCCCACATGCCGACCGACCCCGTGCACCACGGCTGGGCGGCCAGCCAGGCGATGACCGCCTCGGCGTCGGCCTGCTCCTGCTCGGTGTACTCCCCGGCGGGCAGCTCGCCCTGGCTCTGGCCGGTGCCCCTGATGTCCACCCTGGCCCCGGCGATGCCGCGCCTGGTCAGGTAGGAGTTGAGCTCCAGGTTCCTGCCGACCGAGTCGTCCTTGCGGTACGGCAGGTACTCGAGCACGACGGGGACCGGCACCGCGTCGGTGCCCGGCGGCAGGTACAGCGTGGCGGCGAGCTCGACGCCGTCCGGCATGGGGATCGTTGCTCCCCTGATCACGGTCGCCGCCTGGTCGGTCACTGGCCGTCCCCCTTCCCCTGGTCTGGCGCCGAGATCGCGCTGCGCAGCAGCTCGACGAACTGGCCGATCCGCTTCTGCCGCACCTGCGCCGACTGGGTGAAGTAGCCGAACAGCCCTGGGTCGAGCTCCTCGGTCACGATGGCGTCCTGGCAGCGGTCGATCAGCCAGTCCACCATCGAGATGATCAGCTCGATCTCGATGTCGCTCCTGACCTCGCCGCGCCGCACGCCGAACCTGACGAAGTCGGCGGTGCCGTACGGGTCCTCGCGCTGCATGTACTTGCTGATCTCGCGCTTGAGCTGCAGGTCGGCGCAGTAGCTGCCGATCAGCACGACCCGGTAGGGGATCCAGTCCTCGTGGATCATGTGCGGGGTCTGCGCCAGCCAGTAGCCGATCGTCGCGAAGAACCCCTGGCCGAGCACGACGTCCGGCGCGTCCAGGTACCTGCTGAACGTGCGGGTCGCGGCCTGGTAGGCGGCCAGGAACAGGCCGGCCTTGCTGCCGAAGTAGCCGAACAGAGCGCCCTTGGACACGCCGGCGGCCGCGGCGATCGTCTCGGCTCGCGCCCCCTCGTACCCGTAGGTCGCGAACTGCTCCATCGCGATCGCGACGATCCTGTCCTGCTTGGCTCGCTGCCGCTCACCTGCCCGAACGGGCGTGCGGGTGCCGGACCTGATCGGTGCGCGAGTCGTTACCTGACCATGAGTCATATATCCAGCCATAGCCCAGACGTTGACATCGGCCAAGCTAACACTGCATACTCGGCAAAATCCAGACTTCTTAACCAAACCTTGGGTCAGACTCGGCGCCCGTTCCTGGCGCCCGATCCAGGAGGCCGGCGTATGACGACGCAGCCCAGGAGCTGGGACGCGATCGTCGTCGGCGCGGGGCACAACGGGCTGGTCGCCGGGGCCCTGCTCGCCAAGGCGGGCCTGTCCACCCTGGTGCTCGAGCGCCGCGACCTGGTCGGCGGCGCGTGCGTGACCGAGGAGATCGCGCCGGGCTGTCGCGCCTCGACCACCTCCTACATCGCGAGCATGCTGCGGCCCGAGGTGATCAGGGCGCTGAACCTGGCCAGCCACGGCCTCGCGATGGTGCCGTGCGAGCCCGGGCTGCAGGTGGCTCTCGAAGGCGGCGAGCTGCTTGCCGCCTGGGACGACCCGGCGAGGACGGCGGCCGAGATCGAGCGGTACTCGCGGCGGGACGCCCGGGCCTTCGAGCAGTCCACCCGCGAGCTTCGCCAGCTCAGCGCGCGACTGCAGCCGATGCTGACCGAGCTGCCGCCGGACACCAGGGCTGGCTCGCTGCGCGGGCTTGCCGAGCTGGCCAGGATGGGCCGGCGGCTACGCGGCCTGCGCGGTACCGACATCGAGGGCCTGACCAGGCTGGTCTCGTCCAGCCTCGGCGACTACATCGACTCCAGGTTCACCTCGCCACAGGTCAAGGCGCTGCTGCTGGCCAACAACCTGTACGGCAAGCACGGCGGCCCCTACCAGCCTGGCACGCTGATCGGCCTGGTGTTCCACATGCTCACCGGCGGCGAGCAGGACCAGCAGGGCTTCGCCGGGCACGTGATCGGCGGGATGGGCGCGATCAGTGATGCCATCGCCGCGGCGGGCCGCGGCTACGGACTGCAGGTCAGGACCGGCGCCGAGGTCGCCCAGATCAGCGTGCGCGGCGGCCGTGCCACCGGCGTGACGCTGGCTGACGGCACCGAGCTTGCCGCCCGGATGGTGCTTTCCGGCGCCGACCCCAAGCGGACCTTCCTGACCCTGGTCGACAAGACCGAGCTGCCCGAGGAGTTCCGCGACGAGGTCGCGGCGATCAAGATGGACGGGCCGTGCGCCAAGGTCAACATGGTGCTCGACGCCGAGCCACGGGTGCTCGGCATGCCGGCCGACGCCGGTCCGGGCCAGCGGGCGCTGTTCACGCTGCCGCCCAGCCTCGCGGTGGCCGACCTGTGCTACGACCGGTCCAAGCGCGGCGAGATCGCCGACGCCGACCAGCTCTTCATCGACTGCGTGGTGGCCTCCGCCATCGACGGCTCGCTGGCTCAGCCCGGCCGCCACGTGATGACCTGCTTCGTGCAGTACGTGCCCTACCGGCTCGCCTCCGGCGACTGGGACCAGCGGGCCGGCGAGCTCGGGGACAAGGTGATCGAGCGGATCGGCAGGTTCGCGCCGAACGTGCCTGGCGCGGTGCTGGCCAGGCAGGTGCTGACGCCGCTGGACCTGGAGCGGACCTACGGGCTGACCGAGGGGAACATCTTCCACGGGGACATCAGGTTCGACCAGCTGTTCCACATGCGGCCGGTGCCCGGCTGGGCCAGGTACGCCACGCCGGTGGCCGGCCTGTACCTGTGCGGGGCCGGGGCGCATCCCGGCGGCGGGGTCACCGGCGCCCCCGGCTACAACGCGGCCCACCAGGTGCTCGCCGACCTGCGCGGACACCGGGTGCGCGGGCCGCGCGGCGCTGCGCGCCGCGCGGCTGCCAGGGAGCCGCGACCATGACAGCGGCCGCCGACGTCCTGGTGGTCGGGGCCGGCGTGATCGGCGCGGCCAGCGCGTTCCACCTCGCCAGGCTCGGCGCAGGCACGGTGACCGTGATTGACCGGCTTTTTGTCGGCGCGGGTATGTCGAGCCGGTCCTCCGCGCTGGTGCGGATGCACTACACGTTCCCCGGCGAGGTCGACCTCGCGGTGCGCAGTGACGCGATGTTCGACGCGTGGACCGACCTGACCGGGCGGCCGGCCTGCGTGCGCCGGACCGGCTTCGTGCGGATCGTTATGCCGGAAGAATCTGACCTGCTCCGTGCCAACGTCGCCATGCAGCGCGAGCACGGGGCGAAGGCCGAGGTGATCGACGCCGCCGAGCTCGCCGCCCTCGCGCCGGGACTGCGCACGGACGACGTGCGCTGCGCGGCGTGGGAGCCCCATGGCGGCTACGGCGACGGCGCCGTGGTGGCCGGGGACCTGCTGGCCGCGGCGCGCGAGCGCGGCGCTAGGTACCTGCCGAACACCGCGGTCACCGGCCTGATCTCCGACGGCGACCGGGTGAGCGGGGTGCTCACCCCAGACGGGGCGCTGCACGCCGGCACCGTGGTGCTCGCCGCCGGGGTCTGGTCGCCTGCGCTGCTCGGCCCGGCCGGGATCGACCTGCCGATCGAGACCGAGCTGCACAAGGTCGCCCTGGTCGGCCAGCCGGCCGGGTCGGCGGACGGTGCCGCGGGCGGCGCGGCGGTGAGCGTGGCGTGCATCGACTCCACCACGGGGACCTACTTCCGGCCCGAGGCGGCCGGGCGGCTGACCCTGATCGGCAGCTTCACCGGGCCGCGCGGCGCCGATCCCGACGCGGTACCGGCGACCGCGCGGCCCGGTGAGCTGGCCGACCTGGTCGGGGCCGCTGCGCGCCGCGTCCCCGCGCTGGCCGACGCGGGGATCGAGCGGGGCGTGACCGGGGTCTACGACATGACGCCTGACGCCAGGCCGATGCTCGGCGAGGTGCCCGGCAGGCCTGGCCTGATCGTCGCGGCCGGGTTCTCGGGGATGGGGTTCAAGATCTCGCCGGCGGTGGGCGAAGCGCTGGCCGAGCTGATACTCGGCGGCGCGGCGACGCACGTGGACCTGGCGCCGTTCCGCCCCGGCAGGTTCGCCGCCGGCGAGCCGATCAGCCCGCCGCGCGCCTATTCGGATGACTGACTGCCCATAGCGCTGAATATCGTAGATACCAGTATATTTCGACTAGCGGAACGGAGGTAACGGTGCGAAGCGGGAAGGCAGTGCCGCTCGAGCTGAGCCTGCCGAAGGCGAGCTATACCGACGAGGAAGAGTTCCGCCGCGAGCGGGAGGCCGTGCTGTTCGCCGACTGGTTCTGCGTCGGGCGGGCCGACGGGCTGGCGCGGGACGGCGACTACCTGACCGCGGACGTGGCGGGGGAGAGCGTGCTCGTGGTCCGCGGCGCCGGCGGTGCGCTGCGCGGCTTCTACAACCTGTGCCGGCACCGCGGCTCGCGGCTGGTGCCGCCAGGGGACGCGGGCTGCTTCGACGCCGCGATCAGGTGCCCGTACCACGCGTGGACCTACGGGCTCGACGGGACGCTGCGGTCGGCGCCGTTCCTGCCTGACCTCCGTCGGCACCGCGCCGCGCTCTCGCTGCACCAGGTCGACGTGGACACCTGGGGCGGGTTCGTCTTCGCCAGGCTGGAGCCGGGGTCCGGGCCGGCGCTGCCCGACGCGCTCGGCGAGATCCCGGCCCGGGTTCACGGCTACCAGCTCAGCGGCCTGCGTACCGGGGCCAGGCTCCGCTACGAGGTGGCCGCGAACTGGAAGGTGATCCTGGAGAACTACAACGAGTGCTACCACTGCGGCCCGGTGCACCCCGAGCTCTGCGAGCTGGTACCCGACTTCGGCCGCGGCGGCGCCGACCTGGACTGGGACTCCGGCGTGCCGCACCGCGACGGCGCGTACACGTTCACGGTCACCGGAACCACCACGCGCCGGCCGCTGCCCGGCCTCTCGGAGCTCGAGCGCACCAGGCACAAGGGCGAGCTCGTGCTGCCCAACCTGATGCTCTCGCTGTCGGCCGACCACGTCGCCGCGTTCACGGTGTGGCCGCGGTCGGCGGCGCGGACCACCGTGGTCTGCGACTTCCTCTTCCACCCGGACGAGCTTGACGGGCCCGGTTTCGACCCGTCCGACGCGGTCACCTTCTGGGACCTGGTCAACCGGCAGGACTGGCAGATCTGCGAGCGGGTTCAGGACGGCATGAGCTCGCGCCGGTTCGCCTTCGGCTACCTCGCCCCGATGGAGGAGCCGAGCGCCGACGTCGGCCGGTACGTCGCCGCCCGGCTCGGCAGCCAGCACCCACCCGACCCACCCGCACCCGCAGGAGACGAGTAGCCATGGCTAAGGACACCACGAGACGGGGATTCCTGCGGCTCACCGGGGCGGCGGGTGCGGTCGGCGCCCTCGGCGCCGGGCCGCTGGTCGCCGCGTGCGCCGGATCGCCGACCTCCTCGGGCGGGCCACCGGTCGGGAAGGGCGTGACGATCAAGGAGTACGTGCCTGGCCCGCAGCCGGTCTCCGGCGGCCGGTACGGCGGCACCGTCGCGGTGGCCTGGTCCGACCCGCCCGACTCGTTCGACCCCGCGCTCGGCCAGACGCTGCCCGCCTGGGACTGCCTCACCGAGCTCGTGTTCTTCGGTGGCCTGATGGCCTACGACAAGCAGTTCGGCGGCCCGGTGCCGAACCTCGCCGCCGCGCCGCCGCAGATCAGCTCCGACAGCCTGACGCTCACCTTCCAGCTCAAGCCTGACGTGAAGTTCCACAACGGGCGGACGATCGTCGCCGAGGACTTCAAGTACTCCTGGGAACGCCTGCTCGACCCTAAGCTGGCCTCCTGGGGGTCGAGCTACCTGGCCTCGGTGGTAGGGGCGAGCGCGATCGCCGCCGGCAAGACCAGCACGCTCGAAGGGGTGCAGACCCGCGGCGACACCACGCTGGTCGTGCACCTCACCGAGCCGGACTTCACGATCCTGAACGCGATGGCCCTGCCGGTCACCGCCCCGGTGCCCAAGGAGGCAGTGGAGCGGCTCGGCAAGAACTTCGGCCAGACCCCGGTCGGCTACGGCCCGTTCAAGATCGTCTCTTACGACTCCGGCCAGCAGACCGCGCGGTTCGAGCGCAACACGGACTACTTCTATTCCGGGCTGCCTTACCTGGACGCCGTCACCTACCGGTGGGGGATCGACCCGCAGATCGAGCTGCTACAGCTGGAGAACGGCACGATCCAGATCATCGGCGACGGCATCCCGTCCTCGCAGGCCGGACGGGTGCTTGCCACCCCGTCGCTGCGCCCGCTGGCCAAGTCGTTCCCGTCCCCGGGCAACATCTGGCTGACCATGTACCCGAGCACGGTGCCCGCGTTCGCGAGCCGGGCGGTGAGGCAGGCGCTGAACTGGGCCGTGGACCGGACCGCGCTCGGCCGGATCCTGTACGGCTCGGCGACCCCGTGGGGAGCGCCGTTCCCCGCGCACATCGCTGACTTCACCAGGACCTTCCAGCCCTACGGCTACGACCCGGCGCGTGCGAAGCAGCTGCTCGCCCAGGCCGGCTACGGCCACGGCCTCTCGGTGCAGCTCACGGTCTCATCGGCCGATCCGTTCCCGGCGATCGGCCAGGTGATACAGGAGCAGTTCGGCGCCGTCGGCGTGCACGTGAGCCTGAACCAGGTGTCGAGCAACGCGCAGTACAGCCTGGAGTCGGCGCAGCAGGCCGGCGGCCACAAGCTGCAGATGACCGCCGACAGCTGGTACGAGGTGCAGCCCACCCCCGCCGACGAGGTGGACGCGCTGTACGTGACCGGCGCGTCGAGCAACTACTGCGGCTACTCCAACCCGCAGGTGGACGCGCTCGCCAGGCAGGCCAAGGCCAGCTTCGGCGTCACCGCGCGGAACCGGCTGTACGCCCAGATCCAGCAGCTGATCGGCGAGGACGCGCCGTACGTGTTCCTGGCCTCGACCGACTGGCTGGCCGGGGTCTCCACCAGGATCGGCAACTACCACTACCGGGGCGAGACCTACAGCTACTACGACCGGATGTGGGTGTAAGCCCTCATGACGCTGCTGGCCCGGGGGGACGACTCCCCGGAACCCCCCGCGGTGCCCGCGGTCACCGGGGCGCAGCCCGGCGAGCCGTGCGACAGCGCGGCCCGGCCGGCCAGGCGGGGACGCCGCCGCTGGCCCTGGCCGCTCCGGATTGGCGCCGGGGTGCTCGTGTTGTTCGCCGGGCTGGCGATCGCCGCGCCGCTGTTCGGCAACCCCTACCACCAGGACCTGCTGCACGGGCTGACCCCGACCGGGCTGCCGGTCGGGCCGAGCGCCAGGTACCCGCTCGGCACCGACCTGCTCGGCCGGAGCGAGCTGACGAGGCTGGTCTTCGGCATCAGGGTGTCGCTGATCGTGGCGATCGTGTCCAACGCCACCTCGATCGTGATCGGGGCGTCGGTCGGGCTGTTCGCCGGCTACTTCCGCGGGCCGGTCGAGCAGTTCCTGATGCGGTTCACCGACGTCGGCCTCGCGCTGCCTTACACGCTCGCCGGGCTGGTGCTCGCCGCCGTGCTGTCGGCGGGCCTGACCAGGGTCATCGTGATCATCACGGTGCTGTTCTGGTCCTACCCGGCCAGGCTGGTCTACGGCGAGGTGCTCAGGCTGCGCAGGCGCGGGTTCGTGGAGGCCGGGGAGGCGATGGGGGCGGGCGGCCTGACCATTCTCGCCAGGCACCTGGCGCCGCACGTGACCTCGATGATGATCGCGTACTCGCCGCTGAACGCGGCCTCCGCGGTGGCGTTCGAGGCGACGCTGTCGTACCTGAGCGCGGGGATCAACCCGCCCACCGCGTCGCTGGGCAACATGATCTCCGACGGCCAGACCGCGATCAGCTACGACCCGCTGCTCGTGATCGCGCCCGGGCTGGCGATCGCGCTGCTGACCCTGGCGTTCCTGCTCGTCGGGGAGGGCATCAAGGCCTGGAACCCGGATCTGCGGAGGCTGTCGTGGCTCGGGCAGTGATCCGCCGGGTCGTCTTCGGCGCGATCGCGATCTTCGGCGTGGTGGTGCTGGCCTTCCTGCTCGAGTTCGTGGTGCCTGGCGACCCGGCCAGGGCGATCGCGCCGCGGGCGCAGAGCGCCGCGGTGCTCGCCAACATCCGGCGCCAGCTGCACCTGAACCAGCCCCTGATCGTGCAGTTCGCCAGCTACTTCGGCAACCTGCTGCGCGGCAACCTCGGCACCTCCTACATCCAGCGCCAGTCAGTCGCCTCGGTAATCGGACCCGGCCTGAAGTACACCGCCGCGCTCGCGCTCGCCGGAGTGATCGCCGAGGTCGTGCTCGGCGGCGCGCTCGGCGTGCTCGCCACCTTGTTCCCCAGGGTCAGGGCGCTGGTCAACGCCGTCAACCTGACCCTGCTCGCGATCCCGATCTTCGTGCTCGGCCTGCTCCTGCTGCTGGCGTTCGGCTACGGCCTGCACCTGGCCCCGGTGGCCGGCGGGGCCGGGCCTGGCCAGATCGTGCTGCCCGCGCTCACGCTCGGGCTGATCGGCGCGCCCTGGTACGCCCAGATCGTGGCCGACCAGATGCAGGACTCGATTGCCTCGTCCTACGTGCGGACCGCGGTGTCCAAGGGCCTGTCCGACGGCTACATCCTGCGGCGGCACGTGCTGCGCAACGTGCTGTCGCCGGCGATCACCATGATCGGCCTTGACCTCGGCTCGTACCTGTCCGGCGTGGTCACGGTCGAGGTGGTGTTCGCCTGGCCGGGCATCGGGCTCACCGCGGTGAACGCGCTGCAGAACCTGGACCGCCCGGTGGTGATGGGCACGGTCATCGTCGGGGCGGTCGCCGTGGTGTTCTTCAACCTGGTCGCCGACCTGGTGCGGATGGTCGTTGACCCGCGGACCAGGGAGGAGGTGTGACCGCCCCGGCCGACGCCGGCCACCAGCCGCCCGCGCTCGAGGTGGCCGGCCTGAACGTGCGCTACGGCGCGGTGCACGCGGTCAGGGACGCGACGCTGACCGTGCCGGCCGGGCACGTGGTGGCGCTGATCGGGGAGACCGGCAGCGGCAAGAGCTCGCTCGCGCTGGCCGCCACCCGGCTGCTGCCAAGCTCTGCCGCCGTCTCGGGCCAGGTGTCCATCGCCGGCACCGCGGTCTCCTCGCTCGGCGGCACCGCGTTCCGGCGGACCAGGGCCAGCCTGGTCGGCTGCATCGCTCAGGACGCGATGGCGGCGCTCAACCCGGTGATGCCGGTGGGCAGGCAGGTCGGCGAGCTGTTCGCCGTGCACCGCGGGTTCGGCCGGCGGGAGGCCGCGGAGGCGGCCGTTGCCGCGCTTGCCTCGGTCGAAATCGCCAGCCCGGCCGCGGTGGCCAGGCTTTTCCCGCACCAGCTCTCCGGCGGCATGCGCCAGCGGGTGATGATCGCGATGGCCGTCGCGCTGGCGCCGCCGCTGATCGTGGCCGACGAGCCGACCACAGCGCTTGACGTGTCCACCCAGGCCGAGATCCTCGCGCTGATCGGCGAGCTGCGGGCGCGAATGCGTTCCGGATTCTTGTGGATTACCCATGACATGGGGGTGGTCGCCGAGCTCGCCGACTGGGCGGCCGTCATGTACGCGGGCCGGATCGTGGAGCAGGGGCCGGTGGAGGCGATCTTCGACGCTCCCGCGCACCCGTACACCGAAGGGCTGCTGGCCACCAGGCGGGACCTGCGATCCGGGCCTGCCGGAGCCCCGCTGTTCCAGATCCCCGGATCGCCGGCCGCGCCCGGCGAGGTGGCGGTTGGCTGCGCGTTCGCGCCGCGCTGCCCGCGGGCCTCGCAGGTCTGCGCGCAGGACGACCCCGGCCTCGGCCCGATCGGCGCGGATCGGCCAGGCGCGGCCGTGCACCTGGCCGCCTGCCATCATCCGGCTGCCGCGGCAGGACCGGCAGGCGCGGCAGGCGCGGAGCTCGGGACGGTCGCGCCGTGATCGAGTTCGAGCGGGTCAGCAAGGTGTACCGGGGCGACCGGGTCGCGCTCGACGAGGTGAGCCTCACCCTTCCGGCCGGCGGTAGCCTCGGCCTGGTCGGCGAGTCGGGCTCGGGTAAGACCACCTGCGTGCGGCTCGCGCTCGGGCTCGAGCGGCCGACCTCCGGCCGGCTCACCTTCGGCGGCACCGGCTACCCGGCAGGCCGCCGCGGGCTGCGGCCGCTGCGCAGGCAGATCGGGTTCGTGCTGCAGGACCCTTACGACTCGCTCGACCCGCGGATGACGATACGTGACATCGTGGCCGAGCCGCTGCGCATCCACGGCCTGCCTGGCGGCCGTGGCAGCCGCGGCGACGACCTGGTAGCCAGGCAGCTTGCCGCGGTCGGCCTGCCCGGCGCGGACCTTGGCAGCTACCCGTCCAGGTACTCGGGCGGCGGCCGCCAGCGGATCGCGATCGCGCGGGCGCTGATCGGCTCGCCCGCCGTGCTGATCTGCGACGAGCCCACCTCCAGCCTGGACGTCTCTGTCCAGTCGCAGATCGTCAACCTGCTGCTGAAGGCGGGCAGCGAGCGCGACCTGTCGATGCTGTTCGTCAGCCACGACCTTGACCTGATCGGCCGGGTCGTGCAGACGGTGGCGGTCATGTACGGCGGCCGGGTGGTCGAGACCGGCCCAGCCGACCAGGTGCGCCGGTCGCCGCGGCACCACTACACCAGGGCCCTGCACGATGCCGTCCCTGCCGACCACCCGAGGCACCGCAGGCTGAGCACCGCCGACCAGCCTCTCGCCGGCGAGCCGCTGACCGTGGACGGCCCGGCGGCCCTGGCGGGAGGCGCCCAGGACGGACGCCAGGGCTGCGTCTTCGCGCGCCGGTGTCCGGCGGCGACGCAGCGATGCCACCAGGAGCGGCCCTCGATGACCCAGGACGGCCTGGACAGGTCATACGCTTGCTTTTATCCGCTTTCAGCGGAATCGTACGGATCGGATGGAATGGGAGGCGAATGACGGCGCACCGCGATGTGGTGATCGTCGGCGGCGGCCACAACGGCCTGGTCGCCGCGGCCTACCTGGCCAGGCACGGCCTCGCGACCCTGGTCTGCGAGCGCAGGGACGTGGTGGGCGGCGCGGCCGTCAGCGAGCACCCGTTCGGCCCGGACTACACCGTCACCTCGCTGTCGTACGTGGTCTCTCTGCTGCCCGCCGCACTGGTCAGCGACCTGGGCCTGGAGCGGCACGGCTATCACGTGTACCCGCAGGGTCCTTACTTCGCGCCGCGCGCCGACGGCAGGTACCTGCGGCTGCCCGACGACCCGGCGCAGCGGCACGCCGAGATCGCCAGGTTCTCGGCCAGGGACGCCGACGCCTACGCAGGCTACGAGGCGCGGCTGGCCAGGATCGCCGCCGTGCTCGGGCCGCTGCTCGGCCAGATCCCGCCCAAGCTCGGCTCGCGGCGGGCAGCCGACCTGATCGGCCAGGGCCGGCTGCTGCGGCAGCTGCGCGGCGTGGACACCCGGCTGGCCGTGGACCTGACCAGGCTGCTCACCGGGAGCATCGCCGACCTGCTCGACCAGTACTTCACCAGCGACGCGCTGCGCGGCGTGCTTTCGGTGTCCGGCGTGATCGGCATGTGGGCGGGGCCCAGGTCGCCGGGCACCGGCTATGTCACGCTGCATCACCACATCGGCGATACGGCCGGCCAGGCGGGCGCCTGGGGCTTCCCGCGCGGCGGCATGGGCGCGGTCACCGCGGCGCTGGCGGCCGCGGCCACCTCGTTCGGCGCCGAGATCAGGACCGAAGCCGAGGTGGCCAGGATCACCACCGCGGCCGGCCGGGTCACCGGCGTGGACCTCGCTTCCGGCGAGCACGTGCCGGCCGCCATCGTGATCACGACGGCGCACCCGGCGATCTCGTTCCTCAAGCTGGTCGATCCCGCGGTGCTGCCCGACGACTTCGTCGCCGACATCCGCGCCTGGCAGACCAGGAGCGGCACCGTCAAGATCAACCTCGCACTCGACCGGCTGCCGATCTTCGCCAGCCATCCGACCTTCGACCCGCAGGTGCACGGCGGGACCATCGTGCTCGCCGAGAGCCTCGACGACGTCGAGAACGCCTTCCAAGACGCGGTGGCCGGCCGCCCGTCGCAGCTGCCGTTCGCCGACATCTGCATTCCCAGCGTCTTCGACGACTCGCTCGCCCCGGTCGGCCAGCACGCGATGTCGATGTTCACCCAGTGGGTGCCGCACGGCTATGCCGACAGCCCGGACGAGGCCGAGCTCGACCTGTACGCCGACCGGGTGATCACGAGAATGGACGAGCTCGCCCCGGAGTTCGCCAGCTCGGTCCTGCACCGCCAGGTGATCGGCCCTGACCTGATGCAGCGCGAGTACGGCCTGGTCGGCGGCAACATCTTCCACGGCGAGCTGAGCATGGGGCAGATGTTCCACGCCAGGCCAGCGGCCGGCTACGCGGACCTGCGGACCCCGGTGCGCGGCCTGTACCAGGCCGGGTCGTCCACTCACGGCGGCGGCGGGGTGACCGGGATACCCGGCAGGAACGTGGTCAGGCAGGTCCTGGCCGACCGGCGGGCGGCGCGCTGGCGGCGCCGGGGCTGACCTCTGCGGGGACTTTCGCCCCTTGCCCGGGCACGGCGGGCCGCCCGACGCTCGTTATACGGGCGGGTTGTCGTGAAACCGGAGTGGCGATGGAACGGAACCGCTACGCGGATCTGCTGCGGGTCGGCGCGCTCGGCCTGGTGGTCATCGGTCACTGGCTGGTCACCGACATCACCTACCGCCATGGCCAGCTGTCCGGGCTCGACGCGCTCTACTACATCAGCTGGGGCCGATGGGTGACGCTGTTCTTCCAGGTCATGCCGATCTTCTTCCTGGTCGGCGGCTACGTGAACGCGATCTCCTGGGTCGATCACCGGGCCAGCGGGGAGACCTGGGCCGGATGGGCGCGCGGCCGGGCGCTGCGGCTGCTCTGGCCGGCGGCGGTCTACGTCGCGGTCGCGGTGGTCGCGGTCAGCGCCGCCCGCCTTGCCGGGGTCGGCCGGGTCGCGCTGGCGGAGGCCGCGTGGTTCGTCGCCCTGCAGCTCTGGTTCCTGCCGGTGTACCTGCTGCTCATCCTGCTCACCCCGGCCATGCTCGCCGCGCACCGGCGATGGGGGCTTGCCGTGCCCGTGCTGATGGCGGCCGGTGCCGGCGCCGTCAACGCGGCCGCCATCGGGTGGCATGTCCCGGTGATCGGGTTCCTCAACTACCTGCTGGTGTGGGGCTCGATGCACCAGTGGGGCTTCGGCTGGCGTGAGGGCTGGCTGGGCGGTCAGCGGTGGCACGCGTACGCCCTCGCGGGGGTAGGCCTCGTCGCCCTCGCCCTGCTGCTCAGCGTGGGACCGTTCCCCATCGACATGATCGGTGCTGGCGGGCCGGTGCAGAACACCAGCCCGCCGTCGGTCGCCCTGCTGGCGCTGGCAGCGGTGCAGTCCGGGCTGCTCATCGCCGTCGAGCCGGCCGGGCGGCGGATGATGGCCGCCGCCGGCCGGTGGCGCGTGGTGAGCAGGCTCAACGATGCCACCATGACCGTCTACCTGTGGCACATGGCTCCGGTGGTCGTAGTGGCTGTGGCCCTGTACCCGGCCGGGCTCGCACCGCAGCCGGGTGTGGGGTCGTGGCAGTGGTGGGCGCTGCGGCCCGCCTGGTTCGCTGTCCTTGCCCTGGTCCTGGTCCCGGTCACGATCGGCGTGATGCGCCTGGAGCGGCCGCTGGCCAGGCTGCCGGCCGGGAACGCGGCCATGGCGGGCTGGTGGCCGCAGGCGCTGCTGCTGGCCGGGATCGCCGGGTCGATGGTCGGCCTCGCCCGGCTGGCCATCGCCGGGTTCGCGCCGTCCGGCAGCCCGCCAGTGCTCGTCCTGGTGATCTTCGCTGCCGGGCTCGCCTGCACCATGGCCTCCGGGTTTCCGGTGCAACGGCACGGCTCAGGCGCCGGGGCCGCCACCCGGGCGGTTGTTCCCTCCTAAGAAGGGACCTTGAGCCCTGCCTCGACGGCCCCGGCGGCGGCGTACTCCGGGTAGCCGGGTACCCACATGGCCGCGTCCACGGCGGCCTCGATGTCCTGGTCAGTTCCGATCGTGGCCACCCCGGCGCTGCGCGCCTGCCTAGCCACGGCCACCGCGATCGCACGGGAGGCGGTGCGCAAGTCGGCAAGCCGCGGGTACAGGGCACCCGCCGCCAGCCGCTCCGGCGAGACCAGGCCGGCCAGCGTGTCGGCGGCGGCCAGGAACATGCCGTCGGTGACCGTGGTCGCCCGCGCCACGATCGTGCCGAGCCCGACACCGGGGAAGATGAAGACGTTGTTCGCCTGGCCGACCTCGTGCGTGACGCCGCCGATCTCGACCGGCCCGAACGGGCTGCCCGTCGCCACCAGCGCCCGCCCGCCGGTCCAGGCCAGCACGTCGGCCGGGGTTGCCTCGGACTTCGACGTGGGGTTGGACAGCGGGAACACGACCGGCAGGTCGGTCCTGGCCGCCATCGCGCCGATCGCCTCGCGCGAGAACGACCCCGGCGTGCCGCTGGTGCCGATCAGGATCGTCGGGGCCACCTGGCGCACCACCTCGGCGAGGTCGTGGCCGCCGCCTGGCGTGAGCCCGTACCTGGCCATGGCCGGCGCCGAGAGCGCGAACGGCCGCTTGTCCGCATCGATGTGGTCGCGGCCGTCGAAGACCAGCCCGCGCGAGTCCAGCATGACCAGCGCCGCGCTGATGTCGGCCTCCGGCGTGCCCGCCGCCCGCATGACCTGGGCGGCCAGCCTGGCGATGCCGAGCCCGGCCGCCCCGGCTCCGAGGAAGACCAGCCGCTGCGCGCCGAACGGCTCGCCGCGGCGCCGCAGCGCCGCGATAATGCCGGCCACCACGACGGCTGCGGTGCCCTGGATGTCGTCGTTGAAGCTCGGCAGCGTCGCCCGGTAGCGGTCGAGCAGCCGGATCGCGTTGTGCTGCTTGAAGTCCTCCCACTGCAGCACCGCGTCAGGGAAGACGTCGCGGACCGCGGTGACGAACGCGTCGATGAAAGCGTCGTAAGGCGCACCGCGCAGCCGCGGCTTGGGATAGCCGAGGTAGAGCGGGTCGGCCAGCAGGTCCGCGTTGTCGGTGCCGCAGTCCAGCGAGACCGGCAGGGTCAGGTGCGGCTCGATCCCGGCGCCGGCGGTGTACAGCGCGAGCTTTCCGACGGGGATCCCCATCCCGCCCGCTCCCTGATCGCCGAGGCCGAGTATGCGCTCGTTGTCGGTGGCCACGATCAGCCTGACCCCGGACTTGCCCGCGTTGCGCAGCAGGTGCGGGATGCGGTCGATGTCGTCCGGCGTGATCCACAGCCCCCGCGGGCGGCGCAGCACATGGCTGAACCGCCGGCAGGCCTCGCCGACCGTCGGGGTGTACACGATCGGCGCGAGTTCCTCCAGGTGGTCGAGCAGCAGGCGGTAGAACAGCGTCTCGTTGCGGTCCTGCAGGGCCGTGAGCCCGATGTACTTCTCCATGTCGTCGGGCTTGCGCCGCAGGTGCTCGAGCTCGAGCGTGACCTGTTCGGCGATCGTCGCGACGCGCCAGGGGAGCAGGCCGCGCAGGCCGAGCTCGTCCCGCTCACGCTCGGTGAAGGCCGCGTCCTTGTTCAGCAGCGGCTGGCCCAGGATCTCAGGGCCGTTCAGTTCGCTCATCCTCCTTACGGTAGGGCGGTCTGCTCCGCCGCGGACCGGCCATTAGGCCCGGGCGGGCGGGACTTCGGCACCTGCGCGCCCTGCTCGCGCAGCACCGCGCGGCGCAGCGCCGGATTGACCGCGCCGAGCAGCACGGCGCCGGCCACGCACGCCAGGCCGCCGCTGACCACCGAGATCGTGAGCGTGAACAGCTGCGCGACCAGCCCGGCCTCCACGTTGCCGAGCGCGGGCGCCGAGTTGACCTGGACCAGGTACAGGCTCGCCACCCGGCCGCGCAGCTCGTCCGGCGTGTAGCTCTGCAGCAGGGCGTTGCGCAGGATCTCCGAGATCAGGTCGGCCATGCCAGCCAGCGCCAGGAACGCGAGCCCGGCGGCCAGGCTGGCGCTGAGGCCGAACCCGACGATCGCCGCTCCCCAGACCAGCCCGGCTCCGATCACCACCATCCCTGGCCGCCGCAGCCGGCCGGTCCAGCCGCTGGTGGCCGCGCCGAGCAGTGCGCCGAGCCCGGGCGCCGCCGCGAGCAGCCCGAACGTGGCCGAGCCGCCGTGGAAGTGCTCCCTGGCCAGCGCGGGGAAGAGCGCGGACGGCATACCGAAGATCATCGCGCTGGTGTCGACGGCGAGCATGCCGCCGACCACCCCGCTGCCACGGACGTAGCGCAGCCCCTGTGCCATCGAGCGCAGCCCGGGACGTGCCGCCCGCACCGTGGGCGGCAGCGGCCTGATGTAGCGCAGGGTGAGCCCGAACACCGCGAAGCAGGCGGCGTCGATGCCGTAGCACCAGGCGATCCCCGGCCCGGCGATCAGCGCGCCGGCCAGCGCGGGCCCGCCCAGGTTGCCGAGCTGGCTGCCCATCGCGTTCAGTGCCGCCGCGGCTGGCAGCCGATCGGGCCCGACCAGCGCGGGCACCGCGGCCGTGGCGGCCGGGCTGCCGAGCCCGGACAGCGCGCCCATCGACCCCACAAGCGCGAACATGGCCCACAGCTGCGGCCTGGGCACGAGACTGTTGACCGCGAGCAGCGCAGCGAGCGCCGCGAGCGGCATCCGGCTGAGCAGCATCAGCCTGCGCCGGTCGTGCCGGTCGGCCAGCATCCCGCCGGCCAGCAGCCCGCTGAACATCCCGGCGCTGCTGGTCAGCGTCAGCAGGCCGACCGCCAGCGAGGACCTGGTCAGCCCGTAGACCTGCCAGTTCGCTGCCGTGGTCGCCACTGCATTGCCTGCCATCGACAGGAACCGGCCGGTGAACAGCAGCCGGAAGTCGCGGCCCTCGCGCAGCGGCGCCAGGTCGATGGCGATCTGCCCGATCCGCATCCCACTCCGTCCGCCGTGCCTGCGCCGCGCATGTCCCCCATTAGGGTAGCCGGGCGGCGCACTACGGTAGAAAACGGTCTATCGACCTATTCAGGGCGGATCGCGGACGCCGCTGCCCAGGTGTACGGGCGGCGGCCCGGTCCGGCATCATGAAGGCACCGCCCTCGTAGGCTCATGCCAGGAGGTACACCGATGCATCAGCCGCCGATCCCGCATGTCGCTAGCACCGACCCTGAGCTCGCCGACCTGATCGAGGCCGAGGCCAGGCGCCAGTTCGAGAAGCTGCGGATGATCCCGTCGGAGAACTACGTCTCCACCGCGGTGCTCGAGGCGAGCGGCTCGGTGCTGACGAACAAGTACTCCGAGGGCTACCCGGGACGCAGGTACTACGAGGGCCAGCAGAACATCGACCCGATCGAGATGACCGCGGTGCAGCGGGCCAAGGACCTGTTCGGCGTGGATCACGCCAACGTCCAGCCCTACTCGGGCTCGCCGGCCAATCTCGCGGTGTACCTGGCCTTCCTCAACCCCGGCGACACGGTGATGGGCATGGCGCTGCCGATGGGCGGGCACCTCACCCACGGCTGGCCGGTCTCGGTGACCGGCAAGTGGTTCCGCGCTGTGCAGTACGGTGTCCGCGCCGACACCGGCAGGGTCGACTTCGACGAGGTCAGGGACCTGGCGCTGAAGGAGCGGCCGAAGGTCATCTACTGCGGCGGCACGGCCATTCCGCGCACCATCGACTTTCCCGCGTTCGCGCAGATCGCGGGCGAGTGCGGCGCTGTGCTCGTGGCCGACATCGCGCACATCGCCGGGCTGATCGTCGGAGGTGCGCACCCGTCCCCGGTCGGCCACGCCGACGTGCTCACCACCACGACGCACAAGACGCTGCGCGGGCCGCGCGGTGCCATGATCATGTGCACGGCCGAGCATGCGTCGGCCATCGACAAGGCCGTCTTCCCTGGCCTGCAGGGCGGCCCGCACAATCACACAACGGCCGCCATCGCCGTGGCTCTCAGGGAGGCGGCCGCCCCGGACTTCAGTGGCTACGCCCATCAGGTGGTGGCCAACGCCAAGGTGCTCGCCGGGGCGCTGACCGAGCGCGGCTACCAGCTGGTCTCCGGCGGCACCGACAACCACCTGATCCTGATCGACCTGACTCCGCAGGAGATCGGCGGCAAGCCCGCGGCCAGAGCACTCGACCGGGCCGGCATCGAGGTCAACTACAACACCGTGCCGTTCGACACCCGCAAGCCGTTCGACCCGTCCGGACTGCGCATCGGAACCCCGGCGATCACCACCAGGGGTCTGAGCGAGCAGCACATGCCGCAGGTGGCGGCGTGGATGGACGAGGCGATCAGGGCGGCCGTGAAGCAGGACGAGACCGAGATCGCCAAGGTGGCCGGCGAAGTGCGCGACCTGCTGGCCGGCTTCCCGATGCCCGGCTACGCTTCCCAGCCCTGAGCCGACGCCCGCCGCACCTTTGCGAACACCATTTCCCAGATTGGCTCTTGCGCGTTCAGCTTAACGAATATAATTTCGAACTAGAGCGCAGCTGCCTGTCTTCCCCTGGGTAGCCGGCCAAGCGTCGGGAACTCCGGTCGCCTCTGGCGCCGGTCCCGGTGCCGTCGGCGGGGTGGTGACCCGCCGGTGCAGGGGACGCGGGCAGGTGAGCACGGATGAGCGGGGTGCGGTCTGAGCCGGCCGAGGTCTGGCTGAACGACGGCCGCCCGGCCAGGTTCGTCTGGCGCGGTCGGCTCTACACCGTCATCGCCATGCTGGAGCGGCCCGCGGTCGATGCAGCGGCCGCCGCCGATGCGGCCGAGGTCCAGGCGGGCCGGCGGCCGAGGCCGCGGTGGCGCTGCTGGCGGGTGACGGCGTCGCCGGGCAAGAACGTGCCCGCCGACGCCTACCGGCTCTGCCACGACGCCGAGGCCGACCGCTGGCGGCTCTCCCGCGATCCGGGCTAGCCACCACCGGGGCATCGGCGTTGCGACCCTCGGATTGGGGTTTCACTATTTCGCGCTTACTTATTCCGGCGCGTCGGTTTAGCGAGGTACAGCCAGGCAACTAATCTCACTTGCGGATCGGCGTGTGAATGCAAAATACGGGGCAGGCATTCACCAAGGAACTGCAAAACCCTGTTTCCGTGATTGCGAATATGACGCACGGGCCGCAGTTTTACCGGGGGGATATCGCGGCTTCACGGGAGGACGTCATTCATTATGGGCAGCAGGGGATTCGCCGCGGCTGCCGTATGTGCGCTGACGTCGGCGAGCCTGGTGTCGGCGCCCGCAGCATACGAAGCGCACGCGGCCATCGCGGTACACGACCAGAGTCATGCAAAGCGGACGAGCAACGGCCAGGCCGCGGATCGCGGCGTCGGCGGTCGCACCAAGACCGTGCGGTATCTCGGATACACGTTCCGGGTCCCGGCGCGCTGGCCGGTGGTCGATAACCGCGCCCATCCGCGCGCCTGCGTGCGGTTCGACGAGCACGCGGTCTACCTCGGTGCGGTCCCGGCCGGCGAGTCGTGCCCCAGCTGGCTGCTCGGCACGACCGAGTCGATCCTGATCCAGCCGGGGCCGTCAGGCTCGGCCAGATCGGCCGCGGAGAATCCGGTCTCCCGGCAGGTCATCGCCAGGGCGCCGGGCATCGCCGTGTTCGCGACCTTCGACACCGACCCGACGGTCATCTATCGGATCCTGGCCAGCGCGAGGCTGCCCGCTCCGGTGATCGAGCCGATCAGCCCGTCCCGGCTGTCCTCGGCCGAGGCCACGGCCTGGCCTTCGTCCGCCGCCCAGGCGTCCGCTCCCGCGGGCACGGCGACCGGCGCCGCGGCCCGCTCGGCGCGGCTGCTGCGTCGGCCCTTGGGCTCGCCGCCGCTGCCGAGCGCGGTGGCCAGCTACCGCGGGCTCGGGTTCGACGCGTGCGCGGCGCCGAGCCGGGCCACCATGGCCGCCTGGCGCCGCTGGTCGCCTTACCGTGCGATCGGGATCTACGTCGGCGGCTCGGACCGCGCCTGCGCGCAGCCCAACCTCAGCCAGGCCTGGGTGCGCGCCGAGGCCGGCGCTGGCTGGCGGTTCATCCCGCTGTACGCGGGCCCGCAGGCGGCGTTCGGGCAGTTGCAGGCGCCGGCCAGGCAGGGCTGGGCCGCCGCCCAGGACGCCGTCGCCCAGATGAGGCGGCTTGGTTTCGGCCGGCGGACGCCGATCTACTACGACATGGAGGCCTTCAGGCCGCGGTCCAGGGTCCTGGCGCTGCGCTTCCTGTCGGCGTGGACCATCGAGCTGCACCGGCTCGGCTATGCCTCCGGTGTCTACAGCAGCTCAGACTCCGGCGTCGTCGACCTGTCGGAGCAGTACTCCACGCACGTCTACGCGATGCCGAACGTCATCTACGACGCGCTGTGGAATGGCGTCCCGACGGTCACCGACCGCAACCTGCGCACCGGGCAGTGGCATAACGAGCGAATACACCAGTTCAGCGGCAACGTCACTGAGCGGTTCGGCGGTCACACCATCAATATCGACAAGGACGCGCTCGACGTGCGGCTCGGCGCCGCCGCGGCCACGGCGCAGTCCACGTCGGCGGTGACCCTGCCGGGCGGCGCGGTCGATGTCTTCTACCGGCTGCGCGGCGACCAGGTCTGGTTCGACCGCTACCGGCCAGGCTCTGGCTGGGGCAGGCCGGCTCGCACCGGGTCGGCGAGCTCCTCGGCGCCGTCGGCGGTCTGGACCGGGTCGGCGGTCGATGTGTTCTACAAAGGAGCAGGAGGTCATCTGTGGGTGGACTCCTACCGCCCTGACGGCAGGCCGGCCGGGCGCAGCCAGCTGTCGATGATGGGAGTACTCGGCTCGGGCCCGCGCGCGGTCGCGCAGGCCGACGGGGTGATCGACGTGTTCTGGCGCGGTTCCGCCGACGACCACCTGTGGCACGGCCAGTTCCTGCCCGGCTCAGGGTGGAACGGCCCGCAGGGCCTCGGCGGGGCACTTGCCTCCACGCCGTCGCCGGTCGAGTCGGCACCCGGCACCACGACGGTGCTGTGGGAGGGCGCCGACAAGGCCCTCTGGTATGTCGCGCGCGGCGAGTCTGGCCGCTGGTCGGCGCCGCGCAGCGTGGGAATGGGCCCGCTCGGCGGCCAGCCGCAGGCCACCGCCCAGCCGAACGGCGACATCGAGGTCTACTGGCACGGCGCGGGCAACTCCTACGTCTGGGAGGGCTTCTACCGGCCGGGGACCGGCTGGCGCGGGCCGAGGGACCTCGGCGGTCAGGTCAAGTCGGTGCCGTGGCCGGTCACCGCGACCGGCACGGTGCGGGTGCTGTGGCGCGGTCCCGGTCACACGCTCGGCTCCATCACCCACCACAGCGGCGGCAGCTGGAGCCTGGCCGGCTGGCAGCGGCCGGTGCTCGCGCACCTCGGCTGGCTCGGCTCGGCGCCGTTCGCGGCCGCCGGCGGTACCGGTGACCCGCTGCGGGTCTTCTGGCAGGGCAGGAAAGGAGCACTCTGGACGGTCGGGCTGACCCACGGCGCCTGGTCGAGCCCGATGAAGCTTGCCGGATAGCCTGCTACAGCCCGATCGGGCTCGCCGTGTGCCGCCAGTCCACGGTCGGCACCATGGCCTCGGGCCTGACCCGGTAGGCGTAGCGCTTGGTGATCTCGAACAGCGACTCGATCAGGGTGTCCGACAGCAGGTGCGGCTCGAGCCCGAGGTCCACCATGCCGGTGTGCACCACGTTGTAGTGGTGGCCCTCCTCCTCCACCCGCGGGTTCGGCAGGTGCTCGACGGCCACGCTTTCCGGGCTCACTCGCGCGATCGTCTGCGCCATCTGGGTGATCGACAGCGACTGCGTCATCTGGTTGAAGACGCGGAACTCGCCGCGATCGGCCGGGTTCTCACAGGCCAGCTGGAGGCAGCGGACGGTGTCCCTGATCTCGATGATGCCGCGCACCTGGCTGCCGTTGCCGTACACGGTGAGCGGCTGGCCGAGCACCGACTGGATGACGAACCTGTTCAGCACGGTGCCGAACACCCCGTCGTAGTCGTACCTGGTGGCGAGCCGGTCGTCTCTGGCCGTCTGCGGCGTCTGCTGGCCGTACACCACGCCCTGGTTCAGGTCGGTCGCCCTGATCCCCCAGATCCGGCAGGCGAACTCGATGTTGTGGCTGTCATGCACCTTGGACAGGTGGTAGAACGAGCCCGGCCGCTTGGGGAAGAGCACGCGGTCCTTGCGGCCCTTGTGCTCGATCTCTAGCCAGCCCTCTTCGATGTCGATGTTGGGGGTGCCGTACGCCCCCATGGTGCCCAGCTTGACCAGGTGAATGTCCGGGTCGATCTCGGCCATCGCGTACAGCACGTTCAGGGTGCCCACTACGTTGTTGACCTGCGTGTAGACGGCGTGCTTGCGGTCGACCATCGAGTAAGGAGCGGCCCGCTGCTCGGCGAAGTGCACGATCGTGTCTGGCGCGTAGTCGCCGACCACGTGGTAGATGAAGTCGGCGTCGGTGAGGTCGCCCACGTAGCAGGCGATCTGACGCCCGGTCAGCTCGTGCCAGACCCGGATCCTGGCCTGCAGCGACTCGATCGGCACCAGGCTGTCCACGCCCATCTCGAAGTCGTAGCCGCGGCGGGCGAAGTTATCGAGCACCGCGACGTCATGGCCCATCTCGGACAGGTGCAGTGCCGTGGGCCAGCCGAGATAGCCGTCGCCCCCGAGTACCAAGATCTTCATTGTCGCTCCCGCAGTCATCGTCCCCAGGTCAGCGGCCCGCCTCACCAGCCCGGCCCGCCTGGCTCGCCGCGAAGTGCATCGACCATCTCATGCGGGGTACTAACCTGTGCCAGGACCGGGAAATCGGCGCCGCGGCCGAGGGCACCGCGCCAGTTTCAGCGCAATCTCGTCTCGGCAGTGGCCGGTTCCCGTACTGTATACGTGTCTTCATGACCAGAATGTCTTCGGGCAGCAAGGACATCAATGTCTAACCTCATCGACAAGCTCCCGGCGGCGGTGGGCAACCGGCTCCGCACCAGGGTCAGCCGGCAGTTCGGCCGGTTCGTTCTGGTGGCGGCTGCCGCGCTGATTGCCAGCGAGGTGGCCCTTTTCGTGTTCGGCGCGATGGGCCTGGGCGGCGGGACCTCCGGTGTATGCGCGGGAATCGTCGGCGCGCTGGTCAGCTACGTGCTGAGCCGGTGGGCCTGGCGGCGCAAGGGTCGGCCGGACGTCAGGCGGGAGACCGTGCCGTTCTGGCTGGTCTCGGCGGGCGCGTGGCTGGTGCTCGGCCTCGCCACCAAGCTTGGCCACCACATCGCGGGGACGGTCGCACCGCAGAAGACGACCGAGTGGTACGTGATCGTTGGCGCAGTGTACTTCGCCGCCAACTGCCTGACCTTCGTGGCGCGGTTCCTGATCTTCCACTTCTTCCTGTTCGCCGACCGGACCGGCGACGGCGATACCCCTGGCCCGGCCGAGGAGGCGCTGTCACCGATCGCCGCCTCCGTGGCGCTCTCCGAGGAGCACGCCAAGCAGCAGCAGCCGGAGGAGTAGCCAGCGAACGCAGGCAACCGAACGCGACAACAACCGAACGCGACAATGGGCCGCTCCCGGTTCGGGGCGCGGCCCATTGCCGTTCTCCGGGCTCAGCGGCTGGCGTTCCTGCGGCGGCGCTCGCGCCACCAGGTGCCGAACACGACCTTGCCCACCTGCAGGCCGTAGAAGGAGTTGTGGCCTTTCTTGCTTTCGCCCACGTGCCGCCGGTGGATCGTGGCCGGGCGCTCGGCGTAGGTGTAGCCGTGCGTGATGACGCCGATCAGCAGCTCCGTGGCCTGGTACTGGCGCTGCTGTAGCTGGACCGCACTGGTCACCTCCGCGCGCATGGCCCGCAGGCCGAAGGTCGGGTCGGAGATCCGCTGGCCGGTCAGCCCGGAGATGATCAGCGCGAAGACCCGCACGCCGAGCTTGCGCACCGGGTCCTTGGTCTCCTCGCTGCCCTTGGTGCGCGAGCCGGAGACGAAGTCGGCCTGGCCCGCCAGGATCGGCTCCATCAGCTTGCCGATCTCCGCCGGGTTGTACTGGCCGTCCGCGTCGGTCGTGACGATGTACTGGGCGCCGCCCTCGCGCGCCAGCCGGTAGCCGAGCCGCAGCGCCGCGCCCTGGCCGCGGTTCACCGGGACGTCGCAGACCAGCGCGCCCGCGGCCTCGGCGTCCTTGACCGTACCGTCGGCCGAGCCGTCAGAAACCACGATCGCGGCGGTGTCGAGGCCGAGCACGCTGTGCGGCAGCGCCTCGACGACCGGGCCGATCGCCCCCTCCTCGTTGAAGGCGGCGATCACGATCGCGAGCGGCGGCAACGAGGTGGCCCGGGTGCCGTACTGCGTGGTGAAGGCCTCGATGGCCGCCGCGTCGACGGCCTCGTGGTCGATGACTGCCTGGCCGGGCGGGTTGCTCTGCCGAGATGTCACTTAGCGTTCTCCGAGAACTCAGGCCACACAGTGGCGCACTTGCCCGCGCCAGCATCGGCACCTGCGATGTTTAGCCGGGTCTTCGAATTTTGTCATAGAACAGCGAGTTTCGCCCCGCCATCCGCGCTACCCAGGTAGTTACCCGTGCTGCACGTGAGTAGCCAGTGACCAGGCCGGCGATTCGGCCGTGGCGGGCACCGGCCAGCCGGCGGGTGTCAGCGCAAGCAGCACAAGGATCGTCGGCAGCCTGCGGCCAGCGCGCGCAGATGCAATGCCAGTGTATCGGCCGGCTCAGATGTGAATGCGCGGATGGCTGCAGCCAGCCGCGGCGGGCGGTTCTCCCGACGATGCAGGGGCTATGGCCGGCTCTGTATGCCATGCTGGCATCTCGACGCAGGGTGCCCGCACCGGAACCCTGCGCCAGCAGGCGGCGTTCCTGCCGCACCCGGCGCGAGCGGATGCGAGGCAGCGGTGGACGTGCGGGACGGGCTGGCGGGCGGCGACCGGGCGGCGACGGTGACGCCGGAGCAGGACGAGGCCCTCGCCGTGGTGCGCTCGCTGATCGACCTCAGCGGCCTCCCCGCGGTCACCAGGGCCGTGACCGAGCGGGTGATCTGCGCCGCCGCTGACCTCTGTTATGCCACTGACCTTGTCTCTTCTGAACCATGGCTGGAGGCGGCGGTCGCGGTTCTCGCGGCGGGTGCCCCGGTGATCGCCGACTCTGCGGTCGTCGCCGCCGGGATCACCGACTGCGCGCTGATCTGCAAGGCCGGCGAGCCGCTCACCGCGCGGCTGGCGCGTACCGCGGCGATCTCTCCGGCCGCGGCGGCGGTCAGGCTGGCGATCGGCGAGGCCGGGCCAGGAGCGGTCTGGGTGGTGGGCAGCGAGCCGGCCGCGATCGACGAGATCCTCGCCAGGGGCGCCAGGCCCGCGCTGGTGGTCGGCATGCCGGCCGGCTTCTGCGGCGCCGCGGGGGCCAAGCAGGCCCTGCGGGACAGCGGGCTGCCATCGCTGACGAACGTCAGCGAGAAGGGCGGGCCGGTAGTGGCGGCGGCCGCGTGCCTGGCTCTGCTCCACGGCCCGCAGGCCTGACCGCGTCCGGTTTTCCGCATTGTCGGCGGTAGCCTACGTTCACGGCGCACAATTACGTCGTGGCTGGTCGTTTGCGGGGCTGGCGGCGTCTGCCACGGCATGTCGGCAGTGGGCGAATAACCTGGTTGGATGGGGTCTTCCAACGGAAGCGCGCTCAGCGGAGGCCCGGAGGAATGAAAGAAGGACAGCCAGTGGCTCCCGCATCGGTGCCCTGGGGAGGTGGCAGCGATACGGCGCGCGTATCCGCGCGGCCGCACGCCCCCCGGCATAAGGCACCTGACCCAGAGCCGGCTCCCGGCGAGGCCGCCGAGCCGCACGTCAGGGTGGACGCTGCCCGTCTAGAGGCGGCGCTGCTCGAACTGCGGAGCGCGATCCTTCGGGTGCCGCTGCTGCTCGACTCGCCCGGCACTGAGGCGGCCAGGGCCGAGCGCCAGCACCTGCTCAGCCAGATCGACGACTACCTGCTTCCGCGGCTGCGCCGCTCCGAGGCGCCGATCCTGATCTCGCTGGTCGGATCGACAGGCGCGGGGAAGTCCACGCTGCTGAACAGCGTGGCCGGCAAGCAGGTGAGCGCGACCGGCATCCGCCGGCCGACCACCAACAGCCCGGTGCTCGCCTGCCACCCCGAGGACGTCGGCTGGTTCGCCGAGAACGTGTTCCTGCCCACGCTGCCCAGGGTCAGGCAGCAGGGCCTGGCGATGCCTGGCCGTGACGGCCTGCTGGTACTCGCGATCAGCGAGGGCATGCCCAGAGGGGTGGCCGTGCTCGACACCCCGGACATCGACTCGGTGGTGGCAGCGCACGCGCAGTTCGCCCGCCAGTTCCTTGACGCATCCGACCTCTGGCTGTTCGTCACCACCGCGCGCCGGTACGCCGACGCCGTGGTCTGGGAACTGCTGAAGGACGCGCGGGACCGCGGCGCGGCGCTCGCCGTCGTGTTGTCCAGGGTCCCGCCCGCGGCCTCGAAGCAGCTCACCGAGCACTTCGGCGCCATGCTTGACGCGAACGGGCTCGGCGAGGTCGAGCGGTTCGAGATCCCGGAGACTACGGTCACCGATGCGCGACTGCCCGACGTGGTCTCCGAGCCGGTCAGGAACTGGCTCTCGGACACCTCGCTGCGCGACGAGCGGCGCATCGCGATCCTCACCCAGACGATGTCCGGCGTGCTCGACAGCTTCAAGGTCAGGATTGACGCGCTCGCCGGGCAGGCGCAGGCGCAGCTTGACCTGCGGGCCGAGCTGCGCTTGGCGGCCGACGCGGCGTATGCGGCCGGGCTCGCCGAGCTCGACGAGGCGATCAGGAGCGCGTCGCTGCTGCGCGGCGAGGTGCTGGCCCGCTGGCAGGACTTCGCCGGAACCGGCGACCTGATGCGCACGCTTGAGATCCGCAAGGGCAAGCGGTCGTCCCAGCGCTCCAAGCGGCAGTCGGCCCTGTCGGCGCGTGCCCTGGCGCTCAAGGCCGCGCTGAAGACGAGCCTGGAGGCACTCGCGGTGTCGATGGCCGACCGGGCCGCCGAGGACGCGATGGAGCGGTGGCGTTCAAGCCCCGCGGGGACCGGGCTGCTCGCGCAGGCCAGCCAGGCGCAGGGTGCGACGGCGGCCGCCGAGCTTGCCTATGCCTCGCTGCGCAAGTGGCAAGGCGAGCGGCAGTGGGGGTTCCCCGGGGTGCACAGTGAGCTGGCGGCGAGCCTGCCTGGCGATGGCGTCGACGCGCTGGCGCGCTCGTCGGCCGACTTCCCGCGCCGGGCCGCCCAGGCCGTCGCCGCCTGGCACGACCACCTGCTGCACCTGGTGCAGACCGAGAACGTCACCAGGCGGTCCATCGCCAGGATCGCCTCGTTCGACCCCGAGTCGCTCTCGCTTGTCCTCATCATCGGGGTGCTCGGCTACGGCGCCGGCGACGTGATGGTCAGCGGGGGGACAAGCGCCGTCCCGCAGCAGCTGCTGACGTCGCTGTTCGGGGCCGGCCTGATGCGCGAGATCGGCGGGCAGGCGCGGCAGGATCTGCGAGAGCGGGTCGGCGCGCTGTTCGCCGAGGAGGCGCTGCGGTTCACCGCGCTGGTGGATGCGGTCGGCGCCGCGGACGAGGCCGCCCCGGCCAACCTGTACCAGGCAAGCTTCTCCTTGGAGTCGGTACGATGAGTGCTCGAAGGCAGGCGACCGCTAACCGGGCGGCTCCGCCGGGAGCGCCGCAGGGCGGCGCGGGTGCCGACGCGTCCCAGCCGGCCGCCGAGCCGCCGCGCGCCGCGGCGGGCGGACAGCCGCTGCCGACCAGGGTGCCCGGGGGACGCGGGACTGCGGGTAGCCGGGCTGCGGGGAACGGGACTGGCCGTAACGGGACTGGCGGTAACGGGACTGGCGGTAACGGGGCGGCCAGCGCCGCTGAGGCCGTGGCCTGGGCGACGGGGGCCGACGAGACGCAGGGCGAGCTCGGCCTGTCGGCCAGGCTGATGGCGATGGCGCGGATGATCCAGATCGGGTCGGCGCGCAGCGGCAGGGACGGCTTCAGCAAGAAGCTGCTTGCCGACGCCGAGGGGGTGCTCGGCCGGGCGGGCGAGCGCATGCGGTTGTCGCCAAGCCACACCGTGGTGGCGCTGGCCGGCGGCACGGGCAGCGGCAAGTCGTCGCTGTTCAACCGCATGGCCGGGGCCGACTTCTCCACCGTGGGGGTGACCAGGCCGGTCACCCGCGACGCACACGCCTGCATCTGGGACGCGCCAGGCTCAGGCGCGCTGCTCGACTGGCTGGGCGTCGCCGCCAGGTACCGTTACGCCCGCACTAGCGAGCTCGACCGCGCCGAGGATGACGACTTGGCCGGGCTGGTGCTGCTCGACCTGCCAGACCACGACTCGGTGATGAGCCACTCCGGCGACCGTGCGGACCGGCTGGTCGCGATGGCCGACGTGATCGTCTGGGTGCTCGACCCGCAGAAGTACGCGGACGCCGCCGTGCACCGCCGGTTCCTCGTGCCGATGGTCGGCCATGCCGAGGTGCTCGTGATCGTGCTCAACCAGGCGGACCTGCTTGAGCCGGGCCAGGCCGACGACTGCGTGGCCGACCTGCGCAGGCTGCTTGACTCGGAGAACCTGCCCGACGTGCCGATCCAGGTCACCTCGGCGGTCACCGGCGCCGGAATGGACGGCCTGCGCAAGCTCCTGGTGGACGCGGTCGCCGCACGGCGGGCCGCGACAATGCGGATCTCGGCGGACGTGGACCGCGTGGTCGCCAGGTTCGGCAAGTTCGCAGGCCGCGGCAACGGACCCAAGCTAGCGATGCCCGCCGACAGCACCGAGCTGGTGGCGGCGCGGTTCGCCGACGCGGCGGGCGTGCAGGCCATGAGCGACGCGCTGCGCAGCGCCAGGGAACTGCGGGCCGCTGACTTCGTCGGCTGGCCGGTTGCGTGGGTGACGCAGCGGCTGACCGGCCGGGACCCGATGCGCAAGGTGCGGCTCGGCCTGCTGTGGAACGAGTTGCGCTCGGTCAGCGCCGGCCCCGCGGGAGCGCAGCAGGCCGAGATCGACAACACGCTGACCGACTTCGCAGATAAGCTCGGCGCCGCGCTGCCCAGGCCGTGGTCGCAGACCGTCATGGCAGCGGTCCGATCCAGGGCCGACGCGATCCCGGCCGCGGTGGGCAAGGCGATGGGCGAGGCGTTGCCCGCCGAGGAGAACGTGACCTGGTGGTGGCGGCTGGCCGGCGCCTGGCAGGGCCTGCTGCTCGGAGCGGCCGTGGTGGCGGTGGCCTGGATGGCGGCGACCGTGGCGTTCGGCGTCTTCCACGCGGCGTCGGGGGTGCCGACGCTGTTCAGCGATCTTGTGATGCTGCCGGTGCTTGCGGCCGCTGCGATCGTAGCGCTCGGGCTCGGCGCGTTCACGTCCAGAGTGTGCATGTCGGCGGTCGCCAAGACGGCCGAGCGCGAGAACACGCAGGTCGCGACCGATATGAAGCGGCGCATTGTGGGTGTGGCGCGCGAGATGGTGATCATGCCGGCCGAACAGGAGCTGTCGGAGTACCGCAGGTACCGCGAGGAGCTGTCGGTCGCGGGGGCCGGCCCCGAGGTGAAGGGCTAGCCGGGGTGACGGGCTAGCCGGGGTGAAGGGCTAGCCGGTCGGGCGGGATTCATGCCGCCATCCACAGGCGCAGTGGCAGCCAGCTGCGCTTTCCACAGCCGGAGCGGGGGGACTTCGCGCGCGGTGCGGACGAGGCGATCGTAGATGCAGCGAGGCGGCGGCAGCCGCCGGAGCGGCAGTCCCTGCGCGAGAGGCGCGCTGCTGCCGCGCAGCTCTGGAGGATCGCGATGCTGAACGAAGCTCAGGTCAGCCTGGCCGGCTACGTCGCCACTCAGCCGGTCACCAAGTCGGTCGACGGCACCGCCAATGTCAGCATGCGGGTGGCGTGGACACCACGCAGGCAGGATCGGGTCACCGGCGAGTGGGTGGATTCCAACACCTCGTACGTGACGGTGATCTGCTGGCGCAAGCTGGCCGTCAATGTGGGCGTGTGCGTGCGCAAAGGCGACCCTGTAGTGGTCAAGGGCAAGCTGTCGGTGCGCACCTACGACGACCGCCAGGGCGTGCGGCGCACGGTCGTGGAGGTGGACGCAAGCTCGGTGGGGCACGACCTGTCCAGGGGCGTTGCTGCGTTCCAGCGGGTGCGGCCGCCGACGGGGATGACGGCGTCGGAGTTCGCCGCGTCGCAGGAGTCCGGCCAGGGCACGGCCGGTGCCGGCGGCGAGGGCGGTGTCATGGACGGGGCGGGCGGAGCCCGGGCGCTGGCCGGGTCTTCGCTGGCCGGGTCCTCGATAGCCGCGGGCGGGTCCGACGGCTGGGCCGGCCCGGACAGCGGCATCCCGATGCCCGCCGACCCCGACGAGTCGTTCTTCGACGAGGCCGCGATCGACCAGATCGGCGTCGGCCTCGGCTCGATCGACGAGGCTGGGCTCGGCGATGGCGTGACGGGCGATGGCGTGACGGGCGATGGCGTGCCCGGTGCGGGTGCGGGTGCCGGCGACGAGGCGGGCGCTGCTGCCAAGCGCGTGCCCAAGCCCGTGCCCGTGCCGTTCTAGTCCGGGGGCAGGCCTGGCTCCGGGCGCGGTTCCGGGGCCAGGCCCCGGCGGCGGCTCCTAAGCCGATCACCGGGCGCGGTTCCTGAGCCAGGCCGGGGCGCGGTTCCTGAGCCAGGCCGCGGGCCTGGGCGGTCGCGTCACGCGCACGGTGCGCAGCGCCGGCTCGCTGCCTCTAGGCTTATGACATGCCCGAGTTCATCTATCAGATGCATGCTGTGCGCAAGGCGCACGGCGACAAGGTCATTCTCGACAACGTCACGCTCGCCTTCCTTCCTGGGGCGAAGATCGGCGTGGTCGGCCCAAACGGCACCGGCAAGTCGACCTTGCTGCGGATGATGGCGGGCATCGAGCAGCCGTCCAACGGCGAAGCGCGGCTGATGCCCGGCTTCTCGGTCGGCATACTCGACCAGGAGCCCAGGCTCGACGAGTCGAGGACCGTGCTCGGCAATGTCGAGGAGGGCGTGGCCGACACCAAGGCGCTGCTCGACCGGTACAACGAGATCGCCGAGCAGATGGCGACCGACTACTCCGACGAGCTGCTCGAGGAGATGGGCAAGCTCCAGGAGCAGCTCGACCACAGGAACGCCTGGGACCTGGAGAGCCAGCTCGACCAGGCGATGGACGCCCTGCGGTGCCCGCCGCCTGAGGCCGAGGTGAGCGTGCTGTCCGGCGGCGAGAAGCGCAGGGTCGCGCTCTGCCGGCTGCTGCTCGCCCAGCCCGACCTGCTGCTGCTCGACGAGCCGACCAACCACCTGGACGCGGAGAGCGTGCAGTGGCTTGAGCAGCACCTGGAGAAGTATCCGGGGACCGTGGTGGCGGTCACGCACGACAGGTATTTCATGGAGAACGTGGCCGGATGGATACTCGAGCTCGACCGCGGCCACGCCTACCCGTACGAGGGGAACTACTCCACCTACCTGGAGACCAAGGCCGGCCGGATCAAGGTCGAGGGCCAGAAGGACGCGAAGCGGCGCAAGCGGCTTGAGGAGGAGCTTGAGTGGGTGCGGTCAAGCCCGCGCGCTCGCCAGGCCAAGAGCCGGTCCAGGCTGCAGCGGTACGAAGAGATGGCGACTGAGGCCGACCAGAACCGCAAGCTCGACTTCGAGGAGATCCAGATCCCGCCGGGCCCGCGGCTCGGCAGCCTGGTCGTCGACGTGAGCAGCCTGTCCAAGGGCTTCGATGACCGGATGCTGATCGAGGATCTCAGCTTCAGCCTGCCGCCCAACGGCATCGTCGGCGTGATCGGCCCCAACGGGGTCGGCAAGACCACGCTGTTCAAGATGATCGTGGGGGAGGAGCAGCCGGACGGCGGCTCGATCAGGATCGGCGAGACGGTCAAGATCGCCTACGTCGACCAGGCCAGGGGCCGGATCGACCCAGACAAGAACGTCTGGGAGGTGATCTCGGACGGCGAGTCGTTCATCAGGGCGGGCAAGTCCGAGATCCCGAGCCGCGCCTACGTCGCCGCGTTCGGCTTCAAGGGCGGCGACCAGCAGAAGCTGGCCGGGGTGATGAGCGGCGGCGAGCGCAACAGGGTGAACCTCGCGCTGACGCTCAAGCAGGGCGGAAACCTGCTGCTGCTCGACGAGCCCACCAACGACCTGGACGTGGAGACACTGTCCTCGCTGGAGAACGCGCTGCTCGAGTTCCCAGGCTGCGCCGTGATCACCAGCCACGACCGGTGGTTCCTCGACCGGATCGCCACGCACATCCTGGCCTGGGAGGGCGGGTCGAGCTGGTTCTGGTTCGAGGGGAACTTCGAGTCGTACGAGAAGAACAAGATCGAGCGGCTGGGTGCTGAGGCCGCACGCCCGCACCGGGTCACCTACCGCAAGCTCACTCGTGGCTGAAGCCGCCCGCCGGCTGCCTGGCCGGGCTCAGGTCGTCGTCGTCGGAGGCGGCATCATCGGCTGCTCGGTGGCCTACCACCTGGGCCATCTGGGCTGGAAGGACGTGCTGCTGCTCGAGCGCGACCGGCTCACCTCGGGCACGACCTGGCACGCGGCCGGGCTGATCGCGACCTTCGGGTCCACCTCGCAGACCTCCACCGAGCTGCGCCAGTACACCCGCGACCTGTACGCGAGGCTGGAGGCCGAGACCGGCCTGGCCACCGGGCTCAAGCAGTGCGGCCTCATCGAGCTCGCGGTCGAGCCTGGCCGGCTTGAGGAGTACCGGCGGGTGGCGGCGTTCAACCGGCACTGCGGGGTGGAGGTGCACGAGATCTCCCCGCGCGAGGTCGCCGAGCTCTGGCCGCTGGCCAGGACCGACGACGTGCTGGCCGGCTTCTTCATCCCGGGCGACGGCCGGGTCAACCCGGTCGACGTGACCATGTCGCTGGCCAGGGGCGCTCGGATGCAGGGCGTCACGATCGTCGAGGGCGTGCCGGTGACCGGCTTCCTGCGTGAGCGCGGCACGGTGACCGGCGTCCGGACGCCGCATGGCGGCGTCGAGGCCGAGTACGTGGTCAACTGCGCGGGCATGTGGGCGCGTCAGCTCGGCGAGCTGGCCGGCGTCAGCATCCCGCTGCAGGCTGCCGAGCACTACTACCTGCTGACCGAGCCGATCCCCGAGGTCGACAGTTCGTGGCCGGTGCTCGAGGATCCTGCATCGTACGGCTACTACCGGGAAGAGGGCGGCGGCCTCATGCTCGGCCTGTTCGAGCCGGTCTGCGCCCCCTGGCACGTGGACGGCATCCCGCCGGACTTCTCCTTCGGCGAGCTGCCGCCTGACTGGGACCGGATGGCGCCGTACCTGGAGACCACGATGGCGCGCGTCCCGATCACCGCCCAGGTCGGGATCAGGAAGTTCTTCTGCGGCCCGGAGAGCTTCACCCCCGACCTGCTCCCGATCGTCGGCGAGGCGCCCGAGCTGCGGAATTACTTCGTGGCCGCCGGGCTGAACTCGATCGGGATCCTGACCGGCGGCGGGATCGGCCGGACGGTCGCGCAGTGGATCACCGGCGGCAGCCCGGACATCGACGTGACCGCGATCAACATCGACAGGCTCCATCCGTACCAGGCCAACCCGGAGTACCGGGCGACCCGCACGGTCGAGTCGCTCGGCCTGGTCTACGCCACCCACTACCCCAACCGGCCAACGAAGACGGCTCGCGGCGCCCGGCTGTCGCCGATCCACGACCGGCTGGCCGCCGCGCGGGCCTGCTTCCGCGACGTCAGCGGCTGGGAGGGCGCCGACTGGTACGCACCGGCCGGCGTCGAGCCTGAGGTCGGTGAGCTCAGCTGGGGTCGGCCGCACTGGTTCGGCTGCTGGGAGGCCGAGCACCACGCCACCCGCAACGGCGTGATCGTGATGGACATGTCGTTCATGGCGAAGTTCCTCGTCCAGGGCAGGGACGCGGCGGCCTGCCTGGAGCGGATCTCGGCCAACCAGGTGACAGCCGAGTCGGGCCGGATCACCTACACCCAGTGGCTGAACGAGCGCGGCAGGCTGGAGGCCGACCTCACCGTCACCAAGCTGGATGACGAGACCTTCTTGGTGGTCGCCTCGGACACCGCGCACCGGCACGCGCAGACCTGGATGCGCCGGCACTTCGGCGACGCGCATGCCTTCGTCACCGACGTGACATCTGGCTACGCCCAGATCAACGTCCAGGGCCCGCTGTCGCGCGAGCTGATGGCCGCGGTGACGCACGCGGACATGTCCAACGAGGCCTTCCCGTTCCGGGCCGCCCGGTACATCGACATCGGCTTCGCCAGCGTGCTGTGCATCAGGATCACCTACCTCGGCGAGCTCGGCTACGAGCTGCACATCCCGGCCGAGCAGGCCGCGGCGGTCTACGACCGGCTGATGGTGGTCGGCCAGCCGCTCGGCGTGCGGCACGCGGGCCTGAAGGCTCTGTCCAGCCTGCGGATGGAGAAGGCGTACCGCGACTACGGCCACGACATTGACAACACCGACTCGGTGCTTGAGGCCGGGCTTGGCTTCGCGGTGGCGCTGGACAAGCCGGGCGGCTTCACCGGCCGGGACGCCGTGCTCGCGCAGAAGGCGGCCGGCCCGCTGACCAGGAGGCTCGTCCAGGTGCTGCTGACCGACCCCGAGCCGCTGATGTTCCACGCCGAGGTCGTCAGCCGCAGCGGGCGGCCGGCCGGTTATATCCGCGCGGCCTCGTACGGGTTCACGCTCGGCGGCGCGGTCGGGCTCGCCATGGTCGACGCGGACGAGCAGATCGACCAGCGCTACCTGGACTCCGGCGAGTGGACGGTCAGGATCGGCGACGCGGTCTACCCCGCGGTGACCTCGCTGCGGCCGCTGTACGACCCGTCGAACAAGCGCGTGCAGATGTGACGTCGAACCGCGGGCGGGCCGGACGGCCCGACCGTTGACCAGACAGGAGCCCTGATGGCAGAGCTGGCCGATTTCGAGGCGATGGTGCCGGCCGACCACGGCCTGGTCGTGATGACCGTGATCGGGCCGGACGGACGGATGCGGCCCTCAGTGGTGAACGCCGGGGTGATCGACCACCCCATCCACGGCGCCAGGGTGGTCGCCGTCGTCATCCACGGCAGCGCGCGCAAGCTCGCCCACCTGCGGGCGCGGCCGAGGGCCAGCGTGGTGCTGCGAGCCGGCTGGCAGTGGGCGGGCGTGGAGGGCACGGCCGAGATCGCGGGTCCTGACGACCCGGTGGAGGGCATCGGGCCCGAGCGGCTCAGGCTGCTGCTGCGCGAGATCTTCACCGCGGCCGGCGGCACGCACGACGACTTCGACACCTACGACCAGGTGATGGCGGCCGACCGTCGGGCCGCCGTGCTGATCACCCCGGAGCGGGTGTTCGGCAACGGCTAGGCCCGGCCCAGTCCGGCCTGCCGGGTAGCTGACCAGCCGGACGCACGGCAGCGCAGTGTCATGGACCGCGTTGTCATGGACCGCGTTGATCCGGGCAGACGGCATGGACCGGCGGGGGTATGTTGTGGCGATGACGCCTTCGGTGCGATCGATGGTCGCCTCGACCTATGTGCGAGATATCGATGCATCGCGGGCGTTCTACGAACTGCTCGGCTTCAGCATGCCGCGGCAGGACGGGACGCCGTGCGGTCAGCCCGCCGAGGTGAAGCTCGCCGACTCGGCCGGGCACGCCGCCTGGGCATGCCTGGACCACGCGCACGAGATCCTGCTGAGCGTGTCCGGCGCCTTCATTGCCAGCCAGGACGACGGCGGCATTGCCGCCTTCCAGGCGCGCCGGGCGCGGCTAGCCATCTCGGCTTAGCCACGGCGACCTGGGTATATTAGGGGCCTCAGCTGAAGTCGCGCCTGGGGGAGACTTTGTGACATTCGGGACAGATACCGTCCTCAATGTCGGGCCTCGTGACCACGTCGTCGTCTTCTACCGGAGCGAGCCCGATCTCGCCGAGCAGGTGGCGAGCTACCTTCAGCGTGCTCTCGCGCAGGGCGGATCGGCCATCGTCATCGCCACGCCCGCACACCGGCAGGCCTTCGCCGAGCGCCTCGAACGGGCCGGAATAGATGTGGCTGAGGCCATCGCGAATGGTTCCTATCAGGCCGTGGACGCGGCCCAGACCATCGAGCAATTCGTGACGGGGGAATGGGCGGACGCCGCGAAATTCTGGCAGGAGCTCAGTCCGGTCATCAGGCGCGCAACGCAGGCAGGCACGCCGGTGCGGGCCTTCGGCGAGATGGTCGCGCTGCTCTGGGCCGACGGGCTGGTCGACGTCGCCGTCGAGGTCGAGGCGATGTGGAACGAGATCGGCGCCCAGTACCCGTTCTCGCTGGTCTGCTCTTATCCGACGCCCAAGGACGGCGACTCCGGCGACTCCGACGCGCTCGCCGAGGTCTGCCGCGCGCACGCCATGGTCGTCGGAAGTCCGCCTCCGGCGATGCGCGGCTGGAGCTATCGCTGAGCCGGTTATCGCTGAGCCGGTTATTGCCGGGCCAGTGACCGACTGGCTGAATCGGCCTCAGGCCGGGGACAGGCCAAGGTCGCGGTGCTGATCGCCGGGCGCAGTTCCGCCCGCCGGCGGCTCGTTCACCAGGCTGTGCGCCGCCATCACCAGGTAGCGCCACAGTTCCTCGTCCCTGGCCGGATCGAGACCGAGGTCGTCAAGCGCGGTGCGCATGTGGCGCAGCCAGGCGTCCCGCTCGGCCTCGCCGATCGAGAACCTCGCGTGCCGCATCCGCAGCCTGGGATGCCCGCGCAGTTCGTTGTAGGTCGCCGGGCCGCCCCAGTACTGCATCAGGAACAGCCGCAGGTGCTCGGTGGCCGGCCCGAGGTCGCGGCTCGGGTAGACCCGCCGCAGCTCGGGGTCGGCCTCCACCTCGGCGTAAAAGCGGCTGACCAGGCTGGTGAACGTCTCCTCGCCGCCGACCGCCTCGTAGAACGTCGGCTCGGCCGCGGCATCCTGCGCTCTGCTCTTCATGACGATCTCCAGCGTACTTGCCCGACACGCCGGCCGGGTGCGGTGACTGCGAGCTGCGAAGTCATCCTGTATTCAGGCTCTGTTAGCTATCTTGAATGCTGGCTGGCGGCAAATAGGTGTTGGCGGCCGAGCGTTCGTCCGGTCACACTGGTCACGGGTGCCCCGGCAGCCAGCGGGGCTCCCGGCCTGGGAGGTGGCATTGCGCAGGGTATTGCTGCTCAACATCACATACGAGCCACTGACCACCGTCGGCCTGCACCGCGCCGTCGGCCTAGTGCTCGCGGAGAAGGCCGAGATCCTGCACAACGAATCGTCCGGGCTCATGCTGCACTCATCGTCGGTCAAGCTGGCCGTGCCGTCGGTGATCAGGCTGCGCCGTTACGTCCGGGTCCCGCACCGGAACCGGGTGCCGCTGACCAGGGCTGCGCTCATGCGCAGGGACAACTTCCTGTGCGCGTACTGCGGCGCGGCGGCGGACACCATCGACCACGTGGTGCCGCGCAGCCGCGGCGGGGCGCACATATGGGAGAACTGCGTGGCTTCCTGCACCCGGTGCAACCATCGCAAGGCCGACCGGCTGGTCGACGAGCTTGGCTGGACGCTGCGCTGGGATCCGATGGCGCCGCGCGGCTCGCACTGGCGGCTGATCGGCGCGGCGCGCGATGGCGACCCGCAGTGGGCTGCCTACCTGGTCACTCACGCCGCCTGACCGGCGGCCGGCCCACCCTCCTGCCCGGCAGCGGCCCAGGAGGCGACCCCGGCGTCCGCGCCGAACTGGCGGAACGCGCGCTGAGTCAGCGCGAGCAGGAGCACGCCGGCGAAGACCGCTCCGGCCGCCGGGAAGAACGGGCTAGGCCCGATCGCGCGCACGACCACGCCGGACAGTGCGACCGCGGCGGGGAACGCGCCGAGGCTGGCCAGCATCACCAGGCTCATCACCCGGCCGAGCAACTGCGGCGGCGCCCACCGCTGAAGCAGCGTGACCAGGATGATGTTGCCGAATCCCGCCGTGGCGCCGAAGGCGAGGTTGGCCGCGGCGGCGCCGGGCAGTCCGCCGGCAAACGGGACGACGGTCACCGCCACCGCGCCGAGCAGGAAGGCGAGCCCGGCCGCCCTGGCCGGGTTGCGCAGGCCGCCCGCCTTGGCCGCCGCCAGCGTGCCGGCCAGCGTGCCGACCCCGAAGCAGGCGATGAGCGCGCCGTAGCCAGCCGCACCGAACCGCGCGTGGGCGAGCGCGGGCAGCGCGACCTCGAACGCACCGGAGATCACGAAATTGGCGAGCACGCTGACGAACAGCATCACCTGCAGGCCCCGGGTGCGCCGCAGCAGCCGCCAGGCGCTCGTCGGCGCCTCGTCCGCCGCTGCCCTCGGCTGCGAGTCCGGCTCCACTTCGCCCGCGCTCGCCGTGCCCTCTGCCGCCGTGCCCTCTGCCGCCGTGCCCGCCGACCCCGTGCCCGCCGCTGCCGTGACGGACGGGCGATTCAGGCGGATGGCGGCGAGCGTGGCGGCCGAGATTGCGAACGTGGCCGCGTCGACGGCGAACGCCGCGGCCGATCCGCCCGCGGCGACCAGCACCCCGCCGAGCACTGGCCCGGCGAAGCTGCCTATCTGCATCAACGCGCCAGATAGTCCGTTACCTGACTGGAGCGCGTCCGGCGTCAGCAGCGACGGCATGATGGCCATCGACGCAGGCAGGAACACGCCCTCACCAGCGCCGATCAGCGCCGCGACCGGCCCGAGCACGGCCAGCGTGTCCAGACCCTTGGCGGCAAGCACGGTCAGCACCGCGACCAGCACGCACCGCACGGTGTCGGCGGCCACCATGACGGTGCGCGGGCTCAGCCGGTCGGTCAGCACGCCGCCGGCCGGGATCAGCACGGTGCGCGGCACCCCGTAGCAGGCGAGCACGGTGCCGAGCAGCACCGGCCCGCCCCGCGCCGAGAGCACCAGCCAGGGCAGGGCCACGGCGTAGCAGAAGTCGCCCGCCGTCGAGGTGAGCTGCCCGATGCATAGCAGCCGGAAGTTCGGGACCGCGAGCGGCCCGCTCAGCAGGCGCCCGGAGCCGCGAAGCCTCTTCCGTCGCCGCGGTCGGCCGGTCGGTTCTGCCTGGGCCAGCTCGGCTGCCCTCACGGCGCCGGGTCCGATCCGACCCAGGGCAGGAACTCCACGCCTGCGTGCACCCGGCGCGCCCCGGCCGGCCGGTCCTGCGGCCGCAGCCGCCGGTACCGGTCAAGAATCGCCTCGACCTGCGCCCGGACCTCGCCGAGCTCGGCGGCCGTAAGGTGCAGCACGTCGAGGCGGTCCCAGGCAACGGCCTGCCACTCCGGAGGGAATTCGGTCACGTGGTCCAGGTACTCGGCCCGCATCTGGTCGATCGTGTCGTGCAGGCTCTGCACGAGAAGCCGCTCAGCCGCCCTCACGGCCGGGGGCCGGTGCACGTCGTCTCCCAGCGTGATCCCGACCACCCTGGCCCGCCACGGCCGGTGCCGCCGGTCCGCGCTTCCTGTCGGCTCCTCGCCGACGAACCCGTATCTGGCCAGGGTCCGCAGGTGATAGCTGCACGCCGAGGGGGACAGGCCGGTCACCTCCGCGCACTCGGTGGCCGTGGCTGGCCCGTCCAGGGCGAGGTGCTGCAGGATCGTCAGCCGCGCCGGATGCGCGAGGGCGCGCAGCGCGCGCGGGTCGGTGATCTCCGCGGGGTTCTCCGGGCTGCCCACCTCCGCCGTGCGGGATTCCGAGTCCGTGAAGGACATGTTTCGAAAGCTTAGCTGCGAAAGAATTGCTTCACAACTCCCTGCCTATGATCGCCGGGCGGGCCGGTGTTACGGTCGCGTCACGGTGATTCGGACCAGGGACGGGCAGCGGGCACATGCAGCGGGACATCTTTACGGCCGACCACGAGGCGTTCAGGGACGCGGTGCGCTCGTTCATCGCCAAGGAGGTCACGCCCCATCACGAGCAGTGGGAGCGTGACGGCGTGGTCTCCCGCGAGGTCTGGCTGGCCGCCGGGGCGGCCGGGCTGCTCGGCATCGACATGGACGAGCAGTACGGCGGCGGCGGCAACGACGACTACCGGTACTACCTGGTGCTCGACGAGGAGATGACCAGGGCGGGGGCGCACGGCCCCGGCTTCTCTGTGCACAACGACATCAACGGCCAGTACTTCAAGCGCCTGATGACGCCCGAGCAGGCCGGCCGGTGGATGCCCGGCTACTGCAGCGGTGAGCTGATCACCGCGGTCGCGATGAGCGAGCCGGGCGCGGGCAGCGACCTGCAGGGCATCAGGACCACCGCGGTACGCGACGGCGACACGTTTGTACTCAACGGGAGCAAGACGTTCATCTCCAACGGCCAGCTGGCGGACCTCGTGATCGTGGTGGCCAGGACCGATCAGGACGCCGGCCACCGCGGCATCAGCCTGCTCGTGGTCGAGCGCGGCATGGCCGGCTTCGAGCGGGGCCGGAACCTGGACAAGGTCGGCATGCACGCGCAGGACACCTCCGAGCTGTTCTTCAGCGACGTGCGGGTGCCGGCCGGCAACCTGCTCGGCGAGGAGGGCGGCGGGTTCGTCGCCCTGATGCAGAACCTGCCGAGGGAGCGGGTCGCGATCGGAGCGACCGCGCTCGCGGGCGCGGAGGCGGTGTTCGAGGAGACGCTGGGGTACTGCAAGCAGCGGCACGCGTTCGGCCGCCCGATCGGCTCGTTCCAGCACAGCAGGTTCGTGCTGGCCGAGATGGCCACCGAGCTTGCCGTGGCGCGGGCGTTCACCGACAAGGCGGTGATGGAGCACAACGCGGGCCGGCTCTCCAACGAGGACGCCTCGATGGTCAAGTGGTGGGACACCGAGCTGTGCAACCGCGTCATCGACCGGTGCCTGCAGCTGCACGGCGGCTACGGCTACATGCGGGAGTACGCCGTGGGCCGGGCGTTCGCCGACGGACGGGTGCAGACTATCTTCGGCGGCACCACCGAGATCATGAAGGAGATCATCGGCCGCGGCCTGGGCGTTTGAGCACCGCCGGGCTGTGCCTGGCCCCGGCCACGTGCCACTGCCCCGGCGAGCCATCGGGTGATCCCGGCCATGCCTGTCCCCAGGCGCCCCACTAGTGCATCCCTCATCAGGCGCGCCGGGTCCTCGCTCCGCGCCAGGGACGGTTGGCTGCGTTCCAGCCGATTATGGGGTCATCGGCGGCATGTGCGCAGAAGATCCGGCCGGCGCCCGAGGCCGGGGGTGTCCGGGGTCAGGTCGGCTTCGGCGGATCGAGCCGCTCCACGTAGCCCGCGCGCCAGGCCGGGCTCGGCTCAGCGCCCACGGTGGTCCAGTACTCCGTGCCGGCGGTGATCTGGCCGTCAGCCACCGTCCAGAACGACGCGGCGCGGAACACCCCGAGTTCGGCGTGCGGCACCTCCACCTCGGAGACAACTAGGTCGGCGGAGGCCACGATCCGCAGTACCCGGATCGCCCAGCCCTCCGGGTACTCGCGGTTCACCGCGACGTAGTGGTCACGGCCGGTGATCCGCTCGGCGGTGACCGGCCAGTCGATCGCCGCGTCGGGCGCGATCAGCGCGCCGACCCCGGCCCAGTCCCTGGCCTGGATCCTGCTCCACAGCTCTGCCACCACCGCCGACGGCTCCATCGGGCACCTCCCGGTCCACTCGCCTGTCGGCAGAATGCCACAGGGCACTGACAGCGCGGGCCAGGCAGGCTTACGCTGAGCCGTGACCTTGTGGCATATGCGACTGCTATCCGGGTTCGCGGCACTCGGGATGGTTACGGCTGGAACTACCGCCGCGACGGCGGCAGCCGCTGCAACCGCCGCCCGATCCGTTCCGTCAACCGCTTCAACAGCATCAGCTTGCCGGGTCCCGGCCGGCCGGTCGTGCATACTGGTCGGTCCGCCGCCGGTACTGTCGTTGCCGCGGTCAAGGCGCCCCAGGCGGTGATCAGAGTGGACCAGCTCGGCTACCCGACGGGCGCGGCGAAGCTGGCCGAGATCATGACCTCGCCCCGGTTCGCGAGGTCCCACCCGCGCGGGATCGGCTGGGAGCTGCTCAGGCGCGGCCGCGGCTGCGCGGTCGCCGCGAGCGGGATCACCCGCACCGACCTCGGCTCGTGGAGCCAGCGCTATCCCTCGGTCTGGGCGGTCACCTTTACCGGCGTTCGCCGCGGTGGAACCTACCGGCTCGCGCTGACCGGGCATCCCGGCGTCGTCTCGCCGTGGTTCAGGATCGGCCCGAGCCGCACGCTCTACGCGCGCGCCCTGGCGAATGCGCTGTCGTTCTACCAGAACGAGCGCGACGGCCCCGACTACGTCCCAAGCGCGCTGCGCACCGCCCCCGGTCACCTGAACGACGTAAGCGCGATGACCTACCGCCGACCGCCGGTCAACGCCAACGGCGACTTCAAGGGCAGCCTGCGCCCGTATGCGACCGGCGTGCGGATCAACGCCACCGGTGGCTGGTGGGACGCCGGGGACTACCTGCACTTCACCGAGACCACAAGCTACGCGGTCGCGATGATGCTGCAGGGCATCGAGTCGTTTCCGAGCGTGCTAGGCAGCCGGGGCCAGGTCAGCTTCACCGCCGAGGCGAGGTTCGGCCTCGACTTCCTGCAGCGGATGTGGAATGAGCGGACCAGGACGCTGTACCTGCAGGTCGGCACCGGCGAGGCGAACAGCTACTACTTCGGCGACCACGACATCTGGCGGCTGCCGCAGGCCGACGACGACTACCACGGTTCCAACCCGAGGTATCAGTACATCAGGCACCCGCCGGTCTTCCGGGCCGGACCGCCCGGCGCCAGGATCAGCCCTAACCTGGCGGGCCGGCTGGCCGCCGACTTCGCGCTCTGCTTCCGGGTGTTCCGCGGCACCGCCCCGGCGTATGCGTCCCGTTGCCTGCGCTCGGGCGAGACCGTCTACGCACTGGCGGCCACCCGCTGGCACGGGCAGCTGGAGACCGCGCTGCCGTGGGACTTCTACCCGGAGACGTCCTGGCGCGACGACATGATGTTCGGCGCCACCGAGCTCGCGCTCGCGCTTCAGGCGGCCCGCGCGTCCGGCACGCTGCCCGCTGGGCTCCCGGTCACGTCGGCGGCGACCTACCTGCGGGACGCCGCACACTGGGCCAGCGAGTGGATCGGCAGCAAGGCCGACCGCTCGGACACGCTGAACCTGTACGACGTCAGCGCCCTCGCCGACTACGAGCTGTACCACGCGATCGCGGCCCAGCGGGCCACCGGCTCGGCGCCGCTGCTGCCGGTCAGCCAGGCCGAACTGGTTGCCGACCTGCGCGGCCAGATCAGCCGGGCGGCCGGGATCGGCGCGCGCAATCCGTTTGGCTTCGGCTTTGCCTGGGATCAGTGGGACACGACCACGCACGGCCTGGGCATGTCGATCATGGCGGGGGAGTACGACGCCCTGGCCGGCCGCCCGGTCTACGCGGCGTGGGGCCAGCGCCAGCTCGACGACGTGCTCGGTGCGAACGCCTGGGGCGTGTCGCTCATCGTCGGGGACGGAACGGTCTTCCCCGAGTGCATGCAGCACCAGGTCGCGAATCTGGTCGGCTCGCACGACGGCAGGCTGCCGATCCTGGCCGGCGCCGTGGTCGAGGGCCCGAACAGCTTCGCTGCGGTGGGCAGCGTGCCGAACATGCGGCCGTGCTCGGCTAACGCGCCGGGCAACGTGCCGTACTCGGCGTTCCGCGGCCACAAGGCGGTGTTCAGGGACAACGTGCAGTCCTACTCCACGGTGGAGCCCGCCATCGACCTGACCTCGCTATCGCCGCTCGCCTTCGCCTGGCAGGAGGCGCCCGGCCGGGCAGGCTACTAGGGCACCGGCTGGGCACCGGCTGGCCGGCCGGAAACTCAGTGGCATAACGCAGAACAGCCCGTTACTGTCGCCCCGTGAATGCCACCCCCGGCCCGGCGGGCCCGCCCTGGACGGTGACCACGGGGGAGCGTTCGCCGCAGACGGTGGATCGGCTGCTCGGGCTGCTGCCCGCGTGGTTCGGCATCCCGTCGGCCAACGCCGACTACGTGGCCGCGGCGGGCCTGCTGCCGACTTACCTGGCCTGGCCCGGCCAGGCGGGCGGGCCCGGCGGCGGCGCGCTGCCGGCCGGCGCGGCTCCGGCTGACGCGCTGCCGGTCAACGTCCTGCCGGTCGACGTGCTGCCGGTCGGGGTGCTGCTGGCCGAGCGGCACTTCCCCGAGACCGCGGAGATCCACCTGATGGCGGTGGATCCCGCCGTGCACCGGCGCGGTGCCGGCCGTGCGCTTGTCGAGGCGCTTGAGCGGGACCTGATCGCCGAGCGCGTCGGGCTGCTCGAGGTCAAGACGCTCGGGCCGTCCCATCCGGACGCCGGGTACGCCAAGACGCGGCTGTTCTACCAGTCCATGGGATTCGCGCCGGTCGAGGAGTTGCTCGACCTGTGGCCTGGCAACCCGTGCCTGATCATGGTCAAGGTACTCAGCTGACCAGCGCTCACCAGGCCGCGTCCGCGGGTCGCGGCCGTCGGCTCCGCCTCGTCGCCCGCCATCCGTCGGCGCGGACCCCGCACCCGGCGCGGACCCCGCACGCCGAGCACCCGCACCCCCGCGTTGTTACATACTTTCGCAGGTTCGGGCTTACGCTGTCATAAGTGCCCGGTCGCTCCAGCGCGCGGCGCGGGTATGCACTGGATGCCAGCCGGGATGTCGCCGGCCCTCGTCGCCCGAAGGAGCGCAGTCATGCCGGATGCGAACACGTCGGACGCGGCGGCCGACCGGGAGCTTGAGATCCCCGAGGGGGGGTTCTGGCCGGCGCCCGAGGTGCCGCGGCCGAACATCTACCCGATGGAGTGGCGGGTCGAGACCGAGAAGCTTGCCGCGATCTACCAGAAGTCCAAGCTGATGGCATGGAACCCGGCCGACCTGCCCTGGGACAGGCTGCGGGCGGAGGATTTCAGCACCGAGCAGCGGCTGGGGATCATGTACTGGTTCTCCGTGCTTGCGAACTTCGACGCGTCCGGACCCGCGGTGTTCGCCCGTGCCACGATTCGCGCCTTCGAGCAGCATGAGGAGGACCCTGTCCGCAAGTGCTTCTTCTCGATCACCAGGGACGAGATGAACCACGAGGAGTGCTGCCAGCGCGCGATCGCCGCACTGTGGCCGGGCGGCCCCCTGAACTGGACCCCGACGACCGACCTCGAGCGCGCCGCGCACAACAACATCGGGTGGCTCTACCACAACGGTGGCCGGTACTGGAATGGCTACAACAATGCGGTCGGCCGCTATACGCTGCCTGTCCTGTTCACCAGTTTCATGATGGGCGAGATGGCCGCATCGACGCTGTTCCGCGGGATGGCGTCAGGCACCAAGCACCCGGTGTTCTCCGAGATGTTCCACCGGATCGGCCGGGACGAGTCCCGGCACCTGCAGATCTGCATGACGATCCTGGAGAACGAATGGCCCGGCCTCACCGACGACGTACGGGCCACGATCACCCGGCAGCTCAGGGCCGGCTTCATCTTCCTGTCGATGATCTTGTGGGAGCCGCCCGAGGGGTTCTGGGACCTGCCGCCGTACTTCCTGAACAACCACCGGGTGCTGATGGACCACGCCAGGGACGCGGGCCTGGGCGTGTTGTCGTACGAGGAGCAGGCCGAGAACTGGCGCAGCGCGATCGCCAAGATCCGGGTCATCGTCCAGCGCTGGGGCATCGACTTCCCGGCCATGCCCGAACTCGACATCGAAGGCGTCGACGTTTCCGCCGATATCAGTGCAGAAGATATCATTCCCGTCTTCTGACTCCCGCGACCCGGCCGTAGGCTTGGTGCCGCCCCGCGGGCGACTCCGGGCCGATCCGCTAACCCGGGCCGGGCCGCCAACCCGCCCCCATCTGCCATGGCGCCGCACCTGCCATGCCGCCGCCCCCGGCCCCCCGAACCCGCACTGCCCCGCCTCTGCGGCCATCTCCCGGCCTCTGCCCGAGCTGGGCTGTGGATAACCAAGTGGAGAACGCAAGTTTCTGTGGAAAACGAGTCCGGCTTGGTGGACTGTCTGTGGATGGCTAAAGAATCTTGAAATATGTGGCCGAACCCTCTTGCGGAGTGCGCACCGGAGGTTGTAAAACTTCTCTACCAGCGAAAACGGGTACCACTCGGAGGCAGCTTCGGGGAGTCGCGGGGGAAACTCCGGGAATTCTCGAAGCAATTCTGAGAGCCTTGGAAATGCTCTGATAATGTCGAGGGAAACCTCGAAATTTGATGGGAACTCTGAGGGCCTTGGGGGTCACCTTGAGGACTTCGGGGGAAACCTGAGAATCTCGGAACGCAGTCGAGCGAGACCCTCGGAGGCAACTCAGAGGGACTTGTTCGGCGCTCCGGGAGGCTCTCGGAGCCACCTCTTCGGCGGTAACGCTCTTCGGGGTCGAGCTCTCTTCGGAGAGGTCGTCGTCGACGGAGGGATCCTCGCAAGGGGAGCTCTCGGAGGGGACTCTGAGGGACGAGCTGGGCGCCCGGGTGACCGGGCTTCCGGCAGGTGTCCTGGACCGGTGGTTAGGACGGAACAGCGTGTGGCTCGCCAATCGCCCTGGCGGACCAGCTCGCCGGGGCGATCGGCGGGTTCATCACTGATCTGACCTAAGCGAGGCCCCTGCATCTCATACATGCAGGGGCCTCGTTGCATTTATGGACAAACGGTGGCGTTCACCCCAGCATGTGCCAGGTCTCCCATCGTCATGTCACAGAGCGTCAGCGGCGAACTCGTAAACTTGAGGCGATGGAATACCTGGCCCTGCACGACGGGATGCTCCAGCAGGTCGCGAGTGCCGGCGACGCTCTGGTTCCGCTGGGCGAGCCGTTCCGCGAGCGCCCCGATGCCATGGCGCGCAGCGGGGTTCCCAGCCGGGTTGTCACCGCCGACCGGGTGCCGGCCGGATGCCGGTGCTCGTGGGCCTACACCGGCGGCAAGCTCACGCTCAAGTACTCCAACACCGCGTGCCCCCTGCTCCGCGACCACCAGGCGCCCCCTTAGTCGGCGACCTTGCCCAGCGCTCCCGCGGCCCGGCTGCCGGAGTCTCCCGCGGCCGACCGCCTCCCGCGGCCGACCGCCTCCCGCGGCCGACCGCCTCCCGCGGCCGACCGCCTCCCGCGGCCGACCGCTTCCGGGCCGTCGCGGAATGGATGTGCCATACAGTCCGCATAGCGCAGTGGGTGTGGCATCCATCCCAGGGCGGATGGCGGCCCGCGGGCGCGAGAGCCGGTGGATGCCAGGAAACGAGCCCGTTCCGCGACAGATTGAACGCAACCCGTAACGGCCGGGGCAACGGCTACCGATAATGGAGTAGACGCAGGCGGCGTGGGTACCCCCGAGCTCACGTCGCCTGGTCCTTTCTCCGCTCGCAGCACACAGGTCTCCTTTCGCCGCTGCGGGCAGGTCTCCGCCTCCCGCTGCAGGCCGGTCTCCACCGCCCCTCCGCCGCCCCTCCGCCGCCTCTTCGCGGCCGTCGCCGAGCAGCATGCTGCCAGAGACCGCGTCGACGCTGATGTCGGCGAGCCACTTGCGCGGCACGGATCGGGCTGGGCTCATGAGGCAGACCCAGGTATCGGGGCCGCGGATTTCGGCGGCAGGTCGCGTGTGCACGTATCCGGCCGTGACCCTGGCGGGTAGCGTTCGGTCTATGAATGACACCGCGACTACGAAGAGCGGCGAGCCCCCCTCGATGCCGTCTGCGCCGTTCGGGCGCCTGCTTACCGCCATGGTCACGCCGATGACCGCCGACGGGGCAATGGACTATGCCGGGGCCGCACGGCTCGCCGACTACCTGGTCACCTCCATGCGCAACGACGGCCTGGTGATCAGCGGGACCACGGGGGAGTCACCGACCACCTCCGATGCCGAGAAGGACCGGCTGCTCAGGACGGTCATCGAGGCCGTCGGCGGTCGCGCGACCGTGGTGGCGGGCGTTGGCACCAACGACACCGCGCACACCTGCGAGCTCGCCAGGCAGGCCGAACAGGCAGGTGCGGACGCGCTGCTCGTCGTGACCCCGTACTACAACAAGCCGCCGCAGAACGGCCTGGTCGCGCACTTCTCCAAGGTGGCCGACTCGACCGGGCTGCCGGTCATGCTGTACGACATCCCTGGCCGGACCGGGATCCCGATCGCGACCGAGTCGCTGCTCCAGCTCGCCCAGCACCCCAGGATCGTCGCCGTCAAGGATGCCAAGGCCGATTTCGGTGCGGCATCGATCGTGATGGCCGCCACCGACCTGGCCTTCTACAGCGGCGACGACATGGTGAACCTGCCCTGGCTGTCGCTCGGCGCCTGCGGTTTCGTCAGCGTCGTGGCGCACGTGGTGGGGGACCGGCTGCACGAGATGATCGACGCTTTCCTCGCTGGCGACGTGGCCACCGCGCTGCGGCACCACCGCGAATTGCTGCCGGTCTACACCGGGATCATGACCAGGACCCAGGGCGTGATCGCGACCAAGGCCGCGCTGACCATGCTCGGACTGCCCGGCGGATCGGTGCGCGGCCCGCTCGCCGACGCGACGCCGGCCGAGGTCGAGCGGCTGCGGACCGACCTCGTGGCGGGCGGTGTCAAGCTCCGTTGACTCACCCACACCCTGAGCTAGGACCGCCTCCTCCACTTCAGGAGGGAGGACTGAGGATCGTCGGGCTCGGCGGCCTGGGTGAGGTCGGCCGGAACATGACGGTGTTCGAGTACGCCGGCCGCCTGCTGATCGTCGACTGCGGCGTGCTGTTCCCGGATCCCGACACACCCGGCGTGGACCTGATCCTGCCCGACTTCAGCGCGATCGACGACCGGCTCGGCGACGTCGAGGCGCTCGTTCTCACCCACGCCCACGAGGATCACATCGGTGCGGTGCCGTACCTGCTGCGGCGTCGCCCGGACATCCCGCTGGTCGGCTCGCGGCTGACGCTCGCGCTCATCGCGAGCAAGCTCTCCGAGCACCGGATCACCCCGCAGGCGGTGGAGGTGGATGCGGGCGGGCACGAGCCGTTCGGCCCGTTCGACCTTGAGTTCTTTGCCGTCAACCACTCGATCCCGGATGCGCTGGCCGTCGCGATCAGGACCGGTGCCGGAGTGGTGCTGCACACCGGCGACTTCAAGATGGACCAGCTGCCGCTCGACGGCCGGCTGACCGACCTCGGCGGGTTCGCCAGGCTTGGCTCCGAGGGCGTTGACCTGCTGATGTCGGACTCCACGAACGCCGAGGTGCCCGGCATCGTGACCAGCGAGCGAGCGATCGCCTCGGTGCTGTCCGACGTGTTCAGCGGGGCCGAGCAGCGGATCATCGTGTCCTGCTTCGCCAGCCACGTGCACCGGGTTCAGCAGGTGATGGACACCGCGGCCGCGCACCACAGGAAGGTGGCGCTGGTCGGCCGGTCCATGGTGCGCAACATGGGGGTGGCCAGGGAGCTCGGCTACCTGAGGATTCCTTCCGTGCCCGGCGGCCTGCTGGTGGACATGAAGGACGCCGAGGAACTCCCGCCCAACGAGATCGTGCTCATCTCGACCGGCTCGCAGGGCGAGCCGATGTCCGCACTCGCCAGGATGGCGGGCCGCGACCACCCGATCAGGATCGCGCACGGGGACACCGTGATCCTCGCGTCCTCACTGGTGCCCGGCAACGAGACCGCGGTGTCGCGGGTGATCAATGACCTGACCAGGCTGGGTGCCCGGGTCGTGCACAAAGGCAACGCTCTGGTGCACGTCTCGGGACACGCCCCGGCCGGGGAACTGCTATACGTGCTGAACATGGTCAGGCCAAGCAACTTCATGCCCGTGCACGGCGAGTGGCGGCACCTGAAGGCGCACGCCGACCTGGCCGCTCTGACCGGCGTGCCGACCGAGAACATCGTGCTTGCCGAGGACGGCATCGTGGTCGACCTCGTGGGCGGTAAGGCGGCCGTGGTCGGCAAGGTGCACTGCGGCTACGTGTTCGTTGATGGGCTCTCGGTCGGCGAGGTAACCGAGACCTCGCTGAAAGACCGGCTGATCCTGGGCGAGGAGGGCTTCATCTCGGTCGTTGTCGTCGTCGACATGACCAACGGCAAGCTCGTCGCCGGGCCGGAGATTCACGCCCGCGGCTCGGGTATCGACGAGACCGCGTTCGACCAGGTGCGACCGCTGCTTGAGGAAGCACTGGCCAGGGCCGCGGCCGACGGCATCAACGAGGCGCACCAGATCGGCCAGCTCATCCGGCGCACCGTCGGCAAGTGGGTGAGCAGCAACTACCGCCGCCGTCCCATGATCATCCCGGTGGTCGTGGAGGTCTGAGCGGCCGTCGGCCGGGAGTCGTGGGCACTTCGCTGTCGTCCTGGCAGCAGCGAAGTGCCCACGTTGCGCGGCGCGGCGGGGGAGCGCGGATACTGGGTCGCTTGGTGGGGGCAGGCTGGCCATGATGGGCTGTCATGGAGGCACCACGAGAGCCCGGTCATGCGGCGTTGCGGCGGGTGGTCAGGGAGACGGGCGCGGCCGGTCTGCTTGACCTGCTGTCCAGTGAGCTGTCCGGTACCGATCTCACCACGCTGCTGCTTGAGGTCTTCCGTAGACGCGCCTGCCAGCTCACGCCTGCCGCAGTGATGAGGCGGTACGGGCAGGACCGGTTCGTCCGGCCCGCGCTGGCTGGAGCCGCTGCGCTGCGGCGGGCGGAGCACGCGATGCTCGGGGCGCTGTACGAGGGTTTTGACGTGCTGACGCTGGCTCCGATGCTGCCCCTTGGGGCGCACTGGGTGATGGGTGAGGTGGACCCGCGCAACGTGATCGCGACCATCCGCGGCAGCGAGGTGGCGGCCGATCCGACCAACGGCCTGGCGCTCGAGGCGGCGGCCAGGCGGCGCAGCATGCTGGCCATGGCACCGCGATCGGCCGAGCCGGTCAGGCTGGCCGCCTCGCAGCGGGTGGCCAGGGCACAGTTCGTCAGCGGGCCGGTTAGCTTCGCGCACTTCCAGTTGCTCGGGCTGGTCACCGCGGGCCGGGACACGGGCGGGCACGCGTTCGAGCGCGAGCACCTCACCGATCACTTGAGCGCCGCCGCGCGGGGGCTGGCCGCCCTTGGCGCGGGCCAGGTCAGGATCGCGATCACCTGCCTTGACGAGCCGTCCGAGCATGTGTTCGGCGCGGTGCGGGACGAGCTTGCCGCGCTGCCGCAGGTGGAGGTGGTGGCTGACCAGGAGCGGGCGAGCGGCCGTGGCTACTACCGCGGGCTGTGCTTCAAGGTCTACGGCCCAGGCAGTGGCGGTGAGCTGCTTGAGGTGGGGGACGGCGGGTTCACCGACTGGACCGCCCGGCTGCTCGGCAACCGCAAGGAGCGCCTGCTGATCAGCGGTTACGGGATCGACCGGGTCGCGATGCTGGCCACAGGCGGGGCTTGATCGGCGCGCCCGGGCTGCGGCCGGGGCGCCTCAGCGGTGCTCGGGTTCCAGATCCAGCTGCCAGCGGATCTCGCCGTCGTGCCACTGGTCGGTCGGGGTGAGTCCGGCGGCCGCCGCGACCGCTGCGGATGCCGCATGGTCAGGGTGGACGTGTGCGACGAGGGTCCGCACTCCCTGGCTGCGGAGCCAGGCGACCAGGGCGCGGGCGGCCTCGGTGGCGATGCCACGGCCCTGCCACCAGGTGCCGATCACCCACGCGATCTCGGCCGTGCGCGGCTCGCCGACCGCCACCGTGGCCTGGACCGTGCCGGCCAGCCAGCCCTCGTCACGAAGCCGCACGACCCAGTTGAGCCAGGCCACGCCGGGATCGCCGGAGCCGGCGAGCTGGCGTTCGTAGCGGGCACGCAGTTCGGCGGGAGCGGGCGGCGACCCGCCTATGAACGCGTACAGGGCGGGATCGGCGAGCACCGAGGCCATCTCGTCGGCGTGCTCGACCCGCAGCGGCAGCAGTTCCAGCCGGCCAGTAGTGATCGGCTGAGTCTTGACGCCGCCCCCGGTCGCGTCACCCCCGGCCACGCCGCCCCGGGCCACATCACCCCCGCCCCCGCTCACGCCGCCCCGCTACGCCAGGTCGCGGAGCTTGAACCGCTGCAGCTTGCCGGTGTTGGTGCGCGGCAGCGAGGGCAGGAACTCGATCGCCCTCGGGTACTTGTACGGCGCGATCTTGCTCTTGACCAGGTCCTGCAGCTCGGCGACCTTCTCTGGTCCGCCGTCAGACCCGTCGGCGAGCACGACGAACGCCTTGACGATCTGGCCGCGGCCCTCGTCAGGCACGCCCACCACGCCACACTCGGCCACGTCAGGGTGGGTGAGCAGGACATCCTCGACCTCGGGCCCGGCGATGTTGTAGCCCGAGGAGACGATCATGTCGTCGGAACGCGCCTGGTACCAGAAGTAGCCGTCGGAGTCCCTGATGTAGGTGTCGCCGGTGTAGTTCCAGCCGTCGCTGACGTAGCTGCGCTGCCGTTCGTCCGACAGGTACCGGCATCCGGTGGGCCCCTTGACCGCCAGCCTGCCCGGCTGGCCGTCGGGGACCGGTCGGCCGTGGGCGTCCATCACCAGCGCACGGTAGCCGGGCACCGGCAGTCCGGTCGAGCCCGGCCTGATCTGATCGTCGGCCGCGGAGATGAAGATGTGCAGCAGCTCGGTGCTGCCGATACCGTCGATGATCTTGACTCCGGTCGCGTCGTAGAACGCCTGCCACACCGAACCTGGCAGCGTCTCGCCGGCCGAGACCGGGCGGCGAAGCCCGCGCAGTTGGTTGGCCTTGCCCGCCGCCAGCATCGCGCGGTACGCGGTCGGGGCGGTGGAGACCACGGTCACCCCGCGCGCGGCGATGAGATCGGCGAGCTCGGCGGGGCTGGCCCGCTCGACCAGCAGCGTCGACGCCCCCGCGCGGATCGGGAAGATCAGGATCGCGCCCAGGCCGAACGTGAACGCCAGCGGCGGGGTGCCGGTGAAGACGTCATCGGCCACTGGCTTGAGCACGTGCTTGGAGAACGTGTCGGCGACTGCGAGCACGTCCCGGTGGAAGTGCATGGCCGCCTTCGGCCGGCCCGTCGTCCCCGAGGTGAACGCGATCAGCGCCACATCGTCGGCGGCCGTCGGAACCGCGTCGAACGTGACCGGCTTGCCGTCCGCCAGGTCGTTCAGGCTCCCTGGCTTGCCGGCCCCGGCCCCGGCGTGGAAGGCGAGCGTGCGCAGCCCTGGCACGCCGGCAGCCTCGAGCTCGTCGAGGAACCTGTCGTCACACAGCGCCAGCCGCACCTGCGCGATGTCGCAGATGGTGGTCAGCTCCGCCGCCCGCAGTTGCGACATCGTGCCAACCACGACGCCGCCGGCGAACAGCACGCCGAACCAGCAGGCCACCATCCACGGGTTGTTCGGCCCGCGCAGCAGCACCCGGTTGCCTGGGACCAGGCCGAGGTCTCCGGTGAGCACGTGCGCGATCTGGCTGGCCCTGGCCATCAGGTCGTCGTAGCTCCAGGTCGGCTCGGTCTCGTCCTGCGGCAGCAGGCAGAGCCGCCCGCCGCCGTGCGCCGCGATGGTTTCGCCCAGCAGCACGTCAGCGCAGTTCAGCCGGTCAGGGTAGGCCAGCTCGGGAAGGGCGTATTCCATCTCCGGCCACTGGTCGGCCGGCGGCAGGTGGTCGCGGCAGAACGTATCGACGTGGGCGGACGGCGTGAGCGACATCGGCCAGGCCTTCCTCGGCTGCAGGTGTGAACGCTGATCAGTATGCCGGCAATGTCCCGGCAGTCAATGGTTCGGACCAGGCAAGCGGTCAACCAAGCGGCTCGGCAAGCACGGCCAAGCAAGCACGGCTCGACAAGCACGGCTCGACAAGCGCGGCTAAGCAAGCACGGCGAAGCCCTGGATCTCGACCAGCGCCGCCTCGTCCCACAGCCGGGACACGCCGATCGCCGCCATCGCCGGGTACCGCGGGCCAGCCAGCCTGCGCCACACCGCGCCGATCTCGCGGCCGTGGGCGCGGTAGTCAGCCAGGTCGGTGGCGTAGATCGTGAGGCTGGCCAGGTGCTCGGGCTCGCCGCCCGCCGCCCGCAGCGCGGCGAGCAGGTTGGCCAGCGCCTGCTCGAACTGCGCGACCACGTCTGTGCCGACCACCGCGCCTGACGCGTCGAGCGCGGTCTGCCCGGCCAGGAACACGATCCGGCCGCCCGAGGTGATCACGGCGTGCGAGAAGCCGGACGGCTTGGGCAGGTCAGGCGGGTTAACCGAGCCGATGATCACGAGCCTGCCTCCGGTGTCGGGCGAGCGGGTCCTGCGGCAGTCGCAGCGGGCGCCTTCCCTGCCGCGGCTCGCGTCTTTCCTGCCGCGGCCGCTCCTGCCGCGGCCGCTCCTGCCGCCGGGGAAGCCTTCCCTGCCGCGTCAGCCCTTGCGGTGGCCGGCCGCGGCCGCCAGCGGGCGTGCCTGGTGCCGCTGGTGCCGGCCGCCGTCTCTCTGATCAGGGTCAGCCTGGGCTTGGGTCCGTCACTGCGCCCGGTCTGCGGCGGCCGGCTGCCTGCGGCCCACTGGTCAGGCCAGTTCGCTGCGGGTCCGGAATGCGCCTGGTCGGCGGCGGCGTGCAGCGTCCAGTTCGGGTCGTACAGGTGCGCCCGCCCGATCGCGCACAGGTCGGCGCGCCCGGCCAGGATGATCGAGTTCACGTCGTCGTAGGACGAGATCACGCCGACCGCGATGGTCGCCAGCCCGGCCTGGTTGCGGATCGCGTCGGCGAACGGGGTCTGGTAGGACCGGCCGAACGCGGGCTGCTCGTCGGGCGTCACCTGCCCGGTGGAGACGTCGATCGCGTCGGCCCCGGCGGCCGCGAACGCGCCGGCGATCTGCACGGCCTCGGCTGCCGTCGTCCCGTCGGGCACCCAGTCGGTGGCCGAGATCCGCACTGTCATCGGCTTGGCCTGCGGCCAGACGGCCCGCATCGCGGCGAACACCTCGAGCGGGTAGCGCAGCCGCCCCTGCAGCGAACCGCCGTAGCCGTCGGCGCGGTGGTTGCTGACCGGCGAGATGAACGAGGACAAGAGGTAACCGTGCGCGCAGTGCAGCTCGACCAGGTCGAACCCGGCCCGCTCCGCGGCCAGCGTGGCAGCGACGAACTGCTCCTTGATCTGCTCCAGCTCGGCGACGGTCAGCTCGTGCGGCACCTGGTTGACCCCGGCCAGGTAGGGGATCGGTGACGGCGCGCACACCTCCCAGTTGCCCGACTCCAGGGGCTTGTCGATGCCCTCCCACATCAGCCTGGTCGAGCCCTTGCGGCCGGAGTGACCGAGCTGCAGGCCGACCTTCGCCGTCGTGTACTCGTGCACGAACCCGGTGATCCGCCGCCACGCCGACTCGTGCTCGGCCGCGTACATCCCCGCGCAGCCCGGTGTTATCCGACCAGCAGGACTAACGCAGACCATCTCGGTCATCACCAGCCCAGCCCCGCCGGCCGCCTTCCCGCCGATGTGAACCAGGTGGAAGTCGGACGGCACGCCATCGCTGGCGCTGTACATGTCCATCGCCGAGACCACGACGCGGTTCTTCAGCTCCAGGCCGCGCAGCCGCATCGGCTGGAACATCGGCGGCACCACCTCGCCAGCGCCCAGCCCGCGCCGCAGGCAGTCGGCCGCGAACCATGCGTCCACGCTGGCGGTGAACTCGGGGTCGCGCAGCCGCAGGTTGCCGTGGGTGACCCGGCGGCTCCTCGTGATGATGTTGAACGCGAACTGCTCGGGGTCCTGGTGGGTGTACTGGCCGAGGTTCTCGAACCACTCCAGGCTGGCCTGCGCGGCCCGTTGGGTGGAGGCGACGACGGGGCGCCGCTCCGCCTCGTAGGCCGCCAGCGCGGCATCCAGCCCCGGCTGCTCGTTCAGGCACGCGGCGAGCGCCAGCGCGTCCTCCATGGCCAGCTTCGTACCCGAGCCGATGGAGAAGTGCGCGGTGTGCGCGGCGTCGCCGAGCAGCACCACGTTGGCGTGCCGCCAGCTCTCGCAGCGCAGCGTGCCGAAGCTGATCCACTTGGAGTTGTTCGCCTCGATCGCATGGTCGCCGATTATGTGCCCGAGCAGGTCGCGGATCCTGGCGATGGACGCCTCGTCGGACTGGCCGGGCGGCAGGCTGTCCGGGGCGATCTCGGCGAACCCGGCCGCCGCCCAGACGTCGGAGTGCATCTCGACGATGAACGTGCTGCCGGTCGCGTCGTAGGGATAGCCGTGCACCTGCAAGACGCCGTACGGCGTCGGCACGATGTAGAACTTGAACGCGTCGAAGACCAGGTCGGTGCTGAGCCAGATGTACTTGCACTGCCGGACCTCGACCTGCGGGCCGAACGAGCCGGCGAACTCGGCCCTGGTCGCCGAGTTGGCGCCGTCAGCGGAGACCACCAGGTCGTAGCCGGTGGCCAGGGTGGCCGGGTCGGGCGCCTGGGTACGGAAGTACATCCGCACGCCGAGCCCCGCGCAGCGACGGCGCAGGATCTGCAGCAGCCGCTTGCGGCTGATCGCGGCGAAGCCGTGCCCGCCGCTGGTGATCACCTGGTCCCTGTAGTGCACGTCGATGTCGTCCCAGCGGGCGAACTCGCGCTCCATCGCCGCGTAGATCGCCGGGTCGGCGTGCTCGATCCCGCCCAGGGTCTCGTCGGAGAACACCACGCCGAAGCCGAAGGTGTCGTCGGCGGCGTTGCGCTCCCAGACCGTGATCTCGTGCGCCGGGTTGAGCTGCTTGGCCAGCGCGGCGAAGTACAGCCCGCCTGGCCCGCCGCCGACGACCGCGATCCGCACCCTCGCCCCTTCCGCATGGCCTGGCCTGCCGCTGGGCGGCTCCGACTGTACTGCCGCTGGCCGCCCAGGACTGTGCTGGCGCTGGCCGGCCGGGACTGTGCTGACGTTATGTGTCTGCCTGGCGCGCGTCAACGCCGGGCATCGGCGCCACCGGCCAGTGCGATGCCGGCGCGACACGCCGGCCTGCATCATTGGGATTCGGCTCGGATGCTGGCTACCGTGTGAAACATGGCGACTCGTGCGCCCAGGGGTGCACCGCGCTCATCGGGCGGGACTGCCGGGCGCGGTCGCCCGGCGAGCGGTGCCGGCCGTTCCGGCGGCTCGGCCTCCTCGGCGCGCTCTGCTGCGGGCCGAGGAGGGTCCGGGCGCGGCGCCGGGAGCCGGTCAGGGGCGAGCCGCGGCGGTACGAGCCGCGGCAGCGGCTCCGGCCGATCGGGCTCCGGCCGATCGGGCTCCGGCCGGTCCGGAACGGGCCGCAGAGGGCAGGGCAGGGGCGGCACGCCGTACTACCGGGCCGCCGCGCAGCCGGGGCGCAGCCCGGCGGCTGCCATGCGGGCGTCGAGCAACCCGCTGATCATCATCGTCGGCTGGATCCTGACCGGTGTCGGCGCGATCTGGATGGAGCTGGCCGGCGGCGTGGGATACGTCGCACGGCGGTTCGGCGACAGCGCGCGCGAGCTCGACCCGGCTCACCGCAGGGACGGGGCCGGGCTCGCGGTGCTTGCCGCCGCGATCATCGCGGCGGGCACCGCGTGGTGGCACTTCGGCACCCCGGTCGGCCGGGCGCTGACCTCGGTGGTACGCGGCACCTTCGGCGTCGGCGCCTGGGTTATCCCGATCCTGCTCGCGCTGCTCGCCTTCCGGCTGCTGCGCCACCCGGATAAGAACGCGCACACCGGCCGGATGGTGATCGGCTGGACCGCGCTGCTCGTCGGGGCGCTCGGCATCGTTCACATCGCGCTCGGCAGCCCGGCGCCGAAGGCGGGGGCGGCGGCGATGCGGTCCTCGGGCGGGCTAGTCGGGTACGTCATCTCCGCGCCGCTGCAGGCGCTGCTGACCAGCTGGGCGGCGGTGCCGCTGCTCGCGCTGCTTGCCGCGTTCGGCGTGCTGGTGATCACCGGGACGCCGCTGCATCGCATCCCCGAGCGGTTCGCCGAGCTCAGGTTCCTGCTGCGGGGCAGGTACGAGGCCGAAGAGGCCGAGCCAGGCGCGATTCCCGGCGAGCTGCCCCCGGCCCGGCTGACCAAGCGCCGCGGCGGCGGGGCGATCGAGGCCGGCGAGAACGACCGGCCGTACGACACGCCGCTGCTCGGCGGACTCGTGCCGCGCGGCTCGGCGGGCCAGCCAGGCCGCCGAGGCCAGGGCGCGGCCGCCCAGGGCTCGGCTGCACAGGGAACAGTCGGCCAGGGCGCCGCCGGGGCCGAGAGCGCCGCGCAGGCCGGCGTGCCAGCTAACCGTGCCGCCGACGATGAGACCATGGCCGAGGCGCTGATGTTCGGCACGGCCGAGCCCGGTGCCGCCTTCCGCCCGCGGCGGCCGAGCGAGGCCGACCTGGCCGAGCACGGCGCGCCCGCCGACGCCGCCGGGGCGGAGGCGTCGTGGCGCCGGTCCTGGTTCGGCACCCAGGACGCCGGAGCGCAGCCGGGCGCCGACGCGGCGCCCGCGGCCGCCGACAGCCCGCGCGACGGGGCGAAGCCCGGCCGCGGCGAGCAGCTGACGCTGGCCGGTTCAAGCTCGTCGAGTTACACGCTGCCGCCGTCGGCGCTGCTCAAGCCGGGGACCGCGCCCAAGGCGCGGACCAGGGCCAATGATGCGATGGTCGAGGCGCTGACCATGGTGCTCGAGCAGTTCGAGGTCGATGCGCAGGTCACCGGGTTCACCAGGGGGCCCACGGTGACCAGGTACGCGATCGAGCTCGGCCCTGCGGTCAAGGTGGAGCGGGTGACCGCGCTGTCCAAGAACATCGCCTACGCGGTCAAGAGCGCCGACGTGCGGATCCTGTCGCCGATCCCCGGCAAGTCGGCGATCGGCATCGAGATACCGAACACCGACAGGGAGATCGTCAGCCTCGGCGACGTGCTTCGCTCCCCGGTGGCCGAGAGCGACCACCACCCGATGGTGGTGGGCCTCGGCAAGGACGTGGAGGGCCGCACGGTCGTCGCCAACCTCGCGAAGATGCCGCACCTGCTCATAGCGGGCGCAACGGGCGCGGGGAAGTCAACGTGCGTCAACGGGCTGATCACCTCGATCCTGATCCGGGCCACGCCGGACGAGGTGCGGCTGATCCTGATCGATCCCAAGCGGGTTGAGCTGACCGCTTACCAGGGGATCCCGCACCTGATCACCCAGATCATCACCAACCCGAAGAAGGCCGCCGACGCCCTCGGCTGGGTGGTCGGCGAGATGGACCGCCGGTACGACGACCTGGCCGCGTCCGGGTTCCGGCACATGGACGACTTCAACAAGGCCGTGCGGGCCGGGAAGATCACCGCCCCGCCCGGCAGCGAGCGCGAGTACGTGCCCTACCCCTACCTGCTCGTGATCGTGGACGAGCTTGCCGACCTGATGATGGTCGCGCCCAGGGACGTGGAGGACGCCGTCGTGCGGATCACCCAGCTGGCCAGGGCCGCCGGGATCCACCTGGTGCTCGCCACCCAGCGGCCGAGCGTGGACGTGGTGACCGGGCTGATCAAGGCCAACGTGCCGTCCAGGCTGGCGTTCGCCACGTCCAGCCTGACCGACAGCCGGGTCATTCTCGACCAGCCCGGAGCGGAGAAGCTGGTCGGCCAGGGCGACGCGCTGTTCCTGCCGATGGGTGCGAGCAAGCCGATCAGGCTGCAGAACGCGTACGTCACGGAGAAGGAGATCCGCGAGATCGTCCAGCACTGCAAGCGCCAGGCCGAGCCTGACTACCGCGAGGACGTCACCCCGGCCGAGGGCAGGCAGCGCGAGGTGGACGCGGACATCGGCGACGACCTCGGCGACCTGCTCCGTGCCGCCGAGCTGGTCGTCACCACCCAGTTCGGCTCGACCTCGATGCTGCAGCGCAAGCTGCGGGTCGGCTTCGCCAAGGCGGGGCGGCTGATGGACCTGCTCGAGAGCCGCGGCGTGGTCGGCCCGAGCGAGGGTTCCAAGGCCAGGGACGTCCTGATCAGGCCCGACGACCTGGAAGAGCTGCTCGACTCGCTGCGCGGCCGGTAACCCGCACGCGGCATCGGCCCGGCCAAAGGCCGACCAATCCTTGAGTGTCGGCTGACCGTGCGGCGGGCATGGGGGAGTGGGGATTGCGTTATCCCCATTGGTTGTTGACATTGATCCGGCACCGGGACGGGGCTCGTGCGCGAGTAGCCCGGTGTCTACACTGGGTCACCAGCCCCTTACGAGGGGAGCGGGGGAGCGATCGTAGCGATGGGCCCGAATCGAGCGGGACAGCGGGCAGTGAAATGGAACCATGGAGGCGCGGCGTGAGCATTGGTGACGCGCTGGCAGAAGGACGCCGCCAGGCCGGCCTGACCATCACGCAGGTGAGTCAGCGCACCTGCATCAGGGAGACGATCATCCGCGGCATCGAGCGCGGTGACTTCTCCTCGTGCGGCGGCGACTTCTACGCGCGAGGGCACATCCGCAGCATCGCCGGGGCAGTGGGCATGAACCCCGAGCCGCTGGTGGCCGAGTACGACGCGATCATGGGCGCGCCGCATGCGATCAGCGCGGCCGACGTGTTCCAGCCGGTCACCCCGGTGCGGCTGAAGGAGCGCCGTCGGCCGAACTGGACGGCCGCGATGGCGGTCGTGCTCGTGCTGCTGCTCGGCGGGTTCTTCGCCTACCACCACTTTGCCCATGGGCATGCGACCGCGGCGACCAAGCAGGACATGCGGGTGCATTCGACCCGGGCCAAGCCGACGATCAGTGCATCGCCGGTAGCGAACGTGCGGCGGCTGCACATCAAGCTGACCGCGACCGAGGACTGCTGGGTGCAGATCACCAGCGCGGCGGGCGCGACGATCTTCAGCGGCATGGTGTACCCAGGCACGTCGATGAACTGGACCGAGCGGCACGACGTGACCATGACTATCGGGAACCCGGCCGGCGTCAAGCTGACCGTGAACGGCAAGAACAAGATCCCGCCGGGGACCGTCAACGCGGTGACGCTCAGCCTGCGCGCGGGCCGCGCCTGACCGTCGGTCCGGCGGCTCCCGCAGGTCCTGGCTTACCGTAGTCTGCCGGTGTGCCCTCTGGACCATCTCCGCACACCGCTGCCGGGCGTACCGTGCGCCTGGTAACGCTGGGCTGCGCGAGGAACGAGGTCGACTCAGAGGAACTGGCGGCCCGGCTCGAGGCCGGCGGCTGGGAGCTAGCCGGGGACGCCGACGGCGACGGTCACGCCGACGTGGTGCTGGTCAACACCTGTGGCTTCATCCAGGCCGCCAAGCAGGAGTCGATCGACGAACTGCTGACCGCGGCCGACTCGGGCGCCGCCGTGGTGGCGGCGGGCTGCATGGCGGAGCGGTACGGGTCAGGGCTGGCCGAGGCGCTGCCCGAGGCTCAGGTGCTCAGCTTCGACGACTACGCCGACATCTCGGGTCGGCTCGACGCGGTGCTGGCCGGGCAGCGCTGGCAGGCGCACGAGCCAAGGGACCGCAGGAAGCTGCTGCCGATCTCGCCGGCGGGGCGGCGGGGCGCCGCGGCGCACGTGCCCGGCCACGGTCAGGCCGCCGGGCGAGCGGTGGGCGCTGCTCCTAGGGCCGGTGTTGGGATAGGTGCTGGTGTCGGGCTCGGTGCTGGTGTCGGGCTCGGTGCCGGTGTCGGGCTTAGGGCTGGTGTCGGGCACGGGGTGGGCGCTGGGACTGCGCTTGCTGACCTGCCGGAGGGGATCGCGCCGGCGTCAGGTCCCCGGGTGCTCAGGCGCAGGCTTGGCGAGGGCGTGGTCGCCCCGCTGAAGATCGCGTCCGGCTGCGACCGGCGGTGCAGCTTCTGCGCGATCCCCGCCTTCCGCGGTGCCTTCCTATCCCGGCCGCCGCAGGACCTGCTCGATGAGGCCGGGTGGCTGGCCGGGCACGGTGCCAGGGAGCTGCTGCTGGTCAGCGAGAACTCGACCTCCTACGGCAAGGACCTCGGTGACCTCCGGCTGCTCGAGGGCCTGCTGCCAGACCTCGCGGCCGTGCCGGGGATCGACCGGGTCAGGGTCAGCTACCTGCAGCCCGCCGAGGTGCGGCCCGGGCTGGTCGAGGTGATGACATCCACGCCGGGGGTGGCACCATACTTCGACCTGTCGTTCCAGCACGCAAGCGGGCGGGTGCTCCGCGCCATGCGCCGGTTCGGCGACGGCGAGCGCTTCTGCGCGCTGATCGGGCAGATCCGCAGGCTGGCGCCGGACGCCGGGATCCGGTCCAACTTCATCGTCGGCTTCCCCGGTGAGACCGAGGCCGACCTCGCTGAGCTCGAGCGGTTCCTGGCCGAGGCGCGGCTGGACGCGATCGGCATCTTCGGGTACTCCGACGAGGACGGCACCGAGGCTGCCGGGCTGTCCGGCCAGCTGCCCGAGGCGGAGATCGCCGAGCGGGTGGAGCGGCTGGCCAGCCTCGCCGACGAGCTGATGGACCAGCGAGCCGCCGACCGGGTCGGCGAGATCCACAAGGTGCTGGTCGAGGAGGTGCTCGCCGAGCCCGAGCCCGGCAGCGGCGGCGTTCCTGCCTGGCAGTACGGCGGCCGTGGCGCGCACCAGGCGCCCGAGGTCGACGGGTCCACGCTGGTGCGCTCTGACCGCGCACTGGCCGTCGGTGATCTGGTGCGGGCGCGGGTATCAGGTTCCGATGGGGTGGACCTCGTGGCCGATCTGACCGGCTCGGACGAACGGGAGCGTCCGGGCTCGCCGCGGACCGTTGACTAGCTCGGGCGCGGGGAACTCGCCGGCCGCGCCCAGGCTGGTGAACCTGCCGAACGGGCTCACCGTACTGCGGTTCGTCCTTGTCCCGGTCTTCGTCGCGTTCCTGGCCACCGGTGGTACCTCGGCGGACGGCTCGGCCTGGCGAGTGGCCGCGTTCTTCGTGTTCGGCGTGGCGTCGGCCACCGACCTGCTCGATGGCGAGCTAGCCAGGCGCAGCGGCATGGTCACCGACTTCGGGAAGATCGCCGATCCGATCGCCGACAAGGCGCTGATCGGCTCGGCGCTGATCACGCTGTCGGCGCTCGGCGAGCTCACCTGGTGGGTCACCGGGATCGTGCTGGTACGCGAGGTCGCGGTCACGGTGCTGCGGTTCTGGGTGCTCAGGTACGGCGTGATCGCGGCCAGCCGGGGCGGCAAGATCAAGACCGTGCTCCAGATGGTCGCGATCGGCTTGTACATCTTGCCGGTGCACATCGGGTGGGTTCGCCCCGCGATCATGGCAGCCGCGGTTGCGGTGACTCTGGTGACCGGTGTGGACTACGTGGCCAGGGCGCTGCAGTTGCACCGGACCATGGGCGCGGCTGGGCCGGGTGTGGCTGGGCCGGGTGCGGGCGGGTCGGGTTCGGCGGGGCCTGACGAGGCGGGGTCAGGGCCTGGTCAGGCGGGGATGTGACGGCGGAGCCGGCCGAGGACGGGACCCCGGCCGCCGCGATCAGGCTGCTTGCCGGGCGCGGGCTGACGGCGGGTACCGCCGAGTCGCTGACCGGCGGCCTGGTCGCCGCGGCGCTGACGTCGGTGCCCGGTGCGTCCGCGGTGTTCCGCGGCGGGATCGTGGCGTACGCGGGCGACCTCAAGGCGTCGCTGCTCGGTGTGCCCGCCGACCTGCTCGACCGGGTCGGCACGGTGCACGCGGACGTGGCGGTGGCGATGGCACTCGGCGCCCTGGCGCGGATGGCCGTGAGCGCGAGCGTCGCGACCACGGGCGTGGCGGGCCCCGACCCGGTCGACGGTCACCCCGTCGGTACCGTGCACATCGCGGCCGCCGTGCCCGGCGCTCAGCGGCCGCGGGTGCTGCACCGCGAGCTGAGCCTGGCGGGCGACCGGGACCAGATCCGACATGAGACCGTGCGGCACGCTCTGAGCCTCCTCGTCGCTGCCCTTATGGAAGACAATGCGTGATTACAGCGTTACGTATGTCGAACACGCACCGATGCCCTCTCCCGCACTGTCGGCGACGCCAGGTACGGTGGAGGGGTGAGCGCCGAGTCCTCGGGGAAAGGATGCGACGATGGTCCTGCTTCGTCACTTGCTAGGTGACGCGCTACGGCGACTGCGCCTGCGGCAGGGTCGCACCCTCCGTGAGGTGTCCGCGTCGGCGCGAGTCTCGCTCGGCTACCTGTCCGAGGTGGAGCGCGGCCAGAAGGAGGCCTCGTCCGAACTGCTCGCCGCGATCTGCTCCGCGCTGAATACGCCGCTGTCGCAGGTCCTCAGGGAGGTCTCCGACAACTTTGCCCTGGCTGAGCTCCAGGTCGAGCCGGTGTTCGCCGACGTGATCGAGCCGGCCATCGAGGTCGCAGGTACCGGCCATCGGGACGGGAGCGAGACCGACGCTGGCGAGCACGTCGCGGTCGGCCCGGTGGCCGCCGCGCACAGGGTCCCGGCCGGTGCCGGCGGCAAGGTGCCCGCCACGGTCGGCCAGCTCAGTGCCGGTCCAATCGGGGCCAGTCCAATCGGTGCCGGTCCGGTGGGGGCCGGTCACATGGCCGCTGGCCAGCTGCGGCCAGGTCAGAAGATCACCGTTCCGGCGCGTCTGCCGATCGCCGCGACCGCCCTGCCGGTCACCGAGCCTGCGTTCGACCAGGTCAGCAGGACGGTGCGCGAAATCACCAACATGGTGCCCGTCTGACGCTGGTTCGCCTGCGTATGCCTCGCGGGTCTGCCTCGCTGGTCCGCCTGCGTCGCGGGTTCGCCTGCCCGGACCGGACTGTTCGGCTACGTGGCGAGAGCCCTTGTGCGGCCGGGCTCGCCGTCCGGCGGATTAGTGGCCAACCCTGGCTTCCCAGGAGCCCGGCAGTTCGGCCAGCGCAAGGACGCGCTCAGGCAGTTGCCCGCGGACCAGATGCGCGAGCGTGACCTCTTCGAGGATCGCGCGCTCGTTGGCGCGCAGCGCGATCCACACGGTCTGGAGCGGCTCGGCCACGCCGATGTACCCGAGGTTCTCCGGGCGCTCGCCGCGCACGCCGAGGAGCGGGCCGTCAATGGCGCGGATGATGTCGGCCAGCGAGATCTCGTCGGCCGGCCGCGCCAGCCAGAAGCCGCCGTCGGGTCCGCGCTGGCTGCGGACGAGCCCGGCGCGCCGCAGCTGGGTCAGGATCGCCTCGAGGAACTTGGCCGGGATCTGCTGTGCCCTCGCTAGCTGCTCAGCGGTCACGTGGCCGTCGGGCGATGCCGCGAGCTCGATCGCGGCTCGCAGGGCATAATCTGCTCGGGCTGACAGGCGCATACGAAGCATTATGCAGGTAGTTGCGGCCTGATACCTGGCGCAGGACGCCGGCAGGTGCCGGTATGGCCGTCTTCGCGGCGATACCGGAGCCAGGCGAGGGCGCCGACCCCGCCTGGACGGGAGCGCCAAGTCCGCGCGGCCGGTAGCGGTCGGCCGAGAATCCGATCCGGTTGCCGCGCCGCCGCCTGCGCGTCAGTATTCGTCCCATGCGATATGTCATGGCAAGTAAGTGGGGCCTCACCGAGCATTTCGTGATCAGTGACGGATCGGGCGCGCCGGTCTTCGACGTTCGGGGCAACCTGGGCCTGACTCAGCACCTGTCGATCCGCGATCAGTCAGGTCAGGAGCTCGCGCTCATCAAGAAGCACATGATGACAACCGCTCACGAGATCCTGCTCGGCGGCCAGCGGGCCGCCGAGATCCATCACGCCGGGTTCTTCGGCGACCACTACGACATTGACTCGTCATTCGGCAGGCTGACCGCCAAGGGCAGCTTCACCGGCTGGGATTACACGATCAGCCACGGCCACCAGCCGGTCGCGCGGGTATCGCGCGAGCTGGCCTTCAGGGAGAAGTTCCTGGTCGACACCGGCGACGGCGTGAACGATGTGTTCATCCTGGCGGTCGTGCTTGCCATCGACGCGATCCACGACGAGCGCCGCAACGACGAGCAGCGCGGCGGCATGCTGGGCGGCGGGGGCATGATGGGCGGCCTGCTCGGCGGTAACTTCCCCTGACCTGCCTGGCGCCTGCTCGGCAGGTCAGGTGCCTGCAGATCTTGGGTCCAGTCGGGCAGTTTAGGTCCAGTCGGGGTCCTCGGCGAGCTTGGCCGCGATCCGGTCGTGGAAGCTGCGGCGGCGCAGAGCCGCCTCGATGTCAGTGACGACCCGGCTCAGCGGGTAGGGGATCTCGGCCTCAAGCTCGGCGAGCGCGGCCTCGGTGGCACGCCACTCGGCGGCCAGTTTCCTGATGACCTGGCGCGCCTTGGCCGTCAGGACCACCTGCTTGCTCCGGGCGTCTGCGCCCGCTGTGGTCCTGACCAGGCCCGCGGAGCGCATCGCAGCGACCTTCTGGCTGATCGCCGAGTGGGTGCGCTGCACCGACTGGGCGAGCTCGGTGATCGTCATCGGGCCGCGGGCGTTCAGCCGCAGCAGTTCCATCACGAAGCTCGGCTTCAGGCCGTCGATCTGCGCCTGCGCATAGATGCTGGCGATGTCGGCGTTCATCGCCTGCTGGAGCAGCCGCAGCGGCCGCCACTGGCTGTGCTCGCTGGGATCGGCGGGCCTGGCGGGACCGGACGGACTGGCCGGGCCGACTGGCTCGGCGGGTTCGGCGGCGGACTGCGCGTTCGGCTGGGCCATGGCTTATTGTAACAGACCTTATGTAAGTGCTGTTACAATAATCGGGCCGCATCCCGCCTTTGCCCTGGAGCCCTGGACATGCCACGCGTCACGCGACTGCTCGCCGACATCGGCCCGCTCCGCGAGTCCGCGGCCTTCAGGCGGCTGTGGATTGGCAGCACGCTCTCCTCCATCGGCGGAGCGCTCACCTGGTTCGCTGTACCGCTTCAGGTCTACGACCTGACCCACTCGCCGTTCGCTGTCGGCGCGATCGGCATCGCGCAGATGGTCCCCACGCTCGCGGTCGGGCTTGCGGGCGGTGCCATCGCGGACGCCGTCGACCGGCGTAAGCTGGTGCTGGTCACCAGCTCCTGCCTGGCGGCGGTCTCCGCCGGGCTGGCCGCTCAGGCGTTCGCCGGCCTGCGGCTGCTCTGGCTGCTCTACGCCCTGGTGGCAGTTCAGTCGGCGCTGTCCGCCGTCAACGCGCCGGCTAGGCAGTCCCTCGTTCCCGGCCTGCTGCCGCCAGGCAAGCTTGCCGCCGGCCTCGCGCTGAACAGGCTGAGCTTCCAGGTCATGCTGACCGTCGGGCCGGCGCTGGCTGGCGCGATCACTGCGACGCCGGCGCTCGGGCTGCGCGCGTGCTACCTGATCGACGCAATCAGCTTCGCCGGGGCCCTGTACGGGGCGGCCACCTCGCCCGCAAGGCCGCCCCAGCCTGGCGCCGCCCGGCCAAGCCTGCGGTCGGTGGCCGAGGGCGCCAGGTTCATCGGCCGCAACCGAGTGCTTGCCGGTGCGTTCCTCGCCGATCTCAACGCGACGATCTTCGCGCTTCCCGTGGCGCTGTTCCCCGCCATCAATGCCGAGCGGTTCGGCGGCGACCCGCGCACACTGGGCCTGTTCATGACGGCGATCGGGGTCGGCGGGCTGGTCAGCGCGGCGCTATCCGGGCCGATCAGGCACGTCACCCGCCAGGGCCGGGCGATGCTGTGCACCGTGGCGATCTGGGGCGCGGCATTCGCCGGCTTCGCCGTCGCCCCGAGCCTGTGGCTCACACTGCTGCTGCTCGCGATCGCCGGCGCGGCCGACACCTTCACCGTGGTGTTCCGCGGCGCGATCGTGCAGGCCGCCACCGACGAGCAGTTCCGCGGCCGCGTCACCGCGGCGGACTTCGTCGTGGGCGCCGGCGGCGGCCAGCTGGGCAACGTGGAGGCCGGCGCGCTCGGCTCGCTGACCTCGCCGGTCATCAGCGCGCTCAGCGGCGGCCTGATCACCGTCGTCGGGACGTTCGTGATCGGCCTGGCGCTGCCCGCGTTCACCAGGTACCGGTCATCGGCCGATCGCGGCGGCCAGCAGGCGCCCGCGGCCCCCGAGAGCGCGACCGCGGCGGCCTGACCGGCGCAAACCTGAACGGGCGCAGGGCTGAACGGGCGGGCGGAACGGTGCTCACCTCGCCAGGCTGGAGCCACGTGGCCCGCAGGTACGCGATCGACGCCCCGGCCGGCCTGGCCAGCATTCTGGTCAGCTCGCGATAACGGGCTCGGCCGGGATCAGCCGCGCAGCCGCAGGCCGCGGGGGGTCGGCCGGAAGCCAGCCGACTCCAGCGCCTGCGCAAGCGGCGAGTCGTAGACGCCGCCGCCGTCGGCTCGCTCGACGGTGAGTTTGCCGAGTGCGCCGGCTCGCACCGCTCCGGCCAGCGCGGCGGTCGCCGGCCCGAGCAGCGCCGGGTCAGCGGTCCACGACAGGAGCGTCTTGCCGCCGCGCTCGACGTAGAGCACGAGCAGGCCGGACACCAGGACCACCAGCGCACCCGCCTTGCGGCCGGGCCGGTGCCCGCCTGGCGTCTCGTCCGGCCTTGGCGGCCACGGCAGCGCCGCCCCGTATGCGTTGGCCGGGTCGGCGGCCGCTAGTACGAGCGCGGCTGGTTCGGCGCGCACCGGGGGAGCAGCCCACGGGTCAGCTGGCCACGCGCCGGCCGCTTGGTCGGCGACGGGCGCCAGGTCGGCCCGCCCGGCTGGGCCGGCCGTGGCATCGAGCACCGACTCCGACATGGCACGCATCCGGTCCACGGCGCCAGGCAGCGCGAACTGAGCCGCGCCGAGGCCCTCCACGAAGTAGCCGCGGCGGCACTGGCCGGTCTCCTCCATCGCCCGCAGCACCGGGTAAAGCGCCCCGAAACCGCCGGGCACCCGCTCGGTCGCCGCCGCGCCCCTGATCACAATGCCGTGCCGGTCGAGCAGCGACAGCGCCCTGGCGTGCAGCCGCCTGGTCTGATCTGGGTCCGCCGGCGGTAGCAGCGACCATCGGCCGCTGACCGTCGGCGGTCCTGCGTGCGAGGGCAGCGAGCCGCGGCCGAAGCCTGGCCGCCTGGCGCTCGGCCGGCCTGCCGGAGCCGCCGGCTGCCTGCCGGGGAACGGCTGCCTGCCGGGGAACGGCTGCCCGGTAGCTGGCAGGCGGCTGCTCTGCGCGCCGCCCGACCATGAGCCGCCGGCCCGCAGCACCGTGCGCAGCGGAGCAAGCGTGTCGTTGGTCAGCAGGCCGGCCCAGACCAGGTCCCAGATCGCGGCCGCCACCGCCTGGTCGCTCACCAGGCCCAGGCGGCCGGCCGGCACCCGCGGACCGTCCGCGGCGGGCTCCTGACCCGCGTCCCCGGCCAGTACCAGGTCGGCGACACGGTCGGCGAGACCGCGGAAGAACAGCGCCCCGCCGCCGCCGAGCACGCTCAGCACGGCCTCGTGCACCGGCGTCATCGTGATCTCCCCGGGCGGCGGCAGAAGCAGCGGCGCCGACTCGGCCGGCGCGAGCGTCAGCCAGCCGTCGCCGCCAGGCAGCGCCCCGGCGCCCGCCCAGACGACGTCGCCAGCCACGGTGAGCTCGTCAAGCATGGCAGGGACATAGCCGTCCACCCGGGCCGGCAGGATCAGTGACTCCACCGCTCCGGCCGGGGCTGGCGCTCCGGCCAGCTGTTCCACCACGGCATAGACGGCGTCGGGACCGGTCAGCCTGGCCCGCCGCCTGGGCGGTCGCCCGGTGGCCCCGTGCGCGCCGTTCCCGGCCGCGCCGGCCCCAGCCCCGGGGCCTGCGTCGTGCAGCGCGTCCTGCCAGGCCGGCAAGAACGCCGCGAGGACCTGGCCGGGCACCGGCTCGGCCTCCTGGCGCAGCCTGGCCAGGCACCGACGCTTGAGCATCCGCAGCACACCGGAGTCGCACCACTGCGGCCCGGCCAGGCTCGGCAGGAACTCGCCCTCGGTGACCCGCCCGTCGGCGGCCAGCCGGTGCAGCATCCCGGTCACCACGGCGACCCCGAGGCCGTACCGGCGGGCGGCCTCGGCCGCGGTGAACGGCCCGTGCGTCCGCGCGTACCTGGCGACCAGGTCGCCGAGCGGGTCGGGCAGCAGCTCGGTGAACGCCACCGGCACGCCGGTGGGCAGCGCCACGCCGAGCGCATCCCGCAGGCGCCCGGAGTCCTCGATCGCCGCCCAGCGATGCTCCCCGGCGACACGCACCTCGATGACCCGCCTCTCGGCGGCGAGCCCGGCCAGCCAGGCGGCGGCCGCGTCAGGCTCCGCGCACCTGGCCGTCACCTCGTCGGCCGACAGCGGCCCGGCCAGCATGATCAGGTCCGCGAGCTGCTCGGGCCCCGAGCACCGCCGCGCCGGCGACAGGCGCTGCAGGTCGCGCTCGGCCTCGGCGACGATCTGCGGGTCGAGCAGCTCCCGCAGGTCGGCCTGGCCGAGCAGCTCGGCCAGCAGGGCTGAGTCCAGGGCCAGCGCCTGCGCCCGGCGCTCGGCCAGCGGCGCGTCGCCCTCGTACATGAACGCGCCGATGTAGCGGAACAGCAGCGCCCTGGCGAACGGCGACCCAGAGGCGGTCTCGACCTCCACGAGCCGGATCTTCCGCCCGGCCAGGTCGCGCATCAGGCCGACCAGGGCGGGCACGTCGAACACGTCCTGCAGGCACTCCCGCATGGTCTCGAGCACGATCGGGAAGCTGGCGTAGCCGCTGGCGACGGCCAGCAGCTGGGCGGCCCGCTGGCGCTGCTGCCACAGCGGCGACCGGCGGCCCGGCTGGCGCCGCGGCAGCAGCAGCGCCCGCGCGGCGCACTCCCTGAACCGGGAGGCGAACAGGGCGGACGAGCCGAGCTCGGCCGTCACCAGCGGTTCGACCTCGTCGGGGTCGAGCAGGGCGAAGCCGCCGGGCGGCGGGTCGTCGGAGTCCGGTACCCGGATCACGATCCCGTCGTCGGTGTACATTGCCTGCACGTCCATGCCGCCGTACCGCTCGCGGAGCCGGGCCGCGATCGCCAGGGACCAGGGCGCGTGCACCTTGGCGCCGTACGGGCTGTGCAGCACCAGCCGCCAGTCGCCGAGCTCGTCACGGAACCGCTCGAGCACCAGCGTGCGGTCATCGGGCAGGTAGCCGGTGGCCTCGCGCTGGCCGGTCAGGTAGCTGAGCAGGTTGGCGGCAGCCAGCTCGTCGAGCCCGTCGGCGTGCAGCCGGCCGGTCGCGGCCCGCGGCTCGCTCGCGCCGATCTCCCTGCAGTACGCGCCGATCGCCCGGCCGAGCTCGGCCGGGCGGCCTGGGGTGTCCCCATGCCAGAACGGCAGCTTGCCTGGCTGGCCCGGCGCGGGCGAGACGATCACCTGGTCGGCCGTGATGTCCTCGATCCGCCACGAGCTTGCGCCGAGAACGAAGACGTCGCCGACCCTGGATTCGTAGACCATCTCCTCGTCGAGCTCGCCGACCCGCCGGGAGTGCCGGCCGGTCGGGTCCGACGCGCCGACCAGGAACACGCCGAACAGCCCGCGGTCCGGGATCGTGCCGCCGTTGGTGACGGCGAGCCGCTGGCCGCCAGGGCGCCCGCGCAGCGTGCCGGTGGCCCGGTCCCAGACCAGCCTCGGCCGCAGCCCGGCGAACTCCTCGCTCGGGTAGCGCCCGGCCAGCATGTCGAGCACCGCCTCGAGCACCGGCCTGGTCAGCCCGCTGAACGGGGCCGCGCGCCTGACCAGCGCGAGCAGGTCGTCTACGGTCCAGTCGTCCAGCGCGGTCATCGCGACGATCTGCTGCGCGAGCACGTCGAGCGGGTTGCGCGGCATCCGCAGCTCTTCGATCTGGCCGCCGCGCATCCGCCCGGCCACCACCGCGGCCTGCACCAGGTCGCCCTGGTACTTGGGGAAGATCACGCCACGGGAGACGTCGCCGACGTTGTGGCCGGCCCGCCCGGTCCGCTGCAGGCCGCTTGCCACCGACGGCGGCGATTCGACCTGTATAACAAGATCCACCGCGCCCATGTCGATGCCAAGCTCGAGGCTCGACGTGGCAACCACCGCAGGGAGCCGCCCGGCCTTGAGCGCCTCCTCGATCTGGGTCCGCTCGGCACGGGACACCGATCCATGGTGCGCGCGGGCCACCACCGGGGGAGCGAGGTCCTCAGGGTCCTCGCCCGCCTGCTCGGCGCGCTCCGCCGTGCGCTCGGCGGCAAGCTCGTTCAGCCTGGCGCAGAGGCGCTCGGCCAGCCGGCGTGAGTTGGCGAACACGATCGTGGAGCGGTGCTGCTCGATGGCATCGAGCACCTGGGCCTCGACGTGCGGCCAGATCGAGTGGGCGCGGGCCGGTCCAGCAGGCACCCACCCGCCGGGATTCCCCGCTCCCGCCTGGGCCGCGACCTCGGCGGGCCCGAGCAGCCCGCCGCGCGCGTCAGGGCCGGGCCCGGCCCTGACGGGTTCGGTACTGCCTGGCCCGGCCGCCGACGCCAGGTCGGCCATGTCCTCGACGGGCACGACGATGCGCAGGTCAAGCCGTTTCTCGCTGGGCGGCGCGGCGATCGTGACCGGCAGCGCGCCGCCGAGGAACGACGCGACCTCCTCCGGCGGCCGCACCGTCGCCGACAGCCCGATCCGCTGGGCGGGCCTGACCCGTCCGCCGTCGGTCCGTCCGCCGTCGGTCCGTCCGCCGTCGGTCCGGCTGGCGGCCGGGCCCGCGCCGCGCAGGGCGTCGAGCCGCTCGAGCGACAGCGCCAGGTGCGCGCCGCGCTTGCCGCCGGCGAGCGCGTGCACCTCGTCGATGATCACGGTCTGCACGTGCCGCAGCCCCTCCCTGGCCCGGGAGGTGAGCAGCAGGAACAGCGACTCCGGCGTGGTGATCAGGATGTCCGGCGGCTTGCCGGCCAGCTTGCGGCGCTCGTCGGCCGCCGTGTCGCCGGTGCGCACGCCGACCCTGATCTGCGGCTCGGGCAGCCCTAGGCGGCGCATTGCCTGGCTGACGCCGGCCAGCGGCGAGCGAAGGTTCCGCTCGATGTCCACGGCCAGCGCCTTCAGCGGTGAGATGTACAGGACGCGGCAGCGCTCGGCGGCACTGGCCGGGACCGGCTCGGTGGCCAGCTTGTCGATCGCCCACAAGAAGGCGGCCAGCGTCTTGCCCGAGCCAGTGGGCGCGACGACCAGCGCGTTCTGCCCGTTACCTATGGCATTCCAGGCATCGGCCTGCGCGGCGGTCGGCTCGGCGAAGGCGTCGCGGAACCACGACGCTGTCGGCTCGGAGAAGCCGGCCAGGGCTCCGGTGGCGGCACCGGCCCCTGGCGCGGGCGCTGCGCGGACGGGCATGCCTCCATACTGCCGCTGCCCGCCGACAGTTCTGTCCCTCGTGCGATCAACTCTCGCCGCCTCACGCCGCCGCCCCGCACCCCCGAGAGCGTCGGCTGGCTAGGCGCGGCAGGCGGGGGCGACGGGCGGCATGGCGATCACGACCGGCGACGAGCCGACTCTGACCGGCGGGAGCGCAGTGCCGGTCGCCGTCAGGATCGCGGTCACGCTGTGCTGCCCGTTCACGTAGACATCCGACCCGTCCGGGGTGATCGCGATAATGCTCGGGTTGCGCGGGACCGAGATCGGCGGCCCGGCTGTACCCGTGGCAAGGTCGATCGGCGTGACCTGAGAGGTCACCGCGTCGGCGACGTAGGCGGTCTGCCCGTCTGGCGCGATCGCGATCGGCCCGATCCCGACCGGCACGCGGATCGGGGTGAGCGCGGTGTTCGTCGCGGTCCTGAACGGGATCACCCTGCCTGCGACGGTCGCGACATAGCCGGTCTTCCCGTCTGGGGTGATCGCGAGGTAGAACGCGCCGGGCGCCCTGACCGGCGGGCCAGCCCTGTTCGTCGCGGTGTCGATCGGGACCACGCCGTTGGCGTTGACGACGTACGCGGTCCTGCCGTTCGGCGTGATGACGATGTTCAGCGGCGCCCCGCCGATCCTGATCGGCCTGCCTGGCCTGTTCGTGGCGGTGCTGATCGGGGTGACGCCGGTCGCGTCGACCACGTAGAGCGTCCTGCCGTCCGGCGTGATCGCGAGGCGGGCCGGATAGCGCCCCACCTTGATCGGCAGGCCTGGGCGGTCCGTCGCCGTATAGATGGGGGTGACGGTTCCTGACTGGTTGTTGGCCACGTACACGGTCGCGCCGTCGGGGGTTACTAGGATCGGGATCGGCCGGTGGCCGACGGTGATGGGCCTGCCAGCGGTGTTCGTCCTGATCCGGATCGGGGTCACCCGCTCTGATCCGCTGTCGGTGACGTAGGCGGTCCTGCCATTCGGCGTGATCGTGATCATGTCCGGGTCCTTGCCGACCCTGATCGGCCGCAGCGCCCGGTCGGTCACGGTGTTGACCGGCGTCACCGTGCCTGAGGAGTAGTTGGCCACGTAGGCGATGACCGGGCGGCACCCGGCCGCTCCGCGCGAGCCTGCTCCGCGCGAGCCTGCCGCGTCGGCCGAGACCACGCTGTCCGGCCCGGCCGTGGTCCCGCACGCCGCGACGAAGCTGGCCGCAAGCGTTGCCGCGGCCACGGTGACCGCGGCCCTCGCCACGGGCGCCGAGCGCCTTCGGTGAAGCTTCACCTGAGACCCTTCGCATTCGCGTCGCCAGAGGGGCCTGACCGGTCCGCTGGGTGGCGTCCTCGCCATTGTGACGGCGCGGGTGGTCACGGCGTTCCATGTTAGGTAGGGCTACCTAGTTACTGATGAGTAGGCAAGCGGATGTCGGCTTCCTGGCGGCGCCGTACGGTCGCCTCGTGAGCGATGCGAACCAGCCGGGCACGATCAGGTGGCCGGCGGCGGCCGTGGTCGGTGCCGCCGCGAAACTGCTGCTTGCCTGGCTCGACCGGGTAGCGGGGGCGCCGTGGCACACGGTGCTGTCAATCGGCGCCGGTGCGGTGGCCCTGATCTGGCTGATCGTCCTGTTATCCATTCCCTGGAACCTGTATTTCGCGGCCCGCCGGGTCGTTGCCCAGATGGCGGTCTCGCGCGGGCGCGGCATCCTTGGTCAAGGACCAGGACAGGGCCGAGGCCGGCACCATCGCCAGGCGGATGCTGTGGTTCGCGCTCGGCGGTCACCTCGCGACCGCCACCGCTGCCGCGGCGATCACCTACTTCTCCGGCGCGAGCCTCGGCTACTACTTCACCGGCGGCTACCTGCTCTCGGCGGCCATCCGGCCGGCGGTCGCCTATCTCGGCCACCTGCGGGAGCGGATCGGCACACTGTCTCGGGACAGCCTGCATCCGCGCGAGGGCGTCGCCGAGCTGCGGGCAAAGGTCGCCAAGCTGGCGAGCACAGTCAAGGACCTCTCTGAGCGGCTGCCGCAGGCCGACCGCGGCCTGGCCGAGGACCTGCGCCGGGCCGAGTCCAGGCTCACCGAGGACATCGCGCACGCGCGCCAGGCGCTGACTGCGGACCTGGCCCGCCTGCAGGACGCGCAGGCGGGCGACCAGGAGGCCGCCCGAGCCCGCGACGAGAACCTCGGGCGCCGGGTCGACCCGGTCGCCCGCAGGATCGCCGACACCCTGGACGGCCTCAGCGACCACACCGAGCTGCAGGCTGGCTCGCGGGCCCTGGTGCGGATGATCAGGGCCGACGCCGCGGGCTGAGGCTCGCTCAGCCGCGTGCCAGGGCGTCTTTGACCAGGTCGGCCAGGCAGGGCGGCCATACTGGCTCGCTGGCTGCGTCAAGGTCGGCCAGCGTCCACCACCGCCAGGCGGCGATGCCGTCGGAGGCGTGCATGGCCTGGACTCCGATGATCGCGCGCCGCGGCTGGGTGGTCCTGGCCAGGTAGAGCCGCTCGCACTGGCGCAGGACGCGGCCGCCGTACTCCATCACGTGCGTCCACCGGTAGATCTCGCCGAGCAGGGCGATGTCGGTCCAGCCTGTCTCCTCGGCCAGCTCGCGGAGCGCGCCGGTGGCGTAGTCCTCGCCCGGGTTCAGGCCGCCGCCGGGAGTCGCCCAGTGCACGCCGTTCGGCGGCCGGTCGACGTAGCGCATCAGCAGCACCCGGTCGTCGGGGTCGAGCAGCACCACCCGGCCCGCGTACCGGACGATCATGCCCAGGTCGTCGTGACTGAGCGGTGGCGGGACGTCGGGGTCTGCGTCAAGGCGGTCCGGGGTGGTCACCGTCCCATTGTCCAGTCCGGCCGCCTGTCGAGTCCGGCTGCCTGTCGAGTCGGCTATGCCGCCCGGGTCCGGTAGCGGTCGATGACCAGGGCGGCGACTGCGGGGTGGTCGCCGAGCGGCGCCGTGACCCAGTCGGCGCCCGCCAGCGCTAGCCGGTCGTGGAACTGCCCGGGCGCCAGCAGGTAGGACGCCACGGCCACCGCACCTGAGGTACTCGCGCGCAGGCGCGCCACTGCATCGGCGACCGTCGGCGCTCCGGCCGCGGCGAAGCCGACCATGACGTCAGCGGCCAGGTCGGCGGCCAGCAGGCCGGCCTGTGCCGTCACCTCCGCTGCGGCAGCCGGATCGCTGGAACCCGCGGCGGCCAGCACCACCGGCGTGCCCGGCGGGACGCCGGTCTGCGCGAGCCGGCTGACCAGCGCCGTGGTGAGCAGCGGGTCGGGGCCGAGCGGGCCGGCCACCCGGGGGCCGGCCCCCCGATGTCGTGCGCCAGGTGGTAGCCGCTGGACAGCAGCAGTGGCACCACGACGGCGTCGGAACCGGCCGCCGCGAGCGCGGCGGGCAGCGAGGGCTCGCCGTGCTGCACGAACGCCACCCGCACGTCGATCACCGGCGCGAGCCTGCTGACCTGGCGGCCGAGTGCACGGACGGTACCTGCCGCGGCCGGGTGGCTGCTGCCGTGTGCCACGGCCACCAGCGCCGGGCGGGTCACGCCGCCACCTCCGGCTGCGCGGCGTCGTCGGCCGCGGCGCCGGCGGCCTTGGGGCTGGCGGCCTTGGGGCTGGCGGCCTTGGGGCTGGCGGCCTTGGGGCTGGCGGCCTTGGGGCTGGCGATCTTGGGGCTGGCGATCTTGGCGCCGTCGGCCATGGCGCCGTCGGCCCTGGCGGCGGCGGTCCTGGGGCTGGCGGTCTTGGCGTCGTTGGCCCAGGTGCTGGCAGTTCTGGCACCCGCGGGTACCGCCGCGGTAAGCGGCGTGATCGCCGCAAGCTCCTCGCTGAGTCCGACCACGTCGCCGACCACGACGACGGCAGGCGGCCGGATGCCGTGCTCCGCGCAGACCGATGCGACCCGGCCCAGGCTGGTAACGAGCACCTGCTGGCCGGGCAGGGTGGCTTCGCGGATCACGGCTACCGGCGTGGCGGCGTTCCTGCCGCGCTTGATCAGCTCGGTGGCGATCGCGTCGATGTGACCGACCGCCATCAGCAGCACCAGCGTGCCGCCGTGGCCGGCGGCGGCCGCCCAGTCCACGGATGCGCCGGGTGCCGACGGGTCGGTATGAGCGGAGATCACGCTGAATTCCTGGGCGATGCCGCGGTGGGTGACCGGGATGCCCGCGTAGGCCGGGCCGGCGACGGCGCTGGTCACGCCGGGCACCACCCGGACCGGAACGCCCGCCCTGACGCAGGCCAGCGCCTCCTCGCCGCCGCGGCCGAACACGAAAGGATCGCCGCCCTTCAGCCTGACTACTCGCAGGCCGGCCTTCGCCCGGGCCACGATCAGCTCGTTGATCTGGTCCTGGGTGAGCCGGTGCGCTCCTGGCGCTTTCCCGGCCTCGATGACTTCGACGTCCGGGTCGAGCTCATCAAGCAGCGCCCGAGGTCCGAGCCGGTCGGCGACGACCACGTCGGCTTCCGCAAGCAGGCGCCGCCCGAGCACGGTAATCAGGCCCGGATCGCCGGGACCGCCGCCGACGAGCGCGACGCCGCCGGTGCCTGCGGCCCCGCGGCGCTGGCGTCGGGTGGGCAGCGCGGCGCCCGCGAGCGCGGCGGCGATGGCCGATCGCAGGTGCTGGGACCGGCGCGGGTCGCCGCCGGCGGTCACCGCGACAGTGATGTCGCCGTGCCGGGTGACGGCAGGGACGCGGGCGGCCGAGGCCGCGCCGTCGTCGGCCCGCACGCACCAGATCCTTGCCCGCTCAGCCTCGGCGGCCACCGCGAGGTTGACCGCTGGGTCGTCGGTGGCCGCGTGGGCGAGCCAGGCTCCGGCCAGGTCCCCGTCCCGGTAGCGGCAGCGACGGATGGTCACCGGCAGGCCGGCGAACCCGTCGGCCAGCCGCGGCGCGACGACCACGACGCGGGCGCCGGCCTCGGTGAGCGCGCGAGCGCGCCGCAGCGCCACCTGCCCGCCGCCCACCACGACGACAAGTCGGTCACGAAGGTCGATTTCGAGCGGGTAGCCGCCCATCACGGCCGTCCAGTCCATGATCTCGAAAGATCAGTGGGCCAAGAGCCCCCGCAAATCTTCGAGATCATGAAGTGCCCCCGTCGGCGAGCACTCCGGTGAAGCGGAGCCAGAAGCCGCGGGAGCAGGACGCACAGTCCCAGGCGCCCGGCTGGACGTCGGCCGGACGCAGGTCCTCCTCGCCGCAGTACGGGCAGAAGAACGGCACCTGCCGCTCACCACCGGGGCTGTCGTCGCCGGCGCCGGGACTGTCGTCGCCGGTGCCGGGACTTCCGCTGCCGGTGCCGGTGCCCGGGCTGCTGCCCCTGCCAGGGCCGGTCATGTGAGCAGGCCCTCGTCCGCGCGCCGCGCCCACGCGGCGAACTGCTCGCCGTCGGAGCGGTCGGCCAGGTAGCTGCGCAGCAGCCGCTCGACGTAGTCGGGCAGCGCGTCCGCGGTCACCTTGAGCCCGCGGACCTTGCGGCCGAACGCCGGGTCGGTGCCGATCGACCCGCCGAGGTGTACCTGGAACCCTTCCTCGCCGTCCACGATCGACCCCTTCAGGCCGATGTCGGCCAGCTGGAACCTGGCGCACGAGTTCGGGCACCCGTTCACGTTGATCGAGACCGGGGTGTCGAAGTCAGGCAACCGCCGGCCGAGCTCGGCGTACAGGTCGCGGGCCCGCTGCTTGGTCTCCACGATCGCGAGCTTGCAGAACTCGATGCCGGTGCAGGCCATGGTGGACCGGCGGAACAGCGGCGGGCGCGCCGGCAGGTCGAGCGCGTCGAGTTCGGCGACCAGGTCCGGTACGGCGTGCTCGGGAACGTCGGTGATCAGCAGCTTCTGCTCGATCGTGGTACGGACCCGGCCCGACCCGAACGACTCGGCCAGGTCGGCCACCTGCCAGAGCTGGCTGCCCGAGGTGCGTCCGGTATGCGGCGCCACGCCGACGTAGTACCGGCCGTCCCGCTGGCGGTGCACGCCGACGTGGTCGCGCGAGCCTGGCGGCGGAGGTGGTGGCGCGGGGCCGTCCGGCAGCACGGCGCCCAGGTACTCGCGCTCGAGCACCTCGCGGAACCGCTCGGCACCCCAGTCGGCCACCAGGAACTTCAGGCGGGCCCGGCTGCGCAGCCGGCGGTAGCCGTAGTCGCGGAACAGCCCGGTCACTCCGGCCCAGACCACCGGCACCTGGTCCTCGCGTACGAACACGCCGAGCCTGCGCGCCAGCATCGGGCTGGTGGACAGGCCGCCACCGACCCACAGGTCGAAGCCGGGCGTCCCGTCGGGGCCGAGCACGCCGACGAAGGAGACATCGTTCACCTCGTGCGCGGTGCACTGGGAGGCGCAGCCCGAGATAGCCGTCTTGTACTTGCGCGGCAGGTTCACGAAGTCCGGGTTGGCGGCGGCTACGACCTCGGTGGCGCGCAGCGCCGCTGTCGCGTCGATCACCTGCGCGGCATCGATCCCGGCCACCGGGCAGCCGAGTATGTTCCTCGGCACGTCGCCGCAGGCCTGGACCGAGGACAGGCCGGCCTCTTCGAGCCGGGCCCAGATGGCCGGGACGTCCTCGATCCTGATCCAGTGGAACTGCACGTTCTGCCGGTCGGTGATGTCGGCCAGGTCGCGGCCATACTCCTTGGCGACGCCGGCCACCGCCCTGAGCTGGTCGGAGCTGAGCTGGCCGCCGGGGATCCTGACCCGCATCATGAAGAACGAGTCCTCGATCTCGGCGTCGTCGAGCGCTCCGGTCCGCCCGCCGGCGATGCCCGGCCTGCGCTGGGTGTACAGGCCCCACCAGCGGAACCTGCCGCGCAGGTCGGACGGGTCGATCGAGTCGAACCCCGCGCCCGCATACCTGGCCAGAATCCGGTCCCTGACGTTGAGCCCGGCGTCGTCCTTCTTGAATCGCTCGGCCGCGTTCAGTGGCTCGAAATGGCCGAGGGCCCACTGGCCCTGGCCGCGCTGCTGCGGGTGAGGCATCGGAGAGTGTCCTTCTGCTTGAGAACGAAAGAGCACGCGCCAGTCCGGGCAGCACGCACGACGCACGCTGCGGGAACGGGAGGCTGCGGCCCGAGGGCGAGGTCAGCAGAAGGAACGACAGATGGCGCTTGATACGCGCTGGAAATCGACGTGGCGCCGGCAGACGAGCATCGGAGCCTGGCGGGCGGCCGGGCTTGTCACTGCGGGCCTCCGAGTGGGCGGCGCGGACGGTTCCTTCTGTGGACAGTAACATCTCAGCCCGGCGCCCGGAACCTCCGTGCCCGCGCGGTCGGCCATCTGCCGGTGCCCTCTTGCTGCCGGACCGCCGGTGCCGCCCGGCGCGAGGGGCTTACGGGCCGCGGCCGACGTGGCCGGGGTGGCCTGGGTGCGTAGCCCGGACAGGCAGGCCAGCGTCCGCGGCGACTTCGCTGGCGAGGTGACTGGCGCGCCTGGGTTGCGTTATGGATCTGAACGGGTCCGCATGGGCGGCGTCAAAGATCCGCCGCCGGCGCCGTCCTGCGGGTTTGCTTGAGGCCGACAGGGTAGCCGACCTCGGATAGCGGCGATGGGCGCGCTATCAGCACGGAAGGATCGTCGTCATGACCTTGGCACGTCGGATAGTCGTCGGTGCCAGCGATACCCCAGGCAGCATCCGCGCGATGCGGCATGCCGCCGACCTGGCTGCTCGGAGCGACGCGACGCTCGTCGTCGTGCATGCCTGGGTGCCGCCCGGTGGCGACATGGCCGATCGGCGCGCGCCGTCGCCGATTCTGCGCGAGGCATGGCAGCGGGCCGCCTGGCAGCGGATCAGGCACTGCGTGGACAGCGCCTGGGGCGGCATGCCCGGCGACGTGCAGACCAGCCTCGTGGTCGCCCGCGGCGTGGCCGGGGAGGTGCTCACCGACCTCGCGAGTGGCATGGATGACCTGCTGATCGTCGGCGCCGGGCGGCGCGGCCCGCTGGCCAGGTTCGGCCACGGCCGGGTGACTCGCTACTGCATGGCCCACGCCGCCTGCCCGGTTCTCGCCGTCCCGCCCGCCACGCTGGCGTCCCATGCCGGGCGCGGGCTGCGCGGCGTGTTCCGCCACCACGGGCTGAGCGCGGACCAGGTGGCCAGGGAACTCGACCAGCGGACCGCCTGACCCTGACCCGCGGGGACCGGCGGGGGCAGCCGCCGCGCGCGAGGTAGCCTGTCGGCCGTGCGGTTGAGCGAGTTCTGGCATCGGATGGATGAGCAGTTCGGCGCCGCCTACGCTAAGAGCGTCGCCAAGGACTTCGTGATCGCCGGCCTGGGTGGCCGGACGGTCGAGCAGGCCCTGGCCGACGGAGACGAGACCAAGGCGGTCTGGCGGGCCGTCTGCGCGGCCTTCAATGTGCCCGAGCGGCTCCGCTGAGCCTGGCGGGCATGATCTGTGCGGGCTCGGCGGGTCCGCGACCGCGAGGTACGTCGTGCTGGTCTCCGGCGGTCCCGGGTCGGGCAAGACCACGCTGGCCAGGCCGCTGGCCGCCGAGCTGAGGTTCGCGCTGCTCGGCAAGGACCGGATCAAGGAGACGCTGCACGACGGGCTCGGCGCGCCTGCGGCGGATCTCGCGTGGTCGCGGCGGCTCGGCGGGGCCGCGATGGAACTGCTGTGGGCGCTGGCCGCCGACGCGCCCGCGGTCGTGCTCGAGGCGAACTTCCGGCCGCGCAGTGAGTACGAGCGGGGCAGGATCATCGCGCTCGGCGGCCGGCTCGTGGAGGTGTACTGCGACTGCCCGGCGGAGACGGCGGCTGCCCGGTACGCCGCCAGGGCCGCGCAGACACACCCGGTGCACGTGGTGAGGGCGCTATCGCCTGCGTTCCAGGAGGAATTCGACCGGCCGGTCGGTCTTGGCGAGCTGATCGTGGTCGATACGACAGTGCCGGTGGACATTCCCTGGCTGGCAGCGCAGGTGCGAGCCAGGCTGGTCTGCCGCGAGCCGGGCCGCGAGCCGCGCTGCGAGCCTTTCGGCGCGGCCGGCGCGCCGGCTTCATGATCGAACAGTTGTTCGTTACAGTGGTCCGGCTGGCAGTCGACCAGACTGCTCGCGGACTGCTCGCAGACTGTCGGTGCCCGCGCGTAGCGTCAGCACCAGAGCAGGCTCGGCACGGCCTTCGATCCGGACAGGAGTTCAGATGGCACCGAACGACAAGGCGGGCAGCAGCAGAGCCGGGGACAGGGACAGGGCCTTGGAGACGGCGCTCGCCCAGATCGAGCGTCAGTTCGGCCGCGGTGCCGTTATGCGCCTCGGTGATGACGCCCGCGCTCCGGTCGAGGTCATACCGACCGGGTCGATCGCGCTCGACGTCGCGCTCGGCATCGGCGGCCTGCCGCGCGGCCGGATCGTGGAGATCTACGGACCGGAGAGCAGCGGCAAGACCACGCTCGCGCTGCACGCGGTGGCGAACGCGCAGAAGGCCGGCGGGATAGCGGCGTTCATCGACGCCGAGCACGCACTTGACCCCGACTACGCCAAGAAGCTCGGCGTCGACACCGACGCGCTGCTCGTCTCACAGCCGGATACCGGCGAGCAGGCGCTTGAGATCGCCGACATGCTGATCCGCTCAGGCGCGATCGACGTGGTCGTGATCGACTCGGTGGCCGCGCTCGTTCCGCGCGCCGAGATCGAGGGCGAGATGGGCGACAGCCACGTCGGCCTCCAGGCCCGCCTGATGTCCCAGGCGCTCCGCAAGATCGCCGGAGCGCTGAACCAGACCAAGACCACGGCCATCTTCATCAACCAGCTGCGCGAGAAGATCGGAGTCATGTTCGGGTGCATGTCCTCCGAGACGAGGGTGACGCTCGCGGACGGCACACAGGAGAAGATCGGGAAGATCGTCAATCAGCGCCTGGACGTCGAGGTGCTGTCGTATGACCCCGACTCGGGCGAGATCGTTCCGCGCCGGATCGTGAACTGGTTCAACAACGGCCGGGCTGAGCGCTTCCTGCAGTTCACCGTCGCCAAGTCCGGCGGTAACGGCCGGGCCCAGTTCGCCGCCACGGAGAACCACCTGATCCAGACTCCGGGCGGTTACCGTCCGGCTGGCGAGCTGATCGCCGGGGACCGGGTGATCACGGCGGAGCCGAAGCTGCTGAGCGACCAGCAGATTCAGCTGGTACTCGGATCGCTGATGGGCGACGGCAACCTCTCGCCGAACCTGCGCGGGCGGACCGGGACCAGGTTCCGGCTGGGCCACAGCGCGAAGCAGGCGGCCTACCTTGACTGGAAGGTCTCCATGCTGGGCAACATCGGGTGCTCGAGGCGGACGAATGCTAAGGGAGCGGTCTTCGCTGACTTCACGCCGCTGCCCGAGCTGGCCGAACTGCACGATGCCATCTATTTCGGTGACGGGAAGAAGCACCTGAGCTGGGAGTATCTGAAGGCGCTGACGCCGCTGGCGCTGGCGGTCTGGTACGCCGACGACGGCAGCTTCACGGTCAGGTCGAAGGGCGTCCAGGAGCGGACCAAGGGCGGATCCGGGCGGATCACGATCTGCGTGGAGGCCATGAGCCCGGGATCACGAGACCGGCTCACCGAGTACCTGCGCGACACGCATGGGCTGGATGTCAAGCTCGTCAAGAGCGGAGCCCGGCAGAAGGCGGTGCTGGTATTCACCACCGCGGCGTCGGCTAAGTTCCAGAAGCTGGTGGCTCCGTACATCCATCCGTCGATGGAGTACAAGCTGCTGCCGGGCTTCCGGGGCAGGTTCGCTGTGGAGCCGGTGTTCGCGGCCCCGGAGATGCGACCGCAGCCCGCGCGGATCCTGGACATTCACATCAAGCCGCCGACGCGCTCGATGAGCAGGTTCGACATCGAGGTCGAGGGCGGTCACAACTACTTCGTCGACGGCGTCATGGTGCACAACAGCCCGGAGACGACCACGGGCGGGAAGGCGCTGAAGTTCTACGCGTCGGTGCGGCTGGACGTGCGCCGGATCGAGACGCTCAAGGACGGCAACGAGCCGGTCGGCAATAGGACCAAGGCGAAGGTCGTGAAGAACAAGATGGCCTCGCCGTTCAAGGTCGCCGAGTTCGACATCCTCTACGGGATCGGGATCAGCCGCGAGGGCAGCCTGATCGACCTGGGCGTGGAGCAGACGATCGTGCGCAAGTCCGGCGCCTGGTACACCTACGACGGCGACCAGCTGGGCCAGGGCAAGGAGAACGCCAGGAACTACCTGCGCGAGAACCCGGACGTGGCCAACGAGATCGAGAAGAAGATCAAGGAGAAGCTGGGGATCGGGCCGCAACTGGACGCCGATGTCACGACGGTGCCCGGGGCGGCGGCTTCCGGTGCGGCGGCTTCCGGTGCGACGGGCAGGCCGGCGCTCGAGGTGCTGCCCGGGCAAGCCGGCGCCAGGTAGCGGGCACCCCGGTGGTGGCGGCGGGTCAGCCGGAGCCGGACCCGGAGTCGGTGGCGCGGCTGATCTGCCTGCGGCTGCTGACAGCGGCGCCGCGGACCAGGGCGCAGCTCGCTGATGCGCTGCGCCGTCGCGGCGTGCCCGACGACGCCGCGGCCGCGGTCCTGGCCAGGTTCACCGAGGTGGGCCTGATCGATGACGCCATGTTCGCTAGCGCGTGGGTGGAGTCCCGCCATCTCGGCCGTGGCCTCGGCCGGCGGGCGCTGACGGCCGAACTCAGCCGCCGGGGCGTGGAGCGCGGCGACATCGAGTCGGCGATGGCACAGCTCACGCCGGATTCCGAGCTGGCTACCGCGCGGGCGCTCGTCGAGCGGCGGCTGGCGAGCACGGCGGGCGTTCCGGCCGATGCTCGGGTCAGGCGGCTCGCCGGGATGCTGGCCAGGAAGGGCTATCCGTCCGGCCTGGCCTACCGGGTGGTGCGCGAGGCGCTCGAGGCGGAAGGACAGCAGCCGGGCTGGACCGACGGCACGGACTGCGACGAGGACGAGCCGCTCGGCTCAGGCTGGCCGGGCGAGTAGGTCAGTGGCCAATCCGGCATGAGCCCGGTCACCGCTGCCCGGCGACCGCTGCCCGGCCACTGCGGCCCGGCCACCGCGGCCCGGCCACTGCTCAGGGCCGGTTCGGGTCGGGATGTACGACCACGAAGACCGACCAGGCCGGCGCGGCCGGGTCGTCCGGGCGGCCCGCGAAGTCATCGAGCAGGTGGCGCAGCGTGTCACGGAACTCGGCCATGTCATCCGGCGACAGCCGCAGCCCAAGCCGTGTGCTGTCCACCTGCTCGCCGGGAACGAGCGCGACCTCCTCGAGGAACGTGCTGAGCATCGTCCGGCTACTGGAGGGCACGCTCAGCTGCCAGGACTTCTTCGTCGCCAGGTAGGGGATCTCGCGCGCGCCGCGCGCGCCGCGCCGGACCTCCTGCGGTTCGAGGAAACCGGTCCTGACCAGAGTCCTGATGTGGTGCAGGACGCTCGCCGGGTCACGGTCGAGGAGCCCGGCGATCTCCTTGTTCGTGTGCGCCTGGCCGATGCAGATCCTGATGATCCGCAGCCGGAGCGAGGAAGCGAGCGCCCTCGCCTCCTCGTCGGTCGCCGGCCTGCGCTCGGTCATGCCCGGCAGTCTACAAGTGATTGACAACTCCCAATCACTTGTAGACGATGGTCGTCGTGAGCGGATCAAGCGGATCAGGCGGATCAGGACGCGGCGGGCTGTGGCACCACACCGGATTTCGGCGGCTGTGGATCGGCGAGACGGTCAGCCAGTTCGGCACCACCATCAGCCAGCTGGCGCTCCCGCTGGTCGCCGTGCTCGTCGTGCACGCGCCGACCTTCGACGTGGGCGTGCTCACCGCGCTGGGGACGCTGCCTTTCCTGGTCGTGGGCCTGCCGGTGGGCGCCTGGGTGGAGCGGATGAGGTTCAGGTCGGTGCTCATCGTCAACGACCTGATCAGGGCCGTGATCCTGGCGTCGGTCCCGGCCGCGCAGCTGCTCGGGATGCTGACCATCGGGCAGCTGTACCTGGTCGCGCTCGTCACCGGTGTCTGCACGGTCTTCTTCGACGTGGCCTACCAGTCCTACCTGCCGCGACTGATCGAAGCCGGCCAGCTTGTCGAGGGGAACGCCAAGCTCCAGGCGAGCGAGTCGGTCAGCCAGATCGCCGGGCCTAGCATGGGCGGCGCGCTGATCCAGGCGCTCACGGCGCCGTTCGCCGTGCTCATCGACGCGCTGAGCTTCGTCTGGTCGGCAGCCTGGGTGACCGCGATCCGGGTCAGGGAACCAAGACCAGAGCGGCGGCCCGACCGGCACCTGGGCAGGGAGATCGCCGAGGGCCTCAGGTACGTGCTCGGCAACCGGCTGCTCCGCGCGATCGCGATGTGCACTGGCTCATTCAATCTGTTCAGCTCCATGGTTCTTGCGGTCTTCTACGTCCTGCTCGCACGCAACCTGCATATCTCGGCCGGCATCATCGGCCTGATCCTTTCGGCGTCGGCGATCGGCGGCCTGATCGGCTCGCTGGTGGCCAGCCGGTTCGCCGCCAGGGTGGGGCAGGGCCCGGCGATCTGGATGGCGACGGCTGCGGCAGGCCCGTGCGGCTTCGTCGCGCCGTTCGTGCAGCGGAACTGGACGCTCGTCCTGCTCGCGGTCGCGCAGGCCGGGATGTCGATGGCCACCGTGGTCTACAACATCACTCAGGTGAGCTTCCGCCAGGCGCTCTGCCCGCCGCGCCTGCTCGGCCGGATGAACGCGACGATGCGGTTCCTTGTGTGGGGGACCATGCCACTCGGCGGCTTCATCGGCGGCGTGCTCGGTGCCACGATCGGAGTGCGCGCGACCCTGCTTGTGGCAGCGGCGGGTGGGTCGCTGGCGTTCCTGCCGGTGCTGCTGTCGCCATTGCGGCGGATGCGCCAGCTTCCGACCCGCGAGGACCGGGTCGGCAGCGCCGAGTCGACCGGTTCGCTGGCCGACGTTCCGGCGTAGTCGAGTCCGCTGTGGTGCGGCGGCAGGGCCGGGACTGGCTCGGGCTGCGCCGGACCGCGCTTGACCGCCCCGTCGTCGCCGGCTTAGCCTCACCGACAGTGAGGTGTCACCGCGCCTGCGCATAGATGGACAACGGGCGGCTAGTGATGAGCGGCCGGCGGCGCTGCCGTCAGGAAGTGCCCGCCGTGGCGTCAGTGCTACTTGGATGGGGCTGGCCGGCAGTGGCCAGCGGCGACCGACAAGGGCCGGGAGCCCGGAAGGGAAGATGGCACACCAGAAGACGGCATGGCCCGCATGCTCGGCGGTCCGTGTCTGGGTGGTGGCGTAGCGTGCCGGCGAACCGGTGCGCCCCCTGGGCGTGCCGGGAATCGCGCCGGGAAGGGAACGCTAAGCGCGGTAACCCTCGCTAGGAACTGGTTTCGGACGCCGGGCGATCAGCTGGCCGGAACCACTCGAGCGGAAGGGTCGCGCGGTGAGCAACGGCACGGTTGTGATAGTGGCGGTGAGCATCACCGCTGTTGCTCTGCTAGCGGCGGTCGTCGCGGTCATCGTCGCGCTTCGCATCTCCGGCCGCCATCCGGGCCAGCTGGACCGGCCGCGGAGTCCGGTTGCGGCCACGGCTGCCGAGGGAGCGGCTCAGGTCGAGTCCGGGACGGCCGCCGGTGGAGCGGCTCAGGTCGAATCCGATGCGGCGGCCGGGCGAGCGGCTCAGGTGGAAGCCGGATCGGAGGCCCAGTCGGCCGCGCAGATCGAGTCGGCCGCGCAGATCGAGTCGGCCGCGCAGATCGAGTCGGCAGCGCAGGCCGAGGTGGTAGCTCTGGTCCCGGGGGCGGCGCAGCTCGAGGTCGCGCGGCTCGAGGCGACCGCGATCATGCGGACCGCCGAGGTCGAGGCCGCCGCGATCGTCGAGGCCGCGAACCTGGCCGCCGAGCGCGCCGCGGCCGCGCGGCGAGAACTCGACGACGAGGTCCGTGCCGTCACCGCCGAGCTGAGGCAGCTCCGCGCCGACCTGGAGCGCCGGGAGACGCGGATCACCGAGCGCGAGCAGCGGCTCGACGACGAGGCCAGGCGGCTCGACGATCTCAGCGCCAGGCTCGGCCAGTCCGCCGCCGACCTGGATGCCAGGCGCGCTGAGCTTGACCAGGCGGACGCCAGGCTGAGCGCGGAGCTGGAGCGGGTCGCCGGGCTCACCGCCGAGCAGGCCAAGGGCGAGCTGGTGGCCAGCATCGAGGGCCAGGCCAAGCGGGAGGCCGCGCTGATCGTCAGGGACATCGAGAAGGACGCGAAGAAGGAAGGCCATCAGCGCGCCAGGAAGATCGTCACGCTCGCGATCCAGCGGGTCGCCAGCGAGCAGACCAGCGAGTCGGTGGTCTCCGTGCTCCATCTTCCCGCCGACGACATGAAGGGCCGCATCATCGGCCGGGAAGGGCGCAACATCCGCGCCTTCGAGACGGTCACCGGCGTGAACCTGATCATCGACGACACGCCCGAGGCCGTGCTGCTCTCCTGCTTCGACCCGGTCCGCCGCGAGGTCGGCCGGCTGACCCTCGAGCGGCTGGTGGCCGACGGCCGGATCCACCCGCAGCGGATCGAGGAGGCCTACGAGCAGAGCAGGCTGGCGATCGAGGAATTGTGCGTCAGGGCCGGTGAGGACGCCCTGATCGACGTCGGCATCATCGACATGCCCGCCGAGCTCGCCCAGCTGCTCGGCCAGCTGCGGTACCGGACCTCGTACGGCCAGAACGTGCTCAAGCACCTGGTCGAGTCCGCGCACATCGCCGGGATGATGGCCAGCGAGCTCGGCCTGGACCCCGCGCTGATCAAGCGCGGCACCCTGCTGCACGACATCGGCAAGGCGCTGACCCACGAGGTGCAGGGCAGCCATGCGCTGATCGGCGCCGAGATCGCCCGCCGGTACGGCGAGCACGAGGACGTCGTGCACGCGATCGAGGCGCACCACAACGAGGTCGAGGTCAGGACCGTCGAGGCCGTGCTGACGCAGGCGGCCGACGCGATCAGCGGCGGGCGCCCCGGTGCCCGCCGCGAGTCGCTTGAGGCCTACGTCAGACGGCTGGAGCGGCTCGAGCAGATCGCGCAGGCACAGCCCGGCGTGGACAAGGTGTACGCGATGCAGGCAGGCCGGGAGATCAGGGTGATGGTCAAGCCAGGCGCCGTGGACGACGTCGGCGCCCAGGTCATCGCGCGCGACGTGGCCCGCCAGGTGCAGGACGAGCTGACCTACCCGGGGCAGATCAGGGTCACCGTGATCAGGGAGTCGCGCGCGACCGAGTGGGCCCGCTGACCAGGACGAGCCCGCTCAGGCCGGGCCGGTCAGGTTAGACCTAGGTTAGACCGGGTCCGCTCGGGTCACGGCCGGTCAGCTCAGCTCAGCTCAACTCAGTTCAGCTCAACTCAGCGCGCGGCGCCGTCGGTGAGCTTGACCTCCGGCACTCCGGGCGGCCTGAAGCCCATGATCTGCCCGTAGAACGACAGCTCAGCCTCCATTGAGGTGATCATCGAGTCGGCCCGGCGGAACCCATGCGACTCGCCCTCAAACGCGATGTAGCCGTGCCTGATGCCGTGCGCGGCCAGATCGGCGGCGATGCTCTCGGACTGCTGCGGAGGGACCACGGGGTCGTCGAGCCCCTGGAGCAGCAGCACCGGGCAGGTGTTCGGGTTCACGTGCCCGACCGGGGCGCGCTCGGCGTAGACGGTGTCGAAGCCGGGCAGCGGGCCGATCAGCCCGTCCAGGTACCGCGACTCGAAGTCGTGCGTGAGCTCGGCGAACCCGCGCAGGTCGGACACGCCGAAGTAGGAAACCGCCGCGCTGAAAACCGGGTCGTGGACCGCGCCCGTGGTGACCGCGGCCAGGGCCGTCCAGCCGCCCGCCGAGCCGCCGCGAATGCCGAGCCTGGCGCCGTCGGCCTGGCCGGCCCTGGCCAGCGAGCGCGCCGCCTCCTTCGCGTCGGCCACGTCGACGACGCCCCATTCGCGGTTCAGCCGGTTGCGGTAGAGCCGGCCGTAGCCGCTCGACCCGCCGTAGTTGACGTCGATGATCCCGATGCCTCGGCTGGTGAAGTACGCCTTCTCTAGGCTGAGCCTGGCGGTGGCGTGCCCGGTCGGGCCGCCGTGCACCCAGACGATGTAGGGCGGCCGCTCGTCCGGCGGCCCGGTCACCTCGGGGTTGGCCGGCGGGTAGATGATCGCGTACACGACCCGGCCGTAAGGCCCTTCGAGCTCGACGTGGCTGGGCTCGGGCAGGTACCGCAGGTCAGGCAGCTCGCCGATCTCCGAGCGGAGCACGGCGGCCTGGCCGGTCGACGCGTCGATCCTGACCACCGAGTCGGCGATCCTGGCGGCACCGCCGACGGCCACGATGGTGGCGCCGTCGGCGGAGATGCCGGGCAGGAACTCGGTGAACGGCAGCGTGACCTCGGTCAGCTCGGAGGTCTCCGGGTCGAGTATGCCGAGCCCGGCGCCGCCGCGACCGTGCCTGACCGCGAGCCTGCCGTCGCCCAGCATGGCGAACGGCCTGGCACCGAGCTGCCAGAGCGGGTCGGCGAACTCCTCGTCGGCCGGGTACAGCGCCTGCGGCGGCTCGCCGTGCAGTCCGATCTGGTAGATGTTCCACCAGCCGGTCCAGTCGGTCGCCACGTACAGGCTGGAGTTGTCACGCCACACCGGCGCGAGCACGGATTCCCTGTTGCTGCCCTTGATCAGTCGGCTCTTGGCGGGGACGCCGCCGGTGAGCGGCGCGACCCGCAGCTCGGTGCCGTCCCACGGCATGTGCGGGTGGTTCCAGCAGATCCACGCCAGCGCGTTCCCGTCCGGCGAAGGCGCCGGGAAGGCGAAGAAGTCGAAGCCGGTCACCAGCACCCGGACCGCCGTGGCGTCGGCCGCGGCCGACCCGTCAAGTGGCACGGCGACGATGGCCCTGGTGACCTTCCCTGACGCGTGCCGCTCCCGCACGCACCAGATCTCCCTGCGGTCCGGCGAAAGGACGAAGTCGGCATAACGCAGAGCGCGCGCGTCGAGCGCAGCACCCCGGCCGGTGCCGCGGTCGGTGCTGTCCGGCCCTTCGGCGGGCTGGAACGCGCTGCCCGGTGCGACCGGGTCGGGGGTGAGCGGCACCGGCTGGCCGGTGCCCGCCGCGACCGCGGGCCCGGCCAGGTACAGCCGCTGGTCATCGAAGTTGACGAACACGATCGGGACGTCACCCCTGGCTGGCTGGCCGGCCGCGGCGAGCGTGGCCGTGGCTACCTCGGAGGGGACCGGCAGGTAGGAGAGCCCGCCGTACTCGTGCACCCTGTTGCGGGCGGCCCACGGGGCCGGCAGCAGCATGACCGGCTCGCCGTGGCCTGAACTGCGCATCACCGTGGTACGGCCGCTCTCCTCCGGCCGGTCCTCCTGCCACCAGGTGGTCGCGCCGATGACGGTCGGGTAGGCGACCCTGAGCCTGCCCCCGGCGACCTGGGCGGCGGTGATCGGCGACGGCCACTCGCCGTAGCGCACCTGCGGCAGTACCTGCTCGAAGGCACCGTCGGCCGTGCTGCCGTGCGGGCCGACCACTCCATCCGTCATCGCCGTCGCGTTGTCCGTCATAAGGATATCGTGCCCTACCGGGCCGGTCACGTTGGCGGCGAATGGCGACAACCGGCGATGTTCGCGGCAACGGCCGATCAGACCGCACAGATCGGATCTGCCCGCGTTCGCCCTGACGGGGGAACTGGCTGCTCAGCCGCCGTAAGCGTAGGTTGCCAGGCCGGCGACACCGGCCGGGCAGGTGAACAGCGCGCCGGCGCAGCTGCCCGGCCCTGCCGCTGTCGTGACATACAGCTGGTCGAGCGCTGGCCCGCCGAACGCACAGCTCGTCACGTAGGCCGCTGGCAGCCGCACCGCGCCGATCAGCCGCCCGCTCGGGTCGTAGCGCTGGATCACCGAGCCGCCCCAGACGGCGACCCAGACGCCGCCGTCGGCGTCCACCGCCAGGCCGTCAGGCACCACGTCGCCCGAGCCAAGCCGGGCGAACGGCCGGCGCTCGCCCATCTGGCCGGTGGCAGGGTCGTAGTCAAGCACGTCCACCCGGTAGTCGAACGAGTCGATGTAGTACATCAGCCGGTCATCGGGGCTCCAGCCCACGCCGTTGGAGATCCCGACGCCGGTGTACAGCTCCGTGACCGACCGGTCGGTGCCGAGCCGGAAGAACGAGCCCTGGCCGGGAGACTCGTCGCTGGCCATGCTTCCCGCGTAGAACCGGCCCGCCCGGTCGCACTTGCCGTCGTTCATCCTGGTGTCCGGCTTGCCCGGCGCCTGTGCGAGCTCGGTAACCTCGCCGGTCTCGGTGTCCAGCGCGTAGAACCCGTTGCCCGCGGCCATGACCAGGCCGCCTGCTGCCCTCGGCGCGACGACTCCGACCGGCAGGCCGACATTCCAGGACCAGTGCTCACCGCAGCCGTCCAGCCGGTGCACCCGGCCGGCCGGGATGTCGACCCAGTACAGCGCCTGGCTGGCCGCGTCCCAGCACGGACCTTCGCCGAGCTCGGACAACGGGGCAGCCACCGGGGCCGGCGCAAGGATGATCAGGTCGGCGGCGTGGTCGGTCACCATGACTCCAGGGCTGGCTGGCCGGCCACGGCGTCGTGGCGCGGCGAAGGCCGACGGTGGACCGACGATGCCAGCACGGCGCGCCCGTGTCAATGGCCCGCCCGGGCCGACGGTGCCTGGCGGGCTGGCGCTGCGTCTACCCTATGGAGCATGCCGGGCGCGGACGGTCAGCGGACCTTTGAGATACGCACCTACGGGTGCCAGATGAACATGCACGATTCCGAGCGGCTGGCCGGGCTGCTCGAGGAGGCCGGCTGACCGCAAGTCCGCTGCGGGCGCCGAGCCCGATGTCGTGGTGTTCAACACGTGCGCGGTGCGCGAGAACGCCGACAACCGGCTCTACGGCAACCTCGGGCACCTGCTGCCGGTCAAGAACAGCCGCCCCGGCATGCAGATCGCGGTCGGCGGCTGCCTGGCGCAGAAGGACCGGGCGGCGATCACCGACCGGGCGCCGTGGGTGGACGTGGTGTTCGGCACGCACAACATCGGCTCGCTGCCCGCCCTGCTCGAGCGAGCCAGGATCGAGCAGACGGCGCAGGTCGAGATCGCCGAGTCGCTCGAGCGGTTCCCCTCCGTGCTGCCGGCGAGGCGCGAGTCGCCGTACTCGGCCTGGGTGGCGATCTCCGTGGGCTGCAACAACACCTGCACGTTCTGCATCGTGCCGAGCCTGCGCGGGCGCGAGGAGGACCGCAGGCCGGGCGACGTGCTGGCCGAGATCCGCGCGCTGGTCGGCGACGGGGTGCTCGAGGTCACGCTGCTTGGCCAGAACGTCAACTCCTACGGCGCGGCGTTCGGCGACCGGCTGGCGTTCGGCAAGCTGCTGCGCGCATGCGGCGAGATCGACGGGCTCGAGCGGGTCAGGTTCACCTCGCCGCATCCCAGGGACTTCACCGACGACGTGATCGCGGCGATGGCGCAGACGCCGAACGTGATGCCGCAGTTGCATATGCCGCTGCAGTCCGGCTCCAACGCGGTGCTGCGGGCGATGCGCCGCGCCTACCGGCGCGACTCGTACCTGGCCATCCTTGACAAGGTGCGGACCGCGATCCCGGCCGCGGCGATCACGACCGACATCATCGTCGGCTTCCCTGGCGAGACCGAGCAGGACTTCTCCGACACGCTCGACATCGTCAGGCGGGCACGGTTCGCCGGTGCGTTCACGTTCCAGTACTCGATCAGGCCGGGCACCCCGGCCGCGTCGATGCCCGGCCAGGTCCGGCCCGAGGTGGTCGCCGAGCGGTACGGCCGGCTGGTCGCGCTGGTCGACGAGATCGCCCTCGCCGAGAACGAGGCGCTGGTCGGCCGTGAGGTGCAGGTCCTGGTCGCGGACGGCGAGGGCCGCAAGGACGAGGCCACCAGGCGGATGTCCGGCCGGGCCAGGGACAACCGGCTGGTGCACTTCACCCCGTCGGTCAACACGGGGGCCGTCGGCACCGGGGCCGGCGACGTGCCGAGGCCCGGCGACATGGTGGTCACCACCGTGACCAGGGCAGCGCCGCACTATCTGATCGCGGACGGCGCTCCGCTGGCCGTCCGCCGCACTCGCGGCGGCGACGCGTGGCTGGCGCGCGCGGCCGGAGCCGCAGCCGCCCGTGCTGGCCTGACCGGCGGCACTGGCCTGACCGGTACTGGCATGACCGATGGGGCTGGCCGGCCAGGCCAGCCGGTGCTGCTCGGCATGCCAGCCGCGCGCCCGGCCTGACGCGCACGTGCCGCCCGGTCGCACGCCACAGCGCGTGATCGCGGTCGTCGGGCCGACGGCCGCGGGAAAGTCCGAGCTGTCGCTGCGGATCGCGAGGGAACTCCGCGGCGAGGTGGTGAACGCCGACTCCATGCAGCTGTACCGCGGCATGGACATCGGCACGGGGAAGCTGACCGCCGCCGAGCGCGGCGGGGTGCCGCACCACCTGCTCGACGTCTGGGACGTCACCGAGCCGGCCAGCGTCTCGCAGTACCAGCGGCTGGCCAGGTCGGCGGTGGCCGACATCCTCGCTCGCGGCAGGACGCCGATCCTGGTCGGCGGGTCCGGGCTTTACGTCAGGTCCGTGCTCGACAAGCTGGAGTTCCCCGGCACCGACCCGGCCGTGCGGGCCCGGCTGGAGGCCGAGCTTGCCGACGTCGGCCCGGCCGCGCTGCACGCGAGGCTGGCCGCCGCGGACCCGGCCGCGGCGGCGGCCATCCTGCCGAGCAACGGGCGGCGGATCGTCCGGGCGCTCGAGGTGATCGAGCTGTCCGGCCGCCCGTTCACCGCGGCGCTGCCCGAGTACCGCTCAGTGCTTCCTTCGGTTCAGATCGGGCTGGCCCTGCCGCGGCCCGAGCTCGACCGGCGGATCGAGGCGCGGGTACGCCAGATGTGGACCGGCGGGCTGGTCGACGAGGTCCGTGCGCTCGCCAGGCCGTCGCGGCCAGGCCAGCCCGGCCAGCCAGTAACCGGGCTGCGCGCCGGCCGTACCGCCAGCCGCGCGCTCGGGTACGCGCAGGTGCTGCGCTTCCTTGACGGCGAGTGGACGCAGGCCCAGGCCGAGCAGGAGACGGTGCGGGCCACCCGCCGGTTCGCGCGCCGGCAGGAGGCGTGGTTCCGCCGCGATCCGAGGGTGCGCTGGCTGCCCGCGGCCGAGCCGGTGCCGACGGCCGTGGCACTGGCGGCCATCGCGGACTGCGCTGGTGCCGCTGACTAGCATCGGAGCTGTGCGTTATGCCAAAGGGCACGGGACCGGCAACGACTTCATCGTGCTTCCCGACGCCGACGGCCGACTCGAACTCGGGCCCGCGCTGGTCAGGCGGCTGTGCGACAGGCACACCGGGGTCGGCGCCGACGGCGTGCTGCGGGCCGTGCTGGTCGGCGCCGCCGGGCCGGGCGCGGCGGCCGCCGGGGGAGCCGACGGCGCGGAGTGGTTCATGGACTACCGCAACGCCGACGGCAGCGTGGCCGAGATGTGCGGCAACGGGGTCAGGGTCTTCGCCAGGTACCTGATCGACCACGGGCTCGCGGCCGGCCCCGACCTCGCCGTCGCGACCCGGGCCGGGATCCGCCGGGTGCGGCAGCGGGCGCGGGACGTGTTCACGGTGGCGATGGGGCCGGCGGCGGCCGGAGGCAGCACGTGGGCGGTCATCGGCGGAGCCAGGCACACCGGGCTGGCCGTCAGCGTCGGCAACCCGCACCTGGCCTGCCTGGTCGACCGGCCGGTCGCCGAGTTCGACCTGGCCGTGCCGCCGCTCGTGGACCCGGCGGTGTTCCCTGCCGGGGTCAACGTCGAGGTGGTCAGGGTGACCGGCGACCTGGCGATCGAGATGCGCGTACACGAGCGCGGCTCGGGAGAGACGCTGTCCTGCGGCACGGGCGCGGTGGCAGCTGCCGTGGCCGCCGCGGTGGCTGCCGGCCGGTGGCCGGACGGCGGGGCGGCAGGTGACCGGGTGGCGGGTGACGAGGCGACGGGTGGCTCGGCGGGGGGTGACTGGCCGGGGGATGACTGGGCAGGCGGTGACGGAGCGGAGTGGACGGTGGACGTGCCGGGCGGTCGGCTGGCCGTGCTGCCGAGCACCACGGCGAACCTGCTCACCGGTCCGGCCGAGATTGTCGCCGAGGGCGAGATCAGCGCGGACTGGCTGGCCGGCGCCGGAGCGGCGACACGGGCCTCGTCGGCCTCGCGGGCCTCAGCGACCGCCTGACTGGGCGAGCCTGAGGCCAACCGCGACCAGCGCCCAGCCGGTCTGGCTCCTGATCGTCCGGCGGAGCGCCCGCCGCGGCGCCGGGCCGTACGTGCTGCGCGGGCCGTGCGGGCTGTGCGCGATGGCGCCGCGGGCCGTGGTCGGCGTCCTGGCGGCCCCGGGACGCTCGGCGTCACGCTGACGGGCAAGCTGCTCTAGCTGGCGCGAGAACACGGTTCTGGTCCCTTCTGTCCGGTACTGCCGGTGCGGTGCGGAGCGGGTGGGGGTTGCGTTCTTGCCGCCATGGCCGGCCTGATCAGCTGGCCATCTCGGCGTGATCGGCCCTGGCGACACGCAGGGATCCGGTGATGCTCCGGCAGGTCAGGTGCAGGTCGGCTTCGCCGCCGTCCTCGGACGGTTCGAGATCGCTCGTCACCCGGCCGGTGGTCGATGACAGGTCGAGGTAGACGCCCGTGCCGCGGGCCACCCCGACCCTGATGTCGCCGGACGCGGTGGTCACCGTGGCCTGGCCGCGCGCTACGCTGCCGAGGCGGACCCTGCCGACGGCGGTCTTGGCCGACACCGAGGCATCGGCCGTGCCGATCCTGATCCCGCCGCTTGCGGTGGTCGCCGTGACGTCGTCGGCGGCATGCCCGATCTGGATCTGCCCGGACGCGGTGTGCACGGCCACGGGGCCGTCCGCCTCGTCCACCTGGATGCTGCCGGACATCGCGTTCACCTGGACGGGGCCGCGCACCGCTGCCGCGCTTACGCTCCCCGACGAGGTGTGCACGTCGAGCGCGCCGAGCTCGCCCCGGCATTCCAGGTCGGCCGCCACCGCCCGGACCGTGCAGCGCGACCCGGCGGGCACGGTGACGACCAGGCCAAGCCCGCTGCGCCGAAGGCGCAGGCCGCCGAGCTCGGGTTCGCTGATGACCAGCCGGCCGTCCGTGAAGTCGACCCGCAGATCACCGGCCCGGTCGCGCTGCCCTAGGTCCACAGAGAACGGCAGGTCCGCGAGTATCGACGAGTCTCCGGGTCGGCCAGGTTCGGCGCGGACCGTGATCGTGTCGGTCTCGGCGCCGGCCACGGCGATCGTGCCCGCCGTGATCTCCACGTTCACGTCAACCGGCCCGCTTGCTTGGTACTCCCAGGTTCCCATTGCCTGCTCCTTTGCTGTGCTGACTGCTGCCCGTGCGACTGCCGCCCCTGGGGCTGCTGCCTGTGACCTTGCTCCCTGGGGGCTGCTGCCTGTTGTGCTGCTGCCTGGCTCGCGCTAGCCGCGGGCGTAGCCGGTGATCCGCTGGCCGATTACCCCGCGCGTCTGGCGGGCCGGGCCCGGCTGGGTCGGGCTCTCAAGCGCGCGGATCGCGGCGTGCGAGAGCCAGGCGTTGACCGAGAGCCCGCTGGCGACAGCCTGCGCCTCCACCCTGGCCTTGAGCTGCTCGGACAGTCGCAGGGTCACTCGGGCCGTGCCGGACTCCTCGCCCTGGCAGTCGGCCGCGGTGCCCGCTGGCCCGTCGTGCTGCGTGGCCGCCCCCGCCGCGACGACGAACTCGGGTTCCCCGCCAACCAGCCGCACCTCGATGACGGCGTCGTCGAACCGCGTGGTGATCTCGGCGGCCGCCGCGGTCAGGACGTCGAGCAGGGTCAGCCGGACCGAGGAATCGAGCGCCTCGGCCAGCTGGCCAGCTACCCGGACCACGTCGTCAGACGCGAACCGAGTCAGCGCGCCGAGCTCCCGCCGCAGACCATCGACATACGATGACAACTCCATGACGTCATTATGGCGTCATATGGGACGTCATGTCAACTCGAATAGACGTCACTGCGACATCAACGTCGACGTCACCGGCCCGGTCCGCAGCGCCGGACAGCTCGAGGCCCGCCGACTTACCTGGGATTGGGTAACCACAAATCAGGGCAAACCGTACTCGCCCGTGACTGGAACACCGGGATAGTGGTGCTGCGGGCGCTGAGGAACTCGTGGCCCGCCGACTACCCCCGGATTGGGCGACCACGAATCGGGGCAAAACCTCCCGCCCGTGATTGGAACACCGCGATAGTGGGCCGGGGGAGGGCGGGGCGCCGGATTATAGGAGGGTGCGGGAGGGGCGGGCGCGGATCGAGGCGTCGAGCACCTCGGCGATGTGGGCGACCGGGACCTGGCTGCCTGAGCGGCGGTCGGAGGCGGCGAGTGCCGAGGCGATCTGGAGCGCGCAGCCCGGGTTCCCCGATACGACCAGGTCGGCGTCCGATTCGGCGACTGCGGCCGCCTTGCGCTCGCCGAGCTGGCGGGCGGTGTCCGGCTGGACCAGGTTGTAGATCCCGGCCGAGCCGCAGCAGGTGCCGGCGTCGGCCAGCTCGGCGAGCAGCAGCTCAGGTATCCCTCTGAGGAGCTCGCGGGGCTGACTGGTGATCCGCTGCGCGTAGGCGAGGTGGCAGGCGTCGTGATAGGCCACGGTCAGCTGCAGCGGGTGCCGGGTCGCGACCGGCCCTAGCCTGGCGAGAAACTCGCTGAAGTCGGCCACCCGCTCGCTGAGCGCGGCCGCCCGCCCGGCCCACTCCGGGTCCCCGGCCAGCAGGTCGCCGTACTCCTTCATCGCCGATCCGCAGCCCGCCGAGTTCACCACGATGGCGTCGACCTCGGCCCGCTCGAACGTCTCGATCACCGCGCGCGCGAACGCCGCGGCCTCGGCGCGGCGGCCGTCGTGCAGCGACAGTGCGCCGCAGCAGCCCTGCCCGGCGGGGATGACGACGTCGCAGCCCTCGCTCGCCAGCACGCGCGCGGTCGCGATGTTGACGGCAGGGAAGAACACCTGCTGCACGCAGCCGGTCAGCATGCCGACCACGGCGCGCCGCTGACCGCGGGCCGCGACCCGCTCGGGCAGCCGACCACGGCCCGCGGGCCGCCGGCCGCCGCCCGACCCGTTCGGCCTGGGTGCGACCCGAAGCGCCGCAGCCATCTCGGGCAGCATGCGCTCGGCCAGGCCGGCCCGGCCGACCAGGCGGTCGAGCCCGGTCCGCTGCGCGCCGCGGAGCGGGCCGGTGAGCAGCCGGAGCCTGGCCGGGTACGGGAAGGTCGCGAAGATCGCGGCGCGCAGCGCGCGCTCCCTGCTCGTCCTCGGCGGCAGCGGTCGCACCGGCTCGGGTTCCGATGCCCAGGATCTGGCCGCCTCGATCAGCCGGTCGTAGCGCACTCCGGACGGGCAGGCCGGGACGCACGCCATGCAGCCGAGGCACCGGTCGAGGTGCTCGGCCGCGGCCGGGCTGGCGTTCGCCCCGTCGAGCAGCTGGCCGATCAGGTGGATCCGGCCGCGCGGCGAGTCCATCTCCTCGCCCCACAGCTGGTAGGTGGGGCAGGCCGGCAGACAGAACCCGCAGTGCACGCAGTCGCCGACGATCTCGCGCAGCTCGCCGGTGGGATCGAGCGCCCCGCGGCGCTCGCCGGTCGGCACCGCCTGGTCGTGGCCGGTCGGCACCGCCTGGTCGTCGCTCATCAGATCCTCCCGGCGAAGCGCCCCGGCGACATCGTGCGGCCGGGATCGAACTGGTGCTTCACCGCGCGCATCAGCGGCAGCGACGGTATCGGGCCGAACAGGTCAACCAGTGCGCCGACTGCGGCCGGTGCGTGCAGGACCATCACGTTCGCCCTGGCCGGCGGACCCTCGCCGGACCGCGGCTGGCCGGGACCCGCCGGGGCGGTGCCGTGGCCAGCGGCCGGCCAGGTACGGCCGCCGCCCGCGTGGGAGTGCGCCAGCGGCCGCGGGATGTCGGCTAGCCGGTGCCCGGAGTCGGCGGGCAGGGCGTGGCCGAGCGCGGTCCGCAGCACGGCCACGTAGGCCGCGATGGCGCCGGCGTCACCGTCGCCGGTCAGGCCGACCTGCAGCACGCCGGCGCCGGCCGATCCGGCGATCGCCGGGTCGAGCCCGGCCGCGGCGGCCGCCGCCCTGATCTCGGCAAGCACCACGCCGAGGTCACCGGGCCAGAAACCGACCTGCAGCACGGTCCCGTCCGGCAGGGCGGCCGGGCCGCGGCCCCACCACCGCGGCGGCTGCCGGCTCACCAAGGGCTTGGCCTGCCCGCCGAGCCCGGAGACCAGGTCGGCCAGCGCGATCGTGCGGTCGGCCACGCCCGACGCCTCGCCCTCAAGCGCGATGCAGACGTGCACCTGGTCACCGGCGGCCGGCCAGTCTATCTCGGCGGCCGACGGCGCCGTCGGCGACTCGAGCGCGGCGGCGACCACCCGGCAGGCGGCGACGGCCGCAGGGCATCTGGCCGACACGTAAGCGACTTCGGTCGGCCTCGGGTGCAGCCGGAACGTGGCCTGGGTGATCAGCCCGAGCGTGCCGCGGGATCCGGCGAATAGCTTGCCGATGTCGTAGCCGGCCACGTTCTTGACCACCTTGCCGCCCGACTTCGCGACCGTCCCGTCGGCACGGACCACGGTGATCCCGATCAGGAGATCCCTTCCAGTTCCATAACGCAACCGCAGTGGGCCGGCTGCGCCGGTCGCCAGCACACCGCCGACCGTGCCAGGGGTGCCCAGGGGCGGCGGATCGAGCGCGAGCCGCTGGCCGGCCGCTCCGAGCACGTCGGCAAGCGTGTCGAGCCGCACCCCGGCCTGCACGGTGGCCACCAGGTCGCCTGCCGCGTGCTCGATGACCTGGTCCAGCCTGCCGGTGTCGATCACCAGGTCGGCGCGCTCGGGCGGGTAACCCCAGCCCAGTCGGGAGCCTGTGCCGCGCGGGATCACGGCCAGGCCCAGCTCGGTCGCGGCCCGCAGCAGGCTCGCGCACTCTGCCGTGCTCGCTGGCGCGGCGACCAGCGCGGGCTGGACCCCGGCCACCGCGTCGGCTGTGGTGGCCGGCCGGACGTCGGCGCAGGCCGAGGCTATTTGGTCGGGTATCGGGTCAGCGGGCATGGGCACCGGCCGGCGGCGATGCGTTCGCCATGTCAGAGCATCTCCGCCTGGCCAGAGGCGACCAGCGGATGCGGCCCGTGCCTGACGCCGGGGACCTCACCGCACATACGCGGGGTCGGGAAGACCTTGCCAGGGTTGCACAGCCCGCGCGGATCGAACGCGCAGCGCAGCAGCTGCATGGTGTCCAGGTCGTCGGCACTGAACATGCGCGGCATGTACCTGGACTTGTCCACGCCGACGCCATGCTCGCCGGTGATCGACCCGCCATGGGTGATGCACAGGTCGAGTATGGCGCCGGAGAGCTCCTCCGCCGCGGCCGCCTGCTGTGGGCTGGCGTCGTCGAACAGCACAAGCGGGTGCAGGTTGCCGTCGCCGGCGTGGAACACGTTGGCCACCCGGATCCCGGACTGCTCGGACAGTGCGGTGATCGCGTCGAGCACCTCAGGCAGAGCGGTGCGCGGCACCACGCCGTCCTGCACGATGTAAGCAGGGCTGATCCGGCCCATGGCGGCGAACGCTGACCGGCGGCCGGTCCAGATCGCGGCCCGCTCGGCCGGATCGGCGGCCTCCCGGATCTCGAACGCGCCCGCCTCCTGCGCCAGCCTGCGGACGGCGGCCACCTCGCCGGTTACCTCGGCCTGCGGTCCGTCAAGCTCTACGATCAGCACCGCTCCGGCACCCGGCGGGTACTGGCAGGCCACGGCCGCCTCGGCGGCCTCGATCGCGAGCGCGTCCATCATCTCGATCGCGGCCGGCAAGACCCCTGATCCGATAATCGCCGAGACCGCCGTACCGCCCTGGCCCATGGTCTGGAACGCGGCGAGCAGGGTGGTCACCGCCTGCGGGATCGGGGTTAGCCTGACGACGACCTTGGTGACGATGCCGAGCGTGCCCTCCGAACCGGTGAACGCGCCGATCAGGTCGTAGCCGGGCGCGCTGCCTGTGCCGTCGCCGAGCCAGGTCAGCTCGCCGTCCGGGGTAACGATCTCCAGGCCGGCCACGTGGTGCACGGTGAACCCGTGCTTCAGGCAGTGCGCGCCGCCCGAGTTCTCTGCGACGTTGCCGCCGACCGAGCAGATCTGCTGGCTGGACGGGTCGGGCGCGTAGAACAGGCCGAACGGCTGAGCCGCCTTGCTGACCGCCAGGTTGGTCACGCCTGGCTCGACGATGGCGCGGCGGCTGGCCGGGTCGATCTCGATGATCCTGCGCATCCGCGCGGTGACGATCAGCACGCCGTCGGCGCGCGGCAGCGCTCCGCCGGACAGGCCGGTGCCGCTGCCCCTGGCCACGAACGGGATGCCCGCCTGCGAGCAGGCGCGGACCACGGCCGCGATCTGGGCGGCCGTCTGCGGCAGCACCACCAGGCCGGGGGAGCACCGGTGCGAGGTCAGCCCGTCGCACTCGTAGGTGCGCAGCTCCATCGGGTCGGTGATGACGGCGTCGGCACCGCAGATGCCGGCCAGCCGAGGGATCAGGGCCGGCAGCGAACCAGCAGGTGCCTGCTCGTCCATCCGCGCCTCCCGCCGGTCCTTGCCGCCTGCCCCCATCATCTCCCCGCCGGCCAGCCCCGCCGACCCCGGATCGGCGAATCGGCGCGGCGGAGGTGATTCGCGGCGCCCCGCCGGGCTGGCGGGAGGTAGTTGCGACCCGACTCCGCGCGGTGGCGGAGAGAAGTCGCGCGTCCGCCGGGCTGGCGGCAGGCGGGTGCGGGCGCGCGGCTCGGCAGGTCGGGCGGGCTATGCTGCCCGCAGGCCCGATGCGAAGGGCCCGTCGGTTCGCGAGGAGTTGCCGTGCTGCGTGATCGGCCCGCGCCGGGATGACCCGCAGGATTTCCTCGGGCACGGCCTGGGAGCCGGTGGTCGGCTACAGCCGGGCGGTGGCGGCCGGCGACTTCGTTTTCGTGTCCGGCTGCACGTCGGTCGCTGGTGCCGAATTCGTGCACCCTGGCGACGCCTACGCGCAGGCCGCGCAGGCGATCGCGAACGCGGCCGCCGCGCTGACCGGGCTCGGCGCCAGCCTGGCTGACGTGGTGCGGACCCGGATGTACGTGACCGACATCTCGCGCTGGCAGGAGATCGGCCGGGCGCACGCCGAGGCGTTTGGCGAGGTATTGCCGGCGACCTCGATGGTGCAGGTGGCCGCACTGATCGACCCGCAGATGCTGGTTGAGGTGGAGATCGTGGCCTACCGGCCAGGGATCGGGCGCTCGCCCGCGCCCTGAGCCCGCGACCGAGCACTCGTTACCTGGCGCGGCAGGCCGGCTCAGGTGCTGAACGCGGCCCTGGCGGCTGCGCCGCCAGGGCCTGCCAGCTTCCAGAACCCGTAGCTGCCGTGATCGCGGAGCTCGCTGGCGGCCTGGGCCACCGCGCCGAACGCCACCCAGGCGAACGCGCCGCCCACCGAGATCCGCCGGACGCCCGCCGCGGCCAGGTCGGCGACGGGCGGAGCGCCGGGCACGGCCAGCACGTTCACCGGCAGGTCGACCGAGGCGACCACCTGCCTGATGTCCTCCAGCCTGGTCAGGCCCGGCGCGTAGAGCACGTCGGCGCCCGCTTCCTGGAAGCTCTGCAGCCTGCCGATCGTGTCGGCGAGGTCGGGGTTGCCGCGGATGTGGTTCTCGGCGCGCGCGGTCAGCACAAGGTGCACGGGCCCGGCGTGCGCGGCCTGCGCGGCGGCCGCCACCCGTTCGGCGGCCAGCCCGCGGTCGTAGATCCTGTCCTGCCCGCGGTCGGAGTAGTCCTCGACGGAGCATCCTGCCAGGCCGGCCTGCACAGCGAGCCGCACCGTCTGCGCGACGCCGTCTGGCTCGTCGGCGAAGCAGTTCTCCAGGTCAGCCGAGACCGGCAGGTCCGTCCCCGCTGTCCTGCGCCTGGCTGTCCTGCGCCTGGCTGTCCTGCGCCTGCGACTGCATCACGGCATGCGCTCGTAGGCGGGCAGGGTGAGGAAGTCGACGAAGTCGTCGGCCAGCGCGACCTCCTTGAACAGGGCCACAGCCACCTGGTACTGGGCCGGGTCGTAGGCCTCGCCGTAGGTGGCCGCGATCTTGGCATGCTCCTCGTCGATGTACTGCTCCACCAGGCCCGGCGTGATCTGCGGGCCCTCGGCGAGGTGCACGTCGTTATGCAGCCACTGCCAGACCTGCGACCGGGAGATCTCGGCCGTGGCCGCGTCCTCCATCAGGTTGAAGATCGCCACCGCCCCGGTGCCCGCCAGCCAGCTGGCCAGGTACTGCAGCCCGACGCTGATGTTGTTGCGCAGCCCAGCCTCGGTGATCTGGCCGGGCGTGCTCGCGACGTCCTGCAGCTGCGCGGCGGTCACGTGCACGTCATCGCGCAGCTTGCCGAGCTGGTTCGGCGCGTCGCCGAGCACGCCGTCGAAGACCTCGCGGCAGATCGGCACCAGGTCGGGGTGGGCAACCCAGGAGCCGTCGAAGCCGTCACGGGACTCGCGGGTCTTGTCGTCACGCACTTTGGCAAGCGCGATCTCGTTGACCTCGGGGTCGCGCCTGCTCGGGATGAACGCGGCCATGCCGCCCATGGCGTGCGCGCCGCGGCCGTGGCATGTCCTGACCAGCAGCTCGGTGTAGGCGCGCATCATCGGTGCGGTCATGGTCACCGCGTTCCGCTCGGGCAGCACGAACTCGCGGCCCCTAGTGCGGAACTTCTTGATGATGCTGAACAGGTAGTCCCAGCGCCCGGCGTTCAGGCCCGCACTGTGCTCGCGCAGCTCCCAGAGAATCTCCTCCATCTCGAACGCCGCCGGGATGGTCTCGATCAGCACGGTCGCCCTGATCGTGCCGCGCGGCAGGCCGAGCGCGTCCTGCGCGATCGTGAACGCGTCGTTCCACAACCGCGCTTCCAGGTGGCTCTCCATCTTGGCCAGGTAGAAGTACGGGCCCTTGCCCTTGGCGATCTGCCGGCCGGCGCAGTGGAAGAAGTACAGGGCGAAGTCGAACAGGCTGCCCGAGATCCGCTCCCCGTCGACGAGCACGTGCTTCTCCGACAGGTGCCAGCCGCGCGGCCTGACCACGATGGTGGCCAGGTCCTCGTCAGGCGCCAGCGCGTAGTCCTTGCCGTCGCTGCTGGTGAAGTCGATGATCCGGTCGAGCGCGTCCTTGAGGTTGAGCTGGCCGGAGACCATGTTCTCCCACAGCGGCGTGTTGGCGTCCTCGAAGTCGGCCAGCCACACCTTGGCACCTGAGTTCAGCGCGTTGATCGTCATCTTCCTGTCGGTCGGACCGGTGATCTCGACCCTGCGGTCCACCAGCCCAGGAGCGGGAGTGGCCACCCGCCAGCTTCGGTCGTCCCTGATGTGCGCGGTCTGCGGCAGGAAGTCGAGCATCGCGCCGCCGCTGAGCTCGCGCTGGCGCACGGCCCTGGCGGCGAGCAGCTCGGCCCGGCGCGGGCCGAGCTGGCGCTGCAGCGTCGCCACCAGGTCGAGCGCCTCTGGCGTCAGGATCTCGTCGAACCGGTCCTGCATCGGGCCCACGATCTGGATTCCGTCGCCACCGCTCATTCCTGGCTGCCCTCCATCGTGCCGAGGCCGGCATGCGTGCCGTGACTTTTGATCCTAAGGTCGATGGCAGCAGGGGCGCAGTGCGGGCCGGGCACATCCTGAGCCCGCCGGATGTTATTCAAGTGACGATGCCCGCCGCTCGTGGCAGCATCGAGGTGACCGCCGGCCAAGAGCGGTCCACGTCCTGGATGGCAGATGACAGCAGACCCGACCAACCACATCGACCACATCGACGAGATCGCGGCTGACTACGACGCCGGCCAGCTTGACCTGGAGGACCGGCATGCGCTGCGGCGGGTAGCTGGGCTCTCCACCGAGCTGCAGGACGTCACCGAGGTCGAGTACCGCGCGCTTCGCCTGGAGCGGGTCGTGCTGCTCGGCGTGTGGACCGAGGGCACGCTCGCGACCGCCGAGCACTCGATGCGCGAGCTCGCGCAGCTCGCCGAGACGGCGGGCTCGGTGGTGCTTGACGGCCTCACCCAGCGGCGCAGCCGGCCGGACGCGGCGACCTACGTGGGCGCCGGGAAGGCAGCCGAGCTCGCCGAGATCGTCCAGGCCACCGGGGCAGACACGGTGATCTGCGACGGCGAGCTGAACCCGAGCCAGCTGCGCAAGCTCGAAGGCGTCGTGCGGGTCAAGGTCATCGACCGCACCGCTCTGATCCTGGACATCTTCGCCCAGCACGCCAGGAGCAAGGAGGGCAAGGCGCAGGTCGAGCTCGCCCAGATGCAGTACATGCTGCCGCGGCTGCGCGGCTGGGGCGAGTCGATGTCCAGGCAGGCGGGCGGCCGGATGGCCGGCGGCGGCATCGGGGCCCGAGGGCCTGGCGAGACCAAGATCGAGACCGACCGCCGCCGGATCAGGACGCGGATCACCAGGCTGCGCCGCGAGATCGGCGAGATGTCCGTGGGCCGCGAGGTGCGGCGCGGGCAGCGGCGGCGGCGCGAGATACCGTCCGTGGCGATCGCCGGCTACACCAACGCCGGCAAGTCCAGCCTGCTCAACCAGCTGACCGGGGCGCACGTACTGGTCGACAACTCGCTCTTCGCCACGCTCGACCCCGCGGTACGCAAGGCCAGGCTGCCGTCGGGCGCGCCGATCACGCTGACCGACACCGTGGGGTTCGTCAGGCACCTGCCGCACCAGCTTGTCGACGCGTTCCGCTCCACGCTCGAGGAGGTCGCCGACGCCGACCTGATCCTGCACGTGGTGGACGGCTCTGACGCCGACCCGCGATCCCAGATCAGGGCGGTCCGCGAGGTGCTTGCCGAGATCGGCGCTGCCGACGTGCCCGAGCTCGTGGTGTTCAACAAGGCCGACGCCGCCGACGAGATCGTGCTCAAGGGGCTGCAGCTGGCCGAGCCGCAGTCCGTGCTCGTGTCGGCGCGCACCGGCGATGGCCTTCCGGCCATGCTCGCCGAGGTCGAGCGGCTGCTGCCGCGGCCGAGCACCGAGATCAGCGTGGTGGTGCCGTACGCGCGGGGCGATCTGCTGGCGCGGGCGCATCAGGACGGCGAGGTGCTGCGCGTCGAGCACACCGCCGCGGGTACTGCGCTGACAGCACGGGTACCGCCCGCGCTGGCCGCCGAGTTCGAGCGGTTCGTGGTGGCCAGCGACCCGGCCTGACTTCGCTGGCCGGGGCGACGTGTCGCCCACCCGCACCCGTACGGCACGTCGCCCACGCGCGCATACGGCATGTCGCCTACCCGCACCCGTACGGCACGTCGCCCACGCGCACATACGGCATGTCGCCTACCCGCACCCGTACGGCATTGAGTAGTGCAATGCCATCACGCAACCGATATGGTAAGTGGGTCACTGAGTGGCGGCTTGTGATTCACATTTCGTGTTCGAATGAATCAGCTTCCTCAATCCTGGCGTCGGGGACGACAGGCCGTGGCAGGTGAGGGCATGGCGGCGACACATGGCGCAGTGGTCGTGCCGCGCTGGCCCGGTGCGGGCCGGTGAGCTCCCGCCTTCTCACCAACATCGGCCGGCTGTGGACCGGTTCCGAGGTGTGGAGTAACGCGGCCATCCTGATGCGAAATGACCGCATCGTGTGGACTGGCCCGGTCGCCCAGCTCCCGTCGCGGCTACCTGGCGTCATCGAGGACATCGTCGACGTGGATCATGTCGAGAACCTCGGCGGGGCCCTGGTCACCCCTGGCCTGATCGACGCGCACACCCACCCGGTATACGCGGGGAACCGTTGGGCCGAGCTGTCGATGATGTCGGGCGGCGCGTCGATGTCCGAGGTCGTGGCCGCAGGCGGCGGCCTGACCTCCACGGTCACCGTGACCAGGGGAACGGACCCGTGGACGCTGTGCAACCTCGTGCGCGGCAGGCTGCGGGACTGGGTGACCAGCGGCACCACGACGATCGAGGCTAAGACCGGCTACCACCTGACCAGGGACGGCGAGCTTGCCGACGTCCGGCTGCTCCGCTCGCTGGAGGACGAGTCAGGCATGCCGCGGGTGCACGTCACGTTCCTTGCCGCGCACGCGGTGCCGCCAGAGTACTTCGGCCGCAGGCGGGACTATGTCGAGGCGGTCTGCGCCTGGTGCAGTGACGCCGCGGCGGCCGGCGCCGACAGCGTGGACGTGCACTGCGAGGCGAACAGGTTCACCGACCGGGAGGCTCGCTGGATTCTCGGCGCCGGGCGCGCGGCCGGGCTGCTGCCCAGGCTGCATGCGGGCGGCGATACGCGGCTCGGTGCGGCCAGGCTGGCCGCCGAGCTCGGCTGTGCCTCCGCCGACCTGCTCAGCGAGGCCGACGATGACGACGTGGCCGTGCTCGCCTCGGCCGGGGTGACCGCCGTGGTCTGCCCGGCGACCAGCTCGGAGACCGGGCGGCACGCGCCGGTCAGGTCGCTGCTCGACCGCGGTGCCATGGTCGCGCTCGGCACCGGCCACTCGCCGGGCACCAACGGGATCACCTCGATGCCGCTGGTGATCTCGATGGCGATCGCGAACCTCGGGATGAGCGTGACCGAGGCACTGCGGGCCGCCACGGTGGGCGGTGCCCACGCGCTGCGCGCCGCGGACCGCGGCGCGATGACTCCCGGCCGGCTGGCCGACGTCGTGGCCTGGGACGCCGATCACGAGGGCGCGTTCAGCTGGTCCTACGGGCTGCGCCCGTTCCGGGTGTGGCTAGGCGGCGAGCCGGTCACGGCCTAAGCTCAGTGGCCATGCCTGATGGCGCCGTCGCGATCGTCACCGACTCGGCGGCCTGCCTGCCCGCCGAGCTGGTCGCCGCGCACGGCGTGATCGTGGTCCCGCTGCAGCTGCTGGCCGGCTCGCTGAGCGGGATGGACGGTGAGCCAGGCCTGGCAGCTGCGATCGAGGCCGCCGTGGCCGGCGGCGAGCGCCTGACGACGGCCAGGCCGTCGCCTGAGCGGTTCCTGACGGCCTACCGGCAGGCGGCGGCTGCGGGGGCAGGCGCGGTGGTCTCGCTGCACCTGTCCGGTCAGCTTTCCGGCACGGTTGGCTCGGCCGAGCTCGCCGCGGCCGACGCGCCAGTCCCGGTCACGGTGGTAGATACCAGGCAGATCGGGATGGGTCTCGGGCTCACCGTGATCGCCGCCGCGGCCGCGGCCGCGGCAGTCCGGCCCGCCGGCGAGGTCGCCGCGGCGGCCCGCCGCTACGCCGGGCGTGCCAGGTCCTTCTTCGTGCTCGACTCGATCAGGATGCTGCTCGCCAGCGGCCGCCTGCCGGGGGAGCGGCCGCCGCCCGGCGACGCGGCGGCTTCGCCCGAGTCCCGCGTCGCGCCCGGCCGCCCCGCCGCGCCGCCGCTGGCCGCCAGGCCGATCCTGGAGATCAGCGTCGGCCGGATCGCGCTGCTCGAGCGGGTCCGCACTAGGGCCGCGGCGGCCGACCGGCTGGTCGAGCTTGCGCTGGCGTCGGCCGATGAGCTTGGCAGCGGCGCGGAGCTCGCCGTGCAGCACGTCGCGGCCGCCGACCGGGCCGCCGCGCTCGCTGTCCGGCTGCGTGCGGCACTGCCGCGGATCGGGAACCTGTACCTGACCGAGGCGGGCAGCGCGATCAGGGTGCACACCGGGCCGGGGATGCTGGGGATCAGCCTGGGCCCTGACCCGGCAGCCCGCTAGCCGTGGCATGCTGCCTACATGCCAACCCAGGCCGCCATGCCCCAGGGCGCAAGCCGCCGATCCCCGGCCGCACCTGGCCGCCGGGCGCCGGTGACCGTGATCGTGGGCGAGGAGGAGCTTCTCGTCGAGCGTGCCGTCAGCGCGGTGCTGGCCGCGAGCCCGGCCGCCGGCCAGGTGGGCGCTGGCCAGGCCGGGGCCGACCGTGGCGCTGACCAGGCCGGGGCCGGCGGGCCCGAGCCCGGCGCGGAACCCGACGTGCACGACATCGGCGGCGCCGACCTCAGCCCCGGCGAGCTGTCGATGCTGACCTCGCCGTCCCTGTTCGGCGGTGAGTGCGTGGTGGTGGTCAGGGCGGCACAGGACGCGAGCTCGGCCGTCGCGGCCGAGCTCGGCCAGCTTGCCGCCGACATGCCGCCCGAGGCGTCGCTGGTGGTCACCCACGCGGGCGGCGCGAAGGGCAAGTCCCTGCTCGCCGTGCTGATCGCGGCCGGAGCGCAGCGGATCGACTGCCCGCCGGTGCGCAGGTTCGGCGAGCGGATGGACTTCCTGCGGGCCGAGCTGGTAAGAGCCGGGCGCAAGGCCGACGACGGCGGCCTGCGGGCGCTGATCGACGCGGTCGGCACCGACCTGCGCGACCTGGCCGCCGCCTGCGATCAGCTGGCCGCCGACACCACCGGCGTGATCACGCCGCAGCTCGTCGGGCGCTACTGGCGCGGCCGGGCCGAGGCGACCGGTTTCAGCGTCGCCGACCGGGCACTTGAGGGGAACCTGGCCGAGGCGCTCGCCCAGCTGCGCTGGGCGCTGGCGATCGGTACGGCGCCAGTGCTCATCACTAGCGCGCTCGCGCGCGGGATCCGCACGCTCGGGCAGGTCGGCACAGCGGCGCGCGGCAAGGGCGCCGACGCGCTCGCCGCCGAGCTCGGGATGCCTGCCTGGAAGGTCGACAAGGTGCGCCAGCAGCTGCGCGGCTGGACGTCGGACGGGCTGGCGCGGGCGCACTCGGCGGTGGCGCAGGCCGACGCCGAGGTGAAGGGCGAGGGTGCGAGCGCGGGCTATGCCCTGGAGCGGGCCGTGCGAGTGATCGTCGCGAGCCGTACCGCCGGCCTCGGCTGACCTGAGGCGGGCCGGTCAGCTCTGCTGCCGGTCAGCCCTGCTGCCGGTCAGCCCTGCTTGAGCGTGGCGACCCGCTTGGCGAGCGCCGACTTGCGGTTGGCTGCCTGGTTCTTGTGGATGACGCCCTTGCTCGCTGCCTTGTCCAGCTTGACGTAGGCGGCCCTGAGCGCCTCGCTCGCCTTGTCCGCGTCGCCGGAGTCGGCCGCCTCGCGCAGGTTGCGGACCGCGGTCTTCAGCGAGGACTTGACGGCCTTGTTGCGCTGCCTGGCCTTCTCGTTCTGCTTGTTGCGCTTGATCTGGGACTTGATGTTCGCCACGCGATGCCTCGCTACTCCTGTGGTGGTCTGGGTGTGCCCGGCGCGAGCCGTGGGTGCGGTGGCGCACCCGGCACGATGGTGCGGGCATGCGGGCAGCCGAAGAAGAAGGATATCCGAGATCACCTCGTCCGCTCAAACCAGGGGACGAAGAGCAACCAGGCAAGCTGCTGGCCTTGGCACTCGCCGGCGCATGCGACCATAGACGGCGACAAGGAACTGCCGGGCCACGTGCCCAGGGAGCCAGCGCGGCGCGACCGTGCGCTGCCTCGACGCGGCCCCGCGGCTGCCGACGGGCTGCGGGCGCTCGCCGGGCGTGATCAACCGGAACCCGTACCGAGCGGATGACTGTGCCACCGATGTCTGACCCGTCCAGAGCGACCGCGCACGCGCCTGCCGGCGCCAGGGCCGCCGCCGCTGCCGCGGCCGCCTTGCCGCAGCCGTCGCGCACCGATCAGGCGGTGATCAGGAACTTCTGCATCATCGCTCACATCGACCACGGCAAGTCCACGCTGGCCGACCGGATGCTCCAGCTCACCGGCGTGGTCGGCGACCGCCAGATGCGGGCGCAGTACCTGGACAGGATGGACATCGAGCGCGAGCGCGGCATCACGATCAAGAGCCAGGCGGTCCGGCTGCCCTGGCGCGGCACCGACGGCACGGACTACGTGCTCAACCTGATCGACACGCCCGGCCACGTCGACTTCTCCTACGAGGTGTCCAGGTCGCTTGCGGCCTGCGAGGGCGCGGTCCTGCTGGTGGACGCGGCCCAGGGGATCGAAGCGCAGACGCTGGCCAACCTGTACCTGGCGCTCGACGCCGACCTGCACCTGATCCCGGTGCTGAACAAGATCGACCTGCCGGCGGCGCAGCCGGAGAAGTACGCGGCCGAGCTCGCCAAGATCATCGGCTGCGAGCCCTCTGACGTGCTGCGGGTCTCGGCCAAGACCGGCGAGGGGGTGACCGAGCTGTTGAACGCGGTGGTCGCCCAGGTGCCGGCCCCGTCCGGCGACCCGGCTGCCCCGGCCAGGGCGCTGATCTTCGACTCGGTCTACGACACCTACCGCGGCGTGGTCACCTACGTGCGGATGATGGACGGGCGGCTGTCCCGCAGGGAGCGGGTGCTGATGCTGTCCACCAGGGCGGTGCACGAGACGCTCGAGGTTGGCGTGATCTCGCCCGAGCCCGTCCCGTCCGACGGGCTGGCGGCCGGGGAGGTCGGCTACCTGATCACCGGGGTCAAGGACGTCCGCCAGGCCAGGGTCGGCGACACGGTGACCAGCGCGGCCCGCCCTGCCTCCGATCCGCTGGCCGGCTACGCGCATCCCAAGCCGATGGTGTTCTCCGGCCTGTACCCGGTGGATGGTGACGAGTATCCCGAACTGCGCGACGCCCTGGACAAGCTGCGGCTGAACGACGCGTCACTGGTCTACGAGCCCGAGACGTCCACCGCGCTCGGTTTCGGATTCCGGTGCGGGTTCCTCGGCCTGCTGCACATGGAGATCGTCAGGGAGCGGCTCGAGCGGGAGTTCGACCTGTCGCTGATCTCGACCGCGCCGAACGTGGTCTACCGCGTGGTGATGGACTCCGGCGCCGAGGTCGTGGTCACCAACCCGAGCGAGTTCCCGGGCGGGCCGACCGGCATCGCCACCAGCACCGGGGTGATCGCGGCCGGCAAGATCGGCGCGGTCTACGAGCCGGTGGTGCGCGCCACCGTGCTCGCGCCCGCCGAGTACATCGGCGCGATCATGGAGCTCTGCCAGTCCAGACGAGGCGCCCTGATCGGGATGGACTACCTGTCCGAGGACCGGGTTGAGATCAGGTACACGATGCCGCTTGGCGAGATCATCTTCGACTTCTTCGACCAGCTCAAGTCGCGCACCAGGGGATACGCCTCGCTGGACTACGAGCCCGCCGGCGAGCAGGAGGCCGACCTGGTCAAGGTGGACATCCTGCTGCAGGGTCAGCCGGTGGACGCGTTCAGCCAGATCGTGCACTCGGACAAGGCGCGGGAGTACGGCCTGGCCATGACGGCCAAGCTGAAGGAACTCATCCCCAGGCAGCAGTTTGAGGTGCCGATCCAGGCGGCGATCGGCGCCAGGGTCATCGCCCGCGAGAACATCAGGGCGCTGCGCAAGGATGTGCTCGCCAAGTGCTACGGCGGCGACATCACCCGCAAGCGCAAGCTGCTCGAGAAGCAGAAGGAGGGCAAGAAGCGGATGAAGACCATCGGCCGGGTCGAGGTGCCGCAGGAGGCCTTCGTGGCGGCGCTGACCACCGAGCAGGGACCTGACCGCAAGAACTGAGCCGCGCTTCCCGGCAGGACAGCTGGCGGCAGCTCAGGAGAACAGGGCCGCGAGCGTGCCGATCGCCAGGAGCAGGACTAGCAGCGGCACGATCACGCCGACATAGCCCAGGGTCAGCCCGACCACGGCCATCCCGTAGCCGGACTCGCCGGTGCGGCGGATCTCGCTCCGTGCCTTGTGGCCGGTGATGATGGCTACGAGGCCGCCCACGAACGGCAGCATCAGCTGGCCGATGCCGAAGCTCAGCGAGATCACCGCCATCTGGTTGGTCGGCGGCCGCATCTGGTACGGCACCGGCGGCTGCGGCGGGCGGGCGTACGGCACCGGCCGGTACAGGTCGGCGGTCAGCGCGGTGAGCTGGTCGTAGGTCTTGGCCTGCACCAGCGCGGTGGATCGCGCGTCGAACTCCTCCCAGGTCAGCCGGCCGTCGGCGTAGGCGTCCTGGAGCACGTTGTGCACGCTGTCCCGGTCGGCGTCCGTCGCCCGCATCTGCCCGTAGCCGCTGGCTGTCATCGGCATTCCGTCCCAATCCGACCGCCCAATCTGACTGCGCGGCCCACTCACCCGTGTCCCAGGTTAACCCGGAATTCGGCTAGCCTGCGGTCATGACCAGACCTCGGATCGCCGCCGTCTGCACCGGCGTGGAGCGGGATCTGGTGATCAGCGGGCGGCCGGGGCGCAGCGCCATCGACAAGCGCCCGGCCAGCGGCCAGGTGGCCGTCGGGCGGCTCGGGCTTGCCGGGGACGAGCAGGCCGACAAGGTGGACCACGGCGGCGTCGACCAGGCGCTGTACGCCTACGCCAGGGAGGACCTTGACTGGTGGACCGAGCGGCTCGGCCGCGAGGTGCGCGCGGGCGAGTTCGGCGAGAACGTCACCACGGCCGGCCTTGACGTCTCCGGTGCGCTGATCGGCGAGACCTGGCGGCTTGGCGCGGTGGTCGTGCAGGTCACCGCGGCGCGGATCCCGTGCGCGACCTTCCAGTCCTGGACCGGCGAGCCGCACTGGGTGAAGCGCTTCGCCGCCGCGGGCCGGCCGGGTGCCTACCTGCGGGTGCTAACCGAGGGCAGCATCGGCGCAGGCGACGAGATCGAGGTGCTGGCCAGGCCCGAGCAGCAGGTCACGGTCGCCGAGTCGATGCTGGCGTTCTACGGTGATGCCGGCCTGATGCGGCTGCTGCTGACCGTGCCTGGCCGCGGTGCGCGGTGGGACGAGATCGGCGAGCAGGTGCTCGGCAGGGTGCGGGCGTGACCGGACCGCGACCCGACGACGCAGCGCCCGCCTAGGGGCAGGCGCATGCCAGGCACTCCCCCCGACGGGACGCCGATGCCGGCCGACGGGCGGCTCGGGGCTGCCGCACTCGACCGGCTGAACGGGAATTCGTTCGGAATATACGTTCATGTACCGTTTTGCCGAACGCGCTGCGGCTACTGCGACTTCAACACCTACACCGCGGCCGAGCTGGGCGGCGGCGGGTCGCGCGAGGCCTACCCGGCCCTGGCGATCGCCGAGATCCGGCTGGCCAGGCGGGTGCTCGGGGCGGACGCGCCGGCCGTCAGCACGGTGTTCTTCGGCGGCGGCACGCCCACCCTGCTGCCGCCGGCCGGCCTCGCCTCGATCCTGCGGGCGGTGGACAGGGAGTTCGGGCTGGCGGCAGGCGCCGAGGTGACCACGGAGGCTAACCCGGAGAGCGTGGACCAGCGGGCCCTCGCCGAGTTGCGGGCGGCCGGGTTCACCAGGCTCTCGCTCGGCATGCAGAGCGCGGCCGGCCACGTGCTCGCCGTGCTCGACCGCGCGCACACCCCCGGCCGGGCCGAGCAGTGCGTAGCCTGGGCGCGGGCCGAGGGGTTCGAGCACGTCAGCCTGGACCTGATCTACGGCGCGCCGGGGGAGAGCGCGGCGGACTGGGAGCGATCGGTCCGCTGCGCGATCGGGGCCGGCCCGGACCACATCTCCGGCTACGCGCTAATCGTGGAGGACGGCACCAGGCTCGCGGCCAGGATCGGGCGCGGCGAGCTGCCAGCTCCGGACGACGACGCGATGGCCGACCGCTACCTGGCCGCCGACGACCTGCTCGCCGCGGCGGGCCTGGACTGGTACGAGGTCTCCAACTGGGCCGCCGGGCCAGGCTCGGCCTGCCGGCACAACCTGCTGTACTGGACCGGCGGCAACTGGTGGGGGATCGGCCCAGGCGCGCACAGCCACGTCGGCGGTACCCGGTGGTGGAACGTGCGGCACCCGTCCGCCTACGCGGGGCGGCTGGCGGCAGGCACCAGCCCCGGGCAGGCCATGGAGGTGCTCACCGACGCCGAGCGGCGGACCGAGCGGATCATGCTGACCACCAGGCTCGCGGCCGGCTGCCCGGTCGCCGAGCTGAGCCAGGCCGGGCTCGCGGCGGCGCGGTCGGCGGTGGCTGGCGGGCTGGCGCAGGCCGCGGCGTTCGACGCGGGCCTGGCGGTGCTGACCAGGCAGGGCCGGCTGCTCGCCGACGCCGTGATCCGCGACCTGACCGACTAGCCCCATGCTGCCCGGTGACTTGACGATGGGAGTCACAGTATCGTTCGGCCATAGACTTGGCACTCGGGAGTGCTGAGTGCCAGGGAACTGCGCAGTGCCAGGGAGGTGACACGTGCTTGACGACAGGAAGCTCGCGGTGCTTCGAGCCATCGTCGAGGACTACGTCTCCACCAACGAGCCGGTCGGCTCGCGCGCGCTCGTCGACCGGCACAACCTGGATGTCTCGCCGGCCACCATACGCAACGACATGGCGGTCCTCGAGGAGCAGGGCTACATCGTGCAGCCGCATACCAGCGCGGGCCGGATCCCCACCGACAAGGGTTACCGGCTGTTCGTCGACCGGCTGTCCGCGGTCAAGCCGATGTCCGCGGCCGAGCGGCGCGCGATCGAGACCTTCCTGGCGGGCGCCTACGACCTGGACGACGTCGTGATGCGGACGGTCCGGCTGCTCGCCCAGCTGACCAGGCAGGTCGCCGTGGTGCAGTACCCGTCGCTGAGCAAGTCGGCCATCAGGCACGTCGAGCTTGTCCCCCTCACCGACGGGCGTCTGCTGCTCGTCCTGATCACCGACACCGGCCGGGTCGAGCAGCGGGTGGTCGACATGCCGGCCAGCTACGACGACGACTCGATCACCCAGCTTCGTGCGGTGCTCAACGCGTGCCTGGACGGGCGTAAGCTCACCGACGTCGCCGCCGTGGTGGCCGAGCTTCCCGAGCGGGTCGAGCCGCGTGAGCGGCCGAACGCGGCCGCGGTATTCTCGGTGATCCTCGAGACGCTGGTCGCGCGGCACGAGGAGAGGATCGTGGTGGGCGGCGCGTCCAACCTGACCGCCGCCGACTTCTCCCAGGGCCTGCGCGAGGTGCTCGAGGCGCTCGAGGAGCAGGTCGTGCTGATGCGGCTGCTCGGCGAGTCTGACGAGGTTTCCGCCGTGACGGTCAGGATCGGCGCGGAGAATGACGTGCACGGGCTGCGCAGTACCTCCGTGATAGCGGCCGGGTACGGCTCAGGCGACCGGCCGCTGGCCAAGCTCGGAGTGGTGGGCCCGACGAGGATGGATTACCCAACAGCGATGGGAGCTGTGCGCGCGGTGGCACGGTACACGGGCCAGATCCTGGCGGAGTCGTAGGGGTGAGCGTGACGGCCGATTACTACGGCACGCTGGGCGTGCGGCGGGATGCCAATCCCGACGAGATCAAGAAGGCATACCGGCGGCTGGCACGCGAGCTGCACCCTGACGTCAACCCCGACCCGGTGACGCAGGAGCGGTTCAAGGAGATCACCCAGGCCTACGAGGTGCTGTCGGATCCGGAGAAGCGGCAGCTCTACGACCTGGGCGGGGATCCGTTCGCGCCGGGCGGCGCGGCCGGGTTCGGCGCCGGGTTCTCCCCGTTCACCGACATCATGGACGCGTTCTTCGGCGGCGCCGCCAGCCGTGGCCCACGCAGCCGGGCCCGGCGCGGCAGGAACGCCACGATCAGGGTCGAGCTCGACCTGTCCGAGTGCGCCTTCGGCGCGACGAGGGACCTCACCGTGGACACCGCCGTGGTCTGCCCGACCTGCTCTGGCGAGGGCAGCGCGCCGGGCAGTCACCCGACCACCTGCGAGGTCTGCAACGGCCGAGGCGAGGTCAGCCAGGTCACCAGGTCCTTCCTCGGCCAGGTGATGACGTCGCGGCCCTGCCCGGGCTGCGGCGGCTTCGGCACCATCATCCGCAGGCCCTGCCCGGAGTGCGACGGGGACGGGCGGGTCAGGACCAGGCGGACCGTCAAGGTGCGGATACCGGCCGGGGTCGAGGACGGCACGCACATCCAGCTGGCCGGCGAGGGCGAGGTCGGCCCTGGCGGCGGCCCGCCTGGCGACCTGTTCCTGGAGATCGTGCAGCGGCCGCACCCGATCTTCGAGCGCCAGGGTGACGACCTGCACTGCACGCTGACGATCCCGATGTCGGCGGCGGCGCTCGGCGCGGCGCTGCAGATCCAGACCCTGGACGGCCCGGCCACCATCGACATCAGGCCAGGCACCCAGTCCGGCCAGGCGATACCGCTATACGGCCAGGGTTCCTCGCACCTGCACAGCTCCGGCCGGGGCGATCTAGTGATCCACGTGACCGTGGAGACGCCGGTCAAGCTGGACGCCGAGCAGGAGGAGCTGGTCAGGCAGCTGGCCAGGTTGCGCGGCGAGGAGTCGCCGCCCGGCCGGTTCTCGCCCGGCGAGCAGGGGTTCTTCTCCCGGCTGCGGGACGCCTTCAACGGGCGCTAGCCACGGCCGCCGGAGCCCGCGCTGACCCCGCCCGTTTTCGTCTGCGATCAGGCCGCGCTCGCCCGCGACCTGATCACGCTGACGGGCGCCGAGGGCAGGCACGCGACCACCGTGCGCAGGCTCGGTCCCGGCGAGCGGGTGGATCTAACCGATGGCGCCGGCCACCTCGCGCGGTGCGAGGTGGTGGCCGCGAGGCCCGCGGCCGGCGAGCTTGACCTTGCCGTGCTCGCCAGGGCCGACGAGCCCGCGCCCCGCTGCCGGGTGGTGGTGATTCAGGCGATACTCAAGGGCGAGCGCGGCGAGCTTGCCGTGGAGCTGATGACCGAGGTCGGGGTCGACGAGATCGTGCCGTGGGCCGCCGAGCGGTGCGTGGCCCGGTGGCGGTCCGACCGGGAGGACAAGGCGCTGGCCCGCTGGCGGTCCACCGCGCGGGAGGCGGCCAAGCAGTCGCGGCGGTCCAGGTTCCCCGCGATCACCGGCCAGGCGCGGACCGCCGACGCGGTGGCACGGGTGCGGGAGGCTGGTCTCGCCCTGCTACTCGACCCGCAGGCCGCCGAACCGATCACCGCGACGACCTTCCCGCATAACGGGGAGATCGTGCTGATTGTCGGCCCAGAGGGCGGCGTCAGCCCGGAGGAGTCCGCTGCGCTTGCCGCGGCCGGCGCCGTCCCCGTCAGGATCGGACCTACGGTGCTCCGCGGGTCGACGGCCGGAGCGGTAGCCGGTGCGATCGCGCTCGGCGGCAGCGGCAGGTGGGGCTGAGCGCGCAGGCGGTGTCGCTCGTCAGGCGGGGCCGCTCGCTGCGAGCGTCAGGCCGCAGGGCTGCCGCACGGGCCATGCCGTGCCGACGGGCTCGACGAACCTCCACCTCCGCTCAGCGGCCACCCGCCGTCGGCGTCCGGCGAGTCGGGCGGCGAGGTTTGGCCGGTGGTAGTGGGCTGCGGTGTCGCGGTAGCCGACGCGGTCGGCGACGGCGACGGGCTTGCCGAGGCGCTCGGCGACGGGCTTGCCGAGGCGCTCGGCGACGGGCTTGCCGAGGCGCTCGGCGACGGCGACGGGCTTGCCGAGGCGCTCGCGCTCGGGCTTGCGGCGGGCCTGCTGGCCGCGGCGCAGCTTGGTGACACCGACGGTGACGTGCCGGGCACCGGGCCGCCCTTGCCGTCGACGTCGCCCGGCGAGGTCGGCGGCGCCTGGCTGCCCGAGGTGTGGGGCGCCGGCTGATAGGTCCTGGTGTCCGTGCTCGGCGCGATGGCCTGCGGCAGCACGGCCACTGCCCACGACGCGGCCCCCATTGCGAATACCCCGGTGGCCAGGGCCGCGGCCGGGCGCAGCCAGCCGATCCACCCGGACCGGCCGGGCTCTGGACGCAGCAGCCTGCCCGCGGCGGCGGCCACCCGCTTTAGCCAGGCGATGACCGGCCATGCGTACAGCCAGGCGGCGGGCCATGCAAACGGCCGGCGCGCGGTGCGTGCCGAGGCTGACCTGGCCCGGATCTTGGCGCGGATCCGGTCAAGGCCGTCCGCGGCAGGCTCCACCGATTCCGCCGCGAGCCACAGCGCGCGGTGCAGCGCCTGCTCGAGCTGATCCCGGTCGTGATCCGGGCCGCGGCCGGTCATGACTGCGCCTCGAGCACGGTACGCAGCGAGGACATCGCCCGCGAGGTGTGGCTCTTCACCGCGCCTCTGGTGATCCCCATGGTGGAGGCGATCTGCGCCTCCGACATGTCCGCGTAGAAACGGAGTACCACGACTTCGCGCTGTCGTTCGGGCAGCGACCGGAGCGCTGCGACCACCGACGAGCGCTCGATCAGCACCATCGCGCCATGCTCGGCGCTTGGCATGTCCGGGGCGGGCTTCGGCGCGTTCTTGTCCACGACCATGCGGTGACGCAGCACGGACCGCGACCGGTTCACTACCGCGGCGCGCAGGTAGGAGAGCGACTTCTCGTTGTCGCGCAGCCGGTGCAGCCCGGCGTGCAGAGCGACGAACGAGTCCTGCACGACTTCCTCCGCGGTTGCGATGTCATGGACGAGCAGTGCCGCCAGGCGTACCAGAGACCGGTAGTGCGCTCCGTAGAGCGCGGTGATCTCGGCGTCCGCCCCGGCCTGCGCGCCCTGGTCGGTCACGTCCCCGGCGTCCGGCATAGCGACGTCAAGGATCGCAGTGACCTCGTCGTCGAGGCACATGGCGGCATGCGGGTCGAGGCAGCCAGGGTCAGGCGCGAAGCAGGCAGGGTCGAAGCATGCGTGGTCGCTGCCGTGGCCATGGCCATGGTCAGCCTCCGCAGGCGCCGCGGCCTCCACGTGCGCTCGCGCCGTGACCCGCCCCGGCGCTGTGCCTGCCACCAGGGTTTCGGTCACCTTGTCTTGACGCGCGGACCCGCCGCTAGGTTTACCCGTCGGCATAACTACTTGCCGCGCGGGCTTCTCGCGCACCGCTTAGCCTCACGATCCCACCGCTCCAAGATCTCTCGTCCGTACTGCCGCGCTGCCCGGGGGGCGGGGTCGCAACGCGCTAGAGGTTCGCAGTAGTGCAACCATATCTGTCGGCAGTCCCCTGAGCACGGCACACGTTAGTATCGGCCCGTGCCCGATTGCCTATTCTGCAGGATCGCCACCGGCGAACTGCCTGCCACGCGCGTGCTCGAAAGCGAGCGCACGCTTGCCTTCCGCGACATCAACCCGCAAGCGCCTATTCACGTGCTTGTGATTCCCAAATCGCACTATTCGGACCTGGCCGATCTCGCCGGAGCCGAGGACGGCCTGCTCTGCGAGGTGGCGGCGCAGGCGCACGAGGTCGCGGTGGCCGAGGGCATCGCCGGCACGGGCTACCGCGTTGTGTTCAATACCGGCAGTCATGCCGGCATGACGGTGGCCCATGCGCACGCGCACGTGATCGGCGGCCGGCCGATGGCGTGGCCGCCGGGATGACAGGGGGCTGATGACGGGGCAGATGAGGAAGGCGTATTGAAGAGGAACACACCAGATCAGGACGCGGCGGGCCGCCAGCGGGGCGCGGCAGAGCCGGGCGGGCCGGTGTCACTGCGGATCGTGATCGGTGAGCCGCACTCGATGGTCAGCCTGCTCGGCTCGCGTGACGAGCTGCTGCACGTGATCGAGGAGGCGTTCGACTCCGACATCCACGTCCGCGGTAACGAGATCACCGTCACCGGCTCGGCGCACGAGGCCGCCGTGATCGGGGAGGTCTTCGACGAGCTGACCAGGCTGATCGCGAGCGGCACCGAGGTCAACGCCGAGGTGGTGGAGCGCGCCGTCGCCATGCTGCGGCGCAAGTCAGGCGCCAGGCCCGCAGAGGTGCTGACCCTGGACATCCTGTCGAGCAGGGGCCGCACGATCCGGCCGAAGACGCTGAACCAGAAGCGGTACGTCGACGCGATCGACAAGCACACGATCGTGTTCTCGATCGGCCCGGCCGGGACAGGGAAGACCTACCTGGCGATGGCCAAGGCGGTCAAGGCGCTGCAGGCCAAGGAGGTCAACAGGATCATCTTGACCAGGCCGGCCGTCGAGGCCGGCGAGCGGCTCGGGTTCCTGCCAGGCACGCTGTACGAGAAAATCGACCCCTACCTTCGGCCGCTCTACGACGCGCTGCACGACATGGTGGACCCTGACTCGATCCCGCGGCTGCTGGCCGCCGGCACCATCGAGATCGCGCCGCTTGCCTACATGCGCGGACGTTCGCTGAACGACTCGTTCATCATCCTCGACGAGGCGCAGAACACCTCGGCCGAGCAGATGAAGATGTTCCTGACCAGGCTGGGCTTCGGCTCCAGGATCGTGGTCACCGGCGACGTGACCCAGGTCGACCTGCAGGCCGGCCAGGTCAGCGGCCTGCGGATGGTCCAGGACGTGCTTGATGGGGTGCCCGACGTGTACTTCTGCCGGCTGACCGCGCACGACGTGGTAAGGCACAGGCTGGTCGCCGACATCGTGGACGCCTACGCACGCTACGACGCGGCGAGGGCGGCGGCCGAGGCGGGCAGGCTGCCCGCCAGCCGGGCCCGCCGGGACGCCGGCCGGAACCGGTGAGCGCCGTCGCAGTGAGCCTGGAGCCCGCATGAGCATCGAGATCGCCAACGAGTCGGGCGTCAGCGTGGACGAGGGCGTCCTGGCTGCCCTGGCCAGGCACGTGCTCGACGAGATGCACGTGCACCCGCTGGCCGAGCTGTCTGTGTTGCTCGTCGACGAGCCAGCGATGACCGAGCTGCACGTCCGCTGGATGGGCGAGGAGGGCCCGACGGACGTGCTGGCGTTCCCGATGGACGAGCTGCGGCCGCCGCCGCCGGGCGGCACGCACGCCGACTACGGCGGCACCGACCTGCCGGGGATCCCCGGCCTGCTCGGCGACGTCGTGATCTGCCCGCAGGTGGCCGCGGTGCAGGCACGCCGGGCCAGGCACAGCGTGGCCGACGAGATCGACCTGCTGTGCGCGCACGGCATCCTGCACCTGCTCGGGTACGACCACGGGGACCCGAAGGAGCACGCCGCGATGTTCGCGCTTCAGGACCGGCTGCTCGCCTCGTGGCGCGCCGAGCGGGCGGCCGACGCCGACGGCGCCGGGCGGCGCGACGGCGGCCGGCCGGCGCCGGGATAGGCGCGTTATGGGCTGGCTAGTGCTCGCGGCGGTCGCGCTCGTGGTGTTCGCCGGGCTGTGCGCGGTCGCCGACACCGCGCTGCTGCGGGTGTCGCGCGCGGGCGCCAAGGAGCTCGCGACCTCGGCGCGGGAGGCATCGGCCGCGCTGCAGGCCGTGCTCGCCGAGGTGCCCAGGTACATCGCGGTCCTGCTGCTCGCCAGGGTGTCCGCCGAGATCGGCGCGACGGTGCTGGTCACGGCCGTGCTCGTGCACGGGCTCGGGTACGGGTGGCAGGCGTTCCTGATCGCCGCCGCGGTCATGACCGCGGTCGGGTATGTGGTGGCCGGAATCGTGCCGCGGACTCTCGGACGGCAGTACGCGGCGAGAGTGGCCGACACGGCGGCCAGCGTCATGCAGCCCGTGGTCCGGCTGATGGGGCCGATCCCCGCCATGCTGCTCGCCGTCGGCCGGGTGCTCAGCCGCGGCGCCGGGCGGCAGGAGGGGTCGTCGGGTGAGGAGGAGGACCTGCGCGGGCTGGTGGACCTGCTCGAGCGCCGCCGGGTGATCGAGCCCGGCGAGCGTGCCATGATCCACTCCGTCTTCGAGCTCGGCGACACGATCGTGCGCGAGGTGATGGTTCCGCGCACCGACATGGTCGTCGTCGAGAGCACCAAGACGCTGCGCCAGGCGCTGACGCTCGCGCTGCGCAGTGGGTTCTCTCGGATTCCCGTGGTGGGCGAGAACCTTGACGACGTGGTGGGGATCGCCTACCTCAAGGACATCGTGACCAGGGCCTACGAGCACGCCGACGGCCTGGCTTCTGACCTGGTGTCCGACGTGATGCGGCCAGCGGCGTTCGTGCCTGACAGCAAGCCGGTCGATGACCTGCTCAGGGAGATGCAGGCGCGGCGCAATCATGTCGCGATCGTGATCGACGAGTACGGCGGCACGGCCGGGCTGGTGACGATCGAGGACATTCTCGAGGAGATCGTGGGCGAGATCGCCGACGAGTACGACACGGAGCAGCCGGCCGTGGAGTGGCTGGGCGACGAGCAGGCCAGGGTGACCGCCAGGCTCTCGGTGGACGAGCTCGCCGAGCTGTTCGATGTCCAGATCGAGGTAGAGGACGTCGAGACAGTGGGCGGGCTGCTTGCCCAGCGGCTCGGGCGGGTGCCGATCGCCGGATCCACGGCCACCGTGTCTGGCCTGGAGCTGACGGCGGAGAGTCTGGCGGGCCGGCGGAACCGGATCGGCACGGTGACCGTCAGGCGGCTGCCCGGCGCCGCCGCCGGCAACGGCGCAGGCGGTCTTGGCGCGGCCAGGGCAGGCAAGGACGGCGTAGGCGCCGCCGGCGCCGGGGCGGGTGGTGCCGCGCCCGCCGGTGCGGACCGCGCGGACGGTGCGAACGGCCAGTCCGCGCCGCGCTCCGCCGATGCGGAAGCGCCGCAGTAAGCTCGGTCGCGTGACCGAGGCTGAGCTTGGGCCAGAAGACCTGAAGATCATCGCGCTGGCCCGGTCGGCCAGGGCCAGGGTCGGCTCGGCCGAAGGCGCCGCCGTGCGGGACGAGACGGGCCGCACCTATGCCGCCGCCGCGGTCGCGCTGCCTTCGCTGCGCGTGTCTGCCATCGCCCTGGCCGTGGCCATGGCCGTGTCGAGCGGTGCTTCGGCGCTTGAGGCCGTGGCCCTGGTGAGCGACGGTCCGGGCCCGGTCAAGGATGACCTCGGCGCGGTGCGCGACGTCGGGTCGGGCGCGCTGGTGATCCACGCTGGATCCGATGGCACTGTCCGCGCGACATTCAGCCTGACTTGACCCGATCCTGTCCGTGCGCTCCGCCGTGGCCGCTGGGCCGGCTCGCGCGCGGCGGGCCAGGCGCGGCCGGCTCGGCGGCCTGAGTGGGCCGGCCAGCTGGCGGCCGCCGGGAGTACGTCGGCAGCGGCGTGGTGCTGGCCGCCGCGGCGCTCTGGGGGAGCACGGGCACAGTGGCGCACTTCGCGCCGCCCGGGTCGACCCCGGTGTCGGTCGGCGCGGCCAGGATCGTGCTCGGCGGAACACTGCTTGTGCTGGTGGCGCTCAGGCGGGCCGGCCCGGGGCTTGGGCCTTCCGGCTTCGGTCCTGGCGAACCCGCCGGGCCCGTGCCAGGCGGCCTGACGCCGGGTGCGAACCTGCCCGGCGCGCCGGCCAGGCGGCGGGTGCTCAGCCATGCGGCCGCGCGGTGGGCGGCGCTGGGAATCGGCGCCGTCGGGGTGGCCGGCTACCAGGTCTGCTTCTTCTCCGCCGTGCAGGCGACAGGGGTGGCCATCGGCACGGTGATCGCGATCGGCAGCGGGCCGGTCTTCGCCGGCCTGCTCAGCGCCCTGGCGGGAACCGCCCGCCTGTCCGTGCGCTGGGCCGTCGCCACCTGCGGCGCGATCGCCGGCTGCGCGGTGCTGCTGGCCGGCGGGCACGCGGCGGGCGTGGACGCCGCAGGAGCTGGCCTCGCGCTGCTAGCCGGCCTGTGCTATGGGTGCTACGCGGTCAGCGCGGCGGCGCTGATCAGCGGCGGCGCATCGGAGCGAACGGTGATGGGGGTCATGTTCGGCGGCGGAGCCGTGCTGCTCCTTCCCGTGCTGCTCTCCGGGCCGCTCGGCTGGCTGGCAACCTGGCGCGGCGCCGCAGTGGTCGCCGAGCTCGGGGTGCTCGCCACCGCAGTGGCCTACCTGCTGTATGGCTACGGTCTGCGCACCGTGCCGGTGCCCGCCGCGGTGACGCTTGGCCTGGCCGAGCCTGTCGTGGCGGCCGTGCTCGGGGTGGTGGTGCTCGGCGAGCGGCTGACCGGCACCGCCGTGGCCGGGCTGCTGCTCGTCGGAGCCTCGCTGGTCGTGCTTGCCGTCCGGCCCGCCCGCCCCGAGGTCCCGGCCTGATGTACCGGCCTGACCAGGCCGGTCGGTAGGGGAGAGTCCCGTCCGCGGATGCGCAGCCAGCTGGGCCTGGGGCCGACGACGGGTTCACGGCGGGCTTCGCGTGCTTCGCCGGCCGTCCGCGCCGGATCGCTAGCAGGATGGCTGCAGGATCAGCGCCTTGAGGAGGGCACCCCACTGGTACACGATCTGGTACGGCCAGGTTGTCTGCGATGGGTCAAGCGGCGCGGTCATCACGTAGACACGGCCGGCGAAGCACCGCCCGACCCGCAGGCGCGCGCGCGTGTCCTGAGGGGTTATGGTCACCAGCGCCACCGAGCGCCAGTGATACTTCCTCGCCAGGAGGCCGACGTAATCGGCCTCCCCCGCGGTCGATGCGGGCCTGGGGTTGAAGCAGATGAGCCTGGTGTCCGGGATCGGCTGGGGGCAGCGGTAGCTGGACTCGGGCGTTCCGAGGGAGATCACCAGGAACCGCGGCCGGTGCTGGCGCGCTAGCTGGAGGGCACGGCTGAGTATCTTGCCGGGTCCGTCCATCATGACGATCGCGTTCACCCGGGCGGGCATGCCTTGCGCCGGCCAGATGAGCAGGCGGCCGGTCGCGGCGCCCACGGCAGTCACGAGCACGGCCATCGCGAGCCCGATCCTTCGGCGGCGTCTCGCCCGGCGCCTGGCGATCCGGGGAGCGGGAGCCGCGGCCATGACAGGGACATTACCTGCCGACGCGGATCCGCGCCTCGCGCCACGTGCTGCGGCGCGAAGCGGAAAGGGGCGCGCTAGGCACGGCGGCGGAACCTCGCCGCGCCACCGTGAGGTAACCGGTACCCATCAAGCGCCGTCGGCCGTGCGTCACCGTGCGCTCGGGCGGCCTTCGCTCCGCTCGGCGCGCCAATGCCGGTATGCGGTCGAACGGCGGGAGCAGCGGCGTGACGTCGTAGTGAAACGAGATCGACGGGTGCCAGGTTGGCATTTGCAAAGCATGCGCCGGAGCCGGCGTGAGGGAATGCACCGGATGCCAGTGCGGCGCGCGCCATGCCGCCGTTCGGCCGTGCGGCCGAGCAGTCTCTCGATAATGGCAAGGCATCGCAGGAGCGGCCAGTAGGCAAACTACTCGGCAAGCCGGTAAGGACTGGCCGGATTCAGCATAGAGGCGATGACGATACCGCCCGGCCTGACGACCTGGAAATCTCGCGGACCGCGATGCTCGCGTCCGCATATTCGAGCAGGCCGACCGCGAGAACGACGTCGAAGCTCGCGTCAAGGAAGGGCAGCGCCTCAAGCTCGCCGACGATCGGCAGCACCAGTCCGAGCTCGCCCACGCTGGCCGCGCAGTACCTGGTCATCGCCGGCGACTAATCGAGTACCGCGATGCGGAAGTCGGTCGGACGGGACGTGAGCAGGGCACGATCCATGGCCCCTGGTCCGCAGCCGACGTCGAGCAGGTCACCTCCTGGATGGCCAGCCAGGATCCCCTGGACGAGCCGCTCCCGGGACTGCCGGAACCGGCCGTCGGGCCGGCGGCCGTTACTAGCACGCACGCAGGCCGCCGCCGCGTCGGCGCTGTCATACTGCGCAATGACGCGTTCCCTGCGTGTCATTTGGCTCAGCGGCGTCCTCACTCAGATGGCATTCCCGACCAGCGTAGCCCCTTGCTCATGGTCGCTTCATCATTATCCAGGTCATTTCCGCTGAGCGACCTGATTGCATCGGAAAGTGGCTGGGCGTGCCGGTCGCGGTCGGAAATGAACGAAACGGCAAGCGGCCACGGTATGGCTAGTTCAGGATCGTCAAAAGCGACAGATACGTCCTCGGCAGGATCATGAGCCCGGTCGATCCGATAGGACACGTCGGCTGGCTCGGTGAGCGCCTGGAACCCGTGCGCGCACCCGGCCGGCACGTACAGAGACTCCTGGGTGTCACCGCGCAGGTCGAAGCTCTCCCAGTTGCGATAGGTCGGCGAGTTGGGGCGCAGGTCGAGCACCACGTCGAATATCGCGCCGTACGAGCAGCGGACGAGCTTCGCCTCTCCCGAGCCGCGCCGGATATGCAGCCCCCGCACCACCCCCTGGGCGGACCTGGACAGGCTGTCCTGGACGAACGGCCCGAGGTCGAACCCTGCCGCGCGTATTGCGTCTGCGTCGAACGTCCGGCAGAAGAAGCCGCGCTCGTCGGCGTGCGGGATCGGCCTGAGCAGCAGGGCGTCGGCGATGCGCGGCACGGTGCAGATTTCCACGCTCTCAAGAGAGACCGCGCTCGCGTCCTGATACGTGGCGGTCGCCTTCTGCCGGTCTCTGGGTATTGACGACCACCACCGGTATCACCGCGGCCACTCGCTGCTCCTGTGGTACGTCGGCTCTCCCGGGGCAGCCAGCCGCCAGCGCCGGAGCCAGCACGGGAGGAGGGGTGACACGCATGAAGATCGTGGTGGTCGGCCTCGGATATGTCGGTACCGTTACCGCGGCCTGCCTGGCTGCCGGCGGGCATGACGTCTGGGGGACGGACATCGACCCGGCGAAGGTCACCGAACTGGCCCAGGGCCGCAGCCCGGTGGCCGAGCCAGGCCTGGACGCGCTCGTGGCGCAGGGAGTCGCCGCGGGCACGCTCCATGCCGTGTCGTCGTGCGAGCAGGCGGTCGAGCGAGCCGACATCTCGCTTGTCTGCGTCGGCACGCCGTCCACGCCGCGCGGCGCCACCGACCTGACGCACCTGCGCCGCGCGGTGATCGAGATCGCCGGTGCGCTACGGACCGCGGAGCCGGCCGTGGGCGGCCACAGCGTGGTGATTCGCAGCACGGTACCGCCAGGGACGGTGGACGAGGTCGTCGGACCGGCGCTGGCCGAGGTACTCGACGGCACCGGCCGAGTCGTCGGGGCGGCGATGTGCCCGGAATTCCTGCGTGAGGGCTCGGGGATCGCGGACTTCCACGCGCCGCCGCTGCTGGTGGCAGGAACCTCGGACCCCCGCGTCGAAAGCGCCCTGATCAGCCTCTTCGCCTTCCTCGACCGGCCCGTGCAGGTCGTGGACGTCCGCATCGCCGAGGCACTCAAGTACGCCTGCAACGCCTTCCATGCGACCAAGGTGTCCTTCGCGAACGAAGTAGCGCGGCTGCTCAGGCAGCTGGACGTGGACTCCCGTGAGGTCATGGCCCTGTTCTGCCAGGACCGCGTTCTCAACATCTCACCGAGCTACCTGCGCCCGGGCTTCGCGTTCGGCGGGTCCTGCCTGCCCAAGGACCTCAGGTCCCTGCTGCATCTGGCCCGCATGAGCGGCACTGACCTGCCGCTGCTCGCGGCCACGCTGGCCACTAACGAGGTCTCGCTGCGTGACGTCGTGGACCGCGTTGTCGCCTCAGGGGCGCGCACGGTCGCGCTGTTCGGGCTGAGCTTCAAGACGAACACCGACGACCTGCGCGAGAGCCCGAACGTGGAGCTGGCCGAGCGGCTGATCGGCAAGGGCTTCGAGGTCCGCATCTACGACCACGTGGTCAATCCCGACCGCCTGGTCGGCGCCAACCGGCGGTACGTGGATTCCAAGCTGCCTCATCTAGGGCGCTTGCTCGTCAGTGAGCCGCAGAATGCGCTGGATGGGGCCGATGTCGCGATCGTCTCGGCGGGCGGCCCCGACGTGACGAGCGCGTTGCTGGCCGCCCCGCCTGCCACGCTCATCGACCTGTGCGGCCAACTCGGCGGCGAGGTGGAGTCGCTGCCCGGCTACGAGGGGGTCGGCTGGTGAGCCGCGTCCTGATTATCGTCCAGAATCTACCGGTGCCGTTCGACCGCAGGGTATGGCTCGAGTGCCAGGCACTGACCGGCGCCGGCCATGAGGTGTCCGTCGTATGCCCGAAGGGCCCAGGAGACCCGGATTACACGATCGTCGACTCCGTCCGGCTGTACAAGTACCGCCCGTACGCGCCTGGAGGCAGCAAGCTCAGCTTCATCGCCGAGTACGTCTACTCTTTCCTCGCGACGGCGTGGCTCACGCTGAAGGCGCGCCGGTCCGGGCGGCTGGACGTGATCCAGGCCTGCAACCCGCCCGACATCTTCTGGCCGATCGCCGCCGCGGTGCGCGCCGTCGACCGCACGAAGTTCGTCTTCGACCATCACGACCTGTGCCCCGAGCTGTACCGGTCGCGCTTCCCTGACGGGCCCGCGCTGCCCTACCGCGGTCTGCGCGCGCTTGAGCGCCGCACGCACCGCAGCGCCGACCACGTGATCGCGACGAACGACTCCTACCGCGACATCGCGCTGCGCCGGAGCGGCAAGGCCGTCGACGCGGTGACCGTGGTGCGCACCGGCCCCGACCCGGAACGACTTCGCCGCGGCCCGGCCTGCCCTGAGCTGCGCCGCGACAGGAGGTTCCTGGCCGCGTACATCGGCGTCATGGGACCGCAGGACGGCGTGGACCTCGTCGTGCGGGCGGCGGAGATCGTCGTGCACGAGCTTGGCAGGCAGGACATCGCCTTCACCCTGATCGGCTCGGGTGACTGCTACGCGGACCTGGTCGCACTGCGCGACGAGCTCGACCTGGGCGGCCACGTGGAATTCACCGGGCGGGCGCCCGACGAGCTCGTCGGGCGGATACTCTCCACGGCTGACGTTGGCCTGTCGCCCGACCCGAAGAACCCGCTCAACGACCTGTCCACGATGAACAAGACCATGGAGTACATGGCGTTCGAGCTGCCGCTCGTCGCCTTCGACCTGCGCGAGACCAGGGTCTCGGCCGGCCCGGCGGCGGTCTACGTCGAGCCCGGCGACCTGCGCGGCTACGCCCAGGCGATCGTCGACCTCGCCGACGACGAGCCGCGGCGCGCGAGGCTCGGCCGAATCGGCCGGGCCAGGGTGGAGCAGGAACTCGCCTGGGGCCACCAGGAGCGCGCCTACCTCGACGTCTATCGCCGCCTGCTCGGCCAGCCAGCGTCGCTCGACCTGGCCGGGACCTGAGATGTGCGGCATCGCCGGGTGCTACCAGCAGGCCGACGGCCGCAAGCTGGTGGACGTCATGACCGAGAGGATCGCGCACCGGGGTCCGGACGCCGAGGGCACCTGGCGCCACGAGCAGGACCGGCTGGCCGTGCACCTCGGTCATCGCCGGCTCTCGATCATCGACCTGAGCTCCGGGGCCGACCAGCCGTTCCGAAGGCAGGACCTGGCTCTGGTCTACAACGGCGAGCTGTACAACTACCGGGCGCTGCGGGCGGAGCTGGCCGGCCGCGGCGTCAGGTTCAGCACGGAGTCCGACACCGAGGTGGTACTTGAGGCGTGGCGGTGCTGGGGGCCCGGCGCGCTGGCCAGGTTCCGCGGCATGTTCGCCTTCGCGCTCATGGACTCCACCACGGGCGAGCTCGTGCTCGCGCGCGACCCGCTGGGCATCAAGCCGCTGTACTACCTGCCGCGCGGCAGCGGCGTGGTCTTCGCTTCCGAGCTCAAGGCGCTGGTCAGCGCGGTGGGCCCCGAACTGCGGATCGAGCCCGGCGCGCTGGTGGCTGCGATGCTCTACTACTGGCTGCCTGAGCAGCGATGCGCCATCGACGGCGTGCGCAAGCTGCCGGCCGGGTCGTGGGCGACGTTCCGGCCCGACGGGTCTTGCTCGGTGCGGCACTACTGGCGGGTCGAGGAGGTGGCCGCCGCGGCCGCCACCGGGCCTCCGGCTGACCTGCGGCAGGTCATCGAGGACTCGGTGAGCGCGCACCTCGTCTCCGATGTCCCCGTGTCCAGCTTCCTGAGCGGGGGACTCGACTCGAGCATCGTCACCGTGCTCGCGCACCAGGCGGACCAGGCGATCGACGCCTACACGATCGCCTTCCGACCGGAGGACCAGCGGCTCGAGGCGATGCCGGATGACGCCGTCTACGCCAGGAAGGTCGCCGCGAGGTACGGGATAGACCTGCACGAGATCAAGATCTCGCCGGACATCGTCGACCTCCTGCCCAGGATGGTGGATGTACTCGACGAGCCGATCGGCGACCCCGCAGCGATCAACACGCTGCTGATGTGCGAGGCGGCGCGGGCGCGCGGCGTGAAGGTGGTCCTGTCCGGCATGGGCGCCGACGAGCTGTTCGGCGGCTACCGCAAGCACCTGGCATGCCTGCTGGCCAGCAGGTACTGCGGCCTGCCTGCCGGCCTGCGCCACGGCGTCGTGGAGCCTGTGGTCCGGCGGCTGCCGGTCACCGCGGCGGGGCGCGGCGTCCGCTACGCACGCTGGGCGAAGCGCTTCCTGACCTTCGCCGAGCTGCCCGAGGAGCCGCGATTCCGGCGCAGCTACACGCTGTACGACCCGCCAGAGCTGGCCGCGCTGCTCGGCCAGGACCTGGTCGGCCACGTCGGCGAGGTCATCGGCGAGCACAGCGCGCTCTACCACGACAACGCGCTGTCTGACGAGGTCAACCGCATGTGCCTGGCTGACGCTCGCATGTTCCTGCCCGGCCTCAACCTCGCTTACACCGATCGGGCGAGCATGGCGGCCTCGGTCGAGGTGCGCGTGCCGTTCGTGGACCCGGTGGTCGCGCAGGCGGCGTTCTCGCTGCCCGGTGACGCGAAGATCCGGGGCAGGCAGGGCAAGGTCGCGCTGAAGGAGGCTGCGGCTAGCTGGCTGCCCGCCGAGATCGTGCATCGCCCCAAGGCGTCCTTCAGCGCTCCGCTGCGCGCCTGGATCAGCGGCGACCTGCGCGAGCTCATCTCCGACGTGCTCGTCGGCGGCGAGCTCGTGACGTCCGGCATGATCCGCGGTGACGCGCTGGCCGAGCTGATCGGCGAGGATCAGGCCGGCCGCGAGGACCGGTCGAAGCAGATCTGGCAGCTGCTGACGCTTGAGCTGTGGTACCGCCACGCCCAGTCGACGGGCGTGGCGACGTGACGGTGCGCCGCCGACGGCGCGGGACCGACCTGAGGATGCGATGAGGCAGATAGCGCAGAACTATAAGACCGGGGAACTGGCAGTCATCGACGCCCCGGCCCCGACCTGTCGGCCCGGCGGCGTCCTCGTGCAGTCAATGTTCTCGCTCATCTCGACCGGCACCGAGGTGACGAAGGTTACCGAGGCGAGGATGTCGATGCTGGGCAAGGCGCGGGCCCGGCCCGATCAGGTGCGAAAGGTGCTCGACTCCGTCGCGCAGCAGGGCGCGGTCGCCACCTACAAGAAGGTGATGGACCGGCTCGACTCCTATACGCCGCTCGGCTACTCGCTCTGCGGAGTCGTGATCGAGGTCGGCGCTGGCGCGGAGGAGTTCCCCGTGGGTCAGCTCGTGGCGGCGGCCGGCAACGAGCACGCCCTACATTCCGAGGTGAACTGGGTGCCGGTCAACCTGTGCGTGCCGGTGCCGCGCGACGTGTCGCCGCAGCACGCCGCATTCGCCACGGTCGGGGCCATCGCCATGCAGGGTGTGCGCCGCGCCGAGACCCAGCTCGGCGACACCGCCTGCGTGATCGGCCTCGGCCTGGTCGGCCAGATCGTGGTCCGGCTGCTGCTGGCGGCCGGGGTCAGGGTGGTCGGCCTCGACGTGATCGAGGACCGCTGCCGGCTCGCCGAGGCGGCCGGGGCCGTGCTGGCCGCGGCGCCGACCGACGACGGCGCTGCGGCCGCCGAGCGGGCGCTCGGCGAGCTGACCTCCGGCCGTGGCGCCGATCACGTGCTGATCGCGGCCGGCGGGACGTCCAACGGCCCGGTCGAGATCGCGGCCCGGCTGGCGCGCGACCGCGCTCGCGTCGTCGACATCGGCAAGACCCGACTCGACCTTCCATGGCACGCCTACTACGACAAGGAACTCGACGTCCGCTTCTCCCGCTCCTACGGCCCCGGGCGGTACGACGACAGCTATGAGCTCGACGGCATCGACTATCCGGCTGGCTACGTCAGGTGGACCGAGCGCCGGAACATCGAGTGCTTCCTCGACCTGATCGCTCGCAAGGACATCGAGGTCGAGTCCCTTATCTCCGGGACGTTCCCGATGGAGCAGGCGCCCGGCGTCTACTCCGACCTGGCGTCGGGAACCCTGGCGGCCGTTGGCGCGCTGCTCGAGTACCCGCCGCCCGCCGAGCAGGTCCGCCCGCCGGCCGCGAGCGGGTCGGCCGTGAGCGCCCGGCCCGCGGCCGGCGCCCGCCAGGCGGCCAGCCAGGTCGGCGCCGGCGGTCTTTCGGTCGGGTTCATCGGTGCGGGCAACTACGCCACGTCCATGCTGCTGCCGCACCTGGCCGGGCTGGACGGCGTCCGGCTGGTCCACGTGGCGACGACCAGGTCGCTGTCGGCGGTCAACGCCCAGCGGCGCTTCGGCTTCACGCGCGCGTCGACGAGCGCGGATGACGTGCTCGGCGACGACTCGCTGGACGCAATCTTCATCGTGACGCGCCACGACACGCACGCCGACCTGGTCTGCCGTGCGCTGGCGACCGGCAAGGCGGTGTTCGTCGAGAAGCCGCTCGCGCTCACATCGGAGCAGGTACAGCGCATCGCCGACACCGTGAGCAGCACAGGAAACGACCGGCTCATGGTCGGATTCAACCGGCGGTTCGCCCCGCTGCTCATGCGGATGAGAACGCAGTTCGGCCAGCCCGGAGCGAATTCGGCGGCCAGGTACCTCGTGAGCGCGGGGCAGCTGGATGACGGAAGCTGGTACCTCGACGCGAAGGTCGCCGGGTCGCGCTTCGTCGGCGAGGGCGGGCACTTCATCGACACGCTCAGCTGGTGGTCCGACAGCCTGCCCACGGAGGTGTACGCCGTGCCTGGCCCGCTGGCGCAGGACCTCCAGGCCACGATCCGGTTCCGCAACGGCTCGACCGGCGTGATCAGCTACCTCACCGGCGGAAGCTCCCGGTTTCCGAAGGAGACGTTCGACGCCGCCGGCGGCGGCCGCAGCGCCCGGCTCGACAACTTCCGGCAGGCCACCGTCTGGTCTGGACGAGCAGGCAACGGTACACGCTCGCGCCGCCAGGACAAGGGCCAGCGCGGTCAGCTCGCGCGCTTCGTCGAGGCCGTCCAGGCCGGAGCGCCGATGCCGATCACGCCTGAGTCGCTGCTTGCCACCACGCGCGCGACGATCGCGGTCGGCCAGAGCGCGGCAAGCGGCCGCCCGGAGATGATATGAGCGAGCCGGGCCGGTCACGGCTCGGCTGGTACCTGCGCAGGGCTGCCAGGATGTCCCCGCCCGAGGTCGCCTGGCGTGCCTACGACCAGTTTCTCCGGGTGTCCTGGTCGCGTCGGCAGGTCGGCCGCGGTCAGCTTGCCTGCGTTCCGCCCATGCCTGGCCACCGCCAGTTCGACCTCGTGATTCCGCCAGGGACAGCCGACTGCGTGCCGGAGTCGGCCAGAGCGGCCGTCGTGGCGGCCGCGGACCGGCTCGTCGGCGGCGCGCTGGAAGTGCTCGGCGTGGTCAGGACGGACATGGCGGCACCTGACTGGTTCGCCGACCCGGTCACCGGGCTCCGGGCTCCGGCCGAACGTTACGCGTTCCGCATCAACCATCGCTCGGAGCAGCAGACCGGGAACGTCAAGCAGGTATGGGAGGTTTCGCGGCTGCAGCACCTGACCCTGCTCGCATCGGCCTGGTTCCTCACCCACGAAGACGGCTATGCGCGCCTGGCGGCTGAGCAGCTGCGCTCCTGGTGGCAGGAGAATCCGTTCCTATCTGGGGTGAACTGGAGCAGCGGCATCGAGGTTGGAATCCGGCTGATCAGCATGGTGTGGATCAGGCGACTACTGGCAGGCTGGCCGGATGTCGGCGGCCTGTTCGAGCATGACGGGTTGGCGGTCAGGCAGATCCGCTGGCATCAGCAGTACCTCGCGGCCTTCCGCAGCCGGGGCTCATCGGCCAACAACCACGTGATCGCCGAGGCCGTCGGCCAGCTGGTCGCGAGCTGCGCCTTCCCCTGGTTTGCCGAGAGCGACCGGTGGCGGCGGCGGTCGGCGCGCCTGCTCGAGCGCGAGCTGCTGCGCAACACGTTCCCCTCCGGTGTCGGGCGGGAGCTGGCGTCGGACTATCAGTGCTTCGTGGCCGAGCTCGGGCTGCTCGCGGCGGTGGAGGCCACGGCCGCCGGGTACCCGCTGTCGGCGGCGGCCTGGCAGCGGCTCTGTGCGCTGGTCGACAGCGCGGCGGCGCTGGTCGATCAGCGCATGCGGCCGCCCCGGCAGGGCGACGGCGACGAAGGCCGCGGGCTGCTGCTCGACGCGCCGACGGCCAACGGGTGGCCATCGCTGCTGGCACTCGGGTCGGCGCTGTTCGGGCGGCTTGACTGGTGGCCGGCCACGACATCGGACGTCCGCAGCACGCTGATGGGCGCGCTGGCCGGCGGCCCGGCCGAGCTCGCCGGCCGCCCGCCACGGCGACCATGGCACTTCGCCGACGCGGGGATCACGCTGCTACGCACCAACGGCCGGGTGGCTCCGGAGATCTGGTGTCGCTGCGACGGCGGCCCGCACGGCTACCTCAGTATCGCCGCGCACGCGCATGCCGACGCACTGTCGGTCGAGGTGCGCTACGGTGGCGTGGACATACTCGCCGACCCGGGAACCTACTGTTATCACGGCGAGCCAGCGTGGCGTGCGTACTTCCGCTCGACGATCGCGCACAACACGGTGCAGATCGACGGCCGGAATCAGTCGGCCGACGGCGGACCCTTCCTGTGGCTGCGGCATGCGAACGCCAAGGAACTCGGTGTCGTGGACGTCGGAGACGCGGCGGAGTGGACGGCCGAGCACGACGGCTACAGGTCGCTGGCGAGGCCAGCCAGGCATGTGCGCTGTGTCAGGCTCGACCGGGCGGCCCGCAGTATCGACGTCGTCGACGAGATCCGCGGCGAGGACCATGAGATCAGGCTCGCGTTTCACCTCGGGCCCGACGTCGCCGCTGAGATTGACGGAAAGTATGCCGTGCTCACCTGGCAGGGCGCAGATGCCCCCGGCGTGGCGCGGATGGAACTTGCCGGGCAGCTACAATGGACCCTGCACAAGGGAGAAACCGACCCCATCCTCGGGTGGTACTCAGGTGGTCTCGGGCGGCGGACGGCTGCTTACACGCTCATCGGCCTTGGCCGGTCGGGCCCTGGGGCACTGCTCACAACAAGGCTGGAGTTCCTCGACGCCAACTCTGAGCCGTCGGGCCCGCGGCGGCGGGCAGGCGGGCTCTTAGAGTATCTCGGTGAGTGCTGCCGGGGGATCTTCAGGGAGGCCGGATGAATTACAGTACGGCCGACGTGGGCGGCACCGCTGACGTCCCTGGGCAGGTCGATGACTCCGATCGGTCGTGGCTGGCCGGCGGCCTGGTGGCCGCGCCGCAGGCCATGCCGAGCGAGGGCGCTCTGACCATCGACGCGGAAGATCCGATGAGCTACCTGGAGGCCGACGAGTCCGTCGGTCTGGCCAGGCTGCCCTTCGTGGGCGCGGCGATCAGTCGGCGGGTGCTGTTCTGGTGTGTGGCGGCCGTGATCGGACTGTGCCTCGGCGCGGGCGTCTACGCGGTTCATCCGCCGGGCTACGAGGCTTCCACGTCGGTGCTGGTAACCCAGAATCCCGCCCTGAACCCGCTGGACGCCGTCCAGACCGACGTCGCGCTGGCGCAGAGCCGCTCGGTAGCCGGACCGGTGCTGAACAAGCTTGGCCTAGACGAGAACGTCGCCAAGTTCATCGGGTCCTACACCGTGGTCGCCGTCACCGACCGGGTGCTCGTCTTCACCGTGAGCGCACCCTCCAGCGACCAGGCCGTCAGCCGGGCGGCGGCGCTGGCTGCGGAGTTCCTCCGATTCCGAGCCCGCGAGCTGCTGCAGCAGCAGCAGTCCGTGGTAAATTCGCTCACCACGGCCCTCAGCCGCGCCAAGCACCTGACGGCGACTATCTCCGGCGAGATCGCCACGGTTTCCGCGTGGCAGTCCTCGTCGGCGCAGCAAGTCAGGCTCTACGCCCTGAAGACCAGGCTTCATCAGGCGACGACCGCCCTGGAAGGTCTCCAGCACGCGGAGGCCAGCTACCAGGCGAGCGGTCAGGTGACCGCCGCGTCGATGATCGCCGGCAGCCGGGTGCTCGACAGTGCAGCAGCGCTGCCTCGGTCGAAGGTGCGCTCGCCTGTGGTGTACGCGGTCGGCGGGGCGCTGGCCGGCCTGCTGGCCGGCATCGCGATCGTGATTATTCAGGAGCTGGTCAGCGACCGGTTGCGCCGCCGCGACGATATCGCCGTCGCGCTCGGCGCCCCGGTCGAGCTCAGCGTGCGGCGGCCGCCGCGGCACTGGCCGCGCGGACTGGCCGCTGCGCAAGGGCAGGACATGCAGCGGATCGTCAAGTACCTGCGCGGGGTCATCGTCCATGCACGCACCGGGAATACCCCGGCGCTCGCCATAGTGGCACTGGACGAGCCGCGAAGCGGCGCGCTGTCCGTTGCGTCGCTGGCACTCGCGCTGGCCGCCGACGGCAAGCGGGTCATGGTCGCCGACCTGGCAGCCGGCGCTCCGGCGGCGCGCCTGCTCGGAGTGCGCACGCCCGGCGTCGCCGTCGCCACTTCGGCGGACCGGCAGCTGACCGTCGCCGTTCCCCCCCGTGCGGACTTCGCCCGCATCGGGCCAGTCGAGCGTGCCCGGATCGGGGCAGATGGCCATTCACCGGCCGGGTTCGCCGTGCCCGACGAGCTAGCGGTCGCCTACGGCCAGGCTGACCTGCTGATCACTCTGGTCACGCTGGATCCGGCCCTGGGTACAGAGTACCTGCCGACCTGGGCGGTCGGCGCGGTCGTCATGCTCACGGCTGGCGAGTCATCGGGCACGAAGATCCACACGGCCGGGGAGATGATCAGGCTTGCCGGAACGCGCCTGATATCAGCCATACTGCTCGACGCCGACAAGGCCGACGAGAGCCTCGGCATGAGACTCTCGCCCGCTTCCGAGCTGGCCGCCGATTCGCCGAGCGCCTTTCTGTCGGTTCCCTGAATCTTGTCAGTCCCCTGGCGCGCGGTGCAGTCTCAGGTCGCCGCCTTCCTGCTCAGCGTGCTCGTCTCGTCCTCGCCATAGAGGTCGCGCCACCGAGACCCGCTGACGAAGTTGCCGAGCTGAAGCGCCATGAAGCTCCACGGGCCCTGGTAAGTGTTGTCCTCGAAATGGTTGTCCTGCTTGAACGTGATGTTCGTCTCGACGGTCGTCCCTTGGTACGGACTCCAGGACGGGTAGCTGCCGTACTCCGAGAATACGCCCTGGATGCCGCAGCCCTCGGCCGGCGTGCAGGATGACCCGATCGCCGCCGGATTGAAATCGAAGACGTTGTCGTCCACCATGACGTTCTGCGTCTTCCAGCGGCACAGGTCGAAGTAGTCAGGTACCTGGCTCGGCGTGGCGCCGGTGAGGTTCGCCCTGTCGCACGTGTGTATGTTCGCCACGACAGGGTCCACGAGCGTGCACGATCCGGTCGACGTATTGGCCGGCGATCCGCAGAACCTGTTCGAGTTTTCCCACAAGATCACGCCGCTCCAGTTGTTCACGAACTGGTTACCTGTGATTCGGAAGCTCGTGTTGTATGGTCCGGGCACCCGGTTGTCCGAGCCCGACTCCGAGATGTAGATCGCCCCCGTAGGAAAGCCGTTGTTGTGCGGCCCGGCTCCGATACCGTTGCCTTCGAACACGTTGTCTTTTACCAGCGCATTGTAGCTGATCTCGTAGATCAGGCCGACGTCGTAGTTGTTTTGGAAGTAGTTTCCCGTAATGTCGAAGCCGCGGTTATCGGTGTCGGCCCACAGCCCGACGCTGTGGTTGTCGTGTATCCAGTTGTCCGTGACGACGGCTCCATCGACTTCCCAGAACTTGCCGCCCCCGGTGCAACCGCAGCCGGGGTCACGCCGCTCCCAATTGTAGGTGTCGTTATAGGCGATCTCGTTGTGGTCAAGCACCAGGTCAGACGGCCCGCGTCCTGAATACGCGTTGAAACCATACTGCTGGTTATAGGAGAGGCAGTCATAGGACAGGGTGTCGTGGCTGCCAAGCATGACGCCTGCGCCGGCGTTGTCGGTGATCGTGGAGTGGTCGATCACCCATCCAGCGGCCGAGTCCTCATTCACGGCGCCCTGGTTCATGTTCCCGCCGTCGGTACCGAAGTTCTCGATGCTCAGGTAACTGATCGTCACGTCATCCGCGGTACCGCCGAGAGCGTAGTAGTTGCGGTGCTGCCCATCGATCACCGCCCCTGGCGCGCCGGTGAACGTCGCGCCATGTCCCGGCACGATCTGCGTGTACCTGCCAGGGCCGAGCGTATGGACGCCCGGAGCGAACCAGTACGTGGTGCGCCCTCTGCTCCAGTTGATCGCCGCATCGTCGCCAGCCGGCACGCGCACCGCCCCGCGCGGCGCCGACGTCGGCCCACCCCGCAGGACGGCCGCGTTGCCGCAGATGCGGACGGGTTGAAGGGCCAGCGGGTGCCTGGCGGGGGATCCGCTACGGTGCATCAGGGTCACCGTTCCGGCGATGCCGAGCGCAACGACGACACCGGCGGCGGCGACCTGCCAGCGCATGGAGCGCGCGCAACCCGGGTCGGGTGGCATGCTGGTCTCAGCTCCTCGGTTTCGCCGAGCAGATGAAAAAGTACTCGACCGCGAACAGCGGGCTGACTATCGGTATATTCACCCGCATTGGCATCTGCCAGACCCGCATGAGCCACCGGTTTGGCTCGCTCTTATTCCAGTTGTGCGAGGTCGGGAAAGTCCGATCCATAACGAAGTACTTTGACATGCTCTCCTGGAAATCGCTCATCTTCTGGATGTTACTGTACGGCCGGTAGATGCCGTGGTCGCGATGACCGAAGTTTACATAGCTGGCGAGGAAGATTCCGGCGGGCCTGAGCAGATCTCTGATCTCGGCGAATTTCTGTTCCTGGAAGGTCCCGACGTACTCGAAGACGCCCTGGGCGACGACGATGTCGAACGTCCTTCCGGCGAACCCTATCGGGGTCTTGAGGAAGTCTGCTTCGATCAGATTAGGCGCCGGCTCTTGAATGGCTATGTCGATGCCATAATAGGCAATATTGCCACGCAGCAGTGGCTGCAGGGCCGCCGGGCCGCAGCCGACGTCGAGCAGTTCGCACGACCGTGCGCCAGCGATTTTGTTGATGAGCCGTGCCGACTTCTCCAGACGGAAGTGCGGCCGCGCGAACTTGAGGTTCTCCTTGCTCCAGAAATCCTTCTTGTAGTAGCGGACGGCCGAGGGGTCCTCGTTAGGTGCCAGGTCCTCGCCGCCGCCCAAGTTGTTCACATCTTCTCCTCGCTGCCAGGAGATCAGACCGGGTGGGCTCGTGCGAATTCATAGATCTCGAGCAGTTGCGCGAGGTTACGATCGGGATCGAACCGGAGCCGGTATGTTTGCTCGGCGGCCTTGCCATAGCCTTCGTACCTCCGCGGATGCGCCGCCAGATCCCCGATGACCCGTCCGAGCGCGGCGGCGTCGCCGGGCGGGAAGAGCACGCCGTTCTCGTGGTCGGCGATGAGCTCGGCGAGCGAGCCGTGTCCGGCCGCGATCGTCGGCACGCCCGAGGCCATCGCCTCAACGACGACCAGCCCGAACGTCTCCTGCCATGCAGAAGGAACTACGACGGCGTGCGCGCTGGCGACGAGCCGGGCGCAGCTCACCTTGTCAAGCTGGCCGACCAGCCGCACCGACGGCCTCGCCGAGGCCCAGCTCGCTACCTGCCGGTCGAGTGGCCCGGCCCCCGCGATCACCAGGCTGAGCGCGGGCTCGCTGTGAGTGGCGAGGTAGTAGTCCCAGCCAGCCATCAGGATCGGAATGCCCTTCGCCTCGTCGAGTCGCCCGGCGTACACGACCATGGCCTCCCGTGGCGGCGGCTCAGCGAGGCCAGGGCTAGGGACCAGGTTATAGCGTATGAAGATCCGGTTGTGGTCGAGGCGCAGCCCGGCGAGCAGGTCGCGCTGCGCAGCCGAGAGGAAGATGTAGGCCGACACCATCGACCGCCACGCCCGGCGGTGCGCGCTCATCGCCAGCGCGACCGGGACCGTCGCGGCGCGTGACTCCCGGTAGCAGCCGCGGATCACTGCGCGGCCGGGAAGCGTGCCCGCGCAGTCGTGACAGACGGCGCCGCCCCTGAAGAAGTCGCCGCTCGCGCACTCAAGCTTGTAGTTGTGTACGGTGGCCACCACGGGGACACCGGCGCCATGACAGACGTATAGGACAGCGGAGCTCAGCAGCGGAAAGGTGTTGTGTACGTGCACCAGGTCAGGGCGCTCGGTGCGCAGCCGCGACGCCAACTCGCGGTACGTCTGGCCGCTCCAGACTACTCGCCCGGGCAGCGCGGCTTTCCTCGCCGGCGACCAGCCCTCGATCTCGTCGCTGCCGCGCTCGTAGCGCGTCACCTCGTGACCGAGCGTGGCGAGCGCGGCCGATTCGGTGTCCACGACGCGGTTCTCGCCGCTCGGCGCGGCCGTGCGGTAGCGGTTGTGGACGATCAGCACCCTCACGCCGGCTCGCCGTCCGTGCTCGTCCTTACCAGCAGGGACGCTGCCAGGGTGAGGTACAGCAGGTAGGTGGATGCGTCGCTGAAGCCGGTCTCGGTGAACGAGGCCACGAGACAGTACGTCGCGAGGAACAGGCCGAGCGCCCGCTGTACTCCGCGCGGCTGAAAGAGCGCGCTGACGAGCAGGAAGAGGATCATCGCCGCAGAGATCACCACGCCGATCAGTCCCAAGTCGAGGTAGCAGGCCAGCCAGTTGCTGTCGATCGGCAGGCCGTTGAACGACTTGTTGGACAGCCCGAAGCCGAACAGATCTTGGAACCTGGTCCGCGGGATACTCAGCACGCTGTGCCAGACGGTCGTCCGCCCGGTGAGGTCGGTCAGCTCCTTGGTGTCCTCGCCGCGGGCCAGCCAGGTGGTCACCAGGCCAGACACGGTGATGGCGCCGACCGACGCCACGACGCTGGCGGTCGCGAACAGCTTCCTGACCCTCGCCCTGCCTGCGAACAGGCTCAGCCCGGCCACCGCGACACCGCCGACCATGGCGACCAGTGCCGTCCTGGTGTGGGTCATCAGCAGCATGCTCCCGGCGGTGACGACGGTGAACAGGGCCAACCGCCCTGAGCACAGCCCACCGAGCCATAGGACGATCACGATGCCCGTCGTGACGGCTGCGAACTCGGCGACCTGGGTGGGGGGCGTGGGCCAGAGCGCTCCGGCCAGCCTGCCCTGGGCCAGGGCCGTGGTCGGCGCGGCCAGGAGGCCGGCCACGACGGAGAAAAGCACGACGGACGCGGCCGCCAGGTGGCTGCGGACCAGCAGTATGTCCCGCCGCCCCCACCACGGCGAGAGCAGCCAGAGCGTGGCCACGAATGCGATGAGCCTGAACGTTCGGTAGATCGTCCCGACGTGCTGAGCCTGCATGCCGCTCATGAGGGCTTCCAGCGCGAGCAGGCTGACCAAGCAGAGGAAAACGTTCGGCCTGATGGCCAGCCGCCTGTTCACGGACAGCGCGAGCAGCAGCGCTACGGGAAGCGCTCCCTGCGTGATGAGCTTGCCCACGACTGACGGGATCGGGAGGGCGAGCGGCTCGCCGCTCCACGTCTTCGGGTAGAACGTCAGAGTATTGAGCAGCAGGAGTGCCCAGGCCATCGTGAGGCGCCGCCGGAGCCAGCGCTCCTGCGCGGCCGCCGACCGCAGCGCGGGAATCGCGCGGGCCAGGCCGGCGGCGACCGTCGGCGAGCTCATCGGCTCACCACAGGCAAGGTGCTCGGCGGCGGTAGCCGCCGGCGCGATGCCGCTGGTGTCAATGCCGTGCCTAGCGTCTCGTCGGCCTTGTCGGCACCGAGCAGTACGGCGGAGATCAGCTCGATGCCAGCCGACCGGATGGTCTCGCCGACGGCGTGGATCGTAGCCGCCGACGATTGGCCGGCGCCAAGCATGACGACGGCGCCGGTGGCCCAGGCGGCCAGGTGCTCGGCACCAAGTGCCGGGTCAAGTGCGGCGACAGTCAGCAGTACGTCGGCCGCTTCGTAGGCGTCGGCAAGCGGCTGGCTGACCCGTGCATGCCTGCCGGTCCAGTCGGCCGCGACTGGCCCCGCAGGTGCGACGTCGGCGGGGTCGGGTATGGCCACCGTCATCCAGACGCCGTCCGCGGTCACGATGCGAACGCCGTACTTGGTGACTCCGAGCAGCCGGGCGGCTGCCGCCCGCGGGGTCAGGTCCGCGACTAGGACCCGCTTGCCGTCCCGTGCGAGCGCCACCGCCAGCGACCTGACCGAGAGCGCGGCGACCCGTGGGCTACCGAGGGCTACCACGGCCATTGCCGCGGTACCGCGGGCTGTCACTCGCGCTACCGTGCCGCGCAGGTGACCGACGATCGCACCCAGATCACGGGGTTGGCCAGCGACGACCCGCCGCGGCCACCTGATCGCCAGGGCCAGCCTTCGTGGCCAGTGCCCGAGCGGGCGGCGGACGCTCAGCCGGACCGAGGTACCGAGCGCGAGGGCTACGTCCTCCCGCCGACGCGGGCGGTCGGTCGTCAGTGCGGAGATGGCGACGAACGCCATCGCGCCAGCGAGTCCAACCAGCAGCCCGTCGGCCGCGTAGATGGCAGGCACCCGACGCGACCGGGGCAAGAGAGCGGCCGCGTCCAGCACGCCGCTACCCGCGATCATGGAATGCGTCGTCGACTGGGAGCTGGCCTCGCTGAGGACCAGCGTGCCCAGCGCGGTGATCGCCTTGAACCGCTCCGTGCGCAGCCGAGTGAGCTCGGACGCCCGCCGGGGCGTGGCTTGCTGCACCAAGAGGCTGGATATGGCGCTGTCGATCGAGCCGAGCCGCTTCCTGGCCTGCTCGACCTGCGGTGTCAGCATCTCGGTGACGAGCTGCTGCTGCGTCAGCAGCTCCTGGGCGCGGAAGCTCAGGAATTGCGCGGCCAGGGCGGCCGACATTCGCACGGCCTGGGTGCCCGACGACGCGTTCGCGGTAAACGTCAGCACCCGATCGGTGACCGGGATGACCGAGTAGGAGGCGATGAGTGCCTCGACGCTCTCGTGCAGGCCGAGCCTGCGCAGCACCGGCTGGGCCACCGAGCGGGTTAGCGCGAGCGCTACGTCCGTCTGAGCCGTGTCGATCGGGTTCACCTGCGGGTTCTGGGTCAGCAGGACCGAGGTCGACGCCTGGTAGGGGGGTGGTGCCACGAGGTACAGTCCGGCTCCCGCCACCATTCCGAGCGTCGCGGCTGCGCAGCACAGCCGCGCCCGGCGGCGGATCGCCGCGCCGATCAGCGACAGACTGGCCAGGTTGGCGCCCGGGTGGGCCCCGTTGGCCTGGTTCGCTACGGCGAACTCGTGATAGCCGGGCACCGACCGCCGCAAGCCAGGGCTGGCCTGCGGCGCCGTCACGGCCCGGTATCCATGGTCGTCCCTGGTATCCGAGTTGGCCGCCGATGCTCGGCCGGCCGTACCGGCTGCGGGAATCTGCCCGTCGTGTGGTCGGTCGGGTCAGGGTCGGCAATGAGTATTCCTGCGATCTCCCTGCCGTCCGCTGCGGCGCCCACGGCGACGCGCGCTAGCTGCTCCGCCGTGGCTGCCCCCGCGGAGACTCCCAGAACGGTGACGGTCGTGCGCAGCAGCCCAGCCGTCTGGGGTGACCTGGCGTCTACGACGCCGACGACGACCGTCAGGGCGCTCGCGGGCATGTGATCGATGTCATCCTCGGCTGCGACGGCCACCTGCATGTTGATGCGGCGTCCCGGCGGCGCCATCGATATGGCCCGGCAGGCGGTGAATAGCGTCGCCGTGGATTCCGGATCCTGCCCTTGGTCGATGACGAGCGCCGTCCGGATCCCGAGCGCGGTCGCGAAGGCGGCCAGCTGCGGGCCGAGCGCCAGGGCCTTGCGATCGGAGGCCAGGGTGAGCACGGTGAGCGTCGCCCCGCTCTTGCTGCCACCGCGGGAGTCGGTCAGGTCCAGGTGTCGCAGCGCCTTGCGCAGGCTCCAGGCATGCACCACTTCGGGCTCGTAGCTTTGAAGCAGCTTGGTCCAGGCGGCCGGATCGGTTGGGCGCAGCACTGGAATCGACGCGATGACCGGGATCCCGATGGCGTCGGCTATCTCGTCGCGCTGCCGCAGCCGCTTGTCGGTCCGCGCCAGCCCGAGCGCGATGACGGCGCCGGCCACTGCGCCCAGCAGGAGACCGGCAACGGCGGCGAGGATACGACCGCGCAGGCCCGACGTGGTCGCGACGGTGGCGCGCTCCAGGATCCTGCCGATGACCACGCCGCCGGGGCTGCCCGGCGATCTAACGTACGACAGATAGCTGGCCGCGACCGCGTTGGCGAGATCCTCTGCCTGGCCGGCCGACTGGCCCTTGCCGCTGATCGCGAGCACGTCAGAGGTCATGCTGGTTACCGTGACTTGCCGGCGGAGCGTGGCGAGCGGCAGCGACGGATGGATCGCACGGTCGGCGTCCTCCAGAACCTGGCTGCTGGTCGCGATCAGCGCCTGGGTCTGGATGTAGCGGCTCGCGGTCGGCACGACCACCAGGGCCGTGCTGGAGACCAGCGGCGGGCGGGCGTACAGGTACGCTAGGCCTGCCAGCAGCCCGGCGATCGCCGCGGCGCCGACGATAACCTTGTAGCGCCAAACGGTCTGCAGGAATCGCCTGAAGTCCATGGGTCGCACTCTCCGTTCACCGCATGGTTCGCGGCATGCTCGCCGGAACGGTTCACCGGGGCCGCCGCCGGCGACCGTGAGGGCGCGGGCCAGCCATCTGTTAGAGCACGCAGCGGGTAGCTGTGATACCGGCGCCGGTCGGGTATCAGGACGGCGGTGCCGACGTTCCTGTAGATCGCAGGGATGCCACGCGGGAGGGGTAGCACGTGAGGGTCTTGGTGGCCGGTGATCGCGGCTACATCGGAGCCGTGCTCGTGCCGGTGCTGGTTGCCGCCGGCCATGAGGTCGACGGGCTGGATCTCGGTCTCTACGAAGGGTGTGACCTCGGGCAGGTGCCGCCGCCCGGCGTTGGCCGCGTCTGGTACGACATCCGTGATGTGACGCAGCAACATCTGGCCGGCTATGAGGCCGTCGTGTGCCTGGCGGCATTGTCGAACGATCCGCTCGGCCACCTCAGCCCGGCAGCCACCTTCTCGGTGAACCTCGAAGGGACCATGCAGCTGGCCAGAGCCGCCAAGCAGGCGGGGGTGGAGCGGTTCCTGTTCGCCTCCTCATGCAGTCTCTACGGCGCCTCGGGCTCGGCTGCCGTTGCCGAGGACGGCGCGCTCTATCCCGTGACGCCATACGGCGAGACCAAGGTGATCACTGAGCGGGAGCTGTCCGCGCTCGCCGACGACTCGTTCAGCCCGACCTACCTCCGCAATGCCACCGCGTACGGCGCGTCGCCCAGGCTGCGGCTCGACATTGTGGTGAACAACCTGACCGCGATCGCGCTGGCGGCCGGGCAGGTGCGCCTGGAGAGCGATGGCTCGCCGTGGCGACCGCTCGTTCACGTCGGCGACATCGCCGCCGCGTTCGCTGCAATGCTGTCGGCCCCTCGTGAGATCGTTCATGACCAGGCCTTCAACGTTGGCAGGCAGGTCGACAACGTGCAGATCAGGGACGTGGCCGAGATGGTGCGCGAAGCGGTACCTGGGTCCACGGTGTCCTTCGCCGACGGGGCAGGACCAGACCTGCGCAACTACCGGGTTGACTTCGCCAAGCTGTCGGACACCTTTCCTGACATGTCCCTGCGCTGGTCCGTCCGGGAGGGCATCGAGGAACTGCTCGGTGCCTACACCGAGCACGGCATGAGCCTGGGTGACTTCAACTCGGCACGCTATGTGCGGCTGCGACGGATCAAGGAGCTGCTCGCCGGCGGTCAGCTCGATGAGATGCTCCGCAGGCCGGGCGCGTCGGCGGCCACGACGACGGCTGCGCAGCCCGGTTAGTGCACAGGGCGGGGGATCTCGCGGGGTCGGCGGCCGGCGGCTGGCCGGCGGCGTCCGGCCGCGTGCGGCGAGTGCTGCTCAGGCTGACCTGGGGCCTTGCTGACCAGGGCATGTCGAGCCTGACCAACTTCGCGGTGACGATCTACGTCGCGAGAACGCTCGGCGCCGTCGACTTCGGCGCCTACAGCCTGGCCTACGTGACGTACTCTTTCGCGCTGAACGCGTCACGCGGCCTGGCCACCGATCCGCTGATGGTCAGGTTCAGCGGCGCTGATGTGCCGGCCTGGCGCCGCGCGGTCGCGAGCAGCTCCGGTACCGCCCTGCTAGTCGGCCTGATGACCGGCGGGCTGGCGCTGGCCACGGCGATGCTGCTCAACGGCACGACCAGGGAAGCGTTCATCGCCCTCGGGATCACGCTGCCCGGCTTGCTCCTGCAAGACAGCTGGCGTTATGCGTTCTTCGCGCTCGGGCGGGGCAGCCGCGCGTTCCTGAACGACACAGTCTGGGCGGTGACGATGCTGCCAGCGCTGGTCTGGCTGCACTTCAGCGGCCACGCCTCCGTCTTCACCTTCGTGCTCACCTGGGGCGCGGCGGCCACGGTCGGCGCGGCCATCGGGCCCTTGCAGGCGAGGGTCCTGCCGCAGCCTCGCAGTGCCTGGGCATGGATCCGCCGGAACAAGGACCTGGGTCCGCGCTATCTCGCGGAGAACACGGCCAACAGCGGGGCCGGCCAGGTGCGCAGCTACGCAGTCGGGCTGATCGTGGGCCTCGCGGCCGTGGGCTACGTCCAGGCCGCGAGCACGCTCATGGGGCCCTTCCTGGTCGTTTTCATGGGGATGTCACTGGTCACCATTCCGGAGGCGGCCAGGATCTTGCGCCACTCGCCCGCGCACATGCGGCTGTTCTGCGCCGTAGTCGGCATCGGCCTGGCACTCGGTGCGGTGGCCTGGGGTGCGGCGCTGCTGATCGCGCTGCCCAGGGGGCTCGGAGCCTTCATGCTCGGCTCGCTCTGGCGGCCCACCTACCCGCTGATCCTGCCGATGACCATTTCGATGATCGGAGCATGCCTCATCGCCGGCGCGACCACCGGGCTGCACGCCCTCGGCGCCGCACGGCGGAGCCTGCGCGCGATGGCGCTGAGCTCGGGAACCTACCTTGTCTGCGGCGTGGCGGGTGCCGCGACGGGCGGGGCGCTGGGTGCCGTGCGCGGCGCCGCGGTCGCGACCTGCCTGGGCGCGCTGGTGTGGTGGCGACAGCTCGGGACGGCGCTGCGCGAGGCCAAGATAGCGTCGCGCCGCGGCCGAACGCTCATGGCCGATATCGGCGGCACCGCTCACCTCGGTGTGCAGCACTATGTCATCGACCTGATGGTGCTCGGGGTTGGGCTGGCGGGGGTACCCGAGCCTGTGCTGGATGGCGGCGGGCCGGCCATTGCCGGGGAGCGCCCGGTCGGCTACCTTGCCGGCGAGGTCTCTGCGGGCCTCGCGAGGCTGCCGTCGCTCGCGGCTGCGGTCCGCCGTCGACTCGTGTTCTGCTGCGCTGCGGCAGCGGTCGGGATGATGCTGGGCGGCGCTGCCTATGTTGTGCGCCCTCCGGCCTACAAGGCTTCGACGTCGGTGCTGCTCGCCCAGAACCCGGCTGCGAATCCGCTGGATGCCGTCCAGACCGACGTGGCCCTTGCGCAGAGCAGCATGGTTGCCGAGCCTGTGCTGCGCAAGGTTGGCGCGACCGAGAACATCTTCAAGTTCATCGGGTCGTACAGCGTCGTGGCCGTTACCGACCGGGTGCTGGAGATCACCGCGAGCGGGCCGTCGAGCGGGCAGGCGGTCGGCCTGGCCCGTGCTCTTGCGGCGGAGTTCCTCAGGTTCCGCGCCCACCAGCTGCTGACGCAGCAGCATCTGGCAATCAGCTCGCTGGATGCGAGTGTCAACCTGGCCACGCAGCGCACCGCGAGGATCAGTGCCGAGATCGCCAGGGTGTCGCGCCTGGAGTCATCGCCCGCGCAGCAGGCGGAGCTCGCCGGGCTGCTGGCCAGCAAGCGGCAGGCGCTTGCCGCGCAGTCCGGCCTGCAGCAGGCAGAGGCCAGCTACCAGGCGAGCAGCCAGGTGACGACGCTGTCGATGATCGCCGGGAGCCGGGTGCTCGATGCCGCCGCCCCGCTGGCGCGGTCCAAGCTGCGGTCTCCCATGGCGTACGCGCTGGCCGGGACGATGGCTGGGCTGCTCGTCGGCATCGCGGTCGTGATCACCGGCGAGCTGGTGAGCGGCCGACTGCGGCGCCGTGACGACATCGCCATCGCGCTCGGCGCTCCGGTCGAGCTCAGCGCGGTCAGGCCGCACCGGATCTGGCCCCGCGGTCTGGCCGCGGCCCGCAGTCATGGCGTGCAGCGGATCGTGAGGTATCTGCGCGGTGCTCTCGCCCGGGCGCGGGCCGGCGAGATGACCGCGCTGGCCGTGGTGGCACTGGACGATACGCGCGCAGCGGCACTCTCGGTGGCGTCGCTGGCAGTCGCGCTGGCTGGCGCGAGGAAGCACCTGCTCGTCGCCGACCTCGCCACCGGTGCGCCGGCGGCGCGCCTGCTGGGAGTGCGCACCACTGGGGTGTCAACCGTCACGGTCGCCGGGCAGGAGCTGACCGTCGCGGTCCCAGAGCCTGGTGACGTCGCCCGCATGGGCCCGCTCGTCGGCATCGTTCCTGGGGCGCTCGGCCATCAGCCGACCCGACGCATCGCTGCCGGGCCGCTCGCAGCGGTCTGCCTGCAGGCTGATGTGATGATCACGCTGGTCACGCTGGATCCGGCGCTTCGCGCCGAGAACCTGCCGACCTGGGCCGCCGGCGCGGTCGTGACCGTCACCGCCGGCAAGTCGTCGGGAACGAAGATCCATGCCGCTGGGGAGATGATCCGGCTCGCTGGCACGCCACTGATCTCCGCCGTCGTGCTCGATGCCGATAAGGCCGATGAGAGCCTCGGCAGGAGGCTCCGGCCCGTGGCCGCCGGGCCAAGAGCCACGAGGGTGGAAGAAGGCGCGCCCGCCCGGCGCGCGTCAGACGTTTTTTCCAGGTGAGGGCGACTTCCGCTAGAAGGGAAACGAGGACATGAATGCGGCACCGAGACTGACGGTAGGCCTACCGGTGTTCAACGGAGCCAGTTACCTGGCTCAGTCGCTGGATGCCCTGCTCGGCCAGAGCTACGCGGACTTCGAGCTGATCATCTCGGACAACGCGTCGACCGACGACACGCCCGAGATCTGCCGCGACTACGCCGCGCGGGACCCGCGGGTGAGCTACTTCCGCCAGCCGCACAACATCGGCCTCGCGCCCAACCACAACTTCGTCGCGGACAAGGCCGTGGGCGAATTGTTCAAGTGGGCGTCCAACGACGACCTCTACGGACGCGACCTGCTGAAGCTCTGCGTGGCGGCTCTCGACGAGTACCCGCACGTCGTCCTCGCGCACTCGTGGACAGCCATGATCGACGGCTCCGGCGAGATCACCAGGGCGTATGGGTACCCGCTGGCGACCGCGGCGGAGCGGGCACCGGAGCGGTTCCGCAGCCTGCTGTTCGACAGCGGCGGTGACGACGACGGCGGTGTCATGCGCACCGAGGTGCTGCGCCGGACCGCGATGAAGGAGAGCTACCACCATGCCGACCGGACTATCATCGCCGAGCTGGCCCTGCACGGGCCGTTCTACCAGGTTCCGGACTGGCTTTACTTCCGCCGTGATCACCCGGAGCGCGCCGAGCGGGCCTGCCCGACCATGCGAAGCAGGTGCGCCAACATGGACCCGCGGCGGGCGAGCAGGCTGCGCCACCCGGTGGCCAGACTCTACGCGGAGTACATCTGGGCGTACATCGCCGCGATCAGAAACGCGCCTCTGACCCGGGCCGACCGCAGCGAGTGCTACCGCGCGCTGGTCCAGTGGATGGCGAGCCGGGCGCGCCCTGCCCACAGCCAGTTGTCCGAACCGCCCGATGACTCCGGCGCGCAAATCCTCGTGGCCGCGGTTGTGGCCGGCCAGGAGCACAGGTAGTGGCCGGGAGGCGACGCGGGCGCCGGCCAGCCAGGTCCGTCGGTGAGCACGCGAAGGTCGGACTGTTCGGCCTGCTCGGCTCGGGGAACATCGGCAACGACGCATCGGCGGCCGCCGTGCTCAGCTACCTCACGCGGGCACATCCGGGTCTGGAGATCGATGCGATGTGCATGGGACCCGAGAGGGTGCAGGCCGCGCTCGGCATCGAGGCGGAGCCGCTGCTGTGGTTCCGCAGATTCGAGGGCAGAGTGAGCGGGATCCCCGCGAGCCTGCTCAAGGTGCTCGGCAAGGGGGTCGACACGTTCCGCATCGTATCGTGGACGCGCCGTCACGACGTGGTCATCGTCCCGGGGATGGGGGTTCTCGAGGCAAGCCTGCCGCTACGGCCCTGGGGCGTCCCCTACGCGATGTTCGTGCTCTGTGCGTCCGGGCGGCTGCTGCGGACCAGGGTCGCGCTGGTCTGCGTCGGAGCGACGGTCATCAACCAGCGCGCGACTCGATGGCTGGTCACGGCCGCGGCCCGACTCGCGTCCTACCGGTCGTACCGCGACGCCGGATCGCGTGATGCCATGACCAAGTCCGGCGTGGACACCTCGGCCGACCTGGTGTACCCCGACCTCGTCTACGCGACCCCCGCCCTCCCGGGCGGGCCGGGCAGCCCGCAAGTGGTCGGAGTCGGGGTAATGGCGTACTACGGCACGAACGATCACCGTGCCAAGGCCGACGACATCTACGCCGCCTACGTCGGCGGGATGAAGCGTTTCGTGAGGTGGCTGGCCGACGGCGGTCACCGGGTCAGGATCTTCGTCGGGGACGAGTGCGACGCGCCGGTCGCCGCTGACATCGTGGCCGACCTGCGATCGTACCGGCCGGATCTGGGTCCGGACTGGATCGTGGCCGAGCCGATCGCCAGTTTCACCGACCTGATGCGGGCGATGCAGCCTGCCGGATCGGTGGTCGCTACCCGATACCACAACGTCATGTGCGCGCTCAAGCTCGGCAGGCCGGTCATATCGCTCGGGTACTCGGCGAAGAACATCGCCCTCATGACCGACATGGGCCTGCCTGAGTTCTGCCAGTTCGCCCACTCGCTGGACGTGGACCGGCTGATCGAGCAGTTCACCGAGCTCGAGGGCCAGCGAGCGGCGGTAGCCGAGATGATCGCCGTGCGCTACGCCGAGCAGGCCAAGCACCTCGACGAGCAGTTCGGCGAGCTGTCGGCGCTGGTTTTGCAGTCCGACCGCTGACCGTCGCGAGCCGCCGCTAGCTGTCCTGGTCGGCGCCTTGGCCTGAGAAGACGAGCATCGCGTCCGACGGCGGCGCTCCGAACAGCCTGACCACCAGCTCCTCGTCGAACTCGCTGCCGTCGGCCACGTTGCGGAAGTCCCTGATCGACGTGCCCGTGCAATGGACGTCGGCCAGCCGAGCTCCCCGCCCGGCGACCAGATCCCGCGCGTCCACTGTGCGGAAGTCGATGCTGTACCTGGCGCGCCCCGAGGTATTCGGGATCGACGTGTGCAGCTGGGCGCCGGAGAACAGCAGGATCGAGCCAGGTGCCGGGAGCACGACCAGGTCGTGCACTGGCGTGTGGCCGACGGCACCCGGCCTGGCCTGCACCTCCTTGGTGACCTGCGTGGCCGTGGTGAGCCTGCTCGCGTTGTTGCGGTAGTAGTCGAAGGACTCTGACGTGTTCGGCACGGCCTGGGCGAAGTTCGGCAGGTCGAAGCTCATGGAGTTGTCGGGGCGCGCGGCGTAGACCGGCATCCACCAGTTGAGCTGCTGCGCCGGCGCGCTGTACCAGACGTCGCGATGCCAGGGGAAGGCGAAGGCGACGCCGGTGGTGAGGTGGCCGACCGGGAACGACGTGCGCGGCTTGGGCACGTCGTAGTGGGTGTGCTCGGCCGGCAGTCCGGCCTGGGTGATGATCTCGCGGACCAGCTTCTTGGAGCGGTCGGAGTGGATGAAGGCCGGCTTCCAGACGCCGAGCATCTTCGCCATCTCCGGCGGGTCGAAGTGCTCGTGCGCGTGCTCGGGATCGTGCGGGCTGAACAGCTCGGCCAGCTGCTCCCTGGCGTAGTCCACGCAGTCGCTGACGGATGGCAGGCGGGTCAGCACGATCAGGTTGCCCTCGTAGAGGCTCTGCCGCAGCGTGTCGGGGGAGAAGTCCGGGTCGACGAAGACGGTCATCGCTACCTCGTTTCTGCTTGCGAATCGTTCGGAGCTAGCACCTGGATCAGCGACTTCGCGCTGGTGAACGCCTCGGCATAGCGCGCGCGGCACTCCATGCCCCGGAGCCTGGCCAGGCCGAGGAAGACCTCGTCGTCCCACCAGTCCCTAGCGCGCTGCGATGGGAAGCACGTGTGCAGCAGTTCCACCTTGCGCCGTGCGGTGCCGGAAGACATCGGGACGTACAGGGTCGGCTGGCCGAGGTCGCCGTCCCACTTGGGGATCTCGTAGGCCAGGCAGAGATGGTCGCGGAACACGGTCGGCACGATCTCGCCGGTAACCCGGTGGTCCTGATGGGCGTCCCTGGCCGACGGCGCGAGAATGAGGTCGGGTGCGATAGCGTCGGCGACGTCCTCGAGCAGTTCCTTGACCTCGGCCCAGGCCTGGGGGAGGCGTCCCTCCGGCAGGTCGTGCAGCGTCACGGTGAGGTCGCAGCCCGGCAGGAACGCGCTCGCCGCGTTCCGCGCCTCGGCCCTGCGCTCCGCCGTGCCGGTGAGCACGACGTAGCGGACGACGATGCCCGGCTGGTTGCGCGCGAGGCTGAGCAGGGTGCCGCCGGCGCCGATCTCGATGTCGTCCGGATGGGCGCCGAGCGCGAGTACGGACAGTGGCCGGCCGGGCGGCGGCGTCAGGTGCAGCGGCAGCATGGGCAGCCGTGTCTCACCGTGCGGGGGCCGGCGGGGCTGCGCCCGAGCGGTCCGGGTCCCAGATCATCCACGGGCAGTTGCCCTGCCGGTACATCTCGTCAAGCTGCGCCCGCTCCTTGACGGTGTCGGCGGGGGACCAGTACCCCTTGTAGGGGTACGCGATGGCGCGGCCCTTGGGCACCAGCCGGACGATGGCGTCCTCGACCAGGTCCTCGCCCTCCATCAGGTGGTCGAAGATCTCCGGACGGAAGATGAAGTAGCCGCCGTTCTCCCACTGGCGCAGGTCCCGCATCGGGGTGATCTGGGTGATCACGCCGCTGTCGCCGACGTCCACGACGTGATGGGAGGACTGCGGCGGGACGGCGAGCAGGCTGACGATCGCGCTGCTCGCCTCGAACCGGGAGATCATGTCAGGGATCGGCGCGGTCGTGAGCACGTCGGCATAGTTGGCCATGAACACGGGCTCATCCTCGACGAACCGCCGCACGCGGCGCAGTCGCTCCCCGATCGGCGAGTTCAGCCCGGTGTCGACGAACGTGATCCGCCACTCCGAGATGTCGGTGCTGAAGAGCCTGACCTCGCGGGCGCCGTTCTCCAGGACGAAGTCGTTGGACCGCGTCTCGTCGTAGCTCAGGAAGAAGTCCTTGACATAGGAGGCACCGTAGCCGAGGCAGAGCACGAAGTCGGTATGCCCGAAATGAGCGTAATAGCGCATGACATGCCACAGCAGCGGGCGCTCGCCGACCATGGCCATCGGCTTAGGTCCGCTGCTGACACCGTCACGCATGCGCATGCCCAGGCCACCGCAGAACAGGACGACCTTCATGAGTGACCTCCAGTCACGCGATGTCGAGCTCGGGAATGGGGAAGACCAGCTGGCCGCCCCATTCCCTGACGTAGTCGAGCTGCCCGGTGATCTCCTCGCGCAGGTTCCAGGGCAGCACCAGCACGTAGTCGGGCCTGGTCCGCGCCAGCTGCTGCGGCGCGTAGATGGGGATGTGCGTGCCGGGCAGGAACTGTCCCTGCTTCACCGGGTTGCGGTCGACGGTGTAGCTGAGCAGGTCGGACCGGATGCCGCAATGATTGAGCAGGGTGTTTCCCTTGCCCGGCGCGCCATAGCCGGCGACCGTCCGGCCCTGCCGCGCCGCCTGGATCAGGAACTCGAGGAGGTCGCTCTTGATCTTCAGCACGGCCGCCGCGAAGCCCCCGTGGCCGGCCAGCGAGTGCAGCCCGGCCGACCGCTCGCCGTCCAGTACCGCCCGCACCGCCGCGCTCGGCGGCAGCGCCCGCTCGGTCGGCATGGCGTAGACGCGCAGCGATCCCCCGTGCGTGCCGAGCTCCTCGACGTCGGTGACGGCGAGCCCCGCATCGGCAAGTGCCCGGCTCGCTGTCAGCAGCGACAGGTAGGAGAAGTGCTCGTGGTAGATCGTGTCGTACTGGCGTCCCGCGATCAGCCGCTGCAGGTGCGGGAACTCGAGCGTCACGAGCCCGTCGTCCTTGACCACGGCGCGCAGGCCGGCCGCGAAGCCGCGGATGTCGGGTACGTGCGGGAACACGTTGTTCGCGGCGACCAGGTCCGACCTGCCGTGGCGGTCGGCGATCCGGCGGCCGGTCTCCGGGCCGAGGAACTCGACCTCCGTCCTGATGCCCTTGTCCCGCGCCGCCTGTGCCACGTTCGCCGCCGGCTCGATGCCGAGTACCGGGATGCCAGCCGCCAGGAAGTGCTGCAGCAAGTAGCCGTCGTTGCAGGCGACCTCGGTGACCAGGCTCGCGCCGGAGAGGCCGAGCCGTTCGATCATGGCGTCGGCGTACCGCTTGGCATGCGCCACCCAGGAGTCGGAGTACGAGGAGAAGTAGGCGTACTGGGTGAAGATGTCCTCGCCGGCCACGTACGCGGGCAACTGCACGAGCAGGCAGGCGTTGCAGATCCGGACGTGCAGCGGGTAGAACACCTCGGCCTCGTCGAGCCTCGCCGCCGGGACGTAGCTCTCGCAAAGCGGCGACATCCCTAGGTCGACGAAGGTCCGGGTGAGACCTGCGCCGCACAGGCGACATTGTGGTACCAATGACACTTCTGCACCCCGCTGAAAGCAAGTCCTCACGACATAAACGATTTTTAGTATTAATGAACATTTGATGAAGCTAATATATAAAAATGCTCCATGATAGTTATCATATAGGTATACTGATCGCAGTATCCGTCCGGTGAGAAGAGGAACGGCCGATGAGCGAGCCCGTCTGCCGTGCGTGCCGCGGGAGGTCTGGCGCGGTTGTGCTTGACCTCGGCACGCAGGCCGCATGCGACTACTTTCCGGGGCGCGACGACCCCGGCCCCGACCCGCAGTACCCGCTGCAAATGTGGCTGTGCGCTGGCTGCGGGCTGGCGCAGCTGGCCGACGATCCAACGGCAGCCGAGGAGCCTAGGGGAGCCGAGCCTGCCGCGCTCGTTGCGCAGGCCGAGGAGGCCGTGAGGAGGGTGGCCGCGGCTGGCCTGCTGCCCGCCGCGGCCCGGGTGGCCGAGTACGGCAGCCCGCACGGCGGGTCGTGGCTCGGGCTGCTCGCCGATCGCGGCCTGCGGCCGATGGCCGTCGGCGACCAGGCCGACGTGATCGTCGACTGCTTCGGGCTGATGCACGCGTCGGATCAGCGCGCTGCGCTCGCCGAGCGCACGGCCAGGGTCGCGCCCGGAGGCGTCCTGCTGCTGCAGTACCACTCCCTGGACGCGATCATCAGCCGCGGGCAGTGGAACGCGCTGCGGCACGGGCACTACGCCTACTACTCCACGACGGCGCTCGCCGGAATGCTCGCCACGCGCGGGTTCAGCGCCCGCACGGCGTGGCGGTTCGAGCTCTACGGCGGGACGATCCTGCTGGCGGCGCGCAGGGACGCCGACAGCCCGGCCGAGCCCGACCACTCCGTCCGGTCGTTCTTCGACAGGGACCGTGCGGTCGGAACGTCCGACCGGGGCGCTCTCGGCGGCCTGCAGCAAGCATCGCACGAGCAGGCGCGCGGGTTGCGAGACTGGCTTGCCGCGCAGCGGGACGCCGGTCGGACCGTGCTCGGATATGGTGCCGCGTCCAGGGCCGTGGCACTGCTGCGGCTGTCGGAGGTGAGCCGGGCGCTGCTGCCAGCCATCGCCGATGCCTCGTCGGCTAAGCAAGGGCTGCGGATGCCGGGTACTGACATCCCGATCGTCGGCCCCGGTCATCTCGTGGACTGTCGACCGGACGCGGTGCTGCTGTTCCTTGAGGATCTGCGCGCCGAGGTTAAGGCGGCGTACCCACAGATCGAGGCCTCCGGCGGCCGGTGGGTCGACGCGCAGCTGGTCTCCTTGAGTCATGGCAGCTCAGCATGCCTGCAGCAGGGTGCGTAGCCGCTCAATGCACCGGCCGCGGGTAGGTCCGATGCTGCCGATCGGCAGGCCGAGCTGATCCGATATCTCGGCATACGAGACCGGCGGATCCGACATGAGCAGCTCGATCAGCCGCTGCCACCCGGAGGGCAGCAGGGAAACCGCCTCCCGGACGGCCTGAGCGCGTTCCTCGGCCAGCAGCCGCTCATCGACGTCGTCCCGGTCCAGGAGCATGTCGGACAGGGCAAGCTCGTCATTCTGCAGCAGGACGAGCCGCTTTCGCGTGGCCAACTGCCGAAGGCACTCGTGCCGCGCCGTCGTCGCGAGCCATGATCCAATGCGGTCCGGGTATTCGATCCGGTGGATGTGCTCTAGCAGCCTGAGCCAGGTTGCCTGGACCACGTCGGCAGCATCGCTCTCCGTCAGCTTAAACTCCCTGGTCATGGCCCAGATCAGCCGCGAGTACTGGTCAACCAGGCGCTCCCATGCCCATCCGTGGCCACGCGCGGCACCGCGCACGAGGTGTGCGACATCGACGGTCCCGTCCTCGCCGGGCGGCAGGCTGACACCGCTGACAACCGCTGCGTACGTCAAGGGCTCAGGCCGTTCTCACGATTGGCCGTAGCCGTCCGCGCCTTCACAACCTTCTCCTTCTTTATCTATGTGCCGGTAACTTCTGCGTGCCACTCAATAGGCACCGTTGCCGTGAGCTACCGCGGCTAGCGTCTTCCAAAGGATCTGCAGGTCCAGGGCGAAGGTGGAATTCTCGACATAGCGCACGTCCAAGCGGATGGCTTCATCCCATGGCAGGTCGGACCTGCCGCTGACCTGCCAAAGGCCGGTGATGCCCGGCTTGACGGCCAGGCGCCGGCGCACATAGTCGGCGTAGCGCACCGCTTCCTCGGGAAGCGCCGGTCGGGGCCCGACCAGCGACATGTCGCCGACCAGCACGTTGACGAGTTGCGGCAGCTCATCGAGCGAGTACCGCCTGAGCCACTTTCCCACTTGGGTGATCCGTGGATCACGGCGCACTTTGAACAGCATCCCGTCGCTGTCGTTGAGCCTGGTCAGCTCGGCCTTACGCTGCTCGGCGTCGATCACCATGGTGCGGAACTTGTAGAGGGTGAAGGGTCGGCCGTCCTTGCCGACCCTTGTCTGCCGGAAGAGCACGGGGCCCTTGTCGCCGAGCTTGATGGCCAGCGCGAGCACTGCGAAGACGGGCGACAGGATGAGCAAGCCGACACTCACAGCGGCGCGGTCGAACAGGGACTTGATCAGCCAGCGGGTGCCGGTGAACTCGGGATGATCCATGTGCAGCAGGGGCAGCCCGGCGGTCGGCCGGATCGTCGTCCGAGGGCCGGCCACGTCGAGCAGAGCCGGTGCGACGCACAGGTCAGTGCCGGTCTTCTCCAGCGCCCAGGCGAGTTCGCGCAGCTTGGGGCCGATCATCTCGGGGCAAGCGAGCACGGCCACGGTGTCGGCCTCATGAAAGCGCACCACGCCGACGATGTCCTCGGCCGACTCAATGCCGCCGATAACTGGGACGCCCTCGATAGCCGCCGACTGCTCGGGGCCGACGATGCACGCCGCTACGACGGCCAGGCCGTGGTAGGTATCCCGGCGCAGCACCGCCGCCAGCTCGCAGACAACGTCGGAATGCCCGACGATGACAGCCTTGCCCATACACCGGCCCTTGGTCCGGCTCTCGTGCAGTCGTTTCCGCCGCGCGTACCGAAGCAAGAGATCCGATGCGGTGATGAATGGCAGCGCGACGAGCACGTAGCCGCGGGCGATATCAGTCTTCGTCGCGTACGCCACGAACGCAACGACCGCCGTCAGGCAAACTCCGGCATTGATGACCCGCCGGAACTCGTCCGATCCAATCCCGATGAATCGTGCGTCGTAGGCCCCAGCCAATTCGAGCGCCATTATCCACAGGAATGGCATTGCCAGGCCGAACCAGATGTAGGCGGCGTCGCCGCTAGCCGCGGTAGCAAAGCGCACCCGGTAGGCGAGCAGGCCAGCCGATAGCCCACAGCATACGTCGATAAGCACGACCTGCAGCAGATAAGTGGCCATCCAGTCGGCCGCCTTGCTCGCACGCAGCGAGCTAACCCTCCCGACCCGCAGTTGCTCGCGCGCCAATGGCTCATCGGGCCGCACGTTTCCTCCCCCTAACCCCACCCTTAGCCGCTATTCCTCTCCGAACGGCTCAAACTCGTCAAGCGTTTTATAGCACACGTAACCGCACTGGGTGTGACGTTCCGAGGTATAGATCCGGATTCCCACGAGAGGGTTGTAGCGTAGCGTGATGAGACCAACGATGACAAACCATCTTTGATGTAGAAATTCGACTAATCGCACGGATAGGCTCTCCCCTCCGGGCGCGCGTGGTCACGGTCTGTGACGGCCGAGGTCGTCGGGAACTGGAGAGTTCATATTTCGTTCAATTGGCATCGGCGTGGCGCGCGTCGCGCGGAGCGTGCGGGGTCGCAGGCGGCATGCCGGAGATCGCGGGCGATGCTGGCGTGGTCGGCTTGATCAGTAGACTCGATTGGTGACGTCCGCTGAACTTGGGCTAGAGGACCTGAAGATCATCGCGCTGGCCCGCTCGGCGAAGGCCAGAGTGGGTTCGGCCGACGGCGCGGCTGTCAGGGACGAGACGGGCCGGACATACGCGGCCGCGGCGGTCGCCCTGCCCTCCCTGCGTATCTCGGCGCTCGAACTCGCTGTCGCCATGGCTGTGTCGAGCGGCGCGGCGGCACTCGAGGCCGCCGCGTTGGTTAGCGACGGCCCGGGACCCGGCCAGGACGATCTCAGCGTGGTCAGGGACATCGGCATCGGCGCCCTTATCATCCACGCCGGGGCGGACGGCGCCGTCCGCGAGGCGTTCCGGCTTTCTTGAGGCCGCCGCCGTGGGCCGCGCCCGGCCGTGATGCCTGGACCCAGGACGACTGGCTGATCACCTGGCGCGGAGTGGCCGTGGCAGGCTGGCTCGGGTTGCTGGCCACGGCGGTTGCCTACATGCTCTACGGCTACGCACTGCGGACGATCCAGGTCCCGGTCGCGGTTACGCTCGGGCTGGCCGAGCCGGTGGTCGCAACGATCCTCGGCGTCGCGGTCCTCGGCGAGCGGCTGACCGGGCAGGCCATCGCCGGGCTGGGGCTCGTCGGCTGTTCGCTCGTCCTGCTCGTGGCCGGGCAGGCCCGTCGGCGGTCCGCCGGACGGCCAGGCACAGCATGACCGGGCACGGCATGGCCACCCGGGGTGGGTGCGAGAGAATCACCTCCGTGAATCAGCGGCCGGCGGACGCTAGCGGCGAGGCGGGCGACTTCGCCGCGGGCTTCGCGTGCTTCGCCGGCCGTCCCAATGTGGGCAAGTCCACGCTGATGAACGCATTGGTCGGCACCAAGGTCGCGATCACGAGCAGCCGGCCGCAGACCACGCGCCGGGTAATCAGGGGCATCGTGCGCCGCCCGGACGCCGAGCTGATCGTGATCGACACCCCTGGCCTGCACCGGCCGAGGACGCTGCTCGGCGAGCGGCTTGACAGCCTGGTCAGGTCCACGCTGACTGAGGTGGACGTGATCGGCTTCTGCGTGCCGGCCGCCGAGCGGATCGGCCCAGGCGACCGGTATCTGGCCGGCGAGCTGAGCAGGCCCGGCGGCAGCCCGGTGGTGGCGATCGTCACCAAGACAGACCAGGCATCGAAGGAGCAGGTGGCCAGGCAGCTCACCGCCGTGGCCGAGCTTGGCGAGTGGGCCGACATCGTGCCCGTATCGGCCGTCAGCGGCTTCCAGCTCGACGTGCTGACCGACGTGCTGGTCAGCCACCTGCCTTCTGGCCGGCCGCTGTACCCGGACGGCGAGCTCACCGACGAGCCCGAGCAGCAGCTGGTGGCCGAGTTGATCAGGGAGGCGGTGCTCGAGGGCGTCAGGGACGAGCTGCCGCACTCGATCGCCGTGGTGGTGGAGGAGATGGCGCCAAGGCCGGGCCGGGACGACCTGATCGACGTGCACGCGATCATGTACGTCGAGCGGCCGAGCCAGAAGGCCATCGTGATCGGGTCGAAGGGCGCTCGGCTGCGCGAGGTCGGCTCGCAGGCCAGGCGGCAGATCGAGGCGCTGCTCGGCAGCCGGGTCTACCTCGACCTGCGGATCAAGGTGGCCAAGGACTGGCAGCGCGACCCCAAGCAGCTCCGCAGGCTCGGCTTCTACGACTGACCTCCTGGCCGGCCAGAACGAGTCGGCCGGTGCACGCAGCCGCAGGTCAGCCCCGGTGGAGGCGCCGGGCTGGCATCCGACTTTTCCGCTGAATCGCCTGCTCAAGATCGCTGACCATGTGATGATCGGGGCTCTGGCGTGCTGGTCACCCTGGCTGGCAAACTCGCCCGCAGGCGAGCGGGAGGCGAAGCGATGCTAGTCGTTGCAGGGTCGAGGGTGTGCTACCGCACGGTCGGGCAGGGAGTCTTCCACTGCGAGCGCTGCGGCGGCGACCGGCCCTACCGGCAGCGGGCAGGTCGGCGCTGGGCCCACGTGCTCGGTATCCCGGTGCTGGCGCTGGGCGCTACCGGTGAGCACCTGCGCTGCGAGGTCTGCCGCACCTGCTACCGGGTGGACCTGCTGGCGGTGCCGACCGCCGAGCAGATGCAGGTCGCGCTGCTCGCCGCGACCAGGGCGTCGGTCCTCGCGCTGCTCAGGGCCGGCTGCGCGGCCAGCCGGACGGCCAGGAGCCGTGCGGTCGAGGCGATCAGGGACGCGGGCGCGGCGGAGTTCGACGAGGCGGGGCTGGCGACGGCGCTGGCCGATCCAGGCGCCGGGATCGGACTGCGTCCGGCGATGGAGGCACTCACCATTCAGCTCGAGGGGTACGCGAGGGAGTGGTTCCTTGCCAACGTCGTGCACGTGGGCCTCGCCGACGGCCACCTGGGCGGGGCCGAGCGAGCGGTAGCCGAGGCCATCGCCAGGCACCTGGGCATGTCGGACGTACAGGGCCGCGCGGTCATCGCGGTGGCTGAAGAGGCGGCCCAGGCGGGCTAGCGCGCGGCGCGGTCGCCGCCGCGGCGCGTCCGCCTGCGTGGCCTCCCGCATGCGCGAGAATGGCCGGGTGAGCATCTACCGCGACGACGGGATCGTGCTGCGCACCCAGAAGCTGGGCGAAGCCGACCGTATCGTCACGGTGCTCGCGCGCAGGTCGGGCCGGATCAGGGCGGTGGCCAAGGGCGTCCGGCGGACCAGGTCAAGGTTCGGCGCCAGGCTGGAGCCGTTCACTCACGTGGACCTGCTGCTCTACACCGGGCGCTCGCTCGACGTGATCACCCAGGCCGAGACGGTACGCAGCTACGGCGACGCGCTCACCGGGGACTACCCCAGGTACACGACTGGCACAGCGATGCTGGAGACGGCCGAGCGGTTCACCGCCGTGGAGAAGGAGCCGGCCCTGCGGCAGTTCCTGCTGCTGGTCGGAGGGCTCAGGACGCTGGTCGACGGCGGCCACGAGCCACGGCTGGTGCTCGACGCCTACCTGCTGCGCTCGCTCGCCGTGGCCGGGTACGCTCCGGCGCTCGACGAGTGCGCGATCTGCGGCACCAGGGCGCCGTCGGCCGACGGCGAGCAGGACGCCGGCGAGCCCGCAGCGCGGCCCGGCTCGGTCCGGCGCACGTTCGGCGTGGCGGCCGGCGGCCTGGTCTGCCGGTCCTGCCTGGCGCCCGGGGCGGCGAGCACCACCGCGGCCACGATCGACCTGATGAGCGCGCTGCTGCGAGGCGACTGGGGGCTGGCCGACACCAGCGTGCGGCGCACCAGGGTGGAATGCAGCGGCTTGGTCGCCGCCTACGTCCAGTGGCACCTTGAGCACTCGATCCGCTCGCTGCGGCACGTGGAGCACGCATGAGTCCCGCCCGTGGTCCGGTCCGGGCGCCCGACCCGCACGTCACGGGCGCCCGGCCGCCCGCGATCCCGCCGGCGCTCGTGCCCAGGCACGTGGCGCTGGTAATGGACGGCAACGGCCGCTGGGCCAAGGCACGCGGGCTGCCGCGTACCGAGGGGCACAAAGCTGGCGAGTACTCGCTGTTCGACGTCATCATGGGAGCGATCGAGCTCGGCATCCCCTACCTGTCGGCCTACGCGTTCTCCACCGAGAACTGGCGGCGCTCGCCGGATGAAGTGCGCTTCCTGATGGGCTTCAACCGCGACGTGATCCGGCGGCGCAGGGACCAGCTGAACGAGATGGGCGTGCGGGTCCGCTGGGCCGGGCGGCGGCCGAGGCTGTGGCGCAGCGTGATCTCCGAGCTGGAGACCGCCGAGCAGATGACCGCGGGCAACTCCGTCCTCACGCTGCAGTTTTGTGTCAACTACGGCGGCCGGGCCGAGATCGCCGACGCCGCTGCCGCGATCGCGGCCGATGTGGCGGCGGGCAAGCTGAGCGCCGACAAGATCGACGAGAAGGTGTTCGCGCGGTACCTTGACGAGCCCGGCATCCCCGACGTGGACCTGTTCGTCCGGTCGTCCGGTGAGCAGCGCAGCTCCAACTTCCTGATCTGGCAGTCCGCCTACGCCGAGTTCGTGTTCCTCGACACGCTGTTCCCCGATTTCGACCGGCGGCACCTGTGGCATGCCTGCGAGATCTACGCGAGCAGGGACCGCCGGTACGGCGGCGCCGTACCCAATACGGTGCCGGGCGCGGCGACCGCCGAGGGCGGGGCTTAGGCGTCGGCCTGCGTTGCTAGCGGAGCAGAGCGCGGATAACGGCGATAACCAGGACGGCGGCGATCACGGTGATGCGGAGCGCGCGGCCCTGGCCGGACAGCCGGGGCCACGAGATGGCGGCCAGCCAGCCGAGTACCGCCGCGAGCCCACACAGCGCCGCCGCGCCGCCGACCCCCGGCACGGCCAGCCCGGCCACCAGCAGCCCGACGGCCAGCACGGCGGGCAGCCAGACGGGCAGCTGGTGCAGCCAGAGCAGCAGCGTGGCGCTGCGCCGCTCCGCCTCCTGCCTGGCCGGGGACGCCTGCGGGCTGAACAGCGTGTCGCCGGGCGGCAGCGGCCGCGGCCCGCGGGCCCGTCGGCTGGCCGGCCCGCTGGTCTGGCCAGGGCGTGGCTGACGGGCTCGGTGGGTGCTCACGCGTGCGGGTCCTTCCCTGGCTGTGTCATCGGGCGCCGTTAACCGGTTGCGTCCGGCGGGATTCCCCGACCACGATAGCCGGACCAAGGCAGCACCGATCACCGCTAAGCTGGCATCCGCCGCTCGGCAGCGCTGCGGGGAGCGCCGGGTGCGCCTTGAACCGCCGTGACCGGCGGATCCGCCGGACCGCCCAAACGCCCTGGGGACATCTGATGGCTCGTCGCAACGACCGCATGGAGACCGTAGTCAGCCTGTGCAAGCGGCGGGGGTTCGTCTACCCGTCGAGCGAGATCTACGGCGGACTGCGCGCGTCCTGGGACTATGGCCCGCTCGGCGTAGAGATCAAGAACAACATCAAGCGGCAGTGGTGGAAGTCGATGATCACCGAGCGGGACGACATCGTCGGCCTGGACTCCAGCGTGATCCTGGCCCGCGAGGTGTGGCAGGCCAGCGGGCACGTCACCGAGTTCGTCGACCCGCTGACCGAATGCCAGTCCTGCCACAAGCGGTTCCGCGCCGATCACCTGATCGAGGCCTACGCCGAGAAGCACGACGGCAGGGAGCCGGCCGGCGGCCTGGCCGACCTGGCCTGCCCCAACTGCGGTACCAGGGGCGCCTTCACCGAGCCGCGGATGTTCAACGGCCTGCTTCGGACCTTCCTCGGCGCAGTTGAGCGGGAAGGGGAGGCGGGCGGGGAGAGCGGGCTGGCCTACCTGCGGCCCGAGACCGCGCAGGGCATCTTCATCAACTTCAAGAACGTGCAGCAGACCTCGCGCAGGAAGGTGCCGTTCGGCATCGGCCAGATCGGCAAGTCGTTCCGCAACGAGATCACCCCTGGCAACTTCATCTTCCGCACCCGCGAGTTCGAGCAGATGGAGATGGAGTTCTTCGTCAAGCCGGGCACCGACGAGGAGTGGCACGAGCGCTGGATCGCGCAGCGCCTCGCCTGGTACCGGGAACTGGGCCTGCACGAGGAGAACCTGCGGCTGTACGAGCACCCGGCGGAGAAGCGGTCCCATTACTCCAAGCGCACGGTGGACGTCGAGTACAGGTTCGAGTTCGTCGGCAGCGAGTGGGGCGAGCTTGAGGGCATCGCCAACCGCACCGACTTCGACCTGTCCACGCACGCCAAGGCGTCCGGCGAGGACCTGTCCTACCTGGACGCCGAGTCGAACGAGCGGTACGTGCCTTACGTGATCGAGCCGGCCGCCGGCGTGGACAGGTCCGTGCTCGCGTTCCTGCTCGACGCCTACGCAGAGGACGAGGCTCCGGACGCCAAGGGCGTGCTCGACAAGCGGACGGTCATGCGGCTCGACTACCGGCTCGCCCCGGTGAAGGTCGCCGTGCTGCCGCTGTCGCGTAACGCCGACCTCTCGCCCAAGGCCCGCGACGTGGCGGCCGCCATCCGCAAGCACTGGAACGCAGACTTCGACGACGCGGGCGCGATCGGTCGCCGTTACCGCCGCCAGGACGAGATCGGCACGCCATACTGCGTAACGGTCGATTTCGACAGCCTGTCCGACCTCGCGGTGACAGTGCGCGAGCGGGACTCGATGAAGCAAGACAGAATCGGCATCGACGGCCTGGTGGGCTACCTGGCAGAGCGACTGGCGGGCTGCTAGGCCTGTTACCTGGATCAGGACTGCCAGATTAGCTGCGGACCGCCGGTGCAGTTCAAGACCCGGTACGGTGGCGGGCCGCAGGCTGGAACTACCAAGCGCTCGGGGCCATGGCCCCGAGCGCGTTGACGCTACCGCCGTGAAGACCGGTGAGCGGCCGTTTCTGCCGTCGGGCCGCGAGTGTGAGGCCATCGCGGGCGTAGCCTGACGACCTCACGTACCCGCGCAGCGACCTCTCTCATATCCCCCCTGGCCAGCGGAAACGCGACGACTCCGAAAACTAGAACGGTGCAGACGGCCGCTACCACCGCCACGCCGGCAGCCAGCAGCTTTCCGCCCGCGGGTGCTGCCAGACTGATGGCCAGGCCGACCACGGCCGCAGCGGCTCCGGCGGTCAGGCCGGCTAGTGCCGCGCGTCCCACGCCGCGCACGGCGGCCTCGCCGCGAATCCGCCGGGTGACCATGACAAGGGGGACGGCCACGATGGTCTGGCCAATCGTGTTGCCCAGCGCCAGAGCCGCCACTACCAGGCGTGCCGGGGCAAGCTCGGCCAGCAGCACGTCCGCCGCGATCACCATCAGCCAGCTTCCGCCCAGGGCCGCCGCCGCCACCCTCAGCCGCCCCGTGGCGAGCATCACCCGCGAGATATTGGCGATCACCGCCATGGAGGCGACTCCCGGGGCGAACAAGGCAAACCCCTCGATAAGCTCTGGCACCTGGCCGGGCTGCTTGGCGAGGACGTGCGCGGCGGGAACGGCGATCGCCACGATTATGGCCGATCCCAGCCAGGACATCAGCAAGACCGCGCGCGTGGATCCCGCGCAGGTCCGGTCGAAAACCCCGCCGTCGCTGGCGGACAGGACAGGGAACGTGCTGGTAACGATCGATGTGGCAAGCACGGCGAAGACCGAGCTGCAGACCAGCCATGCGTAATTGAAGAGTACGAGCGCTCCCGTTTCACCACGCCCGTTGGCCAATTCGATGACAACCACGGATGACAGGTCCGTGACCAGAAACTCGATGACGCCCACGATCACCAAGCCGCCGGCCCGTCGCGCGACATCGGTGGGGAGCCGCAGGGATGGCCGGATCTTCAGGCGTAGCCGCCACGCCGGCACCGCGACCACGAGCACCAGCGCGGCGATGCTCACAGTCGTGCAAATCGATAGGACAAGCTCGGCCGCAACCGGCGTCCTTGCAAGGGACGACCCTTTGTCCAGCACTGCGAAGGCGATGTAGGAAGCGATCAGCACGAGGTTGACGATCACTGGTGCCAGCGCGGGCCCGGTGAACCGGCGGAACGCCTGCAGCAGCCCGATCAGCACGACCGAGAGCCCGTAGAACAGGACCTGAGGGGCAAATACCTCGATCATGCTGGTCGTCGTACGGACCACGTCGGCGTGGGCACAATGAGCGTTGGCATTGGCAGGATTGAGCAGCGAGGCGATCGGCCCTGCGACGCCGACAATGAGCACGGTGATGGGCAGCATGATGACTACGGCCCACGTCAGCAGGGCCGACGAGATCTGGGCGAGGCGCTCCTTGTCGGCCGGATCGGAGGCGGCTCGCTCGGCCAGGCGAGTCAGCACCGGGACCATCGCGCTCGTCAGCGCGCCGCCTAGGGCCAGCTCGGCGATCAGGTTAGGTACCTGATACGCGGTGAGATAGGCCGTGCCCAGGCACCCCGCGCCAATGCTTTGCGAGAACACGAGGGTTCGGACGAGCCCCAGCAGCCGGGATAGCACCGTGAGGCTGGCAATGAGTGCCGCGCCACGGGCGATACCCGAAATGGTCCTTTGCGGTGAATCCGATTCCATCGGATCTGCCAGGTCGGCCCTGTTGGTTTGCACCTGCAACTCCTGCCGTCCGCGCCGGGGCCGTGAACTTATGGGCGGCACTGATCATTAAGAGACCGGGGACACGCGTGCGAGACACTCGTTCCCGAGCGCATGCCGATAAGCCAATGTATCGGGCGATGGCTCACCTTAGCAGGCCGATGACCTCGCAGGAAGCTTGGCGAAACGGCCGAACAGCCGACTCGGCCGATCCGGGCCCGGCGGCCAGGACGCGGCCCGTGTGCCCGCTTACCAGGCAACCGCGACGGTCCTGGCGGGCAGCGGCACAGGCACTCCGTGACCGTCGGTCCTGACCACCGCGCTGAGGGAGGACTCGGCGCGGCTGTAGGTGATGCGGCCGACGACGAGGGACCGGCCGCTGGCGCTCGACCACAGCACCTCCAGTGCGGATGTCGAGCCGCCCCGCAGCTGCCACAGCTTGCGTCCCGACGTCGCCGAGTACCGGTGCAGGTATGCGACGTACGCCCCGTTGCGCCCCCGTGGTCCGTTGCCCGCCGCGGCCGACCGCACCACCACCGATCCGTCAGGGGCGATGATGGTGCCGGTCCAGATCACCGGGTAGTGCCGGTTGTGCGTGCGGACGATGACCTGGCTGATCGCCTGGACCGATGCCCCCGCCGCGTCGGTGTCGAGCAGCGCGACGCAGTCCTCGCAGTGAGCCAGCGTGACATCGAGCGCCAGGTACCTGCCGTTGGCCTCCCAGGACGGTGACATCACTCTCGGGTCGAAGACGCAGCACTTGGTCACCGGCCCGGGCGGTAGCACCGGCCAGTCGTGCACCAGCTTCCCGGTGGCCAGGTCGTACACACGCAGCCCGGCTACGCCCGCGGACGAGCCGTTGTAGGCGTAGGCCACCTGCGACCCGTCCGGCGACAGCGCGATGCCGTCGCTGAACGTCCAGTGCAGCGGCGGGACCGGCAGCCTGGTCAGCGTGGTCGTGCCCGAGTCGATCCGGAGCTCGTAGAGCGTGACCTGCGCGTTCTGCTGGAAGGGCTTGACCAGCCGCTCGGCGGCGAGCACGAACTCACGGCCGTCCGGCGAGCCGCTGACCGCGGCGAAGGCGTTGTCGGGCGCGGGCGGCGCGATGACCGCGAGCCGCGCTCCTGTCGCCGTCCTGGCGACGACCGCCTCGGTGCGCCGGATCGTGCGCGGGCGGGCGCTGCCGACCGCGAGGAGCGCCACGTAGAAGGGCGGCGGAATCGCCAGCGCCCGGCTCCTGAGCAGTCGGCCGAGCGATGTCAGCGCCCGGGACGTGGTGGACTTGACCGTGCCCTGGCTGATGGCCATCGCGGCCGCGATGTCCGGCTCGGACAGGTCGAGGTAAAAGCGCAGCACCAGCGCCTCCCGCTGACGGGCAGGCAGCCTGCGCAGCGCGGCGAGCACCTCCCTGTGCTCCTCGGCCACCAGCACGTCCTCCTCCGGCGAGGCGGCGTCGGCGACCAGCAGCGAGAATGCCCGGCGGTCGGATCGCGCCCTGGCGCGCAGCTGGCTGCGGCAGCCGTTGAGCACGGACGAGCGCGCGTACTGGAGCGCCTTGCCCGGGTCGTCGAGCAAGCGCCAGCGCCGGTGCAGCCCGCAGAACGCGTCCTGCACCACGTCCTCGGCGGATCGCAGGTCCCCGAGCATCACCACGGCGAGCCTGACCAGGCCCATCGCGTGCGCTTCATACAGGGCGGTCACGGCCGCGGCGGCGTCGCCACGCGGTGCAAGATGATCGGCCTGGATCGCCGCATTGAGGCCCACGCTAAAGAGACGCCGGCCGCGCCTGCCCGTTGCCTGCGTACTCGCGGTAGATGTCGGCGGCCGCCAGGTGGAAGCCGGCCGGGAGCCCGTCGGCCGCCATGGCCTGCGCGATCTGCTCCATCTCGGCGATCCAGCGCCAGCCCTTGGCGGCGGCTGATTGCTGGGCTGCGCGGTACCTGGCCTGGAGCGCGGGCTGCGACAGCTCCCACTCGGCGAGCAGGACGTCGCCGACGCCCTCGGCCTCGGCCAGTCCGCGCGCGGCGAGCAGCAGCGCAGCCGAGCCCTTGGTCCACGCCGCGTAGGCCACCTTGACCGCGGACGCCGCGTACGGGTCGCCAGGCACCACCCGCGCATCGAGCACCGTGCCGGCGAACAGCGCGCTGACCTCGCCAGCGGCGGGCCCTGACAGGTACAGCCTGGTGCTGCCGGGCTCCGCGGGCGGCGGCCCGATGATCCCGCCGTCCACGTAGGTGGCGCCGCCTGACTCCACGATGGCGGCCACCTCCCGCGCGGTGGCCGGCGCGATCGCGTTGGCGTCGACGTACAGCCCGCCGAAACCGCGTGCCGCGGTGGCGACGTCGATGGCCGCGTGCGGCGGGCAGACGGACAGCAGGACGCCGGCCCGGCCGGCCATGGCCGCGATCGTGCCAGCGTCGGTGAGCCCCGCGGCTGCCGCCCGCCCGGCGGTCGCCGCGCTGCGGTGCTCGGCGGCCCAGAGCACCTCGAAGCCGCGCTCGGCCAGGCACCGGCCGACGGCGGCACCCATCTCGCCGGGATGGGCCAGGCCGACCGCGCCGACCGCGCCGTCCGGGCCGTCCGGGCCGTCCGGGCCGCTGGCAGAACCGCTCGCTTCCGGGTGCCGGTCGTCGCTTGCGTGGACCACGGGATCAGCATCGCACAGCGGTAGAGTCGTCCTGAGGGCCGAAACGGCCGCGATCACGACCGCCGCTGGGCGTCCAGGCTGCGCCGGGCCAGCGGAATCTCAATGGGAGCGTGCAGTGCCGAAGCTTGTCTATGACTTCATCGAGGGCAACAAGGACATGAAGGACCTGCTCGGCGGCAAGGGTGCCAACCTCGCCGAGATGTCGAACCTTGGCCTGCCCGTTCCGCCCGGCTTCATCATCAGCACCGACGCCTGCCGCCATTACCTGAAAAACGGCGTGGTGCCCGATTCCCTCGGCGCCGAGGTCAGCGAGCACCTGGCCAGGCTGGAGCAGGTGATGGGGCGCACCCTCGGCGACCATGACGACCCGCTGCTGGTCAGCGTGCGGTCCGGCGCCAAGTTCTCGATGCCGGGGATGATGGAGACGGTGCTGAACATCGGCCTGTCCGATGCGTCCGTGCACGGCCTGGCCAAGCAGGCGGGCAACGACAGGTTCGCGTGGGACTCCTACCGCCGGCTGATCCAGATGTTCGGCAAGACCGTGCTCGACATCGAGGGCCACGAGTTCGAGCACGCCTTGGACGAGGCCAAGAAGGCCAAGGGAGCCACCAGCGACCTCGAGCTTGACGCGGCCGACCTGCGGGCGCTCGTGGACACCTACAAGCAGATCGTGCTGGCCCAGACCGGGCGGGAGTTCCCGCAGGAGCCTCGCGAGCAGCTCGACATGGCGGTCAACGCGGTATTCGACTCATGGAACGCCGACCGAGCGATCTTGTACCGGCGCCAGGAGCGGATCCCTTCCGACCTCGGCACCGCGGTCAACATCGTGGCGATGGTCTTCGGCAACCTCGGCCTCGACTCGGGCACCGGCGTGGCGTTCACCAGGGACCCTGGCAGCGGTCAGCAGGGCGTCTACGGCGACTACCTGCAGAACGCCCAGGGCGAGGACGTCGTGGCCGGCATCCGCAACACTGTGCCGCTGCAGGACCTGGAGAAGATCGACCCGAAGTCCTACGCCGAGCTCATGCAGATCATGCAGACGCTGGAGAACCACTACAGGGACCTGTGCGACATCGAGTTCACGATCGAGCGCGGGAAGCTGTGGATGCTGCAGACCAGGGTGGGCAAGCGGACGGCGGGAGCGGCCTTCCGCATCGCCGTCCAGCTCGTCGACCAGGGCCTGATCGACGTGGACGAGGCGCTGCGCCGGGTGGAGGGCGCGCAGCTCGCCCAGCTGATGTTCCCCAGGTTCGGCGCCAGCGGCAGCGCCACGACGATCACCAAGGCGGTCAGCGCGTCGCCGGGCGCCGCGGTCGGCAGGGCGGTGTTCGACTCGGCCACCGCGGTGCAGTGGGCGGAGCGCGGCGAGCACGTGATCCTGGTGCGGCGCGAGACCAACCCCGACGACCTGCACGGCATGATCGCGGCCCAGGGCATCCTGACCAGCCGCGGCGGCAAGACCAGCCACGCGGCAGTGGTCGCCCGCGGCATGGGCAAGACCTGCGTGTGCGGCGCCGACCAGCTTGAGGTGGATCCCGCGGCTCGGCAGTTCACCGCGCCAGGCGGCATCACCGTCCGCGAGGGCGACGTGATCTCGATCGACGGCACCTCGGGCGCTGTCTACCTGGGCGAGGTGCCGGTGGTCGCCTCGCCGGTGGTTGAGTACTTCGAGGGCAACCTCGACCCGCAGTCGGACGAGCTGATCAGCGCCGTGCACCGGATCATGACGCACGCGGACAAGCGGCGCAGGCTCGGTGTGCGGGCCAACTCAGACACCGGGGATGACTCGGCCCGCGCGGTCAGGTTCGGCGCGCAGGGCATCGGCCTGACCCGCACCGAGCACATGTTCCTCGGCGAACGGCGGCAGCTTGTCGAGCGGCTGATCCTGGCCGAGACCGACGCCGAGCGCGAGGCCGCGCTCGGCGAGCTCGAGCCGATGCAGCGCGGCGACTTCGTGGAGATCCTCGAGGCCATGGACGGGCTGCCGGTGACGATCAGGCTGCTTGACCCGCCGCTGCACGAGTTCCTGCCCGACCTCACCGAGCTGTCGGTCAAGGTCGCGCTGGCCGGGGACGCCGCCACGGCCAAGGACAGGAAGCTGCTCGAGGAGGTGCGCAGGCTGCACGAGCAGAACCCGATGCTCGGCCTGCGCGGCGTCCGGCTCGGCCTGGTCATCCCCGGCCTGTACGCGATGCAGGTGCGCGCGATCGCGCACGCGGCCGCCGACCGGATCAAGGCGGGCGGCAACCCGCACCCGGAGATCATGATCCCGCTGGTCGCCGCCGTCCAGGAGCTGGAGGCGGCGCGCGAGGAGACCGAGAAGGTGCTGGCCGAGGTGGCCGAGGAGACCGGGGTGCGCGGCCACACCCTGATCGGCACGATGATCGAGGTGCCGCGGGCCGCGCTGACCGCCGGGCAGATCGCCCAGGCCGCCGAGTTCTTCTCGTTCGGCACCAATGACCTCACCCAGATGGGCTGGGGCTTCTCGCGTGACGACGTCGAGGGCGCGTTCTTCGGCCGGTACATCGAGATGGGCATCTTCGGCGTCTCGCCGTTCGAGACCATCGACGCCGAGGGTATCGGCAGGATGGTCAAGATCGCGGTCGCCGAGGGCCGGGTCACCAGGCCGGACCTGAAGATCGGCGTCTGCGGCGAGCACGGCGGCGACCCAGAGTCGGTGCGCTTCTTCCACGGCGCGGGGCTCGACTACGTCTCCTGCTCGCCGTTCCGGGTGCCGGTGGCCAGGCTCGAGGCGGGCCGTGCCGTCGTGCTCGAGGAGACCGGGGGCAGCGACAGCCGTTGACCGCCGGCTACGACGGGCACGCCACCGCCAGGTTCGCCGCCGAGCCTGCCAAGAGCGCGCAGAGCCCCGGGCGCGGGCCGTTCCTGCGGGACCGCGCCCGGGTGCTGCACAGCTCGGCGCTGCGCAGGCTGGCCGCCAAGACCCAGGTGGTCGAGGTGGGCCAGGCCGACTTCCCGCGCACCAGGCTGACCCACTCGCTGGAGTGCGCCCAGATCGGCAGGGAGCTCGGGGCGGCGCTCGGCTGCGATCCCGACCTGGTCGACGCGGCCTGCCTGGCGCACGACCTCGGGCACCCGCCGTTCGGGCACAACGGCGAGCACGCGCTGGCCGGGCTCGCCGCGGGCTGCGGCGGGTTCGAGGGGAACGCGCAGAGCCTGCGCATGCTGACCAGGCTGGAGGCTAAGGTGCCAGGCGCCGGGCTGAACCTGACCAGGGCCACCCTGGACGCGACGCTGAAGTACCCCTGGCCGGCCGCGCAGGCCCCGCCAGCGGCCGGGGCGAAGTTCGGCTGCTACGACGACGATGCGCCGGTGTTCGGCTGGATCAGGGACGGCGCACCAGCCGGGCGGCCGTGCCTGGAGGCCCAGGTGATGGACTGGGCCGACGACATCGCCTACTCGGTGCACGACCTTGAGGACGGGCTGCACGGCGGGCTGATCACGCTCGCCGGGCTGCGCGACCCGGCGCAGCGCCGCGAGATCGCCGAGCTGACCGCGGCCGAGTACTGCGAGCCAGGCTCGGTCAGCGCCGCCGAGCTCGGCGAGATCTTCGACCGGCTGCTCGCACTTGACTGCTGGCCGGAGCGGTTCGACGGGGGGCCTGGCACGGCCGCCGCGGTAAAGAACCTGACCAGCGAGCTGATCGGCCGGTTCTGCGGCGCGGCGCAGCGAGCCACCCTGGCGGCCACGAGCCCGCCATTGACCCGTTATGCCGCCGATCTTGAAGTTCCCCGGCAGCAGCGGAGGGAGTGCGCACTGCTCAAGGGAGTGACCGCCCGTTACGTGATGGGGCGCCGGGGCGCGGCGGCGTCGCAGGCCAGGGAGCGGGCGCTGCTGACCGAGCTGGCGACGGCGCTGGCCGACGGCGCGCCTGGCTCGCTCGACCCGATGTTCCGCCCTGAGTACGAGTCGGCGGCCACCGAGGCGGCCAGGCTCCGCGTCATCATCGACCAGGTCGCCTCCCTCACCGATACCTCAGCCCTGGCCTGGCACACCCGCTTGTGCGGGTAGCGCCACCAGACTGTCGGCCCGCTGGCTGCCCGGGTCACACCGCTAGCTGCCCAGGGCGGTGAGCGGGTCCCGGCCCGACCTGACCAGGGTCAGGATCTCGCTGAGCCCGTCGAGCGACCAGCCGTCCTCGGCCACGTCAAGCGAGACCCGGGCGCCGGCCACGTGCATCGAGTCGATGTGCAGCGGCAGGAACCTGGCCGGGATGGCCGGGTCGCACCACAGCGTGCCGACCGGCACCGACGGGTCGAACCGCAGCAGCGTGCGCAGCAGGTGGAACGGCGCGGCCGAGGCCCACGCCTGCGGCGAGCATGAGGTCGGGTAGGGGACCGGCGCGGCGAACTCGTCCCTGCCGAAGCCGCAGAACAGCTCGGGCAGCCGGCCGCCGAAGTACTCGGCGGCCTCCAGGATGCCCACCGCCACCTGCTGCGCCTCGCGGACGAACCCGTAGCGCATCAGGCCGGCCGCGCAGATCGCGTTGTCGTGCGGCCAGACCGACCCGTTGTGGTAGCTCATCGGGTTGTATCCGCCGCAGGACGCGCCGAGCGTCCTGATCCCGAAGCCGGAGAACATGTCCGGCCCGGTCAGGTGCCTGGCCACGGCCGCCGCCTTGCCGGCGTCCACGATGCCGGTCCAGAGACAGTGGCCCATGTTGGAGGCCAGCGAGTCGATCTGGCGCTTGGTGCCGTCCAAGCCGAGCGCGAAGTACCCCTTGTCGGGCATCCAGAAGGCCCGGTTGAACTCGTCCTTCAGGTCCTGGGCCTTGGCGGCCCAGAAGGCCGCGCCGCCGCCGTCGTCCCGCTCGGTGCAAAAGTGCGACTTGGCCAGGTAGGCCGCGTAGACGTAGCCCTGCACCTCGGCCAGCGCGATCGGCGGCTCGGCGATCTGGCCGTCGGCGTAGGTGACGCCGTCGAAGGAGTCCTTCCAGCCCTGGTTGGCCAGGCCCAGCTCGGTGCTCCGCTCGTACTCGACGAAGCCGTCGCCGTCCCGGTCGCCATGGCTGACGATCCACTCGAGCGCCCGGTCGGCGTGCGGCAGCAGCTCGTCGACGACCCTGCGCTCGAGGCCCCACCGGCGCAGCTCGCCGAGCAGCATAACGAACAGCGGGGTGGCGTCGACGGAGCCGTAGTACACGCTGCTGCCGCCCAGCCACAGCGACGCCTGCATGCCGAACCGCATCTCGTGCAGGATCTTGCCCGGCTCCTCCTCGGTCGCCGGAGAGGTCGTGGCGCCCTGCAGGCTGGCCAGGGTGCGCAGCGTGCCGAGCGCGAGTGCGGGGTCAAGTGGCAGGACCATCCACGAGGTGAGCAGCGAGTCCCGGCCGAAGATGGTCATGAACCAGGGCGCGCCCGCCGCGATCACGGCCCGGTCGGTGTGCTCGGGGTCGAAGATCCGCAGGCTGCCCAGATCCTCGGTGCTGGCGGCGAACACCGCGGCGAGCCGAGGGTCGGAGGCGCGCACCAGCGGGCTCTGCCGCCGCCAGTCGGCTAGCCGCTGCTCGGGCCCGGCCGGGCGGTAGCCGTTGGCATGCGCGTGCGATGACCGGACGTCGATCAGGTCGCGGCCGTTCAGCGTCGGCGTGATGCGCAGCGACGCGCTCCACTTGCCGTGCGGCGGCACCACCGCGTGCCAGGTCATCGAGGTGGCCGAGATCTCGAGCTCGGCGTCGGGACGCCGGGTGCCGGTGACCGTCGCGCCGCGCAGGTGCGAGCCGAACTCACGGCTCAGCCTGATCGCGTCGTCGTCGGCGTCCACGGTCAGCCCGTCGGGGTCGGTGCCATCGCTGTGCGCCCTGCCCTCCTTCACCTCGAACACGTCGGCGAAGTCGCCGGACACGCCGAGCCGCAGGCTGACCGGGAGCGGCTCGGTGCTCATGTTCCGCAGCGTGATCTCCTCGGTCATGCCGTCGTTGAGCTCGCGGCGCCTGGAGATCAGCAGGGTGCTGTCAGCCAGGCCGGCCAGCGGCGGCATCCGGCCGATGAACGTGCAGGCGAACGGCTCGCGCGACTGTGGCGCAAGCGGCTCTGGCTGGTGCCCGTTGATGCTGAGCTCCAGGCGGCTGATCAGCCTGGTGTCCCTGACGAACAGGCCCTGGGCCCCGCCTGGCCTGATGTCGCCCGATGCCTCGCAGATGCAGAACGTGGTGCCCTCGAGCAGGGTGACCAGGCCGCCGGGCGTCCCCACCGCGGTCATGTGAGCACCGTCGTACGTCCACACCTGCCCCTGGGCCATCTGGTGCCTCCCGTATGGACTCCCGCACCTGCCGCCCCACCCGGTGCCCTGAGGCCAGTACCGAGGGGAGGGTGCCTGGTGCTGGCAGGCCGGATATCGGCTGCACTGCGTAGTTCACTCATCGCTACCCGCAGCACGACTTCGGCACACCAGCCTCGCGCGGATACGCTCGGAGCGGGGCTGCCGTGACGCTAGGAGGCACAGTGACGACCGTTGGCGTGCTCGCATTGCAGGGCGATGTCGCCGAGCACTTGCGCGCGATCACCGCCTGCGGTGCCCGGCCACTCCCGGTCCGCCGCCCGTCCGAGCTAGACGAGGCCGACGGCCTCATCATCCCCGGCGGCGAGTCCACCACGATCTGGAAGCTCGCCACGATCTTTGACCTGGCCGGGCCGCTGCGCAAGCGAATCGCCGACGGCATGCCGGTGTTCGGCTCCTGCGCCGGGATGATCCTTCTCGCCAGCCGGATCATCGACCCGGCGAGCGAGCAGGAGAGCTTCGGCGCGATCGACATGACCGTGCACCGCAACGCGTTCGGCAGGCAGGTGCAGTCGTTCGAGAGCGACATCGTGATCGCCGGCCTGGCCGGGCCGAAGTTCCGTGCCGTGTTCATCCGCGCGCCGTGGGTGGAGGAGGCGGGGCCCGGCGTCGAGATCCTGGCTACCGAGCCGCGCACGGGTAGGATCGTCGCCGTCCGCCAGGGTCCGGCGCTCGCCACGGCATTCCATCCCGAGCTGGCCAGGGACAACCGCGTGCACGCTGCGTTTATCGACATATTGAGGGAAAGCTGATGAGCGGCCACTCCAAGTGGGCCACCACGAAGCACAAGAAGGCGGTCGTCGACGCCCGGCGAGGCAAGCTCTTCGCCAAGCTGATCAAGAACATCGAGGTGGCGGCGCGCAGCGGTGGCGCGGACGTGACCGCCAACCCGACCCTGTACGACGCGGTGCAGAAGGCTAAGCGCAGCTCGGTGCCGAACGACAACATCGACCGTGCCGTCCGCCGCGGCGCCGGGCTCGAGGCGGGCGGTGCCGCGTACGAGGCCGTCACCTACGAGGGGTACGCGCCAGGAGGTGTGGCGCTGCTGGTTGAGTGCCTGACCGACAACAGGAACCGCGCAGCCTCGGAGGTCAGGGTTGCGCTGACCCGCAACGGCGGCTCGATGGCCGACGCCGGCTCGGTGTCGTACCTGTTCAGCCGCAAGGGCGTGGTGATCGTGCCGAAGACGCCCTCGATGGGCGAGGACGACGTGCTGATGGCCGTGCTCGACGCCGGCGCCGAGGAGGTCAATGACCTCGGCGAGTCTTATGAGGTGGTGAGCGAGGCTACCGACCTGGTGCCGGTGCGCAAGGCGCTGCAGGCGGCGGGCATCGACTACGAGTCGGCCGAGACGCCGTTCCTGCCGTCGGTGGAGGTGCCGCTCGACGAGGAGACGGCCAGGAAGGTGTTCAGGCTGATCGAGGTGCTCGAGGAGTCCGACGAGGTGCAGGACGTGTACGCGAACTACTCGGTCTCCGACGAGATCATGGAGCAGCTTGGCTGACTCCGCTCCCGGCACCGGGCGGCTGGTGATCCGGCCGATGCGCGCCGACGATGACATCGATGCCGAGCTCGACCTGCGGCACCGGGCGTTCGGCCCGATGGACGGCGCGGAGCTCGGCTACTGGCGGACCGAGGTGCTCGCGTGCATCGAGCAGTCGCAGCAGTACGGCGTGTGGAGCGCCGGCCAGCTGATCGGCGCGGCCAGGTTCTATGACATGCGGCAGTGGTGGCACGGCCTGCCGCAGCCGATGGCAGGCGTGGCCGGGGTCAAGGTCGCGCCCGAGGCGCGCGGCCGCGGCGTCGGCCGGGCGCTGATGACCGCGCTGCTCGGCGAGATGGCGCGCCGCGGCTACGCGCTGTCCGTGCTGTACCCGGCCACCGCGCAGCTCTACCGGTCGCTCGGCTGGGAGCTGGCAGGCGGCCACTACCGCGCCGAGATGCCCGGCCGCTCGCTCGGCTCGCTGCTGCCGCCCGATCCGCGCGTCGCGCCCGATCCTGGGGCACTGCGCGCTGCCGGCGCCGACGCTGGCACCCTGGCCGCCGCCCCCAGGCGTGCTGTGCGCCGGGCCGGCCCCGCCGACGCCGAGGAGATGACCGCCGTGCTCGGCGCGGTACACGCGGCCGCCCGCGACTGCGGCCCGCTCACCTGGGATGCGGGTGCCGCCAGGCGCTGGCTGGCCAGAACGGACCTGTTCGCCTACCTGGCCGACGACGGCTTCCTCGGCTACAGCTGGCACGGCGGCGGCCATGACGAGATCATGGTGCACTACCTGCAGGCGGCGTCGCCGGCCACGGCCAGGGCGCTGTGGGGGATCGTCGCCTCGCACGCCTCGGTGACCAAGGTGGTGCACGCCGCGGTCGGGCCGGCCGATCCGATCGCCTGGCTGACACCGGAGCCTGACGTCCGCGTCCGCAGGCACAAGCTCTGGATGCTGCGCATGCTCGACGCCCGGGCGGCGATCGCGGGCCGCGGCTTTCCGGTCTCGGCCGTGGCGAGCGTCCCGATGCTGCTGGCCGACCCCGAGCTTGCCGCCAACGCAGGCCCGCACACGCTGTCCGTCAGCGACGGCCGCGGTTCTCTGACGAGCGGCATAACGGCTCGCGCCGGCGCATCGCCTGACGCCCCGCCGGTCAGGCTCGGGCCGCGCGGGTTCGCCGCGCTGTTCGCCGGGGTCCCGCTGGCGACGCTGCGCATGGCGGGCCTGGCGGCCGGCGGCGACCAGGCCGTCGACGAGGCGCTCGACGGCGCCTTCGGCTGCCGGGCGTACCTGCTCGACTACTTCTGACCGGCATCTTCCGACACGCCGGGCCCGGCCTCACCGGCGTTCCGGCCGGCGGACGGTAATGTCGCAGCCGAACACATGTTCGTCAGCAACCCAGGAGTGGCCGCATGAGGGTGCTCGGTGTCGATCCCGGCCTGACCCGGTGCGGTCTCGGCATCGTGCAGGGCGGGCCAGGCTCGGCGCTCCGGCTGGTCGGCACCACGGTGGTGAGCACGCCGGCGGCCACGCCGATCGGCAGCAGGCTGCTTCAGCTCGAGGCGCAGATCGACGAGTGGATCACGGCGCACCGGCCGGACGCCGTCGCTGTCGAACGCGTGTTCAGCCAGCACAACGTCCGCACCGTGATGGGCACCGCGCAGGCCGGTGCGGTCGCGATCCTGTGCGCGGCGCGGCACGGCGTGCCGGTCGCCATGCACACGCCGAGCGAGGTCAAGGCCGCGGTGACCGGGAGCGGGCGGGCCGACAAGGCCCAGGTGACGCACATGGTCACCAGGCTGCTGCGGCTCACCGACCCGCCGCGCCCCGCCGACGCGGCCGACGCGCTCGCGCTGGCGATCTGTCATCTGTGGCGCGGAGGCGCGCAGGCGAGGCTGGCCGCGGCGGCCAGCGTGGCGGAAGGTCAGGGGATCCGATGATCGCTCATCTGGACGGAGTGGTGGCGGCGATCGCGCCGGAGGGCGCCGTGATCGACGTCGGCGGGGTCGGGCTGCTCGTGCAGTGCTCGCCGGGCACGCTCGCTGCACTGCGGACCGGCGAGCGTGCCAGGGTCAGCACCTCGCTGGTGGTCAGGGAGGACGCCCTGACCCTGTACGGGTTCGGCAGCGAGGACGAGCGCAACACGTTCGAGCTGCTGCAGACCGCCAGCGGCATCGGGCCGCGGCTGGCGCTTGCCATGCTGGCCACGCTCAGCCCTGACGGCCTGCGCCGGGCGGTGGCCGCTGCCGACCTGACGGCGCTGACCAGCGTCCCTGGCATCGGGCGCAAGGGCGCGCAGCGGATCGTGCTCGAGCTGGCCGGTCGGCTCGGCGCGCCTGGTGATGCGGCGGCGACCCTGGCTGGCCTGCCTGGCGCGGGCGGAGCCTTCCTGCCGCAGCCGGGCGGCGCGGCCGCGGCAGGGACGCTCACCTGGCGGGACCAGGTCAGGGCCGGTCTGGTCAACCTGGGCTGGCAGGCCAGGGACGCCGACCAGGCGATCGCGGCGATCGAGCCCGAGATGCTCGCCGGCGCCGCAGCTGCCGGCGCGGCAGCGGATGGTGCGGCTGCGGACGGCGCGGCAGTCGCCGGAGAAGGTGACGGCGAGGCTGGTGCCGGGCGTCCTGGCGAGGTTGACGTGGCCGTGGCGCTGCGGGCCGCGCTGCGCGTGATGGCCAGGCCGTGACCGAGACAGAGACCGCGATGAGCGAAAGCGGCGCCGAGCGGTTCGTCTCGCCGCTGGCCGATGCCGACGAGCGCCAGGTCGAGGGCGCGCTGCGGCCGAGGCAGCTGGCCGAGTTCGTCGGCCAGGTCAGGCTGCGCGAGCAGCTGACGCTGGTGCTTGAGGGCGCGACCAGGCGCGGCAAGGCGCCCGACCACGTGCTGCTGTCCGGGCCGCCCGGGCTCGGCAAGACCACGATCGCGATGATCATCGCCGCCGAGCTCGGCGCACCGCTGCGGATCAGCAGCGGGCCGGCCATCGAGCGGGCCGGGGACCTGGCCTCGATGCTGACCTCGCTGGCCGGCGGCGAGGTGCTCTTCATCGACGAGATCCACCGGCTGGCCAGGCCCGCCGAGGAGATGCTCTACCTGGCGATGGAGGACTTCAGGGTCGACGTGATGCTCGGCAAGGGCCCAGGCGCGACCGCCGTCCCGCTCGACATCGCGCCGTTCACCCTGGTCGGGGCGACGACCAGGGCTGGCCTGCTGCCCGCGCCGCTGCGGGACAGGTTCGGCTTCAACGGCCACCTTGACTTCTATGACCCGGCCGACCTCGGAGTCATCATCCGCCGGTCGGCCGGGCTGCTCGGGGTGGTCCTGCGGGACGAGGGCGCTGACGAGATTGCCGGCCGGTCCCGCGGCACGCCGCGGATAGCCAACCGGCTGCTGCGGCGGGTCAGGGACTTCGCCGAGGTGCGCGGCGACGGCGTGGTGACCAGGCAGGCGGCCAGGGCCGCGCTCGAGCTCTACGAGGTCGACGAGAGCGGGCTTGACCGGCTGGACCGCGGCGTGCTGACCGCGCTGGTGCGGCGGTTCGGCGGCGGGCCGGTCGGGCTGTCCACGCTCGCGGTGGCGGTCGGCGAGGAGGCCGAGACCGTCGAGGTGGTGGCCGAGCCGTTCCTGGTACGGGCGGGGCTGATCGCGAGAACCCCGCGCGGCCGGGTCGCGACCCCCGCCGCGTGGGTCCACCTTGGCCTCGAGCCGCCGGCCTCGGCCGAGGCCGATGCCGGCTCCCGGGATGACTCTGGCCCCGTCACGCTGTTTGACTAGTGTGGGAGCTGTCCGGGTACGCAGGCGGGATCGTCACCTCTGGTTGCGGCCCGGTCACGATCACTCCGTGAACGCCGTAGCCTGTTTGTGCGCGGCGCCCGCGCCGCTAAACTTCGGCAGTTGGTCTTTCCCAGCCGCTGGCACTCCAGGTCGGTCACTCCGACCCGGTTCCCGCGCTGCAACCGGCCGCTGCGCCATCAACCGGAAGGAAGCCCCGCGATGGGGACACTGATTCTCGCCACCACCAGCTCGGGCAGTACCGCCTCCAGGGGCAGCTCGACGTTCACTTTCCTGATCCTCGCCGTGCTCGTCGTCCTGTTCTATGTCCTGATCATGCGGCCGCAGCGCAACAGGCAGCGCAGGGCCGCGCAGACGCAGAACCAGGTGGTACCCGGCCAGCGCGTCAGGACCACGGCCGGCATGTACGGCACGGTGGTCTCCGGTGACGACAGGGACGTTGTGATCGAGATCGCGCCTGGCGTGCACGTGACGATGCTGCGCAGGGCGATTATGGACGTGGTCCCCGAGGACGACTCGGTCGGCGACACCGGCATGGGCCACACGGGCGCCGACGAGCCGATGACCGACTTCGACTCCGAGCACGACGACACCGGGTCTGAGCACGACGACGGCTCATCGGCCGGCGACTGGGACCTCAAGGACCGCAACATCTGACCGCACCGCGGGCCCGATCGAAGCGAAGGACAGGCACAGGTGGCACCCCCAAGCAACAGGCCATCAAGGGCGCGCGGCACTGGGCCGCGGCCAGGGGCCGGCACGTCGAGGCAGGCAGGGACCGTAACGAGGCCCTGGCGGTACCTGAGCGCCCTGATCTTGCTGGTCGTCGTGCTGCTGGCGACGGTGATCGGCGGCGACGTGCTGCACCCGGGAAGCTGGCACTCGAAATTCAAGGTGCACCTCGGCCTCGACCTGGCTGGCGGTACCGAGATCACCCTCAAGGCGCTCTCCGGCAAGGGCAAGGTGCCCACCCAGGCTGCGATGAACCAGGCCATCATCATCCTGACCAGCCGGTTCGACGCGCTGGGCGTCAGCAACATCAGCATCCAGCAGCAGGGCTCCCAGTACATCAACGTGTCGATACCCGGCAGGTCGGCTAACCAGATCTCGCCGCTGCTGACCGCGGCCGTGCTCGAGTTCCGTCAGGTGCTGCTGTGCACCACCCTGTACCCGGGATCGGCGTCGATCCCGCCGGGTCCGCAGTGCGAGACCACCAAGAAGGGCCCGGTCGCCAGGACAGGCCTGCCGTCGACCGGCCCGACGATCCCGACTCCGACTCCGACGCCGAGCTCGTCGCCGTCGCCGAGCCCGTCGTCCTCGGGCACCTCGCCGAAGGCCAAGGTCTCCACGTCCCCATCGGCGTCGGCCAGCCCGTCGGCGTCAGCGAGCAAGTCGGGCGCCGCCGCGCAGGCGTTCAGCGCGCGGCTGCTCGCCGCGTCCTCGCCATCGCCGTCGGCCAGCGCGAAGGCGTCGGCGTCACCCTCGCCGTCCGGGTCGACGTCGCCGAGCCCGAGCCCCTCGCCGTCGCCGTCCTCATCGGCCGCGTCGAAGCCCACGCTGTATGTCACCGGCAACGAGAGCGCGGTCTCCAAGCCGGTGCTCGCCCAGTTCAAGAAGCTGAACTGCGCCGACAAGAAGTGGCAGGCCTCGATCTACGGGAACGAGTCGGCGGACTGGAACAACCCGAATGCGCAGATCGTGTCGTGCGACAAGTCGGGCATGAAGTACGTGCTCGGTCCGGCCATCGTGTCCGGCAAGGAACTGACCCACGAGAGCAGCGGCGTGCTGACCACCGGTGAGGTAGTCGTCAACTTCGCGCTCGACGGCACGGGCTCGAAGGCGTTCGGCGACAAGACCCTCGCGATGAACGCCGCCTACTGGACAAGCGCCGACGGCGGCTACCAGACCTCCGTGCTCAACCAGTTCGCGATCGTGCTTGACGGCAAGATCGTCGAGGCGCCGACGGTGCAGCAGGCAATCACCAACGGCCAGGGGCAGATCAGCGGGAACTTTACCTCCAAGTCGGCCGCCGACCTGGCCAACGTGCTGCGCTACGGGCAGCTGCCGGTCAGCTTCGGCCCACAGCAGACCAACTCGGTCAGCGCCGAGCTCGGCGCCGCTCAGCTCGATGCCGGCCTGATCGCCGCGGCGATCGGCCTGTTCCTCGTCGTGCTCTACTCGGTCGCCTACTACCGCGGCCTGGCGGTGGTCTCGGTCTTCAGCCTGGCGACTGCGGCGCTGATTGCCTGGCTGTCGGTCATCCTGCTCGGCAAGCTCGTCGGCTTCACGCTCGACCTGGCCGGCGTGGCCGGGCTGATCGTCGCGATCGGCATCACAGCGGACTCGTTCGTGGTCTACTTCGAGCGATTGCGCGACGAGGTCAGGGAGGGCAGGTCGCTGCGTGCCGCGGTGGAGCGCGGCTGGGAGCGGGCCAGGCGCACGATCCTGGTCTCCGACACGGTCTCGTTCCTCGCCGCGCTGCTGCTGTACATCTTCGCGATCGGCGACGTCAGGGGATTCGCGTTCACGCTCGGCCTGACCACGCTGATCGACGTCGTCGTGGTGTTCCTGTTCACCAAGCCGATGGTGACGCTGCTGGCCAGGACCGAGTTCTACGGTCGAGGACACAAGTGGTCCGGCCTTGACCCGGCCAGGCTCGGAGCCCGGTCGCCATGGCGCGGCTCCCGGGCGGCCGCCAGGCCAGCCACCGGCGACGCGTCGGCGGTGTCGGCGGCGTCGGCCAGGACCACCCCGAAGGAGGCGTGATGTCCCGGCTAGGCACGCTGACCGGCCGGCTGTACCGAGGCGAGGTCTCGTTCAACTTCGTCGGCCGCCAGCGGCTCTGGTACACGATCTCGGGCGCGATCCTGCTGATCGCGATCGCCGCGCTGATCTTCCGCGGCCTCGACTACAGCGTCGATTTCAAGGGCGGCGACGTCTACCACTTCACCGCGCCGCACGCCACTCAGGCGCAGGTTGCGCAGACCGCAAGCAGCGCGGGTGCCGGGACGACGATCCAGGTGCAGCAGGTGAACACCACCGGCTGGTCAGTGCAGACCCCGGTGCTCAGCCAGAAAGCCGAGTTCAAGGTTCAGGACGCGCTTGCGGCCAGGTTCGGCATCCCGGCCAAGGACATCAGCGTCCAGGCGGACGGGGCGACCTGGGGCACCCAGATCTCCAAGAAGGCGCTCGAGGCGCTGATCGCGTTCCTGATCGTGATCGTGATCTACCTGTCGGTCGCGTTCGAGTGGCGGATGGCCACGGCGGCACTGGTGGCGCTCGCGCACGATATCGTGATCACCATCGGCGTCTACGCGCTGGCCGGGTTCCAGGTCAGCCCGGCGTCGGTGATCGGCCTGCTGACGATACTCGGCTACTCGCTGTACGACACGGTGGTGGTCTTCGACAAGGTCAGGGAGAATACCGCGGGCCTGCTCGCGACCCGGCGCACCACCTACAGCGATGCCGCCAACCTGGCGCTGAACCAGACCCTGGTCAGGTCCATCAATACCTCGCTGATCGCGCTGCTGCCCGTGGTGTCGATCCTGGTCGTCAGCGTCACCCTGCTCGGCAACGGCGAACTGAAGGACCTCTCGCTCGTGCTGTTCGTCGGCATGCTGTCCGGCACCTACTCATCGATCTGCATCGCCACCCCGGTGCTCGCCGACCTGAAGGAACGCGAGCCCGAGTACCGGCAGCTTCGCAAGCAGATCGCGCAGCGGGCGACGGGCGGCAGGCGTCAGGCGAAGGTCGCGGTCGGCAGCGTGCTGGCCGCGTCCACGATCGACGGCGGCGGTGCCGAGGTGCAAGAGCCCGCGCCCGATCTCGAGACTGACGCCGACGACGCCACGGCGGCGTCGGTGGCCGCCGCGCGGGCGGCCGGCTCGTCGGCGAGCGCGCGGCGGCCGGCCTCCGGGCCGCGACAGCAGCCGCGCCGGGCGAGTTCGTCGCAGCGGCGCCCGTCGGGCAAGAAGAAGCGCAGGTAGCCGGCGTGTCGGCTGGGCACCCCCAGGCGGTGCCGGCGGTGCCTGCCCCTCAGGGCGGCGGGCCTGCCGCGGCCGGAGTGCCCGGTCCGGTCGCCGCCGTGCCCGATGCGGTGGCCGCCAGGCTCAGCGCGCTGATCAGGGACATTCCCGACTACCCGCAGCCCGGCGTGATGTTCAAGGACATCACGCCGCTGCTCGCCGACGCGGCCGGGTTCGCCTCGGCGGTCACCGCGCTCGCCGCCGGCCACGAGCGGATCGACAAGGTGGTCGGGATCGAGGCCAGGGGCTTCATCCTGGCGGCGCCGGTGGCGTTCAGCCTCGGCGTCGGGTTCGTCCCGGTACGCAAGCTCGGCAAGCTGCCAGGCCCGACCCACGCCCAGACCTACCAGCTTGAGTACGGCACCGCGACGGTCGAGGTGCACGTGGACTCGTTCGCGCCAGGCGACCGGGTGCTGATCATCGACGATGTGCTGGCCACGGGGGGCACCGCGGCAGCGACCGCCGAGCTGGTCAGGCGCTGCGATGCCGAGGTCACGGCGCTCAGCGTGCTGATCGAACTCGGGTTCCTCGGCGGCCGGGCCACCCTGGCCGAGCACGGCATCGAGGTCCGCGCTCTGCTCGGCCTGTGATGCCCGGCTGCCCCGCCGGGTGCCGCGCCGCGGATACACTAGTTACTTCAACTGACGCGAGGAGCGGCAGTGGCCGGTGACGTTGCGACGGCCGGAATGGCCGAAGGCGGTGTCACCCAGGAGGCCGCGGGGGTCAGCGCGCAGGATCAAGAGCTGCCCGTGGCTGGCAATGGGGCGACGCCGGTCGTCGGCGCGCCCGCCGCCGACGCCGCGGCAGCTCAGTCCGACGGTGAGCAGGCCAACTCGGCCACCCGCTCGATGCCGCGCGGCCTGCCAGCCACTGACCTATCCGGCGTGCCCGCTGGTCAGGCCGGGGTCAGGCGGCGGCTCAGCCGGTTCGCCGCGGCGCGCGGCAGCGGGGTCAACCCGGTGCTCGAGCCGCTGATCAAGACGGTCCGCACCACCCACCCGAAGGCCGACGTCCGGCTGATCGAGCGCGCGTACGAGACCGCGGCGCGGCTGCACGCCAACCAGCTGCGCAAGAGCGGCGACCCTTACATCACGCACCCGCTCGCGGTGGCGACCATCCTGGCCGAGCTCGGCATGAACCACGAGACGCTGTGCGCCGCGCTGCTGCACGACACCATCGAGGACACCGACTACACGCTTGACGAGATGCGCCGCGATTTCGGCGACGAGATCGCCGCGCTGGTCGACGGGGTCACCAAGCTCGACAAGGTCAAGTACGGCGAGGCCGCCCAGGCTGAGACGGTGCGCAAGATGGTCGTCGCGATGTCGCGCGACATCCGCGTGCTGGTCATCAAGCTGGCCGACCGGCTGCACAACATGCGGACACTGCGCTACCTGCCCAGGGCCAAGCAGGAGCAGAAGGCGCGGGAGACGCTGGAGATCTACGCGCCGCTCGCGCATCGCCTCGGCATGAACACCGTCAAGTGGGAGCTTGAGGACCTCGCCTTCGCGACCCTGTTCCCCAAGAGGTACGACGAGATCGCCCGGCTGGTGTCCGAGCGGGCGCCGCGCCGCGAGGTGTTCCTGCAGGAGGTGATCGAGGAGGTCTCGGCCGACCTGCGGGAGGCCAAGATCAAGGCGCGAGTGACCGGCCGGCCGAAGCACCTGTACTCGGTCTACCAGAAGATGATCGCCAGGAACGTCGGCTTCGATGACATCTACGACCTGGTCGGCATCCGGGTCCTGGTGGACACGGTCCGTGACTGCTACGCGGTGCTCGGCTGCGTGCACGCCCGGTGGAATCCGGTGCCCGGGCGGTTCAAGGACTACATCGCGATGCCGAAGTTCAACATGTACCAGTCGCTGCACACGATCGTGATCGGCCCGGGTGGCAAGCCGGTCGAGCTGCAGATCAGGACGTGGGGCATGCACCGGCGCTCGGAGTACGGCGTCGCGGCGCACTGGAAGTACAAGGAGGAGATGATCAGCGGCCGCAGCCCGTCGGACCTGGCCTGGCTGCGGCAGCTTGTCGACTGGCAACGCGAGACTTCCGACCCGGCCGAGTTCCTCGAGTCGCTGCGGTTCGAGGTCGGCAGCGACGAGGTCTACGTGTTCACGCCCCGCGGCGAGGTCGTCGCGCTGCCGCAGGGTGCCACGCCGGTCGACTTCGCCTACGCGATCCACACCGAGGTCGGGCACCGCACGATCGGGGCCAAGGTCAATGGCCGCCTCGTCTCGCTCGAGTCCGCCCTGTCCAACGGCGAGACGGTGGAGATCCTCACCTCGAAGGCCGCCGATGCCGGGCCCAGCCAGGACTGGCTCGGCTTCGTCAAGAGCGCGCGCGCCAGGAACAAGATCAAGCACTGGTTCTCTAAGGAGCGCCGCGAGGCCTCGGCGGACACCGGCAAGGCCATGATCGCCAGGACTATGCGCAAGCAGGGCCTGCCCTTGCAGCGGCTGGCGACGGCCGACGCGCTGCAGGCCATCGCGATGGAGCTGCGCTACCCCGACCTGTCCGGGCTGTACGCGGCCGTCGGCGACGGTCACGTCAGCGCACAGTCGGTGGTCGCCAAGCTGGTCAGGGATGCCGGCGGGCTCGCCGGGGCGCAGGAGGACCTGGCCGAGGCCACGATACTGACCAGGACGCCGAGCTCGCGGGCGGTTACCGGCGACTCAGGCGTGGTGGTCGAGGGCGCCGCCGACGTCTGGGCGCGGCTGTCCAAGTGCTGCACCCCGGTGCCTGGCGACTCGATCACCGGCTTCGTGACCCGCGGTAACGGCGTCTCCGTGCACCGCACCGACTGCGTGAACATCGCGCACCTGATGCAGTCCGAGCCCGAGCGGATGGTCCCCGTGCACTGGGCGCCCAGGGAGAGCTCGCGCTTCCTGGCCGCGATCCAGGTCGAGGCGCTCGACAGGACCGGGCTGCTCTCCGATGTCACCAGGTCGATCTCCGAGCAGCACGTCAACATCTTGTCGGCGACGGTGACCACCCGGCGTGACCAGGTGGCGCTGAGCAAGTTCACGTTCGAGATGGCCGACCCCGAGCACCTGCGGCACGTGCTGCGGGCCGTGCGGACGGTGGACGGCGTCTACGACGCCAAGCGGGTGACCAGCTAGCTGCTCAGCCGGTCGGGTCGGCCTAGCTGCTCAGCCGGTCGGGTCGGCCTAGCTGCTCAGCCGGTCAGGTCGGCCAGCGTCTTCTCCGCCTCGGCGAGCCAGCCACGCCTGGTCTCGAGCGCCGACTCCGCCCGCTGCCGCGCGGTCTCGTCACCGCGCTCGGTTGCCTGCGTGACCTGGTCTTCCAGGCTGTGGACGGTCTTGCGGATCTGGTCCACGGTGTCCCTGGCCCTGGACAGCGCCTCGGGATTGGTGCGGCGCCACTGGATGTCCTCGGCCTTGCGCACCGCGTCGTCGACCTTCTTCAGGCCGCCCTCCAGCCGGTCCTGCGACTCCCTTGGCACCGAGCCGATCTTGTCCCAGCGCTGATGGATCACCCGCAGGGACGCGCGCGCCGCCTTGGCGTCGGTCACCGGCAGCAGCTGCTCGGCCTCGGTGAGCAGCGCGTCCTTCGCGGTCGCGCGCTCCCTCAGCTGGTTATCCTTCGCCGACAACGCCGCCGACCTGGCGTCGAAGAACGCGCTCTGGGCGGCCCTGAACTTCTTCCAAAGCTCGTCCTCAGCGGCGCGGTCGGCCCGGCCAGCCTCCTTCCACTGGGCCATCAGATCGCGGTAGATCGCGGCCGTGGCGGCCCAGTCGGTCGAGGAGGCCAGCTCCTCGGCGCGGCTGACCAGCTGCTGCTTGCGCTCCCTGACGCCCTCGCGCTCCTCCTCGAGCGTGGCGAAGTAGCTCTTGCGGCGCTTGGCGAACGCGCTGCGCGCGGCCGACATCCTCTTCCAGAGCGCCGCCTCGGCCTGCCGGTCGCCGTGCGGCGCCGCCTTCCACTCGTCAAGAAGTTCCTTGAGCCGCTCGCCGCCTGACTTCCAGTGCGTGGCCTCGGCGGCGATCTGCTCGGCCTCGGCCACGATGCGCTCCTTTGCCTCGATGGCCTCGGCGCGCACCCGGTCCCTGGCCACCTTGTTCTCCTGGTGGCGGACGTCGGCTTGCTCGGTCAGCGCGTCGAGCCGCCGCTTCAGCCCGTCGAGGTCGCCGACCGCCTTAGCCTCGTCGATGGCGGTGTGCAGCCTGGCGATGGTCGCCTTGACCTGGCCGGGCGCGAGATCGGTGGTGGCGATCCTGCGCTCGAGCAGGCTCACCTCGGTAGCGAGCGAGTCGAACCGGCGGGTGAAGAAGGCGAGCGCCTCGTCCGGGCTGCCGGCCTGCCAGATCCCGACGACGCGCTCTCCGTCCGTGGTGCGCACGTAGACGGTGCCGTCCTCGGCAACCCGGCCCCAGGAATGGCTTCCGGTGCTCACCGCTTACCTCCAGATCGGTACCCGACCTCCGGGCAGGCCGGTCGGCCCGCCTCGGTCAGGTCTTCTTGACAACGACGCTCTCGATGGTGACCTTCTCCTTGGGATGGCCATCGCCGGGACCGTCGGAGTTGTCGCTGCCCGCCTTCGCTATGGCCTGTAGGACGTTTAGGCCGCTGACGATAGTGCCAAAGGGCGTGTAGTCCGGCGACAGCGTGCTGTTCTTGTACACCATGAAGAACTGGCTGCCGTTGCTGTCCGGGTGCCCGATGGCGTTGGCCATGGCCACGGTGCCGGCCGGGTACGTCGCGCCTGCCAGGTTCTCGCTGGCGAACTCGTAGCCCGGCCCGCCCTTACCGGTCCCCGTCGGGTCACCGCACTGGAGCACGAACGGGCTGACCGTGCTCAGCCGGTGGCACGGAGTGCTGTTGAAGTACTTCTTGGCCGCGAGGTAGGCGAACGAGTGGACGGTGCAGGGCGCCTTGGCGGCGAGCAGGTCGATTACGACGGTGCCGCGGTTCGTCGTGATCGTCGCCTGGTAATGGCGCCTGATGCTGGCCTTGCTCGGCGGGATGCCGACGTTCCTTGCCGCCTTGCCCGCCGGGGTATAGGTGCACTTGACCGTGCCGCTCGAGGCGCTCGGCGAGTGGGCGGGGGAGGCAGCGCTGCCGTTGCTCAGGTGCAGGGCGGTGAGGGTGACCGCGACGGCGAGTACGACCACCACGACACCGGCTGTGGCCCACCGGGTCAGCTGGCGCGCGCGGGCCTGGCGCTTGGCCTCGCGGCTCAGCCGGCGGTGATGCCGCTCCCTGGCCAGCTTGCGCTGCCGGTCCCTCTTGGTCGCCACCCGTACAACCCTCCCGTTATCGACCTGTACTGGTGCTATTCAAAAACTTCGCGCATGGTATCCGGGCCAGGCAAGCGCGCACGCCTTCTGTTATCGGTTCGACGCCTACCGCAGCCGTCCTGTAACTGGGCAGGCGGCCTGCCAGGCCGCCGCCCCGCACCGGCGGGGCCGGCCGAGGGCGGCCGTGGGTAGCCTGGTCTGCGCCGCATCCAGTGCTGACCAGGAGGCCACCGTGCTGATCGCTGGATTCCCTGCCGGGTCGTTCGCCGCGAACTGCTACCTCGTGGCAACGGGACCTGGCGCGGAATGTCTGATCATAGATCCTGGTCAGGATGCCGAGGCGGGCATCGAGGAGATCGTCGGCCGGTACCGGCTCCGACCGGTGGCCGTGCTCGCCACGCACGGGCACCTGGACCATGTCTGGTCCGTGGCGCCGGTCTGCGGCGCGAAAGACATCCCGGCCTACATCCACCCGGCCGACCGGGAGCTGCTGACCGACCCGGCGAAGGGGTTCTCGCTGAGCGACGGGCAGCGGCTGTTCGCCGGCCTCACCCTGACCGAGCCCGACGACGTACGCGAGCTCTCCGATCAGACGACGCTGGAGCTCGCCGGGGTGAGCCTTCTGGTCAGGCACGCGCCCGGCCACACCGCAGGGTCGGTCACCTTCGCGCTGCCTGACACGCTGTTCACCGGTGACCTGCTCTTCGCCGGGTCGATCGGCCGAACTGACCTCCCGGGCGGCGACTACCAGACAATTCTCGATAGCCTGTCAAGGGTTTGCCTGCCGCTGCCGGACGAGACCGTCGTCCTGGCCGGCCACGGGCCGCAGACGACGATCGGCGCGGAGCGGGCGTCCAATCCGTTCCTGGCCGGGCTGTCGCCGGCCTCCGGTCCCGCGCGCGGGCTGTGACGGCCGCACGCGCTGACCCGCCGCAAACTCAGGCTTGTCTGACAGGAGGGCTAGGAAGGCCATGATCCGCACGCACGAGGCGGGCGCCCTGCGCGCCTCACAGGCCGGACAGCAGGTCACCATCACCGGCTGGGTGGCCAGGCGCCGCGACCACGGCGGGGTCGTCTTCATCGATCTGCGCGACGCGACCGGCGTGGTGCAGGTGGTGGTCAGGTCCGAGGACGTCGCGCACGACCTGCGGGCCGAGTTCTGCGTGCTGGTCGACGGCCAGGTGCGCCGCCAGCAGGCCGGCAACGAGAACCCCGACCTGCCGACCGGAGAGGTGGAGGTGGCGGCCGACCGGATCGAGATCCTTTCCGAGTGCGACCCGCTGCCGTTCCCGCTTGACGGACACGGCTCCGCCGAGCTCAACGAGGAGGTACGGCTGCGGTACCGGTACCTGGACATCAGGCGGGCCGAGATGGCCGCGGCGCTGCGGGCCAGGTCGGCCGCCGCCTACCTGGTCGGCGACGTGATGCGAGAGCACGGCTTCGTGAACGTGGAGACGCCGTTCCTGACCAGGTCCACGCCGGAGGGCGCCAGGGACTTCCTCGTGCCGGTCAGGCTCCAGCCAGGCACCTGGTACGCGCTGCCGCAGTCGCCGCAGCTGTTCAAGCAGCTGCTGATGGTCTCCGGCCTGGAGCGGTACTACCAGCTCGTGCGGTGCTTCCGCGACGAGGACTTCCGCGCCGACCGGCAGCCAGAGTTCACCCAGATCGATATCGAGATGTCGTTCGTGACCCGCGAGGATGTGGTCGAGGTCGCCGAGGACCTGGTGCAGCGGCTGTGGCGGGAGATCGCCGGGTACGAGATCACCAGGCCGATCCCGCACATGACCTACGCCGACGCGATGGCCAGGTACGGGTCGGACAAGCCCGACCTGCGCTTCGGCTGCGAGCTCTCCGACCTCACCGAGTACTTCGCCGGCACTGGCTTCGGCGTGTTTCAGGCACCGCACGTGGGTGCCGTGGTGATGCCGGGCGGCGCCAGCCAGACCCGCCGCGAGCTCGACGGCTGGCAGGAGTGGGCCAGGGCCCGCGCGGCCAAGGGACTCGCTTACGTGCTGATCGGCAGGGACGGCGGGGTCACCGACGCCGGCCCGGTGGCCAGGCACCTGACCGAGCAGGAGCGGGCCGGGCTGGCGGCCGCCACCGGGGCGGGACCTGGCGACTGCGTGTTCTTCGCCGCAGGGATGCCGGGCGCGGCGCGGGCACTGCTCGGTGCAGCCAGGCTGGAGATCGGGGCCCGGTGCGGGCTGGTCGACCCGAAGGCGTGGGCGTTCACCTGGATCATCGACCCGCCGATGTTCGAAAGGGCCGGGGAGGGCGGGGCTAGCTGCAAGGGCGGCTGGACCGCGGTGCACCACCCCTTCACCTCGCCGCTGCCTGAGTGGGCCGACAAGTTCAGCTCCGAGCCAGGCGGTGCGCTGGCCGACGCATACGACATCGTCTGCAACGGCACCGAGATCGGCGGCGGGTCGATCAGGATCCACCGGCCGGCCATGCAGCAGCAGGTGTTTGACGTGATCGGCCTATCCAGGGACGAGGCGGTGTCGCAGTTCGGCTTCCTGCTCGACGCGCTGCGGTTCGGCCCGCCGCCGCACGGCGGCATCGCCTTCGGGTGGGACCGGCTGCTGATGCTGCTGACCGGCCGGGACTCGATCAGGGAAGTGATCGCCTTCCCGAAGGCAGCCTCGGGCAGCGACCCGCTGACCGGTGCGCCCACGCCGATCACGGTGGCTCAGCGCAAGGAGGCCGGCGTGGATGCCGTCCCGGCGGCGAAGGCGCCCTGACCCAGGCCGCGAGGCGAGCGCCGCGAAGTCGCGCGGGGAGCGCCGCGAGTCGCGCGGGGAGCGCCGCGGAATCGCACTGGGAGCGCCGCGGAGTATGGTCAAAGCCGTGGCGGCAAGGGACTCTGGATCGCAGCAGGGCGCCAGCCTGTTCGATGATGCCGCCGACGGGGCGACCAGGGCAGTGGCGCCGCTGGCGGTGCGGATGCGGCCAAGGAACCTTGATGAGGTGCTCGGGCAACCGCACCTCACTGGCGCCGGGTCGCCGCTGCGCACCCTGGTGGACCGCGACGCCCCCATGTCGGTGCTGCTCTGGGGGCCGCCGGGCACCGGCAAGACCACTCTGGCGTACGTGCTCAGCCAGGTCACCAGCCGCCGGTTTGTGGAGATCTCGGCGGTGTCGGCGGGGGTCGCCCAGGTGCGGGCCGCAATCGACGCGGCCCGGGCCGAGCTCGGCCTGACCGGCAGGCAGACGCTGCTGTTCATCGACGAGGTGCACCGCTTCAACAAGGCGCAGCAGGACGCGCTGCTGCCAGCGGTGGAGAACCGCTGGGTCTCGTTCGTGGGCGCGACCACGGAGAACCCGTCGTTCTCCGTGGTCGGCCCGCTGTTGTCGCGGTCGCTGCTGCTTACCCTGCGCCCGCTCGGCGACGACGACATGCGGGCGGTGATCGGCCAGGCGCTGGGGTCCGAGCGCGGGCTCGACGGATCGGCCGCGCTGGCCGATGAGGCGATGACGGAGCTGCTCAGGATGGCAGGCGGCGACGCCAGGCGGGCGCTGACCTACCTGGAGGCTGCGGCGCTCGGGCTGTCGGCCGGCGGGGTGATCAACCTGGCGGTGCTCGAACGGGCCGTGGACCGGGTCGCGGTCCGCTACGACCGGGCCGGAGATCAGCACTACGACGTGATCAGCGCGTTCATCAAAAGCATCAGGGGCAGCGACGTGGACGCCGCCCTGCACTATCTCGCCCTCATGATCGAGGCTGGCGAGGACGCAAGGTTCATCGCCAGGCGGCTGATCGTGCACGCGAGCGAGGACGTCGGGATGGCCGATCCGTCGGCGCTCGGCGTCGCGGTCGCCGCCGCGCAGGCGGTCGAGTTCGTCGGCCTGCCCGAGGCGCGGATCAACCTGGCCCAGGCCGTGATCCACCTGGCGCTCGCGCCCAAGTCCAACGCTGTAATCAGGGCGATCGGCGCGGCCGCCGACGACATCAGGTCCGGCAGGACCGGCCAGGTCCCTGTTCACCTGCGCGACGCCAGCTACCGGGGCGCGGCCAGGCTCGGCCACGGCAAGGGATATCTGTACCCGCACGACTTCGACGACGGCATCGTCGCTCAGGCGTACGCGCCCGACGCGGCCGCCGGCCGGCAGTACTACGAGCCGTCCAGGCACGGCGCCGAGGCCAGGTACGCCGATCGGGTCGAGCGGATCAAGGCCGCACTCGCCGGCGGTGCGCCCCGGCCGGCGGCCGCGGCTCCGCCGGCTGCGACTCCCTCGGCCGCGGCGCTGTCGCCGACCGGCTTGGCAGGATCCGATGCTGCCGCCCCGGCCACCGGGCCCGCCACCGCACCGACGCCTGTCGAGGTGCCAGAGTCCGGGTCCGATGCGGCACCAGCCAGCGCGTCGGGCGATGCGTCAGAGTCCGGGCCCGTTGCCCCGACGGGCCCGGGTGCCGGGTCGAACCCAGACGATGGCGATTCCGGGCAGCGCGGCAGACGATAGGGTCTGCGCAGTGACGCCCGCGGGGGCAGCGGGCCGGGAAGGGAGCGCCACTCGATGAACGCCGGGCAGCTCGCGGCTCTGATCGCGGCCGGATTCTTCGCGGTCGGCGTGTGCGCGGGTGTCTACGTGCTCGCCAGGCTGGCCAGGCTGATCTCCGCGACGACGGCCGTGGTGACCGGCTATCAGGCCAGCGCCGACGAGCTGCTGCGCCGTGCTCAGGCCGTGGTGGACCGCGCCGACCAGCAGCTTGCCCGCACCGGCGCGCTGGCCGACAGCGTGGAGCAGGTGACCGCCAGCATGTCTGAGCTCTCCGAGCAGGTGTCTGCGGTGGCCGGCACCGCGCGGCTGGTGGCCGCCGGGCTCGGCACGCCGGTGCTGCGGCTTGCCGCGGCCGGCCACGGCGTCAGGCGCGCGCTGGCCATCCGCAGGTCCGGCCAGGTCAACGAGCTGGCCGTCCGCGGCAGGCAGCCAGGCAGGGCGCTACGCGGCGTGGCCCAGTCTGAGCGGGCCCAGTCTGAGCGGGCCCAGTCTGAGCGGGCACTCGCGGATAGGGCCCTGGCGGATCGACCACTGGCGGATCGGGCACGGTCTGACCGGGCACTGGCGGACCAGGCAGTGGCGGATCGGGCGCGGCGATGATCCGCAGGCTGGTCTGGCTCGGGATCGGCGCGGCGCTCGGCGTCATCGGCTACCGCCGCGCGGTCAGGCTGGTGCGGGCGGTCGTGCCGCAGAACCTGGCGATCGGGCCGTCGGCACCTGCTGGCCGGGCGCAGCCCGGCCAGCGATGGCAGGCGAGCGGCCGTGCGGCGCGTCGCACGGTAGGGGACGCGGCCGCATTCGTGCGCGACGTCCGAACCGGTATGGCCGAATATCTGGACGCCAGCGGCGTCGAGTACCTGGACGCCAGCGGCCTGCAGCGCCCGGATGCCGGCGGCGAATATATGAATCGGCGACCGGGGCGCTTAGGCAATACCCTCGTAGGGCAGCACCACCGCTGGCCGGCCAGCCGGCCGTAGGCCGGCTGCACGCGGGCAGCGAGCCCGCGCCGTCGCGCGGATCACCAGGCACAGGACAACCCTAAGGATGGCCGTTGATGGAGTCGGCAGAGATCGCACGCCGTTTCCTTGAGTACTTCTCGCAGCGCGGGCACACGGTGGTGCCGTCGGCCAGCCTGGTCGCCGATGATCCCACCCTGCTGCTGGTGAACGCCGGCATGGTCCCGTTCAAGCCGTACTTCCTCGGCCAGGTCGTCCCGCCCTACCCGCGGGCGGTCAGCGTGCAGAAGTGCGTCAGGACCCCCGACATCGAGGAGGTCGGCAAGACCACCAGGCACGCCACGTTCTTCCAGATGCTCGGGAACTTCTCGTTCGGCGACTATTTCAAGGAGCAGGCGATTCCCCTCGCCTGGGAGCTGCTGACCAGGCCGGAGTCCGACGGCGGCTTCGGCTTCCCCGAGTCCAGGCTGTGGGCGACGGTCTACACCGGCGACGACGATGCGTACTCGATCTGGCACGACCAGGTCGGCGTGCCAGCGGACCGGATCCAGCGCCGCGGCCTGGCGGACAACTACTGGCACATGGGGGTGCCAGGGCCGGGGGGGCCCTGCTCAGAGATCTACTACGACCGCGGCCCCGAGTACGGCAAGGAGGGCGGGCCTGAGGCCGACGAGGACCGCTACCTGGAGGTGTGGAACCTCGTCTTCATGCAGTACCAGCTCAGCGCGGTACGCAGCAAGGTGGACTTCGACACCCAGGGCGAGCTGCCCTCGCGCAACATCGATACCGGCATGGGCCTGGACCGGATGGCTGCGCTGCTGCAGGGCGTCGACAACATCTACGAGGTCGACACCATGTGGAAGGTGCTCGACCGAGCGGCCGAGCTGACCGAGCAGAAGTACGGCCGCGACCACCGCAGCGACGTCGCGCTGCGGGTGGTGGCCGACCACGTGAGGGCAGCAGTGATGCTGGTCGCCGACGGCGTGATCCCGTCCAACGAGGGCCGCGGCTACGTGCTGCGCCGGATCGTCAGACGCAGCGTGCGCGAGCTCAGGCTGCTGGCTGGGGCGCAGCGGGGCGGCGATGGCGGCCGCGGCGCGGGCGACCGCTACCTGCATGAACTCTCCTCCGTCGCGATCAGTGCACTCGGCGACCAGTACCCCGACCTGGTCAGGGACGCGCCGAACATCCACACCGTGCTGGACGCCGAGGAAGGCGCGTTCCTCGGTACGCTCCGCACCGGAACAGCGATCTTCGACGCGGCGGTCGAGGAGGCCTCCCGTCGCGGCGAGCGGGAGATCAGTGGGGCGGAGGCGTTCCAGCTGCACGACACCTACGGCTTCCCGATCGACCTCACCCTGGAAATGGCGGCCGAGCAGGGGCTGGACGTCGACGAGAAGGAGTTCCGTCGGCTGATGGCGCAGCAGCGCCAGCGGGCGAAGGACGACGCGGCGGCGAAGAAGACCGGCAACGCCGATATCTCGGTCTTCGCGCAGTTCCTCGAGCGGGCCGGGCGGGTGGTCTTCACCGGCTACGACGAGGTCGCGTCGGACGGCACCGTGATCGGCCTGCTTGACGGCGGCGTGTCCGTGCCGGCGGCCGGGACGGGCGCCGAGGTGGACGTCGTGCTCGACCGGACGCCGTGCTACGCCGAGGGCGGCGGGCAGCTTGCCGACACCGGCATCATCAGGTCGTCGGGCAGCGCCGCGAGCGATGGTGCGGTCGTCGAGGTCATCGACGTGCAGGCGCCGCTGCCTGGGCTGGTCGTGCACCGCTGCCGGGTCACCGCGGGTGAGATCGCGGCCGGCGACTCGGTGCACACCGAGATCGACATCGAGCGCCGCCGCGCGATCTCCCGGTCGCACACCGCGACCCACCTGGTGCACCGCGCGTTCCGCGGCGCGCTTGGCGAATCGGCGGCGCAGGCGGGTTCGGAGAACTCACCAGGCAGGTTCAGGTTCGACTTCACCGCGATCGGCGCGGTGCCGCCGGCGGTGCTTGTCGACGCCGAGGCCGAGGTCAACGAGGTGCTGATCAACGACCTCGCCGTGCGGGCGTTCCAGACCTCGATCGGCGAGGCAAGGGCAATGGGCGCGCTCGCGCTGTTCGGCGAGAAGTACGGCGAGCAGGTCAGGGTCGTGGAGGTCGGTGACTACTCGCGCGAGCTGTGCGGCGGCACGCATGTGGCCAGGTCAGGCCAGCTCGGCCTGGTGAAGATACTCGGCGAGGCGTCGATCGGCTCGGGGGTGCGCCGGGTCGAGGCGCTGGTCGGCATCGACGCGTTCCGCTACCTGGCGCGGGAGAGCCTGCTGGTCAGCCAGCTGACCGAGCAGCTCAAGGTGCCGCGGGCCGACCTGCCCGACCGGGTCGCGGGGATCGTGACCAGGCTGCGTGACGCCGAGCGTGACATCGAGCGGATGCGTTCGGCGCAGCTCGCGAACGTGGCGTCGGACCTGGTCGCGGCGGCGCAGGTCGTCGGCGGCGTCGCGTTCGTGGCGCACCGCGCGCCGGACGGCACGACCGCGGACGGCATCCGCAAGCTGGCGCTCGACGTGCGCGGCCAGATCGCGCCCGGCGTGCCAGGAGTGGTGGTGGTGGCCGGGGTTCCGGCGGACCGCCCGGCGATCGTGATCGCGCTAAACGAGGCGGCGAGGTCGCTCGGCCTCGCGGCCGGCGCGCTGATCGGCTCAGCGACGGCCGCGCTCGGCGGCCGCGGCGGCGGCAGAGACGACATCGCTCAGGGCGGCGGTGCTCCGCTCGGTGACCGGACTTCTCAGGCGGTTACGGAGGCGTTTGGTGCGGTTCGCGCCGTTATTGACGGCATCAGTGCCTCCGGTGGCGTAATGTGAGATCGTGCCGAAGCCGAGTTGTGTCAGTTCTGAGATCAGGTGGGCGGGTTCCGGCACCTTGAGATCAGGCGTCAGGCTCGCCGTCGACCTCGGATCGGTGCGGATCGGCGTTGCCAGCTGCGACCCAGAGGGCGTGCTCGCGAGCCCGCTGACGACGGTGCGCCGTGGTCGCGGCGATCTGGCGGAGATCGCGCGACTGGCCGGCGAGCGGCAGGCGATCGAGATCGTCGTTGGCTTGCCGACGAGCCTTTCAGGAACGGCTGGACAGGCCGCTGATCAGGTACGAGACTTTGCCGAGGCTCTTGCCGTCCTCGTCGCTCCGACGCAGGTCAGGCTCGTTGATGAACGCTTCACCACCGTTATTGCTCATGCCGCGCTAAGCCAGGGCGGCCGCAACTCCAGGGAGCGGCGTACCGTGATCGATCAGGCTGCTGCGGCGCTGCTGCTCCAGGGTGTGTTGGACGCCGAACGCCGGACCGGGGTGCCAGCGGGCGAGGTCGTGGCGGTGGGAGGCGGTCGCTGATGGCTGGCAGCCACTATCCCGACGAGGGCGGCTACTGGTCGGCCGCGCGGTCCGACGAGACACGGTCGGCTGACGGCGATGGTTACGGTGCCGACGGCTACCGCGACGCAGCCGGGGCTGGTGGCTACCGCGACGACGGCTACGGCGACGGGCCCGGCGGCTACCGCGACGCGGCCGGATACGACGGTCGCGGCCACGGCGGCGGGGCGGGCTACGGAACCGGGTACGGCAGCACGGGCTACGAGACCGCCGGTGACGGCACCGGTGATTACGGCACCGGTGATTACGGTGCCGCCGGTTACGGCTCTGCCGGCCGCGACAGGGGCGGCTACGACACCGGCAGTTACGACACCGGCAGCTACGGCGCGGGCGGTTATGATACCGGCAGCTATGACGCGGGCAGCTATGACGCGGGCAGCTATGACGCCGGCGGCTATGGCGCTGACAGCCACAATGCGGCTGGCCGCCACTCCGATGGCTACGGTTCCGATGCCGACAGTTCCGATGCCTACGGCTCCGGCGGTTACGGTCCGGGCGGCTACACAGACTCGGCCGGGTACGGCGACAACGGGTACGGCCCGCCGGCCGGCTACGGCGACCAGGCCAGATCCAGCGGCTACCGGGACTCGGGCGGGTACGGCGGCGGGTACGCCAGCCAGAACGGCTACGGCGACTCGGGTGACTACGGTCAGGGCCGCGGGCGGCACTCATCGCCGCGGGCAGCCGATGACGACCGGCAGGCCGACCGCTCCTACGGCCAGGCTCCGTATCGCCGGGACTACGGCGGTGAACCCGGTCAGGCAGGTTCGTACGATCAGGCAGGCTCGTACGACCAGGCAGGGTCCTGGGACCAGGCGGGGTCCTGGGACCAGGCAGGGTCCTGGGACCAGGCAGGTTACGGGTCGTCAGCTAGCGATCGTGGCGACGTCCAGGATCCCAGGTACCGGCAGGACGACGGCCAGGGCTGGTCACGGCTCGGCCAGCCAGGCGATGGCCGCGGGCCGCGATCGCATGAGTCGGCCGAGTCCGGCATGCAAGCCTGGGGCGACTCGGGAACCTTTGACCGCAGGAACGACCAGCCGGAGGCGACCTCCGGCACCTACGCGCAGCTGCCTGAGCCCTCCGCATCGTCGCGGTCGTCGCGCAGGCGGAACGAGCGGTCGCCCGCGGAGCTAAGCGGCGAGCCGGCCGGCTCCGCCGGGCGGGTGTCCTGGCGCGACGAGCCTGACGACAAGGCCGAGTGGCAGGTCGGCGACGAGGACGGCTGGGAGGACGAGGACGGCGACCTGCTCTCCCGCCGGTTCGGCGGGGACGGCGGAGGCGGCCAGGGCGGCGGCGGGCGTGGCGGCCGGGCAGGACGGCCACGCAAGGCCCGCGGCAGGGTCGCTTCGCTGATCGCAGTCGTCGCTGTCGTGGCCATCATCGGCGGCGCAGGATTCTTCGTCTACCGCTTTGTCCATTCGTGGATCGAGCACCGCTATGGCGACTTCGCAGGGTCGGGCAGCGGCAACGTCAAGGTGATCGTGCCGAACGGCTCGAACCTGGTGGACCTGGGGCCCAAGCTGCTGAAGGATCACGTGATCGAGGCACTGCGGCCGTACGACATCGCGGCGGGCAAGGCGGTCAACGCCAGCACCCTGCAGCCGGGCATCTACGTGCTCAAGCACCACATGAACGCCGCCCTGGCGGTCCAGCTGCTGCTGAGCGGCAGGACCAGGCGGGCGAACAAGTTCATCGTGCTGCCCGACGCCCGGGCCGCCGACATCGCCGCGAACCTGGCGAAGGCGACGGGCCTGCCGCTGAGCCAGTTCACCCAGCTGATAGAGCACCCGCCGGCCTCCCTCGGGCTGCCGAGGTGGGCCGCGGGGCAGCCGGCGGAGGGTTTCCTGTTCCCCGACACCTACGAGCTTCCGCCGCATCCGACCGCGCAAGGCGTCCTGCAGCTGATGGTGGGTGACTTCAACAACAGGATCGCGCCGCTCAGCCTGCCAAGCGCGGCAGCCAAGGTGTTCACCACGCCGTTCCACGTGCTGATCGTGGCGAGCCTGATCCAGGCCGAGGGCAACGCCACGGACTTCAGCAGGGTATCCCGCGTGGTCTGGAACCGGCTGAAGGACGGCATGCCGCTCCAGCTCGACAGCACGGTCTTCTACGCCATGCACACCTATGGCACCTCGATCACGAAGGCGGAGGAGAAGTTCAACTCGCCGTACAACACCTACCTGCACGCCGGCCTGCCGCCTGGCCCGATCGGCAGCCCGAGCCTGGCGGCCATCCAGGCCGCGCTACATCCCGCGACGGGGAGCTGGCTGTACTTCATCACCGACGTCAAGAGCCCGACCCGCAGGACCTACTTCACCGACAGCCTCAGCCAGTTCCAGAAGTGGCAGCGGGAGTTCGGGAGCTGAGCGCCGACGGCCGGCGCAGCGTCAGGGCAGCCGTTCTCGGCTCCCCGATCGGTCACTCGCTCTCCCCGCTGCTGCACCTGGCCGCCTACGCGGCGCTCGGCCTGACCTGGTGGCGGTACGACGCGATCGAGTGCGACGAGGCCGGCCTGCCGGCGATGCTCGACTCGTGCGGGCCCGACTGGGCCGGGCTGTCGCTGACCATGCCGCTCAAGCGCGCCGTGCTGCCGCTGCTCGACCGGGTCGAGCCGCTGGCCACCGACGTGGGCGGCGCCAACACCGTGGTGTTCGCCGCCGCCGCCAGGATCGGGTACAACACCGACGTACCCGGCATGGTGCGCGCGCTCGCCGAGCACGGCGTGCGGCCAGATGCCGGGGGGTCCGGCCGGTGCGTGATACTCGGCGGCGGCGCGACCGCGTGCGCGGCGCTCGCCGCGCTGCGTGAGCTGGAGGAGCCGTCGGCCCGCGTGGCGGTAAGAGACCAGAGGCGGACAGCGGAGCTGACCGCTGCGGCCGGCCGGATGGGCATCGCCGTGGAGTACGTTCCGTTCGGGCCCGCCGCGCTGTCCGGGGCACGACTGGCGATCTCGACCGTGCCCGCCGGGGCCGCCGATCCGCTGGCCGGGGCCTTCGGCCAGATCGCGGCTGTCCCCGAGGTCCTGCTCGACGTCGTGTACCACCCGTGGCCGACGCCGCTGGCCGCTGCGGCCGCCGGGGCCGGCGCGATCGTGGTCTCCGGCTTCGATCTGCTGCTGCACCAGGCGGCGCTCCAGGTGGAGCTGCTGACCGGCCGCCCGGCGCCGGTCGAGCAGATGCGCGCGGCTGGGCTTGCCACGCTTGAGCGACGATGACGGGGCCGAGATGATCGGGCTGACCTGTGTCGAGATCTGCGCGGGCGCCGGCGGTCAGGCGCTCGGGCTGGAGCAGGCGGGCTTCGCGCACGCGGCAGCCGTGGAGATCGACGCCGCCGCGTGTGAGACGCTGCGCAGGAACCGGGGCGCGCGCTGGAAGATCATCGAGGCGGACGTCGCCGAGGTGGACGGAGCCGAGTTCGGCGGCGTCGACCTGCTGGCCGGGGGGGTGCCGTGCCCGCCGTTCTCGGTGGCCGGGCACCAGCTCGGTGCCGCCGACGAGCGTGACCTGTTCCCCGAGGCGCTCAGGCTGGCGGCCGAGATCGGCCCGCGCGCGGTGCTGCTGGAGAACGTGCGCGGCCTCGCCGAGCGGCGGTTCGACGGGTACCGCGCTCAGGTGCTGGCCAGGCTCGGCGAGCTCGGCTACCTGAGCTGGTGGCGGATGGTGCAGGCCAGCGAGCACGGGGTTCCCCAGCTGCGGCCGCGGCTTGTGCTGGTGGCGATCAGGCGGCCGTGGGCGGACCGTTTCTGCTGGCCGGACGCCTCGCGGCGGCCGTCGCCCACCGTCGGCGAGACGCTCGGCGACCTGATGGCCTCCCGCGGCTGGCCGGGTGCCGCACCGTGGGCACGCCGCGCGAGCGGGATCGCGCCCACGATCGTCGGCGGCAGCAGGAAGCACGGCGGTCCCGACCTCGGCCCGACCAGGGCGCGGGCGGCCTGGCGGCAGCTCGGCGTAGACGGGCTGGGCATCGCCGACGAGGCCCCCGACGCGTCGTTCCCGCCCTGGCAGGCGCCGCGCCTGACGGTGCGGATGGTGGCGAGACTGCAGGGCTTCCCCGACGACTGGGAGCTGGCCGGTCGCAAGACGGCCGCCTACCGGCAGGTGGGCAACGCCTTCCCCGCCCCGGTCGCGCGTGCCGTCGGCAGCTGTATCGCCGCCGCGCTGAGCGGCGGCGATACAGCTGCTGCCCGGGCGGCCACATGATCCTGACTCGCCGCGCGCCACGGCCTTGCCCAGATGCGCTACCCTTACGTGAGAACTCAAAGGTCCGGCGCCGACGGTGCCGGACCGCGGAAGCGGAGGACCACCTCGGCCACCTCCCACCTGGTCAGCCCGGCGGCGCGTGCGCGCGGCCGCGCTGGCGGGTATCAGTCCAGGCAGCCAAGCCCATCGGTCGTCGCTATAGCGATCGCGGGCAGCGCGCCGGCGATCGGGCAGCACCGCCCGCCGGCACGATGGCTGACTGGCGGGCCGGCGGGCTCCCGGCCCGTCGGCCGAGGCCGGACGCACCGGGCCTGGCGCGCCGCCAGATCCGACGCGTCGCGTGGCGGTGCCGGGCGGGCTATATGCCCGCGCGGGACGGCCACGCCCGTGGTGGCCCCGCATGCGAGCCGTGCGGGGCTTCGTTGCTTTCACGGCACGCCCGCTTGAGTGCCTGAACCGGGAAGGCCCCGATCAGGACAGAAGGTGACACAGGAGGTCACATCAGCACTGAACCACGCATCAACGATCGTATCCGGGTACCTGAGGTACGGCTGGTAGGCCCGTCGGGCGAGCAGGTCGGGATCGTGTCGATCACCGACGCGCTCAGGCTAGCGCAGGAGGCGGACCTCGACCTGGTCGAGGTGGCGCCGATGGCGCGCCCGCCGGTCTGCAAGCTAATGGATTTCGGCAAGTTCAAGTACGAATCGGCGTTGAAGACCAGGGAGTCGCGCAAGAACCAGGCGCAGACGGTCATCAAGGAGATCAAGATCCGCCCGAAGATAGACCCGCACGACTACGGCACCAAGAAGGGCCACGTCGAGCGGTTCCTCCGGCAGGGCGACAAGGTCAAGGTGACCATCATGTTCCGCGGTCGCGAGCAGTCGCGGCCCGAGCTCGGCTACAAGCTGTTGCAGCGACTGGCCGGCGACGTCGAGGAGCTCGGCTTCGTCGAGTCCCAGCCCAAGCAGGACGGCCGGAACATGATCATGGTGATCGGGCCGCACCGCAAGAAGGCTGAGGCCAAGGCGGTGCGGAGCCAGGACCGGGCGAGCGCCAGGGCTGCGGCGCCGTCGGCGCACCAGGCCGATGCTGCAGGGCACGAGGACGCCGAGGCCAGCCAGGCCTTTGCTGCGATCGTCGACGGTCTCGGCGTCGGCCAGGCACAGCCGGTCGCCGACCAGCCTGGTGACGGTACCGCCGAGCAGGCGCGGCCCGCGCTGCGGCCTGCCGCGCCCCGCCCCGCACCGCCGAGGCCAGCCCCGTCCGGGGCAGGCGCCGCGAGGCCGGCGCCCGCGGCCCCAAGGCCAGCCGCGCCGGATTCGGCGGCGCCCAGGTCCGAGCCGGCAGCGGCGGGCCCCGCCAGGCCGGCCGCGCCGAAGCCAGGCCCGGCACCATCCGCGGCGGCCGCCGCGGCCAGGCCTGCCGCGCCGCGGCCGTCGGCGCCGAGGCCAGCGGCACCAAAGCCTGCCGCGCCGAGGCCGTCGGCGCCGAGGCCGCCCGCGGCCCAGCCGGGCGAAGGCCAGCCGTCGGCCCCGCAGCGCGGCACGTCGCCGGAGCCCGGCGCCAACGGCCAGGAGGCAGCCGGCTGACGGACTGACCTGATCGATCGAGTAGGACTTCCCGCGGCGGCACAGCCGCCGCGGGACGAGACCAAGCGCGTGCCTGACGGTGCGCCGAGGAGCGAGGGAAGCGGCGACATGCCGAAGATGAAGACGCACAGCGGTTCCAAGAAGCGGTTCCGCGTGACGGGCACGGGTAAGATCATCCGCCGCCGGGCGAATCGCCAGCACTACTTCGAGCACAAGCCGAGTACGCGCACGCGCCGCCTGGCCGACGACGTGACCGTCTCGCCCGGCGATTTGAAGACAGTGAAGCGACTGCTGGGCAGATGACCCGGTCCGACGTAAGGGAGTCGAACAGATGGCACGCGTAAAGCGGGCGGTCAATGCCCACAAGAAGCGCAGGGTGGTGCTGGAGCGAGCGAGCGGGTACCGGGGCCAGCGGTCCAGGCTGTACCGCAAGGCCAAGGAGCAGCAGCTGCACTCCATGGCGTATGCCTACCGCGACCGCAAGGACCGCAAGGGCGCGTTCCGCAGGCTCTGGATCCAGCGGATCAACGCGGCCGCCAGGGCCGACGGGATCACCTACAACCGGTTCATCCAGGGGCTGAAGGCAGCAGGGGTGGACGTCGACCGCAAGATGCTCGCCGACCTTGCCGTGAACGACCCGGCCGCGTTCTCCGCGCTTGTCGAGGTCGCGCGCAAGGCGCTGCCCGCCGACGTGGATGCGCCCAGGGCCGCTGCCGCTTAGCCGGTGACCCGGCACTGCGGCGGCTGCCGGTGAGCGCGGTGGTCACCAGCGCGCGGTCGTCCCGGGTCAGGGCGGCACGCGCGCTGGCCAGGAGGGCGCTGCGGGAGCGGTCGCGGCTGTTCCTCGCGGAGGGGCCGCAGGCCGTCAGGGAGGCACTGGCCGGCCGGGCGCCCGACGGGTCCGGCCTGATCGCCGAGCTGTTCGTGACCGGCCAGGCGATGGCCAGGCACCCGGACCTGATCGCCGCGGTCGCCCGCTCGGGCGCTCCCGTGCACGAGGTCGGCGCCGAGGTCATGGCCGAGCTCGCCCAGACCGTGACGCCGCAGGGCTTGCTCGCGGTCTGCCCGTTCGTCGACATCGCGCTCGCCGACCTCGTCGCGGCCGGGCCGCGGCTGGTCGTGGTGCTCGCGAACGTGCGCGACCCTGGGAACGCCGGCACCGTGCTGCGCACCGCAGACGCGGCCGGAGCCGACGGTGTCATCTTCGCCGATGCCTCGGTGGACCCCTACAACAGCAAGTGCGTCCGGTCGTCGGCGGGGTCGCTGTTCCACCTGCCGGTCGTGGCGGGCGCACCGGTCTCCGAGGCCGTGGCCGCGCTGCGCGGCGCCGGAGTGAGCGTGCTGGCCGCCGACGGCAGCGCGCGGACCGGGCTCGGCGAGCTTGAGCAGGGTGGCAGGCTGGCCGCCCCGACCGCCTGGCTGTTCGGCAACGAGGCCTGGGGCCTGCCCGCTGACCTTCTCGAACTCGCCGACGGCGCGGTGGCCGTGCCGATCTACGGCCGGGCGGAGAGCCTCAACCTCGCGGCCGCCGCCGCGATCTGCCTGTACGCGTCGGCGCGCGCGCAACAGGGGGGTGCCGCGCAGTCGCCCTGACGCGCTAGGCTCTGATCACGTTGCGTCATGACCATCGCCGGATGGGTCACGGCCGGTGGCGTGACGCGGGACGCCAGCCTGGGTTACCCCCCGGACCCGGGCTGGGGCGCGGGCGTGCCGGGGCAGCGTTCTTGCGAGGGCGGCAGGCCGATGTGGACCGGCAGGTGAGCGCGGTGCGCGCGAGCACCGGCGGCATGCTGGACGCCGATGAGCTGCCAGACGGCATCGTGGTGGCCGACGCGCTCGGCCAGGTCGTCGTCTTCAACCGGGCCGCCGAGCGGCTGACCGGGATCAGGGCAGCCCAGGCGCTCGGCGCCGACCTGCGTAAGGCGCTGCCGCTCGCCGACGGCGACGGCCGGTGCTGGTGGGAGCAGTCGCGGCCGTACGACGGCCTGTCCATCCGCACCCGCCATCCTGAGCGCTCGCTGTACCTGCCCGACGGCACCGAGCTGCTGGTCTCGATCGGCTACGCCAGGGCGCCGCGCAGCGGCCAGCCCGAGCCTGGCGGGGTGCGGCGGCTGACCGTGACGCTGCGCAGCGCCTCGGCGCGCGCCAGGCTCGAGCGGACCAGGGCGGACCTGGTCTCCACCGTGGCGCACGAGCTGCGCTCGCCGCTGACCAGCGTCAAGGGCTTCACGGCGACCCTGCTGGCGAAGTGGCCGCGGTTCACCGACGACCAGAAGCGGGTCATGCTCGAGACCGTCAACGCCGACGCCGACCGGGTCACCAGGCTGATCACCGAACTGCTCGACGTGTCGCGGATCGAGGCGGGCCGGGTGGAGATCCATACCGAGCTCGTGGACGTCCCGGCCAGGGCAGCGAAGATCATCGCCGGGCGGGTGGCCGCCGGGGATCCCGAGGGCAGGTTCGCGATCGAGCGGACCGGCGAGCTGCCGGAGACCTGGCTGGATGCCGACAAGATCGACCAGATCCTGGCCAACCTTATTGAGAACGCCGTCAGGCACGGTGCTGGTACGGTAACTACCGTGATCTCGCCAGCCGACGTACACGGCGGGCCCGGCGTCGCGGTCGCCGTACGCGACGAGGGTCCCGGGATCGCGCCCGAGTTCGCGCCACGGGTGTTCAGGCAGTTCTGGCGCGCGAAGCGCCGCGGCGGCGCGGGCCTCGGGCTGTTCATCGTCAAGGGCCTGGTCGAGGCGCACGGCGGCGCCATCACCGTCGGCCGGGCGCCGGGCGGCGGCGCTGAGTTCCGATTTACCGTGCCCGCCGTCGCGCCAGATCACCTCTGACGGGGACTGTGCCGGCCGGCGGGCGCACCGGACGAACCCCGTAAGCGCTTCGTCCTGCCGGTCACCATGCCGCGAGTCCGCGCACGGCTGGCCGGGCGGGTCGGCCGGCGGGTGCGAGCCGTTATGACACTGACGGCCTTTGCCCATGGACAGGCTTGACGGTGATCTGAGGAGAACAGAACGATGTCCGCACCGAACAACACATACGACCCGGTCCGCGTGGCCGCGCTGGAGCCCGCCGAGGTCGAGCGCATGACCGCCGAGGCGCTCGGCGCGATCGGCGGCGCGGGCTCGTTTGACGAGCTCAAGGCGGCCGAGGTGGCGCACCGGGGCCGCCAGGCGCCGCTGACGCTGGCCGGGGCCGAGATCGGCGCGCTGCCGCCTGAGGCCAAGGCCGAGGCCGGGCGCCGGATCGGGACCGCCAAGCGGCAGCTCGACGACGCGCTCGCCGCGCGCTACGACGAGCTCGAGGCCGAGCGGGACAGCCGGGTGCTGCACGAGGAGCGGGCCGACGTGACCCTCCCGTGGGACAGGCACCCGGCAGGCGCGAGGCACCCCGTGGTCACGCTGGCCGACCGGCTGGCCGACGTGTTCATCGGCATGGGGTACGAGATCGCCGAGGGGCCCGAGGTCGAGGCCGAGTGGTACAACTTCGACGCGCTGAACTTCCCGCCCGACCACCCGGCGAGGGAGATGCAGGACACCTTCTTCGTAGCGGGACCTGGCGGAGCGGCAAGGTCGGGCATGGTCATGCGGACGCACACCTCGCCGGTCCAGATCCGGGCGATGCTGACCAGGCCGCTGCCGCTATACGTGGTCAGCCCCGGCAAGTGCTTCCGCGCCGACGCGCTCGACGCCACGCACAGCCCGGTGTTCCACCAGATCGAGGGCCTGGCCGTGGACGAGGGACTGACCATGGCCGACCTGCGCGGCGCCATCACCGCGTTCGTCGAGGCCATGTTCGGGCCCGGGCTGCGTACCAGGCTGCGGCCTGATTACTTCCCGTTCACCGAGCCATCGGCTGACGTGTCGATGGAGTGCCACGTCTGCCGCGGCGACTCCACCAGGCCGGGCGGCGCGCCGTGCCGGGTCTGCAAGTCCCAGGGCTGGATCGAGATCGCCGGCTGCGGCATGGTCAACCCGCGGGTGCTCATCGCCTGCGGCATCGACCCTGACAGGTACAGCGGGTTCGCTTTCGGGCTCGGCATCGAGCGGTCGCTGATGATCAGGAACGGCCTGAGCGACATCAGGGACACGGTCGAGGGCGACATCCGGTTCAGCCGGGCATTCGCAGAGGAGGCGTGATGCTGGTACCGCTGTCCTGGCTGCTTGAGTACGTGGACCTGGCCGAACCGGTCGACGTCGGCGAGATCTCGCGCCGGCTGACCGCGATCGGCCTGGAGATCGAGGCCGTCGAGCGGGTCGGCCACGACATCGATGGCGTGCTCGTTGGCCAGGTGCTCGACATCGAGGAGCTGACCGAGTTCAAGAAGCCGATCAGGTACTGCAGGGTGACGGTCGGCACGGCCGAGAGAAATGTGATCTGCGGTGCGGTGAACTTCGCGGTGGGGGACATGGTGGCGCTCGCGCTGCCCGGCGCCACGTTGCCCGGCGGATTCGAGATCGGCGCGAGCAAGCGGTATGGCCGAGTGTCCGAAGGCATGATCTGCTCGATGGCCGAGCTGGCCATCGGGGACGACCATTCCGGCATCCTGGTGCTGCCGCCCGACGCCCCGCTCGGCACCGACTTCGCCGAGTACGCCGCGCTGCGCGATGTCGTCCTCGACGTGAACGTGACCCCGGACAAGGGGCACGCGATGTCGATCAGGGGCGTGGCCAGGGAACTCGCGTCCGCGTTCGGGGTGGCATTCACCGATCCGGCGGAGACGGGGCTGCAGGGCGGCACGGGCGAGCCGAGCGCGGAGGTGTACCGGGCCAGCATCGCCGACCCGAGCGCGTGCGACCGGTTCGCGCTGCGCGAGGTGCGCGGTATCGACCCGGCCAGGCCGACGCCGCTGGCGATGCGGGTCAGGCTGGCCAGGGTGGGCGTCCGCAGCGTGTCGCTGGCGGTGGACGTGACCAACTACCTGATGCACGAGCTCGGCCAGCCGATGCACGCGTTCGACCGGTCCGCGCTTGACGGCCCGATCGTGGTGCGCCGGGCCAGGGCCGGGGAGCGCCTGGAGACGCTCGACCACGTCGAGCGCCAGCTTGACCCCGACGACATCCTGATCACCGACTTGTCAGGCCCGATCTCGCTGGCGGGCACGATGGGCGGCCTGGCGACCGAGGTGAGCGAGACCTCCACCGACCTGGTGATCGAGGCGGCGCACTTCAGCGCGGCCGGCACGGCGCGGATGAGCCGGCGGCACCGGCTGTTCAGCCAGGCGTCGGCCAGGTTCGAGCGCGGCGTCGACTACGAGCTGCCGCTGCGCGCCTCGGCGAGGGCCGCCGCGCTGCTCGCCGAGCTCGGCGGCGGGACGGCGGTGCCCGGCTACTCGCTCGCCAGCGCTCCGGTCGAGGCGGTGGCGATCGTGATCCCGGCCGACCATCCGGACAAGGTAGCCGGGATCAGCTACGGCACCGACACCGTGATCGACCGGCTGCGCGAGGTCGGCTGCACGGTGCTGGCCGGTGCGGCGGCGGGCGGCAGCAAGGGCACTGCCGGCGCGGTCCTGCTGACCGTGACCCCGCCCTCCTGGCGACCCGACCTGACCGACCCGAATGACCTGGCCGAAGAGGTCATCAGGCTGGAGGGGTACGAGAAGATCCCGGTCTCGATGCCGCGTGCCCCGGCCGGCCGTGGCAGGACGGCCGTCCAGCGGCTGCGCGCGTCGGTCGGGCACGCGCTGGCCGGAGCGGGCTACGTCGAGGTGATCAGCAGCGCCTTCGGTTCGGCCGCGGACTTCGACCGGCTGCAGCTGCCGGCCGGCGACCTGCGGCGGCGCGCCGTGGCGCTGGCCAACCCGATCAGGGACGAGGAGCCGCTGCTGCGCACGACCCTGCTGCCCGGGCTGTTCCAGGTGATCACCAGGAACGCCGGGCGGGGATTCGCCGACCTGGCGCTGTTCGAAATCGGGTCGGTCGCCTGGGCCGGCCAGGAGCTGACCGCGGCGCCGATACTCGCGGTCGACCGCGGCCCGACCCAAGCCGAGATCGACGAGCTCGAGTCGGCGCTGCCTGACCAGCCCCGGATGGTCGGCGTCGTGCTCACCGGAGAACGGGACGCCTCTGGCTGGTGGGGGCAGGGCCGCCAGGCTAGCTTCCGCGACGCCGTGGCGGCCGCGCATGCGGTGCTGCGGACCAGCCGGGTGCCGTACTCGGTGCGGGCCGGGCAGTGCGAGCCGTGGCACCCGGGCCGGTGCGCCGAGTTCCTGATCGAGCCTGGGCCAGGCGCCGAGCCTTTGTCGGTGGGCTATGCCGGGGAGCTGCACCCCAGGGCGATCGCCGCCTACCGACTGGCCGCGCGCACGTGCGCAGCCGAGCTGAACCTATCAGCGATCGAGCGGGCTGCCGCGCAGGTCGGCCCGGTGCAGGCGCCGGTCATCTCTGCCTACCCGGTGGCCAGCCAGGACGTGGCGCTCGTGGTGGACGAGTCGGTGCCGGCTGCGCAGGTCGAGGCGGCGCTGGCGGCGGGCGCGGCATCGGCGGGAGCCGGGGTGGTGCTCGAGCAACTGCGGCTGTTCGACGTCTATAGCGGCGAGCAGACCGGCGCGGGGCGCAAGTCGCTCGCGTACACGCTGCGCTTCCGCGCGCCGGACCGCACGCTCACCGACGAGGAGGTCAGCGCCGCAAGGATGGCGGCCGTCGCCGAGGCGGCCAGGCTCACCGGCGCGGTGCTGCGGAGCGGCCCGGCGGCGGGCGAGGCCTAGCGACGGTCCAGGCGGCGGGAAAGGCGCGGGGGCCTCAGCTCGACGAGGTGGGCGGCAAGATGGCGAGGATCTCGACGCCCGACCTCGTGCACTTGGACGCTTTGCCGGTCGCCAGCACCACAGGCGTGGCGAAGCCCTGGCAGGTCCAGCCGTGCACGTGGACCGGCCCGCCGCCGCCGTTCCCCGGCGCCTTGCCTGACCTGATCGCCTCGGCGTAGCTGCGCTCGACGGTCATTGCCGTGCCGCACGAGGCGTGCCCGCGCACCACCTCGACGTTGACCGGGACGTTCGCCGCGCTCCTGGTGGCGCCGCACTTGGTCACGGCGGCGCCCGCCGTGGAACTCGACGATGGGTGCGGCGAGCCGGCATGGGAGCACCCGGCCGCGAGGAGTACGAGCACGGTCAGCGTCGCGAGCGCGAGAAGGCGGCTCGCCCTTGCTCGCGCCGACGGGCGAGCATGGCCGGAGGATCCGTGCGCGTCCATGATGCCTCCTTCGTGCACCGCTCCAACATCATGCCGTCCGGCGCCGGCCAGCCGGACCCGAACCCAGCGGTTCGTCCCACGGTTCGCCCCTATCGGCGGCGACAGTTCTCAAGTTGCATAGACAATCAGAATAATGCATAATCATTCATGCTCCTGGGCAAGGGAGGCCACGCGGGCGGGTGAAGGCGCCTGGTCAGCGGGTGACGGGCCGGACGTGCGGGGAAGGTGCCCGACCGGCTGAGGCGAAGAGCCTGGTCGGCGGGCGGCGAGACCTGACTGGCGGGTGACGGGCCGGACGGGCGGACGAAGGGTCGGTAGGACATGCGGGTCGCTGTGGTCGGCGCGAGCGGCTATGCGGGCGGCGAGCTGCTCAGGCTGATCGCCGGGCATCCCGATCTCAAGCTGGTCCTGGCGACCGCGGACAGCAGCGCGGGCAAGGCGGTCGGCGAGCTGCATGCAAACCTGGCCGGCCGGCCGTCGCTCGCGAACATGATCTTCGAGCCGCACAGCGCGATCAAGCAGGCCGACTGCGACCTGGTGTTCCTGGCCCTACCGAGCGGCCAGTCGGCGCCGGTGGCGCTGGACATCGGCGACCGGCTCCCGATTGTGGACCTTGGGCCGGACTTCAGGCTCGCCGACCCTGGCGACTGGGCGAGGCACTATGGCGGTGACCATGCCGGCCGATGGGTCACCGGGCTGCCCGAGCTGCCCGGCGCCCGGTCGCTGATCGCTGGCGCGGCGAAGGTCGCCGCGCCAGGCTGCTACGCCACCGCCGCGATCCTGGCGCTCGTTCCGCTGGTTGCCGCTGGCCTCGCCAGCGGCAGCGACGTGGTGGTCGTCGCGGCCTCGGGTACCTCGGGCGCCGGCCGGTCGCTGCGGGCCGACCTGCTCGGCAGCGAGGTGATGGGCTCGGTCAGCGCGTACCAGGCAGGCGGCGCGCACCGGCATACGCCGGAGATCGAGCAGGCGCTGGCCGAGGCGCTCGCAGCTCAGCCGCCGGCCGCTGCGGCGCCGATCGCTCAGGCCCAAGTCGGCCAGGCGCCGGCTGCCGTTCGGTCAGGTCAGGCGGTGCGGGTGTCGTTCACGCCACTGCTCGCGCCGATGCCGCGCGGCATCCTGGCCACCTGCACCGCGCCGATGACCTCGTCGTCGCTGCGCACCGGCGAGGTGCGCGCCGCGCTCTGCGCCGCCTACGAGGACGAGTCGTTCGTCCGCGTGCTGCCCGACGGGCAGTGGCCGGCCACCGCGGCCGTAGCCGGCTCCAACGGCGTGCATGTCCAGGCCGCGGCCGACCCGCGGTCCGGCCGGCTGACCGTGGTAACCGCCATCGACAACCTCGGCAAGGGCGCGGCCGGCCAGGCCATCCAGAACGCCAACCTCATGCTTGGCCTGCCAGAGGCGGCGGGCCTGACCGCGATCGGAGTAGCACCATGACCGTCACCAGCCCGCAGGGCTTCCGCGCCGCCGGGGTCGCCGCAGGGATCAAGAACTCGGGCCGGCCCGACGTCGCCGTCGTGATCAACGACGGGCCCTGTTCCGCGGCGGCCGGCGTCTTCACATCGAACCGGGTTAAGGCGGCGCCGGTGCTGTGGAGCCAGCAGACCATCGCGGGCGGCGAGGTGCGCGCGGTGGTGCTCAACTCCGGCGGCGCCAACGCCTGCACGGGGCCCGCCGGTTATGCCGACACTAGGCAGACCGCCGAGCACCTGGCCAGCCTGCTCTCGGTGCCGGCCGGCCAGATCGCGGTGTGCTCCACCGGCCTGATCGGCGAGCGGCTGCCGATGCACCAGCTGCTGGTCGGCGTGGACGCCGCGACAGCCTCGGCGTCCACGACCGGCGGCGAGGCGGCGGCAAACGCGATCATGACCACGGACACGGTCGCCAAGACGTGCGCCGTGCCGGGCAGCGGCTACCTGATCGGCGGGATGGCCAAGGGCGCCGCGATGCTTGCGCCCGCGCTCGCCACCATGCTCGTGGTGCTGACCACCGACGCCGACCTGCCGGCCGGCGAGCTCGACAAGGCGCTGCGCGGCGCGGTCCGCACCACCTTCGACCGGCTGGACTCCGACGGCTGCATGTCCACCAACGACACGGTGCTCCTGCTGGCCAGCGGCGCGTCCGGCGTCAAGCCTGACCTGGCCGAGTTCTCCCAGCTGTTGACCTCGGCCTGCGAGGACCTGGCCAGGCAGCTGCTGCGTGACTGCGAGGGCGCCACCAAGGCCATCGCGGTCGATGTGGTCGGCGCGGACAGCGAGGACGACGCGCTCGCCGTAGGCCGCGCGATCGCCAGGTGCAACCTGTTCAAATGCGCGATCACCGGCGAGGACCCGAACTGGGGCCGGGTTCTCGCGGCGGTCGGCACCACCGGCGCCGTGTTCGAGCCTGACGAGCTGAACGTCGCGATCAACGGGATCTGGGTCTGCGAGAACGGCGCGCCGGGGGAGGACCGGTCGGCGGTGGACCTGTCGGCGAGGAACGTGACGGTCACCGTCGACCTGTCTGCCGGCAACGCCCGGGCGACGGTGCTGACCACCGACCTGAGCGCCGCGTACGTGCACGAGAACTCGGCGTACTCGACATGATCAGGGCCGAGCCCTCCGCTGCCGAGCCATCCGCTACCGAGCCGGGCCGGCCCGATCCGGGCCGGCCCACGCCGGCGCCATGGCCAAGGCGGCCACGCTGATCGAGGCCCTGCCGTGGCTGGCCCGCTTCCACGGGCAGGTCGTGGTGATCAAGTACGGCGGCCATGCGATGACCGACGAGGCGCTGCGGCTGGCCTTCGCGCAGGACGTGGTGTTCCTGCGCTACGCCGGGCTGCGCCCGGTCGTGGTGCACGGCGGCGGGCCGCAGATCAACGCGCACCTGGACCGGCTCGGCATGGAGTCCACGTTCCGCGCCGGGCTGCGGGTCACCACTCCCGAGGCCATGGACGTGGTCAGGATGGTGCTGACCGGCCAGGTGAACAGGGATGTGGTCGGCCTGATCAACCGGCACGGCCCGTTCGCTGTCGGCATGTCGGGCGAGGACGCGCACCTGCTGACCGCCCGCCGGATCCAGGCCACCGGCGAGGACGGCGAGGCGATCGACATTGGCCACGTGGGCGAGGTCGAGTCGGTCAACCCCGGCGCGGTCAGCGCCCTGCTCGCCGACGGCCGGATCCCCGTGCTCTCGACCGTCGCGCGCAGCGAGGCCGGCGAGGTGCTGAACGTGAACGCCGACACCGCGGCGGCCGCGCTCGCGGTCGCGCTCGGAGCGGTCAAGCTGGTCGTGCTGACTGACGTGGCCGGCCTGTACGCGGACTGGCCGGCCTCGGCCAGGGTGATCAGCGAGCTGACCGTGACCGACCTGGCGGCCATGCTGCCCGGCCTGTCCGACGGCATGATCCCCAAGATGCAGGCTTGCCTGACCGCCGTTCGCGGCGGCGTGCCGCAGGCGCACGTGCTCGACGGGCGGCTGCCGCACGCCGTCCTGCTTGAGATATTCACCGATTCGGGGATCGGGACGATGGTCGTGCCCGACGGAGAGCGCAGGGCAGCATGACAGCGACGAACCTGGCCGGGTCCGCCGCCACCGGGGCGACGGGCACCGCAGCGCTCCAGGACCGCTACGCGGCCGCGCTGATGCCGAACTACGGCATCCCGCCGCTTGCGCTGGCCCGCGGCGAGGGCTGCGTGGTCTGGGACGTGGACGGCAACTCCTACCTCGACCTGCTCGGCGGCATCGCGGTGAGCGCGCTCGGGCACGCCCACCGCGCCGTGGTCAGCGCGGTCAGCGAGCAGGTCGCGCAGCTGGCGCACGTATCCAACCTGTACCTGCACGAGGGCCAGGTCGCGCTGGCCGAACGGCTGCTCGGCCTGCTCGGGGCGGACGGCAGGGTGTTCTTCGCGAACTCGGGGACCGAGGCCAACGAGGCGGCCGTCAAGCTGGTCAGGCGGGTAGCCGGGCCGGGCAGGCCGGTGTTCGTGGCCGCCGAGCACAGCTTCCACGGCCGCACCTTGGGCTCGCTGGCGCTGACCGGCAAGGACTCGATCAGGGACCCGTTCGCGCCATTCGGCATCGAGGTCACGTTCGTGCCCTACGGCGATCCTGACGCGCTGGCCGCCGCCGTGGGCCAGGACTGCGCGGCGGTCTTCCTCGAGCCGTGCCTGGGCGAGGGCGGGGTGGTGCCTGCGCCGCCTGGCTACCTGCGTGCGGCGCGCGCGGCCTGCGACGAGGCGGGCGCCCTGCTGGTGCTCGATGAGATCCAGAGCGGGATCGGGCGGACCGGACAGTGGTTCGCTTTCCAGGCCGAGTCCGTCGTACCCGACGTCATCACGCTGGCCAAGGGCCTCGGAGGGGGTCTGCCGATCGGTGCCTGCGTCGGGCTCGGCAGGTGCGGGACCGGGTTCGCCAAGGGCGATCACGGCAGCACGTTCGGCGGCAACCCGGTCGCCTGCGCCGCGGCGCTCGCCGTGCTCGACACCATCGAGCGGGACGATCTGCTCGGCAGCGTCCGCGAGGTCGGCGCGCTGCTCTCGGCGGGGATCAGAGCTATCGAGCACCCTCTCATAGCTGGCGTGCGCGGCGGCGGGCTCTGGCAGGCTATCGTGCTCAGCACCGCGGCGTCGGCCGCCGTGGAGACGGCTGCGCGGCAGGCTGGGTTCCTGGTGAACGCGGTCCAGCCGGACGCGATCAGGCTGGCGCCCCCCCTGATCCTCAGCGCAGAGCAGGCCAGGTCATTCGTCAGCGCGCTGCCGGAGATCCTCGCGCGGGCCAGCGTGCTGGCTGGATAGGAGGAGGCCCGATGGACGGCACGGGCACCGGCCTCGCGGCCACGGTGAGCAGCCCGGCGACCAAGGCCGCCAGGCACGCCAAGATCGCCTTCGTGCTCGGCCAGCCGGCAGCGCCGGTCAGGTCGCAGGAGGAGCTCGCCGACCGGCTCGCCGGGCTCGGCATCAGGGTCACCCAGGCCACGCTCTCCCGCGACCTCGACGAGCTCGGCGCCGTCCGACTGCGCGGCCCGGGGGGCGCCCTGGTCTACGCGCTGCCGCCGGACCCGGCCGACGCGCCCGCCGACGCTGACGACGCGATGCTGCGGCGCGCCGCGGCGGCCGTGGCCGGCACGACCGGCCTGGCCGCAGGCACGGTGGCCGCCGCGGCGGCCGGGCTGGTCAAGGTGGCCGCCGACCTGCTGCTGTCCGCCGAGGCCAGCGGCAACCTGGTGGTGCTGCGCACGCCGCCGGGCGCCGCCCAGCTGATGGCGTCGATGATCGACAGGTCGGCGATGCCCGCCGTGCTCGGCACCGTGGCCGGTGACGACACCGTGCTCGTGGTGGCGCGCGACCCGGCGGGCGGCGACGAGCTCGCCGAGACGCTGCTGCGGCTCGCCGAGCGCCGGTCAAGGCCGGGCAACGGAGCCGACGCGCACGCCTAGCACGTCGGCTGGAGTCCGCCCGCGGCTGGTCCCGCCGAGGGACCCGGAGTCGGGGACGGGATTTGTTATGCCGATAGCTTGTCGGGTGAACGGTGGGTGCGAATCGGGACAGGGAGGCGCTGTGGCGAGCGAGGCGGGGACGCCGGTGGTCCGGCTGTGGGGCGGCCGGTTCGAGTCAGGCCCGGCCGACGCGCTGGCCAGGCTCTCGGTAAGCGTCCAGTTCGACTGGCGGCTGGCGCGCTACGACCTGCTCGCCTCCGGCGCCCACGCGCGGGTGCTGCACCGGGCCGGGCTGCTCGACGACACCGAGCTGGCCAGGCTGGTCGCCGCGATCGACGAGCTGAGCCGTGACTGCCAGACGGGGGCGTTCCGGCCGTCGGCGGCCGATGAGGACGTGCACACCGCGCTGGAACGTGGTCTGCTCGAGCGGGTCGGCTCGCTCGGCGGCAAGCTGCGCGCCGGGCGAAGCAGGAACGACCAGGTCGCCACCGACCTGCGGCTGTACCTGCGGGACCACGCCAGGCAGGTGGCGTCGCGGCTGGCCGAGCTGCAGACCGCGCTGATGGACCAGGCCGAGCGGCACCTGGCGGCCGGCACGCCGGTGGCCGGCCTGACCCACACCCAGCATGCCCAGCCCGTGCTGCTCGCGCACCAGCTGCTCGCGCACGTGCAGGCGCTCGCGCGGGACGTGGCCAGGCTGCGCGACTGGGACAGGCGCGCCGCGATCTGCCCGCTCGGGTCCGGGGCGCTGGCCGGCTCGTCACTGCCAGTGGACCCCGCCGCCGTGGCCGCCGAGCTCGGTTTCGACGCACCGGCCGCGAACTCGATGGACGCTGTCGCCGACCGTGACTTCGCTGCCGAGTTCTGCTTTGCGGCGGCGCTGGCCGGGGTGCACCTGTCCAGGCTGGGCGAGGAGGTCGTGCTGTGGACCTCGCACGAGTTCGGCTGGGCCGAGATCGACGATGCCTACGCCACCGGGTCCTCGATCATGCCGCAGAAGAAGAACGCCGACGTCGCCGAGCTCGCCCGCGGCAAGGCTGGCCGCCTGATCGGCGGGCTTGCCGGGCTGCTCGCCACGCTCAAGGGCCTGCCGCTGACCTACAACAGGGACCTGCAGGAGGACAAGGAGCCGGTATTCGACGCGGTGGACACGCTGCTGCTCGTGCTCCCGGCCATGGCCGGGCTGGTCAGTTCCATGCGCTTTCATGCGCAACGGCTCGCCGACGGGGCTGCCGCTGGCCACGCGCTCGCCACCGACGTGGCTGAGCTGCTCGTGCGGCGCGGGGTGCCGTTCAGGGAGGCGCACGAGGCGGTGGGGCACCTCGTGGTGTGGTGCCAGGTCAACGACTGCGATCTCGGCGAGGTGAGCGACGAGGACCTGGCGAAGGTGTCGCCGCACCTGACGCCGGAGGTGCGGTCCGTGCTTTCGGTGCCCGGCGCCATCGCGGCCCGGAGCAGTGTCGGGGGCACCGCGCCTGCCCGGGTGGCCGAGCAGCTCGAGGCGCTGCGGCTGACCGTGGCCGAAGGCGCGGCCTGGGCGGCGGCCGGGTGACGGTGGTCGCGGGGATTGGGGAAGCTGGGGACCATGATCAGGGTGGGTTTTCGTCGCCTGGAGCGGAAAAGTCACCAGGATCATGGAATCGGGGCGTCCTGAGGCGGTCGTTCTTCGAGCGGGGGGTGCTTGAGGTCGCGCCCGGGCTGCTCGGCTGCGTGCTTGCGCATCAGACCGCCGACGGGCTGGTCGCGGTCGAGATCGTCGAGGTCGAGGCGTACCGCGGCGAATTGGATCCGGCGTCGCACGCGTTCCGCGGTAAGACCGCGAGGAACGCGGTGATGTTCGGCGAGCCCGGGCACGCCTATGTCTACTTCACCTACGGGATGCACTTCTGCGTGAACCTGGTCTGCCAGCCCGTCGGCGAGCCGGCCGCGGTGCTGATCAGGGCCGGCCGGGTGGTCGAGGGTGCGCCGCTGGCGGGTGCCAGGCGCGGGGCTGGTACTGGTACTGGTACTTGCTGGGCCGAGCTGGTTCTGGCGGGGCGGTGGATGGCGGGGCGGCGGGCGGTTCGGGTCGGGGCGTGCGCGAGCGGGACCTTGCCCGCGGGCCGGCCAGGTTGTGCCAGGCGCTGGCCATCGGCCGGGCGCAGAACGGCGCCGACGTGTGCGACCCGGCGGGTCCGCTGCGGGTGCTCGGTCCTGGCGGTCCTGGCGGTCCTGGCGGTCCTGGCGGTCCTGGCGGTCCTGGCGGTCCTGGCGGCCCTGGCGGCCCTGGCGGTCCGGCTGAGGCGGGGCCGACTGAGGCGGGGCCGGTGTCGGTGGCCACCGGACCGCGGGTCGGCGTGCGCAACGGCGCGCAGGAGCCGTGGCGGTTCTGGGTGGCGGGCTCGGACGCCGTCTCGGAGTACCGGCCGCACGTGCAGCGCAGGCGTTCCGGGCGGTAATCGAGTGTGACCGGGGCGCCGGGAAGTGGGAGTATGCACCGGTGACTGACATCATCGATGACCTGACCTGGCGCGGCCTGATCGCTGTGTCGACGGACCTCGGCGACCTGCGCAAGGCGCTCGACGTCGGCCAGGTCACGCTGTACGGCGGGTTCGACCCGACCGCGCAGAGCCTGCACATCGGGAACCTCGTGCTGCTGCTCACCATGCGCAGGCTCCAGCTCGCCGGGCACCGGCCGATCGGCCTGGTCGGCGGCGCCACCGGTCTGATCGGTGACCCCAGCGGCAAGTCGGCCGAGCGCGTGCTCAACCCGCCCGAGGTCGTCGCCGGCTGGGTCAGCCACATCAGGGCACAGGTCAGCCGGTTCCTGGACTTCGAGTCCGGTCCGGCCGCCGCGCTGATGGTGAGCAACCTGGACTGGACCGAGGGGCTGTCGGCGCTGGCATTCCTGCGCGACATCGGTAAGCACTTCCCGGTCGCCCAGATGCTGTCCAGGGAGACGGTCAGGGCCAGGCTGGAGGCCGGCGGGATCAGCTACACCGAGTTCAGCTACCAGATCCTGCAGGCCAACGACTTCCTCGAGCTGCACAAGAGGTACGGTTGCACGCTCCAGGTCGGCGGCAGCGACCAGTGGGGCAACCTGGTCTCCGGCGTCGACCTGATCAGGAGGGTGACCGGAAGCGCGGTGCACGCGCTGGCCACGCCGCTGATCACCAGGCCGGACGGGACCAAGTACGGCAAGTCGGAGACCGATGCCATCTGGCTGAGCCCGGAGCTGATGAGCCCGTACGCGTTCCACCAGTACTGGCTGAACCGCTCCGACGACGAGGTGCCCGCGCTGCTGAAGGTCTTCACGTTCCGCACCAGGTCAGAGATCGATGACCTGGAGCGGGAGACCGCCGACCATCCGGCCAGCCGGTTGGCGCAGCGGGTGCTCGCCGACGACCTGACCACTCTGGTGCACGGCGCAGACGAGACCGCTCGGGCTACGGCTGCCGGGCGCGCCCTGTTCGGCAGCGGCGAGCTGCGCGAGCTCGACGAGCGGACCCTGGCGGCTGCGCTTGCCGAAGTGCCGCACGTGACCGTGTCGGCCGTGGGGGTGCGGGGTGCCGGCAGCGCGGCGGGCGGCGGCGGTGGTGGCTCGGCGGGTGGCGGTGGTGGCGCGGCGGGCGGCGGTGGTGGCGCGGCGGGCGGCGGTGGTGGAGTGCCTGGTGGTGGCTCGGCGGGCGGTGGGGGCGCGGGCGCCGGTGGGGGCGCGGGCGCCGCCGAGGCTGGGGGAGTTGGCGGCGCTTCAGCGGCTAGGGCCAGCTCAGGGGACGCCTGGCTGCCGTCTGTAGCGGATCTGATGGCGACTTGCGGCATCGTCGCCAGCAAGTCGGCCGCGCGACGGGCGATCGCCGAGGGCGGCGCTTACCTGAACAACGCGAAGGTGACCGACGTCGACGCGGCTCCTGGCGAGACCGATCTGCTCTACGGCAAGTACCTGGTGCTTCGGCGGGGCAAGCGCACAGTGGGCGGCATCGAGGTGATCCGGGCGTAGCCGCCCCGGCACTCGAGCTACCCGCGTGGGCACGGCTCAGCCGCCCGCGGACTGCCGCTGGCGGACTGCCGCCTGCCCTCTCAGGGGTCCGTGCAACTCCAGTTGCGCGAGGGTCTCCCTGGCGACTACGGCAACTGACCGATAGCAGATCGAGGTAAACGGAGCTTCTCGCCGCGGCCGCCGTCACCCGGCGAGTTCGACTGACCGGAGAGAATCAGGGTAAAAGAGGGTAATTATTTCGCTGCCCGATCGCCGCCCCCCGGGCCAGAACGACTGACCGAACAACAAACCGGTGTAGAATCGGGCAATTTTCACGCCGCGCGACCGCCGGCCCCACCTGGCGAGATGACTTTTCATCCTCTAGCGTCGCTTAAATCACCTCAAAAGCCTCGTGATCATGACGCTGGCGAATGATAAGTGGTCGCAGAGGATGATAAGTGGTCGCAACGGGTGAGAAGTGATCAGGTGGGCGGCCTTGTGGGTGGGCTGCGCCTGGCCGGAGTCCGGGCATGCGGGTGGGCTGCGCCTGGCCGGAGTCCGGGCATGCGGGTGGGCTGCGCCTGGCCGGAGTCCGGGCATGCGGGTGGGGCGCCTGGCCGGAGTCCGGGCAAGGCGGCGGGGCTGCGACTGGCCGGCGTGTGGCTGCGGCCAGCTGGTGATCTGGTGCACCGAGGCTGCTGTCGCGGCTGTACTTGTCGGGTGCCAGACGGGTCTGCGGCAGGGCCGGAGAGGACGGCGAATCGCGAGGATTCCCCGATTTGACAGGGCGTCCAGGTTTCCCTAATGTTCTTTTCGGCCAAGCGCGAGCCGGACGGCCTCAGGCCCCGGCAGCAGGAGCCAGCCAGCCACCACCTTCACAGGCAAGGCGATGCTTGCATCGCTAAGCTACTGTAAGGTTACGCTGGGGCACGGAGAGTAACCAGAACTGAATCTGCTGACTGACTTGACAGTCTTGTGACTAACGGGTAAGTTAGCAGGGTTGCCCCAAACGGAGCTGTGAACGCTCCCGACGGTGAGCGTCCGCTCCTTGAGAACTCAACAGCGTGCTAAAAGCCAGTGCACATGCACATACCCCGTCATACGGGTCCTGTACCACTAGGTGCAGTGCCCAGACGGTAAATGCCAGATCGTCTCGCGGCTCCGACCAGGCCGGATACGGCCCTGAGGACCGCGGGACATCTCTTCAGTCAAGTAGTCCGCTGGTCGCCTCGTGCGGCGGCGGGTTGCTGATTAGACATTCAATGGAGAGTTTGATCCTGGCTCAGGACGAACGCTGGCGGCGTGCTTAACACATGCAAGTCGAGCGGAAAGGCCCTTCGGGGTACTCGAGCGGCGAACGGGTGAGTAACACGTGAGCAACCTGCCCCTAGCTCTGGGATAGCCTCGGGAAACCGTGATTAATACCAGATACGACTGCGGTCGGCATCGACCGTGGTGGAAAGATTTATCGGCTAGGGATGGACTCGCGGCCTATCAGCTTGTTGGTGAGGTAACGGCTCACCAAGGCGACGACGGGTAGCCGGCCTGAGAGGGCGACCGGCCACACTGGGACTGAGACACGGCCCAGACTCCTACGGGAGGCAGCAGTGGGGAATATTGCGCAATGGGCGAAAGCCTGACGCAGCAACGCCGCGTGGGGGATGAAGGCCTTCGGGTTGTAAACCCCTTTCAGCAGGGACGAAGCGAGAGTGACGGTACCTGCAGAAGAAGCGCCGGCTAACTACGTGCCAGCAGCCGCGGTAATACGTAGGGCGCGAGCGTTGTCCGGAATTATTGGGCGTAAAGAGCTCGTAGGTGGTCTGTTACGTCTGCTGTGAAAACCTAGGGCTTAACCCTGGGCCTGCAGTGGATACGGGCAGACTAGAGGTAGGTAGGGGAGAATGGAATTCCCGGTGTAGCGGTGAAATGCGCAGATATCGGGAGGAACACCGGTGGCGAAGGCGGTTCTCTGGGCCTTACCTGACACTGAGGAGCGAAAGCGTGGGGAGCGAACAGGATTAGATACCCTGGTAGTCCACGCCGTAAACGTTGGGCGCTAGGTGTGGGGTCCTTCCACGGATTCCGTGCCGCAGCTAACGCATTAAGCGCCCCGCCTGGGGAGTACGGCCGCAAGGCTAAAACTCAAAGGAATTGACGGGGGCCCGCACAAGCGGCGGAGCATGTTGCTTAATTCGATGCAACGCGAAGAACCTTACCAAGGTTTGACATGCAGGGAAAAGCCGTAGAGATACGGTGTCCGTAAGGGTCCTGCACAGGTGGTGCATGGCTGTCGTCAGCTCGTGTCGTGAGATGTTGGGTTAAGTCCCGCAACGAGCGCAACCCTCGTTCTATGTTGCCAGCGGTTCGGCCGGGAACTCATAGGAGACTGCCGGGGTCAACTCGGAGGAAGGTGGGGATGACGTCAAGTCCTCATGCCCCTTATATCTTGGGCTGCAAACATGCTACAATGGCCGGTACAGAGGGCTGCGAGACCGCAAGGTGGAGCGAATCTCAAAAAGCCGGTCTCAGTTCGGATTGGGGTCTGCAACTCGACCCCATGAAGTCGGAGTCGCTAGTAATCGCGAATCAGCAACGTCGCGGTGAATACGTTCCCGGGCCTTGTACACACCGCCCGTCACGTCACGAAAGTTGGCAACACCCGAAGCCGGTGGCCTAACCCGCAAGGGAGGGAGCCGTCGAAGGTGGGGCCAGCGATTGGGACGAAGTCGTAACAAGGTAGCCGTACCGGAAGGTGCGGCTGGATCACCTCCTTTCTAAGGAGCAGCTGGCGCCACCGCATCTGTCGGTGGCGTCCAGAGCCATATCTCAACACGACTGCGCTGTGACCAGCGCAGTCTGGGGTGGCAGCTCATTAGTGGAGCACTGGTTATTCGGTTCGAGTGTCCGCCTGGGTCGGTAAGTACAGTCGCTTGCGACATGGAAAGCAGATCCCAGGGGACGGCCGGGCCGAGCACGCTGTTGAGTCCTGAGGGAACGGCCGCTAGGGCCAGTTACCTCTTTGGACCGATCCTCCTCCGCCTACCTTGGCGGCTGAGGGACGGGTACCGCCCGTATCTTGAGAACTGCACAGTGGACGCGAGCATCATCTGTAGTTGCCAAGTTAATAAGGGCACACGGTGGATGCCTTGGCACCAGGAGCCGAAGAAGGACGTAGGAACCTGCGATAAGCCCCGGGGAGTCGGTAACCAGACTTAGATCCGGGGATTTCCGAATGGGGAAACCCGGCGTGGCGTAATGGCCCGTCACCCCTGCCTGAACACATAGGGCAGGTGGAGGAAACGTGGGGAAGTGAAACATCTCAGTACCCACAGGAAGAGAAAGCAACCGCGATTCCCTTAGTAGTGGTGAGCGAACGGGGAACAGGCCAAACCAGTTACGCGTGATAGCCAGCAGGCGTTGCGTAACCGGGGTTGCGGGACCACTTGGTCGGAGCTGCTGATCCGGCAGGGAGTAAGAAATCGCATGGGTAGCCGAAGACGTATGGAAATCGTCGGCACAGAAGGTGATACCCCTGTAGGCGAAACCTTTGCGACTCCCTAGTGGTATCCCAAGTAGCACGGGGCCCGAGAAATCCCGTGTGAATCCGGGAGGACCACCTCCTAAGCCTAAATACTCCCTGGTGACCGATAGCGAACAAGTACCGTGAGGGAAAGGTGAAAAGTACCCCGGTGAGGGGTCGTGAAATAGTACCTGAAACCGTGTGCCTACAAGCCGTGGGAGCGTGTCGGCCTTCGGGCCGAAGTGAAGTGACCGCGTGCCTTTTGAAGAATGAGCCTGCGAGTTATGGTATGTGGCAAGGTTAACCCGTGTGGGGAAGCCGTAGCGAAAGCGAGTCTGAATAGGGCGTCTGAGTCGCATGCTATAGACCCGAAGCGGAGTGATCTATCCATGGGCAGGTTGAAGCGCGGGTAAGACCGCGTGGAGGACCGAACCCACCAGGGTTGAAAACCTGGGGGATGACCTGTGGATAGGGGTGAAAGGCCAATCAAACTCCGTGATAGCTGGTTCTCCCCGAAATGCATCTAGGTGCAGCGTCACGTGTTTCTTGCCGGAGGTAGAGCTACTGGATGGCCTAGGGGGCCTACAAGCTTACTGAAGTCAGCCAAACTCCGAATGCCGGTAAGTGAGAGCGTGGCAGTGAGACTGCGAGGGATAAGCTCCGTAGTCGAGAGGGAAACAACCCAGATCACCAGCTAAGGCCCCTAAGCGTGTGCTAAGTGGGAAAGGATGTGGAGTTGCAGAGACAACCAGGAGGTTGGCTTAGAAGCAGCCACCCTTGAAAGAGTGCGTAATAGCTCACTGGTCAAGTGATTCTGCGCCGACAATGTAGCGGGGCTCAAGCACACCGCCGAAGCTGTGACATTCGCGCGATAGCCCGACCCGTACTCGGTACGGGCCCAGGTGCGCGGATGGGTAGGGGAGCGTCGGGTGGCGAGCGAAGCGGCGGAGTGATCCAGCCGTGGATGCCACCCGAGTGAGAATGCAGGCATGAGTAGCGAAAGAGGGGTGAGAAACCCCTCCGCCGAATGACCAAGGGTTCCTGGGGCAGGCTAATCCGCCCAGGGTAAGTCGGGACCTAAGGCGAGGCCGACAGGCGTAGTCGATGGACAACGGGTTTATATTCCCGTACCCGCATAAATGTGCCCATGCTGAATCTGGCGATGCTAAGCGCGTGAGGCGGCGAATCCTTCGGGAGGAGCCGCGGATCTCGTGACCCAGACTGGTAGTAGGCAAGCCGAAGGGGTGACGCAGGAGGGTAGCTCTACCGGGTGTTGGATGTCCCGGGGTAAGGATGTAGGGCGATGTGTAGGCAAATCCGCACATCATGTGCCTGAGATCTGACGCCGAGTCGTTTTTGACGAAGTGAGTAATCCCATGCTGCCAAGAAAAGCCTCGCGGCTAGCATTTAAGTGGCCCGTACCCTAAACCGACTCAGGTGGTCAGGTAGAGAATACTAAGGCGATCGGGTGAACCGTGGTTAAGGAACTCGGCAAATTGTCCCCGTAACTTTGGGAGAAGGGGAACCGCGTCTGGTGAAGGGACTTGCTCCCTGAGCTCGATGTGGTCGCAGATACCAGGGGAAAGCGACTGTTTACTAAAAACACAGGTCCGTGCTAAGTCGCAAGACGACGTATACGGACTGACGCCTGCCCGGTGCTGGAACGTTAAGGGGAGAGGTTAGTGGTCTTCGGGCCGCGAAGCTTTGAACTTAAGCGCCAGTAAACGGCGGTGGTAACTATAACCATCCTAAGGTAGCGAAATTCCTTGTCGGGTAAGTTCCGACCTGCACGAATGGCGTAACGACTTTCCCACTGTCTCAACCACGGACCCGGCGAAATTGCACTACGAGTAAAGATGCTCGTTACGCGCAGCAGGACGGAAAGACCCCGGGACCTTCACTGCAGCTTGACATTGGCGTTTGGGACGTCTTGTGTAGGATAGGTGGGAGACTGTGAAGCAGAGACGCTAGTTTCTGTGGAGTCAACGGTGAAATACCACTCTGGTCGTTCTGGATGTCTAACCTGGGTCCGTGATCCGGATCAGGGACAGTGTCTGGTGGGTAGTTTAACTGGGGCGGTTGCCTCCTAAAAAGTAACGGAGGCGCCCAAAGGTACCCTCAGCCTGGTTGGCAATCAGGTGTCGAGTGTAAGTGCACAAGGGTGCTTGACTGTGAGACAGACATGTCGAACAGGAGCGAAAGCTGGGACTAGTGATCCGGCGGTGGCATGTGGAAGCGCCGTCGCTAAACGGCTAAAAGGTACCCCGGGGATAACAGGCTGATCTTCCCCAAGAGTCCATATCGACGGGATGGTTTGGCACCTCGATGTCGGCTCGTCGCATCCTGGGGCCGGAGCAGGTCCCAAGGGTTGGGCTGTTCGCCCATTAAAGCGGTACGCGAGCTGGGTTTAGAACGTCGTGAGACAGTTCGGTCCCTATCCGCTGCGCGCGTAGGAGACTTGAGAGGGGCTGTCCCTAGTACGAGAGGACCGGGACGGACAAACCTCTGGTGTGCCAGTTGTTCTGCCAAGAGCACGGCTGGTTGGCTACGTTTGGAAGGGATAACCGCTGAAAGCATCTAAGCGGGAAGCTCGCCTCAAGATTAGGTCTCCCTCAGGGTTAACCTGGTAAGGCCCCCAGCTAGACGACTGGGTTGATAGGCCGGAGGTGGAAGCATGGCAACATGTGGAGCTGACCGGTACTAATAGGCCGAGTGGCTTGGCTTCTACACTCTGCTTGCCCGGGATTCCCGGGCTCCAGCAGGAATCTTGTTTCGCGTCCACTGTGCGGTTCCCGAGGTGCGGTCGGCTCCGGCGGTTTCCGGGTCTGGCCCGGACGTCGGGGAACCATATCTCCATAGCGTTTCGGTGGCCATAGCGAAGGGGAAACACCCGGTCCCATTCCGAACCCGGAAGTTAAGCCCTTCAGCGCCGATGGTACTGCGTGGGAGACTGCGTGGGAGAGTAGGACGCCGCCGGACATCTTTCCCGCTGAGGGCCGTTGCTGCAAGGTAACGGCCCTCAGCGCGTTTGTGATGCCCGCGAGGGCGTGCCCAGGCCCAGGCGGGCTGGGGTCCGGCGAGGTCGGGTTGGGTCCGCGAGGTGTCGGGCGGCATAGCTCGCGGTGCTGTGTTGTTCGGTGGTGGTGTCGGCCGGGCGCCGTAAGGAGGTGGAGAAGCCAGGTGGCAGAGAGCGCGAGCGGGCGAGCGCCGCGGGGAAGCGGCGCGGCCGCAGGCCGGAAGCGGCCTGATGAGCGCCCGAGTGACGTTGCTGGCAGCGGCGGCACCGGCGGCACCGGCGGCAGCGCCGCGGGCGACGACCGTACCGGCAGGGACCGTCCTGGCAGGGACCGTGCTGGCAGGGAGCGTGCGAGCGAGGGCGGCAACCGCGCTGGTGACCGGGCGGGCAAGGGCCGCGGCAGCGGCCGGGAGATAGAGCGCGGAGGTGGGAGTGCCTCGCGCGGGGGCAGTAGGCGCGCGAGCGCTGGTCGGCCCGCGATGCCTGGCCGCAGCAGGGGTGCCGGGAGGTCAGACCGGCTAGCTCGGCCGGTCGATGACCGTGTCTCCGGCCGCCGGCAGCGCTCGGATGCTGGTGAGGACGGCCGCGGTGGCTTCGGTCCGGCGAGCCGGACCGGTTCGAGCCGAACGGGCGATGCTGGCCGGGGAAGCGGACCAGGCTCCTCTCGCCGGGCCACGGGTGCCGCGCCGCGGCGTGCGGCACCGGATCGTGCGGCCCAGGATCGTGCGGCTGGGAACGCGTATGGCCGGTCCGCGGCAGGTCGCGACTCGGCTTCGCCGAGAGACCCCCAGATTCGGCGCTACGGTCCCGCGCAAAGCGGCAGAGTCTCGGCTGAACGCAGGCCGGCGACGATCCGGGGCGAAGGTGGCGGCCGGCCGCGCGGACGGTCGGAGGGCACGGTCGACTCGGTGATGCGCGGCGAGAAGCCGCGAGGGTCGCAAGCCAGGCCGGGCGGCTACCAGTCGGCCGGCGGACGGCCGCAGGAGTCGGGCGGCTGGCGCGCACGGGACGAGGATTCGCGCGGTGCGCGGGTCGACAGGAGCGGCAGCCGACCGGCTCGTGGTCGGTCGGAGAGCGCTGCCAGGTCGTGGATGCGCAATGACGAGCCGCGCGGGTCACGGGCCGGTGGGCAGGGCTACGGGTCAGCTCGTGCGCGCCCGGAAGGATCAGGCGGCAGACGGGCGCAGGACGAGAACTCACGCGGGCCGCAGGGCGAGAGGGATCGCTATCGTGCGCCGCGCGAGCGACGCGATGACTTTGACGCGCCGCGGGGCCGTGGTGATGCCAACCGTAGCGACCTGGCGCGGCCGGAGGGCTCGGACGGTCGGCGGGCGCGGGGCGAGGATTCGCGCGGCTCGCGGGCTGGCGGGGAGGCCTATCGTTCGGCACGAGGGCGGCCGGAGGGCGCGGACGGTCGGCGGGCGCGGGGCGACGATTCGCGTGGGACACGTGGTCAGCGCGACGGCTATCGGGCGCCGCGTGAGCGGTTCGACGACTCAAGCGCACCCCGAGATCGGGGCGAGAGCTACCGCCGCGACCAGGTGCGGCCGTCGGATGCCGCGGGATCGCGTACTCGTGATGGGGGCTACAGCGGGGCGAAAGCTACGAAGGGCGGCTATCGCGGATCGGGCCGCTATGAGCCGAGCGGGTCTCGGCCTAGCGGTCCGCGGTCTGGTGCGGCGCGGGACAGTGCGTCCCGGGATGGTCGGGCATCGGGTGCCTGGCGGGCTGGCAGTGCAGGGCCAGGCGGATTCCGGGTCGGCGCGTCTGACTCGGCTGGCCGGCTGCCCGCGGTTCCGGCAGGGATCTCGGCCGACCAGCTTGATCCGCAGGCCAGGGCCGAGCTTAGGACGCTGCCCGGCGACCTGGCCGACGCGGTCGCTTGCCTGCTGGTCGCCGCTGGGCAGGCCGAGGACCCCGAGCGGGGTTACGAGTACGCAACGGCGGCACGGCGGCTGGCGGCGCGGGTTGGTGTGGTGCGCGAGACCTGCGGAATCGCCGCTTACCGGGCAGAGCGGTGGGCCGACGCGCTCGCCGAGCTGCGGGCCGCCCGGCGCCTGACCGGCCAGGACAGCTACGTGCCGCTGATGGCTGACTGCGAGCGTGCCCTTGGCAGGCCCGAACGTGCGCTGGAGTTGGTGACCGGCCCTGACAGCCGCAACCTGAGCCGGGAGACCCAGATCGAGCTGCGGATCGTGGAGTCGGGCATCCGGCGCGACCAGGGATTCCCCGATGCGGGCGTAGTGGCGCTGCAGATTCCCGAGCTCACCGACGGACGGCTGCGGCCTGGCTCGGGCCGGCTGTTCTACGCGTACGCCGATGCACTGGCCGATGCGGGTCGCCGGGAAGAGGCGCGGTACTGGTTCGGCAGGGCGGCGGCGGCCGATCCTGACGGGGAGACCGATGCTGTCGAGCGGGTCGATGACATGGACATGCTGATGTTCGACGACCTGGGCGAGTTCGACGCCGGCGAAGATGGCCCCGATGGCGGCGACGAGGATGGGCCCGGCGGCGGCGATAGCCCCGGTGGCAACGATGATGACAGCGACGCCGACCTCAGCAGGTAGATGACCGCGGGCGGCGAGCACCGTGCCGATCCTGGCATGGTCAGCGCTCGAGACACCCGGCTTACCGACATGGACGCCGCTGCGATCCGGTCAGCGGTCCTCGCCGACCTGCCGTCGATCCGCCGCCTGGTCGAAGCCGCCTATGCCAGGTATGCCGACCGGCTGGACCGGCCGCCGGCTCCGGTGCTGACTGACTACCGGCCCGCCATCGACGCCGGGCAGGTCTTCGTGCTGGGAGAACCGATCGCTGCCGTCATCGTGCTCCTCGGTAGTCCCGGCGTCCTGCTGGTCGAGAACGTCGCCGTGGACCCAGCGGCGCAGGGCCGCGGGCTCGGGCGCCGGCTCATGGAATTCGCCGAGGAGCGGGCTAGCGCCCAGGGCGCGAGCCGGGTCACGTTGTATGCGAACGAGGTCATGACCGAGAACCTCGCGATTTACGCCCATCTGGGTTACCGGGAGGTAAGGCGCCGGGCTGAGGGCGGCTACCGGCGGGTGTTCATGGAGAAGCGCATCAGCGAACCACCTGAGCTCTGCTGACCGCACTCGCCGGGCTGGGCGCACTCGCCGGGCTGGGCGCAGCCGCTGGACCGACCGCACGCGCCGGGCTGGGCGCACTCGCCGGGCTGGGCGCAGCCGCTGGACTGACCGCACGCGCCGGGCTGACCGGACTGAGCGCACCCGCTCGCTCGAGGCGGCCGACCGCAAAGGCCCGGCCGGCGGCCCGCGGGGTATGGTCGCAGTCTGGGCGACCAGAGGGCGGGTGATGGACGGGCGCTGGGAGTTCTGGGTGGACCGCGGCGGCACGTTCACCGACGTGGTCGCGCGCCGCCCGGACGGGACGCTGGCCGTGCACAAGCTTTTGTCAGAGAACCCGGGCAGGTACGCGGACCCAGCGGTGGCCGGCATCAGGCAGCTGCTCGGGCTGCCGCCGGCAAACCCGGTGCCGGCCGGGGAGATCGCCGAGGTCCGCCTCGGCACCACGGTGGCCACCAACGCGCTGCTCGAGCGGACCGGCGAGCCGACCGTGCTGGTTATCACGGCCGGCTTCGGCGACGCGCTGCGGATCGCCTACCAGGACCGGCCGAAGATCTTCGAGCTGGCGATCAGCCGCCCGCCGATGCTGTACTCCGCGGTCATCGAGGTCACCGAGCGGGTCGGCGCGGACGGCGCGGTGATCGTCTCGCTGGACGAGGACGCAGCGGAGCGCGACCTGCGTGCCGCCTATGAACGGGGACTTCGGTCCGCGGCCGTGGTCTGCATGCACGGCTACCGTTACCCCGACCATGAGCGCAGGATCGGCGCGATCGCCCGCAGGATCGGGTTCACCCAGGTGTCGGAGTCGCACGCGACGAGCCGGTTGATGAAGCTGGTCTCGCGCGGCGACACCACGCTGGTGGATGCCTACCTGTCCCCGATCATCGGCCGCTACGTGGACCAGGTCTCCGCCGAGCTGCCCGGGGTGCAGCTGCAGTTCATGCAGTCAAGCGGCGGGCTCACCGGCGCCCGGCAGTTCCGCGGCAAGGACGCGATCCTGTCCGGCCCGGCAGGGGGGATCGTCGGCATGGCCAGGACGGCGCAGGCAGCGGGATTCGGCAAGGTGATCGGGTTCGACATGGGCGGCACGTCCACTGACGTGTCGCATTTCTCCGGTGAATTGGAGCGGCAGTACGAGACCCAGGTCGCCGGCGTGCGGATGCGGGCACCGATGCTCAGCATCCACACGGTCGCGGCCGGCGGCGGCTCGATCCTGCACTTCGACGGCAGCAGGTACCGGGTCGGGCCAGACTCGGCCGGTGCCGATCCCGGCCCGGCCTGCTACCGGCGTGGCGGGCCGCTCACCGTCACCGACGCCAACGTGCTGCTCGGCCGGATCCATCCGGGCCATTTCCCGCGCGTCTTCGGCCCCGGCGGCGACCAGCCGCTGGACGCCGAGGTCGTGGCGGTGCGGTTCGACGTGCTCGCGGCCGAGGTCGGCGCGGCCACCGGGGAGCGGCCGGCCAGGGAGCAGGTCGCGGCCGGATTCCTGGAGATCGCCGTGGCTAACATGGCGAACGCGATCAAGAAGATCTCGGTGCAGCGCGGGTACGACGTCACCGAGTACGTGCTCGCGACGTTCGGCGGTGCCGGCGGCCAGCACGCTTGCGCGGTCGCCGACGCGCTCGGCATGTCGTCCGTGCTGATCCACCCGCTGGCCGGGGTGCTCTCCGCGTACGGCATGGGCCTCGCCGACGTGACCGCGATGCGGGAGCAGGCGGTGGAAACGGCGCTGGCCGACGACCTGCTGCCCGAGCTCGGCCGGGTCGCCGACCTGCTGGAAGCAGACGCCGGGGCCGAGCTCGCTGGCGCGCAGATCGCCGCGCAGGACGTCAGGGCGGTCCGCCGGGCGCACCTGAAGTACGCGGGAACCGATACCGCCCTGCCGGTGCCGCTGGCTGGCGCGGCGGAGATGACCGGCGAGTTCGAGCAGGCGTACCGGCGGCACTTCTCGTTCCTAATGCGCGACAAGGAAGTCGTGGTGGAAGCCGTTTCGGTCGAGCTTGCCGCCGCCTCCCGGCAGGCTCAGGGCCGGCCGCTCGGCCACGAGCAGTCGCCTGCCGAGCCGGCCCGCCCTCCGGCGACGGAACAGGACCGACCGGCCGCGATGGTCCGCATGTACGCCGGCGGGTCCTGGCGGGACGTGCCGTTCGCCAGGCGGCGTGACCTGCGGCCCGGCGACCAGGTCAGGGGACCGGCACTGATCGCCGAGGACCTGGCCACCACGGTGGTGGAGCCAGGCTGGCTGGCCGAGGTGACCGAGCGTGATGACCTGCTGCTGCGCCGGGTCGCGGCCCGGCGCGAGTGGCGGGCGCCCGGTGCCGGGGTCGACCCGGTGATGCTGGAGATTTTCAACAACCTGTTCATGTCCGTGGCCGAGCAGATGGGCGTGCGGCTGCGGGCCACCGCCCACTCGGTAAACATCAAGGAGAGGCTCGACTTCTCGTGCGCGATCTTCGACGCCAGCGGCGGCCTGATCGCCAACGCCCCGCACATCCCTGTGCACCTCGGGTCGATGGGGGAGAGCATCGCGATGGTCGCAGCGCGCAACGCCGGCCGGATGCGGCCGGGCGACGTGTACGCGCTGAACGATCCCTACCACGGCGGCACGCACCTGCCCGACGTCACGGTGGTGACCCCGGTGTTCGACGACGCCGGAAGGGACATCCTGTTCTTCGTGGCCTCGCGTGGCCACCACGCCGAGATCGGCGGGATCACGCCAGGTTCGATGCCCGCGTTCAGCACCAGGGTCGAGGAGGAGGGGGTGCTGATCGACAACTGGCTGCTGGTCAGGGACGGCGAACTGCGCGAGGCGCAGACGCTCGCGCTGCTGGCCGGGGCGCCGTTCGGGTCAAGGAACCCGGAGGTGAACATCGCCGACCTGCGGGCCCAGATCGCCGCCAACGAGCGCGGGGTGCAGGAGCTGCGGGCGATGTGCGCGCACTTCGGCCTTGACGTGGTGACCGCCTACATGGGGTACGTGCAGGACAACGCCGAGCAGGCGGTCCGGTCGGTGATCGGCGTGCTGCGCGACGGTGAGTGCGCGTACGAGCTGGACAACGGCGCCGTGATCAGGGTCGCTGTCCAGACCGACCGGGCGGCCGGCCGGGTCAGGATCGACTTCACCGGAACCTCGCCGCAGCAGAGCGGCAACTTCAACGCGCCGTCGTCGGTGGCCATGGCCGCGGTGCTCTACGTCCTCAGGTCGCTGGTGGCCGACGACATCCCGCTGAACTCCGGCTGCCTCAAGCCGGTCGACGTGGTCATCCCGCCTGGCTGCCTGCTCGCGCCCGCCTACCCCGCCGCCGTCGCGGCGGGCAACGTGGAGACCTCCCAGGCGATCACCGGTGCGCTACTCGCGGCCCTGGGGGTGATGGCTGGCGGCTCGGGCACCATGAACAACGTGACGATCGGCAACGCCAGGTACCAGTACTACGAGACGGTGGCCAGCGGCTCGGGCGCGGGTGACGGGTTCGCCGGGACCGACGTGGTGCAGACGCACATGACCAACTCCAGGCTCACCGACCCCGAGATACTCGAGTGGCGGTACCCGGTCAGGCTGGACAGGTACGAGATCAGGCGCGGCAGCGGCGGCGCTGGCCGCTGGCCGGGCGGTGACGGCGGCCGGCGCGAGATCAGGTTCGGCGAGCCGATGACCGTGACCACGCTGGCCAGCCACCGGCGGGTGCCGCCGCGCGGCATGGCGGGCGGGGAACCAGGCGCACTCGGCCGCCAGTGGGTGCGGCGGGCCGACGGCTCGGTCACGCCTATGGCCGGGTGCGACTCGGTGGACGTCGCGGCCGGTGACGTGTTCGTGATCGAGACGCCGGGCGGCGGGGGCTACGGCGCGCCGGCCTGAGCCTCAGCCTGCGCCCGAGCCTCGACCGGCACGCTCGGTCTTGTCCAGCCAGTGCATGATCCCCGACACGTTCGACGATGCGCCGGCGACTCGGTCGTACTTGGCGGCAAGCTCGGGATCCCCGTCGGGTGCCAGCACGGCGTAGCGTTCCCTGGTCCGCTCGGCGACCATGGCCACCGCGTGGTCCAGGTCAAGGCCGGCGCTCCGCGCGCTCCTAGTCCCCTCGACCCAGACCTCGATCTCCTCCGCCGATCTGGCCAGCGCCTGGTCGACGTCCTGCACCGGCCCGTAGTGGCTGAACAGCAGCCTCGCGGGCTCCAGTGCCGCGAACATGCGCAGCGACGCCAGCGCGATGCCGAGGTCGAAGTCAGGCGGCGGCGTGGCGGGCCGCTGGTCGCCGGTCTCGGGGATGTAGATGCCCGCCGCGTCGCCGACGTACAGGTCGCCGCTTGCCGAGTCGATCAGGCCCACGTGGTGCTTGGCGTGCCCCGGCGAGTAGTGGCTTTCCAGCCGGCGACCGCCGCCGAGGTCCACCACCCCGGTGCGCTCGACCGTGCGGATCCGGTCGGCCGGCGTGGGGCGCAGCGCGCCAAACAGCTTGTCGAGCTCGTCGCCGTAGACCATCCGGGCACTGGCCATCAGCAGGGACGGGTCCGACAGGTGCCGGGCGCCGAGCTCGTGCACCACCACCTGCGCGTCGGGGTACATCCGGGCGATATCGCCCACCCCGCCCGCATGGTCCAGGTGGATGTGCGTCACCACGACCGTGGCGAGATCCGCGGGACCGATCCCGAGCGCGGACAGCGCGTCCCGCACCACCGGCGCGGACGGCGCGGTGCCGGTCTCCACCAGGCACGGGCGGTCGCTTCTGATCAGGAAGCCAGCAGTGATGCCCGAGTAGCCGGCCATCCGGGTGTCGATCTGGTAGACCTCATGCCCGAGATCGGTGATGAGGTCGGATTCAGCCGACCTGCGCGCGCCGTCATCCATGCGGCTATCGTCCCAGGCGCGCGCCCGCAGGCCCCACCGGGCCCGCCCGCGCAAAGGCCCCACCGGGCCCACCAGCGGCCGCACCGGCCCGGCGAGCGGGCCCCGTCTCCCGCACTGCTGATTCAGCCCTGAGCGAACGACCGAAGCACCAGTCCGGTTCGCGGCTTTGGCGCGAACGACGTGGACTTGTGCGGTACCTGCTCGCCGCGTGCAGCGACGGCGTAGACCTCGGCCGGCGTCATTGGGGTGCACAGCACCGCCGTGCCGCCCGCCGCCTGCGCGGTACGCACCGCCGCCTGCGCGTCGTGATGAACCACGCGCACCGCGTCCTCGTCGTCGCTGAGCTCCCAGAGCCTGGTGAGCAGCAGTTCCTGCAGCACGGCCGCGGGCAGTGCCTGCCACTGCGGCGACCGGCCGGCCGGCATGGCGGCCCGCGCCTGCTCAACGTCGGGCTGGTCGATCAGGTACGCGTGCTTGTCGCCGGCCAGCACGAAGGCCGGGCCTGCCGGGCTGGCTTCGGCCAGGGCGCACAGCGCGGCCGTCAGGTCGTCGCTGCCGCCAGGCAGCGTCCGCACCGCGAAGCCGGCCGCGGCCAGCTTGGCCGCGTGGTGCACGTCGAGGCCGGGCACGACCCGGTGGATGGCGCCGATCAGCGGCGGGTACGCGGCCGAGTCGACCAGCATCGCGAGCCCGAAGTCCCACGGCCCGGCACCGTCCCCGGCGGACCACCGCCTGGCCTGGAGCTTCAGGTAGGCGGCGTACCTGTGGTGCCCGTCGGCGATCAGCGCCTGGCGGGGCCGCAGGTCGGCGGCGATCGCGGCGAGCGCGCCAGGGTCGGTGATCGCCCAGAGCCTGTGGCGCGTCCCATCGGAGGTGTGCGCCTGCACCAGCGGTTCGCGCTCGGCGGTCTGCGCCACGATCCTGGCCGCGGCACCGGGGTGAACGGCAGGGTCCGGCGACCCGGGCGGCGGCGCGCTGGCCAGGCCCGGACCGCCGGGATCGCCGATACCGTCGTAGAGCAGGAAGATCGGCTCCAGGTTGGCCTGCGCGGCCTCCATCAGCGCCAGCCGGCCGGCCACCGGCCCGGGGTAGACGCCCTCGTGCGGCAGCACGATGCGGTCCTGCGGCTGGGTCAGCCGCACCGCCCCGATCAGCCCGCGCTGGAGCGACCCTGCGCCGTGTCCCGCGACGGTCCGCTGCTCGTACACGTACAGCGCCGGATCCTGGTCGGTCACCAGGATCTGCTCGTCCAGCCAGCGCGCCAGCGTCAGCGCGGCGTCGTGGTACTCCTCGCCAGGCCGGCCAGGGCGTGGCCTCGGCAGGATCAGGCGGACCACGTTGTGCGGGTCCGCCGCCATCAGCTGGTCCTCTTTATCCTCGAAGATGACGTCGTACGGTGGAGAGGTGACCTCGGCGAGCCCGCTCACCCGGTCCTGTGCGTAACGGACGCCGCGAAACGGCGCCAGGTCCAGGCCCCCTGGGCCCTGGCCAGGCGCTGGGTAGGACGGAAGGATCTGCACATATGACAGAAGGATCTCCGGGCGGCCTGGATTCCCGAGATTCCGGTTCCGGCGACAACGCGGGGTCCGGCCAGCGGCAGATTTCCGAGCAAGAGGACACATATGCCCTGTACCGGCGCGGGCTCGACCTGCTTGGTCGCGGCAGCCCGGCGGCGGCCGCGCAGCTGCTTGAGCGGGCCGCGGCCGCCGAGCCCGAGTCGCGCAGCATCCTGGAGGCGCTCGGCCGGGCGCAATTCGACACGCGGCACTACGAGGCGGCGGCCGGCAGCTTCCGCCGGATCGTGGAGGCCAGCCCGAGCGACGACTACGCACAGTTCGGGCTCGGGCTGGCGCTGGCACGCGCCGGAGATCACGGGGCAGCGGCCGAGCACCTGGCGCTAGCCGCGGCGATGCGTCCCGACCTGCGGCATTACACCGACGCACTGCGCAGCGTGCGGGCCACGCTGCGCGCACGCAACCACGCCGACGGCGAAGAGCACGATTGATGCGCAACGCAGACCATCCCCCGGCCCGGACCGTGCCCGCGGCTGGCGCCCCGGCCGCGGTCCTGCTCGCGCCGGGCGAGCGCATGCTTGCCGAGCGGTACGACGTCGCGCTGCTCGACCTCGACGGCGTCGTCTACAGGGGCACGGCGGCGGTGCCGGGAGCGGTGCCCGCGCTGGCCCGGGCGAGGATGGCCGGCCTGCGGCTGGCGTTCGTCACCAACAATGCGTCCCGGTCGCCGTCCTCGGTGGCCGAGCACCTGAGCGGGCTGGGAGTCCCGGCCAGCGGCGCCGACGTGGTCACCTCGGCGCAGGCCGCGGCGAGCCTGATCGCCGCGCGGTTCCCCGCCGGGTCGGCGGTCCTCGTGGTGGGCGCGATCGCGCTCAGGCTCGCGCTGCGCGAGCGCGGGTTGCGGCCGGTCTCGGTGGCGGCCGAACGGCCGGTGGCCGTGGTGCAGGGATTCACGCCCGACCTCAGTTACGGACTGCTGACCGAGGCGGTGCTCGCGGTCAGGGCCGGGGCACTGTACGTCGCGTCCAATGCCGATCCCACCCTGCCGACCGCGCGCGGCCTGCAGCCGGGCAACGGGTCGCTGCTCCAGGTGGTGATCACCGCGACCGGGGTGCGCCCGGTGGTGGCCGGCAAGCCAGAGCCGCCGCTGCACGCCGAGGCGATGGCCAGGACCGGTGCGCGCCGCCCGCTGGTGGTCGGCGACCGGCTGGACACCGACATCGAGGGTGCGGTGCGCGGCGGTGCGGACAGCCTGCTGGTGCTGACCGGGGTCAGCACGCCGCTTGACGCGGTGCTGGCTCCGGCCGGGCAGCGGCCGACGTACCTGGCCGCCGGCCTCGCCGGGCTGCTCGAGCCCCAGCCCGCCGTTGGCCGAGGCGTATCGGCCGGCGCCGGTCCGGACGGTGCCGGTCCGGACGGTGTTCTGCCTGACGGTGCCGAGTCGGGTGGTGCCGAGTCGGGTGGTGCCGAGTCGGATGGTGCCGAGTCGGGCGGTGCCGAGTCGGGCGGCGGCGAGTTGCGCGGTGGCGTGTTCCTGTGCGGTGGCTGGGAGGCCCGCCGGGCAGGCGGCCTGTCAGACGGCACTGCGCCGGTCACGTTGGCCGGGTCAGGAGCCTGGATCGACGGGCTGCGGGCGCTGTGCGCGGCCGCGTGGTCCGCCGGTCAGGTGACCCCCGGCCAGGTCAGCGCGGCGGTCGAGGCGCTTGGCCCGCCGCGCTGACCACGTTGGCGCTGACAAGCTTGGCGCTAACCAGGAGCGTGGACATGGATGTCAGCTCTGGGCGACGGTCACGGTCGTCGTCGCCGAGTTGTTGGCCGGTGTGGTGTCGGTGGGCAACGCGGTCGCCCAGACCTTCAGCGCTGCCCCAGCTGGCGCAGTGACATGCGTGCTGATCGTGAGCCTGGTCTGGTGTCCCGCGCGCAGGCTGGCGGCGTGCGCGCAGGTCATGGTCCTCGGCTTGGGTAGCACCGCCACGAGCCGCCGGCGCTGGCCAGCGGCGTGAGGCCGGGCGGAAACTGCACGAACACCCGGGTGCGGGCCGTGGTGGCCGACATTCCCGTGTTGGTGACCTTGATGCGGAACCTGCTGGTCTGCCCAGCGACGAACGGCCCGTCCGGTGCCAGGCTGAGCGCGAGGTCCGAGCCGCTCAGCACCGACACGGAGTTGACGCCCTGATCGGGAACGTAGGTCAGCTGGTCAATCGGGTCGGTGGCCGGCAGGTACGGCGCGTTCCCTACTGGGACGGTGTCGACCACCCGGCGGCTGGCGGCGTCGTCGTTGCCGAAGAAGTTGGCCACGTACGCGCTGTCCGTGTCAGGGTCCACGGCCACGCCGAACGGGAAGATCCCGACTCCGACCGTCGCGATGACCTTGCCGGTCGCCTCGCTGATCACCGAGACGCTGCTGTCGCTGAAGTCGGTGACGTAGACGGCGCGGCGCTGCGGGTCCACGGCGACGCCGTACGGCACGTCGCCCACGTTAATCGTGGCGATCACCCGGTCCGACTTCTCGCTGATCACTGACACCGTGTCGTCGTTCTCGTTGGCCACGTAGGCGATGTGCCTGACAGGATCGATCGCGATCCCGGTCGGGCCGTTGCCGACGGTGATGGTGCTGGTCACAACGTCGGTCCTGGCGTCAATGACGGAGACGGTGCCGGATGCGGAGTTGGTCACCAAGATGGTGTGCAGAACGGGGTCCACGGCCGGTTCTGTCGGCGCCAGCCAACCGCGATGGTCGCGACCACGCTGTGGTCGGCCGCGAGCATGGCGGGCGCGGCCATCGCATCGCCGGCGCCGGCGAGCGGCAGCGCAGTGGCGGCGAGCGCGCACAAAATGACTACGTAGAGTAACTGCTGCCCTCGGGGAAAGGATTGGCTGGCCACAGGCCAGGATCGTCGGCGAACGTGGTTCAGGTACGCTGAGCTGCCGGCGGCCGATCAGCATCAGGTCTAACCCGGATCATCCCTGGGAGCGACGCGGTCTGCGGCCGTCCTGGGCCAGACTGGTCCTGCCGAGTCCGTCACCGGGCCGGATCTGGCCGGATGCTGTCGGCTCGCGGCGCCAGGCGGCAGGAAGGAAACCTCCATGATTGAGGCACGAGGCCTCACCAAGCGGTTCGGCGAGACGCTAGCCGTCGACAACCTGACGTTCAGCGTCGAGCCCGGCCGGATCACCGGCTTCCTCGGGCCTAACGGCGCGGGCAAGACCACCACGATGCGCCTGATCCTCGGCCTTGACCGGCCGACCAGCGGCACCGTCACCGTGAACGGCAGGCCGTTCGCCCAGCTCGCGTGGCCGATGCACGAGGTCGGCGCGCTGCTCGACGCCAAGGCCGTGCACGGCGGCCGCAGCGCGTACAACCACCTGCTCTGCCTTGCCGAGACGAATCATCTCCCCAAGCGCCGGGTTGGCGAGGTGCTCGAGCTGGTCGGCCTGAGCACGGTTGCCAGGAAGAGGTCCAAGGGCTTCTCGCTCGGCATGGGCCAGCGGCTCGGCATCGCAGCCGCCCTGCTCGGCGACCCGAAGATCCTGATGTTCGACGAGCCGGTCAACGGGCTCGACCCCGAGGGCATCCTGTGGATCAGGAACCTGATGAAGGCCCTGGCCGCCGAGGGGCGCACGGTGTTCGTCTCCAGCCACCTGATGTCGGAGATGGAGAACACCGCCGACCATCTGATCGTGATCGGCCGGGGGAAGCTCATCGCCGCCTGCTCGACATCGGAGTTCATCGCGGCCAACTCGCAGCAGTCGGTGCGGGTCCGGACGCCGCAGCGGGACCAGCTCGTCACGCTGGCCTCGGCCGCGGGCGCCACGGTGCGCGACGACGAGGGCGGCGCGCTCGTGCTGCTTGGCCTGACTCCGGCGCAGGTGGGGGACCTGGCATTCGAGAACGGCATCAGGCTGCACGAGCTGGCTCCCGCGCATGCGTCTCTGGAGCAGGCGTTCATGGAGCTGACGGCGTCCAGCGTGGAATTCCACGCCGAGATGCCCGGCGAGCACGCGGCGCAGGCCGCGCACGCGGGAGAGGTGGCCTGAGATGAGCGCTGCGGTTACGCATGAGGAGCTGGTCGGCGGGTTCGTCGCCGAGGAGCGATCGGGCCGGGCCGGCTTCCTCGGCACGCTGAAGTCGGAGTGGGTCAAGATCCGGTCGGTGCGGTCCACCTATTGGACGCTGTTCGCGCTGATCGTGGTCTGCGTCGGCATCGGCGCGCTGTTCAGCTGGGGCCAGACCGAGCGGCTGCTGAGCCTGGCGCACGGCGTGACGCTCCGCGGCCAGCACCTGCCGCCGGGCGTGGCCAAGAGCGTGCTGGCCCAGCGCGAGGCCATGATCAGGTCGAATGCCGCGGCGATCAGCCTGTTCGGCCTGCTGATCGGGCAGCTGATCATCGTGGTGCTCGGGGCGCTCACGATCACGTCGGAGTACTCCACCGGGATGATCAGGACCTCGCTGTCGGCCATGCCGCGCCGCACCACGATCTTCGCGGCGAAGGGCGTCGTCTTCGGCGCGGTCGCCCTGCTCGTCGGCCTGGTCACCAGCTTCCTGGCGTTCTTCGTCGGCCAGGCCATCCTGTCCAGCCAGCACGTCAACACCACGCTGGGTCACCACGACGTGCTGCGCGCGGTGATCGGCGGCGGGCTGTTCCTGGCCGTCACGGGCCTGCTGTCATTCGGGATCGGCGCGATGCTCAGGCACACAGCGGGCGCTATCGCCTCCGGCATCGGCCTGATGTTCGTCGTGACGATCCTGACCAACTTCCTGCCGAGCCCGCCCAGCGGCTGGTTCGGCCAGGCCGATATCGACAAGTGGATTCCGTTCTTCGCCGGAGCGCACATCTGGCAGGACCAGATGGTCGGCACCAACCCGTTCTCCGTCTGGATCGGGTTCGGGGTCTTCTGCGCCTACGCGGCCGCGGCGATCGCGGCAGGGCTCGTGGTCTTCCTGCGCCGGGACGCGTGAGCCTGCCGCGGCCGGCTACCAGGCGAGGAAGCCGACAGACGCCGCACCAGCCGTGGTGCTAAGTGACCGGGCGGACCACTTCCTGCCGCGGCGGTGCTGGCCTGCCCGTCCGCGCCGTCACCGCAGGGTCAGGATCTCGGCGCGCCTGACCGCCGCCCCCTCGAGCGCGGCGCTGACCGGGACCTCGTAGCTGGCCAGGCCGCGCATCAGGTCGCGCGGCAGGAACCTGCGCCCGACGTCGCCGGCAAGCACCTCGGCGCCGCGCGCCCTGGCCCGCTTAAGCAGGCCGAGTGCCCGCTCGGCCAGGCTGCTGGCGTACCAGACGTCGCCGGCGATCACCACGTCGGCGCTCTCGCCTGTGCCGTCGAGCACGTCGCCGGTGACCGCCACGCTGACCCCGTTCGCCTGCGCGTTCAGGCCGATGGCCGTGACGGCGAGCGGGTCGATCTCGCTGGCGAGCACCGCGGAAGCGCCGGCCAGCGCGGCCGCGATCGCGGTGAGGCCGGAGCCAGAGCCGAGGTCGAGCACGGCCCGCCCGGCGACCTGGCCGGGGTGGTCGAGCAGGTACCTGGCCAGCGCCACGCCGCCCGGCCAGCCGAACGCCCAGAACGGCGGCGGCAGGTCCGCCTGGCCTGCCTCGGCCTCGGTGGCCTCCCACAGCCCGAACGCGTCGTCGGCCAGGTGCAGCGAGATCCACGGCAGGCCAGGCACCGGCCGAAGCGGGCAGCGGGCGGTCACGAACGCGGCGCGGGCACGGGCGTCCATCTCAGGCACCCTGGCAGGCCGGGCACCAGAAGGTGATCCGCTCCTGGGTCGCGTTGCCGCGCGCCGCGAATCCTTCGGCGCGGATCGGCGTGCCGCACCGGCGGCAGGGCCGCCCGGCCCGGCCGTAGACCCAGGTCTGCGCGCCGGGCGCCGGGTTGCCGGTGGTGACCTGGACCGCGCGCTCCTTATTCGCGTCGATCAGCTGCCTGGCCAGTTCCACCAGGCCCGCCAGGTCCTCGACCTGCCCGGCAGGACGCCACGGGCTGATCCCGCGCAGGAACAGCACCTCGGCCTTGTAGAGGTTGCCGATGCCGGCCAGGTTCCGCTGGTCGAGCAGTGCCTCGCCGGCGGGCCGGTCAGGGGCCGCGCTCAGCCTGCGCACGGCCTCGGCCGCATCCCAGTCCGGGCCGAGCAGGTCGGGGCCAAGGTGCCCGACCACCCGGTCCTCACCGGCCGTCGGCAGCACCTCGACAACACCGAGCAGATAGCCGACCGCCTGCCAGTGCTCGTTCGCAAGCACCAGGCGGACCCGGTGGTCGCACGGCGGATAGCCGCCCGCCCGCCTGATCCGCCAGGAGCCGTCCATCCGCAGGTGGGTGTGCACGGTGAGGCCGCCCTCCACCCTGGTCAGCAGGTGCTTGCCGCGTGAGACCGCCTCGCTGACCGCGCGGCCTGACAGGTCGGCGGTTGCGAACCGCGGGACCCGGAAGTCGCTGCGGGTCAGCACCTGGCCAGCCAGCGCCGCGTCAAGCTGGCGCGCGGTGCGCCAGACCACGTCACCCTCGGGCACCGGGGCACCGCCTGCGCCCGGTCACCGGTCGTCCAGGCCGGACTCGCGCAGGGTGATGTTCAGCCGCCCGTCCGGCAGCCCGATCCCGTCCGGACTGGTGCCGGGGATCGTCTTGCTCACCCCGTGATAGGCGAGCCTGGACTCGCCGCCGAAGACGAACAGGTCGCCGGACTCAAGCTGCACGTCCTGCCATGGCCTGCCGCGGCCCTGCGGGTTGCCGAACCGGAAGACGCAGGTGGCGCCCAGGCTGAGCGAGACCACGGGGGCGCGCGAGCGCTCGTCCTTGTCGGCGTGCATGCCCATCCTGGCCTGGTCGTCGTAGAAGTTGACCAGCGCCACGTCCGGCTGGTAGCCCGCGGCGGCCGCGGGGTCGTCGTAGGCGTCGGCGAGCGCGCGCCTGCCGAGGTCGGCCAGCCAGCCGGGGAACGGCTTGACCGGCGCGCCGTCCGCGTCGTCCGCGGTGCGCGAGTACCGGTAGGGCAGCCAGTGCCAGCCGAGGCAGACGGTCTGGACCGACATCACGCCGCCGGACGGCATCGCGGTGTGCCGCATCCCGGCGGGCGGGCGCGCCCACAGCCGGCACTGCTCCACCAGGTCGCGCTGCTCGTCGGCGTTCAGCCAGCCCGGCACGTGCACGGCGCCCGGCGCGATCTGCGTCCTTGGCCGCGCGAAGAGCCCGCTCATGGAGCAAAAGTACCTGCGCCGGGGCCGGGCCTGTCGGCGGTCTCTGGCAGGCTGGTGCCGGTGGAGCGGGCGGCGTTAGAGCATCTTGCGCAGGTTGAGCAGGTCGAAGAAGTTCCCCTCGACCTTCAGCCTGCCGGTCAGCCACGCCTTCGCGAAGCTGCCAGGGTCCCTGGCGATTGCCAGCACGTCGTCGCTGGCGGCCGTGAAGCGGATTTGCGCGCCGGGGAAGCCGCCGTTGGTCTCCGTGATCGGATCGGCACCGTGCGGCCCCAGCCTGGTCAGGTAGGTCACCCCGAGATCAGAGACGTGGCAGCTGAGCGTCCGGTCAGCGAGCCTGGCCTGACGCGTCGATGCGTCCATGTCCGACAGGCGGCCCGTGAGGCTCTCCAGAGCCGCACGACACTCCTTCGCAGTCGCCATCCCCACCTCACCTTCGTGGTCATTCTCGCCTCGCCAGGCCGCCACTCTGGCATCGGGGGGCGCGCCAGCGCCCACGAATGCACAACGCGGGCCCGATCCCCGGTACCGTTCCTGACAGGACGCACAACAAGATTTACCCAGCGCAGGAGCAGAAACGATCATGGCGCCCGATCGCGATGGCCAAGAACCGGAAGCTGGTGATGGCATGGATCACGACACCGAGCCGGACGGCCAGGTACCGGCCGAGGCCGCGGCAGCTGCGGGCGGGCCAGACCTGACGGCCACGACGACCGCTGGCGAGCCGAGGGTGGATGCCGCGCTGCGGATGCTCGGCGAACTCGACGGCCTGCCGGTCACCGACCATCCGCACGTCTTCGAGCGCGTACATGGCCAGCTTGTCGAGGTGCTCGGCGAGCTGCACGCCGGTGCCGACCCGGCCGACCAGTCGGCGCGGGGCGGCTGACCGGCGACGAGGCGACATGGGCATGGCTGGGCGTGGGCATGGCTAGGCGGGCGCGGCTCGATGCTGAGCTTGTACGCCGCGGGCTGGCGCGGTCGCGGGTACAGGCCGCCGACCTGATCGCGGCTGGCCAGGTCCTGGTGGCAGGGCAGGCCGCGGCGAAGGCCGCCACGCAGGTGGGCCAGGACGCGGCCATCACCGTCCGGCAGGCTGAGGCTGGGCCGCAGTACGCCTCCCGCGGCGGCCGCAAGCTGGCCGGTGCCCTGGCCGCGTTCGGCGACCTCGCGGTGCGCGGGCGGCGCTGCCTGGACGCCGGCGCCTCGACCGGCGGCTTCACCGACGTCCTGCTGCGAGCCGGCGCCGCGCACGTGGTGGCCGTGGACGTCGGCTACGGCCAGCTCGCCTGGAGCCTGCGCAGCGACCCGCGGGTGACCGTGCTCGACCGGCTGAACGTGCGCGCCCTCACGCCCGGTCAGGTCGCCCCGCCGCCCGGCCTGGTGACCGCCGACCTGTCGTTCATCTCGCTGGTGCAGGTGCTGCCCGCGCTCGCCGCCTGCGCTGCGCCGGACGCCGACTTCCTCGTCCTGGTCAAGCCTCAGTTTGAGGTGGGCAGGGGCAAGGTAGGAGCCGGCGGTGTGGTCAGGGACCCTGAGCTGCGCGCTGGCGCGGTCACGGCGGTGGCGCAGGCTGCCTTGGATCTTGGGCTAGGCGTGCGGGACGTGACCGCTAGCCCGCTTCCTGGGCCGTCAGGGAACGTGGAGTACTTCCTGTGGCTGCGGCGCGGCGCGCCGCCGCTGCTCGACGCCGACCTGCGGGCGGCGATCGCGCAGGGGCCGCAGTGACGCCCGGCGGCCCGGCAAGGACGGTGCTTCTTGTCGTGCACACCGGACGCCCGGAGGGTGTGCAGGCGGCCAGGACAGTCGCCGGGTGGCTGAGCGGGGCCGGGGTGACGGTCCGGGTGCTGAAATCCGAGGCCGACGACCTGAGCTGCCCGGGCGGTATCGTCGTGCCTGCGTCGCCGCAGGCCGCGCAGGACGCCGAGATGGTGGTGGTGATCGGCGGCGACGGCACGCTGCTGCGCGCTGCCGAGCTTGCCCGCCCGGCGGGGACCCCGCTGCTCGGGGTGAACCTCGGTCACGTCGGCTTCCTGGCCGAGACCGAGCCCGACGTGCTCTCCGACGCCGTGGACCACCTGCTGGCCGGCCGCTACCTGGTCGAGCGGCGGATGACCGTGGACGTGGTGATCAGGCGCAACGGTGACGTGGTCGCCACGACCTGGGCGCTGAACGAGGCCACGGTGGAGAAGGCGGCCAGGGAGCGGATGCTCGACCTCGTGACCGAGGTCGACGGCAGGCCGCTGTCCCGCTGGGGGTGCGACGGCATCGTGTTCGCCACCCCGACGGGGTCGACCGCCTACGCGTTCTCGGCGGGCGGGCCTGTGGTCTGGCCCGACGTCGAGGCGCTGCTGCTGGTGCCGATTAGCGCGCACGCCCTTTTCGCAGGGCCTATGGTGGTATCACCGGAATCCGTGCTGGCCGTCGAGGTGATCGGCGCGACGGGCGGATCGGGCGAGGTGTCGGGCGCGGTCCTGTGGTGCGACGGCCGCCGCCGGGTCGACCTCCCGCCAGGGGCGCGGGTCGAGGTACGCCGGGGCAGCCTGCCGGTGCTGCTGGCCAGGATCGCGGGCGGCGCGGCCGGCGGGGACGGCGAGGTCGCGGCGATCGGGGCGTCGTTCACCGATCGCCTGGTGGCCAAGTTCGGGCTGCCGGTGGCCGGCTGGCGCGGACGGGGTGAGGCGCGCGAGCGGGTGCGAGACGAGGAGCCGGCTGGCGATGCTTGAGGAAGTCAGGATCAGCGGCCTCGGCGTCATCGACGAGGCGGTGCTTGAGCTGTCGCCCGGCTTCACCGTGGTGACCGGGGAGACCGGCGCGGGCAAGACGATGGTGGTGACCGGGTTCGGCCTGCTGTTCGGCGGCCGAGCCGACCCGGCGCGGATCAGGCCGGGCGCCGACCGGGCCAGCGTCGAGGGACGGCTGCGGGTCGACCCGGATGGTGAGGTGGCCCGTCAGGTCAGCGAGGCCGGCGGCGACCTCGACGACGACGGCGGCACGCTGGTGCTGAGCCGGTCGGTCTCCGCCGAAGGCCGGTCCCGTGCCTACGCCGGCGGCCGCTCGGTCCCGGTCTCGCTGCTCACCTACCTGGCCGACGATCTCGTCGCCGTGCACGGGCAGGCCGACCAGCAGCAGCTGCTCAAGCCAGGCAGGCAGCGCCAGGCGCTCGACCGCTTCGCCGGGCCGGAGCTCAGCCGGGCGCTCGCCGACTACCAGCGGGTCTACCAGCGGCACCAGAAGGTGCGTGACGAGCTCGCCGAGCTGACCTCCCTGGCCCGCGAGCGGGTCAGGGAGGCCGACGATCTGCGGCACGGCCTGACCGAGGTGGAGCGGGCCGCGCCCGCCGACGGCGAGGACATCGAGCTTGCGGCGGAGGCCGAGCGGCTCGCCAATGCCGACTCCCTGCACTCAGCGGCGACCACCGCGCACGAGGCCCTGGTCAGCGATCCGTCGAGCTCGTCCTACGAGGCCGCCGACGCGCTCACCCTGCTGGGCTCGGCCAGGCAGGCGCTTGAGGCGGCCGCGCGGTACGACCCAGCGCTCGGCACGCTCGCCGCGCGGCTCGGCGAGGCCTCCTACCTGGTCTCGGACATCGCCGCCGAGCTGGCCTCGTACGCCGGCGGAGTGGAGGCTGACCCGGTCAGGCTGGCCGTGGTTCAGGATCGGCGGGCCGAGCTGTCCAGACTCATCCGGCTGTACGGGACGACGCCCGCGCGCTACGGCGCGGCGGACCAGGCCGGTGACCTGGCCGAGGCCGCGGGTGCGGGCGGCGACCGCGCGCGCGGCGATGGTGCGTGCGGCGGCGATACGGGCGGCGACGATGCGGGCGGCGACCGTGCGGCCGCGGCGCTGGCACCTGACCTCGCCGCCGTGCTGGTCTGGGCCAAGGGGGCCGCGGCGCGACTAGCCGAGCTTGACGGCGACGACGACCGGATCGCCGGGCTGCAGGCGCAGGAGGCCGAGCTTGCTGACCGGGTGCGCGAGCTCGGCGCCACGCTTACCACATTGCGCACCTCGGCCGCGGCCAGCTTCGAGGCCGCGGTGACCGCCGAGCTTGCCGCGCTCGCGATGCCGCACGCCAGGCTCGCCGCCGTGGTGAGCCCGCTGCGCGAGTACGGCCCTTACGGCGCCGACGACGTCGAGATCAGGCTCGCCGCGCATCCAGGCGCACCGCCACTGCCCCTGCACAAGGGAGCGTCAGGGGGCGAGCTGTCCAGGGTGATGCTCGGCATCGAGGTGGTGTTCGCCGGGGCGGACCCCGTGCCAACCTTCGTCTTCGACGAGGTCGATGCCGGGGTGGGTGGCAAGGCCGCGGTGGAGATCGGCCGCAGGCTCGCCAGGCTGGCCAGGATGGCGCAGGTCATCGTGGTCACCCACCTGCCCCAGGTGGCCGCCTTCGCCGATACCCATCTGATGGTGGAGAAGTCGGGCGACGGCTCGGTGGTGTCCAGCGGAGTCACCAGGCTTGACGACCAGGGCCGGGTCAGGGAGCTGTCCAGGATGCTGGCCGGGCTCGAGGACTCCGAGTTCGGTCGCGCGCACGCGGGTGAGCTACTGGCGGCGGCCGCGGCCGAGCGCGACGGTCTCGGAGGGTAGTCGATCTGGCACAATTGGTAACGCAATGAAGTCATTCTCGTGGATACTGAGCGCCAGGGGCCGGGACGGGGCAGCGGACCTGCCGGGCCTGCATGGCACCGCGCGGCTTGACCCGCGCACGAAGACGCTGACGCGGCGGTTGCGGCCCGGCGACATCGCGATCATCGACCACGCGGACCTTGACCGGGTGAGTGCCGAGTCGCTGCTGCGCTGTCACGTGGCCGCGGTGGTGAACTCGTCGCCAAGCATGACCGGCCGGTACCCGAATCTGGGACCTCAGCTGCTGATCGAGGCCGGCGTCCCGCTGATCGACGACGTCGGCCATGAGGTCTTCGAGAAGGTCAGGGAGGGTCAGTTCGTCCGCCTCGACCAGGACACGCTGTACGCAGGGGACGCGATCGCGGCCAAGGGCACGGTGCAGACCGCCGAGTCCGTCGCGGCCGCGATGGTCACTGCCAAGGAGGGCCTCGCCGACCAGATCAGGGCGTTCATGGCGAACACGGTCGATTACATCTCCCGCGACTTCGAGCAGATGATCGACGGCATCAGGGTGCCCGAGCTGCGGACGAAGCTGGAGGGCAAGCATGCGCTTGTCGTCGCCCGCGGCTACCGGCACCGGGATGACCTGCAGGCACTGCGCGCGTACATCAGGGAGTTCCGGCCGGTGATGGTGGCGGTGGACGGCGGGGCCGACGCGCTGCTTGACGCCGGCTACCGGCCGAACCTGATCGTCGGCGACATGGACTCGGTCACCGACCGTGCGCTGACCTGCGGGGCGGAGCTCGTGGTGCACGCCTACCCGGACGGCACCGCACCCGGGCAGGAGCGCGTGCAGGCACTCGGCCTTGACTGCGTGCTCTGCCCGGCGATCGGCACCAGCGAGGACCTGGCGCTGCTGCTCGCCGACGACCTCGGCGCCCGGCTGATCGTCGCTGTCGGCATGCGGTTCACGCTGGTAGAGTTCCTGGACAAAGGCAGGCCGGGAATGGCCAGCGCGATCCTGACCAGGATGCGGGTCGGCGACAAGATCGTCGAGCCGAAGGGCGTCAGCAGGCTCTACCACAGCCGGATATCTACCTGGTGGCTGGTCCTGCTCGTGGTGGCCGCCGCGGTGTCGATCGCGGTGGCGCTCGCCATCCTGCCGGCCGGGACGATTATCTACCGATTCGCCGAGTTGCAGCTGAGCGCCTTCTGGCACTGGCTGACGGGATACTTCCATTGATCGACTTCCGCTATCACCTCGTCTCCATCGTCGCGGTGTTCCTCGCACTCGCCATTGGCCTGGTGGTCGGCTCGACCGCGCTCAAGCCCGGCGTCGAGACCGTCCTGAACGCCGCGTCCAAGCGAGAACAGCAAGCCAACAGCCGGCTCAATACGCAAAACGGCCTGCTCAGCAGGCAACTCGCCGCCGAAAACCTGTTCGCGCAGGCGGCGTCGGCGACCATGCTCCGCGGCCTGCTCGATGGCCAGAGCGTGGTGCTGGTGCTCGCGCCAGGCGCCGACAGCGCGACCGTGAACGGCGTGACCGCCGCGCTCTCGGAGGCCGGGGCGACCGTTACCGGGCAGGTCGTGCTGACGCCGCAGTTCTTCGACACCAGCTCGGTCACCGAGCAGGCGCTGAGCACGACGGCGTCCTCTGCCGCCGCCATCCTCTCCTCGGCCGGGGTAACGCTGCCGAGCTCGTCGAGCGACCCGCAGGTCGCTGGCCAGCAGGTCGCGGCGCAGGTGATCGCTGCGGCTACCACGACCAGGTCAGACGCCGCCACGCTCGGCAAGGCACAGTCGCAGGCCGTGCTCGCTAGCTTCGCGCAGAACCACTTCGTCCAGGTCAATGGGGCGGCCGGCAGCGCGGCGCTGTCCGGCCAGGCCAGCATGGCCGTGGTGGTGCAGCCGAGCGCCGTGCTGCCCGCCAAGGCCGCCGGGCCGTTCGACCTCGCGCTGGTCTCGCTGACCCAGGACCTGCAGGAGGCCAGCAGGGGAGCGGTACTCGCCGGCGCCTTCTCCGGATCCGGCAATGGCAGCGCGATCGATGTGGTGAGCGGCGGCGGCGCCGGGATACCGCTGTCCACCGTCGACAACGCGGACAGCGTGACCGGCCAGATCCTTGTCGTGCAGGCGCTGCGCGAGCTGCTGAACCCGCACGCCACGCCGGCCAGCTACGGCGTCAGGCCCGGGGTGGTGCCGAGCCCGGCTCCTAGCCCGCTGCCGAGCCTGTCAGTGAGCCCGACGCCGACCGGGAAACCCACGCCGAGCGGGAAGAAGACCTGACATGACCGGCAGGGGATCGGTGCCGCGGCTGGCCGTGATCGCGGCCGGCGCCCGGCTGGCTGTGGCCGCGGCCGGCGCCCGGCTGGCGTACGGGGCGCTGACCAGCCGCCCGCCCGGTGGCGAGAAGACATGGACGAGGACCAACCACCGGGGCGAGCCGGTCACGCTGCTCGAGGGGCCTTCGGTCACCGTGGCGGCGGTGGCCGCCGCCCTGATCGTGCCCGGCCTTGACGGGCCGGAGCGGCTCGCCCTCGCGGTGGCGGGCGCGGGCGGCGGCGCGTTCGGCTGCTACGACGACCTGGCGGGCGGCAAGGACAAGCACGGCTTCCGCGGCCACCTCGGGGCGCTCGCCAGAGGCGAGGTCACCACGGGAGCGGTCAAGATAGTCGGCATCGGCACGGCCGGGCTCGCCGCCGCCCTGCTGCTGAGCCGGCGCGCCAGCGGGGCGTCGGCCGCAGGCCGGCTGGCCGACCTGGCCATCAACGCCGGGCTGGTGGCTGGCATGGCCAACCTGGTGAACCTGTTCGACCTGCGGCCGGGACGCGCGATCAAGGTCAGCCTGCTGGCCGGAGCCGCGCTGGCCGCGGCCGGGCCCGGCGGCCTCGCCGCCGCCGCCGCGCCAGCCGGTGCGGCCGCGGCCCTGCTGCCCGAGGATCTCGGCGAGCGGGCCATGCTCGGTGACGCCGGCGCCAACGCGATCGGCGCGATGCTCGGCGTCGCGGCCGCCGCATCGCTGCCGCGACCGGCCAGAGCGGCCGCGCTTGCCGTGGTGGCCGGGCTGACGGCGGCGAGCGAGAAGGTCAGCTTCACGAAGGTGATCGAGCGGACACGGCCGCTGCGGCGGCTTGACATGCTCGGCCGCCGGCCGCCAGCCCTGCCCGCGCCGTGACCGCTGCGGGCGGCCAGGCCGTCCGGCCGTGGTGACCTCGGCGCGCGGCCAGGCGCGGCGGATCTGCTATGTGCTCGCCGCGGCGCAGGGCGGCACCGGCAGGCATGTGACGATGCTGGCCGGCGGCTGCGCCAGAGCCGGCCTGCCGGCGCAGGTGCTCGGCCCGCCCGAGGTCATGTCGCTGCTCGCGGGACCCGAGGCGGCTGGCATCGGGTTCGCCGTCGTGGACATCGCCAGCCGGCCGCGGCCTGCTAGGGACGCGGCGGCCGTGCTCCGGCTGCGCAAGCTGCTGGCCGCCGCGCGGCCCGACGTGGTGCACGCGCACGGGCTGCGGGCCGGGGCGCTCACGGCGCTCACGCTCCGGCCGCTGCCTGGTCGGCACCGCCGTGCGACGGCGCCATACCGCGGTCGGCCCGCGCTTGTCGTCACGGTGCACAACGCACCGCCCGCCGGCCTCCTGGCGGCCGCGATCTACCGGCTACTTGAGCGGATCACGGCCAGCCGGGCCGACGCGGTGCTCTGCGTCTCCGCCGACCTCGAGGCCAGGATGCGCGGGCTCGGCGCGGCAGAGGTAGGCAGGGCGGTGGTGCCCATCGGCCCGGCCGGCCACGGCCCGGCTGTGCCCGCGGGCCGGGCCGCCCGTGGCCTGGCTGTGCCAGCGGACAGCGGCGGCCGCCGTGTGGCGCCCGGTGCCGGGCCCGCCGACCGCCGCCCGGTCGTGCTTGCGGTCGGCAGGCTGGCGCCGCAGAAGGGATTCGGCACCCTGCTCGCAGCGGCCGCGCGCTGGCGGGACCGGCAGCCGCGGCCGCGCGTCCTGATCGCCGGGACCGGGCCGCTTGCCGCGCGGCTGGCCACGCAGGCCACAGGCCTCGGGGTGGACGCCGAGTTCGGCGGCTGGTCCGACGACGTTCCCGCGCTGCTGGCCGGCGCCGACGTCTTCGTGCTGCCGAGCGAGTGGGAAGGCCAGCCGCTTGTGCTGCAGGAGGCGCTGGCGGCCGGCCGGCCGATCGTCGCCACCGAGGTGGGCGGCGTGCGCGCGCTGACCGGCGACGACGCGGCCGTGCTCGTCCCGCCCGGCGATCCTGCTGCACTCGCTGCCGCGATCCTCAGGGTGCTCGACGACCCAGGTCTGGCCGCCTCGCTCACCGCGGCGGCGCAGGCTAGGGCGGCCGCGCTGCCGAGCGAAGACGACGCGGTCGCCGCCGTGCTCGCGCTCTATGCCAGGCTGACCGCCCGGCCCGAGGCCGATCGATGACCGGCGTCTCGGCCGCCGCCGATCGCTGGCCGGCGCCCCGCCACTGCCGCTGGCTGAGCGGCGCCCGCCGGCCTCTGCCTGGCTGCCGTGATGGTGCGGGGCGCGGTCCGTTATGCCGAAAATCTGGTCAGCGCGAACCTGGCCGGCGGCTCACCTGCCGATCGCTCGCCCCGCGGCGTCCCGGCCGCCGCCAGCCAGGCGAGCCAGGCGCCGAGCAGCGGGCCGAACTTGAAGCCGTGACCAGATGTGCCTGCGCCGATCACGATGTTGCCGATCCGGTCGACGATGAAGTCGGCGTCAGGGGAGTTGTCGTAGATGCACCGCTCTACCGCGACCGGGTGCGGGTCGTAGCCGGGCAGGATCGACCTGGCCGCCTGCGCGATCCGCCGGCCGAGGCCGGCATCCTCGGCGTGGTCCTGGCGGTCCGGATGCACGGGCGGCCCGCCATGGTGGACGCCGATCTTGTAGCGGTCCGATCCTGGCACCGGAAGCCCGTAGGGGAACACGCCGCCGTAATGCACGAAAATCGGCACTCCCGGCGGCAGGCCCGCCGTGCCGTGGGTGGCCTGCCCGGCGCCCGCTGCCGGCGATCCCGCCGGGACCAGGTAGCTGACCTGCTCGAGAGTCGCCGAGGCCGGCACGGTGATCCCAGCCGGCGCCAGCAGGCCAGCGGTCCACGGCCCGGCGCAGACGATCGCGCTGCCCGCCTGCACGTCGCCGCCGTCCGCGCTGATCAGTACGCGCCGGCCGTCGTCGGAAAGCGCGGTGACCCGGCCGCCAAGCCGCCGCGTCCCTTCCCCTGCCACTGAACCTGACCCGGCGGGCGCCGCAAGCGCGGCCAGCGCGGTGAGCGCCCGGCTGGCGGCGATCACGGCGGAATCGGGCTCGAGCAGCGCGCGCCCGCCGGTCCTGACGGCAGGGAAGCGCTCCGCCGCCTCCTCCTCTGCGAGCACCGCGCACGCCGCCCCTGCCGCGAGCATGGCATCGCGTACCTGCTCCTGCTGCGGCCCGAAGGTCAGCTGCGGCGCTGGCAGCAGCAGGCGCTCGCCGCACGCCGCCTCGAGCTCGGCCCACAGGTCACGGGCGCGCATGGCCAGCCCGACGTACTGCGGATCGTCGTAGCCGAGCCGGAAGATCCGGCACGCCCCGTGCGATCCGCCGTCGCGGTGCCCCACCTCGGCCTGGTCGAGCAGTACCACCTCGCGGTTCAGGCGGCGCAGCGCCCATGCGGCGGACAGGCCGGTGATGCCGCCGCCGATGACCGCGCAGTCCGTGCGCAGCACCAGGGACCGGCTACCAGCCGCGCGCGCGCCACTCGGGGACGTGCGGCCGCTCGGTGCCGATCGTGGTGTCGCCGCCGTGCCCTGGGTAGACCCAGGTGCCGTCGGGCAGCGTTGCGAAGATCCGTTCCTCCAGGTCGGTGATCAGCGAGCCGAACCGCTCAGGGTCGTGATCGGTGTTGCCCGGACCGCCGGGGAACAGCGAGTCCCCGGTGAACAGGTGCGGCTGGTCGGCCAGTTCGCCGCCCGCGTCGTAGCACAGCGCGATGCTGCCCGGCGTGTGCCCACGCAGGTGGATCACCGACAGCCTGGCGTTGCCCACGCTGATCGTGTCGCCGTGGCTGACCAGCAAGGTTGGGGCGACGGGCAGGGCGGGGGCGTCCTCCACGTGGGCAACGGTGTCGGCGCCGGTCGCCTTGGAGACCGCCTCCAGCGCGACCCAGTGGTCGTGATGGCGGTGCGTGGTCACGATGGTGGCCAGCGGCTGCCCGTCAATCAGGCCGAGCAGCGTCTCAGGCTCGTTCGCGGCGTCGATCAGCAGCAGCTCGCCCGTGCTCGTGCAGCGCAGCAGGTAGGCGTTGTTGTCCATCGGGCCGACGGCGACCTTGGTGATGGCCAGGCCGGGGAGCTCCCTGGTCTGTGCCTGGCCGCCCACGCTGACGTTGCCTGTGTAGGTCATGGCGTCCTCTCGTTCGCGGGTTTGCATCAGGGTCTCATCAGTAGGGCGGCACCTCGGGCAGCGGCCCGGCCGGATCGGGCGACAGCTCGGCGCCGTCGCTCCTGCCGGTCAGCCAGGCAAGCAGGGCATGACCGGGCCCGGTAATCACCAGCTCGGAGGTCGCCTCAGGACGCAGCAGGAACTGCCTGCCCGTGTCGGCGTCGGTGAGCAGCGCGGCCGGAGCCTCCGGCTGGCGGGCCAGCCCGCCGGCCACCTGGTACAGCATGTCCTGCACGAACCAGGCAGGCCAGTCGGCCGGCCGGTAGCTCGCGGCCAGGTCCACATGGTGGATCTCGACCTCGGTGAGCCTGCGGTGCAGCGTGAACCAGGCCGGGTGGGCTGCCCCGCGCATGCCCCGTACCTGCACCGTCCAGGCGTCAGGCGGCAGCTCCTTCGCCTGCGCGACGAACCGCTCGGCCGAGCCGGTCAGGTCGGCCAGCAGGTCGGCGGCCGGCCTGGCCCCGGCCTCGATCGCCGAGTCCCGCTCATCCCAGCTGGCGTACTGCGGCGTCCGCACCCCGGTCTGCGCCCAGGTGAGCAGGTTCGACAGCGAGTCCGCGTTACGCGCGATATGGGTGAGGACGTGGCCGCGGGTCCACCCTGGCAGCAGAGAAGGCTCGCGCACCTGCTCGTCGGTGAGCGCGCTGACTGAACCGGTCAGTCGGCTGACGGCCTCGTTGATCCGGTCGATCGTCAGATCGACCGAGTGCTCCCCGGCGGACTGGCTCACGCTCGCCATCCTGTCACACTGGGAAGGCTGGCAGGCCGAGGGGGAACACGGGCCGGGGCACCTGATCCAGGCCCTGATCCTGCCGCCAGGGACCCGGCCAGGCTGCGGGCGCAGATTCTCGGCCGCCCGGGATGGCCGCTGACACGCTAGCGGCCCGCCGTCCTGCGGGCACCGCAGAATGTCAGTGGGCCCGGATACCATTGACGGCGCGCCTTGTAGGCCAGCGACCTCCCCGTTCCCGGCGCCCGGCGGCGACTCGGGGAGTGGCGTGACGGCCAGGAGCGACCCCGACCAGGAGAGAGCGCATAGTGGCAGAACGACTGGTAGTGCGTGGCGCCCGCGAGCATAACCTCAAGGACGTCTCGCTCGACCTGCCCAGGGACGCCATGATCGTCTTCACCGGCCTTTCCGGGTCGGGCAAATCGAGCCTGGCCTTCGACACGATCTTCGCCGAGGGCCAGCGCCGGTACGTCGAGTCGCTGTCCGCGTACGCGCGGCAGTTCCTTGGCCAGATGGACAAGCCCGACGTGGACTTCATCGACGGGCTCTCCCCGGCGGTCTCAATCGACCAGAAGGCGGCCAGCCGCAACCCGCGGTCCACCGTCGGCACCGTCACCGAGGTCTATGACTACCTGCGGCTGCTGTTCGCCAGGATCGGCAAGCCGCACTGCCCGGTCTGCGGCCGGCCGATCGCGCGGCAGACCCCGCAGCAGATCGTGGACCGGGTGCTCGAGTTCGACGAGGACACCAGGTTCCAGGTACTCGCCCCGGTGATCCGCGGCCGCAAGGGCGAGTATACCGAGCTGCTGCGTGACCTGCAGACCAAGGGCTACTCGCGGGCCAGGGTGGACGGCACGACGATCCGGCTGGACGACGCCGCCACCGGCTCCGGGCAGCTGCCCGCGCTGAAGAAGTACGAGAAGCACACCATCGAGGTGATCGTCGACCGGCTGCAGGTGAAGGAGTCGGCCAGGCGCCGGCTCACCGACTCGGTCGAGACCGCGCTCGGCCTGTCCGGCGGCGTGGTGGTGCTTGACTTCGTCGACCTGCCCGAGTCGGACCCGAACCGGGAGCGGATGTACTCCGAGCACCTGGCCTGCCTGTACGACGACCTGTCCTTCGAGGAGCTTGAGCCTAGGTCGTTCTCGTTCAACTCGCCCTGGGGCGCCTGCCCGGACTGCACCGGCCTTGGCACCCGGATGGAGGTGGACCCTGAGCTTGTCGCCGCCGACGAGGACCTGTCGCTGGCCGAAGGCGCGATCGGGGTGTGGAGCGGCGGTCATGTCAGCGACTATTTCCTGCGGCTGATGGAGGCGCTCGGCGCCGCGATGGGGTTCAGCGTGGACACCCCGTGGCGCAAGCTGCCCGCCGCAGCGAAGAACGCGCTGCTGCACGGCTACGGCGAGCAGGTCCATGTCAGGTACAAGAACAGGTACGGCAGGGAGCGCTCGTACTACACGAACTTCGAGGGCGCGATCCCGTACATCACCAGGCGGCACTCCGAGGCGGAGAGCGACTCCACCAGGGAGCGGTTCGCCGGGTTCATGCGCGAGGTGCCGTGCCCGTCCTGCCAGGGCACCAGGCTCAAGCCGCTCACCCTGGCCGTGACCGTCGACGGCCGGTCGATCGCCGCCTACTGCGCGCTGCCGATCGGCGAGCTGACCAAGCTGCTGCGCACCCTTGAGCTGTCCGACCGTGACAACCAGATCGCCGGGCGGGTGCTCAAGGAGATCAACGCCAGGCTCGGGTTCCTGCTCGACGTGGGCCTTGACTACCTGACCCTGGACCGGGCCTCGGCCACGCTGGCGGGCGGCGAGGCGCAGCGGATCAGGCTGGCCACCCAGATCGGATCGGGCCTGGTCGGCGTTCTCTACGTGCTCGACGAGCCGTCCATCGGGCTGCACCAGCGGGACAACCACCGGCTGCTCGAGACGCTGCTGCGGCTGCGCGACCTCGGCAACACCCTGATCGTGGTCGAGCACGACGAGGACACCATCAGGGCAGCGGACTGGGTGGTCGACATCGGGCCGCGCGCGGGCGAGCACGGCGGCCAGATCGTCGTCTCAGGCCCGCTTGAGGAGCTCCTGGCCAGCAGCGAGTCGCTGACCGGGGCCTACCTGACCGGCCGGGAGTCGATCCCGGTGCCCGCCAGGCGGCGCAAGACGGTCAAGGGCAAGGAGATCGTGGTCAGGGGCGCGACCGAGCACAACCTGCTCGGCGTGGACGTGTCCTTCCCGCTCGGCTGCTTCATCGCCGTCACCGGGGTCTCTGGCTCGGGCAAGTCCACGCTGGTCAACGACATCCTGTACGCGGCGCTCGCGAAGGAGCTGCACGGGGCAAGGATCGTGCCAGGCAGGCACGGCAAGATCACCGGCATGCACCAGCTCGACAAGGTGGTGCACGTCGACCAGGGCCCGATCGGCCGGACCCCGCGGTCGAACCCGGCCACCTACACCGGCGTCTTCGACCACGTGCGGCGGCTGTTCGCGCAGACCACCGAGGCTAAGGTCCGCGGCTACCAGCCAGGCAGGTTCTCGTTCAACATCAAGGGAGGCCGGTGCGAGGCTTGCGCCGGCGACGGGACCATCAAGATCGAGATGCAGTTCCTGCCCGACGTGTACGTGCCCTGCGAGGTCTGCCACGGCGCCAGGTACAACACCGACACCCTGCACGTGCACTACAAGGGCAAGACCATCGCCGACGTGCTGAACATGCCGATCGAGGAGGCCGCCGAGTTCTTCGAGCCGGTCCCGGCCATCCACCGGCACCTGAAGACCCTGGTCGACGTCGGCCTCGGCTACGTCAGGCTCGGCCAGCCGGCGCCCACGCTGTCCGGTGGTGAGGCCCAGCGGGTCAAGCTGGCCTCCGAGCTGCAGCGCCGGTCCACCGGCCGAACCATCTACGTGCTCGACGAGCCCACGACTGGCCTGCACTTCGACGACATACGCAAGCTGCTCGGCGTGCTCGGCCGCCTGGTCGACGGCGGCAACACGGTGATCGTGATCGAGCACAACCTGGACGTGATCAAGACCGCCGACTGGGTGATCGACCTCGGCCCCGAGGGCGGCTCGCGCGGCGGCGAGGTCATCGCCACCGGTACCCCCGAGCAGGTCGCCAAGATGCGGGAGTCCTACACCGGCCAGTTCCTCGCCAAGGTCCTGTAACCGCATCAGCGCCGCAGCTCAGAGGTAGTCCTCGCGGCGCATGACCCCGGTGACCGGCTCGCCGCGCAGGTGGCGGCGCACATTCTCGGCGGCTTTCCCGGCAGCCGAGAGCAGCACGCCGGGGACGATGCCGGAGTTGTGCGGCGAGCCGAGCAGGTTCGGCAGGTCGAAGAACGGGAAGTCGGTCCGGAAGCTCGCGCCGCGGCGCGGCTCGTGCCACCACGCGTCGATCCCCGCGCAGAACCGCGGCTGGTCGCGCAGGTGCTCGTACAGGGCGCGCTCGTCCACGATGGCGCCTCTGGCCACGTTGACGAGTATTGCGTCCGGCTTCATCAGCGCCAGCTCCCTGGCGCCGATCAGCCCGCGGGTGGTCCTGGTCAGCGGCAGCGAGACGACCAGGACGTCGGCGGCGGCGAGCACCTGGTCCAGGTCGGCCATGGTGCCAGCGAACTCGACCGGATCGTCGGTGCGCCCGGTGGAGTTGACCGCGTGGATCCGCGCCCCGAACGCCCGCATCAGGGCCGCGGTGGCCCGCCCGATGCCGCCGTAGCCGAGGATCGCGCAGACTGCGCCGTCCAGCGTAATCAGCGGCTCGGACTGGTTGAACTCCCCGGCGGCCAGGGCGGCGTGCCGCTGTGGCAGGCGCCTGGCCAGGGCGAGCGTCATCGCGAGCACGTGCTCGGCGATCGGCGCGGCGTACGCGCCTACGTTGCCTGCCAGGACCACCCGGTCGGGGATCGCGCCGAAGTCCACGCCGTCAGCCCCGGCCGACAGCAGCTGCACGAACCTGAGATCCTCGGCCCGCTGGAGCGCGCCGTCCGGCAGCTCGCGGCGCGGATTCCAGCAGATCAGCGCCTCGGCCCTGGCCAGGATTCCCGGCCGGTCGGCCTCGGCCTCCCGCTGCAGGAAGGCGATGGCTGCCTCGTCGCCGAGCACCTCGGCGGTCAGCTGCGTGTACTCCTCGCCAGCCGGGTAGCTGACGGCCACCAGACGCTCGCCGGACATCGCGGTCCCTTCCGCACGGGGATCGGCCTGACCGTCCCAGGGTGCCCCACCCGGCCAGGGCGATGACCGCCGCCCCGGAAAACCGGAGGATGACCGGCATGAACGCAGCTCCCACCGCGGCAGCACCGCACCTGACCGAGGCCGAGTTCCGCGCGCTCTACCGTCGGCTGCGCGGGCAGGTGCCGTGGGGCCCGGCCGACCGGCGCGGGGCGCTGAACTATCTGACACCGGCGGAGGTGGCCGCCGCGGCGGGCGAGGTAAGGCAGGGGCGCTGCGTGTCGCTCGCTGCGCCGATTCGCGGCGACGTCACCCCGGACAACCCGGACCCCGCAAGGCACCAGATGACCGGCACCGCCGCCGACGCCGACCCCTCCGGGCTGTCGTTTGCCACCGACCGGATCACGATGAACGTGCACGGCGATGCCGACAGCCATATCGACGCGCTCTGCCACGTCATGTTCGACCAGACCCTGTACAACGGGGTGCCGGCGGGCTGCGTCACCGACGCCGGAGCGCAGGAACTGTCCATCGGCCTGGCCGGGGACGGGATCGTCGGCCGCGGCGTGCTCCTCGACGTGCCGCGGGTGCGCGGCACGGCGTGGCTGGAACCAGGGGACCATGTGACCACGCAGGACGTGCTGGCGGCCGAGCGGAGCCAGCAGGTCAGCATCGGCCGCGGTGACCTGCTCTTCGTCCGGGTCGGTCACCGGCGGCGGCGTGCCGTGCGCGGGCCATGGGACACCGCGTCGGCGCGCGCAGGGCTGCACCCGTCGGTCATGCCGCTGCTGGCTGAGCGGCAGATCGCCGTGCTCGGCAGCGACGGCAACAACGACACGGCGGCGAGCGCCGCGGACGGCGTCGACTTCCCGGTACATGTGCTCGCGATCAACGCGATGGGCCTGCACCTGCTCGACTACCTGCAGTTCGAGGACCTGGCGCCGCTCTGCGCCGATGCCAGAAGGTGGACGTTCCTGTGCGTCATCGCACCGCTGCGGCTTCCCAGGGGAACCGGATCGCCGATCAACCCGATCGCGATCCTGTGATCTGACGGCACTTTCCGCCCGGCCCGCGCGGACGTAGCGTCCTAGATAGGGCATCCGGGGAGGCACCGATGGCGACGAGCGTGCCGGAGGCCGCCGACCAGGCGGCGCAGGCCAGCCGGATCGGTTCGCGCACGGGCCTCGCCATGGTCGTGGTGATGACCGGGGTGCTGATCACGGCGGTGGACACCACGATCGTGGTGCTTGCCCTGCCGGAGATCCAGCGCGGACTGCACGTCGCGCTCTCCTCGGTGATCTGGGTGGTGATTGGCTACCTTCTCGTCATCACCTTGCTGGCCACGCAGGTCGGGCGGCTCGGCGACATGTTCGGCCGGGTCCGGATGTACCAGATGGGGTTCGCCGTCTTCATTCTGGGCTCGTTCGCCTGCGCGCTGGCATGGAACGAGGCCTCGATCATCGGCTTCCGCGTGCTGCAGGGGATCGGCGGCGCCTTCGTCACCGCCAACAGCGGCGCCATCATCGCCGACCTGTTCCCGCGGGAACGGCGCGGCCGTGCGTACGGCTACAACTCGGTCGGCTGGAGCGTCGGCGCGGTGCTCGGCATCGTGCTCGGCGGGATCATCGTGACCTACGTGTCGTGGCGGTGGATCTTCTGGATCAACGTGCCGATCGGGCTGGCCGCCCTGCTGCTGGCCACGCGGGTGCTTGCGGACCGGGGCAAGCGGGCGCGCCAGGACGTCGACGTGGCCGGCATGGTCACGCTCGGCGCCGGGCTGTTCGGCGTGCTCTGGGCGATGACCAGGCTGGCAACCGCGTCGCTGGACGCCGAGGTGACCGGTTACCTGGCCGGCGGCCTGGTGCTGCTGGCCGCCTTCGTGCTGATCGAGCGCCGTCATTCCGCGCCGATGCTTGACCTGTCCTTGCTGCGGATCCCAATGATCGCGCCTTCGCTGCTCGCCTCCTTCTTCCAGGGCCTGGCCAACTTCGCCGTGCTGTTCCTGGTGATCATGTACCTGCAGGGCCCGCGCGGCCTGACGCCGCTGCACGCCTCGCTGCTGCTGGTCCCTGGCTATGTCGGAGGATCCGCGGTCGGGCCGTTCGCCGGCCGGCTCGCTGACAAGCTCGGGCCGGTCGTGCCGGCGACGGCCGGGCTGGCCATCCAGGTAGTCGCCCTGTTCATCTACGCGCATCTGTCCCTGACCACCGGCCTGTGGCTGGTCGTGCTGGCCAGCGTGGTCAACGGGATCGGGGCGAGCGCGTTCTTCCCTGCCAACAGCTCGGCGGTGATGAAGGCGACGCCGCCGACGCTGTTCGGCGTCGCGTCGGGCATGCTGCGGACCTTCGCCAACGTGGGGATGGTGTTCTCCTTCGCCATGGCGATCCTGATCGCATCGCGGTCCATCTCCAAGGGCCTGGCGTTCGCGATCTTCGTGGGCACCACCAGCCTGCACGGCCCCCTCGCGGTCGTGTTCACGGCCGGCCTGCACTCGGCGTTCTACGCCTCGATGGCGGCGATGGCCGTCGCCGCGCTGCTGTCGGCCAGCCGCGGCCGGCAGGCCCGGCGGGCGCTCGTACCCTGGCGCCATGGAGATCGCGACGCAGTGGGGCCCGGCCAGGGCCGAGATGGACCCGGCGGGTCGGCCCGCCTTCCTGCTGGTGCTCACCCACGGGGCGGGCGGCGGCGTGACGAGTCCTGATCTGCTCGCGGTCCGCGAGGCCGCCTTGGCGGCCGGTGCCGCGGTCGCGCGGGTAACCCAGCCCTACCGGTTGGCCGGCGCCCGCGCGCCCGGGTCGGCGCTGCGGCAGGACGCGGCCTGGCTGGAGATCATCGCCGCACTGCGGCGGGACTACCCCGCGGTGCGGCTGGTGCAGGGCGGCCGCAGCAACGGTGCCAGGCTGGCCTGCCGAACCGCGGGGCCGGCGGGCGCGGCGGCCGTCATCGCACTGGCCTTTCCGCTGCACCCGCCAGGCAGGGCCGGCGACCCCGACCGGTCAAGGGCGGATGAGCTGCGCGCGGCGGGCGTGCCCGTCCTGGTCATCAACGGCGAGCGGGATCCGTTCGGGGTGCCTGATGCGGCCGATGCCGACCGGCTCGTGGTGCTCGAGGGGCAGACCCACGCCCTGTCCGGCGGTCGCGGCGCCATCGCCGCGGCGGTCAGCGCCTGGCTGCCCGGAGTGCTCGGCAGGGCCGATCGCCTCGGCTAGCCGACCAGGAACCTGGCCGTGCGGGCGCAGGGCAGTGCCCGGCGGGTGCGGGGAGTGCGAAAAGAGTGCCGGCGACCAGATGCCGGCGAGAGCGCTGGCAGTGACGTCAGCGACAGCGGCCGAAGGTGGCCCTGAGTGCGGGTCAGGCCGCGGGCGAGGCCGGTACCGGCCGGGTTACGAGGTCGGTGGGACGGTGCGGGGCGATCGCGTCACCGCCGGGGAGCAGTTCGCCGGTGTCCTCGAACACGACGATGCCGTTGCAGAGCAGGCTCCAGCCTTGCTCGGGATGACTGATGAGGGTCCGAGCCGCCTCGTGGTCCGGGTCGCTTGCGCTCGGACACGGGGGCGAGTGCGGGCACATCCGTGTGCCTCCTCCTTAGGGGGATAAATGATCATCACGGGGGCGTGGTGATCATCACAACCTAATGTGCCAGGTCACGTGCCGGGACAGACATGGCACATCGGGATGGTTTTGCAACGTGGTCTTTGTAGCTTTCCTGGTAATTCCTGATGGCGCTGTGATAACGGGCAGTCACTACTAGTTACAACGCCTAGACCGGGGGCCATCGTCCCGGGTCCGGGTAATTTCCGTACTGCCGACCGGCAGGCCGGGCACTGGTCAATGCGACCGATGCGAGGCGAGCGGCTCCGGGCTCAGCCCGACCCCGCCTGGCAGCGGCGGGATGCCGGTCAGCCGGTGCGTCTCCCGCAGCGTGAGCAGCCGCTCGGCCTCGGTGTTGAGCGCGTGCACCACCGGCGTGGCCATGGCCTTGCGCTTGTAAATCCGGTCGTCGTAGCCACGCGGGCCGATCTCGGCCCGCACGGCAGCGAACGCTGATCGCATGACATCGGTCAGCGCCGCGTCAAGCCGCTTCGCCAGCCGGTACTGCTCGGCAAGCGGAGCGGCCGCGGCCTCCGCGCCGCGGAACTGGCCCTCAGCGGCCCGTGCCGCGCCGAGCAGGTCATCGAAGTTCGCGGCGAGCGCGACATCGGCCAGGTACTTGCCCTGCGCGTCCTCGCTGGCCTGCTTGCGCCCCACCATCACGGCGGCCAGCTTAGCGGACGCCCGCGGCGTGCGCGCCGCCAAGGCCGTGCCGCGCCGGGCGGCGCGGCACGTCGCGGGCGTCCGCTAAGCCAGGCTCGCCAGCCAGCGCTGGTGCAGTTCGGAGTACTCGCCGCCGCCGGTCAGCAGGTCGGCGGGTGAGCCGTCCTCGATGATCTCGCCGTGGTCGAGCACGAGTACCCGGTCGGCGATCCTGACCGTGGACAGCCGGTGCGCGATGATCACGGCGGTGCGGCCCGCCAGCACGGTCTCCAGCGCCTGCTGGACGATCCGCTCGCCGGGCAGGTCGAGCAGCGAGGTCGCCTCGTCGAGCAGCAGCACGCTCGGCGCGGCGAGGAACGCCCTGGCGAACGAGATCAGCTGGCGCTGTCCGGCCGACAGCCGGCCGCCGCGCTTGCCGACCTCGGTGTCGTAGCCGTCCGGCAGCGCGTCGATGAACGGCCCGGCGCCGACGGCCTGCGCCGCCGCCACGATCTCGGCACGAGAGGCCCCTGGCCTGCCGAGGCTGATGTTCTCCGCGGCCGTCGCGCTGAACAGGAAGTTCTCCTGCGTGATCAGCACCACCTCGCGGCGCAGGTCAGCGTCGGCCAGGTCGCGCAGATCGACGCCGTCGAGCAGCACCTGGCCTTCGTCAGGGTCGTAGAACCTGGCGAGCAGCCGCGCGATGGTCGTCTTGCCGGCCCCGGTGGCGCCGACCAGGGCCACCCTCTGCCCGGCCTCGATGGACAGGTCGAGCCGCGGCAGCACCACGGCGTCGCGATAGCCGAACCGGACGCCGGCCAGCCGCAGCTGCCGGCCGGGACTGGCCCCGGCCGGCCTGGCGGGTGGCGGGACCGCAGCGGCGGGCTCGGGCACCGAGGGCTCCTCGTCGAGCACGCCGGACAGCTTCTCCAGCGCGGCGGCCGCGGACTGGAACGTGCTGTAGAACTGCGACACGTCCTGAAGCGGCTCGAAGAACCTGCGCAGGTACAGCAGGAACGTGACAAGCACCCCGACCTGCATGTCGTGATCGATGACCCGCACCCCGCCGTAGAGCAGCACGGCGCCGACGGCGAGGTTTCCGATCAGCGTGACGCCGGGGAAGTAGATAGCAACCAGCCGCATGGACCGCCTGGTCGCCGCCGCGTAGTCCTCGTTCAGCTCGCCGAAGATCTCCTTGTTCCGCGGCTCCCTGCGGAAGGCCTGCACCGCGCGGATTCCGTTGAAGGTCTCGACGAAGTGAACGATGACCAGCGCGATGGTCTCCCTGGTACGCCGGTAGGCCACCGCCGACTCGCGCTGGAACCAGACGCTGAGCCAGGCAAGCGGCGCGAAGCCGGCCATCACCACCAGCGCGAGCGGCCAGTCGAGCAGCAGCATGGCGGTGCCGACGAACAGCAGCGAGAAGGCGGCGTTCAGCAGCGAGTCGAGGCCGTCGTCGAACAGCTCCGACAGCGAGTCCATGTCGGAGACCTGGCGGGAGATCACCCGGCCCGAGGTGTACCGCTCGTGGAACGCGACCGACAGCCGCTCGAAGTGGGCGAACAGCCTGGCGCGCAGCTCGAGCACCACGCTGCCGCCCATCTTGCCCAGCGTGGAGATGAACGTGGCGGTCGTGGCGGCCTGCACGCAGATGGCGACGAAGAAACCGATCACCACCACGATGATCGGGCCGTCCTGGTGGGTGCGGATCAGGGCGGGCACCCGGTCCACGGCAACCCCGATCAGCCATGGGCCGGCCAGCCCGGCGAGGTTGGCGATCAGCACGAGCACGCCGATGGCCAGCACGGTCCTGCGGTGCGGCCGCAGGCACGACGCAAGCAGCGCCCGGCTGCGCTGGCGCAGCAGCAGCGACAGGCCCTTGGAGACCTCGGTCGCCTCCTCGGCCGCGATGCCGCGCCACTCCTGCGCGGTCGCGTCGCTCACCGGATCGCTCCGGTCTGCGCGTCGGTGCTCATCAGGTACTGGTAGTGGTGACTGGTGGCGAGCAGCTCGTGGTGGGTACCGACGGCAGTGATCTCGCCGTCCTCGAGCACAGCCACCCGGTCGGCGAGCGCGACGGTGGACGGCCGGTGGGCCACCACCAGCGCGGTCGAGGCCGCAAGCACCTGGCCGAGCGCCTCGGTAACCTTCGCCTCGGTGTGCACGTCGAGCGCGGACAGCGGGTCGTCGAGCAGCAGCACCGACGGGCTGGCCAGGATCGCCCTGGCGAGCGCGATCCGCTGCCGCTGGCCGCCGGATAGTGACATTCCCTGCTCGCCGATCCTGGTGTCCAGCCCCCACGGCAGGTCGTCGACGAAGTCGGCCTGGGCGGCGGCCAGGGCGATCCTGATCGCGTCGTCGGTGGCGTCGGGCACGCCGAGTGCGACGTTTTCCCTGACGCTGACCGAGAACAGGGTGGGGTCCTCGAATGCGCAGGCCACCGTGGTGCGCAGCGCGGCCAGCGGCATGGTCGTGATGTCGGTGCCGTCCAGCCGGACCGCGCCGGACGTGGCATCGGCCAGCCTGGCGATCAGGTGCAGCAGCGTGGTCTTGCCCGACCCGGTCGCGCCGACCAGCGCGACCGTCTCCCCGGGGGTCAGGTCCAGGCAGACGTCCCTGAGCACGGGCCTGGTGGCGCCCGGGTAGCTGAAGCCGACGTGGTCGAGCACCAGGTGTCCGCCCTGCTGGCCGGGCGCACGCTGCATGGGCACCGCCGGCCCGCGGTCGGCGCCGGGCGGGCTGGTGATGGCCGGCCGGGTGTCCAGGATCTCGTAGACCCGCTGCGCCGCCGTGGCGGCCTCCTCGGCGAGCGCGAGGATGTAGCCCATCGCCTCGATCGGCCAGACGAGCTGGAGCACCAGCGCGACGAAGGCAACCAGGCCGCCGATGGTCAGGTGCCCCTCGCTGACGGCGAGCGCGCCGATCATCAGGATCAGCGCGATCGTGACGTTGGGCACCAGGTCAAGGCTGGCCCAGAAGGCACCGCGCTGGCGCGCCTTGGCGACCTGGGTGCGGTATACGGTCGCGGCAAGCTCGCGGTGCGCGGCCGCGGCCTCGGACCGGCGGCCGAGCGCCTTGATCACCCTGATCCCGGCGGCCGACTCCTCGACCGCGGTGGCCAGGTCGTCCTGCTCGTCCTGCACCTTCCTCGACAGCACGCTGTAGCGCCGCTCGAACCGCAGGCACAGCGCGGTCACCGGGGCGAATACGGCGGCGGTGAGCAGCCCGAGCAGCAGGTTCATCTGGGCGAGCAGCACGATGATGACGACGAAGCTGGCCGAGCTCGTGAACATGAAGATGGTCCCGAAGCCGACGAACCGCCGGATCGCCGACAGGTCCGTGGTGGCGCGGGAGAGCAGCTGGCCGGACTGCCACGCGTCGTGGAACCCCGGCTCCAGCTGCTGCAGGTGGTTGTAGACGTCGTCGCGCAGCGACTGCTCGAGCCCGGACACGGCGCGAGCCTGGATCCAGCGCCTGATCAGGTTGAAGATGACCTCGCTGATGCCGAGCGCGATCGCGCCGAGCCCGATCGCCACCAGCAGGCCGTCGTCGTGATGCCCCGGCCGGCCGGCTGCCGCGATCGGCCCGTCGATGGCCGCCTTGGTGAGCAGCGGGATGACGATCTCGGTGCCCGCCCCGATCAGCGCGGCGGCGAGCATGACGGCGAGCTGGCCATAATACGGGCGCAGGTACTCCCTGATCCGCCAGAGCGAGGCGGTCGGGGAGATCACCGCGCGGCCTGGGTACGCGGGCTCGATGCCGGACCCTTCCAGCACGCGTTCTTGCTGCTCTTCCGGCATGCCGACGGGGGATACAGCGTCCGGAGTAGCCACTTGCCGGATGGTAACCGCCCGATGCGTTAACTGTCACTTTGTTTTCCGGTCGGGTGCGGGTGGCGTAGTTACCGCTGTTTCTGGCAGTCTGGCGAGGCGCGTCGGCGTGGTGGTGGGGGCGGCGGCGCGGGCAGGGAGGGCCCATGGAACTCGGCGATTCCAGGGATTCGGCCATGCCGCTGGCTGACCGGTCAGTGACGGCGGCCGACGCGCCGGCGGCCTATCACGATGGCATCAGGGCGATCATCAAGATCGCCGGGCAGTTCTCCGCCGCTGCATGGAACGCGCCGACCCCGTGTCCGGAATGGCGGGCCGCCGATCTCGCCGGGCACCTGCGGTGCATCGCCGACGACTACCACGAGTACCTGGACGACGCGCCGGTCAGCCGGCTGGCCAGGCTGATGGCCACCGGCGCGCACCCGGACACGATCGCGAGGAAGCTGGCCAGGCAGAACGCCGCGGAGCTTGCCGCGCTGCCCGACGTGCCGGCCGAAGAGCACATCGCGGCCTTCACCGAGTCCGCGCTGCGGTACGCGGCCAGGCTCGGCCCGCTGCTCAGGCTGCCGCACCACAGCTACCGCGGCCGGGTCATCACCGTGGCGGGGATGGCGGGGGTCGCGATCGTGGAGTGGCACGTGCACGCCTGGGACCTGGCCAGCGCGCTCGGTGGCGAGTACCGGCCCGCCGACCCCGAGGCGGTGCTCGCCGCGTGGATGACCGGCATCCCGCACCTGCCGCTGAAGCCGGGCCGCGACCCGTGGCTGGTCGTGCTGCGTTCCTCGGGGCGGGCGACGGGCTAGCCCTGGCTGCTCTGGCCGGCGGCGTGCTGCCAAGATGGCCGGTAGGACACCGAAGGGGTGAGCGGCGGATGACGTTCGACGTGGGCAGGGTGCGGGCCGCTTATCCGGCGCTGGCCGATGGCTACGCCTACCTGGACGGCGCGGCCGGTACCCAGCTGCCCGGCACCGTGATCGACGCGATCGGCGATGCCTACCGGGCTGGGCTCGGCAACTCAGGCGGCGTGTTCCCGGCCAGCGCCCGGGCCGGCCAGATCACCGGGCGCTGTCGCGAGGCGGTCGCCGACCTGGTCGGCGGCGAGCCGGCCGGCGTGGTACTCGGCCCGAACATGACGACCCTCACCTACCGGATCGCCGCCGCGCTTGCCAGCACCTGGGCCGCCGGGGACGAGGTGGTCGTCTCCAGGCTCGACCACGACGCGAACGTCAGGCCCTGGGCGCAGGCCGCCGGCCGGGCGGGTGCGGTGGTGCGGTGGGCCGAGGTGGACCCGGCCACCGGCGAGCTGCCCGCCGCGCAGTACGCGAGCCTGGTGACCGCGCGGACCAGGCTGGTCGCGGTCACCGCCGCCAGCAACGCGATCGGCACCAGGCCGGACGTGGCCGCGATCACACGGCTGGCGCGGCAGGCTGGCGCGCTCAGCTACGTCGACGGCGTGCACGCCACCCCGCACGGTCCGGTCGACATCGGCGCGCTCGGCGCCGACTTCTACGCGACGAGCGCCTACAAGTGGTCGGGTCCGCACATCGGCGCGGTGATCGCCGACCCCGCTCTGCTTGGCTCGCTGCGGCCGGACAAGCTGGCGCCCGCGCCGGACACCGTGCCCGAGCGACTCGAGCTCGGCACGCCCGCGTTCGCCGACCTGGCCGGGGTAGCCGCGGCGGTGGACCACCTGGCTGGCCTGGATGACTCGGCGACCGGCAGCAGGCGGGAGCGGATCCTGGCCTCGATGGCCGCGGCCGAGCGGCACGAGCAGGAGCTGTTCGGGACGCTGCTCGGTGGCCTGGACGGCATGCGGCACGTCACCAGCTATGGCAAGGCAGCGCGGCGCACCGCTACCGCCTACTTCACCGTGGCCGGGATGACGCCGCAGCAGGTCGCCGAGCACCTGGCGAGCCGCAGGGTCAACGTCTGGAACGGTCACAACTACGCCTGGGAGCTGACCGGCGCGCTCGGCATCCGCGACTCGGGGTGCGCGGTCCGGGCCGGCCTGGTGCACTACAACGACGCCTCCGACGTCAGCAGGCTGCTCGAGGCGGTCGCCGAGCTCGGCTAGCCCGACGGCCAGCCCGGTCCGCCGCAGCCAGGTCAGGACGCCCTGAACCGGTACAGCCGGGACTCGCGGCGTTCGAAGCCGACCCGCTCGTACATCCGGCCCGCGGCCTCGCGGGACGGCCTGGTGGTCAGGTCCACGGTGCGGGCGCCGCCGGCCCGCGCCAGCTCCAGCGCGACCACCGTGAGCGCCTTGCCGACGCCCTGCCCCCTGGCCGACTCGTCGGTTACCACGTCCTCGATCCAGGCGCGGATCCCGGTCGGGATCGGGAACATGGCCAGGGTGAGGGTGCCCACGATCCGGCCGTCCAGGCGGGCCAGCAGGATCGTGCTCGCGGGCGCCGCGATGATCGCCGCCAGCGCGGCGGCATCCAGCGGCGGTGCGGTAGCGGAGAGCTGCGGCAGCAGCCTGGCGAATGCCTCGACCACCTCGTCAGTGATTACGGTCAGTACCTCGACTTCGACGCTCACCGGCGCAATCTACCCGCCGGGCCCGCCGTCGTACCACACCCGGGCGGCGTCAGTGGTGACCGAGCGGATATAAAGGGCAGATGGCGGAAAGGGCACTTGTTCTGGGCGGCGGCGGGGTCACCGGTATCGCGTGGGAGATCGGGATTCTGGCCGGGCTCGCCGACTACGGCGTCGACCTGACCGCCGCGGACCTGGTCGTCGGCACGTCGGCGGGCTCGGTCGTCGGCGCCGACGTGCGGTCAGGGACGAGCCTGGCCGAGCTTTACCGTGTGCAGGCCGCGCCCGCGGCCGGGGAGATCTACGCCAAGATGGGCACCCGCGTGATGCTCAGGTACCTGCGGGCCATGGCGCTCACCAGGAAGCCCGAGGTGGCCAGGCGCCGGGTCGGCGCGATGGCGATGCGCACCGAGACCGAGTCCGAGGACGCCAGGCGCAAGGTGATCGAGTCCAGGATCCCCATGGCGGAGTGGCCGGCCGGCAAGCTTCAGGTCACCGCCGTCGATGCGGTCAGCGGCGAGTTCACTGTGTTCGACGCGTCCAGCGGGGTCAGCCTGGTCGATGCTGTCGGCGCCAGCTGCGCCGTGCCAGGGATCTGGCCGCCGGTGACGATTAACGGCCGCCGGTACGTGGACGGCGGGATGCGCTCGGGCACCAACGCTGACCTGGCCGCGGGATACGAGCGCGTGGTCGTGATCGCCCCGCTGTCCCAGGGCTTCGGCGTGGTGGAGAGCCTGGCCCGCCAGGTGCGCAGGCTGACCGACCAGGGCGTGCGCGTCGCGGTGGTGACCCCGGACAAGGCGGCACGGCGGGCGATCGGCAGGAACGTGCTTGACCCGGCTCGCCGCCCGGCCGCGGCCAGGGCCGGGCACGCCCAGGCGTCGTCGGTGGTCGCGCCGGTCAGCGCGGTCTGGGTGACCGGGGAGTCGTGACCGGGGGACTCAGCCGCGCACCGCCTGACCGGCCCCTGACGTGCGCGGGCCGGGCCCTGCGGGAGGCCGGGCCCGGCCCACGATCATGCCAGCCGGCGGCCGCGTCCATCGCTGGCCCGCGGCCGTCCGACTCAGACGGCGTACTCGAGCAGCGGCTGCGCCCGGCTCGGGTGCCGCAGCTTGGAGAGCGACTGCTTCTCAAGCTGCCTGATCCGCTCCCTGGTCAGGCCGAGCGCCTTGCCGATCTCGTCCAGCGTGTGCGGGTTGCCGTCGTACAGCCCGAACCGCATCGCCATGATGGTGGCCTCGCGCGGCGTCAGCGCATCGAGCGCGTGCCGCAGCTGGTCGGCCATCAGCTGCCGGTCGACAAGCTCGGACGCCTCGGGCGCGTCGACGTCCTCGATCAGATCGCCGATCGACGTCTCGCCGTCCTCGCCGATGGTGGAGTCCAGGCTGATCGGCTGCCTGCTGGTGCGCAGCAGCTCCTCGATCTGGTCCGGGGTCCTGTCGAGCTCGATGGCCAGCTCCTCGGGCGTCGGCTCGCGGCCGAGCCGCTGGTGCATGTCGCGCTCGACCCGGCTCAGCTTGCTCAGCATCTCGAGCACGTGCACCGGGAGCCTGATGGTGCGCGCGGAGTCGGCGAAGCCGCGCTGGATCGCCTGCCTGATCCACCACATCGCGTAGGTGGAGAACTTGTAGCCCTTGGTGTAGTCGAACTTCTCGACCGCCCTGATCAGGCCCAGGTTGCCCTCCTGGACCACGTCGAGCAGGGACAGGCCGCGGTCGCTGTACTTCTTGGCGACCGAGACCACCAGCCGCAGGTTCGCCTCGAGCATGTGCGCCTTGGCCCGGCGGCCGTCGGCGGCCACGGCCTCGAGTTCATCGCGGTACTCCGGCGACAGGCCAGGCTCGGTCTCCAGCTTGTGCTCGGCGAACAGCCCGGCCTCGATCCGCTTGGCCAGGTCGACCTCCTGCTCGGCGGTGAGCAGGCTGGTCCGGCCGATCGACTTCAGGTAGGTGTGCACCGAGTCGCCCATGACCGAGGTCTGGTCGTCAAGGTCCACCTCGGCGGGGGCGTCGTCGTCGGTGGCTACTGCCAGCCGCGCGGCGACCGCGGGCTGGCTGGCGGGACCGGCGTCGCCCGCATCATCGTCGAGCTCGGCCAGCAGGGCCTCGGGCGCGTCGTCGAGGTCCGCCAGGTCATCGGAACCGCCGAGGTCCACCTCGGCGAGCTCGGTGTCGGCGTGCATCACGTCGGCAGGCTCCACTTCAGAGAGTTGGCGGCGGCGTCCACGCCGGACCTCGCCGTCCTTGGGGCTCGCGGCCGCCACGTCGTCGTGGCGCTCGGTGAGAGCGCTGGCTGTTCTGGGCATGTAACACCTCCGTTCGTGCGCACCGGCTTACGCGGACCGCAGCTACCCACGTCGTCCACAACTATCGAAGACTTGCGGCACTTGGTATCGTGCAGTGCGGGCGCTACGTATAACGCGTGACGGGCCAGTTTGTTTCCCGTCCGGCGGTAGCATGCCGAAAATCCTCCGCCGCGAGGCGTTTGAGCAGCTGCCGGTCCGGCTTGCCCGAGGAGAGCACCGGGAAGCTGTCGACCACGGCAAGCGCCTGCGGTGCGGCGTACCTCGGCAACCGGGCGCCGACGTGGTCCCGCAGCGCGGCCAGGCTCGGCGCCTTGAGTCCCTCGGCCACGATCACGGCGGTCACCCGCTCGCCCCACTGAGGGTCGGGAGCGCCCACAACGACCGCGTCGCGCACGCCCGGGCAGCCGCGCAGCACCCGCTCGACCTCCGCGGCCACGACCTTCTCGCCGCCGGTCACGATCACGTCGTCGGCGCGGCCGCGCACCACGATCCGGCCGTCCTCGCCGGGCCCGCCGAGGTCGGAGGTGACGAACCAGCCGTCCCGCAGCGCGGCCGCGGTCGCTCCTGGCTCCAGCCGGTACCTGGCGAACAGCACAGGCCCGGCGATCCTGATCCGGCCCTCGGGATCAGTGTCGACCCGCACGTCGTCCAGCGGCACGCCGTCGTAGACGCAGCCGCCGCAGGTCTCGGTCATGCCGTAGGTGGTCACCACGGCCGGGCCGGCCGCCGAGGCCTCGGCGGGCATCCCGTCCGGGATCGCCGCACCGCCGAGCAGGATCGCGCGCAGGCGCTCAAGCGGGGCCCCGGCGTCCAGCAGCCTGCGCAGCTGGGTGGGCACCAGCGAGACGTACGCGCAGCCCGCCTGATCGAGGACGGCAGGGTCCACCCGGTCGGCGACCACCGGCGTCCACCCGATCACCAGCGAGCGGACGAGCACTCCGAGCCCGGAGATGTGGTGCACGGGCAGGCAGCACAGCCAGCGCCCGGCCTGGGCGTGGTCGCCGGCCACCCCGAGCCTGACCAGCGAGGCGCGGGCCGAGGCCAGCAGTGCCGCCGCGGTCAGCTCGGCGCCCTTCGGCGCTCCGGTCGAGCCCGACGTCGCCAGCACGACGGCTACGTCCTCGGCCACGCCGGGGCTGGCCTGCCCGCCGGGACGGGCGGGCGCGAGCGGTTCGGTCCCCTGGGGGGTTTCAAGGGTGGCGGGCCGCAGTGCCGTGATCAGCTCATCCAGCCTGGCCCGCGGGAGTGCGGGGTCCAGCGGCAAGATCGCAGGGCCTGAGCCGTCGAGCGCGGCGCCCAGCGCGTCGAGCAGCCGGCCGGCCGCCGCCCGCTGCGGGAGCAGGACCGCATGCAGGGGCCGGGTTATCACGGTCGTAAGGTTAATCGGCGGATTCAGGCACCCGACGGTAGGGGGAGATGTGATCGACTGGCAGTCGTCAGGCCCGGCTCCGGGGCAGGAGTACACCGACATCCGCTACGAGACGGCCGAGGGCATCGCGAAGATCACGATCAACCGCCCCGAGGTGCGGAACGCATTCCGCCCGACGACCCTGTTCGAGCTGCAGCGGGCGTTCACCGTGGCCAGGGACGACCCCGGCATCGGCGTCATCATACTGACCGGGGCCGGCGATAGGGCGTTCTGCTCGGGTGGCGACCAGCGGGTGCGCGGCGACGACGGGTACCGCGACGATCACGGGGTCGGCAGGCTCAACGTGCTCGACCTGCAGGTGCAGATCAGGCGCACGCCCAAGCCGGTGGTCGCGATGGTGGCCGGCTATGCGATCGGCGGCGGGCACGTGCTGCACGTCTGCTGCGACCTGACGATCGCCGCGGACAACGCGGTGTTCGGCCAGACCGGGCCCAAGGTCGGCTCGTTCGACGCCGGCTACGGCTCGTCGCTGCTCGCCGCCACCGTGGGGCTGAAGAAGGCGCGCGAGATCTGGTACCTGTGCCGCCAGTACAGCGCCCAGGAGGCGCTGGCGATGGGCCTGGTCAACACGGTCGTGCCGCTGGCCGACCTGGAGGCAGAGACCGTGTCGTGGGCGCGCGAGATGCTGTCCAAGTCGCCGATCGCGCTGCGGATGCTCAAGGGCGCGCTGAACGCCGTGACCGACGGGGCGGCCGGCATGCAGCAATTCGCCGGAGACGCCACGATGATCTACTACATGAGCGAAGAGGCCCAGGAGGGCCGCGACGCCTACGTCGGCAAGCGGGCACCCGACTTCGCCAGGTTCCCGCGCCGGCCGTGACCGCCGTCCAGCCGGGTGCGGCGGCCCGCGAGGCGCTGGCCGGGCTGCTGCCCACGCTGCGGGCGTTCGCGATCCCGATGCGCAGCCGGTTCCGCGGGATCACGGTCCGCGAGGGGGCGCTGCTGCGCGGGCCGGCCGGATGGGGCGAGTTCTCGCCGTTCGCCGAGTACGGGTCCGCCGAGAGCGCCAGGTGGCTGGCCAGCGCGATCGAGTCAGCCACGCTCGGCCGGCCAGAGCCGGTCAGGGACGCGGTGGGGGTGAACGTGACCGTGCCCGCGGTGGGGCCGGCCGCCGCGCACGAGATCGTGGCCGGCGCAGGCTGCCGGACAGCGAAGGTCAAGGTCGCCGAGCCCGGCCAGCGCGCGGCCGACGACGTCGAGCGGGTGGCCGCCGTCCGCGACGCGCTCGGGTCAGCCGGGCGGATCAGGGTAGACGCCAACGGCGGCTGGGATGTGGACCAGGCGGCCGGCATGCTGGCCAGGCTCAGGCGGTACGGCCTGGAGTACGCCGAGCAGCCCTGCGCGACGCTGGGCGAGCTTGCCGCGCTGCGGCGGCGGGTGGACGTGCCGCTGGCCGCCGACGAGTCAATACGCAAGGCGTCCGACCCGCTCGCGGTCCGCGCGGCTGGGGCGGCCGACATCGTGGTGCTCAAGGTCGCGCCGCTCGGCGGGATCAGGCCGGCGCTCGAGGTGGCCGCGGCCTGCGGGCTGCCGGTCGTGGTGTCCAGCGCGGTCGAGTCGTCGGTGGGGCTCGCGGCCGGGCTCGCGCTGGCCGCCGCGCTGCCCGCGCTCGACTACGACTGCGGGCTGGCCACCATGCACCTGCTGACCGGCGATGTGACCGCCGACCCGCTGCTGCCGCGGGCCGGGATGCTGCCGGTCAGGGCCGCCGAGGTGGACGAGGACCGGCTCGCCGCCTGGGAGCGCGACGCGGCGCCCTGGCGCGAGCGCGCGCTTGCCGCGGCCGAGTTCCTGCGGTGAGCCTGGTCGCGCGGCGCGCGCGGGCGGCGGCATGAACCCCTCGACGGACCTGGCCAGGGTACTGGTGGACGAGCTGATCAGGTGCGGGCTGCGGGAGGCCGTGCTCGCGCCTGGGTCGCGCAGCGCGCCGCTCGCGATGGAGCTTGACCGCCGGGCGAGCGCCGGTGACCTGCGGCTGAGCGTGCGCGTCGACGAGCGAAGCGCGGCGTTCGCCGCTCTCGGGCTGGCCAAGGCCAGCGGTGTCCCCGTGGCCGTGCTGTGCACGTCGGGTACCGCTGCCGCGCACTTCCACGCGGCCGTGATCGAGGCGGACGAGTCGGCCGTGCCGCTGCTCGTGCTGACCGCCGACCGGCCGCCTGAGCTGCGCGGCACCGGGGCGAACCAGACGATCGACCAGCTCAAGCTGTACGGGTCGGCGGTGCGGTGGTTCTGCGAGGTCGGCGTGCCCGAGGCTGGTGCCGGGCAGGCCGGGTACTGGCGGTCGGCGGCCAGCCGGGCATGGGGGATCGCGTCAGGCACGGCCGGCGGGCCGCCTGGGCCGGTGCACCTGAACCTGCCGCTGCGCGAGCCGCTCGCGCCCGACGTCGGCGGTGCGGGGGGCGCGGGGGACTCGCAGGCTGCAGGGGACTCGCAGGCCGCGGGGGTGGCGGCGGGGGCAGGGGACGGCGGGCGGCCCGGGGGATCGCCGTGGACCAGGTTCGCGCGCGTGGCTGAGGTGGAGTGGGCCGAGCGCGGGCTGGTGGTGCTCGGCGACGGCCACTATGACGCCGCGCCGCTGCTCGACCTGGCCTCCCGCGCGGGCTGGCCGGTCCTTGCCGAGCCGTCATCCGGCGGCCGGTCGGGCCCGCTGGCGCTCGGCGCCTACCAGTACCTGCTGGCCGATGCCGGGTTCATGGCCGGGCACCGGCCCGAGCTGATCGTGTCGGCGGGGCGCCCTGGCCTGTCCCGCGGGCAGCTGGCGCTGCTGCGGTGCGGCGTCGCGGTACGCCACGTGGTGCTCGCCACCGGGCCTGGCCGCTGGTCAGATCCGGCCAGGACGGCGACCGACGTGGCGGCGGCGGTCCGGCTGAGCGGGTCGGCCGCCGTGCGCACGGGGTGGCTGGAGTCCTGGCAGTGCGCCGACCGGGCGGCGCGGGAAGCGGTGGACGCGGTGCTCGACGCCGACCCGGAGCTCAGCGAGCCCAGGCTGGCCAGGGACGTGGCCGCGGCGCTGCCCGGCGACGGACTGCTGTGGGCCGCGTCCAGCCTGCCGGTGCGCGATCTTGACCAGCACATGGCGCCGCGGACTGGCCTGCGGGTGCTGGCCAGCAGGGGAGCAAGCGGCATCGACGGCCTGGTCTCGTCGGCCATCGGCGCGGCGCTGGCTCATCAGGCGGCGGGCGGCGGCCTGGCGGCTGCGCTGCTCGGCGACCTCGCGCTGCTGCACGATGCGCCAGGGCTGTTCGTCGGGCCCGGCGAGCCGCGGCCCGACCTGTGCCTGATCGCGGTCAACAACGACGGCGGCGGCATCTTCTCGATGCTTGAGCAGGCCGCGTTCCCCGAGTCGTTCGAGCGCGTGTTCGGCACGCCGCACGGCGCGGACGTCGCTGCGCTGGCCGCCGCCGCCGGACTGGCGTACCGGCGGATCGAGCGGCCCGCGAACCTGGCCGCGGCGCTCGCCGCGCCCGGCGCGGGGCTGCGGATTGCCGAGCTGCGTACCAGCCGCCAGGCGCAGGCGGCGCTGCGTGCGAGGCTCAATGCCGCCGCCACCGCCGCCCTCGCCACCCTGCCCTGAGTGGGGCCGGGATCGGCTAGTTGATGCGGACGCGGGGGTCGAGCAGGGCGTAGGACATGTCCACGATCAGGTTGGCGACCACGACGAAGAGAGCGGCCAGGATGACGAAGCCGAGCACTAGGTCGCCGTCGCCCTGGGTGATCGCGTTAACTGTGGCCCAGCCGAGGCCCTGCAGGCCGAACACCTGCTCGACCACGATGACGCCGCCAAGCAGGGCGCCGACGTCGATGCCGAGCTGCGACACCACCGGGGTCAGCGCGGCGCGGACCGCGTGCCGGTAGAGCACCCGGCGCTCGGAGATGCCCTTGGCCCTGGCCGTCCTGATGAAGTCCTCGCCGAGCGTGTCGAGCAGCGACCCCCTGGACAGCCTGGTGTAGACCGCGGCCTGCACGATCGCGAGCGTGATCCAGGGCAGGATCATGCAGCCGAGCCAGCCGGAGAAGCTCTGCGATATCGGGGTGTAGCCCGTCGTGATCCAGGTGATCCCGTGGTCGCTGAGCTGCACGAAGACCGCGACGATCAGCAGCTCGCCGACCACGAACACCGGCGCGGAGACCCCGGCGAGCACGCCGACCGTGGCAACCCGGTCGAACAGGCTGCGCGCCCTGGTCGCGCTCAGGATGCCGGTGCCGATCCCGACCACCAGCCAGAGCAGCACGCCGCCGATCACCACCGACAGCGTGATCGGCAGCGCTTGCTTGATGATCGTGAGCACCGGTTCCTGCGAGTAGTACGAGTAGCCCAGGTTGCCGTGCAGCAGGTGGTCAAGGTAGTGCCAGTACTGCACCGAGGTGGGCTCGTTCAGGCCGAGGTTCTTCTCCACCTGGGCGATGACGGCGGGCGTGGCCGCCCGGCCGGCCAGGTTCCTGGCCACCACGCCCTTGGGCACGGCGACGAAGAACAGGAAGAAGGTCAGCGTGGCGACCACCCACAGCACCACGATCCCGGCCACGATCCTGCGGAGTATGAAGCGGGCCATGCCCATCGCTCAGCCCTCCTCGCCTGCCGGAAGATCGCCAGCGCCGATCGGGCGGTCCACGTTCTCGTCGGCCTGCCGGCCGACCATGATGCCGCGGTCCAGGCTCAGCCCGCCGCCCTGCTTTCTGCGCCTGCCGCGCTTGCGCTTCGACTTGCGCCCGGCCAGCAGCCGCTCGGTCCTCGGGTCCATCGCGTCCCTGATGCCGTCGCCGAGCAGGTTGAACGCGAGCGTGGTGATCAGCAGCGCCGCGGCGGGGAAGACCACGTACCACCAGGCCGTCTGGTAGTGGTCCTGGGCCTCAGCCAGGATATTTCCCCAGCTCGGGGCGGGCGGCGGGATGCCGATCCCGAGGAACGAGAGCGTCGCCTCGAAGCTCACTGCGGTCGGGATGTACAGGGTGGCGAGCACGAGCACCGGGCCGAGCAGGTTCGGCATGATGTCGATGAACATGATCCGCCACGGGCCCGCCCCGAGCGACCTGGCCGCCTCTATGTACTCCTTCTCCTTCAGCGACAGCGTCTGGCCGCGGACGATCCTCGAGATGCCCGCCCAGGAGAAGAACGTGATCACCCCGATCACGATGGCCAGGCTCGGGCTCAGCACCGCTGCAAGCGCCAGCGCGAGCACGATGTAGGGGAACGCGAGGACCGCGTCGATGATCCTGGCAAGCACGGTGTCGATCCAGCCGCCGAAGTAGCCGGCCATCAGCCCGATGCTGACGCCGAAGATCGCGGCCACGGCGGTGGTGAACAGGCCGACGAACAGCGAGATCTGGGCTCCGTACAGGATCCTGACCAGCAGGTCGCGGCCGATCGCGTCGGTGCCGAGTATGAAGCCGTTGGTGCCGGGGCCGACCGGCTCGCCGAAGGAGTTCGTGCCCGTGTTGGGGAACGCCTGGTACTCGCCGTGGCCGACCGCGTGGGCCACGAGCGGCGCGCACAGCGCCGCCGCGCAGATCAGCAGGATCACCACGATCGAGGTGACGGCGACCCAGTCGCTGCGCAGCCGGCGCCAGGTCAGCTGCCACTGGCTGCGGCCCTCGATCGCCTGGACCGGCGCATCCTCGACGGCCGTGGCCTGGAACTGGACTTCGGTGATGCTCATCGTCGCTCCCTCCGGCCAGCCCTGGCGAGTACCTCGCCCGCCTCGACCGGGAAGTGGCATGCGGTTAGATGAGTGCTTGGATCGCCGAGCTTGGTCTCGAGCACGGGCTCGGTGGTGCGGCAGATGTCCTGCGCCTTGGGGCAGCGCGGATGGAACCGGCAGCCGCTCGGCGGGTTGATCGGCGACGGCACGTCGCCGGCCAGGATGATGCGCTGCCGCTGCGCGGCAGCGTCGGGGTCGGCGGCCGGAGCGGCAGACAGCAGCGCCGCCGAGTAGGGGTGCCTGCTGTGGTCGTACACGCTGTCGCCGGGACCCGCCTCGGCCACCCGGCCGAGGTACATGACGGTCACCGCGTCGCTGACGTGCCTGACCACCTCCAGGTCGTGGGCGATGAACAGGTACGACAGGCCGAAGTCGGCCTGCAGGTCGGCGAGCAGGTTGAGCACCTGCGCCTGGATCGATACGTCGAGCGCCGAGACCGGCTCGTCGCAGATGATCAGCTTGGGCCGCAGGGCCAGCGCGCGGGCGACGCCGATCCGCTGCCGCTGGCCGCCGGAGAACTCGGCGGGGAACCTGTTGTAGTGCTCGGGGTTCAGCCCGACCCGCTCCATCAGCTCCTGGACCGCTCGCTTGCGCTCCTGTCCGCTGGCGGTCCTGTGCACGGCGAACGGGTCGCCGATGATCGCGCCCACCCTGCGCCGCGGGTTCAGTGAGCCGTACGGGTCCTGGAAGATCATCTGGATCTCGCGGCGGAACGGCCGCATCGCCCGGCGGGGCAGGTTGGTGATGTCCTTGCCCTCGAAGTAGACCCTGCCGGCGCTGACCGGGATCAGGCCGGCGATGCAGCGGGCCAGCGTGGACTTACCGCAGCCGGTCTCGCCGACCAGCCCGAGCGTCCGGCCGCGCCTGACCGTCAGTGACACCCCGTCAACGGCCTGCACGCTGGCCACCGACCGCCTGACCAGCCCGCTGCCGTAGACCGGGAAGTGCTTGACCAGGTTCTCCACCCTGACAAGGACGTCATCGTCGAGGTCGGCGTCGGCCGGGAAAGCGACCGGCTCGCTCATGCCGTGCCTCCCGCTCGCCTCCGGGTACCGACCGGCTCGCTCATGCGATCACGCTTCCCTCGGACTCTGGCGCGGCGGCGATGGCCTCGGCGACCTTGGCGGCCTTGCCGCTCCTGCCGTGCTCCACCGCCTGCCTGCGCAGGTCCTCGGCCTCATCGCCGAGCCCGATAGCGGCGGCCGGCAGCCAGCACGCCGACCGGTGCCCGCCGGCATCGCCGACCGGGTGCAGCTCGGGTTCGGCGGTCAGGCAGCGGTCCATCACGTAGGCGCACCGGGGATGGAAGGCGCACCCAGGCGGCAGCCTGATCAGGCTTGGCGGCTGGCCGGTGACCGGCTTGAGCCGCTCGGACGCGGCTGAGCTGCGCGGTATCGACTCGAGCAGGCCCTTGGTATACGGATGGTGCGGCTGGTAGAAGGTGTCTCGCTTGGTCGCCTTCTCCGCGGCCCGGCCCGCGTACATGACCATGACGTTGTCCGCGATGTCGGCCACCACCCCGAGGTCGTGCGTGATCATCAGCAGCGCGGTGTCCGACTCCTGCTGCAGCCGCAGCAGCAGGTCGAGTATCTGGGCCTGGACGGTCGCGTCGAGCGCGGTGGTCGGCTCGTCGGCGATGATCAGCTTGGGGCTCAGCGAGATCGCCATCGCGATCATGACTCGCTGGCGCATGCCGCCGGAGAACTGGTGCGGGTAGTCGCTCACGCGCTCGCGCGGGTTCGGGATGCCGACCCGGTTGAGCAGGTCAACGGCGCGCTCGGTGGCCTGGCCCTTGCTGATCGACTTGTCGTGCGCCCTGATCATCTCGCAGATCTGCCAGCCGACCTTGTACAGCGGGTGCAGGCTGGTCAGCGGGTCCTGGAAGATGACCGAGATCCCCTGGCCCCTGATCCGCTGCAGGCTCTTCTGGCCGAGGCCGACCAGGTTCACCCCGTCGAACATGGCCGTGCCGCTGATCTGGCCGCCAGGAGTGAGGCCGAGCAGGCTCTGGGTGAGCACCGTCTTGCCGCTGCCCGACTCGCCGACGATGCCGAGGGTGCGGCCGCGCTCGACGCTGAACGACACGCCGCGGACGGCCTGGACCACGCCGTCGGCCGTCGGGAAGCTCACCTGCAGGTCGGTCACCTCGAGCAGGCTCATCGATACCCTCCCCCCGGCGGTGCCGCCGCGCTGGCGCGGGCTGCGCACGCTGTCGGCCGGGCCAGCCGACAAGAAAGACCGAATTATTCAGATTGCCGGACTCCGGCGTCCCGCCTGCGCCGCCAGATGTCCGGTGCGCCTTGCGTTAAAAGGCAGCGAAGACTTCCTTCGCCGGGCTCCGGCCGGGCAGCGAGCGTGGCCGGCCGGGCATGCCCGTCTGCATACCCGGCCCGGCCGCCGCTCACTCGCTCAGCCGTTCCTGAGCCAGACGTTGGTGATGTCGGCGCCGCCGATGTTCGGCTGGTAGACCACCGCCGAGGTGCCCGCCTGCAGCACGTTGGCGCTCGAGTACATCAGCAGGTGCTGGCTGATCAGCGGGACGATGACGGCGTTCTTCATCACGTTCTCGTCGGCCTGGTGCCAGTAGCTGCCCGCCTGGCTGACGCTCTTCGCCGCCTCGGCCTTGGTGATCAGGCTGTTCAGCGCCGCGCTGTTGTAGCACCCGTAGTTGGTGGTGTTCAGCGTGCAGTTGGTCTGGAACAGCGGCGCGATCACGGTGCGGCCGTTGTTGCCGAACCAGTCGGGGAACCAGCCAGGCTGGCCCATGTCCCAGGTGCCCGACTTGGCGTTGGACGGCGCGTTGCCCAGGTCAACGAAGAAGGTCGAGCCGGCCTCTGGCTTGCCGTTCAGGCTGACGCCGCAGGACCGCAGGCTGGCCTGGATGGCCTCGAAGAACGACTTGTCGATGCTGTCGTTCGGGTACAGGTAGTTCAGCGTCAGGCCAGACTTGTACCCGGCGGAGGCCAGCAGCGACTTGCACTTCGCGATGTCGCCGCTGTTGTTGCTGGTCGGGTACGTGTCGTAGTCCTGGTAGCCCACGTTGCCCGGCGGGATCGCGGTGTTGATGATCTGTGCCACCGTCGGCCCGCCGATGACCTTCTGCACGGCGACCTTGTTCACCCCGTACTCGATCGCCTGCCTGACCTTCAGGTTGCCCATCGCGCCGTGGTTGTTCGGGCTGCGCAGGTTGAAGACGATGTACGGGAAGGTGTTGCTGCCCGGCCAGGCACGGAACTTCGGGTTGTGGGTGGCCTCCAGGGTCGGGACCTCGCTGGGCACGATCGAGGTGTCGAGCGGCAGGTCGTACTCGCCCGCCTGCATGTCGTTGAACTGCGTCTGGGCGTCCGACACGCCCATGGTGACGGTGATCTGCTTCACGTACTGATGCCGGACCGAGTCGGTGGACTGCTTCCACGCCGGGTTGCGCGACATCGTGATCGACCGGCTCGGGATGTACGAGGTGATCTGGTACGGGCCGTCGGAGATCGTGTGCTGGTCAAGCTGGAGGCTGTTCGGCACGTACTTGTCGTACTCGACCGGCCTGGCCGAGGTGAACGGCATCGCCATCATGTAGATGAAGTCGCTGGCCGGCGAGAGCAGGTGGAACTGGATCGTCATCGGGTTCGGCGAGGTAATGCCGGTGATCGTGTGCGTGTTCTGGAAGTTCGCGATGTTGGCGGCGGTCGGCGCGTGCGACTTGTTCGCGAAGTAGGCCGCCTCGGCGTTGCAGTACTGCTTCAGGCCAGAGATCGTGGCCTCGTAGTACACCGGGTTGCCGACCGGGCTGACCGGGTTGCAGAACGCCTTGAACTCGCGGATGAAGTCGCCGGCCACGACCTGGCGCGGCGGCATGGTGTTCCAGTCCACGCCCGACTTGATGTGGAAGGTGTAGGTCTTGCCGCCGTTGGTGATGCCGCCGTTGCTCGTGCTCGGCACCGCGGTGGCGATGTCGGGCACCGGGGTGGTGTCCTTGATCCAGCCCTCCGAGGTTAGTGAGGGATCAGGCACCGTCGGGTAGGTGAGCAGCTGCCTGGCGTAGGCGCGCTCGAGTATGTAGTCGGCGGTGTAGTAAGCGGGGACCGTGTCGATGTGGTCAGGGCCGGATGCCGCGACGAGCTTGAGCGTCCCGCCGTAGACGGGCTTGGTGCCGATCGCCGAGCTGCTGCCCGACGAACTCGAACTGCAGGCGGCGAGCCCGGCAGCGGCAAGGCCGGCCACCGCGACCGCGGCAGCCCGCTGCGAACGACGTGCCATGAGCAGACTCCTTCTAACCGGAAGCGGCGCACGGTCAGACGCGAGCGCTGCTTCGGGTGGGTCAAGTCTGTGACTGTGAGTTAAGTCATCATCACTTTCCGTAACTACACGTCATCAGGGAGGCTGTCTACCCTGGAGCAGGAAGCGGTGGCCAGGGTTTATGCAACCGCAACCACACTGTGACCATGGCGCGGTCGGGACGGCGGGGGAGCGTCCGGTGGCGGCCGGTCAGCCTTCCAAGGGCGCGGTCAGCCTTCCAGGGCGCGGTCAGCCCTCCAGGGCGTAGCGCATCGGCCAGAACTTGGTCTGCGCCTCGACGAGCTCGGCGCTCGGATCGGACTCGGCCACGATCCCGCAGCCGGCCACCAGCCTGGCGTGCCGGCCGTCGATCTGCCCGCAGCGCAGCGCGATGCCCCATTCGCCATTGCCCCTGGCGTCCACCCAGCCGACCGGGCCCGCGTACCTGCCGCGGTCCATTCCCTCGAGCTCGCCGATCAGCTCCATCGCCGCATCGGCCGGTGTGCCGCAGACCGCGGCGGTGGGGTGCACGGCGGCGGTGAGCGCCAGCGCCGAGTAGCTGGCCGCCTCGCCGGCCGCCAGCTGGCCGTGCACGCTGGTCGCGAGGTGCTGCACGTTGGCCAGCCGCAGCAGGAACGGCCGCGCGGAGATCCGCAGGTCGCCGCAGAGCGGCCGGAGCGCGGCGCGCACGTCGGCGACCGCGTACTGGTGCTCGTCGTTGTCCTTGGCCGAGGCGAGCAGCGTCTCGCCGAGCGTGCGGTCCGCCTTGTCGGTGGCGCCGCGGGGCATCGTGCCGGCCAGCACCAGCGAGTACAGCTGCCGGCCGTCGCGCCGGATGTACAGCTCAGGGGTGGCGCCGACCAGGCCGGCGCAGGCGAAGGTGTAGCAGTCCGGATAACGGCCAGCGAGCCTGGACAGCAGCACCCTGGAGTCGATGTCCTGCGCGGCGTAGACGTTAAGCTCCATCGCGAGCACGACCTTGCGCAGCTGGCCGGCCCTGATCGCGGCCACTGCGGCCCCGACCACGCGCTCCCAGGCCGGCGCGGTCAGGCTGCCGTCGGCCCAGCGCACGCCGCTCGGCACGGTCAGCGGCGCCGGATCGGGGAGGTCCGCAAGCCCGGCCGGGCCGCTCAGCTCGCCTGGGCCGCCCAGGTCGCTCGGGTTCCTCAGGTCGCCCAGGTCGCTCAGGTCGCCGGGACGCGCCAGGTCGTCATCGCCGTCCGCGGCGGTGTCCCGCTCGGTGCGGATCGTGGTGAGCCAGGCAGCGCCGTCCCGCCTGGCGAGCACCGTACTCGGCACCACGAGCACCGAGCCGTCCGACGCCGGGTCGAACGTGAAGCTGCCGAACGCAACGGGGCCTGAGCCAGGGACGTTCACCTGGTCGTCGACCTGCGCGCCGTCGAACAGCTGGCGCAGCCACTTCTCGCCGGACTCGAACCTGTCCTGGCCGGCCGGCAGCGTGATCCTGGCGGCGGTGCCCCAGCCGACCAGGCCGTCGCCGCGCCTGACCCAGGCCAGCGGATCTGCCTGCGGCAGCCGGCTGATCAGGTCACCGGGATCGGGGACGGGAACCGAGCGGACGGTCAGCCGGCCGGGCGCCTGCTCCGCCGCCTCGTCGCGCTGAGATCCCACGGCAGATAACTCTACGTGCGTGCCGTACGTGCCAGGTCCGCGGGTGTTCTGGCGGCACGACCCGCCTTGTCCGGCCGCGGCCCGGCTACAGCAGCGTGAGCTGCTCCCCGGCCTGCCGCTCAGCGTCCGCGCCCCGGCCGCCGAGGGCGGGCCGACCCGGTCCGCGCGGTGGCAGGCTGCGTGCGGCGGCCGGGCTTGACCGGCCGACTCCGTGCCGCCTGGCCAGGTCGGCCACGCACGCCGAGATCCGGCGCAGGTAGCCGGCGGGCGCGTAGGAGCCGTTCCCGTAGAGCTGGCGGTACCTGCCCACCAGGTCAGGATGCTGCTCGGCCAGCCAGCGCAGGTACCACTCGCGGGCCCCGGGCCGCAGGTGCAGCACGATCGGCGTCACGCTCGCCGCGCCGGAGTCCGCGATCTCCCGCACGGTCCGCGCGAGCTGGTCAGGGGAGTCGGTGAGGAACGGCAGCACCGGGCCCATCAGTACGCCGCAGCGCAGCCCGCGGGCCGTGATCGCCGCGCAGGCGTCGAGCCGGCGCTGCGGTGCGGGCGTGCCAGGCTCCACCGAGGCCGACAGGTCCGCGTCGGTGAAGCCGACCGACACGTTCAGCCCGACCGAGGTGACCTGCGCCGCCTCCTCGAGCAGGTCGAGGTCGCGCAGCAGCAGCGTGCCCTTGGTCAGGATGGAGAACGGGTTGCGCGCGTCCCGCAGCGCCCCGATGACGCCAGGCATCAGCCGGTACCGGCCTTCGGCCCGCTGGTAGCAGTCGACGTTGGTGCCCATCGCGATGTGCTCGCCGGCCCAGCGCGGCCTGGCCAGTTCCTTCCTTGCCAGCTCGGCCGCGTTGACCTTGACGACGATCCTGGAGTTGAAGTCCAGGCCGGCGTCCAGGTCGAGGTAGGTGTGCGTGTTCCTGGCGAAGCAGTAGTAGCAGGCGTGCGAGCAGCCGCGGTACGGGTTGATGGTCCAGCTGAACGGCACCCGCGAAGCGGCCGGCACCTTGTTGATGATCGACTTCGCGTGCACCTCGTAGAACGTGATGCCGCGGAAGCCCGGAGTGTCGAAGGTCCGCGCCACGGCGTCGCGCTCGAACAGCGCCTGGCCCGCGTCGTCGCCCGCCCCCTCGCGGATGCTGTCCCAGCGCATAGTCGCCATTTTAGAACGGGAGTTCGATAGAATCAAACACGCCATCGATCCGTGTCAGGTCTCAATTTCGCGAACGTTAGCAGATTTGATAACAAATTCGCTATCGTCGGTCCTGCCCGCCCGCGTCGATCGGAGAGGCCGATGACCATGACCACGCCAGCCCAGGAGGCCGCCGCGGTGCTCGACCTGGCGCAGCAGGGGCGCTTCGACGAGATCGCCGCCAGGTTCGCACCGCAGCTGCGGGCGCTGGTATCGGCCGATGCGCTGCGGGTCGGCTGGACGGCCGAGCTCGGCAGGCTGGGCCAGCTGGTGAGCATCGGCGAGCCAGCCGCCGATGCGGCCGTGCCGGGCATCACGGTGGTGCGGGTCCCGGTCGGCTGCGAGCACGGCGCGCTGACGGTGATCGTGTCGGTGACCGACGATGGCTGGCTGGCCGGCCTGCAGCTGGCCCCGGCCGGCGCGGTCGAGCCGCCCGCGCCCTGGCAGCCGCCGGATTACGCGCATCCCGAGGCGTTCGACGAGCAGGAGGTGACCGTCGGCTCGGGCCCGCTGGCCGTCCCAGGGACGCTGACCGTGCCGCGCCAGCAGGGCCCGCAGCCCGCGGTCGTGCTGCTGGCCGGCTCAGGTCCGCTTGACAGGGACGAGACCATCGGCCGGAACAAGCCGTTCAAGGATCTCGCCTGGGGCCTGGCCAGCCGCGGCGTGGCGGTGCTGCGGTTCGACAAGGTCACCTTCGCCCACCGCGAGCAGGTCAGGCGCGCCGCCGGGTTCACCGTGGCCGATGAGTACCTGGCCGATGCGACCGCCGCCGTCGGGCTGCTCGGGCAGCACAGGGACGTGGACCAGGCGCGGGTGTTCCTGCTCGGGCACAGCCTCGGCGGCACCGTGGCGCCACGGATCGCCGCCGCCGAGCCGGCCATCGCCGGGCTGGTCATCCTGGCGGGCGGCGCGCAGCCGCTGCACTGGTCGGAGGTCAGGCAGATCAGGTACCTGGCGTCGCTCGACCCGGCGACGGCCGCGGCGGCCGAGCCGGTGATCGAGGCGATCACCAGGCAGGCCAGGCTGGTCGACAGCCCCGATCTCGCGCCGTCCACCCCGGCCGCCGACCTCCCGCTCGGCACGCCGGCGCCGTACTGGCTCGACCTGCGCGGCTACGACCCGGTCGCGGTGGCCGTGGCGCTCGGCAAGCCGATGCTGCTGCTCCAGGGCGGCCGCGACTACCAGGTGACGGTGGCCGACGACCTTGAGCTGTGGCGGGCCGGCCTGGACCGGCGGGCGGGCGTGACGATCCGCGTCTACGAGGCCTGCAATCACCTGTTCTTTGCCGGAACAGGACCGTCCACCCCGGCCGAGTACGAGCCTGCCCAGCATATGGACGGCGCCGTGGTGGCCGATGTCGCCGGCTGGCTGACCAGCGTGAGCCCTGGATCCTCCGGCGCCTGACCCGGCCCGCCTGGGTGCGGCCGGGAAGCGGCCGCTGTCCAGCCCCGTGGGCTAAGTTCGCTTCTTTCGATGTAGGTATGGTCGCGGTTAGTCTTAGGTCATCGGTAGGTAAAAATTCTTCCAACCGGGGATAGTAAGGAAAAGTCCCGCGCTCTGGGTCAGCGGCGGGGGATCGTGGCGGTGGAGGTGACTCGTGGCGCTTCCGATGGATGAGCAGCGCATCCTCGAGGAGATGGAGCGCATGCTCGCCGCCGACGACCCCAAGCTCGCCGCGCGGCTCGCCGCGTTCGGGCAGCCAGGGCTCGGCCAGGTCCTGCGAACCAGGCGGGCGAGGACGACCCTGTCGCTGATGGTGCTCGTGCTGATCGCCGCGGTCGCGGCCGTGATCTACATGATGACCGTGTTCCGCCCGGGCAGCGCGGCGCACGGCTCGCGCCTGGCCCCGCAGCACACCAGTCAGTCGATCGCGCCGTCACGCCAGTCGGTGCTCAGCCCGGCGCACTGCGCCGCCACCTACGCTCCGGCCTGCGCCGCCTGGAATATCTTCGACCGGAGCCCCGTCCAGGCGGCCACGGCCGCCTCCGGCAGGTAGCCGGGATCCGCCCGGGCATATTCTTCGGGCATGCCGAGCCACGACCCCGCCGCGCTTGCCGGCATCACCCACCGCTTCGTCGACGTTGGCGGCCTGTCGATGCACATCGCCGAGGCCGGTCCCGACACCGGGCCGCTCGTCCTGCTGCTGCACGGTTTTCCCGAATGCTGGTACTCCTGGCGGCACCAGCTGACCGCGCTCGCCGTGGCCGGCTACCACGTGGTGGCCCCCGACCAGCGCGGTTACGGCCGCACCGGCGGGCCGTCCGACGCCGCGCAGTACACGATGCTGCACGTGGTCGGCGACGTGATCGGCCTGCTGGACGGGCTCGGTGCCGACCGGGCCGTCGTCGCCGGCCACGACTGGGGAGCGCCAGCGGCGTGGAACACCGCGCTGCTGCGGCCCGACCGGGTCAGCGGCGTGATCGGGCTCAGCGTCCCGTACCTGCCGAGGGGGAGCGCGCCGCCGGTGGAGACGCTGCGCGCGTTCTACGGCGACGGCTTCTACATGTGCTACTTCCAGGAGCCCGGGGTCGCCGACGCCGAGCTCGGGCGCGACCCGCGGACCACGTTCCGGCGGATGCTGCACGCCGCGTCCGGCGAGGGCCCGATGGGCGGCATCCCCGTCGTGCCGCCGGGCGGCGGCTTCCTTGACCTGTGCCCGGAGCCCGACGGGCCATCGGCCTGGCTCACCGAAGGCGACATCGACGTGTTCGTGGCCGAGTTCGCCGGCACCGGCTTCACTGGCGGCCTGAACTGGTACCGCAGCATGGACCTGACCTGGGAGCTCAGCGCCGCCTGGCGGCACGCGTCGGTCACCGTCCCTGCGCTGTACCTGGCCGGCGACCGCGACCTGGTGGTCAGCTTCACCGGCGGCCAGGCGATGCTCGCCGGGCTGAAGGACACCGTGCCCGACCTGCGCGAGGCCAGGCTGCTGCCGGGCTGCGGGCACTGGACCCAGCAGGAGCGCCCTGACGAGGTCAGCGAGGCGATGCTCAGCTTCGCGGCGGCGGTTGGCTGAGCCCCATCCGCGACCTGGCCTCCTGCCACAGCTCCTGGTAGCAGCGGGCCGCCAGGCTGCGCGGCGACGACGCGGTAACCGGCGCCCGCTGCACGAACATCCGCTCGATCACTGATAGCGCAGGGATCACGGTCGCGGCCACGTCCGTGCGCTCAGCCGGAAGCTCCTGCGCGATCTCCCGGTGCAGGCGCTTGCGCCGGTCGATCATCGAGAAGAACGCCAGTACCCGCGGCCGCTTGCCGTCGAAGTCGGCGATGAACGCGGTGAGCTGGTCCAGGGTCCGCACCGACAGGGTGGTCGGGATCAGCGGGACGAGCAGCAGGTCGGTGGCGTGCAGCACGTTCTCCGACAGCAGCGAAATGCTCGGCGGGCAGTCGAGTACCACGAGGTCGTACTCCCGCCGCAGCGGCGCGAGCAGGCTGCGCAGCCTGGTCGATGACTTGCGCTCGCTGTCCAGGTGCAGGTCGAGGTTCCGGTAGGTGAAGTCCGCGGGCAGCAGGTCGAGCCCGTCGAAATCGGTCGCCTTGATCGCGTCGTCGACCGGGCGCTTGCCCGCGATCAGCGCCTTGCCGCCGCCCTTGACCTTGGGCCTGACCCTGAACAGGAAGCTCGCGGCCGCCTGCGGGTCAAGGTCCCACAGCAGCACCCGGTAACCGTCCCTGGCGGCCAGGTAGGCCAGGTTGACGGCGGTTGCCGTCTTGCCGACGCCGCCCTTGATGTTGTACGTGGCGAGCACCTTCATCGTGACGCCTCCGTGAGCGCGCCGATCCTGGCCCGGCCGCGCGGGCCCGAGAACTCGGCGAACCGGCCGGCGAACTCGCCGCGGGCCGAGTGCTGCCTGACCGCCAGGGCTGCGGCGATCTCGCCCATGGCAAGCAGGGTGTCGGCGGGCGCGGTGCGGTCGGCCATCATCCGCGCCGCGAACGCCCGCAGCTCGGCCTGCTGCACCTCGGTGTCCTGGAACTCGCCGAGGCAGTCCTGCAGCGCCTTGAGCTCGTTCACAGCACGCCACTGCTCGGCCGGGCTGTGCAGCGAGGCGAAGACCTCGAGCAGGTAGCGTAGCTCCTTGCAGCGCTTGCGCAGCTCGTGCAGCGCGGCGGGCGGCGACGCCGCGTCGATGGCGCCGCCGTCGCGCAGCACCCGCTGGTGCGCCGCGCCGATCCGGCGCGCAGCGAACCTGCCGGTGGCAGGCCGCCGGCCAGGGGAGCGGCCGATCTGCTCGAGCTCGGCCCGCCACCGGCTGGCCAGCGAAGAGAATCGTGCCGAACGCAGCCCGCGTGCCAGCTGCCGCTGCGAAGCGGCGCGCTGCCTGGCGAGGTGATCGTGAAAGGGCCGCAGCTCGGCCGGGGTCGCGGCGACTAGGGCCCTGGCCATCGCCGGGTACCCGAGCAGGTACACGTCAAGGTCGCGGGTCGGCGTGGTCAGGTCGCCGAGCCACTTGAACTCGGGCCGGTACCGGCTGACCATGCTGTCGGGCAGCACCGAGCCTGCCATCTTCAGCACCGACCTGGTGCGGCGCACCGCGATTCGCAGGTCGTGCAGGAACTCGGTGTCAATATCGCGCACGGTGCCGTCGATGTTGGCCTGCGCGGTGTCGAACAGCCTGGACAGAACCGTGACGACCGCGAGCGCGGCGGGCATCGTCGCGGTGAGCTGCACGTCGATCTTGCTGCTGTAGTCACCTGGCCTGCGGCCCGCGGCTGCGAGCGCGAGCTCGAAGGCAGAGTGCACGGCGGGACCGTAGCCCGGCTCGGCGGCGAGCGCGTCGGCCAGCTTGGCCGCCTGCGCCTGGTACCCGCGCAGCGGGCTGACCGCGACCCTGGCAGGTACGGTGACCGGCTCGGGCTTGGTGACCGTCATCCGGTCGACGGTCAGCACGGCGATGGTCTTCTCGTCGGTGTTGACCGCCCGTAGCTCGGTCAGCATGCTGGTGGCCCGGGCGACCGGCAGCAGCGCTCTGACCCCGGCCACCGGCGCGAGATGCTCGCGCAGCGGGCCGACCGGCAGGTCGTCGACCAGGCACGGCCAGCGAAGCCTGCCAGGAGCGGGGTCGGCGGCGGTGAGCTCGCCGTCCCTGCCGGTCAGCACCAGCTCGGAGGTGCCGCGGCCGGACTGCAACTCCAGGGTCAGCCCGGCACGGAACAGCCTCCAGTCGAAGGTGTCCAGCCAGGTCCGCCGCAGCGTCCGCGACTTGCCCTGCCCGGCGACGCCGAACCTTGGGTCATCGACCGGCGGAGTGCCGTCGCCGGGCGCCCGCGCATCGTCGGAGAGGACGAATTCCCGCAGAGCGTTCAGCAATCGCACAACCTCGCACTATTGGTGGGCTTGCGGCCGGTTCGGAATCTGACGTCCGGTCGTGCTTAGCGTACCCGCCGGCGCCGTCGCATAAATCCGACATTGCATGGCGGATGCGGATCATGAACCCGCTCGCGGTGGCGCGGCTGGCGGCGCTCCCTGGGGCGCTCTTTGCGGCGCTCCGTGTGGGCTCCTTGCGGGCCGCGGCAGCGGCGAGGTCTTCACAGCCGCCGGGCGGGCCAGTACAGTTCGAGCCGTTCTCGCCGTTTTTCTGGCGAACACGTGCGCTGGTCAGGACGACGTGCGGGAGGAGCGCGCCGTGATGAGGCGATCGTCGGTGCGTTCGGTGGCAGTCCTGGTGGCCGCGGCCGCGGTCAGCCTGATCGTGGCACCGATCGCGCTGATCCCGGCACCGGCGGCCCTCGCCCAGCCGGGGGCGTCCGCCGGCCGGGTGGTCGGCCGGGCCGCCGGCCGAGTCAACCTGCTGGCGAACCCCGGTGCCCAGGTCGGCGCGGCGAGCGCGCATGGCTGGGACAGCGTCACCATCCCCGGCTGGCAGATCCTGCACGGGCTGCCGACGGTGGTGCGGTACGGAACGCCTGGGTTCCCGTCGGTCAGCGGGCCTGGCCCGGCAGGCCGCCGCGGCCAGCTGTTCGCCGGCGGACTCGGCGGCACCGCGGTGCTCGGCCAGGACGTGCCGCTGCGGAAACCGCTTGGCGGGCTGCTCGGCGCCGGTACCGGCTACGTGCTGTCCGGCTGGCTCGGCGGGACGAGCACGAGCACCGCCTCGGTGCGGGTGCGGTTCATGTCGACGGCCGGCCGGGTGCTCGGCACCGCGGCGATCGGCCCGGCAGGCGGCGCCGGCCGGGATCCCCGGCTGGCCGGCCGCGCGTTGCGCGGTGTCCTGCCGCCTGGCACGGTGCGCGCCGAGGTGCACCTGGTGCTCTCGACATCGGCGAAGGGTGAGGACGGCCCTGACGGGCCGAGGGTCGGGTACGACTGGGCCGTCGCCGACGGCCTGCGGCTGAGCGTGCTCGCGGCGGTCCGCCGGCCTGCGCCGCTCCGGCCGCCCGCCGCACGCGTGCCGCGCTACCAGCACGTCTTCCTGTTCTACTTCGAGAACCAGGACTTCGGCTCGCTGATCGGCGACACCAGGCGGGCGCCGTACCTGAACAGCCTGCTGGGCAAGGGCAGCCTGCTCGCCGACTTCTTCGCCGAGGAGCATCCGAGCGATGGCAACTACCTGGCGCTGGCCGGCGGCAGCACGTTCGGCGCGCCGCTTGACGATCCGCTTGAGGAGAACCCGCAGTACACGATCCACGCCAGGGACATCGGCGACCTGCTCGACGCCGCCCACGAGAGCTGGAAGGGCTACCTGCAGAGCGCCGACGGGCCGTGCGACGACACCGTGCACCGGTCGTACTGGGACGACGACCTGCCGCTGCTGTACTTCGCCGACATCAGGGACCGCCCGGCGTACTGCGCCGCGCACGTGGTGCCGCTGGAATCGCTCACCACCGACCTGGCCTCCGCGGCGACCACGCCGGCCTTCTCCTGGATCGGCTCGAACGACTGCTCGGACATGGAGGGCTGCGGCATCCACGCCGGGGACGTGTTCCTCAAGGCCGAGCTCGGCGCAATCATGCGCTCGCCGGCCTGGCGCACGCAGCGGTCGCTCGTGATCATCACGGTGGACGAGGACAACTACGACGACCCGCACCCGCCGCAGCGGGTCCCGACGCTGGTGCTCGGCTCGTCGGGGGTGCGCCGCGGGTACGTGTCGCACGTCAGGTACACCCACTACAGCCTGCTGCGGACGATCGAGGCTGCGCTCGGCCTGGAGACGCTGACGGCCAACGACCGCTATGCCGAGCCGCTGAACGACGTGTTCACCGGGCCAGCCGCTCCGCCCGCCGCTCGGTCGGCCGTCCGGCCAGCCGTTCCGCCGGCACCGGCGGCGCGGGTCCGGTCCAGCGCGTCGGCGCGTGCCCCGGTGAGCAGGCCCGCTCGTCCGGCTCCTCCGGCCCCGCCGCAGGGCCCGGCCGACCGTGCCCCGGCGGCCAGCGCCCCGGCCGGTCGCGCCCCGGCTTCCGGCGGCCCGGCCGGCCGTGCCTCGGCGGCCAGCGCCGACCAGACGGCGTTCGTGGTCAACTCGGGATCGGGCACGGTGACGCCGATCGACCTGCGCACCAGGCTGGCCGGCCGGTCGATCAGGGTCGGCGCGGATCCGACGGCGATCGTGGCGGCGCCGGACGGCGGCACGCTCTACGTGGCCGACGCGGGCTCGGGAACTGTGACCCCGATCGACGCGCGGACGCTGCGCGCGGGCCGCCCGATCAGGGTCGGCGACAACCCGAGATCCCTGGCGATCACCCCGGACGGCCGGATGCTCTACGTCGCCAACAGCGCGTCAGGGACGGTCACGCCGGTCAGCACGGCCACCGGCAGGGCCGGGCCGCCGATCAGGGCCGGCAGGTACCCGCGCGCCATCGCGGTCAGCCCGGACGGCTCGGTCGTCTACGTGCTTGACTGGGGCAGCGCGGAGGTGACCCCGATCAGCACAGCCACCGACCGGCCTGGGCGGCCGATCCCGGTTGGCGGCTACCCGTTCGCTATCGGCTTCACCCCGGACGGCTCGACGGCCTATGTCGCGAACTACGGATCCGACACGGTCACCCCGATCACGGTCGCGACGGGGACGCCTGGCCCGCCGATCAGGGTCGGGCAGGCGCCCGACGCGCTGGCGGTGAACCCGGCGGGCACGACGCTCTACGTGGTCAACGGCGACTCGGAGACGGTGACCCAGGTCACGGTCGCGACCGGCCGCCCCGGCAGGCCGATCGGGGTCGGCTACGCCCCGGCCGACGTCGCGTTCGCCCCGTCCGGCGCGACGGCCTACGTGGTCAACACGATCTCGGGCACCCTCACCCCGATCGCGGTGGCGACCGGCCGCCCCGGCAAGCCGATCTCGGTCGGAACCTACGGTTATCCGCTCGTCGTCGGCCTTGACCCGGCCGGCTCGCTGGCGGTGGTGCTCGATACCTACGGCGGGCGCGCCCGCCTGATCGACACCGGCACAGGAACCGTGATAGCCAAGATCACCGTGGGCGGGTCGCCGTCAGCGGTCGCGTTCGGCGCCTGACCGCCCGCGCCGCGCCCCCTTGGCCAGGCCCGCACGGGCACGGCACGCCAGCGAGCCGCACTCGGCCCGCATTCGGCCCATGTGCGGCCCGCATGCCGGAGCGGGGGACCTTCGTCCGGTCCATCGGCACTATCGCGCGCGCGCGGCCGGGCGTGAGCTTAAGCCGTGACTACCAAGACCGCGCCGATCCGGCCGCCGAGCGCGGCCGCGCCCGACGGGCGCCGCTGGATCGCACTTGCCGTGCTTTGCGTCTCTCTCCTGATCGTCGTGCTCGACAACACCGTGCTGAACGTGGTGCTGCCGACCCTGGTCCGCCAGTTGCACGCCACCACCACGGAGCTGCAGTGGATCGTGGACGCCTACGTGATCGTGTTCGCCGGGCTGCTGCTGGTGGCGGGCAGCATCGCGGACCGGGTCGGCAGGAAGCGCACCTTCGTGGTCGGCCTGGCCGCGTTCGCGACGGGCTCGACCTGGGCGGCCTTCTCCGGCTCGGTCGGCATGCTGATCGCGGCTCGTGCCAGCATGGGCATCGGCGGCGCGCTGATCATGCCGTCCACGCTGTCGATCATCACGAACATGTTCCGTGATCGCGAGGAGCGCCAGCGCGCTATCGGGCTGTGGGCAGGAACGAGCGGCGTGGGCGTGGCGCTCGGGCCGATCATCGGCGGGCTGCTGCTCGCCCACTTCTGGTGGGGATCGGTCTTCCTGATCAACGTGCCGATCGCCCTGGTCGGACTGGCGTTCGCCATCCCGCTGGTGCCAGACTCGCGCAAGCCTGCTGCCCCGCGCCCCGACATCCTTGGCGCCGCGCTGTCGGTGGTCGGGCTCGGCCTGGTGCTCTGGTCGATCATCGAGGCGCCGGTCAAGGGCTGGTCGTCCAGCCTGGTAATCGGGGCCGGCGTGGGCGGCCTGGTCGTGCTCGCGGCCTTCGCGCTGTGGGAGCGCGGCAGCGCGCACCCGATGCTCAACCTGAGCCTGTTCCGCCGCCGGGCGTATTCCGGTGCGATCGGGTCGGTCTGGATGGTGACCTTCGGCCTGTTCGGCGCGCTGTTCGTGCTCACCCAGTACCTGCAGTTCTCGCTCGGCTACACGGCGCTGGAGACCGGGGTCAGGGTGCTCCCTGCCGCCGGTGCGGTCGCCCTGGTCGCGCCGGTCTCGGCGCTGCTTGTCCGCTGGATCGGCACCAAGATCACTGTGGCGCTCGGCCTGCTCATCATCGCCGCCGGACTATGGCAGATCTCGGCCGCGTCCGCCGGCACGACCTACGCGGGCATCGTGACCGGGATGGTCTTGCTCGGGATCGGCGCCGGACTCGGCATACCCTCGGCGACCGCGTCGGTGATGGGCTCCGTCCCGCCTGAAGACACCGGGGTCGGGGCTGCGACCAATGGCGCGGTCATGCAGATCGGCGGCGCGCTCGGCGTTGCCATTATCGGCAGCCTGCTCACCACCCGGTACGAGGGCAAGATGACCACGATGCTGGCGCCCTACCACGTCCCGCACGAGGCGCTGACCGCGATACTCGGCTCACTCGGCGGTGCCCTCACCGTCGCCCAACGGGCGGGCGGCGCCACCGGGGCGCTGCTGGCGACCGCCGCGAGGACCGCGTTCCTCAGCGGGATGGACCTGGGGTTGCGCACCGCCGCCGCCGCTGGCCTGGTCGGCGTGCTGATCGCGCTGCTCGCGCTGCCGGCCTACCGGGCGCGCAAGTGCTCTGCCCAGGACGAGCATCCGAAGAGCTGAGCGACCCGCAGCGGACCGCGGGTGCCGCCCCCGCCACGGGCGACGGCGCTCCTCTCAGCCGCAGCCGCAGCCGCCGCCGCAGCAGCCACCGCCACCCGCCGGAGCCTGGCCGCCGGCGCTCGCGCGTCCGCCCACGGAGATCGTGGAGAGCAGCCGGACGGTGTCGTCGTGGCCCTGCGGGCAGGTGCACGGTGCGGACGACTCGCTCATCGGGCGGGTCCGCTCGAACGTGTCGCCGCAGGCGCGGCAGCGGTACTCATAACGGGGCACGCGATCATCTTACGGCAGCCGCCCCGCCAGCGCCCCTGCTCAGCCGGGCCGGAGTTGCGTCGCGCCGCGGACTGCAAAGTGCTCGTCCGCATCCCCGCCGAACCAGACGCCGCCGGCGGCGCAACATCGTGGGCCCGTTGATGTCGCTGAGAGCAGCATCAGCGGGCCTACGATGTCTCCGGGCCGTCCGGTCCCGGCCGCGGTAAGCCGTGACCGGCACCCGATCTGGTCAGTGCGGCAGGTCGACCGTGCGCTTCTTGTGGAAGCCCTTGGGTATGGCCTTTGTATAGGTCAGGGTCATCCGGCTGAAGTACCGCAGCCCGGAATGGTGCGGCCAGGGCTCTGGCCGGTACAGCGAGACCAGCACCGGATAGGTCTTGAACTTGCCGTTCACGCAAGTCGGTGTGCAGGTGTTGATCGAGTCCTTGCCGAACCCTGTCGCCGGGACGCCCCAGGACGACCAGTTCAGGCCCTTGAGGTAGTCGCCGCCGTCGGCGCACGCGATCACGTAGGTGGCCGGGCTGGTGGCGCCGCGGCCGGTGCAGGTCACGATCACCACGCGGCCGGACGCCCGCTGCGCGGCCACGGCGGCCGGACCGGCGGTGATCGCCGCTCCAGCCACGCCGCATGCCGCGGCGACCGACAGCGCCGCGCCGCGCACGGTCACGCGACGAAAACTACGTACCGAACTGAGCCTCACGCTGCCTCCCTGGTCCTCGTTGCTCCTCTATTGAACCGGAAGGGATGCACGTGACGCTAGTTGCTCCTGCCGTACCTGCCGTGCCTGTGTACCTGACCTACCCGTCGCTCTCGGCGACCGCCGGGCGGACCGCGCTGGCCATGCTGCTGCCTGTGATGCCGGCGCCTGTGATGCCGGCGCCCATGCTGCCGGCGCCCGCGACCCCCGTGGCGCCTGGGATGCTGACGCCCGCGACCACCGCGGCAGCGGTGCTCACCGCATCGGCGGCGGCCCTCCGCGCCGCGGTGGCATCCGGCGCGGTGGCGTCCGGCGCGTCGTAGAAGAACTGATTGCCGCGCAGCAGCGAGATCACCGCGGCGGCCAGCGACATCGCGATGGCTACGCCGAACACGATCACCAGGCCGTGGTGGAACGGCCCGGAAATGAGGTGCGGGAAGTACTCCTTGCTGGTCAGTGCCGCCATGTCGGCCCTGGGCAGGCGGCCGAGCACGCCGGAGGGCCGCAGCAGGCTGCCGATCGGGTTGTAGCCGAGGAACGAGGCGAACAGCGTGCTCACCGGCGGAAGGCTGGCCACATGCGCGGCGACCGGCCCGGGAACGCCGTGCGAGCGAAGGCCCGAGGTCAGCGCGCTTGGCAGGGTCGCGGCGAGGCCGGCGATCATGAGCGAGAAGAAGATCCCGATCGACAGCGACATGCCGGAGTTCTGGAACGTGGAGCGCATGCCGGACGCCGCGCCGCGGTACCTGGCAGGGACGCTGCTCATGATCGCCGACGTGTTGGGCGAAGCGAACAGCCCGGAGCCGACGCCGTTGCAGAAGATCACCAGCGCGAACACCCAGTAGGTGAACGTGACAGGGAGCGCGAGCAGGCCGGCGAACGCGCAGGCGGACACTAGCAGGCCGGCCGTGGCGAACGGCCGCGGGCCGTACCGGTCGGACAGGTAGCCGGACAGCGGGCCGGCGACCAGGAAGCCGGCGGTGAGCGGCAGCAGGTAGATCCCGGCCCGCAGCGGCGTCTGCGAGAAGTCGTAGCCGTGCAGCGGCAGCCAGATGCCCTGCAGCCAGATGATCAGCATGAACTGCAGCCCACCGCGGGCGATCGAGCCCATCAGGCTGGCCGCGTTGCCTGCGGCGAACGCGCGGATGCGGAACAGGCCGAGCTCGAACATGGGCTCGGCGATCTTGGTCTCGAGCACGCAGAAGGCCACCAGCAGTGCGACGCCCAGCGCGAGGCCGCCGAGCACCCGCGGGCTGGTCCAGCCGGTCGGATGCCCGCCGTATGGCTGGATGCCGTAGGTGATGGCGACCAGCAGCAGGCCGGCGCCGCACGCGAACGTGATGTTGCCCCACCAGTCGATCCGCGCTCGCCGCACGGTCGCGATCTCGCGCAGCTTGCGGTACGACCAGACCGTGCCGAACACGCCGATCGGCACGTTCACCCAGAACACGGCGCGCCAGTCCCACGCGGCAAGTACGCCGCCGAGTACCAGGCCGATGAACTGCCCTGAGATGCCGCAGATCTGGTTGATTCCCAGCGCCATCCCGCGCTGTCTGGCGGGAAACGCGTCAGTCAGGATCGCGGCGGAGTTGGCCATCAGCATGGCGCCGCCGAAAGCCTGCCCGAGGCGCCACAAGATCAGCCAGATCGCGCCGGACGGACCGGTCAGCGGGTCGAGTGACAGCGCGATGGAGGCCAGGGTGAAGACGACGAAGCCCATGTTGTAGATCCGCACCCGGCCGAACATGTCGCCGAGTCGGCCGAGCGTGACTACCAGGACCGCGGTGACCAGCAGGTAGCCGATGATCATCCAGAGCAGGTAGCTGATGTTGCCCGGTGCGGTGGGGTTGAGCTTGATGCCGCGGAAGATGGCCGGCATCGCGATGATCACGATCGAGGAATCGATCGTGGCCATGGTCATGCTGAGCGTGGTATTGGACAGCGCTATCCACTTGTACCGGTCGCTGTCACTGACCGCCGCCTGTTCCGCTCCGCCTCGCGCCACGAGCGAAACCTTAGCACGGCTAAGGATATGCCCTGGGGCGCGCCGGGCGGGCCCGGCGCGCCCCCGCAGGCCGGAGCGGTCCGGATCAGGCCGGGCCGCGGCTGGTCAACGCGTAGGTGATCGACCTCGGCGTGTGGATCGGCGGGCGCTTCTGCGTGTAGACGAGCGTCAGGTGCGTGAAGTACCAGTCGCGGTTACGCAGCTGCTTGATCCCCCATGCCACCACAAGCACGAGGTGCTTGCGGAAGTGGCCTGCCGCACAGTTCGGCACGCAGGTGTTGATGGCCTGGATGCCGTGCCCGAAGGCCGCATGCGGAGTCCACGACCGCCAGTGCAGGTCGATCAGCTGGTTGTTGGCGTCTGCGCAGGACAGCACGAAGACCGGCGGGAGCACGGTCGGCCTGGCGCCGCACGCGATCAGGACCGTCGTGTTCCAGGCCGGGCCGTTCTGGTGCGCCGCGGCCTGCTGGTGGGTGACGGCCGCCGAAGCGGCCGGGATGGCGGTTCCGGCAATGGCGCATGCGATGCCGGCGAGGCCGATCACAGCGCGCGTGAATCCCTTCACAATCCCCCCTGAGATTATGAGTGCGGATATGTTCTGAATTGCCTGCTGGACCATCTCGATCCCGCAGGTGTCAGTCGATCACAGCCGCGACGCGAATGTGTGAAGGCGCGCGATTTTAGTAACTCGTTGTAATCTTCTTGCAACATTCCGTGGTCGAATGTGCGGGTCAGGCGCGCTCGGTCCATGGGCCAGGGGGAGCGGCGGCGGGAAGGCCTGGCTCGATGCGGCTGACTGTCGCGCAGTCGTCGGCGAAGGTGATGTCGGCGGCGACCCGCCCGCCGGCCAGCACCACGGGCAGCCAGTACCTGGCGTCGTCCCACATCTGGTCGTAGGGGATCGCGTCCGACGCGAACCAGCGCGGGATCAGCTCGTCGGACTCGGCGGGCTCGCCATCGAAGCTGGCGGTGAGAAAGACGTCCGAGGTCTGATCCCATGACGGCCGGGCTGGGAACACGAAGTTCAGTGCGGCCACGTGGGCGAGCGCCGACGGATCCACGATCAGGCCGGACTCCTCAGCGACCTCGCGTGCCGCGGCGTCAGCGAGCTCCTCGCCGTCCTCCACGTGGCCGCCGAGGCCCACCCACTTGCCGGCGCCGAATCCGGTCTTCTTGAAGCCGAGCAGCACCGAGCCGACATGCGCGCTGCCGCCGTCCGCGGCCGGCGCCGCGCCGTCCGCGGCCCTACCGTCTTCCGTCGCCGCACCACGCTCCGCGTCGGCGGCCGCACCGCCGTCTGCGGCCGGGCGGATGATCAGGCACAGGCAGGTCAGGGTCGTCACCGGACCTAGGGTATGCGCGGGGCCGGCTACCGCGTGCCGCGCACCATGCCGATCAGGTGGTCGAGCACGGCACCGCCGCTTGACCGCAGGCCGTCGTGGTCGTGCTCGCTGGTCACCCACCGGCGCAGGCCCGTGATCCGGTCGGCGGTCTGAACCGAGAACTGCTGCGGCACGTACATGTCGTCGTAGTAGATCGCGGCGGCGGCTGGCACCTCGCAGGCCGCCAGGCTGGCGGTGTCGTAGAGCCGCGGCCACGGCTCGTGGCCGGCCAGCACCTCGGCGGCCTGCGCCAGCGGACTGAGCACCGGGTCGGTGTGGAACATCCACGGGTAGATCATCTCCCCGGTGAACAGGACCGGCGCTCCCTCGTCAAGCGCCGCCGCCGCGTCGAAGCAGGGGAAGCGCGCCCTGACCCGCTCGGCCGACCAGCGGGTGGCCGCGCCCTGCGCGTAGCAGGCCTCGTGCAGCACCGCGTACAGCGGGCCCACGACGAAGCTGAGCTGCTCCTGCATCTGGTAAAGGAAGTGATCGCCGATCTCGGCGCCGTCGAACGCGTCCTCGAGCAGGTAGTGCAGCCGGTGGCTGCCGGTACTCATGCCGAGGCCGAAGCCGAGCGACTGGAACGCCTGGACCGTCAGCGCCGCGCCCGAGGGCAGCACGACGTCGTGGCTGGCCAGGTAGCGTGCGATCCGCCTGGCCTGATCCACGTCCTGCGGGTACCGCTCGTAGTGGGCCTGGTTCCGGGCCGCGACGAGCGGATAGGTGGCCAGGTAGACCTCGTCGGGGCCGGCCCCGAGCCCGGGCAGCCCGCCGGTGATGAAGGCTTCGGCCAGCCCCTGCGGCGCGGCGGACAGGTAGCTGATCGTGCAGAACCCGCCGAAGCTCTGGCCGAGCACGCTCCATGGCCGCCCGCCGGCCAGCCGCTTCCTGATCAGCTCGGCGTCGGCGACGATCGAGTCGGCACGGAAGTGAGTGAGGTAGTCGGCCTGCTTCTCCGGGGTGCCGAGCGCGGCCAGGGTCCGGCGGTTTGCCGGGCTTGACCGGCCAGTGCCGCGCTGGTCGAGCAGCAGCACCCGGTAGTCATACAGGGCGCGGTCCAGCCAGCTCTCGCGCCCGCTCGGCCGCGGGCTCGGCCGGCCTGGCCCGCCCTGCAGGAAGAGCAGCCAGGGCAGGTCATCGGCGGTCCGGTCGGCGTGCTCGGCCGCGACAACCTCCCTGGCGTACACGGTGATCTGCTCGCCGTCCGGCACACTGTGATCGAGCGGCACCTCGAAGGCGTGATCGGTCAGTATCGTGCCGGGATGGCGGAAAGATGACATGACCGACACGCTACCTAGTGACGGGAGAGTGCGGGACGACGACATGGTTGCGAGTGACCGAGGGCACCGCCGAGGTGCGGATGACCGTACTCGGCTCGATGCTGAACGGGCACGGGATCGGGCACGGCGGGTACGTGCTCCTGGTGGCCGATACGGCCTTCGCCTGCGCCTGCAACAGCGCGGGAGAGGTCACCGTGGCGGCCGGGCGGACATCAGCTTCGTCGCGCCGGTCCGCGAGGGCGACGTCCTCATCGCGGTGGCCGTCGAGCGCGCCAGGTACGGCCGCAGCGGCATCTACGACGTCACGGCCAGCCGCGGCGGCGAGGTTGTTGCCGAGTTCCGCGGGCGGTCCAGGTCGGTCGGGGCCGGGCCGGCCGGGGCCGGGCCGGCGTGACCGCGGGCGGCGTCCCCGGGTGGCTGGCCAGGGCCGTCCTGTACGAGATCTACCCGCAGTCCTTTGCCGACTCCGACAGGGACGGGATCGGTGACCTGCGCGGGATCACCGAGCACCTGGACTACCTCGGCTGGCTGGGCGTCGGGGCGGTCTGGCTGAACCCTTGCTTCGCCTCTCCGATGCGCGACGCCGGCTACGACGTCAGCGACTACCTATCGGTGGCGCCGCGCTACGGCAGCAACGCCGACCTTGCCGCCCTGGTGGAGGCGGCCGGCCGGCGCGGGATCAGGGTGCTGCTCGACCTGGTCGCCGGGCACACCTCGGACCAGCATCCGTGGTTCTTGGCGGCCAGGGACGACCCGGCCGACGGCCGGTACATCTTCGCCGGCCAGCAGGCGCCCCCGGGGCCAGGATGGGTGGCCTCGCCAGGACGCCGGCCTGGCTGGTACCTGCCGAGCTTCTTCGCCTTCCAGCCCGCGCTGAACTTCGGCTACGCCAGGATGAACCCGGCCGAGCCGTGGCGGCAGCCGGTGGATGCGCCTGGCCCGCTGGCGAACCGCGCCGCGCTCACCGGCGTGATGGCGCACTGGCTGCGCCTTGGCGTGGCCGGGTTCCGGGTGGACCTGGCCAGCACCCTGGTCAAGGACGATCCGGGCTGGCAGCAGACCGCCGGGCTGTGGCGCGAGGTCAGGCGCTGGCTGGACGCGTCCTTCCCCGACGTCGTGCTGCTGTCGGAGTGGAACAGCCCGGCCGTGGCCATCCCGGCCGGCTTTCACGCCGACTTCTACCTAGCGATCGGGCCCGAGCACGGCTCTCTGCTCGACAACGGCGCCGGCATGACCGCGCGCGGCGGTGCCGAGCCGCCCGGACCGTGCTACTTCGGTGCCGACGGCCTCGGCTCGCCCGATCCGTTCCTGACCGCGTGGCGCCGGGACGCCGCGGCCGCTGGCGATTCAGGCCTGATTGCCCTGTTCTCCTCCGATCATGACTTCGCCCGCCCGGCATGCGGCGAGCGGACCGCTGACCAGCTTGGCCCGGTGTTCGCCTTCCTGCTCACCTGGCCGACGCTGCCCGGGATCCACTGCGGCGACGAGATCGGGATGCGGTTCGTGCCCGGGCTGCCCGACAAGGAGGGCAGCCAGATCTGGCCGGGCTGGAACCGGGCAGGGTCGCGGACCCCGATGCAGTGGGACGACAGCCAGAACGCCGGGTTCTCTGCCGCACCGGCGGCCAGCCTGTACCTGCCGGTGGACCCCGATCCTGGCCGGCCTACCGTCGCGGCCCAGCGGGCCGCCGAGGCGTCGCTGCTGCACCAGGTGCGCCGCCTGATCGCATTGCGCACCGGGCTTCCCGCGCTGCGCACCGCCGGGGCGGCCGACGTGCTGAACGCTGGCTACCCGCTCGTCTACACCCGCGGCGGCACGCACCTGGTGGTGATCAACCCGCGCCGGGAGCCTGCCGGGTTCACGCTGCCGTGGGCAAGGCCCGCCGGGCCGCTGGCGGCGCTGGCCGCGGACCGGGTCAGCGTCGAAGGCGCGCAGGTGCGGGCGGCCGGGTTCAGCTACGGCGTGTTCGAGCTCTGAAGCTCTCTGAGCAGCGCGGGAAGCTCGCGCGGGTAGTAGGACTCGCCAGTCGACTCGAGCTCGGCGGCCGTCCACCAGCGGTGGCCGTCGACCACGGCGGCCTCCTCGTGGTCGAGCCCGTCGGTGCTGATCTCTGGCGAGCCGACCCGCAGCACGAAGTAGTCCTGCTCCTGGCGGTAGCGGGTACCGTCGAAGCCGAACTCGGCCACCTCATGCCAGACCGGCCCGCCGAGGCCGGCGACGGGCACGACCACGCCCGTCTCCTCGGCAAGCTCGCGGGCCGCGGCCGCGGCCAGGGTCTCACCGCGCTGCGCGCCGCCGCCGATCGTGAACCAGTACGGCTCATCCGGCCTGGCCGGGTCGAATCCGTGCAGCAGCAGCACCCGGCCGCCCGCGTCGATCAGCAGCACCCGGCCGGCCTGGCGGGCCACGGCTTGCGGCTCGGTCGGTTCCGGCATGGCAGCCACGATAGTTCCCGGCCGAGGTGCCGGTGCTGGGCCTGCGCCTATAATCCGGCTCGTGCCGACAATGCCCGCGGCGGCGCCGCGGCGGGGCAGGCCCCCGCGCCACAACCGCAGCGACATCCTGGACGCAGCCTCGGAGGTGCTCATCTTCCGCGGCTACGAGGCGACCCGCTACAGCGACGTCGCCGAGGCAAGCGGCGTGCCCGTGGCGAGCCTGCAGCACCACTTCCCGACCCTCGAGCTGCTGCGCCGCGAGGCGCTGCGCAACAAGGTGCGTGCCGAGCTGACCGCGCTCGCCGAGCAGGTCAGCCTGATCGCCGATCCGTGGGAGCGGGTCTACCACATCATCGTCACCTCGGTGTCGCTCGATCCCGCGCGCCGCCACGGCGGCTGGGTGCTGTGGCTTGAGTACTGGCGCGCCGCCGCGCACGACCCGGAGTTGGCGAAGGACAGCCGAGAGGTGAACGCGCTCTGGCTCAGCCTGATCACCGAGTGCCTCGCCGACGGGGTCAAGTCCGGCCAGTTCCGGCTGGACGGCAAACCGCGCGAGGCTGCCGTCGAGCTGCACGGCCTGCTCGACGGGCTCGGCCTGCGGCTGGCCATCGAGCACCAGCCCGAGGAGGCCACCGAGGTCATCACGCTGCTCGAGCGGGCCGCCCGGCGGATGCTGCACGTCTGAGCCAGGTCCAGCGGGCCGGGCTCGGCGAGCCGTGCTCAGCGAGCCAACCGCGCCGACGCCAGCCTGGTGCCGTCGGCCAGCAGCCAGACGTCCAGGTGCCCGGGGGAGAGGCCGGCCGCGAGCACAGGCTCGGAGCCGGGCAGGATCGGCTGGGGATACTCGATCCCCGCGCGCGCCGGAAGCCAGTCCACCAGGGTCAGCGCGTCCTCCACGGCGGCCCAGTGCACGGTGTTGTTCACGTGCCCGGCGGTATCGAAGTCGCTGGCCCGCAGCGGCCACTTCCTGCGCTGCACGCCGGGCTGCGGCGCGGGGTGGGACAGCCGCACCGAGACGACCCGGCCCTGCGACGACGGCCCGTATACGCGGTGGAACGTCGGGCTGAGCGGCGCGGGCGCCCCGGTCTCCCTGCTGATGGCGACCCAGACCGCCCTGGCCTGGATCAGGTCGCCCTGCTCGCTGGCGACCGTGGTGGTCCGCTCCGCCCAACGCGGCCCGAGCGCCGAGCAGAACGTGCGCAGCGCGACGTGCTCGCCGAGCTCCGGGTAGCCGCAGTTGGTGACCGAGGCCTTGCGCAGCAGCCAGTCGTACGGCTCGTCCCAGCCCGCGTCGACGACGTCATCCTCGGCGGCCTCCTGCAGGTAGCGGGCGAGTGCGTCCAGCCTGAGCCGCCCGCCCGGTGTCGCGTCGGTGGAGCGGACCGCCCGCGCGGTCGTGTAGACCCGCCCGGCGGACGGGTCTGGCACGAAACCTGTCACGGTACCTCCCGCCAAGCTTGCCGGGCTTCCCCGAACCCTACAGCGGCCGTGCCCGGCCGGCCTGCCGCCCGCCAGGCGGCCAGCGCCGTCGCGGCGCTACGAGCGCTCCCAGCACCCGCGCATGATCAATGAGGCATCACCGGATGCGCTGGGTTGCGAGAATACGGCCAGACTCGTCCCGGCCAGGCACCGGGTGAGCTGCGCGGTTTTGCCAGAGCTTTGCATCCCGCAGGATGTCGCGCGTGCATCGGAGGACTGACATATCCGGCACCGATCGGCTGCAGGGGAGTGGGGGAGCCGAGCGGGTCCCGGCACCGGCCGGCCCGGCCGGCCCGGCACGCTGCCGGCCGTCAAGCCGACTTAGGCCGTGCTTGAGTCATGATCACGTCCGTTTAGCCCGGATTGTAGTCACCCAATCCCTGGGTAGTCGGCGGATGACCGGCCGGAGTCGCAGGGACAGCAGTACGGTCACGTCAGCACGGGCCCCTGAGCGCTGCCGCTCGTTACTTAACATAATGTACATTATCGGCGCTTGGGAAGCCGGGTCGGCGGGAGCTGGTGCTCGGCGGCTCGGGGTCTGCTGTGGCCGGTTTCCGGGCGAGCCCGCCTGGCGATGGCGACGGCCGCGGCGAGCGGCACGTCGCCCCGGCCCCATTACGCCTGGCGGCGCTCGAGCTACGGATACTGCTCGAGATCCTCGCCGAGAGGATGCCCGGCATCGCCAAGGACGGGCATGCCAGCCGGCTGAGGTCCAACCTCGTCAACGGATCAAGCACCTCCCGGTGCGGTTCCCCGTCCCTGCCCGCTAGCTGGCCGGCGGCAGCCGCCGCAGGATCTCGGCCACGTTGTCCTTGAGTTCGGCGACGTCGGTCTTGAGCTCGGCCACGTCCGCACGGAGCGCGGAGAGCTCGCCGGCGAACTCGAGGGTGGTGCGACGGTATTCCTGCCGGAAGCTGGTCAGCTCTGTCCGCAGGTCTGCCAGGCTCGCGCTCAGCGCCTGGACCTGACCGGGCCCGGCCCATGTCTCCAGGCGGTCAACGCGCATTTCGACGTTCCTTAAGCGCTCGTCCGTTTCGGTCACGTGCCGACGGTAAAAGCAGCCTCCGACAGTCCGGCCACATCGACGTTCGGCCTGCCGATCTGCCCAGTCAGCATCCCACCGGGACCGGCCGCGCGGGCGGGCAACGCGGCATTCGCCCTGCCTAGGTCCGGCCGCGCGCCGTGCCGGGAGTGCCAGCCAGCTGCCACGTCACGGGCTCTTCGAGCTCGGCGACCGCCTGCGCGAACTGAGCCGCGTAGAGCCGTGCGTAGGCACCGTCGGCGGCGAGCAGCTCGTCGTGTGTGCCGTGCTCGACGATCTGGCCGTGCTCCATCACCAGGATGGTGTCGGCGTCGCGGATCGTGGACAGCCGGTGCGCGATCACGAAGCTGGTCCGGCCCTGGCGCAGCGAGTTCATCGCCCGCTGGATCAGCACCTCGGTCCTGGTGTCCACCGAGCTTGTGGCCTCGTCCAGGATCAGGATGGCAGGCTGGGCCAGGAAGGCGCGGGCGATCGTGATCAGCTGCTTCTCCCCCATGCTCACGTTCGAGCCCTCTTCATCAATGACCGTTTCATATCCGTCTGGTAGCATTTGCACGAAACGGTCAACGTAGGTGGCCTTGGCCGCAGCGATGATCTCCGCGCGGGTTGGCGAGTCGGCACCGTAGGCGATGTTCTCCGCGATAGTGCCGCCGAACAGCCAGGCGTCCTGCAGCACCATGCCGGTGAGCGAGCGCAGGTCCTCCCGGCTCATGTCGGCGATGTTCACTCCGTCCAGCGTGATGGCACCGTTGCTGACCTCGTAGAACCGCATCAGCAGGTTGACCAGGGTGGTCTTTCCCGCGCCGGTGGGGCCGACGATCGCGACGGTCTGGCCGGGCTCCACCTCCAGCGACAGGTGCTCGATCAGCGGGACCTCGGGGAAGTAGCTGAACGAGACATCGTCGAACCTGACCTTACCGCGGACCGTGCCTGGCCTCGCGGGCTCGGGCCGGTCGGGCTCCTGCTCGTCGGCGTCAAGCAGGGCGAACACCCGCTCGGCCGACGCGACGCCGGACTGGAGCAAGTTGGCCATGCTGGCCACCTGGGTCAGCGGCTGGCTGAACTGGCGCGAGTACTGGATGAATGCCACCACGTCACCCAAAGCCAGCGCGCCGGCCGCCACCCGCAGCGCGCCGACGACCGCCACCAGCACGTAGTTCAGGTTCCCGACGAACATCATGGTCGGCTGGATCGTGCCGGAGATGAACTGGGCACGGAAGCTGGACTGGAACAGCCGCTCGTTCTGCTCGGCGAACGTGGCCAGCGTCTCGTCGGTCCGGCCGAACGCCTTGACCAGCGAGTGGCCGGTGATGTTCTCCTCGATATGGCCGTTGAGCCGGCCCGTCGTCGACCACTGCCTGACGAACTGGGGCTGCGCGCGCTTGCCGATCCACATCACTAGCCGGACCGAGGCGGGGACCGTGACCAGGGCGATCAGCGCGAGCAGCCAGGAGATCCAGAACATGAAGGCCAGCACGCCCACGATCGTCAGTATCGAGGTCACGACCTGGCTGAGCGTCTGCTGCAGGGACTGCGCCAGGTTGTCGATGTCATTTGTGACCCGGCTGAGGATCTCGCCGCGCGGCTGGCGGTCGAAGTAGCTGAGCGGCAGCTTGGACAGCTTCGCCTCGACCTGCTGGCGCAGGTCGTAGACGGCCTTCTGCACGAGCCTGGCGACGATCCTGCCCTGCACGACGCCGCAGGCAGCGGCCGCCGCGTAGATCAGGGCCAGCAGCAGCAGCACCATGCCGACCTGGTCGAAGTTCACACCGTGGCCGGGGGTGAGCTGCATGGCGCCAAGCAGCTTGGCCTCGGTGGCGTTGCCTACCGCGCGCAGGTGGGCGATCACCTGCGCCTTGGTAACCCCCGCCGGGAGCTGCCTGCTGATCACGCCGGTGAAGATCAGGTTGGTGACATTGCCGAGAATCTTCGGCCCGGTCACCGACAGCGAGACGCTGATCACGCCCATCGTGACGGCGGTGATGATCAGGGCACGCTGCGGTGCCAGCATGCCGAGCAGCCGTCGGCTTGACCCGCCGAAGTTGAGCGCCTTCTCGGTGGACATGCCGCCCATGAACCTTGCTGGGCCGTGCGCCATGCCGCCGGCCGGCCCTGGGCCGCGCTGCGGTGTGGCTCGCTCCCCCACCAGCGACCGCGGCTGCTCGCCGTCGGCACCGACTGCGGGGACGTCGGCTGCCGGCGCCGGACCGTCATCGTCCGCTCGCCTCCGCGTAGCGACCGGCTCGCTCATGCTGTTCCCCCCGCTCGCCTCCGCGTAGCGACCGGCTCGCTCATGCCGCTGCCTCCTGCTCGGTCAGCTGGGAGAGCACGATCTCCCGGTAGGTCTCATCCGATGCCATCAGCTCGTGGTGGGTGCCGGTGGCCACGATCCGTCCGGCCTCCAGCACGATGATCTTGTCCGCGTTCCTGATCGTGGCCACCCGCTGCGCCACGATCAGCACGGTGACGTGCGAGGTTTCCCTGGCCAGCGCGAGCCTCAGGGCGGCGTCGGTGGCGTAGTCCAGCGCCGAGAACGAGTCGTCGAACAGGTAGATCTCCGGCCGGTGCACAATGGCCCTGGCGATCGCCAGCCGCTGGCGCTGGCCGCCGGAGACGTTCGTTCCGCCCTGGGCGATCGGGGCGTCAAGGCCGCCTTGCATCTGCGCCACGAAATCCCTGGCCTGTGCGATCTCCAGGGCGCGCCAGAGCTCGGCGTCGGTGGCGTCCGGTCTGCCGTAGCGCAGGTTCGACGCGACCGTGCCGGAGAACAGGTACGGCCGCTGCGGCACCAGGCCGACCAGGCCGGCCAGCACCGCCGGGTCGAGCTCGCGCACGTCCACGTCGTCCACGAGCACGGTGCCGCTTGTGGCGTCGAACAGCCTGGGGACGAGGTTGACCAGGGTGGTCTTGCCGCTGCCCGTTCCGCCGATGATCGCGGTGACCTGGCCGGGTTCCGCGGCGAAGCTGATGTCGTGCAGCACCGGCTGCTGCGCGCCGGGGTAGCGGAACTCCACGCCGCGCAGCTCGAGCCTGCCGCGCACCTCCCCCGGGCTGGTCGGCTCCTCCGACATCCGGACCGCCAACTCGGTGTCCAGCACCTCGACGATCCGCTCGGCGCAGACCTCGGCGCGGGGCACCATCACGAACATGAAGGTGGCCATCATCACCGACATCAGGATCTGCAGCAGGTAGGTCAGGTAGGCGGTGAGCGCGCCGATTGGCATGCTGCCGCTGGCCACCAGGTGGCCGCCGAACCACAGCACGCCGATGCTCGACAGGTTGAGCACCAGCATGACGGCAGGGAACATCAGCGCCATCAGCCTGCCGGTGCCGAGCGAGACGTCGTAGAGGTCGGAATTCGCCGTGGTGAACCTGGCCTCCTCGCGCCGCTCGCGCACGAAGGCGCGGATCACCCTGACCCCGGTGATCTGCTCGCGCATCACCCGGTTGATCTCGTCGATTCGCTCCTGCATCTGCCGGAACAGCGGCCGCATCCGGGAGATGATCAGCGCCACGATGATGCCGAGCGCCGGGACCGCGACCAGCAGCAGCGAGGACAGCCGCACGTCCTGGTTCAGCGCCATGAAGATGCCGCCGACGCACATGATCGGCGCCGACACCATCAGCGTGAACGTCATGATCGCCAGCATCTGGACCTGCTGCACGTCGTTGGTGTTACGCGTGATCAGCGACGGCGCGCCGAAGTGCCCGACCTCGCGGGCCGAGAACTCCTGCACCCGCCGGAACAGGCCCAGCCGCAGGTCCCTGCCCAGGCCCATGGCCGTGCGGGCGCCGAAGTAGACCGCGCAGACCGAGCAGACGATCTGGGCCACCGCGACGCCGAGCATGACGCCGCCGGTGTGCAGGATGTAGTTCGTGTTGCCGGTGATCACGCCGTTATCGATGATGTCGGCGTTGAGCGTCGGCAGGTACAAGGTGGCGAGGGTCTGCACCAGCTGGAACAGGCCTACGAGCACCAGGTCTCTGCGGTACGGCGCCAGGTACGTGCGGAGCAGTCGGATCAGCACTGGTCACTCGCTCTGCGGTCGGGGGTTCTCGCCCGGGGTCGTCAGGATGTCGGGGGCTGGTTGCGAGGGCTGGTGGTGCCGGGTCAGGGGCCCGGGCCTGGCGGTGCGCCGGAAAGCTGGGCGATGGCCCGCCTGATCAGCGGCCCGAGCGCGGTCGGGGGGTCGGCCCGCAGCCAGCGGTCCATTGCGACATGGGTGGCCGCGCCGACCGCGCCGGCCATCACCGCGGGGAACATGTCCGACTCGACGTCGGCGCCGATCCGGTCGGCGATGGCCTGCGCGAGCGCCTGCTGCGCCGCATACTGCGTGCGCAGGTGCTCGCCCTGCAGGGCGGGCGAGCGGAACGCCAGCCGGATGCCGGCGATCCAGTCCCGGTCCGGCGCCTTCTCAGCGGACGCGTACTGGTCAAGGACCGCGCGCGTGATCGCCTCCATCAGCGGCTCGCCAGCCGGCCGGCTGCGCAGCGCCAGGCCGATCTGCCTGCCGCGGTCCATCGCGACGGCGCAGATCGCCTCGTTCTTGCTGGCAAAGTAGTTGTTGAACGTGCGGGCGGACACCCCGGCCTCGGCGGCGATGTCCTCGACTAGGACGTTGTCCAGGCCGCGCTCGACGGCGAGCCGCATCGCGGCGATGCCGAGCGCTCGTCGGGTTGCCGCCTTCTTGCGCTCGCGCAGCCCGTCGGCGTGGCTGCGCGGCAGCTGCTCCTGCTCCTGCTCCTGCTCCACCGCTGTCACGTCAGTCATGGTAGCGAAATTTTCGCAGTACGCAACTTTGCGTGAGGCGCAAGGATCGGGGCTGGGTTGGCGACGGCACGGCCGTGTCGCATTTTCGCTAGACCCGGGCAGGCCTGAGCGGCGATGCTGGCAGGGTGCATGAGGACACCGAGCGCTGCATCAGGGCGGTCCAGTCGAAGGACGCCAGGTTCGACGGCTGGTTCTTCACCGCCGTGCTGACCACGGGGATCTACTGTCGGCCGAGCTGTCCTGCGGTCCCGCCCAAGCCGGAGAACATGTGCTTTTACCCGAGCGCCGCGGCTGCGCAGCAGGCCGGCTTCCGCGCCTGCAAGCGGTGCCGGCCTGACGCGAGCCCGGGATCGCCGCAGTGGAACGAGCGGGCCGACCTGGTCGCCAGGGCGATGCGGTTCATCGCCGACGGCACCGTGGACCGCGACGGCGTGGCCGGGCTGGCCGCGAAGCTCGGCTACAGCGTCCGGCAGGTCGAGCGCCAGCTGCTCGCCGAGCTCGGGCCGGCCCGCTCGCGCTCGCTCGCGCGCAGCGGGCGCAGACCGCCAGGCTGCTGATCGAGACGACCGCGCTGCCGATGGGCGACGTGGCGTTCGCCGCGGGCTTCCCGAGCATCAGGACCTTCAACGACACCGTCCTCGAGGTCTTCGCCATGCCGCCTACCGAGCTGCGCCGCCGCGCCGCCGGTCGGCACCAGCCGGGCCGCGCGGCCGACCGTGCCCGTCTGGCAGACCGCCTGGCAGACCGCGCCCGGACGGCAGGCCGGAGCGGCGGGCAGGCCGCGGCGGGCGGACCCTCGCTAGCGGCCCTCTCGCTCCGGCTGCCGTTCCGCGCCCCGATGTTCCCCGACAACCTGTTCGGCCACCTGGCGGCCACGTCGGTACCCGGCGTGGAGGAGTGGCGGGACGGCGCGTACCGCCGGACGCTACGGCTGCCGCACGGTCCTGGCATCGTGGCGCTGACGCCCGGTCCCGAATACATCGGGTGCCAGCTGCACCTGACCGACCTGCGCGACCTGGCGATGGCGATCAGCCGGTGCCGCCGCCTGCTCGACCTCGACGCCGACCCGGTCGCCGTGTGCGACCTGCTGCGCGCCGACGAGGTGCTCGCGCCGCTGGTCGACAAGGCGCCCGGGAGGCGGATACCGCGCACGGTGGACGCCGGCGAGCTGGCGATCAGGGCCGTGCTCGGCCAGCAGGTCTCCACCGCGGCGGCCAGGACGCACGGCGCGCGGCTGGCCAGGCACCTCGGCGAGCCAGTCGACGACCCGGCAGGCGGACTGTCCAGGCTGTTCCCCGCCATGGAGGTCCTGGCCGAGGCGGCCGCCGCCGAGGCGGCAGGCGCTGACGCCGCAGGCGCTGACGCGGCCGGCGCGGCGGGCTCCGCCGTGCTCGCGATCCCCGCCGCCCGGCGCGGCACCGTGCATGCCCTGGCCAGCGCCATCGCCGCCGGCGAGATCGACCTGGGCCCCGGCGCCGACTGGCGGCAGGCCAGGAGCCGGCTGAGCGCCGTGGCGGGCCTGGGCCCGTGGTCGGTCGAGCTGATCGCGATGCGCGGACTCGGCGACCCCGACGCGTTCACTCCCACCGATCTAGGCGTCCGGCAGGCCGCGGCGGCGCTGGGACTGCCGCCCTCCCCTGCTGCCTTGATCAGGCGGGCGAAGCCGTGGCGGCCCTGGCGTGGCTACGCGGTGCAGTACCTGTGGGCCACCTCTAGCCACGCCATCAACCACCTCCCGGCGGCCTGAGCCTGGAGCCCAGCCGCTCCGGCTGAACGAACCGGGCGAAGCGCCAAAAGAGACGCGAAAAGCGAAAGGAAGAGGAGACACGATGACCACACCGGCGCCGGCTGCAGCCCGGCTGCACGCGGTGATCGACAGCCCGATCGGGCCGCTGACCCTGGTCGCCAGGGGCGGCGCGCTGGCCGGGCTCTACATGGATGTGCGCGGTCACGAGCCGGCCCCGGCGCGCTAGGCGCGGCCGCCGAGGTCGACTCCGACCCTGTGCTCGGCGAGACGGCGAGCCAGCTGAAGGCCTACTTCGCCGGCCAGCTCACCAGCTTCGACCTGCCACTGGACCTGGCTGGCACCGGCTTCCAGCGTGCGGTCTGGTCCGGCCTGCGGCAGATAGCGTACGGCGAGACCGTCTCCTACGGCGAGCTGGCCAGGCGGATCGGGCAGCCGTCAGCGTCCCGGGCGGTCGGCCTGGCGAACGGCAGGAACCCGGTCGCGATCGTGGTCCCCTGCCACCGGGTGATCGGTGCTGACGGCAGCCTCACCGGCTACGGCGGCGGGATCGACCGCAAGCGCTTTCTGCTGGCGCTCGAGCAGCGGGTCAGCGGCCAGACGCTGGCGTGACCCGAGCGCTCTGGCCCGCAGCATCCGCCGCCCGCCGGCCCAATCGGAGCTACCGGACTTACCAGGCTTCATGCTGGTTTCATATTTCATCTGGCTCTGCTGCACGTTAGCGTGGCTATCTGCCCACCTGGCAGAATGTGAGTGCTGGCTGGAGCCCTGGCGGCGACATGGAACCTGTGCACGGACGGGCCGGCGATGAGCTGAACGCCTTCATCGGCCGGGAGCGCGAGCTTGGCGAGCTTCGCCGGCTCGTGCGCGGCGTCCGCGCGCTCACGCTCAGCGGCACCGGCGGCATCGGCAAGACCAGGCTGGCCATGAGGCTCACCGCCGAGCTGGCCGGTGGCTTCCCTGACGGCGCGCACCTGGTGGAGCTCGCCGACCTGCGCCAGCCCGAGCTGGTGGCGACCAGGATCGCCGCCGCCGTCGGCGTGATTGAGGAGCCTGGCCGGCCGCTGCTCGCCACGCTCGCTGACGCGCTCAGGCCGCGCCGGACGCTGATCATGCTCGACAACTGCGAGCACCTGATCCTGGCCTGCGCGCAGATCTGCCACCGGCTACTGGCCAGCTCCCCAGGGCTGGTCGTGATCACTACCAGTCGCGAGCCGCTCCGGGTGGCGGCCGAGACCGTGTGGCAGGTCCCGCCGCTGTCCGTGCCGCCGGCTGACGGTCCCGACGTCGAGATGGCAAGCTCCGACGCGCTGCGGCTGTTCGCCGACCGGGCGGCGGCGGTGCAGCCCGGCTTCGCGCTGACCCAGGCCAACACGCCAGCGGTGGCCGAGATCTGCCGTGCGCTTGACGGCCTGCCGCTCGCCATCGAGCTGGCGGCGGCGTGGGTGAGGGCGCTGACTCCCGACCAGATCGCGGCCCGCCTGGCGGACCGGTTCCGGCTGCTCAGCTCGGGCGAGCGGACGGCGCCGGAGCGCCACAGGACGCTGCGGGCGGCCATCGACTGGAGCCACGAGCTGCTGTCACCGTCCGAGCGGATCCTGCTGCGCAGGCTGTCGGTGTTCGCGAGCTGGCCGCTTGAGATGGCCGAGGAGGTCTGCGCCGTCCGGCTGGGCGGCAACGAGCTGGCACCAAGGGAGATTCTCGACCTGCTCACCGGCCTGGCCGACAAGTCGCTCGTGGTCGCCGAGACCGACGCCCGCGGGGCGGCCAGGTACCGGATGCTGGACACGATCCGCGAGTATGCGGTGGTACGGCTGGCGCAGGCCGGCGAGTCCGAGGTGCTCAAGGCCAGGTTCCGCGACTACGGGGTGCGCGAGATGGAGCAGCTCGCACTGGCTGGCATGGCGCTGGTGCCCGCGTCGTGGTCGGCCAGGGTGGACACGTTCCGCCGGTTCGAGGCCGACACGGCCAACGTCAGGCAGATACTCGGCGACTGCCTGGCCAACGGCGATGCCGAGACCGGCCTGCGGGTCTGCGCAGCGACCAGGCCGGTCTGGATCGTGCTCGGATCCTTTGCCGAAGGCGCCGGCTGGCTCGATGCTTTCCTGAACCTCGACACGTCGGCGCTGCCCGACGGCGTGCTCGGGCCTGCGCTGGTCAGCCGCGCGCAGCTGGGGCTGGCGACCGACCCGGCGCAGGCGGGGCAGCATGCCAAGGCCGGGCTTGAGCTCTGCCGGGCGCCCGGCTCGGAATTCTGGGCCGCGTCCGCGCTGAACCTGCTCGCCGAGGCCGCGCTGCATGCCGGGCAGCTCGACGAGGCCGCCGCCATGGCTGACGAGGCGATGGCGGTCGCCCGGGCGGCTGGCGACCGCTTCAACGAGGCGTACGCGTCTGGGACGCTGGGAACGCTGGCCGCCTATGGCGGCGACCTGGCGCTGGCGCGCAGGCTCGCCGAGACCGCCCTGGCCATCGCCCGCGAGATCGACCAGCTGTGGGGGGCGGCCAGGGCCCTACTCGGGCTCGGTGACCTGGCCAGGCTGACCTCGGAGCCCGGCCTCGCGCGGCAGCACTACGAGGACGCACTGGTCATCCTGCGTGAGGTCGATGCCAAGCCGGACATGGCCAGGTGCCTGGCGGGCCTCGGCCGGATGGCGATCAGCCAGGGCGAGCTCGCGCTTGCCGGGGCGTACCTGAGCGAGAGCATCGAGCTGAGCAGGTCGACCGGCAGCAGGATCGGCGTGATCCGCGGGCTTGAGTCGTTCGCCGCGCTGGCTGCCGCGCAGGCCGATCCCGAGCTGGCCGTGCGGCTGTCCGGCGCCGCCGCGGCGCTGCGCCAGGCGGCGCTGCTGCCTGAGGCCTCGGCGGCCAGGACGCGTCGGGTGCTCGACGGGGCCGCGCCGCTTGGCGACAAGGCGATCGCCGCGCTGCTTGCCGCGGGGGCCGAGCTGACCGACGAGGAGGCGATCGGCCTCGCGCTGGGCGCGGCGGACGGGAAGGCGGCCGAAGCGGATCCGGCCGGACCGGCGGACCGCGCAGCGGAGTCGGCGGCGGGCGGCGGGAACGGGCTGACCGCGCGCGAGCTCGAGATCACCGCGCTGGTCGCCGGCGGCCTGTCGAACCGCGAGATCGCCGACCAGTTGTTCATCAGCCCGGCCACGGCGGCCCGTCACATCGCCAACATCATGGCCAAGCTCGGGTTCAGCTCCCGGGTCGAGATCGCCGCGTGGGAGCGAGACCGCCGCTACTGATCGTGGAACAGGGCGCTGACCGACTCCCCCAGGTGGATCCGCCTGATCGCCTCGGCCAGCGCCGGAGCCACCGAGATCACGTGCAGCTTGTCGGCGTCGCCTGCCTCGGTCAGCGGCACGGTGTTCGTGCAAACGATCTGGAGCACCTCGGGCCATGCGGCGATCCGCTTGACCGCGCCGTCGCAGAACAGGCCGTGCGTGCACGCGATCCGCACCGACCTGGCCCCCTGCTCGCGGAGCCTGCCGAGGATCTCGATGATCGTGGTGCCGCGGGCGATCTCGTCGTCCAGCACGATCACGTTCCGCCCGGTGACATCCCCGATGATCGAGGTGATCGTGACCTTGTCGTCGCTGATCCGCTCCTTGGCGCCGGCCGCCACGGGCAGGCCGAGCATCCTGGCGAGCGCGGCGGCGGCCTTTGCATTGCCCAGGTCAGGCGAGACCACGACCGAGTTGGACAGGTCCAGCCCGGAGAAGTGATCGGCGATCTCGCGCAGCGCATGCAGGTGGTCGACAGGGACCGAGAAGAACCCGTGTACCTGCGGCGAGTGCAGCGTCATCGTGAGCACCCGACTGGCTCCCGCGGCGACCAGCAGGTCGGCGACGAGCCGGCCGCCGATCGACACCCTGGGCATGTTCTTCTTGTCCGAGCGCGCGTACGCGTAATGCGGGATCACCGCGGTCACCCGCGCCGCCGACGCACCACGCGCGGCGTCGAGCATCAGCAGCAGCTCGACCAGGTGCTCCTGGACCGGCGAGGCCAGCGGCTGGATCAGGAAAACATCCCGCTCCCTGCAGTTGGACTGGAGCTGAACTTCCAGGCAGTCGTTGGCGAACCGCCGTACCGTGGCCGGCTGCAGCGGAACATCGAGGTGCCCGCAGATTTCCTCTGCCAGCGCCCGGTGAGCGGTGCCGCTGAAGACCGAGATTTCCCGCATATGACCAGGCTAGGGCTTGCGCGACCATCCGCGCCCCCGATCGGCAGGGTGATCTCGCGCACGCTGCGGGCCCGGCAGGCACCCGATCGGGACAAGAAATGCATCACGCTGCATAACGAACTCGCCGCCGTTACTCCGCGAATGGCGGCTGGTCCGGCGTGGCGTCGCTCGAAGATCCGCGGCCCGACCCCGGTCACCTGCGGCGGCAGGCCAGCCGGATCGCGGCGTAGCCCATCGCCATGGCGAGCACGACGAGGATCGCGGCGGCCGCGGCCTGGAACAACCAGTACCTGCTGGCGGGCTGATAGGTCACCAGGTAGCTGATGCGGTGCGCCGCCAGCGCTGTCCGCAGCGCCGCCGGGTGTGCCCACTCGCGCGACGGGATGATCCGGTACAGGATGCGGCCGGGCACGTTCCTGCCGTCCGCGCCGACGTACCGCCAGCTCAGCAGGAAGCTGCCGGGCGGGCCCGTGGTGGGCAGCGGCCTGGCCGTCAGCGGCGCGATGCCGAGCATGGCCCGGTACACCGGTCCGGCTCCGTCAGGGCCGGCCCCGCTGGCGCCGAAACCGGTCACCAGCGCGGCGACGAGGAGCGCACCGGCCAGCGCGGCGGCGATGGCCGGCACCGCGCGCCGGATCAGGACGCCGGCCAGCACACCGAGGCTCAGGTCGAGCAGCGACAGCGCGGGCAGCGTGACCGCGGTGAGCCAGAAGTAGCCGGGGTCCCAGTAGCTCAGCCCGGTGTCGTAGCCGAGCGCGATGCGGTGCAGCGGATTCGCCGCCCAGGTGGCGAGCAGGCCGAGCAGGCACCCGCAGACCACGACGAGTGCCGCTGCGAGCAACAGCGCCGTGAGGATCTGACGGCGCCCGCTGACACTCTGGGTGAAGGAGAAACGATACGTTCCCGTCTCGAATTCGCGGGCGAGCAGCGGGGCGCCGACGAACACCCCCGCAAGCCAGGGAACATAGCCGGCCAGCTGCGACTCGTCGTGCATCTCGTCGAGCAGCCTGGGGTGGCACAGCGGCAGCCTGGCGGTCAGGCAGTGGTGCGCCAGGTAGCTGGCGTAGACGGCGTGGGTGCGCAGGCCGGTGATCCCCATCACCGCGGCGCACGCCGCGAACAGGACGAGCAGCCCCGTCACGGTCACCCGGTGCTGCCGCCATGCGGTCCAGGCGAGGCCGGTGCCGCACGGCGAGCGCACGCGCCCGGCCGGAGCGGCCGTCGCCGTCATGCGGGCCTGCGCTTGATCAGCAGGACCGTGGCGGCGATCAGGACCGCCGACAGCGCGATCAGCCAGCCGAACTCGATGAGATGGAACAGCCCGAGCCTGGTGCCCGGCTGGTAGGTCACCCAGATCTGGATGTGGTGCAGACGGAACCAGGCTGCCGGGTGCCTGAGCTCGCCGGTGGTCAGCAGCCGCCCGTCGGGCCAGCCAAGCGCCGCGCTCAGGACGTCGGGCCGCGCGCCGGTGCTGCCGCCCAAGGAGTACCCGTATCCGCCGCCGGCCGAGAACGTCGGATCGCCGCCGGCCTGGTGCAGCGGCGGCAGGTAATGCGGCCGCCAGAAGAGCACGACCGGATACAGCACCGCGGCGTAACAAACGAACGTGGCGGCCATGGCCGGGAGAGTGCGCCGGATCGCGACCCCGAGAAACACTCCCAGGCCGAAGCCGAACACGAGCCAGCCGGCCAGCGGCAGCGGCATCAGGCCGAACACGTCGGGCTGCCAGGCCGCGGCAAACGCCCTGCCAGGGAACAGCCACCAGCGGAACTCCAGGCCGAGCGCGATCGCGATGAGGGCGAGCAGCGCCGCGATCGGGAGCACCGTCGCGATCAGCTGCCTGGCGCGGCCCGCGTCCTGGGTCCAGGCGAACCGCGTCGTGCCGGTCTCGATCTCCCTGGCCACCAACGGCGCCCCGATGAACATCCCAGCGAGCGCCGGCAGCAGGAATACCACGATCGTGAGCACGGTGTATGAGCGGTCGAACAGGTGCCACTGCGAGTTCGGTCCGACCGCGAGCGTGCGCGGACCTGCCGCGTGCAGCACCAGCCCGGTCGCTGTCATCCCGGCGGCGAGGAGCGCGGCAAGCAGCAGGAACGCCGCCAGCGCGGCGCGGTGCTGCCGCCAGGTGACCCAGCCGAGCCCGCGCCAGCCGGCCCGAGCAGGCCGGGCATGGTCGGCAGGCTGGAGGGCGGGCTGGGCGGCGGCGGTCATGCCGTCACTGCCGCGGCCGGGCCGGGGAGCATCCGGGCGCCGGGGTCGCGCAGGTAGCCGAGCACCAGGTCCTCAAGCGTCGCCGGATCGGACTGCCAGCCCGCCGGGGCCGGCTCGCCCGGTGCGGTGGTCCTGATCAGCAGGTGCGCCTGGGCGCCCGCGCGGCTGGCGTGGACGACGGCCAGCCGCCGCGAGTCGAGCGCCATCTCGCCGCCGGGGCCCGTCAGTATCCGGTGTGCGGCAATCAGTTCGCCGACCTCCCCGGCCACCTGCAGCCGACCCTCGTTGAGCACGACCAGGTAGTCGGCGATCTTCTCGAGCTCGGAGACCACGTGCGAGGAGAACACCACAGAAAGGCCGGATTCGGCGACCGCTCCCATCAGCGACCCGGCGAAGTCGTGCCTGGCCAGCGGGTCGAGGCTGGCCAGCGGCTCGTCCAGGATGACCAGCTCGGGGCGTTTGGCAAGCGCGATGGTCAGGGCCAGCTGAGCCCGCTGCCCGCCGGACAGCGCGCGTACCTTCCGGTCAAGCGGAATGCCGAGCTCGGCGAGGCGCGCCTGCGCTGCCGCGGCGTCCCATCCGGCGTTCAGGCTCCCTGCAAGGCGCAGCATGTCGCCGGCCGGCAGGTGCCGGTAGAGCGGCGCATCCTGGGCCACGAAGCCGATGCCGGCCCTGGCGGCGTCCGATCCGGGCGGCTCGCCGCCGAGCACGCTGATTGTGCCGTCGGTGGGCCGCAGCAGGCCAGCCGCGAGGTTGAGCAGCGTGGTCTTGCCCGCGCCGTTCGGCCCGACGAGCGCGACCACGTGCCCGGCCGGGATGGCCAGGTCGCAGTCGCGCAGCGCCCAGGTGCGGCGGTACCGCTTGGCCAGTCCGCGGCTCTCGATCACATTCATGCCACCGCTCCGTTCCGCAGCTGTGGATCGCCTGCCCGCCCGGCGCCCGGTCGGCCGGCCCGCGCACCACGATGCCGGCCCGGCCCAGGCTCGTCGCGGCGCTCAAGAAAATCCCGCAGCGACGAGGCGAACAGCGCCTCGATGCCCGCCCCGTCAAGCCCGGCGTCGGCGGCACTGCGCAGCCAGCCGAGCAGGCTCGCGCGCAACTCGGCCTGCTCGGCGATGCCGACCCGGCGGAGCGTGCCGGCAATGAAGGTGCCCTGGCCGGGCCGTCCGGCCGCCAGGCCGCGGTGCTCAAGCTCCCGGTAGGCCTTCAGCACGGTGTTGGGGTTGATCGCGAGCGACTCGACGGCCTCCTTCACCGTGGGCAGCCGGTCGCCCTCCGTCAGGTAACCGACCCGCAGCGCCTGCTCCACCTGGTGCACGAGCTGCAGGTAGGTCGGGACCCCTGAGCCCGGGTCGAGCCGGAACCCGATCGGCGAGGCGGCCAGGCCAGGCTGCCCGTTAGACCCTTTCTCTATAGTCATAGGGGAAGGGTAGGATTCTCCTGGGTTCCGCGTCAATCGGGGAAGGCGCGGCCAGGGCCAGGCAGAGCGGCTAGCCGGGAGGCGGACGGTACGGCGGCAGGTCGAACCGCTTCCTGATCTCCTGCTGTATCTCCGCGACGCCCGGCCTGGCGTCGACGGTGACCACGTACTCCTTGCGCCGGAAGATCGCCAGCACCGGATTGGTCTTCTCGTGGTACTCGCGCAGCCGCACCGCGAGCGCCTCCTGCGTGTCGTCCTCCCTTGTGACCAGGGCGGAACCGCAGGCGTCGCACCGGCCAGGCACGTGCGGGCTGCTGGCGATGAGGTTGTAGTCCATGCCGCAGCCAGAGCACAGCCGCCTGGCCAGCACCCGCCGCCTGACCTCGCTGTCGGGCAGGTCGAGGTGGATCACCCCGTCGATGTCGTAGCCCTCCAGGAAGAACTCGGCCTGCCGCTCGTTGCGCGGGAAGCCGTCGATGATGAACCCGTAGTTCCAGTCGTGCTGGCCGAGCCTGTCCCTGACCACGCCCTCGACCAGGTCGTCGCCCACGAGCAGGCCGGCCGCCATGGTGCGCCGCACCTGCGCGCCGAGCTTGGTGTGGTGCTGCACATTCCAGCGCAGGATGTCGCCGACCGCGATGTGCACCAGGTCAAGGTCGTCGGCGAGCAGGCCGGCCTGGGTGCCCTTGCCGCTCCCCTGCACCCCGACGATGACGTACTTGCGCACGTCAGACCGAATCCGCGGACTCGCATCCGACGGCGTCGGTCAGGTCGTCGCCCTCGCCCTCGGGCTGGCTGGCGCCTTCGTGGCTGCCGAGCCCGAAGCGGCGCTCACACCAGCGGCCGAGCCGCGGGTGGAGCGACCTGGCGATCAGCGGCCAGTCCTGGCCGAGCAGGGTCGCGTTGACCAGGCGGGTGATGTCGTTGCGCTTGCCCTGGGCGAGCAGCATGCCGTACAGGATGCGCCGGCTCACCCCGTCGCCGACATCGAACTCGCGCATCCCCGGCCAGGCCAGGTAGCGAGGCAGCATGATCACGCCACTGACCGGTCCGCGCAGTTCGTCGATCCGGCCGGGCATCCGGCCGGCGCCCAGCCGGCCAGGCAGCAGGTCCGCAAGAGACATAGCCCCGATTATGACCGACCGGCAGCCAGCGACCTGCGACGGCGCGCTCGGTCGCCCGATTCGTGGTGGTCGCGGCGAGCAGCGCGAGAGCGGCGCTAGGCTCAAGGCATGGTCGAAGCGTCGCCTGCCCCGAGCTGGCGTACCCTGCTGGCCCCCCGGTGGATCGCGTGGCACCTTTTCGCCGTGGTGGCCGTCGTCGGCATGCTCTGGCTCGGCGACTGGCAGTTCCACCGCGCAATGGCGGGTAACGACCTGAGCTGGGCTTACACATTTGAGTGGCCGATCTTCTCGATTTTCGGCGTCGTATTCTGGGTCAAGACGATCCGCGACGAGCTGCATCCGACGCCCGAGGCCGAGGCGCCGGAGATCGTGCTCCCAGCTGGTACGGGCGCGGCGCTGGCCGCCGCGGGAACGTACGCGGCAGCCGCGGGCGCCGATGAGCCAGCAGGGGCCGTGACCGGCCAGGGGCAGCGAGCCCCCAACAGCGCGGAGGAACCGCAGGACGCCGAGCTTGCCGAGTACAACGCCTATCTGGCCAAGCTGAACAGCCAGGTGAAGGGCCACGGCAGATGGCACGGCCTTCGCTAGCTAGGAGGAACGAGAAGTGAACGCCGACAGGCAGCTTGCCCTGGTGGTGCGCGCATACCGGTTCATGGCCTACCTGACCGGAACCGTCCTGATCATCCTGTGTTTCGTCGGCATACCACTGCAGGTGTTCGCGAACAACCTGGTCATCGTCAAGTACGTGGGCACGGCGCACGGGATCTTCTACATCATCTACGTGGTGGTGGCCTTCACGATGACCAGGCTGGTCAGGATGAAGCTGGCCAGCCCGGGCACGGTGATCGTTCTGGCGGCCGGCACGATCCCGATCCTGACGTTCTTCGTGGAGCGCTGGGTGACCCACAAGTACATCGATCCAGCGCTGGCAGCGTCGGCGGCCAGGGTGACGGTGCCCGTGACCGCCGCCAGGTGAGCGAGCCGGTCGGGTCTCCCGGAGGCGAGCGGGAACGCACGGTGAGCGAGCCGGTCGGGTCTCCCGGAGGCGAGCGGGAACGCACGGTGAGCGAGCCGGTCGGGTCTCCCGGAGGCGAGCGGGAACGCACGGTGAGCGAGCCGGTCGGGTCTCCCGGAGGCGAGCGGGAACGCACGGTGAGCGAGCAGTACTTCGCGAGCGAGCCCGCCGCGGCCCACCGGCCAGGCTCGGTGCACGTCATCCTTCCCGACCTGCACCTGGACCTGGCCACCGACGCCGGGGTGTTCTCAGCCCGCAGGCTCGACCCAGGCACCAGGCTGCTGCTCGACGCGGCGCCCCCGCCGCCCGAGACCGGCGACCTGCTCGACCTGGGCTGCGGCTACGGCCCGCTGGCGCTGGTGCTCGCCGCCCGCGCCCCAGCCGCCAGGGTCTGGGCCGTGGACGTCAACCAGCGTGCGCTTGCGCTGACCGCCGCCAACGCCGCCAGGGCCGGCCTGCCCAACGTCAGCTGCGCGCTCCCTGGCGACCGGGCGTTGCCTGAGTCGTTCGCCCTGATCTGGTCCAACCCGCCGGTCCGCATCGGCAAGAACGCGCTGCACGGCCTGCTGTCCGGCTGGCTGAGTCGGCTCGCCCACGGGGCGACCGCCTTCTTGGTTGTGCAACGCAACCTCGGATCCGACTCTTTGCAGCGATGGCTGGCCGAGTCGGGATGGGCTGCCGAGCGCGCCGCGGCCCGGTCGGGCTACCGGCTGCTGAAGGTGAGCAGGGCCGGCCATCCGGCCGGGCTGTGCCGGTGAGCCGTCAGCTCGGCCAGACCGAGGTCAAGCGGCTGAACAGATCCTGGCGGCGGGTCACCCAGGCCAGGGTGTGCCTGCTGCTCGAGTCGGTGAGCCAGCCGTTCAACGTCGGCGCGATCATCAGGACCGCGGCCGCGTTCGGCGTCGAGCACGTCTGGCTGTGCGGCGACACCGCTGACCCGGAACATCCGTCGGCGCGCAAGACCGCGCTCGGCACCGGGCGGTTCCTGACCTTCGGCCAGGCCTCGGGCGCGGTCGGCGCCGCTGATGAGATCAGGCAGGCAGGCCTGCGCTTGGTCGCCGTCGAGCTTGCCGACGGTGCGGTCCCGCTGCACGAGGCGGCGCTGGCCGGAGACGTCTGCCTGGCATTCGGCAACGAGGATCGCGGCTGCTCCCCCGCCCTGCTCGCGGCCGCCGACCAGGTGGCTTACATTCCTCAGGTTGGCCGGGTCGGCTCGCTCAACGTGGCGGCGGCGGCCGCGGTCGCGCTCGCCGAGGTGCGGCGCAGGGAGTGGAGTGCCGATGGCCGTGACTGACTTCCTTGGCTACCCGACGCCGATCGCGTTCGCGCACCGTGGCGGGGCCGGGCACTTCCCTGAGAACACCTGGCGGGCATTTGAGCACGCGGTCTCGCTCGGCTACACCTACCTGGAGACCGACGCGCATGCGACCAGCGACGGCGTGCTCGTGGCGTTCCACGACAAGACGCTCGACCGGGTCACCGACCGGGCAGGCGCGATCGCCAGCCTGCCTGCCAGCGAGGTGACCGCTGCGAAGGTGGACGGCACCGACTCGATACCGCTGCTCGAGGACCTGCTCGGGGCTTGGCCTGACGTGCGGTTTAACATCGACGTCAAGGACATGCCAGCGGCCGGACCGCTGGCCGTGCTGATCCGACGGGCGGCGGCGTGGGATCGGGTCTGCATCACCTCGTTCTCCGGCGCCAGGCTACGCGCCACCCGGCGGCAGCTAGACCGCCCCGTGTGTATGGCGGCCTCGCCGGCCGGCGCGGCCGCGCTGCGGTCCGGCCTGCCAGGGCGGGCGCTGGCGGTCGGCTTCGCCAGGCGCTGGGTGCGCTGCGCCCAGCTGCCGGTGCGGATGGCGACCGCGCCGATCATTCGCCGGGCGCACGCGGCGGGCCTGCAGGTGCACGTGTGGACCGTGAACGAGCGCGAGGCCATGGACTCGCTGCTCGACCTCGGTGTGGACGGGATCATGACCGACCAGACCGAGCTGCTGCGCGACGTCCTGACCGCGCGCGGGCAATGGAATCCGAGGGCGCAGGTCTAGCCGGACCGGCCGGGCGGGACGCACGCAATCGCCTGCGCCACCTGGCTTCCCGCGGCGCGCCGACCCCATGCGCGCAGGATCTGACCAGGCGCGCACGGTTGGACCATGCTCCTCGCGGGAATCTTGCAGGAGTCGTCGCCGTTGTTAACTAGCGAACACCCAAGCGCCCGGAGGCAGCAGGCATATGGCCGAACGCGCACTACGTGGCACCCGACTCGGCGCCACGAGCTATGAGAACGACCGTAACACGGACCTGGCGCCCCGTCAGGAGGTGGCCTTCGAGTGCCCGAAGGGCCACCGCTTCAGCGTGCCGTTCGCTGCCGAGGCGGACGTCCCGTCGAAGTGGGAGTGCCGGGTCTGCGGTGCCGCAGCGCTGACCGCCTCCGGCGACCAGCCGACGGCATCGAAGGTCAAGCCTCCGCGCAGCCACTGGGACATGCTCATGGAGCGGCGCACCATCGCCGACCTCGAAGAGGTGCTCGCCGAGCGGCTCGCGATCATCAGGGGCCAGCGCGGCGAGGAGCCGGACTCAGGCACCCAGGCCAGGCAGCGCCGCAGCGCCTAGCGGCGGCGTCGGCAGCGCCCAGCAACTGGCGCCCTGTACCGCGGGACCGGGCGCCAGTTCGCGTCCTTGTCGGCTAACCGGCGCCGCGGTGCCGCCGCCGGCCAAGCCTGGCGGCCACGCCCCACTGTGCGACCCGCAGCAGCGCCTCGGTGACGATCGAGTGACTCATCTTGCTGGCGCCGCGTGCGCGCTCGGTGAAGGTGATCGGGACCTCCCTGATGCGCAGCCCCTCCTGGGCGGTGCGCAGCGTGAGGTCGATCTGGAAGCAGTAGCCCTGCGACTCGACCTCGTCAAGGCCGATGGCGCGCAGTGTGCCTGCGCGATAGGCGCGGTACCCGGCCGTCGCGTCGTGCACCCCGATGCCGAGCATGATCCGCACGTAGGCGTTGGCGCCCCTGGACAGCACCTCGCGTGACTTCGGCCAGTTCACCGTGGTCCCGCCCGCCACGTATCTGGAACCGATCACCAGGTCGGCGTCGGCCAGCGCGGACAGCATCCGCGGCAGGTCGGCCGGGTCGTGGGAGCCGTCGGCGTCGCTCTCCACCAGCACCTCGTAGCCGTGCTCGAGCCCCCAGCCGAAGCCTGCGATATAGGCGGCGCCGAGGCCGGCCTTGGCCGCTCGGTGCAGCACGTGCACCTGGGCGTCGGACGCGGCGAGCTTGTCGGCGATCTCGCCGGTGCCGTCCGGGCTGTTATCGTCCACCACCAGGATGTCGGCGGCCGGAACCGCAGTCCTTACCCTGGACACGATCGGCTCGAGGTTGTCGCGCTCGTTGTATGTCGGGATGACCACAAGCACGGGTCCAGGCGCGCCGTCCGGCCGCTCCGATGATGTCACGGTGCCCTGCCCTCGAGATGACGTGTTCGGTACGTGCTCAAATCACAACGATGTCAGCCCGCCGGGTGGTTCCTTCGATCGAGTTCTCATCCGCCCGCATGTCCCGGCCGGGGCCAGAGTAGCCGATCACCAGGCCAGACAGCGAAGAGACTGAGCGAGGAAGAGGCCCAGGCATCCTTCGGACCGGAGGGCGTCCAGCCGGCCGCGGGATCGCCCCTCGTTGTCTACTGGATGTCTGGGCCCCTTCCAGGTCCAACCCGTTCCCGCCGCCCTGGCCATGTCGCGGCCGCGCCAGCCAAGCCGTCCGCCGCGGGCGCAGCGCTCGCGCCTCGCGCATGACTGGCAAGAACATACCGCTGAGCACGGCGATGTCAACTTCGCGCAGCGGGCAGACCCCGGGTGACGTGGGCCGTCGCCTTCCGCGCGGACCGGCGGTGCCGGGTCTGTTGACTCTCGTCCCGCAGGGATACGATTTAGTCGCGCACTCACCATCGAGGCGATGTCAGCTTGACAGGAAACGGCCTGTGCCGCCGCGCGGATTCAACCTTCCAGCTGGAGGTCGAGAAATGACGAGTAACCCAGAGACCGAGGTCTCCGAGGCCCAGATAGCTGTGCACTGGCGTGAGGAGAGCTACTACCAGCCGCCGCCGGACTTCGTAGCACAGGCCAACGCCACGGACCCGGAGATCTTCGACAGATTTGCCGAGGATAAGTTCCCTGACTGCTTCGCCGAATACGCGGACCTGCTGACCTGGGACGAGCGCTGGCATACCACGCTCGACACGTCCAACCCGCCGTTCTGGAAGTGGTTCGTTGGTGGCAAGCTGAACGCCTCCTACAACTGCGTGGACCGGCACGCCGCGGCGAACCCGGACAAGACCGCGATCGTCTGGGTACCTGAGCTTGAGTCAGACGAGCACGTGCACGTCAGCTACGGCGAGCTGCTACGCCAGGTGAACGAGTTCGCCGCGGTGCTGCGCGACTTCGCCGGGCTGAAGGCCGGCGACCGGGTCACCCTGCACATGCCGATGGTGCCCGAGCTGCCGGTAACCATGCTGGCCTGCGCCCGGCTCGGCATCATCCACTCGCAGGTATTCGGCGGCTTCAGCGGTCACGCCTGCGGCACCAGGATCGCCGACTCAGGCAGCCGGGTGCTGATCACCATGGACGGCTACTACCGGGCCGGCGGCCTCACCGATCACAAGGTGAAGGCGGACGAGGCCCTTGAGGAGGCCGCCAGGCAGGGCCAGGAGGTCGACAAGGTGCTGGTATGGCGGCGGCACGAAGGCCAGTACGCGTCCGAGACGCCGATGGCGCCAGGCAGGGACTTCTTCGTGGACGAGCTGCTGCCTGAGCAGGCCGGCGCGGTCGTCGAGCCGGTGTCGATGCCCGCCGAGGCGCCGCTTTTCCTGATGTACACCAGCGGTACCACCGGCCGCCCGAAGGGCTGCCAGCACAGCACGGGCGGGTACCTGTCGTACGTGGCCGGCACGTCGAAGTACTACCAGGATATTCACCCGAACGACATGTACTGGTGCATGGCCGACATCGGGTGGATCACCGGGCACTCCTACATCGTCTACGGCCCGCTCGCGCTCGGCACCACGACCGTGATCTACGAGGGCGTGCCGAACTACCCGGACGGCGGCCGCCCGTGGCGGATCGCACAGAAGCTCGGGGTCAACATCTTCCACACCTCGCCAACGTCCATCCGGATGCTCCGCAAGGTTGGCCCGGAGGAGCCGAAGAAGTACGACTACCACTTCAAGCACATGACGACCGTGGGCGAGCCGATCGAGCCCGAGGTCTGGCGCTGGTACCACTCCGAGGTCGGCAAGGGACAGGCGGTGATCGTCGACACCTGGTGGCAGACCGAGAACGGCGGCTTCCTCGGCAGCACGCTGCCCGCCCTGCAGCCGATGAAGCCGGGAAGCTGCGGCCCGGGCGTGCTCGGTGTATACCCCGTCATCTATGACGAGGACGGCAACGAGGTGCCGGCTGGCAGCGGCCGAGCGGGCAACATCTGCATCAGGAACCCGTGGCCGGGGATCTTCCAGACGATCTGGGGTGACCCAGAGCGGTTTGTCGATACCTACTACCGCAAGTACAACCGGGACCCGAACAGCACCGACTGGCGGGACTGGCCGTACTTCGCAAACGACGGCGCGGTCCAGGCCGCCGACGGGTACTTCCGGATACTCGGCCGGGTCGACGACGTGATCAACGTGGCGGGCCATCGGCTCGGCACCAAGGAACTCGAGTCGGCTGCGCTGACCGTCCCCGAGATCGCCGAGGCCGCCGCCGTGCCGGTGATAGACGACATCCGCGGCCGGATCGTGGAGATGTATGTCTCGCTCAAGCCGGGCGTCTCGGCGGACGGCGTAGATGCGAAGGTCAGCAAGGCGATCGAGGTCGAGATCGGCAAGATCGCCAGGCCGAAGAACGTCTGGATCGTGGCCGACATGCCGAAGACCAGGTCGGGCAAGATCATGCGGCGCGTGATCGCCTCGGTCTCGAACTTCACCGACGTCGGGGACGTCACGACGCTGGCGAATCCCGAGGTGGTCGAGACTATCCGGCATCATGTCCAGAGCACCAAGGTCGCCAAGGGCGAGCTGCCGCGCGAGCTGAGCGAGGCCGAGTACGAGGAGATCGCCAAGTACGGCGCCGCCGAGTAGGGAGGCCGGGGAGGGCCAGCACGCCGCGGAGGCCGTGCCGAGGACGGGGGTTCCTAGGCACGGCCTCCGGCCTCGCTAGGGGCGGGGGGATCGCCTCAGCGAGGGCTCCGCCTCAGGCGGGGGGTTCGCCTCGGGGCGGGCGCCGGGACCGGCAGGGCAGGCGCATGGCGGACGGCTAGGCCGCCATGCGCAGGACGTCGGGCGGCGTCGCGGCCTGGTCGGCCGCAGACGGCTTAGCCGATGCGCGGCGGATCGCCGTACGGCGGGCGCCGGCGCGGTCGCCGGTCACGCGGTCGCCCGGGGTGCGCGGCCGCAAGTTCTGGCGCAGCATCGCGCGGCCGCGGTGGATACGCGACATCACGGTGCCGAGCGGCGCGCCGGTCAGCTCGGCCACCTCGGCGTACCGGTAGCCTTCCACGTCGGCGAGGTACACCGCGACCTTGAAGCACTCGGGCAGCGTGCCGAGCGCGTGCATGACCCGCGAGTCGCCGATGTTCTCGAGCGCCTCGGCCTCAGCGGACCTCGGCAGCTGCGCGAGGCCGTCCTGCTGCCCGGCCGAGTCGAAGATCTCGGCGGCCAGCACCTCGGTGGCCCGGCGCTCCCGGCGGCGGCAGCTGCTGTAGAACGTGGTGACCAGGATCCTGTGCAGCCAGGCACGCAGGTTGGTGCCCGGGCTGTACTGGTGGAACTTGACGTAGGCCTTGGCGAAGGTCTCCTGGAGCAGGTCCTCGGCGTCGCAGTGGTTGCGGGTGAGGCGCAGGGCCGTGGGGTACAGCCGGCTCATATAGGGGATGGCCTCGTCCGCGAACCGTGCCTGGCGGTCGGTGCCTGACAGCTCCTGGTACTCGGCCGTCGGTGCGACAGCGCTGATCGTCATGCGTCCTCCTTGCGGGAACGCCCCTGGCGGGCGGGGTATCGCGCTGGTGCGTGGTACCCCGCCGATGCGAGCGCGGGGGCAGCTCGTTGCGCCGGTGACCGCACCGGACTCGGGTGGCCGGGCTGGGCGGCTATCGGCGGTGTCTTGTTACGTATTCGATGTTCGCCCACCGATCGGCTTGTCCGCATCGGGCACAACCTGAACTACGGCAGCCGCTGTCCTGAGTTAAGGCTCATGTCTTTAGGCTGTTATGTCAGCTTCCGAATCAGGGCGCGTAACCTCAAGTGGGTGAATATCGCGCAGCGTGCGCGACGAGTTCCCGCCGTCCTGCCTGACCTGTCTTGGCCACCAGGCTGGCGACGTGCGTCTCCACGGTCTTCGGCGAGATGAACAGCCGCTGCGCGATCTCCGCGTTGGAGAAGCCGCGCGCCACGAGCAGGAACACGTCCATCTCCCGGCTGGTGATGCCGAGCCTGCGCATCTGCGGCGGCACCTGGGCGTCGCCGCGACCCGACCGCGGCACCCGCTCGCCCGCACGGCGCAGGATGCCGCGGCAGGCCGACGCCAGCCGGTGCTGGCCGCTCGCCTCGAGCTCGGCCGTCGCCTCGCGCAGCCAGGTGACCGGCTCGCCCCAGCCGTCCTTCAGGGCCGCCGGCGCGACGATCCGCCTGGCCAGATGGTTCCACCACGGCGCGTAGGGAACGAGGAGGTCGGCGGCCTGCGCGGCCAGCTCCGTGGCCCGGCCGGCGTGGCCGTCCCTGCCCTGCACCACGGCATCGGCATACAGCAGGTAGGCGCGGTTCCAGCCCACGGCGGCACCAGCGGCGTGGGCTTCCTTGATCGCCCCGCTGCCGTCCTTGTCGAAGGCGGCCTGCAAGATCGCGTAGTTGCCCCAGGTACGGCGCGGCGACGTCATCGCCATGGCCCCGCCGTGGGACAGCGCCGCCTCGCTCTCCTTCAGCGCCCTGGCGAGGTTGTCGTGCAGGAGCGAGGCGGTCACCCGGGTCACCCCCCAGGTGCAGAACAAGACCTCGGGGTCATCAGGCAGCGCGCTCTCCGCCCGCCTGGCGGCCTGTTCCGCGCCGCCGCGGTCGCCGCGGATCGCGGCCACCAGCGCCTGGATGTTGATCGCGATGGCCTCGATTCGCCTGGCCCCGATCCGGCTCGCGCCCGCCTCGCACTGCCTGGCGGCGGACAGCGCCCGATCCAGGTCCGTGCCGAGGCTCCAGGAGTTGGCGAGCTGGAGATCGATCACGGTCGCGGTGGAGACGGCCCCGGCCCGGTGCCCCAGGTCCCTGGCCTCGGACAGCCTGCTTGTGCCGCCGAACTCGAGCATGTCGATCGTGCCGAGCTCATGCAGCGCCCTGATCCGCAGCACCTCAAGCTCATGGTCGGTCGCGAGCTGGTACGCCCGCTCGAACGCGTCGCGAGCGGCGGCCATGTCACGCAGCCGCTCGCGGCGCCCGATCACCTCAAGCGACTCGACCGCGACCTCGGCCGCCCAGCCGTCGGGGGCGGCCCGCTCGGCGCTGGCGAGCGCGCTCCTGGCCAGCCGGTCGGCGCCATCAAGGTCGCTGGCGTCAAGCGCGCAGTGCGCCGCCGTGGCGTCCACCCGGCTGGCCAGCTCCTGGTCGCCGAGCTGGCCGGCGATCCTGCGAGCCGCGGTGAGATGCCTGGCCGCGGCCTCCGGGTGATCCTCGCTGCCGGCCCGCGCGGTCATGATCCTGATCAGCGCCTGCCGCCGCGGCTCTGCCCCGGCCCGGCGCAGCCTGGCGATCAGCTGCTCGGCCACCGGCGCGAGCTGATCGTAGTCACCGGTCAGCGCGAGCGCGTGAACCAGCGCCTCGTCGATCTCGTTGGCGAGCTGCTTGCTGCTCGGTGACTGACTGTGCGTTCCCTGGCCGTGCGTTCCCTGGCCGTGCTGTCCTTGACCCGGCGGTGCCTGGCTGAGCAGGTCATGCGCGTCGCGCAGGGAGGCCGCCGCGCTGTGCAGCGCGCCCTGGCGCACCGCCCGGCGGCCGACCTGGAGCATCAGGTTCGCCGCGCGCACCCGGTCCCCGGCGGCCTCGTGCAGCTCGGCGGCCAGCTCGCACCACGAGCCGGGCAGGCCGGGATGGGCGGTCTCGATCGCGGCCGCCGCCCTGGCCGACCTGCGCGCCAGGTCGGGCGGCAGCAGGTCCGACAGGATGGCCTGCCTGGTCAGGCTGTGCCTGAACCAGAACCGGCCGTTGCCGCCGATCGGGGTGATCAGCTGGACCTCCTGTGCCTGCTGCAGCGCGGCGAGCACCTCGGGCTCGGCCACGTTCGCGACGGCAGGCAGCATGGTCCAGTCGAACTGCCTGCCGAGCACCGCGGCTGAGGCGAGGACGTCGGTCACCACCGGCCCGAGAGCGGCCAGCCGGTTGCGTACCGATCCGAGTATCGATGCGGGCACGGCGGTGCTCACACCCTCGCTGACCTGCCACCCGGACGCGCCCTTGACCAGCTGGCCTGACGCGGTGGCAGTGGCCAGTATCTCCTCCACGGCGAACGGCAGCCCGTCGCAGTCGGCGAGCAGCCGCCGGACGCCGGCCGGCGCCTCATCGGCGCCAAGGCACGCCGCGGCCATCTGGCTGACCGACCGCTCGGTGAGCCTGGGCACCTCGACCAGCGTGGCCGCCCGCCTGGCCACCACCGCCCTGGCCAGGTCGAGCCCGGCCGACGGCTCGCTGTCCCTGACCGTGGCCACGCAGAGCAGGCGGGTGCCCGGCAGGTTGTCGGCGAGGTAGTCAAGCGTCGCCAGCGTCTCAGGGTCTGCCCAGTGCAGGTCCTCGAGCACGAGCAGCGCGCCGGGGCGGCCCGGCGCCGTCAGCAGCCGCAGCAGCGCCTCGGCGAGCATGATCGGCGAGACCTCGGGCTCGCCGCCTTCCTGGCTGCCCCACTCGGGCACCAGGGCGCCGAGCGACGGCCGGTAACCGGCCATCTCCGGGGCGTCGGGCGCCAGCCCGGACCTGGCCGCCTTCATCAGCGCCTCGGTGATCGGCCGGAACGGCATCGGGACCACAGACTCCGCGGCCCGGCCAGCCAGCACAAGGAAGCCGCGCTCGGCAGCCTGCGCGGTCACCTCCCTCGCCAGCCTGGACTTGCCGATGCCCGCGTCGCCGGTCAGGAACAGCACGCAGCCCGCCCCGTCCCTGGCGCCGTCCAGAGCGCTGGTCAGAGCGTGAAACTCGGCACCACGATCGATCAGCACCGGACAGAGCATCGACCTCATCACTGCCGATACTACCGGTAGTTGTCATTCGGTTACTGTGTGCTAGGTACGGAGGGCACCTAAGGCCGGTAAGAGGCGGCAGCGCCGGATCTGCCCGGGTCGTCGGCCGGCGGGGCGACGACGGTGCCGGTCGCGGTGACGGCGACGATCGGGTCGTCGAGCACGCCCGCCGCCGACGGCGCGCGCTCGGGTTCGGCCCGGCACAGCACGCGCGCCTGGAAGCTCATCCCCCGGCTGCGCCGCCCGACCCTGGTGATCGTGGCGGTCACCTCGACCACGTCGCCGGCCAGCACCGGCGCAAGGAACTGGACGTCGGAGTAGGAGGCGAACAGGCCCTCGTCCGCGTCGGCTCGGATGCAGGCCTCGGTCGCGACATCGCCGAACAGGCCGAGCACGTAGGCCCCGTCGACCAGGTTGCCGCCGTAGTGCGCGTGGCTGTAGGGGACGTACCGCTGGTGGCGCACGGTCAGGCCGAGCCGGGGGTCAGCGCCGTCACCGCTCATGGTGTGCCTCCGCCGGTGAGAGCGCGTGCACCAGGTAGCTGGCCACGTCCCTGGGCGTGGTGCCCTTGCCGAAGATCTTGTCCACGCCGAGCTCGGCCGCCATGGCCGGGTCGAACCGCGGCCCGCCGATGATCAGCAGCGGCCTGCCCGGCCCTGGCGGGCCGAACGCGGCCGCCATCTCGCTGGTGTTCTTGATGTGCGCGTCCCGCTGCGTGACCACCTGGCTGACCAGCACGGCGTCCGCCCCCTCGGCCCTTGCGGTGGCGACCAGCCTGGGTATCTCCACCTGGGAGCCCAGGTTGACCACCTTGATCTCCCGGTAGTACTCCAGGCCCTTCTCCCCCGCGTGGCCCTTCACGTTCAGGATCGCGTCGATCCCGACGGTGTGCGCGTCGGAGCCGATCGTGGCCCCGACGACGATCAGCTTGCGGCCGAGCGCGGTGCGGATCCGCAGGTTCACCTCGGCGGGCGAGAGCTCCTCGTACTCCCGCCGCGCCACGGTGACCTGCGACAGGTCGATCAGGTGGGCTACCCTGCCGTACACGATGCAGAAGGTAAAGTCAGGGCCGATGCCCTTGGCGTGCACCACCATGGCCGGGTCCAGGCCCATCTTGGCGGCGAGCTGCAGCGCCGCGCCCTCCGCCCTGGCCCGCTCGTCCGCCGTGCCAAACGGGACAGGCAGCGTGAACGACAGCTGCACTTGGCCGTCTCCGGTGGTGTCGCCGTACGGCCTGATCACGTGGCCGGTCATCGGGCACCCCCGTCGAGGATCTCGCTGGCCGGATTGAAGTAGCCATCCGCCTTCACGATCACCCCGTCCAGGCCGCGGCCGCCGTCGGCCGGCCGCCTGGTGATGCCGAACGTGCCGTCGGCGATCGCGTTCAGCAGGCCGTCGCCGGCGATCCGCCGCAGCAGGTCCACCGACTCGGCGAGCACCTGTCCGGCCCGGCGGTCGATGAAGCCGCCAGGCTCTGGCCTGAAGCTCTCCGCCAGCCGCCCGGCCGCGCTGCGCACGTAGTGCGCGTTCTCGAGCGCGAGATCGCGGTCGGAGAGGAACGGGGTGTGGATGCCCTCGGTCATCATGCCGATCAGCAGGATCTCCTGCCCGGTCATCACCGCCGCCAGGTTGAAGAACGCGTCGAGCAGGTAGCCGGCGAAGATGTTGCCGGTCATGTGCTTGGTGGGCGGCATGTACTTCAGCGGCGCCCTGGGGAACAGCTCCCGCACCAGCTGGGCGTGGGCCAGCTCGAGCAGGAACTGGTCGGGAACGTCAGGTCCGATCTCGAACGCGTGCCCGAGGCCGAGCTGCTCGTCGGCGAGGCCTGCCTCCTTGCCGAAGAACTCGTTGAGCAGCTGGCTGACGATCACCGTGTGCGCGGCGTCCACCGGGTCGGCGGTGGTCAGGTAGTTGTCCTCGCCGGTGTTGATGATGATCCCGGCCCTGGCGTGGACCTGCCGGGAGAACCGCTGGTCGATCAGCGTGCGCCGGGGATTGATGTCGCGGAAGATGATGCCGTACATGGAGTCGTTCAGCATCATGTCGAGCCGCTCGAGCCCGGCCAGGGACGCGATCTCCGGCATGCACAGGCCCGAGGCGTAGTTGGTCAGCCTGACGTACCTGCCGAGCTCGCGCGAGACGTCGTCAAGGGCGGCCCGCATCAGCCGGAAGTTCTCCTGGGTGGCGTAGGTGCCTGCGAACCCCTCCCTGGTCGCGCCCTCGGGCACGTAATCGAGCAGCGACTGGCCGGTGGACCTGATCACCGCGACCACGTCGGCGCCCTCCCTGGCCGCCGCCTGCGCCTGCGGGATGTCCTCGTAGATGTCACCGGTCGCCACGATCAGGTACATCCACGGCTTGCGCGGCTCCGATGTCCGCGCGATCATCTCCTGCCTGGCCGCGCGGTTGGCGTCGATCCGCGCGAACCCCGCGGCAAGCGCACGGCCGGCGGCGGTCCTGGCCGCGTCGGCATCAGCGCCGGACGGCAGCCGGAAGCTGGCCCGCCCGGCCGCCGCGGCGCCGGCGAGCGTGGCCAGGTCCGCGCAGCCGCCCGCCGCGATCGCGTCGAAGGCGGGCAACGCGACGCCGTGCTCAAGGCCGACCTGTGCGCGGACCGCGTCGACCAGGTGGTTCACCAGCGGCATTCCGTCGCCGTCGGCGCCGGACAGCCCGGCAAGCCGGAGCACGGCCCGCTCCACCGACACCGTCGTGTGCGAGCGCGCCATCTCCACGATCGGCTGGCCGGCCTGGCTGGCCAGCAGCCGTGCCTGCGCCACGACGGCGGGGTCGATCGTCAGCTTGCCGCCCGCGCCCGCTGCTGGTGGCTGCATCATCACTCTCCCTGGGTTCTGGCGTCGAAGATCCGGCGCACGCCCGGCTCGGTCCTGACCAGTTCGATGGCAAGCTCGGCGTGGCCCGGGGTGTAGCCGTTGCCCACCAGCATGGTCACGTCGGCGGCCAGCCCCTCGGCGCCCAGGGCCGCGGCGCTGAACGAGGTGGCCATCGAGAAGAAGATCACGGTGCCTCCCTGGGCGGTGCAGAGGATGGCGCCGCCCTCGCAGCCAGGCACGTCCACGCAGACCACCGTGACGTCGGCTGGCCCGCCGGCCCGCAGCACCGCGTCGCTGACGCCGACCGGGTCGGTCGCGTCGGCGACCACCACCTGGTCGGCAAGCCCGGCACCGGCAAGCAGCGCGGCCTCCCCGTCGTGCGGGACGACGCCGATCACCAGCCCGGCCCCGGCCCGCCTGGCCGCGGCGGCCGACAGCGACCCGCTCTTGCCCGCCGCGCCGAGCACGGCCACCACGGGGCCCTTGCCCTGGGTCGGCTCGCCCTCGCCGGCTCGCCGCGACACGACCCGGTGGGTGAGCGCCGACGCACCGCAGACGTCCATCACGGCCAGCGACAGCGCCGCAGGCAGGTCGCCGGGCAGCACCGCGGCGATCGACCGGCCGAACAGGATCGCGTGGCCCGTGCAGGGCACCTGCTCCGACGTCCCGTCCCAGCGGTCGAGCCCGTCGGTGATCACCAGCGGGGTCAGGCTGAGCGAGACCAGCGTCGCGATCACATCGCCGGCCCGCAGGCCGAGCGGCGAGGCGGGCCCGGCCTCGCGCACCACCCCGGTCAGCATCCCGCCAGAGCCGGTCACCGGGTTCTGCATCTTGCCGCGCTCGGCGACGATGCCGAGCACGGCCGCCTTGATCGCCGCAGGGTCGCCGCCCGCCGACTCGCGTAGCTGCCGGAACGAGGCCGCGTCCAGGTTCAGCCGCTGCACGTCGACGAGCACCTCGTCAGGCCAGATCGGCAGCCCGGGGTCGAGCCGCCAGGCCGCCTGCGGCAGCACGCCGGCCGGCGAGACGACGCGGTGCAGGCCGAGCGGTGAGCTCGCGCCGCGGCCCGATGTGCTCACGCGACGGGTCCTTCCTCGGGCGGGAGACCGCGCTCTGGTGCGATTACCACGCGCGGGCTAGGCTTAGAGCCGAATCGGTAGAATTTTTCGTATCGAACTATACAGACAGTAGCTTCTTGCGTCGCCTGCCCGACTGGCAGGTTATCGTTCGGTCTTCAGCGGAGGCACCCCAGTGATCGAGCAGCCCTACGCGTACCGGCACACCGAGCTTGCCGAGCCTGACTGGCGGCGGTTCCCCGGCTGGGCCGGGGTGACCGACGCGGAGTGGGCGTCCGCGCAGTGGCAGCGAGCGCACTGCGTGAAGAACATCCGCCAGCTGCGGGACGTGCTCGGCGGCGGGGTGGACGAGGCCTTCTACGCCGATCTGCAGCACGACCAGGCCGAGCGCGCGACCATGTCCCTGCTTGTGCCGCCGCAGATGGTGAACACGATGGTGCCCGGCATGCCGCCCGGCGACCACTGCTTTACCGACGCGCTCTATGCCGACCCGGTCAGGCGCTACATGATCCCGGTGTTCAGCGACCGGCGTACCGACTGGCCGTCCCATCCGCGCGCCTCGAGAGACTCGCTGCACGAGGCTGAGATGTGGGTCACCGAGGGCCTGACCCACCGCTACCCCACCAAGGTGCTCGCCGAGGTGCTGCCTACGTGCCCGCAGTACTGCGGCCACTGCACCAGGATGGACCTGGTCGGCAACCCGACGCCGGTGATCGACAAGCACAAGTTCGGGATGGCGCGCGACGACCGGCTCGGTGCCATGATCAGCTACCTGCAGGCCACGCCGAGCGTGCGGGACGTGGTGGTGTCCGGCGGTGACGTGGCGAACCTGCCCTGGCCGAGGCTGGAGGCGTTCGTCGCCGACCTGCTGGCGATCGACAGCGTCAGGGACATCAGGCTGGCGACCAAGGCGCTGATGGGCTTGCCGCAGTACTGGCTCAGCGACGAGGTCAGGTCGGGGATGGAGCGGCTGGCGGTCACCGCGCGCCAGCGCGATGTGTCGATCGCGATCCACACTCATGTCAACGCGGCCCAGTCGGTGACGCCGCTGGTGGCCAGGGCGGCGAAGGCGATGCTGGAGACCGGCATCAGGGACGTGCGCAACCAGGGCGTGCTGCTGCGCGGGGTGAACACGACCGCGGAGCAGCTGCTCGACCTGTGCTTCGCGCTGCTCGATGACGCGAAGATCATGCCGTACTACTTCTACCTCTGCGACATGATCCCCAACGCCGAGCACTGGCGGCTCAGCCTGGGCGAGGCGCAGCAGCTTCAGCACCAGATCATGGGATACCTGCCCGGTTTCGCGACGCCGCGGATGATCTGCGACGTGCCCTACGTCGGCAAGCGCTGGGTGCACCAGGTGTCCAGGTACGACACCGAGCGCGGCATCTCGTACTGGACGAAGAACTACCGCACCGGCGTGGAGACCCACGACCCGCTGGCGCTGCAGCGCGAGCATGAGTACTACGATCCGATCTACGTGCTGCCCGAGTCGGGCCAGCAGTGGTGGCGCGAGCAGGGCGGCGCTGACCTGGCCGCTCAGGCGGGCAGCGGCTCGTTGGCCGGCGGGATCGACGGCGCCGGGTTGTCCGATGCCTCCCGCATGCAGGCCCGCAGCTCGGCCCTGGTCGACGCGAGCCCGAGCGCCGGCCTGCCGCTCGGATAGGACGCCCGCCGCCCGCCGAACCTGAACGCGGAGGTCAGGTCGCCGCAGGTCTGGCGCCGCCAGGCGCTGATGTTCGGCTCCATCACGCCGAACCTGGCCTCGATGAGCCTGATCAGCGAGGTGTGGTCGAACAGGTCGGAGCAGACCCGACCGCCCGCGGTCCACGGCGAGACGATGATCGTCGGGGTGCGGAAGCCGAGCCCGATCGGCTCGCCGCCGACGAACTCCGCGGCTGTGCCGGCCGGCGGCGTGGGCGGCGCCACGTGGTCGAACAGCCCGTCGTTCTCGTCGTAGCAGAGTATGAACGCGGTCTTCGCCCAGACGTCGGGGTTGGCGGCGATGGCGTCGAGCTTCTGCGCGACGTACTCGGCGCCCGCGGCAGGCAGGAAGCTCGGGTGCTCGCTCTGCTCGGCCGGCGCCACCAGCCAGGAGACCTGCGGCAGCCGGTCGTTCCTCGCGTCGTCCTCGAAGGTGCCGGCCGGCAGCTTGCGCATGCCGCGCTGGAACAGCGGTGACGACATGGGCGCGCTGGCGAACTGCTTGAACCAGGCGAGCGCGTTGTCGTCGAAGTTGTCCACTTCCTGGTAGATCCGCCAGCTAATGCCCGCGGCCTGCAGCCGCTCAGGGTAGGTGGTCCAGGAGAGGATCACGTTGTCGAACGCCGGGGTGTCGTCGGTCACCGGCCCGCCGCCGGTGCCGTGCGGGTCGATCATCCCGGTCCACATGTACAGCCGGTTCGGGTTCGTCGGGCCGAGCACCGAGCAGTAGTAGTTGTCGCACAGCGTGAACGCCTGCGCAAGCGCCCACTGGAACGGTATGTCCTGCGCGGTGAAGTACCCCATCGTGAACGGGCCCTTGGCCGCGATCCACTGGTCCATCCGGCCGTGGTTCCACGCCTGGTGCTGGGTTGGCCAGGTGTGGTCGGTGTCCGGCGTGGCCGCGGCGCTTGTCGACCTGGTGTCGTAGTGGAACGGCAGCAGGTAGCCCTGGGCGTGCGAGGGGTCGGGCTGGTAGAACACCGTCCGGCCGTCGGGCAGCCGCTGCGCCGCCGGGTCGGCGAAGCCGCGCACGCCAGGCATGGTGCCGAAGTAGTGGTCGAAGCTGCGGTTCTCCTGCATCAAGATCACGATGTGCTCGATGCCGGCCAGGCCCGACCTCGGCGGGCTCGCCGTGCTCTTGGCGAGCATCGCGCGCAGGCTCGCGGGCAGCACGGCGGCCACCGTCGCCGCGCCGGCCAGCGCGCCCGCTCCTGCGAGCACGCGCCTGCGGCTGAACCTGGTCGTCGGGTGCTGCTGCGGCGGCTCCTGGGTCATTACCCCAGTTTGGGGTCTAAACGGGCAGCTGACCAGCCGACAGTGCCGCATCGGCGTCCGCAGGCTCGGTCAGTTCCGCTTGCCCGGCTGGCCGTACGGTGCGCGCGTCGTAGCGCCACAGCGCGGGCAGGGCCAGCGAGGCCACGACAGCGCCGGCCAGGCTCAGCAGGCCGCCGGACACGACCGCCAGCCGTACCGAGCCGGTCAGCGTGGCGACGGCACCGGTCTCCAGGTTGCCGAGCGGCTCGCCGGTGGTGTAGCTGATCATCTCCAGGCCTGCCAGCCTGCCGCGCACCCGCGCGGGGATGCTCTGGTTCCACATCGTCATCCTGAAAAGCCCGCTGACCATGTCGGCACCGCCGGCCGCGGCCAGCGCGAGCACCGCGAGCAGCAGGTCGGGCGCGAAGCCGAACGCGGCGATCGCCAGCCCCCAGCAGCACACCGCGAGCGCGATCGCCCGGCCGTGCCGATGGACCCTGGCCGCCCAGGCGCTGGTCAGGCTCACGGCCATCGACCCGAGCCCGGGCGCCGCGTACAGCAGGCCGAGCACGGCGGGGCCGCCGAGTCCGGCCGCCACCTGGGGAAACACCGCGTATGGCACACCGAACAGCATCGCGCCGATGTCAATCAGGTAAGTCCCGAGCAGGTCAGACCTGCTTCTTGCGTAACGCACCCCGTCGGCCATCCCCCGCAGGCTCGGCCGGTCTGAGTCCGGGGCAGGCGGGCAGGACCGCATCAGGGCGAAAGGCACCGCCGCCGCCGCGCAGGCCGCGGCGCCGGCCGCGTAGGCCAGCGGCAGCCCGCCGACCAGCAGGGCGCCGGCCACCAGCGGGCCTGCGGTGTTGGCCACGGTGCCGAGCAGCCCGGACAACGCGGCGGCTCCCGGCAGGTCGTCGTGCGCCACCAGCCTGGGCACAAGTACCTCGACCGATGGCCGCTGCAGCCCGAGCGCCCCTGTGGTCAGCCCAGCGAGGCAGAACATGACCCAGAGCTGCCGCCAGGCCAGCGCGTTTACGATCAGCACGGCGATGCAGGCCACCGCGGCTGACTGGGTGAGCAGGATCAGCCGGCGCCGCTCGACCGCGTCAGCAAGCGCGCCGCCGAGCAGGCCGGCCGCCAGCAGCGGCAGCAGCTCGGCGCAGCTCAGCAGGCCGACCACCAGGGACGAGTGGGTCAGCGCGTAGGCCTGGTAGGGCAGGGCGACATAGCAGACCATCGACCCGGCCGAGCTCGCCGCCTGGCCGAGGTAGAGCAGCCGGAAGTCGCGCGAGTGGCGCATGGGGGTCAGGTCGGGGTGCAGGTGCGCGGCGATACGCCGCCAGCGTGGGCGCGTGTCAGCCGCAGGCCTGTCCACCAGGCGAGATGGTGCCCTAGGGGCTGGTCAGATGTCCATGCAATTTACCGGCACTCAGGATGCGTCGTGGTCGGCAGGCTTGGTCGCATTGCCGACCGACGCGGGGGGCTCTGCCTCGCCTTCGGCGTCGTCGTCCGCTGTGGCGGAGAGTGCTGGCGTGGCCTTCGGGCGGCGGCGCTGGGTGTAGGTGAACCAGAGGAGACCGACGATGGTGAGGGCGGTGGCGACGAAGGTGTTCAGGCGCAGGCCGAAGAAGTGCTCGGAGTAGTCGATGCGCAGGGACTCTTCGTAGATGCGGAAGGCGGAGTAGCCGGTCACGTACAGGGCCATCAGGCCGGGCGGGCGGATCCTGGTGTGGTGGCCGAGCCAGACAAGCAGGGCGGCGAGGGCCAGATCGAAGATCAGCTCGTAGAGGAAGGTGGGCTGGAAAGTGCGGTACGCGGCGTAGCCCGCAGGGCGGAACGCGGGCGCGATCTCCAGCGCCCAGGGCAGGCTCGTCGGCTTGCCGAACAGTTCCTGGTTGAAATAGTTGCCGATCCGGCCGATCGCCTGCGCGACGAGCAGCGCCGGGGCGACCGCGTCGGCGAACAGGGCCACGTTGCCGCCGCGCTTGCGCACTCGCCAGATCCCGACCAGGGCGCCGAGAGCCACGCCGCCCCAGATGCCGAGCCCGCCGTTCCAGACGGCGAAGACGCCCCACCAGGTGTGCGGGGTGATCTGCGCGGGCGTGGTGATGTCGAAGTAGATCCGGCCGCCCACGATCCCGGCGGGGACGGCCCAGATCGCCACGTCGCCAACCAGGCCAGGATCGCCGCCGTAGGCGCGCACCCGGCGCTGGGTGATCAGGATGGCCAGCGTGATGCCAACCACGTACATCAGCCCGTAGAAGTGGATGAACAGCGGGCCGACGTGGAACCCGTCGACCGGCGGGCTCGGGATGAGGCTCAGCGGGAGGTGGTGCGCCATGCAACAGAGCGTAGACCCGCCGCCGCACTGCTCGGCGCGGGTCCGAGCCGCTGGGTTAGGGTCGAACGGTGACCAGGAGAACCGAACAGCTCAGCCAGGAACTGCACGACTACGTGGTAGCGCACAGCACGCAGCCCGACGAGATACTCGCCGACCTGGCCAAGGAGACCCTGAGCCGGTTCGGTGCGGACGACGCCGGCATGCAGATCGGCCCTGAGCAGGGCACCTTCATGACCTTGCTGGCTAGGCTGGTCGGCGCGCGGGAGGCGCTGGAGGTCGGCACGTTCACCGGCTACTCGGCGATCTGCCTGGCCCGCGGGCTGGCTGACGGCGGGCACCTGCTGTGCTGCGACGTCAGCGAGGAGTGGACGTCGATCGCGCGCGAGTACTGGCGGCGGGCCGGGCTGGCCGACCGGATCGAGCTGCGGCTCGGACCAGCCGCCCGCACGCTGAGCGCGCTGCCCGCGGGAACGTCGTTCGACCTGGCGTTCATCGACGCGGACAAGACCGGCTACGTGACGTACTGGGACCTGATCGTGCCGGTGATCAGGCCGGGCGGCGTCATCCTGGTCGACAACACGCTCTCGCACGGCCGGGTCGTCGACAGCCACGAGCAGGGCGACAGCGTCCAGGGCATCAGGCGGTTCAACGGCCATGCCAGGGCCGACCACCGCGTCGAGCTCGTGCTGCTCCCGATCGGCGATGGCCTGACCCTGGCCCGCAAGCTCTGAGCCGTGCCACCTCGCCGGTGCCCGCCGACCCGTGCGCAGAGCTGGCACACAGGCACAGAAACCGGGTGAGTTTCAACTCGCGGCGGCACTGTGCCTCCCAGGTGGCTGGGGCTCGATACTATGTCGCGCTATGGCACCGTTGTTTAGGAGGATCATCCCGATTCTGTTCGTGAGCGACCTGCGGGCAGAACGGGATTTCTACCTCCGGCTCGGGTTCCGCGTCACGTACGAGGGCCCCGAGTACCCGTACTTCCTCGCGCTGGGCCACGGCTCCATCGAATTCGGCATCGAATGGCACGAGGGATTCTCCCCGGCAGGCCCCGACCGGGTGCTGACCTGGCAGCTTGGCGTGAGCAACCTGGACGAGGCGAAGAAGCTGTTCGAGACCGCGGGGGTGCCATACCGCGAGGAGCTGATGACGCCGAGCGCCGACTGGCAGTACCGGGTGCTGCACGCCCGCACCCCGAACGGATACCACCTGCTGCTCGAGGAGGGCAGCGGCTGAGTCCAGCGCCGGCCAGGCGGATCTATACAACCGGCCATTTGCTGCTTAACGTGTGAAAGTAGCAGCGGTGCGTGGCCGGAGGTGCCCGATGGCAGCGGATTTCGATGCTCGGGTGACGACTCGCCCGGCCCCGGAGCGGCTGCACCGGGGCGTGCTCAACCTGGCCGAGGTGGCCGCGTCCACGATGGCCAACATCGCGCCGGCGATGAGCTTCTACTTCAGCATGGCGCTGATCGCGTTCGCGGCCGGCGTGGCCTCGCCGCTCACCATCATCGCCGCCGCCATCGCGATCGCCCTGCTCGGCAACACGCTGTCGCAGTTCACCAGGTCGATACCATCGACCGGGTCGTTCATCACGTTCGTCGGGAAGGCGTTCGGCCCGGTCTCCGGGCTGACCACGGCCGTCGTGATGTCGGCTGGCTACATCATTGCGGTGTCCTCGGTGGTCTGCATCGCCGGCGGCTGGACCTCGGACATCCTGGTCAAGTACGCGCACGTGCACATCGCCTGGCAACTGCTCACCGCGGCCCTGACCCTGATCGCGCTGCTCCTGGTGATCCGCGGCGTGGCGCTGTCCACTAAGTGGGCGGGCGCGCTGTTCGCCTTCGAGATGGTGATGCTGGTCGTGGTCAGCGTCTGGGTGCTTGTAAAGCATTCGGGGAACCTGAACTTCACCCCGTTCGAGCCGTCTCACCTGCTGTCCGGGTTCAAGGGACTCGGCCTGGGCTTCCCGATCGCCGTGTACATGTTCATCGGCTGGGAGAATTCGGCGTCGCTGGCCGAGGAGACCGACAATCCGCGCCGGTCGGTCCCTCGCGCCATCTACCTGTCCGTGGCGCTGATGACCGTCAGCTACGTGCTGTTCGCGTACGTCACGGTGGTGGGCTATAACTACAACGGCGCCAAGCTCGGCGCGGAGACCGGCGTGCCGTTCGTGGTCGTTGCCCAGGGCGTGCTCGGCACGGCCGCGTTCCTCGCCTACCTTGCGGGCTTCACCTCGATCTTCGGCTCGCTGATCGCCGCGACGAATTCGCAGGCCAGGCTGATCTTCAACTCGGGCAGGGAAGGCCTGCTGCCCCACATCACCGGCCGGCTCTCGGCTCGGCACCGTACTCCGTGGGTCGCTTTCGTGGTCTTCCTCGTGGTCGCGCTCGGCCTGGTCTACGGCTTCGGCTGGAACCTGGCGCCTGTGGCCTACTTCGGTGACGCGGCCACGCTCGGCGCCATCCCGGTCATCGTGGTGTACCTGGTCGCGAACCTCGCCCTGCCGGTCTACTACCGGCGCGCGCACCCGGAAGCGTTCTCTCTGGTCAAGCACCTGATCCTGCCGCTGCTCGGGGTGGTGGCGATCGCGTTCCCGCTGTACGAGCTCGTCAAGCCAGGTCAGACCGCTCCGTTTGACCGGTTCCCCTGGGTGACGCTGGGGATCATCGTGGTCGGCCTGATCTACGCGCTGATCCTGAACGCGCGGGACCGCACCCTGGGCGACCGGATCGGCTCGATCGTCGCGGACGCCGACTAGGCAGCGCAAAATGGCGGTCGGGTCACGACCGCCTGCCGTTTCGGCGAGAATGGCCGTGGACTGCGTCGAGGCACGGGGCCGGGGGTTCATGGGCAGCACTACAGAGCCGGTCTACCTGCGGGTGCTCGACGACCTGCGGTCGAGGATACGGTCCGGGATGCTCGAGCCTGGCGCGCGGGTGCCGTCTCGGAACGCGATCATCACCAACTACGGGGTCGGCGAGACGGCCGCCAAGCACGCGCTCGCCGTCCTTGTTGCCGAGGGCCTGATCGAGGCACGCCCTGGCTCGGGATGCTATGTGCGCAGGGCACCATCGGTCAGCTTCCTCGAGCACGACCGGCCGCAGTTCCCCGGCTCCCCGTTCGGCGTGCAGGACAGCGCGGCGGCGGGACACGAGGCTGGCCAGGTGCTGGCCAGGCCGCTCCGGCTGACCTGGGAGCACGAGACCGAGCTTGGGCCAGCTCCGCCGCAGGTTGCCGCCAGGCTCGGCATCGCACGTGGCGCGAGTGCCACCAGGACGACCTATCTGCTGCGCGCCGATGGCCGGCCGGTCCAGCTGGCCGTCAGCTACGAGCCGGCCGCGCTCACCGCGGGGACTCCGGTCGCGCTGCCTGAGCATGGGCCGCTGGCCGGCCGTGGGGTGATCGAGCGGATGCGGCTCATCGGCGTGGAGATCGACGACGTCACCGAGGAGGTTACCGTCCGGCCGTCGTCCAGGTCCGAGGCGGCGGCGCTGGCCATTCCGGCAGGCGCGCTCGTGCTCGTCGTGGACCGGGCCCACTTCGCGTCCGGGCAGGCGGTGGAGACAGCCGAGGTGCTCGTCCCGGCCGAGCGGTTCAGGCTCAGGTACCGCTTCCCTGTCGGCTCCCCTGCCCTAGTTCGGTCATGACCGCCGCTGACGCGGTGACGATCCGCCCGGCCGAGGTCGCCGACGTGCCGCGCATCTTCGCCCTGATCGGCGAGCTGGCCGAGTACGAGCGGTCGCGCGATCAGGTCGCCGCCACCCAGGACGACCTGCGGGCCGCGCTGTTCGCCGACTCACCTGCCGTCTTCGCGCATGTCGCGGTCTGCGACGGCGAGGTGGTCGGCTTCGCGCTATGGTTCGTCAACTTCTCCACCTGGCTCGGCCGCCACGGCATCTACCTGGAGGACCTGTACGTCACGCCGGCCATGCGCGGGCGGGGGGCTGGCAAGGCACTGCTCGCCGAGCTCGCCGCGATCTGCGCCGGCCGCGGCTACGGCAGGCTGGAGTGGTGGGTGCTCGACTGGAACGCTCCGGCGATCGGCTTCTACCGTTCGCTCGGCGCCATCGCCATGGACGAGTGGACCGTGCATCGGCTGACCGGAATGCCGCTGGCCAACCTCGCCGGCGACCATGGCTCAGGGTGAGCGGATCGTGCCACGATGAGGCATGCGGATCTCTGACGTACGTTCGACCGACTTGTTCTGCGGCACGGCAGCGAAGCCGCTCCAGATCGTCAGGGTGACCCTGGTCAACGACGGCCCCCAGATGATCCATGACCGATCGGCCATCCTCGCTGTCAGCGTGCATGGTGCCGGCGTCAGCACGCCCGAGCCGGTGCTGGTCACCGAGGTCAGTCGCGGCGAGACCCGCGTCGCCGAGGTCGGGGTGCAGGTCGCCGCGCCCGCGTCGGCCGGCACGGCGAGACCGGTCACCGCCGTGCTGCGTGGCGAGTCCCCGCCATCCGGCCACTGGGAGCACGCGGCGCAGATCACCCTCGCCGAGCCCGGCTGGACCATGTGGATGGTCAGCCACTTCCACTACGACCCGGTCTGGTGGAACACGCAGGGGCGGTTCGCCCAGACCTGGCCGCTGCTGCCGCCGGGTGACGGCAAGGAAGGCGAGGTGGGCACCGCGTTCGACCTGGTCAGACTGCACCTGGAGGCCGCGAGGTCGGATCCGGACTACAAGTTCGTGCTGGCCGAGATCGACTACCTCAAGCCGTACTTCGACGCGTTCCCGCATGAGCGTGCCGACCTGCTCGGCTTCATCGCCTCCGGGCGGATCGAAATCGTCGGCGGCAGCTACAACGAGCCCAACACCAACCTCACCTGCGCCGAGTCGACGATCCGCAACGCCGTCTACGGCCTGGCGTTCCAGCGGGACGTGCTGCGTGCATCGCCGACCGCCACCTGGATGCTTGACGCGTTCGGCTTCGACCCGGCCTATCCGGGGCTGATGGCGGCCGCGGGGATGGCCGAGTCGTCCTGGGCACGCGGCCCGTTCCACCAGTGGGGACCGGACCCCAGCGGCAAGGGCAACGAGAAGATGCAGTTCGCCGCGGAGTTCGAGTGGCTGTCGCCGGACGGGCGCGGCCTGCTCACCAGCTACATGCCGAACCACTACTCGGCGGGCTGGATCACACAGCACGCCCCTAACCTGGCCAAGGCCGAGGCGGACGCGTACGTGCAGTTTGCACAGCTCGCGCCGGTGGCTGCCACTCGCAACGTGCTGCTGCCGGTCGGCGGCGATCACGTCGTGCCGTCCAAGTGGGCGACGGCGATCCACAGGGACTGGAACGCCAGGTACGTGTGGCCGCGGTTCGTGACTGCCGTGCCCAGCGAGTTCTTCGCCGCCGTGCGGGCCGAGGCGGAAGCCAGCGGAGCCTGGTTCATGCCGCAGACCAGGGACATGAACCCGCTCTACCCAGGCAAGGACGTCAGCTACATCGACACCAAGCAGGCGCAGCGCGACGCCGAGGTGGCCATGCTCGACGGCGAGCGGCTGGCCACGGCGGCCTGGCTGGCCGGGGCTGTCTACCCGGCCGCCGGCCTGGACAAGGGCTGGCGGCTGCTGGCGTTCGGCGCGCACCACGACGCGATCACCGGGACCGAGGGCGACCAGGTCTACCTCGACCTGCTGGCAGGCTGGCGGGAGGCGTTCGAGCGCGGTCACCAGGCACGCCGCGACGCCATGGCGTACCTGGCTGGGCAGGCGGACACCGCGGCTGCCGCGGCTGCCGCGCGGCCGCCGTCCGACGGCGGGGCCGTGGTCGTGTTCAACACGCTGTCCAGGCCCCGGTCAGGGGTGACCAGCGCCGAGCTCGAGTTCGCCCCTGGTGCGGCCGCGTCGGTGCTGCTCGCCGACGACACCGGCGCACCGGTGCCCTATCTGGCCAGCGGCGTTCACCGGCACCAGGACGGCTCGCTGGCCGCGATCACGCTGACGTTTCAGGCATCTGACGTGCCCGCGGTGGGCTACCGCAGCTACCTCGCGTCCCCCACATGGTCGGGCCCTGGACCAGAGGCGTGCGGCTGGCTCGACGCGGACGGCACGACGATCGAGAGCGACACCTTCACCGTGAGTGCCGACCCGCAGCGCGGCGGCGCGCTGCGCTCGGTCATCGACCGGCGCACCGGCACCGAGCTGCTGGCCGGCCCTGGCAACGAGATGATGCTGCAGGACGAGTACCCCACCCATCCGCGCTGGGGCGAGGGTCCGTGGCTGCTCTGCCCCAAGGGTGCCTGGCGCGGGTCGGCGCAGGCCCCGGCGCGAGTCACGGCGCAGCGAAGCCCGGCTGGCTCCCGGCTGGTGGCCGAGTTCGCGCTCGGCGACCAGCGGATGACCTGCGAGACACTGCTATGGGATGGCGTCGACCGGGTGGAGTTCCGCACCCACGTCGACGGCTCGATCGGCAAGGACCGGCTGCTGCGGGTCAGGTTCGCCGCGGACGTCTCCGGCGGCCTCCCTGTCTACCAGACCGGCCTGTCCGTGATCGGCAGGCCGATGGGCCCGGCCGAGATCGACGTGGCCGAGCACACCTACACGCTGGACAGTCCCGCGCACGAGTGGTTCGGAATCGGCTCCACCGCCACCGTGGCGGTGGCCGCCGGCGGCGAGCCGCAGCAGCACGCGATCGGGGTCGCCGAGGTGATCGCGCCGGCACCGCCGGCCGGCGACGGGTTCGCGCCGCGCGACCCTGGTGCGGGCGGCGGCGTGCGCCAGCAGGTCAGGGACCTGCTGGCGGCGCTGGCCAGGCAGGGCGTCACCGCGACCTGCTCGGTGCCCGGCGGCGCCAGGTACGGCTCGCTCGAGGTCGACTCGAACCTGCCTGACGTCAGGATCGCGCTCGGCGGCCCGGCCGACAACGCGTTCACCGCCGAGGTACTCACCGCGGCAGGCCCGGCCGTGCTCGCCAGGCTGGATAACCAGCTGGCCGTCACCGGCTCGGCCAGGATCTGGCTGCCCGCCACACGCACCCGCGCCGAGGCGTTCGCGCCGGGCGCCGACGTGCGCGGCATCACCGACCTGCCGGTGCTGATCGTGGCGGGCACCGATCTGGGCGAGGCGATCGGAGCGCTCATCGCCGACCTGGCCGACGCGCGGATCGAGGCCGAGCCGGCCCGCCACGCCTCCGGCGGCGTCCAGGGCGAGCCGTCGCTGGCCCCGCACACGGTCGCGGTGCTGAACCGCGGCCTGCCGGGCAGCCTGGTGACGCCGGGCGGGGACGCGTGCCTGTCCCTGATGCGGGCCTGCAGTTCCTGGCCGTCCGGGGTATGGATGGACGGGGACCGGCGAACCGTGCCTGACGGCAGCAGCTTCGCCTGGCAGCACTGGAGCCACACGTTCGAGTACGCGCTGACGGCTGGGCAGGGTGACTGGCGGTCGGCGGGCTTCCCCGTGGCCGGCCAGGATTACAGCCATCCGCTGCTCTCGGTGCAAGCCCGCCTGCACCGCGGGCCGCTGCCCGCCTCGGCCAGCCTGCTCAGCGTGACGCCGCCCGGTGCCGACCTGATGGCGTTCAAGCCGCGCGGCAACCCCTATGGGCCGTTCGGGCAGCCCGACCCGGGCGACGGCGTCACGGTCAGGCTGCGCGACATCTCCGGCCAAGCGGCCGGCCTCCCGGCGGCCGTGCGGCTGCACGGCGGCATCGGCGAGGCGGTCGTGACCGACCTGCTTGAGCAGGCGGACGGCGCGCCGGTGCCGGTCGGTGACGACGGCGCGGTCCGGATGGACGTGCCAATGTGCGGCACGGTCACCCTGGCGCTGCGGCCAGCCGCCGCGGCCGGCGCGGGCGGCGGCCCTGACGGTGCCAGCGCCGCACCGGAGCCGGCGCAGCCGGTGTTCACCAGGTACTGGCTGCACGGCAAGGGACCGGCACCGGCCGGGAACCTGCCGGTCGCCGTGCACCTGTCCCCCAGCCTGCTCACGCTCGGGCCTGGCGAGACGGCCCCGCTGCGGCTCACCGTCGGCTGCGGTCCGAGCCCCGCCTCCGGCACCGTCACGCTCGACATCCCCGGTGGTCTCACGCTTGCCGGGGCCAGGGCGGCAGGCACGTCGGCGGACGACGACGCCGACGCCGCCGACGCCGCGGATGCCGCGGTCACCGAGCAGGCCGCTGGGCTGCACTACCACCTGGCCGCGAACGCCTACGCGGCCTGGGACCTTCTTGTCCACGCCAAGCCAGGCGCCGCGGGCACCAGGTACTTCGTTGCGGCCAGGATCGTCGACCAGGCGGGCCAGGTGCTCGAGGACGTGGCCGCGGTGAGGGTGGGCGAGCTGCCGCCGCCGGCCGCTGACCTGCCGCTTGCCGAGCTTGTTCCCGCGCTCGAGGCGGCCGAGCGGGCGGAGGCCGCCGAGGCCGAGCTGACCACCCTGACCGGGCACCTGGAGCTTGCCCCTGGCGGCCGCGGCACGGTGCAGGTCCGGCTGGCCAACGCCACCGCGTCCGAGCTGCGCGGCGAGGCCCAGCTGATCTCGCCGCACGGCAGCTGGGCCGCGGTCTCGCCATGGACCGCCGGCTTCGCCGTTGCCGCCGGGCAGAGCACCGAGATCAGTTTCGACGTGGCGATCCCGCGCGACGCAAGGCCTGGCCAGCGGTGGTGGGCGCTAGTGAAGGTGATGTACTTCGGTCGGCTGCGCTACGGCGAGCCGATCTGGATTAGCGTGATCGGCTGACGAACCGGCGCGATACTGTCAAGGTGCCGAAACCGTCCACTCGCCGGGACCGCCGGTGACCGCCGCCAACGGCGCGGCCGCGTCCGGCAACCTGCCCGCCGAGCCGAACAGCTTCATCGGCCGCGAGCGCGACCTGACCGAGCTCGTCGGGATGCTCAGCCGCGTCCGGGCGCTCACGCTGTGCGGTCCTGGTGGCATGGGCAAGACCAGGCTCGCGCTGAAGGTAGCCGCAGTACTCGCGCCTTCCTACGCCGACGGCGCCTGGATCGCCGATCTCGCTGACGCCGACCTGGCAGCGGCGCAGCTGGCTGGAGCCGGCGAGGGCGGCGGTGACCTCGCCGACAACCGGGTGGTGGTCGGGCTCGTGATGGCCGCGCTCGGCATCAGGCCCGAGCCTGGCAGGCCGCCCGGCGAGACGCTGATCGAGGCCCTTCGCCCGCGGTCCATGCTGCTGATCCTGGACACCTGCGAGCATCTGGTGCAGGCGTGCGCCGAGTTCGTGCAGCGGCTGCTGGCCGGCTGCCCGGGGGTCCGCATGATCGCCACCAGCCGAGAGCCGCTCCGGGTGCGGGGCGAGGTCATCTGGCGGGTGCCGCCGCTCAGCCTGCCGCGCCAGGCGGCCCATGCCGACTCCGAGGCGGTCAGGCTGTTCGCCGAGCGCGCCGCAGCGGTACGGCCAGGGTTCACGCTGCATCACGGGAACATCGCGGCGGTGGCCGAGGTCTGCCGCACGCTTGACGGGGTGCCGCTGGCCATCGAGCTTGCCGCGGCGCGCGTGCGAGCACTGTCCCCTGAGCAGATCAGCGCGCGGCTGGCCGACAGGTTCGAGCTGCTCGCGCTCGGCGACCGGGCGGCACCGGCCAGGCAGCAGACACTGCGGGCCGCGGTGGACTGGAGCTACGAGCTGCTCACTCCCGCCGAGCGGGTGCTGCTGCGGCGGTTGTCGGTGTTCCACGGCTGGAGCCTGGAGATGGCCGAGCGGGTCTGCTCCGACGAGCAGCTGCCGGTCGGCGACGTGCTCGACGTGCTCATCGCGCTGATCGACAAGTCCCTGGTGAACCTGGATGGCGAGCTCAACGGCGACGCCAGGTACCGGCTGCTCGACACGGTCAGGGACCTCGCGGCCGAGCGTGCGGTGGCGGCCGGCGAGCTGGCCATGCTCAGGGACCGGCACCGCGACTGCACGCTGGCGCTGGCCGAGCGGATCGCGAGCGTGGCCTTCGTACGCGGCGACCCGCCGTGGCCCGAGCGCGTCGCGCTGTACCACAGGGTCAGGGCCGACCGGGCGAACATCAACCTCGCGCTTGCCTGGTGCGTGCGACGCGGCGACGCCGCGCCAGGCCTGCGCCTGGTCCATGCGCTGGCCGGTTCGTACCTGGCCAGCGGTGAGGTGATCGAGGGCGCCGACTGGCTTGACCGGTTGCTCGCCATCGAGGCCGATGTCCCGCCCGGCGTGCGCGCGAAGGCGCTCGCGGTCCGGGCCGAGCTCGCCTTCGAGCAGCTTGACTATGCCGGAGCGGCCGACCTGGCCAGGACCTGCCTTGAGCTGTCCGCACCGATCAGCGACGGCAACCCGGCGACGGCGCTGCGCCTGCTCGCGCTTGTCGCGTTGATGGCCGGACGGGCCGACGAGGCGCTCGCCAGGGCCGACGAGGCCGTGGCCGCGGCCAGGCAGATGGCCGACGACTGGGAGCAGGGTGTGGCGCTGGCCGCCAGGGCCGCGGCGATCGCCGGCCAGGGCAGGCTGGCCGACGCCGAGCAGGCCTTCAAGCAGGCGCTTGAGGTGCTGGCCGACAACAACGGCTGGGGCGTGGCCAACGTGCTCTACGGGCTCGGTCAGGTCGCCCGTGCCTGCGGCGACCTCGCGGGCGCCACGGCGTACTTCGGCGCCGCGCTGACGCTGTACCGCCAGATCGACGCCAGGCCCGAGATGGCGAGGTGCCTGGCGGGCATGGGGTGGATCGCGCTGTCCGAGCAGGACCTGGCCGCCGCGCAGGAGCACCTGACCGAGAGCATCACGCTGAGCCTGGTTGCCGGCCGCAGGCTAGCGATCGCGCGCGGTCTCGCCGCGCTGGCCGCGTTCGCCGCGGCGTCGGGCCGGGCCGAGCACGCGGTCAGCGTCGCGGCTGCAGCACTCGCGGTCTTCGACGCGATCGGCACGGCGCGGTCCGCCTCGGCGACGAGGCGGCTTGAGGGGCTCATCGAGGCCGCCAGGGTCAGCCTCGGGCCTGACGAGGTGGCCGCCCTGCTGGACCGCGGCAGGGAGCTGACCCCGAACCAGGCGGCGCGGCTCGCCACGGCGGGGACGACCGCGGATCCAGGCGATGCGCGGGCCGAGCCGTCCGGCGAGGCGCCGCCGCGACCGGTCGCCGACCGGGCGGCTGGCTCGCTGACCGACCGTGAGCTGCAGGTGGCGAGGCTGGTGGCGCAGGGCAGGTCCAACCGGACCATCGCCGAGGCGCTGTCCATCTCGCCGGCCACGGCGGCCAGGCACGTGGCGAACATCTTCGGCAAGCTTGGCCTGCGCTCCCGCGCCCAGATCGCCAGCTGGATGGCCGAGCATGACAAGGACGGCGACGCCGGCCGCTAGGCCGGGCCTTATGCATGCCTCCTGATGCATACCCAGGCGCGTGCGGCGGTCATGTACATACCGGGGCGATGTCGGCCTACATAGCAGATTGCATACTTCTGACGATGCACAGGTCGCTTGGCGGCTCGTACTGTCCATAACGCGGCGCGTTTCGCTGCCGCGGAAGGACAGCAGGGAATGTCGAAGCTGGACGACCTTATCGCCGATGTATCGGTGACGAAACGCCTTGTCGCGGTCGCCACCGACCGGGCGGGCCTGATCGCGCTGATCGGCGGCCCCGGGCCAGATGGCCAGCCGGGCAGCGGCTGCTACAGCTACGCGAGCTTCGCCGCGACCGTGCAGGCCGCGGCGGCCGGCCTGTCCTGGCGCGGGCTGCGGCCGCGCGACGTGGTGGGGCTGCTTGTGCCCGACGCGGTGAGCTTCGCGCTCGCCGCGCACGCCGTTCGCGCCGCGGGCGGCGTGCCGTCTCCGGTCGATCCCGATCTCTGCCCGGTGGAGACGGCTGGCCAGCTCGCCGAGAGCGGCGCGCGCATGGTCATCACGGCGCCGCCGCTGGCCGACAGCGCGCTTGCGGCGGTCGACAGGTCGTGGGTGCGGCAGGTGTTCTCGTTCGTCGACGCGCCTGGCGCGACCAGGTTCGCTGACTTGCTCGGCCTCGACATGATCCGGCCGCCGAGGGGCCGGCCGGACGATGTCGCGCTGCTGCCGTTCTCGCGCGGCCCGGACGGGCGGCTCAGGCCGGTCCCGATCACCCACGCCGAACTGGTCGAGCGCGTCGACCGGGCCGACCAGCAGGCCGGGATCACCGGGCATGACGTGGTTCTGATGCTGCCGCCGTTCGGCGACGGGCTCGCGTACGCCGCGTCGCTCGACGGCGCGCTGCTGCGTGGCGCGACGGTCGTGGCGGCGAGTGAGCCCGGCCTTGCGATGGCGGCAGGCGCGCACCATGGCACGGTCGCGCTCGTCCCCCGGCTGGGGGGCGTCGCGGTCCCTGACTCACTCCGGGCGGTGCCGATTGGCTAGGAGGGGAACACACGTGCGTCGCATCGCGCGCACGCGTGCGGCCAGTTCGTGCTCCGGGGTGGAGCGGGCTGTCTGCCGGCCGCCTTCCGGCGGCCGGCAGACAGCCGCGGCTGCGACCGCACGCTTGGCCGCCGCTACAGGCCAGGCGGCCGGCCCTCGAACGGCGTGCTGAGCACGATCGTCGTCCTGGTCGACACGTTCGCGGCGGCCCGGATCTCCTGGAGCAGTTCCTCCAGGGCCGACGGCGAGGCGACCCGCACCTTGAGTATGTAGTTCTCGTCGCCCGCCACGCTGTGGCAGGCCTCGATGGCCGAGAGATGGGCCAGCCGCTGAGGCGCGTCGTCGGGCGCCGCCGGGTCGAACGGCTTGATCGACACGAACGCGGTCAGCGTGAGCCCGGCCGCCTCAGGGTCGATCTGCGTGGTGTAGCCGCGGATCACGCCGCGCTCCTCGAGCCGCCTGACCCGCTGCTGCACGGCCGACACCGACAGGCCGGTCTGCCTGGCCAGCTCGGTGAAGCTCAGCCTGCCGTCCCCGGCCAGCAGCGAGAGGATCTTGCGGTTAGTCTCCTCCACGCGCCTGCCGCCCGCGCTGACCGCTGCCCAGCGACCTGGCGATCACCATCCGCTGGATCTGGTTGGTGCCCTCGACGATCTGCAGTGCCTTCGCCTCGCGCAGGTACCGCTCGGCGGGAAAGTCCTCGACGTAGCCGTAGCCGCCGAGCACCTGCACGGCATTGGTGGCCACCTTCATGGCCGTGTCGCTGGCGAACAGCTTGGCCATCGCGGCCTGCTGCCCGTACGGCAGGCCCGCGTCCTTGCGCCTGGCGGCGGCGAGGTACAGGGCCCGGGCCGCGGCCACCGAGGTCGCCATGTCGGCCAGCATGAACGCCAGCCCCTGGAACTCGATGATCGGCCGGCCGAACTGGCGCCGGGTGGCGGCGTAGCCGGTCGCAGCGTCAAGCGCGGCCTGGGCCAGCCCGGTCGCGCAGGCCGCGATGCCGAGCCGCCCGGCGTCCAGCGCGGCGAGCGCGATCGAAAATCCCCTGCCCTCGTCGCCGACCAGATGGTCGGCGGGCACCCGCACATCCTCGAAGCTCACCTGCGCGGTGATCGACCCGCGCATGCCCATCTTGTGCTCGGGCGCGGCCGCGCGCAGGCCCGGTGTCTGCGCAGGGACGTGGAAGCAGCTGATCCCGCGTGAGCGGTCGCGCTCCTCTGGTTCGCCCGAGGTTCGGGCGAACACCGCGTAGAAGTCGGCCCGCCCGCCGTGGGTGATCCACGCCTTGGTTCCGTTAAGAATGAAAACAGAGCCGTCGCCGCGCGCGCTGGTCCGCATTGCCGCGGCGTCGGAGCCGCTGGCCGGCTCGGACAGGCAGTAGGCGCCGAGCAGCTCTCCGCCGAGCATGGTCGGCAGCCAGCGCTGCTGCTGCTCGGCCGTTCCGGCCGTGACCAGCGGGAAGCAGCTCAGCACGTGCACCGACACGCCGAGCCCGATCGTCAGCCAGGCGGCCGCGAGCTCCTCGACCACCTGCAGGTAGGTCTCGTACGGCTGGCCGCCGCCGCCCAGCGCTTCGGGGTACGGCAGCCCGAGCAGGCCGGCCTGGCCGATCCGCGCGAACGCCTCGCGCGGGAACCTGCCGTCCCGCTCGGCCGCGGCTGCGGCCGGCCTGAGCTCCTTGTCGGCGAGCTCAGCGGTGAGCTCGAACAGCGCCCTGGCCTCCTCGCTCCGGCACTCGCGCTCGACCGTGACCATCAGGCCGGCACCGAGAGCAGCTCGCGGGTCACCGTGTTCAGCCGCTCGCAGCCCTGGTCGGTGCAGACGACGATGTCCTCGATCCGCGCGCCGTGCGGCCCTGGGTAGATGCCGGGCTCCACCGAGAACGCGTTGCCCGCGCGCAGCGGCTCGGCGTTCCCCGCGACGATGTACGGGTCCTCGTGCGTCTCGAGACCGATCCCGTGGCCGGTCCGGTGCACGAAGTAGCTGCCGTACCCGGCCGCGGCGATCGGGTCCCTGGCGGCCGCGTCCACGGCCTCGGCGCTGACCCCGGGCCTGACCGCCGCGCAGGCGGCCTCCTGGGCATCCCTGAGCACCTGGTAGTAGGCGGCGAAGTCGGCCGGCGGCTCGCCGATCACGTACGTCCTCGTGCAGTCCGAGCAGTACCCGGTCGGCATCGTCCCGCCGATGTCCACGACCACGGCATCGCCCTCGCGCAGCACCCGGCCGGCCGCGGCGTGATGCGGGCTCGCGGCGTTCGGCCCCGAGGCGACGATCGCGAAGTCCACCCGGCTGTGCCCCTCGGCCAGGATGGCGTCGCCGATGTCCGCGGCGACCTGCTCCTCGGTCCGCCCGGCCCGAAGCCAGCCAGGCACCCGCGCGTGCACCCGGTCGATCGCCCGGCCGGCCTCGCGCAGCGCGGCCACCTCGGCCGCCGACTTGACCGAGCGGAGCGCGCTGAGCGCGGCGCTGGCCAGTTCCTGCCTGGCGCCTGGCAGCGCCGCGGCGAAGCGCAGCACCATCAGCGCCCACATCCGGTCCGACAGGCCCACGGCGCCCGGGCGGCCGAGCCGCCCGGCGACCAGCGCGTAAGGATCGTCGGTCTCGTCCCAGCCGATGATCTCCAGGCCGAGGCGGCCGGCGGGCGAGGCCTGCGCCGCGGGCAGCTCAAGCCGCGGCACCACGAGGAAAGGCTCTCCGGCGGCGGGCACGGCGAGGCAGGTCAGCCGCTCTAGCCCGCGGGCGTCGTAGCCCACCACGTAGCGCAGGTCGGGCCCCGGCGTGAGCAGCAGCGCGTCGAGCCCGGCCCGGTGGGCCGCCGCGGCCGCGTCGGCGAGCCTGGTCGCCGGGTACAGCCGTTCTGGACTGGTCATGACGGAATCATCTCATCCAGCCGCACGCTGCCCGGCATCTAGACAGCCCGACCCTCCGTGCCTCACCATAGGTGAACGACGTCTCACGAAATGTGAGCAGAGATGAGCTCTGAGGCAGTAGTGGCGCCGCCCGCAGGGCCTCGGGAGGCCGGCGCGGCGCCGGTCCATCTCGTCGGCGCGCGCGCCACCGAGGCGATGCTCGCCGCCGAGCTCGCCCAGGAGCGGCACGTCGCACTCGAGCTGCAGCGTGCCATCCTGCCGCTGCACGACGAGCCCTTCGACCTGCCAGGCCTGCGGACCGTGGTGCGCTACCTGCCGGCCTCGCGCGCCAGCCGCGTCGGCGGCGACTGGTACATCACCGCCGAGATGCCCGACGGCAGCGTGCTGCTGGCGATCGGGGATGTCGGCGGGCACGGCCTGGCCGCGGCCGCCGGGATGGCCAGGCTGCGCGGCGCCCTCGCCGGGCTGGCGATCACCGGCGCCCCGCCGGACCGCCTGGTCGGCTGGCTGAACGACCTGGTCTGGCACGTCTCCCCCGAGCACACCGCCTCGGTGATCGCCGGCTACTTCAACCCCGCCGACCGCGTGCTGACCTGGGCTCAAGCCGGCCACCCGCCGCCGGTGCTCGTCCGCGGCGCGTGGGCCAGGCCGCTCGAGCAGCCGCCCGGCATCATGCTCGGGGCCGGCCGGGAGGGCTACGGCCTGGCCAGGATCGCGCTGCGCCCTGGCGACCTGCTGATGCTGTACAGCGACGGCCTGGTCGAGCGGCGGGACCGCTGCATCGACGACGGCGTGACCATGCTCGTCGGCGCCGTGCGCGGCAGCACCGACCCGGACCTGATGATCTCGGCCGCCCTCGCCGCGCTCGGCTCGTCGCACACCGACGACGACACCTGCCTGGTGGCGCTGGGCATCAGGTAACGCCGGATCGGCCGCTGCCTGGGTCGGCAGTTGCCTGGGCCAGCGGCTGCTCCGTCTCAGCTGCCGTCGCGCAGGTCGGTCGGCGCGCCCGGCCGCCAGGTGATCTTGTCGAACGTGGCCGTGCAGCCCGCACCGGACGGAGACTGGGCGAGGAAGCCGACCCTGACGTTGCCGTCCAGGGCAAAGTAGCGGACAAGCTGCCACCACTGGCCATCGGCCGAGGTGTGGAACGCCCAGGCCGGGCCGGTCCGGCTGACCCGCAGCCACAGGGCCTGGCCGGTCACCTCGAAGGAGTTGCAGTCGTCGGAGTGCCCCTTGGTGACCACTGTCACCGCGGTCGGGCGGTGCTGCGGTGACAGCTCGAGGCAGAGCTTGGCCCACCGCCGCTCTCCCGCATGCAGCAGCACCACGCCGGCGTCGAAGGTGGCGCGGAAGCCGACGGTGACGTGCGCTGCGAGCGTGAAGTCGCCGTCCGGCGGGGTGCCGATCAGCCGTCCGGCGTCAGGCGGCTCGTCCGTGCTGGCCGGGTCGACGAACAGGTCAGTGCCAGGGCCTCCGGTCAGCACCAGGCCAGTTCCCGCCATCCGGTGCTGGCACGGCGGATGGCCATCTGGATACAGGGCGAACGGCAGACCAGGAACGGTGATCACGGTCACTCCGCCAGTGTCGGCAGCCGTCCCGCCGCCGTCAACGACAGGCCCGGGTCTACTTGCTCGCCGATCGCTAGCGCACCAGCCGGAACGCGGGCGCCCGCCCGACCGTAGCGGGCAGTTAGGTTGGTGGCTCGTGAGCATGGTGGTGGTCTCTGCCCATCTCGATGACGCGGCGCTTTCCGCGAGTGCCGCGCTCGGCCAGGGCGACGCGATTGTCATGACCGTCTTCACCGGACCGCCGCCGGTCGGGCTGCGGGTCAGCCCGTGGGACCGGTTCACCGGCGCGGCGAGCTCGGCTGACCGGCTGCGCGAGCGGCTGGCCGAGGACGCGGCCGCCATGGCGTTGCTCGGGGCGCGTGCTGTTCGCCTAGGCGAGCCCGAGCTGCAGTACCGCGACGGCGAGCCTGACCTCCGCCGTGCGACGGATGCGATGTCCGAGGCCTTCCGCAAGGCCAGCGAGGTCTGGCTCCCGGCTGCCATCGGCCGTCACCCCGACCATGTGCTCGCCAGGGACGCTGGCCGGAGCGCCGCCTTGGCGGCCGGGCACGCCGAGGTGGTGCTCTACGCCGACTTCCCCTACGTCACCGCCTACGGCTGGCCGCCGTCCGTGACCGGCCTGCCGAGCAAGGAGTACCTCGACACCGACTTCTGGCTAGTCCATGAGCTCACCTCGATTGGCCTCGACCCGGCCGCGCTCGCTCTCTCCGTTACCCGGCTCGGCCCGCAGCAGCGCGCCGCCAAGGCCGCGATCATCGCCGCCTACCGCACGCAGGTGCCATCGCTCAAGCTCACCGCGCGGGACCTGGAAGCGAACGGGTCCATGCTGGACTACGAGCTCAGCTGGCGGCTGCCGCTCACCCCGCTCAGCGGCTCGTGACCGACAGGGGGGCCGTCAGCCGGGCCGGGTGGCCAGGGCTGACAGCATGCGGCCCAGGGAGCCGCCTAGGTCCCAGCGCGCGTCCAGGGCGGCGAGGGCGGCGGGGTGGGGCGGGCGGACCGGCAGCGAGCCGTCGACGTCGGGCAGCGGGGCGTCGGTGGCCACCCGCACCACCGGCAGCGCGGCCTCCAGGTACGTGCGCGCCGCCACCAGCTTCGCCCGGCTGCCGGCCGGCCAGCCGCCGTGGCCGGCGTCGATGGCGGCCAGCATCCCCTCGACTGAGCCGAACACCCGCACCAGTGCCGCCGCCGTCTTCTCCCCGACTCCGGCCACCCCGGGCAGCCCATCGCTCGGGTCACCGCGCAGCGCGGCGAACGCCGCGTAGCCGCGGCCGGGGATCGCGTAGCGCGCGGTCACCGCGGCCTCGTCGATCTGCTCAAGCTTGCCGATGCCGCGCGCGGTGTACTGCACCGACACCCCGCGGGCGTCGTCCACCAGCTGGAACAGGTCGCGGTCGCCGGTGACTACCTCGACGGGGCCGTCTGCGCGGGCGGCCAGCGTCCCGATCACGTCGTCGGCCTCGTAGCCTTCGGCGGCCGCCATCGCCACGCCAGCGGCCGCGAGTACCTCGATGATCAGCGGGATCTGAGCGGTCAGCAGGTCCGGCACCTGCTCGGTGCCGTCCGGGTTGGCGCGGTGCGCCTTGTAGGACGGGATGGCCGCGACCCTGAAGGCTGGCCGCCAGTCGGCGTCCAGGCACGCCACGAGCGCGGCCGGGTGCCTGGCCCGCACCAGCCTGGCGATCATGTCGAGCAGGCCACGTACCGCGTTCACCGGGGTTCCGTCCGGCGCGGTCATGCTCTCCGGCGGGATGCCGTAGTAGGCACGGAAGTACAGCGAGGCGGTGTCGAGCAGCATCAGCGGGGCCACGCTGAGATCCTGCCAGACCAGCCCGACCCCGGTCAGCCGAGCGGGCGGAGCAGCTGGACCTCCCAGTGGCCAGGCTCGTCGGGCCGCACCAGCTGCCGCGCGCCGGTGGGCGCGAACCCCAGTCGGCGGTAGAAGGCCTGCGCCCTGCCGTTGACCTCGGTCACCCACAGGACCAGCGTCTCGGCGCCCGCCGCCCTGGCATGCCCGGCGACCGCCTCGACTAGGTCATCGGCCACGCCGAGGCCGCGCGCGGCCGGGCTCACCCACATGCCGACGAGTTGCCAGGCCCCGGCCACGGCGAACTCGTCGTCCGGGTCGTCGATCGTGCCGGTGGCCATGCCCACCGGCACGGTGCCGCGCCAGGCCAGAAACGACGCCGCCGACGAGGAAAGCCGCCGCTGCCACCGCTCGTCGTCGAAGCCGAGCTCGCGCTCCAGGGTGGAGCCGAACGCGTACGGCGCCTCGGCCAGGGCGGCCAGCCTGAGCTCGCGGTACGCCCTCCACTCGTGCGGCCCGGCCCGCCGGATCTGGGCCGCCGTCTGCTCCCCGCCGTCAGTGCAGTGCATCACTGCACCGATGTGTAGGAGACCACCCCGTGCCTGAGCGCGTCGACCGCAGCCGCGGCGGTGCCGGCCAGCGCCGTCCCCGCCGCCGCGTCGCGTACCTGGTCGAGCAGGTCGATCAGCTGCTTGACCGCGCGGACGAAGTCGCCTGGCGTCATGTCATCGCCGAGCACCGCCTCAAGCGGCGAGCCCGACGCCCACGCGTGCGACCCGGCGGCGAAGGCCACATCAGGTTCGCGCAGGAACGCGAGCCGGTGGCTCTTCTCGATCGCGTCGAGCTCGCCCCATAGCCTGCCCATCGCGGTCAGCACCGCGCTGACCTGGCCGCCGGGCGGCCTGGGGGTGGCCACGTCGTCGGGTCGGCGTGACTCGAACGTGAGCGCCGACACGCACGCGGCGAGCTCGGCCGCCGCCAGGCCGTCCCAGACGCCGCGGCGCAGGCACTCCGCGGTCAGCAGGTCGAGCTCGGAGTAGATCCCGGCCAGCATCCGGCCGTCGGGGGTGACCTTGTCGCCGTCGAGGTAGCCGAGCTCGGTGAGCACGCCGCAGACCCGGTCGAACGTGCGGGCGATCACGTGCGACCGGCCGGCCACCCGGCGGTCGAGCGCGTCGGCCTCGCGCTGCAGCCGCAGGTACTTCTCGGCCTGCCTGGCGTGCGCTTCGGCGTCCGGGCAGGCGTGGCACGGATGCTCGCGCAGCCTGCGCCGCAGGCTCGCGACGGCGGCCTCGGCCTCGCTCTCGCCGGCCTGCTTCGCCCCCCGGCCCGACCGGCGCAGGTCGCGGTGATCGGCACCGGCGAGCTTGTTCCGCATGGTGGCGGCGAGGTCCTTGCGCTGCTGCGGCGAGCGCGCGCTAAACCTGCTCGGGATGGCGATCCGCTCCACCGGCACCACCGGATCGGGGCACTCGGCCGGAGAAAGCCGCTTCACCTGCCGGTGTTCGGTCAGCAGCAGCGGCGCGGGGGCCGGCGCCCCGGCCGCGGCGGCCTCGAGCACCACCGCGGTTCCGGCCCGCCTGCCGCCGGGCACCATGATCACGTCGCCGCGGCTCAGCCGCGCCAGCGAGTCGATCACCTCGGCCCGCCGCGCCGCCGAGCGGCCCTTGGCCAGCTGCTTCTCCCGTTCCGTCAGCTCGGCCCTGAGGCTGGCGTACTCGGTGAAGTCGCCGCGGTCGCAGGTCGCGGCCAGCGACGTCATCGAGTCCCTCAGCCGCCTAGCCTGCCTGGCCAGCCCGACCACCGCCCGGTCGGCCTGAAACTGGGCGAACGACGACTCAAGCAGTCGCGAGGCCCGCTCGTGGCCGACCTGGCCGACCAGGTTGACGGCCATGTTGTAGGACGGCCGGAAGCTGGAGTCAAGCGGGTAGGTCCTGATCCCGGCCAGGCCAGCCACCGCGGCCGGGTCGATGCCTGGCTGCCACAGCACCACGGCGTGCCCCTCGACGTCGATGCCGCGCCGGCCGGCCCGGCCGGTGAGCTGGGTGTACTCCCCCGCGGTCAGCGCGACGTGCGTCTCGCCGTTCCACTTGTCAAGCTTCTCAACGACCACGGTCCTGGCCGGCATATTGATGCCGAGCGAGAGCGTCTCCGTGGCGAAGACCGCGCGGATCAGGCCGGCCGCGAACAACTGCTCCACGACCTCCTTGAAGGTGGGCAGCTGCCCCGCGTGGTGCGCGGCGATGCCGCGGACCAGCCCGGCCAGCCACTCGTCGTAGCCGAGCACCGGCAGGTCCCGCTCGGGGATGCCCGCGGTCCGCTCGGCCACGATCCTGGCGATCTGCGCGGACTCCTCAGCGGTGGTGAGCCGCAGGCCGGCGTTGAGGCACTGCTGCACCGCCGCGTCGCAGCCCGCCCGGCTGAAGATGAACGTGATGGCGGGCAGCAGCCCGCCCCGGTCCAGCCTGCTGATCACGTCGGGGCGGCGCGGCGGCGCAAACCGCGGGTTTCCGGCCTGGCGCGGCCGCCCCGGCCTGGCCTGACGCGCCGGCTGGCCGGAGCGCCCCTGCCCAGGACGGCCAGCTCGGCCGGGTCCGCCCGCCCCGCCCGCCCGCCCAGCCCGGTCGCCACCGCCGCGCGGCAGCAGCTCGCGGTGGGCGGCCCTGATCAGCTCGAGGTTGACCGCCGGGTGGGTGAGCGCGCCCGGCGATCGGCCGGTGGCAGCCTGCTCCTGCGGCCCGCGATGCGCGGCCGGACCGGAGAACAGGTCGTACAACTGGCCCCCGAGCATCATGTGGTGCCACAGCGGCACCGGCCGGTGGTCGTCGACGATCACCCTGGTGCCGCCGCGCACCGAGGTCAGCCAGTCGCCGAACTCCTCGGCGTTGCTGACCGTGGCCGACAGGGCGGTGAGCGCGACCGACTCGGGCAGGCCGATGATCACTTCTTCCCAGACCGCACCGCGGAACCGGTCGGCCAGGTAGTGCACCTCGTCGAGCACCACGTGACTCAGCCCGGCCAGCGTGGGCGAGCCGGCGTAGAGCATGTTCCGCAGCACCTCGGTCGTCATCACCACGACCGGCGCCTCGCCGTTGATGCTGTTGTCACCGGTGAGCAGGCCCACCCGGTCCGCCGAGTAGCGCCTGACCAGGTCGCCGTACTTCTGGTTGGACAGCGCCTTGATCGGGGTGGTGTAGAAGCACTTGCGGCCCTGGCCGAGCGCCAGGTGCACGGCGAACTCGCCGACGACGGTCTTGCCAGAGCCGGTCGGCGCGGCGAGCAGGACACCGTGGCCGTCGGCCAGTGCCCGGCAGGCATTGAGCTGGTAGTCGTCGAAATCGAAGTCGTATAGCGCCTGGAACGCGGTCAGCTCGGGTATGTCCGAGTCCCGCCCCCGCATGAATGCGGCATACCGGTCAGCGGGACTAGCCGACTCGCTCATGGACCAAGGCTACGGGCAGCGTCCTAGCTGCCGGACTCCGCGTCGTGGTGGGCGAGCAGCGGATCCTTGCCGAGCCCGTACTCCTCGACCTGCTCGGGCGTCAGGCCCGGGTACACGATGCCGCGGCGGGCCCGGCGCCGGTCGTTCGCCCAGGCGAAGATCTCGGCGCCCTCGACAAGGACCACGCACGGGACAGCGAGCAGCAGCATGCTGATCGGGTCAGGACTGGGCGTGAAGATCGCGGCGAAAGCGAAGATGAGGAAGATGATCATGCGCCGCCACTTGGCGAACCGCTTGTGGGTCAGGACTCCGGCCATGTTGAGAAGCACCATGACCAGCGGCAGCTCGAAGGCGAGCCCGAAGATCAGCAGCATCGCGATCGCGAAGCCGAGGTAGTTGCTGACCGTGATCAAGGTGAGCACGTTCTTGGGCACCAGGGCGAGGAAGAACCGCAGCCCCTTGGACATCGCGAAGTAGGCGATGGTCCCGCCGAGCACGAACAGCGGGACGGCTATCCCGGTGAACGCGTATGCCCAGCGCCGCTCCCGCGCGTGCAGCCCAGGTGCGATGAAGCCCCAGAGCTGGTACAGCCAGATGGGAGCCGAGATCAGCACGCCGGTGGCGATGGAGATCTTCAGCCGCAGGAAGAAGTAATCGAACAGGCCGGTGACGACCAGGTGGCAGCTATGACCTGACTTGCCGGTGCCGCCAAGATCGCCGAGGCTGACATACCGGCTCGGCAGGTCGCAGAACGGCGCGGTCAGGAAGTGCCAGACGTGCGGCTCGATGAACCAGCCGACGACGGCACCGACCGTCAGCGCCAGTAGCGCCTTGAGTATCCGGTTGCGCAGCTCCCTGATGTGCTCGACCAGCGGCATCCGCGCCTCGGGGTTGGTGACCCGCCGGGTGCGCGGCACGCGGAGCCCTCGGGAGTCGGCGCCCCCCGCCGGGCTGTCGCCCTGAGCGGACATGTGCGCTCCTGCTCCTGAGGATTACAGCCAGTTCTGGCTCTGCTGCGGCTCACCCGAGCCGTTCTGGACGCCATCGCCGCCGGTCGCCTGCCGCTGGAGCTCGTTGAGCTGGCGCTGCAGCGCGTCGATCTGGGCCTGCTGCGACTGCGGCGTGCCCTGGCCGGAGATCTGCCCGGACTGGCTGTAGGTCGGCGAAGAGAGCTGGCTGCCGTCAGGAGTCCCAACGGTCTCGCCCTTGACCGACTTACGGAAGATGTGCATGGCCTTTCCGAGCGCGTCAGCGGCGCCGGGCAGCCTGGTCGAGCCGAACAGCAGCAGCACCACCACGAGCAGGATGATGATGTGCGGAGCGCTGGGATCGAACATGATAGTCCCCAATCAGTCGGCAAGCATTCTCGCGTCAGGTCAGCCTGCTATTCGGAGCCAGCCGGTCACCAGATTGCTCGAACCGTATTCTACATGCGCTACCGCCGGAACCCGCCGCCCTGACGGGCTTGCAGATTTCACGCGTACAGCGCGAGTGCCGCGGTCGCGTCTTCCTCCACCTCCCTGGCGAGCTCGGGCGGCGAGACCACCCGCCCGTCCTCGCCGAGCCGCAGTGCCAGCCGCCTCACCCAGCGGGTATCCGGGGTCCGCAGCAGCACCCTGATCCGCCCGTCCGCGGTCTCGGTGACCTGCTCGCACGGGTAGTACTCGGCCACCCAGCGACCCGCGTCCGCGAGCTTGAGCTCCACGCGCACGTCATCGGGGGACGGCCGGAACAGCTGCCCGGAGTCCACGTCCACCCCGACGGCCTGCTCTGGCACCTCGGCAGGCAGGTCGAGCACGGTCAGCGCGAGCACCCGGTCCAGCCGGAACAGCCTGACCGCCTCGGCCCGGCGGCACCAGGCCTCCAGGTAGGCCCGGCCCTCCACGAGCAGCAGCCGCATCGGGTCCACGTCGCGCTCGGTGGCCTCGTCCCTGCCAGGAACGTAGTAGGACAGGTGCAGCCGCCTGCCAAGGCGCATCGCGTCGGCCACCTGGGCCTGCACGTCGGCCGGCGCCCGCCCGTCCATGTGCACCGACACGTGCGCGCTGGCCGCGGCTGCCTCGCCGGCGGCGGCCTCCAGCTTGGCGATGGTGCGGCGCAGCGCCGAGCGGTCCTGCGGCCCTGGCAGCTCGGCCAGCATCCGCAGGCCAACAAGCAGCGCGCTCGCCTCGTCGGCGCCGAGCCGCAGCGGCCGGTCCATCGGCTCGGCCTCGCTGATCACGATCTCGCCGCCCTCGTAGGACAGGTCGATCGGGCAGTAAGGGTCGGGCGAGCGCAGCTCGACGCACCACAGCATGTTCAGGTCGTCGACCAGCTCGGTCTCGCTGATCCCGAACGCGGTCGCGGTCTCGGCCAGCCCGACGACCTCGCGGCTGACCACGTAGGGCACGAGGGCGAGCAGCCGCTGCAGCCGGTCGGTGGCGGTGCCCGACCGCCCTGCCCTGCGCGTCGCGGCCTGCCTGCCGCTCATGTCGTGCCCTCCGCTCGCCTCCGGATGCCGGCCGGCTCGCTGATGAGTGCGCCCTTCAGCCGGCGGATCACGGCCTCCCGAAGGTCGACGGGCTCGATCACGACCACGTCGGCGCCGAAGGACGCGATGTAGTCGGCGTACCACCCGGTGTCGGAGAACGGGGTGCTGACCAGGTCCCAGCCGTCCGCGCCGTCCAGCGGCGCCTCCGCGCTCGCCCGGCGGCGCAGCCCGAAGCCCGCGCCCGCCCTGATCCGCAGCTCGGCGGTCCTGACCTGCGGCGGCGCGGTGTCCCATGCCTGCACGGTCTTGTGCACGTCGGTGCCGTCAGGCACGGTGACCGACCCCGGCGGCCCGGTGAAGATGACTTCACCCTCGATCCGGCTCAGCCGGAACACCCGCTCCTCGCCGCGGTCGCGGTCGAAGCCGGCCACGTACCAGCGGCCGTGCCGGTTCACCACACCCCACGGCTCAAGGTTCCTGACCTGGGCGGCGGCACGCCCGGCGGCCACATAGCCGAACCTGACCGGCCGCGCGTCCCTGACCGCCTCCCACAGCGGTCCGAACGCGGGCTCCGGCGTCTGCAGCCGCGGCTCGATCCCCGGCTGGGTGGACTCCTCGGCGTCGACACCGGCCGCGCGCAGCTTCAGCAGCCCGCCCGCCGCGGCGCCGGCCAGCTCGGCCCGCCGCCACACCCTGGCGGCCAGCCCGAGCACCGCGGCCTCGTCCGGCTCGAGCACGATCTCTGGCAGCTCGTAGGCCTGCCTGCTGATCCGGTAGCCGATCTCCTCGTCAGGGTTGTTCATGCCGGTCTCCAGCGGGATGCCGAGCTCGCGCAGCTCGTCCTTGTCCCGCTCGAACATCCGCTTGAACGCGTCGAACGCCGCCGGGTAGCCGGGGACGGCATCCCTGATCTGGCTGGCCGTGAGGTAGCGGCGCGAGGACAGCAGGCAGACGACAAGGCTGAGCAGGCGCTCGGTCTTCTGCTTCGACATCGCCATTCCCTTAGCCGACCCGGCCACGACGCGGCGGCCGTCTCCGACTGACGATAACCCGTGCGGGCAACCGCGCGGCGGATTGTCACGCCTTCTGGCGCAAGTCCGCCTCGGGCATTCGCTGGCCGCTAGCCTGCGACAGTGATCACGTGGCGTCGCGGTGAGGTATCCGGGGTCCGGCGGGAGTGGGCAGGCGCGGTCGAGCTCGACGTGACGCTCGGCGAGGCCAGCGTGCGGGCGCTGGCCTATCCACGGCTGACCGGCCGGCCTGAACCCGGCGACGAGGTGCTGCTCAACACAGGCGCGCTCGACCTGGGCCTGGGGACCGGCGGCTACGCGCTCGTCGTGGCGATCCCCGGCCGCCTGCCCGCCGACGCCGGCGGCCCCGGCCACCTGGTGAAGGCCAGGTACACCCCGCTGCAGGCCACGGTGCTCGGCGCGGACGAGCAGGGCTCGCCCTACCACGAGGTGCTCAGCGCCGCCGACGACCTCGGCGGCATGCCCGTGGTCATCGCCGACCTGCACTCCGCCCTGCCCGCCGTGCTGGCCGCCTATTATTCGCAACGGCTCGCGCTTGCGGCTCCCGGCGGGACGGCGGCTCCCGGCGACGGCGGGAACGGCCGGGTCGTCTACGTGATGCTGGACGGCGGTGCGCTGCCCGCCTGGTTCTCCCGCACCGCGGCCGCGCTGCGCGAGATCGGCTGGCTGGCGGCGACGGTCACGGTCGGACAGGCCTTCGGCGGCGACCTCGAGGCGGTTACCCTGCACAGCGGGCTGCTCGCCGCCCGGCACGTGCTCGGGGCCGAGCTCGTGGTGGCCGCGCAGGGGCCGGGCAACCTCGGCACCGGGACCCGGTGGGGCTTCTCCGGCGTGGCCGCCGGCGAGGCGGTCAACGCGGCCGCCGTGCTCGGCGGCCGGCCGGTGGCCTCGCTGCGGGTCAGCGAGGCCGATCAGCGTGTGCGGCACCAGGGGATCTCGCACCACAGCCTGACCGCCTACGGCCGGGTGGCCCTGGCCAGAGCGGACGTGGTCGTGCCCGACCTGCCTGGCGAGTTCGGCGCTAAGGTCACCGCGCAGGCCGAGCCGCTCGGCCTGCGGCACGACCTGGTGCGGGTCAGCGTGGCCGGGCTGCGCGAGGTGCTCGCTGCCTGCCCGGTCCCGCTGTCCACGATGGGCCGCGGGCTGGACGCGGACCTCGCCTACTTCCTGTCGGCCGCCGCGGCCGGGCGTCACGCCGCCGCGCTGGCGGCGGCGTGACCAGCCAGGTCAGGCGGTGGCCAGGATGTCGACCACGAAGACCAGCGTGTCGGTGCCCTTGATGCCGGCGCCCGAGCTGCCCTTGCTGCCGTAACCCTCGGCGGGCGGCACCACCATCAGCACCCGGCTGCCGATCGGGATGCCGACCAGGCCGGTGTTCCAGGCCGGGATCAGCTGGCCGAGCGTGAACACGTTCGGCGGCGTGCTCGGCTGGGTCGGCGTCGGCCAGTTGTTGTTGAACACCTTCCCGGTACGCCAGATCGAGCCGACGTACCTGACCACGATCGACTGGTTCGCCTTCACCGGCGCCCCGGTGCCCTTGATCAGCGTCTTGACAACCAGCTTGGTCGGCGGCGCTGACTTGGGGATCTTGATCTGGGGCGCGGAGCCGGGCGTGGCCGTCACCAGCGGCAGGGTCCCGCCGCCGTTGCTGAGCTGCTTGCCGGTGGCGCTGGCGTTCGGCGGGAACGCCTGGATCAGGTCAACCACCCACACCATGGTGTCGCTGGGCGTGACGCCGATCTGGGAGTTGCCGGTGGACCCGTAGGCGTACTTGGGCGGCAGGACGGCCAGCACCCGGCTGCCGACGTGCTGGCCGACCACGGCCTTCTGCAGTCCGGACAGGCCCATGGTCACCGGCAGCACCTGCGGGTTGGAGGCGTAGCTCGTGATCAGCAGCTTGCTTGTCGTGCCGTGCCAGACGTACACGGTGAAGTTCGCCAGGTACGAGTCCTCCGCGGTCAGCACCGGCCCGCTTCCGTGCACCAGGGTCTTGGTCACCAGGTCACCGCTGGCCTTCTTGCCAGGGATCTTGACGGTCGGCTGCTTGCCGATCGATCCGGTGACCTTGACCGACTGGTCGGCGCTGGCCGAGCTTGACGGGGACGATCCGCATCCGGCCAGCGCCGCGCCGACGGCGAGCGGGGCCAGGATCGCGGCGATCAGGCGTCGCATGTGAGTCCTTAGGGAAGAGTTCGCGGTCCCGCAAGCCTACCGGCCCAAAGGAGCCGCGCTGTCCCTATGGCGCGCCAGGCGGCTCGGTGCCAGGCGGCGTGAGGACCGGCACCGGCGGCGGCGCTCGCGTGCCGCGTACCAGGTCAGCGAGCAGGTTCTTGTTCCAGACCAGGATTGTGTAGTCATCCAGGTCATAGATTCGCATTGGCTGGCCAAATGCCTGCCGCACCGATGCGATGGTCGGATAGGCCGATTGCGCCGCCGCGCCCGGAGCGATGACCACGAAGTTCGCGGCGGCGACCTTCGGGTCGTACCAGGCCGCGTTCGCCTCCCAGAATCCGCTGGCCACCCGCGCCCCGGCACCGGCGACCGCGCGCAGCCTGACTCGCCCGCCGGTCTGCACCGTCATGATGTTGGCGTTCCAGTAGTCGGAGAGCCCGTCGTCCAGGTGATGCGCGACGAGCCAGTCAGCGAGCGCGGCGTCCGGCTGCGGGGCGGCCGGCTGGCTGGCTACCTGGCCAAGGCTGACCAGGTAGCCAGCCAGCAGCGCGGCCATGGCAGGAAGCAGCCGGGCCCTGGCCAGTCGGCCGGCCAGCATCCGCCCGGCCAGCGCCGCGCCGAACGGCAGCACCGCGGTGATGTCCCTGGCCGAGAGCAGGTCCGTGGCCCGGGTGCTGAGCAGGTACGCCGCGAGCGTGACCGCGATGGACGCGGCGAGCAACTGGGCGGTGAGGTCGGCGCGGCCGAACCGCCTGACGGCCGCGCAGGCGGCCCAGCCGGCCAGACCGAGCCCCGCCAGGTGCGCCACGGCGAGCGCCGCCCCGGTGCTGACGGTCGAGCCGAGGAAGTCGGCGCCGAAGATCAGCAGCAGCCCCTGCCAGGTCATCGACAGCGAATGCAGCAGGTCGCCGGCCGAGACCAGCGCGGTGGAGATCGGCCAGACGGTGAACCCGCCGTGCGCGGTGATCGCCGCCTGCACGGCCCGTGCTGCCCAGACGGCCGCCAGCGCGGCGCAGGCCAGCTCAAGCTCGAACCAGCAGCCGCGGCTGTGCTGGCCCTGGCGGGACCTGGGCTGGCCCTGGCGGGACCTGGGCTGGCCCTGACGGGACCTGGGCTGGCCCTGGCGGGATCTGGGCTGGCCAGGGCGGAACCAGGACCGGTAGGCCCGTGCCAGGCACACGGCGATCACCGGGCAGATCGCGGTGAACATGACGATCTGGTCAGCGAGCAGCGCCCAGCCGAGCACCGCGCCCGCGACCAGCGGCGCGCACCAGCGCCACCACCGCCGTGGCGCCCTGTCCAGTACCAGGAAGGCGAACAGGACGGGCACCGTGCTTCCGGCATGGTCGGGCGAGCCGAGCAGGACGTAGACGCCGTCCCCGGCCTGCGGCGCGAGCATGATGCCCACGGCGAGCAGGCAGCGTACGATCGCCTCGCGCCCGCGGGCGCGGCCCTTGGCAAGCAGGGCGGCAAGCAGCGCGAGCAGGGTATAGGTCATCGCGCTGGCGATGTGGATCACGTCGGGTCCCAGCCCGCGCAGGTGCTCGATCAGCATGTACTGCGGCAGCTCGGTGGTGAAGAACGACACGTCAGACAGCTGCCAGCCGCGGAGCAGCAGGTTGTGGTGCAGCATGTCCCATGCCTGCAGGGCGTTGGACGCCCCGTCCGAAGTGATCGGCGACGACCACGCGACGTGCAGGTACACCGCGAACAGCGTCACCGCGGCGGCCGACCAGGTCAGCGTGGCGCCGAGGACGCCGAGCACCGCCCGGGCCCTGGCCCGCGGCAGGGCGTCTGACCCCTGCCTGGTGAGCCGCAGCCTGGTGAGCCGCAGCCTGGTGAGCCGCAGCCTGGTGAGCCGCAGCCTGGTGAGCCGCAGCCTGGTGAGCCGCAGCCTGGGTCGCCTTCGCCTGATCGAGCGAGTCAGCAGCCGCGGGGCTGACAGGACGAACAGCGCGGCGGCCAGCATGCTGACCGGTACGAGCGTCGTCGGCGGCCCGGCCGGCCTGACCGCCAGATCAGGCGGGGCCGGATCGGTCAGAACCGCGTCGATAACCTCAGTGATCTCGCCGATGTCCGCGGTATCGCCGATGTCCTCCGGCCGGATGACATCCGCTTCAGCGACCTCTGCAGTCTCGGTGACCTCCGCGGTCTCGGTGACCTCCGCTGTCCCGCCGAAAGCGCGCCGTCGCCTGATCAGCCGGCCGCGCGCCTGGCCGCGGTGCGTGGTCACGGGAGCGCTCCCGGGGCGGCCTGGCGGCTCGTGGTCACGACCCTGCCCGCGCAGGCGGCCTTGAGTTCGGCCACGGTCAGCGGGCGCCCGAAGCACAGCAGGTACCAGCGCAGGTAGCACGGCAGCCAGGCCACCAGGCGGAACCCGGACTGGCCGTCGGCCCTGGCCCGCCAAGTGGTCGGGATCTCGGCGACCGGCCTGCGCAGCCTGCGCGCCTTGGCGGTGAGCTCGATGCCGATCGCGAAGCCCTGGCGCGAGTCGATGCCTATCTCGCGGACGAAGGCGACCGAGTAGGCCTTGAACGAGTTGGTGGCGTCGGCCGTGCCCGCTCTGGCGAGCAGCCGCAAGGACAGCCCGGCGGCACGCGACATGAGGCCCTTGACCACCGGTCCGCCGAGCTGCCGGCCGCCGCTGCTGTACCTGGACGCGGCCGCTACCACGGCCCCTGCCCGCACCAGCGCGGCGAGCCTGTCGATCTGTCGCACGTCGTCGCTGTCGTCGGCCATCGTCACGACCACGACGGGGCCGCGCGCGCGGTCGATGCCGTATCTGATCGCGTTGGCCGGGCCAGTACCGTACTGGCCGACGAGGCAGCGCAGCCGCGGCTCGCGTGCCGCGGCCCCCTGCACCACGGCAAATGTCGGATCACTCTCGGTGTCCACGACCACGATGACCTCGCATGGTGACCGCACCGCCGCGAAGATGCGGTCGAGCACGGCGCCGATCTGGCCGGCCTCGTCCCTGGCTGGCAGCACGACCGAGACGGTCGGCCAGGAGTGCTCCGTCATGCCTACGCTCCGGCCGGCGAAACCGCTGCTCAGGCCACGACCCGTCACGAAGGCCCCCCGACCCGCGCTGGCGATGATCCCCCGCCCGGCCGAGGCTGTCGCTGTGGACGGCCTTCGGCGGACCCTCAGACTTTAGCGACCGAGCGTGCTGAAGGAATGACGATCAGTAAGGACGACGCGATGGCGGGCCGCCCGGCTACACGGTCAGGTGCCTACGACGCTCGGCGCTACATGCCGGCGATCAGCCGCTCCACCCGGTCGTCGACAGAACGGAACGGGTCCTTGCACAGCACGGTCCGCTGCGCCTGGTCGTTCAGCTTCAGGTGCACCCAGTCGACCGTGTAATCGCGCCGCCGCTCCTGCGCCCGCCTGATGAAGTCGCCGCGCAGCTTGGCCCGTGTCGTCTGCGGCGGGACCGACTTGGCCTCGAAAATGGCGAGGTCGTGGCAGACCCGCTCGACCGCGCCCTTGCGCTGCAGCAGGTAGTACAGGCCGCGGCCACGGTGCACGTCGTGGTACGCCAGGTCGAGCTGCGCCACCCTGGGCGAGGCAAGCGGCAGGTCGTGCTTGGCGCGGTAGCGCTCGATCAGCTGGAACTTGGTGACCCAGTCGATCTCGCGGGCGATCAGGTCGAGGTCGCCGGCCTCCACGGCCCGCACCGCGCGCTCCCAGAGTTCGAGCACTCGCTCGGTGACCTTGTCGCCGCCGCGGCTCTCAATGAAGGACCGCGCCTTGGACAGGTACTCATGCTGGATCTCGAGCGCGCTCATCTCACGGCCGCTGGCCAGCCTGATCTTGCGCCGCCCGGTCATGTCGTGGCTGACGTCCCTGATCGCCCTGATCGGGTTCTCCAGGGTCAGGTCCCGCATCACCGTGCCCGCCTCGACCATCCGCAGCACCAGATCGGTGGCGCCGACCTTGAGCAGCATGGTGGTCTCGCTCATGTTCGAGTCACCGACGATGACGTGCAGTCGCCTGAACCGCTCGGCATCGGCGTGCGGCTCGTCCCTGGTGTTGATGATCGGCCTGGACCTGGTGGTCGCCGACGACACGCCCTCCCAGATGTGCTCGGCCCGCTGGCTGACGCAGTAGACCGCGCCGCGCGGGGTCTGCAGCACCTTGCCTGCGCCGCAGATGATCTGCCTGGTGACCAGGAACGGGATCAGGATGTCGGCCAGCCTGCCGAACTCGCCATGCCTGGCCACGAGGTAGTTCTCGTGGCAGCCGTAGGAGTTACCCGCCGAGTCCGTGTTGTTCTTGAACAGGTAGATGTCCCCGGCGATGCCTTCCTCGCGCAGCCGGCGGTCGGCGTCGACAAGCAGGCCCTCGAGTATCCGCTCCCCCGCCTTGTCATGGGTGACCAGGTCGACCAGGCTGTCGCACTCCGGGGTGGCGTACTCGGGATGGCTGCCCACGTCCAGGTAGAGCCTCGCACCGTTGCGCAGGAACACGTTGCTGCTGCGGCCCCAGGAGACCACCCGGCGGAACAGATACCTGGCGACCTCGTCAGGCGAGAGCCTGCGCTGGCCGCGGAACGTGCAGGTAACGCCGTACTCGTTTTCCAGCCCGAAGATGCGCCTGTCCACCGTCTGCTCAGCTCACCAGTCCACGGCGATGTACTTGGTCTCGGTGAACTCGAGCAGCCCCTCGTGGCCGCCCTCGCGGCCAAGGCCCGACTGCTTGACCCCGCCGAACGGCGCCGCAGGGTCGCTCACCACGCCGCGGTTGATGCCGACCATCCCTGACTCAAGCGCCTCGGCGACCTGCAGGGCCCGCCGCAGGTCGGCGGTGTACAGGTAAGACACCAGGCCATACTCGGTGTTGTTGGCCATCGCGATGGCCTGGTCGGTGTCGGTGAACCTGACGATGGGTGCCACCGGGCCGAAGATCTCCTCGGCGAGTATCCCGGCGGTCGGCAGCACCTCGTCGAGCACCGTCGGCTGGTAGAAGTAGCCCTTGCGGTCAGGCGCCTCGCCGCCGGTCACCACCCGGCCGCCTGACCTGGCGGCCTCCTGCACCAAGGTGGCGACCTTGGACCTGGTGTCGGCGTTGACCAGCGGGCCAAGCTCGATGCCCTCGTCAAGGCCGGGCCCGACCCGCAGCGCGCTCAGCCGGGCGGCGAACTTGCCGGTGAACTCCTGCGCCACCGACTCGTGCACGTAGAACCTGTTGGCCGCGGTGCATGCCTCGCCGCCGTTGCGCATCTTGGCGATCATCGCGCCGTCCACGGCAGAATCCACGTCGGCGTCGCCGAAGACCAGGAACGGTGCGTTGCCGCCAAGCTCCATCGAGCAGTTGGTCACGGTGTCGGCGGCGGTGTGCAGCAGGGTCCTGCCCACCTCGGTGGAGCCGGTGAAGGAGAGCTTGCGGACTCGCGGGTCCGCCAGCATGGCCGACACCACCGAGCCAGGCGTGCTGGTCGGCAGCACGTTCACCACGCCGTCTGGCACCCCGGCCTCGGTCAGGATCGCGGCGACGGCGAGCGCCGACAGAGGCGTCTCCTTGGCCGGCTTCAGCACCACCGTGCAGCCGGCCGCCAGCGCCGGGCCGATCTTGCGCGTGGCCATCGCCGCCGGGAAGTTCCACGGCGTGACCAGGACGGCGACGCCGACCGGCTGGCGCTGCACCAGGATCCGGTTCGCGCCGGACGGAGCCCTGCTCACCGAGCCGTCGATCCGCACGGCCTCCTCGGCGAACCAGCGGAAGAACTCGGCGGCGTAACCGATCTCGGCCCTCGCGTCGCGGAGCGCCTTGCCGTTCTCGAGCACCATCAGCCGCGACAGCGCCTCGGTGTCGGCGATCATCAGCTCGTAGGCGCGCCGCAGGCACTCGCCGCGCACCCGCGGCGGGGTGGCCGCCCAGCCAGGCAACGCGTCGTGCGCTGCGCCGACCGCGTCAAGCGCGTCTTCCACGGTGGCGCTCGCGACCTCGGCGATCGGTTCCTCGGTCGCCGGATCGATGACGGACAGCACGCCGGCCCGCCCCGCCGACCACTGGCCGCCGATCAGCAGCCCCGTCGGTGCGTTCATCCCGGTGATGCTGGCCAGGTCCGCCGCCACAGTTCCTCCAAGATCGCGAGCAGGCGCGCGACGCCGCGCATGCCCGAGATTACCAACGGCAGGTGTCATACCCCTTGCTGGCCGACGCCAACGCGACGGCAGGACGCGCTCAGATAACGGTCTCCTCGGCGTCCTGGCCAGGCCGCGCCATGCCGCCGGAGGGAGCGATCTGGCCGGGCGGGATCCCGCCGGGCGGGATCTGACCGGGCGGGAAGGACGCCGTCCTGGTCTTGGCGAGCGCGTCGGGCGAGCCAGCCTGCGGCGCGGCCCTGCGCTGCAGCGCCATCGCCACCGTGCCGACCAGGGCGATGACCAGGAAGCTCCACGTGAGGTACAGGCCGGTAGCCGGGGTCGACGAGTTCGGCGGCGAGTCGGACAGCTGGTTCGCCATGGCGAGGACCAGCCATCCCGCCCGCGCCGCGAGCATGATCTGGGGATCGCGTGGTCGCCAGCAGCGGCAGCACCAGCCAGGTGAGCAGCCCGGCGATGCCGACGATCGACGCCGCCAGCGCGGCCAGGCCCCAGACCACCACCGTGGCGGCCTCGGTGTCGAGCTTCGCGCCCCCGAACTCGTGGCCAGCCACGGTGAAGCAGAAAAGGGAGATAGCCCAGCCCGTCGCGGGCACCGCGGCCCGGTCAGCACGGCGAACCCGGCACCGCTGCCCCACGCCCGCACCGCGCAGACGGCTGCCGTCGCGAGGCCTGCCATCAGCAGGACCGTACTAAACCAGAAGGTCACCGCTCCCGACAGCGGAGTCGGCCCTGGAAGGGCGGCATCATCGCAGCGACGGCGAACCTGGGGTCGGTGCCTGCTTCGCCGAGCACCTCGTCTGGCCGGCCTGGCAGCATCAGGTGCCTGCCCATGAGCATCGCGCCACGCCAGAGCACGAGCTGGTGGCCGGGGGCCGTCAGCAGCAGTGGTGCGGCGGGCACCCGGCCGCACCGCCAGCAGGCGCGCCCCGGAGTCGCCGGGTCGAACAGCAGGCTCGCCAGGCACCGGTCGTGTTCGCACTCCCAGACGCAGTCGGCCAGCCGGTACAGCGACCTGGTCCATACGCCCTCAAGCAGCCGCCCGGTCAGGGTCGGGTCGTGCAGGCCCACGGTGAAGGACCTGATGAACAGCTTCTGGAAGAACCGGGGGGAACAGCGCCAGGGAGTACAGGTCGCTCTCGGTACATGGCGCCACCTTGTCGAGCATCACCTCGGGCGCCATGAAATCCAGCGTCCCCTTGATCAGCGCCTGGCCACCGGTGACCCCCAACGTTGTCGTTGTCGATGATGGCGACGTCGGCGGTGGCGGGATCGACGTAGACGTTGCCGAAGCTGACGTCCCGGTAGCACTGGCCGGTGGTGTGCAGCGTTGCGAACGCGTCGACCAGGTTCAGGCCGATCCTGATCTTGATGTCGAAGCTCGGCGACTCCGGCCGGGAGATCACCTGCATGCAGGTGATGAACCGCTGCTCGAGCCTGGGCATGATGTACCCGAAGCCGCCGCGGGCCGGGCTTGACACCATCTCGATCGGCCAGATGAACGCGGGGCTCCTCGGCCTGCCGACCTCGACCAGCCAGGCGATGCTCTCGCGCATTAGGGTGTCGAAGAACGGCCTCGGGGACGGCGGGTACCACTTGATCGCGAGCTGCCGCCCGTTCATATCGCTGGCGTAAACCACTCCCTGCCCGCCCGGCCGAGTCGATCGCCGACCACCAGCGGGCTGCTCGACGAGCGCATGTAGACCGAGTCGCCCGTGCCGAGATCGGTCACCGCCGCTGCTTCCCCGGGCCGACCGTCGACGTGGCGGTCGGCGACGGGCCCGACGTGGTCAGCTGGCCGCTCGGGGTCGGCGACGGGTGCTTCTTCCTGTGGTGCTTGCCGCTCAGCGACCCGCGCCCTGTCCTGCTGTGCCCGGTGCTGCTGTGCACCGGGCTCGGCGACGGGTGGCTGGTGCCGCTCGGCGTGGGGCTCGGTGACAGATGCGCTGACTGGGTCGCCGACGGGGTGACCTTCGGCATAGCCGGGGACGGCCCCGACGAGCTGACCAGCAGGTAGACGACCACGGCGACTATGACGACGGCCGCACCGGCCAGCCACACCCTGGCTCCGGACAGCAGCGCCGGCCTGCGTGCGTGCCCGTCGGCGTGGCCGCTGCCGCCCGCACCGCCCGGCGGCGGGCCGGACCCTGGCAGCGGCAGGCCAGACCCTGGCTGGCCGAAGCCAGCCAGCAGCGTCCTGTCGGCTGGCGTTGGCCCGACGCCAGCCGGTCGGCCCGCTCCCGGCGGCGGCCCTGACCCGGGCGGTGCGGGCGGCCGGTCAGGGTCAGGCAGCAGATCCCCGCCAGGCACAGGCAGCGTGGGCATCCTGAGCGTGCGCTGCTCGGCGGCAGACGGCAGGCGCGGTTCCCTGCGCGGGGGCGCAGTCAGCGCAGCCGACGTGTTCAGCGCGAGCGCCACCGTAGTGTCGTCGCCGCTACCGTCGGACGAGGCGCACACAGCGGCCCAACCGGGCAGCTGGCTGCCGATCCACCCCGTGCCGTGCTCGTCGCCGAGTGACACCAGGTCCCTGGCCCAGCGCAGCCGCCAGTTCTCGTGCGCCTGCGCGTTCCCGTACCCGTCGGTGGCGGCAAAGACGGCGAACACGGGCGTGATCGCCAGGCTGACCAGGGCGACACGGAACGCGGAGACCGCATCGGGCTGGCACATGCTGGTCGTCTGCGTCCCGTCCAGGCTCGTGTCGCTGGGTACCGGCGTCTCCAGCCTGCCGTCCCGCAGCACGAGGAACATGTCGCCGTCGCCGATCTGGGCGAGTACGGTGGCGTGCTGCCCGACCACGGCAACAAGCAGGGTCGACCCGTACGGGATCTCGGGCGGGTCGTCCGGGTACAGTGTCTCTGCCTGGGCTGCGGTAATCGGATCGGCGGCCAGGTCGGCCGCGACGAGCGCACGCCACCGCGCCACGACGTCGGAGACCAGCCTGGTGGCGGCCTCCCGGCCCGGTCTCGGCGTGATCGCGAAGTCAGGTGCGAACTGCCTGGCCGCGGCGACGGCCGCGGCGACGGCCATCCGCGAGCCGCGGTCACTGCGGAAGTGACGAGAGTGGCCGTGGCCGTCGGCGACGGCGAGCACCAGGACCCTGCCAGCACCTGGCACGTCGAACCGCTCGGTCGCGACCGAGTCCTGGTTCGGGATCCCGGTGCGTACATGGTCGGCGCCCATGGCGCTTGCGGTATGCGCGACCCAGGCGGGGCCGGGCGGACCTGCGGCGGGCTTGGTGCGCCCCTCATGGCCGTTCGCGGACACCTGGTCACACCACCACGACGTCGTCGATGATGGGCGCCGACCTGGCGTCTCGCCCGAAGTCCGCAGATCGAAGGTTCGGGTTGGTCACCCACAGCGATGCCCGGTAGAGCTGGTCGGCGATCTGATGCTCGTCACCGGCGACCAGGACGGGGAGGTTGGAGTTGCCGATGAACTTGGTCAGGCTGTCGGACTTGGCGTAGTCGCCGATCGCGATCGCGATTCTCAGCGCGTCCCTGGCGGCGGGTACCGCGAGCAGCTCCTTAAGGGCCTCGTCGAACTCGTCATCCGGGTCCGTCGGCAGGCCGTCGGTGATCAGCACGAGCACCGGCCGAAGGCCCCTGCTGCCGTGTCCGCCGGACAGCACCCGCGCGAGCATGCGGAATGCGGGTGCCATGTTGGTATGGCCGCCGGGTACCGCCGACAGCAAACTCCAGCGAATCTCGCTGACCGGCACCGGCTCCTCGATATGCCAGGCGGGATCGCTGGCGAACGCGATCGCCCGCACCATAATCTTCTTGTCTTGTTCCTGCTCCCACTCCGCGAAGTGTTGGAGCATGCCCACGATCGCGAAGTTCAGCGCCTGGATCGGCGCGCCCGTCATGGATCCCGAGCAGTCGGCGAGCAGGATCACGTGCAGCGGGCGTTTCGCCACGCCTCCGCCCGGCATGATCGGCCTGGTCGGCATGGAGTGGATGCCGTCGCTCACGCTGCCCACCCCTTCCCAAGCAGCCGATCCCCGCAGGCTCAGCCTGCCAGGGGCGCGATCCCTGTGCCAGCCACGTCACTATTGGTGGTCAGAGTATGACACGGCACTCATATGAATGTCTCCGCCCGCGCAGCGCACTTCCCGTTGTGCCGCAGTGGTGATTTCATGACGATCACATCTGCCTGATTATCTGCGCAAGCTGATCGGGCGCATACCCGTAGCGCTGGCCGAGCGCGACAAGTTCGCGTGCTTTGGCGATCACCGCGCTGCGCTGCGGAGCGGCGCCCGTCACGGTGACTCCGCGACCACGGCGGAACTCGACCAGGCCCTCGTCGCGGAGCGTGCGCAGCGCGCGGAACACGGTATTGGCGTTCACCCCGAGCACTGCGGCGAGATCCCTGGCGGGCGGCAGGCGATCGCCTGAGCCCGCCTCTCCCTCGGCGATCGCCCGGCGGATGGCCGCCGCGACCTGCTCATGCAGCGGTACCGGGCTCGCGTGGTCGACCCACATCGAGGGCATGGTGCTACTCACAGGGCTATCATAGTGATCCCTGGCGGGCGGCGATCGGCGGGCCGACGGGGCGGAGCGGCGCCCCGTGCGCCCCGTGCGCCCGCTCTCCGCTACTCGTCCTTGCCGTCACCAGGTTCTGCAGCGTCGGCCCGGCCGTCACCAGGCTCTGCAGCGTCGGCCCGGCCGCCACCAGGCTCTGCAGCGTCGGCCCGGTCGGCCTTAGGTTGGTCCGCTCCGGTTCCCGCGTCAGGTTCCGAGTCCTCGCCCTCGGCGATCGCGGCAGGCTCGGTCCTGGCCGGCGGCGGAGCGGACTCGGCGAGCAGGGCCTCGAGCCTGGCACCGGTCACCCGCCGGAATGTGCGGTGCTCCCTGGCCCGGTCGAGCACGGCGACCTCGAGCTGGCCGGCGTTGATCTCGCCCCGGTCGCCGTTGGCCTGAGCGGAAAGTCCGGCGATCGCGATCGCGAGCGCGTCGGACAGCGTCGATCCGTCCCGGTAGCGCTCCTTCAGCGTGGTCGTGATGGCCTCGGCCTGCCCGCCCATCGCGACGAAGCCATGCTCGTCGTTGACCGAGCCGTCGAAGGTGATCCGGTAGATCTGGTCCTCGGCGGGCGCCTCGGCGACCTCGGCGACGACGATCTCGACCTCGAACGGCTTTGGGCTGTCGGTGAAGATTGTGCCGAGCGTCTGCGCGTACCAGTTGGCCAGCCCGCGCGCGGTCACGTCCTGGCGGTCGTACTGGTACCCGGTGATGTCCGCGTAGCGCACGCCTGCCTTGCGCAGGATCTCGTACTCGTTATACCTGCCGACGGCCGCGAAGGCGATCCGGTCGTAGATCTCGCTGATCTTGTGCAGCGCCCGCGACGGGTTCGGGGCGACGAACAGGATGCCGGCGTCGTACTGGATCACGACTCCGCTGCGGCCGCGCGCGATGCCCTTGCGCGCGTAGTCCGCCTTGTCCTTCATCGCCTGCTCGGGCGACACGTAGAACGGCATCGACACCGCTGGTCTATCCCTTACTCGAGTAGTCGGCTTGGCGCGTGCTTGGGTGGCTGGCTGACGCGCCGCGGAGCGCGGGCATCACTCGATGGCCCGCGGCCCGCGCAGCGCCGAAGGCGGGCCGTCAGGGTCGTGCATCCGCCCGGCGACCACCGACTGCGCGAGCGAGCTGGTCTCCTCCTCGCTCAGCCGCTGGTAACCGTCCGCGGTCACCGTCACCACCACGGGGTAGATCCGCCTGGTCATGTCGGGGCCGCCGGTCGCCGAGTCGTCGTCGGCCGCGTCGTAGAGCGCCTGCATGCAGGCGAGCACCGCGTCCGCCGCGTCCATGCCGTCGGAGTACAGCTTCTTCAGCGAGCCGCGGGCGAAGACCGAGCCCGAGCCGATCGAGTGGAACCGCTGCTCCTCGTACCTGCCGCCGGCCGCGTCGTAGCTGAAGATCCGGCCGACGCCCTCGTCGGTGTCGTACCCGGCGAAGATCGGCACGACCACCAGGCCTTGCATGGCGCTGCCGAGGTTGGCCCGCACCATGCCGGCCAGCCGGTTGGCCTTGCCCTCAAGCGAGAGCACCCTGCCCTCAAGCTTCTCGTAGTGCTCGAGCTCAAGCTGGAACAGCCTGACCAGCTCGAGCCCGATTCCGGCGACTCCGGAGATCCCGATGCAGGAGAACTCGTCGCTGCGGAATACCTTCTCGATGTCCCGCTGGGAGATCATGTTTCCCGAGGTGGCCCGCCGGTCGCCGGCCATCACCACGCCGCCGCCGAACGCGGCAGCGACGATCGTGGTGCCGTGCGGCAGGCTGCTGGCGAAGCCCTCGGGCACGTTCAGGTCGCCGGACCCGGGCAGCAGCTCAGGCGCGATCCCGGACACGAAATCGGCGAACGACGAGGTTCTCGCGTTCAGGTAGGCCGCGGCCGTCAGCCTGGCATCAGAGTCAGAACGCAACGCGATCCTTTCCATGTGCGCACTGGACAGTGCTGACCAATATGGCACTGACCCTACTGCCACGCGGCCGCCGGCGGCAGATCCGGCTGTCCGGTTACTGGCCGCCCTTTTGGACGTAGGACCGGACGAACTCCTCGGCGTTCTCCTCGAGCACCTCGTCGATCTCGTCGAGTATGGCGTCGACGTCGTCGGTCAGCTTCTCCCGGCGCTCCCTGGCCTCCTCGGTGCCCTGCTCCTGGGCATCCTCTTCGTCCTGCGTGCGCCGCGTGGTATGCCGCTGGCCGCCGGTGTCCTTCGTCGCCATCGGTGCACCCTCCGTGTCTTCGCGTCCTGTGCCGAAGCCTAAAGCTATCCTCGCCGCCCCGCACTCTCGCTAACCCTGCCCCGCGCGGGCGGCATTCCCGGCCGGACGGCGCGACCTCACTTTCCGGTGAGGGCGGTGACCAGCTCGGCGGCGGTCTGGCAGCGGTCGAGCAGCGCGCCCACGTGCGCCTTGGTGCCGCGCAGCGGCTCGAGCGTGGGCACTCGCTGCAGGGACTCGCGGCCGGGGATGTCGAAAATCACTGAGTCCCAGGAGGCGGCGGCCACCGAGTCCGGGTACCGCTGCAGGCAGCGGCCGCGGAAATAGGCCCTGGTGTCCTCGGGCGGCTCGGTGACGGCCCTGGCGATGTCGCGCTCGTCGAGCAGGCGCTCCATCCGGCCGGCCGCGACCAGCCTGTTGTACAGGCCGCGGCCCGACCTGACGTCGGAGTACTGCAGGTCAACCAGCTGGAGCCGCGGGTGGTTCCAGCCGATGCCGTCCCTGGTGCGGTAGCCCTCGACCAGCTGGAGCTTGGTGACCCAGTCAAGCTGGCCGGCCAGCTGCATGGGCTGCTCGGCCAGGGTGGCGAGCACCGCCTCCCAGCGGTCGAGCACGTCGGCGGTGAGGTCGTCGACGTCGGTGCCGTACCTGTCCTGGGTGTACTTGCGTGCCAGCTCGAGGTACTCGAGCTGGATCTGGATGGCGGTGAGCTTGCGCCCGTCGCGCAGCGTGATCAGGTGACGGCAGGACGGGTCATGCGAGACCGCGCGCAACTCGGCGACGGCGCCGTCGACGCTCAGGTCGTTGGCCAGGAACTTGTCCTCGATCATCGCGAGCACCAGGGCCGTGGTGCCGAGCTTGAGATAGGTGGACAGCTCGCTCATGTTGGCGTCGCCGAGGATCACGTGCAGCCTGCGGTACTTCTCGGGGTCCGCGTGCGGCTCGTCCCTGGTGTTGATGATCGGGCGCTTGAGCGTGGTCTCCAGGCCGACCTCGACCTCGAAGAAGTCAGCGCGCTGGCTGATCTGGAATCCCTCGTCCCTGCCGTCGGCACCGCGGCCGACCCGGCCCGCGCCGCAGACTACCTGCCGGGTGACGAAGAAGGGCGTGAGGTACCTGACGATCTCGGCGAACGGGGTAGCCCGGCTCATCAGGTAGTTCTCGTGACAGCCGTATGAGGCGCCCTTGTTGTCGGTGTTGTTCTTGTACAGCTGAATGGGCGGCGCGCCAGGCAGCATGCTCGCCTGGGCGGCCGCCTCCTCCATCACCCGCTCCCCCGCCTTGTCCCACAGGACGGCGGCCAGCGGATCGGTGCACTCGGGCCCTGAGTACTCCGGGTGGGCGTGGTCGACGTAGAGCCTCGCGCCGTTGGTCAGGATGACGTTGGCAAGCCCGAGGTCCTCGTCGGTGAGCTGGCTGGCGTCCGCGGTGTCCCTGGACAGGTCGAAGCCGCGCGCGTCACGCAGCGGGTTCTCCTCCTCGAAATCCCACCTGGTGCGCCGCGCACGGGCGGCGGTGGCCGAGTGATAGGCGTTGACCACCTGCGAGGAGGTCACCATCGCGTTCGCGCCGGGCTGGCCGGGTACGGAGATGCCGTACTCGGTCTCGATGCCCATCACCCGGCGAACGCTCATAGCGCCAAGACTAGTGCCCGCCAGCAAGCGAACCTATGCGTCACGGATCCGCCCGGTGCGATCTCGCCCGTCCGGGCCCAGGTCACAGGTACTGGCCGGTGTTGGCGACCGTGTCGATCGAGCGGCCAGCCTCGTTGCCGCTCTTGCCCGACACCAGGGTCCTGATGTAGACGATCCGCTCGCCCTTCTTGCCGGAGATCCGTGCCCAGTCGTCCGGGTTCGTGGTGTTGGGCAGGTCCTCGTTCTCGCTGAACTCGTCCACGCAGGCGGACAGCAGGTGCGCCACCCGCAGGCCCTTCCTGCCGGTTTCCAGGTACTCCTTGATCGCCATCTTCTTCGCCCGGTCCACGATGTTCTGGATCATCGCGCCGGAGTTGAAGTCCTTGAAGTACAGCACTTCCTTGTCGCCGTTAGCGTAGGTGACCTCGAGGAACCTGTTCTCCTGGGTCTCGCTGTACATGCGCTCGACGACCCGCTGGATCATCTCGGCGACCGTGGCCTCGGCCGAGCCGCCGTGCTCGGTGACGTCGTCGGGGTGCAGCGGCAGGTCGGACACCACGTACTTGGAGAAGATGTCCCTGGCCGCCTCGGCGTCGGGCCGCTCGATCTTGATCTTCACGTCCAGGCGGCCGGGCCGCAGGATGGCGGGGTCGATCATATCCTCGCGGTTGGAGGCGCCGATGACGATGACGTTCTCCAGCCCCTCCACCCCGTCGATCTCGCTGAGCAGCTGCGGGACGATGGTGTTCTCCACGTCGCTGGACACGCCGGAACCCCTGGTGCGGAAGATCGAGTCCATCTCGTCGAAGAACACGATCACCGGCATGCCCTCGCTGGCCTTCTCCCTGGCCCGCTGGAAGACCAGCCTGATGTGCCGCTCGGTCTCCCCGACGTACTTGTTCAGCAGCTCGGGGCCCTTGATGTTGAGGAAGAAGCTCTTGCCCTCCTTGGTCACCTGGCCTGGCGAGCCGTCCGCCCCGGCCTGGCTCGCCAGCTGCGCGGTCCGCCTGGCCACCTGCTTGGCGAGCGAGTTGGCGACCGCCTTGGCAATCAGGGTCTTGCCGCAGCCGGGCGGGCCGTAGAGCAGCACGCCCTTGGGCGGGCGCAGCTTGTGCTCCTTGAACAGGTCAGCGTGCAGGTAAGGCAGCTCGATCGCGTCCCTGATCTGCTCGATCTGCGGCCCGAGCCCGCCGATCAGGTCGTAGGTGATGTCCGGGACCTCCTCAAGGATCAGCTCCTCGACCTCAGCCTTGGGAATCCGCTCGTACACATAGCCAGACCTTGGCTCGAGCAGCAGCGAGTCGCCGGCCCGCAGGGTCCCGGCAAGCAGCGGCTCGGCGAGCCGTACGATCCGCTCCTCGTCGGCATGGGAGATCACCAGCGCCCGGTCGCCGCCCTCGAGCAGCTCCTTGAGCATGACGACCTCGCCGACGGTCTCATAGCCAAGCGCAACGACAACATTCAGCGCCTCGTTCAGCACAAGCTCCTGGCCGGGCCGCAGGTCGTCGAGCTCGATGCTCGGGCTGACCGAGACCCGCATCTTCCTGCCGCCAGTGAACACGTCGGCGGTGCCGTCCGTGTTCGCGGCGAGGAAGACGCCGAATCCGGACGGCGGCTGCGCCAGCCGATCCACTTCCTCCTTCAGCGCGACAATCTGGTCCCTGGCCTCGCGCAAGGTGGCCGTGAGCCGCTCGTTCTGCCCGTTGATGCTGGCCAGCGCCGCCTCGGTCTGAGTCAGCCGCTCCTCGAGCAGCCGCCCGGTGCGGGGTGATTCGGCAAGCTTGCCGCGGAGCGCCGCGACCTCCTCCTCAAGGAAGGAGACCTGGTCCGTCAGCAACTTGACTCTGACCTCGTCATCATGGCGCGCGGCGCGAGCGCTGTCGTCACGAGAGGCCATGCCCCTCACCCCCTCCTGCGAGCGGACTTACCTAGACCCTACCTACGCGCGGTCATTCCGTAACCTCGCGGCGGCCTCCGGTCTAGTCTTTTCTGCCGATACGATCCGGTCTTGCGCTCGCATCGTTACTCATCCGCGGCTTGCTAGCCCAGCCTCGCTGGGCGGCAACGGGCTCGCTTTCCGTTATGCGTCAAATATCACTTACTGTCCTCGGTGCCGGTGCCGGTGCCGGTGCCGGTGCCGGTGCCGGTGCCGGTGCTGGGCTGCGCGCCCTTGGCGGGCCTGCGCCGCCTGGGCGGCGCGGTCACCCCGCAGGCGAGCCTGCGCGCGGTCACCAGGAAGCCCGTGTGGCCGACCATCCGGTGCTCAGGCCGGACGGCGAGCCCCTCGACGTGCCAGCCGCGCTGCATGGACTCCCAGGCGGCTGGCTCGTCGAAGCCGCCGTGCCCGCGCAGCGCCTCGACCAGCCGCGAGAGCTGGGTGGTCGAGGCTACGTAGCCGCAGATCAGGCCGCCGGCCGCCAGCCAGGTCGCCGCGCGGGCCACGTGCTCCCACGGGGCAAGCATGTCGAGCACCACCCGGTCGAACTCGTGCGCTGCCGGACCGGCGCCGCCGTCGCCATCGGCGGCGGGCGGCGGCTCGCCAGGGTCACGGTCGGCAGAGCCCGGGTCGGCAGGGTCCGGGTCGGCCGGCAGGTCGCCGACGACCAGGCGCCAGGCCGGGTGCGGACCGGCGAAGTACGCCTCGACGTTGCTCCTGGCCACGGCGGCGAAGTCGGCCCTGCGCTCGTAGGACAGGAGCAGCCCGGCCTCGCCCACGGCCCGCAGCAGCCAGCAGGACAGCGCGCCGGAGCCGGCGCCGGCCTCGACCACCCGCGCACCGGGGAAGATGTCGGCGAGCCCGACGATCTGGGCCGCATCCTTCGGGTAGACGACCGTCGCGCCACGGGCCATCGACACCGTGTAGTCGGCGAGCAGTGGTCGCAGCGCCACGTAGCACATCCCGCCTGACGCCCGGACCACGCTGCCCTCCTGCTGGCCGATCAGGTCATCGTGGGCGATCGAGCCGCGGTGGGTGTGGAAGGACCTGCCCTCGGCGAGCACGAGGCGGTGCCTGCGGCCCTTCTCGTCCGTCAGCTGTACGTGATCCCCAGGGCGAAAGGGCCCGCGGCGGTTGATCATCACGCAAGGCTAGCGCCGCACCGGTGCTGACCGGTCATACCCTCGCGAATGCCCGGTCCAGGTCAGCGGAGGCGAGCACACCGAACACCTGCCCGCTCGGCTCGATCAGCAGGTACTCCGACGCCGGCGCCTCCTGCACGGCCTTGATCAGGTCAAGCCCGCCCAGGTTGGCGGACAGCACCATGCCCGTGCTCAGCGCCCTGGCCAGGGCGCTGACCTCGATCCACGGCCTGCGCTCTTCCGGGGTGGCCTGCACGGCGGACTCGCTGACGATGGCGGTGGGCGTGCCCTCGTGGTTCACGATCACCAGCGCCCGCGCCCCGGCCGTCTGAGCGCGCCTGACCGCCTCGGCGAGCGGCAGGCTGGCCTGGACCGGGATGGCCCTCCTGGCCAGGCTCCTTGCGCTGACCATGGGCAGCCGCTCGCGTATCTTGGCCGCCCTGATCGCCTGGGTGGACTGCAGCCAGATGAACCCGGCGATCAGGAGCAGCCACAGCCAGTACAGGCTGAGGAACGAGCCCGCCGAGCCGCGCTGGCCGAACAGGGCGAGCCCGACCAGGGCGATGGCCAGCACCCGCCCGGCCCAGGCTGCGGCCATCGTGGCGGCCGCCGGACGTCCGGTGACCTTCCAGATCCCGGCACGGAAGATCCGGCCACCGTCGAGCGGCAGGCCGGGCAGCAGGTTGAACACCCCGACGACCAGGTTGGCCACGAAGAGCTGCTCGATCAGCTGGTGGGTAAGCCCTGGCGAGACGACCTTGGCGAGCTCGTAGCCGATCCCGGCGAGCGCGAGCGAGACGGCCGGGCCTGCCCCGGATATCAGTGCCTCGCGGCCCGGCGAGGCGGGCTCGCTCTCGATCTCGGAGAATCCGCCGAGCGGGTAGAGCAGCACTCGGCGCACCGCCAGGCCGAAGCCGCGCGCGACCACGCAGTGCGCGAGCTCGTGCACGAGCACCGACAGGTAAAGCAGCACGACGAACGCAGCGGCGACCAGGTACCTGTCCTTCGTGCTTGCCAGGTTCGCCTCGGCGCCGTTCGCGTACATCACCACGAGCAGCACGGCCATCAGCAGCCAGTAGGGCGAGATATAGACGGGGATCCCGAACGGCCTGGCCACGACGAGGCCGAGCCTGGGGTCGCGCCGGGGCGGCCGGTCAGGCGACTGCCCGGCGTCGGTCGCGCCGCGATCCGGCGTGCTAGTTGTCACATCACGATGCTACGTGCTCGCGGCCGTGACCGCTCGCCTCGCAATCGCGGGCGGAATGTCGGCGCCCTGGCCTACGCTGCCTGGTGTGGATGGGGTCGCGCTTAATGGCTGGTCGCTGTCACCGTCGCGCGCGGCGGACTTCATGACCTGCCCGCTGCTTTACCGATTCCGCGTGATCGACCGGCTGCCCGAGCCGCCGAGCCCGGCGATGGTGCGCGGCACGCTGGTGCACGCGGTGCTTGAGCGCCTCTTCGACGAGCCGGCGGCGAGCCGGAGCCCCCAGACCGCGGCCGGGCTGATCGGGCCCGAGTGGGACCGGCTGGTCGAGTCCGAGCCCGAGCTGGCCGGCCTGTTCACCGACGACGCTGACCGGGCGGGCTGGCACGCCCAGGTGCGCGCGATGCTGGACCGCTACTTCACGCTGGAGGACCCGACTAGGCTGGAGCCCGCCCACCGGGAGCTGCAGGTGGAGGCGGAGCTGGCCTCCGGGCTCCGGCTGCGCGGTTACATCGACCGGCTTGACGTCTCGGCGGCCGGTGCCGTGCGGATCGTGGACTACAAGACCGGCACGGCGCCGCGTGCGGACTTCGAGGCGCGGGCCCTGTTCCAGATGCGGTTCTACGCCTTGGTGCTCTGGCGCACGATGGGCGCGGTGCCAGGGCTGCTTCAGCTGATCTACCTGGGCAACGGCGAGATCGTTCGGTACGCGCCCGACGAGGCCGACCTGCTGGCGACCGAGCGCAAGATCGAGGCGCTGTGGCGCGCCATCGAGCGGGCCATGCGCTCGGGCGACTGGCGGCCGCGGCCGAGCAAGCTCTGCGACTGGTGCGCGCACCAGTCGCTCTGCCCGTCCTTCGGCGGCACGCCTCCCCCGCTGCCCGAGCTCCGAGAGCCGGCCGGAGCGGGCGGTCAGCGGGCAAAAGGACTGGACGCGCCTGCCGCCGCCGGTGATGATGTCCAGGCCGGGACCGAGGCCCGGACCGGCCGGCCGCTGGCCATGTCGGTAGAGCGAGATTACGAGATATAACTTGAATTCATCTCGCGATAGTACGTAAAGTGCCTCAGACGGGTACTGTGCCGAGCGACGCTCGTGGTCTGGCCGGAGGGGACGCAGTGATCATCGACGCTCAGGGCCTTGCGCGCACGTTCACCAGCCGCAGGCGCTCGGTCGAGGCGGTGCGCGGCGTGGACCTCACCGTGAAAGAGGGCGAGATCGTCGGCTTCCTCGGCCCGAACGGTGCGGGCAAGACCACGACGCTGCGGATGCTGACCACGCTGCTGCGGCCCACGGCGGGTACCGCCGTGGTGGCCGGCCGCGACCTGCTGCGCGATCCGGTCGGTGTGCGCAGGCGGATCGGCTACGTGCCGCAGGCGATCGGCGTGACCGCCGGCGGCACCGACCCGAACTGCCTGGTAAGCGAGGAGCTCGCGATCCAGGGCCGGGCGTACCGGCTCACGGCGGGTCAGACCGCCGAGCGCGCGGGGCTGCTTGTCGACCAACTCGAGCTGACCGGGCTTGAGTCCCGGCTGTGCAAGACGCTCTCAGGCGGCCAGCGGCGCCGCCTGGAGATCGCGCTCGGCCTGATCCACTCGCCGAGCGTGATCTTCCTCGACGAGCCGACCACCGGCCTTGACCCGCAGAGCCGCAGCAACCTGTGGGACCACATCCGCGGGCTGCGGGAGCGGCTCGGCACCACGGTCTTCCTCACCACGCATTACCTCGAAGAGGCGGACGCCCTGTGCGACCGGGTGCTGGTGATCGACCACGGCAGGATCATCGCCGAGGGCGTGCCCGAGGAACTCAAGCGCCGGATCTCAGGCGACGTGGTGACGCTGAGCGTGAGCGGCGACCCGGCGCTTGCGCAGGCCGTCCTGGCCGCCCGTCCCGGCGTACGCGAGATCGCCGCGGAGGGCCGGGCCATCAGGATGACGGTGGAGCATGGCGAGGAGGCGCTGCCGGGGATGCTGCGCGCGCTGGATGGCGAGGGCATCACGATGGAGTCGATCCAGCTGGCCAGGCCCACGCTCGATGACGTCTTTCTGACCCTTACCGGGCGGTCGCTGCGTGACGACTCCCCGGCAGGCGGCCGCGCCGAGGAAGACCAGGATGGCACCGAAGGCAAGGGAGCGCAGAAGTGACCGCCACCGTCGCGCAGGCGCCGACGGCCTCGGCCGCCAAGCTTGACAGGTCGGGCCCGCTGACCTTCCTCGGCGACACGATGCTGGTCTTCAGCCGCCAGATGCGGCTCTCGCTGCGCAACCCGGCCTGGGTCATCATCGGCCTGGTCCAGCCGATCCTGTACCTGGCCTTCTTCGGGCCGCTGCTGTCCACCATCGCCAGGAGCGGCGCGCTCGGAGTGCCAGGCAGCGACCCCTACCGGTTCTTCGTGCCCGGCCTGCTGATCCAGCTCGGCCTCTTCGGCGCCGCCTTCGTGGGCTTCACGATCATCGCGGACTGGCGGGCCGGGGTGATCGAGCGGTTCAGGGTCACCCCGGTCAGCCGGACCGCGCTGCTGGCCGGCCGGGTGCTGCGCGACGTGATCACGCTGACCGTCCAGGCGATCGTGCTCGTCCTGGCCGGGCTGCTGTTCGGCCTGCGCGCACCGCTGGCAGGCGTGCTGATCGGGCTGTGCTTTGTCGCCGTGGTCGCGGTCAGCCTGTCGGCGCTGTCCTACACCGTCGGCCTGCTGCTCAAGAGCGAGGACGCCCTCGCGCCGCTGATCAACATGATCGTGGTCCCGCTGATGCTGCTGTCCGGGATCATGCTGCCGATGACGCTCGGCCCGACCTGGCTGCAGGACGCCGCCAAGGTGACGCCGTTCGGCTACATCATCAACGCGATGCGGCAGGTGTTCGCCGGCCGTTACCTCACCACCGTGGTCGTCGAGGGCATCGGGGTGTCGGTGGGCCTTGCCGTGGTCTGCCTCTGGCTGGCCGCCCGCGCGTTCGTCAAGGAGAACGCCTGAGCGGCGGGTAGCCGGCGCACGGCCGATGGCGGGTAAAATCGCTTGATGTCGGTCGGAACCCCTCGGGCACGCGAGACCTACCGCAAGCGCCTGCCCGTCGTCATCTGGTGGGTATGGCTCGCGTTCGCCGTCATCAACTCGGCGGATCTCGCGATCCAGTGGCATCACCGGACCTCGATCGTGATCGGCGCGGTGCTCGCCACCTGCACTGGGGTGGCTTATGCCTGCGCGCTGCGCCCGCGCATCGTCGCCGACGAGGCCGGCATCACCGTACTCAACCCGGCGCGCGACGTCGCGGTGCCGTGGGGGTCCGTCAAGGCCGTCGACGTCGGTGAGGCGGTCCAGGTCCACTTCTCGCTCCCGGACGGAACTGAGAAGGTCTTCCCGAGCTGGGCGATGTTCTCCTCAAGCAGAGAGCAGCTCAAGGCCGACATCCGCTCCCGGCGCCTGGCAGCGGAGCTCAGCAAGCTCTCGCCGACGTACACGCGCCTGCCTGCCGAGGCGAAGGAGACGATGACGCGCACCGAGGCACAACTGGTGGCCGCCGCGCTCGATGAGCGTGCCCGGCGAGTGCGCAAGGCCAGCCCGCCGCCCGGCGACCCGGCCGTGGCCTGGGCCTGGGCCTGGTGGCCGATAGCCGCCATGGTGCTGCCTGCGATAGCGGTCATCGTCCTGGTCCTGACCTGATGTCCTGGCGTGAGCCGCGCAACGCCGGCCGGCGTCAGCTGATCCGCACCCGCGGGTCAAGCACCGCGTACAACATGTCGACGATGATGTTGGCGACGACCACGAAGACCGAGGCGAGCAATACGAATGCGATGATCGTCGGCAGGTCGCCGTTATATACGGCCGAGATGGCGTCCTGGCCAAGCCCGCCGATTCCGAAGACGCTCTCTACCACGACCACGCCACCGAGCAGAGCACCGATGTCGATGCCGAGCTGGGACACCACGGGTGTCAGGGCCGCGCGCACCGCGTGCCGGTACACGACGCGGCGCTCGGTCAGGCCCTTGGACCGTGCGGTCCTGATGTAGTCCTCGCCGAGCGTGTCGAGCAGCGTGCCACGGGACAGTCTGGTGTACACCGCTGCCTGGACCGTGGCCAGGGTGATCCAGGGCAGGATCATGGTGCCCGCCCAGGGACCGATTCCCTGCGATATGCCCGCGTATCCGGTATTGACCCAGGTGAAGCCATGCTCGTTTAGGGGCACGTAGATGAACAGCAGCAGCAGCTCGCCGAGCACGAACGTGGGCATAGAGATTCCGGCGAGCACGCCGACCGTCGAGACCCGGTCGAATACGCTTCGGGCCCTGGTCGCGCTGAGTATGCCGACGCTGATGCCCACGACCAGCCACAGCACGACGGCGCCGACGACGACGGAGGCAGTGCGCGGCAGGTCCCTGGAAAGGATGGAGCTGACCGGAATTCCGCCGTTGTAGTAAGACAGGCCGAAGTTGCCGTGCACGATCCTGGTCAGGAAGTGCCAGTACTGCACCATGATCGGCTGGTTCAGCCCGAGGTTTCGAGTGACCTCGGCCAGGATCGCGCTGGTCGCTGCCCGGCCCGCGAGCGACCTGGCGACGATGTCCGGATTCCTTGCGAAGAACAGGAAGAACGCACACGTGGTGACGATCCACAGCACGACGATGCCCGTCAGGATCCTGCGGATCAGAAATCGGATCATGGCCATGGCTCAGGCCTCCTCGGCGTCGGCCGCCAGCACTGATGCGACCATGTCGTCGACGGTTCGGGTGCCTCGCCGCCGTCGGCGGCGTCCCTTGATCGAGGCCGCGAAGATGCGCTCGGTCCGCGGGTCGAGCGCATCCCGCACGCCGTCGCCGAGCAGGTTGAACGCGAGCGTGGTGATCAGCAGCGCTGCCGCCGGGAACACCAGGTACCACCACGCGATCTGGTAGTACGACTGAGCGTCGGACAGGATGTTCCCCCAGCTCGCGACCGGCGGCTGGATGCCGAGGCCGAGGAAGGACAGGGTGGCCTCGAACACGATCGCGGCCGGGATAGACAACGTGGCGAGGACGAGCACGGGAGCCATCAGGTTGGGCAGGATGTCGATGAACATGATCCGCCACGGGCTCGCCCCGAGCGACCTGGCCGCCTCGATGTACTCCTTCTCCTTGATCGACAGGGCCTGGCCGCGGACCACCCTGGAGATGCCAGCCCAGGAGAAGAACGTGATCACGGCGATGACGATGGTCAGGCTCGGGCCGAACACCACCGCGAGAGAAAGAGCGAGCACGACGAACGGGAATGCGAGCACCGTGTCGATGAACCTGGCGAGCACGGCGTCCACCCAGCCGCCGAAGAATCCCGTGATGAGCCCGATGCTGACACCGGCGACAGTGGCCATGGCCGTTGTGGACAGGCCAACGAACAGAGAGATTCGCGCGCCATACAGAACCCGGACGAACAGGTCGCGGCCGAGTTCGTCGGTGCCGAACAGGAAGCCGTGCGTGCCCGGCGGCAAGGGGCCGCCGGACGCCGAGAGCCCGGAGTTGGGGAAAACCTGAGCCTGCCCGTGGCCGGTGATGCTCGCGAACACCGGCGCGAGTATGGCCATGATCGCGATCACGATGATGACGATCATCGAGATGACGGCCATCTTGTCATGGCGAAGCCGCCGCCAGGTGAGCTGCCACTGGCTTCGGCCCTCGATCGCCCCGGTTATCGTATCCGTCTGCGCGGAGGTCGCCTGGAACTCGAGCTCGGTAATGCTCACGACGCTTCCCCTCGGACGGTCCGGGCCGCGTCAGCGAGATTCTCGCCGGTCTGGACCGGGTAATGGCATGCGGTGAGATGGGTCTGCTCGTCGCCCGCCTTGACCTCGAGCGATGGTTCCTCGGTGCCGCACAGGTCCTGTGCCTTCGGGCAGCGCGGATGGAACCTGCAGCCGCTCGGCGGGTTGATCGGGGACGGCACGTCACCGGTGAGGATGATCCGGTGCCGTGCCGCGGCGGCCTCGGGGTCGGCCGCTGGCGCCGCGGACAGCAGGGCGGCGGTGTAGGGATGCCGCGGCGTCTCGTACACCGGCTGCCTCGGCCCGGATTCGGCGACTCGTCCGAGATACATGACAATGACAGAATCGCTGACATGCCGGACGACCTCAAGGTCGTGCGCGATAAAGAGATATGCCAGGCCGAAATCATCCTGCAGGTCAGCCAGCAGGTTGAGTACCTGAGCCTGGATCGACACGTCGAGCGCCGAGACCGGCTCATCGCAGATGATCAGCTTCGGCCTCAGCGCGAGCGCCCTGGCGACGCCGATGCGCTGACGCTGGCCGCCGGAGAACTCGGCCGGGTACCTGTTGAAGTGCTCAGGGTTGAGACCGACCCTCTCCATGAGTTCCTGCACTGCCTTCTTCCGGGCGGCCCCGGTGGCGGTCTTATGAATGGTGAACGGATCACCGATGATGGAGCCAACCCTGCGACGCGGGTTCAGCGAGCCGTACGGGTCCTGGAAGATCATCTGGATCTCGCGGCGGAATGGCTGCATCTTGCGGCGCGGCAAGTTCGTAATGTCGCGCCCCTCGAACGTGACCGTCCCCGATGTCGCCGGGATCAGGCCGGCGATGCACCTGGCGAGCGTGGACTTGCCGCAGCCGGTCTCGCCCACCAGGCCGAGGGTCTGGCCGTGGCGTACCGTCAGCGACACGCCATCGACCGCCTTGATCTGGGCGACGGTCCGGCCGATCAGGCCGCCACCTTTCACGGGGAAGTGCTTGACCAGGTTGTCGACCTGCACGAGGACGTCGTCGGCCAGGAGGTTGTCCGTGATCATGGACTGTCCAGGCTCAGGCGCTGCGAACGCGCTCATGCGATCACGCTGCTTTCCGAATCGGGACTCTCCGCGATGGCCTCGGCGATCCGCCGCGCTTGCTCGTGGCGTCCTTCGAGTACGGCACGCCTGCGGGTCGCTTCCGCCGCGTCGGACGTTCCGACGGCGCTGCTCGGCAGGAAGCACGCCGAGCGGTGCGCGCCGGCGTCCCCCACCGGGATCAGCCGGGGCTCGTCAGTCAGGCAGCGATCCATCACGTACGTGCATCTGGGGTGGAACGCGCAGCCGGACGGCAGGTTGATTAGACTCGGCGGCTGCCCGATGATCGGCTTCAGCCTCTCGGCCGCGGCCGAGCTATGCGGGATGGACTCGAGCAGGCCCTTCGTGTAGGGATGATGGGCCGCGTAGAAGGTGTCGTGCTTGCTCGCCTTCTCGGCGGCGCGCCCGGCGTACATGACCATGACGTCGTCGGCGATGTCCGCGATGACGCCGAGGTCGTGCGTGATCATGATCAGCGCGGTGCCCATCTCCTGCTGCAGATTGAGCAGCAGGTCGAGTATCTGCGCCTGGACGGTCGCGTCGAGCGCGGTGGTCGGCTCGTCGGCGATGATCAGCTTCGGACTCAGTGAGAGCGCCATCGCGATCATCGCGCGCTGCCGCATGCCGCCAGAGAACTGGTGCGGGTAGTCGTTCACCCGCTGCCGGGGCTGGGGGATGCCCACCCGCCCGAGCAGTTCGATGGCTCGTTCGGTGGCCTGCTTCTTGCTGATCGACTTGTCATGCGAGCGGATCATCTCGGCGATCTGCCAGCCGACCTTGTACAGCGGGTGCAGGCTGGTCAGCGGGTCCTGGAAGATGACCGATATCTCGGCACCCCTGACCTGCCGAAGCTGCGCGGGCCGCAGCGCGAGCAGGTCGGTGCCGTTGAACATGGCCTTGCCGGAGACCCGGCCTCCGGCAGCCAGGCCGAGCAGGGTCTGGGTGAGCACGGTCTTCCCGCTGCCGGACTCGCCGACGATGCCCAGAATCCGGCCGGTGTCCACGCTGAAGGACACGCCGCGGACCGCCTGGACGACCCCGTCGGCCGTCGGGAAGCTCACCCGCAGGTCTGTCACGTCGAGAAGGGGCAAGTGATCCTCCGTTGGAGCAGGCCCGATCGGCAGCAGAGCCGGACAAGGAAAGATTAAGCGCTGATGTGGCAGATGGGCTATGTGCCCTCATGCGAGCAGGTCCGGTCGGGCTGGCCGTTGCTGGCCAGCCCGACCGGACCCATCACTCGGTTACTTGACGTAGATGTTGGTCAGGTCCGGGTCACCGATGTTCGGAGCGAACAGCACGGTGGGCGAGCCTGGGCTGGCCACCCGGTCACTGCTGAAGACCGGGTTGCCCTGGTCAAGCAGCGGGATGATGACGGCCTGCTGCTCTGCGATCAGGTCGACCTGGTGCCACAGCGGCGCCGCGGCGGTCGGGTCCAGTGTCCCCAGAGCCTTGGCGATGTCGGCGTCCACCGTCTTGTTGCTGAAGCAGCCGTAGTTGATGGTGTTCAGCGCGCAGTCGGTCTGGAAGAACGGCTGCACGGTGGTGCGGCCGTTGACGCCGAACCAGTCGGGGATCCACGCGGGCTGCGCGACGTCCCACTGGTTGGGCTTGTTGTTCTGCGGCGCGTTGCCGAGGTCAACGAAGTAGCTGGAGATCGGCTCCGGCTTGCTGGTCAGCTTGATGCCGCAGGTCGCGAAGCTGGCCTGCACGGACTCGAACAGCGCGGTGTTGACGCTGTCGTTGAGGTGCAGGTCGACAAGCGTCAGGCCGTGCGGGTAACCGGCCGAGGCGAGCAGGGACTTGCACTTGGCCGCGTTGCCCTCGTTGTTGGCCGTGTTGTACAGGCCGATCGGCGAGTACCCGAGGTTGCCCGGCGGGATCGCCGTGTTGATGATCGTGGCCACGCTCGGACCGCCGAACAGCTTCTGGATCGCCGACTTGTTGATGGCGAACTCCATGGCCTGGCGCACCGCGAGCTTGGTCATCGCACCGCCGGCGTCCGGGCTGCGCAGGTTGAACACCACGTACGGGTTGGTGTTGCTCCAGCCCCAGACCTTGAAGTCAGGGTTGCTGACGAAGCTGGAGATGAGCTGCGGCGGGAACGGCGTGTCCATCTGCAGGTCCTGGGTGCCTGCCTTGATCTCGTCCACCTGGGTGGTGGCGTCTGTCACGCCCAGGGTGACCACGATTTGGGAGGCGTACTGGTGGCGCACCGAGTCGGTGGACTGCTTCCACGCCGGGTTGCGCACCCACACGACCTGCTTACCAGGGACGTAGGACTTGAGCTCGTAGGGGCCGTCCGACATCAGGTGCTGCCTGAAGGCGGCGCTGTCGGGCACGTAGCTGTCGTACTCCACCGGGCGGGCCGAGTTGAACGGCATGGCAAGGATGTAGATGAAGTCCGCGGCGGGCTGCGTCAGGTGGAACACGATCGTCGAGGAGTTCGGCGTCGTGATCCCGGAGATCTTGTGGGTGTTCTGGTAGTTCGTGATGTTCGCGGCCGTCGGCGCGTGCGACTTGACGGAGAAGAACGCGGTCTCGGCGTCGAAGTACTGCTTGAAGCCGGCGATCGTGCTGAGGAAGTAGCCGGAGTTGCCCACCGGGGCGACCGGGTTGCCGAACGCCAGGTACTCGCGCTCGAAATCCTGCGAGGTGACCTGCCGCCCGTTCTGCCAGTCGACACCTGGCTTGATGTGGAAGGTGTAGGTCAGGCCCTTGTCGGTGATGCCGCCGTTGGCGACAGTGGGCACCTGCGTGGCGACGTCGGCGACCGGCGTGGTGTCGGTCTTCCAGCCGGCGTCCCCTACCTTGGTGTAGTTCACCGTCGGGTAGGCCACCAGCTGGCGCGCGTAGATGCGCTCGAACATGTAGTCCCAGGTACCGTAGGCCGACACGGGGTCGAAGTGGTCCTGGCCCGATGCGGCGATGACGTTGATCGTGCCGCCGTACTTCGGCTTGTTGGACGCGCCGCTTGGGCCCGTCGACGACGTCGACGTACTGCAAGCGGCCAGCCCCAGCGCCACGGCGGCGACCGCCGACACGGCGGCCAGGGTCCCTCGTACTGGTCTCATTAGCTCACTCCTTCTGGCCTGGCGTCCGACCGCGCAGCGTGTCCGCTTCGGGTTGCAGCCAGTGACGATGACTCATATCTACTTGATCTGGTCGAGTAGTTGAACTGTGGTTATTCAACCGCAACCAGGATGTGATTCGCGGTGACTGACGTTTACGTCAGCTAACCGCGAGTCGGGCGTGTCAGCGCGAGCGCGCGAGAAGCGCCCGCAGCAGCGGCAGATCGACGTCGGCAAGCGAAGCGACGACGGTTCTGCCCGGCCCGGCCGGCACCGCCGCGGGGCCGGGCACAGCGACGGTCACGCAGCCGGCCGCCTCGGCGGCGGCGACGCCGTTCGGCGAGTCCTCCAGGGCCACGCAGCACTTGGGGTCGGCGCCGAGCATGGCCGCGGCCAGCTGGTAAGGCTCGGGGTCGGGCTTGGTCTGGCGCACATCGCCGCCGCAGACGGTGACCGGGAAGCTCACGCCGCGCCTGGCCAGGCCGTCGAGCACCGCGTCCATGATCACCCGCTCGGACGAGGTGACCAGGGCGAGGGGAACGCCAGCGGCCCGCACCTGGCCGACCAGCTCGAGCGCCCCTGGCATCGCGGCGACTCCGCGCTCGGCGAGCAGCCCGGCCATGCCGCCGATCAGCCAGTCGGCCACGGTTTCTGCGGCCGCCGGGCGGCTGGCACGGCCGAGCAGGTAGCCGACGCTGCGCTGCAGCGACCCGCCGATCAGGGCGCGCTGGTCCCGCTCGGTCCACTCGCCGCCCAGCCGCGCCATCACCTGGCGCTCGACTTCGAACCAGAGCGGCTCGGTGTCGACGAGCAGCCCGTCCATGTCGAACAGGACGGCGGCCAGGCCGGCGCACGCGCCGTCGGCGCCGGTCGGTGCGGTACGCATCAGGTGCTGAAGTACTTGGCCTGCCGGTGGTGCGCGATCAGCGCGTCGGTGGACTGCTCGGGCGCGAGCTGGAATTCCTCCGACAGCGTGACCCCGATCCGCTCGGCGTCGAGCAGCCGCATCACCTTGGCGCGGTCCTCGAGGTCCGGACACGCGGGGTAACCGAACGAGTAACGGCAGCCCTGGTAGCCGACCCGCAGGATCGCCTCGAGGTCGTCGGCGTCGGCACCGTCGATGCGCAGCGCCTGCCTGATCCTGGCGTGCCAGTACTCGGCAAGCGCCTCGGCGAGCTGCACAGACAGGCCGTGCAGTTCCAGGTAGTCGCGGTAGGCATGCTTGGCGAACAGCTCGGCGGTAGCCTCGCTGATCCGCGGCCCGATCGTGACGAGCTGGAACGCGACCACGTCGGTCTCGCCCGACTCGCGCGGCCGGAAGAAGTCGGCCAGGCAGAGCCGGCGGTCCCTGCGCTGGCGCGGGAAGGTGAACCGCTCCCGCTCGGCTCCGTCGTCACCGAGCACGACCAGGTCGTCACCCTCGCTGACGCAGCGGAAGTAGCCGTGCACCACGGCCGCCTGGAGCAGGCCCTCGGTCTGCGCACGCTCCAGCCACATCCGCAGCCGCGGCCTGCCCTCGGTCTCGGCGAGCTCCTCGTGCGACGGCCCTGATCCGCCCCTGGCCGGCTTGAGCCCCCACTGGCCGAGGAACAGTGCGCGCTCGTCGAGGAAGCTGGCGTACTCCGCCAGGGGTACCCCCCTGACCACGCGGGTGCCGTAGAACGGCGGCTGCGGCACCGCCTCGCTGGCGCTGACGTCCGACCGCGCCGGCGGCGCGGCGGCTGGCACGTCGGGCTGGACCTCATCGCGCCCGGCCCTGACCCGGCGCTCGCGCAGGGCGGGCAGTGCCGCCCCCGGCTCGCCGCGCTTGACCGCCATCGCTGCGTCCATCAGCCGCAGCCCCTCGAACGCGTCGCGGGCGTACCTCACCTCGCCGTCGAACAGGCTGGCGAGATCCTGCTCGACGTAGGACCTGGTCAGCGCGGCACCGCCGAGCAGGACCGGCCAGCGGCCCGCCAGCCCGCGCGAGTTCAGCTCGGCGAGGTTGTCCCGCATCACCACGGTCGACTTGACCAGCAGGCCGGACATCCCGATCACGTCGGCCTCGTGGTCGATCGCGGCCTGCACGATCGCCGAGATCGGCTGCTTGATCCCGAGGTTGACCACGTCGTATCCGTTGTTGGACACGATGATGTCCACCAGGTTCTTGCCGATGTCGTGCACGTCGCCCTTGACGGTCGCCAGTACGATCCGGCCCCTGCCCGCCTCGCCCGTGCGCTCCATGTGCGGCTCGAGGTAAGCGACAGCGGCCTTCATCACCTCAGCGGAGGTGAGCACGAACGGCAGCTGCATCTGGCCGGACCCAAACAGGTCACCCACCGTCTTCATGCCGTCGAGCAGCACGTCATTGACGATCTCCAGGGCGGGCCGCCTGGCCAGCGCCTCGTCAAGGTCCGTCTCGAGCCCGGCGCGCTCGCCGTCGATGATCCGCCGCTTCAGCCGTTCCCACAGCGGCAGGCCGTGCAGCTCGGCAGCCCGGCTGGCCTTCAGCGAGGCCGCGTCGACGCCTTCGAACAGCTCGAGCAGCCTGGCGAGCGGGTCGTAGCCGTCGCCGCGCCGGTCGTAGACGAGGTCGAGCGCCACCTGGAGCTGCTCGGCCGGGATGCGGGCGATCGGCACGATCCGCGCCGCGTGCACGATAGCCGAGTCAAGCCCGGCCTTCACGCACTCGTGCAGGAACACCGAGTTGAGCACGGCCCTGGCGGCCGGATTGAGGCCGAACGAGACGTTCGAGACACCGAGCGTGGTCTGCGCGTCCGGGTACCGGCGCTTGACCGCACGGATCGCCTCGATGGTCTCGATCGCGTCTCGCCTGGTCTCCTCCTGGCCGGTCGCGATCGGGAAGGTCAGGCAGTCGACGATGATGTCGCACTGGCGCATGCCCCAGGTGCCGGTCAGGTCGTCGATCAGGCGCCCGGCTACGGCGGCCTTCCACTCCGCGGTTCTTGCCTGGCCCTGCTCGTCGATGGTCAGCGCCACCACGGCGGCGCCGTGCTCGCGCACGATCGGCATCAGCTTGGCGATCCGTGAATCAGGGCCGTCGCCGTCCTCGTAGTTGACCGAGTTCACCACGGCCCGGCCGCCGAGCCGCTCGAGCCCTGCCCTGATCACCTCTGGCTCGGTGCTGTCGAGCACCAGCGGCAGCGTGGCGGCCGTCGCGAGCCTGCTCGCGATCTCGGCCATGTCGGCGACGCCGTCCCTGCCGACGTAGTCCACGCATACGTCGAGCAGGTGCGCGCCGTCCCTGGTCTGGGCTCGCGCGATCTCGACGCAGTCGTCGAGTCGGCCGTCGATCATCGCGTCACGGAACGCCTTGGAGCCGTTGGCGTTGGTGCGCTCCCCGATCGCGAGGAACGCCGTGTCCTGCCGGAACGGCACATGCTGGTACAACGAGGCCACCCCGGGCTCCGGCCTCGGCCGGCGCCTGGCCAGCGGGCGGCCTCCCAGTCTGGCGCAGACCTCGGCGAGGTGCTCAGGCGTGGTGCCGCAGCAGCCGCCCACCAGGGCCAGGCCGAACTCGGCGGTGAACATGTCGTGCGCGCTGGCCAGCTCGGCGGGCGTCACCGGGTAGTACGCGCCGCTGGAGGTCAGCTCGGGCAGCCCGGCGTTCGGCATGCAGGACAGCGGGAGCCTGGAGTGCGCGGACAGGTAGCGCAGGTGCTCGCTCATCTCGGCGGGGCCGGTGGCGCAGTTCAGCCCGATCACGTCGATACCGAGCGGCTCGAGCGCGGTCAGGGCGGCGCCGATCTCGCTGCCGAGCAGCATGGCGCCGGTCGTCTCGATGGTGACCTGGGCGATCAGCAGGGTGTCGGTGTTAGCACTGGCGATCGCACGCCGTGAGCCGATGATCGCCGCCTTGGCCTGCAGCAGGTCCTGGCAGGTCTCCACGATGAGCGCATCGGCACCGCCGGCCAGCAGGCCGGCCGCGTTGGCCTGGTAGGCGTCGCGCAGTTCGGCGAACGACACGTGCCCGAGCGTGGGCAGCTTGGTGCCTGGGCCGATGGAGCCGAGCACCCAGCGGGGCCCGCCGTCACCACGTGCCTCGTCGGCGGCGTGCCGCGCGATCGCGGCGCCGGCCAGCGAGAGCTCGAAGATCCGCTCGGCGATGCCGTACTCGCCCAGGTTGCCGAGGTTGGCGCCGAAGGTATTGGTCGAGATCGCGTCCACGCCGGCGGCCAGGTAGCCGTCGTGCACGGCGCGCACGATGTCGGGCCTGGTCACGTTGAGTATCTCGTTACAGCCCTCGTACCCGGCAAAGTCGTCGAGGGTGGCGGCGCTGCCCTGGAGCATCGAGCCCATCGCGCCGTCGGCGATAATCACCCGCTCAGCGAGCGCGGCCCGCAGGTGCCGATGCCGATGATCTGGGGTGGGCGACATGATGGCCCCTATCTTATGTGCACCGCGGTGGACATAAGCTTGGGCCGTCAGGTATAGGTCCCGACCTGGAGGTGGCTTCCGATCGACTTCCACGGCATCTCTGCACTGAACTCGCCCGCGGTCATCGCTGCGTTCGAGGGATGGAACGACGCTGGGGAGGCGGCGAGCGCCGCCGTGACCCACCTGTCCGCGGCGTGGGACGCCAGCGCGATCGGCGAGATCGACCCGGAGGACTACTACGACTTCCAGGTCACCAGGCCAGTGCTCGATGTCGCCGACGGCCGTACCCGCAGGCTCTCCTGGCCGACGACGAGGCTGGCGCTTGCATCCCCGGCTGGGATCGGCAGGGACCTGGTGCTCGTGCACGGCATCGAGCCGAACATGCGCTGGAAGGGCTTCTGCAGCGACCTAGTCGACGGCTTCGGCAAGCTCGGCGCCGAACTGGTCGTCCTGGTGGGGGCGCTGCTCGCCGACTCGCCGCACACGCGGCCCGTGCCGGTGACTGTCGCGGCATCGGACGACAAGCTGGCCGCTGCGCTGCAGATCGAGCCCGTCGACTATCAGGGCCCGACCGGGATCGTCGGCGTCCTGCAGGACGCGTGCACGACCGCAGGGATCCCGTCCGTATCGCTCTGGGCGGCCGTACCGCACTACGTGGCGCAGCCGCCGAGCCCGAAGGCCACGCTGGCGCTGCTGCGCGGCATCGAGGACATACTCGACGCGCCGATGCCGCTCGGCGAGCTGCCCGACGAGGCGCGGGCCTGGGAGCGTGGCGTGGACGAGCTTGCCGAGCAGGACTCGGAGGTGGCCGAGTACGTGCGGGCGCTCGAGGAGGCCAAGGACGCTACCGACCTGCCCGAGGCCAGCGGCGATGCGATCGCCCGCGAGTTCGAGCGATACCTCCGCCGCCGCGGCGAGCACGGCGGCGCCCGCTAGTCAGGCTCTAGATCGGCGGCTGTGTACCTAAATGGGCGGCTGTGCTTATTGCCGCCCTAAATGGGCGGCCAGGGCACCGCGGGCCAGTCCTCAGGCGGGTACGGGTGGACCCGGTGCTTGATCAGCATCTCCACCCGCATCGAGGTGGCCTCTACCTCGTCGTCGGTGAGCCACTCGCGCAGCGTCGCGGTCAGGCCGCCGCCGCGCAGGCTGGCGCTGATCCTGCGCAGCGCGGTCACCGCGCCGGCCGGCAGCGGGTTGCCCCGCCACTGCCAGAGCACCGTGCGCAGCTTGTACTCGCGGGCGAAGCTGACGCCGTGGTCGCAGCCGTACAGGTGCCCGCCCGGCGCGGGCAGCAGGTGACCCACCTTGCGGTCGGCGTTGTTGATCACCGCGTCGAACACCGCCATCGCCCGCAGCCCGGCGTGGCTGCCGCTCCTGGCCAGCGCGATCAGGTCCACCGACGGGTCGGAGTCGATCCACAGCTGGCACATCCCAGGGCCGAACGGGCCGTCACGGTAGACCGTCGGCGGCACGATGTCCCAGCCCGAGGCCTGCGAGACGGCGTAGGCCGCGATCTCACGCCCGGCCAGCGTGCCGTGCGGGAAGTCCCAGAGCGGACGCTCCCCGGCGACCGGCTTGTACACGCAGGCCGCCTGGCGGTCCCCCAGGGTGATCGTGCAGTACAGCGTGGCATTGGACGCCTCGGCCAGCCGCCCGGCGATCTCCAGGTCGCCCGCCGTCAGCAGCTCGATGGCCTCCTGCGAGCCTGCCGGATCCTGCTGCTCGGGCGACCGCTCATTCGCGGCCAACCCGGTGTCCGTTCTGGCGCGGGCAGATGTGGCCCGACGGGTCGAGCGGCAGGCCGCACAGCGGGCACGGCGGACGGCCGGCCACCACCACGGCGAGCGCCCGCTTGGCGAACGCGCGTGCCGCGGCCGCCGTGATCGTGACCCGCAGGATCGCCGGGCCGTCGTCGGGCAGCTGGTCGGTCAGCGGTTCGAGCGGGGTGTCGCTCATCTCCTGCGCCTCGATGATGACCCGCTCGCTGTCGCCATCCCAGGCCAGCGCGATCGCGCCGACCCTGAAGTCCTCCATCACCGGCTGCTCGAGCGGACCGTCGTCGGCGAGCACGTCCGGTGCGGCGGCCGGGATGGCGGCCGAGCCGCCCGTGCGCCGCAGTACCTCGTCGAGCAGCTCATCCAGCCGCTCGGCGAGCTGGCTGACCTGCCCCTTCTCCAGCGCGACGCTCGTGACCCTCCCCCCGGCCCTCGCCTGGAGGTAGAAGGTGCGCTCGCCAGGCTGGCCGACCGTCCCGGCCACGAACCTGTCCGGCGGATCGTACACGTACACCGGCATGTGCTTATCCTCCCGCGCCGCCGCCCACCGGCGCATCGCCCGGCCGCAGTGCGTGGGAACCGGCCGGGGACTTCTCCGATCTGGCCAGCGCCGTCACGCTGCCGCCGGTGTCGTTCATCCGCTCGACGAACGGGCGGAGCGGCGTGTAGCGGATGACGCTGAGTGAGCACGGATCGACCTGGATCCGCTGGTACAAATCGAGATGCAGGCCAAGGCTATCGGCCAGCACGGCCTTGATCACGTCGGCATGCGAGCAGACAAGGTATACAGCATCCGGGCCGAGCCTGGCGTTCCAGTCCCTGATCGCGGCCACGGCGCGGCGCTGGATGTCCGGCAGCATCTCGCCGCCCTGGCCAGGGAAGGCGACCGCGCTCGGATGCGCCTGCACGACCCGCCACAGCGGCTCCTTGGACAGCTTGCGCAGCGACTGGCCGGTCCAGTCGCCGTAGCCCACCTCGATCAACCGGTCGTCCACCTGCACGCCTGTTCCCGGCTGCTGGCGCGCGGCGATCGCCGCCGCGGTCTCGGCGCACCGCTCGAGCGGGCTGGTGATCACCGCGTCGAGCCGGACCGGGGCGAGCCGCTCGGCGACGGCCGCCGCCTGCGCACGCCCGCGATCGTCGAGCGGGATGCCAGGGGTACGGCCGGTCAGCGCCGTGCCGGTCGCCGCGGTCAGGCCGTGCCGCACCACCAGAACCAGGGTCACGCACCGACTCTACGGCGTGCCGCGGGCTGCGCGCGGCTAGCGCGCGTCGGCCTGGCTGGCGCCCACGGTACGGTCGCTGATAACGAACATGACCGATCCGAACGAGACCTGGTCGCCTGGGCGTACCGGGACCCCGGTCGTCACCCGCCAGCCGTTCAGCCTGGTCCCGTTGGTCGAGCCTAGGTCGGAGAGCAGCCAGTCGTCGCCCTTGCGGTACAGCCTGGCGTGCCAGCGGGACACGCTCAGGTCGGCCAGGGTAAAGTCGCAGGCCATGGCCCGCCCGATGGTGAACCTGCGGTCATCGGATGGCGGCAGCCACAGCGGCGGAAGCTCGGGTTGCTGCGACAGCGCCAGGGGGCCGGTCGGTCCGTTCCGCTTCGGGCGGGCCCCTGCGCGCCCGGTGATCCGGCGGCCGGCCGCGGCCAGCCGGTAGCGTGCCCGCCTGACCGGCCCCGGCCGCTGCTTCGGCAGGTCGTCGAAGAGGCCGGACAGGTCGGACCTGTCCTTGGCCCGCAGCGCCGCGTCCACCCGGTAGAGGAAGGTCTCCTGGCTCAGCAGTCCCTCGGCGAACCGGTCCCTGAGCTGACCGATCGCCTGGTCGCGTTCGGCATCGGAGGCGCGCACCCCGCGATCGTCGTCCGCGAGCCCGTTCCAGGACGCCCGCATACCAGAAGTATCGGGCTGACTCTGTGCGCGCACAAGGCACTTGGCATGCTGCGGGTCGCCGGGCATCCGGCGGGCGCTCAGCTTGCCGCGGCCGGCGCCGCGGTCACCGCGGCGTCGCTAGCGGCGGTCTGCAGCGGGAAGTGGCACGCGGCGACGTGACCAGGGCCGAACGACCGCAGCACGGGCTCCTCGTTGGCGCAGATCTCCTGCGCGAGCGGGCACCTGGTGCGGAACCGGCAGCCAGACGGCGGGTTCAGCGGGCTCGGCAGCTCGCCCTTGACGCCGAGCCGGCGCTGCTCGCGGGTGATCGAAGGATCGGGTACCGGGATCGCGCCGATCAGGCCGGCCGTGTACGGATGCGCGTACCGCTCGTAGATGTCGTCGCTGGTGCCCATCTCGACCATCTTGCCGAGGTACATGACGCCCATCCGATTGGAGACGTACTTGACCACGGCGAGGTCGTGCGAGATCACCACGTAAGTGAGGTTGTGCGCGGCCTGCAGCCGCTTCATCAGGTTCAGCACCTGGGCGCGGATGGACACGTCGAGCGCGCTGACCGGCTCGTCGGCGACGATCACCCTGGGGTTCAGGGTCAGTGCCCTGGCCAGCCCGATGCGCTGCCGCTGCCCGCCGGAGAACTCGTGCGGGAACCGCTCCACCGCGTTGCGCGGCAAGCCGACCTCGGTGAGAAGCTCGAAGACGCGCGCCTGCTGCTCGGCATGCGTGCCGATGCCCTGGATCGCGAGCGGCTCCCTGATGATCGCGCCAACCCGCATTCTCGGGTCGAGCGACGAGTACGGGTCCTGGAACATCAGCTGCAGGTCGCGCCGCCTGGTGCGGAGTTCGGCTCCGCGCAGGGTGGCGATGTTGGTGCCTTCCAGGGTCACGTCGCCCGAGGTGGGCCTTTCCAGCGCGACGATCATCCGGCCGATCGTGGTCTTGCCGCAGCCGGACTCCCCCACTAGGCCGAATGTCTCTCCCTCGTCGACCGAGAACGAGACGTCCGAGACGGCCTTGATCGAGCCGATCTTGCGCTGCAGGATGCCGGAGGTCACCGGGAACTCCTTGACCAGGCTCCTGATCTCCAGCAGCGGCCCGCCAGCGGCGGCCGCGCGGTCGGCGTCGTGGCGGTGGCGATGCTGCTTGGCGAGCTGAACCTGACCGTCCGCGGCCGCTGCCGCCGCGGCCAACGCGGCTGCCTCGGCCTCCACGCCGGCCGCCACCGCGGCGGCCGCCATGGACGCCCGGGCCGCTGCGTCGACTTCGTCGGGCGCCAGCGGCCCGTCGATGGGGTGCCAGCATGAGAACATGTGCTGTGAGGTCTCGCCGATCAGCGTGGGCTCGTCGGCGCGGCACTTGTCGGTCGCCTTGCTGCATCGGGGGGCGAACCTGCACCCGGTCGGCGGGTGCCCGAGATCGGGCGGCAGGCCGGGGATGTTGAGCAGGCGGAGGTTGGGATCCTGGTTCACCCGCGGTATCGAGGCGAGCAGCGCCTGGGTGTAGGGGTGATGCATGTGGGTGAACAGCGTCGCCGTGTCGGTCGTCTCGACGATCCGGCCGGCGTACATGACGTTCACCCGGTCGGCGTGGCCGGCGATGACACCCAGGTCGTGAGTGATCAGCAGCATGGCCATGTGCAGCCGGCTCTTGAGGTCGTCGAGCAGGTCGAGTATCTGCGCCTGGATCGTCACGTCGAGCGCGGTGGTGGGCTCATCGGCGATCAGCACCTTGGGCTCGCACGCCAGCGCCATGGCGATCATGACGCGCTGGCGCAGTCCGCCGGATAGCTGGTGCGGGTAGTCGTTGAGCCGCTCCTTCGGATGCGGCAGGCCGACCAGGTCGAGCACCTCGGCGGCGCGGTCGAGCGCTTCCTTCTTGGAAACCCCCCGGTGCAGCAGGACCGGCTCGGCGACCTGCGAGCCGATGTTCTTGGTCGGGTCGAGCGAGGTCAGCGGATCCTGGAAGACCATCGCGATCTCGTTGCCGCGGATCTTCTGTATCTCGCGGTCGGGCAGGCCCACGAGTTCCCTGCCATCCAGCACGATCGACCCGCCGACGATAGACCCTCCTGGCGGCAGCAGGTTCATCATCGACAGGCCGAGCATCGACTTGCCGCAGCCCGACTCGCCGACCAGCCCGAGGGTCTCGCCAGGGTCGAGGTACATGTCGACGTTGCCGACGGCCTGGATGACGGTGCTGCTCTGCTTGATGTGCGTCGAGAGGTCCTTGACCTCAAGGGCAGGGGGCACGGGTCGCTCCTCGTTCTCCGGGGGGATTCTGGCGGTGGCTACCGGCGGCGCAGCCGCACGTCGAGCGCGTCGCGCAGCGCGTCACCGACCAGGTTCAGCGCCATCACGGTGAGCACGATGCACAGGCCGACCGGGTAGACCTGCCACCAGTAGCCGTCCAGCAGGTTCCCTGTGCCGCCGGAGAGCATGTCACCCCAGTCGAAGGTCGGGTAGTTGAGCCCGAAGCCGAGGAAGCCGAGCGCGGCGACCAGCAGGATCGCATCGGCGACCTGGAACGTGATGTTCACGACCACCACGCTCAGCGCGTTCGGTATGAGGTGCCTGAGCACCAGGCGCGCCCGGGAGGATCCGGCCGAGCGTGCCGCGGCGATGAAGTCCCGCTCCCGCAGCGTGAGCACCTCGCCGCGGACCAGCCTGGAGGGGGCGAGCCAGGAGAAGGCGCCGATGATCAGCGCGAGCGCGAGGACCGTCGAGCCCCACTTGGCGCCCACGATCAGGATGACGAACAGCAGCGGCACGGACAGGATGATGTCGACGATCCGCATCATGAAGCCGTCGAGTACGCCGCCAGCCAGGCCGGCGATCGCGCCCCACAGCGTGCCGATGACTGTTGCGATCAGCGCGGCCAGCATGCCGATCTCCAGCGAGGCCTGGCCCCCGACCATCAGCTGGCCGAGCACGTCGAAGCCGCTGGTGTCGGTGCCGAGCGGACTGCCCGCCACGGGCGGGGAGTCCGCGTTGACGACGTTGGCCACGCTCACGTCGCCGTGGTAGACGAACGGCCCGAGCCAGCAGAAGAGCACGAAGAACACGAGGATCCCGAGGCCCATAACTGCTAGCCGGTTCTGGGCGAACGCGCGAAGGCCGAGCCGCCAGCCGCTCTGGATGACAGTGACCTCGCCGCCCTCGGCGATCGGCGTCGGCGTTACCGGCGGAAGGGTCGGTGTGTTGATCACTGCGGCCTCCTGGGTGCCTCAGCTCGACGGTTCCACACGTCAGGCGATCCGGATCCGCGGATCGGCGACCGTTAGAGCAATGTCTGCCACGTAATTACCTATGACCGTCAGGACGCCGCCCATGAGGGTATAGGCGAGCAGGACCGGGTAGTCCTCCCGCTGGAGCGCGTTGATGAACATGATCCCGAGGCCGGGCCAGTTGAAGACGTTCTCGGTGATCAGGTTGCCGGACAGCAGGGCCGGGATGGACAGGCCGATCAGCGTCACCATGGGCAGGCAGGCATTGCGCACGAGATGGCGCGTCATCACCAGCCGTTCGGGCAGGCCTTTGGCCCTGGCAGCCTTGATGTAGTCCTGCGCGAGCGCGTCGAGCGCGGACGAGCGCATGTACCTGGAGTATCCGGCCACCTGCACCATCGTCAGCGTGGCCACCGGAAGCACCATCCCGTTGGGGTGCGTGATCGCGCCCCACAGCGAGCTGCTCTGGCTGACCGAGAACGGAGCGTCGGGCGGCAAGATGTTCAGTGTCAGCGCGAAGATCTGGATGAGCAGCAGGCCGAGCAGGAAGGTCGGCATCGAGTACAGCACGAACGCGGCCGTGGTGACGGCGTTGTCGCCGAGGGTGTTGCGCTTGAGGGCCTGGTAGATGCCGATCGGGAAGGCGATGATGATCGACAGGATCAGGGCAGTGCCGCTGAGATATGCCGAGATTGGCGCGTGCTCGGCGATCACCTGGTCGACGGACTGGTTCAGGGTGTACGACTCGCCCAGGTTGCCGTGCAGCAGCTGCCACATGTAGTGGCCGTACTGTGCGATGAACGGCCGGTCGAACCCGTTCCGCTGGTCCCAGGCGGCGACCGAGGCCCTTGATGCCTTGGGCCCGAGAATGATCTGGCCGGGCGATCCTCCGATGAGGTGGAGCATCGCGAAGATCATTATCGAGAGACCGATCAGGATAACGATCGAGGTCCCTGCCCGGCGGAGCAGATAGGTGCTCATCTCGGGGGCCCTTCCTAGCTATGCGCGCTGACCCTGGGGAGGTCTATCGGGGGATATGCGGGTTGCCCGCCGGCGCTTGGGGGGATGATTCCCCATTCGCCGACGGGCAATACCGCGTCGAGGTTGTTACTTAGTGAAGTACCACAGTTCCGGGTCCAGGGAGAACTGCGGGAGCTCCCAGAACGAGGACTGCGGACCCGACAGGGTGTTCTTCCACGCGTAGACGTGGTCGGAGTCGGGCTGGAACAGCGCGGGCAGGTTCTCCGCGAGATACGACGCCTCGTTCTTCACCGCGGTCGGGTTGCCGCCGAAGACCGAGTCGTTGATCAGCGTGTTCGCCTCGGCGCTGCTGTAGCCGCCGATGTTGAACGTGCCCGTGGTGTTGAAGACCGTGTTGGTCGTCGGGTACAGCGACTGCGTGAACCCGCCGAAGTCCTCCATGTCCCACTTGTTGTCGTTCGCCGGAACGGCGACGTCGTAGTAGTTGGACAGGATGAAGTTGAAGGACTTCCCGGTCAGGGTGATCGGGATGCCGGCACTCTTCGCGTCGGACGCGAAGGCGGTGGTCTCCGTGACGATGGGCGGCGAGCCGCTGTTGTAGATCAGGTTGAACGTGAGCTTGGTGCCCTTGGGAATGCCAGCGCCGCAGTCCTTGGCGCTGGTGCCCGCGGACTCACAGGTCTGCGTTCCGTTGACGATCTTCCAGCCGTGCGAGGCCAGCGTCGACTTGGCGTCGGCGATGCTGAACGCGTAGACCTGCTTGGTCGCGTTGGCCGGCGTGAACGGGCTCGGCGGCAGCGACGGCACCGGGCCGTCAGCCACCGCGGCGTAGCCGTGGAAGATGCCCTTGATGTAGCCGGCGCTGTCGACCAGGTGGGCGAGCGCCTGCCGGACATAGAGCTGGCCGATGACGTTGTTCCAGTCGCCGGTGTGGTCCTTGAAGTTGAAGACCATGTAGTCCCAGCCGAAGTCCGGGTAGCCGTAGACGTTGAAGCCCTGCTTGCGCAGCGTCGGGATCTGCGGGTAGTCGGACGAAGGAACCAGGCCGACGGTCAGCTGGCCCGCCTTGAGTGCCGTGTACTCGGCGTCGTCAGAGGTGAAGGCCACCTCCTGGAACGTGTTGATCGACGGCTTGGTCCCGCTGAACGCGGTGTTGGCCACCCACGTGCTCGAGTCGGTGCTCGGGTTGAACGCGCTGATCTTGAACGGCCCGTCCACGACCTGCCACAGCGGGTTGGTCGCGTAGGTGGAGAGCTTCAGCGACTGGCTGTTCAGGAACTTGTAGATCTTCTCCGCGCCAGCGAGCGTGGTGTAGCTGACCGGCTTGCCGCCAGGGGCGTCGATATCCCACGCCGCGCTCGGCAGCGCGTAGAGCAGGCCGAGCTGGTCGTAGAAGAAGTAGCCGGGGTTGTACGCCTTGCTCAGCTGCAGCGTGAGGGTGTCCGTGCTGGTTGCCGTCGCCTTTACGACGTTGTCGGGGAAGTAGCCCGGCGAGTAGTTGCCGTAGTTCGCCGCGCTGATCTTGACCGCCGCCTTGACCAGGTCGATGAAGAACACCACGTCCTGAGCGGTGACCGGCTTGCCGTTCGACCACTTGTAGTTGCCGTCCATGGTGATGGTGACCGTCTTGTTGCCGTTGCTGAAGACCGGCTTCTTGGCGAGGCTGAGCCCGTAGTTGATGTCGAGCGAGTGCCCGACAGGCGACCAGTACAGCGGCCGCCAGCCGAGGTCCTGGAAGTAGCTGATCGTGTACACCGACGAGTTCGCGCCCGGCGTGATCGGGAAGATGTAGTTGGGCGTCGCGCCGGCCGGCATTCCGAAGGAAACGGTGCCGCCCGGTACCTTGTGCGTCGACGGCTTGGGAATGCCGGCGAAACCGCTGCTCTGGCTCACTTGCGTGCTGGTGCTGCTCTTGGCGCAGGCGGCCAGCGCGGTCACGCCGACGACGGCGAGCACCGTCACCTGCGTGGCCGTACGGGCAAATCTCCTCATCAATCCTCCTGGATCATGTGGCGATCGGCGGGCCATAGGACATGCCTCCGCCACCGATAATCGCAGCCGAGCGACCTCGCTCGCCGCCTCCTGTCGAATCCAGCCTCCCGGCACGCGGATCTGGCTGACCAGCGTGCGATCTGGAGGGTCACTCGGAGCGTAGATTCGATGAGGTAGCAATCACAGGGCGAATCTGTCACAATTCGTTATCGATGCAGCCCCGCACGGCAACGTTCCGTACAGGCCCTGCGGGCCGCTTAGGCACCCATGGCGTGCACGCCGCCGTCCACGTGCACGATCTCCCCGGTGGTGGCTGGGAACCAGTCGGACAGCAGGGCCACGCAGGCACGGGCCGCGGGCTCATGATTGGTCAGATCCCAGCCGAGCGGCGCCCGCTCGCCCCACATCGACTCGAATTGCTCGAAGCCTGGAATGGACTTGGCGGCCATCGTGCGCAGCGGCCCGGCCGCCATCAGGTTCACCCTGATCCGGTACTTGCCCAGGTAGCGCGCCAGGTACCTGGCGCAGGACTCCAGCCCGGCCTTGGCCACGCCCATCCAGTCGTAGACCGGCCAGGCAAGGCCTGCGTCGAAGTCCATTCCGACCAGGGCTCCCCCGTGCTCTTCCATCAGTGGCAGCGCCGCCATCGCCAGCGCCTTGAGCGAGTAGGCCGAGACGTGCATGGCCACCGACACGTCCTCCCACGGCGTGCTGAGGAAATTGCCGCCCAGCGCGCTGCCAGGGGCGAACGCGATCCCGTGCACCACCCCGTCCAGCCGGTCCACGTGCTCGCGCACCCGGTCGGCCAGCGAGTCGAGGTGCTCGGTGCTTGTCACGTCGAGTTCGAGCACCGGCGGCGGGTCGGGCAGCCTTCTGGCGATCCGCTCGACCAGGCTCATCCGGCCGAAGCCGGTCAGCACCACGGTAGCGCCCTGCTCCTGGGCGATCCTGGCGACGTGGAAGGCGATCGAGGAGTCCGTCAGCACCCCGGTGACCAGAATCCGCTTGCCGTCGAGCAGTCCCATGCCCGTGCCTTTCTTCCAGTGCGGTAGCCCATTCCGGCCTGCGGAGCGCGGCTAGTGGCCCATGCCCAAACCGCCGTCGACCGGAATCACGGCCCCGGTGATGTACCCGCCGTCTGGGCCGGCCAGGAACTGGACCACGCCGGCGACCTCGTCGGCCGACGCGATCCGCCCGAGTGGCACGCCGGCCAGGATCGCGGCCTTCTGCTTATCGGTGAGCGCGGCTGTCATGTCGGTGTCGGCGAAGCCGGGGGCCACCACGTTCACGGTGATGTTGCGGCTGCCGAGCTCGCGGGCCAGCGAGCGGGCCATCCCGACCAGTCCGGCCTTGGACGCCGCGTAGTTGGCCTGGCCGGCCGAGCCGAGCAGCCCGACGACGGAGGAGATGAAGATGATCCGGCCGCGGCGCAGCTTCATCATCGGCCGCACCGCTCGCCTCGCCGCCCGGTAGGCGCCGGTGAGGTTGGTGTCGAGCACCCAGGTAAAGGTGTCCTCGCTCATCAGCGCGAGCAGCTGGTCGCTGGTCACCCCGGCGTTTGCCACAAGCACCTCGACCGGCCCGTGTGCGGCCTCGGCGGCGGTGAACGCCGCGTCCACCGACGCGGCGTCCCGCACGTCGCAGGTGGCCACCGTCAGCCCTTCGATCTGGTCGCCGGAGCGCGAGGTGATCGTCACCGCGTCCCCGGCCGCCGCCAGCCTGCGCGCGATGGCCAGCCCGATGCCCCGGTTGCCGCCGGTAATCAGGACGGATCGGCTCATCGTCAACCTCCGCGCGGAAAGCAGCCGGTCGCGGCTGACAGTATCGCAGACGGTCTCCGGCCGGCTTTGCTGGCGGCGCGGCGGTACGGCGGCGCCAGCGACCGGGTCAGGTCAGGAGTCCTCGAGCCTGAAGCCGACCTTCAGGCCGACCTGGAAGTGCGCGATCTCCCCGTCCTGCAGCTGGCCGCGGATCTCGGTCACCTCGAACCAGTCCAGGTGGCGCAGGGTCTCTCCGGCCCGCCGCAGCCCGTTGCGTAGCGCGGCGTCGACGCTGTCTGGCGACGTGCCGACGATCTCGGTGACCCGGTAGGTGCGGTCGGTCATCGCGTGCTCCTGTTCTCGATGGCGGCCTCTCGATGGCGGCGCGGGTCTACAAGTACTACCCGACGGGATTAGCGTCCAGCAGGATGGAGGCCTACCGTGGGAGGATGTCCGGTCGTCGCGGTACCCGCCGTGACCACACGCACGTGGTCACCGAGGCGCGGCTGTCCCGCTCTGAGGAGATCAACCAGCGGGAGCGCAGGTACCTGGTGATGATGGGGCTGCGTGTGGTCTGCTTTGTCATCGCGGTGGTCGCGTTCCTGAACCACGCGGGCTGGTATGCCCTGATCCCGGCGGCCGGCGCGATCACGCTGCCGTACTTCGCCGTGGTGGTCGCCAACAGCCGCGCAACAAGCGCCGGGTCCGGCTTCCGGCCCTATGAGCCTCGGCTGCCCGAGCGGTACTCGGGGCCGCCAGGCGGCGGGCCAGCCGACGACCAGTCGAGCGACGACCAGCCGAGCGGCGGGCAGCCTGACGGTGGCGTCGCCGACGGGTCCGCCTGACGGGCTAGCCTGACTGGCTGGCCTGACGGGCTGGCCGGACGCTTGCCGCACATCGGGCAGCACCGGAGTGTGTGCGTCTAAGGGAGCGTCAAGGCAGCAATGTCGGGCGCAAATCGGCGATCCGGGCCGGTACCAGCTGGCCATGATCCGCAGATTCGCTTCTAATCCGGTCTTGACGCACATGGGGGCGGTTCGGTGTAACATGCTTACCGGTGCTCTGGTCCCCCGCTGGGGCACCGTTGCCGGCGTTCCGGGCCCCCGTCGGAACGCCGATGAATGCGACGCCGGGTGGTTTGCCCCCGTAGCCACCCGGCGTCGCCCTTTTCTTTTCGTCCGGTCTTGTCGCTATTCGGTCTTGCTGAACTCCGCGATGGCGACCGACATCATCGTCAGGCCCATGACCGCCACCATCCCGAGCGCGAGCCATTGCGGCACCGGCCAGCCGGCCCAGGTGAGCCCCGGCGCGAGCGCGTGCTGCTCGAACGGCGAAAGCTTCAGGTGCCTGAACACCGCCTCGCGCATCGGCCCGACCACGTAAGTCAGCGGGTCGATCCTGGTCAGCACCGTAAGCCAGCCGGGCAGGCCGCTCAGCGGGTACAGCGCGCCTGACAGGAAGAACAGCGGCATGACCAGCATCTGGGTCAGCGCCATGAACGCCTGGAACTGCTTGATCCGAGCGGCCATCATCACGCCGAACGCGGTCAGGGTGAACGCGAGCAGCAGCAGTTCGCCGACGAGTGTCAACAGCAGCACCGGGTTGTACGGCACGCCGGCGAAACCGGCGAGTGCGAGGAAGATGATGCCCTGGAAGGTCGCGATGGTGGCGCCGCCGAGGCATTTTCCTATCACGATCGATGCCCGGCTGACCGGGGCGACCAGGATCTCACGCAGGAAACCGAACTCGCGGTCCCAGACAATGGAGCCCGCCGAGAAGATAGCCGTGAACAGCACCGACATCGCCAGCACGCCGGGATAGATGAATGTCTTGAAGCTCAGGCCCGGCGGCATGCTGTGCCCGGCCAGCGAGGACAGCCCGGTGCCGAGTATGAACAGGAACAGGAACGGCTGAACCAGCGAGGTGATGGCGCGCAGCCGGTCGGTCCTGAACCTGATCAGCTCGCGCCGCCACACGATGCTCACGGCGCGCAGGTCGTGCCTGAGGCCGTGCTGCGGCGCCGCGATCCTGATCGACTCGACGATCGCGGTCTCGCCGGCCGGGGTGAGTGTCTGCGTGCTCATCCTTTACCGCCTTCCCCGGAAGCGGATCGCCATCTGCCGCATCGCGTCCGTGCCCGACGACTCCGCGTCCCTGATGGTCTTGCCTGTGTAGGACATGAACACGTCGTCCAGTGACGGCCTGGCGACGCTGACCGCGCGGATCGGCACCCCGAGCTCGGCGAACAGCCTGGGCACGAACTGCTCGCCAGAGGCCACCGAGAAGGTGACCGCGCCCTCGTGCATTGCGGCGTCGATGCCGAACACGGCCGACATCGCATCTATCGCGGCCCCGTCATCGGCAGTCTGGATCTGCACCCGGTCCTTGCCGATGCTGGCCTTCAGCGCCTCTGGGGTGTCCATGGCCACGATCTTGCCGTGATCGATGATCGCGATCCGGTCGCAGTGCTCCGCCTCGTCCATGTAGTGCGTGGTGAGGAAGATCGTGATGTCCTCGCGGCGCTTGAGGTCATTGATGTACGTCCAGATCGACGACCTGGTCTGCGGGTCGAGGCCCACCGTCGGTTCGTCGAGGAACAGCACGTGCGGCGCGTGCAGCAGGCCGCGGCTGATCTCCAGTCTGCGCTGCATGCCGCCGGAGTAGGTGCTGACCAGGCTGTCCTTGCGGTCCCACAGGCCTACCATGTCGAGTACCTGGCGCATACGGGGCCCGACGGCCTCCCTGGGCACGCCGTAGAGCTCCGCGTGGAACCGCAGGTTCTGCTCGGCGGTCAGGTAGGTGTCCAGCGTGGTGTCCTGGAAGACCAGGCCGATGTTGCGCCGCACAGCGTCACGCTGGGTCGCCGTGTCGTAGCCCGCCACCCTGGCCCAGCCGGACGTGGCGTTGGCCAGGGTGCAGAGGATCTTGATTGTGGTGGTCTTCCCCGCGCCATTGGGCCCGAGGAAGCCGAACGTCTCCCCCGCGGTCACGGCAAGGTCAATGCCGCGTACCGCCTGGACCTCGCCGTAGCGCTTGGTGAGCGCGCTCACCTCGATCACCGGCAAAGTCACCGCCACCTCCTTGATTGCTCGCCCGTCCGGGGCCAGGCCACGGCCGCTCGCTCGTAACGAGCCTAGCCGCAGCCCGGCCTGGCCTTGCGTGGTCCGGTCACTGGCTCCCTGCCCGGTCGCGGTGTTAGCTGGCTCCCTGCCCGGTCGCGGTGTTAGCTGGCTCCCTGCCCGGTCGCGGTGTCGGTGTCCGGCGCCTCGCGCCCGGCCCCGTCCTCATCGGCCAGGATCCGGTACAGCGCTCGCCGCGTCTGGGCAAGCACCTTGCGCGCCTGGCTGAGCTGGGCGTCCGAGCCTGCGCTCAGCACGCCGATCGCGGCCATGTGAACCTGGCGTACCAGTTGGTGGATGTCGGCGGCCGCCGAAGCGCCGTCGCCGGCCAGTGCCGACCAGGGTGCCCGCAGCTCATCGGCGTGTTCGGCCGCGTAAGAGCGGCCGGCCTCGGTCAGCGCGAACGCGCGCCGTCCGGTCTCTGACCCCTGCGACTCGATCAGGCCTTCGTCCTCGAGCTGAGCCAGAGCCGGGTAGACCGAGCCTGGGCTCGGCCGCCACAGCCCGCCGCTGCGCTCGCCGATCTGCTGGATGATCTGATAGCCGTTCATCGGCTCCTCAGCAAGCAGCGCGAGGGCGGCGGCGCGCACGTCGCCTCGCCTCGCCCGGCCGCCGCGCCGGCCGTAGCCGTACCCGCGCGGACCGAACCCGGGCGGTCCCATGTGGAACCCAGGTCGGCCATGGAAGCCGGGCCCGAAGGCGAAGTCTGGCCCGCCGAAGTCGTCGTGCTGCGCGCGGAAGCCAGGATCCCTGGCGAACCGCGCCCGCTCGTCGCCGGCGTCGAATCCCGGCATTCCTGCGAACCCGGCCCTGGCCGCGAGCCGCTGCCGCGCGCGGTAGCGCTGAGCACCTGGCGCACGGCGCTGCGGGTGCTCCCACTCCTCGTTGATGTGGTCGTTCATTGCTAATCCTCCTAGTCGAATCTCTCGATAGCTCAACGATATATCGTTATATTCGAGATGGCAAGGGCCAGCGGGTGTGGTGGTTAGGGGCGGGTGGGCGAGAAGGCTCAGCCGCCGATGGCCGACATGGGCCTGGCGGGCTGGAGGAACCCCGGATCGTTGATGCCGTGGCCGGGCAGCTTGCCGGCCACCGCGGCGCGCCAGCGGTCGGCGAGCTCGGCGTCACTAGCTCCGGCCCGCAACGGCGTGCGCAGGTCGCTCTCTTCCCTGGCGAACAGGCAGTTCCGCACCTGGCCGTCGGCAGTCAGCCTGACCCGGTCGCAGGAGCCGCAGAACGGCTTGGTCACCGAGCCGATCACGCCGACCTTCGCCGGGCCCCCGTCGATCAGGAAGGTCTCGGCGGGCGCTGACCCGCGGGCGCCAGGCGCATCGGGCGTGAGCGTGAACTTCGCGGACAGCGGCTGCAGGATCTCGTCCGCGGTGACCATGTCCTCCCTGCGCCACCCGTGCTGTGCGTCGAGCGGCATCTGCTCGATGAACCTCAGCTGGTAGCCGTGGTCCAGGCAGAACTGGAGCAGGTCGACCGCCTCGTGGTCATTGACGCCGCGCATCAGCACCGCGTTGACCTTGACCGGCGCGAGCCCGGTGGCCGCCGCCGCGGCGAGCCCTTCGAGCACGTCGCCGAGCCGGTCCCGTTTGGCCAGCCGGACGAAGGTGGCCGGGTCGAGCGTGTCGAGCGAGACGTTGATCCGGTCAAGGCCGGCCTCGTGCAGCGGCCCGGCCAGCCTGACCAGCCCGATGCCGTTGGTGGTCATGGAGATCTCGGCTCGCGGCGCCAGCGCCGCCGCGGCGGCGACGATGCCGGTCAGGCCGCGGCGCAGGATCGGCTCTCCCCCGGTGAACCTGATCTCGGTGATCCCTAGCATTTCGACACCGATGCGCAGCAGCCTGATCAGCTCGTCGTCGGTGAGCTGTGCCTGGCCGGGCATCCAGTCCAGGCCCTCGGGCGGCATGCAGTAGCTGCACCGCAGGTTGCACCGATCGGTGAGCGAGACGCGCAGGTCGGTGGCGACCCGCCCGTAGGCGTCGGCGAGCATGACCACCTCCACTCCGGGCCTGGCCGCGGCGGCGCGTAACCATGCTCGCGCCGCTGTGGTGGCTTAGCCTACTTCCCGCCGTTACCGCGTGGTGAGGTGCTTGCCCGGCCTGGCCGGGGCAAACTCCGACGCATCTAACTACAAGCTACCGGCGCCCCCGATTCGTTCCCGGCGTCAGGCTCGATCACCGAGGATGGGGCAATGACCGTGACCGGCGCGATCTGGCGCGACCAGCTGACTGCCGAGCAGCGCGCGCTGCTCGGCAGGGACCCTGGCGTCATCGCGGACCAGCGCCCCGACGTCCTGGTGATCGGCGGCGGCATCCTGGGGGTCGCCACCGCCGCCGCGGTGCGGGACGCCAAGCTCGGGTCGGTACAGCTCGTCGAGGCCAGGCCTCGGGGCAGGCGCGACCGGCGGCGCGACCGGCCTGCTGATCCCCGAGCCGCACCAGTGGAGTGACCCGGAAACGTTCGTCGACCTGGAGCGGGCCAGCCTTGAGCGGTGGCGCTACCTCGACCAGGTGACCCCTGGCGGCCTCGGGCTTGTCGAGCTCGACTGGATCGGGCTTGCCCCTGACCCCGGCGGCCTTGCCGCGCACCAGCCGCGCAACGTGGAGTGGTTCGACGCGGCCAAGATGGCCGCGCTGGTCCCGGGCCTTGCCTGGCATCTGGGCGGCGCGCTGATCCGCCATCAGGCTCGGGTAAACCCGCTTCGGGCGCTGGTCGGCCTGGTCGGCGGTCTTGAGTCGGTGAGCACCGGCGTCGCGGCCACCGCGGTCACCGTCCGCGGCGGCCGGGTGGAGTCGGTGACCACGTCGTCCGGGGTGATCAGCCCCGGCGCGGTGGTGTTCGCGACCGGCCAGCCGCCGGTCATCGACGGGCTCGACATCGACATCCCGTCCGACCGGGTAAAGGGTCACCTGATCGTGACCGAGCCGGCCGGCGTGCGGCTGCCCTGCACGGTGGCGCCGGTCGCTACCCCGCTCGAGGACGGCAGGCTGCTGGCGGGCGGCACGTTCGACTACGGCGACGAGAGCCCGGCGGTGCGCGAGGAGGTCGTGGAGACGATCATGGGCGGGCTCCGGGCCGCCCTGCCCGCGCTGCGCGGCGTCGGCGTGTCGCACCAGTGGTGCTGCTTCCGGCCGCGCCATCCTGACCGGCGGCCGGTCATCGACCGGGTGCCCGGGCTCGGCAACGCCTGGCTGACCTCAGGCCACTTCCGCACCGGCATCCTGAACGCGCCGGCGACCGGGCTGGCGATCGCCAGGTGGATCGCCGCCGACAAGCCGCCGCCCGAGGCCAGGGCGTGGAGCGCCGAGCGGTTCGCCGGCCGCGGCTCAGGTAGCTGAGCGCGAGTGGCCGCAGACGATGCGCCGGTCGTCGGCGAGCCTGCGGGTGAGCCCGCATCGGTCCAGGTGCTCAAGCAGCGGGATGACGGTGCGCCTGGTCGAGCCGAGCGCCCGCTTCGCCGCAGCGGCCGTGAACGGCTGCTCGATCCCGGCGAGCAGCCGGGCCGCGCACAGGTCGGCGCCGGGTGCCAGCACCACCTGCCTGGCCAGCCGCAGGATCGCTCCGCGCCTGGCTGCGGCGGCAAGCTCGCGGGCGCCGAGCGCGAGCTCGCGCAGCCGGTCGGCCTCGGGCGCGCTGAACGGCCGCGCCGCCAGGTCGGCGAGCAGCGCGCCGATTCCGGCGGCGACCTCCGCGGGCGGGTCAGGGCGCCGGGCGGGCTGCGGGGCCGTCGGCGCCGGTGCCACCTCGAGTACGAGGGCGCCAACCAGGCCAGGCCAGCACGGCACGTCAGGCCGCGGGCCGCGCCGTCCGACCGCACCGGGCGCTGACCGGCCGGGGATCGCCGCGCCGGGGTCGCGCAGCAGCACCCGGTCGCCGGCCCGCAGCGGCAGCGGATCGCGCAGCCTCAGCCTGGCCAGGTCGGGGCCGAGCGGCCGGATCTCGGCCGGCGTCCGCGCCGTGCCCGCGTGCAGCGTGGCCAGCCGCGGCAGGCCCCAGCGGCCGTGCGCAGCTGGGCCAGCCAGCCAGCCTGCGCTGAACCGCACGTCGATCACGCTCGTCAGTGTCCATCGCCCGGCCTGGACGATGGCCGTCCCGCGCGGCACGTCGTCCGGCGTGATTGCCCTGAGGTTGAGCGCGACCCTGGCCGGCCCGCAGACCTGCGCCACTGGCTCGCCGAGCGTCTGCAGTCCGCGCACCCGGACCGGCCGCAGCGACGGCGTGATCGCGAGCTCGTCACCTCGGCTGACCGCGCCGGCCGGCAGCGTGCCGGTGACCACCGTGCCGCTGCCTGCGATGTGGAACGCCCGGTCGGCCCAGATCCTGACCGGGCTGGCCGGATCGGCGCCCGGCAGGCCGTCGGCCAGGTGGGCCAGCGCGGCGACCAGCCCGGGCAGCCCGGCGCCGGTGACTGCGCTGACGGCGACCGCAGCGACCGAGCTGAGGCTTGACCTGCCGAGCACGGCGGCCGAGCTGGCAAGCACCGGCGCAGGGTCGGCCAGGTCGGCCCTGGTGACCGCGAGCACGCCGCGCGAGATGCCGAGCGCGTGCACGGCCGCCAGGTGCTCGCTCGACTGCGGCATCCAGCCGCCGTCGGCCGCCACCACGAACAGCACGGCGGGGACCGGGCCGAGGCCGGCCAGCATGGTGGGCACGAACCTGGAGTGCCCTGGCACGTCGACGAACGCCAGTTGCTGGCCGGAGCGCAGCGTCATCCAGACATAGCCGAGGTCGATCGTCATGCCGCGGCTGCGCTCGGCGGCCAGCCGGTCGGGCTCCATCCCGGTCAGCGCGCGCAGCAGCGCCGACTTGCCGTGATCGACGTGACCGGCTGTGGCGATCACCTGCACGGCCGCCTCACCGGCCAGGCGGCGCGGCAGCGGCTAGCACGGCCGCGGCAAGAACGGCGTCGTCGGCCGGATCGACCGCGTACAGGTCGAGCAGCAGCCGGCCGCCGGCGAACCTGCCGACGACCGCGGGCTGGTCACCGGTTCTGACCGGCCGGCCGGCCCGGAGCCTCCAGGCCAGCCAGCCTGGCAGGCTGACCGCGGCACTGGCCAGCGCCACCCCGGGCGCACCGCCGCCTCCCACCGCGGCCTTGGATGACTCGGACCTGGCGTCCAGGCCCGCGGCGACGAGCACGCGAGCGAGCCGTTCGGCACGGTCGGTCAGCGCCGTTCGGCCGGCGGCCAGCGCACGCATGACCGGTGTGGTCGGCCCGGTCAGGGTGGCCTCCAGCGCCGCCGCGGTCAGCTTGTCCACCCGAAGCGCCCTGGCCAGCGGATGCCTGGCCAGGGCGCTGATCAGGTCGGCGCGGCCGAGCAGCAGCCCGGCCTGCGGGCCGCCGAGCAGCTTGTCGCCGCTGGCGGTGACCAGGGCGGCGCCGGCCCGCAGCCAGGTCGCCGCATCGGGCTCCCCGGGCAGTGCCTGGCACGGTGCGAGCAGCCCTGAGCCGATGTCGCCCACCACCGGCACGCCGAGCCTGGCCAGGTCGCCGACGCTCGCCTGGGTGGTGAACCCCTCGATCCGGTAGTTCGACGGGTGGACCTTGAGCACGAAGCCGGTTCGCTGCCCGATCGCGGCCGCGTAGTCGCCGACCCTCGTCCGGTTGGTGCTGCCAACCTCGCGGATCACCGCCCCGGTGCTCTCGAGCAGCTCGGGCAGCCGGAATCCGTCGCCGATCTCGATCAGCTCGCCGCGGCTCACCACGATCTCGCGGTACCTGGCCAGCGCGGTCGCCGCGAGCACCAGGGCGGCGGCGTTGTTGTTCACCACGTGCACCGCCTGCGCGTCGGGCACGGCGCTGGCGAGCGCGGCGAGCATCGACGCACCTCGGCGGCCCCTGGCGCCGGCGACGAGGTCGAACTCCAGATCCGCGCAGCCGGCCGCCGCGGCGGCAGCGTCGCGCGCCGCGGCCGACAGCGGCGCCCGGCCGAGGTTGGTATGCAGCAGGACGCCGGTGGCGTTCAGCACCGGGGTGAGGCCCGCCGCCATCGGCGGCAGATCACCGGCTGCGGCGTCGGCGACCTCGGCCGGGGCGATCTGGCCGTCCCTGGCCCGCTGCTGCGCTCGGTGCACCGCGTCCCGCACCAGCCTGCCGCCCAGCCTGTCCTGCGCGGCGGCCAGCCTCGGGTCGGCGAGCAGCGCGTCGGTGCGCGGCACGAGCCTGCGGGCGTCATCCACGAAGTGTGACCATACCGGTACCGTCGATCACTCTGGGCTACCTTCGCTGGTGCCGAACGCGATCCGGCGGCAACTGCCGCGACACGGCCGCGGTGACGGGCCCCTGTCGTGCCTGATCCGTGGGAATGTGCCAGGCTTGATCGTCAGATGACCAGAAAGTGAGGCGTCATGGCCAGTGGCGTGCGGACAGCACGGAGCAGAGGTGCCATGAGCGGGCTATTCCTCATGCTCCTGGGTGCCTGGGGCGGCCTCGCGCCGTATGCGGGCCCCTCGTTCGGGTTCGGCTACACCCCTGATCAGGCCTGGGCGCAGACCAACGGCAGGCTCTACCTGTCGGCGGTGCCTGGCGCGGTCGTGGTGCTGACCGGATTTGTCGTGCTGTTCACCAGGAGCAAGTGGTTCGGCGGGCTGTGTGCGTTCATCGCTGCGCTCGGCGGTGCCTGGTTCGTGGCTGGCGCCGAGATCGTCAGCGTGCTGCCCGCCAGCCTGCGGCCGTCCGGAGTCGGCACCGGGGTACCGATCGGCTCGACAGCGACCAGGGTGGTGCTGACCCAGCTCGGCGTCTACGGCGGCGTCGGCGTGGCGATCGTGTTCTTCGCCGCGCTCGCGCTCGGCAGGCTCTCGATCGCCGCGCACCGCGACCACCTGCGGGCCGGCGAGTTCACCGAGGTCGAGGACCTAGGCAGCGGGGCGGGCGGTGTCACATCGCCGTTCGGCTCGGCGGGCACGCTCGGCGCCACGGGACCGCTCGGCTACGGCACCGCGGGCACCGCGCCGCTCGCCCCCGATCCTTACGGGCCTGGCGCGTCGGCGTACCCGCAGCAGTTCCCGGCCGCTGACGAGGCGTACCCCTCGTCGGCCGACCCGTACCAGCAGACCCAGTCCTATCCGGCCAGTCCTGACCAGCAGCCCTGAGCTGTGAATCGCTAGTTACCGGTATCTGCTGATTGTGGCGGGCGGTACCCTATGGGCGCATGGGCAGTCTTCGTGCCCCGTCCTGACCGGACCCCCGCAGAGAGCGACTAGGTGACCGGAACCACGTCAGCACGGCTGGCCAGCAGCCAGGCGAAGGGCAGCGCAGGTGGTCAGGCCGGGGCCGGCCTGTTCTCCCCCGTCAACGTGGTGATCATGGTTGCCACGGCGGCGGCGCTCGCGCTGCGCGTCATCCAGCTCGCCCGCCCCCACTATCTGCTCGGCGTCACCGAGTACGACGACGGCGTCTACTTCGGCAGCGCGGTGCGCTTCGTTAACGGCGTGCTCCCCTACCGCGATTTCACCATGGTCCAGCCGCCGGGCATCGTGCTGCTTATGACGCCGGCCGCGCTGCTGTCCAAGGTGGCGGGCACCGCGTGGGGGATGGCGGCTGGCCGGATCATGACCGCGCTGGCCAGCACCGCGAGCGTCGCGCTCACCGGCCTGGTGGTCAGGCACCGCGGAGTGCTGGCCACCGCGGTCGCCACCGGCATCATGGCCGTCTACCTGTCCAACATCGTCGACGCGCACACGGTCTACGTGGAGCCGTGGCTGGTGCTGTTCATCCTGGTCGGCCTGGTAGCGATCTTCGACGGTGACCGGATCACCGCGAGCGGGCGCAGGCTGGCCTGGGGCGGGGTGGCGATGGGCTTCGGCGGCGCGGTCGAGATCTGGGCGATCTTCCCCGTCCTCATGCTGGCCGCGGCGATCGTGATCACCGCCAGGCCGGCCAGGTTGCGCGCCGCTGGCAGGTTCGCGGCCGGCGTCGCTGCCGGGTTCTGCGCGCCGGTGTTGCCGTTCGCCGTGATCGCGGGGCGCAGCATGAACCAGAGCATCGTGTCCTCCCAGATGAACCGGGTGCTCCCGGCCCGCACCGGGCTCCGGTTCAGGCTGCAGTGGATGACCGGCACGTTCCGCGAGGTGCGGATGCCGGAATCGGACCTGATCGCGCTCGGGCTGGCGGTCGTGGCCGTAGTGGTCGGCGGCATGCTGCTCGGGACGCTGCTCGCCCGCCGAGTGCCCGCACCCCTTGATTGGTTCGCCGCGGCGACCGCGGCGATCGTGGCGGTCGTGTTCTTGTGGAACGAGCAGTTCTTCCTGCACTTCCCCGCCTTCCTCGCGCCGTTCCTCGCGATGGCGCTCGCGCTGCCGACGGCGCGGGTCGTGCAGTACGCGCGCGGCGAGCCGGCTGGCCTGCCGCGGACCGGCGGGCCCCTGGCTGCCTGCCTGGCCTGCGCCGTGATCGTCGTGGCCGCCGTGGCGCAGCTTGGCGTGGTCACCAGGGTGAAGCCGGTGGTCAGCCCGGCGGCGGTCGCCGAGGCGATGCGAATCATCCCGCCGGGCGCGTGCGTGTTCACCGATCAGGCGTCCTACCTGATCGCGGCCGACCGGTTCACCTCGACCGTGCCAGGCTGCTCCCAGATGGTGGACCCGCTTGAGGTCGGCTACGCGCTCGGCCACGGCAGGGAGGGCGATACCGGAGCCGCGCGGTATCCGGCGGTTGTTGCCGTGTTCCGCGCCGCGCTGACCCACGCGGACTTCGCCTGGCTCACGATCGGCTACGACAGCAGGCGGGTGGACTGGACCCCGGCGTTGCGCAGCTACTTCAGGCGGAACTTCGTGCCGGTGTTCACCGACGGCCGGCGTGACGTGCTTTACGTGCGCCGGCCCGCCCTGGCGCGCTGAGCGGACCGCCCGCCTCGTCGGCCGTCAGGGTCACCGCACGTGGCCCGGTCCGGTAGAGGATCACGCCGCCGACGGCTCGCCCGTGCAGGCCGGCCTTGCGCAGTATGGTCGGCCACTTCCATCCCCAGTCGGCCTCGACCAGGATCGCGCTGATCCTGGCACTGCGCAGGAACGCGCGGAACTGCCTGACCTCGCGGTGGGTCAGCCTGCCGACGCCGAGGTCGGCCACCGGCGTCGGCAGGTCGGAGTCCTGCGCGACGATCGCGTGGTTAAGGTAGCCGCCAGCCAGCCGGGTGTAGAAATCGGTCTCGGCCTGCCACAGCATGCCCGCGTTGCCGCGCCCTGAGATCACCACCACGGTGGCGCCGCGGTGCAGGTAATGCCGGTACGCGCCCGATGAGATGAAGGCGGGCAGGCCAGGCCCCGGCGCCAGGTCGAGCGTGGGCACGTTGGTGGCGACGGTCCCGACCGCGAGGACCGCGAGCGGCCAGCGCAGCCACCCGCGCCACCGCCGCCTGGACGGGCCGGCCAGCCAGATCGCCACCATGACAGCGAGCACGAGGAACGCGAACACCATGAACCTGGCCGGGTAGGCGCTCCTGGCGATCGGCAGCAGCCAAAGCCTGGCCCAGGGCAGCCCGGCGATCTGCTTGTCATCCAGCCGCACGGCGGGGCCGAGCGCGACCAGGATCAGCAGCACAAGCATCACGGTCAGGTACCTGGTAAGCCTGCCCGACCAGGTCGTGAGCGCAAGAACGATCGCGACGAGCAGCAGCGGGATGCCGATGTAACCGTCGTGGGCCGGGCTGGGCAGCGGAGTGGCATAGCTGGTCAGCCAGTTGAGGCCGAAGGTCTGGCTGGCCCTGGGCACCACGAGGCCGGCCAGGTCGAGTGAGGTCTTGGTTGGCGAGCGCACGAACCCTGGCGGCACATGCGCAAGGGCGTACACCAGGTAGGGGCTGGCGAAGACGAGACTGATCGCGATCGCCGCGCCGACCAGGAGGCTGAGCCTGGCCACCACCGGCCGGCCCGTCCGCCCGGTCAGCGCATAGCCGACCGCGAGCGCCAGCACCCATACCACGGTCAAGTCGGCGAAGGTCTCGAGGAACAGGTAGAACTGAGCCACCATGGTCAGCGCAAGCAGGCACACGAGGGTGCCAGAGCCGATGGCCGCGTCCCGCCACAGCAGCACCAGGTAGGCCATCAGCGGTAGCAGCAGGCTGAACGCCAGGTTCAGCTGCCCGGCGTAGATGTGGTTGATCTGGTAGGCGGAAAAGCCGAAGACGGCGCCGCCAATGAGCGCTGGCCAGAACCGGCCGGTGAGCCTGCGGCACAGCACGAACGCGGCCCAGCCGGAGAGCGGGATCGCGAGCGTGACAAGCAGGCTGAACGAGACCACCGGGCCGGCCAGCGCGGTCAGCGGCCAGACGACAAGCGCCAGCGGCGGTATCGAGGTGACCCAGGCCAGGCCGACTCCGGCCGGCGCGCTGACCTCGGTGGTGTGCAGCGGGTTGATGCCGTGCGCGATCGCGTACGGCCACCACCGCAGGCTCCAGGTGTAGAAGTTCGGGTCCATGCTGGCCTGGAAGAGCTGCGGACGCCCCGGATGGGCGACAAGCGGGAACGTCTCGGCGAAGATCCAGACGGCCAGGTAGACAACGAGCGCGGCGAGGCCCTGCGCACCAGGCGACGCGAGGAGCGTGCGCACCGCCGCCAGGCCGCCCGCGACCCTGACCCGGATGCCCTCTGGCGTGGCCACCGCGCCTGCGGTGGCCAGGTCGCCGGGCGCCGCGGGCTCGGGTCGCGCGCGCTCCTCGCGGCGGAGGCTGTCTGACTCGGTCACGCCGTGGGCGTGGGAGGAAGGTGCTCGCCGTGCACGCGTGTCTCCTCGCTGGTCGCCGACCAGGCGGCCCGTCCGAAGTGCGCGCCAGGACCGGAGGGGTGGAATCCGCGCGCATCGCGCACCAGGTACAGCGGCCGTGCCCTGGCCTCGTCGTATATCCGCGCCACGTACTGCCCCACCATGCCAATGACAGCCAGCTGGACGCCGCTCAGGAAAGTGATCGTCACCAGCAGCGACGCGTAGCCTGGCACGTAGGGCAGGCCGGCCAGCTTGAGCGAGATGGCAAGCACGCCGTAGCCCACCGACAAGATGGCGAGCAGCAGGCCGGCGCCGATCACCAGCCGCAGCGGCGCGGTGGAGAAGCCGATGATCCCGTCCGAGGCGAACCTGAGCATCTTGCGTAGCGGGTACTTGCTGTCGCCCGCATGCCGGGAGGCGCGGGTATAGGGAACGGCGGTCTGCCGGAAACCGATCCAGGAGAACATCCCGCGCACGTACCTGTTGCTCTCCCGCATCTGCAGGAACGCGTCGAGCGCCTTCCTGTCCACCAGCCTGAAGTCGCCGACGTCCACCGGCTGCTCGATGTCGGCCATCCGGCGCAGCAGGTTGTAGAAGAGCGTCGCCGTGGTCTTCTTGAATACCGTCTCGCCCTCGCGCTGCTCCCGCACGGCGTAGACGACCTCATAGCCTTCCTGCCACTTCGCGGCCATCTCGAGTATGACCTGCGGCGGATCCTGCAGGTCGGCGTCCATCACCACGACCGCCTGCCCGCAGGCGGCATCCATCCCGGCCGTGATCGCCACCTGATGGCCAAAGTTGCGCGACAGCTGGAGCACCTTGAACCGCTGGTCCTCGCCGTTGGCCTCGAGCATCAGCTGGTAGGTCGAGTCGCGGCTGCCGTCGTCGACCATGATCACTTCGGCCGGCCCGTCAAGCTGGTCCATCACCTCGCGCAGCTGCTTGACGAGGTAGGGGAACGACTCCTCTTCGTTGTACAGAGGAATGACGATGGAGTACTTGGCCGTCTCCATGGCTCCCTTCCTCCTCCACCTGAACGCTGTCCGCCTCCCGACGTGGCGGGTGGCGGGGGAGGCCGCGCGACTCGCGCGCGCGGCCGTGCCGCACAGCGCCGCAGCCCTGCCGTAAGCAGGATCGGGGAGTATCCGAGGATACTCTCATATCTGCCCTGATCGGGCACACCATTCCGGTGCGCCCCAGGATCGCGCTATCGACGTCCGGGCGCACCCCCGCTGATCCCGGGCAAGCTTCCCGGAAATAGGGTACAAGATAGGACTATGGACGCAGCCGAGCTACGGACACTCGCGGCCGTCGAGGACCGGCACTGGTGGTACCGGGAGCGCCGGGCGCTGCTGGCCAGGGAACTGCGGCAGCTGCCACCTGGCGTCGCGCTTGACGTCGGCGCGGCGGGCGCCGGGAACACCAGGGTGCTGCTCGGCAGCGGCTGGCACGCGCTGGCGCTCGACTACGCCGAGTCTGCCGCCAGGATCGCGAAGGACCGGGGCGTCGACGTTGCCAGGACCGACGCCAGGGAGCTGCCGGTACGCTCCGAGTCGTGCGACCTGGTGACTGCCTTCGACGTGCTCGAGCATATCGACGAGGACTACCTGGTCACCGCGGAGATCGCCAGGGTGCTGCGGCCAGGCGGCGCCGCGCTGATCGCGGTGCCTTGCGACATGGCGCTGTGGTCGGCGCACGACGAGCAGGTCGGGCACGTGCGCAGGTACAGCCGGGTCGGCCTGACCGAGGTGCTGGTCAAGGGCGGACTGGTGATCGAGCGGATGTGGAGCTGGAACGTGCTGCTCCGGCCGGTCGTGGCACTGCGGCGGCGCTCCTGCACCGGCAGCGACCTTAACGAGGTCCCGGCGCTGCTCAACGCCGCGCTGACGTCGGTCATCGTCGCCGAGCGGTATCTGCCGGTGAAGTCGGTGCCCGGCGTCTCGCTGTTCGCGCGTGCCAGGCGGGCCTAGCGCGGCCGGTACACCGCCACGCCGTCGGCGCGGTAGTCGAGCACGAACCCGGTCTTTGCCAGGTAGCTCCTGACCTCGCCGTAGTGCTCGTCAGGGCCTTGACCCGCCGGATAGACCGCGAGCGCCCAGCGCGGCGGCCAGACGATGATCCACCCCACGTTCAGCGTGCGCAGGTCGGCGCGGGCTGCGGCGACGTCGGCCTGGCTGACCGGCGCGCCGCCTTGCGCGAGCACCAGCCCGGCGTAGAACGCGTGCTGCCTGATCTCGTCGATGGTGCGCCTCGGCACCTCCGCGGTGTAGGACATCGCGCGCGGATGGCCGTCCGCCGTGGCGAGCACCAGCGGGTAAGGCGACACCGGGCTGCCGTAGACCTGCGGGCCGCGCACCACGAACGGCACGTCCACCACCACCGAGTCCGAGTGGTCGGCGGCGATCGGGCGGTCCACGGCGGGCAGCGTGGTCGGCATGGTGGCCTGGCCGGGATCCCCGGGCCAGCCGGCCTCGAGCGCGCCGAGCACGGCCACCAGGGCAAGCAGCGGCCAGGCGCGCCGGCGCAGCCAGTGCACGCCTGCCCCGGCAAGCAGCGCGGCACCGACCAGGCCGAGCAGCGCGAACCTGTCGGCCTCGCGGAACGCCGACATGCCGGGCAGCTGGATCAGCCAGCTGTAGGGCATCAGCAGCGAGACGTGTATCCCCCGCCAGCTGCCTGGCAGCGGTATGTACTGATGGGTGCCCAGGTAAAGGGTGGGCCCGAGCGCCAGCACCGCGCCGCCCAGCCACAGCAGCGCGAGGCCGCGCGAGCCGTGCCGCCGCCAGCTGACCACCAGGCCCAGCAGGGCGGTCAGGGACAAGATCGTGCCGAACGTCGCCAGCAGCTCGAACGAGCGGTGCGAGTGGTAGATCGATGCGAGGCCGGCCATCCCGTAGCTGGCCAGCCGCGGCGACGGCGCGAACAGGCTGGGCAGCTCGGCGGCGAAGTGCACGTAGTTGGCGGTCGGCGGCCGCTTCGGCCCGCCCCGGCCCGCCGCATGCGCAATCGCAAGCAGCTGCGGGCTGGCCACCACCACGGCGGTCAGCGCGCCGGCCGCGGTGGCGCGCAGCCGCCGCAGTTCGGGCTGGCCCACGAGCCAGGGCACCAGCGCGGCGGCGGCGAGGATCGCCGCCAGGATCGCGGCCTCCTGATCCACCAGGACTGACCCGCCGACCACCAGGCCGAGGCCGATGCCGCGGCCGACGGTCGGGTTGCGCCGTAGCCGGACGGCGAGCTCGAGCGTGAGCGGCAGGAAGGCCGCGCCGATGGCGGTATGCAGGTGCTCCCAGTCCTGCGAGGCGATCATGCCGGACAGCCCGAAGAACGCGCCGGCGGCGATCGGGCCGACCTGGCCAGGCAGCCACAGCCTGGCCACCCGGTACATCGCGTAGGCGGCGAGGCCCGGCGTCACGATGCCGAGCAGGTTGTAGGAGGCGGAGGGCCCGAACAGCAGCGTCACCGGGGTCATCACGATGCCCACGAGCGGCATCAGCGTGTCGAGCCCGAGCTGGATGCCGACCGGCGCGGCGAGATGGGTGGTGAAGAACGGGTTGCCCAGGTGCGTGACCTGCCTGGCCACCCACCACAGGCTCCACACGTCGAGCGGCGCCTGCCGCGCGTCCATCGGCATGCTGCCGGTGATGAAGGTGGCGCGCGGCCAGCAGGCGGCGATCCCTGCGGCGATGAAGCCGAGCACGACGATGAGCTCGCGCACCACGGGGCGGGCAAGCAGCCGCCCTGGCAGGCCAGGCCGGCCGGGCGGCGCTTCCTGCTGCTCAGTTTCCTGCTGCTCAGGCAGGGTCCGCTGGCTCGCGACCGACGGGTCCGCGGCGTCCTGGCCCACAGCGAGGCCGCTGGCCTCGGGCTGGCTCACGGTGACCTCCGTCGCTCCGGCATGGCGCGTTGCGCAGGTCCCGAGTGTAGGGATACGCCGACATATCGTCCACTCAGTCGGCTAAAGGTGGTCTACGCGGATACCTGTGGCTGAGCCAGCCACACCCACTTGCGGTAGGACCAGAACCTGAACAAGGTGGCCAGGCCGATCCCGGCGAGCAGCGCCACGTTGTACGCCAGCCCGCCGGTGAACCCGAGCAGGTAGCTGCTGAACCCGATGCAGGCCAGCTGGATCGCCAGCCCCACCCCGTTGAGCACAAAGAACAGCACGCCCTCCCGCCCCACCCCGCTGCGCTGACGGTGCCGGAACGTCCAGTACCTGTTGCCGACGAAGGCCACGCCGGTGGCCACCATGGTGGCGATCGCGTTCGAGGTCAGCGGGCCGACCCCGGCCTGGAACAGCAGGTTGCTGCCGACATCCGCGGTCACGAAGGCGATGGTCCCGATCACGCAGAACGGCACGAACTCGGGGGTCTGGCGGCGGAGGTAGCCGATCAGGTCGCTGGCGACTCGCACCGTCTCGCCGTCCTCCTGTGCCGGTCAGCATGGGTCAGCGGAGGCGGACGGGAATCGAACCCGCCGGCGGCGCTGAGCGCCGCCCGCCGGTTTTGAAGACCGGGGAGCCCACCAGGTGCACGGACGCCTCCGGAGCAGACCCTACCCGCTCAATCGGAGTCGGCGTAGAGCGAGTCGATGACGTCGGCGTACTTGTTGTGGATGACCCGGCGCTTGAGCTTGAACGTCGGGGTCAGCTCCTCGGTCTCGGCCGTCCACTCCACCGGCAGCAGCCGCCAGCGCTTGACCTGCTGCACTCGCGCCAGGTGCTCGTTCGCCGCGGCCACCGCCTGGCCGACGGCATCGAGCACCACCCGGTTCTCGGCAAGCTCGGCCAGCGAGGTGGCCTCGATCCCGCGCGCCCGCGCCCAGGCCGGTGCCACCTCGCCGTCCAGGGTGAGCAGCGCGACCACGAACTTGCGGCGGTCGCCGAACGCCAGCGCCTGGCCGATCAGCGGGTTGGCCACGAGCACGTTCTCGACTGCGGCCGGCGAGATGTTCTCCCCGCCCGAGGTGATGATCAGCTCCTTCTTCCTGTCCACCACGCTGACGAAGCCGTCGGCGTCGATCGCGCCGATATCGCCGGTGTGCAGCCAGCCGTCATCGTCGAGCAGCGCCCTGGTCTGGTCGGGCAGGTTCAGGTAGCCGGGCGTGTTCAGCGGGCCCCTGGCCAGGATCTCGCCGTCGTCGGCGATCATCACCTCCATGCCGGGCACCGCGCGGCCGACCGTGCCGAGCTTGAACGCCGACGGGGTGTTGGTGGTGAACGCGCCCGTCGTCTCGGTCATGCCGTAGACGTCGAGCATCTTCATGCCGAGGCCGGCGAAGAAGGTAGCCACCTCGGGCGGCAGCGGCGCCGCGGCGCTGACCACGGTCCTTGCCTGGTCAAGCCCGAGCAGGCTCTTGATCGGGCGCAGCACTGCCGCGTCGGCCTCGGCAAAGCGGGCGGCAAGCTCATCGGACGTCGTGTTGCCGTACTCGCAGCTGCGCACGTACTCGCGACCGATGTCCATGGCGGCCGCCACAACGGCGCGCTTGGCCTCGTCCTGCTCCATGGTGAGCAGCGCCTGGATCCCCGCCTGCACCTTCTCCCACACCCTCGGCACGCCGAAGAACGCGTTCGGCTTCACCTTGCCGACGGTCCCGATCAGGTCGGCCGTGCTGCGGCAGAAGTACGTGTGCCCGGCGCTGTAGACGGCCAGGTAGAGCGTGAACATCCGCTCGGCGATGTGCGCAAGCGGCAGGTAGGAGACCCAGCGCACGTTCCGCTCGGTGCTGCCGCCGACCTCGGCGGTACGGCACTCGTACAGCAGGCTGCCGTGCGTGATGATCACGCCCTTGGGGTTGCCCGTCGTGCCCGAGGTGTACAGCAGGGTAGCCGGATCGGCTGGCCGCACCGCGGCGACCCGGCGGCTGACCTCGCCGGCGGCGTCGGTGCCCGCGGCCTCCTGGCTGAGCGCCTCGAACGCGGCCCAGGACAAGAACTCCTCCCCGGCAGGGCAGGCCTGCTCGTCGACCACGATCACGGTGCGCAGCGCTGGCAGGTCGTCGACCAGCGTGTGCCACCTGGCCAGCTCCGATGCGCCGTCCAGGACGGCAAACCTGACCTCGCAGTCGCCGGCCACGTATCTGATCTGGTCGGCGGCGAGTGTGGCGTAGAAGGTGACAGGGACGCCGCCGGCGTGCACCACGGCCTGGTCGGCGAGCACGTGCTCCAGCCGGTTCGGCATCATCAGCGCGACCCGGTCGCCTGGCTGCAGCCCGAGCCTGACCAGCCCGGCGGCCAGGGCGAGCACGCTGTCCCTGAACTGCCCCCAGGTCAGCGCGTGCCAGCCGCCCGCGCCGTCGGTGTCGGAGTATGCGGGCAGGTCGCCCTCGGCCGCGGCCGTGGCGGCCAGCAGCGTGCAGATCGTCCGGCCCGCCGTCGCGGCCTCGATCGCCGCCCGTTCCTCGATGACTGCGCTGGTCACTTGCTTCCCTCCGGTACGCGATGCCGCATGCCCGATATGCCACCATGCCAGGAGCGGGAGGCGCAAGGCGCCAGGCGATTACAGTTCTCGTTATGCAGGCACGCGTACGGCTGACCCAGTTCGCCCACGGTGGCGGCTGCGCCTGCAAGATCCCGCCCGGCGAGCTCGAGGAGGCCGTGGCCAGGCTCATACCCGACCACCGGCCCGACGATCTCCTGATCGGGGTGGAACACGGTGACGACGCCGCCGTCGTCCTGATAGCCCCCGATCGCGCGGTCGTGGCCACCGCCGACTTCTTCACCCCTGTCGTCGACGACGCGAGGACATTCGGCCGGATCGCCGCCGCCAATGCGCTCTCCGATGTCTATGCAGTGGGCGGCGAGCCGCTGGTGGCGCTGAACCTGCTCGGCTGGCCAAGGGACGTGCTCAGCGCGGACCTGGCCGCGCAGGTGCTCGCTGGCGGGCTGGAGATCGCCTCGGCGGCCGGCTGCCACGTGGCCGGCGGGCACAGCATCGACGACCCTGAGCCGAAGTACGGCATGGCAGTGACCGGTCTCGCCGATCCCGCGCGGCTGCTGCGGATCGACGCGGGGACCGCCGGCCTGCCGCTGTCGCTGACCAAGCCGATCGGCACCGGCGTGCTCAACGCATGGCACAAGGTCACCGGTGAGGTCAGCCAGCCCGCCATCGCGGTGATGACCGCGCTCAACGCGGCGGCCAGCCGGGCCGCGGTCGGCCTCGGCGTGCGCTGCGCCACCGACGTGACCGGGTTCGGGCTGCTCGGGCACGCGTTCAAGCTGGCCAGGGCGAGCGGCGTGACCGCGGTGATCGACCACGCGGCCGTGCCGCTGATCGAAGGTGCGACCGACGCGCTGCGGGCCGGCTACGTGCCGGGCGGCAGCAGGCGGAACCTGGCCTGGGTCGCGCCGCACGCGGACTTTGGCGGGCTCGGTGACGACGTGCTGCTGATGCTCGCCGACGCGCAGACCTCGGGCGGCCTGCTGGTCGCCGGGGAGGTTCCCGGCGCGGCGGTGATCGGCGAACTCGTGCCGCGCCGGGATAATGTCATCACTGTGCGATAGATGGTGCCCGCGGCAGTTACGTTGACCTCGGGGTGGGCACGCTGATTTCACGACAGCGGGCGGGCGCCGGAAACATCGCCGGAGTCTGCACAAGGCGGGCCGCGCGGGCAGAATCAGACGCGTCCTGCGGGCACCAGTCGCGCCGCTGAGACGTCTTAACTGTCGGAAGCGGCGGGTCCGCGCGAAAGGCGCGTCGATGAGGCACGGCTTACGGCCGCGAAAGGTCACGGCCACGGACGAGGAGGATCCGAGCGTGCAGGCACAGGCCGGCCTGAATGGGGCCGATGCCCACGGCTCTTTCTGGTCCAGGCAGTTCCGCTGGCCGCAGGTGGTCTCGCTGTCCTGGCTGGTGCTCGCCGCACTGCTGTTCGTCACCGCGCTCACGGCCTACCTGGCCGACCTCGCCGCGCACCCCGGCGTGGTGCTGAACTGGTACGACCTCAACGTCTACAACGACGCCGGCCTGCTCACCAGGCAGCTGCCGTCGATCCTGTACACCTGGGAGCTGAAGGTCGGGGTTCAGTTCACCTACACCCCGTTCGCCGCGCTGGTGTTCGCCGGCGGCTCGCTGATGCCCCTGCTCGTGCTCCGCTGGATCATGACCGTGGCCAGCCTGATCTCGATCCCGGTCACCGCCTGGCTGACGCTCGGGGCCATGGGGCGCCGTGGCGTGAGCCGCGCGGCCGTGGCGCTGGCCATCGGCGCGCTCGCGCTGTGGACCGAGCCCGTCGTCAGGGCCCTGTTCCTCGGCCAGATCGAACTCGTCCTGCTGCTGCTCGTCGTATGGGACCTGACCAGGCCTGACCGGCGCTGGTGGAAGGGGGTCGGCATCGGCATCGCGGCCGGGATCAAGCTCGTGCCCCTCCTGTTCATCCCCTATCTGCTGCTGTCGCGCAAGTACCGGCAGGCCGCGGTCGCGACCGGGGTCTTCGCGGCCACCATCGCGGTGGGCTTCGTCGTCCTGCCAGGGCCGTCGGCCTCGTACTGGCTGACCGGCTACTTCATGCGCCCGGGCCGGACCGGCGGCGTCGACTCGCTGGTCAACCAGTCGCTGCTGGGCGTATTCGCCCGCCTGTACCACAACATCAATCACGCCCAGGCGGTGTGGCTTCCGGTTGCCGTCGTCGTCGCGATCGCCGGGCTGATCGGCGGTGTCATGCTGACCAGGGCGGGCAAGCCGGTGCAGGGCTGGACGCTGGTCGGCATCACTTCCGTACTGGCCTCCCCGATCAGCTGGGACCACCACTGGGTCTGGATCATCCCGTTCATCGCCATGCTGGCTGGTGTGGCCATGACGGCACGCCCGCTAGCGCGCATCGGCTGCATCGCTGGCATCATCGCCACGGCGGGCCTGATGGGCTCGTGGCCGTGGACGTACAGCGGCTCGCAGGCGTTCGTGCCGCGCCGCGGGCTGCTCGGCTGGTTCGTGAAGCCGCCGTACGTGACCGAGATCACCGTGCTGCACGGCTGGCAGCTGCTCGGCTGGAACCTGTTCGTCGCCATCGGCCTGGTGATCTTCCTGGTGATGCTCGCCAGCGCCTGGCCGATCTGGCGCCACCGCCCGCGCCCGCCTGGCCAGCGCCCGCCTGATCCGCCCGAGCCGGCCACGCGGGCCAAGGAACCCGCCAGCCCGATCACGGCGCTGCTGGCCAAGGCCGACGCGCTGCTCAAGGGCTAACAAAGCCGGCCGACGGGGCTGCCATCGGCCGGCTCGCTCGCTGCGGTTACCTGATTCACTTGTCTGCTGGCGGCCTAGGCTCGCCTAGGCTCGCCGCGACCAGCGCCAACCAGGAGGCTCGCGCCGACCGCCGCAATTCGGTCGGCTACCGCAGCGCCGGCTCATGCCGAACGGCTCGGCCCGAGCCGACGCGCTTGCCGCTCAGGCTCCCGTGCGTCCCGATCTTGTGCTGCATGACCGCCGCGACCGCGATAATCGCCGCCGAGATCAGCACGGCAACGCCTGCGCAAGTCCCGAAGATCACCAGCGCCATGTTGATGAGGTGGGTGTCAATCATTTCTCTCGCCTCCCACTCAACCTCTTGGTCCTGTGCTGTCCACTTGGCTTCGGTCCGCTCTGCCCGGTCCACCCGGCCTCGGCGCCCTCTGCCTATGTGTACGTCGTTTACATCTTCATAATGGCGCACGAAGTGAACGATGTCAACATACGAAGGTCCCGTCCTTGATTCACGGTCGGGCCGAGGCGGCGCAGAGCGCGCGGCGCCTAGCGCGGGCCGGTGATTCCGTTCAGCACGAACTCGCTGTGCCGGTCGATCGCCATTTCCCGCTGTTCCTCGGTGAGCAGCGCGAGCGGGCCGTCGACCAGCAGCGTGGCCAGGCCGTGTACCGCCGCCCAGGCCGAGATCTCGGCGCCTGGCCGCCGGGCCGCGTCGAGCACGCCGTGCTCGACAAGCTCATCGAGCACCCCGCTGACCAGCGCGTACGGCCGACGCGACGCCATCTTGGCCGCTACGTCGGGCACCGGGCTGTCCGGCCGGCAGAACGCCGTGCGGAACAGCCCCGGGTTGGTCAGAGCGAAGTCGATGTAGGCACGGCCGAGCGCACGCATCCTGCGCAGCGAGTCGGCGGCCGGGTCGGCCAGCGGCGGCCCGGCGTCGATGCTCGCCCGCATCGCCGCCCCGAGCGCCTCGATCGCCCGCTCCCTGACCACCTGCAGCAGTTCGTCGTGGTCGGCGAAGTGCCGGTAGGCAGCAGCAGCAGACACGCCTGCCGCGCGGGCGGCGGCCCGCAGCACGATCGCGTCTGGACCGCCGGCCCTGGCCATCTCGGTGGCCGCATCGGCCAGCGCGTTGGACAGGTCGCCGTGGTGGTAGCTGGCTCGCCCCGGCCCGGTGCCTCGTGTTCGGCTTGCTGCCTGGCTCATCCAGCCATAGTGCGGCACCGGCCGGAAGTTGACAACGTTTACTCCTGGTTCACCTGATCCGGCGGCCCATCTCGGCGGTGTCGTACCCGCCGAGCCCGGCCACGTCCGCTCTGAACTGCTCGGACCGCAGCAGCGCCCACAGCGGCTCAAGACGGTCATCGCCCGCGTCGGTGAGCACGAGGTCGTAGGGCTCGCGGGCGACCGGGACGAAGCCGAGGCCGAAGGCGCGGGCCGCCGCCATGATGCCGAGGCCGGCATCCGCACGGCCGGCCGCCACCGCCGCGGCCACGGCCAGGTGGGTGGGTTCCTCCCTGCTGTAGCCGTCCACCGCGTCCTGGTGAATCCCGCGCCTGGCGAGCTCGTGGTCTAGCAGCACCCTGGTGCCTGCGCCGCGCTGCCGGTTCACGTACCGCACACCCGGCCTGGCCAGGTCCTCGATGTCGGCCAGTTCGAGCGGGTTGCCGGCGGCGACGATCAGTCCCTGGTCGCGGTGCACCAGCCGGACCACAAAGACCGGCCTGCCAGGCAGGATCCTGTCCAGGTAGGGCAGCGTGTACTCGCCGGTGGCCGGGTCGAGCAGGTGCGATCCTGCGATGTGGCACAGGCCATCGCGCAGCGCCACCAGACCGCCCAGCGAGCCTACGTTGGACGAGGCCAGCGTGACCAGCGGGTCGGCGGCCCGCAGCGCCGATGCGGCCAGGTCGAGCACCAGGTCGTGCGAGCCGATCGCCACGATCGTGCGCTCGATCTCGACGATGCCGCGCAACAGTTCGACGTCGACGTCCTCGCCGGCGTGGTGCCCCTCCTGACCGGCCGGCACCACGAGCAAGCCGTCGGCCCGCACCAGCGAGGTCAGCACGCCGGCGCCGCGTGGCAGCGGCGTGGCCACCATGGTGCCTGCCACCACCCCGAGCCGCACCCGCACCCAGTCGTCCATGCCGAGCGGCGAGGCCAGCTTGCGCGCCAGCCGTGCCCTGGCTCGCTGGCGCGGCGCCGGCGCGGCCCCCTCAAGCTCGGCGAGCAGCGGCTCGGCGAAGACCTGGAACGTCAGCGCGGCCGACACCGGGTAGCCGGGGGCGCCGAGCACCGGCGTCCCATCGACCACCCCGAGCACCACCGGGTGCCCGGGCCGGACGGCGACGCCGTGTACCGCGAGCGTGCCGAGCTCGGCCACCACCCGCGCGGTGTAGTCGTCACGGCCCGCGCTCGATCCCGCGACCACGATCAGCAGGTCGCACTGAGCGGCCGCGGCCTTGACCGCGCTGGCCAGGGCCGCCGGGTCGTCGGGCTCGATCGGCAGGCAGCGCGCCTCGCACCCGGCGGCCCGCGCCTGGGCGGCCAGCATCAGCGAGTTGGTGTCCAGGATCTGGCCTGGGCCGGTCGGCGTGCCGATCGGCCTAATCTCGTCGCCGGTGGGCAGCACGAGCACGACGGGCTGGCGGCGCACCGCCACGTCGGTCGCTCCGGCCGCCGCTGCCGCGGCGATGTCCACGGCGCGCAGCCTGTGGCCCTGCGGCAGCAGCAGCTCGGTTGCTGCGATGTCCTCACCGATGGATCTGACGTGCTGGAACGGCGGGACCGCTGCGCGCAGCTCGGCACGGCCATCGCAGTAGTGCACGTGCTCGCGCATCACCACGGCGTCCCGCCCGTCCGGGATCGGGTCGCCGGTGTCCACCACGTCGAATCCGGCGGGCTCCAGGTACACCGGGGTGGTCTCGCTGGCGCCGAGCGTGTCGGCCGCCAGCACCGCGATGCCGTCCATCCCGGCCGCATCGAACGGCGGCGAGGACCGGGTGGCCCAGATCGGCTCGGCGGTGACCCGGCCGGCGGCCTGCTCGACTGGCACCCGCACCGCCGGGGTGACCGCAGGGCAGTGCCCTGCCTCGCGCGCCGTGCGCCACGCGGCAAGCGCCTGCGCGGCCGGCACGTCGGAGATGAACGGGCTGTTTGCCATGACGGCAGCTAACGGTACAGGGTGACGTCTAGCTCGGTGCCGGCGTCCAGGCCCGTCGCGTCCTGCGGGATCACCACGTAGCCGTCGGCCGCAGTCAGCACGGAAAGCAGCGCCGATGGGCCGAAGACCGGGACAGCGGCGCCGTCCGCCAGCCTGACCTGGATCACGTCGAGCCGACCGGCCGCCGAGGCCAGGTCGCGCGCCAGCACGGCGCGTACGACGGGCTCGGGCGGCGGGTCGGTGCAGCCGCCCACTCGCCGCACCACCGGCACGCCGACCAGCCCGAACACCACAAGCGCCGACCGGGGGTTGCCTGGCAGGCCGATCACAGGGACACCGGCACACTCGGCGAGCAGGGTGGGCTTGCCCGGCTTGATCGCAAGGCCGTGGCACCAGATGCCCGGCGGCCCGAGCCTGCCGACCGCGGTCGCCGTCTCGTCCCTGGCACCCACCGATGATCCCGCTGAGATCACAATCACGTCGCTGCCGGTTAGCGCGGCGCGCAGCGCTGCCTCAAGCGCGGCCGGGTCGTCGGGGATGATCCCGCCGGCCCGCGGTGCTCCGCCCGCCTGGGTGATCAGTGCGGCGAGCGCCACCGCGGTGGCGTCGCGCACCTGACCGGGCGCGAGCTCACTACGCTCGGGCGGCACCACCTCGTCGCCGGTGGAGAATATCGTCACCACCGGCCGCGCGTGCACGATCAGGCTGGTGACGCCGGCCGCGGCCAGCATGCCGAGGTCCTGCGCACGCAGCGGCCGCCCGGCCGGGACCAGGACCGTGCCCGCCCTGGCGTCCTCGTCGGCGCGGACCACGCCGTCGCCGGGCGCGACCGGCCTGACCACCTCGATCGTCCCCGGCATGGCCTCCTGGGTGTACTCGACCATGACCACGGCGTCGGCGCCGGCCGGCAGTACCCCGCCGGTCGGGATCATGACCGCGGTTCCGGCGCGGACGCTCACCTCGGGCGCCGCGCCCATCCTGACCGCGCCGGCGATGTCCAGGTAGCCGGGCAGGCCGTCGGAGGCCCCGTAGGTGTCCGCGGCCCGCACGGCGTACCCGTCCACCGTCGAGCGCGCGAACCCGGGCAGCGGGCGCGGCGTTGTGACATCGCCGGCCGGCGTCCGGCCGAGCGCGTCGGCCAGCGCCACGATCTCGGCGGCCGTGCGCCGACTGGGCAGGAACCCGGTCAGCGCCTCGCGCACCGTCCTGGTGCGGAAGAACTCCCGGCCAGCCTGCCGCCCGGCCGCCGCCGCCGCGTTCCCGGTCATTCCTCGGAGCTGAGCCGCAGCGCGCTGAGCACCGGCCCGAGCGCCACCTGGCCGAGCCCGCAGATCGAGGTGCGGCGCATTGTCTCCTCCAAGCCGGTCACCCGGCCGTCCACGTCACGCGGCCCGCCGCCGTCGGCCAGCATGTCGCCGAGTATCTGATGCGCCTTGGCCGAGCCCACCCGGCACGGCACGCACTTGCCGCAGGACTCGTCGCGGAAGAAGCGCAGCACGTTGGTGGCCGCGGCCAGCAGGTCGGTGCCCTCGGCGAGCACCACGAGCGCGCCTGAGCCGAGCATGGAGCCTGCCTTGGCCAGCGAGTCGAAGTCAAGTGGCACGTCGACCTGGTCGGGGCCGAGGAAGTTCGACGACGCGCCACCCGGCTGGATGGCGGCAAGCGCGCGCCCGCCAGCCACTCCCCCGGCGAGGTCGAGCAGTTGCCTGGCCGTGCTGCCCATCGGGACGCAGTAGACCGCTGGCCTGGCCACCTCGCCGGAGACCGCGAAGAACTTCAGGCCGGTGTGCTCGCCGATCCCCTGCGCCTTCCACCAGTCGGCTCCGCGGGCGACGATCACCGGTACATGCGCGAACGTCTCCACCGAGTTCATCAGCGTTGGCTGGCCCCACAGGCCGTAGGTACCGGGAAACGGCGGCTTGTTCCTCGGCTCGCCGCGGTGCCCTTCCATGCACTCGATCAGCGCGGACTCCTCGCCGAGTATGTAGCCGCCCGGCGAGGTGAACACCTCGACCGACAGCCTCCGGCCCGAGCCGCCCGCATCGGGACCGACCAGCCCGGCCGAGCGCAGCCGCTCGATCTCGGCGCGCACGACATGCTCCTCTGGCCCGTACTCGTGCCTGATGAAGACCCAGCCCTCCTGCGCGCCGACGGCAAGCATGCCGAGCAGCATGCCCTCGAGCACCAGGTGCGGCTGCTCGGCCAGGATCTGCCGGTCCTTGAACGTGCCGGGCTCGGATTCGTCGGCGTTGCAGATCACGTACTTCGGGCCTGCGGTCTGCGCGGCGACGAGGTCCCACTTGCGCCCGGCGGGAAAGCCAGCCCCGCCCATGCCGCGCAGGCCAGACTCGGTCACCGCGGCGATCACCTGACTGGTCTCGACCTCCCCGGCAAGCACGGCGCGCAGCGCCTGGTAGCGCTCCTGGCCAGGCTGGTATGGGTCGTTCGGCCAGGGCCCGCCCTGGCCGTAGCTGACAACCCCGGCCGGGGTCAGTTCCCCGGCCCTGGCCGCCTCCGCCTGCGCGGCAGCGTCAGCGGCCGGTGCCGGCCGCTCGTTTACCGCGACCGCCGGCGCCTGGTCGCACCGGCCGATACAGGAGACCTCGACGACCTCCACGTCCACGTCGTGCCCGTACTGCTCGCGCAGCGCGGCGATTCGCTCGTCGGAGCCGGCCAGCCAGCAGGTCAGGTCGTGGCAGGCGTGCAGGCTCACCTTCTTCGGCGGCTCGGTGCGAAAGTGCGGGTAGAACGAGATCAGCCCCTCGATCTCGTACAGCGGCCTGCGCACCTCCCTGGCAAGGGTGACCAGTTCCTCCCTCGGCAGCCAGCCGACCCGGTCCTGAATCGCATGCAGCGCCGGGATCAGGCTCGGACCAGGAAACCTTCCCGCCCTCGCCTCCACGCCAGGCGCGCGCGTCCGCCCAGCCGCCATCACCGGACCCGATCTGCCTGCTCGGCGGGCTGTGCCTGCTCGCCCGACTCGGCAACCTCGGCCGGCTCGATCCTGACCGCGCAGAACTTGTACTCGGGGATCTTGCCGAGCGGGTCGATCTCGTCGATGGTCAGCAGGTTGGCCGCCGCCTCACGGAAGTGGAAGGGAATGAAGCAGTTGCCTCTGGCCTCACGGTAGGAGTAGCTGGTCTGCAGCACGATGCTGCCGCGCCGCGAGGTGACACGGGCGAGCTGGCCGTCTGCCAGGCCGAGCGACTCGGCGTCGGCTGGGTGCACGAACACCTCGGGCACCGGCTTGATCGCGTCGAGTGCGAACGACCGCCTGGTCATCGACCCGGTGTGCCAGTGCTGCAGCAGTCGGCCTGTGTTCAGCACGAACGGGAAGTCCTCGCTCGGCAGCTCCTTGGCCGGGAGCCACTCCGCGGGCACGATATGGGCAAGCCCGTCGTTGGTCTTGAATTTCTCGCCGAACATCACCACGGTGCCGTCGCTGTGCTCTGGGTCGGAGTTCGGGTACAGCTTGCCGGTCAGCCCGAGGTTGTCATAGCTCAGGTTGGCGTAGCTCGGCATGATCGAGACCATCTCGTCGAAGACCTCGCGCGGCGAGGAGTAGTCCCAGTCGAGACCGACCCGCTGCGCGATGTCCTGCACCACCTCCCAGTCCACCCTCGCCTCGCCAGGCGGGTCGAGCACCTTGCGGCCGAGCTGCACCCGGCGGTCGGTGTTGGTGTAGCTGCCGTCCTTCTCCAGGTACGACGAGGCAGGCAGGATCACGTCGGCGAACTCGGCGGTCTCGGTCAGGAAGATGTCCTGCACCACAAGGAAGTCGAGCGACGACAGGGCCTTGCGCACCTTGTTGATGTTGGGGTCGGACATGAACGGGTTCTCGCCCATCATGTACATGCCGCGGACGTGCCCCGGCTCCCCGGACGCGCCCTTGAGGGCGGAGCCGATGATCTCGGTGACGGTCAGGCCGCGCTTGGGGTCGAGATCGGTGCCCCAGATCCGCTCGAATCTGTCGTGCACCGCCGGGTCGTCGACCTTCTGGTAGTCCGGGTAGTACATCGGGATCAGGCCCATGTCGGATGAGCCCTGCACGTTGTTTTGCCCGCGCAGCGGGTGCAGGCCACTGCCCGGCTTGCCCACGTTGCCGGTGATCGCGCACATCGCGATCAGGCACCTGGCGTTGTCGGTGCCCGTGGTGTGCTGCGAGATCCCCATGCCCCAGAAGATCACCCCGGCCGCCGCCTCGCCCCAGGCCCTGGCCACCCGCCTGATCGTGTCCGCGTCCACGCCCGTAATCTGCGCCGCACGCTCCGGCGGGTACTGGGCGACGGTGGCGGCGAGCGCGTCGTAGTTCGACGTGCGGTGGGCGATGAACTCCTCGTCGGTCAGCCCGAGCCTGATCAGCTCATGCATGACCCCGTTGTAGAACGCCACGTCCGTGCCCGGCTTGATCTGGCAGAAGATGTCCGCATGGTCGGACATCTTGTCGGCCCTCGGGTCGACGTAGATGATCGTGGTGCCGCGCCGCCTGGCCTGCTTGAAGAATGACGAGGCGACCGGGTGGTTGGCCGTCGGATTGCTGCCGGTCACGATCGCGACCTCGGCGTTCACCACGTCGCCGTAGGTGGTGGACACGGCGCCCGAGCCGATCCCCTCGAACAGCGCAACCACGCTTGAGGCGTGGCACAGCCTGGTGCAGTGGTCCACGTTGTTGGTGTGGAACGCGGTCCTGATCAGCTTCTGGAAGAGGTAGGCCTCCTCGTTGGAGCACTTGGCCGATCCGAACCCGGCGATCGCCGCGGGCCCGCCCCTGGCGTGGATCTCGGTCAGCCGCCTGGTCACCAGGTCGAGCGCCTCTTCCCAGCTCGCCTCACGGAAGTGCGGCAGCACCTCGGCGTAGTCGACGAGCCCGCCAGGCTTGCGCCTGCGCTTCTTGCCGTTCTTCCCGCGCTCGCCGTTCTTCCCGTGCTCGCCGTCCGCGCTGCCGTACTCGCCGTCATTCCCTGACCCCGCGTCAGGCCTGGCCATCTCGCCGCGCACGTCGGTCGATAGCGGGCCCTTAGGGTAGGAGACCCTGATCAGCGGCTTGGTCAGCCGCTGCGGCGATGCCGCGTAGTCGAAGCCGTACCTGCCCTTGACGCACAGTCGGCTCTGCGAGCCCGGCTGGTCGCGGCCGTCGACGAACGAGATGGCGCCGCGCTCGCGGTCCACGTTGTAGGTCAGCGCGCAGCCCACGCCGCAGTACGGGCAGACCGAGTCGACCTGGTCGAGCTCGGACCGCGGCCTGATCGGTATCTCCCTGATCGGCTTGTTGACCAGTGCTCCGGTCGGGCAGGCCGACACGCACTCACCGCAGGTGACGCAGGACGAGTCCCCCATCGGATCGTTCAGGTCGAAAGCGATCCTGGTCGGGTAGCCCTTGCCGCTGCGGCCGATCACGTCGTTGCCCTGGATGTCATCGCAGGCGCGCACGCACCGGTCGCACAGGATGCAGGCGTCGTGGTTGACCGAGATCACCGGGTTGGACCTGTCGGTGCCGCGGCGCGGGCCGGTCGGCAGCTCACCGCGCCGCACCCCGTACCGCTCGGCCAGGGCGAGCAGCTCGTTGTCGCCCGTAGTGGTCTGCTTGGGGTCGGCCCCGGCCGGCGGCTGGTCGGCAAGCAGCAGCTCGATCAGCGAGGCACGGCTGCGCTCTACATCGGGCGTGGCGGTACTGACCTGCATGCCCTCTTCGCAGGGGCGGACGCAGGCCGCGGCGAACGCGCGGGCTCCGACGTCGACGACGCACATCCGGCAGACACCGACGGGGTCGAACCGCTCGTCGTGGCAGAGCACGGGGATGTCGATGCCCGCCTGCTTCGCCGCTGCCCAGATGGTTGTGCCTGGCGCCACCGTTACCTGGTGTCCGTCGATCGTAAGGGTGATCGTGTCGATCGCGGTGGTGGTCATATGGATAGTATCTGCCGCCTTATGTCAAGACCTCAAGGGCGCCAGGGCTCGGCAAGCCGCAGGTCTGCAAGCGCGGCCTCGCTGGGGCGGCCGTCGGCGTCCAGCCCGCGCACGGCGTAGTAGCCGCTGATCATCGCCCGCAGCCGCTCCGGTGTGAGCGCCGCCACCCGGCCCGAGCCGACAAGCAGCGGCTCTGAGAGCAGCCGTTCGGGCAGCCAGTCGTCCGCAGGCACCCACCCTTCCCGCAGGTTGAACATCCGCTTGGCCAGCACGATCCGCCTGGCGGTCGCTGCCAGCTCGGCCCCGTCCAGGTCCCAGCCAGTGACCAGGGCAAGCAGTTCCGCCCACTCGGCGAACGGGTCGGTGAACACCCCGCGCAGGAACTTGCACAAGATCATCGAGTCCATGATCGCGGCCCGGTCCTCGGTCGCCACCGCCGCGGTCACCTGCGCGTCACCGCCGTCCAGCCGGTCGTAGCTGCCTGACAGGTCGGCCTCGTAGGCACCCGACCTGTTGTGGTCAGCGCCGCGCGAGTTCACCGCAAGCCCGAGCGCCATGGCCTGCAGCGTGCGCGGCTCGTAGCCGGGCAGCTCGAGACCTTTCACGTGCGGCGCGAACGCGTCCGAGCCGCCGCCCACCCGCTCGGCAGCCACGCGGGAGCCCTCGGCGAGCAGCTCGCCGAGCCCGGTGCGGCTGCCGATCTCGTCGAGCGCGCGCAGCAGCGCTGCCGAGTCGCCGAACCGCAGCCACGGCGCGTCGATCAGGCCGCGCTCGGCGCACTCCATCGCCCAGGCGATGGTGCCGCCCGCGGAGATCGTGTCGATCCCGAGCTCGTCGCACCGCGCGCTGGCAGCGAGCACGGCGTCCGGGTCAGAGATCGCGCACATCGGGCCGAGTGCGAACACGTTCTCGTACTCCACTCGCATCTTCTTGCCGCCGCCCGCGGCGTAGATGTGCTCGCAGCCGATCGTGCAGGACGCGCAGCTGTTCCGCGCCACGCTGCGCAGCTGCGCCAGGTCCTCGGCGGCCAGTCTCGGCGCCTCGTCGAACGTGGCCGCCTGGAAGTTGCGGGTGGGCAGCGCGCTGATGGCGTTGAACGTGAGCAGGTTGGCTAGTGTGCCGAGCTCGCGGTACTTGGCGGTGGCCGGGCCGAACGAGCGGGCGCGCAGGTCCCTGGCCGCCGCGAGCACGCCCTGCGGGTCGGCGGGCGCGATCTTGGTGGCCGCCCTGACCGCGACGGCCTTGAGCCGCTTGGCTCCGAGCACGGCGCCGAGCCCGCCGCGGCCCGCGTGCCGCCCGTCGTGCGAGATCGTCGCGTACCTGACACCGCGCTCGCCGGCGGGCCCGATCGCCGCGACCCGCCAGCCGCGGCCGAGGTCGGCCCGCAGACTGCGCTCGGCCTCGGCGGCCGGCAGGCCGGCCAGGTGCGTGGCGTCGGCCAGTTTCGCGCCGCTGCCGTCCACGAGCAGGACAGACAGCCGGCTGGCGGCGCCGTGCAGCACGATCGCGTCGTGCCCGGTCAGCTTGCCGGCGATGGCGAACTGGCTGGACGCGAGTGCGTCGGTGAGCATGCCGGTCAGCGGTGACTTGGCCACGACGGCGAACTTCGCGCTCGTGGTCAGCGGCGTGCCGACCAGCGGCGAGAACACGAAGGCCAGCGGCGCCTGCGGGCCGAGCGGATCGGCTCCCGGCGGGCCTAGCCTGTGCATGAGCCAGGCACCGAGGCCAGCGCCGCCGAGGTAGCCGCGCAGCACGTGCTCGCCGAGTTCCAGCGTGCTCGCCGACGCGTCGCCGACGTCCACGACAAGTGCCCGCCCGAAGTACCCTCCAGCAGCCATCGCGGTCTCACCCGCCAGCGTCGGCGGCGATGAAGAACACCGTGTCGCCGCGTGCCAGCGGCACCTGGTCGTCCCTGGTGATCTGGTCGCCGTTCAGCGCCGCGACCACGTGCCCGTCGAGCGCGAGGCCGGCGGCCGCCGCGGCCTCCCCCACGGTCGCCGCCCGCACCGCCTGCGGCCCGCGATGCCCGTCGGCCAGCGTGCCGAACCGCTGGACGGTGACCTCGGGGGCGGCCCGCTCGCGCGCCGCGCGGTAGTCGGCTGGCTCGTTCACGTTGAGCACGGAGTCAAGGTCGGGGTCCAGGGCGGCCAGCATCGGGTCGGCGAGCAGCGCGGCGTCGTCAAGCCGGGTCACCTCGCACTCGTCGAACAAGAACGCGGGGCGCAGCCGCCCGGCGGCGACCAGCCGCTCGGCCAGCGGGGCAAGCGACGTGCGGTAGGCGGCGGCCAGCGGCTGCGGGAATCCCCTGGCCAGCGGCAGGGCCGCGTCGGGGCCGCTGCGGCCGGGGGCGGCCGCCACCGTGCGCAGCATCAGCCGCACGAACGCGGGGTGCAGGAACGGCAGGTCGGTGGAGCAGACGAACGCGCAGTCCGCCTGGCCGGCCACGGCGGCAAGGCCGGCGGCGATGCCCTGCAGCGGGCCCATGCCCTCGCGCGGGTCGTCCACCACCCGCACGGCCTGCGGCAGGTCGGGTAGCTGCTGCCCGGCCGCCCGCACCACCACCACTGGCCCTGACCGCGCGAGCATGCCGGCCGTGCGGCGCAGCAGCGTCGATCCGTGCCACTCAAGCGCGGCCTTGGGCGACCCCATACGCGACGACCGGCCGCCCGCCAGGACGACCCCAGCACAGCTGGACATACCACCATGCTACGGGCCTGGCCGGTCAGCTTTCCTGCACAAGCAGCCCGCGCCGCCGCCTGACCAGCGCGTCCGCCTTGGTAAAGATCATGTCCATGACGATGCCGATCACCAGGATCACGATCATGATGCCGATCGCGCCGGACAGGTCCTGGTTGTCCTGCGAGTTGTTGAGCAGCACCCCGAGCGAGGGATGCCCGATGATCAGGACGAGCAGCTCACCGGCCATCAGGCTGCGCCAGGCGAAGGCCCAGCCCTGCTTGAGCCCGGCCAGGTAGGCGGGCAGCGACGCGGGCAGGATCAAGTACCTGTACATCGCGACGCCGCGCAGGCCCATGGTGCGGCCCGCGCGCAGCAGCAGCGGCGGCGTGTAGTCGACCCCGGTGATCAGCCCGTTGGCGATCGACGGCGCGGCGCCGAGCATCATCACGAACAGGATCGCCGCCTCGCTCGCGCCGAACAGGATGATCGCGAAGGGGAACCAGGCGATCGACGGCATCGTCTGCAGCCCGCTGATGATCGATCCGGTGGCGGCGCGGAGCGGAGGTATCCGCGACACCAGGGCGCCGATGGCCGACCCGATCACCAGCGCGAGCAGGTAACCGGTCACCGCGGTCTGGAGGGTCGTGAGGATGGCCTGCCAGAGCAGCGACGTGTGCAGCTGGTCCCACAGGCCGGACAGGGTGTACCAGGGGCTCTTGACCAGGTGGTCGGCCGTATCGCCGCGGAAGTTGATGTGGTAGAAGATCTGCCACGCGAGCAGGACGATCGCGATCGCGAGCAGCTTCGGCCAAGACGCCGCCCACCACTTGCGCGCGACCCTGCGCGGCGCCGAGGACGGACCGCCCTGGCCGAGTTCGAGGCTGTCGAGCCCGGTGATCGCCGAAATCCCCGTGCCTGCGCGCGGCGCGTCGAGCGCGGCCGCGACGGCCGCCGGCTGCCTTTTGCCGCCCGTCCGCATGTCAGCCATGGCGCCTCATCTCCTCCCTCAGCCGGTCGGTCACCGTGCTGGCGAGTTCGGCGACCGCGACCGAGTCGATCCGGCGCGGCCCGGTCCTGGGCACCTGGTACTCCTCGATGACCCGCCCCGGCCTGCTGCTCAGCACCACCACCCGGTCGCCTAGCCGGACTGCCTCCCTGACGTTGTGCGTGACGAACAGCACCGTCAGCCTGCGCTCCGACCAGATCCGCTCGAGCTCGTCATGGAGCAGGTCGCGCGTCATCGCGTCGAGCGCCCCGAACGGCTCGTCCATCAGCAGCACGTCCGCATCCTGGGCGAGCGCGCGGGCCAGCGCGACCCGCTGCCGCATGCCGCCGGACAGTTCGTGCGGCCGCTTCCCCGCGAAGTCGGCAAGGTGCACGGCGTCGAGCAGTTCGGCCACCCGGCGCCTGCGCTGAGCCGCGGGAACCCGGCGCGCCCTGAGCGCGAGTTCGACGTTCTTTCCCGCCGTCAGCCAGGGCAGCAGCGCGGGTTCCTGAAACATCATCGCGACCCGCCTGCCGCTGGTGTCCACGACCCCTGCGGTCGGCCGATCCAGGCCGGCCACCATGGCGAGCAGGGTGGACTTCCCGCAGCCCGACGCGCCGATCAGGCAGGCGAACTCCCCGTCGCCGACGGTCAGCGAGAGCCGGTCGAGGGCGAGCACGGCGGCCGAGCCCCGGCCGTAGACCTTGGACACCTCGGTGAGCGTGATCGCGGCGGCGCCGGCCTGAGCCTGCATGACTGCCTCGATCGCGCTGACCGCCTGGTCGGCTCGGACCACACCGTTCGAGCTTGCCGGCACTGCGGCCTCCCTGGGTGAGCGTGCCTGGCCGCGGGCCAGGCACGCGGTCACGAGCTGACCTGCGCCTGGCCGTCGGCCTTGAGCAGCGCGTTCAGCGGGCCGAGGTCGTAGAGCGCGGGCAGGTCCTTGACCGGGCTGAGCAGGCCGACCGCCACCGCGTGCTGCGCGTCGGCCTCAAGCGATGACGCGATCGGGTTGTCGGTGAAGGTGACCTGCTTGAACGTCGCGGCGAGCACGCTGGGTGACAGGCCCTTGCCGAGCAGCTTGGTCAGCTCAGCGTTCGCGGCCGCCTGCGCCCCCGACGGGTCGGAGTGGATGTAGTTGTTGGCCGCGATCTGGCCCTTGAGCAGGCCGCTGACGACCGACGGGTGGGCGGCGAGGAACTTCTGGGTGACCACCAGGTTCGTGGTGACGAACTGGCCATTCGGCCACAGCGTCGCCTCGTTGACCAGCACGTGCCCGCCGTCGGCGACCATCTCGGTGTCGTAAGGAGCGGGCTCCCAGCCGCCGGCGATCTGGCCGGAGGCGAACTCGAGCACCGCGTCCGAGTTCGGCGTGATCGGGGTGATCGGCACGTCACCGCCGCCGGTCGGCGTGGTCGTCAGGTGGTGCTGCTTCAGCCAGTACCGCAGCGCGACGTCCTGAGTGTTGCCCAGCGACGGGGTGGCCAGCTTCTGGCCCTTGAGCTGGTCGGGTGTGGTGATGCCCTTCTTGACCACCAGCTCGGCGCCGCCCGAGGCCACGCCGGAGATCACCCTGATCAGCTTGCCGTCCGAGGTCTGCCACGCCTTGAGCGTCGGGTTGGGACCGACGTAGGCCGCGTCGAGCTGGCCGGCCAGCAGGGCGGTCGCCTCCTCGGTTCCCGTGCTGAACGGGATCGCCTTGAGCGTCACGTGCATGCCGAGCGCCTTGGTGAAGAACCCCTTCTCCAGCCCGATCAGCGCGGGCGCGTGCGTGATGTTGGTGAGGTACCCCAGGCGCAGCACCACCGAGCTATCGCCCGACGAGCCGGAGCCCGAGCTTGACGTCGGCGACGAGCATCCGGCCGCGAGAGCCGTGACCGCCGCTATCCCCGCCGCGACGAGAGCCCGTCTCATGTGGCGCTTCCCGCTCGCCTCCGGGAACCCGACCGGCTCGCTCATGCGGTTCCTTCCGCTCGCCTCCGGGAACCCGACCGGCTCGCTCATGCGGTGCCTCCTAACGCTGCGCCTGCCTCGCTGGCAGTATCTCGATCTGAATACTAGTCATATATCTATAGTAGAAAACAAGGGAAGAGCAAGTCGCCGATGGGTAGTGATGCCGATTCGTTCCTATCCGCGCTGGTCAGCGGCGCGGGCTCGGGTCAGATGTGACGCAGGTCGCACAGCGCGGCCGGTGCGGCGGGGCCGACGGGAGAGGCAAGCAGGCTAGTAGTCGCCTGGCTCGTCCAGCGTGACGCCAAGCACCGAAGGGAACTTCCCCAGGCACTCCTGGATCCTGGCCATGTCGGCGTCACTGGCCCGGGCGGTGCTGTACCGCGCCGACTCGACCATGCCCTTCTGTGCGGCGTCCGGCGTGATCCCCTTGAGCGTGACGCCAGGCACGTGTGAGCAGGCCGCGGTGACATGCCGCGCCGTCATCATGGTCGTGCCAGAGTTGAACTGCACTACCAGCCACTGCTGCCCGAGCGCCGCGTCCATCTTGGCGCAGCCCGCGAGCAGCAGCACGCCGGAGGCTGCCAGTGCCGCGCATGCGCGGCCTCGAACTCGGGTAGCTGGCGTGGGCACGAAACCAAGCATAGGTGCCACGGGAGACGCCATGGAGCCAGGCCGCAGCCATCCGCTGATCGAGGACTACGCGATGATCGGCGACATGCAGACGGCGGCGCTGGTCAGCCGCGATGGGTCGGTCGACTGGCTGTGCCTGCCGAGGTTCGACTCCGATGCCGTGTTCGCCGCCATGCTCGGTAAGGACGTGCACGGCCAGTGGCGGCTGAACCCCACGGCGGTCTCGGGCCCGCCGGGCCGCGGGGCCGGGGTGAAGCGCAGCTACGAGCCTGACTCGCTGATCTTGACCACGCTCTGGCAGACCCCGGGCGGCGCGGTGCGGGTGACCGACTTCATGCCGCCGCGCGACGACACGAACCCGGTCCTGATCAGGCTCGTCGAGGGCGTCTCCGGTGCGGTGGAGATGGAGTGCGTGGTCAGGTTCAGGTTCGGCTATGGGTCGGTGATCCCGTGGGTGCGCCGGATCGGCGGTTCGGTCTGCGCGGTGGCCGGACCCGACTCTGTGTGGCTCGACACGCCGGTGAAGCTGACCGGGCATGAGCTCGCGCACCGGGCGAGCTTCGTGGTCAGGGAGGGCGACCGGGTGCCCTTCGTGCTGACCTGGATGCCGTCGATGATCGAGCACCCCCCGCCTGCCACCGACGCTGCTGAGGCGCTGGAGCAGACCCGCGACTTCTGGGCGGGCTGGGTAGCCAGGTGCAGCTACCAGGGCAGGTACCGGGACGCCGTGGTCCGCTCGCTGATCACGGTCAAGGCGCTTACCTACGCCCCCACCGGCGGGATCGTCGCGGCGCCGACCACCTCGCTGCCCGAGGACCTCGGCGGCGTGCGGAACTGGGACTACAGGTACTGCTGGCTGCGCGACGCGACGATCGTGCTTGAGGCGCTGCTACGCACCGCCTACGTGGACGAGGCCGCCGCCTGGCGGCGCTGGCTCGGCCGCGCGGTCGCCGGGTCGGCCGCCGACGTGCAGATCATGTACGGCGTGGGCGGCGAGCGGCGGCTGAGCGAGTGGGTGGCCGACTGGCTGCCTGGCTATGAGGGCTCGGCTCCGGTCAGGATCGGCAACGGGGCCGTGCACCAGCTGCAGCTCGACGTGTACGGCGAGGTCGTGGACGCGATCGCGCTCGCGAGGCAGGCCGGGCTTAGCTTCGACAAGCACACCATGAGCCTGATCGACCGGCTGCTCGGCTACCTCGAGGAGCACTGGGCCGACCCGGACGAGGGCCTCTGGGAGGTGCGCGGGCCGCGACGCCACTTCGTGCACTCCAAGGTGATGGCGTGGGTGGCGTTCGACCGCCGGATCAAGATGACCGAGTCGGGCCGGGCCGGCGTGCCTGACTCGACCGTCCAGCGCTGGCGCCGGGCCAGGGACGCGATCCACGCCCAGGTCTGCGAGCGCGGCTACGACGCCCCCCGCGGCACCTTCACCCAGTACTACGGCAGCACCGAGCTTGACGCCGCGGTGCTGATGATGCTCGAGGTGGGCTTCCTGCCACCGGACGACGCGCGGATGGTGTCCACGGTCCGCACCATCCAGCGGGAACTGACCAGGGACGGCCTGCTGATGCGCTACTCGCTGCCCGCCGCAGGCTCGTCGGACGGGCAGTCGGTGGATGGCCTGCCCGGCGGTGAGGGCGCGTTCCTGGCCTGCAGCTTCTGGCTGGTCAACGCGCTTGAGCTGATCGGGGACGAGAAGGAGGCTGTCGCCCTGTTCGAGCGGCTGCTCACGCTGCGCAGCGACGTGGGGCTACTCAGTGAGGAGTACGACCCGCGCTACCACCGTCAGGTGGGCAACACGCCGCAGGCGTTCAGCCACGTGCCGCTGGTGCTCGCCGCGCTCAACCTGGAGAACCATGAGCGCGGCACGAGCCGGCGGGCTGGCGAGGCGCCGTAGCCGATCCTGCGCATCTGCTGGCCGGCCACGTTCTCGATATCGGCGAGCTGTGCCGGGCTGAGCAGTCGCCGCCAGCCATCGGTCTCCTTGCTCCGCGGCACCTCGATCCGGTGCACGTCCGCCTCGACGAAGGCGGAGAGCGCCTTGCTCGCCGCGTTCGGCTGGGCGACAAGCTGCTCGTAGCGGAAGGTGGTGAGCTGCTCGGCACTCAGGCTGTTGCGCAGCCGCGCCATCTTGTGCACCGAGCCGCGCCAGCGCATCGCGCACTTGCCCGCCGCGGTCAGCCTGGGCCAGGCCGCGCGGTCGTCCTCGGTCTCCACGCCGAAGAACGGGTTGGGGAACTCGCTGTCCACATTGGCCACGCCGCGGCGGAACCAGGCGAGTTCCTCGGGGTCGGACAGCATCGCGGCCACTACTGCGCGGCCGTCCCTGATGATCTGCACGAGCTTGGCGTCGGGGAACGCGTCGACCAGCGCCTCCGCGCAGTACATCAGCGCCGGCGTGGCGTCGCCGTACCTGGTGATCTCCCGCTCGTCGACGCAGGTCCCCGCCGCCGACCGGCCGGTGGCGTCCTGGCAGTCGGGCTGGCAGGTCATGCAGGCGTGCGGGCTGACCTGCCAGGCCTGCGCGAACGCGTCCCGCAGTACCGTCGCCGCCGCCTCGCCCCTGCCCTCCTGGATGGACGGCGTCCTGGCGAACGCCACCACGACGCCGAGCACGCTGGGCTGGCCCACGGTGATGTGAAAGCCCGGCGTCTGCTTGAGCGCGCGCGTGAGCAGGTCCGCTCCCGAGTGCGGTGCGCCGATGACGAACACCGGCTGGCGGACCTTCCGTCCGTTGACGATCAGGATGTACGGGCGTGGAGGCATGGCTGAGGTCAAGTGTGGCACTGCGACAAGCACGGCCGCCCAGCACGGCCGGCCGGCACCCCGTGCTCGGCTCCCAGGGCACGCAGGCCAGGTCTTTGCGTTCGGTGGAGGTAACCGCTGCCGGTCCCGCGTCATAACTATGGCGGTTGACCAGGGCTGTTGGCAGTCCGGCCGTGATGGAGGGACGCTGAGGCGTTACACGAGGCTCGTTGCGCTAGGCCCGATTTTCGCGGCGAGCGCGCTGCTTGCCGTCGGGCTGCCGGACGCCGGGGTGCCCGGTGCCGTCGGTGCGACGCTGACCGGCGCGTCGCGGGCCGTGCCGCCGGGCCTGGGGATGCCGAGGGTCACCGTGCCGGGCAGTCATCCGGCCTGGGCGACGCGCTCGCGCCAGGTATCGGCCGCCGCGGCCGGCCCCGTCCGGCTCCAGCTGCACCTCGCGGGGCGCGATCAGGCCGGGATGACCGCGTTCTCGACCGCCGTCTCCACGCCCGGCAGTCCGAGCTACCGCAAGTTCCTCTCCCCGGTGCAGGTGTTGCGCAGGTTCGGGCCCGACCAGGCGCAGGTGCGTTTGGTCAGCGCCTGGCTTCACTCGGCCGGGCTGCGGGTCACCTCTGTGCAGGCCAGCGGCGCGGCCGGAGCGTACGTGGCGGCCGCTGGGTCGCTGGCCGCCGCGGGCCGCTACCACCAGCCCGCCTACCAGGCAGGCGTGGTGCCCACCAGGCTGGCCACCCATCTGCCTGACGGCAAGGTCAGCCCGGTGCCGATGCGGGTGATTCCCGACGTGTCCGCCGTCGCGGACCTGGCGACCGGGCTGCTGGTCGGGCAGACCACGCTGCAGCCGAACGGCAGGTCCTATGTGTTCTCGCTGGCCGTGGTCGGCGGCACCAGCCTGGCCTGCCCGGTGTTCGCCGGCATCGAGGCCGACGCCCAGCAGGCGGCCGGACACGTGTTCGGCTTCGCTAACCCGCTGATCTACTCCAGGTACGGCACGTCGGCGTTCCACGACGTGACCGACCACCCGCTCGGTCCCGGGATAGTGCACGTGGTCGGGAACGCGTTCATCACCCCATCGCTGGACCGTGGCCCGTTCGTGACTTTGCTGAACACGCTCGGCATCAACGGCGAGGGCGCCGCGGCGCTGCGCGCCGTCCCTGGCTACGACGACGCCACTGGCGTCGGCTCGCCGAACCGCTACATCCAGTCGTTCGGCCAGTGAGGCGGGGCCTGGCCGGCCCGCTGCAGCGCGCGGGCGAAGCCCTAGATCGTTGACCGGGAATTCGGCGCAGGTGGCGCTGGTCGTTTCCGGCAGATGACGGGTGGTTCCTGGTCGGCTGTGCTCAGTGCCCGGCTGTGATGCGCTTGGCTACTGCGGGGACGACGTGTCCTTGGTACTGGTCGCGCCACTGGGGTATCTGCCAGTCGTTGCCGGTGATGACCTGTCGGCAGGCGGGGGCACCGCACCGGCACGGCATCTGGAAGTCCGCTGCTGTGGTCTGGGTCGCATAGTCCACGGTCAGTTCTTCGCCGGCGCGGATATCGCGGCGCGCTGCGAGTGTGGACGCATCGGTGTGCCACATGTTCGGGTCGCAGCTGTGGTTGCCGTAGTGGATGGGCTGGCCAGGCGGCAGGACCAGGTGAGCATCGTCGTCAACGCAGATAGTGTCCAGGTAGCGCTGGCTGGCCCTGGCATCGGCCAGCAACCGGACAAGCTCGTCGCCGGAGACCAGCTGGCCGGCGAGAGCGGCGATGGCGGTGCCCGCCGTGAGGGGCCGGGTGGCGAACAGCCCGCGCCCTTGGATCATCGAGACCTGAACCTGAACGTGCGGGTGCAGCCAGCAGCCGCCCATCTGATCACCACCGGTCATGTCTGGATCCGGACCTCAGCCGGCTGCCGTCACCGGGCCGCCGCGCGGGACGCCATCCTCGCCGGCGCCGTCGCGCTGCTGCCCGGGCCCGGCGGGCTCGCGTCCTGGCTGCGCACCAGCCGGCTCGCCGGCGCCGCCGCGTCGGTGAGCCTCGCCTGGACATCGGCACCACCACCGCCACCAGCCCCGACGGCCGCACCCTGCACAGCCACAGCCCGCCGCCCGCCTACGCCGCCTGGAATGCCCACGAGCCCGAATCTTGCCCGCTGGCGAGCCGCTACGCCACTCACCGCGGGTGGTTTCATGCTTGCTGCGAGTAATCGGCTCTTCGCGGCCCGCATGAAGCGCCGGAAAGACGGTAGCTAAGGCGCCATGCTCACTTACATCATTATCCTGCTCGTTATCGGCCTGATCGCGGGCGCCGTGGCGCGGCTGCTGGTTCCTGGCCGCGACCCGGTCGGCCTGCTCGGGACGATCCTGCTCGGCATCGTCGGCTCATTCGTGGGCGGGTTCATCTGGAACATCATCGAGTACCACAGGATCGCCCCCGACAAGTTCCACACCGCGGGGATCCTCGGCTCCATCCTCGGCGCCATCGTCGTGCTGCTGCTGATGCGGATCAGCGGCCTGGAGCGCGGCCGCCGGCGCATCTGAGCACGTGCTACTTCGGCACGCGGCCGCCGACGGCTCCCGCGTGCTCGGCTCCCGCGTGCTCGGCTCCCGCGTGCTCGGCTCCCGCCTGCTCCTGGCTCGCGAACTGGGTGTGGTACAGCTCGGTGTACAGGCCGCCGGCGGCGAGCAGTTCCTCGTGCGTGCCGCGCTCGGTCACCTGCCCGCCGTCGATGACGAGGATCTGGTCGGCCTGGATGATCGTGGACAGCCGGTGCGCGATCACCAGTGAGGTGCGCCCGGCGAGCGCGGTCTTGAGCGCCCGCTGCACTGCGGCCTCGGACTCGGAGTCCAGGTGCGCGGTCGCCTCGTCGAGCACGACCACAGACGGCGCCTTCAGCAGCAGCCTGGCCAGCGCGATCCGCTGCTTCTCCCCGCCCGACAGCCGGTAGCCGCGGTCGCCGACCACGGTGTCGAGGCCGTCTGGCAGGACCGAGACCAGCGACCAGATCTGGGCCGCCTTGCAGGCCTCGACCAGGTCAGCCTCGGTGGCGTCGGGCCTGGCGTAGCTCAGGTTGGCGCTGATCGTGTCGTGGAACATGTGCGCGTCCTGCGTCACCACCCCCACCATGTCGTGCAGCGAGTCCTGGGTGACGCCCCTGATGTCGGTGCCGCCGATCCGCACCGTACCTGAGAGCGGGTCATAGAGCCTGGCGACCAGGTGGGTGATCGTGGTCTTGCCTGCGCCAGACGGCCCGACCAGCGCGGTGAGCTGGCCGGCCGGGGCGCGGAAGCTGACGTCCTTCAGCACGTCGGCGTTGGCGTCGGTGCGCTCGGGCGCCGGAAGCGCGATCGACTCAAGCGAGGCGAGCGAGATCTCCCCCGCCGTGGGATACCTGAACCTGACGTGCTCGAAGCTGATCTCCGGCGCCTCCGGGCCGCTGCGCAGCGGCATGGCGTCCGGCGCGTCCTCGATCAGCGGCTTGAGATCGAGCACCTCGAACACCCGGTCAAAGCTGACCAGGGCGGTCATCACGTCGACCTGGACGTTGGACAGCGAGGTGATCGGCCCGTACAGCCGGCTGATCAGCGCGGCGAGCGCGACCAGGGTTCCGATCTTGAAGAAGTTGTCGATCACGAGCACGCCGCCAAGCCCGTAGACGGCCGCGGTGGCCAGGCTGGCCAGCAGCGTCAGCGCGACGAACAGCGACGACCCGTACAGCGACGTCACCACGCCGATGTCGCGCACCCTGGCAGCACGGTAGCCGAACGTGTCAGCCTCTTCGCTAGGCCGGCCGAACAGCTTGACCAGCATTGCGCCCGCCACGTTGAACCGCTCGGTCATGGTCGTGCCCATCGCGGCGTCGAGCTGCATCGACTCCCTGGTCAGCCGCTGCAGCCTGCGGCCCACCAGCCGCGCGGGGAGTACGAACAGCGGGATCAGCACGAGCGCGACCACGGTGATCTGCCAGGAAAGCAGCAGCATGGCGATCAGCACCAGGGTCAGCGAGAGCACGTTGGCGACGACCGAAGAGAGCGTGGACGTCAGTGCCTGCTGCGCGCCGATCACATCACTGTTGAGCCTGCTGACCAGCGACCCGGTCTGCGTTCTGGTAAAGAAGGCGATCGGCTGCTGTTGCACATGGCGGAACACTTCGGTCCGCAGGTCGTAGATCAGCCCCTCGCCGATCCTGGCTGAGTACCAGCGCTGGCCGATGCTCAGCAGCGCATCGAGCAGCGCCAGGCCGCCGACCACGGAGCCGATGGCGATCACGACGCCGAGGTTCTTGGGCAGGATGCCGTTGTCGATCAGCATGCGCAGCAGCAGCGGGACGGCGACGGTGATCACCGCGTCGAGCGAGACGATCAGCAGGAACACGGCGAGCTTGCGGCGGTACGGCCGGGCGTAGGTGAGTATCCGGCGCACCGTGCCTGCGCTGAGCTGCTGCGTGGTGACCGACCGGTCCCGCGAGAACGACCGCATCGCGTGCCAGCTGCTGTAACTCATGCCGAAGCAACCGTGCCGAGTCGGCTATCCTTCCCCGCTCCGCTCACGGCGAACCTGGCCGTCCTACCCGGACTGCCGGCCTCGCAGGAGTTCTGCCTGCGCCTGCCGCTCGGCGGCGGCCTGCTCGGCCAGCGTGTGGCCGGTCGCCTGCTGCAGCAGCGCCTTGGTCGACCTGGCGGCCCTGACGTCGGTGGCCAGCAGCGCGGCCACGAGGTCGGCGACGGCGGAGTCGAGATCACCTGCAGGCACGACAAGCTCGGCCAGCCGCAGCAGCAGCGCGTCGGTGGCCGTGATGGTGCGCGCGGTCAGGCACAGCTCGATCGCGCGTGGCAGGCCGACGATCTGCACGAGCGGATGCGTTCCTGTCAGGTCGGGAACCAGCCCGAGCGCGGGCTCCTTCATGCAGAGCCTGGCGTCATCGGCCAGGATCCGCAGGTCGCAGGAGAGCGCGAGCTGGAACCCGGCCCCGATCGCGTGACCTTGGACCGCGGCGATGGACACGATCGAGGGGTCCCGCAGCCACAGGTACCCGGCTTGGTATCCGGCCACCCTGGCATCGAAGTCGTCGTCGCCGGGCCTGGCGATCGCGCCGTCGCCGGGGACGCCCTCCCCGGACAGCAGTCGCAGGTCGATCCCGGCGCAGAAGGACGGGCCTTCGCCGCGCACCACGACAACGCGGACGTCGGGCGGCAAGCTGGCGCCGATGTCGGCGAGGCCGTGCCAGACGGCCGGAGTCATCGCATTGCGACGCTCCGGCCGTGCGAGCGTGACGGTGGCTACCTGACCGTCGATCTCGAGCCTCAGTCCGCTTGCTGTCACTTCGGTCTGGCTGCTCGTCACGCCGACTCCCTGGTCTGGCTAGTTCCCCTTGCGCCCCCTGGTCGCGCCGCCCCGGCTGCGGAGCTTCACGCCAGACTCGGCCAGGATGCGGTGAATGAACCCGTACGACCTGCCGGTCGACGCGGCCAGAGCCCGAATGCTCTCCCCGGCGCTGTACCGCTCCTGCAGGTCAGACGCCAGCTTAGTGCGATCGGCACCGGTTACCCTAGTGCCCTTCTTGAGGGTCTCGGTCACGCCTTCCTCCCGGTGAACTCCAGACGGCCCTGCATACGTTTGCGACGCCATGTACCTCGCAGCTTCGCCGCATTCCGTATCCCGCCATGATCACGCAAGATGTCGTGATCGGCTACCCACACGGCCGCAAAAGATCGCGACATTTGCCGACCATCATCGCGCCTATCCATCAGAGCAGGCAAACGGCGCGCTTGGTGGCATCGGCTACGCCAGCGCGACCAGGTCGGCGAGGTCGGCGCTCCACAGGTCCTCCACCCCGTCGGGCAGTAGCAGCACCCGCTCAGGCCCGAGCGCCTCCACCGCCCCCTCGTCGTGGGTGACCAGCACGATCGCTCCTGCGTAGCGGCGCAGCGCGGCCAGGATCTCGGCGCGGCTGGCCGGATCGAGGTTGTTGGTCGGCTCGTCGAGCAGCAGCACGTTCGCGCCGGACACGACCAGCAGCGCCAGCGCCAGCCTGGTCTTCTCCCCGCCGGACAGCACGCCGGCCGACTTGGCCACGTCGTCACCGGTGAACAGGAACGACCCGAGTGTCCGGCGCTGCTCAGCCTCGGTCATGTCCGGTGCGGCCGTCTTCATGTTCTCCAGCACGGTCCGCTCGTTGTCGAGCGTCTCGTGCTCCTGCGCGTAGTAGCCGATCTTCAGGCCGTGCCCTGGCCGGATCTCCCCCGTGTCGGCCGGCTCGACCCCGGCGAGCAGCCTGAGCAGCGTGGTCTTGCCAGCGCCGTTCAGTCCGAGCACGACGATCCTGGCGCCCTTGTCGACGGCCATGTCGACATCGGTGAAGACCTCGAGCGAGCCGTAGGACTTGGACAGGCCCTCGGCGGTCAGCGGCACCTTCCCGCAGTGCGCGGGCTCGGGGAAGCGCAGCCGGGCCACCCGGTCGGGCGCGCGGTCCGCGCTGACCCCGGCGAGCAGGCGCTCCGCCCGCTTGGCCATGTTCTGCGCCGCCCTGGCCTTGGTCGCCTTGGCCCGCATCTTGTCGGCCTGGGACTGCAGCGCGGCGGCCTGCCGCTCGGCGTTGACCCGCTCCCGCCGCCTGCGCCTCGCGTCGGTCTCCCGCTGCTCCAGGTACGTCTTCCAGCCGACGTTGTAGATGTCGATCACGGCCCGGTCCGCGTCGAGGTGGAAGACCTTGGTCACCAGCGCAGCGAGCAGATCGGTGTCGTGGCTGATCACGATCAGCCCGCCGCGGAACCCGCGCAGGTGATCACGCAGCCAGGTTACTGAGTCGGCATCCAGGTGGTTGGTCGGCTCGTCGAGCAGCAGCGTGCTCGCGCCGCTGAACAGGATCCTGGCCAGCTCGACCCGGCGCCGCTGCCCGCCGGACAGGGTCCGCAGCGGCTGCCTGAGCACCTTGGCGGGCAGCCCGAGGCTGGACGCGAGCGCGGCGGCCTCGGCCTCGGCGGCGTAGCCGCCGAGGACGGTGAGCCGCTCCTCGAGCTGGCCGTACCGGCGGACGGCGGCGTCCCGCCTGGCCGGATTCTTGTCGGCCATGCTGACCTCGGCCTGCCGCATCCCGGCAAGCACCTGGTCAAGGCCGCGCGCCTGCAGGATCCGGTCCGTGGCCAGCGCCTCGAGATCGCCGACCCTGGTGTCCTGCGGAAGGTAGCCGATCGTCCCGGTGCCGCGCACGGTACCCGCGGTCGGCTGCGCCTCCCCCGCGAGCACCTTGAGCAGCGTGGTCTTCCCGGCCCCGTTCCGCCCCACCAGGCCGATCTTGTCGCCCGCCGCCAGCTGAAAGGTCACCTGGTCCATGAGCAGCCGCGCGCCCGCGCGCAACTCAAGATCACTGACCGAGATCATGGATTTCTTCGCTCGCTCTCGAATTGGACAAATACCACAAAAGGGATATGGCTCGACGGACGCCTACCCGGCGTCGGTCATCCCGTCTACGAGAGCAGCGGTTGCATACGGCAAAGTCTACTGGCGCTGCCGGGCGGCGCGGTTCAGAGCGCTGATCACCGCGCGCAGCGAGGCCCGGACGATCGACTCGCTGATCCCGACGCCCCAGTACACGCGGTCGCCGATCTCGATCTCCAGGTACGCAGCGGCCTCGGCATCGCGCCCGGCCGACAGCGCGTGCTCGGTGTAGTCGAGCACGCGCACCCCGACCCCGCCGAGCCCTAGGTTCGGCTCGGAGATCGCCTGGCAGAACGCCGCGATCGGCCCGTTGCCGACGCCGGACAGCGTGTGCTCCACGCCGAACGCACTGATCCTGGCGCTGATCCGCTCGGTGCTCTCCTCGGTCGTCGAGGCGAAGCTGAGCAGCTCGAACTCACCGGGCGCCAGGTACTCGGCCTCGAATGCCTGCCACATCTGGGCCGCGTCGACCTCGCCGCCCTCGGTGTCGGTATGCCGCTGTACGACCTGGCTGAACTCGATCTGGAGCCGGCGCGGCAGGTCGAGGTGGTGGTCGTGCTTCATGATGTAGGCCACGCCGCCCTTGCCGGACTGGGAGTTGACCCTGATCACGGCCTCGTACGACCGGCCGACGTCCTTCGGGTCGATCGGCAGGTACGGCATCTCCCACGCCATCTCGCGCGCCGGAACGCCCGCCTGCTCGGCGATCGCCTCGAGCCGGTCGAAGCCCTTCTTGATCGCGTCCTGGTGCGAGCCTGAGAACGAGGTGTAGACCAGGTCGCCCGCGTAGGGGTGCCGCTCGTGCACGCTGATCCTGTTGCAGTACTCAGCGGTGCGCCTGATCTCGTCGATGTCGCTGAAGTCGATCATGGGATCAATCCCCTGGCTGTACAGGTTCAGGCCGAGGGTGACCAGGTCGACATTGCCCGACCGCTCCCCGTTACCGAACAGGCAGCCCTCCACCCGCTGCGCCCCGGCCAGCATGGCGAGTTCCGCGTCGGCCACCGCGGTGCCGCGGTCGTTGTGCGTGTGCACGGAGAGCGCGATGTGCTCGCGCCTGCTCAGGTGCCTGCTCATCCACTCGATCTGGTCGGCGTAGACGTTCGGGGTGGACCGCTCCACGGTGCAGGGCAGGTTGAGCACGATCTCCCGGCCGGGCGCGGGCTGCCAGACGTCCATCACGGCCTCGCAGATCTCGACCGCGAAATCAAGCTCGGTGTCCATGAAGATCTCTGGCGAGTACTCGTAGCCGAAGTCGGTGCCTGGCAGGTACTGCTCGGCGAACTTGATCACCGCGCGGGTGCCCTCCACGGCCACGGCCTTGCACTGCTCGCGGCCGTCGCCGTCCCAGCCGAAGACCACGCTGCGGAACATCGGCGCCGCGGCGTTGTACAGGTGCACGGTGGCCTGGCGGGCTCCGGCCAGCGAGGTGACTGTCCGCTCGATCAGCTCCTCACGAGCTTGAGTCAGAACGGAAATGCGCACGTCATCGGGCACGCACCCGGACTCGACCAGGCTGCGAACGAAGTCGAAGTCCGTCTGGCTGGCGGCTGGGAAGCCGACCTCGATCTCCTTGTAGCCCATCCGCACGAGCAGGTCGAACATCGCCTGCTTGCGTGCGGCGTTCATCGGGTCGATCAGGGCCTGGTTGCCATCGCGCAGGTCGGTGGAGAGCCAGCGGGGTGCGGCGGTGACGACGCGGGACGGCCACTGCCGGTCAGGCAGGTCGACCGGGGGGAATGGGCGGTAGCGGTGGCACGGCATGCCGGACGGGCGCTGGGCAAAGCTTGGATGTGTCATGAGAGCTGCTCCTGGCGAGAGTTCCTTAAGGGAATCGGGTCGGCGCAGCGCGATACCCCCGCGACGAGGGGCCGACCTCTACCCGGCCTCGCCGCGGCTGCGAAGGAGCAGCTGGGGCATCATGACGGCACCACCATAGCAGGCCAGCCCGCCTGCGCTCGCCCGGGCAGGACGGCTGAGCTAGGTCAGGCCGGCTGCGGCACAGGCCCTGGAGGATGATTGCTCGGTGACAGGACTTTCCTGGGTCCGGATGGAGCGAGCATGAGTCACGAGCGGGGAACTGCGCAGATCGGCGTCACCGGGCTGGCCGTGATGGGCCGTAACCTCGCCAGGAACCTGGCCAGGCACGGATACCGGGTCGCGCTGCACAACCGCACGTTCGAGCGCACCCGCAGCCTGGTCGCCGAGCACGGCCACGAGGGCGACTTCGTGCCGTCCGAGTCGATGGCGGACTTCGTCGCCTCGCTCAGCCGGCCGCGGGCGATCATCATCATGGTCAAGGCCGGCGAGCCGACCGACGCGGTGATCGGAGAGCTTGTCCCGCTGCTCGAGACCGGCGACATCGTGATCGACTGCGGCAACGCCCACTTCACCGACACCCGGCGCCGCGAGCAGGACCTCCGGGCCCGCGGCCTGCACTTCGTCGGCTCCGGAGTGTCAGGCGGCGAGGAGGGCGCGCTGAACGGGCCGAGCATCATGCCCGGCGGGTCGGCGGAGTCCTACCAGACACTCGGCCCCATGTTCGAGTCGATCGCGGCCCAGGTGGACGGCACGCCGTGCTGCGTGCACGTCGGCCCCGACGGTGCCGGGCACTTCGTCAAGATGGTGCACAACGGCATCGAGTACGCCGACATGCAGCTGATCGCCGAGGCCTACGACCTGCTGCGGGCGGGCACCGGTGCGAGCCCGGCCGAGCTCGCCGAGACGTTCCGCGCCTGGAACTCAGGAGACCTCGAGTCGTTCCTGATCGAGATCACCGCTGACGTGCTCGGGCACGTGGACGCCGCCACCGGTCGGCCGTTCGTGGACATCGTGCTCGACCAGGCCGAGCAGAAGGGCACCGGGCGCTGGACCGTGCAGAGCGCACTGGACCTCGGCATCCCGATCACCGGGATCGCCGAGGCCACCTTCGCCAGGTCGCTGTCCGGTCATGCCGAGCAGCGCGCCGCCGCCCGCAAGGTCTTCAGCAGCGACCTGCGCCCATGGCAGGTGGCCGACCGGGCCGCGTTCACCGAGGACGTGCGCAAGGCCCTGTACGCGTCGAAGGTGGTGGCCTACGCGCAGGGCTTCGACCACATCAAGGCAGGCAGCGAGGAGTACGGCTGGGACATCGACCGCGGCGCCATGGCGACGATCTGGCGTGGCGGCTGCATCATCAGGGCTAAGTTCCTCAACCGGATCAGGGAGGCCTACGACGAGCATCCCGACCTGCCCAGCCTGCTGGTGGCGCCGTACTTCGCCGACGCCGTCTCGGCGGGCCTGTCCAGCTGGCGCCGGGTGGTCTCGGACGCTGCGCTGGCCGGGGTGCCCGCCCCGGCGTTCTCGTCCTCGCTCGCCTACTTCGACGGGCTGCGCCGCGACCGGCTGCCCGCCGCGCTGATCCAGGGGCTGCGCGACAACTTCGGCGCGCACACCTATCACCGGGTGGACAAGGAAGGCACGTTCCACACGATGTGGGCGGGCGACCTCAGCGAAGTGCCCGGCTGAGCCTGCCGGATGCATGACCTGGCCGCTGCGGGGAAGGTCGGTTGGGAACGCGGAGACACCCGAGCAGCCCGCGGAGGTTGACATGTCCCGTAGCAAGAAGACCGACGAAGCGATGGCCAGGGCCCGCCAGGCGGCCGCCCAGATGAAGCCCGTCGCCGAGCAGCTCAAGCCGCTCGCGCAAAGCACCAGGCAGGCGGCAGGCCGCCAGCTGCACAAGACGCGCGCCTGGGCAGCGCCGCAGGTCGAGCGCACCGGCCAGGTGCTGCAGGACAAGGTAGCCCCGAAGGTCTCTTCGATGCTCTCGGCGGCCGCCGAGCGGATCGAGCCGGACAAGCCGTCCCGCCGCCGCTGGGCCGTGCCGGTCGCCGCCGCCCTGACCGCGGCGGCCAGCGCGGTGGCCGCGGCCTTCCGGCTGCGCGGCAAGCAGGCCGCGCCGAGCGCCTGGGCGACGGGCACGGACGCGATGAGCTCGTCATCCAGCGATATCGGCCACGCTCCCGCCGACGCGGCCGAGCAGGCAGGGCCTCCCGCTAATCGGGCTCCGTCAGCGTGATCCTGATCGCCCGGAACAGCCGCGGGGTGTCCCGCAGCACCGTGAGCCGCGGGTCGGGCACGGTCAGGAACGCATCGACCGCGAGCTCGAAGTACCCGGCAAGCCTCGGGTCGCCTCGAAGGCCGGCCACCGACCGCCGGTCGCCGCCGAGCACCACGGCGTCGAGCCGGTACGGCGCGAAGACCGCCGCCGCGGTGTCGGCGGCGGCGCCGAGCGCCTGGTGCGCCTGGTTCTCCCTGCGCCTGGCGAACCTGCGCTGTGAAGTGCCGCCTGCCGCGCTGCGGCCGTGCACCAGCCTGCTGCCCACCTTGGAAGCGGCGAGCACCGGCTCGGTGCCCGTAAAGACCCCGGCCGCGTAGCCGCCCAGCCTGACCAGCAGCACTCCGACGGTGCGCTCGGCCGTGGCGTGCTCCGCCAGCAGGCTGGCCAGCGACGCCGGGTCGTCGTCATCGACCGCCCGCAGCGGCGGGAACGGCACCAGGCAGCGAGCCTCCGCCCCGTCCGCGGCGGCGAAGACGACCGCGTCGGCGGCGGCGTGCGCGGTCAGCCCGCCGCCGTGCCGCTCGCCGAACGAGTCGATCCAGCCGCCCAGCCGCTGCGGTGTCACTTCGATCTTGCGGGACGTCCCCGGTCGCTGCTGCGCCACAGGGTGAAGGGTAGCGGCAGACGTTCAGGCCAGGCGCGCCGCCGCCCTCCGGTCAAGCTCGTCGAGCGCGGCGTCCCAGGCCAGCGCGTCGGCATCGGAGGACGGGACGTCGGGACGTGCCAGCCGGCCTGGCAGGAACGCCACCCCGGCCGCGCGCAGCAGGTCCAGGTTGCGGCCGAACGCTGGGTGCGCGGCCTGGGCGTCGCTCGCGCTGGGCAGCGCCACGATCGGCAGCCGCAATCCGATCGCCTCGGTGATCAGGCCGAGGGCCAGGTTGTCGCTGATGCCAAGCGCCCACTTGCTGATCGTGTTCGCCGTCGCAGGGGCCACCAGAATGGCGTCGGGCGGCGGCAGCACGTCGGGCTCGGCCGGCATCTTGTACTGGCTGCGCACCGGGTGCCCGGTCAGGTTGGCGAGCGCGGGCAGCTCGGCGGTGAGCCAGCGCGCGACCGTGGGCGTGCAGATCAGGCAGGTGTCCCAGCCGCGACCCTGCGCCCTGGTGACCAGCGCGTCTGCCCTGAGAGCCTGGGGTGCTGCGCAGCAGATCACGTACAGCACCCCGGAACTCATGGGTGGTTACTTGCCCGCCATCACGGCGGCGACACCCGCGGCGGCTTTCCGGCGCCGAACGCCCAGCCTTCCACCAAGCCTGGCTTGGGATGGTAGCTCGCGGCGCCGAGGCTGCTGTACTGCCACTTTCCATGCGGCCTGGCGTGCCAGTAGGACCAGTAGGCCGAGGCCGGCGCGCCATTGCAGTGCTTGGGCAGATGGTCGATGGTGCAGATGAAGCCGGGCATCCTGGGCACGAACGAGTAGCTGAAGCCAGCCTGCGTCAGTGCCGCGAGCCCGGTGGCGGGCCTGCGTCCGGCGCAGCCCACCTTGACTGAGCCGTGCAGCTTGGTGAAGTCCACCACGACGCTCACGCCGGTCTTGTCGGTGCAGGCCGCCGTCGCCGCGGCCGCGGCCGGCCCGGCCGCGGCCACCGGGCCAACCAGGGCGCCGGCCAGCGCGACCGAGCCGGCGAGCGCCTTCAGCCCGCGCATCACGAGCACACCAGCCTCGGGTCGTCGCTGACCGCACCCCGCGACGTCAGGCTGGCCAGCCCGATGTCGGCGATGCCGAGCTCGCCCTGCGCGGTGGCCTCGACAGCCGTGGCGATGGCGAAGTGACCCTCGTGGTAGTCGATGGCACCGCGCTGCCGAGCCGGTGCCGAGCAGCCCACCTGCAGCTTGAGCAGGAACCTGCGGGCCAGCGCCGCCTGGTGCGTCCAGCCTGCAGCGGCGAACGCCTCGCCGGCCAGGCCCGTGCTGTCGGCGTTGGGCGCCGTGCCGCCGCCCGCTCCGACGAGTCCGCCGTCCGCCGCCTTCGTGCGCGCCAGCCAGCGCAGCCCGCGCACGGCCGGTCCGTGCGACCCGGCCGCCAGCAGCGCCTGGATGTCCATGGCTGTGGCGTCGGTGTCGCTGACGCACGCCTTCTGCGCGAAGTCGAGCGGGAACCCGCCGTTCGCGCACTCGCTGTGCGCCAGGAAGGCCACCGCCTTGGCTGGAGCCCGGCCATACCTGGTCAGCGCCAGAATGGCCAGGGACTGGCTGAAGGCGTTGCTGAAGTCGCCGTACTTGGAGTGGTCGGAGTACCGGCCGGACGGGGTGTACAGCTTGCCCAGCCTGGCGATCAGGTTGACCCCGCCGAAGCTGGTCGGGTTGAGCCCGCGGACCTCGGCGGCCAGCGCGACCTTGGCGGTCGCGCCGGCGTAGGACGTGGTGGTCCCGTTGCCGATGTAGTTGGCCAGGATGTGCCGCCTGCTCAGCCAGGCGGTGGCCCGCGCGCCGTAACTCTGCGCGCTGCCAGTGGCGGCGAACGCGAAGATGGCGTCGATGGTCATGCCCTGGTTCGGGTAGCTGGTCCCATCGAGTGTGGTGACGAAGTGACTGCCACCGGTCATCTGCCTGGCCAGCCACCCGGCGGCCGCATCGGCCCTGGTAACGGCGGATGGCCCGACCGCAAGCGCGGGCTGGGCTGCGACGGTGACGGCGAGTGCGAGCGCCGCGAGAGCGGCGGCGGAGAATGACCGGAAACGCGAGCGGGTCATCGAGTGAGCCCTTTCCGGTCCGGCTATTCCGGACCGGGCTCGTCGCAGGCGAACCAGGCTCCGGCCTGCGGACCACGACAGGTGAAGGAGCGTTGCGCGAGTAGGGCAGGTAATCGGGCTTGCCGCGCACGCGCGGCACCACCGTTGCGGGTCAGCGCCGGGATCTCACCGGACTTCCCCCGCCATCTCGCCTGTTCAGTTGTGCCGACACTCAGTGTGCCATGCCGGTGTGCCTGGCAATTAGTGCGCCGTGCCGGTGTGCCGACCCTTAGTGTAGGGTCCAGATGGCCTCCAGCGCATCAGGGGAAGCCGGTCGGAATCCGGCACTGACCCGCAGCCGTGGGCCCGCCGTGCGCGGGCGAGTCGGAGCACCTGGCTGGGAGCCCGTCCAGCGTCGTCGTGGTCTGCGGCGCGGAGCGTCAGGTTCACTCCGGAAAGCCGGGGGCTGGGGTTTCGCGCGGTGGCCCGTAACCCGGGGAGTGACATGCCGCCCGGCCTCGCCCGCGCCCTGGCCTGCCTGGCCGCGCTTGGCGCCCTGGCTGCCGCGGTCGCTAGCGGCCCGCTGCTCCCGGCCCGTGCCCGTGCCGCCGTGGTGCGGACCACCCCTGACCTGGCGTCGGCTACCGCCTATCTGGTCTCGCCTGCGAACCTCATCCGCGGCCATTACTACCGGTCGATCGCGCCCTACGCCGACTTCGGCCTGACCATCGACGGCGCGCTCGCGCTCGCCGCGGCCGCCGATCAGGACGCCGCGCTCCGTCGGATCGTGGCGTTCATCGACGCCGCCGGCAAGGACGCGGCGGGCAAGACGGTGAACGACTGGACCGGCATCGGCACCAGGTTCGCGGCCGGCGGGCCGATCGGCAAGGAGGCGCTGCTCGCCGAGGTCGTCGGCGCCAATCCGCGCCGGTTCGGCGGTCATGACCTGATCGCGGCGCTTGTCGCCGCGGTGTGCCAGCGGGCGGGCGCCGGCGGCCGGGTCCGCTGCCCTGCCACGGGCAGCTTCAGCTACGCGGCGTCCGTCTTCGACCAGGCGCTCGGCGTGCTCGCCCTGCTGCGGGCCGGCCAGTCCGCCGCCGCGCCGGTCAGCTACCTCGAGGACCTGCGCTACCCCGACGGCGCGTTCCCCAGCCTCATCCCGCGCGGCGGCGGGCCCGACGTGGACAGCACGGCGATGGCGGTGATGGCACTCGCGCTGGCTCCCGGCGCCAGGGCCGCCGCCGACGCGGCCGCCGGCCTGGCGTGGATCGCCGGGCGGCAGGAGCGCGACGGCGGGTTCCCCGGCGCGGGCGGCGACTCGGTCAACTCAGCCGCGCTCGCGATCCAGGCACTGAGCCTGCGGCCCGCGAGATACCGCGCCCAGATCACCGCGGCCCGCGCGTTCCTGGCCAGCGAGCAGAACGGCAACGGCGGCTTCAACGCGGCGGCCGGCGGCCAGCGCGGGCCGAACCTGCGCGCCTCGGCTCAGGCCGTCAGCGGCGCCGTCGGCGTCCCTTACGGCACGCTGCGCATCAACCTGAGTCGCGGGCGGGCCGTCGGCAAGCCGGCCGCCAGCAGGCGGTCAGCCGCCAAGCGGTCCGCCGGCCAGCGGGCCATCGGAGCGCTGCCGGTGCGCGACTGCACGGCGACGTCGGGCGTGCTCGTGGCGGTCGACTTCGGGCACTGGGGCGGGCCGCTGCTGCGCGCCTGCGGCGCCACGCCGACCAGCGGCTTCGCCCTGCTCAACGAGGGCGGCTGGCGCACCACGGGCACCGAGCACGACGGACCTGGGTTCATCTGCCGGATCGGCTACGCCGGCTTCCGCCGCGGTGCCCAGTTCCCGACCGCGCGGCAGGACGCGTGCGTGCTGACGCCGCCTGCCGACGCGTACTGGGCCTGCTGGCACGCCGGCCCTGGCCAGGACACCTGGAGCTACAGCCAGGCGGGCGCGCTCGCCTACCATCCGGCTCCTGGCAGCATCGAGCTGTGGATCTTCGGCGGCACCAATGTGGCCGGCTCGGCGGGCTCGGCCATCCCGACGTTCAGCCCAGGCCAGCTGCGCAGCGGCTCCGGCCTGCGAGCGCTGCTCGACGCGGAACCTGACCGGCCCGGCGCGCCAGCCTCAGGCGGGTCATACGCCCCGACGCTGATCGCCGTCGCCCTGCTTGCCGTCATCGCGGCCGTTGGCACCATCTCGGTACGGCGCCGCGCCAGGCGCCAGTGACCGCGAGCCGGCTCCCCGCGCGCTGCACCCGGTGGCCTGGTGGGCGTGGGCGATCGCGCTCGCGACCGCGGCCAGCCGCACGAGCAACCCGCTGCTGCTCGCGCTCATCTTCGCGGTGCTCGGGCTGGCAGTCACAACGCGGCGCGGCGGCGCGCCCTGGGCCAGGGGCTACCGCTTCTACCTGGTGCTTGCGCTCACCGTGATCGCGATCAGGGTGCTGTTCCGCGTCGTATTCGAGAGCGCGGTGGCACCAGGCGAGGTCATCTTGTTCCGGCTGCCGCAGCTGCCGATGCCGAGCTGGTACTCCGGCATCCAGATCGGCGGGCCGGTGTCGCTGCAGGCCGTGCTGTCCGCCAGCCTGGACGGAATGCGCCTGGCCTGCATGCTGTGCTGCGTCGGCGCGGCGAACACGCTCGCCAATCCCAAGCGGGCGCTCCGGGCGCTGCCTGGGGCGCTCTACGAGCTCGGCGTGGCCGTGACCGTGGCGCTCTCGGTGGCACCCCAGCTGGTCGAGAGCGTCCAGCGGGTGCGCCGCGCCAGGCGGCTGCGCGGCCCGGTCGGCCGAGGCGTCCGCGCGCTGCGGGCGATCGCGATCCCGGTGCTGCACGACGCGCTGGACCGGTCGCTGCTGCTTGCCGCGAGCATGGACGCGCGCGGTTACGGCCGCACGTCAGCGGCGACCACGGCGAGCCGCCGCCTGACCGCGGCCCTGCTGCTTGCTGGCCTCGCCGGGCTGTGCCTCGGTGCCTACGGGCTGCTCGGTGCCGGGCTGCCTGGCCGGGCTGGCGCGGTGGCGTTCGCGGCCGGCGCGGCGGCGTGCGTCGCCGGGCTGGCGCTCGGCAGCAGGCGGGTCTCCCGGAGCCGGTACCGGCCCGATCCGTGGGGCTGGCCAGAGTGGGTGGTGACCGGCTGCGGCGCGGCGGGTGCCGTCGTGTTCTGCCTGGGCACCGGCTACAACCCGGCCGCGCTCAACCCGGGTGTCTACCCGCTGAGCTGGCCCGCGCTGCCACTGCTGCCCGTCGCGGCGCTCGCCCTTTCCGTGCTCGCAGTGCTCGCCGCGCCGCCGCCGCCCGCGGCCAGGCCGGCGCCGCCGGCCGCTCCGTCGCCGCGCGGCACCCGGGACGCGCGGCCCGACGCACGACCACAGCCGATCGCGAGCGCCGAGCAATGATCAGCTTCGACCATGTCGGGGTGCGCTACGACCGCGCGCGGGAGCCCGTGCTGCGCGATATCGACCTGGAAATCGACGAGGGCGAGCTCTGCCTGGTCGTCGGCCGCACCGGCAGCGGCAAGTCGACGCTGCTCGCCGCGATCAACGGCCTGGTGCCGTACTTCACCGGCGGCACCCTGACCGGCAGGGTGATCACCGGCGGCCGTGACACCGCGGCGTTCCGGCCGCGCGAGCTGGCCGACGTCGTCGGCGTGGTCGGCCAGGACCCGGCCGCCGGGTTCGTGACAGACACCGTCGAGGAAGAGCTTGCCTACACGATGGAGCAGCTCGCGGTCGACCCGCTCGCGATGCGGGCCAGGCTCGAGGAGACCCTGGACCTGCTCGGCATCGCTGGCCTGCGGGACCGGCCGCTGCGCGCGCTCTCCGGCGGGCAGCAGCAGCGGGTCGCGATCGGCGCCGCGCTGACCGCGCACCCGCGGGTGCTCGTGCTCGACGAGCCGACCTCGGCGCTCGATCCGGTCTCCGCCGAGGACGTGCTCGCCGCCATCACCCGGCTGGTGCACGATCTGGGCGTCACCGTCGTCCTCGCCGAGCACCGGCTGGAGCGCGTGCTGCCCTATGCCGACCGGCTGGTCTGGCTGGCCGGTGACGGCACCGCGGTCACCGGAGCCCCGGCGCAGGTGCTGCGCTCGGCTGACGTCTGCCCGCCGGTGGTCGAGATCGGCAGGCTCGCCGGGTGGGACCCGCTGCCGCTCTCTGTGCGCGACGCCCGCCGGCTGGCCGCGCCGCTGCGCGCCAGGCTGCCCGCCGCGCCGCCGGTGCCCGGCCATGCTTCACGCACGGGCGCCGGTCCGGTGCTGACCGCCCGGGGCGTGGTGGTCAGGTACGGCCTTCTCGTCGCGGTGGCAGGCGCTGACCTGGCGCTGCGGCCCGGCGAGATCACCGCGCTGATGGGCAGGAACGGCTCGGGCAAGTCCTCGCTGCTCTGGGCGCTGCAGGGGACCGGCGAGCGGGCCGGCGGCACGGTCAGTGCCGGCCCGGCCGGCCAGGATCCGGCCGGGCTGTCCCCGGCGCAGGCCAGGCGCCTGGTCGGGCTGGTACCGCAGACCCCCGCCGATCTGCTGTACCTGGAGACCGTCGGCGCCGAGCTTGCCCAGGCGGACCGTGACGCGCGCCACGAGGCGGCCGGGCCTGGCCAGCGGCGCCCGGCCAGGGAGATACTCGACGCGATCGCGCCCGACGTCCCGGCGGACGCGCACCCGAGGGACCTGTCCGCCGGCCAGCAGCTCAGCCTCGTGCTCGCGATCCAGCTCGCTGCTGCCCCGGCGGTGATGCTGCTCGACGAGCCAACCCGCGGGCTGGACTATCACGCCAAGGCCGGCCTGGCCGGCGCGCTTGACCTGCTCGCCGACGCGGGGCACGCGATCGTGATCGCCACCCACGACGTGGAGTTCGCCGCGCGCAGCTGCGACCGGGTGGTGGTTCTGGCCGACGGCGAGATCGTCAGCGACGGGCCGTCGGCCGCCGTGCTCACCGCGTCGCCCGCGTTCGCGCCGCAGGCCGCCAAGGTTCTCGCCCCGCTTCCCTACCTCACGGCGGCTCAGGTCGCCGCCGCTCTCCAGCCTGCGCAGGCACCATGATGCGGCGGCGGCTCGCGATCAGGGTCAGGCCGAGGTCGGCCGTCGCGATCGCGATGGCCTCGTTCCTAGGCCTGGTGGCGTTCGCATGGCCGTTCGTGGTCGCGCCCGGAGCGTTCTCGTCTGCCCAGACCGCGCCGCTGCTCTTCGGAGGGCTGCTCGCCCTGGTGCTTGCCGTGGTGTTCGCCGAGGTCGCGGACGGCGGGATCGACGCCAAGGCCCTGGCCATGCTCGGCGTGCTCTCCGCGGTCAACGCCGGGCTCCGGCCGCTCGGCGCCGGCACCGCCGGGATCGAGACTGTGTTCTTCATCCTGGTCCTGGCCGGGCGGGTGTACGGGGCCGGCTTCGGGTTCGCGCTCGGCTGCACGTCGCTGTTCGCGTCCGCCCTGCTGGTCGGCGGGGTCGGGCCGTGGCTGCCCTACCAGATGTTCGGCTGCGCCTGGGTGGGCATGCTGGCCGGCCTACTGCCGCCGGCCCGCGGCAAGGCCGAGATCGCCATGCTGGCCGGCTACGGCGCGTTTGCTGGCTACCTGTTCGGGTTCCTGCTCAACCTGTCGTTCTGGCCGTTCTCGCTTGACCCGTCAAGCTCGATCGCCTACCAGCCAGGGCTCCCCTTCACCGAGCAGTGGCACCGCTACCTGCTGTTCGACGCCACGACCTCGCTCGGCTGGGACACCGGCAGGGCCGTCACGACCGCGCTTGCGGTGGTGATTGTCGGCCCGGCCGCTCTGGCCGCGCTGCGCCGGGCGGCCAGGCGGGCTAACTTCCGGCCAGCCGTCACGTTCGCCGCTCCGCCGGTCGGCGGCTCACACGTTGAAGCCGAGCGCGCGTAGCTGCTCGCGGCCGTCCTCGGTGATCTTCTCCGGGCCCCACGGCGGCAGCCACACCCAGTTGATCCGGAAGTCGCTGACCAGCCCTTCGAGCGCTGCCTGGGTCTGGTCCTCGATCACGTCGGTGAGCGGGCAGGCGGCGCTGGTCAGGGTCATGTCGATGGTGGCGACCCGGCCGTCGTCCACGGTGACGCCGTAGACCAGGCCGAGGTCAACGACGTTGACCCCGAGCTCGGGGTCGACCACGTCGCGCAGCGCCTCGAGCAGGTCGTCGATCTCCGGGCCGCCCGCGACCTCGGTGCCTTCGTTCGTGTGCGTCATTGTGACTCCTTAGCCGCCATCGCCTGCGCGGTCGCGTCTTTCCACGCCATCCAGCCGAGCAGCGCGCACTTGATCCTGGCTGGGTACTTCGCCACCCCGGCGAACACCACCGCGTCGCCAAGAGTGTCCTCGTCGGGCTCGGCGGCGTCGCGGGAGCGCATCAGCTCGCCGAACGCGTCGCACGCCGCCATCGCCTCGCCGACCGTCCTGCCGATCACCAGGTCGGTCAGCACCGACACGCTGGCCTGGCTGATCGAGCAGCCGAGCGCGTCGTAGGAGACGTCAGCCACCACCGGCTCGGACCCGTCCTTCAGCGTCACCCTGAGCGTGACCTCGTCACCGCAGGTCGGGTTCACGTGGTGGACCTGCGCGTCGAAGGGCTCGCGCAGGCCCTTGTGATGCGGGTGCCTGTAGTGATCCAGGATGATCTCCTGGTACATCGACTCCAGCTGCACAGTGCTTCCCCTCACGGCTTCCCTTCACGCCACTGCGAAGAACTTCTGGGCCGCGCGTATTCCGTCGGCGAGCGCATCCACCTCGTCGGCGGTGTTGTACAGGTAAAGGCTCGCCCGGGTGGACGACTGGACCCCGAGCGCGCGGTGCAGCGGCCAGGCGCAGTGATGCCCGGCCCGCACCGCCACGCCGCGGTCGTCGAGCACCTGGCTGACGTCATGCGGGTGGATGCCCTCGATAGTGAACGAAATCGCACCCCCCCGGTCGGCCGGCTCGGCCGGCCCGAGAATCCGCAGCCCGTCGATCTCGCCGAGGGCCCGCAGGGCGCGGCGCAGCAGGACCTCTTCGTGCGCACGGACGGCGTCCAGGCCCACCTCGGTGAGGTAGTCCATGGCCGCGCCGAGCCCGACGGCCTGGGCGATCGGCATCGTGCCCGCCTCGAACTTGTGCGGCGGCGGCGCGTAGGTGGACCTGTCCATCCAGACGCTCTCGATCATCTCGCCGCCGCCGAGGAACGGCGGCATGTCGTCCAGCAGCTCGCGGCGGCCCCACAGCACCCCGATGCCGGTCGGGCCGCACATCTTGTGGCCGGTGAACCCGACCAGGTCGGCGCCGAGCGAGCTCACGTCGATCAGCCCGTGCGGTGCCGACTGGGCGGCGTCCACCAGGACAAGCGCGCCGACCGCATGCGCGCGGGCGGCGATCTCGGTGACCGGGTTGATGGTGCCGAGCACGTTGGACTGGTGCGCAAGCGCGACCAGCCTGGTCCGCTCGGTGATCAGCTGGTCGGCCGCGGCCAGGTCGAGCCTGCCGTCCGGCGTCACGCCGAACCAGCGCAGCCTGGCGCCCGTCCGCTGGCAGAGCATCTGCCAGGGCACGATGTTGGAGTGGTGCTCCATCTCGGTGATGACGATCTCGTCGCCCGGCGAGAGCGCCAGCCGACCGGGGCCGCCCGCCGCGGTCGCGTTCCCGATCGAGTAGGCCACCAGGTTGATCGCCTCTGAGACGTTCTTGGCGAACACCACCTCGGTCTCGTCAGCCGTCCCGATGAAACTGGCCACCTTGATCCTGGCGCCCTCGTACGCCTCGGTGGCCTCCTCGCCGAGCTCGTGCGTGGCGCGGTGGATGTTGGCGTTGTGGCGTTCGTAGAACTCGCTGATCGTGTCGATCACCTGGCGCGGCTTCTGCGAGGTGTTCGCGCTGTCCAGGTAGACCAGCGGCCGCCCCGCCCGTACCGTCCGGTCGAGTATCGGGAAGTCCTTGCGCACCCGCGCGACGTCAATGCTGGTAGCGCGCGCCTCCGGCACGACGGTCACGAGAGTGCACCCGTCAGGAACCGCTCGTACCCGCTGGCCTCGAGCTCGTCGGCCAGCTCGGGGCCGCCCTCCTCGACGATCCTTCCTCCCACGAACACGTGCACGAAGTCAGGCCGGACGTAGCGCAGGATCCTGGTGTAGTGCGTGATCAGCAGTACCCCGTGGCCCGCTCCCTCGCGGTAGGCGTTGACGCCATCGGCGACCACCTTGAGCGCGTCGATATCCAGCCCCGAGTCGGTCTCGTCCAGGATCGCGATCTTCGGGTCGAGCAGCCTGAGCTGCAGGATCTCGTGCCGCTTCTTCTCCCCGCCGGAGAAGCCCTCGTTGAGGTTGCGCTGCGCGAACGCCGGGTCGATGGCAAGGTCCTTCATCGCGGCGTTCAGCTCCTTGATGAAGTCGCGTACCCGCGGTGCCTCGCCCCGCACCGCCGTCACCGCGGTGCGCAGGAAGTTGGACATCGTCACGCCAGGGACCTCGACCGGATACTGCATGGCGAGGAACAGCCCGGCCCTGGCCCTGGCGTCCACGCTCATCGCGAGCACGTCCTGCCCGTCCAGCGTCACCGACCCGCTGGTGACGTGGTACTTGGGGTGACCGGCGATCGAATAAGCCAGCGTGGACTTGCCCGAGCCGTTGGGCCCCATGATCGCGTGGGTCTGCCCGGCAGCGACCGTGAGGTTGACCCCGGACAGGATCTCCTGGCTCTCACCCGCCTGAGCGGTGATGCTGACATGCAGGTCGCGAATCTCAAGGGTGGCCATGTATCTGTCTCTCCGTTCGGGTTAGCTGACCGGCAGCGCGACGTAGATGTCGTCGCCGTCGATCCGCACCTGGTAAGTCGCGAGCGGCTTGCTGGCCGGCGGGCCGGTGGGCTTGCCCGAGCGCAGGTCGAAGCAGGAGCCGTGCAGCCAGCACTCCACGGTGCGGTCGTAGACCTCGCCGTCCACGAGCGAGACGTCCTCGTGCGTGCAGAACTCCTGCAGCGCGTACACCTCGCCCTCGCTCCTGATGATCACCAGCGGGACGCCGTTCAGCTCGACGCCGAGCGTGCCCTGCTCGGGCACCTCGTCGAGCGCGCACGCGCGCACGAACTCGGTCATGTGTTCCCCCGCTCGCCTCCGGGAGACCCGACCGGCTCGCTCGAGGCAATTCCCTTCGCAAGCTCCACCTCGATCGCGGCGGTGATCCGGTCCCGCAGTTCGGGAACCTCGATCTGGGCGATCAGCTCGCCGAAGAAGCCCCTGATCACCAGGCGCCGTGCCTCTGCCAGCGAGATACCGCGCGCCATCAGGTAGAACAGGTGCTCGTCCTCAAGTCGGCCGCTGGTGCTCGCGTGCCCGGCCCTGGTGACCTCCCCGGTCAGGATCTCCAGGTTGGGCACCGAGTCCACCCGGGTACCGTCGGTCAGCACCAGGTTCCTGTTGCTCTCGTACGAGTCCGTGCCTGTCGCCTCCGGCCTGATGATCACGTCGCCGATCCAGACCGTGTGCGCGTCGTCGCCCTGCAGCGCGCCCTTGTAGGTGACCCTGCTGCGGCAGTCGGCCGCGCTGTGGTCCACCAGCAGCCGGTGCTCGAGGTGCTGCCCGGCGTCGGCGAAGTACAGCCCGCGCAGCTCGGCGTTGCCGCCTGGCCCGGCGTACCTGACCGACGGCGCCACCCGCACGACTCCCCCGCCCAGCGACACCGCGGTGTGCGAGATCGACCCGTCCTTCCCGACCAGCGCATGCTGGTGCGACAGGTGCACCGAGTCGTCGGTCCAGTCCTGCATGGACACGACACTCAGCCGCGCCCCGTCCCCCACCACGAACTCGACATTGTCCGCGTAGGTGGCCGACCCCGAATAGTCGAGCACCACCACGGCCGACGAGTTGGCTCCCATCTCGACCACGACATGCCCCGCCGCCGCCACCGACGAATCATCGCCTCGCACAGTCACTACGGCGGGCCGCGAAGCGGCAATGCCGTCAGGAACAGTCAGTATCGTCGCCTCGCTGGCCGCGGCGAAGGCTCGCGCACTCACCCGGTCCGAGGGCACGAGGGCGATGCCGATCCGGGGATCACCGTGTTGCGAACGCACAACGGTGATCTCGTGGTCGGCATCGACCTCCGTACTGACCTTGCCGTGGAACGGCGCATCCGTGTGCAGTCCCCGGAGCCGCCGCAGCGGCGTGAAGCGCCACTCCTCTTCCCGTCCGTTAGGTACCGGGAAATCCGCCGGGTCGAACGACTGGCGCGCGTGCAGCTTGGAGACGGGGCCGGCGGTTTCGACAGCCCCGGCGAGCCCGCTCATTAGCCGACCGCTCCTTCCATCTGGAGCTCGATCAGCCGGTTCAGCTCGAGCGCGTACTCCATCGGCAGTTCCCTGGCGATCGGCTCGACGAAGCCGCGGACGATCGTCGCCATCGCCTCGTCCTCGGTCATGCCGCGGCTCATCAGGTAGAACAGCTGGTCGTCGGAGATCTTCGAGACGGTCGCCTCGTGCCCCATCTCGACGTCGTCCTCGCGGACGTCCACGTAGGGGTAGGTGTCCGACCGGCTCACCGTGTCCACGAGCAGCGCGTCGCACTTGACCGTCGACTTGGAATGAGACGCGCCCTCCTGCACCTGGACCAGGCCGCGGTAGGAGGTGCGGCCGCCGGCCCTGGCCACCGACTTGGAGACGATCGTGGATGAGGTGTTCGGCGCGCAGTGCACCATCTTCGCGCCGGCGTCCTGGTGCTGGCCCTGCCCGGCGAATGCCACCGACAGGGTCTCGCCCCTGGCGTGCTCGCCCATCAGGTAGACGGCCGGGTACTTCATCGTCACCTTCGAGCCGATGTTCCCGTCGACCCACTCCATGGTCGCCCCTGCCTGGGCCACGGCCCGCTTGGTGACCAGGTTGTAGACGTTGTTCGACCAGTTCTGGATCGTGGTGTACCGGCACCGCGCGTTCTTCTTGACGATGATCTCGACCACGGCCGAGTGCAGCGAGTCCGATGAGTAGATCGGCGCCGTGCAGCCCTCGACGTAGTGCACGTATGCGTCCTCGTCGACGATGATCAGGGTCCGCTCGAACTGGCCCATGTTCTCGGTGTTGATGCGGAAGTAGGCCTGCAGCGGGATCTCCACGTGCACGCCCTTAGGCACGTAGATGAAGCTCCCGCCGCTCCACACCGCCGTGTTCAGCGCGGCGAACTTGTTGTCGCCGACCGGGATCACGGTCGCGAAGTACTCCCTGAACAGGTCGGGGTGCTCCTTCAGCGCGGTGTCGGTGTCGAGAAAAATAACACCCTTTTCTTCCAAATCTTCACGTATTTTATGATAAACAACTTCGCTTTCGTACTGAGCCGCAACGCCGGCGATGAGGCGCTGCTTCTCGGCCTCGGGGATGCCGAGCTTGTCGTAGGTGCTCTTGATGTCGGCGGGAAGGTCGTCCCAGGTCGCTGCCTGCTTCTCGGTCGAGCGCACGAAGTACTTGATGTTCTCGAAGTCGATGCCGGACAGGTCAGAGCCCCAGGTCGGCATGGGCTTGCGCCTGAACAGCTCAAGGCCGCGCAGCCGCAGCTTGAGCATCCATTCCGGCTCGTCCTTCAGCGCCGAGATGTCGCGGACAACGTCCTCGGACAGGCCGCGGCGCGCGATCGCGCCTGCTGCGTCTGAGTCGGCCCAGCCGAACTTGTACCGGTCAAGTCCCTCGAGTTCCGGGCGGGCGGTTGTGGTCATGCGGACAGGCCTCCGACCTCAGTGGTGGATGGGTGGGTGACGAGCGATGGTGCGGTGACGTGCGTGGTGCACACGCCGTCGCCGCGGGCTATGGTGGCCAGGCGCTGCACCGGGGTGCCGAGCAGCCGCCCGAACGCCTCCGTCTCCGCCTCGCAGAGCTGCGGGTACTCCGCGGCGACGTGGGCCACCGGGCAGTGGTGCTGGCAGAGCTGCTCGCCGGCCGGGATGGCGCTGCCCGCGGTGGCGGCCGTGGCCGATGCGGCATAGCCGTCGGCCGACAGGGCGGCGGCGAGCGCCTTGACCCTGCCGCCGGGCGCCGCGGCGCTGACGGCCGGGCGGTACTTGCGCTCGAGCTCGGACACCTGGCGGCGGGCGAACTCGGCCACCACCTGCGGGCCGTCGCGCTCGGCGAGGAACCGCAGCGCGCTCAGCGCCAGGTCGTCGTAGGTGTGCTCGAACGCGCTCCGGCCGGCGTCGGTGATCGCGAACAGCCTGGCTGGCCGGCCGCGGCCGCGATTGCCGTACACGCGTGCGGTCCGGCTCTCGATCAGTCCATCGGAGAGCAGGTGGTCGAGGTGGCGGCGCACCGCGGCCGGCGTCAGCCCCAGGCTGGCGCCGAGCACCGACGCAGTGACCGGGCCGTTCTCCAGGATCAGCCTCGCCACGCGCGCACGCGTGGTCTGCTCACCGGCTACGTTCCCCACGGTTTTCACAACATCATTGTGCCGTAAATCGTTCCCGAGCCGCAAACTGGGGCCTCCCATGGCCCCTATCCCATTCGCGGCGGCTGCGTTTAGTGTCCTACCAGGACATGGCGGACGGCGAGGAACGGGGCGCGATGCGAGCTGACCAGGGCGACGCGCGAGTAATAAGGGCCGCCGCGACGGAAAGCCAGCCGCCCTGCCTGGCCGACCTCGCCAGCCTGGCCGACCCTGCCGTCATCTGTGACCCTTACCCGCTGCTCGCCAGGCTGCGTGAGCACTCGCCGTTCGCCGTGCTCGACGGCTCGCTCGTGGTGTTCGGCAGGTACCGCGACTGCTCGGCCATCCTGCGCGACCCGCGGGCGAGCAGCGAGCGCGAGCGATCCAGGCTGGTGCCGCCCGACCTGGCCGACCGTGACCGGCCGCGGTCGTTCCTCTCGCTCGACCCGCCCGACCACTCCAGGCTGCGCGGCCTGGTCTCGCGCGCGTTCACCCCAAGGGTGGTGGCCGGGCTCGCGCCGCGGATCGAGCAGGTCACCGGCGAGCTGCTGTCCGCCGCCGCGGACGGCGGGCTTGAGCTGGTCGGCCAGCTTGCCTATCCGCTGCCGGTGCGGATCATCTCCGAGCTGCTCGGCGTGCCGCCCGCCGACCACGCCAGGTTCGCCGGATGGTCGGCCAAGCTGGCGCACTCGGTGCAGCCGAGCTTCGGCCCGCTCGACCCGGCCGAGCAGGCGGCCGCCGAGCAGGCCGGGCTTGAGTTCGGCGAGTACTTCACCGAGCTGATCGCGGCGCGCAGGTCCGATCCCGGCGACGACCTGCTGACCCAGCTGATCAGGGCAGAGAACGAGGGCCAGCGGCTGACCGTCGACGAGCTGATCGCGACGTGCGTGCTGCTGCTCGTCGCCGGGCACGAGACCACGGTCGGGTTGATCGCCAACGCCATGCTCGCGCTGCTGCGCGAACCCGGCCAGTTCGACGCGCTCGCCGCCGATCCTTCGCTGGCCGAGGGCGCGGTCGAGGAGACGCTGCGCTACGACCCGCCGGTGCAGCTCACCGCCAGGGTGGCGCGGGACGGGATGGCGCTTGACGGCCTGCGGCCCGCCGATGGCGCCGTGCTGCTGCTCCTGCTCGCGGCGACCGGCAGGGACGGCTCGGCGTTCGCCGACCCCGATGTCTTCGACATCAGGCGCGGCGCCAGGGAGCACCTGGCGTTCGCCGCGGGGTCGCACTTCTGCCTTGGCGCGCCGCTGGCCAGGCTGGAGGCGACGATCGCGCTGCGGGCGATCGCCAGGCGGGTGGCCGGTCCGGCGCTTGACGAGGCCTCGGTGGTCTACAAGCCCAACTTCAACCTGCGCGGTCCCGAGCGCATGGTCATCTCGTTCGACCAGATCCGTCCCGCATGACGCGGGTTCAGCCGAGGAAGCCGCGCAGCAGCGCCCCGGTGCCCGCCAGGTGCTCGGCCACGGCCGCGCGCGCCCGCTCAGGGTCGCCGGCGCAGATCGCGTCCACGATCTGGGCGTGCTGCGCGGCGGCGTGCGCGATGTTGGGCCCGAGCACCGGGATCGCGTTGAGAAGGTCGTTCAGCCGCATCCTGGCCTCTGCACAGGCCGTGGACAGCAGGCTCGACCCGGTCAGCTCGGCGATCGCCAGGTGGAACAGCGTGTCCAGCCTGCGGTAGTCCTGCGGGCCAGCGGCGTTGACCTCAGCCAGCCTGTCAAGCAGGGCGTCCCGCTGGGCGTCGGCACCGCCCCCGGCCACCTGCTGCGCCAGCATGTCGGCCGCGCCGGTCTCCACCGCGTACCTGAACGTCAGTGCGTCGGTGAGCTTCTCGCCGTGCTCGGTCGCCAGCCTGCGGAGCTCGCCGACGTTGGGCGCCGGGCGGGTGTAGGTGCTGAACGTGCCGCCGAGCCTGCCACGCCGGGACTCCACGTAGCCTGCCCTGGCCAGCTCGCCGATCGCGTCCCGCAGGGTCAGCCTGCTGATGCCGAGCTGGGCGGCGAGCTCGCGCTCGGGCGGGAAGCGCTCGCCGGGGCCGATCAGGCCGAGCTTGATCACGGTAAGCAGCCGCTCGACAGTCTCCTCGAACGCGTTGCCCTCGCGCACCGGGCGCAGGACCCCGCTCAGGTCGACGCTGACGCTCACGGGTACTGCCTTCTTCGCGCTTCTTCGCGACTGGATGTCCGCGGCTGCTGCCGGCGGGCGGAGTCCGGCACGCGGGCCTCCCCTTACCCGCGTGCCGGAGCCTGCACTTTGCTGATCTTTCTGGCCGGAACTCTTGACATCTGACCCAGCTAGACCATCAATTGGTCTGTTATTAGACCATTAAATCTCTGTCGGCACCAGACCCCTGATTTCCTCCCCGACCGGGCCCCGGGTGACGGCCGAGCCAGGCGGGGCCACGACCTAAGGAGCAAGCTGTGGCGGTCCACGACGAAGCCCCCGCCGAGGCGGCACTCACTGACGAGGAACAACTGCACACGCTCGGCTACGCGCAGGAACTGCGCAGGCGGATGTCGGGCTTCTCGAACTTCGCCGTCTCGTTCACCATCATCTCGATCCTGTCCGGCTGCCTGACGCTGTACGGCTACGGCATGAGCACCGGTGGCCCGGCCGACATCGTCTGGGGCTGGCCGATCGTCGGCATCATGACGCTGTTCGTGGGCCTGGCGATGGCCGAGGTCTGCTCCAGCTTCCCGACCGCGGGCGGGCTCTACTACTGGGCGGCCAAGCTGGCGCGCACGAACGGTGCCGCCTGGTCCTGGTTCACCGGCTGGTTCAACTTCCTCGGCCAGGTGGCGATCACCGCGGGCATCGACTTCGGTGCGGCCTTCTTCATCAACTCGCTGCTCGCGCTGCAGTGGGGATTCGCGACAACGGCCACGCACACGGTCATCATCTACTTCTTCGTGCTGCTGCTGCACGGCCTGCTGAACCAGTTCGGCATCAGGCTGGTGGCGCTGCTGAACGACGTGAGCGTCTGGTGGCACATACTCGGCGTGCTGATCATCGTCGCCGTGCTCGCGTTCGTGCCGTCGCACCACTACCCGGCCAGCAAGGTGTTCACCTCGACCTTCAACGGCACCGGCTGGCACAGCCTGTTCTACGTGCTGCTGCTCGGCCTGCTGCTCGGCCAGTACACGTTCACCGGGTACGACGCGTCCGCGCACATGACCGAGGAGACCCACAGCGCGTCCCGGTCAGGGCCGCGCGGCATCGTGATGTCGATCGTGGTCTCGCTGTTCGCCGGGTGGATCCTGCTGATCGGCATCACGTTCGCGATCCAGAACGGGCACTACCAGCAGGATCTCGCGGCCAAGGTGACCGGAGTCCCGCCCGCCGAGATCCTCTACCACGCGATCGGGTCGACCGGCGCCAAGCTCCTGCTGCTGATCGTGATCTTCGCGCAGCTGTTCTGCGGCATGTCCTCGGTGACCGCGAACTCCCGGATGATCTACGCGTTCTCCCGCGACGGCGCGCTGCCAGGCTCGGCCTTCTGGCACAAGGTGAACCACAGGACCAGGACCCCTACCAATGCGATCTGGCTGGCCGCCGGGTTCGCCTTCGTGCTGGCCCTGCCCGACCTGGGGAACGCCACCGCCTATGCCGCGGTCACCTCCATCGCGGTCATCGGGCTCTACATTGCCTACGTGATCCCCACGTTCCTGCGGCTGCGCCAGGGCGAGAACTTCAAGCGCGGACCGTGGCACCTCGGCCGGTGGAGCTATGTTGTCGGCTGGATCGCCGTGGTGTGGGTGTGCTTCATCACCATCTTGTTCATGCTGCCCACGGTCAGCCCGATCACCAGGGGCAACTTCAACTACACCGTGGTGGCGGTGCTGGTGGTGATCGGCTTCGCCGGGATCTACTGGCTGGTGTCGGCCAAGAACTGGTTTACCGGACCGCGGGTGCAGGGCACGGCGGAGGAACTGGCTGCGATCGAGCGGGAGCTTGAGTCGCTCTGACCCGATAAGGCGGCGGGCCGTCGGGGTCACCCCTGGCGGCCCGCCGCTGGCGAGCAGGCCGCGGACGAGGGATGGGAAGGGTGCTATGACGCAGGGGCACGGCGGCGCGGCCGCCAGGCCGGGGATGCTGAGCCTGGCCGAGCTGCAGGCCGCGGTCGAGGCTAACGAGATCGACACCGTGATCCTCGCGTTCACCGACATGCAGGGCCGCCTGCAGGGCAAGCGGCTGTCGGCGGAGTACTTCATCGACGAGGTGGCGCACCACGGCGCCGAGGGCTGCAACTACCTGCTGGCCGTGGACGTCGACATGAACACCGTCGGCGGCTACGCGATGTCCTCGTGGGAGCGCGGTTACGGCGACTTCGTGCTCGCTCCCGACCTGACCACGCTGCGCCGGGTGCCGTGGCTGCCGGCCACGGCAATGCTGCTTGCCGACCTGACCTGGTTCGATGGCGAGCCGGTGGTGGCTTCGCCGCGCCAGATCCTGCGGGCGCAGACCGACCGGCTGGCCGAGCGGGGCTGGACCGCGCTGGCCGGCACCGAGCTCGAGTTCATCGTCTACCGCGACAGCTACGAGCAGGCCGCCGACAAGGGTTATGCCGGGCTGGTCCCCGCTAACCAGTACAACGTCGACTACTCGATACTCGGCACCTCGCGGATCGACCCGCTGCTGCGCCGGATCACCAGCGGGATGACCGGGGCCGGCCTGTACGTGGAGTCTGCCAAGGGCGAGTGCAACCTCGGCCAGCACGAGATCGCGTTCCGCTACACCGATGCCGTGACCACCTGCGACAACCACTCCATCTACAAGACCGGGGCGAAGGAGATCGCCGCGCAGGAGGGGATGTCGCTGACGTTCATGGCCAAGCCGAACCTGCGTGAGGGCAACTCCTGCCACATCCACCTGTCGCTGCGGACGGCCGTGCACGGCCCCGGCGGCCGCCCTGGCGCAGGCGGGGAGCCGTTCCTGGCCGGCGACGGGCCGCACGGCCTGTCCAGGCTCGGCGAGCACTACCTGGCCGGCCAGGTCGCCGCGATGCGCGAGCTGACCCTGCTGTATGCGCCGAACGTCAACTCCTACAAGCGGTTCGTGCCCGGCAGCTTTGCCCCCACCGCCGTCCGCTGGGGAGTGGACAACAGGACCTGCGCGCTTCGACTGGTGGGCCGGGGCCACTCGCTGCGGGTGGAGAACCGCACCCCGGGCGGCGACGTGAACCCCTACCTGGCGGTCGCCGGGATGATCGCGGCAGGCCTGCACGGGATCGACGCCGAGCTGACCCTGGAGGATGCCTATGCAGGAAACGCGTATCTCGACCAGGGCCCGAAGGTGCCGCACACGCTGCGCGACGCGCTCGACCTGTGGGAGAAGAGCGCGCTCGCGAGGGAGGCATTCGGGGACGAGGTGGTCAGCCACTACGCGAACTACGCCAAGGTCGAGCTCGCGGCCTTCGACGCTGCGGTCACCGACTGGGAACTGCGCCGCGGCTTCGAGCGGTTGTGATGACCATGACCAGCTCCTACACGGTACTCAACCCCGCCACCGAGCAGCCGGTGCGCACGGTGCCAGGCACGTCGGCCGAGGAAGCCGACGCCGCGATCGCCAGGGCGGCACTGGCGCAGCGGACCTGGCGTGAGGTGGCGCCGGGCGACCGGGCCAGGCTGCTGCGTGCGTTCGCCGCCCAGGTCGACGCGCACGGCGAGGAGCTAGCGCAGCTCGAGGTGGCGAATTCGGGCCACCCGGTCGGCGCCGCCCGCTGGGAGGCCGGCCAGGTGCGCGACGTGCTCCAGTACTACGCGGCCGCGCCCGAGCGGCTGACCGGCAGGCAGATCCCCGTGTCCGGCGGGCTCGACGTGACCTTCGCCGAGCCCATCGGCGTGGTCGGGCTGATCGTGCCGTGGAACTTCCCGATGCCGATCCTGTCCTGGGGCATGGCTCCTGCCCTGGCGGCCGGCAACGCGGTGGTGGCCAAGCCCGCCGAGATGACACCGCTCACCGCGATCAGGATCGGCGAGCTCGCGCTGGAGGCCGGGCTGCCCGAGCACGTGTTCCAGGTGCTGCCAGGCAAGGGGTCGGTGGTCGGCCAGCGCCTGGTCGACCATCCGGCGGTGCGCAAGATCGTTTTCACCGGCTCGACCGAGGTCGGCCAGCAGATCATGGCGGGCTGCGCCAGGTCAGTGAAGCGGCTGACGCTGGAGCTCGGCGGCAAGAGCGCCAACATCGTCTTCGCCGACGCCGACATCGAGAAGGCGGCGGCGACCGCGCCGTACGCGGTCTTCGACAACGCAGGACAGGACTGCTGTGCGCGGTCGCGGATCCTGGTGCAGCGGACCGTGCTCGACCGGTTCATGGAGCTGCTCGAGCCTGCGGTCAAGGGCGTGCGGGTCGGCGACCCGGCACTGGCCGGCACCGAGATGGGCCCGCTGATCTCGGCCAGCCAGCTGGCCTCCGTTTCCGCTTATGTCCCTGACGGCGCGCCGGTGGCGATCCGCGGCAACGCGCCGGACGGGCCGGGCTACTGGTTCCCGCCCACGGTGCTCGCGCCGATAGCTCTCGACGCGCCCGCCTACACTGAGGAGGTGTTCGGCCCGGTCGTTACGGTGACGCCGTTCAACGACGAGGCCGACGCGATCGAGATCGCCAACGACACGCCGTACGGCCTTTCGGGGTCGATCTGGACGCGTGACGTCGGCCGGGCGATCAGGGTGGCGCGCGGGGTCGAGACCGGCAACCTCTCGGTCAACTCGCACTCCTCGGTGCGGTACTGGACCCCGTTCGGCGGGTTCAAGCAGTCCGGGCTCGGCCGTGAGCTCGGCCCTGACGCGCTCGACGCGTTCACCGAGACCAAGAACGTCTTCATCGCCACGCAGGACTGAACCTCGAGCGGAAGGGGGAGCTCTCGTCATGCAGCGCCTGCAGGACCGGGTCGCCGTCATCACCGGCGCCGGCAGCGGCATCGGACTGGCCAGCGCCAGGCGGATGGCTGCTGAGGGAGCCAGGATCGTCGCCGTCGACATCGACGAGGCCGCCGGCCGGGCGGCCGCCGAGGAGACTGGCGGCCGGTTCATAGCCGCCGACGTGGCGAGCGAGGACGACGTCCGCCGGCTCTTCGACGAGGTCGCCGCCGAGTTCGGCAGGGTCGACATCGCGTTCAACAACGCGGGCATCTCGCCACCCGACGACGACTCGATCCTGACCACCGGCATCGACGCGTGGCGGCGGGTGCAGGAGGTCAACCTGACCTCGGTCTACCTGTGCTGCAAGTACGTGCTGCCGCACATGCAACGGCAGGGCAAGGGCTCGATCATCAACACGGCATCGTTCGTGGCCGTGCTCGGCGCCGCTACCTCTCAGATCTCCTACACCGCATCCAAGGGCGGGGTGCTGGCGATGAGCAGGGAGCTCGGCGTGCAGTTCGCGCGGGAAGGGATCAGGATCAACGCGCTGTGCCCTGGCCCGGTGAACACGCCGCTGCTGCGCGAGCTGTTCGCCAAGGACCCCGAGCGCGCGGCACGCCGGCTTGTGCACGTGCCGGTCGGCAGGTTCGCCGAGCCTGAGGAGATCGCTGCCGCGGTGGCGTTCCTGGCCAGCGACGACGCGTCGTTCATCACGGCCTCGCAGTTCCTGGTGGACGGCGGGATCGCGGGCGCCTACGTGACGCCGCTATGAGCGAGCCCGTCGCTATGCGGAGGCGAGCGGGAGGACGCAGCAGCCGACCAGGGCCGCTCGCAGGGCCGCCCGTGATCGGGATCAGCGCGTACTGCGAGCGCGCCAGGTGGGGCGTCTGGGACCAGCCTGCCACCCTGCTGCCGCAGAACTACGTGGATCAGGTCGTGGCCGCGGGCGGGGTGCCTGTGCTGCTGCCGCCGGTCCCCGGCGTGGCAGCGGCGGTCAGCCGCCTGGACGGCCTGATCATCTCGGGCGGGCCGGATGTCGAGCCCGTCAGATACGGCCAGCATGCCGGGCCGCGCACCACGGTGGTGCGGCCGGAGCGTGACGACGCCGAGGTGGCGCTCTTCCGCGCGATGCACGACGCGAGCCGGCCGGTACTCGGCATCTGCCGCGGCATGCAGCTGATCAACGTGGCGCTCGGCGGTACCCTGATCCAGCACCTGCCCGACGTTGTCGGCCACGACGAGCACTCACCCACGCCCGGCGCGATGGGCGAGCACAAGATCAGCGTGGCGCCGTCCAGCCGCCTGGCCGCCCTGCTCGGTGCGGAGTCCGGTCAGGTCGGCGTTATCGACGTGCCGACTCACCACCATCAGGGCATCGACCAGCTCGGCGCCGGCCTGGTCGCCACCGCCTGGGCCGACGACGGCATGATCGAGGCGCTCGAGTTCGACTCCGCGATCCGGGCCGCCCACCCGTTCACCATGGCCGTGCAGTGGCATCCGGAGGCCGGAGACGACCCGGCCCTGTTCCGAGCTCTGGTGGAGGCGGCCGCGCGAGCAGCACTGTGAGCGGGCGAGGGGTCGTCAGCCGATGACCGGGATGGTCTCCTGCCAGTTCTGGCCGCCGTCGGTGGTGTGCCAGAGAGCGGGCGTCTCGTTGTCGTTGTGGTCGAGGCCGAGCAGGAAGCCGTCAGAAGCGCTGAAGAACTGCACCTCGCTGGTGTCGGTGTGGCGGCCGCCGGGCGGCGGCTGTACGAAGTGCCAGACGCGGCCGCCGTCCCGGGTTACCTCGAGCGACAGCGCGGTTCCTGCCATGAAGATGGTGCCGGGCGACGGGGCTGCGATATCGCCCAGGTAGCCCCATTCAAGCTGGCAGTTGAGCCCCTTGTTGATGTCGAGCGGACATGGCCGGTGCGTTGTCCACGTCCGGCCACCGTTGGCCGAGACGGACACGGTCTTGACCTGGTGCGGCCCCACCGCGCCACCCGGCATCGGCCGACCCAGGCACTGCGGTCATGGTCGCGGACATCATGTACCGCGCACGGGATCGAGTACCTGGTCCAGGACCTGCCGCCGTCCGATGTGTAGAGCAGCGGCGCGGGCGCCGCGGGGTGACCTGGTCCCTCTGGCGGCGGCAGCAGCACGTAGCCGGTGATCCGGCCGGTGCGCACCAGCCAGTTCTGGCCCTGGAATGGCTCGGCGAATCTCAGGCTGTCCATGGTGAACTTCGACCGCGCCGGTTGTGCGGCTGAGGGCCGCCAGGCCCGGCCGCCGTCGGCGGAGACCATCAGGCGGATGCGGCAGTGCACGGGCGGTGAGCTGCGCCCGGCGGCGCAGGACTGGCTGAGCAGCCAGACCGACCGGCCCTCGGCTGACACGGCTACGACTTTTCCTGGCTCCCGCACCGATGACCATGACCTGCCGCCGTCGTGACTGGCGAGCAGCCCGTCGCCGTACGCGAACACGTCGCCCTGGTTATCGGAGGCTAGCTGCCACCGCACCCCGTCAGCGCACGGCCACGTCCGGATGGTGACCGGCCCGGTGAAGCTGGTACCTCCGTTGGCAGTCCGGCCGACAATGCCGCGGCATCGCGATCCCGACACTGCGACGAAGAGCCCGTAGCCGTCGGACAGTGACGCCACGACCAGGCGCCCACTCAGGAGATGAAGGTTCACATCCGCACAGACGCCGCAGCACGGAGTTCGGTTGCGGTAGGGCACTGCGGCGGCGCGTGAGCCAGTCGCGCTTGGGTGGCGTCACCGGCTAGCCTTCGACCGGGACAGACCGGACGCAGCGCTACGCCATAGCCACCCCCGGGGAGGAGCCCTGATGCCAGGCGAGGACCACGCACCAGACAAGGACGCCGAGGCTGGAGACAAGGACGCCGAGGCTGGCGGCCGTCAGCCCGAGCCAGCCGACGACCTGGTGACCAGCAGGCATTCGATCAGCGTGGGCGGCGCCGAGCTCGGCTACACCGTTACCGCTGGCCGGATGGTGCTGCGCAGGGAGGGCCACACCGACGACAAGTTCGACGGCGCGGAGGCGACGGCCGAGGTGTTCGTCGTCGCCTACACCGCCGACGATCCGCCCGGCGGCAACGGCGGCGGCCAGGCCGCCCAGAACCGCAGGCCGGTCACGTTCGCGTTCAACGGCGGGCCCGGCTCGTCCAGCATCTGGCTGCACCTCGGCCTGCTCGGTCCGCGCCGGGTGCTGATGGGTGACGCCGAGGCCCTGCTGCCGCCGCCTTACGGCCTGCAGGACAACGAGCAGACCCTGCTCGCCCACTCCGACCTGGTCTTCATCGACCCGGTGTCGACCGGCTACTCGCGCGCGGTCAAGGGCGGCAAGAGCAAGGACTTCCACGGATTCGGCGGCGACATCGAGTCGGTCGGCGAGGTGATCAGGCTGTGGACCACGCGGAACGGCCGCTGGATGTCGCCCAAGTACCTGTGCGGCGAGTCGTACGGCACCACGAGGGCCGCCGGTCTGGCCGAGTACCTGCAGCAGCGCTACGGGATGTACCTGAACGGCCTGATCCTCATCTCCGCCTTCCTCAACGGCGGGTCGGGCATGTTCTCGCCAGGCAATGACGGCGCCTACGTGAACTACCTGCCGACCTACGCGGCGATCGCCAGCTACCACGGCAAGCACGGCGACCGCCCGCTCGGCGACGTGCTCGCCGAGGCGGAGGAGTTCGCGGCGGGCGAGTACCAGCGGGTCCTGGCGCTCGGTTCGCGGCTGCTGTACGACGACAAGATCGCGGCGATCAACCGGATCGCGGCGCTGACCGGGCTGTCACCGCAGTACGTGGACGAGGTGAACCTGCGCCCCGAGCACGTGCGGTTCCTGACCGAGCTGCTGCGCGACCAGCGCCGCACGGCCGGTCGGCTGGACGGCAGGTTCACCGGCTGGGACAGCGACTACGGCATGGAGCGGTGGTCGTCCGACCCGTCGATGGACGCGATCACCGGACCGTACGCCGCCGCGCTCAACCACTACGTGCGCGCCGAGCTCGGCTACTCAAGCGACCTGCCCTACGAGGTGCTGACCGACCTGGTCCACCCGTGGTCGTTCAAGGAGTTCGAGGCGCAGCCGCTGTTCGTGCTGGACAAGCTGGCCGCGGCGATGCGCGCGAACCCGCACCTGCGCGTGCACATCGCCTGCGGCTACTACGACGCGGCCACCCCGTACTTCGCGGCCCAGAACGACATCGCGCACCTGCCGATCCCGGCCGAGCTGGCTGGCAACATCGAGTTCGCCTACTACGAGGCCGGCCACATGATGTACGTGCACGAGCCAAGCAGGCTCGACCAGTCGGCCAGGATCGCCGCGTTCGTCAGTACGGGCTGACCGGGGCCTGCTGAGCCTGGCCGGCCGAACCCGCCTTGTTCGCCGTCAGGCACAGCACGCCGGCCAGCACGAGCACCACGCCGGCCAGCAGCCCGAGCACGCCGCCTGCCTCCCGCTTGGAGGGCGAGTAGACCACGAAGACCCAGCCGCAGAACAGGAACACGGTCTGGATGCCGAATGCGATCAGCATTCCGGCCGCCAGGGTCCGCGGCCGGCCGCGGACCAGCAGGAGAATGGAGATCACCAGGGCGATCGCCATGACGCCGCCTGGCTCGATGGCGAACCAGAACGTCTCGCTGGTCGGCGCGCCGTTATATCCGGAGAAGAGGCTGACCGCCGCCTGACCGCTGAATTTCACGAACGGCACCGCGCAGCCGAGCAGCAGCAGCACCGCCCCGATCAGGCCTGCGATGCCGCCGGCGACCGGCTTGGGCCCGGCCGGTCCCGCCTGAGCTTGCTGGCCCGGTGCTGACTGGCCGGGTGCTGGCCAGCCGGGCTGCCATGCCGGGTAGGCCGCGCCCGCGTTCGGCTGCGGCTGGCCGCCTGCTACGTAGGTCGGCTGCGGTGCGGCCGACCCGGCCGGGGTGAAGGTGGGCCGCCCGGATTCTGGCGCCTGCATCGTGGGCTGCACAAGCGGATTGCCGCCCGCCGCGGGGTAGCCGGGCTGGGCCGCTAGGCCCATGCCGAGCGCCATCGCAAGCTCGGTGACCACCCAGGAGCAGGCCTCTGGCGTGTGCGAGGTGTTGCTCGCGAAGGAGCCAGCGGTCAGGCGGGTGGCGGTGCTCGCGTCCACGCCCTGCGCCGCGTAACCGCGCAAGGTGCCGGCCAGGTCGGCCTGGGCGGCGGCCACCAGCAGGCCGGCCTCCCTCGGCTCGTCCGGCAGCAGGTCCTTCAGCAGGTTGGACATGACGGCCGGCTGCGACAGCGCCCCGGCACCGTAGTGCGGGTCGCTGACGATGCCGAGCAAGGCCCGGCGCGCCGAGCCCGAGCTGTCCCATTGCGTCCCGGCCATTGTGCTCCCCTCACGGCAGGTCCCGGCTCACCCCGACATTCTGCTCTTTTCCCGTCGGGACCGCCAACCGCCCCAGCGGTGCGGCGAGCGGCGGAATTAATCGGCTGGACTTCCGGCGTACGATCGGTGCATGACGACATTCGGACGCCAGGTCATGATGCCCCCCGCGCGGGGCAGCTGACGTCGCACGGATGAGTTCTTCCGAGGCCCTGCTATACGGGGCCTCGGATTCTCTTTGCGGAGCCTGAGCCCCGGTTACCGGAGGTTCCGATGGCACCGCACGGCGACATCACCGCCACGTACATCACCACGACGATCCCGTACGTCAACGCCAGGCCGCATCTTGGCCACGCGCTTGAGCTCGTCCAGGCCGACGTGCTCGCCAGGCACTACCGCAGCCGTGGCGAGCTTGTCAGGTTCCAGACCGGCACCGACGACAACGCGCCGAAGAACGTGCTCGCGGCCGACGCCGCAGGCACCGGCGTGCAGGAGTTCGTCGACGCCAACGCGGCCGCGTTCGTGGGTCTGGCCGGACCGCTCTCGGTCAGCGTCGACGACGTCATCAGGACGAGCAGCGACCCACGCCACCGAGCCGGCGTGGATCGGCTGTGGCGAGCCTGCGCCGCGGCCGGCGACATCTATCGCGGGCACTACCAGGGGCTGTACTGCGTCGGCTGCGAGCAGTTCTACGTACCGGCCGAGCTCACGGCCGGCCGCTGCCCCGAGCACGGCACCGCGCCTGAGCCTGTCGCCGAGGAGAACTGGTTCTTCAGGCTCTCCAGGTACGCGGACCGGCTCACTGAGCGGATCACCAGCGGCCAGCTGCGGATCGAGCCGGTCGGCCGGCGCAACGAGGTGCTCGGGTTCGTTGCCGCCGGGCTGGCCGACTTCTCGATCTCTCGCTCCACTGCCCGAGCCCGCGGCTGGGGCATCCCGGTGCCCGGCGATCCCGGTCAGGTGATCTACGTCTGGTGGGACGCGCTCGGCAACTACGTGACCGCGCTCGGCTACGGCACCGGTGCCGCCGACCTCGACCGCTGGTGGGCCGGCTCCGGGCGGCGGATCCACCTGCTCGGCAAGGGCGTGCTCAGGTTCCACGCGGTGTACTGGCCGGCCATGCTGCTCTCGGCAGGCCTGCCGCTGCCCACCGACCTGCTAGTGCACGACTACCTGACGGCCGGAGGCCAGAAGATCAGCAAGTCGGGCGCGAACGGTGCCGTGGCCGACCCGGCCACGCTGGCCGTCAGGTACGGCACCGACGCCGTGCGGTGGTGGCTGCTGCGGGAGGTGCCGCGGGTCGGGGACGTCGACTTCACCCCCGAGCGGCTGGTGGCCAGGTCGGACCACGAGCTGGCGAACGGCATCGGCAATCTGGTGAACCGGGTGGTCGCGATGATCGGCAGGTACCGGTCGGGCCGCGTCCCAGATGCCAGATCAGGCAGCTGGCCGGGCGCGCGGGAGATCAGGGCCGCCTGCGCCAGGGCGCCAGGCGTGGTCGACGCGGCGCTTGCGGTGGGCGATTTCCGGCGGGCCGCAGGCGCGGTCGTGGCCATCGCCGAGACCGCGAACGCCGCGATCAGCCAGGTCAGGCCGTGGGAGCTGGCCAGGGCCGAGGCCGCTGGCAGCCGGCAGGCAGGCGCCGACCTCGACGACGTGCTCGCAGCGCTGCTCGGCGCGTGCGAGTGCCTGGTCGGCCAGCTCGCTCCGTTCCTGCCCGACGCCGCTAGGCGGATCGCCGCGCAGTGCACCGGCATCGACGGCGTGCTGCCAGGCCCCGAGCCGGTCTTCGCTAGGCTCGGAGCGGCACCGGCCGCCGCGCGGCACCCCTAGACTCACTCGCGTGAGCGATGCGCCGGCCGTCGAGATCAGCGGCCTGGTCAAGAAGTACGGGCGGACCACCGCAGTGGACGGCCTGTCCATGCGAGCCGAGCGAGGCCTGATCACCGCGGTGCTCGGGCCCAACGGCGCAGGGAAGACCACCACGGTAGAGATCTGCGAGGGCTACCGCCTGCCGGACGCCGGCATGGTACGGGTGCTCGGCCTTGATCCCTGCCGCGACGCGCGTGCGCTGCGCCCCAGGGTCGGCGTGATGCTCCAGTCAGGCGGCATCCCCACCTCTGCCAGGGCCGCCGACTATCTGGGCGTGCTCGCCCGCTTCTACGCCAGCCCGCTCGAACCGGCCATGCTGATCGACAGGCTCGGCCTTGGCGGGTCCGTGCGCACGCCGTTCCGGCGGCTCTCCGGCGGGCAGCAGCAGCGGCTCTCACTGGCGGCCGCGGTGATCGGGCGTCCTGAGCTCTTGTTCCTCGACGAGCCGACGGCCGGCCTTGACCCGCAGGCCAGGCACGCCACCTGGGACCTGATCACCGGGCTGCGCGAGTCTGGTGCCACCGTGATCCTGACCACGCACTACCTGGAGGAGGCCGAGCGGCTGGCCGACCAGGTGGTGATCGTGGACCGGGGCGCGCTGGTCGCGGCAGGCACCCCGGCCGAGCTCACCGGGAGCCAGGGCCAGCTGCGTTTCCGGGCCGAGTCGGGGCTCGACACCTCGGGCCTGCACTCCGCGCTGCCGCTCGGCGCCACGGTGAAGGAGTCTCCGGCCGGCGTCTACCTGGTCGAGCTGCCCAGCGGGATCGATCCCCAGGTCGTCGCGACCGTCACCGCCTGGTGCGCCGAGCAGGGTGTGCTCGCGCATGAGCTGCGGATCGAGACCAGGTCGCTCGAGGACGTGTTCCTCGAGGTGACCGGAAGGGAGATGCGGGCATGACAACCTGGCCCGCCCCGTCTCCCGGTGCCGCGCCGCTGCCCAGGATGGTGGCCGCGCAGGCCGGGCTCGAGGTGCGCACGCTGGTGCGCAACGGCGAGCAGCTGCTGCTCACCCTGATCATCCCCGTGCTGCTGCTCGTGGTGTTCAGCTCGGAGTCGCTGATCAGCGTGGGCCACGGCAGCCGGATCGGCTTCATCGCGCCTGGCATCCTGGCGCTGGCCGTCATGTCCACCTCGTTCACCAGTCTGGCCATCGGCACCGGGTTCGAGCGCAGGTACGGCGTGCTCAAGCGGCTCGGCGCAACCCCGCTGTCCAGGCACGGCCTGATCATGGCCAAGGTCGTTTCTGTGGCGGCCGTCGAACTCGGCCAGGTAGTGATCATCGTGGCAGTCAGCCTGCTGCTTGGCTGGGATCCTGTCGCGACCGCGGCGAGCGCGGCGGCCGCGCTGCTCGTGCTCGCGGTCGGCAGCGCGGCGTTCAGCGGCCTGGCCATGCTGATGGCCGGCACGCTGCGGGCCGAGGCCACCCTGGCCGCGGCCAACCTGGTCTACCTGGTGCTGCTCGGCGTCGGCGGCGTGGTGTTCCCGCTGACCAAGTTCCCTGCCGCGATGAGGCCGGCGCTGCGGTTGCTGCCGTCAGGCGCCCTGTCCGACGGCCTGCGCGGCGTGCTGCGCTACGGTGCCGGGCTGCCGGTCAGGGACCTGCTTGTGCTCGCTGTCTGGGCGGTGGTCAGCATCGCGATCGCGGCCCGCACCTTCCGCTGGGAGTAGCGGCACCGCCATGCCGTCCGCCCAGGTAGGCAAGGCCGCCGAGCCGGCCGTCGGCCGCATGGCGGGTCTCGGGCCACTTGGCAGGGTCCCGCCGCCCTTGCTGCTCGGCGCGGGGATCCTGAGCGTCCAGGTCGGAGCGGGCATCGCGGCCAGGATGTTCGGCACCGTCTCGGCGGCCGGCATGACCGGGCTGCGGCTGTGGGCGGCCACGCTGGTGCTTATCGGCCTTGGCGCGAGGCCGACGGTCAGGGCGCTCCGCGGCGTGATCGCCGATCATGCCTGGCGGGACGCTGCCGTGGTGGCCGCGTTCGGCGTCACGCTCGGGCTGATGAACTTCTCCATCTACCAGGCGTTCGCCAGGATCCCGCTCGGCATCGCGGTCACGATCGAGTTCCTCGGGCCGCTCGGCGTGGCAATCGCGACGTCCCGCCGTGCCATCGACCTGCTGTGGGTGGCGCTGGCCGGCACGGGAGTGGCGCTGCTCGGCTTCGGCGGCATCGGCGCGGCCAAGGTCGGCGGCCAGACCGGGCCGCACTCGCACGCCGAGCTTGTCGGGGTGATCTTCGCGCTGGTTGCCGCGGCGACCTGGGCGTGCTACATCCTGCTCTCGGCGTCCACCGGCCGCCGGTTCAGCGGCTCGTCCGGCCTGGTCATCGCGATGGCGATCGCGTCGGTAGTGGTCACGCCCACGGCGATCATCACTGCGGGCGCTCGGCTGCTCAGGCCCGCCGTGCTCGGTGCCGGGCTCGCGATCGGCCTGCTCTCCTCGGTGATCCCCTACCGGTTCGAGCTCGAGACGCTGCGGCGGGTGCCGCCACGGGTGTTCGGCATCTGGATGAGCCTGGAGCCGGCCGTGGCCGCCCTGGTCGGTGTCGTCCTGCTGAGCCAGGCTCTGTCGGCGTGGCAGTGGGTGGCGATCGGCTGCGTGACCGTGGCCAGTGCCGGAGCCGCCCTGCGGGCCGACCGATCCAGCACGGTGCCGCAGGCATAGACAACCACGGTGCCGCAGGCATAGCAGGCATAACGGCCGGGCCGGCCGCCGGTGACCTTACGATAGGTCCGTGACCGCTCTGCTGCGCCCGTCGCCGCGCGCCATGCGCGGGCTGGCGCTGGCCGGCGTCGTCGCCTCGGCCGCGATCATCTGGACCGGCGGCGCGGTGCGGCTGAGCCAGTCCGGCCTTGGCTGCACGACCTGGCCCAAGTGCACGTCGGCCAGTCTGGTTGCCGCGGGCGTGACCGGCGACCCGCTGATCCACCGGTGGGTCGAATTCGGCAACCGCCTGGTGACCGCGGGGATTTTTGTTATCGCTGTGGCTGTTTTCGTCGCGGCGTGGCGGTATCGCGACCGCGGCAGGCGGCGGCGCGACCTGGTCTGGCTGGCCGCCGCGCAGCCGGCCGGGATCGCTGTCCAGGCCGTCGTCGGCGGGATCGTCGTGCTCACCCACCTGGCGCCGTTCTGGGTCTCGCTGCACTTCATCGCCACCCTGCCGGTGCTGGCCGCGGCCGTGGCGCTGCACGTCAGGTGCGCCGAGGGCACCGGGCCGGCCAGGCCGCTCGCGCAGCCGCTCGTCCGCCTTGTCGCGCTGGCGCTGCTGGCGGTGACCTTCGTGCAGATGATCGCGGGGACGCTGGTGACCGGCACGGGCCCGCTGGCCGGTGCGGCGGGCACCCCGCGCTACCGGTTCTCGCTGACCGCGGTCACCCAGCTGCACGCCGACATCGGCTGGGTGCTCGGCACGCTCGCCATCATGACGGCCGCCACCTTGATGCTCACCGAGGCGCCGCGGGCCGCGGTGCGCCTCGGTTGGATCACCGCCGGGCTGATCGCGCTGCAGGGCGTGATCGGCTACGTGCAGTACTTCTCGCACCTGCCAGCCGGACTGGTCTGGGTGCACGTCGCGAACACCTCGCTGATCTGGATCGCGGTGCTCAGGCTGAACTTCGCGCTGCGCGATCGCGGCGCCGCTGGGCAGGATCCGCAGACGGCCGTCACCGCTGCGGACACCGCCCTTTCCGGCAATGCCGGCATGCGGTAACTTCCGGCATATGCCGACTGCCGCGATCAACGGAACCGAGATCAGCTACTACGACTCAGGCGGCGCCGGGCCCGCCGTCGTGCTGAGCCACGGGTACCTGATGGACCATACGATGTTCGACGCCCAGGTGCAGGCGCTGTCGCCGGAGTACCGGGTGATCACCTGGGACGAGCGCGGCCACGGGCCTACCACGGCACCGGGCCCGTTCAGCTACTGGGACTCCGCGCGCGACGCGCTCGGCCTGCTCGACCACCTTGAGGTAGAGCGGGCCGTGCTCGGCGGGATGTCGCAGGGCGGGTTCATCAGCCTGCGGGCCGCGCTGCTCGCGCCCGACAGGGTGCGCGGCCTGATCCTGATCGACACCCAGGCTGGCCTTGAGGATCCGGCTTCCGTGCCTGGCTACGAGCAGATGCACCAGGTCTGGCTGGAATCCGGCCCTGGCCCGGTGCAGGAACTCGTCTCGGCGATCATCCTGGGGCCCGGCGAGTGGGACGACTGGTACGCCAAGTGGGCGGCCATCGAGCCAGGGCAGGCCACGCTGGCGTTTCGCTGTCTGATTGACCGCGACGACATCACTGGCCGGATCGGCGAGATCGGCTGCCCAGCCCTGATCGTGCACGGCACCGCCGACGCCGCCATCCCGATGGCCAAGGCCGAGCAGCTGCGCGACGGCCTGGGCGGCCCGGTGACCCTCGCCGTGGTGGACGGCGGCACGCACGCCTCGAATATCAGCCACCCCGTCGAGGTCAGCGCCGAGCTGCTGAACTTCCTGCGAACGCTGGGCGATTAGCCGCCTGCTTTCGCGGCAGAGTACGAGGATAGGGTCGGTTCTTGACGAGGCTATCCACGGCAGGAGGGGCAAGCCGGTGAGCCAGACGGACTGGGAGTGGACGGCGACCGACGCGCGGGCGGTGGACCTGGTCCGCGTGCTGGCCATGGACGCGGTCCAGAAGGCGGGCTCGGGCCACCCGGGCACCGCGATGAGCCTGGCGCCCGCCGCCTACCTGCTGTTCCAGCGGGTGCTCAGGCACGACCCCGCCGACCCGCACTGGCTGGGCAGGGACAGGTTCGTGCTGTCCTGCGGGCACTCCAGCCTGACCCTGTACATCCAGCTCTACTTCTCCGGCTACGGGCTCACCCTGGACGACCTCAAGGCCCTGCGCACCTGGGGCAGCCTTACCCCTGGCCACCCCGAGCACCTGCTGACCCCCGGCGTGGAGACCACCACGGGCCCGCTCGGCCAGGGCCTGGCCAACGCGGTGGGGATGGCGATGGCGGCGCGGCGCGAGCGCGGGCTGCTCGACCCAGACGCCCCGGCCGGACAGAGCCCGTTCGACCACCACATCTACGTGTTCGCCTCCGACGGCGACATCGAGGAGGGCCTCAGCCACGAGGTCTCATCGATCGCCGCGCACCAGCAGCTCGGCAACCTGGTGCTGCTCTACGACGACAACCACATCTCGATCGAGGACGACACGGCGATTGCCAAGTCCGAGGACACGCTCGCCAGGTATGCGGCCTACGGCTGGCACACCCAGCGGGTGAGCTGGCGGACGCCCGGCGGGTACCACGAGGACGTGCGGGCGCTCTACGACGCGCTGATCGCCGCGCGGGACCACGTCGGCGCGCCGTCGATCATCGCGCTGTCCACCATCATCGGCTGGCCGGCCCCGAACAAGCAGAACACCGGCGAGGCGCACGGCTCGGCGCTCGGCGCGCCCGAGGTCGCCGCCACCAAGGAGATTCTCGGCTTCGACCCTGCGGTCTTCTTCCCTGTTGAGGACGAGGCGCTGGCACACGCCCGCGCGGTCGCCGAGCGCGGCAAGCTCGCCCACGCTCGCTGGGACGAGGAATTCGGCCGCTGGGCCGCAGCGAACCCCGGCCGCCATGCCCTGCTCGACCGGATAGCGGCCAGGGCGCTGCCGGACGGCTGGACGCAGGCGCTGCCGGCCTTCACGCCCGAAACCGGGGAGATGGCCACCCGATCGGCCTCCGGCAAGGTTCTTAACGCACTGGCGCCCGTGCTCCCCGAGCTATGGGGCGGCTCTGCCGACCTGGCGGGCAGCAATGACACCACGATGGCCGGGGAGCCGTCGTTCATACCGCTCTCGCACCAGACCAAGATGTTCCCCGGCAACCCGTACGGCCGCACGCTGCACTTCGGGATCAGGGAGTTCGGGATGGGAGGGATCCTGAACGGCATCGCGCTGCACGGCCTCACCAGGCCATACGGCGGCACCTTCCTGGTATTCAGCGACTACATGCGGCCAGCGGTGCGGATGGCCGCGCTGATGGAACTGCCGGTGACCTTCGTCTGGACGCACGACTCGATCGGCCTCGGCGAGGACGGCCCCACCCACCAGCCGGTTGAGCAGCTGTGGGCGCTGCGCGCGATCCCGGGCCTCGACGTGGTGCGGCCGGCCGACGCCAACGAGACCGTGGTGGCCTGGCGGACCATTCTCGAGCGCAGCCACCGCCCGGCTGGACTCTGCCTGACCAGGCAGAAGCTGCCCGTACTCGACCGCACTGCACTGGCCAGCGCCGAGGGCACAGTGCTGGCCAGTGCCGAGGGCACAGTGCTGGCCAGTGCCGAGGGCACAGTGCGTGGCGGGTACGTGCTGGCCGACGCGCCTGGCGGCAAGCCGCAGGTGATGATCGTCGCCACCGGCAGCGAGGTGCACATCGCGCTGGCCGCGCGGGAGGCACTGGCGAGCGAGCAGGTCGCCGCCCGGGTGGTGTCGATGCCGTGCCTCGAGTGGTTCGACGAGCAGGACCAGGCGTACCGCGACGAGGTGCTGCCGCCGTCGGTGCGGGCGCGGGTCAGCGTGGAGGCGGGCGTCGGCCTCGGCTGGCGCGGCATCGTCGGCGATGCCGGCGAGATGATCAGCCTTGAGCACTTCGGCGCGTCGGCCGCCTACGAGAAGCTCTACGCCGAATTCGGAATCACACCCGAGCGGGTGGCGCAGGCCGCGCGGCTCAGCATCGACCGGAGCGCGGGCTGATCCAGGCTCGCGCAGGGAAGGAACGGCCATGACCGCCGAACACGACAAGCGGGACATACTCGCCAGGCTGACCGCCGACGGGGTGTCGATCTGGCTCGACGACATCAGCCGCGAGCGGCTGTCCACCGGCAACCTGGCTGCGCTGGTCAGGGACGACTACGTCCGTGGGGTGACGTCCAACCCCACGATCTTCGCCAACGCCATGGAACACGGCACCGCCTACGACTCGCAGCTCGCCGAGCTTGCGCTGCGCCGGGTCGGGGTGGACGAGGCGGCGCGGGCGCTGACCACCTACGACATCCGGTGGGCCTGCGACGTGCTCCGCCCGGTCTACGACAGCTCGGACGGCGTGGACGGGCGGGTCTCGATCGAGGTCGACCCCCGCCTGGCCGCCGACACCGCGCGCACCGTCGCCGAGGCGCGGGTGCTGTGGTGGACGGTGGACAGGCCGAACCTGTTCATCAAGATCCCGGCCACGCCCGCCGGGCTGCCTGCCATTACCACATGCCTGGCCGAGGGCGTCAGCGTCAACGTCACGCTGATCTTCTCGCTGGCCAGGTACGAGCAGGTGATGGACGCGTTCATGACCGGGCTTGAGTCCGCCTCCGACCACCACCTGGCCGCGCTGGCCTCGGTGGCCTCCTTCTTCGTCAGCCGGGTGGACACCGAGGTGGACAAGCGGCTCGACGCGCTCGGCACGCCCGAGGCCAAGGCGCTGCGCGGCAAGGCAGCCGTGGCCAACGCCAGGCTCGCATACGAGCTGTTCGAGCAGCATTTCGCCAGTCCGCGGTGGGCGGCACTGGCCAAGCGGGGCGCGAAGGTGCAGCGGCCGCTGTGGGCATCGACCAGCACCAAGGACCCGGCCTACCACGACACCATGTACGTGGACGAGTTGCTGGCGCCGAATACCGTGAACACCATGCCAGAGGCCACGCTGCACGCGACCGCCGATCACGGCGTCGCTGGGGGCAACGCCATCGCAGGCACCTATGACGAGGCCAGGGCGACCTTCGCTGACCTTGAGCAGCTCGGAGTCAGCTACAACGATGTCGTGGCCGTGCTCGAGGACGAGGGCGTGCGCAAGTTCACCGACTCGTGGACCGATCTGCTCGCGGCCATCGAGAAGCAGCTTGAGCCCGCGAAGAGCGGTGCCGGGCCCGCTGCCGGCACATGAGCAATCCGCTCCGCGATCCGCGCGACCGCCGGATTCCGCGGATCGCCGAGCCGAGCGTGCTCGTCATGTTCGGAATCACCGGCGACCTCGCACGCAAGCGGCTGCTGCCCGCCATCTACGACCTGGCCAACCGCGGCCTGCTGCCGCCGGGCTTCTCCCTGGTCGGCTTCGCCCGCAGGAACTGGGTCGATCAGGACTTCATCAACCTGACCTATGACGCGGTGCGGGAGTTCGCGCGGACCGCATTCCGCGAGGAGGTGTGGAAGCAGGTCTGCGAGGGCGTCAGGTTCGTCAGCGGCGAGTTTTCCGATCCGCAGGCTTACGACCGGCTCGCGGCGACGGTGGCGACGCTGGACGCCGAGCGCGGCACGGGCGGTAACCGCGCCTTCTACCTGTCGATACCGCCTGGCCAGTTCCCGGTGGTGGTGAGCCAGCTCGAGCGGTCCGGGCTGCACGGCGGGCCCAGCGTGCCCGGCTGGCGGCGGGTGGTGATCGAGAAGCCGTTCGGGCACGACCTGGCAAGCGCGATCGCTCTCAATGACATGCTGGCCGCGGTCTTTCCGCCGCGCTCGGTCTTCCGGATCGACCACTATCTCGGCAAGGAGACGGTGCAGAACCTGCTCGCTCTGCGTTTCGCCAACACCCTGTTCGAGCCCATCTGGAACCGCAGGTACGTCGACCACGTCCAGATCACGATGGCCGAGGACATCGGCGTGGGCGGCAGGGCCGGGTACTACGACGGGATCGGCGCCGCCAGGGACGTGATCCAGAATCACCTGCTCCAGCTGCTCGCGCTGACCGCGATGGAGGAGCCGGTCTCCTTCGACTCCGACGCGCTGCGCAACGAGAAGGCCAAGGCGCTGTCCGCGGTGCAGATCCCCGGCGACCTGGCAGCGGGCACGGCGCGCGGCCAGTACGCGGCAGGCTGGCAGGGCGGGCTCCCGGTCCGCGGCTTCCTGGCCGAGGACGGGATCGCAGCGGACTCGGTGACCGAGACCTACGCGGCGATCAGGCTGGGCGTGGATACCAGGCGGTGGGCCGGCGTGCCGTTCTACCTGCGCGCCGGCAAGCGCCTGTCCACCAGGATGACCGAGATCGCGGTGATCTTCCAGCGGGCGCCGCACCTGCCGTTCAACGCCACCGACGCCCGCGAGCTCGGCCAGAACGCCCTGGTGATCCGCGTGCAGCCGGACGAGGGCGTGACGATGAGGTTCGGCTCGAAGGTGCCAGGTTCGGCGATGGAGGTCAGGGACGTGAACATGGACTTCGCCTACGGCGAGTCGTTCACCGAGACCAGCCCCGAGGCGTACGAGCGGCTGCTGCTCGACGTGCTCGTCGGCGATCCGCCGCTGTTCCCGCGGCACGAGGAGGTCGAGCTGTCGTGGAAGATACTCGACCCGATCGAGGAGTTCTGGGCCGCCGACGGCCGCCCTGAGCAGTATCCGGCTGGCTCCGCCGGTCCGGCCGGCGCTGACGCCATGATGGCGCGCGACGGCCGGTCCTGGCGGCGGCTGTAGCGAGGGCGGTGCGCTGCGATGCGGGTGGAGCTGACCGATACCACGACGAGCGCCGTGCGGACCGAGGTGCTGCGCGCCAGCCAGCGGATGGGCGGCCTGGCGACCGGCGTGGTGCTCAACCTGATTATCATGACCGACGAGTCTGCGCAGTACGACGCGATCCGGGCGGCAAGCCAGGCCGGCCGGGAGCATCCATGCCGGGTGATCGGCGTGATCGCACGTGACGGCCGGGTTCAGCCCAGGCTCGATGCCGAGATCTCCGTCGGCGAGAGCGCCCCTGGCCAGATGGTGCTGCTGCGGATCTACGGCGAGCTGAAGGAGCACGCCGACTCCGTTGTCTCGCCGCTGCTCGTATCCGACACGCCGGTGGTGACCTGGTGGCCGGGCAGCAGCCCCCAGATCCCGGCCGCTGACCCGCTCGGGCTGCTGGCCCAGCGCAGGATCACCGATGCCGCGTCAAGCAAGGCTCCGTCCCAGGCGCTCGCCAGGCTCGCTGTGGGCTACCGGCCGGGCGACACGGACCTGTCCTGGACGCGTACCACGAACTGGCGGTCGCTGCTTGCCTCGACACTCGACCGGCCATGCGGCGAGATCTCCGGCGCCGAGGTGACCGCCGAGGCCGAGAATCCCAGTGCCGAGCTGATGGCCGCGTGGCTGGCGAGCCGCCTGCGGGTCCCGGTCAGCCGCCGCACGTCGCAGGGGCCGGGCATCACCGCGGTGACGGTGGCCACCACCGGTGGCGAGATCACGATCAGCAGGACGGACGGCAGGAACGCCACGCTGTCCAGTCCGGGCGAGCCTGAGCGGCATGTGACGCTGGATCGCAGGGAAACGGCCGACCTGCTTGCCGAGGAGCTGCGCAGGCTGGATCCCGACGAGGTCTACGGCGAGGCGCTCGTGCTGCTCGGTGAGGAGACCGGGCTTGCCGTCGGAGAGGAGCAGCGAAATTAGCGTTCCGCAGATCCTCGTCCACCGCGACGGCCAGCTGCTCGCCCAGGCTGTCGCGGCCAGGCTCGTGACCAGGCTCGTTGACGCGGTGTCGGCGAAGGGACTGGCGTCGGTGGTGCTGACCGGCGGCGGCATCGGCACTCAGGTGCTCGCCGAGCTCGCCGCCGAGCCGGCCAGGGATGCCGTCGACTGGCGGCGGGTCGAGATCTGGTGGGGCGACGAGCGGTTCCTGCCCACTGGCGACCCCGAGCGTAACGAGACGGGGGCACGCAGCGCGTTGCTCGACCACGTGGACGTGCTGCCCGAGCGGGTGCATCCGATGGCGGGCCCTGACGGCCCTGACGGCCCCGATCCGGAGGCGGCCGCCGACCGGTACGCCAGGGCGCTGCAGGCCGCCTGCCAGCCGCAGGACCGGTCCGGCGTGCCGAAGTTCGACGTGCTCATGCTCGGGATCGGCCCGGACGCCCACGTAGCCTCGCTCTTCCCCGGCCTGCCCGCGCTGTACGAGGAGGAGCGGACCGTGGTGGCGGTGCGCGGGGCGCCGAAGCCGCCGCCGGTCAGGCTGTCACTCACGCTGCCGGCCATCAGGTCGGCCTCCGAGGTATGGATACTCGCCTCCGGTGCGGAGAAGGCAGGCGCCGTGCGGCTGGCTCTGTTGTCTGGCGCCGGCCCGGTCCAGGTGCCCGCCGCCGGAGCGCGCGGCGGACAGCAGACCCTGTTCCTTGTCGACCGCGCCGCCGCCGCCGAGGTCCCTGTTCAGCTCAGCCGGCTTGCCTCCCCCTGAGTGCTCTGCGCTGAAACGGCATCTCCATTCATCTGAGCCAGGCGGGACGGACGAGACGCGTCGGGCTGTTTAATATCTTAAAGTAGATTATTATATATTTTCGGTGTGAGATTCCCCACTACCTGGTGGCGTATTCCTGGTAATTTGGGTCTCCCGCAATCGCTGTACCAGAGTTACGCTCAGTGCAGAACTTCCAGATGAGTCTGGTGTGCCTTCGATGGCAGCCAGCATGGAAGCCGGGAAGGCCGGATCATGGGCAATTGGCTACGTCAGGGTCGCGCCACCCGCTATATGGCCATGCTTTTGTTGTGGGATCACGCATCCGCAGGTTCCGGTATCCCGTCGTTGGGGCCTTCATGGCCCGCGACACCGCTTGTGTTCGGTTCCGTGTAGTTCCCTAACGCCGCGCCGGATCCCAAACCCGGCACGGCACCGACCTCCTGAGGAGGATGCACGTGAGTACTGCTACCGAAGCGCCCGCGCCGGCCCCTGCGATCGCGGATCCGGCGCCGCTCGGCCTCGCGGCCTTCGCCCTGACCACGTTCCTGCTGTCAGCGATCAACGCGGGCTGGGCGAAGTCGAGCACCGGGTTCGACTGGTGGGGCTACGCGATCGCCTACGGCGGGCTCGGGCAGCTGCTGGCTGGGATGTGGGAGTTCCGCAACAAGAACGTCTTCGGCGCGACGGCGTTCTCGACCTACGGCGGATTCTGGATCGGGGTCGGGCTCTGGCTGCACTTCATTGCCCCGACCGCCACGGCAGCGCTCCAGCTGAACAAGGACCTGGGCTGGATCCTGCTGGCCTTCCTGATCTTCAACACCTACATGCTGGTCATCAGCACCCAGCTGAACATGGCCGTGTTCCTGGTCTTCCTGACCCTGGAGCTCACCGAGGTCTTCCTGGTCATCGGCAACTTCACCACCAAGACCGCCGCCCTGCCGCCCTTCCTGGTGCACAACACCACCATGATCGAGATCGGCGGCATCATCGGAGTCGTCACGGCGGCGGTCGCCTGGTACACCTCGGCGGCCGGCGTGATGAACGGCCTGAAGGGCCGGGTCGTGTTCCCGGTCGGCAAGCCGCTGTTCGACCTCTAGTAGCGGGGTAGCCCGCGTGATCGCCTGGGTCCCGTAGCCTGTGCGCCAAGGCTACGGGACCCGGCGTTCCTCGGTACGGTTGGCTGGATGAGGCCGGAGCAGGAAGCACGAGGCGAGCGCGCCGAGTCCGACGAGCCGCGCCCGCCTAACCGGCCGCTGCGGGCGATCAGCACGCTGATCCTCGCGCTCGCTGTCGCCGTGGGCGTGTACCTGGAGGGCATACCGCTCGGCGTCACCACCGCCCGGCAGGCGGCCAGGCTGAGCAGCCAGGTCTCGATCGGCGTCGGTCACGTGATCACCATCGGCGGCACCGCGATCTTCTTCGTGCTCGCGCTGATCTCGACCTTCGCCTGGGCCCGCTGGGCGCGGTCGGTCCTTGAGCGGTTCATCGGTGTCGGCTACGGGGATATTGTCCGCTATGTCATGATCTTGCTGGGCATCTGCGTGGTGATCCTGGTCAGCCTGTCCATGCTCGGTTTCCGGGTGGCGCAGCTCGTGGTCGGCGGAGCGATTACCGGCGTGCTGATCACCATCGCCGCGCAGCAGGCGCTGTCGAACCTCTTCGCCGGGGTGATGCTGCAATTCGCGCATCCATTCAAGGTCGGCGACCAGGTGCGGATCAAGGCCGGAGCGCTTGGCGGGGCGATCGACGGCACGGTGACCGAGTTCAGCATCACCTACGTCAAGCTGGCGACCGACGAGGGCCTGGTCTACCTGCCGAACTCGCAGGTGCTCGCCGCCGCGGTGACGCCGCTGCGCACCGCGCCGCCTCCCGAGCCTCCGGCGCCGCCGGGCCAGGCGGCCGGCCTGCCTGGCCCGCAGGGCATGGCCGCGCTGGCCGAGGGCATGGCGGCGCTCGCGCAGGACCTGGCGGCCGTTGCCCAGAGCCCGGCGCCCGACCACGCCACCGCGGAACCGGATCACGCGGAGCAGCCCGGCCGTGCTCCCAGCCAGGGCGGTTCCGACGGGAAGGGCGCACCCGCCGGGCAGTGACCATCGGGTCAGCCCCGTCGCGGCGTGCGTAGGCTGCAGCTATGGGCGGCAGCGATTATGACGTGCTCGTTATCGGCTCCGGCTTCGGCGGCAGCGTCGCGGCACTCAGGCTGACCGAGAAGGGCTACCGGGTCGGCGTGCTCGAAGCAGGCAGGCGGTTCGACGACCCGGCGGAAACCGCGCCAGACCGCCGCCACCGCGCGCTCCCCCGCACCTCCTGGCGGGCCAGCCGGTACCTGTGGGCACCGGCCATCGGCCTGACCGGCATCCAGCGGATCCATCTGCTGCGCGGCGACCGTGGCTCGCGGGTTCTCGTGCTGGCCGGTGCGGGCGTCGGAGGCGGGTCGCTCAACTACGCGAACACGCTATACCGCCCCGACGAGGCGTTCTTCACCGATCCGCAATGGTCCGGCCTGACCGACTGGTCGGCCGAGCTCGAACCGCATTTCGACCAGGCCGAACGGATGCTCGGCGTGACCGTCAACCCCACCATGACGGCGGCCGACCGCGCGATGGCCAGGGTCGCCGAGCGGATGGGCGCGGCACATACCTTCCGGCCGACGCCCGTCGGCGTCCTGTTCGGCCCCGAGCCTGGCAAGCAGGTGGACGACCCGTTCTTCGGCGGGGCAGGTCCCCGCCGGGCGACCTGTACCGAGTGCGGCTCGTGCATGACTGGCTGTCGCGTCGGGGCCAAGAACATGCTCACCGAGAACTACCTCTACCTCGCCGAGCGGGCAGGCGCCAGGATCATCCCGATGGCGACGGTGGTAGCGGTCAGGCCGCTGGCCGACGTTTACCAGGTCGAGGTCCGCCGCTCCGGGTCGGTCTCCGGCAGGCGCGTCACCCTGCGCGCCAGCCAGGTCGTCTTCGCGGCAGGCACGTATGGTACGCAGAAGCTGCTGCACCGGATGCGGGCAACCGGCGTCCTCTCGCTGCTGTCCGATCGGCTCGGCGTGATGACCAGGACCAACTCTGAGGCCATACTCGGAGCCGAGCGGCCGCGGTTCGATGGAGACGACTACTCGCGCGGAGTGGCGATCACGTCATCGTTCCGGCCCGACGAGCACACCCATGTCGAGCCGACGCGGTACGGCCCTGGGTCCAATGCGATGGGGCTGCTCCGCTCGGTTCTGATCGACGGCGCGCAGCGGGGTGAGGGCCGGGGCGGCGCGCCGCGATGGCTCAGGTTCGCCGGGCTCTCCGTGCGCCGTCCAGGCGAGGTGGCCTGGCTGGCTAACCTGCGGCACTGGTCGGAGCGGACGATCATCGCGCTCGTCATGCAGAACTACGACAACTCGGTCACGGTCCGGCCTCGGCACGGCCCGTTCGGCTGGGGCATGTGGTCCGCGGCCGGCCACGGCGAGCCCAACCCGACGTGGATACCTGCCGGGCACCGCGCCGTCAGGATGCTGGCGCAGGAGATCTCCGGGCACCCGGTAGGAAGCTGGCTCGATCTGTTCGACATCCCGCTGACGGCGCACCTGATCGGCGGTTGCGTGATCGGTGACACGCCGCTGACCGGCGTGATCGATCCGTACCACCGGGTATTCGGTTATCCGGGCCTGCACGTGGCCGACGGCTCGGCCGTGTCGGCCAACCTAGGCGTTAACCCGGCGCTCACGATTACCGCCCTGGCCGAGCGCGCGATGGCGCTATGGCCGAACAACGGCGACCCCGACCCCCGCCCGGGCCAAGGCCAGCCTTACCGGCGGCTCGAGCCGGTCACGCCGCGCGCTCCGGCCGTGCATGCGGAATGAAAGGTGGTGGCCGGCGCCCCTGGCGCCGGCCACCACCTGTGCTTGCTCAGACCCTTAGTGATTCGCCTCGTACTTCTTGATGACCTGGGTCGGAATCCGGCCGCGATCGCTGACCTCCAGGCCTGAGCGCTTGGCCCAGGCACGGATCTCGGCGCTGCGGCGGCGGTGTGCCGTTGTCCGCCGCTTCGTACGGCTGACCTTCGTCGACGCCTTGCGCGCCCGGTCCGCGAAGCGCTTCATCACCTCGTCGAACTTCTGGCTGTGCTTCTCGCAGAGGTCGATCTCGTAATCCCGGCCATCGAGGCTGAACGCGCGAGTCAGATGCTCGCCGCTCGGAATCTCCTTTGAGTCGTAGTCACAGGCGAATGTGACTGAGACCTTCTGAGCCACGTCTGTTTCCCCCCTTCCCCTAACCGCCTCGATATTCCCGCTCGCGAGCACCCCATAACAGACGGTGATCAAACAATTTCTCAGAGTGGTCATTGTCGGCGGATCGGTCCGCCGAGGAGGGGAAACCGCTCAGCTGCAGGCAGGCGGGAAGCGGCCGGCCCGGCCGGCTCAGGGCACCCGGTATGCGGCGGTCGCCGCGCCCCAGTCCGCGGCAAGCTCGTCGCCCTGGCCGGGATCGGCCGCCTGGCCGCGTGCCCGCACAGAACGCAGGCCGAGCGTGCTCGTGTCGGACATCGGATCGTCAGGGTCGGGCCCTGGACCTGAGTAGCGTGCGTGGGCGCCGTCAGCCGGCCGCAGCGAGGTCGTGTAGATCGAGCTTCCTGTCGGCATCGACCGGTCAGGGCGCGGAACCTGCCGGTACCCAGGTGACTCGTAATCTCCGGTGCGATAGGCCTGCTCGCGGTCGTAAGGGATGGGGTGGCTGCCCGTTCCGTGCCTGGCAGTGTCACCGGGAACGCCGGAGCTGTCCGAGCGGTCAGGGTGGCCGGAATAGCCGGAGCCCGCATAACCGGGATCGCCAGCGTAGCCTGGGCCGCTGTCGTAGCCCGGGTCGCTGTCGTACATCGGCTCGCTGTCGTACATCGGCCCGGTGTCGTAGGTCGGCCCGGTGTTGCGCAGTGGCCCGCTGTCATAGGACGGGGCGGCATACGACGGGGCGTCGTAGGACGATGCGGCATAGGCACGCCCGCGGTCAGCATAGGCAGGCCCGCGATCATCGCTGGCCGCGCCCTGGTAGCCCGCACTGGCCGAGTATCCGGGCTCTGGCCGGGCGTGCGGCTGCGGACCGGATTGCAGCGTCTCGACCATCCTGGCCAGGTCGGCGAACGGCAGTCGGAAGGTGCCCGTGCAGCGGCTGCCCTGCCAGATGCTGAACACCGCGATTCGGCTGTCCGCGTACCAGCTCAGCCGCATGCTGCGCGCCTCGCCCCGGACGTCGAAGAAGACCTCTCCCTCGCGTGGCAAGGGAACAGCATCGGTCTCCGACATGGTGCCTATCGTCGCCCGAGCCTGTCGGGTTGTCCAGCCAATGCGCAGCATTGGTCGCTCAGCGGGCCCAAAACAGGCCACGTCACCGGCCGGCAAAGGGGTTTCAGCCCCGTCGTGGCCCCGTCACCCGAGGATCAGTGCCTGGTGTCGCCCGAATACAGCGCGTTACGATTCCGGCGAGTATTGTCATCTTGACCGTGCGCGGCTGCGCGCGATGGCATGATAATCCGGCGGTGCTGACGTGGCGGGTGTCTAAGCTCAGCTGCCAGCCGGGGACGGTGCTCGTGGTGCTAAGGCCCACGAAGGAGCGCCCGGCGCTAGGCGCGGGCGCACGCTGCCGGGCGAAGACGTCCTTACCGGGCGTCCTCGAGGGAACACTTCAGCGCTAAAACGCGTTTGCAAGGAGCGACGGGGCAGTTGCCGCTTCGCGCGATTTCGTTGTGTTTGCGTCCAGCGAGCCGTGAGCTTCGCTTGGCGGGTATTAACGGCGAGTTGGTTGAGGAGAGTTTTCCATGTCTGAGGTACGTCGTCAGGCCGCGCTTCTTCCACGGCCCAACTGGGGCTGGCAGGACCGAGCTGCCTGCCGCGGTGCCGACGTCGTGCTGTTCTTCGGTCCGGACGGTGAGCGCCAGCCTGAGCGCGACATCCGCGAGCGCAAGGCCAAGGCGCTGTGCGATTCTTGCCCGGTGCAGCTTGAATGCCTAGGTTACGCGGTCAGCAGGCCTGAGAAGTACGGCACGTGGGGCGGCTTGAACGAGGACGAGCGGTCGGCCGAGCGCCGCCGCAGGATGCGCCGGGCGAACGCGGCCGCCTGATCCGAATCCGGAATTGACGCTGTCCCGGTTAGTACTGCTCCGCGCTGGGCAGTCCGAAGACAAGACGGCTCGTCCCGGCGAGAGTGCTGGCAGGTCGGGGACGACCCGGAATACTATGGCCGCCGCGAAGGTTCGCAGGACTCGGTAGTCGTGCTCGCGAGCCGCATCCGGGAGGACTAGCCGTGATCTATCGAGCTTCACGGACTTCGCGTGCGTTCTGCGACATTCCGCACTACTGTGTCGTACAGGTTGACCGTGTCCGCGGCTGACGGGGAGGCGCGCGCGATGGAGAGGCTGGCCGCCGAGGCGGCCGAGGAACTCGAAGGCGCGTCAGCCGACGATGTGATCAGGTGGGCCGCGCGGACGTTCGGCAGCAGGCTGTGCATCACCTCGTCGATGACCGACGCGGTCGTCGTCGACCTCGCGTCCCGGCACGTGCCCGACATCGACGTGCTGTTCCTTGACACCGGCTACCACTTCGCCGAGACCATCGGCACCAGGGACGCGGTCTCGGCGGTGTACCCGGTCAATGTGATCAATGTCACGCCGTCCACCACCGTGGCCGAGCAGGACGCCGAACTCGGGCCCAAGCTGTACGCGCGCAACCCCGACCTGTGCTGCTACCTGCGCAAGGTGGTGCCGCTCGAGCAGGCGATGGGGCCGTACGACGCGTGGATCACTGGCGTGCGGCGCGAGGAGACCGACACCAGGACCGGCACCAAGGTGGTCCAGTGGGACCCCAAGCGCCAGATGGTGAAGGTCAACCCGATCATCGAATGGACCCAGCAGGACGTGGACGACTACATCGCCGAGAACGGCGTGCTCGTCAACCCGCTGGTCTACGACGGCTACCCGTCGATCGGCTGCAGCACCTGCACGGCCAGGGTGGCCAAGGGAGCCGACCCGCGCAGCGGCCGCTGGGCAGGCACCGCCAAGACCGAGTGCGGTATTCACACCTGAGACTGCGGCGACCTGAGACTGCGGCACACCTGTAACCGGCCGCCATGGCGGGCCGAAACATGACATGGTTTGCTGAACTACATGGGCACACAGTCACGAGCCACGCACGAGGTCATCAACCAGGCACCGCCGCTGGCCGGCCACGATGTCGCCGCTGACCGGTCGCTCACCGCGGCGGTCGAGAGCTACGACGCCGGCTGGGTGCTGCCCGAACTGCACGAACTCGGCGAGGCGGCAGGCTCGGCCCAGGTGGCCGATCTGGCCAGGCTGGCCAACGAGCACTCGCCCAGGCTGCGCACCCACGACAGGTACGGCCACCGGATCGACGAGGTCGAATTCCACCCGGCCTGGCACCAGCTGATGACCACCGCGGTCGCGCACGGGCTGCACGCGACGCCGTGGGCCAGCGACAAGCCAGGCGCGCACGTCGCGCGGGCGGCCAAGTTCTACGTGTGGACGCAGGCCGAGGCCGGCCACGGCTGCCCGATCTCGATGACGTACTCGGTCGTGCCAGCGCTGCGGCACGCGCCCGCCCTCGCAGCGCGCTTCGAGCCGCTGCTGACCAGCGTGAGCTACGACCCCGTGCTGCGGTCGCCCGAGTCCAAGGCCGGGCTGCTGGCCGGCATGGCGATGACCGAGAAGCAGGGCGGATCGGACGTCAGGGCCAATACCACGACGGCCGAGCCGGCCGGCGACGGCAGCTACCTGATCACCGGCCACAAGTGGTTCTGCTCGGCGCCGATGTGCGACCTGTTCTTGATCCTGGCCCAGGCTCCCGGCGGGCTGACCTGCTTCCTGCTGCCACGGGTGCTCCCTGACGGCAGCAGGAACGCGATGCACCTGCAGCGCCTCAAGGACAAGCTAGGGAACCGCTCGAACGCGTCAAGCGAGGTGGAGTACGCGGGCGCCGTGGCCTGGCCGGTCGGTGACCAGGGCCGTGGCGTGGCCACGATTATCGAGATGGTGAGCTCCACCAGGCTGGACTGCATCCTGGGCAGCGCCGCCTGCATCAGGCAGGCCTGCGTGGAGGCCACCCACCACGCCATGCACCGGCGGGCGTTCGGCGCCGCGCTCGCCGATCAGCCGGCCATGACCGCCGTGCTTGCCGACCTGGCGCTTGAGTCAGAGGCGGCGACCACCCTCGCGATGCGGCTGGCCGCGGCCGCGGACGGGGCAGCCCGCGGTGACGCGACCGAGGCGGCGCTGCTGCGGCTGACCCTGCCCGCGGCCAAGCACTGGATCTGCAAGCGGACGCCAGCCGTCGTCGCCGAGGCGCTCGAGTGCCTGGGCGGCAACGGATTCGTCGAGGAGTCGGTGCTGCCACGGCTGTACAGGGACGCGCCGCTCAACTCCATCTGGGAGGGGTCGGGCAACGTAACTGCGCTCGACCTGCTGCGCGCCATCGCCCGCTCCCCCGCCAGCGTCGATGTGCTCCGCGCCGAGGTCGGCCTCGCGGCCGGCACGGACGCCGGCCTCGACCGGGCTGCCGGGCGGCTCTGGCAGGAGATCGCCGACGTCACCGCCGGCGATCAGGCTGCGGCTCAGCGCCGGGCCCGCGGGCTGGCCGGCCTGCTGACCGTGGTGCTGCAGGGTGCCCTGCTCACCAGGACCGCTCCCGAGGCGGTCGCGGCGGCGTTCTGCGCCTCCCGGCTTGGCGGCCAGGGCGAGCTTGGCGGTCCGGCCCAGTCCTTCGGCTCGCTTCCGGCAGGGACGGACCTGACGGCGCTGCTCGACAGGACGAGGCCGGTCTTCACCGGATAAGGTCAGCGGATGCGTGTGTGGCCTGGGACTGCTTACCCGCTTGGTGCGGTCTGGGATGGTTCTGGCACCAATTTCGCGATCTTCTCAGAAGTCGCGGAACTGGTGGAGTTGTGCCTGTTCGACGACGAGGGCACCGAGACCAGGGTCGGCCTGACCGAGGTGGACGGTTTCGTCTGGCACTGCTACCTGCCCGAGGTAGGCCCGGGACAGCGGTACGGGTACCGCGTACACGGCCCGTACGACCTGCGCCGCGGCCACCGGTGCAACCCGGCCAAGCTCTTGCTCGATCCGTATGGCAAGGCCGTCGACGGCGACGTCACACCGAATCCCGCGCTGTACTCCTACATCCGCGGGCTCCCTGACCTGCATGCGCTGAACACGGACGACAGCGCTCCGTTTATGCCGCGGAATGTCGTGATTAACCCGTACTTCGACTGGGCCGGCGATCAGCAGCTCCGCACCCCCTATCACGAGACCCTCATCTACGAGGCGCACGTGCGGGGCCTGACCCTGCGCCATCCCGGCGTTCCGCCCGAGCTGAGGGGCAGCTACGCGGGGCTTGCCTCGCCGCCGGTCATCGAGCACCTGCAGCGGCTCGGCGTCACGGCCATCGAGCTGATGCCGGTGCACCAGGCCGTCGCCGAGCCCGTGCTGGTCGAGCGCGGCCTGACGAACTACTGGGGATACAACACCATCGGCTTCTTCGCGCCGCACCACAGGTACGCGTCGGCGACAGCCGCCCACGGCCAGGTGGCCGAGTTCAAGTCGATGGTCAAGTCGCTTCACCAGGCCGGCATCGAGGTCATTCTCGATGTGGTCTACAACCACACCGCCGAGGCGGCCGAGCTCGGGCCCACGCTGTGCTTCCGCGGCATCGACAACGTGGCCTACTACCGGCTGGCCGACGACAACCCGGCGGTCTACCTGGACTACACAGGCTGCGGCAACAGCCTGAACGTCAGGCACCCGCACACGCTTCAGCTCATCATGGACTCGCTTCGGTACTGGATCGACGAGATGCACGTGGACGGCTTCAGGTTCGATCTCGCTTCAGCGCTGGCCAGGGAACTCCACGACGTCGACCGGCTGTCGGCGTTCTTCGACCTGGTGCAGCAGGACCCGCTGGTGTCCCAGGTCAAGCTCATCGCCGAGCCGTGGGACGTCGGCGAGGGCGGGTACCAGGTGGGCAGGTTCCCGCCGCTGTGGACCGAGTGGAACGGCAAGTACCGCGACACGGTCAGGGACTACTGGCGCGGCGAGCACGGCATGCTGCCAGAGCTGGCGTCCAGGCTGACCGGGTCCAGCGACCTGTACGAGACGAGCGCACGGCGGCCGGTCGCCTCGGTGAACTTCGTGACCTGCCACGACGGGTTCACACTCGCCGACCTGGTCAGCTACGACCGCAAGCACAACGAGGCCAACGGCGAGCACAATCAGGACGGCTCTGACGACAACAGGTCGTGGAACTGCGGTGCCGAGGGGCCGACCGACGACCCTGAGATACTCGCGCTGCGCGCGCGCCAGGTCAGGAACTTCCTTGTCACCCTGTTCTTCTCCCAGGGCATCCCGATGCTGCTTGCCGGGGACGAGCTCGGGCGGACCCAGCGCGGCAACAACAACAGCTACTGCCAGGACAACCTGATCTCCTGGGTGGACTGGGAGGCCGCGGCCAAGCAGTCCGACCTGATCGACTTCGTCGCTGCCCTGTCGGCATTGCGCAAGGCACATCCGGTGTTCAGGCGCCGCCGGTTCTTTAGCGGCCTAGCTGGGGGGTCGGCCGACGGCCAGCGGGACATACTCTGGCTCAGCCCGTCAGGCGCCGATATGACCAGTGACGACTGGAACGCCGCATACGCCAGGTCGCTGGCCGTCTGCGTGAACGGCGACGCGATCACCGAGCCAGGGCCACGCGGCGAGCGGATCACCGACGCCGACTTCGTGCTGCTGCTCAACGCGCACACCGACCCTGTGACGTTCAGGATCCCGGCGGGCGTCGGCCCTGGGGCGGCGTCCTGGCAGGTGATCGTGGACACCCGGCCCGCCAGGGCGGCGGCTGTCGGCGTCGGCGGCGCCGGTTCGGGCGGCGGTGGTACTGGCGGCGGCGGTACTGGCAGTGGTGGCGGCGACGGTGCGGAGGCGCTGCGGGTGCTCGTGCCGCATTCCGACCTCACCGTCGACGTGGCATCCCGGTCGATCGTGGTGCTGCGCGGCACGCGGCCCGAGCCGAGTTGACGAGCTGACAAACGAGCTGACAAGTTGCGGCCGGTCGGCCGCGGTCGGGCCCGGGTCAGGCCCGGGTCAGGCCCGGGTCAGCCGCCGCCGAGATGCGCGGTCAGGCCGTCCATGGTGGCGCCCTGGCGCGGTGCGATGAACAGCCCATCGGCCTCGGTCAGCAGCACCCCGTCGAGGTGGCAGGTGCCATGCAGCCAGCGCTTGCGGCCGTCGATGCGCGCCACCCAGGCGGCCACGTCCAGGTCGCTGTGCAGCGGCGTGGGCCGCCGGTACCTGACCGTGATCGAGCCCGTGAAGCCGACGGCGAGCTGCGACATGCCGAGCAGGTCGTCGTACATCGCCGCGATCATGGCGCCGTGCACATGGCCGGGCGGGCCCTGGTAGGCCGCGCCGAACCGCACCCGGCCCTGGGTCCGCCTGCCGTCCGGCCCGTCTGGCCCGTCCGGTGCGGCGGTGACCCGCCAGACCTCGAGCGGGGCCGCGACCGGGTTGCACGTGCCCGACACGGGGTTGAACCGCAGCGGGTCGAACGGCCTCTGCACCGCGCCCGGCGTCGGCGCCTGGACGCTGGAGACCGCGGCGAGGCTGTCGCCGAGCGCCCGTGCCTGGTCGATCAGCGGGCCTAGCTCGCCGGGAAGAGGGCGCAGGCCGACGTTCAGCGCCAGCACCCGCCGGAGTTCTGCGGCGAGTGCGCGGAGTTCGTTGTCGACCTGTTCTGGCTGGTCCTGGCCTAGCCAGGTCGTGTCCTCGCCGTACTGCCCGGTCCCCATACGCGGAAGGCTACCTCAAACTAGAACACGTTCTACTAGGAGGTGCTCCCGCAGGCACGCGTCACTGAGCTACCCAACCGGCCAGTCCGATGATCTCGGCCGCGATGTCGGCAACAGTCCGGCCGTCTGTCTCGATGCGGTGGACCCAGCATGGGGCATCGTCGTCGAGCTTGCGCGCCATCAAAGCACTGCGGCATGTCAAGGTTGTCGCCTTCGATCAGGCAGTGCCGCACGCCGGCGGCTGATAGCTGTGCATGCATTTCGTGCCCGACAGTGCTCTTGCCAGCGCCGGATCGCCCGCCGATCAGCAGGACCTAGGTTCCGGCCGTCACCGACCTAAACCCAACTGGCAGGTGGCTCGGGCAATGGCGGTGCGGCGACGATCTCGGTGACGGGATCACAGGAAAGTTCCGGGGTGCCGCAGACTATGACGTCTGCCCGCTCCCAGGTCCGCTGGGCGGCGTTGAACGGTATCTCCTCGGCCATCCACGCGCTGTCGTCGGGCCGGGACCCATCTGCGGGCATGTTGGCAACGTCCATCGGGTCCGGCTTTTCTGCGCGGCCACGGCTCCGCCGTTCGGTCTCGCGCTCGTCGGACTGCACCCAGATCAGGGAGTCGATTAGGTGCGCCGCTTCTCTCCGCCCGGCACCGTCTCCTTCGACGACCAGCAGCGGGCAGCCAGCGGGAACGTTGATAGATCCTTCGCGGCCGTGCTCGGCCCAGCGCGGCGGGCGGAAGCTGACCGCCCGGCCCTGGTGAACGGGCACCAGGATCCCCTCGATGAGCAGGTCGGCCCAGCCGAAGCGGGAGTGCTCCCACGCGATGTCGTCAGTGTGAACAACGGCTGATCCAGGGACCGTCCGCCAGATCCGCGCTGCCAGCGTGGTCTTGCCAGCATTGCTACGCCCGTCTACTGCCAGGACGACCGGACGGCCGGAGACAGCCTTGCCCGGTCCGTGCCGAGCCGTCGCCTCGATGACTGTGCTCAGCAGCTCGACGCGCCATGGCCCGGCTTCTGGCTCCCCGTGGGCTAGCTGCAAGGCCATGTCCTCATTCTGCGCCTGACCTGTGCCGACCCGAACTGGCTCGCAGAGCTACCGACGGCTGCGGACTACCCGACCGCGACAGAAGCGTCGGCCACCTCCAGCATCCCTCACCAGCCCTCGCAGACGGCCCTTTCATCACGCCGGATTACGGCTGGACACGACACCAGGAACTTGCCGCTGTCAGTGTC
>CAVZHC010000003.1:0-468559 GCA_963774905.1 uncultured Actinomycetota bacterium | reverse complement strand
GATTCCGTAAGGGGGCTCCAGGTCATGAGAAGAATTCGAATATCGATCCGGTGACCTTCGGTGCATCTGGGGCACTTTCGGGGGCACTTTTCTGTCGATGGGTGACGGGGCAGTGACCTGGGCAGATGTGAGTTCGCAGGACATGTGAGTGGCTCCGAGGCCAGAATCTGTCAGCGGTCCGGCTCAGGTGGCAGCGGGCGCGGCCGAAACTGGCCACGCTGAGTCGCGCTAGTCATTTGACATCGGCGCGCGTACGGCTCGATCTGGTCGGCAGCCAAAGCGGTCTCGCCGAGAATCGATGCGGTACATAGTCCGATGATCTGCGCGCTGAAGTCGTCGGGACGACGGCGTCGCTTGCGCGGGTGCGTCGATGCCATACGGGCCGCCCGAGACTAAAGACAACAGTTGCGCACCGCTTACCAGTTGGTCCCGGCATTTCGGCAACTGCAGGTTGCTACGGATGGCCATCGTGTCTTGGCGGTCATCAGAGGCTGCCCGAAGGCGGTCAACCTTGTCACTGAATGTGACCGCTGCATGCGCTGCGCTCCGCGCCTGAATCCGCTGATCCGTACTTCTGAGGGGGGCACCTGAGACGGGACTTGTTGGTGCGCCGTACGGAATGTTCGACGCCGATGCTGGTCGGGCAAGGCTACGAGGCGGCGGTGCGGTAAAGGCGGACCGCGATGGCGAAAAAGACGACGCAGATGCCGGAGGACCAGACGATCGCTTGCCAGACCCAGCGGCCCGCGGGGCCACCTTCCAGGAGGGCGCGGACCACCGAGACGGTGACGCTCAAGGGTTGGTTGCGGGCGAACCCCTGTAGCCAACCGGGCATGACTGAGACGGGGACGATCGCATTGCTGGCGAACATCAGGACGAAGAACGGCAGTATGCCGGCGATCTGGGCGGTCTCGGGGTCCTTGGTGGCGAGCCCGATGGCGGCGTAGAGCCAAGAGAAGGCGTAGCCGAAGACGATGACGAGACCTAGCCCGGCGAGTACGGCAGCGACGTTGTTGTTGAAGCGGAAGCCGACCGCGACCCCGAGGCCGACCATGATCGCCAACGACACGACGCTGCGGGCCAAGTCAGCGAACGTGCGCCCGGCCAGCACGGCCGAGCGGGCCATGGGCAGACTGCGGAACCGGTCGATGATGCCGCCCTTGAGGTCCTGGGCCAGGCTGATAGATGTGGTCATGCCCCCGATCAGGACGGCCTCCAAGAAGACCGCGGGGACGACGTAGTCAACGTAATTGCCTCCCGGGACACGGATGGCGCCGCCCAGGACGTAGCGAAACAGCACCAGCAACATCGCCGGTTGGAACGCGCTGATGACCATCATCTGGGGTGTGCGGGCGATACGGAGCAGGTCTCTTTTGGCCACGCCGGCCACATCGTAGAGGGCGAGCCTCGGCGTCATCCGAGGAGGCGCCGGAGGCCGTGCGACAGCTGCGAGACTGCTCATCGGCTTGTCTCCGTGGCCGCGAGCTCCTGCTGGTTTGTGGCCGCGTCTCCGCTGAACGAGCCCGTCAGCGAGAGGAACACGTCATCCAGGGACGGGCGCCGGATGCCTAGGTCGTCGAGCGGCAGGCGCTCCTCTTCGAAGCGGCGCCCAGCCGCCATGAGCAGGCCTACACCTTCCTTTGTCGGCAGGCTGGCCACGTGGCGGTCCCGGTCGGTACGGGGCCGTCCCTGGCCCAGGTCCCCCAAGAGCGCGGCGGCCCGGGCGAGGTCGGCCGGGTCGTGCACCCGCACCTCGAGCACGTCGCCGCCGATAGCTTCTTTAAGCTCGGCAGCGCTGCCCTGAGCGATGACTTTACCCGTGTCGATGACGACGATCTGGTGCGCCAGGCGCTCGGCCTCCTCCATGTACTGGGTGGTCAGCAGGACGGTGGTGCCAGATTCGACGAGCTCCTCAATGAAACCCCAGAGGTCGTTGCGGGTCCGGGGGTCCAGCCCGGTGGTCGGCTCGTCCAAGAAGAGCACTAGCGGGCGCGCCACCAGGCTGGCGGCGACGTCGAGGCGCCTGCGCATCCCGCCCGAGTAGGTCTTGACCAGCCGGTCGGCCGCCTCGGTTAGCCCGAACCGCTGCAGGAGCTCTTGTGCCCGGGACCGGTACTGTGCCCTTCGCAGGTGGTACCAGAGCCCGACCAGTTCCAGGTTCTCCCGCCCGGTGAGCAGCTCGTCAACCGCCGCGTACTGGCCGGCCAAGCCTATCGCCGAGCGGAGCGGGCCGGCATCGGCGACCACGTCGTAGCCGGCGACACGAGCTCTCCCGGCGTCGAGCCGCAGCAAGGTCGTCAGGATCCGCACCAAGGTGGTTTTGCCCGCACCGTTGGGCCCGAGCAGGCCGAGCACTTTGGCCTCCTCGGCGGCGAGGTCGACCCCGGCCAGGGCACGGGTGGGCCCGAAGCGCTTTTCCACCCCTTCCACCTCGATCATCGCTCTGGCCACCGAGCCTCCTAAAGCAATACGGAACAGTTCCGTACTACTCACCGTACGCTAGCATCGGGCTCAGATGAACGGACTTTCGTCTCAAGAACAGGCCCTGCCCCGGCGGGGCCGCCAGCTCGACCCGTCACGCGCCGCCGCCATTATGGCTGCGACGCTAGAGGGACTGGCCGAGGTCGGTTATGACCGGCTCAGCATGGACGAGATCGCGGCTCGTGCCCATGCCGGCAAGGGCGCCCTATACCGGCGCTGGCCCTCCAAGGCGGCATTGGTCGCGGACGCGGTGGCGGTTTGGCGCGAGCGGTTCGCACCGCTCACCACCCCCGACACCGGCTCGCTACGGGGCGACCTCGAAGCTGCCATCGCCGGCCTGCCGGACTTTGACGACACGATGCGGCGCCAGATAGCCGTCTTCGTCGGTCTCGCCACAGCGGCAAGCCATGACCCCGAGCTCAGGGTGGGGCTTTTCACCACGGGCCTGGAGCGTTCCCGCCGGGCGATGCAGGCCGTGCTCGACCGTGCCGTCGAGCGGGGTGAGATCCCGGCCGGGCGGGACCTCGGGCTCGTCCCCGACATCTTGATGGGCCTGAACACCTTCAGAGCCTTGCAGGGCGAGGCACCCGATCGCGACTTCCTGCGGCGGGTGCTCGACACCGTCATCTACCCGCTGGTCACCGCACCCCTGACCGAGAGCCAAGACAACGCTCAGCTCGATTGAAGGGTACCGATGGTTGCGAACGTACCTGGGCAACGCCCGAGTCACCTCCTCCAGTTGCTGCGCGGGACCGCCTGCAGCCCTACACGAACCTCCTGGCGGGCCCCAACCCGCACGCGCGCGTCGTGCAGCGCCTGACTATCGCTTTCCTTCGCTTCGCCGCCAGGGTGCACGCGTCTAGGTTGCGTTTCGCGTCGCTCGAGGCCTCCGGCACGAGTGCGGTATCGAAGATGTTCCCCGCGCCCAACAGCGTCGGCCCGGCGATCACGAACGCGGCCGGCCCAAAGCTCCTCATCCTCCGCCTCCTGCCTGCAGCAGCTGCCGTTCGGGTTGAGACGCGGATCCTTCCTGGGTTTCCGCTGAACGCGCCGGGGCGGTTCACTGGTGAGCTATTGAGTGCCGGAACAGAAGTGATCGATCTGACGCGCCCTGGTCGCGGCGCATGCCGGTGAAGTCCTCGGCTTCGAACCCGGTGACCTGCCGGCGGGTACTCGCTCGGCATGCGGCAGCGGCTCGGGATCGCCGCCGCCCTGCTCGGCGACCCGCCCGTGCTGATCATGGACGAGCCGTTCAACGGCATGGACCCGGAGGGCATCGTCTGGATGCGGGGCTTCTTGCGCTCGCTGGCCTCCCAGGGCCGGGCCGTGCTGGTGTCCAGCCACCTGATGAGCGAACTCCAGGACACCGCCGATCACGTGGTGGTGATCGGCCGCGGCCAGGTCCTCGCCGACACCAGCGTGGCCGACCTGATCTCGGCCGCGTCCGGCGACCGGGTGACGGTCCGCACCGCCGACCCCGCGCAGGCCATCACCGTGCTCAGGTCCGCCGGGGCCGAGGTCACGGCGAGCGGGCCGGACATGCTCACCATCAAGACCATGCCGGCCGAGCGGATCGTGGCCCTGCTGGCCGCGAACTCCATCCCGTTGACCGAGGTGTCCCCGCACCATGCCAGCCTGGAAGAGGCATACATGGCGCTCACCGGCGACGCCGTGGAGTTCCGCGCCGCCCCGGGCGAGCAGGCCGGGTCATGACCAGGCCAGCTACGGTGCCGGATGCAGCCGGGGCCGCGCACCTGCTGCGGGCAGAGTGGACCAAGTTCCGTACCATCCGCGGCTGGGTCATCGCCGTGGTCGCGGGCATCGCGGCCGTCGTGCTCCTCGGCTGGCTCACCGCCTCGGGCAGTCACTGCCTCATCCAGGGCCTGCGCAACCCGTGCCGCTGGCCTGCCCTGCTCCTCCGAGAGGGCCGGACGGAGAGTTCGTCACCGACAACTACTACCTCGTGCGCCGGCCGCTCACGGGGAACGGCAGCATCACCGTCCGGGTGACGTCGCTGACCGGCCGGTACAACCCGAACGGGCAAGTGCCGCGAGGTGAACAGGACAACCCGATGGCCGGCATGGTGCCCGGCGTGCAGCCGTGGGCCAAGGCCGGGATCATCATCACCGACGGCACCCGCCAGGGCTCGGCCTATGCGGCCATGATGGTCACGGGCAGTTACGGGGTGCGCATGCAGTGGGACTACACCCAGGACGTGCCCGGCCTGGCAGGCCGCGTCTCGGCGGCGGCACCGCGCTGGCTGCGGCTGACCCGCACCGGTAACACGATAGTCGGCTACGACTCGGCCGACGGCACGCACTGGGCCAAGGTCGGCACCGCCACCCTGGCCGGGCTGCCTGTCACGGTCCAGGCGGGACTGTACGCCACGTCCCCAGGCAACTCGCAGCTCAGCACCCAGTCACGCGGGGCCGCGACCTCGCAGGGCGGCCCCACCGTGGCCACAGCGGTCTTTGACCATGTCCGCCTGCACGGGAACTGGCGACGCAGCGGGTGGACCGGCCAGATCGTCGCGGCAACCCGGGCCGTCGTGGTCCGGCCAGCCGAGACCTTCCACCAGGGCCGCGGCCAGATCACCGTGACCGGAAGCGGCGACATCGCGCCTGCGGGGCCGTCTAACCCGGGCGCAGCCCCCGGAGCGCCTCTCGCCGGCACGTTCGCCGCGCTGATCGCTGCGGTCGTAGTGGGGGCCATGTTCATGACCGCCGAGTACCGGCGGGGCATGATCCGGCTCACCTTCGCCGCCAGCCCGCGGCGCGGACAGGTCCTGGCCGCCAAGGCGATCGTGATCGGGGCCGTCACCTTCACCGCCGGCCTGGTCGCCGCGGCCACCACGATCCCGATCGGCCTGCACGTCCTGCACTCCAACGGCAGCCCCATCGACCCGGTGAGCGCGGCGGCCGCCCTGCAAGTCATCGCCGGCACCGCGGCGCTGCTCGCCCTCGCCGCCATCCTCGCCCTGGGCCTCGGCGCCGTGACCCGGCGCAGCGCCGTCGCGGTCGGTTTCGGCATCGTGATCATCGTGCTGCCGTACCTCCTGGGCACCAGCCCAGGCATCCTGTCCGCCGGAGCCCAGGAATGGCTGCTGCTGGTCACCCCGGCCGCGGCCTTCGCCATCCAGCAGACCAACCCGGTGTATCCGCGGCTCCCGGCCTTCGACGTCGCCCAGTACGTGCCGGCCAACGGATACTTCCCGCTAGCTCCCTGGGCAGGCCTAGCCGTCCTGGCCGGCTACGCCGCCCTGGCGGTGGGCCTGGCCGCCTTCCTGCTGCGGCGGCGGGACGCGTGACCCGCGCCGTGCCCGCAGCCCTGCACGCCGAATGGACCAAGGCGCGCACTGCGCCCGGCACGATCTGGCTGCTGCTCGCCGCCATCGCGCTGACCGTGGCCGTCGGCGTGGCGGCGGCAGCGGCGGTGACCTGCCCCCACCCGAACTGCAGCCAGGACCCCGCCAAGCTCAGCCTCACCGGCATCGACCTCGGCCAGGCGGTCATCGCGCTCCTAGCCGTGCTGACGGTTAGCAGCGAGTACAGCACCGGCATGATCCGCGCAACGCTGACGGCCATGCCGCACCGCGGCATGGTGCTGGCCGCCAAGGCGGCCGTCCTGACCAGCCTGGTGCTGGCCGCAGGAGCCATCGCCGTGCTGGCCTGCGTCCTCGCCGGGCGGCTGATCCTGCCCGGCCGCGGACTGGGACCGGCGCACGGCTACCCGCTGCTATCCCTCAGCGACGGGCAAGTGCTCCGCGCCGCCACCGGCTCGGTCCTCTACCTGGCCCTGATCGGGCTGCTCAGCCTCGGCGTAGCCACCGCCGTCCGCGACGCCGCCGCGGGCATCGGCGTCGTCCTCGGCCTGCTTTACCTCTTCCCGATCATCGCCGCCGCGATCCGCGACCCAGGCTGGCAGCGCCACCTCCAGCAGATCGCACCGATGACCGCCGGGCTCGCGATCCAGGCCACCACCAGCCTGAACACGCTGCCCATCCAGCCATGGGCCGGTCTCGGCGTGCTCGCCACCTGGTCCGCCGCCGCGCTGTCGCTCGGCGGGCTACTGCTCCGGCTACGCGACGCGTGAACGGCCCCTGCCGCGCCGACTCAAGGCTGTGAAATAGCATCTCTCGCCAGCCGGCCGACCGCAGACGCGCTCACCTGCGCGGCATCGCCGCCGAGAGAAGGTCACCGCAACCAACCATAACGGCAGTTCACGTGCACGCCTGACCAAGCCACAAGGTGCCTCGCCATCAGTACAGAACGAAATCCTCTTTGTTGTCAACGTCCGGGTGCTCATGTGATCGTGATCAGGTCTTGCAGAGCGACGGGCTCGTCGCAGTGCGGGCATGCCCCGCCGGGTCCGATGCGGCGGCAGGGCTGGTTGCAGTCGTGGCACCATTGCAGGCCGTGATAACGCTGGCCGCAGTCGCCGCACTGGTAGATGGTGTGGTCGCGGGCCGGGCGCGGCGGGGCGAGCCCGGCGGTGGCGGCCGGCCCGGGGTGGCGCCGCCGCCAGGCGGCCTGGCGGCAGGCGCCGGAGCACCAGCGGCGCCGCCCGGAGCGGGTGAACGGCTGCCCGCAGGCGGGGCAGGCGGCGATGTCGTTACGGGTATCGTTACGCGTCGGCATGGGCCTCACTGCCCTCCGGCCGGCGCGGGCGCGGCCGGCGCAGTGCTGGTCGTGTGCCGGGGTGATCGCGGTGCGGCCAGCGGCCGGCCGGGCGGGCGTAGGCTGGGGACGGGCCCGGGAGTGGCTGGTCCGAAGAGCCGGCGTGCGGGGTGCGAGCTGGCCGCGCTGGATGCAGAGTCGTTCCCCGGTTGCCCTCCCGGGCCCGCTTCGCCGGTTCGTGCGGCGGCCTTGCGGGCGTCAGCCTGGAGCTGGCGGTAGATGGCGTCGCTGACCCGCCGCTTGAGGGCGCGGAGCGCTTCCTTGCCGCTCTTGCCCTCGGCGATCTTCTTGTCGTAGTAGGCGCGGCCGTCGCTGTGCCGGTGCCGGACCTGGGTGACCGCGGCCATGTGGATGGCGTGGTTCATCCGCCGGTTGCCGCGCCGGGACAGCCGGAAGACCTTCCGCTTCCCCGATGACGCCTCGACCGGGGCGGTGCCGTTGTAGGCGGCGAAATGGTCGCGGTCAGCGAACCGGCCGATGTCGCCGGCGTCGCCGATGATGGTGGCGGCGATGACCGGGCCGACGCCGAAGATGCCGGTCAGCGTGGTGCCGGAGGCGCGGACCGCTGCGGTGATCTGCTGGCGGGTCTGGCGCAGCTTGTCATCGAGCTGGCGCAGGTCGGCGGCCAGCTCGGCGGCCAGCTGGTGCCAGGCGGCCGGCACCGGCCCGGCCGGCGGGTTCGCCTCCAGCAGGGCGGCAGCCGCGGCCGCGGTGATCCTCTTCGGCACCCCGCCCGGGATGATCTCGCACAGCGCGGCGTGCAGGCGGCAGGCGGCCTGGCAGCGGAGCCGGGACAGGTCCCGGTGCCGCTTGGACCACACCTTCAGCACCACGGCGTGGTCATCGGCGGTGACGACGTGCCGGACCGGGGAGCGCAGCGCGGCAACAGCCACCGACCGCGCGTCGTTGGGGTCGCTCTTGCCTGACTTGCCCGAGGACAGCAGCCGGACCCGCGAGCCGAGCTTGGGCTGGACGTCCAGCACCTGCTCCCCGGCGGCCAGGAGCTGCTGGGCAAGCAGGTGGCCCAGGCCGCCCGCGCCTTCGACCGCCCAGATCCGGTCCGGCCACGCCGCTGCCCATTCGACCAGCGTGCTCGCCTGGCCGGCCGACGCGCGCACCTGCAGCGCGCCCAGCTGCTCCTCCGCCGCGTCGATCGCCACCGCCGTGTGCGATCCCTTGTGCGGGTCAATCCCGATCATCACCGCCGCCACGAGCCGGCTCCCTTCCTCTGTCATCCTGGGCTGGTGGTGACCGCGGCGGGCATCTCTAATTCCGGATCAGTCAGGCGTTCGCACCTCTTTCGAGCCACGCCGCGGCAGGGCCCGGCGAGCCGGCAATTCGTTCGCAAGCCAGGCCGCGCACCCGCGGCCGGCAGAGCCATAGGGAGCCAGCCCGCCGGACCCCTGAACGTTACGGGAAACACCCGCAGCGCCTGAGCTCATTCAATTAGAACCGTACGCGCGCGTGCGCGGACATCGTTTCTTCGACCGTCACGCGGGACCGTCCTCGCCGGTTGCCGTCAGCTGATGCCGTCCGAGGAGGTTCGCTGGCCATCCGGTAGGCATCCAGCGCGGCCGCGGACGCTCCGCCGATGTCACCGTTGCCGGGGATTGCCGGCCGTGGCCTAGAGCCGGTGCGGCGCTCGGGCAGCACGGAGTTGAGGCGGGTCCTGCCGCGAGACGGATGGCCGGTGGGAGATGATGGGTGACATGAGCGCGCAGCCGGTGCAGGAGTTCGATCCGGACGACCCTATGGAGATCATGCGCGTCCTGCCCGCCCGCTACCACGACCAGTTCCTGGCCGATTATGACGCGGCCGCGGCGAGCGCCCGGCGGCCCGACCAGTATCACGAGCTGCATCAGACGCTGAGGTTGTGGCGGCTGCGGGCTGCCGCCTACTCCGACCCTGATTTCGAGGCCAGGCTCGAGGCAGCTCGCTCCGCGTCCGGCCACGGGACACCGATCGAGGACGTGGTCCCGGACTGGGCCGAGAGAGTCGAGGCTGCGCGGCGCCGGCGTGGCGGAGGGTGAGTTACCAGGTCAGGTTCGAGGGCAAGGCGTTAGTTCAGCTCAGCGGGCTGGCGTCAGCTGCCTTTGATGCCCTCGTCGAGCGCGTGGTGGCTCTGGTGGATGAGTCGTGGGACGCAGTCGTGATGACTCGCGGCGGCGATCCTGCGTACCGGCAGGTCACGTTCGGCCAGGGGTACGGGCTGCTCACCTTCCGGGTGGACGATGCGGATGAGCTGATTTTCATCTTCGATATCGCCTGGATCGGCTAGCGCCGGCCCGGGCTCGCTGCCGGGCGGTGGCAGTCATGATACGCAGGTCCGCTCGAGCTGATCGGCGGTGGTCTTCATGGCGACTGCGGCGGGCTCCGCACGCAGAGCGTGACTGCCGGGCCTTCACAGAGCGTGAAGGCCCGGCAGGATCTGGCTCGCTGATCGTGGAACGAGTCGTGGACCGGCTGGCTGGAGCATCCTGTGCTTTCTGTGATTGCCGAGCCTTCGGGCGTGCATTCAGTGCAGCTAGTGCGCTCAGGGCGGGGCGCCTTCGGAATGGTAAGGAGAAGGTCTACGGTTCGATTCCGTAAGGGGGCTCCGTTCAAGCTGCTCAGAGATATATTTCGAATATAGGTCTAGCATGCCAAACTTCCGTGGAATCTCGCGTGGAATCTGGTCGCAGGCATGCGCCGTCACGCAGCGTACGGTTTAGATAGATTTAGCAGGTAATATGCAGGTAATATTAAGTCTCGTTCGCCGGACGAGCGGCCGCAGCAGGCCAATCTCGGACCCGCCAAAGAGACGCTCCGATGTCCTGGATGCACTGATCGCACCGGCAGGGCCGGACCTGCACCTGGCGTTGCGGCGCGGGTCGCGGCGAATGGCCAGGCTGCGCCGAAGGGCTACGCTTGGTGCATGGACGCCATGAGCGCGGTCGCGGTGCGGACGGGGTACCTGTCGCGCCCGGGTCGCCGCGTGATCGTGGTCAGCGACCTGGCGAGCCTGCGCGGTCCGGTTCACGGCACGGTCGAGCTGCCGCTGCGTTTGTTCTGGAGCAGCCCTGACCGCACGTTCGACCTGGACAAGCCGTTCATGCGGCGGTGGTATTACCAGACTGTGCTGCGCGAGGCGAGCAGGCCGGAGGATCTGGTCGAGTACCTGGATCGGAGCACGCTGGTCGCGCTGTGGCCGGACTTGCACTTGCCCCGTGGGGTGCGCCAGGCCTGGCAGGAGCATCACCCGGTCTTGCGGGCGGCAGGTCAGGCGGTTGCCTGATGCCGGTGAGCGACCTCCATCGTCGGGTCGCCGCGGTCGCGTTGGGTGCGGCGGAGCGATTCGGGTTCGCCCTTGGCGGCGGTAACGCGCTGCTCGCGCACGGGGTCATCAGCAGGCACACCCAGGATGTCGACTTGTTCACTGACCAGGAACACGGTGTTGAGGCCGCCGCCGGCGCCGTTGAGGCGGCGCTGCGCGACGCCGGGTTCAGCGCGGAGCGTCAGGACATGCAGGCCGGGCTGTCCGACATCTTCCCCGGTATGGGCGAAGGGCTGGCTGAGTGGGTGGTGACCGGCCAGGGCGGCGAGGAGATGGTGCTGCAGCTTGCCTACTTCGACAGGATGCGCGCGCCGGTGGAGATGGAAGTCGGCCCGGTCCTGGACCTTGAGGACGTGGCCGGCGGGAAGGTGTGCGCGCTGGCAAGCCGGATCGAGCCGCGCGACTACGCGGACACCGCCAGCATGCTGGACCGCTACAGCCCGGCCGAGCTGATAAGGTTCGCCCGGCGGCTGGACCCGGGCCTGGCAGCGCGTGACTACGCGGACGCCGGCCGTCAGCTGGACCGGATCGATGACGAGGCATTCGCCCGCCACGGGCTCGGGGCGGGGGACGTCGCCGCCCTTCGGGCGCGGTTTGCGGCCTGGCCCAGGACTGTGGAGGCAGCCGAGGCAGTACTCAGGGAGGGCGCCAGCGGACGCCGTCGCCCGGAGCGCGACGCGGCACCGCCGGCCGGAGATCAGCCTGTCAATCTGCAGGGGTTCGCTGCCGGTCCGCGACCGGATCGGCACGGCCACCCTGGCGGGCCTGGCCGGGACGACCCGGAGGCCGGATCGTGACCTGTCGCTGCCACCCGAGGCCGCGGCCAGCTCGTCGCAGACAGGAACGGCTCCGAGAGCTTGAGGCCGCACTGGCGGGACGAGGCAGGATTCGAACACGCTGTCGGTTGCACCAAGCACAAGTGTCGGGCCGGGTCGGTCTGGAGCCCCCGTGGTCACGCAGCGTACGGTTTAGATAGTTTTAGCATGTAATACTCAGCCCCTGTTCGCCGGCCGAGCGGCCGCGGTAGGCCAGTCTCGTACCCGCCAAAGAAACGCTCCGATGTCCTGGATGCACTGATCGCACCGGCAGGGCTGGAGCTGAACCTGGCGTCGCGGCGCGAGTCGCGGCGCATGGCCAAGCTGCGCCGAAGGGCTACGCCGTCGAGGCGGCGCTGCGCGACGCTGGGTTCAGCGCGGAGCGTCAGGACATGCAGAGCGGGTTTTCCGACATCTTCCCCGGCATGGGCGAAGGGCTGGCTGAGTGGGTGGTGGCCGGCCCGGGTGGCGGAGGCAGCGGATTCTTGCCGGAGTGAGCGCGGAACTGGCGTGCGTTCGTCAGCGCGTCTGGCCGGTCGGGGCGCTTGGCAGCGCGGGAGTGATGTCCGTATGGCCGAAGTCGTCTCCCTTGAACAGCAGGGTTTCCCCGGTGGCTTTGGCCAGGGCGTACGCGAAGCAGTCCCCGAAGTTCAGCCTGGCATTGTGGCCGCTGCCCTTGCCGAAGTCCCGGTACGCGTCCCTGGCGATGCGGGCCTGGTCGGCGGTGACCGCCTCGACCCGCAGTTCGGCGACTTCGACCAGCTCGTCGAAGCGACGGCTGGCGACTGGGTCCCGGCTCGCGTCGATGACCACCGCGGTCTCCACGAAGTTAGCCGCCGAGATCCTCCGGACCTGCGCCTTCTCGATGGCCAGGGCCATGTCGCCGGCGTCGTTCTCGGCTCGCAGGATCGCGATGAGGGCCGAGGTGTCGACGATCACGCGGGCAGCCCGCGCTCGTCATAGAGGAGATCGCCGTGATCGGCGCTGCGGTACGGCTCGCGGAGTCGGCGCGCGGCATCGGCGCCGATCGCCAGCAGCCGGTCAGCCAGACCTGCTTCACGCAGGTGGCGTACCCGCTCCAGTCGCTCGCGGACCGCGATGGTCACGGCCGTGGTCTGCGTCTCGCCAGTCAGCGCTGCCAGCTCCTGCACCAGCTCGTGGGTCTCGGCGTTCTTGATGTTGAGGCTCATCATCTACCCTTCTACCACAGGCTTGCTACCAGGGTAGCATCCGGGCGGCCGCCGGCGCGCACCCAAGCGCCAGGAACGAGCGCTCCGACAGCATGAGCGGGAACGTTACGCGACGGCCGGGATCGACCAGCCGACCCCAGCCGACCTCGCCAGAACCGCGCCGACCGCGAATCTGGATCTCCCCATTTCTGCAGGCTCAATCAGCGGTGGCCATTGGTGGAGTGTCGGCTCGATCAATGCGCGCGGTCGGTCCCCTCAGCCGAGAAACCTGGGAAACGCGCGGGCCCGATCACGATCCTGCTAGCCGTGCTGGCCCTCGCCGTGCTCGCGGCCCTCCTCGCCCGCGCACGTCGGCCCGTGGCCGAGGTGCCGCGGGCTGGGGCCGCGGTCGCAGACGAGAGCCGGAACTGCCGAAGCCCGATATTTCATCCGCCCGGATGCACGCCACCTTGAACGGGCAGGATCCCAGCCGGATCGGGGTCCGCCGGGCGGGTCGGCGCGGCGGGCCCGAGGTTGTCCGTCCGGCTCCGTGCTGCCTTGCGACCCAGGCATTTAGGACTTCCGGTCCTGGCCGGGATCTCTGTTCTCGGCTAGGAAAGCGGGAGAGGCCGCGGGACGTTCCTCGGCAGGTGGGCGCTCTGTCATGATGCGTGGGCACTTGCCCGGCCAGGGGGAGCTCAGGATTCTGCCTGGGTGCGTTTGCAGCCATGGAGGAGGGCTGATGTTCAGCAAGGAGAGCCGACAGCGCGAGCATGTCGAGAAGCTCAAGGATCGCCTGTTTTCCTGGCGATCTACCGAGCCGGAGAAGGAATCGGCGATCAGAGGACTTCAGGAGATAGCGAGCCCCGAGGCGATCGACGTTCTGATCCGGACGCTGGGTGACGCTCATTTGGCGAAGGCTGCGATGGAGGCGCTGATAGCTCTGGCGCCTGCCAGTATCCCTTCGCTGGTGGCTGCGATCGAAGGCGGCACGCCGGGCAGCACGGAGCAGATGCTTGCCGTCTCGGCGCTGAAGCGCATCGCGGATCCGACCACGGCCCGGACCTTCATCCGCCTGTTGGAGGCACCCGCAGATCCGGGCGCGCAGTCGGCGTTCCAGAGCAGGGCTGCGCTCATCCGGGCGGACGCCGCACGTGCACTGGGCGTAATCGGGGACAAGGCCTTCGTGATCCCGCTCGGCCGGGCTCTGGAGCGCGAGGCGGGCGCGGACGCCGCAGCCGAATCGCTGTTCATGCTCAGGCCCGAGGGCATCGCGCCGCTGCTCGCCAGCTTCAGGTCTGGGAGTGATCTAGCCCGGCGGCGGGCGGCGCTGTGGCTGGCCAGAGCCTGCAAAGGTGATGCGGACGAGCAGCGAGGTCCGATGAGCCAGGCGCGGCAGGCTATCGCTGACGCGTTCGCCGGTGCCTTGCTCGACCCGAAGAAGAACATCCGACTGGATGCGGCGCGGTCCCTGGAACAGATTGGCTGGCAGCCGCCGGATGCCGAGCACGCAGCTCGGCTCGCTGTCGCGGCCGCCGACTGGGCCGGGGTCAGGAAGATCGGCGCCGACGCGGTCCCGGTCCTGACGACGGTCTTCCTGGCTGATCGCAGCCAGGACGACACCGCCCCTGACCCGGAACTGCGGGCAGCGATCATCGACATGCTCGTCCAGATGGGTGGCGAACGCGGCATGACGGTGATCCGGCCGGTGCTGAGCGAGGAGCCAGTGATCAGAACACCGCACGGATGGTGCAGGAACGACAAGGCGATCCGCGCCGCGATCCGGGCCGCCCGCCAGACCGCTGACCCGCTATCCGCGGCGGCTCTCACGGCGTGGGCGGTGAACAGCGACAAATTCACGCGCGACTGCGTCGGTGCACTGGCTGCCGTCTTGTCCCGGCGGGCGGGCGAGGTGCCGGCAGACGTCCTGAAGGACATCAGCGACATCGAGCAAGCTACCCAGGCGAGCTACCAGGACGATGTCATGTTCGGCGGGGAAGCCTATAAGGTGACCGAACCGGTCGACTGCTCGGAAATGCGCGAGCTTGCCCGCGAGGAACTCGCGCGGCGGTCACCCAGGCTTTCAAGCCGCTGATCAGCCGGAACCCCAGGTCTCTAGATTTCCGGGCTGCAGGCATCTCGATCACACACCGCTGTCGCCTGGCTAGAAGTGCTTGAGGCAGGCCGGGCATCTGCTGAGCAACGGCTGGCCGGGTTCGGGTCGGGCGCAACGGCCTTGAGGTGCGTGCCGTCATAAGGGCAGGCCGCGAAGTCCACGACTCGAGGGTGGGTCCGCGCCGAGCAGGGCGCTCGCTATCAGGGGCGGCGTTGTCCGGACTCTGCGCGCCGGGAGCTCCCACTGTCGGCTAGTGAGGTGCTGCAAACGCGTGTTCGCTGACAGTAAGGCGGCGAGGGGCGTGGCGGCGGGCTTCCAGGTAGCTGCATGCCTGCCGCCGGTCCTCGGGTACGGTCACTGGCACGAGGACTCTCTACACGGCGTACAGAGTCACGGACGTGGCCGCCTCCGATGGCTTCTACACCGCACTCGGGTATCGGCAGGTCGGTTCCGTGGACAGCGGCCACGGCCGAAGTCTGACCATGGTCAAGTTCCCTGGCGAGCGGGTCGTCACGGGTCCGACTGGCTCATCAGCCGTCGATGGACCGGTGGACATCTCGGCACCGGGTTCAGCCACATTGTCATACAGGCTGACCAACTCGCGCAACGGCGGAGGCGCTGTCGCGGGCGGGGCTCAGACCCGGCCCGGTAGAGCGCCCCGGCGGTCCCGATGGCCGCCCAGACCTCATGGCTCACAGACCCCGACGGCTAACGGATTGAGCTGGTCCAGTGGCCACCCGGCCACCCTACAAGTTAATAGGTATTAGGCAACCCAGTCGCCAAGAATGCCATTGGTATACGTTCGGATTTATGAAGGTCCGTATCTAATCTTGACGTTGTCCAGCTCTCGATGGGCGCACCGTTCTGACTGGTCGAGATGATGAGCAGCATCGCGGCGTTGCCTGTTGCAACAAGTCTCCGGGTCCGCCGGAGCGCGGCCAGCAGTCGCGATGATCGAAGCCGTTTCATGTGGTTTCTCCTCGGCGCGCGCGTACGGGACCTCCGGGGACATCGAGGGACCTTCGGCACTTGCGTGGCGCAGGCGGCAGGTCCAGCCTGAAGGTGGGCAGTGACTGTCGGGGATTCGGCGTCGCCGCCCGCGGGGAGGGCGTGATGTTTAAGCGCAAGAACGCGGTCAAGAGCAACAGCAAGGGCAGCGCGCCGCCGCCAAGTGGGCAGCAGGCGTGGTTCACCTCGGGGGAACTGTCCGGACTTCGAAAGCGACGCGAGCAGCTCGAGAGGCGTGACCAGGCGCTCGTGCGGAGTCACCACCCGCAGCTCACCCCTGCCCAGATGGACGAGGTGAGCCGGCGAGTCGCCGTCATGGTGCACAAGACAGCAGAGCCACTCGGAGTCCCTGACGACTGGGCGTTCGCGATAGAGGCGGGCCAAGGGCACATCGGCGAGGCCGCCTACCTGGCAATGGCCGAGGCGGTTGAGAACGACGCGGTTGGCGCCATGGACCAGCTCATCAGGGAGCTGGCCGACATCGGCCGGCGGACCAGCTTCGTGGGCACCCCTGACGGAACGGTCTATGACGACCACCACTGTCACATCCGAGCGCGGGAGATCGGCGCGAAACTGAACGAGCAGGGCGGCATGGAACTCATGCTCGCCGCCCACGAGTTTGTCGCCAGGGAGTTGAGCGGAACGCCGCGCGCCCGCGAGCTGGAGGCCTGCTGGGGCGGCGTCGGGAGCTGGATGCGCTAGAGACGCGAGCAGACCGCCGAGCTGGACGTAGCAGCGCCGGCGAGACCGGTTGCTCCTTGGGACTTGAGCCCGCCATTTAGTCTGGCGCCGGGGCGTTGACTTTGACGGGTCGCGCAGTGTCCGAGCACGCCGGTTAGATTCCAGGCTTCCTGCTGAGGCCCAGGGCGTCCCGTGGTGTTCCCTGAGGTGGCGTGAGGAGATCGTCCGGTTGATGAGCGAGCCGCAGGAGATCGAGGATGCCGAGCATGAGCAGGTCCTGCAACGGATGGCTGCGATCAACGTTACAGGTCGGGCCACGCCGGGGTGCGCCTCTCGCACCTGCGAACAGGCGTTCGAGTGCCCGTGGCGGCAGTGGAATCAGTCGTGGAATCTGCACGCCGGTTCATCGGTGCGATCCGGGCATTGCGTGCAGTCAGCCCGACGTATCGGTCACATCAGCGGAATCTCCCCACCTTCGATCACTGAAATTCCCCGCCTGAGTCCGGCGTGTCGGTATTGATGTCCGCCGGATGAGGCGGGGCTCCCCCTGAGCGTGACGGGTGTCTGGTCCGTCGTCCGAGGGAGCCCCGGGCTCAATGCTCACACAGGGAGAAGATGTGGAAGTTCAGGCTCTGGCTAGCCGGGGGTGGTCGGTCTCGGCGATCGCCCGCCACCTGGATCGTGACCGCAAGACCGTCCGCGCGTATGTGCGGGGGGAGCGCCAGCCCGGTGTGCGGGCCAGTTCGGCGACCGATCCGCTGGCCCCGTTCGCGGGGTACCTGGCGGCGAGGTTTGCTGATGATCCGCATGTCTGGGCGACGGCGCTGTTCGATGAGGTGGTGCCGCTGGGCTACCAGCTGTCGTATGTCAGCTTCGCCCGGCAGCTGCGGCTGGCGGGCCTGCGGCCGCACTGCGAGCCGTGCGCGGGGGTGTCGGGGCGGGACACGATCGAGATCGCGCACCCGGCGGGTGAGGAAATGCAGTGGGACTGGTTCGAGCGGCGCAAGGCGCCGTGGGGCGGCACCGCGTATGTGCTGCTGGGCACGCTGCCGCACTCGGGCCGGGTCCGCGGCGTGCTCGCCGAGTCGCTGGATCAGCCGCACCTGGTCGAGGCGATCGATGCCGTGCTGCGCCGGCACGGCGGCACGCCGCGGATCTGGCGGACCGACCGCCTCGCCACGGTCATCGTGCCGGGCAGCCGCGACGTCCAGCCGAGCTTCGCGCCGGTCGCGAAGTTCTACGGCGTGGTGGTGGAGCCGTGCCCGCCGCGGCGCGGGAACCGCAAGGGCGCAGTCGAGTCCTCGGTCCGGTACGTGTGCGGCCGGTGGTGGCGGACGATGACCGCGGCCACCCCGGCGCAGGCCCAGGCCTCCCTCGACGTGTTCTGCTCCGGCACCGCCGACGCCCGCCGGCGCAAGTCCGGCGGCACCGCGACGACGGTCGGGGCGCTGGCTGCCGCCGAGCCGCTGCTCGCCCTGCCCGCCGCGCCGTATCCGGCGACCGTCATCGTGTCCCGGCAGGTCGGCGCGAACGCCGCGGTGGCATTCCGCGGCAACTCCTACTCGGTGCCGCCTGGCCTGGCCGGCACCCGGGCGGAATGCCGGCGCCGGCTGGGAACGAGCACGCTGGAGATCTTCACCCCGGCCGGGGCGCTCCTGGCCGCCCACCGGCTCGCCCCCGACGGCGCGGGCATCCTGGTCCGGACCGCCGGGCACCGCGCCGAGCTGGAGCGGGTCGTGCTCTCGGCGTTCACCACGGACCGGCCGTGCGAGCGCAAGGGCAACCACCCGCCCGGTGACACCGCCCGCGCCGAGGCCGCCCGGCTGCTGGCCGGCCTGGGACCTGAGGTGACCGTCGACCTCGCCCGCTATGCCGAGCTGACCGGGCTGGCGGAGGTGACCCGGTGAGCGACGCCTCGGTCTACCAGCAGCTCCGCGGCCACCTCGCCGAACTGCGGCTGACCGCCGCCGCCGAGGCCCTGCCCGCCGAACTCGACCGCGCCGCCGCGGGCAACCTCAGCCACACCGCGTTCCTGGAACGCCTCCTGGCGGTCGAGGTCACCGCGACCACGGCCCGCCGGCAGGCCAGCCTGGCCCGGTTCGCGTGCCTGCCCGCCCCGTGGCAGCTGTCCGACTTCGACTTCGACGCCCAGCCGTCGGTCGACCGCAAGCTCATCAACGAGCTCGGCACCCTGCGGTTCCTCGACGACGCCACCAACATCTTGCTGATCGGCCCGCCCGGCGTCGGCAAGACCATGCTCGCCGTCGCCCTGGGCCACGCCGCCGTCACCGCCGGGTACCGCACCTACTACACCACCGCCGCCGACCTGGCCGCCCGCTGCCACAAGGCCGCGATCGAGGGCCGCTGGGCCACCACCATGCGGTTCTTCGCCGGACCCCGGCTCCTCATCATCGACGAGCTGGGATACCTGCCGATGCAGGCCGAAGGCGCCGCCGCGCTGTTCCAGGTCATCACCCAGCGGCACTTCAAGGGCTCCATCGTCCTGACCACCAACCTGGGCATCCCGTCCTGGGGAAAGATCTTCGACGACCCCATGGTCGCCGCCGCCATGCTCGACCGGCTGCTCCACCGGTCCGTCGTCCTGAACATCACCGGCGAGTCCTACCGGATGCGCGCCCACCGCGCCCGCGCCGGAAAGCTCCGCGCCGGGGACGGCACCCCATGACCGCACCGCCGCCGCCCCGTCGCGGGACGATGCCGGGACGATCACCTGCCCGGTCTGCCAGCAGCCGTTCACCCCCGCCGGGCGGCAGCTCTACTGCGGTGACCGGTGCCGCAAGACCGCGTTCCGCCGCCGCCACCAGGACCAGCCGCTCCCGGTCTCCGTGCCGGCAGCCCGGGCCCGGCGCGACCACACCGTCTACGAATGCCCCGGCTGCGGGCAGCGCCTCCTCAGCGATCTACAGCTAGACGGACTAGTGCGGTAAATCGTGCCTATGGTAAGGAGAAGGTCTATGGTTCGATTCCGTAATGGGGCTCCAGGTCATGAGACTTTTTCGAATATAGAACTGAGTACATCGGCGACTGGGAGTGGCAGTTTGAGTGGCACTCGTAGCGCTGCCTGCCTCCATGTCTTCCGCCCTTTGGCGCGCTCTGCGGTTCGCGCAGGTCAGGAAACGGTTCCCGGGCGCGAATGCGCTCCGGTGAATGCCTCCTTTGCTCGTGATGGGCGCGGGGGACGGCGCCGGTTCGGTGCTTCGGTATTGTTATCGGGCCGAGCGTCGTGGTGAGGGCGTCTAGGCATCATCGGTCCGACCCGCGTCCTGACCCTCTTGCGGCTGCAGAAAGCGTCCCGGTCAGTCGAAGGTCGGCCATGGCGACATTCAGACGCTTCCCGTCGCTTTGCGTGACTTGCCGCCGCACGCGTACGGCTCTCTAATAGCGCCGTCGATGCGTCGGCGGGACCGGGCGGCGTGCGCATCAGAACCGCCGATCTGCACTGACTCCTGGCCGTCGCGGCCGCCACCTTGCCGCGCCCGAATTGACTGATCCATTCCCGTAGGCGATGGATGTGGGTAGTACTCCGGCTCTGCGTCCGATGCCCCGGCATGTACTGGGGCCGTTAATCGAGGCGCCTTATGGCGGCCTCGTGCCACGGCTCCACGTGCGCCTGCTCGGCAATGGCGAGCGCCTGCTTGTAGTGGGCTTGCGCGCTGGGGATGCCAAGGTAGCGGGCGAGGTCGCCGAGGATCTGGGCCACGGGCCGGAGGGTAATCAACATCGTGTCGGCCCCGGCGGGCCGGGCGGCGAAGGGCAGCAGCGCCTGGTAGGCGGATTCGGCGCGCTCGCGGTCGTCGAGAGCGATGGCGAGCAGGCCGCGGATGCAGGTCAGGAACAGCCACCGGCGGTCCCGGCGAATAGGGAGGAGGGGAGTGGCCACTGCCCGCTCGTCGGCGGCGCGGCCGGCTGCGGCGAGCCCGAGCGCGTGCAGCTCGGGGAACAGGGCAGGCATGCGCGGGTCACCGTCCAGCTCGCCTTTGATCTCCGCCATCCGGTCTTGCATGATCAGCAGGGATGACCGGCCCAGGATCGCCAGCCCGGCCCCGTGCTGCCCGAGCCTGCCCAGCTGCGCCGCTGCCTGCTGGTAGAGCTCTGCGGCGGCGGCGAAGTCGCCGTCTAGGGCTGCCCGCGTCGCACGGTAGATGCTGACGGCGGCGGCGACCGTCGGGAGATCGTAGCGGTCGGCGATGCGCGCGGCCTGGCCTGCGTGCTGGTCCGCCGCAGCGAAGTCGGCGCCGCCGCAGTTGGCCGCCATCAGCATCACGTGGGCGAGCGCCTCGGCGGTCACCGGCTTGCCGGGCAGCGCGAGCAGTTCGGCCCCGATACGCAGCCGCTCATCCAGCCCGTCGTGCCAGAAGCTCAAGTTCTGGACCCAGCGGGCGACGAGGGCCATGGTCAGCAGGAACGGGTCACCAAGTCGCCGCGCCATCGCCACCGACTCGGCGGAGGCCTGGTAGGCGTGCTTGGAGTCGTCATCAGCGAGTTCGAAGGTCAGCGTAACAAGCAGGCCGCAGCGCAGCGGCTGATCGCCGGGTGGCAGCCGGGCCAGCGTCTGCTCGACCGTGCCGACAAGCTCGTAGTCGGTTTCGCCGTGTTCGCGGAAGAAATAGGCCCTGGGCACGTCGAACGCGGTGATGACCCGGGCGAGCAGGACCGGGTCGTCGAGCAGCAGCGCCGCGCGGATGGCATCCTGCCGCCAGGAGCGGGCGCGGGGCAGCTGCCCGGCATGGGAGAGCGCGCGGACCAGGCAGAGGACCAGCTCAATCCGGTCCCGGCCTGGGGTGTCGTCGGCCTGATCGAGGCAGGCGATGGCCTGCTCCCACAGCCGGGCGGCCTCACGGAAGGCGAAGCGCTGCTCGTCCTGGCCGGCTGCCAGGCGGCAGTACTTGGCCCCTTTGGCCGGGTCGGTGCCGGCCTCGGCGAAATGGTAGGCCAGCGCCGCCACCTGGCCGGGGCTGTGCCGTTCGATCGCCTCTGCGGCCCGGGCGTGCAGCCGGGAGCGGCGCAGCTGGGACAGGCCGTGGTAGAGGGTGTCGCGGACCAGGGCGTGCGCGAACCGGATCCGGCCTGGTCCAGGCTCGGTCACCAGCCCGGTGAGCAGCCCGGCCTCGATTGCGTCTAGCAGCACATGTTCCTCGACGTCGGCCACGTCACCGAGCACGTCGGCATCGGTCTCGGTGCCGATGACCGAGGCTTGCCGCAGGATGGTCTGGGCAGTGGCCGGGAGCCTGGCGATCCGGCGCTGCAGGACCTCACGGACTCCGGCGGCTACCTCGGTGGTGGCAGCCAGCGCGCCTTCGGAGTCGAGCAGCCGGGCGGTTTCCCGGATGAAGAACGGATTGCCGCCGGTGCGCTCGGCGATGGCCCGCGCGGTGTGCTCGTCGACCGGGCGGGTGCAGGTCGCCCGGATCAGTTCGGCCGCCGCGGCCACGTCCAGGGCCCGCAGCGTGATCCGGGCCGGCTCGCGGGAAGCCAGGGCAGCAAGGCAGCCGGATAGTTGCTCGTTTGCCTCGGCGGGCCGGTAGGTGGCCAGCACCAGAATCCTGCTTACGGTCAGGTCGGCGGTGACGTCGGCGAGGATGGCGAGGGTCTCGTCGTCGGCCCGGTGCAGGTCGTCGAGCATCACCAGCAGCGGCGCGGCGCGGCTGACTTCCTCCAGATAGCCAGCAACGGCGCGGTGCAGCCGGAACCGTGCGGCGGCTGCGTCGCCGTCCTGCTGCGGGGTGTCGGTCAGCAGCGTGGCCAGCGCCTGCGGATGGGCCGGCGCAGCGGTAGCGGCCAGCTGCCGGAGGGCCTGGGCCCAGGCCCAGCCCGCTGGTGCGCCCTCATGCTCGGGGCATCGTCCGGCGGTCACCGCCCAGCCCCCGCCCGCCATGCGCTGGGTGACCTCGCCTGCCAGCGCGGTCTTGCCTGCCCCTGCATCGCCGGTCACCAGCACGATCCGCAGCTGTCCCGCGCCTGCGTCTGCCGCTGCATCCAGGACCTGGGCCAGCTCGGCGTCCCTGCCGACAAACGGTGGCGTGGCTGCGAGCGTCCGATCGCTGCCCGGTCGCGCGGGGACGGCCACCGCGCTCGGCCGCCATGTGCTGGGCGCCAGGGCGGAAAGATGCGCTGCCTGGGCGAGAATGTCGCCTTCCAGCTCGCGCAGCCCCGTCCCCGGGTCGACGCCGAGTTGCTCGGCCAGCCAGGCTCGGGCCCGGCGCAGCGCGGCGAGCGCGTCACCTTGCCGCCCGGACTGGTACAGCGCCAGTGCGAGCAGCCGCCAGCCTTCCTCCCGGAGCGGGTGATCGGCTGTCAGCTGGTCCAGCTCCGCGACCATCTCCGCCGCCCGGCCTATCCGAAGCGCCGCGTCCGCGCGCATTTCCATGGCCGTCAGGCGCAGTTCGTCCAGCCTGGACACTTCCAGGTCCGCCCATGGCAGGCCGCCGAACTCCTGGAAGGCCGCACCGCGCCAGGAGGCCAGCGCCGGCGAAAGCCGCGAGTGCACCGCCACGGGGTCATCCTGCCCAGCGGCCTGGTGCACCTCGTTCTCGAAAGCCCAGGCATCGACCATGTCAAGGCCGAGCCGCAGCGCGTAGCCGGGCGGGGAGGCGGTCAGGACGCCCGCGCGGTCCCAGGCCGCGCGGCCCGGCTCAAGCGCCCGGCGCAAGTGCGAGACGTACGACTGCACCGCCGCTAGCGCTCTGGCCGGCGCCTCGTCGGCATAGAGATCCTCGATCAGCCGGTCGGCGGAAACCACCTGGCCGTGTCCGGCGATCAGCCGGGCCAGCACGCACCGCTGTTTCGGCCCGCCGACGCTGGCAGGAACGTTATCAACGGTCACTTCCAGCGGCCCGAGCACCCTGACCGTGATCACCGGAACCTCGCTGAGAGAGGAAATTACCTTTCAGCGTCGCAGTGCCGCCAGTCTGCCGCAAGTTCGCCGCAAGTTCCCGGCCCAGGCTGGGGATGTGACAAGCACACCGCCATTCCCGCTCCGGGCGAAGACCGCGGCGGAGCCTGAGCCGGATCTCACGTCCATGGTGGTGGTCCACCGGGCGATCCGCCAGGACCTGCGGCGGGTCGCCGCCAGCCTGGCCGGGATCGCCGGCCACGGGGCACCGCCCTCGCAGGCACGCGCCATCGGTCGATACACCGCGGCGTTGCTCGCCGAGATCCGCGCCCACCACGAGAACGAGGACGAGGTTCTGTGGCCGGTGATCGCCGCCACCGCAGGGCAGGCCGTTGACCTGGCCCCCCTGACCGATGACCACCGGGCCATCCAGGGCGCGGTCGGCCGGGCCAGCCGGGCTCTGGCTTCCTTCCGCGCGCAACCGGGCGCCCCCGCTGAGCTGCATGCATCGGTCATCGACCTGCGCGACATGCTCGATGAGCACATCGCCGACGAAGAAGAGCAGATCATCCCGGCCATGCGGCGCTGCCTGCCCGCCGAGGCCTACCGGTGGTGCGACAGGCAGATCCAGCGGAAAGCCTCGCTGCCCGGCCTGCGGTTCACCGCGCCGTGGCTGGCACGGCACGCGCGGCAAGACGAGCTGAGCCGGCTACTCGCCACCGGCGGCTGGCCAGCTCGGGTCATACTGGCCGTTGCCCGCCCTGGATACGCCCGGCTGGAACGCCGCGCATTCGCCGGCAGCCGCGCCGTCGACGCCAGGCACGCGCCCAGTCGCCTTTCCCGATCATCCCAAGGAGGAGCAGACCATGGCCGGCAGAACTCGCACACTCCCTGACCAGCGACAATCGCACGCCAGCCAGTCCCGATTGCCTGCTGAGACCAGGGCAGAAATGCAAACCAGCACCGCGGCCGTCATCGAGCTAGCCGGGGTCGAGAAGACCTACCGGAGTGGGCGGATCTCGTTCCGGGCGCTACACGGCGTGGACCTGGCCATCACCGCCGGTGAGATAGTGGCGATCACCGGCCCGTCGGGCAGCGGCAAGACCACCATCATCAACTTGATCGCTGGCATCGACCGGCCCACGGCCGGCGCGGTGACGGTCAACGGGAGCCGCCTGGACCAGATGACAGAGGAGCAACTTGCGGTCTGGCGCGGCCGTACTGTCGGCATCGTCTTCCAGTTCTTCCAGCTGATGCCGACGCTCACCGCGGCGGAGAACGCCATGCTGCCACTGGACCTCGCCCGGATAGGCCCGGCCCGCGAGCGTAAGGCGGTGGCAGCCCGCAATCTGGCCACGGTCGGCCTCGGTGACCGTGGTGACCGGCTGCCGCTGGAGCTGTCCGGCGGAGAGCAGCAGCGCGTCGCGATCGCGCGGGCGATGGCCTGCCGGCCGCCGGTACTGCTCGGCGACGAACCCACCGGCAACCTTGACACGAGGCTGGCGCTTGACATGTTCGACCTTCTCAAGGAGCTGAACGAGAACGGGGCCACAGTCGTGTACGTCACGCACGACCAGGCTCTGGCCGCGCTGGCCTCGCGGATCGTCACCGTTCGCGACGGCCTGATCGTGGATGACACGGGGCCGCGGCCATGAGCACCCTGAGCCGCAAGGCCCGGGCGGACCTGACCCGGCACCGCGCCCGCACGCTGCTGGCCGCGGGCACGCTGAGCATCGCCATCGCAAGCCTGGCTCTCCTCGCGCTCCCGCTCCTGCTGAGTGCCGCCATGAACCGCCAGATCGCCGGCAGCCACTTGTACGATGTCGGGATATCCACCAGCACCCTGGACCTGAGCCCGGCACAGCTCCGCGCCCTGGACCACCTGCCGGGCGTCGCCGCGGTCAGCCCCGCAGCGGGGTACGCCACCACGGTGACATCCGCCTCCGGCCCCCAGGACATCGAACTCGCCGGCACCGCACTGGCCACCGCCCCGGTCAACACCGTCGCGCTGTTCACCGGCCGGATGCCGGGACCGGGTGAGGTCCTGGCCGACGCGGGCAACCCCCGGGCCACCGGCTACGCCATCCCTGTCGGCGGCGCCATCAGCGTGCGGGCCGCCAGCGGCAGGCTGGTTCGGCTGCGGGTCAGCGGCACCGGCCTGAACCTCTATGCGACCCCGGGCGCGAATGGCTCATCCACGCCGGTCTTCTACGCCCCGACGGCGACGGTGCAGGCGCTGCACGGCGTCCGCGGTTACAACTATCTGGGGTTCCGGCTCACCGACGACAGCACAGCCGCGCAGTCCCAGGTGGTCGCCGAGGTGCGCGGCTACCTGACCGCGCAGACCGGAGCGGATCCCATCACGGCGCTGCCTGCCGTCCGGGCTCCGGGCCAGTGGACCGGCCAGTCCGGGTTCGGCCAGATCATGGCGCTGCTGTACATCATCACGATCCTCGCGTTCGCCTCCGCTCTGTTCCTGATCGCTGCCACGATGAACACCCTCATCGCCGAGCAGGCCGGCGAGATCGCCATCCTCAAGACGCTCGGCGGCCGACGGCGGCAGATCGGGGGCATCACCCTGCGCACCGCGGCAATGCTCGGCGCGGCTGGCGCGGTCCTCGGCACCATCCTCGGCATCGCCATAGCGGACCTGCTGGCCGCCTACTTCGCCACGAGGTTCATCGACGTGTCGTCCGGCTTCGCCATCTCGGTCCCGGTGGTCGCGGCCGGCCTCGTGGCGGGCCCGGCGCTCGCCGTCGCCGCCACACTGCCCGCGCTAAGGCGCGCGCTGCGCAAACCCGTGGCCGAAACCCTGGCCGGCACGGGCACCACCGGATACGGCTCCGACCGGCTCGACCGTCTTGCCGCGCACAGCGGCCTGCTGGCCGGAACCCGGGTCCCCGGCAGCATGCGGATGGGGGTCCGCAACGTGCTGCGGCAAAAACGCCGCAGCACGGCCACGATTGCGCAGGTCGCCCTGGCGGCCGGGCTCGCGATCGCCTTCCTCGGCCTCGGCCAGTCCGTAACCGCCGTCATCACTCAGACCATCGGCACGCTGCACTTCAGCATCGGCGCCGGGGAGGCAGCGAGCAGCGGCGCGCGGCCGTTCGGCCGCCAGACGCGGGCCAGACCGTCTTGATCCACGGCGCCGCGGGCGGCGTCGGGTCGATCGCGGTGCAGCTCGCCCACGAGCTGGGCGCCCGCGTGATCGGCACCGGCCGTGCCGGGGACCGGGAGGCCGCCCTGGGCCTGGGTGCGGACGCGTTCGTGGACCTGCAGGCCGACCGGCTGGAGGACGCCGGCGCGGTCGACGTCGCGTTCGACGTGATCGGGGGTGAAGTCCTCCAGCGCACCGCCCCGCTGGTACGCGCCGGCGGCACGCTCGTCACGACCGCCGGCCCGCCGACGGTGCGGCCCGCCGGCGGCCGGGCGATCTTCTTCGTCGTCGAGCCGGACCGGTCCCGGCTGGCTGACCTCGCCGAGCGGGCGCGGTCCGGACGGCTGAATCCGGTCATCGGGGCCGTGCGGCCGCTCGCCGAGGTGCCGTCCGCGTTCGCCCCTGACCGCCGGGTGCACGGCAAGACGATCATCGGGGTCGCGCAAGACCCGTAACCGAACGCGGACAGCCGATCAGCCGGCGGGCTGGCCCGGGCGGCCTGCCCGTTCGCGCCGGGCCCGGCCCCGCGGCGGCGAGCCAGGATCGCTCGCACGCGGCAGCGGCTTCGCCCCGGCGGCTCACGACTGGTCCGGCCTGCCCGGCGCGGATGTCATCAGGCAGTCCCGCCGAACCGTCAGGACGACGTGGCGGAGGGCCGGGCGCTGACGGCCGCCAGTGTCCCCTGCCCCTCTGTTCCGGAAGACCGGGCGGACCGTCAGGACTGCCTGCACCAGCGAGCATCCCAGAGCGCCATGCCGAGCAACCAGGCCGCAGATCATCCACTCATGCGCGGCCATGAGCGACGATAGACGCGCACTAACGACCGTCCGTAACGGCGGTTCTGGCGTCGCCCAGCCAGCCAAACGCGGCGGCCGATTCAAGTACAAAACGAGCCGTACGCGCGCGCATTGTCAACATCTGCTTGGCTGGCTGGGAGCTTCTGCCGTGGCTCAGGTTGGACGGCTTGAGGTGGCCGGCTTGAACGCCTGGCGGGTCAGCTGGCCTTTTCGGATGCGGTGTCTGGCCGTGATCGGCGCAGGCCGACCCGTTGCCGCGGGCCTGTGGGCGGGTTCTTGTTCTGGGTTGGTCAGGTTGAGTAGAGCTTAATCTTGACGCCGATGGCGTCGGCGATGCGGGCAAGGTCGCCGGGGTCGCTGGTGACCACGGGGGCCTGGTGGCGGACGGCGGTGGCGATGACGATCGCGTCGACGACGTCGCTGGTCCCGGCCGCGGCGCAGGCGACTCCTGCGGCGCGGCCGGTCCGCTCGTCATCGGCGATGATGTCGCAGCCCTTCAGGACGCGGGAGATCTGGTGCTGGGGCCCGCCGCGCCACGCCTGGGCCAAGACGACGACGGGGACGAGGGGGCGGATGCGGGCGGCGGTGACCTCGTCGTGCAGGGCGAGGAAGTCGGGGTTGCGCCGTTCGGCGGCCAGCAGCGCCCCGGTGTCGTAGACGATGGCCGCCATCAGCTGGCGGCCCGCGGCAGCTCGTCGTCGAGCAGGCCGGCCTCGGTAAGGAATTCCCGGGCCCGCCGCCGGGACTCGGCAGGCAGCGGGCCGTGCTCCTGCTCGTACTCGGCGACCAGCTCGCGGGCGGCGGCTCGTCCGGCGGCGTGCAGGGCTGCGGCGCGGGCTTTCTCGGTGGCGGCCTCGGCGAGCCAGACCGAGACGGGCTTGCCCTCGTCGGCGGCTGCGGCCTTGATGGTCTCCTCGAGCTCGGCGGGAACTGAGATCGATAGCTTCCGGACTGTCATGAGGCCATGCTAGCGCACGGTAGGAACGTAATCCTACTGCAACGGCGGGCAGGGCGCAGGTGGCAGGCCGGAATGGCCAATGCGAGCCGGGCCTGGTCACGCGCTGTGACAGAAGTGCCCTCACAGAGCGTGACTCGGTGGCCGGACGCGGCTAGGTCATCGTGGAACGAGTCGTGGACCGAGTGCCAGGCGCAGTGAGTGCTTTCTGTGCTTTCTGTGCGTTCGGCCGTGCGATCAGTGCAGGCAGTGCGCTGTGGGCGGGGCGGCGTGGCCATGGTATGGAGAAGGTCTACGGTTCGATTCCGTAAGGGGGTTCCAGATCATCGAATATTTTCAAACATAAGACTGAGTACGCCGACGTCGGAGAGTGGCAGTCGAGTGGCACTCGAAGCCCTGGCCGCTTCCATGCCTTCCACCCTTTGGTGTGCTCTGCGGTTTCCAGACCTGCGCGAACGCGTCTGCGGAGCGGTTCTCGGGCGCGGAAGCGCTCCTGTGCTCGTGATGGGCTCGAGGGAGGGCGCCGGGTTCGGTGCTTCGGTATTGTTTCGGGTGGAACGTCGCTGTGAGGGCGTCTAGGCATGCCGACGCACGTGTAAGGCGTTCGGTGCGGCGGAGCGGAAGGATACGAGGCCATTTGGTCGCTCTGTTTATGTTGCTATGGGCGTCGGTCCTTGCCCCGCCTGACGGCAGCGCAGCCGAGGCGCAACTTCGCAGATGCTAACCCGACAGAAACCGCCGCCACGATTTCCCTGCACGTGAACGAGACATCTTCAGGGTCTTCCCGCCGTCGGCGTGCCGCCATACGTGGCGGCCCAGCTTTCTCATCGGCGTGACGCCCAGGGAGACGGACACCCCGGCCAGATCTCCATATGGCCGCACTTGATTACGGCTGATGCACCACCAGGCTCACCGCCCTGGTCTGCCGCTGACGGTCGTATCCGAGCAGCTTGATGTAGCAGTCAGAGTGGGCCGCCGCGCACGCGTCGACTTCGGACTGGACGTCCGCGACGACCCTGGCGTCGAAAAGCGGGAGCTTCCACATGACCCAGTAGTGATCGCGAGGGTCGGGCTCGCGGACGTACTCGATGGCCGGGATCAGATCCTCGTCCAGCAGATGCTTGATCTGCCTGGCCAGCTGGCGCTCGTCCAGCTGCGGCAGGTAGGTGATCATCGGTCCGGCCTCCGTTCCGGGGATGCTCCGCCGTCCGCGTCGAGGCGGTCGACCTCGTCGAAATCGAACCTGGTCTCCTTCCAGAGTTCGAGTGCCTCGCCGAGCTCCGGCGACTGGCGGGCTGCCTCTGCCAGGATGTCTGGTCCCTCGCCTGCCAGGTCGCGCCCCTCGCCGCGGGCCCGGACGGTGGCCTCCAGCGCGACCCGGACCGCCGTGGCGCCGGCGCTGTTTCCGCCTGGGTGGCCTTGGGTTCCGCCGCCGAACTGAAGTACGCAGTCGGTTCCGAAGATGTCGACGAGCTCTGGCATGTGCCAGACGTGGATGCCGCCAGACGCAACCGGGAAGACCGCGGGCATCGAAGCCCAGGCCTGGTCGAAGTAGATCCCGCGGCTCTTGTCCGCAGGGATGAAGTCCTCGCGCAGCAGGTCGTTGATCGCCATGGTCGCAGTGCGGTCCCCTTCGAGCTTGCCGACCACGGTCCCGTTGTGCAGCTGATCGCCACCCGCCATCCTTAGCCACTTGGCAAGCACCCGCCAGTGCACGCCGTGGTTGTGCTGCCGGTCGACGACCGCATGCATGGCCCGGTGGCAGTGCAGCAGCACGCCGTTGTCCCGGCACCAGCGCGACAGTGACGTGTGCGCGGTAAAGCCCATGGTGAAGAAGTCGGACATGATGATCGGCGCGCCAAGCTCCTTGGCGAACTCTGCCCGCTGGTAGACGTCCTCCATCGACCCAGCGGTCACGTTCAGGTAGTGGCCCTTGCGCTCGCCGGTCTCGCGCTCCGCCTTCTGCACCGCTTCCATGGTGAATTCGAAACGGTCGCGCCAGCGCATGACCGGCTGGGAGTTCACGTTCTCGTCGTCCTTGGTGAAGTCCAGTCCGCCGCGCAGCAGCTCGTATACCGAGCGGCCATAGTTGCGGGCCGACATCCCTATCTTCGGCTTGATCGTGCCGCCCAGCAGGGGCCGGCCATACTTGTCGAGCTTGTCGCGCTCCACCGCGATGCCGTGTGGCGGGCCGGGAAATGTCTTCAGGTAGGCGACGGGCAGGCGCAGATCCTCCAGCCGCAAGGCTCGCAGCGCCTTGAAGCCGAAGACGTTGCCGACAATCGAAGAAAGCAGGTTGACGACCGAGCCCTCCTCGAACAGGTCGAGAGGGTAGGCGATGTAGGCAATAAGCTGATCCGGCTGTGCAGGGACCTGGTCGATCAGGTAGCAGCGGGCACGGAACCGGTCCAGGTTGGTGAGCAGGTCGGACCACACCGTGGTCCAGGTGCCCGTCGATGACTCGGCGGCGACCGCGGCCGCCGCCTCCTCCTGGGCCACCCCCGGCTGGGGTGTCACCCGGAACGCAGCCAGGATGTCAGTGTCCGCCGGGACGTAGCCCGGGTCGTAGTAGGCATCGCGATACTCGTGCACTCCCGGCCGGTAGGCATCCCGCAAGGCGGCGGTCGGCGGGTCAGACATGCTGGTGGTCATGGGCGGCCTCTCCTGGCAGCTCGTGGGCGTGGATCATCTCTTCGTGGACGCTCAGCGGCACTTTGAGCAGCATTGACCTTCTGGCGCTGAGGATCCGGTGCACTAGCAAGAGCTGGACGAGCGCCAGCGGGTCGCTGTGATGTCTGCGCAGCACGCCATCGGTGAAGTCGCCGAACTGGTCGGGCGCGAGGTGCCGGAGGTGCTGATGCCGGGAGTCGAAGTGATCCCAGATCCGGCCTTCGAGTTGCGTTACCGCCGTCGGGTCGATGGACCCGTCGATCTCCAGAACGGTCTCCTCGTCTTCTCCCAGGAAGACGCGGAATCCCTGGCATGAGTCGGGCAATATGCCCCCGAGGTTCAGCCGCGGCAGCGTAGCGCGCTCGATGATGCGGACGCTCAGATGCTCGTCGCCGGATTCGGACGGTCCCGGACGGTAGAAGCGGACGATGAGATCGGCGAACTGGCGCTGCGGTGTTATGTAGGCGGCCACGTCCGGCTCCCGGGCAGCAATCTCCGCGTAGACCTGCTCCTGCGTGTATCCCCGCTTGGCTACGTCCCGCTGCACCTTCCACCTGTGCTTGAGCTCGGTCTCCGGGTCGAGCCAGACGTTGAGGTCGAACAGGCCCCTGACGCCAGGGACGAGGAAGGGGTGCAGCCCCTGGACGATCACTACCTCCTTCGGCTGAACCTCCTCCGCCGGCCTGAATGTTCCGTCGGAGTGGTCGTACACGGGCTTTATGATCGGATTTCCCCGCTTAAGCTCAAGCAGCTGGTTCTCCATCAGGGCGAAGTTGTTAGCACGAGGATCCAGCGCCGTGACCCCGATCAGGTTCCGCTCCCGCCGGTCCAGGCCGTGGTAGTCGTCCAGGCACACGGTCGTGATCTGGTCGGCAGGGAAGATCCGGTAGAAGCCCGCAGTCAGGGTCGACTTCCCGCTGCCGCTGTCACCTCCGATGGCAACGAATATTGGTCGCTCCATCCCGATTCGGGTAGCGTTGCCCATCGTTACTCCTCCCTGAGATCATCGGGATAACCGATCCCCGTTCAGGTGTGATCGCTCCTTCCGGCGACCTGGCGCTCCAGCATTGAGGGCAAGCACGTCCGGCGCCAGGCGGTGAAGTGCCATAGCGCAAGGCTGCGGCTCAGGTACGTGGAACAAGCAGTGCCGAAAGCCTCGCCTGCCCAGGTCATTGGTCCCGTGTCCTGCGGCGGGTCACAACCGTCCCGGCAGGATCCGGGACGTTCGACTCTGTCTCTGCGTGCACGCCCCGGCTTGTGATGGAGCTACGAAGCTCGATCGCCCGGGAGGCTCGCCGGCTAGCCAGTCACAGCGCTTGCGCGGCGGGGTCGAAATGGCACGGGATGCTCCCCCAGGAGGGCAGATGGGCCTCGGACCGGAGACGGCAGGACGGCCGCCTGGTTATCCGCAGGAGTACCAGCGGGAGACGGCCTTGCGGGATGGGCGGCTGGTGCTGATCCGGCCAGTCCTGCCTGGCGATGCCCCGGAATTGGCCGACGCGATCAAGACAGCGGATGCTGACACACTGCGAAGCCGGTTCCTGGGAGGCGCACCGCGGGTGACGCCGACGCTGCTGGCCCACCTGACGGTTGTTGACTACGTGCACCGGTTCGCGCTCGTGGCCATCGACGCGGCCACCGGGCGAGGCGTGGCCATTGCCCGGTACGAGCCAGCCGGCGAGGGCGTCGCGGACGTCGCGGTCGTGGTCCGGCCGGAATGGCGGCGCGTCGGCTTGGCCACCGCGCTTGTCCTGCTGCTCGCCACGGCGGCGGTCGAGAACGGCATTCACACCTTCAGAGCCGCGTACCTAGCCGAGAACCGGCCAGTCGCCGCGCTCGTCGAGGACACCGCCGGGCTGGGCCGCCAGGTGATAAGGCAGGGCATCGCTGAGTTCTCGCTCGCACTCGACCGGCAAAGACATGCCTCAGGCCCTCCAGGCGCAGCAGCGGGGCACGCGTAGCCCTGGCTGATGGGCAGCTCACAGCAAGCCCGGATGGCCGCAGGCAGGTGGGCGGCTGACCCCCGCCCGGGTACGGCGGGGATTCCGGAACATCCGCGCCACGAGCGCCCGTCCCGCTGGTGCGCCGAAACCCGTCAAGCCCGGCCCCGGACGGCCGCCAGGCTCCAGGAACCGTCGGCCAGCCAAACGTCACGACGTGGGAAAGACCCGCAAGACGGACGTAGCAAAAGCAACCAGGGCGCAACAGGAAGGTTAAACGGCAAGCTCAGGACATGACCGCGGCCCAAGACAGGTCCTACGACCGCGGCTGCGCTCCGTGACCGGGCAGCCCGGCTTGACGAGCGCCGAGGGCTCGTTCTGGCGCAGGCTTCAGGGCGAGCTACGTTCCTGGTGTCCGGTTCATAATGGTTCTTCTGCGCTCTGGCCGGGCTGGTGCGCTGGGCTTCGTGACGCCAGCGCTGGATCCGCGCAGGTCCGTTAGTTGATTGCGAACGGGCCGGTCTTCAGCACCGCGGCGCTGCCAGCGCACCCTGCGCGGCCGCGATCGCATCACCAGGCCCGCGGCTGGCGGGCGTCCACCGGGTGAACATCGAAGGCCGGGCCGGCGTGGTCAACCGGCGGTCGCCGGTCCGCGTCTAAATGAGCAGGAAGGCCGACCCGCTCGCCGCCTGAAGTGCGGTCCGGCGGGCGGGCCGGGACGGGGAGAAGCCGATGCGTGCCGTCCGGAGCCCGCGCCCGCGCAGCTGCGGCGTCCGCGCGCCGGCGCTCGCCGCCTTGATCACGGCGCTGATGACGGGGATGACCGCGGGGCTGTGGCCGCCGGGCGCCGGGGACGCGTCAGTCATCGCGGCGGCGGGGCCGGCTGGCTCGCGGGGCCGGGCGGTCGAGGTGCCCGGCCTGGCCGCCCTGCACAAGCGCGGCGGGGACGCCACGGTCTTCTCGGTGTCGTGCGCCTCGGCGGGCAGCTGCGCCGTCGGCGGGGGCTACGTCGACCAGCTCCGGCACGGTCAGGGGTTCGTGGCCGTCGAGCGCGGCGGCCGCTGGGGCACGGCGATCGAGGTGCCCGGCCTGGGTGCCCTGAACACCGGCGGAGAGGCCGAGGTCAACTCGGTGTCGTGCGCCCCGGCCGGCACCTGCGCGGCCGGCGGGTACTACCTGGATCGCCACCATGACTTCCAGGGGTTCGTCGTGAGCCAGACCGGATAAGCCGGGCGCAGGCCTGGCACCCGGCCCGGCATCCCGGCCAGGACCATGACCACGTGCGCGAAATGACAACAATCCCGCTGGCAGCGCGCCCCAACGCCGCGATCCGGCACGACCCCCGTCTCCCGGCCCAGCGGCCGTAACCCGCCGCCAAGGCGGCGGGCCGGCCCGCCGCACGCCGGCAGCCTTGGCCGCCAGGATCACGCCGTCATCTGGGACGGCCACGGCATCCGCTCGCCAGGTGCCCGATCCAACGGCACGCCAGTTCACCCGGACACGCGCGGCGCACCCGGTGACCCTGACGGTCGGCAACCCCGGCATCACGGACGCATAACAGGCGTTATGAGCACTACTGTCCAGCCTCGGCACTATGTCGAGCCCGGTTCACCACCGGGTTCGACGACGTGGACCCGGCCGAGCAGCTCACCGCCAGCTTCTCATTCAGTACATGCCGTCGAGCCCCGATCCGATAAGGCCGCAGTTCAGGCAGCTGGAACCTGGTGTTGCGAAGACCAGGGCCGGACAGCCGTCAGTTGGTGTAGACGTCCTTGCCGAAGGGCTCGACCTGCGGCATCGCCGCGTCGCCGAGGTGGGACAGGTGGAAGATGTCCTCGATGCTGCGCAGCAGTGAGTAGTGGTTGTACTGCACTGTGCTGATGGTGCCCGGCTTGATGAACGGTGAGATGGCGACCGCGCCGATTAGGCCGCCGCCTGGGCCGAACTTGCCAGGATCGGCTACGTTCGGGTGGGACGGGCTCTTTCCTGCGGTCTCGCCGCAGCATGCCGTGGCGTCGGCGGTGTCGGCCTCGTCGAAGGTGATGATGAGCAGCCCGTTCTTGAAGGCCGGCGAGCTGGTGATCTGAGGCACCCAGGTCTCGAGGAACGCGTCGATCTGCGGCAGGCCGCCCTTGTCGCCGTTCGCGCACGGCGAGTCGTGACCGTCGTTGCACAGGTTCGGCGTAATCCACGAGAACGCAGGGGTGGTGCTGGACTTCTTCAGGTCCTGCTGCAGCGGCCGGAACGACAAGATGTGCGCGTCGCAGTACTTCATGTTGCCGATCACCGACTCGAAGTACATGAAGCCCTCATGCCTGGTCGCGTACTGATCGGTCTTAGTCGCCAGTTCGGTGTCGTCAGCCTGGCCGACCTTCGGGTGCCCGCAGGCTGGCCCCTGCTTCGTTTGCGTGGTGTGGTCACGCTTGGGGTTGTTGCCCATGTCCTGCATGTATGCGGCCCAGCTCAGGTGCTTCGCCGACAGCTGGTTGCCCAGGGTCTGCACCGACTTGGGGTAGATGCAGCCGTTGCCGACGAGCTGATGGTAGGGACGCTCGAACTTGTTGCCTGGCGTGAACTTGACCCAGGTCGGACAGTCCTTCTGCGTGTCGGTGTCCGGTGCCTGCCCGGTCACCTCGGCGATGTAGTTGTCCAGGCTGTTGTGGCCGATGGAGTAGTAGTCCTTGAGCAGCGCGCCCATCGACGGCAGCGTGGTGGCCAGGTACGGGTCCGCTGAGGGGTCACCGAAGGTCGCGGCGTAGCCCTCGTTCTCCAGCTGGATGATCCAGACGTGCTTGATCGCCGGCGGCTTGAAGTCACGCGCCGCCGGCGCCGCGCTGGCAACCCCGGCGGAGACGAGCCCAAGAGGCAGGATGACCGCGGCCGCGGCGGCACCCCAGCCCGATCCTTTCACGAACCTATTTCGCATGCATTGCTCCCGGACTGACCGACGAGTTGAGCCGAACCGTATAGGAACCGTCGTCGGCAGCACAAGGCTCAGGCGGTCAGCAGGCGCCGTCAGGCTCGAGCTTGCCGTCGCGCAGTGGCGCGCCGGCGGTCAGCACCTGTTGGTGCGCGGGCAGCTCGGCGGGTCTGGCGGAGATGTTGACCACGCAGCACAGGCCTGGCCGGCTGAATGCCAGCACGCCCCGTTCGGCTGCCAGCCAGGTCATCTCCTCGCCGGGGCTGGCCCAATGCCATGCAGGAGAGCGTGATAGCTGCTGGGGTCCGCTGTGGCACGCCGCTCTTTATCTGCCGGTTCCGGTTACGGACTGTGATCTGTGATGTGCTGCGGGCCCTGGTGCGTTGCTGGCCGGCTGCGCGACCGTGCCTGTGATCGGTGCGCGACACGCCCGCGCAGGTGCCGGTATCGGCGGGAGGCTCCCGGTAGAAGAGGAAGTGACTAGCAGCCGCTTCGGCCCGGGAGCCTCCTCATGCCCTTCTGCCCTGTCATACCGCCCTATGTCACGCCCGGCTGCGCGGCGGATGCTGTCCCGGGCTTGCCCGGGCAGGCCGGGATGGTCGCGGTGCGAGTAGCCGACCTGGCCTCCCCGGCCGGGCGGGCGCCGGGCAAGGACGGCCGGTCGGCGCTGACCGCCGCCGGGGCGGGGAGGATCCGCGCCGGGGATGTGGTGGTGTTCTGCAAGCCGGTGGCCGTCGCCCCGGCGGTTGTCCGCCGCGACGGGCGGGTCCAGGCGGCGGGGCATCCTGCTGATCACGCGCGCCTGGGGTGGCCGGGAGCGGTTCGACGCGCTGTGCTGGACGGCCGGGGTGATCTACGAGCTGGCCCGGCCGGTAACCCTGCAGGGGAAGGTCACGGGGGAGGCACGGCGGGCGATGACGGCCGCGCTGGCGATCCGGTTGGCCCTGCTGATGACGCTGATGGATGCGGACTACGCCGAGGTGATGGCAGCCTTGCCCAGGGACCTGGCGGCGGTGCCGTGGCAGCGCCGGTATCAGCTGCCGACCGCGACGGTGGCCTCCACCTGGCGGGGGCGATCGGTCCCGTCCCGCTGGAGAAGCTGCGGGACCTGCTGCTGGCTGGCATCGACGCCGAGCACCGCGACCACGACTACCGGGCTGTCACCGTCGGGACCTGGATGTCTGCTCGGCCGACGGGTCGCTGACCCGGGTCCCGGACGCCAGGGCGAAACCGTGTCTACGACCTCCTCGCGGTCGGCCTCCACCAGCCCGTCCGCGCTGAGCCGGTCCAGTGCCGCGTAGAGGGTGCCGGCCCGCAGCTTCACCCTGCCGTCGGAGATCTGCGCGACGTCGCCCATGATGCCGTAGCCATGCCGCGGCCCGGCGGCCAGTGCGGTCAGGATAAGGAACGAGGGCTCCTGCATCTGCCTGCTGCTCATGCCAAGAGCATATACCGATGATAGATAGACTGAAGCAGGGCTGCGCCGTGCCCGCGCGCTTTCCGTGCCCGGCAGAACCACTGGTGCGGCGCAACGCAGACCGGCAGCCTCAAAGCATCCATAACCGGCCGATCTGGGCGCCGACGGCACTACCCTCGGACGCCATGCGGCTGACGCCGAGTCGGAGGTACGCGCGAGAGGCGCCTTCGAGGAAGCGGTTGCTGTCGGTGAGTGTGGCTGTGGGCTTGTCGCGAGCGCGCGCCTGGTTGGACTTGCGGGTACTGCGTGCATTTCCCGAGGGTCCGGGCGTACCAGATCCGGGGAGACGGCCTTCAGGCGAGCCGGAAGTCGGCGAAGTCGAAATCCCGGTGCCACGACGCAGCTGGCCAGGACTGGCGAGCGCCCCGCTGGGACGGCCGACTGCCAGGTGCCGCCCGGCACCACGGCCTGCGGCCGCTGGCCGGCGTCCATGTCGCTGCCGAGCAGCACCGCGGCCCGGCCGGCGGGATCGCCGCCGGTTCCGCCCGGGCGGAGTTCCAGCGGTCCGCCGCTGTGCCAGGGCCACAGTTCGTCCGACCGCACCGCGTGCCAGCGCGAGATCTCGCCGGGATGCGGCAGGACGCAGGCCGCTGCCGCGGCGCAGCGCTGCCCGGGGTATCCCTCGGGCAGGAAGGTGACCGGCGAGCGCCACGTCTGGCGGATGCCCGCCGCCCTCCGGGTGGTTCTAGGTCAAGCTGCTCGGCCAGCGGCGGGCCGCGCCGTCATCAGCCTCCCGGTGAGGTCCAGGTGCGGCGCAGCCTACGCGCCTCGCGGGCTCTGCGAGGGGCTGCCGGCTGGCGCCGATGACCACCGCCGGCACGTGCGCCGATTCCTGCATGGTGCCGCCGGATCGTGCCATCCCGCGAGTGAATCAGGGCATGAGCCGCGCTCGGACCGCCACCCGGGCCGCCGCCACCCGGACCGAGCATCACATGCCACGCAAATACGCCCAGCACACGCGGGCGGTATCCTGCCCGAACACCACCTAGCCGGGCGCAGCCCGACAGTACAGTCCTGGCTTGTTTACAAGCCGGGACTGTACTATCGGGGACGGGGTGAGCCGCGATGCCCGGCAGAACGCCATTGCCCTGGCGGCAGATGCGCCATCTCGCGTTCGTCCTCCTCACCCTGCCCGGGTGCGCCGCGTCGTCCTCGACGGCCACCGCCCCGGGCATCACCTCACCGAGGACTGTCGTGCTATCTGGTGACTCCGTGGGCTCGGTTCGCCTCGGCGAGTCGCAGCGGGAGGCCGTGAGCGCGCTGACCAAGCTGATCGGCACCACACAGGGCGGCGTGCAGAACGCGAAGGGGAACTGCACCATCGACGCCGCGCTCTACTGGACCAACTTCTCGGTGTACTTCCTCAGGGGCCGGCTCGTCGGCTACCAGACTGGCAACAACCTCACTGACAAGCGGGAGCCGACGTTCAACGGCGAGACGCCGCACGGCCTCCGCATCGGCGACTCGCTGGCCGAAGCGCGCACGCTCTACCCCGGCCAGGTGACAACGCGTGCCGAGAACGGGGGCGTGTACGCGATCAGGACCACCACGGGAACGATCCGCGGCTACCTGTCGCTCGAGACCTCGAATCCGCCGGACAAGATCAAGATCGTCTCCATCTCGGCGGGGTCTGTCGGCTGCCCCGCTTCCTCGCCAGGCTGAAGCGAATCACCAGCCCTTACCACCCCGAGCCGGGCCCCAGAGTCAGCTGACAGGTGCTCGGCCGCGGATCCGGAAGCAGCTAAGCGCGCCGAGCGCCGAGTCGGCGGTCGGCTCGGTCCGCTGACTTCAGGCTCGGTCACGCGCCGTGATGTGGCGGGTCGGTGCGGCGGCTCGCCGCGTCGGAGGAGGTGGCGGCGGTGGTCCAGGTCTGTCCGTTCCAGTGCAAGATCGCGCCGCCAGCGGCCCATGCATCGCTGGCAGATAGGACGGCAACGCCGGCGAGGTTCTCGCGGGATGCCGGCGGCACACGTGACCAGGCCGTCCCGTTCCAGTGCAGGATCACCTGCCCGGCCGGCGGCCCTGACGGCGAGGCGATGCCGCCGACGGCCCACGCGCTGACCGGGCTCAGTGCCGTCACGGCGGTCAGGTATCCGTCGGTGACGGCCGGGGCGCGGTGGTGTGCGATCCTCGTCTGCGCGATGGGATTGGCTCCCAAGGTCTCCGTCGTCACAGTTCAGACATCCAACCGCGGCCCCTCCGGCACTCTGGCACATGCGGATTGTCGTCGACCACTTCACACGCTTTCGAGGACTGCGCATGGCCATACGCCGTCGGCCGGGAGCGTACGTGAGCTGCGCGGACAGCCGGTCCATGTCCGCCAGTGAACGGCAATGGCCGGCCGCCCGCGCGTTCGCCTTCGACGAGCCGAACTATCAAGCCGGGGTGTACCGGGACGTGCTGCTGCGGCGGTGGCGCAACACGCTGGGCCGGACGATGTGGGATTTCCCCGGAGGCCGGTCCGGTGGCAACCGGTATCTGGTGCTCGGATTGGGCACGGGGCAGGGCGCCGACCTCGCCGTGCCGCCCGGCCGGGACGAGCTGATCGCGTACGGGCCGCTGCTCTCTGACAACGGCGCCGCCTGGCTGGGTACGGCGGCGCTGGTCCGGGCGCCGGACCCGGACCAGGCACGCGCCATCCTGACTCCGAACCGGTACGCCGGCATCGAGGTGCACAACTGGGCATCTGGCGGGCGGCCGTCAGGACCGGATGGCCGTGATCGCCGGGACAGCTCCAGCGTGCGGCGCGGCCCGGATACAGGTTCCTGATGCGCGAGCAGGGCGATGCCGTTCTGCTGGCGACCCCGAGTCGACCGCCAGATCTGCCTGCGCGGGACCAGGGGTGATCCGGGCGGCTCGCGGTTGGTTTCAGGCCGTGGATCGTTGACTCTCCCCTGACGGCGTGGTAGATCCGTTGCTGCTGCGGGGCGTGGTGCTCGTGCGACTGGCGCGCCACGAACCCAGCAGGGGGCTAAGGGGGAGATCGTGAGTCATGCTTGGTGTGGGCGCCGTGCCATCCGGTGCCTCGCTTCGCTCCTGACCGTGCCGGTCCTGGCGGCTGGGATGATCGCGGCGGGGATGATCAGTCCTCGGGTGGCGACTGCCGCGCCCGCCGCGCCGTCGCCGCCGGCAGGCGCCATCATCGTGAACAACGGCAGCTATTCGCCTCAGGGCGACCTGCCGGCCGCGTGCTCAACTCCGGGATACACGTCAATCCAGGCGGCCGTGACCGCGGCCTCGCCCGGCGACACGATCTATGTGTGCGCCGGGACCTACGATGAGGACGTCACGATCGGCGCGTCAAGCCTCACCTTGCTCGGCGCCGAATTCGGGATCGATCCCGCCGCGCGTCCTGGTCCCGAGTCGATCATCGACGACGCCAACGGGCCAGTCCAGATCGAGGCTAATGATGTCACCATCAATGGCTTCACGATCCAGGGTGCTGTCAACGACCCCGATACCGATCCCTCGGCGTTCGGCGCGGGGATCTGGACGAATCCCGGCTACTCGGGGACGCAGGGCGGGGAGCAGATCCTGTTCAACATCATCCAGGACAACATCGCAGGAATCGAGCTGGATAACACCGGCGTCCTGCCGGCTGCCGTGGAGGACAACCTGATCCGAGGCAACAACTTCCCGGGGGCCGGCAGCGGGAACGGCATCGAGGTGTCCTTCGGCTTGTCTGATGCTTTCATCGAGGGCAACACCTTCAGCGGTGACACCAACTCTTCCATGGTGGATGACAGCTTCAGCGGAACTGACTCTTCCATCACCGTCTCGGACAACACTCTGGTGGGCGGAGGGTCAGAGGGCTTCGCGTTCGGTGACGTCTCGGACAGCTCGATCAGCGATAACACGAGCATCGGCTCGACCGCGGCCGCGACCGTTGATCTGTTCGGCGGCGACAGCCAGATCAGCGTCACCGGTAACGTCCTGGCCGACGGCGTGCGCGGCATCGAGGTGGAGAACCCTTATGCGGAGGACGGGGTCAGCCCGAACTCGGATCTGACCGCGCAGGGAAACTGCATCGCGGCCAATTCCGCCGCCGGCCTGGAGGAAGACACGGGCGGTTACAGCTCGCCGCCTAGTCTGGACGCGGCAGGCAACTGGTGGGGCAGCCCCTCGGGGCCCACGATCGACAGCAACCCCGGAGGCACAGGCGACCAGCTCATCGACCAAGACGGGGTTGTCAGCTACTCCCCGTTCCTGACCGCATCCACGGGAGGGGCCTGCCCTCCCGTCCCGGTGACCAGAAAGAGCGCGACAAGGCTGACCATCTCAAGGCCTTTCATCACCTACGGGGCCGAGACAGCCCAGACCCTCAGCGGCACCGTGATCGGGCAGAGCGGGGACGGCTACCCCAGGGGGACCGTGGCTGTCAGTTACGGCCCGGGCGCGACGCAGATCTGCGACGTCACGCTCGGCGCCGGCACGGGATCGGCCAGCACGTACCGTTGCACGCTTGCCGCCACCCAGCTCGCCGCGGGCAGGTACACCGCCGTGGTCGCCGTCTACACGCCCGGCTCCCCCTCGTCATCGAACCCGGCCTTCCGCTACACCACCTCCACATCCAGCCCTGCCCAGGCCTTCTCGGTAGCCAAGGACACCACCATCACGACGATCTCCAAGTCACCTAGCCGCGTCAGCTACGGCAGCGAATCGGCGGCGACTTTCACCGCGACTGTCATGGCGCGCGAAGGCGAGGCCGTGCCAGCCGGCGAGACGGTGATGGTGCACGTCGGCCACGTGATCTGCACCATCACGCTGGCCGCTGGGACAGGGACGTGCGCGATCGGCAACTTCGCCCTGCGGCCCGGCTCCTATCCGGTGCTGGCCACCTACGGCGGCGATGCCAACCTCAGGAGTTCGATCCGCCTCAGCACCACGCCGCTGACCGTGACGGGCTGACCAGAGCTAAGCGCACCGGGTCGTTCCGGAGCCTCCGTGGAATCTGTCTGGAATCCGCATGCCCGTTGATCGGTGCGATCCCGGCATTCTGTGCACCCGGCGTGACGTATCGGCAGTTAGACGGACTGGTGCGGTAAATCGTGACTATGGTAAGGAGAAGGTCTACGGTTCGATTCCGTAAGGGGGCTCCAGATCATGAGTTTTTACGAATATAGAACCGAGCACCCGCCAGCCCGGAGTGGCGTCGGCCATTGATTCACCATCGATTCCCGGGCGCGGAGCTGCGGGGTAGCCTCCTTGGCCCGCTGGGCGGCAAGCCGCTTGCCTCAGTCTCAGGCAGCCTGTCCTTGGCCCGCTCGAAGCCGGCGTCGTGATCATCTTGGTCAGCTGCTGCACGCGTACGAGCGCGCCCCTAGCGTTGGGTGCCATGACCCCGAAGCGGATGAACCGGGAAGAGTTCCACGCGAAGCTGGGGCCACTGGATCGCTCCATCGACGGCATCCGGAGAGACTCCTCGGACACCAGGAGCTGATCCGCTTCGCGACTGAGATCGGCGCGGAGCTGCCCGCCAGCCGGAGATAAGCGGTCCGCGGCGGCTGTCGGGCCGCTGATGCCAGCGGTCACGGCCGAGGTCGGTCAGCGACCGGCATGGGCTGCTGCCGGGCGCGCCCGCGCGCCTGAGTGCCTGCCGCGGAGCCGGTCGGCGGCGGTCAGGGCAGGTCCGGGTCCGGGTGGCTGGCCAGGTACCGCGTCGCCTCGTCTTCCCGGATCAGCTCGTTGTCAGCGAGCCACTCGACAGCGCGGCGCGCGGCGCGAGCGTCACGGAATGCGTTCCATGCCGGAAGCAGGTCCGGGTACTCCTCATTCAGTTCGGTCCTGAACCGGCGGAACGCGCCTTTCCCGTCGATCGCCCGCCCGACCCGGCGCCCGGCGTGCTCGTCGGTGATCCGGTCGGCGAAGTCGGCCATGTCCTGGTACCAGACCCACGACGGCAGCGGGCGGATGCCGATCAGCCCCTGCTCGTCCAGTTCGTCGAGGTCAACCGGCGTCTGGCCGTCGAAGCGCATGGTTATGTGTCGGCGCTGGGACGGACCTTCGTCTGTCACCTGAGCTGCCCTCCGCGGCCCGTGCCGCCGGCAGGTAGCCCTGATCGGCCAGCCACTGCACCGTGTCCGCGAGGGTTACCCGCAGGTCGCGTGCGGTGATGCCCAGTTCACTGGCGGTCCTGGAGTCGTCGCAGTGCGGGCGGAGCGCGGAGATCCATATGCCCTCGTGGCTGAAGGGGAGCCGGCCGGGCACCAGGCGTTGCATGAGGTCGGCCACGCGGCCGGCGGCCAGGGTCATGCCAGCGGGCATAGCCACGATCCGGCTGCGGCGGCCGGTAATCTGCTGCAGCATCGCGATGAGGTCTGGCAAAGCGATGTAATGCCCGGTGATCATGTAGCGGCGGGGGCCCGCCCGGGCTCCATGACCGCGGCGTGCACCGCCGCCACATCCCTGACATCGACCGTCGGACCCCCGCCGCGCATGGCGAGGCCGCTTTTCGCGAACTCGGCGATGGCCCGGTTGCTGTCCCCCAGGTAGGGGTCGTCGGGCCCGATCACCCCTCCTGGGTAGACGATCACCACGGGGGCACCCTGTTCCTGGTAGCGGCGCGCGACCAGTTCAGACTCCGCCTTGGACCGGCAGTAGGCGCCACCTGGCCGCGGCACCGGCGAATCGGGGGTCAAGACTGCGTCCCGCGGCTTAGGCGGGAGGAGCGCCACGTAGCTGGAGACGTGTACGACCGGGTCGAGTCCCATGCGGACCGCCGCTCCCAGCACGATCTCGGCGGCGCGTACGTTGGTCGCGCGGATGCGCGAGGCTGCCCGCGGGTCGACCGAGTAGACGGCCGCCGCGTGCAGCACTGCGTCGCAGTCCGCCATGGCTTCCTCCACCGACCGCGGCGCGGTCACGTCGCCCTGGACGGATTCGACGTCTGCCACCCCAGCGGGGAAAGGCTGCGGGCCACCCGATCGCGCGACCGCACCAGCAGCCGGACCTGGTGGCCCTGGGACACCAGGGCGGCGACCGAATGAGAGCCGACGAACCCGGTCCCTCCCGTGACGAGCACTCTCATATGCCTCTCCCCCCACGCCAAAGCACCATGGCTGCAATATGCGGCTTTGCACGCATTATCGTGGTCGCGGCAAGCGGCGCGGGCACGGGCACCCGCTCCGCTGCCCGGGGCCCGGATCTCCGACTATTCGCCAGCCAGCATCGCGGCAGTCAGCGCTTCGCACGTCGTATCTCCTGCGCCGGATCCCCGGCACCGCCCAGCAGGGCAAGGAGCTGCTGACCCTCGGCCAACGGCGGCAAGATCACACACCTGGCCGGGCCCGGTGGCGCCGGCGCCGAGATCGCGGCGCAACCGCACCACGGCAACGTGATCACCCTGGTCACCAACTTCTCGCTGTATCGCTCGGCCGACCGCCCCATCCGCCAAGGCCGCCGGTCCGCCGACGAACGCAGGTTCCTCGCAGATCGGAATGGTGACCGCATCCTGCACGTCCCTCGAGGCGTCCACGGTGGTGGCGAACGCGTGGCGAAAGCGTGCGCGGGCCGATCTCTTTGGCCAGTCCGGCGCGTAAGGCGACACCAGGGCGGGTTGTCGGCGACGACCGCAGTGGGTTCGGTCGCTGGCGATGCTGGCCCGGCCGGACCCGGGCCCAATGCTGTCCATCCGCTTGACACTTGTTCTGTCTAGTGGCTAGATACTATGCTGGTGAGAGCGCGTGAGCTGATCCGGAGGATCGAGCGCCTGGGCGGGGTAATGGCCCGCCAGGCCGGGTCGCACCGCCGGTACGTGGTCACTTACAAGGATGCCGCCGGTTCTGAGGCCACGGTGGTGACTACGGTGCCGCAGCACCGGGGGGACATCCCGGCTGGGACGCTGCGGGCGATCGAGCGGGATCTGGAGCCCGCGTTTGGGAAGGGGTGGCTGAGGTGAGCGAGCGCGGTTACATGGTGGTGGTGACTCGGGAGGATGATCGTTGGCTCGCGGACGTGCCGGCGCTGCAGGGCGCGCACACGTACGCCCGGAGTCTTCCGGCCCTGGATCAGGCGGTGCGGGAGGTGATCGTGCTGGCTGCTGACCTTCCCGATGAGGCGATGCCCGGGCTGGTGCTCGACTACCGCTACGACACCGGCGATCCGGAGCTGGACACTACGGCGCTGGAGGTGCGGCGGCTGCGGCGGCAGGCCGATGAGCTTTCCGTGGCGGTGACGGCCCGCACTCGCGAGGTCGCTGTTCAGCTTGTGGCCCGGGGTCTGTCCGTCCGCGATGTCGCCGCGCTGCTGGGGATCAGCCCGCAGCGCGTTTCTCAGCTCACGGCAAAGGCGACCTGATAACGCCGTCGGCGAGCGTGCCCGGCATCCATCTACCTAGAGACCTCTTTTCCGGCCGCCAGATCCCTGCTGGAGTCCTCGGGCGCTGGCTCACCTGGTGACGTTGAACCCTGACGGCAGTCCCCAGGTGACCGTGGTGTGGGTCGGCCTGGATGGCGACGAGATCGTGGCGGCTCACCTGCCGAGCACCGCAAGATACGCAATATCCGCAACGACAGCAAGGTCGCGCTCTCGGTCCAGACCGGCAGGCGCAACGCGATGGGCCTGACCGAGTACCTCGTTGTCTATGGCACCGCCCGAATTACCGATGGCGGAGCCGCCGGCCTGCTCCAGGAGCTCGCTCACACGTATCCCGGCCCCGGTGTGCGGTTCCCGCCCGATGGATAACCCTCCGCCGGGGTACATCACCCACATCATGGTCGACCGCGTGTCGGGAGTGGGTCCCTGGGCAGCGGGCCAGTGAACCGGGCGGTGCGCCGACAGGCATTTGTGGCGCGCCGTCGGTCACGAGCATGTGCATTGCGGCGACCATCTGTTAGCAGCAAGAGAGTTCGTTCCGGCAGGGCGCGATTACCCAAGGACCTTGGCCTCTGGCCGCACCCCAAGTTCGGAAGGGATGCTCGATTCATGACGGCTGAAGAGCGCATCGCCAAGTTGGAAGCCCAGATCGACAAGCTCCAGGCCAAGCAGGCCGAGTTGCACAGGCAGCTGACCAAGGCCCAGATCGACCAATGGCAGGGGCGCCTTGAGGCTCTCGAGGTGCAGATGCACCTGGGTGCTATGGACACCAGCGACAAGCTGAACGGAATGATGGACCAGCTCCGCGACAGGTGGGCCGATGCCCGGCGGCAGCTTGAGGACACGATCTCGACTGCGTCCAGCGCGGCGGACACGGTGCGCGCAGGTCTTGAGAACGCTTTCAATGAGATCCGCAAGGCTCTGCTTGAATCCAAGAGCAAGCTGACCTGATCGCCACTGGCCGGGATCTCTGGCCACGGCTTGGCCTGCTAAGGGTTCAGGGTGTCCGCTGTAAGGCCCGCGGCCCGACCCCGGCAAGCGACGCCCGGCGCGATGCCGCGGCGAGCCTGGCCGCCGAGTCCCGGACTGCCCTGCCAGCACGGCACACCCCATGGAGCGGCTCAGACGTGGTCAGCTAGAACTGCCCGCCATGAAGATCAGAGCACTCGTCTCGGCAGAATCGGGCGTTCGTCCGGAAGCATCAGCGCACGGTTCGGCCCCGCGCAGATCACCCAATCTGTGCCACGTCCGGCTTCGGCTTCAGCGGATTGCGGCTAGCGGCGCAGTCAGAGCCGCACGGGCGGGTTCCGCGGGCTCGCTGAGGCTACGTTGGTGTCCAGGACGATGATGCTCGCGGCGTGCTGGGGTGGCGCGACGAGTACAGGTCGGCGAGCAACTCTTCCAGCTCCTCGTCTGACCCCCACACGCCGGGGAAGGCCAGCTCGTCAGCTGAGGCGATCGGGTGCACGCTTTGCCTGCTCGCCTGGTGTCCTGCTGGCGGCCGGCCCGTGCATTACCCGGCCGAGCCGCCCGCGATCTCGTAGGACCAGAGCTCGCTGCTGACGCCGACCGGGGCAGGTGCCTCGCCTCCGCTCCGCTCTGTCGCTGAGCTGTGCCCGTGCCCGAATGCCGGTGAGTGCAGCCAGGCCTGAAATGAAGCTTCGTCCCGCCACCGCGTCACCACGAGCCAGGTGGTGCGGTCATCGGCCGGCTTAAGAAGCTCGAAGCCCTCGAATCCGTCCTGGGCATCTACGGCGCCCGCCCGGGCAGCGAACCGCCGAGCCAGCTCATCGCCGCTGTCTGCTGGCACGGTGATGGCGTTAATCTTCACGACCGTCATACGCCTGATGATGCCAGCACCGCTCGTCTTAAGCCTGCTCAACGGGGTTGGCCAGTTCGGTCTCGTTGCGGCTGCCGGACTGCCTGAGTGACACTGGCCAGGCCGGGGACTGGCAGCCAGGTTCTGGCCTGGGCTGGCAGTGTGGTTTCCGCTGCTGATGTCACGCGATAGCCGGTGAGTCCGCAACTGACGTGCGGAAACGCACGCTGGCCTGGATCGCGGCGTGTATCTGGGGGCGGCCTCCGCGCTGGTCAGGGCGTTTCGGTGGTGAGCTGGCAGATCCGGCGCGGCGGGTCGATCTCGAGCTGGGCGAGGATGTCGCGCTGGGCCTTGGACAGTTCGGTGCGCTGGCGGAAGGTCCCGGCCCAGTCGCGGGTCGGCCGTCCTGCAGTTGACGGCCGAACTTGCCTGCCTGGCCTGCCAGTAGTCCGCCTGGGCAGGGACGTTCGGCCCTGGTGACCGCTTGTCCGGCACATTCATCCTGATCTGAAAGGGACAGGGAGTTTTGCTATGAAGGCGCTGATAATTGTCGTTGTCGTCATTGCCGTGCTTGCCTTGCTGGGGTTCGGCATGGCTGTCCGGATTGTCAAGCAGTATGAGAAAGGCGTGCTGTTCCGGTTCGGGCGGCTGAAGGGCTCGAAGGATCCAGGGTTCCGGGTGATCATCCCGTTCGCTGACGTCCTGCACCGGGTGTCGCTGCGCATCGTGACGATGCCGATCCAGTCGCAGGGCATCATCACCCGCGACAACGTCAGCGTCGACGTGTCCGCGGTCGCCTACTTCCGCGTGGTCGACGCGGTGAAGTCGGTGATCGCGATCGAGAACGTCCATGCCGCGATTAACCAGATCGCCCAGACCACGCTGCGGAAGGTCGTCGGCCAGCACACCCTGGACCAGACACTCTCCGAGACCGACACGATCAACCTGGACATCCGCAAGATCCTCGACGTCTCCACGGTCGAATGGGGCGTGGAGGTGACCCTGGTGGAGCTCAAGGACATCCAGCTGCCCGACAGCATGAAGCGCGCGATGGCCCGTCAGGCCGAGGCCGAGCGGGAGAAGCGGGCAAAGATCATCAACGCCGAGGGCGAGTCGCTGGCCGCCGCCGCGCTCGGGCAGGCATCGGACACCATGATGGCGCACCCTCTTGCCCTGCAGCTGCGGAACCTGCAGAGCCTGGTAGAGATCGGGGTGGACAAGAACACCACGGTCGTGTTCCCTGCCCCGCTGATGTCCACCATCGGGGAACTCGGCTCGTTCCTGGCCCGCGAGAAGGCTGCGGCCGCTTCAGCCCTGCCCGCTAGTGCCAGCACGCACAGCCTGGTGGCGGGAGTGAACGGGGCGGCGGATTCAGCCGCCGTGCCGGGCATTGCGGGGGGCGTGGCCCGGTCAGGGTCCTGAGACACCCAAGGACGGCTCAGCTGGCAGGCTGCCGGGCAGCTGAGCCGTCACAGTCGTTCCGCGTCTGCTCTGCGGTTTCCTGACCTGCGCGAACGCTTCTGCGGAGCGGGTCTCGGGCGCGGAGGCGCTCTTGTGGGGGCGATCCTGTGCTCGTGATGGGCGCGGGGAGGGCGCCGGTAGCTGCTCGCTGGCGGGTTACCGTGCGGCCGCTGCGGTGGTGAGAGTCCTCGCGGTGCTGGTGGCGCTGGCGATCGCCTGCTCGGGGGTCAGCCCGCACAGGTCGGTCAGCGTGAACAGGGCTTCGGCGCTGCCGAATCGGGACGGGTGATGGTGGCCGCGATCATGGCGCGTACCGCTCCCTGGCAGGCGAGCACGTGCCGCAGCAGGAACTCGGTCGCGTACGCCACCCGCCCGGCGGGGTCGCCCGGCCCGGCGACCGGCTGCATTGCCTGGTCCAGGTCGGGCCATAGTTCTGCGAAGGCCTCGGTCAGCAGCGAGAGCAGGTCGGGGAAGTAGCGGTAGGCGGTCGGTTCCGACACCAGCGCCGCCTGCGCGACGGCCGGCATGGTCACCGGCTGGCCTGTCCGGATCCGCATCCTGGAAGACGGGACGACCACCGGGCGTCGGCTCGGCGTGGCGGAGATCAGGCTCCCGGCGGGCGCGCAGGGCCCGCCGCAGCACCGGCACGCGGAGCATGACGAGGGGTTCTATGTCGGCTCGGGTACCGTGCGGTTCACCACGGGAACAGCGGACCGTGATGCCGGGCCGGGAACGCTGGTGATGATCCCGCCCGGCGAGCGGCGTACCTTCGCCAACGCCGCTGACGAGCCGGCTGTCGTGCTGAACACGTTCACTCCTGGCCGGTACGTGCAGTACTTCCGGGACCTACGGGACATGATCGCCAGCAGCCGGCCGCTGACCCGCGACGCGATGGCCCGGGCCATGGCCCGATACGCCACCACCGAGATCCGCCAGGAGTCAGCATGACCAGCACCAGCCGCACGCACGTCCTCGCCACCGCCGAGGTCACTGCCGCGGTCACCGTTGCCGATCAGGGCGCGGGCCTCCCGTTCCTGCTGCTGCACGGCGGCGGGCCGCAGACGGTCACTGGGTTCGCCGACCTGCTCGCCCGCGCCAGGCCCGCCCGGATGATCACCCTCACCCACCCGGGGTTCGCCACCACCCCCCGGCCCGCCGCGCTGGCCAGCGTCGGCGGGCTCGCCGCGCTGTACGTCACACTGCTGGACGAGATGGACCTGGCCGGTGTCACGCTCGTCGGCAACTCCGTCGGCGCCTGGATCGCCGCCGAGATGGCCCTGCTGCATTCCCCCCCCCGCGTCAGCGCGGCCGTCCTCGTCGACGCGACCGGGATCGAGGTACCCGGTCACCCGGTCGCCGACTTTTTCTCCCTCACCCTGGACCAGGTCGCGCAGCTGAGCTACCACGACCCGGACAAGTTCCGCACCGCCCGCGGTCCAGGCCGCCATGCCCGGCAACCGCGCCAGCCTGGCGGTCTACGCGGGGACGACCTTCACCGACCCCGGCCTAGCCGCCCGCCTGGTCGGCATCACCGTGCCCACCCTGGCTGTCTGGGGCGAGGCCGACCAGATCTGCGATCCCGACTATGGCCCCGCCTACGCCGCCGCCATCCCCAGCGCCCAGTTCCGCCTCCTGGCCCGCACCGGCCACCTCCCCCAGATCGAGACCCCCGGCCAGCTGCTCGATGCCATCTGGGACTTCGCCGCCCACCAGCGCATGCCATCGTGACCCGCACACGATCTGGTATAGCCAGCGGGCAGCCGACCGCTAAACGATGCGGGTCTGGTGGCCAGCCCAGTACTGGTCGCGCAGCAGCCGCTTGTACAGCTTGCCGGTCGGCCAGCGGGGCAGCTCATCGACGAAATCCACAGTGCGCGGGCACTTGAAGTGCGCCAGCCGGTCCCGGCAGTAGCCGATCAGCTCGGCCGAAAGCTCAGGGCCCGCGGCGGCCGGATCGACGGGCTGCACCACCGCCTTGACCTCCTCGCCGAGATCGTCGTTGGGTACGCCGATCACGGCCACGTCCAGCACGGCCGGGTGAGTGGCCAGGAGATTCTCGGTCTCCTGCGGGTAGATGTTCACGCCGCCGGAAATGATCATGTAGCTCTTCCGGTCGGTAAGGTACAGGTAGCCTTCCGCGTCGACGTGGCCCACGTCGCCGACCGTGCTGGTGATCCCGCTCTCGCGTCGCCCGGCGGCGGTCTTGCCCGGGTCCTCGAAGTACTCGAAGGCGGTCGCGCCGCGGAACCAGATCGTTCCGTCCGTTCCCGGCGGGCACGGCTCGCCTGCATCGTCCAGGATCAGCAGCTCGCCGAGGATTGCCTTGCCGACGGTGCCGGGGTGGGCCAGCCACTGGGCCGAGTCGCAGAAGGTGAACCCGTTCGCCTCGGTCGCGCCGTAATACTCGGTGATCACCGGCCCGAGCCAGTCGATCATGGCCTGCTTGACCGGGACTGGGCATGGTGCCGCCGCGTGCACGAGGCACTCCAGCGAGGACGTGTCGTACCGGGCCCTGACCTCCTCGCGCAGCCGCAGCAGCCGACCGAACATCACCGGCACCATCTGGCAGTGCGTGACCCGGTACCGGTCCACCAGGGCCAGCCATTGCTCGGCGTCGAAGTGCTCCATCACCACGGTCGTGCAGCCCATCCGGACCGACGCGGCCACGCTGGCCTGCGGCGCGGAGTGGTACAGCGGGGCCGGGTTCAGGTAGGTCATGCCGTCGCGGAACCCGAACATCGCCTTCACGAACTCCATCACCGGCAGTGCCTGGCCGGGCCCGCCCTCGGGTAGCGCGCGCAGCACGCCCTTGGGCTGGCCCGTGGTGCCCGATGAGTAGAGCATGGCCGCGCCTAGCGACTCGTCAGGCACCGACCCGTCCGGCTGCGCGGCGATCGCCGTGCGGAACGACTCCCAGCCGGGAGGTGGCTCGCCCGCGCCGGTCATCAGCATCCGCTCCAGGCCAGGGCACCTGACCGCGGCAGCCTCGGCTACCGGCTGCCTGGCCGGGGAGCTGAACAGCACCCTGGCCCGGGAGTTGGCGATGATGTAGGCGACCTCGTCGGCGGCCAGGTAGGTGTTGATCAGCGTGTAGTACAGCCCGGTCCGCTCGGCGCCGCCCTCGATCTCCAGCAGCTCAGGGCAGTTCTCCATGAACACGGCGATGTGGTCGCCCCGGTGCAGCCCCGCGGCGCGCAGCAGCCGCGCGACCCGGTTACTGGCAGCCTCGAACTCGGCGAAGGTCACCGACGCGCCGGTCCCGCCCATGATGACGGCAGGCTGGTCGGGGTGCTCCCTAGCATGCTGCGCTGCGTACATGCGTATCGCCCCATCTCAGGCGTCCCGGGCCGTGCCCCCGACGTTACCGGTCGAGATCGCCAGCGTCAGGACGCGGGCCGTCGCGAGGTCGGTCCGGTGCGCTACGTCACGAGGGAGTGCAGGAGTTCCTGGGTCTGACGATCGGTTGAGTGCAGGATCGTGCCAACCATGCCGCGGGTGAGGAGGACCTTGTAGACGTTGCGGACCAGGCGCGCGAATTCTACGTCGGGGACGCGGGTCGGGCTGCGCAGGTCCGGGTCCCTGTTGGCTGACCGGTCGGCGATCCAGTCGCCGCGCCAGACCAGGTCAGGGCCGATGATGACGCCGTTCCAGTCGTACTCGAACCCCTGGGCGGTGTACACGCAACCGACCTGGCCGAAGCCTGCCGGTTCGGTCGCCCAGAGGGCGGCGGGCGGCGCGTCCCCGGCGGCACGGTCTCCCTTGACGTTCCACGGCCTGGACCACTCACCGATCACTACGTCGGCTTCCAGCGTGCCGTCGGACCTGGGGTCGCTCCAGGGCCAGCAGTACCCGGCCGCGATCCTGGCGCCGTACCCGGCCTTGAGCTTCGTCCGCAGCGCGTACTCCATCTCCCGCGGGCTGTCCGCGACGTGCAGCGCGAACCCAGGCTCGCCCGGCCAGGGCACCGGCCCGCCGGGCTCGAGCCCGAGCAGTCTCTCCACCCAGCACAGGTACTCCTCGCTGCCCCCGCACCGGAAGTAAGCATCGAGGGAGATCTTGTGCACGGACAGGCCGGAGCTCGCCGCGTGCGCCTCGACGTCCTGCACGGTTCCGAGCTCGCCCGGGCGGACGACCTGGTGCTGGTCGAGCAGGAAGACGGGCACGCGCGCAGCGGAGATGAGCTCGTCAATCTGGGGCCGGCCGGTGCGAAGCCGGGCCGGGGTGAACCGGCTGGCAGAGGTCTCCCTCATCCGGTGCGCCTCGTCCAGGATGAGGACCTCCAGGCCGTTCCGGTCGGCGTCGCCGAACTGGTTGAAGTACTTGAACAGCCGCTTGGTGCGCGGCGATCCCCGGCCGGTCACCTGGCGGAGCGTCTGGGTAAAGGAACGGGATCCGGTGGCATGCAGCACCGCCCGGCCCTGCCGGGCCAGTTCGCCGAGGAGGGAGAGCGCGATCACGCTCTTGCCGCTGCCCGGCCCGCCGGACACGATCACCACCGTCTTGCCGTCGCCGGCCCTGGCGGCCCCGGTGGCGTGCAGGACCATGTTGTACGCCAGCCGCTGCTGGTCGAGCAGTACGAACTGCTCCCGCTTGCGGATCTCGTCCGCGGCCACGGCCAGAAGCTGCCGGCTGGGCCTGACGGCGGACGACAGGAGCGTGTCGGCGTAACCGGCGCCCGGCACGTCGGCGGCCAGCCGCGAGCGCAGGAAGTCGAGGAAGTCGCTCTTGCGGTCGCCGGTAAACAAGCGGCCGTGGTCGGACTCCGCGAGCCGCCGCAGCGGTGCCACGGCGCGCTCGGTGGCGTTGTGCAGGTACGCCGCTCCGGCGATGCAGTCGGGATCCTCCTGCAGCGCGGGCAGGAAGTCCAGCAGGTACTCGCAGTAGCCGCGGACCTGCTCGACCGGATGAAGCAGCGGCTCCCGCGAGCCGTAGCTGTCGATCGTCACCAGCCCCGGGTCGTTCTCGTAGACCTCGGCGCTGCTCCACTGCTTGAGTTCGACCACCACGTAGGACGGCTTACGCGTGACCGGATGGCAGCCGGCCAGGAGAGCGTCCACCCGGAGGCTGGCGAGCGGGAGCCGGTGCTCTAGGAGGACCTCGACGTTGCCGAGGCCCGCCTGAACCAGGTCGTGAGCCAGGACCGGAATGCTGCGCTCCCATGCGCGCCGCTCGCCAGGCGAGGGCCGCGCCTGGAGCTGATCATGAAGGATCTGCTCGAACATCACCTCAGCTACGCTGGCCCTGTTCGCCAGCGCGGCAAGACTGGCGGCCGAGCGGCGGATCAACGCCAACGGACATGCCTCTACCGGCGTGCAGAATCACGCGGGTAGGGGCATGTCCTTTCGGCACCGGGAACGGGGCCGCGGAAGCCTGTCGGGCCGCAGTGCGCTGATCCTATCCGGCAGTGCAGATGCGCTCGACCGAGCGGCAGTTCACTCAGCTTCTAGCTAAGACCTGCCGGTCCAATCCGGTTCGGGATCTTCCCGTCAATGACCTCGCGCGCCAAGGTTGCTGGGCGTCGCAACGTACGGTTTCGAGGATGGGCGGTCACCGGTCATGAAGGAACTGCAGTGCGACTCAGGAGCATGCCTGCTTGAGCTTGCGGGCCAGGTCCGCCAGGTCGTTGGCCTGGTCGCGGAGCAGGTCAGCGACGTCGGCTGCGGCCTTCGCCGACTGGGCAGGAACGGTGACTGTCCACGTCTGCGGGTCTGCTTTGCCGTGCCGGTCGATCCGGACGTGGCGGATCTGCGGGTAACGCCCCAGGGCGGCCTCGTGCGCGGCGTGCAGGGCCTTGAGCGCGTCGGAGACCGTGCCGCCGGCCGCGAGTGTGCCCTGGTCTGCCTGCTTCCCGCGCGCCGGGTACGTCCTGCCGTCAGCGCCTGTCACCTCGGGCACGTCAGCGCCGCCCCACTGCGCGAGCCACCTGGACACCGCGGGCCTGGACACCTTGAATACCTCGGCGATCGTGGCCTGTGACCAGCCGAACTGTGCCTGGAGCTTGCGGGCCACGCTAGCTTTCACCCGCGGGGACGCCTCGCTCCTATTGACGCGCAGGACAACCGCGGCCAGATGGGCGGATTCCTCATCGACCGCCGCCGGGTCGGTCCTCACCTCGTCTGCCGAGATGAACTTGCGGTTGCGCGGCGGACTCGCCAGCCACTGGAGCCGCTCGCCGCCGTCGATAAGTACAGGGCCGCGCTCGTTGCTGTACGCGGCGATCACGACCGGGCCAGTCAGCGGGCTGTCGGGGTCCATCCGCGCCCCGAGAGCCTCAAGTTCCCGGGCCGTGAGGCTGTCCCACGGCTCGATCGCATTGGCCAGCAAATCGGCGATAACGTACTGCCTCGGCTCGGCGCTCATGCGGCTCCCGTTGACTCGGCCCAAGCCAGGTTAGCCGATGACCGGGTCTCGGCCATCGAGCCCGACTCGCTGCTCATGACCGGCCGCTAGCTCGGCAATGGCCCCTGGTAACGCCGCCTTCTCCCGACCTGGCAAAGGTGACGCCAGAACAGGCGGATACTGGCCTGGTGACCCGGTTCAGCCTGTCTGGCGATGTCAGCTCGGACGACCTGGCCGCCGTCCGCGCGGTTCTTGTCGATGTGGTCGGCGACGCCGTGCTGACCGACGTCCGCGGCGGGCTGCATGTCGAGGGTGTCATGGACGGCGCTGACGTCCGTGAGGTGAACCGGCGGCTGCTGTCAGCACTGCGCCGGGCCGAGAAGCGGACCCGCCTGCGAGCCGAGTGGATCGGCGACGGCCAGGTCTGCCGGTTCTTCGACTACGTGCCCAAGAGCACTCGCGACGTCGGCGGCAACCCGCCGTAACCGGCCTCAGCGCGTTCAGTGATCGACGGGCGATTCTGTCCGGAGAGCGTCACTCTCGGTCAGGCGTCTGGGCCAGCGCTCGGCGGAGCGCCTCGATCTGGCCGCGCACGGAACACTGCGGTGCCAGCAGGACGCAGCCCCGGACCGGCTCACTGCCGCCGTCCGCGCAGTGCCGCCTGAGCAGCACCGGCGTGGCGGGACACTGGCGCCTGATTGCCTTGGGGACGCCCAGGCGCGGGTCGAGGCCGTGCAGCACGACGTCCGCGCCCGCCAGTACCGGGCACTGCTCTGCGCGCAGTGCCGGGCAGGCCGCCGGGTCATCACCGGGGCCCGTGCAGAACGCGACATCGAACCCGGCCTGCTCGAACAGCGAGAAGTCCGAGATCGCCAGCGCCGGATGATCGTCCTCGACGAGGACCCGCGGCCGGTGCCCGGCTGCCGGGGCGGCCTGCCACGACCTCCTGGGAACACGCTGCTTCATGGCTCCTCCCGCACATCCGCCTGCTTCCATTAGCACACGGCGGCGCGGTCGCCCACAGGGCCCTTGGTCCCGCCTCGGGACCGTTCGTGCTGCCCGCCGCGCTCTCAGATCATCTTCAGCGTCGCCAGTACCTGCGGACGGGAACGTTCGAGCCACGCGTCGAGGGCGTCTCCGCCGGCGTACTCGGATTCCAGTAGGAACAGGCCGCGCGTCGGGCACGTGGCGCCGAGTTCGACAAGCACCGGCTTGAGCAGGAGGTCGCAGGCCATCGCGTGCTGCCAGTGACCGCCGAGCATCACAGGCACGGCCGTAACGCCAGCGAGGGCGCCCCCGGCGATGCGGTCGAGGAAGAGCTTCAGCAGTCCGGTGTACGTGGCTTTGTAGGTGGGGCTGGCGAATATGACGAGGTCACTGCCCTGGACCTGGGTGACCAGGTCGGATACCCGGGGATCGGACCAGTCGAGCAGGGCGGCGCCCAGATCAGCCAGGTCGACGGTGAGATCCGCGGGTTGGCCGCTCAGGTTCTCGGCTACCGCGATCGCGGCCTGGTAGGTGCGCGAGCGCGGCTTCGGATTGCCGACGACGACAGCGACGTTCACTGGGTCTCCATCTCCCTAAAGACAATTACTATCGCGATAACCAACCACAGCCCGGAATCGGTGATCTACGCGGCCTCCCGGCACGGACTGCTCCTGAGGCCGCACCGAGGAACGCTGCCCCGCGGCCGGCCGGTCTGGCCGGCGGGTCAGACGGCTTGGCAGGGCCGCGTAGCCGGTTCATGCGGCGCCGAGCAGGCTGCCGTAGCCGCCGCGCCAGTACAGCAGCGGTGCCGCGTCCTTGCCGTTGGTCTCCACGCCCCGCACGCGGCCGACGATGATCTCGTGGTCACCGCCCAGCAGGCGCTCTTCCACGGTGCACTCGAGCGCGGCCAGGACCCCGTCCAGGCGCGGGCTGCCGGTCCTGCCCGGGCGGTGCCGCACGCCGTCCCAGGTGGCCGTGGCGCCACGGCGGGCGAAGTTGATCGACAGGTGCCGCTGCGGCTCGGCGAGCACGTTGACCACGAACGCGCCGTGCGCGCGAACGGCCTGCAGGGTGACGCTCGACCGGTCGAAGCAGACAAGCAGCAGCGGCGGATCAAGCGACAGCGACGTTACGGCGCTCGCGGTGGTGCCCACTGGCTCCCCGTCCGAACCGAGCGAGGTGACGATCGTTACTCCGGTGGCGAAGTGCCCGATCGCATGCCGGAACTCGGCCGCCGTGATCTCAGCTGCCGTGATCTCAGCCGCCGTGATCTCAGCCGCCGTGATCTCAGCCGCCGTGATCTCAGCCGCCGTGACCTCAGCCGGGGCGATCTCTGTCCGGGGCCGGACCGTCACCTGGGTGCATCGCGTCATTCGCCTGCTCCTTACGCCGCCGTACCGCGAACTGGGCCGCTGGGGGCCCGCTGCCTGTCGTTAGCCTGAGAGGGACGGACAGGCCGAGAATAACATACTATGTTCATCGGTTTAATAGACTATTGATCCGGGGCCGACGATCCTGGTGCTCTGAGCAGAGGAGATCCCGATGGCTGACGACGGCTGGCACGAGCGGCTCGTTCATGTTCGCGGTGCCGAACTGCACGCCGGCACCGGCCAGACACCCGGGATGAGCCGGCTGGAAGCGATCTCCGGCGCGACCGCCGGCTCGTCCAGGATGTGGATGGGCCAGACGCACGTGGCACCGGGCGCGCGCTCGGGCGATCACCATCACGGTGACACCGAGACGGCGATCTACGTGGTGTCCGGCGCACCGGCGTTCGTGTTCGCCGAGGGTGACCGCGAGGTCAGGCTGCAGACGGCGCCCGGCGACTACATCTTCGTGCCGCCCTACGTCCCGCACCGGGAGGAGAACCCAGGAGCCGACGAGGCCGTCGTGGTCATCGCGCGCAGCAGCCAGGAGGCCGTAGTGGTCAACCTGCCGAGCCTGTGGCCCGGGTGGTCGGACGACGCCGGGTGCGGCTCGGGATGATCACGCCGCGGCGCGAGCCCGGTAGCCGTCGATATCGTCGGCGACTTGTTCGTGCACGAGGCGGATCAGGTGGCCGTAGGCCGTCGCGTCGGCGAGCGGATCGTAGCCCCTGATGAGCAGCGACGAGGCGCCCGCGGTGACATAGCCGAGCAGCGACCGGGCGACTTGCTCGTAGCTGCCGACCAGGGCCGTGGAGTTTCCCGGGGCGCCGGTGGCCCTGGCCAGGGCGGTCCACAGCCGCTCGTCGTGCAACTCGGCGTCGGCCGCGTAGCGCAGCAGCCTGCGGCTGCCTTCGGCCTGCGGCTTCGCCGGCAGCCCGGTCCGGAGGCTGACCTGGTCGCGCGCGAGTTCCAGCAGGTCGCGGGCCTGCCGCCAGGCCGCGGCCTCGGTGCTCGCGGTGATCGGCCGCAGGCTGACGCAGAACTTGTCGATCGCGCGGTCGGCCGCTGCCGCCGCGAGGCGAACCCGCCCGACCAGCTCTCTGATGCCGTCAAGCGGCTCACCCCAGAACGAGTACACGTCGGCGTGGCGCCCGCCGACCCGGATCGCGTCGCGTGACGCGCCGGCGAAGTAGATCGGCAGGTGCCCGAGCAGCGGCCGGATCGCCGCCCAGGCCCCGTCGACCCGGTAGAACTCGCCGGCGTAGTCGAACGGCACCGGCGATCTCCAGGCCAGCCGCACCACATCGAGGAACTCATCCGTCCGCCGATACCGAGCCGCCTTGCCGATAAGGTCCCCGTCCCTGGCCTGGTCGTCGTCCTCACCGCCGGTGCTCGCGTGCAGGGCCACCCGCCCGGGATGCAGGGCGTCAAGTGTCGCGAACATGCGGGCTGCGGCGGTCGGGGCGACGAATCCAGGGCGGTGCACAAGCAGCACACCGAGATCGCTGGTGACGTTGAGCACCTGGTCCGCCATGACGAAGCCGTCGGGCGTGGACGAGGTCTGGGTGATCAGGACCCGGTCGAACCCTGACCGTTCGTGCGCGCGGGCGATCCGGTAGAGGTAGTCGGGCTGCACCGCCGCCCCGATCTCGGTGACGGTCTCCGACGCGTCGGCGGTGCGGGCGATGCCGATGAACTCGACACGCATGCGACGTCCTCTCCCGATGCCTGCGCCTGTCCCTGTGCAGCGGGCATAACCTACTATACAAGTAGGATAACTGCATTTTTGATCGCTGGCCGGCCTGGATGGCCAGAGTGGAGCAGCATGGCCATCGAGTTCATCGGATCAGCCGTTCCGGCCACCGGCAGGCTGGATCCGGACTACCCGGTCCAGGTGGCCGCCGCGGCCGAGGAGGCCGGGTTCGACAAGTTGCTCGTCGGCTACAGCGCCAGCGCGCCCGACGGGCTGATCGTCGCCGACGAGATGCTGAGTACCACCTCAAGGATCGGCGTCGTGATCGCGCACGTGCCTGGCCTGGAAGCTCCCACCGTCGCCGCCCGCCGGTACGCGACCCTGGCGGCGTTCCATCACGGGCGCGTGGCCATGCACGCGGTCACCGATCCCGGAGCCGCCGGGGGGCCGCGCGACGGTGACGCCCGCCAGCCCGCCGCTCGGATCCGTAGGGCGGCTGAGTTCCTCGAGGTGGTGCGGCTGGCCTGGAATTCGCAGCAGCCCTTCGACTACTCCGGCGAGTTCTACCGGATCGCGAACGCATGCGCACCCGTCAGCGCGGCGGGCCGTGGGCTGCCGGTCTACGTGTCGGGCGAGGCTGACGAGGCGATGGGGGCCGTCGCCGCGCACGCGGACGTGTGGCTGCTCGACGCCGCGCCCGCACCGGCCATCGCCGGCCAGATGGCCCGGGCGCGAGCCCTCGCGGGCGGCCGCGGCGGGACGCTGCGCTTCGGCGTGAGCCTACGGCTGATCGCGGCGCCGACCGAACAGGCGGCGCTCGACCGCCGGCGCGGTATCCGGGACCGATGCCAGGCCGCCGCGGCCGACCCAGCACCCTGGATACCTGCCGCCAACCTCGGACCCGCCAACCTCGGACCCGCCAGCCTCGGACCCGCCAGCATCGGGCCGCCCAGTGGCGCTCAGGAAGTGGTCGGCAGCTACGAACAGGCCGCCCAGGCGCTGCTCGGCTACCTCGCGATCGGCGTCAGCACGCTAGTGATCGGGCACGACCCGCTGGCCGAGGCGGCCGACTGCACGGCCGTCATCGCTCGTGTGCGCGAGCAGGCCGCCGACGACCAGCACTTCGTCGCCTAGCCAGCGCCGGCAGGCCGAGCCGCGGCCAGTGCCAAGGCTTTAGTGGCGTCGCCACGCGTCAGGGTCGCGGGTCAGCTTGTCCACCGTGGGCGGCAGCTTCCCCGTGGCCAGGTTCGCGAGGGTTACCTCTTCGAGCACCGAACGCAGGCTGGCCCGCACCGCCACCCAGACATCGGCGAGTATCGCCGCCGCGCCAGTGTAGGCGATCTCACCAGGCCGGTCGTCGCCGATCTCGGCCAGCGGGCCCTCGACCGAACGGATGATGTCGGCCAGCGTGATCTCGGCGGGCGGGTGACCGAGCAGGTAGCCGCCCTTCACGCCGCGGTGGCTGACCACGAGGTGGTCCTTGCGCAGCTCCGCCATGATGCCGAGCAGGAACCGGCGCGGTATCCCCTGGGCCTCGGAGATCTCCTCGGCCGTCATGGGCGTCCCGTCCTGCGCGCGGGCCGCAAGCTCGGCCAGCGCGCGGATGGCGTAGTCGGCCTTCACCGTCAGGCGCATAGCGTCCCATTGTCATCGATCACTGCCGCGCGCGGGACGTCCAGGGCAGCGAACCGCCGGGCCGCCGCATAATGTATATTAAATCGATAGACATTATTAACATATCCAGCCCCGCCCATGCCGGCCCGCACACGCCGGTCGCCATGGCCGCGGGCGGGACCCCCGCAAGGAGGCCGAGCAGATGGCACCCGAGATCATCGGAATGGTCGGTACCAAGGAGTTCTCCGAGACCCGCGGCACGCTGACCGGGTCGGCGATCGATCCGGACTACCTGACGCGCTTCGCGCGTGCGCACGAGGCGGCCGGCTTCGACCGCGTCCTGATCGGATACGGCGCAACAGGTCCGGACGGGTTCGCCGTGGCCGCCCACGTGCTCTACGCGACCACGACGCTCAAGGTCCTGATCGCGCACCGGCCAGGCTTCGTGGCACCGACCCTCGTGGCGAGGAAGCTGGCCACCCTGGACGCGCTGACCGGCGGCGGCCGGGTCGCGATCCACCACATCACCGGCGGCGACGAGCTCGACCAGAAGCGGGACGGCGACTTCGCCGACCACGACCGGCGGTATGCCCGCACCGCCGAGTTCATGACCCTGCTGCGCCGCGAGCTGACGGCCACCAAGCCGTTCGACTACAGCGGGGAGTTCTACCAGGTCAAGAATGCCTTCAGCGTGGTGCGGCCGGACCAGGACAGGCCGGTGCCGCTGTACTTCGGCGGGGCCTCGCCAGCGGCGGTCATGGTCGGCGCCGAGCACGCGGACGTCTTCATGCTGTGGGGCGAGCCGGTGGCCCAGGTCGCCGAGCGGGTCGCCGGAATCACGGCCGAGGCCGCCAGGCACGGGCGGACCGTGCGGTTCAGCCTCTCGGTCCGGCCGATCGTCGCGGCCACCGAGGACGCGGCATGGCAGCGGGCCGAGGAGATCAGGGCGGCGACGCAGCGGCGGGTGGCGCAGGCGGCCGCCTATCGGGGGAGCGGCGGCGGCAACGGCGGTGGCGGGCACGGCGGCGACGGCGGCGGCAGGGAGGGCGGCAGGGGCGGTGAGGGCGGCAGGGACGGCGGCAAGGGTGGCGGCAACGGCGGCGATGCCGCCGGGCCAGCCGTGAGCCCGCGGCTGTTCGGCTTCCGTGATTCTACCTCCGTCGGGTCGGAGCGGCTGCAGCGCCAGGGCGCGGAACGCGAGGTCCACGACGAGCGGCTGTGGTACGGCGTGACGAAGCTCACCGGGCCTGGCGGAAACTCCACGGCCCTGGTCGGAACGCCGGAGCAGGTGGCCGATTCGCTGCTCGCCTACCGCAGGGTGGGCGTGGACACGTTCCTGATCCGCGGCTTCGATCCGCTCGACGACGTCGTCGACTGGGGCAGGAACCTGGTGCCGCTGCTGCGCGACGGGGCGGCCAGGACCCCGGTCGGCACGGTCCCGCCCCGCGCCGCCGGAACCCCTGCGCCCGGCGCCGCCGGAACCCCCGAACCCAGCGCTGTGGGCACTCCTGCCCGGCGTCCTAGCTAATGTCTACTTGACCGATCGTTTTTATATAGTTTAACGTCGAGGCATCGACCACGACGTGGCCACGACGACGTGCCGACACGCCCCCTCGCACACAGGAGCAAGTCATGCCAGTCCGCCGGCGCACAGCCAGCGACACCACCGGCCGCACCCTCACGGGCCGCCGCACCACAGTCATCACCGCAGCAGCGTTCGCGCTGTCCATGCTCGCAGCCGCCTGCGGCGGGAACTCCACCCCGGCCGCGGCCCCGCCGTCGACCTCCGGCGTGAGCGGCACGCTGAACTGGGAGTGGGAGCTCCCGACGTCCTGGGACCCGGTGACCTCCACCGCCGGATGGGACGTGCACGTGCTCGGCCTGGTGTACGCATCGATCACCGCACTCGACCCGAATGGCAACGTCGAGCCCGGCCTCGCGTCGTCGTGGAAGTACGGGGCGGACGGCAAGAGCGTGACGTTCACGCTGCGGCCGGGCCTGAAGTTCACCGACGGCACGCCGCTCAACGCGCAGGCGGTGAAGGAGAACATCGTCCGGGCTCAGAAGCAGGCCAACTCGACGATCGCCTCGGAGCTCTCCGTCATCTCCAAGGTCGTCGTGAACAGCCCGACGAGCTTCACGCTCGACCTGGCAGGGAGCGACTACCAGGTGCCCTACCTGCTCGCGGGCAAGGACGGCATGATGGTCAGCCCGGCGGAGTTCAAGGACCCTGGCAAGATCCCGACGGACCCTATCGGGGCGGGCCCGTTCAAGCTGACCAGCTACGTCCCTGACTCGCACGCCGACCTGGTGCGCAACCCCGGGTACTGGGACGCGAGCCAGATCCACCTCGCCAACTTCACGGTGCAGTCCATCACCGAGCCGTCGCAGATTCTCGCGGCGCTGGAGTCCGGTCAGGTCAACGTCGCCTACATCGCCGGCAACCAGGTCGCCGCCGCCAAGGCGGCCGGGTTCAAGATCGCGGTCATCCCGTCCGAGGTCGTGAACGAGCTTGACATCCAGACGACCACCAAGCCGTTCACCAACCCTGACGTGGTCGAGGCACTCAACTACGCGATCAACCGGCAGGCCATCATCCAGGTGCAGGCGTCCGGGTTCGGCACGCCGGCCTACCAGCCGTTCCCCAAGGGATTCGTCGGCTACAACCCGAGCCTGGCCAACCTCTACCCGTACAACCCGGCGAAGGCCAAGCAGCTGCTCGCCGCCGCCGGCTACCCGCACGGGCTGAAGATCACCCTCGACTCGGTCAGCATCGACGACTCGCTCGCCGAGCAGATTCAGGGCCAGCTCGCCCAGGCCGGGTTCACCGCGACGATCAAGAACGTCCCGCTCGACACCGAGACTCAGTACCTCTACATCGACAAGACCCTGCCGCTGACCATCGACGGGACGGCCGGCCGCACCTCGCCGGTCGAGATGCTCGACGTCCTGTACGGGCAGCAGGGCCTGATGAACGTGGACGGCAAGACGTCGACTACGCCGGCGGCGGTGTCCAATGCGCTGGCCCGCATCCTGACCGTGCCGCTGAACGCGGCGAGCTACCCGGCTGCCCTCCAGGCCGTCGTGCGCACCGCCGTGCTGGGCGAGCCGATCCACATCTGGCTCTACACGAACCCGCGGATCTTCGCCTACAGCCCGAAGGTGACCGGCATCCCGTTCGACCTGGTCCAGCAGCGCTGGGAAGGCGTGCGGGTGGCGAGCTGAGCCATGTCGCACACCACGGCGTCGCACGACAATGTCGCACACCACAGCGCAGACCGGATCCGTCCGGGATCAGGGCGCCGAGGGGTCGCCATGACGGTGCTGCGCATCGCGCCGTCCGTGGCAAGCGGCGTGGCCGGGGCAGCGACGTCCCGGCCACGCCGCCGGGGGCGAGTCCTGCTCGGCAGGCTGGCCGGCGGGCTCGGAGTCCTGGTGCCGATCGTGCTCCTGAGCTCGTTCATCACCTACAGCCTCGGCGCGCTGTCGAACAGCGACGTCGGAGCGACCATCCTCGGCCAGGACGCTGCCAGCCCGGCGGCGGTCGCCAGGCTCAACCGCGCACTGGGGCTCGACCGCCCGCTGCTTGCCCAGTACTGGCACTGGCTGACTCAGGCCGCTCGCGGGAACCTCGGGCGGTCCTACTTCACCCAGATCCCGGTCACGCAGAGCATCAGCCAGCGGCTGCCCGTCGACCTGTCGATCGCGGTGCTTGCCCTGGTGCTCGCCGTCCTGATCGGAGGCAGCGCGGGAACCATCGCCGCCGTCCGCCGCGGCTGCTGGTTCGACCGCGGCGTCACCGCGGCGTGCTCGGCGGTGTCCACGCTCCCGGCGTTCGTGATCGGGATCGCACTCGTGGCGATCTTCGCCGTGACGCTGCACCTGCTCCCGGCCGACGGCTACGTCGGGCCGACCACCAGTGTCACGCAGTGGCTGAAGTTCATCGCCCTGCCGAGCTTCGCGCTCAGCCTGCAGGTGTCCGCCGACGTGGCCCGCCAGCTGCGCACCTCGCTGGTCTCGGTGCTCGACCAGAACTACATCGTCGGGGCCAAGGTCCGCGGCCTGCCCTACCGCCGGGTCCTGATCAGGCACGCGCTGCGGAACGCGGCGGGTCCGGCCCTGGTCGTGCTCGGCAACGACTTCCCGGTCATGCTCGCCGGGGCGGTCGCGGCCGAGGCCGTGTTCTCCCTGCCCGGACTCGGCCAGCTACTCCTGCAGAGCGCGCAGACCAGGGACATCCCGGTCGTGCAGGGGCTGCTGCTCGTCATCAGCGCCTTCGTGATCGTGGTCAACCTGGTGGTCAACACGACGCTCAGCTGGCTGTACCGCGCCGAGCCTGGAGCGGTCGCATGAGCGGGCAGGCCAGGCGGGCGGCCAGGCCGCGCTCGGTGTTGCGGCTGCCGTCGACTCAGATCGCGCTGGTGATCCTGGCCATTGTGGCCGTGCTCACCGTTTTCGGCGGGTCGCTCGCGCCGCAGAACCCGCTGGCCATCAATGCCAACGCGCTGTTCCAGGGGCCGAGTGCGCACCACCTGCTCGGCACCGACTACCTCGGGCGCGACGTGTTCAGCAGGCTGCTGGCCGGCACCCGGCTGTCGGTGCTCACCGCGCTCGAGGCGGTCGGCATCGGGCTGGCGCTCGGCGCGGCACCCGGAATCGCGACGGTCATCCTCGGCCGGTGGTTCGACTTCGCCGCCAACCGGGTCGCCGACGCGCTGATGACGCTGCCGTCCATCTTCTTCGCCGTCGCCGTGACGGCGGCGATCGGCAACGGGCTGGCCCAAGCGATGGTTCCGGTCGGGATCCTGCTGGCTCCCTGGTTCTTCCGCGTCACCAGGGCGGCGACGCTGGAGCACGCCAGGGCGCAGTACGTGGAGGCGGCCGAGCTGCTCGGCGCCTCGAAGCTGCACGTGATCCGCGCGCACGTGCTGCGCAAGGTGCTGCCCAACATCGCCGTCACCACGGCATCGATGACAGCGGCGGCCCTGCTGACCGTGTCCTTCCTCACCTTCCTCGGCATCGGCGTGCAGCCGCCCGCCCCGACCTGGGGCGGCGTCCTGTCCTCCGACCTCGATTACCTGTCGCAGGCACCGTGGGCGCCGTTCATCCCCGGCGCGCTGATCGCGATCACGGTCGGCGCGCTGAACGCACTGGCCGACGCGTTCCGCGACCGGGCAGGCAGGGGCAGCCTGCTGCCCCTGCCTGCCACCATCGACCAGCCAGCCCGCTCGTTCGACTCAGCCACGGAGCACACCGATGACCAGCGGTCACAGTTCGTTGCCTGACGTCAGCTCGTCGCCCGGCGTCAGCCAGGTCCGGGGATCCGGGTACAGCCTGCTGCACATCGAGGACCTGCGGATCACCGTGCACCACGGCGCCGCGGCCGCGGTCCGCGGCGTCTCGCTCGACGTAGACCCTGGCGAGATCGTCGGGCTGGTCGGGGAGTCCGGCAGCGGCAAGACGCTGACCTGCCGGGCGGCGCTCGGCGTCCTCCCGCCCGGCTGCGCGGTCGAGAGCGGCGCGATCTCGTTCGCCGGCCGCGACCTGACCGCCCTGTCCAGGCGGCAGTGGGAGCAGCTGCACGGCAACGAGGTCGGCGCGGTGTTCCAGGACCCGGCCTCCTACCTGAACCCATCGCTCACGGTCGGCAGCCAGCTGGCCGAGGTGCTGCGCGTCAAGCAGCGCCTGTCCCGCCGCGCGGCACGCGAGCGCGCGGTCGAGCTGTTCGTCACCGTCGGCCTCTGGCAGCCCGAGCGGGTCTTCCACCAGATCCCGGCCGAGCTGTCCGGCGGCATGCTGCAGCGGGTGATGATCGCCGCGGCGATCTCCTGCGGCCCGCGCCTGCTCGTCGCCGACGAGGCCACGACCGCGCTCGACGTGACGATCCAGGCTGAGGTGCTCGAGCTGCTGAGGCAGCTGCGCAGGGACCGCGACCTGGCGGTACTTTTCGTCTCGCACGACCTGGCCGTCGTCTCCTCGCTCTGCGACCGGATCGCGGTCTTCTACGCCGGCGAGATCGTCGAGACCGGCAGGACCGAGGAGATCATCGAGCGCCCGCGGCACCCCTACACTCAGGCGCTCATGCGGGTGGCCTCGGTCGGCGACTACCGGCGGCGCGAGCTTGAGGTCATCGCCGGCCAGCCGCCCGGCGTGGGCGCGGACATCAGGGGCTGTAGGTTCGCGGCTCGCTGCCCTGATGCCGTCGCCGACTGCGGTGCGGGCCCGGTCAGCGCCGTGCCGGTCGGCCCCGGGCACGACGTGCGCTGCGTCAGGGTCAGCAAGCTGGCGGCCGCCGGCGCACTGGCGGTCCGGTGAGCGGCATCGTGCAGACCGGGGCGGCGGCACCGACCAGGCCGGGCAGGGCAACGGCGGCGGGGGCGACCGCGGCGAGGGTGACCGGGCTGGCGCAGGCGCCGGCGGCCGCGCCCGTGCTCGCGGCCGAGTCCGTTGACGTCGTGCTCGGCCGCGGCTGGCGGGCGAACCGGGTGCTGAGCGGCGTGGACCTGCGGATCTGGCCGGGCGAGATCGTCGGGCTTGTCGGCGAGACCGGCTCGGGAAAGACCACCCTGGCGCGCGCGATCGTCGGCCTGGCCCGCCTGGCCGGCGGCCAGGTGAGCGTGGCCGGGACGCGCGTCTCCGGGCTCCGCGGCCGTGCCCGCCGGGCGGAGCGGCGCCGCGGCACGGTGCAGCTTGTCTTCCAGGACCCGCTCCGCTCGCTCGACCCGGACATGACCGTGGCCGACATCGTCGCCGAGGGACTGCGAATCAGGGGCGGGCTCGACGCCGGCGAGATCGGCAGCCGGGTCAGGCAGGCCCTGGCCGACGTGGGCCTGGACGCCTCGCTGCTCGACCGCGCGCCGGGGCAGATCTCCGGCGGGCAGCGCCAGCGGGTGTCGATCGCCAGGGCGCTGGCGACCGAGCCGAAGCTGCTGATCTGCGACGAGCCGGTCAGCGCCCTGGACGCGAGCAGCAGGAACCACATCCTGCGCCTGCTCGACGAGCTGCGGGGCTCGCTCGGGCTGTCAATCCTGATCATCTCGCACGACCTGAGCTCGCTGGCGGGCGCCGCCGACCGGGTCGTCGTGCTCTACCGCGGCCAGATCGTCGAGCACGGCCCGGCCGGCCAGGTGTTCACCGCGCCGCGCCATCCCTACACGGCACTGCTGATGGCGTCCGCGCCCAGCGTCCGCCATGACCGCCCGTTCGACGCGCGGCAGCTTCGCCCGGCAGCCGACGCCGACGCCGACGCCGGGGCCGGCCTGGCCGACGGCGGCTGCGTGTTCGCCGGGCGGTGCGCGTTCGCTGGTTCCGGCTGCGCCGCGCGCCCCCGGCTTGAGCCGGTGGCCGACCAGTGGGACGTCGCCTGTCACCGGCATGGCGAATGGCCGGCCATCGCGCGCCAGCGATGACCGCGCGGGGCCCGTTCAATCAAAAAGAAGGGAAGGGACGCGGTCATGGCCGTCGAGTTCATCGGAATGATCAGCACCAGAGAAGAGTCTGAGATCCGGCATTCGGGCGGGCCGCCGGTCGACCGCGGTTACGTCCGCAGGTTCGCCCGCGCCCACGAGGACGCCGGCTTCGACCGGGTCCTGATCGGCTACAGCTCGTCCCAGCCCGACGGCACCCAGGTGGCGGCCTATGCCGCCGCGCACACCGAGCGGCTCGGCTTCCTGGTCGCGCACCGGCCGGGGTTCGTGGCGCCGACGCTGGCCGCCAGGACGTTCGCGACCCTCGACCAGTTCGCCGGCGGCCGGATCGGCGTGCACATCATCACCGGCGGCAGCGACGGCGAGCAGCGCAGGGACGGCGACTACCTGTCCAAGGACGAGCGCTACGACCGCACCGACGAGTACCTGGACATCATGAAGCTGGCCTGGACCGGCGAGGCGCCGTTCGACTACCAGGGCCGCCACTACCGGCTCGAGGACTTCTACGCCGACGTCCGCTCGCCGCAGCAGCCGCGGATCCCGCTGTACTTCGGCGGGTCGTCGGACGCCGCCTACCGGGTGGGCGGCAAGCACGCCGACGTCTACGCCCTGTGGGGAGAGCCGCTCGCCGATACCGCCGAGCAGATCGCCTCCGTGCGCGCGGCGGCGCAGGCGGCCGGCCGGGCCGAGCCGCCGCGGATCAGCGTGTCGTTCCGGCCGATCCTGGGGCCCACCGAGGAGCTCGCCTGGGAGCGCGCGCACCAGATCCTGGCCACCACCAGGGCGAACGTGGACGCCTTCAAGTCCAGCTGGCGCAGGCCTGTGCTCGGCGGCCGGCAGCCGGAGAACCGAGGATCGCAGCGGCTGCTCGCCGCCGCGGCCAAGGGAGAGCTGCACGACCGCGCGCTGTGGACGCCGCTGGCCAGCGCCACGGGCGCGGCCGGGAACTCGACCGCGCTGGTCGGGACGCCAGAGACGGTGGCGCAGGCGCTGCTCGACTACGTGGACCTCGGCGTGAGCACGCTGCTGATCCGCGGCTACGACCCGTACGACGACGCCATCGACTACGGCCGCCACCTGCTGCCGCTGGTGCACGCCGAGGTGGCGCGGCGCGAGCGGCGGCACGACCCCGTGCCGGCCGGATAGCCCGACGAGAACCGCGGAGGACGAATCGTGATGAGCAGGCAGATCAAGCTGGGAGCGATCCTGACCGGCACGGGCGGGCCAGGCCATCCCTTCCGCTGGCTCGATCCGGAGATACCCGGCGACGCCAGCATCGACGTGAACTGGTACATCGACTACGCGCGGCAGGCCGAGGCGGCCCTGTTCGACCTGGTGTTCATCGTGGACAGCCAGTTCATCACCGCGGATTCGCCGCCGCACTACCTGAACCGGCTGGAGCCGCTCACGCTGCTGTCAGCGCTGGCGGTCAGCACCGGACACGTCGGGCTGGTCGGCACCCTGACCACCTCGTACAACGACCCGTTCAACGTCGCGCGCCGGCTGGCCTCGCTCGACCTGATCAGCGGCGGGCGGGCCGGCTGGAACGTCGTCACCAGCGGGGACGCGGGAGCGGCCGCCAACTTCAGCCGCGAAGAGCACTACGACTACGACACCCGCTACGGCCGCGGGCTCGAGTTCGTCAGCGTCGTCCAGGGGCTGTGGGACTCCTACGAGGACGACGCGTTCCCGCGCGACCGGGAGAAGCGCGTGTTCCTCGACGCCACCAGGCAGCACGCGCTGAACCACCGCGGCGAGCACTTCAGCGTCGCCGGGCCGCTCAATATCTCGCGCTCCAGGCAGGGGCAGCCGGTCATCTTCCAGGCCGGCGACTCCGAGCAGGGACGCGACCTCGGCGCGGCGATCGGCGAGGGCATCTTCACCCATGCCGCGTCCGCCGAGGCCGGCCAGGCGTTCTACACCGACATCAAGACCCGGGCGCTGGCCAAGGGCCGCGATCCTGACGAGATCATCGTGCTGCCCGGCGTCAGCGTGGTCGTCGGGGACACTGACGCGCAGGCGCGGGCGATCGAGCGCGATTATCAGCTCGCCGACCACGACTTCGACCGGGCACTCGCCGAGCTCGGCCGCCCGTTCGGCTGGCACAACTTTCGGCAGTACGACCTGGACGCGCCGTTCCCCGACGTCCTGCACGTGGCGGAGCGGAGCTTCCGCACCCATGCCGAGAAGATCGTGACCCTTGCCAGGGAGAACAACTACACGCTGCGGCAGACGGTTCAGCACCTGTCAGCGCCGAGGTCGAGCCCGTTCGTCGGGTCGGCGAGGACGGTCGCCGAGGAGATGCGGCGGTGGTTTGAGGCGCGAGCTCTGGACGGGTTCAATATCTTCGTGGACCATCCGTCGCAATTCCGCCGGTTCACCGCGGAGGTCGTGCCCATCCTGCAGGAGCTTGGCGTGTACCGCACCGAGTACGAGTCGCAGACGCTCCGTGGCAACCTCGGCCTGCCGGTGCCGGAGAACCGCCACACCAGGGCGCGCCTGGAGCCGCCGCCGGGCCCTCCGCCTCCTCGTCTCCGTCCACCTCCGGGCAGGGCGAGCCGCGCAACCCGGAGAACGGGAGCCGCGCGCCGGTCCCAGCCGCTCGTGGCTAGGCGGATGGCGCCGTCCCTGCTGCCCGTGCTGCGCTCGCGGCAGCAGGGTGAGATCCTCGCGCTGGTGCTCGGGGATCCTGACCAGGAGCTGAGCCTGACCGAGATTGCCGACAGGACCGGCGCGCCGCACCTGCTGGTGTTCCGTGAGGTGGAGCGGACCGAGCAGGCTGGGCTGGTCATCAGCCGGAGGGTGCGCAACACCCGCCTGGTGCGCGCGAACACCGCCAGCCCGTACTACGCGGGCCTGGCGGAATTGCTGACCAGGGCGTTCGGCGTTCCCGCCGTGCTCGCCGCGGTGCTGGGCGGCGTACCGGGCATCGTGGCGGCGTACCTGTTCGGGTCGTGGGCGGCCCGCCATGTGCTGCAGCGCGACGTGCGTCCGGCCGGTGACATCGACGTGCTCGTGCTCGGCGATCCGGAACGGGCCGCGCTGCAAGGTGCGGCGCAGGCGGTTGAGCGCCGACTTGGCAGGCCGGTCCGCGTGACCGTGCGGGAGGCGTCCTGGCTTGAGGCGGGAACCGGGACACTCCGCGAGAGCGTCGCCGGCCTGCCGATGCTGGAGCTCGACCTGGACCTGCGCGTGAGCGAGCCGGGTGCTCCGGCGTCACTCGCTCCGCACGGCGGCGCGGAAGGTAAAGAAACTTCGCAGCTAGTTTGAGCCCGTCGCAGACGGGTCATGAGATGATCAAGACGCCACCAGCGGCACAGGGCCTTATACAGGGCGTCGAGGTCGGTTCCGCCAGATACACGCACAAGTGCATGATCATCCGGCCGCGCGGGATTCACGTCTAAGCCCAATGCCGCGTAGCCTAAGTTGATCATGCTGCGCGGGGTTGCAGCGCGTGGATGCGGGGCGTGCCTGGTCCGGCGTGGCGGGTGCTGGCGGGCTCGCCGGTTTTCTTGACGCGGTAACTGTTGTGCCGGGCGCGCTTGACGGCGCGGGGGCAGGTGCGGTCGCGGCGGGGCGGGATCTGCAGGGCCGTCATCGCGGTGAGCGGTTGCGGCAGGCGGTCAGTCCAGTCCTGAGGGGGGAATGTCCGCCGTGCCGGTGGCGGTGCGGCGGATCAGGCGGAGGATCTTGGTGAAGGAGATCCGGTCGGGGTCCAGGTCGGCGGCTGCCGAGGCTTGGGCGGATGAGGGCGCTGATCGCGTGGTGGACGATCAGGTAGGACCAGATTTCCTGGCAGGCCAGGTCCGGCAGGCGGGAGCGCAGGACCCGGCCGGGGCCGCGCAGGTGGCTCTTGAGCTGGTCGTTCCCGGTCTCCTCTTCCACCGCTGGTGGTAGCAGGCGGCCAGCTCGCCGGCCGTGGCGCCGTGGTCGCCGCCGGGGTCCAGGATGGTGGACAGCAGGACGATCAGCTCGCCGGTGCCGGACCCGTCCCGGTCGGGGACGTCGTACTCGATCACCCGCGCCAGGTGGACTGCCGGCAGGCCGCGCTCGTCGACGGCGTCCGGGACGGCGCTGGCGTCGGCCAGGTCCTCGCCCGCCCGGGCGGCGGCCAGCAGCCGCTCCCGCCGGCTCCCGCGGATCGCGGGCTTGATCAGGACGGTCAGGTAGGTGCCGTCGGGCAGCACGCGGACGACGGGCAGGCTGAGCTGGGTCGGGGCGCGCCACAGCAGCGCCGCCCCGGTCGCCTGCGCGGCATCCCACGCCTGCCAGGAATAGAAACCCCGGTCCGCGGTGAGCAGCTCGTCCGGGCGCAGCCGGGGGTAGAGCCGCTGGGCCAGGGTCTTCTCCCCGGTGCCCCAGGCGCCGACCTCGGCGGCGGTGAACGCGTGGGTGCCGCACTCGGCGATCGCCACGACCCTGGCCTTGGGGAACGCCGACCGGTTGTCCCCGGACCCGGCGTATCCGAACTCTCCGGCGTTCTCCCGGCTGTCGGGCACGTCGACCTCGAACCCGTCGATGGCCAGCATCCGCCAGCTCCGCAGGAACGATCCCCGCGCGGTCCCCAGCGCCGTCATGGCCGCGGCCGGGCCGGCCTCCCCGGCGACCGGCCCGCAGGCACGCTCGAACAACTCCGGGAACAGCCGGCGGCCCAGCCGCTTCCTGGCCTGGGTGATCGCGCTCGAGGTCGGCACGCTCCAGGCCGCGTTCCAGCACCCGAACCGGTCCAGCGACCCGGTGACCCTGGCCGCGACCTCGGAGTAGCCGTCGTCGGGGAACAGGCACAGCCCCAGCGTCAGGTACGCGGTCACGTGCGCCGGCAGCTTCCCGTCCGACCTGCGCTCCCGGACCCCGCACGCCATGACCGCGTCATCGACCGCGTCCCGCGGCACCTGGCTGACCAGTACCCCGACAGTGACCTGATCCGGACGCACAACCGGGCGATCCAGCACATCTGCATCCATGGCCCGTGATCAAACAGCCCACGGCCGCAACGGTCACTACGCCACGCCGGAACCCCAGCCTGGCAGCGTGATCAACTTAGGCTACGCGGCATTTTGCGCCGTGTGCGCGGAAGGGAGTCGCCGTGAGGTAGGAGGCGATGACTCGATGTGCTTGCTGCACGCAAGATGAAGGTTTCGTGGCCCTTCGGCGCCGCCCTGCGGGGGGAGGCGTCAAGCCGCCGCATGCTGCGCTAGCTGAAGACTGCCGTGGTGAGCGATGCGGAAAAGGCGGCGTGAGAGCCGTCAGGCGGGGACCGGGAAGGCGAACGCGAGTGAACCACCGCTGAAGCGTCGAGAGAGTGAAACGGCATCAGAACCGGGGCCTCAATGCCGGTCCCGGGATGAGCCTGGCGGAATGCCCGTATTGCTGGCCAGGCGGTGCCCGGCGTGCAGGTGGCGCGAGCCCGGTCTGCGGCTTGCGTGCGGAAACACGGGAAGGCGCGTGCTGACACTGCGCCCGCGATGGGGCGGGCGCGAGAGGGAGCGCGCCAAGCGGCAGGAACCGCGAGGCGCTGAGTACCGTGGCGGCACGCGCCGGCGGACCGGCCCGTAGTAGCGCTGAAGTCCCTGTAATGGGGGCGGAGCGAAGGGGCCGGCTCATCTGGGGCTTGTTTACCCGAGCTACCGGGGCCCTGGCCCTGGGAGGAGGCGAGTGAGCATGTCAGGCCTGGAGGGAAAGCCGTTTGCCATACCGAAGCAGCTGGTGTGGCAGGCGTGGAAGAGCGTCAGGGCGAATGGGGGTGCCGCCGGGGCGGACGGCGTGACCATCGAGATGTTCGAGATGGATCTTGCAGGCAATCTCTACAAGATCTGGAACCGGATGTCGTCGGGCACGTACTTCCCGCCGCCGGTGCGGGCAGCGGAGATACCGAAGTCCTCGGGAGGCACGCGCTTGCTGGGCGTGCCCGCTGTGGGCGACCGGGTAGCACAGACAGTGGCCGCGATGGCGCTGGGGCCGAGGACGGAGGCCATCTTCCATGAGGACTCCTACGGCTACCGGCCCCGGAAGGGCGCGCTGGACGCGGTGGGCAGGTGCCGCGAGCGGTGCTGGGAAAGGGACTGGGTGATCGACCTCGGCATCCGCAAGTTCTTCGACTCGGTTCCGTGGGACCTGATGGTCAAGGCGGTGCAGGCCAACGTCACGCACGAGCAGCGGTGGATCGTGCTCTGCGTGCGGCGGTGGCTGGCCGCGCCCATCGTGATGCCCGATGGCCAGGTGGCAGAACGGGACAAGGGGACCCCGCAAGGTTCCGCGATCAGCCCCGTGATCGCCAACCTGTTCATGCACTACGCGTTCGATCTGTGGCTGGAACGCGAGTTCCCGGCCGTGGCATTCGAGCGCTATGCCGATGACGCTGTGGTGCACTGCGCGACGGAGCGGCAGGCCAGGGAAGTCCTCGCCGCGCTGGAGCAGCGGATGGCCGAGGTCGGGCTGCAACTGCACCCGGACAAGACCAGGATCGTGTACTGCAAGGACGGGAAGCGCCGCCGCGCCGACTGCGCGGAGACGTCATTCACCTTCCTGGGCTACACGTTCCGCGCCAGGAACGCCCCGGCACGGGACGGGACCAGCATGTTCACAGGGTTCCTCCCCGCGGTCAGCAAGGACGCCCTCAAGAAAATGAGCGAGGAAGTCCGCTCCTGGCGCATCCACCTGCGCACCGCCACGGAACTGCAAGACCTCGCCGCGTGGATCAACCCCGTCGTCAGAGGGTGGATGACCTACTACGGCAGGTACTACAGGACCGCGCTGAACCGCCTGCTGAAGCGCATCAACACCTACCTGGTGCGCTGGGCACAGCGGAAGTACAAGCGGCTGCGGCCATTCAGGAAAGCCCTGAGATGGTGGACCAGGCTGACCGAAAGGCAGCCGCGCATGTTCGCCCGCTGGGCCTGGATGCCCGACCTCTCATCAGGCTATGGATGAGACGAGCGGAGTGAAGGGAGACTTTCACGCTCCGTTCTGTGGGAGCCCGGGGGTGAGATTCCCCCGGGCCACCCAGCGCGTCTAAGCCGAGCTCTCGCGCAATTGTCTTGTCACCACATCTGCTTTCCCGGTCTCCCGGCAGTACAGGGGCGGCCCGGCGCAAGGATCCGCCGGCCCGCGGGCTTGTGCAGGCTAAGCAAACAGGGGGAAAGAAACGATGGGTAATGCGCTTTCCCAGATAAGGCTTCCGCATCCGCGGGTTCTGATCGCTATCGGCGTCATGCTGGCGCTGCTCCTCGCGGGCGTCCTCTACTACCTGACGACGGTCCCGTCGCATGCGGTCAGCAAGCCGATCAAGCTGTCGAGCCTGTACTGGATCTACTATCGGGAAGACCTGACCCGGCTGGAGCCGCTCAACCCGTCGCTGATCGGGCAGACCTTGTCCGGCCCGGGCGCCTACGCGCTCGAGCACAACAACTCGGGCCCGCCGCTGCCGTCCGGGGTGACCCCGATCGAGCTGTTCTTCAGCTACGCCACCGAGGCTGCCGCGATCAAGAGCGGCTCGGTCATCCCCGGCGTCAGCATCCTGGCCGACGACCCTGAGTACTGGCCGGCGACGCCGGTCAACGAGCAGCAGACCCCGCTGACCTACATGCAGGACTTCAGCAAGGCCGCGTCCGGAGCAGGCGACCAGAGCGCGCTCATCCCCGGCCGGGACCTGATGAGCGTGCCAGGGGCGACCTGCGGCCAGCAGAAGGGCGAGTCGATCGCCCAGGCCTACGTCCGCTGCAACCTGCCCTCGGCGGCCTCGAGCGCCAAGATCTTCGTGCTCCAGACCGCCGAGATGGAGACCAGCCTGCCGGCGCTGACCCAGTTCGTGCAGCAGGCCGCCGCGGCGGCCAGGGCCGCCAACCCGCACGTGATCATCCTCGCCACCCTCAGCACCACGCCGAACAACGTCACAGTCGGCCCCGGCACCATCAACCAGGCCGCTAGGGCGATGCTGCCCTACGTCCAGGGCTTCGAGGTCAACACGACCGCTCCCACGGACTCCCGGTTCATCACGTTCCTGCAGGACCTCTCCGGGTCCAGCTCAAGCTCGCCGTCCAGTTCGCCGTCCCCGTCCGGATCCTCGAGCCAGCCGTCCCCGTCGTCCAGCCCGCCGGCGTCCGGGTCGTCGAGCCCGCACCCGTCCGTGTCGTCAAGCTCCCCGTAGGGTCCGGGCGACCCGGCGAGGATCCAACACGCTGCCGGCCGAGCCGATGGCCGCGGTGACCCAGATGGACGCGGCGGTAGTGAGCCCGCGTACCGAGTCGCGGCGCACGAAAATGAGCCCGGCGCCGAGGAACCCTACGCGGGTGACGATCTGCGCGGCTACCCCGGATGGGTCGAGTACTACCAGGCGCGGCTGGAGGACGTCGGTGAAGCCGTACTTGCTGATCAGCATGAACAGCGCTGCGCCGACGCCGACCAGGGTGTGGGTGCGCAGGCCGGCGTTCTTCTGGCGGCTCTCCCTCCATGCCGATGGCTGGTTATTCTGGGCGCTTGCCCGGTCCGTAGTGAGAGATCGTGAACTGGGGCATGTCCATTCGTCCGCTCGGCTACCCAGCCGCGGCCTCCGCGCACAGGGGGGGAAAACCTGGCATGGTGAGGCTGTGCGCTTGATAGACGAGCTGAACATGGCCCAGAAGGTCGTCGTCGTGGTCGCGATCGGGATCGCGCTCGCAGGTGCCGGCCTCTACTTGGCCAGTCTGGGAAGCCCCAGGGTCGGCTGGTATGCCTACGCGCCGTTGGCGAACGCGATTGGGCCGCCCGGCACGGGGCTGGCAGGCTGGCTGCGCCTGATCATCTGGCTTGGGCTGACCGGGATCTGGGCCTTGGTATCGGTCATCGTGCTACGGCCGCCGCGCCGGGCACCAGCCGAGCCGCGCTGAGCCGCTGATCACCCGCGGCTGAGGTCGTCGAGCTTCTCCAGGGATGCCGTCATGCTGACGATCTAGCGCTTGCCACCCTTGACCGCGTTGCGCAGCCACTCAGGCGCGCGCGCAGTCGTAGGTCTCGGTCACCAGCGTGGAGCGCGCCGGCGGTCACCGATGAGACTGCTGCGGTGCGATCGTCTCAGGCTGGCCCGGCGGGTTAGGGCGTAGGAGGGGGAGGAAGAGGGTGTCGACGATCTCGACGAGCGTCGTATCGGGTGCCGGGGAGCGGTTCATGATGAGGTCGTGGCGCACGAGGTCGAGCGGGAGCGAGGCGATCCGCGGGCTGAGTCGGCCCGCCTCGATTTCGCCGCGGGCGACTGCGCGGTCCAGCACGATCTGCATGGCGGTTGGCTCTCCGGCGAGCGCTCGCTCGCGCAGGACCGCTGCGGGCAGCCCGGTCTCGCTGAAATAGCCAGCAATCAGGAAGCTGACGACACCCAGGATCTCGCCGCCGACGGCGGACGTGTGTCGCAGCAGGGCGAGAACGTCGCCTCTGAGCGTGCCCGTGTCGGGGATGTCGGCGGCGACCAGCCTCGTGTGTTGCCTGATGGCGGCCATCGCGAGGTCGGGACGGCTTGACCATCGCCGGTACAGCACAGCCCGGCTGGTCCCAGCCCGGACGGCGACGCCCTCCATCGTGAACGCGCCATAGCCGACCGAGGTCAGCTCATCCCAGGCCGCCTCCAGGAGCGCGGCTTCGAGCCTGGCTCCTCGCCGGCGCGTCGCGGGCCCCGGTTCGGGCACCGAGCCGGGGCGGTCGGTCGCGGTTCCCCTGTTCGGCATCAAATCCCCTAAGAGTCGCTTGTGTCTCGTAGCAGGTCAGTGTATCGTCCTCGCTTAAGAGTCATCAGCGTATCTCATTGAGCTGAAGAGGGGTCTCGTGGCAGAGTCGGCCGACAACGAACCGCTGGACCCGGCGTTCATCAGGCTCGCGGTGATCCTGCTGGTCGGGGTGGTCATGGTCGTGTTCGACACGACCATCGTCAACGTCGCGATCGACACCCTGGCCCGCGGCCTGCACACCTCGGTCTCGACCGCCCAGTGGACGATCAGCGGCTACGTGCTCGCCCTCGGCATGGTCGTCCCCGTCGCCGGTTGGGCCAGCGCGCGGTTCGGCGCCAAGCAGGTCTGGATCGGAGCGCTGGCGCTGTTCATGGTCGGCTCGATCCTGTCGAGCGTGGCGTGGAACATCGACGCGCTGATCGGCTTCCGGGTCCTGCAGGGCATCGGCGGCGGGCTCATGCTGCCCATCCTGCAGAACCTCCTGGTCGAGGCCGCCGGCGGGCGCAAGCTCGGACGGATCATGGCGCTGATCAGCCTCCCCACGCTGTTCGGGCCGATCGCGGGACCAGTCATCGGCGGCCTCATCGTCAGCCACCTGTCGTGGCGGTGGATCTTCTGGGTAAATGTGCCGTTCTCCATCGCCGGCCTAATCCTGGCGTGGCGAGGACTTGAGCGCAGCAGCCCGCGCAAGGGGGCCTACCTCGACGTCATCGGCCTGGCGCTGCTCTCACCGGCCCTCGCCGCGATCCTCTACGCGCTCACCGAAGTAGGCATCAAGGACGGCTTCGATCACATCGTCGTCATCGCGCCGCTCGCCGTCGGGGTCGTCCTGCTCGGCGTCTTCGCCTTCCATGCGCTGCGTACCCGCCGGCCGCCGCTCGTGGACCTGCGACTGTTCAAGGTGCGTTCCTTTACCGCCTCGAACAGCTCGTTGTTCCTCGCCGGCTTCGGGGTCTACGGCGCACTGCTGCTGCTGCCCCTCTACTACCAGCAGATACGCGGCCAAAGCGCGCTCTACGCCGGCCTGCTGCTCGCACCCCAAGGCGTCGGGATGCTGCTCACCAGAAGCACGGCCGGCAAGCTCACGGACCGCATCGGTGCCCGTCCCATCGTGCTCGTCGGCGTCGCGCTCACCGCGGTCGGCACGGTCGCCTACACCCAGGTGGGCGTCCACACCAGCGAGGTGCTCCTCGGCCTCAGCCTGGTCGTGCGAGGCGCCGGCCTCGGCGCCGTCACCATCCCGATCATGGCCACCGCCTACCTCGGGCTCCGACCCGAGCAGGTACCCCACGCCAGCACCGTCACCCGGATCTCCCAGCAAATCGGCGGCGCGTTCGGCACCGCCATCCTGGCCATGATCCTCACGACCCAACTCCACGCCCATGCTGACAGTGGTCTCCCAGGTCAGGCGGCCGCCTTCGGCACCGCGTTCTGGTGGTCACTCGGCTTTACGATCATCGCCATCGTCCCCGCCCTGGCCCTGCCCCATCAGCACCACGACCGCATCACAACGCCAAGCAGCACTCCGCCGACTGCGCTAGCCCACGTCTCCTGAAGAAGCCGGGTGGACTTCCCGCCCCGGAGTGCTGATACACAGCCGCGATGGCGAGTCAGCGTGGTCGAACGGCGAAGCGCGGCTGGCTTGCCCTATCCACCCCTATCCAGCCGGCTGGTCGAGCCTGGCGAGGAGCCGGGTCAGGGCGCGCAGGTCCGGCTCAAGGAGCGGGGTGAGCGGTCCGGCGTCGGTGACGAGGTTGTGCCAGAACTGGTCGCGCAGACGCTGGCCTTCGGCGGTCAGCACCAGCGCCTTCACCCGGCGGTCGCCGGGGTCTTCCTGGCGTTCAAGCGCTCCGCGCACGGCGAGCCGGTCCACGAGGGTGGTGAGGTTGGAGGCGTCGTAGTCGAGCTGCCTGGCGAGCTTGCGCATCGTGATCGCCTCGCCGGGAGCGAGCCGGAGCAGCACCTTGACCTGGGCGGCGGTCAGGCCAAGAGCGGCGGCGTGGGAGGCCCAGTGCTGGCGCAGCCGGTCGGCGATGGCGAGCAGCCGTAGGTCGACGTCGAGCACCAGGGCCAGGTAGTCGTCGGTCGGTGCCGGCAGGTCCGGGTAGGGGGCCATCACCCCCGCGACCTTATCAGCGGTCCGTGGTCAACTATAGTGGTGGTACACCACTAATTATTGGAGAGGTCGAGGATGCCGAAGACATCGCCTGGCCCGGCGGAGGTCCCGGATGTGCGCAGGACGATCACCGTGCCCGCGCCGGTGCAGATGGCGTTCGCGGTCTTTGCAGAGCGGCCAGGGGAGTGGCTGCCGCCCGAGCACGCCTTCATCGGCGGCGCGCCGGAGGTCGTGATCGAGCCGCAGGTCGGTGGGAGGTTCTATGAGCGCGGCGCCGATGGCACCGAGGTGACCCGCGGCACGATCCTGGCCTGGGACCCGCCGCATCGGCTGACGGTGACCTGGCGGATTGGGCCGGGATGGCGGCCGGTGCCCGACGACGAGCACGCGAGCCGCATCGCGGTCGTGTTCACGCCCGCCGGCGACGGGGCGAGCGAGGTCACGTTCACCTACAGCGAGCTTTACCGCCACGGGGAGATGGCCGGCCAGGTCCACGCCGCGCTGGCTGCCGACGATCCCGGCGAGAGCCTCAGGCGCTACGCCGAGGTCGTCGCCCGGCACACCGCCGGCTTGTCCAGGACGGCCGGGCCGACCAGCGAGCGAACAGACCCGAATCGGCAGGTAGTCGGCGAGTTCCGCGGGGGCGGCGGTACCGTCGGCGGGTCGTTCGCCGGGATGCCGCTGCTGCTGCTCACCACCGTGGGCGCCCGGAGCGGCAAGCGGCACACGGTGCCGCTGACCTACCTGGCCGACGACGGACGCTACGTGGTCGCCGCGGGAGCGGCCGGGGCGACGGGGCCGGCAAGTAACCCGGCCTGGTATCACAACCTCCTCGCCCACCCCGCCGTGGCAATCGAGGTAGGAACGGCGGTGCTCGAGGCCGTGGCCCGGGTCGCCGCGGGAGCTGAGCGCGACGGCTTGTTCGACCGGTTCGCAGCCGGGCAACCGCGGCTCGTCTTCTATCAGGCCAGGACCAGCCGCCAGGTCCCGATGATCGTGCTCACCCCGGTCCGGCCAGGACCGGACAACGACAGTTCGGCTCCATCGTTCCCCGAGGCATGTGAGTAAGGCGGTTGATCGCCAGCAGCCCCGGCCTGGCCCTCGCGGACCATGGTCCAGGGACTGCCCCCCATCGAATGGAGCGCCAGCCCGCACGCGAGCGAGCTGTAGACGTCGGGGGTCACTGTTGCGGAGGTCTTGTACGGCATCGCGCGGTTGCCTGAGGAGAGGCGGCAGGAGGAGCTGAGGTCCGCAGCTACGGAAGTCTTTGGCGGATTTCCGACCAGGTGCTTGCCTTCGATGCGGCCGCGGCTGGGCAGCACGCGCTCGTCGTGAGCCATCTTGAGCGGCTCGGGAGGCCGATCGGGAGGTCTGATGCTCAGATTGCCGCGATCTGCCGGCGCGCGGAGCCGCGCTAGCAACCCGCAACGTCACGGACTTCCGTGGAACGGGGATCGAGATCATCGATCCATGGGACACCGACATCTGGAATCGTGGTTGATGTTCCCGGTCAGGACCGCTGCCGTTCTGCGTGCGCCCGCCGCTGATACGTGCCGATCAGGTCGGCGCTATCGCTACCCGATGGCCTCGATGAACTCGACCGAGGTCATCGGCTGGGAGAAGTTGGCGAGGAAGCTGCCGAGAACGATCGTGTCGATCCCCTTGCGTGGCCGTCGACGATGCCGTTATAGCCCTCGGCGAAGGTGACCGGGGGGTGCATGACCGTTGTGCTCCGCAGGATCGCCAGCCGGTCCGCTCATCGGCTCGGCCTCGGCCAGTTGCTTGAGGGTGAACGGGCCGTGGTCGTCCTCGTAGGCGCCGAGGGCGACCAGCCCGGCCCGGATGGGAATTCCTTGCGGGCGGTCTCGGCCAGCCACGCGCTGTAGCTCAGCCCGGCCTGTTCCGCCGCGGCGGCGATCTCGGCGTCGAGGTCGGGAGGCAGGGAGATGGAGCGCCTCTTGCGTACCGCCATGACCCGACGGTAGCGCAGCGGTGGGACAGGCTTCTGCGGAGCAGCGTCGGCGCCCAGGCAGCGCGGCGCTCAGGCGATCAGGTCGACGATGCCGCTGCGCAGGTGGTAGTAGCCGCCGACGATCGCGAGCCTGCCGCCGGCGATCAATGCCCGCAGCAACGGGTCCAGCCTGAGCCGCCGCACGGTGAGCCTGATCTGCGCCCTGATCATGTTGTCGGTCAGGTCGCCAGGCAGCGGCTTGGCGACCCGGTAGGCCGGCCGGAGGGCATCGACCACGGCCTGGATGTGGCCAGGCGCGGGGCGGCCGCTCTCGATCGACTCGATCGCGGCGATCACCGCGCCGCACTTCTGGTGGCCGAGGACGACCATGAGCCGCGCCGAGCGGTAGTTGACCGGGCCGAACTCGATACTGCCGAGCACGACGAGGTCGTCGAGTGCCTGCGCGCCGGTGCGGATCACGAACATGTCGCCGATCCCGCGGTCGAAGATGATCTCGGGAGGAACGCGCGAGTCGATGCAGGACACCACGGTGGCGAAGGGTTCCTGGTGCGAGGCTACGTGCAGTCGCCACGGCACCGACTGGTGCGGATGCCTGGGCCTTCCTCGTGCCCAGCGCCGGTTGCCGGCCATCAGCAGCGCCAGCGCCTCCCGCGGCCCAGGGGCATGGCCTGGCTCGCCGAAATCGTCCGCCGCAGCGTGCGCATCGGGCGCGACGCCACCAGCTACAGCGGCCATGACGCCAGCGCCGGCCGCCAGCCCCGCGAGACTCCGGCGGGTGACCTCAGGCCGACCGCCCTGACCTCCGCCAGCCGTCTCCGAGCCCGGCTGCGCGGCCGCTCCTGCCGATCCTTCGTTCGTCATCTGCCAGCCCCATTCTGCGACAAGCGGAAGCGCCCTAGTAACTTAACGTAGTCATGCGATTGCGTGAGGCTACCTTACGGGTCCGGCGGCCTTTAGCGGTTCACGTCCGGGCCCGCGGCACTCCTGATGGCGGCGTAGAGCAGCATGTCGCGACGGCGGCCGCCGATTTCCTGGTGGCTGCGCAGCAGGCCCTCTCGCTCGTACCCGGCCCGCTCGGCCGCCCTGATCGAGGCCGTATTCCACGGTTCGATGTACAGCTCGATCCGGTGCAGCGCCGGGATCGTCCAGGCGAAAGACGTCAGCGCGATCAGTGCCGCCGAAGCGAAGCCTCGCCGCCTGGCGCTCGGCACGACCGAGTACCCGCCCGTGGCGCGTCCCCGGCTCAGGTTCGACAGACCCAGGTTGATCCCGCCGACCACACGGTCTGTATGTGCCTCGGTGATCGCGACCGAATAGCCGAAGCCTTCGGCGGGGCGGCCGCGCTGCCGGTCGATCCACTCCATCGCCTCCCGCCGGCTGGCGCGCTCCGGCAGGGTTCCGATCAGTGGCATGTATGGATCGGCCGACAGCTCGATCGCCATGGGCACGTCACCGGGCGAGAATTCCCGGAGAACGACCGGTCCGTAAGCCACTCCTTCGGAGGGCCACGGCGGCAGATCCGGTCCGAGCGGGCCAGTTTCGCGTTCCAACCGTGCCTCCTTCCAGCCAGGTCACCGTACTGTCCTGACGGCGACCGCGATGATAGTCCGATGGACTATGAGGTAGGCCTCGCTGAGGTCGGGTCTCGCCGGACCGCCGTCGTTGCCGCCACGACGACGTGGCAGGACTTCCCGGCGCTTTGGGGGCGGCTTCTCGGCGAGGTGTGGGAGTGTCTGCACGCGAGCGGGATCTACCGGGGATGCCGCAACATCATGCTGTACCTGGACAGCGTGCCCAACGTGGAGGTTGGCGTTCTGCTCGACCAGCCCTGCCGGCTTGTCGGCCGGGTAAGAGCCTCCGCGCTGCCCGGCGGGACCGCGGCCATGACGGTCCAGCGTGGCCCCTTCGGGGACGTGAGGGCGGCCCATGACGCCGTTCTGGGCTGGTGCGCCGTGACCGTGAGGGCGAGCGACCGCGGCGGCCTGTCAATACCGCCGAGGCGAGCAGAGAGGTCATCCCAATATCGTCGGCTCCGACGCCTCGGGTCCAGCGGATGGTCCGTATTCAGGGCACGCCGAGTGCGCTGCCGAGGGCGCTGAGGTCGTGGCGCAGGACGCTGATCGCCCAGCCGGTGATCTGGCCCTGGATGAGGTACTGGTCGTAGACCTGGACGAGCTGCGCGTACTGCTGGTCGACCTGCTGGGTGGTGGCCGGCGGGCTGAAGAGCACCTGCTGGAGCTGGTTGAACATGTTCTGGCCGGCCTGCTGGCTGACCTGTCCGCCCAGGACGCCTTCGTTGAGGTCGGCCACGAACGTACTGGCCGCGGCCGATACCGGCGGCCGGATGGCCGGGCGGCCGGACTGGCCAGGCGCCGGCGTGCTCTGCTTCGGCTGGGACGCCTGGTGCGTCTGGCCGGGCGAGGCGGATCGGCCAGCCTGCGGCGGCGCCGATGCTCCGGGCGCCGCGGAGCCGGTCAGCAGGACCGCCGCCAGCGCGCCGGCGGTTCCGGCCAGCGCCGCCGCGAGCACGACCTCGGTCAGCCTCGGCCGGAACCGGCCAGGGCCACGGCCACGGCCAGGGCCTGGCGTCAGGTGCCCGGTGCCCTCGCTCTCGGGGACCGGCGGGAGCACCGCGGTGTGGCTAGGGGCCACGACGCCGAGCAGGGCGGCCCTGACGGCGGCGGCGCTGGCGGGCCGGGCGGCCGGGTCCTTGGCCAGCAGCCGCGTGGTGATCAGGTCGAGCTGAGCGGGCAGGCCGGGCCGGCGGGCGGACGGGAGCCCGGCGTGATGGTGCACCTGGCGGTAGGCCAGCGCGACGGCCGACTCGGCGCTGAACGGCGGGGCGCCGGTCAGCATCTCGAACAGCACGCAGCCCAGCGCGTACAGGTCGGCCTTCGGGCCGACCTGGTGACCGGAGGCCTGCTCGGGCGAGAGGTAGGCGGCGGTGCCGAGCACGGCCTGCGTGCGCGTCCCGCCGGTCGCGGCCTCGGCCCTGGCGATCCCGAAGTCAAGTACCTTGACCTCGGTGCCGGACAGCAGGATGTTGGCCGGCTTGATGTCCCTGTGCACCAGGCCGGCCGCATGCACGGCCTCGAGCGCCTCGCAGATCCCGGCGGCCACGGCGACGGCGTCCTCGACGGGCATCGCCCCGGACTCGTCGAGAATCTGGCGCAGCGACCGGCCGGGTACCAGCTCCATCACGATGAACGGGGTCGACTCGTCGATCCCGCTGTCGAAGACGGTGACGATGCGCGGGTGCTTCAGCGCGGCCACATGCCTGGCCTCGGCCTGGAACCTGGCCAGAAAGGCCGCGTCGCCGGCGAACTGCTGGCTGAGCACCTTCACCGCGACGTCGCGGCCAAGCACCTCGTCCCTGGCGCGGTAGACGGTCGCCATGCCGCCCGCGCCAAGGGCCTCGCACAGCACGTAGCGGCCGCCGAGCACCTGGGCGCCAGTCATCGCCATAGCACCGTCCTACAACATCGGCGCGCGGCAGCACATCCTTTCCGGCGCGATGAGTGCGCGCTGGACCGCGGCAAGCCCCGCGCCGGACCGCTGACCATGCGTCCTGCCGGACTCGGCTCGCCCGGCGGACGCGCTACGCCGTACCCCCGCCCGACGGGTAGCTGGCGGGCACCGCGCCGATGACCGCGAGGCATTCGACGAAGAAGTAGATCGTCTTGAAGAACTCCAGCAGGTCGCCGCTCTCAAGCAGGATCTTGCGGTACATGACCGTGCGCTGCGCGTCGTATCCGTCGTGCAGCGCCTTCCAGTCCTGGTAGTCCATGCCGAGCACGTAGGTGGCCTCCGGCGGGCCGTCGCCGCTGATGATCTGGCAGTCGGTGACCGTGCCGCCGGCCCACTGCACGAGCAGGTAGGCCGGCCCGTCGCCGAGCTCGGCGGGCAGGTCCCGGCACCCGAGCGCCCACGATGCCGGGTACATGCTCTTGATCAGCTCGAAGAAGTCCCAGTACATCTGGAGCTTGCCCGCGCGGGCTTCCTCGGTCGGGCCGGCCACCAGGGCGTCGCGGACGGCGTCGGCCCACTCCTTGCTGAAGAACCTCGGCTCGGCCACGGCTCACCCGCCAGCCAGGACGGGCTGCACCCGGTCGAGCAGGGCCTCGAGGTCGGGCGAGAGGCCGATGCCGACGTCGTTGAGCTTGCGCCGAAGCTGCTGGAAGAACAGCAGTCGCACCTCGGCCTCGGTCCAGCCGAGCGGCTCGTAGACGATCTCCCGGCTGGCGATCCCGGACAGCGCCAGGATCGTGCGCAGCGTGGCGTGGATCTCGTTGATCATCGACGGGTCCTTGCGCACCGCGTCCTGCAGGTAGCGCATGCCACCCTGGACGTGCCGGGACTCGTCGCGGCAGGTGGCCGTGAACCCGGTGTAGTACGCGGGCAGGAAGCCGCGCCAGCGGGCGTAGGACAGCGTCACCTTCATCACCGACAGCGCGAGCACGCCCTCGATCCAGAGGAAGTAATTCGTGCCATAACGCACTCGCGCCCGCTCGTCGTAGGGGTTGCGCCGGACCTCGTCCGCCTGATAGGCGAGCAGCCCGAACGGCCCGACGAAGGTCTCGGACACCCACGGGAACGAGGCGTCGAGTATCGCCATGATGTCCTCGCCATCAAACCCGACCACCTCGCGGTAGAACCGGTCGAAGAAGACGGTGTGCCGCGCCTCGTCCTCGATCTGCGCGGCGATGTGCAGTTTCTCCTCCTCGCTGGCGCCGATCATGAACACCGGAAGCTCGATCTCGACCTGCCGCTCGCCGTGGTGGAAGCCCGAGGCGATGGCCATGAACGACTGCCGCTCGGCCTCGGTCATCTTCTCGGCCCAGTCGATCTTGTCCTGGCTGAAGTCGAGGTCGTAGACGTCCCAGCGCTGCTTGAGGTACTTGCGGTACAAGGTGGTGAAGTCGGGCAGCGACTTCAGGTCCTTGTGCACGTACTCGATCACGTCGTCGATGTCGACGTTGAGCACGCCGGACAGGTCGGTCTCCTCGATCTCGCGCACCTGCTCCGCGCTCAGCGCGCGCGGGCCTTCGTGCAGGACCGCGGTCGGGCTCTTGCGTTCGGTCATGCCGTCGGGCCTCCCTGCCGTGCCTGGAGCACCAGGGTCGGCGCTCCGTCCCGCCGTCCGCGCGCGCCCGGTGGCGGCGCCCGCGATCGGCTCCTACCGGAATTGAAAAACCGTTCATTTGATATGTCAAGAGCGGATGCCGCTTTTCTGGCGTGGTGGGACTTTGCGGTCAGCGGCGGATGCGGGCGGCACACTAAGGACCATGGCGCCGCTTGTGTTCTCGCAGACCCCAGCCGTGGTCGCGTTCTCGGTGACCGTCGGGGTATGGATGATCGGAGAGCGCGTCCTGACCCTGCGGGACTTCCGCACTGGAGCCTGGCGCGCCAAGCAGGACGCGGGCTCGTACCTGTGGATCACCGCCGGGGTGGTGGCGGGATTCCTGGCCGGGGTGTATTTCGCCGATCGGCAGGTGCTGAGTCTGCCCGATCCGTTCGCCTGGCTGGTGGCCGGACTGGTCATCGCCTGGGCCGGGCTGGCGCTGCGGCTTTGGGCCGTGCTCGCGCTTGGCCGGTCGTTCACCACCAAGGTGCAGGTCACAGCCGAGCAGCGGCTGGTCACCACTGGGCCATACAAGCTGGTCAGGCACCCGTCCTACCTCGGGCTGATGATCCTGCTCGTCGGCATCGGGCTTGCGCTCGGTGACCTCGCCAGCGTCGCGGCGTTGCTGGTGCTTCCGGCGATCGGGCTGGTCAGGCGGATCACGATAGAGGAGGCCGCGCTCCGGGCCGCGATGGGGGAGAGCTACGTCGCGTACAGCGTCGGCCGCGCCCGCCTCATCCCCGGCCTGTGGTAGGGACACCGTCAGCGGGCGGGAAGGGTGGCGCCGAGCGCGGCCGTCGGCGTCCCGGACGTCACCGCTCAGCCGGTTCACCTCGGTCAGGATCGTCGGGTCGGCGAAGAACCCGAAGCTCAGCGTGCTGGCCAGCGGCACTACAACGACACGCAGCGCGAGGTGCTCGTGATCTCGCCAGCGAGCAGCCCAACGACCGGCGCCCCCTGACGCGGCTGCGCGACGTGGGCACCTTGCTGTCGTTGGCTCCGGTTCGGCGGCTGCGGCCGCGTGGTGGCGCGCGACGTGGGCACCTTGCTGTCGTTGGCTCCGGTTCGGCGGCTGCGGCCGCGTGGTGGCGCGCGACGTGGGCACCTTGCTGTCGTTGGCTCCGGTTCGGCGGCTGCGGCCGCGTGGTGGCGCGCGACGTGGGCACCTTGCTGTTGTTGCCGCGCTTAACGTGGGCACTTTGCTGTCGTTATAGCCGCAGTGAAGTGCCCACGTTAATTTCCGGATGGTCGACAGCAGGGACAGCCGCTCCGGAAGCCGGGGACCATTTCTGGTCGCACGGCGACCTTCGGCCCTGTAGTGGGTAGTCCCGGCGCGGCTAGCGTGCTCAGTGGCTGCGTGGCCGGAGGTGCGCCATGTGACTCTTCCCAAGTCGCTGACCGTGCTGAGCGTGGCCGGACTTGCGCTGTGCATGACAGTGGTGGCGTGCGGCAGCGGCCCGGCCCGGCGGGATCGCTCCAGGTCAGCTCCTGCGTCGCGGCAGGAAGGTCGGTGCGGTGCGGAACGCTGGTCGTGCCCGAGGATCAGCTGACCGGCAAGGGCCGGCTGATCTCAATCAGGTTCGTGAGCGCCCGGTGGTGGCGGTACGTGTGCACGCTCATCCCGTCACCAGGAGCCGCCGCGCGGTACGGGCAGCAGCCCCGGTCGCCGGTGCCGGTGCTGATGATCAACGGCTCGGACGACCCGCACGACCCGCCGGCGAACATGGCGGGCGCGAGGAGGATCTGGCCGAACAGCCGCGAGGTCGTCGAGCCAGGGCAGGGCCACGATATCGGGCTGCAGGCCTGGCTACAGTGTGACGCGGGCCTAATGCAGACGTTCGTCGAGCGGCCAGCGCGTCGGGCCTGAACGCCGGCTGCCTGGCCAGCGTCGCTCTTCCGCCATTCCAGACGCAGTGGTGACGCAGCCCGTCGGCCAGCGCCACCGGGTCCGGCGCCTACCTGGCCGGTGACAGGGTGGCCGGTGGCAGGGTGGCCGGTGCCGGCGACTGATCGGGCTGGTCGGCGGCTGCCCTGCTCGCTGCTTTGCAGGCCGCCGTGCCGAAGTAGTCGCCGCCCTTGTGCCGCGGGTTGTCCGACCCCCAGTTCCGTACCCGAGATGTCGGGATCATCTTGGGAATGTGCTTGGAGCACTGGATGTACGCCTCGCTGACGTGGATGAGCACCGACTGCACCGGGCGGCGGCCGCCGCCGTCCGGCTCGGGGAGGTCGAGGTCGAGTTCGGCCATCTGAGCCGGCGTCACGATGTCCGCGTCGCCGTTCACGTGCAGGCCGATCAGGTCGTCGGTGAAGTCCACCAGGAGGATGCCGATGTGCGGGTTCTGCGCGACATTGCCGAGGCTGGCCATCACGCCGTTGCCCCGGTACTCCGGGTAGGCAAGGGTGCGGTCGTCAAGCACCCTGATGAACCCGGCCGGGCCAGCGCGGAAGCTGCAGTCGCACTCGCCTGACCGGTCGCTGGTCGCCACGAAGGCCATCGCCATGCGCCCGAAGAACTCACGCATCACCGGGGTGAGCTGGCTGGTCACCTGGCTGTCGTAGAACTGCCTGGCCCGCTCGGCCGTGCCGCAGCGCTGCTGCAGCATCCGCTCGCCGGGCGTTCCCGGCTGGTCCCGCCCCCTGGGCGGCTGGCCGGGCTGGCCGGGCGGGTCTGGCGGGCGCTGTCCGTCGTCGCGCCTCCTGGCGGGCGCGAAGGCCCGCAGCGCGAGGTCGAGAACGGTCATCGGATCGTCCTTCCCCGATCGCGGTCCGCCGCGCGGACCGGCGTTGTGGCTGGCTCGCCCTGGTAACGGCTGGGCAGCAGCCGGGCCAGCTCCGTCCTGCCGCCGCCCCCTGGCCAGCCGTCTGCGCCGGCCTGGGACCCGGCCCGCATGGGGCAGCCTGGGCTGGCCGGCGCGGACGGCGGCCGCGCGGGAGGGAGGTGACGGTAGAAGTTGGGCGTCTGGTTCAGGTCCTGGTAGTACCGGTGGAAGACCGGCGTCGCCGACGATGCGGCGGGCGGCACGATCCAGCTCCAGTCCGCCGGGCACACCCTGCCGTGTCGTTCCTCTCGCTCAAGGTGCGCGAGGAACCTCGCCGACTCGGTGTGGTGATCGGCGATCGTCACCCCGGCGGCGCTGTAGGAGTGCAGTACGGCGACGTTGAGCTCGGTCATCGCGCGGTCCTTCCACAGGTTCCGGTCGCTAGCCGTCGACAGGCCCATGTATCTCGCGATCACCGGGAGCTGGTCGTAGCGGTCACGGTCGCCGAAGTCCCGCGAGCCGATCTCGGTGCACATGTACCAGCCGTTGAACGGCGCGGCCGGGTAGCGGATGCCGCCGATGTCCAGGTACATGTCGCTGATCACCGGCACCGCGTACCACCGGAGCCCGAGGCCGTCGAACCAGTCGAGCTCGGGGTGGGTGATCGGCACCTCGAGGACCGCGTTGGCCGGCAGCTCATGCATCGTGACCGGCGAGTTCGCCTGCTGCACGAGCAGCGGCAGCCGGTCGAACCGGCCGGTCGGCTGGCCGGGCCGGGTTCCCGGCCAGCCGAGCTTGAGGGCGAGGCGGGTCAGCTCCGCGTTCGCCGGGTCCCCGACGATGCCGCCGGCCGTCTCGTAGCCCGCGTACCTGATCAGCTGCGAGCTGATGATCCGCGGCCCAGGCCGGCCTGGCTCGTCGGGCGCGAAGACGGTGATCACCGGCCGGATCCGGCCGCCGTTGGTGGCCTCGCGCAGGTGGGTGGCCGACTCGGCGGCGATCTCCGCCGCCTCGCTGACCGCGCGGCGGTCCCTGACCTGCAGGCTCCGCCAGTACAGCCGGCCGATGCACCGCGCGCTGTTCCGCCACGCGACCCGCGCCCCGAACGCCAGCTCGTCCATGGTGTGCCAGTAGGTGCCGGTCCGGAGGATCTCGCGCCGCACCTGACCGAGCCGACGGTCGGGAGTTCCGGCGCGGGTTTCGTTATGAAACTGGATGATGAACCGTTCCGCGCTGGCGAGCAGGCCGTCGAGCGCGAGTGAGCCATCGCTCGCGGGGGAGCGGCGGGCGGCTGGGCCGTCCAGGTCGATGGTCGGCCCGGCACGGAGCGACTCGATCAGATCCACGGAACCTCCCCGTCGCAGTGGGCATCCGCGGTTCCTGCCCGCGCCCCCGAGCCCGGCCTTGGCCCGCGCCGTCCAGGCAGGAACCGCACTCCCGACTCTGCGGCCCCACCTTGACGCCCATGCTGCATTCCCCTTGATGCCAGGGCGCGCTCGTCAGTCAGGGGACGATCCGCTGACGACTGACCGAAAGACAAAGAACTGTAGAACCGGGCAATAGTCACCGCGTGCGACCGCCGTTCCGCCGGGCGAGCTGACTACCCGGGGGTTGGGTGACCGCAAATCATGGCATAGCAGACGTGATCATGACGGGAACAACGGGGGAGTGGACCGGGGCGGTGCAAGGTACCGCGGGGTGAGATAACCCGGGGTGGCGGCCGAAGGCGGGTTCGGTGGTCTCCAGGCGGATGCGCGCCGACTCGGCCTCGGGCACTTCGAGGCGCTCGTAGATGTCCAGGGCCTGGCGGAAGATGATCCTGGCGGCGTAGGGGCCCCGAGTCGCGAGCGTCGCCTCGGCGATTCCCTCCAGCGCCTTGGCCTCCTCGTACGGGTCGCCGATCTCCCGCGCGAGGCCCATCGCGGCGTGATAGCCGTCGGCCGCCTCGGCGTACCTGCCCGACCCGCGGTGCACGTCGGCGATCCCGCGCAGGGCGGTCACCTGCTCGGACAGGTTCCCGATGTCCTCGGCGATCAGCCTGGCCTGCTCGTAGTGGATCAGCGCCTCGTCGTAGTACTCGGCGCTGTGGTACATGGCCCCGATGTCGTTGAGCACGTCGGCTTCGTCGGGCAGGTCGCCGATGTCGCGGTAGATGGCCAGCGCGCGACGATACGCGGCCAGCCCCGGCTCGTAGCTGCCCTTGTACTGGTAGACGCCGCCGATGGCGTGGTAGAGGATCGCCTGGTTCTGCGCGCCGCCGATCTCGCCGAATATCCCCAGCGACTCCTCGAAGCTCTCAAGCGCGTCCCTGTGCAGGCCGGTATGCAGCTGCATCTTGCCCAGGTTGCTGAGCGTCTTGGCCTCGCCGCGCCGGTCCCCGACCTCGCGGTAGAGCGCGAGCGCCCCGGTCAGGCTGGCCATCGCGTCCGGGTAGCGGCCCAGGTGCCAGCACGCGATCGCCGAGTGGCTCAGCGCGTTGGCCATGCCGTGGGTGTCGGCGACGTCGTCATACAGGGTCCGCGCCTCGGTGAAGTAGGCCAGGCCCTCACGGGACCTGGCGGCGCGCTGGTTGGCCAGCCCGATCTGGTCGAGCGCCTCGGCCAGGCCGCGCCTGTCGGCCAGCGACTGGTAGATCGCCGCGGCGTCCTCGGCAAGCGCGAGCGCGGTCTCGGGCCGTCCGGCCTGCTGGGTGACCACGCTGAGCTCGAGCGACGCCCGCGCGATCCTGGCCGGATCGGCGAGGTCGCGACAGGCCTGCAGGGCCATGGTGTGCGCATGCATCGCCTCCTCCCAGTACCCCATCACCTCGACGAAGGTCGCCAGCACGTGAGTCAGGTCGGCGCACTGCCGCTGCCACTCGTGCCTGCCCGCGTACTGTGCCGCGCGCAGGATGTTGCGCCACTCGAGCTCCAGCCAGGCCGCCGCGTTGTCCGTGGCGCACAGTTCGGAACTCGCGGCGGGCGACCTGGCCACCGACACCGGCGTCCGGTACCTGAACGGGTGGACCAGCCGGTCGGCCTGGTCGGCCGTGTGCAGATAGTAGTCGAGCAGCCTGCCGACGGCCTGCCGCCGCTCCGGCGCCGTGTCGTCGTGCGCGGCCCGCGCGGCCGCGTATCCGCGGATCAGGTCGTGCAGCCGGTACTGACCGCGCGGCGCCTCGACCACCAGGTGATGGTCGAGGAGGGCGAGCAGGGCGTTCTCCGCCTCGGCCAGGGTGCAGCCGGTGAGGGCCGCCATCGCCGGCAGGCTGAGCTCGCCGCACGGGCTCACCCCGAGCCGCCGGAAGAACCGCTGGTGCCCTGGATCAAGGGCGGCGTAGGAGAGGTCGAAGGCGGCGGTGACATCCGGGGTCGCCTGGCCGGATCGGTCGGGGCGGGCCGGCGGCTGGGCCAGCTCGCCCACCAGGTCGGCAAGCCCACTCTGGCCGCCGTGGGCGCTGTGGGCGCCGTGGCCGCTGTGGGCGCCGTGGGTGCCGTGGGCGAACCGCCCGGCGGTCAGCTGGATGGCGAGCGGGAGCCGCCCGCACAGGCCGACGGCGGCGGCGACCTCGGCGGCGTCCGCCGCCCGGACGGGGCCGGCGATCCTGGTGAAGAGCGCGGCCGCATCCTCGGGCGGCAGCACGTCAAGGGTCAGCACCCTGGCGCCCGCGAGGCCCGGCAGCCTGCGCCTCGCGGTGATCAGGACCATGCACCGTCCGGCGGTCGGCAGCAGCGGACTGATCTGGTCACCCCGCGCCGCGTCGTCCAGGATCACCACGGCGCGCCGCCTGCTCAGCTGCGCCCGCCACAGCGCAGCCCGGTCGCTGGCCGTGTCGGGAATCTGCGGTGCGGGCACGCCAAGCATGCGCAGCAGGCGGTGCAGCGCCTCCGCCGGGTCCAGCGGCGGGCACGCCGGGTCGTGGGCATGCAGGTTCAGGTAGAACACGCCGTCCGGGTACCGGTCGGCGACCATGCGCGCGGCGCGCACTGCGAGCGTCGTCTTGCCCACCCCGGGCACTCCCTCGATCAGGCTCACCCGGGGCGCCACGGCGGGCTCCCGGGCCAGCACCGCGAGCTCCGTGCCGCGTCCGACGAACTCCGCCGTCTCGGACGGGAGCGTGTCAGGCGGCGCCGCGCGGCCGGGGCGGCGGCCTGGCGGCCTGACCTCGAGGCCGGGGTCATGGCGCAGGATCCGCTGGTGCAGCTCGGCCAGCGCGGGACCAGGCTCGGTGCCCAGCTCGTCAACCAGCCGGTCACGGGACTCGCGGTACAGGCTCAGCGCGTCGGCTGGCCTGCCGACCCGGTACAGGGCGGTCATCTGCTGCCCGATGAAGGTCTCGTCAAGGGGGTACTGCGCGAGCAGCCCGCGCAGCTCGCCTACCAGGTCGGCGTGCCTGCCGGTCTGCAGCTCGCACTCGATCCGCTCGACCAGCGCCGTCCGGCGCTCCTCCTCCAGGCTGTCGCGGATCCGCGCCACCCAGATGCCGCGGATCCCGGCCAGGGCCTGACCGTGCCAGAGGCCATCGGCCTCGCGCAGCAGGATCGCCGCGCCCTCGTGGTCGCCGCTCCCGGCCAGGGCGCCTGCCTGCCTGCGCAGGCGGCGGAACACGTGCAGGTCGACGGCCTGCGGATCCACGTCGAGCACGTACCCGCTGGCGCGCCCGGCCAGCCTGACGCCGTCGCCGACGGCGTCCCTGAGCGCCGCGCGCAGCCTGGCCACGTAGACCGTGAGGCTCTCCCTGGCCTTCGGCGGCGGGTCGGCGTCCCACAGCCGGTCGATCAGGGCCTCGGCGGGGACGATCGTCCGCGGCGTCAGCAGCAGGATCGCGAGGACACTCCGAGACCTGGCCGAACCGATGTCGGCCTGCTGGCCGGCCGACCAGAGCTCGGCGGGCCCGAGGACCCGAAATTCCATGCTCGACTTGCGCTCGTCCACCGCCTGCCGCCCGCATCTGGTACCCCGGACGGGTCCCGCAGCACCATTCTGGTCTCGTTGATACCCGCGTCATAGACGCGTGTCACATGAATTCTGCGATAATTAGCGAGAACAGTGAAACTGCCGCGTTCCGGCGTAAATCAATCAGTGAGAATTTCATTGTTAATTGCGCGTCCGGAAATGGTCCGGCGTGAAGTCCGGGCGATCTGGCTGCGATCTGGCTGCGATCTGGCTTGAGCGGGCGCCGGTGAGGACGGGGGGGCGTCGCGGTGACCTAGTCCGCGGCAGGCGGGCGGCGTGGCAGGCGGGCGGCGTGGCTCTGGGGCTGCCTGCCGTCACGGTCCGTGAGGGGCGCCGGGGTGCCGCGGCAGGCTGGCCTGACTGCGGGCGCGGTGAATGGCCGTCGCGATGTCGGTGAACTCGCTGAGCCATCGGCGCGCCAAATCGGACGTAGAGCACGAATACCTACGGATGGCCAGGTCCTGGGTATCGCTGGGACGCCAATATACGTCACCCGGATCGATCTAAATGCCACATCAGGCGACGGAAGGTGGTGTAGCTTGACCGAGCTAGAGAGCCCGATAGCCACGTCGCCGATGAGGGGACCTTCTCGATGATGAACCACAGGTCATTACGGTATGTAGTCACACCGACCAGCGGAGCGGCGCGCAGCGCTCGCCGTGACCGCGCCAAGGGAACGGCAAACGCCATCGCAGTGCGCGGGGTCGCCGTTCCGGCTCTCGTCTTAGCAAGCCTCGGCACCGTCGCGGTAGCGACGCACGCCGTCGGCGTCAGCGGCACCCGTACGCCCCTGATCGCCTCCGATTACCGGGTCGCGGCCGGGCGCCGGCTCGCGGTCGGCGCTGACCGGGCGGCGCGAGCCGCCGTACCGGCGCAGACCACCTCGGTGACCGCGTGCCTGACCGCCCGCTCCGCCAAGTCCGCCAAGTCCACCCGCTCCGCCAAGTCCGCCCGCTCCGCCAAGTCCGCTAAGTCCGCCGTGCGGGTGGTCCCGAGCATCCCCTGGATGTATACCGTCACCGGCCGCGGGGCCAAGCCTGCCGCCGTTCCCAGCATTCCGTGGATGTACGTGGTCACCCGCGGCCTCCCGCGCAGGCACGGTGACTCCGCCAGTGGCCGCGCCTGTGCGGCGGGCCGGGTGCCCACCGCCGCGACGCGCGCCTAGATCGCGCGGAGCCGGGCCTTTCCCCCTGGAGCGTGCCCGTCGTCACCGCCTCGCCGGTCTGCGTCAGTGCTGCCTGCAGCAAGCATGCGCGGGCCGGCTGCGGGGTGACGCGTGGTCGAGTGACGTGCTGCCCGGGTGACTGCTCGCCCGGGTGACGTGCTCGCCCGGTGACCCGCTGCCCGGGTGACGTGCTGGCAGGTGACGTGCCGCCCGTGGACGCGCTGCCGGGCGGCCGAGGTGGGCGGACGGCTTCGGCTGACGGTCCACCTGCCGCGGGCGCCCTTCTGGCGTGATTGCGTCCGCCATTCGCCAGGCCCGGCCGGATGTCGCAGTCTCTGGCGCGCCGTCCCCATTGCTGGCGCATGCTGCGCGCTATCGTTCGAGGTGTCTGGGTCCCGTCACGGCTCCGGCCGCTGCCAGCAAAGGCAAGGGGAACGAAGAGAACAATGGATACCTGGTCGGCCATCCAGGCCGAGCGCAAGGCGCTCGCCGCTGACCTGCTCGCGCTCGACGACGAGCAGTGGTCCACCCCCTCGCTGTGCAGCGACTGGACGGTACGCGACGTGCTCGCCCACATGACGGCGACCGCAAGAATCAGCCCGGCGTCGTTTTTCCCCAAGCTCGCCGGCTCCGGCTTCAGCCTCACCAAGATGCAGACCAAGGACATCGCGGCGAACAGGGGCGGCTCGCCCGCCGACACGCTGGCAGGCTTCGAAGCCATTGAGGGGTCCGTCAAGCACCCGCCTGGTCCGGCGGACACCTGGCTCGGCGAGGTCATCATTCACGCCCAGGACATTCGCTCCCCCCTGGGCATCGAGCACGAGTACCCGCCAGGCGCCCTGGTCCAGGCCGCGGACTTCTACACGGGCTCGAACCTGATCATCGGCGCCAAGCGGCGGATCGCCGGGCTGACGCTGCGCGCCACCGACGCTGAGTGGACCCACGGCACCGGGCCCGAGGTTGCCGGTCCCATGCTCGCGCTGCTGATGGCCATGACCGGACGCGCAGCAGCCGCCGACCAGCTCACCGGGGACGGCGTCGCTACGCTGCGCTCCAGGCCATAACCAGCTGGGTCTCGGCCTGGGTCGGCTGGCTGTCGGCGACCGCCGGTAGGTTCTGGGCATGGCGTACTTCGCGCTGACGCTGCTGCACGGCCCGCGCTGGGACGTGGCCCGCCCGATCAGGCAGCAGGATGCTTGGGACCAGCACGCTGCATTCATGGACGGATTGGTCGACGACGGGTTCATCATCCTCGGCGGCCCGCTCGGCGACGGCAGCCGCACCCTGCATGTTGTTCAGGCCGCCGACGAGCGCGAGGTTGCCGCGCGGCTGGCCGAGGATCCGTGGGCGGTCCTTGGCCTGCTTGAGGTGGGCACGATCGAGCCGTGGCTGCTCTGGCTCGACGGTCGAGGCCAGACAGAGGCGTCCTAGGCCGACCAGGTTGACCCGGACCGACCAGGTTGACCCGGACCGACCAGGTTGACCCGGACCGACCAGGGCCGACCCAAGAGATCAAGGCCGACCAGAGTTCTCCTCGAGCATCGGCTGAATCTGGCACGGTGTGCGGGCCGTGGCCCGCCGTTGCCTTACTTGGGTACCGCCACAAAGCCGTGGTATCCCGTCGAGTCCTCGTACCAGCCGACGATCTTCCCGGCGTTATTGATCCCCTGCATGGCGTAGTTCTTCCACGTGGACGGCACCTTGAAGAAGCCGATATGGCCGTGCGGACCGCCGCGGTCAACCCAGTCGAAACCGCGCTTGCGGCCGCTCTTAATGTACGTGCCGATCACTAGGCCGTGGTCGTTGATCCCGCGAGCCTCGGTCCGTCCGGCGCCCCGGACGTTGAACTTGATCAGCTTCCCGTTGACCGTCACGTAGGAGAACCACGGCCCGTGCTGCGCCTCGAAGAACCCGACGATTGCGCCCACGTCGTTGATGCTGTAGGCCACCGTGCTTTCCGGGCCAACAACCGGCAGGCTGAACTGGTGGGTCTTGATGTTGTAGCGGAACGCGTGAGAGGACCCGTTGGCCGCATCGTAGCTGCCGACGGCGATGTCGGCGTTGTTCACGTCGCTCAGCGTGTCCCAGGACGGCCGGGAGGGGCGGGCCGGATAGTCCACGGTGTGGAAGCTGCCGCCCTTTTCCCAGAAGCCGTGCCAGGAGTTGCCTGACTTGTGGTCCGTCATCGAGTACTGGCCGACGATGACTCCCTTGTTGTTGAGCGAGTAGATGTCTGTCTGCGCGGCTCCAGGGAAGCTGATCGGCCGGATGGATGACTTTCCGTACGGGGTGCTGAGTATGAAGGCCTCGATGGGATCGCCGGGGGTGCCCGTCCCGTAGTCCGCCGCGATCTCCCCGAACTTGTTGATCCCCGATACGATGGTGTTATCCGGGTCGTGCGGGTCTGTGATCTCCTTGACCACGTAGCTCGTGAGCAGCGAGTGCGGGACCGTGGTGGCGGCGCTGGCCGGGACCGCCAGTCCGGATCCGAAGACCGAGACGGCCGATCCGGTGATCACGGCCATCATGGCAGCACAACGGGCACGCTTCATCTCTGGCCCTCTCCGTTTTCACGCTCTTAAGCTGTTTTTAGATACTGTGCATGACTTCGTGACCGGATTCAAGGCCGGACATTTGCTGGAAGCTTCGGACTGTGGCGCGGTCGGCCGCGCCTCGCCACACGAGGGCCGGACGGCCGGTCGCGTGGCCGGGAGATGCGCGCCCGGGTCGGCCTGGCACTCGCAGGCCGGGGTCTCGGGCCTCGCCGCCCCGTGCATTTGAGTTGACAAGCTACGTCGCTTAAGACCGATAATTGGCGCAGCTATGGTCAATGGCGCCGACACTGTATTGATCCCACTGCTTTCAGGGCCGGCCATGTGATCAGCCGTCCGGCGAGTGGGGGAGGCACAGTGGCCGAGGGCTTCTCCCCGCCGTGGGCGAGCGGCGGATTCGCGCCGGGCACGCGCATCGCGAGCTACGAGCTCGCTGAGCTGATTGGCCGAGGCGGCATGGCTGTCGTGTACCGCGCGCGCGACGAAAGGCTCAGCAGGCAGGTCGCGCTGAAGATCCTGGATCCAGCGCTCGCGGCGGACGAGGCGTTCCGTCAGCGGTTCATCCGCGAGTCGCGCACGGCCGCGGCTGTCGACGATCCGAACATCATCCCGGTGTACGAGGCCGGCGAGGCCGACGGCGTGCTGTTCATCGCCATGCGCCTGGTGCGCGGAGGCAACCTGAGGTCGCTGGTGACGCACAGCGGGCCGCTGCCGCAGAGGCGAACCGCGCAGATCATCGCTGCTGTCGCGTCGGCCTTGGATGCGGCACACGCGGCCGGCCTGGTGCACCGCGACGTCAAGCCCGCGAACATCTTGCTCGAGACGCGCCAGGGCCGCGCCGACCACTTGTACCTGTCAGACTTCGGCCTGAGCAAGGCGGCGCTCGGCGGCAGCGGCCTGACCGGCACGGGCATGTTCCTCGGGACCGTCGACTACGCGGCCCCCGAGCAGATCCAGGGCCTGCCGGTGGACGGCAGAACGGACCAGTACGCGCTCGGCTGCACCGCGTTCGAGCTGCTCTGCGGGCGTGCTCCGTTCATCAGGGACCAAGGGCTTGCCGCGATCTACGCCCACCTTTCCGAGCCGCCGCCGCCAGCCACCGCGATCCGGCCCACTTTGCCGGTCGCGGTCGATGCGGTCCTGGCCAGGGCGCTGGCCAAGTCCCCGGCGGACCGGTATGCGACCTGCCAGGAATTCTCCGACGCGCTGAGCGAGGCTCTCGGGGTGGCGTCGCCCGGCGAGGCCGCGGCACACTCGGCGCAGGAGCGACAGCGGACCGAACTCGCCATGCCGGTGCCCGGCGCTCCGGTGACGCCGCCGCCGAGCGGACCAGGCGAGGCGTCCGGTCAGGGCATCCAGAGCGGCCCGATCGCGCCTGCCGCCGAGGCTGGCAGCCAGGACACCCAGGGTTGGGACCCGATCGCGGCCGCACCAGAGGCACGCCCGACGCCGCCCAAGCCTGACGTGGCCGTCCCGGCCCTGGCCGCGCTCTTCGAGGCGAGCCAGGCGACGGGATCAGGGAAGCAGACCGCGAAGAGGCGCCGGCCGGGCCGCCGTGGCTCCGAGCCTGCGCCGTCGCTTACCAAGCCGGCAGGTTCAGGGGCCGAGGTGCCGTCTGGCGTATCCGCCGCGGCCGGAGCCGCTCAGCCCGCGGCGACAGGAGACTCGGCGGGTGCAGAACAGGCGGCCGCAGCGTCGGCCCCGGAGGTCGCGGTGGCGGCAGCCGGAGCCGGGCTCGCTGCCGAGGCCGGTCTCGCTGCGGTCGGCGCGGCAGGCACTGCGAGCGGCGAGCCGGCCGGGGTCGCCCCGGGCTTCGCAGTCCCCGACCAGGGCACCCCGCCCGCGGTGAGCATGCCCGGTCACGTTCCGCAGGTGGACGCCGGCGTCCTGGCTGCCGCGGGTGCTCTCGAGGGCGCGGAGAACACCGTGCGCAAGCAGATCCCCGTTCCGCTGTCCGCTGCTGTCACGATGGGAGCGGTGGACGCGCCGGCGTCATCGGGCCCGCAGCAAGCGGTCGCCTCCGGCTGGCAGGACGCGGCGGCTCAGATCAACCTCGACAAGCCATCCCACCCGCAGGCCGGTCAGGCCTTCCCGCCGGTCGGCGGGTCCCCACCGCTCCTTCCGGGCGGGGAGAGTCAGCCAGGCCAGGCGCAATTCCCGCCGGGACAGGCGCAGCATCAGCCGGGCGGTCAGCAGCCGTACCAGCCGTACCAGGCCAGTCAGCCTGGCCAGCCCTACCAGGCCAGTCAGCCGGGCCAGCCACAGTTCGGCCAGCCTGGCCAGCCGCCGTATCAGCCGGGCGGTCTGCCGCCGTATCAGCCGGGCGGTCAGCAGCCCTACCAGCCTTATCAGCCGGGCGGCCAGCAGCCGTACCGGCCGGGCGGTCAGCCGCCGTATCAGCCGGGCGGTCAGCCGCCGTACCAGCCTGGCGGCCAGCCGCCGTACCAGCCCGGCGGACAGCCGTATCAGCCCGGCGGACAGCCGTACCCGGGTGGCCAGGCGCCCTTCCAGCCCGGCCAGCCTTACCAGCCTGGCCAGCCTTACCAGCCGGGTCAGCAGCCGTTCCCGCCGGGCGGCCAGCCGCCGTTCCAGATTGAGCAGGAGCAGCGCGGCCGGAAGCGGCCGCTGGTCTGGGCTGCGGTCGCCACGGTCGTGGTGCTGGTCGGTGCCGCGGTCGGCGTGTACCTGCTGCACAAGGGACCCACGACCTCCGGGTCAACGGCTGTCTCCAGCTCGTTCTCGAATAAGTACGGCGGGGTGCAGATCACGGAGCTGTGGAAACTGAGCGGCCAGGGCCAGTCCACGCTCAGCGTCCGGATCACGGCGAGCAGCTCAGCCAGCTCGGCAGTGGCGATCAAGTTCAGCGAGCCGATCCCGACGTCGGTGGCGCCGAACTTGCAAGGCGTCGCGTACAGCCCCCGCCCGACCAGCATCGTCACCGCGGACCGCGTGGCGGTCTGGGAGCTGAGCATCCCGCCGAATAGCAGCGCCGTGGTCGGCTACAAGATGCAGCTCAGCAAGCCGGCAACCAAGGCCACGCTGGACGGGCTGATCGCCGGATTCCGCGCGATCCAGTCGAAGGAGAGCGTCGCGGTCATCCCGCCGATGGTGACCTCGCTGACGGTCACTCCGGCGAGTGTCAAGCTGACCGTCGGCGGCAGTGCCACGGTCAAGCTCAGCGGCGTCCGGTCTGATGGCTCCAATGCGACGGCCGCGATGCTGAAGACCGCCGTATGGAAGACGTCGAACTCCCACGTGGCGACCGTCTCCAACGGCAAGATCACCGCCAGGGGAGCCGGGACCGCGCGGATCACCGCCCAGATCGGGGCGGCCACCGCCACGGTGGTAGTGACGGTCGCGCGACCGCAGCCGACCTACACGCCCCCGCCCTACACCCCGCCGGCGTATACCCCGCCGCCGACAACGCCCACCCCGCAGCCGTCGGGTACGCCAACCCCGACGGTCTGAGCTCGCCTCCGGAGCCCGCCCCGGCCGGCCCGCGATGCGCGCCGGTCCTAAGCGCCCGGCTGCCCGGCCCGCCCGACAGGACGTCGGCCGGGCAGCGCGGCATTGTCATGGCCTGACCGCGGCCGCTGCCGTCACCGCGTGAACGCCGCCCCCGCGCTCACGCAGCCAGCGGCCGTGATCCCGCAGGCGACCTGGCCGAACCCGCTGGCACCGGCGAGCACGTGCGGCGCCGACAGCACGTCACCGGAGTAACCGACCACGACGCCGGCCCCGGAACTGTGCGCTCCCGCCGTTCCCACGCCCGTCAGCAGGCAGAGCCCGCCCGGCGTGCAGCCGATGCCGTACAGGTACTCCGTGCCAGGCACCACCGTCGCCTTCTCCTTGGTGCCGCCGGTCAGCGTGGCGAGTATGCCCTGCTCGGTGCCGTTCTCGCCGACCGCGCAGCAGGTACCGACCGACGGGCAGTCGATGCCGTTCAGGTAGTCGCCGACCGTGAGAACCCGCCCGCCGGTGTGCCGGTACACGCCCTGGAACGCCAGCGTGCCGGATGTCGCTGACCGGCTGCCCGCCGCCATCGAGCATGACGGCCCCGCGCAGGACCGGCCCGCGCAGCATTGGCCCGCGCAGCACCGGCCTGCCCGCCGGGATGGGCCTCGCGGGCCCGCGGCCGGCCAGCGCGGCGCCCAGGCTGCCGTTGTCCTCGTGCGCGGCATCACCGAGGTAGCCGAGCCCGTAAGCGTGCTCGATCGAGCGGAGCACGCCGGCCGTGTTGATCGGCGCCGCGAATCGTGCCCATGCCGCGGTCCCTGGCCGAGATCACCACCAGCGGGATGTGGCCGCCGCTTGGGCCGCCGTTGCCGCCCGAGTCGTCGCGGCCGGTGTCGTACATGATCACGATCTGCCCGCCGTCGCGGTACCAGCGGGTCGCCATAATCCTGGGCCGCTCGCCGGCCAGCCAGCTGTCGCCGGAGTTCATCGCTGGCCGGCACGATGACGCGTTCAGCCAGGGCGTGGGCTCGCCCTTCGCGGACTGGTTCGGGTCCGGGCGGCAGGCGCGCTGGTGATGCCGTAGCGGCGGATGTACCAGCGCCGTTCCCGGCGTTCCCGCTCGGTGCCAGACAGACCGCGGCCTTCGTGCGGACCTATACCAGCTCGGCTGGGCTGCTTACCCAGCCGGGTGGCGCAGCGCGTCACGCAGGGCCTGCATCGCGGTGAACCGCGGCGACCAGCCGAGCTGCTCCCTGGCCTTGGACGTGTCCATGATGGCGGGCTGGCTGGCCGCCTCGACCCACTCGGCGGACGGCGGCAGGAACGGCAGCGCCGCGAGCGCGCGAGCGGCGGTTCTCGCCGGGGCGGCGGGCAGCGGCACCGGCAGCAGGCCGAGTTCGCGCGCGACGTCCGTCGCCGTGAGCAGCCCCTCGGCGGCGATGTTGTAGGCGCCCGGCGGGCCAGCTCCGACGACGCACTGCAGTAGGGCCAGGCCGACGTCGCGCTCGTGCACAAGCTGGAGCGGCAGCGCGGGTACCGCGACCGGTATCGGCACCGGGACGCGCAGGCTGCTGGCCCGTTCGGCAAGGTACCGGCCGAGCGGTGCGAGCGGGCCCGGCAGGAAGTCCTTGGACCCCACGGTGTCGGGGCCGACCACGACGCACGGGCGCAGCCGGTACACGGCCAGCTGCGGCTGCGCCGCTGCCTGCGCATCGAGCAGCCGCTCGACCTCGGCCTTCTGCTGCGCGTAGAACAGGCGTGCGGCCGGGCGCACCGGCCAGTCCTCGGTGATCGGCACGGGGTTGTCCGGATGGAAGCCGTAGGCGGCGACCGAGGACGCGTAGACGAATCGGCGGCAGCCCGCCGCCGCGGCGGCGCGGAACGCGTTGAGCGTGCCGTCCACGTTGATCGCCCTGATCACCGCGCGCGAGGCCGTTCCGGTGATCATGAACGCCAGGTGCACCACTACGTCCGAGCCGCCGAACGCCTCAGCCAGCGCGTCAGGGTCGCGTACGTCGCCGCGCCGGTACTCCAGCTTCGTCAGGCCGTGTGCCGCGGGGTCGAACGGGCGCCTGGCGATCCCGGTGACCCGGACCACCCGCTCGTCTGCCTCCAGCAGTGGCAGCAGCCCGGTGCCGAGCGTGCCGGTCGGCCCGGTGACCGCCACCCGCAGGCCGGTCTCGTCGGTGCTCATGAAGCAACTCTGGCGCGCCGCACGCCATTGCCATACCCAATCAGGGTCGCCGCCGCGGGCCGATGCGCGGATCTTTCTCAGCAAGCGCCGTGGCCGCGCCCGGCGACGGCGCTCTGGCAGGATGACGGCTATGGCTGAAGTGACCGTCTACGGTGCCCCGTGGTGCCCGGACTGCCGGCGGGCGAAGGCGTTCCTCAGCTCGCACCGGGTGCCCTACGACTGGGTGGACATCGACCAGGACGCGGCCGGCCTTGCCCGGGTGCAGGAGATACAGCGCGGCGGCCGTACCATCCCGACGGTCCTACTGCCCGACGGGTCGGTGCTGCTCGAGCCGTCCGACGAGGAGCTGGCCACCGCGCTCGGCATCAGCGTGCGGGCCGTCAGGGACTGCTACGACCTGATCATCGTCGGCGGCGGGCCGGCCTGACCGCGGCGATGTACGCGGCCAGGGAAGGCATCGCCGCCGTCGTGATCGACTCCGGCGGCCTGGGCGGCAACGCCGGGGTCAGCGAGCGGATCGACAACTACCCGGGGTTCCCCGAGGGGATCGGCGGCCGTGAGCTGATGGACCGCTTCATCGCCCAGGCCCGCAGGTACGACGTCGAGCTGGTCGGCGGTGCCAGGGTGGACACCATCGACCCGGACGACGCGGAGGCCGGCGACCTGTCGGTGCGGCTCGGCACCGGGCAGGAACTGGCCGCGCACGCCGTCCTGGCCGCTACCGGCTCCACCTACCGGCGGCTCGGCATTCCCGGCGAGGACGCGCTGATCGGCGCCGGAGTCCACTTCTGCGCCACCTGTGACGGCCCGTTCTACAAGGGCGCCGACGAGATCCTGGTCGTCGGCGGCGGCAACTCCGCGCTCGAGGAGGGTCTGTTCCTCTCCCAGTTCGCCCGGCGGGTGCGGATCGCGCAGCGCGGGCCCGAGCTGACCGCCTCGGCGCTGCTGCAGGACCGGGTGCGTGCCGACCCGGCACTGGACGTGCGGACCAATGTCCAGCTCGAGGAGCTGCGCGGCGACGGTCACGTCAGCGAGGTGCTGGCGCGCGACACGGCGACTGGCGAGCGGCTGTCCTGGCACCCGGCCGCGGTGTTCGTGTTCATTGGCCTTGACCCCAACTCCGCCTTCCTCGGCCCGCAGGTGGAGAAGGACCAGTGGGGGTTCGTGCGGACCGACGAGGCCTACCGCACGTCGGTCCCCGGCCTGTTCGCGGCCGGCGACGTGCGGTCGGGCTCCACCAAGCAGCTTGCCTCGGCGACCGGCGAGGGCGTCGCCGCTCTGCTGGCCATCAGGTCCGAGCTCCAGTCCCACCACCACCTGACCAGGGTGGACGTCAACGACTGACCGGCGGCGGGCAGCCCCCGCTGCCGCAGGTCCTCCAGGTCGGCCTTGGGGATCTCGATCAGGAACGGAGTGATCTGCTCGCTCACGCCTCAAGCATGACGCGTTGCCTGATGCCGATGAGCATCTTCCGTTCCATCACCAGGCTGCCAGGCTCTAGCAGGTAGCGGGTCAGGGCCCGGGCGATCGGGGGAGCTCCTGGCGTGGCGATCCGGTTACGGCTGATCAGGCGAGTCGCCCCGGCGGCCGGCCTGAGCACGAAGGCCCATACCCAGTTCCCGTCGTCGGAGCGCACCACCAGCGCCTGCTCGGGCTCGACCAGCGCCACCCTCAGCACCGGTCCGCGGGAGCCGAGCCGCCAGGCGTCGCCGACGGCGATGTGCTGGAGCGCGGGGATGATCGCGTCGGCGCTGTGCATGCTCAGGCCGAGCAGGTTCTCGATCCAGTCGTAGGTGTAGGCGCCCGCACGGCCCGGCCCCATCTGCACCAGCCACGGCCACACCGCGCTGGCCGGCGCCTCGATCCTGATCGCGCGGGTGGAGAGGATGCCGGGGTCGGCCAGCAGGTCGTCGCCGGGCAGGCTGGCCCGCACCTCGACGCCGGTGGCACCCCAGTCCAGGCACCACTCGCGCCACAGCCCGTAGCTCGCGACATATCCGCCCGCGGCCAGCGCTGCGGTGCCGAGCACAGCACTCGCGGTCCTGCGCCGGGAGTCAGGTCGCGCGGGAGTCGGCTCGGCGCGCACGCGCGTCACGACCGCGCGGCGGGTGTCTGGTCGATGCGCACCAGATTGCCTGACGGGTCACGCACGGCACAGTCCCTCGTGCCCCAGAACTGATCGGTCGGCTCCTGCACGATCTCGGCGCCCCAGGCGCGCACCTTCTCGAAGGCGGCGTCGAGGTCGTCGGTGTGGAAGTGGACGCCGTTCAGGGCGCCCTTGGCGACGAGCCCGGCGAGCGTTTCGCCGTCGGCGGGGCTGCCATTCAGGTAGTTCGTGAGGATGATCGCGACGTCGGGCTGGGAGGCAGCGCCGACGGTGATCCAGCGGAAGCTCTCGCGCGCGACATCGTCGCGCAGTTCAAGACCGAGCGCGTCGCGGTAGAAGGCCGCGGCCAGGTCAGGATCATGGACGATGACGAAGCACCGGGCAAGAGTGACACTCATGCTCCCCACCTTACGGAGCCGACGCCCCGCCCGCTGCTCCGGCACTGCTCGGCCCGCGGCTCGCGCGGGACCTGCGGTGACCGGGCCTGCTGCCGCTCAGGCGCCGACGTAGGCAGCGAGGTGCTCGCCGGTGAGAGTGGAGCGGGCGGCGACGAGGTCGGCCGGCGTGCCCTGGAAGACGATCCGGCCGCCGTCGTGGCCGGCGCCCGGACCGAGGTCGATGATCCAGTCGGCGTGCGCCATGACCGCCTGGTGGTGCTCGATGACGATGACCGACTTGCCGGAGTCGACGAACCGGTCGAGCAGGCCGAGCAGATGCTCGACGTCGGCGAGGTGAAGGCCGGTGGTCGGCTCGTCCAGCACGTAGATGCCGCCCTTCTCGCCCATGTGGGTGGCCAGCTTGAGCCGCTGCCGCTCGCCGCCGGACAGCGTGGTGAGCGGCTGGCCGAGGCTGAGATAGCCGAGCCCGACGTCGGCGAGCCGGTCCAGGATGGCGTGCGCGGCCGGGGTGCGCGCCTCTCCGGCGCCGAAGAACTTCCCGGCCTCGGTTACCGGCATCGCGAGCACCTCGCTGATGTCACGCCCGCCGAGGCGGTACTCAAGCACGGACGCGTCGAACCGCTTCCCCTCGCACTCCTCGCAGGTGGTGGCGACGCCGGCCATCATCGCCAGGTCGGTGTAGATGACGCCGGCGCCGTTGCAGTTGGGGCACGCTCCCTCGGAGTTGGCGCTGAACAGGGCCGGCTTCACGCCGTTGGCCTTCGCGAACGCGTTGCGGATCGGGTCGAGCAGCCCGGTGTACGTCGCCGGGTTGCTCCGTCGCGAGCCGCGGATCGCGCCCTGGTCCATCGACACCACGCCGGCGCCTGCCGGGATCGACCCGTGCACGAGCGAGCTCTTGCCTGACCCGGCGACGCCCGTGACGACGACAAGCACCCCGAGCGGGATGTCGACGTCGACGTCGCGCAGGTTGTGCAGCGCCGCGCCGCAGATCTCCAGCGCGCCGGCGGGCGTCCGCACCTTGTCCTTCAGGTTGGCCCGGTCACTGAGATGGCGGCCGGTGATGGTTCCGCTGGCCCGCAGCCCGTCGACGGTGCCCTCGAAGCAGACGGTGCCGCCCGCCGTGCCGGCACCGGGACCGAGGTCGACGACGTGGTCGGCAATCTCGATCGTCTCCGGCTCGTGCTCGACGACCAGCACCGTGTTGCCCTTGTCACGCAGCAGCAGCAGCAGGTCGTTCATCTGCCGGATGTCATGTGGGTGCAGGCCCGTAGTGGGCTCGTCGAAGACGTAGGTGACGTCCGTGAGCGAGGAGCCGAGCTGGCGGAGCATCTTGACGCGCTGCGCCTCGCCGCCCGACAGCGTGCCAGCAGGCCGGTCGAGTGAGAGATAGCCAAGCCCGATCTCCGCGAACGAGTCCAGCGTCTGCTGCAGCGCCGTGAGCAGCGGTGCCACCGACGGCTCCCGCAGACCGCGCACCCACTCGGCCAGGTCGCTGATCTGCAGCGCGCATGCCTCGGCGATGTTGATGCCCTTGATCCGCGAGGAGCGCGCTTCCTCGCTGAGCCGGGTGCCGGCGCATTCAGGGCACACGGCGAAGGTGACCGCACGCTCGACGAAAGCACGGATGTGCGGCTGCATTCCCTCCTTGTCCTTGGACAGCATCGACCTCTGGATCCGCAGGATCAGCCCCTCGTAGGTCATGTTGATGCCCGCGATCTTCATCCGCACCGGCTCGTGGTGAAGGAAGTCGTGCAGCTCCTTCTTCGTGTAGTCGCGGATCGGCTTATCCGGGTCGTAAAAACCCGACGCGCTGTAGAGACGTGAGTTCCAGCCGCCCCCGGTATAGCCGGGGACGGTGATCGCGCCCTCATTGAGCGACTTGGAGTCGTCGAAAAGCTGGGTGAGGTCTAGATCGGTGACCGTGCCCCGGCCCTCACATCGCGGGCACATGCCGCCGAGCCGGCTGAAGGTCGCTCGGACGGCCTTGCGGTCACCGCGCTCGATCGTGATCGCACCGCTCGCCCGCACCGAGGGGACATTGAAGGCGAATGCGCTCGGGGAGCCGATATGCGGCTCCCCGAGCCTGCTGAACAGGATGCGCAGCAGCGCGTTGGTGTCGGTGGCGGTGCCGACCGTGGATCGCGGGTCGGCACCCATCCGCTGCTGGTCGACGAGGATCGCGGTGGTGAGCCCCTCGAGCACGTCGACCTCGGGCCGGCTGAGCGTCGGCATGAAGCCCTGCACGAAGGCGCTGTACGTCTCGTTGATCAGCCGCTGCGACTCCGCGGCGATCGTGTCGAACACCAGAGAGCTCTTGCCCGAGCCTGAGACGCCGGTGAAGACCGTCAGCGCGCGCTTGGGTATCTCGACGCTGACGTCCTTGAGGTTGTTCTCGCGCGCGCCGAGCACCCGGATCACGTCGTGGCCGCCGGCCGCGTGCGGTGCAGCCGATTGCGCCTCAGTCCTCGTGGTCATGCTCAAGTCTCTCCATCTGCCCGGCGGGGCTGGTGCAGGGGTCGGCCGTCACCGGTCCTGAAGCAGCCCGAGTACGTTGCCGTCGGGGTCGGTGACGGTGGCCACCAGGCGGCCGCCGCCGACGTCGCGGACGGGGTCCTTCACGACGGCGCCGGCCGCGGTCACCTCGGCCAGCTTCGCCTCGATGTCCGGCACGTGCCAGTAGGCCACGGGCGAGGTCATGCCCTCCGTCCCGCCGCCCGGTACCAGCCCGATGTGCTGGCCCTCGACGTCGTAGCCGACGTAGTAGGACGCGTCGTGCTGCGGCGGCTGGCCGAGCAGGGCGGTGTACACCGGCTTGGCCTTCGCCAGGTCGGACACCGGATGCAGCACGGTCTTGATTCCCTGCGTGGAAGAGCCGGTCATGGTCACTCCTGATGTCGTGGGTCATGTCGACCCGGTGCGCGGTCGTGTTAGGACGACGATGGCCATGCTATGAGCGGCGCGGCGACCCGCGCTTCTCGAAAACTGCTCACTTCCGGTCGGCCGTTCGCGCCGCCGGAGCGGCGGAAGTGGCCCAGCCGTGGAGAATAGGGCCGTGGAGAATAGGGCCGTGGAGAATAGAAGGGTGAGTGCCGACATCGACGAGCTGCGTCGGCTGCGCCGGGCGCGCGACCGGATGGATCGCGAGTACGCGCAGCCGCTCGACGTCGCGGCGCTCGCCCGCACGGCGCTGATGTCTCCGGCGCACTTCAGCCGCCGGTTCCGCGAGGCGTACTCCGAGACGCCGTACTCCTACCTGATGACCAGGCGCATCGAGCGGGCGAAGGCGCTGCTGCGCCTGGGCGACCTCAGCGTGACCGATGTCTGCTTCGCTGTTGGCTGCACGAGCCTCGGCTCCTTCTCCGCCCGGTTCACCGAGCTCGTCGGCGAGACGCCGACGGCCTACCGTGCGCGTGACCACAGCGCGCTCGCGAGCGTGCCTGGCTGCATCGCCAGGGACCTCACCCGCCCGATCCGCGAGTCGAGCAAGGTGGCAGCAGAGGGCGGGGCGCTGACTCCCTAGCTTGCGGGCACGAGCGTTACGGTGGCCCGGTGCTGGCGCGGACGAGCGGTGGGCGGGGTGCCCGTCCTGGCGTGGTGCTCGCCGTCCTCTCGCTGTCGGCGCTCGCCTACTCGGTCCTGAGCTCGGCGACATGTACGGCAAGCAGCGGCTGCTTGTCGTCACGCTGATCACGCTGATCGTCGGGACCGTGCTGGCCGGGACCGCCTCCTCGCTGCCTGTGCTGATCGCGGCGTCGGCGATCCTCGGGGCCGGCGGCGGCCTCGGCCTGGTCGTTGGCGGCCTGATCGATGAGCACCTGAGCTCACTGGCTGTTCTGGATCCCACTGCCGGCCATGGTGGTCGCCGCGGTCTGCGCCTGGCGTCTCATCCCCGAGTCGCCGGTGCGCTCGCCGGGCCGCGTCAGCTGGACGGCCGCCGCGCTGATGACCGCCGGCATGTCCAGCGTGCTGATCGCGATCGCCCAGAGCACGGCGTGGGGCTGGGCCAGCGCGCGGACGCTGGCGCTGCTCGCGGCCGGGCTGCTGCTGTGCGGGGCGTGGATCGCCGTCGAGCGCAGCACCCACCCGCTGATCGACATGACCATGATGCGGGTGCGCGGGGTCTGGGCGGCGGTTCGGCTCCCGCCGCGCGCTGGTGGTCGGCGCCACGCTGAGCGGTGCCGCCTGCCTCTGGCTGACCATCGCCAGTCGCCACCCCTACGACCTGATCGGCAGCTCCACCCTGCTCGGCATCGGCATCGGGCTGGCTTTCGCCGCGCTCGGCAACCTGATCGTCCAGGCCGTTCCCGCGCACCAGACCGGCGCCGCGAGCGGCATGAACACTGTGCTGCGCACCCTGGGCGGCGCGCTCGGCGGCCAGGTTGCCGCGACTCTCGTGGTCGCCACGACCGTGCGCGGCCTGCCCGCCCTGGCCGGCTTCACCAGGACGTTCGCGCTGGCCGCCCTGTTCCTCGCGGCATGCGCCGGTGCAGGGCTGCTGCTCCCGGCCGCGCGGTCCAGGCCGTCGCCGTGCAGCCGACGCCTGCGCCTGACGCCGGCCTGAGCGGCTGAGCCTGTCGGGCGCCGGCCGTGCGCGTCGGGCCGCCCCGGATCCGGGGTATGGATCCGGGGCGGCCGAGCCGGCCCGCTGGTCTGCGTTAGTCATGAAGGGCTTGGCCTTGCTGGCTGGCGCCCGCGACGTGGGTATTCGTTCGACATGGGGATACTTGAGGCATGACGCAGCCCTCCAGCCCTGTCGACCGCGTCCTGTCCGGCCTGCGCGAGGCCGGCTACCTGGCGGACACCACCATCGCCACCGTCGTCCACCTGGCCGCCGAGCTCGGCAAGCCGGTCCTGGTCGAAGGACCGGCGGGGACCGGCAAGACGCAGCTCGCCAAGAGCGTCGCGCTGGCGGCCGGCAAGAGGCTGATCAGGCTGCAGTGTTACGAGGGGCTCGATGAGTCCAAGGCGATCTACGAGTGGGACTACCGCCGCCAGCTGCTCCACCTGCAGCTGCACCAGGGCGGCTCCACCGAGAGCCTGGCCGAGGCGGGGATCTTCGGCGAGGAATTCCTGCTGAGCAGGCCGCTGCTCGCCGCGATCCGCTCGGAGGACCCGGTGGTGCTGCTGCTCGACGAGGTGGACAGGCTCGACATCGAGTCAGAGGCGCTGCTGCTCGAGGTGCTGTCCGAGTACCAGATCTCGATCCCCGAGCTCGGCACCGTGACGGCGCGGCACATCCCGCAGGTCTTCCTCACCTCGAACAACAGCAGGGACCTGTCCGAGGCGCTCAAGCGGCGCTGCCTGTTCCTGCACCTGGGCTATCCCACCGTGGAGCGGGAGGCCGAGATCGTCAGGCTGCACGTGCCCGAGATGGCCGCGCACCTGGCCACCGAGGTCGCGGAGCTGGTCGCGCTGCTGCGCAAGGCCGACCTGAAGAAGCCGCCGTCCGTCGCCGAGACGCTGGACTGGGCCAGGACGCTGCTGACGCTCGGCGCGACCGACGTCACCGATGAGGTGACCAGGCAGACGCTGTCGGTGCTGCTGAAGTACGAGCGCGACATCGACACCGCGCTCGCCGAGCTCGGATCCGGCCGGGCCTGAGCAGGACGCGGCCCCGTGCAGGAGATGCTGGCGACGCTGGTCGACGAGCTGAGGAACGTCGGGATCGGCGTCTCCCTTGGCGAGCACCTGGACGCCGCGCACGCGCTGTCCAGGATCTCGCTGCAGGACAAGGAGGTCGTACGCGCGGCCCTGCAGTGCGCGCTGATCAAGAACCCCGAGCACGCGAGCACGTTCAGCCTGCTGTTCGAGCTCTATACGGCGGGAACGCGGCAGCCAGGGGCCGACCTGATCGCGGCGATGACCGACCAGGAGCTGCGCGACACCCTGCGCGCAGTGATCGGCTCGGATGACGACCTGGTCAGGCGGCTGCTGGCGGACGAGTACGTGCGCAGGTTCGGCGGGCTCGAGGCGGGCAGCGCGGTGGCCGGGGTGTTCGCCACCATCGCGGTCAACGAGGCTGCCGACCTCGACGCTATCCGCGGCGAGCTCGGGGCGGGCGGCGCCGATGACCTGGACGCGGTCGGCGACGGCGCGGGCGGAGGTGTCGGCGGCGCTGGCGGTGGCGGCAGCGGCCAGGGGCTCGGCGGCGGCTCGGGCTCCGGCTACCAGGGCAGCCTGCGGGCCAGGCTGGACGCGGCGGCGGCCGAACGGAAGATCGCGGGCTTCCGCGCCGACCTGCAGGCCGCGGTGCGCAGGGCCCTGGTCGCCGACCGCGGCGCCCGGGCGGTGCGGGCCACGATGCGGGTCGGGCTGGCCGAGGACATCGACATCGCCAGCGCGTCCGCCGCCGAGCAGGCGGCGATGGCCACCGCGATCGGGCCGCTCGCGCAACAGCTCACCCACGTGCTGGCACGGCAGGCGATGTACCGCAAGCGCAAGCTCAGCATCCGCGGCACGCTGCAGCGGGCCATGGGCACGGGCGGAGTGCCGTTCCGGCTGGCCACCGAGCCGGCCAGGCCGCCGAAGCCGGAGATCGTGGTGCTCGCCGACATGTCGGGCTCGGTGTCGGCGTTCTCCAGGTTCACGCTCGACCTGCTGATCGCGCTGGACAGCCGGCTCTCCAGGCTCAGGGTCTTCTCGTTCGTCGACGGCCTCGCTGACATCACGGGCCTGGTGCGCGAGGCGCGGGCGGCCGGGCGGCGGCTCGGCCAGCGGGAGGCGGCGCAGCCGGCGGTGCGGCTGAGCGGCAGCTCGGACTACGGCTACGTGATGCGCGAGTTCGCCAGCCAGTACGCGCATCAGCTGACCAGGCGGTCGGTGGTGCTGGTGGTCGGCGACGCGCGGACGAATTACCTGGACCCGGCTGAATCGTCGTTTGCCGAGATCGGTCAGCTGGCGGGACAGGTCTACTGGCTGAACCCCGAGCCGCGCCGGTACTGGAATGACGGCGACTCGGTGATCAGCCGTTATGCCCCGTGGTGCGCTCAGGTCAGGGAATGCCGCACCCTGCGGCAGATCGCTGATTTCGTCCAGTCGCTCGCCGTCGCTCCGAGAACCGAGCCGCAATGGCGGCTGGTCCGCTGAGCCCGCTATTCCTTGGGCCATCGAATATCGGCGTCCGGGTCTGCGGTGCGCCGACTTTCGGCGCCAAGCCTACGCAATTCCGGGTCGGATCTTTACACAGTCTCATGGCATGACGGACTATCTGTGTATGTCTAGAAACGTGTCGGTAGTTGTTACGGACGATCTCGACGGCTCGGCTGGCGCCGAGACGGTGACGTTCAGCTTCGACGGCGTTACCTACGAGATTGACCTCAGCAAGGAGAACCGGGACCGGATGAACCGGACGTTCGCCCCGTTCGTCAAGGCCGGCCGTCGGGTGCCGCGCGGCGCCCGAGGCCGGCCGGCCAGGGGAACGGCCGGCGTGCTCGCCGACCGGGCGATGGTGCGAGCGTGGGCAAAGCAGGCCGGGCTTGCGGTCTCCGAGCGCGGCAGGATCAGCGCGGAGGTCATGCGCAGGTACGAGGCGAGCCACTAGCCTTCGGGCGGCGGCCGTCCACTCTTAGGGCGCCCAGCGCGCCGGGGGGTCAGCGGCGCGGTAACGCACGCACGCCTGCGCTCGGTCGAGCCGGCTGGTGGTGTGGGCCGAGCTGGTCAGGTCTGGGCTGGCTGGTGATCTGGGCTGGGCTGGCTGGTCTGGGCTAACTGGTACCTGTCGCCCCGCTTCGGGCTGTGCCGGAATAGTATGTCCGGTCATGTGCGCCGCGACTCGCGTCGCACGTAGCCCTGATCAGGGCGTTCGCGCTGATCAGCCTGCCCGGGGAGACCGATCGTCGTGACCTTCGTTCCTTACGAGCGGCCGGTGCGCGCCGCGTTCATCGGACTCGGCCGGATCTACGACCTGAACGTCCGCGCCTACACAGGCAACCCCGACGTCGAGGTGGTCGCGCTCGTCGACCCCGACCCCGACCGGCTGGAGCAGCGCCGGGCCGACTGGCCCGGCGCTGCCCTGTTCGCCACCGCGGCCGAGCTGGCGGCGAGCGGCATCGAGGTGGACGCTGCCGAGGTCCTGCTGCCGATCCCGCTGCACGCCGACGGGGTGGTGGAGATGCTCGGCTGGGGCTGGCACGTCAACATGCAAAAGCCCATGTGCAACGGCCTGTGCGACGCGCAGCGGATGCTCGACGCGGCCAAGGCCAGCGGCCGGGTGCTCAGGGTGATGGAGAACTACCTGTTCTACGAGCCGCTGCGCAAGCTGAAGGCCGCTGTCGAAGCCGGGGAGATCGGCGACGTGACCGGCTACCAGATGAAGGAGGTCGGCAGCGGAAACGGCGGCTGGGACGTGCCGTGGAGCAGCTTCGAGGTGCAGCTCGAGCAGATGAAGCGCGGCCGGGGGATCATGGTGTTCGACGACGGCTGGCACAAGCTGGCGACCGCGCTCTGGCTGTTCGGCCCGGTCAGGGAGGTCAGGGCCTGGATCGGGAACACCTGCTTCGGACCCGGCGTGGACGTCGACGCGCCCACCGTGATCTCGTGGGAGCACGAGAACGGCCTGCGTGGTGTCTGGAACATCACGCTGGCGCCCGACCTGCTGTTGCGGTCCGACTACTACACCACCGACGAGCGGTGGGAGATCACCGGCTACAAGGGCTACGCGCGGGTCAACCGCTGCACAGCCAGGGCCATCCAGGAGCCCAGCCTGGAGATCTACGTCGACGGCGAGATGCGCGGCTACCACGCGCTCGATGACGACTGGGGGAGCAGCTTCCGTGACTCAGGCCGGCACTGGCTGCGCTGGCTGCACACCGGCGAGGGGCCGCTGATGTGGAGTGCCGATGAGGCCGTCGACGTCCTGCGGTTCGCGCTCGCCGCATACGCGAGCAGTGCGGCGGGCGGCACCGGCGTGAACCCGAGCGAGGTCAGCTAGGGCTTGTGTGCCAGGCCGACGCAGGCCAGACCGAGCACGGGGAGGTCGGCGGTGCGCGGCGTCAGCGGGTCGGGATGCCACTGCGACACCGGCACCAGGCCAGGCTCGACCAGATCGAGCTCGCAGAACAGGCTCATGATCTCCTCGCGGGTGCGGAACTGCGCGCGCCCGAGCCCTCGCGCCATCGCGGCCTGGAGGCCGGCCGAGGCCGGGTTGTGGGACTTGACCAGGTGGTGGATGAAGACGTAGCTGCCGGAGGGCAGCGCGCCGCACACATACCGCATCGCCGCGCCAGGGTTCTCCGAGTCCATGATGTGGTGCAGGATGCCGCAGAGCAGCACGCCGACCGGCTGTCGGCAATCCAGGTGGCCGCAGAGTTCGGAGGTCTGCACCACACTCGTCGGATCGCGCAGGTCGCCCTGGATCACGATGGTCTGCTCGTCGCCGGCCAGCAGCGCCCTGGCGTGCGCGAGCACGACCGGGTCGTTGTCGATGTAGGCCACCCGCACGGTCGGGTCAAGTCGCCGGGCGATCTCGTGCACGTTCTCGGCCGTGGGCAGGCCCGCGCCGATGTCGATGAGCTGGCGGATGCCGGCCTGCCGCACCAGGTACCTGACCGCCCGGCCGAGCACCGAGCGCTGCGCCCGCACGCCGATCCGCACTCCGGGGATTTCGGCCACGATCTGGTCCCCGACCGCCCGGTCGCCGGCGAAGTTGTCCTTGCCGCCGAGCAGGTAATCGTAGACGCGAGCGATATTGGCCTGCTGCGGACTGAACCCCCTGGGTCGGGTAACCGCGCACTCACCCTGCAATCGTAAGAGATGGCGGTCGCCGGACCTGGCCGGTCAGCGGCACGGAACCACTGGGCCACGCTTCCTGGCTCAGCTTGCCAACGAGACTGTGTCGTGTCCGGCGGCGGCGGCTAGCCCGGGGCGCGCCCGCTCCGCCGTCTGCGCGGCGCAGTCTTGGGTGGCGCGGCCTGCTTCGGTGCGGGCGGTCCGCCCGGCGGGCTCTGGGCATGCAGCCTTGCCAGGTACTCGTTCCACGCCTGCAGCTGCGGGTCGGCGGGCTTAGGCGCGCCCGCGCGCGCGCCGCCCCCGGCGCCGGCGGGATCGGCCACATCAGCGGGCGCGAACGCATGAGGATCAGGCGGGATGGCGGCCGTACCGCCGCCCTGTTCGTCCTCGTGCAGCAGCCGCCACCACAGGTAGCAGGCGAAGCCGGCGAAGAACGGCCACTCGAAGACATAGACCCAGCTCAGCGCATTGCCACTGAGCGCCCGGCTGAGCTCGAACCCTCCGGCTGCTAGGCATCCCGGCACGGCGATCACCAGCGCCAGGTGCAACCGCAGGGCGCGTCGGCCGAGCCAGCGCTGCCGGGATGGGAGCCCTGCACCGACCGGGAGTCCGGCCATCAGGTCCCCGCCCGTGCGCGGTGGCGGTGCGCGTCGGCCGGGATCGGGAAAGCATGCGCTGCCAGCGCACGGTCCGCGGCCGCCACGGTATCGAGCGACTCCGTCGCCAGCCGGTCGGTCAGTGCCCGCAACGCACCCGACCAGACAATGTGCATGGGACAGACGTCGTCCCAGTGACATGGGCCGCCGCGCAGCACGCACTCGGCCGGGGTGAGCGGCCCTTCGATTGCCTCCATGATCTCCAGAATGCTGATCTGAGACGCCGGCCGGGCGAGCGCATAGCCACCGCTCGGACTGGGGCTGGACAGGACGAGAAGTGCCTTGGTCAGGATGCGAAGCACCTGCCGCAGGTAGTTGACCGACAGCCCCATCGCGTCGGCGATCTCGGGCGCGGCCGTCCGGCGGCGGTCGGCCGACGCCAGGTAGATCATCGCCTGGAGCGCGTAGTCGGTCCGCCGGGACGGTTTCACGTTCACACGAACATGCTAACGGCGGTGCTGGCGTGTTCCTCTTTCGTCGTCGGCGGCCTCCGTTCTCCTCGCGGTGCTGCTGGCCGCGCCGCGGCGTTTCGCTGACCTTCGCGAGGCCGGCCGAGCAGCGCCCGCGGATTATCTTGACGTTCATCGCTTGACGATCGCCATGATTGTGGCAGACACTGTGCGGAATCGAATAGCTGCCGTCAGATCCGCCCCGGCGAGAGGTGAACCACATGCGGATAGTGGGGGGAGTCGTCGTGGCCGTCGTCGCCGGTGCAGCCGTCGTGGCACTCGGCGGAGCAGTGCTGTCGATGGCAAACAGCCCGCAGGAACTGCTCAAGGCGCAGGTGCGCGGCTCTTCCCAGACCTCGAAGGGCCGTCTGCCGCACGCCTACCTCAGCCTGGCGACCTACCCGGACAGCCTCGCTGGCGAGCACGGGACCAGCGGCGGCGCTCACCCCGACTGGGTGAGCTACGGGCCGAGCACGAACTTGCAGGTTCCGGCGCACGCGCTGGTGACCGTGACAATCCGGCAGTACGACACCGGAGGGACCGTCTACAACCCATACTTCGCCGAGGTGCACGGCACTCTCGGCGGAACGGAAACGATCAACGGCAAGACCGTGACCGGCATCGACCCCGGCACCGTCGCTCACACCTTCACCTTGCACATGTTCCCGGCGAACCAGCCGTCGCTGTTCATCTCGGTGCCGCTACCGGGTGTCCCGGCCACCGCGCCGAACCTCGCCAACGGTTACCCGAAGCCGAACGTCGTGACGTTCTCGTTCATCACCGGAGGGCCGGGCCGGTATGTCTGGAACTGCGAGTTCCCCTGCGGCGTCTACTACCGGGGGTTCGGCGGTCCGATGGCGACCCAGGGCTATATGGCCGGCACGCTGACCGTTGGCTGAAGCACCCGGACACCAGGAAGGCTGAGAGCTGAGGCAGGCATGGCTGACACGATAAGGACACCCCCTGCGCCAGGCGCCCCGCCGGCGGAGCGCTCGGCCGTCAAACCGATCCTGGCCTTGTGGGCGGTTCTGACCGTTGCCCTCGAAATCTTCGCGATCTTTGTCCCTGCCCGGCTGATGGGGGTGGCCGCGGCGAAGACCATGGTCGACATTAAGAACTCGGTGACCGTCTTCTCGGTCTCTGCTGCTCCCGTCGCCGCGCTGGTCTGGGCCGTCGCACTGTACAGCCTGCTGCGCTGGCGGCATAGCGGCTCGGAGCCTCCGCCAGAGGATGGCCCGCCGATTCGCGGCAACACGCCGGTCCAGATCATCTGGCTGGTCGTCTCCAGCGCCCTGTGCCTGTTTCTGTTCATCTGGGGCCTGGTCGCCATGCAGGCGGCCAACGCGCAGTCGACGACCACCAAGCCGCTGGTCGTTGACGTCACCGGACAGCAATGGTTGTGGACCTTCAGCTATCCAGGCTCGGGCGGGTTCACCTCCGACGTCCTTTACCTCCCGCTGAACAAGCCGGTGGAGTTCGACGTGACGTCCTTGGACGTCGTGCACTCGTTCTGGATCGTGCAGATGGGCGTCAAGATCGACGCCAATCCCGGCGAGATCACGCAAATAGGCGTCACCCCGGACCGTCTCGGGACCTACGTGGTCCGCTGCGCGGAACTATGCGGCCTGTTCCACGCCTACATGGTCTCCAGGGTCCAGGTGGTGAGCGACGCCGCCTTCGCGACCTGGCTGCGCAGTCACGGCGGTACCAGGGCCGCGAGCGCGATCGCCAGGCATGGTCCGAGATCGGCCAGGTCGGGAATGGCGGCAGGCGCGCTGGTTATCGGGAGGGTCAATGGCTGAGACGGCTGAGGTGCAGGCCGAAGCGCCCGAGGCGGCAGCTGGCGGCGGGATCATGCGCAGGCTCAACATAGGCACCGGCACGGCGGCAGGGCTGGTCCTGGGAGTGGTGGGCTGGGCGATCTCGCATGCCCTGCTGAACGGCACGCACTACGGCCCCGATCGCGTGGTCTGCATCACCCTCGTGAGCTGGCTGCTCGGATTCATGATCGGGATCGGTGCCTTCGTCGGGCCCGTGCGATGGCTGCTGGGCAAGGACCTGGCCGAGGCCGACAGACTGTTCATGGCGGGCAAGGACCAGGGCATCCGCCGGTACTTCCGCTTCACCACCGACCACAAGGTCATCGGCATCCAGTACCTGGTCTTGTCGATGGTGCTGTTCTTCGTCGGCGGCGTGCTCGCCATGCTGATCAGGACCGACCTGATCACCCCCGGATCCCACCTGTTCGGCTTGCAGACCTACAACTCGGTCGTGGGTCTGCACGGGATCATCATGATTGCCGCGACTATCATCATGGTCAGCGGCCCGTTCGGGAACTTCGTGCTGCCGATCATGATCGGCGCCAGGGATATGGCGTTCCCCCGCATCAACGCGCTGAGCTTCTGGCTGCTCGTCCCGGCCGTGCCGATACTGCTCTCGGCCGCCTTCCTCGGCGGCATTCCGACCGGATGGTCCGCATACGCGCCGCTGGCCAATCAGGCGCCGCCAGGCATGGACGCCTTCCTGCTCACCATCATCGGCTTCGCCGTGTCGACGGCGCTCGCCGGCATGAACATCACGACCACCGCTGTCACGATGCGCGCCAGGGGAATGACGTGGGTCCGCACGCCGATATTCGTCTACGGAGTGGTCGCCAGCGTGGCGCTCGGCCTGGTCGCCTTTCCGATGTTCATGTCGTCTCAGGTACTAGAGGGCCTGGACCGGACCACGGGCACGACCTTCTACAACGCGTTCGGTGGCGGCAGCGTCTGGCTCTACCAGAACCTGTTCTGGCTGATGGGCCACCCGGAGGTCTACGTCATCCTGCTGCCGGGCTTCGCGGCCGTGCTTGAACTCGTGCCGGTCTTCTGCCGCAAGCCCCTGTTCAGCTTCAAGAGTGCCGTCGCCGGGATGGCCGGAATCGTGGGCCTCAGCCTGTTCGTCTGGGCGCACCACATGTACGTGTCAGGGTGGGCGCCGGAGCTGAATGGACCGTTCATGCTGACGACCGAGATGATCTCGGTGCCCACCGGCCTGCTCATCCTGGTGCTGATCGGCACCATCTGGCGGGGCCGGGTGTGGGCCAGGCTGCCGATGCTCGCCGTGTACGCGATGATCTGGAACTTCATCATCGGCGGCGTGACCGGCATCTACCTGTCCGACGTGCCCGTGGACGAGGCCATGCACGGCTCGCTGTTCGTCGTGGCCCACTTCCACTACACGCTGATGGGCGGCGCGCTCACCGGAGCGCTGGCGGCGCTGTCCTACTGGTTCCCGAAGATGAGCGGGCGCATGCTCAACGAGAGATGGGCGGGGATCGGATTCTGGACGGCTCAGGTGGGCTTCCAGGTCACCTTCCTCGCGATGTTCGCGCTCGGCCTGGGCGGCATGCCGAGGCGCGCAGGCGACTACGCGCCGCAGTTCACCACCGCGAACCAGGTAGCCACCGCCGGCGCCTACGTCATCATGATCGGGATGCTCATCTACGCGGGCGCGCTGATCGTCTCGTGGGTTTCCGGCGAGGTGGCGCCCGCCAATCCGTGGGGCGCCAAGACGCTTGAGTGGCAGGTGCCGACGCCGGTCCCGCTGGAGAACTTCGAGGTGCTGCCCGTGGTGACCAGCGACTTCTATACCTACGGCGAGAACGGAGCCGCGCCAGGGCTGCCGCGCCCGGTGACCGCCCCGCCAGAGACCGAGCAGCAGCCCGTCGGCGTCGCGCAGTCAGCGGGCACCAGCGACGCGCCGGAGGCGACCAAGTGACCGCCAGCACGGCGCCAGCAGGGCACCCCGCCGAGCCCGCCCACGACGCGAGCTTGGCCCAGCTCGTCGGAGTGGTCCTGCTCATCGTGGCCGACGCCGCGTTCGTGCTGTCGCTCGTGTTCACTTACTTCTATCTGCGCGGACTGAACACCGACGGGCACTGGATCCCGGTCGGGACCGCCACGGTCTCGTCTCTGGGTAGCTGGGTGATCGCGGCTGTCATGGTGCTCAGCGCGGCCGCTTTCTACTGGGGCGAGGTCGGCATCAGGATGGGGAACAAGGGGCAGCTCATGGCCGGCACCACCGCCGCCCTGGTGCTGCTGGCTGCTGACTTCGGCATCCAGGTGTGGCGGATTGCGACGCTGCCGTTCATCGCCCACACCGGCTCGTACGCGTCGGCGGTCATCACGTTCTCCGGCGCGCACCTGGTCCACCTGGTGCTGACCGCGATCCTGGGCGTGGCGATCTGGAACCGGGCCAGGCTCGGGCTGTTCAGCGCCGACTGGCACGGGCATGTCAGGCTGGTCGGGTACTGGTGGGCATGGGTTGCGGCGTCCGCTGTCCTCATCGCCATCACCACCTCCTTCGTCGCCAGCCCGCACGTCGTCGGCTGACCGGTCCCGTGCGACACGTCTGGCAGTTCCTGGGGACCTGGACGTTCGAGCCGCTGCCCGCGGTTCTTATCGCTGCCGCCGCGGTCGGCTACGTGTGGGCCGCGGTCACAGTCACCCGGCGCAATCCGACCCAGCCGTGGCCGGCGTGGCGAACCGCGTGCTTCGTGACCGCGCTAGCGCTGACGTGGATTGTCCTGCTCGGACCGATCGGCGCCTACGACGACGTATTCTTCTGGGCGCACATGGTCCAGCACATCACCCTGATGATGCTGGCCGCTCCGCTGATCGTGCTCGGCGGTCCGGTCCTGCTCTTGCTCAGGACCGCCGATCCGGTGTTCCGCCGCCGGCGCATCGTCCCCGTGCTGCGCAGCAGGGCGGTGCACATCCTGACCGATCCGGTCCTCACCTGGGTGCTGTTTGCCGGGGTGCTGCTCGGTACCCACTTCTCGCCGTTCTACGACTACGCCCTGCGCCACCCCGATGTGCACAACTATGTCGAGCATCCGCTCTACCTCGGCGTGGCGCTGCTCTTCTACTACCCGCTCATCGGCGGCAACCCGTGCCCGCGACGGATCCGCCCGCTTGCCAAGATCCTCTCCCTAGGCCTGATGATGGTGCCGGAGACCTTGACCGGCTTCTTCATCTACGCGTCGAACTACGTCCTGTACCCCTTCTACAGTGCCGTTCGTCGGCCGTTCGGCCTCGCGCCCCTCGCCGACCAGCAGCTCGGCGGCATCTTGATGTGGAGTGGCGGCATGATGATCGACTCGGTCTGGCTCGTCCTGGCCATCATCGCGTGGCTGAACAGCGATGCGCTCCGGACCCGTCGCATCGACGGCCAGATCGCGCGGGACCTCGCCCGCCGGGCGGCGCGGTCCCGTGAGCCCGCGCCGTCGGCCGTGCCTGGACTGTCGGCCGACCGAGGGCAGCCCGGCGCGCATACTCCGTAACGTCCATTCTCTGACTATAGTCAGAGAATGGACGCGGACATGATCGGGCAGGTCAGGAGCTTCAACCGAACCGTGACACAGCGGATCGGGGCCTTGGACGATGCGTTCCTCGCCCGCGGACGCCCCCTCGGCGAGGCGCGGGCGCTGTGGGAGATCGGCATTGAGGGCGTGGACGTCAGGGCGCTGCGGTCCCGTCTCGACCTGGACTCTGGCTACCTGAGCAGGCTGCTTCGCTCGCTGGAGCGCGACGGCCTGGTTGTCGTCCGGTCGAGCCGCGCCGACCGCCGGGTGCGGACCGTGCGGCTCACCGAAGCCGGGCTCGCCGAGCGGTCCGAGCTCGACCGGCTCTCCGACGCCGCGGCCGCGGCCATACTCGGCCCGCTCAGCCCCCGTCAGCGCACCGCGCTCACGGTGGCGATGGCACAGGTCGAGCGGCTGCTCATAGCATCGGCGGTCGTCGTGCAGGTCTGCGATCCACGGCATCCCGACGCCAGGTACTGCCTGGATTCTTACTTCACCGAGCTGGCGGTGCGGTTCGACGGCGGCTTCGACCCGGCACGCAGCCTCCCGGCGGATGAGCACGAGCTGACCGAGCCAGCCGGGTTGCTGCTGGTGGCCACGCTGTGCGGCGAGCCGGTCGGGTGCGGCGCGCTCAAGTTCCACGGCGAGGAGCCCGCGGACATCAAGCGGATGTGGGTCACCGCGTCGGCGCGCGGACTGGGCCTTGGCCGCCGGATCCTTGCCGATCTTGAGGCCCGCGCCGTCGGCCACGGAGTCCGGGCAGTCCGGTTGGAGACCAACCGCGCGCTCGCCGAGGCGATCGGCCTGTACCGCTCGGCTGGCTACGCGGAGGTGGCGGCCTTCAACGACGAGCCGTATGCCCACCACTGGTTCGCCAAGGAGCTCAGCCCTGATCAGCCCTGATCAGCCCTGATCAGGCATGACGCTGGCCATGATCTGGTCGAGCTGGCCGAGCAGCATGTGCCCGCCGCCGTCGACGATGTGCAGCCGCGCGGCCGGGCACCGGGCCGCGATCACCCGGGCGTGCTGCACGGGGACGTTGCGGTCTTGCGTCCCGTGCCAGATCTGCGCGGGCACGCCCATCTCGGCGAGGTCCACGTCCCACTCCCGCGCGAACAGCAGGAAGTCCCTGGCGGCCGCCCGCGCCGTGGTCGGTGACGGATGCCCGATGTCGTCGAGGAACCCGGCCCTGAGCTGCGAATCCTCGCGAAGCAGGTGCGCGTCGGGCTCGGCGAGCAGCTTGGCGAAGCTGTCCAGTGCCTGCTCGGGCCTCAGCGGCCGGCCAGCGTCATCGCGGCGAACAGGGCGCGCGTGCCCGCCGCGGACCGCCGGGCCGTCTTGATCACCAGCCGGTCAGGCGGCAGCGCGGGATCGCGCGGTACCAGCGGTCCCACCCCGCCGACGGTGGCGACCGCGGACACCTGGTCAGCGGCGACCACGCCACAGGCCAGCGCGGTCGGCCCGCCACCCGACATGCCGATCACGGCGCAGCCGCCTTGGGCGAGGTGCGTTATCAAAGAGGCTATGTCCCTCGCGCTTGACGCGATCGTCCTCGCCGGGTCGTAGTCCGAGCCGCCGTACCCGGCGCGGTCGGGCGCGATCAGCGCCACCCCGCGCTCGGCCGCGTGCCGGTCAAGGCCAGCGAGCTGCCGCGACGATCCCGGCGTGCCGTGCAGCACGATGAGACCGCGCCCGTTCAGGTCGCCGAGCACCTGGTACGCCTGGCGGCGCCCATCCGGCAGCGTCATGTGGGCCATGGCGCGGATCGTATCCGTGCCAGCGTGCGGCTCCTCATGATCTCGAGGGATTAGGTAGGGCTTTTGCCCACTCATCCTTCGAGATCATGGAAGTGGTGTCGCTAGGGCCTGGTGCCGAACGCCGGAGGGCCGGTGAGCTCGGGCAGCACCCGGTAGGCGTCGCGTACCCAGGCGCACAGCAGCGGCCTGCTGTCCCGCGGGTCGATCAGGTCCTGCACGCCGAACCGCTCGGCGGTGCGGAACGGCGAGGTAACGGCGGCCAGCGTGGCGCGGATCCGCTCCGCCTCGGCTGCCGGGTCGTCGGCCAACTCCAGGTGCGCACGGAACGCCGCCTCCACCCCGCCCCGCACCGGCAGCGAGCCCCAGTCACCCGACGGCCAGGCCCAGCTGCGGCCCGCGCGGTGCCGGTTGACGATGCCCGCCCCGGCGACGCCATACACCCGGCGCACGACGAGCTCGGCCTGCGGGACGCGCGCCTGGTACATGGCGGCAATGGCCCTGGTCGCGACGCGGATAGTGCCGCGCTCCTCCGCCACCCGGCCGATCGTGATCCCGCCCTGGTCGGTGAGGCTCACCACCGGCAGGTGGAACGTCTCGCACAGGTCGGCCAGCCGGACGATCGCCTGCGCTCCCTCGGCGGACATCGTGGTGCCGCGGTACGGGTCGGTCGCGATGACCCCGACGGAATGGCCGTCGAGCCGCGCCAGTGCGGTCACGGTGGAGCCGCCGTACTCGGCGTACGGGAAGACCGAGCCGCGGTCGAAGATCGCATCGAGCACCGGCCAGATCCGGTACGGCTGCCGTGGGTTCCTCGGCACGGCGCCGGCCAGCGCCCCGTCCCGCCGGTCCGGCGGGTCGTCGCGGCCGGCCACCGGCGGGACCTCGTGCACGCTGGACGGCAGGTAGGACAGGAAGTCCCTGATCACGCCGAACGCCTCGTCCTCCGAGCCGACGAATCGCTCGATCGTGCCGTTGCGCCGGTGCACAGCCGCGCCGCCGAGCTCCTCCTTGGTCAGGTCCTCGCCGGTACCGCCGATCACCACAGGCGGGCCCGCCGTGAAGAGCTGGCCGATGCCGGTGACCATCACGGCCAGGTGCGACGTCACCAGTCGCGCGGCGCCCAGCCCGACCACCGGGCCGAGGCACGCGGCCACCACCGGCACCAGCGACAGGTTGGCCACCACGGCGTCCCACCCCGGGTTGACCGGCAGGTAGGTGTGGCCCGCTTCCAGCGTCATCTTGACGCTGCCGCCGCCGCTCGCCCCGTCAAGCAGCCGCACGACGGGCAGCCGCATGTCGCCCGCGTACCGCTCGGAGTAGATCTGCTTAGCGTGGATCGCCGCGTCGCCCGAACCGCCGCGCACCGTGAAGTCGTCGGCGCCCAGCATCACCGGCCGTCCGCCGACCCGTGCCGTCCCGGCGATGAAGTTGGCCGGAAGCACCGAGATAAGGCGCCCCTCGGCGTCATACTCCCCGAACCCGGTCAGCGCGCCGATCTCGGCGAAGCTGCCAGGGTCAGCGAGCCGCTCGATCCGCTCGCGCACGGTCAGCCGCCCGGTGGTGCGCTGCCGCTCGACCTTCGCCGTTCCGCCCATCTGGCTGGCAAGCTCGCGGCGGTGCGCGATCTGCTCGATCTCCGGCGTCCAGTCGTCCTCGCTCACTCGCGCCTCCATGCCCGGCCGTGGCTCTCACGCCAGTTAAGGGCTTAGCAGACTCACTACGTCCGGCGCCACAGGGTCATCCGCCCGCCGCACTGCTCTGATCGCCCCGCCCGCCGCACTGCTCTGATCGCCCGCCCGGTGCGCCGACCCGACCGCCGTGCTCGCTTCGCGGGCCCGACCGCCCTGCCCGGTGTGCAGACCCGACCGCGCTGCCCGGTGTGCAGACCCAACCGCCCTGCCCGGTGTGCAGACCCAACCGCCCTGCCCGGCGTGCCGACCCGACGGCCTGCCCCGCTTGGCAGATCCCACCCGGGCCCGCCGGCAGGACCCCATAGCTCGGTGATATGACTGATATATCTGCTATGTAAACTATGCCCGTTGGGATGGATGCCACACCCACTGCGCTATTGAGAGTGGATGTGGCATCGATTCCAAACGGACATCATCTTAATTCGGACTAACCGGCCGATCTGGCGTCCGCGCGGGCCTGGCGTCCGCGCGGACGGTTGGAGGTGCCGGGTCGGGGAGCCCGGCGGGCGGGCGATGACGCGAGGCGGTGACCACGCGGACCGGGCGATCACGCGGACCGGGCGATCACGCGGACCGGGCGATCACGCGGACCGGGCGATCACGCGGACCGGGCGATCACGCGGACCGGGCGATCACGCGGACCGGGCGATCGTGCGGACTGGGCGATCAGGCGGGTGGTGGAGGCGGCGCGTCGGGCAGCGGGCCGCCGCCGTCGGGGATCTCCTGGCCAGAGTCACGGTAGGCGACCGCCGCGTGGAATCCCTGCTGCCTGGCGAAATCGCCGAACCAGCGGCCCTCGGGCGAATGCCGGGTGATCCCGTCGAACAGCGTGGCCAGAATCTGAGTCCCGGCCAGCCCCATGTTGTCGTAGGCCTGGTTGATCATCAGCTTCTGCATCACCAGCTGGTTGACCGGCACCCCGGCGATCCGGTCGGCGAGCTGCTCGACGCGCTCGTCCAGTTCGTCGGCGGGCACCGCCTCGAGTACCAGCCCCCACTCAGCGGCGGTGCGGCCGTCGATGGTGTCGCCGGTGAGCAGCATGCGCTTGGCCTTCTCCGCGCCGAGCCGGTAGACCCACATCGCGGTCGTCGGGCAGCCCCAGACCCTCGCGGGCATGTAGCCGATCTTCGCGTCCCGCGCCATCACCACCAGATCGCAGGAGAGCGCGATGTCGCTGCCGCCGGCGACGGCATAGCCGTGCACCTTCGCGATGGTCGGCTTCAGCGAGCGCCAGAGCGCGAAGAAGTCATCAGTGTTCGCCTTCATCTCGCGGTAGTCGGCGATCGGGTCCCAGATCGGTCCCTGCCGCCACCGCTGGGATCGCGGCCTTCGGCGAAGAACTTGAGGTCATATCCCGAACAGAACGCACGGCCGGCTCCGCGCAGCACGATGACCCTGACGACGGGGTCGGCATTCGCCCGCTCCACCGCGGCCGCGATCTCGCCGGGCATCTCGTCGTTGATCGCGTTCAGGCGGTCGGGGCGGTTCAGCGTGAGGTACGCCTTGTGCCCGCTGACCTCGTAGTCCAGCGTGGAGTAGTCGTCGGCCGTCATGGCGCCGTCCTCGTCAGGCTCGTCGAATTGCAGTCCGGCGGAGTAGGTCTCCGCGCAATCACGATGAGATATCTGTAAAAGCTCATCCCTAGAACATCTACTTTCGCCATGTAAGCATACGAAAAGTCGAGGACGGAGGTACGGAGCGCCGTGCGCAGGCCTCCCCCAGCTCTCAGGCACGTCGTCACGCATCGAGTCGCATTCGCCGCGGTGATGGTGGCCGCCCTCATCACGGCGGCGTTCACGGCCGCAGCCGTCTGTTTCGTCAGCGCCGTGACCGCCGCGGCGGCCCGCAGCGAGCTTGGCGGCAGGTCAGGCTCGGCGGTCACCATCAGCGCATCGGTGAGCAGGGGAGATTTCCAGCGCGCCACCGTGCTGGCGGCGGGGGTGGTCCGCGGGCCAGCCGCCGGACCTGCCGGATACCAGCTCCCGGCGTCCGTGAGCGTCTCCCTGCAGTCCCCGGTCCTCGACCTGCCAGGGCCGACCCCTGGCAATCCACAGCTGCAGACGCAGCTGATCTCCCTGCCCGCGCTGGCCAAGCATGTCGTCGTGGTCAGCGGCAGCTGCCCTGGCAGCCGTTCCGGCGCCAGCGTGCGCGGCGCGCCGGTCCCGGCCTGCGTGCCGCAGGCCGCGGCGCGGATACTCGGCCTGGCGGCAGGCACAACGATCGCGCTGCGGGACCCGATCACTGGCGCTGTCGTCCCCGTCCAGATCACCGGCGTCTTCAGGCCGCTCCGCCTGAACGGGCCGTACTGGCTGATGAGCCCGGTCAGCCCGGTCGCGGCGACGCGGAGTTCCAGATTCACCTTGGCAGGGCCGCTGGTCATCACGCCTGCCGTGGCGGCCGGGGCCAAGTTCCAGATCCTGTCCGCCACCTGGCTGGGAGTGCCGGACTTCGCCCGGATGAACGGCTCCGGGCTGGCGGTCATCGGCAACGACCTGACCAGCAGGATCAACGCGCTGCCCAACGTCTCGCTGCTGTCCGACGCCACCGTGACCACCGAGCTGCCCGCCCGGCTCGAGGCGCTGGCCACCGCCCTGGTCGTCACGCGCACCCAGATGCTTGCCGGACTGCTGACGCTGCTGGTCGTGGCGGGTGCGACGCTGTCACTCGCGGTCCGGCTGCTGGCACAGCAGCGGGAGGCCGAGGCTGCGCTGCTCGCCGCCCGCGGTGCCTCAAGGGTCCAGCTCGCCAGGCGCGGCCTGATCGACGCCGCCATCGTCGCGGGACTCGCCGCCGTCGCCGGGCCGTTCCTGGGGACCGCCCTGGCCCCGGTCCTGGTCAGGTCCGGCTACACCACGGACGCCGCGCGCGCACTCGGCCAGGTGACGATCGGCGCCTGGCCCGCCGCCGTCACTTGGCTGGCCACGGCCGGGGTGGCGGCGGGCTGCGTCGCCATCATCGCGCTGCCATGGCTGCGGCGCCCGCCATCCCCGCTGCGCCGCCGGGCCAGCCGCGGCAGGCAGCGGTCCGTGGCGGCCGCCGTCACCGCCCGGGCCGATCTCGCCGTCGTCGCGGTCGCCGCGGTCGCGGCCTGGCAGCTGACCCATTCGGCCGGCCCGGTCTCCTCCGGGCTGGACGGCAGCCTCAGCGCCGACCCCGTGCTCGTCGTCGCGCCGGTGCTCGCCCTGGTCGCCGGCGCGCTGCTGACCCTGCGGGCGCTGCCGCTCGCCGCGCGGCTTGGTGACCGGCTGGCCGCTCGGGGCCGCGGGCTCGCGGTGCCGTTCGCCGCCTGGCAGATCAGCAGGCGCACTCTCCGCCAGGCCGGGCCCACGCTGGTCGCCGTGCTTGCCGTCGCCGCCGCGGTGATGGCGCTCGCGCAGCGGGACAGCTGGGACCAGTCCGTGAAGGCACAGGCCAGCTTCGACGTGGGCGCCGACCTGCGGCTGACGCTGCCGCCCGCCGCGCCGCTGCCGCTCGGGCAGGTCACCGGGGTCACCACGGCACCCGGCGTCACCGCGAGCACGCCGGCCGTGCGGGCGCCCTTCAACCTGCCCAACGGCAGCCTGGCGACGCTGCTCGCGCTGAACAGCTCGGAGGCACTGAAGATCATCCCGTCGCAGGCCGCCGGGCCGTCCGCGGCAACGTTGCGCAAGCTCGCCGCTTCGGCACCGCGGGCGGGCGTGCGGATCCCCGGGCGGCCGGCCGCGCTGCGCGTCACCGCCAGCCTGGGCCGCGCCCCGATCCGGCAGTCGCTGCTGTTCGTTCAGCTCACCGATGCCGAAGGGATCGGCTACCAGCTGCTGGTCGGCGGCCTGCCGGCCGACGGCAGGCCGCATACGCTGACCATGCCGCTGGCCGACGGCGGGCGCCCCGCCTATCCGCTGCGGATCACCGGGTTCTCGCTCCAGTTCGCCACGCCCGCGAAGTCCCTGCCGGCCGAGCGGCTCAGCATCACCTCGGGCACGGCGCTGGCGAGCGCGCAGAGCGCCGCGGGCCAGGACTTCGACCTCGCCGCCCGCGGCACCCGCCTGATCTTCGCGGCCACCCGCAATGCAGGCTCGACGCCGCCCGCCGCGGTCCGGCTGCGCACGTCGCCGGACGGGAGCATCGCCGCGGTGTTCCGGCCAGGGTTCGCGTCCATCGCCGATGCGAGCCCGGGCGGCATCTCGGTGTCTGACGGGTATCCGGGCTTCGGCCGGCCGCTGCCTGCGGTCGCGACCCGCAGCTTCCTCGCGGCGACAAGCCTCCGGGTCGGGCAGCGGGCCCAGGTCAGCACCGACGGCGTGACCGTCCCCGTCGTGCTGCTCGCGGCCGTCGCCCACCTGCCGACGATCACCAACGGCAGCCCCGGCCTGCTTGTCGACCAGCGCGCGCTCCAGGCGGAACTGCTGGCGATCGGCGCCCAGCCGGAGGCGATCACCGAGTGGTGGCTGCGGACCTCGCGCCAGCCGGCGCTGGTCGGCCTGCCCGCGGGCAGCTATACCGCGAGCCGGCTGTCGGTCGCCCGCGCGCTGCTCGCCGACCCGCTGTCGGTGGCCTCGCAGCAGGGGCTGTTCGGCATCGCGGTGGCGGCCGTGCTGCTGGCCATCATCGGCCTGCTGGTCAGCGTCGCGGCCGCGGGGGAGCGGTCAAGGGACGCCGCGCTGCTTGACGCGCTCGGCATGCCGCCAGGGCGGGTGGCCCGCCTGCTGAGCATGGAGCAGGCGCTCACGGCCGCCGCCACGAGCGGGATCGGCCTGCTCTTCGGCGCCGCGCTGAGCTACCTGATCATCCCCGCGGTGACGCTCACGGTCCAGGCGGCCAAGCCGGTCCCGCCGATCGCCGTCCAGGTGCCGTGGCTGCTCGCGGCGGCGGTCGCGCTGGCCATCGCGGCGGTGCCCACGATCGCCGTGAGCCTCAGCCTGCCGCGCGCGGCGAGCATCGCGGCACGGATCCGGCTTGAGGACGAGGCATGAACGCTATCCCACCCCCGACTCCCGGCGGGCAGCCGCTGCCGCCGCGGGGCCGGCCCGGCCGGCCCCGCCGGCCAGGCCCGCCGGCCGGCCCGGCCGGGCCGGGACAGACCGCGACACCTGAGCCGCGCCGCGGTCACCCGGCCAGCCTGCGGCGGACCGTTCTCGGTGAGGCCGGACCGGCTCCGGCGCTCGTGCTCGCCGGGGTCGCGCTCGTGATCTCCTTCATCGTGACGGCCGGGCCGCTCGCGCTGACCGCCGCGGGGAACAGGGCCACGAGGGAGGCGGTCGCGCAGGCCCCGTCGTTCGACGTGGGCGCCCTGGTCGCGGCTGACTACCAGGCCGGCACCGGCTACAAGACGCTGACCTCGACCGGGATCGCGCGGCTGACCAGGGCGTTCGCCGCGGTCATTCCGGCCAGGGCACTGTTCCCGCCGGCCGGCGACTGGGCCGGGCTGTCGGTGCCTTCCCTGACGGTGCTGAACCCGGCGCCCACCGCGGTCGACGACCAGCCGCCGATCATCGAGGTGGACTACCGGTCGGGCCTGGCCGCGCACTGCGCGGTTGTCGCAGGGTGGCTGCCTGGCCGGGCCGGGCCGGTCACGCCGGGCCGCGGGCGGCGGCCCGGCTCGGTGACGCTGACAGTCGCGGTGACCCAGGCGACCGCCGCGAGGTTCAGCGTTCATCCTGGATCGCGCCTCGACCTCGGCGCGGCCGTTCCGCATGGCCCGCAGATCTGGCTTCAGGTCACCGGGATTGTCCGGCCTGCGAGCCCGGCCTCGGCCTTCTGGCAGTTCGAGCCCGCGCTCGCCGCGCCCGGGGTCGAGGGACCGCAGGACGGCCTGTTCTGGCAGGGCGCGGTCTTCGCCGGGCCCGGCGACCTCGCCGCGATCGCGGCCGGGTACGCAGGGGATGCCGAGCGCGTGTCCTGGTTCTTCCCGATGACCACGCGGCTGACCAGCGCCGACGTTCCGAAGGTGGAGGCCGCCGTCGCGGCACTGGCGTCCTCTCCAGCCCCTCGGAACGCGGAGGTCGCCGCCGGCCTCGGCGGCCTGCAGCAGACCGCCGTGAGCACCGGTCTCGCCGACGGGCTGGCCACCTACACCGAACAGTGGCAGAGCACGGCCGGCACCGACTCGCTGCTGATCGTCGGCCTGTTCGTGGCCGGCGTCGTGCTGCTGCTCGTCTGCTGCGGCCTTGCCGCGCAGGCCTATCAGCCCGAGCTCGCCCTGCTGCGGGTCCGCGGTGGCGCTCTGACCCAGGTGGCGGGACGGCTGCTGGTCCGCTCATGCTGCATCGCGCTCCCCGCACTGGCCGTCGGCGTGGCACTTGCCGTGCTCGCGGTTCCCGGCAGCGGCAGCAGGACCGCGGTGCTGCTCGGCGGGGTGACGGCGCTGGTCGCGGTGGCCGGAACGCCGCTGATCAGCGTTCTCGCGCACCGCAAGCCGCGGGCCGGCGGGGCCGGCGCGACGACCTGGCCGTCGGCAGGACCTCGGCGCGCCGGCTGACCGGCGAGGTGATGGTGCTCCTCGTCGCGGCCGCCGCCCTGGCGGACCTGAGGTTCCACGGCCCAGGCGCGCCGGCCGGGCTGGCCACTCCGGGAACGTCGGGGACCGCGACGATCCCGGCAAGCACCAGCGCGTACCTGAGTGCCAGTGCCGTCCTCGTCGCCGCAGCCGTAGGCCTGCTGGTGAACCGGGCCTACCGGGGTCCGCTGCGCGCTCTGGCCAGGGCCGCCTCCGCGCGGCGCGGTCCGGTCGGCGTGCTCGGCCTGGCCAGGGCCGCCGCGTCGCCGACCAGCTCGGTGCTGCCTGCCATGGCGCTGATGCTGACCCTGACGCTGGCTGCGTTCGCCGTGATGGTCGGTGCCAGCATCTCGGCCGGTCAGGTCGCGGCATCCTGGGCACAGGTCGGTGGCGATGCGGTTGTCTCGGTCGCCGGCTCGGCGTCGGCGGTGTCGGCTGGCCAGTCGCCGCTGACCTCGGCCGAGCTGCGCGCGATCGCGAAGGTCCCCGGCGTGCGGCACGCGACCTCCGTCTACGTCGCGCCGGGCCAGGGAGCGCTCGCCGTCAACCTGCGACGCGGCGCGGTGACCAGCTCCCCGCTCGGCATCGCGGTCGTGAACCCCGTCCCGTACGCCGCCCTGTCCGCGGACACCCCGTGGCCGACGTTCCCTGCGAGCGCACTGGCCATGCCGCGCTCCGGGCCGGCCAGGGTCGTTCCCATCCTGGTCTCTCCCGGCGTGGCAGCCGGGGCCGCCGTCGGCGGCGCGGGCGGCAGGGCGGGCCGCGGCGGCAAGGCCGGCCTGCAGCTGGAGTTCGGCAACGTCGGCCTGCCGGTCAGGGTCGCCGGCACCATCACCGACACGGCCGCCATGCCGGCCGGCGGCGCCTACGTGGTCCTCCCGAGCTGGGCCGCGCCGCGGCTGCCGTCGCTGCCCCAGCCATCCACGGTGCTGCTGGCCGGGTCAGCGATCGACGCCGCCGCCCTGCGCGGTGTCGTCGCCAGGGATCTGCCGGGCAGCCAGCTCACGCTGCGGAACCAGGTGCTCGGCGCGCTCACGGCGACGCCCGTGCTGCACATGTCGGCGTCGCTCTATTTGGGCGGCGCCCTGGCCGCGGCTGCGCTCAGCGCGCTGGCGGTCCTGTTCGGGCTGGCCACCTCGACCCGCAGCCGGGGCGTGCTGATGACCAGGCTGGCCGCGCTCGGGATGGCACGGGACCAGGCGCTCGCGCTCGGCCTCACCGACGCCATCCCGATGCTGTGCCTCGCCGCCGTCGGTACCGTCCTGTCGAGCTGGGTGCTCGCCGACGTGATCGGGCCGGTGCTCGGGCTGAACGTGTTCACCGGCTCGACGGTGCCGGTCCTGCTGCGCCTGACCTGGCCGGCGCTTGTCGTCCCGATCGCGGGAGTCAGCGTGCTGGCCTTGGCGTTCCTCGCGTTCGACGGCATCGCCTCGTGGCGCCGCCAGATCGGCGCCGCCCTTCGCCTTGAGGAGGCTGGCTGACATGCCAGGGATCGACGACGTCATCGCCGCGCGGCGCCGGGCAGCGGCCGACGGTCAGCCGGATCGGCCCGAGGACGCCATGATCCGGTGTGACCGGCTGGTGCGGATCTTCTCGGTCGGCGGCGTGGAGACCCAGGCGCTGCAGGGCCTTGACCTGGTCCTGCGGCGCGGCGAGCTGACCGCGCTGGTCGGCGCCTCGGGGAGCGGGAAGTCCACCCTGCTCAACATCCTGGCGGCGCTTGACCTGCCGACCGGCGGCCAGGCCAGCGTGGCCGGCCACGACCTGCTGACCATGGGAGCCAAGGAACGGCTGGCCTACCGCAGGTTCACGGTCGGCTTCCTGTGGCAGCAGACGGCGCGGAACCTGCTTGCGCAGCTCACCGCGCAGGAGAACGTCGAGCTGCCGATGCAGCTCGCCAGGGCCGGCCGCAAGCAGCGCGGGCAGCGCACCAAGGAGCTGCTCGACCTGGTCGGCGTCGCCGGCGTCGCCGACCGGCTGATCGGCGAGCTGTCCGGCGGCCAGCAGCAGCGGGTGGCGATCGGGGTTGCCCTGGCCAACGAGCCTTCGGTGCTGCTGGCCGACGAGCCGACCGGCGAGCTGGATACGGAGACCGCCGACGAGGTGTTCGCCGCCCTCCGCTCGGTCAACGCCCGCACCGGCGTGACCGTGCTCGTGGTCACCCACGATCCGATGGTGTCCGAGCAGGTGAACAGGACCATCGCGATCAGGGACGGCCGGATCAGCACCGAGGTGCTGCGCCGGGTCGGCACCGACGAGCACGGCCAGGAGGCACACCACGCGGAGGAGTACTCGGTGCTCGACCGGGCCGGCCGCCTGCAGCTGCCCAGGGACTACATCGACTCGCTGGCGCTCAGGGACCGGGTAAGGCTCTCGCTTGAGCAGGATCACGTCGGCGTGTGGCCGGACCGAGTCAGCCGGCAGGAGGGCTCATGACGACCGAGCATGCCATGTCGGCCCAGGCGCCGCCGGAGCCGGCGATCGCGGTCAGAGCGCAGGCCCTGACCCGGGTCTTTGGCCGGGGAGAGGCCGCCGTGCACGCGCTGCGCGGCGTCACCTTCGACGTCGGCAAGGGCGAGCTCGTGGTCATCTCCGGCCGGTCGGGCTCGGGCAAGACCACGCTGCTCAACATCCTGGCCGGCCTGGACCGGCCCACCTCAGGACGCGCCTGGGTGACCGGCCTTGACGTGACCGCCATGAACCGCGACGAGCAGCTGCGACTGCGCCGGGAGCGGGTGTGCATGGTCTTCCAGTCCTTCGCCCTGCTGCCCGTCCTGTCGGCCGCGGAGAACGTCGGGGTGCCGATGCGCCTGGCCAGGCTGGACCGCGCGGTCAGAGAGAAGCGGGTGCGGGCGCTGCTCGAGCTGGTCGGCCTGGAGAGCGACGGCCACAAGCGCCCGCACGAGCTGTCCGGCGGCGAGCAGCAGCGCGTGGGCATCGCCAGGGCGCTGGCCAACAGCGCCGACCTGCTGCTCGCCGACGAGCCGACCGGCCAGCTCGACTCGCACACCGGCCGCCAGATCATGAGCCTGATCAGGGAGGTCGTGTATGCCGAGGGCATCACCGCGATCGTGACCACGCACGACCGCGCGCTGATGGACATCGCCGACCGCATCCTGACCATCCAGAACGGCCAGATCTAATTAAGGCTGCCCGCGGCTGCAGAAGGCGGCCGATGACTGGGACGGCAAAGAGCGAACAAAGACGGCGTAATTGGGTCGGCCAGATGGCGAGTCACGCCGCGGGTGCTCGAAATTGCTCTCGATATGGCAATCCCCAGGACCCGGCCGTTCGATCGGAGGTCCTGGGGCTCGCCAAGAGCTTCAAATCAGGTCGTCGAAATCCCCCTGCTGCACACCCTGCACAAAAGTGCGGAACTCCTCGCGGCTGTAGGAGAGAACGGGCCCGTCGGGGTTCTTCGAGTCGCCGATCAGGACCATGTCCCCGCTAGGCGCAACCCGAACGCAGGCGCCACCGTTGCACAGCCGCGCTACACGCCAACCAAGTCCCACCGAGTGTGGTTGGCTGCATTTGTCCCATTCATTCCTCCTTTATTGTCTGGACAATTTACGCGAATGATCAGCCATCGGTATTTCGCATAATCTGTCCTGATTTCCTTGATCAGACTGGTCGAGTCGCGGGGGGTCAGCGCCGCATCCCGCAGTTGCTCTACTGATTCCCTGTAGCGTTCGACCTCAGCGGGCTTCTCCTGGTAAAAGTTGTTGAAAAGTCCTTCCACGAAGATCACTGGGCGCTGGGGTGAGTCCGGGCCGAATTCGAGAAGGTCGAAGTTGCTGTCCACGGTACCGTACTCGCCAATGTCGAACGGGATGACTTGCACGGTTGCCTTGTCTTCGGCCACGTACCGGAGCACATTATCTAGCTGAGCCACCATGACAGCAAGTCCGCCGACGTGACGGCGGAGCACCGCCTCGTCGATGATGGCGCGGTAGCGCGGCGGTGGCTGCCGGTCGAGTAGTTCGGTGCGCCGCATCCTCGCTGCGACTCGATGGTCGAGGACCTTATCCTCGATGCCGGGAGCGATGCCACGGATGATCGCTTCGGCGTAGGCCGCGGTCTGCAGGAGAGCCGGAACGTAATACATCGAGAACGACGTGATAGCCAGGGCCTCCTGCTCGAGGCCGATGTACGGATCGAGCTTGAGGTCCTCGTAATGTGCCCACCAGCCGCGCTCGCGGGCCTGCCTGGCGAGGCTCATCAGGTAGTCGACCTCGGCCTGGTCGGAGACCTCGTAAATACGGGACAGGTCGCGGACGTCGCGAAGGCTGGCCTTGCGGGTGCCGGTCTCGATTCGGCTGACCTTGGTCGCCGAGCAGAGCATCTGCTCGCCGACGTCCTCGACCGTGAGACCGAGCCCCATACGCAGCTCGCGCAGCCGGGTACCAAGCTCACGCTGCCGGATGGTGGGGTTGGCGCCTTCCGGGGCTGGCCTTGCTCGTGCGCTGACGCTCCTGCGAGTAGGCGGTCGGCGACCATCGCCTGCGGCATTTGCCACGGCCAGCGAGACTACACCATCGGGCACTTTCTTCGCAGGGATATCCCGACCTTCCTCGTAGGCAAGCTTTTCACGTCCGACGCGATAGTCATCGCGGCCGTTGTGGGGGGCTATGTCGGGCATGATCGCCTCCGCTTCGGCCAACGGCCACCCTCTGGGGTTCGGCGCTCGGCGTCCCGGTGACACGGCATTGCGATCGCGGCCAAGCGCCGTTCACAATTACGTTATCTACCATAGGCCTATGCCATAGCCCATGACCATTGGCAAATGCCACATGTTGTGAGACCGTGATACCACGCGAACTCTGGCCGACCTGCTCAGCGACCGACGGGCTCCGCATCGGCGGGCTCAGCATCGGCGGTCAGCGGTCGCGGAGATGGGACCGTGCAACCGGACGAGAGGAGGCACGGGGCGGGACCTCAGTGCTGCGGTGACGCTGAGGCGGGACAGAGAGCCCTAGACAAGCAACGCGGCCGATGTGGGGCATCGGCCGCGCTGTCACCGAACACAGTCCGAGAGAGGGATGGGCTCAGTGCTGAAGATCATGCTACCTGCATGGGCCGCTAGGTCAAGGGTCAAGTGTTCGCATAGCGGAAAGCCAGCCTGTGCCCGCGTCGCTGGCAATGGCGCCAGCAGGGAGTAGTCATGCTTGCCGTTCAGGGAACCACACACCAGGACGTGGAGTCCGGCCGAGTGCTGGTCGTACTTGCCGTCATTGCGCTGATCATCTACTGGCGTGCCGTGCTGAAGGCCGCCATCGTCCTGCTCGCCGCGGCCGTCATCGTGCTGCTCGGGTCCGGCGTCGTTGCGCTGATGCACGGCCTGCACCACATCATGACGCCGTGATCGCGGAGGGACTCGCCGGGCGAACCTTGCCGCTCGGGTGACTCGCGGCACGCGTTCCCGGGCCGGGCACACTGTCAGGACGACGGCTTCCTGGCGGTTCCGACGATCATGGGACGCTCGATGTCAGGGGCGCAGGGCACTTCGCCCTTGTCCCATATCTCAAGCTGCAACGGCGACGTCCTAATCTCCGCGAGCGTGTCACGGTTCGGATGGCAGCCGATGTGCGAGTACGGGAAAGGGATCTTGTCCTGAGCGGCTTCCACGTCCGGATCAGCGGAGCGGACATGCTCCAAAAAAAGTAACCGCCCGCCCGGCACCAGGATCCGGGCTATCTCGCGCAGCGCGGTTTTCTGGTCGGAGACGCTGCACAGGGTGAAGATCACCGCGACCGTGTCGGCGACGGCATCAGGGAAGGGCAAGTGCTCGGCCACGGCGCGCAGCGGTTTGGCGTCAGAGGAGAGCCTCGCGATCCGCCTGGCAAGCTGGCGCAGCATGTGGCGGTCAGGCTCGACCATAAGCAGCCGGCTCACGGTCGTCGGGAAATGCCTGATGTTCAGGCCGGTGGCGGCGCCGATTTCGACCGTGACGCCGGTCGCACCGCAGAGCAGGTCATGGCGATACGACGAGAGCCCGGCCACTTCGGCCCCGGCGATCATCGAGTCGTAGCGGAAGGCGTAGTACCGCTGGTAAAGCTCGCGCCACATGATCAGCTCCGATGAGCCGACCCCCGCTGTCCCCGCTCTTCCCGGCGGTATTCCCTGGAGTACCTTGTGTGCTGCTTTACTGCCTTACCCAATCTCCACCCCATGTGTGGATCGTATGACGCATATGCGCCAAGGCAAAGCGAAGGCCGCGCGGCTATCGGCGGGTCAGGCGCCGCAAGGGGATGCTGTTTGCACGCCATGGCGCCGGCGGTCAGCTCAGGCGGCGGGCGATCGACGGGAGGCGCTTGACCAGGCCGTCCAGCGACAGCTGGGAGCGGCCGGGTTCGCCGACGGCCATCAGGTTCGCCATTCCCTGGTCGCCGGCAGCGGCCGCGGCCGGGATCCCGTCCAGCATGAGCTGGATCCGGCCCGGGACCGCGTCCAGGATCTCGGACGCGCTGAACTCGCCGGACTCGCCGGACTCGCCGTACGCGGACGCGATCAGCTCAAGCCGCTCGGCCGCGGCGTCGGCGCCGATGTCGCTCCACAGCGGGACGCAGTTCCATGCGATGAACGCCAGCTCAAGCAGCGGCGTCGACGGGCCGGACAGGTCCCAGTCGAACACGCCGCACACCTGATCGCCGTCGAAGCACACGTTGTACGGGGCGATGTCGTTGTGCCCGATCATGGTTGCTCCCGGCACCGGGAAGAACCGCCACGGACCGGGGTGGCTGAACCCGGCTGCGGCCTGGTGGAACGCGCGGGTCCAGCGGGCAATCGAGATGAGCTGGCTCGGCGTCAGCATCTCGGAGCCAATGTCGATCACCCGGCCGCGCAGGAACGACAGCACCTCCCGGCCCTCCTCGTCCTGGCCGAGCACCCGGGGAACGCCGGGCAGTCGGCCGGCCAGGTAGCCGAGCAGGGCGTGGACGGCGGGCGTCCACGGTCCTGTGGGCCGCCGTACCGTAGCCCCGACGCGGACCGCGCCCCCGACGTTACCGCCCGGCAGCCGCAGTTCCGCTTCGCCGCTTGCCTCGCCACCTGCCTCGTAGCCGCCCATCTGCTCCCTGCCTGTCGACCATCCAGTGCCTGCTGACCGAGGCCACCCAGTTCGTGTCCTGCGTCGGCAGCAGCGTCAGCCGCGTCACCGTGCGCTGGCCGCCGTTCATGTCCGCGTACAGCAGGTCGATGGTGACCGGCTCGCGGTTGCGCGCAGCCTCGGAGAACGCAGGGTAGATCGGCTCGGCCTGATCACGCAGCGCGCCCTGCCAGAACCCCAGCCCGCCGGGCGGCACGTACAGTGAGCGGGTCTGCAGACGGAACGCCTCGGCCGGCGCACGCGGGTGGCTGCCGAGTATCCGGGCGGGGGTCGGGAGCCAGCCCATCAGCATCGCGATGCCGCTGCCCACGTTGCGCAGCCCGAACGCCAGGTAGATGACCCCGTCGCGCTCCTCGAAGACGGCGCTGGGGCCTTCGACGTGCACCCAGTGCTGGTCGGCGAAGCCGATCTTCTGGCGGGGGTCACCGAGCTGGCCGTGCACGAGAACCGGCCGGAGCGTGGCAAGCAGCGAGCGCTCGGCGATCGCCGAGGCGCGGTTGGCCGAGCGGGTGGCGCGGAACGTGGCGACGGCCAGGACCAGCGTACCGGCGGCGGTCGTCAGCGATGCGATGGTGGCAGCATTCACCGCACCATTCTCGCGGTCGTGGGGCCGGGCGGACCGACGACCGGTCCGGCTGCTGGCCCGGCGCAGCCCGGCCAGCAGCGTCAGCCGCGCTCGGCGGCCTGCCGCAGCGCCGACAGCTGGCCCTGCGTCCCGATCGCGATGAGCACCGAGCCGGTCTCGACGCAGGTCTGGACCGGCGGGTTGGCCAGGAACGCGCCGTCTGGATCGCGCAGCGCGAGCACCAGCGCGCCGGTCGTGGTCCCCAGATCGGCCTCGCGCAGCGTCTGGCCGGCCAGCCGGGAGCCCGCGCCGATCGACACCTCCTCCAGCCGGAACTCCAGGCTGCCGTCGTGCATCACCACGTCGAGGAACTCCACCACATTGGGCTGCGCCGCCGCGGCGGCGATCCGGTGCCCGCCGATCCGCTGCGGGTTCACCACCCGGGTGGCTCCGGCCCGCAGCAGCTTCGGCTCGGACTCCTCGGTCCTGGCCCGGGCGACGATCACCAGGTCGGGCCGCAGCGCACGGGCGGACAGCGTTACATAGACGTTCTCCGCGTCCGTGTTGATCGCGGTGACCAGTGCCTTGGCCCGCATCAGCCCGGCGGTGCGCAGCACCTCGTCGTCGGTCACGTCGCCGACGATCGTGGCGTGCGGGACCCCGGCCAGCCGCTCAGGGTCGTGGTCCACCACCACGACGTCGATGCCCTGCCCGGCCAGGTAGTCGGCGACCGCGCGGCCGACCCGGCCCCAGCCGCAGACGATGGTGTGCCCGGTCATCCGGGCGATGCTGCGTTCCATCCGGCGCCTTTCGATGTCACGGCGTAGATGACCCTCGACCAGCGTCTCGATGATCACGCCGAACGCGTACAGGGCCGTACCCACGCCCGCCAGGATCAGCACGATCGTGAAGATCTTCCCAGCCGTGTACAGCGGCCTGACCTCGCGGAACCCGACGGTGGTGATCGTGGTGACGGTCTGGAAGAGCGCATCGAGCACGCCGAACCCGAGCACGATGTAGCCGATCGTGCCCGCCACGATCACGATAAGCACGAGCAGCAGCGCAAGCATGATCCGCCGGACGTTGCTCACCTGATCATTGTCGTCACCCCGTGCCTGACGGTGCGCCCCAGTGCGGCGGATGGCGCAGCGACGGCGGCAGCCTGGTGCCCGCGTCGCCGCGGGCCGAGTCGGCCTGGGACTGGCGCAGGAAGATGCTCGCCGCTAGGTCCGCACCGGACAGGTCGGCGCCGCGCAGGTCGGCACCGGTCAGGTCGGCCAGGCTGAGATCGGCGCCGCGGAGGTCGGCCCCGATCAGCAGCGCCCCGCGCAGGCTCGCCCCGGTCAGGTCGGCGTCGCGCAGGTCGGCTCCGGCCAGGTCGGCCCCGCGGAGCTCCGCGAGGCGCAGGATCCGCCCGGAGCGGCCGGGGCTGGCGGGCTGGACGCGTTCGCGCGCGCGGGCGCTGACGCGCAGCAGCAGGGAGTTGACCATGCGGCGATGGGCATCGACGTTGATGGCGGCCAGCTCGTCGGGCCCAGAGCGCGTGATGCGCTCCGTTGCGAAAAATGCCTCCTCGAGGTCGCGGGGCGGCGGGTCGCCCGCGTTCAGCCTCACCGCCTCGGCCAGGTACCAGAGCAGCTCGTGCAGCTGCCGCATCACCGCGAACGCGGCGAACATCGGCGCGGCGAGGCCCGGCTCATCGCGCCAGCTGCGCCCGCCGAACGTGACCTGAGTGACCTGCTGGCCGGCGCCCAGGCAGTCGAAGGCGGCGCAGCCGCCGAACCCGGCGGGCCGCAGCCGGTCGTGGATCGAGCAGCGGAAGTCCGAGCGCAGGTTCGGGCACGGCTGGCCGGCCGCCTTTCCGATCGCGAAGTCCGCCGACGCGGAGAACGCGAACGCCACGCAGCACAGGGCGGCACAGTGTTCGCAATCCGCCCGTAGCTCGCGGTGGCGTGCGGCACCGGCCTGGCGCTCCTGCGGGTGCCGCGATGGCACCCCGAGTCCCTCATCCATTCGCATTAACGTAGCCGCCGTGGTGACCGTCGGCCCGCCTCGCGTGCGTCGCCGGGCCGGCTCAGGGTCGCCGGCGGGGCGGAATCGGTTAGCGTGGCTAACATGCCCCCTTCCGGTCAAGCACAGCACTGGTCTGCGCGGCTGGCCGAGGTCGCCGCTACCGCCAAGGTCAACGGCGCGGTCCTCGGCATCTGGGCGATGGGCCGCCAGACGCTGGCCGCGCATGGCGTGCTCAGCACGGCCACCGGCGTGGCCGTGACGCCCGAGTCGGTGTTCCAGATCGGCTCGATCACCAAGCCCTGGACCGCGACCATGATCATGCAGCTCGTGGACGAGGGACGGCTGTCGCTGGACGCGACGGTGGCCGACGTGCTGCCCGGGGTGCGGCTCGGCGCGCCCGACGTGTCCGCCCGGGTGCGGGTCGAGCACCTGCTCACCCATACCAGCGGGCTTGACGGCGACATCTTCGCCGACACCGGACGCGGCGACGACTGCGTGCGGCGGTACGTGGACGGGCTGGCCGACGCCGCGGCCGGCTACCCGGCCGGCCAGGCGTACTCGTACTGCAACAGCGGGTTCGTGCTGCTTGGCCGGATCATCGAGGTACTCGACGGCCGGGTGTGGGACGAGTCCCTGCGGCACCGGCTGACCGGGCCGCTCGGACTGCGGCGCACTGTCACGCTGCCCGAGGAGGCGATCCTGCACCGGGCGGCCATCGGGCACCAGGTGCACCCGCGCGAGGCCGAGCCGAGCCCGACCTGGATGCTGCCGCGCAGCCTCGGCCCGGCCGGGCTGATCACCGCGAGTGCCGGTGACCTGCTGACGTTCGCCAGGATGCACCTGGACGGCGGGGTTACCGACGACGGGACCAGGCTGCTGAGCGAGAGCGCAGCGACGTCGATGCGCGAGCCGCGGTTCGAGATCCCTGGCGTGGGTTCCGGGCCGGACGCGATCGGCCTGGGCTGGCAGCTTAGCCACTGGGACGGCCGGAGGGTCGCCGGGCACAGCGGCGACACGATCGGGCAGTCCGCCTTCCTGCGGATGGACCCGGCGTCCGGGGTGGCGGTGTGCCTGCTGACCAATGCTGCCGACAGCCGGTCGGTGTACCAGCGGCTGATCGCCGAGGTGCTGGCCGAGTATGCCGGGATCGCGATGCCCGCCGAGCCCGAGCCTGCTGCGAGGACGGCGGCTTGGCCCGCGGGGGAGGGCGGCGCTCGGGCGTCGGCGGACGGCGGCCTGGGCCGTCACGTGGGCCGGTACGAGCGCACGTCGCGCCGGTTCGACGTGTCGCTCGGCGAGGGGAGGCTGCGGCTGCTGTCCACGGTGACCGGGTCGCTCGCCGCGGTCAGCGGCGCCGAGCCCGAGGAAGTCGACCTGCTGCCCGCCGACGAGTCCGGCGACAACTTCCTGTGCCGGTCGCACGAGGCCGAGCCGTGGACCTCGGTCAGCTTCCGCGCACTCGCTGATGGCACGCCGTACCTGTACGCCGGCGGCCGGGTCACCGCGAGGGTTGGCTGACGGCCGGCTTGCCGGCGTCCGATCCGCTGGCCTGGGGGTGGCTGGTCTTGGGGCGGTTGGCGTCTGGGTGGCTGGCCTGTGGGCGACCTTCGATCTGCCGGTGGCCGGTGAACAGGTTGTCCGGCCTGCGCCCCGGCAGCGGCGGGCCGGAACTCCCGGCTGGCGACCCGTCGGGTGCGGACAGGAACCCGGCCTCGGCGAGCAGCCGGGCCCAGGTGCCGCGGCTGAAGGCGCCGAGGCGGTGCGTCTCGCGGATCAGCTCGACGGTGCCGTCCGCGCCGCGCAGCGTGAACTCGTACTCGGCCTGCACCCAGTCGTCGGCCGGATCGGGATCCCAGGTCCGTTCGCGAAAGCTGGCCTGCCGCCCGGCCTGGTCGGTGCCGCCGCCTCCGTCGCCGGTCAGCTCGCCGAAGGTGTCCTTGACGTAGTCGGGGACGAACACGGCGATCCCGCCGGGCCTGCAGTGCGCGAACGCGGTCCCGATCACCGCCCTCAGGTCGTCCTGCGTCGTGATGTAGTCGATCGCGTCATGCACGAGCACCGCGTCGAACGCCCGGCCGAGCCGCAGCGTCCGCATGTCGCCTTGGTTGTGCTCGCACTCCGGGTTCAGCTGCCGCGACACTGTAAGCATGTCCGGCGAGAGGTCGACCAGCGTCAGCGCGAACGTGTCCTTCAGGTGCAGCGCCACGTGCCCGCCGCCGCTGCCGAGGTCGAGCACCTGGCGGACCGGGATGGCGGCCGAGCCGAGCACCGCGGCAAGGTAGGCGGCCTCCTGCGTGTACTCGGCAGGCGGTGAGATCAGCGGCCACCAGCCCGCGAGCTCGCGGTAGAGCCGGTACTCGCCGTCGGCGCTGGTCATGACTGCCATCCTGGCGCACCGCCGCCCGCCGCCCAGGCGCCCACGCCGTCCAGGCGCCCGCGCCGCCCAAGCCCCGTGGCAAACGCCGCCCAGGCGTCGGCACCCGCGCGGCGCCGTTCTCTAGGTTGTCCGACTTACCCCGTGGTCCAGCCAAGGTCGTCTGACTTACTCCGTGGCTCAGTCAAGATCACGACTGTTTTTGGTCGCCCAATCCCAGGGAAGTCGGATCGAGCGGCACGGAAGATCGGTGCGCCAGGGCCGAGTTAAGCCGCGTAGGTGCCGGAAGCCGAGTCGGCGGCCTCGATGTCCTTGAAGAACCTGCGGTGCACCCGCAGCTTCTCATCGCCCACCGGGATCACGTGCCACAGCGGGCCGGTCGGCGGCCCGAGCTTGGTCGAGCGCGGCAGTTCGGCCACCACGCCGCGAGCACGGCTCATGCTTGCCTTACCGGCGTCGAGCACTACGATCCGCTGCGGTGTGACCGCGAAGATCCGGTACCGGTTCAGGCCGAGGAACAGGAAGATCCCGCCGAGCGCGGCGACCCACTGGCTGGCCGTCTGCGCGCCGAACACCTCCTGGATGGACTCGCCGGGCTGCAGGAACTGGGCGGAAGACTCGCGCATCGTGTCGCGCAGGGCCATGGCTCCCCCTGGGGGTATTCCAGAAATGTGAGCACTGACAGTACCAGACATGACCTGCGGTTGGCCGCCAACGCGGCACACGCTGACGGCAACTCGGCGTTTAATTCCGTTGCCTTGGCCGGCTGGGCATGGCAGTCTCGGCCTGGCAAGGCTGCCGTCGGCTGACCGGCGCGCCAGAGCAGCCGGGGATCCGGCCAGGCAGAAGGGAGGGCCAGACGATGACGAAAATTTCGCCATGCCCGCCGTACCTCTTCTGCCCATGGAGATTCCCCCGTGCACGACCCTGCCTTTACCCGCCGCGGAAAGTGGCGTCCTGACGATGACGACGAGCCGGTCTTCGCCAAGCGGAACCGGCATCCACCCAGGCTGAGGCCCGTTGACGTCTCAGCCGCGACCGATGGCCTGCCTGACGGCGATCGCTGGTCCACCTGGGACCAGTCCGCCCCCACCGAACGCGGTCCCCGGCCGTATCCGCGCTGGCTGGTCACCGAAGCGGCCGCGACCGACACCGAGCTCGGGATACTCAAGTCGGGCAAGGAGGCCGACGTCTTCCTGCTGCGCCGCGCGGTTTCTGGCACCGATCGTTCCTGCCTGCTCGCGGCCAAACGGTACCGGTCCTTCGAGCACCGGATGTTCCACCGCGACAGCGAGTACCTGGCCGGGCGGCAGGTCCGCCGGTCACGTGACAATCGGGCGATGGCCAGCCGCAGCCGGGTCGGCAAGGAGATGATCTCCCAGCAGTGGGCCATCGCGGAGTTCGAGGCGCTGAGCCGCCTGCATAGGGCGGGCGTCCCGGTTCCCTACCCGGTGCAGATCACCGGCACCGAGGTGCTAATTGAGTTCATCGGCGAGCCGGATGGGACGGCGGCGCCGAGGCTCGCCGAGACCCGGCCGCAAGTAGCCGAGCTAGCCGGGCTGTGGGCGCAGCTTGTCGCGGCGCTGCGGACGATGGCGGGCCTTGGCCTGGCCCACGGCGACCTGTCCGTTTACAACGTGCTTGTCCACCGCGGCCGGGTGGTCCTGATCGACCTGCCTCAGGTGATCGACGTGATTGCCCATCCCAGAGGCGGCGACTTCCTTGACCGCGACGCCGCCAACGTGGCGACGTGGTTCGCCGCCCGCGGGCTCGACGTGACCGGGCTCGACGTGACCGGGCTTGACCAGGCCGTGCCAGGGCCCGCTGACCTGGCCCAGGTGCTGCGTGCCGAGGCCCGGCTGCGGTAACCGCCAGGGCCGCGGGAGCCGGACGAGCCGCGGGAGCCGGACGAGCCGCCGGAGAGGAGAAGCCGCGGAAGCCGGCAGGCAGGAAAAGCGTTAGGCATCCGGGGCCCGGTTGGCGATCCTTGTGCTGAGTTCTTTGTCTGCCTGGCTTCTTTGTCTGCCTAGGTTCCCTGCCCGCCTGGGTCCCTTGCCCGCCTGGAGACCGCCGCCTTGCATCCTGCGCCCGCCGAACTGCGCGCCCGGCTGCCCGAGTTGATGCCGCTCGACCGGCACAGGCTCGGGCGGCGGCTTGAGCGCGCCGCCGCGCTGGCCGACCTGCGGCGCCGGGAGCAGGCGCTCGGCCAGATCGCGGCGGAGGTCGACGCGGCGGCCGGGCGCCTGGCGCTGCGCAGGCTCGCGGTCCCTGCGATCATCTATCCGCCCGAGCTGCCGGTCAGCCAGCGGCGGGACGAGATCGCCGCGGCGATCAGGGACCACCAGGTCGTGATCGTGGCCGGGGAGACCGGCTCGGGGAAGACCACCCAGATTCCGAAGATCTGCCTGGAACTCGGCCGCGGCGTCACCGGCCAGATCGGCCATACCCAGCCGCGGCGGCTCGCGGCAAGGACCGTCGCCGAGCGGATCGCGGCCGAGCTCGGCACCGAGCTAGGCGCCGTGGTCGGCTACAAGGTCAGGTTCACCGACACGTCGACCGACGGCACCCTGGTCAAGCTGATGACCGACGGCATCTTGCTGACCGAGCTGAGCAGGGACCGGCGGCTGCTCCGCTACGACACGCTGATCATCGACGAGGCGCACGAGCGCAGCCTGAACATCGACTTCATACTCGGCTACCTGCACCGGCTGCTGCCGAGCAGGCCAGACCTGAAGGTAATCATCACTTCGGCCACCATCGACCCCCAAAGGTTCAGTCAGCACTTCGGTGCGGCGGGCGTGGGGGGCGTGGCGGTGGCACCGGGCGGTCCGAGGGCGAGTAGCGGGTCGGCGGGGCGCGGCGAGCCGGGGGTGCGGGGCGAGCCGGTCCGGCCGGGGGTGCGGGGCGAGCCGGTCCGGCCGGGCGAGCCGGTCCAGACGGGGGCGCCGGTCATCGAGGTTTCCGGGCGCACCTACCCGGTCGAGATCAGATACCGCCCGCTGACCGGGCCGGGCGCCGACGGCGAGGCGGGCGGCGTCGGCCCGGACTCGCCGCAGAACGGCCGGAGCGCACCGGCAGACGACGGGCCGCGCGACCAGGTGCAGGGCATCTGCGACGCCGTGGCCGAGCTCAGCGCCGAGGGCCCCGGCGACATCCTGGTCTTCCTCAGCGGCGAACGGGAGATCCGCGACGCTGCCGATGCCCTCGCCGGCGAGGCGCCCGCTGACCTTGAGATCCTTCCGCTGTACGCCAGGCTTTCGGCCGCCGAGCAGCACCGCGTCTTCGAGCCGCACCGCGGCCGGCGGGTGGTGCTGGCGACGAACATCGCCGAGACCTCGCTGACCGTGCCGGGCGTCAGGTATGTCGTCGATCCCGGCACCGCGCGGATCTCCAGGTACAGCAACCGGACCAAGGTGCAGCGGCTGCCGATCGAGCCGATCTCCCAGGCCTCGGCGAACCAGCGGGCCGGCCGCTGCGGCCGTACCTCCGACGGGATCTGCATCCGGCTCTACTCGGCCGAGGACTTCGCCGCCCGCCCGGCCTACACAGATCCCGAGATCCTGCGCACCAACCTGGCCTCTGTGATCTTGCAGATGGCTGCGCTCGACCTCGGCGAGGTGGCCGACTTCCCGTTCATCGACCCGCCGGACACCCGCAACGTCGCCGACGGCATCCGCCTGCTCGAGGAACTCGGCGCGGTCGGCGCCGCCGCGGGCTCGTCCGGCGACCGCCGGGCCAGGCACCGCGGCGGCGGTGGAGGGCCCGCGCTGACCGACCTTGGCAGGCAGCTGGCCAGGCTGCCGGCCGACCCTCGGCTCGGCCGGATGATCATCGAGGCCGGCCGCAACGGCTGCGCCCGCGAGGTGCTGGTCATCGCCGCCGCCCTGTCGATCCAGGATCCGAGGGAGCGGCCCGCCGACGCCCGCGAGGCGGCCGACGCGCAGCACGCGCGCCTCGCCGAGCCAGGCTCGGACTTCCTGTCGCTGCTCAACCTGTGGGAGTACCTGCGCGAGCAGCAGCGCGAGCTATCCGGGTCGGCGTTTCGCCGGATGTGCCGCCGCGAGTACCTGCACTACCTGCGGGTCCGTGAGTGGCAGGACGTCTACGGCCAGCTCGTCCAGGCGACCAGGGAACTCGGCATCGAGGTGGGTCCTGACCGGCGTCCCGCCGGTCAGGACCCGGCCGCCGCGGTACCGGGGCGGCCGGCCAGCACCGGGGTCGAGGCGCACGTCGCTCAGCTCGCCGCCCGACCGGGCGCGCAGCCAGAGCCGCGGGTGCCCGCCGACCTGGCCGACCGAGTGCACCAGTCGCTGCTGGCCGGCCTGCTGTCGCACATCGGCATGCAGGACGTCGCCGGGCAGTCCGGGCAGCGGCGCCGCGGGCCAGCCGAATTCACCGGCGCGCGTGGGTCCCGTTTTGCCATCTTCCCCGATTCGGTGCTGGCGAGGCGGCCGCCGCAATGGGTCGTCGCGGCCGAGCTTGTCGAGACCTCGCGGCTGTGGGCCAGGATCGTCGCCAGGATCGAGCCCGACTGGGCAGAACGGCTCGCCCCGCACCTGGTCAGGCGGGAGTACAGCGAGCCGCACTGGGACGCGCGCCGCGGCGCGGCGATGGCGCTCGAGCGGGTCACCCTGTACGGCCTGCCGCTGGCAGCCGCGCGGCCGGTCACGATGAGCCGCGTGGACCCGGTCCTCGCGCGCGAGCTGTTCATCAGGCACGCGCTGGTCGAGGGGGACTGGCAGACCCACCACCGTTTCTTCAGCGCCAACGCCCGGCTCATCGACGAAGCGCAGGAGATGGAACGAAGAGCGCGCAGGCGCGGCATCGTCGCCGACGACGCCGCGCTGTTCGCTTTCTACGACCGGCGGATTCCGGCCGATGTCACCTCCGCGCGGCACTTCGACTCCTGGTGGAAGAAGGCCAGCCAGGCCGACCCCGACCTGCTGACCCTGACGCCCGCCGACCTGGCTGGCCCGGCCGCCGACGAGGTCAGCCCGGCCGACTACCCGAGCACCTGGGACGGCCTGGCGCTGAGCTACGAGTTCGATCCTGGCCAGCCCGACGACGGCGTCGCCGCCGACATACCGCTCGCGGCGCTGAACCAGGTCAGCGCCGATGAGTTCTCCTGGCAGGTGCCCGGGCTGCGGGAGGAACTGGTCACCGAGCTGATCAGGACGCTGCCCAAGCAGCTGCGCACCAGGTTCGTGCCCGCGCCAGACGTGGCGCGCGAGGTGCTCGGCCGAGTCGGGCCCGCAGACGGCGGCGGGCTGCTCGACGCGCTCGGCGCTGAGCTGCGCCGGATGGGCGGGGTCACGATCCCGGCCGATGCCTGGGACCTGTCCAGGCTGCCCGCCCACCTGCGGCTGACGTTCCGCGTCGTGGACGACGGGACGGTACTGGCCAGCGGCAAGGACCTGGACGCGCTGCGTGACGAGCTCCGGCCGCAGCTTCAGGAGCGCCTCGCCGCCGCCGCAGGCGACCTCACCAGGACGGGCCTGACATCGTGGGACTTCGGCGCGCTGCCGCGAGTGTTCTCCCACGGGGAGGTCACAGCCTACCCGGCGCTCGACGACGACGGCGACTCGGCACGCATCGCGCTGTTCGAGACGCAAGGCCAGGCGGCGGCCGCGATGGTGCGCGGCAACCGCCGCCTGCTGCTGCTCCAGGTGCCCACCGGCGCCCGCGCGGTCGCGATGCGGCTGCCGTCAGCCGCGAAGCTGGCGATGAGCCGGCACCCGTACCCCAGCGCCGCCGCGCTGCTCGACGACTGCGCGGCCTGCGCGGCCGACGAGATCATCGCGCGGGGCGGCGGGCCGGCCTGGGACGCCGAGGCGTTCGCCGCACTGCTCGAGATGGCCAGGTCCGCGCTGCCGCCGCGTACCGCCGACGTGGTCAGCGCGGTCGCCAGGATCCTGCTCGAGGCGCACGCCGCCGAGTCCGGGCTTGACCAGGCCAGGAGCCCTGCCTTTGCCGCTGCGGCCGCCGACATGCGCGCCCAGCTCGGCGGGCTTGTGCACCAGGGGTTCGTGGCGCAGGCAGGGGCACAGCGGCTGCCGCACCTGGCCCGCTACCTGCGCGGGATCTGCGTCCGGCTGGACAAGGGGCCCGGTGACCTGCGCAGGGACGCCGAGCGGATGGACGTGGTGCACCGGGTGACGCAGGAGTACGAGCAGGTGCTTGGCGGGCTGCGGCCGGCCGCGCGCGGCCGCGACGACATCGTGGCCGTCCGCTGGATGGTCGAGGAGCTGCGGATCAGCCTGTTCGCCCAGACGCTCGGCGCCGCGATCCCGGTATCCGAGCAGCGGATCATGGCCGCGCTCGACCGGGTCGCGGCCCGGCGGAGCTAGGCCAGGGCTGGCCGCGCCGTGCGGCGGCGGGCGCCTCGGCTACCGCCTCGGCCCGGCACCCGGTAGCGTGTCTGCCCATGACAGCCAGCCTGATGCCGGCGTCCGGACCCGGTCCCGACGACGCCCAGGCAGCGGGGCTGTCCGAGAGCATCGCCCGGCTTCGCCGGGCGATGCGGCGGGCGGCCCGTGCCGCCGACCCGGCCAACACGCTCACGGTCGCTCAGCTCGAGCTGCTGTCCAGCATGGCCGAGCACCCGGGCGCGAGACCCGGCGAGCTTGCCAGGCTGCTGCGGCTGGCGCCGAACACCGTGACCACGCTGCTCAACGCGATCGCGCCGCGCGGCCTGATCAGCCGCAGCACCGACCAGGACGACCGCCGCGCGGTCGCCATCCACCTGACCGCCGCGGGCCGGGAGGCACTCGAGGCCTGGCAGGCAACCAACGCCGCGATCCTCGGCGCCGCGCTCTCCGACCTGCCCGCGGCCCAGCGGCGGGCGCTGATCCACGCCGTGCCCGCGCTCGACGCGCTGGCCCGCGCCATCGAGGTGATCACGGACGCGGCAGGCTAGCCGATCCGGCCCGTGACCCGCCGATCCGCGCCTTGCCGCCCACCCGCTGCGACCCGCCCACCCGCTGCGACCCGCCCACCCACTGCGCCCACCCACCCACTCCCCCGCCCCACCCGCGCGACCCGCTGCGACCCGTTGGAGGCACGAATGCTGACGATCACGCGCTTGCACCTCGCCAGTCTCGAGGTCGGCGGTGAGCGCTGGCCGGTGCACGGCTTCGTGGTTACCCATCCGGGCGGCGCCGTCCTCGTCGATACCGGCGTCGGCGGGCCCGACGACGTGCTGCGCGACTGGCGGGTGGTGAACAGGTCGGTCGCCGACTCGCTCGCCGAGATCGACATGAGCCCGGCCGACATCGACCTGGTGATCAACACCCACCTGCACTTCGACCACTGCGGGCAGAACGCCGTCTTCCGGCATGCCCCCTGCTACGTGCAGCGAGCCGAGCTGGACCGGGCCAGGCGCGAGTCACCCGAGCTTTACGACTGGTTCGACTTCGCCAGCGCGCGGTTCGAGCTGCTCGACGGCGACGCCGAGATCGTGCCTGGCCTGTCGGTGATCACGACGCCCGGGCACACGGTCGGCCACCAGTCGGTGCTTGTGGCACCCGGCGATGCAGGCCCCGAGCTGCTGATCGGGGACGCGGTGTACACCTCAGCGCAGTACGACGGCCCGGCCGACAGCGAGCTGCCGGCCGGGCAGGCCAGCGACCCGGTGGCGTGGCGTGACTCGCTCGCCAGGATCAAGTCGGTGGCGCCGGCGCGGGTGCACTTCTGCCACGACACCGCTGTGATACACAGCTAACCGGGATACAGAGCTCACCGAGACACAGGGCTCACCGAGATATAGGGCTCACCGGGACACAGGGCTCGGGGACATAAGGCTCACCGGGATACACGGCTCACCGGGCGAACGGAGTTCGGCGTGCGCAGCATGCGATACGACCGCGACGTGCTGGCCGCCGCGCCGCGCCGCGGCCAGCCCGCCGAGCTTCCCCGGGTCCAGGCCGAGTACGGCCTGGTAGTCGAGGACGCGGCGGAGGAGTTCTGCGGCGCGGTCGTCGGCTGGGAGAAGGACGCCGTGACGCTGGAGGACGCCAGGGGCAGGCGGCGGGTGTTCCCGTTCGGGCCGGCGCCGTTCCTGCTCGAGGGCAAGCCGGTGATGCTGGTCAGGCCGGTCCGGGCCGGGCAGGCTGGGCCCGCGGTGACGGCGTCAGGTTCGGTGGCCGTGCCGGCGGCCAGGGCCAAGGTGGCCAGGGCAAGCAGGATCTACGTCGAGGGCCGCCACGACGCTGAGCTCGTGGAGAAGATCTGGGGCGACGACCTGCGCGACGTCGGCGTGGTCGTCGAGCCGCTCGGCGGGATCGACGACCTCCCGGCGATCGTGGCCGGGTTCGGCCCGGGACCTGGCAACCGGCTCGGCGTGCTGGTCGACCACCTGGTCAGCGGGTCGAAGGAGAGCCTGATCGCGGCCCGGGTGACCTCACCCCACGTGCTGATCGTCGGGCATCCCTACGTGGACGTCTGGGCGGCGGTCAGGCCGTCGGTGCTCGGCCTTCACCGCTGGCCCGACGTGCCGCGCGGCACGCCGTGGAAGGAGGGCGTGCTGCGCGCCATCGGCTGGCCGGCCGACCCGGCCGCGGGCTGGCAGCGCATCCTGCGCTCGGTCGGCAGCTTCACCGACCTGGAGCCCGCGTTCCTCGGCCGGGTCGAGGAGCTGATCGACTTCGTCACCGACCCCTCAGCCAGCTAGCCGCCCCGCGCCCGCAGATGACGTGGGCACCTTGCTGCTGCTATAGCGACAGTAGAGTGCCCACGTCGATTTCGGGAACGCCGGGGGCGCCGGCGCCGCCGGTGGCGTCGGCTAGACGGCCTCCTCGGGCTGGCTGAACCGCTCCATCATGATCGACTGGCCGCGGAAGTTCGGGTTACGTCGCACCCGGCGTTCGATGGTAGAGGCCTGCAGCGTGTAGCCGAGGAACAGGATCAGCGAGAGAGCCTGGACCAGGACGGCGACCCAGACCGTGCTGAAGATCGTCAGCGTCCAGTCGTTCAGCGCGTGCAGGATGGCCGGGATGCTGATGCCGAGCAGCAGCATCGGGATGCGGCGGCGCCGGTAGTTCACCGCGATGCCGACGAAGAAGCCGGAGACGCCCGCCCATACCGCATGCTGGAAGCCGTCGACGAACACGCGGAACGCGAACAGCAGCGCCCCGGCATCCGCCTGGCTGATCCCCGGCGCGCTGTGGATCGCGACGATCGCGGCCGGGGTGTAGAGCGACTGCTCGACCAGGCCGAACGTCAGGCCGGTGACCGTGCCCATCAGCATCCAGGTGCGCGGGTCGAGTTTCTTCTTGAACCCGTAGAGCAGCACGAGCGCCGCCACGAGCACGGGGATCGCCTTGGTGGTCTCCTCGTTGTAGCCCACCACCAGCGCCTTGGGGAAGTTGAGCGTGGCGCCAAGCGAGTCGTTGATGTTGATCGTGACCACATGCAGCCAGATAATCGTCCAGATGATGGCGCCGATCGCGGCGATGATCTCGATCCGGCCGATCTGCGGCGGCCTGATCAGGTACCAGAACGCGAGCAGCCACAGCGGTGCGACGTACAGGCTGTACGCCCAGCCGGGCGTGGTCAGGCTGTGCGCGTTGGAGAACAGCCCGAGGAAGATCAGCGGCAGCAGCGCGTACGGGATGATCAGCAGCCTGATTCCCTGCCGCCAGCCGCGGTCGTGCAGCCAGCTCTTGACCGGGACCAGGGTCTCGAAGAAGGAGCCCTGGTCCAGCTGGGACAGCGGGATGCCGCCGGCGGGCACGCCGGGGCCGAAGCCCGGGTAGCCGGGCATGCCAGGCGGGACGGCACCGTAGCCCTGCGGGGCCCCGCCAGGCCCGAAGCCCTGTGGCGGCGCGCCGCCCGTCGGGCCGTACCCCTGCGGGGGACCCCCGGCGCCAGGTCCGTAACCCTGCTGCCCCGGTCCCACGCCCCCCGGTCCGTAGCCCTGCGGCGGCGCACCGGCGCCCGGCCCGTAACCCGGCGGCGCCGCGTCGGCGGGCGGATAGCCCTGCGGCGCCCCGGCCGGAGCCCCTGGCGCGAACGGCGGCGCCGCGGCGGCGTAGCCGGCCGGCCCGGCGGCAGCGCCGGCGGCCTGGCCGGGCCCGCCCACCCCGGCAAGCTCGGTCCTGACCGGCGCCTGGCCAGGCGCGGCCGCCGCCTGCAGGCGCAGCGAAGGGCCTTGTGGCGAGGCGAGGGTCACATCCACGGCCTGGGCCACGCCGAACTGGGCGACCGGCTGGCCGGACAGAAAGGTCGGCGCCTGGCCCGCGTTCTGCCAGAGCCAGCCGCCGGCCTGCCAGACGACCTGCGCGTGGCGGCGGGAGACCGTGGGGTCGTTGACGACGACGTCGTTCTCCGAGCTCCGGCCGATCCGTACGGTGGCCCCGGGGGCGAATGTGAACACCCGGCCGTTGTAGGTAACGTGCAAATCGCTCATCCGAGCCGCCCCTCTCGGGTCATCTAGCTGACGATCCTGCCATGCGTGGACCCGAAGTCAATCGTCATAGGTCGGATGCCGAGCCGCCGCTGCGGGTCGACGGCCTTCGGCGCCTCGCCGTCCGGCGTCATCGTCCATGACTTCGTGCTGCAGTTGCGCAGCACAAGCTCGCCGGGGCGGGCCGGGTGGTTCTCGACGATCCCGAGCACCGTGTCCACGTCCCGGTTCCTGCTCAGGTGGTGCGGCGTGATGGTGGCGCCCGGCGACATCACCACGACCGAGCTAGGCAGTTCCATGCGCATCGGCCTTGGCGGGACCTGGTTGCAGTTCCAGCAGCGCAGCGACGGGTCGTCGGGGTCGTAGAACACCGAGGCCTGGCACGAGCAGACCGAGACGCAGTCGGCCAACCTGGTCAGCGCCCGCCGCCAGACCCCCTCGGCCACCCGGCCGATGCCGGACGGGTCGCGCAGCCCTGAGGTGAACGCGCGCTCGAACACCGCGCGGAAGAACCTCGGGTACAGCCGCCACCAGACACCGACGGGGTCGCCGGGGCGCGGCGGGTTGGAGTGGTCGACCGGGTCGAAGATGAAGACCGGCTCGGTGCCGAAGTGGCGCAGCGCCAGGTCGGTCTCCGAGTGGTGGTCCTTCTCGGCCCACGAGTAGGACTCGTCGGTGCGCACCCCTTCGAGCGGATGGCCGTGCATGAACAGGTAGAACAGGAAGACCGCCAGTGAGTGCAGGTCGGTCAGGCTGGACGGGGCGGCCTCCCGGCGCACTACCTCGGGCGCCATGAACCGCAGCGTCCCCCAGACGAACACCTCGCCGCTGTCCAGGCCGACGTTGTCGTTGTCGATGATCGCGACCTCGGCGCCGTCGGCGTCCACCCACAGGTTGCCGAAGCTGATGTCCCGGTAGCACAGCCCGGCCGAGTGCAGCGCCTCAAACGCGGTGACCAGGTGCCTGCCGACCGTGATCACGGTGCGGAACGGCGGCTGCTCGGGCCGGGAGACCAGCTGGGCGAAGGAGGAGAACCGCGAATCGAGCCGCGGCATCACGTAGCCGAAACCGGCGACCTCGTCACTGACCACCAGGTCGATCGGCCAGATGAAGTCACGATGCGGCCTGCCGCGTTCGACCAGCGCGGCGATCGACTTGCGCAGCTCGCCGGACGGCGTGTAGCGGTACCACTTGACCGCATAGGGTGCGCCGCCGATCGTGACCGCGTGCACCACGCCCTGGCCGCCCTCGCCAAGCCGCTCGCCGACCGTGACGGCGGTGCCGGCGCGCACCATCCGGAGGTTCCTGCCCTGCAGGGACACCTGCTGGGCGCTCATCGCTCGCCAGCCCCGGCGGGCGGCCCGAGCTCGGTGGTGTCCGGCTCGGCGGATGACTGGCCGTCGCTGCCGGCGTGACCAGCCCCGTGCGATTCGTTATCTCCGTGCTCTTTCATGGCCTGCTGCGTGCCTTCCCCGTGCGCGTTCGGGACGGCGTTCGCGGCAGAGATGGGCGCGAGCCGCACGGTCTCCGGCTCGGACGGGCGATCGGGCGGGCGCAGGTTGTTCGGGATCGTCTGGTCGTGTGGCACGGCCGGTATCGTCGTCTCCTCCGAGCCGAGATCGAGCTCGGCGGTGGCTACGGGCGCCGGCACGGACTGCTCGGGCAGGGCGGTCGGCGACAGCATCAGGGCCACCGTCGTGTCGTCGGCGCTGCCGTCCGCTGAGGCGCACCGCGCCGCCCAGACCGGAAGCTGGCCCGCCAGCCAGTGCACGTCACGCTGCTTGAGCATCCAGGCCAGGTCCTCGCTGAACGCCCTCGGCCATCCCTCGACCACCTGGGCGTTGCCGTAGCCGTCCGTGGCGAGCAGCACGGCGAGCAGCGGTACCTGGGTGGTGTCCACCACGGCGACCCTGAAGTCCGAGCGCGCGTCCGGCCCGCACAGGCTCGTGGTGACCAGCCCGTCGAGCTGCGGGTCCTCGGGTACCGGCTGGATCGCCCGTCCGTCGGGCCGCACGGCCACCACGTCGCCATCGCCGATCTGGGCCAGGATCAGCCAGTCGTGCTGTTCCACCCCGAGCAGCAGGGTCGATCCGTAGGCGATCGTGGGATCGTCGCCTGGCTGGCGCAGCTCGTCCTCGGCCTCGGTGAACGGGTCGCCGGCGACGTCGGCGAGCACGGCGTCCCGCCAGCGGTCCACGATCTGCGGCACGAGGAACTCCTCCACCGCGTCGGTGATGGCGTCCGCGACCGCTGCCGGGGCGGCTGGCGCCTCGGCGGTGCCGAACGCGGCACTCGCCGCGAGCATGTCGGCGAGCTCCTGGGCGACCTGGCAGCCGATCTTGACCGCGAAGCTGGACCCCCTGGCGCTGCGCAGGTGCCGCGAGTGGCCGTGCCCGTCGGCCACGGCGGCCACCATCCCGGCGGATCCGGCTCGCTCGAAGGCTACCGAGTCCTGATTCGGCGCCTGCGTGGCAAGGTGCGATGCGCCGCGCTCAGAGGCGGTCAGCACCTGCCAGGAGGGGCGGCGGCCCGGCTGATCCGCCGGCGCCGCGGCCGGCGTCGTCATCACAGGATGTCCTCATAGCCACCCGCTGCGGGCGGTATCCCTGCACCTGGTCCGTAGCCAGGATCAGAACCCTGGGACGAGCCGCCCTTGATCAGCTGCACGGCGAGCGCTGCCCGGTCGGCGCCGATCTCCGACATGCGCGACACCGCGATCGAGGCCGTGACCAGCCGGTCGGCGATCTCGTCGGTGCCGTCGGCCACCAGCACGGGTACCTCGGGGCTGCGGAACCTGTCGAGCGGCTCGGAGTTCGCGTCCCGGCCGATGGCCACGGCCAGCCGGAGCGCGGAGCGCCCGGCCGCGAGATCGAGCAGCGCAGCGAGCCCGTTCTCGAACCCGCCAGGGGGGTCGGTCGGCAGGCCGTCGGTGACCAGCAGGATGGCCGGGCGCAAGGCGCGGCGCTCGAGCCGCTCGGGGGTGAGCACCTCGGCCACCGCGCGGAACGCCGGGCCCATGTTGGTGCGGCCCATCGGCACGTACTCAAGGTTCCGCCAGTGCCGAGACAGGTCGGCGACCGGAACCGGGTCAGGCACGTACCAGTTCGGCGCGGAGGCGAAGGACAGGATCCTGATCAGCAGCTGTGCCTGGAGCTGATCCCGTTCCCAGTCGACAAGGTGCGGCAGCATGGACCTGAGCGCGTAGTTCAGGGCCTGCATCTTCTCGCCCTTCATCGACCCGGAGCAGTCCGCCATCACGATGAAGTGCAGCGGCCGCCTGGCGACTCCGCCGCCGGGCATGAGCGTCTCGGTCATTACCGCGCGCCCGCGCCCGGCCGGGATCGGTCACTGCGCATAGTGGATGGACTCCCACCACTTGATGATCGAGCTGATGGTGGCACCCGACGCCTGGTCCTTGGCGATGAAGAACACGTTCTGGGTCGGCATCGACCACATCAGCGTGGGCTGCGGCGTCTTGCCGTTCAGGAAGCAGTCGAGTTCCTGGTTGCTGGCCGCGTCGTTGTACCTCGGGCTGTCCTTGATGTACCACAAGGTCTTGCCCTCGCTGCTGCTCGATGGCGGCGGGCAGCCCTTGCCAGGGGTTGTGTTGTCGAAGCCCGTGAACTTCTGGATGTGGGTGAACCCGGCCTGGAAGTCGGAGGCGTTGTCGAACTGGTAGCCCCAGATGATGACGCCGCTGGTGAAGGTCACGCAGAAGCGCCGGTCGAGCACGGTCGACGCCTTGAGCCCGAACTCAGGCGGTGTCGCCGTGCAGGTCTTGCCGATCGGCTGGCCGGGGGCGCTCATGATCGTGGTCAGGGTCTGCTCGGCGGTCGGGTTCGGGGTCGGCGCGGTCGACGAGGGGGTCGCCGTCGGGGTGACCGACCTGCCAGGGGTTGTGGTGTGGTTGGCGGTCGGGGTCTTGTTGCCGCCCAGGCTCGCGACGATCACGATGATCGCGATCACGACCACGAGCACTCCGCCGCCGATGTACCAGCCACGCCTGCTGCGGGGCTGGCCCGGCGTCCCGCCGAACCCGCCGCCGCCGAAGCCGCCGCCCGCCGGCTGCCAGCCGGGCTGGCCGGGCTGCACGGGCTGCCCGGTGCCGGCCGGCCCGTAGCCGCCCTGGCCCTGCTGCCAGCCGCCCTGGACAGGCTGCCCGGTGCCGGCCGGCCCGTAGCCCGCCTGTCCGGCAGGCCCCTGCTGCCAGCCGCCCTGGCCTTGCTGCCCTGCGCCTGCGCCCAGGCCCGCGGCCCCGGCCGGCCAGGCGCCGGGTGCGGTCGCGTTCGGGTCGTAACCGCTGCCCTGGTTGTAGCCCGTACCCTGGCCGAATCCGCCCTGGCCGCCGCCCTGGCCGAGCCCGCCGGTGCCCTGGCCGTAGCCGCCCATCCCCTGGGTTCCCTGCTGGCCGGGCGTGTATCCGGGGATGGGCGCCATCTGGGTCGGCGCGCCCTGCCCGGTCGGGTCGTAGCCGCCTGGGGTTCCGCCGAGCCCGCCCGCTGCCCCGCCGCCTGCTGCCCCGCCGCCAGGCTGGCCGATGCCGAGCGCGCCGGCGATCTCGCCGGTCACCCAGCTGCATGCCTCGGGGGTGAACGGCGTGCTCGACGAAAAGGACGAGGCGGTCAGCCTGATCGCGGTGCTCGGGTCCATGCCCTGAGAGACATGGTCGCGCAGTGTGTCGGCCAGCCCCGCCTCAGCGGCGGCGACCAGGATGCTCTTCTCACGAGGCGCGTCGGGCAGGAGGTCCTTGAGCAGGTTCGACATTGTCTGGGCGCTGGAGAGCGCGGCAACCCCGTGCTCCGGGTCGCTGACGATCGCGTTCAGTGCTGCCCGGGCATCGGCGGCGTGCTCCCATGACATGTCGGTCAAATCCGACTCCCCTCCGCAAGGTCGGTGAAACCGACCAGTGATAACGCCATGTAGCTCGGCGAAGACCGATGACGCGACTCTACCGAAATGACAGAAACCGCATTAGGTGGTGACGGCATGCTAACCGGCCCGGCGCAGCCATGTCACGCGGTCATGGCTCGCCACGGTCACGCCGCGATAACAACTGGCCGGGCTACGCAGGGTGCAGCCTGCGCAGCCTGCGTAGCGCCTCCATCAGCACTTCTTCCTTCTTGCAGAACGCAAACCTGACCTGGAACTGCCCCGCGTCACGGTGGTCGTAGAACACGACGCTCGGTATCGCCACCACACCGGCCACGTGCGGCAGCTTGCGGCAGAACTCCAGGCCGCTCGTCTCGCCGAACGGCCGGATGTCGGTGGTAATGAAGTAGGTGCCCTGCGGGGTGTAGACATCGAACCCCGCCTCGGCCAGCCCCCGTGTCATCAGGTCGCGCTTGACGCGCAGGTCCGCCGGGATGGAACGGTAGTACTCATCGGGCAGCCCGAGCGCCTCGGAGATGGCGTACTGAAATGGCCCGCCGCTGACGTACGTCAGGAACTGCTTGACGGTGCGGACCGCGCTCACCAGCTCGGGCGTCCCGGTCACCCAGCCGATCTTCCAGCCGGTGAAGGAGAACGTCTTCGCCGCCGAGCTGATCGAGACCGTCCGCTCGCGCATGCCGGGCAGCGAGACAACGGGCACGTGCTCGCCGTCGAACACCATGTGCTCGTAGACCTCGTCGCTGACCACGAGGAGGTCGCGCTCGCAGGCGATGCCGGCAATGGCGGTCAGCTCGGCCCTGGTAAACACCGAGCCAGTCGGGTTGTGCGGCGAGTTCAGCAGGATCAGCCTGGTCCGGTCGGTTACCGCGGCGCGCAGCGCGTCGAGGTCGGGCCGGAAGGCGGGAGCGCGCAGCGTGACGGGCACCCTGACGCCGCCCGCCATCGCGATGCACGCCGCGTAGGAGTCGTAGTACGGCTCGAACGCGATCACCTCGTCGCCGGGCTCCACCAGGGCGAGCAGCGCAGCGGCGATGGCCTCGGTGGCCCCGGCGGTGACCAGCACCTCGCGGTCAGGGTCGACCGCGAGGCCGTAGAAGCGGTCCTGATGGTCGGCGATCGCCCGCCGCAGCTCGGGGATCCCGGCGCCCGGCGGGTACTGGTTGCCGCGCCCGCCCATGATGGCGTCGGCGGCGGCCCTGGCGATCTCGCGCGGCCCGTCGGTGTCCGGGAAGCCCTGGCCGAGGTTGACCGAGCCGGTCGCGGCCGCCAGCTCGGACATCTCGGCGAAGATCGTCGTTCCGAGTCCGGCCAGGTTGCGGTTCAGCGGTGGACGGCTCAGCGGCGGACGGCTCAGCGGCGGACGGTTCATCTGGCTATGACATCACGCCGGGCGGGCGCGCTCGCGCCGGTCGGGCGATCAGGCACGGTCCGGGTCGGCCCGGGTCCTGGGGCGAGGCGGGCCGGGGCGGGCGGGCCGCGGCGGGGCGTGCCGGGCGCCTATCCTGGTGCCATGCGGGCATGGGTGGTGCACGAGCCCGGGCCGATGGCGAGCGGGCCGCTGCGCCTGGTCGACCGGCCGGTCGCCGAGCCTGGCCAGGGCGAGCTGCTGATCAGGGTGCTGTGCTGCGGCGTCTGCCGCACCGACCTGCACCTGGCCGAGGGCGACCTTAAGCCGCGCCGCCCCGACGTCACCCCGGGGCACGAGGTCGTCGGAGAGGTGGTCGCGGCCGGCGATGGCGCGACCAGGTTCGCGCCGGGCGACCGGGTCGGGGTGGCCTGGCTGGCCGGAACCGACGGCTCGTGCCGGTACTGCCGTCGCGGCAGCGAGAACCTCTGCCCGCGGTCGGTCTACACCGGCTGGGACCGCCACGGCGGGTACGCCGAGTACGTGGTGGCGGCCGACGCCTACGTGCATCCGCTCCCGTCCGGCTTCAGCGACGCCGAGCTCGCGCCGCTGCTGTGCGCCGGGATCATTGGGTACCGTGCGCTGCGCAGGGCCGAGCTGCCGCCCGGCGGCCGGCTCGGGATGTACGGGTTCGGCGGCTCGGCGCACCTTGCCGCTCAGGTCGCCATCGCGGGCGGCGCGGCCGTGCACGTGTTCACCAGGGCGCCAGCGGCCAGGGAACTCGCGCTTGAGCTCGGCGCGGCCTCGGCGCAGGACTCGTTTGACCCGTCGCCTGAGCCGCTCGACTCCGCGATCATCTTCGCCCCGGTCGGCGAGGTGGTGCCACCCGCGCTGCGCAATCTGGACCGCGGCGGTACATGCGCTATCGCTGGCATCCACCTGACCGACATCCCGGCGCTGAATTACCAGGACGACCTGTTCCAGGAGCGGACACTGCGCAGCGTGACGTCGAACACCCGGGGCGATGCCGAGGAGTTCCTGCGCCTCGCCGAGCGGCTGCACCTGAAGGTGTCGGTGACGCCGTACCCGCTGGACGCCGCCGACCAGGCCCTGGCCGACCTGGCCGCCGACCGCATCACCGGGGCCGCCGTCCTCACCGTCTCCTAGCCTCACCGTTCCCTGCCCTCCACACAAAGCCCCCGACTCTTCATCCCTAGCCGGTCGCCCCGGTCATGCCATGCCGCACCACCAGAACCAAGTCACGCGCGCCACTCTTCATCCGCCAGCGCCACTTTTCATCCGCCACGACCACTCTTCATCCGCCAGCGTCACGATCACGCCCGGTTCGCGGCTTATGTGAGGCGCTAGCGGATGCAAAGCCATCTCGCTTTGGCTGGCGGTCGCCCTGCGTGAAAGTCCGGCTGTGCGGGTGGTCGCGGGCTTGGGTCGCTGCCGCGTGGTGGCTGGTGTGGCTGCGGGGGTGGCGGATGGGGCGGCACGATGGGGGCGGGCTGCCCGTGACGCCGGCCCACTTTGGGACGCGAGCCCGTTGCAAAGCCTGGCGCCGGGGCCTTGACCTGAGGGTCGCTTCTTGTTGCCTTGAGCACGACGGTCAGTATTCCGGCTTGCCTTGCCCTGACCGGGGCCCCCGGGCAGCCCGCTGGTTATCCCATCGGTCAAGGATAGGAGGCCGCGGTGAGCGGACCGCAGGTGATTGATGATCAGGGGCATGAGCGGGTGTACGAGCGGGTCGCCGCGGTCGACGTGGCCAAGGCGTCGGGGATGGTGTGCGTGCGGCTGCCGCACCCGTCCCGGCCCGGCCTGCGGCAGAGCCACGTGCAGGAGGTGCCGGCCACGGCGGGGGCGGTCAGCGCGCTGGCCGGCCGGCTGGCGGCGCAGGGCATCGAGAAGGTGACGCTGGAGTCGACCAGCGATTACTGGCGGATCTGGTTCTACCTGCTGGAGGCGGCCGGGCTGGACGTGCAGCTGGTATCGGCCAGCGCGGCCCGGCAGCTGTCCGGCCGGCCGAAGACCGACAAGCTGGACGCGATGTGGCTGGCCCGGCTGACCGAGAACGGGCTGCTGCGGCCCAGCTTCGTGCCGCCCGCGGACATCCGGGCGCTGCGGCACTACTGCCGGGCGCGGACCCACCTGACCCAGGACCGGACCCGGTGCTGGCAGCGGCTGGAGAAGCTGCTCGAGGACGCCCTGATCAAGGTGTCCTCGGTCGCCTCCAAGATGACCACCCGGTCGGTGCAGGACATGATCCGGGCGATGATCGCCGGGGAGCGCGACCCGGTCGTGCTGGCCGGGCTGGCCCGCACCCGGATGAGAGCCAAGCACGCCGCCCTGGCCGAGGCGCTCGACGGCCAGTTCGCCGGCCACCACGCCGAGATCGCCCAGATCCTGCTGGACCAGATCGACTTCCTCGGCAAGCGGATCGCCCGGCTCACCCTGCTGATCGAGGAAGCCATCGACGCGATCCCCGCGGCATGGGGCGCCGACCCCGACGGCGTCACCGGCGCCGGCGCCGGGACCATGCCGGACGCCCCGGCGCTGCCCGCGATCATGCGGCTGGAAGAAATCCCTGGCGTCAGCGCCGAGCTGGCCTGCTCGATCATCGCCGAGTCGGGTAGCCCCGGTGCGTTGCCGCACCGGGGCCCCCTCAGAACCGTGCGTGCGCCTCGTCGGCGCACACGGCTCAGGCAAGCCCTGAGAGCGCTGCGGGCTGGGGTGCTGGCATCCTGCGTTTGCGGGCCTGAAGCTCGCGGCGGCAGGAGGCGTGTATCAGGCGGGTTCGGGTGCGGTCCGGCGTGCCGTGCCCGTCTTGGCGGACGAGGTAGTCGGCGGCGATCGCCCTGCGGACCACGCTCAGCCACCACCGTTCCCACTCCTGTGGGGACTGGGGCTGGTCGGCGGTGAGCAGCGGGTCGCGGCAGAGCGGGCAGCGCCCGGCCTGCCTGGTGAGCAGGCGCAGGTTGTAGCTGTCCAGCGGGGGTTTGACCCGCTGCCGCCGGGTGGCCCAGTAGCCGGCCAGGTCCGGATCGTCGGGCGATGCCGTGCCTGTGACTAGCTGGTGCCGGACGATGGGAGTCCAGGCGAACTTGATCAGGTGCGGGACGCTGCCGCGCTGGTCTGCGCCGGCCCGGTTCCCGAACACCCACCGGTCGTTCCTGAACTTGTTGAACCTGCCGAAGTAGCGGCGGACAACCCACCGCTTCGGCTTTCCGCCGTGGGAGCGCTTGGCCCACCGGTAGGTGAGCTTCCACATGTAGTCGTCCAGGTCGCCGAAGATCTTGCTGGACACTGCTCCCTGGTAGTAGGCAGCCCAGCCCCGGATGACGGGGTTGAGCGCGGCGATGACTGCCGCCGCGTTCGAGCCGCGCAGGGCGCGCATCTCGGCGGCGAGCCTGCTGCGGAGCCGCCTGACGGCCGCGCTGCTCGGCTTGATCAGCAGCTTGCCGTTGCGGTAGCGGCGGACGCTGAACCCCAGGAAGTCGAACCCCTCGGTGAGGTGCACGATCTTGGTCTTGTCCTCGTTGAAGACAAGCCCTCGGGGCGCCAGCCACTCGGCGAGCTGTGCCTTGACCTGCTCGGCCTGCTGCCTGGAGTGACAGCAGGCGACCAGGTCGTCGGCGTACCTGACCACGACCGGGCAGCCGGGCCTGGTGTTCCCCGCATTCCTGCCGGAGACCTGATACCGGACCCCTGCGGCCTCCTCCAGCCCATGGAGCGCCACGTTCATCATCAGCGGGCTGATCACGCCGCCTTGGGGAGTTCCCTCCTCGGTCGGCGTGAACGCCCCGTCCTCGATCACCCCGGCCGTCAGCCAGCCCGCGATCATGTCCCTGGCCGGGAACGATCCGAGCGCGGCGAGCAGCCGCGGATGGTCGATCTTGTCGAACGCCGCCGACAAGTCGGCGTCCACGATCCACACCCGCTTGCTCTTGCCCTTCAGCGTGGTGAACAGCGCGGCGATCGCGTCGGCGCAGCCGCGGCCCGGCCGGAACCCATACGATCTGGGCTCGAACCGGGCCTCCCACTCCGGTTCCAGCGCGTGACGGACCCGTGCCTGGTGGCAGCGGTCCGCGAGCGCGGGAATGCCGAGCGGGCGGCGTTTCCCGTTGGCCTTCGGCACATACACGCGCCGGACCGGCAGCGGATCCCAGGAGGAGATCGTCTGGTGGACCCAGACTGCCATCTCTGCCCTCGCCTTCGGTGACAGGGCTGTCTGCCCGTCGACCCCGGCGGTCCGGCGCCCAGCATTGCGCTGCGTCACCTGCCGCACGCTGACCAGCGTGTTCGACCAGGAACGCAGCATCATCTTCTGCAGTGACCGGACCTCGGCCCAGTCCTGCTCCCGCGTCGCCTTGAAGATCCTCCGCCGCAGCCGCCCTACGTTGCCCTCATGGAGCCGCCAGTCGATGGCGTCCCAGTCCAGCACGTCCTCCGGTCCGTTCACCGTCACGGTGCCCAACTTGCCCTTCGGTTCGGGAAGCTTGATCAGCATCAGCGTTCAAAGGCTCACCTGCCCACGTCAGCACCCTCACGGGCCAGCCACCAGGCTGGTATCCGGCCAGTTATCCCCGGCGGCCGGCGGAGGTGCCAGCCGTGACGCCGCAGGTTTCCTGTCGCCTTTCGGCCACCGGCATTCGCTTCTTGGGCATCCTGTTCCCGCCGAGGGCTTCCGCTCTCCTCACGGTCGGCCTACCAGGCAGCGCCTGGACCCCGGCGGGGTTTCCACGTTCCGCACATCCGAGTCACGGCCGGATTGGGTGCCCTCTTTACCCCGAGGCCAAGCGGTGCTCTCGCAGCCGGTCCGATCCCTCCGGCCGCCGCTCGCCCCCTCTGCCAGGGGCCAGGCCCTATCACCCCGGCGTTCATCCCATCTCCCGGGGCTGTCTATTACGAGGCGTCATCAAGGGTTCACTCGCGTTCACCCGCCCGGCCTTCCCCCTTGCCTGTAATCCCCGGATGGAACGGGGATTTCTTGGGCTTGCTCCCCGGGCTTCGCACCCCTGCAGGCAGGACCTGCGGCGCACGCCAGGGCGGGGGACGGGCATCGAGCACTCGCCCGGAGTTACATGACCGGCACTACCGGACCTCCAATCCATGCACTCACTCGCAATGTGCGACCTCGTGTCGCACGACCGGCCTGGACATGACCCGGTTCCCCACCCCCGCGCACCTGGTGGCCTGGGCCGGGCTGTGCCCGCGCGCCATCCAGTCCGGCCCGCGCAGCCGGCAGGCCAAAGGCCAGGGCAACACCTACCTGCGCGGCTACCTCGGCCAGGCCGCCACCGGCGCCGCCCGCACCGCCACCTTCCTCGGCGAGCGCTACCACCGCATCGCCCGCCGCCGCGGCGCCGCCAGGGCCCAGGTCGCCGTCGCCCGCTCCATCCTCGTCGTCATCTGGCACCTGCTCAGCAACCGCAGCGCCAGATTCCGCGACCTCGGCCCCGGCCACTACGAAACCACCACCGACAAGACCCGCCAGGCACGCGGCCACATCCGCCAGCTCGAAGCACTCGGATACACCGTCACCATCAGCCAGGCCGCCTAGCCACCAGCCCACATCACCGGCAAGCCAGCACAGCCGGCTCCGCCGGCGCTGCCGCGCGCCCGCCTGAGGTGATCTACTTTCCGGTCAGTCCATCGCGCCGGGTAGCGAGTGCCACGGGGGCCGAGAATTGTGCCAGGTTTTGATCTCGATAACTCGATCGTGAGGAGCGGCGGTGCCGGTGGCGGTCGCGCACGGCGCGGTATTACCCCGGCGTGTCTCCCGGTCAGCCGCGAGGCGATGGTCGGTAGGGTTGTTCGGCGGCTCCGCCGACCGGCCGATGAGCCGACTTGCCCGGCCCGCCCGGCCCGCCGATCTGCCGCCCGGCGATCAGTCGGCTTGCCCGGCCGGCCATCAGCCGACCCCGCCGGGCTGTCGGGCGAGGGCGGCGAGCGCGCTGAGCGCGGCGGGGAACACCTCGGGCGGCGGGGTTACCAGGCCGGCCCCGACCTGGCCGGTCCCGGCGCGCTTGCCGGCCATGCCCGTGTTGATCTGCGGCAGGATCCCAGTACGCGCGACCAGGCTGACATCGATGCCAACTGGAGTGCCGCGGAAGTCGAGCGCGGGCACCTGGAAGAGCGGGTGCTCGGCCAGCGTGATCTCGTACATCCGCTGCGTGCTGGCCAGGGCCGACGCCGCGGTCCCGCCGACCAGCCGGACGATCGCCGGAGCCGCCGCCATCGCGAACCCGCCGAGTCCCGCCGTCTCCGTGATCGCCGAGTCGCCGATGTCGGGGTTGGCGTCGTCCGGCCCGTAACCGGCCAGGAACAGCCCCTGCGGCACCAGCGCCGGCGCGGTAAACCACCGGTCCGCCGTGCCCGAGACCTGGATGCCGAAGTCGGTGCCGTTGCGCGCCATGGCCACCACCATCGTGGATCCCGGTACACCACGGGCGGCGTCGAGCGCCAGCTTGCATGCGGGCATCGCGAGGTTCAGGAAGAAGTGGTCGTTCCCCCCGACGAACCTGACCGCGTCCGCCACGTCCGACGAGGCGAAGCCGGACTCGATCATGGACGGCAGCAGTTCCCTGAGCAGCATCAGGGTGCCTGCCCGGTTGCGGTTGTGCGCCTCGTCGCCCATCTGCACCATCTGGGCGCAGATCGCGGTGAGGTCGACCGGCCCGTGGCGGCCGACCGCCGCCTGCAGCAGCGGGCCGAGCACCGCGGACATCCACCGGAGCCTGGCGATCACCTCGGCGGAGTAGGCGCCGTACCGCAGCACCTTGCCGAGGCCCTCGTTCAGCGAGCAGTAGGCACGGCGGCCGTCGGCGGGATCCTCGACCACGAAGACCCACATCGAGGAGGAGACGACGCCGGCCATCGGGCCCACGGCACCGTGGTGATGACACGAATCGAGCGCAACGATCCCGTGCGCCGGCTCGCCAGCGTCCGGGTCGGCCTCGGTGACTAGGCGCTCGAAGACCGCCGCGCCGGCTAGCGCCCCGCGCATCGGGCCTGAGGCACGCTCCCAGGTGAGCGGCGGGCCGGCGTGCAGGAACTCCCCGGCGCCAAGGCTGAGCGCTTGGCTCGCGGGGAGCACATCGACCAGGTGTGCCCGCACGCCGAGCATCCTCGCCGCGGCGAGGTCATTGGCGGCCTTGCGGCGCCGGTCGGCCAGCACTACGGCGAGATCTGCCTCGGTTCCTGGCATCGGTGGCGCCCAGTCCACCCTGGTGACCTCGGCGCCCTGCCGTACGACGGCGTCGGCCAGCAGGTCTATCCCGGCCGCGATTACGCCGGGCTCGCGGCGGAGCAGGTCCGTCACGAGCCGCCTCCCTTCCCGCCCGGCCATGCGTCTGGTGACGGCCAGCCAGCCGGCGATAGCGCGTCAGCGGGCGATGGCCCGTCAGCCCCGCCCTGCGCCGTTCCGGCGGAGCCCGCCGCGGCACCGATGAGGTCGCAGGCGAACCTGGCCGCCTGCGCATTCGAGGCGAAGACGTGGGCGCCGGCCCTGGCGAGTGCCTCTGCCTGAGCGGCGAGCCCCTGCGGGTCGGTGCTCGCACCGATCAGCGAGACGACGACCGGCAGGTCCCGGCCTGACCTGGCCGCCTCGATGGCCGGCCCGAGCTCGGCGGCGGGGTCTGGATGCGCGCCGTGGCCGAGCACCACGTCGAGCAGGATCACCCCGGTGGCCGGGTCCGCTGCCTCCGCGGCCAGCCGGTCCAGCCGAAGCCGCTGGTCGATCATCGGATGCGGCCGTCCCGCCGTGAGCTCATCGTCGCCGAAGTCGATCATGACGTGCCGGGCGTCTTCCCGGGCGGCGGAGTGCGGGACGATGCGCCACTGAGGTCGCAGCGGGATGTTCGAGTAGACCGGGCCGAGCCGTTCGGCGGCGATCACCATCGCCTCGTCGCAGAGCGTTCCGCCCGCGAACAGCCCGCGCAGCGCACCCCCGGCCCGCGGTACGGAGGACGCCTCGTCGGCCGGGGCACGAAAGTCAGCCGGGGCACCTGAGGCTGGAGAGACTGCTGGGGTATTCGGGCTGGCTTGGGCGTTCGGGCCGGCCTGGGCCGTCGGGTGGGGTGCGTACCACCAGGGCCAGTCGGGGACGGGCAGCCCGATCGCGCGGAGCGCTTCCTCGGTCACGGCGGTCAGGTCGGGCTGGCCCTGGCCGATCAGCCCGAACAGGACTGGAGTCGCGAGCGTGGCCGCGTAGGCGCGCAGGCCGGCGGCGACTTCGGCGGCCGGCGGCTTGGACAGCAGCACGATCAGCTCGCATCCTGGGTCCTCGTCGAGCGCGGCGAGCGCGGTCCGCGCCGAGCGGCCGCCCACGGCCGCCGACAGGTCGCGGCCGCCGGTGCCGAGCACCGCGCTGATCCCGGCACCGGCCGCGTCGAGCAGGCAGAGCACCTGCTGCGCCCCGGTGCCCGACGCGGCCACCAGGCCGATCGGGCCGGGCGGCAGGGTGTGCGAGAAGCCAAGGCCGACCCCGCCGACGACCGCGGTCCCGCAGTCCGGTCCCATTACCAGCAGGCCGCGCTCGGCCGCGATTTCCTTGAGCGCCACCTCCTGCTCGACCGGGACATTGTCGGAGAAGATCATCACGTCGCAGCCTGACTCAAGCGCGTCCACTGCCTCGGCGAACGCGAACTGCCCGGGCACCGAGATCAGGCAGAGCCCAGGCCCAGACCTGCGGGCCGCGCTGCCCGCGGTCCTCGGCGGCTGCGAAACCTGGCCCGCCAGATGGCCCGCTAGCTGGCCCACCACCTGGCCCGCTGCGTGGCCGCCTGTCCAGGTGGGGCGGGCGGAGAGTGCGCCATCGGTGACGGTCAGCGCGGCGGCCAGTGCCTGCTCGTCGTCGGCCTCGATGGCGACGAGCAGGTCGTTCGGTCCGGCGGCGGCGGGCGCGGTCATGCCGAGACGGGCCAGCAGGTCGATGTTGAGCTCGGTGGCCATCGCGACCAGCGCGGCCCGGACTCCGGGTACCTCCTGGACCCGGGCGCTGACCTGCATGAGCCTGACCGAGTCGGCGTACGCGCCGGTCCGTGCCTCGACGTGCCGCATGTCCGCAGGCTCCTTTGCGCCGATCGCTACGCGTGCCCGCAGGTCACTCGGCCTGATCCCACCGCTCAGGGCGGCCGATCGCCACGTCGACGCCGGGGGAGTAGTGGACCAGGGGCGGGCCGGCGGGGGCGGGCAGCCCGGCAGCCGCGATCAGGCCGTCGTCGGCACGCTCGGCCGTCGCCCGGAACAGCGGCCACGGCGCATGGCACGCCCTGGCCAGCCGGCGCCGATGGCCCGACGCGCTGAACAGGATCCAGCGCGCGGTCAGGAAGTGATCGCGCTCGTCCAGGTCACCGGTGTCATACCGGTCGCCGATCCTGACCCGCACGTCGCTGGCCGCCGCGGGTCCGGGCAGCCTGCGCCGGCAGCGGTAGGAGATCGCGCCGCCGCCGTCGGCATCGGCGGGGGCGATGCTCATCGCCGACCAGAAGTACGGCAGCCGGTAGGTCGTCCTGGCGACGGCGACCGCCCCGAGCCGCGCGGCGTCGAGCGAGAAGAACCAGATCCCGGTCCGTCCTGCTCGGTCGCGCACGTACGTCCTGACGTTGGTCTCGCAAAACCTCGACACCCACGGCGCCTGGTGCCCGCGCCCGGTCCCGACCCGCATGAAGAACGGCACGAGCCCCACCCACGCCGCACCGTCCAACAGGTCGGCCTCCAGGCCGGACGGCAGCAGCCGCTGCACCTGCGCCGGGTCGAACGACCAGTGCAGGAACGTCAGGCGTTCCCACCGCTGGGTCATCACCGGCCGGTCGACCGTGAACGGGCAGGTACCCGCCGGGATGTCCGCTCGCCGCACCGAGCCTGAACCATCGGCCTCCATCGCATCATCATCGGCTACGCCTGCCACGGCGGCGCGAGCCGGGTGCGTGGCTGGTGGCGGCGTGGCACTCGGGACAGCAATGGGCGGCGCCGGGCGCAGCCCGGCGCCGCTGGCGGGAGGCTGCCAGACTGAGGCATACCGAGGCGGTTGCGCCGCAGCGCGCTCCGCCCGGTCACCACCCTCGCGATCGGCAGGAGAGGGATGACTCGGCAGGGGAGCGCAATGACGCAGCACTGGCGGGACCGGATCGGCCGGTTCGGGATCTGGCGCGGCCACGGCCAGATCAGCCCCGGATTCGCGGCCGAGGCCGAGGAACTCGGCTTCGGCGCGCTGTGGCTCGGCGGCTCGCCAGGTGCCGACCTCGCCACGGTGGACGGGCTGCTCGAGGCGACGACCAGCATCGTGATCGCGACCGGGGTGGTGAACATGTGGCAGAGCGACCCGCGCGAGGTCGCCCGGTCGTTCGCCAGGATCGAGGCCGCCCATCCTGGCAGGTTCCTGCTCGGCGTCGGAACCGGCCACCGCGAGGCCACCAGGCAGTACGCCAGGCCGTACGAGACGCTCGCCGGGTACATCGGCGTGCTGCTCGACGCCGGAGTGCCCGGCGACGCCATGGTGCTCGCCGCGCTCGGCCCGCGGATGCTGCGGCTGGCCGCCGACCGGACCGCGGGGGCGCACCCGTACCTGGTCACCACCGCATACACCCGGCTGGCCAGGGAGATACTCGGCTCCGAGCCGCTACTGGCGACCGAGCACAAGGCGGTGATCGAGACCGACACGCAGGCCGCGCGGGCGATCGCCAGGGCCAGGGTCCGCACCCCGTACCTCGGGCTGGTCAACTACACGTCCAACCTGCGGCGGCTGGGCTGGACCGAGGCGGACCTGGCGGACGGCGGCAGCGACGCGCTGGTCGATGCGCTGGTCGCCCACGGCGATCCGGTGCACGTCGCCGAGCAGCTCACCGAGCACCTGGTGGCCGGCGCCGACCACGTGTGCATCCAGCTGCTCGGCGGGCCTGACTTCGAACCGCTCGACGGATTCCGCGAGCTGGCGCCCGCGCTCCCGCGGTAAGCCCGCTGCCTGGTACGCGACCCGGCTGCGCGGTCAGCGGAGTCACATTGATCACTCAGATCGCCGGGGGCTAACGTAACCGGAGTGAAGCCGTCCTCTTTCGGCTACTCCCGGCCGGAGTCCGTCGCCGAGGCGATCGCCGCCCTGGCCGAGGCCGGGCCTGACGGCAAGGTACTGGCCGGCGGCCAGTCGCTGGTTCCGCTGCTCAGCATGCGCCTGGCGGCGCCGTCGCACCTGGTGGACATCAACCGGCTGACCGAGCTCAGCTACATCAGCGTCGCCGACGGCCAGGTCAGGATCGGCGCGCTGGCCAGGCACGCTGAGGTGCTGCGGGACCCGGCGGTGGCGGCCGCTGCGCCGCTGATCAGTGACGCGCTCGCGCTGGTGGCGCACCCCGTGATCAGGAACCGCGGGACCGTCGTGGGCAGCATCGTGCATGCGGACCCGGCCGGCGAGATGACCGCCGTTCTGGCGCTACTGGGCGGGTCGGTGCGGGTGGCCGGGACCGGCGGGGAGCGATTGGTTAAGGCTGAAGATTTTTTCCTCGGCCCGCTCGAGTCTGATGTGCGGCCGGGCGAGCTGGCCACGGAGGCTATCTTTCCCGTGCTCGCGGCCCGGGTGGGCGGTGCGTTCGCCGAGGTGAGCAGGCGCAGCGGCGACTACGCGGTCTGCGGCGTGGCCGCGCTGGCGCAGATCGACGAGGGCGGCAGGCTGGCCAGGGCCCGGGCCGCGTACCTGTCGGTGGCCGGGACGCCGCTGGTGATCGACCTGTCCGAGGCCTGCTCGGGCGCCGGGTCCGACGACGAGGCGTTCGCCGCCGCCGGGCGGCTGGCGGCGGGGTCGGTGCGGCCCGTCTCTGACATCCACGCGACGGCCGGTTACCGCAGGCACCTGGTCGGCGTGCTCACCAGGCGGGCGCTGGCCGAGGCCGTCGCCCAGGCGAGGAGTCGGGCACGTGACCTCTGACCAGCGAGCCGGCCGGGAACCTGGCCACGTCGCGGCCGCCGCGCTGCACGACGTCAGGCTGGTGGTGAACGGGGTGGCACGGGGCGTGCGGGTGCCCGCGCGCCGCCTGCTGTCGGACTGCCTGCGGCACGACCTCGGGCTGACCGGTACGCACGTCGGGTGCGAGCATGGCGTCTGCGGCGCGTGCACGGTCCTGCTCGACGGAGTCCCGGTGCGGTCGTGTCTGCTGCTGGCCGTCACCGCCGACGGCGCCCAGGTGACCACCGTCGAGGGGCTCGCCGCGCCGGACGGGACGCTGTCGGCGGTGCAGCAGGCGTTCGCCGACTGCCATGGGCTGCAGTGCGGGTTCTGCACCCCGGGCTTCCTGACCTTGATCACCGCCGCGCTGGCGGAGAACCCGGACCCCACGCCGGCGGAGGCCAGGGAGATCGTCGGCGGCAACCTGTGCCGCTGCACCGGTTACCAGAACATCGTCCGTTCCGTGCTGCGCGCGGCCGAACTGGCGCGGGAGCGGCCGTGACGGCCATGTTCGGCGAGCCGGTCGCCCGGGTGGAGGACGACCGGCTGCTCCGCGGCCACGGGGCCTACCTGGATGACCTCGGCGGCGATGCGCTAGCCGCTGCGTTCGTGCGCAGCCCGCACGCGCACGCCCGCGTGCTCGACATCGACGTCTCCGCGGCGCTCGACGTCCAGGGGCTGGCGGGGATCTACACCTACGAGGACCTGCCGGGCGGGCTCGCCGAGCCGCTGCCGCTGCTGATCCCGCACCCCGCGCTGACCCAGGGCCGCACCGGCTACCCGCTCGCGGCCAGCGAGGTGAACTACGTCGGCGAGCCCGTGGTCATGGTGGTCGCCGCCGACCGGTACCTGGCCGAGGACGCTGCCGAGCTGATCGCGGTGGACTACGAGCCGCTGCCCGCCGTGGTCGGCGTGGATGCCGGGCGGGCCGCCGAGCACCTGGTGCACGAGGACGTGCCGGGCAATGTGGCCGGCCACCTGGTGCAGTCCCACGGCGACGCGCCCGCCGCGATCGCGGCCGCGCCGCACGCGCTCGACCTTGACCTGTACGTCGAGCGGTCGGCGTCCACGCCGCTTGAGGGCCGGGGCGTGCTTGCCCGCTGGGACGGCGAATCGCGGCGGCTGCGGATCTGGACATCCACCCAGACCTCGACCGGCGTGCGGGCGGCGGTGGCCGCCAAGCTCGGGCTGGCGCTGGCCGACGTGGACGTGATCACGCCGGACGTGGGCGGCGGCTTCGGCGTCAAGATCGTGCACCCGTGGCCGGAGGAGGTGCTTGTGCCGTGGGCGGCCAGGCAGCTCGGGCGGCCGGTGAAGTACACCGAGGACAGGATCGAGCACTTCGTGGCCAGCGCGCACGAGCGCGGGCAGCGGCACCAGGTGAGGGTCGGGTTCGACGACGATGGCCGGGTGCTCGGCCTCGACGTGCGGTTCTGGCACGACAACGGCGCGTACATACCGTACGGGCTGATCGTGCCGATCATCACGTCCACCCAGCTGCTCGGCCCGTACAAGCCGGGGGCTTACCGGGTCGAGTTCAGCTCGCTGTACACCAACACCGTGATCGTCACGCCGTACCGCGGTGCGGGCCGGCCGCAGGGCGCGTTCGTGATGGAGCGCACGATGGACGCGATCGCGGCGGCGCTGCACCTGGACCGGGCCGTGGTGCGGGAGCGCAACTTCATCCAGCCCGATGAGATGCCGTACGACCACGGGCTGACCTTCCAGGACGGGCGGCCGCTGATCTACGACTCCGGTGACTACCCGGCGGCGCTGGCCAGGCTGAAGGCGCTGGTGGGGTGGGATGAGTTCGCTGCCGAGCAGGCGGCGGCGCGGGAGCAGGGGCGCCGGCTGGGGATCGGGCTTGCCTGCTACGTGGAGGGCACCGGCGTCGGCCCGTACGAGGGCGCGCACGTGGTGGTGGAGACCTCGGGCAAGGTCAAGGTCGCGACCGGGCTGACCTCGCAGGGGCAGGGGCACCAGACCGTGTTCGCCCAGATCGTGGCCGACGAGCTTGGCGTTCCGTTTGGCGACGTGCAGGTGGTGACCGGCGACACCCGCGCGTTCGGCTACGCGGTCGGCACGTTCGCCTCGCGGGCCGCCGTGATGAGCGGTTCGGCGGTGGCGCTGGCCGCCAGGGCCGCGCGGGCCAAGGCGATCAGGGTCGCCGCCGCGGCGCTCGAGGCGTCGCCCGACGACATGGAGATCGTGGACGGCGTGGTGCGGGTCAAGGGTGACCCGGCGACCGGGATCGCGCTCGGCACGGTGGCGGTGCTTTCCAACCCGCTGCGGTACGCGTTCGACGAGGCGGCGCAGGCCGCGACCCAGTTCGCCGGAGGCGACATCGACCTGCCGCCGGTGGCGCCAGGGGAGGAGCCGGGGATCGAGGGACGGGAGTTCTTCTCGCCGGTCAGGTCCACGTTCGCCGCCGGGATGCACGCCGTGATCGTGGAGACCGACCCGGACACCGCCGAGATCAAGATCCTCCGCTACTGCGTGGTGCACGACTGCGGGATCCTGATCAACCCGCGGATCGTGGAAGGCCAGATCCACGGCGGCGTGGCCCAGGGAGTCGGCGGCGCCCTGTACGAGCGGATCGCCTACGACGAGAACGGGCAGCTGCAGAACGCCTCGTTCATGGACTTCCTGATGCCGTACGTCAGCGAGGTGCCCGAGCGCATCGAGATCGACCACCTGGAGACCCCGTCACCGCTGAACCCGCTCGGCATCAAGGGCGCTGGCGAGGCTGGCGTGATCCCGGGCGCGGCCGTGTTCGCCGCGGCAATCGAGGACGCCGAGGGGTTCCCGATCAGGTCCATGCCCATCTCCCCCTCGGACCTGTTCGAGCTCCGCCGCCAGCACGCCGACTCGCCAGGCGCGGGCTGAGTGCCCCGGTCTCAGCCGAGGCGTCCGAGGGTTCCGGATGCATCGTGGGGGCCTAGCTGCTGCCCTGGCGACAGCGAAGTGCCCACGATTATCGGCGCGGAGCCGCCACTCAGTGCGAGTCGAACTCGGAGTGGGCGCGAATGTAGTGGGCGTAGGCGGTGTTGGTGGCGTGGGCAGCGAGCGCGTCGGCGTCGTCGTGCTGGCCGGCCGGGAAGCGCCGGGAGATGAGGTCGGCCTGGACCTCCTGCAGGTGCGACGGGGCGGTCGCGCTCGGGGGCGCGCCGGCCGGCGGCGGGACCGTGACCCCGGCCAGCACGTCGTCGCTTCGCGCCTCGGTCAGCGTGAGCACGTCGCCGAACCCGGGCGCGGCCGCGTCCCTGGCGGTCAGGGAGGGCAGGCTCCAGCGCTGCTGCACGGTCTTCAGGATCGAGGTGTGGTCGAGCGGGGTGCTGCTCGTCGTCCGGTATACGGTGCCCGCCAGGATCAACGGCGATACAAGGACGGCAGGCACCCTGACCCCGAACCTGGTGAAGTCGAAGCCGAACTCGCCCGTCGAGTTGTCCGGTGCCGCCGCGCCGCCGGGCGGCGGCACGTGGTCGAAGCAGCCGCCGTGCTCGTCGTAGGTGATCACCAGCAGGGTCTTCGCCCAGGCCTGGCCGCCGGCGCGCAGCGCCTCGTAGACATCGTGGATGAGCTGCTCGCCGAGCGAGACGTCATAGTTCGGGTGCTGGCTGTTGCCGGTGGAGGACCAGTCCGGCTCGAGGAAGGTGAACGCGGGCAGCGACCCGCTGGCCGCCGCGGCCTGGAAGTCGGTGAACTTGCCGATCGTGCCGCCGGAGGCCTCCGCGATGTCGGTGAACGTGGACTTGGTCAGCGGCTCGGCGTTGTAGCCATAGATGCCCCAAGTGTACCCGTTCTTGCCGAGCAGGCCGAAGATGCTCTGCGCGGTGAACGTCCTGGTCTTGTCGTCCATGTGCCCCTGGCTGGTCGCCGCGCAGGCGAACGCCCGGTTCGGCATCGTCTCGGTGGGCACCGAGGAGAACCACTGGTCGCAGACGGCGTAGCCCTTCGCGAGGGCCGACAGCACCGGCAGCGTCTCGGGCGCGAAGCAGCCCATGATGTCGCTGGCGACCGTGCCAGGCAGGATCGACCAGCCGCTCTCGCGCGACTGCCAGCCGAGCGTGTAGGCGAAGTCCTTGACGAAGCCGTTCATCGGAGGGACCGTGCCGTCGGCGGGGGCGGTCTCGCTGCCGAACAGCTGGCTGTTGGTGGCCATGTAGCCCTCGCCAGGGTCGGCGCCCGGCATGAAATACGCGTTCGGCGTGCCTGGCTCGATCCGGTAGACGCTCACCGGCCCGCTCGCGCCGGGGTTCGTCTCGTTCCCGGAGAGCCCGTCGAATGGCTGCTTGGTGGGCGACACATTGCCGGCGTCGCTGTACAGGAACCCGAGCATGTGGTCGAACGAGCGGTTCTCCAGCATGAGAACCACGACGTGCTCGACCGAGGAAAGTCCGTTCGCATCAGCCATAGGGACAGTTAACCGTCAATGGTGCCCGTGCGACGGCGTCTTGGGACCGAACGGGCAGCGGCTTTCTGCGGCGGAGTCGGCATGTCATCCTTGCTAGACGTCCGGCGCATCGGCGAGGTCGGGGCTTGGAGGGAGCGATGAAGGTCACTGGCGGTGCGGCCATAGCGGCGCCGGTCGAGCAGGTCTGGGCCGCGCTGGGAAATCCTGACCTGCTGGCCAGGGTGATTCCTGGCTGCGAGCGGCTGGAGGCGCGCGGTGACGGCCGGATCCACTTCCAGGTGACGACTGCCCTGCCGGGAGTGGCCGGCAGCTACGAGTGCGACGCGGTCAGCTTCGAACAGTCCGCGCCTGCAGTGCTGCGGCTGACGCTGACCGGAGCCGGGAGCCAGGGCGCGGTCGACGCCAGCGTCGAGATCCGGCTGATGCGGCTCGACGAGGTCTCGACCGGGCTCGGCTATCAGGTGGACGCCGAGCTCGACGGGGCGATCGCGGCGGTCGGCCAGCGGATGGCAGGCTCGATCGCCCGGCGGCTGGGCGACCAGTTCGTCGCCGCGCTCGCCGAGGGACTCGACGCGCCGGCCGCGGAGCCCGCCCCTGCCGCGGAGTTCGCGCCTGCCGGGGAGTCCGCGCCCGCCGGGGAGCCCGCGCACGTCGACGCCCCGCGCGGCGCCGCCCTGGACAGCGCGCTCGGCGTGGACGAGAGCGCCGCGAGCGAGATCGCGGAGTACGAGCCGATCGCCCGGGCGGGCTGGTCGGGCGTGAAGTCCGGCCTGCTGGTCAGTGCGGCCGTCGGAGTGTCAGCGATCGCGGCTGCCGTCGTGCTGCGTCACCTGCGCCGTGCCGCCACCCGCCAGCCGTGACCGGCGGGCGCCGCGGTGCGCGCCGGCTGCGGGTGGGGATCGACACCGGCGGCACGTTCACCGACGTGGTGGCCTACGACGAGGACACCGGCGAGCTCACCGTCACCAAGACGCCGACCACCCCCGCCGACCCGTCGCAGGGCTTCATCGAAGGGCTCACCAAGGTCCTGCGCATGCTCGGCGCCGACCCTAGCGCCCTGGCCGCGGTCAGCCACGGGACCACGATCGCGACCAACCAGCTGCTCGAGGGCAAGATCGGCCAGCTCGGCTTTATCACCACGGAAGGATTCGAGTTCCTGCTCGAGATCGCCAGGCAGTCGGTACCCGACGGCTACGGCAACTCCTACTTCTGGGTGAAACCTGACCGGATCGTCCCCGCGGACCTGGTGCGGACCGTCCGCGGCCGGATCGACCACGCCGGCGCCGAGCTCGTCCCCTTCGACGAGGACGGCGCGGCGCAGGTGGCCCGCTGGTTCCGCGACCGCGGCGTCGACACCATCGGCGTCTGTTTCCTGCACTCCTACGCCAGCCCCGAGCATGAGCGCCGGATGGCCGCCGTGCTGGCCAAAGAGCACCCGCGGGCGGTGGTGTCGATCTCATCGCAGGTGCTGCGCGAGTACCGCGAGTTCGAGCGCTCGATGACCACGCTGCTCGACGCGGCGGTCAAGCCGACGGTGGCCAGCTACCTGACCGCGATCACCGAGCGGCTGGATGGGCTGGCGGGCGGGCGGCTGCCGTTCTACGTGATGAAGTCCAACGGCGGCGTGCTGTCGGCCGCCGAGGTCATCCACCACCCGATCACCACCGTGCTCAGCGGCCCGGCCGCCGGCGCGCTCGGCGCCGCGCTGATCGCTGGCGCCGCGGGCGTGCAGCGGGTGCTGACCTGCGACGGCGGCGGCACCTCTACCGACGTGGCGGTGGTGACCGGCGGTGAGCCCGCGCTGACCACGGAGGGAAGCGTCGGCGGGTACCCGTCGATGATCCCGATGGTGGACGTGGTGACGGTGGGCGCCGGCGGCGGCTCGGTGGCCTGGATCTCGCCGGAGTGCGCGCTCAAGGTCGGGCCGCGCTCGGCCGGGGCCGATCCGGGGCCGCTGTGCTACGGCAAGGGCGGCACCGAGGTCACCGTCACCGACGCGCACCTGGCGCTCGGCCGGATCCCGCCGCACCTGCTCGGCGGCGAGGTGCCCCTTGAGGCGGCCGCCGCCAGGGCCGGACTGGCCGCGCTGGCCGGCCTGCTCGGGCTGAGCGAGCAGGACTGCGCCACCGGCATCCTGGACATCTCGGCCTGGAACCAGGCCAACGCCGTGCGCCAGATCACGGTGCGGCGCGGGCTTGACGTCAGGGACTTCACCCTGGTCACCTTCGGCGGCTCGGGCTCGCTGCTCGCCTGCCCGCTGATCGGCATCCTCGGCGTGCGCGAGGTGCTCGTGCCGCCAAGCCCAGGCAACGTCTCAGCGTTCGGGCTGCTAACCGTCGACGTCCGCATCGATCATGTGCGGACGGCGGTGCGCAGGCACGACGGCCTGGATTGCGCCGCCGTCCGCGCGATCTACGCCGACCTGGCGGCGCAGGCACGCGCCGGGCTTATCTCTCAGGGTTTTGCAACGGGAGCGCACCGGCTAATCGCCTCCGCCGACCTGCGGTATTTCGGGCAGGCGTTCGAGGTCCGGGTACCGGTGCCTGCCGGGCCGCAGGACAAGCCGTCGCCCGGGTTCGACGCCGGGACGGCCGACGCCGTGGTGCGCTCGTTCCACGACGCCCACCGCGCGCTGTACGGGTATGACTTCCGCGATGACCCTCGCCAGCACGTGGAGTGGGTGAACTTCAGGATCACCGGCATCGGCCCGATCCGCCGGCCCGGCCTGCCCGAGCTTGCCGCCGGCGACGGGAGCCCGCACCGGGCGCAGACCGGCGCCCGGCTGGTGTGCTTCGGCCGGGGCGAGCAGCCGGTGCAGGCGGCCGTCTTCGCGCGGTCCGGCCTGGCGGCCGGCGACGTGCTGGCCGGGCCCGCGGTGATCGAGGAGTACGGGGCGACTGTTCCGCTGCACCCCGGCTACGGGGCGGTCGTTGACCGGCTTGCCAATCTGCGCATTACGGATAACAAGTCCGCGTCGTAACGGTCGGCGGCCACGCCTGATGCCTATCGTGGAGAGCTGACGTTCCTAGCAGGCCTGTATTTGCGAAAGGTCCGCGATGCCAAGTCCCGACCCAAACGCCGCCCTCGACCATGTCGTCGTGCTCATGTTCGAGAACCGATCGTTCGACAACCTGCTCGGCCGCCTGTACGCACCTGGCGAGGTCGCATCGTTCGACGGCGTGATCGGCAAGGACCTCGCCAACCCCGTGCCGCCGTGGGCCGGCGCTGATCAGGCCACGGTGCCCTACGGCGTGGCCGCCACCATGAACACGCCATCGCCGGACCCCGGCGAGGAGTACCAGCACGTCAACACCCAGCTGTTCGGGCTGATCGACCCGCCGTCCAACCGGAACGTGCTCGCCGACCTGATGACCGCGCCGTACAACGCGCCCGCCGACCCGCGCCAGCCGCCGACCATGGACGGGTTCGTCGCCGACTACATCAGCTCGGTGGCGGCCGAGACCGGCACCCAGCCCGGCTACGACGACTTCGCCCAGATCATGACCGGCTACACGCCCGAGCAGATGCCGGTGCTCTCGGCGCTGGCTCGCGGATTCACCACCTTCGACCGCTGGTTTTGCGAGGTGCCGTCGCAGACCTTCACTAACCGCTCGTTCTTCCACGCGGCGACCTCGTCGGGCTACGTGGTCAACCTGTCGCCCGCTGACGCGTTCCCGCTGCACAACACCGGCGAGACGATCTTCGAGCGGCTCGAGGCGCAGGGGCTGACCTGGCGGGTGTACTGCGACCCGCCAAGCCACATCTCGCTGACCGGGATCATCCACGCCCCCAGGCTGCACGACCGGTTCGCGACCAACTTCTTCAGTACCGACCAGTTCCTGCTCGACGCGGCAAGCGGCCAGCTGCCCACCTACTCGTTCATCGAGCCGAACCTGCTGTACGGGCACAACGACATGCACCCGGCGTTCGACGCCCTGTTCCCGACGATGCAGCTTGACTCGCCGTCGTCGCTGATCGGCGGCGAGGCGCTGCTGGCGAAGATCTACGACGCGGTCCGCTCGTCCTCATCGCGGGACGGCTCGAACGCCTACAACACGCTGCTGCTTGTCACCTTCGACGAGCACGGCGGCACCTACGACCACGTGCCGCCGCCGCCGGTGCCATCGCCTGTGCCCGGCGCGCCGGCCGGCCAGCTTGGCTTCACGTTCACCAGGTCGGGCCTGCGGGTGCCGACCATCGCGATCTCGGCGTGGGCCGCGGAGCAGGCGGTGGTCAGCGACGAGTACCGGCACACCTCGCTGATCGCGACGCTGCGCTCGCGCTGGTCGCTCGGCGGCCCGCTGACCGCACGCGACGCGATAGCCAGGGACCTGTCCGGCGTGCTCAGGCTGGACAGCCCGCGGGCGCCTGCGGACTGGCCCGAGGTGACGCCGCGGCCGCTGCCCGGCGGGGTGGTGCCGGTGCCGGCCGACGACCCCGTGCTGCCGCTGCTGCCCAGGGCGCTGCTGTTCGCCACGCTCGAGCTCGGCAAGTCACTCGGAGTCCGGGTGCCCGAGCTCGGCCACGACGCGAAGGTGCTGCGGGCCGATGGCATCGAGATGCTCATCGAGTGCTTCGGCCACCTGTTCCCGCACCTGGACAGCTAGCCTGCGGCCGATGGACGAGGTACTCGTCGAGGTCGCCGACCTGGTCGCGACCGTCACGCTGAACCGGCCGCGGCGCCGCAACGCGATCTCTGGCGCGCTGCTCGCCAGGCTCCGCGAGGTGCTGCCCGAGCTCGACGCGCGGCCCGACGTCTGCGCGATCGTGCTGACCGGCGCCGACCCGGCGTTCTGCGCGGGGCTTGACCTGGCCGAGCTCGGCGAGAGGGACGGCCCGCTGTCGGCGGCGGCCGCAGGCCCGGTGATACCGGAGCTGGCCAGGCCGCTGATCGGCGCGGTGAACGGGCCGGCCGTCACCGGCGGACTCGAGCTGGCCCTGGTCTGCGACTTCCTGGTGGCCTCCGAGCGGGCGCAGTTCGCCGACACGCACGCCAGGGTTGGCGTGCTGCCCGGCTGGGGCCTCACCGTGCAGCTTCCCGCGGCGGTCGGCCTGCGCCGCGCCCGCGAGATGAGCGCGACAGGCAACTTCGTCGGCGCGCGGACCGCTCTCGAATGGGGGCTGGTCAATCACGTCGTGCCGCACAGCGACCTGCTGCCGTTCGCCCGCGGGCTCGCCGCCGACATCGCCTCGGCCGATCCCGATGCACTGCAGGCGATCTTCGCCACCTACGACGAGGGCTCCAAGCTGACCGCGCGGCAGGCGCAGGACGTCGAGACCGGCGCGCACCGGCGCTGGCACGCCAGCGGCATCGACGCCGACCAGGTCGCCAGGCGGCGGCAGGCGGTGATCGACCGTGGCCGCTCGCAGCACGGCGGCCAGCGCGGCCCAAGCTCCGCTGCGGCGCCTGATCCTCCGGCCAGATAGCGGAGCGCAGCCGCCGCTCGGGCCTGCGCCGCTCGCGGCCATTCGGGCCCGCCTCGGGGGACGTTAGGCCCTGTGCGGGACCCGTCGGCGCTGGCCATGATGAGCCGACCGGCTCGATGCTGCGACGGCGGGAGGCGCCGATGAGCGCGGACGGCGGGGTGCAGACCGCGGTGCGGACGCGGACCACGGTGGACTTCGGGCAGCGCCCGATGCTGGTGTTCTGGGAGACCACGCGGGCGTGCCTGCTCGCCTGCCGGCATTGCCGGGCCTCGGCGACCACGCAGGCGCCGCCCGGGGAGCTGAGTCACGCAGAGGGCCATGACCTGGTCGAGCAGGTCGCCGGATTCGGGCGGCCGCATCCGATCCTCGTGCTCACTGGTGGTGACTGCCTGCTGCGGCCGGGCCTGTTCGAGATCGTCGAGCACGCGGATTCGCTCGGAGTGCCTGTGTGCCTTTCACCCTCGGTCACCCCGCTGCTGACCGACGCCATGGTGAGCAGGATCGCGGCCAGCGCGGCGCGTGCGGTGTCGGTCAGTCTGGACGGGGCAGCCGCGCCGACGCACGACGGAGTGCGCGGCGTGGCCGGGCACTTCGAGCAGACCGTGCGCGCCATCGAGCGGCTGGTCGTCGCGGGCGTGACCGTCCAGGTCAACACCACCGTCATGGGAGGCAACCTGGCCGAGCTTGCCGATGTCGCGGCCCTGATCACCGGACTCGGCGTGCGGATGTGGGAGGTGTTCTTCCTGGTGCAGGTGGGCCGCGGGGTCAGTACCGGCGCGGTGTCGCCGCAGCAGCACGAGGATGTCTGTCACTTCCTGTACGAGGCGTCCGGGTACGGCGTCACGGTGCGGACCGTGGAGGCGCCGTTCTTCCGCCGGGTGGTGACCCAGCGGCGGGGAGGCGCCAGCCCGCCAGGCACCCCCGACTATCAGATGCTGTCCGGCAGGCTGCGTGAGTTGCTCGGCGAGCCGGTCCGGCGGCCGAGCGCACACATCGCCCCCACCAGGGACGGCAAGGGCATCCTGTTCGTCGCGCACGACGGCGCGGTGTACCCGGCCGGGTTCCTGCCGCTCGCGCTCGGCAACATCAGGGACCGGTCGCTGCGTGACATCTACCGCGACGACCCGCTGCTACGGGCGATCAGGGCCGCGGACTTCGCCGGCCGCTGTGGCGCCTGCGGCTACGCGGACCTGTGCGGCGGGTCGCGTGCGCGCGCCTACGCGGCGGCGGGTGACCCGCTCGGCGAGGACCCAGCGTGCCCGTTCCAGCCGCCGAGGCCTTACCCGGGCGCGTGGCAGACGGCCTCGACGTTGTTGCCGTCGGGGTCGCGGACGAACGCGCCATAGTAGGTGGCGTGGTACTCGGGCCAGAGCCTGGGCTCATGCAGCACCGACGCACCGGTGCTCACGGCCGCATCGAAGAACGCCCGCACCGCCGCCCGGTCCGGCGCGGCGAACGCGACGTGGGACTCCCTGAAGCCGTCGCCGGTGACCTGCGGTCCGATCCAGAAGTCCGGCTTGCCGTCGGCGCCGTAGCCGATGACGCCGCCGAACTCCATGACCCGGCCAGCGCCGAGCGGGCCGAGCACGGCGTCGTAGAAGGCCGCGCTCGCGGCTGTCTCTGCGCACTGGATGGAGATGTGATCGAGCACGCGTCCATCCCTATCACGCGCGGCCGTCCTGCCGGGGCCATACCGCCGGGCGTCGCCTCACCTGGATCGGCTGAGGCCTACCGCCGCCGCCGGCGGGTAGCTTGCGTTCATGAGGGACCTTGCGGTGCGGCTGCGCCGCGTACTGCGTGAGGATCTGGACCGGAACCAGCGGGGCGCGCTGGCAAGCTGGCTGGCGTTCACTGCTACGTTCGGTGCCGTCCGAGGACTGACCCTGAGCATCCGGGCGGGCCGGGGGCCGTTCCGCGACGTCAAGGTCGGCGGTGAGCACCTGCATCACTACATGTGGGGAATCGGGCTGCTCGCCGTGGTGGGCGCGGTGGCCGTGCACGGCAGCGACCGGCAGCGCGCACACCCGGCTGTGGCGCTCAGCTACGGCAGCGGGCTGGCGCTCATCGTGGACGAGTTCGCGCTGCTGCTGGACCTGAAGGACGTCTACTGGGCACAGCAGGGCCGCGTCTCGGTCGACATCGCCGTGGCCGGGATCGCCACGACGGGCAGCTACTTCGCCTCGCTGCCCGTGCTGCGCGCGCTGCGCAGGGACCGGGCCACCGCGCCCGCCTCGCCGGACCCCGCCCCGTCAGCTTAGGTGCGAGCGCAGGAAGCCCAGGGTCATCGCCCACGCCTGCTCGCGCCCGGCCGTGTTCGCCTCCGGGGTGCCGCCCATCTCGAAACTCACGCCTGGCCCGGGAACCACGGTGGTCGTGAACGGCTTGCCGGGCGCGCCAGCGATCGGATGCCCCACCCCAGGCAGCACGTGGTGGGCAAACGGGTACCTGTGGCCGTGCGCCGCCAGCCGGTCGGCGCCCACCTGGCTGTAGGCCACGGCGGGGCTGGCATCCAGCGATCCGGAGATGAGCAGGACCGGTCCCCGGATCCGCTCGACCTTGATGCTCAGCTCCTCGAGCAGGCCGGGATCCTCGGGCACCGGCGGAAACGCCAGGCTCAGCGGTACCGGCTCGCCGCGGGCCACCATCGCGCGCAGCTCGTCGGGCACGACGTTGCGCACGTAGGGCAGCGGCCGGCCGCCGAGCGTCCACGAGACGGTGGGCTGCGCCAGGACGTCGAGGAAGGTGGGAAGCCGGTAGTCGATGCCCTGGGTGAGCAGGGCGCCGCCGGCTACGCACACCACCGCGGACACCCGCTCATCGGTCGACCCGACAAGCAGCGCCGCCTCGCCACCGCGCGAGCCGCCGACCACCGCGAGCCCCGCAGGGCCCGATGCGGCCGAGGCGAGCAGGTCAAGGCCGCGGCTGAAGTACTCAAGCGGGATCTCGACCAGGCCGGGTGGCAGTCCGGGGGCACCGAAGTAGGCGAGCGCCAGCGCGGTGAACCCCTCGGCAGCGAACGCCTCGGCGTCGTGCTTGTGCAGCCCGCCCTCCGAGCCGCCGAGCACCAGCACCCCAGGCCCGGTGCCGCCGTCGGGCGAGCACAGCACGCCGGTGAGGCCATCCGCACTGATTTCCCGCTTGCCGATGCTCACCGACCGGACACTACCCGAACGCCGGAGCCAGGGCGCGGCTGCATGAACTCGCGTGCAGCGGGCAGGCAACCGCGGCAGGCTCGCGACACAGCAGCCGTCAGCCGGGCGGACCGGGCTGGCGGGCACCCAGGGAGGCAGTTCCGGTGAATCAGGTACCTGACATCCTGCTCAGCAGCGGCAACACGATCCCGCAGCTCGGCTTCGGTGTCTTCCTCGTCAAGCCGGCCGAGACCGAGCGGGCCGTGTGCACCGCGCTCGAGGCCGGCTACCGGCACATCGACACCGCGCAGATGTACGGCAACGAGAGGGAGGTCGGTGCGGCCATCATGGCGTCCGGGCTGAGCCGCGCCGACGTCTTCGTGACCAGCAAGCTGAGCAACGACTGCCACGAGCCCGAGGACGCGCGCAAGGCGTTCGACCGGACGCTCGACGCGCTCGGGTTCGGATACGTCGACCTGTTCCTGATCCACTGGCCGCTGCCGACCAGGTACGGCGGCGACTTCGGGTCCACCTGGCGGGTGCTTGAGGAGATCTACGGCGACAGCCGGGCGCGCTCGATCGGCGTATCCAACTTCCAGGCCGATCACCTGCGGCGGCTGCTTGCCGAGTGCGAGATCAGGCCTGCGGTGAATCAGATCGAGGTCAGCCCGTACCTGACTCAGGATGCCCTGCGGTCGTTCTGCGCCAGCCAGCAGATCGCGGTGGAAGCGTGGTCGCCGATCGCACGGGGCCGGGTGCTCGACGACCCGGTGGTGACCGCCATCGCGGGACGTACCGGCAAGACTCCCGCCCAGGTCGTGCTCAGGTGGCACATCCAGCGCGGCGACATCGTGTTCCCCAAGTCGGTCACGCCGATCAGGATCAGGGAGAACATCGACATCTTCGACTTCACGCTGCCGGAGGTGGACATGGCCGCGATCTCGGCGCTGAACCGCGACGAGCGTACCGGCCCCGATCCCGACGCCTTCGCCGGCTGAGGCCGCGGAGCTAACTCGGGCCGGACGCCCGCGGCGCGCTGGCGAGCACCGTGAACTCGATCAGGGCACCGTTCCGCGGGCTGGCCGTCACCCTGACCAGGTCGGCCGGCGCGGCAGGGCCGAACACGCCGGCACCGCCGAACATCCACGCGCGCTCCCCGTCGTCCACCGCGAGGAACGGCACCTCGGTCGCGGCGTCCTCGGAATCCGACCGCTCGTACCAGCGGGCGATGACCTGGCCGTCGAACGTGATCCTGCGCGGCATCGCGGCGGTGCGGATGACCCGGCGCGCGCCGAGCACGGCCAGCACGACCGCCGCGGCGATGGTCAGGCCGAAGGGCACACCGCTGATCCCGGCCGCAGCGATGAGCCCGGCCCCGGTGACGACCAGCAGGGCCGCGCTGACCAGCATCACCACTCCGCCGGCCATGCCCATGGTGCTCGTGGAGGTGATCGGCACCGGCCGCCACGTTCCTGACAGCGACGACCATGCCTCCCTGGGGCGCCGCGTGCGCAGCGGCGGCCTGGACGGTGCCCGGCGCCACCCCCGGCGGCTGGCCGCTGGCCGGCCGGGCAGCGTGTTCGGGAGGCCGGCCGCCACCGCGAAGGCGCACTGCTGCACCGACTCCTGGTCGGCTGGCGTGCCGTCGTGCGGCAGCGGCTGGGCCAGCCCGCTCCGTCGTCGGCTGGCCGCGAGGGACCGGCCCATCGGGGTGAGCACGTCCTTAGCGGCGAACCAGGTCAGGATGCCCCACACGATGAGCCAAGCGAGCACGCCCGAGATGACCGGGCCGCCGATCCGGGTGTTGTGGATCCAGTGCGCGGCCGAGAAGGTGAGCACGTCCCTGGCGGCGGACCTGGTTAGGACGCCCCACCTGATGAGCCAGGCGAGCACGTCCAAGATGTCCGGTTTGCCGATCCGGTTGTACGGTATCCAGTGCACGGCCGAGAAGGCGCCGCCGCCGATCAGCGCGGCGATGGCGAAAACCAGCAGCGAGTTCCGCCGCCTGGCCATGATCCGGCGGCGGCACACGCCGGCCCGGCGCGCCTCCTGCCGCAGTTCGTTCGCGAACGGCTCCCAGATGTCACGTACGTCGGCGGTGACCGCCTCGGCGAGTGCCTGGAACGGCGCCGACTCGGCCACCGCGAGCCTGCCGCCCACGTCGTCGAGCACGCGCTGCTCGAATGCCACCAGGCCGCCGGACTGCGCCCTCCGGTCCGAGTCCCGGCCGGCCCGGGCGACCAGCAGCCCGGGCGAGTCCATGCTGACCGACAGGTGCCCGCGCGCGGCCAGGTCGAGGATGGTGGCCTCGTAGGCCGCCGGGCCCGGCTTGCACCGGGTCAGCGCGAAGTTGACCATCGCCGGGCTGCCCAGCGCGCCCGACTGCGCGCGGCCCGGCCTGGTGTCCTGCCTCGTGCCCATGTCACGGCCCGCCGGCGACGGAGAAACAGCGGATAAGGGCCGAGCTAGCGGCCGGACGGTGAATGCGTGGCATAGGGTAACTCGCCAATTCGCCATGCCGCATGCCGGGTATAATGGCACAACCCGGACGGCTACGGCAGCGAAACCGGCTCGGCCGCGGCCATCGGCATCGCCGCGCAAGACATCGGCGAGCAGACCGCCGAGCCCCTCGGGCACGAAGGCCTCCGATCGCTCCCGCGCCAGGACCTCCCGAGCGTGAACCACCGGCATCCCCTGATGGTCGAGGCCTCCAGCGGCTCGTGCCCGTCGAAGCTGACCGCGCAGCCTGCCCGCACCCGGCCGAGATAGAACCGCTCCACCGCGCGGGTCGGCCGTCCGTCTCGTCGAGCAGCACGACGCGGGCGGACAGCCTGGTCCGGTGGGGCTCAGCCACCCGCCGATGCTATGCGCCCGATTGCGCGCGCCACGGTAGCGTTCGGCGTATGCCCGACCTGACCGTGCGCGCGAGGACTGTCCGCGCGAATGACCTCGACTTCGGGGTGCTCGAAGTCGGCTCTGGCCCGCTCGCGCTGTGCCTGCACGGCTTCCCCGATACCGCGCACACCTGGCGGCACCTGCTGCCCGAGCTTGCCGCCAGCGGGTTCCACGCGGTCGCGCCGTTCATGCGCGGCTACGCGCCGACCGGCATCCCGGCCGACGGTGCCTACGGTGTCGCCGCGCTGCTCGCCGACGCGGTCGCGCTGCACGACGCACTCGGCGGCGACGGCGACGCCGTGCTGATCGGGCACGACTGGGGCGCTGAGACGGCCTACGCGGCGGCCGGCTACGCGCCGGACCGGTGGCGACGGCTGGTCACCATGGGGGTGCCGCCGGCCGGGATGGACGATGCGCTGTTCGGCGACTACGAGCAGCTCAAGCGGTTCTTCTACATCTTCATGCTCCGCGACCCGCTCGGCCTCGCCGAGGGCGTGCTGACCAGCCCTGCCACGGGGTTCCTCGAGCGACTGTGCCGCGACTGGTCGCCGGGGTTCGATCCGGCCGAGCACCTGGCGCTGGTCGGCGAGAGCCTGCGCGACCCGGCGAACCTGGCCGCCGCGATTGGCTACTACCGCGCTTTCGGCGCCCCGCAGCCTGCCAGGTACGCCAGCGAGGAACAGGCCCTGGGCCGCCGGGCGCCGCAGCCCACGCTGTACCTGCACGGTGCCGACGACGGCTGCGTCGCCGCCAGCCTGGCCGTCAGGGCCAGGGAGCTACTCGCGCCGTCGTCGCAGCTGATCGTGGTCGACGGCGCCGGTCATTTCCTGCACCTGGAGAAGCCCGCCGAGGTCAACGCGGCCATCCTCAGCTGGCTCAGCTAGCATTCCGGTGCCCGTCCTGCCGTGCCGCCAAGCGCGGTGTCGGCTGGCTGAGCCGCCGCGGGCGGCGGTTCAGCGGGGCTCGCCTGCGCCCCGGCGGCGGGTCCGGCGGGCCTGGGCCGGGCCGCCCGCCTCGAGCGGCAGCCGCGACGGCGGCTTGACCTCAGCCAGCCGCAGGTGCGTGACCAGCCGCTGGCCGCCGCGGGCGGCCAGGCTGGCCAGCACCTCCTGCAGGTCGGCCACGTCCCTGGCCACGACGGTGAGCAGGTAGTCCATCTCGCCGGCCACGTTGTCGGCGGCGACGATCTGCGGGTGCGCCCTGACCTGGTACTCGAAGATGCGGCTTGACCGCGGGTCGTGCCTTGCCAGCGTGGCCATCACGTACACCTGCAGCGGGAAGCCGACAGCGGCCGGATCGAGCTGCGCGGCGATGATCCTGATCACGCCGGACTCCTTGAGCCAGCGGACCCGGTGCAGCGTCGCGGCGGGGGACAGCCCGGCCACCCTGGCTAGTTCCACGTTGGTCCGGTCCGCGTCGGCGTTCCTCGCCCTCACCGCCGCCGGGCTGCTCTGGGGCACCACGGTGCCGCTGTCCAGGCTGGCACTCGACTGGCTGCCCCCGGCCTGGCTGGCCCTCGCCAGGTTCGCGCTGGCCGCGGCCGTGCTGCTGCCCGTCGCCCGGGCCCGGCTAAAGCCCGCCCTCAGGCCGTCCGTGCTGGCCTCGGGCGCGATCGGGTACGGCGGGTCGGTCATGCTGCAGAACGCCGGCATCGCGCGGACCAGCGTCAGCGATGCGGCGCTGCTGATCGGCGCGGTGCCGGTGCTGGTCGCGGTGCTGGCTGCGCTCTGGCACCGGACGGTGGCGCGCCCGCTGGCCTGGGCCGGGTTCGCGATCTCGCTCGCCGGCGTCGGGCTGATCACCGGCAGCCACTCTGGCGGCGCGACGTCGAGCGGCGACGCCCTGGTACTTGTCTCCCTGGTGCTGTCGGCCGCGTTCACCGTGGCGCAGGTCAGGCTGCTGCCCGGCCGCGACCCGGTCGCGGTCACCGCCGTCCAGTTCCTCGGCGCGGCGCTCGGCCCTGCCGGTGGCTGCCGTCGCCGGCGGGCTGCCGCCGGCCCATGCCGGGGCCGGCCCTGTGCTGGCCGTGGCCTGCCTCGCCATCTGAGGCACGCTGGCGCCGTTCACCCTGTTCGCGTTCGGCCAGAGCCGCGGCCAGGCCGCGGCGGGCCGGGCGAACCGGTGTGATCAGATGGGGAGCCAGGACGGGACGGGCCGGCCGGACCGGCCGGGTCCGACGAGCTGGCCGGGCCGGACGAGTTCGCCGAGCCGGCCCGGCCGCAGCAGTGCCGTCCCGTGCGCCGGAGGTAGCAGGTGGACCAGGGCCGTGCCAGCCGGACGCTGACCGCGGGCGGCGGCGCCGTGGACCCGGTGCTGCTCGAGATCGTCGCCGGCAGCCTGGCCTCGATCGAGAAGGAAGTCGAGACCGCGATCGGCCGGACCGCGCGGTCGCCGATGATCAGGGACGCGCACGACTTCCGCGCCGGGATCCACGACCGGCTGCTGCGCAAGCTCACCGGCCGCTCGTACAGCTCGCTGGTGCATCCGATCGTGCGCGACTTCCCCGCGGAGACCATGCGGCCAGGCGACGTCTTCTTCCACAACGACGTGTACTCCTCCGAGGGCGGCATCGGCCACCTGCCCGACCTGTGCGTGACCGTCCCGGTCTTCCACGACCCGGCCGACGGCGGCGGGCCGCGGGTGGTCGCGTTCGTGCAGGCGTTCGGTCATCACGACGACATCGGCGGCGCGGTGCCAGGCTCGATGCCGAGCCGCGCCACGAGCGTGTTCGAGGAGGGCCTGATGGTCCCGCCGATCAGGCTGTGGGACCGGGGGGTGCCGAACAAGGCGGTCCTGACGATCATGACACGCAACTCGCGCATGCCCGAGTCGCTCGCCGCGGACCTGGACGCCGAGTGCGCCGCCTGCCTGATGGGCTCCCGCCGCCTGGCCGAGCTGTTCGGCCGGTACGGACAGGACGCCGTGGAAGCCTGCTTCGACGCGATCGTGGCGGGTACCACGGCCACGTTCCGCCGCGAGATCCTGGCCAAGATCCCGCCGGGAACATGGACCTGGGAGGACTACGCCGAGCACGACGGCGTGGACCCGCCGCGGCTGCACGTCCAGCGGATCACCCTGACCAGGACAGCCGACGACGAGCCAGGCGGCCCGCGGCTGATACTCGACTTCGCCGGCACCGGCCCTCAGGCCAAGGGGCCGATCAACCACTGCGGCAACTACGCCGACGGCAACTTCCTCGCCAAGTGGCTGGCACCGATCCTGCGCAACCTCGCCGACACGCCGGAGCGGATGGCCGAGCTCGACGTCAACGAGGGCGTCGTCGACCTGATCGAGATGCGCTTCCCGCCGCCTGGCACGCTGCTCACCCCGGTCTTCCCCGCTCCCACCAACGCACGGACCTTCGTGATCCTGCGCCTGCTCGGCGTCCTTGCCGGAGTGCTCGCCAAGGCCACCGGCGGCCGGATGCCGGCCGACCAGGAGACGATCCGCTACACCGGCGTCTACGGCACCGACGCGGCCGGCGAGCCCTACCTGATGCGCGAGGTGCTCGGCGGCGGCTCGGGCGGCCGGTACTACGCCGACGGCGAGGACACCATCCACGTCGTGCCGGACTCACGCAACCTGCCAGTCGAGTTCGCAGAGGCCAGGTTCCCATTCGTCGTGGAGCGCCTCGGCCTCGCGGTCGACTCGGGCGGACCTGGCAGGTTCCGCGGCGGACTCGGGTACGAGAAGGTGCTGCGGATGACCGCGGACGGGTACTTCATGTCGATCGCCGACCGCTCGATCCTGTCCTGCTGGGGGGTCGCCGGCGGGAAGGCCGGCCGCCCGTTCGAGGTAACGATCGATCCGGATGGGCCAGCGCAGCGGCTCGCTGACGCACTCGCCGACGGCGAGCCGGTCCCGGCAGGGACGCTGATCAGGATCCGCACCACGGGCGGCGGCGGCTGGGGCGACCCGCTGGACCGCGACCTGGACCTGGTCGTACGCGACGTGGCCTGGGGCAAGGTGTCGCGGGCGGGAGCGGCCGCCGACTACGGCGTCGTGATCACCGGTCCGGCCGGCCAGCCTGGTGCCGACGTGGCGGGTACGAGCGCGTTGCGAAAGAAACTCAGGCAGCAGCGGGCAGATCATCAGCCGTTCTTCGACCGTGGCCCGGGCTACGCCGAGCTGGCGGGCGTGCCGTCGGCCGAGGTCGACTGGCTGTGACCGGCGGTGCGGGACGACCAGGCCAAGGCCGGCCGTCCCGCGCCGCCGCGCCGGTCACCAGTGGCGTGCGGACACCGTGTAGTAGGTGGTGAACCCGTCGTTGCTGCCGGCGTACGGCGACTGCAGCGTGGCGATCGCGCCGGTGAAGCCGTAGGCCACCGTGTATCCGCTGTTCTCCATGAAGCCGTTCACCGACGGGTTGTCATACCCGGGGCTCTGGCCCTGGGTCGCCATGACGAAGACGCTGCCTGGCACGATGTTCCGCGCCGCGAGGATGTCCTCGTTGTTGCTGAACGCGCCGCTGGTGAACGTCCGCAGATGGACGTTGCAGTGCATGTGCCTGAACCAGGGCCGCGGACCGGTCGGGACGAACACCGAGTAGTACGTGGTGAACCCGTCGTTGCTGCCGGCGTACGGCGACTGCAGCGTCACCGTGTGCCAGTCTGGGCTCACCGTGTAGCCGGTGCCTGGCCCGAACGTGCCCACGGGCGGATCCACGCCGGGTGGCAGGCCCTGGGTGGCCACGACGGAGACGCTGCCCGGGACGATCAAGCCGTGCAGGATGTCCTGGTTGTTGCTGAACGCGCCGCTGGTAAGTCCGACCACGCGGACACCACAGCGCCCGTGGTGGTGATGGTGACCGGCCTGCGGCCTGGCTGGCGCGGTCGGCGCCGCGGACGCGGCCCCGGCCGCCCCGAGCACCCCGATCGCCGCGAGTGCGGCGGTGCCGGCCGCCGCCGCGGTGCGTCGTCTCATGCTGGCATGCACGATGGATCCCCCCTTCCTGCCCGGGCGGCGTCTCCGCCCGGGCTGTCCCGGCAGTGTCTAGCTGGCGGCCGGGTCGCCAGAAGCGCGGCGATCATCGGATGAAAAAGCGGCTTAACCCGCACAGCGGATGATCGCGATGTACCGCCGCCGACGGCGGCTGGCCCGCGTCGAGTGCGCTCTATGCGGCCTTTGCCAGGGCTTTGCCAGGTCTTTAGGATTCAGCGACCTGGGGGTGTCCCTGCCCAGGGGCCACCCTGGGTTAACCGCCGCCGGGCAAATTACTTGCGGGTAATGAACTGCTACGGTGGCGCGGTCGGCGGTCAGGCTGTCGCCCCTGGTGACCGTCGCCTGGCGAACCGTGACCTGGCGACCCATGCCTGCCGGTCCGCGCTCGGCGACCCGCGCCTGGCGAACGGAGTGGGGAGAGGGAGCTTGTTGCGGATGACGACGAGGGTTGCGCTGGCAACGGCGGGCACGCGGTGACCGCGGACCCTGGCCAGGACGCCAGCGGGTCAGCCGCGCCGCGGCACGAGACCGCTGCGGACGGGCCGCTGACCGGGATCGTGGTAGTCGACCTGACCAGGGCGCTGGCGGGGCCGCACGCCGGGATGATGCTCGGCGACCTGGGCGCGCGGGTGATCAAGGTCGAATCGCCCGGCGGCGACGACAGCCGCGGCTGGGGCCCGCCGTTCCTGCCTGGCAGCGACGGCCGCGAGCACGCGACGTACTTCCTTTCCTGCAACCGCAACAAGGAGTCGGTCGTAGCCGACCTGAAGTCCGCCGACGGCCGGGCGCTGCTGGCCGCTCTGGTCGAGCGGGCCGACGTGCTGCTCGAGAACTTCCGCCCCGGCGTGCTCGACCGGCTGGGGTTCGGGGCGGACCGGCTGCACGAGATCAACCCCGCGCTGGTGATCCTGTCGATCACCGGGTTCGGCCACGACGGACCGGAGGGCAGCCGTCCTGGCTACGACCAGATCGCCCAGGGCGAGGGCGGCGTCATGTCGGTCACCGGGCCGTCGCCGGACCAGCCGACCAAGGTCGGCGTCCCGGTCGGCGACATCATGGCCGGGATGTACGGCGCGTACGGCGTGCTTGCCGCGCTGGTCGAGCGCGGCCGGACCGGCCGCGGCCAGGTGGTGCGGACCAGCCTGCTCGCGGCCATGGTCGGCGCGCACGCCTACCAGGGCACGCGGTACACCGTCGCCGGGGAGGTGCCGAGGCCCGGCGGCAACTACCACCCGTCGATCTGCCCGTACGGCCTGTACCGGGCCGCTGACGGGTTCGTCCAGATCGCGGTCGGCAGCGACGCGCTGTGGCAGAAGTTCGCGCCGGCCTTCGGGCTGGACCGACCCGGGTGGGCGCTGAACGCCGACCGGGTGCGCGATCATGACGCGGTGAACGCTGCCGTGGATGCGGCGTTCGGCGCGCACGAGGCCGGGCGGGTGCTTGGCGTGCTGGCCGAGCTCGGGATCCCGGCAGGGAAGGTGCGGGACCTGGCGGAGGTGTACAGCTGGGAGCAGACCAGGTCGCAGGGGCTGCTGATCGAGGTGGACCACGTCGCGCTCGGGCCGATCTCGTTGCCGGGGCCGCCGCTGCGGTTCGAGTCAGGCGGCGTCGAGACCGGCCGCAGGGAGCACCTGCCGCCCCCGGTACTCGACCAGCACGGCGAGTCCGTCCGCGCGTGGCTGGCGGGGCTGCCGGCTCCGTCGGCCGGGGCCAGAGTTCATGATCACGGTGGGTTTCCTACTCCATGCGACAGAAACCCACCGTGATCATGAAGTCCGGTCAGGGGTAGGGTCGTGGCGGTGACGCGAGTGCTGATCGCCCTGGGCGGGAACGCGATGACCAGCCCGGACGGGCGGGCCAGGCCGGAGGACCAGCGGGCGGCGGTCACGCTCGCGATGGAGGCCGTGGCCGACGTGGTCGCCGGCGGCACCCAGGTGGTGCTGACCCACGGCAATGGCCCGCAGGTCGGCAACCTGCTGGTCAAGAACGAGCTCGCGGCCGACGTGGTGCCGCCGGTGCCGCTTGACTGGTGCGGCGCGCAGACGCAGGGCACGATCGGCGTGCTGATCATGAACGCGCTTGAGGCGGCGCTGGCGCGGCGCGGCGTGGCGCGCAGCAGGCCTGCCGTGCTCGTCTCGCGGACCCTGGTCGATTCCGCGGACCCGAGATTCGCGGCGCCCACCAAGCCAATCGGCAGGTACCTGCCCAGAGCCGAGGCCGAGCGGCTGATGACGCTCGGCCAGAACTGGCGCGACCAGGGCGAACGCGGCTGGCGCCGGATCGTCGCCTCGCCAGAGCCTGTCGAGTGCCTGGATGCTGCGGCTGCCGGGGCGCTGGTCGACGCCGGGTTCACCGTGGTCTGCGCCGGCGGCGGCGGGGTGCCCGTGGTGCGGGACGCCGACGGCGCGCTCAGTGGCGTGGAGGCCGTGATCGACAAGGACCTGACCGCGGCGGTGCTCGCCCGCCAGCTCGGTGCGGACACGATGCTGATCGCCACCGACGTCAGCGCCGTGATGACCGGCTGGGGGACGCCGGAGGCGGCGGCCCTCGGCGCGGTGACCGTGGCCGAGCTTGCCGAGCTCGCGGCCAGGGGCGATTTCGGCAGCGGGAGCATGGCGCCGAAGGTCGAGGCCGCCTGCCGGTTCGCGGCGGGCGGCGGGCGGGCGATCATCACGCATCTGGGCCAGATCGGGCAGGCGCTGGCCGGCCGGGCTGGCACAGTAGTCACGCTGGGCAGGACCGGCGCGGTGGTTGCGCAAGACGCGCCGGCCACCTGAGAGCCTGCAGCCGTACGACGCCGCAGTCCGCGAGCGGCGCCAGTCAGCGGCTCCGGTCAGTGGCGCCGGCCAGCAAGGCGCAGAGAGGGAGCGAGCCGTGCCCGAGCCGATCGAAGTTCGTAAGGTGCCGCTGCACAGCGTGTCGGACGCGAGTGAGCTGGCGAAGCTGATCGACGGCGGCGTCATCGAGGCCGACCGGGTGATCGCCGTGATCGGCAAGACCGAGGGCAACGGCGGCGTCAATGACTACACCAGGATCATCGCCGACCGCGCGTTCCGCGAGGTGCTGGCCGCCAAGGGCAGCCGGACCGCCGAGGAGGTCCAGTCCATCCCGATCGTGTGGTCCGGCGGCACCGACGGGGTGATCAGCCCGCACGCCACGGTGTTCGCGACGCTGCCGGCCGACCGGGCGGTCGCCACCGACGAGCCGCGGCTGACGATCGGCTTCGCGATGAGCGAGCGGCTGCTGCCCGAGGACATCGGCAGGTCCCCGATGATCACCAAGGTGGCAGACGCGGTCAGGGTCGCGATGCAGCGGGCGGGCGTCACCGACCCCGCGGACGTGCACTACGTGCAGACCAAGACGCCGTTGCTGACCATCCATACGATCTCGGACGCCAGGAGCCGTGGCAAGACGGTCTGGACCGAGAACACTCACGAGTCCATGGACCTGTCCAACGGCTGCACCGCGCTCGGCATCGCGGTTGCGCTCGGCGAGATCGAGATGCCGGCCGACGCCGACGTGCTGCACGACCGCGGCCTGTACTCCGCGGTGGCATCCTGCTCATCGGGGGTCGAGCTCGACCGGGCACAGGTGGTGGTGGCCGGCAACGCGCGCGGCGTCGGCGGCAGGTACCGGATCGGCCACTCGGTGATGCGCGACGCGCTCGACACCGACGGCATCTGGGCCGCCATCAGGGACGCCGGTCTCGACCTGCCGGAACGACCGCACCCCGCCGACCTGGACAGCCGGCTGGTCAACGTGTTCCTCAAGTGCGAGGCCAGCCAGGACGGCCGAGTGCGCGGCCGCCGCAATGCCATGCTTGACGACTCCGACGTGCACTGGCACCGGCAGATCAAGTCGTGCGTAGGCGGCGTGGCCGCGTCGGTGACCGGCGATCCTGCCGTGTTCGTCTCGGTGTCGGCAGCCCATCAGGGCCCGGACGGCGGCGGTCCGGTCGCCGCCATCGTGGACCTTGGGGAGTAGGCCGGGCGCGGTGGCTGTCGGCGCCGCACGCCATGATGAGCGTGTGCCGACAATGCTGAGATGCCCGCCGTGTCGCCCCGCTGGACACCGGAGGCTGAGCTGACTCCCGGGCCGCTCGCGCTGGTCGGCAGCGGCGAGTACCTGCCGGTAATGGCCGGCGTCGAGGGCATGCTGCTCGAAGGGCGCCCTGCCAGGTACGTTCAGCTGCCGACCGCGGCCGCTCCTGAGGGCGAGCGAAGGCTTCAGTACTGGCTCGACCTCGGGGCCGCGCAGGCCGAGCGGCTGGGTGCTGAGCAGGTTCCGGTCGTGGTGCGGGACCGGGCGGACGCCGACTCGGCTGAGCTGGCGGGGCTGATCGAGGGTGCGGGGTTGGTCTACCTGTCCGGCGGCAGCCCCGGCTTCCTGGCGCAGACGCTGCGCGGCAGCCTGGTGTGGCAGGCCATCCGGGCCGCCTGGCGGGCCGGGTCGGCACTGGCGGGCTGCTCGGCCGGGGCGATGGCGCTCACCGGCTGGGTGCCGGCGATGCGCGCGCTGCACCGCGAGCCCGACCCGGGCCTCGGGCTGCTGCCGCACCTGCGGGTGCTGCCGCACTTTGACAAGATGCTCGGCTGGGTGCCTGACCTGCTCACCCGCGCCCTGCTGCACGCTCCTGAAGGCACCACGGTGCTCGGCATCGACGAGGACACGGCCCTGGTCGACATGGTGGGCACCGGGCGCTCCTGGCAGGTCCACGGCAGGCAGCAGGTCTGGACCCTGGCCGACGGCCCGCGGCAGGGGTATCCGGAGGGAGCGACGCTAGCGACCCCGTGAGCGACTGAGAGGTCCGGTCAGGTTCCGCTGGGCGGGATCAGGTCGGTCCACCAGTCGCGACCGCAGTAGCGGCGCGGCACCGGCGGCTGGCTGGGCACCGTGAGGCCGTGCCGGCCAAGGAAGTGGGCGAACCAGCCGGGGTCGGCCAGGATCTGCTCGTATATCCACGCGTAGTAGCGATGCCTGCCGAGCTCGGCCGCGGCCGAGCTGACACCGATCAGCTCGGCAAGGCTCTGGTATTCCAGGGCGCAGACGTACATGTGCAGCCAGGTGGACTGGGCGTCCTCGGCACCGGCCGGCGGCGGGGGCGGATCAGGCCACCGCAGGCTCGCCTCGGTGGTCGCTGCGTCGTCGTCAGGGCCGGTGAGCCAGTGCAGCTGCTCGTGCAGGAACGTGCCGAGCGCGGACTCGGGACGGCTGAGCAGCAGTCGCGGGTTGACCGTCAGCGGATGGCTGAAGCCGCCGCGGATGCCGTCGTTGACGTTGACCACATCGGTGAACATCCACCGGCGCAGGTCGTGCCGGTTCAGCACCTCGCGCAGTGCCTCCGCGCCCGACATCTCCGCAGCACTGCCGTGGGCCGTCCTGATGTCAACGTCAACCGCGGGAAGCTCAGGTATGCCGCTGTCGGCGGCTGGTCCCGCCTCGTCGGCCGGCGAGGTTCCGGCGCAGGCGCAGCACCTGGGCAGGTGCGGCAGGTAGGCGTCGTCCCACGCCACGCCGGTGAGCGTCAGGTCGGCCTCGTCCCGCCCGCACAGCGCGCGGCCGGACCCGTCCGCGGCGTGCAGCAGTACCCGGCATGTCACCTGCTCGAACGGCTCCCCCCTGAACGTCTCCAGCACTGTCCGCTTGTCGAAGGCCTGCTCAGCGAACGTCGGCCGCGCGGTCACGGTGCGGCGCCGACATGGCTGCCGACAGGGCGGTCCGCGGCCGTGATCCGCTTGCCGAGGTCGATCACGTTGCACTCCCGGCGGGTGTCCGGCGGTCCTGCGTCAGAGTTCGCCGGCGAGCTCGGAGGTCCAGACCACGACCTTGGTGCGGTCGCCGCGGAACAGGTCCCTGGCGAACTCAAGCGGCAGCCCGGACTGCGCGTACGCGGTCCGCTCGACCAGCATCAGTGGCGCGCCCTCGCTGACGCCGAGTGCCTCCGCCTCGCGGACGCCCGCGGTGACCGGCTCGAGCGACTCCTTGGCGCGGTGCGGACGCTGCCCGTACTTCTGCTCGAGCAGCTCGTAGAGCGAGCCGTCAAGCCGGTAGTCGAGCAGGCCTGGACAGCGTTCGGCCGGGAAGAGCGAGTGCTCGATGAGTATCGGCTGGCCGCCGGCCAGGCGAAGCCTGCGCACCTCGTAGACCGGCTCGCCCGCGCCGATCTCCAGCGCGGCCGACGCCGCGGCGCTGGCGGCGATCTCGGCCGCCGCGAGCACGCGGGCCCCAGCGACCAGGCCGTGCCGCCGCAGCTGCTCGGAGAACCCGGCGAGCACCGTGAGATCCTGCTCCACCTTGGGCTCGGCCACGAAGGTGCCGCCGCTGCGGCCGACGGTCCTGGTGACCAGGCCGCGCTGGGCAAGCTCGGCGAGCGCGTGCCTGAGCGTCATCCGGCTGACGCCGAGCCAGCCGGCCAGGTCCTGCTCAGTGGGCAGCCGGTCGCCAGGTGCGAGCCGACCCGTCGCGATCGCGTCGGCCAGCCAGTTCTCGATCTGCCCGTGCACCGTGACGCCCGAGCCGCGCACGAGCTTCGGCTTGCGGCCCGGCAGCCTGGGATGCCAAAGCGCGCCGGCGCGGCCGGGCGGCGGCCCGGCCTGCGCCGCCGTGACGGCCACCGCTGTATTGGCGACCCCGTCGGCCCCGATCGGCCCGGACGGCCCGGACGGCCCGGACGGCCCGGTCGGACTCGTCGGCTTGCCGGTCGGACTCGTCGGCCCGGTCGGACTCGGTCGGCCCAGTGGCCTGTGCTGCGGCCGATCGAGCGGTCGGCACCGCGTCAAGAACCGTGTCCGGGCCAGTTCGCGGGCCGACGGCGGACTTGGCGGCCCGCCGGGCCGCGGCTGCCGCGGCTGACCTGGCAGATCGAAGGGTGGTATCGCCTGCCGGCGCCGGGGCCTGACCGGTCAGAACGGGCGGCTCAGGCGCCATCGGCTCCGATGCCATGCACTGTCCTCTCGCCAAGGCGATGTTCCCCGCCGACACGGTACCTCGCGGCGGGCTAATCGGTACTGACCAGTAGACGCAGCAGACCCGTCCGCCGTTGCATCCAGTTACAGGTCCCGCAGACGCCTGGGCCCGACTCGGGGTACCCCGAGTCGGGCCCAGCCCGTGCTGGCCCGCGGGCGCGCTCAGACGCTTAGACGCTCAGCGGCGCGTCGTCGGCAGCTGGGACGGTAATCGGGGCGAACTCCTTCCGCGTGCCGACGATGGCGTAGTAGAGCCCTCCGACCAGGACGATGAAGATGAAGACCGTCCACAGGATCGGGACGCCATCGAGGAAGCCGAGATGCAGCACGCCACTCTGGGTCGGCGTCGGGTTGCTCGCGGCCCTTGGCCAGGCGAAGTTGACCAGCATCACGCCGCCGTAGAGCAGCCCGACGATATTGACCACGAGGCCCCACTTGCCGAGCTTGAACGGCGCCTCGGTCGTCGGCCAGCCCTTCAGCCTGGCCCGCAGGATGGCCACGTTGCCGAGGAAGTAGCTCAGGTAGATCATGCCGGTGGCGGCGATCGCGATGATGCCTGCTCCCGAGTACTGGATGAACGGGACCGCGGAGATCACCGCGACGGTGATGCATGCCCAGATCGGCGTGTGCAGGCTCGGAGCCACCTTCGACAGATACTGGGAGAACGGGAGCTGGTTGTCTCTGGACATACCGAAGCAGAGCCGGATCGTGGCGGCCATGATCGAAAGGCAGCACACGAAGATCGCGGCCGAGACGACCGCCAGGTACAACGTCGCGAACGGCGTGGAGAAGTTGGCCTCGATGACATTGGCCGGGCTCCAGCCGAGGCCGCCGTTGGCGGTGATGGCCGTGTGCAGGTTCGGGATCGCCATTAGCACGCCGAGCAGGAACACGCCGCCGATGATGAACGCGCCGACGATCGAGTAGAGCACCGCCCGCGGGGCCGCCCGACGCGGGGCCCTGGTCTCCTCGGCGAGGGTGGACGCGGTGTCGAAGCCGTAGATCACGAACAGGCTCATGAACAGGGCGACCGCCACCGAGTTGTAGCCGGACAGGACGCTGATGTGCAGGCCGGCCGTCTTGAACACGACGCCGAAGCCCTGGTGGTTGTGGAACGCCATCAGGATCAGCGCGAACACGAACATGCCGAGGATCTCGAAGAGCACGCCGGTGTTGTTGATCAGCGCGACAAGCCGCACTCCGAAGATGTTCAGCACGGTGATCACCACGAGCGTGATGAGCGCGACGACCAGCTCGGTGTGCAGGGTCAGGCCCAGGCTGTGCCAGCCGAGCCCGTTCAGCGTCGGGATCAGCGCCAGCGGGAGCGTGGCGACCACGGCGGTGACCGTCAGCATTCCGGCGAACAGGTAGATCCAGCCGGAGAACCAGGCATAGCTGCGGCTGGCCAGGTACTTGGTCCACTGGAAGACCGACCCGGCGATCGGGTAGTGGCTGGATACCTCGGCGAAGTTCAGCGCGATGATGAACTGCCCGGCCGCGACGATCGGCCAGGTCCAGATGAACGCGCCGCCGAGCGCGGTCAGGCCCAGGGCGAACAGGGTGAAGATCCCTGTCGACGGCGAGATATAGGAGAACGCGACCGCGAAGGAACTGAACGTCCCGAGCGATCTCTTGAGCTCCTGCCGGTACCCGAACCTGGCAAGGTCAGCGCTATCGCGCTCCTGGCCGGCCTGCTCAGTGCTTGCGCTCATCGGTTGATCCTCCACGAAACGGGGCGCGGTTGAGGCGCAAGCGTAGGGGTACGGGGAGCTAACTGTCCATACCCTTTGGTGCCGGACCTGACCTGTATCTTTCCGAAACATCCGCTCATAGATCTAGACCTTTTGGCCGGCACTGCCTACGCTGGCACTTCGACTACTCGGAGGCGGGCTTGGAAGCGAGCGCGGGCACGGATCTGGACGCCGGGGTGGACGCGATCCTGGACCAGGTACCCAGCATCGCCGGCCGCCCGCGCTCGGTGACCGAGCTGCCCGGCGGGCTGACCAACAGGAACTTCAAGATCACCAGCCGCAACGGATCGTTCGTGGCCAGGGTCGCATCAGGGGGCAGCGAGCTGCTGGCGATCGACAGGCAGAACGAGTACAAGAACTCGGTGCGCGCTGCCGCGGCCGGCGTCGGTGCCCCGGTGGTCGAGTACGCACCGCAGGCCGGCGTGCTCGTGCTCGGTTTCATCGAGGGGCGGACCCTGACCAACGCCGACGTGGCCGACCCGGCCAGGATCCCGCGGATCGCCCGCGCCTGCCGTGCGCTGCACTCCGGCGAGCGGTTCGACGGCGACTTCGACATGTTCGAGATCCAGCGCCGGTACCGGGCCGTGGTGGCCGACCGGCAGATCACGATCCCGGCCGGCTACGACGAGCTGACGGTCAAGTTCGACGCGGCCGCGCAGGCGCTCGCGGTCCGCGCGCCGGGCACGGTGCCGTGCAACAACGACCTGCTCGCCGCCAACTTCATCGACGACGGGCGCAAGATCTGGCTGATCGACTACGAGTACTCGGGCAACAACGACGCCTGCTTCGAGCTCGGCAACATCTGGGGCGAGTGCCGGCTGCCCGACCAGGCGCTGGCGGCCCTGGTCGCCGAGTACTACGGCCGCCCGCTGCGGAACAAGCTCGCCAGGTCCATGCTGCTCGGCCTGGCCGGCAAGTACGGGTGGACGCTGTGGGGCGCCATCCAGGCCGCGGTCAGCCCGATCGACTTCGACTTCTGGTCCTGGGCGATGGAGCGATTCGACGGGGCGGTGGCCGGGTTCACCGGGCCCGACTTCGACCGGCTGCTCGACGAGGCGCAGCGGGATGACTGAGCCCGGGATGACAGAGCCCGGGATGACTGAGCCCGGGATGACTGAGCCAGGGGAGAGCGAGCCGGGGGTAGGCGAGCCGGGGGGCGGAGAGCCGGTCGGGGCGGCTCGGGCCGGTGCGGGATCCCGGCCCGAGCCGCCCCGCCGGGCACAGGCGGTGATCATCGGCGGCGGCGTGATCGGCACCAGCGTCGCCTACCACCTGACCCTGCGCGGCCTGACCGACGTGCTGCTGCTCGAGCAGGGCCAGCTGTCCTGCGGCACCACCTGGCACGCCGCCGGGCTGGTCGGGCAGCTGCGGGCGTCGGAGAGCGGCACCAGGCTGGTGCAGTACTCCACCGCGCTGTACGACCGGCTCGAGGCCGAGACCGGGCTGGCCACCGGGTTCCGCCGGTGCGGCGGAGTCACGGTGGCGCGCACCAGCGACCGGATGATGTCGCTGCGCCGGACGGCGGCCACGGCCGAGGCGTTCGGCCTGGAGTGCGAGCTGATCAGCCCGGCCCGCGCGGCCGAGATGTACCCGATCATGGACGTCTCCGACCTGGCCGGGGCGCTCTGGCTGCCCGGCGACGGCCGGGCCAACCCGACCGACCTGACCGCCGCCCTGGCCAGGGGAGCCAGGATGCGCGGGGCGGTGATCAGGGAGCGGACCAGGGTTACCGGGATCGCGGTCAGCTCGGATGGCAGGGACGCGGCCGGCGGCGCCGGCCCGCGCCGGGCCGTCACCGGGGTGCGGACTGACGAGGGCGACGTCGAGGCCGAGATCGTGATCAACTGCGCAGGCCAGTGGGCCAAGCAGGTCGGCGCGATGTGCGGAGTCACCGTGCCGCTGCACTCGGCCGAGCACTTTTATGTCGTGACCGACCAGATCGCCGGGGTGCACAGGGACTACCCGGTGCTGCGCGACCCTGACGGCTACACCTACATCAAGGAAGAGGTGGGCGGGCTGCTGGTCGGCGGGTTCGAGCCGGACGCCAAGCCGTGGGTGGCGCCCGACCGGCTGCCGTACCCGTTCGAGTTCCAGCTGCTCGACGAGGACTGGGAGCACTTCGCGATCCTGATGGAGTCGGCCATCCACCGGATCCCCGCGCTCGCGACCACCGGGATGAAGAAGCTGTACAACGGGCCGGAGAGCTTCACCCCTGACAACCAGTTCATCTTGGGCGAGGCACCGGAGCTGCGGAACTTCTTCGTGGCGGCCGGGTTCAACTCGGTCGGCATCGCTTCGGCCGGGGGAGCGGGCAAGGCGCTGGCCGACTGGATCGTGGACGGCGACCCAGGGGTTGACCTGTCGGTGGTCGACATCCGCAGGTTCGCCGCGTTCAACGGCAACAACCGGTGGCTGCGCGACCGGGTCGGCGAGGTGCTCGGGCTGCACTACGCGCCGCCGTGGCCGAACCGCGAGCTGGAGACCGCCCGGCCGTTCCGCCGTTCGCCCGCTTACCACCTGCTGCGTAAGGCCGGCGCCTGCTTCGGCTCGAAGATGGGCTGGGAGCGCGCCAACGTGTTCGCGCCCGTATTGGCCCGGGGGGCCGACCTCCCGGAACCCCTCGCGGGCGGGCCGGCCCGGGCGGGAGACCCCCCGGAACCCCCCGCGGGCGGCCAGCGGGTGGAGTACTCCTGGGGCAAGCCCAACTGGCTGCCGTGGTCGGCCGCCGAGCAGCGGGTCACCAGGGAAGCGGTGGCCGTCTTTGACCAGACCTCGTTCTCCAAGTACCTGGTCACCGGGCCCGAGGCGCTCCGCGGGCTGCAGTGGCTGTGCACCGCGGACGTGGACGTGCCGCCCGGCAGGACCGTCTACACCGGGATGCTGAACGTCGGCGGTCGGTACGAGGCCGACATCACGGTGACCAGGCTGGACTGCGAGGAGTTCCTGATCTTCAGCAGCGCGGCGACCACCGAGCGTGACCTTGACCACATCAGGCGGCGGCTGCCCGCCGTCGGCGCCGCCGTGGTGGACGTCACATCCGGCTACGCGGTGTACGGGGTGATGGGGCCGCGCTCGCGCGAGCTGCTGGCCAGGCTGAGCGGCGCCGACCTGTCCAACGAGGGGTTCGGGTTCGCCTCGAGCAGGCCCATCGACCTCGGCTACGCCACGGTACGCGCGACCAGGCTGACCTACGTGGGCGAGCTTGGCTGGGAGCTTTGCGTTCCTGCCGAATTTGCAGTTGGGGTGTACGAAGACCTGATGGCCGCCGGCGCGGACCTCGGCGTGGCCAACGCCGGCTACTACGCGATCGAGTCGATGCGGCTGGAGAAGGGCTACCGCGCGTTCGGCCGGGAGCTCACGCCTGACTACAACCCGGTCGAGGCCGGCCTGCTGTTCGCCTGCAAGCTGAAGACCGACATCGGCTTCCTCGGCCGCGCCGCGGTGGAACGGGCCAGGCTGGCCGGGCCGAGGCAGCGGCTGGCCAGCATCGTGCTCGACGACCCCGACGTGATGATGTGGGGCGGCGAGCTGCTGATCAGGGACGACGTCGCCGCCGGGCTGGTGACGTCCGCCGCCTGGGGAGCTACGATCGGCGCATCGGTCGGGATGGCGTACGTCAGGCATGCCGCCGGTGACGTGGTGACCCCCGACTACGTCCGCTCGGGCAGCTACCAGGTCAACGTCGGCGGGCAGCTGTGCGCGGCGCGGGTGTCGCTGCGGCCGCCGTTCGACCCCGACGGGGAGAAGGTGCACCGGTGACCTGCCTGCCGCAGCCGCGAGTGCCGTCAGCAGCAGGCATCCCGGCAACAGCAATGTGCCCACGACGCTGCCCTGGCGACAGCGAAGTGCCCACGTTGCGAGGCGGCGGGCGGTGACGGGGGCGGCGGAACTCGGCCGGCCGGCGGAGCGGCCGGCGGAGCTTGCTGGGTCGGGGGCGCGGCCGGCGGACCTCGCTGGGCCTGTGGCGCGGCCGGCCGGGACCATGTCGGTCAGCACGTTCGACCTGTTCAAGATCGGAATCGGGCCGTCCAGCTCGCACACCGTTGGCCCGATGCGGGCCGCGGGAATGTTCGCCGCGTCGCTGGCCGCCGGCGGACTGGCTGACCGCGTCGCACGGGTGCAGGTCGAGCTGTTCGGCTCGCTCGGCGCCACCGGGCACGGGCACGGCAGCGTGGTCGCCGTCGTGCTCGGGCTGCTCGGCGAGGACCCGGAGACCGTGGATCCGGCCGCGACCGAGCCGACCGTGCAGGCGGTGCGGCACTCGGGCAGGCTGCGGCTCGGCGGTACAGCCAGGGAAATCGACTTCGACGTACATCACGACATCGTGCTGCACCGCCGCAAGCGGCTGCCGTTCCACTCCAACGCGATGCTGTTCGTCGCGACCGCCGCCGACGCGACCGAGCTGAGCAGGCGCACCTACTATTCGGTGGGCGGCGGCTTCGTGCTCGGTGAGGACGCAGCCGGCGGCCCGCTGCTTGTCCCCGACGCCGTGCCCGTGCCCTACCCGTTCAGCACGGGGGCCGAGCTGCTGGCCCTCGCGCAGGCCTCCGGCCTGCCGATCAGCGGCGTGATGATGGCGAACGAGCTGGTCCGCAGGGACGCCGCCGAGATCAGGTCAGGGCTGCTGCGGATCTGGTCGGTCATGCAGGAGTGCGTGGCGGCCGGCTGCGAGGCCGAGGGCGTGCTGCCGGGCGGGCTGAAGGTCAGGCGCCGGGCGCGCAAGCTGCGCGAGACGCTTGAGCACACCTCGGACAGCTCGGACCCGCTGTACGCGATGGAGTGGGTGACGCTCTACGCGCTCGCCGTCAACGAGCAGAACGCCTCGGGCGGGCGGGTCGTCACCGCGCCCACCAACGGGGCGGCCGGCATCATTCCCGCCGTGCTGCACTACTACGCCAGGTTCATCCCCGGCGCCGATGAGGACGGCGTGGTGGCGTTCCTGCTGACGGCGGCCGCGATCGGAGTGCTTTTCAAGGAGAACGCATCCATCTCCGGTGCCGAGGTCGGCTGCCAGGGCGAGGTCGGGTCGGCGTGCTCGATGGCCGCCGCCGGGCTGGCCGAGGTGCTCGGCGGCACCCCCGAGCAGGTGGAGAACGCCGCCGAGATCGGCCTCGAGCACAACCTGGGGCTGACCTGCGACCCGGTCGGCGGCCTCGTCCAGATCCCGTGCATCGAGCGGAACGCCATCGCCTCGGTCAAGGCGATCACCGCGGCCCGGATGGCGATCAGGGGCGACGGCAGCCACCACGTGTCGCTGGACAACGCGATCAAGACCATGCGCGAGACCGGCGCCGACATGAAGGACAAGTACAAGGAGACCGCGCGCGGCGGCCTCGCGCTCAACGTCGTGGAGTGCTGACCGCGACCCGGCCCGTACGAGTTGGGCGATGGGCGGGGCTTAGCGTGCGGGTCGTGGAGTGCTGGCGGTCGGCTGGCCCGGAGCCTGCACTCGATAATCCGGGTGCGCCCCGGCGCGGAAATCCCTGTAAGCTAAGCAGGCCCGGTCATCGCACTAGGGCGCGCTGACGGCCCGCCACACAGGCGCCGGCCCGTCTGCCCACGAGGCGGAGTAGCTCAGTCAGGCAGAGCAAGCGGCTCATAATCGCTGTGTCGCCGGTTCAAGTCCGGCCTCCGCTACGACCTCCCCGGCCGCTGCCGCGGCCGGGCGGTAGCGGCCGGAATGCCACCGCATCCGCCGTGGTTGAACGCACAGCTCCTAGCTACAGTTCAGACGCACAATCCGCACAGCAGAAAGGCACTCCACCGTGGCTGCGACCGACATCAGGCCCAAGATCACCCTGGCCTGTCAGGAGTGCAAGCACCGCAACTACATCACCAGGAAGAACCGGCGCAACGACCCGGACCGGCTCGAGCTCAGCAAGTACTGCCCGAACTGCCGCAAGCACCAGCCGCACCGCGAGACCCGCTAGAAGCCCCTGCATGGCCATCAACCCGGACTACATCGGCAAGACGTACCCGCCGAGCGCGCCGTACGAGGTGAGCCGGGTCAAGCTGGCCGAGTTCGCTGACGCGATCGGTGACCGCAGCCCGCTGTACCGCGACCGGGCAGCGGCGCAGGCCGCTGGCTACCCCGACGTGATCGCGCCGCCGACCTTCCCGATCGTGATCAGCATGGCGGCCAGCGCGCGCGCGATCGTCGATCCCGGCCTGAACCTGAACTACGCGATGGTGGTGCACGGCGAGCAGCGGTTCGAGTACATCAGGCCGCTGGTGGCCGGCGACGTGGTGACCGCCGAGGTGACAATCTCCGACATCAGGGCCGTGGGCCGCAACTCCATGATGACGACCACCACCAGGATCTCGACCGTGGACGGCGAGCACGTGTGCACCGCGTTCGCCTCGCTGGTCGAGCGGGGCAGTGCTGGCTAAGCACGGCGCTCGCTCAACACGGCCGGGCGGGAACAAACGGTTGGGATACGGGCTGTGAGCGATCAGGTCAGCTACGCCGACGTCGAGGTCGGGGCCGAACTGGCGGCCGTCAGCTACCAGGTCACCAGGCTTGACCTGGTGAAGTACTGCGGCGCGTCCGGCGACTTCAACGTCATCCACTGGAACGAGCGGATCGCGCGGTCGGTCGGGCTGCCCGACGTGATCGCGCACGGCATGTTCACGATGGCGCAGGCCGGGCGGTTCGTCACCGACTGGGCGGGCCCGGCGGCGCAGGTGGTCGAGTTCGGGGTGCGGTTCTCCTCGCCGGTCGTGGTGCCCGACGACGGCATCGGCGGCACGATCACGGTCAGCGGGCAGGTCGATGAGAAGCTGGACGGCAACCGGGTGGCGCTGGCGCTCACCGCGAAAACCGCCGATACGAAGGTCCTGACCAGGGCCCGCGCGGTGGTCAGGCTGCCCTGACCGGCTCCATGTAGGCTCGCCTGATGCCGGTTCTCAGCCAGCGGGTCCTGCTGTCCGCCTATACCACCCTGAGCCTGGGCGGGCCCGCCGCGCGCCTGGTCGATGCGATCACCGCCGACGAGGTCGTCGCGGCGGTCCGCGAGGCCGACGCGGCGGGCGATCCGCTGCTCGTGCTCGGCGGCGGCAGCAACCTCGTGGTCGCCGACGAGGGGTTCGCCGGCACGGTGGTCCGCGTGGCCACCAGCGGCGTGACGGTGGGCCCCGCGGCGTCCGGGGCGGGAGGCCGGGTAGCGGTCACCGTGGCGGCGGGGGAGAACTTGGACCGCCTGGTGACGTGGGCGGTCGCCGAGGGGCTATCCGGCATGGAGTGCCTGGCCGGCATCCCAGGGCTGGCTGGAGCCACCCCGATCCAGAACGTCAGCGCCTACGGCCAGGAGGTGGCCGGCGTGATCGAGGCGGTCACGGTCTTCGACCGGGCCAGCGGGTCGCGCGCGATCATGACCGGGTGGCAGTGCGGCTTCGGCTACCGAACCAGCCTGTTCAAGGTCACCGGTGCGCCGCCGACCGGCAGGTACGTGGTGCTCGACGTGACGTTCGGGCTGCGGCGTGACCCGCTCTCGGCTCCGGTGCGCTACGCCGAGCTCGCCGCCAGGCTCGGCATCGGCATGGGCGAGCAGGCGCCGCTCGCCGAGGTGCGGGCGGAAGTGCTCGACCTGCGCCGCGGCAAGGGCATGGTGCTCGACCCGGCCGATCCCGACACGGCGAGCGCAGGCTCGTTCTTCACCAATCCCATCCTGGACTCCGGGCAACTCGCCGAGCTCGAGCGCATCGTGGCCGACCGCAGCCCCGGCGTCCGCGTGCCCAGGTTCCCCGGCGAGGAAGGCACCGCGAAGGTGCCAGCCGCGTGGCTGATCGAGCAGGCCGGGTTCGGCAAGGGCTACCCGGGCACCGGGGCGGCCAGGATCTCCTCCAAGCACACGCTGGCGCTGACCAATCGCGGCGGCGCGAGCACCGCCGAGATTGTCGGGCTGGCCAGGCAGATCGCCGACGGGGTGCGGGCCGAGTTCGGCGTCCGGCTGGTCAACGAGCCTGTGCTGGTTGGTGTGAGCCTGTAGCGCCGTCGGCGCCGTCGCCGACGGCTGGGCCGGCCGGGTCGGGTGCGGCCAGCCAGGCATCGATCCCGGCCAGCAGGTCCGCCCTGACGTGCTCGGGAGCCGCCGACCCGAGTACGGACATCCGGGCGAGGTCGGCCAGCTGGGAGTCGTCGAAGCCGTGCGCCGCGCGGGCGATCTCGTACTGCGCGGTCAGCCGCGAGCCGAACAGCAGCGGGTCGTCGGCCCCGAGCGCCACCCGGATCCCGGCTCCGGTCAGTGTGCCGAGCGGAACGTCGGCTGGGCCGCCGGACACGCCGAGCGCGACGTTCGACGCCGGGCAGACCTCAAGCGTGACCTGGCGCTGCGCCAGCCTGCCGAGCAGCTCGGCGTCGGCGGCCGCGGCCACGCCGTGCCCGATCCGTTCGGCCCGCAGCTCGTCGAGGCAGGCTCGCACGTTGGCCGGGCCGCCAAGCTCGCCGCCGTGCGGCGCGCAGGTCAGCCCCGCCCTGGCCGCGATCCGGAAGGCGGGGGCAAAGTCCGAGGTGACGCCGCGCCGCTCGTCGCTGGACAGGCCGAAGCCGGTCACCCCGCGCCCGGCGAAGGTGGCGGCCAGCCGGGCTGCCGTCCTGGCCTCGAGCGGGTGCCTGGTCCGGTTGGCCGCGATGACCACGCCGACCCCGACCCCGGTCTCCCGCTGGGCCGCGGCGGTCGCGTCCAGCACGAGCTCGGTGAACGCGGTCAGCCCGCCAAATCGGCCGGCGTAGCCGGACGGGTCCACCTGGTACTCAAGCCAGCCCGACCCCTCGGCCCGCTCGTCCTGCGCCATCTCGGCGATCAGCCGCCGGACGTCGGCCTCGGTGCGGAGCACGGCCCTGGCGCTGTCGTACAGCCGCTGGAACCTGAACCAGCCGCGCTCGTCGGTGCCGCGCAGCCTGGGCGGCCACTCCACCCCGAACGCGTCGGGCAGCGTGATCCGGTGCGTCCTGGCGAGCTCGATCAGCGTCTCCCGGCGCATGGAGCCGGTGAAGTGCAGGTGCAGATGCGCCTTGGGTAGCAGATCGAGCCGGCGGGCCATTCGCCTAGTGTGCCCTGACGCGGTCTGCGCCGCGGATGCCTGCCCTGGAGCGGGCGCCGTTCGGGTGCGCGGTCAGCTGGCGTTGCCGAGCAGCTCACCCATCCGGGTGAGCCCCTCCTCGAGGTCCGCGTCGGCCAGCGCCGCCGACAGCCGGAAGTAGCCGGGCGCCCCGAAGGCCTCGCCGGGCACCACCGCGACCTCCGCCTCGTCGAGCACGACCTCGGCGAGCTCGGCCGAGGTCTGGGGCCTGCGGCCGGCGACCTCCTTGCCGAGCACGCCCTTGACGCTCGGGAAGCAGTAGAAAGCTCCCTCTGGTAGCGGGCAGAGTACCCCGGGGATTTTGTTCAGCATGATGGTCATCTGCTCGCGGCGCCTGGCGAACGCCTGGCGCATCTCGGCGACGGCGGAAAGGTCGCCGGAGACCGCGGCCAGGGCCGCCGCCTGCGCGACGTTGCAGACGTTCGACGTGGCGTGCGACTGCATGTTCGTGGCGGCCGCGATCACGTCCTGCGGGCCGATCATCCAGCCGACCCGCCAGCCGGTCATCGCGTAGGTCTTGGCGACCCCATTGAGCACGACGCAGCGGTCGGCGAGCTCGGGCGCGGCCACCGGCATGGAGGTGAACCTGGCCGACCCGTACACCAGGTGCTCGTAGATCTCGTCGGTGATCACCCACAGGCCCTTGTCCGCCGCCCAGCGGCCGATTTCGGCAACCAGCTCGGGCGGGTAGACGGCGCCGGTCGGGTTCGACGGCGACACGAAGAGCAGCAGCCTGGTCCGGTCGGTCGTGTGCGCGTCGAGGTCGGCCACGGTGGTCAGGTAGCCCGAGGCCTCGTCGGTCAGCACCGGCACGGGCACGCCGCCCGCCAGCGCGATCACCTCGGGGTAGGTGGTCCAGTACGGGGTCGGCACCAGCACCTCGTCACCGGGGTCGAGCAGCGTGGCGAACGCCTCGAACACGGCCTGCTTGCCGCCGTTGGTGATCAGTACCTGGCTGGCGCTCACATCGAGCCCGGAGTCCCGCTTGGTCTTGGCGGCCACGGCTGCCCGCAGCTCGGGCAGCCCGGCGGTCGGGGTGTAGTGGTGGAACCGCGGCTCGGCGCAGGCCCGCTGGGCGGCCCCCACGATGTACCCGGGGGTGGGGAAATCGGGCTCGCCGGCGCCGAAGCCGATCACCGGGCGGCCAGCCGCCTTTAGCGCCTTGGCCTTGGCGTCGACAGCGAGCGTGGCTGATTCGGCGATCGCTGAGATGCGGGCGGAGAGCCTCGGCTTGGTGACTGCCATGAGCACCATCCTCCCACCTCCCGGTCGTGCCCCGGCGATTTGTTGGAGCCTCGCCGGCGCCTAGCTCGGGTAGAACCTGGCGGCTGGCCGGAGCCGGGCCGGTGGCCGCGCAGGCCGCCGGGCAAAATGCGTCGCGGTTCGACGCGAGGGCGTCCGGCAACGTACACTTCAACATCTGGTGGTTCTCCGTCAGGCTGCTCGCGCATGCCTGCGGTCATCCAGAGGGCAGTAGCTCAATTGGCTAGAGTCCCGGTCTCCAAAACCGGCGGTTGGGGGTTCGAGTCCCTCCTGCCCTGCGAGTTGGCTCGTAACCCTCGGGCCGGCGCCGGCGCGAGCCGGCTGTTCGACCAGCGCTACAGGTGAGGAAATGGCGACTCAGGTACGTGGCCCGCAGGCCAGGAAGCCGGTGCGGTCGACCGGCCAGGCAAAGCCGGAGCGGACTAGTCCCGCTGTCTTCCTGCGCGAGGTCAGGGCCGAGCTGCGGAAGGTGATCTGGCCGACCCGCAGGGAGCTCGTGACGTACACCACGGTCGCGGTGGTCTTCATCATGATCATGGTGGGCATCGTGACCGGTATCGATACCGGGCTGACTGACCTGGTGTTCAAGATCTTCGGGTGACGGCGACCTTGGCCTGACCGCACTGGCGGCGACGGCGGGCTCGCTCCGCGGTCAAGGGTTTCCGGCGCCCGCCGGGACGCGCGAGGTCCGGTCGGCGGTGCCGTCGGCCAGCAGTACAGCGCCACAGACCGAGCGCGAGGAAGAGCCGCGCAGGGAAGAGCAGAGAGAAAGAGCTATCGTGTCCGACTTCGATCAGGTCGGCGAGCCGCTTGACGGGCCTGCCGATGACGACCAGGCCGACGTGATCGGCGAGTCAGGTGCCGGTGACGTCGGCGACCTCGTCGACGAGGTCGCGGCAACGGCCGATGCTGGCCAGGCCGAAGGGGCCGGCGCCGACGGTGCAGATGCGGACGGGGCCGGTGCCGACGGTGAAGCTGGTGCCGACGGGGCCGATGCTGGCGAGGCCGGTGCCGACGGCGAGGAAGTCGACCCGCTCGTGGCCTTCGAGGCCGACCTGCGCAAGCTGCCCGGCGAGTGGTACGTCGTGCACTCCTACGCCGGCTACGAGAACCGGGTGCGCACCAACCTGGAGAGCCGGACCCAGTCGCTCAACATGGAGGACTACATCTTCCAGATCGAGGTCCCCACGCACGAGGTGATCGAGGTCAAGAGCGGCAAGCGGCAGCAGGTGCAGGAGAAGGTGCTGCCCGGCTACATCCTGGTGCGGATGGAACTGACCGACGAGTCGTGGGCGGCCGTGCGCAATACGCCGGGCGTCACCGGGTTCGTCGGCCTGTCTAGCAGGCCGTCGCCGCTCAGCCTGCCCGAGGTAGCGGCCCTGCTCGCGCCGGTGCCCGAGGAGAAGGCGGCCAAGAAGGCCGAGACCATGCGAGCCGCCGCGGTGGACTTCGAGGTGAACCAGTCGGTTACCGTTATGGACGGACCGTTCGCCACGCTGCCGGCCACGGTGAGCGAGATCAACCCCGACACCCAGAAGCTCAAGGTGCTCGTGTCGATCTTCGGCAGGGAGACCCCGGTGGAGCTCTCGTTCGACCAGGTCAGCAAGCTCTGAGCCGGGCCGGCCGGGCCGGGCAGGCGACCGCAAGACAGGCAACTAGGCAACTAGCAGGACGACGATAAGGACACTGGTCAGAATGGCTCCGAGGAAGAAGAAGATCGCTGCGATCGTGAAGGTCCAGCTCAATGCCGGAGCGGCAACCCCGGCGCCGCCGGTCGGCACCGCGCTCGGCCCGCACGGCGTCAACATCATGGACTTCGTGAAGCAGTACAACGCGGCGACCGAGTCGCAGCGCGGGAACATCATCCCGGTCGAGATCACGATCTACGAGGACCGGTCGTTCAGCTTCGTCACGAAGACCCCGCCGGCCGCCGAGCTGATCAAGAAGGCGGCAGGTGTCCAGAAGGGCAGTGCCGAGCCGCACAGGGCGAAGGTCGGCAAGATGACCAAGGCCCAGGTCAGGGACATCGCCCAGGTCAAGATGCCGGATCTGAACGCGACCAGCATCGAGGCCGCAGAGAAGATCATCGCGGGCACGGCTCGCTCTATGGGCATCACCGTCGAGGGCTGAGCCGTCAAAGGGCTGAGCCGTCAAAGGGCTGAGCTGACGAGCACCTGGCCCCGGCCGATCCGGGTGCCAGGTAGTGGCAGGGCCAGGCGCTGGCCCGCTGACCACGAACTCCGAGAGTTCTTAGGGAGACAGGAATGAAGCGCAGCAAGGCCTACCGCAAGGCCGACCAGCTCGTCGACGCGGCGAAGCTGTACACCCCAGCTCAGGCCGTGGACGTCGCGCGGAAGACCGCGACGACGAAGTTCGACTCGACCGTCGAGGTGGCGGTCAGGCTCGGGGTCGACCCCCGCAAGGCGGACCAGATGGTCCGCGGCACCGTCAACCTGCCGCACGGCACCGGCAAGACCGCCCGCGTGCTCGTGTTCGCGGCCGGTGAGCGGGCCGAGGAGGCGCGCGCCGCGGGCGCCGACATCGTCGGCTCCGACGAGCTGATCGAGCGGGTGCAGGGCGGGTTCCTCGACTTCGACGCCGTCGTCGCCACGCCGGACATGATGGGCAAGGTCGGCAGGCTCGGCCGTGTGCTCGGCCCGCGCGGGCTGATGCCGAACCCGAAGACGGGCACCGTGACCGCCGATGTCGCCAAGGCCGTGACCGACATCAAGGGCGGCAAGATCGAGTTCCGGGTGGACCGGCACGGCAGCCTGCACTTCATCATCGGCAAGGCGTCGTTCGACAGCCGGGCCCTGGTGGAGAACTACGCCGCCGCCATCGACGAGGTGATGCGGCTGAAGCCGGCTGCCGCGAAGGGCCGGTACGTAAAGAAGGTCACCTTCTCCACCACCATGGGCCCAGGCGTCCCGGTGGATCCGAGCGCTACCCGCGGCCTCGCGGGCGAGCTCGAGGACGCGTCCGCTTCCTGACCCGCCCAGCCCGGGCTCCTTGAGCACAACTTGAGCACAACGGTGGCCCGTTGATGTCGCACATCACGACATCAACGGGCCACCGTTGTCCGGGCGGCGGGCGCGTGGATTTGGTGCCCGGGCGGGTGGGCGCGTAGTCTGGTCACGCCAAAGACCGCCGGTCGTCGCCGTGCCCTGGGCATGGCGACCGAAGGTCCCGGAGATATCCGGGCGGCCCGCGCAGGTGAGCTGAGCTGCTCCGCATGCCGCGGACTATCCGTCGGCAGCGGTCACGCCCCGGTGCCTGCGCCCGGGGCGTTCGTCATTTCCAGGGTCAGTCAGGCGGCGCTGGTTCACGGTGTCGCCGCCAGGCGGCGCTGGTTCACGGAGTCGCCGCCAGGCGGCTCCTTACAGGCAGGAGGGATGCCCGTGGCGAGGGCGGTTAAGGAGGCGACGGTCGCCGAGCTGACCGAGCGCTTCCAGAACTCCTCTGGTGCCGTGCTCACCGAGTACCGCGGGCTGACCGTGGCCCAGGTCAAGGAACTTCGCCGGGCACTTGGCGAGGATGCCACCTTCTCGGTGGTGAAGAACACCCTCACCAAGATCGCGGCAAAGGATGCCGGCGTGGCTGCGGACTTCTCGCAGCTTCTCGTCGGCCCGTCGGCGATCACGTTCGTGGGCGGCGATGTCGTCCAGGCGGCGAAGGGGCTGCGGGAGTTCTCGAAGGCGAACCCGCTGCTCGTGATCAAGGGCGGGGTTCTCGACGGCAAGATGCTCACGCCGGACGAGATCTCCAAGCTCGCTGATCTTGAGCCGCGCGAGGTGCTGCTTGCCAAGCTGGCGGGTGCCATGAAGGCCACCATGGCCGGAGCGGCCGCGACATTCGCGGCGCTGCCGACCCAGATGGCCCGTCTCATGGCGGCACTGGAGCAGAAGAAGGCGGCCGAGAGCGCAGCGGGCGGGCCGGTCTCCGTGGTGAAGGACGAGGCGCCGGAGCCGGAGGCGGCGGACGCGGCTGCCGAGGCTGCGGCTGAAGCGCCGGCCGGGGAAGACGGGCCGGAGGCGACCGACGGCGAGTAGGCCGTAGCGCCGAGCAAGCACGTGGCCTGGTGACAGGCGGCACTGAGCGACCAGACCCGGTGGCGGCCGAAGGGCGGCTGCCGACAGCGTGATCAGGAAGAGGAAGAGAAAATGGCGAAGATCAGTTCAAGCGATCTGCTCGAGGCGTTCAAGGAGATGACGCTGATCGAGCTGTCCGACTTCGTGAAGCAGTTCGAGGACACCTTCGACGTCAAGGCCGCCGCCCCGATGGCGGTCGCCGGGCCGGCCGCGGCCGGCGGTGGCGGCGAGGCCGCCGCCGAGGTCGAGGAGCAGGATGAGTTCGACGTCATCCTGGAGGCGGCTGGCGACAAGAAGATCCAGGTCATCAAGGAGGTCAGGCCGCTGACCGGCCTGGGACTCAAGGAGGCCAAGGACCTCGTCGACTCGGCGCCTGCCAAGGTGCTTGAGAAGGTCAACAAGGAGGCCGCGGAGAAGGCCAAGGCCGTGCTTGAGGGCGTCGGCGCCACGGTCACGGTCAGGTAGCGTTCTCGCAGCGCGCTATCGGGCGCCGGGCGGCCGCAGGCCGCCCGGCGCCCATCGCTGTCTGGTCGGGCCCGCTGGTCGGGCCCGCTGGCCGGGGCCACTGGTCGGCCCGGCTGTGCGGGTGGCCGGCTGCGTGGATGTGGAGTTAGGTCCGCATACCGCAGTGGCTGTGGCATCCAGTTCACGGGGAACGGGCGGGATCGGGCAGCGGAAACGGACGATGCCGGACGAGTGTCGCAGGACGAGCGCACCGCGGCCCGCTGGCCGCAGAAGGCCGAACCACTACGCTTACCCAGGACATGACCAGTTCAAACACAGGTGGCCATGTGATTTTCGTCACGTCGCCTGAGTTGCCGACACAAGGGCCCATGCTCTTGACGTTTCGGCTCGAAAGAGCGATGCTGCCTTCAGCCGTGAGAATCAGGGTGGGTGCTAGGTTGACGAGCAGTGTGTCTATCGACTACACTGCCAATTTGCGCTGCACCCACATGTCCTCGGCAACATCATAACCCACAGGTAAGTCGCCCATCAGTCAGGTTGGGCGAAGGCCGCAGGGCGTTTTGCGTGCGCGCGGAGACCGTTCAGCCACGAGCCCGGAAGGACCCCTGTTGGCAGCCTCGCGCAGCGCCTCAGCTATCGCTCCTGGTCCACATCGCATTTCCTTCGCCCGCATCAGGGAACCGCTTGAGGTTCCCAGCCTCCTCGCCCTGCAGACCGACTCGTTCGACTGGCTGCTCGGCAACGAGAAGTGGCGGGCCAGGATCGCCGCCGAGCGTGAGCTCGGCCGCAAGGACCTGCCAGAGCAGTCCGGCCTCGAAGAGATCTTCGAGGAGATCAGTCCCATCGAGGACTTCACGGGAACGATGTCGCTTTCGTTCCGCGACCACCGGTTCGAGCCGCCGAAGTACTCGGACCAGGAGTGCCGCGAGAAGGACATGACGTACTCGGCTCCGATGTTCGTCACCGCGGAGTTCATCAACAACTCCACCGGCGAGATCAAGAGCCAGACCGTGTTCATGGGCGACTTCCCGCTGATGACCGACAAGGGCACCTTCATCATCAACGGCACCGAGCGTGTCGTGGTCAGCCAGCTCGTCCGCTCGCCGGGCGTCTACTTCGACCGCCAGGTCGACAAGGCTTCGGACAAGGACATCTACAGCTGCAAGGTGATCCCGTCCAGGGGCGCCTGGCTTGAGTTCGAGATCGACAAGCGCGACAGCGTGGGCGTGCGGATCGACCGCAAGCGCAAGCAGAGCGTGACCGTGCTGCTCAAGGCGCTCGGCTGGGACGACGCCAAGATCCGCGAGCGGTTCGGCGCGTACGAGTCGATGATCGCGACCCTGGACAAGGACCACACCACCGGCCAGGACGACGCGCTGCTCGACATCTACCGCAAGCTGCGCCCGGGCGAGCCGCCGACCAGGGAGTCCGCGCAGGCGCTGCTCGAGAACCTCTACTTCAACCCCAAGCGCTACGACCTGGCCAAGGTCGGCCGCTACAAGGTGAACAAGAAGCTCGGCCTGTCGCTGCCGATCACCCAGGGCACACTGACCGAAGAGGACATCGTCGCCACCATCGAGTATCTCGTCAGGCTGCACGTCGGCGAGGACGAGATGAAGGCGGGCGACGCGCTGATCCCGATCGAGACCGACGACATCGACCACTTCGGCAACCGGCGGCTGCGTACCGTCGGCGAACTGATCCAGAACCAGGTCAGGCTCGGCCTGGCCAGGATGGAGCGGGTGGTCAGGGAGCGGATGACCACTCAGGACGTCGAGGCGATCACGCCGCAGACCCTGATCAACATCCGGCCGGTGGTGGCCTCGATCAAGGAGTTCTTCGGCACCAGCCAGCTGTCCCAGTTCATGGACCAGACCAACCCGCTGGCCGGGCTGACACACAAGCGCCGGCTGTCGGCGCTCGGCCCAGGCGGCCTGTCCCGCGAGCGGGCCGGGTTCGAGGTCCGCGACGTGCACCCCAGCCACTACGGCCGGATGTGCCCGATCGAGACCCCTGAGGGCCCGAACATCGGCCTGATCGGGTCGCTGTCCTCCTACGGGCGGGTCAACGCCTTCGGCTTCGTCGAGACGCCGTACCGCAAGGTCAAGGGCGGCAAGGTAACCGACCAGGTCGACTACCTGACCGCCGACGAGGAGGACAGGCACGTCATCGCCCAGGCGAACGAGCCGATCAACGCCGACGGCAGCTTCGTCGGCGAGCGCGTGCTCGTCCGCCGCAAGGGCGGCGAGGTGGACTACATCAAGCCGGACGAGGTCGACTACATCGACGTCTCGCCGCGCCAGATGGTGTCCGTGGCCACCGCCATGATCCCGTTCCTCGAGCACGACGACGCCAACCGCGCGCTGATGGGTTCGAACATGCAGCGCCAGTCCGTCCCGCTGCTGCGCAGTGAGGCGCCGCTGGTCGGCACCGGCATGGAGTACCGCGCCGCCACCGACGCCGGCGACGTGATCGTGGCCACCAAGGCTGGCGTGGTCGAGGAGGTCAGCGCCGACGAGATCACGATCGCCAACGACGACGCGACGAGGATCACCTACCTGGTGGCCAAGTTCCAGCGGTCCAACCAGGGCACCTGCTTCAACCAGAAGCCGATCGTGACCGGCGGGCAGCGGATCGAGGTCGGCCAGGTCATCGCCGACGGCCCGTGCACCGACACCGGCGAGATGGCGCTCGGCAAGAACCTGCTCGTCGCGTTCATGCCGTGGGAGGGCCACAACTACGAGGACGCGATCATCCTGTCCCAGCGCCTGGTGCAGGACGACGTGCTCTCCTCGATCCACATCGAGGAGCACGAGGTCGATGCCAGGGACACCAAGCTAGGCCCCGAGGAGATCACCAGGGACATCCCGAACGTCTCCGAGGAGGTACTCGCCGACCTGGACGACCGCGGCATCATCAGGATCGGTGCCGAGGTCGTGACCGGCGACATCCTGGTCGGCAAGGTCACTCCGAAGGGCGAGACCGAGCTGACCCCCGAGGAGCGGCTGCTCCGCGCGATCTTCGGCGAGAAGGCCCGCGAGGTGCGGGACACCAGCCTGAAGGTGCCGCACGGCGAGTCCGGCCGGGTCATCGGCGTCCGCGTGTTCTCCCGCGAGGAGGGCGACGAGCTCCCGCCCGGCGTGAACGAGCTGGTCAGGGTCTACGTCGCTGCCAAGCGGAAGATCACCGACGGCGACAAGCTGGCGGGCCGCCACGGCAACAAGGGCGTCATCGCCAAGATCCTGCCGGTGGAGGACATGCCGTTCCTCGAGGACGGCACCGCTGTCGACATCGTGCTCAACCCGCTCGGCGTGCCCCGCCGGATGAACCTCGGGCAGATACTCGAGACTCACCTGGGCTGGGTGGCCAACTCGGGCTGGAAGGTCGAAGGCAAGGACGCCGACTGGAAGGACCGGCTGCGCAAGATCAGCGCGGACGCGGCCGCGGCAGGCACCGCGGTGGCGACGCCGGTCTTCGACGGCGCCCGCGAGGAGGAGATCACCGGCCTGCTCAGCGCGGCCCTGCCGAACAGGGACGGCGTCCAGCTGGTCGGCGCGAGCGGCAAGGCGCGGCTGTTCGACGGCCGCACCGGCGAGCCGTTCAAGGACCCGATCTCGGTCGGCTACATCTACATACTCAAGCTGCTGCACCTGGTGGACGACAAGATCCACGCCAGGTCGACAGGCCCGTACTCGATGATCACCCAGCAGCCGCTCGGCGGTAAGGCCCAGTTCGGCGGCCAGCGGTTCGGTGAGATGGAGGTCTGGGCGCTGGAGGCCTATGGCGCCGCCTACGCACTGCAGGAGCTGCTCACCATCAAGTCCGACGACATTCTCGGCCGGGTCAAGGTGTACGAGGCCATCGTCAAGGGCGAGAACATCCCCGAGCCAGGCATCCCCGAGTCGTTCAAGGTGCTGATCAAGGAGATGCAGTCGCTCTGCCTGAACGTCGAGGTGCTGTCCAGCGACGGCGCGGCGATCGAGATGCGCGACACCGACGAGGATGTCTTCCGCGCGGCGGAGGAACTGGGAATCGACCTGTCCAGGCGCGAGCCGAGCAGCGTCGAAGAGGTGTGATCCGCAGGTAACAGTGTTTAGCCGGAGCGCGCCCGCCGGACATGCCGCCGCGCGGGCCGCTCAGAGGGATTAGGGGAAACCAAGAGTGCTAGACGTCAACTTCTTCGACGATCTACGAATTGGACTAGCCACTGCCGACGACATCCGGCTGTGGTCGCACGGCGAGGTGAAGAAGCCAGAGACGATCAACTACCGCACGCTCAAGCCTGAGAAGGACGGGCTCTTCTGCGAGAAGATCTTCGGTCCCACCAGGGACTGGGAGTGCTACTGCGGCAAGTACAAGCGGGTCAGGTTCAAGGGCATCATCTGCGAGCGCTGCGGCGTCGAGGTGACCAGGGCCAAGGTCCGGCGGGAGCGGATGGGCCACATTGAGCTCGCCGCCCCGGTGACCCACATCTGGTACTTCAAGGGCGTGCCGAGCAGGCTGGGCTACCTGCTCGACCTGGCGCCGAAGGACCTTGAGAAGGTCATCTACTTCGCCGCCTACATGATCACCGAAGTCGACGCCGAGGCCAGGGACCGTGACCTCCCGTCGATGGAGGCGAAGATCACCAACGAGAAGAACCAGCTTGAGCAGCGCCGCGACGTCGACATCGAGGCCAGGCAGTCCAAGTGCGAGAAGGACCTCGCCGAGCTCGAGGCGGCCGGCGCCAAGGGCGACGCCCGGCGCAAGGTCAGGGAGGCCAGCGACCGCGAGTGCAAGCAGATCCGCGATCGCGCCCAGCGCGAGATCGACAGGATCGAGGAGGTCTGGAGCCGGTTCAGGAACCTGAAGGTCCAGGACCTCGAGGGCGACGAGCTGCTCTACCGCGAGATGCGGGACAGGTTCGGCCGCTACTTCCGCGGCGGCATGGGTGCCCAGGCCATCCAGGAGCGGGTCGGCAGCTTCGACCTCGAGGCCGAGGCGGCCAGCCTGCGCGAGACGATCAGGACCGGCAAGGGCCAGCGCAAGGCGCGGGCGCTGAAGCGGCTCAAGGTCGTCTCCGCCTTCCTGAACACCACCAACAGCCCGCTCGGCATGGTGCTCGACTGCATCCCGGTGATCCCGCCCGACCTGCGGCCGATGGTGCAGCTCGACGGCGGCAGGTTCGCCACATCGGACCTGAACGACCTGTACCGGCGCGTCATCAACAGGAACAACCGGCTCAAGCGGCTGCTGGACCTGGGTGCACCCGAGATCATTGTTAACAATGAGAAGAGGATGCTCCAGGAGGCAGTCGACTCGCTGTTCGACAACGGCCGCCGCGGGCGTCCGGTCACCGGGCCGGGCAACCGCCCGCTGAAGTCGCTGTCCGACATGCTCAAGGGCAAGCAGGGCCGGTTCCGCCAGAACTTGCTCGGCAAGCGCGTCGACTACTCGGGCCGCAGCGTCATCGTGGTCGGCCCGCAGCTCAAGCTGCACCAGTGCGGCCTGCCGAAGGAGATGGCGGTCGAGCTGTTCAAGCCGTTCGTGATGAAGCGGCTTGTCGACCTGAACCACGCGCAGAACATCAAGTCGGCCAAGCGGATGGTGGAGCGGGCCAGGCCAGTGGTCTGGGACGTGCTCGAGGAGGTCATCCGCGAGCACCCGGTGCTGCTGAACCGCGCGCCGACGCTGCACAGGCTCGGCATCCAGGCATTCGAGCCGCAGCTCGTCGAGGGCAAGGCGATCCAGATCCACCCGCTGGTCTGCACGGCGTTCAACGCGGACTTCGACGGCGACCAGATGGCGGTGCACGTGCCGCTGTCCGCCGAGGCGCAGGCCGAGGCCAGGATCCTGATGCTGTCCACGAACAACATCCTCAAGCCGGCCGACGGCAAGCCGGTGACCATGCCCACCCAGGACATGATCATCGGCATCTACTGCCTGACCAGGCAGGAGCCCGACGTCCCCGGCACTGGCCGGATGTTCGGCGGCCTGTCCGAGGCGCTGATGGCCTACGACCGCGGTGAGGTCGACCTGCAGGCCGAGGTCACCATGCGGCTGCGGGACGCGACTCCGCCGACCGGATTCGAGCCGCCGGAGGGCTGGCAGCCAGGCGACGCGTTCCGGCTGACGACCACGCTCGGCCGCTGCCTGTTCAACGAGACGCTGCCCGACGACTACCCGTTCGTGAACTACGAGGTCAGCAAGAAGCAGCTCTCGGTGATCGTGAACGAGCTCGCCGAGCGGTACCCGAAGGTGGAGGTGGCCGCGGCCCTCGACAAGCTCAAGGACGCTGGCTTCCACTGGGCCACCAGGTCGGGCGTCACGGTCGCCATCGAGGACGTGGTGGCGCCGCCGAACAAGGCGACGATCCTGGACGCCTACGAGAAGCGTGCCGACAAGGTGCAGCGCGAGTACGAGCGCGGCCTGATCACCGACGATGAGCGCCGCCAGGAGCTGATCGAGATCTGGACGCACGCCACCGCCGACGTGGCGCAGGACATGGAGCAGGCCTTCCCCGAGACCAATTCGGTCTGGATGATGGTCAACTCAGGCGCCGGCGGCAACCCGATGCAGGTCAGGCAGATCGCCGGAATGCGAGGCCTGGTCTCCAACCCCAAGGGCGAGACGATACCGCGGCCGATCAAGTCCAGCTTCCGCGAGGGCCTGTCGGTGCTCGAGTACTTCATCTCCACGCACGGCGCCCGCAAGGGCCTGGCCGACACCGCGCTGCGCACCGCCGACTCCGGGTACCTGACCAGGCGCCTGGTGGACGTGGCGCAGGACGTGATCGTCCGTGAGGAGGACTGCGGCACGGATCGCTCGCTGCCGATGCGGATCGCGGACCGCGGCCCGGACCCGGCTGCGGGCGTGCGCAAGCTGCCCAACATCGAGAACACCGGCACCGGCCGCACGCTGGCCGAGGACGTGACCGACGGCGACGGCAACCTCATAGCCACGGCCGACACCGACCTGACCGAGACCATGATCGAGACGATGGTCAGCGCCGGGGTCGAGTCGGTGCGCACGTTCAGCGTGCTCGTCTGCCAGGCCAAGGTGGGCGTCTGCGCCAAGTGCTACGGGCGCTCGCTGGCCACCGGCAAGCGGGTCGACGTCGGCGAGGCGGTCGGCATCATCGCCGCCCAGTCGATCGGCGAGCCCGGCACCCAGCTGACCATGCGTACCTTCCACACCGGCGGCGTGGCCGGCCTGGACATCACCCACGGCCTGCCGCGCATCCAGGAGCTGTTCGAGGCCAGGATCCCCAAGGGCATGGCGCCGATCAGCGAGGTGGACGGCACGGTTCGGATCGAGGAGCCTGAGAAGGCGCGGAAGATCATCGTCACGCCCGACGACGGCTCGGAGGACGTGCTCTACCAGGTGTCGGTCAGGTCACGGCTGCTGGTGGACGACGGCGACCGCGTCAAGGTCGGCCAGCAGCTGATCGCCGGCGCGGTCAACCCGCATGAGGTGCTGCGCATCCTTGGCTCCCGCGAGGTGCAGCTGCACCTGGTGCACGAGGTCCAGGAGGTGTACCGGTCTCAGGGCGTGTCGATCCACGACAAGCACATCGAGATCATCATCCGCCAGATGCTCAAGCGGGTGAACGTGCTCGAGTCCGGCGACACCGAACTGCTGCCCGGCGAGCTGGTCGAGCGGCCGAGGTTCGAGGAGATCAACCGCGCGGTCGTGGAGTCCGGCGGCACCTCGGCGGCCGGCCGCCCGGTGCTGATGGGGATCACGAAGGCGTCGCTGGCCACCGAGTCGTGGCTGTCGGCGGCCTCGTTCCAGGAGACCACGCGGGTGCTCACCGACGCGGCGATCCACGCCAGGTCGGACTCGCTGGTCGGCCTCAAGGAGAACGTGATCATCGGCAAGCTGATCCCGGCCGGGACCGGCATGCAGCGGTACCGCTCGCTGCGCGTCGAGCCCAAGGAGGACGCCAGAGCCGCGGCCTACCCGGCGGCGACCTACCCGACCGACATCAGCTACCCGTTCGCCTCGTCGGGTGAGTCGGTGCCGCTCGAGGAGTACGACTTCGGCGCTTACCGGTAAGGATGCTCGAACGCCGAGGGCGCGACCCCGACTCGGGTCGCGCCCTCGGCGACCGTCGCGTGGCCGGATCGGCCCGGCTGCGACGATAGACGGGTGCGAGCCGTTAATCTCATGAATTAGATCGGCGCACGGCAATTGTTACTTTGCGGAACGGCGCCCGCGGGGCACGGGATCGGCTATCATTGAGCGTTCGCTGAGTCGGGGCACCGGCCCGCTTTGACCATCACGGTCTGCGTTAGGTATCCTGATTCTTCGTGCCCGTGCTCGCGGGCACGCACGCCTGTGAACCGAGATCGGGCCGCCGGATCGGCAGCCGATCGCAGGGCCGGGCGTGAGCGAGCTTCCCTCCCCGGAAATCTGGGCCGCCTCAGGCCCGGATGGGCCGCGAAAGCGGCGACACGCCCGAGCGCGGGGGTCGGGCCAAGCAGACCACAGTCTGTGAAGCGATGTCGGTCGCTGCCCTGCCTCGGCGGGCCGCGGGCGCCGGGCTTGGCAGCTGAGCAGGACAGTAACGACGCGGTATAGCAAACGGCAGTAGCAGCAAACGACAGGAAGACGGAGACGCGGTGCCCACGATCCAGCAGCTGGTCCGCAAGGGCCGCCAGGACAAGGTCGGCAAGAACAAGACCCCGGCGCTCAAGGGGAGCCCGCAGCGCCGAGGCGTCTGCACGCGCGTCTATACCACCACGCCCAAGAAGCCGAACTCGGCCCTGCGCAAGGTCGCCCGAGTCAGGCTCACCAGCCACGTCGAGGTCACCGCCTACATCCCTGGCGTCGGCCACAACCTGCAGGAGCACTCCATCGTGCTGGTGCGGGGCGGCCGGGTGCGCGACCTCCCCGGCGTCCGCTACAAGATCATCCGCGGCTCGCTCGACACCCAGGGCGTGCGCAACCGCAAGCAGGCGCGCAGCCGCTACGGCGCGAAGAAGGAGAAGAGCTGACATGCCGCGCAAGGGCCCCGCGACCAAGCGGCAGCTGGTCACCGACCCGGTCTACGGATCGCCGCTAGTCACCGCGCTGGTGAACAAGGTGCTGCGCAACGGCAAGCGCTCGCTGGCCGAGCGCATCGTCTACGGCGCGCTCGAGGGCTGCCGGGACAAGACCGGCAACGACCCAGTGGTGACGCTCAAGCGCGCCCTGGACAACGTCAAGCCGACACTCGAGGTCCGCAGCCGCCGGGTCGGCGGCGCGACCTACCAGGTCCCTGTCGAGGTACGGGCCTCCCGCAGCACCACGCTGGCGCTGCGCTGGCTGGTCTCTTACGCCAGGTCCCGCCGGGAGAAGACGATGACCGAGCGCCTGATGAACGAGCTGCTCGACGCCAGCAACGGGCTTGGCGCCAGCGTCAAGCGCCGCGAGGACACGCACAAGATGGCCGAGTCCAACAAGGCCTTCGCCCACTACCGCTGGTAGTCGGCAAGAGCAGCAAGCATCAGGCATAACCAACCAGAACGAGCAGATCGAAGCAGGAAGAGGATTCGTTACAGTGGCCGCCACAGTTACCGCCACGGAGCTGGCCAGGGTCCGGAACATCGGGATCATGGCTCATATCGACGCGGGCAAAACGACGACGACCGAGCGGATCCTGTTCTACACCGGCATCAACTACAAGATCGGCGAGGTCCACGAGGGCGCCGCCACGATGGACTGGATGGAGCAGGAGCAGGAGCGCGGCATCACGATCACGTCGGCGGCGACCACCTGCACCTGGCGTGACCACACCATCAACATCATCGACACCCCCGGCCACGTCGACTTCACCGTCGAGGTGGAGCGCTCGCTGCGCGTGCTCGACGGCGCGGTGGCCGTGTTCGACGGGGTGGCGGGGGTCGAGCCGCAGTCCGAGACCGTGTGGCGACAGGCCAACAGGTACGGCGTGCCCCGGGTCTGCTTCGTGAACAAGATGGACAGGGTCGGCGCTGAGTTCCACCGGTGCGTCGAGATGATCCACGACCGGCTCGGCGCCACGCCGCTGGTTGTCCAGCTGCCGTGGGGCGTGGAGTCGGACTTCCGCGGCGTCATCGACCTGGTCAGGATGCGCGCCCTGCTCTGGCACGGCGAGGGCAAGGGCGAGGCGTACGACGTCACCGAGATCCCGGCCGACCACTTCGAGGCCGCCAGGGAGTGGCGCGACAACCTGCTCGAGTGCATCGCGGAGAACGACGAGGAGATGATGGAGCTGTACCTCGAGGGCACCGAGCCCACCGAGGAGCAGCTCGTCGCCGCGATCCGGCGGGCCACCGTCGCGAGCACGCTCACCCCGGTGCTCTGCGGCAGCGCGTTCAAGAACAAGGGCGTCCAGCCGATGCTCGACGCGATCGTGGACTTCCTGCCGAGCCCGGTGGACATCCCCGCGATCCACGGCCATTCGGTCGGCGCCGACGCCACCGAGGTGCTGCGGCACGCCGACCCGGCCGAGCCGTTCTCCGCGCTAGCCTTCAAGATCATGTCCGACCAGCACCTGGGCAAGCTGACCTACCTGCGGATCTACTCGGGCACCCTGGACACCGGCACCGCGGTGCTGAACTCCACCAAGGGCCGCAAGGAGCGGATCGGCAAGATCTACCAGATGCACGCCAACAAGCGCGAGGAGCGCCCGCAGGCGATGGCCGGCCAGATCGTGGCCGTGATGGGCCTGAAGGACACCACCACCGGCGACACGCTCTGCGACATCGGCAAGCCGGTGATCCTTGAGTCGATGACGTTCCCGGCCCCGGTGATCAACGTCGCGATCGAGCCGAGGACCAAGGGCGACCAGGACAAGCTGGGCATCGCGATCCAGCGGCTGGCCGAGGAGGACCCGACCTTCCAGGTCAGGACCGACGAGGAGACCGGCCAGACGATCATCGCCGGCATGGGCGAGCTGCACCTTGAGGTGCTGGTCGACCGGATGCGGCGGGAGTTCAAGGTCGAGGCCAACATCGGCCGGCCGCAGGTCGCCTACCGGGAGACCGTGCGCCGCAAGGTCGAGAAGGTCGAGTACACACACAAGAAGCAGACAGGCGGCTCCGGCCAGTTCGGCCGGGTGATCATCAACCTGGAGCCGACCGGCGGCGACGGCGGCGGCTACGAGTTCGAGAACAAGGTCACCGGCGGCCGCATCCCCCGCGAGTACATCCCCTCGGTGGACACCGGGTGCCAGGAGGCCGCCGAGTTCGGCGTCCTGGCCGGCTATCCCATGGTGGACGTGAAGGTCACCCTGGTCGACGGTGCCTACCACGAAGTGGACTCCTCCGAGCTCGCCTTCAAGATCGCCGGATCGATGGCGTTCAAGAAGGCGGCCGGCCAGGCCGACCCGGTCCTGCTCGAGCCGATCATGGAGGTCGAGGTCAGGACCCCTGAGGACTACATGGGCGAGGTCATCGGCGACCTGAACAGCCGCCGGGGCCAGATCCAGGCCATGGAGGAGCGGGCCGGGGCACGGGTGGTCACCGCCCTCGTGCCGCTGTCCGAGATGTTCGGCTACGTGGGCGACCTGCGTAGCCGTACTCAGGGCAGGGCGGACTACAGCATGCAGTTCGACTCGTATGCCGAGGTCCCGCCCAGCATCGCGAAGGAGATCATCGCCAAGGCACGAGGCGAGTAGCCGGCACCACCTAGCAAGCAACCGAGCCAATTGCAACCGGCGCACCGCGTGGGCGCCAAGCCCCCACGACAGTGGGGAACGATGCAACGAGGAGACACCAGTGGCGAAGGCCAAGTTCCAGCGGACCAAGCCGCACGTCAACATCGGCACCATCGGGCACATCGACCACGGGAAGACGACCCTGACCGCGGCGATCACCAAGGTGCTGCACGACAAGTACCCCGACGTGAACACGGCAAGCGCGTTCGACCAGATCGACAACGCGAAGGAAGAGAAGGAGCGCGGGATCACGATCTCGATCTCCCACGTCGAGTACCAGACCGAGAAGCGCCACTACGCGCACGTCGACTGCCCAGGTCACGCTGACTACATCAAGAACATGATCACCGGCGCGGCCCAGATGGACGGCGCCATCCTGGTCGTGGCGGCCACGGACGGGCCGATGCCGCAGACCCGCGAGCACGTGCTGCTCGCCCGTCAGGTCGGCGTGCCCTACATCGTGGTCGCGCTGAACAAGGCCGACATGGTCGATGACGAGGAGATTCTCGAGCTGGTCGAGCTCGAGGTGCGCGAGCTGCTGTCCGTGTACGAGTTCCCCGGCGACGACGTGCCGGTCATCAGGGTCTCGGCGCTCAAGGCGCTCGAGGGCGACCCTGAGTGGAGCGCCAAGGTCATGGACCTGATGGACGCCTGCGACGAGTCCATCCCCGAGCCGGTCAGGGACACGGAGAAGCCGTTCCTTATGCCGGTCGAGGACGTGTTCTCGATCACCGGCCGCGGCACCGTGGTGACCGGCAGGATCGAGCGCGGCAAGATCCACACCGGCGACGAGGTCGAGATCATCGGCATCAAGGAGAGGGCGACCAAGTCCACGGTCACCGGCGTCGAGATGTTCCACAAGATCCTGGACGAGGGCCAGGCTGGTGACAACGCCGGGCTGCTGCTCCGCGGCATCAAGCGCGAGGAAGTGGAGCGCGGCCAGGTCATCATCAAGCCGGGTACCAACACCCCGCACACCCAGTTCGAGGCGCAGGTCTACATCCTGTCCAAGGACGAGGGCGGGCGGCACACGCCGTTCTTCAACAACTACCGTCCGCAGTTCTACTTCAGGACCACGGACGTGACCGGCGTGGTCAGCCTGCCGGAGGGCACCGAGATGGTGCTCCCCGGCGACAATACCGAGATGAAGGTCGAGCTGATCCAGCCGATCGCCATGGAGGAAGGCCTGCGCTTCGCGATCCGCGAGGGTGGCCGGACCGTGGGTGCCGGGCGGGTCACCAAGATCATCAAGTAGTACCGGCTAGACGCTCGGTACCGGGGAGACCCCGGCGCAGCCTGAACGGCTTGCGCCGGGACTCCCCGGCACCTCGCTGACTGCGGCACCACAGCACGACCTAAGACCTAGTGACACCGAAGGTAAGGACAGAGGCCTAGCGATGGCGGGAGAAAAGATCCGCATCCGCTTGAAGAGCTATGACCATGAGGTCATCGACACTTCGGCGCGGAAGATTGTCGACACCGTCATGCGGACGGGTGCCAAGGTGGTTGGGCCGGTGCCGCTGCCGACGGAGAAGAACGTGTACTGCGTGATCCGGTCGCCGCACAAGTACAAGGACTCGCGTGAGCACTTCGAAATGCGCACGCACAAGCGGCTGATCGACATCATCGACCCGACGCCGAAGACCGTCGACGCGCTGATGCGGCTTGACGTGCCGGCCGGCGTCGACATCCAGATCAAGCTCTAGGGACACGGTGATGACGAACCAAGACGGTGTTGGCGGGAAGGTCAGGGGAGTGCTGGGCACCAAGCTCGGCATGACCCAGGTCTTCAGCGCCGACGGCAAGATCGTCCCGGTCACCGTGGTGGGCAGCAGTTCGTGCGTCGTGACGGCGGTGCGGAGCCCTGAGTCCGACGGCTACTCGGCGGTGCAGCTCGGCTACGGCGACATCGACCCGCGCCGGGTCAACAAGCCGACCGCCGGGGTATTCACCAAGGCCGGGGTCACGCCGCGGCGGTACCTGGTCGAGCTGCGGACCGACGACGCGGCGCAGTACACGCTCGGCCAGGAGGTCACGGTTGAGACGTTCGAGGCCGGCGAGCTGGTCGACGTGACAGCGACCAGCAAGGGCAAGGGCACCGCCGGCGTGATGAAGCGACACGGCTTCCACGGGCTGAGCTCCTCGCACGGCACCCAGCGCAAGCACAGGTCGCCGGGTTCCATCGGCGGCTGCGCGTTCCCCGGCCACGTGTTCAAGGGCCTGAAGATGGCCGGCCGGATGGGCAGCGAGCGCACCACGGTGCTGAACCTGACGCTGCACGGCGTCGACAACGACAAGGGGCTGCTGCTGATCAAGGGCGCCGTGCCTGGGCCGGTCGGCAGCCTGGTGCTGGTGCGCAGCGCGGTCAAGAAGCCGCTGGCGGCCGGCGGCCGGACGAGAGAGGCTGGTGCATCCCGATGAGCCCGGCATCGCGGGAGGAGCGGGGCGAGAACGCCCCCGAGGAGGCCACCGCTGAGGTGACCGAGGCCGCGAACGCCGAGGCCAGTGCGGCTGAGGGCGCCGAGGCTGGCGCGGCCGAGGCTGGCACTGCCGAGGCTGGCAAGGCCGGGGCTGGCAAGGCCGGGGCTGGCAAGGCCGGGGCTGGCGAGGAGGCGGCCGCGGCGCCGGCTGCCAAGAAGGCGCCGGCGGCGAAGGCCGCCAAGGCCGCCAAGGCAGCTGACGAGGCGAAGGCCGGTGACGAGGCGAAGGCTGCCAAGCCGGCCGGCCGGACGGCAGGTCGGACGGAGCGGTCCAGGTCGGCGGCGACGCCCGCCAAGGCCAAGCCCAAGGCGGCGCCGGCCAGCACCGAGGTGAAGGTCGACCTGCCCGCCGAGATCTTCGACGCGACCGTGAACGTCCCGCTGATCCACCAAGTCGTGGTGGCGCAGCAGGCCGCGGCGCGGCAGGGCACCCACGCCACCAAGACCCGCGGCGAGGTCCGCGGCGGCGGCAGGAAGCCGTACCGGCAGAAGGGCACCGGCCGGGCCAGGCAGGGCTCGATCAGGGCGCCGCAGTTCGCCGGCGGCGGCGTTGTGCACGGCCCGGTGCCGCGGTCCTACGAGCAGCGCACGCCCAAGAAGATGAAGGCCGCCGCGCTGCGCGGCGCCCTGTCGGACCGGGCCAGGCACGGCCTCGTGCAGGTGGTCGACGGGTTCGTCGAGGGCGGCGAGCCGAAGACCAAGGACGCCTTGTCGGTGCTCGGCGTGGTGACCGGCGCGGCGCCCGGCGCCGCCTCGGTGCTTGTGGTCGTCGAGACCTCGGACCAGGCGACCTGGAAGAGCCTGCGCAACGCGCGTGGCGTGCACCTGATCGATCCCGGCCAGCTGAACACCTACGACGTGCTGGTCAACGACCGGGTGGTGTTCACGGCCGCCGCGTACGCCTCGTTCGTGGCCAGGGCTGGCGCCGGGCAGGAGGGCTAGGAGCGGTGAGCAAGATCTTCAACCACAGGGACATCCTGCTGCGGCCGGTCATCTCGGAGAAGAGCTACGGCCTGCAGGACGAGTTCAACAAGTACACGTTCATCGTCGCCCCGCACGCCAACAAGACGCAAATCCGCCAGGCCGTGGAGGCGATCTTCAACGTGAAGGTCACCGGCGTGAACACGCTCAACCGGCCGGGTAAGCGACGCCGCACCCGCGCTGGCTTTGGCAAGCGGCCGGACACCAAGCGGGCGATCGTGAGCCTGGCGGCCGGCGACCGGATCGACATCGGCGGCCTGGGCAGCTAGGCGCGGGCGAGCAAGGAGTTTAGGCAGAGATGGGCATCCGAAGGTACAAGCCGACCACGCCGGGCAGGCGCGGCGCGAGCGGCTCGGACTTCGCCGAGCTGACGCGGAGCGAGCCGGAGAAGTCGCTGGTCCAGCCGCTGCATGGCCGCGGCGGCCGGAACGTGCACGGCCGGATCACCGCCCGGCACCAGGGCGGCGGGCACAAGCGCGCCTACCGGGTGATCGACTTCAGGCGGGCCGACAAGGACGGCGTGCCCGCCAAGGTCGCGCACATCGAGTACGACCCCAACAGGACTGCGCGGATCGCCCTGCTGCACTACGCCGACGGCGAGAAGCGCTACATCCTGGCTCCGGCCGGGCTGCGCCAGGGCGACACGGTCGAGAACGGGCACGGGGCGGACATCAAGGTCGGCAACTGCCTGCCGCTGCGCTCGATCCCGACCGGCACCGTGGTGCACGCGATCGAGATGCGGCCGGGCGGCGGGGCCAAGATCGCCAGGTCGGCCGGGTCGGGCGTGCAGCTGCTCGCCAAGGAGGGCAAGCACGCCCACCTGCGGATGCCGTCCGGCGAGATCCGGCTGGTGGACGCCACCTGCCGGGCGACCGTCGGCGAGGTCAGCAACGCCGAGCAGGGCAACATCAAGCTCGGCAAGGCGGGCCGCAGCCGGTGGAAGGGCCGCAGGCCGAGCGTGCGCGGCGTCGCGATGAACCCGATCGACCACCCGATGGGCGGCGGCGAGGGCAAGACCTCAGGCGGCCGGCACCCGGTCAGCCCGTGGGGCAAGCCCGAGGGCCGCACCCGGCGAGCGCACAAGCCGAGCGACAAGCTCATTTCCCGGCGGCGCGCGAAGAAGAAGCGGTAGGAGCACCGACCAATGCCTCGAAAGCCGCGCCAGCTGGTGCAAGGACGGAACGGTAGGAGCACTAGGTAATGCCTCGTAGCCTGAAGAAGGGCCCGTTTGTCGACGACCACCTGATCAAGAAGGTGGACGCGCAGAACTCCAAGGGCACCAAGAACGTCATCAAGACGTGGTCGCGCCGTTCCATGATCGTCCCGGCGATGCTGGGCCACACGATCGCGGTGCACGACGGGCGCAAGCACGTGCCGGTGTTCGTCACCGAGTCGATGGTCGGTCACAAGCTCGGCGAGTTCGCGCCGACCCGTACGTTCCGCAGTCACGTGAAGGACGACAGGCGCAGCCGCCGCTAGCGGCGGCTGCCGGCTGCCGAACCGATCAGACGCTTACCGAAGTAAGAGAGCGAGGCAGGACCGATGGAAGCGAGGGCAAAGGCGCGGTACGTCCGCGTCACGCCGCGGAAGGCCCGCCGGGTGGTGGACCTGATCCGCGGGCTGCCTGCTGAGCAGGCGCAGGCGGTGCTGGCCTTCGCGCCGCAGTCGGCGAGCGACCCCGTGGGCAAGGTGCTCGCGAGCGCGATCGCCAATGCCGAGCAGACCGGGCGGGCCACTGCATCCTCGCTCGTGGTGAGTCGCGCCTGGGTGGACGAGGGTCCCACGCTCAAGCGGTTCAGGCCGCGGGCGCAGGGCCGGGGTTACCGGATCAACAAGAAGACGAGCCACATCACGGTCATCGTCTCGGATAACGGCGCCGTGCCGGGAGGTGCGGCGGCCGGCGGCCGTGGCGCCGGCGGCGGCCGCGCTGCTTCCAACCGCAGGGAGAGGACCCGCTAGTGGGCCAGAAAGTGAACCCGCACGGGTTCCGGCTGGGCATCACCACCGACTTCAAGAGCCGGTGGTTCGCCGACAAGCTGTACAAGGACTACGTCGCGGAGGACGTCGCCATCCGCCGGATGCTGCAGCGCGGCATGGAGCGGGCCGGCATCTCCAAGGTGGAGATCGAGCGCGAGGACAAGGACAAGGTCAAGGTCTGGATCCACACCGCGCGGCCGGGCATCGTGATCGGCAGGCGCGGCGCCGAGGCCGACCGGATCCGCGGCGACCTTGAGAAGCTGACCGGGCGCCGGATCGAGCTGAACATCCTCGAGGTGAAGAACCCCGAGATCGACGCCCAGCTCGTCGCCCAGGGCGTCGCCGAGCAGCTGTCCAGCCGGGTCTCGTTCCGCCGCGCCATGCGCAAGGCGATGCAGACCGCGATCAAGGGTGGCGCCAAGGGCATCAGGGTGCAGTGCTCCGGCCGCCTCGGCGGCGCGGAGATGTCGCGCTCGGAGTTCTACCGCGAGGGCCGGGTGCCGTTGCACACGCTGCGGGCCGACATCGACTACGGCTTCTACGAGGCGCGCACTACATTCGGCCGGATCGGCGTCAAGGTGTGGATCTACCGCGGCGACGCCGCGCAGACCAGGGCCGAGCGCGAGGCGGCCGCGGCCGCCGTGCGCGCTGGCCAGCGTCCGGGCGGGCGGGAGCGCCCGCCCGCGGCGCCCGGCCGCCGCGGCAGGCGGCCTGGCTCGCCGGACGGCACCGACCGCGGGCCGAGGTCCGGCGAGGCGGCCGGCGGACAGCACGAGGCGCGCGGCAGGGCGGCCGAGGTCGGCCTTGGCGCGGCTGCGACCGGCGAGGAGGGCTGAGGAATGCTCATCCCCCGCAGGATCAAGCACCGCAAGCAGCACAGGCCCGACCGGTCTGGTGCGGCCAAGGGCGGCACGCGGGTGACCTTCGGCGAGTACGGGATTCAGGCGCTCGAGCACTCGTACGTGAGCAACCGGCAGATCGAGGCCGCTCGTATCGCAATGACCAGGCACATCCGCCGCGGCGGGAAGGTCTGGATCACGATCTACCCGGACCGTCCGCTGACCAAGAAGCCGGCCGAGACCCGGATGGGCTCAGGCAAGGGCGCACCCGAGTGGTGGATCGCCAACGTCAAGCCGGGCCGGGTGATGTTCGAGCTGTCCGGCGTTCCCGAGCCTGTGGCCAGGGAGGCACTCCGCCGGGCCATGCACAAGCTCCCTATGAAGTGCAAGTTCGTCAAGCGTGAGGTGGGCGAGGCGTGATGTCACAGACGCACAAGCTCCCCATGCTGTGCCCCAAACGACGGGCAAAGTTCGTTAAGCGCGCTGTACTGGCCCGGGGGACGACCCCCGGAGCCCCCGAGAGTGGTGAGGCGTGATGGCCAAGGCAATGGCAGCGGCCGATCTGCGGGCCTCGAGCGAGGAAGAGCTGGACGACAAGCTGGCCGAGGCGAAGATCGAGCTGTTCAACCTGAGGTTCCAGGCGGCCACCGGCCAGCTGGAGAGCCACGGGCGGCTGCGCGCCGTCCGCAAGGAGATCGCCCGCATCTACACCGTGAAGCGGGAGCGCGAGCTCGGCATCGTGACGCTGGAGCAGGAGGCTGAAGAGGATGAGTGAGGCGGCCCAGCCGGAGACGGCACAGGCTCCGGCGCGCGGCGACTCGGCCCGTGGCTACCGCAAGGTCAGGGAGGGCCTGGTCGTCAGCGACAAGATGGACAAGACCGTCATCGTGATGGTCGAGGACCGGGTCAAGCACCCGAAGTACGGCAAGGTTATCCGCCGCACCAGGAAGTACGTGGCGCACGACGAGGAGAACGCCTGCGGCGTCGGCGACCGGGTGGTGCTGACCGAGACCAGGCCGCTCTCGGCGACCAAGCGGTGGCGCGTCGCGCAGATCCTGGAGAAGGCGAAGTAGCACGCACCGACCGACCACAAGGGCGCCGGCCAGGCCCGCCGAGGGCCCTGGCCAGCCCGGCCAGACCAAGCAGGAACTGAAAGCAAGCAGGAGTTGACGTGATCCAGCAGGAGTCGCGGCTCAAGGTCGCCGACAACACGGGTGCCAAGGAGCTGCTGTGCATCCGCGTTCTCGGCGGGTCGGGCCGTCGATACGCGGGCATCGGCGACGTCATCGTGGCCACCGTCAAGGACGCCCTGCCTGGTGCGGGCGTCAAGAAGGGCGACGTGGTCAAGGCGGTCGTGGTGCGCACGCGCAAGGAGCGGCGCCGTGGCGATGGCTCGTATATCCGGTTCGACGAGAACGCTGCCGTCCTGATCAGGGATGGCGGCGACCCGAGGGGAACCCGCATCTTCGGGCCGGTCGGCCGGGAGCTGCGCGAGAAGAGGTTCATGAGGATCATCTCGCTGGCGCCGGAGGTGCTGTGATGGCCAAGAACGGCAAGGCGCGCAGCATGAAGATCAAGAAGGGCGACCGCGTCGTGGTGATCGCCGGCAAGGACAAGGGCCGCGAGGGCACCGTCCGGGTCGCAGATCCCGAGAAGCAGCGCGTGCTCGTCGAAGGCGTCAGCATGATCAAGAAGAACACCAAGGTCAACTACCAGGGCCAGCGCGGTGCCAAGGAAGGCGGCATCGTGCACCAGGAGGCGTTCATCCACGTCAGCAACGTGGCCCTGATCGACCCGGAGACGAAGAAGCCCGCCAGGGCGGGCTACCGGCGCGACGGCGAGACCAAGGTCCGGGTCGCCCGACCGAGCGGTAAGGACATCTGATGGCTGCGAGCAAGTCGAGCAAGGGCGGCGGCCCTGCGAAGGGCCGCAGCGGGGCCGGCGGCAAGTCGGGCGGCCAGAGCCGCGGCGGCGTGACCGCGCCGAGCCGCAGCCGGTCGGAGATCGACGCGCCGGCCTCGGGTCTGTCCGGCGGCACGGCGACCGCGGTGGCCGAGGTCCCGCCGAGGCTGAAGGAGCGCTACCTGGCCGAGGTATCGCCGGCGCTGCGCGAGGAGTTCGGCCTGGCCAACGTCATGCAGATACCCACGCTGACCAAGATCGTGGTGAACATGGGGGTCGGCGAGGCCGCCAGGGACGCCAAGCTGATCGAGGGCGCGGTCAGGGACCTTACACTGATCACGGGCCAAAAGCCCGCGGTCGCGCGGGCGCGCAAGTCGATCGCGCAGTTCAAGCTCAGGGAGGGCATGCCGATCGGCGTGCACGTAACGCTGCGCGGCCAGCGGATGTGGGAGTTCTGCGACCGGCTGCTTTCGCTCGCGCTGCCCAGGATCCGCGACTTCCGCGGCCTGTCCGACCGGCAGTTCGACGGGCGGGGCAACTACACGTTCGGACTGACCGAGCAGCTGATGTTCCACGAGATCAACCCCGACCAGGTGGACAGGCAGCGCGGCATGGATGTCACCATCGTCACCACCGCGACCACCGATGAGCAGGGCCGCTCGCTGCTGCGACGGCTCGGCTTCCCGTTCAAGGAGAACTGAGTAGTGGCGAAGAAGAGCCTCATCGCCAAGGCTGGGCGCAAGCCCAAGTTCGAGGTGCGCGCCTACACCAGGTGCTCGCGGTGCGGGCGGCCGCGTGCGGTTTACCGCAAGTTCGGCCTGTGCCGGATCTGCTTCCGCACCATGGCGCACCGGGGCGAGCTGCCTGGCGTCACCAAGTCAAGCTGGTAACCGCCCGCTTGCGGACAACGAAACCGGGCACGGCCGTGCCCCTGACCAGACCGACCTGGGCGCACCGGCGCCCACTGACCACGTCGCAGGTCCCTGCGGTGGCTCCCGGGTGATCCCCCGAGCCAGCACGGCGGAAACCGCGACGAGGAGGGCCACCAGGCCATGACAATGACCGACCCGGTCGCAGACATGCTGACCCGTCTGCGCAACGCCAACTCGGCATATCACGACGCCGTGACCATGCCGCACTCGAAGGTCAAGGTGCACATCGCCGAGATACTCCAGCAGGAGGGCTACATCGCCGGCTGGCGCGTCGAGGACGCCGAGGTCGGCAAGAACCTGGTGATCGCGCTGAAGTACGGGCCGACCAGGGAGCGCTCCATCGCGGGCATCAAGCGGGTCTCCAAGCCGGGACTGCGGGTGTACGCGCGCAAGGACAACCTGCCGCGGGTGCTCGGCGGCCTCGGCGTTGCGATCATCTCGACGTCCTCCGGGCTGATGACCGACCGGCAGGCGAAGAAGCAGGGCGTGGGCGGGGAAGTCCTCGCCTACGTCTGGTAGGGGAGCTGACGATGTCACGAATCGGACGGATGCCCGTCGTCGTGCCCTCCGGCGTCGACGTGGCCGTCAGCGGCCGCGACGTTACCGTCACGGGCCCGAAGGGCAGCCTGCACCTGCAGGTCGCCTCGCCGATCGAGGTCAAGCACGACGACGGCGTGATCACCGTCACCCGGCCGTCGGACGAGGGCGAGATCCGTGCCCTGCACGGGCTGTCCCGTTCCCTGATCGCGAACATGGTCACGGGAGTGACCAGCGGCTACGCCAAGACCATGGAGATCGTAGGGGTCGGCTACCGTGTGCAGGCCAAGGGCAAGGACCTGGAGTTCGCGCTCGGCTTCTCGCACCCGGTGCTGATCAGTGCCCCGGAAGGAATCTCGTTCCGGGTGGAGACGCCGACCAGGTTCGTGGTCGAGGGCATCGACAAGCAGCAGGTCGGCGAGGTCGCCGCCAACATACGCAAGCTGCGCAAGCCCGATCCTTACAAGGGCAAGGGCGTGCGGTACTCCGGCGAGCAGATCCGCCGCAAGGCCGGGAAGGCTGGTAAGTAAGTCATGGCTGGCATCAGGACCACTGCGCACGTGCGCAGCAAGAGCCGCACCGCGCAGCGCGCAGCCTCGCGCGGCCGCCGGCACCTGCGGGTGCGCAGGAAGATCGCTGGCGACCCCGTGCGCCCGAGGCTCGTCGTCACCCGCTCGGCCAGGAACGTCTATGTTCAGCTGATCGACGACATCGCCGGGCACACGATCGCGTCGGCCTCCACGATGGAGGCCGCGCTGCGCCAGGCGAGCGGCGACAAGACCGCCAAGGCTCGCGAGGTAGGCAAGCTGCTTGCCGAGCGCGCGGCCGCGGCGGGGATCGCGGCCGCGGTGCTCGACCGCGGCGGCAACGCCTATCACGGCCGGGTGGCTGCCGTCGCCGACGGTGCGCGGGAAGGCGGGCTGGCCCTGTGACCATGAGCGGCGGACGGACGTCGGCCCGCGCGGCCGGGTCAGGCATTCGGAACGACGAGAGAAGGACGAACTGATGGCAGCGACGGCACGGCGAGGTTCCGGGCCAGGCAGCGGCAGCGGAGGTGGCGAGCGGCGGGAGCGCCGCGACGACCGCCGCGGCGGCGCGGCCGAGAAGGGCACCGCCTACCTTGAGCGCGTGGTCACCATCAACCGGGTGGCGAAGGTCGTCCAGGGTGGCCGGCGGTTCAGCTTCACGGCGCTTGTCGTGGTCGGCGACGGCAACGGCATGGTGGGTGTCGGTTACGGCAAGGCCAAGGAGGTGCCCGCGGCCATCGCCAAGGGCGTGGAAGCGGCCAAGAAGTCGTTCTTCAGGGTGCCTCGGATCGGCGGCACCATCCCGCACGCGGTGACCGGCGAGGACACCGCTGGCGTGGTGCTGCTCAAGCCCGCCAGCCCGGGAACCGGCGTGATCGCCGGCGGCCCGGTGCGGGCGGTGCTCGAGTGCGCGGGCGTGCACGACGTGCTGTCGCGCTCGCTCGGTTCGTCCAACCCGATCAACGTGGTGCACGCGACCGTAGCGGCGCTGAAGGGCCTGTCCAGGCCGGAGGAGATCGCCGCCAGGCGTGGCCTGCCGATCGAGCGGGTCGCTCCGGCCGCCATGCTCAGGGCGCGTGCCGCCGCCGCAACCGCCGCCGAGCCGAACAGCTGAGCGGGAGCGCGAGATGGCAGAGCAGAAGACAGCAGAGCTGAAGGTCACTCAGACCAAGTCGAAGATCGGCGGCACGAAGGCGCAGCGTGAGTCGCTGCGCTCGCTGGGGCTGCATCGGATCGGCGACAGCGTCATCAAGGCCGACCGGCCGGAGATCCGCGGCATGATCCAGGTGGTGCGCCACCTGGTGGTCGTGGAGGAGGTGCGTTAGACGTGGCGAGTTCCAAGGACCAGGGAGCCGGCCAGGCCCCGGGCGGCAAGGCGGGCCTGAAGGTCCATCACCTGCGCCCGGCGCCAGGCGCGCACACCCCAAAGACGAGGGTGGGCAGGGGCGAGGCGTCCAAGGGCAAGACGGCCGGCCGCGGCACCAAGGGCAGCAAGGCCAGGACCAGCATCTCGCCCGCGTTCGAGGGCGGCCAGATGCCGCTGCACCGCAGGCTGCCGAAGATGCGGGGGTTCTCCAACGCTCGGTTCAAGACCACCTACCAGGTGGTCAACCTGAACCGGCTGGCCGCGATGTACCCCGACGGCGGCGACGTGACGCCGGAGGACCTTGCCGCGCGCGGCGCGGTGCGCGGCGGCGAGCTCGTGAAGGTGCTCGGCTCCGGCGAGGCGGTCAGCGGGCTGCGGATTAGCGCGCACGCCTTCTCGGCCTCGGCGGTCGAGAAGATCACCGCGGCGGGCGGCACGGCCACCCAGCTCTGACCGGAGCCGCGCCAGGCTAAGGGCGCCAGACACAGTCGCGGATGGCGAGTCGGCCGCTCGTGCCCGTGGCCGGTGCCAGCGGCTGGCCGTGTCGCAGGTCACCCGCGCCGGACGGGGTTTTGGCGCGGCCGCGGCCGCATTGGCATCGAGCCAATGGACCTTGCCAGCGGACATAGGATGCAGGCAGGCGCCGCCAGTCCGCTCAGCGCGTTAGACTGCGGCGTGCATGTCGCGCTGAGCGATGCGGCGTCCGGGGAATGACCGGGCTGCCGGCCACGAGGAGCGGCAGATGACGTTGACCCTTCGACCACAGGACGGCGCATGCTGACCGCGTTCTACCAGGCCTTCCGGACTCCGGACCTGCGCAAGAAGCTGCTCTTCACGCTCTTCATCATCGTCATCTTCCGGCTCGGCGCGTCCCTGCCCACTCCGGGCGTCTCGGAGAGCGCCGTCCATGCGTGCCTCAAGGGCGCGACGAACACGGGCGTCCTCGGCATCGTCAACCTGCTCAGCGGCGGCGCCCTCGTGCGACTGACGGTCTTCGCGCTCGGCATCATGCCCTACATCACGGCCACCATCATCCTGCAGCTGCTCGCGGTGGTCATCCCCAGGCTGGAAGCGCTGCGCCAGGAGGGCCCGTCAGGGAACGCGAAGATCACTCAGTACAGCCGCTACCTCACCATCGGCCTGGCCATCCTGCAGTCCACGGCGATCATCGCGCTGGCCGAGAACCCTTCCGCGCTCTTCGGCACGTCGTGCCCGCAGCCGCTCATCCCGAACACCTCGGTGTTCAGGCTGGCCACGATGGTGATCTGCATGACGGCAGGTACTGCCGTGATCATGTGGCTCGGCGAGCTGATCACCGACCGCGGCGTGGGCAACGGCATGTCGCTGATGATCTTCACGCAGGTTATCGCCGTGGTCCCCGGCCAGCTCTACCAGATCCTGCAGAGCGAGGGCAGCTTCATCTTTACGCTCGTGCTGGCGGTGGGCGTGCTGATCATCGCGGCGGTCGCGTTCATGGAACAGGCGCAGCGCCGGATCCCTGTGCAGTACGCCAAGCGGATGGTCGGCAGGAAGATGTACGGCGGGACGTCGACCTACATACCGCTGAAGGTGAACCAGGCCGGAGTCATCCCGGTGATCTTCGCGGCGTCGCTGCTCTACATCCCCGCGCTGGTCGCGAATCTGTTCGGCAAGACTAACGCGACGTCGGGATGGGCGTACTGGATCGAGAATCACCTCGTCAGGGGTGACGATCCGTACTACATGGCTGGCTTCTTCGCGCTGATCATCCTGTTCACGTACTTCTATGTCTCGATCACGTTCAACCCCGACGAGGTCGCCGACAACATGAAGAAGTCCGGCGGGTTCATCCCAGGGATCAGGCCGGGCGGGCCGACCGCTGGCTACCTGCGGTTCGTACTCAACCGGCTGACCGCGCCAGGCTCGCTCTACCTGGGCATCGTGGCCCTGATCCCGATGGTAGCCATCGCCCTCGTGAACGCGGGCAACCAGTTCCCGCTTGGCGGTACCAGCATCATGATCGCGGTCGGGGTCGGGCTGGATACGGTCAAGCAGATCGAAAGCCAACTGCAGCAGCGCAACTACGAGGGCTTCCTCAGGTAGTGCGAGTCGTCCTCGTAGGGCCCCCCGGAGCGGGCAAGGGGACACAGGCCCAGTTCATAGCCTCGCACCTGGCGATACCGAAGGTGTCCACAGGTGACATATTCCGGCACAACGTCAGCACGGGCACCGATTTCGGGCGACAGGCGAAGGCCTTCATGGACCGCGGTGACCTGGTGCCCGACGAGGTCACGATCGCCATGGTGGCCACCAGGCTGCAGGAGGACGACGCTCAGTCCGGCTTCCTGCTTGACGGCTTCCCGCGAAATGTGCCACAGGCGGAGACGCTGAAGAAAATGCTCGCCGACTGGGGCCTGCGGCTCGACCTTGTGCTCGAACTGGTAGTCGATAATGACGAAGTGATCAGGCGCTTGTCCGGCAGGCGGACATGTCGCAGGTGCGGCAGGGTCTGGCACGTGGCCTTCGACCCGCCCTCGCTGCCCGACAAGTGCGACGAGTGCGGCGGCGAGCTTTTCCAGCGCGACGACGACCGCGAGGAGACTATCAGGCACCGGATCGAGGTTTACCAGCAGCAGACCCAGCCGCTTATCTCGTACTATGCCGACGAAGGCATCCTGCTCGGAATCGACGCGACCGGCCCGGTGGACGACGTGACCGAGCGGGCGCTGCTCGCGCTCCGCCGCTTCGTCCGCTGATAGATCCGACCTGGTTTCGCGGGTACGGTGTTTACAGGGAGGCTTTGGGGCGATGCGGCTCAGCCGAGGATCTTCGATCGAGATCAAGACACCGGCCCAGTTCGCGCTGATGCGCGAGGCTGGCCTGGTGGTGGCGCGGATGCTGGAGGCTACTGCGGCCGCGGTCGAGCCGGGAGTCAGCACTGCCGAGCTCGACGCGATCGCGGCGCGGGTGATCGCTGACGCGGGCGCCGAGTCGTCGTTCAAGGGCTACCACGGCTACCCGGCCACCATCTGCACGTCGGTCAACGACGAGATCGTGCACGGCATACCCAGTGACGACGTTCGGCTGGCGGCCGGCGATGTGATCTCCATCGACGCGGGCGCGATCGTCGGCGGCTGGCACGGGGATGCGGCCGTGACTGTGCCGGTCGGTGCGGTGCCCGCCGAGGCGACCGCTCTGATGCAGGCCTGCGAGACCGCGATGTGGCACGGCCTGGCGACAGCGTTGGCAGGCCGCTGGCTCACCGACGTGTCGAACGCCGTGGAGAGCAGCGCCTGTGCCAGCGGCAGCTACGGGATCGTGCGGGAGTACACCGGTCACTTCATCGGCTCGGCCATGCACATGGACCCTCCGGTGCCGAACTACGGCAAGCCGGGCCACGGTCCGCTGCTTGCCGAGGGGATGGCCATGGCCATCGAGCCCATGCTGGTGCTCGGCAGGCCGCGCACTAGGCTGCTCGACGATGACTGGACGGTCGTGACGGCCGACGGCAGCCTGGCGGCGCACTTCGAGCACACGGTGGCGATCACGGCCGACGGCCCGTGGGTCCTGACCGCCCCCGACGGCGGCACGAGCGGGTTCGCACGGCACGGCCTGGCGGGACTTCGCGCCGGGGTCGGCGGTGAGGTGAGCAGCGGAGCGGGGCGGCCCTGATGGAAATCGATCCGCCGATCCGGGCCTCGGACCAGGACCGCGAGCGCACCGCCAGCCAGCTGCGGGAGAGCCACGCGCGCGGTCGGCTGGACGCCGAGGAGTTCAACGAGCGGCTGGACAAGGTCTTCGAGGCCAAGACGCTCGCCGAGCTTGACGAGCTCACCGAGGACCTGCCGCCGGTCGATCTGTATCCGCTGCCCTCCGCCTCGCTGCCGCGCGGCCGGCCGGTCAGCATGGAACTGCCTGCCGAGTCTGTGCTGCGCCATGTGGAGACCGGGATGGAGCGCCTGCCGTCCCGCGCCTGGCCGGCGGCCTGGGGGTCCTGGCTGGTCGTTTCGCTGGTCTGCACCGTGCTAGGGCTGGTGTCAGGCGCCTGGTGGCCGCTGGCCTGGGCCGCGGCGTGCGGCGCCCTGATGGCCGGCGGCTGGATGGTCGGCCGGGCCAGGCGGCACGGCGGACCAGGCGACGGCGGACCGCCGCGCGAAATCGGCGGCCCACCGGAAACCATCTGAACCCAGGCACCAAGTACCGCACCTCGCACCCCCGCACCGGAACCCCGCGCCCAGCACCCCGCACAACCGCCCCCGGACAGCAGCTAAGTGCCCACGACGTCGCCCTGGCGACAGCATGGTGCCCACGACCCGGACCGACGGCGCCCGCAGCGACAGCAAGGTGCCCGCGCGGCGAGCTGGCCGCGCTCGGTGCGGCATCGTGCCGCTCGCTGGCGCTTCGCCACCAGGCCCTGGGAATGCGCTGGGGATTGCCGCTGTTATATCGCCTGCCCCGGTTCGCATTGCGCGCTCTGCTCAAGTAGACTCTGCTGCGGCCCATAAAGCTCTCGTCTGCCATGGCCAGGTGCCTGGCGTGATAGGAGTGTCGATCGGGCCGCCCAGGTCCGGCAGACGTGCGGAGCATCGGCCGGAGTCGGGGGACTGTCACCCATGACCGCCTGAGTTCTGCTGCGGTGCTGCCGGGAGCGGCAGCGGCGCGCTGATTCGGACGTGACAGGGAGACAGACCGCCCGGTACCACCACGAACGCAGATCCGCAAGGTTCAGCAAAGCCAGTTCCACCCAGACAGTTCGACCCAGAACATTACGACCAAGACGTTCAGCGAAGCCAGAGCAGCGAGAGAGCGAAACCAGACCGACGACGCCGGCCACGCCGGCGGCGGGACGGCGAGCCGAGATCAGAGAAACGCGGAGGACATGCCCAAGAAAGACGGCGCCATCGAGATCGAGGGCACGGTAGTCGAGTCACTGCCCAATGCCTTCTTCCGGGTGGAGCTCGACAACGGGCATAAGGTTCTTGCTCATATCAGCGGCAAGATGCGGATGCACTACATTCGGATCCTGCCCGACGACCGAGTGGTCGTCGAGTTGAGCCCGTATGACCTGAGTCGCGGCCGGATCGTCTACCGGTACAAGTGACCCTTTCGCAGCGGGCGACGCCGATCGCACGAGAGCATTGAACAAGTTCCGACAGGAGTTCCGCCATGAAGGTCAAGCCGAGTGTGAAGAAGATCTGCAGTAAATGCCGGATCATCCGTCGGCACGGCCGGGTGATGGTGATCTGCTCTGACCCGAGGCACAAGCAGCGGCAGGGCTGACGGCAAGACACGCGCCGCACTCCTGGCGCCGCAAGGTGCCAGGAGCACCCCCGGATGGAGGCCGGGGCCGGGTCGGCGGGCGATAGACCCGGGGTGGTGCGCAGGACCTCCAGATGAGAAGGGACATTGCCCACGATGGCACGCCTGGTAGGTGTTGACCTCCCGCGGGAGAAGCGGCTTGAGGTCGCGCTGACGTATATCTACGGCATCGGCAGGACTCGTGCGGTCGAGACGCTCCAGGCCACCGGCATCAGCCCGGACCGGCGCGTCCACCAGATGACCGACGACGAGATCGTTCAGCTCAGGGACTGGATCGAGGCGAACTACAAGGTCGAGGGTGACCTTCGCCGCGAGGTGCAGTCCGACATCAGGCGCAAGGTCGAGATCGGCTGCTATCAGGGCCTGCGGCACCGCCGCGGGCTGCCTGTGCACGGCCAGCGCACTCAGACCAACGCGCGTACTCGCAAGGGCAAGAAGAAGACCGTGGCCGGCAAGAAGAAGGTCGGCAAGAAGTAGTCCAGCAACCGCGCCTGGCTCGCTCGCAGCGGCCATGCGTGCCCATCGGACCGATCACCTCCGGAGTTGACGAGCAGGATGCCTCCAAAGAGCCGAACCGGCGTCAAGAAGGTACGCCGCAAGGAACGCAAGAACATCGCGCACGGGCACGCGCACATCAAGAGCACCTTCAACAACACCATCGTGTCCATCACCGACCCGGCGGGCAGCGTGATCTCCTGGGCCTCGTCCGGCCAGGTCGGCTTCAAGGGCTCGCGCAAGTCCACGCCGTTCGCCGCCCAGATGGCCGCCGAGGCCGCCGCCAGGCGGGCGATGGAGCACGGCATGCGCAAGGTGGATGTGTTCGTGAAGGGCCCAGGCTCGGGTCGCGAGACGGCGATCAGGTCGCTGCAGGCCACCGGCCTTGAGGTTGGCTCGATCCAGGACGTGACCCCGGTTCCGCACAACGGTTGTCGCCCGCCGAAGCGGCGGCGGGTATGACCGGGGGTTCACGGGGGTCGGCACCCGCGGCAGAGACTGAGGAGTAGACGACAAGCATGGCTCGATACACCGGTGCGGACTGCAGGCTCTGCCGCCGCGAGAAGACCAAGCTGTTCCTGAAGGGCGCCAAGTGCGACTCGCCGAAGTGCCCGATCGAGATCCGGCCCTACCCGCCGGGCGAGCATGGCAGGAACCGGCCCAAGGAGAGCGAGTTCCTGCTGCAGGTCAGGGAGAAGCAGAAGGCTCGCCGCATCTACGGCATCCTTGAGAAGCAGTTCGGCAACTATTACAAGGAAGCTACCAAGACCCGCGGCAAGACGGGTGAGGCGCTGCTCCAGATCCTGGAGAGCCGCCTGGACAACGTGATCTACCGCGGCGGGTTCGCCAAGAGCCGCGACATGGCACGCCAGGTCGTCCGGCACGGCCACGTGCTGGTCAACGGGCGCAAGGTGGACATCCCGTCCTACCGAGTGAGCGAGAGCGACATCGTCGAGATCGCGCCCAAGTCCCACGAGCTGACCCCATTCGTGGTGGCGCGGGCCGAGGCCGGCGAGAGGCCGGTCCCCGCCTGGCTGGAGGTGATCCCTGACAAGATGCGGATCCTGGTGCACACGCTCCCGTCGCGCGCGCAGATCGACACGCTCGTCCAGGAGCAGCTGATCGTCGAGTACTACTCGAAGTAAAGAAACCGTGCCTGGCCGGCGCCGTCGGTCAGGCACACCTGGCGGCTCTCGCCGCCAGCCCTAGTCGCCTGTCAAATAGCGGGCAGGCGGAAAGGATACGCACAATGCTCATCGCACAGCGCCCCACCCTTACCGAGGAGCAGGTCGGCGAGTTCCGGTCGCGGTTCACCATCGAGCCGCTTGAGCCGGGGTTCGGCTACACGATCGGCAACTCGCTGCGCCGTACGCTGCTCTCCTCGATCCCCGGTGCCGCAGTCACCAGCATCAGGATCGAGGGAGTGCTGCACGAGTTCACCACCGTGCCCGGTGTCACCGAGGACGTCACCGACATCATCTTGAACCTCAAGGAACTCGTCGTCTCCTCCGAGCACGACGAGCCTGTGCACATGTACCTGCGCAAGCAGGGCCCAGGCGTGGTCACCGCCGCCGACATCGCGCCGCCTGCCGGCATGGAGGTGCACAACCCTGACCTGCACATCGCCACGCTGAATGCCAAGGGCAAGCTGGAGATGGAGCTGACCGTCGAGCGCGGCCGCGGCTACGTGTCAGCGTCGCAGAACAAGCAGCCCGGCCAGGAGATCGGCCGCATCCCGATCGACTCGATTTACTCGCCGGTACTCAGGGTCACCTACAAGGTGGAGGCCACCCGAGTCGAGCAGCGGACCGACTTCGACCGCCTGATCCTCGACGTCGAGACCAAGCCGTGCATGCGGCCGAGGGACGCCGTGGCGAGTGCCGGCGTAACCCTGGTCGAGCTGTTCGGCCTGGCCAGGGAGCTCAACCTGGAGGCTGAGGGCATCGACATCGGCCCGTCGCCGACGGACGCCGCACTCGCGGCCGACCTGGCGCTGCCGATCGAGGAACTGAACCTGACGGTGCGCTCCTACAACTGCCTCAAGCGCGAGGGCATCCATACCGTGGGCGAGCTCGTCGCCCGCAGCGAGCAGGACCTGCTCGACATCCGCAACTTCGGTGCTAAGTCCATCGAGGAAGTGAAGCAGAAGCTGATCGACATGGGCTTGGCCCTCAAGGACTCCCCGCCCGGGTTCGACCCGGGAACTGCTGCGGACAGCTACGGGGCGGACGAGGACGACAGCTACGTCGAGACCGAGGAGTACTGACCAGCAGGACAACCCGGTCCGCCAGGCAGCGCGGCCAGGTAGTTCAACACCGAGGAGAGTCTTTCGATGCCTACGCCGACCAAGGGTCGCCGACTGGGCGGTAGCGCGGCGCACCAGCAGCACATGCTGGCCAACCTGGCCACCGCGCTGTTCGAGCACGGCAAGATCACGACGACCGAGTCGCGTGCCCGCAGGCTGCGTCCGGTCGCCGAGCGGCTGATCACCTTTGCCAAGCGCGGTGACCTGCACGCCAGGCGGCAGGTGCTGACCATGGTTACGGACAAGACCGTGGTCAAGACGCTCTTCGACGAGATCGGCCCGAGCTATGCGACCCGCCAGGGTGGCTACACCCGGATCACCAAGATCGGCCCCCGCAAGGGCGACAACGCAGCCATGGCCGTGATCGAGCTGGTACGCGAGAGCGCAGAGGTCAGGCCGGCGCGCCGCCGGGCGCGCCGGCCGCAGCCCTCGGCCGCATCCAGCCGCGCCGGTCGCGGCGCGGCTGGCGCGGGAGCCGAGACCGCGGCGGAGGAAGCGGCCGAGGCGAGCGCTGTGGCGACGGCAGCCGAGGCAGCCGATCTCTATGCGGTCGATGTCGAGGACGCTGAGGTCGAGGATGCCGACGTCGATGGCGCTGAGGCCGACGGTGCTGAGGCCGAGGACGCCGACGACACCGAGATCGGTGACCAGGCCGATGATGAGGACGGCGACGAGGACGAGTCGGAGTAAGGCACCCGGCGCCTGCCTCGCGCGGTCGTCGGCGGCCGCCCAGTGGTCGTTGAGCAGATCGACCAGCTGGTCGGGCCGCGGCGTCTGGCTTGCCCGGTCTCCGGTGGCCGCCCGTGCCGCCGGAGAGTCGCCAGGGCTGGAGAACCCGGCGGCCGCTGAGTGCCGACCCGCCGAGCGCCGACCTGCTGAGCGCCGACCTGCAGAGCGCCGCAGCGGCGGCGTTGGAGCGCTGCGGTGACCATGGCGGATGCCGCTGCCGGCAAGCGGGTCAGGCTGCGGCTTGACCTTGCCTACGATGGTACTGACTTCCACGGCTGGGCCGAGCAGCCCGGCCTGCGCACGGTCGAGGGCGTGCTCGGCCAGGCGCTGTCGCTCGCGCTGCGCGCCGAGGGGACCTCGCTGACCGTGGCCGGCCGCACCGACGCTGGCGTCCACGCACGCGGCCAGGTCGTGCATGCCGACGTCGCGGCGCCGGCCTGGGCCGCCGCCCGCCCGGCCGCGCCGAGGTACCTGAACAGGCTGCTCCCCCCTGACGTCCGAGTGCATGCCGTCGGCGTTGCTCCGGCCGGGTTCGACGCCAGGTTCTCTGCGCTGTGGCGCCGTTACTCCTACCGGGTCTGCGATCGCCCGGTGGCGGCCGACCCGCTGCGCAGGCGCGACACGCTCTGGCATCGCAGCGAACTCGACACCGACCAGATGAACGCGGCCGCACGCGCCTGCCTCGGCGAGCACGACTTCGCGGCGTTCTGCCGCCCGCGGCCCGGCGGTACGACCGTCAGGGAACTGATCAGGCTTGACTGGCGGCGGACCGAGCCCGGCGTGGTCACCGGGACCGTGATCGCCGATGCGTTCTGCCACAAAATGGTCAGGGCGCTGACCGGAGCGCTGCTGGCCGTCGGCGACGGCCGCCGTCCCGCCGCATGGCTCGCTGATGTCCTGGCGACCGGGGTCAGGGACCCCGCTGTGATCGTGGCCCCGCCGCACGCGCTCTGCCTGGAGGAGGTCGGCTACCCGCCAGACGAGCACCTAGCCGCCCGCGCCTGCCTCACCCGCCGCGTCCGTCCCTCGCCCCCGCCGCCAGAATCTCCGCGCCCAGTCCCCCCGACATAAGCCTCGCCCCCCGGGTCCGAGCCGCCCCCGGCGCCCCGCCCCTCGCTCCCGCCACGCCCGCCCCGGCGCCGGCCAATGTCGAGTGGACCCGAATCTGACTTACGCCGTGGTCCAGTCATGATCGCGAGTACTTTGGGATACTTTGCGGTCGCCCAATCCCGGGAAAGTCAGCTCGCCGGGCGGAAAGGCGGTCGGGCGCGAGAAAATTACTACGCTTTACGCTGGTTTGTACTTTCCAAGGATCGGGGAGCGCGGAGGGTCGGTCCGTGCGGGGCTGGAGCCGAGGGGCGCTCCGATCGGTGACGACCGGGGCGCGGGAACCGGAGCCTGGGAACCGGAGCCTGGGAACCGGAGCCTGGGAGCCGGAGCCTGGGAGCCGGAGCTGGGAGCCGGAGCCTGGGAGCCGGAGCCTGGGAGCCGGAGCCTGGGAGCCGGAGCCTGGGAGCCGGAGCCTGGGAGTCGGGCGCGGAAGCCGGGGCGCGGGAGCCTGGGAAGTCGGGGCGCGGGAGCCGGAGCCCCGGAGCGAGCGGGCTGGTCAGCTGTGGGTGGGGGTGGGCTGGGGGACCGGCTGGCCGTAGACCATCCGATAGCTCAGGCTGACGTTCGCCGTCCTGGCGATGAGCAAGTTCATGAACGACTCGAGGCGAGCCCGGTCGGACTTGTTCTTGGGCGTGTGCAGGTTCGTGGCCTCGGCCCAGACCAGGATCAGGTAGTGGCCCTTGACCAGCGCCTCCTCGATCCCCGTTCCCCGTCCGATGAACTTCGCCGGGCCTGTGCTGGCCTGAAGCTGCGCGACGAAGCTGGAATGTCCTGCCTTGGTCGCCGCATGGTCGGCGGTGGTCGCCGAGTCCAGGTTGAAGACGCCGATCGTGGCCATCACGCCAGCCGAGCGGCTCACGTAGGTCGCCCGGATGGCCTGGGTGCAGTCCGCCTGCCTGACGGCCGTCTTCAGTGCGCCGCCGATGATCGAGCCCCGGCACGTCGTTCCCTGGCGCTGCGCAACCTTGGTGTAGACGGTCCCGCCGCTGGCGAAGCTGGCCGGGAACAGCTCGTGCGCGGTCAGCGGCATCGGGTCGGTCGTCCTGGTGCCGATGTACGCCCACTTGCCGCCGGGTCGCGTCGGCGATGTCTGCACCGGCGTGGGGGTGGACTGCGCCTTCGGCGTGGCCGCTGGTGGGGTGCTGCTGCCTGACGAGGTCAGTACCAGGATCAGGGCACCGACCGCGATGATCACGACGGCCGCGCCGATGGCCAGCCACGCCGACTGATGCTTGCCGCCGCGGCCTCGCGGCCCGCCGTGGGCGGACCGGCCCCTGCCCGGGCCGCCGCCCGCGCGGCTGCCGCCGTGCGACGACCGTCCCCGGCCCAGGCCGGTCCCTGGGCCCGGCTGAGTCTGCCGCCCGCCATCCTCGCGCAGCGCGGTGCCCGTCCTGGCCCCGGGTTCGGTGCGGCCGGCGGCCGAGCCCGCGACCGTCCGACCGAGGATCGGGTCCTTGATCGCGGGAAGCGAATGGTTGGTATCGAACTCGTCGGGCGTGATTGTCGCCGCGGCCGCCGCGGGCGAATCGTCGCGGGCGTCGCCGTGGGCGCGCGGCGATGTGCCGCGTCCCGCCGTGCCCCGGTTCCAGGCCGCGAACGGTCCGGGCGGGTAGGCGGGCATCGGATCGCCGGGAGCCGGCGGGAAGCCGCGGACGGCCCGGCTGGCCGCGGCCTGGACGTACTGGCTGCGGTCCGACGGTGCCGGGCTCGGCCAGGCCTCGGACCCTTCGTAGTCATCGGTCCACGAGTAGCCAGAGCCCGATCCGCTCGACCCTGGCCACAACGGCTCGCCCGAGCCGTCGGAGTAGCCGGACGGCTGGTAGACCTCGGGATCGTCGGGCCCGGCCTCTTCCCGGCCGTACTCGTCGCCTGGCTTGCCGCCCTCTGCGCGGTCGTCCCCGCCGCCGTCGGCATCCTGACCAGGCACGCCCGGTCCGGGCAGCCCCGAGCGGGTGTTCGCGGCGGGCCTGGGAGCCCCGCTCGAATGACTCACCCGGTAGGCGGGCGTGAATAGCGACGAGCCGCCATTTCCGCCGGAACGTGGTGACGACTCGGGAGGCAGCGATCGCTGCCCCCCGCCCGCTGATCCGCCAGGCTTTCCGTCACCCGCATTCCGCATGCCGTGAGCGTACCGTCACGGAGCGGCTGGCGAGTCGGGTAGCGTTGAATGCGGGCAGAGCAGACTCGCCCTGGCGATGGCGACTGGCGGGCAGCGGTAGCGTTATGCCCGGTCTTTTGACCGTGCATGGCCGTAGCCGGTATCCTTATCCGGCGTCCATCTGCGCCGGAAGGCCCGTGCCCGCTCAGCGGGCAGGTCAGCTGCCGCCGGTGCTGCGGACTCCCCGTCCGGTCTCAGCCAGACGAGGGCTCAACCATCAGGACTCACACGCGAAGGCTCATGACTGTGCGCACTTTCAGCCCGAAGGCTGCCGATGTCCAGCGACAGTGGCATGTCATCGATGCGTCTGACATCGTTCTCGGCCGGCTGGCCAGCCATGCGGCCACGCTGCTGCGCGGCAAACACAAGCCGATCTTCGCGCCGCACGTGGACACAGGCGACTTCGTCATCATCGTCAACGCGGCGAAGGTGGCGCTGACCGGGAACAAGCTGGCCGACAAGCGCGCCTACCGGCACTCCGGCTACCCCGGCGGCCTGCGGTCCGTCGCCTACGGCGAGCTGATGGCGAAGAACCCGGAGCGGGCCGTCACCAAGGCGGTGAAGGGCATGCTCCCCAAGAACACCCTGGGCAGGCAGATGCTCAGCAAGCTGAAGGTGTACGCGGGCCCTGACCACCCGCACCAGGCCCAGAAGCCGGTCCCGTTCGAGATCACGCAGATCTCGCAGCAGGCCGGCGCTGGCCGGGCCGCCAGCTAATCAGCCGCGGCTGCGGCACGACGACACGACCAGCCAACCAGGAAGTACGAGGAAGACACTGTGGCCGAGCCCACTGACGCACTGGAGAACAGCGCGGGCGACGAGACCAACGAGACCGGCGAGTACCTGTCGCAGTACACGACAGAGACCGGTGAGGCGGCCGCCGCCGCGGCGAAGCCTGCCGCGCGCAGGCCAGTGGTGACCGGCCACGCGCTGGGCACCGGGCGCCGCAAGGAGGCCGTCGCGCGGGTGCGGGTGATGCCCGGCACCGGCCAGTGGCTGATCAACGGCCGCACCATGGCCGCCTACTTCCCCAACAAGGTGCACCAGCAGCTGATCAGCGAGCCGCTGGTGACGCTGGGGGCCGATGGACAGTTCGACATCGTGGCACGGATCACCGGCGGCGGCGTGACCGGCCAGGCCGGGGCGCTCCGCCTCGGCATCGCGCGCGCGCTCATCCTGGTCGACCCGGCCAGCCGCCCCGCTCTCAAGCGCCTTGGATTCCTGACCAGGGATGCGAGAATCAAGGAGCGTAAGAAGGCCGGCCTGAAGAAGGCGCGCAAGGCACCCCAGTACTCCAAGCGCTGACCTCGGGCGGGCGCTGACCTCCGGCCAGCCGCCCGTCACCGGGCGCTGGCCGGCGCCGGGATCGTGACTGCGGGGGTGTCATCCATGGGGCGGCTGTTCGGTACTGACGGAGTGCGCGGCGTCGCGGGACGCGAACTTGACGCGCGCCTCGCCACCAGCCTCGCCGCGGCCGCCGCGTACGTGCTGGGCGGGACGCGGCCGTCGGGTGGTGCCCACAGCCCAGCGGAGAACGGGTCAGCTCATTCAGCCGGTGACGGCCATAAAGGGGAGAGCGGGCCGCCCGGCGGACGGGCATCCGGCGCGGCGGACGGCCTGCCTGACGTCAGGCCGAAGGCCGTCGTGGGCCGCGATCCCCGGGCATCCGGCGAGTTCCTCGAGGCGGCCGTGGTGGCCGGTCTGGCGGGCTGCGGCGTCGACGTGCTGCGGCTCGGCGTCATCCCGACGCCGGGCGTCGCCTACCTCACCGACGCGCTCGGCGCCGATTTCGGCGTGATGCTGTCGGCGAGCCACAACCCGGCGCCCGACAACGGCATCAAGTTCTTCGCCAGGGGCGGCCTGAAGCTGCCCGATCACGTCGAGGACCAGATCGAGGCCCGGATGGCGGCGCAGGCCGTCGGCAGCGGCGGCGGCTGGGGCGTTCCCGAGGCCGGATTCGGCCGGGTCAGCGACGCGGCCAGCGAGGCCGACCGGTACCTGGAGCACCTGCTCGGCACCATCGGCGTGCGGGACGGCGAGATGGCCGCGCCCGGGCCGCTGGCCGGCTGGCGGGTCGTGGTGGACTGCGCGCACGGTGCTGCGGCTCACCTCGCGCCGCGGCTGCTGAGCGCCGCGGGCGCCGACGTGATCGCGATCGGCGTCGAGCCTGACGGCATCAACATCAACACTGGCTGCGGGTCGACCAGCCTCGGCGCGGTGCGGGCCGCGGTCACCGAGGAGTCCGCCGACGCCGGCATCGCCTACGACGGCGACGCCGACCGCTGCCTGGCGATCGACGCCGCCGGGGAGATCGTCGACGGCGACCAGATCCTGGCGATCCTGGCGCTCGCGCTGCACGAGAGCGGCCGGCTGGCCGGCGGGACCGTGGTGGCGACGGTGATGGCCAACCTCGGGTTCCGGCTGGCGATGCAGGACGCGGGCATCACGGTCATCGAGACCCCGGTGGGCGACCGGTACCTGCTCGCGGCGATGCTCGACGGCAAGTTCCTGCTCGGCGGCGAGCAGTCAGGCCACATCATCATGCTCGACCACAGCAGCACCGGCGACGGCATGCTGACCAGCATCCAGCTGCTGGCCACGGCGGCGGCCAGGGGGCGCACGCTCGCCGAGCTCGCGCAGGTGATGACCAGGTTCCCGCAGGTCCTGGTCAACGTGCACGGGGTGAGCAAGGCGCAGGTCACCGAATCGGCCGAGCTGACGGACGCGGTGGAGCAGGCCCAGGCGGAGCTCGGCGAGTCCGGCCGGGTGCTCGTCAGGCCGAGTGGTACCGAGCCTGCGGTGCGGGTCATGGTCGAGGCAGCGGACCACACCCAGGCCCAGGCGATCGCCGACCGTCTTGCCGAGGTCGTGCGCCGAGCTGGCTGACCGGCCGGCGGCTGTCGCCGGCCGGGCCGTGGCTGGCCGGGCCGTGGCAGGCTTTGACCGTGATCGTGGGACTCGGCATCGACGTCGTGGACATCGCCAGGCTGGGCGCGGTGCTGCGGCGCACGCCCGAGCTCGCGGCGCGGCTGTTCACTGCCGCCGAGCGCGACGCGGCGGCAGGCAGGACAACTCCGGTCGCCTCGCTGGCCGGCTGCTTCGCCGCCAAGGAGGCTCTGGCCAAGGCCCTCGGCGCACCGGCCGGGCTGCGCTGGACCGACGCGGAGGTAGTGCGTGATACAGCGGGCCGACCGCACTTGCAGGTGAGCGGGACCGTGGCCGCCGAGGCCAGCCGCCAGGGGATCGGGACGTGGCACGTGTCGCTGAGCCACGACGGCGGGCTGTGCGTGGCCGTGGTGGTCGCCGAGCGGGCCGACCGGCCGGGACCTGGCGGGTCGGCAGGCGGGCGGGATACGGCCGGGCAAGGGCGGGAAGGTCGGTGAGCGAGGTGAGGGATGAGAACTGCCCACGCGGTACCTGAGGTCAGGGCGGCCGAGCGCGCGCTGATGGCGCTCGTTCCCGACGGCGCGCTGATGCAGCGGGCGGCGGCCGGGCTGGCGTCGACCTGTTCCGGCCTGCTCGGCCGGTGCTACGGCTCGCGGGTGGTGGTCCTGGCCGGGACCGGGGACAACGGCGGCGACGCGCTGTTCGCCGGTGCCCGGCTCGCGGCCCGCGGCGCGAGGGTCACCGTCATCGCGGTCGGGACGCGGCTGCACGAAGCTGGCACCGGCGCCCTCCGCAGGTCCGGCGGCCGGGTACTTGACCTGGCCGGAGAACCTGACACGGCTGGGCGTGCCGTCGCCGGGGCGGACCTGATCATCGACGGGATCCTGGGCATCGGCGGACACGGCGGCCTGCGCGAGCCGGCGGCGAGCCTCGCCGGGTGGGTCGGCCAGGCGTCCGACGCCGGCACCGTGGTGGTCGCCACGGACCTGCCAAGCGGCGTAGACGCCGACACCGGGGAGGTGTCGGGCGTCGCGATCAGGGCCGACGTGACGGTGACGTTCGGCACCATCAAGCCCGGACTGCTGATCGACCCAGGCGCCGGTTACGCGGGCACGGTCCAGCTCGTGGACATCGGTCTCTGGCCGCACCTGCCAGCCAGTCCCGCGGTGTGCGCCATGCAGCTGGCCGACGCCGCCGCGTTGCTGCCGCGACCAGGAGCCGAGTCGGACAAGTACCGCCGCGGGGTGCTTGGGGTGCTGGCGGGCAGCCAGCGGTACACCGGCGCCGCCGTGCTCAGCGTCGGCGGCGCGATCCGCGGCGGCGCCGGGATGGTACGGCTGCTTTCCGCACCGGCGGCGGCCGACGTCGTGCGACAGCACTGGCCCGAGGCCGTGATCACGGTGCTCGACCCGGCCGACGGCGGGTCGGCAGCTGCGGCCGTGGAGCGGGCGGGCCGGGTCCAGGCCTGGGCGGCGGGTCCTGGCCTCGGCACCGACGACGAGGCCGCCGAGCTGCTCGCCGCCGTGCTTTCTACCCCGCTGCCCGTCCTGGTCGATGCGGACGGCCTGACCGTGCTGTCCCGCCGCAAGGACCTGCTCTCGTCCCGGCCGCCAGGAGCGCTGACGCTGATTACCCCGCACGCCGGCGAGCTCGCCAGGCTGCTGAACGGCGACCACCGGGACATCGAGGCGCACCGGCTGGACTCGGCCAGGCGGGCCGCGGCGGAGCTCGGCGTGACCGTTCTGCTCAAGGGCTCGACCACCGTGGTGGCGTCGCCGGAGGCCGGCGAGCCTGCGTTCGTGAACCCGACCGGGACGCCCTGGCTCGCTACCGCCGGTTCGGGTGACGTGCTCTCCGGCCTGGCCGGAGCGCTGCTGGCACAGGGCGTGCGGCCGGTGCGCGCGGCCGGAGCGCTGGCTGCGTTCCTGCACGGCCTGGCCGGGCGCCTGGCCGCCAGGGACGCCCCCATCGGCGCCGCCGACATCCTGGGCGGGCTGCCCGAGGCCTTCCGGCTGGTCAGCGGGGGCTGACGGGGCCGGCGAGCCTGGGCGGGCTGCCCGGGGCTTCAGGCCCAGCTTTGTGATGCGGCGAGCTATAGCGCGCCGATCCTTCATCGCGGAGCGGACGGCCGCCCCGATGGATGCCGCCGGTCGATCTGGTCAGTCGTCCGGAAGCGCTCGGACAGGGCGTATCTGAGCAGTACGTCGGGACCGACCTGGCGGACCTCGGCGAGCCTGGCTGGCCGGTCTGGCGTCCACGGGTAGTCACCGTCGCCCGCGAACCTTGGCGCCCGCGAGTCCGCGACGAAGAACGGCGCGATGACCAGCTGAAGCTCGTCGGCCAGGCCGGCGGCGAGGAACTGGGTGTGCACCGACCGGCCGCCTTCCACCAGGAGCCTGCCGACGCCGCGCTGGGCGAGGTCCGCGAGAACCAGGTGCAGATCGACCGGACCTTCGCCGGCCTCGACGACCTCGGCTGCGGCCGATGGCCCGGCGAGCCGCGCCCTGGCGGCTGGCGCGACGGGCGAGGGGACGTATACCAGCTTGCCGCCCTGACCCGCGGTGAAGAACCGCGCGGCGGGGTCGAGGTCGCCACGGCCTGCAAGGACGACCTTGAGCGGGTCGGGCGGCAGCCCGCGGGCGGCCCTGGCATCGCGCCTGGCCTGAGCGCGAATGAGCAGGCGCGGATTGTCGGCACGGATGGTTCCTGCGCCGACCAGGATTGCGCCGCAGCTGGCCCTGACCTCGTCCACCCGGTCCATATCGGCCGGGCCGGACAGCTGAAGCCGCTGGCCCGAGGCGTCGTCGATGTAGCCGTCGATCGACATCGCGCAGCTCAGCAGGACGTAGGGCCGGTCCACGGCCGCCAGCCTACGGCCTGCTCCCGCGGACAGAGGTCCCGGTCGGCGGCGCCACTGGAGGACCCGCGGGTGGGGCGGGCGGGTAGACGGTGCGGGGTGCTCGGATCGGCGGGCAGTCAGACGGTGCGTGCGGGCGTTCGGGCTGGCGAGTAGACGATGCGTGCGGGTGTTCGGGGCGGCGAGTAGACGGTGCGGGGGGTCGCGGCGCGTCGTTTGCCATTCCTCGTCCGATTCAGTGAGCCGACGACGGGAGATGGATGTGGAGTTAGTTCCGCTATTCGTAGTGGATGTGACACCGATGCCATGGACTGGGCGGTAGGGCCCGGGACAGACCGGTCGGCGGGCTGCGTCACGGGGCATCTGGGACCAGCGTGACGCAGGAGGTCATGGCCGCGCGCAGTTGATCGACCGTTCGGCGTTGAAGTTTCTTTCCTACGACAATACGTAGTCAATAAAACACTCCGGGTAGTTCATTCCTGCCCGCGTCACCTGCGATCTCGCGTTACTGGCGCGAGACGGGCCGCGGCTAGGGGGGGACATGCCTAAGCCTGTGAGCTCCGACCAGCGTTACATGCCTGGTCTTGACGGACTGCGTGCGCTGGCCGTGCTCGCCGTGATCGCTTACCACGAGCAGTTCGGCTGGGCGCCAGGCGGCTTGCTCGGGGTGGGCGTCTTCTTCACGCTCAGTGGCTTCCTGATCACCAGTCTGCTGATCGGCCAGTGGTCGAAGCACGGGCGGATCAGGCTGGGCGACTTCTGGCTCAAGCGTGCTCGCCGGCTGCTGCCCGCGCTGTTCGTCATGCTGGCGGTCGTGACGGCCTGGGTGACCATCGCCGACCGGACCAGGCTGGCCAGCCTGCGCGGCGCGGTCGGGGCCGCGGCCGGCTACTTCAGCAACTGGTACCTGATCGCGAAGAACCAGTCCTACTTCGCCAGGTTCGCTCCGCCGCAGCCACTCGACCATCTGTGGTCGCTGGCCGTGGAGGAGCAGTTCTACCTGTTGTGGCCGCTGCTGCTGATGGCTGGCCTGCTCTTCGTCCGCAAGCGGGGCACTGCGGCGGTGCGCTGGCTGGCTGTGCCGACGCTGGTGCTCGCCGCGGTCTCGGTCCTTGCCATGCTGCACCTGTACCAGCCGGGCACCGATCCGACCCGCGTCTATGAGGGAACTGACACCCGGGCATTCGGCCTGCTGATCGGCGCGGCCCTGGCCCTGTTGTGGCCGAGCATCGGCACCCGCGGCGTCCGCGCCCTGCGCGCCGTCACCTCGCAGGACGCCTCCCCGACTCAGGATGCTCAGGACGCCGAGGACTCGCCCGTCACAGCGGGCCACGCGCAGGCGCGCGGTTCCCTGCAGCCCGCCGGGCCGTACCTGGACAAGGGCTCGGCCCAGCCCGGCGGTCCCAAGCAGGTATCGGACCCGATGTCCACTGCAGGCGTGCCGCCGAACTCAAGCCCGCAGCCGGCGTCCACTCCAGCCCTCACGGGCGGTCCTGGCTCGGTCGCCGAGGCACCTGAGGACTCCGAGTCCGCGCGGCCCTGGGCGGCCGCCAGGTCCTCGGCCGACGCGCAGGCCCCGGCTTCTGCTCGACCTGGGGGCTCGCTGCCCGCGGTGGGTCTGCGAGGCTCTTCCGGTTCGGTCAGCGGGCTGAGCCCGGTGCGTGCCGTCAGCGACCCGAGCAGCAGCGGCCGCAGCAAGAGTGGCCGCAGCAAAAGTGGCCGCGGCGCCAGTGGCCGGACGGCGAGCGGCGCAGGCATCACTGGCCGCGGCGCCAGCGGCGCGGGCGCGGGAGCGGGTGCGGCCACGGGCACCGGGACAGCGCGAACCCGTCCCGGCGCGCACGCCGGGCGCGGGGCCTACGACCGGCCGGGCGCCGGAGGCGGCCGGACGGGCACCCGCCGGACGGGCGGCCGAGGCGGCATGGGCAGCAGGGGCGGCCGCGACGCGCATGGCCTGCTGCGCCGCAGCCTGCTCGACCTCGCCGGCTTCGCCGGGCTCGCCGGGATCGGCGTGATGATCTGGAAGGTCGGCGAGTACTCGCCGTTCGCCTACCGCGGCGGCCTCGTGCTGCTGTCCTTCGCCACCGCGGCGGTGGTGGCCGCCGCCGTGTACCCGGGCACCCTGGTCGGCCTCACACTCGGCTGGGCGCCGCTGCGCTGGATCGGAGCCCGCTCCTACGGCATCTACCTGTGGCACTACCCGGTGATCGTGCTCACCTCTCCGGCCGACGGCCGGGAGGACCTGCCGAGGGCCGCCTGGCAGATCGCGGCGGCCATCGTGCTCGCCGCCCTGTCCTGGCAGTTCGTAGAGGAGCCGATCAGGCATGGCGCAATCGGGCGGCTCGTCAAGCGGGTCCGCAGCGCGGACCTGAGCACCAGGAACCTGGGTCGGGTGCGGCCGGCCGGCCTGGCGGCGACGACGGCGACCGCGGGGGTCGTCGTCGTCGCCGCGGCCGGCCTGACCGGTGCCGTACATGCCCCGGCGGGCAGCCAGGGATCGGTGTTCTCAGCCGGCTCGCCGCAACTGCCGGTCACCAGGACCGTGGTCAAGGGGCCCGCGCACGGAGCGGCCGGACACAGCAGCGCGGGGAAGGGCGCGTCGGCGCGCGCGGGCGCTGCTGCCTCGCCGTCGCCCGCACCTGGCACGCGAGGAGGCGAGCCGCTGCGCACCTCGTGTCGGGCGGTCGCACACATCGGCGACTCGACCTCCGACGGCCTGGTCTCGGCCGACTACCTGCCCAAGGCCAGCACCCGGATCGTGGCGCGGTACGAGGACGTCGGGGTCAGGACGGTGATCACCGACATCTCCGGTGCCCGCTCGATCGTGGAGGCGCTGCCCGGCCAGATCAACGGGTACTACGCGGCCAAGGACATCGTGCGCAGCGGGTTCCGCGGCTGCTGGGTGATAGCGCTCGGCACCAACGACACGGCCGACGTGGCGGCCGGCTCCACCTACAGCCTGACGTACCGGATCAAGCGGATGATGTCGGTCGCCAATGGCGAGCCCGTCATGTGGGTGAACGTCAAGTCGCTGCTGGTCAGCGGCCCCTACGCGGAGGCCAATATGCTCCGCTGGGACCGTACCCTGATCCAGGAGTGCGCGAAGTACCCGAACATGCGGGTGTTCAACTGGGCCGCGATCGTCAAGCGGAAGTGGTTCATCTCGGACGGCATCCACTACACCTCGCTCGGCTACGAGCACCGCGCGAAGGACATCGCCAACGCGCTGGCCAACGCGTTCCCGCAGGACGGCCACAGCCCTGGCTGCGTCGTGTCGAGCTAGCCCGCGCGCCGGGCTCGACGGGCGCGGCTCCTGCGGACAGGGCCGCGCCCGCCGTCCGGCCGCGCCCGTGCTGGCCGTCAGTCCTCGGCCCGGCCGCCCAGGTGCTTGGCCAGGAACTTCTCGGCGGCCGCATAGAACCTGAGCCGGTTCTCAGGCTTCGCGAAGCCGTGGCCCTCGTCGGGGAACAGCATGTACTCGTGATCGATCCCCGCGGCCCGCAGCGCGGCCACGATCTGCTCGGACTCCGCCTGCTTGACCCGGGGGTCGTTCGCGCCCTGCGCGATCAGCAGCGGGATCGAGATCTGGTCGGCGCGGGACAGCGGCGAGCGCGACCACAGGAAGTCGGCGTCCTTCTCGGGGTCGCCGACCCTGCGGTGGTACTGGGCGATCATCGGCGCCCAGTACGGCGGGATGGTGTCGATCAGGGTCTTGAGGTTGGACGGTCCGACGATGTCCACCGCGCAGCAGTACACGCCTGGGGTGAATGTCGCGCCAGCCAGCGCCGCATACCCGCCGTAGGAGCCGCCGTAGATCGCCACCTTGGCTGGGTCGGCCCAGCCCTGCGCCACTGCGAAGGACACCGCGTCGGTGAGGTCGTCCTGCATGCTGGCGCCCCATTGCCGGTCGCCCGCGTTGATGAACGCCTTGCCGTAGCCGGTCGAGCCGCGGTAATTGACCTGCAGGCAGAGATAACCGCGGTTGGCCAGCCACTGCGCCTCTGACCCGTAGCCCCAGGAATTCTTGGCCCACGGTCCGCCGTGCACGTTCAGCACGGTGGGCAGCCCCCGCCTGGCCGCCCCAGACGGGAACGAGGCGTAACCGTGGATCTCGAGGCCGTCCCTGGCGGTGAAGGAGAACGGCACCATCGGCGCGAGCGTGTACCCGCTGAGCGCCGGCTGGTGGTCGAACAGGAAGCTGCCCTGCCGGCTCGCCCGGTCGTAGGCGAAGTACGGGATCGGCCCAGAGTCGTTGGTGAATGCGACCAGCCAGGTGGTGTCGTCGTCGTTCGCGCTCGTGAACACCGGGTCGCCGGGGTGCAGCGCCCGAATGGCCGCCAGGTCGTCGGCCACCGCCTGGTCGAGGACCAGGTACTCGGCCCGGTCCTTGTCCACGGTCACGATCTGCGGCTCCCTGGTCGCCGGGTCGAGCCGGACGCCGTTGACGTCGGCGACCGGGTCGCCTGCCAGCACCTCCTGCATCCCGGTGGCCAGGTCGAACCGCACCAGCCTCGCGGTCTCCGCGTCGGCCGAGCTGATCATCAGCAGCGACTTGCCGTCGGCGCTGAACGCGACGGGGTCGGTCGTCAGGGCATCCTCGGCCGAGACGGTAAGCAGTTCGCGCCAGTCGTCGTCGGCGCCGTCGCGTACCAGGACCTTCAGGCTGCCGTCGGGCTCGGGTGCGAACGTGGCCCGGACCACCAGCCTGGCGTCGGTGAGCCAGCCGATGAACCCAGGGTTGGTGACCTCCTTGGTGAGGGTCCCGGTCACCAGGTCGAGCCGGTACACGTCGTGCAACTCCGGGTTGTCCTTGTTCAGCCCGATCAGGACCTCGGTGGGGACGTCGCGCTCCAGGCCCACGAGCTGGCACTGGACGCCGTCGAACGGGGTCAGGTCCCTGCGCTGCATGGTCTGGACGTCCACGTCGTACAGCCGCCAGTTCTCGTCCCCGCCGGTGTCCTGCAGGTAGAGCAGGTGCCTGTTGTCATGCGCCCAGGTGAACGTCCTGATGCCACGGTCGGTGTCGGCGGTGATCACCTGCGCCTGGTCCCAGTCAACCCCGGACTGCAAGCTGACCGGCGCGAGCCAGACGTTGAGCAGGCCGTCGGACGGCGCCAGCCAGGCGAGCCTGGTCCCGTCGGGGGATAGCTGGGGATTGACCCGCTCAGGGTTGCCGAAGAGCACCTGCCGGGGAATGAGTTCGACCATGGCAGTACCTAACCACGGCGGCCGGAGCGGTGGCCCGCAGGTGGCACACTTGATGGCCATGGACGGGCATCCACAGGCACTGGTCGACCTCGGCGCGGTCAGGTCGAACGTGGCCGCGATCGCCGAGCACGTCGGCCACGCGCAGGTGATGGCCGTGGTCAAGTCCGACGGCTACGGTCACGGCGCGCTGCCTACCGCAGCGTCCGCCCTGGCCGGCGGCGCCACCTGGCTCGGCGTCGGCCACGTGGCCGAGGCGCTGGCGCTGCGCCGCGCGGGCTTCACTGTGCCCGTGCTCTGCCTGCTTGCCGCGCCCGGCGCGCCGCACGCCGAGGCGATCGCCGCTGAAGTAGACCTTTCGGCGGGCTCGGTCGACCTGGTGCGCCAGATCGCGGCCGCCGCCGAGCTGGCCGGGCGCCCGGCCAGGCTGCATCTGAAGGCCGACACCGGGATGAGCCGCGGCGGGGCGCCGATGGCGCAGTGGCCGGGCCTGGTCGCGGCCGCGCTGGCCGAGCAGGCCGCCGGCCGTTGCGAGATCATCGGCGTCTGGTCGCACCTGGCCTGCGCCGACATCCCCGGCCATCCCTCCGTCGACCAGCAGCTCGACGCCTTTCGCGACGCTGTCGCCCAGGCACAGCGGGCAGGCGCGCGCCCGGTCGTGCGCCACCTGGCCAACACTCCCGCGCTGCTGACCAGGCCAGACACGTGGTTCGACCTGGTCAGGCCGGGCGGCGGGGTGACTGGGCTGTGCACGTCGCCCGGCGGGCCGCCCGGCTGGCTGCGGCCGGCCATGACCGTCCGTACTCATCTTGTTCAGGTCAAACGGGTCGCACCGGGAACTGGAGTCTCCTACGGGCACCGCTATGTGACCGCCGGTCACGCGTTCCTCGGCCTGGTTCCGCTCGGCTACCACGAGGGCATCCCGCGCGCCGGGGCGAACACGGTCCAGGTGCTCGTCCGCGGCAGTCGGCTGACCATCTCCGGGACGGTCTGCATGAACCAGTGCGTGGTGGACGCCGGCGACCTGCCCATTGAGGCCGGCGACGAGGTGATCCTCTTCGGCGCTGGCGACTGGGGCGAGCCGACCGCGCAGGAGTGGGCCGACGCGATGGGCACGATCTCCTACGACGTCGTGACCAGGTTTACGGCGAAGATCCCCAGAAGCTACTGTGGAGTAACCGGCGCGGAGTCCCGCCTGGCTGGACTGGCCGCGGGCGGCACGCCCGATGCGGACGACCCGCAGGGCGCGCCGCTGGTCGGGCAGGAGGTCTGATGGTCAACTGGCGGCGGCTCACCGGGGTCACCGGCCTCGCCGCTGGCGCGGTGGCGGCCGGCGCCGGTGCCGTGATCATGGCCGAGAAGGTCGCCGTCGGACGGATCAGGCTCCGCCCCGACCCGGTGGCCGGCGAGGCGTTCGGCAACATCCGCGGCGAGGCGCTCACGGTAACCGCTGACGACGGCCTGCCGCTGCACGTGGAGGTCAGCGGCCCGCCCGACGCGCCGGTGACGATCATCTTCTGCCATGGCTACACGCTGAACCAGGACGTCTGGTACTACCAGCGCGCCGGGTTCGAGCAGGTCGCGCGCAGTGTCTTCTGGGACCAGCGCAGCCATGGCAGGTCCGGCAGGTCCGACCCCGACCTGGTCAGCATCGACCAGCTCGGCGCCGACCTGCACGAGGTCATGATGGCCACGGCGCCCGGCGACATGCCGGTCGTGCTTGTCGGCCACTCGATGGGCGGGATGACCGTGATGGCGCTCGCCGACCAGCATCCCGAACTGTTCGGCACGAAGGTGATCGGCGCGGCCCTGCTCTCCACGGCCGCGTCCACGGTGGACCCGGCGACCTGGCTGCCCGCGCCGCTGCGGCCGGCGGTCAGGGTCGCGATGCCGTCGATGATGACCGGGGCCTCCAAGGGGCGGATGGCCGGGATGGTCGAGCGCGGCAGGCAGTCGGCCAGCGACATCGCGTTCCTCGGCACCAGGCGGATCGGGTTCGGCGACCCGAAGGTGAGCCCGACGCTGGTGGACTTCCTCGAGCGCATCATCAGGGCCACCCCGATCGACGTGATCGCCGACTTCTACGTGGCGCTGGTCGGGCACGACAAGCGCCGGGCGCTCAAGGTGCTGAGCACGGTGCCGGTGCTGGTGCTGACCGGCGACAGGGACCGGCTGGTCGACCCTGCCCTGTCCGTCGAGATCGCCGACGCGATCCGCGGCGCTGAGCTTGTCAAGGTGCAGGGGGCCGGCCACGTGGTGATACTTGAGCGGCCCGAGGAGGTCAACGAGGCCATCGCCGGCCTGGTGAACCGGGCGCTCGCGCAGTACGCGGCGACAGCGGACGGCGATGGGTGACGGCGGCCGGGTGGGCGGCGATGGATGACCGCAGCCGGCCGGGCGGCGCGGTGACCTCCGCGCCGGCGGCGGTCACCGCGCGGGTCGCCGTGCTCGGCGCGGCGCAGATGCGGGCGCTCGGCGCCCGGTTGGCCGGGCTGCTGCGCCCCGGCGACCTTGTCGTGCTCGCCGGGCCGCTCGGCGCGGGCAAGACGACGCTGGTCCAGGGGATCGGCGACGGTCTTGGCGTCCGCGGGCCGGTGACCTCGCCGACGTTCGTGATCGCCAGGGTGCACCCGTCCCTGTGCGGCGGCCCCGACCTGGTGCACGCCGACGCCTACCGGCTCGGCAGTCGGCTCGAGGTCGACGACCTCGACCTGGACGCCGACCTTGACCACTCGGTGACCGCGGTGGAATGGGGCGAGGGGCTGGTCGAGACCCTGGCACCCGCGCACCTGCTGGTCACCATCGCCTGGGACGAGCCGCCCGCGCCGGAGGCTCCTGTGTTCCCAGGGGACCGTGGTGCTAGTGAGGTTCTTGGTTCCGCTGGCGTCATCGGGGTCGATGGGGTCACCGGAGACGGGCTGGGTGACGAGCCCCGGCTGGTCAGGCTCGCGGGTCACGGCGCCCGGTGGGCCGACTCGGCCGCGGACCTGGTCGCCGTGTCGGCCGAGCCTTCGAGCTAGTTCCCGCTGGGCTAGTTCCCGCTGGGCTAGTTCCACGGGCTAGTTACCACGGTGCTCGTGTTCACGGGGCTCGTGTTCACGGGGCTAGTTCCCGCGCTAGTTAGCCCGGCCTGTTCCTGCTGGTTCCCACGGGGCTCGGTGTCGCTGGGCAGGTCGCCATTGGGTGTTGCAATTGTTCCGATGTGTCGCTCATCGGCTGTGTCGCCGACACTAAACTGCAGTGATCCAGAGCAGCTTGCCGTCGTAACGCACGGTCCGATGCTGGCCGGGAGGCGCGCCGTGAGTGAGGACTACCCGCCAGGTCAGACGGGCCATCCTGGCCACTCTGGCAGGCCGAGGGTCCCGCAGGACAGTCGGCGGTCCGGCTGGCAGATGCTCGACGCGTTCGACGACCGGCCAGAGCCGGAGGACGGCGCACCCCCGTGGGCCGTGCCGGGCGGGATCGAGCCGGTCCGGGCCGTCCGCCGTCCGCCGCCGCTGCTCGACGACGAGTTCAACGACTTCCCGGTGGCCGACCCCGGCCCTGCCCCGCCGCCGCCCAGGCGCGGCAGGCTGGCCGGGCGCAGCCGCGTCGCGGCCGCCCGCCGCCGCCGGTCCAAGCGCAGGCTGGTCACCTGGGCCGGGGCCGCGATCGTCGTGATCCTCATCGTGGCCGCCGGCATCCTGCTCAGCCAGTCGTCAGCGCCGAAGTCCAGGTACGTGACGACCTGGCAGGCCGGCGACATCCGCGCCGTGCCCAACGCCTGCAAGGTGGTCGGTGCCGCCGCGCTCCGCAGCTACCTCGCCGGGACGCCGAAGAGCTTCCAGCCGTACAACAGCGCATCGCAGAGCCAGTGCACGTACCAGGTGGACGCCCAGCCGACGTTCCGGGTGCTGGACATCATCGTCCAGGCCTACCCCCCCAACCTGACCGTGGCAGCCGGCAACGGCAGCGCGACCGCGACCGCGAAGTACACCTACTCGCAGCAGCGCCAGCTGTTCGCTAAGCCGCCCAAGAACACCCCGCAGCCGCCGGCCACGATCGTCGCGGTCGGCGGGCTCGGCAACGAGGCGCTGACCGCGGTGCAGGTCTTCCACATCAAGACATGGCTGCTCGACCGGGTGACGGTGTTCGCCAGGTACCACAACGTGCTGGTCACGGTGTATGTGTCCGGGCAGAACGGCGACGGCTTCGGGCCGGTCACGATCGCCAGCCTGCGCGCGAGCACGATCGCCGCTGCGCGAGCCGTGCTCGCGCAGGTCGAGCACGAGCCGAAGGTCGGCTGAACCCGCCGCGGCCCGCCTGCGGCCCCGCACCAGCGACCGGCCCGGCTAGCCGGCCGGGATGACTAGGCTGAGACACCGTGCTGATCCTTGCGTTCGACACCGCGACGCCCGCGGTCACCGTCGCGCTGCACGACGGCTCGGCCGTGCTCGCGCACGAGTCGTCGGTCGACGCGCGGCGGCACGGCGAGCTGCTCGCGCCTTCGGTCGAGCGGGTGCTCGACAAGGCAGGCGCCGCGGTCGGCGACCTGACCCTGGTGGCGGTCGGGACCGGCCCGGGCCCGTACACCGGGCTGCGGGTAGGGCTGGTGACCGCGCAGGTGCTCGGCGCGACGCTCGGCATTGCCGTGGACGGCATCTGCACGCTGGACATCATCGCCGCCGAGGCCTGCCGTTACGCCGGCGGCCGTGAGTTCGTGGTGGCCACCGACGCCCGCCGCCGCGAGGTCTACTGGGCCCGCTATTCCGCGCAGGGGCAGCGGCTCACCGAGCCCGCCGTCGGCCTCCCCGCGCTGGTGCCGCCCGGCTACCCGGTCGCCGGGGAAGGGCCGCGGCTGCACGCCGAGCTCGCGGCCGCTGGCCAGACGTTCGGGCCGCGCTACCCGTCGGCCGCGCAGCTGGCCGAGCTCGCCGCCAGGCACGTCGCCGACGGCATCGCGCCAGGCCCGGCCGAGCCGCTGTACCTGCGCCGCCCGGACGCCAGGGAACCAGGCAGGCCGAAGCGGGTCACGCCGTGAGCGGGCCGGGTGCCGTGAGCATGGCGCTGCGCCCGATGACCGTGGCCGACCTGGACGCGGTCGTCGAGCTTGAGCTCGCGGTCTTCGGCGAGGAGGCATGGACCAGGCAGATGCTGGTCGGCGAGCTCGAGCAGCAGCCGGCCAGCCGGTACTACCTGGTCGCCGACGACGGCGGGCGGATCGCCGGGTACGCGGGCCTGCTCGGCGTCGGCTGGCAGGGCGACGTGGTCACCATCGCTGTCGCAGCCGAGCACTGGGGCCACGGGATCGGCTCGGCGCTGCTTGAGGCGCTGCTCGCCGAGGCGGAGCGGCGGGGCTGCAGCGAGGTGTTCCTCGAGGTGCGGACCGACAACATGCGGGCACAGCGGCTGTACCGCAGGTACGACTTCACCGAGATCGGGATCAGGCGCGGCTACTACCAGCCGTCAGGCGCCGACGCGCTGGTGATGCGGCGCAGCCTGCGGCCCGCAGGCGACGCCGGCCGCCCGGCCGGCTATGACACCGGCAAGGAGCGCCGATGACCGCACCACTGGTGCTCGGAATCGAGACCTCCTGCGACGAGACCGGCGTGGGTCTGGTCCGCGGTCACGACCTGCTCGCCGACGCGGTGGCATCCAGTGTGGACGAGCACGCCAGGTTCGGCGGCGTGGTGCCTGAGGTGGCCAGCCGGGCGCACCTGGAGGCCATGGTTCCCGCGGTGGACCGAGCACTGCTTACCGCCGGGGTCGGCCTGCGCCAGGTGGACGCGATTGCGGTCACCGCGGGTCCTGGCCTGGCCGGGGCGCTGCTGGTCGGCGTCTGCGCGGCCAAGGCGTACGCGCTCGCGCTCGGCAAGCCGCTGTACGGCGTCAACCACCTGGCCGCGCACATCAGCGTCGACCAGCTCGAGCACGGCCCGCTGCCCGCCCCGGCGATCGCGCTGCTCGTCTCGGGCGGGCACTCGTCGATCCTGCTGGTGCGGGACCTGACCGGCGACATCACGCCGCTCGGCGCCACGATCGACGACGCGGCGGGCGAGGCCTACGACAAGGTGGCCAGGCTGCTCGGGCTGCCGTTCCCCGGCGGGCCGCCGATCGACCGTGCTGCCAAGACCGGCGACCCGGGATTGGTTAATTTTCCTAGGGCTAAATACCGGGACGGAACCAGCGACTTCTCCTTCTCCGGTCTCAAGACCGCGGTCGCCCGGTGGGTCGAGGCGCGGGAGGCCGCCGGGCTCGCCGTGCCTGTGGCCGACGTGGCCGCGTCCTTTCAGGAGGCCGTGGCCGACGTGCTCACCCGCAAGGCGGTCGACGCGTGCCTGGCCCGCGGCGTGGACCACCTGGTGATCAGCGGCGGCGTGGCGGCCAACTCCCGGCTGCGCGGGCTCGCGGCGGAGCGCTGCGAGGCGGCCGGGATCACGCTGCGGGTGCCGCGGCCCGGGCTGTGCACCGACAACGGGGCGATGGTCGCCGCGCTCGGCTCTGACCTGGTCGCGGCCGGTGCCGAGCCGTCGGGCGCGGATTTCGCCGCCGACTCCGGCCTGCCGGTCAGCCAGGTGCTGGCCGCCTGAGTGCGCTGGTCAGCGGCGGACGGCGCGCAGCACGAGCGTCACCAGCGGCCAGCTGAACACGCCGGACGCGGTCTGCGGTGTCGCCGCAAGGAAGCCGCGCACCTGGTCGAGCACGGCCTCGCGCTCGGCCGGTTCCATGATCAGGAACATCGAGTGGGTGCCCAGCGTCTGCACGAGCGAGTCGGCGGTCCTGGCCTGCGAATGGTCGAACATGGCCTCGGCGACCGGCAGGAACAGCCGCTCGCCGAGGCCGCGCAGCCAGCGGGTGAGCGGGCCGTCGTCGTCCTGGTGGCTGTTCCTTGCGCTCAGCTCGGCGGTCACGGTGCGCCGCCCGCTCACCTCATGCAGGCCGGCCACCCAGCCCACCCGGTCGTCGTCGGCGTTCCACAGGCCGGCGAACACCCCGCCAGGCCGCAGCACCCGTGCGATCTCCGGCATCGCGCGGTCCAGGTCGAACCAGTGCGCGGCCTGCCCGGCCAGCACGGCGTCGACCGACCCGTCCGGCGCTCCGATCGCCTCGGCGCTGCCCGCGATCGCGGTGACGCCGGGTACCTGCCTGCGCAGCTCGGCCAGCATCTTCGGGTCGGGCTCCACGGCGGTCACCTCGGGCATGCCCCGGTCTAGCCTCAGGCCGGCCAGCTGGCCGGTGAGCTTGCCGGTGCCCGCGCCCAGATCAAGCAGCCTGGGCGGACCGGTCAGCCCGGCGATCGGCTCGAGCACCCAGCGGATCGCCGCCAGAGCGTAGTCAGGACGGTGCTCGGCATAAGCGGCCGCCGCCGTGCCGAACGATGACGCGCGCCTGCTGCGTTCCTCGCTCACCTGCTGGTCAGCCTCGGGAAGGACCGGCGCGGGGTGGGTGGGGTCCATGAGGCGTACCCTAGCCGGGCGGTGCCGACTTGACGACGCCGAGCCTGCGGGCTACTGTGCGGACTTGGCACTCGATGGTGTAGAGTGCTAACGCGACGAGGATGGTCTGGCACCCGCGACGGCAGGCCCCATGGTCGCCTCTCTAGTAACTCAGCTAGCCCTTTCCGTAAGGGGGAGGTCAGATCGTGACGACCGCCACCAAGGTTGTTATCAAGCCGCTCGAAGACCGGATCGTGGTCCGCCCGCTCGACGCAGAGCAGACGACCGCGTCCGGCCTTGTCATTCCAGACACCGCCAAGGAGAAGCCCCAGGAGGGCGAGGTCATCGCCGTCGGCCCAGGCCGCTTCGATGACGCTGGCTCCAAGCGCGTCCCGATGGACGTCAAGGTCGGCGATGTCGTGCTGTACAGCAAGTACGGCGGCACGGAGGTGAAGTACGCGGGTGAGGAGTACCTCGTGCTCTCCGCCCGTGACGTGCTCGCGATCATCGAGAAGTAAGCGAGCCGGAGTTCGGCGCGGGCCAGGCTCGTGCCAGGCGCGCGGGAGCGCGTCAACCCGCCGCCCCGGATCGGCAGGTGGCCCCAGGAGGCACGTCTTCCCGGGGTCCCTGCCAGCCGGGGCGGCTGCATGAACGGCGCGCTGCGCACCACTACGACAGACGACGACGCTACCGACCACTGACTAACCGATTACTGACTAACCGACTACTGACTAACCACCGTTCCAGAAGATCAGCTGAGGTGCTGCATGGCCAAGAGCCTTGATTTCGACGAAGACGCGCGGCGGGCGCTTGAGCGCGGCGTGGACAAGCTCGCTGACGCCGTCAAGGTGACCCTCGGCCCACGGGGCCGCAACGTGGTCATCGACAAGAAGTGGGGCGCTCCGACGATCACCAACGACGGCGTGACCGTCGCCAAGGAGATCGAGCTTGAGAACGCACAGGAGAACCTGGGCGCTCAGCTCGCCAAGGAAGTCGCCACCAAGACCAACGACGTGGCCGGCGACGGCACCACCACGGCGACCGTCCTGGCGCAGGCGATGGTGCACGAGGGACTGCGTTCGGTCGTCGCGGGGGCCAACCCCATGTCGCTCAAGCGCGGCATCGACGCGGCCGCGACCGCGGTCTCTGAGAGCCTGCTGAAGAGCGCGCGCGACGTCGAGGAGCGCGGCGAGATCGCCAACGTGGCCACGATCTCGGCGCAGGACGCCAAGGTCGGCGCGATCATCGCCGAGGCGTTCGACAAGGTCGGCAAGGACGGCGTCATCACGGTCGAGGAGTCGGCCACGATGGGGCTCGAGCTCGAGTTCACCGAGGGCCTGCAGTTCGACAAGGGCTACATCTCGGCCTACTTCATCACCGACCAGGAGCGGATGGAGGCCGTGCTCGAGGACGCTTACGTCCTGCTGCACAACGGCAAGATCTCCTCGATGGCCGACCTGCTGCCGCTGCTCGAGCAGGTGGCGCAGTCGCGCAAGCCGATGCTGATCATCGCCGAGGACGTGGACGGCGAGGCGCTGTCCACCCTGGTGGTCAACAAGATCCGCGGGCTGCTGCACGTCGTCGCCGTGAAGGCGCCAGGCTTCGGCGACCGGCGCAAGGCGATGCTCGAGGACATGGCGATCCTCACCGCCGGCCAGGTGGTCGCCGAGGAGGTCGGGCTCAAGCTCGAGCTTGCCGGTCTCGACGTGCTCGGCCAGGCCCGCCGGGTGGCGGTTACCAAGGACACCACCACGATCATCGACGGGGCCGGCGACCAGGAGAAGATCAGCGACCGGATCCGCCAGCTCAAGGCCGAGATCGAGAACTCGACATCGGACTGGGACAAGGAGAAGCTCCAGGAGCGGGTGGCCAAGCTGGCCGGCGGCGTCGCCGTGCTGCGCGCGGGCGCCGCGACCGAGGTCGAGCTCAAGGAGAAGAAGCACCGGCTCGAGGACGCGATCTCGGCCACCAGGGCGGCGATCGAGGAGGGCATCGTGGCCGGCGGCGGCAGCGCGCTGATCCAGGCCTCGATCGCGCTCGGTGACCTCGGGCTCTCCGGCGACGAGGCTACCGGCGTCGGCATCGTCAGGCGGGCGCTGCTTGAGCCTGCCAGGTGGATCGCGCTCAACGCGGGCGCCGAGGGCGGCGTCGTAGTGGCGGCCATCGCCGACCTGCCCGCTGGCCACGGCTACAACGCCGAGACCGGCGAGTACGGCGACCTGATCGCGCAGGGCGTCATCGACCCGGTCAAGGTCACCAGGTCAGCCGTGCAGAACGCCGCGTCGATCGCCGGCATGCTGCTGACCACCGAGGCGCTGGTCACCGAGAAGCCGGAGAAGCCGCAGGCGGAGAACGGGCACGGCCACAGCCACGGCGGGCACGGCCACACGCACTAGGCGGTTCGGGCCGGGCAATTCGGGCCGGGCAATTCGGGCCGGTCGGCTCGGGCCGGGCGGTTCGCGGCGGCGGGCCGGGACTCATGAGGAGTCCCGGCCCGCCGTCTTGCGTGCGGATGCAGGTGGCGGAGCCCCGGCGTGGCGGGTGCCGACGTGCCTGGCGTGGCCGGAAAGTCCGGGATCTGGCTGCTGTCGGGTTACTTTGGCAATTCGCTAACATTGCACTCCATTTGCCAGGCCGAATTGCCGTCAAATGGTGCGGCCTAATCCGGCCGCGTTTTTTTGATCCTTCATTCCATGATTAAGCTAGCTCTTTACCTGGGCATCATGCCTGCATGACCGCTTGATGCGTGGCGGAGAACGCCGAAGGGGGAGCGCATGACTCAGCAGGCTGTCGGCGGTAGCGTGGCACCTTCCACCAGCGCGGACCTGACCGACCTCACCGATCTGACTGCGCGGGCGGTCCGCGGCCAGCCCGCCGCGGTCGACTCGCTGCTGCGGCAGATCAGGCCGATGGTGGTTCGGTACTGCCGGGCTCGGCTCGGTCACGTGGCCGACCCCTACCAGGTCGCCGATGACGTGGCCCAGGAAGTGTGCATCGCGGTCCTTACCGCGCTGCCCAGGTACCAGGACATGGGCCGGCCATTCGCCTCATTCGTGTTCGGCATTGCCTCGCACAAGGTGGCTGACGCCCGGCGAATGGCAGCTCGGCTCGCGATCCCGACCGACAGCCTGCCGGACGGGCCCGACGAGCAGCCGGGGCCCGAGGAAGCGGTCGTCGCCAGCTTGGAGGCGCAGCGCGCCAGGACGCTGCTGGCTAGGCTGCCGCGGCACCAGCGGGAGCTGCTCTGCCTGCGGGTGCTGATCGGCCTGTCGGCCGAAGAGACCGGCCAGGCACTCGGCATGTCGCCGGGAGCGGTCCGGGTGGCGCAGCACCGGGCCCTGGCCAGGCTGCGCGCCATCGCGATCGAGGAACGCTACGGCTCCACCGCCTAAAGCTACGGCGTGACCGTCAGGCCGGGCTTGTCGCGCGAGTGGGGACTGGGCTTGTCGCCGGAGCGCAGCGACCAGCGCGCGCTGATCGCCCGGTAGCCGGGCGGTGGCACGTCGTGCGGGATGGGCGTACGCGGCAGGTTCCGGCCGTACTCGATCACGTAGCCGTCGAGCAGTGCCTGGCTGAACTGGCCGGCGGACAACCCGTGGCAGGCACGGATCGGCCCGGGTCCGTCCGCCCGCATCCGGCTCACGGAGTAGTCGTGGCTGGCCATGATGTGCTCGGCCGCCGCCGCGCAATCGCCGACGCTGGGCTGCGACCGGTTGATGAGGATCGCTCCGGTGCCCAGCGCCACGGTCAGAACGCCGATCGCCGCCAGCGGCCGCAACGGAAACTTCGGGTATGACAGTTCCGCCACAGTAAGCTCCCGTCGCCCGAACCACAGAGATCCAGCCTCAATATCCCATATGCCCGGTGCTTATTTGTCGGGTCTGATAGACCGGCTGCCGGGTCGGTGTGGGTGCTGATGGCCGGTCGTGGTGGCGTGAGTCCGGGAGACGGGGTCTGGGCGCTGGTCTCAGAGGGAGCTCAGAGGAAGTTCTGAGCGATTGCCGAGCGGATGCTGTAAGACTCGTGGGTGCTGAGGGTCGGCCGGGCAACTCACGGTCGTTCGCGGCTCAGCCGGGCGGCGTTGATCTTTACCGCGGCCCGCGAGGTGGCGTGGACAGTAGTCGCGTTCGCGAGGTGTGGCCAGGTAACCGCCGCCCGCGAGGTGGCGTGGTGAGGTTGGCCGCATCCGGTGCGGGCGGCCGGATGACGAGGAGAGTGGCGCGGTGGCTGGACGCAGGCGCTGGCTGAGGTGGGTGATCGCGGGTGCCGTGGCGATTGTCGTGCTGGCGGTCGGCGGTCCCTTTGTGTACATCCACTTCATCGAGGGCCAGGCGCCCGCTCCGCTCGGCCTGAAGTCGGGCACTGCACCAAGCGCCGCACCGAGTGGCACGGCGACCGGCGCCGGAACCACGAGCAACGGCAGCTCGGCGAACGGATCGGTGGCAGGCACCTGGGACGTGGGAACCGGGTCGGTGGTGGGCTACCGGGTCAAGGAGGTGCTGGTCGGCCAGAACAACCTGGCGGTCGGCCGGTCCCACTCGGTCAGCGGTCACCTCACGATCAGCAAGAACACGGTCACCGCGGCGACCTTTACCGTCCAGATGGCCACGATCCACAGCGACCAGAGTGAGCGCGACGTGCAGTTCGACGGCCGGATCATGGACGTGGCCGCGTACCCAACAGGGACGTTCACGCTGACCCATCCGATCAGCCTCGCGCCACTGCCCGCCGCGGGGACGATCGAGCACTACCGCGCGACAGGGACCCTGACGCTGCACGGGCACACCAGGCCGGTCACGTTCACCTTGTCGGCCGAGCGGACGGCGACCGCGATCAAGGTGTCCGGCGCCATCCAGGTCGCGTTCGCCAACTGGAGCATCCCGAATCCAAGCTTCGGCAGCTTCGTGACGACCCAGAATCACGGGATACTCGAGTTCTTGCTGGTGCTCAGCAAGGCATAAGCCAGAGGCGCGGGCGAGCCGGGAGCCCGGCAGGAACCGTGCGCCAGGCGCCTCGGGGAGTCCAGCGCCGCCGCCAGAACCGGTCAGGCAGTGACCCGGTCCAGGTCACTCGACTCTTCCGCCCGCCAGAACACCAGCCCGCCCGCCAGTACGATCGCCGCGCCGATCACCAGCGTCGCCCCGGCCCCGACGTGCAGGTAGGCGGCGGCCCCGGCGCAGGCGCCCGCCAGCATCGCCAGGACCGCGGCGACCCGCCGCGTACTCTGCGCGCCGGTGCCGCCCGCGAGCGCGGAGTCGGCAGCGAGGCCGGTCAGCGTCATCGTGAGCACGGTGGTGGTGAGGTCAGGCACGGACAGCCGCCGGATGGTGGCATTCCGCACGCCCATCCCGAACGCCAGCACGGCGATGACCGTGAAGCGCGGCCAGCCGGTCGCCACGCTGGTCACCCCGAACGCGATGGCCGCGGCCGCCCCGGTCGCGACGGCTTCGGTGGACATGGCCAGCACGAGCAGCGTGCGGCGCGAGCTGAGCCGCCGCGCCAGCCGCCCGGCCGCCAGCGCGCCGAGCAGGAACGCGCCGAGCGAGGTCAGGCAGGCAGCGGCGGAGAACCCGCTGGCCCCGGCTGCGGCGAACCCGAGCAGCACCACGTTGCCTGTCATGTTCGCGGTGAACACGTGCCCGAGTCCCAGGTAGCTCACCGCGTCGACCAGGCCGCTGATCACCGTGAGCCCGATCAGCGTGCCGAACAGCAGCCTGCCGGGCTGGCGAGGTTCCGGCATGGGCCCAGAGCCGCCGCGGTCCGCGCTGGTCAGCCGGCCAGCCGGACGCCGCCGCCGTCAGGCAGCGTCCAGCGCAGGTTGTGCGCGACCTCGCGCGGGTGGCCGACTGGGTTAGCGATCAGGCTGACGCGCTGCTCCACCTAACTGCCTTTCGGTCTGAACGGGTTCGCACGCCGGCTGCCGGCGGGCAAGGAACTGCCGGCCGGGGATTGCTGGCCGGCCAGCGACCAGCCTGCCGCGCGATGCCCTGCCGCGGGCAGACCAGGCCGGTGGCGGCACCCAGCGAAGCGTAGCCCTCCTCGCTGAGGATCGCACCCTGGCTGAGATCGAACGGCTGCGTCCAGCCGATGGCGACGTCATGCGTCCACAGCAGCGTCCGCTGCGGGCCGCGGCCGGTCATGCCTCGCTGGCCGGCCGGTACAGCGACAGGGTGGCCGCCAGCGTGACCTGGACTGGGTCGGGCAGTCGCCGCACCCTGGCCGCCAGGTCATCGGGGTCGCTGTGCCACGCGCTCGGCCCCATCGCGGCCAGGCGGGTCACCGCCGCGTGGTCCAGCGCGAGCACCTCGCGGTGCTCGCGCTCCCGCACCATGTCGAAGTGCGGGCCGAGCTTGGCGGCCAGCCGGTCCCGCTTGCGCTCGTCCACCCGCAGCAGCCCGAGCGGCCCGGTCAGCTCGCCGAGGTGGCCGGCCGCGGCGGTGACGACAAGCAGATGGCCGTCCGGGCGCAGGATGCGGCGCAATTCGCCGCCGTCCCTCGGGGCGAACACGTTAAGCACCAGGTCGGCTGTCCCGGCGGCGACCGGGAGCGGGCGCCAGGCGTCGCAGCCCGCCGCGCCGGCCCGCGGATGCGCGCGGGCCGCCAGCCGCAGCGCGTACTTGCTGGCGTCGAGCGCGAGCCCGACGTGGCGCGGCAGCCGGCCGAGCACGGCCGCGAGGTAGTACCCGGTGCCCGCGCCCACGTCGACCACGCAGCCCGCCTGGCCCGCGCAGGCGGCCGCCGCGTCAGCGACGGCCGCGGCCAGGCCGGCGAAGTGACCGGCGCCGAGGAACTCGCCGCGGGCGCGCACCATGGCCGCGGTGTCCCCTGCGGTCCTGGCCGGGCCGGGCGGCAGCAGGCTCACGTACCCCTGCCGCGCCACGTCGAAGCTGTGCCCGGCCGGGCAGCCCACCGCGCCGTCCGTCCGGGCCAGCGCCGCGCCGCAGGCCGGGCAGCGCAGGTAGCCGAGCACGTCGTCGAGCATGACGCCTCCGCGCCGCGGCAAGGGCGGCCTGCCGGCGACAACTAGGATGGGGAGCAACCCGCCAGGTCAAGCATCGCGGAGTGACATGACCGACGACGCCAAGTTCGGACCGCTAGCGCTCACCTTCGACGACGTGCTGCTGCTGCCGGCGCACTCACAACTGCTGCCGAGCGAGGCGGACACCACCGGCAGGCTGACCCGCCGGATCTCGCTGCGGGTGCCGCTGGTCTCCTCGGCGATGGACACCGTGACCGGCTCGACGATGGCGGTCGCGATGGCCAGGCAGGGCGGCGTAGGCGTGCTGCACAGGAACATGTCGGTCGAGGACCAAGCCCATCACGTCGACGTCGTCAAGCGGTCCGAGGCCGGGATGATCACCAACCCGGTCACCTGCGGCCCTGACGCCACCCTGGCCGAGGTCGAAGAGCTGTGCGCGAGGTACCGGATCTCCGGCGTGCCCGTGGTCTCGCCGGAAGGCGTGCTGCTCGGGATCATCACCAACAGGGACATCAGGTTCGAGCAGGACCACAGCCGCCGGGTCGGCGAGGTGATGACGCCGATGCCGCTGGTCACCGCGCCGGTCGGGGTGGCGCGCGAGCAGGCGTTCCGGCTGCTCGCCGAGCACAAGGTGGAGAAGCTGCCGCTGGTGGATGCCCAGGAGGTGCTGCGCGGCCTGATCACGGTCAAGGACTTCACCAAGAGCGAGAAGTTCCCGCACGCGACCAAGGACGCGCACGGCAGGCTGGTGGTCGGCGCGGCCGTGGGGGTTGGCGAGGACGCCAAGCGGCGGGCCCAGGCGCTGATCGACGCGGGGGTCGATTTCCTCGTGGTGGACACCGCGCACGGCCACGCCCAGTCGGTGCTCGCAATGGTCGCACAGCTCAAGGCCAACGCCAGGGTCGAGGTCGTCGGCGGCAACGTGGCCACGAGGTCGGGCGCGCAGGCGCTGATCGACGCGGGCGCCGACGGCGTCAAGGTCGGGGTCGGCCCTGGCTCGATCTGCACCACCAGGGTGGTGGCCGGCGTCGGCGTCCCGCAGATCACCGCGATCTACGAGGCGGCGAAGGCGACCAGGCCTGCCGGCGTGCCGGTGATCGGCGACGGCGGCGTCCAGTACTCAGGTGACATCGCCAAGGCGATCGCGGCGGGCGCCGAGACCGTGATGCTCGGCGGCCTGCTCGCGGGCTGCGAGGAGGCGCCTGGCGAGATGATGATGATCGGCGGCGATCAGTACAAGCTGTACCGCGGCATGGGCTCGATCGGCGCGATGCGCAACCGGGAGGGCGGCCGGTCCTACTCCAAGGACAGGTACTTCCAGGACGACGTGCTCAGCGAGGACAAGCTGGTGCCCGAGGGCGTCGAGGGGCGGGTGCCGTACCGCGGGGCCGTGGCCGCCGTGGTCGGCCAGCTGGCCGGCGGGCTGCGCGCCGCGATGGGCTACTGCGGCGCCAGGACCGTCGCCGACCTGCACGACGCCCGCTTCGTCCAGATCACCGGTGCCGGGCTGGTCGAGAGCCACCCGCACCACCTGCACATGGTGACCGAGGCGCCGAACTACGGCGTGCCCAGGGCGTAGCCTTCGGTGATGACCCAGGTGGAGATCGGCCGCGGCAAGAGCGGCCGCCGTGCGTACGCGCTCGACGAGATCGGCATCGTGCCGTCGCGGCGCACCAGGCGCCCTGAGGACGTCTCGATCGCCTGGCAGATCGACGCCTACCGGTTCGAGCTGCCGCTGGTGACGGCGCCGATGGACAGCGTGGTCTCGCCGGCCATGGCGATCGCGATCGGCAAGCTCGGCGGTCTCGCCGTGCTTGATGTGGAAGGGGTCTGGACCAGGTACCCCGACCCAGAGCCGCTGCTTGCCGAGGTGGCGACGCTGGACGACGAGGCGGCCACCACCCGGCTGCAGCAGATCTACGCCGAGCCGATCAAGGAGGAGCTGATCGGCCAGCGGATCGCCGAGATCCGCGCGGCCGGGGTGACCATCGCCGCCCGGCTCTCGCCGCAGCGGACACTGCGCTACCACAAGGCCGTGATCGACGCGGGCGCCGACTTCGTGGTCATCCGCGGCACCACGGTCTCGGCCGAGCACGTCTCGAGCCAGGCCGAGCCGCTCAACCTCAAGCACTTCATCTACGAGCTCGACGTGCCGGTGATCGTCGGCGGCTGCGCGACCTACACCGCCGCACTGCACCTGATGCGCACCGGTGCGGCCGGCGTACTGGTCGGCTTCGGCGGCGGCTCAGGCCAGACCACGGCCGCGGTGCTCGGCGTCAAGGTCCCGATGGCCACCGCGATCGCCGATGTGGCGGCGGCCCGCCGGGAGTACCTCGACGAGTCGGGCGGCCGGTACGTGCACGTGATCGCCGACGGCGGGATGACCCGCAGCGGCGACGTCGCCAAGGCGCTGGCGCTCGGCGCCGACGCGGTCATGGTCGGCTCGCCGATCGCCAGGGCCGCCGAGGCGCCGGGCCGCGGCTACCACTGGGGGTCCGAGGCGCACCACCCGGAACTGCCGCGCGGCAACCGGCTGTGGGTCGGCACCGTCGGCACCGTCGAGCAGATCCTGCACGGCCCGTCCACGGTCGCGGACGGCTCGATGAACCTGATGGGTGCGCTGCGCCGGACCATGGCCACCTCCGGCTACTCGGACCTGAAGGAGTTCCAGCGGGTCGAGGTGGCCGTGACGCCGGCCGGCTCGCCGGCCGCCGTCACGGCGGGACCAGGAGTACCCGTCCGGTGACCGGCCAGATCGCCGCGCATCCACTGCCCGAGGGCCGCCTGCGGCGGCCCTCGGCCCCCGCGTCCACTGCGGCCCCGGTATCCACCACCGTCTCGTTGGGTAGCGAATGACTGTGACCATGAACGCGCTAGGTGTGGCCAGGCTCGGCCCCGACGAGCGGCAGTCGGCGCTCGCCGACATGACAAGCACCGAGCTTCAGGTGCTCGTGATCGGCGGCGGCGTCGTCGGCGCCGGGGTCGCGCTTGACGCCGCGACCAGAGGGCTGTCGGTCGGCCTTGTCGAGGCCAGGGACTTCGCCTCTGGTACCTCGTCCCGGTCGAGCAAGCTCATCCACGGCGGTCTGCGCTACCTCGAGCAGTTCAACATCGGCCTTGTCCGGGAGGCGCTTGGCGAGCGGGCGCTGCTCATGCAGCGGATCGCACCGCATCTGGTCAGGCCGGTGTCGTTCCTGTTCCCGTTCAGCCACTACGGCTGGGAGCGTGCCTACCTCGGCACGGGCGTCACCCTGTACGACGTGCTCGGGATCAGCCGTGGCCAGGTCAGGGGCCTGCCGTTGCACCGGCAGCTGACCAGGCGGCACGCGCTGCGGCTGGCGCCCGCGCTGCGCAAGACGGCGCTGACCGGAGCCCTGCTGTACTGGGACGCCCAGGTGGACGACGCCAGGTACGTGCTCGACCTGATGCGGACCGCGTCCGGGTACGGCGCCCGGATCGCCTCCCGTACTCAGGTCACCGGGTTCCTGCGCGAGGGCGAGCGGGTCACCGGCGTGCGCGCGGTAGACCTGGAGACCGGCCAGGAGCTCCAGATCCGGGCGCAGCAGGTGGTGAACGCGACCGGCGTGTGGACGGACGAGACGCAGGCCATGGTCGGCGGCCGCGGTTCGATCAACGTCCGCGCCTCCAAGGGCGTGCACCTGGTGGTGCCGAGGGACCGGATCCAGTCCAGCTCCGGGATCATCCTGCGCACCGCATCGAGCGTGCTGTTCGTGATCCCGTGGGGCAGGCACTGGATCATCGGCACGACGGACACCGACTGGGCACTGTCCAAGGCACACCCCGCGGCCAGCCGGGCCGACATCGACTACGTGCTCGACCAGGTCAACCGCGTGCTCGCGGTGCCGCTGACCCGCGACGACGTGGAGGGAGTCTACGCGGGACTGCGGCCGCTGCTGGCCGGCGAGTCCGACACGACCTCCAAGCTGTCACGCGAGCACACCGTGGCGCACCCGGTGCCCGGCCTGGTGATGATCGCCGGCGGCAAGTACACCACCTACCGGCTGATGGCGCGCGACGCCGTGGACGCGGTCGCGCACGGCCTGGACGGCAAGGTGGCGCCGTCCTGCACCGACCAGATACCGCTGGCCGGCGCCGACGGCTTCCAGGCGCTGTGGAACTCCCGGCAGGCGCTGGCCAGGTCGTCCGGCCTGCACGTGGCTAGGATCGAGCACCTGCTGCGCCGGTACGGCTCGCTGATCAGCGAGGTGCTCGAGCTGATCGCAGCCGACCAGAGCCTGGCCAGGCCGCTGGCGGGGGCCGAGGACTACCTGCGGGTGGAGGCGGTCTACGCGGTCACCCACGAGGGCGCCAGGCACGTGGACGACGTGCTGGCCAGGCGCACCCACATCTCGATCGAGACCTGGGACCGCGGGCTGTCCGCCGCCGAGGAGGTCGCCGCGCTGATGGCCGGGCCGATGAACTGGCGGCACAAGCAGGTGACCAGGGAGCTTGAGAACTACCGCGCCACCGTCGATGCCGAGCGCAAGTCGCAGGAGGCCGACACCGACACCGACGCCGACGCGATCAGGCTAGGGGCACCGGACATCGTGCCCGTGGTGTGCGAGCCGCCGGCGAGCCAGGCTCAGGCCGGTGCCGCCGCCGCAGCCGGGGCCAGCCCGGCGGAGACCGGCGGGCGCCGGGCCGGCCGCAGCCGGCTTGCCGTCACGCAGGACCCCGGGCAGGTGCGGGCCGACGCCGAGTACCCGGTGCCCGGCGGCAACTAGACTTCCCCGCATGCCCGCCCAACGAGTGCTGTCCGGCATCCAGCCGACGGCCGACTCCTTCCATCTCGGCAACTACCTCGGCGCGATCCGCCAGTGGGTGGCGCTTCAGGATTCTCACGACGCGTTCTACTGCGTCGTCGACCTGCACGCGATCACAGTGCCGCAGGACCCCGTGCTGCTGCGCCGCCGGAGCCGGGTCGCCGCCGCTCAGCTCTTCGCCGCCGGGCTTGACCCGAAGCGGTGCACCGTCTTCGTGCAGAGCCACATCCCCGAGCACGCCGAGCTGTGCTGGGTGCTGAGCTGCCTGACCGGGTTCGGCGAGGCGAGCCGGATGGTCCAGTTCAAGGACAAGTCGAGCAAGTCCGGGTCCGACCAGGCCAGCGTGGGCCTGTTCACCTACCCGATCCTGCAGGCCGCCGACATCCTGCTGTACCAGACCAACCAGGTGCCGGTCGGCGAGGACCAGCGCCAGCACCTGGAGCTGACCAGGGACCTCGCCCAGCGGTTCAACCACAGGTTCGGCCCGACCTTCGTGCTGCCGGGGCCGTACATCGTCAAGGACGTCGCCAAGATCGCCGACCTGCAGGATCCCGAGGTGAAGATGAGCAAGTCGGCATCCACCCCGCAGGGCATCATCGACGTGCTCGAGGATCCGGCATCGGTACGCAAGAAGATCGGCCGGGCGGTGACCGACATGGGCTCGGACGTCAGGGCCGACGACGAGGCCAAGCCCGGGGTGACCAACCTGCTGCGGATCTACTCGGCGCTGACCGGCACGCAGGTGTCCGAGCTCGAGCGGCGGTACGCGGGGGCCGGGTACGGCGCGTTCAAGAAGGATCTCGCCGAGGTGGTCGTGGACGCGCTGGCCCCGATCAGGGAGCGGACGCAGGAGATGCTCGCCGACGAGCCCGAGCTCGACCGCCTGCTGGCCGACGGTGCCGCGCATGCCCACGAGGTGGCAAGCGCGACGATGAGCCTGGTCAGGGACCGCGTCGGCTTCCTTCCTGCCCGCTAGCCCGGGCCGCGCCTGCCGGGTCGCCGGCGTGGCGGGCTAGCTCGACGAGCGCTTGCCGAGCATGGTGCGGCGGCGGCGGCGGACCCAGGCAAGCGCGCCGACCAGTCCGAGCGCGAGCCCGGCGGCGACCCCCGTGCCCGCGGTAAATCCGCGCTGCGGGTCGCGGGGCGCGCCAGCCATCGAGTTCTCCGCCCCGTGGTTTGAGGCACCGTGGCCTGCTGATCCGTGGCGGCTGGCACCGTGGTTTGCGCTGCCGTGGCTGGCCGTCTTCTTCGACGTGGTGCTGGCGTGCGCGGCGGGCAGGGGCGGCACGAGCACGCCGACCGGGCGGACCTTGCCGTCCATCGCGAAGCCCCAGTTGAGCAGCTTCTCGGCGGAGTGGATCTCGGTCAGCGGGGTGGCATGCAGGATCGTCACGATCAGCGTGACCCCGTTCCTCCTGGCCATGCCGATGTAGGTGGCCTCGGCCTTCATGGTCCAGCCGATCTTGCCGCCGATGCCGCCTCGGTACTGGGTCAGCAGGTAGTTCTGGTTGACCAGCGTAACGATCTTGTGCTTGGTGATCGGGAACCTGGCCGTGAGCCTGGAGTCGTAGCCCATGAAGGCCGGCATCGCCAGCGCCTGCCTGGCGATCAGCGCGTTGTCATAGGCGGAGACCACCTGGCCGGCGGCGGGCAGGCCGTTCGGCTGCTTGGCCACGACGTCGTAGGCTTGCAGGTGCTGCGCCTCGGCGTTGACCAGATCCATCCCTCTGGCGAACGACCCGCTGGCCTGCACCAGGGCGACCGCGGCGTCGTTCGCCGAGATCAGCAGCAGCGCGTTGAACAGGTCGGCGACCTTGTACCTGTGGCCGGGGATGATCCCGACGATGTTGGGCTCGACCGACGCGGCCCGCTTGGTGGCCAGGACGGTCGCGTTCGGGCTCAGCCGCGGCAGCATGGTGATGGCGGTGAGCACCTTGAGCGTGCTGGCCGGCGGGTAGAGCCCGTGCGCGTCCTTGGCGGCAAGTACCGCCCCGGTGGTGGCATCGGCGATCACGTACGCCGACGCCGGCACCTTCGGCAGCCGCAGCGCATCGCGCGGCGGGTAGTTCACCACGATGCCGTGACTGGCCAGCTGCTTGCCGCCGACCTGGTCCTTGGGCACCGGCGGGCGCCCGGCCCTGAGCTGCGCCGACGTCAGCCGTACCGCGAGCATACGGGCGGGAGGGCCGGTCCCTGCCGAGGCGGCTGCCAGGCCGACGGTCGATGCGGCGGCCAGGATCCCTGCCATGGCCAGTGCCGGGCGCCGCGTCCTCGCCTGCGCCCTGCGATGCGTCCGGTCCTGCATCCGGTTCCTCGATCCCACATTCGGACGGGGCCGGAGTCAGTCTGCCACCGCATCGCTCCTGGCGAGGTCAGGTGGGATATGCGCGCCGGCCGGCACCTGTTTGTGCGCGATGGGGCCTTCCCCCCTCCCGGCCGGGATACTCCGGCCGCACTTCACCGCGATCGCGGCGCAACCTGGGCCATCGGCGCGATCGGGCAGCAAAGCTTCGACCACGAGAGCCCAAGCCAACGGCCACGAGGCTGGCAGGCCATGGGCCCGGCTGGCCTCTAGCGCAGCGGCGGCACGAGCACGCCGACCGGGCAGAGCCGGCCGTTCATCGCGAAACCCCAGTTCAGCAACTGCTCGGCGGTGGCGATCTCGGTCAGCGGGGTGGCGTGCAGGATCGTCACGATCAGCGTGACGCCGTGCCTCCTGGCCATGCCGATGTAGGTCGCCCCGGCTCGGGATGTCCAGCCGATCTTGCCGCCGATGCCGCCCGGGTACTGAGTCAGCAGCGCGTTCTGGTTGACCATGGCCACCCGGCCGAACCTGGTGCCTGAGAAGGTCGCCGCGAGTGTCTGGTCGTAGCGCAGGAAAGCCGGCATCCCCAGCGCCTGCCTGGCGATGAGGGCCAGGTCGTAGGCGGACACCAGCTGGCCGGGGGCAGGCAGCCCATTCGGCGTCCTGGCCACCACATCGTAGGCCTGCAGGTGCTGCGCCTCGGCGTTGAGCAGTGCGATCCCGGCCGGATACGACCCGCTGGCCTGCACCAGGGCCACGGCGGCGTCGTTGGCCGAGATCAGCAGCAGCGCGCGGAACAGGTCGGCGACCTCGTACCCGCGGCTGGTGCCTGGGGCCGACCGCGGCGGCGGCCTGGTCGGCCGCGCGGGCGGCCATCCGGCCCGCGAGCGCCCGGCCGGCTGGCGGACCAGAGGCAGCCATGGCCAGGCCGGTGACCGCGAACGCGGCGGCCATGCAGGCCGCCGTTGTCGCCCTGGTACGTGCCCCGCTGCGCATGTGGCCCTCGATCCTCGCGGGCACGCAGGCCGGTTTCCTTCCGGCATCGCCCGCTTTCTCGGTTGCGAGGTTAAGCAGCATATGTGATGAATATGACTACTTAAACATACAATGTCGTTACTGCCGTACACCGGCATCGGGCAGGTTTGGCCAGCGGGCGCCGCCGCGGCAGGTCGTAACCTTGACTCATGACGCGTATGTCGGAGTCCGGGGATCCCATCGAGCCCGTCTACGGGCCCAAGGCGCTGCAGGACTTCGACCCCGATCGCGACCTGGGTGAGCCCGGCGAGTACCCGTTCACCCGCGGCGTGCATCCGACCATGTACGTCAGCCGGCCGTGGACCATGCGCCAGTACGCGGGCTTCTCCACGGCCGCCGACTCCAACCGCCGCTACCGGCAGCTGATCGCGGCGGGCACCACCGGGCTGTCGGTGGCCTTCGACCTGCCCACCCAGATGGGATACGACTCGGACGCGCCGCAGGCCCGCGGCGAGGTCGGCAAGGTCGGGGTGGCCATCGACTCGATCGAGGACATGCAGGTCCTGTTCGGCGGCATCCCGCTTGACACCGTGTCGACCTCGATGACCATCAACGCCCCGGCCGCCGTGCTGCTGCTGCTCTACGAGCTGGTCGCCAGCGAGCAGGGCGTCGTCGCAGGCGCGCTCACCGGCACGATCCAGAACGACATCCTGAAGGAGTACATCGCCCGCGGCACCTACATCTACCCGCCGGTGCCGTCGCTGCGCCTGGTGGCCGACACCTTCGCCTACTGCGGCGCGCGGATCCCGCGGTGGAACACGATCTCCATCTCCGGCTACCACATGGCCGAGGCCGGCGCCACGCCGGTGCAGGAGATCGCGTTCACGCTGGCGAACGCGAAGGAGTACGTGCGCACCGCGATAGCGGCTGGCCTTGCGGTCGACGACTTCGCCCCGCGGCTCTCGTTCTTCTTCGTGGCCAGGACCACGCTGCTCGAGGAGGTCGCGAAGTTCAGGGCCGCCCGGTGGCTATGGGCGCACGTCATGGCCGACGAGTTCGGCGCCGCGAACCCGCGGTCACAGATGCTGCGGTTCCACACCCAGACGGCCGGCGTCCAGCTCACCGCGCAGCAGCCCGAGGTGAACATGGCCAGGGTGACGGTGCAGGCGCTCGCCGCCGTGCTCGGCGGCACCCAGTCGCTGCACACCAATTCCTACGACGAGGCGATCGCACTGCCGACCGAGAAGGCGGCCAGGCTGGCGGTGCGGACCCAGCAGGTGCTCGCCTACGAGACCGACCTGACAGCAACCGCAGACCCGCTGGCCGGCTCGTATGCCGTGGAGTCGATGACGGCCGAGATCAGGAACCAGGCCGCGGAGCTGATCGAGCAGATCGAGCGGATGGGCGGCGCGGTCGCGGCGATCGAGCAGGGCTTCCAGAAGGCCGAGATCGAGCGCTCGGCCTACCAGGTGGCGCAGCAGATCGAGGCTGGCGAGCGGGTGGTGGTCGGGGTGAACAAGTTCACCATTCCGGCCGAAGAGAGCTACGCGCCGCTGCGAGTCGACCCGGCGATCGAGCAGCAGCAGGACGAGCGGCTCGCGGCGCTGCGCGCTAGCCGGGACACGGCAGCGGTGACCCGCGCGCTTGACGCCGTGCGGCGGGCCGCCGAGGGTTCAGACAACGTGCTCTACCCGCTGCGGGAGGCGCTGGCGGCCAGGGCGACCGTGGGCGAGGCCAGCGACGCGCTGCGCGACGTGTGGGGCATCTACCAGCCCACTGACCTCGGCTGACGCCAGGAGATGGCAGACTAGGCGCCGACACGCTCTGTAGTCGCGGCCCGGTCACAATCGGGCAACGCCAGCGCCCGATCGCCGCGGGCGCTACGATTCATACCTGTAACCGGAACGCGTCTGGCCAGGTCGGTGTGGCGCGGCGGGGCGCCTCGTAACAGTGCCGGCGGCAATGTGCGAAGGCCTGCGGCATGAGCGGGGAATCCGGTTCACGGACCTTGCTGGCGACGCCGGAGAGCCCGGCAGAGGGAAATGACCCGCCAGGTCAGTGAGGGCGCTGCGGATTCATCGCCCGTCTATGCGCCGGTTTGTCAGGTTGCTCCGATGTGTACGCGACGTCGATAGCTTGAAGGACCGAATGGGAACGCTCTGCGCATTCCGCATCCGGCAGGGTGGCCGGATGCGGTGGCGGCGTGCGCCGCGTCTGGTGCGCGGCGCGGCCCGGTCACTGTCGGCGAGCCGGTCGCGCGCCTGGGACGCGCTGCGCCGGGTGGCTCGGCTCGCCGGCTGGAATGGTCGGGCTGAGATCGGGAAGCTGCTGCGGACCTTTGTTCTGATCGTTGTCGCGGAGGCGACGAATGGCTGAACATGACCTGGTAGGAGAGCTCGACGCGTTTCTCGACGGCCACCAGGGCGAGCTGGTCGAGTTTCGCAGGGATCTGCACGCGCACCCGGAGGTCGGCTACTCCGAGCACCGGACCACTCGCCGCGTCGCGTTGCGGCTGGAGGCCGCCGGGCTCAGGCCGGCCATCCTGCCCAGGGGAACCGGCATCATCGTGGACGTCGGCGGCCTGCCGCAGGACGACCCGGCCGTTGCGCTGCGCGCGGACATCGACGCGCTGCCGATCGTGGACGAGAAGCCCGTACCATACCGGTCGCTCAACGTCGGCGCCTGCCATGCCTGCGGGCACGACGTGCACACCTCGATCCTGCTCGGTACCGGCCTGTTCCTGGCCAGGGCAGCGGCCGCCGGCGCACTGCCTGGCAAGGTGCGGCTGATCTTCCAGCCCGCCGAGGAGGTTCCCGGCGGCGCGCTCGACGTGCTGGCCGCTGGCGGTATCTCATCGGTGGACCGGGTGTTCGCGCTGCACTGCGATCCCAAGCTGGACGTCGGCAAGATCGGGACAAGGACCGGGCCGATCACGGCCGCCTGCGACAAGGTCAAGGTCCAGCTCAGCGGTCCTGGCGGGCACACCGCCAGGCCGCACCTGACCGCCGACCTGGTCTACGGCCTCGGGAAGATCATCACCGAGCTGCCCGCGGCGCTCGCCCGCAGGATCGACCCGAGGTCCGGTCTCAGCCTGGTCTGGGGCCGGGTCAGCGCGGGCTCGGCGTCGAACGCGATTCCCGACTTCGGCGTGGTCGAGGGGACCCTGCGTTGCCTGGACGACAGTGCGTGGCACGCCGTGCCCGAGATGCTGAAGGACATCGTCGAGTCGGTGGCCAGCGCCTACGGCGTGACGGCCGACCTCAGCTACGAGCGCAGCGTCCCCCCTGCGGTGAACGAGGCGACCTGCACGGCGATGGTGGCCAGCGCCGCCGAGCGGGTGCTCGGCGCCGACGCTGTCACGGCGGCGCCGCAGAGCCTCGGCGGCGAGGACTTCGCCTGGTACCTGGAGTCCATTCCCGGCAGCCTGTTCAGGCTCGGCACCCGTCGGCCGGGATCGGCCGGCGACTTCGACATCCACCAGCCGATGTTCGACGTGGACGAGCGCTGCATCGAGGTCGGAGTAAAGGTGATGGCCGCGACCGCGCTGACCGCGATCGGCTGCATCGGTGACCGCGACTCGATCGGCACGCTGGACTCGGCCGCCGCGATGGGCCCCGACGGCTCGGTCGGTCCCGTGGTCCCGCTGGCCGACGACATCGCGCTGACCGGTCCGTTATTAGCGCACGGCGGGCCTGCGGCCGGCCCAGTCGGCCGTACCCGCTCCCAGCCGCCCGCCCGGTCGCCGCGACCGGCACGGCGGCGGCGCGCCCTGCCGTCTGCGCAGCGCATAATGTGGGAGAGCACGTTCTGAGCCCACGGCTCACCGACGCTCCCTCAGGCGTATCGGAGTTGCCGCAACCGTGTCCCTACCGAACGAGCGCGCCAGGCCGCCGGTCACCGGATCAGGCTCGGCGGGCAAGCTGACCGCCGACGGTCGGCGGGTCTATCGCTTGACGATGCCGCGGGTCATCTGGTGGAGCTGGATCGGGCTGCTCGTGCTCTGCGCGGGCGACCTGGTCATTCAGGGCCACGAGTTCGTCTCGCTGCAGTTCGCCTTCGCCGCGCTGACAGTGACCGGCGTGGTTTTCGCCTGCACGCTGTGGCCCAGGGTGATCGCCGACGACGACGGGATCACCGTGCTCAACCCGTTCCGCAAGTTCGACATCCCGTGGGACGCGGTCAAGGGGATCTTCCTGGCCGACTCGGTCGAGGTCCGGTGCGCACGCGGGGCGGATAAGAAAGACAAGACCGTGTTCAGCTGGGCGCTGTCGGCGCCACGCAGGGCCAGGGCCAGGCAGCAGCTTCGGGCACGGCAGTGGGCCCAGGGCACGCGGAGCCGGCCATCCGGCTACGACCGGCTGCCGGGGCAGGGCAAGGAAATGGCCAAGATACTTCCGGCCGAGGTGATCGCCAGGGAGCTTGCCGGGCTGTCTGACCAGGCCAGGTCGGGCAGTGGCGGCAAGACGGGCGCCGCCCGCGCAGCCGCGAGCGCCAACGGCGCCGGCCCGGCGGCCGCGGTGCCAGCAGCGGTGATGAGGTCGACCTGGGCCTGGCTCCCCGTCGCGACCGTGCTGCTGCCAGCGATCGGTTTTGTGCTCACCGCGATCCTCAGGTGACCCGGCCCGCGCCTGGGTGGCCGGTCAGGCGCCCATCGAGGTGCACGGCCTGGTCCGCAGGCCGGCCACGTACTCATCGGGCGCCCCGGCGGCCTCGGCGGCGTCGGCCATGATGCCCAGGTAGCGTGCTGACGGCAGGCCGCCCTCGTAGTCGTTGAGCACATACAGCCAGGCCAGCGCGTCGCCGTCGGCCGTAGTGACCCTGACCTTCAGCTTGCTGTAGTAGCCGAGGGTCGCGCCGTCCCACCGGTCGAGCGCCTGCTCGTCGGAGTCGGAGACCTCGTAGAGCACTACGAACACCCTGGCCGACGACTCCTCGACCACGGTGGCCAGGGCGCCTTCCCAGCCGATGTACTCGCCGCCGAACGTGAGCCGCCAGTCGTGCAGCCAGCCGGTGCCTGCCTGGGGTGAGTGCGGGCAGCGCTCGGCCATCTGCGCCGGGTCCATGTTGCTGCCGTAAGCCGCGTACAACGCCACAGTTGATTAGCGTACGAGTCTGGGGAGGCAGGAGTGAACAGGTTCGGTAGGCTGGCCGGCTGGCCGAGGCTGGCGGTCGGCCCGGCGGCCCGATGCGACACAATGGGGCAGCGTGAGCCAGCCGCGTGTTGCGATCATCGGCGGCGGCCCGGGCGGTTACGAGGCGGCCCTGGTCGCCGCGCAGCTCGGCGCCGAGGTGACCGTCGTCGAGGACAGCGGGCTCGGCGGATCCTGCGTGCTGACCGACTGCGTCCCGTCCAAGACGCTGATCGCCACGTCCAGCCTGATGGCGGCGATGGAGGGGTCGGGGGACCTCGGCATCAGGTTCGCTCATGACGCTGGCGCGGAGCGCCAGCGTCATGAGCCAGGGCCGGCCCGCTCGTTCTCCGCGCTGCACGGGCACGCCCGCGCCGACGCCCCGCTGGTCTACGCCCGCATCCGCGACCTCGCTCACGCGCAGTCCGCCGACGTCGCCGCGCGGCTCGAGGCCGAGGGCGTCGAGGTCGTCACCGGGCGCGGGCGGCTGGCCGGCCCAGGCACGGTCGCCGTCGGCAGCCGCGAGATCAGGGCGGAAACTGTCCTCGTGGCGGCCGGCGCGCACCCCAGGGTGCTGGCCGACGCCGTCCCCGACGGCGAGCGGCTGCTGACCTGCCGGCAGCTCTACGACCTGGCCGAGATCCCCGGCGAGCTGATCATCGTGGGGTCCGGCGTCACCGGTGCCGAGTTCGCCAGTGCCTACCAGGCGCTCGGGTCACAGGTCACGCTGGTCTCCTCCCGCCAGCACGTGCTGCCCAACGAGGACACCGACGCGGCGATGGTCGTGGAGGACGTATTCCGCCGCCGCGGCATGTCGGTGCTCGGCCGGTCGCGCGCCGTCTCGGCCAAGCGCACCGCAGGCGGCGTCGAGGTGATGCTGGCCGACGGCAGGACCGTGCGCGGGTCGCACTGCCTGCTGACCGTCGGAATGGTCCCGTCCACCGACGGGATCGGGCTGGCCGAGTCCGGCGTGGACCTGGGCGAACGCGGCTACATCACGGTCGACAAGGTGTCGCGTACCTCGGCGCCCGGCGTCTATGCGGCAGGCGACTGCACCGGCGTGTGGATGCTCGCCTCGGTCGCCGCCATGCAGGGCAGGATCGCGATGTGGCACGCGCTCGGCGAGGCCGTCGCCCCGCTGCGGCTCCGCCACGTGGCAGCCACCATCTTCACCGAGCCGGAGATCGCCACGGTAGGCGTCACCCAGGCCGACGTGGACAGCGGAGCGGTCGGCGCGCGCGTGGTCAAGCTGCCGCTCGCCACCAATGCGCGGGCCAAGATGGACGGCTTCGGCGACGGGTTCGTCAAGCTGTTCACCAGGCGCAATACCGGTATCGTGCTCGGCGGCGTGATCGTGGCACCGCGCGCCAGCGAGCTGATCCTCGGTGTCTCGCTGGCGGTCGAGCAGCAGCTGACCGTCGACCAGATCGCCCACACCTTCGCCGTCTACCCGTCCCTGTCCGGCAGCGTCACCGAGGCCGCCCGCCAGCTCATGAAGCCCGCCGACGCGATCTAGCAGCCGGGTTCAGGGCGGCCCGGGTGCGGCTGCCGGCCGGGTCAGTGGGCGGGGTGGCCTAGGTCGGGGTCGTCGGGGACTTCGAGGCCGTGCTGGCGCAGGCGGGAGGCGCGGAGGTCGTCGCCGTAGGCGGCGACGGTGAAGACGCTGCCTGCGAGGATCAGGCCGACCATCATGCCGGCCAGCCAGACCGGCGCGGGTGACAGCGTCAGCAGCAGTACGGCGACGATGATGCAGATCGGGCCGATGATCGCCAGGTGCCTGATCACGGTCCGCAGCCGCCAGCCCGCGTCGGTGAGCTCGTGCCGCACCCAGTCGGCGTTCTCCTCGGGCAGACGGAAGCCCAGGGCGAACGCCATCCACCGGACCGGTCCTGGGTCGCCAGTTATCCGGGCCACTGGTCGGCCCGTCAGTCCGCGATGCGGCAGATGACCTGCCCGGCCGTGACGGTCTGCCCGATCGCGACGGTCAGGTCGGCGACGGCGCCGTCCTTGTGCGCGGTGAGCGGCTGCTCCATCTTCATGGCCTCGAGCACCACGACGGTCTCGCCGGCCGTGACCCGCTGGCCCTCGGCGGCGAGCAGCTTGACGATCGTGCCCTGCATCGGGCTGGTCAGCGCGTCGCCGTCGGCGGCCTGTGACTTGCCGCCACCGCCAGGCCCGCGCCCGGCCCGCCGCCCGGGTCGCCCTGCCCGGACCCCAGCGCCCGCCCGTGCCCCGCCGCCGGCCCAGGCACCGAACCCAGCCCCCGCCCCGGCACCGAACCCAGTCCCGCCGCCGATCACGGCGGGCACCACGACCTCGAGCCGCTTGCCGTCCACCTCGACGACGATCCGCTCCCGCTCAGGCGGCGAGCCGTCGGCGGACAGGTTGGCGGCCAGTTCGAGGTCGTACGGCGGCAGCGTGTTGACGAACTCGGTCTCGATCCAGCTGGTGTGCACGGAGAACGGCTCGCCGGTGAACGCGGGATCGCGCACCACCGCACGATGGAACGGCAGCACCGTGGGCATCCCGCCGATCTCGAACTCGGCCAGCGCGCGCCTGGACCTGGCCAGCGCCTGCGGCCGGTCGGCCCCGGTCACGACCAGCTTGCCGATCAGCGAGTCGTAGCTCTGCGGCACGGTCATGCCCAGGTCGTACCCCGCGTCCAGCCGCACCCCTGGCCCGGACGGCGGCCGCCAGACGGCCAGCGTGCCTGGCGCGGGAAGGAACCCGCGGCCGGGGTCCTCGGCATTGATGCGGAACTCGATCGAATGCCCGCGCAGGTCAGGGTCGTCGAAGGTGAGCGCCTGCCCGTCGGCGATCTTGAACATCTCGAGCACCAGGTCGATGCCGCTGACCTCCTCGCTCACCGGGTGCTCCACCTGCAGCCTGGTGTTCACCTCGAGGAACGACACGGAGCCGTCCTGGCCGACAAGGAACTCGCAGGTCCCGGCGCCGGTGTAGCCGGCCTCGCGCAGGATCGCCTTGGACGAGTCGCGCAGCAGCCGCTCCTGCCCGGCGGTCAGGAACGGCGCCGGCGCCTCCTCGACCAGCTTCTGGTGGCGACGCTGCAGCGAGCAGTCCCTGGTGGAGACCACCACGATGTTGCCGTGGGTGTCGGCCAGGCACTGGGTCTCCACGTGCCGCGGCCGGTCAAGGTAGCGCTCGACGAAGCACTCGCCGCGGCCGAACGCCGCCACCGCCTCGCGGACCGCCGACTCGAACTGCTCGCCGATCTCCTCCGCCGTGCGGGCGACCTTGAGCCCGCGCCCGCCGCCGCCGTAGGCGGCCTTGATCGCGATCGGCAGCCCGTACTCGCGGGCGAACGCGGCCGCCTCGGCCGGCCCGGCCACGGCCCCCTGGGTCCCGGGAGCCAGCGGCGCCCCGACGCTGCGCGCGATCACCCGCGCGGCGGTCTTGTCGCCGAGCGCGTCGATCGCGGCGGGCGGCGGCCCGATCCAGGTCAGCCCGGCGGCGATGACCTCCCTGGCGAAGTGCGCGTTCTCGGCGAGGAATCCGTACCCGGGGTGCACGGCATCGGCGCCGGAGTCGGCCGCGGCCTTGAGGATCTTGGCGATGTCCAGGTAACTCTCGGCCGCCGACGTGCCGCCGAGCGCGTAGGCCTCGTCGGACACGGTGACGTGCAGTGCGTTAAGGTCGGGCTCGGAGTACACGGCAACGCTGGCCAGCCCCGCGTCCCGGCAGGCGCGGGCGACCCGGACGGCGATCTCGCCCCGGTTGGCGATGAGGACCTTGCGCACTAAATGCTCCTTCGCGACTGCCAGGAGTCTAGTGAGTGCCCGTCCGGCCGGTCAGACCACACGGCAGGGAACGGCCGGCCCGCGGCCGGTCGGCGCCCGTGGCGCTGGCTAGCGAGGCAGCGAGCTGCGCCGCCAGGCGCCTGGCCCTGGCGAAATGCTCTGCCGCAGCAGCCTGGACCTGTCCGACCAGGCAGAACGGCTCGCACCCGCCGGCCCAGGCTGGCCGGCCAGTGCCGCACCCGCGGCGGCGCGCGCGGTCAGCACGGAGACCAGCGCGGCGACCTCGGCGGCGGTCGGCCGGCCGCGCACCACGGTGAGGAACGGCGCGGGCCGGGCCTGCGTGGCGGACTCGGCCGCCCCTGAGCCCGGGATGGCGGGACCGGCTGGGGTGGCGGCAGTGCGGGGTGGGATGTCGTTCGGCATGAAAGGTCGTTTCCTGTGCCCGGGCCGTCAGCCCTTGGACTTGCCGACGCCGACGCCGAACTGGCGGTGCACTCGTGACCAGAACGCGTCCCGCAGCCACTCCCTGGCCTCCTGGTAGGAGCGCAGCGAGAGGCCGAGCTCCTTCTCGGCGTCGACAAGCAGCTCCTTGTCGATCACCGGGGGCAGGATCGGCCCTGGCAGCAGGTCGCGGATGTTGTCCTCGCCGCGGGTGAGTATCCACTTCTGCGCCACGTGCTCGCCGGCCTCCTCGACCCGCTCTCTGGACGGGCCGAGCCTGGAGACCGCCAGGTGCGTGGCGCTGAGGTGCACGGAGTTCACCTTGGCGTGCGAGCGGAACGGGTTGCGTTCGCCGAACAGCTGCGCAGGCGACGGCGCGGCCATCTGGCTGGCCGCGGCCCCGTGGGCCGCCGCCGACTGGTCAGCCCTGGCCGGGATCGGGCTCGGCGCGGCCGACGGGGCGGACTCGGCCGTCGGCTGCGGCGCGAAGTAAGGCTCGAGGAAGGTCCGCTCGATCACCTCGACCGTGTCGGACTCCCAGACCAGGCGCTCGGCCTGGTTCGTCCCGTACGGCGGTTCCACGCCCCACAGGTGCACCCGGACGCCGAACGCCTGAGCGGCCTCCACGGCGGGGACCATGTCCTCATCGCCGGCCACGAGGACCGCGTCGGTGATCGCCCGGTGCCTGGCCAGGGCCTCCATGTCGGCCCTGATCTGCGCGTCCACGCCCTTCTGCTGGCCGCGCGCGTTCAGGTTGCCCAGGCGCAGCTTGACCAGCGGCATCTGCGCGATGACCCGCTGGTCGAACGTGGGCACCCGGTCCCTGGCGGCGTCGTACCAGTAGACCCGCAGCAGCTGGCCCCTGACCTGGTCGTCCGCGTGCTTGATCAGCGCCGCGATGAGCTTGTCGGCGTCGACCCGGTACTCGCGCCGGGAGGAGGCGCTGAACAGGAGCTCGCCGGCGGATGCGTAGATGTACCCGACGTCGACCATGATCGCGTACCGGGACAGCAGCGGGAGAGCGGCTTCGGAATCAGTCATGTCCCTTCGACTTTACGCGGCGCCGGGCGGGGTGTCGCGGCTCGACGACCAATCGCTCCCGGTGGCACGCAAATTCCGTTCTGGCCTCGGCGGAGTTGGCTGCTCTGGCCTCAGCGGAGTTGGTTGCTGTGGCTTTGGCGGAGATGGCTGGGCCAGGCGCTAGAGCGGGATGTTGCCGTGCTTCTTGGCCGGCAGCGTCTGGCGCTTGGTCCGCAGCGCGCGCAGCGCCCTGATCACCTCCCGCCGCGTCTCGGCGGGCCTGATCACGGCGTCCACGTAGCCGCGTTCTGCCGCGGCGTAGGGGTTGGCGAGTGTGTCCTCGTACTCGCTGGCCCTGGCCTCGCGCACGGCCGCCTGCTCCTGCGGTGTGGCCGCGGCGGCAAGTTCGCGCCGGTACAAGATGTTGACCGCGCCCTGGGCGCCCATCACCGCGATCTGCGCGGTCGGCCAGGCCAGGTTGATGTCGCCGCCCAGGTGCTTGGAGCCCATGACGTCGTAGGCGCCGCCGTAGGCCTTCCTGGTGATCACCGTGATCTTCGGTACCGTCGCCTCGGCGTAGGCGTAGATCAGCTTGGCGCCGCGCCTGATGATGCCGCCCCACTCCTGGTCGGTGCCCGGCAGGAACCCTGGCACGTCAACGAACGTGAGCACCGGGATGCTGAACGCGTCGCAGGTGCGGACGAACCTGGCCGCCTTCTCCGACGCGTCGATGTCCAGGCAGCCGGCGAAGTGCATGGGCTGATTGGCCACCACGCCGACCGGCGTGCCGTCCACCCGGCCGAAGCCGCAGATGATGTTCTGCGCGAAGGCGGCGTGGATCTCGCAGAACTCGCCGTCGTCGAGCACGTGCTCGATGGCGACGTGCATGTCGTAGGGGTGGTTCGCCGAGTCGGGGATGAGCGCGTCAAGCTCGGCGTCCTCCTCGGTCAGCTCGAGCACCTGCCCCGGGTCCAGTCCGGTCGGGAAGACCGGCGGCTCCTCCAGGTTGTTCGACGGCAGGTAGGACAGCAGCACGCGGGCGAAGTCCAGGCAGTCCTCCTCGTCGGCCGCCTGGTAGTGGGCCACGCCGGACTTGGAGTTGTGCGCAAGCGCCCCGCCGAGCTCCTCGAACGTGACCTCCTCGCCGGTCACGGTCTTGATCACGTCAGGCCCCGTGATGAACATGTGCGAGGTCTGGTCCACCATCAAGGTGAAGTCGGTGATGGCGGGGGAGTAGACCGCGCCGCCCGCGCACGGCCCCATGATCAGCGAGATCTGCGGGATCACACCGGAGGCCATCACGTTGCGGAAGAAGATCTCGGCGTACAGGCCGAGCGCGACCACGCCCTCCTGGATCCTGGCGCCGCCGCTGTCGTTGATCCCGATCACCGGGCAGCCGACCTTCAGCGCGTGGTCCATCACCTTGACGATCTTGGTGCCGAAGACCTCGCCTAGCGACCCGCCGAAGATGGTGAAGTCCTGGCTGAACACGCACACCGGCCGCCCGTCGATGGTGCCGAACCCGGTCACGACGCCGTCGCCGTACGGGCGTTCTGCTGCGATCCCGAAGTCGTGCGCGCGGTGCCTGGCCAGCTCGTCGAACTCGATGAACGAGCCCGGGTCGAGCAGCTTGTCGATCCGTTCACGCGCGGTCATCTTGCCCTTGTCGTGCTGCCGCTCGACGGCGCGAGCCGAGCCGGCATGGGCGGCCTCGTGCCTGCGCTGCTCCAGGTCGGCGAGCTTGCCTGCGGTGGTGTGCATGTCGATCGGGGCGGCCGGGTCGCCAGTCGCGGCGGCGTCGGCCGCGGTGTCGTGGGCTGCGGTGTCGTGGGGCTGCTGCGCGTGCATGGCCATGCCGCACAGGGTAGGGCAGCAGGCCAGGGCGGCGGCTCGTCGGGGCGCGACGGCCGGTGTCAGCCAGGGGGCGTCATCCGGGCTGGCCCCGCTCGACCGTGAGTACGGTCCACGCGCCCAGGCAGACCCGGTCCCCGGCGCGCAGCGGCACAGGGACACCGCAGGCGATGTCGGCACCGTTGACCTGGGTGCCGTTGGACGAGCCGGGGTCGAGCACGGACCAGGTGCCGTCGGCCTGCGCGATCAGTACGGCGTGCAGGTGCGAGATGCCGGGGTCGACCGGCGGGCCGGTGAGGTCGATCTCGGGCTCCAGGCCGCGGGAGGCGCTGCGCCTGCCGATCCGCATCTGCGGGCCGGTCAGCGCGAACCGCCGCTCCGGACAGTACGCAGGGAACCGCAGCGAGGCAGAGTCCGGGCCGTCGGCCGCGAGCACGCTGTCGAAGTGGCCACGGTCGGCCGTGATCACCGCGGTCCAGGTCCGTGCGGGCTGACCGGTCTGCGCGTGCAGGTCAGGCTGCGCGGATGGGTTTGTCTGGGCAGGCTGCGCGGATGGGTCAGGCTGGGCAGGCTGTGCGGGCTGGGCAGGCTCTGCGGGCTGGGCCGTCTGTGCCGGGCGGCCGGCCTCGAAGTCGAAGCCGCACACCTCGCAGAACTGGCCGCTCCGGCCGGTGCCGCACCGCGGGCACGGCTCCCCGCTCGGCGCGGCCGGCTCCCCGCTGCCAGCAGCAGGCTCCCCGCCGCCAGCGGCCGACGCCGCGCTGGTAGCGGTCGGCGCGCCGCCGATCCGCATGCCGCAGATGTCGTATCCTGGTCGTCAGCGCCTCGTCGTCGGTCCACACCGCGCTGACCATGCCCTGGCCAAGCACCTCCGATCCGGCCACCAGGCTGACCCTGGCGGCGAGCATCTCCTGGCCCACCCCGGCCGGGGTCATCTGCACGCAGACGTGGTAGTCGCGGCTCTCCCCGCCGCCCCACGCGCCGGTCGGGTAGTCGCCGGCCTGCGGCCCCGACTGCGCCCGCCGCGCAGTCAGGTCGTCCACGGTCGGCGCGACCTGCTTGACGAACTTCAGATCCGCGCGCTGCGGCGTCCACACCCGCAGCGCCACGTCGGCGACCTGCTTGCCCATCGCGGTCTGCATCATGGACTCGAAATCGGCCGCGAGGCCGCTCGGGTCGGCCACGATGTCCACGCTGCCGAGCAGGGCCGTGGAGATCCGGCGCAGCTCGGCGACCTCCCAGTCAGTGCCCACGCCGCGGCAGTCGCAGCTGAACGCGCCCTCGCACACCCGCAGCGCCTCGGTGAGCTCCTGCGGCGACTCGTGCTCGTTCCTGCCGTCGGTGAGCAGGATCGCGTGCCGCAGCGCCGCCGGGCAGAACGAGAACATCTGCCCGGCCAGCCGCAGCCACGATCCCATCGCCGTCCCGCCGGCCGGCCGCAGGTCGGCCACCACCCGCATGGCCGCGTCACGCGCCGCCGGGCTCGCCACGTCGGTGCCGGCGACCACGGCGAACGCGACGCCGTCGCCGATCACGTCGATGGCCGCCGCGGTGGCCGCCCTGGCCTGGGCGATCTTGGCACGGGGGTAGTCGAGCCTGAGCAGTCGATGATGATGATCTCGGCCCGGCTCGCGCCGCCGCCCTGGCTCGCGGTCGCGGCGGCCGCGTCAGAGTCCGGCGCCGTGACCGTGACGATCGCGTTGACCTCGCGGCCGCCGTCGGGGAGGAACTCGTTCTGGAACACCTCGACGGTGAAGTCAGGCCGGCTCATCGGCGGTCTCTCCCTGGTCCGTGGGTGCGCGCCGGTCGGCGGGCGGGAAGGGCGCGAGCACGGCCGTGATGTTGTCGGAGCCGCCCGCCTCGTTGGCGAACGCGACAAGCGCGGCGGCCGTGCCGAGCGGATCGGTCAGCGCGCCGGGCAGAGCCAGGCCCCCGAGGTCTCCGGCGGCCTGGGCGTAGTTCCACAGCCCGTCCGAGCAGAGCAGCACGGCGCCAGGCCCGGCCGGGGCGAACACGATCACATGCGGCTCGGCCTCGCTCAGGTCGGCGCCGATCCAGCCGGTGACGACATGGCCAGCCGGGGAGGCCAGCGCCTCGGCCGGGCTCATCAGGCCCTCGCTGACCAGCGCCTGGGCCACCGAGTCGTCGCTGGTGAGCTGCCTGGTGCCGGCTCCCGACGGGTCGAGCCAGTAGGCGCGGCTGTCGCCGAGCCAGCACACGGTCACCTCGGCGGCGGTCAGCACTGCGGAGACGAAGGTGGCCGACGGCGCGCCGACCCGCCAGCCGCCGTCGGCCATGGCGAGCAGCGCCCGCTGGGCGGCGCCGAAGGCCTGCCTGGACGCTTCCGCCAGGTCGCCGCCGGCCCGGGCCGCGGCCAGCAGCACCCGCTCCGCGGCCCTCGCGGCGGCCTGGGCCGCCTCGTCGGGGCGGGTCGAGGTGGAGACCCCGTCGCACACCACGGCGATGGCCGCCTGCCCGGCCGGGGACCGCGCCGCCGCGATCGCCATCGCGTCCTCGTTGCGTGAGTGGCGCCGGCCGCGGTCGGTGACCCCGGCAAGCACCCCGAGGTCGAGCTCGCAGTGGTCGGCGCCGGACGGGACCTTGCGGCCGCAGGACTCGCAGTAGCCCTCCGGCGTCACCGGGGCTCCCGGGCAGGACAGGCACGCCTGCGCGCGGTTCGCCCCGCCGCCGCTGACCAGCGCGGGTGACAGCTCGGCCCGGCAGGCCTCGCAGAAGTTGTCCGATGGCCGGACCGGCTGGCCGCATGAGGGGCAGGCGTACGACTCCGCCGTCGGGTCCGCGGTCATGACCAGGTACTCGGGCGGACGGTGTTGGCGGCGTCGACGAGCTCGATCCGGCGCAGCCGCTCGGCTGCGAGCCTGGCCTGGGCGCGGTAGCTGCGTTCAAGCCCGAACCGCAGTGACCGTTCGGTGGTCTGGCAGCCAAGCAGCTCGCCGGAGTCCAGCGGCTGCGACGCGAGCAGCCGGTCGAGCGCGGCCCGCAGCACCTCGGCGGTGATCTGTTGCGCGGACGCGGGCTCGAGCGCGATCCTGCCTAGGTCCCGCCCGGCCGCGGCGAGCTCGTCCGCGCCGGCGCAGGGCTGGCCGGGCGGCGGCGACACCCGGATCCTGACGGCGGCGACCTGGCCGGCCAGGAAGTAGCTGGACGTCGGCCGCACCGAGGCGAGCGCGGCCACCGCGCCGGCCCGGTCACCGCTCCGCTGCAGCGACCTGGCCAGCCCGAACGCCGCGCTGACGAACGACCGGTCGAGCGTCCAGACCAGGCCGAAGTAGCGTGCTTCCGCCGCGGCGTCGCCGGCCGCCTCGGCAGCGAACGCCAGCGCAAGCTTGGGCGCCGGCTCGCCGGGCAGCAGGTCGCAGACCGCGTCGAAGGAGGAACGGGCCGCCGCCGGGTTCCACGCCGCCAGCTCGGCCAGCCCCCGGTACCAGGTGACCCGCCAGTCGTCAGGCTGCTGCGCGGCCAGGCCGTCGAGCGACCTCCACGCGCCCGCCAGGTCGCCGGTGACGATCCTGGCCCTGGTCAGCGCGAGCAATGTCTCTGTCGACTCGGCGACGGCCTGCGGCGTACCCTGCGGCCCGGTCACCGCGGCCTCCAGCACGGCGGTGAGCTGCGCGGGCTCGGCGGTGCCGAGAGCGGCCAGGTACCCGGCGGCCGGATCGGCCGGGTCGACTTGCGGCACCGGCAGGCCCGCCGTGATCGCATCCGCGCCCGGAACCGGATCGCCACCGGTGGACTCTCCCTTACCTGAGCTTTCACCCGTTCCGCCCTGGTATTGACGAGCGTACCGCTATGCCAGCAGTTCCGCCGACATGGCGCAAGCCGTCATGGCCGGGCTTTCCCAACGTGTCGCTCGGTGTTCATCTGTCAGTTTCATCATCAGCCCATCGGAGCCGACGGAATCATTTGTGAAACGGCGTCGCGGCGGACCGGGTTCACCGGCCGGGGGGACAATGTGCGGATGGAAGGCCGACCCGCGCCCGGCCCGCCGCCGCTGCCCCCGCCGCTAGCGCCGCTCAGCGCCGCCACGCTGGCCGCGGCCGTCGCCGGGCCCGGGCGGCTATGGGCCGACATCCGGGTCGTCGCGCAGACCGGCTCGACCAACGCCGACGTGCTCGGCTACGCCGCGCAAGGGGCGGCCGAGGGCCTCGTCGTCGCCGCCGAGGCGCAGATCGCTGGCCGGGGCAGGCTCGGCCGGACCTGGCACAGTCGGCCGGGGGCGGCGCTGACGTTCTCGGTGCTGCTGCGGCCCGCGCCGGTGCCGCGAGCGGCCTGGGGTTGGGTGCCGCTGCTGGCCGGCCTGGCGGCGGTGACCGCGGTCCGCGCGCTGGCCGGGGTCGACGCCCGGCTGAAGTGGCCCAACGATCTCCTGGTCGGCGACGGGAAGCTGGCCGGGATACTCGCCGAACAGGCCGGGGACGCGATCGTGGTCGGCATCGGGCTTAACGTGGCCGGCCGCGCCGGCGACCTGCCGTCGCCGGCCGCGACCTCGCTGGAGGCCTGCGGCGTGCCTGGCGCTGACCGGGCCGGCCTGCTCGCGGAGATCCTGCGCCAGCTCGAGCATCGGTACCGGCGCTGGCTGCAGGCCGGCGGCGACGCCGACGCGTCCGGGCAGCGCGAGGAGTACCTGGCGCTGAGCGCGACCCTGGGGCGCCTGGTCAGGGTCGAGCTGCCCGGCGGCACGCAGCTGTCCGGGACGGCGGTCGGCATGGACCAGTTCGGCCAGCTGCTGGTCAGGCCCGGCGCGGGCGGCACCGCGCCGGTGCCCGTCAGCGCCGGCGACGTGGTGCACGTCCGCTGAGCTGCCCGCGACCGCTGAGCTGGGCCACCGAAGCGGACGGCGCGGCCACGGTCGGCGAGCAGACCCGCCGTTGCGGGCCCATGGGTTCACCGGTTTGCTGCTTAGCTGCCATCATGTGACTTGTGGCTGGTACGGACTCGCTGGCGGATGGCGAGCAGCGCGTGCTGCGGCTGCACCCGCACGGCAGGGTGATGGTGCGGCCGGCGATCGTCTTGATCCTGGTGCTCGCCGCGGCCAGCGTGGCGATTGTCCTGCTGCCCGCCGATGCGTCGCACCTGTGGCCGTTGCGGGCCGCGATCGGAGTAGCGGCGCTGCTCGCCGCCGTGGCGTGGTTCGGAGTGCCATTCCTCCGGTGGCGGACCACGATCTATGAGGTGACCACTCGGCGGCTGCGGCTGCGGGAAGGGATCATCGCCAGGACCGGGCGCGATTTCCCGCTGAACCGGATCAGCGACGTCTCCTACTCCCAAGGCCTGCTTGACCGCGTGCTCGGCTGCGGGCGGCTGATCGTGGAGTCGCCCGGCGAGCATGGCCAGCTCACCCTTACCGAGATCCCCGACGTGCAGCGGGTGCAGAGCATCCTGTTCCAGCTCGTGGGCGACGAGGCCGCCAGGGTCGGCTGGACCGGCCCGCAGCAGGACGGATACTGAGCGCCGGGAGCCGGCCGGCGGCGGTTAGCCTGGCAACGTGAGTGCGAGCGGCTGCGCCTTGATGCGCCGGCAGGCCGGCGGGATCGCCGAGGTGGTGCTGGACCGGCCGGAGGCGATGAACTCGCTGAACACCGCCACGCTGCACCAGCTCGCCGGGTACTTCGCCGAGCTCGGCGCCGACCAGGGGACCGCGGTCGTGCTGCTGCGGGCGCAGGGGGAGCGGGCATTCTGCGCGGGCGCCGACCTCAAGGAGCGGGCCGCGATGAGCGACGCACAGATCATGGCGCAGCGGCCGGCGTTCCGTGCGGCGTTCGGCGCGCTGCTTGAGCTGCCGCAGCCCGCCATCGCCGCCGTGCACGGGTTCGCTCTCGGCGGTGGCTGCGAGCTGGCGCTGAGCTGCGACGTGATCGTGGCGGACGAGACCGCGGTGCTCGGCCTGCCCGAGGCGAGCGTGGGGCTGGTCCCCGGCTGCGGCGGTACTCAGCTGCTTGCGCGGCGGATCGGGCCAGGCCGGGCCGCCGAGCTGATCTTCTCCGGCCGCAAGGTCGACGCGGCCGAGGCGGCCGCGATCGGGCTGGTCGACGTGCTTGTGCCGCCCGGCGCGGCGGCTGAGCGGGCGCTGGCCATGGCGCGGCAGATCGCGGCGAACTCGCCGGTCGCGGTGCGCGCCGCCAAGCGGGCGCTGCACAACGGCGCCGGGCTGACGCTGGCCGCCGCCCTGGATGTCGAGGACGCGGCCTGGCGCACCGCCGCCGCCTCGGCCGACCGTCGCGAGGGCATCGCCGCGTTCGCCGAGAAGCGCCGCCCCGTCTGGCCGTCCGCCGGCCGAAAGAGCGCGGCCGACGTTGGGGAGGACGGCAGTGAGTGACCTGCCGAGCCGGATCTCGCTGCGCGAGGTGGGACCGCGCGACGGGCTGCAGAACGAGGACCCGGTGCCCACGGCCGCCAAGATCGAGCTGATCGACCGGCTGTCGGGTACCGGGGTGCGCCGGATCGAGGCCGTGTCGTTCGTCAGGCCCGAGGCGATACCCCAGATGGCCGACGCCGACGAGGTCTGGCAGGGCATCCGCCGGTCCGACGCGGTGCGCTACTCCGCCTTGGTCCCGAACCTGCGCGGCGCCCGCCGGGCGCTGGACGCCGGGCTGACCGAGATCGAGGCCGTCGTCTCGGCCTCGGACACGCACAACCGCAAGAACGTCAGGCGGTCTACCGAGGAGTCGCTTGACGACATCGCCGCGATCATCGCCCGCGCGCACGAGCGCGGCGTGCCCTGCCAGGTGATCGTCTCCACGGCGTGGGGCTGTCCCTACGAGGGCGACGTCCCGGTGGACCGGGTGGTCCAGGTGGCTGGCCGGGCGGTCGCCGACGGCGCTGACTCGATCTCGTTCGGCGACACCACCGGCATGGCCACGCCGACACGGGTCTGGTCGCTGGTCGGGGAGTTCAGGTCGGCCTACCCTGACGTCCCGCTGAACCTGCACTTCCACAACACCCGCGGCACCGGGCTGGCGAACGTGCTCGCCGCCCTCGAGCTCGGCGTTGCCGACTTCGACGCCTCGGTCGGCGGGCTCGGCGGCTGCCCGTACGCCCCCGGTGCGACCGGCAACATCGCGACGGAGGAACTCGTGCACATGGCGCAGGACATGGGCATCGCCACCGGCGTCGACCTCGACGCGATGATCGACGCGGCCGCCGACGCCGAGCGGATCATCGGCCGCCAGCTTCCCTCCCAGGTGCTGCGGGCCGGGCCGCGTACCAGGACTGTCCCGGCGTAGCCAGGCCCGCCATCAGCTGGTCGGGGTGCGAGGCGAACACCACCATCCAGCCCGGCACCAGCCGGTAGTACACCACGTCGCCCCAGCTCAGCGGCGAGCTGCCGTAGTAGTCGGTCATGTACTGCAGCAGAGCCGGCCAGTCAGGGTCGTCCGGCCCGCCGGGCGGGTTCATCTGCTGAGCGGTGCCGTGCGCGAAGACGCCGATCTCCTCGCCGCGGATGTAGGCCAGGCTCACCGCTGGCCGTGCGGCCAGGTGCCTGGCCTTGGCCGCGGTCCGCGACGTGCTGAAGTACCAGCGGCCGTGCAGCAGGTGCCCGTCCACCGCGCTGATCCTCGGCTCGCCCTTGGCCGTGACGGTGGATACCGCCATCGTGCACATCCCGGCGCAGACGGCGGCGAGCTGGCGCGCGGTCAGCGTCCGCTCCCCTGGCATGATGATCGACCGCAGGTGCTCGGTCGACCGCGGCAGCGACGTATCGAGCAAGGCCTGGAGCTCGGCGAGCTCGGCATCGGTCTCGAACATGGCACTACTGTGCCGCATCCCGCCGATGCCCGCCTCGGTACGCTCTCGACCGTGAGCGAAGCGCAGAACGAGGCCACCGCCCGGCAGCCCGGCCAGCAGGCCAGCGCCGCCGGCGGCACCGAGCACGCCGACCTGCCCGCGCTGCGGGCCGCGATCGCGGGAGGCGGCGCGCCCAGGTACCACCAGGCCGCCGCGGTCGGCGGCAAGCTCTTCGCCAGGGACCGGATCGCGATGCTGATCGATCCTGGCAGCCTCGCCGAGGACGGGATCTTCGCGAACGCGCTGGCCGACGGCCTGCCGGCGGACGGCGTGATCACCGGCACCGCGACGGTCGGCGGCCGTCCGGTCGCGCTCATGGCCAACGACTCCACCGTCAAGGCCGGGTCGTGGGGCGCCAGGACGGTCGAGAAGATCATCAGGATCATCGAGAAGGCGTATGCGTCTGGCCTGCCGATGATCTACCTGGTGGACTCGGCCGGGGCCAGGATCACCGACCAGGTCGAGATGTTCCCCGGGCGCCGCGGCGCGGGGAAGATCTTCCACACCCAGGTCCGCGCCTCGGGCTCCATCCCGCAGGTGTGCGCGCTGTTCGGCCCGTCGGCGGCCGGCGGCGCCTACATCCCGGCGTTCTGCGACTACGTGGCCATGGTGGACGGCAACGCCTCGATGTACCTGGGCAGCCCGCGGATGGTCGAGATGGTGGTCTCCGAGCAGACCACGCTTGAGGAGATGGGCGGCGCCCGGATGCACTGCACGGTCTCCGGCTGCGGCCACCATCTGGCGAAGACCGAGGCCGACGCGATCGAGGCGGTCCGCCGCTACCTGTCCTATCTGCCGGGCAACTGGCGGTCGGCGCCGCCGCTGGCCGAGCCGGCCGGTCCCGAGCCGGTCGACCTGCGCGCCCTGGTGCCAGCCAGCGAGCGGCAGGCGTTCGACATGCGCAGGTTCGTCCGCGGCCTGGTGGATGCCGGGTCGCTGTTCGAGATCCACGAGCTCTGGGCCAGGGAGCTGGTCACCGGCTTCGCCCGGCTGGACGGCCTGGTGATCGGCGTGGTCGCGAACAACCCCATGTTCAAGGGCGGCGTGCTATTTGTGGACTCGGCCGACAAGGCCACCAGGTTCATCCAGCTGTGCGACGCGTTCAGCGTGCCGCTGCTGTTCCTTGCCGACGTCCCTGGGTTCATGGTGGGCACAGCGGTAGAACGGCAGGGCATCATCAGGCACGGGGCCAAGATGATCAGCGCGGTCTGTGAGGCCACGGTGCCGAAGATCTGCGTTGTGGTGCGCAAGGCCTACGGAGCCGGGCTGTACGCGATGGCCGGGCCGGGCTTCGAGCCCGACGCCACGCTCGCCCTGCCGACCGCGAAGATCGCGGTCATGGGTGCCGAGGCCGCGGTCAATGCCGTCTATTACAACAAGCTCGCGGCGATCGCCGACCCGCAGGAAAAGGACCAGGAGGTACAACGGCTCCGGCTGGCTTATGAGGCCGACATCGACATTCTGCGGCTGGCGGGAGAACTGGTCGTCGACGACATCGTCCAGCCCGAGGACCTGCGCGCCGACCTGATCCGCCGCTTCGCCGCCGCGAGCGGCAAGGATCGCTCCTTCTCCCGCCGCCGCCACGGGGTAACCCCGGTCTGACCGCCGCACTCGGCTTCCGGCCGCGCACGATCGCGGCCGGAAGCCTTACGTGCGGCGATCCGCGGCGACCGCACGCGTGGTGCTGGGGTGACGACAGCCGGGGCCAGCTCGGCTACAGCACCGGCCAGGCCCAGCAGGCCGACACCCCCTGGGCAGGTCGGCTAGCCAGCGGGCCGAGGGCCGGCTGCGGACGGCCCGCGGTTCGGCCGGGCCAGGCGCCGGCGAGGCTGACCGGCCACGCGGCGGAGCAGGCTGGTGGTCGGCGAAGCCGCCCAGCGGCGGGCGAATGGTTGCGAAACTGAATTGAGTCTCTGAATTTCGGGCGAGCCGCCGCAACAAAGACGTTGCCGGCGGACGACATTATCGGCCGGGTAAATTCTTGTCCTACTTAGCGTGTGCCACCTCGGGGCTATTACATCTGCCCCCTTATGATCGCGCCATGACTAGCGTATTGCTTGCTGAGGACGATGTTTCAATTTCCGAGCCGCTGGCACGGGCGTTGCGGCGCGAGGGTTACGAGGTCGGGGTTTCGGTCGACGGGCCGGGCACCTTCGAGGTCGCCAAGGCCGGCGGCATCGACCTGATCGTGCTCGACATCGGGCTGCCGCGGATGGACGGCCTCGAGGTCTGCCGGCGGCTGCGGCTGGCCGGTCAGTCCACGCCGGTGCTGATCCTGACCGCGCGGGCCGAGGAGGTCGACACGGTGATCGGCCTCGACGCGGGCGCCGACGACTACGTGACCAAGCCGTTCCGGCTGGCCGAGTTCCTGGCCAGGGTGCGGGCACTGCTGCGCCGGGGCGCCTCGCCGACGCAGGTGGTCCAGGGGGTGAGGATCGACACTGACGCCAGGCGTTCCTGGCTCGGCGAGACCGAACTCGACCTGACGTCGAAGGAATTCGACCTGCTGCACCTGCTGGTGTCCGAGGCGGGAAAGGTCGTCACCAGGGACCAGATCATGCGGCAGGTCTGGGACAGCAAATGGTGGGGGTCGACGAAGACGCTCGACATGCACGTGTCCTGGCTACGCAGAAAGCTCGGCGACGACGCGCACAACCCGCATTTCATCACCACCGTGCGCGGAGTCGGATTCAGGTTCGAGCGCGGAGACTGAGCTTTGATGCAGCGCCGCCTGCTGACGTCGATGCTCGGCGTGGCCGTGGCCGCCGTGCTGGTGTTCGGAGCGGGGCTGGCGGTCACGGCGCTGGCGCACGGGCCGGCCCAGGCCGGGGTGCTGGCACACGGCGCGACGGCCAAGGGGACCGGGGCGGGCAGCACCGGGGCTGGCAGCAGGGCGACGGGCGGGTCGTCGGCGCATACGACGACTACGGCGAGCGCTGCGCCGAGCCGGCTGCGGGTGTCACCGGCCGAGGTCGGCCTGCTCGCGGTGCTCGCGCTGCTGGTCGCCGCCGCGCTCGCGGGCGCCCAGGCGCGGCGGCTGGCGAGGCCTGTGCGCGACCTCGCCAGGGCGGCCGACCGGATCGGCTCTGGCGACGCGCGGCCGGTCGGCAGGCGGTACGGTATCGCGGAGCTTGACCGGGTCGCCGAGGGGCTGGATAACTCGGCGAAGCGGGTCAGCGACCTGATCTCGGCCGAGCAGGACTTCGCGGTGGACGCGTCGCACCAGCTCAGGACGCCGCTGACGGCGCTGTCGATGCGGCTGGAAGAAATGGTCGCCGCGGCCGACGACCCTGACGTCGTCCGCGAGGAGGGAGCGGCCGCGCTGGCGCAGACCGACCGGCTCGCGCAGGTGGTAGCACAGCTGCTCGGCCGGGCGCGGCGGTCATCGTCGGGCGCGCCGACCCTGTCCAGCATCGACGACATCATCGTTCAGCAGGTGGTGGAGTGGGAGCCGGCGTTCCGCGCGGTGAACAGGAAGCTCGAGGTGCTCGGCGACAAGGGGCTGCGGGCTTATGTCAGCTCGGGCGGAGTCTCGCAGGTGGTCGCGACGCTGCTGGACAACGCGCTCGTGCACGGCGGCGGCACGGTGAGCATCAGGACCTCGCAGACCCCCCGGTCGGTTGTGATCGAGGTCAAGGACGAGGGCAAGGGCGTGCCTGCGGACCTGGTGCACCGCGTCTTCGAGCGGAGCGTGAGCGGCGCGGGCGGCACCGGCCTCGGGCTGGCACTGGCCAAGTCGGTGGCGTCCTCCGACGGCGGGCAGCTCGTGCTGGTGCGGCCGCGGCCGGCGACGTTCGCGGTGATCTTCCCCCAGCCGGTCACCGAACAGCTCGACGAGCCGGTAGTAGCCGGCCCGGCGTAGTCGCCCACCCGACCCCCGCTCCGGCGCGCTCGGGCCCGCCGCGGTCCCGCTCCGGCCCGGCCCGACCCCGCTCCGGCCCGGCCCGGCATCCCCTGCGAATTAACGTGGGGACCTTGCTGTCGCTATAACGACAGCAAGGTCCCCACGTCGATTTGGGGGGGGCGGGGCCAGCGGAGGGCGAGCGGTGCGGGCGGACCTCGTAGGCTACGGCGGGTGAGGGTTGACAGTCGGGCGGGAGTCGCGCGGGCACGCGGGCCGGGGGCGATGCCGGTCGTGGGCATGGTCGGCGGCGGGCAGCTGGCCCGGATGACGGCGCAGGCTGCGATCGGGCTCGGGATCGAGTTCCGGGTGCTCGCGGACACGCCGGCGGACAGCGCGGCCCTGGTGTGCGCCAGGACGCAGATCGGCGACTACCGGTCCGGGTCGGAGGTGCTGGCGTTCGGCGCGGGCTGCGATGTGGTGACGTTCGACCATGAGCACGTGCCGGGGGAGCACCTGGCCGCGCTCGAACGGCTCACTGCGGTGCGGCCGGGTGGCCCGGCGCTGCGGTTCGCCCAGGACAAGGCCGCGATGCGGGCCAGGCTCAGCGACATGCCTGTGCTCAAGGAGATCGGGGTCAGGTGCCCGCGATACCGGCCGGTCTCTGCGGTCGCCGAGGTGGCTGCGTTCGCCACGGAGGGCGGGACAGGGGCCGCGCCGGAGCGCAGCGGCGGCGGCGGGTGGCCGGTCGTGCTCAAGGCCACCTCGGGCGGCTATGACGGGCGGGGTGTGTGGATCTGCGCCGACGAGCGGGCCGCGGCCGAGGTGGTCGCGCACGGCATCGGGCTGATCGCCGAGGAGCACGTCGCGTTCGACCGGGAACTCGCGGTGCTTGTGGCCCGCTCGCCCAAGGGGCAGGGAGCGGCGTACCCGGTCGTGCAGACCGTGCAGCAAGACGGCATCTGCCGGGAGGTGATCGCGCCGGCGCCCGGCCTTGACCAGGACACGGCGATGCGCGCGCAGCGGCTCGGGCTCGCGCTCGCCGCCGAACTCGACGTCACCGGGCTGCTCGCCGTCGAGCTGTTCGCCCTCGGCGGCGAGCTGATCGTCAACGAGCTTGCGATGCGGCCGCACAACTGCGGGCACTGGACCATCGACGGCGCCGCGACCTCGCAGTTCGAGCAGCACCTGCGGGCCGTGCTCGACCTGCCGCTCGGCTCGCCGACGATGAACGCAGGCAGCGCCGTGATGGTCAACGTGCTCGGCGGTGACGACCCTGACCTGTACTCGCGGTTCGTCCACGTGATGGCTGCCGACCCTGGGGTCAAGGTGCACCTGTATGGGAAGCAGGTGCGTTCCGGGCGCAAGGTGGGGCACGTCACCGTGGCCGGCCAGGATTACTCGGTACTGCGCGAGCGGGCCTGGCGGGCGGCCAGCTACCTGAGCCTCGGCACGGAGGAACCAGGTCCAGGGCCGGTCCCCGGCTGGGGCGTCCGGTGAGCGGCGAGCCCGTCGTCGCGGTGGTGATGGGCAGCGACTCGGACTGGCCGGTCATGCGCGCGGCCGCCGAGGCGCTTGACGAGTTCGGCGTCCGCTACGAGGCCGACGTGGTCTCGGCGCACCGGATGCCGCACGACATGATCGACTACGGGACGCGGGCGTCTGGCCGCGGCCTGAAGGTGATCATCGCGGGGGCGGGCGGCGCGGCGCACCTGCCTGGCATGCTCGCGTCGGTGACGCCGCTGCCGGTCATCGGGGTGCCGGTGCCGCTGGCACACCTCGACGGCCTGGACTCGCTGCTGTCCATCGTCTCGATGCCGGCCGGCATCCCGGTCGCCACCGTCGCGGTCGGCGGAGCGCGCAACGCCGGCCTCCTCGCGGTCCGGATCCTGGCCGTCGGCGACGCCGGCCTGCGCGAGAAGATGACGCAGTTCCAGGATCAGCTCCGCCAGACGGCCCTCGCCAAAGGCGCCGCCCTCCGCGCGAAACTCGACCGCTAGCACGTGACGGCGCGGTTCGGCCTGCCCAACTACGGAATGGCGCAGAACTCGGAGGAGCCGGTCAGGACGACGGTCACGTTCGTGGTGGCATAGCCGTCGGCCCTGATGGCGGGCGGCTCGGCCGGGCGCCTGGTGGTGGACCGGTCAGAGCGGGACGCAGATCAGGCCCCAGGGCTTGTCATCGACCCTGGTCAGTACGATCGTGGCCGCGCCCTCGCCGCGCAGGCCAAGGCGCCGCCGGATCTGGTCCACGTCGCCAGCCAGGCCGCGCCGCCGGATGTCGGCCGAGCCGATGTCGAGGTCGCGCAGCCGTTTGGCGAATCGCTTCTCGTGCCACGGGGCCGAATCGAGTACCCGGAGCGTCCTGGCGAATGGCGTCCGCACCGGCTCGCCCGATGACAAGAACGCGATCATCGGATCGATCTGCCACGCACCGAGCGATCGCGCCAGGTCGGCGACGAGACCGGCCCTGGTGACCGCCGGGCTCGGGTCGAGCAGGTACTCCCCGGGCGGCGCCAGCGGTACGGGCGGCACCGGCCCGGCGGGATCTGTTACGGAAGAAATAAGAGAGTCGCCGGTCGGCAGCACCGTGGCGCGGGTGGCCGTTCCCGCGGTGGCCAGCGCCGGTGACCACAGCAGCGCCTCCTTCAGCTCCCGGCCGACCGCCACGAACTCGGTCTCCCAGCCGGGCGGGACGACGTCGCGGTCCAGGCCGGGCGCCGCCTTGATGCCGACCAGCGGGATCGCGTCGGCCAGCCGCAGGCACCAGGCCAGCGGCGGGCGGTACTGGCCGGGCGGCAGCCGGCGCTGGCCGTCACGGCGGGCCGGGTCGATGAAGACCGCGCCGAGCCCGGTCAGCGGAAGCTGGCTGACGTCCGCGCAGACCAGCGCGACGTCGGCGCCCGGGGCGCAGGCGGCCGCGTTGTGCCTGGCGAACTCCAGGCTGGTCAGGTCCGCGTCGATGCCGATCACGCGGGCGGTGCCGGTGCCGGTGCCGGCGTCGGCGGCGGACAGGCTGGTGCCGGCGCTGGCGGAGGTGGAGGCCGCCGCCAGGGCGGACAGGTTGCCGCCGATGCCGCAGCACAGGTCGGCGACCAGGCCGGCCCCGGCGAATCTTGCGGCCGCGTGCCGCGCGGTGAGCTCCGAGGATGCCTGCTCCAGGCCGGCCCTGGTGAACAGCATCTGGTCGGCGAGGCTGAACTTGGCCCGCGCCGCGACCCGCAGCGCCTGCTGGGTGAGTGCCGCCGCGATCAGCTCCGCCGGGTACCGCCGGCGCAGCGCCGAGGAGAGCGCGAGCGCCCGGTCCGGGGTCACATCCTCCCCGGCCAGGCGGTCGAGCAGCTCCCGGCCGGCCGCCGACAGCAGCAGGGCGGGCGCCGATCCGCTCTGCTCAGCTCCTACCATCGGGTACATGAGCTCTGACTTCACCGCCTACGCCCTGTCCGAGGAGCACGAAGCGCTCCGCGAGTCGGTCCGCCAGCTGGCCGATGACAAGATCGTCCCGTACGCGGCCGAGGTCGACCAGGAGGCACGGTACCCGCAGGAGGCGCACGACGCGCTGGTCAAGGCCGACCTGCATGCCGTGCACATTCCCGAGGCGTACGGCGGCGCTGGCGCCGACGCGATCGCGACCGCGATCGTGATCGAGGAGGTGGCCCGCGCCTGCGCGTCGAGCTCACTGATCCCCGCGGTCAACAAGCTCGGCACGGTCCCGCTCCTGCTGTCCGGCTCTGAGGACCTCAAGCAACGCTATCTCCCGCCGGTCGCCCGCGGCGAGGCGATGTTCTCCTACGCGCTGTCCGAGCCCGAGGCCGGCTCGGATGCCGCGGCGATGCGGACCAGGGCAGTCCGCGACGGAGACTCCTACGTTCTCAGCGGCACGAAGCGCTGGATCACCAACGCCGGCGTGTCCCGGTTCTACACGGTCATGGCCGTCACCGAGCCAGGCGTCGGCGCGCGCGGGATCTCCGCGTTCGTGGTGGAGAAGGAGGACGAGGGGTTCTCGTTCGGCGCGCCCGAGCACAAGCTCGGCATCAAGGGCTCGCCGACCCGCGAGCTGTACTTCGACAACTGCCGGATCCCGGCAGACCGGATCATCGGCGAGGAGGGCACCGGGTTCCGGACCGCGCTGGCGACCCTGGACCACACCAGGATCACGATCGCCGCGCAGGCCCTGGGCATCGCCCAGGGCGCGCTTGACTACGCGGCGGGTTACGTCCGCGAGCGCAAGCAGTTCGGCAAGGCGATCGCCGAGTTCCAGGGCATCCAGTTCATGCTCGCGGACATGGCGATGAAGGTGGAGGCCGCACGCCAGCTCACGTACGCGGCCGCCGCGCGGTCCGAGCGGGCGATGGAGGGCCAGACCGTGCCGGACCTCACGTTCATCTCATCGGCCTGCAAGTGCTACGCCTCGGACGTGGCCATGGAGGTCACGACCGACGCGGTCCAGCTGCTCGGCGGCTACGGGTACGTGAGTGACTACCCGGTCGAGCGGATGATGCGCGACGCGAAGATCACCCAGATCTACGAGGGCACGAACCAGATCCAGCGCGTAGTCATGGCCCGCCAGATCCTGAAATAGCCCCGCGCCGCCACTTATCATCCGCCGCGGTCACTTATCATCCGCCAACGCCATGATTACGACCGATTTACGGCTTATGTGAGGCGCCAGCGGATGATAAGTCAGCTCGCCAGGCGGAACAGCGGTCGGGCCGGGAGAAAATGCCGGTTCTACACTGTTTGCGCTCTGGCAACCCCGGTTTGTTCCGGTCAATGGGTGGCAGAGGCGGTTGGGCCCAGGCGCGGGGCGCGGGTTAGCTGTCCTCGTACGGCCAGCGGCCTGGCGGAGAAGACCGGCGATGCCGAGCTCGACGCCCGCCGAGCCGACGCGGGACCGTGGGTCAGCCTGGACGGGATCAAGTTCTACGCCGACGGCTGGCTGGTGCCGCGCACCTGCGCGCTGGGCGACGACTATGCCGACCAGCCCGGCGCCGGGATCCTCTTCACCGACGCCGCCACGCTCGCAAGGCGCGCCGAGGCCTTCGCCGCCCGGGGCTGGCGGATCGCCGCCCACGCGATCGGCGACCTGGCCGTCGCCACCGTCCTCGACGCCTACGCGATGATCTGGGGCCGGGACGGCACCGCGCTCGCCGCGGCAGCGCCCAGGATCGAGCACGGCAGCATCCAGTCCGCGGAGCTCACGGCCCGGTGCGCGGAACTCGGCGTCGCGGTGTGCGTCCAGCCATCGTTCGCGGTGACCGACGCCGCCCAGGTCCCTGTGGCGCTCGGGCACCGGGCGCGAGCCTGCCGCGTACCCGTGGGCCGCCCTGGCTGCGGCCGGAGTGCGCATGCTAGCGGGAACCGATTACCCGATCGAGGTCATCGAACCGCTGGTCGGCCTCGCCCGCCTGGTGCACGGACGCTCGGACCGCCGCGGGTTCGGCACCGACGGCACGGCGCCGGCGCACTCCAGGCTCCCGCTCGAACTGGCCTTCGCCTTGGCCACCGACGGTGCCGCCGGGACGTCCAGGCTGACCGCCGATCCCTGCACCGGCCCGGCGGACGACCTCAATCGCATCGAGGTGCTCGGCACCGCTCCGGCCCCCTTCTGACCAGCCTGCCCACGGCCGCGCTCACCCGCCGCGAGCCGCCCGCCACTCCTGCGCGAGCAGCCCGTAGACCCAGGTGTCACCCCATTCGCCCTTGAACCAGATGTCCTCGCGGAACTGGGCTTCCAGCCGCATCCCGAGCCGCTCGCAGATCCGCGCCGAAGGCGCGTTCCTCGGGTCGAGCTGCGCCCACACCCGGTGCATGCCCAGCTCACCGAACGCCATCACCAGCAGTTCCCGCGCGGCCTCGGTGGCCAGTCCGCGGCCGTGGAACTCCGGGTTGAGCGCCCAGCCGATCTCGGCCTGCCGGTCAGCCAGCCGCCCCGACTTGATCACCACGTCGCCGATGACCCGGCCGCCGTGCTCGACGGCCATGATGATCACGTCCATGTCCGCCGCGATCTGCCCCGCGCCTGCCCGCTCGGCGATCCACGCGGGCGCCTCCGGTTCGCCGAGCGGCTCGGCCGGCATGTACCTGACCACGTCGGACCGGCTGCGGTAGGCGAGCACGTCGGCCTCGTCCCCATGCCGGAACGCCCGCAGCACCAGCCGCCTGGTGCGCCGCGGCAGCAGGGCACCGGTGCCCCCGCCGGCCTGCGCGCCCCCGGTCGCCGTCACGGCCTCTCACCTCCGTCCGGCAAGTCACCTCCGTCCGGCGAGCGTACCGACGCGGCGCCGCGGCCAGCCCCGCCCGGCTCGGGATCGAGCGCCAGCCGCAGGGCCCTGGCCCGGCCGCCTCCCGTGGCAAGCAGCCCGAGCACGAGGTCAGTGTCGATATTTTCCGCAACAAGATCACCGAGCCGGTCCAGCCTGGCCTGGCGGATCTCGCCGAAGCTGGTGTCGGGAGCGACCAGGAAGCGGCGGCCGCACCGTCGCGCGACGTCCGTCAGGTAGCCCCGCCTGAAGGCGTCGTTCTCCAGCAGGCCGTGCCAGAGCGTCCCAGCTATCGGGCCGGAGCGGCAGCCCTCGTCGGCGAAGAACGGCGCCCCGGCCTCGCGGTCGACCGTGCCGTGGTGGATCTCGTACCCCTGCACCGTGGTCCCGTCGCCGAGCACAGCAGACGGCCTGGCCAGGACCTTCTCTGCAGCGAACGTGGTGCGCACCGGCAGCAGGCCGAGCCCTGGGACGGTCCCTGCCCTGCTCTCCACCAGGTCGTCGATCAGCGTGCCAAGCATCTGGTAGCCGCCGCAGATGCCGAGTACCGGCCGCCCCGCCGCGGCGTGCCGGCCGATCGCGGCGTCGATCCCGCGCTCGCGCAGCCAGGCCAGGTCCGTCACGGTCGTCCGGGTTCCCGGCAGCACTATGAGGTCGGCGTCGGCGAGTTCTGCCGCGTGCCTGGCGAACCGCACCACCACGCCAGGCTCGACCGCGAGCGCGTCCACGTCCGTGTGATTGCTCATCCGCGGCAGCGCGACGACCGACACCCGCAGCACGTCGTCGCTGAGCGGCGGGCTGCCGGAGCGCAGCAGCGCCCAGTCGATCGCGTCCTCGGCGTCCACCCCGATGCCCTCCGCATAGGGCAGCACGCCGCAGACCGGGCGGCCGGTCATCTGCTCCAGCATCGCCAGGCCCGGCCTGAGCAGGGCGAGTTCACCGCGGAATTTGTTAATTACGAAACCGGTGATCAGCGCCTGGTCGGCCGGGTCAAGTACCGCAAGCGTGCCCACCAGGGAGGCGAAGACCCCGCCGCGGTCGATGTCGCCGACGAGCAGCGCGGGCACGCCGGCGGCGCGGGCGAAGCCCATGTTCACGATGTCGGAGCCGCGCAGGTTGATCTCGGCTGGGCTGCCCGCGCCCTCGCAGATGACCGCGTCGAACCGGGCGGCCAGGTCGCTGAACGCGCCGAGCACGACGTCGAGCAGCGAACTGCCGACGCCGCCCCAGTAGCGGGCCGCATCGTGCTCGCCGGCGGCGTGGCCGAGCACGATCAGCTGGCTGGTCGTGTCGCCGTCGGGCTTGAGCAGGACCGGGTTCATCGCCGCCTCAGGCTCGATGCCGCACGCGGCCGCCTGCGCGGCCTGGGCCCGGCCGATCTCCGCGCCGGACCGGGTCACGTAGGAGTTCAGCGACATGTTCTGCGCCTTGAACGGTGCCACCCGCACGCCCCGCCTGGCCAGCCAGCGGCACAGCCCGGCGGTCAGTACGGTCTTGCCGGCGTCCGACGACGTTCCCGCGATGAGCAGCGCACCCATGGGCGAAGGGTAGGCCAGCGCTGGGGCTGGGCCTCGCGGCTGGGCCTCGCGGGACCTCAGCGCCCGGCTGCCCGGCTGCCCGGGGCCGCCGCGGACCCGAAGTAACGTGGGCACTCCGCTGCTGCTCTGGCGACAGTGAAGTGCCCACGTTGCGCGCGGCTGCCCGGCTGCCCGGGCCCGGCGCGGACCCGAAATGACGTGGGCACTTCGCTGCTGCTCTGGCGACAGTGAAGTGCCCACGTCGCGCGCGGATCGGAGGAGCGGCGCGGGGCGAGAGGGGCGTGGAGTGGGTCAGAGGCCCATGTCGTCGAGCTGTTTGTACAGGTCGGCGCGGGGGTTGGAGGGGTCGACGGCGAACTTCTTGCCGCTCGGCTGGCCTGACTGCTTGCCCTTCGTCGTCTGGACCGGCCGCACCTGGCCGCCGGGGCCAGCCCGGCCGGCGGTGGCGATGGCGGTGCCCGCCGGCGTGGCGCCCGGACTGACCGCCCGCGCAGCCGCTGCCGTCCGCGCCGCACGGCGGTCGCGCAGCAGCCAGCCGGACACGATGCCCCCGGCCAGACCGCCGATGTGCGCCTGCCAGCCGATTCCCTGCTGCGGCAGCAGCACGGAGAACTGGTAGGCGAAGCACAGCGCCATCACGGCCGCGATCAGTACGTCGATGCCGCGCCGGTCGAACAGGCCGCGGACCAAGATGTAGCCGAGGTAGCCGAACACCACCCCGCTGGCCCCGACGCCGTAGGTGCGCGGCGCCTCGAAGAACCAGGCGGCGAGCCCGCTGGTAACCACCACGATCGCGGTGACGGCGGCGAACTTGGCCAGGCCGCGGTAGGCAGCGAGGAACCCGAAGATGAACAGCGGGCCCGAGTTGCCCTCGATGTGCGTCCAGCTGACGTGCAGGAACGGGGCGGTGAGGATGTCGGGCAGGCTGGCCACGTCCCGGGGCTTGATCCCGTAGGTGGGGTTCAGGTTGTAGTGGTCGATGAAGTTCAGGATCTGGATCGCCCACAGCAGGGCGAGGATCCCGACCATCACGAAGAAGGCCTTGCGCGCACTCGTGAGCACGGCCTGGGCCTCCCCCGAGTCCAGCGTCCAGCCGCGCCGTGGTGCCTTGGCCCGGCGAGTTCCGTCTGCCGACATCGCTGGCTCCCTGCTCGTGGTTCGCGGCCGGTGCGCGAGCCCGCCCGGGCGCCTCGGCGCACTGGCGCGGACCCTGGTTCCAGGGTAGCGCCGGCGTGTCGGCGACTCCTCCGCGTCAAGCGGTGGTCACAGCCTGGCCTCGGTTACCCCTCGTGATCGTTACGATACTGATGGCCAATCTGTGACCTGCACGACACAAATTCCTTCGCACTCGCCACAACTTTTTCGGCGGAAACGCTTTGTCGGGTCGTTCGCATCTGGCAACGTGGTGCGGCAGCGGAGTTGGCTCCTTGTTTCGGTGGTTCTGCCCGCAATGGCAGGACTACGGCGGGTCGGCACCGTTCACGCGACTCGCTGCCTTTGACCGCAGCGGTCTGCGCACTGGGCACATCGCCCGGCGCGCCTGGCCGACGGAAGGACGGCATTGTCACAGCACCGCAGGCGCATGGCCACGAAGCGGCGGCCGCGCAGGAGTGTTCGTGCCTTCTTGCTCACCACGGTCATCGCCTCGGCCTGCATCTTCGGCGGCGCCGAGTACATGATCGGTCAGTTCGCCGCCCCGGTGCAGGCCAACCCACTCGGCGACGCGCTCGGAGCACTGCCGGCCAGCAAGCCAGCCGTGCACCTTGAGCAGCAGCGCCAGCACCTGATCCTGATGGCGGCCGCGACCAAGAAGTTCAAGGTCGTCGGCACGCCCACGGTGGCGACGGTCCCGGCCCCGGCCGGCGGCGCCCCTATCGTGGCGGCTGCGGCGCCCGACCCCGGGACGGCAGAGGCGATCGCCTACAACATGCTGGCGTCCTTCGGTTTTAGCACGGACCAGTTCGGCTGCCTGAACAACATCTGGGCCAGGGAGAGCGGCTGGCGTTGGAACGCCGCCAACGCCAGTGGTGCCTACGGCATCCCGCAGGCGCTGCCGGGCTCCAAGATGGCCAGCGCGGGCCCGGACTGGCAGACCAACCCGGCCACCCAGATCAGGTGGGGTCTCGGGTACATCAAGGGCCGCTACGGCACGCCTTGCAACGCATGGGCGTTCTGGCAGGACAACGGGTGGTACTAGGCGGTTCTGGGCAGCCGCATCGCTCCGGCACCTGGTAGTCATGAGTAACTTGGGCCGCTGGCGCGAGGTTCCAGTGAGCGCATGGCGGCTCCTGGCCGCTGCCAGCGTCGGCCGCGAACACAGCGGGCTAGCCGGGCAGCGGGGCGAAGGTCCGCATCGCGACCCGCATGACGTGGCTGGCCAAGGTGGTCCTGCTAATCGGCGCCGATATCGACAGCACGTAGGCCTGCGGCCCTGCCGACGTCTTCGCGGTGAAGACGATCGCCGTCGTGTCGAACCTGCTCAGGGCCCCGACCGGCTTCCACGAGAACGTCCAGCTCGCCGCCGCGAAGCCATGGAACCTGATCGCCAGGATCGCGACCAGGTGGTAGCCGTGGTAGGTGTGCTCGGCAAGCCCGGTCGCCTGGAGGTACTTGGCCTCCCTGACCGGCCACTGGTAGACGAACGGGGACATGTCCACGGCGAGCCTGGCGCTGCCGAGCAGCGGCTGGATCGTCGAGTCCAGCCCTGCAGCCAGCAGCCATGACGCCGGAGTCGCGAGCCTGAAGCCCGCCGTGGTCCCGGCGGTCGCCGCCGAGACCGACTGCCAGGCGTAGCCCGGCGGCAGCGCGGTGGGCGTCGGGCTAGTCAGGGTCGGCGTGGGCGACGGGGTCGGGCTCACCGACGGGCTCGGCGAGCCCGATGACGGGTGGGTAGACGGCGTGGGGGAGCCGGATGGTGACGGCCCGCTCGAGTGGTGCGACGACCCGGTGGGCGTCGGTGCGGGCTTGCCGTGATGCGACCTGCCCGGCGTGGGGCCAGTGGTCGTGCCGCCGCTGCCCGGGGTTGTCCGGTGGCCGCCGCCGTTGCGGGTGAGGCTGGGGGCAGGCGCCGAGCCAGACAAGGTTCGGCTGCCGGGCAGCTTGGACAGACCGTGCAGCAGCGAATCACCGGCGCTCGGGAAGGCGAAGAACGCGACGGCGGCCACGATCGCGGCCGCGGCGACGGAGGCCAGCGCGGCCATGCCACGCCTGGACCGGCCGGCTCCGGCAGTGTACGAGCCGCCGGAACGCGATCCAGCCGTCTCTCGCCCCGCGGCGCGGCTGGTCTTACGAGGGGTAGTGGCGGCGTCGGCGATCCCAGCGCCCGGACTATCGGCTCCAGCCGATCCGCTGCCGCCAGCCGCCGTGGCCAGTCCGTTGCCGGCGCCGTTCCGAACGCCGGCCTTGGATGCGCCGCCCGCTTTGATCATGCCGCCCGCTTTGGCCGTGCCGCCCGCCTTGGCAGTGCGCCCGATCTTGGCGGCTCTCACTGCCTTCGCGCCCCGGTCGGACTTGGCAGCGTGATCGACCCTGGCGGGATTGTCGACCTTGGCGGCGTCGAGCGACGGCGGATTGGCGAGTCCGACCGCGGCGGGGCCAATGTTGTCGGCCAGTGACATCTGGTCAGCGGCTCCGGGCAGTTCCGGCATCTTCAGTTCGGCAAAGACCGGGGTCGCCGTCAGGTCGGGGATGACGTCGGTGGCGGCAGCCGCAGCCGCGTCCGCCCCGGCCCCCGCGGCACCGGGTCCCGCGGCACCGGGTCCGGCCACAGCAGATCCATCGGCCACAAGAGATCCACCGGCCTCAATTGCATCCGGCGCCGCGACAGGACCGCTCGCGACAGCGGGCCCACGCGCCCCAGCCGCATCCGCAGCCGCGACCGGACTCGCGCCTGCGGCGGCCTTCGCGCCCGCACCTGCGGCGGCTCCGTCCGCAGCCGCTTGCGCGCCAGCACCAATCCGCCCGCCCGCTTCGCCAGCTGCTCGGGCTGCCTCGGCCCGCCCGGCCCGATTGGCCAGCCCGGCCTCGTCGGCCACCGCCCGGACCGCCGCGGTCATGTCGGCCCTGCCGTCTGCCGACGCTGCTGACTCGGCCCCATTCCGCCCGTCGGCCGCGGCCGCTTGGCCAGGTACCGCCAGCGGGCGGCCCTGCGTATCGGTGCTGACCTGGACGCCGACGACCTGCGTAGCCGTGGTGGCGTCCGAGCTCGCCTGAGCCGCCGCAAGGTTGGCGGGGAACACGCCGTGCCCGCCGGCGCCGGGCCGCTGAGCCTGGCCCGGCCCGAGGTCGGCGCCACCGTAGCTCGCGTATCCCCAGGAGTCCAGGCCGGCCTTGCGGGCGGCATCGAGCGCCTCGGTGAGCATGGACGCGGTCGCCGCGGCATCGGGCCGCTCGACGGGGTTTACCCGCAGCAGCGCGTCGATCACCGGGCCGAGCGGTCCCGCCGACGGTGCCCGCGGCGCCGGCTCGGTCGCGATGCTGGCCACGATCGCCATCGAGCCGCCGGCCCGATCGAACGGCCCGCGGCCCTCGACGGCCGCGTACAGGGTAGCTCCCAAGGACCATAGGTCAGAGGCGGGTGTGGCGTCGGCGCCACGCACTCGCTCGGGCGGGGAGAACCCCGGCGTACCGACCACCATGCCCGCCAGGGTCATGCTGGGATCGCCCTGGATCGTGGCGATGCCGAAGTCGGTGAGAACGGCCTTGCCCTCCGGGCTGATCAGCACGTTGCTCGGCTTGACGTCACGGTGCAGCACCCCGGCGGCGTGCGCGCTGGTGAGCGCGTCGAGCAGACTCAGCCCGAGCTGCGCGGCCTGCGCGGGCGGCAGCGGGCCGTCCTCGGCGATCACCTGGTCAAGCGGTCTGGCCCTGATCAGCTCCATCACGATCCACGGCGTGCCCTCTTCCTCGACCACGTCGAAGACGGTGACCACGCCCGGGTGGCTCAGCCTGGCCGCTGTCCTGGCCTCACGCAGCGTGCGCTGGTAGCTGGCCTGCATCTCGCCGGGCGAGGTCATCGCGGCAGGCACGATCTGCTTAACAGCCACGTCGCGGTCGAGCAGCTCGTCGCGGCCGCGCCAGACGATCCCCATGGCGCCCCGGCCAAGCTGGTCGATCAACCGGTAGCGTCCGGCCACCATGTGGCCGGACGCAGGAACGGAGAGCATGACGAGCAATCTACGCGGATCGGCTTACAGATTTCTGAGAGGTTGGTGTGAATTCCACTGCGAAATTGGCCTAACGCGGCGGTCTGGCCATCGCGAGTACGTCAAGGGCCCGGTCGAGCTGTTCCAGCGTGATCTCGCCGCGGTCCACGTGCCCGCGGGAGATCACCACGTCCCTGATCGTCCTGCCCGTCGCCAGCGCCTCGTGCGCGACCGCGGCGGCCGCATCGTAGCCGATGTACTTGTTCAGCGCCGTCACGAGCACAAGGGAGGACTCGGCGAGCCTGCGCAGCCGGGCCGGGTCCGCGGTGATGCCCGCGACGCAGCGGTCGGCAAGCAGCACCGACGCGGTCGCGAGCAGGCTCAGCGACCCAAGCAGGTTCCTGCCGATCACCGGGACCATGACGTTCAGCTCGAAGTTGCCTGCCGCACCGGCGAAGCCGACCGCGGCGTCGTTGCCGATGACCTGGGCGCAGACCTGGCAGACCATCTCACAGATCACGGGGTTGACCTTGCCTGGCATGATCGACGAGCCGGGCTGGAGCTCAGGTATCGCGATCTCGGCCAGCCCGGTGCGCGGCCCCGAGCCCATCAGCCGCAGGTCGTTGCATATCTTGTACAGGCTGACCGCGATCGTGCGAGTCACGCCGCTAGCGGCTACCAGCGCGTCGCGGCCGCCGGCCGCCTCGAAGTGGTTGGCTGCCTCGGTGAACGGCAGGGTCGGTGTTGCGAGCAGTTCGATCACCGCCCTGGCGAACCCGGGCGGAGCGTTCAGCCCGGTGCCCACGGCGGTGCCGCCAAGCGGCAGTTCGCAGACCTCGGGCAGCACGGCCCTGGCCCGGCCGATGCCGTGCCTGACGGCCGCTGCGTACCCGCCGAACTCCTGCCCGAGGGTGACCGGCACCGCGTCCATCAGGTGGGTGCGCCCGCCCTTCACGGCATCGGCGAACTCGGCCGCCTTGGCTTCGAGCGCCTCGGCCAGGTGATCAAGGCTGCGGATCAGTACGCCGATCATCCGCGCGGCGGCCATATGCACCGCGGAGGGGAACACGTCGTTCGACGACTGTGACGCGTTGACGTCATCGTTGGGGTGCACCGGCCGGCCGAGACGGACCGAGGCCAGCCGGGCGATCACCTCGTTCACGTTCATGTTCGTCGACGTGCCCGAGCCGGTCTGGAACACATCGAGCGGGAAGTGCTCAAGGTGCCCGCCGTCCCCGTGCTCACCGGCAGAGATCTCGGCGGCCGCCGCGACGATCGCCTGCGCGATGTCGTCGCCGATCACGCCGAGCTCAGCGTTGACCAGTGCGGCGGCTGACTTGATCCGCGCGAGCGCGATGATCACCTCGCGCGGCATCTGCTCGCCTGACACGTGGTGCTCGCGGGCCCGCTGCGTCTGGGCTCCCCACAGCGCGTCCGCTGGGACGTGCACCTCGCCCATCGAGTCGTGCTCGACGCGGAATCCGGCCGGCGGCTGCTCCCGATCGGTCATAGTCCGATCATGCCCAACGCCGCCGCAGCCCGGCCCGGCGGACCTGACTACCGCCGCGGCCTGTGCACGGCGCCGTAAGCACACCGCCCGCGGGCGAGGTCCGCGGGCCTCCAGCGCCACTTATCATCCGCCAGCGCCATGATCACGACCGGTTTGCGGCTTATGTGAGGCGCTAGCGGATGAAAAGCAGTCTCGCCGGGTCGGACCGGCGGTCGCACGGCGCGGAGAGTGCCCGGTATTACGCTGGTTTGTGTTTCGGTCGGTGCCGACCTCGCCGTGCGGGGCGGCCCCGCGGTCCTCGGCGGGGCCGCAGCGTACGGACCCGCACTCGGCGTGTGCTCAGGGCCAGGAGTCAGGGCCGCGCGCCGATGGTCAGCAGCGGCGTCTTCGGCGTCGTCACGTCCGCGAAGAAGTCGTTGCCCTTGTCGTCCACCACGATGAACGCGGGGAAGTCGCGTACCTCGATCCGCCAGACCGCCTCCATCCCGAGCTCGGGGTACTCGAGCACCTCGACCTTCGTGATGCACTCCTGCGCCAGCCTGGCCGCAGCCCCGCCGATCGAGCCGAGGTAGAAGCCGCCGTGCTTCTGGCATGCCGCCGTCACGGCGGCCGAGCGGTTGCCCTTGGCGAGCATCACCAGCGACCCGCCCGCCGCCTGGAACTGCTCGACGTAGCTGTCCATCCGGCCCGCCGTGGTCGGCCCGAACGACCCGGACGCGTAACCCTCCGGGGTCTTGGCCGGCCCGGCGTAGTAGACGGCATGGTCGCGCAGGTACGCGGGCATCGGCTCGCCCTCGGCCAGCCGCTCGGCGATCTTGGCGTGCGCGATGTCGCGCGCGACCACCAGCGGACCGGTCAGCGAGAGCCGGGTCCTGATCGGGTACCTCGACAGCTCGGCCCGGATCTCGCTCATCGGCCGGGACAGGTCGATCCGCACCACGTCCCCCGCCAGCTCGTCATCCTCGGCCTCCGGCAGGTACTGCGCCGGGTCGTTTTCCAGCTGCTCGAGGAAGACGCCGTCCCTGGTGATCTTGCCAAGTGCCTGCCGGTCGGCCGAGCAGGACACCGCGATCGCGACCGGGCAGGAGGCGCCGTGCCTGGGCAGCCTGATCACCCTGACGTCGTGGCAGAAGTACTTGCCGCCGAACTGGGCGCCGATCCCGCTGCGCCTGGTGAGCTTGAGCACGGCCTGCTCGAGCTCGGTGTCGCGGAAGCCGTGCGCGTCCATCGAGCCCGAGGTCGGCAGCGAGTCCAGGTACTTGGCCGAGGCGTACTTGGCGGTCTTCAGCGCGAACTCCGCGCTCGTCCCGCCGATCACGATCGCCAGGTGGTACGGCGGGCACGCGGCGGTCCCGATCGCCCTGAGCTTCTCCTCGAGGAAGACGCCCATCCGCTCCGGGTTCAGCACCGCCTTGGTCTCCTGGTAAAGGTACGACTTGTTGGCCGAGCCGCCGCCCTTTGCCATGAACAGGAACTTGTACTCGGCCCCGTCGGTGGCGTAGAGCTCGATCTGGGCCGGCAGGTTGGTGCCCGTGTTGCGCTCGTCCCACATGGTCAGCGGCGCGAGCTGGGAGTAGCGCAGGTTCAGCTTGGTGTAGGCGTCGTAGACGCCGCGCGCGATGTGCTCGTCGTCGTGCCCGCTGGTCAGCACCTGCTGGCCGCGCTTGCCCATGATGATCGCGGTGCCGGTGTCCTGGCACATCGGGAGGATGCCGCCCGCCGCGATGCAGGCGTTCCTGAGCAGGTCGCTGGCCACGAACCGGTCGTTCGGCGAGGCCTCGGGGTCGTCAAGGATCGCGCGAAGCTGCCGCAGGTGGGCCGGTCGCAGCAGGTGCGCGATGTCGTGCATAGCCTGCGCCGTCAGCATGCGCAATGCCTGCGGTTCCACCTCAATGAATTCGCGGCCGAACGCACTTCTCGTGGCGACTCCCGCCTCGGTCACTAGCCGGTACTCCGTGGTGTCAGGACCGAGCGGCAGCAGGTCGGTGTAGCTGAACTCAGGCATTGTTGACCCGTCCTCGTGCGACCAGGATTTCCTCATCGTAGTTGCCGGCGAGCTCGGGCTGGCCGCGAGTGCCGAGGCCCTGGCTGGGTAGAACCGGCGGCGTCAGACGTCACGCACGGCCCCGACGCAACCCCGGCCCCGAAGGACTCCCGATGGAGAACATTGTCGACAACGACAGCAGCGGCAGCAGCGGCATCGACCTGAACGAGGCGTCGCGGCAGCTCCAGCAGGCCGCGCACGACGTGCGCGTCGCGTTTGACTGCATCGCGCTCGACGAACTTGACCGCGCGCACACCCACACGATCACCGCCCGCGCAGCCGTGGACGCCGCGGAGAATGTGCTGCGGGTGGCACTCGGCGGCGCCAGGGCCGCGGCGGGCCAGGCTGAGTAGCCCCGCCTCCGGCTGCCGGGCTCGCCTACGCGCCGGAGGCGGCCGGGCTGGCGTGCCCGCGAGGGCGGCCGGACCGGATGACCCCCGCGAAGGGGTTCGACTAGATTAGTGTGTGAGTCACACATCTGTGGAGCGAGACTGGAGCGGGCTGGACTAGACCGGACCGGACCGGACTGGACCGGCCCGGACTGGTCTCGACGCGCACGACGGCGTCGCTGAGGCAATAGCGGGAGGCAGCATGTCAGCGCAGGCAACCGGCACGTTCTCGGTCTCGGGCTGGGACGAGAGCAGCTATCAGGACATCGAGGGCGGCGGCAAGCTCACCAAGGCCCACGTCACCTTCGGCTTCGACGGCGGCCTCGTCGGCGAGGGCGACTGGGAGGCCTTGATGTGCTACCGGGCGGACGGTACAGCTGCCTTCACCGGCTACCAGCGCACGACAGGATCGCTCGCCGGCCGGAAGGGCAGCTTCGTGCTCAGAGCCGACGGCACCTTCGAGGGCGGCGAGGCCAGGACCAGCTGGCACGTGGTAGAAGGCGCAGCTACTGGCGAGCTCGCCAGCCTGCGCGGCACCGGCCTCGCGGTGTCCACGGGCGGCACGGGCGGCACGTTCACCTTCGACTACGAGCTTGGCTGACCCGGCGGACCGCAGCGCCGCGTACGCCGCCGGCCTTCCGGCCGGCGGCGACGAGCCGGCCGCGCTTGACGGGGCGGCCAACGTGTTCGGCGCGCTGTCGCTGGTGATCGCGGACCAGGCGGCCGATGCCGTGGCCAGCGCGGTCGGCCAGTCGGAGTCGGCCGCCGCCGCGCTGTCGGCCCTGCTGCACTTCCTTGACGGCCCGTCGGTTGACCTGCTGCGCCAGGTGCTCGGCCTCACCTCGTCGGGCACTGTGCGGCTGGTCGACCGGCTGGCGGAGTCCGGGTACGTGCGCCGGGAGGCCGGGCCGGACGGCAGGACCACGTGCGTGGTGCTGACCGAGTCGGGCAGGCAGGCGGCCGCCCGGGTGTCGCAGGCACGGGCGGTGGCGCTGCAGCGCTCGCTGGCGGTCCTCACCCCGGATGAGCGGGCGGCCTTCGCCGAGCTTGCCGGCAAGGTCCTGGTCGGCATGATGCGCGGGCCCGGCGCCACCCGGTGGATCTGCCGGCTCTGCGACACGAGCACCTGCCGCGGCAGCGAATCCGGCTGCCCGGTGGGCAACGCCGCGCGGGCGCGCTACCCGGCCGAGCTACCCGGCCGAGCCAGCTCCGTGACCAGCTGATCCCTGGCCGCCGCGCAGCGGCAGGCGGCGGCCGTTTTCGCGCCGCACGTCCCGGTGGCAGGTCCGGTATCGTCGGCCATGTGAACTCCCGGCCGGGGCCTCGTGACCTGCGTGCTTCCGACGCGGACCGCGAGCTCGTGATCACGATGCTCGGCGACGCGGCAGCGGACGGTCGGCTGACCCTGGCCGAGCATGCCGATCGCTCAGAACGCGCGCTTGCCGCCCGCACGCTCGGCGAGCTGACCGGGCTGACGGCCGACCTGACGCTGGCATCGGGCCAGCCGATCAAGCTCTACTCGCGGCGCTCGGTCAGCGCGGTGTTCTCCAGGGAGCGGCGCGAGGGCCGCTGGGTAGTGCCCGACGCTTTTCCGGTCACTGCCCTGTTCGGCAACGTCGTGCTCGACCTGCGTGACGCGATGCTGCAGAGCCCGCGGATCGTCATCTACGCGACCGCGATCGGCGGCCAGATCAGGGTCATCGTGCCGACCGGGGTCGCGGTCGAGATGATCGGCCGGTCGTTCCTCGGCATCAGGAGCGTCCGCGGCCGGAGCACATGGACGTCAGGTAAGCCTGCGGCCGGGGTGATCGAGATCCGGACTCTCGCCGTCGGCGGCACCGTGAAGGCCGTCACTGCCCGCCAGCCGCGCTGGCGCTCCCTGCTGCGCCGCCGCTGACGCCGCTAACGGCGCCCTTGGCCGCCGCGCCTGGCCGGCCAGGCGCGGCGGCACCCGCGCCTGCCGCGCCGCTCAGTACTGGACCACCGAGTACCGCGAGACCTTCCAGAGCGCGTGCTCGCTGTAGATGTTGCGTATCGTGCCCGACCGCGCCCGCATCACCAGCGTGTGCGTGGTGGCACCGCCCGACTTGTAGCGCACGCCGTCGAGCAGCTCGCCATCGGTGATCCCGGTCGCCGCGAAGAACGCGTCGTCGGAGGAGACCAGGTCGTCCGTGGTGAGCACCCGGTCCAGGTCATGACCGGCCGCGACGGCGCGGTCGCGCTCCTGCTCGTCCTTGGGCGCCAGCTTGCCAAGGATCACTCCGCCCAGGCACTTGATCGCGCAGGCGGCGATGATGCCCTCCGGCGTGCCGCCGATGCCGAGCAGCAGGTCCACGCCGCGGCCCTCGCTGGCCGCCGAGATCGCGCCGGCCACGTCGCCATCGGTGATCAGCCTGATCCTCGCGCCCGTCTCGCGCACCTGCGCGATGAGCTCCCTGTGCCGCGGCCGGTCCAGGATCACGACCGTGACGTCGGTCGGGTTGCATCGCTTGGCCCTGGCCACGGCGGCGATGTTGGCCGCCGGGGGAGCGTCGATGTCCACCACGTCGGCCGCGTCAGGGCCGGTGACCAGCTTGGACATGTAGAAGACCGCGGTCGGGTCGTACATCGACCCGCGGGCGCTGACCGCGATGACCGCGATCGCGCCAGGCATGCCGTTCACGGTCAGCCGGGTGCCGTCGATCGGGTCGACGGCGACGTCGCATTCAGGTCCCGTGCCGTCGCCCACCTGCTCGCCGTTGAACAGCATCGGAGCGTGATCCTTCTCGCCCTCGCCGATCACCACCACGCCGTTCATCGAGACCGTGCTGATCAGCTGGCGCATGGCGCCCACAGCCGCGCCGTCCGCGCCGTTCTTGTCGCCGCGTCCGACCCATCGGCCGGCCGCCAGCGCCGCCGCCTCGGTCACCCGGGCGAGCTCCATCGCGAGATTGCGGTCCGGAGCGGTCGGCTCCGCTGCCGCGGTCAGCGGCGTGGTTCCCTCGGCCATCCGTCACTCCTAGAGGTGCCTGCGGACGCCCGCGCGGGACGCGCGCGGGCTACGTGCAACGGCTAGGCCGGCAGCCGCGGGCTGGTTCCGGCCACGATCGCATCCTACGTAGCGCGCTGCCGACATCCGCGCCCGTCCCGGCCTTGGGGCGCTGCCGGGTCCGCTGCCCGGCCCGCTCAGAACGGCCTGGCGTCGTCGGACGCGTCCTCGCCGGGCGGCGGCCCGGTGGCGGCAGCGAGCCTGGCCCGTGCGCCTTCGAGCCACTCCTCGCAGATCGTCGCCAGCCGCTCGCCCTCCTCCCACAGCTCAAGCGACTGCTCCAGGGTCAGCCCGCCTGCCTCAAGCCGTTTGACCAGGTCGGCCAGCTTGTCGCGGGCCTGCTCGTAGCCGGGGCGCGGGGCGTCGTCCCTGGCGGTCACGCCGACCTCGAGCCGGGGAGGTGCAGCATGAAGTCGCTCGGCGGTGCAGCCTGCGGACGCGGTCGGTGCAGCACCGGCCTGCGGCCGACGATCTTCAGCACGACGGCGCGGACCACCTTGGCGTAGAACACGCCGCCCACCGGCATCGGGTGGATGCCGTCGCTCCACAGCAGGTTGGTGTGATGCTCGATCGCCTTGTGCCAGTTCACCAGCACCACGTTCGGGAACCGACGGACCGCCTCGGTGATGGTGGAGTTGACCTCCTGCTCCCATGGCCGCGGCACGAACGTGTTGACCAGCATCAGCCACCGGTCGCCGATCGCCGCCCTGATCTGCTGGATCTGGGAGAGGGTGATCGGCCCGTTGGTGCCGAGGCCCACCATCATGATCGGCCGCAGCCGCTTCTGCCTGGCCAGCTGCTGCACGAGCGCGACGCCGACGATCATCGCGCGGCTGACCTGGGCATTGACGTAGATGCCCGGCAGTTCCTGCTCGAGTCCAGCGGCCGACGCCAGCATCACCGAGTCGCCGATCGCGATCATCCTGGATCCCGGCGAGCGGATCGCGACGGCGTGCCTGGTGTGCTGGCTGACCCGGTACGGCCCGCCGACGGCCTTGATCCACCATGGCTGCGACTGGGTGAGCGGCTGCGACGCGGACAGCCCCGACAGGTTGGACAGCGCCACGATCTGCGAGTTGTTGCTGATCTGCTGCTCAAGGTTCGGCCCCGTGGGCGGGTTCGCCAGCCCGTACGCCCCGATGACGGCCACGACAACCACGGCCAGCGTCGTGACCAGGGGAACCAGGGCTGCCGGAACTCGCCAGCCTGCCGTTATGGCCTGTGGGACGAGTCGGGCTCGGCGGGCGAGTTCGCTGCGCAATCCGTTGCGCAGTATTGGCTCTTCAAGCCAGCGCCATGATGCGGCGGCCAGCGCGATCGCCAGGACGGCGTCGATGATCCGCGCGGGCGCCGTGGTGGCCGAGCGCGCGGCGATGCCCGCGGTGATCGCGATCACCGGCCAGTGCCACAGGTAGATGCCGTAGGACCGGACGCCCAGCCAGCGCAGCGGCTTCACCGACAGCAGCCTGCCGATCCGGCCCGGCGCGGCGGCGGCCAGCACCAGGCCCCCGGCGGCGACGGCGGCGATGACGAGCCCGTAGGGGTAGACGAACGGGTCGGAGCCTTTGAAGTGCCAGGCCGCCCAGCCGAGCACGAGCAGGCCAGCGGCGCCGATGATGTCGAGCGGCAGCCGGACGGACTTGGCCGCGCCGGCCACTTTGGCGAGCGGCCAGGTCAGCGCGAGCGCGGCGCCGATCATCAGGCCCGAGGCGTGGGTGTCGGTGCCGTAGTACACCAGCGAGGGGTCGTGGTGCGGCACGTAGATCGCGATGACCGCGAGCGCCGAGGCCAGCGCCCCCGCCCAGGCGACCAGGGAGCGCAGCACCGGCTTGTGCACCGCCACGATGACGACCGCGATGACGAGCGGCCAGATCAGGTAGAACTGCTCCTCGACCGCCAGCGACCACAGGTGCTGGAACGGCGGCGGCGGGCCGTACCGCAGGAAATAGGACTGGTGGGCGAACGCCTGCCACCAGTTGCTCGTGTACGTGACCGCGGCGAGCAGGGCGGGGCGAAGGGCCTTCGTCTGGTCAGGTTCGAGCACCACCACGGCCGCGGTGACCGTGAGCAGCATGAGCCCGAGCGCGGGCAGCAGTCGGCGGGCCCGGCGCTGGTAGAAGCTGCCGAGGCCGATCCGGCCGTCCCTGGCGAACCTCGCCACCAGCAGGTCGGTGATCAGGTATCCGCTGAGCACGAAGAACACGTCGACGCCGAGGAAGCCGCCGCGAATCCACGGCAGGCTCTCGTGAAACGCCAGCACCGCGAGTACCGCGAGCGCCCGGACCCCGTCCAGGCCAGGGGCGCGCCACGCGGCCTTGGCGGGTGCCGTTACAGCGCCGGGCTCGGGCTGGACGGCTGGCTGGGCGTCGGCCGCAATGCTGGCTGGCGCGCTTGTCGCGGCTGGCTCCTGTGCGGTGGTGGCGGCTGGCTCCTGTGCGGTGGTGGCGGCTGGCTCCTGTGCGGTGGTGGCGGCTGGCTCCTGTGCGGTGGTGGCGGGGGGCGCCGTGGCAGAGGTGGCGGGGGTTATCGGCACCGCTGCGGTGGCGACCTTGGCGAGCGCTGACGTCACCTCGGCGAGCAAGGACGTCGCCTCGGCGAGCACGGTGTTCTCCGGTGCGGTCTTCTTCGACGACGCGGCCTTCTCCACCTTGGCGTTCCTGGTCCGCCCATGCGACCCGCTGGTGGGCGACTCCGTGGCGGGCGACTCGTTGGCGGGCGACTCGTTGGCGGGCGACTCGTTGGCGGGCGACCGCGTGGCGGGCGACTCCGTGGATGGCGCCTCGATGGATGGCGACTCGTCGGCCGACCGCTCGAACCAGTCGAACCGCGCGCGTGGTGCGGCCAACGAGTTGATGCCGGGCCCGGTCATGCCCTCGTCCGAGGTTGTCGGATCGGGCTGCCGATCGTCGGTCGTCGCCGGCTCGGGCTTGCGGTCGTCCGCGGCTGCCGGCGCGGCGAGACTGTTGTTCGGTGCGGCCTGCTCCACACTCGCGTCGCTGGCTGTCGGCGGGTCGGTGACCGCAACGCCATCAGCGTCGTCGGCAGCCGTCGGTTCGTCTGTTGCTGCCTTGGCCGCCTCAGATCCAGCGATTCGCTGCGCGGCCGCCGATGGGCTGATGCGCGGGATTTCGGTGGTCTGCGGCTCGGTGGATTCGGTCGTCCGTCGGCCAGCCATGGCATGCTGCTTATCTTCGGCCTGAGGTTCGGCATCGTTCGCCGTGACCTGCTGGCCCTTCGTGGCCAAGTCGCCAAGCCCTGTTGAGGCTGGTCGTACCGCCACGACATGCCCTCCCTCATCTGCCTTGGATTACGACAGGCCCGCTGTCGATGTACGGTCGGCCTGTCCCGTCCCCGCAGGTCCGCCGCTACAGGCTAGGTGCTGCGAGGTGCTCAGGCGCAGCCCGTGCCATTCGTGTGTCGCCGGATGACAGCTTAGTTTTCGCGACAGGGTACCGCGAGGAAACCCGAATGCGGACTGAGTAACAATGCGTATTCTGACCGATTCCCACTTGGCAGCTTTTCAGTTACTGACCGTGACAGTGATCTGATCAGCGGCGAACCTGACCAGCAGACTTTCGCCGGGAACGACATCGTCCGCCGCCCGTACTACCGTGGCGTCGTCCCGCTGAACTATCGCGTAGCCGCGTCGAAGCGTTGCAGCCGGGGAGAGGGCGATCAGGCGCGCCCTGGTGTGCAGCAGATCTGTCCCGGCCCGGTCCAGGCTGGCGGCCAGGCAGCGGCGGGCGCGTTCGGCCAGCGCGATCACCAGCTCGTGGCGCCGCTCGATCTCCGCGGCCGGGTTGGCCAGGACTGGCCTGGTCCTGATCGCCGCCAGCCAGGCGGCCTCCCGGTCGATCCGGCCGGTAAAGTGCCGTCGTGCCCGCGATCTGAGTTCGGCGATGATTGCCAGTTGTTCGCCGATGTCGGGTACGACCCGGCGGGCCGCGTCGGTCGGCGTGGACGCCCTGGCATCGGCCACTAGGAGGGCTTGGCGAAACGGTTGGCGAAACCCGTCAGGCGACTTCGAAGCCTAGCTGGCCTGACACCTCGTCAAGGGTCTGCTGGTCCGACGGCTTCTCTGCCCGGGGTGCCTGGATGTAGGGCAGGTTCATCTGCGGCATCGCCGGCCGCTTGCCGGCGAGCAGTTCCTTGACGGTGATGACCTGTATTCGCGGGTAGACCTGCCCGTTGACCGGCCATGTGTAGGTGCCGCCGTGATCCATGACATCCCTCACGCCGGCTGTCGGCTCGGTCATCGTGATCAGCACGCCCATCTGCGCCTTATGGCTATCCACCGTGCCCAGCAGGTCGCGGGCGAACTGGGGTCCGAGGTTCTGGCCGCCCTTCACCGATACGAGTACCCGCCCGACCGTGGTCTTGTCCAGGTAGAAGCGCGCTACGCCGTCGATGCCCTTGTCGCCGGTCTGCTTCTCGTTCGGCTGGGCGCTGATCAGGGACACTGCCCAGCGCTCGAAGTCGAACGGCGAGCGGCTGAACAGCGCTCGCGCGCCGCCCATGTCCTTGGGGATGCCGAAGACGGTGTATGTCGCGGACACCTGCTGTCCGTAGGCGTGCTGCAGGCGCTTCTCGATCAGGTCCACCGCTATGAACGTGATGTCAATCCCGATCCAGCGGCGGCCGAGTCGCTGCGCGGCGTCGATCGTGGTGCCGCAGCCGCAGAACGGATCGAGAACTACGTCGCCGGGGTTAGTGCTCGCATTGATGATGCGCTCCAGCAGCCTTAGGGGCTTCTGGGTTGGATAGCCCAGGCGCTCCGCCGCGCGGGAGTTGATCGGGCTTATGTCGGTCCACACGTTCCCGACCACGACGCCGGACTGCTCATCAAGGTACCGCTTGAGCTGCGGGCGCTTGTCCTTCGACTGCGGATACCAGATGCGCCCCTCTTGGTCAAGCAGCTCCATCGTCTCGCGTGAGAAACGCCAGCCATTCTGCGGCGGCTGATGTCCCTTCCACTCGTACGTGAGGTTCGGCCGCGGGTTCGGGCTGGTCATGTTGTCGAGGCGGTACCGCCGACCGTCTGGCTCCGTGTACCTGTACTTGCTTTCGACATAAGCCGGATCGTATTCGGAGTAGGCAACGTTCCATGTCACTGCCGCTGCCTTGCCGTAGTACAGCAGGATGTCGGCGTTCGGGCTCCACCGCTTCGCGTCGTTATGAGTCGTCGTCCGCAGCCAGGTGACCTCGCCCCTGAATCGCTCCGCTCCGAAGATGGCGTCGAGCAGCACTTTCAGGTAATGGCTCATCGTCGGGTCGCAATGCAGGTACAGCGAGCCAGCCGGCTTGAGCACGCGCCGCAGCTCAACCAGGCGCGGTGCCATGTTCACGAGGTAGGCCATGGCGTCGTTCTCGCCGAGGAGCGTGCGGAACGCCTGCAGAGCATCGGCCACTTCTGCGGGCAGCTCGCCGGCCAGGACGTACCGCTGGTACTGCTGGTCCGTAAGCGGCGTCCAATGCCAGGTGTCATCGAACGCCTGGATCTGGGCTGCCGCCCCGTTGGCGCCCCCGTGCCGTGCGAAGACCACGTTGTAGTTCCGATTAGAGTTGAACGGCGGATCAAGATAGACGAGGTCAACCGATTCGCTGTCAATCTGCTTGCGCAGGACATCGAGGTTGTCGCCATAGTAAAGCTGGTTCAGCCACCCTCCCACGGAACAGAGCGTCCCAGACCCTTTGTGGGTCCGGTAACGGACGGTGGTAACGATCAGGTAACTATCGGGCGTCTCTGCGGCGTGTTGCCGTGACATTCGGTCGCGTCCCATTCGCCCGATGCGCGCCCGGTGCTCATCGGCGGGGCCGCTGGTCCTCTGGCACGACGTAGGTGCCCCTGCCGTGGATGGTCACGATGAGGCCCCGCTGGCGAAGCAGTTCCATCGACTTGCGGACCGTGTTGTAGGCAACCCCGTACTCGGTCGCGACGTCCCGCTCGGGCGCCATCCGCTGCCCGCCCGAAAGCTCGCCCGCTTCGATCCGGGCGGCGATGTGCTCGGCAACCTGCACGTACGTCAGCCGCAGCGGGTCCGGGCTGAACGGCGGTACGGCCATGCGCACCAACGTAGAGGTTGCGTGACCAGCTCAAACGCTCAGTAGCCTTCCGCAAGCTTCCACAAGCTTGCTATAGTTCCCTCGCACATGCAGCGGCCCCGGCCGGTGATTGCGCACCAGACCGGGGCCTGACCGGAGGTGAGTCCGGCTATGTCAGATCATGGCGCACCGCCGCTGCCCCGCGTGCCGGCACCAGAAGTTCCCGACGCCTTAGACGTTCATGGCGAGCTTCGCAGGCTTGCCGGCGACTTCCCGGCATTCCGGTTCCGTACCCAGGCGGGCCACGACCGCATGCGAATCCGGTGGGTGGCCGAGCGCATCAGCGGCCTGGACGCGGGCCTGCACACTGTCATCACGACCGACCTGGACGAACTGCGCGCGGTGCTCGGCCGCGGCGCCACGTCCTGACGGGTGCCCGGCTCTGCGGGAGAGCATTACGCCGGGCAGGTTCAGAGTCACCTGCCCGGCGCGCCGCACCGTCGTTACGGGCTGCCACTGCCACGATGGTTTTGCCGACCTCGCGTGGTGGACCCGTACGTTGCCCCCATCACGTTAGCGCCATCCTGCCAGTAGTCAACGGCAGGCGCGCCGGGGCCGCAGCGCTAACGTGAAGGGAGGTGTTATAGGTGGGTAAAGGACAGGAAGCCAAGTTCCGGTACTACCAGGACCAGGCCGGCCTCTGGCGCTGGCGCCTCAGGGCTCCGAACAGCCTCATCGTCGCCGAGTCGGGCCAGGGCTACCAGCGCCTGGAGGATTGCCTCGTTGGCGCCAACCTGGTGAAGATCTACGCCCCTGACGCGCCGATCGAAGCCGAGTAGCGGCTAGTCGGAGGTGGCTATCGTGTGCCGCCCCTCGCCGCAGGGGCGGCACACGATCATGTACGCGGGAAACTCGCCGACCATGCCAGTCAAGCGCTCATCGAAGGCATCGCCGTCACGCAGGAGCCTGCCGCACTCGCCGCAGCGCAAGCCGTGCGGCCAATCATCTGCCCGGACGATGAGCTCGGGTACCTGATCGTGCTCATGCATGGGGGTGCCTCTCGCGACTGAGGGCACGGAGCTACCCGGCCGATCCTGCCTGGATCGTAGCCGTCGCAAGCGTGGCCAGGATGGTCAGATCAACGTGGAGCCGGACGCGTGCGAGGCGGCGGACCCTCAGCGGGAGCATCGCCCACTGGTGCTTGAGCACGCCGAACTCGCGCTCGACCGCGCCGCGCTGGTGGTACAGCGTCTTGAAGCGGTCGGTGTTCCTCGGGATCAGCGGGTGCAGGCGCGACGCCTTAACCCACACCGACGCGGGCTTGCACTCGCCAGTCGGGCAGCGCCACTTGCTCGCGCCGCGCTTGGCGTCGGAGCCTGCGAAGGTCCACTCGCCGTGGTCGCACTTCGGCGGCGCGGCCTTGCCCGCCTTCACGGCCGGGGTCTCGCGGAGCGGGATCACGGGCCGCATGTGGCGGCTCTCCACGCCCTCGTACACGACCTCGGCGTCGTAGCCCCGGTCCAGCACGCACACGTCCGGCCGGAAGCCGCGCCGGGTCACCGTGTCGAGCAGCGTCGGCACGAGCGGCAGTTCCGAGTCCTTGGCGGTCTCGACCTGCCACGCCACCGGCAGGCCGGTAACAGTACAAACCGCCGCGTGTATCTTGTATCCGTAATACCCGCCGCCCGACCGGGTGGAGATGGACGACCGGTGACCCCAGGAGGCATCGGGGTCCGCGAACCGCTTGCGCTCCTCGCCGCCGCGCTTGACGAACCGCTGGCCGTTCGCGTAGGCGGGCAGGTCCGACCCGTCGATCGCCACCGTCTTGCCCATGTCCGGCTTCGCGGTGCGGAGTTTCGCCAAGACGGCATCGATGCACACGGCGAGCGGGCCGCCGTGCTCGCGGAGCTTGGCAGCGAAGCGGTAGCAGGCCCACTGCGACGGTGCGCCGCCGATGGCCTCGCGGAGTGCCGCGTGCTCCCCAATCAGCCGGGCAGTGCGTGTCCAGGTCGGCAGGGCGTAAACGGCCTTTACGAGCGCCGCGCCGACCAGGACGCGGGAGCCGTTGCCGGGCCGGCCCGTCCAGCGCAGGGCGTCAAGATCGGTGATGAACTGCATGATCTCAGGCAGCGCGAGCAGCGCCGCGACCTGCCGGGCGTCATGCCCTGGTGATACCGTGGAACCGGCCATGGGGAGGCATCCCTTGGTCCAGGCCCCGGGGGTGTTACCAGCACCCGCCGGGGCGCTTATTTACTTACAGGACCAAGGCTATCGGTAGGGTCTGACAATTTCGGGGTCAAGAACAGCGGTATTCCAGCCTCCTATAATAACTGGTAGGTAACAGTTTTACGGTCTTTTTCGAAATTTCGCGAACCAGGGCAAATGCCTCGGCCCGCCGGGCTCTGACCTGCGGGTTACAGAAGTCGGCTGCCGGGTGGCTATCATGCTTCCGGGAGAGACGAAGGCGGGTCGATAAACATCATGTACTGGATAGGCTGCTTGCCGAAACGCAGGGCCATCCGGTATTTAAGCTCCGTCATGTTGGAGCATGCTGATGCCATTCCGACGACAGTCCAGATGTGCTCGATCAGCTTCTTGAGACCGTACTGGGCGGTTAGCCACTGGTGGTAGTTCCGATTGTGCCTCGGTGCCGGGGCGTTGGCCTTGAGCCACTGGAAGACATCTGGATCCAGATAGTTGTAGATCAACTCGTTCACCAGGTTGCCCCAGTACTTCGGCCGGTTCTGGACGTTGCCTCTCCAGTTCGTCAGCCGACCGAACTCGATCCACAGTTCGTCGGGGAAGGTCTTCTCCCACTTACGCATCTCTTCCCCCAGGTATGCCCGGAGCTTGGTGCGCAGCGCATCCTCTGGGCGCATGTACTGGTAGCCAGTCGCCTCATCGATCAGCGCTATCAGGCCGACGTTGGCGCAGGCAGCCAGGAAGGCAGACGCCTTGCGTGCCATATACTGATATACACTGCCATCAGCTAGTTGGTTAGCATTGTAGGCTCGCACGAAGGCCCGGCAGATATCCAGATAGCACTCGGCCGTGATGCCCAGGACCTTCTTGTTGGCCACGTTGTCGAGCAGGAACTCGACGAACTCGTCATCAAGGTTCGTTCGCAGGTAACCGGTGACCGGCTTCACGTACCGCTGAAGGTCGCCGCCCACGACGCGCTCATCGGACATGGCCAGCGCGGCGAGTGCGCTGGTGCGGGAGATGACGCGGCGGCCGTCGTTCAGGATGTAACAGTGAACCGAAGCGGTTTCGTCCTCATCGCCAACTGTCAGAACTGCGCCCGTCAGCGCCACCGGCACCTTCGTCGGGCGAACAGCCATGATCGTAGGAGTGCTGACCAAGTCGCCTGCCGCGACGTCGAGTCCTTGATCGGCTGCGGCCTGGATGATCTTCGAGTGCCATCTGGCAGGCACAGTTCCGGTCTTGGCCCAGTGCGACACGGTTCCTTGCTTGATATCCAGCGCTCGCGCCAGACTCGACTGACCGCCGAACTTCGCGAAGAGACGAGACGCCACCGTCTCAGTCATACGCCCTCCCTCGGTAGGTGACCGCCGTACTCTACCGAGAAAGTCTGTAGATGGAGAGGCGAATCGTGAGATTCAGTCTGTAGGCATCATGGGGTAATCCAAGATCCACCTTGGGGGCCAGCAAGATCAACTAGCCTTCCCCGCTACCGCTGACCTGCGGCTTTAGTTTCGCCAAGCCCTCCTAGGTCAAGCAACGGCATGTCCTGCTCGTGGCCGATCGCGCTGACCACGGGCGTGCGGCAGGTGGCGACCGCGCGGACCAGTGTCTCGTCGGAGAACGGCAGCAGGTCCTCGATCGAGCCGCCACCGCGGGCGATGATGATCACCTCAACCGATGTGTCGGCGTCCAGCGCGCTCAGCGCTGACGTGACCTCGGAGACGGCGTACGGCCCTTGCACAGCGACCTGCTCGACCCTGAATTTCACTGCCGGCCATCGTCTGGCCGCGTTCTCAAGCACGTCGCGCTCGGCCGCCGAACCACGCCCGCAGATCAGGCCGACCTTGCCTGGCAGGAACGGCAGCCTGCGCTTGCGTTCCGGCGCGAAGAGGCCTTCGGCCGCGAGTGCGCGCCTGAGTCGCTCCAGCCTCGCCAGCAGTTCTCCGATCCCGACCGCGCGGACCTCGAGCGCGCTCAGCGTGAACGAGCCCTTCGTCATGCTGAAGTCGGGCCGCGCCCACAGCACGACTCTGGCCCCGTCGGCGGGCGCCGGGTCGGTCGCCTCGAAGACCTGGCGGGGGCAGATCACCCTGACTGATACCGCGGCCACCGGATCGCGGAGCGTCAGGAAAACGGTATTGCCGCGCTTGCTCAGCTCGGCGATCTGGCCTTCCACCCAGACTCGGCCGAGCTTGCCGATCCATTCGCCGACCAGGCGAAGCACCGTCCTGACCGGGACCGGAGCGTCAGGGCTGGTCTCAAGTGGCATCGCTGGCGGTAGCTCCCAGCTTGGCGATCCGGCGCTCGAACATGCCCACGACGTCCTCGCGGCGCGCCGTGGCCTGCTCGTAGTCCAGCAGGCCACGGACCTGCGCGAGGTCGAGATGGCGGAGCCTGGCGCGCAGCGACGGCAGCGAGAGGGCTTCGTATCCCGCGATCGGCGCTGCCACGGGCTCCGGTCGGAGGCTAGGGGCTGGCTCGGGCAGGTTGCCGACTGCGGGCTCGGGCCAGTCTCGGCCGGCAGGCTCAAGCTGGTCGCTGTCCGAATCGGGCGGGCCGTCGATGGTCAGGTCGGCCGGGCTGGCTGTCTGCTCGGGCGGGCCGTCGATGGTCAGGTCGGCCGGGCTGGCTGTCTGCTCGGGCGGGCCGTCGATGGTCAGGTCGGCCGGGCTGGCTGTCTGCTCGGGCGGGCCTGTGCCAGCGTCGGCGATGGCTGGCACCAGTTCGGCGGTCGTCGGCCCGTTCTTCGCTGTCGTCATCTCGGCGAGGTCCTCTGGGCTGAGCAGGCGGACATTGCCGGTGGTATCGAGCGATCGGAACCGTCGCGGCTCGACTTCCTGACGGGGACGCCTGGCCTTCCCGGCTCGCATTGTCGTCGTGTCTCCGTTCGCGGTCGGTGCTTTCCTGGCTTTCGCGGCCGTCCCCGACTTGGCCGCAGAGTCCGATTTTCTCGCGGAATCCCGCTTTCCCGCGGCCAGCTTTCCTGCGCCCGTCTTGCCAGCCCCTGTCCTGCCAGCTCCCGTCTTGTCAACCCTTGTTTTGCCAGCCCCGGCCACTCCCGCCTTCGCGGCGGACTTGCCCTTGGCGACCCTGGTCTTCCCGGCTGGTGCCTTCGCGGCTGGGGTGTTCCCTCCTGGCGTCTTCCCTGCTGGCTTCGCCCGCTGTGGTGTGCGGCTGGCCTCGGCGACGGCCTGTCCTTCGGCGCCCCCGTGCTCTGAGCCAGTCCCCGCGACTCCGGTCCCCGCGACCTGGCCGACATCGGCCACATCGGCCGCATCGGCCGCTGCCGGCTGCACATGCGGATAGTCCCAGGTCCCGAACGGGTCGTACGGATCGTAGGGCACGAGGTCCTCGGACTCCTCGCGGAAGCGGTCCGCGGCGAGCAGCAACTGCCCTATTCCGGCGAATATCGCCCTCAGTACCTTAATGGGTGCCGTTCTCACCTGCTCGGCAGGTTCAGGCAGTTGCATCGTCGTCGCCTCCTCACGCCTCCGTGGCCCGAGCTCCGCGCGCGTGCCGTTCTCTCACCGCTTTCCCTTCATCCGACATCGTGCCGCATTCGGCCTGCTGACGGGAGTTCCGGCCGCGGCGCGCCGCCCGTGGTCGCCCGGCGTGGGCGCCGAGCCGGTTCGGGTGTTCACCTACGATGGAGACATGTCCGAGCCGACCAAGCGCGTCCTGCTTGCGAAGCCCCGTGGTTACTGCGCGGGGGTTGACCGCGCCGTGCAGACCGTCGAGCGTGCGCTCGAGAGGTTCGGAGCTCCTGTCTACGTTCGCAAGCAGATTGTGCACAACACGCATGTCGTCCGAGCCCTTGAGAGCCGGGGGGCGATCTTTGTGGAGGAGACCGACGAGGTGCCCGAGGGCGCCGTCGTGGTGTTCTCCGCGCACGGAGTGGCGCCCGAGGTGCACGAGGCGGCGAGGGACCGCAGCCTGCGCACGATCGATGCCACGTGCCCGCTGGTCACCAAGGTTCACAACGAGGCCCGCCGGTTCGCCGCCCAGGGCTACGACATCCTGCTCATCGGCCACGAGGGCCACGAAGAGGTGATCGGTACCACCGGCGAGGCGCCGGAGCACATCAGGCTCGTGGACGGTCCCGCCGGTGCGGCGACGATCGAGGTCCGCGACCCGGCCAAGGTCGCCTGGCTCTCCCAGACCACGCTCTCGGTCGACGAGACGGCCCAGACGGTGGCCGCGCTGCGCGAGCGCTTCCCGCAGCTCATCGACCCGCCGAGCGACGACATCTGCTACGCCACCCAGAACAGGCAGTCCGCGGTGAAGCAGATCGCCAAGGAATCCGACGTGGTGATCGTGGTCGGATCGCGGAACTCGTCGAACTCGGTGCGGTTGGTGGAGGTCGCCCGCGACGCCGGAGCCAGTGCCGCGTACCTCGTTGACGACGCCGCGGCGATCGAATCCGCGTGGCTCGAGTCGGCATCCACGGTGGGCGTCACCAGCGGTGCCTCGGTGCCGGAGGATCTCGTGTCGCACGTGCTCGACCGGCTCGCCGAGTTCGGGTTCGCCGAGGTGGACGAGGTCGAGTCCGTGCACGAGAGCCTGGTCTTCGCGCTTCCGCATGAGCTGCGCAAGGCGGCGAGGTAGCGCTGGCCCGATCGGCCGGCCGTCAGTAGTCACGCACCGCCCGGCCAAGGAGTTCGGCCCGAAGGTCGCGAACGCACCGCGGCAGCCCGCGGACGCATGCGATGGCAATCGCTCCCGCCAGCCCGCCGAACAGCCAGGGAGCCGACGCGGCCAGGGTCAGCAGGATGCTGGCGCCGGCCAGCCCGGCCGACAACGGCACGTGCCCGAGGTGCATGGCGACCAGGTCGCCGCAGATCACCGCGCCAAGGAAGATCACCGGCGGTGTCGTCACCACCATGATCAGGTCACGCTGCCTGGTCCAGCCAGCCGCGGCTGCGCTGCCGGCCGCGAAGCCGAAGCCGGCCAGGGCGGGCAGGTGGATCGCCGCAGCGATCAGGTCGGACACGAGGAAGATCACGAACATCGCGGCCACGGCCCTGCGGAGCCCGAAGGAGGGCCGGATCGCCGCCCAGCGGCTCGCCAGCTCGAATCGCCGGATCGTGAGCAAAATGTCGCGCACCGTGACAGAGCCTCCTCATACGAGACCATCCTCGGGCCGAACCCGGGCCAGAGGGCGAACCCCGGCCAGAGGGTCAGTATCCACCGGGCCAGCCGCAGCACGTGGGAGGCGCGTGGGCGCGCCGGCCGATGGCTGCGCAGGTCATGGCCAGGTCATGGCTCAGGTCATGGCCCGGTCACTAGCTCTGGGGCCGGCGAGGTGACCAGGTCGGGAGCGGACAGCATCCGCACCGACTCCTCGACCGGCGCGGGCGCGTCAAGCTCGGCGTCGGTCACGCCGAGCGCGTTCAGCTTCCTGGCGCTGACCAGGACCCGGCCCTCCAGCGAGCCGACGGCCCTGTTGTACGCGGTGACGGCGCCGGCCAGCGACCGGCCAACGGCGTCGACGTTCTTGCCGAGCGCAGACAGCCGGTCGTAGAGCTCACGGCCCAGGTCGAACACGGCCCTCGCGTTGTCTGACAGCGCCTGCTGCTGCCACGCGTACTGCGCCGTCCGCAGCATGGTGACCAGGGTGGTCGGCGTCGCGATGTGCACCTTCCGCGCGATCGCGTACTCAAGCAGCCCGGGCTCGCGCTCCAGAGCGGGCGCGAGGAACGCCTCACCGGGGATGAACAGCACGACGAACTCCGGTGCCGAGCTCAGCGTGGCCCAGTACGCCTTCGCGGCCAGCCGGTCCACGTGCTCGCGCAGGTGCCTGGCGTGGGCGCCGATCCTTGCCTCGCGCACGTCGTCGTCGTCGGTCTCGGCAGCCTCGAGGTAGGCGGCCAGCGACACCTTCGAGTCGACCACGATGTTCTTGCCGCCGGCCAGCCTGACCACCATGTCGGGCCGCAGCGTCCCGCCGTCGCCGTCGGCGACGCTGACCTGCTCGTCGAAGTCGCATCGGGTGCTCATCCCGGCAAGCTCCACCACCCTGCGCAGCTGCAGCTCGCCCCACCGGCCGCGCGCCTCGGGCCGCCGGAGCGCCGTGACCAGCGCCCGGGCCTGGGCACGCAGCTGCTCGGACGCCTCCCTCGCCAACTTCACCTGCTCCGTCAGCGCGGCCTGCGAGCTCTGCCTGGCCGCTTCGGACTCGCGCAGCTGCGCCTCGACCCTGGCGAGGGTCTGGCGCAGCGGCTCCACCAGCTGCTCCACGGCGCTGCGGCGCGAGTCGAGCTCGGCGGCGGCGCTGAGGTTCGCGGCCCGCAGCCTGATCTCGCTCACCTCGAGCAGCCGCTGCTGGCTCGTGTCAAGCGCCTGGGCCGACAGCGCCTGGAACCGCTCGGCCAGGTATCCGTCGACCAAGCCGGCTCGTTCCTGCGCGGCGGCGTCGATGAGCTCAGCCCGCTGCTGTGCCGACCTGGCCTGCTCCTCGGCGGCCCTGACCCGCGCCGCAAGGTCCGAGCCGGCGGCGGCGAGCCTGGCCCTGGCGTACAGGAACCCGATGACCGCACCGAGCGCCGCCCCGATCAGCAGGCCGACCAGCAGCATGATCGACTCCATGGCCCGCCATGCTTCCAGCCGGGTCTGACAGCGGCCGGCGGCGACGCGCTGAGCGGCGCGGGGTTCCGCCTAGACTCGCCCGGGTGAGCCTTGAGATCGCAATCGTAGGGCTGCCCAACGTCGGCAAGTCCACCCTGTTCAACGCGCTGACGCGGGCCACCGTGCTGGCGTCGAACTACCCGTTCGCGACGATCGAGCCGAACGTCGGCGTGGTGGGCATCCCCGACCCGCGCCTGACCGCGCTGGCCAGGCTGTATGACTCGGCCAAGATCGTGCCGGCCACGGTCAGGTTCGTGGACATCGCTGGCCTGGTGCGCGGCGCCTCGCAGGGGCAGGGCCTGGGCAACCAGTTCCTCGCCCACATCCGCGAGACCGATGCGATCTGCCAGGTCGTCCGGGTCTTCACCGACCCCGACGTCAGCCACGTCGACGGCGACGTCTCGCCAGAGCGCGACATCGAGACCATCGCGACCGAGCTGATGCTGGCCGACCTGCAGACACTGGAGAAGGCCGTTCCGCGACTCGGCAAGGAGGCGAAAGGCTCCAAGGATCCCGAACGGATCGCCCTGGCCGATGCCGCCGCCAAGGCGCAGCAGCTACTGGACGGCGGGACCACGCTGTTTGCCGGCGCCGCCAAGGCCGGGATCGATCTCGCGCATCTGCGCGAGCTGTCCCTGCTGACCGCGAAGCCGTTCCTCTACGTGTTCAACGTGGACGACGAGGAGCTCGCCGACGGTGCGCTGCGCGACCGGCTGGCCAAGCTGGTCGCCCCGGCAGAATCGGTCTTCCTCGACGCCAAGGACGAGGCCGAGCTCGCTGACCTGCCGCCGGATGAGGCGGCCGAGCTGCTGGCCGAGCTCGGTCTTGGCGAGCCGGGCCTGAACCAGCTGGCCAGGGCCGGGTTCGCGGCGCTGGGCCTCTCCACGTTCCTGACCGCCGGGCCGAAGGAGGCGCGGGCCTGGACGATCAAGGCTGGCGCCACCGCGCCCGAGGCCGCGGGGGTGATCCATAGCGACTTCCAGCGCGGGTTCATCAAGGCCGAGATCGTCTCGTTCGACGACCTGATCGCCGCTGGCTCGGTGGCCGCCGCCCGGGCGGCCGGGAAGGCCAGGATCGAGGGCAAGGACTACGTCATGCGCGACGGCGACGTCGTCGAGTTCCGCTTCAACGTGTAGCTGCCGCGCCGCTACCTGGGTACCTCGTCGTGCGAGGGCACCTGGTTGGCGTCGATCGATGCCTGCTCCGCTTCGGTCAGGCCGGCGGCCGCGAGGATCCGCTGCACCATCGCGTTCTTTCCCTGGCCGTATTCGTCGATGTTCGCGGCGGTGGCACCGACCCGCCGCTTTACCGCCGCATACTCATCACGCAGGTCCGGGTCCGCCCGCAAGATGTCCCGGACTGCGAGGTGATTGCGCAGCGACAGCGAGCCATCGACGACGACGTAGGTATTGGTCGGGGCAAGCCGCGGTGGTTCCCTGAACGCCCACCGCAGCGGGATGCCGAGCTCGCCGAGGGGTGCGAACCCGAGCCCGACCAGCGTCAGCGACGCCGCTGCCACGTCCCGTTCGGCGACCACGATGTCGCAGTCGATCACCGGCTTGGCCGCGAGCCCGGGCACCGAGGTGCTGCCGACGTGCTCGATGCCTACCACGGGCACCCCGGCCGTCTCGAGCGCCGAGGCGTACTCACGCCGCAGTCGATCGAACCGGCCCGGCCACGCCGGATCGTAGTCGACGACAGAGATCACGCCGGGCACTCTAGCTGCCCAGGGGCAGCGCGGAGTTCATGATCAGGGTGACGAACGCGAGCACGGGCGACACCGGCGACACCATGTTCGACCTGGATCTCGCGGTTCCGCAGCCGCATCTCGCTGTTCCGCAGCCCACATCTCGCTGTTCCGCAGCCCACATCTCGCTGTTCCGCAGCCACATCTCGCATGGATGTGGAGCTAGGTCCGAATAGCGCAGTGGCTGTGGCATCCATCCCAACGGGCATACCCCCGATTAGGGGCAAATAGCTAGAATTCTCGGCCATGATCGGGATAGCTGGCGGATCCGGTACCGGATAGGTAGCTGATGCGGCGAGGGTCAGCCAGCACATGCGGGCGGCTCGGCTGGCGGATGCGCGGAGGTTAGCTGGCGGCTGCGGCAGACATCTGGCGGATGCGCCGGGGTCAGCTGGCAGAGCGGAGGACCTGGCGGACCTTGAGGCGGGTCCCGGTCCGCAGGATCGCGCGCCCGTAGATGGTGCCGGCGATGCGGGCCATGGCCACCGTGGACGCGAGGCTGATCACGGCCGAGAGCCCGACCTGCCACCACGGTGCGTCGCCCACCGCGACCAGGACCGGCATCGCCACCGGCGCGGTGAACGGCACGAACGCGAGCACGTGGTAGAACGCGTTCACGCTGGTGGCATAGAGCACCGTGTAGGCAAGCACGTAGGCCAGGATCAGCGGGATCTGCAGCGGCAGCGCCGCGTTGTAGGCGTCGGCCTGGCGGGTGATCAGCGAGCCGGCCGCCGCGTAGGCGGTGCAGTAGAACGCGTAGCCGAGCACCAGCCAGAGCGCGGCGGCGAGCACCACATCGGTGGTCGCGCCGGTCACCGTGGTGGCGCCGACCGCATGCCCGAGCAGCAGGTACACCGCGACCATCGCGGCGATCTGGGCTAGGGCGAGCAGGCCCATCCCGATCACCTTGCCGGCCAGCAACTGGACCGGCCGCAGCGTGGTCAGCAGCACCTCGACGACCCTGCTGCCCTTCTCCTCGCCGACGCCGATCGTGATCCGCACCCCGTAGGTCAGGATGATCACGTAGATCAGGATCGCGACGCTCAGGCCGGTGATCCTGCTGGCCAGCCCCTTGGGCGGCGGCAGCAGGCCGCGGACCGGCAGTGAGATGCCGGTCCGGGCGATCCGCGTCGCGACCGGCGCCGGCAGCTGGGCGTACAGCTTCTGCAGGCCGCCAATCTCGGACAGGGCGCCGGCGAGCGTCCCGCCTGGCGCGCCACTGGAGAGCGACTGCTGCTTGACGAGCACCTCGGAGTCGCCGACCAGCACGGCGGTCACAGCGCCAGAGCGCAGCTCGGCCCGGGCCACCGTGACGCTGGGCAGCGTCACCACGGTGACCTTGGTTCCTGAGATCCGCCCCGCCTCCCGCGCGGTCTGGGCCAGCGCGGCGGCCGGGCCGCCCACGATGCCGACCCGCGCGGTGGACTGCCCGCCGCGCGTCAGCGCGGGGATGACGGCACCGGCGGCCACCGCGACGAGGAGCAGCACCGAGGCGATCCAGAACGACCTGGCCCTGGCACGGTCAGCGATCTCGCGCTGCGCGACCAGCCAGGTCAGTGTCCACCAGCTCATGCTCATCGGGAAGCCTCCCGTCCGGCCACGCCGCCCAGACCCGCACCCGCACCGCCACCGCTCGCACCCGCCACGGGATCGCCCACACCCGCCTCGGCACCACCGGCACCGGCGCCGGCACCGGCACGTACGCCGACGCCGACGCCTCCGCCCTCGTCGACGTCGGCGCCGACCGCGTCCCTGAACACCTCAGAGAGCCGTCGCCGCTCGAACCCGAACTGCTCGACCGGCCCGGCCCGCCTGGCCACGTCGAGCACCGCCTGGGCATCCTCGCGCCTGGCCAGCGCCAGGGTGGCGGTCCCGCCGGTCACCCCGACGACGGCCGCGAGCCCGGTCACGCCGCCGGTCCACTGAGCCAGGTCATCGCCTGCCACCCGCACCGCGATCCGCAGCTGGCCGCCGCGCGACAGCTCGTCCACGGTCCCGCCGGCTACCAGTGCGCCGCGGTGGATGATCGCCACCGACGTGCACAGGTGCTCGACCAGGTCGAGCTGGTGGCTGGAGAACAGCATGGTGACCCCGGCGGCTGCACGCTCGGCGAGGACCTCGCTCATGGCGTCCACGCCGACCGGGTCAAGCCCGGAGAACGGCTCGTCGAGCACCAGCAGGTCGGGCTCGTGCACTAGCGCGGCGGCGAGCTGCACGCGCTGCTGGTTGCCGAGCGACAGCGCCTCCACCTTGGCCTGCTCGTGACCGGCGAGGCCGAGCCGCCCGGCCCAGTACTGCGCGGCCGTGCGCGCCCTGGCCTGATCAAGGCCGTGCAGCCTGGCCAGGTACACGAGCTGCTCGGCCACCCGCATGCTGGGGTACAGGCCGCGTTCTTCTGGCATGTAGCCGATCCTGCGCCTGGCGTTCTGGCCGATCGGAGCGCCGTTCCACGTGACGCTGCCGCTGTCCAGCGAGGCGACACCGACGATCGCCCGCATCGCCGTGGTCTTGCCCGCGCCGTTCGGGCCGAGGAAGCCGAAGACCTGGCCGGGCGGGACCGTGAAGGTGAGCCCGTCGAGTGCCACCACGTCGCCGTACGTCCGGCGCAAGCGGGTCAGTTTGAGCACTCCGTCGCTGCCGCTCACTGGTTGAGCCCTTCCCGCGTGCTAGCGTGCCGCCAAGTGCCCCCCGCGGATGCCCCGCCCGCGAACGACATCGCGCTGCCGCTTGCTTTCTAATTTGATATCACTATGATAGCAAGAGAAGTAAAGCGCGCAAGCGGATACGGGTTAGATGAGGTGGGTCAGATGACATCGCAGGTTGTGGCCGCAGGAAGCGGCTCGTCCGGCGCCCCGGTGCGTCCAGGCGGCCGGCTGATCACCGAGAATCGAGCATGGAAGCTACCGGGCCTGCCGATGGCGCTGCTGGCGCTGGTGCTGGTGGCGGCTGGCGGGGTGGTGGGCTGGCGGGCGGGCTATTACACGGCAGACACGAAGACGGCGCTGGTATGGGCGACCGCGATCCTGGTCGTCCTAGGGATACTGACGTTCGTCGGCCTGACGCCGGTTGCGCCAGGCCGGGCGCGGGTCGTGCAGTTGTTCGGCCGGTATCGCGGGACGATACGCGAGTCAGGCCTGCAGTGGGTGAACCCGCTCACCAAGCGCATCGTGGTGTCGACCAGGATCAGGAACCAGGAATCGGCCCAGCTCAAGGTCAACGACGCCGACGGGAACCCGATCGAGATCGCGGCCGTCGTCGTCTGGCAGGTCAACGACACCGCGGAGGCCCTGTACTCGGTCGATGACTACCACCATTTCGTCACCATCCAGACCGAGACGGCCGTCAGGCACATCGCCTCAAGCTATCCGTACGACAACCGCGGCAGCGGCGCAATGTCCCTGCGCGACAACGCCGAGGAGATCACCATGCGGCTGTCGGCCGAGCTGCGGGACCGGGTCAGGTCCGCCGGCGTGGAGGTCATAGAAACGCGGCTGACCCGGCTGTCCTACGCTCCTGAGATCGCCCAGGCCATGCTCCGTCAGCAGCAGGCCAGCGCGGTGGTCGGCGCCCGATACAAGATCGTCGAGGGAGCGGTCGGCATGGTGCAGCTCGCCCTGAAGCGGCTGGAAGAAGCGGGAGTCGTCGAGCTCGACGAGGAGCGCAAGGCCGCCATGGTGTCGAATCTGCTCGTGGTCCTGTGCAGCGAGCAGGCGACCCAGCAGGTCGTCAACACCGGATCCCTCTACCAGTGACCGCAGGCGGGGGTGGCGTCGTGAACGAGCGGAAAGGCGTGCTGCTGCGCCTGGATCCCGCCGTGCACGACGCACTCGCGCGGTGGGCGGCCGACGAGCTGCGCAGCACGAACTCCCAGATCGAGTTCCTGCTGCGCCGCGCCCTGGCCGAGGCGGGGCGACTGCCAAGCGGCGCGGGCAAGATGCGCAGGCCTGGCCGCCCGTCGCGCACCGAATCGCCCGGCTAAGGCCCGCGCGGACAGCGCGATCGCGCCAGACAGGCCGCCGGGCTAGGGCGCACCTCGGATCGAGGTCTTCGCGGTGAACGCGTTGCAGTGCTGGGAGCCCGCCAGCGTGTACGGGCTCTGCATCACCATCGTGCCGACAAACGAGGTCGCGGTCCAGGTCTGGTTGCTGACGGCGGCCTTGTTGATCACGATGCGGAACGTCATGTGGTCGGCGATCGGGTACGTGGTGCCGACGCTCGCGTAGTCGCAGTACTCGAAGTCGGTCAGGGTGACCGAGCCGACGTAGGCGCCGCCCGATGGCGTCATGACGGTCGTGAACGAGTGGTTGTTGACCGAGCCGTCGAGTGTCACCGAGCACGGGCCTGACGAGCAGTTCGGGGTGAACCGCCAGCCGTCGGACCAGGTGTTGCCAACCTTGTAGGTGGTGTCGAGCGGCGACCACCGCAGCACCTTGTAGTAGGCCGTCCACTGCCCGGTCAGCAGCGCGTCCGGGACCGGCGGGGTGGTGGTGTCCGCGGTCGCCACGGTCGAGCGCGGCGAGTCCTTGCTGCCGCGGACCGCTTCCACCTGGAACTGGTAGGAGCTGTCCGGTGCCAGGCCGGTGGCCTGGTACGAGGTGACCGACCCCGGCACCGAGCCGATCTGCTGGCCGTCCTCTAGGATCAGGTACTTGGAAGGCTGCGGGCCGCTGGCGGGGGGTGACCAGCTGAGCCTGATCGAGCTGGACGTCGCGCTCGCCGTGGTCAGGCCGGTCGGCTGCAGCACCGCCGTGGTCGACCACGGCTTGAACACCAGCAGCGCGGCGACGACCACCACCACGGCGGCCGCGGCGCCGAAGATGATCCACATCCGCCGGTTCGGCGTCGCCGGGGCCGGAGGCTGTGCGTAACCGCCACCGGCAATGTAGCCACCTGCCTGCTGGCCGGCCAGCCCGGCCCCGGGCCCCTGGCCGTAGCCAGGCCCGCCGCCGAACCCAGGCCCGGTGCCCGGCGGGTACCCTGGCGGCGCGCCCTGGCCGGGCGAGAAGAGCGGCGTGACGGCCTCGCCGCCCAGGTGCGTCGGGCCGACCGTGGGCGGATCCCAGGCGGCCTGCCCCGGCTGGCCGCCGCCGGCCGCCGCCCCGGCACCGACCGGTGCCCCGGCCGACGGGTTGGTCACGCCCTGCAGGCCAGGCGTGCCCGGCTGGCCGCCGGCCGCCATCCCCGCCGCGCCCGCCGCGCCCGGCGTTCCCGCGCCCGCCGCCCGCACGTCGGCGTCCCTCGCGAGACCGAGCGCGACGGCGAACTCGCCGACCACCCAGCCGCACACGTCGGGCTTGTACAGCGTTCTGCTGGCGAACGCCGACGAGATCAGGCGGGTCGCCGTGCCGACGTCCATGCCCTGCGAGACGTGCTCGGAGAGCGAGTCGGCCAGGCGTTCCTCGGCGGCGGCCACGATGATCTTCGCGGCGCTCGGGGAGTCGGGCAGGAAGTCCTTGAGCAGGTTGGACATCATGGCCGGGTCAGACAGCGCGGACGGGCCGTAGTCGGCGACGATCTCCCGCAGCGCCATCCTGGCTTGCTCCGGCCGCTCCGGCGACGTGCTCGTCATCTGCTGCCTCCCCTGACGCCTAAGGCATCGCGCTCATCGCGGCTCAATCCTCCCGCGGCGACGCGCCGCAGGAAGTACGCCTCGATACCGCGCATCGCTGTTCACGATGTACCAGTCCGCATCGGTTGCCGATTACCTCCGCACGGAGCGATTACGTCCGCATGGCGGCAAAAACCTCTGCATGCAGGGAGGATAATGGCGCTGGCCGATCGCCACAACGCGGCAGTGCCCGCCGGTCAAGGTCCGAGCGCGCCAATGGCGGCTTCCCGGCATGCGGGCGCCCGCCGCGAGCATGATGTTGTGCGCGACGGGCGCCGTCTGCTGTGTGGTCAGAACCTGACCCGGTGCCAGTGCCTGCCAGCGTCGGCAGTCCGATCCAGCAGGCCGTAGTCGGCGAACATGTTCGCCGGTCCGTAGACGACCCACGCCACCTTGTCGCTCACGTAGGTAATGTCGTTGAACCCGGCGCCGCCATCGCCCGAGCCGATGACCTGGTGCCAGGTGGTGCCGCCGCGGGTGTCGCTGATGTCGATGAACGAGCCGATCGACCAGGCCTCCACGGCCAGGTTCCCTCAGGGCGACACGGCCAGCTCGGCGGCGGCGACACGGGCTCATCGTTCCCGCCGAGGTGTCAGTGCGGCCGGTGCTCGCCGACAGGTAAACGCTCTTGCCCGACTTGCCGAAGCCGGCGTGCCCGCCGCAGAGCAGGGCGACCTTGGTGGCCGAGTACGGCGCCGCCTGGACGAGCTAGTGAATCTCGATCGCGAGGCACGGGCCGGGCCTCGCAGAGAAATGCTGCCCGCCGTCGGTGCTCGCGTAGAGCTGTACCGGGTGGCCGCCGTCGAGCAGCGGGTTGATCACGTAGACCGTGCTGCCGTCCGCGGCGACGTCGGCCGAGACGTTGAGGTGCAGTGGCCTTTGGCTCTGGCCCTGGCTCGGTCCGCGGGTCCGTGCCATGGGCGCCTCCTCCATAGAATCAGCAATCATGAGCCCTGAGCGCCATGAGCCCCCTGCAGCGAAGCAGATCCCGACCGAGCGCACCTTCCACGGCGACACGTTCGTCGACCAGTACGCGTGGCTGGCCGGCAAGGAGAACCCGGACACCATCGCCTTCCTCGAGGCACAGAACGCCTACACCGAGCAGATGACGGCAGGCCAGGCCGGGCTGCGGGACGCGATCTTCGGCGAGATCAAGGGGCGGACCAAGGAGACCGACCTGTCGGTGCCGACCCGCAAGGGCGGCTGGTGGTACTACGCGCGCACCCAGGAGGGCAAGCAGTACTCGGTGAGCTGCCGGCGGGCGGTGCTCAGCGAGGACGAGCGGCCTCCGATGACGCAGGACGGCTCACCGCTGGAGGGCGAGGAGATCCTGCTCGACAGCAACGAGCTCGCCGGTGACGGCCCGTTCTTCTCGCTCGGCGCCTACAGCGTGAGCACCGACGGATCCAAGCTCGCCTACTCGACCGACTACTCGGGCGACGAGCGGTTCACGCTGCGGATCAAGGACCTGGTCACGGGCGAGGTAGCCGGCGACGAGATCCCGGACACCTACTACGGCGCCACCTGGTCGCGCGACGGTTCCGCGCTGTTCTACGTGACCGTGGACGACGCCTGGCGGCCGTACCGGATCTGGCGGCACCTGATCGGCACCCCGGTCGCCAACGACGTGATCGTCTTCGAGGAGGCAGACGAGCGGTTCTTCGCCGGGATCTGGCTGACCCGCAGCGAGCGCTACCTGGTGATCTCCACCTCCAGCAAGCTGACCAGCGAGGACTGGCTGCTCGACGCCGACAACCCGACCGGCGAGTTCCGGGTGGTCGTGCCGCGGCGCCAGGGCGTCGAGTACGGCATCGACCACCAGGTGACCGCCGACGGCACTGACCGGCTGCTGGTCCTGCACAACGACGGCGCGGAGAACTTCGAGCTCGCGACCGCCACGCTCGACGAGCCTGCGGCCTGGACGCCGCTGATCGCGCACCGCGCCGACACCAGGCTGCTCGACGCCGAGGCGTTCGCCGATCACCTGGTGGTCTACTACCGCCGCGACGGCCTGACCGGGCTGCGGATCATCCGCGCCGACGAGACCGGCCGGGACGTCAGCTTCGGCGAGGAGGTCTACACCGTCGAGCCAGGGGCGAACCCTGAGTACGGGTCCAGGCTGTTCAGGTTCGGGTTCGAGTCGATGGTGACGCCCGATTCGGTCTATGACCTGGACACGGTCACCGGCGATCTGACCTTGCTCAGGCGCCGCCCCGTGCTTGCGCTGCCTGGCGCCGGGGAGTACCGGAGCGAGGATTACGAGCAGCACAGGGAGTGGGCGACCGCGCCGGACGGCACCCGGGTGCCGATCTCGATCGTCTGCCGCAAGGGAGCGCCGCGGGACGGGTCCTCGCCGTTCCTGGTGTACGGCTACGGCAGCTACGAGAGCTCGTCGGACCCGTACTTCTCGATTCCCAGGCTGTCGCTGCTCGACCGCGGCTTCGGCTTCGCGATCGCGCACATCCGCGGCGGCGGCGAGATGGGCAGGCACTGGTACGACGACGGCAAGATGCTCAGCAAGATCAACACGTTCACCGACTTCATCGCCTGCGCCCGGCATCTCGCCGGCGCCGGCTGGACCAGCCGGGACCGGCTGATCGCGCGCGGCGGATCGGCGGGCGGCCTGCTGATGGGCGCCGTGGCGAACATGGCGCCGGACGCCTTCGGCGGCATCGTGGCGCAGGTGCCGTTCGTCGACGCGCTCACGTCAATACTCGACCCGTCGCTGCCGCTCACGGTCACCGAGTGGGAGGAATGGGGCGACCCGCTGCACGACCCGGCCGTGTACGCGTACATGAAGTCGTACTCGCCGTACGAGAACGTGGTGGCCGGCCGGCCGTACCCGCCGGTACTCGCGATCACCAGCCTCAACGACACCAGGGTCCTGTACACCGAGCCGGCCAAGTGGATCGCCAGACTCCAGTCAGCCGCCTCCGGCGGCCCTTTCCTGCTGAAGACCGAGATGGTGGCCGGCCACGGCGGCCGCAGCGGCAGGTACGACGCCTGGCACGAGGAAGCCCTGATCCTGGCCTGGCTCATCGCCACCGCGACCTCGGCGTAACAAAGTCACTGCCGGGGGCTCGAATTAGCCGTGCCGACGTGGGAGAGGGAACTCGGGACGGGAACTCGGAACGGCGTCGGCGGAGATGGGTGAGTTTCCTGAGCGCTGGTCTCTTGTCCTGGTGACTGATTTACCTGGGTGTCGGGATGAGCCTTGGATAAGTGACTCTGAGTTCGCGCTGGTGGTTGGTCGGACTCGAATCTGGATGGGCGAGTCGCCATTCTGGGGGACAGAGTTCTTGCGCTTCGCGGGTCGAATGGCAGGGAGATCGGTGCCAGAGAGCTGGCGTACAGCGCCACGGTGACTCCGGCCGTCTTCGTGCGGGGCCGGTGTCGGGGCGGTGGTTCGCGGGGGTCGCGTCGGGGGGCAGGGGGCGGGTCGGCGGGCGCCCGGATCGACGTTGTCACACCCACGTCACAGTGGCCGGGTTGTACTGCGCTGACCCGGCCTGCGTTAAGCAGCTCGCGTTGACCGGCCCGCGCTGTCGGCGAGGGCCGCGCGCGGACCGGCGCAGGTCGCTTGACTAGAGAGGTGGGTGTGTCGTGGTCCCGGTAAGCGGACAATGTCCGCAAAATAGCAAGAATCCTTCCAACGGACATCATTTATGCTGGTCGGCGCAGGTTGCCGGGAGACTCCTCGCACGGGGTGTTGATCACGATCCTGATGTCAAATCGCAGGTCATCGGCGAGTCGGATTTGGCATATGGCCGTGAGCCAGGGCGTATTGACGCAGAATGGTGCCGGACACGAGCAATGGTGCGCCGCGACTCCCGGCCGGGCCGGCATGGGCGGGAGGGAGCGGCCGGAGGTGAGATGCTGACGGGCAACCGGGTGCTGCCCGGAGCCCCGCTGCCAGCCGCGCGCGGGCTGGCAGCGGGGCGACCGGTGACAGCCGAGCATGCGATCAGGGCCGAACGGACCACCGGTGCGACCAGGCTGCCGACCTCGGCGGCCATCGCCCGGGCGGCAGGGGAGAGGGCGCTGTCGCGACCATTGCCAGTCATCACTATTGCCTCATCGGTGCGGCGGATTCCCCGCAAGCCGTTCCCACCAATCCCGGAGTAGCGATGCACAGCCACATCATCGTCACGACGGCAGCTGGCATAAGCAGCCAGGGCCTCGTCTCTTATTTGCAGACCCTTTTCGGCCCCTTGTTCCTCGGGATTGTGGGTATAGTAGCGATCTTTTTCCTTTTCACCCGAGAAATCATTCGCTTCGTGCAGTTCTTCATCCTCGCGGTCGCTATCGCCGTGATCTTCTACGTTCCTGGAATCGTGCGAACCCTCGCCATGGGCATCGCGCACGCGCTCGGGGTTCACTAGTCAGCTTGCCCGCTGCCACAACAGGCTCAGCTAGCGCCGTCGCAGGCGAGAGGAGAACCACCGGGTGGATCTGCCCACGTATACCAGCATCTGGCGAATCGAGAAACGGCTGTACAAGCTGTACGACTTTCGGCTGCCTATGCCGCTGCCGATCGGCCAGATTGCGGTGTTCGCGGCCATCGCCGTGCCCTACGTGGTGCTGCTCACGGTGCTCGGGCTCCCCTTCAACCACACCCTTATCTGGCTGTACATACTCCCGCCTGGCCTGTTCACCTGGCTCGCGACCCGTCCCGTGCTCGAAGGCAAGCGGCTGCCTGAGCTCATCAAGTCCCAGGTGCGATTTGTTACCGAGCCCAGGGTCTGGTGCCGGATGGCACAGTCGACCGAGCGCGACGTCGTCGTGGTGACCGCGCGCGCGTGGCGGCCGGCCAGCCCCGGATATGAGCTGGCGATGGCGACCGGCCTGAGCACTGTCCGGCCGAGCGCGGCGCCGGCCGAGGTGGCGGTCGACCAGGACGATTCCTGGGAGGCCGGCTCCGGCAGGGCGAAGGACGCCGAAGGCGCGGGACTCTGGGAGTCACGCAAGGCTGCGCCGGGTCGCGGGCTGGTCAGGTCACGACAGGCCAGATCACGGGAAGCCGTGTCAGGGGAGGCCGGGTCACGGGAGGCCGCGTCACGGGAGGCTCGGGGGACTAGTCCGCGAGAGACTCGGTCCGCGCAGGCCCGTTCCGGTTCGGCGCCTGCCAGGGATCTGGCGTCTGCCAGGGGAACGGCGCTCGGCGGGGACAAAGCTTCCGACCTGGATAGCGCGCCCGACAAGGACACGGCGCCTGCCCGTGATCCAGCGACTAGCCGCGGCGCGGCGCGTGGCCTTGGGGCGGGCGGCGTGGCGTCAGGCGGCCTGTATGCGGGTCGGCTCGCTTCGGGTCGGATCTCCGGATCGCGCCGCCACCTGCCCGGGCTGCCCGAGTCGGACCGGCCGGCGCCGGCCGCTGTCGCGCGCGGGGCAGGGCTGCCGCCCGAGGGCGAACTGCTTGCCGACGACGCTGACCAGGACTGGCCGGCCGAGTACGGCGGTCGCGATCGGCAGCGCCCCGGTTCCGCCGCCGCGGCGGCGGCCTCAGACCATGACGTCGCGGCTGGGCGCGAACCGGTCGCGGCTGGGCAGGAGTCGGGCGGGCGGATCGCTGCGCCACGGAGAAGTGGCCCGCTAGGCCCGCCGCCGGCGTGGCCAGGGCGCGGCGGAGTCGAAGGGCACCGGACCGGCCTGTTCCGCGCGCGGAACGGCGCAGGAGCTGGTGCGCCAGGCCCCGCGGCGGGCGAGAATGCGCCGGGGGGGCACGCACGCGATGACGAGGTGGCCGGCCATTCAGGTGCGGCCCGCCACGCCGGACCAGGAACGTTCCTGCCTCGCGCCCCGATGCCGCATGCGTCGGCACCCGGTATGTCGGCACCAGCCGCGGACGCGGTCAGCCTGGCCAAGGCGGCTGCCCTGGGGGTCGACGCGCGAAACTCCGACGCGCGAGACCTCGATGCGCGAGACGCAGATGCGCGAGACGTCGGCGCACCGGGTACTGGCGCATCGGGGGCCGACCGCTCCGCGATGGCCGGGCACGTCTCAGCGACGGCATCTCGCGATTCGGGGATCGCTGACCACGCCCACCGCACCGGCGCCTTCGAGTCCGATCGCGAGGCGAGGCCGCACGAGGCGAGGCCGCACGAGGCGAGGCCGCACGAGGCGAGGCCGCACGAGGCCGGGTCGGACGACTCCCGGGCGACCGCCGGGACTCCGGCAGCCGGGACTCCACCATCCGGGACTCCACCATCCGAGACTCCGGTGCCGCCGACGCAGCGGCCCGTCGTCACCGTGGTCGGCGGCGCGCCTGCACTGGCGAGCCCGCCAGCGGTCGAACGTGCCCTGGCCGGACCCTCGGCCCGCCGCGGCGACGCCCGGCCCGGCCGGGTCGTGGTCGTGCCAGGCGGGCACCGGCCGGGCAGGCCTGACCAGCTGGCGCGGGACCGGGCGCGAGCGCAGCAGCCGATCGGCGAGCCGAGCCGGATCGTCGTGCTCGGCTGCACGGTCGGCGCCGGCCAGACCACTACCGCGCTGCTGATCGGCGAGATGCTCGCCGGCCTGCGGCCCGAGCATGTGGCCGTGCTCGACCTGAACCCAGGGCCAGGCTCGCTGGCCCGCCGCGCACAGCACCGCCCGGCGCTGAGCCAGGCCGCCTCGCTCGGCTCGTCCAGGCTGGTGGTGCTCGGCCAGGCCGGGCCGCTCGCTGAGGACGCCGCCGACGGTTACGGCGCCCGGCCGCGGCCCGGCGAGGACGCCGAGCGGTTCGATTTCGCCTCGCAGCGCTACGACCTGGTGCTCGCCGACCCGTCCACTGCTGCGGTACCCAGGCTGATGCCGATGGCCGACCAGCTCATTCTGGTCGCTCCCGCCAGCGCCGCGGCCGCCAGCTCGATCGCGATGACCTTCGAGTGGCTCGACGCGCACCGGCAGGGCAGTCTGGCCGCCGAGTCGATCATGGTGCTGAACGGGGTCAGCCGCCGCAGCCTGGCCCATGTCGAGCAGGCCGAACGGGTCTGCGTCGGCCGGTGCCGCGCGATCGTGCGCGTCCCCTGGGATGACCAGCTGAACGGCCAGGCTGTTAAACGAACTCATCCGCCGGCTCCCGGCGGGCGGGCCGAGCAGCGCTGGGCGGGACTGCTGAGCCCTCCCACGGCGGCTGCCTACACCGCCCTGGCCGGTGTGCTTGTCTCCGCCCTGGCCGACCGGGCCGCGGCCGGCCAGCAGCAGTCGGCCGGCCAGGGGCAGGGACGGCGATGAGCGCGCGGATGGCCAGGAAGAGCCGCCTGTCGGTGCGGTACTTCGATGACCGCATCCTGCTCACCGAGACGCACGCCTGGGCGTACTTCAGGGTGCCGACGATCTCGTACGAGTTCATGACCGGGCAGCAGCGCGAGGCGCTGGCGACCAACCTGACGGTCGCGCTGGCCGGGATCAGGATGGCCGACGCCGAGGTGCACCTGCGGATCGCGCACCGCAGCTACCCGGCCGCCGAGTGGGCGGCCGGGGTGCACGCGACGTCCGACGGCGGGCCAGGCTGGATGCCGTACCTGGACGAGATGTACCGGCAGGTCTGGGCCAAGGACTTCTGGGCCAAGGAGGTCTACCTCGGCGTGCGCCTGGGCCAGCGCGGCGTGCGGGCGCAGCTCGCCGGCGGGCTGCTCGGCCAGCTGAGCAATGCTTACAAGGCGGGCGAGCAGGCCGACGACGAGGTGGTCGTGGCCGGCGAGGTCGGCAAGTGGACCGACCAGGCCGACCGGGTCGGCCGGACGCTGGCCGCCAGCTCGCTGGCGGCCAGGCACGCCACCGCGGACGAGATCGCCTGGCTGTTCAGGCACGCGGTGACCGGCTCGCTCGCCGACCATCTGCCCACGGCGTCTGACCGGCGGCGGTGGGGGCTCGGCGAGATCGAGGCCCTGGTGGAAGGCGAGATCCACAACGGCAGGAGCGTGCTGCGCCTGGTGCATCCCTCAGGGGAGTCGTACGTGGCGTTCATGTCGTTCACCAGGTTCCCCGACGTGATGTACTTCCCCGACGGCGAGCCCTGGCTGCACTACGCCGACTCGCTGCCGTTCCCGGTCGAGGCCAGCCTGCGGATGCGGCTGATCCCCCCGGCCAAGGCCAGCAAGGACGTCAGCCGCCGGCTGGCGCATGCCAGGGACATGGACGCGCACATCCGCGAGGCGGGCGCGGACCTGCCGCTGGCGCTGGCCGAGCAGATCGAGGCGGCCAGGCTGCTCGAGCACGGGATCACGAAGGAGCGGCTGCCGTTCGTCTACGGCTGGCACCGGCTGTCGGTCACCGCGCCCGACAGGGAGCTCTGCCTGCGCCGCGCCGAGGCGGTGACCGAGCACTACCGCGACATCGGCATCGACGTTGTGAACTCCACCGGGGACCAGTTCTCGCTGCTGAACGAGTCGCTGCCGGGGGAGAAAGTCAGGCTCAGCTCGTACCTGCAGCGCCAGCCGCTGTACACCATCGCCGGCGGGATGCCTAACGCGACGGTGGACCTCGGCGACCGCGAGGTGGACGACGGCTGGATCGGGCCCTACATCGGCGAGACCATCGGCCGGGCCAGGTCGGTCGTCCATTTCGACCCGCTGGTCGCGGCGGCCAGGAACCGGCCCACCGCGATCGCGGTGACCGGCGAGCCCGGCGGCGGCAAGACGACGCTGGCCCTGCTGCTCATACTTCAGCTCGCGCTTCGCGGCGTCACCGTCGCGGTGATCGACCCCAAGGGCGACGCCGAGCCGCTGGTCCGGTTGCTCGCGCACCGGGGCAGGCGGGCGCGGGTGCTCCCGCTCGGCAGCGCCGCGGCCGGCCTGCTCGACCCGTTCTCGTTCGGCGACGACCTGGCCGAGCGGCGCACGATGGCCGCCGAGACGCTGCGGCTGCTGCTGCCGGGCATGAGCGAGGAGCGCGAGAGCGCGATGATCCAGGCGGTCGGCGCGGTCGCAGCGCTTGAGCGGCCAAGCCTCGGCCAGGTCGTGGAGCACCTGGAGGCGGCGGAGGACCCCGCGTCGAAGAATCTCGGCGCCGTGCTGAAGTCGATGTCGGAGATGCGCCTGGCCAGGCTCTGCTTCGCGCCGTCCGGCGGCGAGCGGATCGACGCCGAGGGCTGGACCACGGTGTTCACGCTCGCCGGGCTGACGCTGCCGGAATTCGGGCTCAAGCGCGACGACTACTCCTACGAGCAGCGGCTCTCCGTGGCGCTGCTTTACCTCGTCTCCCAGTTCGCCCGCAGGCTGCTGAACGGGATGGACCGGCGGATACCCAAGGCGATCGTGCTCGACGAGGCGTGGGCGGTCACCTCCACCCCGCAGGGGGCCAAGCTGATCCCCGAGGTGTCCAGGATGGGCCGGTCAAGGAACACGGCGCTGATCCTCGTCTCGCAGAACGCCGGCGACCTGCTCAACGAGCAGGTGACCAACTGCATCTCCTCGGTCTTCGCGTTCCGCTCCACCGAGCGGTTCGAGGTGGCCAGCGTCATGGCGCTGATCGGGGTTGAGCCGACCGAAGATCACCAGGCGATGCTGCGCAGCCTCGGCAACGGCGAGTGCGTGTTCCGCGACCTGGATGGCCGGGCGGGCCGGATCGTGATCGACCTGATCTCCGACGACCTGCGCCGCTGGCTGGACACCAACCCGACCAGAGCCAGGTCTGGCCAGGTTCCGGTACGAGCGCGGGGAGGAGCGAGCCGGGCACCGGGGGACGGGTCAGGCTACCGCGCGGGGCAACACGGGCCGGCCAGCGGCGGAGCGCAAAACGGCTGGCCGTCCGAGCACGAACCGTCGGGCGGCGTCCAGCCGCCCGACGGCGAGCCAGCCACGAGGTGGCCCGCCGACAGCGCGCCAGGCAACCGCGCGCGATCGTTCGGACCGCACGCCGCGCCTGGCCTGCCGCCGAGCCCGGCCCAGGCACCTGCCCCGTAACCCCCGCGCCCGTCACCTCCCAGGAGCCCCCCTGATGCCCAGATCCCGACATTTGCCGCGCAAGGCAGCCGTCGCGCTGGTACTCATGGCCGTGCTGTTCAGCCTGTCCCGCGTCGCCGCGCACCGGGGCGGGCCTGCGCCAGCCGGCGCTTCGGGCAGGCCGGCGGCCGCAAGGACCCTGGCCACCTCCGCCACCCGAGGCGGCGACCGGGTCCGTCCGGACAGCGCGCGCACGATGGCGGCCGTCAGCAATTCGGGCGGGCCCTGCTCGGTGCCCGGCATCGGGGACATCGGAGGCCTGCTCGGCTTCTGCTCGCTTGGTTCGTCGGGCGTCGTCGGGACGCTCAACAACCTGTGCAACCCCGGCCTGCCCGAGCCAGAGTCGGCTACGTCCGGCGTGGACTCCCTGATCAGCCCGCCGGCCTCGCAGGGGCCGAAGCTGGCCACCCCCTACTACGAGTACGGCATGGCCGGCCAGTACTGGGCGGCCACCGACCTGCAGTGCTCCGACATGACATCGCTGATCGGCAACGACGTGGCCGGCATGCTGTTCGACTTCGCCAAGGCGCTCGACCGGGTCACGATCACGGTGTACCAGTCGGCGGCTGGCGAGGGGATACTCGCCTGGCTGCAGGGCGTCACCGACCGGCTGATCACCGGCATCGGCAACGCCGTCTACTTCCCCTACGTGGCGCTCATCGTGATCATCGGCGCGATCTGGCTCGCCTGGCAGGGCCTGATCCGCAAGCGCGGCACCCGCACGATCGAGGGCACCGTCTGGATGGTGGTGGCCTGCGCCGCGGCGATCTGGCTGATCGGCAGGCCCGCCGACTTCACCGGGCTCGGCAAGGACGTCTCCGACGGGATCAGCACCACGCTGAACACGGCCTTCGCCCACCTGCCGAGCCCGGGCCAGGCCACCTGCCTGCCGGTCAAGGCCAACGACCCGCAGATCAGCGAGACCAGCTTCGCCTATACCTCGGGACCGACCGTGGTCGACCAGAACGCCAACGAGCTATGGACCGTGCTGGTCTGCAAGCCCTGGCTGGACGGCGAGTTCGGCACGACGGCGTACACGGCGAACGGCAAGCCGACTGGGGTCTCCAGCTACGGGCGCCAGCTGCTATGGGCGCAGGCGATCGCGATCAACGAGAAACCGACGGCAGCGCTGATCAACGCCAAGCAATCGGCCTACGCGGGCATCGCGCAGACGATCAAGAACTCCGATCCGGCCGGCTACCCGCTGTTCCAGGGCAAGGAGTGGACGACCAGGCTGGAGATCGCGTTCGCCGCGCTGATCGCCGCGGTGGTGGCCGGCCTGCTCATCCTGCTGATCTCGGTGACGCTGATCCTGCTCAAGCTCGGCTTCCTGCTGCTGCTGATCGTGGGCCCGTTCTTCCTGCTGATCGGGACGCACCCCGGGTTCGGCCGGGTGGTGGCGATCCGGTGGTTCGAGATGCTCGTGGGTGTCCTGCTGAAGCAGGCGGCCGTGGCGCTGGCGCTGAGCGTGCTGCTCTACTGCTATGCGCTGATCATGGGAACCTCGGACGCGGTGCTGCCATGGGCGCTCAAGATCCTCATGATCACCCTCGTCACGGTCGCGGTGTTCATCTACCGCAAGCCGTTCCAGCACCTGTTCGCCGCCGTCGGGTACGGCGCGATCGGCGCGACCGACCGCGCGGAGGCCGACCTCAGCCGGGCCAGAGCCTCGGCCAGAGCCAACACGGTGGGCGCGGCCACGCTGGCGGTGCCCGGCCTGGCCGCCTACCGGGCGGCCCGGTGGGCACGGAGCAACCCGGGCCAGGCCGCCGGGCTCGCGGCCGGCGCGACCGCCATGGGCGGCGCGTCGGCGACCGCGGCAGGCGCCGAGCCAGGGTCAGGCACCCGCGCCGAGGTCAGTTCCGGCGGCTCGCTCGACCCGGCGGGCACGGGCACCTCGGCCGGCGTCGCGGCTCGCGCGCGGGCCTGGGGTTCGTCGGCGGGCGGGGCGCCGGCCACGCAGGCGCCGCCGCTGCGGCTGCCGTCAGGCCAGAGCGCCCCGGTCAGCTGGTCGAAGACCGGTGCAGCGGCAGGGCCGCGTGCCAGCTCGACGAACGGCTCCGCGCCTGCGCCGCCGGTAAGGTCATCGGGCCAGAACGGTCACGGTAGCGGAGGAAGTCCGCAATCGGGCGGCGGGTCATCCTCGGGGAGCTTTCCGCCCTCGTGGAGCAGCCGCGGCGGGTCGGTCTCGCAGGGCTCTTCGGGGCCGTGGCGGCAGGGCGGGCCGGGCAGCTCGGGCCGGTCTGATCTGGCGCAGAGCGGCCGGAGCCAGGCGCGCGTTCCCTCCGATCAGGTCAGGGCCGACCGGCAGGGACCGCCGCGCCCCTCGCGGTTCTCCGGCCTGGCTGGCCAGCGCGGATCGGGCTCGCGCGGCTCGGGTCTCGGCACCTCGCGGGTGCGCGGCCGCTCGGGTGCCGGCGGCAATGCCGACGGAAGCCGCCGGGCTGACGGGCGGCCGGCCGGCACCGACGGTCACTTCTCCGCGGCGCCTTACGGGCTGAACCCAGGTAAGGACGGCGAGGAAGCGAACGGCCCGTTCTGGTCCCGGCCAATCTGGCGAAGAAAGTAGCTGATCGCGATGGGGCTGTCGCTGAGTAGGATCATCACCTTCGCCCTCGCGGTCCTCGTCCTGGTCGGCCTGGGCGTCTACCTCTTCCTGCCGAAGTCCTCGGCTGCGGGCAAGCAGCCGAGGCACCATACGTCCCCGGCTCCCTCGCATTCGCCAACGCCGAGCTCGTCGTCGCCGTCTGCCGGAGCGGTCAACATCTACCAGTGGCTGCCGTTCAACCAGGCCGGACTCACCAGCGCGGCCACGCTGACCACCAAGTTCGCCGAGGATTACGGCTCCTACTCCTACCGGCAGGACACCACGGCGTACCTGGCGCCGCTGCGCCCGCTGGCCAGCGGTGAGCTTGTCCAGGTGATCGGCCGGGCGTTCGCCGCGCCCGGGGTGGCGTTGGCCAGGACCAGCCAGCGGCAGGTCGCCACCGCCACTGTGGTGATTGACTCGCTGCGCGCGTTCGGCCCGACCAGCCTGACCTTCGTGGTGGCGCTCACCCAGCGGATCGCCACCAGCAAGGGCAGCAAGCAGCAGGTCACCGACTACACGATCACGGTAACCGGGGCAGGAACGAGCTGGCAGGTCAGCGATATCGAGCTGGCCGGGGCGGGCAATCTGTGATCGGCCGCGGGACGGGCCTGTCCAGGTCAGCCGTCATCGGCCTGACCGGTGCCGTGGTGCTGCTTGTCACCGTCGTGCTGGTTGCCCCGATGCTGCTGTTCGCCGGGGGCGGGCTGATGTTCACCACCGACAGCTCATGCGCGGCCGGAGATACCACGACGGCGCAGCCATTGCCGAGCGCGACGGCCAGCGATTCGATCCCGGCCAACTATCTGGATTGGTTCAAAATCGTAGGAAAGCAATACAAGGTGCCGTGGGTCATCCTGGCGGGCATAGGCAAGGTGGAGAGCGACGACGGGCAGACCACGCTGCCCGGCGTCGACAGCGGGTCCAACGCGTTCGGCGCGGCTGGCCCGATGCAAATCGGCATCAGCGGGGCGGCAGGGAATACCTGGGGCGGCCGCCCGGTGCACCCGGCGAGCGAGCACGTGAACGGGGTCGCGACCGACGAGAACGGCGATGGTGTCGCCAGCGTCTACGAGCCGCCCGACGCGATCGCTGGCGCTGCGAAGTACCTGCTCGAGCACGGGGTGCTGACGAACGTCCCTGGCGCGATCTTCGCCTACAACCACCTGGACTCCTACGTCCAGGACGTGCTCGGCTGGGCGAACCAGTACGCCAAGGGCGGGTACACGGTCAGCCTGGCCACCGGCGGCAACGCGCCGTCCTGCGTCCCCGGGGTCACGCTGGCGTCGAGCAGCTACGCGGCCGAGGCGATCGCCTTCGCCACGGCCCAGATCGGCAAGCCGTACCTGTTTGGCGGAACCGGCCCCGACGCCTTCGACTGCTCGGGCCTGACCATGATGTCCTACCGCGCCGCCGGGATCGACATCCCGCGCACCGCCGCCGAGCAGTGGATGTGGGGGCCGCGGGTCAGCGCGAGCCAGGTGGAGCCCGGCGACCTGGTGTTCTTCGTCGGGACCGACGGGACCGCGAAGGCGCCTGGGCACGTAGGGATCGTGATCGGCAATGACCTGATGATCCAGGCGCCGTTCCCCGGCCAGGACATCGGGATCGCGTCGTTTAACCCCAACGGGGTGGTCGGCTTCACCAGGCCGTGGGCGCACGCCGGGGTCAAGCAGCCCGCTGACCTGGCCTCAGGCTGAGCCGCAGCCGCGGCGGGTCAGCCACCGGTGCGAACGGTAGGATTCGTGCTGCCATGAGCAGCGTGCAGGCAGAACCCGGCGAAACGGCCGTACCTGAGGCCGCGCACCGGCTCGCCATCCACACCAAGGACCTGACCAAGGTCTACGCGGGGACGGATTTCGCCGCGGTGGACCGGCTGAACCTCGGCGTCGAGGCGGGCGAGATATTCGGCCTGCTCGGCCCGAACGGCGCCGGCAAGACCACCACCGCCGGGATGCTCACCACCAGGGTGGTGCCGACCTCGGGCCGCGCCTTCTTGTCCGGCGTGGACGTCGGCCGCCATCCGGCGCTGGCCAAGCAGCTCAGCGGCATCGTGTCCCAGCAGAACACGCTCGACCGGCAGCTCACCGTCTGGGAGAACCTGTACTTCCACGGCCGGCTGTTCGGCATCGGCGCCAGGGAGTCCCGCAGGATCGCCGACGAGCTGCTCGAGCAGTTTCAGCTGTCCAGGTGGGCCAAGGCCTCGGTCTACGCGCTGTCCGGCGGCATGGCGCAGCGGCTGATGGTGGCCCGCGCGATCTTCCACCGCCCCGCGGTACTCTTCCTCGACGAGCCGACGGCGGGCCTTGACCCGCAGAGCAGGCTCGCACTCTGGGACCTCCTCGGCGAGCTGCACAGGGATGGCCAGACCATCCTGCTGACCACGCACTACATGGAAGAGGCCGACCAGCTCTGCGACCGGGTCGCGATCATGGACCACGGCCAGATCCTCGCGCTTGACACCCCGGCCGGGCTGAAGCAGAGCATCGGTGCCGACACCATCGTCACGCTGCGGACCACCGGCGACGCGGACCGCCTCGCCGAGCTGCTGGCCAGTGACATCGAGGGGGTCACCAGGACCAGGGTGATCGACGGCCGGCTCCAGCTGCACGTCAAGGGCGGCGAGCGGATCGTGCCGCGGATCGTGGTGGCGGCCGAGCGCGGCGGGTTCGAGCTTGTGGACCTGGCGATCTCCGAGCCGAGTCTGGAGACGGTCTTCATCAACCTCACCGGCAAGGAGCTGAGGGACTGATGGCCGGACCCGTGACCGCGCAGGCTCCGGCCCGCCGGATCGGCGAGGGGCCGCTGCGCTCGGTCGCCGCGGCAAGCTGGACCGCGCTCGGCGCCCTGTTGCTGCGCGACCTGGTCGTGCTGCGCAAGCACCTGTGGGAGTTCGTCGTCCGTACCCTGATCCAGCCGTTCCTGCTCTGCTTCGTTTTCCTCTACGTGTTCCCGAAGATCGGGCAGGGGATCGGCGGCCACGGGTCGGTCGAGGAGTCGGCCTTCGCGACCATACTCGTGCCCGGCGTGGTGGGCATCTCGGTCATGTTCCAGGGGGTGCAGTCGATCGCGCTGTCGATGGCGCAGGAGTTCGGCTTCACCCGCGAGATCGAGGACCGGGTGCAGGCGCCGTGCCCGATCTGGCTGGTGGCGATCGCCAAGGTGCTGTCCGCCGCCGTGCAGGGGATCCTCTCGGCGGTCATCGTGCTGCCGATCGCCTCGGTCGTCCACGCGCCCGGCGTGCAGGCTCACCTCACGCTGCACTGGGCGCTGATCCTGACCTTCGTGCCGCTAGCGTGCGTCGCCATGGCCGGGCTCGGCCTGGTGCTCGGCACGAGCTTCGAGCCGCGGAACATCGGCCTGATGTTCAGCTTTATCATCTTGCCGATCACGTTCCTCGGAGGGACCTACTACGGGTGGACCAGGCTCGCGCCGGTGACCGTGGGCGGCTGGCACTGGCTGCAGACCCTGGTGCTGATCAACCCGCTGATCTACGTGAACGAGGGGATGCGGGCGGCGCTCACCAGCGCGCCGCACATGCACCTGTACGTGATCTACCCCGTGGTGGCCACGTTCGGCGTCCTGTTCCTGAACATCGGCCTGCGTAACTTCCGCCGCCGCGTGCTGTCCTGACCCGGCGGCCTACACTGGGCGGCCATGGGATGGCTAGATGGCAGGCGGGCGCTGATCACCGGCGGGACGACCGGCCTGGGATTCGGGACGGCCGAGCGATTCGTCGCCGAGGGCGCCGCCGTGGTGATCACCGGGCGCGACCGTGAGCTCGGCGAACGGGCGCAGGCGGCGCTCGCCGCCGCGGGCACGGCCAGCTTCCTGGCCGCCGACGCGGCCGAACCGCAGGCGGTGGCCCAGTCGGTGGACGCGGCGGCTGCCAGGCTCGGCGGCCTGGACATCCTGGTGAACAACGCTGGGATCGGGGTCGAGGCCAGGCTGCTCGACACTACGCTTGCCGACTTCGACCGGGTGATGAACGTCAACGTGCGCGGCTGCCTGCTGTACGCGCAGCACGCCTACCGGCACCTGGCGAGCAGCCGAGGCTGCATGATCCACATCGCCTCGGACGCCGCCATCTGGGGCGAGCAGTCGATCGGCCTTTACTCGGTCAGCAAGGCGGCTGTGGTCATGCTCGGCAAGATGCTGGCCCTGGACGGCGGCCGGGACGGCGTGCGGTCGAACGTGATCTGCCCTGGTGATACCTGGCCGGGTATGCGGCACATGGCACCGCCCGGCCAGGACGACCGGGCCGAGGGCGGCGACTGGATCCTGCCGCCGGTCGGCCGGATCGGCGAGGCACGCGACGTCGCTGCGGCCGCGGTCTTCCTCGCCAGCGAGGAGGCGGGGTTCGTCACCGGCGCGACGCTGACGGTCGACGGCGGTATGACGGCCGGTTATCTCCAGCGCGAGCGTGCGCCGCAGCGAGACTGACCGCGGGGGTGGGGGACTGGGCACGGGGGACTGATCCGCGGCGGGACTCGCTGCCGACCGGGCTGACGCGGCGGGGAGGCTGCAGCGGGCCGGGCTCAGGACGCCGAAGGCAAGGACGATCCGAGCACGGCGGCGAGTCTGGCCGCGCAATCGGCGGCCAGCGCCTGGTCACCGCGCTCGGCGAACCCGCGGCGCGCGGCCTCCAAGCAGGCGCGGGCGGCGGCCAGCGACGAAGCGCGGTCGCCGCGGCTGCGGTCGGCCAGGATCGTCCCGTACAGCGTCAGGCAGTGCAGGTAGCTGGCCGGGTCGTCCAGGTACCCATAGACGCCGAGCGCGTCCCTGATCCGGCCGATGGCCTCCTCGCAGCAAGCGGCGCGCAGGGCGGGTTCGGCGACGTCGAGCAGCAGCCTGGCAAGCCGACGGTTCCACGCCGCCCAGCGGCGCGGCGCGAGCACCGGGTCGGTTCGGTGCAGGAACTGCCGCGCCGCGCCCGCGGCGGCGGCTGCGTCGCCGGCGGTCAGCGCGTCGCGCAGCCGGGCGTCGGCCGCCGGGTCGCGCCGCATCCCGGTGGGCGGCAGCGGGCCGTCGAAGACGGCGAGGCCTTCCGCCCGCGCTTGGGCGAGCACCCGCAGGCACAGCGCGAGCCAGTCGGCCCGGCTGTGATCCTCAGCCCGGCTAGGGTCCTCTGCATGGTCGGCCTCCGCGCCCGCCTGCCCGGCCTCCGCGCCCGCCTGCCCGGCCTCCGCCTCGAGCAGTTCGGCCGCAGCCGGTGTCAGCAACTCGGGATTCCTGGCGGCCACCCGGCCGCGCAGTTCCCAGGTCGGCGCGTCGGCGAACGCCAGAACGGCCAGCCGCAGCCGCTCATGGGTGGTCAGCAGGATCGGCTGGTCCGGACTCGGATGGACCGGCGGGAACAGGCCGGTCAACTCACCGCGAAGCAGCACGTCTGGCCCGTCCGCATGTACCCGCCGCAGCACGGCGGCCAGGCCAGACCAGAACTCCTGGTCGCCGAGCACGTCGTCGGCGCCGGCCAGCGGCGCGACCTGCTCGCACAACTCGGCCGGGGTCCCGGTGGCGAAGAGCGGGCCGAACGCGACCACGATCCGGTGCCTGGCGCGCCAGGAGCCGGAGACGGCAAAGGCAACGACCCCGCCTGCGGCGGTGCTGACAACCGGGTCGTCGCCCGACTCGGCTAAGGCGGGGATCGGGGCCCCGTCCTGGTAGACGGCGTCGAAGTCCGCGAGGTAACCGGCGAGCTCACGCCGGCCGCCGTCGTAGCCTGAGTGACGTGCCTCGTCCAGGCAGAGCCGCAGGGCCTCCACCGCGTCGCGGAACGGCAGGTTCTGCTGGTACATCGCCAGCGCCGCGGCGAGGAATCCGTCGGCCTCGTCGCGCAGCAGCAGATCAGGCGCGGCGCCGGGCACTCGCATCCGCTCGGCTCGGTCGCCCGCCAGCAGGAACGAGCACACGGCTCGGCTGACGTCGGTCCGGTAGGTCTCAGGGAACATGTGCTCTCCGTCGCGATCGTCCGGTTCCTGCCACTCCTATCGTCACAGCTACCTCCGACGACGTCACGGCCTGCGCCGGTGCCAGCCGGCGCCGCATGCCGTAATGTCGGCTTTCCCGGGCGCCTGCCCGTCCGCGGCCCGCCGCACATCAGGAGCCTCCATGGACTTCGAGCTGTCTGACGAGCAGCGGCTGCTGCGCGAGACGATCCGGTCGTTCGTGGACGCCGAGATCCGGCCGGTCGCCAGGGAGCTCGAGGAATCCGGCGGCTATCCGGACGCGATCGTCGGCACCATGCGCCAGATGGGGCTGTTCGGCCTGCTCGTACCCGACGAGTACGGTGGGATGGCGGCGGACATGGTCTCGCTGGCCGTGGTCTTCGAGGAGATCTCCCGCGGCTGGATGGGCGTCGCAGGGATCATCGGCAGCCACTCGCTGTCGTGCTGGATGATTGCCAGGTTCGGCACGGACGAGCAGAAGAGCGCGCACCTGCCCGCGCTCGCCAGCGGGGAACGGCGCACCGGCATCGGGCTGACCGAGCCGGGCGCCGGCAGCGATCTGCAGGGGATCGTCACGACGGCCCGCAGGGACGGCGGCCACTACGTGGTCAACGGCCGCAAGACCTGGATCACCAACGCCAGGCACGCCGACCCGCTGCCGGTCCTGGTCAAGACCGACCCGGCCGCTCGCCCCGCGCACCTGGGCATGTCGGTGCTGCTGATCGACCAGGGCACGCCGGGCTTCGAGGTCGTGCGCGACCTGCCCAAGCTCGGCTACCGGGGCCCGGAGACCTGCGAGCTCGTGCTCGACGACGTCCGGGTGCCCGCGGCGAACCTGCTCGGCGGCACCGAGGGCCGCGGCCTGCAGCAGGTTCTCGCCGCGCTTGAGAAGGGCCGGATCAACATCGCCGCCCGCGCGGTCGGCGTGGCACAGGAGGCCTACGACCAGGCGCTGCGGTACGCGTCGCAGCGCGAGGCGTTCGGGCAGCCGATCGCCGGCTTCCAGGCGGTGCAGGGCAAGCTGGCCGACATGGCGATGAAGGTGCAGGCCGCCAGGCTGCTCACCTACTGGGCGGCGTCGCAGGCTGACGCCGGCCAGCGCGCGGACCTGGAGTCCGGACTCGCCAAGGTGTACGCCTCGGAGGTGGCGCAGGAGTGCGCGTTCATCGCGATGCAGGTGCACGGCGGCTACGGGTACTCCAAGGAGTTCACGGTGGAGCGGCTGTACCGCGACGCACCGCTCATGGTGATCGGCGAGGGCACCAACGACATCCTGCGGACCGTGATCGCCGAGTCGCTGATCAGCGGCCGCGGCTCGATCGGCTGATCAGCCTGCTTTTCCGGCCCAGATCCGGGCGAGATCTGCCACGACAGCCAGATCGGACCTTAGATTGAACCATGCGGCTACTCGCACTTTGCGCCGCAGTGCTCGGCGGTCTGGCAGTTGGCGGCTGCGCCGCGTTCGGCAGCCCGTCGGCCGCCCCGACGTCGAGCCAGCGAGCCTCCGTGACCCATGACGACCCTGGTCGCAGTTCGTCGCCCGGCCCCGGCCGGTCGAGCAGCCCGTCGGCCACCAGGCCGCTGGCAGGCAAGATCGTGGGCATCGATCCCGGCCACAATGGTCTGAACTACACCGATCCGGCCTACATCGACCGGCAGATCTGGAACGGCCGGGAGTGGGAGAACTGCAACACCACAGGCACCGCCACCGCCAGCGGTTACACCGAGGCACGGTTCAACTTCAACGTCGCCACCTACCTGGCCGCCGACCTGCGCGCCCAGGCGGCGAAGGTGGTGCTGACCAGGCACAATAACCACGGCATCGGGCCGTGCGTGAACCGCAGGGCCGAGATCATCGACCAGTCGGGCGCGGACGTGGCGATCGACATCCACGCCGACAGCGGCCCGGCCTGGGGGCGCGGCTTCACTGTGCTCGAGCCAGTCGCCGACGGGCCGAACGACAAGATCATCGCGTCCGCGCTCCGGTTCGGCCGTTACGTGCACTCCGCGTTCCTCCGGCACACGCCGCTGCGGCCGAGCAACTATTACGGGCATAACGGTTATATTTTCCGCAACAATCTCGCCGGGCTGAATCTGACCACCGTGCCCGAGGTCCTGATCGAGTGCAGCAACATGGCCAATTCCGCCGATGCCGCGCTGCTCACCTCGCCCTCGGTGCAGCGGGAGATCGCGCGGGCGCTCGATGCGGCGATCGTCAGGTTCCTCACCGGCCGTGAAGCGGCGGCTGAGCGGCTGGTCGGCAAGTAGGATCAAGCCGAGATGATCGTCGTAGAACCTCCCAGGTGACCATTCATGTACCGCCGTGCGAGATGGCTGCTCCGCGTGGCCGGCGCCTGCCTGCTCGTCGTGCTGGCCGCCGGGTGCTCCGGCACCAACGCATCGCCGAATGGCCCAGCGCCGAAGCGCAGCACCGACATGGCGTCGGAGTCCGGCAAGTCCGCGCCGGCCTCGCCGAACCCGAGGCGGCCGCGGGCCCGCTCGCCGTTCGCTAGCCTGGCCAGCTACCTCGCCACCCGGCCAGGCGAGGTGACCGCGGCAGTGTATGACCGCCGAACCGGGAGGACCTGGGTCTTCCATCCAGGTGTGCGGGAGGATACGGCGAGCGTCGTCAAGGTCGAGATCATGGGCACCGCGCTGCGCGAGGCGCAGGTCGCCGGGACCACGCTGCCGGGTACCGAGCTGGCGCTGATGACCACGATGATCGAGAACAGCGACAACGACGCGGCGACGCAGCTGCTCGCCGATGACGGCGGACCGCCCAAGGTGCAGGCATTTGACGAGTCGGCCGGCATGACCGATACGACCGTCTCCACGGCCGCGTTCATTCCCGGATCGACCACCCTGCCCGGGTGGGGCCTGACCACCACGACGGCGCTCGACGAGGTCAGGCTGGTCTCGAAGTTCGCTTATCCGAACACCCTGCTGAACAGCACCGACCGGAACTACGGCCTCGGCCTGATGGAGCACGTAGAGGCTGACCAGGACTGGGGCGTGTCGGCCGGCGTGGCGCCTGGAGCGACGGTCGCACTCAAGAACGGCTGGCTGCCGCTCGACCTGACCAACTACACCAACTGGCAGGTCGACAGCATCGGCTGGATCCACGGCAACGGCCGTGATTACGTGCTCGCCGTGCTCAGCAGCGGCAACCCGGACGAGCCGACCGGGATCTACACGATCGACACGATCGCCCGCAAGATCTACTCCGAGCTCGGTCCCAGGGGCTGAGCCCGATCCCCAGCGGCGGTCCTCGGTCCTGGCCTGCGGCCACTACCCCGGCGTTTCCGCCATGGTGTCGTCCAATTAGACCTGTTTTGTGGTCACCCAACCCGCTGTCAGTCAGTCGGCATGCCGGGACCGACTAGCGCGAGGGGTGGGTTTGGGTCCGGGTTAGATCTGGTTGGCCGAGAACTGCTGGAAGCCGTATTGCCTGGCGATGGGATCCCAGGTGTTCAGGAACGTTGTCTTGTCGGCGGTCGCCTGCGAGTCCTCGCTGGAGGCGTCGTCGTAGTAGGCCGAGTTGGTGCCGACTCCGCAGCCCGAACTCTGCTGCTGCTCGGCCCATTGCAGATAATCGTTGTCGATATTGTACGAAATCTGCAAGGCCGCCATCAGCTGCCGCTTCGCCATCGGGCCGTTAGGGATCGCGCTCACCTGCAGGGCGTCCGCCTGGCTGAGCTCGCTCATCCGCTCGTTCGCGATGTCACCGATCTGCGTCACGTCCGAGTTGATGTTGACGCAGTCCCCAACGTCGGTGACCAGGACGTTGGCGTTCCACTGGGACCGGCTCTGGGCGCTGTTCACCAGCAAGTTGTTGATCGTCGTGGCCTCGCTCTGCGCGGTCGGCGCAGCCGGGGCCGAGCTGCTGCTGGCCGGCGACGACGTGCCGCCGTTGGGCGTGGAGGCTGACGAGGTCTGGCCGGTTGCGTTAGGGCCGGTGTTGTTGTTCTTCTTCAGGACGACGAAGTACACCACGGCGGCCGCGGCGACGACGACGGCGACCGTCGCGATCACCGAGCCGATCAGGATGCCACGTGAGCGCTTCGGCTGCTGTGGTTGCTGCGGCCAGTTAGGCCCGGTGGGCCCCGTGGGCCCGCCCGGGTACGGCGGCTGCCATCCAGGCTGAGGCGGGCCGACCGGTCCGGTCTGATAGGGCTGGTACTGCTGCGGCTGGAACTGCTGCGGCTGCTGGTACGGCTGGTATGCACCTTGCGGGTTGGACTGGCCGCCCGCTTGCCATCCGCCAGGCGGCGGTTGCTGCTGCGGTGGCGGCGTCTGCCCGGGCGGTCCGTACTGCGTCGGCCATTGCTGCCCGCCCTGCCCCTGCTGCATGGTCGGCGGCGTGGCCTGGCCGCCGGGAGCCTGGCCGCCAGGGCCACCGCCGGGAGCCTGGCCGCCAGGGCCGCTTGGCGAGCCCTGCTGCCCGGCCAGCATGGTGGACGGGTCGAACATGCCCGGAGCGGCAGGGGTTCCCGCGCCTGGCGGCGGGGTTCCTGTCCCTCCCGGCGGGGTCTGCGCCGCTGCTGCGGCCTGGTCGGCACCGGACGCCTGGTCGGCCGCGGCCGCCCCGAGCGCCGCTCCTGCGGCTCCTGCGGCAGCCGCCGCGGCGGCGCCAGAGACCAGCTCGGTGGCCGGCCATGGCTTGGCAGGTTCGGCGGCCGCGCTCCGGGCGGTCGTCGCTGCCGCGCCGGCCTCAAGCGGGCCCGGAGCGAGTCCCAGTGCCCGGCCGAGATCGGTGGCGAACTGCTCGCAGGTGGCATAGCGCTGCGCCGGGGCCTTCGCCATCGCCTTGGCGAGCACCAGGTCCACGGCCGGCGGCAGTTCGGAGCGCCTGGCGACCAGTGAAGGCGGCGGCTCGGACAGGTGCGCGTTGATCAGCGCAAGGCCGAGCGAGCGCCGGTACGGCGGGCCACCGCTCAGCAGCTCGAAGGCGGTGCAGGCCAGCGAGTACTCGTCGGTGCGGCCGTCGATTCCCTGACCCTCGACCTGCTCGGGAGCGATGTAGTCCAGGGTGCCGACAAACTGCCCGGTCGAGGTGAGGTTGCTGGCGACCGTCGTCTTGCTGATCCCGAAGTCGGACAGGTAGACGTGGTCGTGCGGCTCGTCGGATGAGCCACGGTTGCCCGAACCGGTCCGGCCGCTCGCGTCGAGCAGCATGTTGGCCGGCTTGACGTCGCGGTGCACCAGACCGTGCGCGTGCGCGGCGTCGAGCGCGGCGGCGACCTGGCTGATGATGTTCCAGGCGCGGGCCGGAGGCAGCGGCTGGCCGTCAGCGATCAGCGAACGGACGTCGCCGCCCTGCACGTAACGCATGGAGATGAACAGGAATCCGCCGGCGTCGCCCGCGTCGTAGACCGGGATGATGTTCGGATGGTCCACGGCCGCCGCCGCCCGCGACTCCCTGATGAACCTGGTACGGAACGCGGTATCGGACGCCAGCCCCGGCGCGAGAAGCTTCAGCGCTACCCGGCGGTCAAGACGGTCGTCGTGCGCGCGGTACACGACCGCCATGCCGCCCTGGCCGATCTGCTCCTCCAGCCGGTAGCCGGCGATCTGCTCGCCAGGGCTCACGTTGGCTGGCGCCGAAGCGGAGTCCTCGCTCACCGCACCTTCCCTCTGCTCACTGCGGTCGGCCCGTCTGCTACGCGCGTAACTCTAGCCCGTTCTCCCGGCACCGGACATAGTGCAGTTTGCGAACACGGCGAGTCTCCTATGCTGATCAAACTCAGCAGCGAAGAAAGGCCGCCGATGCTCACCCTCCGGACGAAGCCCGCCAAGCGGCGGGAGTTCTGGATCGCGGTGCCGATTGCCGGAGTCGCGCTGCTCGTGACGGTAGGTTATCTGGTGAGCTCCAAGCTAGTACCGGCCGTCGCATTCGCCATCTTCGCGGTCATCGTTCTCGGGCTTGAGACGGCCGTGGTGTTCTGCCACCGGATTGTTGTGACACCAGACGAGATCAGGGTGCGCGACCTTGCCGGGCCTAACCAGGCGGCCGCTAGGGCGGCGGTGACATCGATCCACATCTACGCGTACTGGACGGCGCTGGCCGGGCAGGATGGCGTCGGCCCGCTGCGCTCTCGGCCCGGCTGGACCGATGATCAGCTGGTTGCGCTGGCCGAGTACCTGCCGGTGCCGCTGTACGACCACCGGACGCACCACGGACTTGCCCACTCGGCCGTCGGCAGGCTCGTCACGCGGGTCGGCCAGACGGGCCAGCCCGGCCCGCAGGATGGGCCTGGCCCGCAGGATGGGCCCGGCCCGCAGGACGGGTCTGGCCCGCAGGACGGACCTGGCTGACCGGCCGTCGCCGCTAGCTCTCGGCCCCCTCGGCGGCGGTGCCCGCGTCGGTGAGCTCGGCGTCGATGTCCGTGCTCGCGATGTCCGTGCTCGCGATGCCTGTGCCCGCGATGCCCGCTCCTGCGATGCCCGCGCCCTCCGGGTCTGTGCTGCTCATAAGTTCGGTGCCCGCGAGATCCGGGTCAGTGAGCTCGATGCCTGCGAGGTCTGCGTCAGCCAGGTCCGTGCCCGCGAGGCCTGTGCCCGCAGGGCCAGGGTCCGCCAGGTCGTCCGGCGCCGCGGTCGCGGCCAGGCCGCCCATCAGGTCCTCTTCCGGCCACGGCGTGGCACCTACCGCGTCGATAGCGGCCCGCGCCTCGGCGAGCTTCTCGTACAACAGCAGCACGGGTGCGCCGGCCGCGGTCGCTACGGCTGCGCGCAGCGCTTCGCCTGGCCCGTCCGCGTGGGTGATCGCGATGCCGGGTCGAGCGGCCCGCAGCGCGGCGGTGATCAGCGCGCGCATCTCGCCTGGCTCACGGCCGCGCAGGTCGTCGTCCTCGTAGACGACCACCTTCCCGAACCAGGCGGCGACCGCCCCGGCCGACTCGGTCACCAGGTCGTCGCGCCGGTCGCCGGGCAGGGTGATCGCGGCGACCGGCTCGCCGCCCCATACGGCCGCCACCATCTGGCCTGTGGCCTGCAGCGCCGCCGCGTTGTGGCCGTAATCGACCACGACAGGCCCGGCCGCGGTCGCCGCCTGCGGGCCTGCCGTGACCGCGTACACGTTGCCGCGGCCCGGGTTGGCCACGACGGGCACGAACGTGGCGAGCGCGTCCCTGATGTCCTTGACCGCCACGCCCGCCGCCCGGCAGGCCGCGACCGCTGCCAGGGCATTCGCCACGACGTGCGCCGCGCGGCCGCCGAACGCGCCGGGTAGCTCAGCGACGTTCATGATCACTTGCTGGCGGCGCGCGGCCACCTCGGTGAGCTGGCCGTCGCAGATCTCGTAGCAGTACCCGCCTGCCTGCTTGTGCCTGCTCATCACGGCGCTGCCCGGGCTGGTGCTGAAGTACCTGACCACGGGGGAGTGCCCGCGCACCCGCGGCCGGTCGGCGATCGCCGCCGCCTCGTCGTCGGCGTTGAGTACCAGGCTGCCGCCCTCGCAGAGCTCCTCGGCGACCAGCGCCTTCACCTCCACCAGCTCGGCGAGGTCGTCGATACCGTCGTCACCCAGATGGTCGGCGCTGATGTTGGTGATCACGGCGACGTCGGCGAGGTCGTAGCCGAGGCCGCGGCGCAGGATCCCGCCCCTGGCGGTCTCAAGCACGGCCGCCTCCACCGAGGTGTCGTCAAGCACCACCTCGGCCGACCTGGGCCCGGACGCGTCGGCCTCGAGGACGCAGCGGCCACCGATCTCCACGCCGTCGGTGCAGGTCATGCCGGTCCGGAAGCCCGCCTGACGCAGGATGTGCGCGATCATGCGGACGGTTGTGGTCTTGCCGTTGGTCCCGGTCACCGCGATGACCGGGATCCGCGATGGCGCTCCAGGCGGGTACAGCCGGTCGACGATCACCTCGCCGACGGGCTGCGGCGCGCCCTCGGCCGGCGCCAGGTGCATCCGCAGCCCAGGGCAGGCGTTGACCTCGATCACCGCGGCCGACTGGGGCCGCGGTCCGAACAGCGGCGCGCCGATGTCCTCAAGCCGCAGGTCGATACCGCAGACGTCGAGGCCGGCCACCCCGGCCGCCCGCCGGCAGAGCTCGGCGACGTCGGGGTGCACCAGGCCGGTGACGTCCCTGCTTGTTCCTCCGGTCGACAGGTTCCCGTTGCGCCGCAGCGTGACCACCTGGCCGGCCTCGGGCACCGTGTCGAGCGCCTGGCCATGGGCGACCAGGTGGGCGAGCACCGACTCGTCGATGCTGGCTTTGCTGAGTACCCGGGAGTGGCCTTGACCGCGGCGCGGGTCGGCGTTGAGATCCCTGACCAGGTCGCCGATCGTGCGCCTGCCGTCCCCGGTGACCGACGGAGGGCTGAGCTCGGCAGCCGCCCTGACCGCGCCGTCCACGACAAGCACCCGGTAGTCGCGCCCTGGCGCGTAACTCTCGACGATCACCTCGCAGGACCCGGCTCCCGCGGCCGCTCGCCGGTAGGCCAGGCCTGCCTGGCCGGGACTGCGCACGCCCACGCTGACCGACCTGCCGTGGTTGCCGTTCCGCGGCTTGACCACCACCGGCCCGCCAAGCGTGCCGAGTGCCCTGATCGCCTCGGCCTCGCTGCGCGCCACCACACCATCGGGCACCGGGATCCCGGCCCGCGTCATCAGCAGCTTGGCGAGCACCTTGTCGCCGGCGATGTCGACGCCGATCGCCGACGTCTGCTCGGTCAGTGCGGCGCTGACCAGCCGCCGGTTGCAACCATAGCCAAGCCGGAGCATCGAAAGCCCGCCGACCCGCCGGACCGGGATGCCGCGGCGGCGGGCCGCCGCCGCGATCGCTGTCGTGCTCGGGCCGAGCCGCTCGCGCTCGACGGTCCTGGCGATGGCCTCGACATGCCCGGCCGGGTCCGGCCGCCGCTTGGCGAGCAGGTCGGCGACCACGCTCATCGCAAGCTCGCAGAGCTCGGCAGGGACTGCGGAGTCCTCTGGCTCGTCCTGCGGGCACTCCGTCATCACGTCGTAGCGGCCGTCGGCGCCCGCCCACATCGTGCGGCCAAGGTGCACCTCGCGCCCGGCCTGCGCCGAGAGCTCAAGCATGACGTGCTCGGTCACGTGCCCGAAGTAGGTGCCGCTGGCCAGCGCGTCGACGAGGCCGCCCGGCCGCCCGGCCGCGCAGTGGTGCTCGCGGAGGCCAGGCAGCAGCATCAGCAGGCGCTCGGCGAAGCCGGGGTAGCCGGTCGTCTCCTGACAGGTCAGCTCCTCAAGCTCGATCCGCGCCAGGCTGACCGGGGACGCGGCGAAGATGTTGGGGCCGCTGAGGTGGCGGATGTAGTCAAGCCGCACGTGCGCTCCTTTGGATAAGTGTCACCGAGGGGGCCGCGGCCAGCCGGTGGCCGGGCACCTCGCGCTCAGTACCTCGCATGGGCCGGGCCGATGGTCGGCGACCGGCTGGCCAGGTCAAACACGCAGCCCGCCGGCAGCAGGTGCAGTCGCACGTCAAACAGGGTGATCGGGTCGGTGTCGGACGCCGCGTACACGACGGTGGCGTCCTGGGCGTCCACGACGCTGACCGTGCCGCTGCCGAGCACCTCGAAGGTGTCGCCCTGCACGCAGATGGCGGTGTTCTCGTCGATGCCGACGCCGAGCCTGTCGGGGTCGAGCGTGACGGCGCTCAGCAGCCTCGGCAGCCTGCCGCGCTCGCCGAAGTGCATGTCGATCAGCATCCGCGGCATCAGCCCGAGGCCAGGGCCGGTGGAGACGTCGGCTCCGTCGCCCCCGAGGATCATCCTCCGGCCGAGTGCGGTCGCGCCCGCGCTGGTGCCGGCCACGACGAGGCCGTCGGCGAGCCCGGCGCTGAGCTGCTCGTTAATACGGGAGCCGACCAGGGTCCGCAGCCTGGACTGGTCACCGCCGCTGAAGAAGACCCCGGTCGCGTCGGTCAGCGCGGCCGTGGCCGGTGAGCTGTCCGCGTCGGCACGCCCGCTGATCGGCAGTTCCCTGATATGCCGGACGCCGAGTTTGCGAAAGGCCTGCTCGTATTCGGCGAACGCTTGACCGGGAACACCCGTCGCCGTCGTGATCACCACGATGCGCGCCTTGGAGTTGCCGCACATCTCGGCGAAGCGCTCCAGAACCCCGGTGCCGTAGCACTTGTCCTCAGCCCCGCCGATGATCAGCAGGCGGCCAGGAACTCCCCCGTGATCCACGTTCTGGCCCTCGTCCCGGACCGCGGCGCGGCCCCCGAGGCGATGTCTACCCGCCGTTACCTTGGGTCAATCAGTCATTACGGAGAGCGATATAACACGGTAAGAACCACCGCCGCTGGCGCGCTCCGGCGGCCGTCCCCGCCCGTCAGCCGCCGAAGGCGGTGCCAGAGCCTGCCCACGGTCAGCCCGGTGAAGACGGGAGCGCCGCTGGCGGCTCGGGCGCGTGAAAGTAGCGCATCGAGTTGCCCGTGCCCTGGGTGGCGATGTCCACCTCGCCGAGGGGTACCTGACGAAGATGTCCGGCACCGAGTAGGTGGTGTTCGGCCCGGCCGCCGGCGCGGCGAGCACCGCCGGGCCACGGCCAGCGCCGCTGAGGTCAGGAGCGCGGCAGCCGCCGCGGTATGGATTCTCGCGAAGGCACTCCCCGGCGACTCGTACACCGGTCAAAAGGCTCGGACCGAATGTTATTGCGCGCCTAAGGTCGTGACATGGGAAAACAGGCCATATCAGGTCTCTTCCAGGTCCCGGTCAGTCTCACCGGGGTCCCGCGGGCATCCCGCCATCTATGCCGGGAGCGCGGCTACTCGCTGCCGAGCACGCCGTGCGGCCGATGGCCGCGCCGACCGCCCGATCGCGGCCTGGACAGCTCGTCTGGCAGCTGCAGCAGCGGGTTGGTGGCGCTGGCCACCACGTCGCTGGCGATGTCGATCACCTTCTTGCCGCGGCTGCGCGCCGCGTCCCTCAGCTGCTCGAACGCCTGGCGTGGCTGGATCCTGTGACGCTCGGCGAGCACGCCGATGGCCTGCTCGACCCTGATCCGCGCGGTGAGTGCGTGCTCGAGCTGGCCGATCGTGGCGCGCAGCCTGCTCGTCTCGCTGGCCGGGTCGCGACCGTCCTCGGCCTCGCCGTCCTCGGCCTCGCCGTCCTTGACGCCGCCGTCCTTGACGCCGCCCGCCGCCGGCCCCGCGGATCCTGAACCGGCCGCATCCGGCATGGCTTCGGCGGCGGCGAGCTCGGCCGAGATCAGGTCGGCGAGCACCATCGCGCTGGTCAGGTCGGGCACCTCGGTGCCGCCCACCCGCCAGCCGTCCCTGGTGCGCCGTACGACCGCGCCCTCTGGCCCGTCCTGCGGCACGCCGGAGACCTGGCCGGCGCTCTCGGCCGGTGCCTGAGCCCGCTCGGTGCCCGCACCGGCCCCGGAGCTCTTCGTTCTCCTGCGTGCTTGTGTCATCGAGTGACGGCCAGCTCTTCCATTCGCTGCTTGATTGCGCGTACCGACGGGTTGGTCAGCGTGCTGCCGTCGGGGAACAGCACGGTGGGGACGGTCTGGTTGCCGCCGTTCACGGTCATCACGTAATCGGCGGCGTCCGGCTCGCGCTCGATGTCGACCTCGGTGATCTCGATGCCCTCGCGGGCGAGCTGGCCCTTGAGTCTCCGGCAGTACCCGCACCAAGGCGTCGTGTACATCGTCAGTGGCTGGGTCATGCCATGCTCCTCCTTGGCCGCCATTGTCGCACCCGAACACTACTAACGTCCGCATCTGCGAGGTGCTTCCTGAGCGGCCGCTCAGATTAGGCGGGTTTTCCTGACGGTCTGGGGGCTTCGCCAGGGACGCGCCGCCCGCGGGTGCCTTCGGGGCGCCGGGTGCCGGCGCAGCGTCAGTGCCGTGCGGCAGGATGGGCGCGGGACGCAAGGCCGGGCAGGAGGTTCGCCGTGAACGCAACCGATCCGCCGTGCGGCCCCGATGCCGTGCTCGCGGCGCTCGACCCGGAGCAGCGGGAGGTCGCGCTGGCGGCCAGGGGTCCGGTCTGCGTCCTGGCCGGGGCCGGCACCGGCAAGACGAGGGCGGTCGCGCACCGCGTTGCCTACGCGGTCGCGACCGGCGTGGTCCGGCCCGACCGGGTGCTCGCGGTGACGTTCACCACGAGGGCGGCCGGCGAGCTGCGCGGCAGGCTGCGCCGACTCGGCGCCATCGCCGTGCCAGGGGCCGGGCTCAGCCAGGTCCAGGCCCGTACCTTCCACGCGGCGGCGCTGCGCCAGCTCACGCATTTCTGGCCGGCCGCGATCGGCGGCCCGGCGCCCGCGGTGCTCGACTCCAAGGTCGCCCTGGTCGCTCAGGCGGCCAGGCGGCTGCGGCTGCGGCTTGACCAGGCCGAGCTGCGCGACGCGGCCACCGAGATCGAGTGGGCCAAGGTCACCCAGGTCAGGCCGGAGGATTACCCGTCGGCGAGGGAGAAGGCCGAGCGCGACAGCGCGGTGGCACCCGACGTGCTCGCGCCGCTGTTCGCCGGCTACGAAGAGCTGCGCAGGGAACGGAACCTGGTGGATTTCGAGACGGTGCTCGAGCTTGCCGCCGCGATCATCGCCGGGCAGCCCGCAGTGGCCGCCGCGGTCAGGGACAGGTACAGGTACTTCGTCGTGGACGAGTACCAGGACATCAACCCGCTGCAGAAGCTGCTGCTCGACCAGTGGGTCGGCGGCCGCGACGACGTCTGCGTGGTGGGCGACCCACGGCAGACGATCTACTCGTTCACCGGCGCCAGCCCGGCGTACCTGACCGAATTCCCGCTGCAGTACCCGAGCGCCTCGGTGGTCAGGCTGGTCCGCAACTACCGCTCATCGCCGCAGGTGGTGGCGCTGGCCAACCGCGTGTTCGCCCAGCCTGGGCAGGCGCTCGTTGCGCAGCGGCCGCCCGGGCAGCGCCCGGCGCTGACCGAGTACGCCGACGAGCAGGCCGAGGCTGCCGATGTAGCGCGGCGGGCCGCTGACCTGATCGCGGGCGGCACGCCGGCCAGCGAGATCGCCGTGCTGCTCCGCACCAACGCGATGACCGTGGGGTACGAGGAGGCGCTGACGGCCGCCGGTGTGCCTTACGCACTCCGCGGCGCTGACGGCTTCTTCGACCGAGCCGAGGTGCGCCAGGCGGTCGGCCTGCTGAGGGTGGCCGCCAGGTCGGCCGCACCCGAGGAGGACCCGGTCGGCGTCATGCACGACGTGCTGGCCGGGATCGGGCTGTCGGCCAGGCCGCCAGGCGGCCGCGGCAAGGCGCGGGAGCGGTGGGAGTCGCTCGACGCGCTTGCTCGGCTGGCCGTCGGCTTCTTCGCGGCGTGGCCAGGCGCCTGCCTGGCCGACCTGGTCGCCGAGCTCGAGGCGCGCACGGCCGCCGGGCACCCGCCGCAGGCGGGCGGGGTCACGCTGGCCTCGCTGCACGCGGCCAAGGGCCTGGAGTGGGACGTGGTGTTCCTGCCGTGCCTGACCGACGGAGTGGTGCCGATCGTCTACGCACGCAGCGACGAGGCGGTGCAGGAGGAGCGCAGGCTGCTCTACGTGGGGATCACCAGGGCGCGGCAGCGGCTCTTCCTTTCTTGGGCGCTGGCCAGGGCGCCGGGCGGCCGCCGTTCAAGGAAGCCGTCCAGGTTTATCGACGACCTGCGCTGACCCGCAGCCTCCCGGCAACCGGTACGGTGCGGCAGTAGCGGCATGTGCTGGTGGGGGAGGCGGGCGGATGCGGGAACAGGCCGGCGGATGAGGGAAGAGGCGGGCGGATGAGCAAGGCCCTGGATGCGGTGATGGAACTGCTCGACCTCGAGCAGATCGAGCTTGACATCTTCCGCGGCCGCAGCCCGGAGAACGAGCGCAGGCAGCGCGTGTTCGGCGGGCAGGTAGCCGGCCAGGCGCTGGTGGCGGCCGGCCGGACGGTGCCTGAAGACCGCCCGGTGCACTCACTGCACGCCTACTTCATCAGGCCTGGCGATCCCGCCGTCCCGCTGATCTACCTGGTGGACCGGGTCAGGGACGGCCGCTCGTTCACCACCAGGCGGGTCTCCGCCGTCCAGCACGGCAAGACGATCTTCACGCTGTCGGCGTCGTTCCACCATCCCGAGCCTGGCGTGCTGCATCAGCTCCCGATGCCCGACGTGCCGCCGCCCGAGGACTTGCCGTCCGCCGCCGAGCGGATGGAGAAGGCGTTCGGCGAGGCGGCCCGCGAGTACGGCCACAGCAATCCGTTCGAGATCCGCCACATCGGGCCGCTGTCCTACGAGGCCGTCAACGACCCGTCACTGCGCGCGACCCACAGCACGGCCTGGCTGCGCGCCGATGGCGAGCTCCCCGATGACCCCTTGCTGCACGTGTGCATGATGACGTACGCCTCGGACATGACGCTGCTCGACTCGGTGCTGCTCGCCAACGGCCTGTCCTGGGCCGACGGAAAGACGGTGGGCTCAAGCCTGGACCACGCGATGTGGTTCCACCGGCCGTTCCGTGCCGACCAGTGGCTGCTCTACGCGCAGGAGTCCCCGGTCGCGGCCGGCGGCCGCGGGCTGGCTCGCGGCGAGCTGTTCACCAGGGACGGCGAGCTGGTGGTGTCCGTGGTGCAGGAGGGCCTGATCCGCACCGTCGGCTAGCTGACCTCGAGCGGCCCAGGCCGGCTGGCGCTCCGGACAGGTCGCCCTGACCTGCCGGTTGCTCTTCGATAACGTCTGGACAGGCCGCGGGAAAATAAGTTGCACGGCCGCGGTGGCGCTGCTTAATGTCATCCTGAGTTCCTTTCACCGTAGGCGGTCGACGATGCTCCAAGGAAGGAGGTGCCCGGAATGCTGAGCCTCATCACCCAGACCGATGGCGTGTCAGCGCGTGCACGGTTCCGCAAGGGCGCCTCGCTCCCGTGGTCCAGCATCCCGGTCGTTACGCGGGATCGCGCCAGCGAGATGGCAGCTGCCGGTACGGCGGCTGCCGAATTGGCCGTTTCGTGCCTGCGACCGCAGCTGCACGGCGGAGCCGTCCGCGTTGGCGCACACACTCACGTGGCTGCCCAGGCGAATTCTGCCCTCCAGCAGCCCACTAGCCAGAAGTTCGCCTACCCGATGACCCTTATCGCCGCCGTTGGCGGTGGTGCCGTGGGTCCGCATCCGGCGAGGGATCCGGTCTAGCCAAGACCGGCCTAGATCCCCAGAGGCCGCGGACCCGGACACCGGGTTCGCGGCCTTAGTCATGCGAGGCCACCGTTTGCCCCGAGCAGACGAAGACGAGCAGACCAGCAGATGAGAGGGGATGACACCGATGTACCTGCCAGGAACCGCCGCCGTCATGGACGACGTCGCGGCGGCCGAGGCGGAAGTCGTGCGGGTGACCGCGGTGAGCGCCGTGGCGGTGGCCACCGTGTCGGCGGGCACCGTGCCGAGCCAGGTCGGGCCGACCGGAATCGTGACCGGCCGGGAGCTGCCGTGCGCCAGCGACCCTGACCTGTACTTCGCCGAGTCACCCGATGATGTCGAGCTGGCCAAGTCGCTCTGCTGCGACTGCCCAGTCAGGGCCCGCTGCCTGGACGGCGCGATCCAGCGCAGGGAGCCTTGGGGCGTCTGGGGAGGGGAGCTGTTCCTGCGCGGCGAGGTCGTGCCGCGCAAGCGTCCCCGAGGGCGGCCGCGCAAGAACGACGTCGCTGCCTGACCGATCCCGTCAGGCAGTGCGGCGGCCAGTCATGCGGCCGCTGTGGCGGGCCGGGTAGCCACCCCTACGGGGCCGGCGGGCTACCCGGCCCGCACGTCCGTCGGCCTGGCGCGTGGTGAGCCCACTATCGGACTGGCCGGGCTGGGCGCGGGTTTGCCGGTTCCTGGTCGGCCGGGCCAGCCGAGTCGGCCGGCTCGGGTTCTGCCGGGTCCGAGGTTCCCGGCGGGCCGTAGCCGGGCATCCAGCGCAGCACCTCGGCACGGAACTCCCCGCTCGCCTCAAGCTGGCAGAGCACGCCGATGCCCGCCGTGGAGACGCGGTGTATCAGCAGGTAGCTGGGCGGCAGGTTCAGCTGCCTGCCGACGTTGGCGCCGCGCCAGTCGGTCACCCGGCTCGCCTCGCCGCGCATCCACTCCCGGCTGAACGTGAATGACTCCTGCCTGGACGGGTCGGCGAGCGGCGCGAGGAAGCCCTGCAGCGCCGCCATGTCAACCTCCACGCCCGGCCGGAGGAACCCGTGCTCGCGCATCTCGGCCTCGGCCACCGAGATGTCGCCGCCGGTGTGCACCAGGTAGAGCAGCTGCCCGAACAGCGGCGGCAGGCCATCGGGCAGCCGGTCAACCGCGCCGAAGTCCAGCACCCCGAGCCGCCCGTCGTCCAGCAGGCGGAAATTCCCAGGATGCGGGTCGGCGTGCAGCAGTCCGACCCGCGCCGGGCTTGAGAACAGCAGCCTGACAAGCAGGACGCCGACCCGGTCCCGCTGCTCCTTGGTGCCCTCGGCGATGATCTTGGCCAGCGGTGTCCCGTCCATCCACTCGCTGACCAGGACGTGGTCGGTGGCTTCCACCGTGGGCGGCACGAAGATGTCAGGATCTCCGGCGAATGCAGCGGCGAAGGCATCCTGAGCGGCGGCCTCCATCCGGTAATCGAGCTCTTCGGCCACCCTGGCGCGAAGCTCGTCAAGCAGTGGCTTCATCTGCAGTCCGGGCATGAGCACGCCGAACAGCCTGCCGATCCGGCTGAGTTGTGCGAAGTCGCTGATCAGCGCCTTGCCGGCGCCCGGATACTGGATCTTGACCGCGACCTGCCGCCCGTCGTGCCACACGGCCTTGTGCACCTGGCCGATCGACGCGGCCGCGGCCGGCCGGTCGTCGAACTCGGCGAACCTGTCCCGCCAATCCTCGCCGAGGTCGGCCACGAGCACCTTGTGCACTGCGTGTGCGGGCAGCGGCGGCGCCGACTCCTGCAGCCTGGTCAGCGTGGCACGGTAAGGTCCTGCCAGCTCGGGCGGCAGCGCGGCCTCGAAGATGGACAGCGCTTGGCCGAGCTTGAGTGCGCCGCCCTTGAGTTCGCCGAGCACGCGGAAGATCTGTTCGGCGGTCCGCTGCTGAATCTCCTGCGCGACGATCTCCGCGGGTCGGCCGCCGACCCGCTTGCCGAGGCCGAGCACGGTGCGACCGGCGAGGCCAGCGGGCAGCGTGGCCAGCTTCACCGTCCTGGTGATGGCTCGCCTGGGCAGGTCGCTCATGATCTCTATTGTCCGCTATGACGTGGTGTAGCTGGTGCAGGCACAGGCCGGATGTCGCGCCCAGGTCCGACGCTGCCACCGCCAGTCAGGCAAGACAAGCTCGAGCGTACCGTTGGCAGCCGCGCTGGCGCCCGGTGCCTGGCCGACGGCGATCAGCGCCTGGGCGGCGGCCTGCGCCGCCACAGTCGCCGCGAGCACCGCGTCGCAGGCTGGCGGCTCCGGCCGTCTGCTGGCTAGCTGCGCGAGTATCAGCGGCCAGGCCGGATCGCTGCCGGCCCTGAAGAAGTCCAGGCAGCGCAGGCAGGCGGTGCTGCCTGGCACCACGAGCGGGCCGACCACCCCGATCGCCTCGCTGGCCGTCACCGCCAGGTGGGGCATCAGGTCCCTGGTCAGGCCGGCGGTACGCTCTAGCGGTTGCGAGCCGACGAGGATCACGAGGTCAGGCCTGGCCGCCACGATCGCGCGCCTGGCCCGCATCTGGCCGGCTCGCGTCTGGCCGGCTCGCGTCTGGCCGGCTCGCGTCTGGCCGGCTCGCGTCTGCTCGCCCCGCGTCTGCTCGCCCCGCGTCTGCAGAGTCGTCGCGGGCTGGGCGCGCTGGACGTGGCCGATGCCCGAGGCGCTCAGAATCCGCGCGATCGCCTGCGCGATGGGGCCCGCGCCCTCGACGCAGACAGTACTGGCCCGTCGCCTGGCCAGGGCACGGGCTCCGCCGTCACTGTCGCGGTGCGCTAACGAGGTGGTGGCCAGTTCCGCGGCTAGCCTGGCCCGCCTCGCCCCGGGGACCTCGCGCAGCGTGGTGGCGGGGAAGTCGTCGATGACGCCGCCTGCCGCGAGCAAGGTGAGGACCCGCTCGGTCGCCTGCACAGGAATTCCCAGCAGCGACGCGGCAGCCACCACTTGGTCGCGGTCTCTGCTCCCGTCGAGTATTCCGATGAGGATCGCCGCCTGGCTCATCCCGGTGAGCGCGATGGCCCGGCGCGGATCGATCCCGATCTGCAGTGTGTCCCGGTCGCGCCAGACGGGGAGCAGCCCCGATTTCAGTGCCGGTCGCATGACGGCAGCCTGGCACGAGGGTCGGACACTGCGGCCGGATCCGGTGCGGCCCGATCCGGCGCGCCTGATCCCATGCGGCCCGACCCGATGCGGGCCCGACCCGATGCGACACTGTCCCGTGACCGCCCCTACCCGGCATTTCCCATTGCCGGCTCTCCGGTTCGATGCCAGCACGATTCGAATAGGACACGGCCCGTTTGCTCTACTGTCCGGTAGCAAACAGCATCTTCTGCGGTACCGCCCGCATGCGACCCGCGGTGCGCACTGTGGACGAGGTTGTGCGTGTTCTGGGGAGATGCGGGAGTGTCGCTGTGGATAACTGCGGTAATGCCTGTGAATTCTACTCGGGAAATGCAATCCGAGCCGACCCTGACCTGCGCCCTTTGTTTTCCATAAGCTGTGGATAACGTTTGCTGCCCGGTCGGCTCGTCCGGTACATTGATGCTGCTCAGGGCACTGCGTCAGGATTGGTGCCGGTACCTGCCGCCTCGGTAACGCCGTTATCGCAGGTCCGCTGCTCGCCAACTTCCTGTCACCTGCCGTTGGCCGGCGAGCCGTCGGCCGACTACGTGCCGTCGGCCGATTAGGCACCGTCGGCCGATTAGGCGCCGTCGCCCGGTTCCTGGCCGCCGTTGGATTCCGTGCTCCCGCCGGAATCTCGGCCGCCCGATTCCTTCCCGCCCGATTCTCCGCTGCTCGTCTCCGCGCTGCCGGTATCCGCGTCGCCGGTATCCGCGTTGCCGGTATCCGCGTTGCCGGTTTCCTTGCCGGGGGACTCCTGGTCCTCGCCTGCTTCAAGCTCGGACAGGTCGAAGTCGGGGCGGCCGTGCACGAAGCCCTCGGGGTCGTCGAGGTCGTCGGCGGTCGGCAGCAGGTCAGGGTGCGACCAGAGCTTGTCCCTGCCGTCGATGCCGCGGGCCTCTGACAGCGTGCGCCACATGGTCGCGGCCTCGCGCAGCCTGCGCGGCCTCAGCTCCAGCCCGACCAGCGTCACGAACGTACGCTCGGCGGGCCCGCCGGTGGCTCGCCGCCGCCTGATGGCCTCGGCCAGCGCGTCGGCCTGCGGCAGCCTGTCGCTCGCCGCGTCGGCCGTGACCGTCGCGACCCAGCCCTCGACAAGCGCGAGCAGCGTCTCGAGCCTGGCCAGTGCCGCCTTCTGCTCCTCGGTGTCCTCGGGGTGGAACAGCGCGGCGCCGGAGAGCGCCTCGTTCAGCGCCTCCGGGTTCGACGGGTCGATCTGCGGCATCGCGTCGCGCAGCGCATCGGCGTCCACCTTGATGCCCCTGGCGTAGTCCTCGACCGCGCCGAACAGCCGCGCGCGCAGCCAAGGCACGTGGCTGAACAGCCGGTGATGTGCCGCCTCGCGCAGCGCGACGAAGAGCCTGACCTCGTCCTCGCTCACTGACAGGCCAGCGCCGAACGCGGCCACCCCGGCCGGAAGCAGCGCCGCCGTGCCCTCAGGGCCGATCGGCAGGCCGATGTCGCTCGAGCTGATGATCTCCTCGGCGAGCGCACCGACCGCCGCGCCCGCCTGGCCGCCCACCATCATGCCGCCGATCCGGCGCATCATCTCGGCGAGCCCGCCGAACCCCGGCAGCCCGCCGAGGCCGCCGAGCCCGCCGCCGGCACCCCCGGCCAGCGGGCCGAGCGCCGACCGCAGCTCGGGCGGTAGCTCGTCGAGGTCCTGCTCGCTCACCGACAGCAGCCCGCCCATCGTGTCCACCGCGCGCTCGGCGATCGGCTCGCAGAGCGACTGCCACACCGGCATGGTCGATTCGACCCACTCCGACCGGCTCCAGGCCTCGATCGCGCGGATGCCGCTCGGTAGCGTGGTCGCGTCCTCCAGCCAGAGATCGGCCAGCCTGACCGCCTCGACCACGGCGGCGCGCTGGTTCCCGAGTACGCTCGGGTCCCCCTTCGCCACGACGGCCTGCCGTGCGGTGCTCTTGGCGAGGTCCCAGTTGACCGGGCCGCCCTGGTAGGACATCAGGTCGGCAAACTGGCGCAGCGCGTCGGCGAACTGCTGCGGGTCGCCGAACGGGCCGCCAGGACCGAGCGGGCCGCCGGAGCCAGGCCCGCCGGGGCCGCTGCCTCCGGACCCGCCAGAGCTTCCTGAGCTGCCCGAACCTCGCTCCGGGTCGTCGTCAGGCTGACCGGGTAGGCCGAAGCCGAAGGGAGGCTCACTCATCGCCGCAGCCTCTCAGGCAGGATGGAAGTATCACATTCGCCAAGTTATCCCAGGAGCGCTTCGCGGTGAGCGACCGAGTTGCCAAGGTTCGCCAAGGGCGGAGCGAGGTCGGCCGGGGCAGGCGGCCCTGGCCAGCCGATTCTGGCGAGCCATCGGCCGGGCCCGCGCAGGACTCCGAGGGCAGCAGGCTGCTGACGGCCGCCGAGTCGGACGGCGACATGGAGCGGATGCCGCGGCACTCCGACCAGCCGCTGCGCCGCGGCCATCAGGACCACAGGCCCGTGGTGGCCGTGACCGGCGCCGCTCACGATCTCGGCCTGGCGCTGACCGCGAGGCTGGCTCAGTCCGAGCGGTTCGCCAGGGTGGTGGCGATCGACGATCATCGCGGCGACCTGACCGGCGTCGTCTGGCGCGTGGTGGACATCCGCGACCCGGTCCTGGCCGTGGCTGGCGGGCATCGACGTCATCGTGCACACCGACCTTGACCTCGCGCCGGACTCCGATCCGAAGGCCAGGCGCGCCCACAACGTGCGCGGCGCGCAGACGGTGCTGACCGCGGCGGCGGCCGGCGGCGTCGGCCAGGTCGTGCTTGTGACCAGCGCGATGGTGTACGGCGCCAGCCCCGACAACCCGGTGCCGCTGCCGGAGACCGCGGCGCTGAACGCCGACGTGGACGGCAGCGTGGTGGGCGACTTCATGGAGATCGAGCAGCTCGCCGAGCGCTCGCCGCGTGCCCATCCGGGCACCGCGGTGACGGTGGTGCGCCCGGCCGCCCTGGTCGGCGAGGGCATCGACACGCTGATCACCAGGCACTTCGAGGCGCCGCGACTGCTCGTGGTGAAGGGCTGCGCGCCTCGGTGGCAGTTCTGCCACATAGCGGACCTGATGTCGGCGATCGAGCTCGCCGCGGCCGGGGAGGTCGGCGGGGCGTTCGCTGTGGGGTCGCCGGGCTGGCTGGAACAGGACCAGGTGGAGGAGCTGTCCGGGCTGCGGCGGATCGAGCTGCCCGCTGGCGTGACGTTCGGCACGGCACAGCGGCTGCACCGGGCGGGCATCACGCCGTCGCTGGTCTCCGACCTGCACTTCGTGGTCTACCCGTGGGTGGTGGACTGCGTGACGCTGCGCGAGGCCGGCTGGCAGCCCTCCTATAGCAACTCCGAAGCGCTCCGCGTGCTGCTCGCCCAGCGCGCCGGGCACCACGCGGTCGCCGGGCGCCGGCTGGCGAAGAAGGACGCGACGATCACCGCGGCTGGCGCCACGGTCGCGGTGATCGGCACCGCGGCGATCGTTCGCCAGGTGCGCAAGCGCCGCAGGGACCCGTGACGCGGCGCCCGGTGCTCGGTGTGCCCGGTGCCGCACTACCCTGCGGTGGATGTAGCGTGACCCGGTGAGCGTCATCCGGCTCTGCGAGCTGCGCGAGGGGGCCCTGTCCGTGGACGAGGTCCACGCGGCGGTGGCTGACCCGGCCGCGGGCGGCATCGCGCTGTTCGCCGGCGTGGTCCGCGACCATGATCACGGCCGGACGGTCACCGAGCTCGGCTACTCCGCGCACCCGTCGGCCGCCGGCCAGCTGCGCGAGGTCGCCGAGCAGGTCGCCAAGCGCTTCGACGTGCACGCGGTCGCCGCCGTGCACCGGGTCGGTGACCTAGCCATCGGCGACCTCGCCGTGGTGGTGGCGGTCTCGGCCAGCCATCGGGCCACGGCCTTCGACGCCTGCCGGGCGCTGATTGACGAGCTTAAGGCTACGGTGCCCATCTGGAAGCGCCAGCGATTCGCCGGCGGTGACAGCGAGTGGGTCAACAGCGCGTAACCTTGCCGGCATGCCACGTCGCGCGGTAACCCTCGTGATCGCGGGCCTCGGCGTGCTCGCGTGCTTGGTGATCGTCTTCGTGCTGCCGGTGCCGTACGTGGCCCTGCTGCCCGGGCCGACCTACAACACCCTCGGCCCGCTCGCCGGCAAGCCGGTTATCCAGATCTCCGGCCACCGCACGTTCCCGACCACGGGACACCTGAATATGGTCACGGTGTCCTACATCGGCGGCCCGGGCGCCAGCCCGGCGTTCAACATCTTCCGCGCGATCCAGGCCTGGCTCAGCCCTCACGAGGCGGTCGTGCCGCAGTCCGAGCTCTTCCCGCCGAATAGCACGCAGCAGCAGGTGGTCAAGCAGGACACCGAGGAGATGGCGGACTCGCAGCAGACGGCCCAGGCGGCCGCGCTGTGCCAGCTCGGCATCAAGTTCGCCGTCTACGACACTGTGACCAGCCTTATCACCGGGCTGCCCGCGGCGAAGGTGCTGCGTACCGGAGACGACATCACCGCGGTGAACGGCACGCCGCTCGGCTGCCGCGCGAGCCTGACCGACCTCATCCAGGCCCACCCGGCTCGCCAGCGGATCACGCTCACGGTGCTGCGCAAGGGCAAGCAGCTGAACATTCCCATCACGACTGCCAGCTACAAGGGCCGGCCGGTGATCGGGATCTATGCGGCTGAAGAGTTCAGGTTTCCGTTCACCGTGAAGATCAACATCGGTGACATCGGCGGCCCGAGCGCGGGGATGATGTTCGCGCTCGGGATCATCGACAAGATCACCTCGATGAACCTGGCGGACGGCAAGTTCATCGCCGGCACCGGCGAGATCACGATCAACGGGGCCGTCCAGCCCATCGGCGGCATCCAGCAGAAGATGGCCGGCGCCCGCGCCGCCGGCGCGACGGTCTTCCTGACGCCGGCTGCCAACTGCTCCAATACAGTCGGCGCGGTGCCACCGGGAATGAGGCTGGTGAAGGTCAGTACGCTGAGCGGCGCGATCGCCGCGCTGAAGGCGCTGCGGGAAGGCAAGCCGGTTCCGGGCTGCTAGCCGAGGTAGCCGCTGGAACTAGGAGCCTTGCCGGTAAGTTGCCGTCAAGGACATATCTGATCCGAGTTCGGCCCGCGCAGCACCCGCAGTACGCCCGCCGAGTGGCTCAGGCTGATGAAGGGAAGAGCTGTGACCTTCAGAGTTCCCGGCGCGCACAACGCGCCAGGCAGCCGCCCCGCGGTCATGCCCCGGTGGCCGAGATACGTCATCCCCGCGGTGATCGTGATCGTGGCGCTCGCGGTCCTCATCTCCGTTGTCGGCGGCATCGTCACCGACTACATGTGGTACTCCTCCGTGCACCAGACCGAGGTCTTCGGCACGGCCTACAGCACCAAGTGGCTACTCTTCCTCGTCACCGGCCTGTTCATGGTGCTGGTCGTGGGCGGCAACATCGTGGTGGCCTACCGGCTGCGTCCCGATGAGGTGCCGACCGGGCCCGAGCACCAGGGTGTCGAAGCGTACCGGCAGGCCATCGACCCGCACCGGCGTGGCGTGATGATCGTGCTGCTCGGCCTGCTCGGCCTGATCAGCGGGCTCGCAGCGTCGGGCGACTGGCAGACCTGGCTGCTCTTCGTCAACCGGGTGCCGTTCAACCGGACCGACCCGCAGTTCCACCTGGATATTTCGTTCTTCGTGTTCGTCTATCCGTTCCTGCGCATGCTGCTGTCGTTCCTGTTCGCCGCCGTGCTGCTGTCGCTGATCCTGGCGGGCGCCGTGCACGTGCTGTACGGCGGGCTGCGGCTGGCCAGGCACGCCCGGCCGACTCGCGGCGCCCGGGCGCAGCTGTTCGTGCTGGTCGGTCTGTTCGTAGCGCTCAAGGCTGCCGCTTACTGGGTGGACAGGTACGGGATCAACTTCTCCCAGCGCGGGGTGGTCCAGACCGGTGCCTCGTACACCGATGTCCATGCCGTGCTGCCGGCCAAGACCGTGCTCGCGATCATCGCGGTGATCTGTGCCGTGCTGTTCCTGGCCGGGGCGTTCCAGCGCAGCTCGCTGCTGCCCGCGATCGGCTTCGGCCTGCTCGTGCTGTCCGCCGTGCTGATCGGCGGGGTGTACCCGTTCATCATCCAGCAGTTCATCGTCAAGCCGAACGAGCAGGTGAGGGAGCGGCCGTACATCGCGCGCGAGATCGCCGGCACCAGGGCCGCCTACGGCGTCGGCAACGCCAAGGTGATCCCGTACTCGGCGGTCTCGACGGCAGCCAGGTCGGTGCTCGCCAAGGACGCGGCGGCGGTGCCCGACTACCGGCTGCAGGACCCCGGCGTGCTGTCCACCTCGTTCCAGCAGCTGCAGCAGGTCAAGTCCTACTACCAGTTCTCCGGCGTGCTGGCGATGGACAGGTACGAGTACGGGTCCTCCATCGGCGTCCCGCAGGACACCGTGGTCGGCGTCAGGGACATGGCAGGGCCGCCGGCCGGCCAGGCCAACTGGATCAACACGCACCTGATCTACACCCACGGCTACGGCTTCGTGGCGTCCACGGCGGCCGCGTCGGACAGCAACGGCAACCCGAACTTCATCGAGGGCGACATCCCGCCGACCGGGCAGCTCGGGCATTTCCAGCCGCGGGTGTACTTCGGGCACGAGGGCGCCAGCTACGTCATCGTGGCCGGGCGCCAGCCGGAGCTTGACTATCCGAACGAGAGCACCGGCGGTCAGCAAGACAACACCTACCACGGCGGCGGCGGGGTCTCTGTCGGCTCGTTCTTCGACCGGCTGCTGTTCGCGGTCAGGTTCCGCGACCTGAACATCATGCTGTCCAGCGCGATCGACAGCCACTCCCGCATCCTGTACATCAGGGACCCGCTGGCGCGGGTGGCCAAGGTCGCGCCGTTCCTGACCCTGGACGGCGACCCGTACCCGGTGGTCGCCGGCGGTCAGCTGCTCTGGGTGGTCGACGGCTACACCACGACCGACAACTACCCGTACTCCAAGCGGATCAGCCTGAACCAGGCCACCTCCAACACCTACAGCCCTGGCGGCCTGGCGGTCGGCCCGACCGACCAGGTCAACTACATACGCAACTCGGTGAAGGCCACCATCAACGCCTATACCGGAGCGGTGAACCTGTACCAGTGGGGCCCGCCGAGCCCGATCCTGCGGTCGTGGATGAAGTCGTTCCCCGGGCTGATCCAGCCGGAGAAGGCGATCCCCACCGAGCTGCTGCCGCACCTGCGCTACCCCGAGGTCCTGTTCGACGCCCAGCGCCAGATCCTCGCCCAGTTCCACGTGCTCCAGCCGTCTGCGTTCTACGGCGGCCAGAACTTCTGGTCCGTGCCCAACGACCCGACCCTGCCCAAGGGCGTGTCGCTGACGCAGCCGCCTTACTACCTCACGCTGTCCATGCCGGGAGCGTCCACCCCTGAGTTCTCGCTGATCAGCCTGTTCACGCCGAAGGGCAGGCCCAACCTCGCGGCGTTCATGGAGGTGAACAGCAACCCGCAGAGCCCCGGCTACGGCCAGATCACGATCCTTCAGCTGCCGCAGGACACCGCGATACCCGGGCCGCAGCAGGTGCAGAACAACTTCGAGGCCGACCCCTTCGCTTCCAAGCAGCTCACGCTGCTGCGCGGTGGCGGGTCGCGGGTGACGCTCGGCAACCTCGTGACGCTGCCGCTCGGCGGCGGCCTCATCTCCGTCGAGCCCGTCTACGTGTCGGCATCGGACGCTACCAACAGCGGGTCCTATCCGCAGCTCAAGGAGATCTTCACGTTCTTCTACAACGGCAGCCAGGCCTACAACCAGCCGGGGTTCGCCAGCACGCTGAACAGCTCGCTCGCCCAGGTGTTCGGCTCGGCCGGGCAGCCGACAAGCCCGACCGCCCCGAGCACTGGCGGGCACGTCAGTGCCCTGGTGCTGCAGTACCTGGCCCAGGCAGAGAAGTTCTACGCGCAGGCTCAGGCGGCGCTGCGCAGCGGCAACCTCGGCCTGTACTACGCCGACATCCTGAAGGTGAAGACGCAGCTCGACCTGGCACAGCAGGCCGCCAGCCCATCCAAGTCCAAGCCAGGCTCGTCACCGTCGCCCAGCCCGTCGCCGTCGGCGTCGCCGTCGCATTCCCCGTGATGTCGCCGGCCGTGGACATTTTGACCTGCCGTGACCGTGCCCTGGTGGGGATGGCCGCGGGCGTGGGCTAGCGGGCCGCGGCGAACGCGGCAAAGGCCGTGGTGCGCGGACCACGGCGGCGCTCGTAAGGGCGTAGGCTCGGGGCAGCGGGGACTTCCACAAGCACAGGCTTGCATGCGGCCGTTCCCGAACGTCGAGCAAACGCCACGAGAAAGGAGCCAGAGGCTTCGTGGGTCCCCGGGTACTCGTTGACGCCACTGGTGTTCCGGCCGACCGCGGAGCGCTCGGCCGATACGTGGATGGCCTGGTCAGCGCGCTTGCCGAGGCCGGTGCTGACCTCGCTCTCGCCTGCCAGCGCGCGGACGAGGAACGGTACGGGCGGCTGCTCCCCGGCGCGACGGTGGTCCCCGCGCCGCCCGCCATCGCCCACCGGCCCGCCAGGCTAGCCTGGGAGCAGAGCGGGCTGCCGCTGGTGGCGACTCAGGTGGCTGCCGACGTGATCCACTCGCCGCACTACTCGATGCCGCTGCGGCCTGGCATGCCCACCGTGGTTACGATCCACGACCTGACGTTCTTCACCGCGCCCGATACCCACAGCCCGGTCACGGCCACCTTTTACAAGGCGGCCATCAGGACCTCGGCCAGGAGGGCCACCAGGCTCATCGTCCCTTCCAAGGCCACCAGGGACGAGGTGGTGCGGGTGCTCGAGGCCGACTCCACCAGGATCGACGTGGCCTACCACGGCGTCGATCACGCCCTGTTCTGCCGTCCGACCACCGCCCAGCTCGAGCGGGTGGCCGGCCGGCTCGGCCTGCACGGCCGGTCGTACGTGGCGTACCTGGGCACGCTCGAGCCGCGCAAGAACGTGCCTGCCCTGATTGCCGGGTGGTCCGCCGCGGTCGCCGACCTGCCCGAGCCGCCCGCGCTTGTGCTGGCCGGCGGTACGGGGTGGAGCGACGAGGTCGACGACGCGGTCGCGGCGGTGCCCGCCCACCTCAGGCTGGTTCGCCCCGGCTACCTGCACTACACCGACCTGCCCGGCTTCTTCGGCGGCGCGCTCATCGTGGCCTTCCCGAGCACCGGCGAGGGCTTCGGCCTGCCCGTGCTCGAGGCGATGGCCTGCGGGGCCCCGGTACTGACCACGCACCGGACCTCGCTGCCCGAGGTCGGCGGCGACGCGGTCGCCTACACCGAGCCCGACGCGGATGCCATCCAGGCCGCGCTGCGCGGGCTGATCGACGACGCCGCCCAGCGCGAGCGGCTCGGTGACGCCGGCTATGCCCGGTCGCTGGAGTTCACCTGGGCGGCGTCGGCACACGCCCACATGGCCTGTTATGAGCGCGCCGCTTCAGCCGCGTGAGGGTAATCTCCCTGGTCATGCCTAGCGATGCAGTGAACCACCGGCAACGGGGGAGCGGAGCCCTTGAGGCGATCTTGCTCGTCGGCGGTCAGGGGACCAGGCTGCGGCCGCTCACGATCGGCGTCCCCAAGCCACTGCTGCCGACCGCAGGGGTGCCGTTCCTCGCCCACCAGATCGCGCGGGCCGCGCAGGCGGGGATCGGCCGGATCATCATGGCGACGTCCTACCGCGCTGAGATGTTCGCCGAGGTCTTCGGCGACGGCGAGCGCTACGGCGTGGAGATCGTCTACGTGCACGAGCCTGAGCCGCTCGGTACCGGAGGCGGGATACGCAACGCCGCGGCCAGCCTGAGGAGCGGCCCAGAGGATCCTGTGGTGGTGCTCAACGGCGACGTGCTGTCGGGGCACGACCTGGGCGCGCAGCTTGACCTGCACCGTAAGGCCGAGGCAGCGGTCACGCTGCACCTGGTCGAGGTGCCCGAGCCTGCCAGGTTTGGCTGCGTCCCCACCGAGGTGGACGGGCGGGTGACCGGGTTCCTTGAGAAGACCCCGCACCCGCTGACCAACCAGGTCAACGCCGGCTGCTACGTGTTCACCAGGCGGTTCATCGATGCGATGCCGGCCGGGAGGGTGCTGTCGGTGGAGCGGGAGACCTTCCCCGGCCTGATCAGCGCGGGCGAGACGCTGATGGGCTACCTGGAGTCCGCCTACTGGCTCGACGTTGGCACGCCGGAGGCGTTCGTGCGCGGATCGTGCGACCTGGTACTCGGCGAACTCGCCTCGCCCGCGGTTCCTGGCCAGTGCGGCAGCGCGCTGCTGCTGCCGGGAGCCGTCGCCGACCCGTCGGCGGTCCTGTCGGGCGGCACGGCCGTCGGCGCGGGCAGCGCCATCGGGGCGCGTGCGATCGTGGACGGCTCGGTGCTTTTCGACGGCGTGCACGTCGGCGCGGGGGCGCAGATCACCGCGAGTGTGGTAGGTGCAGGAGCCAGGATCGGTGACGGTGCCGTGCTGCACAATGTGGTCATCGGGGCCGGCGCCGAGATCGGCGGCGGCAACGAACTGCGCTGCGGGATGCGGGTCTGGCCGGGGGTCCGGCTGGACGGCACCGCCGTGCGGTTCTCGACCGACGCCTGACCGGCCGGGGCACGCCGGAAGGCCAGGCACGGTGGAAGGCTGGTGCCGTGGAAGGGCAGGTCGCGGCGCGGCGGCAGTGGCTGGCGCCGTTCGCCGTCGATGTCCGGCGGGTGCTCGCGGTGCACCGGCGGGGCGGCGGCGACCCGGCGTTCCTGGTCGGCACGGACGGCGCGACCTGGCGTGCCTGCCGCACCCCCGACGGGCCAGGCACGGTCAGGCTCACCTGGCGCGCTGTGCGCGCCGCGGACTCTGGTTCTCATGGTTCGGGCGGCCCGGCCGGGCCGCCCGAACCAGGAGAACGACCCGCGATACCTGAGCCCCGCGAGCGGGCTACGTTCGTCGATGCCACGGCCTGGGGGCCAGGGGCCGGCTGGCTGCTCGACTCGCTGCCCGGGCTGCTCGGCGCCGGCGACCGGCCCGAGGACTTCGTTCCTGCCCATCCGGCGCTGCGCGACGCGGTGCGGCGGCACCCGGCGGTCAGGATCGGCAGGACCGGCCTGGTCCTCGAGGCGCTGGTTCCCGCCGTTCTCGAGCAGAAGGTCGTCGGGATGGAGGCAACCAGGGCCTGGCGGACGCTGCTGCGCAGGTTCGGCGAGCCCGCCCCCGGGCCGGTCCCTGCCGACCTGCGGGTGCCGCCGAACCCGGCGACCTGGGCGTCGATACCGTCCTGGGACTGGCACCTGGCCGGGGTCGAGGCGGTCAGAGCGCGCACCATCGTGACCTCGGCCCGGGTGGCTGACCGGCTGGAGGAGATCACTGCGATGGGGCCTGAGGAGGCCGACCGCAGGCTGCAGGCGCTGCCAGGGATCGGCCCGTGGACGTCGGCCGAGGTCAGGCAGCGTGCCTGCGGCGACGCCGACGCCGTCTCCGTCGGCGACTACCACCTGCCGTCGATCGTCGGCTGGGCGCTGGCCGGCCGGGCGGTCGACGACGCAGGGATGCTCGAACTGCTCGCGCCGTACCAGGGCCACCGGCACCGGGCGTCGATCCTGGCCGGCCTGACCAGCACGAGCCCGCGTCGGCGCGCCCCGAGGATGACGGTGCGCGACTACCGCCGGATCTGAGCCCGCGCGGGCGACGCGGGAAGGAGCGCAGATGACGGACGACGGCCGGTGCCGGGCGGCTGACCTCGGGCTGGTGATCGGAGCGCACCAGCGAGGTCCGCGCGCTCGGGTTCAAGGCCGGGATCGGGACCGCCTCGCGGCAGGTCGGACTCGCCGACGGCCGCCCGTGCACGGTCGGGGCGCTGGTCCAGGCCAACTTCACCGGCACGCTGACCGTGCACGGCGTACGGATACCCGCCGCGCAGGCGCTGGGCGCCGGCGACCGCTCGGGCGACCCCGAGCCGAACTCCTGCATGATCGTGGTCGCGGTGAGCGCGGCGCTCGATTCGCGGCAGCTGGCGAGGGTGGCCAGGCGGGCCGTGTTCGCAATGGGCAGGACTGGGGCGGAGTTCGCCGGGACCAGCGGTGACTACGCGATCGCGTTCTCGGCGGCCGGCAGTGCGGCCCTGCCGTACCTGCCGGAGGTGGCGCTCGGCCCGATCTTCTCGGCCGCCGCCGACGCGGTCGAGGAGGCGATCCTGAACTCGCTCTTCATGGCCACCACCACCGTGGGCTACCTCGGCCACGTCAGCCGGGCCGTCCCGCTCGACCTGGTGGCCAGGCTGTGCCGGGAGGCCGGGGTGGTCAGGCCCTGAGCCCGCCGTGCCGGGAGTGGCGTGCGCGGCGGCCAGCCTGGGAGAATTGCGTTCAACGATAGGAATGTCTCTTCTGGAGGGTGCCGTGCTTTACGCGTTCGGATTCCAGCGGATCGGCGTGGTCCTCGGCGACATCTACTTCGTTGACCCTCGGCCAAGGCCAGGTCAGGAGGGCGCGGAGCGCGGCGTGCGGCTTGAGCTGCGGATGGTCGGCCAGGGCGAGCTGAAGGGCTCGATCTACTCGGCAAGGCCGATCGAGGTCGGGGCCCCGGTCTGGCGCGCTGACCTGCTCGAAGCCGCCGACGGACCGCCCGGCAGCCTGAACCGTGCGCACCATCACCCGGCGTTCACCGGCTGGGAGCCCGGCCGCCGGGTGTTCGACCCGAGCCTGTCGGCCGATCCGGTGCGCTGGGTGGGGGAGCAGCTTTCCGACCTCGACGCGCTGCTCGACCGGGCCGGGGTCAGCACGGATCAGACACTCAAGGCGGACGGCGAGAGCCTGCGCGAGTGCGTCCCGCAGATCATGGCGACCGTGCAGGGGCTGCTCGACCGGGTCAAGGCCGGGGAACTCGCGGTCGCGCCCGAGGGCGGTCAGCCGGACAGCGCCAGGCTCAGCTGGCTCTGACCGGGCGGGTCGCGGCACCCGGCGCTTCCGGTCCTGCCGGGCAGGTCGCGGCACCGGCGCTTCCGGCCAGGCCAGGCGAGCCGCTTAGGGTAGGAGCATGCAAACCGCCGATTCCGGGCAGGCGCCATCCTCGAACGCGATGCGCCGCGCGCTGGCGAGGGCACGCGACGGCAAGGCGCTCGACCACATCGAGGCCGTCACGCTGCTGCACGCGCGCGGCGACCAGCTCACCGAGCTGCTCGGCTACGCGGCAAGGACCCGTGACGCCGGGCTCGCCGCCGCCGGCCGGCCCGGCGTGATCACCTACTCGCGCAAGGTGTTCATCCCCCTGACCAGGCTGTGCCGGGACCGCTGCGGGTACTGCACGTTCGTGACCGTCCCGGGCGGGCTGCCCGCCGGCGGGGCGTACCTGTCACCGGACGAGGCGCTTGACATCGCCAGGCAGGGAGCGGCACTCGGCTGCAAGGAGGCTCTGTTCACGCTCGGCGACCGGCCGGAGGCGCGCTGGCGGCAGGCGCGGGAGTGGCTGGACGCGCACGGTTACGACGACACGCTCTCCTACGTGCGGGCGATGGCCGTCCGCGTGCTCGAGGAGACCGGGCTGCTGCCGCACCTTAACCCAGGCGTGCTGACCTGGCAGGACTTCCAGCGGCTCAAGCCGGTCGCGCCGTCGATGGGGATGATGCTCGAGACCACCGCTGAGCGCCTGTTCAGCCAGCCAGGCGGCCCGCACTACGGCAGCCCCGATAAGGACCCGGCCGTCAGGCTGCGGGTGCTCGAGGACGCCGGGCGGTCGGCGGTGCCGTTCACCACCGGCATCCTGATCGGCATCGGCGAGACCCTGGCCGAGCGAGCCGACTCGATCTTCGCGATCCGGGGCGTGGCTCGCGAGTACGGCGGTATCCAGGAAGTCATCGTGCAGAACTTCCGCGCCAAGCCGGACACCAAGATGCGGCGCGCGCCTGATGCCGAGCTTGACGATCTGGCCGCCACGATCGCGGTCGCCAGGCTGGTGCTCGGCCCGTCGATGCGGATCCAGGCGCCGCCGAACCTGATCGGCGAGGAGTACCCGCTCATCCTGGCCGCCGGCATCGACGACTGGGGCGGCGTCTCGCCGCTCACCCCGGACCACGTCAACCCGGAACGGCCGTGGCCGCAGATCGATGTTCTGGCCGAGCGCACCTCGGCGGCCGGATTCGAGTTGCGCGAGCGGCTGACCGTCTACCCCGGCTACATCCGCGAGCCCTGGCTCGACCCGCGCCTAGGCGCGCACGTGGCGGCGCTGGCCGACCCGGCCACCGGGCTGGCCGCCGACGGCGCCATGCCTGCCGGGCTGCCGTGGCAGGAGCCCGACGGCGGCTGGGGCCAGTCGGCCGGGCGGACCGACCTGCACGTGACCATCGACAGCCTCGGCCGGACCGCCGACCGGCGCAGCGACTTCGCGGACGTCTACGGCGACTGGACCGAGATCGCCGGCCGCATCGAGTCGGCTTCCGGACGCACAGTTCCGGAACGGGTGCGTTCCGAAATAGCAGCGGCGCTCCGCGCCGCCGAGCGGGACCCGGCCGGACTCACTGACGCGCAGGCGCTGGCCCTGCTCGCCGCCGACGGCCCCGAACTCGACGCGCTCGTCGGCCTCGCCGACGCGATCAGGCGCGACGTCAACGGCGACGACGTCACCTACGTGGTGAACAGGAACATCAACTTCACCAACGTCTGCTACACGGGCTGCCGGTTCTGCGCGTTCGCGCAGCGGCGCACCGATGCCGACGCCTACACGCTCTCGCTAGAGCAGATCGGCGACCGGGCCGCTGAGGCGTGGGCGGCCGGGGCGACCGAGGTGTGCATGCAGGGCGGCATCCACCCTGACCTGCCGGGCACCGCGTACTTCGACATCGCGGCCGAGGTCAAGCGCCGGTGCCCGGAGATGCATGTGCACGCGTTCAGCCCGATGGAGGTGATGAACGGGTCGGCCCGCACCGGCCTGCAGGTACGTGACTGGCTGCGGCGCGCACGCGAGGCGGGAGTGGACTCGCTGCCGGGCACGGCAGCCGAGATCCTCGACGACGGCGTCCGCTGGGTGCTCACCAAGGGCAAGCTGCCGACCTCGGCATGGATCGAGGTAATCACGACCGCGCACGAGGTCGGCATCCCGACCACCGCTACGATGATGTACGGCCACGTGGACACGCCGGCCCACTGGGTCGGGCACCTGCGGGTGGTCCGTTCCATCGCCGAGCAGACCGGCGGTTTCACCGAGTTCGTGCTGCTGCCGTTCGTGCACGCAAGCTCGCCCATCTACCTGGCCGGCCTAGCACGGCCCGGCCCGACCCGGCGCGAGAACCGCGCGGTGCACGCGCTGTCCAGGCTGATGCTGCACGGTGCGATCGGCTCGATCCAGTGCTCCTGGGTCAAGCTCGGCGACGACCTGTGCAGGGACGTCCTGGCCGGCGGCGTCAACGACCTCGGCGGAACCTTGATGGAGGAGACGATCAGCCGGATGGCCGGCTCGCAGAACGGCTCGTTCAAGACCATCAGCGAGCTTGCCGACATGGTGGCGCCGCTCGGCCGCGACCTGCGCCAGCGGACCACGACCTACGGCACTCCGTCCGACGAGCGGCGGGCGGCCGCCGCGGCCTCCGACGGCGTCTGCGCCTCGGTCCGCCCCGCTCCGGGCGGCGCCGCGCCGAGCCGGTCCCTGCCGCTGGTCGCCCTGCCGCCGACCGGTTCATGAGGCGCGGGCTCGGCTGGATGACCTACGGCGGGGTGGCTGGGCGGCACGCCCGCGGCCCCGGCCGGCTTCGCAACGCCTTGCGCCGCGGACCTGCCGTCCGCCTCAAGACTCGGGACCTGGCGGCAACCGCGACGTCCGAAGACTGCGGTCGGGACTAAGTGCTCTTGCCTGCAGTGACGAGTGCGGAGACTGTGGAAAGCTGATGGAGCTAGTGCTTGACGTCGGTGGGGCGGGCGACGGGCGTCCGGTGCACGGCGTTGCGCGAGCAGCCGGCAGCGAAGGACCGCTGTCCGACCCGCCGTTCGGCGATGGCCGATCTGGCCCCCGACTGGTAGGGAAGTGGTTGGGATGTCTGTGGGGACTCGCAAGATGCGGCTAACCGGGTGGGGGATGACCGAGCCGACGGTGGCCGACGTGGCCGAGCCGAGGTCGGCGGACGAGGTGGCCGGGCTGGTCAAGGGCGCGAACGCGGCCGGGGTGATCGCGCGCGGGCTTGGCCGTAGCTACAACAACGCGGCGCAGAACGAGCACGGGCTCGTGCTGTCGATGTCGCACATGCGCGACGTGCTGTCCTTTGACGCCGACACCGGGGTGGTGGTGTGCGAGGCGGGGGTCAGCCTCGAGGAGCTGATGGTGGCGTTCCTGCCCAAGGGCTGGTTCGTGCCGGTGTCGCCGGGGACCAGGCAGGTGACGATCGGCGGCGCGATCGCGGCCGACGTGCACGGCAAGAACCATCACTCGGCGGGCAGCTTTGCCCGGCACGTGCTGTCGTTCGACCTGCTGACCGCCGACGGCGACGTCCGGACCGTGACGCCTGAGTCCGAGCCTGAGCTCTTCTGGGCGACGGCCGGGGGGATGGGGCTGACCGGGATCATCTTGCGGGCGGCGGTGCGGCTCAAGCGGGTGGAAACCTCGCGGCTGATCGTCGACACGGTGCGGACCGCGGACATCGACGAGACCATGGCTTACCTGTCGGCCACGGATAAGGACTACGACTACACGGTGGCCTGGACCGACTGCCTGGCCAGCCGGGGCAGCCTTGGCCGGTCGGTGATCACCAGCGGGGACTTCGCCGTGCTGAGCGAGGTCCGCTACCGCGACCGGGCGCAGCCGCTGGCGTTCAAGCCGTCCGCGCTGATCGGGGCGCCGCCGGCGTTCCCGCCGGGGCTGGTCAACCGGGGGACCGTGGCGCTGCTGAACGATGCCTGGTACCGCAAGGCGCCGCGGCGGCGGACCGGGGAGCTCCAGACCATCGGGCAGTTCTTCCATCCGCTTGACGGGATCAGGAACTGGAACAGGGTGTACGGGCCGGGCTTCCGGCAGTACCAGTTCGTGGTGCCCTACTCTTCCCCGGACGTGGTGCGGGTGGCACTGGAAAGGATTAGCGCGCTGCGGGCGCCGTCGTTCGTCACGGTCCTGAAGCGGTTCGGTGCGAGTGATCCTGGAATGTTGTCGTTCCCGATGCCGGGCTGGACGCTGGCGCTTGACTTCCCAGCTCGTACCCCGTGGCTGGCCCAGCTGCTCGGTGAGCTTGACGACATGGTGCTCGAAGCCGGCGGTCGCCTCTACCTGGCCAAGGACTCCAGGATCCCGGCCCAGCTGATGCCGCGGATGTACCCGAGATACGAGGAGTTCCGGGCCCTGCGCGCCAGGATCGACCCGGCCGGCGTCTTCAGCTCCGACCTAGCCCGCCGCCTCGCCATCTGAGAGCGCCCCGGGCACGCCCCGAGCACGCCCCGGGCGGCGAGCGGCGCTGTGGACGACGGCTATCGCGAATCAAAAGGCGTGGGGGCGGGCGTCGCGACTATCGGGCGTTGGTGACGGCGCCGGGGTCTCGCTATCAGCGGGTGATGGTCACGGCGGCGGGGTCGCGGTCGGGGCGCAGGGGTGGCGGGGCGGCGGCATGGCCGACGCCGACTGCGCCCATGGGTTCCCAGCCGTCGGGGAGATCGAGCACCGCTGCCGCGACCGGGCCGCAGAACAGCGTGCTCGACACCCAGCACGAGCCGAGTCCCTCCACCGCCAGGGCCACAAGCAGGTTCTGCACGCCGGCTCCCGCCGAGACGAGGAACATGGCCCGCTCGGCGGCGTTGCGGCGCTGGTCGGGGTAGGTGTGCGCGGCGTCGGCCAGCAGGCAGGGGACGATGATCAGCGGCGCCCGCCGCAGGGGCTCGCCGCGCCGGACCCGCCGCGCGATCTGGTCCTCGGTGAAGCCGTCGCCGCGCAGGTCGGACACCCAGGCCGCGAGCATGTCGTCGAGCAGCCCGGTCCGCGCCGCATCGGACTCGACGACCGCGAACCGCCAGGGCTGGCTGTGGTGCGGGGCGGGCGCCGTTAGCGCGGCCGCGATCGCGCGGCGCACCGCAGCGGGGTCGACCGGATCGGCGGTGAAGGCGCGTACGGTGCGGCGCTCGGCGAGCACGTCCGCTGCGCCGAGCCTGAACATATCCTCCTCAGCCGGCCTGACCAGCGCGGCGGCGCCCGGCCCGTCGGACGCGACAACCAGTTCGGACAGGCCGCGCGCGATCGCCACTGGCACCTGGTCCACCTTGCCCTTGACCAGATCGGCCGCCGCGGCGATCTCGTCGGCTACCGCGGCGACTGTCACCTCGAGCGGGGTGCCGAAGGTGTCGGCCTGGCCGCGATGGTCGCGCAGCGGCGCCACCCCGGCCGCCCCGATGGCGGCGTCGGTCTGGCCGTTGCGCCAGGGGCGGCCCATCGTGTCGGTGATCAGCACGCCGACCGTCAGCCCGGTCCGGGCGGCGATGGCCGCGCGCAGGCGCCTGGCCGACCCGTCTGGATCCTGCGGCAGCAGCACCACCGTGCCAGGGGCGGTGTTGGACCTGTCCACCCCCGCGGCGGCCATCACCAGCCCGTGCCTGGTCTGAGCGATCGTGGTCGGTCCGCGCCTGGCCACGACCCGCACGGTCTCGGCCGCGATCGCGTCCTCACGCTCGGCCGCGATGACCTGGCCCTCGGCCTTGCTCACGATCTTGGACGTGACCACGAGGATGTCGCCGTCCGCGAGGCCGGGAGCGGCGGCGACGATCAGCTCGGCCAGGTCGGCGCCCGGCGCGATCTCCGGCAGCCCGGGAACGCCGAACACGGTGATGCTCCCGGTCATGGGCTGAGTTCCCAGGCGAGCTCGATCGCGGTGTCAGCGATCGCGGCGGTGGCTGCCGCGTCGGTCATGTACAGCGGCAACGCCCTGACCTCGATCCCGGCCAGCCCGTCCGGCTCGGCCCGGCCGTCCGGCTCGGCCAGCCTGTCCGGCGTCCCGGCCAGCCCGCCCTGGCGAGCGACGGCGGCGTCCGCGGTATCCACGAGCCATCCGTTCAGCAAGTCAGGGCCGTAGTGCGCAGCGAGGGCCGCCGCGGTGCTCGGCACGCCGATCGCGGCGAGGCACGCGTCGGCCATGCCGCGGACCGGGGCGCCGCCGATAATGGGGGAGACGCCCACCACGGTCTTGGCGCGGACCGCGTCGGCGATGCCGGGCACAGCGAGTATCACGCCGATGCTCACCACCGGGTTAGACGGCGGCAGCAGCACGAAGTCGGCGTCGGCGATGGCGGCGAGCACGCCGGGGGCAGGCGCCGCATCCTGCGCACCGGAGATCGTGAAGCTCACCGCCGGGACCTTGGCATGCAGCCGCACCCACCACTCCTGGAAGTGAACGGTGCGCCGGCCGGCCCCATCGTCGATCACCACGTGGGTCTGGACGTCGTCGTCGGTCATCGGCAGCAGCGTGACGCCTGGCCGCCAGCGCTCGCAGAGCTGCCTGGTCACTGCCGAGAGCGGCAGTCCTGCCGCGAGCATGGAGGTCCGGGCGATGTGGGTGGCGAAGTCCCTGTCGCCGAGGCTGAACCAGTCCGGCCCCGCGCCGTACGCGGTCAGCTCGGACTGGACGACGTGGGTCTCGCCTTCCCTGCCCCAGCCCTGCTCCTCGCTCACGCCGCCGCCGAGCGTGTACATCACGGTGTCGAGATCCGGGCAGACGTGCAGCCCGAACAGCGTGATGTCGTCGCCAGTGTTCCCGATCACGGTGATCTCGGCGTCGGGCGCCGCGAGCCGCAGCCCGCGCAGGAACCGGGCCCCGCCTACCCCTCCGGCGAGCAACGTGATGCGCATGCGCCGAGTCTGCCAGCACCCCACGGGTCCGCGCGGGGCGGGGATGAAGCCGCCCGCGACAGGCTGGGACCCCAGGATTCCCGGCAGACTTTCCCGTCATCAGGGGCAAGCAGGCCAGCTTTATCACGTATCCGCCTTGACTCGCGGCAAGACACGCGGTTGTAATTTCAGCAGTGTAATTCTCTGGTCGCATGGGGTGCCAGGGAGCGGACGGGGTCAACAAAGGGGTGGAGGTGCGCTGTGACTGATGCGATCGTCACGCTCGTGCACGACGCGTTCGGCATCGGCGCGGAGGAAGCCACGGAGCCCGCGTGGCAGGATCGGGCGCTCTGCGCGCAGACCGATCCCGAGGCTTTCTTTCCAGAGAAGGGCGGATCGACCAGGGAGGCCAAGCGGGTCTGCCGCAGCTGCGAGGTGCGGGCCGAGTGCCTGGAATACGCGCTTGAGCACGACGAGCGGTTCGGCATCTGGGGCGGGCTTTCCGAGCGCGAGCGCAGGAGGCTCAAGCGACAGGTCGGCTAGTCGGCCGGGTCGGCAAGCCGAGAGGGCACGGCACGGCCAGACGGCAACGGGGCGCAGGCGCGGGAGCTCGCGCCGACACGGGGCGCCAGCATCTTCGCGAAATGGCGTTTTGCGGTAGTTAACGGTAGCTCGGGGATCAACCACGGCGGCCGGGGGGCAGTCATGACGGCACCGGCAAGCTCTGCCTTCTGCCAGTGAGACACCCCAAGGTTCGCGTATCGTTCACCAGGTAACCCGCTGGCCGGGCGGAGGCCATGGCAGTGGCCGGCCCCGCGGTCACATACCCCCAGAGCAAGCAACCGGATCGCCTTGTCTTCGAACGAGTCTTATCCGCAGCACGTGGTCACCGCCGTCATCGTCGCGCACGACGGCGCTGCCTGGCTTCCGCAGGTAGCGGACGCCGTGCTGGACCAGACCAGGCCCGTGCAGCGCGTCGTCGCCGTGGACACAGGGAGCAGGGACCGCAGCGGCGCGGTGCTGGCATCGAAGTTCGGCCAGCAGGCCGTGTTCGGGATGGAACGCCCGACCGGCTACGGCGCGGCCATCGCCAGGGCGCTGCGGCATCGGGCTGCAATCACCCCGGTGCCCGGCCCATCGGGCGGCCAGGCCGGAGACCGGGTGGAGTGGCTGTGGCTGCTGCACGACGACAGCGAGCCGGCCCCTGACGCGCTCGAGCAGCTGCTCCGCGGCGCCGCGGAGATCAGCTCAGCTGCCGTGCTTGGCCCGAAGCTCAGGGACTTCACCAACCGCGAGGTGATGCTCGAGGCCGGGATCACGCTCGACACCGCTGCTCGGCGGGTGACCGGGATCGAGCCACGCGAGGTCGACCAGGGCCAGCACGACGGCGACCGGGATGCGCTCGCGGTCAGCAGCGCCGGCATGCTCGTCCGCCGGGACGTCTGGGACGAGGTCGGCGGCTTCGACGTCGGCATGGGCCTGTTCATGGAGGACATCGACTTCTGCTGGCGGGTGCACGCGGCCGGCTACCGGGTCAGGGTGATCACTGACGCCGTGGTCTTCCACGTCCAGGCGGCGACCAAGCACCGGCGCGCGGTATCGGTGGGCCGCCGGGCGCGGATGCTCGACCGCCGCAACGGGCTGCTGACCCTGCTCGGCAATCTGCCGCTGCGGCAGATGCTGCCGTCGGTCATCGGCAACCTGGCCGTCTCGGCACTGCGGATCAGCTTCTTCCTGCTGGCCAAGCGGCTGTCCGCGGCCATGGACGAGGCGGCGGCTGTCTGCGCGGTGCTCGGGCACCCGCTGCGGCTGTTCACGATGCGGCGCGCCCGCGCCGACGGCCGCAGGTCCGCCTACTCCAGGGTCAAGGCCGACCTGCCGCCTGGGCACTCGGCCCGTCGGCTGGTCGAGTTCGCCGCGTACACGTTCGCCAGGTCGCAGACCGACATGGCCGGATCGCATCACGCATCGGCTGACCCGACCGAGGACGACTCCCTGCTTGAGGACAACGGGCTGGCCAGGCGGCTGCTGACCAGCCCCACGCTGCTGACGTTCGTGCTGCTGCTCGCGATCGCGCTCGCGGCCGGGCGGTCGCTGCTCGGCGGCGGCCCGCTGGGCGGCGGCGCGCTGGTGCCGGCCTGGGGCGGCACATCTGACCTGTGGCGCACATACCTCCAGTCGTTCCACCCGTCCGGGCTCGGCTCGACGACGGCCACGCCGCCGTGGCTCGCGGTGATCGCCGCGATCGGCACCGTGCTGGCTGGCAAGCCGTGGCTGGCGATCGATGTGATCCTGGTCGGCTGCGTGCCGCTCGCCGGGATGACCGCCATGCTCGCGGCCCGGCGGGTGACGACCTCTGCCCCGGTCAGGGTCTGGGCGTCGGTCACGTACGCGCTGCTGCCGGTGGCGACCGGGGTGGTGGCGTCCGGGCGGTTCGGCAGCGCGGTGGCGTTCATCCTGCTGCCGCTGATGGCGCTGAGCGCCGGCCGGGTGCTCACCGCGCCGCGCAGCAAGGGCGCGAACCGGGCCGCCTGGGCGACCGGCCTGCTTGTGGCCATCGCCGCCGCGTTCGTGCCGCTGCTATGGCTGGTCGCAGTCGCCGCGTGCCTGCTCGCCGCGATCGGGTTCCGCAATACCAGGCCAGGCCTGCTGCGCAACCTCGCCGTGGTCGCGCTCACCACGCCGGTGCTGCTGCTGCCCTGGACGGTCACCGTGCTGGCGCATCCGGCTGACCTGCTGCTCGAGGCCGGTCTGCCCCAGCCTGGAACGCCGGTCGTCGGCCTGCCTGCCAGGGCGCTGATGCTGCTGAGCCCGGGCGGGCCAGGGCTGCCGCCGTACTGGGTGACGGCCGGCCTGATGGCAGCCGCGCTCGCCGCGCTGTTCGCCGGCCGCCGCCGCAGGATGATCACGGCCGGCTGGGTGGTCGCCCTGTCCGGGCTGCTCACCGCGATCGTGGTCAGCCACCTCACCGTCCGGCCTGACGACGGCGGGCCCGTCGTAGTCTGGGCGGGCCTGGCGCTGGCGATTGCCGCGCTCGGGCTGCTGCTCGCCGCTTCGGTGGGCGCCGAGGCGCTCGGGCGGCTGCTCGCCGGGTCAGGGGCCAAGGGCGTGCGGGCGCTGCTGTCCGGCCGCGGGCTGCTGGCGACCCTGATCGTCGTGATCGCGTGCTCGGCGCCGCTGCTCGCCGCCATTGCATGGCTGGGCACCGGGGTCAGCGGGCCGGTGCATCCGGTGGCCAGCCAGCTTGTACCCGAGCTGGTGGCCGTGGCGGACGGTCAGAGCCACCAGGTGCGCACCCTGGTGGTGCGCGAGTCCGGCGGGCAGGTCTCCTACGTGCTGCTGCGCGGGCCGAGCCCGTCCCTGGCCGACGCCTCGCTGATCGCGCCGGCTAGCGCGCAGCGGGCGCTCAGCCGGGTCGTCTCCGAGCTGACCACGCCCGACGCCAGCCTCGCGGTCAGCCCGGCGCAGCATCTGGCCGGCTTCGACATCGGCTACGTCCTGGTCCAGGCGCCGGTGGCGCCCCAGCTCGACCGGGTACTCGACGGCATGATCGGGCTGCGGCTGTACAGCACCACCGCGTCCTACTCGCTCTGGCAGGTCAGCACGCCGCCCGCGCGCGTCGCGCTGGCCGAGCCCGACGGCACGGTCGTGCCGATCCCGTCCGGGCCGGTCGGCGTCTCCGGCGCCCGGCTCCCGTCGGCGGGCGGAACGCTGCTGCTCGCCGAGCCCGCAGGCGACTGGCGTGCGTCGGTGAACGGTCACGCGCTGACCCCGGTGCCGTCTCCCGCCGGGAGCTGGGCGCAGGCATTCCGCGTCCCCGCGGGCGGCGGGACGCTGGATCTCGGCTACCCGGGTTTCGGCCGCGACCTCGTGCTGCTTTTCGAGCTGCTCGCCTTCCTCGCCGTGGCTGGCCTGGCGCTGCCCGGCATGCACGTCGCCGAGCCCGAGCCGCAGCGCGCGACGGCGCCGAGTACGGACGCCGACGCCGACACTGACACTGACACTGAGTCTGACGAGGAACTTGCTGATGCCGACGCAGGTGAGCGGCAGGCCGGGGTCCCGGTCGGCCGGGGTGCGGCCCTGGCCGGACTCTCGGCGCGGGCCGGGTCGGCGCGTGCTGGGTCGGCGCGTGCGCTGCGCGGCGGGCGCGGACGCGGACGTGGGCGCAGCCGGGTCGGCGCGGCGGGCAAGGGACGGGCCGGCCGAGGCGGCGACGACCGCGACCGTGACGACCGCGATCGCGGGGATCGCGGGGGCCGGCGCCCGGCGGTATCCCGGCGCGGCTCGCAGGACGCCGACGCGCCCCAGCTCGATGCAGGCCGGCCCGATTCCGGCCTGCCCGATGCGGGCCGGCCCGATGCAGGCCGGCCCGGGTCCGGCAGGTTCGATTCGAGCAGATTCGATTCGGGCCAGCCCGGCTCCGGTGAGATGGACGCCTTCGAGCCCGACGACGCCGGGTTCGACGCCGGAGCCGACTCCGGCCAGTTCGACGCCACCGAGCTATATGCCGCGGGTCCCGATGCCGGGCGGCGCGGCCGCTCCCGGAGCGCGGACCGCGACCTGGGCGGACGAGAGCCGCAGGCACACGACTACTCCGACAGGCCCGAGGACGACCGGCGGGATCGGGAAAGCCGCGCCGGCCGGACCGGCAGGCCCTGGCCGGACCGCTACGAGTCGGCCGCGCACAGCGCGGGGCCTGGTGAGGCAGGCACCAGGCCGTACTCCCTGGCCGAGGATGCGCGCGGTGACTCCCGGCTGACCGGCGCGTGGCCGAACCCACCAGCTGACCGCGAGAAAGATCGCAGCATAACGGGACCCCCGGGGTGGCCCTATCCCGCCAGCCCGGCCGAACCAGGGGAGGATGGCCGCTCGCCTGCGGCGAGCGGCCAGGGACCGGCTGGCGCTTCGCGGACTGGCAGGTCCCCGTCCGGCGCGTGGCCGTACCCCGATATCAGCGGTGAGCCAGGTCGCGACGACGACCGCGGGCCGGCCAGGGCTGGCCGTTCCCCGTCGGGAGCATGGCCGCTCCCGCGGGAAGGCTCGGACACCGGCGGGAACGCCGAGGCTGGCGGCTACGACGCGGGCCGTGACCGCGACGCCAGTCGCCACGCTGCCGGTGGCTTCCCGGCCGGCGATGAGTACCGGGCCGGTGGTAGTGGCCAGGCCGACCGTGGTTACCAGGCTGCCGGGGGTGGTTACCAGAATGCCGGAGGTGGTTACCAGGCTGCCGGCGGACACGAGGCGGCCGGTGGTTACCGGGCTGCCGGCGGTTACGAGCAGGCCGGTGGTTACCGGGCTGCCGGTGGTTACCAGGTTGGCGATGGGTACCAGGCTGGGGGTGGTTACGGGGCCGGCGATGGCTACGGCGCCGACCCTGGCTACGACAGCGCGGCCGAGCCCTCAGGAACGCCGTCGGGGTCATGGCGTGCGCTCGACCCGGCGGTGCATGACTGGTCGTCGGACGGTGCTCACCGCCCCGCCGGCGACTACACCGGCGACCCGGGCGACCGTGACCGCACCGCTCCGCGCCGCGGCGCGTGGCCGAGCCCTCCGGCCGGCCGGTCAGGCGGCGCGGACTGGCCGGGCTCGGACGACCGGGCGGGCCTAGATAACCGCGGGGCGCGGGACGATCCTCGGGGGCGGCATGACCCACGGGAACGTGACGATCTTCGGGGCCGGGACGACCTCCAGGACTCAGGCGTCAGGTGGCGCGGTGCTCACCGCGGGCCCGGCGCGACCCTCGGCCAGGACGACTGGGCAGCCGGCGACGACTGGGCCGACGACGAAGGGGCCGACGGCGACGGCTGGACAGGGAGTGACCGGTGGTCCTCAGCGCACGGCAGATCAGCACAGGACATATCCGCACAAGACATATCTGCACGGGGCAGATCCGCAGAGGGCAGATCCGCACATGGCAGAGAAGACGAGGGCAGATATGACGAGGGCGGCCGTGACCGAGCCGATCGCGGTAGCCGGGTCAGACGGGGGGAGTCACACGACCGCGACTCCGCGTCGGTTCTGGACCGCGCGCGGTCAGGTCCGGCCGGCCGCTGGAGCCGCCACGACCGGGACGAACTTGACGGCGATCCGCTGACCTACTCCGCGAGGGGCGAGCCGGCCGCGTCCGGGTGGTCAGGCGGCGACGATGACGCGCTTGAGCCGCTGCCGCCGGTCGAGGGCCCGCGCCGGGACCAGGGCAGGCGCGGCGCGTGGCACCCGGCGGAGCAGGACCAGGGCGGCTGGGACGACCTGGACCAGACTGGCGCGGCCAGCAGGCGCTGGTCAAGTCCGGCCGAAGACTACGAGCCCGAGTACGAGGGAGAGACCTGGTGACGCCGCGCAAGGCACGGCCGACGAGCCGGTCCGGCGGCCGTCCGTCCGGCGGCAGGTCCGCGGCGGGCCGCAGGCCTGGCGCCCCCCAGGTCACTGGCCGCCGGCCTGCCAGGAAACCGGCCGGTCGGCGGCCGCGGAACCGGATGCCGGCGAACCGGATGGTGCTCGCTGCGCTGGTCGTGCTCGCGCTGGCCGGCCTGTACGGCATCGCCGGCCTCAGCCACCCGATGGCCCTGGCGTCCAAGACCCGAGGCGGGCCTGCGGGGACCCTTCCAGTCACCTCGGCTCTCGTGGCCTGCCAGGCCCCTGGATCGGGCGGGCTGACTGGCGGCGATGTCGCCGAGGCCAGCGCGCCGGCTGGCACAGGCAGCGGACGGGTGGTGCTGATCAAGCTGGGCACGGCTGGATCGCCGGCGGCCGGGCCAGTCAGCACGACGCCGCAGCCGGGCCAGCTCGACGTCAGGCCCATCAGGACCGTCCGCCCCCTGTCGGCTAAGCAGAGCACGCTGCCGAGCATGGCCGGAGGGAAGGTGCCGACCAGCGTGGGCCGAGGCGGGCTCATCCTGGCCGCCGACGGCGCCGACGCCCAGGGCTTCGACGTCGAGCAGTTGAGCCCGTCAGGCCTTCCGACGGCTCGCTGCGAGGCGCCGGGCTCGGACTTCTGGTTCGTCGGGCCAGGCTCCACCACGCTGCACACCGAGCTTTACCTGATGAACACCGACAGTCAGCCGGCCGACGCCGACCTGAGCATTCAGACCGACAGCGGCCCGCTGCTTGGCGCGGCGGACTCAGGGATCGTGGTGCCACCGCACAGCATGGTGGTGCAGACGCTGGACACGCTGCTGCACAGCGCCAAGGCGGTGGCCCTGCACGTGACCACGAGTACCGGGCGAGTGGTTGCCGCGGTCCACGAGTCCACCAGCGCCACGAAGCCGGGCATCTGGCTGCCCGTGGCGTCCGAGCCCGCGACCAGGCTGGTGCTGCCGGGGATGCCCGGCATTGCCGGGACGCGCGAACTGTACATCACCGTGCCAGGCGGCAGCTCGGCGCGGGTGAATGTGACAGCCGTGACGGCGCGCGGGTCGTATCAGCCCACCGGCGGCAGCGGGATCACCATGCTGCCGCACCAGGCCACCGGAGTGCCGCTCCCGTCGGTCAGCGGGTCGCCGGGCTCGGTCGTGGTCTCGTCCAACGTGCCGGTAACGGCCGAGCTCGAGGTCACCGGCGGGCCGCCAGGCGCACCGGGCGCCATGATCACTGGCTCGACGGCGGTCGTCGGCCAGGGCGTGATCGCCGCGAGCCCGGTCGGCACGGCGGGCACGACCGAGGTCGTGCTTTCGGCCCCGTGGCGCGCCGCCAACGTGCGGATCTCGCAGGCGATCCCGGGCACTGCGCTGACCGGCCAGCCAGGCCGGGTCGTGCATATCCCGGCTAAGTCCTCCGACGAGGTGAAGGTGCAGCTGCCCAGGCACGGGCCGAAGGTCACGCTGGTGGCGATCCTGGTGACCCCGCTGCCCGGCTCTGGTCCGGTCTACGCGGCGCGGTTGGCCGACGTCGGAAACACGGTGCAGACGGTCCTGCCGTTCATCTCGACGCCCACAAGCATCGTGCTGCCGTCGGTCAGGTCGTCCCTGGTGGCCGTGCTCGGGTCCTGACCGCGCGATCAGCCCTGACCGCGCGCTGAGTCCTCACCGCGCGCTCAGTCCTCGTCCGGGTAGCCGGGATCCACCTGCTGCGGGTCCAGCCCGAGCAGCCTGGCGAACTCCTCGATGACCACGTCGAGCACCAGCTCGCCAAGCTCGTCCTCACCCTCGGCCCTGGCCAGCAGCGGGCGCCGGTACAGCACGATCCTGGCAGGCCTGGCCGGGCGCAGCGGGTCGCCCGCATCGGGCCACGCCGGGTCAAGCCTGGCCAGCGGCACCGGGTCAATGTCGTCGGCCAGGTCGTCGGCGGGAGCGTCGTCGGCAGGGACCTCCTCCACGGCGAACTCGACGGCGGCAAGCTCGGATTCCCACCGTGGCTCAAGCTGCGCGACCGCCTGGAGTACGAGGTCATCGAAGCGCTCGGCGCGGCTGCGGTACAGCGGTGAACCGGCCGGGGCCAGCGGCCCGCGCAAGCCACGGCCGTGTCGGTCCCGCCGCCTGATCCTGGCGGCTGCGGGGGGTCGGCCATCCGCCGGGTGCACAATCACAGCGTACCCAGATCCACGTGGTTAAGCTGTCCGCAAGCCCGAGCAGCCAGGCGGCCAATCCCGAGCGGCCAGGCGGCCGAGACACGATTGTGCGGCAGTGCCCCGGGTGATGGCGTTACCGCCGTAGCTAGAGATACGGTCAACGGTTGTGAGCGATCGTACAGAGCCGTGAGCGAGGTGGGTCGTTGAGTTCTCGCCGCTGCTCTCGCCCGGCGTGTAAGCGGGACGCCGTGTGCACCCTGACGTACGTGTACCGAGACTCGACGGCCGTGCTCGGCCCGCTGGCCGCCTATGTCGAGCCGCACTGCTACGACCTGTGCAGCGCGCACGCTGACCGGCTGACCGCCCCGCGCGGCTGGGACATCGTGCGGCTGCCGCTCGGCCCGAGCGAGGAGTCGGCGGCCGACGACCTCGAGGCGCTCGCCAACGCGGTGCGCGAGGCGTCCCGGCCGCAGGCCGCGGAGCCGGTCGGCCAGGGCGTGGAGGTCGGCAGGCGAGGCCATCTGCGCGTGCTCAGGTCGGCTCCGCCCGAGCGCGGCCGTCCCGGCTAGCCGTTCCCGTCCCCTGATCGCCCGCCGAGGCGGCGGGCAGTCGCGCGGGCGAGCGTGTTCGACGACCGATAGTCTGACGATCTGCGCCGGCAGAGCGGCCCGCAGGCAGTGCGCGCCGCACGGGGATGGTCGGGAGAGGCATATCGCAATGGCCGACTACGCGAAGATCTTCAAGGCATACGACATCCGGGGCGTCGTTCCTGCCGAGCTCGACGAGGGCGTCGCCGAGGCCGTCGGGGCTGCGTTCGCGACCATGACGCAGGCGCCGGCCGTCGTGACAGTGCACGACATGCGGACCTCGTCGGCACCGCTGGCCGCCGCCTTCGCCAGGGGCGTGACCTCGGCCGGTGCCGATGCGGTGCAGGCCGGCCTTGGCTCGACCGACATGCTGTACTACGCGAGCGGCAGCCTGGCCATCCCCGGTGCGATGATCACAGCGAGCCACAACCCGGCCAGGTACAACGGGATCAAGCTGTGCCGTGCGGGCGCGAAGCCGGTCGGCGAGGACACCGGCCTCACCGAGCTGCGCGAGATGGCCAGCACGGGGACCTACGCCGTCGCGGCCGAGCCGGGCACGATCACCAGCGAGGACCTGCTGTCAGGCTACGCGGGCTACCTCAAGACACTGGTCGACCTGTCCGGCATCAGGCCTCTCAGGGTGGCGGTGGACGCCGGGAACGGCATGGCCGGGCACACCGTGCCTATGGTGTTCGACGGCCTGCCGATCGAGCTTGTGCCGCTGTACTTCGAGCTCGACGGGTCGTTCCCGCACCACGAGGCCAACCCGATCGACCCGGCGAACCTGGTCGACCTGCAGCGCGCGGTGACGGCGAACTCGGCGGACATCGGGCTGGCGTTCGACGGTGACGCCGACCGCTGCTTCGTCGTGGACGAGCGGGCGCAGGTCGTGTCCCCGTCGGTGCTGACGGCCCTGATCGCGGTCCGCGAGCTGGCCCGTGAGCCAGGCGCGACGATCATCCACAACCTCATCACCTCGAGGGCGGTGTCCGAGATCGTGACCGAGCACGGCGGGATCCCGGTGCGGACCAGGGTCGGCCACTCGTTCATCAAGGCCGTGATGAACGAGCGCGGCGCGATCTTCGGCGGCGAGCACTCGGGCCACTTCTACTTCAGGGACTTCTGGTTCGCCGACTCCGGCATGCTGGCGGCGCTGCACGTGCTCGCCGCGCTCGGCAGCCAGGACAAGCCGCTGTCGGAGCTGCTCGTCCCGTATTCCAGGTACGCCTCGTCGGGCGAGATCAACACCGAGGTCGCCGACCAGGTGGCCACCATGGCGAGGGTGCGGCAGGCGTTCGCCGGGCGGCCCGATGCGACCGCCGACGACCTGGACGGGCTGACGATCAGCGCACCCGACTGGTGGTTCAACCTGCGGCCGTCCAACACCGAGCCGCTGCTGCGGCTCAACGTGGAGGCCGACGACGAGGCGACGCTGGCTAAGGTGACCGACGAGGTACTCGCCATCGTGCGGCATGATGCGTAGTGCCACGGCGGTGACCGACAGGCCGCCGACCAGCCCGGGCCGGCCGACCGGCCGTGAGCGAGACAGGGAGACCTGGTGAACATCGACGACTGGCTGCTGGAGATCCTGGCCTGTCCGAAGTGCCACGCGCCACTGCGGGTGGACGACGAGGCCAGCGAGCTTGTCTGCACGGGCGTCGACTGCGGGCTTGCTTACCCCGTGCGCGACGACATCCCTGTGCTGCTGATCAGCGAGGCGCGCAACCCTGCGGCAGGGTAGTCCGCCTGCCCGCCAGGGTGAGGCAGGCGGTGGTCGCGGCGACAGCCCGCGCGCGGTCATCGCGGCACTCGCGGCCAACCTCGGCATCGCGGCTACCAAGTTCGCCGCGTTCGCGATCACCGGCTCTGCGTCGATGCTCGCCGAGTCGGTGCACTCGGTGGCCGACTCGGGTAACCAGGTGCTGCTGCTGATCGGCCGGACCAGGTCACGGCGCGAGGAGACCAGGGAGCATCAGTTCGGCTTCGGCGCCGAGCGGTACGTCTACGCGTTCATCGTCGCGGTCGTGCTGTTCGTGGTGGGTGCCGTCTTCTCGGTGGTCGAGGGCATCAGCCGGGTTCTGCATCCCGAGACGCTGGTCTCGCCGATGGTGGCCTTCGTGGTGCTCGCGGTCGCGATTGCGCTCGAGGGGTTCTCGTTCCGCACCGCGGTCCGGCAGGCCAGGCAGAGCCCGGGCCAGATCAGCCTGCGCGTCTTCATCAGGCGCGCCAAGGCGCCCGAGGTCCCAGCCGTGCTGCTTGAGGACTCTGCCGCGTTGAGTGGCCTGGGCTTTGCGTTGTGCGCCGTGATCTTGTCAACGGTGACCGGAGACGGCAGGTGGGACGGCGCCGGGTCGATCGCCATCGGGCTGGTGCTCGGGTTCGTCGCCGTCGTGTTCGCGGTCGAGATGAAGAGCCTGCTGCTCGGGGAGTCGGCCAGCCCGGAGGCCGAGCGGGCCATCGTCGCGGCGATCGAGGGCGGCCCCGAGATCGAGCGGGTCATTCACCTGCGGACCATGCACGTAGGGCCCGAGTCGCTGCTGGTCGCTGCCAAGGTCGCGGTCCGGCCCGGCGAGGCGGCCGAGGTGATCGTGGCTGGGATCAACGAGGCCGAGCGCAGGATCAGGGCCGCGGTGCCGATCGCGGGGCTTGTGTTCCTTGAGCCTGACCTGTACGACCCGGCGAGGGTGGAGGAGTCCGACCCGGCGGTGAGCGCGGTCAGCGACGCCCGCGCTGCTGCCGCCCGTGGCGCGGGCAGCGGTGAGGACGTCGCCGCGAGCGGACGCGAGGCCGGTGACGGCGAGCAGGGCGGCGATGCGCGGGACGGCGATGCGCGGGAACGCGGTGGGCAGGACGGCGGTGCGCGGGACGGCGGGTCCGGTCAGCCGCTGCGGTAAGTCATCACGTCGGGCCGGCCTCGCCCCGCCAGAGCTCGCCAAGCTCCGGCAGGCCGGGAGCGGCGGGAGGGCTTGCGGCCAGTGGACCCGCGGCTAGCGGACCTGCGGTGAGCGGGCCTGCGGTGAGCGGGCCTGGGGTCAGCGGCTCGGCGACGGCGGTCCTGGCCGGCTGGAAGGCGCGGACGATGCCCCAGCCGAACAGGGCCGCGAGGCCAGCGAGGCCGGCCAGGACGAAGACGTTCCCTGCGATGAGCTCAAGGCCGTGCCAGGCCAGCGGGTGCTTCCTTGGCACGTTGGTGACCAGGTCGAGTCCCTGACCACCGACGTGCAGCAGCGGCAACCTAGGCAGGTCCACGAACGCCAGCGTGACCAGCGCCGTGATCCCCAGCCAGGCCCACCGCGCCGCTCCACGTGCCCGCAGCGCCATCGCGGCGGTAGCGGCCAGCCAGGCGGCGACCCAGACCCAGTGGTGCAGCCAGCTGATCGGCGAGATCAGCAGGCCGGTCAGAGCGCAGGCGAGCACGCCGAGCATCGGGTAGCCGTCGTTGTGCAGCCAGACCGCGCACAGCAGCCCGGCCACCGCCGTCACCAGGGCCGCCATCAGCCACGGGCCGGTCGCCAGGTCCGCGTGCAGCATGAGCCGCGACAGCAGGCCGCGCAGCGACTGGTTCCACGACGAGGCGAAGTAGAACTCCAGGTTGGCGGTCGACGTGCCGTTCGCCCTGGCGAAGAGGCCGCCGCCCCAGTACATCGCCGAGGCGCCCGGCAACGGCAGGAACGCGATCGCGACCGTGACAGCGAAGGTGGCCGCCGCGGTCGCCGCGGCGCGGAACCGGCGGGTCACCAGCAGGTAGGGGATGAAGATCAGCGGGGTGAGCTTGATCCCGGCGGCGATCCCGGTGGCTGCGCCGGTCCACCACCGGTCGGCCGTGCGGGCAGGCGAGCCATCGGCCGGCCTGACGGACGGGCGCAGATCCCAGATGATCGCCACCATCAGCAGCAGGTTGATCTGGCCAAGCGCCAGGTTGGACTGGACCGGCTGGGTCCACAGCGCGACCGCAGAGACCGCAAGCGCGAGCCCTGCCCTGGCGCGCCCTGACGGCCCGCCGACCGCGCCGATAGTCAGCCAGACCGCTGCGACCAGGGCCGCGATGCTGGCGATCGTCATCCCCCACTGCAGGGCCGATAGCGGCAGGTAGGACATCAGCGCGAAGATCCCGGCCGCGAAGGGCGGGTAGGTGAACGGGTTGCCGCCGCCGGGGGAGACCCAGTCGTACAGCGGCGTCGCCCGGCCTGAGCGGAAGTGATAGGCGTGCCTGACGATCAGGCCGCCGTCGCGGTAGATGCCCAGGTCGAACATCCGCGCGGTGAACGCGAAGGTCTCAATGTGCACCGCGAACCTGGCAAGCGCGATCGCGAGCGCCGCCCCGCCCGCCAGGAGGGCGAGTGTGCTGCGGGCGCGTACTAGCGGGTGCGGCGCCGTATGGGCCGGGTGCTTGCCGTTCCTCACGCCGCTCTCCCTCCGGTCAGGATCGGCCGGCGGTCGCCACGCCCGGCGGGATCAGGCAGCCCGGCCACGGCGAATGGTTACCCGAGGCCCGCTCACAGCAATCGCCTGATCAGGCCAAATAGCGCCATGATCGGCATAGGCAACGGCAATGACCCGGTAAGGGGCGAGCGCGATGCTGAGGTTGAGCGCGGGCGCGGTTGAGCGCAGGCGTGGGCCAGCGCGAGCGCGGTTCAGGGACGGCGCGGGCGCGACTGTGGGCGCGGACGCGGTCCGGTCTGGGCGGCGGCGGCGGTGCCGAGCAGGCGGAGCGCCCGCTCCTTCTCGAAATCCATCGCCAGCGCGGGCAGCGGCCTGATCCGGCCGATCAGGCGGCCGAGTTCGGCGACGTCGGACCGGGCGGCCGGGTCGGCGAGCACCCGCAGGCCGAACGCGAGCGCGGCTGGGCTGATGTCGTAGCGCCGCTCGATCGCCAGCCCGAGTGCCACCGCGTTCAGGTCGGCGTCGGTGAACTGGCGGTGCGCGGCAGCCGTGCCGAGCGCGCGGCCGGCCGAGTCGGGGACCGGGCGGGCGCCTTGGTCACGGGCTGGGCGGGCGCCCGCGTCGCGGGTCTCGCGGGCTGGTGGAGTGCCCAAGGAGGCGGCGGCGCGCGCAGGCTGGGCACGGCGGCCGGTACGGCCGCGCACGGCGGGCAGCAGGCCAAGCGTCTCCCGATACCTGAGCATCCGGGCCGAGATGCCGAGCCTCCTGGCGGCCTCCGTGATGCGCACGGTGCTGATTCTAACAATTTTCTGTCAGAAACAGCCATGTAGCGATGCGGCCAGGCCGCACGGTCCCGTACCTTCGGTATGTCAACGCCGTGAAGCGAGGAGCGCAGATGCCCGCCGAACACCCGCCGTTCAAGGTCGCCGATCTGTCCCTGGCCGAGTTCGGCCGCAACGAGATCAGGCTCGCGCAGCATGAGATGCCTGGGCTGATGGCCCTGCGCGAGGAGTACTCAGGCACCGCTCCGCTGGAGGGCGCCAGGATCACGGGCTCGCTGCACATGACGATCCAGACCGCCGTCCTGATCGAGACTCTGGTCGCGCTCGGGGCGCAGGTCAGGTGGGCAAGCTGCAACATCTTCTCCACCCAGGACCACGCCGCGGCGGCGGTCGCTGTCGGGCCGGACGGGACCTCGGACGACCCGCGCGGCATCCCGGTGTTCGCATGGAAGGGCGAGACGCTGCCCGAGTACTGGTGGTGCACCGAGCGGGCGCTGACCTGGCCCGACGATGAAGGGCCCAACATGCTGCTCGACGACGGCGGCGACGCCACGCTTCTCGTGCACCGGGGGGCCGAGTTCGAGGCGGTCGGCCACGTGCCCGCCGCGGCCGACGACGACCCCGAGGAGTGGCACGTGATCCTCGGCGTGCTGCGGGCCAGCCTCGCGGCAGAGCCTGGTAAGTGGACCAAGACGGCGAACGCGATCCTCGGGGTGACCGAGGAGACCACCACGGGCGTGCACCGGCTCTACGAGATGGCCAAGGCGGGGACGCTGCTGTTCCCGGCGATCAACGTGAACGACTCGGTGACCAAGTCCAAGTTCGACAACAAGTACGGCTGCCGCCACTCGCTCGTCGACGGCATCAACCGGGCCACCGACACGCTCATCGGCGGCAAGGTGGCCGTGGTCTGCGGCTACGGCGACGTCGGCAAGGGCTGCTGCGAGTCGCTGCGCGGGCAGGGCGCCCGGGTGATCGTCACCGAGGTCGACCCGATCTGCGCCCTGCAGGCCGCCATGGACGGCTTCCAGGTCGCCCTGCTCGATGACGTGGTGTCCACGGCGGACATCTTCGTGACCGCGACCGGGAACCTGCACATCATCACGGCCGAGCACATGAGCCGGATGAAGCACCAGGCGATCGTCGGGAACATCGGGCACTTCGACAACGAGATCGACATGGCCGGGCTGGCCAGGCTGCCCGGCGTCCGGCATATCACCATCAAGCCGCAGGTGGACGAGTGGGTGTTCGCCGACGGGCACTCGATCATCGTGCTGTCGCAGGGGCGGCTGCTGAACCTCGGCAACGCGACCGGGCACCCGAGCTTCGTGATGTCGTCGAGCTTCACCAACCAGGTGCTCGCCCAGATCGAGCTGTTCACCAGGACGCAGGAGTACCCGCTCGGCGTGCACGTGCTGCCCAAGCACCTCGACGAGCGGGTGGCGCGGCTGCACCTCGGCGCGCTCGGCGTCCGGCTCACCGAGCTGACCAAGGAGCAGGCTGACTACATCGGCGTCCCGATCGACGGCCCTTACAAGTCGGACTACTACCGGTACTGACGTGCGCAGGGCTCGCTGCCCGTGGCTGCCTGAGCAACCGTGGCCCGTTGATGTCGCTATAGCAGCATCAACGGGCCACCGTTGCTCTCGTCCCCCGGACGATTCTGGGAACTGTGATGCTGGAGGCGCTGAAGTGGCTGATGTGACTGGCTCGGATGTCGCTGACCCTGGGCTGGCCGGCGGCGGGCTGGCCAGGATCGCCTGGGCGCAGCGCGCGATGCCGGTGCTCGGGCTGCTGCGGCACGAGTACGCGAGCCGCAGGCCGTTTGCCGGGCGCTCGGTCGCGGCGTGCCTGCACATCACCGCCGAGACCGCGGTCCTTGTCGACCTGATCGTGGCGGGCGGCGGGCGGGTGCACCTGGCCGCATCGAATCCGCTGTCCACCCAGGACGACATCGCCGCGGCGCTGGCGAGCATGCCGGGGGTCGTCGTGGGCGCCAGGGTCGGGGTAGACAGGGAGACCTACTACGCCCACATCCATCGGGCCCTGGACGGGGCACCCGACCTGGTCATCGACGACGGCTGCGACCTGGTGAACACGCTGCACTCCGAGCGGCCCGAGTTGCTGGCCGGCGTGATCGGCGGATGCGAGTCCACCTCGACCGGGGTGGCGCGGCTGCGCCGGATGGCGGCCGCGGGGACGCTGGCCTTTCCCGTGGTCGCCGCGGACGCCTCGGTCATCAGGCGGATGTTCGACAACGGGTACGGCACCAGCCAGTCGGTGATCGACGGGCTGTTCCGGGCGACCAACGTGCTGCTGGCAGGCAAGACGGTGGTGGTGGCCGGCTACGGCTCGTGCGGGAGTGTGATCGCCGAGCGGGCCGCGGGCCTTGGCGCTCACGTGATCGTGTCCGAGGTCGACCCGGTGCGGGCGCTGGGCGCGATCATGCGCGGGTACCGGGTGCTGCCGATGGCCGACGCGGCCGGGCTTGGCGATGTGTTCGTCACGGCGACCGGATCCCGCGACGTGATCACCGCGCCTCATCTTGAGGTCATGCGGGACGGTGCGATCCTGGCCAACGCCGGGCATTTCGACGTGGAGATCGACGTGCGCGCGCTGGCCGGGCTGGCGGTCGAGGTCAACGAGGGCGTGCGCCCGCACGCCGACGAGTACGTGCTCGACAGCGGCCGGCGGCTGATCCTGCTTGCCGAGGGCCGGGTGGTCAACCTGATCGCCGCCGAGGGCAACCCGGCGGCCGTGATGGACCTGTCGTTCGCCGCTCAGGCGCTCGCGCTGGTCTGGCTGATCAGCGGCGAGGCGGGTCCGGCGGGGCCGGCTGGGCTGGCTGCCGGGGTGCATCCGATGCCGGCCGCGATCGATGCCGAGGTGGCCAGGCTGACCCTCGCCGCGCTCGGGGCGCGGATCGACACGCTTACCGCGGCCCAGCGGGAGTACCTGGCCTCGTGGCACCGCGGCAGCTAGCGTTCCGACGCACGGCCGGCAGGTGGCACCCTAGAAGGCATGACCACGCAGAGCGCCGCAGGCGCCGACCCGCTGCTGCCCGGGCTGCGGGTGCCGGGCAACCGGGTCAGCCGCCGTGCGGTCACCTACTGGACCGCCAGGGCCGGGCTTGGCGGCCTCGTCGTCCTCGTGGGCGAGATCGCCGCCGCGGCCGCGAGCGGGTTCGGCGCGGCGTGGGTGGCAGGCATCGTCGTGACGTTCGTGGTGCTCGGCGGGCACGCGCTGATCATGCCGCGCTGGCGGTACAACGTGCACCGCTGGGAGGTCACCGGCGAGGCGCTCTACACCAGATCGGGCTGGTTCTCCGTGCACTGGCGGATCGCACCGATCAGCAGGATCCAGACCATCGACAGCCACCGCTCGCTCGGCGAGCGGATCTTTGGGCTCGCGAACGTCACCGCGACCACGGCGTCGGCGGCCGGCCCGGTGCGGATCCACGGGCTCGATAGGGTGCTGGCCGACAAGTTGCTCGACCAGCTCACGGTGGCGACCGGGCAGGCGCACGGGGACGCCACGTGACGGCATCGGACGCGGCCGGCGCCGCGCCCGATGCGGCCGGCGCTGTGCCCGGGCTAGCAGGCGCTGTGCCCCGGCTAGCCGGCGCCGCGCCCGATGCGGCGGGCGCTGTGCCCGGGCTGGCAGGCGCTGTGCCCGGGCTGGCGGATGCCGGGCCTGAGGCGGCCGTCGCCGGGCCCGGCGGACCCGACGGACTCGACGGGGCGGCGCGCCCAGGCCAGGGCTGGGGCGGGGCGGCCGAGAAGACAGGGGCCGGCGGCTTCGCCGACCCGGACGCGCGCTGGCAGCGGCTGAGCCGGCGGAGCCTGGTCGTCCGGCCGCTGACCGACCTGGCCAGGCTGCTTCCGCTGCTCGCCGGGCTGCTGATCCTGCACGCGCGCACCGGCGGCGGCCTGGTCTGGGGCATCGCCGCCGCCGCCGCCGCGGTGGTGACCGGCCTCGTGCACTGGGCCACCACCAGGTACCTGATCACCGACGAGCGGGTCTACCTGCGGCACGGCCTGCTGAACCAGAAGCGGCTCTCGATCGCCAGGGACCGGATCAGGACCGTCGATGTGACCGCTCACCTGCTGCATCGGATGCTCGGCGTCTGCCGGGTCAGCATCGGCACCGGCCGCAACGACCTGCGGTCCGGCGAGAGCTTCCACCTGGACGGCCTGACCAGGGCCGACGCCGAGGCGCTGCGGATGCTGCTGCTGCCCGGGGCAGGGATCGCCGGCAGACAAGCGGTCGCGATGGCCGGGCCGGGCGGTGCGGCCGGGGCGGCGGCTGGGCTGACCGGCCAGCCTGCCACGGCGTCGGCGGCCGGTAAGGCGGCCGGCCAGGCGGCCGGCCGGGCCGCCTCGCCAGGCTCGCCAGCGCGGGCCGGCGGCGAGCCCTGGGCGGCGCGGCCGGGCGCCTGGTCAGGCCAGGCCGACGGTGCGATGGCGGACGGCGCGGCCGAGATCGCGCGGCTGCGACTGGCCTGGCTGAGGTTCGCACCGCTGACCCTGACCGGACTTGTCGTGCTCGGCGTGCTGTTCGGTGCGATCGTGCAGCTCACGAACGCGACCCAGATCAACATCGCCAAGACGGGGACGGCCAGGCTGATCGTCGCCGACTACGCCTCGCTGTCGGTAGTCCAGCGCGTGCTGGTCGGCGGTGTGGTCGCGATCGCCGGGTACGTGCTGGTCGCGGTGATCGGCTACATCGCGGTGTTCTGGAACTTCCGGCTCGTCGGCGACGGCACCGACATGCTGCGGGTTTCCCGCGGGCTGTTGTCGGTGCGGGTGACCACGATCTCTCTCAGCAGGCTGCGCGGGGTCGAGATCAGTGAGCCGCTGCTGCTGCGGGCCGCGCGCGGTGCCCGCTGCATCGCGATCACGACCGGCCTGCACGTGGGCCGCGGCGCCGAGCACGAGGGGTCGATGCTGCTGCCGCCCGCGCCCGCGGTCATGGTGCGGGACGTGGCCGCTTCCGTGCTCGGGCTGCCCGAGGAACTCTGCTCGGGCCCGCTCCAGCCGCACGGTCCGAGGGCTCGGCGGCGCAGATACGTCAGGGCGCTCGCTGGCGCTGCCGTGATCGTGGCGGCGATCTGCGCCGCCACACTGGGACAGCACGGCCCGACCTGGGTCTGGGTCGCCTCGTTCGCGCTGCTGCCGGCCGCCGCCGTGCTCGCGGCGGACAGGTACCGCAGCCTCGGCCATCGCCTCACCAGCGAGTGGCTGGTGACCAGGACGGGCACCCTGTCCCGCAGGCGCAGCATCATCAGCGTCGAGGCGATCATCGGCTGGCGGATCCACCAGACGTGGTTCCAGCGCCGGCAGGGCCTGCTGACGCTGACCGCGACCACCGCGGCCGGGCAGCAGCACTACTCGGTCAAGGATGTTTCCGTGGAGCAGGGACTTGCGCTCGCGGTCGCCGCGACAGGGAACCTCGTCCCTCCGTTCCTGATGCCGGGCCGGAGTGGCGGCGGGCTCCGCGTGCCGGGCCGGAGCGGTGGCGGGGTCCGCGTGCCGGGCCGGAGCGGTGGCGGGGTCCGTCTGTGGGGTCGGAGCGGCGGGCTCCCGATGCCGGACCGCAGCGGCGGCGGCCGCGCCCCGGCACCGGGCTCCGGCGCGGAGTCGGCCGGGGAATCCTGAGCTAGAACGGCGCGGCGAAGCCGTAGTCTTCACCGCCCGAGCCCTGCGGCCGCTCGGGCGGGCCTACCGTGACGGTGTCGTCCGGCTCGGTCATCACCTGGTCAGGCGAGCCACCGGCGCCGCCGTCGGCGGCATCCGGCGGCCCGCTGCCCGGCGGGCCAGCGGCCGGCGCCTTCGTCATCGGGACCGGCCCGGTGTAGGGGATGGTCCCCGACGGCGCGTCAGGAACGCCGGGCCAGGCCTGCGCGTGCGCCTGCGGCTGTGGCTGCCCTTGGCCTTGCCACTGGTCTTGCCGCTGGGCCTGCGCCTGGGCACCGAGTCGCGCCCGCAGCCGCGCCTGCTCGCGCTCGCGCCGGACGGCGAGCACGGCGCCGAGGAACGCGGCCGGCGGGGTGCCCGGTGGTGGCGGCGGGCTCACCTGGGCGGCCACCGCCGACGCCAGCTGAAGTCCGAGCTGCGCCCTTGCCGCGGGCACCAGCTGGTAGAACCGCCGCAGGTAGCTGCTTGCCGCGGCCGCCGTCTGGTCGGACACCCTGGACAGCTCCAGGTGCTCGGCCCACTCGGCAAGCTCGGGCGGCACCACCGTGAACGCGGGCGCCAGGTCGCTGCGCTGCGGCACCCGCTCCTGGATCACGAACGTCCCGGCGAACACATCGCCGAGTCGCTTGCCCTTCGCCGAGACCATCGAGGTGATCAGACCGGCCGGCAGCCCGATCACGTTGAACGGCGGCAGCCAGAACTCGATGAAGACCAGTGACAGCGCCCGGATCAGCGCCTGCCTGAACCGCTCGGGGCCGCCGTCGTCGCTGACCACCCGGATGCCGAGCGCCAGCTTGCCGAGCGTCTTGCCGCGGCTGAGCGTCTCGAAGATGACCGGGTAACCGATCAGGACGCCGACCAGCCCGGACAGGAAGACCGCCGCGGCCGACGCCCCGTTCAGGTGCCTCGCCCCGGCCACGAACGCCACCGTTGCCACGAAGAAGATGATCACCAGCTGCACGAGCACGTCGAGCATCAGGGCAAGGATCCGGCTGGGGAAACGGGCGACCGTGAGGTCGAGCACGACTGCCTCGCCGGTCACCACCTCCGCCACGAGATCTCCTCCGCCAGACTCCGGCGCATCCGACCGCATCGTCGGGTTCTGCGTCCGGGCCCAAGACTATCCGCGAAGCCGGTTGTAGTCTCCAGCCGTGGATCTGGACGTCTTCGTCGCCGAGCATCGCGCCGAGTGGGCTCGCCTCGACACCCTCACCCGACGGCGCCGCCGCTTGTCCGGTGCGGAGGTGGACGAGCTTGTCGCGCTCTACCAGCGGGTGGCGACGCAGCTTTCCGCCGTCCAGGCGACCGGCCTCGACCCGGTGCTCGCCGGGCGGCTGTCCAGCCAACTGGCCAGGTCGCGGGCAGCGGTCAGCGGCGCGCAGTCGTCCACATGGCAGGTGGTCGGGCGGTTCGCCGCGATCTCCTTTCCCGCGGCCGCCTACCGAACGCGGTGGTGGTGGTTCGGCTGCGCGCTCGGCTCGGCCATGTTCGCCGTCCTGGTCGGATGGCGGGTCGCTCACTCGCCCGAGCTCCAGGCCAGCCTGCTGTCCCGATCGGCCGTCGCGAATCTCGTTAAACATCAATTCCGGCATTACTACTCGGCCTATAACGCCCAGTCGTTCGCGGCGAAGGTGTGGACCAACAATGCCGTGGTCGCCGCCGAGACCGTGCTGTCCGGCCTGCTGCTCGGCGTGCCCGTGCTGTACGTGCTGCTTGCGAACTCGCTGAACGTCGGCGTGATCGGCGGCCTGATGGCCTCGCACGGCAGGTCGGGTGAGTTCTGGAGCCTGATCCTGCCACACGGGATGCTCGAGCTGAGCGCCGTCTTCCTGGCCGCCGGGGCCGGGCTGAAGCTCGGCTGGGCGGTCATCGATCCCGGGCAGCGGCCCCGGTCGCGGGCGCTGGCCGAGGAGGGCAGGTCGCTGATCACGATCGCCATCGGCCTGGTCTTCGTGCTGCTCGTGTCCGGGCTGATCGAGGCGTTCGTCACCCCGTCGCCGCTGCCGACCTGGGTTAGGATCGGGATCGGCGGCGTGGCCGAGGCGGCGTTCCTCGGCTACGTGCTCGTGGTCGGCCGCCGGGCGGTGCGCGCGGGCGAGACCGGCGACATCACCGAGGCGCCAGACACCGCGCCGGTCGTCGGCTAGCTGCGGCCGCCGTCACAGCCGACCGGCCCCCTTCAGGGCCAGGTAGGCGTCGGCCAGGGCGGGCGGCAGGTCGCCGGGCGGCGCGTCCACAACCTCGACCCCGCTGCGGCGCAGCAGCGCGGCGACCCGTGCCCTGGCGGCCTGCGCGCCGGTCGCCGCGGCCGCTGCGTACAGGGCCTCCGGGTCGCCGCGCCCCGCGGCCATCTCCGCCACCCGCGGGTCGGCGACGGCGGCCAGCAGCAACTGGTGGCGCGCGGCGAGCAGCTGGATATGCGGCAGCAGGCCTTCCTCGATCGCGGCCGCATTGAGGTCGGTCATCAGCACCACCAGGCAGCGCTGCCTGGCGATGCCGAGCACCGTGGCGGCCACCAGCCCGATGTCTGGCTCGACCAGGTCGGGTTCGAGCAATGCCATCTCGCCCGTGAACGAGGCGAGCACGCCGTCGCGGCGCGCGCCGACCACCCTGGCGCGCACCCGCCGGTCTGCGGCGATCAGGTCCACCCGGTCGCCCGCGTGCACTGCGAGCGCCGCGAGCAGCAGCGCGGCGTCCATGGACGCGTCGAGCCTGGGGATGCCGCCGACCCGGCCCGCCGAGGTACGGCCGGTGTCGAGCACGATCACGATCCGCCGGTCCCGCTCCGGCCGCCAGGTGCGGACCAGCACGTCGGCGTGGCGCGCCGACGAGCGCCAGTCGATCGAGCGGACGTCGTCGCCGAGCACGTAGCTGCGGAGCGAGTCGAACTCGGTGCCCTGGCCGCGCAGCATGGACCGGTGCTGGCCGTCGAGTTCGCGCAGCATCGCGAGCTTCTCCGGCAGGTGCTTGCGTGACAGGAACGGCGGCAGCACCCGCACCGCCCACGGCGCGGACAGGTTGCGCTGGCGGCCGGCCAGCCCGAGCGGGCCGAGCGAGCGGACGGTGACCAGGCCGCCCGGACAGTCGCCGCGGCGCTGCGGGGTCAGCGTGGTGGTCAGCGTCACCCGTCCGCCTGGTGCCAGGTCGACCGGCGCGAGCCGCGGCGACGAGCCGGCGCTCGGCCGCCAGCCGTCCCTGACCCGGCCGCGCAGCCGGCGGCGGCCCGGGTTGGCGACGGCGAGCAGCACGGTGCCCGACTGGCCGAGCTGGATCCTGGCATCGCCTGACCTGTTCACGACGAGCCCGGTCACCCTGGCCGCCAGGACCAGGTCGGCGGCGATGGCGGCGAGCAGCACGGCGTTCACGATCAGCAGCGCGAGGCCGGTCCCCGCGGCCAGTACGACAAGGCCGCCGGCCAGCGCCACCAGGGCGGCCCGGCCGGTCAGCGTCATCGCGGGACCGGCACGGCCGCGAGCAGCCCCTGGAGCACGCCGTCCGCGGTGGCACCGTCGAGCTCCACCTCGGGCCGCAGCTGCATCCGGTGCCGCAAGGTGGGCCTGGCCAGCGCCTTCACGTCGTCCGGCGTGACGTAGTCCCGGCCGGACAGAAAGGCCCAGGCACGGCTGGTGGCGAGCAGGGCGGTGGCGCCGCGCGGCGAGACGCCGAGCCGCAGCGACGGCGAGGTTCTCGTCGCGCGACAGATGTCCACGATGTACCCGGTGACCTCGGCGGACACGTGCACCTTCCTGGCCTCGTCCCTGGCCTGGGCGAGGTCGCCCGGTCCGGCGACCCTGGCGAGTCCGGCCGCCGCCAGGTCGCGCGGGTCGAACCCGGCGGCGTGCCGGTCGAGGATCGAGATCTCATCCGCTCGCTCGGGCAGCGGCACCGTGAGCTTGAGCAGGAACCGGTCGAGCTGCGCCTCGGGCAGCTGGTAGGTGCCCTCGTACTCGACCGGGTTCTGAGTGGCGGCCACCAGGAACGGCGTCGGCAGCGGCCGCGGGTCGCCCTCGACCGAGACCTGCCGCTCCTGCATGGCCTCGAGCAGGGCGGCCTGGGTCTTCGGCGGGGTGCGGTTGATCTCGTCGGCCAGCAGCAGGTTGGTGAAGACCGGACCCGCCCGGAACTCGAACCTGGCGGTCCGTGCGTCGTAGATCAGCGACCCGGTCACGTCGCCAGGCATCAGGTCGGGCGTGAACTGAAGCCGCTTGCTCTCCAGCGACAGCGCGCCGGCCAGGGCGCGGACCAGCAGCGTCTTGGCCACGCCAGGCACGCCCTCAAGCAGCACGTGGCCCTCGCAGATCAGTGCGATCAGCAGCCCGGTGACCACCGAGTCCTGGCCGACCACGGCCTTGGCGACCTCGACGCGGACCCCGGCGAGCGCGGCCCTGGGGCTCTGCTCGCCGTAGCTGGGCTCGGCATAACTGGGCTTGGCGCTGGGCTCGGCATAACTGGGCTCGCCATGGCGGGAGCTGTCGGCGGCGGGCGGGTCTTCGGCGGTCACTGCGCGCGCACCTCTTTCTCCAGTTCGTCAAGACTACGGGCGAGCCGTACCAGATCGGCGTCGGACGTCGGCGCCTGGCCGTCGACGATGGCCTTGATCTCGGGTCGGCTCAGCCGGGACCTCGCGGCCAGCGCGTCGGTCACTGCGTCGCGCATCGCGCCGGGCGGGAGCCCAAGCGCGGGCAGGGTACGGCCGAGCATGGCCTGGCGCAGCGCCGCGGCGGCGCGGTCCCTGGCCCGCCGCGACTGGTACAGCCTGGCGTGGCCCTCGACGGTCTCGGACGCCCGCACCACGACGGGGAGCCGCTCGGTAATCAGCGGGCCGAACCGGCGGGCCCGCCACAGCGCCGTCAGCGCCATGACGACGAGCAGCTGCGCGATCAGCAGCCACACCCCGGTGGGCAGGAGGCTGGGCGCTGCGCGGCGCGAGCCGGTGGCTGGCGCGACCGACACAGCCGTCGGCGGTTCCGGCGTCAGCCAGACGATCTGGCGGCGGGCGCTGAGCAGGTTCAGTGCGAGCGCCGCGTTGCCGTTGCCGGCCAGGTAGCCATTGGTCAGGGCGGCGCCGCTGCCGACGATCGTGATGATCCGCCCGCCGGCCGCGTACCTGACCACGCTCGGGTGGCCGCCGGCCGGGTAGCAGCCGGTCGCGCCGGCCGGGATCTGGTAGGCAAGCCCGCCGACGTTGGCCGATCCGGCCAGGGTGGCCTGCCGCAGGCCGCACGCAGGGCGCTCGACCGTTCCGTCGGCTACCCGTGCATGAGACGCAACGAAGACCCCGGGAGCCAGTGCGGCAAGCACCGCCGGTCCCGGCGCGACCAGGAACAGGTCCGCCCTCGCGCCGGCGAGCTGCCGCCGCTGCGCCGCCGTGAGCAGGCCGGGACTGGTGATGACCAGCGTGACGGCCGGCCCGCGGCCCGGCCGCCCCAGGTCGGCGTGGCGCACGGCCGACAGCGCGTCGGACGCCGTGTAGGTGCTGACCACGTTGTAACCGCGCTCGCCGAGTATGTCGGTCAGCGCGCTGGCGCCGTTCAGCGCGCTGCTCGCCGGGTCCAGGTAGCTGTTGACCTGCGGGCGCGGCGACAGCATGGCGATCAGCAGCCCGGCGATCAGCAGCATGCCGATCAGGGTGAGCGGCAGCCGGGAGCGCCGCCAGGCTCGCCCGGCCCGCCCGCGCTGGCTTGGCGACCCCTCGTGCGGTCCGCCTGGAGCGTCCTGACCAGCCGGGGCTGGACCGGCGTCGGCGGGGGTGGTCAGCTGCGCGGCGGTCACTGCGGTACCCCGAGCACCGCAGCGGCGCCGGCGGCAGGCCCGGCCGCGGCCGCCGCCACCCGGGCCGTCCGCACCTGCGCGTCGACCCGCCTGACCAGCTGGTATCCGGCGTCGGTGCCCTCCTTGTCGCCATAGCGGATGTCATCGAACAGCCGGGTCGCTGAGCGCAAGTCACCGGCAGCCTCAGGCAGCTCGCCGCCCGCCTCGAACGCGAGCTCGTCGGCGGTCCTCGCCGGCCGCGGCGGCAGGATCTTCCGCTGCTCAAGTTCGGCGGCGATGGCGCGAACGCCCTGCACGATGGCGCCGCCGTAGTCGCCAGCGGCGGCGAGCCGCTCGGCGGCGGCACGGTAGTCCTGCGCGGTCCTGGCCGCGCCGGTCAGTACCGGCCGCGCCGCGCTGCGCCCCGCCCTGGCCGGCCTGACCCAGAACAGCACGACAATGACGGCGGCGGCCGCGATGACAGCGAGCGCGATCAGTCCGAACCAGCCGTGCGGCACCAGGTGGCTGGCGCCGTCGAAGAGCCGGCCGATCCAGTTCAGCATCCGCTGCAGCAAGCCGACCTTGGCGAGTTCGCTGCGGGCGAGGCGCTGGCCCTCGCGCCGGCCGATCAGCGGCCCGCCCGCGGCGAGCCAGGTCAGCGCCGGACGCACGGCCACGGTTAGCGCCGGCCGCGTAGCCCAGGTCAGGGCCGGCCGTGCGGTGCCCGCCGTCATGCCAAGGATCATCGCAGTGCCAGGTTCCTCACCGGGTCCGGGCCCTCATGCCGCCCGGCTCACCACAGGTTCCTGGTTGTCACAGCGTCCGGGGCGTCGCAGGATCCCGTCATCGCGCTCCCGAACCCCAGCCCGAGGACCCGCCCTGCTCCCAGCCGGGCGGCGCCTGGCTGCCCGCCCCGGGGGCTCCTGGTGCTGGCCCCGGCGCGGCCGGGCCTGATCCTGGCTGCCACAGGCTCATAAAGTCGTCCCCGGCAGGCGCCTGCGCCGGAGCCTGTGCGGCCTGCTGGAGCGCGAGATCCAGGCCCTCCTTGCGCATCCGCATGTCGGTGTAGAGCAGCACGGTGACGCCGGCGCTGACCGGCCGGGTGCAGGTCGCGGCGATGATGCCGCCGATCGCGGCGACGGCGAGGGCAAGCAGGCCCGGCGACGCCGACCCCGCCGCGGCGGAGAACTGGCCGAACACGCCGAGGCCGCCGCTTGTCCCGCCGAGCAGCCCGCCAAGGATGCTGAACGGCAGCTCCAGCACGCCGGCCACCAGCTCGACGATCAGCAGCGTGAGCAGCGAGATGCCGAAGATGCGCCACCAGCTGCCCCGCACCAGCTGCCAGGACCGTTTGAGGGCGGTCCACGGCCCGGCGGCCTCGAGCACGACAGCGGGCACCGCGAGGCTCAGCCGCACGTACACCCAGATCTCCAGGAAGACGATGCCGAGGCCGCCGAGCACTCCCACCAGCACGCCGAGCCCGGTGGCCACCTTGGCGAGCACCACGGCCAGCAGCACTACCACGATCAGCGCCGGGATCCACAAGACGAACAGGATCAGCCCGGACAGCAGTGCCACCCCGATGATCGACATCACCCTGGCCATCCGCCAGGCCTGGCCGATCGAGATCTTGATGCCGAGCAGGCCCTCGCCGAGCGCCCCGGTCAGCATCCCAATCAGGACGCACTGGATCACGAACGTCACGACCAGGGTTACCAGCAGCAGCGGGGCGAAGGAGGTGAAGAAGTGCAGCACCGCGTGGCCAGCCTGCGCCGAGTTGGCCCGCGGGCTCAGGCTGGACCGCAGCTGGTGGGTGAGCTTCAGCTCGGACCACGAGACGAACGTCGTGAAGACGGCCGAGATGGTCTCGATCACCGCGGCGAGGCCGAGCGTGGCGACCGGGTTGTGCCTGATCAGGGTGAACGCGCCGGACAGGATGTCGCTGAGCAGCAGCGGCCGGAGCGGCACGCCGCCTGGCGCAGGCGCCGGCGGTGGCGCGCCCCACGGCGACCCGTACCCGGCATAGCCAGGCGCGCCGTACGGCGCCCCGTACCCAGGAGTTCCGTACCCAGGAGTTCCGTATCCAGGTCCGTAACCTGGCGCCCCGTAGCCCGGCGGCGGCTGGCCGTAGTCCGGCGGCGGCTGGCCGTAACCCGGCTGGGGCTGGCCGTAACCCGGCTGGGGCTGGCCGTAACCCGGCTGGGGCTGGCCGTAACCCGGCTGGGGCTGGCCGTAACCCGGCTGGGGCTGCCCGTAGCCCGGCTGCGGCGCCCCGTAGCCCGGCTGCGCCTGGCCAGGGGAGGGGTACCTGGGCAGGTCCCCGCCGGGCGGTTCGTCGGCCGGACCGCCCCATGACGGGCTGTCGCTCATCCTCCGCTCCCCACTGCCCATGCCGAGCCGTGCGCACCGGCAGTACGTCATCTGGCGGGTTATGTTCTCCCGCGGCATGCCCATAGTGGCATGCGCCGCCGACCGGGCGGGACGGCCACGATCACAAATTCGCATATTCGTCGCGAACCGCTCCGCAAGCTGGCCATGCCGCTGACCGCGCCGCGAGCTGGCCATGCCGTTAACCGCGGCGGAGCACGCGACGGCCGCGGTCCTGACGCAACGCCACCGGGACCGCGGCCGTGCTTGCCGCCGTGACTGGCCGGCTGGATTAGTTAACGAACACGTGCGGGTGGCTCTTGACGCTCGTGTCGGTGACCGGGCCGAAGGTGGCGCTGAAGTTGCCCTTGCTCGGGCACGCGGCGGAGCCGGAGATCTTGGTGAAGGTCTGGTTGGTGAACTTGTTCACCTGGCCCACGTTCGATGACGTGCCCTTGACCTGCGTCGCGCCGTAGGTGCACACGAGCGGGCCGAGGATGGTGCCCAGCGTGATCATGGTGCGGGCCTTGTTGATCACGATCGGCTTGGTGCCAGCGCCGCTGACCGTCGTCTTGTAGGGCAGGCCGACCACCGTGACATCCTTCACGCTCTTGGCGCCGGCGACGCCGGAGACCGAGCACTTGCCGAAGGACTGCGCGGTCAGCAGCTCCGTCGCGACCTTACCGGCGGGCGGGTTCTTGGTGACCCGGTCGGTGTAGGCCGACGACTTGCAGGTGACGCCTGCCTTGGTGCCGGGCGCGAAGAACGTCGCCGAGCCCCTCAGGCCGGCCCTCAGGATCGCGCCGCGCTTGACGTTGGGCCCTTTCGGGCTGCCGAGCGTGAGCACGGAGTGCCCGGCGGTGCTGGCAGCGGTCGCTGCCGTGAGCGGAAGTATCGTGAGCAGCCCGGCCATGACGGCCGCTGCCAGGAGCAGGTGCTTGCGCATGGTATGTGTTCCCCCTTGGTGACGCTGTATCGCGGGTTAGCTCGTACTGAGCTCCGATCCGACCGCCTGTACCGAGTCGGCGGTCGCGAAGGGCTGCTCGGCGACCACGCTGCTGAGCGTCATGTCAGGACGCAGTCCCGTCGGCGGGTCGGCGGCGGTGAACGTGACCCGGATGCCGTCTAGGACTCCGGAGAGCCTCGTCGTGAACAGTTCGACGTCGCCGCTGAGCCGAAGGGACGAGTCCCTGGTAATGAAGGCGTGCCCGCCCTGGGAGACGCTAAGCACGATCCCCGGCAGATTCAGTGAGCTCATGCTGAACTTGAGCATCGACTCACGGCCGCCAGCGACCGGGATGACGGCGATTCCGTCGTAGGAGAGTCCAGTCAGCACCGCGAACCTGGCCTGCATGCTGGCCCGGTCGGCCGCGACGGGCGCCGAGGGCCGTCCGGCGCTCACCGGCGGAGGCAGGCCGGCGTTCGGCGGGCCGGGGATGGCGGGCCGCGGCGCGGGCACCAGTGGCGGGGACGGGGTCGCGGCCGGGCTGGCGGCGGACGCGGCGGACGCGGCGGTCGGCGTGGCGGCCATCACAAGGCCCCTGGCCGCCACGGCGGCGAGCACCGAGAGCGCGAGCGGTGCGATGGGCCTGGACCACGCCACGGCGCCTGGGGTGCCGCCGCCCTCCTTGTCGGCCTGCGGCCCGTCGGCCTGCGGCCCGTCGGCCTGCGGCCGGTCGGCCCGGCGTTCCCCCTTGACCAGCGACAGCCCGCTTGTCCGCACCCGCCGCCGCGGCTCGGCCCGGTCCGGCCTGGCCCGGTTCTGGCCGCTGCGGTGCTGGGCAGGCCCGCGCCGCTCGCGCTGCACCCACGCGAACGCCAGCGCCCCGCCGATCAGGCCGAGCAGCATGCCGATGAAGAAGCCGCCCAGGTTCGACGTGACCCAGGCGGCGAGCGACAGCAGCACCGCGAGCAGTGCGTAGAAGGTCCGCTGCACCGGGTTGAACAGCAGCAGCAGACCGCAGAGCACCAGCATGAGCGGCACCAGGTACCCAGCCAGCCCCTGCAGCCCGATGTGGATGACCAGTGGCAGCGGCGCCCGCTCTGAGAGCAGGATCTCCACTCCGCCGAGCGTGACGAGCAGCCCGCCAAGGAACGGCCTGGTGTGCCGCCAGCGCCGGAACGCGAGCCTGGCCCGGCGCAGCCGACCGGGCTCGGCGGACTCGGCGGTCACTTGCAGGAGCCGCCGAACTTCAGGCTGAATCCCGGCAGCTTGAACGTGCCCGCGGTGGTGGCGTACGCGTGCTGGTACAGGTTCGTGATCACGACCGAGGTGGCCTGCTGGCCGAAGTCACCCGCAGGGCCCCTGACCCCCGGCACCTGGTTGAGCGTGCTTGCGTCCTGGCCGATGTGAACGTTCTTGAAGGTCACGTTGCCGGAAAGCTTGTCCGCGTCCACCACGAGGTCAGTCGCCGAGACCGGGATGCGCCCGTCACCGGCGGTGATCCGCAGCGTCAGGCCGCCGAGCGTGACAGCCTGGCAGAGGTGGCTCAGCGTCGCGTACCTGATCGCGTTCGCGGTCAGCACGATCTGGTTCGAGTGCCCGGGCAGCACCTTGAGCACGGAGGTGTCGAGCACGCCGAACTGCTCGAACCCGCGCCCCCTGAGCACGCTGGCCCTGACCGTGAACGGCGTCCCCGAGATGCTGAACGAGACGGCAAGCACGCTCTGCGCGGTCAGCAGCACGAGCACCGCGGCGAGCACCGTCGCCGGGATCATGATCGCCGCGAACCGGCGCCAGCTGACCCTGCCACGGCCGCCGGAAGCCGGTGCCGGCTTGTCATGCGCTGCCATCGCCGCTCCCTTCGAGGTCCGTCACTAGGGCTTCCCAACCAGCACGTTCCGTAACTTAATCGTAGCCCTCAGTAGTGGCCCGGCGTGCGCATGCTACTCGCCGCATGTTGGCTTCGATGCCCGCTCGGCCACGAAACCCGCTAGGTCCAACCGCGGGGTCGCGCCGGGGGCAGGTGTCGCGCAGACTCGACGGGTGAGCATCGTCGCACTCCGCTGGATCGACCCGCCGGACGGCCCGGCCGTCGAACTGCTCGACCAGACCAGGCTGCCGGCCGTCGAGGCGGTCGTGACGTGCACCGACGTGCCCGGCCTGGTAGCGGCGATCCAGGCGCTCGTGGTCCGCGGCGCGCCGCTGCTCGGCATCGCCGGCGCCTACGGGGTGGCGCTGGCCGCCGCACGTGGGGACGACGTGACGGCGGCCGCGGACGCGCTGGCGCAGGCCAGGCCCACCGCGGTGAACCTGGCGTGGGGCGCCAGGCTGGGGCTCGGCGCCTACCTTGCCGCCGCCGGCACCGATCCGGCCGCGAAACAGATCGGCGCCCGCGCTGCCCTGCGCCAGGCCAGGTCGATCGAGCAGGCCGATGCCATGGCGTGCGCTCAGATGGCAGCTCTCGGCCTGCCGCTGGTGCCGGACGGGGCCAGGATCCTTACCCACTGCAACACTGGCTCTCTGGTCACAGCCGGCGAGGGAACTGCGTTCGGACTAATCCTGGCCGCGCATCGGGCCGGCCGGCTTGCCATGCTGTGGATCGACGAGACCAGGCCACTGCTGCAGGGCTCGCGGCTGACGGCGTTCGAGGCGGCCAGGGCCGGCCTGCCGCATCGGGTGCTCGCCGACTCGGCCGCGGCGTCGCTGATGGCGGCGGGCCAGGTCGACCTCGTGGCGGTGGGCGCCGACCGGATCGCGGCGGACGGCAGCGTCGCCAACAAGGTCGGTACCTACGGCCTTGCCGTGCTGGCGAGATACCACCGGGTGCCGTTCGTGGTGGTCGCGCCGGCCTCCACCGTGGACTTCGCGACGCCGGACGGCGGGTCGATCGTGATCGAGCAGCGGCCGCCGGGCGAGGTGACCACGATGGCCGGGCAGCCGGTCGCGCCGGCCGGGGCCGGTGCCTACAACCCGGCGTTCGACGTCACCCCGCCGGACCTGGTCACCGCCATCGTGACCGAACACATGGTCGTCCAGCCGGTGACAGCGGGTAATCTGCGTGTGCTGGACCGGGAGGCCTGAGTCGCCAGGCTCCTTGTGCGCCATTTCCATGGGACGATGAGGTACATGAAAGGTCGCGTGCTTGTCGTCGATGACGACGCAGCTCTCGCCGAGATGCTCGGCATCGTGTTGCGCGGCGAGGGATTCGAGCCGACGTTCGTCTCCGACGGGGACAAGGCGCTCGAGGTGTTCAGGGACAGCAAGCCTGACCTGATCCTGCTCGATCTCATGCTCCCCGGCATGGACGGGATCGACGTCTGCCGCCAGATCAGGGCGGAGTCCGGAGTGCCGATCGTGATGCTGACGGCCAAGAGCGACACCGTTGACGTGGTGCTCGGGCTCGAGTCGGGTGCCGACGACTACATCGTCAAGCCGTTCCAGGCCAAGGTGCTGATCGCGCGGGTGAGGGCCAGGCTGCGGCGCACCGACGACCCGGCGCCGGAGACGCTGTCCATCGGGGACGTCACGATCGACGTGGCAGGCCACTCGGTCAAGCGGGCCGGCGAGGTGATCAGCCTGACCCCGCTCGAGTTCGACCTGCTTGTGGCGCTCGCGCGAAAACCGCGCCAGGTGTTCACCAGGGAGGTCCTGCTCGAGCAGGTGTGGGGTTACCGGCACGCCGCCGACACCCGCCTGGTCAACGTGCACGTGCAGCGGCTGCGGGCGAAGATCGAGCGAGACCCTGAGCGGCCGGAGATCGTCGTGACCGTGCGCGGCGTCGGCTACAAGGCGGGCCCAGGCTGAGCATCGGCGGCCAGTCCCGGTCGTGGCTGGCTTGGCTGGCAGGCGATGACCGGTCAGGCCAGCGGCTTCCGCTGCCGAGAACCTGGTCAGCCCAGCGCCCGGGGCCCGGCTGGCATGCGGTGCCAGCCAGAATCGCATGGGGTGTCGGCGGCCGGGCCGCGGCGGCCGGAAGGCTGGTCAGGACCCGCTGGCGCAGCTCGCTGCAGCTGCGGGTGGTCAGCACGACGCTGGTCGTCTCTGCCGTGGCGATCTCGCTGCTCGGGTTCTTCCTTGTGCAGCAGGTCGCGTCGAACCTGCTCGGCAACGCCAAGGACGCGGCCTTCAGCGAGGCGTCCGACGGGCTGTCCAACGCACAGTCCAACCCGGCCGCGTTCAAGGCACCCGGCGCTGACTCTGAGGCGCTGATGCTCAAGATCGTCAGCAGCCTGAAGTCCAGCGGAGGGCCGGGCGCCGACTACGGGGTCGCGGTGACCGTGTACGCAGGTCCGCCGGTCTACTGGCCGGCGGTCTCGGACAACCTGAACGTGCGCGATCTGCCCGCCTGGCTGGTCAGCCAGGTGCGGCGGCCCAGGAGCATGCAGCCGCAGCTCATCTACACGAAGTTGGGCACCGGCAGTGACGCCACCCCGGGGCTGCTGTACGCGGCGCAGTTCGGCAGTGGCTACGGCCTGTGGTACTTCTTCCCGCTCACGAACCTGCAGAGCGAGATCAGCCTGGTCGAGCGGCTGCTCGCGCTGGTCGGGCTGGCGCTGGTGTTCCTGCTGGCCGGGATCGCCTGGATGGTGACGCGCTGGGTGGTGGTCCCGGTCGCCAGGGCCGCGCAGGGCGCTCAGCTGCTGTCCACCGGCCGGCTCGACGAGCGGCTGCGGGTGCGCGGTAACGACGAGGTGGCCGCGCTCGCGACCTCGTTCAACGAGATGGCCGCCAGCCTGCAGGACAAGATGCGCGAGCTCGAGGACCTGTCCCAGGTGCAGCGCCAGTTCGTCTCCGACGTGTCGCACGAGCTGCGCACGCCGCTGACCACCATCAGGATGGCGGCCGACCTGCTGTACGAGGCCAGGGACCAGCTTGAGTCATCGGCCGCAAGGTCGGCCGAGCTGCTGCAGAGCCAGATCGGCAGGTTCGAGTCGCTGCTCGCCGACCTGCTGGAGATCAGCAGGTACGACGCCAACGCGGCCACCCTGGACGCGGAGCCAGCCGACGTCTGCGACGTGGTGCGGCAGTCCGCCGACGTGGCGCAGCAGCTGGCCGAGCGGCGCGGCTCGCGGATCGAGTTCCGGCTGCCCGCCGAGCCGTGCGTAGCCGAGATGGACCGCCGCCGGGTCGAGCGGATCCTGCGCAACCTGCTGGTCAACGCCGTCGAGCACGGCGAGGGCCGGGACGTGCTCGTCATGTCGGCGGCGGACAGGGACGCGGTGGCCGTAGCAGTGCGCGACTTCGGCGTCGGCCTGGCCCCCGGCGAGGAGCACCTGGTATTCGACCGGTTCTGGCGGGGCGACCCGGCCCGAGCCAGGACCACCGGCGGCACGGGGCTCGGGCTCGCGATCGCGCTTGAGGACGCCAGGCTGCACGGCGGCTGGCTGGAGGCGTGCGGCGAGCCCGGCCGCGGCTCGGTGTTCCGCCTCACCCTGCCGCGCTCGGCCGGCACCGCGCTCGCCGGGTCGCCGCTCCCGCTGGCTCCCGACCAGATCGACCTGTACGGGCTGCTGCCGCGCCCGGGCGCCGGGCCGCCGCCCCCGGCCGGGGAGGCCGGCGCCGGGCCGGGCGAGAACGGTCACCGGCCAGCGCCCGGCCAGGAGCCGCGATGACGTGCCGCCGCTGGCTCACCGGGGCCGGCGCGCTCGCGGCCGCGCTGGCTGTCGGCGCCTGCGCGAGCCTGCCCACCAGCGGCGTCATCAGGACAAACTCGCTGCACGGATCGTCCGGGTCTGGCCAGCCAGGGGTTCAGGTACTGCCGGCCCCGCCCGGATCGCAGTGGTCGCCCGACGAGATCGTCACCGGATTCCTGGCCGCCAGCGCCAGCTTCGCCGGGCGGCATGCCGTGGCTCGCGAGTACCTCGCTCCGGCGTTCGCCAAGGAGTGGGATCCGGGCTGGGCGGCCACCGTGGTCGCCTCGCCGTCGGTGACCGAGCACTCGCTGCCGACCCAGCTCTCCACCGGCAGCCCGCGGATAGACCAGGTCGCTGTGACGGGTTCGTACACCGCGTCCATGACCACCGAGGCCGAGTACGCGGCGGGGAACCTGGTGGCCACGCCGAGGCCCGACACGTTCTTGTTCGCGCTGATCGAGATCGCCGGCAAGTGGCGGATCGAGAACATCTTCCTGGACGGCAAGCAGCAGCCCAAACTACTGCTGCTGGCCCAGCCCGACTTCGAGCGCGACTACCAGCCGCGCGACCTGTACTACTTCCGCACCGGCATCCCCGCCGACGGCTCGTTCGCCGGCAGCCTCATTCCCGAGCCCGTCTACATACCGCTGCGGGCGAACGGGCCGTCCGCGGTGGCCGGGATGGTCAAGTCGCTGCGCAGCTCTCCGTCGGAGACGAGCTGGCTGTACAGTGCCGCGGTCACCGCGTTCCCGCACGGCACGCGCGTGATCGGGGCGCAGGTGATCGGCGGGGTCGAGGCCGTGGTGGACCTCGGCGGTGCGGCGGCGAAGGCCCACGCCATGCAGTTGCGGCAGATGGCCGCCCAGATCTACTGGACTCTCACCTCCCAGCCGTTCGCCTCGTCGGGCGGCAGCCAGATCCGGTCGGTGGTGCTCCAGATCGACCACAAGACCTGGCGGCCGGGGCTGCACCCGCCGTACGACCCGGGGTGGGTGGCCCGCGGCCAGTCGTCGGACCTTTACGTGCAGGAGCCGGGCACGGGGACGGACTCGGCGGTGAAGATCGTGCCCGCCGCTGGCGCCTCTCCGGTGATCCTGCCGGCCAGCCTCGGCAGCGCGCCGTTCACCGCGATCGCGGTGACGCCGGGGCCGCGGGACGAGGCCGTGCTCGCCGCGTGCCGTGGCAAGCAGGTCTACCTGGTGCCGCAGTGGCCTGGCGGGCCCGTGGTCAGCACGCAGCTGTCCGTTCCTTGCAGCTCGCTGAGCTGGGACGACCAGCGGAACCTGTGGGCCACCGCAGGGTCCTGGGCGTTCGAGCTGCCGGGGGCCGGCCTCGGCAGCCCGGTCAAGCCGAGTTTGGTCCGAGCGGACTGCACGGCATCGGCGTGTCTCGACGGCACGATCTCCGCCCTGAGCGTCGCCCCGGACGGCGTCCGGGTCGCGATGGTCGTCCGCACGCGCCGGAGCTCGCAGGTACTGGTGGCCGCGATCAGCAAGTACAACTCGTTCACCTACCTGGGCCAGGCCGGGGCCGTGATCAGCATCGGCTCCGACGTCACCAATCCGGTCGCGCTCACCTGGCTCGATCCCGACCACCTGCTCGTGGTCGGTCAGTCGGCGGGCGGGTCCCAGATCTATGAGGTTCCGCTCACCGGCGGCAGCTCTACTCCGATCGCCGCCCCGCCGGGCCTGGTGACCTCGGTGACAGCGAGCTGGGAGGACGGCGGCAACCTGCCGGACATCGTCGTCGGCGTGGCGCCGTCCGCGAGGACTCCCGCGAGCGTCTGGGAGGCGAAGGCCGGGTTGCTTGACCGCGGCTGGACGCTGATCGCCAAGGGAACAACGCCCGTCTACGGCGGCTGACCTCGGCAGGCCCGTGCCCGCCGCCGGGCGGCAAGGTCGGCGCGACCCGGCACCTGACATCGGGCCCGGACAGGACTACCGTCAATGTGTGGCACCCGTCCGGGTCCGTGGTTGCGCTGGGTACACCGCCCCGAGTGCGGGACGGCGTACCCGGCAAGCCGATGCCAGCCGCAGGCGAAACGGCCCACGTAAGGCGACTTCTCGTCGACTGATCACGGTGCGGTTTAGAGGTAAGTCCTGCCTCCGTCTGGGGACCAGATGTCCGCAGCGCGGGGAGAAGGGCAGTAGTGGCACAGGAGGCCGCGAAACCCTCAGCAGGCGGATGTGGGGTCGAAGACCAGGTCGGCCGGGCGGGTGTCGCTTCCGCACACCGGATGGAAGGGGGCTCGGGTCATGGACATCATCTTCAAGGGCCGTCAGACGGATGTGGCAGCGCGCTTCAGGGAGTACGCGACCGCGAAGCTGAACAGGCTGGTGAAGCTGGATGCCAAGGCGCTAAGGGTGGATGTGGAGGTGTCGGTCGAGCGCAACCCGCGGCAGGCCAGCCAGAAGGAGCGGGTCGAGCTGACCGTCAGGTCGCGCGGCCCGGCCATCCGGGCCGAGGCGGCGGCGGAGGACCGCCTCGCGGCGCTCGACCTGGCGCTGGCGAAGCTTGACTCACGGCTGCGCCGCGCGCTTGACCGCAGGAAGCGCCACAACGTGCACTACTGGCCGGACAGGTTCGCCGATCTGCGCGAGCCCGAGCAGGCGGAACTCTCCGAGGGCGCCGTACTGCCCGGGCAGGCGAAGGCGGACCAGGAGGGCGAGGAGCCCGCCGGCGCGGCTACGGGGATTGAGACGGCCGCGGCGACCGGGGCGGCCGGGGTCACAGAGGCGACCGGGGCAACGGCGGCAGCCGGAGCCGCGGGGGGCGACATGGCCGCTGCGGGCGCCCGGGCCGGATTCGGCCGGCGGGGACGGTCAGCTAGGAAGGCGGCGGCCAGCGCTGCGGGTGCCGACGGCAGAGGGTTCTCCGGCGGTGCGGGGCTCGCCGGCGGCACCGGGCTCGCCGAAGGCGCTACGGGCTCTGTTTCCGAGGACGGCGAGTGGGCTGGTGCCGGACACGACGGCCACTCGGATAGTGTCGTTCCCATCACGATGGAAGGTGACGGCCCGGTAGTCGTCAGGCAGAAGTTCCACCGGGCCGATCCGATCTCCATCGACCAGGCCCTTCTCGAAATGGAACTTGTGGGGCACGACTTCTACCTGTTTCATGACATCGACAAGGACATGCCGAGCGTGGTCTACCGGCGGCGCGGCTACCAGTACGGGGTCATCAGGCTGGTCGAGAATTCCACGGCGAAGCAAGCTGCCCCGATAGCCGCGCAGGCGGCGATCCCTGCCCAGGGATCGGCGAAGTCGGCGGCGCGGCGGTAGGGCAGTCGGTCGGCGGCATCGGCGGCCGCGCGGCGGACGGCCCAGGTCGCCCGGCAGACGGTCGCCCAGCCGACGGTTGCCTGTCGGCGGGTGGTCGGCAAGAGTGGTAGCGCAGGCGTACTGCAGGCCGCAGCGCGGTCCGGCGGCACCGGGTCGCGCCGGGGGTCGGCCGGCGAAGTCACGAGAGGTACAACATGGCAGCCAGCGCGGAGAGCGTCGCGGCATCGGAGGCTGGGAGAGGCGCCGAACCGATCCGCACGCTGATCGTCGATGACCACGCGCTCTTCCGCCGCGGACTTGAGATCGTGCTCGAGACCGAGCGCGACATTAAGGTCGTCGGCCAGGCCAGCGACGGCGCCGAGGCGGTGCAGCGGGCCAGCGCGGCGCTGCCCGACGTTGTGCTGATGGACATCAGGATGCCGCGCAGCAGCGGGATCGAAGCCTGCCGTGCGATTAAGGATGTCGCACCGAGTGCGCGGATCATCATCTTGACGATGAGCGACGAGGAGGACGACCTCTTCGAGGCGATCAAGGCGGGCGCGAGCGGCTACCTGCTCAAGGACATCCCGCTTGACGAGGTCGCCGAGGCCGTCAGGTCGGTGTTCGGCGGGCAGTCGCTGATCAGCCCGTCGATGGCGGGAAAGCTGCTCAGCGAGTTCGCCACGCTGGCCCGCCGTGAGGACACCGAGCCGCCGCAGGAGGTTCCGGCGCCCAAGCTGACCGACCGTGAGATGCAGGTGCTGAAGCTCGTCGCTCGCGGCATGAACAATCGCGATATAGCAAAAGAATTGTTTATATCAGATAATACAGTGAAAAATCATGTCCGAAACATTCTGGAGAAGCTCCAGATTCACTCCAGGATGGAAGCCGTCATGGTCGCGGTCCGCGAGAAGCTGATCGAGCTCACCTGACCACGAGCCTGACGGGCAGCGCTTGAAGGGCCGCCACGGCCGACCGGTCGCGCCGGTCGGCCTGTCAGCTGCCTCAGGCGCCGGCGGAAGCCAGCGCGGATCGCAGGCGCGGTTCGAGGTCGGCCGGGCGAACCTCGCCGACCTGCACGTTGTCGCACCCGACCCACTCGGCCGCCTCGGTCAACGCCCTGGCCATGGGCTCGGTCGCTCGCGGCACCTCCAGCGTCACCTGGCGCACGACCAGCGTCCGTCCCTCCCTGGCCGGGTCCACCCGGCCGACCAGCCGGCCGCCCGCCAGCAGGGGCATCGTGAAGTACCCGTGCACCCGCTTGGCCCGCGGCACGTAGGCCTCGAGGCTGTGCACGAAGCCGAACATCCGCAACGTGCGCTTGCGATCCCACACCAGCGAGTCGAACGGTGACAGCAGCGTGACCCGGTGTCGGCCGGTGCCGCCCGGTCGGCCGCCGTCCAGTACCCCGGCCACGGCCAGCGGATCGGCCCAGGCGGCGCTTGGCGCGCCCCGGCCGCCATCGATCTCTACCGGGACGAGGCCGGCCGCGAGTGCCGCGTCGTCTGCCGACAGCCTGGCCGCGTTGCGGCCCGACCCGAAGTTCGACAGCCGCTGGTAGTCGGTGAGGTCGGCGCGGGTAACCACGCCGAGCGCACGCGCCGCCACCCCGGTCAGGTGGACCAGGCAGTCGGCGTCCGACGGGTCCTGCTGCCGCAGGTCGGCCTCCAGGACGCGCTCGGGGAGGTCGTAGACCCGGCGCCAGCCGACCCGCCGGGCGCAGATCACCTCGCCGGTGTCCAGCAGCCACTCGACCGCGATCTTGGTGTCCGACCAGTCCCACCAGGCGCCGCCGTTCTTCGCCCCGCCGAGTTGCGTCGCGGTCAGCGGGCCATCGGCGCGCAGCCTGGCCAGCACCTCGGTGCAGACGGTCTCACTGAAGCGGTGCCAGCGCCTGCCGCGGGCGAGTATCGCCCGGCGCCGGAAGGCGTAGTACGGCCACTCCTCGATCGGGAGCACGCACGCGGCATGCGACCAGTACTCGAACGCCGCGGGTCTCGTCGGGTGCCAGTAGGCGCGCTCGATCTGGGCGCGGCCGACGGCGCCGAGCCTGGCGTAGGCGACAAGCTCGTGCGAGCGGGCGAGCACGCTGATCGTGTCGAGCTGGACGGCGCCGACTCGCCGCAGCATGGCGCGGACTCCGCCGACCCTGGCCTGCGATCCCACCAGCCCCTGGGCGTGCAGCGTGATGAGCCTGACGTCGTCCGGCGTGAGTTTCAGCTCAGCAGCGGGAGCGCTGGAACCTGTCACGATCGGATCGTAACGGTCGCCACCGACAGTCTTGCCGCTATAGGGAAGGCATCGCCGCCGGGCGGGTCACCGCCGGGTCGGCTTAATACCAGTCCTCGAACGTGTTGGTGGCGACCGAGGTCAGCAGGCCGAGGACGGTGAGGCCTGCGCCCACCCAGAACAGCCACCAGGTCGGGCCGTGGCTGCCGAAAATCAGGGCCAGGCCGCCGACCAGGAAGCCCGCCGTCATGAGCCCGACCGCGACCCAGGACACGCTGCGGCCGTGGTAAGACGGGTGTGGTCCGAGCGCGGCCGGCCCGGTGCGTGCCGTCAGCTCGTTGTGCCCGGTAGATCCGCTGTACATGGTGGCTGCTTCCTGCGTGGCGGTGTGGTCCTGCGGGCCGGCGTGGTCCTGCCGTCCGGTGTTGTCCTGCGTGACCATGTCGGACGCCGCGCCTGTCATGGCGTCGGGCTCGGCTTGGTTGGCCATGGCGCTGATCCTCCCGCTGACTCCCGCGACACTCCAGCGACGTCCCTATCATTGTGGCGAGAGCCGCAGGCCGGCTGTCGTTCGGCCTCGGATCTTGCCGCAGATCATGTTATGCGTGCCCGCAAGCCGGGATTATCCGGGAGTCCCGCCTGGCTCGGTCGGCTCGGAATAGCCCGCCGTGTCGCCTACCATGGCAGTCAAAGAGTGGTAGTGGCTGTCCGCGCCGCGGGCCGGGCCGGGGTCATGCCCCTGGCCGGACGTAGGGGCACTCAGCGGCCAGCCAGACAATCCGCGAGGAGCGCGACACGACGTGCCAGCAATCATCGATAAGGTCCTGCGCGCTGGCGAGGGCAAGATCCTGCGGAAGCTGCACCGGATCGTCGACCAGGTCAACTCCATCGAGGGGGACTACGAGGCTCTCTCCGACGCCGAGCTGCGCGCGCTGACCGAGGAGTTCAAGCAGCGCTACGCCGACGGCGAGACGCTGGACGACCTGCTGCCCGAGGCCTTCGCTGCGGTCAGGGAGGCGGCCAAGCGTACGCTCGGCCAGCGGCATTTCGACGTTCAGATCATGGGCGGCGCTGCGCTGCACCTGGGCAACATCGCCGAGATGAAGACCGGCGAGGGCAAGACGATCACCGGCGTGCTCGCCGCCTACCTGAACGCGCTGACCGGCGACGGCGTGCACGTCGTCACGGTCAACGACTACCTGGCCAAGCGTGACGCCGAGTGGATGGGCCGGATCCACCGGTTCCTCGGCCTGGAGGTCGGGGTGATCCTCTCCGACATGGAGCCCGAGCAGCGCCGCAAGCAGTACGCCGCCGACATCACGTACGGCACGAACAACGAGTTCGGGTTCGACTACCTGCGCGACAACATGGCCTGGGCCATGGAGGAGTGCGTCCAGCGCGGCCACAACTTCGCGATCGTGGACGAGGTGGACTCGATCCTCATCGACGAGGCGAGGACGCCGCTGATCATCAGCGGTCCGGCCGACCAGAACAGCATCTGGTACGCGGAGTTCGCCAAGATCGTGCCGCGGCTGCGCCGCGGCGAGTCCACGAAGGTCGGCATCGACCAGATGCAGGACCCCGATGGCGACTACGAGGTCGACGAGAAGAAGAAGACCGTCGGCATCCTCGAATCCGGCGTGGCCAAGGTGGAGGACTGGCTCGGCATCGACAACCTGTACGACCACTCCAACGCCCACCTGGTCGGTTTCCTGAACAACGCCATCAAGGCGAAGGAGCTGTTCAAGAAGGACAAGGACTACGTGGTGTCGGGCGGCGAGGTACTTATAGTCGACGACTTCACCGGGCGCATTCTGCACGGCCGCCGGTACAGCGAGGGCATGCACCAGGCGATCGAGGCCAAAGAGGGCGTCAAGATCATGGACGAGAACCAGACGCTCGCCACGATCACCCTGCAGAACTACTTCAGGCTCTACGCCAAGCTGGCCGGCATGACCGGTACTGCGATGACCGAGGCCAACGAGTTCCACCAGACCTACAAGCTCGGCGTAGTCCCGATTCCCACCAACATGCCGATGATCAGGCTGGACCAGCCCGACCTCGTCTACCAGAGCGAGCAGGCGAAGTTCGACGCACTGGTCGAGGACATCGTTGAGCGGAACGAGGCGGGCCAGCCCGTGCTCGTCGGCACGGTCAGCGTGGAGAAGTCCGAGCTTGTGTCGAAGATGCTCAAGCGCAAGGGCGTTCCGCATGAGGTGCTTAACGCCAAGTACCACGAGCGTGAGGCCACGATCGTGGCCCAGGCCGGCCGCAAGTGCGCGGTCACGGTCGCGACCAACATGGCCGGCCGCGGTACCGACATCATGCTCGGCGGGAACCCTGAGTTCCTCGCCGACCTTGAGCTGCACCAGCGCGGGCTCTCCCCGGTCGAGACGCCTGAGGACTTCGAGGCGGCGTGGCCCGAGGCCGTGGAGAAGGCCAGGCGTGCCGTCGCCGAGGAGCACGAGGAGGTCGTGAGCCTCGGCGGGCTCTACGTGCTCGGCACAGAGCGGCACGAGTCCCGGCGGATCGACAACCAGCTGCGCGGGCGGTCCGGACGGCAGGGCGACCCTGGGGAGTCGCGGTTCTACCTGTCGTTCGAGGACGACCTGATGCGCAGGTTCAACGGCGACCGGGTGGCCCAGATCCTTGAGTGGGCCAAGACGCCACCGGACGCCCCCCTTGAGTCCAAGACCGTCACCAGGTCGATCAGGTCGGCCCAGACCCAGGTCGAGCAGCTCAACTTCGAGATGCGCAAGGAACTGCTCAAGTACGACGACGTGATGAACCGGCAGCGGCAGGTGGTCTACGCCGAGCGGCACCGCGTGCTGGCTGGCGAGGACCTGCACGAGCAGATCGGGCACATGATCGACGAGGTGGTCGCGGACTACGTCGCCAAGGCCACGGCCGAGGGCTTCGCCGAGGAGTGGGACCTTGACCAGCTGTGGACCGCGTTCCGCAGGCTCTACCCGGTCGGCGTCTCGGTCGACGAGCTCATTGCCGAGGAGGGCGGCGAGCGCTCCTTCTTGTCTGGCGACATCCTCACCGAGCGGATGCAGGACGACGCCCATGCCGCGTACCAGCGGCGGGAGGAGGAGCTGTCCCCCGATCTGACCCGCGAGCTCGAGCGGCGGGTCGTCCTGTCGGTGCTCGACGCCAAGTGGCGGGAGCACCTGTACGAGATGGACTACCTGCAGTCCGGCATCCACATGCGCGGCCACGCGCAGCGCGACCCGCTGATTGAGTACCAGCGCGAGGGGTTCGAGCTGTTCAACGCGATGATGGAGGCGATCAAGGAGGAGTCGGTCGGCAACCTGTTCAACCTGCAGGTCGAGGTGCAGGAGAACCCGATCTCCGGCGAGGCCGGGCCTGACGGCGAATGGAGCGGCGGCGGGGTCACCCTGCTGGCCGGACCGGCCGTCGATGCGGGGCCGGCGACGGGGCCGGTGGCAGACGTCGGCGGGGAGCGCGCTGGCGGTGGCGCCCACGCCCGGGGAGGTGTGCGTGCCGGTGGTGGTGTGCGTGCCGGTGGTGGTGCGCGTGCCGGTGGCGGGGCCCGTGCCGGTGGCGGGGTGCATGCCGCGGGTGCTGGCGACGGGGCGGGCCTTGGATCGGGCGATGAGGGCGGGACGGCTGATGTTCCGGCCGCCTTCGCGCCGCGCGGCCTGGCCCAGCCCAAGCGCCCGAGCCGGCTCAGCTACAGCGCGCCGAGCGATGACGCCTCTGGCCACTCCGTTCACACCGGCGGGTCGACCACGGAACCCGACTTCTCCAAGGTCGGCCGGAACGAGCCGTGCCCCTGTGGCTCAGGCAAGAAGTACAAGCTCTGCCACGGCGACCCGCGCAACCGCTAGCCAGAGTCACCCGCACTCGAAAGGCCCGTTATGCCCGGATCATAGATCCGGGCATAACGGGCCTTTGTCGCCAGTCAGTCGGGCGTCCGGCAACTAACCCGGTGTTTCAGTCACCGACGCGGCCAGTTCGGGCTGATTTGTGGTTACCCAATCCCGAGGTAGTCGGGGAACGGGCGGTCAGCCGGCCTCGACCGCGGTACAGAGCCAGGTGGGCGAGGGTCCCTGGGCCGGGGGTGGCTGGGGTGCGGGGGGTTGGGGTGGCTGGAGTTCTGATGAGGGGGATATCGAGAGTCCGGGGGGTCCGGGTGAGAAATGGGGCCGGGTCGTGCGTTCTAGGCGGACGGCGACTGCGCGGACGCGCGGGCCGACTCCGACGATCACGGTCATCTCGAGCACGCCGCCTGCCGGGGACGTGACGATCACTCGCCGGACCCGCGGCCGGTGCGTGGCGGCGAGCAGCGGTCCAAGCTGCCTGATGCGCCTCCGGGCTTGCTCGGTCGTCCACGCGGCGATCTGCTCGGGAGGCCTGGATCCGGCCAGGGTCTCGGCGAGCACCTGAGCGAACCGGCCCGGCCAGCTCCCGGCCACCTCGTCCTGGCCAGGACGTGCGGGTGCGGGGCGAGCGGCCGGACGGGCAGGTGCGGGGCGAGGGGCTGAACCAGGTGGTCCGGCGCGAAGGGCTGGACCGGGTGACCCGGGCAGAGGGGCCGGACCGGGCGGTGCAGGGCGAGGAGCCGGACTTGGTGGCCAGGAAGCAGGGACCGGGCCGACCGGCGCTGTTCGTGCCTTGGCGGGCACCGCGCCTGCCGTGCTCACGAGACGGAGGCTCCGTGCGGCCGGGACGGGCTCCGCCGCCGCTCCGGCCACGTCGCCGTCATAGGGCGGCGCGTTCTCGGGGACGGGCACGAGGCGGATGGCCATCGCGTCTGGGAGCGGCCGACCGGCCGGGACTCGCCGCGAACGGTCCGTCCGCGGGATCAGCAGCAGCAGTTCGGAGTGGCCGTCGGGCTCTAACAAGTCGCGCATAGGGCAGTTGTACCTGGCAGCGGTGACAGTCTCGATGGCACGCTGGTCAGGACGGATAGCCGAGCCCTGGCCGGAGCAGCGGGCCGGACCCGCGGGCAGGAATGTGAGCGTCGGCTCGCTGGTTCCATCTAGGCAGTTGAACCAGCCTTCACTTACAGGAGATCACCCGTGCCACTCCCGCCTCTGGTAGAGCCCGCCGCCGAGCTCAGCGTCGACGAGGTCAGGCGTTACTCCCGGCATCTGATCATTCCTGACGTCGGCATGACCGGTCAGAAGCGGCTCAAGAACGCGAAGGTCCTCTGCGTCGGGGCTGGCGGCCTCGGCTCCCCGGCGCTGCTCTACCTGGCCGCGGCCGGCGTGGGCACGCTCGGGGTGATCGACTTCGACGTGGTCGACGAGTCGAACCTGCAGCGGCAGATCATTCACGGGCAGTCCGACATCGGCCGGCCCAAGGCGCTGTCGGCGCGGGACAGCATCAAGGAGGTCAACCCGTACATCACGGTCGTGGTGCACGAGGAGGCCCTGACCAACGACAACGTAATGCAGATCTTCTCCGGCTACGACCTGATCGTGGACGGCACGGACAACTTCGCCACCAGGTACATGGTGAACGACGCCTGCGTCCTGCTGAACAAGCCGTACGTCTGGGGCTCGATCTACCGGTTCGACGGCCAGGCCAGCGTGTTCTGGTCTGAGTACGGCCCGTGCTACCGGTGCCTGTACCCGGAGCCGCCGCCGCCCGGCATGGTGCCCTCGTGCGCCGAGGGCGGCGTGCTCGGCGTGCTGTGCGCGTCGATCGGGTCGATCCAGGTGACCGAGGCCATCAAAGTGCTCACCGGCATCGGAGAGCCGCTGGTAGGACGCTTGATGATCTACGACGCGCTGGAGATGAGTTACCGGACCCTGAACATTAAGAAGGATCCGGACTGCCCGATCTGCGGCAAGAATCCGACGATCACCGAGCTGATCGACTACGACGCGTTCTGCGGCGCCGTCTCGGCCGACGCGCAGCAGGCGGCGGCCGGCTCCACGATCACCGCGGCCGAGCTGAAGGCGATGCTTGACCGCGGCGACGATATCGTCCTGGTCGATGTGCGCGAGCCGAACGAGTACGAGATCGTCTCGATCCCCGGCGCGGTGCTGATACCCAAGGACCAGTTCCTGAACGGGTCGGCGCTCGAGCGGATGCCGAACGACCGCCGCATCGTGCTGCACTGCAAGTCGGGCGCGCGCAGCGCGGAGTGCCTCGCCGTCGTGAAGAACGCGGGCTTCTCGGACGCTGTCCACGTCGGCGGCGGCATCATCTCCTGGGTGAACACCGTCGACCCCTCGCTCCCGGTGTACTAAGCGGGCGGCGCGTTCAGGCCCGCCAGGGGCCGGGCCTGAACAGACGCCCGCTAGGTAGGCTTGGCCTGTCGGCACGGCCCGCCGGCTGTTGTATGTCAGGACCGCAGTTCCAGTTCTGTTCGGACCGTGGCTTTCGTGGCCTTAACATCGTCACGTGGCGATTGAGCCGGGGCCAGCGGACGAGCCGGGAGCACGCGGAGGCGATACCGCCAAGCTGCGCCTGGGGCGTGCCCGCAAGCGGCGCCCCCTGGTTGCGCTGGTCTTCGCGCTGCTCGGTGTCGGCGGCCTTGCCGTGGCCGGGTTCCAGATCGACCCGCAGCTCAAGCCGAGGACGTTCACGGTCGCGCAGCAGCGCAGGATCGAGGCCTGGGAGGTCGCCCGCAGGTGGCGCGTGATGCCAAAGGCGCGGATCTTCCCCGCCTACGTGCCCTACCAGGTCGGCGGCGGCCAGCTGGGCTCGGGGAACCCGCTGAGGCTCATGGCCAAGCGCATCGTGATCGCGCCGCAGGCGGCGTGCGCGAAGGCGGCCGACGCCGGAGCCGACCTGCTCAAGATGCTCGATCAGCAGGGCTGCCAGGCGCTGATGCGGGCGACCTACACTGACGCGACCGAGAGCATGGTGCTCACGGTCGGGATCGCCGTGCTCAGGAACCAGGCCAGCGCTGCCGAGGTCGCCCGCTACCTGACCGGTGGTGCCCCGAGTCTGGCTGGAGCCGTGTCCAAGCGGCTCGTGCTGCTCCCGGTGCACGTGAACGGCACCCCGGCGGCCTTGTTCGGGACGAAGCAACGCCAGCTGTCCTGGGTGGTCGGTGCGGGCTCCTATGTCGTGATGGCCACCGTGGGATACGCCGACGGCCGGCCGCGCGTGCCGGTGACCAGGGACTCCTATACCGACCTTGAGATGACAGGCCTGGCCAGCGGTGTCGCCGACGCCGTCGCGGCCCCGTTCGCTGTGGCGCCGCCCGTGCCGCACTGTCCGGGAGCGCTGACGGCGTGCTGACCCAGGATCGATCGCGTACCTCGCGTACCTCGCGTACCTCGTGTACCTCGTGTACCTCGTGTACCTCGTGTACCTCGTGTACCTCGTGTACCTCGTGTACCTCGTGTACCTCGTGTACCTCGTGTACCTCGTGTACCTCGTGTACCTCGTGTACCTCGTGGCCCGCTTCGGCGCCGCTCCGCGCCGCCGGGCGGCCGCCCGGCGGCGGCTTGGCGAGGCGCTGCCTGGCGGCCGCCGTTGCCCTGGCGGGCGCCGCCGCGCTGCCGCTGGCCGCCGCGGCACCTGCGAGGGCCGACATCTACCGCCAGCGGCAGCAGTGGGTGCTCAACGCGCTCGACGTGCCCGCTGCCTGGCGCATCACGCAGGGTCGGCACGTCATCGTGGCCGTCATCGACAGCGGCGTCGTCCCCACGGTGTCTGACCTGTTCGGCTCGGTGATCACCGGCCCGGACCTGACCGGCGTCGGAACTCCGCCGAGCAACCCGAACTGGGGTGATCACGGCACCTGGATGGCATCGCTGATCGCCGGACACGGACACGGCAAGAACCACCAGGACGGGATTCTCGGCGTCGCGCCCGAGGCCAAGATCCTCTCGATTAGGGTCATCACCGACCGCACCGATCCCGGCTTCGCGAAGTACCAGAGCCAGCCTTCCAGCCGTGGCCAGCACGAGCTGGCCACGGCCATCAGGTACGCGGTCACGCACGGCGCCGGCGTGATCTCCATGTCGCTCGGCTACGACGCGCCGAGCCTGACCGTCAGGTCCGCGCTCGAGTACGCGCTGCGGCACAACGTCGTGGTGGTCGCGTCGTCTGGCAACTCGGGCACGGCGCAGACGGCGCAAGGCCAGGGCACCGCGCCGTACTCGTTCCCTGCCGACTACCCCGGAGTGATCGGGGTGGCGGCGGTCGGCCAGTCAGGGAAGCCCGCGCACTTCTCGAGCGACAACCTGTCCGTCGAGGTAGCCGCACCTGGAGTCCTTGTCCCTGCCGAGGGCAGGGACAACAAGTACTGGCTGGTGAGCGGGACGAGCCCGGCGTGCGCGCTGACGGCGGGCGTGGCCGCGCTGATCAGGTCACGGTACCCGCACCTGTCCGCCGAGCAGGTGCGGCGCGCGATCACCGGGTCGAGCGCGCACCGGCCGCGGCATGGCTACGACGACGAGATCGGCTTCGGGATCGTCGACGCGGCCGCGGCGCTCAGGCTGGCCGGTCGGCTCGCCAAGCTCCCGGCTAGTCAGAGGGCCGCCGCGAACAAGGCGGCCACGGGCTACTTCGGGAACGGGCCAGCCGGGGTCTCGCCGCTGCCCGTTCCGCCGCGCGGCAGGGAGAAGCTGCTGATCCTGAGCGCGATCGCGGCGCTTTGCCTGCTGCTGGTCGCCGTCTCGCTGTGGCGGTTCGGCGGCGGGCTGGCGAGCCGGCGCGCCTACGCGGACGACGCTTCGCACCTGCCGCCCCAGCCAATCGGCGGCGCACAGGTAGCTCACGTCAATGTGCTCTACTCGCCGGGCTACCCAGGCCAGGCGCGTCAGGGCCACCCAGGCCAGGCGCCCGGCTACCCAGGTCAGGCGCCGCAGGGCTACCCGGGTCAGCCGCCGCCCGGCTACCCGAACCCCGACCAGCCGGGCGTCGGCTTCCCGAGCCGGCCAAGTCCCGGCTATCCCGCCCAGCCACCTGCGGGCTACCGGGGCCAGTCCGGCACGGCCTACGCCGCCCAGCCCGGCGCGGGCTACCCCGCCCAGCCCGGCGCGGGCTACCCCGCCCAGCCCGGCGCGGGCTACCCCGCCCAGCCCGGCGCGGGCTACCCCGCCCAGCCCGGCGCGGGCTACCCAGGAGTGACCGACCAGCCGAGGCCCGGCTACGGATGGGTTCCAGCAACGAGCTACCCCGCGACGGCCTCGCTGCCGACGCCGGCCGGCCAGCCTAGCCCGAACCAGCCAATGCCGTTCGGCTCATCGGGCCCTGGTGTGCTAGCGCCCTTCGGCCAGCCTGGCCTGGACCAGCCCGTGCCGTTCGCCTCACCAGGTACGAACGGGCCTGTGCCATTCGGTCATCCGCCCTTGAACCAGCCCCCGCCGCTCGCCTCGTCGGGTACGAACGGGCCTGTGCCGTTCCGTCATCCGCCCGTGAACCAGCCCGCGTCGTTGTCGCCGAACGGGCTCGGGGCGCCCGTGCAGCCTGGCCTGACGCCGCCCGCACTTATCCCGCCCGCGCCGAATCTGGCCGCGCCGAACCCGCACGCACCGAACTCGCCTGCGCCAGCTGGCCCGACCGACCCGAGCTCGGACCAGCATGGCCCCGTCGACCTCGCGAAGCGCCCGTCCGCAGCCTCGCCGTCGGCCCTGTCGCCGCGGCGGTCGGCCGGTCCGCCCGGCTATCTCGCGGCGACGCAGAGCGTCGACGCCTCTCCGCGGGAGAATCCGCCGGCGCCGGGCGCCGCCGCCTCTTCGTCGGACCTTGCCGCCCTACCGGACTGGACGGTCCGCCGGGAGACCGGCACGCGACAGCCTTCCGCGGGGAACGGGCCTGGCTGGTCCGGCCGCGAGGAAACGGCGCGGCCTGCCTGGCCGCGCCCGTCCGCATCAGTCCGGCCCGCGTCAGCCCCGCCCGCGCCAGTCCCGCCCGCGCCAGTCCCGCCCGCCATCCCGCCCGCGCCAGTCCCGCCCGCGCCAGTCCCGCGCGCACCGGCACAGGGCGCTCGGGCACAGGACACCCAGGCTTGGCAAGCGCCCACTCAGGCCGCTCCGGTGCGCCCGGTGCCGTTGCCCTCGGCGATGCCCCCGCCAGTGCCCCCGCCGACCGCCCAGGTCCAGTTCCCGCCGCCGGGCGTGCCGGTCTCGCCGGTGTCCCGCCAGGATGCCCAGCCGTCGGCCGGATTGCCTCCCACGGCGTCGTTCCCGGCCGTATCTCCATCATCCTGGCCGGAGAACGACTCGCAGCCGCGGCCGACGCTTGGCCAGGAGTACCGTTCCTGGGTCATCTCCGATCGCTCGAGGAGCGGGTCGATGAACGCCACCCAGCCTGGCGCTGGCTATCCCGAGCCCGCTGGGCAGGCCGGCGGGCCCGTTCAGCCAGCCGGGCAGCCTGGCCAGGCCGCCGGCCCGAGCGGGTCAGCCGCGGATCGGCCCGCAGCCTGGCAGGTCTGGCCGGAACAGACGCGCGATGCCTGGACGTCGGCTAGCCGCGATGACCAGGCCAGCCCGCCCGACGGACGTGATCGCCGCGACGACCTCACGTGAGCGCGGCTCGCTCCACGCGTCGATCAGCGACTTTGCCGCCCGGGTGCTCGACGTGGCCGAGTCGATCCCTGCCGGGCGAGTCATGTCCTACGGCGACATCGCCGAGTACGTAGGCGAGGGCGGGCCGCGCCAGGTCGGCCGGGTCATGTCGCTGCTCGGCGGGGCGGTGCCGTGGTGGCGGGTGGTCCACGCTGACGGGCAGCTGCTCGCCGGGCACGAACGCGAGGCCCTTGCCCACTACCGCCGCGAGGGGACTCCGCTGCGATGGAACGCCGACGGCGCGATCCCGAGGCTGGACATGCGCAGTGCGCGCTGGCACGGTGACCCGGCTGGCCCTGACGTCCCGATGGCCTAACGTCCCGATGCCCTGACGCACGGGCGCTGCGCGCGAAACGCCACCGTAATGGCCAAGTCGCCAGCGCACTGTCGGTGTCCTCTGCTGGAATGCGATACGACATGGACAGGCAGCCGCCCGCCTACCGACTGGTTCGCAGCCCGGTTCGAGCCGCCGAGCCACCTGTTCTCGACCCCGCGCAGCGGCAGGTCGCTGCCCATTCCGGCGGCCCGCTGCTTGTGCTCGCCGGGCCGGGCACCGGCAAGACCACGGCGATCGTGGAGACCGTTGCCGACCGGATCGGCCGCCGCGGCGTCGACCCGAGCCGGGTGCTTGTGCTCACCTTCAGCCGCAAGGCGGCGGGCGAGCTGCGCGAGCGGATCACGCTGCGGCTGGACCGCACCACCACCGAGCCGCTCGCGCTGACGTTCCACAGCTATGCCTACGCGCTGGTCAGGCGCGAGTTCGTGCTCGCCGGCAACGACCCGCCGATCCTGCTGTCCGGTCCCGAGCAGCTCGCCGAGGTCAGGCGGATGCTGCGCGGCGAGGCCACCGACGGGGCTGGGCGCTGGCCATCGCGGCTGCGCCCGCTGCTCGCGACCAGGGGCTTCGCGGCGGAACTGCGGGACTTCCTGCTCAGGGCCGCCGAGCGAGGCCTGGACGGGCCAGGCCTGGCCGACCTCGGCAAGGCGGCCGGGCGAGATGACTGGCTGGCCGCCGGCGGGTTCCTCGCCAGGTACGCGGCTCGGTTCGACCTCGCGCCTGTCCCTGCGTACGACTACGCCGAGATCATCAGGATCGCCGGCCAGCTGCTCGGCAGGCCCGAGGTCAGGCAGCGGGAAAGGCAGGCCTACGACATCGTCCTGGTCGACGAGTACCAGGACACCGACCCGGCACAGGAAGAACTGCTGCACGCGCTGGCCGGCGACGGCCGCGAGCTGATCGCGGTCGGCGACCCCGACCAGTCCATCTACGCGTTCCGCGGCGCGGACTCGGACGCGATCGGCCGGTTCGCCGAGCGGTTTCGCGCCCCGGACGGCAGCCCGGCGGCGGTGATCGCGCTGCGAACCTGCCGCCGCAGCGGCCCGGCGCTGCTTGACGCCTCACGCAGGGTCGCCGCCAGGCTGCCCGCCGTGCGGCTGCCCGAGCTCGCTGGCATGACCGCCGCCAGCGGATCCGATTCAGTTTCGCAACGAGACCACCGCTCGCTGATCCCGGTGCCCTCGGCCGGTGTCGGGCAGGTGCGGATCATCACCGCGGCCAGCGTGCGCCAGGAGGCCGCGCTGATCGCCGACACGCTGCGCCGCGCGCACCTGATCGACCAGGTGCCCTGGTCCGGCATGGCGGTGCTGGTCAGGTCTGCTGTGCTGTCCGTTCCCGCGCTTCAGCGCGCACTGTCGGGGGCCGGGGTCCCTGTCGCGGTGGCCGGCGACGAGCTGCCGCTCAACGACGACCCGGGGACCAGGCCGCTGCTGCGGCTGATCGGCTGCGCGCTCGACACCCGGTCGCTCACCGAGGACGTCGCCGCCGAGCTGCTGACCGGCCCGCTCGGCGGCACCGACGCGCTCGGGCTGCGCCGCCTGCGCAGGCTGCTGCGGCGCCGCGACCCGGCGGGCGGCACGCCCGCCGGGTCCGCCGGGTCGGCCGGGGACCCGGAGTCCGCCAGGCCTGCCGATGCCGCCCGGCTCTCTGGTCCGAACGGCGCGCCGGCCGGGCCAGACGTGCTCGCCGAGCCAGCCGATCCAGGGTCGGAGCCAGGTCCGCTGGCGGCCGCGCTGCTCGATCCCCGGATGCTCTCGGCGGCCGGCTGGAGTCCCGGTCACGCCCTGAACGCCGCCCACGGCGCCCTCCGGGCCGCGCGGCGGGTCGCCGAGCTGCTGACCGTGGCCAGGGCGACCGCAGCGGCCGGGACCGCCCAGGAGGTGCTCTGGGCGGTCTGGGACGCCAGCAAGCTGGCCGGCGAGTCGGAGGCGGCCAGCGCCGCAGGCGGCACCCGGGGCGCGGTCGCCGACGCGGACCTCGACGCCGTGCTCGCGCTGTTCGACGCGGCCGCCAGGTTCGACGAGCGGATGCCGCCTGGGTCGATGCCGTTGTTCCTTGACGGCCTGAGCGGCCAGGAGATCGCCGGCGACACCCTCGCCGAGCGGGCCCAGCCGGGCGAGGCCGTCACCATCTGCACCGCGCACCGGGCCAAGGGCCTGGAGTGGGAGCTCGTCGTCGTGGCAGCTGTGCAGGAGGGGGTCTGGCCCGACCTGCGGATGCGCGGCTCGCTGCTTGGGATGGACGAGCTCGTCGAGGCCGCCGACCGCGGGCTGCCTGCCATGCCGTCGGCGTCGGCGCAGGACGCCACGGCGGCCGCGCTGACCTCGAAGCTGCTCGACGAGGAGCGCAGGCTGTTCTACGTCGCGGTCAGCCGGGCCAGGCGCTGGCTGGTGGTGACCGCGGTCGGCGGCGAGGACACCGAGGAGCGCCCGTCGAGGTTCCTGGCCGAGCTGGCTGGCGACGAAATCGAGATCGAGCAGGTCGCCGGGACCGGGCGGCGCTGGCTCTCGCTCCCGGCGCTGACCGCCGACCTGCGCAAGTCCGCCGCGGACCGCGGCCTGCCTCTGCGGGTGCGCCAGGCCGCCGCCGGGCAGCTGGCGCGGCTTGCGGCGGCCGGGGTGCCTGGCGCGAGCCCCAGCCAGTGGTACGCGCTCACCCAGTGGTCGGGTAGTGGGCCCATCACCGACGGTGAGGTCCGGGTGTCCCCGTCGCAGGTGGACAAGTTCGTCACGTGCGGGCTGCGCTGGCTGCTCGAGTCCGCCGTGGGCGCCAGCCCGCCGTCCACGGCGGGGCACCTGGGGACCGTGATCCACGCCGCCGCCGCGCTGGTGGCCGAGGGCTCGGACGCCGTCGACATCGCCGGGCGGATCGACGAGATCTGGCATCAGCTTGACTTCGGCAGCCCGTGGTACAGCGCCAGGCAGCGGCAGAACGCTGACCAGATGGTCAGCCGGTTCCTCGACTGGCACCGGCAGAACAGGCGCGAGCTCGTCGCGGTGGAGCGCAAGCTGCGGGTGCGGATCGACGACGTCCTCATCGCCGGCCAGGTCGACCGGCTCGAGCGCGACGAGGACGGCAACGCGGTCGTGGTCGACCTCAAGACCGGGTCGAGCAAGCCGTCGGCCGCCGATATGGCACGCAATCCGCAGCTCGGGGTCTACCAGCTCGCCGTCCTGCTCGGCGCGTTCGTCGAGCTCGGCCAGGCCGAGCCAGGCGGTGCCGAGCTTGTGCAGGTCGGCAAGGCGGCCGGGACTAAGGGCGCGACCGTGCAGAGCCAGCCCGCGCTGGCCGACGACCCCGATCCGCACTGGGCGCACACGCTGGTCAAGGAGGTGGCCGCGGCCATGGCCGGCCCGCAGTTCACCGCGACCGTGAACGACCGGTGCCGGCTCTGCCCGGCAGCGACGTGCTGCCCGGTGGACGAGCGGGGCGGCCAGGTGGGCCAGTGACCAGTGCGGCGAGCCTGACGGTGCGCCGGTGAGCCAGCAGCCGCTGTGGCCGGCCGAGCCGCCGCCCGGCCGCGGCGGTGCGCCCAGGTTCAGCCCGGTACAGCTCGCCAGGATGCTCGGCATCGCCGAGCCGACCGCCGAGCAGTCCGCCGTGATCAGCGCTCCGCTCGCGCCGCTTGCGGTGATCGCCGGGGCAGGCTCGGGCAAGAGCGAGACCATGGCCGCGCGCCTGGTCTGGCTGGTCGCGAACGGCTACGCCCGGCCAGAACGCGTGCTCGGGCTCACCTTCACCCGCAAGGCTGCCGCCGAGCTGGCCGGCCGGGTCCGTACCCGGCTCGACGGGCTGCGCCGGGTGGGGCTGGCCGACCGGCCGGGAGCCGGGCAGCCTGATCGGCCGGACGGGCAGCTTGATCGGCTCGACGGGCCGGCGGGGGCTGCCGAGCTGGACGGCGATCCGGTGATCGCGACCTACCACTCCTACGCCGGGCGGCTGATCACCGACCACGCGCTGCGCGAGGCGATCGAGCCGACGGTGCGGCTGATCACCCCCGCCGTCGCCTGGCAGCTCGCGGCGCGGGTGGTCGGCGGCTACGACGGCCCGATGGACGCGGTGGAGTGGGCGCCGGTCACGGTCACCGCCGCGGTGCTCGACCTGGCCGGCGAGCTCGCTGAGCACCTGCGCGGCCCCGGCGACGTGCTCGCCGCCGGCCATTGGCTGGCCCGCCAGTACGAGCTCGTGCCGCCAGGCAAGCGGCGGCAGGCCGACGCCGCCATGCGGGCGCAGCGGGTGCGCGAGCAACTGCTGCCGCTGGTCCGCGCGTACGCGGCGGCCAAGGCCGAGCGCGAGGTGATCGACTTCGGCGACCAGATGGCGATCGCGGCCAGGATCGCGCTCGCGCACCCCGAGGTCGGCGCGATGGAGCGAGCCAGGTACCACGTCGTGCTGCTCGATGAGTTCCAGGACACCAGCCATGCGCAGCTCGAGCTGATGCGCGCACTGTTCGGCGGCGGGCACCCGGTGACCGCGGTGGGCGACCCCTGCCAGTCGATCTACGGCTGGCGCGGCGCCAGCGCTGGCAACATGAAGCGGTTCGCCGAGTACTTCCCCCCGGCGCTCGGCAGTGAGAGCAGGCGGCGCGCCGCCGGCGCGCCGCCGGACCAGGCCGAGCCGAGACGTGCGCAGGTGCGGCAGCTCTCGGTGAGCTTCCGCAACACCGGCCGGGTGCTCGACGTCGCCGCCGACCTGCAGCGGGACCTGCGCGACGCCGCTCCCGCGGTGCCGCGGCTGATCGCGCCGCCTGACCGGGCCGAGCGCGGCTCTGTGGTCTGCGCGCTGCTGCCGACCAGCGCGCGCGAGGCTCAGTGGGTGGCCGGGCAGGTTGCGGCGCTGCTCGGGCTGCCCGACGGGGTTGCGCCGGACGGGCTGCCGTGGCCGGACGGCCGGACCGGCTCCGTGCGGCCGTCCGACATCGCGGTGCTGTGCCGCAAGCGAGCCCAGTTCGGCGCGCTGCGCACGGCGCTTGAGGCCGAGGGGATCCCGGTCGAGGTGGTCGGACTCGGCGGCCTGCTGACCGTGCCCGAGGTCGCCGACATCGTGGCCACGCTGCGGGTGCTGCACAGCCCGGCGGCGTCGGACTCGCTGGCCAGGATCCTGACCTCGCCTCGCTGGCGGGTCGGCCCGCAGGACCTGGTCGCGCTCGGCGGCCGGGCACGAGCGCTGGCCCGCGGTGACTCCGGTGCCCGCAGCGATTCCGGTGCCCGCAGCGAGGCTGGGTCACGCAGCGAGGCCGGGTCACGCAGCGAGGTCGGCGCGGCGGGCGGCGAGTCCGGTCCGGGCGGCGGGACGGTGACGGTCGCCACGGACGACGCCGGCGGGGCGGGCCGGGATGGCGCGGATGGTCCCGTTTCGGATGAAGACTTCCTGACTCGTGCGGTGGCAGACTTCACCGCCGAAACCGGCAGCCTCGTGGAGGCGCTCGATGACCTCGGGTCGCCGGCCGCGTACTCGCCGGAGGGGCACCCGCGGCTCACCGCGCTCGCGGCCGAGTTGCGCGCGCTGCGCAGGCACGCCGGGCGGCCGCTGCCCGAGATTGTCACCGAGGTCGAGCGGGTGCTCGGCCTGGACATCGAGGTCGCCGTCCGGCCCGGTACCGACCCAGCGGCGGCGCGGGCCGACCTCGACGCGTTCGCCGACGCCGCCGCGGCGTTCGCCGGCGACGCGCAGGAGCCGACGCTCGGCGCGTTCCTCGCGTACCTGACCGCCGCGGAGACCGAGGAGTTCGGCCTGGAGGCCGGGCAGGTCAGTGACACCGACTCGGTCAAGCTGGCCACCGTGCACTCGGCGAAGGGCCTGCAGTGGCCCGCCGTGGTGGTGCCCGGACTCGCGGCCGGGTCGCGGGCGCAGAACTTCCCGGCCAGGCCGCGGGTGGCCACGCGGTGGACCGAGAATCCGAGGCTGCTGCCGTTCTGGCTGCGCGGCGATGCGGCCGACCTGCCGGGACTCGCTGGGCTCGATCCCGACGCACTGGCTGCGTTCAGCCGGGCGTGCGGCGACCGGAACCTGGCCGAGGAGCGCCGGCTGGCCTATGTGGCCGCGACCAGGGCCGCGTACTGGCTGGCCTGCTCCGGCTACTGGTGGGGGGCGGGGAAGAGCCCGCTCGGGCCCTCGGTCTTCCTGACCGAGGTCAGAGCCGCGTGCGAGGCGGGCGCCGGGCGGGTCGCTGTCTGGGCGGACGAGCCGGGCGAGGGGGCGGAGAACCCGGCACTGGCACAGCCGCTGACCGCGTCCTGGCCGGTACCCGGCAGTGCCGGCGGAGCCAGGTATCAGGCGGTCAGGGAGGCCGGCGACCTGGTGCTGGCAGTCGCGGGCGCCGGGGTTGGCACGGGGGCGGGCGCTCGGGGGGGCGCCGGGGTGGGGAGTGCGGCGGGCGCCGGGGTGGGGAGTGCGGCGGCCTCGGCTGGCGAGGCGATCCCCGACCGGTACGCCGGGCTGGTGGCCGGCTGGGCCGCCGACGCCGACCTGCTGCTCGCCGAGCGTGCCCGCCGTCGGCCTGATGGGCCGGTGCCGGTCGAGCTGCCGCCGCGGATCGGCGTGTCCGCGCTGGTCACCATGGCCAGAGACCCGGCGGAGCTCGCTTCCCAGATCAGGCGGCCGATGCCGCGCCCGCCTGCGCCGCGAGCGCAGCGGGGGACGGCGTTCCACTGGTGGCTTGAGGAGCGCTTCGGCCAGATCCGGCTGATCGACGCCGGTGACCTCGCCGGGGCGGTGGACGCCGACCTAGTCGACGACGACGCGGATCTGGCCGGGCTGAAGGCCAGTTTCGACGCTGGCGAGTGGGGCCAGCGCTGGCCGGTCGAGGTGGAGGTGCCGTTCGAGTCCAGGCTGGGCGACCGGCTGGTCCGCGGCCGGATCGACGCGATCTTCGCCGACCCGGACGGTGGGTTCGACGTGGTGGACTGGAAGACCGGCCGGCCGCCGCGGCCCGGCGCCGAGGAGGCGGCCGTCGCCGTCCAGCTGGCGGCGTACAGGCTGGCCTGGGCGGCGCTGGCCGGAGTGCCGGTGGAGTCGGTGCGGGCGGCGTTCTACTACGTGCGCGAGAACCGGACCGTGCGCCCGGCCGACCTGCTCGACGCGGTCGGCCTGGCCGCCCTGATCGAGTCGAGCACCGACTGAGCCTGGTGCCCGCCGAGCCTGGCGCCGGTCGTGTGCGGCACGGCCGACCCGGCACGGCCCACCCGGCACGGCCCACCTCAGCCCAAAGAGCGGTCTTAGCGTCGCGGCCTCGTCCCCGGCGAGTTATCGCGCCGATCCTTCACAAACGCGCTGCTTTCCTTGACCAGGTAGCGGATGCCGTCGACGATGTCGCGGCGGCAGTGCCTGGCCGGGCGCCCGCCCCGGCCCTGTTTCCACGCCCGGGCGGGCAGCGCCGGCTCGATGACCGCCCGCTCCGCCTGGATCATGTCCGGCGGGTAGCGCGGTACCCGGGTGCTGCGGCCGGTTCCGCCCGGGCAGCAGCGGCAGCTGACCGCCTGTCCCCCGCGGCCCGGCGTAGCCCGGGCATGCGCGGGTCCCGGTGGCTTCCTGATCGTTACACATCGGACTCATGGGACCCGCGCCCGGCTTGCAGGGCGAAGGCAGCTTCGTAACCGCCCGCGGCTGCTCACGCGGAGCAGATGGTCAGTAGCTGAAGGCGGTCGCTGCCTCGTCGCCGATCCATTCCCAGAGCTGGACGCTTCCGGCCAGCTCGGCGTTGGGCAGCAGGGTGCTCTTGTCCAGGTGCTTGGCGTTGAAGCAGACCGGGCAGACCATGAACCGCCCGCCTGCCTTCTCATACCGGCTGAGCAGGTCAGGCAGGGGCGGGCAGCCGTCGCAGGCGACCCCCGCGGCTACCCCTTCGAGGGCGAGCCGGACGGCTTCCTTGGCCTGGAAGATCAGGGTCGGCCGGCCCGATTCGGCGGCGCCGACCGCGACCAGGAACGCCACGGTCACTTTCTCCGGGTCCTCCATGCCGGTGGTGAGACTGATCACTGCTTTTCCCGTCATTGCTTCCCTCCTTGTCAGGTGCGTAACGGCAGCTGGTCAGGGCGGCCCCGGCGACAGTGGCTCGCCTTCCTGGACTGTGCTGCCGGTGACCATGGCCAGGCCCCTCACTGGACTTAGCACGATCGTTCGCGCTAAATCGGACAGTACGGCCGGTCGTGCTATCTTGTCAAGATGACGGAGGGTGCCACGAGTCGGCGCACCCGGGCGCGGCAGCCCCGCGCGGACGGGGAACGCACCCGGGCCGCGATCTTGCGCGCGGCCGCGTCGCTGGCCACCGTGGACGGTCTGGAGGGCCTGTCGATCGGGAACCTGGCCGCGGCGATCGGCATGAGCAAGAGCGGCCTGTACGCGCACTTCGGCTCCAAGCAGGAACTCCAGCTGGCCACCGTGCAAGAGGCGGGGCGGATCTTCGCCGGCGAAGTCGTCCAGCCTGCCCTGGCCGCCCCGGCCGGGCTGGCCCAGCTCGCGGCGGTGTGTGAGGCATTCTTCGAGCACCTGCAGCGGCGCACCTTCCCCGGCGGGTGCTTCTTCGCCGGCGCCGCCCTGGAGATGGGCACCCGTCCCGGCCCGGTCAAGGAGGCGGTCGCCGCGTTCCAGTCCGGGTTCGTGGACCTGATCAAGGGCTTCGCGGCCACCGCGATCGAGCAGGGGGAACTCCCCGCCGGTGAGGACCCTCAGCGGCTCGCGTTCGAGCTGAACGGGATCATCCTGGCCACCGACACCAACTTCGTACTCCACGACGATCCCGCCGTCCTGGACCTGGCCCGGCAGGTCGTGCGCCGCAGGCTCGGCCTGGACGGCAGCTGACACCC
>CAVZHC010000002.1:0-135692 GCA_963774905.1 uncultured Actinomycetota bacterium | reverse complement strand
GCGCCAAATCTACGCAGGTCAGAGACAACTTCTACGCTGTGACACTCCGAGCAGACGCTGGCCATTGACCGGTGCCTCTCACAATTTCTCACAGTAACTAGGCGATCCTGTGGATTCGGGCAAGCGCACGACGGCCTTGCTCCAGGTCGGGGCTACTCGCGTGGACGTGCGTGCGACGCCCTCGCAGCCGCAGCGGACCGGCGACAGTTAGCGAAGCGCGTTCAGCTCGTCGAGGGCGCGATGGCCGCGCTTGACCACCCCTGCAACGACATCGTGGCGCCCGAGACGGATGGGCCACTCGAGCTGCAGGAGGATCTGTGTCGCTGCGAGCACCGCCGCCCCCTCCCAGCCGACCACGGCGAGGATTCTCGTCCACAGCCGCCTTCGGGCACCGTCCAGCGGATCCTGGAAGGTGTGCCACTGGAGGGTGGTGAGATCAGTCGCCCGCGTGCCGCTACCTGCGTTCCCGATATCCACGACCGCCGCCACCGCTCCGTCACGGACCAGGACATTGCCGGGGTTGAGATCGGCATGGACCATGTCCGGTGCCCCTCGTGGTGGCGGGACGTCGGCACACACGAGCCGCAGGCGCTCGACCAGGGCCGACACCACGGAGGAATACCCCGAGAGCCTGGCCACGGACTGGCGGAGAAGCGACTGCTCGGGCGTCTCGCTGAAATCCAGCCCGGCGACAGCCGATTCCTGACCGGTGGCGACCCGCCAGGCGTACGACCAGTGGTCGTAGGGCTCGGAGGCTTGGCCAGCCTGGAGTTCGATGATCTCCATCAGCTGCTCAACGAGGGACGGGGTCAGCTCTGGCACGGGAGCCGCGTCAACGAAGTCCATCAGGTGCCATACATGAGTGGCCGTGGCCCCCACTCCGAGCCAGGCCGGGGTGGGATAGCCGCGCCTACGCATGTGCTCGACCACTCTCTGGGCTCGCAACGTCTCGTCCAGGTGGCTGGGGTGTGCCAGGGGCACCGCTTTGAGCACTGCATCTGCCCGTCCGGCCAACTGGACCCGCATGGCACCCACATGGTCGCCTCCGTGCAGGCGGCTGAGAGGAGTGACCTCTGCCCCGACCACGCTGGCCACGTCGTCCAGGACCTCGGCCGGCAGCTCTTCGGGATGGGTGCCCTGGTTCATGCTGTCCTCCCAGATCCGGCCGCCCGGCTGACGGCGATCAGCTCCGGCCAGCGGGGCGAGACACCCGACCAGTCAGCGGCTGCACCAGCGACCCCCGCCAGCACGCCCACCCCAGGGCCACCCAGTCTCCGCCCGCCGCCCGCACTGGCCCCAGGACGCGGAAACAGGGCTATTCAACCGTCGTAGACCTCGGCGAACCAGCGTCCCGCCCGCACCGATCGGCAGGCCTGAGCACCACCGGCCCGGCCCGCCACGTAGTTCCCTGGCCGCCCGGCAGCCGCACCGGAACGACCCCGGCCATCCCGAACTCGGCCAGCACTTCGCCGGGGACCGCATCCACACCCTCCGAGGCGACCACGCCGGCAACGATAACGACATGGGTGGGCACAGCCAACCGGTCTACCGTCGCCTCAAAGCGATGCTGCCAGCACAACCGAGGGCATACCGGCCAGTCTGCGGCCCCTGGTTAGTGCACAAATCTGCGCCACGCGCACCAGGAAACAGCAGGTCAGCGCCATACACCAGCGGTGAACCCGTAATCGTGAGCCAAGTCAGGTCAGAAGCTTCGTGCCATCAGGGCTGCGCCCGGCGTGGGCCACTCAGGCATCGGTCGGCTTCAGCCAACGGTCCATCCAGTCGAGGATCGCCTCGGCACGTTGAACACGCAAAGCGAGGTCGGCGCCGAACGGTTCGTGTGGGACGCCTGGGAGGCGGAACATCTCGGTGACCTTCCCAGCCAGCTTCAGCTCGTTGTAGAGTACGTCGCCCTGGGAGGTCGGGCACCGCAGGTCATCCTCGTGCTCCAGGACGAGCAGCGGCGCTGAGCAGCGCGCAGCGTAGGTGGCAGGCGACATCCTCATGTACGGCTCCATGGAATCCGGGCCGTGGCCCGGGCTGCTGTCCATGCTGGCGGCGACCAACGCGGGACTGTCGGAGCCGAGCATGCCGGTCCAGTCCGACACGAGGCACTCGGAGATTCCGGCACGGAATCGGTCGCTGTGGGTGAGCAGCCAACTGGTTAGGTAGCCGCCGCTGGAAAGCCCGAAGGAGGCGACCCGGGTGCTGTCCGCCAAGCCTTGCTCGACGGCCACGTCAACTGCCTGGAGCACATCGGCGAGGTCGTAGCGGCCCCAGTCTCCGATGAGCATTTCCGCGTGGGCGTCGCCGTAGCCGGAGCTGCCGCGGAAGTTGACCATCAGGACGCCGTAGCCAGCCGCGGCCAGCAACAGGTTGTCGACATTGAAGATCTCGCCATGGACGGCGAATGGGCCCCCATGGATGTGCAGCACCGTGGGGTACGGCCCGGTGCTGTCGCGCGGCGCCAGGTACCAGCCTTCGATCTCAGTGTGGCCGTCGATGGTCGGATAGGTGAGGTGATGGACGTCGAAGGGCAGGTCGGTCAGCCAGGTGCCGTTGAGCCCTGTGACCGCCCGAAGCTGCCCGGTCTTCGTGTCGAGAACGACCAGGTCGGCGGGCCGGGTGTGGGAGGTCCGGATGGCGAGGAGGCGGGCTCCGTCGATACCCACAGGGACGACCGACTCGTTGACATCAGTCAGCGGCTCTACCCTCACCTCGCCGGCAAGCGCGACCCGAGCGGTGCGAAGCGCCCCGCCCTGCTGGACGTAGACGTACGCCCACTCGCCAGCGGCATCGACCAATATCCGGGGGGTGATGGCTCGAGAGTCGAAGCCCGCCACCATATCCGCGAACAACTGGCCCTCCGGGTCAGGCATCCGGGTCTCGTGGGTCCCATCGCGCGGATCATAGACGACAAGCTCGATCCGCTTGTTGATCTTCCACGGGGAGGAGTAGACGACCTTGCCGTCGGCGATCCAGGCGGCGACGGACGCGTCACCCAGCAGCGGTCCGCCGGTGATCGTGCGACAGTCGCCGGAGGAGACGTCGACGGCCCGGATCGCGTAGTCGGTGTCATCGCCGGCGCCGAAGGTCCCATAGAGGATCGACGCACCGTCGGGTGACCACTCAAGGAACGAGATCACCCCGTCGTCGGCGGTGAGACGTCTCGGCTCCCCGCCAGCCGCGGGCACGACCCACACGTCACAACGGACGTCGTCGATCAGCCCCATGCCATCGAGCCGCCAGTTGAGCAGGGTGATGCGGTATGCCTTTTTCGGGTCGCGCCGTGGGATGTCAGAGGCGTCAACGGCGATCTGCGTACCATCGGGTGACCACACCGGACCTGCCTGCCCCGTCCCACGGGCGAACTTGGTCAATACAGTCGCCGCGCCCCCTGACCGCGCGCAGACGGCCAGCTGCCAGGGGTCGTCGCGGGCCGTTCCCGTCTGCTGGAGGAACGCCACCAGCGACCCATCTGGCGAAATGGCCGGCTGTGCCTGGCGGGAGTCGGAAGGCACAAGGCGGCGATGCTGCCCCGCCTCAGCGAGCCACAGAGCGCTGGCGTCGCTGGCGGTGCTGCCATCGAGGGTGTTAGCGACGTAGACGACGGCGTCGGTGCCAGGGACGAGCGCGCCGCCGAGGCAATCGACGAAACGGAGCAGATCTTTGGGGCGGTAGGCGAGATCGGAGTCCACGTGGCTTCCTCCATTCAGTGATCGGGTCGGCTTGGAATTCACCTGTGCAAGCTGGGGAACGTCATGGTCGGCGAGGAGCGGTGTGGCGCAGGTCTGAATCCTGAACTCGCCGCTGACAGCGGCGGTGGCGCATGCGGGAGCGAACACCTTCCGGCGCCAGTTGGACAGTCGCATGGGCAGGCCCGGCCGGTCGTGAACGCCAGGTCGTCAGGTTGCCTGCCTGCCGCATCCGCTAGCCGTCTTTATGAACCTGGCTCAAGCCAGCCGCAGCCAGCACCTCGTCGGCCAGTTCGGCCGGGGTGAGCCGGTCCGAGCACAGCATGAGCGTCCCGCCCGGCTGGCGGCCAGCGGCAGCCACCATCTCATCCACGCTGGTCATGCCGACCTCACGGGCTGCCTGGTCCCACTCCCTGTCCGGGTGAGTCACGCGGGCATGGAGCCGCTCCCGGAGCACCCTGGCGTCCGCCTCCAGGAAGACATGCAGGACCTCCTCGCCCGCGTCGGCCAGGCCGCCGAGGATCTCGGCCCGGTAGGCGTCGCGGATCAGTGACATCGGGACGATAAGCGTGTCCGCGTGGTGCCTGCGCAGCGACAGCGCCGTCGCGACGACCAGCTCGCGCCAGCTCGGCAGATGCTGGAAATCGCCATTGGGCCGCATCCACTTCCAGAGCATGAGGCCGACGTCCTCCGGGTCATACACCACTGCGTCCGGAAGCCGCCGGCGCAGTTCCTCCGCGAGCGTCGTCTTGCCCGCGCCGAACCCGCCGTTGATCCAGATGATCACCGGCACAAGCTACCCGGCTGGCCCCTGGGCTGTCTTGCACGGAGTAGGGCGGCGATCCGCCACGGACGCTCCTTCGGCGCGCGTGAGCGGTTCGCCAGCCTGGCGACGCCATCGGTCCGATGGCGGGCCAGCCACCGATGCACGCCTGCCGGGCCACGCCATACCGTTCAGCAACTTCCACGACCGGCGGCGTTGACCCGGCGAATGACAGAGTTGGGCCTCAGGGCCGGGCAGCTGGGGGCGGGGTCGGAGATCAGGGAGGGAATCGCGCAGCAGGCGCGGCTGCACGTCACGCCGAGCAAGCGGCGGCGGTTGAACGCGGTCCTCGCATTCATCGCGGCCTGGTCGAGACGGCCGGCGTAGCGGTCCATCTCACCGGGGTACAGGTGGCCGTGCGGACCGAGAGTCAAGCAGCCCGGTGAGAGGCTGGTGCTATGCGCTCCTTTCGCAAACGACCACCGGTCCGGAAGCTGGCACGGCGGGTGCCTCGTCGATGGGACCCGCCGGAGACGGAATTTCCTGCCCTCGTGCCGATCAACACCCTGCAGTTTGATCGGTCCGAGCAGACCGCAATCGCGATCACCGGCATATGGGCCTACAGCAATGGTTTCGAATTCTTCGTGACTCGCCTCATCCGGCCGGATGTCCCTGGCTTCGATGAAGATCCAGTGCCAGGTGCACCGCGGGGCATACTCGCGGAGCAGCAGTCCTACCAGATCAGCTTGCAGCTCGCCGATGGCAGCAAGGTCATCAGCGGAAGGCCAGACGGTGACGCCGAACCGACCGGCCCGATCCTGCGCTCGCGCGGTGGCGGCGGCAGTTCACACCGCGTGGTCTTGCGGTGGTGGGCATGGCCGCTGCCGCCAGGCGGCCCGCTGGAATTCATCTGCCAGCTGGGGACGGGCGAAACGCGGGTCAGCATGGAGGCGCAACTAATCCTTGATGCGTCGCAGCAAACTGTACGGGTCTGGCCCGAACACGAGGCGTAAGTGTCAAGTGGCGCTTGACGGTCGGCGACGATCGAGCTGGCGTGGTCTCCGGGCGAAGCCTGGCTTTCGGCCACACAGCGATGCTCGACGCCGCCCGCGGCTGTACAGAGAGAGTCGCCAGGCGGCGTGCAGCCCCGGCTAGCGGTGGGCCTCGTCGTCTTCCCCGAGGTCCTCGTCGTCTTCCTTGCCGCAGGTGGATTGCATCACGTGCCGTGACTGACGCCCGGCATGGGCCCGTGATCCGCCGGCGACGCGGCCCGTGACTGTCGTGACTTCCCGGCGAAGAGGATGCTCAGGCCGAGCAGGATGATGACCGCCGGGCCGGCTACGGCGAGAGTTATCGCGGGATCGTTCGTGTTCCAGCCGGTGGCGATTGTCAGGTCGATGATGCATAGTCCAAGCCCCATGCAAAACATCGACAACGTGGCGGCGGTCTGCCCGGTCGTCTGAGCTTCCGCCGGGGCGGCTTGCCGGTCGCCAACTCGACCAGGGCGGCCAACACGAGAAAGCCACCTGGTGCCAGGCCTCCGATCGCGAGGATCACGCCAATAGTGCTCACCGCCCGCATAGCCTCAAGCCATCTCAGATCAGACGCGATCCGGGGAAGACGTCATGAGCCGCTGGGCTAGACGAAGCCGCCGTTGCTCATCAGGAGCTGGCCGTTGATCCACTGGCCTTGCGGCGAGCACAGGAAGTCCACCAGGTGAGCAGTGTCCTGCGGTGCGCCGAGGCGGCCCAGCGGCGTCCGGCGGATGCAGCCCGCCCTGATCTCGGCCGTCATCCAGCCGGTGTCTACCGGCCCTGGGTTGATGACATTGGCGCTGACTCCCAGGCGGGACAGCTCATGAGCGGCAGCAAGGGTAATGCGGTCCAGAGCGCCCTTGCTGGCACCGTAGGGCAGGTTACCGACGGTGGCGTCGCTGGTGAGGCTGATGATCCGTCCGGTGCCTGGCGCACCGCGAAAGCGCTGCCCGTACTCACGGATGAGCAGCCAGCTGGCGCGGGCGTTTACGGCGAAGTGTAGGTCGAAGCTCTCGACTGTGGTGTCGAGCAGCCCGGAATCGGTCGATTCGCAATGACACATGACCAACGCGGTGCCATTGCCCAGCTGGCCTTCGGCCTGATCGAAGATCCGGGCCGGGGCTTCAGTCCGGGTGAGGTCGGCTTCAATGGCCAGGGTTTCGGCGCCGTGTCCGGTGATGGCCTGGCTGATGGCGTCGGTGGCACCTGGTTCAGCACCCCACGCCATCCGCCTGTCGTAGGCGGTCCAGTAGGTAAAGGCAATGTCCCATCCGGACGCGGCCAGCTGGGTCGCGATGCCGGCGCCGATGCCGACCGCGCGGCCAACACCCGTCACCAGCGCCACGGGTCGGCGGGTACGTGAAGCATCTCCGCTGTGGCTCGCTCGATGCTGCCCGGAGGTCATGTTCATGACTGGATCGTCGAGTAAGGTCGGCATGCCCGGCAACCTGCGTTCCTTGCTGACCTGACCGGGCGGTCAGGCAAGCGGGCGTCGGTACTGTTGACCCATGGTCGCCTTGCTGCCGGTGGCCTTTCCCCTCGGCCTGTCCAACTTCGCTGCCTCAGTAGGTATCGGGGTCAGGGATTAGCCTGCACGGTCTGGCCCGCCGGCACCTCAGCGTCGGCCCGTGCGGGGCGAACGCGGAGGTGAAGAGCGATCAAACCGGCCATGCTCAGGCCGCGAAACGCTCGCTCCTAATCATCGGTGGATCGAGGCGAAGCGCTGGTTGTAAACGCCTCAATCATATACTCTCAGCTGACATGTGCCGACTCGCCGTAGGCGTGACCGCGGAATCCGAGCGACGCTGGCGGAGTCAGGTCGAATGGTCTCAAGGAGAGGACACTCGCTATGCTCGTGCCGGTCTGGCTATTCCTGATCATTCTAGTTATCCTGGGTGTCGGAACGCTCATTCTTGAGCCTCGCCGAAAGAAGGCGGCAGCTGAACGCAAAGCTCTATTCGAGCAACGGAACTGGGAAAAAGGCGGGGGCCGGTAATGAGCGTTGACTTCAGCAACTCTAAGACCGCTTGGTACGGCAAGACAAATCTAACCAAGGCAGTTCACCGGAATGGGTTCGGGCTCGCTACCAGTCTTAGTATCAGCGAGGTCGGGGACGCCGTTGAGCTGACCTGCAAGGGCTATCCTGAGAAAAAGGCAGCGTTTCGTATCGTCCTCAAGCCCGTCACCGCGCTTGAAAAGGGTCACGACGTAATCGCCTACGGCAATGCGGTCCCATCGAAGAGGACCGGCAAGGAAATAGTACTCAGCCCGCGGTGGAAACTGGGCCTGTCCGGACCGGTGGGCAATTATAAATACAGGATCGTCCTCCTGCATGCGCAACTTCATTCCGGTAAAATCGCCGAGGTGGAGGAGTTGGGCCACTTTATTAACGAACTGGAACGCAACCTGCGTAACATGGACCCGGAGGCGAGGATCGACCTGCTGGGAGTAAATGAGCCGTAAGTGAGTCGCCCGCAGCGCCCGAAGCGTTTCTGGCGTTCTATTGGAGCGAGCGTGAGTCAAGGTGCCTTGGGCGTCATCCGCGTGGCGACATGCCAGTTCCCGGTCACGGCGCAGATCGAGGCCAACCTCGCTTACATCAAGCGGCAGATGCGAATCGCTAAAGAGCACGGGGCAGCGGTTTCCCACTTTCCTGAGGCGGCACTTTCCGGCTATGCGGGGACCGATTTCCAGACCTTCACGGACTTCAACTGGGATGAACTGAGTGCGGCTACCGCCGAAGTACTCAAGTGCGCTCGCGAGATCGGCATCTGGGTAGTGCTAGGCTCCGCGCATCGCCTCGCTGGTCACCACAAGCCGCACAACAGCTTGTACATCGTCAATGACTCGGGTCAGATAGTTGATCGCTACGACAAGCGATTCTGCTCAGGCGGCCCCGACGGGCTCTCAGGTGACCTGGCACACTACAGTCCCGGCGATCACGCCAGTGCCTGGACAATCAACGGCATTCGATGCGGAGCGCTGATCTGCTACGACTACCGCTTCCCCGAGCTTTACCGCGAATACAAGAGGCAGGGCGTGGAACTGGTCTTTCATTCCTTCCACGCAGCCAATGCATCGCCTGACCGGATAGCGGCGATAGGGAAGGCAATCGGCCCCGAGTTTGCAGCACTCAACAAAGCTGCGACGTTTACCTACCCGGGTATCACGATGCCTGCCGCGATGACAGCGGCAGCTGCCTGCAATCACGTCTGGATCAGCTGCCCGAATTCGTCAAAACCGCAGAGTTGCTGGCCAGCCTTCCTTGTGCGAGCGGACGGAATCACGGTCGGCCGCCTGCGCCGGAACAGGCCAGGAGTCCTGGTGACAACCGTGGACCCGGGGCTGGCCCTCTATGACTCCACGGCAGCGTGGCGCGGCCGGGCGATGGTCGGCGAGCTGCACAGCGGCACGCTGCCGAGCGATCCGCGTTCGGCGGACCGTACATCCCCCTGATCGATGCACGCCAGGTGGCCGGCCAGTTCCGGCATGGCCCCATCATGGGCGACGTTGTAGAACCGGCCAACGGCCTAATGCCCGGGGTGTCTGAACGGGGTCGTCACGGCCAGCTCGGTGAAACCGAGCCGCCTGAGGATCGGGCGGCTCTCTGCGGAGGCGTCGACCTGCAGGTAGCGGTAGCCGCGCTCCCTGGCCAGCAGCGCGCGGTAGGAGACCAGCGACCGGAACACCCCGCGGCCACGCCAGGCGGGCAGCGTCCCTCCGCCCCAGATGCTGGCGAAGTCGCGGCGCTCGGGAAACTCCACCCGTCCTGCCGCGATGACGGTGTCACCGGCGACCGCGACAACTGCCTCGACCGGCTGCGGGTGCGTCTCGAGGGCGGCCATGATGGCCGACCCAATCACCGCGTGGTCGCCGCCGAAGACCTCGTCGTGCGCGCGCACAACGGCATCCGCCACGCGGGCGTCGGTGACCGGGATCAGCTCCACCCCGGCAGGCGGGCCGACGGTCAGGTTCAGGTCGGCGATCTCCGCCACCAGCAGCGTCTCGGCGGGATCGGCGGCAAGGCCCGCAGCGTGCAGCAGGCCGGGCAGCCCGGCAGGCCGGTCGTAGGAGTAGTACTTCCACTCCCACGGACGGGCGAGCTGGGCGAACCGGCTGATCTGGGCTTCGATCACGGCTTCGGCATCTGCCTCGCTGAGGTCAGTCCACAGCACGCCGTTCCAGCCGTCCCCGCTGGAGATGATCCGGGTAACCTGCTCGCCGCGCTCGACTCGAGATCCCGGCTCCTGGGCCGGGTCGCGGCGCATCTGGCGATCAAACTCCGCCAGCACCGCAGTACTGTCCACCCGCGAATTCAAGCATCAGACCGTCGGCCAACCAAGCGCAGCGAAGAGGGACGCAGCGAAGAGGGACAGCGTCAGTCCGGCATCGCAGCCGCCGGTGCGGCCGGATGGTCCTGGCTGGCGCGGCCGGAGCTCGCCGGAGGGCTAGCTGAGTCCAGTAGCTGCCGCAGGACCGCCGTGTAGGTGTCCAGGGCCCGGCGGCCTTGCGTGCTGAGGCTGACCGAGGTCCGGGCGGTGACGCCGCGGCCGGACTTGACCGTCGTCACGTAGCCCGCGTCCTCGAGCTTCCTGAGGTGGGTGATGAGGTTGCCGGGCGTCAGCCCGAGCAGCTCCTGCAGCCTGGTGAAGGACAGGCTGTCCCCGTCCCGCAAGGTAGCCAGCGTCACCATGACGCGCAGCCGCGCGGGCCCGTGTATGACGGGGTCAAGCCCGGACTCAGCGGTCATGCGCCCGGAGCCCGGCTTCGACGGCCGCGATGAGCAGGAACCCTCCGCCGCCAGCCAGCGCGCAGGTCGCCAGGATGTCCGCGGGTGCCAGCCAGGCGCAGCCGACGCCCACGATCACCAGCCACGCTCCGAGTGCGAACGCTGGCCAGTTCCGTCCGAGCGCGGACGCGAGGAGATAGACCAGGCCGGCCAGGAGCAGGGGCCCGGCCAGGCTCGCGAACGCGAGCGCCTGCGTGCTGACGGAGCCGCTGATCGCCGCCTGCACGAGGAGCAGGATCAGGTATCCGGTAGCCCACGTCGCGAGGATGATGCGGCGATATCGCACCGACCGGCCGTCGATCCCCGCGGTCGCGTTGTGGGCGATGACCAGGACGGTCGCAGCGGCGAATCCGGCAAGTACGAACGCCACCGCGATCGACACGCCGGATGGAGCCTGGTAGGGGTGCTGCCCGCGGGTGGACAGCCACATCGCCCCGTAGCCGATGAGCCAGACCAGGCCCCACGCCGCGTACACAAGCGGCGCGCTGATGACTAGCTCCCTGCGTGCGCGTGCGCGGGCGTCCTGTAGGACCGACGCCGCCTCCTGCACGCTCATGTCCTGTTCTTCTAGCATGTCGGCCTCCAGATTTGGGGCGAAGCCAGATTCAAACTTTGTATTTCAAAGCTACTTTGCTTTGGAACTCAAAGTCAAGTCTCCGCTGGCTGACCAGGGTGCCTGCGGGCTGCTGGGTGCCTGCGGGCTGCGGGGTGCCTGCGGGCGGCCGGGTGCCTGCGGGCTGCGGGGTGCGTGGGGGCTGGTTGCGTGCGGGCTGCTGGTTGCGTGCGGGCTGCGGGGTGCGTCCGGGCTGTCAGGTGGGTCAGCGGTTCCGGGTCTAGGCGGCGGTGTGCCGGCCTGGTGGCGTCACTCCGCCACGCGGTCAAGCCGGACCCACGTCGCCTCGGCGAGAAGCACCGAGGCGACGCGCCCGTCGGCGAGACGACGGAAGGTCGCCCGCTCGCCGGAGAGGCTGTCGTCCGAGGTGATCGTGAAGACATCCGGGTCACCCGTCGGGGTGAGAACGATCCAGGTCAGCGACTCAGGCGTGGTGAAGGCCAGCTGCCCGTCGCGCCATTCCAGGCCCAGGATCCAGCCGCCGAGGCCGGGGCGGGCGTAGATTCCCAGCAGCGGCCGGTAGCTTTCCGGCGTGGGCGCGGGCGGCGGGATCGCCGCTCGAGGGTCCCGGGCCAGATCCCTGGCCAGCGCGGCGATGTCCATGCAGACCGCCGCGGTGCCGCTGTCCCCGTTGAACAGCACCACGGCGCCGACCTGGGCGGCAGGGTCGAAGCAGATCGCGCTGGTGAACCCGGGGATCCCGCCCGCGTGCCCGATCCAGGTCCCGTCGTCCCTGCGGGTCCCGCACCACGAAATGCCCCACGCCCGGGTCCAGCGGTCATCGGCGAGGTAGCGGGGTCTGTGCATCTCGCGCAGCGACGCGGCGGCCAGCACGGCCGCAGGCGCCCCAGGCGCGCCATGCTCCCCAGGCGCAGGGTCCCGGTAGGCGGCAAGCTGGAACGACACCCACCTGGCCAGGTCACCGACGCAGGACCACAAGCCGCCCTCGGCCCATACCGGCGGCATGGCTGGTGCCGTGTCACGCTCATCGGAGAGGGCACGCCAGGCGTATCCCGTCGCGCATCTCGCCGCGAGCTCGGCTGGCAGCGGCGCGAAATGGGTAGCGGCCATGCCGAGCGGATCGAGCACGGCGTCCCGCAGGTAGCGCGGGAATGGAATACCGCTCGCGCGGGTCACGATCTCGCCGAGCAGCTGGTAGGCAAGGTCGGAGTACTTGTGCTGCGCATGCGGCGGCACCGTCACGCGGATCTCGGGTGCCTGCGCGAGCGTCTGCTCGGGCGCCCCCTGGTAGGCGGGGATCGCCCAGTCCGTGCCAGGCGGCTCGGCGGCAAGCCCAGACTCGTGCGACAGCATCCGGCGAATGGTCACCGCCTCCACCGGCCCGAACGGGCTGACCGCCGACCGCAGCTCGGGCAGCCAGGTCACAGCGGGGTCGTCCAGGTCGAGCTGGCCCGCGTCCCGCAGCTGCATGACGGCGGTTCCGGTCAGCGTCTTGGTGATCGACGCGATGCGGTACAGCATCGCCGGGTCGCTGGCCGTCCTGGCAGCCACGTCGGCGAAGCCGGCGATTGCCGACCAGGCGAGCTCATCGCCGCACACCACGCCCGCCACCCCGCCAGGCAACCGGTCCTGCCTGATGAACGAGGCCAGCTTGGCATCAAGCTCGGAGCCACCGGCCGCTACCCGCCCGACCTGATCCGCTGCCTGCTGCACCCCGCGATGATGGCAGAGCGCCGCGGACTCACGCCAGTTCAGGGTCCTACCGCCGCGAGCACGTCGTCGAGGTGCGGGAGCACGTGATGAGCCCAGGCCTCCTCGTGCTTGTCGGCGGCGGCCCGGTCGTAGAAGCCGGCATGAGTAAGCCGGAGCTTTGTGCCGGTGCCGGTGCCGCTCGGCGTCAGCTCGACCGAGACCACCGTCTCGGCACCAGCGGTTCCCAGCCGGCCGGTGACCCAGGTCATCTCGACGTGCCTGCCGGGTTCGAGTGCGAGGAAGCGCCCGTAATGAGGCTCCAGGTTGTCCTCATGGATGGTCTGGAACACGAACGGCTCGCCCACCTCGGCGCGCATCAGGACGTGGCCGGGTTCGGCGAACCACAGGTCGAACTGCCCGGTCCAGGCGCGGTAGAGCGCCTCCGGCGATGCCGTCATCTCCCGCTCGACGGTCACGTCGAAGGGGCGGCTGGCCAGGTCTGGCTGACTCAGGGTGGCCTTGCCGGTCATAGGCTGCTCCTGGTGGGTGAGCCGCTGGCGATTGCCCTACATTAAGCCAATGCTCGTAGCGCACGCAGACCAGCCCGGACCGCTGCCCTCCGCCCCGCTGCGCGCCGTCGCACTCTGCCTCGCGGCGATCGCACTGCTCGCCGGATGCAGCACCCTGCACTCGATCGGCAAGAGCATCAAGCGCATCAACACCAGCACCATGGCTTACAGCGAGCTGCAGAGCTTCATCAAGGACCGGCTGACCTCGAAGTTCGGCCGCCCGGTCCGCTCCGTCTCCTGCGCGCCGCATGTGAGTGAGGTGCTGCCGAGCAGCAGCGCGCACCTGACCTGCGTTGTGCGGTTCGCTGACGGGTCGTCCTACACCACTGCGGCCACGATCACCGATCCGTCCACCGACCCCGACTACGTCAGCTACAAGTACAGCTTCTACGACCCGCCGTCCGCCGACATCACTACGCATCTGCCGCCCGCGCCGACCGTGACGCTCGCCGCGACGAGCCCGAAGTCCCTGTTCGCCGCCCGCAATCTCGCCCCGGCGGTCAAGAAACTGACCGCGAGGTTCGGCACCCACGACCTGATCGTCCAGATGGCGATCTACCCCGGCGAGATCGAGGTGGTGATGGCGGCGAACGGCGGCAAGGCTTGGCCGGCCAGCGTCAGCTACACAGGAAAGCTGGCGGTCGGCACGGAGGTCACCTTCAGCGGGTCGCGAAGCGGCATCGTGTTCGGGCAACTGCACCCCAGCGTGATCCAGCGTCTGACGAAGCTGATTACGACCAAGGGCAAGGAACCGCTCGCGCAGATCAGTCGATTCGTTCTCACGAACTCGCTGCCCCATGATGACTCGGGCTGGAACATCTACCTGACGTCCGGCAGCACCCGCTTCCAGTCCCTCGTGCTCGGTGATGATCTCGTGGTGATCACCGCGAGCGGCAGGCGCGCCCTGAACTGATGTCTCGTCGCGGACCGCGTAATTGACGTGACCGGAGGAGCGCCGCCAGCCTAGGCTGCACCGCTGGGAGGCGCCGATGTACTTCCGCCCCGTCGAGGGCTCTGACCAGCAATTCATGCCGCTGCTGGTGCCCGACCCTGCCAGCAGTCTCAGCGCCGGCCAGTACGGCCACCGGCGCGCAAGCCGCGAGTACCGGCCCGAGTGGACCTGGGTCGCGACGGAGACGGCGGAGACCGCGGACACGGCCGAGACCGCGGACACGGCGGAGACCGCGGACACGGCGGAGACCGCGGACACGGCGGAGACCGCGGCCGCCCTTCCCCTCGCGGTCGCGGTCTGGTGGGGCGATCCGCGGGCGGTGCTGCCCGGCGCACTCGACGGCCTCTTCGTACGAGAACGGGTCGAGCCCGCCCATCGCGTCGCCATAGCGGCCGACCTTCTCGGGGCTGCGCACCGTTCCTTCGCCGCATCGGGCGCGGAGCAGCCGCCGGCCTATCACATCCTCCTGCCCAGCGACTGGCGCGAGCGAGCCGATGTGCTCGCCGCGCTGTCCTGGCGGCGGGAGGCGGCACAGCGGGCCGGGCTCACCGAAAGCCTGGAACGGCTGCGGTACGAGTGGACCGAGCGGGACGGCGTTCCTGACCCGTCGGGCCGCCTGCGTTTCCGCGGCGAGCCCGACGACGAGGTTTTCGCCGACCTGTTCCGCCGGGTGCTGGCGGGCACGCTCGACGCGACGTCGCAGCGGGGTGCCAGCGACATCGGCCCTGACGCGCAGGCCCGCAGGGAGGTGGCGTTCTACCGGGAGAGCATGCTCGGGGAGCGGAGCTGGTGGCGGGTCGCCGAGACACCCGACGGCCAGGTGGCGGGCTTCGCCGTGCCGTCAAGGAACACCCAGTACCCGGTCGTCGGCTATCTCGGCGTGCTGCCCGAGCACCGCGGCCAGCGCTACGCGGCCGAGATACTCGCCGAGATCACGCGCATCCTGGTGACCGAGGCGGCGGCCAGCACCATCCACGCCGACACCGACCTGGACAACCGGCCGATGGCCGCCGCCTTCGAGCAGGTCGGCTACCGGAACATCTCCCGTCGGCTGGTGCTCTCGCCCCGCTGACCGCGACGGAGCCTGCGGGCGGTCACCGGACCGGCCGCCCCGCCCGCGCCCGGCGGCCGCGCCCGCACCCGGGAGTACCGCCATGCGCCAGCGGCGACGATCACGGCCAGGCCGGGGCCGCTGTGCACGGCAAGCACCCCGGCGAGGCTCGGCCCGCCCCACGACTGCCGGTAGCTGGCCGGGTCTGAGTAGTTCACGGTCCAGAACTCCGCGATGCCCCTGCCGACCAGGTACAACGCCAGGATGCCCGCCGCGATCAGGCCGGCCATCTGCGGAGCCCTGCGGCGCCATCGCGCCGAGAACAGGCCGACTATCCCGGCGATCAGGGCACACGCCAGGAGGGCGAGTGCGGCGATGCCCGGAATCCGGGAACCGAGTCCGTCATGGACTCCACCGGCCGTCACGACGCCGGGCGCGATCACGTCCGTCAGGTCACGCATGACTGCGGGAACGGCGGCGCACCATCACGCGGGCGAGGACGGCGGCCCACGGCCCGGCGACCGCGACGAGGGCAAGCGCGCGCGGCCCGCTGTCGGGCGCCCAGAGAATGTTCGCGGTCAGCCCCGCGCGGTAGGCCACGATCTCGGCGAGCGCGGACGCCAGTGGCGCGGCCGCCACGGTGACGACCCCGAGATGCGCCCGTATCCGCAGGCCAGCGGCGAGAAAGCAGACGTCGGCGAGCACGGACGGGGTCAGCGGCGTGTCTTCGAGCATCGCGGCGAACTCATCGCCGTACCGCTCACGCCAGCCCCTGGGGTGCAGCGCGATCAGCGCGCGGATCAGGTCCATGCCAGCCGGGTCCTTCCGGTCTCCACGACCCGCGACCACAGCTCGAGCTGCGCGCCGAGCGCGGCGCGGCCCGCCGCGGTGATCTCGTACGGGCGGCGGCGGTCTTCGCTGGGCAGCGGGGCGATCAGGCCGAGCCGCTCGAGCTTGGCCAGCGATCCGTAGAGCGTGCCTGGCCCCAGCGTGATTCCGGTGCGCTCGGCCACGTCGGCCGTTATCGCGTAACCGTGCTTGGGACCGCCGCTCAGCGCGAGCAGGACGAGGAGGCCAGGCTCGCCGAACCTGGCCAGCCCGTCCGCAGAACGCCGCTGCTTCGCCATACGTTAGATCGTATGACGTAATAGACCTTCGGTCAAGTTCCGGAACGCTATCCCACGGGGTCACTGCCTGCGGCAGGTCGCCCTCAGCACGTGCGCCCGCCCGGTGAGGCCGGCTGGCACCGGCCTCACCGGCCTCACCGGCCTCACCGGGCAGCAGCGACGGCGTCCCTGAGCGCCTGGTCGTGCTCGGCCAGCCAGCGGACCTCCGTCAGCATGCCGGTCTCCGGCCGGCCGGCGAGGACGCGCTTGGCGATCATCTGCAGCCCGCGCCCCCAGAGGTAGACCGGTATCGCGTCGGCGTCACCGTCGGTCAGGCCGGCCGCAGCGGCATAGCCGCCGACGAACCGCCGCACCCTGGACAGGTCCAGGTGATCGGCGTCGGGCCCGGGCCGGCCGCTGCGCCAGAGCGCGTAGCCGATGTCCGTCAGCGGCGACTCGGCATGCGCGAGCGCGAAGTCGATGATTCCGGCCGGTCGTGGCGGCGTGCCCGAGGCGACGACGTTGTCATTGGTGAAGTCGCCGTGGATGACCAGCCTCCGGCTACTCGGATCGGCTCCGGCGCTCCGCCTCGCTGAGATGCGCAGCCAGAACGGGTCGCGCTGGTTCCGGACGAATGTGACGACGACCACCGTCAGCCAGACCAGCCAGACAGCGCACGACAGCTCAAGAGTGGTCGCCGCGACGAACAGGTAGATGACCAGGCCGAGCACAGCGAGAGCGACACGCAGGCCTCATCCGGGCGGAGAACGCTAGCCAGCGGCCGCGTGGACAGCCGCCGAGCAGAACGCGCGTGCGCGGCCGACGACCGCGCTGAGCAGGTCGGGGTCGGGGCCGGCCAGCGCAGCGAAGCGGTCGATCTCGGCCAGGCCCGCCTGGGTCAGCAGAGCCTTCTCGTTGGTCACCCACTCGCCCCGCGCGGCCAGCACGGCGTGCGCCGACTCGCAGGCCGCCTCCGCCACCAGGCCGGTGCACAGGATGACCCGCCCCAGCGCCGCGTGATAGTCCCGCGCGTAGCCGAAGGTGAGCTCGGCGCGGTGCCACCAGACTCCCGGCGCCCGCTGGCGCAGCGCCGCCGGATACTCCGGCCTCGGCAGGCTGCCGTGCAGGACCCGACTCACATTGAGTTCCGCAACGACCAGATACGACGGGATCCCGGCCAGATGGAACATCAGCGGCTCGATCCTGAACCTGCCAGCCTCCGACTCGGCGATCTCCCGCTCGACCACGTCCAGGTCGCGGTAGTGCACGTCGGCCCGCCGTCCATCGATCCGCAGCCAGGCTCCGCCGTTGAACACGCCGCCGCCCCAGCCGCCGACCTCGAAGACCTCACCGGGCCAGCCGGTGTCGCGCAGTGCCTGCGGGTCGAAGCTGCCGCGGTAGTAGATCGCGAAGTCCCAGTCGCTGTCCGGCCGGTGGGTGCCCTGACCCCTCGATCCGCCGAGCGTCACGGCCAGCACGCCGGGCAGTTCGGCGAGGCGATCGGCGACGTGCGCGAGGAAGGCACCGTCGTCCACGAGTGCCGAAGCTACCAGGAGTTCGGGTGGGAGCCTGTTACGAAATGACCGAAGACATCGCAAGCGAACGGGACGGCCTGGTGACCCTCGTCAGCGACGGGCAGAGCCGGAAGGTCACCGGCGACGCGCGCCTGGCGCGGCCGGTGTTCAGCGTGACCAAGATGTTCGTGGCGGCGGCGGCGCTGCGGCTGGCCGAGGATGGCGCGCTCGACCTGGACGGCCCGGCTCGCGGGTGGCTGCCAGAGGTGCCCGGGCTGGCCGGGGCGGGGGGCGCGGCTACGCTGCGGGAGGTCCTGCGGCACGCCGCCGGCCTGCCCGATTACGCCAGGTCCCCGGCTTACCTGGCGGCGGTCGCGGCCCGGCCTGGTCGGCCGTGGGGGCCTGAGCAGATCCTGGCCTGCGCGTTCTCCGGCGGGGACGGACCGGCTGGCCAGGCCGGACCGGCCGGCGGGCGGCCCGCCCGCGGCGAGTTCTCGTACTCCAATGCCGGCTACTGGATCGCCGGCGCGGTGCTGGAAAGGGCGGCAGGCGCGCCGCTCGGGCAGGTGCTCGGGGCCCTGATCTTCGGCCCGTGCGGCATGACATCGACCCGCTACCCGGCCGGGCACGACGGGCAGACCGCCGACGGGTACGACACGCGCTGGGCCGGGCCGGCCGGAGCCGCTTGGTCGACGGCCGCCGACCTGGACCTGTTCCTGCGCGCGCTCGCGACCGGGTCGCTGCTGGCCGGCCCGTCGCTGGCGATGATGATGAGCCCCGTGCCGGTGCCGCCGCAGCCGCCCTGGCGCCAGCCCGGGTACGGGCTCGGCCTGATGGTGGACTCGGGGCGCGATGTCGCCGGGCACGGTGTTGTCGTCGGGCACGGGGGTGAGGGGCCCGGTTACCAGGCCGCGGCGTTCATCGCCCCCGGCGAGGGTAGGTCAGCGATCGTGCTGGCACGGTCATCGGCCGAGGTCAGCGCGCCCGAGCTCGCGGTGGCCATGATAGAGCAGGAAACCTGACCCGGCGGAAAGTGGCGCCGCCAGCAGAAGCGATATATCGTGAGTCTGCGGACGTATTCAGATGCGGGAGTCATCATGTCGGCACCACCACGCAACAGCGATTCAGACCTGACCCGGCGGGAGGAGCTTTCCGTCTCCGGCGGGGCACTCACCGACGTTCCCTGGCACGTGGCCGGCGCCGCTGGCGCGATCGTGACCGGTGCCGACCTGGTGCTGCACCTGATCGGCGGGCATCTCGGCCTGGCCAGCTCGCTGTCGGCCGGCGTGATGGCCCTGTTCGCCGTCGCCGGCGCCGGCCTGATGCTGCGCCGGCAGGGCAGCCGGGCCGCGCAGTGGGCGCGCCGCAACCCGTGGCGATTCGCGATCATGCCGGGTGCGGCCACGTTCATCCTGGTGTTCGTGCTGTCGGTGGTTCTCGGCAGCAGCGGCGTCTTCGGCGGCGTGTTTACCTCGCTTTGGCACGGCGCGGTCGCATTCGGGGTCACCGGCGTGACCGGCGCGGCCTTCGGCGGCCGCCAGTCCTCAGCCAAGCGCCGCTCCTAGCCTGCGGCGTCGGCCGGCTGTCGCCGCCGCGGCGGTCGGCTCGATGCCGTCCCTGATCACTCGCCGGGGGTGATGACCGCCGCGCCGTGAGTCGGCAGCGTGGGTGGGCAGTGTCACAGTCCGGAGCTCCTACAGGCCGGAAGACACCCACAGGCCGGAACACATTCAGCGGGAGGTCGCATGTCCAAGTCCGACGGCACGTTCATCCTCGTAGCCACCTACCCGAACGAGGCGGCGGCACGGGACGACTACCAGGTCATCAAGCAAGCGCACTCCGCCGGGCTGGTCGGCTCCTATGACGCCGCCGTGGTCACCAAGGACGCGGGCGGCAAGGTGCACGAGGACAAGGACGAGACGGCGACCAGGCACGGCGCCTGGTGGGGCATCGCGGCCGGGGCCGCCGTAGGCGTGCTGTTCCCGCCGTCGATCATCGGCGCGGCCGCGGCCGGCGGCGTGATCGGCGGGGTGAGCGGGCACCTGGCCAAGGGCATGTCCAGGCATGACGCCAAGGAACTCGGCGACTTCATCGATCCCGGCGAGGCCGGGCTGGTCGTCGTCGGGGAGACCAAGGTGGAGCAGGCCATCATGAAGGCCGTGACGAAGGCGGAGAAGCAGACCGCCAAGGAACTCGACGTGGACCCCAAGGACGTGGACCGGGTGCTCGCCGCGACGATCAGGGAGATCTGACTCCAGGACGCGGCGTTTCGAGTACGCGGCGTTTCGGGGCCCCGGCCTTTCGGCTCCGCGGGGGACGCTTGGGCGCGCCGCGCCCGGCGGGTATGTTGACTGTGCCCTGGTCAAGTACCTGAAGGAGTCCCGTTGCGCCGTGTCCGGTTGTCGGCCGTTGCCTGCTGTACCCTCGGCGCCTGCGCCCTGCTGGCCTCGGTTGCGCTTGCCTGGGCCGCGCCCGGTGGTCCGGCGGCGGTGTCGGCGTCAGCATCGGTGTCCGTGTCGGCTCGCGCGGCCCGGACGTCGGCTCGCGCGGTAGCGGCTCGGCCGCCGGTGGTGCTGATCAGCCCGGACATGCGGCACGCCGGCGGCGCGACGCCGGGGCCGCCCACCACTGCCTACTGCGAACTGCACTACAAGATCGCGTGCTACCTGCCAGCGCAGATCGAGCAGGCCTACCACCTGCCCGCGCTGTACCGCGCGGGCATCACGGGCCGCGGCGAGACCATCGTGATCGTGGATTCTTACGGCTCGCCGACGGTCCGCCGCGACCTGGCCGTGTTCGACCGCGCCGCGGACCTGCCCGCGCCGCCGTCGCTGACGGTGATCCAGCCGGCCGGCAAGGTCGCACCGTACCGGCCCAACGGCAACCGGATCGGCTGGGCCGGCGAGACCGACCTGGACGTGGAGTACGCGCACGCGATCGCGCCTGGTGCGCGCATCCTGCTGGTCGAGACGCCTACCGCGGAGAACGAGGGCAGGACCGGCTTCCCGCAGATCGTCAAGGCCGAGGAGTACGTGATCAGCCACCACCTCGGCGGGGTGATCAGCCAGAGCTTCAGCGCGACCGAGCAGACCTTCGCCGGCCCGCGCAGCCTCCTCAGCCTGCGCGGCGCCTACATCGCCGCGGCCCGCCACGATGTCACCGTGCTGGCCGCCTCCGGCGACTCGGGAGCCGCCGACGTGCGGTACAACGGCTCCACGTACTACCTGCACCCGGTGACCTCATGGCCGGACAGCGATCCGCTGGTGACCGGGGTGGGCGCGACCGCGCTGCACCTGGACGCGCTGGGCAACCCGGTCAGCCCGCCGTCGGCATGGAACGACACCTATAACGTGCCGACCAACGAGTACATCGCGGGGAACCACGGGCCCAACCCGCTGGCCAGCGGAGGCGGGAAGTCGATCATCTTCACCCGGCCGCCGTACCAGGATGGCGTGCGTGACGTGGTGGGCACGCGGCGCGGCGTTCCCGACATCTCGATGAGCGGAGCGTGCAACGGCGCCGTCGACATGTACCAGAGCTTCCGCGGCCAGAAGGCCGGCTGGTACCCGACCTGCGGCACCAGCGAGGCGACACCGGAGTTCGCCGGCATCGTCGCCCTGGCCGACCAGGCGGCGCATCACACGCTCGGCCTGATCAACCCTGAGCTGTACCGGATGGCGGCGCTCGGCGCCCGAGGGATCGTCGACGTGCGCAGCGGCAACAACACGGTCTCGTTCCGGCAGGGCAAGCCGCGCAGGCTCTACACGGTGCACGGGTTCGCCGCGCGGCGCGGCTACGACCTGGTCACGGGCGTTGGCACGGTCGACGCCCCCGCGTTCGTGCGGGAGCTCGCCTGGCTGGCGGGCCACCCGCACGCGAGCGCGGACCAGGACCGCGCGGCGCTGGCCAGGCTCGGTGCCACCGCCGCGCCGCAGATCGTTGCCGCTGCAGCGCCGCGGTTCGTTGCCGCCGCATTCACCGCGCTGGTAGCCGAGCCGGCGTCGGGCCCCCGGCTCGCAGCGCCTCCCGCCTAAGCGCCCAAGCGCAGGGTCGGCAGCGCAGGGTCGGCAGCGGGGCCGTCATAGCAGTGCGGGGCCGTCGAGCAGCGCGGGGGCCAGCCAGAGCAGCGCGGGGCCGTCATAGCGGCGCGGGCCAACCAAAATTGCGGGGGGGGGGCCGCCAAAATTGGCTGTCGGGCGAGGCCTGCCGGGCTCTACGGTGCTGCCGTGGTGCCAGCAAGCCGTCTGCTCGCCTATGCCGCGCTCGTCGCGGTGCTGGTCGCCGTGCCCGGCCCGAGCGTCCTGTTCACCATCGGGCGGGCCATGACGGCCGGCCGGGGCTGCGCGCTGCTGACCGTGGCAGGGAACGCGCTGGGCCTGTCCGGCCAGGTGGTCTTGGTGGCGGCGGGCATGGGCGCGCTGGTGCAGCGCTCGGCGACCGCGTTCACCGTCGTCAAGTGGGCGGGCAGCGCGTACCTGATCTACCTCGGCTGCCAGGCGGTGCGGCGCAGGAAATCGGTGGCCGAGGCGCTCGCGGCCCGGGCCAGGCCAGTCACGCCGCGGCGGGCGGTCAGGGACGGCTTCGTGGTCGGGCTGCTGAATCCGAAGACCATCGTGTTCTTCGTGATCGCGCTGCCGCAGTTCACCAGCCCGCCGGCGGGCGACGTGCCGGCCCAGATGCTGTTGCTCGGGTCGTTGTTCCCCCTGGTGGCGCTGGTGCTCGACAGTGCCTGGGCGCTGGGCGCCGGGTCGGCGAGCGCGTGGCTCGCCAGGTCGCCGCGGCGGCTTGAGCTGATCGGCGGGGCCGGCGGCCTGGTCATCGTCGGGATCGGGATCCGCCTGGCGCTCACCGGGCGGAAGGACTGACCGGTTACTTGGCGTCCCTGTCGAGTATCAGGCTGAGCACCCAGACCACGATGCCGACGAGCAGCGCGCCGAGTACCGCAGGGACGAAGCCGGTGATGTGGAAAGGGACCTTCAGCTTGCCGGCCACCCAGCTGGTCAGCCAGAAGAGCAGGCCGTTGACCACGATGGCGATCAGGCCGAAGGTCACGGCGTAGGCGAGGCAGCCGATCGCGTGGGCGATCGGCTTGAGCACCGCGTTGATGATGCCGAAGATCAGCGCCACGACGACAAGGGTGCCGATCTTGCCTGCGGTGGAGTGCGTGTGCAGGTGGATGCCCGGAATGATCAGCGTGGCGACCCAGACGGCGACCGCAGTGATCAGCACCTTAATCACGAATTTCATGGCGCCATCTTGCCACCCGACACGGTCACCTCGGGAGAATCACGGTGAAACTACGCCAGTCGCGTTCGGTACCGGGCAAGTCAGCCCAGCAGTCCATGGGCAAGTCACCCCAAACGACGCGGCGCGGCGGCGACGGAGCCTGGTGGCGGTGACCGGTCGATCCGGGGCGGGCGCGCTGCTGGACTCGTCGGCTGAGCGATGGGAGCATCGGTCCGGGGAAAACGGGGGATGCAAGGGGATGCCGCAGAAAGCAGGCGCGACCCGGGCTGAGCGGCCCGGCCTGGCGCCAGTTTCGGCGGCGTGAGGGCGCAACGCGGGCCGATGCCCGCGCGGCCGGCCCTCAGCGGGGGAGATGGATCGGGGGATCCGCGATGCTACTTGACTGGCTGCTGCCAGAGGCCAGCCACGAGTCTCTGTTCGACGGCTGGACCAGGGCCGGGTACCGGCCGAAGCACGGCAGGCCGCCGGTGGCGATCCGGGGCGTTCAGTCGGCGGCGACCGTTCTCGGCCGGGCGCGGCAGCGCTACCTGGGAGCGGCGGACGAGGACAGTGTCACCGGCGTCCTGCTCGCCGAACCGCCCCGCGGGCCAAGGATTGACCTGCCGCACTCGGGTTAGCGGCTCGACAGTCCCGGACTCACGGGAACGAGCGTAGGAGGGGGAGAGATGTCCGAATCGCCGATCGACTACTTGGCCGTCTTCGAGAGCCTGCCGGTTCCGCTCCTGCTGCTCAGGCCGGACTTCACGATGATCGCGGCGAACGAGGCGTATTGCCGGATCTCGGGCCGGTCCCGCCAGGAGCTCACCGGCCAGGGCGTGCTCGATGCGTTTCCCGACAACCCGTCCGAACCGGCCGCCTCGGGCCCTCAGAACCTCGGCGACTCGCTGCGCCGGGTCCTGGACACCGGCAAGCCGGATGTCATGGCACTGCAGCGCTACGACGTCGAGTCACCAGGAAACGAAGGCCACTTCGAGGAGCGGTACTGGTGCCCGGTAAACGTGCCGGTCATGGCCGCGGACGGCAGCGTCGGCCTGATCGTCCACTGCGTGGAAGAGGTGTCCGACCTGATCCGCAAGTTCGTCGAGGCCCAGGCCGCCAGCGCCTGACCCGGTCGGCCGCTGCCGTCTCTGCCGGGCTTACTTCCAGCGGAAGTGGACGAACAGGCGGCCGAAGTTCTTGGAGTCCTTCTCCACCCGGTGATACAGCGGCTTGATGTCCTTGCGCTCGAGGAAGCGCAGCACGTGCTTCTTGAGCTGTCCGGAGCCCTTGCCCGGGATGATCTCGATCATGGGCGCTCGGATCCTGATGGCCTCGTCGATGATGTCCTGCAGCGCCTTGTCGATGTCCCTGCCGTGGTTGTAGATGTCGTGCAGGTCAAGCTTGAGCTTCATCGGCCGCCCCTGTAGGTCCGTATCACATTCACGTTACGCTGCCCGTCAGTGTCAGGTGCGCCGGTGACGGGCGCATCGGACAGCCGGAGTGGCGGCGGTTAGGGCCGGCGTGCGCCGGCGTGCGGCGGCTCAGGGGGTCTGGTGATCTGCGTTCTCGGCGATGCGCACCTGGACGTCGTGGTCCGGGTCGCCTGGCCGCTGGCTCCCGACACCGACACCCCGGCCCGCACCCGGCTGTCCGTCGGCGGCCAGGCGGCGAACGTCGCCGCGTGGGTGGTCGCGCTCGGCGGGGCCAGCAGGCTCATCGCCGCTCGCGCCACCGACCTGGCCGCCAGCCTGGTGGCCGCCGAGCTTGCCGTGCTCGGGGTCGAACTGGTCGGCCCGGTGCTCCCCGGCCGAACCGGGGTGATCGTGTCTCTGTCCGATGGCGGGGCGCACCGGTCGATGCTCACCGACCGGGGGGTGGGCACCGCGCTCAGCGCGGAGGCGGTGCGGCCGGCCTGGCTCGACGGGTGCACCTGGCTGCACCTGCCCGCCTACAGCCTGACCAGCCAGCCGGTGCAAGGCGCGGCGCTGGCGGCAGCCGCGGCGGCCAGGGACCGGTCGGCGCGGCTGAGCGTGGACCTGTCATCCACCGCCGCGATCGCGGCCTACGGGGTGGCCGAGCTCCGCGACCTGCTGGTCGCGCTCGGCCCCGACGTCGTGCTCGGCAACCAGGCCGAGGCGGACCTGGTCGGTGACCTGCCAGGCGCCGAGACGATCGTTAAGCTCGGAGCCGGGGGCGTCCTGGCGGCGGGCCGCAGGCACCCGGCGGCCGAGACCGAGCCGGCCGACGCGACCGGGGCGGGGGATGCGTTCGCGGCCGGCTATCTTGTCGGCGGTGTCGACCTCGGCCTGGCGGCGGCGGCCAGGGCGGTGGCGACGATAGGGGCGATGCCGTGACCGCGCCACTCCGGGTGGACGACGAGGTAGCCGACGCGCTTGCGGCGGGGCGCCCGGTGGTGGCGCTGGAGACCACCCTGGTCTCGCACGGATTCTCCGGCGACCGTGGGCTGGCGGCCGCGCTTGAGTCCGAGGACCGGGTCAGGAAGGCCGGCGCCGTGCCCGCGACGATCGGCATCGTGGACGGTCAGATGCGGGTCGGCCTCGATCGCGCGACTCTGGAGCGGTTCGCCGAGGCGGGCACGGCCGCCCGGAAGGTCGGCGCCAGGGACATCGCCGCCTGCCTGGTGCAGCGCGCGCTCGGCTCCACCACCGTCGGCGGGACGCTCGCGGTAGGCCGGCTGGCCGGCCTCTCCTTCATGGGCACCGGCGGCATCGGCGGCGTGCATCGCGGGTTCGCCGAGTCGCTGGACATCTCCGCCGACCTGCTGCAGATCGCCAGGACGCCGGCGGTGGTGGTCTGCTCCGGGGCCAAGTCGATTCTCGACGTGCCAGCAACTGGCGAGCTGCTCGAGACGCTCGGCGTGCCGGTGCTCGGCTGGCGCACTCCCACGCTGCCGCTGTTCTACACCGGCGACGGCGGGCCGCCGGTCTCGGCGGTGGTATCGAGCAGCGAGGAGATGGCGCAGGTCGCGAGGGCGCACTGGGCGGTCAGCCCGTCCGGCGGCCTGGTGCTCGGCCGCCCGCCCTCCGACGGCCTCGACCTGACCGAGCTGATCGGCCGGGCGGTGCAGCAGGTGCACGCGGAGGGCATCACCGGCCAGGCAGTCACGCCGGCGGTGCTCGCGCTGATCGAGGAGCTCAGCGGCGGCGCCAGCGTCGCCGTGAACAGGGCGCTGATCGCCGACAACGCCGGCCTGGCCGGCGAGGTCGCCGTGGCGTACTGCGCGCCCTAGCTGACCGGGCGGAAGTACCTGACTCCGTCCACCGTCTCGGCCACGGCCCGACCGCGGGCGACCAGCAGATCGAGATGGCTGAGGCTCTCGCCGATCGCGAGCGTCTGGTTCATCATGTCCAGCTCGTCAAGCGCCTTGCCGCGCGAGGTCCAGCGGACCGCGAGCGCCACCTGGTAGGCGCTGTGCGGGCCGTCGGCCAGCACGGCGAGCATGGTGCTCAGCCTGGCGTCGTGATGGTCGAGCAGTTCGTCGACCCTGGCGTGCACGCTCGGTGACACCGGGCCGTGCGCCGGCAGCAGGGTCAGGTCGGGCATCTGCCGCACCAGCAGCAGCGACTCGAGGTAGTCGCGCAGCGGCAGGTCAAGCGGCGCCGCCTCCAGGCTGATCGACGGTGTGATGTGCGGCAGCACGTGGTCGCCGGCGAATAGCAGCCCGCTCGCGTGGTCGGCGAACACGATGTGCCCGCGCGTGTGGCCAGGCGTGGCGATCGCCTCCAGGACGCGGGTGCCGAGGTCGAATATCTGCCCCGAGCTGATCCACTCGTCAGGCTCGGCGTACCCGAGATCGCGGGGCGGCGGCCGCATCCCGGCCTGCGCCATCTGCTCCATCAGCGGCTGGGCGCCGGCCCTGGTCAGCCGTTCGGCCTGTGCCGACATGCCGAACGGGTCCTTGCCGAGCAGTCGGTCAAGCGAGTGCTTCTCGTCCGCACCGAGCGCCACCGTCATCCCGAACGCCTCGCGCAGCGCGATCGCCTGCGTGTAGTGGTCACGGTGGATGTGAGTGATCAGGAACTTCCTGATATCGCCGAGCCCGGCCCCGATCGCGGCCAGCGATCGCTCCAGCACCTCGCGCGAGACGTCGAGCAGCCAGCCGGAGTCGATCATGACGAGGCCGTCGCCGGTCTCGATCGCGTAGGAGTTCACGGCGCGCAGCCCGTCGAACGGCAGCGGCAGCGGAATCCGGTACACGCCGGGGGCGACCGGATGGGCGCCCTCCTCCAGCCACGCATGCCGGTCGCTGGCCGGCTCCGCCGCCGCCGACCGGTCTGACCTGGCGTCATGTGGCGGCTGCACGGGACCATTCTGGCATACCAGGCAGACCTGCCCTTCGGTCACGGCCCGCCAGCCGCGGCCCGTCGGCGGCCCGTCGGCGGCCCGTCGGCGGCCGTGTCATTGCTGTCCTATCGCCGCGGTCGGGTTGGCACGGCGCCGCGCCGTGACGAGAATCGCGACGGCGCTGGCGCGTATCGGCCGCCCGAGTCGCTGATGTATCGTCTCGTGCTCCCGGTCCAGGGCCTGGCGCTGGTCTGGTGAGAGCCGGGCGTAAAACGACATCGTGCGAACGAGAGCACCGAGTTCGTCCGGCGTGTGCTGGGTGAGCTTCGGCCTGACCGCCGCCTGAACATCGCCGAACAGACGGCCGGCGTACTCTCGCCCTATGTCGTAGCTGCCGAGCCAGGACCAGGCCGCTGAGATATTGTCGCGGCGCCGCTCGATCCCGGCGAGCGTCGCGTCGAGATCCCGGTAGGCCGGCCAGCTGGCGGCGATCTCCGGGGCGACCTTTCTTATGGCCGCGAGTGCCGCGTCCTGATCCTGCTTGCTGCGCGCTTCCTCCAGACCGAAGTACTGCAGCAGGGCGAGCGTTCCGCCGGGAACAAGCACGTCAGCGGCCCGCCGCCAGCTGGCCTCAGGGTCAACCCAGTGAAACGCGGACGCGGAGAACACCGCCCGGAACCGCTCGCGGGGAAGCTGCGCGTCCTCGAACTGAGCGTGCACGAACTCCACCTCGCAGGCGCCTTCCAGGTTCTGCATGGCCAGCGAAATGAGGTTGGTGCCCGGCTCCAGTGCCGTCACCCGCAGTCCCCGGCCGGCCAGGGAACGCGTGAGCTGGCCGCTTCCGCACCCGACCTCCAGTACAGGATCACCGCTCCCGATCCCCGCGAGCCGGCAGGCCTGATCGATGAGCTCGTCCGGATATGCCGGACGATGGCGGTCGTACTCGGCCGCGATCTCGTCGAAGACCCTGCCGTAACGACGTGCGGCAGATTCCGGCAGCGGTGTCATTCATCGGCCTCCGTTCATGATCGTTACGGTGATCGTCACGTCGCCGGATCGCTCACACCCCCAGGCTGCTCTTCGCCCCGGCCTCGAAGACGCGGAACGGCAGCATCCGCTTGGCGACCAGCCCGACCCGCTCCCCGGCCTTGCCGACCGAGACCCGCCGCGGCGGCCTGGCCGCGCCGAGCACCCGGCGCACCACCGCGGCCACGTCGGCGGCCGGGGCGCCGTTGCGCTCGTCCCGCTCCATCTGGCCGACCGCCTTGGCCATCGCGGAACGGTACACCTCGTCGTCCTCGGCGGCCCGCGCGGTCCGGCGGTTCGCGGTGAAGTCCGTCTGGATATTGCCGGGCTGGACCAGCGTCACGTGCACGCCGAACGGCGCGACCTCGTAGGCCAGCGCCTCGCCGTATCCCTCGAGCGCGAACTTGCTCGCGGTGTAGAAGGCCTGGAACGGGATGCCGATCACGCCGCCGATCGAGCTGATCAGCACGATCCGGCCGGCGCCCTGCGCGCGCATGGCCGGGAGTACCTGCTGCGCCACCCGTACGCAGCCCCAGAAGTTCGTCTCGACCTGCGCCTTGGCTTCCTCGATCGTGCACATCTCGGCCGGTCCGGCGAGGCCCCAGCCGGCGGCCGCGACCAGCGCGTCGATCCGCCCGTGCTCGGCGAGCAATCCGGCCACGCCGGCCCGCACCGAGCCGTCGTCGTCGACGTCCATGACCAGGCCGGTCCATCCTGGCGACGCAGTACCGCGGCGGCTTGCCCCGGTCACCTGCCAGCCGGCCGCGGCAAGCTGGTCGGCGCACACCCGGCCGATTCCCGCCGACGCCCCTGTGACCAGCACAGTTCTCGCTGCCTCGCTCATGCTGCTCCGATCTCGCGCGGCCCGTCAGTGCCCGGAATGCTACGCCCAGCCCCCGGCGGCCCCGCCGCACCGGCCAGCAACGGCGGCACGGCCAGGAACAACAGTCGCAGCGCGCCCGTTCTAGCTCCCGTGCCCAGACCGACGCCGCAGATCATCACCGGCCCAGCAGGTCATCATCGCGAGCCCAAGGCCATGACGAGCCGGCCGTGAGTGTGGACGTGGTGGTGCGCGGCACCGTCATCCCTGCTGAAGAGCTCAGCTGGCGGTTCTCCAGGTCAGGGGGGCCAGGCGGGCAGTATGTCAACACCGCCGACACCCGGGTCGAGCTGGTCTTCGACCTCGCAGCTTCGCAGGCCCTGCCGCCCGCGCTGAAGGAGCGTGCTCTGCGCGCGCTCGACGGCAGGCTGACCGGTGGCACGATCACGGTCACCGCGTCCGAGCACCGCTCGCAGCTGCGCAACCGTGAGGCCGCGGCGGCCAGGATGGCTGAGCTGCTGACCGAGGCGACCGCGCCGCCGCCGCGGCCAAGGCGGCCGACCAGGCCGAGCCGGGCCGCCACCGAGCGGCGGCTGGCCGACAAGCAGCGCCGCGGCGAGACCAAGCGACTGCGCCGGTCCACCGACGACTGACGCCTGCCTAGTCCCGCCTGGTCCTGCCCGGCGAGACCTCACAGCAGGCACTGGACCTGCCGGGCCGACGAGCCGGTGGCGGCGAGCGAGCCGCCGGTCACCGTATCGGAAATCGGGTGACCGCAGCCCGCCAGGCTGACCACCAGCAGCTGGAACGCCACCGTCGCGTCGCCTCCGGCCACGACCGGCCCGTGCGTGCAGCTGGTCGGTCCTGACGAGCCGCTGGTGCAGGTCCAGCCCGCGGAGCCGCCGGACGCGAGCCCGAGCACGGTCGTACCTGACGGCAGGAGGAGGCTCGACGCCAGTCCGGGCGTGGCCGCCGTCCCTGGATCGGACACGCTGACGGTCACGACCACCACCACGCCGAGGTTCAGCACGCCGCTGACGCTAACGCTCACCCCGAGCCGCGCCGTCAGCGACCCGGAGACCAGCGGGCTCGGCGTCGGCGTCCCCGATCCGGTCGGCGACGGCGAGGCTGTCGCGCTCGGCGACGGGCTTGCCGGTCCTGACGGCGATTGGCTGCTGCCGGGGCCAGAGGCCGCCGGCGAGCTGTGCACGTCGACGCCCGCCCTGGTGACGGGCCCGGCCGACCGGCCTGGCGCGCTCGCGGTCGGCACCGCGCCGTGCGGTGCGCTCCGGTGATGGTGCAGGACGGTGGCCACGGGCAGCGCGATGGCGGTTGCCGCGACGCCCGCCGCCAGCGGCAGCACCGGGCGGGGCCAGATCAGCCGGCGCAGCGTGGAAGTCGCCACGGTGGCGGCGCTGCCTGCCGCGTGCGGCAGGTGCTCCAGGTAGGCGGCCGCCGCACCGCCGAGAACCACAGGAGCGAGCTGGCCGCGCAGCGAGTCGTTGATCGCCCTGAGCTCGGTGAACGCGGCCGCACAGTCGGTGCAGGCCTGCAGGTGGGTCTCGACGCGGCGGGCGTCGCGGCTGGACAGCCCGCCGCGCACGTGCGCGCCGAGCTTGCCGACGACCGGCCGGCACTCGGGCCTGACCGGCCCAGACAGGTGCATCTGCAGGTACGCCTGACGCAGGCCCTCGCGGGCACGGCGGCTGAGCGCGGCCACGCCGTTCGGGGTGATGCCGAGGAGTAAGGCGACGTCGGCTGCCCTGGCCCGCTCGACCTCGGTGTGCCAGAGCACCGCCGACCAGCGCTCGGGCAGCGATGTGAACGCCCGCACCACCAGCGAGCGGTCCAGGTCGGCGATGGTCGGGTCGTCGAACGGCTCTCCGGGATCGGGGAGGTCAGCCTCGTCGGTGGGGATCAGGCTGCGCCGCGCCCTGGCCTGGTCGAAGGCAATCCGGCGGGCCGCGGTGAGCAGGTAAGGCCGGAAAGCCTCGGACGGCCCGCCGCCGCGCCTGAGGGCCGCGAGCACCCTGGCGAACGCCTCGGCCACCACGTCCTCGGCGTCCGCCTTGCTGTGCATCAGGCAGCAGGCGAGGCGCCGCGCGGCATCCGCATGCCGCTCGTAAAGAACGCCGTAGGCGTCGGGGTCACCAGAGCGGGCCGCGCTGATCAGCTCGGCGTCGCTGGACACTTTTGTCACTCCGAATCGGCCCGTCATGGCTACCCATCCCTGTTTCCCGATGAGTTCCTGCAAATCATTAGAGATCTTGCCTTGTTCCGCGTCATAGTAGGACGACTTCCGCGTCATTTCCCTGAGAAGAACGGGCACGGAATGGAAGGAAGTCACATGTTCGGTGACAGAAGTGGCTCGGTCGGCGCGTACGGCGGTTCCTTTGGCCAGCCGATCGCGTACGGAGTGATCTGGACTCCGCCGGAGGCAAGGCACCGCAGAGCGCCGCTGAAGACACGCCTGCCCGGCAGCCGTCGCGGCGGCGGCGCGCACCGGCGCGGCAGGCACGTCGGCCACGGCACGGTACCGGGTGCGGCTGCGATGCTCTCGGGACTCACGTCAATGGCGTGACCCTGAACGTGTCCAGCCGACCGGACCTACCTTCCGCCAAGCTCTCCGGTCGGCTGGGCCGTCTGGCCACGCCTCGGCCCCCTAGCCTGAGGTCACGCTTTCCGGCCACTGACGTACCAGCCCCCCTGGCCCGGGGCCAGGCTTTCGGCCACTGACTCCCTGATTCTTTTGTAACGCACCAAGCTCCCCTGCTGCCTGCGGTCGGCGCAGGCCGTTTCTGCAATTGTTTGCATCGCTGCTGGGTCCGCGCTCTGAACGCGAGCCGGTCGCCGGTGGCGGAATGCGCCGGACATTCGAAGTTCCTGGCTCACTCGGTCCGGGCTGCATCCCCAACTTCCTCCACTGTGCAAATGAAAGTGCATCGGCCAGGGATTGCGTAGGCCGGGAAGGCAATAGTCGGGAACGCAGCAAGTTGCAAGTGCGCGGCGAGCCGCAAGTCACGACCGGCGGCCCGAAGTTGCGAGCGGAAGGCGGCGCGGGTGCCTGCGCCGGGCGCTCTATCGCTGGCGGGTCGGCTGGCGGCCGGGTCCCGGCGGACCGGCGAAGGCCTGGGCGATGGCGAGCCACTGCACGGCGACCGGCCCGTCCGCCCGCAGGGCAGTGTCGTCGCGGTGGCGGCGCTGGGTGACCAGCAGGCAGAAGTCCAGCGCCGGGCCGCTGACCCGGTTCGCAGCGTCCTCGGTGCCCCAGGCCCACGCCTGCCCGCCGGGTCCGGTGAGCTCGACCCGCACCGGCTCGCCGGGCACATTAAGCCCGTTGGCGGCGAAGCTGAACGGCAGCGCCCGCACCCCGATGTGTGCGATGTGCCGCAGCCGCTCGGTGGGCTCTCGGCTCAGGCCGAGCGCGTCGGCGACGTCCTGGCCATGCGCCCACGTCTCCATGACTCTCGCGGTCAGCGCCGATGCCGCGCTCATCGGCAGCCCGAACCACGGCAGCCGCGCCGCTGGGTCGAGGTCGGCGAACAGGTCGATCAGCCGCCGCCGGGAGGCATCGAACCACTCAAGAAGCTCCGGTCCGGACAGGGACCGGTAGCGTGCGGCCACATCGTCGGGGCTTAGCTCGCCGGCGGCGACGGCCTGCTGAAGCTGCGTCGCGAAGCCGTCGGGGTCGGTCGCCGCAAGTACCGCGGCGTCGTCGAAGTACGCCAGGTGGCTGATCTGGTCGGCGATGCTCCAGCCCTCGGCCGGGGTCGGGGTATGCCACCCAGCCTCATCGAGCGGGCCGATCATCTCCCGCAGCGCCGCTGTCTCCGCCGCCAGGTCACCGGCGAGCTCTCGCATGTCAGCGGGCACGGCTGCCTCCTTTCGACTGGCCCGCGCCCCGCCTTCGCACGGTCGCGTCGGGCCAGCTTCTCCTCAGGCGCAGCTCCCCGACCAGCCTGAGCAGAGTCTGCCATGCTGGCCGCCCGTACCCGCCACGGCGCAGGACCGGCAGTGCGCGAGTCCGGTCACGGCCGCCATGCGAATGCTTCACGCTTATGGGTGAAGCACGTCTCGACACGCCCGTCCGGTGCCAGCCAGGAGGGTCGCGGCCGATGGCCAACGATGATCCGGCGTTCTCCCCGGACGCCTATGTGGTGCGCTTCGGCGTCGCGGCTGCTGTCGGGTGGGTGCTCGGTCTGGTCGCCTGGACCGTGCTGAGTGTGACCGTGCTTGCCGCGACCAGCCCGTCGGTCAAGGCTTCCGCGCCGAGGCCGTCTACCACTGCGTCGGAGTCCGGTCGCTGGGTACCAGCCAGCCCGACGTCGCGTTCGGCAGGTCGCGCGGACAACGCGATGGCGGTCGGCTCGATAGGGCCGTCACGGTGGACGACCCGGCGCGATTTTCCGCCTGATTCAACGCGCGGAACCGCCCGTCGTATCCGAATTTCCAGTGCTGGTTGGGACAGAGGTGTCTAACCATCTGTTGCGTGCTGTGCCGTAACCCCACTAATGTCCATAAGGCCCAACCCATTGGAGTGTTGCGCCATGGGAGAGGACAAGTGGATCCGGCGTGGGCCGGGAAGCATCAGCGGAACCGTGGTGCCCCCGCCTGCGCAGAACGAGGTGGCGCCGCCGTCCAAGGGACAGGCGGCGCAGGCGCATGCCGCGAAACGGCCGCAGGCCCAGGCCGAGCCGGCCGACGCCGCGCACGGCATCGGCGAGGCAGCGCCCCGGCTGCCCGACTCACTGCGCTCCCACTTCCAGCCGGTGCTCAACCGGCTGCCCGAACCGCCTGCCGAGATCGCGGCCCGGCAGTCCCCCACGGTACCCAGGCCACAGCCGGCTCTCACCGGTTCCAAGGAGTGGCCGGCGTACCGGCCGATTCCCGAGCTCATGCGGCCGAACAGCCGGCGTGGCGTGGCGCTGCTCGTCTTGTGCCTTGCCGCGGTGCTGCTCATCGCCGCGGGCACCACCGTCGCCCTGCTCGGCCGGCACAGGTCGCCGGCACAGCAGAGCCCGGCTACGAGCGGTTCGGACCCGGCCAGCCTGGCCGCGGCGACGGCGGCCAGGACCCAGGCTGCCCGGTGGATCGCGCGTGAGATCAGCCGCAGCGCCATTATCGGCTGCGACACGGTGATGTGCGGCGCGCTGCAGAACGCCGGGATCCCGTCGGCTGCCCTGCTGGTGATCAGGCCGACGACACCCGACCCGCTGGGCGCCGATATCATCGTGGCCACGCAGGTGCTGCGCAGCCAGTTCGGCAGCAGGCTGAGCACCGAGTACGCGCCGGCGGTGCTGGCCACCTTCGGCGCGGGGCCGACCAGGGTCGCGGTCAGGGTGGTCGCCGTGGACGGCGCCGCCGCCTACGAGTCGGCGCTGCGCCAGGACATCGCCGCGCGCAAGAGCGACGGCGCGGCCCTGCTCGCCAACCGCAGGATCTCCATGCCGTCAGCCGCGAAGGTCGATCTGGCGGCCGGGCTGGTCGATCCGAGGCTGCTCGTCATCCTCCCGGCCCTGGCCGCGGCGCATCCCATCCGGATACTCGGCTTCTACGATCAGGCTCCCCGGTCAAGCCCAGGCGTCCCGCTCGCCGGGGTCTGGCTGTCCGGCGCGGACAGGCAGGCCGGCCTGCCTGCGCCTGCGTACCGGCACTGGCTGCTCTCGTTCCTGCGTAGCCAGCAGTCGACCTACCTCCCGACCAGCATTACCACCACTGTCCTGCACGGCCGTCCGGTAGTGGCGGTCAGATTCGCCCGACCCAATCCCCTTGGACTACTTCAGTCATGACGGGCAGGAAGCTATGAAGACTTCAGCGAGGTCCTCGGTTCTTGTCCGGCTGCTTGGCCTCATCGTGCTGGCGGTCGGACTGCTGATCGGAATTGCCCCGGCGTCGGCGTTCGCGTCGTCGGGACCGGGCTGGCTGAGGCTGGCGCACCTGTCGCCGAACACGCCGGCGGTCGACGTCTACCTCTACTCCTTCGACCACCCCAAGGCCATGATCGTGCTGCACCACGTGTCCTACGGGACCGTGTCCGGCTACGAGAAGGTGCCGGCCGGCGAGTACACCGTGGCCATGCGGCCGGCTGGCGCGTCGCCGTCGTCGTCGCCGGTGCTCTCGACGACGGTGGACGTGCTCGCCGGTGACGCCTACACGATCGCGGGCCTCGGGCCGGCCAACGGCCTGCGGCTCCAGGTGCTGCGCGACCGGCTGACCACGCCGCACGGCAAGGCGCTGGTGCGAATCATCCAGGCGTCGCTCCGCCAGCACCGGGTGACCGTGCGCGCGGGCAAGGAGGTGCTCGCCAGCAAGCTGGCCTTCGGCTCCTTCACCTCGTACAAGGTGATTCCGGCCGGCACCTGGACGGTGTCCGCGGCTGGGTCGACCGAGCACACGAGCTCATCGATCACGCTCGCGGCAGGCACCATCCACACCATCGTGGTGCTGGATGACTCCGGTCGCCTCGTGCTCGACGACCTGGTGGACGCGGCAGGCAGCCACGTCATGCCGGCCGGGGCCCCGGCCACCGGGCTCGGCGGCATGGCACCGCGGCCTGGCGGCTCCGACGCGCCGTGGCTGGTGCTGGTCGGCGGCGGGCTGCTGCTCAGCGTCGCCGGAGTGCGGATGGCGAGGCGGCCGGGCCGCAGGCGCGCCACTGCGGAGCGCAGGCCGCACGCGATGACGTGATCGGAAAGGTCCGGCTTCCCGGCGGGGCCGGGGAGCCCGCGCGCAGGCAGCCGGCCAGGCATCGCCGGCCGCTGCCTGGGCGCTGGCTCGCGCATCCGGTCAGGGCGTCGCTGGTCACCTGCGGCGTGCTGGCGGTCGCGCTCGGGGTGGCCGGATGGGCCGTGGCCGGCCGGACCATCCCGCCGCCGCACGTCGGCCCCGCGCCGCACGTGCTGACTCCGGTCGGAGTGCCGTCGGCGGTACCGAACACCTCGGCCGTACGCCGGGTCGCCAGGCCGGTCCGGCTGGTGATTCCCGCGATCGGCGTCAGCACCAGGCTGATCAGGCTCGGGCTGACCTCGGCCGGCACCCTTCAGGTCCCGACGACCACGTCGATGGCCGGCTGGTTCACCGGGAGTCCGCGGCCCGGCGCGATCGGGTCGTCGATCATCGCCGGGCACATCGACTCCGTGCTCGGCCCAGGGGTGTTCTTCCGGCTGCGTAACATGCGCCGCGGCGAGCGCGCCTACGTGGTTAGGGCCAACCGCACGGTCGCGGTGTTCAGGGTCGTCGCCGTGCACATGTACCCGAAGAACCACTTCCCGACCGCGCGGGTGTACGGTCCGGTACCCGACGCCGAGCTTCGGCTGATCACCTGCGGCGGGCTGTTCGACTACGCGACCGGCTCGTACCTCAGCAACGTGGTCGTCTACGCCGTGCTCGTCGGCGACCTGGCACCTGGCCCGATCCCCGAGCCCACGCACCACGGGCTCGGGCACCCGCGACCGGCGAGGTCGGGGCGCCCGAGGATCCCGGTCACCCGGACGGCTCTCCAGGAATCTTGAACAGCGGCTCCCACGCCGAGCCGCTCGCGTCCCCAGCCGCGGCCGCGGGCGAGACTCCCTGGTTGTCCCACTTCGCCTCATACGGCAGGCCGTGGAACAGCACCTTCTGGCCGGTCACGTACTTGGCCTGGAGGGACCAGGCCGGGTAGGTGCCGGCCGGCAGCGCCGGGATCGTCGGCGCGCGGTCGGTCGGAAGGACGGGACCGAGCAGCTCCCACGGCGTCTGGTATGCGTACTGGACGACGGCGGCCGGGTCGTCGCCGGTGTTGTACCACTTGGCGGTGTAGATCTCGCCGCGCTCCACGACCTTGTAATCGGCCGGGTACTGCTCGGTGGGCGACCAGGTCGGGTACGGCGCGTCGGCCGGGTTCGTGTTCGGCTGCGGCGGCAGCGCCATCGCCTGGTCGGCCGGCAGGTCGAACGCAGACGCGCTGCCGGCCAGCCGGCTGAAGATGCTGGCGAACTCGAGCGCCGACTGCGGCGTCCCGCTGCAGGTGTTCGAGATCAGGCCGGTCTCGGGGAACGAGCTGCCGCACTGGCTGTCCCTGTTCAGCGACCACATCGAGACGCGGCCGAGCCCGTTCTGCGCGGCGAACCTGACCAGGCCCTGCGCGTCGCCGGCGGTGAAGCTCTCGCCCCGCACGTTGTTCTGGCCGATCATCACGGTGGCTCCGAGGCGCTGCCAGATCTGCGCGGCCCGCAGTTGCACGCCGTAGCGCGGCAGCAGCTTGGCGAGCTGCGCGTGCGCCGAGTCGAGCGCGGACTCCACGAGCCCCAGCATGGACGTCCCATCGGCGGGCGGCTGGCTGAAGTCCATCGTCATCACGTTGATGCCGGCGATGGCGACGCGGTGGGCGAGCATCGATGAGATCACCGACATGGCGTCGTCCTGCAGACCGGTCGGCTCCACCGGGACCGTCAGCCACACGGCGAGCTGCCTGTGGTGCGCCCGCGCGGCCTGCTCGACGTCGGCGATCGCCGCCGTACGTCGCTGCTCGGCGGCGAAGTTGTCCAGCGCCGTCCCCTCGATGTCCAGGTCGATGGCGGTGAGGTGGTACCTGCTGATCACGGTCTCGTAGGCGCGGGCCAGCGCGGGCACGCTCTGGCAGCCCATGTCGAGGCTGGTGTGCGCGGAGCCGCCGAAGGACACGATCGGCTGCGCGCCGTCCGCCTGCATCTGCGCGATCCGCGAGCCGATCGCGAGCACCTGGTCGGCCCTGGGCAGCGAGTACGTGGCGCCCCAGCTCGGCGTGCACGGCCTGCCTGGCTGGGAGACCACGAAGCTGAGCACGCTCTGCCTCGCCGGGTCCTGCGAGGTGCTCTGGAACTGGTACTCGGGCGGCAGGGTGGCATCGACGTACGGCGCGAACCAGGTCTTGCGTATCAGCACCGGCGGCGCCAGCCGCGCCTTGGCCAGGACGTAGCCGCCATAGCCGAGCCCGGCGATGACCACAAGCGCAAGCAGCACCCGGAGCAGGGACAGTCGGCGCTGCGGGTCGTCGTCGGGGAACCACTCGTCGTCTTCGGTGATGAGCGGCTTGCGCGGGATGAGCGTGCCGGGTCCCGGCACCATGGTCCTCGAGTCGGTCATCGCTGCTGTCCTCGCATGTGCTCGGCCTCCGCTGGCGGGTGCGCCCAGGCGGCGGTGAGTCTTGGCAGGTCGGGCCCGGTCGGGTCGTGCAGGGTGGCCAGCGCCTCGTAGCCGGCCACCCGGCCGGACCGCAGGTCAACCACCGGCCGAAGCGCCGTGACCTGCTCGGGTCCGTGCAGGAGCACGGGCTCCCGCGCCTCGGCATGGCCCAGGCGGTGCCGGCCGGACGGCTGCGCCTGGTCAAGCCCGGCCGGCGTGCTGGCCGGGCTGGCGATGACGGTCCAGTGGCCGGAATCGACGGCCGCCACCTGGAGCACCGAGCGCCAGTCCGAGGTCACCGGCTGCGCGGCCTGCGCCTTCCTGGCCTTGCGCCGCACCCGGTGGCGCGGGTTGACCGGCTTGTAGAGCAGCGAGGTGAAGTGGACCCAGCCATCCACCAGCGAGTTGCGCAGCCCGATGAACGCCACGACCGCGTAGCCGGCCAGCACGATGTTGAGCGCGGCGTACGCCATGTTCTCGTCGAGCCCGTGCCGGTAGGCGGCGTAGCACGTCACACCGGACAGGCCGATCAGGACGTACGGCGAGATCACGAACAGCGGCGGCGCCACCGTGCGGTTGCGCACCTTGGGCGTGCGGGCGAACGAGGCCTTCGACGCGGTGATGCCCTGGACCAGGGAGGAGACCGTGCCGGCCAGGTTGACCGGCAGCAGGATCAGGTTGAAGCCGTAGATCCTGGCCACGTCGACGCGCTTGTAGCCGCAGTACTTCAGGTCGCTGGCCATCGCCATGAAGTACGGGAGGGCGATCAGCCCGAGCAGCGGGCTGATCAGAGTGGCGCTGAACGGGAACGCAAGCAGCACAAGCAGGCTGACCGAGCTCCAGCAGATCGACGCCATGTAGTTGGACCGCAGGTACAGCTCGGCGAAACGGGTGCGCTCGCCGCGGCCGCGCCTGGCGCGCCACTGCCGGTACAGCTTGGGCAGGATCAGCAGGCCGCCGTTGGCCCAGCGGAGCCGCTGAATGCACAGTGAGCCGAAGTCGGGCGGCGTGGCGCTGTAGCTCAGCCGCTCCGGGCTGTTGTACAGGCGCCAGCCGTGCACGCCCATGTCGATCGTGGACTCGGTGTCCTCGATCACGGTGCGGGCCCTGATGTAGTGCTTGATCTCCCAGTCGCCGATGTAGGACGTCTCGGCGATCTGGTCGAGCGCCTGCTTGCGGATCACCGCGTTGGCGCCCACCCAGAAGGTGGCGTCGTAGTAGGTCAGGCCCTGGTGCACGATGTGCTGCAGGTCCGTGGTCGCTCCCGCGATCCGCTCGATCCTGGTGGCCGAGCCGGGGAACGAGCTGTACGGCGTCTGGGCGATGGCGGTCTCCCGGTGCTCGCTCTGCTCGAGCAGGTGCACCAGGCGCAGGCAGTACTCGGGCAGCAGCACGCTGTCGGCATCGAGCGTCAGCACGTAGTCAGGGTCGGGCACGTGCAGGTCGCAGTCGGCCGGGTCGGCGGGAACCAGCGCCACGCCGCTAACGGTCCGTACCGCGCGGTAGCTGCCGCCCATCAGGCCGATATAGCTGTTCAGGTTCATGGCCTTGTTGGCCTCGTGCGAGAGCGAGATGTAGCGCTTGCGCTCGAAGCTGGTGAGCTCGGCCCTGAAGATCCAGACCAGCCGCCGGTACAGTCGGCGCAGGTGCACGAGCTCGAGCACGACGTCCTCGGCCGCGGCCTCGTGCAGCGCCCTGGCGACCGACTCGAGGTCGGCCGCGAGCCGCAGCGCGACCTCGTTGCCGAAGAACGCGTCGGCGTGGTCGGCCTGGTCCATGCCGCCGATCAGGCGCCGCAGCCAGGTCACGGCGGCCTCGTAGTGCCCGGCAAGCTCGCTCATCGCGGCCAGGCCTGGGCGCTCGCCGCGCTCGGCGGCGGCCTCGAATCGGTCGAGCGCGGCCGCGAAGTATCCGGCGGGCCCGGCCAGCATTTCCTCGATCTGGGCAGGCAGCTCCCTGGCAGCGTGCAGCAGGTCGTGTGCCCGCCGGCTGCGCGGCTTGACCGGGTCGTCGATGAGCAGCACCACGCGGATGTCCGGGTACTCCTGCAGCGCGGCCGACAGCAGCGTGTTGCGGATCACGTCGTCCTGCTCCTGGTAGGACGGCACGATGGCGGTCAGCGTTGGTGCCCTGTTCTCGAAGAACTGGTCGAGTACCGCGCGCCCGGCCCGGTGATGGCTGCGGGTCCGGTAGAAGAAGCCAAGCCGGCTGAGCAGGTAGGCAAGCGACGACGCGGTCAGCATCGTGACGATCAGCAGGTAGACGATCGACTGCGCCCGGTCCACGGTGCTCGAGTAGTTGTGGTTGAGGAAGTCCTTGAGCAGCCAGCTGACGAGGTAGCTGACCCATGCGGTGACCGTGATGATGATCGCCAGCCGTGCCATCGCGATCCTGCGCTCGCTGACCGCCTGCGGCACCACGGGCATCGCCTGGGTTCTGCGGTCATGCCCCCACTGCCTGCGCGGCCGAGGCGCGCCCGGCCTGGGGGCGGCGCCAGACACCCCGGCCGGCGCCCGGCCGGCCTTCTGCCCGCCCGCCGCCCGCTCGCCATCCGGCGGCGAGTACGGCAGCCCGCGCGACCTCCCCTGCGTCAGTGTGCTCGGGCCAGATGCTGGCACCCGATCCCCTCTCCGGGGAACGCCAAGGCCGACCTACGGCCACGTCAGCGACCGCCTGCCTAAGGATCCCCGCCCGTTGTCAGACTCGGTCTGAATCGACCTTCGACAGGCGCGCCACGGCGCCTGCCCAGGCTTCACGAAACGCGTTTGCGACGGTAGGACAATTCGGTAAGCGAGATCAGCACATAAGAAGAATTTCCTTGTGTGTTAACTAGCGCTCTGAATTCCGTTCTCGTCGCATCGCGTACGTAATCTACCATAGCGGGCAAGTAGTGCGGTAAACGCAGCAATACGGCACGGTGCCCAGGGGGCGAAGCCACCGCCTGCGCGCCCGTCAGGGCGGGCTGTTGCACCAGGTCAGCGATGCGGACCGGAACTAGATGGCCGTGACGATCAGTCGGCCGACTGTCACCGGGAGTAACCTGGGTCCACCAGGTGCACGAGTCCGACCAGACTCGATTCCCGGCCAGCCAGCGGCAGTTTCTAGTGTTCGGGCAGGTAGACCCGGCCGAAGAACTGGAGCGCGCCGGCCACGACGGCGCCAGCCAGGGCGATGACCGCGACGCGCAGCGCGGGGCACCGGCCGACCGACCCAGGGGGTCGTCATGGCACCGCATTATGGGAGTCGAGTTACATAAGTCGCCACACAGCGAGTGTCGACGCGCCAATTTCGGCGGCACCGCTGGGCCATTTTCGGGCTATTACCGGCATACCGTGATCAATCGCTCCGCCGGTCCGCGGTCCGTCATCCCGACCAGAGCGCGTCGAGCACGACGTCGATCCTGGCCGTCAGCTGGCCGGCCCGCGGGACCGCCGGCACGGGCGGATCGGCGTCGGCCGCGGCGCAGGTGGCCAGCGCCCTGGCGTCAAGGAACCTGGTGAGCTGGCCCAGGCTGTGCCGGTCGTCGCGGGCGAGCCTGTGGTGGTGCAGCCGCAGCGGCGCGTAGAGGTAGATCTGGTCGCGTGCCCTGGTGAGCGCGACGTAAAAGAGCCTCCGCTCTTCCTCGAGGCCCTCTCTGGTCGCCAGCGCCATGTCGCTCGGCACCGCGCCGTCGACCAGATGGGGCAGGTGCACGACCGGCCATTCCAGCCCCTTAGCCGAGTGAACCGTGGAGATGACCAGGTAGTCCTCGTCCACCCGCGGCGGGCCAGCGAGGTCAGACGCCGAGGCGGGCGGGTCGAGTGCGAGCTCGACCAGGGCGTCGTGCAGGGACGCGCGGCTGGCCGCGGCCGCGGCCAGCCGCTCAAGGTCGGCGATCCGGGCGGCGGCGTCCGGGTACCTGACGCGCAGCGGGCCGTCGAGCGCCGCGAGCACCTGCCTGGCGAGCTCAGGCGACCCGGCGCTGGCCGCCGCGGCGAGGCCGTCGAGCGTGGCGGCGAGGCCGGCCCGGTGCCTGGCGGGCACGGCGAGCACGGCCTGCGCGGCGCGGTCCCACGGCGAAGGGTCGGTGACCCGCAGCGCCGCGAGCACCCGGCGGGCGTGCGCGGGACCGATGCCGTCGTGCATCCGCAGCAGCCGGAACCAGGCGATGTCGTCGGCCGGGTTGACGATCGCGCGCAGGGCGGCGAGGAAGTCCCTGACGTGCGCGGCCTCGGTGAAACGCAGGCCGCCGTACTTGACGAACGGCACGCCGCGGGCGGAAAGCTCGATCTCGAGGACGTCGCTGTGGTGCCCTGACCTGACGAGCACGGCCTGGTCCCGCAGGTCGGTTCCCGCCTCGTGGGCGTCGAGCACGCGGGCGCAGATCTCGCGTGCCTGAGTCGCCTCGTCGTAGCAGCGGACAAGCAGCGGGACCGGCCCTTCGGGCCGGCTGGCGCTGAGTGTGAGCTCCAGGCCGGCCGACTGCGGGCGCACCACGTTGGCCAGCGCGAGCAGTGCCTGCCGTGACCGGTAGTTCACGGTCAGCCTGATCACGGTCAGCCCGGGAAAGTCGGACCGCAGGCGCCGCAGGTGGCCGGGGTCGGCGCCGCGGAACCCGTACACGGCCTGGGCGTCGTCGCCCACGCAGGTCAGCCCGGCTCCGTCGGGCCGCAGCAGCCGGACGATGTCGGCCTGGACCGCGTTCACGTCCTGGTACTCGTCGACGAGCACGGCGTCGAACATGCCGCGCAGGGCCGGACCGGCGCCGTCGTCGGCCAGCGCGGCGCGCCACAGCAGCAGCAGGTCGTCGAAGTCGACAAGCCCGTGGCTGCGCTTGCGCGCGACGTACCGGCGGAACATCTCGGACAGCTCGCCGGTGAAGTCGGTGCACCACGGGTGGCCGTCCCGCACCACCTCGGCGACGGGGCGGCCGGTGTTCACGCACCTGGTGTAGATGTCGGCGCAGGCGCCGGCCCGCGGGGTGCGCCGTCCGGCCTCGGCCAGCCCGTGGTCGGTCCGCAGCGCGTCGAACAGGTCGGTCACGTCGCCGGGGTCGATGACGGTGAACTGCGGCGGCAGCGAGAACGACTCGGCGTGCTGCCTGATGATCCGGTGCGCGATGGCGTGGAAGGTACCGCCGGTGATCCGCTCGGAGCCGCCGTGACGGTGCGAGCCTGCCCTGGACAGCATCTCCTGCGCCGCCCGGCGGGTGAAGGTGAGCAGCAGGATGCGGCTCGGCTGCAGCCCCTGCGCGCGCAGCCACGCCGCCCTGGCGGTCAGCGTCCTGGTCTTGCCGGTCCCGGCCCCGGCCAGCACGAGCAGCGGGCCGCCCGGATGGGTCGCGGCCCGCCGCTGCTGGTCGTCGAGGCCGTCAAGCAGCGCAGAGGGTTCGAACACGAGGACGAATGTAGCCAGCGCTGCCGACAGTGGCGTCCAGCCGGCGCTCGGCCGGCCCCTGGGTGCAGGCCGGGACGTACCCTGCCAGGCGTCCGGCGCGAGCCTCGTCCGCCCTCCGGGGCCCGGCGCATTACGCTGGCACACGCCAGGCCCATGCGGCAGGTGTACCTAGGTACACCAGCGATTCCGGGGTTCACGGCCACTGACGCGCGTGCGTCAGGCCTGCACACTGGACTTGGTGCGGCCTGGTGAAGGAGGAGACGGCGATGAACGGCGCGGTGATGCCTCCCGATCCGCCGCAGCGGCCGGGAGCGCCGCGGGAGCGGGCCGTCCCACCCTGGCCGGTGCGCTGGATCCGCGGCAGTCTGGCCGCCATGGGCCGCGGACTCGCGCTGGCCGGACTCGCGCTGGCCGGCCTCGTTCCGCTGGCCGGCCTCCTGCTCGTGATCAACCGCCTGCTCCACCTGGGCGGCGGGGGCGCCACCCCGGCCACGCTGATCGGGGCACTGCTGATCTGCGCGGCCGGCCTGCTGGTGGCCCGAGGGCAGGCGAAGCTGACCAGGCGGCTGGCCGGCCAGTGGTGCCGCACCGCCATCGTGGCTCCCTACCGCCCTTCGCCCGGCCGGCAGGTGCGCGGGGCCGGGCGGCGGGCCAGGGCCGGGGCACGCTGGCTGCTCACCGACCCGGCGACCTGGCGCGACCTGGCCTGGGCGGCGGTGAACCTATGCGGCGGCTGGCTGCTCGCCCTCCTGCCAGCGGTGCTGGCCATCGGCGGCGCCCTGGTCCTGATCCGCTACGGCCTGGGCTTCATCAGCTTGGGGCGGCACGGCGGCCCGGCGTTCCTGGTGCCGGACGCCGGGATCCCGCCGCAGAGCGACAGCGTGCACGCCCGCGCCCTGGTGGCCGGCATCGGCGGGATCGTGCTCGGACTGTGGATCGCGCCGTACACGCTGGTGGCCTACGGCAGGCTCGCCGGCCTGCTGCTCGGGCCGACCAAGCAGGCCCAGCTATCGCTCCAGGTCAGGCACCTGGCCCAGACCCGGTCAGACTCCATCGACGCGGGCGCCGCCGAGATGCGCAGGATCGAGCGTGACCTGCACGACGGAGCCCAGGCGCGGCTGGTGGCGATGGGCATGACGCTGAACACGGCCGAGCAGCTGATCGACACCAACCCGGGCGCGGCCAAGGCGCTGCTCGCCGAGGCCCGGACCAGCTCGGCCAGCGCGCTGGCCGAGCTGCGGAACCTGGTGCGCGGCATCCACCCGCCGGTGCTTGCCGACCGCGGGCTCGCCGAGGCCGTGCGCGCGCTCGCGCTCGACAGCCCGGTGCGCGCGCACGTGGCCGGCTCGCTGCCAGCGCGGCCGCCTGCGCCGGTCGAGTCCGCTGCGTACTTCGCGGTCAGCGAGCTGCTGGCCAACGTGTCCAAGCACGCCGGCGCCGGCCAGGTGTGGATCGACATCAGGCACGAGCGCGGCCTGCTGCGGCTCGGCGTGACCGACGACGGCTGCGGCGGCGCCAACCCGGCCCGCGGCACCGGACTGTCCGGCATCGAGCGGCGGATCGCCGCGTTCGACGGCGTGCTCGCGGTATCCAGCCCGCCGGGCGGTCCTACCGTGGTGAACATGGAGATCCCGTGCGAGTTGTGCTAGCGGAAGATCTCTTCCTGCTGCGGGACGGCCTGTCCAGGATGCTGCAGGCGCACGGCATCGAGATCGCCGCGGCCGTGGACAACGGCCCCGACCTGCTGGCCGCGGTCGCCGCGCACGAGCCTGACCTCGCGATCGTGGACGTCAGGCTGCCTCCCACCTTCACCGACGAGGGGCTGCGGGCCGCGCTCGCCGCCCGGCGCGACCGGCCCGGGCTGCCCGTGCTCGTGCTGTCGCAGTACGTCGAGCAGCTGTACGCACGCGAGCTGCTGGCAGGCGGCACCGGCGGGATCGGCTACCTGCTCAAGGACCGGGTGCTCGACGGGCGCCAGTTCGTCGACGCGGTGCACCAGGTGGCGGCGGGCGGCACCGCGATGGACCCCGAGGTGATCGCGCGCCTGCTGGCGCGCAACTCGGGCGACGATGCCGTCACCGCGCTCAGCCCGCGCGAGCGCGAGGTGCTCGGCCTGATGGCCGAGGGCAGGTCCAACGCGGCCATCGCGCAGCGGCTGGTGATCACCGAGCGCTCGGTGGCCAAGCACACCGCGTCTATCTTCATCAGGCTCGGCCTGCAGCCATCCGACGACGACAACCGGCGCGTCCTCGCCGTGATCGCCTACCTCGGCCGGTAACTCCCGGTTCCGTGAAGTCCGGCGGGCCGCAGGCCGTCGAGCAGGTCGTCGAGCAGGCTGACCTGGCGCTCGGGGGGCAGCCGGTCCGGGTAGAGCACCCGCTCGGCGCTGACCCCGTCGATCAGCACCACGAGCGCGTGCGTGGCGAGGTCGAGGTCGACGCCGTCGCGCAGCTGGCCGAGCTTCTCGGCCTCGGCCAGGTGCCCGCGCAGCCTCTCCCTGAGCCGGTCGAACTCGCGGTTCTGCAGGTCGCGCAGCGCCGGGTTGCCGAGCGCACGGCCCCAGAAGCTGATCTCGATCTGCGCCTCGAGGTCGCGGCGCTCGTCAAGTGGCAGCGCCTCGAGCATGACGATGCGCAGCGCATCGAGGCCGAACTGGCCGGCCGCGCTGGCCTCGATCCTCGCCGCCACCCGGCGGTGGGACATCACCAGCGCCGAGCCGAGTATGTCGGCCTTGTCGTCGAAGTAGTGCCCGAGAATGCCGCGCGAGCAGTTGGCCTCCCTGGCGATGGCGCGGATGGTCGCCTTGGCGATGCCATCGCGCGCGATCACCCGCCAGGTCGCTGACAAGATCTCGTCCCGCTTGGCGTCCCAGTCGACGATCTTCGGCATGTCTGCCTACCAGTTCCGAGAAAGAGCAGGCCGAGGCTGACGGCGACGCGGGTGCCGCCTGCGGCCGGCGCTTGAAGCGAATGCCGCTTGCGGCTGACAACGACGCGGGTGCCGCCTGCGGTCGGCGCTGAAGCCGGATCGGGAAAGGTGTGACGGCTGAGGCTGTTTTTTTGTCGGACGTCCGTCTAACATCCTGGTTAGTGTATCGCCCGGATACCGCCGAGCTCCACGCGGCCCGCGAGCAGCTCGTCGTCTACAGCGCGCGCCTGCTTGCCGACGGGCTAGCCGTAGGCAGTGCGGGCAACCTCAGCGTGCGCTGCGGCGACCTGGTGGCGATCACCCCGTCCGGCATCGGCTACGACGAGATGCGCCAGGCCGACGTGGCGGTGATCGCGATGGACGGCACCGAGGTCGACGCCCCCGAGGTGCCGTCATCAGAGACCCCGATGCACCTGGCCGTCTACGCGAGCACCTCGGCGGGCGCGGTGGTGCACACCCACTCGCCCGAGGTGATCGCGCTGTCCACCGGCAGGGACGAGCTGCCCGCCGTGCACTACGCGATCACCAGCCTCGGCGGCCCGGTCAGGGTGGCGCCGTACGTGCGGTTCGGCTCGGACGGGCTGGCCTCGGCCGCGACGCAAGCGCTAGCCGGCCGGCGGGCCGCGATCCTGCGCAACCACGGGGCGATCTGCTATGGCAGGACGCTCGGCCAGGCGTACGGCAACGCGCTGCTGCTCGAGTGGCTGGCCGGCGTCTACCGGCTGGCCCAGTGCTACGGCGAGCCGCGGACGCTGTCCGCGGCCGAGCTCGACGAGGTGAGCGCCGAGGCGCGCCGCCGCGGCTACGGCAGCCGCCGGTCACGCCAGCGCGCCACCGGCGCGTCCGGCCGCGACGACGGCGCGGGACAGTGAGCGGGGCGGGGCGGGCGGCGACCCGGCCGGCAGGCCGGGTCGCCGTGCTCGGCGCGCACATCGTGGATGTGCTCGGCCGGCCGGTGGAGTCGATACCGCCCGGCCAGGGCAGCGCCCGGCTGACCGAGATCCGCGCCACGGCGGCGGGGACCGCCGCCGGCACCGGGGTGGACCTGGCCAAGCTGGGCGCCGACGTGCTCGCGATCGGCGCCATCGGCGACGACCTGCTCGCCGACGTGCTGGTCGGCGCGATGCGCAGGCACGGCGTGGACACCAGCGGCCTGGTGCGCAAGGTGGCCGCGCAGACCTCGGCCACGATCCTGCCGATCCGGCCGAACGGCGAGCGCCCCGCGCTGCACGTGCCGGGCGCCACCCCGCTGCTTGACCGGTCCGACGTGGACCTGGCCGCCGCCGGGCCGCTCGACGCGCTGCTGGTCGGGGCGCCTGACGCGCTAGGCGGCATCGTCGGCGACGGTCTCGCCGAGATCATGACATCGGCCAGGGCGGGCGGCGCGCTGCTCGCCGTCGACGTGCTGCGTCCCGGCAGCCCCAGGGACTTCGAGCGGATCGTCGGCGTCGTCGCGCTGGCTGACTGGTTCTTGCCGAACGGCGATCAGGCGTGTGCGCTGACCGGCAGGGACGATCCCGTTCATGCGATCAAAGACATCATCGCGGTCGGCACGGGCGGCGTCGCCGTCACGCTCGGCGCGGACGGAGCGCTGGTGGCCAGCGGCGGCGAAGACCCGCTGCACGTGCCAGCCATCGCCGTCGACGTGGTCGACACCACCGGCTGCGGCGACGGCTTCAACGCCGGGATGATCACCGCGCTGCTGCTCGGCGTCTCGCCAGCCGACGCGGCGTGGCTCGGCGTGGCCTGCGGCGCGCTGGTCGCCACCGGCCTCGGGTCCGACGCGGGGATCACCGACCTCGACGACGCGATCGCCTTCCTGCGCGCCGCGGCGCCCGGCCCGGCCGGCCGGATCGCTGCGGCGCTGAGCGCGGCGGCGGTACCAGCCGGAAGAGATCACTAGCCGGAACGGAGAACCGATGGCAGATCAGCGCAACGCCCTGGCCGACGCCGACACGCGCCAGCGCACCGCGGACACCGGGCTGCGCGAGCGGGCCGCGGCGGTCATCCCGGGCGGGATGTACGGCCACCAGTCCGCGGTGCCGCTGCCCGCCGAGTACCCGCAGTTCATGCGGGAGGGCCGGGGGGCGCGGGTCTGGGACGTGGACGGCAACAGCTACGTCGACCTGATGTGCAGCTACGGGCCCGTCATGCTCGGCCACCAGCACCCGAGGGTGGAGCGGGCCGCCCGCGCCCAGGCCGCCCTGGCCGACTGCCAGAACGGGCCGGGCGCGGTGATGGTCGACCTCGCCGAGCTGCTCGTGGCCACGGTGCGGCACGCGGACTGGGCCATGTTCGCCAAGAACGGCACCGACGCGACCACGACCTGCTGCACGATCGCGCGGGCGCAGACCGGCCGCGCGAAGATCCTGGTGGCCCGCGGCGCCTACCACGGCGCCGCGCCGTGGTGCACCCCGCGGCCCGCGGGCACCACCGCGGCGGACCGGGCCAACCTCGGCTACTACGAGTTCAACGACATCGCCAGCGTCAGGGCGGCTGCCGAGCAAGCCGGCGACGACCTGGCGGCCATCCTGGTCAGCCCGTTCAAGCACGACGCCGGGTTCGACCAGGAGCTTGTCGACCCCGCGTTCGCCCGGGCGCTGCGCGCGCTGTGCGACGCCAGCGGCGCCGCGCTGATCCTGGACGACGTGCGGTGCGGGTTCCGGCTGCACCTGGGCGGTAGCTGGGAGCCGATCGGCGTGGACCCGGACCTGTCCGCGTGGAGCAAGGCGATCGCCAACGGCCACGCGCTGGCCGCGGTGCTCGGCAACGACAGGTTCCGGGTCGGCGCGCAGAGCATCTTCGTGACCGGGTCGTTCTGGTTCTCCGCGGTGCCGATGGCGGCCGCGATCGCCACCATCGGCGCGCTGCGCGACGAGGCGGCCATCGAGGCGATGGAGCGGGCAGGGAACGCGCTGCGGGACGGCATCACGCGCCAGGCCGCCGAGTGGGAGCTCGAGATCAACTACACCGGGCCGGTGCAGATGCCCTATCTCACCTTCGCCAGGGACACCGGGTACGAGCTGGGCAGCCTGTTCGCTGCCGAGGCCGTACGCCGCGGCGCCTACATCCACCCGAGGCACAACTGGTTCGTCTCCGCCGCGATGACCGACGACGACCTCGACCAGGTGCTGGCCGCGACCGGCGAGGCGTTCGCCGCCGTGCGCAGGCACCTGAGCAACCGCTAGGCACCCACTGAAGCCAGGCACTCACTCACCTGAGCGACGGCTAGGCACTCACTAAGGAGGGGCAGCAATGTCAAGCACCACAGGCGAACCGGCCGGCCCGGCGAGCCCGGCTCACTTCACGCTCACGGCCGACGACCCGGTCGGCGAGGCCGAGGCGATCGTCGAGCGAGCAGGCTACCGGCCCGAGCTGCGCCGGTCGCTGAAGTTCTTCTCGATGTTCGCGATCGCGTTCTCGATCATCTCGATCACGACCGGCATCTTCCTGAACTACGGATTCGGGCTGCAGTACTGGGGCCCGGCGTCGATCTGGACCTGGCCGATCGTCGGTGTCGGAAACGTGATGATCGCGTTCGTGGTCGCCGAGCTCGGCACCAGGATCCCGCTGGCCGGCTATGCGTACCAGTGGAGCGCGAGGCTGGTGAACTCCACCTACGGCTGGTTCGTGGGCTTCGCCGGGCTGCTGTACATGGCAGTCGGCGGCGGCGCGATCATGCTGGGCGTCGCCTCCCCGCTGCTGCTCAGCGAGTTCAACGTGAGCTCGCCGAGCCCGCGGCTTGTGCTGTCGGTGGCGATCATCTTGATGGTGCTGCCCACGGTGATCAACATCATCAGCATCCAGGTGGCGGCCAGGGTCAACAACATCGCGGTGTTCACCGAGATCATCGGGACCGTGGTGTTCGGCGTGCTGCTCTTCGTACTGTGGGGGCTGAAGACCAAGCCGACGCCGTACGGCCTGAGCATCCTGACCAACACCACGTCGGTGTTCCACAACCCGACCTGGTACGCGTTCACCCTGGCCGGCCTGCTCGGCGCGTTCACCCTGGTCGGCTTCGAGCTGGCCGCCGACATGTCCGAGGACGCGGTCAACCCGGTCCGCAGCGTGCCGCGCGGCGTGATCTGGGCCGTGGTGCTGTCCGCCGTGCTGGGGATGATCGCGCTGATCGGGTTCACCGTGGCGATCCCGAGCATCAAGTCGGTCGAGCAGCCCGGGCTGCCGCTGCTGGTGATCGCCGGCTACTGGCTGCCGTCCTGGCTGGTCAAGGTGTTCGTCGCATTCGTGATCTTCTCGATGTTCGCGATCCTGGTGGTCGGCGCCGGCGCGCAGGCCAGGCTGTGCTACTCGCTGGCGCGCGACAACATGCTGCCGTTCTCCAAGCACCTGCGGAAGGTCAACCAGCGCAGCCAGACCCCGATCATCGGGCTGCTCGTGTTCGGCCTGATCGACCTCGGCGTGATGTGGTACGGGTACCTGCAGGCCAGTGCGTTCGCCACGCTGGTCGGGGCGACCGCGATCATCCCGTACATCATCTACTTCCTGATCACCGTGGCGTACGCGGTCAAGCGGCGGACCACCGACAGCATCCCCGGTGCGTTCACGCTCGGCCGGTGGGCCTGGCCGGTGATCATCTTCGTGCTGGTGTACACCGTGGTCATCATGGCGGCGCTGTCGCTGCCGTCGACGTTCCACAGCGCGGACAAGGTGGTTGGCTACGGCGCGATCCTGGCCGCCCTGTGGTACTTCGGCGCGCTGCTGCGGCGGCTGCGCCAGGGCACCGCAGGCGTCAAGCCGGTCGACGACCTAGTCGACTGACGGGCCGTTCCCGGCGCCCGGCCGGGCCCGGTCGGGCCCGGCCGGACCGGTGGCGCAACTAACAACGGCGGCCCGTTGATGCTGCTGAGAGCGACATCAACGGGCCACCGTTGTGCGCGGCGCCTTCGCCGTGGGGGCCCGCATGCGGAGCCCGGCCGACCGCGCCCTCGGGCACCGCCCGCGCGTCCCGCCCCGCGCCCCCTCGCGCGCGTCCCCGCGCCTCGCCGCGCGCGTTCGCGTGCCTCCCCGCGCGACGTGGGCACTTCACTGTCGCTGGGGCAGCAGCGAAGTGCCCACGTTAATTTTGGTCCGCGCCGCTCCCCGGAAGTCGCGCGCGTTTTGGGCACTTCGCTGTCGTAGCGCGGCCGATCGTCCCCGGGCCGGGTGCGTCAGCCGGAGAGCGGGGGCCCGAACGAGGTCGCGCGCAGCGGCGCCTTGAGCACCTTGCCGTTCGGGTTGCGCGGCAGCGGCTGGGTCTGAACCGAGATGTACTGCGGGAGCTTGAAGTCGGCCAGGTGCCCGCGGGCGTACTCGACGACCGCGCCGGGGTCGACGCTGGCACCGGGCAGCGGGACTATGACGGCGCCGACCTTCTCGCCCATCATCGCGTCGGGAACTCCGACCACCGCCACCTCGCCGACGCCAGGCGCGCCGATCAGCGCGTTCTCCACCTCGACGCAGTAGATGTTCTCGCCGCCCCGGTTGATCATGTCCTTGATCCGGTCGAGCACGTAGACGAGCCCGTCGGCGCTGACCCGGCCCACGTCGCCGCTGCGCAGCCAGCCGTCGGCGAAGGTGCGCGCCGTGGCGTCCGGCTTGTTCCAGTAGCCCGCGCACACGCTCTGGCCCCGGATGAGGATCTCGCCGAGCCCCGAGCCTGAGCCGCCGCCGCGTCCCGAGTTATCCCGGCCGGAGCTATCCCGGCCGGAGTTATCCCGGCCCGAGCCGCCATGCCCCGAGCCGCCATGCCCCGAGCCGCCATGCCCCGAGCCGCCATGCCCCGAGCCGCCATGCCCCGCGCCGCCATGCCCCGAGCCGCCATGCCCCGAGCCGCCATGCCCCGAGCCGTCATGCCCCGAGCCGTCATGCCCCGAGCCGCCATGCCCCGAGCCGTCGCTGAATACCTCGCCGTCGATCGCGATCTCGGTGTGCGGCGCGGCGAAGCCGACCGAGTCGGCGTGCTCGGCGGCCCACTCGTGCGGCAGCAGGGTGGCAATCGAGGTGCACTCGGTGAGCCCGAACCCGTTCGCCAGCCGCGCGCCGGCGAACCGCTCGCCGATCTGGTGCACCAGCGCGGGAGCGATCGGGGCGCCGCCGTAGGAGGCCCACCGGACTCCGGCGACCTTCGCCGGAGCGAAATCCGGGTGGTTGAGTATGTAGTAATAGATCGCCGGGACCGCGGTGCAGGCGGTGATCCGCTCCTGCTCAAGCGTCCTGATCATCCGGCCGCCGTCGAAGGCGGCGTCGATCACCGCGGCCCCGCCGACCCGGAGCGCCGGCAGCGTCTGACTGTGGCAGCCGGTGACGTGGAACAGTGGCACCACCACCAGGGTGCGCAGCTCCTGCCCCGCGTCGCGCGGGATGTCGCTGACCCGGAACACGGTCTCCACGTTCGCAAGCACGTTCTCGTGGGTGTGCATGGCGCCCTTGGGAAAGCCCGTGGTGCCGCTGGTGTAGAAGATGGCGGCGATATCCGACCTGGCCGCTCCCCCGTGCACCAGCGCCCGGCCATCCGGCAGCGCCGCGCCAGCCCCGAAGACGTAGGAACTGCCCGAGTCCGAGATCACGTAGTCCGCCTCGGCATCGGTGAACCGGGTGTTGACCGGCACCACGACCGCGCCGGCCATCAGCCCGCCCATGAACGCAACGACCCAGTTCGCGCAGTTCGGCAGCCGGAGCGCGACCCGGTCGCCCGGCCGGATGCCGTCGGCGTGCAGGCCGCCGGCCACCCGGGCGGCCCGGTCCCATAGCTGCGCGTAGCTGACGCGCTCGCCGCCGACCTCGACCAGCGCCTCGGCGCCCGGATCGGCGTCCACGCTCGCGCGCAGCATCGCCACCAGCGACTCCGGCAGGTCCGGGTACCGCCGGACGCCGTCGGCGCCTGCCGTGACGCCCGAGTCGTCGAACGGGTTCGCTCCCCTGGGAGCCGCGACTGTCACCACGGCGGGCCTTCCTGATCGTCAGGCGGGCGGCGGGGCGGGATCACCGCGAGGCCCCCGCGAAGAAATCGCGCGGGTTGCCGACCAGCATCTGGTCGATCTGCGCGGCGGTGACGCCGCGGTCGCGCAGGCCGGGCAGCACCGCGTCGTGGATGTAGGTGTAGCGCCAGTCCGGCAGGACCGGGTCCACCTCGGCATTGGAGAACCAGTCCATGAACGACGCCTTGTCGTGCGACAGCATGACCCGCCCGGCATAGCCGCGCTCGCAGAGCATGGCGAGCGTGTCGATCTGCGCGTCAAGCGGCACGGCGAGCGGTAGCCCGCAGCGGTCCCAGCCGAGGGAGGAGCCGTTGTCGATGACCTCGCTGAGGTAGCCGAGGTCGGTGCTCTCGTTCGAATGGCCGATCATCACCCGGCCGAGGTCCACGCCGCGCTCGGCGAGTACCCGCTGCTGGTCCAGTCCGCGCCTCGTCGGCGCGTGCGCGTGGGTGCAGATCGGCGCGCCGGTCCTGGCGTGCACGCTCGCGACCGCGGCGGCCAGCCGCCGCACGTCCTCGGTCATCCCTGGCTCGTCGGTGACCAGCTTGAGCACGGCAGCTCGCAGGCCGGTATCGCCGATCCCGGTGGTCAAGTCGCGCTCGAACAGCGACTCGAGCAGCCGGTCGTCGCCGTCCAGGATCTTCCCTGGCCCGCGCAGCCTGAACGGCAGCGGCAGGTTGTCGTAGGTGTAATAGCCGGTGGCGAACATCACCCTCAGGCCGGTGCCCTCGACGGCGCGGGCGACCAGCGCAGGATCGCGGCCCAGCCCCGGCACGGTCATGTCGAGAATGGTGTTCACCCCGGCCTGGTGCAGCCTGGTCAAGCGGTCCCGCGCCGCCGCGACCTCGGCCTCGGCGTCCCAGCCGCCGAACCCTGGCCAGCCCCAGTGCATCGGCTCGGTCCTGATGAACACGTGCTCGTGCATGAGCACAACGCCGAGATCGTCAGGCGAGACATCCCCGGCCGTGGTCGGAACCTGCCGCATCCTCGCTGCCTCCCTGGTGCCCGCCGCGCTAGGTGTGCAGCCGACAATCCGCCCTGATCGTCGCACTGTGCCCAGGCGCCGGCAAGACGCCCGTCTCCCTGGCAGCCTCGGGCCGCATGTCGGGATCGGACCGGGCAGGAGGGCAGATCGGACCGGGTGGGGGATGGCCGACTGGACCGGCCGCCGGACCCGTCGAGTAACAGGATCGGGGGGCGTGTCGCTGTAGTCGGTGTTGTCAGTGGCCTCCCCCGAGGCCAGGGAAACCGAAGGAGCGCACATGCTCACATCTGTCAGGGCCAAGCTCGGCGCGATGGTCGCGGTCGCCGCGATCGCGACCTCAGGGGCGATGGCGCTATCCGGCGTCGCTGACGCAGCCACGACGCATCCCGCGGCAAGACTGCCCACCGCCCTGTCGATCAAGGCGGCGGTTCCCGTGACCAGGCACGGCTGGACGTTCTCCATCATCGCCGGCCAGCTGACGTCGAGCGGCACGCCGCTGCGGTTCAAGCTGATCTGGCTTGAGCGGCAGGGTCCGAAGGGCCACTGGTTCATCGTGCAGCGGGAGCGCACGCACCTACGCGGGTGGGTCGCCTACCGGGTTGGCGAGCGCCGGACGACCAACTTCAGGCTGGTGTTCCGCTGCACGCCGAACTTCAAGCCGGCGGTCAGCACGCCGGTGACGATCACGGCCGGGAGCTAGCCAGATCGAGGTTTCCGCACCGGCGGGTACCGGAAACATGCGGTTGAAAACGGCAACATTGCTACCTGCCGGTGTGAGAGCCTTGCTGCCGCGATGGTGATCGACGCCGGTGACCTGGACGAAGCCCTGGCCCTGGCCAGGCAGGGCGACGAGGCTGGGTTCCTACAGCTTTGGCGCGGCCTGCAGCCCAGGCTGCTGCGGTACCTGCGGGTTCTCGGCTGCCCGGATCCCGATGACGTGGCCAGCGAGACCTGGCTGCAGGCGGTCAGGGACCTGCACACGTTCACCGGCGGCGAGTCGGACATTCGTGGCTGGCTGTTCACCATCGGCAGGCACCGGGCGATCGATGCGGCGAGGACGATGACGCGCCGGCCGGCCAGCCCACTCGGGGTTCTCGTGCAGCACGTGTACCTTCACCGCCGCTGACCTCCGCATCGGCCGCCCATGTCAGGGTATGTCAGGCCGGTCAGGGCGCTAGGAACGGCCCAGCGACCGGCCCGCCCCTCCCGGGGGCGACGCAATTGCCCCGCGCCCCGTCATCCCCGCGCCCCGTCATCCCCGCGCGCCCGCCATCCCCGCCCGCCCCGTGATCCCCGCGACCCGCTCCTCGCGCGGGCCGTCATCCGCCCGCGGTGCGCATCCCGCGCGCCCCGCGATCCCCCGCGGCCCGCTCCTCGCGCGGCCCGCCATCCCCGGCGGGCTGATTTGTCAGCTATCGTGTGATACGGGATAAGGCCCTTCCATCGATGGCGCCGCCGTTTGGCACGACTCTCGGGTGCACTGGACTAATGACTTTCTGGGATCGCATCACCGGCCGCGTGGTCGACGCGGCTCAGCTCGGCCAGAAGAAACGGGCCGTGACCGCGGGAATCACCGGATTCGACGACCCGCTTGGTGACCTGCGCCTCGAGACCGCGATCAAGGGCCATCCCTGGCTGCAGAACAGCGCGACGACGTCGCTGCTGCTCGCGACCTGGATCGCCCAGGCCTGCCAGGACATGGCGGCCGTGCTGGAGACGACCGCCCAGCGCACGCTTGGCGAGGCGAACAAGATCCCCGAGGCGACGTTTGTGCTCGCCGACCAGCTTTACAGCATGGCGCTGGTATGGATCGAGAATGGCCAGGCGGCGCTGGCCGCCGTAGATTCCGACCCGGACTTCGCGCCGCCCGGGGATTTGCCCGCCGCCGCACCGAGACTGGACTGGGTCGCTGACGCTCCGCCCGCGCATTTCGCCGCCGTGATCCAGGCCGCCGGGCAGCTCGGCACGAACGTCGAGGACGCGCTCAACGGCGTTCAGGCCGACCGCTCGAGGCTGCCGCAGAAGTACGATCGCGGGTTCAGCGTCATCGAGTCGGCCATGCGGGTCGCCAGGGCCAAGCTCGACCAGGTGGAGGCCGCGGCCAGCGACCGCCAGGCGGTGCGGCTGAGCAGGGACATCTGGTCGATGCTGCAGGAGGTCGTGTCGACCTACTTCAAGTCAGGCCAGCAGATCGCCAGGCCCGGGCTGATCGACGCCAGATACGACCCGGCCGCCGCCGCCGCCGCCGCGCGCGCCCGCCGGCTCCCGCCGCCCGCCCCGCAGCCAGCACAGCCTGGCACGGCACAGCCGAGCGGGTGGCCAAGCCTGCCGCCCCAGGCACCGCAGCCGAGTCCTGCCCAGCAGGCCGACCCCGCCCGCCCCCCGGTACAGGCCGGCCAGGGGTACCCTCCGCGCACCACGAGCACTCCCGCCGCCCCGCCCGCGCCGCCCCCTCCGCCACCGCCACCGCCGACCCTGGGCGAGCGGCTTGGGCTGAAGTTCGACGCGTGGGCGCTGACGGATCCGAGCGCCAAGTCCATGTACAGGAACGACCCCGGCCGGATCGCCGAGCTTGAGGCGTTCTGGCGTGCCGACACCAACCCCGACGAGACGTACCGGCTGTTCGGGCTGGTCATGGCGGCGGTAGACGCGAACCAGGTCGCGGTCAGGACGCGTGAGTTCACTAGGGCCTGCCCCTGGATCCCGACCTTCGTCGCGCTGGCCGACACGACCATCGGGAGCGAGCCGTTCAAAAACGGGCAGCTCTTTACTTTCAGGGCGGGGCAGGACGGCAGCTACTTCAGCCGGGGGTTCGACCGGATGGGGTTCCTGCCTGGGATGCAGCCGACCAAGGTGCCGAGGGCAGGCACGGGACCTGGCGTGATCGACCCCGAGCATCATGGCGACAGCCCCGCGGGCTGGGCTGCGAGCCGGACGGCCGGCGCGGCTGGGCCGCAGCGCCCGCCGACGAGTCCACCAGCGAGTCCGCCGGCGAGTCCGCCGCAGCGCGCGCCAGTGAGTCCGCCGGAGCCCGACATCTGGCTGCTGACTGCCGCGTTCCAGCGCCCGCAGCGCCGCCACGATCCCGCCGACGCCGACAAGCTGCGCAAGCTCTGGAGCGCCGACCCCGATCCGGCCGCCACCGCCCGGCTACACGACGAGCTGATGGCGGCCGTCGCGGCCGGGACCGTGGGGCAACATGGCGACGAGTCGCTGCGCGAGTGCCCGTGGAGCCAGGTCTACGTGGCCGTCAGCCCTGTCACGATCGCGGGGGTCGCGCTCCAGCAGAACGAGAAGTTCGCGCTGATGCTGAGCCTCACCGACGGCACGTTCAAGCGCAGCATCAGTCGTCTGGGGTCGGTCAGAACTGGCAGCTGACTCCTCGCGGTCGCAGCCGCGACCGCAAACCCGCTCGGATCCGGCTCCCGGCTTCCCGACCCGCGCCCCAGATCCCCAATGCCACCCCTGGAATCAATGCCACATCCATCGCGAATACCGGTACTTTCTTCACATCCACGAGGAGGCCGACCACGGTCGATCAGTGGTCTGGTGCAACTTGTGGGGCGAAAGCTGTTTTAGAAGCTCAAGTGACTGGCTGTTTGCCGCAGCCGCGTGGCTTCGCGGCTGGGCAAGCTGCTGCAGGAATTCGTGTGCCGGTGCGGCACTTTTGCGGGATCGCCACCGTTGAGCAGGTGAGCGGCGGGCGATCTACCCTCCGCAGAGTCGCCCGCCGCTCCGCCGCTCGACCGCGCTGGAGGCGCTTCGTCGTTCTCCCGCTCAGCCGTTCGCCTGCGCTGGAGGCGCTCCGGCGTTCCGCCGCCCGCCTTCTTGCGCTGCGCCGCTCCGCCGACTTGGAGAACTCACGGTCGCTCGGGGCTGCCGCGCCGGTGCCGTCCGATCCGAAGCGGTCCGCGGTCAGCGCGAACGGATGGTCAGCCTGGTCCAGGCGCCGAGACAGATGCTGTCGCCGTCGCGCAGTGCCGGAGTCCTGGGACGGCGGGCCGGAACCCGCGGGCCCTGCGCCGGAATCCTCGGGCTTCGGGATCAAGTGCTCGGCGCTTATGCTTGACCGCTCCTGATTCATCAGGCTGCTGTCCGGCACCGTGGAGGTCAGCAACGCCGCGGCGGCCGCCCCGTCCGAGGCGAGGCCCAGGGCCCTGGCGAACTCGTCCACCACCCAGGCGCAGGCCTCGGGGGCGAACATGGTCGCCTCGGCGAAGGACGACGCGGCCAGCCTGGACGCGGTCCTGGTGTCCATGCCGACCGAGGTGTGCTCGCGCAGTTCGTCGGCGATCTGGTCCTGCGCGGCCGCGGCCGGGATCTCGGCGATCCTTGGCGAGTCGGGCAGCAGGTCAGAGAGCAGGTTCGACAGCGCGGCCGGGCTGGACAGTACCTCGGGTCCGTGCTCGGCCACGATTGCACGCAGCGCCAGTCGAGCCTGTTCCGCATGCTCAAACGGCGGAGCGGCCAGCTGGTCCTTCCCGAGCCTTCGGTACCTGGTTATCTCAGGTACTAGGCCATCGCAAGCGCGGCGTACTGCTGGTGTACGGAAGATGACGAAAAGATGAGAACTGGGGGAACGTGCGGGTGCCCTGACTGAAGGGACGTGGCCGTTCGGCAGGCGTTCAGTCGGGCGTGTGGCGCACATCACGGATCCTGATGGTGGGGTGCCTGCGTCATAGAGGGCAGTCGGGGACGAGCGAGCAGCCCGTCACCGCGCGGACCGGCCAGGACATCCCCAGCCGCAGCCGGTCCGGCAGACCCGGATCCCCCCTCCGGAGAGCGCCATGCCTGGCGGTTTCCCCCCGCCACCGGGCTAGCGGCCTGGCCGGTGCCCCCGTGCCGGCCAGGCCCGCTACGGTGCCCGCGCCTGATGCGCGGCGGCGCGATCCCTGACCTGCGGCTGCCTTCGCTTCCGATCTCCCACGAGTCTGCCCGGCGCAACACCCCGGCTAAGCGCCGCGCCGCCTGAGCGCCTGGCCGTGGCTGCGCGCAGAGGCGGGACCGACCGGTCGTTGGTTATCCTGCCGGTGCCGGCCTCGTAACCCCGACACGCTGTCGGCCCGGGGCGCGCAGACCGCGAGGGAGGCCCATGCCCGAGCACTCGTCCTACCACGTGGTTGTGATCGGCGCCGGGTTCGGCGGGATCGGCATGGCCTTGGCCCTGAAGCGGGCAGGCATCGACGACTTCCTCGTCGTCGATGCGGGCGCTGACCTCGGCGGCACATGGCGGGATAACACCTACCCCGGCCTCGCCTGTGACGTGCCGTCCAGCCTGTACTCCTTCTCGTTCCGGCCCTGGCGGTGGAGCCGTCGGTTCCCGCCGCAGCAGGAGATCCTCGGTTACCTGCGGGCGCTGGCCGACGAGAGCGGGCTGGCCGGACGGCTGCGGTTCGGCGCGGGCGTGGAGTCCGCCGAGTTCGACGAGCGGGCCGCGCGCTGGCGGATCACCCTGGACAACGGCGACACGCTCGACGCCGCGGTCGTGGTCTCCGCCGTCGGCCAGCTGAACCGGCCCGGACTGCCCGACATCGCCGGCCGGGAGGATTTCGCCGGCCCGTCCTGGCACTCGGCCCGGTGGGACCACGGCGTGGATCTGGCCGGAGAGCGAGTGGCGGTGATCGGCACCGGGGCCAGCGCCATCCAGTTCGTGCCGGAGATCGCCAAGGCCGCCGCCCACGTCGACATCTACCAGCGCAGCGCGCCGTACGTGCTGCCGAAGGCCGACCGGCCTTACAAGCCCGCCGAGCAGGTGCTCTTCGAGCGGCTTCCGGTGGTGCGCAAGGCCGACCGGCTGCGCATCTTCCTCTACGGCGAGCTGCTCACCAGCGGCTTCGTTATGTCGCCCAAGCTGCTGGCCGGACCGATGGCAATGTGGCGCCGTCAGCTCCAGTCCCAGATCACCGACCAGGCCCTGCGCGAGAAGTGCGTCCCTGATTATGTGATGGGCTGCAAGCGGGTGCTGTTCTCCAACGACTGGTACCCCGCGCTGGCCCGCCCCGACGTGGACCTGGTCACCGACCCGATCGAGCGGATCGTGGCCGACGGCGTGGTCACCGCCGACGGAACCCACCGCCAGGCTGACGTGATCATCTATGGCACCGGGTTCGAGACGCTCGGCTTCCTCGCGCCCATGTCGATCACTGGCCTGCACGGACACCGGCTTGACGAGACCTGGCGGGACGGCGCGGAGGCGTACCTCGGAATCACCGTGGCCGGGTTCCCGAACTTCTTCGTGCTGTACGGGCCGAACACCAACCTCGGCGGCAACTCGATCATCTACATGCTCGAAGGGCAGATCGGCTACGCGATCGGCGCGGTCCGCTCGCTCCGCGAGCACGGCCTCGCCTGGCTGGACGTGCGGCCCGAGGTGCAGCGCGCGTACAACAGCTGGGTGCAGGAGGCCAGCCGCACATCCGTCTGGGAAAGCGGGTGCCACAGCTGGTACACCACGGCCGACGGCCGCAACACGAACAACTGGCCCGACCACACGTTCCTTTACCGTTACCGAGTCCGCCACTTCGACCTGGCCAGCTACCGGGTCATGCCCGCCCGCCCTGACCGGAGCCCGCCAGGCCCCGGCCGCGGCGCGCCAAGCCCGGACCGCGTCGCAGCGGGCCTGGCATGACGGCCCGCGACGCGGGCGGGGAGGGAGCGGGCCCGGCGCGCGAGATCGGCCGGGAGGGAGCGGGCCCGGACCGCGAGGCCGGCCGGGAGGGAGCGGGCCCGGACCGCGAGATCGGCCGGGAGGGAGCGGGCCCGGACCGCCAGGTCGGCCGGGAAGGAGCGGGCCGGGACCGCCAGCCCGACGAGGACGGAGCGGGCCAGGCTCGGGTCGGCCTGAGTCAGGCGCGTGCTGGCCTGAGGGGCCCGGCCCGCCTGGCAGGCCGGGCCCGCCTGGCAGGCCGGGCCCGCTGGTCGCCGGGGAGCGGCCTGCGGCTGCCGCCGGCCGTGGTCCGCATCGGCGTGCGCCAGCTCGGCCGCCGGGTGCTCGACCCTGCGCTGCCGTGGGAGACGCAGCGCCGGCGGCTCGACGGACCCAACCTCAGCATGCTGCTGCCGCGCGGCACCACGATCTCCGAGCGCGCGCTGAACGGCGTGCCCGCCGAGGTCGTCACCGCCCCAGGGGCGAGCTCCGAGCGCACCGTTGTGCACTTCCACGGCGGCGGCTACTGCCTCGGCTCGGCGCGCACTGCGCGAGCCTGGGCAGCCAGATTGAGCGCCGAGGCTGGGTGCCAGGTGGTGCTGCCCGAGTACCGGCTGGCGCCCGAGCACCGCTTTCCGGCAGCGGTCGAGGACGCCAGGCGCGCCCTGAGCGCGCTGGCCGGCGAGTACGACCCGGCGTCGGTGGTGGTGTCGGGCGACTCGGCCGGCGGCGGCCTGGCCATGTCCCTGCTGCTCGCGCTGCGCGAGGACGGCACGCGGCTTCCGGCCGGCGCGATCCTGCTGTCGCCGTGGCTCGACCTCGGCAGGGACCGGCGAGCCGTGCCCGGCCTGGTCCGCCGGGACCCGCTGCTCAACCCGGCCTGGCTGGAAGCCTGCGCCGCCGCCTATGCCGACCCGTCCGACTGGGCGAACCCGTCAGTCTCCCCGCTGCTCGGCGAGCACGCCGGGCTGCCGCGGCTGCTGATCCAGGCCGGCACCGACGAGCTGCTCGCGCCCGACGCCGAGGATCTGGCCGCCAGCGCGTCGGCGGCAGGCGTGGACGTCAGTTACACCACCTGGCCGCGCCTCTGGCACGACTTCGCGCTCCAGCCTGGCCTGATCGCGGCCGCCGACAGCGCCGTCTCGCAGGCCGCCTGGTTCATCCAGACCGTCACGGGCAGCTGACTCCCGCCGACGGCGCGGCCGCGCCGTCGAGCAGGGCCCGCAGCCCGCGCTCGAACCGTTCGTCGGACCTGCCTGGATCGGCCATCGCCTGCGCGGCCGGGTCCCGCGCCAGGTCGGCGATCAGCGGGAACTGCCCGGTCTCCAGCTGGTCCTGCAGGTAACTGGCGACGGCAGCGGCGTGGCCGTCCGTGGAGCTGTCCGCGCGAGCTTGTTCCTCTCCCGAACGCAGGACGTGGCCGAAGACATAGTCGTCGACGATGGCGAGCAGGTCGAGCTTGGCCGGGGTGTCCAGCGGGGCTCCGGCCACCGCGGCCAGCGACTGCTCGAAGTGGCGCAGGCCATTGGGGCCGAACGGGCCGTCCTGGCCGGCCGCGCTGCGCCCCTGGAGTGCCTGGAGCGCCCACGGATGGCGCTGCAGCGACGCCCTGGTGCGACGGGCGATCATGGCCAGCGCCTCGCGCCAGTCGGCAGGGAGCTGGCCGTCGGGCACCAGCGACTCGCCCATGATCGCGTCGTCCATCAGCGCGACCAGGTCGCTCTTGGCGCTGATGTAGCGGTACAGGCTCATCGTCCCTGCGCCGAGCTCGGCGGCGACCCGGCGGATCGACACCGCATCGAACCCGTCGGCGTCGGCGATCGCGAGCGCCGCCGCGGCGATCTGCTCGCGGCTGAACCGCGGCTTTCGGGCGCCTGGTCCCGGCCGCGCCCAGATCGGCGGGATGGCTGGAGGTTCTGGCACGCGATTAGCGTAGCGCGATGCTATGAGTACGTTGTACTCTAAGCGAGTACGCTGTACTCAGAGAACGGAGGCACTCCGATGCCGCAAGGAACGCAAGGACGCGTCCGGCTGCTGCACCGCATCGCGGTGGACTATGTCGCCGACACCTTCGGCCTGCGGGGGCGTGGCTCGGCCAGGTCACGCCACGACGAGGCGAGGGACCGGGCACACGCGCTCGCCAGGCGACTGCCCGATGCACTGCACCGGTCCAGGGAGCCGCGCGTGCTGCGCGGCTGGCAGGCCAGGATCGGCGGCCTCGCGGCGAAGGGCCAGGTGCGGCGATGAAGGCCGCCGTGCTGCACGCCTTCGGCCAGGTACCGCGCTGGGAGGAGATGCCGGCGCCGGCGCCGGCCGACGGCGAGGAACTCGTGCAGGTGACGGCCGCGCCGCTGAACAACATCGACAAGGTACGTGCGGACGGCTCGCACTACTCGGTCCGCTCCGGCGACGCCTCGAACGGGCTGCCCGCGGTGCCCGGCGTGATCGGCGCCGGCCTGCTGGATGACGGCCAGCGGGTGCTGTTCGGTTCCCGCTGCGGCACGATGGCGCAGTACTCGGTGGCCAGCAGGCCGATGACGTTCCCGATCCCCGACGGCCTCGACGACGCGGTGGCCGCGGCCGCGTGGAACCCCGGCATGTCGGCGTGGCTGGCGTTCGGGTGGCGATGCCCGCTCGAGCCCGGCCAGAGCGTGCTCGTGCTCGGCGCGACCGGGGTCACCGGGAAGCTGGCCGTTCAGGCGGCACGGCACTTCGGCGCCGGCCGGGTGGTCGCCGCCGGGCGGAACGAGCAGGTGCTCGCCGCGCTGGCCGGCCTCGGCGCCGACGCGACCATCCAGCTTGCCCAGCCGGACGAGAACCTGGCCGCCACGTTCGCCGCGCAGGGCGGTGAGCACGGCTACGACGTTGTGGTCGATTACCTGTGGGGGCACCCGACCGAGGTCTTCCTCTCCTGCATCGAGCACGAGGACGCGGTGCCGCGGTCCGGGCGGGTCCGCCTGCTCCATGCCGGGGAGATGGCGGGCTCGGTCGTGGCACTGCCGGGGTCCGTGCTGCGCAGCGCTGGCCTTGAGGTGCTTGGCCTCGGCACGGGCACCATGCCGCCACTGGACGTGATCACCGGGATGCTTGGCGAACTACTCGGCCTGCTGGCGGACGGGAAGCTCAGGGTCGACGTCGAGCGGGTGCCGCTGTCGTCGGTCGGCGAGGTGTGGGCGCGTGACCAGCGGGGCCGTCGGCCGGTGTTCATCCCGTAGCGCGCGGCACCTGCAGGGCCGAAGCGCCTCCGGTCGCCGACGGAGGCCGGAGGCCGGAGGCTGGACGGCCGGAGGCTGGCCGGGCGGCGAGATCCCGTGGAAGCTAGGCACATGGTGACCGGCGGCCCCGCGCGCGACGACACTCCGCGCGACGACCCTCCGCGCGACGTCCCCGCGCGCGACGACCCTCCGCGCGACTGCCGCGTGCGGGACTGCCGGGTCGCCGTCGTCGGCGGCGGGATCGGCGGGCTCGCGGCGGCCGCGTTCCTGCGGCGCGCCGGCCTGGCGGCGACGGTCTACGAGCAGGCCGGGGAACTTGGCGAGGTGGGGGCCGGGGTCATCGTGGCACCCAACGCCGCCCGGCTGCTGCGCCGGCTGGCGTTCCCGCTGGCCCTTGACGAGGTCGGCGTGCCGCTGGAGACCGGATGGGAGTTCCGGCGCTGGGCCGACGGCACGGTGCTGTTCGCCCAGCGGCTCGGCGAGGAGTGCGTGCGCCGGTACGGCGAGCACACCTGGACGCTGCACCGGGCCGACCTGCTTGACCTGCTGCGCCGCGCCGTGCCCGCTGACGCGATCAAGCTCGGCCGGCGCTGCGCCAGGGCCGAGCAGGACGGGGGCGGCGTGACGCTGTCCTTCGCCGGCGGCGAGCAGGTACGCGCCGACGTCGTGATCGCGGCCGACGGGATCCACTCGGTGCTGCGCGACCATGTGACGACGGCCAGCGTGCCCAGGGAATCCGGACTGTGCGCGTGGCGGTCGCTGGTCCCGGCATCGGCCGCGCCGGAGTTCGCCAGCCGCCCGGTTCAGACGCTGTGGCTCGGCCATCGCCATCACCTGGTGCACTACCCGGTCTCGGCGGGGCGGCTGGTGAACATCGTGGCATTCAGCCCGCTGCGCGCTGGCGAGGTGGAGTCCTGGTCAGCCGCGGGGCGGCAGGAGGACCTGGCCGCGGAGTTCGCCGGCTGGGACCCTCGTCTCGGCGCGCTGATCGCTGCGGCCGAGCAGGTCGGCCGCTGGTCGGTGCTCGACCGGGCGCCGCTGCCGCGCTGGGTCCGCGGCCGGGTCGCGCTGCTCGGCGACGCGGCGCACCCGATGCTGCCGTTCTTCGCCCAGGGCGCCGGGCAGGCGATCGAGGACGCGGCGGTGCTCGCGGCCTGCCTGGCCGCGTCGCCATCAGATCCGCCGTCGGCGCTCGGCCGGTACGAGCGGGTGCGCATGGCGCGTGCCAGCCGGGTCCAGGAGGCCAGCCGCGGCCGGATCGCCCATCACCACCTCGCCGACGGCCCGCAGCAGCGGGCACGCGACGCCGCATTCGCCGGCGAGGACCCGCTCAGCCACAACGACTGGCTGTACGCCCACGACGCCGAGCAGGCAGTCGCCGGGTAGTCACTCGCCGAGCAGGCGGTCGCCGCCCCCGGCAGGCGCTCGGCCCAAGCCGGCGTTCCGCCGACTACCCCGGGGTTGGGTGACCACAATCCGAACTAATCGGGCGTGATCATGACTGAAACACGGGGTAGGTCGGGCCGCCCGGCGTTCCCGGGGCGCCGCGAGCGACGCCCGCCGACTTCCGCGGGGGTTGGGTATCCACAAATCAGGTCAGAACACTCGCGATCATGACTGGAACGCCGGGCAAGTCAAGTCGACGATCCTCGCCCGAGTAGACCCATGGCGGCGGCTAGCTGGGCGCGGGCCCAGGTGTAATGGGCCGGGTCGGTGTGGCCGCGGTAGACGGTCTCGATCGTCATGATGAGCGTCAGGTGCAGGCAGTAGAGGCACCGGCATAGCCGCTCGGTCTCGGTCAAATCCTGGTGCCCGTATCCGCGCATGAACGCAGCCGGGTCACCGAACCCGGGCAGCGCGGTGGCGGCGAAGCCGGCCTCGATCAGGGGATCGCCGTAGAACGCCCGCTCGTGATCGATGATGCTCACGATCGCCCCGTCGCGGACCAGGACGTTGCCTTGCCACAGGTCCCACTCGACGAACCTCGGCTCGGTCACCTCGTCCAGGCAGCCCGCGTTCTCGGCGAGCACGCCGCGTACGGCGTCGTAGTCCCAGCCAAGGTCGACCTGGCGCCGCTCGCCGTCGCGCAGCACGTCCTCGACCATCGCGGTGAACGCGAGCCGCCAGCTCTGCTGCCCGGGACCGGCCAGCGGTCCGAACGCGGCGCCGCGGATCGAGTTGAGCTCGCGGTTCGCCGAGCCGAGCGCTTCGTGGTAGGCCTCCAGGTCAGCGGCCGGAAGGGTCGCGCTGATCAGCCCCAGGTTGTCCGCGTCGATGTACGGCATGAAGAAGTAATCGGCGTCGCAGAGCTCGTGGCTCTGGTCAGCGAAGTCGACGGCAGGCACCGGCACGCTGGTGCGCTCGCTGATCAGCCGCAGCGCCGCAAGCTCGATGGCCATGGCCCCGCGCTCGTAGGTCAGCAGCTCGACCCCGGGCGGCGGTGCGACCTTGAGCACGACGTTCGAGCCGTCCCGCAGCCGGATCCGGTAAGCCACGTTGAACCAGCCGTGCCCAAGCTCCTGCACCCAGTCCTGGCCAGCCGCGGGCACCTGACCGGGACCGTAGGCGCGCGCCACCATCGCGCCCAGGGTCTCCGGGGGCTGGCGGTTCTTGGTGATGCTCTCCATCGATCCGGGTTCTCGGCTGGCCTGTGACTGCGCAAGAGGCTAACCGGCCGGCGGGCGTGGCCGCGCGGTCAGCCCGGGCCGTGCCCGGCGATGGATTCGAGCACCGCGGCGGTCCGGTCGGGCGCGGCCAGCATCAGGTCGTGGCTGTAGGGCAGCTGGTAGGTCGGCCAGCCCGCGGCGACCGCGTGGTCGAACGATGGTCGCAGGCTGGCCAGCGGCGGCTCGGTGTGGTGAACGTAGGCCTTGCGTACCTGGTCAAGGGCGGCGGGGTCGAACCGGACGGGCTCATTCAGGCAGCGCAGCGGAAAGGAGGTGAGCCGGGGCGCCACCCTGGCCCGCAGGGCGGCACCCGTGATGCCCCACCGGTCGAGGAACTGCTCAGATTTCGGAACGAACCAGCCCTCGCCCGTCGACGCGGCAAGCTCGCGGTAGCGCCTGGTGACATCGGCGGGTTCGACGTCGGCGAGGCTCTGGCCCGGCAGCGCGATGAAGGCCCCCAGGTAGATCACCGAGGCCAGCCGGCCCGCGGCCCGCTCGGCGACCGGCCCGGCCAGCACGCCCGCGTAGCTGTGCAGCACCAGGTGGACCTCGCTGAGGTCCTCGAACCACAACAGCTCGGTGAGGTCGGTGACGTGCGTGGCGATCCCGACGTGCGGGGTCAGCGCCTGGCGGCGGTCGCCCTGGCCGGTCAGGGTAGGCGCGTAGACCTCGTGGCCGTTGCCGCACAGCCGCTGCCGGACGTCGCGCCAGCACCATCCTCCGTGCATGGCGCCATGAACCAGAACGAACGTGGCCACGCTCCGCCCCCGCATCCCAGACCACGCCAGAGTCAGCAACGAGCGTCGGCGCCTGCAAGCATCGCCGCGTCGTCCCCATGGCGGGTCTTGCCGGGCCGGTCTTCGCCCAAACGTCGCCGCGACCGTGCCTGGCTGACAGCCCAAGGCCGCACCAGCGGCCCGCTCGGCCGGCCGGATTTGAGCAGTGGCTCGCTTAGCCGGTCGGCATTGAGTCGAAGAGCCGCAGCCGGTGTGCGGCCGCGGCCGCTTCGCCGCGGCTGCTTACGCCGAGCTTGGCCAGGATGTTCGACACGTGCACGCTGGCGGTCTTGGCGGTGATGAACAACTCGGCGCCGACCTCAGGATTCGAGCGCCCGTCGGCCACCAGGCGCAGCACCTCGAACTCGCGCGCGGTCAGCCCCAGCTTGGCCGCAGCGGGGCGGCCGGGGTCCGGCCGCTGCGCTGCCTCCGCTCCTGACCGGCCGGTGGCCGCCAGGTCGAGCCTGGCGTTGCGGGCCAGCCCGGCGATATCAGCGAGCAGCGGCCGGGCGCCGAGTGGCTCGGCGAGTTCGGCGGCGCGCCGGAGGTGCCGGCCGGCCGTGTCCCGGTCGCCGGCCGCGGCGGCCGCCTCGGCCGCGCGGAGCAGCGCGGCTGCTCGCTGGTAGGGCTGGCGAACGTCCTGCCAGGCGGCTGCGGCACTCTCCCAGCGCGCGAGCTGCTGCCGCGGCTCGGCCTCGGCGTGCGCCTCGAAGGTCAGCCGTCCAGCTCGCTGGACCGGCCCGGTCTCCTGCATCTTCTCTGTGACCTCACGCAGGCGGTCGAGCAGGGCCTCGGCCTGACCATGGCGCGCGGCTCGGACCGGCACCGCACCGCCCGCTTCGGTGCAGATCCGGCCCGCCGCTGCCAGCAGCGGCCAGGCGTAGCGCGGGTCGCGTACCAGGTCCAGCCGCTCGAGCGCAGCGGAAAGCACCTCGATGGCGGCCTCGTGCCTGCCTTCGGCATCCAGGATCTCGGCCTCGACCTGCGCCAGTGGCAGGGTGTACTGACCCTGGTGGGCGCCCGGGTACCTGGCCCGGCCGTACGCCGTTCGGGCTGCCGCCGCCATGGTGCTGGCGGCATCGAGATTCCCGCGGCGAAGCGCGATGTCGGCCAGCAGGTACCGCAGCAGTACCCGGTTGAGTTCCGGCGGAGACAGCGCGAGGGCGTGCTCGATCACCTCGACCGCCTCGTCCCACCGGCCGAGTGACACGAGCGGCTCGGCCACGTTGATCGCGAGGAAGGTGCCGCTGGTACGGGCCAGGCCGTGCTCGCGGGCGCTCGAGATGCCAGCCCTGGCGAGCTCGGCCGCTCGCTTGTGTTCACCCAGACCTTCGAGTATGTGGGATTCGTTGGTGGCGGCGCACAGCATGGTCCCGTAGGACCCGGTCCGCTCGGCAAGCTCACGCGCCTGCGTCAGCAGCTCAAGTGCCGCTGCGTTGCTGCCGAACCTCGACTCGACCATGGCGAGCTCGCACAGGGCGTTGACCTCGGTGTCCGTGTCTCCCGCCCGCCGTGCCAGGTCAAGCGCCTCGTCCAGTGCCGCGCGGGTGTGCAGGCTGCTCGGGTCGGTCATGTGCCTGGCGATGCTGACCAGCACGCGCGACCTCGCTGCGTTATCGGTGCCCGCGGGCACCAGGCTCAGCGCGGCATGCAGGTCGGCGTTGCTGTCGCCCTCGCCGGCATGCCTGCTAAGCGTGGCCCGGGCTTCGAGCAGCAGAGCCGCCCTGACCGGCTCGGTGCTCTGGTCGATCTCCTTCAGCGCGGCCGACGCGAACGCCAGTCCCCGCTCGTCCTCTTTCGCGTCGATGGCCGCGGTTGCCGCGCGCTCGAGCACATCGAGATGGGCTGCCCCGATCCGATCGGCTGCGTCGGGTACCCGCTCCCACAGCTCGAGCACTCGGCCGAGCAAGGCCAGCTGCTCGGCGTAGGCCAGGGCATGCCCGACCTCGGCCGCTGCCTGCCAGGCGCTGACCAGCGCCCACGTCGTGTCGTGCGCGTAGTACCAGTGATGCGCTCGCTCCACGAGCCCGCGTCCCGGGGCAGCCAGCCCCACGTCCGAGCCGAGCACCTCGGCGAACCGGGTATGCAGCCTGGTCCGCTCGCCGGGCAGCAGGTCGTCGTAGACCGCCTCCCTGATCAGTGCGTGCCTGAAGGTATAGCTCTCCTGATCGGCGGTCAGCACGTTGGCGGCCACAGCGGGCCGCAGGCACCGCGCCAGGTCGTCGTCGGCCAGGCCGGTCACCGCCGCTAGCAGGGCATGGCTGTTGCGCTGGCCGCCAGCACTGGCCGCGCGCAGCAGGTCCTGGGTCTCATCGGGCAGTCTCCTGACCGACGCGAGCAGCAGGTCGCGCAGCGACTCGGGAAGTTCCGTGCTCAGCCGGCCGTCGCAGCACAGCAGTTCCTCGACGAACATTGGGTTGCCCTGGGTGCGGGCGTAGATCGCGTCGGCGAGTGCCGACTCAGGCTCGCGGCCGGAGATCCGGTGGACGAGCTCGTCGGACTCCAGGCGGCCCAGCCTGGGCAGTTCCATCCGCTCCACCCACTCATACCGGTCAAGCTCGGCGAGCAGCGGCCGCAGCGGATGGGTGCGGTGCAGTTCGTCTGACCGGTAGCTGACCAGAATCAGCACCCGGTCCATCACCTGCTGGCTGCTGATCAGGAACGCGATCAGGTCACGTGTGGACCGGTCGGCCCAGTGCGCGTCCTCGATGACCAGCGCCACCGGCGTAGCCTCGGCCAGCCGCTCGAACAGCGTCAGCATCTGCTCGAACAGTCTGGCCCTGGCCACGGCGATGTCCGAGTCGCTCTGCTCCCGCCCGAACTCAGGCAGCAGCCTGGCGAATTCGCCGGTCGCCCCCCCGGGCATCAGCGCTGCCACGCCGTCGGCCCCGATGTCGCGGACGAGCGCTCGCAGCATCGCGGCGAACGGCGCGAACGGCAGCCCGTCAGCGCCCAGGTCCAGACAGCCGCCGGCGAGCACCCTGATCCCCGCCTCGGCAGCGCCGGACGCGAACTGGGCCGCCAGCCTGGACTTGCCGATTCCGGCCTCGCCGCCGACGAGCACGGCCGCTGGGGCACCGCCAGCCACCCGCCGCAGGGCCGCGTCGAGCGCGGCAAGCTGCTCGGCGCGACCCACCAGGACCGGGCTGGTTCTGCGGATGCTCATATCTCCCAGCATGCCACCGCGTACTGACAGCTTTTCAGGCCAGCGACCGAGGGCACTGCCCACCTCACGCCGCACGGACATGCTGGTCAGCCGGGCTACCGCCAGGCTTGCGCTGATCCGTGCCGCGCTGCGCAGGCACGAGCCTGGCCGGGCTGGCTGGCTGCGCTGGGCCGGCTGGCTGCGCTGGGCCGGCTGGCTGCGTTGCCGAGGACTGCGTCATCGCGGCGCGCCTGAGTGCACGAGCTTGCTTGGCGACCCGCAGCCGATCGGCTCTCCTGTGCAGGTCCTTGACCCGCTCGGCGGCCACGGCCTGCGAGATGTACGGATGCACTGCTTCCTCCACGAGTCCGGGGCCACACGTGCGGCCCGTTAAATCCAGGCTTGTCGTAAGGGCCAGTGCCTCGCATCGGGAAGTTGCCTTATCTTCTGCGCCGGCCAGCCCCTCGCCCGCGCTAAGGCTTGGCGCCGAGCTGCTACCGGTGCTCGCCGAGCACGAAGGCCTGACGCTGGGCCGTGCCGCCCTGCGGCCCAGGGAAGTACTTGCCGTCCGGGTAGGTCCCGCCAGCCGAGCAGTCTCCCTCCGGGTCGCACGACACCGACGTGATCTCGGCGTACCTGTGTCTCGTCAGCACCGTGGCGCCGGTGACCGCCCTCACCGGCCCCCAGGTTCCGTTCACCTCGGTGACCACGAAGAGCCCGGAGCCCGGGCCGGCCGCGTAGTGTCCGGCCGCGCTGCACGCGCCCGGCGCGCCGCACGACACCGTCATGATGATCAGTCGGGCTCGCTCGAGTGCCCCCGTGCCGGACAGCGGCCTGGCGGTCTCCCAGGTTCCGTGCACCTCGCTGACCACGTAGGCCGTCAGCCCTGCGAACCCGCCGGCGCTGCAATTCCCCGGCGACGCGCACGAGAGGGCTCCGACGTAGGCGGAGGTGAATCCGGGTCCCCTCATGAGCGCGGCGGTGCCAGGAACCTGGCTCGCCCTTCCCCAGGTCCCGTTCACCTCGCCGACCACGAACGCCCGCGAGCGGCCGCCGCGCGCCCGGTAGGACCCGCCGGCGCTGCAGTTGCCCGGCGACGGGCACGACACCGAGGCGACCTGAGCGTCCCCGCCCTGGTTGAGTGCCGCGGTCCCAGGGACTTCGATAGCTGCTCCCCAGGTCCCGTTCTGCTGGCTGATCACGAACGCCTGGAAGTTGAACACCCCGGCGATCTTCGGGTCAGGAACCTGGTAGGAGCCGCCGGCGCTGCAATTTCCGGGCGACGCACAGGAGATCGAGGTGATGCCGCCCATTCCGAACCTGGGGATGCTGGAGATACCGGGAATCGGCCTGGCCAGGCCCCAGGAGCCGGTCGCCTCGCTGGCTACGAACATCAGCCGGCTCTCTGCGGTCGGCTGGTAGAGCCCTCCGGCGCTGCAGTTCCCTGGCGAGGCACAGGACAGCGCGGTCACGCTGGCGTCGCGGTAGGCCGCCGTGCCGGGGACCTCGCGAGCGCTGCCCCAGGTGCCATTCACCTCGCTGATTACGAACGCCCGCTCGCCCCCGCTGCGGTCCAGGTAGGAACCGCCCGCGCTGCAACTGCCCCGCCCGGCGCAGGAGACGGCGGCGATCCAGCCGCCGACGACGTCGAGCCCGGCGGGGAAGCGCACCCTCTGCGCCACGCCCCAGCTGCCGTTCACCTCGTCGACCACGAACGGCTGGGAACCTGCCGGGATCTCGACGCCAGGCTGGCTGGGGATCAGGCCGAACTCTCCTGCGCCGCCTGGCCGGTCGCCGTAGTACCCGGCGGCCGCGCAGTTCCCCGCCGAGGCGCAGGACACCGCGATGACACTGGCCTCCGCGCCGGTGTTGAGTGCCGCCGTGCCTGGCACTTCGATGGCGCTGACCGCCGCTCCCGATCCGGCCGTTGTGCAGCTGGCGAGGATTAGCGTGATCGCGGCAAGGGCCGGAGCGACCCCCCACCGCACGCGACGCCTCATCAATCCCTCGCTGATCACCTTTCGCTGGCTGCGAGGGCTCAGGTGCTCGTGCCCTGAGGCGCTTGCGCCGCGTCGCGGAAGAGCTCGGCGTAGTCGTAGGCGGCATCGGGCCTGGCGCGCACCTTCGCGTCGATCATCTTGGCGTCCTCCCCGACAAGGATCCGCCACGCGCCAGAACGCACCCCGTCGAGGATGATCGTGGCCGCGCCGGCAGCGGTGAGCGGTGCCTTCTCGCGGAAGTCGGTGCTCATCCGCGCCAGCAGCTGGCGCAGATCATCGGCAGACGGGCTCTCGGGCACCAGCCCGGCGCGGATCAGCTTGGCCTGCGCGTCGTCCGGGATCAGCTCCCTGACCTGGGCGTCGCTCATCTCCAGCGGCATGGGCAGGCCGCTGGCGCGCAGGCTGTTGGCGATGATGTCGGTGCCGACGTGCCCGGGCATCACGAGAACGACCCTGACCCCCGGCGCGTTGACGCGCAGGTCCTCGATCAGCGCCTCGGTGAAGCCCCTGACCGCGAACTTAGCGGTGGCATAGGCGGTGTTGGGCATGCCCGGGCCTAGCGACGCCCAGAAGCCGTTCACGCTGCTGGTGTTGACCAGCACACCGTCGCCGCTGGCGATCAGCAGCGGCAGGAACACGCGGGCGCAGTAGTACACGCCCTGCCAGTCAACGGCGAACGTGCGCTCCCAGTCCTCCCGGCGGTCGGTGACGAAGCTGGCGCCGCCGCCGATGCCCGCGTTGGCGAACACCAGGTCCACGCGGTCGGTGCCATGCTCGCCGAGCAGCTCGTCGCGGAACCGCAGCACCTGTGCCTCGTCGGAGACGTCGCAGGCATGCCAGCTGAGCCGGACGCCCGCCGGAGCGGCCGCCTCGGCCAGCGCGGCGGTCTGCTCGACGGACTCCCCGTGCCAGTCGCACGTGGCGACCGCGCAGCCCTGCGCCGCGAGCTGGCGTACCAGCTCGCGGCCCATGCCCGAGCCGCCGCCGGTCACCACTGCGAGCTTGCCCGTGAATGAGTCCATCACCAGGTGCCTCCCGTCTCATCATGACGGCAAACGCACAGCCAGGCGTCGCCTGGAGATCATGCTGAGCCCTTAATGATGGCTGACCAGCACCAGCACCAGCATGACCACCGCCGCGCCGAGGACCACGCTCATGATGATCACCCCGGCATTGGTCAGGCCAGCCAGGTGCAGCCGCTCTGCTCGCGCTTCGGCGCGCTTTTCCTGTTCGCACTCGGCCTTAGTCGGCTTCCGCGGCGGCCCCGGCGGCGGTGGAACGCGCGGCCCGCGCCCGCTTCGGCCGCGGAACGGCCGCCACGTCGGCCCGCCCCTTGACCAGTTCCATGACAAGTTATCCGGGCTATACGGGTCGTTCGGGTCATCCATGTCGGCACCTCGCGGGTGAACGTCTGCTTAGCTCCGAGTATTAGGCAGTCAGACACCAGGGTGGCGCGTGTTCGACTCTGCTGGCCATCTCTCGAGCATCACGTTGGCAGGCAGACCCAGGGACAGCGGCCGGAACTCGCCTGGCTGCGACCCGTGCAAGCAACGGCGACGGGCACGGGCTTGGCTTGTCTATCGTCGCCGCCATCGCCGCGGCCCACGGTGCCGAGGTCACGACAGATGCCGGCCCGGAGGGCGGCCTGCGCATCGAGGTGCGATTCCCCTCCAGCAACCCGGTGCCGCTCTGACTGCCTGCAGCGCACCTTTCTCCGTCGGAGAACGCAAACTTCTCTCCAGTTTCAACATATAGCGCACAGGGGGGCTTGCGGCAAGACCTGGGTCGTGATGCAGAATCGCTGGCCGAGGCCAATGGCTGCCAGCGACCTCAGATCGGAGCTGATGCCGTGAGCCCCCTGACCACCAGCGCATTTGACCTTCCCGACCGTCTCTCCGCCAAGGCAAGCCCGACGCTGATCGCCGGTGACGAGCGGCACTTCGCGGCCATCGCGGCGGGCCTCGAGGAGGCGATCGCCGATCTGTCCGCCCGCCTCGATGCCGAGCGCAAGGCACCCGGCGGCATCGGCCAGGAGGCGATGGACAGGGACATGGAGATCCACCGGCTGACCGCTCGGCTGCGCGCGCTGCGCCGCTTCGGCCTGGACCTGTGCCTCGGGCACATGGTCAGCGCGGGCGACCCCGAGCCCCTCTATGTCGGGCGGCTTGGTCTGACGGACAGCGCGGGTCGCCGGCTGCTGGTCGACTGGCGTTCCCCGGCGGCTGAGCCGTTCTTCGGAGCGACCCACGCCAACCCGATGGGCCTGGCCAGCCGCCGCAGGTATCGGTGGACCCGCGGCCTGATCAGCGACTACTGGGACGAGGTGTTCACCCCGGATGGTTATGAAGGGCACGCCGCCGCGCTGGATGACCAGTCCGCCTTCATCGCCAGCCTGGGCAGCAGCCGGTCGGCCCGGATGCGGGACGTGCTCGGCACCATCCAGGCCGACCAGGATGCCATCATCCGCGCGGGGTCCAGGGGCGCTCTCGTCGTCGACGGCGGCCCGGGTACTGGCAAGACCGTCGTCGCTCTGCACCGCTCCGCCTACCTCCTCTACTCAGACCCGCGCCTCGGTCACCGCCGGGGTGGCGTGCTGTTCGTCGGCCCGCACCAGCCCTACCTGGCCTACGTCGCCGACGTGCTTCCCAGCCTCGGCGAGGAGGGCGTGCAAACCTGCACCCTGCGGGACCTCGTCGCCGAGGGTGCCGCGGCGGCGATCGAGACCGATCCGGACGTGGCCCGTCTGAAGTCGTCCGCGGACCTGGTGAAGGCGATCGAGGCGGCCGTCAGGTTCTACGAGCGGCCGCCCAAAGAGGCGATGACGGTCGAGACTCACTGGTCCGACATCTTGCTGAGCGCCGACAACTGGGCCGAGGCGTTCGAGGCACCAGAACCCGGAACTCCGCACAACGAGGCGCGTGACCAGATCTGGGAGGAGCTGCTCACGATCCTGATGGACTCCCATGACGGCGACGTCCCGGCTGACCTGCTCCGCAAGTCGCTGCTGCAGAACGGGGAGCTGCTCACGGCCTTCAACCGCGCGTGGCCGCTGCTCTGGGCGACTGATCTTGTCTCAGACCTGTGGTCGGTGCCCGCCTACCTGCGCATGTGCGCTCCCTGCCTCAGCCCCGATGACGTGGCGAAGCTGCAGCGCGAGGACGCCCAGGCCTGGACGGTGTCTGACCTGCCGCTCCTGGACGCAGCACGGCAGCGGCTGGGCGACCCGGAGGCGTCGCGACGTCAGCGCCGGCATGATGCCGCGGTCGCCGCTGAACGCGAGCAGATGGCCAGGGTCGTCGACGACCTGATCGAGGCGGCGGACGACGAGTACGGCGTAGGTCTGGTGACGATGCTGCGCGGCGAGGACTTCCAGGACGTCCTAGTCAACGAGGCCGCACTGCCCGGTACCGATCCGGACCTGCTCGCCGGCCCGTTCGCGCACGTCGTCGTGGACGAGGCTCAGGAACTGACCGACGCGGAGTGGCAGATGCTGCTGCTCCGCTGCCCGTCCCGGAGCTTCACCATCGCCGGGGACCGCGCCCAGGCCCGGCACGGGTTCATAGAGTCGTGGCAGGAACGGCTCGAGCGGATCGGCCTCGACCAGATCAGCCTGGCCTCCCTGAGCATCAACTACCGGACGCCCGAAGAGGTCATGGCCGAAGCCGAGCCGGTCATCCGGGCCGTGCTCCCGGACGCCAACGTGCCGACCTCCATCCGCAGCACCGGCATCCCCGTCGTACACGGGTCTGCCTCGGATCTGGGCTCGATCCTCGGCACCTGGCTCGCCGCGCATGCCGACGGGATCGCCTGCGTCATCGGCGATCCCACGTTCCGGGCGACATCCCGCGTCCGGTCGCTCACCCCGGAGCTGTCGAAGGGGCTCGAGTTCGACCTGGTCATCCTCATCGCCCCAGCGGCGTTCGGCGAGGGCATCGAAGGAGCGGTCGACCGCTATGTTGCGATGACCCGAGCGACCCAGCAACTCGTCATCCTCACGAGTTCCTGACCTCGCGCCGGGTCATGAGCTGCCTTTGTGAAGGATCGGCAGGGACCTCCGCAACAGCCGCCGTCGCCGGCCGCCGTGCTCGACGGCGTGATTCATCCGGCGTGAATACATCCTCGATGACCTTCACCGTAACCAGAGGCATGGCCGCCTCCCTTCCATGCTGAACTTCCCGACAACCCCCACCATCGACGTCTGCCATGTGAGGCAGCGTGTGATCAGGAGCGGATCGGTCTCAGGTCTCACCGGAGACGAGCAGATCCATTCACCTCAAGCAGGTCGTGACAGTCCAGGGCAGCCTGCGTTAGGTGCTGCTACTTGGCCGGCAGCGACCGGGCGTATCGGACGGCGCGGCTGACCCACTCGGTGAGCTGATCGTCGGCTTCCAGGTCGTCGGAGCTGACGCGCAGCCACCCCGCCATCTCGCGGCCGCCCATGATCGCCACCGTGGCGGTCGTCGTCCCGACCAGGGCGGCGGATTCCGCCGGGTCGACCCGCACCAGGGCCCCGCCCTGGCCGCTGGCGCTGATCGCCATGTTGCCGCCGATCAGGAAGGCCAGGCCGCCGAATATCTTCTTCTCGGTCAGGCCTGGCCCGGTGCCGATCAGGTACCGGATCCGGTCAGCGAGCTCGGCGTCGTATGCCACGCCCGCCAGCCTAACGGGAGCTTGCTGTCCGGTCCCCGGCCTGCGCTGATGCGGCGGGTCGGCGAGGCGGGTGGAATGCTGGGCAGATGGGTGCTGGCCAGGCCCGGGTGCTGGTGGCCGCCGAACTGCGCTTCTTGCTGCGGCCGCGGTACCGCGGCGGCCAGGTTCTGGTCCGATGTGACGGAGTGTCGACGCTCGGGCACGTGGTCCAGTCACTCGGCGTGCCGCTGACCGAGGTCGGCGGCCTGGCGGTCGGCGGTCTGGCGGTCAGCGGCGTGGCAGCGTCGGCCAGCTACCGGCCGCAGGACGGCGACGTGGTGCGGGTCAGCGCGGTAAGCCGTCCCCAGTCGCCGCCGGCGGCCGGCTTCCTGCTCGACGTGCACCTCGGCACGCTGGCCCGGCGGCTGCGGCTGCTCGGCCTCGACACCGCGTACAGCAGCCAGGCCGACGACGACGCGCTAGTCGAACAGGCGAACGCCGGGCAGCGGCTGCTGCTCACCCAGGACCGCGGCCTGCTCTGCCGCCGCGCGCTGCGGGCCGGCGCCTACGTGCGCGGCGCCCGCCCCGATGATCAGCTCGCCGACGTCCTGGACAGGTTCGCCCCGGCGCTGTCGCCATGGACCAGGTGCCCGGCGTGCAACGGCAGGCTCGCCGCAGTCAGCAAGGCCAGCGTGGACCCGCTGCTGCGACCTGGCACCCGCCGCAGCTACCAGGACTTCTCCCGGTGCGGCGACTGCGGCAAGGTCTACTGGCGCGGCGCCCACGCCACCAGGCTCGACGCCATCGTCCGCGCCGCCACGACCGCGGCGACCGCCGCGAGGCCGGCCCCGGCTAGCTGACCTAGGCGACGGTCCAGTGCGCGCCTGCGTCGGTGGACCGCGACGAGCGGCCAGGTGGGTACCGGCTAGGAGCGGGTTACAGTGCTGCTGAGGGTGATCCTGGCGGAGAGGGGTGGAACCGTGACCGAGCAGGATCCGCGGCGGGTGGCCATCCTCACCGTCGACGACGATCCCGGGGTGTCGCGTGCGGTGGCGCGTGACCTGCGCCGCCGTTACGGCGAAGGGCACCGCGTCGTCCGCGCCGAGTCTGGCGCGGCCGGGCTGGACGCGCTGCGGCAGATGAAGCTGCGGGGCGATCTGGTGGCCGTGATCCTGGCCGACTACCGGATGCCGGAAATGAACGGCATCGAGTTCCTCGAGCAGGCGATGGATGTGTATCCGGGGGCGCGGCGGGCGCTGCTGACCGCGTATGCCGACACGGGGGCGGCGATCGACGCGATCAACGTCGTGGACGTGGACTATTACCTGCTCAAGCCGTGGGATCCGCCGGAAGAGAAGCTCTACCCGGTGATGGATTCGCTGCTTGATGCCTGGCTGTCCGCCGATCACCGGCCGGTCCGTGAGACGAAGGTCGTCGGGCATCGCTGGTCGGCACGCTCATCACAGGTGCGCGAGTTCCTTGCCCGCAACCAGGTTCCGTACCGCTGGTATAGCTCCGACGAGCCGGAAGGGCAGCGGCTGCTGCAGGCAGCCGGGACGGACGGGCAACGGCTGCCGCTGGTCGTGACGCCGGATGGTGAGGCGCTTGTTGAGCCGTCCGACCAGGAACTGGCGGGCCGGGTGGGACTGGCAACCACGCCGTCGGAGGCTTTCTACGACCTGATCGTCATCGGCGGCGGGCCGGCCGGGTTGGGCGCAGCCGTCTACGGCGCTTCGGAGGGGCTGCGCACGGTCATGGTCGAGCGGACGGCAACCGGCGGCCAGGCTGGCCAGAGCTCGAGAATCGAGAATTACCTGGGCTTCCCTGACGGCGTGTCTGGTGCTCAGCTCACCGAGCGTGCCCGCCGCCAGGCGGCGAAGTTCGGCGCCGAAATGCTGACGGCGCGGGAGGTCGTCGGGCTTGAGGTGCACGGCTCGGCGCGCCGGGTCGTGTTCGGTGACGGCAGCTTCGTGGATGCGCACGCGGTCGTGCTCGCCACCGGCGTCACCTACCGCCAGCTGGCGGTGCCGGGCGTGGCCGAGCTGACCGGCCGGGGTGTCTTCTACGGATCGGCGCTGACCGAGGCGACCGGCTGCGCCGATCACGATGTCTACATTGTCGGCGGGGCCAATTCCGCGGGTCAGGCGGCTGTCTACCTCGCGAGGACGGCGCGCTCGGTGACCATGCTGGTGCGGGGCGACTCGCTAGAGAAGTCCATGTCGCACTACCTTGTGCAGCAGGTGGCTGGCATCCCGGCGATCAGGGTCCGCACGTGCACGGAAGTAGCGGAAGCGCATGGCACCGACCACCTGGAGCGGCTGACCCTCCGCGATGCGGCGACCGGCGCCTTGGAGACGGTCGACGCGCAGTGGCTGTTCGTGTTCATCGGGGCCGCGCCGCTGACAGACTGGCTGGACGGAGTCGTGCAGCGGGACGAGCGCGGATTCATCCTTACCGGGCCGGACCTGGTCACTGGCGGCGAACGGCCCAGAGGATGGCCGCTTGACCGGCCGCCGTACCACCTGGAGACCAGCGTTCCCGGGGTGTTCGTGGCCGGCGACGTTCGCGCCGAGTCCGCCAAGCGGGTCGCCTCTGCTGTCGGGGAAGGCGCGATGGCGGTGATGCTCGTGCACCGTTACCTGGAGAAGCTATGACAACGCCGGCGGCGTCCGCGGCACCGGCCCAGTGCAGCGCGGTGGAGCTGCGCGAGCTGTTCCTGTTTGAGAAGCTGACCGGCGATCAGCTGGCCTGGTTGTGCGCACACGGCAAGGTGATCGCGACCAGCCCAGGCCAGGTCTACACCGAAGGCGAGCCGGCCGAGTTCCTCTATGTCCTGCTCTCCGGGACGATCGTGCTTTCGCGGCGGATCGGCGACGATGACGTCGAGGTCACCAGGACCTCAAGCCGCGGCGTCTATGCCGGGGCCTTCTTTGCCTACCTCGGCGAACGGGTTCCGCAGGTCTACAACAACTCGCTGCGTGCCGCCGAGCCGTGCCGGTTCTTCACGCTGGACGCAGCCACGTTCGCCGGCCTTATGAACGACTGGTTCCCGATGGCCGTGCACCTGCTCGAAGGGCTGTTGTTCGGGAGCAGGAATACGCAGGAGGCGATTGGCCAGCGGGAGCGACTGCTGGCGCTGGGATCACTTTCCGCAGGTCTTACGCATGAGCTGAACAACCCCGCTGCGGCGGCGGTCCGGGCAGCCGGCTCGCTGCGGGAGCAGGTGGGGCGGATGCGGGACAGGCTCGCGGCGCTAGCCGCCAGCGGCCGCGACGCCCCGTTCCTCGTGCAGCTCGTCAAGCTTCAGGAGGAGGCGGTGGGCCGGGCCGCGAAGGCGCGACCGCAAAGTCCGATCGAGGCCGCCGATGCCGAGGACGCCGTCGCCGGATGGCTGGACGCCCACGGCATCGCCGGAAGCTGGGACCTGGCGCCGTCGTTCGTCCAGGCTGGCCTGGACGCCCGCTGGCTGGAGCAGGTCGCGGCCGCGGCCGCCAGCCGGTCCGGCGCCTTGGACGGCGCGATCCGCTGGCTCGGCGACACCGTGGAGACCGAGCTGCTCATGACCGAGATCTCGGACTCGGTCGCCAGGATCTCCGCCCTGGTGGGCGCGGCACGCCAGTACTCGCAGCTGGACCGGGCCCCGTACCAGGTGGTCGACATCCACGAGCTGCTCGACAGCACCCTGGTTATGCTCGACGGCAAGCTCGGGCCGGGCATCCGGGTGGTGAAGGACTACGACCGGAGCCTGCCCCGCATTCCCGGCTACCCGGCCGAGCTCAACCAGGTCTGGACCAACCTGATCGACAACGCCGTCGCGGCGATGGCAGGAACCGGCACGCTGACCATCCGCACCGCCGCCGACCAGGACCGGGTGCTCGTGGAGTTTGCCGACACCGGCCCCGGCATTCCCGGCCAGATCAAGGACCGGATCTTCGAGCCGTTCTTTACCACCAAGCCGGTCGGCCAGGGCACCGGCCTGGGCCTGGACATCTCGTGGCGGATCGTCGTCTCCAGGCATCACGGAGACCTGAAGGTCGAGTCCGTCCCTGGTGACACCCGGTTCCGGATCTGGCTGCCGCTTGCCGCCGACCCGAGCACCGAAGATGAGGCAGACCGCGGGCGGTAGCTGGCGGCTAGGACGAACGTGCGCCGAGGGTAGCGGCGCCCGGCCGGGGCTCCGAGCCGGTACGGGTGCCGGCCCAGGCCGCGGCCAGCGCGGCCGCCAGCAGCGCAGCCACCGCGAGCGGGCCCGAGCCGGCCGGGTTCAGGCCTAGGCCGCGGCCGGCGTGCAGGCCGAGGGTCACCAGCGCGACGCCGAGCGCGGTGCCCAGGCCGCGGGCCATGTTGACCATCCCGCCGGCCGCGGCGGCGTCCCTGGCCGGCGTGGCGTTCATGATCTGGGCGTTGTTCGCGGGAATGTAGGCGCCGAGCCCGGCGCCCAGCATGGCGAGCAGCACAGGCAGGACCGCGGGCGGCAGCGGGATGGCTAGTCCCCCCAGCGAGCAGATGGCGAGCATACTGCCCGCCGCGCAGCGCCGCCGGTTGGACCAGCCCGCGGGCACCAGCCGTTCCGCCGATACCGCGGCAAGCCCGAACCCGGCGGGCAGCGCGGCCAGCAGCAGGCCGGTGGCCAGCAGCCCCGGCCCCCGGGCCGCCAGCGTCTGCGGCAGCAGCACGAGTGGCCCGAACAGGACCAGGTAGGCGCACAGCGCACCGACCAGCGCGGGCCCGATCCCCGTCGCCGCGAGCATCGGCAGGTCGATCAGCGGACCCGCGGCCCGCCGCTCCTGCCAGAACAGTGCCGCGCCGGCGGCAGCGGCCGCGGCCAGCGAGCCGCCTGCCGCCCACGCCGGCAAGTTCAGGCCGGACGCCGACGAGACCGCGATGAGCAAGCCAGCCGAAGCGGCGGCCAGCAGCATCATCCCGAGCGGGTCGCCTGCACCCGCGCGGGCACGAGGACCGGAGCGCGGCAGCAGGTACACGCCCGCGACCACGGCGACCAGCCCGACCGGCACGTTGACCAGGAAGATCCACCGCCACCCGGCCGAGGCGATCAGCACGCCGCCGACCACCGGCCCGGCCGCCAGCCCCAGCGCCTGCGCTCCCGCCTGCACGGCAAGGGCCGCCCGGCGGAATCTGGCCGGGGCGCTCGTGCTGACCAGCGCCACGCTGTTGGCCTGCAGCATCGCCGCCCCCGCCGCCTGCAGTACACGCAGCCCGATCAGCACGGGCAGCGTCGGGGCCAGGCCGCACGCAGCGGACGCCGCCGAGAACACTATGAAGCCGTACAGGTACACCAGCTTGCGGCCGCGCCGGTCCGACCAGCGCCCCACCGGCACCAGCAGCGCGATCAGGGCCAGCAGGTAGGCCAGCGACACCCACTGCACCTCCGCCAGCCCGGCGCCGAACTGCCGTTGGATCGCCGGGAACGCCAGCGTCACCACGCTCGCATCGAGCTGGCCCATGAACGCCCCGAAGCACACCGTGGCTATCGCGAACCACGGCGCGAGGCGATGCTCCCGGACGGCAGCCGGCCGGGCCGGTTCGCGCAGCAGCATTACCACCGGCCCACAACCCGGATAGTCCGGATAGTCCCGGTGGCCACGCCGCCGGGGCTGTTCGGCCCAAGAGCCATGCCCACTCCCCGGATGTTATTCTGTTACAGAACTTAATTTAGTTCTATCACAGAACTGAGCTGTCCGTGCGGCCGGTCTTGCGCAGGGCGCAGAGGAGTGGCAGCACGAGGGCGCTCGCTGCCGGACCGGCCGACGGGCACCGCGGGATCGAACCCCGCGCAGGCGCGGCGGTTGTGTTCGTCGGCACTGTGATCTTGCGAAGTTGCGATCCTTAATCTACTCTTCCACTAACCAATTAGTGGAAGAGGGCTAATGATCGAGTTCCAGCTCGATACGGCGTCCGGGGTAGCCACCTATCTTCAGCTCGTCCAGCAGGTCCACCAGGCACTTCAGCTCGGCCTGCTCGAACCCGGGGACCGGCTGCCGACCGCTCAGCAGGTGGTCGCGAGGCTGGCGATCAACCCGAACACCGTGCTCAAGGCCTACCGGGACCTTGAACGCGAGGGTCTGGTCCGCGCCCGGCCAGGGCTTGGCACGTTCATCGTCGGGACGCTCCCGCGCACCGACCCGGCGGCGCAGGCTAGGTTCCTCGCTTCGATGACCGAATGGCTGAGCTCGGCACGGCTGGCCGGGCTCGGACCGGACGACATCGAGGCGATCTACCGCACCGCGGTCCGCGAGATGTTCGCGGAGGGCGTGGCATGACCGGCGCGATCGAGACGCATGGGCTCTCCAAGACCTACGGACGCAAGCGCGCGCTGCGGGACTGCACGCTCGATATTCCGCGCGAGAAGGTGGTCGGTCTCGTCGGGCCGAACGGCGCCGGCAAGTCCACGCTGCTCAACCTGGCGGTCGGGCTGCTCTCGCCCACCGCCGGAACCATCACCGTGCTCGGCGGGCGCCCCGGGTCGGGGCAGGCGCAGCTCGACAAGGTGGGCTTCGTCGCCCAGGACGCGCCGGTCTACGCCGGCCAGACCGTCGCGCAGCATCTGAAGATGGGCTCGTACCTGTGCGTCAACTGGGACCAGGAGCTTGCCGAGACCCGGATCGCTCAGCTCGACCTCGATCCCGATCAGAAGGCCGGTTCGCTGTCGGGCGGGCAGCGCGCCCAGCTCGCGCTGACGATGGCGATCGCCAAGCGGCCCGACCTCCTGGTCCTTGACGAGCCGGTCGCCGGCCTCGATCCGCTCGCCCGCCGCGAGTTCCTCCAGGTCCTGATGGAGGAAGTCGCCGCGCACGGCGCCAGCGTCGTGCTCTCCTCGCACCTCATCGAGGACCTCGGCCGCGTCTGTGACTACCTCGTCATCCTTGCCGACTCCCGCGTTCGGCTTACCGGCGACGTCAGCGACCTGCTGGCCGAGCATCGCCGCATCTCCGGACCGCGCCGCCAGTCCGCCACCCTGCCCTCTGGCCAGGTCGTCATCGAGGAGAGCCATACCGACAAGCAGAGCACCTTCCTCGTTCGCACCGCCGAGCCGATCCTCGACCCGGTCTGGACGGTGAAGCCAGTCAGTCTCGAAGACCTCGTCCTCGCCTACCTGAGCCAGTCCAGAAAGCGCCCGGCAGCACGAACGAACCGGCTGGAGGCCATCCGATGATCCGGCTCACCTGGCTGCAGTTCCGCATGCAGGCGCTCGTGGGCGCGGCTGCGCTCGCGGTCGTCGCTATCGTGCTGGCGATCACCGCGCCTAGCCTGCACCATCTCTACACGACGGTGCTCGATTGCCATGTCGCCAGGGACTGCTCCGCTGCCGCCTCCGCCTTCCTCGACAAGGACCACAGCCTGCAGGTCATGCTCAACGTCCTGGTCGAGGTAGCCCCGGGACTGGTCGGGCTCTTCTGGGGGGCACCCCTCGTCGCCCGCGAGTTCGAAACCGGCACCTACCGCCTGGCCTGGACGGCGACGACCCGCACCCGCTGGATTGCCATCAAGCTCGCCGGGATCGGTCTCGCGGGCGTTGCGCTCACGGGAATCCTGAGTCTGATCGTGACCTGGTGGTCGGGCCCGCTCGACGCCGCTAGCGCGACCCTGTTCAGCTCGTTCGACCAGCGCGACCTGGTCCCGCTCGGCTACGCGGCATTCGCCTTCGCCGTCGGCGTCACCGCTGGCCTCTTCATCCGCAAGACCGTGCCCGCGATGGCGACCGCGCTCGTCGTGTTCGCTCCCGTCCGCCTCGTCGTTGCCCGCTGGGTCCGCCCGCATCTCCTCTCGCCGCTGCGGCGCTCATTTCCCGACGTGCTGGTAACGGCCGGGCCTCCGCCCAGCGGCCACGTCACCGCTACTTCTGTGGTCGGCGGCGGCGCGCAGCTGCCGCCGCGCGACTGGGTGCTCTCGGACCAGACGGTTAACGCGAGCGGGCATGTCATCGGCGCGTCCGGCTCGATCGGCAGCGGGAACGACCAGGTGATGGCGACGAAAAGCCACGGAGTGGTTCTTGGCGCTGGCTACTCCTGTCCGAACATCACCGCACCGCACCGGCCGGTCAGCCACGGACAGTTTGCTGCGCTGGTACAGAAATGCGTGGACCAGCTGCATATTCGCGAGGTGATCACCTACCAGCCGGTCAGCCGCTACTGGCCGCTGCAGTGGTACGAGTTCGCGATCTTTCTCGGAGCCGCGGTCCTGGTCAGCGGGTGCTGCCTGTGGTCGGCAAGGCACCGGATCGGCTGATCGAGCACAACTCCGCAAGCCTGGGAATCCCGCAGCTAACGGCCCTCAGAACGCTCGCTCATGTTCGTGTCGTGGCGGGCAGCCCGAAGTGGCGGAAGAATTCAGCGCCGGAAAACCATGCGGCGGAATGCGGTGACTGCAGAGTCTGGGCGGTCAGGAAGCCGGTGACGGCGGTGATCTTGTCGCCGTCCAGGGTGAGCACGTCGATGACCGCGGGAACGTAGTGGTCGCTGGCCTGGTCGTAGAGGTAGCAGCCGACGGCAAGCTGCCCGCTGGCCCGGGCGGGCCGGTGGCTCCAGCGCTCCGTGAGGGGGTAACGGGTCAGGAATCCGCGGATGGCCTGATGACCGCGGAACCAGGTCGGAACCGGCGGCATGGACCAGGTCGCGTCCTTGGTGAGCATGCCGATCAGGGCGTCGGCGTCGCCTCGCTCGATGGCGTCGGCATACCGTCTGACGAGCGCCCGGGTGCGCTGGTCGCCGAGCAGGCGCAGGGTCGCCTGCTGGCTGGTGGCCGGGAGCCGGTCGCGCACAGCGGCCCTGGCCCGCTGTAGCGCGCTTGTGACCGACGCTGGCGACGTGCCGAGCTGGTCGGCGATTTCCGCTGCGGAGAACCCCGCCACCTCGCGCAGCAGCAGCACGGCGCGCTGGAGCGGGGCCAGGTACTGCAGCGCGACAATGAAGGCCAATTCGACGCTTTCACGCTGCTCGTAGGACGCTTCCGGCGAAAGGCTCAGGCCCTGAGCCAGCCATCGGTCGGGGTAAGGCTCCAGCCAGGGCCGGTCTGTCATCGGCGCGTCCAGGCTGGCTCCTGCCCCCGCTGCGGACCTGAAATCGACGGGGAGCTCGCGCCGTGACCGGTGCCTGGCGGCGTCCAGCGCGGCGTTCGTGGCGATTGCGTACAGCCACGAGCGCAGCGAGCTGCGGCCCTCGAACCCGGCCAGGTTGCGCCAGGCCCGCAGCAAGGCCTCCTGGAGTGCGTCGTCGGCGTCGAACAGCGAGCCGAGCATCCGGTAGCAGTGGGCCCGCAGCTCGGCGTGGTAGGTCCGGGCGAGCTCGCCGAACGCGCTCTGGTCGCCGCCGCGGGCCAGCGCAAGCAGCCTCGTCTCCTCAGCGTGGGCATCGCGCGCATCCTTCACTGACGAAACGGTAGCGTCATGGCGCGGTGCGTCCTTCGTTGCCACGAGCGGCCCGAACTTCGCTTACAGCGCCCCGTGGATCACTGGGGCCCGGCAGCTCCGTCGGTATCTCGCCGCCGGCCAGGTCAGGTTCGGGCCGGTAGTTGTAGGTGACCTGCCCGGCCGCCTGGTCGAGCGTGACAGCGAAGTCGTAGTTGAAGTCGCTGTCGTACGACGAGTACCACGGCACCGCCCAGCCGCGCCCGGCCGTGTAAGCCTCGATCTTGTCCAGCGGCGCTCCGCGAGGCTGACCTTCCCGGCCGGGCCGTCGAACACGTACTCCTTCTCAACCCGGACCATCGGCAGCCGGCGCCGCTCCCCGTTTAGCTCCTCACGCCGACGGGTCAGCTCCTTCTCCTGCGCCAGCAGCCGCAACCTGGCCGCCAGCCACTGCTCGCGTGACACCACCTCGGGCAACGCCATCACAACCTCCTTGACCGCTACGTGATTAGCACGGGGACGACTCCCGACAGGTAAGACGGGCGAACGACGCCGAAGTAATCGGTCCGGACCGGCAGCCAGGAGAACCTGGTGACGTCGACGGGCATACGGTTCCGGCCGAGCGCTGCGAGTTGCGGCGGCGGCTAGCCAGCGTAGGAGAACTTGTCCGCGGGCGTCACCGCTGTGACGCCGCCCGCCGTCCTCACTCGCACGTTGACCGTTCCGGAGCCAGCTGGTGCGACGACCGTCATCAGCGTTGGTGAGATCACCCTGATCTTGGTGGCGGGCTCAGACCCGAAGTAGACGGCCCTCATATACCCGAAGCCCCGTCCGGTGATGGTCACCACGGTCCCGCCGGCCGCGGGCCCGGACGACGGACGCAGTCTCGCCAGCGAGGGAACTGGCAGGTAGTTGTAGACGGCTTTGCCAGCAAGCGCGCTGAGCCCGCCACCCGACGTCAGCACCCGCACGAACTGGGCGGCCGTACCGGCCGGGGCTGTCGCCTTCAGCTGCGTCGTCGAGATCACCTTAATGTTCGTGGCCTTGTGCGAGCCGAACCAGACGGCGGTGACGCCCGAGAAGTTAGTGCCCGTGACCGCCACCGTGGCAGCACCCGATGCCGGGCCCGCGTAAGAGGAGATCCCGGACACGGTGGGCGCTGGCCCAGGGTGCCCGTCAAGGTGGACTGTGAAGGTCTTGGCGTTACCGGCCTTGAAGGCGATCGTCGTCGTGCCCAGAGCGACCTTGCCGGTCTTGAGCGAGTAGAAGTTGTTGAGGCCTATCGGCGCGGTGGTGGTCGTCTTCTGGCCGGCCGGCGAGGTGATCGTGATCGTGACCTTGCTAGCCGAGGTAGTGCCTCGGTACTGGCCCGTGATCGTGGCGACTGATCCAGCCCGGGCGTAGGCCGTTGAGCCGCTCACCTTGGGCAGCGGAATGGTCACTCGCTGGGCTGCCGGCCTTGCCGTAGCGGCCGAGGCGACCGGCTGGGCCGCAAGCCCGCCGCCATCGGTCGTTACCCACAGCCCGTTATCGGTGGTGGCCACGCAGAAGCTCGCGGTCGCGCAGGATACCTGGCTGTTGTTGTTCTGGACGTCGGCTGAAACCGCAGTCCACGTCGATCCGCCGTCCGCCGTCCCGGCCAGCGAGATCTTGGTGCCCGCGCCGCCAGCCCAGCAATGCTGCACATCGCCGCAGCTAATCGTGTCGAACCAGCCGGTGTTGTCCACCGTCTCCACGCCGTGCCAGGTGACTCCGCCGTCGGTCGACGTCACGGCCACCGGACCTGCCGCCGCAAGCGCGTCAGCGGCCGCGTGGCAGGTCGGAAGGCTTCCCGGAACCGTTCCATGAGGTGCCGCCATCGGTCGTGACGAGAGCGCCATAGCCGGTCTGGGAGCTGGGTTCGGTGTTCGCCAGATCTGAGGCAAGCACGACGCAGAATTCCGTGCCAGGCACACACGACACCGGGTCGATGGGGGACGCGCCCTGCCAGATCTGGAAGTTCGCTGGCAACGTCTGCTCTCCCCAGTCGCCGCTCGACAGGCTAGCCGCGGCCGGAGCCGACGACGCGACTACCGGCGCGGCAACGGCAGCGGCTAGGACTGTCATGACGGCCAGTTGACGCCGCCCATGTGGGAAGCTCATGAACGTCATGAGATGACCTGTCTCTCGCCTCATCGCCCAGCGCGCGAAATCGGCCGCGATCATTGCTGCCTGGATCGTGCTGAGCGCTACGTCCGCAGGAGACCACTTCGAGTCGGAAGTCAGTAGTAAGTGCATTGTCAATAGCCAGGGATGGCGAGACTGACCACCATGGCGACAGGGAGGCGGGAATGAGCGAGAACGGTACCGGCGGCCGCAAGGTTGTCACGAAGGACAGCCCGCGGACCGTACCTGACACGGTCGCGCGGCTCGGCGACCTGCTCAGCGCGAAGGGAATGAAGGTGTTCGGGGTGATCGACCAGAGCGCCGAAGCGCGGCAGGCAGGCCTGGACCTGCGTGCCACCACGCTCGTGCTGTTCGGCAGCCCGGCCGCGGGGACGCCCGTGATGGCGGCCGCGCCCCTGGCGGCGCTTGACCTGCCGCTCAGGGTGGTGGTCTGGGATGACGGCGGCCAGACGCGCGTGTCCTACACCGCCCCGGCCGAACTGGCGGCCCGGTACTCGCTGAGCCCGGACCTGGCCTGCCGGCTGGCAGGCATCGATGCCCTGACGGACGCGCTGATCGCCGGCTGAGGACTATGCCGGGTCGCCGCGAGTGCCGAGGCTGCTCAGGGCAAGATCGACTGTCTGCTCGGCCAGTGCGGCGGCCTCTGGTCCTGACGGTGCCGGCCGGAGTATTCCGGTGAATGCCCAGCGGAACAGCATGGGCCCGATCAGAATGTCGACCGCCAGGTCCGGGTCGAGGTCCCGGCGGAGGTCGCCGCGATCCTGGGCTTTCCGCACCGCTTCGGTGAACTGCTCGAAGCGCGGCTGTACCAGCTCGGTCAGGAAGACCTGAAAGGCAGCCGGGTTGTTGTGGAACTCGCCGGCCAGCCGCAGGTAGAGCGGCCGCATCAGCGGGGCCGTCGCCAGGCTGGTCAGTGCTGCGGTGTGCATGGCGATCAGGTCGTGACGAAGGTCTCCGGTGTCGATGAGCGGCATTTGTGCCTGCACGCTGCGGATGGCGTCGCTGACCAGGGCGTCCTTGGACGGCCATCGGCGGTAGACCGACTTCCTGCCCACCCCGGCCCGGGTGGCGACCTGCTCGATGCTGAGCGCCTGCAGCCCCACGTCGGCCAGAAGCCCGAGCGCGGCGGCCAGGATGGCCCGGTCCGCATCGGCACTGCGGGGCCGCCCGGGTTTGCGGCGGGCGGGGCCCGGCTCGACAGCCGCCGCGGGCGCGGCCTCGTTGCGTGCGGTCTTACTCATCTCGTGCCGTCTCGGTGCGGTATCTGCGCAGCTCGCGGACCCGCGGCAGCATGATCCGGTCCGCCACGGACGGGAAGAGGCGGTACAGGCGCCAGCCCCAGCGGATCACTGCGGGAAACGCGATCACCGCCTTGTTCCGCGCCACGCCCCTGAGAATTGACTGCGCGGCCTGCGGCGCTCCGATCATCTTGATCGGCTTGCGGGCTGCCTGCTCGCGGGGCATGTTGACCAGGACAACGTGCTGGTAGATCGCTGTGCGCACATACCCGGGGCAGGCGACGCTGACTTTCACCCCGAGGTCGGCACCTTCGAGGCGCATCGACAGGCTCAGCCCGACCACCGCGTGCTTGGCCGTGGCGTACGGGGCGTTGAGTGGCTGTGGCAGCAGCCCGGTGGCCGACGAGGTGTTCACTATGTGACCGAAACGCTGCCTGACCATGATCGGGTATGCGGCGAGGGTCCCGTACAGGACTCCGTCGAGATCCACGTCCAGGACCTGCTTCCACTGGTCGAGCGTCAGGTCACGGGCGTCGCCGCCGATCGCGATGCCGGCGTTGTTGAACAGGTAGTCGAGGCGACCGTAGCTGGCGGCCACTTCCTCGACTGCGCACCGGACGTCCTGCTCGTCCGCGACGTCGACGCGGCGCGCCTGAGCCCGCCCGCCGTGCCTAGCGACGGCGGCGGCGACACGGTCGGCGTCGCCCCCGTTGATATCCGCGACGATCACGTGCGCTCCCTGCCGCCCCAGTTCCATGCAGAGCGCCTCGCCGATGCCTGCACCGCCGCCCGTCACGATGGCCACCTTCTCCTCGAACAAGCCCACCACCGCCTCCGCTAAATAGATACGGCCCTAGGTCGTATCCTAATACCGGCGCCGCGCGGGGCGTGCTCGGGCTCTAAGACCCACAGCCAGCTCGCCGCAGCGGAGTCGGCTGAAGTGGACGCCTTATCGCCTCGCCGGCCCGCGGCGGTCGATCGCGGCGACGATGATCGCTGCGAAGATCACGGCAAGGATGAACCCGGCCAGCAGCGAGTAGCGGTAGTGCATACCGATGACGAAACGGGCCACCAGCCCGCCCAGAAACGACCCGGCCAGGCCAACCAGCGCAGTTCGGATCAGGCCGATCCGGTTCGGGCCGGGCACGAGGAGGCGCCCCAGCCCGCCGATGATCAGCCCGCCAATCGCCAGCCATATCAGCAGCAGGAGCATGCCTGGATTCTACGGCCCGCCCGAGCCTGCTGGTCTGCGCACGCCGACGGCATCGCGGGGTCACCGATCATCCTGCGAGTCATGCGCAGCCATCGCCCCAGGCAACAGGCGGGTGCCCGGCCGGTTATCCCTTCAGAAAAATCTGGTTCACACTCCCATATATGATCATGACCCAAAGAGTAGAAAGCCCCGGAATTGAGCCGACCGCCGGGTGGCGGCCAGCGGTGGGCGCTGGCTGCGCTGGCGCTGTCGGGGCTGGTGATCGGCCTCGACTCGACCGTGCTCAATGTGGCCCTGCCCGAGCTGTCGACCTCGCTGCATGCCACGACCGGCCAGCTGCAGTGGTTCGCGGACGCATACACGCTGGTAGTGGGGGTGGCGATGCCGCCCGCAGCCAACCTGGGGGACCGCTACGGCCGCAAGCGGCTGCTGGTTGCCTCCCTGCTTCTGTTCAGCGTGGCCTCGGCATGGTGCGCGTTCTCGAAGTCCGCAGGCGAGATGATCGCGGCCCGTGCTGTGCTCGGCCTGGCTGGCGCGGCGATGTTGCCGCTCGGGATGGCGATGCTGCCGACCCTGTTTCCCGACCGCGACGAGCGCCGCAGGGCCATCTCGATGTGGGCTCTGGCCAGTACTGCCGGCCTGCCGCTTGGGCCAATCCTTGGCGGCATGCTGCTTGACCACTTCTGGTGGGGGTCGGTGTTCCTGATCAACGTCCCCCTGGCCGCCATCGGCGCGCTCGTGCTTGTCTGGTTCCTGCCCGAGGCGCGCAGCGCCCGTCCGCTTGCGCTTGACGTGCCCGGAGCGATCCTGTCCTCAACCGCGCTGGCCGCGCTGATCTACGGGTTCATCAACGCCGGCCAACATGGCTGGGGGCAGGCCGGCACATGGGCGCCGGTCCTGGCCGGACTGGCCCTCTTCGCCGCCTTCATCGGCTGGGAGCGGCGCAGCAGCCATCCGCTGATCGAACTTGGCCTGTTCACCAACCCGCAATTCGTCTGGGGAACCGTGCATGCCACGATCGCCCCCTTCGCGTTGTTCGGGCTGCTGTTCGTCCTGCCCCAGTACTTCCAGAGCGTCGACGGCACCAGCCCGCTGGGCACCGGGCTGCGGCTGGTGCCGATGATCGCCGGCATGATCATCGGCACCAGGACCGGAGACTGGCTGGCCGAGCGCATCGGTGTCGGGATCCTGATCGCCGTCGGGTTCGGGCTCGCCGCCGTCGGCCTCGCCGCTGGCGCGAGCACTGGGGTCGGGACCGGCTATGGGTTCGTGGCGGAATGGATCGCACTGCTCGGGTTCGGTGTCGGCATCGCGATGCCGACGCCGATCAGCGCCGCCCTAGGCGCGCTCACCGCCGAGCGGGCCCGCGCCGGCTCCGGTCTCATGCAGGCCGTGCGCCAGGTCGGTGGCACGATAGGTGTGGCCGTGCTCGGCACCGTTCTTGCCTCCGGCTACCGCGGCCGCGCAGACACCGGTCACCTGCCCGCCGCCCTGGCACAGGCCGTGCACGACAGCGTCGCCGCCGGCGTCGCCGTCGCCGTCGCCGTCGCCGCAGGACTCCACGACGATGCGCTAGGGCACGTCGTGCGGGTCGCGTTCGTCCACGGCATGGACCTCACCCTGATCGTCTCCGGCACCCTCGTCGCCGTCGGCGCCGTCCTCGCCGTCCTCTTCATGCCCCGGCGCGCACCGCGGGCCGCGCCCGGGCTGCCGCTGCCCCGGTCGCCACGGCCCCGGTCGCCACGGCCCCGGCCGATGCGCGAGGATAGCCCCGATGAGCGCGCCAACCGACCCGCCAGCAGGACTGCGAGAACGCAAGAAGATCAAGCTGCGCCGGACCATTCAGGCCGAGGCGCTGCGCCTGTTCGAGACCCAGGGCTACGAGCAGACCACCGTCGAGCAGATTGCCGAAGCGGCCGAGACCTCCACGACCACGTTCTACCGGTACTTCCCCACCAAGGAAGACGTCGTCCTCGACGACGACTACGACCCGATCGTCGAGGCGACCATCGCCAGCCGGCCAGTCGGCGAGGCACTGGCCGACACCTTCCGCGCCGCCGCCGCCGCGGTCGCCGCGGCCAGCGAGACCGACCAGGACAACAACCTGGCCAGGCTGAGTTTCATCGCGACCGCCCCGGCCCTCGACGCCCGATACGCCGGCGAGCAACGCAGAAGCATTGACCTGATCGCCCGCCTGCTGGCCGATCGCGCCGGGCGAACCGCCGGCGATTATCAGGTCCAGCTCACCGCGGCCGCGTTCACCGCGGTCCTGCTCACCGCCTCCCGGCGCTGGGCAGCCGGCCGGGGAGCCGTCCCGCTCAGGACCCTGGCCGACCAGGCCGTCACGACCGTCGAACCTCTCCTGGCCGCGCTCGAGCACCCCGCCCGCAGCGAGGATTAGCGCCGGGTTCGACGCCGGGAGAGACTGGACCGTCATCTGGCGGGCAACGCGCGGCATTTCCGGCCGGCCGTGCCACTGCCTCCCGGTACCAGGCGGCGATCACGCCGGGTCCCCGGCGCCGGTGATCCGCAGCACCGTGAAGTGCCGGCTTGCCGGATGGCCGGGCAGCTCAGTGACCGGCGGTCCGGCCGCCGTCGATGTGCAGGACCTCTCCGGTGACGTACGGCGCTGACTCCAGGTACAAGACGCCGTCCACAACGTCACTGACCTGGCCCGCGCGCCCGAGGGGAGGCAGTTTTCCGGCGAGCGCCTCGGGCGTGTAGGACTCGGCCGGGTGCAGCGGGGTCTGGATGATGCCTGGCGCGACGGCGTTGACGCGGATGCCGCGGGAAGCGTACTCGACGGCCAGCGACCTGGTGATGGCGGCCAGGCCGCCCTTCGTCAGCGCGGTCAGCGCGGTCGGCTCCACGGAGTCCGCGCGCTCCGCGATGCTGGCGCTGATGTTGACGACATGGCCGCTGCGCTGCCTCAGCATCTGGGCGATGGCGAGCTGGGTCAGCCAGAAGAATCCGGCGAGGTTGACGCCGGTGACCAGCGCGTAGTCCTCCGCGGTGTAGGCGGTGAATGGCTTGGAGACGAAGACACCCGCGTTGTTGACCAGGGTGTCGACGCGCCCGAAGCGGTCAAGCGCCTTCCTGATGATCTGGTCGGCGCTGGCCTGCTCGGAGACGTCGCCGTCGACCGTGAGGACGTCGGGGTCTTTCGACGGCTTGATATGGCGAGAATTAGCCACGACCGCCCAGCCTCGCTGCCGGTATCCGTCGACGAGGCCGGCGCCGATGCCCTGCGAGCCGCCCGTGACGACTGCTACCTTCCGCGTCTCTTTGTTCACGGCTTTACCGCTCTCATGTGCTCAGGTCACAGGTGGGAGGTGAGTTCGGTCACGATTTCCGCCGCTGACTGCGGTTTCCTGGCAAGTGCGACGCTCTGCCCGGCCCACATCGAGAGCGCTTCGATCTCACCGGTCGTCCCGGCCATGGGTGGCGCTGGCTCGTAGCGGACGATTGCCTCGCCGGAGGCGAAGTGCGCGATCACGTCGCCCTGTCCCGGCCGCTGCGCGAGTGGGGGGCGGCCCGCAGCCTCCCACGCTCTGGCCGTTGAGTTGCGGAGCGCGCGGTGGGGAGAATCGGGCCACCCGACCTCGTACAGGTTGGGGTACAACTGCGGATCGGTCTCGGCCGCGGCTATCAGCCGGCGCCGGTAGTCCTCGTGGATCGGCATCTCCTCGGCCAGCAGGAACCGCGTACCCAGCCACGCGGCCTGGGCGCCCAGGGCGAGGACCGCCGCGACTCCCCGGGCATCACCGATCCCGCCAGCTGCGATTACCGGTACCGGCGTTACCGCATCCACTACCGCCGGCACCAGCGGCAGTGTCCCGACGGTGCCCCACACGTGCCCGCCGGCCTCCCAGCCCTGCGCGACGACGACGTCCACGCCGGAAGCAACTGCCCGCCGTGCCTCCGCAGCGCTGCCGACCGTGTGCATGACAATCCCCCCGGCGGCGTGCACCGGCTCGATGTAGCCGCTCGGATCCCCCCACATGAACGAGATGATCCGCAAGCCGGCCTCAAGGGCCTGGTCAAGGCGACGGCGATGATCTTCGGTGAGAACAAAGTTGCCGCCGAACGGCCGCGCGGTCAGCGCCGCCGTCTCACGAACCACGGCTCCGGCGTCTGCAGACCACGTCAGCGTCACCATGCCGAGCGCGCCGGCATTCGAGACCGCCGCGGCCAGCCGGGGAACCGCGGCCATGGGTGCCTGGACGATCGGTCGTTCAATGCCCAGCAACTCACACACGGGCGTGCTCATGAACAACGGCGTACCCGCGGGGCCACCTCGCGACACGAGCCCGGATCAGCCCCGCGTTGCCCGCAACCACCGGCGCCGCAGGGAGAGAGCCCGGCGGGAGCTGTCGTAGCTCATGGCCCGGCGAGTCACCCGGGCCAGCGGGGCAGCAGCAATCCTTGCCCTATGACTCATATGACGTGGGCGTCGACTGGGGGGACCGCCGGTCCCAGCCGTGAAACTTCGAGTAGTCGCCGGCGTCCCAGGCCTCGCGCAGTCCCGGCGTGCTCAGGTCCCAGTCCGGCCGGATCTCGGCCGTTGCCGCGCGCAGGTCGCGCCACAGGTCGTAGAAGGACGGGCGGCCCCAGAACCAGTAGCCGTTGTAAATGCTGTGGATAACCAATCCCGGCTTGAGCACGAGGGTGTGCGGGATCATCGGGTCGTGATCGGGGTCGGTGTACTCCTGGATGCCCAGATCCTTCTGGACAATCCGCCCGGGGTCGGACAGGAAAGGCCACTGGGCGCCGACCGAGTTGCGGAACTCCTGCAGCGTGTGATGGTCGTCGGTGGCGATCGTGGCCATCTGCGTATAAGCCACCGCGATCTCCGGGTAGTGCTCGGCCAACTCCAGATGCTGGCGGTGCTCTTTCGGGCAGTAGTTGCCGCGCGCGAGCGTGAGGATCATCGGGTCGCGTCCTTGCAACTCGCTCAGTGTGCGCGCGGCCCCGGTGTGGTCGGGCAGCGCATAATCGGGGAAGGTGCCGCCGGGGACGATGTCGGAACGCACGGGATGACCGCCTCTCCTCTGCCGCCACGGGTGCGACCTGGACCGCGCTCTTGTCGGTTCGCCCCGAGGACCTGGCTGTGCCAGGAAGCACGTGTGTGCCTGCCGATAGGCGTGCCCGTCGGCGCTCATGCCCACACCCCGCCTCGGAAACCTCAAGCGCCATGCGATCCCGGGCTCGGACCTGGAGTCGCATGTTGCCGACGAGGATCGCCGGCCCACGGCCGCCCACGGATGACACGGCTCAGCCAGGCAGGTCCTCCGGGCGCTTCGCGGCAAGCCTGCCGTGCCGCGGGCCGGTGAACTGGCCGACTTCGATGAGATATCTCCTTCCATGCCTTGTAACGGCCTGGATATCAGCGACCCGCTTGAGTGACCAGGCCATGGGGTATCAGGTGCCTGGGCTTTTCCTCTGCGCAACTGCACCAAGCTGCCGCTCCCGCTGCTCAGGGTTGCCAAGCAAGCTGATGACAAGTGCGCACCAGCGCCACGTGTGAAGTGAGGGCGGTCGAGCTGCTATGAGTGCCTATGACGTGATTGTTCTGGGCGGCGGAGCACCGGGCGAGCACTGCGCCGCGGCCCTGGCTGCGCGCGGGCTGCATGTCGCCGTGGTTGAGCGCGAGCTGGTCGGCGGCGAGTGCTCCTACTGGGCGTGCATTCCCTCGAAGTCGCTGCTGCGGCCCGGCGAGGCGGTTCAGGGCGCCCGCGAGGCCGGCGCGAGCGCGCAAGTCGACGTGGCGGCCGCGCTGGCGTGGCGTGACTTCATGGTGTCGGGTTACTCCGATGCGGGCCAGCAGCGCTGGCTCGCCGATCGCGGCATTGACCTGCTGCGGGGCACGGGCCGGCTGGCCGGCCCAGGCGTGATCGAAATCGACGGTGTCCGCCACGCCGCGGACCACATTGTCATCGCGACCGGCTCTGCGCCGGCGGTGCCGCCGATTCCTGGACTCCGCGAGCTTGATGGAGTCTGGGGCACCCGCGAGGCGACCGCGATGAAGGCCGTCCCGCGCCGTCTGCTGGTGCTCGGCGGCGGGCCCGCGGGCGTCGAACTGGCCCAGGTGGTGCGTCGGCTCGGCGGCGAGGCGGTGATCATCGAGGGCACCGATCGCGTGCTTCCCCGTGAGCCGGCAGCGCTGGGCGGGGCGCTCGGCGAGGCACTGCGCCGGGACGGGATTGAACTGGTGCTCGGCAAGCATGCCACCGCCGCTCAGCGCGACGGTAACGACTACGTCCTGCACCTCGATGACGGCACGGACGTACGTGGTGACCGGCTGCTGGTGGCGACCGGCCGGCGCCCGCGGGTCGACGGCATCGGGCTTGACACGGTGGGGGTCGAGCCGCGTCCGCACGGTATCCGGGTTGACGAGTACCTGCGCGCGGGCGAGCGCCTGTGGGCCATCGGCGACGTCAACGGCACCTGGCCGCTTACCCACGTCGGCGAGTACGAGGGAGACGTGGTCGCGGCGAACATCACCGGCGATATGCGTCCGGCGAACTACGACGCGGTTCCCCGTGTCACGTACACCGATCCGCAGGCGGCGGCTGTGGGCGCGGTCGAAGCGCAGTACACCGCGACCGCGCCGGTCTCAGAGCTGCCGAAGACCGCCACCTACACACACGCCTACGCCGAATCCAGGGGCTTCCTGACGCTGCTCAGCGACGGCAACCGGCTGACCGGCGCGTACGCGCTCGGGCCCGAAGCCGGTGAGTGGATGCAGCAGGCCACGCTGGCCATCCGGGCACAGGTCCCGATCGAGGTGCTGAGCGACACGATCCAGCCCTTCCCCAGCTTCTCGGCCATCTACGACGCGGCGCTGAAGGCGCTCCGCATGCAGATCGCCGACATGCCGCCGCCGGCCCGGCCGATGGCCGCTCAGACAGCGAGCCTGTCCCGATGAGCCTGCGGAGCGCAGCCGCCCCGAAACCGTCGCGCTGTCGGATCGCTTGCAGCCGGCGTACCAGAAGGTCCTTGAAAGACATCCGGGAGGAGCTGTCGGATCGGGGCGGGGCGGAGGCGTTCGTAGCAGGGGTGAGCGGCCGCGCGGGGAGGGGCGTCCCGAAGAGCACAGGAGATGATCCGAGATGCAGTACCTGGTTTCCGTGATCAACGACACGGCCGGCCCCGCCACCCCGGACGAGATGGCGGCCATCGAAACGTTCAACGAGCGGCTCAGTGCGGAAGGTCACTGGGTCTTCGCCGGTGCCCTCGGGTCGCCCGGCTCGGCCCTTCCCGGAATCGAAGGAGCACATCGTCGGCTTCTGGATCATCGAGGCCGCCGACCTCGACGTGGCTCTCAAGCTCGCCGCCGAGGGGTCGAAGGCCTGCAACCGGAAGATCGAGGTGCGGCCGTTCCTGTGAGCGTGACCGGCGTCCGGGAGGCGATCACCCAGGCGCACCATTCACCTGCTGTCATCCGGCACTCGCGATGCAGACTCGCGTGGCGCTGACGCTGCGCCTGGTTCGCGGTCAGCCGGGTGTGAGGGCTTGGAGCAGGCTAGTGACCTTGTCTTTGATCTGGTCGCGGATGACGCGGATCTCGTTGAGGGTCTTGCCTTCGGGGTCGTCGATTTCCCAGTCTTCGTAGCGCTTGCCGGGCAGCAGCGGGCAGGCGTCGCCGCAGCCCATGGTGATGACGACGTCGGCGGCAAGGAGGAATTCCTCGGTCCAGAGCTTAGCGAACTCGGCGGAGATGTCGATGCCGGCTTCGGCCATCGCCGCGACGGCGCCGAGGTTGACCTGGGCCGCGGGAAGGGATCCGCCGGACCAGGCGACGGCGCGGTTCCCGGCCAGGTGAGCGAACCAGCCGAGGGCCATCTGAGAGCGGCCCGCGTTGCGGACGCACAGGAACAGGACGGACGGGACTCTCCCGGCAGCATTGACCTGGGTGTGGGCGAGGGCTTGCAGGCGCTGGCGCGCGAACCTCTCGGCGCCGACGGTGAGCCAGTTCGTGACGGTGGCGGTGGCGGCGAGTTCGGCGTAGCTGGAGTGCAGCAGGGCCTCGATGGTTTCCTCGCCGAAGACGCCGCGGAACTCGCCGTGCAGGTCCCGTGCGGCCGATCGCAGGGCCATTCTCGCGGCGTTGGTCATGACGTGGGTCTGTGTCATTTGCCCCTCCTTTGGTTTTGGGGCTGATCCGGACGCCGGGCTGGCCGGGCGTCTACCGGGGGGTGAGGTGTGCCTGGCGGACCCAGGCCTGGGTGCCCATCTGGACGGCCTCCCAGGGGCTGCCCAGAGGCGGGGTGTAAGACAGGTCGAGATCGCTGACCTGGTCCGCGGTCATGGCGTGGAAGACCGCGGCCGCGGCGATATCGATCCGCTTGGCCACTTCGGCGTGCCGGTGCCCGAACAGCTGCATGCCGAGCAGCCGGCCGGTCACCCGGTCGGCGGTGACCCGCATGGCGATGCGGTGGCTGCCGGGGTAGTACGCCTTGTGGTCGTCGGCCTCGGCGCCGATGGTGACCGGGTCGTAACCCGCAGCCGCGGCTTCGTGGTCGCGGATCCCGGTGCGGGCGGCGACCTGGTCGAAGATCTTGACGACCTGGGTGCCGAGGCTGCCGGCGAACTCGCGGTCTCCGCCGAGCGCGTTCTCCCCGGCGATCCGGCCCTGCTTGTGCGCGGTGGTGCCGAGCGGCAGGTACGTCTCGCCGGCCAGGCGGTGGTGGGTGATCACGCAGTCGCCGGCCGCGAAGACCCCGGGCAGGTTCGTCCGCATGCCCCGGTCGACGGCGATCGCGCCCTTGAACCCGAGCCGGGCGCCGGCGCCGGCCGCTAGCTCGGTGTCGGGGCGGACGCCGGTGACGACCAGCACCATGTCGGCCGCCCGGGACACTGCGACTCCGCCTGGGCCGGCGCCGTCGACGCGAAGCCGGGCAGGATCACCGGGACTGGCGCGGCTGATCTGCCGGACGGTGGTGCCGGTCAGTACGTCGACCCCGCGGCCGGTGAGCTCGGCGCGGACCAGGGCACCGAGCTCGGGGTCGACGGTCGGCAGGACCTCGCCGAGTTGCTCCATCTGGGTCACGGCCAGGCCGCGGGCGGTGAGCGCCTCGGCCATTTCCAGGCCGATGTACCCGGCGCCGACGATGACGGCGCTGGCCTGGCCGGCCTGTTCCAGGGTGGCCATGACGGCGAAAGTGTCGCCCATCGAGTGCAGCAGGTGCACCCCGTCAGCCGGGCCGAGGTCATCCAGGCCCGCGATCGGCGGCCGGGCGGGGACGGCGCCGGTTCCGACGATGAGCCTGTCGTAGCCGATTAGTTCCTCCCCTCCGCCGGGTGGCTGGACGGCCAGCTTGCGCCCGGCGACGTCGATATGCCGCGCGGTGGTGTCGAGCCGCAGGTTCATGCCGGCGGCTTCGAGGTCGGCGACGGTGCGGTGGGCGAGGTTGCGCCAGTGGGTGACCTCGCCGGAGACGTAGTACGGGATGCCGCAGATCGAGAAGTTCGGGTAGGCGTCGGCCACGACCACGGTGACGTCGGCCGACGGGTCGAGCTCGCGGGCGCGCAGGGCGGCGCTGATGCCGGCGTCGCTGCCGCCGATCATGACGAGGTGCATGGCTGGCTCCCGTTCTGCGTCATGTCCGCAGGGAATCCTGGCCGGGCCGCCCCGCGGCGCCGTCGGCGGCCGCCGCGTGGGCCGGCTGCCCGGCGCTGCCGGGGTGGGGGACCAGGATGGTCTCGGCCTCGGCCGGGGTGACGCCCGGATACAGCACCCTGATCAGCCCGACGGCCAGGACGCCGCCGACGACCTGGGCGGCGATGAACGCGGGGGCGGAGGCCGGGGCGATCCCGGCGAAGGTGTCGGAGAACATCCGGCCGATCGTGATCGCCGGGTTGGCGAAGCTGGCAGAGGAGGTGAAGAAGTACGCGGCGCCGATATAGGCGCCGACGGCAGCGGGCGTGGAGCGAGACCGCCCGGACCTGGCCAGCGCGAAGATGACCAGGATGAGGCCGAGGGTGGCGATGACCTCGGACAGGAAATGCGGCCCGCTCGCCCGGTCCTTGGCCGAGATGCTGACCGCTGCGAGGCCGAACATGAGGTTCGCCGCCACCGCCCCGGCGATGCATCCGGCGACCTGGGCGGGCAGGTACGCCGCGGCGTCACGCCAGCGCAGGCCGCCGAACGCGGCGTCGGCGAACGAGACGACCGGGTTGAAGTGGCCGCCGGAGACCGGGCCGAACATCAAGATGATCGCGAACAGGCCCGCCGCGGTCGCCGCCGCGTTCTCCAGCAACTCCAGGCCGGCATTCCCAGGCGACAGGCTCGCCGCCGCGATCCCGGACCCGATCACCAGCGCGGCCAGGAACGCGCTGCCGGCGAACTCCGCGGCCAGCCGCCGCCACAGCACGACCCCGGCCATCCGGCCACCCTCCTCGGCTGCATCGACCGATGTCAATTCAGCCCCAGCTTGCCAGCCTGCATCGAAGGTCGTCAACATAGAGAGATGTCCATCCAAGCCGGACGCACTGCCTTGCCCGTCATCGAGGCGGCCCGGCCCGATGCGGTGGCCGGCGCTTGCATCAGCGTCCCGCTGACCGGAGAGCCGCTGGGCGAGGCCAGCGCGGCGGAACTCGCGCAGGTGTTCAAGGCGCTCGGCGACCCGGTCCGGCTGCGGCTGATCTCGCTGATCGGGGCGCATCGGGGCGGCGAGGTCTGCGTCTGCGACCTGACCGCGGCGTTCGACCTGACCCAGCCCACGATCAGCCACCACCTGAAGGTGCTGCGCGAGGCTGGCATCATCGGCAGCGAGCGCCGCGGCACCTGGGTCTACTACCGGCTCGTCCCCGCCGCCCTGGAGCGGATGGCCGCGCTGCTGACCCCGCCGGCTGGCTAGGTTCGGCCGCCCTCATCCCGGCCGGCCAGCAGGCGATCGCAGCTGGCCGGCGCGGGCAGGAGCAGCTTGCTAGCAGCACCCGGCCGCGGGAGCGGGCCCGTCACCTGCGGGCCGGCCAGCGGGGCTGTCCCACCGGGCGGCTGCGGCGGCGTCGTCGCCGTAGAAGGTCGGGCTGTCCTCCAGCACCGCGTAGACCTCCCACATCTCTCCATCCGGCGTGCCTTCCACCCAGAACTTGTCCTGCCGGGCGTAGCAGCATGTGGTGTCGCGCTCGTCGGACGATGTGAGCCCGGCGCCGGCCAGGCGGGCCTGCTCGGCCCCGACCACGTCGGTGCCGGCCACCTCGATGCCCAGGTGGTTGAGGCTGCCGCCCTGGCCCGGGTTCTCCAGCAGGACGAGCTTGAGTGGCGGCTGCTCGATGGCGAAGTTGGCGTAGCCCGGGCGCAGCTTGGCCGGCTCGGCGCCGAACAGCCTGCTGTAGAACGCGGCCGACTCCGCCAGGTCGTTCACGTTGAGGGCGAGCTGGACACGTGACATGGGAACCTCCGAAGGACTTCGATGACTGTCTATGTCTTAACGGCGAGCTTGCCAGATGCATCGACCTCTGTCAATATAGATGTATGTCGAAGTCCTTGCCGGTGCTGACGGCCGCGGACGTGGCGGCGTGCTGCCCGCCGCTGGCAGCCGAGCCGCTGTCCGCCGGCCAGGCCCAGCTGATCGCGCCGATGCTGAAGGCACTGGCGGACCCGGTGCGGCTGCGGCTGATGTCGCTGATCGCCAGCCACCCCGGCGGCGAGGCCTGCGTGTGCGACCTGACCGGGGCGTTCGACCTGTCCCAGCCCACCATCAGCCACCACCTCAAGGTGCTCCACGACAGCGGCCTGCTCGGCCGCGAGAAGCGCGGAGTCTGGGTCTACTACCGCGCCCGTACCGAGGCGCTGGCCAGCCTCGGTACCCTGATCGGATCCCCGGCCGCCGGATAGCGGGACATCACAGCAGAGGAACGCAGAGCTCACGGCGGCTCGCATCACGCCCGGCGGGTGCGTTCCGTGGCTTAAGAGCACTGGCGGCCAGCAGCGGGCAGCCGATCCCGCGAGCAGGAACGGGCAGACCCTGAACCAGACCACGGCCGTGCGGGCCAGGCCGTTCACGCTGTGCCATGAGCTGGCCGTGATCAGCGGGACGGTGACACCAGGCCGGCCTCGTAGGCGACGATGACGAGCTGAACCCGGTCGCGGGCGCCGAGCTTGGTGTAAGGCGAAACCTACGGGCGGCCCGTGGCCGCCGTCCCGCTCGTGCGGGGCGCCGTCCGGGGAGTCCTCGGCGGGAGGGAGGTACTCGCTGGGGCGCCGTCGGCCGGGTGCCCCGCGCCGGGCCAGATCGGTTCTGGCTGTGCTTGGCTCGCGGCCCGGCGTGGGATGCGCCGTACCGTACGATCCTCAGAGCGCGAGCGCCATCGTCGTATGCCGTGGTCGGTACTGGCAACCGGAGGTGGCCGCGCGGAGTGACTGAGCGTCGGCTGTGGCGCATGCCGTGTGCTCGATCTCGGCGGCGGCTGCCGATCGCGTGCTGGAGCGTGGTGGTGACTGTGATGGTGTTGAACATGGGCCAGTGGCATGACTTCTTCGTCATGGTTGGCGGCGGCGCGGCGGCGCTCACTGGCCTGGTCTTCGTCGCCATGACGCTCAACCTGGCATCCATCACGCAAGATGCGACGCATCGGTACCGGGCCATCGGCACGCTTGCGGGCTTCGTCGCGATTTTCGCGGTCTGCGCTCTGGCGCTCATGGGCGGGCAAGGCCATCGGGCCGTGGGCGTGGAGTGGCTGGTGGTCGCAACTGGCGCGGCGGTTATCTACGTCTACGGGTATGTGCAGGCCATGCGGTGCGGCGGCAGCTCTGCCGGGCTTGGCGCTGGCCGCCTGGTGACCGGCACTGCCTGTTACGTCGCCGAGATAGCGGGAGCGATCCTGCTGACGGCTGGCCAGGTCGCGGGGCTCTACGTCGCGTCCGTAGCGATGGTGGCGTACCTCGCGTTCTCGGTGTCAGGAGCGTGGCTGCTGATCGTCGGCGTGGACCGTAATCAGGCAAGCGCAGGCCTCCGCAGCACGGAGAAGTGAATTGGGCCCGCGGGACCAGCATCCCCGCCGCTACATTGCCGGTACTTGCGTGGACGCGGTGACCGTGCTTGGAGCCCGCAACGCATGGCAAACGAGGGCGGCGGTGAAGCTGTCATTGGCCTGGCGAGACGTCGGTGGAGGCGGCCAGGTCGGCCTGGGCTTCGAGGGCGGCGGCCCGGTCCCGTAGCACGCTCAGGGTGACCTGGAGCGCTTGTGATCCGAGGATGATGCGCAGGGGGGCGGGTTCCTGGCCGGCGCTGGCGATGATGGCGGCGGCCATGCGGGCGGGGTCGCCGGGCGCGAGCCCGCCCGCCGGGTCGAGCATGCTCTGGAACGCGTGAGCCGGGTTGTGCTCGTAGTCGGGGAGTGCCGTGGCGACCTGGGCGCTGCCGTAGCGAAACTCGGTGCGAGCTCCGCCTGGTTCGACGATGGTGATGCCGATGCCGAAGGGGGCGACTTCCTGGGCGACGGACTCGGCGAATCCTTCGATGCCCCATTTGGTGGCGTGGTAGAGGGAGTTGCCGGGGAAGGCGACCTGGCCGCCGTAGGAGGAGATCTGGATGATCCGGCCGCCGCGCTGGGCGCGCAGGTGCGGGAGCGCGGCGCGGATGAGCTGGATCGAGCCGACCAGGTTGGTGGCGATGATGCGGTCGATCTGGTCGTCGGATAGTTCCTCGGCGGCGCCGAACAGCCCGTAGCCCGCGTTGCTCACGACCACGTCGACCCGCCCCAGCCGGGCGAACGCGCGGTCCACGACCTGGCGGATGGCCGCGGTGTCGGTCACGTCGAGCAGCTCGCAGCAGAACGTGCGTGGGTACTTGTCCGCCAGGTCGGCGACGGCGTCCGCCCGACGGACCGTGCCGGTGACGGTGTCGCCGCGATCCAGCAGCTGGGTGGTCAGCTCGCGGCCGAATCCGCTGCTGACACCGGTGATGAGCCAGGTGCGCGTGGTCATGGCGTTCCTTTCGCTGATACGGGTGCTATCGCGCTGACGGCCGCGACCGCGTTGAGGGCGCGGGGGTATCCGATGAACGGCAGCAGGGCCGTGATCACGTTCAGCAGAACGGCCCGATCGCTGCCGACGTTGAGGTTGGCGGCGACGTGGCCTTGGGCCTGAGGTTCGCATCCGCCGAGGGAGATGAGCATGGCGAAGGTCAGCAGTTCCCGGGTCTTCAGGTCAAGTCCCGTGCGGGTCAGGTAGTCGCCGAAGCAGTTCGCCGACAAGAACAGCTGGAAGTGGGCAGCCGGACGCCTCGCTCGGTGAGGGTGTCGTTGGTGGCGTGCACGAAATCGAAGACCCTGCCCATGCCGACGTAGGGGACGGCCTGGTAGACGATCTCCTTGGCCTCGATCGGGGTGACGCCGGCGGCGAGCGCGGCGCCGAGCATGGCCCGGTACTCGCGGAGCGCTCCGCACGCGATCAGTGACGCGAGCTGAACCATCAGCCGGGTGCGAATGTCGAGGGCGACGTGCTCGAGTGCTTCGTCGAAGGCGAAGTTGTCGAACACCTCGACCAGCTCAGGGTCGGTGACTGCCAGGCTGGAGACGTGGCCTGGGAACAGCTGGTCGTGGTTGTGCCGGGCGGTGTCGCTGATCGCCATCGGTGCTCACTCGGCCGGGTGAGGTCGCGGGACGATGCGGACGGTCACCTGATGCGCGTCCGGACCTGCAACAGAGCCGACAATGCGCGGCCCGTAGCTGTCGTACCTTGGCGTGGTAGGCGGCATCGATATCACCCTGTACATCGGTCCGTCTGGGCGAAACAGACGTCCCGTTCGATGCCGCCGGCCCGGATCCGCCTGGATGACCGAGTCGGGCCGCTCGGTAACGGTGACCGATCCCGGCCCTTCGAACACCGCTGCGCGCATGACGCGACTCCTCCCGCTCCTCAGGTGCCCATACCCCTTCAGCGAACCAGAGCCGGGCCGGGCGAGGGAGACCGCGTTGATGGGGGGTACTGCCAGGGCCTCCCTCCACGAGAGACAGCGCCTACCGTGGAAGGCGTGGACTCCAGTACCGACATCCGCGATTTCCTGACCTCCCGCCGGGCCAGAATCACCCCGGACCAGGCGGGCCTGCCCGCCTACGGCGCCAAGCGCCGGGTCGCCGGCCTGCGCCGGGAAGAAGCCGCCATGCTCGCCGGCATCAGCGTCGAGTACTACACCCGGCTCGAACGCGGCAACGCCAGCGGCGTCTCCGACGACGTACTCGAACGCATCGCCCGCGCCCTGCAGCTCGACGAAGCCGAGCGCGCCCACCTGTTCGACCTCGCCAGAGCCGCCAGCAGAGCCCGCCCAGCCCGCCACCGCCCCAGCCAGGAACGCGTCCGCCCGGCCGTCCGCCGCATCCTCGACGTCATGACCGAGGTCCCCGCCTACCTACGCAACGACCGCCTCGACATCCTGGCCGCCAACCCGCTCGGGCGGGCCCTGTACTCACCGGTATTCGCCGACCCCGCCGGCACCACGAGCATGGCCCGGTTCATCTTCCTCAGCCCCAGGCCACCGACTTCTTCCGCGACTGGGAGCACATCGCCCACGACGCCGTCGCCATCCTCCGCGCCGCCGCCGCGCGGAACCCCTACGACCGGCGGCTGTCCGATCTCATCGGCGAGCTGTCCACCCGCAGCGACGAGTTCCGCATCCGGTGGGCGGCTCACAACGTCAAGTTCCACCGCACCGGAACCAAGACCCTGCACCACCCCGCCGTCGGCGACCTCACCCTGGCCTACGAAGCGCTCGACCTGCCCGGCGACAACGGCCAGCGCATCCTCGTGTACACCGCCGAACCAGGATCACCATCACAGCAAGCACTCGACCTGCTGGCCATCTGGTCCCAGACGCCCGCCGAACTCGATGGCGCTGAAAACGTCACGGCGCGGCCGGCAGAGCCCAGACAGCAGATAACCTGACAGATCCGGTGGACCACCATCGGCTGCGTGGCCCGCCTCCGCGACTGAACGGAGCGACCTCGCGGCACGCGGGCCGCTCACGGGTGTCTCGCTCGTATGTCTCGTCGCCAGCGAACCGGTGGCGTGCCGTAGCGGTGCTTGAAGGCGCGGCTGAATGCCGCCTCCGACGTGTAGCCGACGTTCTCCGCGATGAGCGTGACCGGAAGGGACGTGTCGCGGAGCAGGTCGGCGGCGGCGTCCAGGCGTACGTGCGCGAGATAGCTGGCTGGTGGCTTCCCGACGCGAGCGACGAACCGCGCAGCGAACGCCGACCGGGAAAGGCTGCACGCTCGGGCCAGCTCCTCGACGGTCCAGTCGTGGCCGGGGTCTCGATGGATAGCGCTCAAGGCCAGACCGATCTGCGGGTCGAGCGCACCGGCCAGCCAGTTCGGTTCGGCATCCGTGCCAGCGGCCCAGGCGCGCAGAATCTGGATGAAGAGCAGATCGAGGATGCGGGCGACCATCACCGCCGATCCCTGAGAGGGCGATTGCATCTCGAATAGGAGCATCCTGCGGGCCACTTCGAGCCCTTCGAGCGCTTGGCCGCGGGCGCCGCGCAGGACGATCACGGCCGGGAGGCTCGCGAGCAGGTGGCTCGCCTGCGGGTCGCCGATCGTGAATGTTCCGCAGAGCCAGCGCGCCGGCTCGGGTGCGGGCACGTCGTGCTCGGATGCGTCGGCGCGCACCGTCGCGTGCGCGCGCTTGCCTGCGCCGCTGATGTGGTGCGGGTCGCCGCGCGGGAGCAGGATGACGTCGCCGCGACTCACGCGCTCGACGTGCGGGTCGCCGTCGATCCGAAGCACGAGTTCGCCCTCTTCAATGATGTGCAGGGTGCCGATATCGGCGAAGCTGATCGAGAAAGTCCGCGGCGGAGCGTACGCAACGATCCGTTCTCCGCTCAGACGGACGCTCCGGAGCAGCTCCGAGAGCAAGTCGTGCGGCTGGCCATAAGAGTCGAGGCCGAGCGCGGCGTCCTCAAGCGCTGGAGGATCGGCAAACTCTCGCGGCGGTCGGAGCAATTCGGCTGGCGTCGCTGGACGATCGGCAAGATGTTCCGGCGGAGCGGTCATTGTTTCTACGCATTCCTCGGCTTACGCTCGACGAACAGTGAGTGGAGCGACCAATCGGACGGGCTCGGGACCACGTTGGAACGCTCTGTTAGGTGTCAACTTCTTCCATCGGCGAAGCAGCCGCGCCATCGGAAGTTCACCCGACATTCTCGTCCAGGTCTGGGTCCGCTCGCTTGCGTCAATCTTATCGCCCCGGACAGATGCAACTCGACCAGAAAGGAAACAGAACCCATGACATCGAGCGCTGGTGAAGCTGGGCAGGACAAGCCGACCAAGATCAGCTTCGTCTATTCCAACCCCATCGACCCGGCCGCCTTCGAGGCGGCTTACCCCGAGCAGCTTGCGCTGGCCCGGAAGCTCCCCGGCCTGACTCGGCTGCAGACGTCGAAGGTCTGGCCTAAGGAAGACGGCAGCCCGACCCCGGCCTACCGACTGTTGGACCTGTACTTTGCCGACTACGCGGCGGCCAGCGACGCCGCCGCAGAAGCGGGCGCCCTTGTCGGCGCTACCCTCGAGCACGCCACCGGAGGCGTAGTGATCGCATTCGCGCAGGTCCTCGACGACGCATAGACCCGACACGAGACAGACTCCAGTCCCGCCGTCACTACAGCAACCAATTAGCGGGAGGGGGACCTGTCCAGGACCTGTCCCCCTCCCGCCCTCCCGGTCACAACCCTGGTGGCTCGTTGGTCACACTCCCCGATCATCGAGTCTTTTGCCTCGCCAGGCAGACCATTAGTAAGCTGAGTGCATGGACCGCGACATTGTCGTCGCATTGCTGCACCAATTGCCGCCGCCCGAAACGAATTCTATGGCGGCGGTGACGCCCTGCCGCGCGACCTTTCCAAGTGCTGACTGCACCATTCATTGAGTGTTTCGAGGCCGAACAACGGGTCATCAGGGCATATGAGGCGTTGGCTTTTTGCATGCAGGCCGGACAGAGGCTGGCGCTTGAGTCCGGCCCGGCCGTGCCGCAGGCTCGCGTGCTCCGTTTCGATGCCGGGTCCGGTGTTCCTATCTACCGGCAGCTCGTCCAGCAGGTCCGCCGGGATGTGATGCTGGGCCGCCTACGGCCTGGTGATCAGCTGCCGAGCGTGAAGGAGGTCGTGGACGCGCTGTCGGTCAATCCGAACACGGTGGTCAAGGCGTTCGCCGAGCTGGAGCATCTGGGGCTGGTGGTGCGCCGGCGGGGGGTGGGGACTTTCGTGGCGGCAGCGCCGCCACCGGCGGCGCTGCCGGTTCCGCCAAAGCTGCTGACCTCGCGGACCCGCTGGATAGACCGGGCCAGGCAGGTCGTCCACGAAGCGACTCCTGCATTGTGGTCGTCCACAGGCAGACTCATGCTAGGCCCTGATATTCCACAGCTGCGTCGGAGTGCCTGGCAGCGATATGGGTTCCCGGATTGACTCGGCCCGATGATGACCATCACGGGTGGGACCCCCGGCGACGATCTTCTGGCACCGCTCAGGACGGATGCTGAAGTTCTTGACCGCGTCGAGCAACTCATTGGCTCCATGATGCCGCGCCCGGCGGCTCCGTCGTGATCACCCTGGTGCGGGGCAACGGGCTCAGCGTGACCGGTCCCGATCAGCGATGGCTCATGGCTTTGAGGTCAGCCGCTGCGAGGACTGGCGTGCATCTCCGCATGCTGTGCCTGGCAACCAGGGACGGAGCGCGGCAACTGCATTCTCTAGCCGGAGAGCTCAACGATCTCTCCTAAACATAGCCGCGCCTTCGTCGCGCTCATCGCTAAAGCAAGCCGGCCCGCGGCGGCAGCGGGGGACGGCGCCGGGACGGCCGGGTGGTTACGTCCGGCGGCCGGGCTGCGGGCCGCTCGTCCAGGGCCGCCAGCGCTAGCCTGACGGCTGTCTCCAGCTGGGTGTCCCGGTCCGCGGCCCAGTCTGCCGGACTCATCAGCACCTCAACGTCGGGATCGACGCCGTAATTCTCCACTCCCCAGCCGCTGGACTCAAACCAGAAGGACAGCCTGGGCACCGTCATCTTCGTCCCGTCGACCAGCTCGTGTTCCTCGTCATAGCCGATCACGCCGCCCCAGGTCCTGGTGCCGACCACCGGCCCGAGCTCAAGTGCCTGGATCGCCGCCGTGACGATGTCACCGTCTGAGCCCGCGAACTCGTCGGCCAGCGCGACGATCGGGCCCCGCGGCGCGCCATCCGGATAGGTACCCGGCTGCATCCCGCGCCTGTTGTCCCAGCCGATGACATGGCGGTTGAGTTTCTCGATCACCAGCTCTGAGGTGTGCCCTCCGCCGTTGCTCCGGATATCCACGATCACGGCGTCCCGGAGCATCTCGCTGCGCAGGTCGCGCAAGAAGTCAGCCCAGCCTTCGCTGACCATGTCCGGTACGTGCACATACCCGGCCCGGCCGCCGGACAGCTCGTGTACCTGGGCTCGCTTGTGCCGGACCCAGTCCAGGTAGCGGAGCCGCAGATCCGACCGCAGCGGTACCACGGCGACCTGGCGCGGCTCCCCGCCGCCAGCCGGCCCGATCGTCAGCGCAACCGGCTTGCCCGCCGTCCCGAGCAGCAGCGGCCCAGGCCCCTGCGGATCGACCGGCCGGCCGTCCACCGCCAGGATCGCATCTCCGGCGGCGACGCCCGCGCCCGGCGCCGCCAGCGGGGCCCTCGCGCGCGGGTCGGACGCATCGCCCGGGACCGTCCTGGTCACCCGCCAGGTGTCCCCGTCCCGTTCTAGGTCGGCGCCGAGGACGCCAGGCACGTTACCGGCGTTCTCCTGATCACCGCCGGGACCGCGGGCGTAGGCATGCGAGGTGCCGAGCTCACCGAAGACCTCCCAGAGCAGGTCGGAGAAGTCGTCCTGGCTGGCGATGCGGTCAAGCAGCGGCCGGTACTCCTCCCGCACCGCGTCCCAGTCGACATCGGCCATGTCGGCGACCCAGTAATCGTGCCGCATGATCCGGAACGCCTCGCCGTAGGCCTGCTGCCACAGCGCGGGTGGATCCGCGGAGAACCTGGCCCTGCCCCGGTCGATTACGATCTTGTCGTCGTCTTTGTCCGCGTCGGTCTTCCGGTCGGCCGGCACGACGGTCAGCTTGCCACGATCGCTGATCACGAGCCTCGAGCCGTCGCCGCTTGCCTCGAACCAGTCAGCTTCGCTAGCCAGCTCGGTTACTGCGCGCTTGGCGAAATCGAAGCGCTCCAGCGCCGGCCGCGGCGCGTCATCGTCGGGCGCCGTCCCGCCCAGCCCCAGCTCGCCCTTCACCGGCTCGCGAAGCCAGGCCAGTCCGCCTTTCACCGCGCGTAGCCGGGAGTACCGCGACTCCTGCACTGGCAGTGTGACAATCCGCCCGGCCAGGCCGTCAGTTTCGACAACGACCGGCGCGGTGCCCGCCGCGCCCTTGTCCTTGCCGCCGTCCTTGCCGCTGTCCTTGCCGTCCACACCGTGGCCGGCGCTGCTGTCACCCGACAAGCTGCCGTCGCCCGCCGAGCCGCCGGCTGTGTCGTCGCCAGCATTGTCCTCGTCCTCGTCGCTGGCCGGGCGGCCCGCCAGCTCCGGGCCGAACGGCGACGGCGTCGCTGCTGCCAGCGGCAACAGGTAGGGTCTGGCGCCGTACGGGAACGACAGGTCGAAGAAGTGCGCGTCGTAGATCGGGTCGAAGCTGCGCCGGGACAGGAAGGCCAGATACCTGCCGTCCAGGCTGAAGACCGGGTCGGTGTCAATGAACCGGCCGTCGGTCGCGTCGGTCACCTCGCCATCAGCGACTCTGGCCATCCGGAGCTTGCGCAGGGCCAGGCCGCCAGGGTCGGCCGGGTGATCGGTCGGCTCCGACCAGGCCAGCCAGGCGGAGTCAGGCGACCAGGCGAGCCCTTTGATGGCGCCATTGCCGGACGCGCCAAGCTCGCGGACCTGCCCCGAGGCGACGTCAACCAGCCACAGGTGCCCGTCCTGGGCCGCAACTGCAACCGCCGAGCCATCCGGCGCGGCTGCCAGGCTCTGTACCCGGCCTACCTGCCCGGCGGCCAGCCGCCGCGCAGTCGCGAGACTAGCGCCAGGCGCGCCGCCGACGGCCAGCGCGTCGGTACCGCCCTCATCGGTGGCCCAGACGACGTCGCCGCCGGTCCCGAGCACCTGCGGGAAGCGGGCCCGCGCGCCAGGAACGGCCGCGAGCGTGCGGGCCGGGCCGTCCCGGTGGGTCAGCCAGTGCACCGTGCCGCGCACTTCAACCGCGCTCGCCCGGCCTGACTTGTCCACCGACAGGCTGCCCACGTGATCGGCTGCGGTGATCAGCCGTGGTGCCCGGCCGTCGGCTGGCGTGCCGAGCACGATGTCCAGCCGCACCGGGTCCGCGTCGAGGCCGTCCAGCAGCCACAGCTCGCCGCCGCAGGAATAGATGACCCGCCGCCCGTCGGTACTGGCCTGACGCGCATACCAGCCGTCATGATCGGTGTGTCGGCGCAGGCCGGTCCCGTCGGCGGCGACCGAGTAGACATTGCCGGTGCCCTGGAAGTCGGACAGGAACGCCAACCGGCCCCCGACGATCATCGGGCTGCCGAGCTGGCCGCCGATGTCTGCCAGCACCCGCCGGAAGGTGCCGGCGGCGGAGGCGTCCAGGCCGTCGCCGACCCACAGCCGTCCGGCCGTGCCACCCCGGTACCGCTTCCAGTGCGCCATGTCCCGGCCCCACGTGCCGGTGAGCAGTGCGGTCTGGCCGTCCCAGGCGGAGATGTCACTGACTGGGCCGAACGGCAAGATCCGCTCGGCGCCCAGCTCGCCTGACAGGCCAGTGCCCAGCACCCGCGCCCGCATGTGATCGAAGAACGGCTGGCCCGCCGGGCTGATGGCCAGCACCCCACCATCACCGGTCCAGCCGCAGACCCTGGCCATCGGCGCGCCCCAGTGACTCAGCCGCTGCGTGCCGCCATCGTCGACGCTCGCGACGTAGACCTCCGGGCCGCCGTCTTTGCTGCTCACGTACGCCAGGTGGCCGCCTCCGGGCGACAAGCGCGGCCAGTGAGCGGCCGCCTGATCAGCGGTGAACCGCCACGCGCGACCGCCTGTTGCGGGGGCCAGCCAGACATCATCGGCCGCCACAAATGTGACGAGATTCGACTCGATGTGGGGAAAGCGCAAATATCCGGCTGAAGTCACCAGGACAGCGTAGTGTCTTGGTGACTGTCCGGGCATTACGATTTTTTGGGCAGTCCCCTTTGGCGCAGGGCAGCCGATCCCGCGAGCAGGAACGAGCAGACCCTGACCGCCGCTGCCCGTCAGGGGATATAGGTGACGGTCATCGGGTTATTCAGGGCGATCATGACGTGCTGCCTGATCGGCGGGGTCGGGGCGCTGTAGTGCACGCCAGGCGCGGGGTCGTTGCCGGGGCCGCCGGGGTTGTACAGCGGCTTGTAGCGCCCGGCGGAAGGGATCTCCACGGTGGTGATCCGTCGGGCGGCTGCCTCGCTGCCGTCGAGCACGATGTCGATGTAGTTGTTGCGGACCTCGGTGTAACAGGCGTCGTAGCTGGCTTGCCTTCGGCCGAGATCGGCTAGGCCGACGACGCGGAGCGGGTGCCCGTCGATGTAATAGGTCTTGCCGGCCTGGGTCAGTGCGACTGTCTTCCCTGACTTGGTGACCGCGAGCACGCGGAAGTACTTGTCGTAGTCGGTCGGCAGCAAGGGCGTGACCCCGTTCGGCGTCATGCCGCCTGAGGTGTACATGCGCAAGCGGAACCTGGCCCGCTTCCCGTACAGGCTCACGCCGCTATTCGGCAGGTCCTGCCGGAAGATCGCCGGGCCGGTGTTTCCCACCGCCGACATCTTGCTGAGCTTCGCGGCGACCAGCGTGGGACCGCCGCGCTTGCCCGGTGCCACGCCGGGGGCGGTGTAGGGCGAGCCCGGCGTCCTGACCGAGAACCCGACGGCGCTGACGATCCGCTGGTGCGGGCCGACCAGTTCCAGCGTGGAGGAGCCGCGTACGACCTGGACCGAGGTCGGGTAGATCGCACCGGGCTCGTTCGGCGGTATCCGGTTCCCGAAGTGGCCGAACATGACCGCCACCGAACGCTCGTTGTACAGGAAATTCGGCCAGATCGAGACGACCTGCGGCGTCACGCTTGTGCCGTTGTTGAGGTTCACCCTGAAGTCATCGGCGTCGAGTGTGCTCGGCAGGATCGGCCAGCTGAACTCGACCGGGAGTCCGTCGGAGTAGTAGACGTCCTTGCCGTACGTCGCTCTGATCGATGAGGGTGTCGCCGCTGAGGTGTAACTGGCCAGCGGCGGCGTCTGGCCGTTCGTGCAGTGCACGTTGTTCCAGGTGCCGCCGGCCAGCACCGCCAGCGTCTTGCTCAGCGTCACGTTGCTGGTGCTGAGGTCCGGCACGCCGATGATGTTGGTGAAGCCGAGGCCGGCCGCCATCATCTCGGGCTTGGCGTTCCAGATGTCGGCGTTGATGATGACGTCCCGGCGCAGCACGCGGTAGCTGTGCGGCGGCGTGCTGCTGCTGGCCTTTGGCGTGCCCGGGCCGCCCGCCTGGCCAACGGCCAGACCAGCGGCTACGAGTACGGCTGCTATCCGGACTGACACGGCTGTGAGCACGTTCAGTGCTATCCCCAGCACGCACCGCTATCAACCTGAGGAAAGCCTGCCACTGTGACAGCGGTCGCGCGGCACATGGCGGGGCCCATGGTCCTAGACATGCGCTCCGCGCCGGAAGACACTACGGGCAGTCCACCGCAAACGGGAAGGCGCGCCGATGCCGCGAACCGCATGCGCCCTGCTCGCCGCGGCGATCCTGGCTACGGCTGCCCTTATCCCGGCACAGGCCGCCGCCAGCGCCCGCCGGCCGGGCGACGTCCTCGTCAACCAGCCGGCCAGCACCGTCTGCACAGGCAAGACATTTACCGTCGGAGTCTGGTACCAGCAATTCTCCGGCAACTCTCCCGCCTACCGCGTCGACGTGTACAACCCGCTCGGAACGCGAGTCCTCTACAAGCACGGCGACGCCTCCGCGTCGGCCTGGAGGTTCTGGCAGGTCCGGGCTGAACTAGCCGGCAGGTACCACACCGTCTACTGGACGCACCCCCCGCGCTCCGGCAAGTGGACCTCCTATAGCGCCGTGACGAGAGCACACCGCTGCTAGGCGCCGCGACTTGCCTGGCCGGTTTGCTGGCCAGGCGGCTCCGGGTTCACGCCGAGGAGCCGGTCGGCTGTGGTGACCACGATATTGGCGTCCTGAAGCGGCGGCTGCGGCCGCCCGTCGATGCTGATCTTGGCGCCGCCGCATGGCCAGCGAGTGGCGGAGACCACGACGACGGGACGGCTGTGCAGGGAGACTGAGAACCCCAGCCGGTAGGTCGCGAAGATCAGTGGGCAAAATGGTTGCACCGGCTCAACCGGCGACTGGTCGAGCGCTTCGGCGAGTTGCGTGATGGCGGCCTGCGACGTTACGACCTTGTCAATCGTGTGCAATCGCGGATTGAAGAACGTGATGGCGATCACGAGCACGTGGTAACGCGCCGGGTCGATGTACTCGGCGGCTGTGCGCGGCGGGAACCAGATCACCTGAGCGTCGGCGCGGACCAGCGACCCGCCGGAGCTAGCCGGCACAATGGTCAGCACGAGCCGGGCCTGGTAGATGCCGGCCGGGACTGACCGGACACCGTAGCCCACCTGCATGAACGTGACGCCGCTGGACCCGCGTCCACTGCCAGTGACGCCGGGCGGTCGACCGCGCTGACGTGATCTTGCTCCCCGGCAGGGAAGACGCCGATATCTGGGCCTACTTCGGCTCGCTCGCCTTCCCGGCAGAGCCGGTGGTGCGCCGCACGCTGTCGGCGCTCGCGCAGGCTGGCCGACCGCTGTCGACTGCTGCACTCGAGGCCAGCATCGACTTGTCGCGCGCCCGGTTGGAGACGATGCTCAAGGTTCTCGACGTCGACGGAATAGTCCGCCGGGTTACTGGCGGGTGGATCCCGACGGGACAGCCGTGGGTGTACGACGCCGACCGCTACGCCCGCGTCGCCGCCGAGCGAGCCCGCGAGCAGCAGGCCATGCTCGGCTACGTCGCCACAGCCGGGTGCCGGATGGAGTACCTGCGGCACCAGCTCGACGATCCGGCGGCAGCGCAGTGCGGGCGGTGCGACAACTGCACACAGCACCGGTGGCCAGATGAGGTGACTGAGACCGCGGCCCGCGCGGCGCGCGACCACCTGCTGCGGCCCGGTACCGAAGTCCCGCCGCGCAAGATGTGGCCGACCGGCATGCGCGAACTCGGGATCGACATCGCGGGCAAGATCGGCGAGAACATATCGGCCGAAGCCGGCCGGGCCCTGGGCCGGCTGACCGACCTCGGCTGGGGAGTCAGGTTGCGCGCAGTGCTTGCCGACCAGCCGACAGCCGGAGATGGCGCCCGGCCAGCTGCGAGCCAGGACGGCCCAGTGCCCGACGACATGCTCGCCGCCATGGTCAAGGTGCTGGCCGCATGGGACTGTGCACAGCGTCCGGCAGCTGTCATCGCGATGCCGTCGCGCACCAGGCCGCTGCTCGTCGCGAGCCTGGCCAGCCAGATCGCGAGGATCGGCCGGATGCCGTACCTCGGTCCGCTCGATTGTGACGGGCCGGCTGAGCCAGCCCGCCAGCACAACAGCGCCCAGCGCTTGCGGGCAGTCTGGGGCAGCGCTGTCGTGCCCGGCGCAATGTGCAATCTGGCCCGGTTCGAAGGGCCTGTCCTGCTCGTGGACGACCGGATCGAGACCGGGTGGACGATGACGGTCGCGGCGATGCGCCTGCGCGAAGCCGGTGCGATCGCGGTTCTGCCTCTGGTACTCGCCACTGCCGCGACCTGACCGCGGAACCAAGGCCCCTTGGCGCCAGTCTCGGGCCGGCCCTGGGGGACCCGCCACGCGCTCGGGACGGCGCCCTCAACGCGGCCGCCTGCGCCGGGCAGGCCCACGGCCGGCCTGTGGGAGAGGTTATTCCTCTATGGCCCCGCCCACCATGCGCAGATGCTCGCGAAAGCGCAGGGAGGGCGTTTTCTCGCGCTTCGCAAGGTAGGCGCGGAACTGTACCTGACTGCGCAGTGAGACACCTGCCCGGATCCGTTCGGCCTGGTGCCGCTCGGTATCGCGGATCGTCTCGGCCAGCGTGAAGATCTCCTCGGCCTGCGGGCTGGGCAGGAAGAGGACGCCGTCATCGTCGCCGAGGACCAGATCCTCGCGGCTTACTGCCCAGTCTCCGACGACGGCGGACGCCAGCGCGTCATGCGCGCGGGCGTCGAGCCGGAGGGGGCCAACGGGGATCGCTCCCAGGCTGAAGACCGGCAACCGGATCGCCCGTATGTCAGCGGTGTCGCGATGCAGTCCCCAGATCACCATGCCTGCCATACCGGCTGCCTGGGCCTCCAGAGCCACCAGGTCACCAGCGCATGCTTCATGCAGGCGCCCGCCGTTGTCGACTACCAGCACGTCGCCGGTTGCTGCCGTTTCGAATGCCTCCAGGAAGGCATCGACGCTGCCGGCATGCCTGGCGGGACAGACACGACCGGCCAGGCGGCTGCCAGGCACTACCGCACGCAAGAGCGCAGAAGCGCAACGCACTGGGACTCGGGCGCGGATGCAGGCGTCGGCCACGTGAGCTGTGGTGAGGGCTGCGAACCGGTGCTGCAACGCTTGGTGGTCCATGATGATATTTGTTCCCTGAGGTGGCCATGGGCCTGACGATGGATTGATGCCGGGCTGCGCGCCAGAAGCTTCAGCCGGGTGTGCTACCCGGCCATGCTCGGCGCGTTCGGGTGGCGGCCCTAGAGCCAATGTCGCAGAATTGGTTTGCAGATGAACCCAATCGAGGTGGGCGAGCGCCTGGGCCGCTGGTCATCGGGCCGCGGGCCACTGCACGTGCTTCTCTCGGCCCGGCTGCGGCAGCTGATCGATGAAGGTGAGCTGCCCTCAGGGGAACCGCTGCCGCCTGACCGTGCCCTCGCGTCCGCTCTCGCGGTAGGGCGCAGCACCGTCGTGGCCGCTTATGAGCTGTTGCGCCAGGACGAACGGATCGTCAGGCGCCAGGGCAGCGGCACCCGTGTGGCTGGTGCCACGCGAGCGCATCGGCAGACTACGGGCGCGCCTGTCTTCCTGCACCTGCTTGAACCACAAGACGGCGTGATCCTTCTGGCCTGCGCTGCCCCGGATAGGCCGCCACCGGAGCTGGCAGACGCCTACGCACGTATCCTCCCAGCACTGGCGGCCATCTCCGGCGACATCGGCTACCACCCGACCGGTCATCCCGTGCTGCGACGTGCGATAGCCGACCGCTACACGCAGCGGGGAATCCACACGGACCCGGATCACGTCCTGGTCACCAACGGCGCCCAGCAAGCTCTTTCGCTGCTCGCCCGCGCCTTTCTCACCCCCGGCGACCGGGTGCTCGTCGAGGCGCCCACCTACCATGGGGCGCTGGAGGCGTTCCGCGAGCAGGCAGCCGTACCGCAGGCGCTGCCGATCGGGCTCAGCGGGCTCAAGGCGGCAGCCCGGCAGCACCGTTCCGCCCTCGCTTACGTGATCTCCACCTTCCACAACCCGATTGGCTCGGTGCTGTCGCCGCTCACCCGGCGCGCGCTAGCGGAGAGCTGCGTGGCCGCCGGCATCCCGCTGATCGACGACGAGGTGCTGAGCGATCTCGGTTTCCCCGGCGAGCAGGTGCCGCCGCCGCTGGTCGCCTTCGAAGACTCGGTGATGTCGGTGGGCTCGCTCAGCAAGACCATCTGGGCAGGGCTGCGCATCGGGTGGGTGCGTGCGCCCCAGTTCGTGATCGCCCGGCTGGCCCGGCTGCTCGCCGTCCACGACCTAGGCGGGAACATCCCCGCGCAGCTAGCAGCCGCTGACCTGCTGCCCCGCCTCCAGCCGCTGGCGAAGCAATGGGCGGTGGAGCGTGAAGCCCGCCATGATCACCTGCGCGCGGAACTGGCCCGTCATCTTCCCAGCTGGGATGTGCCACCAGTGCGGGGCGGGCAGACCCTCTGGGTGCGACTGCCGCGCGGCGATGGGACCTCATTCGCGCAGGCCGCGCTGCGCCACCAGGTCGCGGTACTGCCCGGGAACGGCCTGGACGCGTCCGGGCGCAGCGCGGAGTTCCTGCGCCTTCACTTCCTGGCCTCACCGGACGAGCTGACCGAGGCCGTGCACCGGCTGGCTGCGGCATGGCGCGCTTACCGCCCGCCGGCGTTCCCCGTGCCCGCGCCGGCCGCGCTAACAGTCTGACCCGGCATACAGCCAGACGCCCCCACGAGCCCAGGACGGGCGCCTTGCAACTGGCTTGATTCGCAGACCAGTCATGTGGCTCTGGCCTCAGGTCTCCACCCTTTCAGGGGAAACCCGCACCGCCTCCGGTGCCGCCTGCGGCGGCGGGCCTTGCGTCTGCGCGAGCGGGTCGGGTATCCGGCCGCCGAGTCGCAGCAAGCCGGCTCCGACCAGTGCCGCCGTCAAGGCGCCGCCCCACCAGAGGGCGTCGGGTGACGTTGCGAGCAGCGCGCCGCCGACCGCCGGGCCGAGGGCCACGCCTGCCATGAAGGTGAGGCCGTAGAGCGACATGTAGCGGCCGAGCAGGTGCGGCGGTGCGAGGTCGGCGACGATTGGGCCGAGCACGATGAACTGCGCGCACTCACCGATCGCGATCACGATCGCGACCCCAGCCAAGACGGTGGTAGCGGCGAGCGTCGAGCTCGCTACCGTTGCGAGCAGGACCGCGAGCAGGCCAATGGCAAAGAGCGCGCTGGTCGCGGCAAGAGCCTGTGCGCGGCGCATCCGCCTGACGACCCGTGTGGCTGGAATCTGGGCGACGACGATGAAGAAGGTGTTGATGAAGACGACGATGCCGATCTCGCCCGGCCCGACAGGCGTGTGCTCCTCCGCAAACGGCGGGAGGATATTGGAAAAGAGCGCGCCGCCGACCATCACGAGCACGATGTTGGCCGCGATCAGGATGAGGAAGAGCCGATCGCGAGCAACTGCGCGGAAACCTGTACCCCTGTCGCTCGCCGACGCAGCCCTCGCAAGGCGTGGATTCGGGATCCCCACGAGTACAACCAGCGCGAAGACAGCGAAGGTGACGCCGTCGAAGAGGTAGAGCGCCTGGAACGCGCGGAGGTGGTTGGCGGAAGCGACGATGAAGCCCGCCAACGTCGCGCCGGCACCGAGACCGAAGTTGCCTGCTACTCGGCGGAGCGCGATCGAAGACGCGCGCTGCTCCGCTGTGACCAGGGTCAGGGTCAGAACCTGGTTCGCGGTTCCCGCGACTCCGAACCCGGCGCCGCCGACGGCCGAGCAGATGAAGGCTTGCCAGGGACGGTCGACGAATGCGAAGCCCGCGTAGCCCACTGCGCTCGCGAGATTGCCGATGATCAGGATCGGCTTCGCGCGGAAACGATCGAGCAGGGCACCCGAAGGGGGCGTTACGACCGCCGCCGTGCACATGACCGCCGCCAGCACCAGCCCCGCAGTCACCGTCGAGAAGCCGCGGGCCTGGTGCAGATAGATGATCTCGAAGGGAAGGATCAGTCCAGTGCCGAAAAAGTTGACCGCGGTCCCAGCTTGAAGAACGATGACAGGCCCCGACAGGCCCGTCCGCCAGCCGGCGAACACACGAGCGAGCGGCCTGCTCACGTGATTCCTGCGGGTGGCTGCCTTTCGGTGCATGCCTGAGCCTCGCGCGTTCATTCCAAGGTCAGCCTTCCAGGGTTTGTTCCAGCTGCTGCGGCACGATCGGTGTCCGGACCGCCCGTGCGTTCGGTAGTGCATACACCGCGGCACCAGGAAACTGGGCGCCCGCGAGGCGCCCAGTTCGCGCCGCGGGCGGTGTATATACCGGGCGGAGGTACGACGTGGTGCGGACGGAAGGAGCGCTGGATGGTGGCAGCCGATCTGCTCTCGCGGGCGCGGGCCGGGGACGGAGAGGCGTTCCGGGAGCTGGCCGAGTCCCACCGGCGGGAGCTGCAGGTGCACTGCTACCGGATGCTCGGATCCTTCGCCGACGCCGAGGACGTCGTCCAGGAGACGATGCTGGCCGCCTGGCAAGGCATCGGCGGGTTCACCGAGGAACGCGCGTCGCTGCGCACCTGGCTGTACAAGATCGCCACCAGCCGGTGCGTCAACGCGCGCCGCGCAGCGCGCCGGCGCACGGCCGGGGAGTGGGATATGTCACGGTTCGAGGCGCCTGTGCCGACGCCGCGCGACGAGGCCGTCTGGCTGCAGCCGTTTCCTGACGCCCTCCTGGAGGGCGCTGCCGGCCGGCTGCCCGGGCCGGAGGCCCGCTACGAGCAGAGCGAGGCCATCTCGCTGGCCTTCGTGACCGCCCTGCAGCTGCTGCCGCCGCGCCAGGTCGCCGTCCTCATCCTGCGCGACGTCCTCGGATTCCGTGCCAGCGAGGTGGCCGGCATGCTGGAGGTGACCGTCGATTCGGTCAACAGCGCCCTCAAACGAGCCCGCGCCAGCCTGCAGCGCCGGCAGCCAGCCGCCGGCCGCCAGCCGCCGCCCGCCGCTGGCTCGCCCGCCGAGGACGCGATCGTGGCCATGTTCGTCCGCGCGTGGGAGTCGGCCGACCTCGACGCGCTGGCAGCCCTGCTGACCGACGACGTTTTCATCGCTATGCCTCCGGAACCATTCGGATACGAGGGCCGTGACGTCGTGGCCCGCTACTGGGCCCGCCAGTTCGGCGCGGGCCGCAGGTTCGACCTCGTGCCGACCCGAGCCAACGGCCAGCCCGCGTTCGGGGCCTACCTGCGCGTCCCGGCCGGAATCCGCCACGCGACCGGCTTCTACGTGCTCACCCTCGCCGGCGACCGGATCTGCGCCATGACCCGCTTCGACAACAGCGTGCTGCCGTGTTTCGGGCTACCGCGATCGCTCCCGAGCCGATAGCCAGCAGCAGGGCCAAGACCCGCGAAGATAGGCACATGGTCGGTGTCCGAGGGGGGATCGACCCCATTCCCCCACGCTTGGGTGTATCTGCAGACCTGTTTGTGTGCTGAGCCGGAGGTCATGTTCGGCGACGCCCTCCAGGAAGCGAGCCATCTCTCGGGCCCCAGGGAGAAGCGGAGCAACCGACCGGGCGCAACGAGGTGTCCGGCACAGTCAATGGCAGCGGTCAACAAGCGCATAGTGCTCACGCAACTGCTTTATCCAAGAGCCGTGAGCAGGTTCATGAGGTTGACGAACCCGGCTTGCTCATCTGCCGATGGCAAGGGCAAGGAGGGTATCGATCGCAGTTTCGAATGGACTGGGATCCCGAAGTACCTGAGCGAGTAGAAGTCCTCCTTGGAGCGTGGCGAGCAGAGTAGTGGCGAGGTCGTCCGGGTCGATGCCGGACGGGAGTTTCCCGTCGGCATGAAGGGATCTGAGTCCATCGCCGATGGCGGCTGCCCACTGATCGAACCCTGCCGCGATGAGCGCTCGGGCCTCGGGGTCACTCTCGGCGAGCTGACCAACGAGCGAGCCAAGTTGGCAGCCCCCCTTTGCTTTGGTGCGCTTCGCTGCGGTGATCACCATGTTCCGCCAGGCTTCGACTCCGTTCGCGCTGCCGAGCGCCTGCCGCTGGCGATTGACGATGGCGTCGGCTTGGTAGTCGATGACCGCCTGCACGAGCTCGTTCTTGTCGGGAAAGTAGTGGTACATCTGAGAGCCGCTGACTTCTGCCGCCACCTTGACGTCTTCCAAGCTGGTGCCCGCCACCCCGCGCTCATGGATCAGGGTGGCGGCCTCCTCCACTATTCGTGCCCGGGTGCGCGCTCCCTTGGGGGTGAGCCTCGGCCGGTCACTCGTCTCTTCGGCCATGACACCCATGCTAGCAGGATTTTGAGTTTGACAACCCAGTCCTGAACTGTCAAAGTGAGTCGCACAACCCATTCTGGAACGAGAGGGCGACGTCACATGACTGACCTGAGGGGCAAGACAGCTCTGGTAACGGGCTCGACGAGCGGGATCGGCAAGGCTACGGCCATCGCCTTGGCCGCCCGCGGCGCTCACGTACTAGTAGTGGGACGCAATGAGCAACGAGCCAAAGACGTGGTCGCCGAGATCGAGGGCAGCGGGGGCAGCGCAACGTTCCGGCTCGCTACGCTGAGCGACCTCGAATCGGCGCGGGCCCTGGTCGAGTGGGCCACTGAGGCAGGCGGTGGTCACGTCGACATCCTCATCAACAACGCTGGCGTCGCCTTGCTCGGACCAAGCAGCGCAGCGACCGAAGCAGAGTTCGACGAGACCTTCGCACTGAACGTCAAGGTTCCGTTCTTCCTCGTCGCGTCACTGGCGCCAGCCATGGCCGAACGCGGATGGGGTTCGATTGTCAACATCTCCACCATGGTCGCCAGCTTTGGACAGGCCGGCATGGCCCTGTACGGCGCCAGCCGGGCGGCCCTCGAACTGCTCACTAAGGCCTGGGCCGCCGAATACGGCGCTCGTGGTGTTCGGGTCAACGCCGTCGCCCCCGGTCCGACGCGTACCAGGGTGATGGAAGGTGTCCCCGAAGAGATGGTGAAACAGCTCGCAGCCCTAGCACCAGCAGGTCGCGTAGCTCAGCCCGAAGAACTCGCTGCGGCAATCGTCTTCCTGGCCAGCGACGATGCCAGCTTCGTCGACGGGGTCACGCTTGCAGTCGATGGGGGCCGAGTAGCGACGTAACGGCGACGAAGGCACCTGCCGATCACCCTGAGACCGGTCGGCCGGCAGTTGCCTTCGTCGCCGCCGGGCCGGTCAAACGGGCTCACCTCTGGGCCCGACCCCAAGTCACCGTGACGTTCCGGAGAATGGGCTACACGACTCACTCCTACTGCACATCTTCAAGGAGAGACCATGAGCAAGTTCGACGCTCAATTCGCGGGTCGGCTGGACGGACAGACCGTGCTAGTCACCGGCGCCAAGGGCGGTATCGGCCATCAAACCGCCCAAGGCATTGGGAATAGCGGGGCGACTGTGCTGGTGCACGCGCGTCGTGCCGACGACGCCCGACGCGCTGTCGACCTGCTGGTCAATAACGGCAACGGCAACGGCCGGTACCTGCCCGTAGCCGCAGACCTCGGATCTCTGGCAGGTGTTCGGGAACTGGTCGACGCTGTTCACGAGGCCGCGCCGAAGGGACTCAACGGACTGGTCAACAACGCGGGCGCCGCGTTCTCCAGCAAGGCGCTGTCACCCGACGGGTACGAGCGGACGATCGCCATCAATCACATCGCACTGGCGGCACTGACCGACGGGCTGCTCGACCTGCTCCGGAAGGGCGCTGATGATTTCGCCGCGCCCTCGCGGGTGGTCAACATGACCGCCCTGATCGAGTCGCGGGGCAAGCCGATCACCGACTGGAGCTACCCGGGTAAGTACAAGCAGATCCAGGCCTACGCCGATGCCAAACTGCTGGCCCTGATGTACACCTACGCCCAAGCTCGCCGCCATGAAGGCGAGGGCCTGACGTTCAACGCGGTCAGCCCGGGAGCGGTCAAAACCAGTCTCGGCAGCAAGGCCGGCGGGCCGTTCAAAACGATTGAGGCATTGACTAATCCGTTCGTCGGGCCTCCGGAGAAGGGGTCACGCGGCTGTGTGCGGCTGATAGCCGATCCGGAGCTCGCGACCGCGACCGGGGGCCACTACAGCTCCGCGAAGTTGAAGAAGTCCTCGAAGAAGTCCCAGGACGCCGAAGGCCAGGAACGCATCTACGCCCAGACCGAACGAGAACTGCGCGCCCACCCCTGAGCCGGCGGTCACCTACCGATGAGACCCGCCGACAAAGCCGGGAACCCCCTCGCTGGCGTCCCCTACGGCTGGCCACCGGGAACCGGTCCTGACCCGCGCGCTCGGCTCCAGGACGTTTCCCGGCCAGCAGGCCGACACCAGCACCGATGACTAACAAGGCGCCTGCCTGCCTAGATACTGAGAACGTGAACCCATGACGACACCCGAGGCAACTGCGGAGATGGACACCTGGATTGAGAGGTTCCAGCCCCCTGGTTCAGCACCGCCATCGGTGCTGAACCAGTGCTGCCCGGGCCTACCACCTGAATCGGTCCTGACCACGGTGATCCGGCCGTCACGTAGTAGTCATCCAGGCTGTGGTCCGGGCCTTCGACCAGCAGGCTGATCAGGCCCGTGGCCTGGTTTAGCGCCGCTGCCGGCGCTGAGTAGGCGGTGTCCGGGCCGGCCACCTGGACCGGGCTTGACCACCGCGACCCCAGGGTTGAGCGGCATGTGGAAATTGTGTGTCCGAACCCCATTCCCCCACTTCTTGCGGTGCAGGAGGATCTCCGTGTGTGAAGCTGCCTGCAGCACGCCCTCGTCCTAGTCGTTGCCCGCAGCCCCCTGGACGTGCTCAATGAACACGTCTACTGCCTTGGAGAGCGCGTCCGTGAGTTCACGCACGGAGTCCTCAAGCATCTTCTCCGCTTCCACGCTGCCGACTGGCGCTGACCTCTCACCCGGTTCCCAACTGAAGTAGTTGCCCATAGTTCTATGGGGGGCGACCAGAACCAGCATGTGAAGCAGAAGGAGCCCGTCATCGGACAGCTCCAGGCACCGGCTCATCCTGAGCGTCGTTGACATGGGCCTGTCGTCGGGCGCGACAATCGTGCAGCGCTGCCACCGGTCCACGATCCGCCGGCGCATGCCATCACGACTGCGCACGGTGTTCCGGGTGAGCTGATCGGTGACCGAGTCGACCTCAGTGCGGGGATGAAGATTCTTCAGCTCCGCGTTCAAGGGCGCGGTCAATTCCTGGAGGCGGCGTACGGCTTCCTGCGCGAGGTTCTTGCGCTGCTGTTCCGCGTCCTGCTCGGCGATCTCGACCCGTAGCTTGTCACGCAGCCGCGCGCGGGCTTCTGACAGGTCGAAAACCACCGGCTGCGCTGCCATCTCCCCCCAAGCCGCAAGGTCACGCGCCACTTGATCCTTTGAGGGCCGCTCTTCGGGGTGGAGGCGGGTCATCAGGTCAACCTCCTGGTCCAGCGCACCGGACCGGGGATGAGGCCGGTAATCCCCGATCCCGAAGCCTCGCGTGCCGGCCGGCTGATGTCCCTCTGGTGGCCAAGCCTGGCCCGTTGCCAGGACCCACAGTGTCTTCCCCAGAGAGTAGACATCGGCGGGATGGGGCTCAGCGTTCGCCGGGTCGAGGATCATCTCGTATGCCGTGTAGTGGGCAGGGCCGACCTGGCGCCCGTTGGTCGTCAGCGACTCGACATCTGGCAGAGCTATGAGACCGAAATCGCCGATCAGCCACGACCCGATCAGTTCGTAGAGATTTCCGGGCTTGATATCACGATGAGCGATGTTGTACTCCGCCTGCAAGCGGGCAAGCGTATCGGCGATCACTGCCACGGCAGCGACAACCGTCGGGAGTGGTTCCCCGGCGAGGGCCTGCGTGATCGGCGTGGCGACCGGCATAGCCAGCCAAGCCCGGTCCGCTCTCGACGGCTGCTCGGGTAGGTGTGCATCGAGCAGCGGCAGCAGGCCGGGAACATCCTGGTGATCTCGCAGGAATCCGATCTCGCGCGTGAATCGCTTGTAGGACTCGTGCTCCGTCTTGGTGACGTTCAGAACCTTCAAGGCAACCGGAGCGGGCTCACCAATCCGAGTTGCCTTCCAGACGGTGGCGTTGCCCCCTCGGCCCAGCACTTCACTGGCCGTCCACGGACCGACCGAAAGACCTGTCTCGTCGTTCAACTGCGCATCCTCCGCACTCTCCACTCTGAGAGGGCAAGCGTCGTCCTTGTCCCGCGCGCTGAGCGGCTGGCTGGACAGAGGCTAGCTTCCCCAAGACGGGGCCCGAATGCTGTCAGACTGCCTAGTCCACTCCCTGAACGGCTTCTGCCCGGGGGGCTCAGGCGGCTTCGGTGGTGGTGACGGTGAGGGTGTGGTCGCCGAAGCTGGCGATGAGGTCGAGGCGTCCGCCGAGGGCTTGGACGTAGCGGGCGACTGCTTCGATGGTGGCCAGTTCGCCGCGTTCGACCTGGGAGACCCGGCCGGGGGTGACGCCCATCGCCTCGGCGAGCTGGGCCTGGGTGAAGCCCTGGCGCTTGCGCTCCTCGGCGAGCCGGTGGCCGGTCTGGTGGGCCATGAGTTGCTTGCGGCGCCGTTCGGCCTCTTCCGGGCCGCCGACGCGCTCGATGTAGGCGGCGCGGTCCCACTTGGTGTATCCGCTCATCAGCTGGGCTCCTCTTCCGCCCGTTCCTTCAGGTAGACCTCATACAGCTGCTCGGCTTTCGGGATCGCCTCGGTGTACCAGCGGTTCCACTTGCCTTCCTTGTTCCCCGCCACGAGTAAGATCGCCGACCGCCATGGGTCGAAGGCGAACAGGATCCGGATCTTGCTCGTGCCGCTGGACGGCGGACGGAGTTCCTTCAGGTTCCTGATCTTCGACGCGGTGATGGTGTCCACCAGGGGGCGGCCAAGCGCTGGGCCTGAGCAGCTCAGCGCGTAGATCGCGTCATCGACCAGTTCGGCGCTCCTGGGGTCGTCGGCCTGCAGCTCCTCAAGCCACACGGCGACCTCATCGGTCTGGTAGATGTCCCATTCCCGCACATCCTGACTATAGCAAATCCTATAGTCGTTCCAGCTGCGGCAAGGCGCGATATGGCACGTGGGTGTGGACGGATGACGGCGCGGGAGGACGGATCGTGAGCAGGGGATCACCCGGGCCCTCAACGACACCGCCACTCCGTGCCCGTCGGCATCCGATCCCAAGCGCAACCCGCACCGCAGCGGCACGACGTGGACTCTCACTACCGTGGCCGCGATCCTGGCGAACCCCCGTTACACCGGCCGCCAGGTATGGAACCGCCAGCGCACCGATCACGATCTCATCGACACCGCGAACACTGGGCTGGGTCACCGCCAGGTGCAGCGATGGAACCTGTCTGACGGATGGGTCATCTCCGCCCGGCCCGCCCACCCCGCACTCGTCAGCGAGAGCGACTACATCGCCGCGCAGCAGATCACCGCCCCACGAGGCCCCGCCGGGCCAGCCACCCGCCGGTACCTCCTCTCCGGGCTGCTCCGCTGCGGACAGTGCGGACGGCGCATGGAATCAACCTGGTCCAACGGCCACCCCGCCTACCGGTGCCGCCACGGCAGCTCAAGCGCGACCAAGCCCGCCCCGGATCGCCCAGGAACGTCTACCTCCGCGAAGACCAGATCCTGCCCCGCCTCGCGGCCATGGCCATCCTGCTCGTCAACGGGTCAACCGAGACCAGCCGAGAGAAAGGCGCCGCAGGAGTCACCACTCCCGCACATGTCGCAGATCTGATCGACCACCTGCGGTCTAGTGGCCGCACTCTCAGCTATGACCCCAGTCGCCGGACCCTGCGGTCAGGCACCGGGGAGTCGGTCACCGTGGGCGCGGCCCGAAGCTGAAATCACAACCAAGCGCGAACGAAGGGGGTGAGCCACCGCCAGAGCACCCGCGCCAGCCAATGACAGGCCCGGGTGAAGTCTCAGCCTGCCCGGTAACAGCGGCTCATGGGAAAATACGTGTCCGAGGGGGGACTTGAACCCCCATGCCCTTTACGGGCACTAGCACCTCAAGCTAGCGCGTCTGCCTATTCCGCCACCCGGACGTCACTGGCCGCGGTCACCGGTCAACGACCGCCCCAGCCGCAACACGATAGCAAATCAGGACGGCTCAGTGCGAGGCGCGGACCAGACCCGACCGCCAGGCGGACAGGCGGCGACCCCCGGCGCACCTGGCACCCGCCCGCGGCACCTGGCACCCGCGCCACACCCGACAGTGGCAGTATGTCCGGATGGGCATCACCGCGCCGCAGGAGGTCGCCGGCCTGGCCAGTGACCTGATCAGGATCGACAGCACCAACACCGGCGACGATTCGGGACCCGGCGAGCGCGCGGCAGCCGAGCACGTGGCCGAACTGCTCGCCGAGGTCGGCCTGGAGCCCACGGTGCTCGAGTCGCGACCGAAGCGCACCAGCGTCATCACCAGGGTCGAGGGCACCGACCCGTCGCGGCCGGCCCTGCTGATCCACGGTCACCTCGACGTCGTCCCCGCCGACCCGGCCGACTGGCAGGTGCACCCGCTGTCCGGCGAGGTCGCCGAGGGCTGCGTCTGGGGCCGCGGCGCGGTGGACATGAAAGACATGGACGCGATGATGCTGGCCGTGTTCCGCCAGCGGCTCAGAGAGGACCGCAGGCCGCCGCGGGATGTCGTGCTCGCGTTCCTGGCGGACGAGGAGGCGGGCGGCAACCACGGCGCCGGCTGGCTGGTCGACAACCACCCCGGGCTCTTCGACGGCGTCTCCGAGGCGATCGGCGAGGTCGGCGGGTTCAGCACCACGATCGGCGGGCGGCGGCTGTACCTGCTGCAGACCGCCGAGAAGGGGATCGCCTGGATGCGCCTGACCGCGCGGGGCCGGGCCGGCCACGGGTCGATGCTCAACCCGGAGAACGCGGTCACCGAGATCGCCGAGGCCGTCGGGCGGATCGGGCGGCACGAGTGGCCCGTCCGGCTGACGCCGTCAGTGACCGCGTTCCTCGAGTCAGCCTGCGAGGCCCTCGGCGTCGGATTCGACCCCGCCGACCCGGCAGCCGTGCTCGCCAAGCTCGGCCCGATCGCCCGCATGATCGGCGCGACGCTGACCAACACGGCCAACCCCACCATGCTGACCGCCGGCTACAAGGTGAACGTGATCCCGCAGTCGGCCTCGGCCCAGATCGACGGCCGCTTCCTGCCTGGTCACGAGGACGAGTTCTTCGCCGGGATCGACCAGCTGCTCGGACCCGGCGTGCGGCGCGAGTTCGTGAACCACCACATCGCGGTGGAGACCACGTTCGACGGCGCGCTGGTCGAGGCCATGGCCGCGGCGCTGCTGCGGACCGACCCCGACGCCCAGGTGGTGCCGTACTGCCTGTCCGGCGGCACCGACGCCAAGTCGTTCAGCAGGCTGGGCATCCGGTGCTTCGGGTTCTCGCCGCTACGGCTGCCGGCCGAGCTCGACTTCTCCGGCCTGTTCCACGGCGTCGACGAGCGGGTGCCGCTGTCAGCCCTGGACTTCGGCTGCGAGGTGCTCGACCACTTCATCGACCTCTGCTGATCACGCTGCTGGCGGCGGACGCCACGTGGCAATGACGTCACGTTCAGCCAGAACGGCAAGGAGGTCGCGGCCGGCGATCAGAACGGCCACGCGTTCGTCTGGGAGGTGCCCAGCGGGCACCTGGTTTCCATGACCGGCAAGCTTGTCTTCACGCTGACCAATCCTGTGGAAGGTCCCGAGCTAGCGGAAGGTCCCGGGCTAGCGGAAGGTCCCGGGCTAGCAGAGCCGAGTCAGCCACCCCGCGACGGCGCCGGCTCGGTGACGAAGGCCCCGCGGCGGGGGCGCACCATGATCACTACGCATTAGTCGGTAATCGTTGCGCAGTTTCGGCGTTTACACATTGCCAACCGTGAGTAGTGGTAAGGTCACGCATTGTGCGGGGGGCTGACTCCAGGGACGTACCCCTTCCGCTACGTCCCGTCAGCAGTCTCGTACTCCGCCGGTTTCGACGAGGAGGGTTGCCTGTGCTGCCGGATCAGCTCCAGGGCCCCGGGTGGGCCGTCTTCCGCCCGCGCTGCGGTGCGAGCGCCAGACGCTGCGTCTTGCGCGCCGGCCTGGCAGTCCGGCTGCTTGATCCTTGCGTCCGGCAGCGGAAGAGATTCCGCGCCGGCGGCCACGGCTAGTGCGCAACCGCGGCTGGCCGTGGCCGCCGTAACCGGAGCGCGTAGGTCACGCTGCCGCTGAGGGGAACAGCAGCACAGTGACTGGGTGTCGGCTGCCTGGCGGTAGCTACGAAATGTAACTGAATGAACACGGGGGGACATACTGACCATCGCGGAGCAGATAACACGGAGCGACGATGGAGACCTTGCCGGTCCTGCTGAGCAAGAGGGCGGCGCCCATGCCCGGGCCCACCCTGACCCTGGAGCCCACCTCCGCCTGCGGACTTGTCCCCGATCTTGTGCCGCTGCCCGATCCTTATCCCGATCCCGTCGCCGACCGTGAGCCTGTCGCCGGTCCCGACGCTAGCAGCGAACTTGTCTCCGGTTCCGTACAGGACACGGTCGCGGCGGCGAGTGGCTGGGACTGCCTGGCCGGCACCGCGGCGGCCGGAAGCGGGGTGTCCGAGGGCCGCCTGGCCAGGATGCGGCAGCGGGTCGACCTGCTGATCGCGCAGATGCTTGCCGACGATACCGACGACCAGCCCGACGTGGTCGGCGAGCTAAGGTCCGACCCCGAGCCAGACTCAGAGCTCGACCCCGACGCCGAGCCGGGTCTCGACGGCGGAAGGGCGTTCAGCCCGGAGCCCGACCCCGACTCCGAGCCCTACCCGATGCCCCGCCCCGCGGCCGATCCAGACCGCGAGCCGAGGGGAACCGGTCCCGACCGCACCTGCGGCTGCGGCGAGCTGCTCCCGCTGCCGGCCGCCGCCTCCGCCGGCCGACCGGCCGGCGGATACCAGAGCAAGCACGGGCTGACCGGCGCGTCTAAGGAACCCAGGCCCGCCGACATCGACCAGCGCAGGCCGAGGCACGCCGCGCCGTCAGTGAGCCTGCGCGCCAGGGTGCGGAACACGGCGGGCCTCTGGCTGGCGGCGACCGGGCGGGCAGCGGCGAGCGGCGCGGCGCTCGGCCGCAGGCTGGGGCCGGTCAGGCTGACCAGCCGGTCGGCGGCTCACGCCGGGTGGTGAGCACGGCCCCGGCCACCCCGGCGGCGGCACCGACCGGCAGGGGTCGGATAATCTTGCGGCGCAGGGTGGCTGTCCGGCTTCCGTCGGCATAGAGCCGCAGCGTGGCGAGTTCCCAGTGCCCGTATTCGGCATGATCCGTGAGGATTCTCCGCACGACGTCCCTTGACGCTCCGCGCGGAAGGTTGAGCACGAGGTAGGAGTACTCCGCCATCACCACTTATTGTGCGCATCAGTGCCGATGATTCAATCGGCGTTAGGGAATCGGATACCGCGAGGTGCCCCTGGTGCCACAGAAGAGCGATGTGATCGCCAGTAGCAGGTCAGCCGGCCACTTGCGGTAGCCTCCTGGCGTCTGCGAGATGTGAGGTTGAGTGAGCGTGGCAACTAGGACGAGCCCGGCACGGACCACCCCGGCGGCACGGGGCGGCAAGGCGAGCGCGGATTCCAGCGCGAACGGTGCCAGGCGGCTTGTCATCGTCGAGTCGCCAGCCAAGGCGCGCACGATCGCCGGTTACCTCGGCAAGGGCTACGTGGTTGAGTCGAGCATCGGCCACATCCGCGACATGCCGGGCAGCGCCGCTGACATCCCCGACAAGCTGCGCAAGGAGCCGTGGGCGAGGCTCGGCGTCAACATCGACGCGGACTTCGAGCCGCTGTACGTGGTGAACGCGGACAAGCGCCAGCAGGTCAGCAAGCTCAAGCAGCTGCTGAAGGATGCCGACGAGCTGCTGCTCGCCACTGACGAGGACCGCGAGGGCGAGGCCATCGCCTGGCACCTGGTACAGGAGCTCAAGCCCAAGGTGCCGGCCAGGCGGATGGTCTTCCACGAGATCACGCCCGAGGCGATCGCGGCCGCCGTCGCGCACCCCCGCGACGTCGACAACGGCCTGGTGGAGGCGTACCAGACCCGCCGGGTGCTCGACCGGCTATACGGCTACGAGGTCTCGCCGGTGCTGTGGAAGAAGGTCATGCCGCAGCTGTCCGCGGGCCGGGTGCAGTCGGTGGCTATCCGGCTGGTGGTGGAGCGGGAGAAGGAGCGGATCGCGTTCCGGCCGGCCAGCTACTGGGACCTGGAGGCCGAGTTCGCGCCGCAGCCCGCCGGCCAGGACGCCACCTGGTTCACCGCGACGCTGGTTGCGCTCGACGGGCAGCGAATCGCCCAGGGCCGCGACTTCAGCCCGACCGGCGAGCTGCGGACCGCCGCTTCCGCCGACGACAGGCAGGCCGTGCAGGTGCTGCACCTGGACGCGGCCGCGGCGGCCGGTCTGGCCGGCGCTCTCCGCCGCCGCGTTCGCCGTGAAGTCGGTCGAACGCAAGCCCTACCGCCGGTCGCCGTACGCACCGTTCCGTACCACGACGCTTCAGCAGGAGGCCTCGCGCAAGCTGGGCTTCTCGGCGAAGTACACCATGCAGGTGGCGCAACGCCTGTACGAGAACGGTCACATCACTTATATGCGGACCGACTCGGTGACGCTGTCCGAAACCGCGCTCACCGCGGCCAGGAACCAGGCCAGGGAGCTGTACGGCGCCGAGTACGTCGCCGACTCCCCGCGTACCTATACCAATAAGGTCAAGAGCGCTCAGGAGGCGCACGAGGCGATCCGCCCGGCGGGCGACGCGTTCAGGACGCCGGACCGGTCCGGGCTGTCCGGCGACGAGCTCAGGCTGTACGACCTGGTATGGAAGCGCACCGTCGCCTCGCAGATGAAGGACGCGGTCGGCGAGTCGGTCTCGGTCAGGATCGACGGCCGCTCGACCGCCAGCGAGGAGGCCGAGTTCGGCGCCTCGGGCAAGGTGATCACGTTCTACGGCTTCCTCAAGGCCTACGTGGAGGAGGTCGAGGAGGCCGACGGCGCCGACCGCGACGACCGGGAGCGCCGCCTGCCTCCGCTGGCGGAGCGCGACCCGCTGGCGCACCGCGGGCTGGCCCCGGCGGAGCACGCGACCAGGCCCCCGGCCAGGTACTCCGAGGCTTCGCTGATCAAGGAGCTTGAGGACCGGGAGATCGGCAGGCCGTCCACCTACGCCTCGATTATCGGCACGATCCTTGACCGCGGCTACGTGTTCAAGAAGGGCACCGCGCTGGTGCCCTCGTACGTCGCGTTCGCCGTGGTTAACCTGCTGGAGCGGCACTTCACCCACCTGGTGGACTACGAGTTCACCGCGCGGATGGAGGAGGCGCTCGACGAGATCGCCAGGGGCGAGGCCGGCCGGGTGCCGTGGCTGCGCCGGTTCTACTTCGGCACCGATGGCGCCAACGGCCAGCGCGAGGAGGGCCTGAAGGACCTGGTCAGCGACCTCGGCGACATCGACGCCAGGGACGTCAGCTCGTTCCCGCTCGCGGGCACCGACATCGTGATCAGGGTCGGCCGCTACGGGCCTTACCTGGAGCGGGACGGCGAGCGGGTGAACGTGCCCGAGGGGACCGCGCCCGACGAGCTGACCCCGGAGTTCGCCGCCGAGCTTTTCGAGCGGCCGAGCGGCGACAAGATACTCGGCTCTGACCCGGCCAGCGGGCTGACGATCGTCGCGCGGGCCGGCCGGTTCGGCCCGTACGTCACCGAGGTGCTCGCCGAGGACGCGCCGTCCTCGGCCAAGCCGAGGACGGCCTCGCTGCTCAAGGCCATGGACCTGGACAGCGTGACGCTGGACGAGGCGCTGCGGCTGCTCACCCTGCCAAGGACGGTCGGCGAGATCGACGGCGAGCCAGTCACCGTGCAGAACGGGCGCTACGGGCCGTACGCCAAGAAGGGCACCGACAGCCGGTCGCTGGAGTCCGACGAGCAGCTGTTCACGCTCACGCTCGAGCAGGCGCGGGTGCTGTTCGCCCAGCCCAAGCAGCGCGGCGGGGCCGCGCGCGGCGCAGCGGCTCCGCCGCTGCGCGAGCTTGGCGACGACACGGCGAGCGGCAAGCCGATCGTGCTGCGCGAGGGCAGGTTCGGGCCGTACGTGACCGACGGGGAGACCAACGCGTCGCTGCGCAAGGGCGACGTGCCTGAGACGATCACGCCGCAGCGGGCGATCGAGCTGCTGGCCGAGCGCCGGGCCGCAGGCCCGGCGCCCAAGCGGCGCAGACTGCCGGAGCCCGCTCCGGCACCGCTGCCAAGAAGACCACCAGGGCGTCGGGCAGCCGCAGGCCGGCGGGCTAGCGCCCACCCCACCAGGGACTACCTTGGACGGTCCCCTACGTTCGTTGGGTTGCCACGGACCTGGCTGTACTCTCGATAGCCTTGCGCAATGAGCATTAAATCCCCTTTGGGGCAGCGCCACGGCAACGTGCTGTCCAACCGGGCATTCCGGCGGCTGTGGTTCGCCACCTCGCTGTCCAGCCTGGGGGACTGGCTGAGCCTGCTCGCGCTGTCCGCGCTCGCCTACTCGCTGACCAGCTCGCACGTCAAGGAGACCTACGGGACCATCGCGGTCAGCGGCGTGTGGA
>CAVZHC010000001.1:0-446875 GCA_963774905.1 uncultured Actinomycetota bacterium | reverse complement strand
CGCCCCGCGCGGCCGGCCACGCCGCAGCCGACACCCGGCTGAGGCGCCCTCCGCGTGTCGGCCAGCCCTCGACGCCGCCGATGAGCGTTGCGGCTAGCAGCGCGAAGAACGCGGCACTGACGAGGATTGGAGACAGTCCGTCATCGCGTACGCCGCCGAACAGGAGCAACGCTACGCCGACTACGCTGAGGTGGGTCCTCGCCCGGGTGAGCCGCTTGCGCTGGTCGGCAGTCCGGCCGCGAGCCGGCGAACCGGCCTGGTCAGGGACGTAAATCGCGGTCGGCTCGGACTCGTGCACGACTGAGAGGATGCCTGCGGCGACCTCCGTCCACGGGACGACTCCGGCCGGCTCCGCCCGAGGCCCGTCGTCCGCGACGACTGAAGAGAGCAGCCCGACCAAGCCGGAGGCCAAGGACGCCGGATCGGCGCGCGTGAGAATGCCTCCCGATGCTCCGATCGAGTCCCGAAGGCCTGGCACATCGTAGCCGATCGCCACGGTGCCGCTCGCGGCCGCCTCCGTCACCACGAGCCCCCAGCCCTCGCGGACGGACGTGGCGACCAGGGCGTGCGCACGTGCCAGGCGCTCCCACTTCTCCTCTTCGGGCACGCGCCCGAGGAAGGTGACGCCCGGGCCGGCTGCCCGGCGGAGCCTCGCTTCCTGCGGACCGCTTCCGATCACCCACATCTGCGCATCGGGCATCTGAAGGCGGACGAGTTCGAAGGCCCGAATGGCGTGCTCAGGGCGCTTGTTGGCGCACAGCCGTCCGAGGAAGACAACGGTCGGGACAGGCTCCTTCTCGACTGCAGTCCGTGCCGTCACGCGGGCACCCATCCTTCCGGAACGACTGTGACCCGTCGCAGGCCATATTCCGTTAGCGACTCGCGGCTTGACTCGGACACCGTGACAACCGGTACATCCCGGTATGCGCGCAGCCAGACCGGCTCCAGCAGGTAACGGCCGAGAAGCGGAGATCGGCCAGGGAGTCTCGTACCGCCAGATCTCCTTTGCGACTTGGTGGACGACGGCCACGATCGGCACGTTCCCCACAAAACGAGGACAGAGGAACGGCCTCGTGTTCACGCAATCGACCACCAGGTCGTACTGGCCGCCTCCCTCGCGCCGCCAGTAGCGCCTGGCCTCCCGATAGACGCCGAGGCGACCGCCGCGTCGTATGATCTCCACTCCGTCAGCCATCTCCCGCGCGGGCCTGTCGTCCACTGAGGCGCAGAAGATGGTCACCTTGTGGCCGCATTTCACCCATTCGCGCGCGACCGACTGCAGGTAGACCTCAGCGCCACCCGCGCGAGGATGCGCGAGATCCCGCCAGTTGTAGGCAAGGATTCGCAGCGGCCTGTCCTCAGATCCAGTGCCCGCCAGTGATCCCGCGATTGGTCCGGCAGCGGCCGGCCGGGCGCCTGCTCGTGACCAGAAGCGGGACACCCGGCTGTGGCCAGAGACCGGCGCGAGCCGGGGCCCGTAGAAATGGGTAACCCTCAGCCGGTAGAAGATAGCGAACGTGTCGAGGAGCGTTCGCCAGACCGCCTGCGGCGAGATGGTGGTCGTGAAGCGCTCGGCTATCTGGACCGGGTGCTCGAGGAAGCTCCGATAGCCCATCCGGCGGGCGACGACGAGCAGCTCAAGGTCGAATGCGAAACGCTTCTCCACCATCTTCGGAAGAACGGCCGCCAGCGTCTCGCGCCGGATGAGCTTGATGCCAGTCTGGGTGTCCCGCGTCGGCAGCCGGAAAAGCAACCACGTCAGCTGCCGGTAGCCGGACGAGTACAGTCGCCTGAGCGGCGGGTAGATGACATCTGAGTCCGGATGGAGCTTGCTGCCGAGTACCACATCCGGATCGCCCGCCTTGGTCGCCGCGAGGAAATGGCTCAGCTGCCCAGCCGGGATGTCGCCGTCGCCGTCGATGAACCCGAGGTAGCGGCCTCTGCCCTGCGCCAGGCCGACGCGCAGCGCGGCTCCCTTGCCGTGGTTTTCCGCCAGCTCCACTATCCGGACCTGGTCGATCCCGGCGATCGACGACGGGCTTCCGTCGGTCGAGCCATCCGATACCGCGATCACTTCGAAGGTGACCCGCTCAGTCCTGAGGGCTTCGACGACGGCTTGCACGTGGAGAGCCAGGCGGCGGCCTGGGTTGTAGAACGGAATGACGAGGCTGACGTCGATCTCGGCAGGGGGGAGCCTGACGGCCCTGTCGCTCGGCGCGGCCGCGCCGGAGACCTGCCGCACGAGCGCCGCCAGTGCCGGGAGGGACATGGCCACCAGTACGAACCCGCTCGCCGCCAGCATGCAGGCGGCAACGGTTCCCATACCGCCGTGCAGCACGGCCACCAGCACCGACGCTAGCGCGGCTCCGGCCCAGCTGTACAGCGCGGCCGCTGAGCGCCGGGCGATGTGGAAGTAGGTGAGCACGCCGATGATGCCGAAGAAGACGGAGATGAGGGCGATGATCCCGACGATGCTCGCGGCGGCGAGGTAATTCGGGCCGAAGAGCACGTCGATGACTATGCCGGGCATCCCCGCGAGCACCGCGAAGGCCGCGAGCCCGATGACGGTGACCAGCGCGAGCGTCTCGGCGAGAGTCTTGCGGGCGCTCATGCCAGCGCCGCCGGCGGAGGCAAGCCGCGGAAAGGCTACTGTCACGAACGCCCCGGGCAGGAACATCGCGATGTGGCCCGCGGCCGCCGCAGCCGCGTAGCGCCCCGCAGCGGCGGCCGCGAGGAAGTGACGGGCCAGGAATACGTCGATCCCGGTCAGCGTGGTGTACCCGGCGAGCGCGGCGATCGACAGCACGGCGTCGCGCAGGGAGATCCGTATCGGGTCAAGTCCCGTGGCGAGTACTTCCCTCCTCGCGACCAGGAGGAGGGCCACGGCAGTGAAAGCCTGGCCGATCACCGTCGCCGCCACGGCGCCCTCCAGCCCGAAGCCGGCCAGGACGAGCAGGGCACCGCTGGCCAGCCGCAGCGCACCGCCGCCGATGAACGAGGCGATGGCGACGGGCACGAAGCGCAGCTCGCCGAGCAGCGCACCCTGCAGGACAGCGGCGACCACCGCGAGCGGGACCCAGACGCCAATGGCCAGGTCCGTGAAGGGGGACTTCAGGTTCAGGAAACCGTCGATCAGGGGTGCGAGCACCCAGACCGCCACCATCGCCGCGGCGCCCCAGAGCATCGCGTTCACTGTCAATCGGCGCAGCGACATCCGATCTCTGCCCGCGCCGGAGACGACTGCCTGCGTCACCGCGAGCTGGATCGCGCCGAGCGGGACGGCCATCACGGAGATGACGTTCAGAACAGCGCCAAGCGCTCCGTAGTGCGACGGGCCAAGCAGACGGCTGATCAAGACGTTGAAGAGGAAGTTGAGCCCGTTGACGCCCGTCGTTGCGATCACGAGCGACCAGCCACCGCGGCTTAGCAGCCGGGAAGGAATGCGGCGCCTTGCCCCCTGGCCTGCGCGCCGAACCTGCTCGGCGGCCTCCGCGGCCGGGTCAGGGCCAGCGACCCTCCGTCTTCCTGGTCTTTCGCCTCGCACCTTGCCGGGCAGCGCACGGTGCTTTCCCCGCCGTGGCACGAGTACTTCCCGGCCCCGTTCACTGGCCAGCGGGTGATCGCCAGCCCGGCGCCGGTGCAGGGCCGTTCTGGCCCCTGACCGCTGTACTGCGCGCACGCTTCACTCCCGCTGGATCGAGCTCGATGAACCGGGGGAAACCGAACCAAGGGGAAGCCGCCGTTCCCCGCTACCAGATGCACCCGACTGAGTTCGGGCCGTCGCTTACGGCCGACCGGTCGTCGGCCGTAAGCGACGTTTCATGACGACAAGTGCCAGGTAGCGGCTCGTGCGTGTGCCCGGAGCGTGTGCCTGGGGTGCCTATGCCGGTAGTGCCGATACGAAGCGACAATGAGCGTCTGCCCCCTCGACGTGGACGGCTCGAACATCCTGTTCCCGACGTAGCGCGCCACGATCGTGTACGACCCCACTGGCAGTGCCGTGGCAGACGGCGAGCAACGACCCTCCCCGTTACGGACGTAGGTCGAACACAGCGTCACTGTCTGCCAGGCCACTGCCACCCAGCCGGTCGGCTCACCGGTCCCGCGGGCAAGTCCGCGCACCGTGACCCTGAACACCACGGTGTTTTCGCGGCCGTAGGTGACCTTAGTTGGAGAGAGCGACAGCACTGTTGCGGACGGGCAGCGTCCGTAACAGTTATCGGAGGAGGTGAGCGTAGGCTCTGCTCGCGCGAAGGCCGTCACGAGCAGGCTCGCGGCAAACGCGGTGGCGATGAGTGGATAGACGAGCTTATTAACGCCGATGCGCATGTATGAACCCTTCCCTGGGATCACATGGCGGTGCCAAGAATAGCTTTGGGTCCTCGCATCGAAGATAGCACTACCGTGCTTATCTGCAGGCTATTCATGCCATCAGTTTATTGAAAGATTGCGAACGGCATTCGTGCTTGTCACATGTTTTTTGAAATCAGGACAAGGAAGCTTATTCACAACCATGATCACCAAGGCTCCCGCGTCGCATACCCGCAGTTCAAGGCTTGATCACCGAACAGTAGACGATGACATGATAATGCTGAAGAAATTGGCATCATGGGTCGTTCCTATTGCGAAAGACCCGCGCGACACGACGACGCGGAACTAAAGGTGGCGTCCAGCGAGGACCGCTCGCTTGGGCTGGAAGGACGCCAGTCGCGAAGCGTCTACCCCCGGGCTGTGACGGTTGCTCGTCTTCTCAGCCAGATCCGGCTGTGGCGCGAGCGTGCGAATGCCCTGCGAGCGGCCGAGGATCCGGATCACAACGGCCAGGCGCCCGCCGCCTCCGCTCGAGGAATGCGACGACTGCCACTGCGAGAGCCGCCGCGAGGGATCCGATCTCGCTGGCGAGAACGCCGCCGGTCGGGCCGTAATGAGCGACACCCCCTCCGGCTGGCGCGAGGACGCCCGCTTGCCCGTCGGCGAGCCGTGCAGCCGGATGGCCGTCGATCGTCCAGCCTTGCGCGAAGGGAACGGGGAGGGCGACGACGCCTGGATGACCCGGAAAGATACGGTAATCGACGGGGTCAAGGGAACGCACGCGACGGTCGTCGCGCGTCTCCCTGGCGGTCGGCTTGACAGAGAAAAGGTCGAGCGAAGGGCTTGAGTACACCAGACGGATCCCTGGCGCGTCCGCGACCCTGGCGAAGTCCCGCCAATCGGCCACCTTCGCCAGGACCACGTACTTTACCCCGAGGTCGGCGAGCGCGGCACGCGTCCGCCGCAGGTCAACTGGCGGGCCGAGCAACTTGTCGAGGAAGACGTGCTCGGGGTCCTCGGCGGCGAAGGAGTAACCAGGGCCCGGATTCTCGCTGGTGAGAACGGTCCCGGCGAAGTAGAACGCCGCCGGGTTGGCGATCACCCGCTTGCCGGTGAACGGGGTCGGGAAGTACTCGTGCCATGGCAGGAACAGCACCGTGTCCTGCCCGGCAAGGCGCGCGGCGACGGACCACGAGCGCGGGAGCTCGCTGGCCGTGACCTGGCCGCCGAGACCGCCGAGCAGGTTCGGCGTGTAGGCAAGAGGCAAGACAATCGCCAGTGCGGCGGGCATGACCTGGGCAACCCGCTGGCGGCTCCGGCTCATGAGCCATGCGATGCCCCAGCCGAATCCGTAGGCATAGGCGAGGGCGACGAGGACCGCGAACTTGTCCGGCTCGCGCATCACGACGAAGCCGGGTACGTGCTCGTACGCGAGCCTGAAGAGGCCGCCGGTCGGGCCCTGGCTTCCGAGGGCGAGGAAATATCCGACGACGCCAGCGGCGAGCACGGCAAGCCCGTCGCGCCTGCGCGCAGCGTCGCGCAGCACGGCGACGTAGCCGACTGCCACGATCAGCAGCAAGGCCGCGAGCATGGCTGGCCAGCCGGAGAAGAGGTTCTTCGGCTCGATCGGTCCCGGTCGAAAGAAGCCGTAGAGCCCGGCGACGTTGACCAGCAGCCCGACTCGCGGGTCGGCCTGACTGCGATAGGCGGTGAGCTGCGCGAGAGCTCCGGCCGGGCCGGCGCCCACGAGCAACGGCGGCACCAGCAGGCAGGAGCTGATGGCTGCGGCGCCGAGTGCGGCTGCGCCAAGGCGGAGGGAAGCCAGCGCCCGTTGCGGCCTGGTCAGGACGATCGCTGCAGTCACCGGGACGAGAATCCACGCGAAGTGCACGCTCATCATCACTGTGGCCGCGGCCCAGCAGGCAGCGCGGCCTACCCGGTGCGGCTCTCGCGCGGCATCCAGGAGCGCCGTCACGGTGAAGGGCAGCACGGCGTAGCCGAGCAGAAGCCCCAGCTGGCCCGCGTAGAGACGGTCGAACACGAACGGGTTGACAGCGTAGAAGAGCCCGGCGCCTAGGCGCGCCGGGAGCACCGCGGTGCGGACCAGGCGCGCCGCCCCGGTCGTGGCGAGCGGGAAGAAGACCGCGGCCGGGACGACCGAGCCTGCCTGACCGAGCAGTCCATCGAGGAGACGCAAGCCGATCGCGAGCGGGACTCCCCCGGTCAGGCCACCGTCGAGGCCGAAGGCCGCCGCTGGCAGGAGCGGCTGGTGAGGGCCGGAGACGAAGTCCAGCAGCAGCAGGCGTCCGCCGGCGAACGGATAACAGACAAGCGCCGCCAGCACCACGCCAAGAAGGAGCGGCGCCGAGGCTGCGAACGCCGCGCGTGCCCGTGCCGCGCGCGGGCCGCCCCCGGTCGCGGCAGCTGCCGCTCTCACTATCGTGCTCGCATTCTCACGAGCCGGGCGAGGTGCGCGTGACGACGCCGATGGCAGCGGCCTGGTTCGACCGACGGCGCGAGGTCGGCCGTGAGCATGTGGGGTAGCCTACGACGGCACGGCCAGGTTTGCTGAGCTGCTCCAGCCAGGACTGCACCGGATCTGGCAGATCGGGTGCTCGGTCAGCGGCGTAGCGGCCCGGGCTCATAGCTTGCGGCTCTACGATGACTGCGATGAGAACTTCCGGGTATTCGCCTTTGGGGGAAAGTTACTACTGCGTTAGCAAAAGGGCGTCAAGCAGCTGCCGCGCCCCGAAACTGCATCGGTCGCCATTTGCCCAGTATGCTTGGTCGAAGCTGAACTGCCGTCAGCGGAGCAGTTCGCTTAGGTAATCCTGTCATGTCATCGGGCGTTGGCGGATAAGCCCAGGCCTGTCGCTTCCGGGACACGCGCTCGGCAACCGCAGGGCTGTGAACTAACAATCCGTAGCGGAACATCTGGTTAGTCCTTCATCGGACTGTCACGTGTCGCGCAGATCGGCCAGGAGCGGGGTCAGCCGGTCGTTGCCGACCCGGTGGTCGGCTGCGCGCAGGCTGGCGCCGAGGGTGTCGCGGGTGAGCGGGTGTCCAGCGGTTCGCAGCCCGTCCCAGGCTGCCCAGGCTGCCGGGAGCACCGTCTGCTTCAGCGGCTGGACGGGTTCGGCTACTGGTCGGCGACGCGGCTTGGCCGCTTTCGGCGCCGAAGGCCGGACGGGATCGGACGGACGGCGCCGGTCCGCCACGGCTGGCCTGGCCAGTGTCGTGGGGCCAGGGCGTGGCGCGGGTCGTGGCGCCGTGCTCCAGGATGCCGGACAGCAGCTGGACCGCGATCAGCAGTGCGACCGTCGGCCATCCGGCGATCACCCGGCTAACCATTCCGTGATCGGCGGTGGCGATGTTGGCGGCCAGGCTGGCGGCGGTGCCGATGGTGAGCGCGGCCCAGGGCAGCCACCCGGACTTGTGGCCTGCCCGCCGGTCGGCGAGCAGAACCAGGGAGGCGACGATCTCCACTCCGTCCACGGACCGGGGAACGCGCGGGCATGCCAGCCGGCGTCACCGTGGGCGGCGGCGAGCTGGCGCATGTGACTATACGAGATGGCGCCCGCGATCCCGGCCAGCCCGGACACCGTGGCCGCAGCGGCCCGGCTGGTCCACCTGTCGGCCCGCTCCGGAGCGGGCGCGGGCCGGGTCACTTCGCCGCCTTCGGGGTGCGTGACCTGCGCAGGCGGACTGGGTGCGGGTCAACCTCGATCAGGATGGGGCGGTTCGCCCGGCGGGACGTCCGGTCCACTCGCTCGTTTGGCTCCTGGTTAGCTGTCTGCCTGCGCAAGGCCGACTTGGTGAGAAGGCGGTGTGTTGTGCGGGCCGCGTGCCAATGGGCAGGGCGGCCGGCCGGTCGTTTCGCCTGGCGGTTCCTCCGTTCTTCGACGGGCCAGACCTGGCCGGGAGTCATGCCTGGCCGTAGATGTTGCACCGGCCAATCTGGTTACCGGCAAACCTCCTGGTCAGGGTCGACCGCGGCCGGTATCGAGGGAAGCGCTGGCGCTCAGCCAAGCGCTGACTCAGCTGGCCGAGGGCGCATGGCGATACCCTTGAGGGGTGACCGATGACGTGCTGAGTCTCGATGGGTTGCGCCGACGCCGCGCGGAGATCATGGGCGTGGCGCCGAAACGTCGCGCGCATCGGATCGCCGTATTCGGATCTGTCGCCGGGGGCGAGGCTCGCCCGGACAGCGACCTGGATCTGCTCGTGGACTTCGAGCCAGGTACGTCTCTTCTTGATCACGTCGGCTTGTTCCAGGACCTCGAGGACCTCCTGGGCGTCGGGGTGGACGTCGTCGCGAGGAGCGCGCTCAAGCCACGGGATAAGCGCATTCGAGCTGAGGCCGTCGACCTTTGACCAGGGGAATCGACGATCTTCTGGCAGACCTGGCTAAGGAGTCGATGCCGCAGCAGAGCTAGTGAACCTCGGGAAGCAGCGCTGGGACTCCGAGCGCCCGCTGCGCCTCGCGGGCGAGGCGGTCATCGGCCGCCTGGGCGAGGGCGTGCCAGACGAGGTCATCAAAGCAACGCCAGAAATACCCTGGCGAGAAGTCAAGGGCATGAGGATCATCGCCGTGCACGCCTACCATCGCATCGACTACGAAGAGGTCTGGGCCACCTTGCGGGACGACGTTCCGAGATTGGCCGAGGCAATCAGGCGCTGGCAGGAGGCACAAGCCTGATCATGCCAAGTCGTGCCCAGCTGATGGAGAGCATGAGCGTCGTTGGCGTTTGCCGAGGTCAGGAGCAGTGCCTGGGCTCTCAGGCTGGCGGCGATCCCGGCGCCGCCGGGGGCTTACTCAGGCTCAGGTGGCCCAGCGGATGGGGGTCCGCAAGAGCTGGGTCAGCCAGATCGAGGCCGGCAAGGTCACGACTCGCGACATGCTCGCTATGTCGAGGCCCTGGGCGGGACAGCTGAGTCTGATGGCGGACTTCGGCGACGAACTCCCGCGTGCTGGGGGAGGCCATGGCCTGCCTGGTCACGCTGGGTGACGAAAGGTCAAGTCGTGGACGAGGTGGCAGCCGCCCGGCTCGGCCACCGAGATGCTGGATGCTGCCAATGTGCGTGCCAATGGGAATCCCGCGAAACCGGCGAACCGGGGGAGTGCTGACGCGATTGCAGGCAGATCAGCGCTGGTGGAGAAGCCAGAGAACGAATGCGTCGTTCTCATAATCCGCCGGTCTTGGGTTCGATCCCCACCCGCCCCACACGATCTGACCTGGGCTTATGCCGCTCCCGGCGATATTGTCTAGATGTTTCGTGCCAGCACCCCATAGCGGCTGTGTCATGCGTTGCCGGTGCCCGTGTTTACAACCTGCTAAACTAGGCGACGAACGCTGGCGAGAGTGGGTGGGCCGTTGGACGAGTGGGACATCTTCGTCACCGACGAGGTCCGGGAGTGGATCGGGTCGCTGGACGACCTCTCGCACCGGCTCGTTGTTCAGGCGATTGACATCCTCGCTGACCGAGGGCCGGCGTTAGGGCGTCCTTTAGTGGACCGGGTGGAGCACTCTTCGGTTCAGAACCTGAAGGAGTTGCGGCCAGGGTCGGCGGGGCGGAGCGAGCTTCGGGTCCTGTTCGTGTTCGATCCGTGGAGGTCGGCGATCTTGCTAGTCGCTGGGGATAAGTCGGGTAACTGGAAGCAGTGGTACCGGGAGGCGATCCCGCGGGCGGAGCATCTGCTGGAGGTCTACCTGAAAGAGCGGGCTGAGGAGGAGGGCAGTTGATGGCTCACACCAGGTGGTCCGATATCCGCGAGGAGCACATCGAGCGGATCGGGCGGGAAGAGTTCGAAGCGGGCAAGGAGCGGATGCTGGCCGAGGTCCGTGGCTGGCGTCTGGCGGAGATCCGGCGCCGCCGGGGGTTCACTCAGGCTCAGGTGGCTGAGCGGATGGGGGTTGGCAAGAGCCGGGTCAGCCAGATCGAGACCGGCAAGGTAGCGACCCGCGACGTGCTCGATCGCTATGTCGAGGCGCTGGGCGGGCGGCTGAGCCTGATGGCGGACTTCGGTGACGAGCTTTTGCGCGTCGGATAGGTCGCGTGTTGATTGCGGATGAGCGGGAGCCGCCTGGGCTCGACTGCTGCGAGCGGAAGCTGCCAATGTGCGTGCCAATGAGAATCCCGCGACACCGGCTAACCAGGGGAGTGCTGACGCGGCTGCCCGGACGTCAGCGCAGGCAGAGGAGCCGGGGAAGCGGTCCGTCGTTCTCATAATCCGCCGGTCGTGGGTTCGATCCCCACCCGCCCCACGGCTCGGCTGGACCTGGCCGATCGGGGCCAGCGCCGCGGCCCGTCGATCCCCGACCTGATCATGGCCGCCGCCGCCGAACTGGCTGGGCTGACAGTCCTGCACCTGGATAAGGACTTCGAGATCATCGCCGATATCACCGGCCAGCCGGTCGAGCGCCTCAAGCTCAGTTGAGCGCATCGTCATCGATGAACGCTGCGGAGAGTGACGGGGAAGTCCGCCGTGCTCGTGGGTTGGTGACCGACGACGTCATCGATGATGCCAATGAGCGTGCCAATGGGAACGCTGCGAAACTCGCGAACGGAGAGAGCACGGACTCGATTGAGGCGACATCAGCGCAGGCTGCGGATCGGAAGATCGTCTTACTGCGCCAGTCAAGGCTGATGACGGGCGTAATGGCTCAAAATGAGACACCTGGCTTTTGCCCATGCCAGCAGCCCGAATCCTGGAGCGGATATGACCCGTATTCCCCTGATATCGGCGGTGGCGGCCTCGTGCACGGTCATCGGTGGCTACGAGGGCTCGACCGGCAAGTACCTCTTCGTCGCGACCCAATCGCGGGGCCGCTGGTCCAGAGCGAAGAGCATCGCACCGCCATCCGGGGCGGCATCGCCCGCGACTTACCAACTCATCGCCGTCTTATGCCCAGCCGCCGGGTCCTGCGTGCAGCACTGCTGGCTGGGCGAATTCGACCGCTTGCATGGCGGCCGCCCCGTTCGGGTTGGCTGCGATGCGGATCAGCGGCCGCTAGCCTGGGGTGGTGGTCGGGGATCAGCGTCGGCTCGGGTCTACGCGGCTGCCAGCAGAGGTAGGGCCGGCTGACGGTCCAGGTCGTTCGCCGCGGCGGCCGCGCCGCAGCGATGTGGTGACGTACCGGGTGCGGGTCGATCTTGATGGCACGGACCCGCCGCTGTGGCGTCGCCTTGAGCTGGCATCAGACCTGTTCCTTGATCAGGTCCATGATGTCATCCAGGCCGCGTTCGGCTGGACCGACAGCCACCTGCATCGGTTCGCCTCGGGACCCGATGGGTTCAGCGCGCGGTCAGAGCATTACCTGTGCCCGTTCGACGTGGACGAGGGTGACTCGGGGATCCCCGAGGGTCAGGTCCGGCTGGACGAGGTCCTGGCCGAGCCTGGTGACCGGCTGTTCTACACCTATGACTACGGAGACGACTGGCAGCACGTCCTCGTCTTGGAGGCTGTGCTGCCGATGGCGCCGGGATCTGGCCTGGCGCTGTGCACCGGCGGGTTGCGTCGCGGCCCGGCCGAGGACTGCGGCGGCTCGCACATCTACCAGCTCGTCGAGGCCGCGACCGACGCCGGCAGTGCGCAGGCTGCTCATGCTGCCGCCGAACTAGCTGAGATCTTCGGCGACTCCGTGGAGATCGAGGCGCTGGTCGGTGCAGCGTTCGATGCTGACGAGATCAATGGCGCGCTCGATGTGGAATGGGGTGCCGGAGTGCACCCGGCGGCATCGGATGGGCCCCGGCCGGTTGATCTGTCGACGGTGCCGCCGCCTGTGGCGGAGTTGCTGGATGCGGTGCGGGTTTCTGAGGAGCGGCGGCTGGTGCGCCGTCTGATCGATGCTGCTGATCTCGCTGCTTCGGTCCTGGTCGATGTGGCGGTGGCGGCTGAGATGGTGCGCCCGTATTCCTGGCTGCTGGACCGGATCGGCGATGCTGGCATCAAGCTGACCGCGGCAGGCTATCTGCCGCCGGCGGAAGTCGCGGCTGCCGTGGCCGAGCTTGGGCTCGGCCAGGAGTGGATCGGCGCAGGGAACCGGGAGAGCCAGACACTGCCGGTACTGGACTTGCGCGAGGCGGCGCAGCGATCAGGTTTGCTGCGCAAGTACTCCGGCAGGCTACAGCTGACACCGCTCGGGCGGGCCGCCCGCGTGGACCCGGTCGCGTTGTGGTGGCGGCTCGCTGAGTCGATGCCGGCCACAAGGGATGACTGCGAGCGGCAGGCTGGCCTGCTGCTCCTTCTCCTGGTCGCTGCTGATCAGGCAGCGGACTGGGACGAGATCACCGCTAGGGTTCTGAGCGCGATCGGATGGCACACCGGATACGGCGAGCCGCTCACTTCTTCTGCCGCCTTTCACGCTGCATGGGGCACCCACGCAGTGCTGCGGAGGATCGGCGCGTTCGCCCAGGACGCCGGCATCTGGGGTAACGCAGCCAAGGCCAGTCGGGAGGGTGTCACCTTCGCCCGCGCGGCGATGCTCACATGGCCGACCGCGAAGTCGGCGATCTAGCCTACCATCTAACTCGGCACAGGGCGCGCGGGTGCTTTCCGCGCAGGAAGTCACGGAAGGTGACCTGGCTCTTTGTTTCGCAAGCAAGTCCAGGGCTCTCGCTCATGAGGCTGTGCCAATGACGGTGCCACTTGGCATCACGCGAAACGGGCGGACAGGGGATGCTGACGCGAATGTGGCGACGTCAGCGCTGGCAGGGGAACGCGGGCCTGCCGGCGACGCGGCGGCACGGAGCGTTGGTACAGCTTGCGGATGCTGACCAAGTCAGGGGCCGAATCAGGGGGGATAACCTGGAAACTTGACGCCCATTAAAGATTCGTATAAATGATGTTAATGGCATAATATTCAGGAGGAGGTGCAGTGAGGAAACGGCTCTGGGCTCTGACCGTAGCGGTCGTACTCGGCAGCGGACTCGTTGTGGCGGTCAACACGCCCGCCCTGGCGACCGTCACTTGCCGTAGAACGCCCGCAGGCAGCCGCCGTTGGCACTCCCGGCCGCGGCGGTCGCGTTGAAGTTGACCGAACCAGGAGGATGGTCATGGCCGAGGCGCAGTTCACGATCGGGGCCGATGTTAGCTGTACCGACGGGGTCTGCGGTGCGGTGCGCCGCGTGGTCGTCGACCCACTAGCCCGAGCGGTCACCGATCTGGTGGTCGCGCCGGAGCACCGGCCTGAGTCCGGCCGCCTTGTTCCACTCGACCTTGTCGACGACACGACGGGTGAGATCCGGCTCCGCTGCACCAGGGCCGAATTCGAGAAACTCGACCCCGCCGAAGAGACGCACTTCGTGGCCGGCACCGAGCACCCGGGTTACCAGCCGGACCAGGTGCTCTCCTTGCCCTACTTCGGAGTCCGCGGTGTCCTGGGCGGGGGAATCGGCATGACCGGGGTGTGGACCGAGGGCCAGGGACGGGACCCGGCAGGAAGCCACGGCCCCCGGCGGCGGACCGTCACGTACGACTCCGTCCCCCTGGGTGAGGTGCAGATTCGCCGAAACGACCACGTCCACGCCACCGATGGCGCGATCGGGCTCGTCGAAGGGCTTGTCCTCGACCCCGACACTCACCAGGTAACCCATATCCTCCTGCAGGAGGGGCACCTATGGGGCCGCAAGGAAGTGGCCATCCCGATCGGCGACGTAACCGGCATGGAAATCGGCGTCCAGCTCAGTATCAGCAAGCAGCAAGTAGAGAATCTGCCGCCGGTAGACATCGATCACCGCGGTCAGTGACTCCGCCAGCAGGCGGATAACAGCGGCGTAACTGGATAGGTTCGTTCGGCGCGCAGGTCACGTGTATCGAGCGGCGCCAGGTCATCGACCTGCCAGAGGAGATCCGGGCGCTGGTCACCGAGCAATGGACAGTAACCCGCCGCTGCGGCTGTGGCAGCCTCACCAGCCGGGCGGCGACGGCCGGGGTGAACGCCGCTGGCGCGGTCGTCGGTGATGCCCGCTGACCGCAGACCGCCACGCACCCGGCATCCCGGTGCTGATGGCCGGGCCTGGCGCAAGCCGCATTACCTCACCAGACGGGCCTCGCCATATACCCAGCGGCTGCTGACCCGGCGGATCACGCAATCCCAGCCCATCCGGCGCAGCCGGAGCTCCAGCTCTTCTGGGTCCACGAAGTTCTTGATCACGCGGAACGCGCTGCCGTCGGCCAGCCGCCGCTCAACGACCTCTTCCCGGCCCGCGACATAGGCTTCTTTCCCGCGTTCATCGACGTGCTCGTCGATGAACAGCACCCGTCCGTTCCCGGCCAGCCAGCTCCCCAGCAACTTCCAGAACTGCCCGAACCGGCTCACCGGCACATGCGAGAGCCATGCCGAGAAGAAGATCACGTCGAACCGGGTACCTGGGTCCCACGAGAACACGTCAGCAACCTCAAAGCTGACACTTGCCAGCTGCACGCGGTCACGAGCGATCGCCACCGCCTCGGGCGCCGTATCCATAGCCGTCACCGTGTCAGCCCACCCCGCCAGCGCCTCCGTCCACAGGCCAGTCCCGCACGCGATCTCCAGCACGCTTCCGGTCGGCCGCATCTCCGCGACCAGCCGCGCGATATGTGCACGAGCCGCGGCAACGTCGTCGCCGTACGCTGTCACGTCGTACTCGCCCGCCCGGCGACGGTAGTAGTCAACCTGCTCAGCCAGCACCTCGTCGATCACCTGAAAATCATCACACAGCGATGCGACCGCTTGCGGACTGTCGAGACGCGCGGGCTGCGACCGGGATCAGCCCGACGTACGCACTCATATGAGCCAAGTTGGGTCGCTGGCCAGCGGTAACCGCCGCGGCCGGGCCAGGGGTTCAGTAGGGCCGGTCCGGGCGCCTCTAGTTGTACGCGGCGATGGCCGGCCCCGGATAGCGCCATCGGGATCGGTCTGGAATCCGCTGCTGGCCGCCCATTGGTGGACTTCGGATGTGCCGGCCTGCCACCGCGACCCGGTGATCTCGGGCAGCGGCTTGCGTGCCCCGGCACTCCTGATGGCCTCGCTGACCAGGTCGCTGGCGCGGCGTGTCCGCTTCATGGCCAGCTCGGCGAACAGGGCGCCGGAGATCTCCTCCACCGTCAGGCCGGGCCGTCGGCGTTCCAGCTCGCGCACGGCGTCGGCGAGTTCCTCCAGGCTGAAAGCCCCGGCCGGTTGCCGAACAGGCCGAGCTGGCGGCCGGACAGCGGGGCGGCATACGGCTACGGTAAGCGGCGGCGACCCCTGGCACGGTGCCTGATCGCGGCGGTTGCCGTGATCACATGCTTATGCGGCGCCCACGCAGGAAAGGCATCCAGAGGCACTTATCCAGTTACACAGCGGCTACCGCAGCACGCCGCAGGCTGGCTGTGCCAGCTTCCCGGATCCCAGAGCCGTCAGTGGTTGGTGTAGTCGATGTCGCCGATGCCCGGCAAGCCGACGGCGAACGACACGGCCCGCAATGGCGCGTTGTCATTCAGCGGTCGCGCGCTGTGCACTTTGCCCGGCGGAATGTACACCAGGTCTCCAGGGCCAACCTCGCGCTCCTCGTCTTCCAGCACAATGTATCCGCGACCTGCTGTGATGTAATAATACTCGTGCGTGGGATGGCTATGAGGGAATACCTCACCGCCAGGAGCGACTTCCCATTCACAGATGAGCTCGAGATGTCCGCCGACGCTGGCTTCATACATCTCACGGGGTGGAACCAGCCACCATACGGTGGTGCTGTCGTTGTGCTCCCTGACCGGAGTGGTCTGCTGTATCGAGCGTACGTCCATGAAATCCTTCAGCTCCCATGATCGACGTGTGTCAAGCTAACCGCGGGATGACGGCCTCGACCAGGATCCCCAGATCACGCTCAAGGTAGACGACCCTGTTGTCTTCGACGTATCGGCGGCCCTGAATGTTGAACAGCCTCAGGCTGCCCATGGCTGTCGGATAAGGCCCCCAGTGCCACGTGCCGACGGCGAGGTTAATGCACTGGTACTGACGCACTACGAACGCCTGGATGAGGCGCGCGTCTTCGTCTGATGAGAAGTCGAGATGCGCGGGAGCGACGACCATCAGCGCGTCCATGTTCATCGGCATGAGGGTCTGAGTCGCAGTATCGTGCCGATTCAGCAAAGTGCAGAGCGCGCCATTCTCGGTATGCTCGATTTCGTCGAACGTGTGGCCGATGTAGTTGACGTGCGGATCTGCCCAGGCGAAGGAAAGCACGGTGTTGTCGGTTGGATCGCTCTCGTCGGTCGGTAGCTGGCCGAACGGTGCCCACGCGTCTCTGGCTACAAGACCGGCTGTGACCTGCACTGTTCTTGAATGCACGCCGCCCTCCCTGCTGGCTGCCAACGGTACTCTCGCTGTATCTGCTTGCGCCGGGCCCAGGGTGAGCATCCGCGCCGCCAGGAGTACTTCGGCGGCCAGAGCTAGCGTGACCGCGGCCCGCTGCACAACCGGATTCCACGGCCCCGCGGCCCTGGATGCGAACAACGCCAGAGCCACGGCGCTGACCAGCGCGAGAGCCTGGAGCGGACGGCGCAGGCTGTCCCAGTCCGGGTCGCCCCGGAACCGCCGGGCAAACACCAGGGGCGCCGCGATCATCGCGGCGTACGCCAGGGCGCTGACCACGTCGTGGACCTGGTTGTGCCACGACTCCCCGGCGAACCCCGGCCCGGTCAGCAGCAGGTGATCGCGGCGGAACGCCCCCGCGGCGATTGCCGCCGCCCCCGCCGCCATGACCAGCCCCGGCCCGGCCTTCCCCGCCGCGGCGACGCTGCCGAGCCCGGCGCCGAACGCGACCGAGCAGACACCGAGCGCGACGAACCCGGCGATCATGATCTGCGGATCCCTCGCATCCAGAGCGGCCAGCCCGCTCAGCTGCACCCGGCCCGCCGAGTAGCCGGCCTGGCACAGCGATCCGGCCACCCACGCGGCCGTGAACAGCACTGGCCCGGCGATCCCGCACCAGCCCCGCAGCCACTGTGCCCCGCCCCCGGCCCCGGACCACCGTCGGGGGTCCCACCCGGACCACTCCGCCAGCGTCCACGCCATAAACCTCACCTCGCCACGGTAAGCAGCAGATCGACCGGCCGAGGTCGAGCGCCACCTTGGTGCCACGCCGACTGAGGTGGCCGCCGTGGATTCGACCGACATCCAGTCCGCAACGAATGTGCCTGTCGAGCCCGATCAGGGAGCATTCGCCAGCTGAACGTGGAAACATCCCGCACATGAAGGGCACTCTGACGCAAGACGGCATAGGCATCGGCGCCACCAGGCAGGGAATTGAGCAGGCGGTGACAGGGGGCGCATCTTTCTGGCTCGACTTCGACACCCACGATCCTGGACCCGACGACGACGTCACGGCGCTGCTCACCGAGGTCTTCCATTTCCACCCCGTGGCCGTTGAGGCGGCGGAACAGTTCGGCCAGCGAGCCCGCATCGATGACTACGACGACTTCGTCCACATCGTCACCTTCGGCATGGCTGCCGACGGGAAGAACGTAGCCGAAGTGCACTGCTTCATCACCGAGAAATTCATCATCAGCATCCACCAGGGCGACTGCCCCGCGCTGGCCACCGTGCGCGAGCGTCTCGCCAGCCACCACTCCTCGGGGGTTGCCGCACCCCAGGTTGTCGTCTTCTACCTGATCATGGACAGCCTGATCGACTCGTTCTTTCCCGTGCTGTCCCGCTTCGACGACTCGATCGACGACCTTGAGGGTGCCATCCTGAAGAACCCGACCGAGGAGCAACTCGGGACGCTCTTTGCGATGAAGCGGCAGATCATGACGATCCGTAAGGTCATCACGCCTCAACGCGACATGATCTCCAGCCTGAACTCCGGCATGGTGACGATCCCGGGGATGACCGACCAGGGCTCGGCCTACTTTCGCAACCTCTACGACCACCTGATCCGCATCAGCGACATGGTCGACGGGTACCGGGACCTACTTGGCGGCGCCATGGACACGCACCTGTCCATGGTGTCGAACCGGCTGAACGTCATCATGAAGCAGCTTGCCATGATCGCAACGATCTTCCTGCCCCTGGGCTTCTTGACCGGGTTCTTCGGGCAGAACTTCGCCTGGCCGATCGCTCATCTGCAACTCGGCTTCGGTTACTGGCTCTTCCTCGGCATCGGCTCCGAGGTGGTCGCGATCCTGCTTCTGCTGATCCTCTTCAAACGGCGCGGCTGGATCAGCAGCGGCCCCACGGCATGAGCGGCCCTGGCTCGGGGCGCTGCATGTCTCCTCAGGTCGCAGCGGGCGGAGCTGCAGACTCCCCCTCGGCCTGGCTGGTTCGGCCTCCGAGCCGGATTATGAACGCAGCAGCCACGGCCGTCCAGGCGCCGACGGCCACCCAGAGCATGAAGCGGGCAAGGGGCGCCATGAAACCGAGAAGAGCAACGGCCCCGTAGGACAGCGTGGCCACGCTGTACATCCCGAGAGCGAAGACCACGCTCCAGAGCGTCGGCTCAGTGGCACCCATGAGAATCCAGTAGGCAGGCCCGAGCGTGGCCGGGGTGGTGGCAACCGTTAGCCACCGCAGCAAGATCAACGACACGAGCAGCAGATACAGAACGAGCCCCACGCCCACAGCGCGATGGCGGCCGGCGCCAGGAGGCCTAGCTGCGACGGCCAGATGGGGGCCAGGGCCGTTGCCGCGACTGACAGGGACTGCGTGCCGACCACCGAGGAGGCCAGGTGCCGTTGACACCGCCGAGGACGGAGTCGCGCTCGCGCATGAGCAGCAGACTGGCGGGCACGCCGTAGTTCAGCACGAGCCATACGACAGCGGCCAGGGCGGCCAGGATGGCAGTGGCCACCGGATGACCTGCGGCCTCAAGCCGAGCCCTGAGCACGTCCATCCCGGCCACGATCGTGAAGAAGCCGAACACTCGCTCGGGCGCCTGAATGTCCGCTGCGATGGGCATTCCTACCACGACAGCGAATCCTGCTGACGCCACGTGACGCTTCAACGAGGCAGTCATAAAAGGCATCAATCAGGGCAATGATTGAAGATCCGGATGCTGTCGGCTGCCTCGTCGCAGCGCCTGAGCGCACCGCAAGGATCAGGAGGCTTTGAAGATCTCGTCGAGGTGCCACTCAAGGAACTCGTGCGCCGGCCGATCCGCGCGGCGCTCAGGCAGCTCGATCAGATCGCCAACTCTTGCGTAGTACTGGTTGCCGTTGCCGAAGTCGGCTCTGAGTCGGGACTGACCTGGAGACGGTACCGCGGATCGACACCGAGGTATCCCTTGTCGAACAGGGTGTGGACGTCCGAGCGCAGGAGCAGGCCGTTGTCCAGGCGGTGTTGGCCGCCTTCGCTGACGGGTCGGTTGTGGGCGGCCTGGAGAACCGGCGCGATCTTCGTTCCCGTGATCGCGCACCGCCGGTGATAGGCAGTCAGGACGACTGCCTGGAATGACCGCTGACCGAGGCGCTGCGGGATCAGGCGCGGGTCGCCGAAGGTGGGGTTGCGCATCTGCTCCAGATTCGCCGCTCCGTTGGCCGCTCCGAAGAGGTCCCACGCCTCGGAGAGCCGGAGCACGACGAAGTCGCTGTAGAAGCCACCGCCTACAGCTCGGTTGTGCGGGAAGTGGGTCTTGAAGAAAAACGGTTCTCCGACGGCCAGCGAATGAAACCGGCGGCCGCCCCCCGGCCGCCAGAAGTTGACCTCCCTGAGTTCGGGACGTGCGGCCAGGAAGCGATACCAGTCGCCGTCAGTCACGCCCACATAGCCGCGCACGGGGAATTGTGGTGCATAAGGGTCCCACTGGCAACGAACCGCCTGCGGGATGATGAGCCCGTGCTACCATCGGCCGACACTGAGGTCGATGACGCGTTCTGTCGCGATGACGGCGCTATCGGCGGGGTGGGGCAAATCAGATAGGGGGAGGGGCATGGCGCTTTCGCCTGCTACGGGACTGATCGGCAAGAAGCGAAACCCGGTGGTGGTCTGGCTCTTGCTGCCGTTCGTGACTCTCGGCATCTACGGCCTGGTCTGGTACTACAAGGTCAACCGGGAGGCCAGGGACCTCGGTGTGCCTGCTAGCCCTGGCGTCTCGCTGCTGGCAGTGACGCTGGGCGCGTTCCTGCTGGTCCCGCCTTTCGTCTCGTACTACAAGACCGGCGAGCGAATCAATGCGGCGCAGCGTGCCGCCGGGGTTGCCCCGACCTGCAGCCCGGCGGTGGGTCTGCTGCTGTGGATGTTCGTATTCGGCTCCGGCTCGCTGTATTACCAGTCCGAGCTGAACAAGATCTGGGACCGTTACGGAAACCAGCCAGAAGGGTCGCCGATTCCGATCGCGCCTACTCCGCAGGCGACAATCGGGTATCAGCAGCAGGCATTCCAGCCTCAGGGCTATCTTCCGGCTGGGCAGCCGCAGGCTTACCCGCAGCAGCCGGGCTACCCGCAGCAGCCTGGCAACCCGCAGCCGGACTACCAGGAGCCCGGCGAGTACCAGCCGGACCAGCCGCAGACCTATCCGCAGCAGCCCGGCTCTCAGCAGCCGGGTGGATACCAGCCGGGTGGATACCAGCCAGGCGACTACTGATCGCTAGCGGAATCTAGTCCGCGACTGGCGGGTGGATCGCGGCGAGGTCGCGGATCAGCGCGCGGCGCTGGTGCACGAGCTGGGCATGCTCCGTGAGGCGCAGGCACTCGATCACCATGGTGCGGGCGGTGGTGCTGTCGCAGATCGATCGCGCGTATCTGATCAGCGTGCGGAGTATCTGGGCGCGGCGGAGCGGGCTGATCTGCGAGCCCGCATCGATGGCGTCGCGCAGGTCACCCTCAAGCTGGCTCGCCTTCCGCTGGCTGCGGCCGGTTGGCCGGGCGAGATAGAGGTCCATCAGCCGCCGCTTGATTCCGGCCTGGATAATGGCATCGCTGCCCGCCAGGTTGAGCGCGGAATCGGCGATGGCCTCGGCGTCGTAGACCGATGCACGGGCGGATCCCGTCATCGCGATCAGCTTCTGCTCAAGGAACGAGCGCAGCCATATCTCGGGCTCGCGATGATAGCCGGCCAGTGACTCGGAAAAGGCTATCGTCCTAGCAGCGTCGGCGCGAAGGCCCAGCGTGTTGAGTGTGACGACCTCCGCGAGCATGGCGTTGATCCGAAGCCGAATGAGCTCGTCATCCTCGCCGTCGCCGGCATCAGCGGCCGATATCACGGCAATTGCATTCCTGGAGAATCCTAGCGCCAGGTCCGGTCGGCCAAGGACCTGCGCGGTGTCATGCAGGAACATAAGAGCCTGAGCATGCGCGGCAGGATTCTGCTGTGGGTCAATGACCGCAGGAAGCATCCGGGCCTTGTCCCACACCTGCGCATACGATTCCGCAGTAACTAATGCGTTCGTGGCGTGCAGGGCAAGCTGGTGTAATTCGTCGACCTCCTTGATTGCCGCGTCGGCCTCATCGGCCGGGATGAACAAGGCCGCTCCAGCCGCTGGTCCGCCGCCCCTGCGGGCGAGGTCGATGTGGTGCAGCAGAACGTCGCGCCGCTCAGCGTCGTTGCAGAGCTGGCCGGCGATCTGCTGAGCCCTGATCTGCGAGGGGGTCTTGAGAAAGCGGAACGCTTCTGCGATGTCGTGACCGGCGGCGCGCAGCACGACGCTCCAGTGGCCGCCGCGGGCGGTGGCGGACCGGACCGGGGCCAGCAGGTACGACGCATACGCTTCGGACATCCCGAGCGCACGCGCCAGATCGCGTTGAGTTCCGTAGTCAAGCAGATACGCACGGATCAAGTCGATGTAGATCTGGCGGTGGATCAGTCGCTGTGGATCCCAGCGGTTTGACTGGCCGTTCACATGCTCATCATGCCGAACTCTGCTCGAACTTAACCAGACGACGATAGCGCTCCTATCGGAGCCTTGATCCAGGTCGGTCATCGATAACGGAAGGAGGGAGGAGAATGGACCCGGACCAGCTGATCTACGTCCTTCTTCGCGGGTGAGCAAGAGCCGGGGCCCCGGCACCTACCAGGGAAGATACGATCAGCAGGACCGGAACTCGCCGTGTCAGAAGGCGTCAGGCAGCCGTTAAGTTCTCCCACCGGGCACCATAAACCAGTCCCACGCGCAGGTACCGGTAACTGAGGTGAATCGCTCCGTCACTGTCGGGATGCACCACGGAACCATCGGCCGTATAGCTGTCGATCATTCCCTGCGGAAGGCCGGTCATATTCCACACCCCGCGCGGGGCATTGCCGAACCTGATCCGAAGATCGAACTCGTCGCACCGCCGCAGCGGCTTGAAGGCGTACCTCGGGTTCATTCGCTGACCCTGCGGAATCGCTATCGACACGCCGAACTTGTGCGACTCGTTGCGGGCCAGCGGGCGCGGCAGCCGGATGAAGTACCGGAAGTACGTGGCCGAGCTCTGCTCCTGCCTGGCGAGCGTTCCGCCGTAGAGCAGGGCGAAGTTGGCGCTGTGCGCCCGGTTGACCCGGGGCTCGCAGCGCGGAATGCTCGTCGACACGAGGACCTCGTCAAGGTGGTCGACAGTGGCGACGATCGTCCGCTCCTCGAAGGCGATCGGCTGTGAGCCCTCTAGCTTCAGTTCCGTGCCGAACCGGCCGAGGTACCAGCCCCCGGGAGCGTAGTCGCTGCCTGATGGCCCCGGGTCGGCGGCGGCCTGCCCGGCGGCATCGATCGCTTCGTCAACTCGCCGCCGTGCCGTGCGGACGTCGCGCTGCAGCATCTCGGCCAGGAGTTCCATCCGGTCGTCGAGGAACTGCAGCTGCCATTCCGGGGTCAGCGCAAGCGCCGCTGTCAGCGCGAGCTGCAGGTCACTGGGCAGCTTCGCTGCGAGATCGGACAAGAAGCCTGCCAGTCTGCGCCAGGCCTCCGCAGGCGAGCAGTGGTCGTCGATGCCCGCCATCGCGCGCAGCGTGGGTCCAAGGCGCTGCTGCAGGTCGGCGGCCATGATCCCGCGTCCCTTGCGCAGTCGGCTTAGCTCATCGCTGAAGGTGCTCGACGGCGTTCCACTCATGCGCTTGCTGACGATCAGTTGTCCATAGAGTGTCGATAAAGAGGCTGAACTGTCCCCGATCTGGCCATAAGACTGCGAGCGCCATTGTGACAATTAGGGCGTCCAGTCCCCTTAATGCATCTTCGCGAGCTTACCTCACCTAAGCCGCAGGCTGGGGCCAAGCCGCCCTGAATGCCGATCGGCGCGCCGCAGCTCACGCGCGCCGCAGCTCACGGCGGCCCCGGCGGGGCGAACCGGGCGCGCAGGTCAGGCTTGCGGATCTTGCCGGTCGCGGTCTTGGGCAGCGCGTCGACGAACCTGACGTGCCTGGGCAGCTTGAACCCCGCCAGCCGGTCGCGCAGCGCGGTGCGCACGGCGTCGAGATCGGCGGGTCCGCCGGGGGAGGTGACGAGCACGGCGAGGCCGACCTCGCCCCACTCCTGGTCGGCTATCCCGATCACGGCCGCCTCGTCGATGCCCGGCACCTCAAGCAGCGCGGACTCCACCTCCGCCGGATAGACGTTCTCGCCGCCAGAGATGATCATGTCCCGGTACCGGTCGCGTATGTACAGGAAGCCCTCGGCATCCAGCGATCCTGCGTCGCCGGTGCGGTACCAGCCGTCGCCAAGCACCTCGGCGGTGCGCTCTGGCTCGTGCCAGTAGCCGGCCATGATGTTGGGCCCCGAGACGAGGACCTCGCCGACCTCCCCGACCTGCGCGTCGGAGCCGTCGGCCCTGACCACCCGCAGGTCGGTGAAAAATTCCGGCTTGCCGGCCGACCCGACCTTGCGCTCGGCGTCGGCGGCGTCGAGCACCGTGCAGCCGGGTGCCGCCTCCGTCATGCCGTAGGCCTGCTGCATCGGGATGCCGCGGGCCATCCAGGTGCGCAGCATCGGCAGCGGCACGGGCGCGCCGGCCGCGGCGACCGTGCGCAGCGCGGACAGGTCCCTGGAAGCGAAGCCGGGCTCCCGCGCCATGGCGTCCAACATGGCAGGGACCGCGAAGAACGACGTGATCCGCTGCTGCTCGATCACCTCCAGCGTCGCTGCCGGGTCGAACCGGCGGACCACGACCACGCAGCCGCCGCGGAGCAGCGTCGGGTTGACCGTGCCGTTGAGGCCGCCGATGTGGAAGAGGGGAGCCAGGGCCAGAGTCCGCTCGTCGGACCCCAGGTCGAACCCGAGCAGCTGGTTGATGGCATTCCAGGTCATGTTGGCGTGGGTCAGCACCGCGCCCTTCGGCCGCCCGGTGGTGCCGGATGTGTACATGATCAGGCACGGGTCATCCAGGCTCACCGGCTCGTCGCGCGGCTCCGGGTCCGCCGACGCCAGCAGCTCCTCGTACGGCAGGGTTCCGGCCGGGGCCGGCCCGTCGACGGCGATCCACGAGCGGGCAGCGGGCAGCTGCTCCCGCAGCCCGGCTGCGAGGCCGGCGAGGTCGGCGCCATGCACGACCACCGACGCGCCGGAGTGGTCGAGCACGTACCGGGCCTCGGGAGCGGCGAGCCTGGCGTTGACCGGCACCCAGATGGCGCCGAGCTGCCCGCAGGCGTACAGCGTCTCGAGCGCGGACGGATGGTTGCCGCTGAACCAGGCCACCCGGTCGCCGGGCCGGACGTGCAGGCCAGCCAGCGCGCCGGCGGCCTGCCGTACCCGCTGGGCGAAGTCGGCATGTGACATCGTGGCGCCGTCGAACCAGATCGCGTCGCGGTCCGGGCTCATCCGCAGGCGACGCTCCGGCCAGGACCCGAGCCCCGCGTTACGCATCGCCGCGCTCCGGGGCTAGACCGAGCAGGCTGACCGCGTTCTGCTTCAGTATCAGCGGCCTGACCTCGTCGCGGATGTCAAGTGTGGCGAAGTCCCTGAGCCAGCGTTCCGGGCGGATCAGCGGGTAGTCCGAGCCGAACAGCACCTTGTGCCGCAGGAACGTGTCCGCCGCCCTGACCAGCTGGGGCGGGAAGTACTTCGGCGACCAGCCGGACAGGTCAATGTAGACGTTGGCCTTGTGCTGCGCGACCGCGATCGCGGCATCCTGCCATGGCACCGACGGGTGCGCGATGATGATCCTCAGGTGCGGGAAGTCGGCCGCCACGTCGTCCAGCAGCATCGGGTCGGAGTAGCGCAGCTTGATGCCCCGCCCGCCGGGCAGCCCGGAGCCGATGCCGGTCTGCCCGCTGTGAAACAGCGCGGGCACGCCGAGCGACTCGAGCTCGGCGTAGAGCGGGTAGACCGCGCGGTCGTTCGGCTCGAAGGCCTGCACCGAGGGGTGGAACTTGAACCCGCGGACGCTGTGGTCCCGCACAAGGCGGCGTGCGGCCTTAACCCCGGCTCTGCCGCGGGCCGGGTCGACCGAGCCGAACGGGATCAGCACGTCGGCGTGCTCGGCGGCGGCCTGCGCGATCTCCTCGCTGGACAAGGCCGGCTGGCCGGTGGCCGCCTCGGCATCCACTGTGAAGATCACCGCCGCCATGTGCAGCGCGCGGTAGTCAGCGGCGATCTGCGGAACCGCTGGGTGATAAGGCTCGCCCTTGAAGTACCTCGCCGCGGCGGCGCGCAAGTCCTCGTCAAGGGCGAACCGGCCGTGGCTGTCCGTCTCGACGTGCACGTGCACATCGATGGCGGTCACCGCGTCTACATCAATGCTTTTCAACGCAACCCCCAGCATTGATCCCCCGCATTCAGGCGACTGCCGGCGGCGGCAGGTGAAGGATCGGCGCTCCAGCGAGGACGCTAGCAGGGATGGTCGCCACTTCCGCGACCAGGTCGAGCAGGCGCTGCGGCTCGCCCCGGGGCGACCGGGAGCACCAGCTAACTGGATGCGCCGGGCGTGGTCAGCGACAGCACCGAGGGCTGGCCGTCGCCGTGGCCGATCTCGATCTCAACCGGAACCAGCCGGGTGGCGGTCGGCGTCGGCTCGCCGGTGCCGGTATTGCGGGCGAACCGCGGGTGCGCGCCGCCCGAGATCTGCACCCTGATCCGGTGCCCGGCACCGAACCGGTGCGCCGTCGCGCTCATCCGGGCCGATGACCTCAACCGGCTCGTCGAGCGCCGCGCTGGTGAAGGTCAGCACGTCGGCGCGGGCCTCGAGCTGGTCGTTGCGGCGCGGTCCAGCGGAGCGTGAGTCCATGGCTGGCCCGCCGACCGACGGCGTCGGGCTGGCCGGGTCGTAGCGGAACGACGAGATCGCGGCCGCAGCCGACGACCCAGCGGCCAGCTCGGCTGAACCGGATGTCAGCGTCCCGTCGCCGGATAGCTGCCAGAGCTCCGCCCGGCTGCCGGGCGGCGGCCAGTCGGTCATCTCGCGCCAGGCTCCGCGGCCCCCGATCTCGCTGATGTGGATCCTGACCGGCTGCGCCGACAGGCCGCTCCGGTCGCCGCTCAGGTGCGCCTGCAGCCAGCCAAGCGCCTCGCCGAACACGAGCGGGAGGTCATCGTTGAACCCCGATGCGTGATTCCACGGGCCGACGGTCAGCCGTACCTCGCGTCCGGCGTCGCGCAGGCGCCGGTACAGATCAAGGGTCGGGTCGAGGCAGACGTCCCACCAGCCGGTCAGCAGGCTGGCGGGCGGAACCAGGCTCGGATCGACGGCGGCGCGCCGCGTCACCCAGAACGGGTCCTCGTGGTCCGGGTGGGCCAGCCACTGCTCGAAGAACGGTGCCCGCCGCCCGAATGCCGCCGGATAGGCATCGATCAGCGGAAGGCTGCGTTCGACCCGGCGCAGGTGGCGCAGCAGCCGCAGCGCGGCGAGCAGGAACCGCGGGAAGCCGTGCTCCATGGAGAGCATGGCGGCCGTGCCGGTGAGCGCGGCCTGGAGCGCGAACGCGCCGCCGGGGTAGAGGAAGCCGTAGAAGTCGTCGGAACCGACCTGGACGGCCATCGCCCGCAGTTCGGGCGGCGCCTGCGCGGCCATCGCCCACTGCGTGAAGCCGAGATAGCTCGCGCCGACCGTGCCGAGCTCGCCACTGAACCAGTCCTGCCCCCGCAGCCAGGCCACCGACGCCTGGGCGTCGGCGGCCTCGTGTACGAACGGCTCGAAGTCGCCGCCTGAGCCGCCGGTGCCGCGGCAGCTCTGCAGGATGACGTGAAAGCCCTGCCGGGCGAAGAGCGCACCGTACAGGTAATCCCAGGGAAACCCCCGGCCATAAGGGGAACGAACCAGCACGGCCGGCTGCGGGCCAGCGATCAGCGGACGATAGTGGTCGGCGATCAAGGTGACCCCGTCGGCGGCCGACGGCATCTCGATCGCCCGCTCGACCGCCGCGGCGCAGGCCGGCGCGGGCAGCCCCCGCCTGGACTGCCGCAACAGCACCCTGACGTGCCAGGGCAGCCGCAGGGCCGGGCCCTGTGTCGCCGGCAGCTCCTGCACGATCGGCTCCATCGGGCTCACCAGGCTCTCGTCTCGCTCGGCCGCCAGTATCGACTTCGCATACATCGTTCGCAAATAGATCGTACTAGTTCGGGTACAGTGATCGCAAACAGCGGCCTGGGGAGGGCGATGACAGCCAGACAGACGGCTCCGAGCATCTGGCTGCGCCCGGAGCGCGCAGCAGTGGGCCGGCCTGCCCAGCGCAGCAGGACCGAGATCACCGCGGCGGCGATCGGGATCGCCGATCGCGAGGGGATCGACGCGGTCTCGATGCGGCGGGTTGCCGCCGAGCTTGGCACGGGTGCCGCATCGCTTTATCGCTATGTCGAGACCCGGGAGGAACTGCTCGACCTGATGACCGACGCGGTGTGCGGCGATTGCTCGCTGCCCGAGCCCGACGGAGACTGGCTGGCCGGCCTGATTGCCATGGCAGAGCAGTTCCGCGCGATCTTGCGGCGACACGCCTGGCTGCCCGGCCTGGTGCTGACCAGGCCGGTGATCGGACCGAGTGGCGTGGCGCTGATGGAGCACGTGCTCGAGGTGCTCGCGCCGCATCCGGCCGACGTCGCCACCAAGCTTGAGGCGTTCGCAATGATCAACGGGATCACCGCCGCGTTCGTCCAGTTCGAGCTGGCCGGCGGCCCGCAGGCGCAGGAACGGAGCGTGGCCTACCTCCAGCACGTGGTGGCGTCCGGGCAGCGGCCGAGGCTGGCCCGTCTGCTGTCGGAGGGATCGCAGGCGCCGGCGGAGCCCGCCGACAGGTTCGGCGACATCCTGGCCAGGATCCTCACCGGCCTGCTCGGGCCAGGACCCTTCCCGGGCGTCAGCTGACCTAGCTGACGACGAACGCGGTCTGCCTTGACACTCTGGCCGGTCAGTGTGCGAGTCCCGGCGGCGAGCTGCACCCGCGGACACAGCGACAGGCCAGCAGGAACGGGCTCCCACCTCGGCGGGTGCCGAGCGCGGATTCCGTGCTGGCGCCGGGATGGCGCGGCGGGATAGCGTTCGGAAATGTCGGCATGGATCACCAGGGAGCCTGGGTCAGGCAGCGGCCTGCGGGTGGCGGTCAAGGACATCATCGACATCGCCGGGCTGCCGACGACCGCGGGCAGCAGGGCCGTGGCGCTGGCCGGCGAGCCTGCCGCCGCCGATGCCGCGTGCCTGGCCGGCCTTCGTGTGGCGGCCGCCGGCGGCCTGGCGCACCTGGCAGGCAAGACGAACCTGCATGAGCTTGCGCTCGGCATCACCGGGATCAACCCGGCGTTCGGCACGCCGGTGAACCCGCTCGACCCGGCGCTGGTGCCCGGCGGGTCGTCGAGCGGGTCGGCGGTCGCCGTCGCGGCAGGCGAGGCCGATGTGGCATACGGCTCCGACACCGGCGGGTCCATCAGGATCCCCGCGGCCTGCTGCGGCGTGGCCGGGCTGAAGACCACCAGGGGGCGGATCCCGCTGGGCGGAGTGCGGCCGGTCGCGCCTGACCTGGACACCGTCGGCCCGATGGCGCGCGATGTGGCCGGCCTCGCGGCCGGCATGGCGCTGCTCGAGCCAGGGTTCTCCGTTGCCGCCGACGCGCCCGGAGTCATCGGCCGGCTGCGCATCGACGCCGATCCGCTCGTCGACGCGGCGGTGGACCGGGCGCTGGCGGCGCCGGGCTGGCAGGTCGTGCCGGTCATGCTGGATGGCCTCGATGCCGTTCGCGCGGCGGCGATCATCATCTTGGACTCGCAGGCCAGGGCCACCAACGAGGCGCTGGTGCGGGACGTTCCCGGCCTGATCGGCGCCGACGTGCTGGCGCGGCTGCGCCAGGCGAGCGCGATCTCCGCGGCCGCGCTCGACGGCGCCCGCGCCGAGGAGGCACGCTGGCGGACCACGCTGGCCCGCCTGTGGGAGCGGGTGGAACTGCTCGCGCTGCCCACCCTGCTCGGCTTCCCGCCGCCCATCGAGCACGCGGACCAGATGCCGAAGATCCGCGGCCTGACCGCCCCGGTGAACCTGGCCGGCGTGCCGGCCCTGGCCCTGCCGGTGCCGTCCGCCGGGCCGCTGCCGGCCAGCGTCCAGCTGATCGGCCCGCCGGGCAGTGAGGAGCGCCTCCTGGCCGCCGGTGCCGTGCTCGAGCGGGCCGCCGCCGCGGGCTGACGGCCGCTGACGGCCGGCCGCTAACTCCCGATGAACGGCCGTCAGCGGACAGTAATGGCGCCGCTTATGGCGGGTAGGGTGAGCCTCGGGCCGGATCCGACGGTGCTACTGACCCTGGAGGCCCCATGCGCCACAGGCGGGCATGGCTAGCGGCGGCGGCGACGGCGGCGGTGCTCATGGCAGTGTCGGCCTGCGCGCAGGGCACGTCGGACAAGACCATCCGCACGTCGACACCTCCGGCCAGCCGTCCGGCGAGCGCCAGGGTCGGCCAGCTGTTCACCTACGGCTACGACAACGACCGCAACGGACTCGACGCCGACGACCGTTCGTTCGCTCACCTGCGGCCTGCCTGGTCCGACGGGAGCGGGGTGATCGCGGGCGGTATCTACGGCGAGCCGCTGGTGGACGGCAAGCTCGTCATCGTCGCAACCGAGGACGACAAGATCTACGGCCTGGACGCCGCGACCGGGAAGGCCGCCTGGACGTTCACGGTCGGCACCCCGGCGCGCCTCGCGACGATCGACACCGCGCCCACGCTGGCCCCCGGCTGCGGTGACATCGACCCGCTTGGCATCACCGGCACGCCGGTCATCGACGCGGCCAAGGGCGAGGTGTTCGCCGTCGCCGAGGTGCAGACCGGCTCGGGCAAGCCGACCTGGCACGGGATCGAGCACGTCATGGTGGCGCTGAAATTCACCGCCACGAGCGTGAAGCTGGTTTGGCGGCGTCAGATCGACCCGCCGCGTGCGGGCACCACGTACTACATCCCGGCCGAGCAGCAGCGGCCCGCCCTGACGCTGGCCAGCGGGCGGGTCTACGCCGAGTTCGGCGGGCTGGCCGGCGACTGCGGGAAGTACCAGGGCTATGTCCTCGCCCTCAGCGAGAACGGCAAGGGCTCGCTGCAGAGTTTCAAGGTGCCGACGGTGCGCGAGGGAGCGATCTGGGCGCCCGACGGGGCCGTGACGAATGCCAAGGGCGAGCTGTTCGTCGCCACTGGCAATTCCAGCAACGAGTCGGGTCCGTTCGACTACGGCGATGCCGTGATCGGCCTGTCGCCGAAGCTGAAGATCGACAGCTACTTCGCGCCGAGCGACTGGGCACAGCGCAACGCCGTTGACCTCGACCTTGGCTCGGGCGGGCCGATCCTGCTGCCCAAGGGCGATCTCGTCTTCGAGACGGGCAAGCACGCGGTCAGCGGCGCTACCCTCGGCTTCCTGCTTGACCAGTCCAAGCTCGGCGGGGTGGGGCATCCGCTGTTCAGCGGCACGGTGTGCCCCGGCGGTGTGGACGTGTTCGGTGCGGACGCCGCCGAGATGCTGACGGTATCCGGCATGCTCCGCACCTATCTGTTCGTGCCGTGCCCGGGCGGGACCGTCGCGCTCCAGGTCAGCTACGGCACGCATCCGAGCTTTGCCAGCAAGTGGGCCGCGTCAGGACCGAACGGGACGCCGATCATCGCCGGCGGGCTGGTGTGGGCCCTGGCCACCGACGCGGACGGCGGCGGCGGGCCGTCTGATTTGTACGGGATGAGCCCGACGACCGGCAAGGTCCTGGTCACCGAGCCGGTGCGGCCTGTCGAGCACTTCGCCACCCCGGGCGCGGGCGACGGGATGATCTTCGTGGCGAGCCAGACCGGCGTCCAGGCGTTCAGGCCGTAGTTCCAGGGGCTCTGTCCGGCCGGGAGATTGAGGCGGGCGTCGGGCCGGGTGACCTTTGCCTCTGGCCGGATCGCCGGGCCGCGGCGCACGCTGGAGGGTGGAGGCGATTGCCATGGCCATCGCAGACGACCAGCGCGGCGGCAGCACTCCGCTTGACGCAGCGCTCGATATCTTCCGTATGCGGCAGTACTTCAACACGATCGTCCGTGCCCGTGACGTGGCGGCCGCCATGCGCAAGGACGCGGCGTTCCTCGACGCGGTCCGGCGTGGCGTGCTGCCGCTGCCGTTCGACCGCGGCCCGGCACCGGGGCCGGTCTTCGAGCCACTCGACGATGCCCCGCCGCCGCTGCGCGGCCGGGTCGGCGTGGTGGCGACCGGCGGCAGCGGCGCGCTGGCCTCGCTGGTGGGCGTGGCGAAGGCGCTTGAGGACAGCGGCACCACCGTGTCGGTGTACTCGGTGTGCTCAGGCTCGGCGCTGTTCGGGTTCCCGCTCGGGGCGGGGATGGCGCCCGACGAGGTCGCCGAGCTCACCGCGTCGATGCGGCCAGGCGACTACCTCGACGTCGGATGGCGGCAGATGGCGGTGCTGCTCCCGACGCTCGGGCGCGGCTGGTGCGGCATCCTGCGCGGCGACAAGCTGGAGGAGTTCTACCGCGGTCACCTCGGTGACCTCACGCTCGGCCAGCTTCGCACCCCGACCTACGCGCCGATCTGGAACGTCGAGCACAACCGGCTCGACTTCATCGGCCCGCGCACCTATCCCGACATGCCGGTGGCGCACGCGATCCGGATGGCCGTGTCGCTGCCGCTGTTCGTGCAGCCGGTCGTGCTCGACGGGCTCTCCTGGTGCGACGGCGGGATCGTGGACATCTTTCCGGTACGCCCCGCGCTCGACATCGAGCCAGCGGTCGACACCGCGATCGCGCTGAACTGCTTCTACCCCCACGAGTTCGGCGGCGAGGACGTCACCGGCTGGGAGGGCAGGCCGCTCAGCATCGTGTCGGCCGCGTCGCAGGTGCGTACCTGCCAGCAGGCCGAGCTTGCCCGCGAGCACCTTGCCAGGCTGCGCCGGTCGGCGAAGACGCTGCTCGTGGAGCCGGTGCCCTACACCAAGGTGGCCGGGGCAGGCTTCTACGAGCAGTTCATCGACACCAGGGAGTGGCCCGAGTTCATGCGCGCCGGCCGTACGGCCACGCTCGCCGCGCTGCAGCGGCGGCCGCGCCGGTCGGCTTCGGCGGCCTAGCCCGGCCCGGGCTGGCCTGGCGCCAGCCCAGCCGACACGGCCAGCTCACAGCCGGTCGAACCGCGCCTGGAAGAAGCGCAGGAAACGCGGCTCGTAGGTGATGGTGAGCCCCTTGGCTTCCGCGCGGCTGGCATAGACGTCCTGAACGGCCTCCGCGACGATGTCCATGTGTGCCTGGGTATAGACGCGGCGGGGGATCGCGAGCCTGGTCAGCTCGAGCCTCGGGTGATGGTTTTCCCCTGTCTTCGGGTCGCGGCCCGCCGAGACGATGCCGCGTTCCATTCCGCGTACTCCCGAGTCCAGGTAGAGCTCGGCGGCTAGCGTCTGCGCCGGCAGGTCATCCTGGCTCAGCTGCGGGTAGAAGCGCCGCGCGTCGAGGAAGATCGCGTGTCCGCCGACCGGCCTGACGAAGGGCACGTCGGCCGCACCGAGCAGGTCGCCGAGGTAGCGGACCTGGCCGATCCTGGCGCGGATGTGCTCTTCCTGCACCGACTCGGCGATCCCGATGGCCATCGCCGCCATGTCCCGCCCGGCCAGCCCGCCGTAGGTGTGCAGGCCCTCATAGACCACCACGAGGTTGCGTGCCTCCTCGAACAGCGCCCGGTCGTTCAGCGCCAGCCAGCCGCCGATGTTGACCAGCGAGTCCTTCTTCGCTGACATCCAGGCGCCGTCGGTGTAGGAGCAGAACTCCTTCAGGATCTCGGCCACCGACCTTGCCGCGTAGCCGGCCTCGCGTTCCTGGATGAAGAAGGAGTTCTCCACCATCCGGGTCGCGTCGAGAAGCAGCCTGATGCCGTGCCGGTCGCAGAGCTCGCGCAGAGCGCGCACGCAGGCCATGCTCACCGGCTGGCCGCCGGCCATGTTCACCGTGCCTGCCAGGCTCACGTAGGCGATGTTCGCCGCGCCCTCCCTGGCAATGAGGCGCTCCAGCTTGCCGAGGTCGACATCGCCCTTGAACGGGTGCTCGCTCTGCGGGTCGTGTGCCTCGTCGATGATCACGTCCTCGAAGATCCCGCCGGCCAGCTCCTGATGCGTCCGCGTGGTCGTGAAGTACATGTTGCCTGGCACGAACTGGCCGGGCCGGATCGCGATCTGGCTGATCAGGTGCTCGGCGCCGCGCCCTTGATGCGTGGGTACCACGTGCTGGTAGCCGTAGTAGCGGCGGACGGCGTCCTCGAGCTCGTAGAAGTTCCGCGAGCCCGCATAGGCCTCGTCGCCGAGCAGCAGGCCCGACCACTGACGGTCGCTCATCGCGTTGGTGCCAGAGTCGGTGAGCAGGTCGATGTAGACGTCGTCGGAGCGCAGCAGGAAGGTGTTGTAGCCGGCCTCGGCCATCGCCTCCTCGCGCTCGGCGCGGGTCGTCATCCGCAGCGGCTCGACCATCTTGATCTTCCATGGCTCCGCCCAGGACCGGCGGCCGAGCTGCCGCCCCGTCGTTACAGGAAGTTCCGGCGACGTCATGTGTTCCTCCAGATGTGATGAGTTCCCGTCGGCCATCGATGGCTCGGCGACCCGGTCAGCCGATGGGCTCGAACCGGGCCGTGAAATGCCGCAGCTGCCTTGGCTGGGACACGATGCGCATGCCGCGCAGCGAGTCGGCCCGCTTGGCGACCCTGACCACGACCTCGATCAGGTAGTCCATGTGACTCTGGGTGTAGGTGCGCCTGGGAATCGCGAGGCGCGCCAGGTCCATGGCGGCCGGAGTCTCCGTCCCGTCCGGGTGCAGCCCGAACATGACGGTGCCGATCTCGCAGCTGCGCACGCCGCCCTCCTCGTACAGGGCGCAGGTGAGCGACTGCCCTGGGTACTGCAGCGGGTCGATGTGCCCGAGCATCGCCCTTGCGTCGATGAAGACGGCGTGCCCGCCGAACGGCACCACCACGGGCACGCCGGCAGCCTCGAGCGCCTCGCCGAGGTAGGCCACCGACCTTATCCGGTAGCGCAGGTAGTCCTCGCTCACGCACTCGGTCAGGCCCTGGGCGATTGCCTCAAGGTCCCGGCCGGCCAGCCCGCCGTAGGTGGGGAAGCCCTCGGTCAGGATCTCCAGACTGCGGCACCGCTCGGCGAGGTCGTCGTCGTTGAGTGCCAGCCAGCCGCCGATGTTGGCGAGCGGGTCCTTCTTCGCCGACATCGTCATCCCGTCGGCGAGCCCGGCCATCTCGCGCACGATGTCCGCGACGGCGACGTCGGCGTAGCCAGGCTCGCGTTCTTTGATGAACCATGCGTTCTCCGCGAACCGGCACGCGTCGAGGAAGAGCGGCTTGCCGTAGCGGTCGCAGACCTCGCGGATGGCCCGCAGGTTGGCCAGGCTGACCGGCTGGCCGCCGCCCGAGTTGTTCGTGATGGTGACCATCACGAGCGGCACGGCGTCGGCGCGACCGGCCAGCAGCCGCTCCAGGGCCGCCACGTCCAGGTTGCCCTTGAACGGGTGCCGCGCCGACGGGATGAGCCCTTCGGGGACCGGCAGGTCCACGGCCTGGGCGCCGGAGAACTCTATGTTCGCCCTGGTGGTGTCGAAGTGGGTGTTGTTCGGCACCACCAGCCCGGGCTTGCCGATCGCCGTGAAGAGGATCTTCTCTGCGGCGCGGCCCTGATGCGTGGGCAGCACGTGGCGGAACGGGAACAGCGCGGTGACCGCGTCACGGAAGCGGAAGAAGGACGGCGCTCCGGCGTATGCCTCGTTGCCGCGCTGGATGCCCGCCCACTGCTCGGCCGACATCGCGCCCGTGCCTGAGTCGGTGAGCAGGTCGATCAGGACGTCCTGGGAGTGCAGCTCGAACAGGTTATAGCCGGCCGCGGCGAGGGTGGCGACCCGCTCGGCGCGGGTGGTCATCCGCATGGGCTCGACCGAGTGGATGCGGAACGGCTCGATGATCGTGCGGTACGGCTCGTCGGTCACTTGCTGCCTCCAACCGGGGGGTCGCGCCGCGCCGCCGGGGAGCGGCGCGGTGGCGTCCCCAGGTATACGCGCTGACCGCCGCGTTCCCTAGGGTCGGAGGGCCCTTGATCCGTCGCGTATCGGCGTGTTGGTCATCCGGTTCGTAGAGCTTCGGTGGGGCTGAGGCGCGCGGCTTTCGTGGCGGGGTAGAGTCCGGCGATCGCGCCGATCACAAGCCCGGCTGCGGGGGCTGCGATGAGCGCGTAGAGGGGTACGACGAGTGGCTCGTTCTTGGCCTGCGAGTAGATCCAGGTGGCTCCGGCGCCGAGGATTAGGCCGGCGATCCCGCCGAGCACGGCGAGCAACGCGGACTCGATGAGGAACTGAAAGGCGATGTAGCGGCGGGTCGCGCCGAGCGCTCGGCGCAGCCCGATCTCGCCGCGGCGCTCGAGCACGCTGATCACCATCATGTTCGCTATTCCGATCGCGCCGACCAGGAGTGCGACCGCGCCGAGCCCGACCAGCAGGGTGGTGAACTGGCCTTTGGCGGCGGCGCGTGCCTCGAGCGCGTCTGAGGGGCGGTTGACCTCAACCCCTGAGGGGTCTTGGGGGTCGGCGGTGGCGGCGAGCAGGTTGGAGACGCCTATGACGTCGTTCTGGTTGGCGCGCACGTAGATCACGGTGGGGTTGGGCTGCGCCTGGAAGATGCGCTTCGCGGCGGGGAGGCCGATGAACACCTCGCTGTCGAGTGAGGTGTCGAGGGTCGCGGAGCTCATGATGCCGATCACGGTGAACCAGGTGTTGCCGAGGTACACCATGACGTTGCCGTCGGCCTGCGTGATCTGCAGCACCTCGGCTGCCTGGAAGCCGAGCACGGCCTCCGGGTAGCCGTCTGAAATCGCGTCGAGGAAGTGCCCGGAGAGCATGCGCGTGCCCATCACCTCCGGGAGGTTGTCCCCGGCGGCGTCGACGCCGATCCCGCCGGACTGAGCTGAGGGCACGAGCGGAGTGCGGTACACGTTTGCGCCCGGGACCTGGTAGATGGCTGCGTCGCCCAGCACGTTGCCCACGCAGCCGATCATCGGCACGGCGGTGCCAGGCAGCACCTTCTGCTGGCCGAGGACGGTCTGTCCTGGTGTGACCGTCAGCAGGTTGGTGCCGAGCGCGTCGATCTCGGCGAGCAGGTTCGCCTCGCTGGAAGCCGACACGCCGACGACGGCGACCATCGCGCCGATCCCGATCGCAATCCCCAGGGCTGACAGCGCCGCGCGTAGCCGGCGGGTGCGGAAGGCCTGCAGCGCGGTTCCGAGCAGTTCGCGCGGCGGCAGCCGGGGTCGGCTGATCCGGCGCTGTTGTGAGAGCGTCCGGGCGTCTTTGCTGTTGGTCGTGCTCATTGCTGCTCGTCGGCGACGATCTCACCGTCGCGCATCTGCACGCGCCGGTGGAAGGTGGAGGCGATGCTGGGGTCGTGCGTGATCAGCACAAGCGTGCCGCCCTCGGACGCCAGCTCGTGCAGGAGCGTGATCACCTCGCGGCCGGAGGCCTGGTCCAGATTCCCGGTCGGCTCGTCAGCGAGGATGATCAGCGGTCGCTTGGCGATCGCCCGCGCGATCGCGACCCGCTGCCGCTCCCCGCCAGAGAGCTGCTTGGGCTTGAAGTCGAGTCGATGCGCGAGTCCGACCCGCTCGAGCGCGACCCTGGCGGCCTGCCGGCGCTGGCCGAGTGGCTGGCCGGTGTATAGCATCCCGAGCGCGACGTTGTCGATTGCGCTCATTGCTTCTTGCAGGTGGAACTCCTGGAAGACGAAGCCGATCTGGTACGCGCGCAGGCCCGCCAGCTCCGCATCCGACGCGCTTTCGAGGTCGTGGCCGGCGACCTGCACCCGGCCGCTGCTCGGCCGCTCGAGTGTTCCCATGATCGTCAGGAGCGTTGTCTTGCTTGACCAGTCGGGAAACAGAAGTGCTCAAACTGATCGCCCACGGCATGTCGAACACCGAGATCAGCGACACCCTGGCCATCGCTCCGGAGACGACGAAGACCCACGTCAAGCGCATCTTGGCCAAGCTCGGGCTCCGTGACCGCGCCCAGGCCGTCGTGGTCGGGTACGAATCCGGCCTTGTCATGCCCGGCGGACAGTGAATGCCGCCAAGCCCGGACATCGGCGATCGATCAGCTGAAGCCAGCCAGGTACGGCGATCCGGACTGCACAGCGCGCCTTCGCCAAGGGAAGCAGAGTGCCTACGTCGTCGGCAACCCCGCGCGCGGCCGTTGCTGCCCTGGCTGGCGAGGGACCCTGATATGGGTGCTGTCGGACTTCATCAACGTGCTCGCCGCGGATCCTTCCTCCGTGGTAACTACGAGGATCGGGAGATGGAGCCCGCGCAGGCCAGGTTGGCCGCGGCCGGGTCACCACGCGGGAGGCAGGGGTCCTCGCGGTGATCGCCGGCCGGCTGAGCATGTCGGTGCGGGCGGTTGAGGGCATGTCTCCGCGCTGCTCCGCAGGCTGATGCTTCCGAGGCGGCCCGCGCTGATCCGGAGGCTGAGGCGCCGTACCACGTCCGCGGCCAGTGCGCCGGTCGCGGTGCCGGCCAGCTTGAGCCTGCGGTCCGTACGCGAGGTGAGCGTTTCGTGACTCATCTGCCGTTGTGGGCTGTTTCAGGTCCTCAGTGCCGGCGTCCGGGCGGTGGCCGGACTTGCCATCCGCCGTGCACGCGTAGCACTGCGGTCAGGCCGGCATGTACCGCTCGAACCAGGTCACGAGCCGGGTCAGGTAATCGGTGACGGCCGGAAACCGGCTGACGTCGTGTCCTTCCCGGGGGTAGGTCACCAGTTCGGCATCGATGCCGTGACCGGTCAGTGCCTGGTAGAACTCCCTGGCCTGGCCGGCTGGCGTGCACCGGTCCTTCGCGCCCGCCGTGAGCAGGGTCGGCGTCCTGGCCTTGCTCGCGTGCATAACCGGACTGCGCGTGTGGACCTGGTTGCCGATCTGCTCGGGATCGGCGTTGTCCAGGAACCGCAGTCCCCAGCGGGGGATGTTGGTCGTGAACGTGAAGCTGTACCACTCAGTCACCGGCGAGCCGGCCACGGCGGCCTTGAACCTCTGGTCCTGGGTCACCAGCCAGGCCGACATGAAGCCGCCGTAGCTGACGCCCATCGTGCCGATCCGCGCCGGGTCGGCGATCCCGCGCTCGATCATTGCGTCGATTCCGGACAGGTAGTCGTCGGTGTCCGCGCCGCCCATGTCGCCGACGACCGCGGCGGCGAAGTCCTGACCCCGCCCTGAGCTACCGCGCGGGTTCGGGAGCAGGACGGCATATCCGCGGGAGACCAGCAGGGGTACCGCGTAGTCATGCATCGTCCAGCTGCGCTGGTAGGCCCAGATCGGTCCCCCATGGACGTACAAGACCAGCGGGAACGGTGCGGCTCCGGGAGGCGTGCATAGGACTCCCTCGATCGGTGTCCGGTCAGGTGCGCTCCAGCTGACGTTCGTCGCCGAGCCCGCGACCGACCGGATGTAGTCGGTGCCGGCATGGGCCAGGGAGGCAAGCACCTGGTCGGCGCCCGTGCCGACGATCGCGATCTCCTGCGGAAGGTCATAGTCGTCCCTGATCACCACGACCCGGCCGTCGGACGTGAAGGTGCCGGCCGGGTAGAACCAGCTAGCCCACGACTGCGCGGAGACGGCCAGTTCCCTCGCGGTGATCGTCTCCGGCAGGGGTCCCTCCCCGGCGTCGGCGATCCCGGCCACGCTGTCCAGGTGGCGCTGGCCGATGTAGCCGAGCCGCGTCCGGTCGATCCACTGGACCGCGGTGACATCTGTCCCGGCGGTGTCCACGGCGCACCTGGTGCCGGCCATCAGGTCCAGCAGGATCAGGTCACCAGCCACGATCCACCGGTCACTGCATACGGCCTGTACCACTGCGGCCCTCGTACCGTCCGGCGTCCCGGCAGGCAGCCCGAGCTGGACGTCGCTGCGGAGCAGTTCGGTAACCTCACCCGTCGAGATGTCGAGCCGGCTGAGCACCGCGGAGTACCAGTCGTCCTCGCTGGGCCGCTGGCTGGTGATGGCCAGCACATGCCCAGGGCCGGACCAGGCCGCTTCCCAGACGTTCAGCCCGCAGGGCGAGACCCTGGCGAGCTCGCCGGAGGTCGGCGTGTAGAGCCACAGGCTGCGCCAGGCATCCTCCGGCGTCCCGGCCTCGACCTCCGGGTACCAGGACGGCAGCCCGGTCTCACCTGCGCCGGCCGTTCCTGATCCCTGCGCGTCAGCCATCTCGGCTCCGAGCCCGGCGACCCCCAGCAGGATCCGGGTGCCGTCCGGTGACCACGCGAGATGCTCGACCGTGCCGGGGACAGCAGGCGCTGGCCGGGCCTCGCCGAGCTGCCCGGCTGCCAGCAGGTAGAGCTGGAACACGTCAGCCCTGGCCCGGTCGGACAGGAAGGCCAGAGCTGAACCGTCCGGCGCGAGCCGGGCGGCCTTGGCTGACCCGCCACCCGAGGTCAGCGTGCTCAGCGCGCCGTCCCGCACCTCGTACACGGCCGTGCGCGGCAGCCCGTCGAGTTCGTCATAGACCGATCCGGTCACCACAATGCGGCTGCCATCGGCCGTAGCGACGACGTCGGTGACCCGGTGCGGCCTGCCGAAAGCCGGCTCGTGCAGCCGCCGGACATGCTCGGCGACCGCGGCGTACTCAGCCGATTCCCGCAGGTCCTTACGCATAGTTCGGGATGATCTCACGCCGGGCGGGCGATGACCCTACGCTCGTCGCATGGCCAGGTACTTTGACGTTCATCCGGCCAACCCGCAGCGGCGCGTGATCATCCAGGTTGCCGAGATCGTGCGCGAAGGCGGCGTGATCGCCTACCCGACGGACTCCTGCTATGCGCTGGGGTGCCAGCTCGGCAACGGCGACGGCATCGCCAGGATCCGGTCGATCCGCCACCTCGACGACCGGCACCACCTCACGCTGGTATGCCATGACTTCGCCCAGCTAGGCCAGTTCGCGTACGTTGCCAACCCGGTGTTCCGGGCTATCAAGGCGGCGACCCCCGGCAGTTACACCTTCATCCTGCCTGCGACCAAGGAGGTGCCACGCAGGTTGCAGCACCCGAGGAAGAAGACTGTCGGCGTGCGGATCCCGCGCCACGTGGTTGCCCAGGCGCTGCTCGCCGAACTCGGCGAGCCGCTCGTCTCGAGCACCCTGCTGCTGCCCGGCCAGGACGAGCCCATGACCGATGGCTGGCTGATCGCTGAGCAGCTGGACCACTCCGTGGACGCGGTGATCGACTCGGGCGACTGCGGCACCGAGCCGACAACGGTGATCGACTTCTCCCTGCCCGAACCCGAGATTGTGCGCCGCGGGGCAGGCGACACATCCGGTTTTGAATGAACCACGCCCGGATGATCGTGCAACAGGCAGAGCCTGGCCTCGCCGCCGTGGCGAGCCGCCGCGAGGCTATGTCAGCAGGTGGCCTTGCGATCGCAGGCGCAGTCGGTCTGGGGTCGGCGCCTGGAAACCGGATCATCCTCGGCGCCACCTTGAACGCCTAGACGAAACTCAACGCCGCCGCGCCGCGGGCGATAGGCCCCAGAATATACTTCCGAGCCGCAGCGCCGTGATGGCCGCGATCAAGAGCCCGCCCGGCTGACGCAGAGCAGGGACGGGATGCCATCGCGGCGAGCCCGGCGGGCCGGCCTTAGCATCAGGGGCGTGCGCACCGCAGGAGCAGTTCTCGGGGTTCTACTTGTCGGCGCGGTGTGGGTGAACGTAGCCGTTACCCTCGTCATTCCGCGCGGCCGCGTCGGGTTCATCAAGGTCGTCGACCGGCTCGTAGACCGGGTCTATACCGCCAGCGGCCGTTTCGTGAGGAGATGGGACCGGCGTGACGCTCTGCTGGCCAGCCAGCCTGTCGCCACGCTCGGCCTGCTGTTGTTCCTCTGGCTGGCCGGCTTCCTGGTCGGCTACGGGCTGTTGCTGTGGCTGCCCGGGGGGAGCTTCCCTGACGCGCTACGCGAAGCTGGCTCATCGCTGTTCACCCTCGGGTTCGCGTTGAGGAGTGGCACGGAGCCGAGCGCCGCCGAGTTCCTGGCCGCTGCCTCGGGGCTAATCATCGTCGCGCTGCAGATCGCCTACCTGCCGACCCTGTACGCGGCCTACAACCGCCGCGAAACAGTAGTCACGCTGCTCGGTCCCCGCGCTGGGAGCCCGGCGTGGGGACCGGAGCTGCTGGCCAGGGCACAGATGGTGCACGGCGTGGAGCAGCTGACGGTCATCTACAACGACTGGGAGCGCTGGTCAGCCGACGTGGCCGAGTCTCATTCGAGCTACCCGTCGCTGCTGCGTTTCCGGTCACCCGAGCCGCACAGCTCATGGGTCGTCTCGCAGCTGGCCGTGCTCGACGCCGCCGCTCTCCACCTGGCGGCCTGCCCGGCGAGCGCGCCATTCACGGCCCGGCTATGCGTGCAAATGGGCTTCACCTGCCTGCGGAAGCTGACCCGCACGCTGCGGATCCCAATCGACGAGGACCCGCGGCCCGACGGCCCGGTCCAGCTGAGCTGGGAGGAATTCCTGCAAGGCTGGGAACGGATCACGTCCGTCGGGTTCCCTGTCGAACGGACCGCCGAGGAGGCCTGGCCGCATTTCCGGGGCTGGCGGATCAACTACGAGGCAGCCGCGTTCAAGCTAGCAGCGGGCCTCGACGCGGTCCCCGCCCGCTGGTCGGGTCCGCGCCGCCACGCCTGGCGCGCGTTCGAACCGCGGCAGCTGGCTAACCGCACCCCCGAGCACCCCGATGGCCAGCCAGCCGTAACACCAGACACCAGGCCGTGATCATGCTACGGGGGGCGAGCGATGCGGTTGCAGCCGTGCCGCCCACCCAAGTGGCCCGGCTCCGGGAGCGCCATCGCACGAAGTTACTGCTGACTGTTGTTGCCGCCGTCGTGGTTGTCAGGGCAGTCTGAGTGAGCCTGGAACGCGCGATGGAAACACTTCTGCAGGAGAAAGGCCGCGCCGATGAAGCTGCCTCCCGTTGGCTACGAGGCGCCTGAGAGTGTTTCCGAGGCTGTGGAACTGCTGGCTGAGCATCTGGACGAGGCGAGTGTCCTCGCCGGCGGTCAGAGCCTGATCCCGCTGCTGGCACTGCGGCTGGCCCGCCCGGCGGTGCTCATCGACATCAACGGCCTAGATGGACTGTCCGGGGTGTCGGCGACCGGCGGCTGGGTGGCGATCGGTGCCATGACGCGGGAGTACGTCGCCGAGGAGTCCGGGACAGTCGCCGGTGCCGTGCCGTTGCTGGCGGCTGCCCTGCCGTTGATCGGCCATGAGGCAATCCGAAGCCGCGGGACGATCGGGGGCAGCCTGGCGCATGCCGACCCGGCAGCGGAGCTGCCGGCCGTCGCCCGGGCGCTGGACGCCGAGTTCGTGGTGCGCAGCAAGTCGGGCGAACGGGTTGTCCCGGCGGCGGACTGGTTCGAGGGTTACCTCACGACGTCGCGCCGTCCCGACGAGCTTCTCATCGAGGTGCGCTTCCCGACCGCAGGGCGGGGCACGGGGACTAGCTTCCAGGAGGTCGCCCGGCGCCACGGCGACTTCGCCGTTGTTGGCCTGGCCGCATCACTGACGCTCGCCGATGGCGCGATCAGCGATGCCCGGCTGGCGTTTGCCGGCATCTCCGATGTGCCGGTCCGGGCCGCTGATGCGGAGGATCTCCTTGTCGGCGAAAGGCCGTCGGCCGAGCTCTTCGATGAGGCATCCCGCCGGGCGACCGAGGATATCGACCCGCCAGCTGACCTGCACGGATCGTCGGACTACCGGAAGAAGGTCGCGGCCGCGCTGGTGCGTCGCGGCCTGCGAGCGGCCGCGGACAACGCCGCGAGAGGCAGTGACTGAAGGTGGACATTACCCTGCGGGTCAACGGCTCGACATGCACGGGATCGCCGGAGGCGCGCAAGACGCTGGCGGACTTCCTGAGGGATGACCTCAATCTCACGGGCACCCACGTCGGCTGCGAGCACGGGGTCTGCGGTGCGTGCACGGTCATCGTCGACGGCCGGACGGTGCGCTCGTGCCTGATGCTGGCCGTGCAGGCCGCCGGCAGCGACGTAACGACGATCGAGGGGCTTGCGGTGGACGGCGAGCTGGGCGCACTGCAGCAGGCCATGCGGGACTCGCATAGCTTCCAGTGCGGGTTCTGCACGCCCGGGTTCCTCATGCAGGCTACGGCGCTTCTCCGCACCCATCCCGATGCCGAAGAGCAGCAGATTCGCGAGGCGCTGTCGGGCAACATCTGCCGCTGCACCGGCTACCAGAGCATCATCGATGGCGTCCTGCTGGCCGCCGAGCGGGCCCGTCAGGGCTGAGCGAGGGAGCGATCATGGCGGGAATCGTGGCCGAGCGTTACACCGGCGCAAGCATCAGGCGATCGGAGGACCCGCGCATCCTTACCGGCTCGGGCCGGTACGTCGACGACATCAAGCTGCCGGGGATGCTGCACGCCGCGTTCGTGCGCTCCCCGCTGGCGCACGCGCGTGTGCTCTCCGTGGATGTCTCGGCTGCGCAGGCGCTGCCCGGGGTCGTCGCGGTGTTCACGGGAGCGGAACTAGAGACCATGACTGTCCCTGGCCCGGATGTGCTGTCGGCTCTCATGGGCGCCGGCGGCCCCACCCCCGAGTTCACCCTGCTTGCGACGGACAAGGTGCGATTCGCCGGCGATCCCGTAGCGGTCGTCATCGCACAGAGCCGTTACCTCGCGGAGGACGGGTGCGAGCTGGTGCAAGTCGAGTATGACGACCTGCCGCCGGTCGCGGATGCATCCTTCGCGCTCGATCCGAGCAGCCCGCCGCTGTTCGCCAACCTGGGCGACAACATCGTCCGCCCGCACTCCCGCAGCGAGTTCGGCGACGTCGCCGCTACGTTCGCTCATGCTGATCGCGTTATCGACTTCCGCATCGACGTGCATCGCCACCAGAACGTGCCCATGGAAGGACGCGGCTGCGTCGCGAGCTACGACGCCGACACGGGCGTCATGACTGTCTACGCGGCAACGCAGAGCGTGCACGTCAGCAAGATCGCCGTCGCCATGCGCCTGGGTATCGAGCATGACAAGGTGCGCGTCCTGGCCGGCGATATCGGCGGCTCTTTCGGCCTGAAGATCGGCGCGTCACGCGAAGAGCTCGCAGCTGCGGCAGCCTCGCGCGCTGTCGGCCAGCCGGTCAAGTGGGTGGAGGACCGCGGCGAGAACCTCACGGCGTCGGGACAGGCACGCGAGGAGAGCTTCGACATCCGGGCTGCCGTCAGCAACGAAGGCGATCTGCTCGGGCTGGACGTGAAGGTGGTCGTCGACACAGGCTCGTACCCGGGCATGGGCGCGATGGTCCCGGCCATCATGGAGGCGATGATGCCGGGCCCCTACAGACTCGCTGCCCTTGGCTTCGAGTCAACCGCGGTCACGACGAACAAGGCATCGTACGTCGCCTATCGCGGCCCGTGGGCGTCGGAGACGTTTGTGCGGGAACGTGTCCTCGACCTCATCGCGAAGGATCTCGGCCTCGATCCGCTCGAGATCCGGCTGCGTAACGTCGCCCCGCGCACCGATCCGCCGGCCGTCATGGTCACGGGGCGTCCGCTGGTCGGAGTCACCACGAGGGAGTCACTGGTGCGAGTCGCCCAGCTTATGGACTTTCCTTCGTTCCGGCGCCGCCAGGCCGGGGCCCGAGCTCGCGGTCGTTACCTCGGCATCGGCCTGGCCACGTTCATCGAGGCCGCTCCCGGGCCGCGCTCGCCGGAGGGGCCTAGCGGCCCGATGGGCATGGAGTCCATGCGCCTTCGGCTCGAGGAAGACGGCATCGTCGCGCTTTTCACCGGCCAGATGCCGCACGGCCAGAGCCACCAGACGACCCTTGCCCAGATCGCCGCCGACGAGTTCGGCGTGCCGTTCGAGCAGGTCCGGGTCGTCGTCGGCGACACCGACGTCGTCCCGTTCGGGCTGACCGGCGGCAGCCGGTCAGCCACCATGACCGGAGGCGTAGCCCTGCATGGCGCTCGGCAGCTCAAGGCCAAGGTGCTCGATTTCGCCTCGCATCTCATGGAGGCCAGCGCCCAGGACCTCCAGATCACCAGTGGCCACGTCTGGGTGCGCGGGGACCCAGAGAGTGCCATCGCGGTGGGCGAGGTCGCGCGGCGCGCGGCATCGGGCCAGTTCGGTGCCGACGTGGACGCCAACCTTGAAGTCGTAGCCGCGTTCGACGGCGGCGAAGGTGGATGGTCCGGCGGCAGTCACTGCGCCATCGTCGAAGTCGACGTCGAGACTGGCATCGTGACGGTGGAGCGGTATGTCGTCGCTGAGGACTGCGGCGCGCTCATCAATCCCGCCATCGTCGAGGGCCAGATCCGGGGCGGCGTCGCGCAGGGCATCGGCGCGGTGCTGCTCGAACGATCGGCGTATGACGAGGACGGAAACTGCCAGTCAGCCACGTTGATGGACTACCTGGTGCCGACCACCTGCGATATACCCCGCATCGAGATAGCGCACCTCGAGACCGTGCCCCTCGACACCGACGTCAACTTCCGCGGCGTGGGCGAAGGTGGCATGATCGTCGCACCGCCCACGATAGTGAGCGCAATCGAGGACGCCCTCTCGCCCTTCGGCGTGCGGATCTACGAGCAGCACCTACCTCCGGCTCGCATCCTGGAACTCATTGCCGCGGTGGACTCGGGTCAGTGAGTTGAGAGGGCCGGCCAAAGCCCACGGCCGTGGGAGATCTCGTTAACCCCGGGCGCGGCCTAGATGGGCTTTCGGCCGATCTCCCTGATTGAGTCGAAGCCGACGAGCACGTTCACCGCGGATGACTGGCGCCGCCTTGGTCAGCCGCCCCGCGTCCCGGCGACGAGCCTGGCGACCCGCTCCCGCGGCATGGCGGGGGTGCGGTGGCCGTCGCGTCCGGTCATGTCCTCGTTGGCGACCAGGGCGTTGGCCACGGCCTCCTCCACGACCTGCACCACGGCCTCGTAGAAGGGGTCGAGGTGCCCCCACGGGATGCACGTCATCCGGTCGTAGTGCTCCTCGCCGGGGAAGAACGTGGCCAGCGCGGGCGTGAAGGCTCCCTCGTTGGCCACAGAGAAGGCAAGGAACAGGTCGCCGGAGAAGTGCGAGCCCGTGGTGCCGGTCCTGGCCAGCCCGGTCGTGACCCGCCTGGCCAGGGCCTTGCACTGATGCGGGAGCAGCGGCGCGTCGGTGGCCACGATCGCGATCACCGACCCGGCGCCGGGCGGGGCTGAGAAGTGCTCCTCCATCGGGTTGTCGTTGGCCAGTGCCGCGCCGAGCGGCACTCCGGCCAGCGTGAGCTCGGCGCGGCGCCCGAAGTTGGCCTGCACGAACGCGCCGACCGTGTAGCTGGTCGCGGCATAGCCGAGCACCCGCGACGCGGTTCCCGACCCGCCCTTGAACTGGTAGCAGTTCATGCCCGTGCCGCCGCCGACCGAGCCCTCATCGATCGGCTCGTGCCGCGCGGCCTCCAGGGCCTCGACGACCGCCTCCTCATTGACGTGATGGCCGTTGATGTCGTTCAGGTAGCCATCCCAGGTCTCGGCGGCCACCGGCAGCAGCCAGGCCTGGGTCAGCGCGGGGTGATGGCGCGCCGTCCATGCCACGATCCCGGCGTGCGCGATGCCGACAGCATGGGTATTGGTGATCGCGATCGGACCGCAGAACGTGCCCGATTCCTCGATCCACGCCACGCCGGTCATCTCGCCGTTGCCGTTCTGGGAATGAAATCCAGCCGCAACAGGATCGCCCGGGGTACTCCGGCCCCTCGGGTGGATCGCCGTCACCCCGGTCCTGACATGACCGTCCCTGATCAGGGTCACGTACCCGACCTCAATCCCGGGCACGTCCGTGATCGCATTCCACGGCCCTGGTGTGCCGCCGAACGGTATGCCGAGCGACCTGGCGCGTGGCTTGCCGCCGGGCGTCCGGTCCAGCGGGCCTGATGCGCGCTCGGTCACTGCCCGGCCTGCCCGGCCTGCGCTGGCTCGTCGCTGGTGGCGGCGTGCAGCAGGTTCCATGCCCGGCCGCGCTGCGGCAAGATCACCACGGCCCAGTAGACCAGGCCGACCGCCATGGTGATCAGCGTGACCTTGAGCAGCAGGCTGGTCTGCTGCGTGAACACGTAGCCGAGGCAAGCCAGGGCGAGCAGCGGAGGCAGCGGCCAGAACGGCATCTTGTAGGGGCTGTGCGCCGTGGCGCGCATGGGCCTGGCCACCAGCGCGGCGATGGCGATCAGCGCGTAGTCGGCCACCAGGCTGGCGCCGGTCAGGTTGACCAGCGTGTTCAGCGAGACCGTCAGGCACAGGACGGCGCCGAGCACGCCAATGAACGCGGTCGGCAGCCACGGCGTCTGGAAGTTCGGGTGGACATAGGCCATCCACCGGCTGAGCGGGCCCGGGAAGGCGCGGTCCCTGGCCGAGCTGTACAGGATCCGGCCGTAGGACAGCACGATCGCGATCACGGCGTTGAAGATGGCGAGCACGATGCCGATGCTCACCACCGTGTAGAGCGAGTGATTCGCGGTGGCGTCGATGAAGTACTCGAGCGGGACGGCCGACCGCGTCATCGTGGCCAGCGACGGGGCGCCCACGATCGTCGCGGTGATCGGGATGAGCTCGGCGGCGACGGTGATCACCAGCGACCACAGGATCGCCTTGGCGACGTTGCGGCTCGTCCCTGCGGTCTCCTCGGCGAAGTTCACCGAGTTGGCATAGCCGTTGTAGGAGAAGATCGCCACCGCGGTCAGTGCGAGCACGCCGGAGAACGCCACCGGGATGAGCAGGTCGTGCGCCCCGCCGACGACCGGGTGTACCAGCGAGCTCCAGTGGTGGGCGTGGCTGAGGCCGAGAATCACCAGGATGAGCAGGGCGGCGAGCTCGATCGCCAGGAACGCGCCGGTCAGCGCGGCGTTGAAGCGGATCTTCAGCATCGCGACGCCGGCTGCGATGATCATGATGACGGCCCCGATGTAGCGCGGGTCGATGTTGGCCACCACCCCGAAGTAGGTGCCGGCCCCCAGCGCGATCGTGGCGGGGATGAACGCGATGAAGTCCGCGTACAGCGCGAAGGTGATGAAGCTCACCGGCCCGGCCAGCGGCGCAGACCTGCCCTTGAAGGAGTGCCAGACCAGCGCGTAGTCGCCGCCGGCGATCGGGAAGGCGGCAGAAAGCTCGGCCCAGCAGAACGCCATGAATACGCCGACGATCGCGGCGAACACGAACGACAGGAACGCGCCGCTGCCCGCCGCCGCCAGCGCCACCGGGGCGATGATGAACACCGAGGCGGCGGGCGTGACGCCCGAGAGCGTGATGAACACGTTGCCGAGCACGCTGATCGAACGGGAGAGTTCCTGCCGGTAGCGCGGGCCGCCCGGATGGCCGGCCACGGTCGCCTCGGCGTGGATCACCGCCGCCTCGAACGCAGCCTCCTGCTCCGCGGTCAGTCCCTCGGGCGGCTGCACCACGCCGTGGCCCCTGACCGGTGGCTCCGCCGCGTCACGCGTCTCGTCATGATCCATTCGGTCCCACCTCCGCGCCGTTTCCTGACGCGATCGTACGGATTCGGCTGGCACCGAACAATGCACAAGCTGTGCACTCCAGACCGGGCAAAGTGCCTATAGTGTTCACCGCGTGAGCCTGACGCTGCGGGAGATCCTCGACCTTGACCCGCTGCGGCGCGGCAGCGCCCAGGTCCTTGCCGGGGCCGGCCAGCTCGACCGGACGGTGCGCTGGGTGCACATCTCCGAGCTGCCGGACATCGCCTACCTGCTGCGCGGCGGCGAGCTGCTGCTCACCACGGGCATGGGCATCGCCGGGAGCGACGACGTGCAGCGGCGCTACATCGCCGAGCTCACCGCGGCCGGAGCGGCCGGGGTGGTGATCGAGCTCGGCAGGAATTTCGGCAGCATCCCGGCGTCGATGGTCAGCGCGGCACGGGAGCACGGGCTACCGCTGATCGCGCTGGAGCGCGAGGTCCCCTATGTGGAGGTCACCGAGGCCGTCCACCGGGCCATCATCAGCCGCCAGTACCAGCTGCTCAGCCAGGCAGAGAACGTCAGCAGGGAGCTGACCGAGCTGATTCTCGGCGGGGCCGGGCTCGCGCAGATCGTGTCCAGGCTGGCCGACATCTTCGACAACCCCGTCGTGCTCGAGGACGAGGCGCACCAGGTCGTGGAGATCGCGGGCGCCCGCCCGGCCACCGCGGCCGCGCTGTCGGCGTGGCAGGAGCACTCGCGGTCTGGTCACGACGAGGCTGGCCGCGGCGCGGTGCACCGGCATGACGGCGACCCTGGCTGCATGTGGGTCGGGCTGTGGCTGCGGCACAGCCCCTGGGGACGGCTGCACGTGCTTGAGGCAGGCAGCCGGTTCGGCGAGATCACCGAGCTGCTCGTGGACCGGGCGGGCGCCGCCCTGGCCCTCGCGCTGTTCGCCGAGAAGGATGCCGCGCACCTTGCCGACCGGGCGGGCAGCGCGCTGATCGGCGAGGTGGTCGCTGACCGGCACGGCTCTGGGGTGGAGTTCTTGCGCAGGGCCCGCAGCCTTGGCGCCGATCTGGGCGCCGGCCGGCTCGTTGCGCTGGCCCTTGAGGTAGGCGACGCCGCCGGGATGGCGGGACCGGCCGCCGTGACCGAGGAGGACCGGCTGCAGACCAGGCTGCTGATGGCCGGGGACCTCCGGGCGTCGGCCGGCGAGCACGGCTGCACGGCGCTGGTCGGGCTGAGCGGCCACCGGATCATCGCGGTCGTGGCGGTGCCTGGCTCGCGGCCGGTGCGGCAGACGCTCGAGGGCATCGTCGAGACCACGGCAGCGCGGGCGGCCGAGCGGCTCGGCACGCTCTCCGTGCTCGCCGGGCTGAGCGGCGAGGTCGGCGCCGACTCGCTGCACCGCGGCATCGAGGAGGCGACGACCGCGCTCGGCGCCGGCAGGCACGGCGGCAGCGGCGCCCGGGTCAGCCACTTCTCCGACCTCGGCACCTATCAGCTGCTGACCAGGCTCGCGCAGGGCCCCGAGCTGGCCCGCTTCGTGGAGTCCGAGCTCAGGGCACTGCTCGACCACGACTCGAAGATGAGCGCCAAGCTGCTACCCACGCTGCGTACCTACCTCAAGCACGCCGGGCGCAAGTCCGACGCGGTGCGGGCGCTCGGAATCCAGCGCCGGACGCTGTACGCCAGGCTCGCCAGGATCGAGGCGGCGCTCGGCCGCGACCTGGACGACCAGGAGACCAGGACCCGGCTAACGCTCGCGCTGCAGGGGCTCGACCTGCTGCACGACCGGCAGGCCAGGCACGCGGGCTGATCCGGCGGTCCAGCCGCGCGCACCGAGAGCGCCCCTCCCGCTGTCTTCATGCCGCGCTTCCGGCCGGGGGTACCGGCTCGGTCGTGCGGGCCGGAGGGCAGTCAAGCCCGCAGTGCACCAGGGCGCGCTGCCGGGCGGCGGGCGCTGCCGCTGCATCGGCCGGGGCCGCTGGCCGCTTCGGATTGCGGATCGTCACCGCGGCAAGAGCGCCGCCTACCACGCACAGGGCCGCCGACAGGAGCGAGGCGGCGTGGAAGCCGGCGGAGAACTGAGCCGGGTGCAGGTAGGCGGCGCCGGTAAGGCCCGCAGCGGCCGGCAGCACGGCGACGGCGATCAGGCCGGCGGTGCGGGCGACGTCGTTATTGACCGCCGACGCCGCGCCCGCGTGCCTGGCGGGGACGGCAGCGAGGACGGTCGAGGTCAGCGGCGCCACGTTGATGGCCAGGCCGAGGCCGAAGACCAGCACGGCAGGCAGCACCTCAGTGAGGTAATCCCCGGAGTATCCAATGCGCGCGAACAGGGTGAGCCCGGCCGCGATCACCACGGGCCCGACGCTCATCTGCAGCCTCGGGCCGATCCTGGCCGCGAGCGCGCCTGACCGCGCCGACAGCGCCAGCATGATCGCCGTGACCGGCAGCAGCGAGACTCCCGCCTGGAGCGCCGTGTACCTGGACACCTGCTCGAGCTGGATCGGCAGCAGGAACAGCGCGCCGCCCAGTGCCGCGTAGACCACGAACGTCACCACGTTCGCGGCGGTGAACTGCGCCGATGAGAACAGGGTCAGCGGCAGCACCGGAGCCGCGGCCCGCCGCTCGCGCAGCACGAACGCGCCGAGCAGCGCCGCGCCGGCGATCATCGCGGTGAGCGGCCCGGCGCTGGCCCAGCCTGCGGCGGGTCCCTCGATGAGCCCGTAGGTGACCCCGACGAGACCGGCCGTGACCAAGGCACCGCCCGCCACGTCCAGGCCGCCGCGAGCGTCCTGGTCGCGCGACTCGGGGACGTGCCGCCACGCAACGACGATCACCAGTGCCGCGATCGGCAGGTTGATCGCGAAGATCAGCCGCCATGAGACCGCCTGGATCAGCCAGCCGCCGATGAACGGCCCGATCGCCGTGCCGACCCCGCTGAACCCCGACCACGCGCCGATCGCCTTGCCGCGGTCCTCGGGACGGAACGACGCCTCGAGTATCGCCAGGCTGCCAGGCGTCAGCAGGGCGGCGCCGACTCCCTGCAGCGCCCGCGCGGCGACGAGCATGGGCGTGTCGACGGCCAGCCCGCACAGCGCGGACGCGAGCGCGAACCAGATCACCCCGATCACGAAGACGGACCGGCGGCCGTACCGATCGCCGAGCGCCCCGGCGAGCAGCAGCAGGCCGGCCAGCGTGAGGGCGTAGCCGGTCACCACCCACTGCAGCGAAGCCAGGCTCGCGCCGAAGTCACGGCCGATGGCCGGCAGGGCGATGCCGACCACGGTCGCGTCGATCGAGGCCATCGCCGACCCGAGCACGGTGGCGAGCAGCACCCACCGTCCCGCCCTGCTTGAGTACGCAAGCGCGGGTGCCTGGCTAGCCGGGGGAGCCCGGCGGGTTACGTCCGCCACCGGCCGCCTGCCGGACGTCGAGCGCGCATTCTCCCTAGCCTGCTACACACCGCGGCGGGTGCGAAGCGATGCCGCGCGGATGTATCCCTGATCGGGACTTTCGTCGGTGTCCCGGCGGGGATGACCTGGGTACCGTAGGCGTCGTGACCGACGTCATGGAGTACTCGCGTCCCGCAACGCTGGAGGACGCGCTTGCCTGCCTGGCCCGCGCTGGGGCGGTCCTGATCGGCGGCGGGACGAAGGTGAACGCCGCCCGGCATGCCGAGCGCATCGCGGTGGTGGACCTGCAGGCCCTCCCGATCGGCGGCATAGCGCTCGAGGCCGACGGCGGCGGGCTGGTCATCGGCGCCACCGCGCGGCTGCAGGATCTGGCCGTTTCCGCCGGCGCCCCGGACGCCGTGGCGGAGGCCGCGCGCAGGGAGGCCCCGAGCACGCTGCGGAACATGGCGACCGTCGGCGGCTGCGTGGCCACCGCCGACCCGGACAGCGAGCTGCTCGCGGCCCTGCTGGTGCATGAGGCCGAGGTCAGGCTCGTGGGGCCGGACGGCCCGCAGGTCATCGGCCTGGCCGAGCTGCTGGCCGACCGCCGCGTCCTGGCCGGGAAGATCATCGTGGCTGTGCGGATCCAGGCGAACGGGGTCGCCGCGACCGCGCGGACCGGCCGCACCACGGCCGACCGCCCGATCGTGGCGGCCGTCGCCCGCCGGACGGACGACGGGCGCAGGCTGCTCGCCCTCACCGGAGTAGCGGCGGCGCCGGTGCTTGTGCCCCCGACCGCGGCCGGCCTGAGCGAGCTCGACCCGCCGGGCGACTTCCGCGGTTCCGCCGAGTACCGCCGCGCGCTTGCCGCCGTGCTCGCCAGGCGTGCGCTTGAGGAGGTGGGCTGATGCGGGTCGGCATCGCCATCAACGGCTGCCAGCGTGAGCTGAGCTGCAAGCCTGGCGAGACCCTGCTGACGGTGCTGCGCCGGGAGGGCCTGTTCAGCGTGCGATTCGGCTCGGCCAGCGGGGAGACCGGGGCGGCGGCTGTGCTGCTCGACGGCAGGCTGGTCAGCGCCGATGTCCTGCTTGCGGCCCAGGCCGGCGGGCATGAGGTGACGACGGTGGAGTCGCTCAACCAGCTCACCGGAGAGCTGCACCCGATCCAGGAGGCCTTCGTCGAGGCGGGTGCGCTGCAGTCCGGGTACTCGGCAGGCGCCATGGTGCTCGCCGCCACGGCACTGCTCGCGGCCAATCCGGACCCGGACGAGGCGGCGATCAGGGACGCCCTGTCCGGCATTCTCGACCGCGAGACCGGCTACGTGAAGGTCGTCGCCGCGGTGCAGCGCGCGGCGGCGCTGCTGCGCGGCGAGAAGCTGGCCCCGGTACAGGCGGTGCTCGTCAAGCCGCTGGGCGGGGCGGCCGAGGCAGGCTCGCATCCGATCGCCGATGACGTGATGGCGGGCGATGTGGACGGCGAGCTGCCGGTCGGCGTGCCCAGGGTGGTGGTGTCGCCGGAGGTCGCGCAGACCAGCGTGGTCGGCAAACCGGAGGCCAAGGTCGATGCGCTCCGGTTGGTCAAGGGCAACGCGGCGTTCACCGACGACATCGAGCCGCGCGGGATGCTGCACGCCAAGGTGCTGCGCAGCCCGCACGCGCACGCCAGGATCGTTGCGATCGACGACGGCGAGGCCAGGGCGATGCCCGGGGTGCGGGCCGTGATCCACCACTTCAACACCGCCAGGGTGAAGTACGCCTCAGGCGGCCAGAGCTGGCCGAACCCGTATCCGTGGGACCAGGTCAGCTTCGACGACAAGGTGCGCCACGTGGGCGACCGGGTGGCCGCGGTGGCCGCGGACACCGTCGAGCAGGCGGAGGAGGCCTGCCGCCGGATCAGGGTGACCTATCAGGTGCTGCCTGCCGTGTTCGACCAGCTGCAGGCGCAGGCGCCGGGTGCCCCGGTGATCCACGACGAGCCTGACTCGGTCGGCATCCGCGATGCCGCCCGCAACGTCGCGGCCCACATCGAGGGGAGCACCACCAGGAACATGGAGGCCGCGCTCGCGGACGGCGAGCACGTCTTCGAGCGAACCTTCAGGCTGCACCAGGTGCAGCACTGCGCGATCGAGCCGCACGTGGCGATCGGCTGGCTTGACGAGGACGAGCGGCTGGTGCTGCGCACCTCTACCCAGGTGCCGTTCCACGTCCGCAGGATGGTGGCCCCGCTGGTCGGCCTGCCGGTCAAGCGCGTCCGGGTGATCAAGCCGCGGATCGGCGGCGGCTTCGGCGGCAAGCAGGAGATGCTGATCGAGGACATCGTGGGACACCTGGCACTCGCCACCCGCCGGCCGGTGCGTCTTGAGCTGACCCGTGATGAGGAGTTCGGCGCGGCCCGCACCAGGCACGGTCAGGTGGTCACCTTCCGGATCGGCGTGGACGGCTCGGGCAAGCTCCTGGCGCAGGACATGCGCGTGGTGGCGAACACGGGCGCCTACGGCGTGCACGGCTTCACGGTGCAGTCGGTCACCGGGCTGCGCGGCCTGTCCTCCTACAACTGCCCGGCCAAGCGCTACAGCTGCGACGTCATATACACGAACTGGCTGGTGGCGGGCGCGATGCGCGGCTACGGCGCGCCGCAGGGGGTGTTCGCGCTCGAGTCCCTCATGGACGACATCGCGACGGCCCTGCACATGGACCCGGTCGAGATGCGGCGGCGCAACTGGGTCAGGCTCGGCGACTCCTTCGACATCGCGCCGCGGCTCGGCGAGCGTGGCGGTGTCGATGACGTGGCACCCGAGGACCTGCCGAAGATCACCAGCTGCGGTGCCGAGGAGTGCACGGCGCAGGCGCTGCGCGCGATCGGCTGGCACCGCAGGGACGACGAGTCCTGGCGGCGGCCGGCCGACCGTCCGAGCATCAGGCGGGGCATCGGCTTCGCCCTGTGCGTGATGGGCTCGGGCATCCCGTTCGTCGACATGGGGGCTGCCTTCATCAAGATGAACGACGACGGCTCGTTCAACCTGATGATCGGCGGCACCGATCTCGGCACCGGCGCCGACACCGTGGTCGCCCAGATCGCCGCTGAGGTGCTCGGGGTGGCCGTGGACGACGTCCTCGTGTACGCCGCCGACACCGACCTCACCCCCTTCGACGTGGGCGCCTACGCCTCCGGTACCACCTACATCACGGGCATGGCGGCGAAGAAGGCGGCCGAGGCCGCCGCGGCGCGGATCAGGATCAGGGCCGCCAGGATGCTGGGCGTCGACGAGGACAAGTCCGGCCAGATCGAGCTGCGCGATCGCAGCGCGTGGGCCGGCGACGGGCGCTCGGTCACGCTCGCCGACCTCGCGCTGCACGTGCTGCACGCGGAGGACCAGGAGCAGATCCTCGGCACGGCCTCCTACCTGGCACGCGAGTCGCCGTCGCCGTTCGCCGCGCAGGCCGCCGAGATCGAGGTGGACGTCGAGACCGGCCAGGTCACCGTCGTCAAGCTGGTGGCGGCCGTGGACTGCGGCGTGCCGATCAACCCGCTGACCGCCAGCGGCCAGGTCGAGGGAGGCATGCTGATGGCGCTCGGCTACGCCACCAGCGAGGAGCTCGTGCTCGACGGCGCTGGGCGCCCGGTGAACGGCAAGCTCGGGCCGTACTGGATCTACCGCGCCGACGACGCCCCGGCGACCGAGGTGTTCCTGGTCCAGACGGTGGAGCCGTCCGGCCCGTTCGGCGCCAAGGCCGTCGGCGAGATCCCGACCGTGGGCATCGCGCCTGCGGTCAGGAACGCGATCCTGAACGCGACGGGGGTCGCGATTAACGAGACCCCGTTCACGCCCGAGCGGGTGTGGCGGGCGCTGCACCCCGGCGCCTAGCCGGCGCCGAGATCGACAGGCTCCCGGCTAACGGCCTGGCCGGGCCGAATGGCGCGCGCTCGATGAACTGGCCGGCTCCTTGCCTGCCGTGGAACCGCCCGGCGCTGACCAGCGTGTGCCCGCGCTGCATCACCAGCTCGGGCAGACCGCGGACGCGCCGCCCCTCGTAGCAGCTGTAGTCGACCCGCATGTGGTGCGTGCTCGCCGACAGCGTCCGCTCAGCGTTCGGGTCGAAGATCACGATGTCGGCATCGGATCCTGGTGCCAGCGTGCCCTTGCGGGGTGCGAGCCCGAACATCCTGGCCGGCGCCGTCGCGGTCAGCTCGACGAAGCGCATCGGGGAGATGCGGCCCTTGCCGACGCCTTCGTCCCAGAGCAGGGTGAACCGGTCCTCGACACTGGGCAGTCCGTTCGGGATGGCGGCGAAGTTGTCCCTGCCGAGTGCCTTCTGCTCCTTGTAGTCGAACGGGCAGTGGTCGGTCGATACGACCTGCAGGTCGTCGCTGATCAGCCCGCGCCACAGGTCCGCACTGTGCCCGGCCGGGCGCAGCGGGGGCGAGCAGACGAACTTCGCCCCGTCGAATCCCGGCCGGTCCAGGTCGGCCATCGACAAGAGCAAGTACTGCGGGCAGGTCTCGGCGTAGGCAGGCACGCCGCGGTCGCGTGCCTCGCGCACGGCAGCCAGCGCGTCCGACGAGCTGAGGTGCGCGATGTACACCGGAGCGCCTGCCAGCTCGGCGAGCGCGATCGCGCGGTGCGTGGCCTCGCCCTCCATGGAGGCCGGCCTGGTCAGTGCGTGGTTGACCGGGGCGGTCCTCCCGGCGGCGAGAGCGCGCCTGACCAGCACGTCGATCACGCCGCCGTTCTCCGCGTGGACCATGATCAGGCCGCCGTTGTCGGCGGCACGGCCCAGCGCGCGGAAGATCGATGCGTCATCGACCATGTTCACGCCCGGATAGGCCATGAACAGCTTGAACGAGGGCACCCCCCGCCGCACCATCGTGTCCATCTCGGCCAGCACCGGCTCGCTGACCTCGCGGACGATCAGGTGCATGCCGTAGTCGATGTGCGACTTCGCGGCCCTGGCCAGCCACCGGTCCAGGGCGGCGGACAGGCTCTCGCCGCGTTCCTGAACGGCGAAGTCGATGATCGTGGTGGTGCCGCCCCACGCGGCCGCGGCGGTGCCGGTCGCGAAGTCGTCGCTGGATACCGTGCCGGCCACCGGCAGCTCCATGTGCGTGTGCACATCGACGCCGCCGGGCATGACGTAGCGCTCGGCCGCGTCGATCACCTCGTCGGCCTCGCCGAGCCCAGTCCCGACCGCGGCGACGCGCTCGCCGTCCACAACCACGTCGGCACGCGCCATGCCTTCGGTGGTCACCACGGTCCCGCCACTAATGAGGATCCTCATTGCGCGCGGCGCGTCAGCGGGCGGCCACCTCCCTCTTCACTCCCCGCCGGGCGAGCAGGTAGTAGACGCCGGCGCCGACGACGATGCCGATTGCCCAGCTGAAGTCACCGCCATGCAGGCCAGGGAAGTGATTGGAGATCGGCCCGACGTAGGACGGGACGGCGAACGCGGCGTTGATCCACATCAGCGACGCCACCATGCCGACCGCCTGCGCGATGACCGCCGGCCAGTGAATGCCGCCGTTCCTCCAGTACAGTCCGCCGCGTTCGGCGGCAAGCGACGGCGGGTCATAACGCCCGCGGCGGAGCAGGTAGTCGACCATCAAGATGCCGAACCACGCCGACAACCACACCACGATGTACAGCAGGAACCCGGCGAAGTCGCTGTAGAAGTTGCCGTGGAACAAGATGATGTATGTGACCACCGCGCACACCACGATGTCGATGAACACCGCGAAGGAGCGCCTGATCGGAACGCCTAGCGCCTGGAGGGTAACCCCAGAAGAGTAAAGATCGATCGTGTTGATCGACAGCAGCTGGAAGATAGCGAAGATCAGGAACGGCACCACGAACCAGCTCGGGAACGTCTGGGGAACCCCCAGCTGGGGAATGCCGACGGTCTTCTTGGTCACGGTGAAGGCCAGCACTCCCACGATTTCGAGAAGTACGGACGGAATCGCCGCTCCGAGCGCCGCCGACCAGAAGGTCTTGTACTTGGGGGTGCTGCGAGGCAGATAGCGCGAGTAGTCGTTTCCGTTCTCGGTCCACCCCAGGCCGCCGACCGAGATGATCAGCACCAGGGCGGTGGTCCATACCGCGAGCGACGCCGAGGGCTGGTGGAATGTGCTGAGATGCAGGCGATCAATGGTGAAGCCCGTCAGAACGGCGAAGAAGATGATGAATACATACGCGAGATAACGAAGCACCTTCGCGATCGTGGCGTGGCCAAGCAACGGCATGACCAGTTGCGCAAGCGCAGCAACGATGATCACGACGATCTTCGCCGGGGTTCCAAGCGAGGCCCCGTAATGGGAGCACAGCAGGATCACGGTGGCGACCACAAAGTAGATGCCCTCTATCTCGAATCCGACCTGCGTCACCCAGTTGAACAGGGCTACCACCCGGTTCCCGTTCTGCCCGAACGGTGCGCGGCTGACCATGAAGGCGGTAGTGCCGGTTTCCGGGCCTTGCATGCTGGCCCATCCGAGCAGCGCGTAGAAGAGGTTGCCGATCACGACGACCAAGACGGCCTGCACCACCGACAGGCCAAAGGTCATGATGAGGTATCCGTAGAAGAAGAACTCCACATTGAACACTGCGCCGGCCCAGAGCCAGAACAGGCCTGCGGGCCTCATCTTGCGTTCGGCGTCAGGGATCAGCTCGATCCCGCGCTGCTCGATCTTGAAGGCCGCGTACTCCTGCTGCGCTGCCGCCCCGCCCACTCCATCAGCCCCAACGGTGCCCCTGCCGCTCATCGGAACCTCCAGGCAATTAGGTCACAACCTTCGCTGTCCGGGAGTATCATCCCCCTGCTCGCCCCCGATTGGGAATACATGTCGCGGTCTTCTCTGCGAATCGGCTGACCTGGCGGCAATAGTCAGCCTGCGGCGACCCGGGTCAGCTCGAACCGGTTCACGTCCACCAGCCCGCGGTCGGTGATCCGCAGCTCGGGTATCACCGACAGCGCCAGGAAGCTGAGCTGCATGAACGGTGCGGCGATGGTGACCCCGAGCGCGCGGGCCGCGGCCTCCTCGACCGCCTCAACCTGGGCGGCCACGGTGGCCACCGGGCCGTCACTCATCAGCCCGCCGATCGGCAGCGGCACCTCGGCGATCACCCGGCCGGCCAGCACGGCGACCTGACCGCCGCCGATCTCGGCGAGTCGCGCCACCGCGGTGGCCATGTCGGCCAGCCCGCCGGCGTCCAGGCCGCCGACGACCATGCAGTTGTGCGCGTCGTGGGCCACGGTCGAGGCGATCGCGCCGCGGCGCAGACCGAATCCGTGCACGTAGCCGAGGCCGATCCGGCCGGTCTGGTGGTGCCGCTCGACCACGCCGATCCTGGCCACCGCGGCGGCCTGGTCGGTCACGTCGATAACGAGACTCCTGGTGGTGAGGGTGTCCTCGGTGATGCCGATGACCCTGGCCAGGCCGCCGGCCGGCGGCTCCAGGTCGAACGCGTCGCGCCCGGGCACCGTCGCCAGGTGCACCGAGTGCCGCATCCAGTCAGGCGGCGGCGCCGCGGGCACCGCCCCGGGTACCGCACGGCCGTCCCTGGCCACCAGCCGCCCGGCCTGGTAGACCAGGTCAGGCCGGAGGCCGTCCAGCGAGCCGAAGACCAGCACGTCGGCCTGGTAGCCGGGGCCGAGCCAGCCGAGCCGGTCGAAGTGGTGGTACTCGGCCGGACTCGCGGTCGCGAGCACAAGCGCGTCCTCCATCCGGACGCCGCACGCCACCGCGAGCCGCACGCAGTCGTTGACGTGGCCGTCGCGCAGGATCGTGTCAGGCTCGCGGTCGTCGGTGCACAGCGCGACCCGCGAGGTGCCGTGCCTGAGCACGGTGGGGATCAGCGCCGCGAGGTCCCGGCTCGCCGAGCCCTGGCGGGCGAAGATCCACATTCCCTTGCTGCGCTTCTCCTCCGCCTCGGCCAGGGTCGTGCACTCGTGATCGGACTCCACCCCTGCGGCGAGGTAGGCGTCGAGCGACCGACCGGTCAGGCCCGGCGCGTGGCCGTCCACCCGGCGGTCGCCCGCCGCGGCGATCTTCTCGAGCAGCTCGGGGTCGCCGGCCACCACGCCGGGGAAGTTCATGACCTCGGCGACGCCGATCGCACCCGGCTGGGCGAGCAGCTCGCGCAGCTCGCCCGGGTGCACCTCGGCGCCCGGGCTCTCGAACGGCGAGGCGGGCACGCAACTCGACGCGCAGATGCCGAACGTGAACGGAAGCCGTTGTGCGGCCTGGGCAAGCGCCGCGACGCCGCGCACGCCGAACACGTTCGCGATCTCGTGCGGGTCGGCGGCGATCGCGGTCGTCCCGTGCGGCAGCACGGCCCTGACGAACTCATCCGCCCACATCTTGGTGGACTCCAGGTGCATGTGGGCGTCGATGAATCCAGGGGTCAGCGCCGCTCCGCCCACATCGGCGATCTCGCGAGCCTCGCGCGGCCCCCACCCGGCTACCACGCCGTCGGCGATCGCAAGGTCGGTGCCGACCCACTCCCGGGTGCCAGGCACGAAGACCTTGCCCCCGGTGATCAGCAGATCCGCGGGCTCGTCGCCGCGCGCCACCGCCAGGATCCTGCCCGTACCTCGTCGAGCGGACATCTCACGCCTCCGGAATCCGCGGCCCTGGCCGCCTGATCAGGCCGGTCTGGCCCGAGTGTATGGCGGTGCCCGATGACGTGTCATGGGCCGATAGGCCCGAGATCGGCGTCCGTACGGTCGGGTCAGGTGACCTTCGCCACCTATCGGCGGTACCGTCGGCTGGCTAGCCTGACCTCAGCCACGGCCGGCATTCCCGCGCACCGGAGGGCGCTGCTATATGAGCATTCAGCTGGCAGATCGGGTGCCCGGTGTCGGCGAGAACATGCCGCGGGTAGACGCGGTGGCGAAGGTCACCGGCGAGTTCAGGTACGCCAGCGACCTGTCCGCCAACGGGATGCTGTGGGGCGCGGCGCTCAGATCGCCGCATGCGCACGCCAGGATCAGGTCGATCGACACGCGCGCGGTCAGGGGGCTGCCCGGAGTCCATGCCGTGCTTGTCGCCGCTGACCTTCCCGGCAAGCGCACCTTCGGGCTCAACTTCGACGATCAGCCGGTGCTCGCCGAGCATGTGGTCCGTTACCAGGGCGAGCCGGTGGCGCTGGTCGCGGCCGACACCCCTGACCTGGCCCGCCAGGCGGTCCGCCGCATCGTCGTCGACTGGGAGCCGCTCCCCGTGCTCGCCGACATGGAGGCGGCGCTGCGGCCGGACGCGCCGAGGCTGCACGACTTCGGCAACGTGCTCCGTCACGTCCACCTGGTGCACGGGCAGCCAGACCAGGTCACCGCCGACATCTGGGTGGACGGCTACTACGAGACGGCCAGGCAGGACCAGGCGCCGCTGGGGCCCGAGGCTGGCCTGGCCATCCCCGACCCGGATGGCGGCGTGCAACTGCACGTGGCCACCCAGTGGCTGCACGCCGACCGGGAGCAGATCGCGCCGTGCCTGCGCCTGCCGCTCGACAAGGTGCGGCTGACCCTGGCCGGGGTGGGCGGCGCGTTCGGGTCGCGCGAGGACATTCACGTCCAGGTGCACGCCTGCCTGCTGGCGCTGCGTACCGGCCGCCCGGTAAAGATGTCGCTGGGCCGCGAGGAGTCGTTCCACGCGCACGTGCACCGGCATCCGGCCAGGATCTGGATGCGGCACGGCGCGTCGTCCGACGGGCGGCTGCTGGTCGTCGACGCCAGGCTGCTCTTCGACGGCGGCGCCTATACCTCGTCATCGGCCGCGGTAGTCGGCAATGCGGTGACCTTTGCGGCCGGGCCCTACGAGGTGCCGCATGTGCGGATCGAGGGGTCGGCGGTCTACACCAACAACCCGCCGTGCGGCGCCATGCGCGGCTTCGGCGCCCCGCAGGTGTGCTTCGCGCACGAGGCGCAGATGGACAAGCTCGCGGCCAGGCTCGGCCTGGATGCTGTCGCGTTCAGGCTGCGCAATGTCCTGCGCACGGGGTCGGTGCTGCCCACCGGGCAGGTGCTCACCAGCAGCGCCCCGGTCGCGCAGGTGATCGAGGCCTGCGAGGCGCTGCCGCTGCCCGCGCAGGAGCCGGCGGCTGGCCGCGACCCGAGGCACTATCCTGGCGGCGTCGCCAACGTGACGCACGGCGAGGGACTGCGGCGGGGCACGGCGATCGCGGTCGGCTACAAGAACGTCGCGTTCAGCGAGGGGTTCGACGACTCGGCGGATGCCAGGGTCACGCTGGCACTCGGCCCCGACGGCCCGTTCGCGCAGGTGCACACCGCGGCGGTGGAGATGGGCCAGGGCCTGACCACGCTGCTCACCCAGATCGTGCACACCGAGCTCGGCGTCGGCCAGGTGGTGCTGCACGCCGCCGATACGCAGGTGGGCGACGCCGGGTCCACTTCGGCGTCCCGCCAGTCGATGATGGCCGGCGGCGCGGTGCAGCTTGCGTGCCAGGATGCCCGGGCGCAGATCTTCGCGCGGGCCAGGGCGCTGACCGGAGCTGGCGGGAGCCTGGCGCTGGCCGACGGGCGGGTGCTCGCCGACGGCCTCGCCGTGGCCGAGCTGGCTGACCTGCTCGCCGAACCCGCCCGCGGCGAGGGCAGATTCCGGCACCGGGCCACCGTCGGCTTCGACGAGAACGGGCAGGGCGACATCCACGCGAGCTTCGCCTTCGCGGCCGAGCGAGCAGTGGTGGAGGTGGACACCGAACTCGGCCTGGCCCGCGTGGTGCAGATCGCGGCAGCACTGGACGTGGGCAAGGTGATGAACCCGATCGGGCTGGCCGGGCAGGTGGAGGGCGGCACGGCTCAGGGCCTGGGCCTGGCGCTGATGGAGCAGGTGCAGGTGGACCAGGGCGTCATCCGCAACGCGTCCTTCACCGACTACCTGATCCCCACCGCGCTCGACATGCCGCCGGTGCTCTCTGTGGCGGTCGAGGTCCCCGAGCCAGGCTCGCCCTACGGGCTGAAGGGTGTAGGGGAGTCGCCGACCATCGTCGCCACCGCGGCGATCGCGGGTGCGCTGCGCGCCGCCACCGGCCGCGAGCTCAACCGGGTCCCGGTCACCCCTGACGACCTGGCCGGGCTGACCGACGGGGCCACGACCACCGGCCGGGCGCCAGTGCCGCAGGTGCCCGGCCAGTGGCCGGTCGCCTACTACTGGACCGGGGACCGGCCGACCAGCACGTGATCCTGACTCATCTTCCTAGCCCATCGTGAGGGCCATCACCGCCTTCTGCCCGTGCAGCCGGTTCTCCGCCTCGTCGTACACCGCCGACTGCGGGCCGTCGATCACCTCGTCGGTGACCTCGATGTTCCGGTCGGCCGGCAGCGGGTGCATGAAGACGGCATCCGGCGCGGCCGTGGCCATCCTCGGCGCGCTGGTAATCCACGAGCTGTAGGAGTCGATCAGCTTCGCGCCCTGCGCCTCGTCGGCGGCGGTCAGCATCGCGCCCCAGCTCTTGGCGTAGACCACGTCGGTGCCTGCGAAGCCGGCGTCGAAGTCGTGCGAGATCTCGAAGCTCGCGTGCGAGCGCCTGGCGTACTCCCTCGCCTGGTCGACGATCTCCGGCATCAGCTCGAACTCGGGCGGATGGACAAGCCGCACGTTCATGCCGAACCTTGGCAGCAGCAGCGCCAGGCTCTGCGGCGCGCTGATCGGCTTCTGGTAGCTGGAGGCGTATGCCCAGCTGATCGTGGCGGTGCGGCCGCGCGGGTCGCCGAACCGCTCGATGATTGTCATCAGGTCGGCGAGCGCCTGGTGCGGGTGGTAGATGTCGCACTGCATGTTGAGCACGGGCACCCGGCTCGCGTCGGCGACATCGCGCAGGTAGCGGTTGCCGACCTGCCAGTCGATGTACCTGATCGCGATGCCGTCGTTGTACCTGCCGAGTATCTCCCCGATCTCCTTGGCCGTGTCGCCGTGCGCGATCTGGGTGGACCGGCTCTCGATGAACTGGGCGTGCCCGCCGAGCTGCGCCATGCCGGCCTCGAACGAGGCCCTGGTGCGGGTGCTTGCGTAGAAGAACAGCATCGCGAGCACCTTGTCGCGCAGGTAGGGGTGCGGCTGCCCGAGCGCGCGGTCCCGCTTGAGCGCGAAGGCGACGTCGAGCACGGTGTCGATCTCGTCCTTGGTCCACTCGGACAGGTCGATGAGGTCGCGCCCCCGCAGGTTCGTCTGCATGGCCGGCTCCCTATTCCGCCGCGCCGAGCAGCATGGAGATCAGTGCCATCCGCAGCACGACGCCGTTGAACGCCTCCACCCAGTACCTGTTGTGCCTGGTCTCGTCGAGGTCGGTGGGCAGCTCGTCCATCCGCGGCAGCGAGTGCAAGATGATCGAGTCGCTCTTGGCCTTGTCCCGCATCAGCTCCCTGGTTACCCGGTACTGCACCGGGGTGAGGCCGGCGTCCTTGGCGGGGTCCACCCTGGACTGGGTGTAGTCGGCCTGAACCACTGGCTCCATGTAGATGACGTCGGCCTCGGCGATGCAGTCAGCGACGCTGCTGACCTCGCGGTAGCGGGTGTTGCGCTCGTCGAGCTGGGCCTTGAACTCCGGCAGCAGCGACATGTCCGGCGGGCTCACCACGAGCGCCTCCATGTCGAACTGCGACATCGCGTACAGGATCGAGTGCATGGTCCGCATCCGCATGTCGCCCACGCACAGCACGCTGAGCCCGTCGAGCCGGCCCCTTGACCGCCAGATCGTGTACAAGTCGGTCAGCACCTGGGTGGGGTGCTCGCCCCAGCCGTCACCGCAGTTGATCACCGGCACCGAGGCCCAGCGGGCCGCCTCGGCCGGCGCGCCCTGCTGGTAGTGGCGCATCGCGATCACGTCACCGTAGTACTCGAGCATGTGCATGGTGTCCTTGATCGACTCGGCGTAGAAGTCGCCGGCCCTGGTCATCTTGGCGTCAGCGAACCCGAGCACGTGCCCGCCGAGCCGGTGCATCGCCGCCTCGGTGGCCATCCTGGTGCGCGTGCTCGGCTGGTAGAAGGCCGTCAGCAGCGTCTTGTGCCTGAGCATGTCGCCGTTGCGCCGCTCGGCCGCGTAGGGCCGCAGCCGCTCGCAGACGTCGAAGATCTGGAAGTACTCCTCACGCTCGAAGTCCTTGAGCGAGAGGATGTCGCGGCCGATGAAGCTCTTCATGTCCTGTCCTTTGCCGATAGTGAATGCGCCTAACTGAATGCGTCGATCATGAGCTCTACGTCGTCGCCCAGCGGGTAGAGCACCGGGCAGGTGGCGCCTGCCGCGATGTACTCCTCCACCTTGGCGATGCACTCCTGCGGCGTCCCGGTCGCCGTGATCGCCTGGACGGCGTCGTCGGGGACCAGCCGGGCCGCCCGCTGGATGTCGGCCGCGCTGGCCGGCCAGGTCAGCACCTTGCCGATCCGCTCGATCACCCCGGGGTCGATCCCGCTGGCGGCCATGATGTGCGGCTGCTGGCCCAGGTACTGGGTCAGCAGCTCGCGCGCCCGGTCCAGGGCGGCGCGGCGGTCGGTGTCCATCGAGCAGACGATGAGCTGCGGCCGGTCGATGTCCTGCACGCTGCGCTTCGCCCTGGCAGCGCCGGCCGCGAGCGCGCCCAGCGCGCGCTCGTTGTAGGCCGGGCTGACCATGTAGTTGAGCAGCGCGCCGTCGGCGATCTCGCCGGCCAGCTCCATCATCTGCATGCCGGTGGCGCCGATGTAGATGGGCACGTTCCGCGGCGACCGGTCACCGTGCACCACGTCGATCTCGACGTCGTCGAGGTGCACGAACTCGCCCACGTAGCTGACCCGCTTGAGCGTCAGCAGCTGCCTGGTCGCCTCGACCACCTCGCGCATCGCGCGCAGCGGCCTGCGCCGGTCGATGCCGACCTTGGCGGCCAGCGGATCCCACCACGCTCCGAGCCCGAGCATGATCCGGTCGGGAGCCAGTTCGGCGAGCGTGGAGAAGGTCGCCGCGAGCAGCGCGACGTTCCTGGTCCAGATCGGGATGACGCCGGAGCCCACCTTGATCCGGTCGGTCACCGCGGCGTAGGCGGCCATCGGGACGGTGGCCTCGCGCACCAGGCGGCTCTCCGCCTGCCAGACTGCCTCGAAGCCGCGTTCCTCGGCGTAGCGCGCGTAGCGCATGCCGTCCCTGATCGGGTGCTTGTCCTGCAGGTACAGGGCCACCCGGCCGGTGCTTGTCAGTGTCATGATGACGTACCTCCGGCGGGCGAGAACGGGTGCGGCGGCAGGTCGGCGAGGCGGTCCCACAGCCGCAGCGACTCGCGCCTGGCACGCGCGGCGAGGTCGGCCGCGTCGATCAGGGTGGGCTGGCGGTCAGCGATCACCAGCCGGCCGGCCACGATCACGTCCCTGACCTGACGGGGGGAGCAGCCGTAGATCCAGTGCCCTGGCAGGGTCTGCGCGGTCAGCGGCGCGGGCGCGGCGTAGTCGAGCACCACGAGGTCGGCCGGCGCGCCCGGCGCGATGCGCCCGAGCAGCGGCTCGCCGAAGATCCGGCCGGCGGCGCGGGCGCCGGCCGCGAGGCGGTCCAGCGGCCAGGACGCTGACGTGCGCAGGCTCGCCTCCCTGGCCCGGAAGTACGCCGCCTGCGACTCGGTGATCATGTCGCCGCCGATGCCGTCGGTGCCGAGCGCGACCCGGTCGCCAGGCACCGTGACCGCATGCCTGGCAGCCTCGGTAGTTCCGGTGGTGTCGGCAGTGCCGGTCACCGGGCTGTGCCCGACGCCGTTGTTCATGTTGCTGCGGGCGTTCAGCGCGACCGTCGCGCCGGACTCGGCGATGATGTGCGCCTCACCGTCGTCGATGTGCACGCAGTGCGCCAGCAGCGCCGCGCTGGTCAGAATCCCCGCACCGCTCAGCCGCTGCACGACGCGGCAGCGGTGCAGCGCGGCCGCGTCCGCCTGGTCGGCTGCGTCCTCGGCGACATGGATGTGCACCCCGACCCCGGCGTCGATGGCGGCAGCCGCGCACGCGTCGAGCGTCCGGTCGGACAGCGTGAACGAGGCGTGCGCGCCGATCATGCCCCTGACCAGTGGCCGCGGTGCGGTTGCGAACCTGACGTTCTCCTTCAGCCCGGCGGCGGCGCGCTCGGCGCCGTCCCTGTCGCTCACCTCGTAGCACAGCACCGAGCGCAGCCCGAGCTCGGCCAGCGCGTCGGCGATGACGTCGAGCGAGCCGTCGATGAAGTTCGGCGATGCGTGGTGGTCGATCACCGTGGTGGTGCCGGACAGCAGGGCGTCAAGCCCGCCGACCATGGCCGACAGCCGCACGGCAGGCTCGTCGAGTGCCCGGTCTAGCCGCCACCAGACCCGCTGGAGTATCTGCGTGAAGGTGGCCGGCGGGGCGAGCGAGTACGGCATGCCGCGGGACAGCGCCGAGTACAGGTGAGTATGGGCGCACACGTTGCCTGGCAGCACCAGGGTGCCCGTGCAGTCGCGGCGCGGCACGCCGGCCGGCGCCGTGCCCACCGCGACGATCCTGCCGTCCTGCACCAGCACGTCGCCGCTGGTCAGCTCGACCGGGTCGAGGCCGGCCGCGACCGTGCCGCCGCACAGCGCGAGCGAGGTCACGGTGCTTTCCCGCTCGCCTCCGGGAACCCGACCGGCTCGCTCGCGGTGCTTTCCCGCTCGCCTCCGAGGAACCCGACCGGCTCGCTCAATGTGCACGCTCCAGCCTCGGCACGGCCGCCCTGGCGGCCGCCGAGTCCTTCATCGGCAGCCGGGCGCGGTAGGTCCCCTCGAACGCGTGCAGCGCGCCGGCGACCGCGCTGGCCGTGGGGACAAGGCCGATCTCGCCGACTCCCTTGGCGCCGTAGGGTCCCTCCGGCTGGTGCTCCTCGATGAAGATGCACTCCACCTCAGGCATGCCAGCCGCCGGGATGATGTTGAGCGACTTGAGCGTGGTGGTGACCGGCACCGCGTCGGCGACGACGTACTCCTCGGACAGGCTGTGGCCGAGGCCCATGTGCACCGCGCCCTCGATCTGGCCGGCCAGCAGCGTCGGGTTGAGCACCTTGCCCACGTCGTGCGCGGCGATGACCTTGTCGATCGCACCGTCGCCGGACAAGATCACTACCTGGGTCGCCCAGCCGTAGGCGAAGTGGGTGACCGGACTGTCGGTGCTGGCGCCCGGCCTGGTGGTCCAGTCCACCATCGCCTCGCCGAGGAACTCCTGCCCGGCGAGGTCGGCGATGGGCCGCCCGTCCAGCTTCTCCCTGAGCCTGGCGGCCGCGTCGATCACCGCCCGCCCGCCGAGCACGGTGGCACGCGACGCGGTCGTCTGCCCGCACCCGAGCTCGCGGTCGGTGTCCACGGCCACCCGCACCGCGCCGGGCGCGATGCCGAGCTCGGTGCAGACGATCTGCATCAGCACGGTGTGCACGCCCTGGCCCATCTCGGTCCAGGGGTGCAGCAGCGTGACCGACCCGTCGGCCTCGGGGCGCAGGATCGCCCTGCCGTACTCGGTGAGCCCGTTGCCGACGCCGACGTTCTTCACCGCGCACCCGATGCCCGCGTACCTGGCCGAGCGGTACGCGTCCCTGACCGCGAGCAGGGTCTGCCGCAGGCCCACGCCCGGGCCGAGCCGCTGGCCGGTGCCGAAGATGTCGCCCACGTCCACCGCGTTGCGCCAGCGGATCTCCCAGCCGTCGATGCCGACCCGCTCGGCGAGCCGGTCGAGCATGCCCTCAAGCGCGAAGTTGGCCTGGTTCGCGCCGAACCCGCGCATGGCGCCGCAGGGCGGGTTGTTGGTGTAGACGGCCTTGGCCACGACGTCGACGGCGGGCAGCCGGTACACGCCGCAGGCGTGCCCGGCCGCGCGCTCGAGCACCTTGTCGCCGACGCTGGCATAGGCACCCGTGTCGCCGGTGATGCGGGCGCGCAGGCCGAGCAGGCGGCCGTCCGCGTCGCAGCCGACCGTGTAGGTGAGGGTCAGCGGATGCCGCTTGACATGGAATCGAAGGCTCTCGGCCCGGCTCAGCGTCAGCTTGACGGGCAGGCCGGTCCGCAGGCACAGCAGCGCCGCGTGACCCTGCACGTTCAGGTCCTCCTTGGCGCCGAACGCGCCGCCGGCCGATACCAGGGTGATCCTGACCTTGCCCTGCGGCAGGCCGAGCAGCCCGGCGACCTGGCGGCGGTCGCTCCAGATGCCCTGGCCCTGGGAGTAGCAGTGCACGCCGCCGTCACCGTCCGGGTAGGCCAGCGAGGACTCCGGCTCGAGGAACGCGTGCTCGATGAACTGGGTCTGGAACGTCTCGGTCAGCACGTGCACAGCCCCGGCCAGGGCGGCGTCCACGTCGCCGCGGTGCAGCTCGGTGACCGAGAGCACGTTGCCAGGCGCGTGCGCGTGCAGCTGCGGCGCGCCGTCGGCCTGCGCGCTCGCCGGGTCGGTCAGCGGCTCGTGTACCTCGTAGCCGACCTCGATCAAGGCCGCGGCCGCGCGGGCCGCCGCCCTGGTCCGCGCCGCCACGATCGCGAGCACGTCGCCGGTGTACCTGGTGGTCTCGCCGACGGCCACGAGCTGCGGCCAGTCCTGGGTGAGCTCGCCCTGCACCCGCTCGCCTGGCACGTCGTCAGCGGTCAGCACCGCGACCACACCGGGATGGGCGCGTGCGCCGGTCACGTCGATGCTGAGCACGGTGGCCCGCGGGTGGTCGGCGAACCTGATCGCCCCGTGCACCATGCCGGGCAGGGTCATGTCGTTGATGTACGGCTTGTCGCCGAGTGCGAGCTCGCGGCCCTGGTACCGCGCTGTCGGCGAGCCGATCAGGCCGCTCGAGTCGGCGGCCGGCCTGGGTTCGCCGCGCCGGACCGCGGCCGCCAGCATGATCGCGTCGATCACCTTGACGTAGCCAGTGCACCGGCACAGGTTTCCGGCCAGCGCCGAGGCGACCTGCTCCCTGGCCGGATCGGCGGTCTTGGCGAGCAGCGCCTCGGACTTCATCACGATGCCGGGTGAGCAAAATCCGCACTGGGACGCGCCGGCCGTCACGAAGCAGTCCGCCCAGGCCTCCCGGTCAGCGGCGGGCAGGCCGTCGGCGGTCGTGATGCACCGCCCGGCGAACCTGGCGGCCGGCTGCGCGCACGACACCACGGCCTTGCCGTCGGCGAGCACCGTGCAGGCGCCGCACGAGCCCTCGGGCGCGCAGCCGTCCTTGGCCGAGGTGACCCCGCAGCGCTCGCGCAGCACCTCGAGCAGGTGCTCGCCAGGCCGGACGTCCACGGACACCGGTCGGCCATTCAGCGTGAAGTCCATCGCTGCCGCCTCGCTCGCCCGGATCTACCTGCCTCATCCTCGGTGTCCGTCAAGTCTGTTTCCAGGGACCTAAGGAAGGTCATAGGTCCCGTCATCCGGAGGGCCCGCGCCGCACCCCGGTGAATAGCACGGCGACTCGCTCGTCGGGCCCCGCGACGCCATCAGCGCGCAGGTCAAGCAGGCCAGCCAGACCCGACGTGCCGGTCGGGTCGGCCGCGCTGCCCGCCTGGCAGGCGAGCCGGTTCGCCTCGGCCAGCCGGTCCTCGCAGACCACGAGCGGCCGACCGCCGGTCCGCAGCATGGCGGTCACCACGGCACGCCAGTCGTAGGTCTCGTCGTCCAGGATGCCGGTCGCGATGCTGGCAGGCTCGCTCTCCCACGGCCACATGTAGGCCGACCTGTGCCGCGCGGCCGCCGCCATGACCCGCTCGATCCCGGCGGCCGACGCATCGTCGCCGAGTTCGCCGCGCACCAGGGAGTAGGCGCGCTCCAGCGGGTGCGCGCTTGCCGTCTGCACCGTGTGCAGCGCGGGCTCGGCGCCGATCGCGCCGAGCTCGGCCGCCTCCCGCAGTCCCTGCGCGCACGCGCTCGCCAGCGCGCCGCCGCCGACCTGCACCACCAGGTGATCCAGGCCGGGGCCGCCGACCAGCGCGCTGACCATCTCGTACGCCAGCGTCTGGCCGCCCTCGATGACCAGCCCGTTCTCGTTGCCCTGGCAGGTGAACGGCACGGCGCCGCCGGCCAGCGCCTGGCGCAGCGCCGCGTAGCAGGGATCGCCGGTGACGCCAGGCTCACGCGGGCACACCACCAGGTCGCTGCCCAGGGCTCCGAGCCTGCGCACCACCGCGGCGTCGGCCTCTGGCGGTATGAACACGCGCAGCGTGCGCCCGGCTGCCCTGGCCAGGACGGCGGCAGCCAGGGCCGCGTTCCCGCAGCTCGCGATCGCCAGGTCGGGCCGGGCCCCGGCGGTGAGGCCGAGCCGGTCGGACACATCCAGGTGGATCAGCAGGCCCATCAGGTGGCGGCCCTTGTGCGAGCCAGACACGTTGCCGGTCTCGTCCTTGACCCAGACCCCGCCGTCGGCCGAGAACCCCAGCTTCTCGCTGAGCAGGTCATCGCGGCCGAATGGCGTGACCGCGAACCCGTGCCCGTCGATCTGCGCAATGGACCGCTCGCGGGCCGCGACCAGCCCGGTGTACTCGGCGTCGGTCATGCCGCCGTCTCGCGCCAGGTAGTAGGAGTGCATCAGGGTGCGGTAGGCGATGAACGGGTCAGCCTCGGTGCCGCGGTCGGGGAACCGCAGCCGTGCGGTGTCGAGCACCCTGACCAGCACGTGGTCGACGTCGTCCGGCCCGGCGCGCGGGCAGCGGAACGGGTAGGGGTCGGCCTGCCCGGCCACGTACCCGCAGCCGGAGCACGAGATGGTGCAGGCCGGAGTCGTCACAGCTGCTCGAGCACCTTGGTGCGCGCGTTGAACTCGCCGATCAGCTCGTCCCAGGCGGCCACCTTGTCCCGCAGCCCGGTCCAGAACGAACCGGACCTGCGGGCCTGGAAGTCGGCGACACTCAGACCCTGCTGCTCCACCCAGGTGTAGTAGCCGAGGTCGAAGATGCGCTCCCGGTCCCGCAGGCTGGTCTCGAGCAGGTCGTCGGTGCCCGCCGCGAGCACCCACCGGCCGAAGGCCTCGGCCGCGCCAGCCTCGTCGTAGCCGCCGGGGTAGTCGCGGGCTAGCACCCGCTCTCGCTCGCTGTCGTACATCTCGGCACCGTCGGTCGCCACGGTCATCACCACATCGTCGGGACCGAGCCGCAGATACCTGGCCATCTTGATGGCGGCGATGACGTTGCAGATGCTGGACAGCCCGAACGCGGGCAGGTCGGCCAGGATCTCCTGGGCCACCCCGCGCCGCCTGGCCAGGTAGTCTCGCCCGGCGGCCGAGCTGAACAGCACGCCGAGCTGGTCGGTGGCCCGGTCGGAGACGTCGACCACCGCGTCAGTGTTCATCACGTTGTGGATCAGCGGAACGTGCTTATCGCCGATGCCCTGGATGTTGTGCTCGCCGAACCCGTTGTACAGCAGCGTCGGGCACTCGAGTGCCTCGGCCACCACGACCCAGGCGCCGTAGGCCTCCTTGAGGTAATCGCCGGCGCCGAGCGTGCCTGCCGATCCCGAGGCGGAGACGAAGGCGCGCATCCGCAGCGACGGCTCGGCCGCGGCCAGCGAGTCGAAGACGCTGCCGAGTGCCGGGCCGGTGCAGGTGTAGTGGATGAGGTGGTTGCCGAACTCGGCGAACTGGTTGAAGATCACGTTGACCGGATCCGCGGCCAGCTCGGCGCACTTGTCGTAGATCTCCTTGACGTTGCTCTCCGAGCCGGGCGTCCTGATGATGTCCTCAGGCGCGCTCACCCACTGCTCGAGCCAGGCGAACCGCTCCCTGCTCATCCCCTCGGGCAGCACGGCGACTCCGCGCGAGCGCATCAGCCGGGAGATGGCCACGCCGCCCCGGCAGTAGTTGCCCGTGGACGGCCAGACCGCACGCTGGGCGGTCGGGTCGAACTGGCCGGTGACCACCCTGGGCGCGAGGCAGCCGTACGCGGCGAGCACCTTGTGCGCCCTGATCATCGGGAAGCAGTCGCCAAGCGCGACCACGATCCGCGCCTGCGTGCCAGTGAGCTCGGCCGGGAGCACCACGTGCGCGGGGACGTCGGCCGGGCCGGTGCGGTCGCGGCCGTTGTACCAGTGCACGCGGAACAGGTTGAGCGGGTGGGCGTCGTCCGGCTTCACCCCGGCGAGCGCCCGGCCGATCTTGCCGGGGATACGGCGCGGGTCGGCGAGCTCGGCGAAGGTGGGCAGCGCGATGCCCGCCTCGCGGAACCGCCCGGCGGCCCGGTCGCGGGCGGCTGTGTCGACAACGTGATCTTCGAGTCCGGGTACTGGCATCGGGCACGCTCCCCTCGACCGCGGCTGGCCGGCCGCCGGCGGGGCAGCTTGCCAGCCGGGGCCTGTGGCCGATTATCGGCCCGCCGCCAGATCGGGATGCAGAGTCGGAAGTCCTGAGCCGGCGCGCACCGCTGGACTGCTTCACTGCGGCCGAGCGGACCACCAGCGCACCTACCCGGGCTAGCGCCCACCCGGGCTAGCGCCCACCCGGGCTAGCGCCCACCCGGGCTAGCGCCCACCCGGGCTAGCGCCGCCCGAGCTTGTCAGGCCGCTGCGGGGTCAGGCTGGTCAGAGGCCGGTCACGTGCCTGAGCTTGTCGGGGTTCCTGATCAGCCTGATGGCAGCGATCTTGTCATCTGCGCCCAGGTCCATGGCGACCACCGAGTCCGGCCGCCCGGCCGAGGTGATCAGCAGGCCAGGCTCGCCGTTGACGGTCACCTCGTGCACGGCCCGATCGGGCAGCGGGATCTGGAGTATGCCGAGTATCCACCGGACGACGTGGTCCGCCCCGTGCAGCGGGCGCAGGGCGGCCCGCACCTTGCCGCCGCCGTCGGTCCAGGCGGTCACGTCGGGTGCGAGCAGTTCCATCATCCTGGCCAAGTCCCCGCCCACGCAGGCGCCGAGGAACTCCTCGGTGACCCGGCGCCTGGTCTCCGCTGGCGCGTCGAACCGCGGCCGCCTGGCCCTGACGTGTGACCGGGCGCGGCTGCCGACCTGGCGGACCGAGTCCTCGCTGCGGCCGAGCACCTCGCCGATCTCGCCGAACGAGTAGCCGAACACCTCCCTGAGCACGAACACGGCCCGTTCGAGCGGCGACAGCGTCTCGAGTACGACCAGCATGGCCAGCGAGACCGCCTCGGCCCGCTCGACCTCGGCCGACACGTCCCCGCCCGCGCCGACCAGGGGCTCTGGCAGCCACGGGCCCACGTAGGCCTCGCGGCGTGCCGTGGCCGAGCTGAGCCTGTTCAGCGAGAGGTTGGTGACTGTGCGGACCAGGTAGGCGCGGGGCTGCCCGACGCTGGCGGCGACCGGGTTCCACTTCACCCAGGCGTCCTGGAGCACGTCCTCGGCGTCGGTCACGCTCGCGAGCATCCGGTACGCGATGCCGAACAGCAGCGGCCGGTGCTCGGTGAAGACATCGAGCGCCGGGTCGGTCACGGTCGCGACGCTACCGCAGGCAGCTCGCAGCGGTCGGCGAAGCCCTGGCTGTGCAGCCCGAGCGCGGCGTTGACCCGGCTGCGCAGATTCTCGACTCCCACCATGACCGTGAGCTCGACGAAGGCGGCCTCGCCGAGCAGCGCGAGCAGTCGCTGCGCCATCTCGTCGGTGACCGTCGGCTCGGTCTCGCACATGGCCTCGGCGTACTCCATGACCGCGAGCTCAGTCTCGGAGAACAGGTCGGCGTGCTGGCGCCAGGCAGGGACGGCGTGCAGCTTGTCAGGGGCGATGCCGAGCTTGTGACCCTCCCAGTAGCCGAAGTCCATGCACCACGAGCAGCCGATCCGGGCGGCGGCGGTCATCACGGCGAGCTCGTGAAGCACCGGGTCGAGCGCGTTGAACTTGGCGATCGCCCGCTCGAAGCGCAGGTCGGCGCGGAGCACGCGCATGTTGTGCGCCATCGCCAGGCCGGGATCGAGCACGGCGCCGTAGGTTCGGCGCGAGTACCACTCGATCAGTCGGACCAGCGGAGTGCGTGGCGGGTCGAGCGAGATGCGGGCCATGGCGTTTCCTCCTGCAGGTGCGTGTTCGTCGCCAGAGAGGACAGCGCGGTGCGCCCGGATGTGACATGCCGGCGCGGCGATGGCTAGCTGGCGTTCGGGCAGCCGGTGTACGGCACCTGGCCGAGGTCGGGGAAGCCGTCGAAGTACATCGAGGCAGTCTTGTCCGCGATGGTGTACTTCATCACGAACAGCACCGGATACGGCGCCGGGCACTTGACCCCGACGACGAACGTGATGCTGAGCCAGGCGCTCGCGCCGTTGCCGATCGTGGTCAGCGGCTCTCCGCCGGGCGTGATCAGCGAGCCGCAGGTCGCGAGCTCGCTGCTGATCTGCACCAGCCCGCCGCGCAGCGGCAGCTCCGACCTGATCTGGTCCACGGTGATCGTGTGACCGGAGAGGTTGTCAACCTCGATCCCGAGCTGGAGTGCCGTGCCGCGCTGCAGCGCGCACCGGTTGCCGGTGAAGAAGATGTTGGTCGTGGAGTTCAGCGGCAGCGATGCCGTGCTGGCTGGCGGCCTGGTGTGCCTGGTCTTCGGCACGGCCGTCAGGCGCCCGGCGCCGAACCCGACCACGAGGCCCGCCGCCAGCGCCGCGAGCGCGATGCCGGCTGCCGTCCGGCGAACACCCCGCCACGGCCAGCGCGGGCGCCTGCCGCTGCCCCCGATCTCGATCATGTCGCCGGCTGGAGCGCCGTGCTCGCTCCAGACCGGCCCGTCCGCGGGGTGCCGCTCACGGCCGCCAGGAGAGGTCACCGCTTTACGATACTGCGGCCCTGGTTGGCGCTGAAGATCGTGAAATGATAACTAAGCGCGAGGACCGCGCGGGCGCAGGTCAGCCGGGCGGCAGCAGCTCGGCCGAGAAGTTGACGTCGTCGGCGCCGTGACCGGCTCCGCCGAAACGGAACGGCCGCGCGGCGAGCGTCGCCGCGTCAACCAGGTAATCGCGGTTGGCCAGGGTGACGATCGTGCGGCCGCCGGGCAGCCACCTGGCCCAGTCGGCGTCCAGGCCGACCATCAGCCGGACGTCGGGCACCAGCCGGATCCGGCCGGTGCCAGTGCTCGCGACGGCGAGCTCAGCGGTCTGCCCGCCGGCCAGCCCGCTGGCGTTGACGAAGACGGCAAGCTGGCCGCCGTCCGGCGAGAATGCGCCGCCGACGACGAAGCCGTGCCCGAGCGGGCTGCGCAGGGTGCGGCTGGCCATCGTGCGGGTGTTCGTGATGGTGAGCGGGCAGGCCGGGAACCGGCAGTCGGCCGGCATCCAGGCAAGCAGGCTGTAGCCCGCTCCGGGCGGCGTCCATGCGCTGACTGCACCCTGCGCCAGGCCGAGCCGCCTGATGTGGCCGGTTACCGGGTTCCATACGGCAAGTCGTGCCGGGTGCGTCGGGGTCGGGGAGTCTGAGGACTGCACGACGATGCCGTCGGCGACCGACAGGCCGGCGCCTCCTGGCAGGTACCAGCCGGCCGGCAGATTCAGCACGCGGGTCCGCGGCCCGCGGCCGGCGGGCAACCCGGCCACGCTCAGGTCGGTGCGCGAGATGTACAGGCGTCGGCCATCAGCCGAGGGGAAGACGTACTCGCCGGGCCCGATGTCGGTGCTCCTGCCGGTGGCCGGGTTGAGCCTGTTCACGGTCCGCGGCCAGAACGCGCCGTCCACGAAGCCGCCGGCCTCGCTGACCCAGTAGATGCTGCCGCCGAACGACACCAGCGGCGCGGCGAGGTCGACGTCGGCCTCGGTGACCGGGCGCCACGCCAACGTGCCGAGATTGCCGACGATGATCTGGCCGCCGGAGGTATCCCACACGAGTCGCGACGCCCCAGCTGGACTCCTGGTCGGCGAGCCTCCCGCCCGGGCCTTCCCGGCACTGCCGCCGCGGTTCGCCGGGTTCGCGAGCCAGGCCACCAGCAACCCCGCAGCCAGCGAGGCGAGTGCCACCGCCACACCCCACCGGGCCAGCCTGACCCTGCGCCGCCGCCGAGCCTCCGCAAACAACGCCCGCCCGACCAGCATCCGCCCAGCCAACCCCGGCCGAGCCAGCGTCCGCTTAGACCTGGCCCGCCCGGCCAGTGCTCGCCCGATCGGCGTCCGCCCCAGCGCCTGCTCGGCCAGCGTCGGCTCGGCCCGCGCTCCCGCGGTCCTCGCGGGGGTTACGTGTCCGAACGTGACCTCGTCCGAGCAACCGCCGCCGGGCGGCGTGTCCCGTCCCGCCAGCATCGTGTCGGTGCTCGCCGAAGAGATCATGTCGAACACCTCCACGCCGCTATGCCAGGAGCCGTCCCTCGCCTGACGCTCGCCACAACCGTCCTGATAATGGTCCTAATACTACTAGTACCATACTCGGCTGAGCTCCGATTTCGTGCACCGTTGATGCTCTGCGCGGTGTACTCGGGGCGGCGCGCCGGGTCCTCACGCCGACTTCCGCCGGGTTGGATATCCGCAAACCAGGTCAAAAGCCTCGTGATCATGACTGGAACACGGAGTATGTGGGGCCGCGCGCCGGAGTCGCGCCCGGACGGGCGCGGAGCGGGGCCAGGGTTACTCGTAGAGTTCCTCGACGCGGCGGACCTTGGTGACTGAGCGGTTCACTGGCACGCCGTGCTGTTCGAGCTTCGGCAGGATCACCAGGTTGAAGTCCGACAGGAACGCGATCCCCGCGTGCTCGCCGCGCAGGCGGAACCAGATGGCGTTCCTGCTGGCCGGGAGTGCGACGAGCTCGGCGATCGCCAGCTCGTCATAGGTGGCCTCCCAGGTAGGGACCACCCACCGGCTGATCGCCGTGCCGCGCAGCCTGACGCCCCAGTCGAACAGCTCCAGCCTGGCGAGCGTGCCGCTGGTGATGACGTGCCGTGCCATGACTCCGCCGCGGAACAGTGCCTCGGGCTCGCCGCCTGGCGCGCCGATGATCCGCTGGTTGGATGCCGCGAGCCTGGTCCATATGACGACCCCGGCGGCGCACAGAACTACGAGCAGGGCTGCCAGTGCGATCGCGAGCGCCAAACCGTGCCTCCTCTGCGGCCGCGCGCAGGATGCGCGTGCAGTCGAAGTGTTCACCTGGCGGGCCGTCCTCGCAACTGGGCCGCGCCGCCAGGTGGACCGCCGGCTGGTGCACGGCCGTGCCGCGGCCCGCCGTGCCGTAGCCCGCCGTCTAGCATCCCTGCCGCGTGCTTGAAGGCCAGGCCGTGATCACTGATAGTGACCGCTGCTCCGGGCCAGGGGCCCCGAATGCCGGTGTGATGCAAGTCATATATCTGTTTTAGGCGGTTCGGGCATTACCTTGCGCACGCTGACGTTCACAATCAGTGACCGATGGCACCCCAGCGTGTGATGGTTGCCCCCCAAGCAACGCGTCGCCTTGACCCGCGTCACATCCGCGCACGCTGCCCCCCGCAGGTGCATTACGTCGGCAGGCAGCGTCCTGGGTGACCTCCGAGCGCGCCCCCGCGCCCGACCCCGAGGTTCATCATGTTCCCCCGAGTTCCTTCATCGCATCATCTGTTCGGCGGCGCCCGCCGCCTCGTCCGCAGGCCCGCGCACATCACGCTAGGCACCGCCGCCGCGACCGCCGTGGTGGCGGCAGGAGTGGTGGTTGGCCTGTCCGCCGGGTCCGGACCGGCCTCAGGCGCGGCCAGTGGCGTGGATGGGATCGGCCATTCAAGCGCGACGCGTAGCGCCGCCGCAGCGCAGACAGCTGACGATGGCGCCACCGCGCAGTCAGCGCACCGCGCGCGACTGACTTCGACCGCCAGCCACCGTGGCGCGCATGGCGGCGGTCGCGAGCCTGCCGGGCCTGCGCACCACAGCACGGCACGCCACACCACGGGGCACCACAGCGCGGCCAGGCACCGGACGGTCAGGCACGCCGCCGCGGCCTCGCGGACCGCTCGGCCGTACCTGATCTACGACTCGGTGACCCCGTCGGCCATCCCAGCGCACCACGTGGTCGCCACCTACGCGACCGGCAGCTACGCGGTCTCGCCGTCGCAGGTGGCCGGCCGGCACGTGCTGTGGATCGACACCACGGGGTATGACCACGCGGCGTCGGTGCTCGACGTCGAGCCGGGTGACGCCACGCCGTCGCTGGCCGCGAGCTGGGCGTACCACCGGCTGAGCGCCGACCCGCACGTACTGGCGCGGATCTACACGATGCGCTCGGAGTGGTCGGCAGTCCAGGCTGCCGTCGCCACTCTGCCGGCCAAGATGCGCTCGCACATCCGCTGGTGGATCGCCGACCCGACTGGCGTGCCGCACCTGGTGCCCGGCTCGCAGGCCACCCAGTGGTATTGGGGCTCGAGCTACGACATCACGACGGCGACGCCGCAGTTCTGAGCGAACGGCTCGCGGCCGACACGGCCGCGCCGGCCCCCGGTACTGCCGGTGGCCGGCGCGGCCGTCGCCGTCGAGGCGCAGGCGCATGCCACCAGCCCGCGCCCGGACCACATCCGTTCCGCCTCCGGCCCGCCCCGGTCAGTCCGGCATGGCCTCGGCGAGGCGGGCCCGCTGGGCGTCGGTGAACGGCACCGGCTCGTGCCGGTCGGCGTCCCAGCGGACCGTGACCACCCGCGCCTGCGCGGCTAGCTGGCCCGACGCCAGCGTCACCGTCTCGCGGGTCACCAGGCTCGTCGTGCCGACCCGCTCGACCGCGATCCGCACGGTGACCTGCCGGTCCTGATGGCGCACCTCCGCGCGGAGGTCCACCTCGATGCGCACGACGACGTAGATCGGGTCGCTGCTGAGAACCTTGGCGTAGAAGGCGTCGCGGCCCTCTTCGAGGTAGGTCAGGAAGACGCCGTGGTTGACGTGGCCGAGGGCATCCGTGTCGCGCCACCTGACGTCGACCGCACGTTCAAACTCCGCGCCCATCGCCCTGCCTTCATCCTCCGCGCTGCCGCCCGCGCCCGGCTGTCGCAGTCATCCTGACATGTCGACCGCCGTCACCTGCGACAGCCAGGCAATCGCTTGCGGACGCCGTCCACCCGCGGCGATCGGAACAGCAGGTACATGACGCTGAGGAACGGCCATTGCGCGAGCAGCGGCAGGCAGCCAGCGAACATCGAGGTGCCCTCGGCCCGGTACAGCGCGGCAAGCTCGCGCTGCATCCGGTGAGGATGCCCCGCATGCTGCCTGCGCAGGGCCGCGGCGGATGGGGCGATACGGTCGCCAGACCCCCGAGCAGGGGAGACAGCAGGCCGGACACGGCGAAGACGGCGCGGTAGGCGGCGCTGAGGGGAACGGCGAGCAGACCTGAGAATACAGACACGATGACAGAACCCTCCACGGGATTGAAGCGACCGGGTGCATGCGCCTGAGCGGTCGCAACCAGCCCGCGGTGGGGTGACGATCAGTCCGGGCCGGGTGCGCAGTCCGGCCGGCGGACGATGATCAGAAGGTAGGCGGCCGCCGGGCGGCCGAGGGTGCTCTGGGGCGCGGGCGACCCGCGGCGTCCGGGTCGCGCTGGCGCAGGAAGGCGGCGCGCCAGGACTTCTCCCGCAGCGCGGCGGCCCGGCCCACCAGCGGCACTGCCAGGCACGCCCGGCCGAGCCTCGCGCCGCGGTCCAGGCAGACCGCAAGGGCGCCGACCAGCGCGGCCACTGCGAGCGCCGTAACGGCGACGCTTCCGACGCTGCCGAGGCCACCGTAGGCAGGCAGCACGTGCGCCGCGGCCCGGCAGAGCTCGACGGGCAGCGCGACCACGGATGTCCACGCAGCGAGCACTGCCAGGCTCCTGCCGCCGATCGTCAACGAGCGCGCGCCCGGCTGCCAGGTTACGCCGCGCGGTGCCGCTGCGCGAGACCCTGCCCGGCTCGCCGGCGCTGCCGGACCAGGCGCATGCACCGCAGGTCCGGGCACGGACCTTCGGCGGGACCAACGGCCCTGACCGGCCAGACAGGCCGGATTTAACGTCGGAGAATGAACGCGCCTGCCGGTGGATACATGCGGGCCAGTGACGCCTTCTCCTGGTACATGGAGCGGGATCCTGCGCTGCGGTCGACCGTGGTCATCATGGCCTGGCTGGACCGGCCGCCGGACTGGGACCTGCTCGTCGCGCGGATAGACCGGATGTCCCGCCTGGTCCCCGCCATGCGCCAGCGCGTGGTCGAGTCGCCGCTGGCGTTCGCCGCGCCGCGGTGGACCTACGACCCCGACTTCGACCTCAGCTGGCACGTGTGCCGGGTCACCGTGTCCGCGCCGCGGTCAAGGGCCGCGGTGCTCGAGCTGGCCAGGCGGACCGCGATGGGCTCGTTTGACAGGGACCGCCCGCTGTGGGAGGTGACCCTGGTCGAGGGCATCGAGGACGGCGGCGCGGCGCTGATCGTCAAGTTCCACCACTCGCTGTCTGATGGCGTCGGCGGGATGCTGATGCTGCCGCTCATCTTCGACCTGCAGCGCAAGCCGGCCGACCTGGGCGAGATGCCGCCCGCACCGCCCGGCGAGGTACTCGGCTGGCAGCAGCATGTCACCGGATGGCTCGGCTCGACGCTGGCCGGCGCTGCCGCGGCCGGGCTGCGCCTGGCGGAGTCCGCGGTGCCCACGCTGGTCCGCTCGGCCCGCGACCCGGTGGGCGTGGTGCACGACGCGACCGGGCTGGCTCTGTCGGTCTACCGGACCGCCGCGCCGATCTCGGACACCAAGTCCCCGGTGATGCGCGACCGCGCGATGACCCGCCGCCTGGCCATGCTCGAGGTGCCGCTCGGCGCGCTCAAGTCGGCCGCTGGCACCGTGGGCGGAACCGTCAACGACGCCTTCCTTGCGGCGATGACCGGCGGGCTGCGCCAGTACCACGAGCTGCACGGCGCGGGCGTGGAGACGCTCCGCGTGACGATGCCGATCAACATCAGGGCGCAGGGCGACGAGAGCTACGGCAACCGGATCACGCTGATGCGGCTGACCGTCCCCGTTGCCGAGACCGACCCGGCCGCCCAGATGCGGCTGCTGCGCGGGATCACCGAGGCGGCGCGCAGCGAGCCCTCGCTGCCGGTGACCAACGCGATCGCCGGGGCGCTGAACATGCTGCCTGCGGCGTACGTCGGAGGCGTGCTCAAGCACATCGACTTTCTGGCCAGCAACGTGCCCGGCGTGCAGACGCCGATCTACCTGGCCAAGAGCAAGGTCGCGGGCATGTTCGCGTTCGGTCCGACGATCGGCACCGCGCTCAACGCCACGCTGGTCTCCTACGCGGGCACCTGCCACGTCGGGCTCAACATCGACACCGGCGCGGTGCCCGACTCTGACGTCATGATCGACTGCCTGCGGGACAGCTTCGCGCAGCTCGCCGCCCTCGCCCCCGCGACCAGCTAACGCGCCGCCCCGCGGCTTGGCTTACGCGACCGGCTCACTAGCCAGGCTCAGCGAGACTGGAGCGGACGCCCGCCGGCATCCGCTCCAGTCGCCTCACCGTCCGGGCCTAGCCGGCCCGGACGGTGAGTCTCATCGTCCGGACTGCACCACCTCGGGTGCCGGCGCGTCCTGGCCGGCCAGCTCCTCGCTGCCCTCGCCCGCATCCTCGTCCCTGCGCGGGCGGCGGCTGAGGACGAGCCCGGCGCCGAGCAGGACCACGCCGAGCACCAGCCCGGCCAGCGGGATTACGGTGCCGATCAGCTGGATCTGGCTGACGTTGCTGCGGTCAGGCGCCGCCACGGTCCTGACCGAGGCCGGCGTGGTGGTCAGGTGCGCGCTGATCAGCACCAGCTTGGTCGCGCCCGCGGCGTCGCGCAGCGTCACCAGCTCCTGCTCGCTCAACTTGAGCGGGTCACCGGTCACCGGGTCCACCCAGTAGGTGATGTGGCCGGTGTAGTACTCGGGCAGCGTGACGGACGGCGCGGCCGAGCCGACCAGCATGCCTGGTATGGTCAGCGATCCGACCCGCAGGCCGGAGACCGACTCGACGAACCGGTAGGTCGCGATGCCGTCGGTGGTCGCCGTTCCCGCATAGGTGACCGGGACCGCGCGGCGGGCGTTCGGGTCGAACACCTTGTAGCCGTGCTTTGCGGTGTTGAAAGGCCAGACGTAGCTCTGGCCGGACAGCCTCAGGTTGTGCTGCTTGCCGAGCTCATTGGCCTTGCAGCAGTTCGTGATCTGCCCGGTCCGCCGGTTCAGCGCGAGCTGCCAGTAGGTGTACTGGAACGGCGTGTGGTTAGTGACGTCCTGCACCGCGACGAAGGACTCCCAGATCGCCACGTCCGGCCGGCCGAGCGCCTGCGACTTAGCGACCTCGCCCTTGATCGTGTAGGTGGCCCGCATGGTCACGCCGCTCAGCTCGGTGAGCTGCTTGGCGCTGAAGTAGCTGGCCCCAGTGCCCTGCAGGGTCATGACCTCGTACTCGTTCAGCGGGAACTTGACCACCTTGCCAGGCACGAAGAAGCTGAAGAACGCGGCCAGCACCAGCGCGAAGACGCCGATGCCGGCCAGCACCAGCGGCCAGGGACTCCGTCCTTGCCTTCGCTGGCCACCGCGCGAGTAAGCGGCGTGACGCATCGGGCTCACCTCCCGGCTCAACGGGCGCACTACGCGATGCGGCCGTAACTTTCACCTATCACCCGAACGGTCGCATGCGAGGCACCGGCGCGGCAGGAGCAAAGGCCCCCAGTTACGGCGACCAACGTCCCCAGGCGGGCTACTGCGGCGTCACGGTGGAGACCAGCACGCTGCGCAGCCGCCACGAGGCGAGCACCAGCAGCACGGCCGCGTAGCCGGCCAGGATGCCGAGGTCGGGCAGGATGCCGCCGATGCCCGCACCGTGCGCGACCAGCTTGCTGAACGCGTCGTTGGCCCAGGCGTGCGGCGTGATGTGCGCGACGTCCTTCATGGTGGGGGAGAAGAACTCGAGCGGCACCATGCAGCCGCCGAGCGCCGCCAGCCCGAGCCCGAGCAGCAGCGACAGGCCCATGGCCTGCTGCTCGGTGCGGAACAGCGTGCCTACCAGGATGCCGAACCCGGCGGCCACCAGGTCGAAGAGGATCACCACGGCAGCGACGCCCAGCGGGTTGCCCCAGTGCACGCCGAACAGCAGCGCCGAGCCGAAGATGATCACGGCGGCCTGGATCAGCCCGATCATCATCCGGCCGACCGCCTCGCCGGCGATCAGCGTGCCTGGCCTGGTCGGCGTGGCGAGCATCCGGCGCGGCACGCCGAGCTTGCGGATCTCGATCATCGCGACGGCGCCGGTCATCGCGGTGAGGAACAGGAACAGCACGAGCTCGGTCCAGGCGCCCTCGTCGAACTGGCCGAGGGTGGGCGGGAGCTTCGCCCGACCGGCGACGGTCTGCCTGACCGCGATCAGCGGCACCGAAGGCGAGAGCTGCCTGGCCAGGTCCAGGGCTGCGCCGAAGCTGGACGCGGCGTGCTGCGTCAGGGCGAACCTGGCGGCGCCGAGCAGCGCGGCCTGCTTATCGACGGCACCGCGCACCAGCTGGCCGATCTGCGCCGAGGTGACTCCTGGCCTGGCGATGTACTTGAGCGCCGCGCTGCGGCCGCTGGTGATCACCGAGTCGTAGCTGGCCGGGATGTCGATCCCGGCGTCCAGATCGCCTCGCTCGACCTCGGTGAGCAGCGCGGAGTAGCTGCCGACCATGCTCACGCGCATCTCCGGCGTCTTGTCGAGCTGCCGGATCAGCGCGCGGGCCAGCGGCCCTGGCCTGGTGGCCACCACGCCGAGCCGCGGCGTGGACGAGTTACCGAAGGTGGCTCCGAGCACCAGGATCAGCAGCATGGGGAAGACGAAGACGAAGAAGATGTTCGCCCGCCTGCGCAGCGTCCGGCGCAGGTTGACCATGCCGATCACGAATGGCTTCACGATCACACCTCCGCCAGCCGCCGCAGCCTGGTCATCGCGATCGCCCCGGTGACCACGGCGAACACGAGCAGCGCGGCGATCGGCGTCCAGATCACCGACAGGCTGCCGCCGCGCAGGTCGCCGAGGCCGCGCAGGAACCATGCCTGGGGCGCGATGAACGTCAGCTTGGCCAGGATCCCCGGCGCCTCCGACACCGGGAAGAACGTGCCGCCGAGCAGCCCGAGTATGACCGCCACCACCGACTGCCAGTTGCCCGCCTGCTCGGCGTTCTTGGCGAAGGTGGCGATCAGCGCCATGATCCCGGTGGCCGCGAGCGTGGCCGCGGCGATCAGCAGCAGCACGCCGAGCGGGTTGCCCCAGGACGCGCCGAACAGCAGGCTGGTGGCGATCACCAGCACGACCATGCTGAACACGCCGAGCGCGAAGCTGGTGAGCAGCTTGCCGCCCAGGATCGCCGACCGCGGGATCGGCGCCGCGATCAGCCTGGCCAGGGTGCCGTCTGCGCGCTCCTCGAGCAGGCTGGTGACGCCGAACTGGACGGTGAAGAACAGGAAGAACACGGCCATTCCCGCAGCGAAGAACGACTTGGTATTCAGCTCCTTGGTGCTGGCCGAGATGTCGTTCACCGCGACAGGTACCGCCTGCGCCGCCGCGCGGTTGGCGAGCGCGGTGAGCTGCGCTGGGCGCAGGCTGTCTGGCGAGCTGGCTGCGACCGTGGCCACTGCCAGCCTGACCTGGTTCAGCTCCGCCGTGTACCCCTCGGCGATGGCCTCGGCGAGCTGTGCCGTCACCGGGTCGCTCGCGCTCTCGACCACGTCGAGCGAGGCCCGCTTGCCCGTCTGCACGGCCGCGGTGAAGCCGGCCGGAACCACGATGGCGGCGCTCACCGAGCCCTTGGCGACCTGGGCCCTGGCCGCTGCCGGGGTGGCGTAGCTGCGCAGCGAGATCAGGCCGGCCCGGTCAAGCGGATCGAGCACGCGGCTGACGAGCGCCTGGCCGGCCGCGCCGTGGTCGGCGACGGCCACCCCGATGCTGATCGCGCTCGAGCCGCCCGAGGTGCCGGCGAAGATAGCGTTGAAAATGAAGGCGAGCACGAGCGGCACGATGATCCCGAAGATGATGGCGGAGCGGTCCCTGACCCTGGCCTTCAGGTCCTTCTCGGCGATCAGCACGGCCGCGCGCACCAGGCCGCGCGGCCGCCCATCCCTGCGCTGCCCATCCCCGCGCTGCTCAGTCACGGAGCGCCCGCCCGGTCAGGTGCAGGAACACGGCCTCCAGGTCGGGCTCGGTGACCTCCACCGACTTGACCGCGGCCCCGTTGGCGGCCGCCGTGGTCAAGATGGCTGGCAGGTGCTCGCGTGCCTCGCCCATGACGAGCTCGATGGCGTCGTCGGTCACGCTTGATTTCTTAACGAAATCCATCGCCGCCAGTGCCTGCCCGGCACGAGCCAGGTCGCCCGTAGCTGCGAGGTCCACCCGGTCGAGCTCGCCGACCATGCTGACGAGCTCCCGCCTGGTGCCCTCGGCGATCAGCTTGCCGTGGTCAATGATCCCGACCCGGTCGCACAGGCGCTCGGCCTCTTCCATGTAGTGCGTGGTGTACAGGACAGCGATGCCGGCGCCGGACAGGTCGGCGACGCTCTCCAGGATCGCGTTGCGGCTCTGCGGGTCAACGCCCACGGTCGGCTCGTCCAGGATCAGCAGCTTGGGGTGGTTGAGCAGCCCGAGGCCGATGTTGAGCCTGCGCTTCATGCCGCCCGAGTAGGTCTTGGTCTCGTCCTTGGCCCGGTCGGTCAGGCCGATCAGGTCGAGCACCTCGGCGGCGCGCGACCGCGCGTGGGTCCGTGACATTCCGTAGAGCCTGGCGAAGAACACCAGGTTCTCCCTGCCGGACAGGTCCGGGTAGATCGCGAGGTCCTGCGGCACGTAGCCGATCGAGCTCTTGGCCTGGACCGTCTTGGTGGTCATCGGCTGCCCGGCGATGATCACCTCGCCGCCGTCGTTCTCCAGCAGGCCGGCGATCATCGAGATCGTGGTGGTCTTCCCTGCGCCGTTGGGGCCGAGCAGGCCGTACGTCTCGCCGACGCCAATGCGGAAGCCCACGTCGTCGACGGCCACCAGGTCGCCGAACGTGCGACGCAGGTGGTTGCACTCGAGCACGGGCTCATCGGCCATGGGCAGTTACCTCCGCTGTCCGATCCTGGCATGAGTGATCACTCGGTGGGCGCATTGCCCTTACTCAATATCAGGACTCGCGCGCAAAGTGCCCAAGGTCTGGAGCGGAGTCGAACAGCACCTGGCCGGGCGGTGAATTCACCGCCCGGCCAGGGCAACCTCACTCGGGCGGCAGTTCGTGGTAGACGAGGTCCACGTCGACGCCCTGGGACCGCCGCACGTACTTGGCGACGTAGTAGACGAGCAGGCCGAACGCCGCGGTCGCGCCCATGAACACCGGGACGTACCACCAGTGCGATGTGGTGCCGATCGCCAGCGCCGGGTACTTGAGCGTGTCGTAGACCAGGAACGCCATCACCAGGAACGAGAGCGGCGCCACGATCTTGAGCACCGGGATGCCGAACCACCGGATGTTGGCGGGCGAGGCCTGGTACAGGTCGGGCCTGCGGTCGGGGAAGGTGAACGCGGCGACGCTGACGATCCACACGCAGACCACGCCGGCCAGCACGCCGAGCGCCAGCCAGGTCTGGAAGGTGGTGGCCAGCACGCTCCAGACGAGCATGACGGTGACCAGGAACATCACGGTGATGATCGCGGGCACCGGGGAGTGCGTCCGCTCGTCCACGTCGGCCAGCTTCTCGGGCAGCAGCCGGTCGAACGCCCAGGCGAAGACCGTGCGCACCGGCATGAACGAGTTGCCGACCATGGCCGGCAGGCTCCAGAAGAGGAAGGAGCCGACGATCAGCACGGTCAGCACCGGCACGTTCACGGTCAGCGCCGCCAGGAAGTGGTACCAGGGTCCCGACGGGATCTTGTAGGCCGGGTTCGGGCTGGTGTTCACCGCGGACATGAAGGTGTAGCCGGCCACCTTGTAGATCAGCAGCACGCCGATGATGATGAACACCACGTCCCAGGCCAGCGCGGTGAACATGATCTTCAGGTGCCTGTTGCGGTTCGACGCGCTCTTCAGCTCGCCGGACAGGTAGACGCTCCACCAGTTCCACATCATGAACGTCATGATCACGAAGACGGCCGGCAGCGTGCTCGACCAGGTGCCCGCGCTCGGGTGGGTGGCGATGCTGCTGCGCACCGCGCTGATCACGTGCTGGTAGGAGTTGCCGTGGCTGCCGAACCGGTGCGACAGGGCGTCGAAGTGACTGCGGAACGAGCTTGACGACCCGACCGCGAGCACGATGAACGCGAGGAAGGTGCCGGCCGAGGCGATGATCCAGAAGACGTTCTGCCAGCGCAGCGTCATCTTGGTGCCGGCGACGAGCAGCGCGGTCATCAGGACGATCATGAACAAGCCGCCGATGAATATCCAGACGTGGTCGGTCTGGAACCGGTCGCCCCAGGTGATCAGCGAGTTGTTGTGGAAGAAGATGCCGAACGTGACCAGCGTCGGGCCGAGTGCGAAGACCGGGAAGTACCTGGCCCAGAACGTGGCGCCGATCATCGCGGAGAACGCGGCGCCGAAGTTGGAGACGGTCGCCAGCGGCGGTGTCAGGATCCGGCTGACCCAGACGTAGTCACCGCCGGTGCGCGGCATGCTCGACGCCATCAGCGCCATCATGATCACGATCGGGATGTTGATCACCAGCGAGATCAGCGTGGCCGTGACCAGGTCAGCGCCGGGGAACGCGGAGAGCGCGAAGAATACGCCCCAGGCCAGCGTCGCCCCCACCGGGGCCGAGAATACGGCATTGAAGACCATGGCGTCGAAGGCCGAGGCCTCGCGCACCAGACCGGTGCTCTTCCTGACGAAAAGCTGCTGTTCCTCGCGCGGCTCGGCGCTCATGGCATCTCCTCCACGCCTGAGCCCGCTCCTGGCGTAATGGCCCAGGTAGTGGCGAGAGTAACAGAATCGAACATTACTGACAAGAGATACGTATATAGATTACCAGGTCCTCATGTTACAGTCTGTGAGAAAGGAGGAGGGGAAGCGCGCAGTGTTCCCTGTCGACCGGCGCCGCCGGATCCTGCAGCGGGTCGCCGAGCAGCAGACCATCAAGATCGGCGAGCTGGCCCGCGAGCTCGGTGTCTCGGAGATGACGATCCGGCGCGACATCGGCAGGCTTGAGCAGGACGGCTTCCTTCGGCACACCTACGGCGGGGCAACCGCCCACATCACCAAGTCGATCGAGCTGGCGTTCAACGCAAGGGCGCTCGAGCACGCCGCGGAGAAGCGGCTGATCGGGATGCGGGCCGCCGAGGACCTGGCCGCGACGCCGGTGCTGTACGTGGGACCTGGCACGACGACCGAGCAGTTCTCGCTGTTTCTCAGCCGGGCGACGAGTACGCAGGTGATCACCGGCTCGCTGCCGGTGGCCAGCCTGCTCGGGTCACGGCCCGCGCACGTGGTGGCGCTCGGCGGTACGGTGCGGGAGGAGGAGCTTGCCTGCGTCGGCCCGATCGCGACGGCGTCGCTGGCCAGGTACCGCGCCGACGTGGCGGTGATCGGGGCGGCCGGGGTGTCGGCCAGGTTCGGCATCACCGAGCTTGAGGACGACCTGGCCGAGGTGAACCGGATAGCGATCGGCGCGAGCAGCAGGCTGGTGGTGCTGGCCGACGGATCCAAGATCGGCACCGACGCGCACGCGGTGGTGGCCCCGGCCAGCGCCATCTCCACGCTCGTGACCAGCGCCGGAGCCCCGGTCGCCGAGCTCAGCAGGCTGCGCGCGGAAGGCGTGGAAGTCATCATCGCGACGGCGGCCCGCCGGGTGGGCAGGGCCAGGTAGCCGGAAGGGGTAAGCACGTGAACGTACTTGAGCGCATCTTCGGTGTGACCAAGCCGCTGATCGCGATGTGCCACCTGCGCGCGCTGCCCGGCCGACCACGGCACGACGCGCGGGCCGGGATGGACGCCATCTACGCCGCGCTCCGCGACGACGTGCTCGCGCTGCAGCAGGCTGGGGTGGACGGGCTGCTGTTCTGCAATGAGCACGACCTGCCGTACTCGGTCAGTGTCGGGGTGGAGGCCGCCACCGCCCAGGCCGCGGTGATCGGCAGGCTGGCCGCCGAGCTCACCGTGCCGTACGGCGTGGACCTGCTCTGGGACGCGAGGTCGGCGCTTGCGGTGGCCAGGGCTACCGGCGCCTCGTTCGTGCGCGAGGTGTTCACCGGCGTCTATGAGAGCGACATGGGGCTGCTCGCCCCCGACTTCGGCGGGCTTGCCGGGTACCGGCACGCGATCGGCGGCGACGACATCGCCATCTTCACCAACATCACGCCCGAGTTCAGCCGGTCGGTGTCCGGCCGGCCGGTTGACGAGCGGGCCAGGGGCGCCGCCTTCCTCGGCGTGGACGCGCTGCTGGTCTCCGGGCCGCAGGCCGGCGCGGCGGTGGACCTGGCCGACCTGCGCGCCGCGCTCGACGGCGCCGGCGGCGTCCCCGTGCTGGCGAACACCGGGGTCACCCGCGGCAACGCCGGGCCGATACTCGCGCTCGCCGACGGCGCGATCGTCGGCACCGACCTGAAGGTGGACGGCTCGACCTGGAATGCCGTCGACCCGCAGCGGGCAAGCGAGATGGTAACGGCCGTCCGCAAGGCCAGGAACGACCAGCAGGCCGGCCCAGGGGAACCCCCGTCCCCCGCTCAGCGCTAAGGCGGCGAGATGGCCAAGCGGACCAGGCTCTACTTCGTCAGCGACCTGCACGGGTCGGGCAAGTGCTTTCGCAAGTTCCTGAACGGCGGGCCGATCTACGGCGCCGACGCGATGGTGCTCGGCGGCGACCTGGCAGGTAAGGCCATCCAGTCGGTGACCAGGACGGCAGGCGGCCGGTATCAGTTCAGCTTCCGCGGTGCCGCCTACGACCTTGAGGATGGCGACGAGCTGCACGCGGTCGAGCAGATGATCGCCGACCACGGCTACTACCCGTATCGCGCCGAGCCAGGGGAGCTGGCCGAGAAGGAGGCGGCGGGAACGCTGGACGAGCTGTTCCTCACGCTGATCTCCGAACGGCTCGGGCAGTGGCTCGAGCTGGCCGACACCCGGCTTCGGCCGCGCGGCATCCCGCTGTACTTGATGCTTGGCAACGACGACCCGAGCGAGCTCGCGCCGCTGCTCGATGACGCGCCGTGGGGCGTGCACTGCGAGGGGCGTGACGTGCTGGTCGACGGGCACGAGATGATCTCGTGGGGTTACGCCAACACCACGCCCTGGCACACCCACAGGGAGATGACCGAGGATGAGCTTCGGTCGGTGTTCACCAGGCTGGTTGCCGAGATGGGCGACGTCGAGCACGCGATCTTCAACCTGCACCCGCCGCCGTACGACACCGGCCTTGACGAGGCGCCGGTGCTGGACGAGAACCTCAAGGTGCAGTCATCGGCCGGCCAGGCCAAGATGAGCCCCGTCGGCAGCCATGCCGTGCGCGAGCTACTCGAGCAGGCACAGCCGCTGCTCGGGCTGCACGGCCACATCCACGAGAGCGCCGGCTTCCGCAAGATCGGCCGGACGCTCGCGATCAACCCGGGCAGCGACTACGGCAGCGGTGTGCTCAACGGCGTGCTTGTCACGCTCGAGCCGCAGAAGGTCAAGGCCTACCAGTTCGTGCGCGGATGAGCCAGGCACCCTCCGTCCGTCCGCTCGCCGTGGCGGTCGACGTGGGCACCACGGGTGCCCGCGCGGCCGCGTTCAGCCTGGACGGCGCTCTGGTGGCGCAGGTGCGGCACAGGTACGCGACCACGGTGCGCCACCCGGGCTGGGCCGAGCAGGACGCGCGGGAGTGGTCAGACGGCGCGATTGCTGCGCTGCGGCGGCTCGGGGCCAGGATCGGGTCGGCCGGCTCGGTCTGCGGCATCGGCCTTACCGGGCAGTGCCCCACTGTGGTGCCGGTGGACGGCCGCGGCGCGCCGGTCGGGCCCGGCATGCTCTACCGGGACAACCGGGCGGTGCGGCAGGCCGAGCAGATGCGGGCGGCGATCGGCGCGGCGGAGTTCCACCGCCGCACCGGGCACGTCCCCGAGGCGTTCCACGTCGGGCCGAAGGTGCTCTGGCTGCGGGAGCACGAGCCCGACATGTTCCGGCGGACGCGCTGCTTCCTGCAGCCGCGCGACGTGGTGCTGCACCGGCTGACCGGCATGGTCGCCACCGACGAGACGCACGCCAACGCGACGCTGTTCTACAACCTGCGCGGTCGGCGCTGGGACGACGACCTGCTCGGCGCGTTCGGCGTCGACCGGTCGCTGTTCCCCGACGCGCTGCCGTCCTGGCAGGTCGCCGCCTGCCTGCCTGGTGCGGTCGCCGCCGAGCTCTCGCTGCCGGCCGGCCTCCCCGTGGTGATCGGCGCGGGCGACAGCCAGTGCGCCGCATACGGCGCCGGGATCACCGGGCCAGGCGCGACCAGCGAGATGGCCGGGGCGTCGTCCTGCCTGAACTCGGTGGTCGACGCGCCGCTCGACGACCTGCGGATCACGCACTACAGCTACCTGGTTCCAGGCAGGTACTGCACCGAGCTCGGCGTCAACACCACGGGTGCGGCGATCGACTGGGCGGTGCGCCGGCTCGGCTACCCCAGCCACGCGGCGCTGGCCGCCGATGCCGAGCGGCACGCACGCCGGATGGGCCGGCTTGACCCGGTGGACGCGGCGCCGCTGTTCCTGCCCTACCTCGGCGACGGTGAGCGCGACGACCCTGGCGTACGCGGCGCGTTCGTGGGGCTCGCCGACCGGCACGACCGGCCCGCGCTGGCGTTCGCTGTGGTGGAGGGCGTGGCGCTGGCGGTCGCAGCGGTGATCGGGGTGCTCGGGCAGGCCGGCGGCCCGGCGAGCGAGCTGCGGGTAGGCGGCGGCGGGGTCGGCCTGCCGCTGGCCGGCCGGCTGAAGGCCGAGCTGCTCGGGCTGCCGGTGCTGCACCTGGACGCCGACCCTGCGGACTTCGGCGCGGCGATGCTGGCGGCGGCCTCGACCGGGCTGGCCGACGAGGCCGCCGCGTCGATCAGGACCGCGCTCGGCCGGGCGCAGGTGCTCCGGCCGACCAGGGCCGGGCAGGCGCGGGAGCTGGCCAGGTTCGAGTGGTTCGCAGCCGTCAGGGCCGGGGCCGCCGTGCACCGGCCAGCCGCGGGCGGGCCGGCCCAGGGAGGGGTGCGGTGATGACCGGATTCCAGCTCGGGATCAACACGTGCTTCGCGGTGAAGCGCTGGCCCCGGCCCGCGGACTGGGCCGCCGTGGTACGAGACGAGCTCGGCCTGGACCTGGTGCAGCACTGCCTGGACCTGGCCGACCTGGACACCGACGCGGACATGCACGACCAGGCCGAGGACGTACGCGCCGCGTGCGCGGCGGCCGGGCTCACGCTGCACTCCACGTTCACCGGCCTGGCAGCGTACTCGGAGAACCTGCTGCTGCACCCCGACCCGCAGCGGCGGGAGCGCGCGCTCGCCTGGTACCGGCGGGCCATCGACTTCACCGCGGCGGCGGGCGGCCGGTCGGCCGGCGGGCACGTCGGCGCCTACAGCGTGGCCGACTGGCGCGATCCGGCACGCCGCGACGAGCTGTGGCGCGGCCTGACCGCCGCGCTCGACCTGCTGGCCGCGCACGCCAGCGACGCCGGGCTGACCTCGCTGATGGTGGAGAACATGGCCGCCGCCCGCGAGCCGTCGTCCATGGCCGGCATCGCCTCGCTGCTCAGCCAGGGCGACGACCGGCGAGCGCCTGTGGTGCTGTGCCTGGACGTCGGGCACCAGTGCGTCCGTGGCTCGGCCGGGGACGAGGCGGACCCGTACGCCTGGCTCGAGCGGCTCGGCGCGCGGGCTCCCGTGGTACAGCTGCAGCAATCCGACGCGGTGGCCGACCACCACTGGCCGTTCACCCCCGAGGCCAACCAGGCGGGGCGGATCCACGCGGGCCGGGTGCTGAGCGCGATCGAGGCGTCCGGTGCCGTGAGTACCGCCCTGATACTTGAGGTGATCCACCCGTTCGAGGCCGACGACGACCAGGTCATCGATGACCTGCGGGTCTCGGTCGAGTACTGGCGGGCCGCGCTGGCCGGCCGGGACGGAGGCTGACCTGATGAGCGGTCAGGTACCTGACCAGCTCGCGCCGATGTCGGACGTGCGCGAGGAGGGCCTGCGGCTGGTGCGAGCGGCCGACGCCCGCGGGCTCGCCGTCCGGCTGATCGGGGGAGTGGCCATCTGGGCCCGCTGCCCAAGCGCTGAGCTGCCCGAACTGCGCCGTGACTACGGCGACGTGGACATCATCGGCCTCGCGAAGGAGTCGAAGAACCTCACCAGGTTCCTCGAGGAGATGGGGTACCAGCCCGACAAGCTGTTCAACGCCATCCACGGCGCGCAGCGGCTGAACTTCACCGACGCCGCCAGTGGTCGGCCGCTTGACGTGCTGCTCGACCGGTTCGCTATGTGCCACGCCATCGACCTGCGCGGCAGGCTCGCTGCCGACCAGGTCACGATCCCGCTCGCCGACCTGCTGCTGACCAAACTGCAGGTGGTTCAGGTCAACGACAAGGACCTCGTCGACCTGATGGCGCTGCTGGCCGACCACCCGCTGGACGGCGCGGACCGCGAGCACATCGACGCCGCCCGGCTGACCGACGTGCTCGGCCGGGACTGGGGGTTCGAGCACACGGTCCGGATCAATCTCGGCAAGCTGGGCGAGGCCGTGGCCGAACGCGGCCTGCCCGACCCGGTGGCTGCCGTGATGGGTGAGCGCGTGGCCGGCCTGCTCAGCGCGCTCGATCGGGGCCGCAAGAGCGTGGCCTGGCAGGTGCGGGCCCGAGTCGGCGAGCGAGTGCGCTGGTACGAGCTGCCGGAGGACGCCCGCCGGTGAGGCGCGGCGCGGGCGGCCTGGGCCGGGGAGGCGGCCGGGATCAGCCGCGCTGGTCTGCGTTATGCAGCGAATGACATGCGGCCACCCGGCCGGGCCGGTCCTCAGGCGGCCTTCGGCTCGTCGGCGTACAGGGCGATGATCTGCCCCGCGTACTGCTCGGTGACCACGTTGCGGCGTACCTTCAGCGTGGGGGTGAGCTGGCCGCCCGCCTCGGTGAAGTCCTGGTCGAGGATCGCGAATTTCCTGATCGCCTCGGCCCTGGACACCGACTTGTTGGCGTCGTCTACCGCGGACTGGATCTCCGCCTGCAGCGCCGGGTCGTCGCGCAGGTCGGCCACGGTCGCCTCGGCCGGCTTGGCGTGGGCTGCCTTCCACTGCTCGAAGGCCTCGGGGTCGATCGCCACCAGCGCCGCGATGAACGGCTTGGCATCCCCGACGACCAGGCTCTGGCTGACCAGCCAGTGGGCGCGCAGCCGGTCCTCAAGCGGGGCGGGCGCGACGTTCTTGCCCGCCGCCGTGATGATGAGGTCCTTCTTGCGGCCGGTGATCGAGAGGAACCCGTCCTCGTCCAGCATGCCGATGTCGCCGGTGTGCAGCCAGCCGTCCTGGTCGATCATCTCCTTGGTGGCGGTCTCGTTGTTCCAGTAGCCGCCGAACACCATGTGACCCTTGATCAGCACCTCGCCGTCCGCCGCGATCCGCACCGTGCAGCCCGGAATGGGGCGGCCGACCGTGCCGATCCTCTGCGCGTCCGGCGTGTTGGAGTTGGTCGCCGGGCTGGTCTCGGTCAGGCCGTAGCCTTCCATGATGGTGATGCCGCAGCCACGGAAGAAGTGCCCGAGCCGCTGACCGAGCGGCGCCGCGGCGCTCCACGAGTACTGCACCCGCCCGCCGAGGGCGGCCCTGATCTTGCGGTACACCAGCCGGTCGAACACGGCGTGCCTGACCCGCAGCCCGAGGCCTGGCCCGCCGGAGTCGAGCGCCTGGCTGTAGGCGATCGCAGTGGCCTCGGCACGGGCGAAGATCGCGCCGTGACCCTCGCTGTCGGCCTTCTGCTTGGCGCTGTTGTAGGCCTTCTCCCACAGCCGCGGCACCGACAGTACGGCCGTCGGCCCGAACGCGGGCAGCTCGGCCACGGCGTCGGCCATGTCGACCAGGCCGAGCACGGTGCGCGAGTAGATCGCGCCGTACTGGATGACCTGGGCGTAGCTATGCGACAGGGGGAGGAACAGCAGCGTCGAGTGGCGCTCGCTGAACACCCGCTCGAAGCCGTCGTTCAGCATGCAGTTACGGGCGTTGGCGACGATGTTGCCATGCGTGAGCATGCAGCCCTTGGGTCGGCCGGTGGTGCCCGAGGTGTAGACGATCTCGGCGAGGTCGTCGGCACCGCGGCTGACGCGGCGCTGCTCGATCTGCTCGGCCGTCACCATCGCGCCGAGCGCGCCGATGTCGGCGATGCCGCCGCCGTCGATCTGCCACGCGTGCGCCAGGGCGGGCAGCCCTGACCTGGCCTGCTCGACCAGCTTGCTGTGGTCGGCGGTCTCCACCACCACGGCGACCGCGCCTGAGTCGCTCAGGATCCACTCGACCTGCTCGAGCGAGGAGGTCGGGTAAATCGGGACGGTGACGCCGCCCGCGGTCAGGATCGCGTAGTCGAGCACGGTCCACTCGTACCGGGTCCGTGACATCAGTGCCACGCGGTCGCCGGGGCTGACGCCGGCGGCGATCAGTCCGGCCGCCAGGTCGCGCACCTGCCCGGTGAATTCCCGCCAGGTGACCGGCGTCCAGACGCCGTCCACTAGGCGGCGCAGCCCGACGTCGTCGGGCCGGTTCCTGGCGTATTCGAAGATGTCAGTGGTCACGTTGTCGTCGAGCCGCACGATGTAGGCGGCGGGAACGGAGAACTCTTGCATCGGTACCTCCCAGGTCAGCGATGCCACGGGGAGGTCAGCGTGAAGCGCTCGGGCCCCCGGATGCCGGGTGCCGGCCTCCGTACTTCTACGTTAGGCCCGGCGTCGCTGCCCGGAGTAGGGCAGAAGGTCCCATCGCGGTCAGCAGAGGACTCGCGGTCCTGGCGGGATCCGCCGCGGGCTCGCTAGCGACGGTCATGCGGACGCGCCAGAATGTTGCTGGGATGCCCGTGATGACAGGCGAGGTATATGCGTGGGTGAAAGCCACGGACAACTCCGGGCCATCTGCGGTGCGCTGCCCGAGGTGACCGAGCGGCCCAGCCATGGAGCGCCGACCTGGTTCGTCCTGGGCAAGACCGCGTTCGTCACGCTGTGGGCCCGCGGCCACCACGATCATGCCTTCCCGCACCTGTGGGCTGCTGGCCTGCCGGGGGCACAGGGCGAGCTCGTCAGCGCCGATCCCGGCCGGTTCTTCAGGCCGCCCTACGTCGGCGGCCGGGGATGGATCGGCATCCGGCTCGACGGCGACCCGGACTGGGCCGAGGTCGCCGAGCTATGCAAGGACGCCTATCGGGCCGTGGCCCCCGCCAGGCTGGTGGCCCTCCTCGACGGCTAGTGCCGCGCAGGTCACCGGCCTGCGGCTGTCAGGAGACCCCGACCAGGTGGCGGGCGAAGCTGACGATCGTGGCCCGCCACTGGTCGTGCGAGGACGCCTGGTAGAAGACGTGGTGCTTGGTCCAGCTCAGGAACAGCCAGATGTCGCGGGAGGAGCAGGGAGCTGGCACCTCGGGCAGGCCGCACACGCCAATGAGATACGCCCGGACGCCGTCGATCCGGTAATGGCCTAGATCCTTGGCTACCCCCACGTTGCCGCACGGCCCGCCGGAATTGTTCTGCTCGATGGCCAGGAAGGTCTTCGACGGCTTGCCGTAGCCCGCGGCAACGAGGCGAGCGGATGTCCGGCCGGTGACCTCGCACTTAGAGACGTCAATCTTGCCGGTCAGCTTGAGGCCGAAGTCCTTGTCAGGCCGGACGAGCTTGAACCCGGCCGCCTTCTGCGCGGCGGGCCAGGTCGTGAACGAGCCCGTCCCGGCCGGGCTGGCCGGAGCCGCGGGTGCGGCCGCCGCGGCGCTGAGGCCGGATGCTGCAAGGGCGAGGCCGAGCGCGATCCCGGCGGCCGTGCTGCGGATTCGATGCACTGCTTGTTCCCCTCGACGAGGCGGACCTGCGGCTTCCACTCCGGACGCTACATCGATACCCGGCGCCCGCGCCACAATCCGGCTCGCCGTCCAGCACCACCGGCTCAGGTGCCCGGATAGGCTGCACCCTCGCCTGCTCCGGTGCGCGGGTGGCGGTGCACGACCAGGAAGGCGGCCACGACGGCCACCGCCACGATCGCCAGCGCGATGAACGGGAAGGTGCTGTAGGGCGCGGGCTGCCCGGGCTGGCACAGCTCGACGAAAGGGACGAGCAGGGTCAGGGAACCCAGGACCGGGATGGCCACATGGCGCACGGGCGAAAACGAGTCCCGGTGGCGACGCCACATGAAGACCGGAAGGGAGACCATCGTCAGGAAGTAGACGAACAAGATCACGATCGTCCCCATGGTGGAGCACTCGGCGTACAGGCCCACCGGGTTCATCGAGACCGTGTCCCCGCTGATGAGGCGAGACGCCCACCAGATCCCGATGATCCCCAGCCCCACGCCCGCCATGACTAGCAGCGCGTTCACCGGCGTGCCGGACCGTCGGCGGACGCGGCCGAGCCTGGCTGGCAGGAGCCCGGTCCGGCCGCCGTCGAAGAGCATGCGTGACTGGGAGTCTGCCGCGGCGACCAGGGTGGACAGGACCGATACAATTCCGGCGATCCAGGCCAGGAAGGCTGCCGTCCCCAGATAGTGATCCGCCACGGTAAGGAACGGGACCGACGAGCGGCCGATCGAGGAGACGTCGTAGCGGAAGCCGGTAACGGTCGCGTAGGCAAACAAGACGAACAGGACGGCCGCGATGGCCACCGAGATGTAAAGGGCTCTCGGTATGGTGCGCCGCGGGTTACGGCTCTCCTCGGCCAGCGCGGGGCCGTTCTCCCATCCGATGAACATGTACAGGGCCAGCGGGAACCCCGCGGACAATCCGGCCAGGCCACCGGTGAGGTGCGACCAGGAAAACGGCGCGCCCGACAGTTGAGCGCGCTGATCGACCAGGACAATGACGCAGACGACGACCATGATCGCCACCTGCACGAGCACAGCCGCGCCCACAGCGACGGTCGATAGCTTGACGCCCCGTATGGTCAGCCAGATCGCGGCCACGGTCAGCACCACGCTCATCGGCCCCCACGGAGGGTGCCACGACGTGTAGTGCGCCAGGGTCATCGCCACCATCCCGCCAGACATGGTGAACACGCCCGCTATCGCGACGGTGTAGCCAACCGCGACCAGCAGGGCCGTCGCGACTCCGGCCCTGGCTCCCAGCGAGGTTTCCACATAAGTGATGAAGCTCCCCGCCGAAGGCTCCGCCTTGGTGAACTCGGCCACCGTGAAAGCCAGGAGCACGACGGCCACACCAGCCGCGATGATCGTGAGCGGCGCCGCGACGCCGGCGGTCACCGCGATAACTCCGAACGCGAAGTAGAAGTCGATCCCCGGCCCGATATTCGCGACCGTTGAGGCGGTCACGTCGGCCGTGCCGAGTTGACCGGACTTGAGGCGCGCTCCGCTCTGGCTCACCGCATCTCCCCAGCCCGCTACTTCCTGTTCGCCATCACATGAGTAGCCTGCCCCAGACCGCAGCCTCGCGGTCCCTCATCCCGGTGGCTGACTGAAATTCGGTTGTGCTCAGCATCGCGCGGCCTGGCCGGCCCTATATAGGTGAGGGAACAGCCAGGAGGCGCTAATGGAGTGGGTCAGGGACGCGGCGGCGAAGCGTCAGTTCGAGTGCTTCATTGCCGAGGCGTCGGATGCCCTGTTCCGCACGGGCCACCTGATGACCGGGAATGCGGCCGATGCCGAGGATCTGGTCCAGGAGACCTTCCTGCGGACGGCCCGCCGGTGGAACCAGGTGCGGGTGATGGATCATCCGGCCGCGTACGCCCGCCGGGTCCTGATCAACCTGGTGGTGCACGGCGCTGGCCGGCGGTCTCGGCAGAAGGCGGAGCTTGGACCGGCGGCCGCCGGGGCCGAGGCGGCCGACATGGATGCGGCTCGCGCGCTGCGGGAGGTCGATGACCTCGCCGAGTTCCGGTGGGCGCTGGGCCAGCTGCCAGCGCGGCAGCGCGCCGTGCTGGTGTTGCGCTACTGGGCCGACCTGCCGGTCACCGGGTTGCTGGCATCCTCGGCTGCTCTGTCGGGACAGTCACGAGCACCGCATCGCGCGCGGCTGCCCGGCTGGCCGAGATCCTGACCAGCGGCGAGTCCCGCCCGGCCAGACGAGCCGCCCGCCAATCCTGAAAGGACACATCCCATGATCGACGACGAACCGATGCCGATATCGCGCTTCCACAGCAGGCGCGCCAGCGGCTGCTCCAGCGGAACTACCACCCAAGAACAGCGAACCGGCGGCTGGCCGCGGGCATCACCGCCGCCGCCGTGGTGGCCGGGGCGGCGGCGGCCATGACGACCCTGGCCCCCGCGAGCCACCAGCCCGCCGTCCAGCTGACAGCGTGGACGGTAGTCACGCAGGCAAATGGCAACGTTGTGGTCACGATCCGCGAACTGCGCAATCCGGGCGGACTCCAGCACAAGCTCCGCGCCGACGGCATCCCGGCCAGCGTCATCTTCAGCCACCATCAGAACCCCGTCATGCCGGCCCTACCCGGCGGGCACGGAGCTGCTTGAGAAGGTCTTCCTCACCTCGCAGCCGCCGCCTCGCGGCCTCCGGGTAACCATCCATCCCGCCGCACTTCCCGGCGGCGCCGGCGTGCAACTGTTCGACGGTGCAACCGCCCAGAGCCTACGAGGCGGAACCTTCTCGATCGGGGTCGGCCTGGTACACGCCAGCCAGCAGTGCACCGGCTGAGCCGGGCAGCCGGACCCAACCCAGGCCATGCCCGTGAGCGACCCCGGTCGCGGGCGACCGGACAATGAGGTTGTGCACCGTCTGACGGAGGGCGTCGGGCTGGCCGGCCGCATTCGGCGTGTCAAGTGCTGTCTGAACGGCGGGCGTGCCGCGGCTGATCGTCGGGGAGTGCCGGTCACTGCAGCGGAGCTGGCGGCAGCGGCCGCTGCCGCCGTGGCGGCTGGGGCGGAGGCCGTTCATGTCCACCCGCGGGCTGCTTCCGGTGCGGAATCGCTGGCTGCCGTCGATGTGGGTGCAGCAGTTGCCGCGATCCGGGAGGCCTGCCCCGATGTGCCGGTCGGCTTGACCACGGGGATCTGGGCCACGGGCGGTGACCCGGCCGGCCGGCAGCGGGCGGTCGCCGCCTGGGCTGGCCTTGGCCCGGCGGCGCGGCCGGATTTCGCTTCGGTGAATGTCGCCGAGCCCGGCGGCGCCCAGCTGGCGCGAGTACTCCGAGCGGCCGGGATCGGCATCGAGGCTGGGGTACGGACTGTGGAGGACGCCCGGGCGCTGGCGGCCGGAGCGCTGCCTGGGGCGCTGCTGCGGATTCTGGTCGAGTTCGTTGAGCCGCCTGCCGGCAGTGCGGCGGCGCGGGCCGGGGAGATCCTCACGGTGCTCGACGCGGCCGGGCTGGCCGCCCCGCGGCTGCTGCACGGCGAGGACGAGACGTGCTGGCCGCTCGTCGAGCACGCGGGGCGGCTCGGGCTTGCTACCCGGATCGGCCTGGAGGACGTCACGGCCGGGCCGGACGGGGAGCCGGCCACCGGCAACGCCGAGCTGGTCGCCAAGGCGCTTCGGGTCTGGGCGAGGGCGCGATCGTCAGCAGGGCGCCCGGGTCCCCGGGCGCCGCGTGGCTAGGGTGCTGCCGGGAGCAGGCGGCCGCGCATGGCTTCCCAGACGTCGGCGTGGTTCAGCAGGTCGAAATGGTGCATTCCGCCCAGCCTGCGGGCGAGCTCGGCGGGGAAGTGGATGTGCTGATCTTGGCCGCGCCATCCGTGCGCGCTGGCCGGCTGGACCAGCAGGTCGCCGACGACGGCGCCGAGCGGGCTGGCAGGGTCGGCGGTCACGGTAGCGCTGATCGCGTGGTGGCTTGCCGTGGCCAGCAACGGCGTGCCGGATCGGTGATCGGCCAGGCAGCGGTCTTGGTCGCAGCCGGCCCAGTCGTCATCGAGCAGGTACCCGTGGCGCAGGTCCCTGACCGAGGGCGGCCCGGCGGCCAGGGCCGCGAACGGCCTGGTTTCCGGTATCTGGCCAAGCGCCCAGCCGGCGAACCCGGCGGCGCGGGCGAGCGGGGCACCCAGGTGCGGTGATCCGAGGTAGAAGACGCGGCGGACGTGCCCGGCCCAGGGGGCGTCGGCTTCCCTGCCGTAGTGGCAGGCGCTGCGGATGACCAGGCCACCCATGGAATGGCCCGCCAGCATGACCTCATCGACCGGCTCAGGCCAGGCCGCCGTCAGCTGCTCCAGCAGGCGGGCCAGGTCGCGGCCGCTGGCCGAGACATGCCTCCCGGTGTTGTACCGGACGTACACCGGGGTGTAGCCGAACTCTGCCTGCAGCCGGTCACCGTAGGGTGCGGACTGGCCAGCTCGGCGGCGCCAGGAGTCCTCTGTCTCCGCCAGGCCGTGCACGAAGACCGCCACCCTCGCCGTCGCGCTCGGGAAAGCCTCCGCAACCCCCCGGGCGGTCAGCTCGATATCTCCTCCGCCGACCCGCACCGTCATCTCGATGCCCAGCGGGTCCAGGTCAGCGCCGAGCCGGTCGCCGGCTACAGCGTTCAGCGCGGCGAGCGCCAGGTTGCCGCCAGGGTGCTGCCCGGCGGGCCGGCCGCCGGCGCCCAGGACAGTCCCGGCGGCGCCGCCCACCGCCCCGGCCGCCACGCCGGCACCCCGCACTGCGCCGTAGGCGCCCTGCGCCACGCCGTCATGGATCAGCCGGACCAGCCCGCCCGCAGGCCCGACCAAGTCGAACGCCCGCCCGGCGATGACCTGATGCACCTGCCCGATCCGGGCCACCAGCCCGGCGAACACCTGGCCGCCCAGCCTGCTCACCGCACGAAATTCCGATGGCGTCATCGTCGGCCTCCCGGGTACCGGACGGTAATCCCGCCCACCATTCCAGCCCAGGCGGCGACCGGTGGCAAGAGGTGATCGTTCCAGGCGCTGCCCGCAGCGACTGGACGAGCCGGGCGGCCTGGTCGGCGCCGGGCTCATCCGCGCCGCCCGAGGGGTCTCAGTCGGCCGAGCCGGCCGTGCGGCCGGACCAGCCGACTCTGGCGTTCGGGTGCTCCCGCCACGAACTCGCGCCAGCCACCGCGGCTGTCCTGGCCTGCTCCCACTTCAGCTTGGCCAGGTCGCCAGGAGGCACGTCCATCTCCCTGACCCACCGCCGGGTCGCGGCTGCGACGTGGGAGCCGGCGACGGCCAGGCCGATCAGCGCGAGCATGCTGCCGATGCCCAGCAGCACGCCGCCGACGATCAGCGGCCCGGACTCCAGCTCAGGCCAGCTCCCGGCCTGGCCCTGGCTTCCAGCTGTGCTATTCATCGCGCCTCGCTCTCCGCCTGCGCCCGAACCTCGTTCCTGTTGTTGATGCCATTATGTCCACCAGTTCCTCATTCGGACAGCCGTGCCAGTTGGTGAGATGGGTCATGAGCCAGCCTGCGCCAGGAGGCGCGCGAGGTCGGTAGGCGCGCTCATCATGGGCCGGTGACCTGAATCGGTGTCATGCGGTTCCGGACGATCGGCCCGCTGGTAGCAGGCCTCACGGCTGGAGCGTCATGGCGAAGATGCGCGCGGTGGTGCCCGGGAGCTCGGCGAAGTCGGCCTGCCGGTAGAACCCGGCAGCCCGCTGATTGGCACGCCCGACATGCAGGTGCACTCCGGCCGAGCCCTGGCTGCGAAGGCCGGAGACCAGCGCGTCGATCAGCTGGCGGCCGACCCCGCGGCCCTGCAGGCGGGGCAGCAGGTTGATATGCAGATGCGACGGGTAACGGCTGGCCAGCGCCGGATCGGTGGCCCACGGGTGATGGATGTAGTCCAGCGCGAACCGCTCCTGCGCCGACAGCTCCAGCGCCGCGTCCGGCGGCGGCTCCGGGTAGCGGGCGCGCAGCGCAGGCCACCAGTCGCGCTCCAGCCGCCGGTCAAAGTCCTGGCTGTCCAGGGCAGCCACGATATAGCCGCCGACCCCGGTGGGGTCCTCGGCCACCAGCGCCAGTGACGGCTCCAGCAGGGCATAGGGCACCGCGTACACGTCTCCCGGCAGCCGCCGGTCCCTGAACGCCGCCGTGCCGTCCTGGCCGTTGTCCGCCGTCTGAAGGCAGATGCGGTACAGGTCGTCGAGGTCGCCCGGCGCGAACCGCCGGATCCGGGGCGATCCGCTGTCCACCCCACCCGTTCTAGCGCACCCGCAGCACCGCGGCGTTGGTGGGTTACGGCTTGCAGATGACGGTCCAGGTCACCGTGTCCGTGCGCTTCTTGCTGGCATTGACCAGGTAGACGGACCGTTTGCCCCGTGCGCGCTCGCTGGACCGCCGTGGCGGCCAGGTGCCTGCTCAGTGCGCCCCGTAGTGGTAGGTACGCCCGCCATCGCCAGCGGTAAATCCCCTGGGCCACAAGCCCAGCGACAGCGCGAGATCGGTAATGACCGCCATGACCAGGCCGGTCGGGCGCTGCCGGCATCGCCGCGGTCAGCGCCCTTGGCGCAGGCCCAGCCGGGGCCAGCTCCACGGTCAGCGCCGTAGCCGCAGGCCCGGCTAAGGTCCGGACCGGGCCACTTGCACCCTGCACTAAACCACTGTTCGGCCCGGTCAAAGATTGTGAGAGCACTAGCCCGACGGTCGACCGCTGGTTCTCACCCGATGGAACCGGATATGAGTCCTGCGCCATCACGTTGTACGTCAACTGGGGAGACGGAAAGCATTCGCACCGTACCTTCACCGATGAAGGTCCCGGGACTTACCTCATTGCCTCCCACACATATGGTGGCGTAGCCCATACCACCACCTACACCGAAACTGTCACCGGCAGCGTCGTGTCGGGGTCGTGCGGCGCCCTGCCAGCCACCATCTTCAAGTTCACGCACTTGGTGCACGTCCAGCAGCCGTGGTGGGTCGAGTGGCAGATCACCGAGGCATGCGCGCATGACCTGCTGCCAAGCCCGGTTGACCTGGTCCTGAATCAGGCGGTCGCCATGGTACTGGTCCGCGTACCTGGCTGGGGGCCGTACCTGGCCGCGGCGTACGAATTTGCGAGCGGCAGCTACGCGGTATTCAAGCTGGTACGTGACTGCGTGCAGAAAAGCGACCCCGTTGTCCCGGCGCGGCTCCTGCATGCCCTCTCCTACGGCTTCGCTCACCGGGGCAAGCTGTTCAAGCCGTCGGGCAAGGTACCACAGCCTCCGCAGATAACTGGGATATACGGCTACCAGAGTGGATCCCTTGTCTACTTCAGCCTCACCTACGCTAATCCAGATCACGACGCCAAGGGCTTCGGGTTCGTCGGCATCAATGGCGCCGGGTGGGCGGAAGAGAACCACTCGTTCTCTAGTCCCTCCTATGGCATCGTGGGCCACGACAGAATCGCTTATCCGTTCAATCTGGCATGCGGCACGGCCCAGCATTACAACAGCTGGGTCGACGCCTGGATCTACGACTCCCAGGGTATCCGCAGCAAGCCAGCGGAAATCGCTCTTACGTGCACGACCTGACGGATCCCGCAAGTACGGGCCCGTTGACCTCCCTGACCCGGATGTCACCGGAGCCCTGAACGGTCAACGGTGCTACTGACGCCCGAACGCCAGGGCACGAGATGCGGCGCAGGCCATCGCCTGGCGCCGCCACTACGACAGAACCCGACCACGGGCCCGGCTGAGCTGTTCTGGTCGAGGAACGCGACCAGAAAGCCAGGTCGTCGTCACGGCCTCGCGGGCGGCGGGTCCGGTGGCGAGCCAGGCTTCGACGTCGGCCTGGCGGCAGGTGGCAAGGGGGCGGTCGTGGCCATGAAGCCAGGCCAGGAAGTCGGCGGGGCGGCGCAGACGTTGCGGTGGGCGTGGGTGGAGTAGGTGCGTGGCCGGCGCTGGTGCGCAGCCGGCACACCTGCCAGGTGGCATAGGCTCGCGCGACCTGCCGGGAGGAGGCGGGTCGGCAGTGGCATGGCCAGAGAGCCGCCATCGCGCAGGAGCGATCAGCGACGTACCGTGTAGTGCAGGTGCAGCACGCGGTCGCCCAGGACGACCTGGTCGGGATCCTCCAGGAGGACCATGCCGGCGTGGCTGCCGAAGAAGCGCACCCCTTCACCCAGGACCACCGGGGCGACGTCCATCGCGATCTCGTCGACCAGCCCCGCCGACAACGCCTGCCCGCCGAGGTCGCCTGCGGTCACGCAGACGAGACCGTCGCCGGCGAGCCTCTTGGCGAGCGCGATGCCCGCCTCGACCGACCCGGCGGTGTGGAAGGGTGCGTCCGGGTGTTCGGCGAGCCACGCCTGCGGCAATGGCCGGTGGGTGACAACGACAAGCTCGTCCCCGGCGGCCGGGTCGCCGTCCCAGCCGTTCGTGGTGTCGAACAGGTGGCGGCCGATCACTGTCACCTTGATGGCATCCCAGAAGGGCCGGACGTAATCCGCGGATGCCCGCGAGACATGGAACGTCCAGCCGCTCGCCCTGGCGGACACCTCGGTATCTCCGTTGCCGTACCAGTCGAACAGCGGCCCGACCGTGTCATCGGGATAGGCGATGTAGCCGTCCACCGACACGACCGCCTGCATGACAACCCTGGCCATCTCCGCTCCTCAGCCCAACGTTCGGAACGAACACATGCACCGGTTTGACGAGGATATCCAGCTTGCTCGTCGGCTCGATGATCCACGCCAGAAGCAGCTGCCCGAAATTCTCATGAGCGGTGGTGGCCTGCACGAACCCAGCATCTGGCAGCCGTCGGACAGTGCGCCTGGCTTCGTCATGAAGGATCAGGCCCTATCCGAAGGTGGTGAGACTGCTGCGATGGGGCTCAGGCAATAAGCAGGCGACTGTCAAGCTCTGCTGCGTCGAGATCGAGAAGGTCGCGATTGCGTTCGGCCCACCGGCCGGAGGCGAGGTCATCACGCAGGCTGTGCACCGCCCGCTGCTCGGCGTCGGGCCCGACTCTGGCCCAGATCGACATTCCGCGGCGCACATTCTCGTCCAGGTAGGCCTCGGGCCGACGCCAGTAGGCCTCGTAGAAGCCGTCAGCGCAGTCCCACGGGATGGGCACCGGTTCGGTCCGGGCTGCGATCGCGCGGGCCAGCTCGGTCAGGGAGGGCCGGCCGGCCCACAGGTCGCTGTGCTCGGGCAGGTAGTCGCGATTCAGCCAGAACCGGTCAGGGTCACTGGCGTCGCACGTGAACACCACCACGCGGCGGGCGACGCGCCGCATCTCACGCAGCCCGGCGATCGGGTCGGTCCAGTGATCGATGGTGGCGAAAGCCATCGCGGCGTCGAAGGACTGGTCATCGAACGGAAGGCTCTCCGCAGATCCAGCCAGGCACGGCGCCGCGTCCGGCTGGCGCTGCGAACGCATGACCGCTGACGGTTCCACCGCGACCACGTCGCGGTCGGGGGGCTCGTAGGAGCCGGTGCCCGCCCCGACGTTCAGTACGGTACGGGCATCGCCGAGCGCAGCCCAGACCTGCGCGGCGATCCGCGGCTCGGTGCGCCGTGTCACGGTGTAGGTGGCTCCGATGGTGTCATACAACTGGCCCCTGGACATGTCGCTGCCTCCTGGCTGCCGCCGTCCCCGGGGCCGCGCACGTGGCCGGGCATGCCAGCGCCGGATCCTCCGTCACTCTCCTTCTGATATATCGCTGCGATATATCAGAAGGATACATCGGCAAGGTATCGCGCTGCCGCGCAACGGCGCAAGTCATCTGCAGCCCGGTCCATTCCACCTCTTGCTGCCCAGGAACCAGGTCACGGCTCGGCTCGGGCGCCGCGTCCCGCGCCGCTTCACAGCGACGTGGGGCTTGCTGCGGCCCGCCGCCCACTCCTCGATGGCCGCGCCGGCCTGCCGGAGATGCCGCCGGAAGGTGTACGACGGGTCGGCGGCCCGGCGCGCCAGGTAGCCGGGGAAGTCTGTCTGCTGGCGCAGCGTCTGGCCGGCCCGGATCCTGCGGGCCTGCTCGCGCTCGGTCTGCCAGATCTGGCCCGCCGCCGCCAGGATCTGCCCGGCGCGCTCGGCGGCGACGAACAGCACGCCGTCGTCGTCGCCGAAGACAACGTCGGCGCCGGTGACCAGGTGCGGCCCGAACTGCGCCGTGCTCAGCGCCTCGGGGTCTCGCTCGTCCAGCCGCAGCGGGCCCGGCGGGTAGCTGCCGTAGCTGAACACCGGAAGGCCGATCTCCGCCAGCTCCGTGGTGTCCCGGTGCAGCCCCCACACCACCACGCCGGCGAGCCCGGTTGCCTCGGCTTCCAGTACTGCCAGGTCACCGACGCACGCCTCGTCCGTCCGCCCGCCGTTGTCGATGACCAGCACGTCACCTGGCCCGGCCGCGCCGAGTACCTCCAGGAACACGTCCACGCTGCCGTAGTGACGCACCGGCAGCGCGCGCCCCGCGACCCGGTGCCCGGGCACGACCGCGCGAATGCCAGGCGGCGCGGCGCGCACCGGCACGGCAGCCCGCACGCAGGCGTCGGCCACCAGCGCCGTGGACAGATCAGCGAAAGCCTCCAGCATGACATTCTCCCTAGCCGGTCCCGTCACCGTCGGCAGCGGCGGGCGGCAGCCGGCCACCAGCCACCGCACAGAGCCACGTCGCCGTGACCGGAACAGGACAGCCGCCCTGGCCACAGCCACCCGTCGGCCGTGCGGCACACCCATCATCGCCGCATGACCCCGTCGGCAGATACAGGCCCAGGCGGGCACGATCACCGGCGCCCCGCAGTCGGCCACTGACCTCGGGAAGTCCCGCACCCGCCAGGGTCCCCGACGGCCCGGCAGAGGAACCGGCAACCCGGCCCGGCAGCCTGACCGGCCCGCCATGCCCGGTGAGATGGCATCCAGCCACCCGCCACGCCAGGGCCGGGCAGGCACGGCGCGAGCGCTGCGCCTGCTTCAGCCAGCCGCGCGGTGGACTGCAGAGCCGGCCATGGGCCGGGCAGATCAGAGCCGTTAGCGGCACTCGCTCAGTCCGTCATGGGATCGGCGGGAGCCGACGCTTCTCCTGCCCTTACCGCGCTTGGCGGTTGGACGGCGCGGACAGCGGCGGCCGGGCGCGCCGGCTACGGTCGGGTCATGCCAGCCGCGAGACGGCCCGGTCCCGAAGCCGCCGAACACGCCCGGCGGATCCTGCTCACCGGCCTCGCTGACGGTGCCGCCTTGGCCGACCTGGTCGGCGAGATCGAGCCGCTGCATCCGCGGAACAACACCTTCCCCGGAGAGGTCTTCCTCGGCCCGGCCGCTGACGCGCTCGCCTGGGCCGGTGCCAGCCCGGCCAGCCCCCTCGCGCTGGAAGGGACGCGGGAGCGGTTCTTGCCAGAGTTCTCACGGCGAGGCCGGGACCGGCGCAAGCTGCAGTACGCCGTGCTCGCCGCCGCAGCCGTGCGCGGCGGGGCTGAGCCGGACCTGCTCGACGAGGTCGCCTGGTGGCAGGCCGACGACTTCTGGCAGTACGCGCTCCTGGCCGCGGTCCTGTACATCCGCGCCGCCGCCGACCGGGCGGGCACGCCCGTGGCGCAGGCCTGCCAGGAACTGACCAGACAGGTCGGCCAGCATCCCGGCCAGCAGCCCGGCTGACCGGGTCACGTGCTCCCGTGGCCGGCCCGGCAGAACGGTCACCACCAGCATCCTCACCCGGCCCCAGCGCCGATCAAGTGCTGCAGAGCCACGCGAGCAGCCTCCGGCCAGAAAGGGCGGGCGCTGCACATCTCGCGGCATGAGAGTGGCCCCTGCCAGGCCCCTCGAGTCGGCGAAGGAAGCACCCGGGCGCCGGGCGACGTCTGGCGAGAGAGAGGACTCAGCGGGCGGAGCCGGCTCGGACGACGGCCGCCACTCCCGCCTGATCAGCCCGTAGACCCACGAGTCGGAGACCTCGCCGTTCACGACGCAGTCTTCCCGCAACGTCCCTTCACGCACGAACCCGAGCTTCTCCAGCACGCGAGCAGATGCCACGTTGCGTGTATCGGTCTCAGCCTGGACGCGATTCAGGTCCAGCGTGTCGAATGCCCACCGCAGCAAGGCGCGCGCGGCCTCCGTCGCGTAGCCGTGGCCCCACGCTGCATCGTCGAAGCAGTAGCCCAGCGATGCACTGCGGTAGTCCGGATTCCACCGGTTCAGGCTGCACCAGCCGATGAACGCCGCGTCGGAGACACGATCCACGGCCAGCCGCGCCCCGGTGCCCTCCTGTGCCATCTGCCGGCAAGCCGTGATGAACCGCTCGGAGCGCACGCGTTCGCTCCACGGCGGCGCGTCCCAGTAGCGCAGCACGTAGGCGTTGCTGTGCAGTGCGAAGAGGTCGTTCGCATCCGTGTCGTCGAAGGGGCGCAGTCGGAGGCGATCGGTGTGCAGCGTGGGGGGTGGGCAGCGACATGCGCGTCATGTCCTCCCGTGATTGGCGGCCGATCAACCAGACATCCGATGCCAGGCCACCCGCAACTGGATTTCCCGGCGGGCGGGCAGAACGACGTGCCCGCTCATCGGCATGTGAGTCTGACTCCGGTAGCCGCGTCCAGGTCACCCGTTCCAGTGCGGTTAGATGCCTGCCACCGATGCCGGGCCAGCGCGGGGACGCGGAGCAGGGAACGCGGGGCGGAGCGCGGGATGGTCGTGACGCGGTGGGTCCGGGTCTAGCGGCGGGCGGGGGTGGCGGCGGCAGGCCACGCTGACCGGCCCGAACCAGACCGATTATTTACATCGCGATCTTGCCGGGATCGAGCGAGATATCAGTGCTCAAAGCAACTGACGAGATATCAGTGCTCAAAGCAACTGATCTGTCGGGCCCGGTCAGGCCAGCGCCTCGGCGACGCGCCTGGCGGCTTTGCCGCCGGCGTGCTGCTTGATCAGCCCCTCTTTGGCCGCACCGCGCACGACCAGCTTGCTCCCCTCGCCGGCGGCCCGGATCGTCACCGTCACCACGGCCGGATTGAGGTTACCGGTCCCAGCTCCCACGATGCCGACCACCTGGGTATCAGCCGTCTCCTCGTCGTCCCTGACGCCCACCTCGCGTCCGAGCTCACCCAGTACCTGCCGGGCCCGCTCCGCGGCCGCCGCTGGCGGCACGGCTAGCGTGAGATCGATCTCGAGCACGTTCTTCCTCAGCTGACCAGAAACCGCCACGCCGAGCGCGCCCGCCAGCAACTCATCTTCATCCAGGCCCATGCCTCGTCCCCTTCGCCCGCATCGGTACCCTCACCGAGCCATCCTCGCCGCCGCCGCAACAACGCGCGAAGCCGCACCACGAACGCCGACGTCCACTGCATCGCGGCTGACGGCCAGACTCAGGCTAAGGATCGTGGCTGAGCGCAGTCCCCGCTGTCAGATGTCAGAAGAGTAAGGGAGTGCTCGCGCCAGATCGTCCTCGACGTCAAGTCCGAACGATGCCGCGGGCTCGCTCGGGTCGAGGGCGCAGGTTCAGCGACGGTAATGAAAACCAGTCGGCGGCGACCTGCGCGAGCAGGTCACTGCCAATAACGGCGACAATTGGGGGCAAGTGGCCAGTGGTGACGGTACCAGATCATGATTTCAGCGCCATTACGACGCCGGCGCCGTGGTCCAGGCAGGCCACCAGGTGCGGGGCGGCGCCGCCAGCCGGGACGGGCGCCGCGCACGGTCGTGCCGTCCACCGCGACCACGACCCGCGCTCCCGGCCGCCGCCGGCCCGCGAGCCGCGACGCCGCCCGCGCCCCGGCCGCAGCGCCCGTGGCCGCCGGATCCACCCCGGTCAGGACCCGCCAGATCGTCGCCAGATCCGGCACCGCGCCCGGCAGGCCAAGCCGGGCCCGCAGCCGCGGCGGAGCATCTGCCGCCCGCCCGGTGATCGCCTGGTACGAGCAGGCCCCGGCCAGCATCGCGCACACCGCGAAGGCAGCAAGGGACCAGCAGGCAGCGGATCCCGCGCCGGTCCCCCGGGCCGGGCACCCGCCCGAGCGCTCCCCGCAGGCCCGCAGGCGCAGTGCCCGGGCAGCGGCACCCGCGTGCCCGCGAGCCGGGCAAGCCGGCCGCCGGCCAGCACAGCAGGCAGAAATGACAGGGCAGGCACGGCTCCCGGCAAAGATCACGAAGCCGGCGAACCTCATGATCACCCGTGCCGTGCCCGCCCCACCTCACCACGCGATTCGCGGCGTGCCGGGCAGAACCAGGCTGCTCAGGACATCATCAACGGACTACGCAAAGGCCGTGCCCAATCGCGCGTACCGCCGATTTCGCGCGGCTTTCCTCGTTCCATGCTGGTGCGAAGCCGGGGACAGAACCGCCGGTTCGGGGCTGGCATCTGACGGGATTGACCTTGGTGCCGGGTGAGGCGCGTGGGTCGCGTTAGGGGGCAGTTGCCCTGGCCGCCCCGGCGCCTTTGAGCACCCGGGGCGGCGCCGGCCTGGGCCGCGGCACGCGGGGCACGAGGGTGGCGGGGATATGGAGTGGGAAGTGTCGCGTCCGCTTGGTAGGAAGGCGGGCATGACTACGTGCCCGATCCCGCCCGGTCGCCGAAGCCGACCTGGCTGACTTTCTCGCCGTTGACCGGCACGCGTCCCATGGCGCGCGGCTGTCCCGGCGCGCTTACGCCAGCTTCGCCGGCCTGCCTCGGATTCGACCGCACGCTGGCCGCGTTCGACGGCGAGACGATCGTGGGCGGCGCGGGCGCGTTCAGCTTCCGGATGCGGGTGCCCGGCGCGATGGCCGCGGTCGCCGGGGTGAGCCTGGTCGCGGTGCTGCCCTCGCACCGCCGCCAGGGCATCCTGTCCGCGCTGATGCGCCGCCAGCTCGCCGATGTGCACGAGCGGGGTGAGGCGGTGGCCGCGCTCTTCGCATCCGAGTCGGGCATCTACGGGCGGTACGGTTACGGGCGCGCCTCCTGGCACGCCGCCTGCCGGCTGTCCGGCGGGGAGGGCGCGCTGGCGCGCGGCGCGCCGGCCGATCCCGGCCTGCGGCTGCGGATCGCCGAGCCGCTGTCGGCCAGGGCCGAGCTGGCCCAGGTTTACGACCAGGCGCTGGCCAGGCGGCCCGGCCTGTGGGTCCGCACCGCGCCATGGTGGGACCGGCTGCTCACCGACCTGCACTCCGACCCTACATCCGGGCAGATACGGTGCGTGCTGGCCGAGGACGCCTCAGGGCCTCGGGGTTACGCGGTCTTCACCTCGCGGGAGCGCTGGGATGAGGACGCTGTGCTGCCCGAGGGCGTCCTCGAGGTGCGCGAGGCGGTCGCCACCGACCCCGGCGGCGATCGCGGCGCTCTGGGATAACCTCCTCAGCAGGGACCTGACCAGCGGGTTCCACGCCAGGATGCGGCCGGTCGATGACCCGCTGCTGCACCTGCTGGCCGGCCCGCGCCGGGTCCGGTCCCTGGTCAGCGACGGCCTGCGGATCCGGCTGGCAGACGTCCGCGGCGCCCTGGCGCAGCGGCACTACGCCTGCCCGGCCGACGTGGTCATCGAGGTCGCCGACGAGCTGTGCCCGCACAACGCCGGCCGTCTCCACCGCGCTGTCGTGGGAACCCGCACCCTGGTGCCCCATGACCTTCTGACCCCCAGGCACCACAGCCAGGATCCGCGACGCTGCCCTCCGGTGCCTTGGGCGGCCACAGACGGACCGTCGGGTTGCTTCATCGGCCTAGTCCTCGGCGTCTCAGGCTGGGCGGCTTACTTCCAGGGCAGGCGAACCTGCCCAATAGCGACCTGGTGGACGCGGTTATTGCAGCTGCCGGAATTCATCTGGCCGGCCCGGGCTGCCTGCCGACTCGGGTCGCGCATCCGGGTTGGACTCGCGATCGAATTTCGGTGGGCTGCAGCGCTTCTGGTGTCCGCGCTTCACTGCGAGGCACTTCGCGCAGCGTCGTCTCGTGGGTGAGGCGCTTGACGAAGACCGGGCACCTCAGGAAGAGTTTGTTCGCGGCGGCGACCGGTCGCCGAGCTGTGGAACATCCGCCCCAGCCGCGGTTCCATCGGCGAAGGGGATTCGCCCTCTCGGTCATAAATGTCACAGGCCATCTTCCAACACCGCGTCGCTGGGGGACGAGGGTGTCAAGGGGAGGCTTGTCCGTGACCAAGGACGCCAGCTTCAAGAAGGTTGTCCGGCGCCACGCCGCGGAGACTGGGCAGCGCTACACCGAAGCGCTGACGGATCTCAATGGTCTCGGTGCGCGAATGCACCACGAGCCAGTTCCTGAGCGGCTGCTCGCTCATCTCCGGGAGCGCTACGGCATTGACCCGGTGGCGGCGACGAAGCTCAGTGTGCACAAGACCTACGTGTTCCGCATCGACCGCAATGACGGCAGCCCGTGGGTCGCCCGCGCGTTCCCCCCCGCTCGGCCGCGTACCGGTGCTGAGGGCGACGCCGCAATCCTCAGATTCCTGGAGCGGCAGGACTATCCCGCCGAGCGCCTGGCGCTCGACGATGCGGTATCTGACTTCGATGGCAGCGCGGTCCTCGTGACGCAGTTCGTTGAAGGCGCCCAGCTCCCCGACGGTGCCGCGAAGTTCGCCATGATGGGTGAGCTGCTCGGACGGCTGCACGCGCTGCCGTACGACGACTCCGTCGGCCGCCCAGGTGGAGCGAGTGGTGAGGACCCGAGTCGTGAGGGCACGCCGCGTCAGGACCTGCTGGCGGCCCTGTCGTTTCTCGACGCCGTCGACACGAAGGTCGCGGCTGACGAGCGCGAGAGATTCGAGCAGCTCCGCGACCAGGTGCGCTCGGCCGACGACGGCCACGGCCTTCCGGAGGGCCTGCTCCACGGAAACCTCCTCCACGCCCCCGATCACGCGGTCCTGAGCGAACAAGGGCCAGTGGCGATCAACTGGAAGGCGTCCGGGCGCGGACCGCGCCTCGCCGACCTCGCTTACCTGATCTGGGGCACGGGTTCGTGGAACCCACGTCGGCCGAACTACGAGCGGATCGACGCTGCCGTCAACACCTACCGCCGACATGTCGAGCCGACCGACGACGAACTCGATCGGCTTGAGGCGGTCATGTACATCCGGACGCTCTACCTCGCCTGTTTCGGCTACCGGCGCGCCCTCACCAACGGCTCGACATTCAACGAGTGGGGCTTCATCGAACCACCCGAGTACTTCAGCTCCACCGCAGCTGCAGTCCGAGCCGCGTTCCGCCGGTAGGTCGTCGATGCGGCAAGGGAACGACGGTGGTTTGAGCGCGCCCATAGAGGTCCCGGAGTACATCCTCGAACGGATCCGCACGCTATGCCTGGCGCTGCCCGAGGTGACGGTGCGGGTCGACTACTCACGCACAAGAGCGAGATCGACGGCGCACTCGTTCGACATCCGCCGCAGGTCGTTCTGCTTGCTCGTGGCACGGGAGGACTCGGCTGGCAAGCCAGTTCCGCTGCTCGTGCTGCGTGCCGACCCAGACGAACGGCAGGCGTTGCTGTCCAGCGGCCACCCGTTCTTCGCTTCGCGAGCCGGCCGTGATCGCATCGTGGTGGTGCTCACCGACTACACGGACTGGGAAGAGATCCGAGAGCTCGTGACCGACAGCTACCGAGTCCTCGCGCCGAAGAAGCTCACCGCACCACTCGACTAGCATGGCGGCCCGGGGGCCCGACGTTACGATGCCAAATCGCCGATTACGCGCCGTTTGGTGACTGAATGCAGGACTCGTCGGGGCGTGCAGATCCGGGGGCGGCAGGTCACCGTCATCCGGGCCTCCGGCTGTCGCCCCATCCGGAGCAGGTCAGGAAGGTCGCTACCGTCCGTAGAACGAGGTTCCCCGCGGGCGACCCTTCGTTCCTGCGCGATGGTGACTTGGGCCTGCGGCCGGTACGCTGCAAGCAGAAGGTGGCGGGGAGGCATCATGGTCTGGCTCGGCCCTCAGTCGAGAGGCGCACCCCGGCCACGTCTGCACGATCCGCCTTACCCCGGCTATCGCCCGCACGAGCCGAAGATCCTGTTGCAGGACCGGCAACGGCAGGCACGCCAGTATCGGGTCCTCCTGCGCGTCGCCACCATAGTCCTGGTACCTACGGCCGCTGCGATCCTGGTTATGATCTGCGTGCTCATCGCGATGCACGCCTGACCACGGCGGCCCGCACGGCCGGCCCGCCGGACGACGCGGAGCACGACCAGCCGGGCGGATCGCGGCCAGCCAAATCGCAGTACCACGCCGCTGCCAAGGGACGTTGAACCGGGTTCAATTTGGCCGCTCAGAAAGGCCAGTTTGGCGGCGATGGCGGCGCAGCGCCGATCGCGGGCCTGCCGGAAGTGATATTTGTCATCGGAAATCGGTGACGCGCGGCACTACACAGCACGGGCCGCGGCGCGCGACCCTTGCTTCATGACCGCTGCATCCGATACCGGCGCTGGGATCGTGCTGTCCCACCTGTCGAAGTCCTACGGCGCCGTGCACGCCGTCCGCGACATCGACCTGGTGATCGTGCCGGGCGAGACGGTCGCGCTGCTCGGTCCGAACGGTGCGGGCAAGACGACGACCATTGAGATGATGCTGGGCCTGACCCGGCCGGACGAGGGCACGGTGTCGGTCTTCGGCGTGCCGCCGGCGGCGGCGGTGCGGGCCGGCTGGGTGGGCGGAATGCTGCAGACCGGTTCGCCGCTTGACCATCTGCGTGTGCGGGACATCGTTACGCTGATGGCGTCGTACTATCCGCATCCGCTGCCCGTCGATGACGTGCTGCGGCTGACTGGTGCGGATGAGTTCGCCGGGCGGTGGACGACGAAGCTGTCGGGCGGCCAGGGGCAGCGGGTCCGGTTCGCCGCCGCCATCGTCGGCGACCCCGACCTGCTGCTGCTGGACGAGCCCACCGCGGGCCTGGACGTCGAGGGCAGGCGCGATTTCTGGCAGGCGATGCGGACGATGACCGAGCACGGCAAGACGATCCTGTTCGCCACGCACTACCTGGAGGAAGCCGACGCCTACGCCGACCGGATCGTGCTGCTCGCGCGGGGCCGGATCGTCGCCGATGGCCCGGCTACCGAGATCAAGGCGCAGGTTGGCTCCCGGACGATCCGGGCGACCTTGCCGGAGGTGGCCGTCGCGGCGCTGACCGCGCTGCCGGGCGTGCGCAATGCCGAGCGGCACGGCGAGGCGGTGGTCCTGACTTGTTCGGACGCCGACGCCACGCTGCCGGCGTTGCTGGCGGCGTTCCCCGCCGCGCGGGATATCGAGGTAGCTGGCGGGAGCCTGGAGGAAGCATTCCTGGAACTGACCGCGGCGGATGAGACGACCGGGCTTGACGACACTGCGGGCGAAACGGGGGTGACCAGGTGACCCACTTGCGCTTCGAGGTTCTCCGCATGCTGCGCAATCCTCTCTTCTATGGCCTCACGGTCGGGCTTCCGCTGGTGCTGTTCTACGCGATCGCCTCGGCGGAACGGCACAAGACCTTCGACGGCACCAGCTTCCCGCTTTACTTCATGACCGCCATGGCGGCCTACGGCGCGATGTGGGCGACGGTGGGAGCGGGCGCGCGCATCTCTCGGGACCGGGCCACTGGCTGGCTCCGCCAGGTGCGGATCACGCCGCTGCGGACCAGGACCGAGTTCACTGCGAAGGTGGTCAGCGCCTACCTGCTCGCGCTGCCCACGCTGGTGCTGCTGTTCCTGGCCGGCGCGTCGCTCGGCGTGCGGCTCGGCGCGACACAGTGGCTGGAGATGGCCGGCCTGCTGCTGGCTGGCCTGGCTCCGTTCATCGTGATCGGGTTCATCCTGGGCTACTCGCTGGGCAGCGACGCCGTGGCGTTGGCCGATGCCGGTGTCGTGCTCCTGTTCGCGCTGCTGGGCGGCGTGTTCGGATTCCAGCTCGCCAAGTCAGGTCCGCTGTTCGACGTGATCAAGGGCCTGCCGTCGTACTGGCTAGTGCAAGCGGGCAAGACGGCACTGGGCGGTGGTGGCTGGCCGGCCGAGGCGTGGATCGTGGTCGCCGTGTGGACCGTCGTGCTGATCCCGCTCGCGGCGCTGGCCTACTGGCGATCGGCGACCCGAGCCTGATCGGCGCGGGACCACTACGCTCGATCATCGTGGACGCACACCTGCAGCCGGCCACGCCGGCCGAGGCGGAGTGGGTCGCTGTTCAGCGCCGCTGGGCCGACGGCTGGCGGCGCGTGATCATGATGGCCATCCCGCTGGTCTACCTCGTCTTCCTCGTCGCAGCCGTGGCGCAGAATTCGCACGGCGCAGGCCAGGTGGTCGGCTACACCGTGCTGGCGGCTTTCGCCGTATGCTGGCTTGCCGCCCCGCTGCTGTTCTCGCCGGACCGGCCGCTGCCCAGGTTCTGGCTGTACTACGCCCTGCTGGCGGCGCTATTCGCGGCGGAACTGCCGTTCGCGCGCGCGGCCGGCTTCGTCCTGTGCGTGTTCCTCACGATCCTCACTGTAGGCCGGCTCGGTGCCAGGTCCGCTCCGGTCGTCGCCGGGTTCGCCCTCGCCGCCCTCCTGGTTCCGGTCGCGATCCCGTCCTGGCACGTCAGCCTCCGGGCGTCGTTCGACGACGTCACGCCGGTCGCGATACCGGTCGCCGCCCTGGTGACATTCGCCACGCTCGCTATACTCGGCGGCAATCAGGCGCTCGCCGCGGCGCGCGCGGAGGTTGCCCGGCTGGCGGCCGAGAACGAGCGCATCCGGATCGCCCGTGACCTCCATGACCTGCTCGGCCACTCGCTGACCACGATCACCGTCAAGGCCGGGCTGGCCCGGCGGCTAGGCGAGGCCGACCCGGCGCGGGCACTCGGGCAGATCGCCGAGGTCGAGGAGCTGTCCCGGCGCGCGCTCGCCGAGGTCCGCGCCGCGGTGTCCGGCTACCGGGACGTGACCCTGGCAGGCGAGCTTGCCCGCGGCCGGGAGCTTCTGGAGGCGTCGGGTGTGGCCGCCGACCTGCCGGCCGCCGCCGACATGGCCGACCCGGCGCACCAGGAGCTGCTCGGCTGGGCGGTGCGGGAGGGGCTGACCAACGTGATACGTCATTCCCGTGCCGGCACGTGCGCGGTCCGGTTGTCGCCGTCGGCCGTGGAGATCACCGACGACGGCGTCGGAACAGCCGCGCCGCCGGGCAATGGCCTGCGCGGCCTGCGGGAGCGGGTAACGGCGGCCGGCGGGACCGTGGACGCCGGCCCGTTGCAGCCCAGCGGGTGGCGGCTGCGCGTGTCGCTGGCACCAGAAGGTGGCACGTGACGATCCGGCTGCTGCTCGCAGACGATCACGAGCTGATCCGGAGCGCACTCGCGGTAGTCCTTGATCTGGAAGACGACTTCGAGGTCGTCGCGTCGGTTGCCCGCGGCGACGAGGTGGCCGCCGCGGCAAGGATGCACCAGCCGGATGTCGCCCTGCTGGACATCGAGATGCCAGGCATCGACGGCCTGGCCGCGGCCGCGGTCCTGGCCCGCGAGGTCCCGCGCTGCCGGCCCGTGATCCTGACCACCTTCGGGCGGCCCGGTTACCTGCGCCGGGCGATGGAGTCCGGCGCCTTCGGGTTCGTGGTCAAGGACGCGCCGCCCGAGCAACTCGCCGACGCCATCCGCCGTGTCGCCGCAGGCGAGCGCGTGGTCGACCCCGTGCTGGCCGCAGCGACGCTCGCCGCCGGAACCTCCCCGCTGACCGGCAGGGAACGAGACGTGCTGGTCGCCGCCCGGCCAGGGGCGACCGTCGCCGACATCGCCAGGAAGCTATGCCTGTCCGAGGGCACCGTCCGCAACTACCTGTCGTCCGCGATCGCCAAGACCGGGACACGCAACCGGGCAGAAGCCGTCAGGGTCGCGGACCACAACGGCTGGCTCTGACCAAGCACCGCCGGACCAGGCGAATCTCGGCCACATGGCCACTCACTCGCTGACGGGATCGCGGGCTCCGTGGACGGTGACGACTGTTACCCCGAGGGTGAGGACGAGGCCGGCGCAGATCGCCGCGCCAAGGTCGTGTGGCGGCCGGGCCGGCCAGAGCCACGGCGTGGTCAGCGCGGGGCCGTGCCACTGGGTGTAGAGCGCGTACACGCCAAGTACCAGGTAGCCGGCCGTGCCGGTCCAGGCCAGGGCGCCGCCAAGAGCGACTGCGCACAGCATTCCGATGCCGGTCATGCCAGCGACGTTGCGCAGCACGTCCAGGGTGCCGCCGGCCAGGTGCGCGCCGGTCCCGGCTGCGGCCAGCGCGCCGACCGCCGCCGCGGTGAGCGCTAGCGCGGTGGTCAGCCGCAGGTAAGGCAGCCGTCCGCCGGCGACGCGTTCTGGCTCGCCGAACGGGCTTGCGGCAGTGACGGTGATGACAGCCACGGCCGCGGCCTCGAAGATGAGCGGCAGCTGCAGCGCCCCGTAGGCGTCCCAGTGTGCGATGAGCGCCACCCTCAGGCCGAGGCCGCAGGCCGCGATCGCGGCCAGGGCCAGCGGGATCCGCCGGCTGGCGGCGTGCAGTCGCACGAGCGCTATTACGGGCCACAGTGGCCTGGCCGGCGGCGGCCCGCAGGCCTGGGTCGCTGACGCCTCGGGCAGCCCGCCGGGGGTCATGGCAGCTGCGCCAGGGTGACCTGCCCGGCTCGCAGGGCGGCTAGGTGCTGCACGAGCCAGGCGTGCCGGGTGGCCGCTGGCAGGGCGGCGAACCGCTGGGCCGCGGCATAGGCGGCCGAACCGGGCGCCGGCTCTGGCGGCGGCTGGCTTATCCGGCCAGTTCCTTGGCTCGGCCGCCTAGCCCGGCACCCGGCTGCGCACCGTGGGGGCGGTGAGGGCGTGGGCTGGCCGTTGGCGGCTTGCGCAGCCTCAGAAGCTTTTTGGTACGTGGGCAGGCCGGCCAGCGTCATCAGGGCTGCGGTGACTGCCTGCTGCGCCGGGGATGCGCCGGGGCCGTCGCCGGTGACGCTGGCCACGAGATCGGGACCGGCGCCGTTTCGCACCTGGCTGGCCAGCTCACTGGCGGTCATGGCAGGTCCCGGTAGCTGGTCGGGAAACAGCAGGTGGTACACCGGCGGGGTGCCGGTGATGACCGGGCCGGTCAGGCCAATGGCGACGGCGTTGCCAGCTTCCTGCTGGTAGGTGGCGGCGACCTGGCTGATGCGGGCCGGCGCGCCAGGAAGGCCGGCGATCTCATTGAGCACGGGCCTGAGAGCGGCCGATGTGACGCGCAGGTAGCTCGCGTAGGCAGGGTTCAGGCAGACCGGGATCGCGCTGTGGCTGCAGGCCGGGGTGTAGCGGATCGGGCGGTCGCTGGCGGCATCGTGCAGCGCCGGGATGGCGATCATGCCGTGGCTGTCCATCTTGCCGGTCCCGGCGAGCGCGACGGCGGTCCCGGCCGCTAGCAGCCCGGCCGCGGTAGTGATCGCGGCGGCGGCGCGCACCGGCCTGCGGCCCGCGCTCTCGGGGAGCGCCAGAGCTCCCAGCACAGCCATGGTGAGCCCGGCGAGGAACATCACCTGGGCGATGGGCAGGTCGGGTAGGTAGTGGTAGAAAGTGGCGATCCCCGCGTCGGGCCCGGTGTCCCAGGGACCGGTGACCAGCGGCGAGATCTGCCAGTACGACTGGCTGCCGCGGATGAGTTCGGTGCTGAGCGCGAGTGCGAAGAACGCCGCGATGGCGACAAGCGGCGGGGTGAACCGGCTGGGGACCAGCGTCCCGGCCGCGAACCCGAGCGCGGACAGAGCCGGCAAGCCCGCGGCCATGACCGCGGCCGGCCACCAGAGCGGCCCGCCCCAGCTCGCCTGGTGCGCGGTCACCGCGTACAGGACCGCCAGACAGGCCAGGTAGCCCGCCGTCGCCCAGGTCGTGGTGGCGGCCCACGCGGCAAGCCGCCTGGCCCACTGCGGCCGGGCCGTGATCGTCACCAGGTCGGTGGTATGGCGCCGGGCTTCTCTGGACCCCGTCCACGCGGCCGCGCCGGCTACCGGCGCGATGAAGTCCGCGATCGTTCCGTTTTGCATGCTCGTCGCACGCAGGTTCCACAGCGGCGGCATGGCCATGGTCTTGCGGTAGGTGGTGAGCCAGAACAGCGCGAGGGCTACCGGCAGCATCCACAGCATCGCGTTGTGCCGTAGCTCCAGGCGCAGCAGCCGGGCAGCCGCCAGGCCGGGCCTGCGCGCGACCGGCAGCGGCCGGGACCTGGCCGGAGCGCTTGCGGCGGTCACGACCGTGCCGCCGCGAGGACTGCGCTGTACCCGCGCTCCAGCGGCGCATCGCCGATGCCGCAGCTGTCGCCACGGGCGGCCAGCTCATCTGGGGTGCCGTGGAAGACGATCTTTCCCTCGTCCATCAAGGCGACCTGGGCGCAGGCTGTGCCGATGTCCTCCACCAGGTGAGTGCTGACCACTATGGTGGCCCGCTGGCCCAGTTCTCTCAGCAAGGCGCGGAACGCCATCCGCTGCTGCGGGTCCAGCCCGGCCGTGGGCTCGTCCAGCAGCAGCAGATCCGGCTCGTTGACGATGGCCTGCGCGATCCCCACCCGCCGCAGCATGCCCCCGGACAGGGTGCGGAGTCTCGCATGCGCTCTGCCGCCGAGCTCGACCCGGACGATCGCAGCCGTCACTGCCGCCGGGATCCGCGATGGCGGCATCTCCTTCAGCAGCGCGAAGTACTCGACGAACTCAGCCACGGTGAAGCCCGGGTAGTAGCCGAGGGTCTGCGGCACGTAGCCGAGCCGTCGGCGGATCTCCCGCCGCGGCGCGTAACGGCCAGGATCGCGGCCGAGCAGCCGCAGTCGGCCTGAGGTGGGCGGGATCGCCGTCGCCATCATCCGCAGCAGCGAGGTCTTGCCTGCGCCATTGGGCCCCAGCAACCCGAACACTCCAGGGCCGGCCTGCAGATCCACGCCCGCCACGGCCGTGGTGCGGCCGAAGCTCCTGGTCAGACTGGTGATCTCGACATTCATGATGCGCCTTCCTGAACAGTTGCCTGAGGCACTGCGACAGGCGGCGGACAAGCACTGCAACCCAAGGCTGCCTGCCGGGCCTTGGCTCCGTCGTCACACCAGGGAGCTGAATCGGTGGTCATACCACACAGGCAGTCCGGCCCGGGCCAGGGCGGAACCGATACCTGGGTATGACCACGCAGGCGTGATGAGCAGGCGGCCCTGGCGATCTACCCTGAGATCGTGGAACGGAAGGTCGGCATCGCACCAGCAGCCCGCGGGGCCGGCGGCGCGGCGTACGCCCAGGTGAGGCGGGCGTGGTGCGGGCTGATCATGGTACTGATCGGCCCCGCTCCAGCCCCAGTGTGGAGATGCCGCTCACCGCAGGAGCGCCGGGCGGCATACGCGGCGCTCGGGCTGGCGACGCTGGCGCTCTGCATAGTCAACGCGGGCCAGATCCGCGGGGTAGCCGGCCTGCACGGGCTGCTGCCCGCGACTATGCGAAAGCCCGTCGGCCAGCTACCGGCTAGCCTCGCGCAGCGAGCGCTGGCCGTGGCGGTCGTGGCGCCGCTGCCGCTGGCAGCACGGTACCCCATGCTGGCCTGGCGGCTCGGGTGGCTCGCGCTGCTGCTGACCCCGCTGGTACCCGCCGCCTGGTGGGGAGGCTGGCCATGGGGCCCGCCGCAGCTGCTCGCCCTACTGGGAGCCTTCTGGCTGGCCGGGGTCCGCCAGCCGCGGCCGGAGCTGTGGTGGATGTGGGCACTCACCCTCATCCCATGGTGGCTATGGCTCACCGCAGACGTGCCCGACTTGAACGGGGCAGCCAGCGCTACCATCGCGTTCGCCACCGTGGCGATCGCGGTAGACAGCATCGGTTCCCGGCTGCGGGCCCAGCGGGTTCTGGCGGCCCTGACCGAGCGCGCAGAGGCCGAGCGGACGCAACGGGCCGCGCTGGAGGAGCGAACCCGGATCGCGCGGGAGCTGCACGACGTCATTGCCCATCACATGTCACTGATCGCGGTCCGGGCGGAGAGCGCACCCTACCGCCTCAGCGGGCTGCCCGCCGGCCCGCGCCGAATTCGGCTCGCTGAGCAAGGAGGCCCGCGAGGCTCTGACGGAGATGCGTCGGCTGCTCGGCGTGCTGCGCCGCGATCAGACTGCCGCTCTTGCCCCGCAGCCGCAGCTGGCGGACCTTCCCGCGCTCATCGAGTCCGCCAGGAAGGCCGGGGTATCGGTCCAGCTGTCCGTGCCACCCGCGCTGGGCCAGGTGCCTTCCGGCGTCGGCATATGCGCGTACCGGATCGTGCAGGAGTCGCTGACCAACGCCAGCCAGCATGCCCCCGGAGCCGCGGTCACCGTGTCGGTGGGCCAGGACTCCGGCACCGTCATGCTGCGGATAGCCAACGGCCCCGCGGGGACCGCGGCCGCGGCTCCGGGCAAGCACGCGCCGGGTCACGGGCTGACCGGGATGCGCGAGCGCGTGGTACTGCTCGGCGGTTCGCTATCGGCCGGCCCAGAACCTGACGGCGGGTTCGCGGTGTCGGCAGTCCTCCCGCTCGGGCAGACGGCGTGACGGCCGACGCCGTGGCAGTCGGCAGCGGAACGGGCGAAGATGTCACCACGCGGTGCGTTATCGCCGACGACCAGGCGGTGGTGCGGGAGGGCATCGCCGCGATCCTCGCCGCTCAGTCAGGCATGCTTGTGGTGGGTCAGGCCGCCGACGGCGCCGACGCGGTCCGCCAGTCGCAGCACCTGCAGCCTGACGTCGTCTTGATGGACGTCCGGATGCCGGTCATGGACGGGCTGCAGGCGACTCGCCAGATCCTCGGAGCCGCGGCCGGGCCGGGGCGGCCGCGAGTGCTGATGCTCACCACCTTCGACCTCGACGACTACGTATACGCGGCGCTGCGGGCAGGTGCCAGCGGCTTCCTGCTCAAGGACGCCACCGCCGCAGAGCTGGTACATGCCGTTCGCGTGGTCGCCGCCGGCGACGCGCTGCTGTCCCCGTCGGTAACCCGGCGGCTGATAGCCGACTTCGCCCGCCAGCCACGCCAGGACCCGCCGTTCCCTCTCACGCTCGGCGCCCTCACCCAGCGGGAATCCGAAGTGCTGCGGCTGATTGCCCGTGGCCTGTCCAATGCCGAGATCAGCAAGACCCTGGTCATCGCCGAGCAGACGACCAAGACTTACGTTGGCCGCATCCTGGCCAAGCTGGACCTCCGCGACCGAGCCCAGGCGGTCGTGCTCGCTTACGAAACCGGCCTCGTCACCCCGGGCGGACCTGCCTGCGGAGGCAGCGGGCCGGGTGGCTAGCGGCGCATCGTCCGCAGGGCATTGACGGTGACGAACGAGTAGCCCGCGCCCCGGAGCCTGGCGATCACGATGGGCAGGGCGTCTGCGTCCAGGATGGAGTGGTCGGCCAGGCTCCAGGCGAAGTGCATCAGCACGATCTCGCCTGGCTGGAGATATTCCATGACTCGGTTCACGATGATTGGCACGGTGATGCCGGCGGCTGGCCCTTCCCAGCCGAGGGTGTCGACCGTCCAGCCGATCGGCACGAATCCGACCGAGTTGACGACCGAGATGGCCTGCGCGTCGTAGAGGCCGAACGGGAAGCGGAACCATGGCCACGGGTTCACGCCCGTGACGCGCTTGATCTCGGCCTGGGCGTACAGGACCTCGGTGCGCATCCGCGCGGCGCTGATCCTGGTGAAGCGCGGGTGGTTGTTCGACAGGTTCCCGATGACCTCCCCGGCTGCGGCGATGGCCTTGGCGGCCGCCGGGAAGTGCCTGCAGAACCTGCCGGTGAGATTGAAAGTCGCGCGCACGTGGTCCTTGCGGAGCGTGGCGAGCATGCTCGCCACGCCGGCGTCGTTCCACCCGCCGTCGATGGTGATCGCGACCACCTTGCGCCGGGTCGGCAGGACGTTCCACACCTGCCCGCCCAGGCCGCGCGGGACGGGCCGGACGGCTGCCGTCTGCGGCGCGGTCGCCGCTGCCAGCCCGGGGGCGACAGTGCGCGCAGCGGCCGCGCCGGACAAGGTCATTGCCGCAGCCGCCACAGCGGCGGCCAGAACTCGGGTGACAGGCACGTACATGGCAAGGTCCTCTCTGCCACAAAGTGCCGTGAGCGCCTGCTGACTAGGCCGCGAAGCACCGTCGGGACAGACAATGGTCCGGACCGGGGCAAAGGGGAAGGGCCAATGGCCGGCAAAATGCCGGGACCTTAGCACACCTGGCCCGTCCAGGAGCGGCTAGCCAGAAGGAGCGGCCGCCGCTGCGGTCACGGCCACGGACGGGTTAGGCCGGTGTGCCAGGGCAGCAGGTATGCGCGGTAGGTGGAGACGCCCGGCGGTAGCTGCGCGTTGAACAGCAGTCGGCCAGCTGGGCTGAACTCGGAGATGTATGGCAGCGTTCCCCAGCCGACGAGCAGGTTCCCGGTGCTCGTGGTCTGGGCGTTGCCCATGGCGCCGGCCAGCAGATGCTCGGGCTGGTCGGCCGACGACACCAGCGTGGCAACCTTCGCGGCGAGGTTCAGCCTGACGGTCACCACCCGGCTGTAGGGGAGCCGCTGGCCGAGCAGGGGAGCCGACTCGTCGTCGAAGACGGTGTACTCGTCATGGCCGATGGCCTCGGGGTCGTGCTGGAAGGCGAAGATCTCGCCTGCGGTGTCCAGGATCTGACCTGGTGCCGCCTTGAGCCTGAAGGTGCTCTGCTTGCCGCCAAGCTCCCAGATGATCGCGCCCGTGCGGCGGTTCACCTTGTAGATCGTCCAGGTGAACCGGGAGCTGACCAGCAGGTTCCCGTCGGTGTCCAGGTGGACCGCGTTGATATGGAACCAGTCCCATGGGATGCTGGCGGACGGGGGCAGCGGCTGGTGGCTGTCCCGGTAAGGCACATGACCGGCGCTGTTCCACTGGAAGAGCACCTTGCCCGTCGCAATGTCGATCTCCTGCACGACGCCGTCGATGATCTTCTGATCGGCGGGGCCACCCATGGCCGTCAGGTTGGCCGTGGCGATCTTGTCAGCCACGATCAGTGCGGTGTTCCATGGCGTGATAACGAATTCGTGCCAGCTGGTCGTGTAGCCATGGCCGGCCCGCACCGTAGCGATCTGCCGGTACCGGTCGCTGTAGATGTAGTCAGTGACGTGCTGCAGCGGGCTCGTTCGGCTGCCGGCGCCGAGCTGGCACCAGGTGAGCACCGGCTCGCCGCGATAGTCCTGGGTGCGGAAGTCCGCAGCGCCCTCGCCAGTTGGCAGGGCATGGAACCAGATCACCCTGCCGGTCGTGCTGACGATCTCCGGTCCGGCCGGATAGCCGCCCCCGGCCGGGGCAAGGAAGATGTACTCGCCACTGCGGCCGCTGCCTTTCTCGCGCGTGAGCACCTTCAGCGGCGGCGGACTGTCCCCGTGGACTGCTAGGTGTGTTGGCGCGCTGGTGCACCCTGCCGCGGCGAAGGCGAGCGCGACGGCGCCGACGAGAATGCGCGTGCTCTTCCTGGCCACGCTGCGGAGCCCGGATGGCGTCGTCATCGCGTCGGCTGCGGCGGCTACTCAGGGATGACCGGGGTGGCACCGGCCACCTTGTAGCTGCCGCCGTCCTTGGTGGTGGGCGTCAGCGTCAGCGTGACCCGCTGGGTCGCCTCCGAGGCCACCGAGCCGCCGCCGCCAAGCTCGAAGACGTAGAACCGGACGCCTGCCCTGCCCTCGGCTTCCTTCCTGGCCGCCATCGTGAACTCGACCGTGACCGGTCCCACCACGAAACGCGGGCCGTCGGCCCGCTTGCCGCGCTCGGCATCCTCGTGCGCGGTCCGCAGCTCGGTCCTGAGCGCGGCGACGAAGTCGCTGAGCGACAGCCAGTTCTCGGCCGGTTGCTGTGATGCCTGCACGGGGCCGGCGCTCAGGCCGGGATGACGACGGTGCGCATCATCTTGTCGGCCAGCGTCTGGCGCTTGGCGTCCCACAGCGGGAACAGGTAGCCGATGTAGCAGATCAGGCCGTCGATGACGTGGCACAGGTCGCGCAGGAACGCGTTGACTGAGCCGATCGGCTGGCCCGTGTCCTCGCTGATCAGCTTGATGTTGAGCTGCCTCTTGCCAATCGACTGGCCCTGCCCGCCGAGCACCCAGCGGTTCCACGCGGTGTAGGCGATCGACCCTACGGCCGCGAGCAGGTACAGCAAGATGGCGAAGCCCACGCTGCCGATGACGGCCGCGAGTATCCAGAAGACCACCCACACCGCGATGACGGGGGCGATGTCGATCAGGTAGGCGCCCACCCTGGTGAGCCAGTCGCTGTACGGGTTGGCGGCCGGGTACGGCTGCTGGTTCTGATACTGGTATGCCATCGGGGTTACCTTTCGTGGTGTCGGCGCCGCGGGAGACGCGGGGTGCCGGTGACAGGGAGCTTGGCGATGCTCCTAGATGATGCCGTAGCGGTGCAATTCGAACAGCCAGTTCAAGCCGACAACCACGTACATCACCCTGGTGATGCGGCGCCTGGCCCGCTCGGAAGCCGGCCTGGGCGGTCCGGTCAGGCCGGTCGCCCGCGCGGCGAGCAGCGGCGCCGTGCAGACCGCGAGCATGCCCACCAGGCAGGCCAGCGGGCTCGTGGCGGCCGCCGTCGTCCACTGCCCGTGTGCCAGCGCGACGGTGGCGGTGGTAAGACCGCAGAACGGGCACGGCACGCCGGTCAGCGCTCGCAGCGGGCAGGGAATGCCCTGGCCGCCCGTGTGCGCCATGATCAGCGGGTAGACCGATCCGACCGACGCGGCCGCGGCGCTGAGCAAGGTGAGGCGCTCGGGTACCGAGTACGCCCGGTGGATGATCACTGCACTCCCTGCGGCGGCACGGAACCTCAGCACGGCGGAGCCTCAGCACGGCGGGACATCAGCACCGTGATGGTGTGTCATCGTACGGGCTCACCGGGTCGTATGTGCCCATAACGGCTGCTCTATGCTCGGCCAGGTGAGCGCGACGCTGCGGACCGACCCCCTGGGCGTGCGCTCGGACCTGGCCTTGTCGCCGGTCGCGCTCGGCTGCGGCAACTTCGGCGGGATCGGCTCGGCGCCGGAGTTCTTCGGCCGGGGGCTGAGCAGTGACGAGGCGTTCGCGCTGATGGACGCGGCGTGGGAGTTCGGCATTACGCATTTCGACACCGCCGACGCCTACGGCGGCGGGCGGAGCGAGCGCGCTATCGGTGACTGGATGCGCTCGCGCGGCGTGCGGCCCGCGCTGACCACCAAGACCTTTAACCCGATGGCGGCAGGAGCGGACCGCGGGCTGCGGCCCGAGCGGATCGCCAGGCAGCTCCACGCCAGCCTGGACCGGCTAGGGGTGGCCGCCGTCGACGTGTACCTGGCGCACGACTTCGACCCCGACGTGCCGCTGGCTGAATCGCTCGCCGCGATGGACGAGGCCCGCGCGGCCGGGACCGTCGGCGCCTACGGTGTCAGCAACTTCGGCGCCGCCCAGCTGACCGCGGCGCTGGAAGCCGGCGTGCCGCGGGCGATTCAGAACAGCTACTCGCTGCTCCACCGTGCAGACGCCGCCGAGGTGCTTCCGCTGTGCGCGGACCGCCGGGTCGCCTACCTGGCGTTCGGCCCGCTGGCCGGGGGGTGGCTCACTGGCAAGTACCGCAGCGGCGAGCCGTTCCCGGCTGGCTCGCGGATGACCCAGCGCCCCGAGCCGTACCGGCATCTGGTCTCGGCGGAGGTCTTCGCCGCGCTCGGCAGGCTGGAGGCGATCGCCGCGGGCCGCGGCCTGTCGCTGGCCGGGCTCGCGCTGGCTTGGCTGCTCGCCGACGAGCGGGTCAGCCAGGTCGTGATCGGCCCCGGTCGGCCCGAGCACCTCGCCCCGGTCGGGGAGGCCCTCGCCCACCCGCTGGGCGCCGAGGATCTGGCCGCGGTCGCCGGGGCGCTGCCGCGTCCCGTTCCCTTTACCGGAGGTTGAGTCATGACCACGCTTGCCGAGATCGAGGCGGCCAGGACCAGGATCGCCGGGACGGCGATCAGGACCCCGCTGGTGCGACTGCACGCCGGCGAGCCTGGCACGGAGATCTACCTCAAGCTCGAGAACCTCCAGCCGATCAACTCGTTCAAGATCCGCGGCGCGTTCAACGCGGTCATGCTCGCCCCGGAGGCCGAGCGGGCCAGGGGCCTGGTCACCGCCAGTGCGGGGAACATGGCTCAGGGCGTCGCCTGGGCCGCGCGGGCGATCGGCGTCCCGGCCACGATCGCGGTGCCCGAGCACGCGCCGGAGGCGAAGATCGCGGCGATCGAGCGGCTGGGCGGCCGGGTCATCAAGCTGCTATACAACGACTGGTGGGACGTTATCATCGCCGCCCGGCTCGACGGGGTGGACGGGCTGTTCGTGCACCCGGTGCAGGACCCGGCGGTGATCGCGGGGAACGGAACGATCGGCCTTGAGATCCTCGAGGACCTGCCCGACCCGGACGCCGTCATCGTCCCGTACGGCGGCGGCGGGCTCGCGGCAGGCATTGCGAGCGCGGTCAGGGCGCTGCGCCCGGAGGCGAGGATTGTCACGGTCGAGCCTGCGCCCGGTGCCGCGTTCGCCGCGGCGATGGCCGCGGGGGAGCCGGTGGACATTGACTTCCACCCCTCGTTCGTGGACGGCGCGGGCAGCCGCCGGGTGCTTGACAGCATGTGGCCCGTCGTGCGGTCGCTGGTGGACAGCGCGATCGCCGTGCCGGTCTCCGACGTGGCCGAGGCGGTCCGGGTGATCGCCGAGCGCGCCCGGGTGATCGCCGAGGGCGCCGGGGCGCTGGCCGCGGCCGCCGCACTGACCGGCCGGGCGGGCCAGGGCAAGCTGGTCTGCGTGGTCTCAGGCGGCAACATCAACCTCAGTAAGCTCGCCGAGATCCTCCGCGGAGCGGACGGGTAACGGGTCGGCATCGACTTCGCATCTAAGCACGCAGTTCTCAAATCACCGCGCTTGCACTCGCGTGCGGGCAATGGTTTGATCATCCCTACAAATTTCACGCCTTGAAGGCGTTTCACGCAGGCAGTGACGCTTGCGGTGACTTCGATCAAGGAACAGCGAAGGGGAGCCGTATCCATGACTGGACGCGGGATCATCGTGGCCACCGTGCTCGGAGCACTCGTGGTCGCCGGCTGCAGCAGCGGGGGCAGCAGCTCGAGCACGGCCGGCGGCGCCGTCAAGAAGTGCGTCGCTTCGGTCGGCATCGAGGCGCCGCTCACCGGACCTGTCGCGGTGCTCGGCCAGGAGCAGCTGCATTTCGCCGAGCTGGCAATGGCCAATGACAACAAGGCCAACCACACCGACATCACGCTCGTCCAGGGCGACACCCAGCTGAATCCCGCCCAGGCGACCACCGTCACACAGCAGTTCACCTCGAACTCGGCCATCGTGGCCGTGGTCGGCCCGGCCGGCAGCCAGGAGGTCGAGGCGGTCGGCCCGCTGATGGCCAGGGCGGGGATGCCGTTCATCTCCGGGTCGGCCACGGCGGTGGCGCTCACCACCGGCAAGTACCCGACGTTCTTCCGCGTCGTGTCCAAGGACAGCGTGCAGGGCCCGGAGGACGCCAACTACATCATCAGCCACCTGCACCCGAAGGCGTTGATGATCGTCGATGACCAGGAGGCCTACTCCACCGGCCTGGTCGCGGCGATGCTGCCGATCTTCAAGGCGGCCGGGATCAAGGTCGACCACGAGTCGGTGTCGCAGAAGGTCACCGACTTCTCCTCGCTGGTCGCGAAGGTCACCCCCGCCGAGACCGTCGTGGTGCTGCCGTGGCAGATCGCGGCCAACGCCCAGCAGTTCGGCCGGGACCTGCAGCAGGAGCACAAGAACGCGGTCATCTTCGGCACCGACGGCCTGTACTCGCCGGGCACGTTCACGATCTCCGGCTCGTACGTGTCCTCGTTCGGCCCGGACATCACCGCGATCCCCGCCGACGCGGCAATCGTCGCGCAGGCCAAGGCCAAGTACGGGTCGTTCGGCACGTTCGGACCGCCCGTTTACGCGGCCACGCACGTGGTCGACGAGGCGATCGCCGCGGTCTGCAAGGCCGGCCAGACGCCGAGCAGGTCGAACGTGCTCGCCGCGATCAAGAAGACGGACGAGCCCACCTCGATCATCGGCCAGCCGATCAGCTTCACCTCCCACGGCGACCTGGTCAACGGCAAGTTCTTCCTCTTCAAGATCGACTCCAAGGGCAACTACCACCTGATCCCGAACTGACGGCAGGCGAGCACACCGATAGTCGTCCCGGCAGCGCCCCGGCCACCGGCCGGCGCGCTGCCGGGACGCGCAGGTGACGGGCGGACCGAATACCGATGGGCTTCTTCTTCCAGGAACTGGTCAACGGGATCACCACCGGCGCGCTGTACGCGCTGATCGCGCTCGGCTTCTCGATGGTCTACGGCGTGCTCAAGCTGCTCAACTTCGCCCACGGCGACCTGTACATGGTGGGCGCGTTCATCGGCTACTTCGTGATCCAGTGGTTCGGCGGCCCGCAGGGGCTGAAGATCCCGGTGCCGCTGCTGCTCGTGATCATGTTCGTGCTGTCGGCCGGCCTGGTCGGCGGCCTCGGCGTCGTCATCGAGCGGTTCGCTTACCGGCCGCTGCGGGACGCGCCGAGGATCGCGCCGCTGATCACCGCGATCGGCATCTCCTTCATGCTGGAGAACTCGGCGCTGCTGCTGGTCGGCGCGCAGTACCGGGTCTACAACACCCCCGACTTCATCAAGTTCTCCTCCGGCGTCCAGATCGGCTCGGTCAGCATCGACTCGGTGCAGATCATGGTGGTCGTGCTGGGCCTGATCCTGATGGTGGGCCTGCGGCTGCTGGTCAACCGGACCAAGCTGGGCAAGCAGATGCGGGCGGTGGCCGCCGACCGCGAGGCCGCCGAGATGCTCGGCATCAACGTCAACCTCACGATCGCGGCGACGTTCTTCCTCGGCTCGGCGCTGGCCGGCGTGGCCGGGGTGATGGCCGGGCTGCTGTTCAACCAGGTGAACAACACGATCGGTTTCATCGCCGGGCTGAAGGCGTTCACCGCGGCCGTGGTCGGCGGAATCGGGTCGCTGCCCGGCGCGATGCTCGGCGGGCTGCTGATCGGCATCGCCGAGTCGATGATCACCGGCTACATCTCGTCTACCTACACCAACCTGTTCGTCTTCGCGCTGCTGATCGCGGTCATGCTGGTCCGGCCGAGCGGCCTGTTCGGCCGGGCGCAGCTGCAGAAGGTCTGACGCCGTGAGCCTCGATTCGCAGCCACCGCCGGCCGGCCCGCAGGTCGGCGCCGACGAGTGGGTCGCCAGGCACGGGCACCGGCGCGAGTACCTGCCGTCCTGGCTGGGCACCGGTCAGCGCGCGCTCGAACGGGTCGGCTGGTGGCCGAGGCTTGCCCTGGTCGCGCTGGCCGGCGCCGCGCTGCCCTCGCTCGGCCTCGGCGGCTTCCAGGTGCAGGTCGGGATCGACACCATGGAGGTCGCCCTGCTGGCGGTCGGCCTCAACATCGTGGTCGGCTGGGCCGGCATACTCGACCTGGGCTACGTCGCCTTCCTGGGCTTCGGCGGCTATGCGTTCGCGCTGCTCTCCTCCGACCAGCTCGGCGGCACCGGAGTGCACCTGCCGGCCATCGTCTCGGTGCCGGTGGTGATGGTGGCCGCCGCCATACTCGGCCTGCTGGTCGGCTGGCCGTCACGGCGGCTGATCGGCGACTACCTCGCGATCGTGACGCTGTTCTTCGGCGAGGCCTTCGTCGAGTTCACCAACAACGTCGCGCCCGGCGTGCTCGGCGGCCCCGACGGCATCGTCGGGATCGACCCGATCCGGTCCTTCGGCATCGCGCTGACCACCAACCTCGGCTACTACTACCTGCTGGTGATCGTGCTGGCGGGCACGATGGCGGTGCTGCGGTTGCTGGAGAACTCGCGCACCGGGCGGGCCTGGCGTGCCGTGCGCGAGGACCCGCTGGCGGCGGCGTCGATGACGATCCCGGTCAACCGGGTCAAGCTGATGGCGTTCGCGTTCGGCGCCATGGTCGCCGCGCTGACCGGCACGATCTTCGCGGCGCAGCAGATCAGCGTGTTCCCGACCGACTTCGACACCCCGTTCCTGATCCTGATCTACGCCGCGCTGATCCTCGGCGGCTCGGGCAGCATCGCGGGCGCGGCCACCGGCGCGGTGGTGGTGATGGTCATCTACGACGGGCTGCTGCGCAACCCGACGTACTCGGGCTACGTGTTCTACCTCCTGATCGTGCTGACCCTGGTGGCCAAGGTGCGCCCGTGGCGCAGGCTAGGGATCGTGCTCGCGTCGCTGGTCGCGTTCGGCCTGGCCTTGCACGCGAGCGTGGGGGCGATCTCGGCGAGCGCGGTCGCCGGCGCGCCGGCCTCGACCGGCTGGGTCGGCGCCGCGCTGCGCAACTGGGTGATCATTCCGACCAACCCCACGGGGGCGGGGGACTGGGGTTATGTGCTGCTGATCTGCCTGCTGATCGCCCTCGTGCAGGTCAAGGGCCGCTGGCGGACCATCCTGCTGGTGCCAGCCGTCTGGCTGGGTTCGTTCGTGTGGGAGACCAAGCTGGCGGCCAACCCGGCCATCACCAGGGAGATCATGATCGGCGCGATCCTGATCGTGATGATGAACGCAAGGCCGCAGGGGCTGCTCGGCAGCAAGCGGGTGGAGGTTCTCACGTGACCGCCGATGTCCCGGCCGTCGCCGATGCCGCCGCGGCGCCTGCGGCGCCGGTACTCGACCTTGACCGGCTCTCGCTGTCCTTCGGCGGCTTGCGCGCGATCAGCGACCTTGACCTCCAGGTGGCCGACCGGGAGATCGTCAGCGTGATCGGCCCGAACGGCGCGGGCAAGACCTCGGTCTTCAACGTGATCACCGGCGTCTACGAGCCGAGCGCTGGCGCGGTGCGGTTCGGCGGGCGGTCCATCGCCGGGCTTGCGCCGCATGTCATCGCCGGGCTCGGGATCGCGCGCACGTTCCAGAGCCTGCGGCTGTTCCTCAACATGTCGGTGATCGAGAACGTGATGGCCGCGACCTACGGCAATACCAAGGCGATGCCCTGGGAGTCCATCCTGCGGCTGCCGCGAGCGCGGCGGGAGGAACGCGAGGTGCGGGCGCTCGCCGAGGACGTGCTGTCCTTCTTCGGCCAGCGGCTGGCCGGCTACCGCTGGGACCAGCCCGCGTACTCGCTGTCCTACGCGAACCGGCGGAGGCTGGAGATCGCGCGCGCCCTGGCCACCAGGCCGCGGCTGCTGCTGCTCGACGAGCCGGCCGCGGGCATGAACCCGACCGAGACGCACGAGGTCACCGAGCTGATCGGCCGGCTTCGCGACGAGCGCGGCGTGGCGATCTTGGTGATCGAGCACGACATGCACGTGGTGCAGAACTGCTCGGACCGGGTGGTCGCGCTGGACCACGGGGTCAAGATCGCCGAGGGCGGCTTCCACCAGGTCGCCAACCACCCGGCCGTGGTCGAGGCCTACCTCGGCCGCGACCCCGACGCGCTGGCGGAGTCAGGATGAGCGCGCCGGTCGGGCCCCCCGGAGGCGAGCGGGGAAACACAGGATGACCGGGGCGGATACCGGGCTGCTCGCGCTGGATGGCGTCACCACCTACTACGGGCAGATGCGGATTCTCGAGGGAATCTCGCTGCGGGTCGGCGAGGGCGAGCTGGTCTGCCTGCTCGGCGGCAACGCGTCGGGCAAGTCCACCACGCTGAAGACGGCCCTTGGCATCGTCAGGCCGCGCTCCGGCCGGGTGTTGCTCGACGGCGCCGACGTGACGGGCTGGCCTGTCCCGCAGCGGATCGCGAAGGGGCTCGCGATCGTGCCGGAGAACCGGCGGCTGTTCGGTCAGATGACCGTGCGGGAGAACCTCGAGCTCGGCGCCGTGCTGCGCGGCGGCGAGAAGCTTGACGAGGACTTCGACCGGATCCACGCGCTGTTCCCGCGGCTGCTCGAGCGGCGCGGCCAGCTGGCCGGCACCCTGTCAGGCGGCGAGCAGCAGATGGTCGCCATGGGCCGGGCGCTGATGTCGCGGCCGCGGCTGCTGCTGATGGACGAGCCGTCGATGGGCCTGTCACCCGCGCTGGTGCAGCAGAACTTCCAGATCATCAAGGAGATCCACCGCTCCGGGGTGTCGGTGCTGATGGTGGAGCAGAACGCGGCGATGGCGCTGTCCATCGCGGACCGCGGCTACGTGCTGTCCACCGGCGAGATCGTGCTCGAAGGCTCGGCCGCCGAGCTGCTGCGCAGCGACGACCTGAAGCGGGCCTACCTGGGCCAATGAGGGCGGCGGGCGTTGACGTATCGCGTGAGACCGACCTATTTTGCTCTTGATGAGCACTTTTTCCGCCGGCTCAGGCTCGGCCCGCAGCGTCCCAGTCCGCGACCTCAGCGCTCCGTCCGCCGCCATCGCCGGGGTGCGCAAGCGGTTCAGCTCCCTCGGCGACGGCTTCGTCTTCCTTGATGCTCCCGGCGGCACCCAGACCCCGGACGAGGTGGCCGCCGCGGTCGCCCGCGTCTACGGCGAGGCGAGCGGCAACATGGGCGCGCCATACGCCACCAGTCAGCGGATCGAGGCGCTGGTGGAGCAGGCAAGGGCGGCATCGGCGCGCTTCCTCGGCTGCACCCCTGACGAGATCATCTTCGGCGCCAACATGACGTCGCTGAACTTCACGCTGTCTCGCACGCTCGGCCGCGGGCTCACCGCGGGCGACGAGATCCTGGTGACGAGGCTGGACCACGACGCGAACGTGGCGCCGTGGCTGGACCTGGCCGCCGACCGTGACCTGGTGGTCAGGCACGCCGACGTGCACTCGGACACCAGCCTGGACACCGCGGACCTGGAACGCCAGATCGGGCCGCGGACCAAGGTGGTGGCGTTCCCCTGGGCGGCCAACTCGACCGGCACGATCGTGGACGCCCGGGCGATCTGCAACCTGGCGCACCAGGCAGGCGCGCTGGCCTGGGTGGATGCCGTGCAGTACGCCGCGCACCAGCCAGTGGATGTCGCGGCGATCGGCGCGGACGTGCTGACCTGCTCGTCGTACAAGTTCTGCGGCCCGCACCTGGGCATCGCGTTCGGCCGCAGGGAGCTGCTCGAGTCCTGGCGCCCCTACAAGGCACGGCCGGTCTCGTTCGAGCCGGTCGGGCACCGGTTCGAGACCGGCACCCTGCCGTACGAATTGCTCGGCGGGCTGCTCGCCACCTACGCCTACCTGGACAGTCTCGGCGGCATGGCCGAGCTGGCCACCTGGGAGCGCCAGCTCGGCGAGCGGCTGCTTGCTGGGCTTCCCGCGCGCACCCGGCTGTACGGGCTGCCGAGCATGGCGAACAGGGTCCCGACGTTCCTGATCAACTTCCCCGGCGTGGAGTCGGCGACGCTGAGCAAGGAGCTTGCCGGGCTCGGCTTCGGGGTGTGGAGCCACGACAGCTACTACGCGCTCGGTCTGCACGACAGGATCGGCTGGGGCGAGGCGCTGCGGGTCGGGCTTGCCCACTACAACACCATCGACGAGGTGGACAGGTTCTGCGCCGCGCTGGCGGGCCTGGTGTCGGCCCAAGGCGGCGACGAGTCGGCGGCGGACGGGCATCCGCGGTGAGCCGCGGGACGGTGGTCCGCGCGCAGGATGCCAGCCCCGAGGCCTGGCCATGGCGCAGTCATCCGCACGCTGGTCGACTGCGGGTCGCCCGGCGCGCCCGGCCTGGTGCGGCGGCTGGCCGAGGTACCGGCCGGTTCGCGGCTTGACGGCGCGGCCGGCCCGGGCGGAGAGCTATGGTTCGTGGCCGGCGGCGCAGGCACGCTGCACGCCGGCGGCCACGAGGCGATCGAGCTGCACCCCGACCGCGGCCTGTGGCTGCCGCCTGGCACACCGTATCGGGTGCGCCCGGCCGGGCCGGACGGCCTGCGGCTTGATCAGACGCAGCTGCCCGGCGCGGTGGAGGTGGCCGGACCGGCCGGGCCTGACCGGCCGCTCGCCAGGGACCTCGGCGAGTGCGTGGCTGAGGTCACCGGGGACCGGCGGTTCTGGGTGCTGTTCGGGCCGGGTCAGGACTGCTCGTCGGCCACCCAGTTCGTGGGCGAGATACCACCAGGCCGTGCGCCCGATCACAGCCATCCTTACGACGAGGTGGTGCTGATCCTGGCCGGCGAGGGCGTCGTGCACATGGGCGGGCAGACCCGCCCGCTGGCACCGGGTACCTGCACCCACCTGCCGCCAGGACTGACGCACTGCCTGGAGAACACCGGCCAGATCGCGCTTCGGGTGCTCGGCGTCTTCCACCCGGCCGACAGCCCGGCGGCCAAGCTGCACAGCGGCTGACCGATGGGACCTGGCCGCGAGGAGATGTGCGACCTGGTCGTCCGCGGCGGCACCGTGGTGACCGCCGACGGGACCAGCGACGCCGACGTGGGCATCACCTGCGGCCTGATCAGCCAGGTCGGCGGGTCGCCGCGCGGCCGTGCCGAGCTCGACGCGACGGGCGCGCTCGTGCTGCCCGGCGGGATCGACATGCACGTGCACCTGTCGTCGCCGCCTGACCCCGACCCCGGCGCCGCGGCCTGGGCCGACGACTTCGGCAGCGGCTCGGCGGCGGCCATCGCCGGCGGCATCACCACGATCGGCAACATGACGTTCCCCTGGCCGGGCGGCACGCTGGGCCAGGCGGTCGCCCGCGACCTCGACGTGGCCGCTGCGCAGGCGGCCGTCGACTATGTGCTGCACCCGGTGCTGGCCAGCCCGACGCCGGAGGCGCTGGCCGAGCTGCCCGAGCTGGCGAGCGCCGGGCACCGGACGCTGAAGCTGTTCATGATCTCGCCCGAGTTCGACGCGTGCGCCGCCGAGATGATCGAGGCAGTGGCGACCGCCGGCCGGCTCGGCCTGCTGACGCTGATCCACTGCGAGGACTGGGCGCTGGTGCGCTACGCCGGCGAGAGCCTGCTGGCCGCCGGGCGCGGCGGGCTGGCCGACTGGGCCGCGAGCAGGCCGGTGCTCGCCGAGCGCGCCGCGGTGGAACGGGCGGTCGCGATCTGCGAGGCCACCGGGTCGCCGGTGTACCTGGTGCACACCTCGTCGGCCGCCGCCCTGGACGCGGCCAGGCGCGGGCGACAGCGCGGCCTGCCGGTCTTCGTCGAGACCCGGCCGCTGTACCTGCACCTGACCAGCGACGTGCTGGCCGGGCCGCAGGGCGGCAAGTACATCGGGGCGCCGCCGCTGCGCGGCCCGCAGGACGTGCGGGCCCTGTGGGCCGCGCTGGCCGACGGGTCCGTCGACACGATCGGCAGCGACCACGCGCCGTGGACGCTGGCCGAGAAGGTCGATCCCGCGCTGGATGTCACCACGGCCCGGCAGGGCGTGGCTGATCTGGAGACCATGCTGCCGATGCTGTACTGCGCCGGGGTCGGCTCGGGCCGGATCTCGCCGGAGCGGTTCGCGGCGCTGACCTCGGCGGCGCCGGCCAGGCTGCTCGGCCTGTATCCGCGCAAGGGCACCATCGCCGTGGGCAGCGACGCCGACCTGCTCGTGCTCGACCCGCGGGTGCGCCGCACCGTGGACGGTGCGGCGATGCGGTCACGGGCCGGGTACAGCGTGTACGACGGCTGGGAGGTCACCGGCTGGCCGCGGTTTACGGTGAGCCACGGCGACCTGGTGCTGGCGGACGGGCAGGTGCTGGCCGAGCCCGGCCGCGGGCGGTGGCTGCGCCGCGAGGCGAGCGGGCCGGATCCGGCGCCGGATCGCGGGCCTGGCCGGGCGCGGGAGCGAGGGTGAAGCCCGGGTAGCCGGCCGCCGCCTCCTCGTCGCACCGGCGCCGGTACTCGCCGACGCCGCCGAGGTAGGGCAGAAACACCCTGGGCTTGCCGGGCACGTTGGCGCCCATGTACCAGGAGTCCGTCACCGGGAACAGGGTGAGCGCGCCGAGCTCGGCGACATGGCTGACCCAGGCGTCCTGCGCCGCCTGCGTGGCCTCGATGCTCGCGTAGCCGCGGGCGCGCAGGTATGCCAGGCACCCCGCAATCCAGTCCACGTGCTGCTCGATCGAGACGATCATGTTGCTCAGCACCGACGGGCTCTGCGGCCCGGTGATCGTGAACAGGTTGGGGAACCCGGCGACAGCGACGCCCAGGTAGGTGCGCGGGCCGGCCTGCCACTGCGCGGACAGTGCGGGGCCGTCGGCGCCGGCGATGTCGATCGCGGTGATCGCGCCGGTCATCGCGTCGAACCCGGTGGCCAGCACGATCGCGTCGAGTTCGTGCTCGCGCTCGGTGGTCCGCAGCCCGGCAGGGGTGAACTCCACGAGCGGCGTTGCCCGCAGGTCCACGAGGTGGACGTGGGATTTGTTAAACGTCTGGTAATAGCCACTGTCCAGGCAGGGCCGCTTGGTGCCGATCGGATAGCCGCGCGGGGAGAGGATCTCGGCTATCTCGGGGTCGGCCACCGCCGCCCTGATCTTGGCTCTGACGAACTCGGCGGCGGTCTCGTTGGCCGCCGGATCGACCAGGATGTCCACGTACGCGCCGATCAGCGAGGTCAGGTCGCCGCGCTCCCAGCCCGCCTGGTACGCTGCGTCGCGCTCGGCCGCCGAGACCTCGAACGCTGACCTGGTGGCCGGCTCGATCGGTATCCCGTCGCCCGAGCTGCGCTGCGCCTCGCGCCAGCGCGGGTAGCTCGCCTTCATCCGCGCGATCTCGGCCGGCTCGAGCGGCCGGTTCCCGGCCGGCATCGAGAAGTTCGGCGTCCGCTGGAACACGGTGAGCTCGGCCGCCTGGTCGGCGATGACCGGGATGGCCTGGATCCCTGACGAGCCGGTACCGATCACGCCGACCCGCAGTCCGTCGAACCTGACCTCGTCCTTCCCCCACCGGGCGGTGTGGTGGACCCGGCCGCTGTAGCGATCAAGGCCTGGGATCTCGGGCGGCTTGGGCACGGACAGGCAGCCGGTGGCCAGGATCAGGAACCGCGCTGAGCAGATCAGGCCGGCGTCGGTGCTGACCGTCCAGGCCGCGGCTGCCGAGTCGAAGCGCGCCGCGGTCACTCTCGTGCCGAGAGTGATGTCCCTGCGCAGGTCGAAGCGGTCGGCTACGTGGTCGATGTAGCTGATCAGCTCGGGCTGGGTCGGGTATTTCTCCGTCCACTCCCACTCCTGCTCGAGCTCGGGCGAGAACGAGTAGGAGTACGACAGGCTCTCAATGTCGCAGCGCGCCCCCGGGTACCTGTTCCAGAACCAGGTGCCGCCGACGCCGTCGCCGGCCTCGATCACCCGGCAGGCGAAGCCGAGCTCGCGTAGGCGGTAGAGCTGGTAGAGCCCGGCGATGCCCGCGCCGACGATCAGCACGTCCAGCGGCTCGTCCCCGGCCAACATCACTCGTAGGAGATCATCAGCGGTTGCGGCCGGTTCGCCATGGTCTGGCTCGGGGTGAGCATCGGGTGGTCCTTGACGAAGAAGTTCTTCCAGCCGAAGAACACTCCGGGTGGCGCCGCTCTGGTCACCGCCTCCCAGGTCTGCAGCTTGTCGGCCGGGGTTCCCTGCCCGTCCATGTGGATGATGATCGCCAGGTCCTGGTGGTGGGTGTCGAGGTCCTGCTCGCCGCCGATCATCGAGAGCCTGAACTGGTGCAGCACCAGCAGTTTCTGCGGCAGGTGATACCGCGCGGTCAGCTTGGCCAGCCAGGTGACCACGCTGTTGACCTCGCTGATGTTCACGCTGCCAATCTGGCGCAGCGGGAGCTGGCCGGGCTGCAGCTTCCATTCGGGGTCAAGCGCGAGGCCCACGTCGGGCAGCTTGAGCAGCCGCGCGTAGTGCTTGGCCTGGGTGAGCAGGTTGGCCCGGCCCGGCTGCAGGTCAAGCACAACGTACAGGCCGTCGGCGTTGGCCGTCCTGACCCAGGGCAGCAGCGAGGAGATCGGCGACTCATAGGAGTAGGTGCCGTCCGGTCCCGGGCTGCCCTGCGCGACGGTCGCGAGGATCTCGAAGGCGGGCACCACCGGCACCGAGCTCAGCGGCCGGTACAGGTCGGCCAGGTGCCTGACCCTGGCGATGCTGGCCGGCAGGTCCTGCTGGCCGAGCGCCCCGAGCGCCGGCGTGCCCGGGTACCCGTACAGCGCCACCAGGCGGTGAAACGGGAACAGCACCTGGCCGCCGCCGGGCAACTGCACGCCGGTGACCGCCACGGCGACCCGGTACCCCAGCCGCGACGCCGGCCCGAACCGGCCGCCTACCGCGATCACGTGCTGCGGCCGCGCGGCCGCGAGCGCCCGGATCGCGGCCGGGTCCGCGCGCGGATCGTATCCGGTCACCTCGACCGCGCCGGCCCCGGCCGCCCGCGCCGTGGTGACGGCGGCGAGCGCGCCCGCTCCTGCCGCGCCGCGGTGCACGAGCAGCACCACGCCGGTCACCGGCACCGGCGCGCTCATCCTGGGCAGCGCCACCGGGCTGTCGACCACCCGGACGCCGGGAAGGTCCGCAGCGGCCAGCTTGCCAGCGACGCCGACGGCCAGCACGGCCCGCGGGCCGAGCGCCTCGATCTCGGACCGCACCGCGCCGCTGACCGAGATGCCCGCCCGCGCCTGGGCGCCCGAGGCCGAGCCGCCGTCCTGAGCCGTGGTGTGCACGGGCGCCCCCGACGGGGATGTGAGCAGCAGCGGCGCGTGCAGCGCCAGAGCACGGGCCGCCGCGGTCCGCAGGTCCGCGGCGCTGTCGGCGTCGCCGAGCACGACCACGGGAGCCGAGGCGAACAGCCTGGCAGCGACGGCCGCGGAGACCACGTCGGCCGGGCCGGCGATCACCGAGTCAGCGGCGGCGGGCAGGCAGGTGACCGCCGTGAGCATGGCATTCGCCCGCCCCGTGCCGCCGTGGGCCGTCGAGCACGCCGCCGCCGCGGCGGCGATGGACGCCGCGGCAAGCACTGCCGCGCCGCGCCGCGGCAGCCGCCTACCCGCTGGCGCGGCGCGCGGCGGCCGGGCGTTCGCGCTCGCGCGCCTGCGCAGCGTCCACGGCACGGCCTTCTCCCCAAACGCGATCCGTCGCTGTCCGGAGCGCCCGGCGGCCGGAAATCGCCTGATCATGATAGGCGCAGCTACTGACCAGGAACTGCCAGTTGCGATCTGTGCGCGATGACACCCAGCTGTGCCCGCCGCCGGCGAGCGCCGGGGTACCGTCGGGGTGACGACTGCGACCTCAGGGACGGCCGCCGATGCCGACATCGGGCACAGCGAGCGCAGCGACCGGCGTGATCAGCCTGGTGCTGCTCACCGCGGTCGTGGTGCTTGGCGTGCTGCTGAACCGGCGCAGGCTCGGCCCGCTGTCCAGGTACGACGGCATCCGGCTGCACCAGAACCTGTCCCTGCTGACCCTCGCCTTCCTCGCCATGCATATCGGCACCGCGATCGCCAGCCCGTTCGGCGGCCTCGGGCCTGCCTCCGCGGTGGTGCCGTTCCTCGGGCCACGCGACCGCGGCTGGCTGGCGCTCGGCGTGATCGCCTCCGATCTGGCAGTCGCGCTGGTCGTGACCAGCCTGCTGCGCCGCAGACTCGGCCGCCGCGCCTGGCAGGCGGTGCACTGGCTGGCCTACGCCTGCTGGCCTGCCGCGCTCGCGCACAGCGTAGGCACCGGCATCGGCATGCGGTCGGGGCGCCTGTTTGACCTGGCGATCGGCTGCCTGGTCGCGGTGCTCGCCGCGGTCGCCTGGCGGCTGGCCGCGCCCCGCAGGCTCGGGCGCGGTGACCGGGGCCGCCCGGGCGATCAGGGCCGAAAGCCTCCCCGGCCGGGACCATCGCCACGATCGCGCCGGACCGCGCCGGACTTACGATCGCGGTAGGACACCGACCGGAAGCAGGGAGGCGGTGTCATGGAGCGGCTGAACCCACTTGACGCCCAGTTCGTCGACGCGGAAGACCAGGACAGGAACGCATCGTTCGCGATCGCCTCGATCGCGGTCTTCGAGGGGCCGGCGCCCACTTACGAGGAGTTCCTCGAGGCCATCACCCGGCGGCTGCCGAGGGTGCCGCTGTACCGCAGGAAGCTGCGCACGGTGCCGCTGCGGCTCGGCCCGCCGGTCTGGGTGGACGACCCGAACTTCGACATCCGCTACCACGTCAGGCAGACCGCGCTGCCCGCGCCCGGCCACGACGCGCAGCTTCGCGCCCTGATGGCCAGGGTGATGAGCCAGCGGCTCGACCGCGACTACCCGCTCTGGGAGTACTGGCTGGTGCTCGGGCTGAGCCGCGGGCGGTGGGCGCTGATCTCGAAGATCCACCACTGCATGGTCGACGGTATCTCAGGCACCGACCTGTACCGTGCCGTGTTCGACACGTCGCCGGCGCTGGCCGAGCCGGGCGGCGCGGCCGGACCGGGCGGCGCGGACGGCCTGCTGGCCGACGCCGGAGCCGTGCCCGCCGAGCCAGGCGTCCCGGCCGTGCCCGAGGTCCCCGCCGAGCCCGCGTCACTTGAGCTGGCCGCCCGCGCGGCGGCCGACCTGGCCGCGCTGCCGGTGCGCTCGGCCAGGGTCATCGGCGACGCGCTGGCCAGCCCGGGGCGCACCGCCAGGCAGATTTCGGAGACCGCGCGTGCGCTGGCCAGGCTGGCGCCCTCGGCCATGCCGGCCACTAGCTCGTCCCTGCTCGGCCCGATCGGCCGCCAGCGCCGCTACACCTGGGCCAGAGCCTCGCTCAACGACGTGAAGGCGATCAAGGCCGAGCTCGGCGGCACCGTCAACGACGTGGTGCTGACCGCGATCACCGGCGGCTTCCGCGCCTTGCTGCTCGCCCGCGGCGAGGACCCGCAGCCGCACATGGTGCCGTCCCTGGTCCCGGTGTCGATGCGGGCACCCGGCGAGGAGAGCATTTACGAGAACAGGGTCTCCATCCTGATGGCCTACCTGCCGGTGCACCTGGCCGACCCGGTCGAGCGGCTGGCCGCCGTGCGGGCCGAGCTGTCGGACCTGAAGGCGAGCAAGGAGGCGACGGTCGGCGAGACCCTGGTGGCGCTCGGCCGCTACACGCCATACCCGCTCGCGTCGCTCAGCGTCAGGCTCGCCTACCTGCTGCCGCAGCGGGAGATCGCCACGGTCACCACCAACGTGCCTGGCCCGACCGCACCGCTCTACGCGCTCGGGCGCAAGCTGATCGAGATCATCCCCTACGTGCCGATCGCCACCAGGCTGCGGACCGGGATCTCGATCTTCTCCTACTGCGGGCAGCTGACCTTCGGGATCACCGGTGACTACGGCAGCACGCCCGACCTGGAGGTCCTGGCCAGGGGGATCGAGGACGACCTGGCCGGCCTGATGACCGCCGCCGGACTGCCGGGTCCGGCCAAGCCGACCCGGCGCCGGTGACGTACCGGTGCCGTCCAGCCGGGCACCGAAGAAGCGAGCAGGGAGGCACGACGATGAGCTTCAACCTGGCCGTCATCCTGGCCGAGACCGCATCGGCCAGACCGGACCGGCCGGTCGCCGTCTACGACGGCGGCCAGCTCACCTACCGTGAGCTCGACGAGCTCTCCGGCAGGCTGGCGGCCGGCCTCACGGAGGCGGGGCTGGAGCCTGGCGACAGGGTCGCGCTGCACCTGCCCAACATCCCGCAGTTCCTGATCTCCTACTTCGGGATACTCAAGGCCGGCGGGGTCGTGGTACCGATGAACGTGCTGCTCCGCGCGCCCGAGATCGAGTTCCTGCTGACCAACTCCGGTGCCAGGCACCTGATCACCTGGCAGGGCGTGCTCGAGCATGCGAGCGCGGGCGCCTGCGCGGCCGGGGTGAGCCAGGTCTACGCGGTCGGCCATGCGGGCGACGCCGACGGCGCCGTCGCGTTCGAGCGCCTGCTCGCCGCCGCGCCCGCCGCCGGGCCGGCGATCGCGAACCGCGAGCCAGGCGACACCGCCGTGATCATGTATACCTCGGGCACCACCGGGCGGCCCAAGGGCGCCGAGCTGACCCACCTGCAGCTCTACATGAACGCCGATATCCCTGGCCGGCTGTTCGACGTCCAGCCGGACGACGTGGTGATCACGGTGCTGCCGCTGTTCCACGTCTTCGGCCTGTCCAGCATCCTGAACGTCTGCGTGCGGTTCGGCTGCACCATGTCGCTGATCCCGCGGTTCGACCCCGCCACGGTGCTTGCCGCGATCCAGCGCGACCGCGCGACCATCTTCGAGGGCGTCCCCGCCATGTTCATCGGCTTGCTGTCCCATCCCGACCTGGACAGCTACGACATGTCCTCGCTGCGGGTCGCGATCTCCGGCGGCGCCTCCATCCCGGGCCCGGTGCTCGACGCCTTCGAGCAGCGGTTCGGCGTCCTGATCCTGGAGGGGTACGGGCTCACCGAGACCGCATCGACCACGACCTTCAACCGGAGCGTGACCGACCGGCGGGCCTACAGCGTGGGCAAGCCGATCTGGGGTACCCAGACCGAGGTGTGGGACGACTACGGCATGGCGCTGCCGCCGGGCAGAGTGAACGTCGGTGAGGTGGTCACCCGCGGCCTGCACGTGATGAAGGGCTACCTGAACAGCCCGGACGCCACGGCCGATGCGTTCACCGGCGACTGGTTCCATACCGGCGACCTCGGCTACTTCGACGAGGACGGCTTCCTGTTCATCGTCGGCAGGATCAAGGAGCTGATCATCCGCGGCGGCTACAACGTGTACCCGCCCGAGGTGGAGGATGCGCTGCACGCCCACCCGGCCGTGGCCGAGGCCGCGGTCGTCGGTGTCCCCGACGAGCGGCTCGGGGAGGAGGTCAAGGCGGTCGTCGTGCTGCGCCCCGGCGCCTCGCTGACCTCCGCCGAGCTGATCGACTTCTGCAAAGAGCGGGTGGCCGCCTACAAGTACCCGAGGGTGGTCGAGTTCCGCGACCAGCTGCCCAAGAACGCGCTCGGCAAGATACTCAAGGATCAGCTGACATGACCGGGCCGATGGCCGCCCGTCAGGCGATACCCCGCGACCAGGACGACTACAGCAGGGCAGCGGCCAGCCGGCGGATGGACCTGATCAGGGCGGCCACCGGCACCGTCCCCGTGCACATCGGCAGCTACTCGATCGACCCCGCCGGGCTCGCCGGGAACGTGGAGAACTTCGTGGGCATGGCACAGGTGCCCATCGGCATCGCCGGCCCGCTGCTTGTCGACGGCGAGCACGCACGCGGCGAGTTCTACGTGCCGCTGGCCACCACCGAGGGCACGCTGGTGGCCAGCTACAACCGCGGCATGAAGCTGCTGCACCGGACCGGCGGGGTCAAGGTGACCGTGCTTGACGACGTGATGCAGCGTGCTCCTGCGTTCGGCTTCGACAGCGCGCGCGAGGCTCGCGCGTTCGGCGAGTGGGTGACGGCCAGTTTCGACGCGATCAAGCAGCAGGCCGAGTCCACCACGAGCACCGGCCGGCTGCGTGACATCGAGCAGTTCACCGCGAGCAGGTTCGTGTTCCTGCGGTTCGCCTACACCACGGGCGACGCGGCCGGGCAGAACATGACGGGGAAGGCGACCTGGCAGGCCTGCAACTGGATCAGGGCGAGCTATCCGGGCATCAGGCAGTTCTGCCTGGAGGCGAACCTCGCCACGGACAAGAAGAGCTCGCAGGTCAACGTCCTGCACACCAGGGGCAAGCGGGTCACCGCCGAGGCGACGATCCCGGCCGAGGTGGTCACCAGCGTGATGGGCCTGACTCCGCAGCGGATGCTCCAGGCCAGGCAGATCTCCAACCTCGGCGGCCTGATGTCGGGGGTGAACAACAACGGCAACCACTCGGCCAACGGGATCACCGCGCTGTTCATCGCGACCGGCCAGGACGTGGCGAATGTGGCCGAGTCGTCGGCCGCGCTGGTGCACACCGAGATCACGCCGGCCGGAGACTACTACTACTCGATCACGATCCCGGCGCTGATCGTGGCCACCTACGGCGGCGGCACCGGCCTGCCCACCCAGCGTGAGTGCCTGGAGATGCTCGGCTGCTACGGGCGGGGAAAGGTGCGCAAGCTCGCCGAGATCGTGGCCGCGACCGTGCTGTGCGGCGAGGTGTCGCTCGGCTGGGCGATCGTGGCGGACGAGTGGGTGGCCGCGCACGACAGGCTCGGGCGCAACCGCCCGTAGCGGCCGCCCGCATCCGCTGCCGCTGGGCTCAGTCGTCGAGTACCTCGATGAACATGCGCGAGCCCGGCGGTGCAATGGCCTGGTAGTCGGCGGCCGTGGCCTTGCCCTCGTCGGAGCCGAAGGCGGCGCCGAGTGCGGCCTGGTCGGCGAAGTACAGCTCGGCAATCCGGTAGAACGTGTGCTCGCCGCCGTCCAGCGCGGTCACCAGCCGTCCGGCCTCGGCGCGCTGCAGCCCGGGGAGCGCGTCGACCAGGGGCATGTGCGTCCCGGTGTAGTGCTGGTCGAAGGCGGTCGGGTCGTCCGGTTGGGTGTAGAGGACTACCAGCTTCACTGTCATGCCGACGACGCTACGCCGGGCGGGTCGGCGCTGTCAGCCCGCCCTGGCGCTGTCAGCCCGCCCCGGCGCACTTGCTCAGGCGCAGCGCTTTACTCAGGTACCGGCGCTGATCGTGCTGACGTTCATGGTCACGAGCGACTTGCTCGAGCAGGCCTGAGTAGTGATCGGGATGATCACGGCCGTGTACTGGTTCGGCGGAAAGACCTTGAGCGAGGAGACGTTGACGATGTGGCCGCACCGGGAGGCCGGGTAGTTCCCGGCCTCGGCGATCTGCAGGGTGGCGTGGGCTACCGCGCCAGGCGCGACGGTCACTGTGGCCTTCTTGGTGGTGCGGTTCTTGCTGGCTGGGGCGCCGATCTGGGTTCCTGAGCTTGTGACGAAGGAGACGCCGGGGTAGCCGTACAGGGTGCAGGTGGCCGACGAGGTGTTGGTGAAGTTCAGCGGGTAGTCCACGCTGCCCGCGGTGCCGCTGCCGCTGCCCACCGCCACCTTGAGGCTGGCGGTCGCGCACTGGCCTGGCGCGGCCGGAGCGGACGACGTCGGCACTGGGGCCGGGCTGCTCGTGGCTGGCGACGTCGTGGGCGTCGCCGTCACGGTGACGGTGCTGCGCGAGCCCGCGGTGGACGACGACGAACCGCAGCCCGCGGCGAGCAGGCAGACGGCCGCGGCCAGTGACGCGGCGGCCGCGCGCCCAGCGATGCTGGAGAAAGCTCCCATGACCGACCCCCGTCGTGTCTCACGTCCGACCCGTGGTGCGTGGCGTCCCCGCGCAACCGTACTGCGCGGTGAACGATCGGGCCGGGATTTGCGTGCTCGCCCGCCGCGTCAGGCGGGCGCATCCGCGGCGCCGGCGCCTAGCCCTCGGTCAGCCTGGACCGCGGAAGTAGGCGGCCGGGGTCATCCCGGTCTCCCGCCTGAACGCCGCGACGAACGCGCTTGCTGACTCGTAGCCCACGTGCCTCGCCACGTTGCCGACCGGCTGTCCGGCCGCGAGCTCGCCGATCGCCGCCTGGATCCGCAGCATTGCCCGCCAGCGGCCGAACGGCAGGCCGGTGCCTGCCACGAACGCGCGGGCCAGGGTGCGGCCGCTGGCGCCCACCTCGCGTCCCCACTGCTCGATGGTGCGGTCATCGGCCGGGTCGCCGGCCAGCGCGCTCGCCACCTTCCTGGCCCGCTCGTCGGCGGGCAGGCGCACCTCGATGGTGGTGAGCTCGGCCGGCGTCAGCAGGTCGGTCAGCATGATCTCGGCGTGGGCACGGCGGACGCCGTCAAGCTCAGGGTCGGCGAGGTAGCCGATCAGCTCGGCGAGCAGCGGGCTTGCCGCGACCGGCGTGAAGCCACGCCAGCTGATCGGGCACAGGTCAGGCCGCAGGTACAGCGTCCGCATCGTGGCCGGGCCTGCCGACAGCGTCTCGTGCGGCAGGCCGGCCGGTATCCACAGTGCCCTGGTGGGCGGCAGCACCCAGGTGCCGGCGGCGGTCCGCACGGACAGCACGCCGCTGGCCGCCCAGGCGAGCTGGTGGTCCTCATGGGTGTGCCAGTCGAAGACCAGGCCGGCGGTCATCGGGAACGTGGCCACGAAGACGGCGGGCTGTCCGGTCTGCGACACAGCATGGCAGCCTACGCTCTTGGGCCGTGCCGCCCCGTTCCGTAGCGTCGCGGTCATGAACGAGAACCATGCGAGAGTATGCGCGAGCCGGGAGTGGGCCGCTCACATCCAGGACGAGGTACTGCCCGCCCTGCTCAGGCACGGCGGTCTCGGCCAGGAGATGCTGGAGATCGGGCCAGGACCCGGTGCGGCCACCGAGTGGCTGCGGCACAAGGTCGGCCGGCTGACCGCGGTCGAGGTCGACGAGACCGCAGCGGCGGCGCTGGCCGGCCGCTACGAGGGGTCCAACGTCACGGTTATGGTTGGCGACGCGACCGCGCTTGACTTCGCGGCCGGCTCGTTCGACTCGGTCGGCTGCTTCACGATGCTGCACCACGTCCCGGCCAGGGGCATGCAGAACGCGATCCTGGCCGAGGCGCTGCGGGTGCTGCGCCCGGGCGGAGTGCTGCTCGGGTCAGACAGCCTGGCCAGCGAAGACCTGCACGACTTCCACTGCGAGGACCGCTACAACCCGGTCGACCCAGCCTGGCTGCTCAGCAGGCTCCAGGACGCCGGCTGCGCCCCGATCGTGATCGAGGTCGACTGGATGCTCAAGTTCGTCGCGCACAAGCCGGCCGACAGGCCGGCCGGGCAGGAGCCCGGGTGATCGCGGCCTCCGCCGCGGCCCGCCGCGATCCCGACCTAGCCCAGGTCGCCGGCGCGGGCCTGAACCTGGGGGAGTGACGGCGGCTGGCCAGCCGCGTTGGCCGGCCACCGGAACCTGGCGATGAGCAGCGTCACGGCCAGCCCGGTCACCATGGTCGCCCACCAGATCCACGGGCCGCGCCAGTCGAACTGCGAGACCTTCGTCAGCGTGCCGGCCACGATGCCGGCGGCGGTCAGCTGCCACCAGCTCGCGGCGGCGGCGATCAGCGCGACAGCCAGCGCCGGCCAGATGTAGTAGGCCACCATCACCGGCTCGAAGACGCAGCGCAGCGCCAGCGCGAGCGCCGACCACCACAGCACCGCGGTCAGCCGCTGCGGGTCCCAGGGGAAGAGCACCGGCTCGGCGTGCCAGCGTCGGCCGACGGCATAGGCACAGCCGCACGCCACGATGATCGCGATCAGTCTGGCCGGCCCGGCGGCGACCGCGCCGCCGCTGAGATGGGTGGCGAGCGGCGTCCACGGGGTGCGGTGGTCGATCGACGGCCAGTTGGGCTGGCTGGTCATCGCGGTGAAGGTGGCATGCCAGTTCGCCGCGGCGGCGGCGCCCACGGCGAGCACGGGCAGGGCCGCGGCCCTAGCCAGGTAGGGGGCGAGCCGTCTTGGCTCAAGCACCACCAGGATGAACGGCAGCGCGAGCAGGACGAGCGGCTGGACGGCGATGGCCACGCCGGCCAGCCACGCCGACCGCCCGGCCCGGCCGTCCGACAGCGCGAGGATCGCGTACAGCAGCAGGGCCACGGCGACCGCGTCCTCGGGATGCCCCCACTGCACCGACACGCTCCACAGCGCGACGGCGCTCGCCGCGGCGAGCAGCATCCGCCTCGGCCAGGCCACGCCCAGGCGCTCGGCCAGCGCGTCGGCGGCGAACAGTGCGGCGGCGGATAGCGCTATCTGGTAAGGCCCGGCGATCAACCATGCCGCCGGCTGCGGGTTGTGCGGGCCGGGGATGCGCAGCGACAGTCCGGCCGCGTCGATCACCGCGGCGGCCGGCACCAGGATCACCGCGGCGCCGGGGAACGAGACCAGCCCGGTGGGCGACGTGTACAGGCCGCCGAGATCCAGGTGGAGCAGCCGCCTGGCGGCCACCAGCGTCCCCCACAGGTCGTGCGGCAGCAACCAGGCCGACGAACCGGCGAAGTGCGGGCCCCACCAGGTGGACGAGCTCATCCCGTAAGCGATCAGGCCAACCGTTGCGAGCAGCGGGTACAGCCTGCGGCGCAGCCAGGCGGTCGCCACGGTCATCGTGGCCGCCGGGCGGCGAGCGCGCCCCTGACTCCGGTCATCAGTCGCATGCTCGCCGTCCTCCGCCCGCAGCGCACAAGCGCGGAAATGTGAGGTTAGTACATTATCGACCCGGCCGCGCGATAACCGGCCGCCGGCGTCACCCGTGCCCAGGCTATGCCGGGCGGCTAGCCGCGGCCGGCCAGCCACGGGCCGGCCAGCCACGGGCCGCCGGGAGCAGTCGATAGGGTCTGGTTATCGCCGCCTGTCAATGGCTCGGAAGGGAGCCGTCATGAAGCTTGGCCTGCACGTACCGGACTTCACCTGGCCCGGCGGGCCGCAGACGCTCGGTCATGACCTGGCCAGGATCGCCGCGACCGCCGAGCAGGCCGGGTTCACCAAGTTGTCGGTGATGGATCATGTCTGGCAGATTGGCGTGGTCGGGCCGCCCGAGCACGCCATGCTCGAGGCGTATACCGCCCTGGGATACCTGGCGGCGAGCACGTCACGGATCGAGCTGCTTGCCTGGGTCACGGCCGTGGTGTACCGCGAGCCCGGGCTGCTGGCCAAGTGCGTGACCACGCTGGACGTGATCTCCGGTGGCCGGGCCTGGCTGGGCATCGGCGCCGCGTGGAACGAGGACGAGTCGCGCGGCCTCGGCCTGCCGTTCCCGCCCGTGGCCGAGCGGTTCGAGCGCCTTGAGGAGGCGCTGCAGATCTGCCTGCAGATGTGGAGCGAGGACGACGGCCCGTACTCGGGCAAGCACTACCACCTTGGGCGCACGCTGAACTCACCGCAGCCGCTGCACCGTCCGCACCCGCCGATCCTGATCGGCGGCGGCGGCGAGCGCAAGACGCTGCGCCTGGTCGCGCAGTACGCGCAGGCCTGCAACCTGTTCGCCGGGCCGGACCTCGAGCGCAAGCTCGACGTGCTGCGCGGGCACTGCGCGGCGGTGGGCCGCGACTACGACGAGATCGAGAAGACCGTGATGCTCCCGATGGACCCTGGTCCCGATGGCGAGTACGTCGACGCGATCATCGAGCAGTTGCGCGGCCTGGCCGCCCTCGGGATCACGCACGCGCACGGGCGGGTTGCGAACGTCTCGTCGATCACCCCGCTTGAGATCATCGGCGAGCGAGTGATCCCGGTCGCCGCCGGGCTCTGACAGTGACCATCCCCGGCCTGCAGGGCAGGCTGCGCGACTTCGCTGCCGAGCGCGACTGGGAGCAGTTCCACACGCCGAAGAACCTGGTCATGGCGCTGACCGGCGAGGTAGGCGAGCTCAGCGAGCTGTTCCAGTGGCGCACCGAGCAGGAGTCCGCGCAGGTGATGGCCGATCCGGAGCTCGCCGAGGCGGTCCGTGACGAGATCGCCGATGTGCTTGCCTACCTGCTGCGCCTGGCCGATGTGCTCGGTGTGGACCCGGAGTCCGCGCTGATCGCGAAGATCGCGAAGAACGCGGCGAAGTACCCGGTGGATGCCGCGCGCAGCGTCGCGACCAAGTACACCGATCTGCCTGCGTCCGGTGCCGAGCCGCTAGGGTAAGCCGTGACCGCGGTGCCGGGGAGTACGCAGATGGGAGAGCGACGGCGGTGACGCAGCCAGGGCCGATGCCACAGCCCGTGCTCAGCCCGCTGACCGAGGCGGCGGTCTTCCTCGTGGTCACGATCAACCCGGGTGGCGAGGCCGCCGCCCGCGAGGTGCTCGCGGACCTGGCCGCGCTGCAGCGGTCGGTGGGATTCCGGGTGCCAGACGGCGCGCTCGCCTGCGTGGCTGCCGTCGGCTCGCTGGCGTGGGACCGGCTGTTCGGTGGCCCTCGCCCGGCCGGGCTGCATCCGTTCCGTGACGTGCGCGGCAGCGCCCACAGCGCGGTCGGCACCCCCGGCGACCTGCTCTTCCACGTCAGGGCGAGCCGGATGGACCTGTGCTTCGAGTTCGCGACCCAGGCGATGAGCCGGCTTGCCGCGGTGGTCACGGTCTGCGACGAGGTGCAGGGCTTCAGGTTCTTCGACGAGCGGGACCTGATCGGGTTCGTCGACGGTACAGAGAACCCGGCCGGGGCGGCCGCGGAGCGGGCGGCGATCGTCGGCGCTGAGGACCGTGACTTCGCCGGCGGCAGTTACGTGATCGTGCAGAAATACCTGCACGACGTGGCGGCGTGGAACGCGCTGGCGGTGGAGGATCAGGAGCGGGTCATCGGCCGGAGCAAGCTGTCCGACATCGAGCTGCCCGACGACGTCAAGCCGTCGAACTCGCACGTGGCGCTGAACACGATCATCGAGCCGGACGGTACCCAGCGGCAAATCGTGCGGGCCAACATGCCGTTCGGCGCCCCAGGGCGCGGCGAGTTCGGCACCTACTACATCGCCTACGCGGCGACGCCCGCGGTCACCGAGGAGATGCTGGCCAACATGTTCGTCGGCAGGCCGCCGGGTAACTACGACCGGATACTTGACTTCTCGACCGCGGTGACGGGCGGCCTGTTCTTCGCGCCGTCGGCGGACTTCCTTGACGAGCTGCCAGGGCCGCCAGGTTCCGGCGGACCGCCGCGGGCCACGGCAGGCGCAACCGACGGATCGCTGCGGATCGGCGGCCTGTAAAAGGAGCAGATCAGGATGAACAACCTGCATAGGGAACTCGCTCCGGTCTCGCCGGCCGCCTGGGCCAGCATCGAGGACGAGGCGCGGCGGACGTTCACGCTCGACCTGGCCGGGCGCCGCGTCGCCGAGGTGAACACCTCGGCCGACTGGCTGCTCGCGGCGGTCGGCACCGGCCACCTGACCGACGCCGATCCGCCCGCCGGCGGGGTGACCGCGCGGCTGCGCACCGCCCAGCCGGTGGTCGAGCTCCGGGTGCCGTTCACGGTGAGCAGGCAGGCGGTCGATGACGTCGAACGCGGCGCCAGGGACCCGGACTGGCAGCCGGCCAGGGACGCGGCCGCGGCGATAGCGCTCGCCGAGGATCGCGCGGTCTTCGGCGGCTACCCGGCCGCCGGCATCGCTGGCCTGCGGGCCGCTTCGCCGCACCGGCCGGTCGCGCTGCCCGACGACGTCAGGCAGTACCCGGATGCCGTGGGCGGGGCGGTGGAGACGCTGCGCCTGGCCGGGGTGGGCGGGCCGTACGCGCTGGTGCTCAGCCACGGCGCGTACGCGCTGACCGGCGAGGTCTCCGACCACGGCGTCCCGGTCCGCGACCACCTGGCCAGCCTGGTCGGCGGGCCGATCCACCGGGCCCCGGCTGTGGACGGCGCCTTCGTGGTCTCCATGCGCGGCGGCGACTTCGAGATGTTCCTCGCGCCCGACCTGTCGATCGGCTACGACTCGCACGACGCGGACGGCGTGCGGCTGTACTTCACCGAGGCGCTCACGTTCCTGGTGCACGCGCCTGAGGCGGCGGTCTGGCTGAGCGCCTGACCTGGCCGGGCGTGCTGATGGAAGCCCGGCCGGAGGACGCCGGGCCCGAGGATGTCGGGCCGGAGGGCGTCAGGCCGAAGGACGTCGGGCCTGACGTCGAACTGCGGCCGGTCGGGCAGGACGACCTGGCGATCCTGGAGCGGCTGACCCAGGATCCGGCGTCGACCGGCGAGTACGCGTGGTTCGGGTGGAACGATCAGCTCCGCTGGCGCCGTAGCTGGGCCGAGAACAGGCTGATCGGCCCCGACGGCGGCGTGCTGATGGTGGTGGCCGGCGGCGGGCCAGCCGGTTTCGTGAGCTGGCGGCGGCATCCGGCGGCGGTGGCCGCGCACTACTGGGAGATCGGCATCGCCTTGCTGCCAGGGGCCAGGGGCCGTGGCCTCGGCACCGCGGCACAGGCAGCGTTGGCGCGGTACCTGTTCGCGCACACGGCCGTGCACCGGATCGAGGCGACCACCGAGGCAGGCAACGTGGCCGAGCAGCGCGCGCTGGAGCAGGCCGGGTTCATCAGGGAGGGCGTGCGGCGCGGCGTCGGCTGGCGTGACGGCCAGTGGCGTGACGGCGTGGTCTACGGCCTGCTGCGCACCGACCACCAGGCCTGATTCCCGCCTGACCCCGGTGCGGCTCAGAGAGTGCGGCTCAGAGAGTTCAGAGAGTGTGGAAGGCGGCGTAGATGATCGCGCTCAGCCGGTCGATCATCTCGTCCCGCGGCAGCCTGACCTCGACGCTCATCAGGTAGTTGATCCGCTCGAGCATCATCAGGCAGGCAAGCGCGGTGAGCTCGGCATGCTGGGCCTGGCCGGCCCCCGACTCGGGGTCACGCCCGAGTGCGGCAGCGGTCATGCCCTGCGCGATGGCCTCCGACAGCCTGAACAGCAGCTTGAGCCCGTCGCCGTAGACCTCCTCGCCGACGACGTCGGCCTGGCTGAGGATCCTGATCACGGTGGCGTGCGCCAGGTAGGTGTCGCTGAAGCTGTGGATCCACTTGCGGAGCGCCGCACGGCCCATCTCGTTGCTGGTCACCACGGGGAAGTCGTCGGTGATCACCTCCATGTCGTGCAGCGCGTCCCGCAGCAGGGTGCGGAACAGGTCGTCCTTGTTGGAGAAGTAGAGATAGAACGTGCCGTGCGAGGTCTTGGCGCGCCGGACGATGTCGTCCACCCTGACCGCCTGGAACCCGCGCTCGTCGAACTCGGCCAGGCCGGCGTCAAGCAGCCGACGGACGGTCAGCCTGCCCTGGGTGCCAAGCTCGCGGTCCTGGGCCGGCGTGCCGCCGCCCAGCGATGGCCGCCGCGGGCGTGTCGGGGCGCTCCTGAATGGCTGAGCTGTGCTATCCGCGCCTGAACCTGAGTCCTTGGTGGTATCTGCCTCTTCCCTCACCGTGCCGCCCGATGATCCCTGCTCATGGGGCGAGACTAGCCCGTTGGCTCCCCGGCAGCTACCGGAGGCTTCCTGGTCAGGCCGCTCTCACGGACCGGGGCCTGGCCGGGGCTTGGCGTCAGGCTGGGCTAATCGTAAAAACAAACACTGAAGGAACATAACCACAGGTATTGGTTCAGAACGCATTCCCCATGGTCAGTCTGGGGAACACGACGCGCGCATCAGGTGACGCCAATGTCACTGTTTGCAATCGAATTGGGAACGTGCGGAGATAGTGATCGTGACCGCTGACGGGAGGAGCATCACGGCGGCCGGTCTGGCCAAGGGTCCGCCAGGCCGGGTGCCTGACGTCGAGCAGGCGCCGGCCGCGGGACAGGTGGAGTCCCTTGCGGCCGGCGCTGGCGCACAGGCGGGGCGCGAGAACTTTCCCGTCGCGCTGCGGCTGCTGCCCGCGCGTTACCGGCTCCACCTGATGGCCGTCTACGCCTACGCAAGGACGGTGGACGACATCGGCGACGAGGCACCGCACGCCGACCGGCTGCGGCTGCTCGCCGAGCTTGAGGACGACGTCCGCCGGCTGTACCCGCCCGCCGGAGCTCCCGGCGCGCCCGGCGTACCAGGGGCACCAGCCGGCCCGTCTCTGGCCGTGGTGACTGGCCTGCGCGAGACGGTCGCTGACTGTGGCATCCCGCTGGCGCCGCTGGTCGACCTGATCGCAGCCAACCGGCAGGACCAGGAGGTGAGCAGGTATGAGACGTACGCCGACCTGCTCGGCTACTGCCGGCTGTCGGCCAACCCAGTCGGGCGGATCGTGCTGCACGTCTTCGGCTGCCACACCGAGCAGCGGGCCGAGCTCTCCGACCTGATCTGCACCGGCCTGCAGCTCGCCGAGCACTGGCAGGACGTCGCCGAGGACCTGCGGGCCGGCCGGGTCTACCTGCCGCAAGAGGATCTGCGCAGCTACGCCTGCACCGAGCAGGACCTGGCCGAGGCCCACGCAGGTCCCGGCGTGCGCGCGCTGATGGCGTTCGAGGTCCGCAGGGCGCGATCGCTGGTCGACCAGGGCGCCCCGCTGATCGGCACGTTGCACGGCGCGGCCAGGGCGGCTGTGGCCGGCTACGTGGCGGGCGGCCGGGCAGCACTGCGCGCGATCGCCGCGGCCGACTACGACGTGCTCGCCGCAGCCCTCCGCCCGAGCCGGAGCCGGACCGCGGCTGAGCTCGCGGGCGCCTGGATGAAGGGCAGGTGAGGTCGTGACCACTACCCGCGATGCCGGGACCGACGTCCGGGCAGCGTACGGCCAGTGCGAGCGGATCACCCGTCAGCAGGCCAAGAACTTCTCCTACGGGATCTCGCTGCTCCCCGGCGACAAGCGGCGTGCGCTGTCCGCCGTCTACGCGCTGGCCAGGCGTATCGACGACATCGGCGACGGCGCCCTGCCGCCGGCCGACAAGATCGTCGCGCTTGAGCAGGCACGCTCAGCGGTCGCCGCGCTGGCCGCGGGAAGCCCGCCGCCGGCCGACGATCCTGTGCTCGTCGCTCTGGACGACGCGGCCCGCAGGTTCCCGATCCCGCTGGCCGCGTTCGGCGAGCTGATCGACGGCTGCGAGGCCGACGTCAGGGGCACGAGCTACCCGACGTTCGCGGAGCTCGAGCACTACTGCCGGTGCGTGGCAGGCTCGATCGGACGGCTGTCGCTTGGCGTGTTCGGCAGCACCGACCGGGCGGCGGCCGAGCCGCTCGCCGACGCGCTCGGCGTGGCACTGCAGCTGACCAACATCGTGCGGGACATCAGGGAGGACCTCGGCAACGGGCGGGTGTACCTCCCGGCGCAGGACATCGAGCAGTTTGGCTGCACGGTGGCTCCCGGCGGGTCCGAGGGGCGCGGCCAGCTGGCCGGCGACCTGGCCGGGCTGGTCAGGTTCGAGGCGCGGCGCGCCCAGGAGTGGTACGCGAGCGGCCTGCGGCTGCTGCCCATGCTCGACCGGCGCAGCGCGGCGTGCACAGGCGCGATGGCCGGGATCTACCTGCGGCTGCTCGACCACATCAGCGCGGCACCGCAGGACGCCCTCAGCCGCCGGATGTCGCTGCCCGCCAGCCAGAAGGCGATGGTCGCCGTCACCGCGCTGGCCGGAATGGGCAGGCGGGGCACGGCAGGAGGCCGGCCATGACCGCCAGGCACGCCGCGGTGATCGGCGGCGGCCTGGCCGGGATCTCCGCGGCGCTGCGCCCGCACGACAAGGACGGCAGCCGCAGCGCCGCGGTGATCGGCGGCGGCCTGGCCGGGATCTCCGCGGCGCTGCGGCTGCGCGAGGCAGGCTTCGCCGTGACGCTGCTCGAGGCGCGGCCGAGGCTCGGCGGCGCCGCGTCGTCGTTCCGGCGCGGCGACATGGTGATCGACAACGGTCAGCACGTGTTCCTGCGCTGCTGCACGAGCTACCGCGGCCTGCTGGCCAGGCTCGGCGTGACCGGCTCGGTGCGGATACAGGAGCGGTTCGACGTGACCGTGCTGTCGCCGACCGGCACGGCCAGGCTGCGCCGGACAGGGCTGCCTGGCCCGCTGCACATGGGGCGGGCGCTGGCCGGCTACCGGCTGCTCTCGCCTGCCCAGCGGCTCGGCGTGGCGCGGGCCGCGCTGGCCATGCGGTTCGCCGATCCGGATGCGCCCGCCATGGACGCCGCTGCCCTCGGCGGCTGGCTGGCCGCCAGAGGACAGGACGAGCGGACCCGCCGGGTGCTGTGGGACCTGTTCATCGTCTCGGCGCTGAACATCGCCGGCGACGAGGCGAGCGCGGCGCTGGCCGCCACCGTGGTGAAGATGGCGCTGCTCGGCGCCAGGGATGCCGCGGACATCGGGATCGCGGCTGTGCCGCTCGGCGACCTGCACGCCGACGCGGCTGGTGCCGCCCTGGCCGACGCAGGAGTGACGGTACGGCTCGGGGCCAGGGTCACCGGGATCGAGGCGCTGCCGGGCGGCGGGTTCGGCGTCGGCCTCAGCCATGACTCAAGCCACGACTCCGGCCACGATGTCGGCCTCGACTCCGGCCACGATGTCGGCCGAGAGTCGGGCCAGGACGCCAGCGGGGGTGCGGGGCCGGCCGGAAGCCAGGTGCTGTCGGCCGATGCCTTGGTGCTCGCGGTGCCTGCCGAGCAGGCCGCCAGGCTGGCCGGGCAGGCCGGGGTGCCTGGCGCGGGCCGGTGGGCGGAGCTTGGCACCTCGCCGATCGTCAACGTGCACGTGGTCTACGACCGGCCGGTCATGCCGCTGCCGTTCGCCGCCGCGGTCGACTCGCCAGTGCAGTGGGTGTTCGACAAGACCAGTCAGGCCGGCCTCGCGTCCGGGCAGTACCTGGCCGTCTCGCTGTCCGCGGCGGACGAGTACGTGAACGTGCCGGTGGCCAGCCTGCGCGAGCGGTTCGTCCCTGAGCTTGAACTGCTCTTCCCTGCGGCGTCACAGGCGCGGATCAGTGACTTCTTCGTCACCAGGGAGCGGCGGGCGACGTTCAGGCAGGGACCTGGCACGGCCGCGCTGCGGCCGGACGCCGGGACCGGTGCCAGCGGGCTTGTGCTGGCCGGGGCGTGGACCAGGACCGGATGGCCGGACACGATGGAGGGTGCCGTGCGAAGCGGGCATAACGCAGCACAGGAGCTAGTCAGCCAGCGAGCGGCAGGGCGGCTCGGCGCGGCGGACGCCGCCGGGCTGGCCGGGGCGGGCCTTCGGCGGCCGGGCGGCGAGGCCAGGCCGGAGCGCAGCGGGGTGGCCCGGTGACCGCGACCATGCCGGCGGGGGTGGCCACCGCACGCGACCTGGTCAGCCCGGCGATCGCCGCCGCCACCGAGCGGCTGAGCCAGGACGTGCGCCCGGTGGTGAGCTATCACCTCGGCCTCGCCGACCTGGACGGGCAGCCCAGCCGGCAGCCCGCGTCCGGCAAGGCACTACGGCCGGCGCTGGCGCTGCTGTCGGCGCGCGCCGTCGGCGCGCCCGCCGAGCGCGCACTGCCCGCGGCCGTGGCGGTGGAACTCGTGCACAACTTCTCGCTGCTGCACGACGACATCATGGACGGGGACACCGAGCGCAGGCACCGGCCGACGGCCTGGACCGCGTTCGGCGTCGGCCCGGCGATCCTGGCAGGAGACGCGCTGCTCGCCCTTGCCCAGGACCTGCTGCTCGAGGGGCCGGCCCCGCAGGGCATGTGGGCGTCGCGGTGCCTGCTTGCCGCGGTGCAGCGGCTGATCGCCGGCCAGGGCGCTGACCTGGCGTTCGAGCGCCGGGACGACGTCACGATCACCGAGTGCCTTGACATGGCGGCGGACAAGACGGCCGCGCTGATGGCCTGCGCGTGCAGCATTGGCGCGATCTACGTCGGCGGCCCTGCCGTCACGGCGATGGCGCTTGCCGGGTTCGGCGCCCACGTCGGGCTCGCCTTCCAGCTCACCGACGACCTGCTCGGCATCTGGGGGGCTCCCGAGGTCACGGGCAAGCCGGTCAGGTCGGACCTGCGGGCGAGGAAGCGGTCCCTGCCCGTGGTGGCCGCGCTCACCAGCGGCACGAACGCCGGCGGAGACCTCGCGGAGCTGCTGGCAGCGCCCGATCCGCTGACCGAGGCCGAGCTGGTCAGGGCCGCCGAGCTGACCGAGGAGGCCGGCGGGCGCAAGTGGGCCGAGGCGGAGGCCGACGCCGCGATGGTCTCGGCGATCGACAGCCTCGGCGAGGCGGAGATCCCTGACGACGTGCGGACCGAGCTGTCAGGGATCGCGGAGTTCATCACGGCGCGGCAATGGTGACCCCAGCCGTCACGCCCACGGTGCCGCCCACGGTGCCGCCAGCCGTGCGACCAGCCGTGCCGCCCGAGCCGCAGCCGCTGGCCGTCGCCGCCCGAGCGACCCTGGACCGCGCGGTCGGCCACCTGCTCGGCCTGCAGCACTCCGATGGCTGGTGGAAGGGCGAGCTTGAGACCAACGTGACCATGGACGCCGAGGACCTGCTGCTGCGCGAGTTCCTCGGCATCCGTACCGACGGCCAGACGGCGGCGGCCGCCCGGTGGATCAGGTCCTGCCAGCGATCCGATGGCACCTGGGCGAACTTCCGCGGCGGCGACGGCGACCTGTCCACCACGGTCGAGGCCTACACCGCGCTGCGGCTGGCCGGCGACCCGCCGGAGGCAGTACACATGGCGCGGGCGGCGGCCTGGATCTGCCAGCGCGGCGGGATCGAGGCCACCAGGGTTTTCACCCGCATGTGGCTGGCCATGTTCGGCGAGTGGTCGTGGGACGACCTGCCGGTGATGCCGCCCGAGCTGATCTACCTGCCTGCGTGGTTCCCGCTGAACGTCTACGACTGGGCGTGCTGGGCCCGCCAGACGATCGTTCCGCTGACCATCGTCGGATCGCTCCGCCCGGTGCGCCCGCTCCCGTTCAGCCTGGCCGAGCTGCATGCCGGGGCAGCCGGAGCAGCCGGGGGAGCAGGGCAAGCCAGGGAAGCCGGGGGAGCAGGGGCGCGGGACGCGGACTGGTGGGCCCGCGCGTTCCGCGGCCTTGACCGGGTGCTGCACCGCTACGAGCGGCATCTGGGCGGCACCCGGCCGGCCGCCGCGGTCCGCGCCGCCGCGATGCGGCGCTGCGCCGAGTGGATCATCGCGCGCCAGGAACAGGACGGATGCTGGGGCGGCATCCAGCCGCCGTGGGTGTACTCGCTGATCGCGCTGCACCTGCTCGGCTACGGGCTCGACCACCCGGTGATCCGCCGTGGCCTGGCGGGCCTTGACAGGTTCACGATCTGGGAGGAGACGCCCGGCGGGCCGGTCAGGCGGCTGGAGGCGTGCCAGTCGCCGGTGTGGGACACCGTGCTCGCGTTGATCGCGCTGGCCGACGCCGGACTTGAGGCCAGCCACCCCGCGCTCCAGGCCGCCGCGCGCTGGGTGCTTGCCGAGGAGATCTGCGGCCCTGGCGACTGGCAGGTGCGTCGGCCAGGGCTCGGGCCGTCGGGCTGGGCGTTTGAGTTCGACAACGACGGCTACCCGGACATCGACGACACCGCCGAGGTGGTGCTCGCGCTCGGCCGGGTCACGCTGACCGGCGAGGGCGCCGCCGCGAGCGGGGTGAGCGCGGCGGCGGCGGCCGCGCCGCGCGCGCTTACCTGGCTGACCGGCATGCAGAGCCGGGACGGCGGGTGGGGCGCGTTCGACGCCGACAACACCGGCCGGCTGGTGACCAGGCTGCCGTTCTGCGATTTTGGCGAGGTCATCGACCCGCCGTCGGCCGACGTGACCGCGCACACGGTCGAGGCGCTGGCCGCGGCGGGCCTGGCAGGCGGCCGCGCGGCGCGGCGCGGCGTGGCGTGGCTGCTGCGCGCGCAGGAGCCAGACGGCTCGTGGTTCGGGCGCTGGGGCGCGAACTACGTGTACGGCACCGGTGCCGTGGTGCCCGCGCTGATCGCGGCCGGCGTGCGGCCTGGCAAGCCGGCGATCAGGCGCGCCGTCCGGTGGCTGATCGAGCACCAGAACCCCGACGGTGGCTGGGGCGAGGACCTGAGGTCGTACACCGACGCCAGCTGGGCGGGCTGGGGCGAGTCGACTGCCTCGCAGACCGCCTGGGCGCTGCTCGCGCTGCTGGCGGCGGGGGGCGATGACGCGCTGCGCAGCGCCGAGGCCGGGATCGCCTGGCTGGGCGACGCGCAGCGCGAGGACGGGACGTGGGACGAGCCGCAGTTCACCGGGACCGGCTTCCCCGGCGACTTCTACATCAACTACCACCTGTACCGGCTGGTGTTCCCGGTGAGCGCGCTCGGCCGGTACCTGAACGGGGCGACATGAGCGATCCTGGCACTCTGCTCACGGCTAGGCCGGCGGTCGGCGAAGCCAGGGACGAGCCTGGCGGGCCGCCTGCCCTGCTGGTCTGCGCCCCGCTTGGAGTCGAGGCCAGGGCGCTGCGGCGCGGTCTGGCCGGACGCGGCGAGGTGGTGAGGACCGGCTACGGGCCCGCCAGGGCGGCCGCGGCCGCGGCCAGGCTCAGTGGATCAGGCCACGCGATGCTGGCCGTCGGCGGCGTCGCGGCCGGGCTGACCGCGCAGACCGCGGTGGGTGACCTGGTGGTGGCCACCCAGGTGTCAGGCGCCGGGACTGGCGCGGCTGGCGTGGTGCGCTGCGAGTCAGCGCCGCTGCTGGCCGGCGAGCTGCGCCGGGCTGGCCTGCGGGCGCTGGCCGGCCCCGTGGTTACGGTCGACCGGCTGGTCGGCGGCGCCGACCATGCCAGCCTCGCGGCGGACGGTGCGATCGCCGCCGACATGGAGTCGGCGCCGCTGCTCGGCGGCGCGGCGGGTCGCCCGGCCGTGGTGGTCAGGGCGATCTCCGACACCCCCGACCGGCCGCTGCTCAGCCCGCGTACCGTGCCTGGCGGCCTCGCCGCGCTTCGGTCGCTGCGGGCCGCGGGCGACGCGCTCGCCCGCTGGGCGGCCGCCTGCGGCAGCAGGGAGATCCTGCTGGCCGGCCCGCGGTCGTTCTGCGCCGGCGTCGACCGCGCGATCGAGATCGTGGAACTCGCGCTCGAGCGGTTCGGGCCGCCGGTCTACGTGCGCAAGCAGATCGTGCACAACGCGCACGTGGTGGCCAGGCTCGCCGATCTGGGCGCGGTGTTCGTCGACGAGCTGGGCGACGTACCAGGCGGCGCGGTCGTGGTGTTCTCCGCGCACGGGGTCGCGCCCGACGTGCGCGAAGAGGCGTCCCGGCGGGGACTGCGGGCCGTGGACGCCACCTGCCCGCTGGTGTCGAAGGTGCACGCGGAGGCACGCAGGTTCGCCGCGGACGGCTACCTGGTGGCGCTGATCGGGCACGCGGGCCACGAGGAGGTGGAGGGCACGCTCGGCGAGGCGCCGGCGTCCACGGTCCTGGTGGAGACTCCGGCCGACGTGGCCAGGCTCAGGCCCGCTGACCCCGGCAAGGTGGCCTACCTGATGCAGACCACGCTCGCCGCCGACGACGCGCTCGGCATGGTGGACGCCATCACCGAACGCTTTCCAGGCGCACGCGGGCCTGGTAGCGACGACATCTGCTACGCCACCACCAACCGTCAGCTCGCGGTGCGGGCCGTCGCCACCCAGGCGGACCTGGTCCTGGTGGCTGGCTCGGCGAACTCGTCCAACTCGCTGCGCCTGGTGGAGACCGCGCAGCGGGCGGGCGCGTCGGCCTACCTGGTAGACGGGCCCGAGGACATCGAACTCGGCTGGCTGGCCGGCGTGCGCACCATCGGCGTCACCGCCGGGGCCTCGGCACCGCCAGCGATCGTCGCTCAGATCGTCACCGCGCTCTCTGGTCTCGGAGCCGTCCAGACCAGAGAGGTCGCGGTCGCCACAGAGTCCGTGCAGTTCGGCCTTCCCAAGGAGCTGAAGCAGACATGAGCATGCCGCTGCGCCAGAGCATGCGGATCGCGACCTACCTGCTGCGGAACAAGCTCGCGAGGCGGGAGAAGTTCCCGCTGCTGGTCGAGCTCGAGCCGCTGTTCGCCTGCAACCTCGCGTGCGCGGGCTGCGGGAAGATCCAGAAACCCGCGTCGGTGCTGAAGCAGCGGATGCCGGTGCAGCAGGCGCTCGACGCCATCGACGAGTGCGGCGCCCCGATGGTCTCGATAGCGGGCGGCGAGCCGCTCATGCATCCCCAGATCGACGTGCTGGTCGCCGAGCTTGTCAAGCGCAAGAAGTTCGTCTTCCTGTGCACGAACGCGCTGCTGATACCGAAGAAACTGGACAAGTTCCGGCCATCGCCCTACTTCGCGTGGGCCGTCCACATCGACGGCCTCGCCGAGCGGCACGATGCGTCGGTGTGCAAGGACGGCGTATTCGACGAGGCCGTTGCCGCGATCAGGGAGTGCCAGCGGCGCGGCTTCCGCGTCACCACGAACTCCACGTTCTTCAGCACCGACTCGCCGCAGACCGTGATCGACGTGCTGAACTACCTCAACGACGACCTGCGGGTGGACGAGATGATGATCTCGCCGGCCTATGCCTACGAAAAGGCACCCGACCAGGAGCACTTCCTCGGCGTGACCGAGACCACGGAGCTGTTCCGCAAGGCGTTCGCCGACGGGAACAGGAAGCGCTGGCGGCTGAATCACTCACCGCTGTTCCTCGACTTCCTCGAGGGCAAAGCCGACTTCGGCTGCACGGCGTGGGGCATCCCTTCGTATTCGCTGCACGGCTGGCAGCGGCCGTGCTACCTGATGGCCGACGGGTACACGAGCACCTATCGCGAGCTGATCGAGACCACCGACTGGGACGCCTACGGCCGCGGCAAGGACCCGCGGTGCGCGAACTGCATGGCGCACTGCGGCTACGAGCCGTCCGCGGTGCTGGCGACGATGTCGTCGCTGCGCGAGTCGATCCGCGCGATCACCGGCTCCTGATCGTCGGCTTCGGCCTGGTAGTGGTACTTGCCGCCGCGCAGCCACGACATCGCGGCGGCTGCCAGGCAGGCCGCCACGGCGAAATCGAAGGCGGCGTGCAGCCCGCTTGCGAACGGGCCGGAGATCAGCGCGGGAAAGAAGCTGCGGCCAGTCAGCGCGGCAACCTGGCGGGCCGGCAACCGCGCTAGCACCGCGGGCCCGACCAGGTGGCTGATCGGGCTGTAGCCGAGGAACGCCGCGAAAAGGGTGGCGACAGGCGGCAGATGCGCGGCGGCCGTCGCGGCGGCCGCCGGCACACCGTGAGCGATCAGCCCGGAATAGAGCGCGCGGGGCAGCGTGTCCGACAAGCCGACGATCATGAGCGTGAAGAAGATGCCGATCGACAGCACCTGACCGGAGTTCTGGAAGGTGGAGTTCATGCCCGAGCCCACCCCGCGGTGCTGCGGCGGCAGGCTGTTCATGACTCCCGCCCGGTTCGGCGCCGCGAACGCGCCCATGGACAGCCCGTTGAGCAGCAAGATCAGGCCGAACGCCCAGAACGGGAAGTTCACCGGCAGCAGTTCGAGCAGCAGGAACGACCCGGCCGCCGCGATCATCCCGCCTGAGGCGAATGGCCGCGAGCCGAAGCGGTCGGAGAGCACGCCGGAGGCGGGCCCGGCGATCAGGAAGCCCGCGGTCAGCGGCAGCATGTAGATGCCGGCCCACAGCGGCGTCTGGCTGAAGCTGTAGCCGTGCCGCGGCAGCCAGATCCCCTGCAGCCAGATGATCAGCATGAACATCAGGCCGCCGCGGCCGATGCTGGCCAGCATGGAGGACAGGCTTCCTGCGGTGAACGCCCGGATGCGAAACAGCGGCAGGCGGAACATCGGGTCGGGAACGGCCTGCTCGATCACCGCGAACGCGGCAAGCAGCGCGACTCCGCCTCCCAGGCAGCCGATCACGAACGGGTTGGTCCAGCCCATCGTGGAGTGCCCGTAGGGCTGGATGCCGTAGGTGATCCCGACCATGACGCCCACGAGGCCGAGCGCGAAGGTAGCGTTGCCCGGCCAGTCCACCCTGGCGGCCGCGCGCCTCGGGATCTCGCGCAGCTTGCGGTAGGCCCAGACCGTGCCGAACAAGCCGATCGGCACCGACACCAGGAAGATCAGCCGCCACTGGATCGGGGCGAGCACGCCGCCGAGCACCAGCCCGACGAACGAGCCGCTGATCCCGGCCACCTGGTTGATGCCGAGAGCCATGCCGCGCTGGTTCTCCGGAAAGGCATCAGTCAGGATCGCGGCGGAGTTGGCGATCAGCATCGCGGCGCCGACCCCCTGGAAGACCCGCATGATGACCAGCCAGAGCGCCGCCGCCACGCCGTGCATCCAGGTGATCGTGAGCAGCAGCGAGAAGAACGTGTAGACGACGAAACCGAGGTTGTACATCCGGACCCGGCCGTACATGTCGCCGAGCCTGCCGAGGCTCACGACGAGCACGCTGGTGACGACCATGAAGCTGAGGATCATCCAGAGCAGGTAGAAGCTATTGCCGGGGGCCAGCGGGTCGATGCCGATGCCGCGGAAGATGTCCGGCAGGGCGATCAGCATGATCGACATGTCGATGGTCGCCATCGTGGTGCCCAGCGTGGTGTTCGACAAGACGATCCACTTGTAATGGCCCGGCCTGCTCACAGCTTCCATCGCCCCTCGCCTGAAGACGCCGTGCGGGCGCTGCCGAGGCGGGCGCCGCACCAGTAGCCACGCTAGGGCACTGTGAGCGTGGTGGCGATTCGGCGGTCGGCGATGCTGTGCCCGGCCTGGACCGCGTACCTGCCAGGCACGGTGTGCCAGCCACCGTCCCAGACCTGGAACGCCCTGGCCGGCAGCTCGGTGGTTACCGTCACCGCCTGGCCAGGTCCGGCCGCGGCTGCCGCGAAGCCGGCCAGCCAGCGGACCGGCCTGTCCGGTGCTGGGCCGTCTGGTGCTGGGCCGTCCGGTGCCAGGTAGAGCTGCACGACCTCGCGGCCGTGCCTGACGCCGGTGTTGCGCACCGTGACGGTCACCCGAAGGCCGTCCACGGCGATGTGCTCGTACGCCCAGGTCGTATAGCCGTAGCCGTGGCCAAACGGGTAGCGCGGCGCGGTCGCCGAGCGCTGCCACGCTCGGTACCCGATGAAGACGCCCTCGTCGTAGCGCAGCACGCTGTCCCGCGGCGTGGTGGACAGCACCGGGCAGTCGGCAGCGGTGACCGGCCAGGTGGTGGGCAGCCGCCCGCCGGGCTCGGCGATGCCGAGCAGCACGTCGGCGAGCGCGTGCCCGGCCTCCTGGCCAGCGAACCAGGTGAGCAGCACGGCAGCGACGTCGTCAGCCCAGGGCAGCTCGACCGGGGAGCCTGCGCTGACTACTGCAATCGTGCGGGGGCAGGCCGCAGCCACTCGCATGACCAGCTCGTCCTGGCGGCCGGGCAGGCCCAGGTCGGTGCGGTCGAACCCTTCGGACTCCACCTCCCCGGTGGTGCCGACCACCACCACCGACACGTCGCTGGCAGTGGCGATCCGCTCGGCCTCGTCGAGCAGGTCGTCGGCGCCCGCCTGCGGCGGGCCGTAGCCGAGACTCATCGACACGACGGCGAAGCCTTCCACCAGGCTGACCCGCTGCGCGAGCGTCACCTGCACGACCTCTCCCGCCCTCAGCGGCAGTGCCACCCGCTGCTCGGGCGGCGCAAGGAAGGCGCGAGCCAGGTCGCCGGCGTCCGGCTTAAGCTCGCCGGCGAAAATCCGCCTGCCGCCCGCGGTGAGCGTGAGCCTGCCGATGCCCCTGATGCCGAGCAGGTGCGTGCCGGTGCTCGCGGCGGTCAGCTGGCCAGTGATCTCCACCGACGTCACCGCGCGCGGGCTGACACCCGAAGGCATGTCCATCCACCGGCCGGCCCCGGTCACCAGTGGCGCTTCATGCAGGGCCGCGCCTGAAGCGTCCCGGAAGGTCGCGTGCAGCTGCGCCCACTGCGGGCCGGCGGCTGGCGCGAGCACCGTCCTTGGGTCCGCACCGGTCGCGTAGATCAGACGCACCGAGCCGGGCAGCGCGGCGCTCAGGCCTTCGAGCGGCGAGACGACGTGCTCGGGGAAGACCGTCGCGCTGCCGCCGCCCAGGACGCGGGCCTCGGCGGCAAGCCCGCCGAACAGCGCCACGCGAGAGATAGCCGCCGTGTTCAGCGGCAGCGCATCGCCAGAGTTGCTGGCGAGCACGAACGAGCGCGCGGCGATCTCCCGCGCGAGTGCGGCACCGTCCAGCGCGGTCGGCCTGCGCTGCGCTGGCACCGCCTCGGGCGCCCCGGCCAGGGCACCCACCCTGGCAGCGAGCCGCAGCACCCGGCGGACCTGCTCGTCGATGACCTCGCCAGGGACCGAGCCGTCCCGCACCGCGGCGACCAGCCGGGCGCCCCACGGGCTGCCCATCGCCGGCATCGCGACGTCGAGCCCGCCGAGGGCGGTGGCGACGGTGTCGCGTGCCGCCACCCAGTCCGACACCACCGCACCGTCGAAGCCCCACTCGTCCTTGAGCACGCCGCGCTGAAAGGCGGCGTTGCAGGTCATCGAGATGCCGTTGACCGCGTTGTAGGCCGACATCACGCCCCACGCCCCGGCGTCGCGCACGATGGTCTCGAACGGAGCCAGGTAAAGCTCGCGCAGGGCGCGGTCGCCGACCTCGACACTGACGGTGAACCGGTCAGTCTCGAAGTCGTTGGCCACGAAGTGCTTGACTGTGGTAGCCACCCCGTGGTCCTGCACTCCGGCCACGTAGGAGCCGCCGATCGCCCCGGTGAGCAGCGGATCCTCGGAGTAGGCCTCGAAGTGCCTGCCGCCGAGCGGGCTGCGGTGCAGGTTCACCGTGGGCGCGAGCAGCACATGCACGCCCTTGCCACGCGCCTCCTGGCCGAGCAGCCTTCCGGCGGTCCTGGCGAGGTCGGGGTCCCAGGTCGCGGCCAGCGCGGTCGGGCTCGGGAGGGCGATCGACGGGTACTCGGCGCTCCACCGCGTGCCGCGGACGCCGACCGGGCCGTCTGACATGACGACGCTGGCCAGCCCGATCTCCGGCACCGCGGGCAGCGACCAGGTGTCCTGCCCGGACAGGATGCTGACCTTGGTCTCCAGGTCAAGCCGGGCCAGCGCGGCATCGACGGCGGCCTCCCGTGCCGCCGCTTCCCGCGCGGCTACCCGTTCCGCCGCTTCCCGTTCCGCCGCATCTCGTTCCGTTGCCGCGTGCTTCGCTGCCTCGGACATCGGCCGCCTCCCGTCCCGCTTGCGACCATGATGCCGGTCGTCGCCACGGCGGCGGTAGGCAGTGCCGGCGGGCTCAGCCGACGACGCTGACGGTCCCGCGCAGCCTGCGTACCCGGATGCCCGGCGCGGCGGCCTGCTCGGCAGACGGAACCCGGCTGACGAACACCTGCGGGCTGATCTCGTGCAGCGTCCGCAGCAGGTCCCCGAGTAGCGAGTCCTCGCGCAGGTCGACGATGACGTCCCTGCCGGTCCCTGCGGCCCCGCCTGGCGGGTCGAGCACCCGCGCGGACGGGACGGCGGCGAGCGCGCCCTTGAGCGCCTGGAGCCCGCCGGGGTCGTCGGGTACGGCGAGCCGTATCCTCCACTGCGCCATCGGGACCTCCTCGATGTCGGATCACGTCACCTCTGAGCCTGCGGCATCGCTGTTGCCTGCGTGCTTCGGCTCCGTTACGCGGCTGTGAACGAGCACGCAAGCGCCACCGTGGCCCGCGGGGTGGGAGCATGCTGTGCATGAGCGAGGCGAGCGAGTCCGCACTCGGCCTGCTGGCCGGCTACCGTGCGCACGACGCGGGCGAGGCGGCGGACGTCGACCGGGTTATCGCGCTCGCACGCCGGGTGCCCGACCCTTGGCTGCGGTCAGCTCCGCTGCATCTCACCGCCTCTGCGCTGATCGTTGCCCCGGGCACCGGGCAGGTGCTGCTGCGGTGGCACCAGCGCCAGCAGGCCTGGCTCCAGGTCGGCGGGCACGGCGATCCAGGTGAGAGCGACGCGCTGGCGATCGCGCTGCGCGAGGCCGCCGAGGAGACCGGCCTGCCCGATCTCGCGGCGTGGCCCGACAGCCAGTTGCGCCAGGTGGCCGTGGTGCCGGTGCCAGCCAGCCGCAGCGAGCCGGCGCACGAGCACGCGGACCTGCGGTTCGTGCTGGCCACCTGGGATCCGGACGCCGCCAGACCCGAGTCGGCGCACGCACCGTTGCGCTGGCTCGACATCGATGAGGCGAACGCGCTGACCCGCGAGGACAACCTCAGGGAACTGCTCGCCCGGGTAGGGCCGCTGCTCTCCGCTCGGTAGGACCCAGGTGCTGCTCTCCGCTCGCTACCCGGCCGCCGCCGCGCGGCCGCAGCCCGGTAGGGTCATCTTTGCTCGGATGCGCTGGTTGGCGCGATTTGATAGTCACTGCCCCAATGTCGTGGCAGGCTCGGAGCTAAGAGTTCCCTTCTTGCAAGGAGCAAAGTAGATGCGCAAGTTCCTTCCACTCGCGGCGGTCGCCGCTTCGGCCGTCGCCATCGTGTCAGCGATGGTCCCGGCGCAGGCGGCGACCGGACACGTCCTGACAGTGGGAAAGGCAGGAGGAACGGCCGTCAAGACCAATGCCGTCTTGAAGGCCAGCCTGGCGAAGGGCGCTACAGTCGTCTTCGCGGCCCCGGCCGAGACGCTGACCTGCACGTCGGCATCCTTCACCGCCAAGGTTAAGACCAACCCCACCAAGCCAGGCAAGGCGAGCGAGTCACAGACCTCGCAGACACTCGCCAAGTGCACGGTGAACGTCGCGGGCGTCACGGTCAAGAGCGTGACGGTGAACAACCTGCCCTACAACGTGACGGTCAGCGACTCCAAGGGTGACCCGGTGACGATCAGCGGCACCAGCAAGTCCAAGCCGCTCTCGTTCACCGTCTCGGTCTCCGTCACTGGCGTCGGGACGGTCACTTGCACGAGCACGGCAGCCAGCATCAAGGGCAGTTCATCCAACAAGGGCAACACCATCACGTTCACGAATCAGAAGTTCAAGTCGAGCGGCGGGCTCTGCGGTAGCGGCGGTACCTTCTCGGCCACCTTCGGCCCGGTCAAGGACACCAGCGTCAAGGGCAGCCCGGCTGTCTTCGTCAACTAGCCGTCAGCTCCGTGCGGCCCGGCGCGCATGCGCCGGGCCGCACGCTTGTCCCCTGACCGGATGACCCCGGCGATCGAACAGCCCGTGATTGGATAACTGCGTGCGGATCGCGACCTGGAACGTGAACTCGGTGCTGGCCAGGCTGCCTCGGCTGGTGGAGTGGCTGGAGCAGGCGGCCGCTGACGTGGTGTGCCTGCAGGAGACCAAGGTCGGGGTCGGCGCGTTCCCGTCCGAGGCGGTCGAGCCGCTTGGCTACGCGGTCGCCCAGCACGGCGAGGGCCGGTGGAACGGGGTGGCCGTGCTGTCCAGGGTGGGCCTGGCCGACCTAGTGCCCGGCCTGCCCGGTGACCCTGGCTTTCCCGACCAGTCCACCCTGGAGGCCAGGACGCTCGCGGTGACCTGCGGGCCGGTGCGGGTGCGGTCGGTTTACGTGCCCAACGGCCGGACGCCCGATGACCCGCACTACGCCTACAAGCTGCGCTGGCTCGCCGCGCTGCGGGCCGCCGTCGCGCCGGAGGCCGCGGGGGCCCTGCCGTTCGCCGTGATGGGCGACTTCAACATCGCACCGACCGACGCCGACGTGTGGGATCCGGCCGCCTTCGTCGGCTCGACCCACGTCACGCCGGCCGAGCGTGCCGAGCTTGGCGCGCTGCGCGAGACCGGGCTCACCGACGTGGTCCCGCGGATCGCCAAGGGGCCGCACCCGTTCACGTACTGGGATTACCGGGCCGGGTCGTTCCACAAGGGGATGGGCATGCGGATCGACCTGGTGTACGCGAACCCGGCGCTCGCCGGGCTGGTGAAGGACGCCTGGGTGGACCGGGACGCGCGGAAGGGCAAGGGCCCGAGCGATCACGCCCCGGTCATCGTGGACCTGGCGCTGCAGTTCTAACCGCAGTTCTAGCGGCAGTTCCGATGGCAAGCTCGGCCCGGCCCGCTCGCAGGCCGACCCCGACCGGGGTCTTGTCAAGCGCGGTGGGCCCGCGGGAGACAAGCAGCACCGGCGCGACAGCGGCGCGGGCGACCACCTCTGGCCAGTCGCCGTCCGGATCGCCGAGCACGGGACTGCAGCGCAGCAGCATCCCGGTCAGCCGCTCCTGCCTGGCCAGGTCCCTGCCGCCGCCATGGTTCAGCCGGTGCACGGGCCTGCCGTCGTGCAGATAGCGGTCGCAGACCGACAGCCGGTGCCGCTCGGCCACGTCGAGGTGGGTGAGGGCGATGCCGTCCACGCCGCCGGCGACGTCGAGCGCGTAGCGCAGCGCGACAGCGTCGAAGTGACCGACCCGGAACGGTCCCTGCCACTGGTTCGCCCGGTTGTGCGGGTCGGGCAGCTCAAGGGTCGGGTCCTCGGTGACGAGCGGCCCCGGACCGTGCCTGGTCGCATAGCAGCGGACCACGCCGAGCCTGGTCGCTGCCGCTCCGGCCTCGGCGAGCAGGGTCTCCGCGTTCGCGAACGTGGTGGTGGACCACGTGGTGAACGGGTGGAAGCCGTACCGCTCGTCGAGCAGCACGCCCTGGGCACCCTCGAAGACGACACGCCCGGCGCGGAGCAGGCCGGGCAGGAAGCCGCCGTCCACCAGCGCGACCCGCTCGGCGAAGGCAGCGAACGCGGCCACGACGTCCCGGACCGGCGGCACGTCGAGCGACGCACCTGCCGGTTCCAGCCGGTCCCTGAGCAGGACCAGCTTCCTGGTCAGCGCCCGCGGGTCGGCGCAGTCCCCGGCCCGTGGCGCGTCGGCCGGGTGGGCGAGCGCGTACCGCGCGGTCTCGCCGATCCCGATCCCGCACGAGCCGTGCCGCTGCCCGGGCGGCCTGGCCAGCTCCCTGGCCCGGTTGGCCGCCCGGTGGTACGGCGTGGTCAGCAGGGCATCGGCGTCCGCGGTCAGCCGGTCGAGCGCGTCGGGCACGCCGACGCTGGCCAGGTGGTCGGCCTCGGCGGCGAGCGCCAGCGGGTCAACAAGCATGAACCTGGACAGGTGCGTCCGCACCCCAGGCGTGAAGCTGCCCGAGCCGAATTGCGCGAACGTGTGGTGCCGGCCGTCCGGGGTCACCACGTTGTGCGCGGCCTGCGCGCCGCCGTTGAACCGCACCACCGCCCGGAACGCGCCGACGCGGCACAGCCAGTCCACGACGGTGCCCTTGCCGGCGTCGCCGTAGCCGAGGTCGGCGACGATAACGTGCCCACCGCCCGCCAACCCCGAGCCGGCCGGCCCCACCGGACCCGCCGACCCCGCAGGCGCGGTCACAGCCGCACGTTCCCTTCCGGCCCGCCTGGCCCGTCCAGGTCGTCAAGCGCCACGCTGACCGTCACAGTGCCGCGCGACGAGCCGATCGTCGCCAGCGCCTTGGAGACCGCCGAGCCCGCCTCAGAGCCGATGTCGGCGAGGTCGGCCAGGCCGTCGTCCATGCTGATCATGTCCTCGCCGAGGCCCACGGCGAGCGCGATGGTCTCGGCCACCGCGTCCAGGTCCGCGAGCTCGATCACGTTCTGGCCGAGCAGCCCGCGCCAGAAGCGCAGCACCTGCGCGTTACCCGCGTGACTCGCCCCGGCGGGCAGGATGTAATAGGTATCCCACTTCCTGGTCAGCTCGGCTAGCAGGTCGGCGAGCGGGATGTCCGCCTCGAGCCCGTCCCCGATCCACTCGCGCGCTTCGCCGCGCTTGACCATCGGGTACGCCATCTCGTCGCCGATCAGGAACAGGTAGCCCCGCTTGCCTCGCCGCTCGAAGCAGTCGGCCGCGGTGTGCCTGGCCATGAAGTACATGGCCAGCTCGTAGGACTCGGTCATCTGGCCGCCGCCGCCGCCCTCGAGCAGGATCCGGCTGAGGTCGTCGTCCATTCGGTTGTCCGACTCGAACTGCCCGACCTGCAGCGGTGCCCGGTCGCAGGTGGCATCGCCGATCGCGCCGAACATCACCTGCGGGTCTTCCGCGTACCCCTTGCGCAGCAGCAGCCCGAGCAACTGAGGCAGCTTCGCCTGGAGCCCGCGCGGCACGTCCTGCATCGACCCGGTGACGTCGAACAGCACGGCGATCGCGACCGACCGTGGGTGCTCGGCGGAGTCGCGGCTCTCCCTGAGCGTCACCCCGCGCGGGTCGAGCGCCGCGTGCGTGCTCGTCGCACCGCTGTCGCTGTGCGCGAACGCGCTGGTGCCGGTGGCGGCGCGGAAGCGCGCCGCTGCGTCGTAGATGTCGGTGGACCATAGTCCGCTTCCCATGATGGTTCTCCTCTTTCTCTTCTCTTACCGCGTGCCCTACCGCGTGCCTCAGGCAGGCATGACGAAGGGACGGAACCTGCGCGGCCCGTACAGCCGGCCGAGCAGGTCGTCGAGCTCGGCGAGCAGCCGCCAGGCGTCCTGCGGCCGGCGTGCCGGGCTGGCCAGCCTGCAGCCCCTGGCGAACGCGCTGAGCGGCGCGGGAAGCAGGCTCCCCATCAGGTCGGTCATGCAGGCGCTGGCCAGCCAGATGTCGGTGTCGGGCCCGGCCGGGCCGCGGCCGGGGACCTCGGGCGGGTACCAGTCGCGGTACCGGCCGACGATCGCGGGGAGCGGGGACCCCGGCGGGCCCGCGTAGCACCAGTCGACTAGCGCGAGGCCGTGCGCGGCGGGATGGATCAGCACGTGCTCGGGCAGCACGGCGCCATGCACTAGCCCGGCCTGATGCGCCGCGCCGATCGCGACGAGCAGCCGCCGCCACATCCAGGCCGCGTCGCGCGCGGCTGCCCCGGCGGGGAAGGCGGCACGCACCTGCGCCAGCGTGACGAACCCGTCAAGCGTGCCGATCAGGTTGGCGCGCCGCACCACGCCAGAGCGCGGGTCGACCATCCGGCGCACCTCAACGAGCCGCGGGAAGTACGCAAGCAGCCGCGTCGGCACCTGCGCCCCAAGCGTGGCGAGCGCCGTCGCCTCGCGGTCCATCAGGTCGTTGTCGGCAGGATCGCGAGCGAGCTTGAGCAGCCCGGCCGAGAGCAGGTAGAGGTTGGCAAGGTCGCCGCGCGCGGCCAGCGCGCCTGCACCGATCCTGCCCTGGTGGCGCTGCCAGAGCTCGGACAGCCGCGCGAACGCCGCTGCCGCCCGGTCGTCGCCCGGACGCGAGTCAGGGTGGGTCAGCCTGGCGAGCAGCCTGTAGCGCCTGGCCGCATCGGCGGAGAACAGATCGGCCGGCGTGCGCGCCGACTCGATCAGCATGATTGCCTCGGGGGTGCTGAGCGTCCCGTCGATCCGCGGGGCCGCCGGCCCGGTGGTGCTTGCGGCGGTCATCTCAGCGCACCGCGTCTTCGCGGCCGGGTCGCAGCAGCGCCGGATGCAGCAGCCGGGCATCGCCGCGCAGGTACAGCCTGGCCCGCGGCCCGCCGCGCGGCCCGCCTGACTCGGCCGTCTCCCCGGTGCTCTCCACGAAGCCGGGCACCGAGAGCACCTTGCGGTGGAAGTTGCCTGCATGCAGGGGCTCGCCCCAGACCGTCTCGTAGACCATCCGAAGCTCGGAGATCGAGAACGGCTCGGCCACGAATGAGGTCGCCAGCGGGGTGTACTCCAGCTTGGACCTGGCCCGCTCCAGGCCGTCGGCGAGTATCCGGGCGTGGTCGAAGGCCAGCTTGCGTGTTGTGCCGGGGCGCTGGCCGCCGTTGCCCGCGGTCAGCCCGAGCGAGTCCACCGGCACCCAGGCCGCGTCGCTGGCATCACTGCCCGCCCGCGGATCTGCGAGCTCGGGGGCGAACGCGAGGTAGGCCACCGAGATCACCCGCATTCGCGGGTCCCGGCCCGGCGTGCCGTAGGTCGCTAGCTGCTCAAGGTGCACCCGCCCGCCGAGGTCCGCACCGGTCTCCTCGGCAAGCTCCCTGAGTGCGGCCTCCGGCAGGTCCTCGGCCGACGCGCTGCCACCGGCCCGGACGAATCCGCCGGGCAGCGCCCACCAGCCCTGTTGCGGCGGCACGCCGCGCTGGACGAGCAGCACGTGCAGCCCGCCGTCCCTGATCGTCAGCGTGACCACGTCCACCGTCACCGCGATCGGGTCGAACGCCCGCGGGTTGTACGCGGCGAGGAAGTCGCCCTCGCCCGCCTGCTCGGTCATTGCTGTCTCCGATGTATAGCTCATATTGAGAATATCTCAATTTGAGATTAACGCAATCCCGCGGGGCAACTCAGGTCAGCAGCGCCAGCCGGAGCGCTAGCCGGAGCGCTAGCTAACCACCAGATAGCCGGCCATCGAGAAGAATGACCCGCCCTCCTCGCGGTCATAGACCCCGGGGCGGATGGTGATCACGTGCCGTCCGGCGGACGGCCAGCGCCACGCAAACAGCACCTGGTTGGGCTGCGCGACGGACGGGGCGGTCATGTTCTGCCAGATCCCGGTCCGGTTGAAGGTCTGCGTGCCGTCGACGAACACCCGCGCGTGCCCGGCGCTGCAGCAGCCGTCCCCGACGATCCCGAATATCGCGATCGCCCGGCCGGTGAACGGGATCCGCAGCGAGGTCCCCGTGAGGGTCTGGGCGTCGGCGACGAAGTGCGCGCGCAGCCAGAAGCCGGGATCGGCGGGGCGGCCGCGCGGGTCGAGCGCTCCAGCGACCTGGGCAAGCGCCGCGCCGCCGTTCACCTGCCAGGCCGTGGCGATGGTGGATGGCGGCGGGCCGTCGAAGAACCTGCCTGACTCGCCGGCCGCGTTGGTGTCGGCGGCGGCCGCCGATGCATTGACCATCAGCCAGCGTGCGGCGAACGCCTGGCGGTAGGTCGTGGCGAGGTCGTACATGGCTTCCACCAGCGGCTCCACCACGTCGTTGTCGGCCTGCATGTCGGCGAACACTCCGTCGGCGTCGCTCAGGTCGGCCTGCACGGCCTTCGCGGTGGCGATGGCGTTGCCCAGGTAACCGCGGTGCCCGGTGATCGTGGCCAGCGCCGCGCCGGCCCAGATCATGTTGCCGTTCACCGAGGCGAAGTAGTTGCCAGGCACCGGCCGGCAGGTGACGTCGTTGTCGAACACGTAGACGGTGTACAGCGGCACGCGCGACGCCATGAAGTAGTCCCGCACCTGGTCGTACGTCGCCTTGGCGCGCAGCAGATAGAGGCGGCGGCCGGTGACCTGGTACAGCAGGATGGCCGCCTTGAGGTAGTTAGACGCGGTCTCCAGGGTCTTCAGGAACCCGTGCCGGCCGTCCGGCCACTGGTAGTCGATCCCCGGGCAGGCACCCGCGGCAAACAGCGCGGCCTTGTCCGAGTTCTCCCACTTGAAGGCCGCCTCGGCTTTGGCCAGCGCGAGCCGGCTCCCGGTCACCTGGTAGTCGCGGATGTCGGCCACCGCGTCCCACATCACCGTGTCGCTGCTGCCCGAGTCCGACGGCTTCCAGTAGGGCGCGGTCGCAGCGAGCGTGCGCATCAGCGGCGGCACGCTGCGGTCGCTGGTCAGCAGCCACCGCAGGTAGAGCACGTAAGTCAGCGAGTCAGCGCCCCAGTCCCTGTTCTTGGTGTTGCAGACCACGGGGACGCACATATGCCACAGGCCAGAGCCGTTGTAGAACGCGTGCTCAAGCAGGCGGATCGAGGTGGTCGCACGCTGGGTGTAGTCGCCGCGGCTGGCCGTGAACCGCCAGGGAACTTGGTCGGCCTGCCCGCCCGACCAGGCGGCCACGGCGATGACGGCGGCGAGGATGACGGCGAGCCGCGCGGGCAGGCGCAGCCGGCAGGCGGCCGGTCGCATCAGGCTGCGCTACCCGACCAGCAGGTAGCCGGACATCGAGAAGAAGGACCCGCCCTCGGTGTTGTCGTACGGCGCTGGCCGGATCGTGATCACGTGATGACCGGCGGTCTTCCAGCGCCAGGCGAACAGCACCTGGTCGGGCTGCACCCGGGACGGGCTGCTGTAGTTCTGCCAGATCCCGGCCCGGTTGACGGTCTGCTTGCCGTCCACGAAGACAGCAGCGTGGCCGTACAGGCAGCACTTGTCGCCGATGGTCCCGATGATCGCGATCGCCCGGCCGGTGAACGAGATCTGCACCGGCTTCCTGGTCAGCGTCTGGCTGTCGATCACGAAGTTGGCCTGGTCCCAGAACCCTGGGTCGGCCGGCTTGCCGCGCGGGTCGAGCGCGGCGGCTGCCAGCATCAGCGCGATGCCGCCGTTGATCTGCCAGGCCGTGGCCAACGAGGTGGGCGGCGGGCCGTCGAAGAACCGGCCGAACTCGCCGTCTGAGTTGCCGTCAGCGCCAGCGGCCGAGGCGTTGCGCAGCAGCCACTTGGTGGCGAACGTCACGTGATCGACGGTGGCAAGCCGGTACATCGCCTCGATCAGCGGCTCGACGATGTCGTTGTCGGCCTGCAGGTCGGCGAAGACCCGGTCGCCGTCGCTGAGCCTGCCGTTCACCGCGTGTGCGGTGGTCAGCGCGTTGCGCAGGTAACTGCGCTTGCCGGTGATCTGGGCAAGCATGGAGCCCGCCCAGATCATGTTGCCGTTCACCGAGGCGAAGTACTGCCCGGGCAGCAGCGTGCACCGCCTGCCCGTGTCGAACAGGTACGAGCTGTACAGCGACACCTTGCGGTTGAAGAAGTACTTGCGGACCTGTCCGTACTGCGTGATGGCCTGGGTCAGGTACATGCGCTTGCCAGTGATGCCGTACAGCAGCAGCGCCGCCTTGATGTAGTTCGAGGTGGTCTCGATGGTCTTCAGCTGGCCGCGCTGGCCGTACGGCCACTGGTACTCGATGCTCGGGCAGGCGCCGGTGGCCAGTCCTGGCTCGGTGTCGACGAACTTCAGCGCTGCCTCTGCCTTGGTCAGGGCGATCTTCTCCCCGGTCAGCTGATAGAGCCGGACCTCGGCCACGGCATCCCACGTCACGCCGTCGCTGCTGCCGACTTGCCCGGGCAGCCACAGGTGCGCGGTCTGCGCGAGGCTGCGCATCAGCGGCACGACCGAGGGATCGCGATCGAGCATCCAGCGGAAGTACAGCAGGTCGGTGAGCACGTCCGCGCCCCAGTCGCGGTTCTTGGTGTTGCAGATCACCGGGAGGCACATGTGCCAGAGCCCGGTACCGTTGTAAAACGACGTCTCGAGCAGCTGGATCGACCGGGTAGCCAAGGTGGCGTAGCTGGACCTGGTGACCCTGACGTACGCGGCCGGAGACCCGCTGACCTGGCCCTGGCCCGCGGAATCCGAGGCGCGCTGCGAGTCGGCGGCCGGCGAGGGAGCGCTCGGCCAGGCGGCGACGACGACGATGCCGAGGGCGACCACGGCGGCCACGATCAGGGACCGCCGCACGTGTCCAGGTTTCCGCACGTTGGAAATCATATGCGGCTAGTCACGAACTGTACGCCAACGAACGGAATCCGGCCTGTCGGGCCGCGGCCGTCACAGCAGTAACTCCCGTACCGCTAATGGGTCACCACATTCACGATCCGGCCGGGCACGATGACCACCCGGTCGACGGTCAGGCCCTCGGTCAGCCGCGCGAACTCGGGCTCGGCGCGCAGCGCCCGCTCCACCTCGTCGGCGCCCGCCCCGGCGGGCACCGTGAGCACGAACCTGGTACGCGAATTGATCTGGACCGGCAGCGTCACTTCCTGCCGCGCGGCGATCGTCTCGTCGGCCACGGGAAAGGCCGCGAAGGCCAGCGACTGCTCGTGCCCGAGGCGGCGCCACAGCTCCTCGGCGATGTGCGGGGCCAGCGGCGCGACCATCAGCACCAGCGGCTCGGCCAGCTCCCTCGGCAGCGTGCCGCGGTCGGCGGCAATCCCGGCCGCGCGCGCGGTCAGTTCCATCAGCCTGGCGATCGCTGTGTTGAACCGCAGCTCGGCGAAGTCAGCCCGGACGGCGGCGATGACCTGATGCAGCAGTTGAGCGGTGACCGGGTCGGCGGGCCGGTCGGCCACCGCCGCCTCGCCGGTCTGCTCGTCCACGATCGCGCGCCACAGCCGCTGCAGGAACCGGTGCACCCCGACGATGTCGTCGGTATGCCAGGGCCGGTCGGCCTCGATCGGCCCCATCGACATCTCGTAGAGCCGCAGCGTGTCAGCGCCGTAGGCGTCGTAGATCTCGTCCGGGCTGACGCCGTTCTTCAGTGACTTGCCCATCTTGCCCGACCGCCTGGTCACCGCGCTGCCGCGGTACGACAGCGCTCCGCCGGGCCCGGCGGTGACCCCGGCGGCGGGCACGTACATGCCGCGCTCGTCGGTGAACGCGTCGGCCAGGATGTAGCCCTGGTTCACCAGCCGCCTGAACGGCTCGGGCGTGGACACCAGGCCCAGGTCGTACAGCACCTTGTGCCAGAAGCGCGCGTACAGCAGGTGCAGCACGGCGTGCTCGACGCCGCCCACGTACAGGTCGACCCCGCCGTGCTCGGGATCCACTCGCCCGGCCCCGGTCATCCAGTAGCGCTCGATCACGGGGTCGACGAACTCGCGCGCGTTGGCCGGGTCCAGGTAGCGCAGGTAGTACCAGCACGAGCCCGCCCACTGCGGCATCGTGCTCAGCTCCCGCCGGTACACCGCGGGCCCGTCGCCCAGGTCAAGGCGCACGACGGCCCAGTCAGCGGCCCTGGCCAGCGGCGGCCGCGGTTCGGCCTGGTCGTCGCTGGCCGGCTCGGGCCGGAAGTCGCTGATCTCGGGCAGCTGCACCGGCAGCATGTGGTCGGGCAGCGGATGCGGCTGGCCGGCCTGGTCGTACACGATGGGGAACGGCTCGCCCCAGTACCGCTGCCGCGAGAACAGCCAGTCCCGCATCCGGTAGCTGCGCACGCCGCCCTGGCCGTCGCTCGCGCCGATCCAGTTGCGCTGCATCTGCTTGACCGATTCCGGCCAGTCCACCAGGTCGAGGTCGGCGGCCAGCCGGTCGGCGAACGCGGTGATCCGCAGCATCCACTGGCGCATCGGCCGCTGGAAGACCTGATAGTTGCCGACGTCGCTGCGGCCGTCGGCGGTGACCTCCTCGTTGGCCAGCACGGTGCCGAGCCCTGGGCACCAGTTGACGACCGCGTCGCTCAGGTAGGCCAGCCGCCTGGCGTCGATCAGCGACCGCCGCTCGGCGCCGGTCAGCTCGGCCCAGGCCCGGCCGTCCGGTGTGGAACGCTCGCCCGACTCGTACTGCGCGGCCAGCTCGCTGACTGGCCGCGCCCGCCCGGTCAGCTCGTCGCACCAGCTGCCGAAGATCCGCAGGAAGATCCACTGGGTCCAGCGGTAGTACGCCGGGTCGGTAGTGGCGATCTCCCGCCGCGGGTCGTGGCCGAGGCCAAGGCGGCGCAGTTGCCCGCGCATGGTGGCGATGTTGGCCGCCACGGTATCCCTCGGGTGGCGGCCGGTCTCGATCGCATGCTGCTCGGCGGGCAGGCCGAACGCGTCGTAGCCGTAGGTGTGCAGCACATGATGACCCGTCATCCGGCCGAACCTGGCGTACACGTCGGTGGCGATGTAGCCGAGCGGGTGCCCGACGTGCAGGCCGGAGCCGCTCGGGTAGGCGAACATGTCGAGCACGTAGCACGTGGGCCGCCCGGCGACGGCCTCGAACCCGGCGGACAGCGGCCCGACCGGGTTGGCGGAGTCGAACGTGCCGTCCAGCGCCCATCGCTGCTGCCATGCCGCCTCGATCTGGCCGGCCAGTTCCGCGCCGTAGCGGAACGGCGGCTGCGGGTCGTCCATCGAGGGCACTCTCCTTATGTTCTTAGCTCAGGAAATGAAAAAGCCCCTCACGAGGAGGGGCGAGCCGCTGCGGCCAGGCGAGTCAGTGGCGTGGCGGCCGGTGCGGCTCGTCGGCGAGAAGTCGGGCGTGGCGCGACATGGCCCCACCGTAGCGACCCGCCGCCGCGGTGGCCACCGAATAATCTGTACTGTGCACATCAGTCGGCGGACGCTGATCGCGGGGGTCAGCTCAGCAGTCGCGCTGATCGTCCTGGTCGGCGGCTACTTCCTGCTCGCCAGGCACGGGCCGGCCAGCCACGGCCCGCCGCCGCCCAGCAGCCCGGCGGCGGGCCAGCTCACCTCGCCGTTCACGGGCGAGCCGATCAAGGCACTCGGGCCCGAGCTGATCTTCAAGATCGACAACGTCGAGCAGGCCAGGCCGCCGACCGGGCTCACCGAGGCCGATATCGTCTACCTGCTTCCGGTCGAGGGCGGGCTGAGCCGGATCCTCGCGGTGTTCTCCTCGCACTTCCCGCCGGTCGTCGGCCCGGTGCGCAGCGCCAGGCAGGAGGACATCGAGCTGCTCAGGCAGTTCGGCAGGCCGGCCTTCGCGTTCTCCGGTGCTCAGCCGCGGCTGCTGCCGGTGGTCGAGCACGCCAGGATCGTCGACCTGTTCGACGGCATCGCGGGGGGATACTTCCGCAGCACCACCAGGATCGCGCCGTACAACCTGTACGCCAGGACCAGGGTCCTGCTGGCCGAGGCGAAGGGCAGGGAGAGCAAGGCCAGGGACATCGGCTTCAGGTTCGGGCCGGCGCCCTCCGGTGGCAGGCCGACGGCCTCGCTCAGAACCTCGTACTCGGCGGCGTCGTTCAGGTTCGGGTGGTCGGCACCGCGGCACCGGTGGCTGGTCTGGATGGACGGCAAGCCGGCCTACGCCGCTCAGGGCGGCCAGCTCGGCGGTCAGACCGTGGTGATCCAGTACGTCAGGGTGGCCACCTCCGGCTTCCTCGAGCTCGGGATCAGGCCGCCTTATGCCAACACCGTGGGCAGCGGCACCGCGGTCGTGCTGCGTAACGGTCGTGCGTACGACGTGCACTGGTCACGCCCGACCGCCGACGACGGCACGGCGTTCACCCTGCCGGACGGCAAGCGCATGCCGTTCGCTCGCGGCCAGGTCTGGGTGGTGTTCGCCGTCGGCCCTGGCTCTACGGCCCGGTAGCCAGCCGCCGCCTTGTCGGCTCATGCGTCGCATGCCACACTCTCAGGTGTTTAGTCGTGCCGGGCTGCCTGCGGGCAGCAGGAACGGAGTGAAAGTGACCGACGAGCCGACCCAGATCCCTGGGCCGCCGGCAGGGCCGCCGGGGGCCGCAGAGGAGCCGCAGCCTGCGACGATCCTGCGCCAGCGGCCGGCCACCGCCCGGCCGGCGCAGGCCCCGCCTCCCGCGCAGGCAGCCGGTGCGCCGCCGGGTTCCGGCGACCTGACCGACGAGCTGCTCAGGTCCGATCAGTGGACCGATGCGATGGTCGCCGCGGCCGGGATCCCGGTCACCGACAAGCCGTTGGTCTCGATCGGCGGCGGCATCGGCTCCTTCGTCACCGTCGACTACCTTCGGATCGCCGGCGTGACGCCGGACCGGATCGCGATCTTGTCCAACCTGGACTTCCCGTGGCAGACCTACGAGTACCTGACCAGGGTCTCGCAGATTCCGCGGCCCGAGCGGATCAGGTCAGACTCGGCCTCCCGGCCGGACAACATCTGGGGCTTCCCCTCCTATGCCCTGGCCGAGGCCGTCAAGGACCGCTCGCTCGGCCCGCTGTGGCACGTGTTCCGCGAGCCGATGTGGGCCGACTTCTACACCCCCAAGGCAGGCCAGGTCTTCGAAAGCCTTGAGCGTGAGGCCAAGCGGATCGGTTACTGGCAGATGCTGGTCAAGGGCCAGGTCAGGATGGTCAGGAAGCGCCAGGGCGGCGGCTACTTCATCATCCTGACGCCGATGGTCGGCTCCACGCCCACCAAGCGCGTGGCGTTCCGCGCCGAGTTCGTGCACCTCGCGGTCGGCTACCCAGGGCTGCGCTACCTGTCTGAGCTTCAGGACTTCAGGACCGAGCACCAGGATTTCCATCACGTGGTAAGCGCGTACGAGGAGCATGAGCACATCTACGAGACGGCGCGCAAGAAGCACACCGTCGTAATGCTGCGCGGCGGCGGCATCGTAGCCTCCCGGGTGCTGGCGCGCCTGATGGACGACCGGGCCAAGTACGGCCTGTCGACCGACATCGTGCACCTGTTCCGCACCTACATCACCAGCTCGCACGGACCGAACGCGTGGAACCGGCGCAAGGGCGGTAACGGCTTCGCTTACCAGGGGTTCAACTACCCCAAGTCGGTCTGGGGCGGCCAGCTCAAGGCGAAGATGCGCAAGCTGGAAGGGGAGGACCGCGCCAAGGAGTACAAGCTCATGGGCGGCACCAACACCCCCTGGCGGCGCCGCTGGCAGGAGCAGATGAACGAGGGCAGGGCGGCGGGCTGGTACCGCACGATGGCCGGCACCGTCGACCATATGCGGATCGAGAACGACATGATCGTCAGCGAGGTCAAGACGGCGAACGGCAAGGTCGAGGTCGCCGCCGACTTCGTGATCGACTGCACCGGGCTCGAGGCCGACATCGCCGAGCACCGCGTGCTCGCCGACCTGCTCCAGCACTCCGGGGTCGGCCGTAACCCGCTCGGCAGGCTTGATGTGGAGCGCACATTCGAACTGCGCGGGACCGCGAGTGGTCCCGGCGTGATGTACGCGTCCGGCGCGACAACGCTGGGCGGGTATTTCCCCGGCGTCGATACGTTCCTCGGCCTGCAGGTCGCCGCCCAGGAGATCGCCGACGACCTGGCCAGGCGCGGGTTCTGCCCGCGGATCGGCACCGTGCGGTCGGTGAGTCAGTGGCTGAAGTGGACGCGCAACGAGCAGCCCTAGATTGATGGCGGCCGCCGGTCGCGGGCGCCGCCAGCGCAGGTTCAGGCAGATGCAGGAATGACAGGAGGCGGCAGGTGCTACCCACCCTGGGCGGGCGGATCCAGACCAGAATCGCGCTGCTTGCCGTGGTCGGCGGGCTAGTCACGTTGATCATCGGCCCGCTGCTGCCGATCTCGGCGCCGCTCTCGACGGTCTACCAGGACACCTTCGTGATCTTGCTTGCCGTCATCATCCTCGGCATCGGATGGGAGTGTCTCTATCATTTCCTGATGCAGTGGCGCTGGGAGAAGGACTGGCCGACCTTCTTCGGCCTGGCCACGGCCATCCCCGAAGGGCTGCTGGTCTGGGGGCTGCTGCATGCAGGCGCGATCCCCGGCATCAAGGGGACGGTGCCGACGAGCGCGTTCGTGATCGACTTCCTCGTGGTATGGATCGTGGTATGGCTGGTGGCTAACGGTCCGATGCGCGTCCCGTTCATCCGGTGGCGCTTCCACGGCGGGAGGCTGGCGTGAACGACAAGGCCGCAGGCGGGCGCGCCTCGGGCGAGCAGCGGGGGACCGGGCACAACCCTGGGCTGTGGCCGGTCCCCGGCGACGGCGTGCTCGCCAGGCACGGCGGCCTCATCCTGCTCAGCAGCCTGGAGGACAGCCAGCTCGTCGATGTGCTGCTTGACCTGCTTGAGGACCATGCGGCAGCTGGCGGCGACGGGCGGCAGTTTGCCGACGCGATCGCCGATGCGCTCGAGGCCGCGCACTCAGAGGGTGAGGGCGGGGGCCCGTCGGTGCTGGCGTTCGGTGCCACAGGTTCTGGCCTGGCGGTGACCGTCAGCGGCGGCGCGTGGGCCGACGTCACGACGGCTCACGGCACGGCCAGGATCGAGGCGAGCCACCCCGGAATGCTGGTGCGCTGCCTGCTGCGCGCTCCGGCCAGCGGCGTCGTCGGTGGGCTCAGCCCTGCGGACAACGGCTCGGCGAGCACGGACCGGTTCTCCCGGCTTGACGCGGGCACCGTGCGGGCCGGGGGTCTCGGCTACTACGCGACCGGACTGCCGCCGTCGGGCGGTGCCGCCCCCGGCCGCGCGCCGGCCGGGCGGCCGTCGATGTCCAAGGCAGGGGCGAAGGCACGCAAGGAACCCGAGCCCGAGGAGTCAGCCCCCGCGGCTGATGCGGACATAGCGGCGGCGGAGCCGGCCGCTGAGCTAGCCGACGCTGTGCATGCGGACGCCGGTCTAGCCGACGTCCAGGTCGCCGAGCCCGACCTGGCGAAGGTTAACTTGGCCAAGGCTGACATGGCCGAGGCTGACATGGCCGAGGCCGAGGCGGCCGAGCCGCTGCCTGCCGAGGCCGAGGCCCGCGAGCCGGACGGCGCGGGAGCTGCCGACCAGTGGCCGGGCGGTCAGCAGGCTGAGCCCTCCAGGCCCGCGCCGGCGGCCGAGATCGTGCACGAGCCCACCGCCGCCTGGATCCCGCCGGCCGACGCCGGGCCGAAGGGCACCGGGCAGTGGACGCCGGACTGGCCAGGTGACTGGCCTGGCGGAGCCGCCAGAGCAGGCGCCGGAGTCGCGGGCCCCGTGGCTGAGCCTGCGCCAGAGCCCCCGCCGCCCGTGTCCGAGGTTACGATGCCGCCGGAGGACGGGCAGTACCACGAGCCGTTCGAGTCCGTGCTGCTGGCCGACGGCGGCGCCGGCGTGAATGTGCCGGCCCGCTCGCCGCTCTCGCTGGCCAGGGACATTCCGCCAGGAGCGAGCAGCTACGTATCGGCCGGGCCGATCATCCAGGGCGTGTACTGCAAGAACGGTCACTTCGACGACCCCGAGGCGCTGTTCTGCGCGATCTGCGGCATCTCGATGAACCAGCAGACCCTGGTGCCGCGGCCCGGCGAGCGGCCACCGCTCGGGGTGCTGCTGCTCGACGACGGGTCGGTGTTCCAGCTCGACTCGGACTACGTGGTCGGCCGGGAGCCGAGCCTGGATGCCTCGGTTGCCCAGGGCCGGGCCAGGCCGTTGCGGGTGGGCGACGACTCGGGCATCGTGTCCCGCGTGCACGCGCGGGTCCAGCTGGAAGGCTGGCGGGTCCTGGTCACCGATCTTGGCTCGGCCAACGGCACCAGGATCGCGCTGCCTGGCCAGCCCGGCGAGCAGCAGCTTGTGCCACAGGTGCCGCTCGTGCTGGCGGCCGGCAGCCAGGTCGATCTCGGCGGGCGCATGTTCCGGTATGAGTCCCACCGGGGTCGCTAGCCCTGAGCGGGTAGAGGGGACGCCTCGATGACCGACTCAGAAGTCCAGCTGCTGCTGTTCGACCTCGCCCTGATCATCGTGCTTGCGCGGGTACTTGGCGCTGCCGCAAGGCGCATCGGGCAGCCGCCGGTACTCGGGGAGATCATCGCTGGACTCGTGCTCGGACCGACGATCTGGGGCACGCACTTCACCGCGACTCTCTTTCCCGCCACGCTGATACCGCCGCTGACCGCGCTGGCCGACCTCGGGCTTGCCCTGTTCATGTTCGTGGTGGGCTTCGAGGTGGACCTCGGCCTGGTGAGGGGCCGGGAGCAGGTCGCGGCCAGCGTGGCGATCGGGTCCATCCTGGCGCCGCTGGCGCTCGGCGTCGGCCTCGGCGTCTGGCTGGCCGAGGAGCACTCGATGCACCATCGGGTCACCTTCGTGCTGTTCTTCGGCACGGCCATGTCGATCACCGCGTTCCCCGTGCTCGCCAGGATCCTGACCGACCGCGGCCTGCACAGGACCAGGGTCGGCGGCCTGGCACTGGCGGCGGCCTCGATCGACGACGTGCTCGCCTGGACGCTGCTGGCCGTGGTGATCGCCGTCGCGGGCGCGGGCACCGGCCACAACCAGTGGCGCCTCGCCCTCGCCCCGGTCTACGCCGCGGTCATGATCTGGCTGGTGCGCCCGTTGCTGCGGCGGCTGGCCGACGCCTTCCAGCAGCGCGGCAGGCTGACGCCTACCGTTCTTGCCTCGGTCATCGTGATGCTGCTGCTGGCCGCCGCCGCTACCGACTGGATGGGTGTCAAGTTCATCTTCGGCGCCTTCATCTTTGGCATCGTGATGCCGCGGGACGTGCCCGCGCTGCGCGAGGCGATACTCGGTCGGCTTGAGCAGGTCGCCGTCCTCGTCCTGCTGCCGGTCTTCTTCGTGATCGCCGGGATCAACGTCAACCTGCGCACCGTGGGCCTGTCCGGGCTCGCCGACCTTGGCCTGATCATGGTGGTCGCGGTGGCGGGCAAGTTCGGCGGCGCCTACTACGGCGCCAGGCTGGCCGGTGTGCGGTCCAGGCAGGCAGGCGCGCTCGCGGCGCTGATGAACACCAGGGGGCTGACCGAGCTGGTAATCCTGACCGTTGGCCTGCAGCTCGGCATCCTGCCGCCGTCGCTGTACTCGCTGATGGTCGTGATGGCCGTCGTGACGACCGCGATGGCGGGCCCGCTGCTGCGGGCGATCTACCCGCCGCGGATCATGGAGCGCGACATCGCCGAGGCGGACCGGGTCGGTGCCGGGCGAGCCGCGCACCGGATCGCCGTGCTGATCGATGACCCGGCCACCGCCGGGTCGTTGGTCGACCTCGGTGCGCGGCTGGCCGCCAGCCGGTCGCGCAGTGACCTCGTGCTCTCGCATCTGGTCAGCCACTGCCGGCCTGGCGAGGCGGATGTGAGGTCAGGGCTCGGCGGTGAGCTGCTGCAGATGACTGGCACGATGAACGCGCTGCACGGCCTGTCCGCCAGGGCCGAGGCGCTCGGCGTGAGCACGCTGGTGCAGTCCAGGTTCAGCGACGACGTCGACACCGAGCTGTCCGATTACCTGCTCGCGGCCGATCCGCAGACGGTGGTGCTGGCCGGCGGCACCGGGCCGGCCGGAGTGCTGAGCTCGGGCGGCGCGACCCAGGTGGTGGAAGTGCTCAGGCCGCTGCCTGCGGCGCCCGCCGCGGTGGCGGTGCGCTTGGCGCGCGGCCCGGACGGCGACGCAGCCGTCCAGGTGGGCGCCCAGCTGGCAAAGTCGAGCGGCCTTGGCCTTGTGCTGACCCCGGCCGGGCGGTCGGCCTCGGCGCTCGCCGCCGACCTGAGCAAGCGCGGGATCAGGGCCACTGCCGGATCTGAGCCTGACGGCGCGATCGTGGTCGGCCCGGCCGGCGAGGGCGCCGGAGGGGTGCACGTGGCGGTCGTGGTGGGCAGCAGCGAGGCCAGCGACGACCTTGACCAGTGGACCGGCGCGCTGGACGGGCCTGGTGTCGCCGCGCCCGGCGGAACTCTAGTTTCGGCTAGTGCGGTTAAGGAAGCAGGAGCGGCGACGGAACCAACGGTCGTGGAAGCAACGACGGTGGAAGCAACGACGGTGGAAGCAACGGCCAAAGAAGCAACGGAGAGCAGGCAGCCGTGAACAACGCAGACGCACGACTGGCGGTCGATCGTGCCGGAATCGCCGACTACCGGTTCGTCAGGGTGCTCGGCACGGGCAACCACGGGGTCTTCTACCTGGCGAACCGGCCGGACCGGCTGCACGTCGACGCGGACCTGGTCGCCGTGAAGGTGCTGTCCGGGTCGAACAGCCAGGACACCTTCCGCCGTGCGACCCGCGAGCTTGCGGCGTTCGCGGCGGTCAGGTCGCCGTACCTGGTGACGCTGTATGACGCCGGCCAGCAGGGCGATGACCTGTACTACTCGATGGAGTACCTGCCCGCCGGGTCGCTCGCCGACGCCGGCGGGTCGCTGGTGCAGCGCCAGGTGCTCAAGGCGGTGAGCGACGCCGCCAGGGCCGCGCACGCGCTGCACGAGGCGGGGATCGCGCACAACGACATCAAGCCAGCCAACATCATGCTGACCGACACCGGCGCCAAGCTGAGTGACCTCGGGCTCAGCCAGGTGCTGACCCCAGGGCTCACGATCACCGGCCTGGGTTCGGCCGGCTCGGTCGAGTTCCTCGACCCGGCGATCATCCGCGGCGAGATGCCGTCGCGCGCCACCGACATTTACGCGCTGGCGGCCACCTTGCACCGGGCGCTGGCCGGCCGCGGCATGTACGGCGACCTGCCGGGGGACAACACCATGGTGGCCATGCGCCGGGTGCTTGGGCACTCGCCCGAGCTTGCGCCTAACCTGCCGCCGGGAGCCCGCGACCTGATCGCGGCCAGCACCGACCCGAACCCGGCCGCCCGCCCGGGGACCGCCGAGGAGTTCGCCCTTCGCGTGGACGGCCTCTCCGACGACATCCTCTGAATGCCCAATCGAACACGTGTTTGAATGATGCTGTATCCTGGTCGGCATGGGTGCAGCGTTCCAGGGTTCGTTGCTCGACGTCGGCGCCGAGTTCGGGCTCGGTGACCTCGGCGGGCTGACCCGCGCCAGGCTGTCACACGGCGCCTGGGTCGACGTGCTGCCCGGCTGGCTTCGCGGGGCCGATGCGCTGTTCGAGCGGCTGGCCGAGACGGTGCCATGGTGCGGCGAGCGAAGGCCCATGTACGACCAGGTGGTCCAGGTGCCGCGGCTGCTGTGCTACTACGGCGACGGTCAGGAGCTGCCCGATCCCCGGCTTGAACAGGCCAGGCGTGCGCTCGACGGCCGCTACCTGCACGACCTCGGTGAACCGCTGAGCACGGCCGGGTTCTGCCTGTACCGCGACGGCAGGGACAGCGTCGCCTGGCACGGCGACACCTCGGGTCGGCGCGTGAGCGAGACCGTAGTGGCGATCCTGTCGCTCGGCAATCCGCGCGCCCTGGTGCTCCGCCCGATGGCCGGCGGCGGGCCCACCCTGCGTTACCGGCTCGGCCACGGCGACCTCCTGGTCATGGGCGGCACCTGCCAGCGGACCTGGCAGCACGCCGTGCCCAAGACCTCGCGGCCGGTCGGCCCGAGGATCAGCGTCCAGTTCCGCCCGTCGGGCATCCGCTGAACCGTACCGGCGGACACGAGTGCCCAGCCGCCGGCCTGTCGCTCCCGTCCCAGCCCTGGCCGGGCCCCGCGGCCTTGACGCATTCCTATATGGGCATACAATTGCACCATGGCGAGGGCAGCGACCACGGAGGATGTGTTCAATGCCGTCGCCGAGCGGCGCCGGCGCGAGATCCTCGATCTGGTGGCTGGGGGCGAGCGCTCAGTCAGCGACCTGGTTGCTCTCGTCGGCATCGCACAGCCCTTGGTCTCCAAGCATCTGCGGGTACTGCGCGAAGTGGGCGCGGTGCGGGTGCGCGAGGAGGGGCGGCAGCGGATGTACCGGCTGAACGGTGCGGCCCTCAAGCCGGTGCACGACTGGATACGCGGCTACGAGCGGACCTGGTCAGAGCGATTTGACCGGCTCGACGCCGTGCTTGACGAACTGACCCAACAGGAGCGGAGCCATGGCACCCACGACGGGTAACGGCACGGCAGTGGTGACCCTGCCGTCGGACAGGACGATCCAGATCACCCGCGAGTTCAACGCGCCGCGGCGCCTGGTGTTCCGTGCCTGGACGACGCCCGAGCTGATCACCCGGTGGTGGGCCGGCGACCGCGGCGAGGTGACCAGCGTCGAGGTGGACCTGCGACCCGGCGGCACGTGGCGGTACGTGATGCGCGCCAACGGCGGCTTCGAGGTCGCGTTCCGCGGCGAGTACAGCGAGGTTGTCCCCGGCGAGCGGATCGTCTCGACCGAGATCTTCGAGGCCATGCCCGACAAGGCCGCGGTGAGCACGGTTACCTTCACCGAGGAGAACGGCCGGACGGCGGTGACGATCCTGGTGCGGCATGAGAACCAGGAGGACCGTGACATGCACATCAACTCGGGCATGGAGCAGGGCATGCAGTCCTCGCTCGACCAGCTCGAGCAGGTGGCGGTCGGCCTGCACTGAGTGCATGGCTCGGCCGCCGGGCCGCGGCGGCCGAGCAGGACCGGGACGGGTCGGCGGTCAGCCTGCGGGCCCGCGGCCGGTCACCGGGGTCTGCGGGTAGTAGGACCCGATGATCTCGGCGGCCGTGGGCTGCGGCTGCGTCGCGACCCTGGCATCGGAATCCCGGCCGAACTCCTTGAACGCCGCCATCTGGGGCAGCGGGTTGGAGCCGTCCGGCGTGTCGGCCGAGGACAGGTGCACGAAGGACACCCCGTCGGCCAGCCGCACCACCTTGTACTCGATGTTGCCCGGCTGCTCGGCGTGCAGCTGCTCGAAGACCCCGCGGATCAGCCGTTCGTGCTCGCCGACCGCCTCGGGCTTGACCTGGTAGCTGACGACGACGCTGCTGATCACCGGACTCCTCCCAGAGGTTCACTTCTAAGGGGTGCAGTTCGTTGCATCTTGCTACTGGGCAAGCTAGCAGTGGTCAGTAGCATGATGCAATGCGCAAAGCGAACCTTGCCGAACTGCCCTGCTCGCTCGCCAGGACCCTGGAAATCGTAGGGGAGTGGTGGACCCTGCTGGTACTGCGCGACGTGTGTTTCGGCTGGAGCCGGTTCGAGGAGATCCACCGGCATCTCGGCATCGCGCGCAACATGCTGGCGGCACGCCTGGACGCGCTCGTCGGCCACGGCATGGTCAGCCGCCGCAGGTACCAGGTGCATCCCGACCGGTACGAGTACCTGCCCACCGCCATGGCCCTCGACCTGGTCCCGGCGATGATGGCGCTGGTCGCCTGGGGGGACAGGTGGACGGCGGACAAGGCTGGGCCGCCGATGCTCTTCGTGCACCTGGCGTGCGGGCACGACACCGCCGCGGCCGTGGTGTGCTCTGCCTGCGGGCAGCCGCTGCCGCGCGACGAGATTTCCTTCCGCCCGGGCCCCGGTCACGGCGCGCCGGAGGCGAGCTAGCCGGCCACCGGGCTCGCCCGGCGTCCGGCCGCAGTGAGTGCGATGGCGGCCAGGTACACGCCGGTGGCCACCGCGAGGATGCCGAAGCTCGGCGGTATCTGCGGCGCCGCGTAGGCGATCAGCAGCCCGGTCCACATGGAGAAGATGGCGAGGCCGGCCGCTAGCCAGAGGCCCGCGAACGGCCGCGCGGTCAGCCGCTGCGCCGCCCCGGCGGGCGCGGCCAGCAGGCCGAGCAGCAGCAGCGCGCCGACGGCCTGGGTCGCCGCCGCGGCGGTCAGCCCGACCAGGCCGAGGAACACGAAGCCGAGGATCCTGACCGGCACCCGCCTGGCGCTCGCCACGGCATCGTCGATGCTGGCGAAGAGCAGTGGCCTGCCGATGAGCAGGATGACCACGCAGACCCCGAGAGCGACGGCCGAGTCGGCGACGGCCTGCGTAGCCGAGAGCCCGAAGATCGTGCCGAAGAGCACGCTCACCCCGGAGGTGCCGTTCGCCCCGGTAGGCGAGGTCGTGTAGATCCCCAGGAACAGGGCGCCGAGGCCGAGTATCCAGGCGAACACGCTGCCGATCACGGTGTCGTCGGCCTCGCCGCGCGGCCCGAGCGCCGCCATCGCGAGCGCGACGATCAGGCAGCCGCCGTAGAGACCGATCAGCAGGTCAGCCCCGGCCGCCAGCGCCGCCAGGGAGCCGGTGAAGGCCACGTGGCTGAGCGCATCACCGGTGAACACCTGCGAGCGCAGCACGAGGAAGTAGCCGACCAGTCCCGAGGCGGCCGCGATCGCCGCACCAGCCAGGAACGCATAGCGCAGGAACGGCTGGCTGGCCAGGCCGGGCAGCGGATCTGCGCCGAGCGCGGCGAGGCCAGTCATGCCGCGCTCACCGCCACGGTGCCGCGGCTGGTCCGCCTGACCCGGCCGGCCGCGGTCCGCCAGCCCGCCGCGAGCACGTAGCACGCGAAGCCGAAGGTGGTGATGTAGAAGCCGACCGGATAGATCGAGAAGTAGGCGATGGCGAGCCCCAGCCAGACGATCAGCACCCCGAGCCCGATCGTGAGCGCGAAGCTGACCATCGGCCTGGCGGTGAGCTGCTGCGCCGTGGCCGCGGGCATGACGAGCAGCGCGAACACCAGCAGCGCGCCGGTGATCTGGCTGACCTCCGCGGCCGCGCAGCCGAGCAGGATCAGGAACGCGGTCCCGACCAGCCGGACGGGAACGCCGCGGGCGGCCGCCACGTCGGGATCAACCGTGGCGAAGAACAGGGGTCGGGCGATCACCGCGAGCGCAGCCAGCGCGACGACGCTCATGGCCAGCAGCGTGAGCACCTGGCTGGGCGCGATGCCGAGGAACGAGCCGAACAGCAGGCTGGTCAGCAGTCCGCTGAGGAAGCCGCCGTACAGGCTGGTGAACAGGGCGCCGCAGGCCAGCGCGAACGCCTGCACGGTCCCGATGATGGCCGATTCGCTGGTCCTGGCCCGGCCGCCTAGCGACCGGGGAACCGCCGCGATTACCACGGCGGCGGCAATCGCGCCGCCGAAGTAGCCCACCGTGGCGCTGACCCCGACGAGCAGGGCGCCGGCCGCGCCGGGAAACGAGACTACCGCCAGCGTGTGCCCGGCGAACGCCTGCCGGCGAAGCACCATGAACCAGCCAAGCGCGCCGGCCGTGACCGCGACGATGGTCCCGGCACGGAATGCGTTCACCATGAAGGGGAACAGCAGCAGCTGCCTGATGTCGCCGATGACATTCCAGCTCAGCCCGGGATTGGTCGCAGTGATCACCACGGCTGGCCGGCCTGGGCGGCGGTGTCGGCGTGCCGGTCCGTGTGCCGGGCCGGAGCCTCGGGCTCGCCGACCACCACGAGCCGGCCGTCGGAGGCACGCAGCACCTCGACCGGCGTCCGGTACAGCGCGGTGAGCGTCTGCGAGGTGATCACCTCGTCCGGGCTGCCGCAGACCGCGCCGCCCTGGGCCAGGTAGGCGACGCAGTCGAGGTAGGGCAGGATCGGGTTGACGTCGTGCGCGACCAGCATGACAGTGACCGAGTGCTCGCGGCAGATGGTGGAGATCAGCGCCGCGACGGACGCCTGGCTCGGCAGGTCCAGGCTGTCCAGCGGCTCGTCGAGCACCAGCAGCCTGGGATGGCGCACCAGCGCCTGCGCGATCAGCAGCCGCTGCTGCTCGCCGCCGGATACCTGGCCGATCGGCCTGGAGGCGTAGGCGGTCGCCCCGACCAGTTCGATCACCTCGCGGACCCGCTCGACCGCCGCCCGCCGCGACGGCAGGAAACGCTCGCCCCACGGCAGCGGGACGCCCCAGCGCTCGCCGTCGCTGCCGAGGCTCACCACGTCGATGCCGCGCACCCGGAGCCCAGCGTCGAAGTTCCTGCGCTGCGGCAGGTACCCGATCTCCCGGCCGGAGTGGCCGGGCGGCCGCCCGAGGACGGTCACCGAACCCGCTGACAGCGCGACAAGTCCGAGCGCGGTCTTGATCAATGTCGACTTGCCGACTCCGTTAGGCCCCAGCACAGCGACGAACTGGCCTGGGCTGACCGACAGGCTGACGTCCGACCAGATCGTGCGACCGGCGATCTGTACGGCGGCGCGGTCGAACCGCATCACGTCGGTGGTCGTCGCCCGCATTGGCGCGGTCCCTCCCGTTCTCTGCATGGCCGCTACCGCGCTCCCGCTGCGGCCAGGGCGGCCTGGATCCCGCGCAACTGCCTGACCTGCCACTCCTGGTAGGTGCCAGTCGCCGGCACCATGGTCTCAGTGATCGTGGCGACCGGGATGCGCGCGGCCCTCGCCGCGACGACCTGGGCCCTGACGTCCGGGGTCACGTTCTGGCTGTTGTACACGTAGATCTTGATCAGATGCCGGCTGATCTGGTTGTCGATCGTCTGCTTGTCGGCGGCTGACACCTCGGTGCCCTCGCTGATCGCCCGCAGGAAGGACGGCGGCGTGATCAGCCGCAGCCCGAGAGCGGGCGCCAGCATCGCGAAGATGGATTCCGATGCGCCGACGGGCGTGCCCGCATACCTTGACCTGATCGCGGCGATCAGCAAGTAGTACGGCCGGAGCGCGACGGCGGTGAAGTAGGCGCGGCGGCGCGCGAAGTAGGCCCGGTCGGCGGGGTCCAGCTTGCTGTAGTCCGCCGAGATCCTGGCGATCACGGTACGGACATCGGCCGGGTTGTACCAGCGGTGCGGGTTGCCGTTGGTCGGCACCCCAAGCACGCTGCCGACGTTGAGCACGCTCTGGCCGCCACCGTCGGCGGCGAGCAGCCTGGCCACCCAGGGGTCGTAGCCGATGCCGTTCTCGATCACCAGCCTCGCCAGCGCGATGGCGCGAGCGTCGGCCGCCGTCGGCTCGTAGCTGTGCGGGTCGGTGTTGGGGTTGGTGATGATGCTCACCACACGGACGTGGCTGCCGCCGAGCTGCGCCGCGATGCTGCCCCAGAAGTCTTCCGCGGCGACCACCTGGATCACCCGGCGTCCGCCTGGCGCCTCGAGCGGCCCGTTTGCCGTGCTGCACCCGGCAAGCAGCGCGAAAGCGGCGGCGAGCACGACGGCGAGCGTGGCGGGGGGCCTGGCAGCGGCGGTGCGACCGGCGGCGAGCCTGGCCGTGACGGCGAGCGACCCAGCCGAGCGCGGTCCGAGGCGTCCCATCGAAGCCGACTCCGGAACTCATGGATGGCCCAGGGGATCCGGGGCCAGACGGTTACCGGCGACCGTATATGAAAACCGTTTTCATCTCAAGCTAGCCGCGCGGGACGGCATTCAGCGTCTGAGCAGAGCCGCCGCAAGATGAAGGTCATCGATCTGAAAGGAGAGCGGTGCTCTTGACAAAGCCAGTGTGATCGTGCACACTGCTCTATATAGAGAGCGGCGCTCACAGATGAAGGGACCTGCGATGCCAGCGAACACGGGGAACACGGAGAACACGCCGAGCGAACAGACCGTCACTGCCCCCGGCGCAACGAGCACCCCCGGCGCGGTGAGTACCCCGGGCGCGGTGAGCACCTCGGGCGCGGGCGCCACGCCGGGCGAGTCAGGTCTCGCATTGCGTTACGTGATGCCGACCACCTTGGCCAGCCAGCGGATGAGTTCGATGTTCAACGGCACTGTCGCCTGGCTTACCAGGCACGGGATCAGTGTGTGGGGCAGCCGCGTACTGTCCGTGCGCGGCCGCACCAGCGGCCAGATCCGATCGAACCCGGTAAACGTGCTGACCGTCGACTGCCGACGCTACCTGGTCGCGCCGCGCGGCCACACTCAGTGGGTGCGAAACCTGCGCGCAGCGGGCGGCGGTGAGCTCCGGGTGGGACGGCGGACCGAGCGGTTTACCGCCACCGAGCTGGCCGACGCCGAGAAGCCGGTTATCCTGCGCGCCTATCTCAGGCGCTGGAAGTTGGAGGTCGGCGTGTTCTTCGACGGCATCGGCGCCGACGCCCCTGATTCGACGCTGCTCGCGATCGCCCCCGGATATCCGGTCTTTCTGATCGGCTAATGTCCGCCTGGCTGCGCGGTCCGCCTGGCTGCGGCTACGGCACCGGCGCTCCCGGTTAGCCGCACCGCCGCGGGGAAATCAACGGCATCGAGTTGGTCAAGAAGAACGCCCCGTTCGCCGAGGTCGACGACCAGACCGCGAGCTAGCCGCTCCAGCCAGTGCCAGTGCTCGCCGGAACTCCCGGCGGGCGCTTGTGTTACGGCACCATGGGTGGATGAGCTACCTGGCCCAGGTCAACATCGCCCGGCTCCGTGCTCCGCTTGACGATCCGTTGCTCGCGGACTTCGTGGCAGCTCTCGACCCGGTGAACGCGGCCGCCGACGCGGCACCCGGCTTCATCTGGCGGCTGCAGACCGAGGATGGCAACGCCACCGCCGTGCGCGCGTTCGAGTGGGACGCAGCTGGTAGCGCGGGCGTGATCGTGAACATGTCGGTGTGGGAGTCGGTCGAGGTGCTGGCGGCCTTCGTCTACTCGCCCGAACACCGGCCCGTGCTCCGCAGGCGACGCGAGTGGTTCGAGATGATGGCCGAGGCCCACACCGCGCTGTGGTGGGTCGACCGAGGCGCGATGCCGACCACGGCCGAGGCCGAGAGCAGGGTCAGGCACCTGCGGGCGCACGGTCCCACGCCGCACGCGTTCACGCTTAGGGAACACTTCCCGCCGGCGGAGGCGGCGAGCACCGACCCGCTTCCTGGCCACCCCACCTGGATGTGCCCAGCCTGACGCTCCCGACCGCCGCCCCGCCCCGCGTCCCAGCGTGGACCAGGTCGCGGACCTCACGGCAGATCTCCTGCTGCCAGTCGGGCAGCGCGTCGACGTAGGCGTCCACCCGCGGGTCGGCGGATACGTCAGGCGTCCACCCGCGGGTCGGCGGACTACGTCATGCTCTCGAGCCGCAGCGTCCGGCGGCATCGGCCTTCCGATGGCCCAACGCGACCAGCGCGCTGACCGCCGGGAGTCGTACGCGAGCTTCGTTATGAATATGGATCTTAAATACTTACTGTCGGAATCAGTGTTGATAGTCCGTTATGCTGCCATGTGCCCACGCATAGTCAGGCCCGGTGAGAGGCGCGGTTCGGCCGAGTAGCAGGGCGAGGATACGGCGAGAGGCAGCTGTTGAGGCTAGGTTCACGACACTCCCGCAACTCACGCAGGACCACGAAGCACAGCACCACGAAGCACAGCACCACGAAGCACAGCACCGCGAAGAGGCTCAGCACTACCAAGCACACCACGAAGCACGGCGCTACCAAGCACGGCACAGCCAGGCACGGCGCGAGCGCACGCGGTCTGAGCACGCGCGGGCCGGCGAGGTGGAGGTCGGCAGGCAGGCACGCGGCGCCGCTGACACTGCGGAAGGCGACCAGGCGGGTGGTGACGATCGCCCCGACGGTGGCCGTGGCCGCGACGCTGGTGGCGGCCACGGCGACCCAGGCGCACGGCAGCGCCACGGCGCTGGGCGATGCGATCGCCGATGCCAGGTCAGCCGGTCCATCCCGGCTCGGCCAGGCTGAGTCGGCGGGCGGGACGCCCGCCTCGATCGAGTCCGTGCTCGCCAATATGACGGGCCGCCGCACAGCCGCCGCGCCGACCGCTGTCAGCCGCATGCACCGCCCAGCCGCACCCCGGCGCGGCCGCTCAGGTGCCCGCACATCGAGCACCGCTCCCAAGACCACCGCCTTGCGGTGCACGGGCACGACCGGGATGCTGCCGCAGAACTACGCGGCGATCATGACGTTCCTGACCGAGCACGGCTACACGCCGATGGCGGCGGCCGGGATCGCCGGCAACATATATCAGGAGTCCGGCGGCAACCCCGAGTCGGTGGGGACCGGGGGAGGTGGGCTGATTGGGTTCACCCCGCTGCCGGCCGACTACGTGACCGGGAACGTGGCAGCGGACCTGCAGACCCAGCTAGAGGCCGTGCTCGCCTACAACGAGCGGTGGGCGCAGTACCTGCCGGCACTCAACGCCGCCGCCACCCCGACGCAGGCCGCGGACATCTACATGGACGACTTCGAGCGTCCCGGCTTCCCAGCTGCGTACGACCGCGAGGCGGCGGCCAGTGCGGTCGCCGCGGCCTGCGGATTCTGATTCATAACGCAACCCACTGGGCTGACTCACGGCGCCGCCGCACCGTTCTCCCGCTGATCAGGCGAGCTTTGCGCGCAGGATCTCGGCGACGGTGCGGCGGGCGCCGTGCGTTCAGGGGCGGCTGTCGGCCTCCCGGCGTATGATCGATACTGCGAGCGAACAAGGCCGAGCTGCTTGCTTGAATCGAATTTATGTTCGATAATGAGTACATGGTGGGCACGGTCGCAGGGGTCATGCCGCGATCGCCGCTGCCAGGCGGGTTGGACCGAGCGGGGCCGGACTGGACCGGGCCGGACTGGGCCGAGGGGGACTCGGTTGAGTCTGGATGGGCTGAGCCTGGATGGGCTGAGCCTGGATGGGCTGAGCCTGGATGGGCTGAGCCTGGATGGGCTGAGCCTGGGTGGGCTGAGCCTGGGTGGGCTGAGCCGGGTTTGGACGGGCGGGGCTCGGACGGGTCGGGCTCGGACGGGTCGGGCTCGGACGGGTCGGGCTCGGACGGGCGGCGGGATGGCGTGGCTGGCCTGTTCGGGGATGGCGCGGTCCGGTCGGCGCGGGAGATCGGCGCGGACGGCGGCGTGCTCTCCGACGAGGACCTGCTCCCGGTGCTGCCCGCCCTGCGTGATCTGCTACCGCACGGGGCGCTCCAGCGTGGGTCGGTGGTGTCCGCGAGCGGCTGGAACCTGCTGTGCCTGGCGCTGGCCGCCGGACCGGTGCTGGCCGACGCGTCGTGCACGGTCGCCGGGATCCCCGAGTTCGGGGTGGCGGCGGCGGCCGATGCGGGCGTGGATCCCGCCAGGCTTCTGCTCGTTCCTGACCTCGGCCCGAACTGGCCGCAGGTCGTGGCCTCGCTGCTCGACGGCTGTGAGCTCGTCGTGCTGCGTCCCCCCGACCGCCCGGCCGCTCACCTGCGGCGCAAGCTGGAGGCCACGGTCCGGCGGTACCGCGCTGTGCTGCTGGTCGCCGGTGACTGGGAAGGGGCGCAGGTCAGGCTGCGGATCGCCGAGCAGGAATGGGCTGGGATCGGCGCCGGGCACGGCCGACTGCGCGCCCGGCGGGCTCAGGTGGTGGCGGACGGGCGTGGCGGCTGGTCGCGCTCGCAGGCGCGGTGGCTGTGGCTGCCCGGCCCGGACGGCGCAATAGCGTCGGCCGACGATGGCGTCGCGCCGAGGGCCGACTGGCCAAGCCTGCCGCGGGCGGGCGCCGGGTGACCGGCGCGCAGGACTGGCAGCGTCGGGTCGTCGTCGTGCGCTGCCCGGCCTGGCATCCGCCCGCCCAACCGCCCGCACAGTCGCCCGCCCAGCCGCTCAGCCAGCCGCTCGGTCAGGGCAAGGGCATCGGTCAGCCGGACGGGCCAGCGGCGCGGGCATTCGAGCGGGTGGTGAGCGCGGTCGAGGAGTTCTGCCCGCGGATCGAGGTGCTGCGGCCAGGCATCTGCGCGTTCGGTGCCCGCGGCCCGGCGCGGTACTTCGGCGGGGAGCCCGCGCTCGCCAGGAAGGTGGCCGACGCGGTCGCCGGCCTTGGGTACGAGTGCGGCGTCGGGATCGCGGACGGCCTGTTCGCCGCGCTGCTGGCGTCCAGGGACGCCGTGCTTGATACGGTGCGGCTGGATGCGGGGCGGCTGGATGCGGGGCGGCTGGATGCGGGGCGGCTGGATGCGGGGCCGGTGCGGATCGTGCCGTCCGGCGGGACCCAGGCGTATCTCGCGCCGCGCTCGGTCACCGTCCTTGGCGAGCCCGAGCTGGCCGACCTGCTGGTCAGGCTCGGGATCAGGACACTGGGGGAGTTCGCCGCCGTGCCTGTGTCGCAGGTCGGAAACAGGTTCGGCGAGCAGGGCCTGCTCGCCCACCGGCTGTCGCGCGGGCTCGATCCGCGCCCGCTGGTCGCCCGTCCGCCGGCGGCGGACCTGTCCGTCCAGGCCGAGTTCGACCCGCCGGCCGAGCAGTCCGAGCGGGTGGTGTTCGCCGCGAAATCACTTGCCGGCCGGATGCATGCCAGGCTGGCCGCCAGCGGGCTAGCGTGCGTCAGGGTTCAGGTGCAGGCGGTCTGCCACGACGGCACGGAGATCACCAGGCTGTGGCGGCACGACGGGCTGCTCTCCGAGCTCGCCGTGGCCGAGCGGGTGCGCTGGCAGCTTGACGGCTGGGCGGGCGCAGGAGGCGCTGGGGTCGCAGGGACGGCCGGGTCCGGCGGCCCCGGCGAGGACGGCATCCAGGGCAGCGGGATCAGCCTGCTGCGGCTCAGCCCCGACCAGCTGGTCCGCGACCAGGGCCGCCAGCTCGGGTTGTGGGGCGACGCCGTGGTCAGCGACCGGGTGGCCCGGGCGGCCATCAGGGTCCAGGCGATGCTCGGTCACGATGCGGTCCGCCAGCCGATGCTGGCCGGCGGCCGCGGCCCGGCGGACCAGGCGGCGCTCGTGCCCTTCGGTGATCTGCCGTCGGCGTGGCACGCCCCGGACGGCCAGCCATCCGGTCAGCCCCCCGGTCAGCCCTCCGGCCAGCTGAGTGTCCGGCCGGTTGACCGGCCGTGGCCGGGCCGGATCCCGCCGCCGGCTCCGGCCGCGGTGTACCCGGTGCCGCGGCCGGCCAGGGTGGTGGACGGATCGGGGGCGCCGGTGACCGTCACCGGGCGCGGGCATGTGTCTGCCGCGCCGGCCAGGCTGTCGGTGGCCGGCGGACCGCCGCTCGCGATCACGGCGTGGACCGGGCCGTGGCCGGTCACCGAGCGCTGGTGGGACCCGGCGCACGCGTGCAGGAAGGCCAGGTTCCAGCTGGTTACCGTCGACGGCGGCGCGTGGCTCGCGTTCGTCAAGGACGGCCAGTGGCTGATCGAGGCCAGCTACGACTGATTGAGCGGCAGCCGGAACCCGAGGCCGCGTGCCGCCTTCCTCAGCTCGTCGCGCACCGAGGGATGCGCGACATGCTCGATGATCTGCCAGGCCTGGGTGCCCGCGTCGTGACCCCAGATCGTCGCCGTGCCCTGCTCGCTCACGACGAAGCTGTGCTGGAACGACGTCACAGGGCCGGCCAGTCGCGGCACCACCGTGGACACGTCGGCCTTCGGGTGCCAGGACGGCAGCGCGATGATCGCCCGCCCGCCAGGGGAGTGCAGCGCGCCGACCACGAAGTCGGGCTGCCCGCCGAAGCCGGAGTAGATGATCCCGTGCAGCCGCGCCGCGTTGGCCTGGGCGAACAGGTCCACCTGGAGCGCGCCGTTCACCGACATCAGCCTCGGCTGCCTGGCGATCAGGCCAGGATCGTTGGTCTTTTCGGTCCGCAGCAGCCGTACCCGCGGGTTGCGGCTCATCCACTTGTACAACTCGGCGCTGCCGAACGCGAACGACGCGGTAATCGGGCTCTTCGGATCGAGTGCCCCGGCCTCCTCGAGCGCCAGCATGCCGTCGCTGAACATCTCCGACCAGACCGAGAGCCCGCGCCGGCCGGTAAGCTCGGCGAGCACGGCGTCCGGCACGGCGCCGATGCCCATCTGCAGGGTGGCGGCCTCGGGCACCAGCGCCGCGATCCGCTCGCCGATGGCCTGCGAGGCGGCGAGCGGCGGCCGGTGCGCCGGCGAGGACAGCGGCGCCGACACCTCGACCCCGTAGTCGAACTCGTCAACGGAGTGGACGGAATCGCCAAAGGTGTATGGCATCTGCGGATTGACCTGGGCGATCACGATGCCGCCGCGGGCCCTGACGGTTTCGATCGCGGCCGGCAAGATATTGACCTCGACCCCAAGGGACACGGTGCCGTGCACGGGCTCGGAGGTGTGCACGAGAACCACGTCGGGCGGGATCTCGCTCTTGAGCAGGCTCGGCACCAGCGACAGTCGGCAGGGGAAATACCGCAGCGACTCCTTGCCGCGCATGCCGGGTCCCACGAACGCCGACTCAAGGGTGACGCCGGGCCGGTCGGGCATGCCTGGCTGGGCGTTCAGCGCGAACAGAGAGTAGCTCTCGATGGCCGAGTCCACGATGGCGAGCGTTTCCCACGGCGTGGCGAAGTTGCCGCTCACCACCACCCGCGGCGTTCCCGGCAGATGGCCGAGAACGGCAGCAAGCTTGCTTTCAGTCATCATCCGCATCGGCCCAGTCTGGCAGGCGATCAGGAACGCTTCTACGCTCGGTACGAGCAACGGCGAGAGGGCGCGGCAGGCGTGACAAGGTCGCTGACCAACTGGGCGGGGAACGTCCGCTTCGGCGCGGTCAGCGCGCACCGGCCAGCGTCGCTCCCCGAACTGCAGCGGCTGGTCGCGTCGAGCGCGCGGGTCAGGGCGATCGGCACCGGCCACTCGTTCAGCCCGATCGCCGATACCACCGGCGACCTGGTCAGCGTGGCCGGGCTGCCGCGGGTCACCGAACTGGACACCGCGCGGCTCCAGGTGCGGGTCAGCGCTGGCCTCACCTACGCCGAACTGGCCGGCTACCTGCACGGTCACGGGCTCGCCCTGGCCAACCTGGCCTCGCTGCCGCACATCAGCGTGGCCGGCGCCTGCGCGACCGGCACGCACGGCTCAGGCAACGCCGTCGGCGGCCTGGCGACCGCGGTCTCGGCGCTCGACCTGGTCACGGCCGATGGCGACGTCGTCACCATGACACGGCCCGCCGACGGCGATGAGGCTGAGGGCGATGAGGCTGAGGGCGATGAGGCTGAGGGCGATGAGGCTGAGGGCGATGACTTCGCCGGCGCCGTGGTGGCGCTCGGCTCGCTCGGCATCGTGGTCAGCCTGACCCTGGACGTGCTGCCCGCCTTCGAGATCCGCCAGTACGTCTACGAAGACCTGCCGCGCGAGCAGGTCGACAGCCATCTGGCCGAGATCTTCGCCGCTGGGTACAGCGTGAGCCTGTTCACCCGGTGGCGCGGCCGGCGGATCAGCCAGGCTTGGCTGAAGCTGATGGTCGGCCCCGGCCAGGACGCCGGCCATGGTTCCGGCCAGCCCGCGGCCTGGTACGGCGGCCGGCTCGCCGAAGGGCAGCGTCATCCAGTGCCTGGCGTGCCCGCCGACAGCACCACCGAGCAGCTTGGCGTGGCGGGACCCTGGCACGAGCGGCTACCGCACTTCCGGCCAGAACACATCCCGAGTGTGGGCAGCGAGCTTCAGTCGGAGTACCTGCTGCCGCGCCGGTCGGCCAGGGACGCGATGCTTGCGGTCGACCAGATCGCTGCCGCGGTGGCGCCGCTGGTGCAGATTTCCGAGATCCGCACTATCGCCGCGGACGGCCTCTGGCTGAGCCCGTGCTACGGTCGCGACACCGTCGGAATCCACTTCACGTGGGTGGCTGACGCGCAGGCCGTGGCCTCGGTTCTTCCGCTGGTGGAAGCGGAGCTTGGACCTCTGGGCGCTCGGCCGCACTGGGGAAAGCTGTTTAGCACCAGCCCCGAGGTGATCTCCGGGCTGTACCCGAGACTTCCCGACTTCCGGCGGCTGATGATCCGCTTTGACCCGGCGGGCAAGTTCCGCAACGATTTCGTCGACGCCAGCATCTCGGCCAGGAGGTAGGGCGTGCCCGATGACCTGCGCAGCGGCGCGGGTGGCCCAGCGAGCGAGGCGAGCCTGGCCCTGGTGACGATCCAGGCGGCGGAGACCCTGCCTGACGTGCTGTTCAGGCGCGCCGGGCAGACGCCTGACGCCGTGGCGCTGCGCCGACGGACACCGCAGGGCTGGCAGGACGTCACGGCCGCGCAGCTCTGCACCGAGGTGGTCGCCCTGGCCAAGGGCCTGGTGGCCGCGGGCCTTCAGCCTGGCGACCGGGTGGGTCTGATGTCGCGCACCAGGTACGAGTGGACCGTGATCGACTACGCGCTCTGGACCGCGGGGGCGGTCACCGTGCCGGTGTATGAGACCTCGTCGGCTGAGCAGGTTCAGTGGATACTCGGCGACTCGGAGGCGTGCGGGGTGTTCGCGGAGACCGGCTCGCACGAGGCGATCATCACGAGCGTGCGCAGCCACCTTCCCGGCCTGCGGCAGATCTGGCGGATCGAGGAGCTGGACAAGCTGGCCTCCGCAGGGACCGAGGTCAGCGACGAACGGCTCGCCGAGCTGCGGGCCTGCGCCGCCGCCGCGGACCTCGCGACGATCGTGTACACCTCGGGCACGACCGGCCGGCCGAAGGGATGCCAGATCACGCATGCCAACCTGCTGGCCGACGTGCGGAATGCGGTCGGCACGCTGCCGGAGATCTTCCAGGCCCCGGGCAGCTCGACGCTGCTGTTCCTGCCGCTGGCCCACGTCTTCGCGCGCATTATCCAGGTCGGCGTGCTCGAATCGGGCGCGGTACTCGGGCACTGGCCCAACGTCGAGTCACTCGACTCAGGCCTTGCGGAGTTCCGGCCGACGTTCCTGCTCGCGGTGCCGCGCGTGTTCGAGAAGGTCTACGACAGCGCGCAGCAGGCCGCGGCCGGCCCGGTGGGGCGCCGTGTCTTCGAGGCCGCCGCCGCGACCGCGATCGCCTGGAGCAGGGCCGGCGACGGCACGGCAGATGACGGCACGGCAGATGACGGCACTGTCGGCACGGCACAGGACGATTCGGCCGGGCACGGCCGTCCTGGTCTGGCGCTGCGGCTGCGGCGGGCACTGTTCGACCTGCTCGTCTACCGCAGGATCCGGGCGGCCATCGGCGGCCAGGTGCGGTATGCCATCTCCGGCGGCGCGCCGCTCAGCGATCGGCTCGGCCATTTCTTCGGTGGTGCCGGCCTCACTGTGCTCGAGGGATACGGGCTCACGGAGACCACCGGCGCGGTGACGGTGAACCGGCCAGCAAGGAACAGGGTGGGCACGGTCGGCGAACCTACGCCGGGAACGACCGTCAGGATCGCCGCCGACAGCGAGATCCTGATCAAAGGCGCCAGCGTGTTTGGCGGCTACTGGCGCGACGACGCCGCCACCCGCGGGGTGCTCGGCCAGGACGGCTGGCTGCACACCGGGGACCTCGGCGCGCTCGACGACGCTGGCTTCCTGCGGGTGACCGGCCGGCGCAAGGAGCTGATCGTCACCGCCGGCGGCACGAACGTCGTGCCGGCCGTGCTCGAGGATAGGCTGCGCGCGCACTATCTGGTCAGCCAGTGCATGGTGGTCGGCGAGGGCCGCCCCTATATCGCCTGCCTGGTCACCGTCGACCCGCAGGGCCTGGAGTTCTGGAAGCGGCAGCATCGTCGGCCGGCCGCAGCGACCGTCGGCGAGCTGGCCGCAGACCCGGAGCTGACGGCGGAGATTCAGCGCGCCGTCGACGAGGCCAACAAGGCGGTCTCCCGGGCTGAGTCGATCCGCAGGTTCGTGGTGCTCGCTACCGACTTCACCGAGGAATCCGGGCAGCTGACGCCGTCGCTCAAGGTACGCAGGGCGGTCGTCGCCAGGGACTTCGCCGCGGACATCGACGCGCTGTACCGCCCGGCCACCGCGCGGGGGACCTAGGGCCCGGCCGCACGGGGAGTTCGCCTCTCTGCCGCACGCGGCTTCGTGGCCGATCCTGAAGCTGAGCCTGCGTGAAGGTTGGCTGGGAGGCGAGGCGAGCATGCGGCAGAGCGTGCGGCTCGGCACAGTTGCCGGGGTCCCGCTCGGGATGAACTGGTCCGTGGTGGTGATCGTGGCGATCATCGCTGACATCCTCGGCGCCGGGGTACTGCCCGCTGCGCTGCCGCACCAGCCGACGGCGTTGTACTGGGCGGTCGCGGTGCTTGCTGCGCTGGTCTTCGCCGCCTCGCTGCTCGCCCACGAGCTTGCACACGCGATCGTCGCCAAGCGTCACGGAATGAAGGTCCGCTCGATCACCTTGTGGATGCTCGGCGGAGTCGCGGAGCTCGAAGGCGACCCGCCCGACCCTGGCGCGGACCTGCGGATTGCCCTGGCCGGGCCGGCTACCAGCATGGCCGCAGCGATCTTGCTGTACGGCGTGGCCCTCGCGATCGCTGACGTTGGCGGCCCCGCCGCCACCCTCGCGGCGGCTGCAGTGGCCTGGATTGCGCTGATGAACGGCGTGCTCGCCGTGTTCAACCTGCTCCCCGGCGCGCCCATGGATGGCGGCCGCGTGCTGCGCGCCGTGCTGTGGCGCCGCTACGGCGACCGGCAGCGAGCCGCCCTGGCGGCCACGAGGGTCGGCCGCTACCTCGGGTTCGGCCTCATCGCGCTTGGCGTGGCCGAGATCCTGGTGACGCGGGACCTGCTGGGCGGACTGTGGCTGATGCTGATCGGCTGGTTCCTCGAGAGCGCCGCGCGTGCCGAGGCGCAGGCGACGCTGGCTGGCTCCGCGCTGGCCGGGCTACGGGTCGAGGACGTGATGACGCCCGACCCTGGCATAGCGCCGGCCTGGAGCACGGTCCAGGACTTCGCCGGCCGGGTGCTCGCGCACTCCAGGCAGGCGGTCTTTCCGGTGATCGGCTTCGACGGCCAGCTCGTCGGCATCGTGACCAGCGACCGGCTCGCGAGGATCCGGCCGGACGAGCGAGCCGTGCTCCGGGTGGAGCAGGTGGCCATCCCGGTGCCGTCCGCCTACCTGGCAGCGCCTGGCGATCCGGCGGCTGCCCTGCTGACCAGGCCGCTGCTGGCGGGCGCGCTCGCCGCCGTGGTGCTGGACGGCGGCCGGGTTACCGGCATCGTGACGGCCGACGACATCGGATGGGTGCTGCGCCGTGCCCGGCTGCTCGGGCAGCCAGGGACGCGGCCCGCCGACGACCTCGCAGGGGTGTGAGCCAGGCAGGCGATGCCGCAAGGGCTTCGCCGGCGGCGAGGCCAGTGGGATGATCCCGCTCATGGTGCCTGCGCTCACGGCCGAGTTCCTCGCCACCTTCGCTGCCGCCGACGAGCCCGGCCTGGCGGTCGGAATCTACCGTGACGGCGAGCTCGCCGCTTCGGCGTGCGCGGGCTGCGCCGTCCCCGAGCACGGCGTGCCGATCACCGAGCACACCGCGTTCGACATCGCCTCGGTAAGCAAGCACGTCACCTCGGCCTGCCTGCTCCTGCTGGCCAGCGACGGCCTGGTCGACCTGGAGGCCGACATCCGCGGCGCGCTGCCCGAACTCGCGCTGGCTGAGCCGGTCACCCTGCGGCAGTGCCTCACCCACACCGCCGGGCTGCGCGACTACGGCGCGCTGTGCGAGATCGCCGGGGTTCCGGTGGCCGGCCTCACCGAGGACCGGTTCATGGACCTGGTGGCCGGCCAGCGCGAGCTCGACTTCCCGGCTGGGTCGGCGTTTTCCTACTCCAACACCGGCTACGCTCTCGCCGCCGTGCTCGTGCGCCGTGTCACGGGCCGCAGCCTGGCCGACTTTGCGGCGGATCACGTGTTCGGCCCGCTCGGCATGGCCCGCACGCACGTACGCGACGACGTCTCGCTGCTTGTGCCGCACCTGGCTGGCGGATACCTGGCGGCCGCCGACGGCGCCGGCTTCCGCCGCCGCGACGTCACCGAGGAACTCACCGGCGACGGCGCGATCGTCACCACGGTCGCCGACCTGGCCCGCTGGCACTCGTTCATGACCTCGGGCGAGGTGCTCGGCGTCGGCATCCGCAACCGGCTGCTCGACCGGTGCGTGCTGACCGGCGGCACCGAGATCGGCTACGCACTCGGTCTTGAGTCAATCGAGATCGCCGGCCACCAGGCGTGGTGGCACTCAGGCTCCTGGGCTGGTTACCGGGCTGCGGTGCTTTACCTCCCCGGTCAGCGCGCCGGGGTGAGCGTGCTGGCCAACCGCAACGACTTTTACGCCACGAACGTCGCGATCGCGGTGGCACAGGCGATGCTCACAGGGCAGGACGCCGGCGGCGCCTACGCCGACCTGTGCGGCGTCCCGGCTGATCGCCTGCGTGCCGAAAGCGAAGCGGCGGCCATCGCCGGCCTCTGGCACGACCCCGACCAGGACATCTTCACCGAGTTCACCGGGCGTGACGGGCAGCTGGCGCTGGCCGAGCCCGGGTGGCCGAGTTTGCGGCTCGCCGCGGACGGGCTGTGGCACGGCACCGGTACAGCGAGCAGCAGCCGCTACGCCGCGCGGGACGGCGAGCTCGCGCGGCTCTGGGGGCCGTCGGATCGCGATGAGTGCCGGTTCGTGCGGGTGCCGTCCGCGGCCGAACCCGCCAGCCCGCTTGCTCCCGGTCTTTTCCGTAACGAAGAGCTGCGCGTCGATGCCGAGATCAGGGCCGGTCGCCCTGGCGAACTCGAGATCGTGATCGGGCTGGCCCCGCCGAGGCGGCTGGCTCCGGTCACCGGCGGAGCGTGGCGCGCGGTCGGCACCGCGGACCTCGGCACCGCGGACCTCGGCAGCGCGGACCTCGGCAGCGCGGACCTCGGCAGCGCGGACCTCGGCAGCGCGGACCATAGGGGCGACCCGGTGCCTGCCTGGCCGCTGACCATGCGGGTAGCCGACGGCGGTGCTGCCGTGCTGGTGAGCGTGCCGCGCGCCCGCAGGTTGCGGTTCGCCCGCACTGGCGGTCCACCCCCGGCCCCCGCGCCGATCCGTGGCCTATCCGGGCTGGCCTGATGAAGACCCGTCCGGCCGCCGAGGAGGAGCCGTGGAGCCAGAACGTCCACTACCACGCCGCGATCCTGCGCGCTGTTCCCGCGGGTTGCGAGCGAGCCCTGGACGTCGGGTGCGGGCAGGGCGCACTCACCAGGCGGCTCGCCGCCGTCGTGCCTGAGGTCACCGGGATCGATCAGGACGAGCGGAGCATCGAGATCGCGCGGCAGCATCCCGCCGGCGCGGGCATCACGTACCTGGCCGGGGACTTCCTCAAGGCCCCGGTTGAGGCCGAGTCGCTCGACCTGGTCACCTCGGTGGCCGCGCTGCACCACATGGACGGACGAGCCGCGCTGCGCCGCATGTCCGAGCTGCTCCGGCCGGGCGGAGTGCTCCTAGTGATCGGGCTCGCCAGGATCGGCTCGCCTGCCGACCTGACTCGCGAGCTCCCCGCCAAGGTCGGGCTCAGGCTGCACATGGCCGCATCGGCGCGCGCGGTGCGGACCGGCCGTGCGGTCGGCTCCGGGTACACCTCGCCGCTGGTCTGGCCGCCGCCACTGACCTATGGCCAGACTCGATCCCTCGCCGATAGCGTCCTGCCAGGCGCGCGCTTTCGCCGCCGCCTTTACTGGCGCTACTCGCTGGTGTGGACCAAGCCGGCCTGAGGACGCTCCTGCTGGCCCACCCTGGCGGGCCGGGCCGCGCCGTACGGCGGTGACCTTCAGGCCGGCCCGAGGCAGGACGGCGGCTGGCTGGTCCGCGCCAGGATCCCGGCTGAGCCGCTGCTCGCCGCCGCAGACCGGCTGACGTGAGCGAGGACTCCGCGCCGCCCGCGGTGGTGGTGGCCGACGATCAGGCCCTGGTCCGCAGCGGTTCGCGCCCGCCGCGACCAGGCGGCCCGCGCCGCACGGCGACCTGGCCGACCCGACGCCGCGCGAGCTCGAGGTGCTGCGGCTCCTGGCGCGAGGGCTGAGCAACGCCGAACTCGCCGCCGAACTTGCCGCCGAGCTGACGCTCAGTGAGGCGACGGTGAGGACGCACGTGGCAAGGATCCTGGCCAAGTTCCAGCTCAGGGACTGGGTGCAGGCCGTGGTGCTGGCCTGCGAGACCGGCCTGGCCGGGCCACAGGAGACCAGTTCGCCCTCGTCGTGAGGTGAACCAAGCCCGACCTGATCGTGTCGAGCGGCGTACCCGGCAGTCCGAGGACAGCCCGTCGGGGTCCGAGCACTGCGCCAGTGCCTTCTTTGCTCGAACTTCTGTTCTAGCAAAGACTCTAATTGTCAGTACCCATCGCTAGAGTAGTCGAAGTAGGTGATTCACCTAGGCCGGTCCAAGGAGGTGAAGATGACCGCAGACCAGAGCAGCGCTGCGGATGAGGGGTCGGTCGTCGGCCTTCCTCCCGCCGCTGGCGCGCTGACCACGGAACCTCCATCGGGGCCGGGACTGTCGTGGTCGTGGGACCTGGACTTCGAGACTCTGCTCACCGCGCTGGCCGAGCCCGCTCCCTGGAACCGCCCCGCGTCTCCCACTCCCAAGCCAATGCCCCGGCCATCCACTCCCAACTCAGCGACCCCGCCATCACCGGCCCCCGGCCCAGCGACCCCGCCATCACCGGCCCCCGGCCCAGCCACCCCGCCGCTGCCGTCCGAACTCGCTGATGCCGCTGCCCTTGACCCGGTGGAAGCGGATCTGGCGGAGTACCTGGCCGCGGTCGAGGCCGGGCGTGCGCAGACGATCCCGCTCGACGAGGTAGCAGGGCGGGTTGCGGAGTCGCTGCCGACCGGCCCCGGCTTGGCGGGCTGGCTGGCGACCGGTTCGGTGCGAGGACTGGAGAACGGGGCGCTGGCCGGAATGGCGGCGTCTTATCGTCGGCTGGCGTCCTGGGCACAGGCGGGCGAACTCGCCGTCGTCGCAGAACTAGCGTCCCGGTCGGCCGCCGCGGACGCCAAGATCGGCGTTGACGAGCAGGGCCGTCCCCTGCGACTGGCCGACGAAGCATGCGCCCAGGTCTCGCTGGCGCTGACAATGTCGCAGGCGTCCGCATCGTGGTGGAGCGACCTTGGCGTAACGCTGTCGTGGCGATTGGCGGCCACCGGTGGCGCCCTGCGGGCCGGGCTGATCGACCTGGGCCGGGCACGGCTCATCGCGGAGGCCACGGCCTCGCTAGACGAGGAGAAGGCGCGGGCGGTCGAGGCGCGCGTACTCCCGCGGGCCGGAGAGCAGACCACCGGCCAACTCCGGGCAGCGCTCCGCCGTGCGGTCATCACGGCTGACCCCGAAGGCGCCGAGCGGCGCCGCGAGGAGGCAGAACGGCGAGCCAAGGTCACTCTGTACCCCGATGCGGAAGGCACGGCGTCGCTGGCCGGATACAGCCTGCCGGGGATTCGCGCTGCGGCGGCAATGGCGCGCATCACCGCGCTGGCCAGAGCCATGAAGGCCGCGGGCGCCGGCGGCGGCATCGACCTGCTCAGGGCGCAGGTCTTCCTCGGCCTGCTGCTGGGGACCCTGCCCTACATCCCGCCGTCGCCCGACGGCCCGCCCGATGGGCCGCCGCCTGATGACCCGCCGCCTGACCACTCTGCCGATCCAGCCGCCGACCCGTTCGGCGCTGACGTTACCGGCGACGACCTCTCGGGCACTGACGTTTCCGGCGCTGACGTTTCCGGCGGCGATCCCCGGGACGGTGAGCCGCCAGACGAGCGCCCCGATGGAAACTCAGACGTCGACCATCCAGGCGATGAGAGCCCAGGCGATGAATCAGACGGCGAGTTCTCTGTCGGCGGCCACCCAGGGAGATCGGCCTCCGCCATAGCGCCGGTCAGTCACCGGCGGCACGGCAGCCCGGCGACGGACTCTCGCCCCCATGCGCCGCCAGACGGACCGGGAGCAGGCCCGCAACCACCCGGTCCGCGATCGCCCAGCTCCCAACCGTCCAGCTCCCAGCCGCCCGGCTCGCAACCGCCCGGCTCGCAACCGCCCGGCCCGCAACGGCGCGACGAACCCAGCCTTGATCATCCGTGCCCGTACGAGGCGGACGGGCCGCCGCTGGCCTTCCGCACGGACGACGACGATCCGTGGCTGGATTCGCGGCCACCTCCTGCCTGGCCGCAAGTGCTGGCCTTCCTGCGGCCGGGGCCGGCCGCGATGGGAAACCTTCACCCGGTCGCCGGCGGCCTGCTAGACCTGAGGGTGCCGTGGACGACGCTGACGGGGGAGTCGGGCGAACCCGGCCACCTGAGCCGACTTGGTCCGGTGACTCCGGCGCAGGCTTGTTATCTGGCCGATCTGGCGGCAGAGGACGGAGCCGTCCAGTGGCGAGTCATCGTGACCGGCCTCGATGGCCGCGCCCTTGCCGTGACCCGGGTGTCACGCGACCAGGTAATCTGCAGCACCGACTCCCGTGCTCACTCTGACTCGCGCTCTTCGACAGGCCTGGTCGGGCGGATCACCGTCACGATCAGCCGGGACACCCTGTGCTACCCGGCAGCCGACCGCCCGGCAGCCGACCGCCCGGCAGCCGCGGACTTGCCGGGGATCCTAGCCGGGGTCTTGCGAGCGGCAGAACGAGCAGCCCAACGGGCCGACGAGCAGGCTGCGGCCGATGCCGCGACAGCGGGCGGATGCGCCCATCATGACGCCAGTTCCGCCTACCGACCGTCGCCCAGGCTGTGGGAGTACGTCACTGCCAGGGATCTGACCTGTCGGTTCCCGACGTGCCGGCAGCCCGCCTGGCGGTGCGATCTGGACCACACCAGGCCCTATGACAGAGGCGGCCGGACTTGCCGGTGCAACCTCGGCGGGTTGTGCAGGTTCCACCACCAGCTAAAACAGCACGTCCTCTGGCATCTCTCACAGTTCGTGCCTGGGACCTTCACCTGGACCACCCCGGCCGGACGCACCTACACCGCCGAACCCGACAGTCACTCGGTCTAGCGATCGGAGCGTCATGTCATGAGGGCAACGTCAATGCGAGCAGACGTCATGCGAGCAGACGTCATGCGAGCAGACGTCGTCATGCGAGCAGACGTCATGCGAGCAGACGTCGTCATACGGGCAGACGTCATGCGGGCAGGCGCTGTGAGGGTAGGCGCCGTGAGGGCAGACGATGGGCTGGGATAACCCGCCGGTTCCCTGGCGGGAGTTCGAGCGGCGCCTGTCCTGGCGGCAGAGTCAGGCCGGGGATGCCCCAGACGACGACCCCGAGGTGGGCGGCCCCGAGGTTGAATCCCCAGAATTCGACGGCCGCGAGGTTGAAAGTCCTGAGGTTGACGGCCCTGAGGTTGACGGCCCTGAGGTTGACGGCCCTGAGGTCGAAAGCCCTGAGGTCGAAAGCCCAGAGGTTGAAACCACGGCAGCCCACGGCGCCCGGGAGTCTGGCAACGGGCACGTACGCCCGATCACCCGGCTGCCGACGGCGAGCCGCAAGCGGCCGAGAGGACTCAGCGCTGTCCCAGTATCGCGGGAACGGCCGGTTCCATGGGCTGAGCTGCACTGCCATACCTCGTACAGCTTCCTGGACGGCGCCTCGAGCCCTGAGGACCTGATCGCCGAGGCGGCCAGGCAGGGGCTGACCGCCATCGCGATCACGGATCACGACGGCATGTACGGGGTACCCATGTTTGCCCAGGCAGCTGCTCGCTTCCGGGCAAACGCAGCGGCGGCGGCCAGCGATGCGGCGGCGGACAGCACAGCGGCACCGAGCAGCGCGACCGGGCAGGGCAGCGCCACCGGGCAGGGCAGCGCGACGAGGTCGGATAGCGCCGAACGAGACAGTGCGAAACGAGACGGCACGGCAGAACGAGACGGCACGGCAGAACGAGACGGCACGGCAGAACGAGACGGCACGGCAGAACGAGACCGTTCGGTGGGGCGTGAGCATGGAGTTGCGACCGTGTTCGGGGCCGAACTCAGCCTGGACATTCCGCCGAGATCTGCCCGTGCCCCGCTGGCCGGCACTCAAGGGACGCCGCGGGCGGGGATGCCCGACCCGGTCGGCCGGCATCTGCTGGTCCTCGCGCGTGACCCGGACGGGTACCGGCGGCTCTGCGAGGTGATCAGCGCCGCTCACCTCGCCGGCGGAGAGAAAGGCCGGCCGGTGTACGACCTGCGGACGCTGGCCGAAGCACACGGCGGACACTGGGTGATCCTCACCGGCTGCCGCAAGGGCATCGTGCCCGCCGCCTTGCCGCGGGCCGCTGACCTGGCACAGGCCGCCGCGCTAGCGCGGACCACCGCCGTCCCGGGCAGAGCGCTCAGGCCAGTGGGCCGCGACCCGCTAACAGCCGCGGCGGCCGAACTGCGGCTGCTCACCGACATGTTCGGCCGCGACAACGTGATGGTCGAGCTGATCAGCCACGACCAGCCGGACGACGACGAGCGGAACGACGCCCTGTTCGAGCTCGCCCGCCGTGAGGGACTCGGCGTGATCGCCACGAACAATGTCCACCACGCGACTCCCGCCGACGCCGGGATGGCTCAGGTGCTCGCTGCGATCAGGGCCCGCAGGAGCCTGGACGACATGGACGGCTGGCTGGCCGCCGCCGGCGCCGCCTACATCAGGTCGGGTGCGGAGATGGCCTACCGGCTGCGCCGCTACCCCGGCGTGCTTGAGCGGACCGTTGAGCTGGCGGCGGAGTGCGCGTTCGACTTCACGGTGATCGCGCCGAAGCTGCCCGACTACCCGGTGCCCAAGGGCCACGACGAGATGAGCTGGCTGCGGTCGCTTGTGGCGCGCAAGGCCCCTGGCCGCTACGGTCCGGCCGGCGCCGAGCGCATTCCCGGCGCCTACCGGCAGATCGCGCACGAGCTCGACGTCATCGAGCAGCTCGGGTTCGCCGGCTATTTCCTGATCGTGCATGACATCGTGCAGTTCTGTAACGACGAGCGCATCTTGTGCCAGGGACGGGGATCGGCGGCAAACTCGGCCGTCTGTTTCGCGCTCGGCATTACCAGCGTCGATCCCGTTATGCATGGTCTGCTGTTCGAGCGGTTCCTGTCGGCCGGCCGGGACGGTCCGCCTGACATCGACCTGGACATCGAGCACCGCAGGCGCGAGGAGGTCATCCAGTACGTCTACCGTACTTACGGCCGGGGCAAGGCCGCGCAGGTGGCCAACGTGATCGCGTACCGGCCGAGGATGGCGATCCGCGACGCGGGCCGGGCGCTCGGCTACTCGCCCGAGGACCAGAACCGCTGGTCCAAGCAGGTCGGTCCGCGCGCCTACGGGCCAGGCCAGCCGCTGCCGCCGGACGCCGGCGTCCCCGAGCCGGTCGTCGAACTGGCCGAACGCATGCAGAAGCTGCCCAGGCACCTCGGCATCCACTCGGGCGGGATGGTGATCTGCGACCGGCCGGTGGCTCAGGTCTGCCCGGTGGAATGGGCGCGGATGCCGAACCGCAGCGTCCTGCAGTGGGACAAGGACGACTGCGCGTACGCGGGGCTGGTCAAGTTCGACCTGCTCGGGCTGGGCATGCTGACGGCGCTGCGGGACTGCTTCGACCTGGTGGAGGCCTACCACGGCGTCCGCTGGAACCTGCACTCGCTGCCGCAGGAGGACCCCGGTGTCTACGACATGCTGTGCGAGGCCGACACCGTCGGGGTGTTCCAGGTGGAGTCGCGTGCGCAGATGGCGACGCTGCCCAGGCTGCGGCCGCGGCAGTTCTACGACCTGGTCGTGGAGGTCGCGCTGATCCGGCCTGGCCCGATCCAGGGCGGCTCGGTGCACCCGTACATGCGCCGGCGCCACGGCGACGAGCCGCCGTACCTGCCGCACCCGCTGATGGAGCCGGCTCTGGGCAAGACGCTCGGCGTGCCGCTGTTCCAGGAGCAGATGATGCAGATCGCGATCGACTGCGCCGGCTTCTCCGCGTCAGAGGCCGACCGGCTGCGCCAGGCGATGAGCTCCAAGCGCGCGCCGGAACGGATTGAAGAACTGCGCTCTCGGCTCATCGGAGGAATGGGCGAGCGCGGGATCCCGCTCGGCGTTGCGCAGGACATCTACGAGAAGATCCTGGCGTTCTCCAGCTACGGCTTCCCCGAGTCGCACGCGATCAGCTTCGCCTACCTGGTCTACGCCAGCGCGTGGCTGAAGTGTTACTACCCGGCGGCGTTCACCGCGGCGCTGCTCCGCGCCCAGCCGATGGGGTTCTACTCGCCGGCCAGCCTGATCAGTGACGTGGCCAGGCACGGGGTGCAGGTCCGCGGCGTCGACGTGAACGCCAGCGGCGTCCTCGCGGTACTCGAGGAGCCAGCCGGTCCCGGCAGAACCCCGGACTCCCTTAGGCATAACGGCTCGCACTCGCCGCTCACGCAGGCCAGCCAGGTCTCGCCCAGTGAACCCGCGGCGGCCAGAGCGACGGTCGGCCATGCCCCCGCCACGCCGGCGTCGCCCGGGCCGGTCCCGGGGAAGCCAGCGCCAGTGGAGCCGGCACCTGCTGAACCAGTACCGGCGGTCGGACAGTTGCTCACCGCGCCAGTTGCACTCGTGCCAGTACCGTCCGAGGCAGTGCCGACGGGCGGGAAACCGGTCCCCGGCCAGCCAGCGATCCGGGTCGGCCTGTCCGAGGTGCGCAACCTCGGCTCCGACGCAGCCGCCGCCATTGTGGCGGGTCAGCCGTACGCTGATCTGGAGGACTTCGCCAGGCGGACCGCGCTGCCCCGCCCGGCGCTTGAGGCACTGGCGACCGCGGGGGCGTTCGGCTGCTTCGGGCTGTCGCGGCGCGAAGCGCTGTGGGCGGCTGGGGCCGCGGCGACGATCGACGGCGGGCAACTGCCGGGGACCGCCGTAGGCCTGACGGCCCCGGCGCTGTCGGCCATGACGCCCGCCGAGGTGACCTTCGCTGACCTGTGGGCGACCGGAACCTACGGGACGCACCCGATCGAGCACATCCGCGCGATGCTTGCCGCGGACGGCGTCCGGCCGGCCGTGGACCTGCGAGAGGCGACGGACGGCACGATGATCACCGTCGGGGGGCTGGTCACTCACCGGCAGCAGCCGGGGACGGCACGCGGCGTGGTCTTCCTGAGCCTGGAGGACGAGACCGGGATGGCCAACGTGATCTGCCCGCCCGCGGTGTGGCAGCGATTTAGGAAGATCGGGGTGGAGTCCAGCGCCCTGCTGGTCTTCGGAAAGGTAGAACGGTTCGACGGCGCCGTCAGCCTGCTCGCCGTCGGCCTGCGCAAGCTCCGTGTCGTTGCCGCCGCTCGCAGCCGCGACTTCCGCTAACCCGCCCCCTCTGATCCGCCTGGTCCGCCGCGCTTGCCCCCAGGGTCCGCCGCGCTCGCTCCGGTCCGCCGCGCTCACCCCAGGGTCCGCCGCACTCGACTCTCTCGCCAGTAACTCTCGTCACTGTGCTCACTCCAACCCCTCGATTCCGACTCTCGCGCGCCCCTACTCGACTCGCCAGAACCTCCGTCGGCACCCACCCAGTGACTTCCCCGGGATTGGGTAACCACAAATCACTGCAAAAGCGACTTGATCATGACGGAAACACCGGGGTAGTGCCCGCGCACGGGCTCAGCGAGGCCGGGCGGGCGGAGTTTCCCGTGGGCGGGGAGAACGCGGGCCGGGGTTAGCCGGCGGGGCCGTTGGCTAGGACGACGGTGGCGGATCTTGTCTTGCCGGTGAGGCTGGTCCACGTGACGCTGACGGTATCGCCGGGGTGGTGCTCTTCGAGCACGGCCTGAAGGCCGAGTGGAGAGTGGACCGGCTGGCCGCCTACCGAGGTAATCACGTCGCCGGCGCTGAGGCCGGCCCTGGCGGCGGGCCCGCCGGACAGCACGCCAGCGATCGCCGCGCCCGCGCCGTTCCGCACCCCGCTCGCCGCAGCCTGGGAGGCCGAGTCGACCTCTACGCCGAGGAACCCGGTCGCCCCGATATGCACCGACGCTGACGCCGATCCCGCCTCGATCTTGGACGCGATCGAGAGCGCACGGTTGATCGGGATCGCGAACGCCTGGGTCCGGGTGCCGAGCTGGAACCTGCCGGTCGAGGCGGCGGTGTCAATGCCGATCACCTGCCCGCGAGTGTTCACAAGTGGCCCGCCCGAGTCACCGGGCCGGATCGGCGCGTTGTGGGCGATCAGCCCGGTGAGCCGTTCGGACGTGCTGGCGAGTTCGTCGGAGGCCACGACCGAGGCGTCGAGGCGGGTGATCGTGCCGGTCACGATCGACGGCGTGCCGCCGCGGCCTCCAGCGTTGCCGATGGCGGTCACCCTCTGGCCAACCTTGGCGAACGCCGAGTTGCCGAGCGTCACGGTCCGAAGGCCGGACGCCCCGACCAGCTGAAGCACGGCGATGTCGTGGCCGCGGTCATAACCGACGACCCTGGCCCGGTAGGTCTGGCCGTTGCCGATGTCGGTCACGCTGATTGAGGTGGCGCCCTCGATCACGTGATTGTTGGTCAGGATCTCGCCGGACGGGGTCAGCGCCAGGCCGGTGCCGGCCGCGGCCGCGTGCAGGTAGCCGAGCGTCGTGTTGACGTCCACCAGGGCCGGATCCACCTGCGCGGCGATCTGCTTGGTAGTGAGGACGGGTCCGCGCGGGGCGGCGCCGGTGCTTTTCGCGCCGTGGCTTTTCGCGCCGTGGCTTGTGGTGCTGTGCTTGTTCTGGCCTGACGAGGCGGTCTGGTGCGTCGCGGCGTGGTAGAGCGACGCGATCGAACTGTAGAAGCCCCAGAACGCGAGCACGGCCAGCACCACGGCGGCTGCGGCGAGTATGCGGCGGCCGGTCCGCCTGCGCGGCGGCCTGCGACCGGGCCCGCCATATCCGTAGGGATCCCACGGACCGCCGGGCCCGCCGGGACCGGCCCACTGCGGCTGCCCGCCCCATGGCGGCTGCCCAGGCCCCTGCTGGCCTGGCCCCTGCTGGCCCAGCCACTGTTGCGGTGGTGGCTGCTGGCCTGGCCATTGCTGCGGTGGTGGCTGCTGCATGGGCCACTGCTGGCTCGGCCATTGCTGCGGTGGTGGCTGCTGCGTGGGCCACTGCTGGCTCGGCCATTGCTGCGGTGGTGGCTGCTGGCCGCTGGGCGACTGAGTCTGATCTGGCCACTGCTGCTGACCGGGCCGCTGCTGCTGACCTGGCCACTGCTGTTGGCCAGGGGACCCTGGCTGTACTGGCCACGCAGACTGGCCTGGTGGGGCTTGCCACTGTGGCTGGCCGGGCCGGGGCTGCCACTGTCGCTGTCCTGGCTCGGGCTGCTGTTGCGCGGGCGGTGGTTGGGCGGGCGGTGGTTGGGCGGGCGACGGCCGGCGGGGAGGTGGCGGTGGTGGCCAGGGGGGCTGTGACTGGCCAGGCTGTTCACGGGGTGACGACTGCTGCCAGGACTCGCTGGAGAGCGGCTGAGTGGGCCAGGGATGCTCTGGTTGTTGCGGCGGCTGCGGCGGCTGCGGAGGCTGGCGCTGTTCAGAACCGGCGGGCGGATCAGAGATCGAGGTCATGAATCGGCTCTCTTAGCGTGGCGGTCCAGCCGCCGTCGTCCTGCGGTCGTCCTGTCATCCAGAGTCAGTCACTTACCTGAAGAAATCCTGAAGGCTTACGGACCACTACCCTCAGCTTTCCTCATTGCACCTCCCTCCGCCGCAGTGCCTCCCCGAGGGCTGGCGGCACGGCTCCGCTCCGGCCCCTCCTGCCATAATGCATGCGTGCAGCGGCGAGAGTCACCCCCCGCGGACCCGGCATGAGGAGCCCGTCATGAGGAGCCCGTCATGAGAGGCCCGTCATGAGAGGCCCGGCGTGAGCAAGGCATTCGGTGACATCAGTGCATCGGCGAGCGATGACCTCGTCGGCATCGCCGAGGTCTGTCGGCCCCCGGACAACTTCTTCGACGCTACTCTCATCGCCAGCCTGGCCGACGCCTATGTGTGGCTGGACCAGGAAACGGGCGCACGCGCGATCGTGCTGTGCTCGCAGGGCAAGCACTTCTGCGCCGGGGCGGACTTCACGGGCCGGTCCGCGCATGCCAGGCAGATCGGGTCAAGTGACGGTGCGGGCCAGCTTTACGAGCAGGCGCTGCGGCTGTTCGAGGCCCGATTGCCCGTGATCGCGGCGGTGCAGGGCGCGGCGGTCGGTGGTGGCCTTGGGCTTGCCTGTTCGGCCGACTTCAGGGTGGCCAGCCCGGAGTCCAGGTTCAGCGCGAACTTCGCCAGGATCGGCCTGCACCAGGGGTTCGGTCTCAGTGCGACGCTGCCGGCGATCGTCGGCCAGCAGCGGGCCACGGACATGCTCTACACCGGCCGCCGGGTCGGCGGCGAGGAGGCCGCGAGGATCGGCCTGGCCGACCGGCTGGCCTCGTCGGCCGATCTGCGCGCGGTGGCGCAGGAGTTCGCCGCCGAGATCGCCGGCGCAGGCCCGCTCGCGGTGCGAGCGATCCGTGCCACTATGCGGGCCGGGCTCGCTGACCGGGCCAGGTCCGCGATGGAGCATGAACTTGCCGAGCAGCAGAAGCTCTGGCCCACCGCGGACTTCGCCGAGGGGGTCCGCGCGTCGAGTGAGCGGCGACCTCCTCGATTTGAGGGCAGGTGATTCGAGGGCAGGTGAGCAGTGGAGAAAGAGGTCGGGGCCGGGCAGGACATGGCCGGGCACGGGCCGGGCAGCGAAGAGCAGGTCAGGGCTGAGCTGGTCAGGGCTGAGCTGGTCAGGGCTGAGCTGGTCAGGGCCGAGCTTCGGCAGTGGATCGACGAGCACTGGGACCCTGAGCTCAGCCTGCGGCAGTGGCGCGAACTGCTGGCAGACTCGGGCTGGGCATGCCCGGCGTGGCCGCGGGAGTGGTGCGGCCGAGGGCTGTCCGCCGGTCTGGCCCGGGTACTCGCCGGCGACCTGGCCGAGGCGCGGGTTCCCGGGCCGCCCGATGGCGTCGGGATGGCCCTAGTGGCGCCAGTGCTGCTCGAGCACGGTAGCGACGACCTCAAATACCGGTTCATCCGCGCCACCGTGACCGGCGAGATCACGTGGTGCCAGCTGTTCAGCGAGCCGGGCGCCGGCTCTGATCTGGCCGGACTCGCCACCAGGGCGGTGCGCGACGGTGACGCGTGGCAGGTGAGCGGCCAGAAGGTCTGGTCGACCGGCGCGGCCACCGCTGACTTCGGTCTGCTGCTCGCCCGCACCAACCCCGACGTTCCCAAGCACCAGGGCATCAGCGCGTTCGTGCTGCCTATGCGCCAGGACGGCGTGCGGGTCAGGCCGCTGCGCCAGATGAACGGGCACAGTTCGTTCAACGAGGTGTTCTTCGACGCGGCCAGGGTGCCGGCCGCGAACCTGATCGGCGAGCCGGGCGGCGGGTGGCCGGTGGCGCGGACCACGCTCGCGCACGAGCGGCGGCTCGCGCTGTTCGCGGCGGCGCCGCCGCCCGGAGTCGATGGCCGAGCCTGGCGCGAGGCGGTGGCCGAGCGGACCGCGGCGGCCGAGCCGCACAAGTGGTACCCACAGCGCGCTGGCCGACCCGACCTGGTCATCCCGCAGGCGAGGGCGGCGGGCAAGGCCGCAGATCCCGTGCTCCGGCAGGAGATCGCCAAGCTGATCGAGATCAGCTGGTCGGCCCGGTGGATGGCCGAACGGGCGGCGGCCAACCGCGCGGCCGGCCGTCCGCCGGGGCCGGAAGGGTCGCTCGGCAAGCTCGCCAGCAGCAGGATCGCCCAGCAGGCGGCCAGGGTGCACTCGATGATCGGTGGTGCGTCGGGGATGCTGGCCGGACCGCAGTCGCCGCTCGGCGGGGTCATCGCGGAGATCCTGGTCTCCGTGCCTGGCATCTCGATCGCCGGCGGCACCGACGAGATCCAGCACACGATCATCGGCGAGCGGATACTTGGCCTGCCTCGCGAGCCGGACGCCAGCAAGGACATCCCGTTCAAGGACATCCGGCGCAGCTGACTGCCCGCCTGGACCCGATACAGACTGCACCCGATACAGGCTGGACCCGATGCAGGCTGGACCCGATACTGGCTGGATCCGGCACAGAGTGGCACACCAGGTGCGCACACGGCAGGAGCTGACAGCATGCCCGACCTCACCTGCGACGGCGTCCGGATCCACTACGAGGTCAGCCGTAGCTCCCGTGCCGCCGGCGGCACCGCTCCAGTGCTGCTGAGCCACGCGTTCGGCGAGACGTCGATGATGTGGGAGCCGAACCTGCCCGCGCTCGCAACCGGCCGGGACGTGATCACCTGGGACATGCGCGGTCACGGCCGCAGCGAGAGTCCGCCCGACCCCGCGCGTTACACCCAGGACGCCTGCGTCGCCGACATGGCCGCGCTGCTCGACGAGTGCGGTGCGGCCAAGGCGGTGCTCGGCGGCCTATCGCTCGGCGGGTACCTGTCGCTAGCGTTCTGGCTGGCCCATCCTGACCGGGTAGCGGCGCTCATGCTGTTCGACACCGGCCCTGGTTTCCGCAGCGACGAGGCCAGGCAGCGGTGGAATGAGCGCGCACTCAAGACCGCTGACCGGCTGGAGCGGGACGGCCGGGCAGCCGCTGGGAGTAGCAGCGACGGCCACGCATCGGCGGTCGGGCTCGCGCTCGCCGCGCGCGGCATGCTCACCCAGCGGGACGGGCGGGTGATGGAGTGCCTTCCCGCGATCGATGTCCCTGTGCTCGTGCTGGTCGGCGCCGACGACCAGGCGTTCCTCGGCGCAGCGGACTATGTGGCGGCGAAGGTGCGCGGTGCGCGGCACGTGGTGGTCCCGGGTGCAGGCCACATGTGCAACCTGGACCAGCCCGAGGCGTTCAACGAGGCCGCGCTCGATTTCCTCGGCGCGCTGGACGGCGGCTGACGCGGCGCGGTGTTAGCGCGCTCCTGGGGCTCGCGGCTAGCAGGGCTCGCGGTGTTAGCTGGGCTAACGGGACTTGCGGTGTTACCTGGGCTAACAGGGCTAGCTGGGCTCGCGGGGCAATCGGTCGGCGCGCCAGCACACCGAGCGCATCGGCACCTCGATCTCGGCCGCGCCGGGGAAGCGCTCGGCGAGCGCGACCCTGATCCGGCCGCGTATGGCTGCCCGCTCGGGCTCGGCCGCGGTGAGGAACCCGCTGTAGGTGGCGACCATGCCGAGGAAGTCCTCGGGCGTCATCGTCCGCGAGAACGCGAACGTCGCGGTCTGCCCTGGTCCGAACAGGCCCGACTCGGGCAGCAGGACCTGCCGCCAGCCCGCTGGGGTGCGCGGCGACCGGCCAGCGGAAGGCGCCCCAGCAGCCGAAGGCGCCCCAGCAGAGGATGGCGCCCCCGCGGCCGGCGGTGCCCCGCTGTCGGCCGGCGCGTTCCCTGAGCCCCGGTCCCTGTGCGGATCGCGGAGCCAGTCGATCTCGCGTACCCAGTCCACCTGCCGGTCGCGGCTGGTCCAGATCACGCCGAAGCGGCCGCCGTCGCGCAGCACGCGTGCGATTTCTGGCGCGGCCAGTTCGGGATCCATCCAGTGCCACGCCGAGGAGATGAACAGGCCGTCCGCCGCCTCGTCCCGCAGCGGTATCGCCTCGCCGCGCCCGGAGATGACGCTGACCCCCGCGGAGTGCTCACGCAGCACCGAGCCCATCCGGTGGTCGGGTTCGACGGCCACGACCTCGCCTACTCTGGCGGCGAGTGCCCTGGCCAGCAGCCCGGTTCCGGCCGCGAGGTCCACGGCGACCTGACAGCCCGGCGGGACCAGCCAGGCGGCGGCGTCGTCCGGCGGCCCTGATCGCAGCCGGTTGTACTCGGCGGCGATCGATCCGAAAGACATGGCACGCTCGGCCTGGCTCGCCATAGCGTGCACGCTACCTGACCGTGGGCCTGCCATCCGGCAGTGGGTTGCAGTGGGTTCCTGGCGCCCATTCGGCCGCAGGTTTCGTGGCGCCTACCCGGCGCCTCGTGGGATGCCGCATATTCTGCGAGGGTGGACAGGCAGGATGCCAGGCCCGAGCTTGCCGACATCGGCCGGCTCGGCAGGCGGCTGATGACGCGTGCGGTCGAAGCCGCGAGAGCTGACGAGTCCTCGGTGCAGCGACTGCTCGCCGAGCATTTGGGCGCCGAGGCGGCGGGGCTGCCGGTCGCCTCAGGCACCTGGCCGGCCTACGACCAGGTCAACGTCCAGGCCGGCCTGGATGCCTGGCTCGCGGAGGCCGGGCGAGAGCACCAGCTTGCGGGCCTGATCCAGTTCAGGCACCGCGAGTTCGGCCTCGCCGACCTGATGCAGGGAGGCCGCCGGCCGTTCGACCCTGGCGTCGGTAGCGTGGCGAAGCAGGCGCTGCCGGCCGGGCCAGGCGGGGTGACCAGGCCGTGCGTCCAGTGCGGCCTGTACCTCACGCAGGATCGGGACGGCCGGGCGGCGATCCTGCTGCGCAGCCCCGACGAGCACGGCCCAATGGAGGGCGTCGGCATCGAGGTGGCCTGCGCGGACGCCGACCGCGGCCAGCGGGTGCTCGGCGCGATCCGGCGGCTCAGCCTGGAGCGGAACGTGTTCCGCGGGCATGTGATCTCGTTCGGTGACGAGGTGTTCGGCCGCCGCCGCGGTGCGCTGCTCCGGTTCCTCGACCGGCCCTCGGTGTCGCGTGACCAGATTGTGCTTCCCGACGACGTGATCAACGGGATCGAGCGGCAGGTGGTCGGGGTAGCCAGGCACGCGCCGCGACTGCTGGCTAGCGGGCAGCACCTCAAGCGCGGGGTGCTGCTCTACGGCGCTCCTGGCACCGGCAAGACGCACACGGTCAGGTACCTGCTCGGCAAGCTGCCCGGGGTCACCGTGGTCGTGCTGTCCGGCGGGTCGCTCGGCATGATCGCCGAGGCGTGCTCGGTGGCCAGGGCGCTGCAGCCGTCGGTCGTGGTAGTCGAGGACGTCGACCTGATCGCCGAGGAGCGCGGGCCGCGCCGTGGCGAGCATCCGCTGCTGTTCCAGTTGCTGAATGAGATGGACGGGCTCGGCCAGGACATCGACGTCACGTTCCTGCTGACCACGAACCGGGCCGACCTGCTCGAGGAGGCGCTGGCCGCGAGGCCGGGCCGGGTCGATCACGCGGCGCTGCTGCCGATCCCCGACGCCGACGCGCGGCGCAGGCTGGTGAGGCTCTACCAGGCCGGCCTGAACCTCGATCTCAACGACCCCGAGGTCGTGATCGCGCGGACCGAGGGGGTGACGGCGTCGTTCATCAAGGAACTGCTCAGGCGGGCGGCGCTGGCCGCGGCCGAAGGCGAGGAGGAAGACGGGCAGTCGGGCCGTCGCGGCGCCGAGGTGCCGCTGCGGGTAACCGACGCGCACATGCGGGCCGCGCTCGACGCGTTGCTCGACTCGCGCAACGCGCTCACCAGGACGCTGCTCGGCGGCGGTCCGCCGGGCTCCCCATCAGGCTCAGGAGCTTCAGACCCGGGAGCCAGGTGAGCGCAGCACTCCGGCCTCAGCCAGCCTGGCGATCTGCTCCTCGGTCAGGCCGGCCTCGGCCAGCACCTCCCTGGTGTGCTGGCCGACCTGCGGCGCCTGCCGGCGGACCGAGGCCGGCGTGGCTGAGAAGCGGGCGGGCGGCGGGATCAGCCGGTACCGGCCAGCCTGCGGGTGCTCGGCCTCGGGCAGTTCCCCGATGATGTCGTCGAGCCCTGCGGCTCGGGCGGCAGGAATCCCGTGTTCGGCGCAGAACGCGAGCCACTGCGCGGTGGTCCTGGTGGCCAGCACCCGGCTCAGCGTGGCGTAGCCGAACCCGGGCTCGTGCCACAGGCTGCGGTTCGACAGGCGCGGATCGGCGACTAGCTCGTCGAGCCCGGCCGCGCGGACCAGTGCGTTCCAGTGCTCGCCCCGGTGCGGCTGCAGCGCGATCCAGCCGTCGGCGGTGGCCGCCGTGGTGCGCAGCGGGGTAAGGATGCGGGGGTAGCCGGCCCGCGCGGCGGTTCGCTCATCGCCGAGCCGCCGTGCTCGACCAGCACGAACGCCCGCACCGCGTCGATCATCGGCACCTCCACCCGCTGGCCGAGGCCGGTGCGCTCACGGTGGAACAGCGCCGCGATGATCGCGTAGGCGGCGACCAGCCCGCTGACCTTGTCGGCGAGCAGCATCGGCACCAGCGCAGGCGGCAGGCCCGCGAGGCTCATCACGTCGGCGATCCCGCTGGCTGCCTGGATGATGTCGTCGAAAGCCGGCTTGTCGGCCTCGGGGCCGTCCGACGGGAACCCGTTGGCCAGGCAGTAGACCACGTCGGGGCGGACCGCGGCGACGTCGGCGTACTCCAGCCCCGCCCGGCGCAGCGACATCGGCCGGAGGTTCGTGACGAACACGTCGCAGCCCGCCGCGATCTTCAGCAGGGCGTCCCGGCCTTCGGGCTGGCCAAGGTCAAGGCACACGTTGCGCTTGTTGCGCAGCAGGTTCAGCGAGACGCCGGACAGTCCGAGTACGGGGCCGGCGCTCATCGTCCTGTTGATGTCGCCGTCCCTGCTCTCCACCGTGATCACGTCGGCGCCGAGGTCGCCGAGGATCTGGGTGGCCAGCGGTCCCATCACGACCGAGGTGAGGTCGAGCACCCGCACCCCGGCCAGCGGCCCGCGCGCGGTGTCCCCGTCGTCCGTCATGACGTTCACCCTCCCGGCAGGCGCACTCGATCGGCCGAGCTGGCTGGCGCCTTTCGCGTGGACGATACCTGGCTGGCCGGAGCGCGTCATCGGCGCGCCGCGCGCGGCAGTAGGTTGGGGGGTCAACGAGCACACTGGGCGAGCACTACTTGGCGAACACCGCGCACGTACTTCCGAGGGGATCAGCCATGGATCAGACCGGCCAGGCGCACCAGACCGCGATGTGGAACCCGTTCGCGAACATGGCGACGCTGGCAGGCAATGCGATCACGATCGTGCGCGGCGAGGGCAGCACCGTCTTCGACGCCGATGGCCGGGGTTACCTGGACGCGCTGGCCAGCCTCTGGTACTGCAACGTGGGCTACGGCCGGACTGAGCTTGCCGACGCCGCGGCGGCCCAGATGCGCGAGATCGCCGGATTCCAGGTGTTCGAGTACTACAGCAACCCGCCGGCCGAGGCGCTCTGCCGCCGGATCGCCGAGCTAGCGCCGCTGCCAGGTTCGAAGGTCTTCCTCACCCCAGGCGGCGGCTCGGACGCGGTAGACACCGCGGGCAAGCTGGCCAGGGCGTACTGGCGCGCAGTCGGCGAGCCGACCAGGCAGGTGATCATCTCCCGGTCGCACGCGTACCACGGCATGAACGCGTACGGCACGTCGCTGGCCGGCATACCGCTGCTGACCGAGGCGTTCGCGCCGCTGGTCGGCCAGGTCGAGCAGGTGCCGTGGGACGACCCGAGCGCGCTGGAGAAGACCATCGAGCTGCTCGGGGACAGCCGGGTGGCCGCGTTCTTCTGCGAGCCGGTGATCGGGGCAGGCGGCGTCTACCCGCCGCCCGAAGGTTATCTGCGCGCGGTGCGCGACATCTGCCGCCGGCACGACGTGCTGTTCGTGGCCGACGAGGTGATCACCGGCTACGGGCGGGTGGGCGAGTGGTTCGCCAGCGCGCGGTTCGGCCTCGAGGCCGACCTGATCATCACGGCCAAGGGCCTGAGCTCGGGTTACCTGCCGATCGGCGCGGTGATCGCCGGCCCGAAGGTGGCCGAGCCGTTCTGGCGTGCCGGGTCCACCGAGGTCTTCAGGCACGGCTACACCTACTCCGGCCACCCCGCGGCGGCCGCGGTGGCGCTGGCCAACCTTGAGCTGATCGAGCGCGAGCAACTCGTCGCCAGGGTGGCCGAGCTCGAGCCGGTCCTGGCCAGAGCGATGGCTCCGCTGGCTGACCGCGCGCTGGTGAGCGAGGTGCGGGCAGGCACCGGGCTGCTCGCTGCTGTCGAGATCGCCGAGGAGGCGCGAGCGGCCGATCCGGTGATCGGCCAGCGGCTGGTGCTGGCCATCCGGGCCAGGGGCGTGATCACCAGGCTGCTGCGCGGCGTGGCGCTGCAGGTCTCGCCGCCCTTCGTGATCACCGAGGCCGAGATCGACAGGATCGCCGAGGCGTTCGGCGGCGCGCTCGACGAGGTCGGCCGGGGCTGAGGTCGGGACTGAGGTCGGACTGGGGTCGGGGCCGGGAGCCGGGCTGAGCTCCGGGCTGAGGCTGAGCCCGGAGCTCGGCCGGGGTGACCCCGGGCTCGGTCGCGCCGTGCGGCCGTGAGCTGCCACGAGGGATAGCGTTATCAGGATGTGATTGTCCTGGGGTGTTCGAACCACGCCGCCCTGGCGTCTTTGTAGTAGGTGATGGCGGCGCGTCAGGCGGAGGCCAGGGCCGTGATCGGCTGCAGGGTCATGGCTTTCAGGCTGCAGCGGGGCCTCCACAGGCAGCCGGGGCGCTGCCGCCGTCACCGCCTACATGATGGCAGGCCTGCTCACTGGCCGTTGGTGATCGACGCGCCGGGCGGCAGCTGGAACGCCGACGCTGGCGGCGTGGCCGTGTAGCTCTTGATCTCGAAGCTCGTGGTCTGCTGGGCGACGCTGACGTAGCCCAGGATGTTCTGCGCGGTGGTGCAGATCGTGCTCGTGCCCTTGACGCCCTTGGCCGTGAAGTCCACGCATTTGAGCGAGAAGCCGTTCACGGACATCGTCGAGGTGGTCACGTGGTCGCCGGCCAGCCCGGCCGCGATCGAGAACGCCTCGAGGAACGAGACCCAGTGCGACGGGGTGTAGATGCTGAACAGCTCGTTCTGGGTGGCGGCGGTGGCTTTGGCCAGCTTCTGGCAGGTCCAGGCCGACCCGGTGGAGGCCTGCGAGCAGGAGTACTCGCCTGACGCGTTGCCGATCAGGTCCACCTGCGAGGTGCTCCCGTTGGCCGAGGTCTCCTTGAACGAGATGTCCTTGGGCGGCTGCACGGCGTAGGTGACGGTGGTCGGCGAGTTGCCTGTGGTCACGTAGGTGGCCTGGAACGGGGTCGCCTTGCCGTTCTTCAGCCCCGCGGTGAAGCCGTCGATGACCGACTTGTTGCCCTCGATCGCGTGCCGGATGTTGTTGATCTTGGAAATCGCCGCGCAGCCGGCCGAGGCGAACAGCAGGGCGGCGGTGGCCGCCGTGACCGCCGCGAGTGCCGGGCCGCGGCGGCGGGAGAAGGTGACGGCTCGGCTGGTGCGTGCGGACATCGGGGGGCCTCCTGTGCCTGTCTCGTAGCGAGAATACGGCTTCTCTGACCATCGGGAGAGGCAACGGCGGTCTGCCGAGCCCGCCGCGGTGTACCGGGGTAAGAGCCGGGGGACGAAAACGGCGATCGCGACCCCGACCGCCGCGATCGAGGTGACGAGCACTGCGGCGGCCGCCCCGTCCTTGGCGGCCTTGGCGAGCGGGTGGATCTGCGTCGTCTGCAGGTCGACCAAGTCCTCGACGACCGTGTTCACGATCTCGGCGGCGACCACCATGCCGATCGCGAGGCTGATGCACGCCCAGTCCACCGGGCTGATCCCGAGTACCGCGCCGGCGGTCACCGCGGCCGCCGCGGCGACAAGCTGGACCCGCACGTTGCGCTGGGTGCGGACCGCGTACCACACGCCCTGTCCTGCGTAGGAGAACCCGCGTAGGAATCGCCGCAGCGGGCCTGGCGGCGCCCCATCCTGGCCGGGCAGTTCGGTCACCCGGTCACCCCGCGGCCGGATCGTAGTAGTGCTCGTACTGCCAGACCCCGTCCCTGATCAGCGCGTCCCTGCTGACCTGGCCGAACCTGGCAGGCGCCAGCGCGGTCAGCGCCTGCGCGGTCAGGTCCAGCTCGTGCGCGGTGCCGGTGATCTGGCCGGCCAGCGCCTCGCCGAGCCCGAGCGAAGAGGAGAACCCCGAGCCGTTGCAGCCGGTCGCGACCCACAGCCCGGGTACGCCGGGCACGGGCCCGGCCACGAACCGCCCGTCCGGGCTCATCGTGAACAGCCCGCCCCTGAACTCCGCGACCGGCGCCTCCGCGCTCGGCACCTCGGGCTGCACCGCGCGCGCCAGCCGCCTGAGGACGCCGAGGTCGAGCGGCACGTCGTCGGTGGACTTGGGCGGCGGGTCGACGGGCAGCGGCCCGGCCTCGAACCCGCCGACCATCAGCCCGCCCCTGGCCGGGCGCAGGTAGACGGCGGCGTCCACCACGCGCACGATCGGGTCCGCCTCGCCAACCTCGCCGACCGGCTCGGTGATCAGCAGCTGGTGCCTGACCGCGGCCACTGCCACCCGATCGCCAGCCGCCGGAGCCGCGAGCGTGGCGACCTGCCTGGTCCAGGCGCCCGCGGCGTCGACCACGACCGGCGCGGCGATCGACCGGCGGGTCGTCTCCACGCCGGCGACGGCGCCCGCCGACAGCGTGACGGCGGTCACCGGCTCGTGCTCGCAGAGCACGCCGCCGTGCAGCTCGCAGGCTTGCGCATAGGCCCTGATCAGCTCGATCGGCTCGGCGATGTAGACGTCCTGCGGGCACCACAGGGCCAGCTCTGAACCCGAGCCGCGGTAGTAAGGCACCCGGTCAGCGAGCTCGGCGGGACTGGCGTCCTGCACGGGGACGCCCCAGCCGCGTGACTGGCGCTGCTCAGTCCGCAGGAACTCCTTGTGCGCGCCGGTCCTGGCCACCAGATAGCTGCCGGACCGCGCCACGTCAAGGGGAACCCCGGCCCAGTCGGCGAACGTCAGCGCCCGCTCGATGCTGCGCCTGGCGATCTCGGTGCGCAGCTCGTCAGCCTGGACCGACTTGAACAGGCCGGCCGCGCGCCCCGACGCCTGCGAGCCGGCGGCCTCCCGCTCGACCAGCACGACCGAGCGGCCGGCCAGCGCGCAGTGCAGGGCCGTGCTGAGGCCGAGCGCACCGGCTCCGACCACGACGATGTCGGCTTCCATGTCGCCAGTGTGCCCGAGGCGGCCGCGCTCTGCGCGAGGCGGCTACGCCGAGGTCAGGGGCGGGCCGGCCAGAATGACGGGATGGACCCGCGGCACGCGATCTTGTTCGAGCCCGTCCGGATCGGCCCCAAGACGCTGCCGAACCGGTTCTACCAGGTGCCGCACGCGTCCGGCTTCGGCTCGCACCGGCCGCGAGCCCAGGCCGCGTTCCGCGCGGTCAAGGCCGAGGGCGGCTGGGGCGGTGTGTGCGTGGAGTACGCCGCGGTGTCGCCGGACTCCGACGAGACCCCTGAGGTCAGCGCCGATCTGTGGGACGCCCGCGACGCCGGCGCCCTCGCGCTGACCGCCGAGGCGGTGCACGCGCACGGGGCGCTGGCGGGCATCGAGCTGTTCCACGGCGGCGCGGCCAGTCCCAACGGCAGCTCGCGCGCGGCGAGGCTGGCGCCGAGCCAGGTCGCGTCCGAGCTGCAGCGGGGCGGGTTGGCCAGGGAGATGACCACCGACGACATCGCGCGCGTGCAGCGGGACTGGGTGACCGCCGCACGGCGGGCCGCCGACGTTGGCTTCGACATCATCTACGTCTACGGCGCGCACGGGTACCTGCTGACCCAGTTCTTCTCTCCGGTCACGAACCGGCGCACCGACGGCTACGGCGGCAGCCTGGCGGGCCGCGGCCGGTTCTGGCTCGAGACGCTCGACGCGGTGCGCGGCGCGATCGGCGGGCAGTGCGCGGTCGCGACGAGGATCGCGCTGCACGGCGGCCGGGAACTGCCTGGCATCGAGATCGATGACATGCTCGAGCTCGTCGGGATGGCGAGCGACCTGGTCGACCTGTTCGACGTCACGGTCGGGTCGTGGCCGGAGGACTCGGGCACCTCGCGGTACTACCCGGAGGGGCACCAGCGGCAGTGGACCAGGCGGATGCGCGAGGCGACAAGCAAGCCGGTGGTCGCGGTCGGCCGATATACCAGCCCCGACCTGATGGCCGAGGTGATCAGATCGGGTGACGCGGACCTGATCGGGTCGGCCAGGCAGGCGATCGCCGATCCGTTCCTGCCGCGCAAGGTCGCCGCCGGCGAGCTCGACCAGATCAGGGAATGCACCGGATCGAACGTCTGCATTCTGCGCGAGGAGACGTTCAAGCACGTCGGCTGCGTCCAGAATGCGACGGCGGGCGAGGAATTCCGACGCGGCTGGCATCCTGAGTCCTTTTCCGGCGTAACCAATCCGAACCAGCCAGTCCTCATCGTCGGAGCCGGTCCCGCCGGGATGGAATGCGCTGTCGTGCTCGCCAGGCGCGGTTTCGGCTCGGTGCACCTGGCCGACGCAGGAACGCAGATCGGCGGCAAACTCGGCTGGGTCAGGCGGCTGCCGACGCTGGGCGACTGGGGCAGGATCGTGGACTACCGCGCGGTCCAGCTACGGCGGCTCGGCGTCCAGGTGATCACTGGCCGCACGATGACCGCGGCGGACGTGCTTGACTACGGCGCCGAGCTTGTCGTGATCGCGACAGGCTCGCGGTGGCGGGCGGACGGGGTACAGCCAGGAAATGCCGAGCCGATGCCGGGCGCAGACGCCGGGCTGCCCTGGGTGCTCACTCCCGAGCAGGTAATGGCCGGGCAGCGACCGCCAGGCCGGCGCGTGGTGGTCTACGACGCCGATGGCTACCACACAGGGCCCGGTCTCGCCGAGCTGCTGGCGGCTGACGGGTTCGAGGTGAGCGTGGTGACGCCGTACCCGGTGCTGTCGCCGGTCAGCGACGAGACGCTAGAGGGCGAGATGCTCCGCGCGCACGTGCACCGGGCCGGGATCGCCGTGGTGCACGCGACGACGCTGACCGCGATTGGTCTGACCGCGGCCGGTGATCTCCTGGTCAATGGGACCGGCCGCTGGGGGGAGCCGTGGTCGGCCCGCTGCGACGGCGTGGTGCTTGTCACCCAGCAGGCCTCCGATGACGCCCTGCACCGCGAGCTGACGGCCGATCCCGATGCCCTGGCCGCCGCCGGGATCGGCGGGGTGTTCCTGATCGGCGACGCGCTCGCGCCGCGGATGATCTCGGAGGCGATCTTCGACGGCCACCGGCTCGGCAGGGAGATTGACCGGCCAGATCCGGCGCGGCCCGCGCCGTACCGGCGCGAGCTCCCCGACCCGTCCCCGCCCACCCGCGATGACGGCCTGCACGCTAAGACGCCTGCGCCTAGGACGGAAGCGGGCAGCTGATCCGATGGTCCCGGTGTCTGACTTCGGACCGAGCGCCAGCCCCGCTCTCAGCACGTGAGCCCATGCGCTCGCCGGAACGCCCCGCCGCGCGGTAGGAAGATAAATCGTTCGCCATTTGTATGAATTGTCAACGATGGTATATCTCGCCGTTACACTCGGGGAGAGCTCAAAGTAGATCTGATAAAGTCGGCCGCTTCCCGTGCTTTTGTAGGTTATTCGAATGTACTTCTTGTGCAGCCAGTTCTGGGGCTCGGTGTAAGGTATCTCGGCAAAGGTGTAGTACGGTCCGTCGCGGGCCGCCGTAAACATCCCTACCGTTCCTTTTCCAGGAACAGCTGTCGTGGAGATCGTGCGGAAATTCGGCGGTGCGGTCCAGCACCCCGATGAGTAAGACATCCATCCCTGCTTGGCGGCCGTCGCGCGCAAGCGAGTCTCGCGGCCGCAGCGCGCACGCCGCGTCAGGGCGCGCTGCACGTTGTACCAGGCGAGCGCCTGCCCGATACTCGCGGACGGCATGCCGAGGGCCGGCTCGAGGAATCCGCTCACCAGTCGCTGGTAGCTGCCGCTCGGCCACACGACGAGGGCGTAGGCGGAGAACTCGCGCAGTACCACCGGGACCGCTTTGCATGCTTGAACTGCCAGTGAAGACCTTGTGATCGCGCTGGTCATCAGCGTGCCCGCGCCGGCGCCGACAACCCCGAGAATTTCGTTAGGTCATTTTAGGCGGAATTACAGCCTTTTGTCGTATCGGGCGAGGCTAGCGGGACAAGTCGGCCGACCGAGGCCAGCGCTTAGCGGCCTAGTGCTTAGTGGCCTGGTGCTTAGTGGCCTGGTGCTTAGTGGCCTGGTGCTTAGTGGCCTGGTGCTTAGTGGCCTGGTGCTTAGTGGCCTGGTGCTTAGTGGCCTGGTGCTTAGTGGCCTGGTGCTTAGTGGCCTGGTGCTTAGCGCTGAGCGGCCTTTCGCAGAGCGGGAGCGGCGGCAACGACCACCCGCCAGCCGAGCAGGAACAGGCCGAGGAACGCGAGCGCCACCCCGATGAAGGCGAGCTTGGTGCCCTGGTCGGCGATAACCCGTAGCACCATCCCGAGTGCGACCGTGCTCAGCCAGACTCCGATCCCGGCCGGGGCCAGCGTCAGCGGTCGGCGGAACGGGAACGTGACGGCCTCACCTACGGCCATGCCGGCCAGGAACGGCCATGCCGTGCCGGCCAGGCCCGCCAGCCCGCCGCCCGCGTGGTGCGCAGACCTGCCGATGATCACGAATGCGGCGACCAGGGCGGTGTCGACCGCGATGGAGGTCACCACGGCGGCCGCGCCGGCCGGGCCAGTGATGGCAGGGCCAGTGACGGCACGGCCGTTGGTCGAGGCAGTCGAGCTGCGCATGGCCACAGGTTAGGCCACGCAGCTACCTGAGCTATGCGCCAACCGCTCAAGTCCGGTCGGCGAGGTCAGCTGAGCGGCTAGCTCGGTGGGGCACCTCAGTGGTCGACTCGGTGGGTCGCCTCAGCGGGTCAGCTCATCCCGGCCATCAGGAGGCCGGCCACGAGCAGGCCGGCGGCGAACCCGGCGAGCACGATTCCCGCGGTGCCGGCGGCGAGCCTGCAAGCACTGGGCCAGCGACCCCGGTCACGGACGGGCATGGCGGCGCCTTTCCGGTTAATGGCCATTATTATTTCCGCTTCAGGCGGCTAATAGTTGAGCCTACTCACCAGCGAATCGCCGGACGCTGAATTGGTGAAATCAGAATTCAGCAGGTAATTGCCCGGTGGCCTGGTTTGGCAGGAGACGATAGGCCCGCTAAAGAGCCGGATAATGACCGGCACCAATGAAAAGTGCGCCGACGGTAATATCGGGACCCAGCCGGTCCATTCCGGCCCAATCGCTGCCAGCCGGGCACGGCTGCCCGGCCCGCCGGAAACCCAGAGCTAACCTTCAGGCAGCGCTCAGGTAGCGGGTCCATGATTCGGTACGGCCGCAGGCGAGCCTGACCGGCCTTACGTCGGCGCCGACACCGGTGTCCAGAGTCAGCCGGCCAGTTCTGCGACCTGCCCGTCATCTCGGAGGAGCTAGCAAATGTTTTTCACCTACCTCAGGCGCGAACTGCGCCGCCGCGCCAGGCAGGCGATCTTGATCGCGCTCGGCCTCGCGCTCGGCGTCGGGCTGGTCATCACGGTGACCGCCGCATCGGCGGGGGTCAGGAACGCCCAGGCCGACGTGCTGCACTCGCTGTACGGGGTGGGCACCGACATCACGGTGACCCAGGCGGCGGCGCCCGGCGAAGGCGGATTCGGCGGCTTCGGCTTCGGCGTCGGCGGTGGTGGCGGCGGATCGGGTACCAGGCCCAAGGCAGGCACGAAGATCAATTCCAACCGGCTGTCGACCGGCGCGTACGGGCCGATCGCAACGACATCGGTGGCGACCATCGGCCGACTGAAGAACGTCGCGGGGTCGGCCGGAGCGCTGGTACTCAACGACTCGAAGATCTCGTTCACGGTGCCGAGCTTCAGCGGCGGCTTCGGATCGGGCAGCGCACCAGGGCGCGGCAGTTTCAAGGCACCGGTGTTCTTCTCGGTGGCCGGAGTCGATTTGTCGACTGGGGCGCTCGGTCCGCTGTCCTCTGGGAAGATCACCTCGGGCCGTACCTTCACGGCCACGGACGCCAGCTCCGACGTCGCGGTGGTCGACTCGGACTACGCCAGGCAGAACAAGCTCTCGGTCGGCTCGAAGATCGCGATCGGTGACACCAAGGGCGCGGGCACCAGCTTCTCGGTCGTCGGCATCGTCAGCTCGCCGTCCGGCACCGGCTCCGATGTCTACATTCCACTCGGCCGCGCCCAGGCGCTGGCTGGAATGGCTGGCAAGGTCAACACGATCTACGTGGCCGCTTCCAGCGCCACCGAGATCGCCGGGGTGCAGAAAGAGATCAGCGGCCTGCTGCCGAAGGCCACAGTGACGACGGCTAGCTCGCTGGCCAGCGAGGTAACCGGCTCGATCGCGAGCGCGTCGAGCCTGGCGAACACGCTGGGACGGTGGCTGGCGATCGCGGTGCTCGCCGCGGCCTTCCTGCTCGCCGTGCTGCTGACCATGTCGGCGGTGTCCCGCCGGGTTCGCGAGTTCGGCACGCTGAAGGCGCTCGGCTGGCGCAGCAGGCGAGTGGTCGGCCAGGTGATGGGAGAGGCGCTGGCCATCGGTCTGGCGGGCGGGATCGTCGGGGTCGGGCTCGGATACCTGGGCGCTACCCTGGTCGGGAAATTCACCTCGCCGCTCACCGCCTCGGTGGGCCAGCTCACCGGATCGGCCACGCCTGGCGGCGCCCGGCTGTTCGGCGGCGGCCGATCGGGCTCCGGCCGGTTCCCTGGCGGCGGCGGTGGCGGCTTCCCTGGCCGCTTCACGCACCCGACCAGCCCGACCGTGACGGTGCACCTCATCGCGCCAGTGACGCTCGGAGTGATCGGCGGGGCCGTGCTGCTCGCCATCGTTGGTGGCCTGATCGCCGGCGGATTCGGGAGCTGGAGCGCGGCTCGGCTCCGCCCTGCCGACGCCCTGACCCGGGTCGCCTGAGCACTGGCCGAAGGAGGCAACGCGATGTACAAGCTGACCGACGTCAGCAAGACCTACCAGACCGGGCGCGGCACCGTGAAGGCGCTCCGCGGTGTGAACCTGACCATCGCCGACGGCGAGTGGATCGCGATCCAGGGTCCGACCGGGCACGGCAAGACCACGCTGCTGCAGATGCTCGGCGCACTCGACCGGCCGACCACGGGCTCAGTGGAGTTCGACGGGCAGGACCTCGCCCAGCTGAGCGAGTCTGATGTGACCATGATCAGGGCCCGCTCTTTCGGCTTCATCTTCCAGACCTTCAACCTGATCCCGACGCTCAGCGCTCAGGAGAACGTGGAGGCCGCGCTCGTGCCGCTGCACGTACACGCCGCCGAGCGGCGCGATCGGGCCGCCGCCGCGCTGGCTGACCTCGGGCTCGGCGATCGGCTCAGGCACCTGCCGACGGAGCTGTCCGGGGGCCAGCAGCAGCGGGTCGCGATCGCCAGGGCGCTGGTCAAGGAGCCGACCGTGCTACTGGCCGACGAGCCGACCGGCAACCTGGACGAAGATACCAGGGACGAGATCATCGCGCTGCTCGAGCGGCTCTGGCAGGAGCGCGGCCTGACCTTGGTCCTGGTGACGCACGATTCGCCGGTGGCCAGGCGCGCCCAGCGGATCGGCGTGATCAGGGACGGGAAGCTGAAGGTCAGCCAGAACGCGGTCCCGGTTCGGGCGGCGGACGGCGACGGCGCCGCGCTGGGATGAACGATGCTGGGCTGGCCGGTGCCGTGCTGGCCGGCGCCGCGCTGGGATGAACGATGCTGGGCTGGCCGGTGCCGTGCTGGCCGGTCCCGTGCTCGGCGGCCGCCCAGGGGGCCGCGGGTGTTCCGCGTGAGCGGGCAGCCGCCCCGCGTCGGCCAGCGCGCGGCGTAGCGAGAACTCGATCTGGGCACTAGTGCTGCTCAGCTCACCGGAGGCCCACCGCGCCATGGCCTCGTGCACGGCCTGATCCAGTCGCAGCAGCATGCCCTTCCGCTCACTCCCCGCGTTCCTCTTCGCCATCTGAGCCTCCTTCGCTTGACGTGCCCGATACCAGCTGCATAGCATAGTGATATCAGTTTAGAACGACGGCAGACACCGGGTACGGCGCGTAGGTCGGGCGGTCGGCGGAGCGGGAGGCAGTCATGGGCGCAGCGGGGAAGGCGGCCGCCAGATGAGGTGCTTCGTTACGCGGACCGGGGTCGTCGGCGTGGCCCTGCTGGCTGCCGCGGGGCTGGCTGCCGGCGGCTGCACGAGCAGCACAAGCAGCACGAGCGCGGCGGGCTGTTCCGCTAAGCACGTGGGCGCGGGCACCGCAAGTAGCACGCCGGATGGCTCGCCCAATCCGGCGGTTGCGACCGGCTGGACGCTGCCGGGCGGCAACCTGGCGAACACGCGGGATGTCGCGAGCGCGATCACCGGCTCGAACGTCGCCACGCTGGGAGTGGCGTGGTGCGTGCCGGTCGAGTCGACCGGTGAAGCGGGCAAATATGGCCTTCCCGATGGTTACGCGACGACGCCGGTGGTGGTGGGCGGCGTGGTGTACCTGCAGGATCTTGAGTCGAACGTGATGGCGATCAGGCTCGCCACCGGCAAGGTGCTGTGGACGCATAACTACAGCTCGCCCAATGGCGGCCCGGACGGCGTCAACGTGGTCAACGGAATTGTGTACGCGGCCACGAACCACGCCGCGGTCGCCCTGTCGGCAGCGACTGGCAGGCAGCTCTGGAGCCGGGTGCTGATCGGCAACGACCACGAGGGCATTGACATGGCGCCCGGCTACAACCACGGCACGGTGTACGTGTCGACGGTGCCGGTCAACCCCACAGTGGGGGAGTATCTCGGCGGCGCCAAGGGGATCTTGTGGGCGCTGAACGCGAAGACCGGCGTGCCGGAGTGGTCCTGGGACGAGGTGCAGAACCTGTGGGGCAACCCGACCCTCAACTCCGGCGGCGGTCTGTGGGATCCGCCGTCGTTCGACAGCCAGGGCAACATCTACATCGGAGTGGCCAACCCCGGCCCGATTGGTCAGGGCGGGTGGCCTAAGGGCTATCCGTGGGGGACCAGTCGGCCGGGTCCTGACCTGTACACCGACTCGGTCGTCAAGCTCAGCCCGGCTGGCAAGCTGCTGTGGTACTACCAGCTCACCCCGCACGACCTGTATGACTGGGACCTGCAGAACTCGCCGGTGCTCACCACAGCGAACGGGCAGCCGGTGGTGATCGACGGCGGCAAGGCCGGCATCCTGATCGAGCTGAACGCGCAGACCGGCAAGCTGATCTGGAAGCTTCCGGTCGGCGTGCACAGCGGGCCCCAGAATGCCGGGCTGCTTACCGAGAACGCCACCCCCACCTCGCCCATCCAGCTGCCGGCCAGGTTCACGCTCGAGCCCGGTGTGTTCGGCGGCATCGAGTCTCAGCTCGCGACCAACGGCTCGACCGTCTTCGCCGCCGTCAACAACCTCGCGGTGCCGATGTCGGTCAAGGGCGTGACGGAGAGCTCCAAGGCCTTCGATGCCTCGATCGGCAAGGCCACCGGCGAGATGATCGCGGTGAACCAGGACACCGGCAAGATCGAATGGGACGACCAGCTCCCGTCGACTCCTTATGGTGCCGCCACCGTCACCAACAACGTCGTGTTCACCACCACCTACAGCGGCTACCTGTACGCGTTCAACGCGGCCACCGGCGCGATCTTGCTGAAGACAGCGCTGTCGGCCGGGTCCAACGCTCCGGTCTCGATTGACGGTGATTACGTCATCGTCGGAGCCGCCGTGCCGTCGCTATCAAAGACCAAGCACGCAAAGACCAAGCGCGCGCTGATCATCGCCTACAAGCTCGGCGCCACCGGCGGCAAGCTCCCCGATACTGTCGGCCCGTAGCTGATGTCCATGCGCATCGTGATGGACCAGCTGAACGGCCGCTAAGGAGGCAAGAGATGGGCGAGCCAGCCATCGAGGTGCGCGGGCTGGGCAAGAGATTCGGCGAGAAGGAGGCGGTGGCCGGGATTGATCTGGACATCGCGGCAGGCTCGCTTGCCGGGCTAGTCGGGCCGAACGGGGCCGGGAAGACCACGTCCCTGTCGATGATGACCGGGCTGCTGCGGCCCGATGCCGGCCGGGTTGTTGTCAACGGGCTCGATGTGTGGACGGACCCTGTTGCGGTCAAGGCAATCATCGGGGTGGTGCCAGCCGAGGCCAGGCTGTTCGAGCGGCTGAGCGGCGCGGAGATGCTGGAATACGCCGGGCGGCTGCGCGGGCTGCCCGCCGCGGAGGCGCGGTCGCGGGCGGTGCAGCTGCTGGACGTGCTGGATCTCGCCGCCGACGCGAGGCGGCTGATCGCTGACTACTCCACGGGCATGCAGAAGAAGGCCGCACTGGGCTGCGCGCTGATCCACAACCCGTCGGTGCTGTTCCTTGACGAGCCGCTAGAAGGCGTGGATCCGATCTCGGCCGACGTGATCCGCAGGCTGCTGACCCGCTTCGTCGGCTCGGGCTCGACCGTGCTGTTCTCCAGCCACGTGATGGAACTGGTCGAGCAGGTCTGCGACCACGTGTCCATCATCGACCAGGGCAAGCTCGTCGCGACCGGCACCACCGAGGCGGTGCGGGGCGGCAAGACCCTGCAGCGGGCGTTCATTGACCTAGTCGGCCCGCGGGCGAGCGATGAGGAGGTGCTGTCGTGGCTCGGGTCCTCGTCCAGCTGAAGCTCCGGCTGGTGGTCAACGCGCTGCGCTCGTCGACTGCAGCGAAGACGTCATTCATCCTCAGTACCTTCTTCGCCGTCGTGGTCGCGGTCGGCGGCTTTTATGTCCTGTCCCGGTTCCGCGGCCTTAGCGCGTCGGTGGACCTGACCACGGTCATCTTCTCCGCCTTCGCGCTCGGCTGGCTGATCCTGCCGATCTTCGCGTTCGGCCTGGACGGCACCCTCGACCCCGCCAAGCTGCAGCTGTACCCGCTGCGGACCCGGCCGCTCGCGGTCGGGCTGCTCGCGGCATCGGCCGCCGGGGCCTGGCCGGCGGCCAACCTGATCGCCCTGCTGGGGGTGACCGTAGGGCTGGCCAGCGGCCCGCTGGGCCTGCTGGTCGCCGTGATCGCGGTGGCGCTGCAGGTGCTGTTCTGCATCACCCTGGCCAGGCTGGTGACCACCAGCATGGCCCGACTGCTGCGCTCCCGCCGCGGCAAGGACCTGGCGGTCTTCCTGTTCATCCCGATCTTCGCCCTGGTCGAGCTGCTGGGCCAGGTGATACCCGATGCAGCGGAACACGGCGGGATCACCGCGGCGAGCTTCGCCGGCGTCGACGCCTGGATGCGCTGGCTGCCGCCTGGCCTGGCCGCGCACGCCATCCAGGACGCCTCGCACGGCCATCCCGGCACCGCGCTGGCGCGGCTGGCGCTGCTGGCCGCCATCATCATCGTGCTGGGCTGGGGCTGGGTTCGCTCGCTGGGCCGCGCTCTGGTCACCGCCGACACCGCCACCGGAAAATCGCAGCTACGCGGCACGGCGCTGCCGCTGGCCCGCTACGGGCTGCGCGGCGCCGTGGCCGCCCGGTTCTGGGTCTACCAGCGCCGCGACCCGACGTCGCTGGTCTACTGGGTCATGACCGCGGTCATCATGGTCGTCGTATCGGCCAGCACGATCCTGGGGACCGCCGGCCCGCACAAGCATCCCGCTGTCGTAATCGGCAGCGCCGTTGTCGGCGCCGGGTTCGTCGGGTACTTCCACGCCAACTCGGTCGGCCTGACCGGCCCGCCGTTCATCACCGAGGCGCTCGCGCTGACTGGCCGCCGCTCTCTGCGGGCCTACTTCTCCGGCCAGAACATCGCGCTCGGCGTGATCGCGGCACCGCTGCTCACGGCGATCTGCTTCGGCCTGGCAGCCGCAGTCAGGAGTCCGGCGCAGGCCGTACCGGCCGTCGCGGTGGCACTGGCCGGCCTGGGCGCAGCCCTGGGCCTGAGCAACATCCTCACCGTCGCCCTTGCCTACCCGATGGCCAAGCGAACCGGCGGCCCCTTGCGCCAGGCTGCCCAGGGATACGGGTCCTACACCTTCGGCGGCATAATCGCCAACCTGGTCGGCGTCGGCGTCGCGGCCACCCCGGTCATCCTGGCGGCCGCGTTGACCAGCACCGCCCCGGCCGCGGTACGGACACCGGCACTCATCATCTGCTCCGCCGCCTACGGCGTCGCGCTGGCCTGGGCCGGCGTGCAGGTCGCGGCCCGCGGTGCCGAGGCCAGACTGCCCGAGCTCTGCCAGATCGCCGTCCGCAGCACGTAGGTCCGCAGCACGATCTGGGCGGAACAGCCGTGCCTCAGCGAGCCGCGAGGCCGAAGACGCGGGCGGCGTTGCCGCCGAGGGCGGCGGCAACCTGGCCGGGCGAGCAGCCGGCGCCGAGAAGTTCGCGCTCCAGCGTCCGTGCATTGGCGGCGACGCCGGGTACCCCTGGCCAGTCCGTTCCGAAGATCATCTTGTCGGCCAGCCGGCGCAGCGATGACCCGTAGTAGCCCGCCAGCCGCTGCGGCGGCAGGCCGCTCACCTCGAGCCAGACGTTGGGCCGCATCAGCGCCACGAATGCGGCCTGCTCGTACCACCAGCCGCGGCCGCCGTGCGCGAGCACCACGGTGAGGTCGGGGAAGTCCCTGAACACCTCGTCGAGCAGGATGGGGTCGGCGTAGGCGTTCACCGACCCGGCGAACGTGGAGGTGCCGCAGTGCACGATCACCGGAAGGCGGCGTTCCTGCGCCCAGGCATAGGCCGGGTACAGCATCCGGTCCCTGGCCTCGAAGCCGCCGTGCACCGGATGGATCTTGACCGCGACCGCGCCGAGGCCGACCTGCCTGGCCAGTTCGGCGGCGACCGGGTAGTGCAGGTGCGGGTTGATATTGGCGACCGGGTGAAACCGCCGTGGGTTCTGGCCGACCAGCGGCAGCACGTCCTCGATCGGCTGGATGCCGGTGACCTTCGGGCTGTGCTCGGTGAACAGCAGCACGTGGTCGGCGCCCTCGGCGGCGAAATGGGCGTCGATCTGTTCGGGTCGCGGCGTGCCCTGCTCGTCGAACAGGTCGGCCATCGGTGTGCTGGCCCCGAACTCCATGGCCCACTGCTGCCAGTCGCCGGACAGTGTCGGCAGCCGCGCGACGTGCGTATGGGCGTCGACCAGGAGCCTGCCGTCCAGCATGCCGTCTAAGGTAACGACTGGCGGGCGGGCACGGGGAAGCGGGCTGGAGCGTACATGCGCTACATCGTGATCGGGGCAGGCGGCATAGGCAGCACGGTCGGCGGCCTGCTTGCCAGGTCGGGCCGCGAGGTGGTGCTGGTCGCCAGGGGGGCGCACCTGGATGCGCTGCGCGCCTCGGGGCTGACCGTCGCCACCCCGGCCGGGACGTTCACGATCAGGCCGCCCGCGGTGTCCGGGCCTGGCGAGTTCGACCTGTCCGACGGCGACGTGTTGCTGCTCGCGGTGAAGAGCCAGGACACAGCAGGGGTGCTGGCGGACTGGAGCTGCCGGCCGGCATCCGGCGGCCAGGTCGCCGCCGATCTGCTGCCCGTGTGCTGCCTGCAGAACGGCGTGGCGAACGAGCGGGCCGCCGCCCGCCGGTTCGCTCACGTCTGCGGTGTCGGCGTGCAGATGCCGGCCGAGCTGACCGGGCCAGGACAGGTGCTGGCGCCTGGCTCGCCGGTGGCCGGCCTGCTCGATATCGGGCGGTACCCGGCGGGCGGCAGCGAGGTCGCCGAGCGGCTGGCCGCCGACCTGAACGATTCCGGCTTCATCGCCAGGGTGAGCGACCAGGTGATGGTGATCAAGTACACCAAGCTGCTGCGCAACCTGCGGAACGCGATCGTTGCGGCCTGCGGCTCGATGAAGTCCGACGCGGCGCGCAGGCTCGCCGAGCTCGCGGTCGCCGAGGCCGAGGAGTGCTATCGCGCCGCTGGCATCGAGCACCTCGGGCTCGGCGCGGCGAACGCGGCCAGGGAGGACGTCGTCGTCGAGCTGCCGGTGGACGGCAGGACCAGGGGCGGCGGCTCCACCTGGCAGAGCCTGCACCGCCGGTCGGGCAGCGCGGAGGTGGACTACCTGAACGGCGAGATCGTGCTGCTCGGCAGGCTGCACGGGGTTCCCGCCCCGGTCAACGAGCTGCTGCGGCAGACTGTCAACACCATGGCGGCTGGCCGCCAGGCACCGGGCAGTGTGGACCCTGGCGCGCTGCTCGCCCGTGCGCTGGCGAGGGTCTGACCAGGGCGCGGCGGGCCGGGACGGCACGGGCCGGGACGGTGCAGGCCAGGACGGTGCAGGCCGGGACGGTGCTAGCCGAACAGTCCGCGGATGTCGTCAGCGTCCATGCTCGCACCGAAGACGTTCCCCTCGTCCAGCACGCTCGCGAACAGCTCGGCCTTGCGTGCCTTGAGCGCCATAACCTTCTGCTCGATCGTGTCCCTGGCGATCAGGCGGTACACCATGACGTTGCGGGTCTGGCCGATCCGGTGGGCCCGGTCGACGGCCTGCGCCTCGGTGGCCGGATTCCACCAGGGGTCAAGCAGGAAGCAGTAGTCCGCCTCGGTCAGGTTCAGCCCGAACCCTCCGGCCTTGAGGCTGATCAGGAACACCGGGGCGAGGCCGCTGGTGAACCGGTCGATCACCGCCGCCCGGCGGCGGGTGCTGCCGTCCAGGTAGCAGTACCCGATGCCCTCAGCATCGAGCCGCTCGGCCGCCATCCGCAGGAAGCCGGTGAACTGGCTGAACACCAGCGCCTTGTGACCGCCGCCGACCACGTCGGCTAGCTGCTCGGCGAGCACGTCGAGCTTGGCGCTCGAAAGGTCGGCGTGGTCGGCGTCGACCAGGCCGGCGTGCAGGCTGAGCTGGCGCAGCAGGGTGAGCGAGCGGAAGATGGCGAACCGGTTGGCGTCCATGTCGCCGATCAGCCCGAGCACCTTCTGCCGTTCCCGCTGCAGGTGGGTCTGGTACAGCCTGCGGTGCCTCGGGTGCAGGTCGACCTCGAGCACCTGCTCCTGCTTCGCCGGCAGGTCGGCGGCGACCTGCTCCTTGGTGCGGCGCATGACCAGGGGCCTGATCCGGCGGCGGAGCTGGCCGAGCAGCTCGGCGCTTGACGACCGCTCGATCGGGCGGGCGTAGTAGTCGCGGAACCGCACCGGGCTGGGGAACAGGCCGGGCGCGGTGATCGAGAGCAGCGACCACAGCTCCATCAGGTTGTTCTCCATCGGCGTGCCGGTGATGGCCAGCTTGACCGGGGCGGGCAGCCGCCTGGCGCACTGGTAGATCTTCGACTGATGGTTCTTGGCGAACTGCGCCTCGTCCAGGATCAGGCCGGCCCAGCGCTGCGCGCAGTAATCGTCCACGTCGATCCGCAGCAGCGTGTAGGACGTCACCACCGCATCCGCCCCGGCGATGAGGTCACCTAGCTTCTCGCCGCGCCTGGCGCCGGTTTCCGAGATGGCGACCACCCGCAGGCCCGGTGCGAACCTGGCGGCCTCGGCGGCCCAGTTAGGCACCACGCTGGTCGGCGCCACGATCAGGAACGGCGGGCTGTCCTGGTCGGCGTCCCTGGCGTGGCAGATGAGCGCCAGTGACTGCAGCGTCTTGCCGAGGCCCATGTCGTCGGCGAGTATGCCGCCCAGCTTGTGCTGCCAGAGGAACGCCAGCCAGCCGAACCCGTCGGCCTGGTATGGGCGCAGCTGCGCCAGCAGGCCAGGCGGCAGCGGCGGCTGGCCGATCGAGCCGAGCGTCAGCAGGCCGCTGACCTGCTCCTGCCACGCCTGCGCCTGGCGGCTGACCACACCCAGCTCGGCGAGTTCCTGCCAGAGCCCGGCCTGGAACCTGCTGATCCGCAGCTCGCCGGGCGGTGCGTCACGCAGCGCCCTGGCCTCGCCGATCAGCGCAGCCAGCGCCTGCAGCTCGGGCTTGAGCAGCGAGAAGTAGGCGCCGTTTGCCAGTAGCAGGTGCGACTCGCCGCGGCTCAGCGCCACGAACACGTCAGCGAACGGCACCTCGCGGCCGTCGACCGAGATCGTGATCCCCAGGTCGAACCAATCAGTGTCGCCGGCCACCTCGGCGGTAGCGACACCGATCTGCAGCGAGTCGCTCGCCTCCCGGTAGTCGGCCGGGTCGCCGAAGACCTCCGCGGTGACGGCCAGCTCGTCCGTTCCCGGCTGTGCGGATCCTGGTTGTGCGGTTCCCGAATGCGCGGATACTGGTTGTGCGGTTCCTGGCTGGCCTGCCAGCAGGGGGAGCAGCTCGGTGGTGAACCGCATTGTGTCCAGCCCGGCCAGCCTGACCTGGGGAACCAGAACGCGGCCGCGCTGGCCGGTCTCCGCTAGTCCGTACGACTCGAGCGGAAGGTGGAGCTCGGCCAGCAGGCGCCGTTCGGCCGCCTCATCGCGGCAGGCGTCGGCACCGGGATCGTCCTGCGCGCCCGGCGGCAGCCGCAGCGTCGAGTCGCCGACCTGATACGACCACGCCCACCGCAGGTCGAGCTCGTGCCCGGGCTGATAGGTGGCCTGCAGCACCAGCGTGGGCCCGGAGATTTCTGGCGCCTCGAACGAGCCGTCCGACGAGGTGATCTCGGCCCAGCGGCGCAGCCGAGGGTAGTAGCCGGACGCGAACCTGGCCTGGTCGGCCGCGGGCACCTCAAGCCGCTGGCCGCCGAGCAGCATCCGCTGCAGCGGCGGCGGGACTGGCCTTGCCAGCCTGGCCAGTCCCACCCGCCGCAGGTCAGGGTCCGCGCGCAGCCCGCCATCGCCTGGGCGGGCGTAGACCAGACCGTGGCCGGACGAGCCGATAAACCGCAGCGGCACCATGTCGCTCGCCTGGCCGGCAGCCCGGGTGAGGCGAAGCACCGGGGCGAGCGCCAGCTGGCCCTGGCCCTCGGCGCTGGTCACGTCGAGGCAGACGGTGGCGTCGGTCAGCTCCACGTCGCCGAGGCCGCGGGCGTGGACCAGCCGCAGCCCGGCACCGGTGGCCTCATCGAGCAGCGGCCAGAGCTGCGCGGACTCGAACGTCAGCAGGTCGATGTTCTTCTCGTCGCCGTAGCCGTAGTAGGCGTACTGGCTGGCGGACCTGTGCAGCGCATACAGGTCGCGCAGCGCGCGTACCTGCACGGCCGAGTAGCCGCCGTAATAAGCCAGCGAGTCCAGCTTGGACCAGGTGAGCGAGCCAGCCGCCCAGCCGCCGGCCCGGCCCGGCTGCACGAGCCTGGCAAGCAGCTTGGGTACCGGCTGGATGGCCGGCTGCCATCGGGTCGCCGGCCGCGCCTGGCCAGGCGAGTAGGTCAGCTCGATGCCAAGCGGCGTCGCGGCGGGCGCACTGGCCTGCGCGTTCCCGGCCGAGTCGAGGAGCGCGCCGAGCGAGGCCTCCCACTCCGGCCGCGGCGGCGGCACGCTTGTCGGGGGGACGAGATACAGCTTCCGGTCTCCGGCCGGTCCCGCGGGTGTCCGGGCAGCACCGGTGCCATGGTCGGTGTCATCGGCCGACATCGCGGTGAGCACCAGGGCGACGACGTGCTTGCAGTCGGCACCGACCGGGCAGCTGCACACCCCGTGCTGGAAGGGGGCGCCGCCGGGTGAGAAGTAGGCGATCGTGGTGTAGAACTGGCCGCCAGAGCCGCGTACCAGTCCCTGCAGCGCACACCGCGAGGACTCCCAGCGCAGCTGGGCGACGGCTCCCTTCCTGGCGTACTGCTCGCCGCGCCGGTAAGAACCCGGATCGACGGCATCCTGCAGCGAGGCGAGGTCAAGTTCCGGCAACTGAGCGAGCCGCATACCGGGACGCTAGCCGGTGCTGCCGACAATGCGGGCCTGACTCGCCGGCGGCGCTGGCCGCGACCAGCTCACCGCCGGCGAGTCGGAGTTCAGCCGACCAGCGCCGTGACCGTGCCCGCCCCGATGGTCTTGCCGCCCTCGCGGATCGCGAAGTCCTGCCCGGCCGTGATGGCGACCGGCTGGCCGAGCTCCACGCCGATCTCGGCCGAGTCTCCCGGCAGCATCATCGGGGCGGAGCGCAGGTCGATCCGGCCGGACACGTCGGTGGTACGGAAGAAGAACTGTGGCCGGTACCCGGTGAAGAGCGGGGTGTGGCGGCCGCCCTCCTCACTGGTGAGCACGTACACCGAGGCGGTGAACCGCAGGCACGCGGCCACGCTGCCAGGAGCCGCGACCACCTGCCCGCGGGCGACATCGCCGCGCCGCACGCCGCGCAGCAGCATGGCGGCGTTATCGCCGGCCCGCGCCGCGTCCAGCTGGCGGCCGAACATCTCGAGCCCGGTGCAGACCGAGGTGACCGTCGGCACGAGCCCGACCACCTCGACCGGCTGGCCCACGGTGATCGACCCCTGCTCCACCTTCCCGGTGACCACGGTGCCCCGGCCGGTGATGGTCAGCGCGCTCTCCACCGGCATCAGGAACGGCCGGTCGAACACCCTGGCGGGCAGCGGGATGGCACGGTCCACCGCGTCGAGCAGGTCCACGATCCTGGCCGTCCACTGCGGGTCGCCGTCCAGGGCACGCAGCGCCGAGACGCGCACCACCGGCACGTCATCGCCGGGGTAGCCGTACTCGCTGAGCAGCTCCCTGACCTCGAGCTCGATCAGGTCGAGCAGCTCGGCGTCGGCCACGTCGGCCTTGTTCAGCGCCACGACCAGGGCCGGCACGCCCACCCGGCGGGCGAGCAGCACGTGCTCCCTGGTCTGAGGCATGACGCCGTCCTCGGCTGAGACCACCAGGATCGCGCCGTCCACCTGCGCCGCCCCCGTGATCATGTTCTTCACGTAGTCGGCGTGGCCCGGCATGTCGACGTGGGCGTAGTGCCTGGCGGCCGTCTCGTACTCCACGTGCGCCAGGCTGATCGTGATGCCACGGCGGCGCTCCTCCGGCGACCTGTCGATCCGGTCGAAGGCCACGAACCTGGTCCGGCCAGGGTCGGCCGCCGCGAGCGTCATCGTGATCGCCGCGGTGAGGGTGGTCTTGCCGTGGTCGACGTGACCTATCGTGCCGATGTTCACGTGCGGCTTGTCGCGCACGAACTGCTGCTTGCTCATGGTGGCTCCCAGTCGGGGAAGCAGGGGGGATGCCGGGGAACTCGGGCATGACCGACCCGGCTCCGGAGAATGCCGGGCCGCAAGGGGCTCAGCGCGGTCCGCGAGAAACGCGGTCAGACGGGATGGGATCCGAACCGGCGGCGCGAAGCGCCGCGACACCCTCCCCCCTGGTTCTCGCGAGCGGGGGAGGGTCAGCGTCGGGCGCCGTCGCCGGTCGCGAATGGCCGCGCGGCGGGGCACGGCGCGCACGGGGACAGTGCGCCGGGGCACAACATGCCCTCGGCGCCGCGCGCGAGCACCCAGCGGACCATGGTCACAGGATCGCTTGCCCGACGGCGCCGCTCAACTCAATTACGCACCGGACGCGACGTGGTTCCTGCTGGTCGTGGTCGGCTCTGCCACTGGCGGTCCGGCAGCCGATGCCCCAAGCGGCGGTCAGCGGGAGCGGCCGACCACGGTCCAGCCGGCCGCCCCGCACTGCCTGGTGACCTCGGCCACGCTGAACAGCGGCAGCGGTATGGCCGTGCCCGAGCCAGGAATGGTCAGGCCGGCCCGCCGGTACCGGCCGCTGCCGAGCTGGATGACCCGCACCTGGTCACCCGACTGCCTGGACAAGCCCTTGCGCTCGCCCTTGCTGTCCACAAGCACGATCGCCTGCGGTGAGATCTCCAGCCTGCTTGGCCGCAGCATCAGCCCGACCCAGCCGACAAGCAGCATGACGGCGATCGCGCCGAAGATGACGGCCACGGCGATCCTGCCGCCCGAGGCCTGCGCTCCGGTATACCCCCTGACCTGGGCCGCCAGGAAGACGACCACCAGCAGTCCCATGAGCCCGTCTCGCTGCAGGTGGCTCTGTCGTACGACAATGGAGCCAGCCGCCGGAAGGCCGGGAGAAGTGTCGCTCATCTGACTCCTGCTACGAAGACCGGCTCAATGGCGACCCGGTCAACGGCGATCGGTTCTATGCCGATCGGACGGTTTGCGTGCCTTTACAGTAACTGCGACCGATCGGGTCCCGGAACCCGATCAGAGGAGGCCGTCTCATGCGCTTCGCCTTCAAGATCGCGCCGCAGAACACCACCTGGGCCGACATGCTGGCGGTCTGGAAGGAAGCCGACGACATCGAGATCTTCGAGTCCGGATGGGTGTTCGACCACTTCTACCCGATCGTGGGCGACTCGGCGGGCCCGTGCCTTGAGGGCTGGGCGGTGCTGACCGCGCTGGCCCAGGCGACCCGGCGGCTGCGACTCGGCAACCTGGTGACCGGCATGCACTACCGCCACCCCGCGGTGCTGGCGAACATGGCCGCCACCATCGACATCATCTCCGGCGGCCGCCTCGAGCTGGGGATCGGCGCTGGCTGGAACGAGGAGGAGTCCGGTGCCTACGGCATCGAGCTCGGCACGCCAAGGGAGCGCAGCGACCGGTTCGAGGAGGCCTGCCAGGTCCTGATCGGCCTGCTGTCGCAGGAGACCACGGACTTCGACGGCAAGTTCTACCAACTCGCCGGGGCACGCTGCGAGCCGAAGGGACCGCAGCGGCCACACCCGCCGATCTGCATCGGCGGCAGCGGCGAGCGCCGCACCCTCCTGACCACCGCGAAGTACGCGCAGCACTGGAACTTCGTCGGCGGCCCGCCCGACGTGTTCGCGCGCAAGCGCGACGTGCTGCATGCACACTGCGCCGACGTGGGCAGGGACCCGGCCGAGATCACCCTGTCCAGCCACGTCAGGCTTGGCGCCGACCACGACGCCGCCGCGGTGGCCGCGCAGGCCGCTGCGCTCGGCGCCGAGGGGCTGGACCTCGCGATCGTGTACCTGCCGCCGCCGCACACCCCGGCCGTGCTCGGGCCGCTCGCCGACGCGCTCGCGCCACTTCCCTGATCGGGTCAGGCTCAGGCTCCCGCGTCGGCCAGCCCCGCGATCACCTGGGCATGGCAGGGCAGCGGCACGCACCAGCAGCCAAGCCGGCGGCCGCGCAGGGCGGGCAGCAGCGCGAGCAGGTCGGGCCGGCCGAGCAGGTACTGCCGGTACTCGGCGAGCACCTGGCTACGGTCGCCATCAGGACCGATCCGGAACGGGCTGGCCAGCGGCGAGGCGGGCAGGGCCAGCCGCCCCGGTGCGTCGCGCGCCCGACGTAGATCACGTCGGCGTAGCCGGGATCGTCGCGGTGACCCTTGAGGTTCACCACCTCGGTGGCGTTCTCAGGAGTGGGTTCCATGATCTCGAAGGATAAGCGGGCAAGAACACCACCCAATCTTTCGTCTACGCCTGATCCCGCCGCCGTTCTCGCGGCGTTCGGGATCGCCGGGCGGGTCAGCGAGTTCATCCCGGTCGTCGGCGGCTGGTCCAACCGGATCTACCGGCTGGCCACCGGGTCAGGCGCGTTCGCTGTCAAGCAGATGCTGAACCCGTGGCAGGAGCCGCGCTGGCAGGACTGGCTGGCCAGCGCGTGGGAGTTCGAGCGGCTGGCGCTGTCGGCCGGCGTGGCGGTGCCGGAGCCGGTGCCGAGCCCGGCCGACGGTGGCTGCCTGGCCTGGATGGACTCGCTGGCCGGTGACCGGCAGGTGCCGGTGCGGATGCACCGCTGGGTCGGTGGCGCCGCACCGGGGCCAGGCCCGGTGACGCCGGAAGTGGCGACCTGGGCGGGCGCGATGCTGGCCAGGCTGCACCTGCTCGGCGTCCGTCCGGCCGACCGCGGCCTGTTCCCTTCGCCGGGGTCCGGCACCGCCGACAACTGGCCGGACCTCGCGCGGGCCGCCGGGCAGGCAGGCGCGCCGTGGGCGCGCGAGGTCGCCGCCGCCGCTCCGCTCGTCGCCTGGATGGCCGGCCTGGCCGGGGCCGGGCCGCAAGCCAGCGACGAGGTGATGTCGCACGGCGACGTCGACCAGAAGAACCTCCTGCTCACGGGCGCAGGCCCGGTGCTCTGCGACTGGGATCTGGCGGTGCCGCTCGTCCCGCGGCATGAGGTCGCCGACGTCGCCCTGTCGCTCGCCGCCTGGCGGCGTGACGCACCCCGGGATCAGGGTTGCGGGCGAGAGCGCCTGAGAAGCCACAGTCCTGACGTGACGGGCCCCCCGTCCGGTGGTTTGCTTGTGGTGGCTGAAGGTCAGACGGGCGGGCCGGTGCGATGCGGATGACGACGGCCGCGGCGGGCAGCGCGGCGTTCGCGGTGGCGGCACCCGGCGTGGTGGCCGGGCTGGTGCCCTGGCTGCTGACCGGCTGGCAGGCGGGCGCCAGCGGCTACCCGGTACCGGCGAGGGCCTGCGGCGCCGTGCTCACCGCTGCCGGGGCGGCCGTGGTGCTCGTCGCGTTCGCCCAGTTCGTAGTGGAGGGGCGCGGCACGCCTGCCCCGCCGGCGCCGACCGAGCATCTCGTGGTCCGCGGCATGTACCGGTACGTGCGCAACCCGATGTACCTGGCCGTGCTCGCGGCGATCTGTGGCCAGGGGCTGCTGCTCGGCCGGCCGGTGCTGTTCGGCTACGGCGCCGTCGTCGCGGTGCTGTTCGCGGCGTTCGTGCACTGGTACGAGCAGCCCAGCCTGCGGCGCAGGTTCGGCTCGCAGTACGAGGTGTACCTGCGCGACGTGCCAGGCTGGCTGCCCAGGCGTCCAGCCGCGCGCGGCCACCGTCACTAGCTTCCGGCCAGCGGAACCTCGGCCACCGGACGCCACTGCCAGCTCCGGCCGACCTGGGTCTGGGCCACCAGGCTGACCGAGTGCACCGTGATCTGCGTGCCCGGCAGCCAGCGGCCGAGCGCGGCGATCACCGGCGCCGCCGGCGCGGAGGTGTTGGCGTAGGCGACGGAGATGTGCGGCAGCCACGGCCTGGTATCGGGCTGGCCGTCCAGCCCGGCGGCGGCGCAGGCCGCGGTCACCGCGTCGAGCACGGGGTCGAGCGCGCCGAGCGGCTCCACGGCGAGCACGACCGCCTCGGGGTGATAGAAGACACGGCCGAGGCTGACCTGGACCGGCCGGACGACCGCGAGGAGCGTCCGCGCCTCGCGCACCATGGCCTCGACCGCGGCCTGATCGGTCTCGTCGGCGAAGCCGACCACCAGCGTGGTCAGGTGCAGCCAGCGCTCGGGCACCTGGTCGAGGCATGACAGCGCGGCGAGCTTGCGCTGGGCGGTCGCCGCCAGGGCGGCGACGGCCGGCTGGTCGTGGAACAGGATGTGCCAGTGGTACTGCTCGCGGCCCGGCCGTCGGCCGGGCCGCTGCCACCAGTGGCTGGTCAGCTGCGTGGGCAGCATGTCACGCTCCGGGGCAGAACGGGCAGCCCGGGCCGGACCGGCCCAGGTCACTGTCCTACGCTACGGAACTTGTGACCGGTTCCCAGCCCTCCGCCCGGCCCCCCGCCCAGCCAGCCACCTACCGGCAAGGGCCGCTGCGGCCGCCCGACGGCGCCACGGACCTGCTGCTGGTCAGGCACGGGCAGTCCGAGGAGTACGTGGACGGCAGGTCCTTCCCGCTGGTCGGCGGGCATGGCGATCCGCCGCTGTCGGTGCAGGGCAAGCAGCAGGCCAGGCGCGTCGGCGGCCGGCTGGCGACGGCCGGGATCGCCGCGATCTATGTCAGCACGCTGCGGCGAACCGCGCAGACGGCGGCGCCGCTGGCCGAGCACCTCGGCGTGGTGCCCCGGGTGGAGCCTGACCTGCGCGAGGTGTATCTCGGCGAGTGGGAAGGCGGCCTGTACCGCAAGATGGTCGCCGAGGCCGGGCCGGTCGCGCGGCGCATGTTCACCGAGGAACGGTGGGACGTGATCCCGGGCGGCGAGCCGTCGGAGACCTTCGCGGCCCGTGTCACCGCGGCCGTCGGCCGGATTGCCGCGGCTCACCCCGGCGAGCGCGTCGCGGCGTTCACCCACGGCGGCGTGATCAGCCAGATCCTGGCTCTGGCCGCCTCGTCCCGGCGGTTCGCCTTCAACGGCGCCGACAACGCGTCGATCTCCCGCGTGTTCGTCACCGGGGACCGCTGGATCGTGCGCGGCTACAACGACACCGCGCACCTCGGCGGGTTCGGCTAGGCATCAGGGTCATTTCAGGGATCTTCCCGATGGCCGCGCCAGCCGGTAGCCGCCACTCTTGGTGTACCTAGGTGCACCGCTCAGTTCGCCGCCTAGCCCTATTACCGGCCGGATGGCGGGCCACTAGCGTCGCTGACGAATCGGTGCGCGACCGGCAGCCAGCCCGGCTGGCGGCCTGAGCATGCAGCGTGAGGAGCGCGCCACGGGCGCGGGGCAGGCAGACCGAGAGGACACAATGAACGTCATCGATGCTGGCCATCTGGGCCGGCCGGGCCCGCTGATCGAGGCCAGGGACCTGTACCGCTCGTTCGGCCAGACGCCGGCCCTGCAGGGAGCCAGCGTGCACGCGGAGGCCGGCGAGATACTCGCCGTGATGGGCCCAAGCGGCTCGGGCAAGTCCACCTTGCTGCACTGCCTGGCGGGTATCTTCCGGCCGGACCGAGGCGAGGTCTGGTTCGACGGCCAGCGCATCGACACCCTGAGCGACTCGAAGCGCTCGCGGCTGCGGCGCAAGGAGTTCGGCTTCGTGTTCCAGTTCGGTCAGCTCGTGCCCGAGCTGACCGCCGCTGACAACATCGCCTTGCCGCTGATACTCGACCGGCTCGGCCGCAAGCCAGCCTACAGGCGCGCGGACACCTGGCTGGAGCGGCTCGGCCTCGACAACCTCGGCGGCCGCCGCACCGGCGAGCTGTCCGGCGGCCAGGCGCAGCGAGTGGCCGTCGCGAGGGCGCTGGTGGCGCAGCCGCGGGTGCTGTTCGCCGACGAGCCGACCGGCTCGCTTGACTCGGTCACCGGCCACAAGGTGATGGAGCTGCTGACCGGCATCGCCCGCGAGGAGGGCGCGACGATGATCCTGGTCACCCACGACGCGAGTGTCGCCGCCTACGCGGACCGCGAGGTCACCGTGAGCGACGGCCGGATAGCGGCGCAGGTCGGAGGTGTGCGGTAATGTTCCGCCTCGGTTTGCGGCTGACCCTGCGCAGCGGCAGGGAGGCACTCGTCCGCCTGCTCGTCACGGCCGCGGCCGTGGCCGTGGGCGTCGCGATCATGCTCTGCGTGCTCGCCGACTTCCACGCATTCGTGACCACCGACAACCGGCCGTTCTGGGAAGGCACCCAGCCGATGGCCAGCGGCCAGCGATCGGTGGCCAACGTGGAGCTGTGGAACTACAGCGACGAGGTGTTCAAGGGCCAGACGATCGAGCGGCTGGACGTGGCGGCTCTCGGACGCCGCGCCCCGGTGCCACCGGGAATCTCGAAGCTGCCCGTGGCCGGCCAGTACTATGCCTCTCCGGCGCTGGCGGCGCTCATCCGCAGCACGCCGCGCGACGAGCTTGGCGCCCGCTTCCCCGGCTCGATGGCCGGAACTATCGGGCACGCGGCACTGACCGGCCCCACCGAGCTCGTCGTCTACGTCGGCGAGCCGGCCTCCAGGCTGGCCGGGCTGCCGGGCACCATCAGGGTCGACAAGATATCCACGGCGACGGGCCGGCAGGTGTGGTCGCACTACTTCAGGGACGCGTTCATCGTGGGCGCGATCGCGTTCTTGTTCCCGATCCTGATCCTGATCGGCACGGCGACGAGGCTCGCCTCCGCGCGTCGTGAGGAGCGTTACGCGTCGCTGCGCCTGGTCGGGGCCACGGCGCACGACATCAACGTGATCGCGTCGGCCGAGGCCATCGTCAGTGCCCTGATCGGCGCCGTCGCCGGCATCGGCAGCTACCAGCTGCTGCAGGCTCCGCTAGCCAGCACCGCGATCACCAGCGCGCGCTACTTCCCTTCCGAGGTCACCCCGACCGGCCTGGGCTACCTGGCCGTGCTGATCGTGGTCCCGCTGGCGTCGGCAGCGGCAGCACTGCTTGCACTTCGCCGGGTCAGGATCACGCCGCTGGGCGTCACCCGCCGGGTCACGCCGCCCGCTCCGAGCGTCTGGCGGACCGTGCCGCTCCTGCTCGGCATCGCGCTGTTCGTGGTCGGCATACTGTCCACCACTCGCCAGACGATCGGGAAGCCGGCCCTGCCTGGCCTGCTGATCATCATGATCGGACTGGTCATCGCGGGCCCGTGGCTCACCTCCCGTGCGGCCAGGCTGCTGCCGTCGATCGGCCGGGCGGCACCGATCGTCGCGGCCCGGCGCCTGTCGGACAACCCGAAGGCCGCCTTCCGATCGGTCACCGGGCTGGTGCTCGCGGTCTTCCTCGGTACCGTCGTGGCCGGGCTGCTGCCCGCAGTCAACGCCACGACGGCCACCCCGAGCGCGAAGGCGCTGAGCAACGTGCTGCTCGACGGCTTCATGGCCAGCCCGACCTGCGGCAACACGGTGAACTGCACAGGCAGCGCGCCGGGCCAGAACGTCAGCCCAGGCGGCGGCAGCGGCCCCGGCGTCGTGCAGGGGCCGCCGAATACCAAGCTGCAGCGAGAGTCCCTGCTCGGGCTGCCGCCCGCCGCTGGCGCCAAGCTGCTCACCGGACTGCGGGCGTTCCGCGGCGCCGTGATCGTGCCGATCTACTCCCCGGCGTCGGCCGCCACCGCCGCACCAGGCGCAGGCCCAGGCACCGGCGTGGTGAGCTGCGCCGCCATCGCCAGGCTCGGCGCGCTCGGAAAATGCGCGCCAGGGGTGCCGGCCGTCCAGGCCACCTCGATGAGCCTGTTCGGCGATAACCCGATCTACACCAGCCAGGCGATCGTCGGCCCGGACAGCCCTTCCGCCTCAGCCAATTTCTCCGGCCTGTACCTCCAGGCGGTCCTGATCAAGGTCGCGAGCCCGGCCATGCTTGAGCGGGTCCGCACCTTCCTGATCACGCACACCGCGGAGTCGGTGTCGGGCAGCGCTCCGCGCACTTTCGGCGAGGCGGTTCAGGCGAGGCTGGGCGTCGCCACAACGGTGCAGCGGCTGGTGGACATCGCGGTCGCACTGACCCTGGTCGTGGCCGGATGCAGCCTCGCGGTCGCGGTGGGCGGCGGCCTGGTGGAGCGTAAGCGGCCGTTCACGATGCTGCGCCTCTCCGGCACTCCGCCAGCCACGCTCTACCGGGTGGTGCTGCTCGAGGCGGTGCTGCCGCTCGCGGCCGCGACGCTGGTGGCGGCGGGCGCCGCCTACGGCATCTCGGTCCTGACCGTGCAGAAGCTGGGACGGCCAGGCACTCCGCTGCCGGTACTCGGCCACGTGTACTACCTCACGATGGGGGCGGGCCTGGCCATCTCGCTGCTTGTCATACTCGCGACGCTGCCGCTGCTCGGGCGCATCACCGGGCTCGAGCACGTCAGGTTCGAGTAGCCGGCCAGCCCGGGCCTGCCTCCCCGGGCCCGGGCTGGCCCCGACCGCTCAGAACCGCACGTAGTCGTACTCGACCGGCAGGTCGTTGATCCCGGTCGGCGGTGGTGCCAGCCAGCCGGCGAAGTCGCCGGGCTCGTAGTGCGCCGTCATCAGCGCCGCCACCTGGGCCAGGTCGTCGGCGGTCGGCAGCCAGCCGGCCGCCTGAGCGGCCCAGTCGTCGGCGCTGATCAGCTCGCCGGCCGGGCTGACGCAGTGCCCGGCGAACGCCCCCACCTGGCGGTTGAACCCGGTGTGCGGCAGCGTGAGCCGCCAGTCAAGGCCGGCCTTGGCCAGGTCGCCGTTCCACTTGCGCAGGCCGCGCTCGCAGTCGGCCACGTACTGCTCGCGCAGGTCCAGGTTGAGCGCGGTGAGCGCAGGAGCGGTGCGGGCCGAGATCTGCCCGTCGTCGATGACGGGGACCTGCGCGGTGGCGTCGGCCAGCAGGTGGTCGTCGGGCCGCCTGGTTTCCATCCAGCGGCCCTTGAGCCCGGCGGTGAAGTAGGCGGCCGCGTTCGACGAGGTCTCCGAGCCGAACAGGTCGAGCGAGAGCGAGTAGTGCTGGTTCAGGTACTTCTGGATTACCGGCAGCGGGATCGCTCCGTAGCGCCAGATGTCGTCGGTGCCGTGCTCGGCGGTCACGGCGGCGCTGCGCTGCACGACCCGCTGCACGCCGGTGGTGCCCACGAACATGTGGTGCGCCTCCTCGCGCAGCATGAACTCGCAGGTGCGCGACAGCGGATCGAAGCCGGACTCCTTCAGAGTTCCGAGCTGGTACTTGCCGTCACGGTCGGTGAAGTAGGTGAACATGAAGAACGACAGCCAGTCGGTGGTCTCCTCGTTGAACGCGCCGAGAATCCGCGGGCTGTCCGGGTGCCCCGAGTGCCGGTGCAGCAGTTGCTCGGCCTCCTCCCTGCCGTCCCTGCCGAAGTAGGCGTGCAGCAGGTACACCATCGCCCACAGGTGCCTGCCCTCCTCGACGTTGACCTGGAATAGGTTCCGCAGGTCGTACAGGCTCGGCGCGGTGGCGCCGAGGTGGCGCTGCTGCTCGACCGAGGCAGGTTCGGTGTCGCCCTGCACCACGATCAGCCTGCGCAGCTCGCTGCGGTACTCGCCGGGTACCTGCGTCCAGGCGGGCTCGCCCTTGTGCTGGCCGAACGCGATCTGCCGCGGCTCGTCCCGCTCGGACAGGAAGATGCCCCACCGGTACTGTTCCATCGGCACGCGCGACCAGCTGGCCCAGCCGTCCCTGCCGATCGCGACCGCGGTCCGCAGGTACACGTCCCTGGTCGGCAGCGACGGTCCGAGCGCGCCCCACCAGTCAAGGAACCTGGGCTGCCAGGCCTCGAGCGCGCGCTGCAGCCTGCGGTCGGTGGCAAGGCCCACGTTGTTCGGTATCCGCTCGCTGTAGTCCACGACGCTGATCGGGCCGTCCGGCTGCGGTGCCGGCCCGGTGAGGTCGGGGCCTGACAGGTCGATGTCACTGTCGGTCATGCTCAGACTCGCTTCCTGTCGAAGTCGGCCCGCTGGCCCGTGCCGTACCTGCGCAGCGCCCCCTGCGGCCCCGATGCGTTGGGCCGCAGGAAGATCCAGTTCTGCCAGGCCGAGAGCCGGCCGAGGATCTTGGTGCGCAGCGACTCGGCGCCGGCGAAGCGCAGGCTGGCCTCGAGGCCGGTGAGCGCGTCGGGGGAGAAGCCGGCCCGCTCATCCACCACCAGGCGGATCTCCTCGTCCCAGTCAAGCTCGTCCGGGGCCGCGGTGACCAGCCCGAGATCGGCGGCCTGCGCGGCGGTCAGCTCCTTGCCGGCCGCCGCGAGCGCGGCGTCGAGCTGGTCGGCTGCCTGGCCGAACCTGGTGGCCAGCCTGGTCGCGCCGCCGGCACCTGGCAGCGGCCCCGCGTTCATCGCCCCGACCACGATCACGGCGGGCTGCTGGCCGGCCGGAGCGTCGTCGAGCACGCCGTCAAGCATGTACTGCCGGTCGGCCGCGAGCGCCAGCTCGAGCAGCGTTCCGGCGAAGCAGCTGCCCGGCTCGATCAGCGCGATCAGGGACCGGCTGGTGGCGTCGAGCCGCTGCAGCGTGCGCTTCCACAGCCCGGTGAGCTCCGCGGCAAGCCAGTCGCCGCCGGTGAGCAGCAGCTCGTCGGAGGCCAGCACGGTGGCGGGGTCACCGGACGTGCGCAGCAGCCAGGTGCCGAGATCGGCCTCGGCGAACCGCAGCCTGCAGATGGCGTCATCGAGCTCGCGGGCCGCGGCGAGCGGCCAGGCGGCCGCTCCCGCCTCGTGCAGGCCGGCCATGCTTGCCGGCGCCGAGTCAGGCCCGGCGATGGTCAGTGTGGCGGTCGCCGCGCCCCGGTCGAGCTCGACGGTCACATGCCGGTACCGCAGGCTGTCTTTCTCTGCATAACAGGACAGTGCCGGCAGCTCGATCCCCGCGCCGCTGCTCGCTGCGCCGGCAGGCCGGCCGATCGGGTCTGGCTGGCTGGCCGCGCGCTCGGCCACGCGCTCGACCGCCGCCCCGAACTGGCTCGGCCTGGCGATCTGGTCCACCAGCCGCCAGTCCACCGCCCGCTGGCCCCTGACTCCCTCGGCCGTGGTCGCGAACACGTCGGCGAGGTCGCGGCGCACCGCGCGCTTGTCAGTGAGCCTGGTCAGTCCGCCGGTGCCGGGCAGCACGCCGAGCAGCGGCACCTCGGGCAGGGCGACGGTGGACGAGCCGTCGTCGGCCAGCAGGATGGTCTGACAGGCCAGGGCGAGCTCGTAGCCGCCGCCGGCCGCGGTGCCGTTCAGGGCCGCGATGTAGGCCTGGCCAGACTCGCTGGCGTCCTCGATCGCCGCGAGCGTTTCGTTACAAAACTTACAGAAGTTGACCTTGAAGGCATGAGCCGCCTGGGCGAGCATCCCGATATTCGCGCCGGCGCAGAACATCCGGTCCTGGGCGCTGGTCAGCACCACGGCGCGCACCTGCGGGTAGCTGAACCGCAGCCGCTGCACGGCATCGGCGAGCTCGATGTAGACGCCGAGGTCGTAACTGTTTTTCTTGAGCTCGTAGCCGGGCGCGAGGCCGCCGGCCGGGTCCACGTCCAAGGTAAGCGTCGCCACCGCGCCGCCGACCGCGAGCCGCCAGTGCCGGTAGGCGGCGGGCTCGGTGCTGAAGCTGACCTGGGTCGCTGCGCTGCTCTCTGGCACTACACCATCCTGACGTGCTACAGCAGATTGTTCAAGGCGCAGTTACCTGTAGAAGGAAGAAGGGTGCGAACACCAACCAGACCCGCAAGCAGCAGGACCTGACCGCGCAGCTGATGCACTATCCCGCTGGCTGGTCGGCCTGGCTGGCCTGGCGATCGTGGTCGGCGGCCTGGTGCTGGTGGCCGAGGGGCTGCGCCGGCGGTTCATGCGCTACCTGGAGACCGACCTGATGAGCCGGCGCACCAGGCGCGTGGTCGCGCTCGGCCTTGTCGTGTTCGGCGTCTACGGGCTCTGCGAGGCGCGCTGGCGCCGGAGCTGATCCCCGGCGGCAACGGGCACCCGCACAAGCAGCCGGTCGGCGTGCACCGCGACCGACAGCACCCCGGTCGGCCCGATCACCTCGCCGTCGACTTCCCACAGGTGCCAGCGGCGACGCGCAGCCGCCGGAACGAGGTCCGGTGGGCCGCGCTGCCCTCGCGCCGCAGCACAAGCAGGGCCGCCTGCCTGGAGCGAGCCCACGTTGCCGACGATGACCCCGGCCGCCCGCCTGCGCCTGCGGCACGCCGACGTCCATCAGGATCACCTGACGGTTTATCTTGACACTGTCAGAATTGCAGTATCAAGATAACGGAATGGACGACACCTGGACGATCGGCGAGCTGGCCGAGCTGGCGTCCGGCGCGCTCGCCGGCGGCGGGCCGCGCCAGGTCAGCGGCCGGGTGCGCGAGGTGCCTAACGACCGGCTGATCCGCTGGTACGCCACCGTCGGCCTGGTCGACCCGCCGCTGCGCAGGACGGGCCGGGTGGCCAGGTACGGGCGCCGGCATCTGCTGCAGCTCGTCGCGGTCAAGCGCAGGCAGGCCGAGGGCAGGTCGCTGGCCGAGATCCAGGCCGAGCTTGTCGGCGCGACCGACGGATACCTGGAGTCCGTCGCCCGGATAGCCGCCGCGGTGCCCGGATCGACCGCAGCGTCGGGACCGGTCGCGGCGGTGGCCGGGGCGGCCGGGGTGGCCGGGGCGGGCGAGCCTGACCGGCGCTTCTGGCGTCAGCGGGCGGCCGCGGCGCGGGGCGCCGACCAGGAGCCTGAAGCAGGTGCCGTGCCTGCCGTGTCGGCTGTGCATGCTGCGCCTGCCGGCCGGGCCATCGAGCCTGAAGCAGGGGTTCCCGAGGCCGGCCTGGTCGGCGGCATTCGGCTGGCCCCCGGCGTGCTGCTGCTGCTCGACTCGGGCGCGGCCGGCGTCCGCGCGGCGGACGCCGCCGAGCTCAGGTCGGCTGCGGGGCCGCTGATCAAGGCCCTGGCCCGGCAGGGCTACCTCATCGGAACCGGAGAAGAGGAGAGGAACCGATCGTGAGAGTGACCATCGACCAGGACCTGCCACGCACCGCCGAGGTGCCGGACGGCGGCTTCGGCGCGCTGCACACCCCGCTCGGCAACCTGCCGCTGCGCGCCATGGACGTCCGCGCGCGGATCCTCGCGATGACCGCGTCGGTCCAGGTGACCCAGGAGTTTGCCAACACCTTCGACCGCCCGCTCGAGGCCACCTACATCTTCCCGCTGCCCGATCGGGGCGCGGTGACCGCGCTGCGGATGGAGGCCGCTGGCCGGGTGGTCGACGGCGTGCTGACCGAGCGCGCGAAGGCCAGGGCCGACTACGACGCCGCGATCGCCGCCGGCCAGCGGGCCGCGATCGCCGAGGAGGACCGCCCCGACGTGTTCACCATGCGGGTCGGCAACATCGTGCCGGGCGAGCGGGTGGTGATCAGTCTGGCCATCACCCAGCCGCTGCCGTACGAGGACGGCGAGCTGACCTTCAGGTTCCCGCTGGTGGCCGCACCGAGGTACATCCCCGGAGGCGCCCTGGACGGACCATCGGCTGGCTCGGGCACCGCGCCGGACACCGACGCGGTTCCCGACGCGTCTCGCATCAGCCCGCCGGTGCTGCTGCCCGGCCTCACCAGCCCGGTCAGGCTCGGCATCAGCGCGGACATCGATCCGGCGGGTCTGCGCCTATCGCAGCTCAGGTCGAGCCTGCACGCGGTCACCAGGGAGTCGCCGGACGGCGAGCGCACGCAGGTGCGGATCGAGCCGGGGGAGCGGCTAGACCGCGACTTCGTGCTCAGGATGGCGGTGGCCGACGCGAGCGCGGTCACGGGCTCGGTGACGCTGAGCCCCGACCCGCAAGCGGATGGGCCGGAGCCCGGCACCGGGGCGCTCGGCAGCGGGACGTTCCTTGTCACGCTGGTCCCGCCCACCCCGGTGCCTGGCGACACGCCGCGGGACGTGGTGCTCGTACTCGACCGGTCAGGCAGCATGTCCGGCTGGAAGATGCCCGCGGCCCGCCGGGCCGCGGCGCGCATAATCGACACGCTCGGGCCCGCGGACCGGTTCGCCGCGCTGTGCTTCGACGACCGGATCGAGCAGGCACCCGACCTGGCTGGCCGCCTGGTGGCAGGCACCGACCGAAACAGGTTCCGCGCGGTGGAGTTCCTGGCCAGGACCGACGCCAGGGGCGGCACCGAGATGCTGCCCGCGCTGACGCTGGCCACCGACCTGCTGGCCGGCCAGGGGGCCGGTCAGTGGAGCGATCAGCGGGCCGGCCAGGGGAGCGGCCAGGCGCCGCGGCAGCGGGCGCTCGTCCTGGTCACCGACGGCCAGGTGGGCAACGAGGACCAGGTGCTCGGCGAGCTTGCGCCGCGGCTCGCGGGCCTTCGGGTGCACGTGATCGGCATCGATCGTGCGGTGAACGCCGGGTTCCTGACCAGGCTGGCAGCCATCGGACGCGGGCGCTGCGAGCTCGTGGAGTCACAGGACCGGCTGGACGATGCGGCCGCCCGCATCCACCGCAGGATCGGCACGCCGCTGGTGACCGGGCTGACCGTCCGCTCCCGTGAGCTGCGCATCCTGCAGAGCACGGTGGCCCCCGGACGGCTGCCTGACCTGTTCAGCGGGGCGCCTGTGCTGATCTCCGGCCGGTTTGCCGGACGGTGCCCTGAGCACGCCATGCTGACTGTTCAGGGCGTGGCGGCCGACGGCAGCCCGTACGAGCAGACGCTGACCGGCATCGTGGTCGCTCCCGCACCGGCCAGCACAGCACCGGCCAGCACAACCCCGGCCAGCACTGCCCCGGTCAGCACAGCCCCGGCCAGCCCCGCTCAGGCCAGCCCGGCGACGGCGACCTGGGCCAGGGCGTACCTGCGCGACCTTGAGGATGCCTACGCCAGCCTTGCGCTAGGTTCCGGCGACGAGCTGACAGCGCTCGAGCAGCAGATCGTCGGCGCGTCGCTGCGGTTCGGCGTGCTCTGCCGGTTCACCGCGTTCCTGGCGGTGGACACCCGCGTGGTCACCGACGGCGGCACCCCGCACCGGGTCACCCAGCCCGTCGAGCTGCCATCGGGCTGGGACGGCGGCGCGGCTCCGGCACCCGGCGTCATGCTCGGTGCCATGGCGATACCGCGGCCCGGCATGATGCCGGCCGCGCCGATGGCGGCCATGGCACCGTCCGCCTGGACCGGCGCGCAGGCCGGCGCACCCATGGGGTTTGCCAGCGCCAGCGCCGCCCGGCCTGGCGCGGCCGAGGCGAGCGCCGAGCCCGGCCTGCCCGGCGTGCCCGGCTGGGTGGTCGCGCAGATCGTCGGCGAGCTCGACTGGCTCGGCGCGCCGCATCCCGGGCCTGCCCAGGCGCTGGTACGCGACCTGGCCGACCTCGGCAGCCGGCTCGAGGCGCTGGTCGACTGGCTGGTCGGCGCCGGGATCGGCGTGCCCGGTGTTGACCGGCTCGGCCGTCTCGCGACCCGGCTGCGCGCCTGCGACCAGATGGAAGTCGGACCCGGATCCGGCCCGGGCGCAGCCGGAGCCCGCGCCCCGGCGAGCGACACTGAGCTGCTCGGGCTCAGGGACGAGGCGTTCACCGTGCTCGGCGAGTTCCTGGCGAGCGTGCAGGGTTCAGGCTCGGCCGGAGCGGAGCGCCAGGCGCGGGAGCCGAGGGGCTTTTGGAAGCGGTCGCCGAAAGCGCGCTAGCGGCCGTCAATCGAGCGCAGCCGTCGGCGCGGACCGCTTAGACTTTGGTCTTCCGCTGCTCACCCACTCCCTCAGACTGAAGGCCCCGACCCATGCGCTGGTCACAGCTGCACGTCCCGACGCTTCGCGAAGACCCGGCCGACGCCGACGCGGCCAGCCACCGGCTGCTGCTGCGCGCCGGTTACATCCGCCAGCTGATGGCGGGCCACTACTGCCTGCTGCCGCTCGGCATCGCGGTGCGCGCGAAGATCATCCAGATCATCAGGGAGGAGATGAACGGGATCGGCGCGCAGGAGTTCCTGCTGCCGTGCATGCAGCCAGTCCAGATCTGGGAGAAGAGCGGCAGGCTCGCCCTGATGGGCGATGAGATGTTCCGCCTCAAGGACCGCAAGGGCGCCGAGGTGGTGCTCGGCATGACGCACGAGGAGATCTTCGCGTTCCTGGCAACCGAGCTCGCCTCGTACCGTGAGCTGCCGCAGGCCTGGTACCAGTTCCAGACCAAGTTCAGGGACGAGCCGCGGCCCAAGTCCGGGCTGATGCGCGTGCGGGAGTTCACGATGAAGGACTCCTACAGCTTCGACGTGGACGAGGCGGGGCTTGACGCCTCTTTCGACGCGCACAAGGCCGCCTACGAGCGTATCTTCGCCAGGCTCGGCATCCCGGCGTTCGCGGTGGAGGCGTCCAACGGCGCGATGGGCGGCAAGGACTCGGTGGAGTTCATGTGCCCGTCCCCGGCCGGGGAGGACAAGGTAGCGAGGTGCCCGAACTGCGGGTACGCGGCGAACCTGGAAAAGGCGACATCCGCGCTCGCGCCGGTCCAGGATCCCGCGGCCGGCGAACTTCCCGCGGCGCCGCAGCGGCTGGACACGCCCGGGGTGCGCACCATCGAGGACCTGGTGAAGGGCTACGGGGTGGCCGCCGACCGGCAGATCAAGACCCTGGTGCAGTTCGTGGACGGCGAGCTGACGCTGGTGCTGCTGCGCGGCGACCATCCGCTGTCTGACCAGAAGCTGATCGACGCCACCGGCGCGGCCGTGATCCGGCCCGCCCAGCCAGAGGAGATCAGCGACGCGCTCGGAGCCCTGCCTGGCAGCCTCGGCGCTGTCGGCGTGACCAGGTTCAAGATCATCGCCGACCCGGCGCTGCGCGGCAGGCGCGGGATGGCGACCGGGGCCAACACCGATGACGTCCACCTGACGGGCGTGGACGTCGAGCGTGACATCCCGGTAAGCCTGTGGGTCGACCTGCGCGAGGTGACCGAGGGCGAGCCGTGCCCGCGGTGCGGCACCGGCCTGGAGTTCGTCCAGGCGATCGAGGTCGGCCACATCTTCAAGCTGGGCCGCAAGTTCACCACGGCACTGGGCGTGACCGTGAGCATGGCGGACGGAAGCACGGTCACCCCAATCATGGGCAGCTACGGCATCGGCGTGGAGCGAGCGATGGCCGCGATCGCCGAGGTACACCACGACGACGCCGGCTTGGTCTGGCCGGTCGCGGTCGCGCCCGCCGGTGTCACCGTGCTGCTGCTGTCGGTCAGGGACGAGCAGGCTCGGGCGGCCGCCGAGACGCTCTACTCGGGCCTGCGCGAGGCCGGAGTAGATGCGCTGATCGACGACCGGGACGTGCGCCCCGGCGTGAAGTACGCCGATGCCGAGCTCACCGGCATCCCGTACCGGGTCAGCGTTGGCAGCCGCGACCTCGCTGACGGGATGGTTGAGGTGACCAGCCGCGCGACCGGAGCGAAGGAGCGCGTGCCGGTGGCCGACGCGGTGCAGCACATCAGGAGCCTGCGCGCACCAGGGTGAGCCGGGTCCGGTCAGGCGGGCGCTACGGGACGGTCAGCTGGCAGCGGGCAGCTCGTCGTCGAGGTCGGCGGGCTGGCGCCTGAGCTCGGCGAGCAGCGGATGGGAGGCATCGACAAGCCGCTCGTTCTGCTGGTCGAGAGCGGCCCAACGCTGGTTGCTCTCCGCGCTACTCGCACCCGACCTGGTGGTGCCTGACATGGTGCCTCCTGCAACGACATACCGCGTCAGGGCTTGCCCCGGCACGCGCCCCGTGCCGTCCGACGCCCTCACCTATACAGACGCTCCGGAGATGGCTCAGGACTTAAATCGCGTGTAACGAGATGGCAACTCTTCCCAATGAGTCCGGGCAAGCCGTACGTCGGCCCTACTCCGACGCCATTGCGGCGGGTCCGGTCAGGACTGGTAGCGCAGGATTATCCAGGTCGTCGCGATGGCGCTGAACGACTTCCTGGTGAAGCCGACGGCCAGCGCCGCGGTCGAGCCATGCGCCACCGTCGCGGCGAACAGCAGCAGGTGCTTGCGGCGTGTACGGCAGGTGGACGCTGTGCATGGAGCCGCCGGAGTAGTCCTCCAGGGCGGCCTCGCCCTGGCCGAGCACCTCGGGGATCCACGCGCCGCCGTGACCGTCGAGTTGAAGAAGTACGCGTTCGGCGCCACGGTGCCGCCGTTCTCGAATGCCTACGCGCTCGACGAGCTGGTCGCCGCCGCCACGGCAGTGAAGCCAGGGGAGTCAGACCCGGACAGCTTGAACGAGATGCCGCAACAGTCCATAAGGGGGCAACAGTCCACAAGGAGGCAGCTGCCCGAGTTCGCCGCGCTTATAGCTGCTGCCATGCCTGCGTCAGCACGCTGCGCAGGATCTGCTCGATCTCGTCGAAGTGCTCCTGGGTGCAGGTCAGCGGCGGGGAGAGCTGGATCACCGGGTCGCCGCGGTCGTCGGCGCGGCAGATCAGGCCGGCGTCGTAGAGCGCGGGCGACAGGAAGCCACGGAGCAGCCGCTCGGACTCGTCGTCGTCGAACGTCTCGCGGGTGGCCTTGTCCTTGACCATCTCGATGCCGTAGAAGTAGCCGTCGCCCCTGATGTCGCCGACGATCGGCAGGTCGTTCAGCTTCTCCAGGGTCGCGCGGAAGGCGCCCTCGTTGGCCCTGACGTGGGCGAGCAGGTCTTCCTTCTCGAACACGTCCAGGTTGGCCAGCGCCACGGCGCAGGAGACCGGATGCCCTGCGAACGTGACCCCGTGCAGGAACGACGTCTCGTCCCTCAGGTAAGGCTCCATCAGCCGGTCGCTCACGATCATGCCGCCGAGCGGCGCGTACCCCGACGTGACGCCCTTGGCGAAGGTGATTACGTCGGGCTGGTAGCCGTAGCGGTCGCTGCCGAACATGTAGCCGAGTCGGCCGAACGCGCAGATCACCTCGTCGGAGACGAGCAGCACGCCGTACCTGTCGCAGATCTCGCGTACGCGCCCGAAGTAGCCGGGCGGCGGCGGGAAGCAGCCGCCGGAGTTCTGCACCGGCTCAAGGTAGACGGCGGCGACCGTCTCAGGACCCTCGCGCTGGATCGCCCGCTCGATCTCGTCGGCGGCCCAGGCGCCGAACGCGGTGAGGTCATCGGCGACGAAGGACGGAGCTCGGTAGAAGTTCGTGTTGGGTACGCGCACCCCGCCGGCCGGCAGCGGCTCGAATGGCGGCTTGATGTCCGGCAGGCCGGTGATCGCCAGCGCGCCGTGCGTGGTGCCGTGGTAGGCGATGTACCGGCTCAGCACCTTGTACCTGCTCGGCTCGCCGGTCAGCTTGAAGTACTGCTTGGCCATCTTCCACGCCGACTCCACGGCTTCTGAGCCACTAGTGGTGAAGAACACCCGGTTCAGGTCGCCTGGCGCGTAGCCGGCCAGCCGCTCGGCGAGTTCGACGGCACGCGGGTGCGCGTAGGACCACAGCGGGTAGTAGGCAAGCTCGGCTGCCTGCCTGGCGGCAGCCTCGGCGACCTCGGTCCTGCCGTGGCCAATCTGGCTGACGAACAGGCCGGAGAGCCCGTCCAGGTACCGCTTGCCGTGCTGGTCGAACACGTACTGCCCGACGCCGCGCACGATCGTCGGAACGTCCGCGTCCTCGAACGTGGAGTGCCTGGTGAAGTGCAGCCACAGGTGCCGCTTCGCCGCCTCCTGCAGTCGCGCGTGGTCGTAGGCCGGTGTGCCGCTCATCTGGTCCCCCAGTGGTAGGTCTGCTTGCGGAGCTTCAGGTACACGAAGGTCTCGGTGACCGTGACGCCCGGCAGCGAGCGCACCTGGCCGAGTATCTCGAGCAGCTGGTCGTCGTCGGCGCAGACGACCTCGATGAGCAGGTCGAACGAGCCCGCCGTGATCACCACGTAGTCGATGTCGTCCATGCCAGCGAGCACGTCGGCCATCCGCTCGAGGTCGCCGGTGCACCTGATCCCGATCATCGTCTGACGCCGGAAGCCCAGCGACATCGGGTCGGTTACCGCGACGATCTGCATCGCGCCGAGGTCGATCAGCCGCTGGACGCGCTGGCGGACGGCGGCCTCGCTCAGGCCGACCGCCTTGCCGATGGCGGCGTAGGAGCGCCGCCCGTCCTGCTGCAGCTGCTCGATGATGTGGCGGGAGACCGCGTCGAGCGCGACCGGCGGCTGGTGCCGCTCTCGCGCGCCCGTCCGATCGGGCGTCGGCTCGCTGGCAAGCCCGGCAGCCTGCAAGTGTGCCATCGATGTGCCTCCTCGCCAGTCCATGCTGTCACGTGACCACGGTAGGTTGTCAACTGATTCCGTTGCGAATGTGCCTCGTGGGCGCTGAATCACTTGTGAGGCGACTGATTAAATGTCAAAGTCGTAGCCGCAGCCAGAGGAGGGCACCGTGACAGTCCTGCGCAACTTCGTCAACGGCCAGTTCGCCGATACCGCCAGCGATGCCGTCAGCGACGTGATCGACCCGAGCACGGGCGAGGCGTACGCGCAGGCGCCGCTGTCGAGCGAGGCCGACGTGGACGCGGCGTTGCGCGCCGCGGCCGCCGCCTTCGAGACCTGGCGAGACAGCACCCCGGCCGAACGGAGCCTGGCGCTGCTGAAATTCGCCGACGCCATCGAGGCGCGGGCCGAGGAGCTCGTGGCGGCCGAGAGCAGGAACACCGGCAAGCCGGCGGCGATGACGCGCACCGACGAGGTGCCGCCGCTCGCCGACGAGCTCAGGTTCTTCGCGGGCGCCGCCCGGGTGCTCGAGGGCAGGTCGGCCGGGGAGTACCTAGCCGACCACACGTCGATGATCCGGCGCGAGCCGGTGGGCGTCTGCGCGCAGGTGACACCGTGGAACTACCCCATGATGATGGCGGTCTGGAAGTTCGCGCCTGCGCTTGCCGCAGGCAACACGGTGGTGCTCAAGCCGTCGGACACCACGCCAGTCTCTACCCTGCTGCTCGCCGAGATCGCCGCCGACATCTTCCCGCCCGGGGTGTTCAACGTGATCTGCGGCGACCGCGACACCGGCCGGGCCCTGGTCGCCCACGACATTCCGCAGATGGTCTCGATCACCGGGTCGGTACGGGCCGGGATCGAGGTGGCGCAGGCGGCGGCGGCGGGCCTGAAGCGAGTCCACCTCGAGCTCGGCGGCAAGGCGCCTGTGGTGGTATTCGACGACGCCGACACCGACCGGGCGGCGCAGCAGATCATCGAGGCCGGCTACTACAACGCCGGCCAGGACTGCACCGCGGCCACCCGGGTGCTGGCGGGGCCCGGCGTGGCCGAGGGCCTCGCCGACGCGCTCGCGGCACTCGCCGCTGACGTCAAGACCGCCGGCCCGGACGACCCCGACGCCTATTACGGCCCGCTGAACAACTCCGCGCAGCTCGCCAGGGTGGCGGGGTTCGTCGACCGGGCTCCGGCGCACGCCGAGGTCAGGTCCGGAGGCCGCCAGGTGGGCGAGCGTGGCTACTTCTACGCGCCCACCGTCGTGGCAGGGCTGCGCCAGGACGACGAGATGATCCAGGAGGAGATCTTCGGCCCGGTGGTCACTGTGCAGCGGTTCGGCTCCGAGAGCGAGGCGGTGGCCTGGGCGAACGGGGTGAAGTACGGCCTCGCGGCCAGCGTGTGGACCCGCGACCACGGCCGCGCCATGCGGGTGGCCCGCCAGCTCGACTTCGGCGCGGTATGGATCAACACGCATATCCCGTTCGTGTCCGAGATGCCGCATGGCGGGTTCAAGCACTCCGGCTATGGCAAGGACCTCTCGATCTACGGGTTCGAGGACTACACCAGGATCAAGCACGTGATGAGCTACATCGGCCAGTAGCGGCGGCGTGATGGCAGGCAGCAACCCGGGCACGCGGCGCGGCCTGGCCGGCGCGAGCGACGTGCCGTACTGGCTGGACCAGCCGCACGCACCTGAGCCGCTGCCGCCGCTCGACCGGACCGAGCACGCCGACCTGGCGGTGATCGGCGGCGGGTTCAGCGGGCTGTGGACTGCGCTGCTGGCCAAGGAGCGCGACCCCGACAGGGACGTGGTGCTGGTCGAGGGACGCAGGGTGGCCTGGGGCGGCACCGGGCGCAACGGCGGATTCTGCTCGGCCAGCATCACCCACGGCCTGTTCAACGGCCTTGAGCGGTTTCCCGGCGAGATCGCGGCGCTTGACCGGATCGGGCGGGAGAACCTGGACCAGATCGAGCGTGCCGTCGAGCGCTACGGAATCGATTGCGACTTCGTCAGGGCCGGAGAGCTTTCCGTGGCGACCAAGCCGTGGCAGCTTGCCGGGCTGGCCGAGACGGCCAGGGCGGCCGCTGGCCTGGGCATAAGGCTGGACCTGCTCGACGCCGAGCAGGTGCGGCGCGCACTGAACTCGCCGACCTACCTGGGCGGCTTGTGGGACAGGCACGGCTGCGCCACGCTGGACCCGGCGAGACTCGCCTGGGGGCTGCGCCGGGCCTGCCTGACCGCCGGCGTGCGGATCTACGAGCACACCCCGGTGCGCGCGATCGATGCCGAGTCCGGTTCCGCCGGCCGCCTAAAGCTTGCCGCTGGCCAGGGCAGCGTGCGGGCCGAGCGGGTGGCGCTGGCCGCCGGAGCGTTCGCGCCGCTGCTGCGCAGGCTGCGGTACTACGTGGTGCCCGTCTACGACTACGTGCTGACGACCAGGCCGCTGAGCCGGGCGCAGCTGGCCAGCATCGGCTGGCAGGACCGTCAGGGCGTGGGTGACAGCGGCAACCAGTTCCACTACTACCGGCTGACGGCAGACAACCGGATCCTGTGGGGCGGCTACGACGCGGTCTACTACTACGGCAGCAAGATCGCGGCCAGGCTTGACCAACGGCCGCGCACGTTCGCTGCGCTTGCCGAGCACTTCTACGCCACGTTCCCGCAGCTTGACAGCCTGGAGTTCAGCCACGCCTGGGGCGGGGTGATCGACACGTGCTCCCGGTTCTGCGCGTTCTTCGGAACCCCCTGGGCTGGCCGGCTGGCGTACGTGGCCGGCTACACCGGCCTCGGCGTCGGCGCGTCCAGGTTCGGCGCGAACGTGCTGCTCGATGTGCTGTCCGGCCAGCGGACCGAACTGACCGAACTCGAGATGGTCAGGACCAGGCCGCTGCCGTTCCCGCCCGAGCCGCTGCGCGCCGCAGGGATCGGCCTCACCCGCTGGTCGCTGGCCAGGGCCGACGTGAACGAGGGCCGCAGGAACGCCTGGCTCCGCGCGCTCGACGCGGTCGGGCTAGGCTTCGACTCCTGACCTCGGTCCTAAGGGTCCGCGGGGGCTTAGCAGGTGCATGGTCAGGGTGCCGGGCGGTCGGTGTCGGCCGGCCCGGCCGCATCGGCCGCTTCGAGCCCGGCCGCATCGGCCGCTTCGAGCCCGGCCGCATCGGCCGCTTCGAGCTCGGTCGCATCCGCTTCGAGCTCGGTCGCATCGGCCGCTTCGAGCCCGGCAAGCGCGTGCCGCACCGCAGCGAGCGCGGCCTGCGCCTGGTCGGCCTGCTCGCTGGCCCGCGCTGCCCCCTGCCGTGCCGTGGCCAGCTGCTGCTCGATCGCTGACACCTGCCGGTCGCGCTCCGCGAGCGCCGCCGCGGTCCTCGCGGCGGCACGCTCGGCCCCGGCTACCGCCCGCCTGGCCTCGGCGATGGCGGCCCTGCGCTGACGCTGGGCCTCGCGGACGCGCGCAGGGTCGTCATCACCGCCGGGCCGCGGGGCGAGCGCGGCCTGCTGCCCAGGGGCGTCCGGCCCCGGCCAGGTGGAGCCGAGGCCCGGACTGAAGCCCGTGACCCGTGCGGCGCGGACCAGCCTGCCCGCGGCGACCTGCTCGGCCACCTGCGGATCGGCGAGCGCGGCACCGAAGGTAGCGGTGATCGCCTCACGCACGGCAGGCGTCGGCTGCTCGGCGCCCGCCAGTGCCAGCGCCCGGCCGGTCAGGTCATCGACGAGCCGCCGCCTGGTCTTAGACAGCTCGCGGATGCTCGCGCCGTCGAGCGCGGCCTCGCCTGCCCTGAGCTGATCGCCGAGGGCGGCGAGCCGCGCAGCGACGGTCGGGTCCGCTCTGACCAGTGCATTGACCATCCATGCCGCCCTGGTCGGCCGGCGCAGCGCGGCGATCGTGCGGGCGGCGGCCGCGTCGCCGGCCGCCCTGGCCCGCGCGGCCAGCGTCTTTCTGCGCTCGGTGAACTCGTCGGGATCGCACGCGTAGAGCTCAGCGGACGCCGCCATGGTCAAGTTGGACTCGCTCACCCGACCATCGTGCCTCGCGCACGTCACCGCGCGTCCCGCCGGGCGGCCATTGCCACGGCTCGGGCAGCTATCGGCCCGCCGGCATTGGCCCGGCGGCGCTGGCCTGCCGGCACTGGCCTGGCGGCGGGTAACCGGCGAGGCGGCCCAGGCGCAAGCACAAGCAGCGCGGCTTGCAGGGCCAGGCGGGCCTGCGGGTCGTCCACCCGCAGCCGCAGCACCTGCTCGATCTGGCGCAGGCGTTCGTACAGCGTTGGCCGCGCCAGGCCTGCCATCGCGGCGGCCCTGGCCTTGTTGCCGCCGGTCGCCAGATAACACGCCAGGACGCCGGTCAGGTCGGTCCCGTTACCCTCGTCATGCCCGAGCAGCGGGCCGACTTCGCGTTCGGCGAAGGCAAGCACCCGCGGATCGTCGCGCAGCTGGTAGAGCAGGCCGGCCAGGCGAAGGTCAGCCAGCCTGACGAACGGCCCGGCGAAGGCGTGCCAGGCCGCGGCGCCCGCCGCATCGCAGGCTTCGCGCAGCGCGGCCCGCGCCTGGCTGAGGCCCGCCACTGCCGAGCCTGCGCCGATCGCCTCGACCTCGCCTGGGCAGCCGGCCCGCAGCCGGTCTGCCAGCCGGCCAAGGAGGCGATCGGCGTCCGCCTCGGGCGGCAGCGCGAGCAGGGCCGCGATCCTGTGGTCGTCGAGCGGCCCGCAGACGGCTGGCACAGCCAGGTCCCGGCAGGCGGCGGCCAGCGACTCGGCCGCCCGGGCCGGCGAACCAGTGACGCGTGCGACCACGGGCAGCAGGCCGCGGCCCGCCAGCGGGACGCCGAGCGCGACGATCCTGCCGCGGAGGTCGGCCGGGTCGGCATACCCTGGGCCGGCCACCGCTGCCAGTACCGACTGGTGAGCGGCCCGCTCCGGGCCGTGCTCGCCGTTCCGGTCGCCGACTAGCCTGGCCAGCGCAAGCGTCGTCGCTGCCCGCTCGGCGAGCACTGGCAGCGCCGCGTCGGGCGGGCCTGGCAGCACGAAGACGAGGCGCCCCCAGTCACTTCCCCTGGCGCCCACCGCCGCCACCAGCCAGCCGGCGGCCTGGTCGTAGCCGACGCGGCCTGGCGGCCGGAGCGAGCGCGACCTGGCGGCGAACCCGGCGAGCAGCGTGCCAGCCTCCTGCCCGCTCGCGGCGCAGGCCAGGACGCGGTGGCTCAGGTCGGCGAGGATCACAGGGACCCCGGCGAGCGCGCTGGCCTCGGCGACGATCTCGTCCTGGCCGGCTCCGGCCACCGCCAGGTCGGTGAAGACCTGGTGCAGCCGCTGCGCGGCGCGCAGCTCGGCGACCTGAGCGTCGAGTATCTGCGCGTGCACGGCCTCGGTGATGGCGATGAACTGCGTCTCCCGCTCGAATACGATCAGCGGCAGCCGGTGCGTGACCGCCGCGCCGACGAGCGGCTGCGGCAGCTCCCTGACGTAGCGCGAGCCGAGCTCGACCGCGAGCGCGCTCGCGCCCGCCGCTGCCAGGCTAGCCACGTACCTGGCCAGGCCGTCCGGATCGGGCGGCAGCGCGATCCCGGTGGAGAGCACGAGCTCACCGCCGCGCAGCAGGTGCCCGGCCTCGGCCAGCTCGATCACGTGCACCCAGCGGACCGGCTGATCCAGCCGGTCCGCCGCCGCGAGCACGCGTGGCGCTCCCCGCCGCACCGGCTCAAGCCGCAGCACGTCGGCGACGGTCGGCAGCATGAGGGATCCCTCCGCGAGAGGACCCGACACTGAGTCAGCTCGGAATGGCACTAGCTTACAACTCGTAAGTTGGCTTGGCAGGACCGCAGGGGGAGACTGAGTCTCGGGGGCACTGGGCGAACGAACATAGGGCACGGAGGCGACCGATGGCGCAGCAGCAGGCCAACGGGCACAAGCACTGCACGCACTGGATCGGCGGCAAGCCATGGACCGGGCCGGACTCGACCGGCGGGTCTGGCCAGCGCGGCGACATCTACAATCCGGCAACCGGGCAGGTCGCCGGGACGGTGGACTTCGCCGGCGCCGCCGAGGTGGACGCTGCCGTCGCGGCCGCGGCGGCCGCCTTCCCCGCCTGGCGGCAGACCTCGCTGGTCAAGCGCGCCTCGGTGATGTTCGCGTTCCGCGAGCTGATCAGGGAGCACTCGGCCGAACTCGCCGCGCTGATCAGCTCGGAGCACGGCAAGGTCGCCTCCGACGCGGCCGGCGAGGTGGCCCGCGGCCTGGAGGTCGTCGAATTCGCCTGCGGCATGCCGCATCTGCTGAAGGGCGGCTTCTCCGAGAACGTGTCGACCGGCATCGACGCCTACTCGATCCGCCAGCCGCTCGGCGTGGTGGCGGGGATCACGCCGTTCAACTTCCCCGCCATGGTGCCGATGTGGATGTTCCCGATCGCCATTGCGGCCGGGAACACGTTCGTGCTCAAGCCCTCGGAGAAAGACCCGTCGGCGTCGGTCAGGCTGGCCGAGCTGCTCGCCGAGGCCGGGCTGCCTGACGGCGTGTTCAACGTCGTGCACGGCACCAAGGAGGCCGTGGACGCCCTGCTGATCCACCACGACGTCAAGGCGGTCAGCTTCGTCGGATCGACCCCGATCGCCCGTTATGTATCGGAAGTGGGAACAGCCGCCGGAAAGCGAGTCCAGGCGCTCGGCGGCGCGAAGAACCACATGGTCGTGCTGCCCGACGCCGACCTCGACCTGGCTGCCGACGCCGCCGTGTCGGCCGGGTTCGGCTCGGCGGGCGAGCGGTGCATGGCGATCTCGGTGCTGGTGGCCGTGGACCCGATCGGCGACGAGCTGGTAGCGAAGATCAGGGAGCGGGTCGCGAGGCTGCGGGTCGGTCCCGGCGACCAGCCGGAGTCAGAGATGGGCCCGCTGGTCACGCGGGCGCACAGGGACAAGGTCGCCTCCTACCTCGACGCCGGCGTAGCGGACGGGGCCGTGCTTGCCGTGGACGGCAGGCAGCACCCGGTGACCGGCGGCGCCGCCGAAGGGTTCTGGCTGGGCCCGAGCGTCCTCGACCAGGTCAGGCCGGCGATGAGCTGCTACACCGACGAGATATTCGGGCCGGTGCTCTCGGTGGTGCGGGCCGGCTCCTACTCCGACGCGCTCGGCGTGGTCAACGCCAACGCGTACGGCAACGGCACCGCGATCTTCACCAACGACGGGGGAGCGGCCCGCAGGTTCACCAGCGAGGTCGAGGTCGGGATGGTGGGCATCAACGTGCCGATCCCGGTGCCGATGGCCTTCTACAGCTTCGGCGGGTGGAAGGCGTCGCTGTTCGGCGACACGCACGTGCACGGCACCGAGGGCGTCCATTTCTACACCAGGGGCAAGGCAGTCACCTCACGCTGGCTGGACCCGAGTCACGGCGGCGTGAACCTGGGCTTCCCGGTGAACCAGTAGGCCGCACCAGCGAGCCGGCGACAGGAGAGCAGTCATGACCGAGTTCACCCCCGACCCCGAGCGCGGCGCGGCCGTCTACGCAGCCGACCGTGCCCACGTGTTCCACTCCTGGTCGGCGCAGAAGGCTCTCAAGCCGCTGGTCATCGCAGGCGGCCAGGGCAGCTATGTCTGGGACTACGACGGCAACAGGTACCTGGACTTCTCCAGCCAGCTGGTGAACACCAACATCGGGCACCAGCACCCGAAGGTGACCAGGGCGATCGCCGAGCAGGCCGCGAGGCTCACCACGATCGCGCCGCAGCACGCCAACGAGGCACGCGGCGAGGCCGCGCGGCGGCTGATCGATCTCGCGCCGGCCGGGTTCAGCAAGGTGTTCTTCACCAACGGCGGCGCGGACGCGAACGAGAACGCGATCCGGATGGCCAGGCTGCACACCGGCAGGGACAAGGTGCTCAGCTTCTACCGCTCCTACCACGGCAACACCGGCGCCGCGATCAACTCGACCGGCGACCCGCGGCGCTGGCCGAACGAGTACGCGACCGGGCACGTCCACTTCTTCGGGCCCTACCTGTACCGGTCATCGTTCTGGGCCGCCGACGAGCAGCAGGAGAGCCAGCGCGCGCTCGAGCACCTGGAGCAGGTGATTCAGTTCGAGGGACCGGACACGATCGCGGCGATCCTGATCGAGACCATCGTCGGCACCGCGGGAGTGCTCGCGCCGCCGCCCGGCTACCTCGCAGGCCTGCGCGCGCTCGCCGACAGGTACGGCATCGTCTGGATCGCCGACGAGGTGATGTGCGGCTTCGGCCGGGCCGGATCCTGGTTTGCCTTCGAGCCGCACGGCGTGGCGCCCGACCTGATCACCTTCGCCAAGGGCGCGAACTCCGGGTACGTCCCGGCCGGCGGCGTCATCATCTCAGATCCGATCGCGGCGACCTTCGACGAGCGGGTCTTCCCCGGCGGCCTCACCTACTCAGGGCACCCGCTGGCGTGCGCCTCGATCGTCGCCACCATCGACGTCATGCGCGACGAGGGCATCGTGGAGCACGCCGCGGCGATCGGCGGGCAGACGCTCGGGCCCGGCCTCGCCGACCTCGCGAGCCGGCATCCGGTGATCGGCGAGGTGCGCGGGCTTGGCGTGTTCTGGGCGCTCGACCTGGTCTCCGACCGCCGTACCAGGGCGATGCTGGCGCCCTACGGCGGTGCCTCTGAGGCGATGAACACGCTCGCCGCACAGGCTAAGGCGCACGGCCTGCTCGTATTCACCAACTTCAACCGGCTGCACGTGGTGCCGCCGTGCACGATCACCGAGGCCGAGGCGAAGGAAGGGCTGGCGATCCTGGACGAGGTGCTCACCGCCGTGGACGGCTACTACCAGGGCTGAGCCGGGCTCGCTTGCCGGGCTCACAGGGCGGCGAACGCGTCCTGCAGGATCGACAGGCCCTCGGCCAGCAGTTCCTCGCCGATCACCAGCGGCGGCAGGAACCTGAGCACGTTGCCGTAGGTGCCGCAGGTCAGCACGATCAGCCCGGCGGCGTGGCAGGCCTTGGCCACCTTCGCGGCGGCCGCGGCGTCCGGCTCGGTGGTGCCGGGCCTGACCAGCTCGATGGCGATCATCGCACCGCGGCCGCGTACGTCGCCGATCACCGGGTGCCGCCGCGCAAGCTCGCGCAGCCGCGGCAGCATGATCTCGCCGATCCGCCGGGCGGCGGCGGGGAGGTCCTCCTTCGACATGGTCTCGATAGAGCCGAGCGCCGCCGCGCACGCGACCGGGTTCCCGCCGAAGGTGCCGCCGAGCCCGCCGGCGTGCACGGCGTCCATGATCTCGGCCCGGCCGGTGACAGCGGCCAGCGGCAGCCCGCCGGCGATGCCCTTCGCCGTGGTGACCAGGTCGGGCACCACGCCCTCGTGCTCGCAGGCGAACCAGTCGCCGGTACGGCAGAAGCCTGACTGGATCTCGTCCGCGATGAACACGATGCCGTGCTCGCGGCAGAACTCGGCCAGGCCGGGCAGGAAGCCGTCGGGCGGCACGATGAAGCCGCCCTCGCCCTGGATCGGCTCGATCACCACGGCCGCGACCCGGCGCTCGCCGACCTGGGCATGGATCAGGCCGGTCACCAGGTCGAGCGCCTCGGCGGCGCACCGGGCCGGGCCGCCTGGCCAGCGGAACGGGTAGGCCATCGGCGCCCGGTAGACCTCGCCGGCGAACGGGCCGAAGCCGTCCTTGTAGGGCATGTTCTTGGCCGTCATCGCCATGGTCAGGTTGGTGCGGCCGTGGTAGGCGTGGTCGAACACCACTACCGCCTGCCTGCCGGTCGCGTGCCTGGCGATCTTGACAGCGTTCTCCACCGCCTCGGCCCCCGAGTTGAACAGGGCGGAGCGCTTGTCGTGGCTGCCGGGAGTGACCCGGTTCAGCTCCTCGCACACCTGCACGTAGCCCTCGTAGGGGACCACCATGAAGCAGGTGTGGGTGAAGTGCGCGACCTGCTCGGTGACCCTGGTGACGACCAGTTCGGCGCTGTTTCCGACCGACGTCACGGCGATGCCCGAGCCGAAGTCGATCAGCGAGTTGCCGTCGGCGTCGATCAGCACGCCGCCGCCGGCTGCCGTGACGAAGATTGGCAGCACGTGGCTGAGCCCGCGCGCTACGCTGCGCTGCCGGCGCTCGAGCAGTTCACGGGAGACAGGACCGGGTATCTCGGTCACGAGGTGACGCCGCTGGACCAGCCCTGGGCCCCCGACAGTGGAGTGCAGGTTCATAGCCGAAGGATAGACGGGGCAGGCGCGCCCACGCCGGCTGGGCAGCGATCCGCTTGCCAGGGCCGTCACTGCAGGCACGCAGTCCGCGCGGTCGGCTTTCGCTCAGGGAGAACTGAGAGGTTGCTGCAGGAGTGCTCAGAATCGCCACGGGAACCGGCTCAGTATGTAATATTTCTCTGACCGAAACGATCCGGCACGACGGATTATCCTTACATCGGAGGCATAGCAGTCGAGTAGCCGCCTAAACGGTATAGACGGTAAGCCCAAATAGTACGGACCGATAACCGTCTGACGTAGTGCGCCCAAACTCGCGCACTGTGTTTGAGGTTGCGGTCATACGGTATCTGGTGGCAGGAACGGCCCGCCCCGCTGTCGAGGAGAGCCTTATGCGAACACACGAGTGGTTTCGCTCGAACAGTTTCCACTATCGGCAGTTCGGCGGCGTCCGTGAGCTAGGGCGGACGAAGCGGGAGCGCGGGCTCACCGTCTCCCTGATCCTGCCAACCAGGAATGTCGCAGAGACGATCGGCTCGGTCCTTGACGAGGTCAGCAACCTGCGCCGCGCGGATGTCGCGCTAATCGACCAGGTCATTGTGGTCGACGCGGACTCCAAGGACGGGACGGCCGAGCTGGCCAGGCGCTACGACGTCGAGGTCTACTCAGAGAACGCGCTGATGCCTGAGTACGGCCCGGCTCAGGGCAAAGGCGACGCGATGTGGCGCGGTCTGTCGGTCGCGACCGGCGACGTGATCGCGTTCGCCGACACCGACACCGGCAACTTCTGCCGTCAGCTGGTCACCGGCGTCGTCGGCTGCCTGGTCGCCAGGCCCGATATTCAGTTCGTCAAAGCCGCCTATCGGCGGCCGTATACCCAGCAGGACATATCCGTGCCAGATGGCGGTGGGCGAGTTACCGAGCTGACCGCGAAACCCGCGCTTAACCTGCTGTTTCCTGAGCTGGCTGGATTTGTTCAGCCACTGGCAGGCGAATTTGGCGGTACCAGGGATCTGATGTTCTCGGTGCCGTTCATGAGCGGTTACGCGGTCGAAGTTGGAATGCTGATCGACGTGCTGAATGCGTGCGGCCTTTCTGCAATGGCGCAGGTGGACGCCGGCATGCGCAAGAACCGGCATCAGGACCTCGGCAGCCTCAGCCTGATGGGCTACGCGGTGCTGCGGGCGGTGCTGACCCGCGCCATGCAGCACCAGGCACAGCCCACGGCGGGCGAGCCCGGCCCCGAGTCGCCAGCCGGCGAGATGGGCTCCTACCTGCACGCGGTGGCCGCGGCCCGCGGGGTGGAGCTTGAGGAGTTCTCCGAGCTGCTGATCGAGCGGCCGCCGATGCTCCTGGCGCTGGCCACGAGGACCCCGCTCACCGATGCCGCGGCCACGGCGACGGCTGCGGGCGCGGGCGCGCTGACCGGGGCCGCCGGCGCCTGAGCGGCCGGCAGCCGCGGGCGAATCGGCGACGCCGGCCCAGGCGCGCGGGGTCAGCGCACCAGGTCCCTGGCGGCCGCCTCGACGGTCCGCTGCGACATCAGCACGGCGGCCGCTGCGCTGCCGAGCGGCACGAAGCTGTCCTCGCTAGCGACCCGGCCGATCCGGCCGGCGAAGCCGCCGTCGACCAGCGCGGTGACCACGCCTTCTGAGACGCCGCCGGTGCGCCTGGTCTCGTCGGCGACCAGCACCGCCCCGGTCGCCGCGGCCTCGCGGAGCAGGTCGTCGGCGGGTAGCGGTGCCAGCCAGCGCAGGTCGACCACCCGGCAGCCGATGCCGTCACGCTCCAGCCGGGCGGCGGCCCGCAGGCTCATCCGCAGGCCATTGCCGAACGTGACGATCGTCAGGTCGGCGCCGTGCCCGTGCACACGGGCCCGGCCCACCGGCACGTGGCCGAGTCCCCACATCGGCGGCGGGTCGTACGGCGCTAGCCAGCCGCCGTCGCCAGGGGCGTGCAGGTCACGCTCGTGGTACAGGGCGATGGGCTCGAGGAAGACGCACACGCTGCCGTCGGTGCGGGCGCTGGCGAGGCAGGTGCGCAGCATCGCGGCCGCGTCCTCGGGCCTCGCCGGGCAGGCGACGATCAGGCCAGGAATGTCGCGCAGCGCGGCCACGGCGTTGTCGTTGTGGAAGTGCCCGCCGAACCCCTGCTGGTAGGCGAGCCCGGCGACGCGTACCACCATCGGGTTGCGGTACCTGCCCTGGGAGAAGAACGACAAGGTGGCCGCCTCGCCCCTGATCTGGTCGGCGGCGTTGTGCAGGTAGGCGAGATACTGGATCTCCGGCACCGGCAGCAGGCCTGCCAGCCCGGCGCCGAGCGCGACCCCGAGTATTGACTGCTCGTCGAGCAGCGAGTCGAAGACCCGGCCAGCCCCGAACGCGCCGCGCAGGCCCCTGGTGACCCCGTACACGCCGCCCTTGCGCGCCACGTCCTCTCCGAACACGATCATCTGCGGCCAGGCCGCCATCTCGTCGGCCAGCGTCCGGTTGATGGCCTGGGCAAGGGTCAGCGGCCCGGCATCCTCTGGCGGCCGCCCGCCGAACGCGTGCTGCCTGACCTGCGGGCTGGCCGCCCTGATCGCCTCGGCGACGGCCCTTGGCCGGCGCGGCGCTAGCGGCGCGGTGACCTCGGCCGCTGTCCTGAGCTGCGGCGCCCCCTCGACCTGCGCGGCCAGCTCGAACACGGCCTGCCGCGACCGCTCGTACCTGCCGATCAGCTCGGCCGGGGTGATCGCGCCGGACCCGACCAGCAGCCGCGCCGTGCCGAGCAGCGGATCGGCTTTCAGGTCGGCAGCGATCTCGGCGGCGGTGCGGTAGGCCGACTCCACGTCCGAGCCGGCGTGGCCGCCGAGCCTGACGGTGGTCAGGTGCAGGACGGCCGGAGAGCGGGTCGCCCTGACGTGGTCGGCCAGGTCGGCCGCTGTGTCGTACACGGCCGCGGTGTCGGCACCGTCGGCGTGGGCGTAGCGGATGCCCGGCCGACCGTCGAGTGCGGCCCGCACCCAGCCAGCCGGGGTGCGGACGCTGATGCCGAGCCCGTTGTCCTCGCAGACCAGCAGCAGCGGGAGCGGCAAGCCCTGGTAGGCGCACCAGGCGGCGGTGTTGATCGCCCCGGCGGCGGTGGAGTGGTTCACCGAGGCGTCGCCAAGGCTGGTGATCACCACGCAGTCGGCCGGCCACGGCGTCAGCTGGCCGTCCCCGGCCTTCCGGCCAACTGCGAAGGCGAGCCCCACGGCCCGCGGCAGGTGCGAGGCGATCGTGGAGGTCTGCGGGATCACGTGCAGATCCGGGTGGCCGAACACCTTGTGCCGGCCACCTGCGATCGGCTCGGCCGCGGCGGCCGCGACGCCAAGCAGGACGTCGCGCTGGCCGTCCGCACCGCGCCCGGCCTGGCAGGACCGCAGCAGGTAGAAGGCGCCCGACCGGTAGTGCAGCAGCGCCGGGTCGGTCGGCCGGAGCGCGGCAGCGACCGCCGCGTTGCTCTCGTGGCCGGACGAGCCGATCGTGTAGTAGCCGGTGCCCCTGCTGCGCAGCCAGCGCGCCGCCTCGTCCAGGTGGCGGCTCGACATCTGGGCATCGAGCACCGCCGCGCAGAGTCCGGCAGTGAGCGCGCTGCCCGGCCGCACCGGATCGTCCGGGCCCGGTGCCGGACCCGGACCCGGGCCGGTCATGGCGGGGGCGAGCGCGCCGATGGCCTCGATCAGGTGGCGGTCCGCGCGCTCCATCGCGGCGTCGGTCACGGTCACCGCCGCAACGCTACCCGCCCAGCCACTCCCCGGTCAGCGGGACCATCCCCGCAGGGCCCAGGCGCGCAGGTCGCGCCGCGTGCGCCGGGTGGCGTGTGCTGTGATAGGCGAGAGCCGTCGTTCAGGAGCTGCCCATGCTGCCGTGGTCGGAAGAGTTGGCCGGACGCATCGACGAGCAGGTGATCACCAGCGACCTGCTGCGTGGCAACCCGCTCGGCGATCCCTTCGAGCGGCCGGTGCTCGTCTACCTGCCGCCCGGCTACGACGACGAGCCTGGCCGCCGGTACCCGGCCGTGTACGTCATCCAGGGCTACACCGGGCACGTCGCCATGTGGCGCAACCGCTCCCCGTTCCGCCAGCCCTTCACCGAGACCGCCGACCGCGTGTTCGCGACCGGCCAGGCGCCGCCAGCGATCGTGGTCTACGTGGACGCCTGGACCGCGTACGGCGGCAGCCAGTTCGTTGACTCGCCGGGCACCGGCAGGTACCACTCCTACCTGTGCGAGGAGGTGGTGCCGTGGGTGGACGGCCGGTACCGGACGCTGGCCGACCGCGACCACAGGGCAATCGCCGGCAAGTCAAGCGGCGGATTCGGCGCGATGATCACCCCGATGCTGCGGCCCGACCTGTTCGGTGCCCTGGCCACGCACGCGGGCGATACGCTGTACGAGCTGTGCTACGGCCCGGAGTTCGGGCCGTGCGTGCGGCTGCTCAGGGAGTACGACGGCGACATCATGCGCTGGTGGGACGACTTCCGCGGCCGGACCGCGTTCACCAGGAAGGCCGACCAGACGCTGCTCGGCATACTCGGGGTGGCGGCCTGCTTCTCGGCCGCGCCTGACGGCACGCCCGAGCTGCCCTTCGACCCGAGGACCGGGGTGATCAGGCAGGACGTCTGGCAGCGCTGGCTGGCCTGGGATCCGGTCCGGATGGTGCCAGCGCACGCGGCGGCGCTGCGGTCGATGCGCACCATCTGGATCGACGCGGGCACCTCCGACGACTACTTCCTTGACCTCGGCGCCGAGGCGTTCAGGGTCGCGCTGGCCGAGGCCGGGGTCGCCGACGAGGCGATCAGGTTCGAGCTGTTCGACGCCACCCATGCCGCGATCGATTACCGTTACCCGCTGTCGCTGGCCTGGCTGTGTCAGCGGATGGCCGGCTAGCGGGCTGCCATCTGACGATTTGCCCCACTATGCTGGGGCCCGGCAGGTACAGTGGCCTGCATGCTCAATGGTCGCAGAATCGGAGTCGTGCTGCCCGCCTATAACGCAGAGGCCACGCTGTCGAGGACAGCGGCCGAACTCGACCGCGGGCTTATTGACGAGATTGTGCTCGTCGATGACGCCAGCACCGACCGGACCGTCGCGCTGGCTCGCAATCTCGGCCTCGATCCGATCCGGCACGAGTCCAACCTTGGTTACGGGGGGAACCAGAAGACCTGTTATCGACGGGCGCTTGAACTCGGCGTCGATATCATCGTCATGGTTCACCCCGATTACCAGTACTCGCCGCGGCTCGTTCCTGCGATGGCGTCAATGATTGCCTATGGGGAATATGACCTCGTGCTTGGCTCGCGCATTCTCGCGCAGAACCCTGTGGCCCGTGGCATGCCACGATACAAGTATGTCGCCAACCGCTTCCTCACCCTGGTCGAGAACCTCATGCTCGGTCAGAAGCTGTCGGAGTACCACACGGGACTGCGTGCTTTCAGCAGCACGCTGCTGGCTGGCATGCCTTACGAGCGCAACTCCGACGACTTCGTCTTCGACAGCCAGATCATCGCCCAGGCCATCGCCGCCGGCGCGAGGATTGGCGAGCTTTCCTGCCCGACGCGCTATGAGGCTGACTCCTCCTCGATCAACCTGCGCAGGAGCATCAGGTACGGTGTCGGCGTGCTGCGCACCTGCGGGCAGTACTGGCTGCACAAGCGTGGTTTCCGCCAGGTCGGCTACCTCGACTTCGACCATGAGGGGGGGCTCCTGCGGCTGCCTGCTGCCAGCGATGCGGTCGGCCGGAGCGAGTCGGCGTAGCGCTCACGCCCCTTTCCGCTGAGGGGAGGGAGCCGCAATGGACTCGCTCGGGGTAGGTGGTGCCTGGGTCTTCACGCCTCGTATTCACCGCGACAACCGGGGAAGCTTTCATGAGTGGTTTGTCGGCGCCGAGCTTGCCGGGGAGCTTGGCTACCCGTTCGGGCTGAGCCAGGCGAATTGCTCGGTGTCAAGCCGGGGAGTTGTCCGTGGCATACATTTCACCGAGACTCCTCCCGGGCAGGCAAAGTACGTGATTTGTGCGGCCGGCGCGATCCTGGACGTCGTCGTGGATGTCAGGGTCGGCTCTCCGACGTTCGGGCGCTGGGAAGGTGTGCGGCTGGATGATCAGACACGCCGCGCGGTCTTTCTCGCCGAGGGCCTCGGGCATTCCTTCATGGCGCTGACCGACAATGCGACGGTCGTGTACCTGTGCTCGACGCCGTACGCTCCCGGGATCGAGCACGGCGTGAACCCGCTCGACCCGGTCATCGGGATCAGCTGGCCGGATCAGGACCGGGTCGTCGTGTCGGAGAAGGATGCGGCCGCCCCGTCGCTGGCCGAGGCCGAGCGGGCCGGACTGCTGCCTGGCTATGCGTCCTGCCTGGCACAGGCCGCGGAACGACGGGCAGCCGCCGCGCACTGACTTAAATCGGTGCGTGGTGGGCATGCTTCGGCAGCGGCAACGCGGGCCGGACCAGCCAGAGCAGGTTCCGCCGGTAGACCATGACGACCCGCCCGGCCACCTGGTATATCGAGGCCGGCCGACCGAAGTACTTCTCGAATGCTGCCGAGGAGACGTAGCCCTTACGGGCGGTGTGCCTGTCTGCAACGACAAAGTTGGCGTAGTGCAGCGACGGGTCGTACCAAGAGACGTTGGTCTCCCAGTCCTCGGCGCCAAATCTCGTCGGCCCCATGAAGCTGGTCAGCGAGACCGCGCGAACCCTCACCTGGTTACCCGAGTTCACGGTGATGGCCGATGCGTACCAATACCCCGCGACGCCATACCTGAGTCCGTGAGCCTCCAGCCACGACGCGAGCAGAGCCGCTGGCGGAGTCGCCGGCGGAACCGCGGCCTCGGCCGCCAGCGGGAGCAGCACCGCGATCCCGGCCGCCGCCATCGCCAGGCGGGCACGTGGAAGGTTGCCGATTCGGCCAGGCACGCAGGCCCGTGCCGCCAGTATCGCGCCGAAGGGCAGGACGGCGACGATCTCCCTCGCGTTGCTGGGAGTCGGAATCGTGGAGACCACATACGCGCCGATACTGAAGACGATCGCTGCGCAGAGCATCTGCTCGGCTCGGCTAGCTCGGCGCCACGTCCAGATCACCCTGACGAAGCCGACCGCGGCTGCCAACAGCCAGGCCGTCCCGATCGCCGCTCCCACGAGGCCCAGCGCCGAGCCATGAGCGGTTACCGCCCCGTACAGGAGCCGGATGGCCCCCAGCGTCAGCCATGCGTGATGCGGCCACGTGCTGACGGCCGCGATCCCGGCCTTCGGTACGACCACCAGGTAGCCGCCATGATGTTCCATCACCGCGTGAATCAGCATGGCCAGCGGCACGGACGCCCCCGCCGCTACCAGTTGCGCCGCTCCAGCCATGCGCATCCCGCGCTCGGCGAGGATCCGGTAGCCGCACACCAGCAAGACAGTCGGCACGCCGACGTAGAGCACCGTGGCGTCGTCAATCTGACCAGCTATCAAGATCGCACAGAGCAAGGGCGGCGTGAGGCGCCGGTTCGGCAGCCTGTCGATCAGCAGGAACGACACGAGCATGATCGCCGAAGTTCCGGTGTGGTCGGGCTTCTCCACCAGGAGCGCCACGCCTAGCGGGGTGAGCAGTGCCGCGGCCAGGACGGCGACCACGACTGCGCTGCGCCCGACGCGGGCTGCGCCGCGACTGCCGGTCGCCGCCGCGGCCACCGCGCATGCTGCCACGATCAGATACGTGATCGCAGAACCTGTGTGAAGGGTGAGGCTGTGCAGGCCGAGGATGCTCTCGAGCACCGCGTACAACGGCAGCTCGAAGGCGTAGAACGTGACGTCGCCGATGATCCAGCCGTGCAGCAGAAGGTTTCCGTGCAGGATGTCCCACGCTTGCAGTGCGCTGTTGGCCCCGTCCGAGTTGATCGAGGAACTGAGCGAAATCCGCAGCAGGAATCCGAAGAGAGCTACGAATCCCGCTATCCATGCCGCTGTGGACAATCGTCGGTGCAAGGGGGACGGCACAGGTTCCGGTGCTTCGCCGACAGCGTCGAGCCTGCTTGGCGACGATGGGGGCCGCTCTTCCGCGGTTGCCGCATGGGCACCGCTTGTGCACTGCTCGCCAGCGTGCATACGTGGTCCTACGAACCCTGGGACAGCACCACGATGATCAGCCCTGACACGACCAGGACGGAGCCGACCCAGGTGAGCACCCCCGCCCGCTCATGGAGCACGACGACGCTGGCGGCCAGGATCACGAGGTAGCCGATGGCGTTGAACGGGTAGGCGACGTTCAGCGGAACCCGGGACAGGGCGGCCAGCCAGGCAATCGCAGAGATGGCGAAGACCAGGAGTCCCAGCCACACCCAAGGCGAGGTGGCGGCACTTGTGATCAGCGAGCCGCGGGTGTCCTGCGCGCGGACGGACGCGATCCGCATCCCGTGCTTGAGCATGACCTGCGCGGACGCCGCCGTGATGACGGCGGACAGCACCAGCGCCAGGCTTGCGATGGACAAGCGTTGCCTCCTTGATCGTGCTTCGCGCCCGGCATGGCCCGTCAGTGGTTTCTTGGGCGATGCCGACGCAGCCGCCGGGAGCGTCGGCTGGACCGAGCGCTGCTGCGGTCGGGGCGAGCCGTCCACGTCAGTTGACTTCGACATTCCCTGTTCCTCGGCGTGCGGGCGCTGAGAGTGACCTTCCAGGCAGAGCCGCCGGGAAACCTGGTCAAGTAACCATAAGCCCTGTTGCGCCGGGCTTGCTCGCATTCGGAAGGCTATGCTCGGCGCTGCCCCGCTGGGTTCCGCCTGGCCTCGACATAGATCGTGCCGCCGGACCGGGCCGCGACCTCGATGACGGCTGCGGCCAGGGCGAGCGGAAGGACTGCGAAGGCGGCGGCGATGGCGAGGAGCCGCCGCAGCGGGCTCTGGGCTGCCCTGCGCGCCGACTTTCTGCGGATCACGTCGTAGAGATCGGGATGGCCGGGAAGCTGGCTGACAAGGCCGTGGACCCAGCCGAAGAGGACCTGGCCGCCGCGCAGGTAGCTCACTCGCTCGACGTACAGCCCCAGTTCCCCGATCGTGGACAGCAGCGCCTGCGGGCTGAGATGGACAAGATGGCGGGGCAGGTCCAGGGCGAGCCACCGGTCCCCGAAGATACGGGCCTGCCAGCTGGCGGCGTTAGGCACGGCGATGACCACGAGCCCGCCGGGGACCAGGAGCTCCGCCGCATGGCGCAGTGCCCTGGCAGGCTGGCGCAGGTGCTCAAGGGAATGCCAGAAGATCACCGCCGAGTACGCCCCCTGCACGTCCTGCACCTCGGCGTTGATCATGCGCGGCCCGGAGGCGTGTGGCTCCAGTCCAACCGCCTCACGCCCCCGCCGCACGAAGGCCGCCACGAGAGTCCCGTCGCCGGCTCCGACATCGAGGATCAAGCCCGGCGGAACCCTGCGGTCCAGGCGGCGCGCGAGCGAGGAGCGGGTGCGGCGGAGTACGGCGTCGCCGAGGCCGGCGAAGCGCCCGCTCGCAGGCCGGTACCAGCCGTCGTACGCCTCCTTCAGCTGCGCGTCGCTCGGCCACGGCGATGTCGTCGCGACCCCGCACCGGCTGCACCGGACCCGGCCGGACAAGCGCTCGTCAGGGCCGTCGGACACCGCACCGCACCACGCGCAGCAGGCCGTCGGCTCAGCCCCGGCCAGCGGACGGGGCCAGCCATCAGGCCGCACGCGCGGGTCGCCTGTGTGCGCTGTGCCCCTGACCCCGAATGCCGCATCCCGCAACGGCCGACCTCCCCGCGTCGCAACCAGGCGCCCGGCACACCCTGCCGAGCCGCTTCGCACACTACTGAGCCGACCTGCCCGATCGCGCACCATACGCGTCATCTGCCAGGCCAAGCCCAGGTCAACCGGCCGAGCCTGGCGCGCCCGCAGGGACGAGCACGCTGAGCGCGGCAGGCAGGACGCGGATCCGCAGCGGCGTCCCGGCGCGCAGCGGCGCCGCGCAGGGCAGCGGCTCGCCGTCGGCGGCGGCCGGCACGTCACGGCTCATCGTGATCGTCACGTCCGCGCCGCGCAGCAATGATATCTGCGGCAGCGTGACGTGCGACCCGTCCTTGATCTTGGTCAGCGCCCGGACGAATACCAGCTTGGGCGCGTGGCGCATCAGCACTACGTCGAGCACGCCGTCGTCGAGCAGTGCGGGCGGGGCGACCCGCATGCCGGCGCCGAAGTTCGGCGAGTTGGCCACGACGACGGCGTAGCCGAGGTACTCGTGCGCCTGGTCGGTGCCGTCGATGGCAACCGTGAACGTTACCGGCCGCCAGTGGGCAAGCGCGCGCAGCGCGGCCACCGGGTAGACCAGCGACCCGCCGAGCAGGCGGGTCGCGTTGGCGATGTCCCCGGCCACGGCCGGGATCCCCGCGTAAACGCTGCCCGCCACCACCGCCTCTGGCCGGTCCGGCGTGCCCACGCCGATCAGGTCGACCTGCCGCAGCACGCCGCCGACCAGCACGCGCGCCGCGGCCTCAGGGTCCGCCGGGATGCCGAGCACCCCGGCCAGGTCGTTGCCGCGGCCCGCCGGGATCAGGCCGTAGCTGGCCCCGGCCGCCGCGGCGACGCCGGCCAGCGCGCCGGCCATCCCGTCACCGCCCACGGCCACTACTACGTCGCCGCGCTCGGCAGCGGCGGCGGCCAGGTCCCTGGCGTGGCCGAGGCTGGCCGACTCGGTGACGCGATGGTCGGCCCCGACGGCGACCAGCGCCGAGGTGGCCCGCGGCAGCAGCAAACGGGCTCGCCCGTTGCCCGCCGTCGGGTTGACGATGAGACAGAGCGGACGGTCCACCCGATTCCTCCTCGTTACCAGGAATGCAAAGGCTACCGCCGCGTCGGCGTACGATCAGGTGCTATGGCAGGCGACGGCGCGGCAGCCGGCGGGCAAGCGCGATTCCTGCACGTCCAGACCACGACCGACTCGCGGGCCGAGGCCATGGAACTTGCGCACGACGCGGTCCAGGCCCGCCTGGCCGCGTGCGCTCAGGTGGCCGGGCCGGTCGCGAGCACGTTCTGGTGGGAGGACGGGATCGAGCGGGCCGAGGAGTGGATGGTCATGCTCAAGCTGCCCGCCGAGCGCTACGGCGAGCTCGCCGACTTCCTCTACGAGCGGCACAGCTACGACGAGCCAGAAATCATCGCTATGCCTATCGTGGCGGGCTCGCCGGACTACCTAGACTGGATCGCTGAGGAGACCAGGCCGCGCTAGCCGCCGCGCGCGGGGCCGGCGCCGCGCTCGGCCTGGGACGGGAGGCCGGCATGGCGGCGACACCGGCACCGGATCGGGGGCTGTTCGGTCCTGGCTCGGTCACCTGGCGGATCATGGGCGAGCCTGTCATGTGGGTGGGCGGCCTGCGCGCCATGTACCTCCAGGCCCTGCACCCGAGGACGATGCGGGCCACCTGGCAAAACACGGCCTTCGCCCGCCACGGCGAGGCCTGGGGCCGGTTCGGCCGGACGCTGGAGTACGTCAGGTGCCGCACCTACGGCAGCACCGAGGAGGCCGAGCGGGCCGGGCGGCGGGTGCGCAGGATCCACGCGTCGCTGACCGGCACGGACGCTGACGGCTCGGTGATCAGGCTGGACGAGCCCGAGCTGCTCACCTGGGTGCACTGCGGCGAGATCGCCTCCTACGCCGACATCGCGGCCAGGTCGGGCATGGGCCTGTCCGCCGCCGAGCTCGACGAGTTCGTGGCCGAGCAGCGCCGCAGCGCGGCCCTGGTGGGCCTTGACCCGGCCAGCGTGCCTGGCAGCATGGCCGACCTCGCCGCCTACTACGAGGCGATGCGGCCCGCCGTGTACGCCTGCGCCGAGGCGAGGCAGGCACTCCTGCGCTCCTACGTCCCCGACGTGCCCTGGCCGTTCACCGGGCTGCGGCTGGTGATACCGCCGCTGAACACGCTGGCATTCGCCAGCCTGCCGCGCTGGGCGCGGCGCAAGTACGGCGCGCCCGGCAGCCCGGTCACCGACCTGGGCACGACCGTCGCGCTGCGCGCCCTGCACCAGGCCGCCACCCGCATCCCGCGCCCGCTCCTCGGCATGCCGATGGCGGCGTAGCCGGTCCTGGCCGCCGCCCCAGGAACCGGCGGCGCTATTGCGGCGTCCAATCGCCATGAGCACCCAGCGTCCTGTCGACCGGCGACCAATCACGCCGCGCACGATCACCCGCCTGACCGCGGTCACGGCCGCCGCCGCCGCGCTCTCCGCTGGCTTCCTGTCCGGCTGTGCCACGGCCCCTACGGCCAGGCCCGTCCACATAAAGCCGGTCGTCCTGACCGCGAGCCAGGTCACTGCGCTGCGGGCCTACGGGAGGGGGGACACCGCGTTCGGCCTCGACGTGCTGTCCGCGCTCTGCCGCGAGCGGCCGGGCAGCAACGAGGTGATCTCGCCGGTGAGCCTGGCGACCGGCCTCGGCATGGCCTACCTCGGCGCCCGCGGGTCGACGGCGGCCGCGATGGCGCGGGTGCTGCACCTGCCGGCCGCAGGCCAGGGCCTGGCTGCCGGCCTGGCCGCCAGGTGGGCGCTGCTGCGCTCACTTGACCGTCCCGGCGTGGTGTTCGCGGCGAGCAACCGGATCTGGGCCGATCCCTCGCTGCCCACCAGGCCGTCATTCGCGGCCGCACTGCGGGCCGGCTACCAGGCCGGCCTGACCAGGGTGCCGCTGCTGCGCCAGCCCGATCAAGCGCGCCGCACGATCAACGCGGCCGTCGCGGCGCAGACCCGCGGGCACATCAGGGACCTGCTGCCGCCAGGATCGCTCGGGCAGGTCGGCTGGGTGCTGACCGACGCGCTGTACCTGGACGCCCGATGGGTGCATCCGTTCAACCGGGCGATGTCCGGCCCTGGGTCGTTCGCCATGACATCAGGCACGGTGACAGCGCACTACATGAACGGCGGCAGCTTCCCGGTCGCGAAGGCCGACGGCTGGACCGCGGCCGCGCTGCCCTACCGCGGCGGCCGGCTCCGCATGCTCGCGCTGCTGCCGCCGGTCACCGTCCCGCCGCCGAGCGCCGCCGGGCACGGCTGCCCGCTGCCCGGCGTCGCCACGCTCGGCGCGCTGACCGCCGGGCTGTCGGCGCGGGCTCCGCGCATGGCCATCTCGCTGCCCAGGGTCAAGCTCGCGACCAGCGCCTCGCTGCAGTCCGTGCTGAGCGCGCTCGGCATGGGCATCGCGTTCAGCCGGCGGGCCGACTTCAGCGGCCTGTCGCCCAAGGCGTGTTGCATCGGCTTCGTGCGGCACGCGGCCACCCTGGACGTGGCGGAGAAGGGCACCGTGGCCAGCGCGGCCACGGCGGTCGGCATCGAGCCGTCGGCCGAGCAGATCAAGCTGGCCTTCGACCGGCCTTACCTGCTGGTGCTGACCGACTCGCTCACCGGCGAGCCGCTGATGCTGGCCTGGGTGGCCAACCCGGCCGCCAGCTAGCCAGCCGACGGCGGCACGTTCCAGCTGCTGATCACCGGCGCCTCGCGCTCGGTGCCGAGCGCGGACACGGTTCCCGTGTCAAGCCGGAACAGCCGCCCGTCCGACGGCACCAGGCCGAGCCAGCGCGCGGTCAGGATTCGGAGCAGGTGGCCGTGCGCGATCAGTGCGACATCGCCGGCCGGCAGCAGCGGCCGCACCCGGCCGAGCACGGCATCGGCCCGGCGTCCCACGTCGAGCACCGACTCGCCAGGGTGCTCGACGTCGCCGGGGATCACCCCGTCCCGCCATAGGTACCAGCCGGGCCGGTCGGCCCTGATCTCCTCGGTGGTCCGGCCCTCGTAGCCGCCGTAGTCCCACTCGGCGAGGTCAGGATCGGTCACGGCGCCGTCAATCCCGGCAAGCTCGGCGGTGCGCTCGGCTCGCTGCGCCGGGCTGACGAACGCCGCCACCACGTCGCGCGCGGCGAGTGCGGCGGCCAGGCTGGCTGCTGACTTCTCGCCGGCGGCGGTCAGCGGCACGTCGGTGCGGCCGGTGTGGCGCCCCTGGCGGCTCCACGCGGTCTCGCCGTGCCGGACCAGAATCAGCTCGCCCACCGGGCCGCCTCCCTGTGATGTTGGCCACACCCTGGTCCGGGACGACGGCAAGACCGCAGTTCAGGGCGTTACTCGGGTAAGAACCGTATCGCGCTCGGGTCATTTTCCAGCCATCCGGGCCGCTCGCACCCGGCCGTCGGGTAGTCTCCATCACGTCCGCATGTGACATAGGCGTCAGGTCGGCGCAGATGCCAATGCCCAGTGGACCCCTCTCACTGGGGAGGCGGCGGCTGACCAGCCGTGATGCCGGAACCCAGCGCCCGCGGCTACAGGGAACTTTCCACGGCAGTGCTTCGCTGTCGGGGCAGGCCAGGATGACCCGGAAGGTTCGGCTAGATGCGGTTGAGCACCCCCCAAGTCAGTCAGTCCGACAAGACGGGAGATGCAGCCGACCCAGGATCGCCGGCCTCGGCCAGCCGGCCGAGGCACCGCCCGTTCGTGGAGCGGACCGCCTGCTGGAGCGCGCGGCACCGGGTGATCGCGCTGACCGCGTGGCTGCTGATGGTCGGCGGCGCGATGCTGGCCGGCCATCTCTATAGCACTCAGAGCCCGCCGCAGTATGACCCGGGGGCCTCTGGCGTGGCCGAGCGGATGCTGAACAACCTGCATGTGGTCACCCCGCCGTCGGAGAGCGTGCTTATCCAGTCCCGCAATCCGGGTCCCGAGCAGACGTTCGCGGCCGACCCGCAGATGCGGCTGGCCGCCCGCAGCGTAGTGACCGCGCTGCGGGCGCTGCCCACCACGGCATCCGACATCCAGTCGCCGTTCGGCAGGAACGGCAAGGCGCTCGTCGCTCCGCACGGCGGCGGCGTGCTGATCACGTTCCGGGTGGCCGGCCCGCACGACGCCGCGGACAACACAGTGGTGCGGGCGCTGCAGGCGGTCGCCGCCGTGCAGAAGAAGTATCCGAGCCTGATCGTGGCCGAGGCCGGCGACGCGAGCGTGGACCGGGCTGCTACCGCGATGCTTGGCCAGGACTTCCATCAGGCCGAGCTGACCTCGGTTCCGCTGACCCTCTTGCTGCTGCTGCTGGTGTTCGGCGCGCTGATCGCGGCGAGCATCCCGGTGATCCTGGCCGGGACCGCGGTGATGACCACGATCTCGCTGCTCGCCATTCCCAGCCAGTGGCTTCCGATCGGGCAGGGCACGTCCGAGGTAGTGCTGATCATCGGAATGGCGGTCGGGATCGACTACACGCTGTTCTACCTACGCCGCGAGCGGGAGGAGCGGGCCGAGGGCGCCTCGTTCCACGACGCGCTGCGTACCGCGGCCGCGACGTCGGGCAAGGCCATCGTGGTATCCGGGCTGACCGTCATGGTGTCGATGGCCGGCCTGCTGTTCACCGGCATCTCGATGTTCACCGGCTTCGCGATCGGCACCATGGTGGTGGTCGGCGTGGCGGTGGTCGGCTCGCTCACGGCCCTGCCCGCGCTGCTTTCGCTGCTCGGGCCGTGGGCGGACCGCGGCCGGATACCAGTGTTCGGCAAGGGCAGGACCAAGGCCGCCCGCTCCAGGTTGTGGAGCGCGCTGGTGAGCAAGGTGGTCCGCCGGCCGCTGATCTGGGGCGGCGTGGCCGTGTTCGCGCTCGGGGCGCTGGCGTTCCCCGCCCTCGGCATGCGGATCGGCAACCCGAACATCAACCTGCCGTCCAGCCTGCCGGTCGTGCAGACGCTGGCGATGATCCAGCACGACTTCCCAGGTGGCCCAGCCCCTGCGCAGGTGGTGGTCACCGGCAACGGGGTGCAGAGCGCCGCGATGCACAGCGCGATCGCCAGGCTCGACGCCGACGCCAGCGCGGGCGGGTCGATCCACGGGCCGGTCACCGTGCTGCCGGTGGGGGCCGGGCGCGGGCTGCTGATCTCGGTACCGCTGGACGGGGCCGGCGCTAAGTCCAGCGCCAACGCCACGGCCACCCACGCGCTGCTAGCGCTGCGCGGCCGGATCCTGCCGGCCACCATCGGCAAGGTCGGCGGGATCAGGTACGCGGTCACCGGCCCCACCGCGAACAGCTACGACTACAGTGCCACCCTCCGCTCGGCCGCGCCGCTGGTCTTCGGCATCGTCGCCGCGCTGGCGTTCCTGCTGCTGATGGTGGCGTTCCGGTCGCTGGCGATCCCGCTGGTCTCGATCGGGCTCAACCTGCTCTCGGTCGGGGCGGCCTACGGGCTGATCACGGTCATCTTCCAGGACGGTCACCTGGAGGGCCTGCTCGGGTTCACCTCGTTCGGCGGGATTATGGACTGGGTGCCGCTGTTCATGTTCGTGTTCCTGTTCGGGCTGAGCATGGACTACCACGTCTTCATCCTGAGCCGGATCAAGGAACTGCGCAGGGCGGGGGAGACCACGCAGAACGCCGTGGTCGGCGGGATCGCCCGTGGTGCGGGCGTGGTCACCAGCGCCGCGGTGATCATGGTCGCGGTCTTCTCGATCTTCGCGTCGCTGTCCACCATCGACCTGAAGATGATCGGCGTAGGGCTGGCGTTCGCCGTGCTCGTCGACGCCACGATCGTGCGCGGCATCTGTGTGCCTGCCGCCCTGGCGCTGCTCGGCGAGCGCAGCTGGTACCTGCCGCGGTGGCTGCGCTGGCTGCCGCAGGCAACGATTTAACCGCCGGGAGCGGCTAGCGGACGGCGGTGGCCACCGCGGCGAGCAGCGCGAGCAGCAACGTGACCGTGGCCAGCACCCCGTGCGCCGCGATCAGCAGGGCCGGCGACCTGGCCGCATGCTGGCCGCCCAGGAACGCCATCAGCGTGGCCATCCCCAATCCGACGACGGGGAACAGCACAACGACCGCCGTCCAGGCGAGCGGGTGCCAGCCGGTGGCCAGGTAGCTCGCCCAGATCGCCAGGCCGGACAGGGCGAGCCCGAAGTGGCCGATGATCACCGGCCTGGGCATCGCCGTCGAACTTGCTGTCGCTGCACTGGCGCCCGCGGCACTGGCGGGCCGGCGCAGCCCGCCGACGGCCACCCACCGGCGGATCAGCACCCCGCCGCTGGCGGCGGTCAGCAGCCACGCGACCAGCGTCGCGCCGTCGAGTGGTATGCCGGTGCCCGAGCCAGGCGCGGCGGCTCGAGCCGGTCTTCGCCCCCGGCGGCGCGCTGCCGCCGCGGCCTGCAGGGCGGCCTGCCGGTCGGCGGCGCGCTGGGCGGCGGCGACCAGGCCGGTCAGACTGGCCCTCGCCCGGTAGGCCAGCCTCCGCCTGACCGCCTTGTCACGGGCCAGCGAGAGCTCGCCGACCGCGATCCGGACCGCCTCGCCGAGCTGAGCGGCCCCCAGACCGCGGCACGCCCTGGGCAGGCCGACCACCCGGGCCGCGCTCCGCCCTGGGCGGCTCGCCGCTGACTGACGCCTGACCGCCGCAACGGCTGAGCTCGCGCACGCGACCGGCGTGCTCGCCTCAGGCTGCCCGCTGGCCCGACCGCCCGCCGAGCCGCAGGCGCTCACGATCACCGCGGCGGTCACGAGGACCACGGCAAGGGCAGCAACCCGGCTCGCGCCGAAGACCAGCGCAGCCGTGCCGCGCAGTCCGGACCGCGAGCCGTTCCTCCTGGTCATCGGGCCGGTAATGGCGCGCACGGCCGTTATGGCAGGGTGAGGATCTCGTGGCCGTCCGCCGTGACCAGGACCGTGTGCTCGAACTGCGCGGTGCGCTTGCGGTCCCTGGTGACGGCGGTCCAGCCATCCGGCCAGATGTCGTAGGCGATCGTGCCGAGCGTCAGCATCGGCTCGATCGTGAAGGTCATCCCCGGCTCTATCACCGTGTCAGCCTCCGGGTCGTCGACGTGCGGGACCATCAGGCCGGAGTGGAAGGTGGTGCCGATGCCGTGCCCGGTGAAGTCGCGTACCACCCCGTACCCGAACCGGCGGGCGTACGACTCGATCACCCGGCCGATCACGTTCAGCGCGCGGCCGGGGGCGACCACCTTGACGCCGCGCATCATGGCTTCCCTGGTCCGCTCGACCAGCAGCCGTGACTCCTCGTCGACGTCGCCGGCCAGGAAGGTCGCGTTGGTGTCGCCGTGCACGCCGCCGATGTAAGCGGTGATGTCGATGTTGACTATGTCGCCGTCGGCGATGTCGGTGTCGTCGGGAATGCCGTGGCAGATGACCTCATTAATCGAGGTGCACAGGGACTTGGGGTAGCCGCGGTAGCCGAGCGTGCTCGGGTACGCGCCGTGGTCGCAGAGGAACTCGTGCCCGATCCGGTCCAGCTCGTCGGTGCTGACGCCGGGCGCGACATGGCTGCCCACCTCGGCGAGTGCCCGCGCGGCGATCCGCCCGGCCACCCGCATGGCCTCGATCGTCTGCTCGTCCTTGACGTTCGGCTCGCCGGTCCACGGATACCGCTTCCCGACGTACTCAGGGCGCTCGATCCTGGCCGGAACCTGGCGGGTCGGTGAGATCCGGCCGGGCCGCAGCGTGGTTGCCATGATCTGAGATTCTAGTTGGCATGGACACTTCGCAGCACTGGTGGTTCTGCCTGAAGCATCATGCGGTCGAGCCTGCGGCGGGCTGCCCGGGAAAGTGGCGGCTTGGCCCGTACCCGACCCGCGAGGAGGCGGCCAGGGCGCTGGAGACGGCCAAGCGCCGAAACGAGGAGTGGGACGCCCAGGATGGGGACTCCTGAGTTCAGGGCATAATCGGCTACGTGACTACGCAGTGGTCGGGCAAGGGCCTGCCGCCGGCAGCGCAGGCCCGGATGGCCGAGATCAAGGCCAGCGGGACCTGGGGATCGGCGCTCACCACGCAGGAATTCGCCGCGATCAAGAGCGTCGGCTTCGAGCCAGTGGGGCAGGTGCTCGGCGCGGCCGTCTACAACCTGGGCTACCGCGGCGGGTATGGCTGCCCCAGCTACTCCACCTTCGGGACCTACAACAGGCTCGCGTACTCCGGATGGCGCCCCGGCTTCACGGCCATCTCGAGCTCGGGGTCGGGCACCGCCTACGCGCCGCTCGTGGCCACCTTGTACAACGCACGCAGGAAGGCGATCAGCCGGATGACCGCCGAGTGCGCGCAGCTCGGCGGGCACGGGGTCGTCGGCGTGCAGCTGACGATCGGCAGGTTCCCCTCGGGCGGGCTTGAGTTCAAGGCCATCGGCACGGCGGTCAGGGCGCCGGGTGCGGTTCGGCTGCGCGAGCCGTTCACCTCGGACCTGTCCGGCCAGGACTTCGCCAAGCTGGTCAACGACGGCGCGGTGCCGGTCGCGCTGGTGCTCGGCATCTCGATCGGCGCGCGGCACGACGACTGGCTGACCAGGAGCCAGACCCGGTGGAGTGCGGGGAATACCGAGATCGGCGGCTACACCGAGCTGATCAACATGACCAGGCACGATGCCAGGGACCAGCTGGCCAGGGACGTCCAGCGGCACGGCGCCGAGGGCGTGGTGATCCAGAACATGGACATGCAGGTCGGCGAGCACGAGTGCCCGGCTCAGGAGGGCGCCCGCGACCATCTCGCCGAGGTGACGCTGATCGGTACCGCGATCACGCACTTCACCAAGTCCAAGCGCGGGGCCGAGCGACCCAGCCTGGCGATTCTCTCGCTCGACCCGGAACGCCGCCAGGCCGTGCGGCGCGGCATGAAACGAGTCTCGCCCGAATGAGTCTCGCCCGAATGAGTCCTGCCCGAAAGAGCCAGCAGACCCCTTCCCATCCAGCCGAGGAGCACCGATGACGCAGCAGTCCACCGACCCTGGGGCCCTGGGGATCCCGGCCGATGCCATGCGCCGGCTGGCGGAGCTGCAGCCGGGCAAGGCCGGGTCGATCTTCACCTCGGACCTGACTGTCAACGAGTTCCTGCTGGTCAGGGAGGCCGGGTTCCGCCCGCTCGGGCTGGTGCTCGGCAGCTCGATCTACCACGTGGGATTGCAGTTCCGGCGCTGGAACGCCAACCAGGAGCTTGACGTGCTCTCCCAGGCCATGTACCACGCCAGGGAGCTCGCGATGAGCCGGATGGAGGTCGAGGCCAAGACGCTGGGCGCCGACGGGGTGGTCGGCGTCCGGCTGGACGTCGAGCTCAAGGAGTTCGGCGCGGACATCGCCGAGTTCATCGCGGTGGGCACCGCCGTCAAGGCCGAGCCGGACGCCGGCGGGGGAGGCGTTAAGAACTGGCGCAACAACAAGGACCTCCCGTTCACCTCCGACCTGTCAGGGCAGGACTTCTGGACGCTGATCAGGGCCGGGTACGCTCCGCTCGGGATGGTGATGGGCTCGTGCGTGTACCACATCGCGCACCAGCGGCTCGGCAGCGTGATCGGCAACATCGGGCGCAACGTCGAGATCGAGCAGTTCACCCAGGCGCTGTACGACGCCCGCGAGCTCGCCATGAGCCGGATGCAGGCCGAGGCTGAGGCCCTGCACGCCGAAGGCATCGTCGGCGTGCAGCTACGTCAGCACTCGCACACCTGGGGCGGGCACACCACTGAGTTCTTCGCGATCGGTACGGCCGTCCGGCCGCTGCGTTCCGACCACGTGATCGAGCGGCCCACCATGGTGCTGAGCCTGGACGCCTAGCAACTGGTCGGCCAGCTCGGGATGGCCAGTTCGGGACGGCGGACGCTGGCTGGCCGGAGGTCGGCCGGCCAGCGCCGGGCGGTTTAGAGCAGTGCGGCTTAGAGCAGGGCGCGCAGGACGAACTCTCGGGGGACGGCCTTGGCGCTCGCGGGCGAGCGGTCCACGCTGTTGCCGTCGACGCCGGGTTCGGCCGCGACGGGCTGGTGGAGTGCTGAGGCGGCGGTCCGGTCGGTGCTGTTGCCGTCGACGCCGGGTTCGGCCGCGACGGGCTGGTGGAGTGCTGAGGCGGCGGTCCGGTCGGTGCTGTTGCCGTCGACGCCGGGTTCGGCCGCGACGGGCTGATCTAGCGCCGGAGTGGCCCGCTCGGTGCCGAGCGAGTAAGTGCCGCGCGGCTCGGCGGCGCCCGGAGGGCAGCACCATGCCGGAGCGGCGTCGAGTAGGAGGTCGTAGTCCTTACATGCTCTGAGTGCCATGCAGTGATTATAGAGCACTGATAGCAGTTGGTGCTAGCCGAGGTTTATGCAGCTAGGAGACTGCCTACGTTGATCACGTGCCCGTCATCGACCCACTCGGCCCCGACTTCGCCTACATCCAGGTCGCCAACCACATCGCGGCCAGGATCGAGGTAGGCGAGATCAAGCACAAACTCCCGGCCGAGCGCGCGCTCGCTGAAGAGTACGGCGTCGCGTACCAGACGGTCAGGCATGCCATGCAAGTGCTCAGGGACCGCGGCCTGATCATTACCCGCCAGGGCCGCGGCACTTTCGTGGCCCCGATGCGCACGGCCAAGACCTCGGCCGACTGACCGCCCCACGCACCCTACGGACCCCCGTCGGCCCCACTAGCCCCACTAGCCCACCGGTCTCAGCCCGGCGAGGCCGCCGATCCGCCGCTCAAGCACTTAGCATCCGCTAGCGTCATGATCACGTCCGTTTTACGGCTTATATGAGGCGCCAGAGGGTGAAAGGAGACACTGGCGGATGAAAGGAAGCACTGGCGGATGAAAAGTCGGTCCAGCGGGTCAGTGGGCGGGCCGGGGGAGCGCTGGACGGGTCGGGGGAGGGAGCCGTGGACGGCGGTCATCCAGCCCTTGGGACTCGATCCGGTGGCCCGGATGCTGGCCGAGCCGGGGATCGGCGTGGCGCCCTCGAAACTGAAGTCGCCCAGCGAGTGGTACAGGCTGGTGCTGAAGGTGTTCACCCACTGGGTGCCGGTCCAGTGCAGGAACGGCCCGAGCCATACGTCGCCTGGCGATGTCGCCGACAGGCAGAGCGGCTGCATTGTGGCCGAGCCGGGGTGCCAGGCCATGCCGGTCCAGTGCAGGATGTCGGGCTGGCTCGTGCCGTTGCGGTAGCGGCCGACCCGATCGGGACGATCGTGATGACTTTCTGCGGTCGCATGCTCAACCCGCCTGTTCCGCTCTTCCTGCTGGTTCTGCTTTGCCGGTCGGCCGCTGCCTCTTGCTCACTCGTCTATCATCAGCCTGGCTGCGGTCCGCTGATCGCGTCGAGCAGCTTCGCGAGCCTGCCGCGGATCTCGGCGCGCCGGACCGCGTCGCCGCGCTCGATGGGTTCGCCGCGTGGCCCCGGCCCGGCCAGCTCGCCGGGGCCCGCCGCGGCCCAGGCGTCAAGGCCGCAGAGCACCGCCGCATCGCTGACCGAGCCGCCCGAGCTTGACCTGCGGCCTGTGCCGACGCGGCTGACCCTGCCGTCCCGGCAGGCGTCCCCGACCGCGAAGCTCACCAGGTGCTGTGCCCCGTCGAACGAGACCGGATCGAGTGCCGAGCGCACAGCGAGCGACTCGTGCGCGAGGCCGTCGAGTTCCTTGTCGCCCTGGTCGAGCGCGAAGATGGACGCTCCGGCCTTGCGCGCATCAGCCACCCGTTCGAGCAGCGCATCGGGAGCTGCCTCCGGGCTGACCACGAGCAGCGTCTCCCGCCCGGCCTGCTGCAGGCGGTCGATGCCGACCCGCAGGTGCGGAGGGGCGTCGGGCGGTGGCGCCCACCGGACCAGGGTCGGCGCCAGCTCGGCGGCCCCGGCCAGCCAGCTCTCGTCGGCGAGGTGCGCGGTCAGGTGCCACGGCTCGTCCGCGGGCGTCCCGACGATCAGCAGTCCCTGCGGCGTCCTTGCCCGGCCGTGGAGCGCCCGTGCGAAACCGCGTGTTCGCTCAAGCCAGCCGGACGGCGCGAGCAGCAGGCGCAATGCCTCGACCTGGGCCGTGTTCACGCCACCCATGCTGCCCGACGTGGCCAGCAGCCGCAGCACCTGCGAGCGAAATGATCGCAATGGCCGCCGAAAGGATCGGCGGAATCGCAGCCGGAATAGGACATCGGATGAGGCACAGGAATGGGTCGCCAGCTGACGGCTGTGCAGGCGCCCCTGTGCCCCGTGCCCACCCCTGGGCCACAGGCGGGGAGTCCGCCACCGCGCCGGGACAGGGCCTGTGCGAGTCTACGAAGGTAACCATCGCCGAGGCTGGAGGCGGTCAGCAGATGAGTGTCGCCCACGTCGGATATGCCGCGATGCTTGAGCAGTTCGGGCCGCTGGAAGTCACCGACTACACGGTGGCCGCCGAGGCCGCCGGGTTCGCCGGCGTGATGGCCGCGGACCACTTCCAGCCGTGGGTGCCGAGCCAGGGGCAGGCGCCGTTCGTCTGGAACGTGCTCACCGCGATGGGCGAGCGCACCAGCGGAGATCTCGGCCCGGGGGTCACCTGCCCGTCGTTCAGGTTCCACCCGGCGATCGTGGCGCAGGCGTCGGCGACGCTGGCCGCCATGTACCCGGGCAGGCACTGGCTTGGCCTCGGGTCAGGCGAGGCGCTCAACGAGCACGTGACCGCGGGTTACTGGCCCGAGGCGCCGGAGCGGCTCGAGCGGATGTGGGAGGCGGTCGAGGTCATCCAGAAGCTCTTCACCGGCAAGGACGTCAAGCATCGCGGCACCTACTTCAGGATGGAGACCGCGAGGCTGTGGACGATGCCGCAGGAGCCGCCTCCGATCTACATCGCGACCGCCGGGCCGCTGACGGCCAGGAAGGCCTGCCGGCTCGCCGACGGGATCATCACGCCGGGCGCCCCAGCCGAGAAGATCAGCAACCTGCTCGAGCGGTTCTACGCCGGAGCGAAGGACGCGGGCCGCGAGGCTGGCTCGCAGGTCAAGATCCTCCAGCTGCACATGTCCTGGGCGCCGACCGACGAGCAGGCCCTGGCCAACGCAGTCCGCGAGTGGCCTAACGGCGGCATGAAGTTTCCCAAGCAGGACATCCGCTCGCCGTACGACTTCGAGCAGATGGCCAAGCTGGTCAGGCCCGAGGACTTCGACGGCCGGATGCTGATCACCTCGGACCTGGACGCCCACCGCGCCGACATCCAGCGCTACTTCGACCTCGGCATCGACCGCGTCTATCTGCACAACGTCGGCAGGAACCAGACCGAGTGGATCGATGTGTTCGGCCGCGAGGTGCTGCCGAAGTTGACCCGCTGACCGCTGGCCCGCCTGAGGCGCGTTATGTGGATTGAGTCAGCCGGCGGCAAGGCATGTGCGCAGGAGCGTGTGGGCTGCGATGACGGCCGCCGTTCGGGTCAGCAGGCCCCAGAAGGTGTGCGCACCGTGGCGACCCGGTTCCATCCGGTCGGTGATCTCGCCGAAGGTAGTCTCGATCCGGTTGCGCCATTCGGCGATGATGTTCTGCAGGACCGCTGGCATGCTCCGCCGCTGGTTCCTGGTGGGCGGGATCAGGATGGCGGTGCCGCGGGTGGCCTGCGCTGCGGCGAATGCCTTGCCGCTGAATCCCTTGTCTGCCAGCAGGTCGCGCGGCGGTGGCCCGGCTTCCAGCAGGTCCTGGGCTACCTCGCGCTCATTGACGGCGGCGGGCACGATGGCCCCGGCCCGGACGATGCGGGAGCCCAGGTCGGTCTTGATCGCCAGGCGGTAGCCGTAGAACCACTCGGCGTGGGCGGCGTCGCGGCCGAACCGGGCGGCCAGGCCGCCTGGCCCGCTCCAGCCGTCCGGGCCGCGGACCCGGGAAGTGTGCCTGACAGGGATCGCGCTGGTGTCGATCTGCTGGCAGTCGCCGGCGGGCAGCAGGCCGGCCAGGAAGCGGCGCAGCTGCTCGAACGCGCCCCACAGCCAGCGGATGCGCCGGTTCGCCTCGCTCTGATGCGGCAGGGCCGGGAACAGGCGCGGCCAGTCGCGGGCGACCTCGGCCAGGAACCCGGCCCCGCTGCGGCGGCCCAGCAGGTGCCGTACCAGCGCGATGGTGAGCAACTCGGCGTCGCTGCACGCCGGCGCCGGGCCGGGCCGCGGCGGGATGGCGATGTCCCCGGCAGATCGCGTCATCAATCAGCACGTAGACGTAGACGAACAGGTCTTCTGCCGGCAGCATGGACGGTGCCCCTGCGGGACAAGGGTCCTGGTCGATCACTTGTCTGCCGCAGAGGCCGCTACATGATCAAGGTGACGCGCCGGGATCAACCCAAATGACGCGCCTAAGGGCTCAGGTACCGGTGCACCTCAGCGGTAGCTGTACTGCGCCGTCGGGAAGGCCCCGCCGACCACCTCGGTCGCGAACGACTGCGCGGCCTGCCTGAGCTGTCCCGCCACGTCCGCGTACCGCTTGACGAACTTCGCCACGTTCGGGGTCAGCCCGGCCATGTCCTGCCACACCAGCACCTGCGCGTCGCAGTCCGGGCCCGCGCCAATCCCGATCGTGGGGATTGACACCGTCTCAGTGACCCTGGCGGCAAGCTCGGCGGGCACGCACTCAAGCACCACGGCGAACGCGCCGGCCGCCTGCAGTGACTTCGCGTCCTGGAGCAGCCGGTCGCCGTCCTCGCCCCGCCCCTGCACCCGGTAGCCGCCGAACGCGTTGACCGACTGCGGGGTCAGGCCGAGATGGCCCATCACAGGGACGCCAGAGGCGACCAGGTCCTCCACGCACCGCAGCACCCGGTGGCCGCCCTCGAGCTTCACCGCCTGCGCCCCGGTCTCCTTCAGGAATCTGATCGCGGTCTCCATCGCGGTTCGCGGTGATGCCTGGTAAGAGCCGAAGGGCAGGTCGGCGACCACCAGCGCCCTCCTGGTGCCGCGGACGACGGCCGCGGTGAGCGGTATCAGCTCGTCGACCGTCACCGGAATCGTGCTGTCGTGCCCGTAGACGACCATCGAGGCCGAGTCGCCGACCAGCAGGACGGGGATCCCTGCCTCGTCGAAGACGCGTGCGGTGAGGGCGTCATACGCGGTGAGCATCGGCCACTTCTCGCGGCGGGCCTTAGCCGCGGCGAGATCGCGCACCGTGATCCGGCGGGTGCGCGTGCCGCCGTACAGTGCCTCTGGTTCTGGTGTCCGCGCGAGTGTCGCGGCCTCCGGCTGGGAAAGCTGTGCGGTCATCGCGATCCTCCAAGTCTCGTGGCGCCACGCTGGCGTCCCCGGACGTTTCGATGATGACATGCGGTGACATCGAAGGGTAGGGCCGGCGGTGGCCCGCTCAGACCGCGCCACCGGGCTGCCGCCAAGGCCAGGGTCACCCGCAGTTCCGGCTATCCAAGCCCGGCGACGCGCATATATCGATACGATTTCGTTCCGTATCGTTATTGATCGCCGGACAAGCGAGTTAGGTGTCCGAGTTAGGTGTCACTAGATGATGTGCAGGTAGCGCGTGAGCACCCTCGCCGGGTCGGCCGACCGCGCAGCGAGCAGGCCGACCGGGCGATCATCGAGGCCGCGCTCGACCTGTTCGCCGAGTCGGGGGCCGAAGGGCTGTGCATCGAGAAGGTCGCGGCCAGGGCCGGCGTCGGCAAGGCCACCATCTACCGGCGCTGGCCAGGCAAGGAGGATCTGCTTCTCGACGCGCTCACCGCGCTGGTCGAACCGCTGCCCGAACCGAAGGGCGAGTCGGTTAGGGACGACCTCGCCTCGCTGGTTGAGGCGCTGCGGATCGAGTCGATCGACCCGCGCAAGGTGCGGCACGCTGCCCTGCTGCTTGGCGAGGGTGCGCAGTACCCGCGGCTGATCGAGCGCTACATGGACACCGTGATCGAACCGCGCAGGGACGTGTTTCGGCTGCTGCTGCGTCGTGGCATGGCCACTGGCGAGCTGCGCGATGGCACCAACATCGAGGCAGCCGTCGACATGCTGACTGGCGCCGTGCTTGCCAGGCCGCGGGCGAGTGCCGACCGGGCCGACCGGGCCGACCGCGGGTACGCCAGGCGCGTGGTGGATGAGCTTCTGATCGGGCTGGCGTCGCGATAGGTTCGGTTCGGTCGGCATGCTGAGACTGGACTGGTGACAGATGCGGATGACGAAGCTCGGGCACTCGTGCGTGCGGCTGACCAAGGACGGCGCGAGCATCGTCCTTGACCCGGGGATCTGGAGCGGCGAGAACCCGATGGCTGGTGCCAGTGCCGTGCTGATCACCCACGAGCACGTCGACCACCTGGATACCGCCGCGGTGCGCGCCGCCCTTGACCGCGACCACGCGCTTGAGCTGTGGACCAACGCCCCGGTGGCGGCTCAGTTCGCCGACCTCGGCGGCCGGGTGCACGCCGTTGGCGACGGCGACACGTTCACAGCGGCCGGGTTCGACGTGCACGTGCACGGGCGGGACCACGCGCCGATCCACCCGGACATGCCGGTCGTGCCCAACATCGGCTTCACGGTGGACGGCAGCCTGTTCCATCCTGGCGACGCGTTCACCATCCCTGGCGAGCCCATCGAGACGCTGCTGCTTCCGATCAGCGCGCCCTGGCTGAAGGCCTCGGAGATGTTCGACTACGCAAGGGCGGTGCAGCCGAGGATCAGCTACGCGATCCACGACGAGCTGCTGAACGACAACGGCATCCGGCTGATCGGGCAGCTCGCCGGCGTTCTGCTCGGCGGCAGCGGCGAGGGCGGCTACCTCAGGCTGGAGCCAGGCGCCAGCGTGGACCTGTAGCTGACCGGTCGCGGACGTTGGCTAGCTGGACGTTGGCTGGATGCTTGAGCTGACGATCGTGCCGCCCTGAACCGTGTAGGTGCCCGCGTAGTACTTGACCGTGCCATCGGTCTGGGTGGCGGCCAGCCTGACCTGTACCTGGTCTCCGCTCACCGAGACGATCGTGAGCGCCACGTTCTGTGTCCCTGCGAAGCCCGCCTTGTAGGCCGCATAGGAGCTCAGGCTGTGGGCGCTGTAGTTCAGCCGCCAGGCGAGCCGGTAGTGGTGCGCGTTGACCGCGTTGTAGTAGTCGGTCACCACGGCGGCCGGTGTCGTGGCGGGCGGAACGCTGGCGCTGCTGCTCGGACTTGTTGGTGTGCTGCTCGGGCTGCCTGAAGAACTGCTCGGGCGGCTGGTCGGGCTCACCGTGACGGTGCTGGTGCTCGTAGGGCTGCCGCCCGCGTGCGGGGTTCCGTTGCCGCGCAGGCGTAGCACGGCGTAGCCGGCCCCCGCGAGGATGATCACCACGAGCAGCCCGATGAGGACCGGCATCAGCTTGCTGCGCCTGCGCGGCGGGGGAGATCCCGGATAAGGCGGGGGAGATCCCGGATAACTAGCCGGGCCCTGGCCCTGCCAGAGCACGCCCGCCGGGTCGCCTGGCCCGCCGCCAGATCCCGCCGGCCCGCCGTACCCGGACTGGCCGCCGTACCCCGGCGGTGCGCCGTATCCAGGCGGCGCGCCGTATCCAGGCGGTGCGCCGTATCCAGGCGGTGCGCCGTATCCAGGCGGTGCGCCGTATCCAGGCGGTCCTCCATGGGCCGCTTGCTCGCCGTAGGCCGCTTGCTCGCCGTGGGCCCGTGGTCCGCGGTACTCCGGTGCGGCCCCGGCGCCGCCAGATCCTGACCCGCCCGATCCCGGCGCACCGGCGGCTGCCCCGGCCACGCCCGATCCGCCGCCCACCGCGCCCTCGGTGACGGTGTCCTCGAACCCTGGACGCACGCCGCCGCCGGGCGGCATCGCCCCGGCCAGCTCTGCGCCGAGCCCCGCACCTGCGGCGGCACCAAGCGCCGCGCCCGCGCCCTGCCCGACCGCGCCCTGCTCGACCGCGCCCTGCCCGACCGCGCCCTGCCCGACCGCGCCATGCCCGACCGCGCCGGGCCCGACCGCGCCGGGCCCGCCCGCGAACTCGGTCGCTGGTCCGGCCTGACCTGGCGCCTCCGGCGCGGCGCCAGGCCCCGCACCCGCGGACCCGAGCGCGCACGCAGCCCGAAGCTCGGCGGCGAACTCCAGGCAGCTCGACTGCCGGTCCGCCGGCGACTTGGCCAGCGCCTTGGCAAGCACCTGGTCCACCTGCGCTGGCAGCTCCGGCCGCAGCACGCGTACCGACGGCGGCGGGGCGGAGACCTGAGCCCACATCACGGCCAGGTTCTGCTCCCGCCTGAACGGCGGCTCTCCGGTGAGCATCTCGAACGCGGCGCAGGCCAGGGCGTACAGGTCAGTCCGGCCGTCCACCGGGCGGCCCTCGACCTGCTCGGGCGACATGTAGTCGATGGTGCCGAGGAACTGCCCGGTACCGGTCAGGCTGTGCGCTGAGAGCGTCACCTTGCTCAGCCCGAAGTCGGACAGGTACACGTGATCAGGGGTGGTGGCGGTGCCCGCCGTGGCGATCAGCATGTTGGCCGGCTTGACGTCGCGGTGGATCAGGCCGCGGGCGTGCGCGGCGTCGAGCGCCGACGCGACCTGGGTGACGATGCTGACCACGCGGCTCGGCCGCAGCCGGCCCTCGCGGTCGATCAGCGCGCGCACGTCCTGGCCCGCCACGTAGCGCATGGCGATGAACAGCACGCCGTCGGCCTCGCCGGCCTCGAAGACCGGGATCACGTTGGGGTGGTCCACGGAAGCGCCCGACCGAGATTCCTGTACGAACCGCTGCCTGAAGGCATCGTCCCTGACCAGCTGCGCCGCGAGCACCTTGAGCGCGACCTGGCGGCCGAGCCGTACATCGGTGGCCCGGTAGACGGTCGCCATGCCACCGCGCCCGATGAGCTGCTCGATCTGGTAGCTGGCGATCCGGGCACCGAGCGGGAAGTCGCCGATTGCCGGGAGCATCTCGCCGCTCACTGGTCGCCTCCGAATAGGGCCTTTCGGATATCTGGCGTCTGGTTAGGACTGTCCAAGTATCCGGCCTTCCCGCTAATCGCTCAACCCGGCCTGCCGCCAGGTGGCGACTTTACCCTTCGCGCGACGGCAACCGCGCCAACGGCTACCGCGCGAGCGGCTACCTCGCGAACGGCTCCCGCCACCGGTTGGTGATCGGCAGCCTGCGGTCCCTGCCGAAGTTCTTCGCGGTGATCTTGGGCCCGGGCGGATACTGCCTGCGCTTGTACTCGGCATGGTCGACCAGCCCGATCACGCGCTGGACCAGCGCCGGATCATGCCCGGCCGCGATCAGCTCGGCCGAGCCCATGTCCTTTTCCACGTAGTCATCGAGCACCGGGTCGAGCACCGCGTAGTCGGGCAGCGAGTCGGTGTCCAGCTGACCGGGCCGCAACTCGGCGCTCGGCGGCTTGACGATCGAGTTCTCCGGGATGGGCGGGTCCTGACCGGCGGCGGCCGCCTGCTCGTTCCGCCAGGATGCCAGCCGCCAGATCAGCGTCTTGGGCACGTCCTTGACCGGCGCGAAGCCGCCTGCGGAGTCGCCGTACAGGGTCGAGTATCCGGTCGCGATCTCGCTCTTGTTCCCCGTGGTCAGCACCAGGTGGCCCTCGGCATTGGACAGTGACATCAAGATCACGCCCCGGATTCTGGCCTGCAGGTTCTCCGCGGCTAGTCCGTCAAGCTCCAGGTCCGTGCCGAACGCGGCCACCATCGGCGCGATCGGCACGGTCCTGGCGTGCAGGCCCTGCCGCTTGACCAGGTCGGCGGCATCGGCGACCGAGTGCTCGGACGAGTACTCGCTCGGCATAAGCACCACATGCACCCGGTCGGGCCCGATCGCGTCGGCCGCGATCGTGGCGGTCAGCGCGGAGTCGATGCCGCCGGACAGCCCGCAGGTCACCGAGCGGAAGCCGTTCTTGGTGACGTAGTCCCGCGTGCCGAGCACCAGCGCCCCGTACACCTCGGCCAGGTCATCAAGCAACGGCCAGACCGGGCCGTCGCCAGGCTCGGCCCGCGCGCTGCCCGGCGGCGGCGCTCCCGGCAGCACCACTCGCCTGATCGTGATCGTGGTGCCGTCCCGCGCGTCGGCGATCGCATCCCCGGCTGCGTACCCCGCCAGGTCCCCCGCCAAGCCCCCAACCACGTCCCCGGCCAGGTCATCGGCCCGGCTGCCGCCCGCCGCCCGCACCGGCACGTCGGCGACGATCAAGGCCTGCTCGAACTGCGGGCCGCGGGCCAGCAGCCGGCCGTCGGCGTCGACCACGATCGAGGCACCGTCGAAGACCAGCTCGTCCTGGCCTCCGACCATGTTCACGTAGGCCAGCGGCGCGCCTGCCTCGGCCGCACGGCGGCGGCACAGCGCGAGCCGGGCGTCGACCTTGCCGCGCTCGTACGGCGAGGCGTTGGGCACGACAAGCAGGCCTGCTCCTGCCTGCCTGGCCACGGCCACCGGGCCGCCCTCCTGCCACAGGTCCTCGCAGATCGCCACGGCGACGTCGACGGGCTCGCCGGATCCGGCGGTGAGCCTGAGCACCGGCAGCACGTCGCCGGGCACGAAGTAGCGGTACTCGTCGAACACGCCGTAGTTCGGCAGGTGGTGCTTGGCCGAGGTGACTACGACCGCTCCGCCGTGCAGCACCGCCGCCCCATCGCGTGGCGCTCCGGCCGGCAGTCCCACCCGCGGCCGCAGCCCGGCCTGGCGGTCCAGGTATCCGGTGACCACGGCGACCCCGCCGAGCCCGCGCTCGCCGAGCTCGACCGCGGTCCGCCGCAGTGCCTCGATCGACGCGCTGACGAACGATGCCCGCAGCGCGAGATCCTCCACCGGGTAGCCGGTCAGCATCATCTCGGGGAACACCACCACCGACGCCCCGGCGGCCGCCGCCCGCTCGGTCCAGCTCACGACGGCGGCGCTGTTGCCGTCAAGATCTCCGACGGTGGAGTTCACCTGGGCGAGCGCGATCCTCAGCTGCGGCACCAGATCAGCTTAGATCCGGCCGCAACCGCTCGCGGTGGCGGTTCTGGCCGGGCTGGCCTGGCCGGGCGCCGCGAACACTGGACGTCCGTTCTGGCGGGTCGCGTTACAGGTTGGAAACACGCACCGGGCAGACTGGCAAGGTGGACAGGCAAGAGCAGTTCGTGCTGCACACGCTCGAGGAGCGCAACATCAGGTTCGTCCGGCTGTGGTTCACCGACGTGCTCGGCTACCTGAAGTCGGTCGCCGTGGCCCCGGCCGAGCTGGAGGGCGCGTTCGCCGAGGGGATCGGGTTCGACGGCTCGTCGGTCGAGGGGTTCGCCAGGGTCTACGAGGCCGACATGATCGCCAAGCCGGACCCGTCGACCTTCCAGCTGATGCCGATGCGCGATGACCCTGCCGGGGTGGGGCGGATGTTCTGCGACATCCTGCTGCCCGACGGCTCGCCGTCGCACGCCGACCCGCGGTACGTGCTCAAGCGCACCCTGGCCAAGGCCGCCAGCCTCGGGTTCACCTTCTACACCCACCCCGAGATCGAGTTCTTCCTGCTCAGGGAGCGCCCGGAGCCGGGCCAGAAGCCGCGGCCGATCGACCAGGGCGGCTACTTCGATCACACGCCGCACCAGATCGCGCACGACTTCCGCAAGTCCGCGATCACGATGCTGGAGAACATGGGCATCTCGGTGGAGTTCAGCCACCACGAGGGCGCGCCGGGCCAGCAGGAGATCGACCTGCGCTACGCCGACGCGCTGAGCACCGCGGACAACATCATGTCGTTCCGGCTGGCCATGAAGGAGGTGGCGCTGGACGAGGGGGTCTACGCGACCTTCATGCCCAAGCCGTTCACCGAGCACCCGGGCTCGGGCATGCACACTCACATGTCGTTGTTCGAGGGCGACCGCAACGCGTTCTACGACCCGGGCGGCGAGTTCCAGCTGTCCAAGGTGGGCCGGGCGTTCATCGCCGGGCTGCTCGTGCACGCCGCCGAGATCACCGCCGTCTGCAACCAGTGGGTGAATTCCTACAAGCGGCTGTGGGGCGGCGCCGAGCGGATCGCCGGCGCGGGCGGCGAGGCGCCCGCCTATATCTGCTGGGGGCACAACAACAGGTCAGCGCTGATCCGGGTGCCCATGTACAAGCCGAAGAAGCGGAATGCGACCAGGATCGAGTTCCGCTCGCTCGACCCGGCCTGCAACCCTTACCTGGCCTTCGCGGTCATTCTCGCGGCGGGCCTGAAGGGGATCGAGCAGGGCTACGAGCTGCCGCCGGGTGCCGAGGACGATGTCTGGGCGCTCACCGCCGCCGAGCGGCGGGCGCTCGGCATCGCGCCGCTGCCGCAGAGCCTTTCGGATGCCTGCAACGTGATGCAGACCAGCGAACTTGTCGCCGAGACGCTTGGCGAGCACGTCTTCGACTTCTTCCTGCGCAACAAGCGCGAGGAATGGCAGGAGTACCGCCGCCAGGTGACCGAGTTCGAGCTCGATCGTTACCTGTCGGTGCTGTGATCGGTGCCGCCACGGGTGGAACCGCTGCCGCGTGCAACGGCGTCCAAAGGGGTGAAGGCCGGGGATACTCGAATGGCCGGCCCGCCCCAAGGAGGCAGTCATGCGACGCGTCAACGGATCGAAGCCTTCGCCCGCGCGGACGCTAGCGCGGATGCCGGCGCGGCTGGCAGTCGCCGGGCTGGCCGTCCTGGCGCTCACGGCAGCGTGTGGCGGTGTCTCGGCGACAAGCAGCGGCGGCAGTTCCACCCACCTGGCCACGGCCAGGCACAGCGGGCCGCCGTGGCAGACGCGCGCAGGCTCGGAGCAGATCGCCGCGCGGCTGCTCGCCCAGCTGCGGCTGCCGGCCGGCGCGCGCCGCCTGCCACATCGGCCGCTGCCGCCCCACCTGCGCCTACCGGGCAGCGCGATGGCCGCGAAGGACTACGTGGACAGCTACCAGGTGTACCGGCTGCCGATGTCGATGACGGCGGCCCTTCGGTACCTGCGCGCGCACGCCCCGAGCGGGATGACCATGCAGGGCCCCGGCAGCTCGTCGAACGGCAGCGGCGTCATCGAGCGTGACCTGACGTTCGTGCCGAGGAAGACGCCGTGGGGCATCGCTTCCCTCGACCTGACCGACACCGTGGTGCGCGGGCCAGGCGGGCACGCACTGCTGCGCTCGGACGCCGAGGTGATCTGGTACCCGGTCAGGTCGGCCGCCGAGCACCTGACCGCCGCGCAGTTCCGCTCGGTGCGGATCACGGCGTTCGTCGCCGGCGCGGCGACACGCACGGTCACCAGGACTTTCACCTCCGCCGCGGTCATCGCCCGGCTCGTGGCGCTGCTGAACAGCCAGCCGGCATCACCCGGTGAGGTTGTGTTCTGTCCGCTCATCACGGTCACCTACCGGCTCGCCTTCCGCCCGGTTCCGGGGCACCCGGCCGTGGTAGTGAGCAGGTACGGATGCACCGGCGACTCGATCACCGTGGGTGGCGTCGCCCAGCCTGCTCTTCAGGACCTGGGCAAGCTGCCCGCGCTGGTCGACAAGCTGCTGCACGTGCACCAGCCTGTGCTGCGCCAGCCGGTGGCTACGCATACCACGCAGCGGTAGCGAGCGAAGGAACGCGATCGTGACCAGCGCGACGCCGTGGCATGAGCTCCTCGCCGAGCATGCCGCGGCGTACGCTCAGGTCGCGATCGCCAACATTGGCCGCGAGTTCCCCAGCGGCGTCCACCACACCATGGCCGAGCCCGGCGACTTCCCCGCCAGGCCGGCCGACCGGAACCCGGTGTTCTACGGCAGCTACGACTGGCATTCCTGCGTGGAGATGCACTGGCTGCTGATCCGGCTGCTGCGGACCGTGCCCGACGCAGTGCCCGGCGAGGAGATCAGGGCCACGCTCGACCGCCAGTTCGGCGCGGACGCGCTTGCCGCGGAGGCCGCCTACGTTGCCGGGCCTGACTCGCCGGGGCGGTACGGCTGGGGCTGGGCGCTTGCGCTCGCGCACGAGGCGGCCGCCTTCGACGACCCTGACGGCAGGCGCTGGTCAGCCGCCATGACGCCGCTGGCCGACGCGGTCACCGACCGGTTCATGCGCTGGCTGCCCAAGGCCACCTACCCGGTGCGGTACGGGGTGCACCCGAACACCGCCTTCGCGCTGTCCCGGTCCCTGCCGCATGCGGGTGACCGCGCCGCGGCCGGGGACGGGCGGCTGGCCGACGCGATCGCCGCCACCGCCGGCCGGTGGTACGGCGCGGACGCGGACTACCCGGCGGCCTGGGAGCCGTCCGGCGCCGACTTCCTGTCCCCGGCACTGACCGAGGCCGAGCTGATGGCTAGCTTGCTGCCAGCCGCGGAGTTCGCCGCCTGGCTGACCGCGTTTCTTCCGGACATCGCGGTCGGCCGGCCGGCGTCGCTGTTCACCCCGGCCGAGGTCTCCGACTCCAGCGACGGGCAGATCGCGCACCTGCACGGGCTGAACGCGAGCCGCGCCTGGTGCTGGCGCAGGCTGGCCGAGAGCCTGCCGCCGGGCGACGACCGGATCGCGCCGGCCACGGCAGCGTCACGCCTGCATGCCGACGCCGCGCTGCCGCACGTGGTCGGCGACCACTACATGGTCGAGCACTGGCTCGCCGCGTACGCCGTGCTGCTGCTGAGCTGAGAAGATCGCCGGCGCCTGTGGCCAGATTGACCGAATGTCCGGTCTAATGGTGCAACGCCGGCCGTGACCACAGGCGGCCTGGGAGAGCAGGAGCTCTGACATGGCCGACACCGCGACCATCGCAAGCCCGCTGGAGACCGCCGCCGCCCGCCGCGAGAAGGCCAAGCTGCGCAAGGTGCTCGGCCGGGTCGACCTGGTGCTGTTTACCGCCTGCGCGATCCTCGGCTACGACACGGTCGCGGCCACGGCGGAGGCAGGCGCTCAGGCGATCACCTGGCTGGCGATCTCGCTCGTGCTGTTCCTCGTCCCCTACGGCATGCTGACCGCCGAGCTCGGCGCGGCCTTCCCGGTGGAAGGCGGCCCCTACGAGTGGGCGCGGCTGGCTTTTGGCCAGGCCGGCGCGGTCACCGCGATCCTCTACTGGCTGTCCAACCCGATCTGGATCGGCGGCACGCTGGCCGCCTCCACGATCGCAGCGCTGAACGGCCTGATCCTGAGCAAGCCGCTCGGTACCTGGAGCGAGATCGTTGTCGGGCTCGTGTTCGTCTGGGTCACGGTCGCGATCGCGATCGTCGCGTTCCGGTACGGCAAGTGGGGGCCGAACATCGGCACCATCGTCAAGATCGCGGTCGTGGTGCTGTTCACCGCGCTGTTCGTCGCGTTCCTCGTCAAGCACGGCCATCCGGCGGGGGCCTCGACCGCGGCCGACCTGAAGCCGTCGCTCAACGGTTTCCTGATCGTGGTGGGCCTGCTGGTGTTCCTGTGGGTCGGCTTCGAGCTGTCCAACGGCGCCGCCGAGGAGATGAAGCACCCGCAGCGTGACGTGCCGAGGATGATCCTCAGCTCCGGCGTGCTGTGTGCACTGATCTACGGCCTGCTCATCGTCGGCATCATCCTGGTGGTGCCGATATCGGGCCTGCAGAGCGTCAGCGGCTTCGTCGACGCCTACCAGGCCGTGGCCGCTGGCTTCCACATCCACGGGCTCGGCGTGGCGTTCGGGATACTGCTGATCGTGACCCTGATCGCCAGCGGGGCGGTCTGGCTGGAGGGCGCCGACCGTACCCAGGCCATCGCCTCGCTGGACGGCGCGGGCCCGACCTGGCTCGGCCGGTTCACCAGCTTCGGCACCCCGATCGCGGTGAACCTGATGTCCGGCGTGGTCGGCTCGGCGTTCGTGCTGGTGGTGTTCCTGATCACCAAGGGCAAGCTGGAGAGCTTCTTCGAGGTGATGCTCTCGCTGACCGTGTCCACCACGGCAGTCAGCTACTTCTTCATCTTCCCCGCCCTGGTGCGGCTGCGCCGCCGCTACCCCGACGTGCACCGCCCGTACCGGGTGCCCGGCGGTATGGCGGGCGCCTGGACGGCCGCGATCATCACGGAGGCGTTCGTGATCATCACCGCCATCACGCTGCTGTGGCCGGGAGGGATCAACGCGATCTTCGGCGAGTCCTACTCGATGGAGGCAAGCTGGGGCGTGTCGAGGACCTTCTTCGAGGCGGTCACGCTCGGCTCGTTCGCGGTGCTGATCGCCCTGGGGCTGGCGTTCTGGGCGTTCGGCGACCGGGCCAGGCGGCGGGGCAGGCTCGGGGCCGAGATGGCCGAGCCCGTGCTGGCCGACGGTGCGGGCGGCCAGCACAAGCCAGGGATCTAGCCACGGTCAACCCTGTTCGGCTGACGGCGGGTGTGGATAGCGTTCTGGCGTGGGCATGCCGCGTGGGGCGACGCTGGCCGGACGGCTGGCCGGGCTGGGATTCGCCGATGCCGGAGCAGCGGCCGGCCTGCTGACCTCCGGTCTCGGGCTCGACGCACTCGGCGCGGACGCGCCGATCGTCGCGGCGCTGGCTGCATCGGCGGACCCGGACCAGGCCCTGGCCGGGCTGGCCAGGCTGCCGGATGGCGGGGCGCTGATCGAAGCGCTGGGCGCCGATCCCGACCTGCTGCTGCGGCTGACCCGGGTGCTCGGCATGAGCACGGCGCTGGCAGAGCACCTGCGCAGGCACGGCAATGACTGGCGGCTGCTCGCCGGCCTGCAGGGCGTCGCGGCGCCCGCACCCGGCGACCTTCGCGCTGACCTGGCGGCGGCCGCGGCCGCCGGACCCGATGCACTGCGGGTGGGCTACCGGCGCCGGCTGCTCAGGCTGGCGGCGCGGGACCTGACTGGGGCGGCCACGCTCGACCAGGTCATGGCCGAGCTCGCCGACTTGGCCGGAGCGGCGCTCGAGGCGGCACTCGGCCTAGCCCGCGCGCAGCTACCTGCCGATTCGGTGCCGTGCCGCCTGGCAGTGATCGCGATGGGCAAGTGCGGCGCCCGCGAGCTCAACTACGCCAGCGACGTCGACGTGATCTTCGTCGCCGAGCCAGCCGACGGCGGACCGGACGGCGCGGACGGTGAGGCCGCGGCGCTGCGCACCGCCTCCCATCTCGCCAGGTCGGTGATCAGGGCGTGCTCGGACACCGGACCGGAGGGCGCGCTGTTCCCCGTCGACCCGAACCTGCGCCCCGAGGGCCGCAACGGCCCGCTCGTCCGCACCCTGGCCAGCCACCGGGCGTACTACCAGCGCTGGGCCAAGACCTGGGAGTTCCAGGCGCTGCTGAAGGCCAGGCACGTAGCCGGGGATGCCGAGCTCGGCCGCGCCTACCTCGACACGGTCTCCCCGCTGGTGTGGCAGGCGGCGCAGCGGGAGGACTTCGTGACCGACGTCCACGCCATGCGCCGCCGGGTGCTGGCCAGCCTGCCCGCTGACGAGGCAGGCCGTGAGCTCAAGCTAGGCCCCGGCGGGCTGCGCGACATCGAGTTCGCCGTCCAGCTGCTGCAGCTCGTGCACGGCAGGGCCGACGAGTCGCTGCGCGACCCGGCCACGCTGCCCGCGCTCGCGGCCCTGGCGTACGGCGGGTACGTGGGCCGGCACGACGCCGCCAGCCTGGCGCAGGCCTACCGGTTCCTGCGCGTCGTCGAGCACCTGCTGCAGCTGCGGCAGCTGCGCCGTACCCACTCGCTGCCGACCGAGCAGAGGGTGCTGCGCCAGCTCGGCCGGGCGCTGCGCGCCAACGGTTACCTGCCGCCGCCCGCCGCCACGACGGTCGCCGACCCTGCCGCCGACCTGACCGCGCAGTGGCGCACCCACGCCGCGGCGGTCAGGGAGCTGCACGAGAAGCTGTTCTACCGGCCGCTGCTCGATGCGGTCGCGAGGCTCCCCGGCGACGTGATCAGGCTGACCTCGCAGGCCGCCGCCGACCGGCTCGAGGCGCTCGGCTACGCCGACCCGGCCGGGGCACTGCGCCACATCGAGGCGCTGACCACCGGCGTGACGAGAAAGGCAGCGATCCAGCGCGCGCTGCTGCCCGCGATGCTCGGCTGGTTCGCTGACGCGCCAAGGCCCGATGCGGGCCTGCTCGCCTTCCGCCAGGTCAGCGAGGCGCTCGGCCGGTCTCCGTGGTACCTGCGGCTGCTCAGGGACGACACCACGGTGGCGGCCAGGATGGCCAAACTGCTCGCGTCAGGCTCGTACGCCACCGGCCTGCTGCTGCGCGCGCCCGAGGCGGTGGCGATGCTCGGCGACGACGCGCGGCTTGCGCCGCAGCCCGAGTCGGCGCTGCGGGCCGAGGCGCACGCTCTCGCCAGGCGGCATGCCGGCCCGGCTGACGTGGACCGGGCCGTGGCCGGCCTGCTCGCGCTGCGTCGGCGCGAGCTGTTCCGCACCGCCGCCGCGGACCTGCTCGCCAAGCTCGACGTCACCGGCGTGGCTGACGCGCTCGGCACGGTGACCGCGGTGACCGTGGACGCCGCGCTCGACGTAGCGCGCCGGAAGGCGGAGCGCTCGGCGGGGGAGCTGCCGGCCAGGATCTGCGTGGTCGGGATGGGCCGGTTCGGCGGGCACGAGATGGGCTACGCCAGCGACGCCGACGTGCTGTTCGTGTATCAGCCGCTGCCTGGGGCTGACGAGGAGGCCTCCACCAGGGCAGCGCACGCCGTCGCCGAGGAGCTGCGCCGGCTGCTCGGCAGGCCAGGTCCTGACCCGTCACTGCAGATCGACGCCGGCCTGCGACCCGAGGGCCGGCAGGGACCGCTGGTGCGCACGCTCGGCGCCTACCGCAGCTACTACGACCGCTGGGCCCAGCCATGGGAGATGCAGGCCCTGCTGCGAGCCAGCCCTGCGGCCGGCGACCTGGCACTTGGCGCCGAGTTCACCGCGATGGCCGACGAGGTCCGGTATCCGCCATGCGGCATCGGCGATCAGGCAGTGCGCGAGGTCAAGCGGATTAAAGCCAGGATGGAGGCCGAGCGGATGCCGCGCGGCGTCGAGCCTGCCATGCACGTCAAGCTGGGTCCCGGCGGGCTCAGCGACACCGAGTGGGTGGCCCAGCTGCTGCAGCTCACCCACGCGGGCGCCGTTCCAGGCCTGCGCACCACCCGCACGCTGGCGGCCCTGGACGCGGCCAGCGGGGCCGGCCTGCTCGCGGCGGGCGATGCCACGGCGCTCAGCGAGTCCTGGCTGCTCGCCACCCGGATCAGGAACGCGGTGATGCTGGTGACCGGCCGCCCGGCGGACGTGCTGCCGACCGGGCGGCCCGAGCTTGCCGCCACCGCACGGCTGCTCGGCTACCGGCCGGACGCGGCCCAGGACCTGGTGCAGGACTGGCGCCGCACCGCTCGCCGGGCCCGCGCAGTGATGGAGCGCCTGTTCTACGGCTAACTCGGCCTGACCGCGGCGGCCACTTTTCATTCGCCAGCGCCACTTTTCATCCGCCAGCGTCATGGTCACGACCTTTTTGGACTGATTTGTGAGGCATTAGATGATGAAAAGCCGTTCTCGCCGGGCGGCAGTGGTCGCGGAGCCGAGATGCTGGCTGGCCGGGTCGGCCAGCCGGACGGTCAGGCAGGCTGGGCGTCGGCCCAGACGCGGTCGAGCACCTGCCCTATGGCGGCCGCCGGCTGCGCGCCCGAGATGCCGTAGCGGCGGTCGATCACGAAGAACGGCACACCGGTCGCGCCAAGCTCGCTGGCCATCGCCTCGTCGGCGGCTACGGCGGGCCCATACTCCTCGCCCGCCAGCACCTTGGCCGCCTCGGCGGGGTCCAGGCCTGCGTCGGCGGCGAGCCCGACGAGCGTCTCGTGGTCGAAGATCGAGGCCTGCTCGGTGAAGTACGCCCGGTGCAGCCGCTCGAGCAGATCGCCCTGGCGCTGCTTGGCCCTGGCGAGCTGCAGCAACCGGTGCGCGTCCCTGGTGCTGCCGCTGCGCAGGTCGGCCATCCGGAACGTGAGGCCGTCGCCGGCGGCGCGCTGCTCCATCTGCCACTGCGCCTCACGAGCCTGGCCGGCCGTCATGCCGTACTTGCTGGCCAGCATCTCGATCGTCGGCGTCGTCACGCCCTGCGGCGCGAACGGGTCGAGCTCGAACGACCGGTACGTCACCTCGACCTCGTCGCGGTGCTCGAACCCGGCCAGCGCCTGCTCGAACCGCCGCTTGCCCAGGTAGCACCACGGGCACACCACGTCGGACCAGATCTCCACCTGCATGTGCACGCTAACGCTCCAGCCGGCCCGTCCCTTCCCGGCCGGTCCCTTCCCGGCAGTTGCGGCGTGGTTGAATCGCCGCATGACGGCGGTAGCCAGGCAGATCGGGATCCTGCTGTTCGACGACGTCGAGGAACTCGACGCGGTCGGGCCGTGGGAGGTGCTGTCCTACTGGACGCTCCAGTTCCCCGGCGACGGCTACGCGGTGAGCTGCCTGTCCAGGTGCGGCGGGCTGGTGCACTGCGCCAAGGGCCTGACGGTGCAGGCGCATCACTCCTATGCCGACGCGCCGCCGCTCGACGTGCTGATTTACCCGGGCGGGCAGGGCACCAGGCCGCAGCTGCGCGACGAGGAGCAGCTTGAGTGGGTACGCCGCCAGCGCTCGGCGGTCCCGCTGCTGACCAGCGTCTGCACTGGGTCGCTGGTCTACGCCGCCGCCGGCCTGCTGGCCGGGCGGCCAGCCACCACGCACTGGTCGGCGATGGACCTGCTGACCAGTCTGGACCCGACGATCGAAGCCCGCCCGGACGAGCGGTTCGTTGACGACGGCGACATCATCACCGCGGCGGGCATCTCCGCGGGCATCGATATGGCGCTGCATCTCGTGGACCGGTTGGCGGGGCCGGACCGGGCACGCGAGGTCCGCCGCGGCATCCAGTACGACCCCGCGCCGCCGGTCTGACGGCCTGGCGCGACGGCCCGACCGCCGACGCTCTGCGCGGCCGGACGGTCCAGTTCGAGCCGGCCGGCAGCACGGTAGCGGTCAGTGCCGCCCGGCTCGGTCAAGCGCTTCCTGCGCCTGGGCGGCCAGGATGGCAACCAGGTCAGCGGCGGGCGGCAGGTCCGTGATGAGGTCCGCGCCCTCGCCCGCCCACACCGGGAGCGGCGGCAGGTCGCCACGGTCGACCCCGTCCTGATAGGCCTGCCTGGCGCCTGGGTCGGCGGCAAGCTCGTCTTCCCGCCCGCGCCACTGGTCAAGGAACGGGTGGGCGAGGGTGCGGCCGGTGTACTGCCGCGGCCACCGCGAGCCCCTGACGATGTCCAGCACGCTGCTGCGCTCGGTGCCCTCGCCGCCACTGGCGACGATCGCCTTCTTGATCCACGAGTCGGCCATGGACTCAGCCGTGGCCTGGAAGCGCGTGCCGATCAGCGCTCCGGCCGCGCCGAGCGCCAGCGCCGCGGCGAGGCCGCGCCCGTCGGCGATGCCGCCGGCGGCCAGCACCGGGATCGGCGCCGCCAGGTCCACGACGGCAGGAACGAAGGGCAGGGTGGACCGGCCGCGCCTGGCACCGTGGCCGCCACCCTCGGTGCCCTGCGCCACGATGACGTCGGCACCCAGATCCACCGCCTGCCTGGCTTCCGCCATGTCGGTGACCTGGAGCATGAGCACAACCCCGGACTCGCGGACCCGCGCGGCGAACGGCACCGGGTCGCCGAACGACAGCATCACAGCTGAGGGACCGTGCCCTAGCGCCCGCTCGACCGTGCCGATGTCAACCGCCCAGCTCTGGAAGCCCACGCCCCACGGGCTGGTGGTGCCGGCTGCCACGACCGGCAGCTCGCGTGCCATCCAGGCTGGGTCACCCGGACCGCCGCCGAGCAGCCCTAGGCCGCCGCCGTTGGAGACCGCCGCCGCCAGCGCGCCGCCCGCCGATCCGGCCATCGGCGCGAGAACGATCGGGTGCCGCACCCCGAGCATCTCGGTGAACGCCGTGGACAACGTCACGGCGTCGCCGCGACGGAGAGCGCGCGGAACGCGTCGATAACGCTCTGCAGGTGATCGCGCATGGCCCGCTCCGCGGCGTCGGGATCGCGTGCGATGATCGCGGCGACGATCGACTCGTGCTGCGGCAGCGAGACCGCCGGGCGCCCGGGTACCAGGGACAGCGAGAACTGGTGCCGGACGGTCTGGTCGCGCAGCTGGCGGAGCAGGCGGGACGCGGTCTCATGCGCCCCGATATCGCGGATCGCGCCGTGCAGCCGGGCGTTCAGGTCGCTGTAGGCCAGCAGCTCCGACTTCCCGACGACCGTACGCATGTCCCTGACGATCGCCCGAAGCATCGCCGCGTCAGAGCGGGTGACCCGTTCCGCCGCGCGGGCGGCCAGCAGGCCCTCGAGCAGGATCCGGACCTCGGTGATCTCGATCGCTTCGGCCAGGGATACGTCACGGACCCGCGCGCCCCGGTTGTGCTGGAACTCGACCAGGCCCTGTGCCGCCAGTTCCTGCAGGGCGGAACGGACAATGAAACGCGACGTGCCGAACCGCTCGCACAGGTCGATCTCGACCAGGCGCTGCTTCGGCGCATACTCACCGGCGAGGATCGCCGCGCGGAGTGCCTCGCCGACTGTCGCCTTGGAGTGCTCAGGCAATGTCTGACCTCCCCGCCGCGCCTGCCCCTCAGGGAAGCTATGCCGCGCAGGCAAGTATTGTCAACAATCCTGCCCCGAGCCTGCCGAGCGTGTCGCGACGGCCTTGCCACGGAGGCATGCAATCTCGAAGGCTGCGAGCGGGAAGTTCGAGCACGAACGTCACGGTCCCATCTAGAAGCGCGACAAAATTGCTGACATTACTGTTGGCAGAGTCTACTTTCGCCGCATGGCTGGGACGGCCAAGGAGCCAGCAGGCAAGCGCACCGGGGCCCGAGCCGTCAGCACCGGCGGGCTTGCTGCTGCGTGCAGTTCGGGGATCAAGGGTGCCGGGAAGAGCAGCGCGAAGGGGATCACGATCGGGTGGGTTCATCCGCTGACCGGGGATCTGGCCGGGTTCGGCGCGGCGGATGACTGGGTGATCTCCAAGATCAGGCAGACGGCCCCGTACAGCAAGGGGTTCCGGATCGGCGGCAAGACCTATGACGTGACGATCAAGTCCTATGACACCCAGTCGAGCGTGACCCGGGCGGGGGACCTGGCGAAGCAGGCGATCCTGACCGACAAGGTGGACCTGCTGTTCGCGTCGTCGACGCCGGAGACGGTGAACGCGGTCGGCGGAGACGCTGGGGACGCCGCTGGTGTGCTCGAACGTGCCGTGGGAGTCGTGGTACATCAACCTGGGCGGGAACCCGCTGAAGCCGACGCTGAAGCCGAAGTTCGCGGTGATGTTCCACGACATCGTGACCGGCCAGCAGGTGCGCGCGCGCCGCGGCAAGTGCGATCGCGCGGGCCAGCGGCCCGGCCGAAGGCAGGTCATCGTGCCACCGGCCCAGGGATCCGCGCACCTCGTCGATGTCGAGCACCAGCGCAAGCGGATGGTCGTCGGCGTACAGCCGCGCCAGCGTCGACTTGCCGCACGCAGGCGGCCCGTTGATCACGATCAGGCGAGCCATCACATCGATCCTAAGAGAGCCCGGCAGCACCGAGGCGGGACCGGCTGACCACACCGGCGCGGGACCGGCTGACCACACCGGCGGCGGCACTGGCTGGCCATACCGGGGCGGCACTGGCTGGCCATGCCGGGGCGGCACTGGCTGACCAGGCGTGCTAAACCCGTTGCCAGCTGCGCCGGCGCGCTGGTTGGGTGGCCAGTCATGCGGGAGACACTGGCGGCCGCCTCCGCCGCGCTCGGCGAGGAGCTGACCGATCCCGCGCGGCTGGCCGGCAGCGAGCGGTCCGCCGTGCTGCGGTGCCGACGGCCGGACGGCGGCACGGTGGTGGTCAAGTGCTATCCGCCGGGCGGCGATGGACCGGCCAGCTACACGGCGGAGGCGGCCGGGCTGGCCTTCACCGCGGAGCTGGACGTCGGGCCGCGGCTGCTCGCGGCCGACCCGGCGGCGCGGCTGATCGTGATGTCCGATCTCGGTGACCCGCCTAGCCTCGCCCACGTCCTGCTGGGCAGTGACAGGTCCCGGGCGAAAGCCGCACTGCTGGCCTGGACTAGGGCCTGCGCCGACCTCGCGGTGCGCACCGCAGGCCGCCAGGCCGAGCTCGCCGGGCTCACCGAGGTGCACGCGCCGCCGGCCGGCGCGGCGGGCCAGGAACTGAGCGGCTGGCTGGAACGGCGGATCTGGCAGGTACCCGCGCTGCTGAGCGAGCTGTCGCTTGACGCACCGCCGCGTCTCGACCAGGACCTGACCGCCCTGACCCGGGTGCTGCGGCCCGGCAGGCTCGACGTGTTCTCGCCCGGCGACATCTGCCCGGACAACAACCTGCTCACCGTCGACGGCGTCAGGTTCATCGACTTCGAGAGCGCCGAGTACCACTGCGTCTTCCTGGACGCCGCCTACCTGCGGATGCCGTTCAGCTCCTGCTGGTGTGTGTTCAGGCTGCCCGGCGAGCTCGCCGGCGAGGCCGAGTCGACCTACCGGGACGCGGTCAGGGAGGTTTATCCCGAGCTGGCCGACGACGCGATCTGGCAGTCCGGCCTGCGCGCGGCCGCGGCGGGCTGGACCCTGCACGCGATGACCTACCTGCTCGACAAGTCCGTGATCGCCGACGGCCTGATGATGGCCGACGGCCGGGCCGCGCCGACCGCCCGCCAGCTCTTGCGCTACCGGTGGCGGCGGCTGCACGCCGAGCTTGCCGCGACCGGGGAGCTGGCGGCCATCGCGAGCCTCGCCGATGGGCTGCTCGCCGCCACGGACCACTGGCAGGTGCCGGACCTGCCGCGGTACCCAGCGTTCCGCTGAGCGGACCGCCGGCCCCGCAGCCCCGCCAACCCCGCCGGCCCCGCCGGCCCCGGGCAGCCCGCGCTACTGACGTGACATCTCGGCCCGAGCGATCGCGTCGGCGTTGGCGGCCTCGGCCGCTGCGCTCCGCGCGGACACGATCTGGATCTCCACCCGGTCCAGCGTGCCCTCGAACGTGAACGGGCTCGCGTACCGGTCGCTGACCGGCGAGCCGTGGTCGTAGCCGACGCTCGGCCCGATGCTGGAGATGATGAACATGACGAACGGGATCTCCACCTGCCCGCACGCGGCCCCGTTGATCATCAGGGTCGCTGTGCCGTTCCCGGCCTGCGCCCGCCTGAACCGCACGCCGACCACCGAGGGCCCGGCCGGCACCTCGATGTCGGATTCGGCGACGTGGTGCTCGCCGAAGCAGTTGTAGTCGAGGACCAGCCGGTCACCGATGATGAACAGGCTCAGCCCGGAGTTCTGGTTTCCCGAGGCGTAGATGACCCCGCCAGCGCCAGCCGGCCGGTCGATGGTGGCGTCCAGGTCCCAGCTCCGGCCGCCGATCCTGGCGCCGGCCTGGGCGGGCATCGGCGACATCGGCGGCCGGTACACGTAGTGCCGGTCGGCCGGGTGCGGCGTGTAGTCCCTGCGGGACGCGGCCAGCCCGGCCAGCCCCGCCCTGGCCGCGTCGGCCGTGCCGCGCTCCCGCGCGCCGAACAGCTCGATGGTCCGGTCGTCCAGCGGCAGCACGCCGTGCTCGCGCGCCTGCTCCCACCACAGCTCGACCAGCGCGGCGAGCCGGCGCGGCTGCTCGGCGGCGAGGTTGACGCACTCGGACCGGTCCTGCTCGACGTGGTAGAGCTCCCAGTCGTCGTTCTCGTACGGCACCCCAGGGGTGTGCCTGGTGACCGCCTTCCAGCCGTCGGCGTAGATCGCCCGATGGCCCATCATCTCGAAGTACTGCACCGGCTTGTGCGAGGGCAACTGGGCACCGTCCAGGGTGTACCGCATCGACACGCCGGTGATCGGCAGCTGCGGGTAGCCGCGGTAGACCTCGGGCGGCCTCACCCCGAGCACGTCGTAGATCGTCGGCGCCAGGTCGTTCACGTGGTGGAACTGGTCCCGCAGCCCGCCGCGGTCCTGCTCGGCGATACCGGCGGGCCAGTGCACGATCAGCGGCACGTGCACGCCGCCCTCGTGGGTGTTCTGCTTGTACCACTTGAACGGGGTGTTGCCCGCCTGCGCCCAGCCCCACGGGTAGTTGGTGTGGCTGTCCGGACCGCCGATGTCGTCGATCCTGGCCACCGCCTCGTCCGGCGACTCGACCACGAAGTTGAAGTACTTCCACTCGTGCAGGACGCCGAACTGCCCGCCCTCCTGACTGGCCCCGTTGTCCGAGAGCAGCATCAGGATCGTGTTGTCGAGCACGCCGAGGTGCTCGAGCGCGGCGACGAGCCTGCCGATCTGGTCGTCGGTGTGCTCGAGGAACGCGGCGAACGCCTCCTGGAGCCTGCAGGCCAGACGGCGGTGGCTATCCGGGAGGGTGATCCACTCCTCGACGCCGGGATTGCGGGGCGCGAGCTGCGTTCCCGCTGGAATCAGGCCCATCTGAAGCTGGCGCGCGAACCACGCGTCCCTGGCCGCGTCCCAGCCCTCGTCGAACGTGCCGCGGTACTTGGCCAGGTACTCAGCCGGCGCCTGGTGCGGCGCGTGCGTGGCACCTGGCGCGAAGTACAGGAAGAACGGGCGGTCAGGGCGGATCGACACCGAGTCGTGCATGAAGCCGATCGCCCGATCGACCAGGTCCTCGGTGAGGTGGTAGCCCTCCTGCGCGGACTTGGGCTGGTCCACCGCGTGGTTGTCGTGGACTAGCTCGGGGTGGAACTGGTCGGTCTCGCCGTCAAGGAACCCGTAGAACCGGTCGAACCCGCGCTGCAGCGGCCACTGGTCGTACGGCCCGGCGGCCGAGGCGTCCTCCATCTGGCACAGGTGCCACTTGCCGACCGCCAGCGTGGCGTAGCCCTCGTCCCGCAGCACCTCGGCCATCGTGGCCGCGTTGTTCGTGACGTGCCCGCGCATGTTCGGGAAGCCGGTGCTGAAGTTGGCCAGCGACCGCATCCCGACCTCGTGGTGGTTCCGGCCGGTCAGCAGGGCCGCTCTGGTGGGCGAGCACAGCGGGGTGACGTGGAAGTTCGTGTACCGCAGGCCATCGCTGGCGAGCCGGTCCATGTTCGGCGTGCTGATGGTGGATCCGTAGCAGCCAAGGTGCGCGAAGCCGGTGTCGTCGAGCAGGATCACGACCACGTTCGGCGCGTCGGGGCCGGGGTGCGCCCGGACCGGCCAGGACGGCACCGACTCGGCCACGGTCGGGCCGATCACTCCGTCGAAGTCCTCGTGCGTTGTCACCGGCTGGCTCCCCGGGTCCTAGCTGGGCGTTGATGGCTGGGTCGTTGAGGCTGGGTTGTACGGCTGTGCTGATTCGCGGATGTGCTGACGCGGCTGGGCGGCCTACGCCTGCGACTCGCCGGGTCCGAGCAGCCTGCGCAGCCCGGCCGTGATCGCCCGGCGGGTCTGCTCCAGGGTGTACCCGCCGTCGACCACGAACCAGTCCATCATCTCGATCTGGGTCAGCGCGTCGGCCGCCGCCATGATGGCGTCGGCATCCTGGCCGAACGTGGAAAGCTCGGGCGCGAACTGCCTGGCGAGCTGCACCCGGAGCATGCCTCGCCGGTTGGCCAGCCGCTCCCTGATGATCTCGCTGGCCGGCGTGCCGCGGAGCTTGGTGCGCAGCAGCGCCGCCCGCGCGGTGGGCGCGACCGCCTCGTACAGCCGCAGCCTGGCGGTCACGAAGGCCTGCACCCTGGCCTCGAACGGGCCCTCGCCGACCGGCTCGAGCACGAACAGCGGACCGATCCGCTCGATGTGCCGCTCGATCGCGGCATTCACCAGCTCCTCGCGGTCAGACACGTACCGGTACACCGACCTGAGCGAGACGCCGGACCGCTGCGCCACCGCCTCGGGGCTCGGGTTGAGATCGCCCTGCGCGAACAGCTCGAGCGCGGCGTCGAGGACAAGCTGCCTGTTCCGGTCGCGGCGGGCGGTACGGCCGTCGGGCAGCGCCTCGTCGGGCGCCGTCGGGTTCAATGCCTGCGGGTCGGCCGGGATCACCGCGCTGACGGCCTGGTCCTGGCCGGACGGCTGCGTCCGCCTACGGATCGACATGGACCGAGCACCTCAGGTATGCCTTCTCCGTGGCCGTCCGCTCGTGATTGCCCGCCGAACGCACTAAGCACTCCGGGGCCGCCGCCTGCACTGCCGGGTCTGGTTGGAGGGAAGTCACCTAGCAGACCCTATTGCAGGGCGCGCAGGGAAGCCCGATTGTTCCAAAACGGTTTATCAGATCGGCATAACAAATCCTGCCGGCGGCTGTGGGCCGCTTGCGTACAACTGGGCATAGGGGAGCGCATGACGTTCAGCGACCTGATCAGGCGCCCGCTGGTAGTCGCCCCGATGGGCGGCGGGCCAAGCACGACCGGCCTGGTGGCCGCCGCCGCCGCCGCGGGCGCGCTCGGCTTCGTGGCAGCGGCTTACCGGAGCGCGGCGGCCATGCGCGAGCAGATCGACGCGGTCGGCGCGGCGACGGCCGAGGCATTCGGCGTGAACCTGTTCGTGCCCGGTGCTCTCGCCACCGACCGCGCCGGTCTTGACCGCTACCTGGCAGGCCTGGCCGCCGACGCGCAGGCGGTGGGCGCCGCCCTCGGCGAGCCGGCCTGGGATGACGACGACTGGGACGCCAAGATCGCCGACCTGACCGCCAGGCCGGTGCCGGTGGTCAGCTTCACCTTCGGCTGCCCGCACCCCGACGTGATGTCCGCGCTGCGGGCCGCGGGCAGCGCCGTCTGGGTGACCGTCACGGATGTGGACGAGGGCCGCGCCGCCGTGGCGGCAGGCGCCGACGCGCTGTGCGTGCAGGGTGCCGAGGCGGGCGCGCACCGCGGCACGTTCGGCAACGACGACCGGGCCGCCCGGCCGACGACCGGGGTACTCGACCTGGTGGCCGCTGTGCGGTCAGGCACCAGCCTGCCGATCCTGGCCGCGGGCGGCATCATGGACGCCGGCGGAGTCGGCGCCGCGCTGGCCGCAGGGGCCTCGGCCGCGCAGTGCGGCACCGCGTTCCTGCGCTGCCCGGAGAGCGGAGCGCAACCGGCGCACAAGGCGGCACTGGCCGACGGCCGGTTCACCTCGACGGCGATCACCAGGGCGTTCAGCGGCCGGCCCGCGGCCTGGTGAACGGGTTCCTGCTGGCTCATCGCGACGCCCCGGCGGCCTACCCTGAGATCAACAACGCCACCCGGCCGCTGCGGGCGGCGGCCGCGGCGGCCGGGGACGCCGACCGGATGAGCCTGTGGGCCGGGCAGGGCTTCCGCGCGGCCACCGACCGCCCGGCCGGCGAGGTCGTCGACCTGCTCTGCCCGGGCTCCCGGCCTCGCTAGCCAAATCTGCGAGCACCATCTGCTGCCGTTCTCCGGCATTGCGCATGTCGGCTACCTGCCCGGCGAGCGTATTGTCGGCGTCCTGGCTGGCGCGCACGTCTGACAAGAAAGGCTGACCAATGACCACGGACACTGGCAACGGCAACGCGCACGTGATCGTCGGGGCGAGCCTGGGCGGCGCGCGCGCCGCCGAGACCCTGCGCGGCAAGGGCTTCGACGGGCCGGTCGTGCTGATCGGCGACGAGGACGAGCTGCCGTACGAGCGGCCCCCGCTGTCCAAGGACTACCTGATGGGCAAGTCGGACCGGGAGAAGCTGTACGTGCACCCGGCCGAGTGGTACGTCGAGAACGACATCGACCTGCGCCTGGGCACGACGGTGGCCGGCATCGACCCGTCGGCCAGCGAGGTGCTGCTGGCCGACGGCGACCGGATCGGCTACGCCAGGCTGCTGCTGGCCACCGGCTCATCACCGCGCCGCCTGCCGGTGCCGGGCGCCGACCTTGACGGCGTGCATTACCTGCGCCGGATGGAGGACAGCGACCAGCTCAGGGCGGCCATCGGCGGAGCGAGCAGGGTCGCGGTGATCGGGGCCGGCTGGATCGGCCTGGAGACCGCCGCCGCCGCACGGACGGCGGGCGCCGAGGTGACCGTGCTCGAGATGGCTGAGCTTCCGCTGCTGCGGGTGCTCGGCCGCGAGGTCGCCCAGGTCTTCGCCGACCTGCACGCCGCGCACGAGGTGGACCTGCGGTTCGGCGTCAGCGTGGCCGAGATCACCGGCAGCGGCGGGTCGGCCAGCGGGGTCCGCCTCAGCGACGGCACGCAGGTGCCAGCGGACATCGTGATCGTCGGCGTCGGGATCACGCCGAACACCGAGCTCGCCGCGGCCGCCGGCCTGCGGGTGGACGACGGCGTGGTGGCTGACCAGCGGCTGCGCACCTCCGACCCGGCCATCTACGCGGCCGGAGACGTGGCCAGCGCGTTCCACCCGCACTACGGCAAGCACCTGCGGGTGGAGCACTGGGCCAATGCGCGGCACCAGCCGGTCGCAGCCGCCGGGGCGATGCTCGGCCAGGACGTGTCCTACGACCGGATCCCGTACTTCTACACCGACCAATACGACCTGGGCATGGAATACGCCGGGTATGTCGAGTCTGGCGACTATGAGTCCGTCGTCTTCCGGGGCGACAAGGACGGGCGCGAGTTCATCGCGTTCTGGCTGGCCGGCGACGGCCGGGTGCTGGCCGGCATGAACGTCAACATCTGGGACGTGAACGATGCCATCACGGCACTGATCAAGTCAGGGAATGTGGTCAGCAGGCAGGCGCTCGCCGACCCGTCTGTCCCGCTCGACTCACTCGCCGGGTGAGCTGCCGCCGGCAGGAATCTGCCCGGTCTTTATGCAGCGCGGTTGGCCGTTCGCGGCTGGCGGGGCGACGCGGACTGCTGTATCTGGTGCAGGAACTCGGCATTGGACCCGGTGTCGCTGGTGCGGTCGAGCAGCAGCTCGATGGCCTGCTGCGAGTCGAGGGTGGCGAGCGCGCGGCGCAGCTTGCCGACGGCCGACCGCTCATCGGGCGGCAGCAGCAGGTCGTCGCGCCTGGTGCCGGAGGCAGCCACGTCGATGGCCGGGAAGATGCGCTTCTCCGCGAGATCGCGGCGCAGCCGCAGTTCCATGTTCCCGGTGCCCTTGAACTCCTCGAAGAACACCTCGTCCATCCGGGAGCCCGTCTCCACCAGCGCGGTGGACAGGATCGTCAGCGATCCGCCCTCCTCGATGTTCCGCGCTGCGCCGAGGAACTGCCTCGGCGGCTGCAGGGCCGACGTGCTGACACCGCCGGCCAGGATCCGGCTGTTCGCCGGGGCGGCCAGGTTGTAGGCACGGCCGAGCCTGGTGATCGAGTCGAGCAGGACCACCACGTCGCTGCCCAGCTCGACGAGGCGCTTGGCCCGCTCGATAGCAAGCTCAGCGACCATGATGTGGTCATCGGCGGACTGGTCGAAGGTGGAGTACACGACCTCACCGCGCACCGACCGCCGTAGTTCGGTGACTTCCTCCGGCCGTTCGCCGACCAGCACGACCATCAGGTGGATGCCGGGCTCGCCCGCGGCGATCGCCGCGGCGATCGCGGCGAGCACCATGGTCTTGCCGGCCTTCGGGGGTGCCACGATCAGGCCGCGCTGCCCCTTGCCGACCGGGGTCACCAGGTCGATGACCCGCGCCGTGGCCGAGTTCGATCCCGCCTCGAGACGCAGCCGCTGCCGCGGATGCAGCGGGGTGAGATCGTCGAATCGCGGCCGTGACCGGGCGCGGCCCGGCGGCAGGTCGTTGACGGTGTCCACGCGCACCAGCGTGCTGGCTGCGGCGCGGCGCGCGCCGGGGGAGCCCAGGCGACCGCCTGACCTGGAGCCTGGCCGGGCGGCTCCGGTGACCTGGTCGCCAGGGCGCAGCCCGTGCTGCCGCAGCACGGCGGGCGGGACGTGAACATCGTCCCTGCCACGGCGGTGTCCGGCGGTACGGACGAACGCCTGGTCGCCGCGGACGTCGACCAGGCCGCAGACCTCGGTCAGTTCCCGGCGGCCGGGGTCGGATTCATGTGTCACTGCAGCCGCTTCATGCGCTACTGCTGTCATCGGTTGGGTCCTTTCTTCGCGCCGAGATCGCTCAGCACATGGCAATCGGGAGAAATGGCGCATCGCGGCGCCTGGTGAGAGCCGGTGACGTGGCCGTTACGCCGTAACAGCGTCAGCGGCGGGAACAGGGAATCAAGAAGGGCACCACTGGAGGGTGCGCGCCCGCGGACCGCGGGCCAGATACCTAAGGTGAGGATACCACCAGCCCGGCTGGCTGGTTCGCGCGCAGCTCGTCGAGCCTGACCAGCGTGACGCCGGCGAGGATGAGCGCGCCGCCGGCGAACTGCGGTACGCCAGGCACCTGGCCTAGCAGCAGCCAGGCGAACACGATCGCGAACAGCACCTCGGCCATGCTGATGAACGAGGCCAGCTTGGCTCCGAGCCGGCGCGCGGCGCCGATGCCGGCCAGGTAGGCGATCGCGGCTGCGACCACCGACAGGCCGAGCACCGGAACGACCCAGCTAACCTGGTGACCGGCTAGGTGAACGCGCACGGCCATGGCGCGCATCGGTTGCAGCCCGGCGAGGCCGACGACGCCGAGCGTGATCGCTCCCACGCACAGTCCGGCCCAGGCCATGACGACCGGCGGAAGCTGCTCGCCGTGCGCAGCGGAGAGCACGAAGAAGGTCGCCAGCGCCGCGGCGGCCAGCAGCGCCCACATCGCTCCGACCGGGTTGACCTTGGCCGAGCCGAACACGTCGAGCACCATCGCGAGCCCCGCCAGCGCGGCGAACTCACCGGTCACGGTGAGCCGCCTCGGCCGCTGCCCGTGCCGCAGCCACAGCCAGCCGACCACCAGGATCGGTCCGAGGTACTCGATCAGCAGCGCGGCGCCGACCGGCATGCGCGAGATCGCGTTGAAGAAGAACAGCTGGCAGCCGGCCACGGCGATCAGACCGTAGGCGACGGCCGAACCGGCGCTGGCCCGCAGCACGGCCCACCGGCCGCGCAGCTGCAGCAGCGCGGGGACGGTGAGGACCGCGGCCGCGATCGAGATCCTCGCGAGCACCGCGGCAGCAGGGCTCCAGCCTGCCTGGATCAGGGACGAGCCGAAGATGCCCGACGTGCCGAACGTAGCGGCCGCGAAGACGGCCAGCGCCAGGCCAGCCCGCATCGGCCGGGCCTGCCGGACATGCCGGGTCGCGGTGTCGCTCTCGGCACCCCGCACGCCGGCCTCCCGCGTCCTCGCCCCCGGCACAACCGGGTAGAAGGCTAGCTCATGGCGCGGACAGGACAACTCGCCCGCAGAACGGGCAGCCGCCGGCAGGCGGAGTGCGCCTGAGCCGGGAAGATGCCATCGCCCGAATGCAGGAGTTCTGGGAGCCAGCCCGACTGGCGCAGTCAGGGAGCGGAGGCCCGCACATGACCCGCGATCTGAGATCGTTCGGGCCGTGTGCGGGCCTCGTATCCCTCTCCGGGCGTCAGGCCAGGCCGGACGCTATGACCTCGTCAGCAGTCGTAGTACAGCTCGAACTCGTGCGGGTGCGGGCGCAGCCTGACCGGGTCGAGCTCGTTGGAGCGCTTGTAGCTCACCCAGGTCTCGATCAGGTCGGCGGTGAAGACGCCGCCGTCGAGCAGGTACTCGTGGTCGGCCTCCAGGCTCTCAAGCACCTTCTCCAGCGAACCTGGCACCTGCGGGATCGCCTTGGCCTCGTCCGGCGGGAGCTCGTACAGGTCCTTGTCCACCGGCTCGGGCGGCTCGACCTTGTTCCTGATCCCGTCGACGCCGGCCATCAGCATCGCGGCGAACGCGATGTACGGGTTGCTCGACGGGTCGGGGACGCGGAACTCAAGCCGCTTGGCCTTCGGGCTCGGCCCCGTGATCGGGATCCGCACGCAAGCCGACCTGTTGCGCTGCGAGTAGACCAGGTTCACCGGCGCCTCGAAGCCGGGCACTAGGCGGTGGTAGGAATTCACCGTCGGGTTGGTGAACGCCAGCAGCGACGGTGCGTGCTTGAGCAGGCCGCCGATGTAGTACCTGGCGGTGTCGGACAGGCCCGCATAGCCGACCTCGTCGTAGAACAGCGGCTCGCCGTCCTTCCACAGGCTCTGGTGGCAGTGCATGCCAGAGCCGTTGTCGCCGAACAGCGGCTTGGGCATGAACGTCACGGTCTTGCCCGCGGCCCGCGCCACGCTCTTGACCACGTACTTGTAGAGCATCAGCTTGTCGGCCATGTGCAGCAGGCTGTCGAACCTGATGTCGATCTCGGCCTGTCCGGCGGTGCCGACCTCGTGGTGCTGCATCTCGACCTCGATGCCGCACTCGATCAGCTTGGCCACCATCTCCGAGCGCAGGTCGGTGTAGTGGTCGGTCGGCGGCACAGGGAAGTAGCCGCCCTTGTACCTGGGCTTGTAGGCCAGGTTGCCTCCGGCCTCCTCCCGGCCCGTGTTCCAGGCGCCCTCGAGCGAGTCGAGGTAGTAGAAGCCCGCGTTGGGACTGGTGGCGAACCTCGCTGAGTCGAAGATGTAGAACTCGGCCTCCGGGCCGAAGTAGGCGGTGTCGGCGATGCCGCTGCCGCGCAGGTACTCCTCGGCCTTCTTGGCGATGTTCCTCGGGTCCCTGGTATACGGCTCGCCGGTCAGCGGGTCATGCACGAAGAAGGTCAGGTTCAGCGTCTTGTGGCTGCGGAACGGGTCGATCACCGCCGTGGTCGGGTCGGGCAGCAGGAGCATGTCGGACTCGTGGATCTCCTGGAAGCCCCTGATCGACGAGCCGTCGAACATCAGCCCGTCGGTGAACACGCGGTCCTCGAACGCGCTGGCCGGAACCGTGAAGTGCTGCATGGTGCCCGGCAGGTCACAGAACCTGACGTCGACGAACTGGACATCGTTGTCCGCGAGGTACCGAAGGACCTCTTCACCGCTTGAGAACATGAAATCTCCCTTGTTCGCTCACGTGCCCTGTCCTTAACCGTCGCGGCTCGCAGGCCCGCGGTGACCGGGCCAGGGCAACGCGTGCATCCCTATCCCTGCCGGGTGGTCTGCACGACGCTAGCGTTACGCCGTTTCCGGTCCGTGTCCTTCGTGTTTCGGCCGCGTTACGCCGCCAATAATGACTGCCCCTCGCGCGGGAACCGGCCTGCGCCCCTGTCTCGCCGAGTCCCGTTCCGCCGCCCGGTGCGCTCTCGGTACTGTGTGTGGGTGACCGAGCAGCAACGGGCCGGCGACCTGCGGGCGGCCGCAGCCGAGTCCGCAGAGTACCAAGGCTACCCCGGCCAGGATCTTGGCCTGCCTGAGACCGGCCAGGGGTCGGTGTCCCGCTGGGGGCGGCGGATCGGCGCACTGTGCGCCGACTGGCTGCTGTGCAGCCTGATCGTGTTCCTTCTCGTCCGGCCGCCCGGCGTGGACCGCACCTACTGGACGCTTGCTATCTTCGCTGCGCAGGACGTCATCCTCACGGCGGTGACCGGGCTGACGGTCGGCAAGCTCGCCTTCCGGATCAGGGTGGTCAGGCTCGACGGCCGGCCGGTCGGGCTGATCTGGGCGTTCGTGCGCACGCTGATGCTGCTGCTGGTCGCACCGCCGCTGATCGCCGACAAGGACATGCGCGGGCTGCATGACCGGGCGTCCAACACCATCGTCGTAAGGATCTGAGCTCCGCCAGGCCGACGCCCACTGCGGGTCAGCTCACAGTCGGGGTCAGCGCACCTTCGGGCGGGGCGGCTTGGGCATCCGGCCCTGCCGCGGCATCGGGCCGCGCGGCGCCTGCAGCGAGGCAGGCAGTGCCTTGAGCCGGTTGTTCAGGTCGTTCACCTCGCCCGGCTTCAGGGCGCGCGGCATCTTCATCAGCGTCCGCTGCAGCTGGCGGATCTGGATCTGGCCCTTCTCGTCGCCGACCTGGACCTCGGCGATCGGCACGGCGTACTTGATCCGGGAGATCTTGCGCTTCTCCGCGGCCATCAGGCTGGCCAGCCCGGTCGGCGACCCCTCGCCGATCAGGACCACGCCCGGCCTGCCCACGACGCGATGCACCATGTCCATGTTCCGGTTGCCTGCCACGGCCGGCGTGACCGTCCAGTTGCCCCGCATGGACTGCACGATCGCGGCCGCCGCGCCGGGCTGGCCCTCGATGGCGGCGTACTGCGCGGACTGCCCGTACCTGCCGAACAGCAGCATGACCGCGAGGATGCCGAGCAGCACGCCGAGCGGAATCAGGAACCCGGCAAGGCCGGTGAGCAGGCCCACCACGACGAAGACCACGATGACGCCGAGGCCTGCGCCGAACGTGATCGGCAGCGCCTTGGGGTCGGCCTTGCGTATGTACCCGGCGAGCATCCGGATCTGCTTGATCCTGCCCATCGACGCCGGGTCAGCCGCCGCGTCGTTCGAAGTCTTGCTCGGCTGCTGCGCCGGGGAGCGGCCGGGCCGGCCGGGGATCTTCACCATGCAGGTGAGGATACGAGCACCGGATGATCCGCGCGAACGCGGTCATCCGGTTGGCGCGCCGGCCTGCGCCGTGACCCCTCAGGCGGCGCCCGACGGCAGCGCCCGGCTGGCCATGGCCTGCCGGTACAGCCTGCCTGCCCGGTAGGAGGAGCGGACCAGCGGGCCGGACATCACGCCGGCGAAGCCAAGCCCGAGCGCCTCATCGCCGAGCTCGTCGAACTCGGCCGGGGTGACCCAGCGGTCCACCGGATGATGGCGCGCCGACGGCCGCAGGTACTGCGTGATCGTCAGCAGCTCGCAGCCGACCACCCGCAGGTCGGCCATCGCCGCGCTGACCTCGTCCCGGCGCTCGCCCATGCCGAGTATCAGGTTCGACTTGGTCACCAGCCCGGCCGTCCTGGCCTGGTCGAGCACCGCGAGCGAGCGCTCGTAGCGGAAGCCCGGCCTGATCCGGCGGAAGATCCTCGGCACCGTCTCGATGTTGTGGGCAAGCACTTCGGGTGCAGCGGCGAACACCTCGCCGAGCAGTCCTGGCTCGGCGTTGAAGTCGGGAATCAGCAGCTCGACCCCGCAGCCGGGCACCGCGCGGTGGATCTCGGCGCAGGTCTGCGCATACAGCCAGGCGCCGCCGTCGGCCAGGTCGTCGCGTGCCACCCCGGTCACGGTCGCGTATTGCAGGCCCATCGAGCGCACCGACTCGGCGACCCGGCGCGGCTCGTCGGTGTCGAGCGGGCCTGGCCTGCCGGTAGCGATCTGGCAGAAGTCGCACCGCCTGGTGCACTGGTCCCCGCCGATCAGGAACGTGGCCTCGCGGTCCTCCCAGCACTCGAAGATGTTGGGGCAGCCGGCCTCCTGGCAGACCGTGTGCAGGCCGTCCCTGCTCACCAGGTCACGAAGCGCCGTGTACTGCGGTCCGGTGCGCAGCCTGGTCTTGATCCACGGGGGCTTGCGCTCGATCGGGGTCTGGCTGTTGCGCGCCTCGATGCGCAGCAGGCGCCGTTCCTCCGGTGCGACTACCACGGCCCTAGCCTATGTCCTCGCCCAGAGGGCAAACCGATGTGACGCCGACCGCTCCGGTCGGGGATCATGGGTCGCATGCCAACCGAGTTCGATCCGCCCTCGGGCACCAGGGACTTCCTCGCCGCCGAGTACGACAAGCGCGAGTGGGCGTTCGGCGTGCTGCGGTCGGTCTTCGCCAGCTACGGGTTCGAGCCCTTGCAGACGCCTGCGTTCGAGCGCGTGGACGTCCTGCTCGGCAAGTATGGCGACGAGGCCGACAAGCTGGTATTCAAGATCCTTCGCCGGGGCGAGCATGAGGCGTCCGGCGAGGCCGACCTGGCGCTGCGCTACGACATGACGGTGCCGCTGGCGCGGGTAGCCGCCGCGTACGGCAGCCGGCTGCCGACGCCGTACAAGCGGTACGCGATCGGGCCGGTCTGGCGCGCCGACCGGCCAGGCCGCGGCAGGTACCGTGAGTTCACCCAGTGCGATCTGGACATCCTGGGCAGCAGCTCGCCGATGGCCGACGCCGAGGCGCTCTGCGCGCAGCACGACGCGATGGTGGCGCTCAGCCTCACCGACTTCACGATCAACCTCAACTCGCGACAGGTGCTCGCCGGGCTGCTCGAGGTATTCGCGGTGCCTGACGAGCTCGGCGCCGGCGTGCTCACCTCGCTAGACAAGCTGGACAGGCTCAGCCCGGGCGAGGTGGTTTCCGAGCTGGCCGAGCGCGGCCTGGCCGAGGCGGCAGCAGGCGAGATCGTCGCCACGATGACCGCCGACGACGCCGCCGACCGGATCAGGACCGCGCTCAAGCCCAGCGAGACCGGGACGGCCGGGCTCGACCAGGTCGACCAGGTGCTCGGCCTGGCCCGCGCCCAGATCCCGGCCGAGCGGATCGTGTTCGCGCCGAGGATGGTCCGCGGGCTGAGCTACTACACCGGCCCGATCTGGGAGCTGACCGCCGCCGGGGTGCCGGGCTCGATCGGCGGCGGCGGCCGCTACGACCACCTGATCGCCCAGCTCGGCGGGCCTGACCTCCCCGCCACCGGCACGTCGCTCGGCATCGAGCGGGTGCTGATGCTGCTGCCCGACGACGCGGGAGGCCAGCGTGGCCGGATCGACGTGGCGGTGCCGGTGCTCGCCGATGAGCTGGCCGAGCGCTCGTTCGCGCTGGCCGGCGCCGCCCGGTCGGCCGGCCTGCGGGCCAGCGTGTACCTGGGATCCTCGGGCAAGCTGGGCAAGCAGCTGCGCTGGGCGTCGGACGCCGGCGCGCGGTGGTGCCTGATCCACGGCGTCGCCGAGCGGGACGCGGGCACGGTCACGGTACGGGACATGGCCACCGGCGTGCAGGCGGCCGTGCCCGCCGGCGAGGTCACCGGCTACCTGGCCGAGCGGGCGGGCGCGGCGGATGCCTGAGGTCACCTTCACCGACGGCGAGACCTGGTTCGCGGGGCTGCCGGCGTCGGTGATCGCGGCCGCCGCGCTGATCACTGACGCGACCGGCCGGGTGCTTCTGGTCAAGCCCAACTACCGGGACAACTGGGCACTGCCCGGCGGGATCTGCGAACACGGCGAACCGCCGCACGAGGGCTGCCGCCGCGAGCTCGCCGAGGAGCTAGGGCTGCCGATCCCGGTCGGCCGGCTGCTTGCCGCGGACTGGTCGCAGCCGTACGGCGAGCACGCGAGGTCGATTATGCACTTCGTCTTCGACGGCGGGCAGCTTGAGGAGGACGCGCCGATCGTGATCCAGGAGGCCGAGCTCGACGGCTACCGGTTCACCGACGCCGCCGAGCTTGCCGGGTATCTCAACGAGGCCGCGCTGCGCCGGGTGCGGGGCGCGCTGCGGTCGAAGTCCTCGGGCAGGCCGCTCTACCTGCCGCACGACCTGAGCTAGCCACGACCTGAGCTAGCCACGACCCGAGCTAGCAGGGCGGGCTCTCAGCGGACGCCGACCTCCCGGCCGGCCAGCACCGCGGACAGGTGCCGTTCCGCCGGCTCGAGCACATCGGCGACGCTCACCCGCCGGCCAAGCTCGGCGGAGATCGAGGTGACGGTCGCGTCGCTGATCCCGCACGGGACGATGCAGTCGAACCAGGACAAGTCGTTGTCGCAGTTCAGCGCGAAGCCGTGCATGGTCACGCCGCGCGCCACCCTGATCCCGATCGCGCCGACCTTGCGGTCACGGCCCGGCCCGGCCCCGAGCACCCAGACCCCGCTCCGGCCGTCCACCCGGCCGGTGGCCAGTCCGAGCTCGGCGCAGGTTAGGATCAGCGCCTCCTCCACCGACCGCACGTAAGCGATCACGTCCACCGGGTCGGCCAGTGCCACGATCGGGTAGCCCACCAGCTGACCCGGCCCGTGCCAGGTGATCTTGCCGCCCCGGTCAACCTCGATCACCGGGGCGCCCGGATCGCCGGCCGGCCGGTCGGCCAGGCCGGTACGCTTGCCCGCCGTGTAGACCGGCCGGTGCTCGAGCAGCAGGCAGGTGTCCGGGATCTGGCCGGCCACCCGTTGCGAATGCAGCGTGCGCTGCAGCTCCCAGGCGCTGTCGTAGTCGACCGCCTGATCGCCGAATCCGGCCCTGACGAAGACAAGCTCGCGATCCACGCAGCTAGCCTACGTCCCGAACCAGGCACCTCAGCAGGCACGATGCGCAACGACCACTGGCGGTGAGCTAACCGGACATATGGTCGGCTAGGCTTTTTGGCGTTATGAACGACAAGTTCGACCGCGAGGAGCTGCGCAAGCTGACCCCGGCGGAGCGCCGCACGCTGCTGCGCGACCTCGTGGCGCTCGAGCGGCGGACCGGCCCTGCGGTGGGCACCAGCTGGAAGTGGGACGCCGTCCTCGTCGTCATCGTGGTGAGCTGCATCATCCTCGCCGCGTGGACCGGCTACCTCGCCGTCACCCTGCCGCGGTTCTACCGCACCGGCAGCTGGCGCGGCGCCTGGGTCGGGTTCGACCTCGCGCTGCTGATCTCCTTCGCCGCCGCTGGCTGGGCGGCCTGGCGGCGGCGGCAGCTGCTGATCATCTCGCTCGTGGTGCTCGCCACCCTGCTGATCTGCGACGCCTGGTTCGATGTCGTGCTCGACGTGCGCACCCGCGGCTTCTGGGAGTCGGTGACATCGGCCCTGGTCATCGAGCTGCCGCTGGCGGTCATCGCGATCTTGATGGCGCGGCGGCTGCTGCGCCTGACGTTCGGCCAGATCATGCGGTACGAGGGGCTGGCCGGCCGGGTGCCGCCGCTGTGGAAGATACCGCTGCTCGGCCCGACCAGCGGCACGCCGATCGAGCGGCTGATGAAGGCGCGCGCCGTGCACAGAGCCGACGTGGCCGCCGCGTGCGCCGACGGCGGCGAGGCCGAGCGCGCGTCCAGGCCGGCCGCCGATGTCAGCGTGCAGGGGGAGTGGCCAGCCGCGGATGGCGAGCGGCCGGACGACGAGGAGCCCAACGGGCCCTAGCGGGCGAGCAGCGCACCGAGCGCGCTCGCGAGGTCCGGGTACTCGAACTGGTAGCCAGCCTGGGTCAGCCTGGCCGGCCGCACCCTGGCGCTGGCCAGCAGTTCGCTGGCCACCTCGCCCAGTGCGGTCCGCAGTACGGCGGATGGCAGCGCCAGTGCCGCCGGCCTGCCGAGCGCTCCGGCCAGCGCCCTGGTGAACTCCGCGTTCGTCACCGGATGCGGCGCGGTGAGGTTGAACGGCCCGCTGGCGCCCTCGCTGTCCAGCAGGAACCTGATCGCCCCGACCTCGTCGGCGATGCTGATCCAGCTCAGGTACTGGCGCCCCGAGCCGACCTTGGCGCCGAGCCCCAGCCTGAATGGCCGAAGCAGCCTTCCGAGCATCCCGCCGCCGACCGACAGCACGACGCCGGAGCGCAGCTGCGCGACCCTGATCCCGGCGGGGGCGGCGGCCTGCGCGGCCTGCTCCCACTCGCCGACCAGCTCGGCGAGGAAGCCGGTGCCCTGCGGCGCGGTCTCGTCCACCAGCCGGTCCCCGGTTTCGCCGTAGTAGCCGATCGCCGAGCCGCATAGCAGCACGGGCGTCGGCGGGTCGGCGGCCGTCATGGCCCTGACCAGGGTCGCGGTCGAGTCGATCCGGCTGGACTGCAGCATGGCCTTGCGCGCCCGGGTCCAGCGGCCGTCGGCGATCGGCGCTCCGGACAGGTGCACCACGGCGTCCACTCCGCGCAGCGCGGCCGGGTCAAGGCCCGCTCCGCCTGGCCTCGGGTCCCAGCCGATCTCGTCAGGCGCGCTGGCCGGGCGGCGCACCAGCCTGGCCACGTCGGTGCCGTCGGCCCGCAGGCTGGCGGTCAGCGCTGAGCCGATGAGCCCGGATGCGCCGGAGACGGCGACGCGCATGCCGCGGCCCTACCCGCCGAGCTCCGCCTCGAACTGGCCCTCCTCCAGCCTGTCCTTAATGGTGACCAGGAACCGGGCGGCGTCCGCGCCGTCGACTAGCCGGTGGTCGTAGGTGAGCGCCAGGTAGACGACCGACCTGACCGTGATCACCTCGCCAAGGTCGCGATCCTCCAGAACGACGGCGCGCTTGCTGACCGTGCCCGTCCCGAGGATCCCGACCTGGGGCTGGTTGATAATGGGCGTGTCGAACAGCGCGCCGCGGCTGCCGGTGTTGGTCAGAGTGAACGTGCCGCCGGTCAGGTCGTCCGGGCTCACCTGGCCGGCCCTGGTGCGGTCGGCGAGGTCGGCGATCTTGCGCGCCAGGCCCCCGATGTTCAGGTCTCCGGCGTTCCTGATCACCGGCACCATCAGGCCGCGCTCGGTGTCCACCGCGATGCCGAGGTGCTCGGCGTCGTGATAGGTCACCGTACCCGCCGTGGTATCGATGCTCGCGTTCAGTTTCGGATGCACCTTGAGCGCCTCCACCGTGGCAAGAGCGAAGAACGGCAGGAACGAGAGCCTGACCCCTTCTCTCGCCAGGAACGCGGACTTGGTGCGCTCGCGCAGCCTGGCGATCGCCGTCACGTCGGCCTCGACCACCGTGGTCAGCTGGGCCGAGGTCTGCAGCGACTCCACCATCCGCTGCGCGATCACCTGGCGCGGCCTGGACAGGCGCTCGGTCGTGCCGCGCAGGCTGGACGGAGACGGCACGGGACGCCCCAGCCTGCCGATCGCCCGTCCGGCTGGCCCGACGGGGGTGGCCGGCGGGGACGCGACCGGCGCGGCCGCGGCAGGCTGGGCGAACGCGGGCTGGATTGCCGGCGCAGGCGCCACCGGGGGAGCCGCAGCAGAGACGGCAGGGGCAGCTGGCGCAGGAGGTGCGACAGCCGCGGATGACGCCGTGATCGGCCCGGCGATAGCGGGCCCGGCGTGGGTGGCCGCCTGCGACGCGGCAGGCGCCTGACCGCCATCGCGGTCCCTGGCCGCGTCGAGCACGTCCTGCTTGCGGATCCGCCCGCCGACGCCGGTGCCGGTGATCGACCCGAGGTCGATGTCGTGCTCGGCAGCGAGCTTCCTGACCAGCGGCGTCACGTACGGGCTCTCGGCCGCCGGCCCGGCTGCCGCTGCGGGTGGCGGCGGGGCGGTGGCAGCCGCTGCGGCCGAAGGCTCAGCTGCCTGCGGCGGCTGGTAGCTCGGCGCGGGCTCGGCCGGCGCCTGGTAGTCCTGGTACTGACCCTGAGCGTCGGCCGGCGGCTGGTAGGGCTGGAAGCCGGGCTCGGCGTAGGCAGGCGGCTGGTATGCCTCCTGCTGGTAGCCGGGCTGCTCGTACGCGGGCGGCGTCGGAGGCGCCGCGGGCTCGGCGAACGGCGGGTTCTCGTAGCCGTTCGACGGCGGCTGGTAGGCCGCGTCCCCGGCGGGCTCGGCGACTGGCTGGGGCGGCTGGTACGCCTGGTAGGCAGGCTGGCCGTACCCGGAGCCCGCGCCATAGCCGGCCGGGGGCTCCTCGGCCGGCGTGGGCTCGGCCTGTGCTGGCTCGAACGGTGCCGGCTCGGTGTAGGCATGCTCGGCCTGTGCCGGCTCGGTGTAGATGGGCTCGGCGTAGGCGGGCTCGGCCAACCCGGCGCCGGCCGAGCCGCCCACGGCGCCGTCCTCGTCGATGACGGCTAGCTCCGCGCCCACGGCGACGGTCTCGTCCTCGGCCACGCTGATGCCGCGCAGGATGCCGGAGACCGGCGACGGTATCTCGGTGTCCACCTTGTCGGTGGAGACCTCGAGCAGCGGTTCGTCGGCCTGGACGTGGTCACCCTCGCGCTTCAGCCACCGGGTGACGGTGCCCTCGGTGACGCTCTCGCCGAGCTGCGGCATGGATACGGAGACCGACATGGCTTGCGCTGACTCCTTCGATCAGGAATGGAAGTGCAGTGGTTTACCGGCCAGCGCGAGGTGCGCCTCGCCGATCGCCTCCGACTGGGTCGGATGCGGGTGGATGAGCTGTGCGACGTCGGCGGGCACGGCCTCCCAGTTGTAGATCAGCTGGCCCTCGGCGATCAGCTCGCCGACCCTGGCGCCCACGAGGTGCACGCCGAGCACCGGCCCGCCGCCGGCCTCCGCGATCACCTTGGCCGCGCCCGCGGTCCCCAGGATGACGCTCTTGCCGTTGCCGCCCAGGTTGTAGGTCACCTCGTTGATCTCGATCCCGCGCCCGGCCGCGGTGGCCGAGGTGATGCCGACCGAGGCAACCTCGGGGTCGCTGTAGGTAACCCGCGGCACCCCGTCGTAGTCGATCGGGGTGACCCGCAGGCCAGCCACGCGCTCGGCCACGCCGATGCCCTCGCCGAACCCGACGTGGGCAAGCTGCAGGCCGGGGGTGAGGTCGCCGACCGCTGAGATGGTCGGCACGCTGGTCCGCCAGTACTCGTCCACCAGGACGAACCCGCGGTCCATCGCGACGCCTGCCTCCTCGTAGCCGAGCCCGGCAGAGACGGGGCCGCGGCCCACCGCCACGAGCAGCAGCTCGGCCTCGAGCGTGGTGCCGTTCTCCAGCGTTACGCTGACGCCGGTCTCGGTCTCCTTGACCTCGCTGAACCGCACGCCGGTGTGGAACTTGATGCCGCGCTTGCGGAACGCGCGCTCGAGCAGCTTGGCGCTCGAGTCCTCCTCGGGCGGCAGCAGGTGCGGCAGCATCTCGACGATCGTCACGTCCGCGCCGAACGAGCGCCACACGCTGGCGAACTCCACGCCTATGACGCCGCCGCCGAGTATGACCGCCGAGACGGGCACCCGGTCCAGGAGGAGCGCCTGGTCGCTGGTGATCACCCGGACGCCGTCGATCTGCAGCCCGGGCAGCGAGCGGGGCTCGGACCCGGTGGCCAGCACGACGTGCTCGCCCGCGTACACCGTGTCCCCCACGGCCACGGCGGTCGGGGACACCAGCCTGCCGTCCCCGTAGACCACCTCGACCTTGCGGTAGGCCAGCGTGGACTGCAGGCCCTTCCACAGCCGGTCGACGACCTTGTCCTTGTAGCTGTTGACCCCTGGCATGTCGATGCCGTCGAACGTGGTCAGCACGCCGACCGAGGCGGCGTCCCTGGCGTGGTCGGCGACCTCGGCCGCGTGCAGCAGCGCCTTGGTCGGGATGCACCCGCGATGCAGGCACGTCCCGCCGACCTTGTCCTTCTCGATCAGCACGACCCGCTTGTCGAGCTCGGCGGCGCGCAGCGCGCACGCGTACCCGCCGCTGCCGCCGCCGAGTATGACGAGGTCGTAGCCATCGGTCTGGGTCACCAGTCGCTCCCTTGCTCCCGGCCGCGCACCGCGGCGTTACAGCCGACCGTCGGCTACGTCCTGGGCGACCTGCACCAGCGTGCGCACGGCGACCCCGGTGCCGCCCTTGGCCGTGTAGCCGTACGGCTCGCCTTCGTGGAAGGCCGGGCCGGCAATGTCCAGATGCGCCCAACGCACGCCGTCGGGCACGAATTCCCGCAGGAACAGCCCGGCCACCAGCATCCCGCCGTCCCGCTCGCCGGCCACGTTGGCCAGGTCGGCGACCTTGGAGTCCAGGCCCTTGCGCAGCTCATCGGGCAACGGCATCGGCCACATGGCCTCGCCCGCCCGGCGGGCCGCGTCGGCCACGCCGTCCCTGACCGCATCGTCGTTGGACATCACCGCGCCGATCCGGTTGCCGAGCGCGACGACCTGGGCGCCGGTCAGCGTCGCCACGTCGATGAGCAGGTCGGGGGAGTCCGCGCCTGACCTGGCCAGCGCGTCGGCCAGCACCAGGCGGCCCTCGGCGTCGGTGTTCAGCACCTCGACGGTCGTGCCGCCATAGATCGTGATCACGTCCGACGGCCGCTGCGCGCCGGCGCCCGGCATGTTCTCGGCCAGCGGCAGGTAGCCGACCGCGTTGACCGCGATCCGCAGCGCGGCGATGGCCTGCAGCGCAGCGAGCACAGCCGCCGCGCCGCTCATGTCGCACTTCATGGTCTCCATGCCCTTGGGCGGCTTCAGCGAGAGGCCGCCTGAGTCGAACGTGATCCCCTTGCCTGCGAAGACCACCGTCCTGGTCGCATCCGGGTGCTTGCAGGCCAGCCTGACCAGCCGCGGCGGATGCACCGACCCCTGCCCGACACCGGTGATCCCGCCGTAGCCCCCGGCCCGCAGTGCGGCGTCGTCGAGCACGTCGATCTCCAGCCCGGCCTCGGCCGCGACCTTGCCCGCCTCGGCCGCGAAGGTCTCCGGGTACAGGTGCGACGGGCTGGTGTTGACCATGTCCCTGACCAGCGCGACGGCCGTGGCCAGTACCTCGGCCCTGGCGACGGCCCCCGCGACGTGGTCGCCGCCCGCAAGCAGCATGAGCTCGGGCCCTGGCGCGTCCTGGCCGTGGTTGCGGTACCGGCCGAAGGAGTAGCCGCCGAGCAGCGCGCCGAATGCCACCGCCTCCGCTGACCCGGCGTCGCCCGCGGGCATCGCGAGCGCGATCGTGCGCACCGCACCTGGCAGCAGCGAGCGAACCGCCGCGCCCGCGCAGCGCCGCAGCGTCTCGGCGTCCGGCCCGGCGGCCGCTTGCCCGAGACCGACGGCAGCGATCAGCGGCGCGGCGAGCCGACCCGCCGACACGGTCCTGGTGACCTCCTCGCGCCCGCCGGTGGCGCCGAGCGCGGTCAGCGTCTCGATCAGACTGCCGCCGAGCGCGGCGTCGACGTCCTGCGCGCCCGCGGCGAGCAGCGGCCCGTCAGGCCCCTGGATGAGCGCGACGATAATGGCATCGGCGCGCACCTCGCGTGCCGCACTGGTCGTTGTCCGAATGGTAGCTCTCACGGGTCTGAGCCTAGTCCTCCGCTGCAGCGACACACGGGGCAACCGCCGCCTGGCGGGCCTGCCGACGGCCGTCCCAGACGGCCCGTCCAAGCCGAAAGGGCTACATGTCGATATCTGCCCCCGGTCCGGCGCCCGATCGGCCGCCAGGGCCGGGATCTGGCCCTGAGCCGGACCTGGCCGCCATCGCCGGCGTACTCCGGACGGCCGGCTGCGTCTTCGCCGAGGACGAGGCGGCCCTGCTGGCCGCGGCCGCAGGCACGCCCGCCGAGCTCGACGACATGGTGCGCCGCCGGGCTGGCGGCCTGCCGCTTGAGCACGTGCTCGGCTGGGCCGAGTTCTGCGGCCTCAAGGTAGCGGTCGACCCAGGGGTCTTCGTGCCGAGACGGCGGACCGAGCTGCTCGCGCATGAGGCGGCGGCGCTGGCCCGGCCAGGGGCGGTGGTGGTCGACCTGGCCTGCGGCTCGGGCGCGGTGGGCCTGGCGGTGGCAGCGCTGGCGGGCGGCGCCGACCTGCACGCCGTGGACATCGACCAGGCGGCGGTGGCCTGCGCACGGCGCAATCTCGCGCCATCGGGCGGCACTATCTACCAGGGCGACCTGTTCGGCCCGCTGCCCGACCTGCTGCGCGGCCGGGTCAGCGTCGTCGTGGCGAACGTGCCGTACGTGCCGACGGCGCAGCTGGCCTACCTGCCGCCAGAGGCTAGGCTGCACGAGCCGCGCGTGGCGCTCGACGGCGGGGCCGACGGCCTCGACGTGCTGCGCCGCGTCGCCGCCGGGGCGCCGCGCTGGCTGGCGGCGGGCGGCCACCTGCTGATCGAGACAAGCGCGGACCAGGCGCAGGCCGCCGCGGCGGCCTTCAGCGCGGCAGGGCTCACGGTCCGGCTGGCCGACGACGCGGAGCTTGGCGCCACCGTCGTCATCGGGAGGCGCTCACCCCCTCCTAACCAACGTGATGTGCCGAACGTCACCGCTGTTACAATCGTCCGGACAGAACGGGAGGTACGCCGTGGGCGCCGGAGCGTTGTTCATCGCGGTGTTCCTCGCCTGCGCAGTGGAGGCGGTCGAGGCGACCACGATCGTGCTGGCCGCAGGCACAGCCAGGGACTGGCGGTCGGCCGGCATTGGCGTGCTGGCCGGGCTTGCGCTGCTCGCGGTGATCACCGCGGCGCTAGGGCCCGCGGTCAGCGCGCTGCCGCTGCAGGCGCTGCGGCTGTTTGTCGGGGCGCTGCTGCTCGTGTTCGGGCTGCAGTGGCTGCGCAAGGCGATCCTGCGTGCCAGCGGGCACAAGGCGCTGCACGACGAGGAGGAGATCTACCGAAGGCAGATCAGCGCCGCGCAGGCCGCGCCTTCGCGCCGCGCCAGCCTGGTCCCCGACCTGTACGCGTTCACGCTGTCGTTCAAGGGCGTGCTGCTCGAGGGCCTGGAGGTTGTGTTCATCGTGCTGACCTTCGGCAGCAACGCACGCGACATCCCGCTCGCCGCGCTCGCCGCCGCATGCGCGGTGATCCTGATTGCGCTGGCCGGGGTAGCGATCAGGGCGCCGCTCGCTCGGGTGCCGGAGAACACGATGAAGTTCGTGGTCGGCGTGCTGCTGACCTCGTTCGGCACCTTCTGGGGCGCCGAGGGCGCCGGAGCGCACTGGCCGGGCTCCGACGCGGCCCTGCTGGCACTCATTCCGGCCATCCTGCTGTTCGCGCTCGGCCTCGCCGCGGTGATGCGGCGCAGGCCATCGGGCCGGGGCGAGGCCGACCTGGCCCACGCCACCGCGGCCGAGGTGAGCTGAGATGACCAGGATCCGCGCCTTCGGCGCCTTCGCCTACGACTTCGTGATCGGCGACGACTGGTCGGTGGCCGCCGGAGTGGTGGCCGGCCTCGCGATCACCTACGCGCTGGCGCACGCGGCCCGGATCTCCGCCTGGTGGATCATCCCGGTCGTGCTCGTCCTGCTGCTGCCGCTCAGCCTGTGGCGGGCGGTGCGCAAGCACTGAGCCGGTCAGCGGCTCTCCGCCTCCTCGGCGTAGACCCGCGCCGCGTACTCCTCGAGCGTCTGCTCGCACCCGGCGATGCCCTCCTCGGCCGCCCGGCGGCCTGCCGCGCCGAAGACATCACGCTCGCGGACCCTGGCCAGCCAGTTCTTGAGCTTGACCAGGTCGACCTCGTTCTCCTCGAGCTCGGCGTAGGTGAAGTGCTCGGCCACGTACTCCTTGCGCACCTGCGCCTGGAAGTCCTCGCACTTGTCGACGATCTCCCCGTACTCGTCGTCCCTGGCGGCCTGGAACGCCGCGGTGATCTCCGCCTCGCCCGCCAGGACCGCGCACGACAGCAGTACCGCAGACCCCGACATGTCGAGTATCTCGCTGCGCAGCTTGCGCAGCGCCCGCTCGGCGGCCACGCTCGCCGGCAGCGCCGCCGCCGAGTTCTGCAGGTAGATCGCGCCGAGGCTCTTCAGCCGCCGCCACACCGCGGCCCGCAGCCTGCTCGGCTCCGATGGCACCCGGTAGACGAGCAGCAGCCATCCGGTGCCGTCCGCCTCGGTCCCGCTCACCCGGTCATTGTGCCAGCAGCACCGGGACCGCCCTTACTGGGACGATCGCCGGGACGTCCTGCGGTCCGGCGAGGAGACGATGACCGGGTTCACCACGATCGGCGGCTGGGCGCGGATGTCGTCGATCCTGCGCATCAGCTCGGCGTCCTCGGAGATCTCGGCCTCGTTCGGCGCCAGCGCGATCGTCGCGGTCATCACGAACGTGATCACGCTGATGCCGATGATCAGCGGCAGCAGGAACGCCTCCGCGCTGGCACCGCCCATGGCCATCGGGCCGGTCGCACGGTACACGTGCATGGCCGCCATGCCGGTGTAGTGCATTCCGCTGACGGCCACGCCCATGATCGCCGCCGCTCCGAGCGCCGGCCAGAAGCCGCGCAGCTTCAGGGCCGCCCACAGTGCCGCGGTCGCCGCGATGATCGCGATGACGACCGAGGCGGCGAACAGCTCGGGGTTGTAGCTCATCCGCGCGGGCATCCGCATCGCGGCCATGCCGCTGTAGTGCATCGCCGCGACGCCCAGGCCGGTGACCACGCCGCCGAGCAGCAGCGAGCGCCACGTCGTCGGGCGCAGCCCGACGATCAGCAGGCCGATCAGGACGAAGATCACCGCAAGCAGCATGCTGCCCAGGGTGATCGGCACGCTGTAGCGAATCGTCTCGCCCGGGATGGCGAATCCAAGCATCGCGATGAAGTGCATCACCCAGATGCCGGTGATGCCGATCGAGACGGCGCCGACGACAAGCCACCGGACCCTGGAGGCCCCGGAACTCACCTGCGACCTGGCCGTGCAGCGCAGGCCGATGAACGAGCCGAGAAAGGACATGAGGTAGCCCAGGGCGGGCGTCAGTACCCCATATTGAAAGTTATGAACCGTGAGCATTAAGTCGTTCTCCAGGGGGGGCGGGCTCGGTGCAGCGCGATCTTACTCTGGCCGATAACGATCTTTCCGGATGTTCAGCAACGCCCCAGGGGCAATCTCAGGAAATCCCGCCATCACCCGGTTTCGGCGTGAGGATGGCCGATCATGCGGGTCGGCAGCGGCGCCTCGGCGGCGCGGCCATCCGCGCCTTGGACGCGGTAACCGAGCGCGCCAGGCCGGTCGGCCACGATCTCGGCGAGCGCGTCGTCCACCAGGTGCGCAGCGGCACCGTCGTCGCACGCGATGCCGGCCGGAAGCGATCCGCCGACCACCAGCGCCTGGTAGACCGGGCGCCGGCGCGGCTCGGAGTCGTAGTGCGGGCAGTAGCTGCCCGCCAGCAGCCCGAGCCCGGCGGTGAACGGCCGAAGCTCGGGGCCGAACGAGTCGGTGGTGCCGCCCTCGAACCAGCAGATCGCGCCCGCGCTCACGCCGGACAGCACTATCCCGGCCTGCCATGCCTCGCGCATCACCGTGTCAAGCCCGTGCGCACGCCAGACCGCGAGCATGTTGGCCACGCTGCCGCCGCCCACGAAGATCAGGTCCTGCGACATCAGCAGGTCGGCGGGATCGCTCACGGTCGGCATGGGGAAGAGCGCGAGCCGGCTGAGCCGGCCGGCGACGGGGCAGAGCAGCTCGTACATCCGCAGGTAGGCGGCCGGATCGTCGGCACTGGCCGTGTTCATCACGCAGACGCTCGGCGCCGCCCTGCCGGTGAGGCCCGCCGCGTAGGACAGCAGTAGCGGGGTGCCGTCGCTGCCCAGGGTTGCCTGGCCAGCCCCGCCGGTGCCGCCGATGGCCAGTACATGCCGCCGCCCGTCCGCTGCCACGCCCAGACGCTACCGTGCCTGGGTGACCGACTGCATCTTCTGCGCGATCATCGCCGACACCACCGCGGCCGACGTGGTCTTCGCCGACGGCGACTCGATGGCGTTCCTCGATGCGCGCCCGGTATTCAAGGGGCACGTGCTCGTGGTACCGCGGCGGCACTACGTGACGCTCGCCGACCTGCCTGACGACCTGCTCGGGCCGTACTTCGGCACGGTCCGCCTGATCAGCGCGGCGCTGCCGGAGGCGCTCGGCGCCACTGGCAGCTTCGTGGGGCTGAACAACGTGGTCAGCCAGAGCGTGCCGCACCTGCACACGCACGTGGTGCCGAGGACGAAAGGGGACGGCCTGCGCGGGTTCTTCTGGCCCAGGCAGCGCTACGCCGACGAGGCGGAGGCGCAGGAGTACGCCGAGCGGATCAGGTCCGCGCTGCCGACGCGCTGATCCCGGTTATGCCAACAGCGAACCGCCGACTCGCGCTCGCTGGCTTACCCTGGAAGTCGTGGCTGAATGGTGGTCGATCGAGGTCTTCGATTCCGAACTCCAGGCGGCGCTGCGGTGGAAGGACTCCTACCGGGCGCAGATCGTGGAGTCCGCCATCACGAGCGGAGCGACGGAGTGGGCCTGGATTGAGCACCGCAATGGCGTAGTGTTCGAGGTCTGCTTCGCCGACGAGGCCAAGTGGGAGGCATTCCGCGCCCTTCCCGGTATCCAGGCCGCACTCGACTCGGTGCCCGATCCGGTCAACGGGGTGCTCGTCTACCGCGGCCGTGGCGGCGGCGCCGGATCGCGGCGGCCGCGCAGGCCCCGGCCGTCGGCCGGCGCCGGAGCGATCGAGCTGCCCGAGCCGACCCAGGCGCGGCTGCTCGACCTGAGCCGCGCCGAGCAGCCGCTCGAGGCCGTGCGCCTCTAGCCGCGGCGCCGGCGTCGCATGCGCAGTCCCGCACGGTGCAGGATGTGAGGATGAGTACCACAGCCTCGGCCGGCGGCGGCATGCTGTCGGCCATCGAGCGGAGCGGCTACTACCCGGGTATCGTCGCCGACGCCGTCGCATCGGCGGTCGGCCGCGAGGAGGTCGTCTCCTACTTCGTCCACCACGACGCTCACTTCGACCCTGGCATGGAGGTGCGGCGGCACATGACCGTGCTGGCGCTGACTCCGACCAGGCTGGTCTACTCGCACACCGACGAGTACCCGGCCGACGAGAACGTGCCTGACTCGCGGCCGCAGGCCGAGACCTCCACCGAGGCGATCCGCTGCTCTCGCATCTCCACGGTGGCGCTGACCAGGGTGATCCCCGATCCGGCCAATTATGAGCGCGGCGTCACGATGCCGTCCGAAGTCGTGCTCACGATCGGCTGGAACTCGCTGCGCCACCTCGAGCTCGAGCCGGCCCACTGCGGGGACGAGAACTGCGACGCCGACCACGGCTACACCGGCGCGATGACCGCCGACGACGTCACGATGCGGATCAGCGAGGCCGCCGACGGCGCGGATGCTGTCGCCCAGGTGCTCGCCTTCGCCAAGGCGCTCTCGGCCACCACGGGTTCATGACTACCGAGACGGTCGAGCCCACGCTGCCGAGGTACTCGGAGTCCTCGCTCGACGCCCTGGCCACCTCGATCCTCGCCTCGCTCGGAGTCGCCGGAGAGCCTAACCCGCTCGGGCTGCCGCCAACCGAGAAGGTGTGCCTGCTGCTGGTCGACGGACTTGGCTGGGAGCTGCTGCGCGCGCACCAGGCGGCGGCGCAGTTCCTCAGCGAGCTCGCCGCCAACGTGGCGCCGCTGACAGCCGGGTTCCCTGCCACGACCGCCACCAGCCTCGGCACGCTCGGCACGGGGCGGCCGCCAGGACAGCACGGGATACTCGGCTACCAGGTCGCCGTCCCAGGATCGGGCAGGCTGCTCAACGCGCTGCGCTGGGACGCCTCCGTCGATCCGCTGCGCTGGCAGCCTGGCTCAACGATCTTCGAGCGGGCGAGCGCGGCCGGAGTCAGGACATCGCGGGTCGCCCCCGCGCTCCTGGCGGACTCCGGCCTGTCCGCGGCCACCACCCGCGGCGCGCGGTACGTGCCTGCCGACACCGCCGGGGCGCTGGTCGCACTCGCCGCCGCGGCGCTGGCCGACGATGGCCGGGCGCTCGCGACCGTGTACTACGGCGACCTCGACGCCACCGGGCACGCGCTTGGGTGTGGATCGGATGCCTGGCAGTACCAGCTGTCGCACGTCGACAAGCTGGCCGAGCAGCTCGCTGCCGCGCTGCCGCGCGGCACGGTGCTGTACGTCACCGCCGATCACGGGATGATCGACGTGCCGGCCGACGACAGGATCGACGTGGACGCGATCCCTGAGCTCAGCGACGGCGTCGCGCTGCTCGGCGGCGAGGCGCGGGCACGGCACGTCTACTGCCGGCCAGGAGCGGCCGATGACGTACTGGCCGCGTGGACGCAGGTCCTCGCCGACCGCGCCTGGGTGGTCTCCAGGGACCAGGCAGTGGCCGACGGATGGTTCGGCCCGGTCGACGAGGCGTTCCTTGGCAGGATCGGCGACGTCGTGGCCGCGCCCTGCGCCTCGTTCGCCGTGGTCGCAACCAAGGCCGAGCCACGCGAGTCGGCGCTGGTCGGCCTGCACGGCTCGCTCACCCCGGCCGACCAGCTCGTGCCGCTGCTGACCTGGACGGCCGGCGTGGGCTGACGCCAGCTGACGCCGATGCTAGAGGTTTGTCCACAGCCCGCGGCGGGAACTGCACCGCGTCCAGCCTGGTTATGCACAGCTTCAGGGAGGTTATCCACAGTGACGGGTCCTGGTGTGGGCGTCGGCCCGCTGATCGGCGCGGCCGAGCTTGCCGCCCGGCTTGAATCGGCGCAGGCCCCGGTGTTGCTCGACGTGCGCTGGCAGCTTGGCGGGCCGCCGGGGATCGAGTCCTACCTGGCCGGGCACCTGCCCGGCGCCTGCTTTGTCGACCTGGACAAGGACCTGGCCGATCCGCCTGGTGCTGGCGGGCGGCACCCGCTGCCGCAGGCGGGCGTGTTCCAGGCCGCCATGGCCAGGGCCGGCCTGAACTCCGGCCAGCTTGCCGTCGTCTACGACGACGCCGACTCGACCATCGCGGCCCGGCTGTGGTGGATGCTGCGCCATTACGGGCATCGCCAGGTTGCCGTGCTCGACGGCGGATTGCGCGGCTGGGCCGCGGCCGGCCTGCCGGTCAGCGCCGAGGTACCACGGCCTGCCCAGGGAAATTTCTCGGTCATCCCGGCCGGGTTGCTGCCGGTGCTCGGCGCCGATGGCGCCGCCAGCCTGGCCAGGTCGGGATTCCTGCTCGACGCCAGGGCCGGCGACCGGTACCGGGGCGAGACCGAGCCCGTGGACCGGGCCGCGGGCCACATCCCCGGTGCCATCAGCGCGCCGACCAGGGCGAACGTCGGGCGGGACGGACGGTTCCTGCCGCCCGCTGAGCTGGCGAGCCGGTTCGCCGGCCTCGGCGTGCCGGTCACCGCGGAGCAGGCGCTGGCGCCGGACGGGTCGCCGCTGATCGGGGCCTACTGCGGGTCAGGGGTGACCGCGGCGCATGAGGTGCTGGCGCTCGACCTGATCGGGGTGCCCGCCGCGCTCTACGTCGGATCCTGGTCCGCCTGGTCGGCCGATCCGGCCCGCGAGGTCGCCACCGGCCCCGAGCCTGGCTGAGCGTGGCCCGCGCGACCCGTGCGACCCGTGCGTTCCGCCGCGGCGGCCGCGGCCTCGGCAAGGATCGCGGTACGGGTCAGTCGGCCGGGGGCGGGCCGAGGTCGCGCCTCGCAGTGACGGCGAGCCAGGTCAGCGCGCCCACGCCCAGCGCCGGGCCGGCCGGGTCGTGGCCGGCCGCCAGGATGCCGGCCGCGGCCGCCGCCGCGGCCCCGAGCGCCCGCAGCGCCAGGCGGACGGGGCGGCCGCCGCGCAGTCGGCGCGCCGCTGTCCGCGGGCGCGGCCACCGGCCCGGTAGCACGCCAACGCTGGTGACGGCGGGCCGCGGGCCGCGGGCGGCCAGGCGGGCGAGCGCCTCGCCGCGGCCGTAGCCGGTGCGCAGGTCGGTGTACGCGGCGGCCGCGGCGGCGAAGCGGTCAGCATCCCCGCCGTCGGCCCGGTCCGGATGGGTGTCCGCCGCGATCCGCCGCCAGGCGGCCCTGACCTCGTCGTCACCGATCGCGGCAGCCGGCTCAAGGCCGAGCACGGCGAACGGGTTCGCTGTCCCGGCGCCCGCCCGGCGCCTCGCGCGGATCATGGCGCCTCCGGCCCGAACGCCGCGTCGAGCACCGGGCTGACGTCAGGCAGCGGGGCCGGACCAGGGACGGCGGACAGGACTCGGGCAGGCGGCGGGGGTGGCACAAGGACAGCCGGCACCACGTCGGCCAGGCCCTCGGCAGCGGCTCCGGCGGCAGCCACGACCGGGCCGCGCACGGCGGCCGGCGCCGCTACCGGCCGCTTGACCTGGACGTAGATGGCGCCGCCGCCGTGAATGTAGGCGACCTGGCCAACATCGAGCCGCCGGATCAGCCCCAGGTCGACGACCGGCTCGTCGTGCAGCCTGGACGAACCGCGGCGGCTCCAGCCACCGAGCCTGCCGAGCGCGCGCGTGGTCTGGATGGCCTTGCGGGTGCCGGCCAGCCCCGCCACCGGCTCGGGGTGCGGAGTGCGCAGCAGCCAGACCCCGCCCTCCGCCGCGGCGGCGATCCGGTACCGCTCGTCCTCCGTGGCGGCCAGGCCCTGCCAGGACTGCGCGGAGACCTGGACCGACAGCCCGAGCGAGCGGGCCCGCTCGTACAGCGTCCAGATCGGCAGCCGCCGCGAGACCGCGGAGAACTCATCGACGGCCAGCAGGATCTCCCGCTTGCCGCCGCAGCTCACCGCGAAGCTGGCCAGCAGGTCGACTAGGGCCCTGGCCTGACCCTCGGCCACCGGGACCTGGTCGGTCCCCTCCAGGATGCAGTACCAGGCGTCTGCGTCGCCGAATCCGCCCGGCCCGTCAAGGCCGTCGCCGAGTCTGCGGAACAGGGTGCGGAACCGCAGCGCAACGTCGCCAAGCTGGCGCGACTGCGACCTGATCATTGCCTGGTCGGCGGCGGTGCCCGAGGCCGCGTAGGCCAGCGCGAGCCAGCCGGGCTCCAGCCTGGCGAGCAGGTCGGCGGCGCAGGTGGGCGGCCCGCACGGCGCCTCGACCGCGAGGGCGACCAGGGCCTCCATCACGTCGGCGTAGTAGGCGGCCGAGCCGGTGCCGTGCTCGATCAGGTCGACCAGCGTCGTGGTCAGCTTCTGCGGCGGCAGCGACCACAGCGACAGGCTCGCCTCGTCCGGCCAGACAGCGACGGACCGGGCGCCCGCCTCGCGCATCAGCCGCCTGAACCGGTCGGCGACCCGGCGGGCGCTGGCGCCGCCCTTGCAGTCGAGCACCACGACCAGCGGGGCGGCGCCGCGGCCCGCGGCCTGCCTGCGCAGCCCGGTCGCCAGGTAGGCCGCCCACAGCCTGAGCAGCAGCGTGGTCTTGCCGGTGCCGGTGGTCCCGATCACGACCTGGTGCGAGCGCATCCGCTCGTACCCGATTGCCGCGACCCGCCCGGCGCGGTGGCCGACCGTCCTGATCACCGCCCCGGCCGCGATCAGGTCGCCGCGCATGGTCAGCGGGACCGAGCCAGGCGCGCCGATCCTGGCCTTGGCGGCGCGCACCTGGTTGCGCCACTGCCGCTGGTCGAAGGCGACCGAGGAGGCGGGGGACCGGCCGCGGGTGCCCGCGCCGACGGTCCTGATCCGGTAGGACCACGCCAGCCCCGCCCCGACGAGTCCGAGCGGGATCGCCGGAGGCGCCACCCTGGCGGCGGCCCGCAGGTACGCGCCGGAGCCGACCAGGTGCCAGAACGCCAGCCAGGCGTGGTACGGCGCGGTGACGGCCCCGAGCCAGCCGGCCGGCCCGGCCGCGATCGCTGCGAGCCAGGCCGCCACCATCGGCCCGCACCACGCGGCCGCCACGAACAGCCGCCGCGGCTCCCAGGTCCGCCGCGACGCCATCGCCAGCGCGCCGGCCGCCACCAGCGTGGCCGGAGCCGCGGCGGCGGCCACAGCGGCCGCGATCGCCGCGGCGGCCACGCGCACGGCGGCCGTGGCAATGGCCCGCGCGGCGATCAGGCCGAGCCCGCGGCGGATCACCGCCGGTCCGCCGTGCCACCAGGGCGGCCGGGCGCCGGCAGCAGCGCCGACCCGGGCAGCGGCCGGATCTCCACCCTCGCGCCGAGGTCGCCGAGCAGCGCCCTGGCCTTCACCAGGACCGGCCTGGCCGGCGCCGAGCACACGTAGATCGCCCTGGTGTGCCTGGGCGGTGCACCGGGCACCAGGACGTCGGCCGGCCGGCAGCCGTAGTCGCCGGTCCTGGTCACCAGCTCCCGCATGATCCCGGCGGTCCGCGCCACGGTCTTGGGCGTCAGCTCGGCCTCGATCGCCCAGCACTCGTCGGCCCAGGCCAGGTCCGTGCCGTCCGGCCAGTGCACCTCGCCGTCCGGCACGTGCTCGCGAAGCCCGATCCGGCCGCCGATCCTCGACCTGATCCTGCGCTCGCTGCGCCAGTGCGCGCTGCCCGCGGAGTACTGCGGCGCCGCAGCCAGGGCGAGCCGCACCGCCGTCACCGCGCGCAGGTGCGCCAGCCTGGATAACCCGGGAACGGCGGCGGCGTAGGGCAGCCCGCAGCTCGCCAGGCCCGCTTTGGTCAGCCAAACCCAGCGCGGCCCTGGTCCGAGGATCGCGGCCTGCGCGGAGCCCGCATCGCACCAGCGGCCGGCCATGGCCGAAGCCCGGCGCTGCGAGGTGCCGAGCATCAGCGCGAGCTGGTCGACCTGAACGCCGTACATCTCACCGACGAAGACGAGGCCGGCCGCCTGGTCAAGGCGCGCGGCCGGCCAGGCGTCTGGCGTGGCGTCGGCCGGGATCACCCTTCCATCTCACCACGCGAGGCCGCCGCCGGAAACGGCTACGCGGCCCGAGCCCAGCCTGGTCACCGGGCCGGCAGCGCGGGCTGCGACACGGCACGTCGGTGCTGGCGCACGCCGCGTGCTTGCTGCACAATGTCCCTGGAGTAACAGCGGCACCGCTCGGATGGCCACGGCCAGCCCGCCGCCCGCTGAGGTTCGTTGGGGAAGACGCACCTCGTCGGCAGGCAGGGAGGTCTGGTGACCGTACGCGGCGTGCTGCAGATTCACTCTGCGCCCCCGGCACTGAGCCCGCACATCGAATGGGCCGTGGCGGGGATCTTTGGCGTCCCTATCAAGCTGCACTGGGTCGAGCAGCCCGCCTCTCCGGGGGCGGTGCGGACCGAGCTTGACTGGGAGGGCAGGCCCGGCCTGTCCGGCGAGATCGCGTCGGCGCTGGCGAGCTGGAAGCTGCTCAGGTTCGAGCTGACCGAGGACGCCAGCCCGGGCTGCGACGCGGTCCGGTTTAGCTGTACGCCGACGCTGGGCATCTTCTCGGCCACTGTCAGCGCCAGCGGGGACATCATGGTCGGCGAGAACCGGCTGCGCGCCGTCATGACGCTGGCCAGCGTCGGCAGCCGCGGTGACCAGGGCCTGGCTGGCCCGCGCCACCCGGCGCAGGGCGGCTCGCTCGAGGCCGAGCTCTCGCTGCTGCTCGGCGAGCCGTGGGACGCCGAGCTCGAGCCGTTCAGGCACGCCTCGGCCGGTGCCCCCGTACGCTGGCTGCACGCCACCGGCTAGCCTCGGCAGCATGCCCGCTGACCAGGTCGAACCTGCGGACGGGGCCGTCATCCTGTCGGCGACAGCCCGCACCACCCACCGGCGGCTTCGCGAGCAGGGCCGCACCGACCGTCCCGACCTGTTCGCTGTGCTGCGGGCGGGGTTCGTCACCCACCTCGGCATCATCTCCGGCGGCGCACCGATGGTGATACCCACCAGCTACGGCTTCGACGAGGCCACGCTGTACCTGCACGGATCGGTGGCCAGCCGCAGCCTCCAGGGCGGCCAGGCCCCGGTCAGCGTCACGATCACCCTGGCGGACGGCCTGGTCCTGGCCAGATCGGTATTCGAGCACGCGGTGAACTACCGCAGCGCGATGATCTACGGCGTGCCGAGGCTCGTAACCGATGCGGGCGAGCTGCCGCTGGTCAGCACCTGGGGGGCAGCCGGTGCCCGACCCTGCCCTGTCGCCAGGCACCGCGGTCTCGCCGCACATCGCGGCCCTGGCCGGCACCACAGCGTTCTGCCCGTGAGGCGGGCGCTGCCGGGCCGCGCCACGCCGAACCTGGGCCGCTACGTGTCGCCAGTCAGCGCCAGCGGCCGGTCCTCGCCCGGGCGGTTCTGCGATATCCAGGCGTCGATCCGCTCCCACCAGCCGTAGAGCCAGAGCAGCTGCTCCTCGTGGTCCAGTTCGCGCGGCACGTCCCCCGCCTCGACTCGCCACCACTTGGCCCTGATCGTCTGCCCGATCGGCAGCGCGCGCCAGATGTCGCGCACGCTGACCAGGCGGTCGAGCCCGGCATGGGCCACGAAGATCACGTCGGCGGTCGGGCAGGCCTGGATCGCGGCGAACACGCCGCCGGTGCGCGGCGCGAGCAGGTTCGGCATCTGCCTGGCCCTGGCGGCCAGGTCGCCGCGGCCGATCTGCTCAAGCCGGGCGATGCCACGCTCCCAGCGGCCAGGAGTCCAGTTCCCGCCCTCGGGAAAGATCACCAGCGCGCCGTCGTCGTCAAGGCCGCGGGCCAGCCGCTCGATCTGCTCGACGTAGAACCGCTCGCCGGTTCTGCCACGGGAGATGAACACGTTGGGCACCCGGTTGGCCACCACGTCCACGCCAGGGTCAAGCTGCAGCGTGGCCTTCATCACCACTCGCGGCCGCCGCCGGTACTCGCTCAGCAGCTGGCGGACCAGCAGGAACGAGTCGCCCGGGCCGGCGTGCCTGCTGAGCACGATCACCGGCCTGGCCAGCCTGGCCAGCTCCTCAGCCGCGGTGAGATCGGGCTCCTCCACCCTGATCCGCAAACCGAACGACCTGGTCGCGGCCCGGTACACCGAGTCGAGGAACCAGCGCATGATCGCGTAGTGCCGCGCCTGGTACGGCTCGGTGCGCAGCCGGCCGCCGAGTCCGCTGACCAGCCAGAGGCCCAGGCACATGAACACCGCTGCGGCGTCGGCGAACAGCCAGACGAGGGCGAAGAACACCAGCCGCAGCACCCGCCTGCGCCCCGACCGCGGCCCGCTGACCAGATCGAAGAGCAGGGTCGCCGCGGCGAGCAGCGGGAACACTACGGCGACGGCGACCGCGATCACGACGGTCAGCGGCGCCAGCACGAGCCTGCGTACGAGCCTGGGCGGGAGCATAGGCCGACCCCTCGATCCCGTTAGCGCTCGGCCAGCGCGGCGAGATAGGTCATGCTCGCCTCGTACGACCGCTCGATGCTCGCCTCGACCATTGTCTTGTCACGGTAACGCAACTGGGCAAGATCCGGCGGCCGCAGCCCGGCGCCGGCTGGCAGCACGTGCACCTCGACGCCGTCCGGCAGGCTGGACATCTCCTCGTGGAACCTGTGCCGGCGGGAGATCTCGAAGGCGACCAGGCCGACCTCCCACAGCCGCGTTGGCGCCGCCAGAGGGCTCTCGATCCGGCCGACCTGAAGCACGTACACGGTGCTTGCGCCGAGCGCGACGGCCCGGCCCACGGGGATCGAGTCGACCAGCCCGCCGTCGAAGTAGTGCTCGCCGCCGATCTCCACCGGCGGCAGCAGCCCGGGCACCGCGCACGACGCAAGCACGGCGGGGACCAGGTCCCCGTCGCCGAACCAGCGCGCGCTGGCCCGCTCGATGCTGGCGGCCACGCACTGGAAGGGAAGCTGGAGGTCGGCGAACCCGGCAGGCAGCATGCCGGCCAGCATCTGCCGCAGCGGCTCGATGGAGTGCAGGTGGGTGCCTGACCTGGCGAGCCGCACGGCCCGCCCGAACAGCGTCTCGCTGAACACCTCCTGCAGCGCGTCACTGCGCCACAACTCGCCGAGCCGGTCGGCGCCGCCGAGCGGGTCGGCCGCCACGAAGGCCCCGTTCATAGCGCCGATCGAGGTGCCAACCACCAGGTCGGGCACGACCCCAGCCTCAGCAAGCGCGCCGAGCATGCCGACCTCGTGTGCGCCGAGCAGGCCCCCGCCACCAAGCACGAACGCAGTCGTCAACCGCTGCCCCCCTGTGCTCCCGCTATCTCGCTGCCGCGCCCGGATACCCCCGGCGGACTGTCCGGTCCAGGATGCCGAGCGTGGCCCGCAGCGCGGACTCGGGGATGACCGGGAAGATCGCGGCCTGCCGCCACTGCTCGCCGATCCCCGACCAGTCGTAAAAGGACGTGACCAGCGTCCCGCCGGCGTCGGCCGGCTCGAGCCGATACCCGTACACGTGGCCGATCGGCGGGTCGATGTTGCCGGCGATCGTCCAGGCGATCTCCCTGCCAGGCTCGAACGTCACGATCTGGACGGTCACGTCGTACCTGCCGAGCGGGTAGTCGTTCAGCGCCTCGCGGTCCATGTGCACCACGAAACTGTCACCGACCGCGGTGACCGGTTCACCGGTGGCGTCCATCAGCATCCCGGCGCTGTCGATCGCCACGTGCCCCTGCGGGTCGCGGAGCACCGCGAAGATCGCTTCCGGCTCGGCCGGTATGACGCGCTGAACCTCAAACCGCTCGGTGGTCATGGGCCTATCTTCCCACCGGGGCCAGCGAGGGCGAGCCGGGCCGGGTGCCCGGCTCAGAGCGGGATGTTCCCGTGCCGGCCGCGCGCGTGCTCGGCGGCGGCGATGGCCTGGGCGAGCGCCTGCCGCGTCTTGGCCGGCTCGATCACCTCGTCGATCACGCCGAGCGCCTGCGCCCTGGCCAGGCCGCCAGACTCGCGCTCGTGCTCGGCGGCAAGCTCGACCTCGAGCTCGTGCCGCTGCTCGGGCGGGGCGGCGGCCAGCACCCTTCGGTGCAGGATGCGCACCGCGGCGACCGCGCCCATCACGGCGATCTCCGCACCGGGCCAGGCGTACACCCGGGTGGCGCCGAGCGCACGCGAGTTCATCGCGATGTAGGCGCCGCCGTAGGACTTCCTGGTCACCAGCGTCACCCGCGGGACCACGGCCTCGGCGAACGCGTGCAGCAGCTTCGCGCCGCGGCGTACCACGCCGTCCCACTCCTGCCCGACGCCGGGCAGGTAGCCTGGCACGTCCACGATGACGACAAGCGGCACGCCGAACGCGTCGCACATCCTGACGAAACGTGCGGCCTTCTCCGCCGACGTCGCGTCCAGGCAGCCGCCGAGTCGCAGCGGGTTGTTCGCGACCACGCCGACCGTCCGGCCGCCGAGCCTGCCGAGCGTGGTCACCACGTTCGGCGCCCAGCGCGGGTGCAGCTCGATCCCCGGCGTATCGAGGACTCCGCTGATCAGCGGGTGCACGTCGTAGGCGCGCTTGGGTGACTCCGGCAGCAGGGCGGCCAAGTCGACGTCGGCGAGCGGCAGGCCGGCCGACGCTTCGTCGTCCTGCTGCCGGCCGAGCAGCACGGCGAGCTCGCGGGCGGCCACGATCGCGTCGCCGTCGGTCGGCGTGACCACGTGCACCACGCCAGAGCGCCTGCTGTGCGGCTCCGGGCCGCCCAGCCTGGCCATGTCCACGTCCTCGCCGGTCACGCTGCGCACGACGTCCGGCCCGGTCACGAAGATCCGGCCCTGGTCGGACAGGATCACCAGGTCGGTCAGGGCCGGCCCGTAGGCGGCGCCGCCGGCCGCGGCGCCGAGCACCACCGAGATCTGCGGCACCTTGCCCGACGCCCTGGTCATGGCGGCGAAGACCGTTCCGACCGCGTGCAGGCTCTCGGCGCCCTCGCGCAGCCGCGCACCGCCTGAGTGCCACAGCCCGATCACCGGCGCGCCGATCTCCAGCGCCCGGTCGTAGGCCGAGACGATCGCCGCGCAGCCCGCGCTGCCCATCGCGCCGCCCTGCACCCTGGGGTCGCTCGCGAACGCCACCGCGGGCACCCCGTCGATCAGGCCCTCGCCGGTCAGCACCCCGGAGTCATCGGCTGGCTGGAGCAGATCGAGCGTCGCGGAGTCGAACAGCACGCCGAGCCTGGCCATCGGATCGCGGCCCACGGCCGTATTGCCGTTGCGAATGCCGTGGCTGGCCGCCGACGGCGCGGGCCCGGACGCCGGGCGCTCAAGCTGAGCGGGCCGGCTGTCGAGAATGGTCACTTCGGGCTCCTTGGGTGCGATGGGATTGTCTCCTTCAGGCTTCGGTGAAGACGACCGCGACATTGTGACCGCCGAATCCGAACGAGTTGTTCACGACCGCCATCGGCCCGCCGGTCCTGGGCTGCAGGTCCGTCGGCTTGACCGCGATCTCCACGCCGAGGTTGTCCTCGGGGTCGTCCAGATTGATCGTCGGCGGCGCTGTCCTGTCCCGCAGCGCGAGTATCGCGGCCACCGACTCGACCGCGCCGGCGCCGCCGAGCAGGTGCCCGGTCATCGACTTGGTCGCCGAGACCACCACCCTGGAGGCCGCGGGGCCGAGCGCCGTGGCGATCGCCTGCGCCTCCACCACGTCCCCGGCCGGGGTGGACGTGGCGTGCGCGTTCACGTGAGTGACCTGCGCGGCGTCCACGCCGGCGTCCGCCAGGGCCCGGCGGATCGCGAGCACCGCGCCGACGCCTTCCGGCTCGGGCTGCGCGATGTGGTGCGCGTCGGCCGAATAACCAGCACCAGCCGCAACGGCATACACCCGTGCTCCGCGGCTCGCCGCGTGGCTCTCGGCTTCCAGGACCACAACCCCGGCGCCCTCGCCGAGCACGAAGCCGTCCCTGCCCCGGTCGAACGGCCGGGACGCACGCTCGGGCTCGTCGTTGCGCAGCGACAGCGCGCGCATGGCCGCGAACGCGCCAATGTTCAGCTCGAGGATCGCCGCCTCGGTGCCGCCGGCCACGACCACATCGGCGCGGCCGTTCCTGATCATCTCGATCCCGTAGCCGATCGCCTCGGCTCCCGACGCGCAGGCGCTCACCGGCGTGTGCACGCCGGCCCTGGCGCCGAGCTCGATGCTGATCCAGCCCGCCGACCCGTTCGGCATCAGCATCGGCACGGTGAACGGCGACAGCCGCGACCAGCCCTTCTCCTTGAGCGTGTCGTACGCCGACAGCACCGAGGAGATCCCGCCGATGCCGCTGGCCATGGCAACGCCGAGGCGCAGCGGATCCACCTGCGGTGACCCGGCGTCGGCCCAGGCCTCCCTGGCCGCCATCAGCGCGAACATCTCGCACCTGTCCAGCTTGCGCGCCTGGACGCGGTCAATAACGGTGGTCGGCTCGACGGCGGCCCTGGCAGCAATCCTGCAGGGCAGCCGCTGTGCCCACTCGTCGTCGAGCACCCGCACGCCGCTGGCGCCGGCCAGCATGGCCTGCCAGGTGCCAGGCGCGTCGGCGCCCAGGGGAGTGATCGTACCCAGGCCGGTGACCACGACTCGGGTGGCATCGTTGCCCACTTCTTGCGTCTCCTTCGTCGCTCGCGGGCCGACCGGGGATCACGCGGCGCCGGGCACGGACTGCTCTGCCGCGGCGCCGCGGCCGCCCCAGGTCAGGCGGACACCGACGCGCGCGCCACGTAGTCGATGACGTCCTGGACCGTCTTGAGGTCCTTGAGCTGGTCGTCAGGGATCTCGACACCGAACTTGTCCTGCGCCGCCACCGCGATCTCGACCATCGACAGGCTGTCGATGTCCAGGTCGTCGACGAACGTCTTCTCCGGCGTCACCTCGTCGGCCGGCACTCCGGCGATCTCGTCGATGATCTCGCTGAGGCCGGCGAGGATTTCGTCCTGGGTCATAGCCATTGCGCGTGTTCTCCCTTGCTTTCCTGTCTGGATTGTCGCGTCCTGAGCGCGGTGTCGCGCCGTTGCCCCCGTTTCCGGGCGGTGGTCAGGGTACCGTGACCACCTGCGCCGCATAGCACATGCCGGCCCCGAAGCCGATCAGCAGCGCCTTGTCGCCCGAGGCGATCTCGCCGCGCTCGATCATCCTGGACAGCGCGAGCGGTATCGACGCGGACGAGGTGTTCCCCGCGGTCACGATGTCGGTGGCGACCTTCGCCTGCGGTGCGCCGATCTTGCGGGCGACCGCCTCGATGATCCGCAGGTTGGCCTGGTGCGGCACGAAAACGGCCAGTTCGGCAGGCTCGACGCCGGCCTGCGCGCAGGCATCGAGCGCCACCGGGTGCAGCGACGTCGTCGCCCACCGGAACACCGCCTGGCCCTCCTGGATGATGAACGAGTTCCGGTCCTTGATGTAGATCTTGTCGGCCATGTCGCCGTCGCTGCCCCACACGACCGGCCCGACTCCCGGCTCCCCGTCGCCGTCCGGTTCCTCCGCCGGGCCCACCACCGCCGCGCCCGCGCCGTCGGCGAAAATGATGCAGGTGGACCGGTCGGTCCAGTCGACCCACTGGGACAGCTTCTCGGCGCCGATCACCAGCACGTACCTGGCCGATCCGGACCTGACCGCGTCGCTTGCGGCGGCCAGCGCATAGCAGAACCCCGCGCACGCGGCGTTGAGGTCATAGGCGCCGGGGGCCATGATCCCGAGCCTGCGGGCCACCACCGCTGCCGTGTTCGGGATCATCACCTCGGGCGTGCAGGTCGCCACGATCACCAGCCCGATGTCGGCGGGCGAGAGGCCGCTGCCGGCCAGCGCCTTGCCGGCCGCCGCGACGGCCATGTCGGCGACCGTCTCGTCCGGGCCGGCCACCCGGCGGCTCGCGATCCCGACCCGGCTGCGGATCCACTCGTCGCTGGTCTCGATCGTCGCGGCGAGGTCGTCGTTGGTGACCACCCTGGCCGGCTGGTAGCCGCCGAAGGACAGGATCCTGGCTGCCTGGGACCCGTGCGAGATGCGCATCAGTGCTGCCGCCTTTCCTCGGTGCTGACCTGCAGTGCGGGCTCCAGCCGTACCAGCGGCTGGCCCTGGCTGACCGGATCGCCGTCCTCGACCAGCCACTCGATGATCGTCGCGGGGAAGTCGGCGCAGACCAGGTGGGTGCTGCCGCGCATCTCGACCCGGCCCAGCTCGGCCCCGCTGCGCACTGCGGTCCCTGCGGCACCGGAGATCGTGGACCTGAACGTGCCGGCCAGCGGTGCCACAAGCAGCCGCCACTCGGGTGCGTGGTTGTCGGAGTGCCCGTCGGCGTGCTCGATAAGCAACGCCCTGGCCTTAGTCAGGTCGTCCGGGGTCTTGATCGCCAGCAGCTGCAGGCCAGGCAGGCCGCGGCGGGCCAGCCCGGTCAGCGTGCCGGCCGGCGGCAGCTCGACGAACGCGGTCGCGCCGAGGCTGCTCATCGAGACCATGCACTTGTCCCACCGGACCGGAGCGCTGACCTGTGCGCAGATCCGCTCCAGCCAGGCCGCGCCGGTCCGCACCACCGCGCCGTCCCGGTTGGACAGCACAGTCAGCGCCGGATCGCGCACCACGACCGTGGCCGCCGCGCCGCGCATCGCATCGACCGCGGGCTCCATGTGCCCGGTGTGGAACGCGCCCGCCACCTGGAGCTTGATCAGCTTGGCTCGCGCCGGCGGGTTGGCGGCCAGCGCGCCGAGCCGGTCGGCCGTGCCCGCGGCCACGATCTGGCCGGCCCCGTTCATGTTCGCCGGGGTGAGGTTGTGCGCCTCGATCCGAGCGAGCACGTCGGCCTCGACGCCCCCGAGCACGGCGGTCATCGAGGTCGCCTCGGCAGCCGCCGCGTCCGCCATCGCCCGGCCCCTGACGCCGACCAGCCGTATGGCGTCCTGCGGGCTCAGCACCCCGGCGATCGCCCCAGCGGCCAGCTCGCCCACGCTGTGCCCGGCCGCGATCACACCGTGGTCGGGGTGGGCGACGCCCAGCGCCGTGGCGGCGACGAGCGCGGCCGCCACGAGCAGCGGCTGAGCTACCGCGGTGTCCCTGATTTCGTCGGCGTCGGCGGTTGTCCCGTACCTGATCAGGTCGCATCCGGCCAGATCGGACCAGGCCCCGATCTGATCAGCTACGCCGGGCAGCTCGAGCCAGGGCGCGAGGAACCCAGGAGTCTGAGCGCCCTGCCCGGGCGCGGCGATGACGAGCATCCTTTAACCCTGCACTGTAGAAGTTCGCCATACCCATAGAGAAGCCGACGAACTTTTGCGGCATGTGGCTGTAGCTATTCTACAAACATGCGCGAGCGAGCCGGTCGGGTCCCCCGGAGGCGAGCGGGAGATTAGGCTCGCTTGTGCTCGAGCCGGCCGTACACGATCGCGAGCCACAGCGCGAAACCGCCCCGGCCGTCGCCCGGGTTGAACCCGGTCAGCTCCGCGGCCCTGCGCAGCCGGTAGCGCACCGTGTTCGGGTGCACGAAGAGCATCCGCGCGGTGGCCTCCAGCGAATTGCCCTGCTCCAGGTAGGTGGTGACGGTGTCGAGCAGCGCCGCGCCGCCGCGGTGCAGCGGCTGGTAGATGTGCTCGATCAGCTCCGCGCGCGCTGACTCATCGCCGTCGAGCGCCCGCTCAGGCAGCAGCGCTGCGGCCAGCACGGGCCGGGGCGCATCCGGCCAGGCCGCGGCCGAGCGCAGGCCGGCCAGCGCAGCCCTGGCCGAGGCGCCCGCGGTCTCCAGGCTCGCCGCGGGCGGGCCGACCACCACCGGCCCGGACCCGAACCTGGCCGCGAGCTGCCTGGCCACCGGCAGCGGGTCGCCCCGGCCGCCGAGCACCACGATCAGCCGGTGCCCGTGCGCTCCGGCCAGCAGGTCGAACTTCGCCCGGCGGGCCAGCAGCCTCAGCTCGTCGATCAGGCCCGCGGTCTCGCTGCCGCCCGAGTTCCCCGCGACGACGCTGACCGGCGCCGACGACCAGTTCAGCGCCGATGCCCAGGACGGCAGGCTCTCGTCGCTGTCACCGCGCACCAGCGAGTCCACCACCAGCGCCTCGAGCCTGGCGTCCCAGGCGCCCCGCGCCTCGGCCGACTTGGCATAGACCTGGGCTGCGGCGAACGCGACCTCCCTGGTGTAGCGCAGCACCGCCTCGCGTAGCTCGGTCTCGCCGCCCGGCGCGGCCAGCTCGTCCACCTGGCTCTCCACCACGTCGACGACGATCCTGACCATCTCCACGGCCTGCTGGAGGCTGACCGCCCTGGCAAGCTCGCGCGGCGCGGTGCCGAACACCTCGCCGGCCACCGCCGGGCGGCCACGCTCTGGATGCTTGACCCAGTCCACGAACGCAGCCACGCCCGCCTGCGCCACCAGTCCGAGCCAGGAGCGGTTCTCCGCCGACAATGCCCGGAACCACGGCAGCCGCTGCTCCATCGTGGTCATCGCTGCGGTGCCGAGCGCGCTCATCGACTGCTCGAGGCGGGCGATGGTCTCGGCGCCAACCCGGCCGGAGCCGCCGCGGCCGGCGGGACCGTCGGCCGGCCTGACCCGGGTTGCCTTCGCATTCACGTCATCAGGGTGTCATGGCCGGGCCGCATGCTCATCGGCACCTGCCGGGGAGTTAGCCAGAATGAGGGCATCCTGCTCAGATTGCCCTGCACTGCAGGAAACGCATGAGATGCTCTCGATGCTCGACCGAGGCGGCTCCGGAGGATGAGTTCTGCGCCGGCTGCGGTGCCCGGCTGCGCAGCGTCCGGTCCAGCGATGTGACCATCGTCGCCGCGGCGCGGCCTGCCGGCCCGCCAGGCGGCCACCTCGGCTACCCGTCCCAGCCCTCGGCCAGCCAGCCGTTCCCGGCGGCAGGTCCCGGCGGATGGCCTGGCGTGCCCGCTGCGGCGGCAGGCCGCAGGGGCCCGGTCACGCTTAGCGTGCTGGCGCTGCTGGCCGGCCTGATCGGCGCGGGACTCATCGTCTACGTGTACCGCGACGACTTGTCCCGGCTCAGCTGGTTCTTTGCCCAGCCGCTCGGTATCGCCGGCTTGTCCATCGTCGCCGGCGTGCTGATCGTGACTGCCATTCGATCGCCTGGTCGGCAGTGGCTGGGCTCCGGCCTGCTGCTGGCGTTCGGCGTCAACATTCTCCTCGGATTCACCAGCCTGCTTGTTTACTCCTCCTCGCTCACCGCGACTCAGTACGAGTTCACGGCCGCTGGCGGAGCGCTGCTGATCGCCGGCTTGCTGGGCGTCGCCGCGGCCGCGCGCAAGCGCGGCTAGAACGAGCGACCCCGCAGGCGCCCGCATGCCCTCGGCACCCCCCGGGCCCGAGGCGCCTACCGCGGCGGCCTGGCCGGCCTGGCGACGGCGTGCTGGAGGTCGTAGCCCTCGAGCGGCAGGTCGGCGTCCTCGGCGGCCGGCGCCGCCGTGCGCAGCACCGCGCGGAAGGCGTCGGCGACTGAGGACCGGTACGAGCCTCGCCTGGTGGCGCGCGTAACCGAGGGCCTCGGCCGCCTTAGTGAACGAGCCGTGGCTCGCGACCTCGCAGAGGACCTTCAGCCTGGTCAGCGCCGTGGAAGCATCTGCTTGTCTTGATTGGTGTTGTCGCGCACAGTATGTGAGGCGGTCGCCAGGCCTGCCGATCAGCGGGACATGGCACCCGCAGACATGGAAGGAATAACCGTCATGCTGACCCTGCACGCCCGTAGGCTCGCCCTTGCCGCCGCCGGCACCGTCGCGGCCGGCACTCTCGCCGCAGGCCTCACTGCGCTTCCGGCAGCCGCGAACGCGAGCACGAGGGCCCCCGCGGTCCACTACGCGTTCCACACCTACAACAACAGCAACGACGAGACCTTTAACCAGCTGCTCGGCATCAACAATCACGGCCTGATCTCCGGGTACTTCGGCTCGGGGGCCATTGGCCACAAGAACAAGGGCTACCTGCTCAAGCCGCCGTACCGCCAGGCCGACTACGTGGTCGAGAACTTCCCCGGCTCGGCGCAGACCCAGGTCACCGGGCTGAACGGCCCCGGCACCACGGTCGGGTTCTTCTCGCACACCGACAAGGCCAGCAACGCCAACTTCGGCTTCTACAAGTTGGACGGGCATTACACCGAGGTGAATTTCCCGACCACGGACAACTCGAAGCCGCCGTTCAACCAGCTGCTCGGCGTCAACAACTCCAACATCGCGGTGGGCGTTTACAACGACTCGGCCAACAACGCGCACGGCTACCTGTACAACATCGCGACCCGCACCTTCAAGCGGGTGAAGATCGGCGGGGCCGTCAGCCTCACTGCGACCGGCATCAACAACCGCGGCGATGTGACCGGGTTCTTCAACGACGCCACCGGTCCGGTGATGTCCTTCCTGCTGACCCACACCGGGCACCTGTACACCTTCATCTCGGGCGGCAACGAGACGCAGGCCTTCGGCGTGAACGACTCCGATGAGGTGGTGGGCGCTATCACCGTGGGCAGCAGCACCTTCGGCTTCACCTGGACGCCGACCGGCGGCTTCCACCAGGTGAACGACCCCAAGGGGACGGGCAGCACGGTCGTCAACGGCGTCAACGACGCCGGTGACCTGGTCGGCTTCTACACCGACAGCAAGGGCAACACCGATGGCATGCTGGCCACGCCGTAAGGCGTGAGCGCGGCTGGCGCTGCCTGACGGCGAATGCCAGAGTGCGGGCGGGTTCCGCGGAACCCGCCCGCACCGCGATGCTCCGGGCTAGAGCTCGCTGACCTCGACGTCGAGCCGGTACTTGGCGATCGCCTCGGTGAGCACCTCGGGCTTGAGGTCACCCTGGCGCACCAGCTGGCCGAGCACCGCCAGCGTGATCGACTCGGCGTCCACGTGGAAGAACCGCCGTGCCGCGGCCCTGGTGTCGGAGAACCCCCAGCCGTCGGTGCCCAGCGAGGTGAACGCGGCTGGCACCCAGCGCGCGATCTGGTCGGGCACTGCCCTGAGCCAGTCGCTGACCGCCACCACTGGCTGCGCCTGCTCGCCGAGCACCTGGGACACATGCGGCGTCCGCGCCGGCTCGTCCGGGTGCAGCATGTTCCACTCCTCGCAGGCCAGCCCGTCCCTGCGCAGCTCGGTCCACGACGTGGCCGACCAGACCTCGGCGTGCACGCCCCAGTCGGCGGCGAGCAGCTGCTGTGCGGCCAGGGCCCAGCGCAGCGCGACGCCCGAGGCCAGGATCCGCGCCCGGTGCCCGTTCCCGTTCCCCTCGGCCTGGCCGGGTCCGGCGGAGTACCGGTACAGGCCGCGCAGGATCGACTGCTCGAGTGCCTCCGTGCCGCCAGGGAAGTTCTCCGGCTGTGCTGGCTGCCCGTACGGCTCGTTGTACAGGGTCAGGTAATAGAAGATGTTCTCGCCTTCCGGGTGCTCAGGCGACGAGCCATACATCCGGCGCAGGCCCTCCTTGACGATCACCGCGAGCTCGTAGGCCCAGGCGGCGTCGTAGGCGGCGCAGGCCATGCTCACCGAGGCGAGCAGCAGCGAGTGCCCGTCGTTGTGCTGCAGGCCCTCCCCGGTCAGCGTGGTTCGCCCGGCGGTAGCCCCGAGCAGGAACCCGCGGCCGAGCTGGTCGGCCATTGCCCACATCTGGTCGCCGGTCCGCTGGAAGCCGAACATGGAGTAGAAGATGTAGACCGGGATCATCGGGCTGCCGTGGGTGGCGTACGCGGTCCCTGCCGCGACCGTCGATGCCATCGCGCCCGACTCGCTGATCCCCTCGTGCAGGATCTGGCCCTGCTCGGACTCCTTGTAGGAGAGCAGCAGCGCGCGGTCCACGGCCTCGTAGGTCTGGCCGTGCGGGGAGTAGATCTTCGCAGTCGGGAACAGCGAGTCCATGCCGAAGGTGCGCGCCTCGTCCGGGATGATCGGCACGAACCGCTCGCCGACCTCGGGGTCCTTCATCAGCTCCTTGAGCAGCCGCACGAACGCCATCGTGGTGGCGACCTGCTGCCTGCCCGAGCCGCGCTTCAGCTCGTCGTAGGCGCTGTCGGCAGGCAGCGCGAGCGACCGGTACCTGACCACCCGCTTGGGCAGGTAGCCGCCGAGCGCCTGGCGGCGTTCCTGCATGTAGGCGATCTCGTCGGAGTTCTCGCCCGGGTGGTAGTACGGCGGCAGCTCGGCCTCCAGCGCCGAGTCGGATATGTCCAGGTACAGCCGGTCGCGGAACTCCTTGAGCACGGCGACGGTCAGCTTCTTCATCTGGTGGGTGGCGTTCCTGCCCTCGAAGTCAGGTCCGAGCGTCCAGCCCTTGATCGTGTGAGCGAGGATGACGGTCGGCTGGCCGACGGTCTCGGTGGCCGCCTTGAACGCGGCGTAGACCTTGCGGTAGTCGTGGCCGCCGCGGGACAGGTTGCGCACCTGGTCGTCGGACAGATGCGAGACGATCGCCCGGAGCCGCGGGTCACCGCCGAAGAAGTGCTCCCTGGTGTAGGCGCCGGACTCCACCGCGTAGGTCTGGAACTGCCCGTCCGGCGTGGTATTCATCTTGTTCACCAGCACGCCGTCCACGTCCTGGGCGAGCAGCGGGTCCCAGTCGCGGCCCCAGATCACCTTGATCACGTTCCAGCCGGCGCCGCGGAAGAAAGCCTCCAGCTCCTGGATGATCTTGCCGTTGCCGCGGACCGGCCCGTCGAGCCGCTGCAGGTTGCAGTTGATCACGAAGATGAGGTTGTCGAGTTCCTCCCGGGCCGCCAGCCCGATCGAGCCGAGCACCTCGGGCTCGTCGGTCTCGCCGTCGCCGAGGAATGCCCAGACCCTGGACCTGCTGGTGTCCTTGATCTGGCGGGCCAGCAGGTACCTGTTGAACCTGGCCTGGTAGATGGCGTTGATCGCGCCGAGCCCCATCGAGACGGTGGGGAACTCCCAGAAGTCCGGCATGAGCCTGGGGTGCGGGTAAGACGGCAGGCCGCCACCTGGATGCGAGAGTTCCTGGCGGAATCCGTTGAGCTGATTCTCGGAGAGCCGTCCCTCGAGGAACGCCCTCGCGTAGATGCCGGGCGCGGCGTGGCCCTGGATGAAGACCTGGTCGCCGGACTCGCCGTGGTCCTTGCCGCGGAAGAAGTGGTTGAAGCCGACCTCGTACAGGCTGGCCGCCGAGGCATAGGTGGCGATGTGCCCGCCGACGCCCATGCCTGGGCGGTTGGCGCGGGACACCATGACAGCCGCGTTCCACCGGATGTAGGCGCGGATCCGGCGCTCGGTGTACTCATCGCCGGGGAACCAGGGCTCGCGCTCGGGCGGGATCGTGTTGATGTAGTCGGTGCTGCGCAGGCCAGGCACGCCGACCTGCTGCTCCCTGGCGCGCTCGAGCAGCCTGAGCATCACGTACCTAGCCCGGGTACGGCCGCGGGTGCGCACCACGTTGTCGAACGACTCCAGCCACTCCCTGGTCTCGTCGGAGTCGATGTCAGGAAGCTGGGTGGGCAGACCGTCGCTGATGATCGAGTAGCGCTGGCGTCCTGATGCCACTGGGTGATCCTCGCCTTTCACGGCGACCGCATCACCTTCACCGGCCGCCGGTCGTCCGCCGCTGACCGCATGCGGCCGCCAGCGACGTCGGGGATGGTTACAGTCCCATCCTGATACCCGGCTGCCGGAAGTGCACCTGCGGCCCCCGCCGATCTTGGTTACAAGTTCTTGACAGTAGGTCGCAATCGGTGCGTATCAGATCAGATGGGGCGCACATAGGGTCAGAGTAAGCGACCTGGTGACGGGGAAGATCGAATCATGACCTTGGTTAACTCGCTCTGTACGAATTGTGACTTGCGCAGGGCCGCTCCCCATAGTGGACTGTCCCTCCAAGAAGTACTGACGCTCGCGCAGGCCGCGGCCGGGCTACAGGCCAGGTCAGGCGCGGGGAAGGGATAGGGAGGACGTTAGTGAGCGCGACCGCTGGCCAGGCGGCCGATCAGCATGACCTGGCCGAGCGGCTCGGCATCAAGCCGGGCCACGTAGTCCAGGAGATCGGCTACGACGACGACTGCGACGAGGCGCTGCGCGAATCGGTGGCGGCTGGTGAGGGCGTCGAACTGGTCGACGAGGACTACGAAGACGTCGTGGACGGAGTCTTGCTGTGGTGGCGCGACGAGGACGGAGACCTCGTCGACGCGCTGGTCGATGCGAAGACTCCACTCGCCGATGGCGGGTACATCGTCCTGCTGACCCCGAAGGCGGGCCGGGAGGGACACATCGAGCCGAGCGAGATCGGCGAAGCCGCGCCCACCGCCGGGCTGTCCCAGACCTCGACGGTGAGCGCGGGGAAGAACTGGTCGGCGACCAGGCTCGTCGCCCCCAAGGCACGCCGCTGACACGATCGCACGCCGGTGCGCCCGCCCGCCGCGCGGTCGTGGCAGACTCAGAACCGTCCCGCTGGCGCCTTCCCGCGGCGCAGCGGCCGAACGCTCTAATTCTCTTGCGGCCTGTCGTCCGCGGCGGCCCGCGCCTCCGCTGAAAGGACCATGATGGCGGTTGAGATCGGCGACGAAGCGCCGGACTTCGAGCTCAAGGACCAGCACGGCACCCCGGTCAGGCTGTCGGGGCTGCGCGGTCAGAAGAACGTGGTGCTCGTGTTCTACCCGCTGGCGTTCAGCGGCGTGTGCAGCGGCGAGCTGTGCGCTATGCGCGACTCGTTCCCCGAGGCCGACCGCGAGGACGTCGAGGTGCTGACCGTGTCGGTCGACTCTGTCCACGTCCACCGGACCTGGGCCGAGACCGAGGGCTACGAGTTCGGCCTGCTGTCCGACTTCTGGCCGCACGGCGGAGTCGCCAGGGAGTACGGCGTCTTCGACGAGAACAGCGGCCTCGCGGTCCGCGGCACCTTCATCATCGACAAGAACGGCGTGGTGCGCTGGAAGGTCGTGAACGCGATCCCGCAGGCCCGCGACCTCGCCGACTACCAGAAGGCACTGGCCGAGCTCGACTAGCTCGGCCAGGACGACTAGGCAGACGATGCCCTGCTACCGCTGCGGCACCCGGCAGGTCGACCCGGACCGGGGGAGCAGCCCATGGCTGCGCGGCGTCCGGGCCGACCACCAGGTGCTGATCTGCCCGGCCTGCCAGGACACCTGGGACTGGCGCGCCGACCTGGACAGCTGCGGCGTCTGCGCCAGCGTCCGCCTGATCAGGCGCCTCGGCGAGGCCGAGTGCCGCGACTGCGGCGCCGTCGGCGACTCCGCGGTCGGCGCGTCGCCCGGCCTGATCGGAGTGCTGCACGACGACCCGGCCGCCTCGCCCGGCCTGGCCGAGGAGGTCGAGCAGGCGCTGACCAAGGTCCTGCGTCGCACGCCAGGGCCCGCCAGGATCTGAGTCGGTGCCTGTGCAGTCAGCCGGTCGTGTCGGCCGGTCTTGTTGGCCAGTGCCCGGCGGTCAGGCCGATGCCCGTGCGTAGCCTGGGCGGTACGCTAGGGCGGTTCCTTGCCAAGGTTCCCGGGTGCATAGCTCAGCGGTAGAGCACTCGCCTTACAAGCGAGGGGTCACTGGTTCGAACCCAGTTGCGCCCACCTGCGGAAACTCGCCCGTCTTGCCTCATCGAGAAGAGCTCAAGCGCTCGGTCGCCCTCTGGGTGAAGGACGCGATGGGCCGGTAGGCGTGGCCGCCCTGATCGCCGTCCAGAGGGCGCAGTTCCAGGTTCCGCATGCGGTGTCGTGCCGGGCGCTGGGGTGTCCCAGGCCTGGTCCTGCAAGTGGCGCGGCGGCACGTTACCGCCGCGCCAGGCACGGCGCCAGCGGCTGAAGGCCGAGGTGGCGCGGCTGTCCTGGCGCGGACGGTCCCGACGATCACGGCGACCCGGCCCGTGGGCATCTCTGCCTGGTGTCGATCGACCGGTCGAGCACGATCAGGTCCGCGCCCGGCGGCCGAGGTCGCCGACCACCTCGATCAGCGTGCCCACCGAGCGGCCGGGCCGGTCGAGGTTGGTCACTACCAGGGCGTCGCTCGCAGGAAGGCCCGGCAGGCTGCCATCCTGCGTCCGATATCAGCGTGGTTCCTGTCCTGTCCGGCTCAAGAATGCGAGGCTTCTGTGCGCTGAGCTGGGGTTCGCAGGCTAGGTCTGGATGCATCGGCGGGTTGGTGTCCAGGTTCAGGCTGCGATTTCCGCGATCATGCTCCCGGCAAGTTCATGCCACTGCCCTGCAGTGGCTCCGGTCGGCACCCGGCTCAGCCGGAAAGGTCGAGCACGGATACCCCGCCGATGGCCGGACTCAGCGGCCGGCTAAGGCCAGCGCGGCGGCATGCGGCGAGACGCTCGTCTCAGTGCGCAAATCGCGTAGCTGCTGCGACGAGCACCAGCTACCTCTATGCGTGATGCACCAGGGCCAGGCTGTAGGCACCGACCGACCCGGCACCGAGCTTGGTCGCCTTGGTGCCCTTCGGCAGCTTCACCGTGACCGGCACGTCGCTTGAGGCGGTGCTCCCGTCACCGAGCTGGCCGGCTGCATCCGCGCCCCAGCCGACTACCGAGCTTGTCCCGCCGCCGCTCCGAGCTCCGGACGCGGGCGGCTGCCCGCAGGCAGCGACAGCGACTGCCAAGGCCGCCAGGAACGCCAGGCCAGCGTAAGTCGCCACACCGGACCGCACGTCAAGATCGAACTCGATCACGAAACCCTGCCTCCGCTAGTCCCCTGGCAGAGGCAAGGTAGCCGCTCATCATGCGGGCATCGCGGGGATTGCGTGTGAATCCAGCATGAACATGCGCGAGCCCCGGGCGAGGCTCGCGCTGGGGTTGCCCGGTTAACTCCTCGTCTCCGGCGCTGGCGGCGGACGGCCACGCCGCCGGATCGCGTGCCAGGCTGCCGATGTGCATGGTTGTCTGGCTGGCCCAGATGGCGGCGGTGATGCCGTCCATCGGGATCGACCAGTCGCGGACCAGGACGGGACGGATGCGGCCGTGATGCAAGATGACGCCGCCGCCGCGGCGGTAGAGCTCGAACCATATAGGCAGCGAATTCAGCGTCGGTGTGGATGCGCTGTCCCTCGGCCAGGCCGAGCGCGGCGGCGCCGCGGCCGAACTTTCGGCCCGGCGTCTCCCCGGCCTGGGCGGCGTGCCATGCGGCAGTACTGGATGCCTTCTTTCCCGCGCAGCGGCAGGCCCGACCCGGGACGTTCGGCACCGGGGACATCACTTTCGGCCCTACGCACCGTCATTGACACGACGCAGTGTGGAAGTGCCCACTAGGCGAGAAGAGATGGACCGAACGAAAGACGCGGGCAGGCCGATGTTCGGTTCACGGAGGTGTGCGATGTCAGCGCTGGCGGTGATTGGTCAAGCAAGCACCGGCGGGGGCCTTCTCCCCGGCGCTGGCGACGACGGCTTCTTCAGCATCCGCTTCGAGTCGATCGGCGGGCTCGGGGCCCACCTCGCCGGGAAGATGCTCGCCGAGGCAGGCGTCCTGCGGCAGGGCCTGAACGGATCGCACTTCTCCTCGTACGGCTCGGAGAAGAAGGGCACGCCAGTGAAATCGTTCGTGCGCTTCTGCGCCGCCGACCGCGAGGTCCGCACGAGCAGCCCGATCGAGAAGCCGCAGGTCGTCGCCGTCTTCCACGAGGCGCTAGCCCGCTCGTTCGATGTGGCCGCTGGCTTGTGCCCGACCGGAACGCTGATCGTAAACACACGCTCGTCGCCCGGCGAGATCCGGGAGAGGCTCGGCCTGCGCTCCGGCACGGTGGCGGTGCTCGACGCGCTTGGCATCGCGCTCGAGGAGAAGACGCGCGTGAACACAGCCATGCTCGGCGCGGTCGCCAGGGTCTGCCCGTTCATCGACGCCGACGCCGCGAAGGCCGTCATCCGCGATACGCTCTCCGTCCGCTACGCGCACGTCGTCGAGGCGAACCTCCGCACGTTCGACCGCGGCTACCGTGAGCTGCGGCTCATGACGTGGCCTGCCGCGCCAGATGAGCCAGGCCGGCCCGTACAACGCGCCGCGCCCGCGTTCGGGTACCTCGACGCGCCGATCGGCGGCGTGATACTCGATTCCGGCAACAGCATTCTCAAGAACCTGAGCACCTCGCGGCAGGGCTTCCTGCCCGCCTACGACTCAGAAACCTGCGTGCACTGCGGCATCTGCGACATCGTCTGCCCAGACATGTGCTTCGTCTGGTCCGATGGCGGCGAGGGTGAGCCCGCCGTGCGGCTGCTCGGCATCGACTACAACTACTGCAAGGGCTGCCTGAAGTGCGTCGACGCGTGTCCGACCGGGTCGCTCACCGAGCTCCGCGAGGAGGACGGCTGGGCCGACGCTCATCGCGTCCCGCTCTTCGGCTGGCTTGAGGACGAGAGGGGGGCCGACCGATGACGGTCGCACCGCCGGAGCCGAAGGTCGGCCGAGCCGCCCAGGATGTCGGGTTCCGCACCGGCAACGAGATGGCCGCGCTGTCCGTTAAGCAGATGAACTTCCATCTGATGGGCTACTACCCGATCACGCCGTCGACGGAGATCGCCGAGCTTCTCGACGAGATGAAGGCCGGCGGCGAGCACAAGATCGTGATGGTGCCGGCCGACGGGGAGCACAGCGCAGCGGGCATCTGCTACGGCGCCACCACCGGCGCAGGCCGCGTCTTTAACGCGACCAGTTCCCAGGGGCTGCTGTATTCGCTTGAGGAACTGCCTGTGCAGTCTGGGACGCGCTACCCCATGCTGCTCGACGTCGCCACACGGGCCGTCAGCGGGCCGCTCGACATCCGCGGCGACCATTCCGACATCTACTATGCGCTGAACACCGGCTGGCTGATCTTTATGGCGCGGGACCCGCAGGCCGTCTACGACCTGAACCTGATCGCGCTGCGCGTCGCCGAGCACGCGGAGGTGCGGCTGCCCGCCATCGTGGCCTTTGACGGCTTCTTCACCAGCCACCAGAAGCGCCGCGTCTGCACCTTCACCGACGATGCGACCGTGAGGGACTGGCTCGGCCCGGTGCCGGAGATGGTGACGGCGCTCGACCCGCGGCATCCTGTGACGATCGGGCCGTACATGAACGACCCCGACCTGATCAACAACAAGTATCAGCTCGAGCGGGCGATGAACGCGGCGCTGGCCGCGATCCCCGCTGCATTCGCTGAGTACGAGGCGCTGAGCGGCCGGCGCTACGAGCCCGTCGACCTCTACCGCATGGACGACGCCGAGGTCGCGGTCTTCTTGCTGAACTCGGCCGCGGAGACCGCCAAGGACGTGGCCGACCGGCTGCGCGCAGATGGCATCCGGGCCGGCGTCATCAGCCCGAACGTGATCCGCCCGTTCCCCGCTGACGCAGTCCGCGAGGCACTGCGCGGCGTCGGCGCCGTGGTGATCGGCGAGCGGACCGGATCCTACGGCGCGCACGGCGGCAACCTCACGCATGAGGTGAAGTCGGCGCTGAAGGACGACCCGCAGAACCGCACACTCTGCCTGAGCCGCGTCTATGGCCTCGGCGGCCGCGACTTCTACGCGGAGGACGCCGAGGCGTTCTTCACGCTGGCGGTGCAGGCCGCCGAGCGCGGCTCGGTCGAAGTGCCGTTCGACTACTACGGCGTGGAGCCCGGCGATCCCGCGAAGCCGCCGCGGCCGCATCGCGGCGCGCCGCCGCTCACCCGCGAGGAGATGACCAGCGGGCTGCTCAAGGTGGAGCAGGGTCCGGACGGCAGGCTCAAGGTCGATGCCCCGCCGTACTGGCAGCTAGCCGCGAAGCCGAAGCGAGTGCTGCCCGGCCACGGCGCCTGCCCGGGCTGCGGCATCTTCCCGGCGCTCGACCAGTTCCTGCGTGGCATCGAGGGTGACGTCGTCGCCCTCTACCAGACGGGCTGCGCGATGGTCGTCAGCACCGGCTACCCCTACACGTCGCACCGCATCACGTACGTGCACAACCTCTTCCAGAACGGTGCCGCCGCGCTAAGCGGCCTCGTCGAGATGTTCCGCGAGCGCGGGCGCCGGGGCGAACTGCCCCTCGGCGAGGACATCACGTTCGTCATGGTGACCGGCGACGGCGGCATGGACATCGGCATGGGCGCCGCGATCGGGGCCGCGCTGCGCAACCACGGGATGATCATCGTCGAGTACGACAACCAGGGCTACATGAACACGGGCAGCCAGCTCAGCTACTCGACGCCGCTCGGCCACATGACGTCGACGAGCCACGTCGGCCCCGCCGAGCTCGGAAAGTCCTTCCACCACAAGGACACCCCGCAGATTATGGCGGCGACCAACATCCCGTACGTCTTCACGGGCGTCGAGGGGTACCCCGACGACCTCGTGGCCAAGGCCGCCAAGGCGCAGTGGTACGCCAACCACCAGGGCACTGCCTACGGGAAGATCCTGATCTCCTGCCCGCTGAACTGGAAGACCGAGGATCGCATCGGCGTCGATGTGATCCAGGCGGCGGTTGACTCGTGTTTCTTCCCGCTGTACGAAATCGAGCGCGGCATCACCCACATCACCTACGACCCCGAGCCGATCGGCCGCCGCGTTCCCGTCGCCGACTGGCTGAAGCTGATGGGCAAGACGACGCACCTGTGCAAGCCGGGGAACGAGACGACGCTCGCCTCGATCGAAGCCGAGGTGCAGCGCCGCTGGCTGCGCCTCAAGGCCCGTGACGAGAACCCCCTGCTGTGAGTGGAGCGATCATGGACACCACCGCACGGATCATCGAGAAGCGGGACCTGACGGACATCACCAAGCTCTTCGTCGTGCACGCCCCGCTCGTGGCACGAAATGCCGCACCGGGCCAGTTCGTCATCCTGAGGATCACGGAGACCGGCGAGCGGATCCCGATCAGCCTCACCGACTTCAGCCGGACGGCGGGCACGATCACGATCGTCGTCCAGGAGGTGGGGCACACGAGCGCGCTCGTCTGCGCGATGCAGGAGGGCGAGACGTTCCTCGACCTCGCGGGTCCGCTCGGCCTGGAGGTGCCGCTTCCCGAAGCGGGGCACGCGGTGCTGATCGGCGGGGGGTTCGGGACGGGCGCTATCTTCCCGCTGGCCAGAAAGATGCGCTCGCGCGGCGTGCGGGTTTCCTCCATAGTCGGTGCCCGGACCCGCGATCTGGTGATACTCGCCGACCTTCTCGCGACGGAGAGCGACGAGCTGCACGTGTGCACGGACGACGGCTCGCTCGGCTACCACGGTCTCGTGACCGGCTGCCTGGAGGAACTGATGGATGCGGGCGCCGGGTTCACGTGCTGCTACGCGGTGGGCCCGATGCCGATGATGCGAGCCGTCGCGATAACGGCCCGTACCCGCGGTCTTGCCGCCATGGTCTCTCTCGACCCGCTGATGGTGGACGGGACGGGCATGTGCGGCGGCTGCCGGGTGAGCATCGCGGGCAAGTCGCTCTTCGCCTGCGTGGACGGCCCGTTCTTCGACGCGCACCAGGTGGACTTCGACGAGGCGGACGCCCGGCTGAGCACCTACAAGGAGCAGGAGCGCGTGGCCTGCCTGCTGCCGGGACCAGGGAGGTAACAGCCATGCCGATCGTGTATCCGCGCAAGACCGCGATGCCGTGCCGCGACCCGCAAGAGCGCCGCAACAGCTGGGACGAGGTCGCCGAGGGCTACACCGTGGAGCGTGCCATCGCGGAGGCGCGGCGCTGCCTCAGCTGCCAGGATCCCGTATGCGAGCAGGGCTGCCCCGTCAACGTCCCGATCCGCGACTTCGTGCGCCGCGTTGCGCTCGGAGACTTCGAAGGCGCGGCCGCCACGATCCGCCGCCGCAACCTGCTGCCCGCGATCTGCGGCCGGGTCTGCCCGGTCGAGCATCAGTGTGAGTCGCGATGCGTGCTGTTCCCCCATCAGGAGCCGGTCGGCATCGGCCGTCTGGAGCGCTTCGTGGCGGACTGGGAGCGCGAGCACGGGAACGGCGGCGAGACCGCGGCGCCCGAAGTGTGGCGCGACCAGAAGATCGCCGTGGTCGGCTCGGGTCCGGCCGGCCTCACAGTGGCCAGCGATCTCGCACAGCTCGGCTATCCCGTGACGATCTTCGAGGCGCTGCACGCGTACGGCGGAGTGCTCAGGTACGGGATCCCGCAGTACCGCCTGCCGAAGGAGATCGTCGACGAGGACGTCGCGCACCTCAAGGCGCTCGGTGTCGAATTCGTGCGCGACGTGATCATCGGCAAGACAGTCACCATCGACCAGCTCATCGACGAGTTCGGCTACTCGGCGGTCTTCGTCGGTACCGGCGCGGGCTCGCCCGTCTTCATGAATATTCCCGGGGAGAACCTGAAGGGCATCTACTCGGCGAACGAGTTCCTCACGCGCGTCAACCTGATGCACGCCTACGCGTTCCCCGAGTACGACACGCCCATTCACCGGCCGGGGCGGGCCGCGGTGGTCGGCGCCGGCGACACCGCGATGGACGCGGTCCGCTGCTCGATCCGCCTTGGTGCGCGGGAGGCCCACATCGTGTACCGCCGCTCCGAGAAGGAGAAGGGCGCGCGAGCGGAGGACTACGAGCGGGCGCGCGACGAGGGCGTGATCTTCGACTGGCTCACGCTCCCGAAGCGCTTCATCGGCGACGAGAACGGATGGGTCCGCGCCATCGAGTGCATCCGCACCGAACTCGGCGAGCCCGACCAGTCGGGCCGCCGCCGCCCGGTTCCAGTGCCCGGCTCTGAGTTCACGATGGAGGCCGACCTCGTCGTGATCGCCCTCGGCACGAACCCGAACCCGCTCATCCCGCGGACAACCTACGGTCTCGACGTCGACGATCATGGCTGCATCGTCGCCGACCGGCAGACGGGTGCCACAAGCCGCGAGCGCGTCTACGCCGGCGGCGACATCGTGACCGGCGCCGCTACGGTGATCCTGGCCATGGGGGCCGGTCGCAAGGCGGCCACAGCAATGCACACATACCTGCAGCAGCGAGCCGCAGAGAAGGGAGCGCACGATGAGCACCACGATGCGCTCGAGCCGGCCGACCTCGGCGGCAGCCAGGCCGAAGGTCACGTGTGAGGGCCAGGGTGCCGAACGGTACCGGCAGGGGCACAGTGACGGGCTTGTCTGGGCACGCGACTACGCGACGCCCGATGAGCTGCGCTACGTCGTGGAGAACTTCCATCCCAGCCGGGGCGGTTACTTCGACAATCCGCACTGGCGAGGGTTCATCGCCGGGGCCGAGGAGGTACTGAGCGCCGGGCTTCGCTGCTCGAACGGCTGACAACGTGATGATCCGGCCGGCTCCTGGTTGGCGGAGGGCTGGGCGGCGAGGCAGCCGGTCACCATGGAAGCTGGGCGCTGTTGGCGTCCTGCAATGCGCGGACATAACCTGCGCGCTCGGTTCCGGCCTGGCCAGCGTCGGCTGGCAGCGCGAGCAGGCCCCGTAGTTCGCTGACCGAGGTGTATCCCTTGCGGGTCATCCATCCGGACAGTCCGTCGAGAAGAACGGCCGCATGCTCTGGGCCGTGGCGGATCAGCGCGGATGCCGTCATCACGACATCAGCGCCTGCCAGCAGGTACTTGGCTACGTCGGCCGCTTCCTCGACGCCGGTGGTCGCCGCGAGTGAACAGCCGATCCATCGGCGCAGGATGGAGATCCAGGTGCGCGGGAGCCGCGTCTCAGCCGGGCTGGACAGGCCAATGGTGGGCACGACCGAGAGGGTTTCCGGATCGATGTCGGGCTGCAGGAACCTGTTGAAGAGCACCAACCCGTCTGCACCGGCCTTATCCAGCCGCAGGGCGATCTCGCCGGTAGAGCTGAAATGCGGGCTCAGCTTGACCGCCACCGGCACGGTCACCGCGGCCTTGACGTCGTTCAGGATGTCGATGTGCCGCTGCTCGACGTCCCGCCCGGCAATTCGGGGGTCGCCTGGTATGTAGTAGATATTCAGCTCGATCGCCGCGGCGCCCGCGTCCTGCATTCCGCGCGCGTTGCTGGTCCAGCCGCCCGGCGTTACGCCGTTGAGGCTGCCGATCACCGGGACGTCCACGGCCGCAGCGGCGCGCTCGAGCAGGTCAAGGTACTGGCGCGGGCCGGCATCGTCGGTCGCGCCTGCCGGGAAGTAGGACAGTGACTCGGCGAAGCTGTCCGTGCCGGCGTCAGCGAGCCGTGCGTTCTGCTCCGCTTCCTGGCGAAGCTGCTCCTCGAACAAGGAGTAGAGGACGATCGCACCGACACCTGCGTCGGCGAGCCGCCGGACGCCGTGGAGGGTGTTCGAGAGCGGGGATGCCGAGGCGACCAGCGGATTCCGCAGCGTCAGGCCCAGATAGCGGGTCGAGAGTTCCACTAGCGCCCCTTCCGCGCGTCGGCGGGGAAGCGGTGCGCGCCGCGGGTAGCCATCTCCTCGTAGGTGTCCCAGCGCTGGTCGACTGCTTCCTGGGCGAGAGCGGCCAGCCGTTCGGCCTCGGCGGGGTGGGTGTTGCCGAGCGTGCGGTACCGCAACTCCCGCTGCGTGTAGTCGGCCAGCGGGATGCGCGGCCGCGGTGAGTCGAGCAGGAATGGGTTGCCGCCGGCCGTCCGAAGCAGCGGGTCGTACCGGATCAGCGGCCAGTACCCGCTGGCCACGGCGCGGTACTGCTGGCCGAGGCCGTCGCGCATCTCGATGCCGTGCGCGATGCAGTGGCTATAGGCGATGATCAGCGACGGCCCGTCGTAGGCTTCGGCTTCGCGGAAGGCGCGGAGGGTCTGCTGCGGGTCGGCGCCCATCGCGACCCGGGCAACGTACACGTAACCGTAGGCGATCGCCTGCAGAGCGAGATCTTTCTTCGGCATGGTCTTGCCGGCGGCGGCGAACTTGGCGACGGCGCCGAGCGGCGTGGCCTTGGACGACTGGCCGCCGGTGTTGGAGTAGACCTCGGTGTCGAGCACCAGCACGTTGACGTTGCGCCCGCTGGCCAGGACGTGATCGAGGCCGCCGGACCCGATGTCGTAGGCCCAGCCGTCGCCGCCGACGATCCACACGCTGCGACGAAGCAGGTGATCGACCACGCTGCGCAGGTCGGCGGCGGGCCCATCGGCGCGGTCAAGGGCATCGAGGCGTTGCTTCAGCTCAGTGACCCGATCGTGCTGGGCACGCAGCTCAGATTCCCGCAGTTGCGGCGCGGCCAGGATATCGTCGACCAGCTCGGCGCCAATCACGTCGCGGAGGTCGGTCAGCCGGTGGCGGGCAAGCTCGGCGTGCCAGTCCGCCGCAAGCCGGAAGCCGAGGCCGAATTCGGCGTTGTCCTCGAACAGCGAGTTCGACCACGCCGGGCCGCGCCCATCCGGGCCGACCGTCCACGGTGTGGTGGGCAGGTTCCCGCCGTAGATGGAGGAGCAGCCGGTGGCGTTGGCAACCATCAGCCGGTCGCCGAACAGCTGCGACAGCAGCTTGATGTACGGGGTCTCCCCGCACCCTGCACAGGCGCCGGAGAACTCGAACAGCGGCTGCAGGAACTGGGTTCCGCGCACCGTGCCGAAGTCCACCCGGGAGCGGTCGGCTACCGGCAGCGTCTCGAAGAAGGCGATGTTGTCCCGCTCGGCGGCGACCAGCGGCTCTCGGAGCGCCAGGTTGATCGCCTTACGCGCCGGATCCGCCGGTGCACTCACCGGGCAGGCCTGCACGCACAGCTCGCAGCCGGTGCAGTCTTCCACATATACCTGGAGCGTGAGGCGGGTGTCCGGCAGCCCGCGGGCGTCCAGCGGAGCCGACCGGAACTCCGGCGGCGCGCCGGCCAGCAATGACTCGTCGTAGTACGTGGACCTGATCACGCTGTGCGGGCAGACGAAGCTGCAGTTACCACACTGGATGCACAGCTCGGGATCCCACAGCGCGACCAGGTCGGAGATGTTGCGCTTCTCGTAGGCGGCGGTGCCGCTCGGGTATGTGCCGTCCACGGGAAGCATGCTGACAGGCAGGTCGTCGCCGCGGCCGGCCATCATTTCCGCGGTGACGGCGCGGACGAACTCTGGTGCGCCGACCGGAACGACCGGCGGCAGCTCCCGGGTTGATGTCACCCGCCCGGGAACCTGGATCTGTCGCAGGCCGTCCAGAGCGCGGTCGACGGCGGCCAGGTTCTTCTCGACGACTTCGGCGCCGCGCCGGCCGTAGGTCTTGCGGATCGCTGATTTGATCTTGCCGATGGCCTCGTCGCGGGGCAGCACGCCGGAGATAGCGAAGAAGCAGGTCTGCAGGATGGTGTTCGTGCGTCCGGCCAGCCCGACATCCCGGGCGATCCGGCCAGCATCGATCGCGTACACCACTATCTGCTTGGCGAGGATCTTCTCCTGGACCGGGCGGGGCAGGGCATCCCAGACCCGATCCGGCGGCTGCGCGCAGTCCAGCAGCAGCGTCGCGCCGACAGCGGCCTGGCCGAGTACGTCGACCCGCTCCAGCAGGGCGAACTGGTGGCAGCCGACAAAGCCGGCCTGCTGCACCAGATAGGGTGCCCGGATTGGCTGCGGCCCGAAGCGCAGGTGCGAGACGGTCTGCGAGCCCGACTTCTTGGAGTCGTAGACGAAGTAGCCCTGGGCGTGCAGCCCCTCCTCGGAGCCGAGGATCTTGATCGTATTCTTGTTCGCGCCGACCGTTCCGTCCGACCCGAGGCCGAAGAAGACGGCGCGGACCGTGCCCGGTGGCTCGATGTCCAGCGACCGGTCGTAGGGCAGGCTCAGGCCGGACACGTCGTCGATGATGCCGATCGTGAACCGGCGCCTGGGCTGCTCGCGGGCCAACTCCGCGAACACGCCAGCCACCATTGCTGGCGTGAGCTCCTTCGATGACAGGCCGTAACGGCCGCCGGTCACCTGCGGCATGGCCGCGCGCTCGCCGCCGGTGTGCGCCTCGGCCAGCGCGGCGACCACGTCAAGGAAGAGCGGCTCGCCGCTGGATCCCGGCTCCTTGGTGCGGTCCAGCACGGCAACCCGGCTCGCGGATGCGGGCAGCGCGTCAAGCAGCGCCCGGGTCGGGAACGGCCGGAACAGCCGGACCTGCAGCGCGCCAACCCGCTCGCCTTGCGCGCACAGGTGGGAAACGGTCTCGCTAACGGTCTGCGCGGCGGAGCCCATCACAATGATCACCCGGTCCGCCTCAGGGTGCCCGGAGTAATCCACGATGTGGTACCGGCGGCCGGTACGCGCGGCCAGGCCGGCCATCGCGTCCTGCACGGCGCCCGGAATGGCGGCGTAGAACGGGTTCACCGTCTCCCTCGCCTGGAAGTAGACGTCCGGGTTCTGCGCGGTGCCGCGGATGAACGGCTGCTCGGGTGATAGCGCCCGGCCACGATGAGCGCGGACCAGTTCTTCAGGCACCAGCGCGCGCAGGTCGTCGTCGGACAGCAGCTCGATGGTGTTCAGCTCGTGCGACGTGCGGAACCCGTCGAAGAAATGCACGAACGGCACCCTGGTTGCCAGAGTGGCCGCCTGCGCCACCAGCGCAAGGTCGTGCGCCTCCTGAACCGACGCGGAGGCCAGCAGCGCGAATCCGGTCTGCCGCACCGCCATCACGTCCGAGTGGTCGCCGAAAATGGACAGCCCCTGCGCCGCCACCGACCGGGCAGCGACGTGCAGCACCGCCGGGGTCAGCTCGCCGGCGATCTTGTACATGTTCGGGATCATCAGCAGCAGGCCCTGCGACGCGGTGAATGTCGTCGCCAGCGCTCCGGTCTGCAGCGCGCCGTGCAGGGCGCCGGCTGCGCCGCCCTCGCTCTGCATCTCCACTACGGCCGGTACGCCACCCCACAGGTTGGGCCGTCCCTGGCTGGACCACTCGTCGGCGAGCTCAGCCATCGGCGACGACGGCGTGATCGGGTAGATGCAGCAGACCTCGTTCAGCCGGTAAGCGACAGAAGCCGTGGCCTCGTTGCCGTCGACTGTGGCGCGCGTCATCCGTCCTCCGGGACCATCTCGATCGAGTGCACCGGGCACTGCTCGTAACACGCGCCGCAGCCCGTGCACTTGTCGTAGTCGAACTCGTAACGGTGGCCTGGCCCGAGCTTGATAACCGCGTCCTCAGGGCACGCGCCCAGGCAGCCGTCGCATTCGCAGCAGTTGCCGCACGACAGGCAGCGGCGTGCCTCATAGGTCGCCTCTTTCTCCGAAAGGCCGCCGAGTACCTCGCCGAAGTCAGCGGTCCGCTGCTCTGGCGGCACCTGTGGCTGCTGGCGCCGAGCGGCGTCGCCGAAATACCACAGATTCAGCTCCCCGAAGGTGACCATCTCGTGCTTGGGCCGATCCGCAGGCGAGACACCGCGCAGCCAGGCGTCGATGTTCCTGGCGGCTTTCTTGCCGTGTCCCACGCCGACCGTGACGGTGCGCTCAGCGGGCACCATGTCCCCGCCGGCGAACACTCCGGGGCAGCCGGTCATCATCGACGGCGACACCTGAACAGTGCCGTCGCGCCCGAACTCCACGCCGGGAACCTGGCGCAGGAACGCGGTGTCGGTCTCCTGGCCAAGCGCGAGGATCACGGTGTCGGCGGTCAAGGTCTCGAATCGTCCGGTCGGCTGCGGGAAGCCGTTCTCATCCAGTTCCATGGCCTCGACTGTCAGTTCCGGGCCATCGAAGGCGGTGATCGTGCGCAGCCAGTTGATCCGCACGCCCTCGCGTTCGGCCTCCTGCGCTTCCTCCTCATGGGCGGGCATCTGAGCACGAGTACGCCGGTAGACAATGAGCGCATCGTTCGCGCCCAGGCGGCGCGCGACCCGGGCGGCGTCCATCGCGGTGTTGCCGCCGCCGTACACGGCTACGCGCCGCCCGATCACGGGCCGGTCACCAGAGGCGACGCTGCGCAGGAATGACACAGCGTCCACGATCCGGCCAGCGTCCTTGGCCGGGATGTCGACGCGCTTGGACAGGTGCGCGCCCACCGCGACGAAGACGGCGTCGAAGTCGCCCTCGCGCCGCTCGGCATCCAAGTCCTCCACCTGGTGTCCGCAACTGATGTGCACGCCCAGAGCGGCGATCCGGTCAAGTTCGCCGTCCAGGACGTCGCGCGGCATCCGGTAGGCCGGGATGCCGTAGCGCATCATCCCGCCTGCCCGCTCGCCCGAGTCCCTGATCTCGACCCGATGCCCGAGCCTTGCCAGGTGGTACGCGGCAGATAGCCCGCTCGGCCCGGCGCCGATCACCAGCACCCGCTTGCCGCTGCTGGCCGACGGCAGTTCGAACGACCATCCCCGCTCTAGCGCGAGGTCGCCGAGGAACCGCTCCACGGCGTGTATCGAGACGGCGCTGTCGAGGCTGGCCCGGTTGCAGACGCTCTCGCACGGGTGATAGCACACCCGCCCGTGGATCGCCGGCATCGGATTATCGGCGGTCAGCTGCCGCCACGCCTGCTCATGGCGGCCAGTCTCCGCGTGCGCCAGCCACGCCTGGATATTCTCGCCAGCCGGACAACCCGCGTTGCAGGGCGGCAGCAAATCCACGTAGACAGGCCGCTGCTCTCGCACCGGACCCGCGCGAGAACGCCCGTGCAGCAGGTCTGCCAGCGGCGTCACATCCGGTCGCTCGGAACGGCCAGCCATGCCGTCAGCCGGGTGTCTTAGCGATGCGGCGGAGCCGCAGGCATGTGCCTGCGGCTCGGAGTCGGTCCATGCGCCAGGGCTCCTTGGTCCCGCCGGCCGCCGCGAGTGAGGCCGTGATCTACGTAGCCAGGGTCCGGAGCGACAGGGTCGCATTCAGTGCCGACGGCGACCCTATGCTCTTCCAGGAGGCTACGCCGTGTCCGGGTCACAAGTAATGCTGACCCCGCCGTGACGGAGAGCACTCAACCTAGGAGAGCTTGGCGAAACGGTTGGTGAAACTCTCAAGATCGTTTAGCGTGTCGCTAAGTTTCCTCATCCGGGTTGATCGCCTGTATCTCCTCACGCAGTCGCCGGGCTTGCAGGGCGCCTTCTTCCGCGCTCGATGCGCTGAGTACGCCCGGAAGATGTCGCCTGAAAACCTGATCTATGCGGTCGACGGTGCGAGTCCTCATGTAGCCAGCGTCCTCGAACACCTCGCAGATCTCATCAAGGGTTCGCCACAGTGAGCAATACCTCGCATCGCCGGACGTCTCACCATGATCCCAACAGTAGTCCGCGACGGTGCGCAGTCGTTCTACCGGCAGAATCGCACTCAGCCCGTGTGCCGCCAGACGTTCTAGTTCGGCCTCATCCAACGGGGTCTATCCCGATGTCCCTGTAGGTGATCAGCGGTGCGTACGGAACGCCCAGATCCTCAAACACGCGCCTGGCGACGTTGCCCCTATCCACCATCGGGACGACGCCGATCACTTCAGCGCCGGTCTGGACCACGCGCTCGTATGCCTTGACGATGGAGCCACCAGTGGTAACGACATCATCTACCAGGAGAACCCGGTTCCCCTGGCCCAGTCGCGACCCTTCGATCCACTGCTCGCGGCCTCTCGGCTTGGGTTCCTTGCGGACTGAGAACCATCCGCAGTCCGCCACGATCGCGATGCCGTGCGCAAGGGGGTCGGCTCCCATGGTGAGACCACCGACATGCGTGAACGCCATGCCCTGTTGCCGTGCAAGCTCGATCATCGCAGTACTGACAACGCCGAGCCGACGACCCGTGTCAATGGCACGCTTACCGTCGATGTAGTCGTGACTGGTCTGGCCGCTAGCAAGCTTGAACGGCTCGTCGCGGCGCACGTAACCATGAGTCTTGATCAGGCCGAGAGCTTGGTCCCAGGCTGGCAAAACGTCGGCTGCGTAGGTCATCTGCTACCTTGCGTGGTCGGCGGTTTGGGCGCACAGTGATTCACGGTCTGCCATGGCACATCAAATCACATGAGTGTAATTTGATGTGCGCGGCGCGCCCCAAATCTCAGGAGACTTGTAGCTTACAGCGTGTCGCCTTGACAACTGACCGGTGGGCATCCTCGGGCGCAGGCCGGTGACCGGACCTTATGACCGGGGCCGCTGGTCCTCTGGCACGACATAGGTGCCCCTGCCGTGCATAGTCACGATGAGGCCCCGCTGGCGAAGCAGTTCCATGGACTTGCGGACGGTGTTGTAGGCGACCCCGTACTCGGTCGCAACGTCCCGCTCGGGCGCCATCCGCTGCCCGCCAGAAAGCTCGCCCGCTTCGATCCGGGCGGCGATGTGCTCGGCAACCTGCACGTACATCAGCCGCAGCGGGTCCGGGCAGAACGGCGGTACGGCCATGCGCACCAACGTAGAGGTTGCGTGACCAGCCTAAACGCCCGGTAGCCTTCCACAAGCTTCCACAAGCTTGCTACAATTCTCGCGCAAATGCACCGGCCCCGGCCGGTGATTGCGCACCAGACCGGGGCCTGACCGGAGGGTGAGTCCGGCTATGTCAGATCATGGCGCACCGCCGCGCCCCTACGTGCCCGCACCAGAAGTTCCCGACGCCTTAGACGTTCATGGCGAGCTTGAGCGGCTCACAGCCGACTACCCGGCCTTCCGGTTCGGCACGCAGCGGGGATGGGACCGGGCGCGGCTGCGCTGGGTGGCCGAGCGAATAGACGGCCTAGAACGCGGCCTTCACACCGTCATCACCAGCGATCTCGGAGAACTTCGCATGGCGCTCGTAGACGAGGCAGGCCGCGCTGAAACTCAGGCGCAGGCGGCAAGCCGCGCACTGCGTGAGTGACGAACGTGGCGTAAGTTGTCCCGGTGCCTGAAGGTAAGGCATTGGACGTCTAGCGCGTTAGGCGTTGCCCCGGCTAGCGAGTTAGACTTAGGGTCCATGGTCAAGGGACCGAAGACGGCGAGATTCGCACTGGCACAGTTGCGGAGGGCTGCCAAGGCCAAGGGATACACGGTCAAGCAGGTCGTGAATCCCAGGACCGGGAGGCCCCGAGGTAACGGGTCACATGAGGTATGGGCACTATACGACGAGGAGGGAACCGAGCTAGCTCGCTGCGGCGTGACGAAGCACCCAGGGGACATGTCCTGGAAGGTCACGCGTGCATTCGAGGAGGCGTTCGAGCACTTGCTCGCGGAAGGTTGGATGGACCGGTGACCAGCGACAACTACCGCGCAACCATCAGCCGGGAGGACCCATGGTGGGTCGCTACCGTCGATGGAGTTGGCGTGACGGAATCCAAGACCATCGCAGATCTTGAGGATATGGCCCGGGATCTCATCGTGGTCATACTCGATCTCGACGAGCCCGATTTTGAGATCACCTGGGACTACGATCTACCTGCCGAGGCCGCCGATGCGCTCAAGGACTACCAGCGCTCCCGCAAGGAGCACAAGGTTGCGGAGTGCCGGTACAACGAGGACGCTGAGCGTGCGGCGCTAGCGCTGGGCAGGGCAAAGCTGTCCTCCCGCGAGGCGGCGCAGCTCATGGGTCTGTCCCATCAGCGAGTCCAACAGTTGCGAAACAAGGCTGGATGCTGAGCTGGCCTGCTTGCGCATCGTTTGTGAAAATTAGGCTGCGACGTTCCTTGCGGCTGCCCTGACCGCCGCGTCCGCGAGCGTGGCCAGGATGGTCAGGTCAACGTGCAGCCGGACGCGGGCCATCCGGCGCACCCTCAGCGGAAGCATCGCCCACTCGTGCTTGAGGACGCCGAACTCGCGCTCGACCGCGCCGCGCTGGTGGTACAGGGTCTTGAACCGGTCGGTGTTCCGGGGGATCAGCGGGTGCAGCCGGGACGCCTTCACCCACACCGACGCTGGCTTGCACTCGCCATTAGGGCAGCGCCACTTCGACGCCCCTCGCTTGGCGTCGCTGCCCGCGAACGTCCACTCGCCATGATCGCACTTCGGCGGCACCGCCTTCCCCGCCTTCACGGCGGGAGTCTCGCGGAGCGGGATCACGGGGCGCATGTGGCGGCTCTCCACGCCCTCGTACACGACCTCGGCGTCGTAGCCGCGGTCCAGCACGCACACGTCTGGCCGGAAGCCGCGCCGGGTCACGGTGTCGAGCAGAGTCGGCACAAGGGGTAGCTCCGAGTCCTTGGCGGTCTCGACCTCCCACGCCACTGGCAGGCCCGTCGTGGTGCAGACGGCGGCATGCACCTTGTACCCGTAGTACCCGCCACCACTGCGGGTGGAGATGGACGACCGGTGCCCCCATGTCGCGTCGGGGTCGCTGAACCGCTTGCGCAGGGCCCCGCCGCGCGAGACGAACCGCTGCCCGTTGGCGTAGGCCGGCAGGTCGCTTCCGTCGATGGCCACGGTCTTGCCCATCTCGGGCTTAGCCGCGTGCAGCGTGGCGAGCACCCGGTCAATGCATGTGGCAAGCGCGTCGCCGTGCTCGCGGAGCTTGGTCGCGAACCGGTAGCACGCCCACTGCGACGGAGCGCCGCCGATGGCCTCGCGCAGCGCGGCGTGCTCAGCGATCAGCCGCGCGGTGCGCGTCATGGTCGGCAGGGCGTAGACGGCCTTGACAAGCATCGCTCCGACCATGACGCGGGCGCCGTTGCCGGGACGGCCGGTCCAGCGCAGATCGTCAAGGTCCGTGATGAACTGGATGATCTCAGGCAGCGCGAGCAGCGCTGCGACCTGCCGGGCGTCATGCCCGGGTGATACGGTGATGGAAACCATGGGGCGCAATCCCTTGGTCCAGGCCCCCGCAGTGTTAGCGCACTGGCGGGGGCCGCCTGTATTTACTTACAGGTACAGACTATCGGGAGGGTCTGACAATTTTAGGTCTGCAATAAGGGTTCCCTGAACAGTTCTACTAGATCGACCACAAGTACCCAAGTTCATCGCCATCTTTGGCCGAGCGTGCTGTCGTCATCGCTGACGCTGACGCCATAGTCAGGCCGAAGACCATGCTCTCTAGTTCCTTTACAGGTATGTTCAGCGATGCGGCAATGCGTCCCATTGACCAGCCGTCCTGCCTCGCGAGGTCGAGAACTTGCCGGAATAGCCGCGAAGTTTCGGGATGACTACCCCCCGGTTCAGAGGTCCGGAATCCGCGCCTCGACAGTTCAATCATCCAACTGCGGTAGTGCCACTCAGAAATGATCCTCAGTTGCCAAAGACGCTGTACCATCGCGACTGCCGAGACGTTCCAACGCTTCTTCAGCGTGAAGATATCATCGAATCTCAGTTCTCCGGCGATCTGCGTGAAAAGCGCATCTGCGGGAACCAGGAAGGCCGACGCGAAGTCTTGCGCTTGCTGCTCCACCTGGCGTGAGCGAAGCTTCGCCTGCCGATGTAGCAGCAGATGGCCGAGTTCATGAGCCAGGTCGAATCTCATGCGCTCCGCAGTGCGTCCGGTATTCAGAAAGATGAACGGCTTATCTTCCTGCCAGAAGGAAAAGGCGTCTACTTCACGGTCATCGACCGGGAGCGAGAAGACCCGGACTCCCTTCTTTTCGAGCAGGTACAACATGTTCTTTACCGGCGCTAGGTGGATCTGCCAGATCGACCGGACAGTCTCGGCCGTGATCGCCGGTTCCGTGCACTGACTCTCTGAGAGGTCAGGGAGGTCAGGAGCGCGTGTCTTGTAGTTGCGGTCCATCCACTCGCTGAACTCAAGCGCCAGCGATGCTGAGGCAAGTACGCGATCGACTTGTCTGGCGAGCATAGAGGAAAGCGCTCGGAAGGTAACGCTATCCTCTGGAATGCGTACCGGGTCGTCTGCGTAGAAGAATGACTCGGGGAAACCCAAGGCTGACGCCAGTACGGGAACAGGCGGCGCTTCGACTTCACCCGACTCCCAGGAAGTAATGGCTCGCCGCGTAACGCCGCATTTATCGGAGAGAAGCTGTTTCGTAAGACCGGCGCGCTCGCGAGCAAGGGTAAGCCTAGTCGGGTTAAATGACCTGAGTTCCGTCCGGCCTGCTGGCGAGTCGTTCTCCATCGTCACTGTCGTCTCCCCCGTCGTCGTCGGGCGCTATAGGCGCTACGGCACCTGCAATGGGAACAGGCGCCAAGAGAATGCGCTCGCTGTAACCATTGACTATGCCGCCATCCATGAGGATGGGGCGAGAGAGCTCAATCCGGATCTCGCTCGCTCTCGGGTGAACGATGAGAAACCAAGTCTCGCATGCCTCGTCAGGAGGCAACTCTTTTGTGGGGAGAGGGATTAGGGCGCCCTGAACCATGACGTTCGGGGAAGCGGTGCGGTTCCTGGCGACTCGCTCAATCGTGACAGTGCCTTTTTCTCTCGTCAGGCGCGGATCACGGCGACCCGCGTAACCGGTGTAGGAATCGCCGGCGACCACGGCGAAGGCGACCCCAAGCCCTACGCAGTAGATCGTCTCATAACCTCGCGTCTTGCCGATCTCGTAATTGAGTTGCCGCTTCAACATCGCCAGACGCCATGCGGCAAGTGTCTCTGCCCACATGGTGATGCCAGCAAAGATTGCAGGAAAGTGCGGGAACATGACCCTGCGCCGTGCCGTGTCCCCGGTCTCTATGCTCTGGCGGATGACCGCGACGGACATCCCGAAGTCCTTGAGGCGAGCGTCGGCCTTCTCGGGTGGGACGATCCGTTGCGGTCGTGACCGCAACGGTGCAGGGTGTGTCATGATGCCTCCGACTCTTGGGTGATCTTCCTCTGACGCTACCTCATTCGAGGCGCCAGAAGAGGAAGATCGCCAAAGTTGGCGGGCAGGCGCTTGGGGTAATGATCATAAATTCTTGGGGTGCCCCGAGATCAACTAGCCCGACTCGCAGCCCTGACCTGCGGAAACAGTTTCGCCAAGCTCTCCTAGCCCGGGACGGGACCACTCGGCTTCGGTGTGAACCGGCTCCGGGCCGGGCAGTGGGCGGGCGGGCCGCCGCGTCATCCCGCACGCCTGGCTGGTTGAGCGGTCAGCAGCCGCGACCGTCTGGGCACACGCAACAACACCAGAGACGAAGAGCATCATCGCCCATGAAGCACGGCAACCGCCTGCGCGTCATTGTCGGATTCCTCGCCCTGTGCGCGGTTGGGTGCGGCTCGGCCCGGCCTGCAATCCGCGCCGCGGGGCCGTTCGTCTACGTTGCCACCAAGGCCGACAGCATCTCGCAGTTCGCCGCGCCGCCGAGCACCGGCGGCGCGCTCACGCCGCTCAAGCCTGCGACGGTGCCCAGCGGGCCGTTCCCGTACGACATCGCGGCCAGCCCGCAGGGCACCAGCGTCTACGTTGTCGACTCCAGCGCCACTGGCCGCCCGGCCCGCGGCGTCTCGCAGTACACGGTCAACCCGATTACCGGGCGGCTTACCCCTAAATCGCCCGCGACCGTGGTGACCGGAGGCCAACCCAACTGGATCGCGGTTAGCCCCGACGGCACGAGCGCCTACGTCGCCGACGGCACTGGCGCGGTGCTCGCCAGGGGAATACGCGATCCGGGGCAAGGCCGCATGTGGGGCAAGGAATCGGGCACGCGGAGCGATGAATTTCCCGGCTGGCGGCAGTCATATGTCCGAAGGCTGTGGTAGATCACAGTGAGGACGATGGCCTAGGTCAGGCTGGAGAGAACACGATGAGTGGTGTACGGGTACTGGTCGGCACGCGCAAGGGTGCTTTCGTGCTGACCTCAGATGGCAAGCGCGAGCAGTGGGACGTCAGCGGCCCCCATTTCGCCGGGTGGGAGATCTACCACGTCAAGGGATCACCCGCCGACCCGGACCGGCTGTACGCCTCGCAGTCCAGCAGCTGGTCGGGGCAGGTGATCCAGCGTTCCGAGGACGGCGGGCAGACCTGGGAGCCGGTGGGCAACAAGTTCTCCTACGACGGTGTCCCCGGCACGCATCAGTGGTATGACGGCACGCCGCACCCGTGGGAGTTCGCCAGGGTCTGGCACCTCGAGCCCTCGCTGGACGACCCTGACACCGTCTACGCCGGGGTGGAGGACGCGGGGCTGTTCCGGTCCGCCGACGGCGGGCAGAGCTGGCAGGAATTGCCCGGCGCTGCGCGAGCACGACTCCGGCCCGTCATGGCAGCCGGGCGCGGGCGGCATGTGCCTGCACACGATCATCCTGGACCCGGCCACTCCTGGCCGGATTTTCGCCGCCATCTCCGCCGCGGGAGCGTTCCGGTCCGACGACGCCGGGCAGACCTGGACGCCGATCAACCGCGGTCTGCAGTCCGGGGGCATCCCCGACCCCGACGCGGAGGTGGGTCACTGCGTGCATCGCATCGCGCAGCATCCCTCCCGCCCGTCGGTGCTGTACATGCAAAAGCACTGGGACGTGATGCGCAGCGACGACGCCGGCGCATCCTGGCACGAGGTCAGCGGGAACCTGCCCAGCGACTTCGGGTTCCCGATCGACGTGCACGCGCACGAGCCTGACACGATCTACGTGGTCCCGATCAAGAGCGATGCCGAGCACTTTCCGCCGGACGGGAAGCTGCGCGTCTACCGCAGCCGCACCGGCGGCGACGAATGGGAGGCGCTCACCTCCGGCCTGCCGCAACAGCACTGCTATGTGAACGTGCTGCGCGACGCGATGGCCATCGACTCCCTCGACTCCTGCGGCGTTTATTTCGGCACCACCGGCGGGCAGGTATACGCCTCTGCCGACGCAGGCGACACCTGGGCCCCGATCGTCCGCGACCTGCCGGCCGTTCTGTCCGTCGAGACCCAGACATTGCCGTGATCCGGGTCGTGCTCCCCGCGCACCTGCGGGCCCTGGCCCGCGTCGACGGCGAGATCGACCTCGACGTCACCGGCCCGGTCACCCAGTGCTCGGTCCTGGACGCGCTGGAAGGCCGCTACCCGATGCTGCGCGGGACCGTCCGCGACCACGACAGCGGCCAGCGCCGGGCGTTCATCCGGTTCTTCGCCTGCGAACAGGACCTGTCCCACGAGCCGCCTGACACTCCGTTGCCCGAGGCGGTCGCCGTCGGCGCCGAGCCCTACCTGATCGTCGGCGCCATGGCAGGCGGCTAGTGCTGGCGGAGCCCACCCGAGGTTGCCGTCCGCAACTTGACAGTCAAGACCAGGCGATATGCGTCGCGGGTTGCTAGCGTCACCTGATGCTGGGCGCGGGCTGGACTGAGATCGTCGCGCTAGTCGCTGCTTTCGGCATCGCCGTGGTGGCGACACCTGCGGGGATCTCCGGCGCTGTTCTGCTGCTTCCCTTCCAGGTCTCGGTCCTGGGCACGCCGAGCCCGGCTGTCACGCCGACCAATCTGCTGTACAACGTCGTTGCCACGCCGGGCGCGCTGTACCGCTACTGGCGCCAGCATCAGACCGGCGGCCGCCTCGCCCTGGTACTGATCTCCGGAACACTTCCCGGCGTGATCGCGGGCTCGGTGATCCGGGTCGAGATGCTGCCCGGGCCGCACGTCTTCGACCTGATCGTCGCCGCGGTCCTGATTCCGCTCGGTGCGTGGCTCACCCTGACCGGGCCGCCAGCTCGCAAGGAGAAGGCCGAACGCCGCGCCCGCCAGATCCCGGTTCCCGCGCTCATCGCCCTGGCGGCCGTGGTCGGCTGCGCTGGCGGGATCTACGGAATCGGCGGAGGGTCGATCCTGGCACCCATCCTGATCGGGACTGGCCGCAGTCCCCGTGAGGTCGCTCCCGCTGCCCTGGCATCAACCTTCGTGACCTCGGTCGCGGGCGTCATCACCTTCACGATCCTGTCCATCGATCATTCCGGCTCCGTGGCCCCGGACTGGCCAACCGGCATCGCTCTCGGACTCGGCGGCCTGGCAGGCGCCTACACGGGCGCCCGCATCCAGTCCCGCCTGCCCGACCTCGTCATCCGCCGCATCGTCGGGATCCTGGTCACCGCGATCGGAGCCCGCTACCTGTGGTCCGGGCTCGGATGATCATCCAGCCGCCTGCAGAAATGATGTGGTTACGCCCTTCGCACCGACGATGTCCGTGGCAAATAGATCGCACAGCTGGAAGAAGCTTGTCATCGAAGCGTGATGACGTTGGCCGTGATCAGTGCTGCGGCCTCGGATGCCAGGTAGGCGATCACTTCGGCGACCTCGGCGGGGCTGGCGATGTGAATTAGCTCCGGTCGGGCGGCGACCTCCTGGCGGACCGCGTCGGTGACCCAGCCGGTGTCGGTGACCGGCGGGTAGACCATGTTGGCCGTGATCCCGAAGGACGCCAGTTCCAGGGCGGCTGACATCGTGTAGTTCGTCTGGGCGGCCTTGGCGGCACCGTAAGAGACTTCCTCGGGGAAACCGAGGTCACCGCCCGAGGTCAGGCCGATGATGCGGCCCCAGTCCGCGCCCCGGGCGACATGACGCCGCGCGAACTCGCTGATCATCAGGGCCGCAGCCATCGCGTCCACCTTGAACTGCTGGCCCCAGGTGGCGGCCGTTACCGGCTGGAGCAATCTGCCGTGCCGGTCGGTGGCCGACGGCACGAAGGTGTCCGACAGCCAGCCGGTCGCATTGTTGACCAGGATGTCAACCGGGCCAAGCTGCTCCTCGGCGGCATCGAACAACGCGGCGGGCGTGGTCGGGTCCGACAGGTCCGCTTCCACCGCCACCGCCCGGCCACCGTCGGCCCGTATCTGAGTCACCACAAGGTCGGCGTCCTGGGCGCGGTGATCCCTGTACGCCTGCGGCGTACCGGGATCGACCGCATCATCGAGCCGCATGAAGCTGCACAGGACCGCGCAGCCGCGCCGCGCTAGAGCGGCAGCGGTAGCCGCGCCGATGCCATGATTGGCACCCGTCACAATTGCCGTGTGGCCAGCCATCGCCACCCGCCTTCCGAGCCTCTGAGCGAACCGTAGTGAAGCCTGCCGCAGAAAGCACGTGCAGGTTGCACTTCATCACCCTGCAGCCCGACCCACCTGGCACGACACCCAGGCCGAGACGACCTTCGCTTGATCGGGCCCCTGGGCTGCGGACCCCGGCGCCCGGAGTGATCACTCCGGTTCGGGCGGCGTCGACGGCGTGACAGGTTCCTCGGTCTGCTTGCGGCGCCCGACGAGGCCAGCAGGCACGGGGTGCACGAGGAAGTTCACCACTGCCGCCAGTACTGCTCCGACCATGGGGGCCAGCAGGAACACCCAGACTTGGGAGAGCACTGGCCCACCCGTGATTAGCGCGGGCCCGAGGCTGCGAGCCGGGTTTACCGACGCGCCGTCGAACGGGATGCCGATCATGTTCGCCAGGGCGAGTGCGATGCCGATCCCCATTCCGGACACCGCGACGCTCGCCTCCTCGCGCGTCAGGCTCAGCACGACGAGCACGAAGAAGGTAGTGAGCAGGACCTCGACGAGGAAGGCACCCCCGGCACTGATGCGGAGTATCGAATGTGCACCGTAGCCGTTGGCGCCCAGGCCGATCGTTGCCTTGCTGTAGAGCGGCGATGTCCGCATCATCCACCACAGCAGCAGGGCGCCAACGATGCCGCCCGCAAGCTGGGCCGCCCAGTACCCGACGGTCTCCACCAGGCTTATCCGCCTGCTTATGAACGCGCCGAAGGTGACCGCCGGATTGACGTGGCCGCCGGAGATCGGGCCGATCACATAGACAAGGGCCGCGTAGATGAGCCCGAAGGTCAGGGCGATGGCGATGATGCCGGCGGCGAGGCTGTCACCGAAGATCCGGTAACCCAGGATCAGCGTCGCGGCCCCGGCTCCGAAGAAGACCAGCAGTATCGTGCCGAGGAACTCCGCCGTGTATTTACGCCACATATCCACCCCCAGCTTTACTCGGAAGTCGGCGACACCTACCGCGAGCATGCCCACGTCGAGTAGTTATTACGCTACGGAACGTGATCAGTGCGGGGCATAGCGTGCGGCAAGCCTCTCGACCGCCGCGCGCTCAGTGAATCGTCAAGCAAGCCCCAGCCGGCCAGCGCTACCCAGGCCGACGGCCCGGGCCGACCGGGTGATCATCATTCCCGGCGGGGTCACCTGGCGGCAGGCCGTGGGATGCCGTAGAGATCGAGCAGGCGCACCCGGGTCGCGTCCAGCCGATGGAACATGACCTGCGCCACGCGCTGCAGGAACTGATAGCCCAGCCGCGGGTCAGACTCGCATTTCCCGCGCAGGCATGCCGAGTCCAGGGATACCACACTGGTGGACTCCACGGCGCGGGCATCGAAAAGCCAGCGGTGCGGCGCGACGAGCCACGGCCAGTCCAGTACCTCACCGTCTCCGACCGAGTCCACAACGTGAGGCCCGGTTGGGCTGAAAACTTCTAGCGCGATACGGCCGTGCATGACCACGTAGAAATGCTCGGCGGTGCCGCCCTCGCGGAACAGGTACTCACCAGGCCGCAAGTGCTCGTTGCGCGCGCATCCGGCCAGTTCCTGTACCGATGCGGCGTCCAATCCGACGAAGAACGGATGCTCACCCAGATACTCAGCGATCGAGCGAACGGTCATGACACCCTCCCAGCCAGGCAAAACAGGCACAACCATGGTCGAGGGCGGGCAGCGCGGGCGATTTCGGACCCGATGACCGCGGGCCAGCAGGTAACACCCGCAGGAGCCGCGCAGACTTGCCTTTAGTGTCGCCCGAGCCGGGCCTGAGCTGCCAGAGTCCAAGGTCCTGCCGCGGTCACCCGACGATCTGCTCGGCGGGCGCTCAGCATTCTGGCGTCTGGGGCGTTTGTAGTTATGTGGCCACGGACCTGTCTCTCCCGCGGCACAGCATAGCCGCTGCAGGTAGCGGCGACCGGACCGGTAAGAGCGTCGGCAGGAGACCCGTGGCCGCGGACAGAGTTCGTTCGGCAGCATGGCCAGCAGGCGGCGGGCCGCCAGGCGAGAAGGCGGCAGCCGATGTCGTGGCGAGCCTGTTCCGCGCACACGGCCTGGAACTGATCCGCACCGCCGTCTTGCTGACCGGTGACCGGGCCGCGGCGGAGGACATCGTGCAGGATGCGTTCCTCGGGCTGCACCGGGCACTGCCCCGGCTGCGCGACGAGGGCCGGATAGCCGGCTATCTCAGAATCTCGGTCGTGAACGGCTGCCGGTCGGCGCTGCGGGCCCGCCGCCGCGCGTCGATCATGCGCGTGGAACACGAGCCGCCAGCCTGGTCCGCGGAGTCGGCTGTCATGGCCGACGAGGACAGGCGCGCGGTCATCGCCGCCATCGCCAGGCTCCCGCAGCGCACCCGCGAGGTCATCGTGCTCCGCTACTTCCTCGACCTTCCGCACGAGGAGATTGCCGCCGCTCTGGGCATCAGCAGGGGCACCGTCTCGTCCACCATCTCCCGGGCACTCGACAGGCTCGGGCGCGACCTGCAGGAGTCGATGTGACGCGAACAGCACGGTGCGTCCCCGGAGGCTGGCGATGAATGATGACGCACGGGCCCGCGTGGTGCTTGAGGACCGGTTGCGGTCGGCGCTGCGAGGCGCAGCCGACTCGGTCTCAGCTGACGTGCTTCCCGGGATGGAGGAGACGATCCGGCAGCGAGACCGTCCGGCAGGGCAGGCGGCGGGCCCGCGCTGGAAGTTCATCGCGCCCGTCATGGCCGCCAGCGCCGTCGCTGCCGTAGCGGTAGTCGCGGCCCTGCTGGCGCCCGCCCACGCCCGGCACCCCGGCGGGCGCGAGACCACGCCGGCAACCAGTCCGGCACCGGCACCGGACCTGAAGTACTTGATCACCAATCCCCGCGGGTTCTCCCCGCTCCAGGTCCGCGATGCCGCCACGGGGGCTCTGGTTGCCCGGGTCAAGGTGCCAGAGGCACCGCTTATCGTGCCGGACCTGCACACCCGCCGTCACTTCCAGATCGAGACATTGGCCACGGCCGATGGCCGCACCTACGTCGTCGGCCTATACCGGGCCATCCCGTGCACGTCCAAGCTGTACCAGTTCACTCTCAGCCCCCAGGGCAAGCCCGGCCCGCTGACCCCGTTCGCGGCGCTGCCCATCATCCGCGGTGCAGGGATCGGCAGCATGGCATTCAGTGCCAACGGGCGCGTGTTTGCCTTCACCACCATATCTGGCAGTCCTGCCTGCTCCTACAAGGTGACCAGCTCGCACATCGGCGTCGTGAATCTCGTCACGAAGACGATCAGGCAATGGTCCGGCACGGCCGGGGAAGTGTCTCTGGACTTCGACGGGAAGCGGCTGGCCTACAGCACGGGTCAGTACGTCATGGCGATCCCGACCAGCGCCCCGCCCGGACCCGCCGCCGCATACAGCCGGACGCTGATCAGGGCCGCGCAATACACCCGGACCGGCGGAATTTCATTCGCCGCGATCACCCCGGACGGCAAGCACATCTGCTTCAGCATCTACCCGGAGCTCGCCAGCGGGCCCGGACCCGGCCAGATCCGCATCGCCGATATCGGCTCGAACCGCTCGCGGCTGGTCGCATCCGACGCTCAGTACCAAGGCCTCATCTCCGCCGATCCGCGCGTCCGTCACCTGCTGCTCTACATCCACGACGAGCTCGTCAACCTTGACCTGAGCAATGCCAAGCTAACCCCGCTCCCCGCACCGCTCAGGAAGTACATCGGCGAAAGCTTCTGGTAAGCCCGGCGCACTACGTCACGGCCAGCTTCGTCACATCCGCATCCGACACCGGCTGAGGACGCCGGGTGCGGGCGCCTACCGGCTGGAGGTCAGGGGCCGAGGGTCGAACGTGACGCGGATCCAGGTGATCTTGCCATCTTCCACGTGCCGCCAGTTCACCGTCGGCAGCGGGCCGGCCTCGGCGGTGTGCAGGTCGAACCAGGTCAGCACGTCGGGTCCGTCGACGAAGGTCTTGCGGATGACGATGCCGGTCATGAGTTTCGACATGCGCTGGAGCCCGGCAACGCATTCCTCGGCATTGCCGGCCTGGCCCAGCGGCCCGTCGAAGGTCACGTCATCAGCCAGGATCGAGCGCAGCCGCTCGAAGTCACGGGCCTGCCAAGCCTCGAAGTACGTATCTGCCACATCACGGGCGCTGCCTGTCATGGCCCTGGCTCCCCTCTCATCCCGGTCGCAGGCTACTTCTGCCGGATACCCCGCCGGGCGCGATCATGCACCGGCAGCGACATCGCCTCGCTGGATCGCGGGCTGGAATGCGGCTGGCCTTCTGCGACTCGCGGCAGCTCGTCGAGGAACGGGGCCTGGCATTACGAGACGCTACCGTCTCGGTATTCACCTGAGCCGCACCCGGGCCGCGTCGTCGGGGTGCCTCGCGAATACGCCACCGAAATCGCGCCCGCCTTGCTAGACTTTTCCGGAGGGTAGCCTCCAGATAAAACTCCAGGTCGGACGGCGGAAGGAGCGGATCAGTGAGCGAGCACGGCCGTGCCGGGGGGTCTGCTGGACCTGTGGCGCCGGCGGAGGCCGACGCGCTGTTGGCCGATGGGACCGTGACCGGCCAGTGGGTGCTTGACCCGGCAGGCTCGCGCGTCGAGTTCCGCGTGAAGCACTTCTGGGGCGCCGTGACTGTGCACGGCATGTTCGGTGCAGTCACCGGCGAGGGCAGCGTCAGCGCAGACGGCGCGATCACGGGCCGACTCACGATGGATGTCAGCTCGCTGAGCACCGGCAACAAGCAGCGTGATAAGCACCTGCGGTCGGCGGACTTCTTCGCCGCTGACAGCCACGGCGAGGTCGTGGTGACGGTCAGCGGCGCGGAGCCGGCCGGCCAGGCGGCGCTGGCCTGTCATGGCACGCTGGAGGCAGCCGGGCACTCCGAGCCGGTCGAGTTCACCGCGCACATCCGCGAGGCGACCGGGCAGGTGGTGGTTTTGGACGCCGAGATCGTGGTGGACAGGACCTTGTTCGCGATGACATGGAGCCCGCTCGGCATGGCCGCGGCGGTGGCGCGCGGCACCGTTGTCGCCCGGTTCGTCCGCCCGTAACCTGCGGCGGTTAGCCTGCGGATCCGTGCGGAGGCCCGAGGTACGGGAACTCGCGCAGCGTGTCTGTGTGCGGGTGCAGCCCGGTCGGCGGGATGTCGCCCTTGGACAGGAACGCCAGCCGGTGGTTGATCACGTCGTCGGTGAACACGCGGCCATTGGGATACTCGACGGGCTTCGTCGGGTCGTACGGCAGCATGTCGGGGAGCAGGTGATCAGCGTCGATCGCGGCGATCGCCTCGTCCCTGGTGTAGTGCCCGGTGTGCCCCATCAGGTGAACGAACTCGTCGGTCCAGCGCTCCTTGTCCTCGGCGGGCTCGCTGGCGTTGTACTGCACCTTCGTCTCGTCGGTGTTGAAGAAGCTGCTGACTGACGGATGGCCGGCCCGGTCGACGTGGTCAAGGCTCCCGTTTCGCCGCAGGCTGCAGCGGCCCCAGACCCGGACGCCAGGATGGCCGCCCAGGTCGCGCGTCGGCAGTTCCACGACGGTGGAGAACACGTTGGCCTCAGCGTTCGAGTCGACGCCGGTCCAGGGTGCCTGCCCGCCGAGGTTGGGCGCGGTGAAATTGCGCCCGCCGCTGGTGTCGAACAGGTTCTTGATCCCGTCGAAGTCGAAGAAGAACGCGTCGCTACGCGCTCCGGCGAAGAACGTGTAGTCGCCCGCCGCGACGATGTTCGGTGTCGTCCCGAAAGACACCTCGGCCCCGCTCACCACCTTCGTCCCGGCTACGTCGGCGGAGCGCGCCTCCTGGCCGGTGGCGACGTAAGCGTCGAAGGTCTGTCGGCCGTCGGCTGGCTGGGAGAAGACGTAGCTGATCGCCATGTCGTCGCGGTTGTCGCCGTCGCTGTCGATGGCGAGCCGGTAGATCGCGTCCGGATGCAGCGCGTCGGCGTTCGGGTTCGCGTTGAGTATGAGCACGGTCCGCCCCAGGTCGGTGGGCGACTGGAAGGCGTACAAGTCGCAAAGGTCCAGGCGCTGGTCGCCCAGCGGCGGGCCAAGGCTGAGTCCGGTGAAGTGGTTCGACATCGAGCAACCCCCCTGATGTGCGCGATGTGCCACGTGACGCGGCTTCCCCGGCGCCAGGAATACCCGGAACCTAGACCGCGAAACTAGGCCAACCAGACCCTCGGCGGGGCTTGCGGTGCGCCATGACCTGGTCCGTCGTGTCGACTGACCGCAGACCGCGGTGCGGCGGCTGCGCTCATGGACGCTTCATGAACCTCAAGCCGAACGCCGCGAATACCAGGACAATTCCGACGTTCACCATCAGGCGCGGCCAGAAGTGGTGCCTGAAGAACAGGACGTCCACGCCGACCACGACGGCTACCAGCGCGAGCACGTAAAGCACGATGGCTGCCTGTCTTCCCACTGTTCCTTCCTACTGCGTGCGACGAAGCGGAGCAAGAGCGGCGCCGCTCAAGGCCGGCCGCTCTCGTGCTCGGAGACCGACTCGGCCGTTCGGCGTGATCGTCGCCGCGAGCAGTCAACGCAGCGGTGGCGACACCCTGGCGTGCCAGTATGCGGTGTCCCCGACCCTGCCGTGCTGGGTCGCCAGCACGAGGACGTCGGCCTTTCCGGCGCTGACGCTGAGGTACACCTTCCAGACGCCGGTCGTTCCGCTGGGCAGGGGTATCTGCTCCACCGGGCCGAACTTTGTCAGCGAGGCGTTCGAGCGGCGGATGAAGAGTGCGGCCGGGCCGGCCATGATCCAGGCGACGTAGACCGCGCCGCTGTGGCATTCTTCGCCCACTGGACCGCGGATCCCCAAAGCTTGGACTTCCTCCTGGCCCGCCGGTCCAGGATCTCCACAAACACGGACCCGCTGGCTAACCTTTGAGCCTGTTCGGAACCGCCTTGTCGGTCGTCGAGGCAAGGTCGGGCAGGCCGGCCAGAGCGTTCCTCCTCCGCCAGTACCGTCTGGCCCAGACCGGGCGCGTGTCGCGGTCGCCAAGCCCAACCGCCACCGCTGCCGTCCAGCGCGCGAGGAACTCATCTGCCTCGGCGAACGCGGCGACCGGGTCGGGCGGCGCGGCCAGCCATCGGGCTTGCACGGCATCCCGCTCGGGGCGGAACAGCGGGTATGCGCCTATCGGGTCACGCATCACCATCCGGTGCAGGACCTCATGCCGCCACCACAGCGCCGCGGGATCGTAACGGTCGGACGGCTCAGGGGCGAGTTCGAGCGGGCTGGTGGCCCGCACCGGCTTGAAGAGCGAGGTACACGGCGCCGCGGTCCCGGTCACCCAGTGCGCCGCGCCGTCTGGTCGCAGCTCGGCTACCCAGGACGCTGTGGTCTGTGAGTTCGCCGCCAGTCCGCCGGCATGCATGCACGGCGCCGCCATCGCGCCGTTGATCAGGGAGTAGCGCGGGGCATCCGTCCCGGTGCCGTGATCGGCCAGCACCGCCATCAGGTCACCGACGCCGACCGCCTCCGCCGCGAGACGCTGGGTCAGCGGCTGGCGAACCCGGCAGGCGGAGACCGCCGTTCTCAGCCGGTCGCTGTGCTGGCGTGCAAACGGCTCGATCGTCAGCCCGTTGGAGATGCTGCGGGCGCCGCCGTCCACCTTGTCGACGGCCCAGAGCTTCCCGGCAGTCTCCAGCACGTAGGCGCAGCCTGCGTCGGCCACGATGAAGCTGTTGTGATAGGTAAAGCTGCGGTCTTCGTGGCCGCACCCGCCGCCCTGGCCATGCTGCTCGAGCAGCTCGGTGATGACCGTCACCGCCTCGCTCGCCGAGGCCGCCCGCTCCAGCGCGAGGCGGAGCAGGTCCATCCCGGTCAGCCCCGACTTCGCGTACGGCTGGTCCGTGAAGACCGCCTCGTTGCCGATGATGACGCCATGCTCGTTGGCGCCCATCTCGGCTCCCCACATCCAGAACGGGCGGCTCAGCAGCACGGCTTGGGTCTCGGGGACCTGCCCGATCTGGATCCAGGTACATCGCACGCTGGCTCCGGCCGGGTGGCTGGCGCGGGGCTGCCAGTCCAGGAACTGGGCCTCGTTCGGGTCGCGGTCAGAGTTTTTGGCGAACAGCACCGCCCCTGGCCGCACCACGACCATGGTGTCGCACATGGCCTCAGTTAACCGGCCCTCGCCGCCGCGCGGTAGGGGCGGAAGAACGCGCGCAGCTCCTGCGCATAGAGTTCGGGCTCCTCGAACGGCGCGAAGTGCCCGCCGCGCGCGGGCTCGGTGACGCGCACGACGTTCGCCGTCCGCTCCAGCCACGCCCGCGGCGGCCGGACGATGTCGCCGCGGAAGAGCGAGAAGCCGGACGGCACCTCCACCCGGCGGGCGTGCTGCGCGGGCGCGATCGCGGCGTTCGCCCGGTACATGCGCATCGACGAGCCGATCGTCCCGGTGAGCCAGTAGAGCGTGACGTTGGTGAGAATCTCATCCTTGGTAAAGCGCCGCTCGACGTCGCCGTCGCAGTCGCTCCACGCCCTGAGCTTCTCCACGATCCACGCGGCGAGCCCGGCCGGCGAGTCGGTCAGCCCGAATGCGGCCGTCTGCGGCTTGGTGCGGTGCATGGCGGCATAGGCGCCCTCGGCCGCGCCCCAGGCCGCGGCGCCCTCAAGCCAGGCGCGCTCCTCGGGCGTGAGGTCCGCCCGGTCACCGGCAAAGACCGGCAAGCCCGCATCGGTACGGTGGACGGCCACCACCCGATCGGGGTAATCGAGCCCTAGGTAGCGGCTCACGTGGCTGCCGAGGTCCCCGCCCGCCGCGCCGAACCGCTCGTAGCCCAGGACGGCCATGAGCTCGGCCCACAGCCCGGCCACGGCGATTGAGTCCAGCGGCGGGCCGGCCGGGCGGTCGGAGTACCCGTAGCCCGGCATGTCGGGCACGACCACGTCGAACGCGTCCGCCGGGTCGGCACCGTGCGCGCCGGGATCGGCGAGGAGCGGTATGACCTTCGCGTAGCGCCAGAACGAGTCCGGCCAGCCGTGGCACAGGACCAGCGGCAGCACGGGCCCGGCCGGCGCGTTCGCCCGTACGTGCGCGAAGTGGATTCCCAGGCCGCCGAGGCGGATCAGGAACTGGGGGAGCTGGGCGAGCGCCGCCTGCTGGGTCGGCCAGTCGAACCCGTCCGCCCAGTAGGTCACCAGCTCGCGCAGGTAGCCCAGGTCGGTCCCGAGCGACCACCCAGCATCCTCAGGAGCGTCCGGCCAGCGCGTCGCCCGCAGCCGGCTACGCAGGTCATCCAGCGCCACCGGGGAGGTCTGCGAGGCGAACGGCTCGGGGCGGTGCGCGGTAGCCGGCATGCGTCGCATCCTAGGGCCGCACCGCGCTTGACCGTGGCGTCACCCGCGCTGGCAATATCATGTTCTTGCTAGGACTGCCTGGCGAGGCCCGGCACGTCAGCCTTGTGGCCGACTGGGGTCGCTATGATCGTGTATCAGGTAGTTCTCGGGTCGGCGTGGATCGCCCTGGGAGCGTGGGTGGGTGTCCGCTCGGTCCTAGCGCTGACGCTGGGTCGCGCTCAGCCGCAGATGAGCACGGTCGGCGCGCGATCTGGCAAGTGGCGGCTCCTGGGCAGCGCCGCGGTCAGCTGCCTACTCGGGATCAGCCTTCTCATCGACGCAAATCTAGGCGACGCAGTGCGATGGCTGCTCGGCACCGCCGCAACCGCGCTCCTGGTCTGGTTTCTCGGCTCCGATCTTGGTGCGTGGCGCAGATCCCGTCGGCAGCGCAATTCATCACAGCAGCAAGCCTGATTACTCAGGCGGCCGCGTCCCACCACCTGAGCACCCGCAGCGCCCGGAGGGTGTTCCAGCGGCTCGGCGTGCCTACGCCGCTCTCGACATCGAAGTAAACGCGGCCCGGGTGGATGCGGTCGAGCGGCCACCGGCCGTCGGGCTGCCGCCTGGACCGCACGATCGCGACAGCCTCCGCCATCCGCGGATCGGGATCCGCGCCCGAGCGGCGGAAGTAGTCGAGCGCACGCAGCAGGTCGTAGCGCCAGTAGTAAGGAAACGCGAACTCCACGTACTCCGGCCGGACGACGTCTCCGGTGCTCTTGCGGCGGAACAGGCTCCGCTCAAGCAGGTACTCCTCCGCGCCCCTGCGGGCCGCGAGCACCTGCGCGGACCCACAGGTCACGTTCTCGAACTCGAGCAGGCCGTCGAGCACGTTGATCGTCGTGTCGAAGGACGACCGCACCGACCCGTTCTCGACCTCGCAGTTCCAGCCCCCGTCATCGAGCCGCTCGGACAGGATCCGCTCGACGAGCGCAGCGACATCCACCCCGAAGTAGGCCCCGGTCTCGATCGTCCTGCCGTTGATGCAGGGCTCGACCTCCCCGTCGAAGAACCGCTGGCCGGCGTGCTCCCAGCGCGCGTTCTCCGCCACAAGCCCGATCGCCCGCCGTGCGGACTCCGACGCCGGGTCGAGACCGAGGATCTGCAGTGTCTGCAGCGTGTGCATCGTCGCCGTCCATGGTTGCCCAGGCTCGCCGCCACTCCAGCGCGCCGGGAAGCAGGCGCCGCCAGCCCAGAGCCCGTCCGGGTCCTCGACCGCCAGCAGCCGCGCGCCCCAGCCGTCGTGCTCCACCCTGGCTCGCTCGGCCGCCACGTCGCGGGCTGGCGCGCCGGTGAGGTCCCGCAGCACCTGCCAGCGGATGGCCGGGTCGCCTTCGAGCAGCCAGTCGATCGCGCTCACCACGGCAGGCTACCTGGTTCTCGTCGCGCAATGCCCGCGAAAGCTGCCGGATTGGCGAGCCTTTTCAGGTATTCCTCCCAGTTCAGAGGGTTGTTGTCGATCCGCGGCCTGGTGGGGAACGGTGCACTCACCGCCTCGTAGCGATCGAAGGAGATCTCCGCCACACCCTCACCTCGCGTCAGGTTCGGCAGCTGCTGCCGCAGCTCGTGGACCCCGGCCACGGGCATGTCGCCCTCCAGCGTGAGGGAGGCATCGCCGATCACCTGTGTCTTCGGGGTCGCGCGCAGCCGGCTCATGGCGGCGAGCAGATCGGGGAGCACGTCAGCCGGCGCGTCCAGGCGGAAGTGGTGAATCGGCTCGCAGACGACGGTCCTGGCCTGCTTGAGCGCGTCCATCAGGACCAGCGGCGCGAGCTTGCGGAAATCCTCGCCGGTACTCGAAATGCTCTTGGTGAATCGGGCGTGGCCGATGCTATGGCGCGCCAGGAAGCCCGAGTGCGTCATCGTCACGGTGCAGTCGATGACTTCCCAGCCGTAAATACCTTGCCTGAGAGTCTTTCGCACCGTGTCCTCGGTCGCCCGGAAGAACGCGATGGGCATCGAGCCAGGCTCCACCTCCAGTCGGAAGTGCACGCCCGAGCCCGGGTCAGCCGGCTCGATGCGCAGCCCGACGGTGGCGACGAACGGATTGGGCGCCTGGCGCAGCCGCTGGGCAGCTGCACCGGTGCCGATGGGCCGCTCGGCATAGATGGTCGTCGTCTCGCGGAAGGTCGCCGCCAGGCCGTAGTCCCTGGCCAGGGTGGCCTCGATGACCTCCTTCTGCACCTCGCCGTAGAGGGAGAGGTAGATCTCGCCGCGGACGTCGTCCTGGCGAATATTGATCAGCGGATCTTGCTCGGCCAGCTGGGTCAGCGCGGCGTGCAGGGCACCCTTATCGCCTCGATGCCGTGGCCGCACGACCGTCTCGAGCGTCGGAGGCGCGAACTGGTGCTCGTCGGCCTGGGTGCCTGGCATGCCGACACCATCGCCGACCTGGATCTCCGTCAGGCCGCGCAGCATTCCGATCTCCCCGGCACCGACGCGGTCTCGCCGGACGGACGACCCGCCGGCGAACACGTTGATCCCGGTTACCTTGCCCTCCCGGTCCTGGCCGAACGCCACCTTCTGCCTGACCTGCAGGACGCCAGAGAACATGCGCGCATAGGCGATCTTCTCTCCGGCCGCACCGCGTTCGATTTTGAACACACGACCACACACCGGGCCGCCTGCCTCCCGCGACGTCGCGGGCAGCAACTCGGTGATGCCGCGCATCAGCTCGGGCACGCCCGCGCCGGTCAGCGCCGAGCCGAAAAACACCGGATGCACCGCCCCGCGCGCCGTCTGCGCTGTGAGCGTGCGGCGCAGGCGTCGGTAAGGGAGCCCGTCCTCGCTGTCGACGTAGGCGGCTAGGACCGAGTCGTCCTGCTCGGCGAGTACCTCAGCCAGGCGCGCGGCGAAGCCAGCGTCCGACTCGTCGCACGGCCTGAAGCCAGCCGCCCGGGTGCCGATCTCGCTGACAGAGCCCATCGCGACGATGGCCGGCGTCAGCCGGTGCGCGATCGCCTCAAGTACCGGGTCGTATCCCGCGCCGCGCCGGTCGATCTTGTTGACGAACATCACCGCAGGAATACCCATCCGCTGCAGCGCGCGCATCAGGATGCGCGTCTGCGGCTGAACGCCTTCCACGGCAGAGATCACCAGCACGGCGCCGTCGAGGACGCTCAGAGCACGCTCAACCTCGGCGATGAAATCCGGGTGGCCGGGCGTATCGATCAGATTGACCGTCGCATCGCCGACGGCAAACGACACCACGGCGGACTTGATCGTGATCCCACGCTGGCGCTCCAAGTCCAGCGAATCGGTCTGCGTGGTGCCCGCATCGACGCTGCCCACCTCGTCGATGACACCGCCGAGGTACAGGAGTCGTTCGGTGAGAGTTGTCTTCCCGGCGTCTACATGAGCCAGGATCCCCAGGTTGAGCATTCTGCGCGGCATGGCGTCATACCCTCCGAATAGGACCGCAAGGTCTTCCCGATGGACATGACAGTTCCGCGCATGTTCGCTCCCGTAGGTTTCACCGACGCTGCTGCGCCGCGCTGGGCTGGATCATAGAGGCCGCCCGCTCGCAGCGAAATTGAATTAGCTCCGGGACGCTGGCCAGGCCGGGCTCGCGTTAGGCGAGCCCGTGCTCGTCACCGGCCCGCGGGGACGTGGGTCCGTGCGCGGTGCGGCTCGTCGAGCAGCCAGTCGATGTCGACCTCCTCGCCGCCGACGTTCACCGTGTCCCAGGCCTCGCTCACCAGCAGCGTGTGCAGCAGCGGCGGGGGAAGGCGTTCCAGGTGAGCGCGCAGCGTCGCGTCATCCGGCATGCCGGCGAGGCGCTCGGCCAGGCGGTCCCTCGTCGCCGTGATCCGCTGCATCAGCGCGCCGAAATCGGCCTGCGGATCGAAGGCTCCCTGCTCGCCCTCCGCGTTGCCCCGCGCGATCAGGTCCTTGATCGCCTCCGGGTTGCCTTCGGCATCGGTGGTGACCATCTGGCGCCATGCCCGGCCCTTGTGCCTGAACTGCAGCATGGCCATCACTGCCTCGTGCCGCAGGAAGTCTGCCTCCCGCAGGCCGGTCCCGCGCCGCGGCATGGCCAGGCACCGCGCCAGCGAGATCGCCGAGGCGAGCCCGCTGTTCAGGCCGCGTCCTGGCCAGAAGTGGATCGCGTTTGCCGCGTCGCCGAGCAGGAAGCCGAATGTTCCGGGCGTGGCGGCCGTCCTCGGGTAGAGCTGGGCGGTGAACCGGGACCGCTGGACCATGTCCAGCTTGAAGGCGGTGACCGCGGTGAGGTTCTCGACCGGGATGCCGAACAGCTGCAGTCCCTCCTCGACCCGCGACCAGAAGGCCGAGCCTTTCAGCAGCGCCGGGAGAAACAGGGCGTTGTGCATGCCGCAGAAGAACTCGTTGCCTGTCCTCAGCTCGAGCAGGCATGGTCCGGCCTGAAGGCACTCGGTGAACACCTGCCTGACCGGATCGATCCCGACGGCTTCCTTGGTCTCCGAGTCGGTCAGCCGCATGTTCAGGAAGCCTTCGCCGCGCAGCGAGTTCAGCAGGAAGCGGTTCTGGGTGACGGTCAGCAGAACGGCCATGGGGTCGGGGAGCAGGGACTTCACCCGCAAGCCAAGCACCATGTCCTGTAGCTGCTGGCCGCCGAGCGCGTACATGGCAGCGTCGGCGGCGCCGAACCTGTCGGCGAAGTGCGCAAGCGTCCGCGAGCGCCCGCCCTCGCAGATCGCGAGCACATGCTGCTCAGCGATCTCGGCCTGGGCCGCCGCGGCATCGAACACCTCGGGCACGAGCGTGATGCTGGCCTTCTCGTTCGCGAGGGCAAGTAGCTGGTCCTCGACATAGGCAATCCGGACGTTGCGCGGCCCGAGATCCTGGATCGAGTCGGGGCCCTTGGGCCACATCTCGGTGTAGCAGCCGGGCTGGAACAGGCGCTCCTGGACCTCGTGGGGGAGCTTCAGGTACTGGCGGCTCTGGATAGTCACCACCTGCTGACGGCGGATGTTGCCCTCGTCGGGGCTCTTCCACACGATGGCGCCGGCGTCGGCCTTCCACCGACCGTCGTAGATCGTGACCAGCACCCGTGATCCCATCAGGTAGTCGAGCAGCAGCGCGAAGCTGAGGCCGACCGGTCCGCCTCCGGTGATCGTCACCCGCAGGGCGGGTGCCTGCGCTTGCTTGGGGACGGCGACTGCAGGGGCCTGAATCGTCTGGCGCATATCCGGCGACTCGAACCGGAAGACATCGTCGCCGATCGCGATCTGATCGTCGGGCTGCAGCCGGCGAGTCGTCACCTGCGCTCCGTTGACCCACGTCCCGTTGCTACTGCCGCGATCATGGAGAACGTACCCGTCCGCCTCGAACTTGAGCTCGGCGTGCAGCCTGGACGCCGCGGGGCTGGTCAGGACCACGTCGTTCTCGTCTCCGCGGCCAAAGGTGAGCGGCTTGGCGCCGACCGGGAACCGCTTGCCTGCCAGCTCACCCTGCAGCCCAACCACCGTGGCGACCATCGCATCGGCTCCCGCTTGTACCCGGCGCCGACCGCGCCGACCGCCCTTACGATATCGCCGCGCCCCGCGAATCGCGCAGTGTCGCGGGCGCGGGGGTGACGCTCAGGATGTCGATGCCGCGTCGTCGGGCATCTGCGACCACGACCATGCTGGCCAGTGCGGACAGCCGGGACCGCCGGGTCGGGCTCAGATCAGCCACGAGAAGGCCGATCTCGGCGTCGAATGCCGCCGTCGCCTGGCTGATGAGCTCTCGGCCGGCGGCAGTAATGATGACCTGCACGCTGCGACCGTCGACGGGGGAGGCGCTCCTGCGGACGAGCCCGCGCTCCTGGGCCCGATCCACCAGGCCAGTGACGCTCGACTTGTCCAGCTGCAGGAGGCTGGCAAGCTCGTTGATGGTCGGATGGCGGTCCCTGAGGATCCCGAGCAGCCGCGCCTGGACGATCGACAGGTCGTATGCCGCAGCGATCCGCCCGAGTACGCCCTGCACGGCAAAGCTCAGCTGGGCCAGCGCGTCCACCAGGCCCAGGTCTCCCATGCCCGCAAGCGGGGTGAGGACGGTGCGTCCATCGGTCGTAAGCACGTCGGCAGCATACGACATTATAGTTGGTTCCACCAACTATAATGTATGGTGACACCAACTATTTTCGCGTCAGCAGGTCCGCGGAGCAGAACAGGAGACCAACCGAGTGAGCATGCACGCTGCCGTGGTCCGGTCCTTCGACCACCCGCCGCGCTACGAGAGCTTCGGCACGCCAGAACCGACCGGCCCGGACGAGGCGCTCGTGGATGTCCTGGCCGCCGGACTGCACCCGCGGGTCCGCACCGGCGCCTCAGGCCAGCACTACACGAGCACCGGCACGCTGCCCATGATCCCCGGCATCGACGGGGTGGGACGGCTGGACGACGGTCAGCTGGTGTACTTCGCCGCCCCCGATGACGTCCTGGGCTCCATGGCCGAGCGGGCCCTTGTCGACCTGCGGCGTACGGTCCCGCTGCCGGCCGACGCCGACGTGATCAAGATCGCGGCAGCCATGAACCCCGCGATGTCGGCCTGGGTCACCCTGCGGCGCCGGGTTCCGCTCGAACCCGGCCAGTCGGTACTGGTGCTCGGCGCCACCGGCAATGCCGGAGGGATGGCGGTCCAGATCGCCAGGAGGCTCGGCGCCGGGCGGGTGGTTGGCGCCGGCCGTAACCCGGAGCGGCTCGCCGAGCTGCCCGCCGCCGGGGCTGACGAGGTCGTCGCCCTGACCGACGATCCAGTGGTGACCGGCGAGCGCCTGGCCCGCGCCGCCGCGGATGTGGACCTCGTGCTCGACTACCTGTGGGGCGAGCCGGCGACAACCGCGATCATGGCGCTGCTCAAGGCCAGGGCCGACCGCAGCCGGGCCTTGGACTGGATCCAGATCGGGGCCATGGCCGGTCCCACGATCGAGCTGCCGTCGGTGGCGCTCCGATCGGCCAACCTCCGGCTCCAGGGCACCGGGCAGGGCTCCGTCTCGCCGACGGCATACCTGGCCGAGCTGCCCTCCCTGGTCGAGCAGATCGGCGCCGGCGTTATCGAGGTCGATGCCCGCGGCGTGCCGCTGGCGGACGTGGAGACTGCGTGGAACGCCCCGGAGGCGCCGGGCGTGCGCACCGTCCTTATCCCGTAGCGCAGGATGTCGCACGAGACGGGGCGCCGCCTGAGATCAGAGCGCCGCGGTCCCGGCCTCGAGGAAGCGCATCGCGGCAGCCACAGCTTCCTCGCGTTCTGCGCCAGGCTCGGTATCGACAATCTCCATCGCGATCGCAGCCGCCGCGGCCGCCGCCAGGCGGGGGCCGATGCCGTCGGGGGCACTGCCGGTGTCCGCGGCGATGATCGCCGTGCCTTCCCTGATCGCCGCTGCCATCCGCGCCGTTCGCAGCGCCCCGAGGTCGGGATTGGCCGCGAACATGCGGCGCGCGAGCCGGTACATCTCGCGATCCTCCGGCTCGGCCTGACTGGCCAGCAGCCAGCGGCCGAAGGCGTCATGAACCGTCTCGCCAGGCTTCCTGGCGCCGATCGCGTCGGTCAGGCTCGCCACGCCGTCGGCGAACCGTGACATCGCGATGTCCTGCTTGGCGGGGAAGTACATGGCGACGGTCCGCGGCGAGACCTCGGCCACCTCGGCGATGTCGGCCACGGTCGTGGCATCGTAGCCGCGCTCGGCGAACAGCTCGTAGGCGGCGCGGATGATCGCCGCGCGGCGGCGCGCCTTGCTGCGCTCCCTCAGTCCCGGCTCCCTCAGTCCCGGCTCCTTCAGCTCCGCTTGCGTCATGCAGCCAGCATAACATCAGCCTGCAATATTGCAGGAGACTGCATTATTGCGCTAGACTGCTGGATGACTGGCCGAGCGGATCTGAAGGGACCAGCATCATGAGCAACGCCACCATCCAGGCTCCAGCGCCTGGCCAGACCATGCCCGGCTCGCGAGCCGGCGCCACGACACCGCAGGCGGTCGCCCCGGACCCCAGGCGCTGGCTGATCCTGGCGGTGGTCGCGCTCGCTCAGCTGATGGTGGTGCTCGACGCCACGATCGTGAACATCGCGCTGCCGTCAGCACAGCAGGCGCTGCACTTCTCCAACATCGAGCGGCAGTGGGTGGTCACCGCCTACGCGCTGGCCTTCGGCAGCCTGCTGCTGCTCGGCGGCAGGCTCGCCGACCTGATCGGCAGGAAGGCGACGTTCATCGTCGGGCTGATCGGCTTCGCAGGCGCGTCAGCGGCCGGCGGCGCGGCCGGCAGTTTCGGCATGCTGATCGGCGCCCGCGCCTGCCAGGGCGCGTTCGGCGCGCTGCTGGCGCCCGCCGCGCTGTCGCTGCTGACCACCACGTTCGAGGGTTCGAAGGACCGCGGCAAGGCGTTCGGCGTGTTCGGTGCCATCGCCGGCGCAGGGGGAGCGGTCGGCCTGCTGCTCGGCGGGCTGCTGACCCAGTACCTGGACTGGCGCTGGTGCCTGTACGTCAACCTCTTCTTCGCCGCGATCGCGTGCGCCGGCGCCGTCGTGCTGCTCCGCAGGAGCGCAGGCGGGCCGCGGCCCAGGCTGGACCTGCCCGGCCTTGCCGCCGAGGTCGGCGGGATGTTCTGCATCGTCTATGGCTTCTCCAACGCGGCCAGCGACGGCTGGCACTCGCCGGCGACATGGGGCTTCCTCGCCGCAGGCGTCGTCCTGCTCGCGGCGTTCGGATACGTCGAGACGCGGGCCAGGCAGCCGCTGCTGCCGCTGCGCATCGTCCTTGACCGCAACCGGGCCGGCGCCTACGTGTCGATCCTGATCACCGGCGCGGGCATGTTCGGAATCTTCCTTTTCCTCACCTACTACCTGCAGGAGACCCTCGGCTTCAGCCCGGTCATGGCCGGCGTCGCCTACCTGCCGATGGTCGCGGCGATCGTCGTCTGCGCGAATCTGGCCAACATCGTGCTGCTGCCTCGTATCGGCCCCAGGTTCCTTGTCGCATCGGGGATGCTCGCGGCCGCGGCCGGGCTGGCCTGGCTGACGAGGATCGGCGCGCACTCCAGCTACATGACCGATGTCCTTCCGCCCCTGCTGCTGGCGGCGGCCGGCCTTGGCCTGGTGATGTCGCCGTCGATGAACACGGGCACCGCCGGCGTGGCGCCGTCCGACGCGGGCGTCGCGTCGGCGGTGGTGAACACCGGCCAGCAGGTCGGCGGATCGATCGGCACCTCGCTGCTCAACACGATGGCGGCCAGCGCAGCCGCCAGCTACCTGGCCGGCCACCTCAGCTCACGGCTGCTGGTCGGCGGCCACCCCGCGCCCGCGCTCGTCGAGGCCGCCCAGGTGCACAGCTACGCGGTCGCGTTCTGGTGGGCGGCCGGCCTGTTCGCCGCCGGGGCGGTGCTCGCCGCCCTGCTCTTCCGCCCCGCGGCCCGCTAGTCGCTCGCTAGTTGTCCGTCGAGTCGATCATCACTGGAGGGCCGTCGTGACCGTCGATGTCGTCGTAGATGCCGGGGAAGGTCTGGAACTGCCCGCTCGGGTTGTCGTGCAGATGCGACTCGTTCAGCGTCAGCTTGCCCCAGCCGGTGTCTACGACGTAGAAGATCGCGCCGCCGCCCTCACGGGCGTTGTTGCCGCGCATGGCCGTGCCGGCGACGAGGGTGTTGTAGTCGGTGCCGTCGTTGTAGATCGCACCGCCGCTGCCACCGCCCGGTGTTCCCGAGGCTGCCGGGTTGGCGCCCCAGCCGATGGCGTCGTTGTCGGTGAAGAGGCTGTTCAGGACCTGCCACTGCACGCTGATGCTGCTCAGCGCCGCCCCGTTGGAGCAGCGGCCGCCGCTGAACGTGTCGCTGGTGATGTACACCGGCCGGTTACGGTACTGGGCGAGCGCGCGGATCGCGCCGCCGCCGAGGTCCGGGCCGTAGCTGTAGCAGCGGTTGTCGATGAACCGGGAATTAACCGCCTTGAACTGGCCGCCCTCGGCGTAGATGGCACCGCCACCGTCCACGCCGCCGTACCAGCACCGCGGCGCGTTGGCGGTGCAGGTGGCCTGGTGCGTGCCGTTGTAGCCGTTTTCGAACGTGATGTTCTGCACGACGATCTGCGGATAGGGCTGGTTCACGCAGTCGTCGGTGGACCAGGTGCCCGCGCAGGTGTCGGAGAACAGGATCCGCCGCTTGCCGCCGCCGCTGAGCGTGACCAGGCCGCCGCCGTCCAGGACGACGAGGTGCCTGGCCTTCGGCACGGTCGCGGTCGCCGTCATCACGATCGTGACCGGCGCCGGACCGCAGTCGAAGGTGATGATCCCGCCCTCGGCGACGTCTCGGACGACGGCCGCGGACGTGCAGCTAGCGGGCGTGCCGTCGCCGATCACGTGGTTGGGGTGGCTGGTGTTGACCGCCCTGCCCGCCGGCGGAACAGCGAAATGGCCGTCAGGATTGCCGAAGTCAGGCATGCCGCCGGGTACGCCAGACGCCATCGCGGTGGTCAGCCCTCCGGCCAACGAGAGTGCCACCACCAGGACCCAGAGACTGCGCATGTACCGCACGGCGCCTCATGCTAGCGAATTGGCCGGCCGAACGCCCTAGTTCGCGGCATATCTAGCGGTCAGGCGGTCTTCCTGGCCACCGCGCAGTAGAGCCAGCGGGAACCGTCGGAGTCCGCCATCGCCAGGTCGTAGCACTGCCAGAGCCCGACCCAGGTGACCTCCGGCCCGGCGCCGTCATACGGCGGGATGATCTCCAGGTCGCCGACGATCCTGCGGAACTCGTCCTTGCTGCGGGGGAACCAGCCGCCGGTCCGGTCACCGACCGACCGCACAGCGTCGGCCGACCTCGGCGGCTTCTGGTCGGCGGTCATGTGCGAGAGCACCAGGTAACTGCCAGGAACCACGGCTGACATGTAGCGCGCGACCAGGTCGGCCGGATCTTCCTCGTCCGGTATCAGGTGCAGCAGCCCGGTCATCAGGACTGCGGCCGGCTGGCTGAAGTCGATCAGGCCCCCGGCCGCCAGCTCGCCAAGCACCTTGCCGGCGTCTCTGACATCCGCGACCAGGGCCGCGACCCGGTCGTCGCCGGCCAGCTCGTACCGGCTGTGCCTGAGAACCAGCGGATCGATGTCCACATAGACCACCCGGGCGTCCGCGCGGACGCCGAATACGATCTCGTGCGTGCTGCCTACCGTGGGCAGGCCGGAACCGAGGTCGATGAACTGGCCAATGCCCAGCTCGGCCAGGTACCTGGCGGCCCGCTGGTGAAAGCTGCGGTTGGCCCTGGCGGCGTCGGGCAGTTCCGGCGCCCGCCCGATCATTACCCCGGCCAGGTCGCGATCGACCTGGTAATTGTTCGTCCCTCCGATCAGAAAGTCATAGATCCGCGCGACGCTCGGCACCGAGCTGTCATCCTCAGCGCCCTGCGGTATGTCCGACATCAAGCCTCCGTTACCTATCCAGAGGCCAATTATCCCCTTCCGGCGAGCCGCAATGCACTCGCGACCCGCTGGCTGCACCGACCGCAGGTCAGCCGGTATGCTCGGCGGCCACCTGCGTACGGCGAGCCGCTGGTCGCCTGAGTGCGCTCCGCTCCGGGCGACGCTGCTGGAGGCGACGCTGCTGGAGGCGACGCTGCTGGAGGCGACGCTGCTAGAGGGGAGGGCGAGGTCGTGTACCTGACGCCGACCGAAGAGGACCGGCTGCTTGTCTTCATGGCGGCCGAGCTCGCCAGGAGGACGCTGGCGCACGGGCTCAGGCTCAGCGCCCCCGAGGCCGTCGCGATCGCCTGCGACGCGATGCACCTGGCCGCCAGAGCAGGAGCGTCGCTGGCCGAGGTCGAGGCGGCGGGACGGGACGCGGTGCCGGCCAGCGAGCTCATGGACGGCGTCGCGGACATCGTGCCGGAGGTCCGGCTGGAGGTGCTGCTCGACGAGGGGTCACGGCTTGTCGTGCTGCACCATCCCTGGGGGAGCAGCGCGGACGGTCCCGGCGCGGTGAGTACCGCCGACGGCGAGGTGGAGCTCGCGGCGGGCCGGGAGCGCCGCCTGCTGACCGTGCGGAACGACTCGCTGCGGCCAGTCAGGGTCTCCTCGCACTACCCGTTCTGGCGGTGCAACGCCAGGCTGGAGTTCGACCGGGACGCGGCGCGGGGCTTCAGGCTGGATATTCCGGCCGGGTCGTCGGTGTCCTGGGCGCCGTCCGAGACCAAGGAGGTCGCACTAGTGCGTTACAGCGGACCCGGGGGGCGCGATGACGACCCCGCGTGAGGAAGGCTTCCGCATGCCGCCGGAGTGGGCGCGGCATCAGGCCACACTGATGGCGTGGCCTACCAGGACCCGCGCGGCGCTCTGGGGCCCGTTTTTCGACCGCGCCAAGCACGAGTACGCGGCCGTCGCGCGGGCCGTCGCGGCGTTCGAGCCTGTGATCATGGTCTGCAACCCCGGCGAGCGGCTGGAGGTGCGGGACCGGTGCGGCGCCGGCATCGAGGTGCTGGAGATCGAGATCGACGACTCGTGGCTGCGTGACAGCGGGCCGGTGTTCGTCACCGATCGGCGCGGCCAGGTGGCCATCGTGCACTTTGGGTTCAACGCCTGGGGCGGCAAGTACCCGCCGTGGGACAAGGACGCCGCGGTACCCAAGGCCATCGCGGCTCACCTGGGAGTGCGGCGCTTCGAGGCACCGTTCGTGCTCGAGGGCGGCGCGTTCCTGGTCGACGGCGAGGGCACCCTGGTGACCACCGAGGGCGTGCTGCTCAATCCCAACCGCAATCCCGGGATGTCCCGGACCCAGATCGAGCGCAAGCTCAGCGACTACCTCGGCGCGGAGCGGATCATCTGGCTGCAGGCCTATCCAGACCGCGATACCGACGGCCACATCGATGGGATCGCGCAGTACGTGAGCCCGGGCACCCTGCTGCTTGCGGTGCCCGCCGATCCGGCCGATCACAACCACGACCTGGCCCCGGAGAACCTCCGCCGACTGGCCATGGAGTCGGACGCGCGAGAGCGTTCCTTCACGGTCCTTCGGTTTGAACCCACCGGATGGAGCGAAGTGGCTGGCCAGCCGGTCGGGATCCCGTACCTGAACTGCTACCTGGCCAACGGGGCGGTAATCATGCCGGTGGCCGGAGCGCCCCAGGACGATCAGGCCAGGGCCCGCATCGCCGAGGCCTTCCCCGACCGCGAGGTGGTCTGCGTGCCCGGCGCCGTCCTCGAGTATGGCGGCGGCGGCCCGCACTGCATCACGCAGCAGGTCCCCGAAGGGGAATACGCGCGGTGAGACTGGCCAGGCGCGAGTACGCCGCCCGGTATGGGCCTACCGCCGGGGACCTGATCCGCCTGGGCGATACCAGCCTGCGGGTGCGGGTCGAGGCCGACCACGCAATGCCCGGCGACGAGGCCATGTGGGGGTACGGCAAGAACCTGCGCTCGCGGATGAGCCAGTACGACTCAGCCACTACCGAGAGCGAACTCGACATGGTGGTGCTCGGCGTCGTGGTGATCGACCCGCTGCTCGGCATCGTCAAGGCCGACATCGGCATCAAGGACGGGCGGATCGCGGGCGTGGGCCGCGCCGGGAGTCCTGACATCACCGACGGCGTCGACCTGCAGATCGGACCGAACACCTGGCCGGTGAACGGACACGGGCTCATCGCCACCGCGGGCGGCATCGACAGTCACGTGCACCTGATCACACCCCGGCTGGTGCCGGTGGCGCTCTCGGCCGGGATCACCACCCTGATTACGGCCGGGTTCGAGGAACCCCCCTACGTCATGCGGGCCACCCTGCGCGCATTCGAGCACCAGCCGGTCAACCTCGGGCTGCAGGCGAGCGCCAGAACCGACCGGCCTGGCCACGTCGAGCGGACGCTGGAGGCTGGCGCCTGCGGGCTGAAGATCCACGAGGACTGGGGCGCCTACCCCGAGATCGTCGACGCCACGCTCCGGCTGGCTGACCAGCACGACGTCGCGGTATGCCTGCATACCGACGGTCTGAACGAATCAGGGGAGCTTGAGGACACCGTGGCCGCCATCGCCGGGCGGGCGGTCCACGCCTATCACGTGGAGGGAGCTGGGGGCGGTCATGTCCCTGACCTGATCAGGATCGTCAGCGAGCCAAGCGTGGTGTGCTCGTCCACCACGCCCACCATCCCGTACGGGCCGGCCACCGCGGCCGAGCACGTGGCCATGATCCTCGCCGTGCACGGCGGGTCACCAGACGACACCGAGGACGTACAGGCCGCGCGCGAGCGGATCCACCCGGCGACGATGGCGGCGGAAGGCCCGCTGCACGACCTCGGCGCGATCACCATCGTGAACAGCGACTCGCAGGGCATGGGCAGGATCGGCGAGACCATACGCAGGACGTGGCAGCTCGCAGATGCGATGAAGGAGTGGCGCGCAAGCTCGCTGGGGACCGGCTGGCCACAGGCCCCGGCCGTCCGGCGGGGCGCCGGGTCACTGACCGGACTCGACGACAACGAGCGCGTGCTCACCTACCTGGCCAAGTACACCGCGGAGCCCGCGCGGGTGCACGGCATCGAGCATGAGGCGGGCAGTCTCGCCCCTGGCAGGCTGGCCGACATCGTCCTGTGGCGGCCCGCGCTGTTCGGCGTTCACCCCGAGCTTGTGCTCAAGGCCGGCTGCTTCGCGTGGGGCGCGCTCGGCGAAGGAAACGCGACGATCGAGGCCAGCGAGCCGGTGCGGTACGGCCCGCACTGGGCGGCGCTCGGAACGGCGGCGGCCGACCTGTCGGTCACGTTCGTCTCCGAGGCCGCACTGGTAGCGGGGATTGGCGCGGCCATCGGCAGCCGCCGCCGGCTGGCTGCCGTGCGGGGTTGCCGCGACGTCAGCAGGGACGGGCTGGTCGCGAACCGGGCGTGCCCGCCGATCGATGTCGATCCCGGCGACGGCACGGTCAGCCTGGGCGGGCGGGTGCTGGCCGCCGAGCCTGTCACCAAGGTGCCGCTCAGCCGCCGTTACTTCCTGGGCTGAGCCGTCCGATAGGTTGCGCTACTGGGGTTATCCGCACTCCGGTTATCCGCCCGTGCGATGCGAGGAACGCCAACTGCCGGGGAGGGCATGGTGGCCATGGGCTTTCCGCAGGCGCCAGGCGGCTTCACGGCCGGGTCACGAGTCGGCGGTTACCTGCTCGAAGAGCAGATTGGTCTGGGCGGAATGGCGGTCGTCTTCCGCGCGCTCGACGAGAAGCTCGGCCGCCGGGTGGCGCTGAAGATCCTCGCCCCGTCGCTGGATGCTGACCCCGCGTTCCGGCAGCGCTTCGCGCGCGAGTCGAGGGCCGCCGCGGCGGTCGATGACCCGCACATCATCCCGCTGTACGAGGCGGGAGAGGCAGACGGCGTGCTGTTCATCGCGATGCGCTATGTGCAGGGCGGCGACGTCCTCTCGCTGCTGGCCCGCGAGGGCGCGCTCGGCGCCGATCAGGTCGCGGCGATCGTGTCGCCGGTCGCCTCGGCGCTGGACGCCGCGCACGCCGCCGGGCTGGTGCACCGCGACGTCAAGCCGGCCAACATGCTGCTCGACGTGCGGCCAGGCCGCCCCGACCACCTGCGGGCAGCCGCCGTTCCGCCGCGACCAGGGACTCGCGGTGGTGCACGCGCACCTGGCCACCCCGCCGCCGAGGCTGAGCGCGATGCGCGCCGGGCTGCCTGCCGCCGCGGACGCCGTGTTCGCGCGGGCGCTGGCCAGGTCACCGCAGGACCGCTACCGGACCTGCGGGGAGTTCAGCGACGCACTGTGTCGCGCGCTCGGCCTGGCGTACCAGCCGGCTCCTTATCAGCAGGGCAAGTACCAGCAGGGTCCGTACCAGCAGTTCACCAACGTCCACGGGGGCGTCCTGACCCACGTCATCGACCTGGGATTCATCGTCAGGCCGCACGTCCAGGCCTACGCCATCGAGCTGTACGGTCCGCAGGCCGACTGGTCGTCGGTCCACGGCAGCATGTGGAGCAAGGTCCTGGCGACATTCGAGCCCGCAGCCTGACGTCGCGCCACTCCGTGCTCAAGGCCGTCGAACCTGTGGCGCCGCCGAGCCGTAGTCTTCAAGTGAGAGCTCGCCGTGATCCGGGCCCGCCGCCCGGCAGCCTCGGAGGAGGCCCGGTGTCCGTTTCACAGGTGCAGGAACCGCAAGCCCTGGCGGCGGCCGACGGGCAGGCGAGCCTGCGGCGCCCCTGGTGGCGAAGGCTGAGCCTGCCGTCGTTCGTCCTCGGCGCGATCACGGTCGGCGTGGTCTGGGTCGCCGTGGCCGACCTGCTCAGGCAGGGCCGGCTTGAGGCGGTGCTCTCGTCGGGCCGGGCCGAGCTCGCCGCGCCGCTGCTGATCGCGCTCGTGATCGCGACCGGGATCAGCGAGCGGTTCTGGCCCGCCGAGCGCCGCCCGGTACTGGCCCGCGGCCACGTGCAGGACGCGTGCTTCCTCGCCTTGCACGCCATCGTGGTGATCCCGCTGATGACCTTGCTCAGCGTCGGAGCCGCGACACTGATCGCCGAACATGCCCCGTGGATCGAGCTGCACGCGACGCAGGACTGGCCGCTCTGGCTGCTCGTTCCGGTCACGCTGGTGGCCATGGATGCCGCCAACTGGCTGGCCCACTATGCCGATCACCGGTTCGGCCCGCTCTGGCGGTTCCATGCCCTGCATCACAGCCAGGAGGAGCTGAGCGTGCTGACGTCGTTCCGGGCGCACCCGCTCATGCACACGACGGGGTTCCTGCTGGCCACCATCCCGGTGATGGCCCTGATGCCAACACGCCCGATCGCCCCGGTGCTGATCACGATCTACGTGTGCATCGGCACCCTGCAGCATGCCAACCTGAGCTGGACGTTCGGGCCGCTCGGCCGGGTGCTGGTGAGCCCCGCCTACCACCGGCTGCACCACGAGCCTGACGCCCGGTGCGTCAACCTCGGCGTCGTCCTGACGGTCTGGGATGTCCTGGCTGGCTACGCGATCTTCCCGGCGCGCGGCACCGCCGCGTGCCGCACCGGCCTGCACGGCCGTCCGGTTCGGGTCGAGCAGGACGCCAGACCAGGTCTGGTGCTCCTGGCCGGCCAGCTCATCCAGCCGTTCGCAAGGAACTGATCCGGCACCGAACCCGAGCCGGTCTGGCCGAGGCGCGAGACCGCGCTGCAGGCTCGCCGGTGGTCGCGCTGCTCGTCACCGCGGCCGAGCTGCACGCCCGCGCCGACCTGGGCGTCGTCGATGCCGCGGAGACCGTGCTGGCGCCCGAGCTGCTCGCGCATCGCGCTCGTGCTGCGCCCGGCCGGGACGCCGCTGGCGCCCATGCGCAGGCCGGGTAATCCGGCCCAGTCTTGCTCAGCGCTCTGGCGTTGCCCGTGGCACGTACACGATGGCCTCGGCCTCGCGTAGCGGGCGGAATCCGGCCCGCAGGTACAGCGGGATGTCGTTGCTGACCTTGAGCCGCTGGCAGCCGCAGGCCGCGAGCCGGTCCAGCCCGGTCGCCAGCAGGTGGCTGGCGATCCCGCGGCGCTGATGATCCTGCTCGGTCCGCATCGGCTCGACCAGGCCGACCCCGGTCACCGGGTCGGCCCAGAACAGGCCGTAGCCGGCGACCTGGCCGTCCGGCGCCTGCACCATCAGGTCAAGCTCGGCCCGGTACAGCGAGCACTGGCGCAGCCGCTCAGCCACCGCCGCGCCGTTGCGTCCGGCCATCGGATGCGGCCGCCCGGGGTCGTCGGCTCTGGACACCAGCCGGTAACCGGGAGCGAGTGGCGGCAGCGGCGGACGGGCCGAGGCAGCGAGCCAACTGGAGATCACCGCGGGCTCGCCGTCGGGTCCGAACCCTGCGGCCTGCAGCTCGGCGATGCCGTCTGGGCAGTCCGACCTGACCGGGATGCCGACCGACCGGTCCAGGCGGCCGACCCGCTCGATCGCCGCCCGCCAGCAGGATCGCTCAAGGTCGGGCTCGCCCGGCAGGACGAGCACGTCGCACTGCACGCTCGGTCCGAAGTCCGTGAGCAGGACGGCAGCCGCCGGCTCCCGGTGCTCGTCCAGCCAGAACAAGTGGCCGTCCCGGTCGGTGGAGCGGTCCTGCCGCGACCACCACTGCAGGTCGGCGGCCTCCCAGATACCTCCGGTCGGGCTGGCCAGCCGCATCCGCTGCAGCAGCGTCGTCGCCAGCTGCAGGCTCTTCGGGCCGCACACTGTCATCGCTGCCGCCGGCTCGTTCCGCATGGTCGGATGCTGCCCGAGTCCCACCGCCCTGGCAACGCAATAAAGGCCCGTCGCGCCTCCTACCTGACCCACTGCCGGATGCGCCCCCACTATGGCGTCGAGGAGGGCAATGCGTACCTCGATGCCGCGGGCAAGACCCCCGAGGACGCGGCCACCGGACGGCCTGGCCGCGGACCATCCCGCTAGGCACGGCGCTCGTAGCGGAGCATCACCACCCCGCTGCCGAACGTGCGGGTCTGCACCAGCCTGAGCGCAAGCGTCGGGCCTGACGGGCCGAACAGCGGCGTCCCTTGCCCGAGCAGGATCGGCTGGACGTAGATGCGGAACTCGTCGATCAGGTCATGGCGCAGGAACGACGCCGCCAGGCGGGCGCCGCCGATCACCAGGTCGCCGCCGGGCTCGGCCTTCAGCTTCTCGATCTCGGCCGGCACCACGTCCCGGCGCACCGTGGTGTTCCAGGCCGCCGCCTCAAGCGTCCTGGAGAACACGATCTTCGGCATCTCCCGCCAGATCCTCGCGAACTCGACCACCGTGGGAGACGCTGCCGGGTCGGAGTCCGCGGTCGGCCAGTAGCCGGCCATCAGCTCGTAGGTGACCCTGCCGTCCAGGAAGGCGCCGGCGGTGGCCAGCCAGGCATTGAAATGACCGTGCAGCTCCTCGTCGACAAGCTGCCAGGTCAGGTCGCCGCCCGGCGCCTCCATGAATCCGTCGAGCGACACCGACATCATCAGGATGATCTTCCGCATCTCGCATCTCCTGGGTCTCGGCGCCACCGCGGTCCGCCGATACGATCTCACGCGTACCGCACTGGTAGCGGCCTCCAGCAATCACCTCGCCCGTGCCCTCATGGAGGCTTGCCGATGCCACCTTTCACGCTCCGCCCATTCCGCCGCGCCGACCGCGACCAGCTCACCGACCTGGTCAACGCGCACGCCCAGGCGGTCGTGCCCGGCCTGGGCGCCTCGGTCAGCACCGTACTCAGCTCGCTGGAACGCCATAGCCTGGCGAGTTCATCGAGGACCCCTGGGTGAGCGAGCGAGTCACCCTTGTCGCCGAGCAGCAGAAGCGGATCGTCGCCGCTGCCCACCTGCTGCGGCACTTTCCCGACGAGCGCGCCGGAGCATCGGCGCGTGACCTCGGCGAGATCGACTGGCTGATCTTCTGGCCGGAGGCGCCGGCCGGGAACCCGTACTGGTCCGATGGCACGCAGGCAGCCGACGCACTGATCAGGGCCTGCATCGACCAGCTCGACCAGTGGGGCGTCACCCGCCAGTGCGCGGGCGGGGAACTGCCAGTGCACGGCGTCTACGGTGTGTCCGAGCAGTGGCCGCACGTCAGGGCCCTGTACCAGCGGGCCGGCTTCGAGCACACCGGGCAGACCGAAATCGTCTACCTCGCGCCGATCGGCGACCTGCCGGCCGGGGTCGCGCCGCCCTTCGCCGGCCTCCGCCTTCGACGCAGCGTCGGCATCAACGGCACCCGCCTGTCGGCAGTACTCGAGGAGGAGGGGCCGATTGGTTATATCGAAGTCGAGGTTTTCGACGACGGCGAGCGGGCACCGCGCAACCTCGGCTGGGCCGACATCGGGAACCTGCACATCCTGCCGGCGTACCAGCGCCGCGGCGTGGCGACCTGGCTGGTCGGCCAGGCGGCCGACTGGCTGCGGCTGGCGCAGGTAGGCATGGTGCTTGACTACGCGATTCTCGACGACCCTGATCCGGACGGCGGCGACTCCGCGTACCGCGCGTTCCTCCCGACGGTCGGGTTCCGCGAGCTGACCACGACCAAGCGGGGCTGGTGCCGTATGACCGAAGCGGCTGGATAATCGTCAGATATCCAGTCGCCGTTCAGCGCTCGTTCATCATGCCACGCGTTACTACGCCGACCGCGGCTGCTGCGGTTTTTCTTGCGGTTTGCGCGGGAACTCCGTGATTGAGTCCGAGCACCGGCGGCACGAATCCGAAGGCGGCAAAGGTGACCCAGACAAGCCAGTCCGAGCAGGTCATGCAGACCACGGCGAGTGCCCTGGCGGAGAAGAGAAAGCTGCGCCGCCATTTCCGGCGGTTCGACATGCTCTTCTACCTGATCTGCACGGTGGTGACGCTGGACACCATCGGCGCGGTCGCGGCGAACGGCGCGCAGGGGTTCACCTGGCTGGTGTTCCTCGCGGTCTTCTTCTTCCTGCCCTACGGTCTCGCCATCGCCGAGCTCGGCGCGGCGTTCCCGGCCGAGGGCGGGCCCTACGTGTGGACCAGGCTGGCGTTCGGGCGGCCACTCGCCGCGATCAACTCGGTGATCTACTGGATCTCCAATCCGATCTGGGTGGGCGGGTCGCTGACGATCGTCTCGCTGGCGGCGCTCGGCGAGTTCTTCACGCCGATCGGCGGGGCCTGGCAGTACGTCTACGCGCTGGCGTTCATCTGGTTCACGATCGGGGCCGCCATTGTCTCGCTGCGCTATGGCAAGTGGGTGCCCACGCTCGGCGCATGGGCGCGCGGTGCGGTGCTTGCCTTCTTCGAGGTCTCGGTGGTCATCTACGCGATCAGGCATGGCCTGCACGGCCTGGCCGGACATGCGTTCTCGCCGAGCTACGCCGTGTTCATCGCCGTGGTCCCCGTGCTGTTCTTCAACTACGCCGGGCTCGAGGTGCCGTCGGCAGCAGGGGAGGAGATGACCAACCCCCGGCGCGACGTGCCGTTCGCGGTGGCCTGGTCGGGCCTGGCCACGGTGCTCGCCTACGGGCTGCCGATCCTGTCGATCGTGCTCGTGCTGCCCGCGAGCGCGGTTACCGGCCTGACCGGCTTCCTTGACGCGGCCAAGGCTGTCTTCACCGTCTACGGCGGGCACGTCTCGGCCAGCGGGACCGCCACGCTGAGCGGCACCGGGCTGCTGCTCGGCCGGGTCACCGTGGTTGTTTTCGTGTTCGCGCTGGCCAGCGCGGGCACCACCTGGATCATGGGGGCGGACCGCACCGAGGCGGTGGCGTCGTTCGACGGCGGCGGCCCGCGAGTGCTCGGCAGGTTCTCCGCCAGGTTCGGCACCCCGCTGGGGATGAACGTGCTGTCCGGGATCGTCGCCACGATCTTGATGGTGGTGGCCTTCCGTATCACCGGCGGCAACTCCAGCAAGTACTTCTCCGCGGTGCTCGGCCTGACGATCTCCACCACCACGATCTCCTACCTGCTGATCTTCCCGGCCCTGATCAGGCTCCGCTACACGCACAAGCACGTCGACCGGCCGTACCGGGTGCCGTGGGGTACGGCGGGGGCGTGGCTGTGTTCCGCCGTGCCGACCTTCTGGGCGCTGCTCGCCACGGTCGCGCTGATCTGGCCGGGCTTCGGGGTGGGCTGGTTCGGAACCGGCGGCCACCCGAACGACGACCTCGCCTCGCTCGGCTTCTCGCACCAGCGGATGGCCTACGAGCTCAGCCAGATCGTCCCGCTCATCGTGATCATCGCCGTCGGCGGGATGTTCTACCTGATGGGCGGGGCGACCCGGGCGGAGACAGCGGTCGAGCTGGTCACCGGCGAGGCGGCGTGACGGGGACTGCGCCGTTCGGGTTCAGCGAGGTGGTGTACCTCAGCCACGTGCTCGACCCGGCCGCCCCGGTCTTCCCCGGCGACCCGCCGGTCCAGGTCAGTATCGCCGCCACTGCCGAGTGCGACGGCTACTTCCTGCACCTGGTGAGCGCGGGGGAGCAGGCGGGAACGCACTGGGCGGCCCCGGCCCACTTCAGCCCGGGCGAGGCGACCGCCGACCAGCTCGACGCCGCCGACTTCTTCCGGCCGGCCGTCGTGCTCGACGTCCGCGCGCAGGCCGCCGCCGATCCGGACTACGCCGCGGGCATCGCGGACATCCAGGCCTGGGAGTCCGCCTACGGTCCGGTACCGGGCCGCGCCGCCGTGCTGCTCTGGACGGGCTATGACGAGCGGTGGGGCGACCCGGCCGCCTACCTCGGCACCGGGCCTGACGGCAGCATGCACTACCCGGGGTTCAGCGCGCAGGCGGCCGCCTGGCTGATCGAGACCCGCGGCATCGGCGCGCTCGGCACCGACACGATGGGGGTCGACCCAGCCGCCGATACCGGCTACTCCGTCAACCGGCTGCTGCTGCACGGCCACCGGATGCACCTGGAGAACCTGCGCGGCCTCGGGCAGATGCCGTCGGCCGGCGGCTGGATCGTGGTGGGCGGGCCGAGGATACGCGGCGGCTCAGGTTCCCCGGCTACGGTCTTCGGGCTGGTCCCGTAGCCCTTGCCCGCGGCGAGCGCGGGCTGTGCAGGATTGCCCGCGGCGAGCGCGGGCTGCACAGCATTGCCTGCGGCGAGCGCGGGATCTACTATACCGGTTAAGTAGCCGGTATCAGGAGGTCAGCCCCGCCATGCCAGTCCCCGACAGCGAACCCGTGCCGCTGCCCGCCGACTTCATCTTTGGCACGGCTACGGCGGCCTACCAGATCGAGGGATCGGTCCACGCGGGCGGCAGGGGAGTCTCGATCTGGGACACGTTCAGCCGCACGCCGGGCCGCACCGTCAACGGCGACACCGGGGACGTCGCCTGCGATCACTTCGCGCGGCTGGACGGCGATCTTGACCTGATCGCCGGGCTCGGCGCTGCTGCCTACCGCTACTCGGTCTCCTGGCCGAGGATCCAGCCGGCCGGCCGGGGCACGATCAGGCAGGAGGGCCTGGACTTCTACCGCCGCCTCACCGACGGGCTGCGCCAGCGCGGGATCCTGCCCGTGCTCACCCTGTACCACTGGGACCTGCCGCAGCCGCTGCAGGACGCGGGCGGCTGGCCGGTGCGCGACACGGCGAGCCGCTTCGCCGAGTTCGCGCACGTCGTGGCCGACGCGCTCGGCGACCAGGTCGGCATGTGGATCACGCTGAACGAGCCCTGGTGCTCGGCCTGGCTGGGCTACGGCTCCGGCGACCACGCGCCCGGCGTGCGCGACATCGGCCTGGCCGCCGCGGCCAGCCACCATCTGCTGGTCGGGCACGGCGAGGCCTTGCACGCGATCCGCTCCGCCGTCCCGGCCGCCGAGGTCGGCATCTCGCTGAACCTGATGCCGATCAGGCCGGCCTCCGAGCACGCCGACGACGTCGCCGCCGCACGGCGGGCGGACGGCAACCGGAACCGGATGTACCTCGATCCGCTGCTGCGCGGCCGTTACCCCGACGACGTCCTTGGCCACTACCTGGGACATTCGCCCGGCCTGTCGGTGGTGCGCGACGGCGACCTGTCGATCATCTCCAGGCCGATCGACTTCCTGGCGATCAACTACTACTCGCCGGGCATCGTGGCCGACCGGTCGCGAGCCGGCCAGGCCAGGGCGGCGGGCTATCTGGTTCCCGCCGGACGGACCGATCCGGTGGCGGCCGACCTCGGCATCGCCTGGGCGGGCAGGCCGGACGTCACCCGCACGGCGATGGGCTGGGAGGTCGATCCTGACGCGCTGACCGACCTGCTCACCCTGGTGCAGGCCGAGTACCCCGGCGTCCCGCTGCTGATCACCGAGAACGGCGCGGCCTGCGCCGACTACGTCGCGCCCGACTCCGCGGTACGCGATCCCGAGCGCATCGAGTACCTGGACGGGCACCTGCGCGCGGTGCTGCGGGCCTGCGACGCCGGCGTCGACGTGCGCGGCTACTTCGTCTGGAGCCTGCTCGACAACTTCGAGTGGGCGCAGGGGTACTCAAAGCGGTTCGGGCTGGTCTGGGTGGACTATCCGACCGGCACCCGGATACCCAAGGACAGCTTCCGCTGGTACCGCAGGGCGCTGGCCGACGGCAAGCTGTTGCCGCTGGCCGAAGCTATGGCCCAGCTGCGGACCTAGCGGACGGGTTACTCCTCCACCGCGACCAGATGGCCGGGCTCGCACTCGGTCAGCGCGGGAGGGGCCGGGGCGCTCGGGCCGGCGGGGCGGCCTGGCCGCCAGGTCGCGGCGCTGACCTCGCGGACCGCGCCGGGGCTGTGCCACTTCTTATGCAGCTGGGGGACCGCGTCGAGCAGCGCCTTCGTGTAGCTGTGCTGCGGGTTGCCGAACACCGCCGGCGTGGGTCCCATCTCGGCGATCGCGCCGCGGCGCAGGATCACGGTCCGGTCGCTGACGTAGTTGCCGAGCGAGAGGTCGTGGGTGATGAACAGGATCGCCAGCCCGGCGCGCTTGAGGCTGACCAGCAGGTTCAGTATGTCCACCCGGGTGGAGGCATCGAGCATGCTGATCACCTCGTCGGCGATCAGCAGCTTCACGTCGAGCAGCAGCGCCCTGGCGATCAGCAGCCGCTGAAGCTGGCCGCCGGAGAGCTGGTGCGGGTAACGGTTCCGCACGTCGCCTGGGTTGAGCGTGACGGCCTCGAGAGCCGAATCGATCTTGGCCTCCCACGCGCGCTGCGGAACGCGGGCGAAGTAGACGTCTCGCAGCATCTCGAAGACCCGGTCCGCCTTGTAGATCGGGTTGTACGAGCTGAAGGGGTCCTGGAAGACGCCCTGGACGTATCGGTAGTACTCGCGGAGTTCCGCCCGCCCGAAGCCGGCGATGTCGGCGCCCTGGAACACCACCTTCCCGCTGCTGGCCGTGATCAGCCGCAGGACGATCCTCCCCAGCGTCGTCTTGCCGCTGCCGCTCTCGCCGATCAGGGTGACGACCTCGCCCTCGTCGATGTCGAAGCTCACCTCGCGCAGCGCCCGCGTCACGTCGCCGGCCAGGCCGCTGGTGCGGTATAGCTTGCTGACCCGCTCGATCTGCAGCGTGCTCATGCCGCCTGCACCTCTTCGGCCACCTTCCAGCAGGCCACCTGGTGGCCGGGCCGGATCTCGGTGAACGGCGGCTGCTCCTTGCACCGGGCGTAGGCGAACGGGCAGCGATCGGCGAACCGGCAGCCGGCAGGCGGGTTCGACAGCGGCGGCGGCCGGCCGGGTATGCCGACCAGCGTGGTGTCATCGTGGCGCACCCCTACGGCCGGCAGAGATGCGAGCAGGAGCTGAGTGTAGGGGTGCAGCGGGGAGTTCACGATGGCGTCGGAGCTCGCTTTCTCGGCGAGCCGGCCCGCATACATCACCAGGATGCTGTCGGCGATCTGGGCCAGTACCGACAGGTCGTGGGTGATCGCGATCATGCTCTTGACGAACCCGCGGTCCCTGAACTCCATCATCAGCTCGCCGACCGCCCGCTGGGTGGAGACGTCGAGCGCGGAGGTGACCTCGTCGGCGATGAGCAGCGACGGGTTCAGCAGGGTGGACAGGACCAGCGTCACCCGCTGGCGCATGCCACCGGACAGCTCGAAGGGATAGCGGTCCAGCACGCCGGTGTCGAGGCCGACGAGCTCAAGTCGCCGTCTGAGCTCATCGGCGATCTCGCCGTACCTGACGCCGTGGCAGCGCAGCAGGTCGGCGACGAGCCTGCGGATCTTGCGGGTCGGGTTGAGCGCGCTCATCGCGTACTGCGGTACCAGCGAGACTTCCTTCATCCGGTACGGGCGCATTGCGCGGTCGTCGTCGATGGGCATCGCGACACCGTCGAGCTCCACCTTGCCGCCGAGCACGGCCATCCGGGTCTCGAGCCGGACCAGGCTGGTGCCGAGCGTCGACTTCCCGCAGCCTGACTCGCCTGCCAGGCCCATGATCTCGCCATCGCCGACCGAGAAGCTGACGTCATCGACCGGGCACACGTCACCCGCCAGCGTGCGGTACGCGATCTTCAGGTTCTCCACCCTGACGGTCACTGCGCCCTCAGCTTCGGGTTGAAGACCTCGTCGAGGCCGACGTTGGCGATCAAGAGCGCCACCACCATCCCGGTCAGCACCACGCCCGGCGCCACGAACCACCACCAGGTGTGCAGCTGCAGCGCGCTCCACAGCATCGCCTGGTTCATCATCGTGCCGAGCGAGATCCCGTTGGTCGGCCCGAGCCCGAGGAAGTCGTAGCTGGCGGCGAGCAGCATAGAGCTGCCGAAGAGCAGCACGACGACGAGGAACAGGTACGAGGCCATGTTCGGCGCGATGTCGCGTACTACGATGGCGGCCGGGCGCTTGCCCGACAGCCTGGCGAGGTCGACGAAGTCACGTGAGCGCAGCGTGAAGGTCTGCGCCCGGACCGCCCTTGCCACCCACGGCCAGGTCGTGAGGCCGATGAACACGCCTTCGAAGAGCACGCCGCGGGTGGTGAGGTACGCGCCGATGACGATCAGCAGCACCAGGGACGGGATCATCACCATGATGTTGGTGACCATCTGCAGGACCTCGTCGAGCCAGCCGCCGCGGTATCCGGCGATGAAGCCGAGCGCCATGCCGATCGCCGAGGCGCACAGCGCGCCGAGCGCGCCCACCAGGTAGCTGTCCCGCAGCCCGTAGACCAGCTGGGCGAACAGGTCGTTCCCGATGTTGTTGGTGCCGAGCCAGTGCTGCGCGGACGGGTGCAGGTAGGACCTGAACAGGTCGGTGGCGTTGTGCGGAGAGATGATCGGCCCGGCGATCGCGCCGAGCACGAACAGCGCCTCGAGGGCCAGGCCGAACAGGAGCTTGGGGTTGCGCACCGCGTAGTGCACGAACTCTCCGCCCCTGCGCACCACGCGCGGGTCGGCGATGAGGCCGACCGCTCCGGCGCCGATCGGGGTCATGGTCACGGCCGCGGCTGGCTGCTCGGCGCCTGAGCCTGCCGGGGTGTCGATCAGCGAGTCACTCACGCGGTGGCTCCCTGCATGGACAGGCGTATCCTCGGATCCACGACCAGGTAGATGAGGTCGATGACGAAGTTGGCCACCAGCACCCCGACGATGATGAAGATGAAGATGCCCTGCAGCAGGAAGTAATCCTCGCGCTCGATCGCGTTGTAGATCAGGAACCCGAGCCCCGGGTACTGAAAGGCGATTTCGGCGACGATGTTGCCGCCGATCACCACGCCGAGCGCGAGTGCCAGGCCGGAGAGCTGTGGGAGCGAGGCGTTACGGTACGCGTACTTGCGTACCAGGCGCTCGGTTCCGCCGAGGGCCCGCAGGTACCGAGAGCTATCGTTCTCAAGCTCGTAGATCACCAGGTTGCGCATGCCGATCGCCCAGCCGCCGAGGCTGACGAGGAACACGGTGAGGAACGGCAGGAACCAGTGATCGAGCAGGCTCCAAAAGAACGTCAAGGACAGCGCGGGAAGCAGGGTGTTGCTGTAAGCCCCTGAGATCGGGAACACGTGCCATACATAACCGAGCAGGAACGGCAGCGCCAGCGCCAGCCACGGATAGGGCGTCGCCTGGAACAGGTAGCCGACCGGCAGGACCGTGTTGTCGAGTACCTTGCGGCGCGCCGCGAGCGCGCCGAGCCGGTTGCCGAGCATGTAGGAGAGCGTGATCGCCGGTACCAGCAGGGCGAGGGTGTAGGGCAGTGCGTGCCAGATCAGCGTGGTGACCTCGGAGGGGAAGTCGTAGATGCTGATCCCCAGGTTGCCGTGCAGTAGGCCGTCCCAGAAGTGCAGGTACTGGTCCCACAGCGGCAGACTGGTGCCGTAGGCCTGCGACATGGTCTTATACAGCGACGCGTAGCCGGCTGGCTGCAGGTCGAAGTTCGATAGGTAGAGCTGGACCGGGTTGCCCGGCATGAGGTGCGGTATGCCCCAGTCGACGGTCGCGCCGACGAAGAACGTCAGCACGTACGTGAGCAGTTTCCTTGAGAAGTACCGGCGCACGCGTGGCTCCTCGTCCCCGTACCGATCGGCCTGCGGCCCGCTGTCCCGTCAGTCGGGCGGGGCAGCGAGCCGCAGGCGATGGGCCGTTCGGACTTATCCGATCAGAGTGACATTATCGGTCATGAGGCTGGCTTCGGAGCCGGCCGCAGCGCCGCCAGCGCGTAGACGGTCGTCATGGCACCGAGGTAGCCGCCCCACATGACGGGCGTGTTCTCGTCGGATGTCCCGCTGGCCGGGTAGTCGGTCCAGTACTGCGTGGTGCCCTGGAACCAGGCGCCGTTGTACCAGACCGGGATCTCCGGCAGCTGGGTAAGGAAGTCCTTCTCCAGCTGGGCGTAGATCGAGTCGAGGCGTGCGGTGTCGGTGACCGGGGTGGCGCCGGCCTCCTGGACCAGCTTCCAGTCGGCCGGCGAGCTGAACCGCTCCCAGTTCAGCTGCGCGGTCTGCTGCGGCTCGATCGGCAGGTTGTAGACGCGCTCGAAGTAGCTCCACGGGGTCGAGTCGGCGCCTGCGTTGTTGTCGAGCGCTAGGTCGTAGTGGCCGCTTGTGAGGTCGGTGTTGCGCGCTGCGTCCTGCGGGAAGATCGGCGTGATGTTGATGCCGGCCGCCTTGGCCTCTTGCGAGATCACCGTGATGCCGGCCATCCAGTCGGTCCAGCCGTCAGGCACCTCCAGCGTGATGGCCTGACCCTTGTAACCGGACTTCGCCAGGTAGGACTTGGCGAGCGCAGGGTCGTAGTGGAAGCCATACTTGGCCACGTCGCCACTGTTGATATACGAATCCAGGTTCGGCAGCAGCCCGGTCGGGTTGGCCGGCTCGGTGATCCCGCCGTAGACGGCCTGCACGATCTGCTGGGGGTTGATCGCGTAGGCGAGCGCCTTACGGAAGTTGACGTTGTTCATCGGTGCCCTGGTGGTGTTGGGCTCCAGCCAGACCGTGTTGGCCGACAGCATGTACGGCGCCTTCGGGTAGTACGTCTTGAAGCCGTACCCGGCGTTGCCGTTCAGCCCGCTGACCAGCTCGTTGATACCTGGCAGGAAGTTGTTGCTCCAGTCGATGTTCCCCGCGGTCAGCGCGGAGAGCTCGACGTTGTTGGAGCCGTTGACCACGTCGACCAGGTACTTGAACTTGAACGACAGGCCGAGTGCCTTGGTGGCCCACCAGCCGGGGTTGTCCTTGTAGGCGACCTCGGTCGAGTTGTAGGTGTCGAGCAGCATCGGGCCAGTGCCCACCGGGTGGGTGTTCGCGCCCGTGATCTGCGCGCTTGGGGACAGCTTGGACCAGATGTGCTGGGGGACCACCGGCGCCTTCCACAGGTAGTCCTGCCACGCGGTGTAGGCGGGGGTCGAGCTGAACTTGACAATCACGGTGTTGCCGCTGGCCGTCGCGCTGGTCACGGTGGCCACGTTGAAGCTGAACGGGTCCGATTTGTTGGTGCGTGCCAGGTTGATCGAGTAGGCCACGTCGGCGCCGGTCAGCGGCGTTCCGTCGCTCCACTTGACGCCGCTGCGCACCTGGATCGTGTAGGTCGTGCCACTCCAGGTACCGCTGGTGGCCAGCCACGGGTCGTACTTGTTGTGGATCGGGTCGTACAGGAACAGCGGCTCGTAGATCAGGCCCTGCGTGCCGGTGGCGAAGTTGCCCAGGTTGAACGGATTCCAGTTGGACGGCGGCGCGTAGGCCGTGCCGCTGGTGTACAGCGTCTCGCTACGCGGGAAGCCCGTCAGCGTGCCGGACGCCGAGGGGGACGGAGCCGCTCCGCCCTTCTTGGCCGGCGTGCTCGAACAGGCGGCCGCGACCGTCAGCAGAACGACGGCGCCGGCGGCGATCGCCCATCTGCTCTTGCGCGCCGCCCGCAGGCGCCGCGCTCTCGGCTTAGTGCTCATCTTGGTCCCTGCCTCCTCGAAAGACCGGTGGTGGAGACTTGGCTGGCTCATTTCTTGCATTTCCGCAAGGGTGACGGAAACTGGTAGGGGGGACGAACTATACCGGTTAAGTGTGATCCCACTGCTGGCCCCGGGTAAAGTGCCAGGCATGTATCGCTAAGGTCTCGATCAGATCTCGGCCCGGTAAAGAGCTGCCAAACTGCGGGCGGCCCTCAGGCCGGTGCTGGCTCTTGCAGCGCGGCCGGCCGGTTCGCGCACCGACCGGTGCTGGCCCGCTCGACCAGCACGGGCGCCGGCTCGCAGATGTTCGCCGCCGTCTCGCCGGCCGCCAGCCGAGTCAGCAGCCTGGCGCCCTGCGCGCCGGCCCCGGCGATGTCGCGGCGCAATGCCGTGATCGCCGGGTGCACGAGCTCGCAGAGCATCGAGTCGTCCCATGCCACGATCGACAGCTCGGCGGGCACGTCGACGCCCATCTGCTGCGCCACAGAGAGCCCGGCCAGCGCCATCAGGTCGTTGTCGTACAGGATGGCCGTCGGCGGCCGCTCGCCGAGCAGCAGCTTCCTGGTCGCATCCGCACCGAGCTCGCTGGTGTAGTCGGACTCGACCGAGACCACGTCAAGCCCCGCCGCGCCGGCTGCCTTGGCGAACGCGTCCGACCTCAGCTTGCTGTGCCAGTAGCGCGCGAACCCGCCCACCCTGGCAAGCTGCTGGTGGCCGAGCCCGGCCAGGTAGTCCACCACCGTGCCGACCGCGGCGACGTCGTCCTGCCACACAGCCGGCAGCGACCCGGAGCCCCGCGGGCTGCCGAACGCGATCGCGGGCATCCGCAGGTCGCGGAGCACGCCGACCCGGCGGTCACGGAGCTGGAGGTCAACCAGGAACACGCCGTCCACCCTGCGCTGCGCCCACCAGGACCGGTACAGCTCGATCTCCGCTGCCTGGTCCTCGACCATGGTGAACAGCAGCGCCGTCCCTGCCGCCGACAGCTCGGCCTGGATCCCGGCGATCAGCTGGACGAAGAACGGCTCGATCCCGAGCGTGCGGGCTGGCCGGTCGATCACCAGGCCGAGCGCGCCGGCCCGGCCGTCGGACAGGGCGCGGGCCGCGCTGCTCGGCTGGAACCCGAGCTCGTCGGCGATCGCCAGGATGCGCTCCCGGGTGGCAGCCGATACGCCGGGCTGCCCGTTCAGAGCGAAGGACACTGCCGCCTTCGTGACGCCTGCCCTCGCGGCGATGTCGGCGATGGTGGGACGCTTCACTGCTGGCCTCCCCTTCCGAGCGCACCCGTCAGTGTAAACGCTGGGCGCATCCCTGGCCGGCCTGGCCAGCCCGGTACGCTGACGGCCATCCAGACGACTGGGTTAATAAACGTCTTATTGACACTTAACCGGTATAGTGCTTCGATCGCTCTGACCGGCATCGCTCACGTGAGCCCGGCCATCGGCGGCAGAGCGGAAGGGGCGCGCATTGCACCGGAATTTCGCCATGGTCACGGCCGATGGGCATGCCGTTTCCTGGCTTGGCGCGAACTTCTGGTCCCGCACCGGCGGCCCGCTGATGTGGCGCTCCTACGATCCTGACGTGGTCCGCGCCGAGCTGAAAGTGCTGCGTGAGCACGGGCTCGGCATGACGCGGTCGTTCTTCTACTGGCCCGACTTCATGCCCGAGCCCGACCGGGTGGACGAGACGATGGCTGGCCGGTTCGCCGACTTCCTCGACCGGCACGCCGAAGCGGGGATGACCACGGTGCCGACGTTCATCGTCGGCCACATGTCCGGCGAGAACTGGGACCCGCCCTGGCGCGGCGGCCGCGACCTGTACCGCGACGTGTGGATGGTCGCCAGGCAGGCCTGGTTCGCCGGCGAGATGGTGCGCAGGTTCGGCGGCCATCCGGCCGTGGCCGGCTGGCTGGTCTCCAACGAGATGCCGATCTACGGCGGCAGGGACGCCCTGCGCGAGGCGGTCGCCGCCTGGGCCCAGATCATGCGCGACGCCGTCCGCGCCGCCGGTGGACAGCAGCCGTTCTCGCTCGGCGACGGCGCCTGGGGGACCGGCGGCGTGGGCGCCGAGTGCGGCTTCTCGCTGGCCGACAGCGCCGCCCTGTGCGACTTCATCGGCCCGCACGTGTACCCGATCGGGGACGACGAGGTGCGCCAGCACTTCGCTGCGGCCTGGGAGTGCGAGCTGGCCAGCACCTACGGGCGGCCCGTGGTGCTCGAGGAGTTCGGGGTCAGCTCGGACTTCGTGGCAGGCGACCACGCCGCCAGGTACTACCGGCAGGTACTGCACAACAGCCTGCTGGCCGGCGCCACCGGCTGGATCGCCTGGTGCAACTCCGACTTTGACCAGCTGGCCGGCCAGGACCCGTACCGGCACCACGCCTTCGAGCTGCACTTCGGGCTGACCGACAGCGTGGGCGCGGCCAAGCCGCAGCTCGCGGAGATGAAGGCATTCGGCGAGGTGGTCGCGGCGGTCGACGTCGCCCGCTGCCAGCGCGCGCCCACCCAAGCCGCCCTGATCGTCCCTTCCTACCTCGATACCGGTTACCCGTTCACCGCGCCCGCCGACTCCGGATACGTGCACCAGACCCTGCGCCAGGCCTATGTGTCCGCCAGGCTGGCAGACCTGCCAGTGGCACTGGTCAGGGAGAGCGGCGGCATCGCCGGGGACGCGCTGCTCTACCTCGTGCCCTCGGTCAAGCAGCTGCTCGCCCCGAGCTGGCTCGAGCTTGAGGACCTGGCACGCCGCGGCGCCACGGTGTACGTGTCGTACTCGGCCGGTCCGACCTCGTGGCACCGCGGCCCGTCCTACCACCACCTGGACGCGATCTTCGGTGTCGAGCACCGGCTCAGGGCCGGACTGGTCGACCCGATCGATGACGAGACCGTCACGTTCAGGTTCGTGCACGACCTCGGCTCGCTGCAAGGCGGTGCCGAGCTGAGCTTCCGCACCGCCGGGACCGAGCACAGCCGCTGTTACCTGCCGGTGCGCCCGGCGGGTGCCGAGGTACTGGCGGTAGACGGCCACGGCAGGCCCGCCCTGCTGCTGCGCCAGGTCGGCCAGGGCGCCGTGGTGCTGTGCACCTACCCGATCGAGCACATGGCCGCCGTCACGCCGCGGGTCAACCCCGAGGCCACCAGCCGGCTCTACGACGCGCTCGCGGTGCACGCCGGGGTGCGCAGGCCGGTGCTGGCCGGCGATCCGCGGGTGGCCGCCGACGTGATCGTCCGCTCGGACGGCGCCCGCTTCGCGTGGCTGGTGAGCCAGGCCGACGAGCCGGTCACGATCAAGCCGGAAGTGGCCGCCGGGCTGGCGCTGTGGCCGCTGGCCAGCCACGACGCGAACGGGCAGGACGCCGACGTGGTGACGATCGCGCCGTTCGGCGTGGCCGTGCTGCGGCTGGTCGGGGCGCCCGGGCACGAGTGAGCGGCGGGTAGCGCGGCCTGCCGGTCTCTGACCGGTCTCTTCCCGGTCTCTGCGCTGCCCGGATGGCGGGCGGCGGAGACCGGTCAAGGTGTACAAGAAACTCACCGGCTGACCTCACGGGCGAATGCCCTCGTCGCGGGTAAGCCCACGCGTGGTCTAACCGAAGTATGATCCGCCTAGACGTGGCCGCTGCCGACTGGCGAGGCCGGATGCCAGGCGCAAAGGGACAGGCTCAAGGGAGCGGACTGATGGGGATTCTCAACGAGGCCCGCCGCGAGTTCATCGCGGCGCCCGACACCTCGAAGGGTCAGATCGTCTACAAGTGGCCGGACGACAACATCCGCAAGTTCGCCAGGGCCATCGTCGAGCCCGACGCCGCCGCCGTCTTCATCAGCCAGGGCCAGGTCATGGGCGTGCTCGGCCCTGGCCAGCACCAGCTTGACGCCCGCGAGCTGCCGTTCCTCGGCATGTTCGTTGACTGGGCGAGCAACAGCAACGCGTTCAAGGCCGAGATCTACTTCGTTGGCGCGCGCGAGTTCCCGAACATCAAGTTCGGCGGCCGTCTCGACGAGGTGCAGGACCCGCAGACCGGCCTGATCGTGACGCTGCGCGCGTTCGGCGAGTACGCGCTCCGGGTGGTGGACCCGACGAAGCTGATCACGAACCTGGTCGGCACGGTGGACGTCACCAACAACGAGGCGGTGACCAGCTGGGTCACCCAGCAGCTGCTCAAGTGCACGAGGTCGGGCGTCACCTCGCAGCTCATGTCCGGCGCGTGGCAGATACTCGGCCTGTCGATGCACAGGGCCGAGATCGAGCACGGCACGCTCGAGGACGCCAACACCGAGCTCGCCGACTACGGCATCGCGGTCACCAGGCTCGGCAACCTGGACATCAACCTCGACGACGACGACAACGCCAGGCTGAAGAAGCTCGCGGGCGACACCGCCTACAGCAGGCTGGCCGGCGGGTTCATGCAGGCCGCGCAGGCGGAGATGATGCAGGGGCCGGCCAGGGCATGGCCCAGGGCGGCGCCGGGGTCAGTCCGGCGTTCCTCGGTGTCGGCCTCGGCATGGGCCAGATGATGGGCCAGCCGGTGCAGGCGCCCCCCTACCCGCCGCCGCCCGCTCCCGGCTTCGCCGGCGGCGGCCAGGGCTATGCGCCGCCCGCGCCGCAGGCACCGCCGACGCAGCAGCCGCCGCCGCCCCAGCAGGCACCGCAGGCGCCGCAGGCGCCGCAGGCCGAGGTACCCGCGGCCGTGGTGCTGTGCTCGAACTGCCAGGCCCAGGTCAGGTCGGGCGCCAAGTTCTGCGACTCGTGCGGCAACCCGATGAGCAAGCAGTGCGCCAACTGCCAGGCCCCGATGGGCGCAAGCTCGAAGTTCTGCGCGGAGTGCGGCACGCCTGCTTCGGCATAACTCCCAGCGTCAGCCCCATCCTGGGCTACGATCTCAACCCACAATGCCCGGTGTGTCGGTTAATGCCGCACCTGACAAGATGCGCCTGACGAGAAAGGCCTGCCCGGATGGATCGGATCGAGTGTCAGTGGTGCAAGGGCCAGAACGAGCCGGGCCGCACCAGCTGCTCCACCTGCGGTGCGCCGCTCGACACGCGCAACCTAGTCTCTGACTCAGGCTGGAGCGAGGCGCCGCGGCTGCGGGACATGACCGAGTTCAAGTTCTCCAACTCCACCTGCCAGGTGGAGGGCGAAATCGTCCCGGTCGCCGAGATCGCGCTCGCCCACGGCGACGGCGTCTTCTTCGAGCACCACGTGCTGCTCTGGAAGGAGCCGAGCGTGCCGCTCGGCGCGATGAACACCCCGAGCAGGAAGATGATGGGCGGCATGCCGCACATCGTGAGCATCGCGCAGGGCCCTGGCCGGATCGCGTTCTCTCGCGACGCGGCAGGCGAGATCGTGGTGCTGCCGCTGCACCCCGGCATGGAACTCGACGTGCGCGAGCATGCGTTCCTGCTCGGCACGCACTCGCTGAACTACTCGTTCGTGCGGATCAAGGGCCTGGCCAACGTGCTGCACGGCGGCAGCGGCATGTACATGGACCGGTTCATCACCCAGCAGCAGCCCGGCCTGCTGCTGCTGCACGGCTACGGCAACGTGTTCCAGAAGACGCTCCAGCCCGGTGAGCGGATCCTGGTCGAGCCGGGCGGTTTCCTGTACAAGGACTCATCGGTCACCATGAACGCGGTGCAGCAGAACCTGCGCTCGGGCCTGGTGCGGCACAGCATGTACATGGCCGAGATGGTCGGCCCTGGCCGGGTCGGCATCCAGTCCATGTACGTCCACCACGGTTCTGAGTAAGGGAATCGATATGTCGACACCGGGTGGCACCAGCACCTACACCTGCCCGTACTGCAGGATGATCAACAACGACGAGGGCAGCCCCACCTGTCCGGCCTGCGGCGCGCCGGTGGACGTGCGGCTGCGGGTGTCCAAGTCGGGCTGGTCGGAGCAGCCGCCGGTCAGGGACATGGCGAGGCTGCACTTCAACCGGTCCACCTGCCAGATCAGCGGCAGCTACGTCCCGGTCGCCGAAATGAATCTGAGCCAGGAGGACTGGGTCTACTTCTCGCACCACGTCCTGCTGCACACCGACCCGAACGTGAACCTCGAGCCGCTCAAGATGGCCGGCGGCTGGAACCGGATGCTGGCCGGCATGCCGCTGGTCATGCTCAAGGCGCAGGGCCCAGGTCACCTCGCGGTCAGTGCCGACGAGCCAGGCGAGATCCTGGCCGTACCGCTGCCCGCGCAGCACGGCGTTGACGTGGTCGAGCACCGCTTCCTGACCGCCACGGGGAACGTCGGCTACCAGTGGCGCCAGTCCAACATCTGGTTCACCACCTGGGACGACGACAACAACGAGGAGTGGCACTACCCGCTCGGCCAGAACATGGACAGGTTCATGGCCACCGGCGGCCCCGGCCTGCTGCTGCTGCACGCGCCAGGCAACACGTTCGTGCGCGACCTGCAGCAGGGCGAGCACATCCTGGTCCAGCCCGGCGGGCTGATCTGGAAAGACCCAACGGTCAACATGTACCTGCACTTCGAGTACCCGCGCGGCAACTACTGGTTCAGCTCGTCCCGGTGGGAGTGCAAGTCGATCTGGCTGAACCTGTCCGGCCCCGGCCGGGTGGCCATCCAGTCGGTGTTCGAGCCGCCCGAGACGGTCGGCTCGGTGGTCAACAGCTCCGGGGCGTCGACGAAGTTCTGGTGAGCATGCCGCTCTCGCCCGCCGCATGCCGGCCGGCCCGGCGGCCAGAGAACACGCAGTCGGCCAGCGACAGCCCGCTGACGTAGGACTGCGAGCACAGCCCGACCGCGCTGCGGCCCGCCGCGTACAGGCCGCTGACCGCGCCGCCGTCGCCGCGGCGCACCTGCCCGGTGGCCTCGTCAACGACCAGCCCGCCGAGCGTCAGCATCGGCGCCGGGTAGGCGGGGCGCGGCCTGATGGACAGGTCGATCAGCGAGTACGGCGGCTGGCCGATCGCCCGCACCAGGTCGGCGGGCTTGCCGGCCGGGTCGGGCGCGCCGGACTTCGCCGCCGCGTTGTGCTCGTCCACCGTGGCGGCCAGCCCGGCCGGGTCGACGCCCGCCCGCCTGGCCACCTCGGCCAGGCTCTGGCCGGTGACCCTGGCCCTGGTCAGCAGGTAGACGGCCTGCAGCAGCTGGAACCACAGCGTGCTGCCGGGCAGCTGCCGCCACGAGCGCGCCACAAGCGGCTGGTCGAGCAGCAGCCAGGCCCGCCGGTCGTGCTCGCGCACCATGGCCTCGCCGATCGCCGCGCCGTACCTTGACTCGTCGCAGATGCGCCGCCCGGCCCGGTCCACCAGGATCCCCGACAGGAACGCCGACGGCGGCGTGATGAACCGCCAGCACGTGACCCGGTCAAGGAACCTGGTGGCACCACCGGCCGCGGTCCCGAGCAGCATGCCGCTGCCGTCGTCGGCCACGGTGCCAAGTGCCAGCCCGCCGCGGTAGGCGGGGGCGTGCTCGCGCATCAGCGCCCGGTTGGCCACGAACCCGCCGGCCGCGATCACCACGCCCCGCCTGGCGCCGACAAGGAGCGGCCTGGCGAAGCCGCGCTC